>NZ_JACXBU010000009.1 GCF_014700075.1 Pseudomonas sp. JM0905a | reverse complement strand
GCGTCACCTGGGCCAGCAGGCCGCGCTCGCGCAGCGCCGTGGCGAACAGCGCCGCCGCCCGCATCGGCCCCACGGTATGCGAACTGGAAGGGCCGATACCGATCTTGAACAGGTCGAAAACGCTGATAGCCACGGGGCAACTCCGGTTGGGATCACACTTGTCGGACATGATCGGCATTTCGCTGGAGCAAGGACTTCCCACACCGACTTACTCGTATCCAAATACGTCGTGTCCGGGAATGGTTCGCTCTGTCCTTGTAGGGGCGAATTCATTCGCCAAGCTGGCCGAAGGCCTGCCCAGCATGGCCAGTTGGGGCAGCTGCGCCGCCCTTGGCGAATGAATTCGCCCCTACAGAGAGCCGTCGCGACTGAGCACCAGCTTCCCTATGCCACCCGCGACAGATAAGTTCTGAGTGCGACCGGGTCGGTAGTCAGGCGACGCGTCTGGCCCGCATCATTCCGCCGCCCGGGGGCGGGGGCCTGCAGCAGTCCGACAGCCACGCGAGTCCGGATAACGACAACAATTCCTGCTGTGGACGGACCCCTTCGATGACTCGACCCACCACACCCCTGTTCGCAACAACGCTGTTGGCCACCGCTCTCTTCACCTTCCAGCCAGCCCTGGCAGCGACCGATCCCGAACGCTGCTCCACCGTGCAGTTCGCCGATGTCGGCTGGAGCGACATCACGGTCACCACCGCCGTCACCCGCCACGTGCTGAGCGAGCTCGGCTACGTCACCAAGGTCAAGCGCCTGTCGGTGCCGGACACCTACAAGGCCCTCGGCGAAGGCAAGATCGATGTGTTCCTCGGCAACTGGATGCCGAGCATGGAAAACGACATCCGCCCCTATCGGGAGAACGGCACGGTGGAAACCCTGCGGGCCAACCTCGTCGGCGCCAAGTACACCCTGGCGGTCAACCAGGCGGCCTGGGACGGCGGATTGAAGAGCTTCGCCGACCTGGCGAAGTTCAAGGAGCAGCTGGGCGGCAAGATCTACGGCATCGAGCCCGGTAACGACGGCAACAAGCTGATCGGCAAGATGATCAAGGAGAACGCCTTCAGCCTCGGTGACTTCAAACTGGTGGAGTCCAGCGAAAGCGGCATGCTGTCTCAGGTCAAGCGTGCCGAGCACCTCAACCAGTGGGCGGTCTTCCTCGGTTGGGAACCGCATCCGATGAACAACCAGCTGAACATGCACTACCTGGCGGGCGGCGATGACTGGTTCGGCCCGAACTACGGCGGCGCCACTGTCTATACCAATGTGCGCAAGGGCCTGACCCAGGAGTGCCCCAACCTCGGACGACTGCTGAAAAACCTCAAGTTCAGCCTGGCCATGGAGAACCACCTGATGGAGGCCATACTTAATCAGAGCACCAACCGCAGGCGCGAAGCGAAGGCCTGGCTGAAAGCCAATCCCGACACGCTGACCGCCTGGCTGCAGGGCGTCACCGCGCGTGACGGTGGTCCCCTGCCAACAGCACTCACGCAGGTGGAAGCGCCGTGACACGGCGCATCCAGCGATATCGCCGGCCATGTCGCCACTCAATATATGGACGTCGCAAACCGACAATTGCGAAGGCCTCAAGGCTTTATCGTTGAGTCACCCGATTTCGTCGCTGTCGGTTCCCGTGGACCGACAGACCGCGAGCACTCCGCTCCGGACCGAAGAACACAAGCGGCGACCTCCCCCCGAATAGAGGTCGGCCTAATAAGAAATTTCGGAAGTACGCGCACCTCTGGCCGAGGTGCTGAACCCGCCCAGGGAATGGGTTTCGTAACACTGCCAGAGGGCTGTCAGGTTCTCGAAACATTGTTATCCACACAGGCAAGACAGTCGGCATCACCAGGCTGGGCGTCGTCGAGCGTCCGTTCTGGCTCCGTGTAGCTGACCTGGATGTCTACTGAAGGGGAAATATCCCATGCAGTCTGGAAAGATCGTGGTTCAAAACCTCTACAAGGTTTTCGGGCAACAACCACAAGAAGCAATCGATTTACTCAAGCAAGGCTGGAGCAAGGAAAAGATCCTGGCCGAACGGGGCGCTGTGATCGGCGTCAGCGACGTGTCCTTCAGTGTCAACGAAGGTGAGATCTTCGTACTGATGGGCCTGTCGGGTTCGGGCAAGTCGACCCTGATTCGTCTGATCAACCGTCTGATCGAACCCACCGCCGGCGATGTGTTCATCGACGGCCAGAACGTCGCCAAGCTGCCCAAGTCGCAATTGATCGACCTGCGCCGCCGCGACATGAGCATGGTGTTCCAGTCCTTCGCCCTGATGCCTTCGCGCAGCGTGCTGGACAACGCCGCTTTCGGCCTGGAAGTGGCCGGCAAGGGCAAGAAGGAACGCGAGAAGCGCGCCATGGAAGTGCTGGAGCAGGTCGGCCTGGCCAGCTTCGCCCACAAGTATCCCCATGAGCTTTCGGGCGGTATGCAGCAGCGTGTGGGCCTGGCCCGCGCCCTGGCCGTGGACCCGTCGATGATCATCATGGACGAGGCCTTCTCCGCACTCGACCCGCTCAAGCGCCGCGAAATGCAGGACGTGCTGCTGGACCTGCAGAAGAAGCACAGCCGCACCATCATCTTCGTGTCCCACGACATCGAGGAAGCCATGCGCATCGGTTCGCGCATCGGCATCATGGAGGGCGGCAAGCTGATCCAGGTGGGCACGCCCCAGGAGATCATCGAGAACCCCGCCAACGAATACGTGCGCAACTTCTTCAACACGGTCGACACCAGCCGCTACCTCACTGCCGGCCAGCTCAAGTCCGACAGCGTTCCGCTGTTCGTGCACAACGGCAAGGCGCCCGACGCGCAGACGGTCTGCCAGAAGCTGCAGGCCATGGACAAGCACTACGCCTTCATCGTCGACGAGAAGAACATCTTCCGTGGCTCCATCAGCCTGGAAAAGATCGCCCTGCTGGTAGAGGGCGGCCGGACCCTGGATCTGGAGCAGAGCCTGCTCAAGCACATCGACCCGGTACCGGAAGACCTGCCACTCGACAGCGTCATCCAGCGCCTGGTGATAAACGAAGGGCCGATCCCGGTGGTCGACCAGAGTGGCCGCTATAGCGGCGCGATCAGCAAAGGCCGCCTGCTGAGCCGCCTGCGGGGAGAATGACGATGAGCGAGAAACTGGATCTTGGCAGCTGGGTGAATGACGTCGTCCAGCACCTGCTCGAAAACTACAGCGGCGCCTTCGAAAGTGTCGGCAACGTGGTCAGCGGCTTCTCCGAGCTGATCGAGCGCTTCCTGCTCTGGCCGCCGGCCTGGGTGATCATCGCCGTGTTCGTGGGCCTGGGCTTCTGGCGCATCGGCGCCAAGTTCGCCGCCTTCACCGCGGCCTCGCTGATCCTGATCGTGATGACCGGGTTCTGGGAACAGACCGTGGTCACCCTCGGCCTGACCTTCTCCTCCACCTTGATCAGCCTGCTGCTCGGCATTCCGCTGGGCATCTGGGCTGCCAAGAGCGAACGCGTGGCCTATGTGATCCGCCCGGTGCTGGACTTCATGCAGACCATGCCAGCGTTCGTCTACCTCATCCCGGCGGCGATGCTCTTCGGCCTGGGCCGTGTGCCCGGCATCATCGCCACCGTGATCTTCGCCATGCCTCCGGCGGTGCGCCTGACCGCGCTGGGTATCCGCCAGGTGAACAAGGAAATCGTCGAAGCCGGCCAATCCTTCGGCTGCACCAGCTGGCAGCTGCTATACAAAGTGCAGCTGCCCAATGCCATGCCGTCGATCATGGCCGGCGTGAACCAGACCATCATGATGGCGTTGTCGATGGTGATCATCGCGTCGATGGTCGGCGCCGGTGGCCTGGGTAACGACGTGCTCGCCAGTATCCAGCGCCTGGACATCGGCCTGGGCTTCGAAAGCGGCATGGCAGTGGTACTGCTGGCAATCATTCTCGACCGTATCACCGAAAGCTTCGGCACCCGCCAGACCGCAACTCGTGGTCGCGTATTCGGTCGACTCGGCGCCAGGTTGCAGCGGCAGCAAGCGCACTAAGAACGCTTCACCTTTCAATGTCAGGGAGTCGCTAATGAAAAAAATGAAAAAAGTCGCTGCACTGGGCCTGCTGGCCTGCGCGCTGGCCCAGGGTGCCTGGGCCCAGGAGCCGCAGAGCTGCAAGCAGGTCCGCTTCGCCGAAATCGGCTGGGCCGACATCGCCGCCACCACCGGCGTGGCCATGGTGCTGACCGAAGGGCTGGGCTACACCCCGCGCAAGATCATGGCGTCCGTGCCCATCGCCTTCACCGGCGTGAAGAACAAGCAGATTGACGTCTTCCTCGGCTACTGGGCGCCCTCCATGGACGCGGTGATCGAGCCCTTCACCAAGGACAACGGCGTGAAGGTGCTGGCAACCCCGAACCTGGAAGGCGCCAAGTACACCCTGGCGGTTCCCACCTACGCGGCTGAGGCCGGTCTGAAGAGCTTCCAGGACATCGCCAAGTTCAAGGATCAGCTTGGCGGCAAGATCTACGGCATCGAGCCGGGTAACGACGGCAACCTGCTGATCGACAAGATGATCAAGGGTGATCAGTTCGGCCTGGGCCAATTCCGCATGGTCGAATCTTCCGAAGCCGGCATGCTGGTACAGGTGCAGCGCGCCGTGAAGAAGAAGGAACCGGTGGTGTTCCTCGGCTGGGCCCCGCACCCGATGAACACTCAGTTCGACATCACCTACCTGGCCGGTGGCGACGACGTGTTCGGTCCGGACTACGGCGCCGCCAAGGTCTACACCGTGGTGCCGCCGGACTATGAACAGCGTTGCGGCAACGTCGGCAAGCTGCTGAACAACCTGCAGTTCAACGTGCAGATGGAAAGCCAGCTGATGGAGAAGATCCTGGAGAAGGAAGACCCGGTGAAAGTCGCCACCACCTGGCTCAAGGCCAACCCGGCCGTGCTGGACAAGTGGCTCGCCGGCGTCACCACCTTCGATGGCCAGGACGGCGCCGCCGCCGTGAAGAAACACATCGGCCTGTAATACCCCGGGGCTCCCCCCACCGGAGCCCGTTTCCTTGCAATTCGCCAATCGTGACCCGGCAACAGGTCACGACCGGCACTGTCGCGAACCCCGCCTGAGAACGGGTCACCGACCACGTAGTTGGCTGCCAATCCCACCTGATGGAGCAATACGTATGCGCAAGTTGAAATCCCTGTGTCTGAAGACCCTTGGCGTCGCCACCCTTGCCCTCGGCATGGGCATGGCCAACGCCGCTGACAAACCAACCCTGAAGATTGGCTTCGTGAACGGCTGGGACGACAGCGTCGCCGCCACCTACGTCGCTGGCGAAATCCTCAAGGAAAAACTCGGTTACGGCGTCGAGCTCAAACCCGTCGAGCCGGCCATCATGTGGCAAGGCGTGGCCCGTGGCGACCTGGACGCCACCCTCTCCGCCTGGCTGCCGGCCACCCACGGCGAGTACTACGCCAAGCTCAAGGACAAGGTCGTGGTGCTGGGCTCGAACTACACCGGCGCCAAGATCGGCCTGATCGTCCCTGACTATGTCCAGGCCAAATCCATTGAGGACCTGAGCAAGTACAGCAAGGACTTCGACGGCAAGATCACCGGCATCGACGCCGGCGCGGGTGTAATGCGCCGCACCGAAGACGCCATCAAGCAGTACAACCTCGACATCAAGCTGATGCCCAGCTCCGGCCCGGCCATGGCCACCGCCCTGACCCGCGCCGAGAAGGCCCAGAAGCCGATCGTGGTGACCGGCTGGATTCCGCACTGGATGTTCGCCAAGTGGAAACTGCGCTTCCTGGAAGACCCGAAAAAAGTCTATGGCGATGACGAGCACGTCGACACCGTGGTCAACCCTGGCCTGGAAGCCAAAGCCGCCGAGGCCACCGCATTCCTGAAGAAATTCTCCTGGAACGGCGAGGAAGTGGGTGCGGTGATGCTGGCCATCCGCGAAGGCGCCAAGCCGGAAGCGGCTGCCAAGGACTGGATCGCCAAGAACCCGCAACGCGTGGAGGAGTGGTTGAAGTAAACAGCTAGCTCGCCTTGGACGCCCCCGCCGGCCATTGCCCGCGGGGGTTTTACTTTTTGTGTGGGCAGATTCTCTGTAGGGGCGAATTCATTCGCCAAAGGCAGCCCATCTGCCCCTTTCAAGTCTGCAGGGCAGACCTTCGGTCTGCTTCGCGATTGAAATCGCCCCTACAAGGCTTTCGCCGATCAATCCCATCGATTGATCGATCAATCAATTTCCCCCTAGACTGCGCGCTCCCAATTCCCGCACAAAATGGTGGAAATACCCGATGCCCAAGGTCGGAATGCAGCCGATCCGCCGCTCGCAGTTGATCCAGGCCACCCTCCAAGCCGTCGACCAGGTAGGCCTCAGCGATGCCAGCATCGCCTACATCGCCCGTATTGCCGGGGTCTCCAACGGCATCATCAGCCATTACTTCCAGGACAAGAACGGCCTGCTGGAAGCCACCATGCGCCACTTGATGGCCGCCCTCAGCAGCGCCGTGCGCCAGCGTCGCTCCGCCTTGCGCGACGACACCCCGCGCGAGCACCTGCGGGCCATCGTCGCCGGCAACTTCGACGACAGCCAGGTCAGCGGCCCGGCGATGAAGACCTGGCTGGCCTTCTGGGCTGCCAGCATGCACCAGCCCTCCCTGCGCCGCCTGCAGCGGATCAACGACCACCGCCTGTATTCCAACCTCTGCTGCGAACTGCGCCGCGCCCTGCCCCAGGACCAGGCACGTTCCGCTGCCCGTGGCCTGGCCGCGCTGATCGATGGCCTGTGGCTGCGCGGCGCCCTCTCGGGCGATGCCTTCAATATCGAACAGGCACTGCACATCGCCTACGAGTACCTGGATCAACAGTTGGCCAAGGTGAAGAGGTGATGCCGTCCTGTGGGAGCGAATTCATTCGCGAATGAATTCGCTCCCACAGGCCAATGAAAAAGCCCGGTCCAGAGACCGGGCTTTTTCATTTCAGGCTGTTGGCCGATCAGGCCGCCTCGCCATGCAACTGGACGACGTTCGGGTGCTTCGGCGCCTGTTCCATCGCAGCCACATCCGCCTTCATCTGCTTGAGCAGGGCGAACATGTACAGCAGCAAGACCACCGAGAACGGCAGGCCAGCCAGCACCACCACCGTCTGCATCGCGGTGAAGTTGCCGGCGAACAGCAGGCCGATGGTCGCCAGGGTCACCACCACGGACCAGAAGATGCGCAGCCAGTTCGGCGCGTCTTCGTCCAGGTCGCCTTCCTCGCGGGACAGGTTGGCCAGCATCACCGAACCGGAGTCGGCCGGGGTGAGGAAGAGCACGAAGCCGACGCAGATCGACAGGCCGATCACCGCCTTGGCCCAGGGGTAATGCTCCAGCAGCAGGTAGATGGACATGGCCGGCTGCTCCAGCGCCGCCTTGCCGAGGTCCGCCGCGTTCTGGTTCATCACCAGGTCGATGGCGCTGTTGCCGAACACCGACAGCCAGGCCAGGGTAAAGCCCAGCGGAATCAGCAGCACGCCGCTGACCAGTTCGCGCACGGTGCGGCCACGGGAGATACGGGCCACGAACATGCCGACGAAGGGCGCCCAGGAAATCCACCAGGCCCAGTAGAACAGGGTCCACAGGCCCATCCACTCTTCGCTCTTGCCGGACTGGCCGGTGTAGACGTAGAGGTCGAAGGTCTTCAGCACCAGGCCGTTGAGGTAGTCACCCAGGTTCTGCACGAAGCCGTTGAGCAGGTGCAGAGTCTGACCGGCCAGCAGCACGAACACCAGCAGGCCGCTGAATAGGATGATGTTCAGGTTGGACAGGCGGCGGATGCCCTTCTCGATGCCCGACACCGCGGCCAGGGTGGCCACCGCGCTCATCACCAGGATCACCGCCAGCAACGCGCCCTGGCTGTGGGGCAGGCCGAACAGATACTCCAGGCCGGAAGACACCTGCAGCGAACCGATGCCGAGGTTGGTCACCAGGCCCAGCAGGGTCACGAAAATGCCGAAGCAGTCCACCGCGTTACCCACCGAACCTTTCATCCGGCGCTCACCGAACAGCGGGTAGAGCGCCGAACGCAGCGCCAGCGGCTTGTTGTGGCGATAGGCGAAGTAGCCCACCGCCAGGCCCACCAATGCGTAGATGGCCCAGCCATGCACACCCCAGTGAAGGAAGGTCAGCTGCAATGCCTGGCGCGCGGCGAACTGGCTGCCCGGCTCGCCTTCCGGCGGGTTGTAGAGGTGGTCGATGGGCTCGGACGCCGCGAAGTACAGCAGCGAAATGCCGATGCCCGAGGAGAACAGCATGCCGGCCCAGGCGCCGTAGCTGAAGTCCGGACGGCTGTCGTCGGCACCCAGTCGCAGGTTGCCGTAGCGGGAGAAGGCGACATAGAGGACGAAGAAGAGGTACGCGCCGATAGCCAGCATGTAGTACCAGCCGAAGCTGCGCGACAGCCAGGCCTGAGCCTTGCCGAGCACACTACCGGCGTCTTCCGGGAACGCAATCAAGGCAACCGTGAGAAGCATGATGAGCGCGGTGGATCCGTAGAACACAACCGGATTCAGACGCACCTTCCCGTGGTTTGTTGTTGTTGGAGCTTTACTCATTTGGAAATACCAGGGCAGTGAAAGCAGGCGCCTCATGGACGCAACGACAGACCCGCGCCCGCGGCCGGCGACGGGTGGTTTTCGCCGGCAGAAGGCCTGGAATCAGGTGCGGCGAACTGCCGCATCCCGTTCCATGGTGCGCATCGTATTCTTTGTTGTTTGAACGATCAATCAAAATAAAGTAGGCTGGATTTCAACCCGTCCGGAATGGTTCCGGAAGAGGAGGAAATCCCATGCCAAAAGTCGGAATGCAGCCCCTGCGGCGCACCCAGCTGATCCACGCCACGCTTGAGGCGGTGGACCAGGTCGGCATGGGCGACGCCAGCATTTCCTACATTGCGCGGCTCGCCGGGGTTTCCAACGGCATCATCAGCCACTACTTCCAGGACAAGAACGGCCTGCTGGAAGCCACCATGCGCTTCCTCATGAACGATCTGCAGGACGCGGTGCGCAAGCGCCGCGAGACCATGCGCGACGACAGTGCGCGTGGCTACATCCGCTCCATCATCGACGGCAACTTCGACGAGACCCAGGTCACCGGCCCGGCCATGAAGACCTGGCTGGCGTTCTGGGCCAGCAGCATGCACCAGCCGTCCCTGCGCCGCTTGCAGCGCATCAACGACCTGCGCCTGTACTCGAACCTCTGCTGGCAGTTCCGCCGCGAGCTCGATGTGGAAAGCGCACGTACCGCCGCACGCGGCCTGGCCGCCCTGATCGACGGCCTCTGGCTGCGCGGCGCGCTTTCCGGCGAAGCCTTCGAAACCGAGCAGGCCCGCCTGCTCGCTTACGAATTCCTTGATCAACAACTGGCCAAGCAGGCGGCGTGAACCGCCCGGCAGCCTTGCGAACACAAGACCTAGAGAGGACAACCACCATGGCCCGATTCGAAGAACAGAAGCTCTACATTGGCGGTCGCTACGTCGACGCTACCAGCGGCGCCACCTTCGAGACCGTCAACCCGGCCACTGGTGAAGTCCTGGCCAACGTCCAGCGCGCCAGCAAGGACGACGTCGAGCGTGCCGTCGCCGCTGCCGTCGAAGGCCAGAAGGTCTGGGCCGCGATGACCGCCATGCAGCGCTCGCGCATCCTGCGTCGCGCCGTGGACATCCTCCGTGAGCGCAACGACGAGCTGGCCGTGCTGGAAACCCTGGACACCGGCAAGCCCCTGGCCGAAACCAAGGCCGTGGACATCGTCACCGGCGCCGACGTGATCGAGTACTACGCCGGCCTGATCCCCGCCATCGAAGGCGAGCAGATCCCGCTGCGCGAAACCAGCTTCGTCTACACCCGCCGCGAGCCCCTGGGCGTGGTCGCCGGTATCGGCGCCTGGAACTACCCGGTGCAGATCGCCATGTGGAAATCCGCTCCGGCCCTGGCCGCCGGCAACGCGATGATCTTCAAGCCTAGCGAAGTCACCCCGCTGACCGCGCTGAAACTGGCCGAGATCTACACCGAAGCCGGCGTACCGGACGGCGTGTTCAACGTCCTGACCGGCAGCGGCCGTGAAGTCGGCCAGTGGCTGACCGAACACCCGCTGATCGAGAAGATTTCCTTCACCGGCGGCACCTCCACCGGCAAGAAGGTCATGGCCAGCGCCTCCAGCTCCTCGCTGAAGGAAGTGACCATGGAACTGGGCGGAAAGTCGCCGCTGATCATCTTCGAAGACGCCGATCTCGACCGCGCCGCCGACATCGCCGTCATGGCCAACTTCTTCAGCTCCGGCCAGGTCTGCACCAACGGCACCCGCGTGTTCGTACCGCGCGCCCTGCAGGCCCGCTTCGAAGACAAGGTGATCGAGCGCGTCAAGCGCATCCGCCTGGGCAACCCGGAAGACGCCAACACCAACTTCGGCCCGCTGACCAGCTTCGCCCACATGGAAAGCGTGCTCGGCTACATCGAAGCCGGCCGAAAGGAAGGCGCACGCCTGCTGATCGGCGGCGAGCGCGTCACCGACGGTGAATACGCCAAAGGCGCCTACGTGGCTGCGACCGTGTTCAGCGACTGCACCGACGACATGACCATCGTCCGCGAGGAAATCTTCGGTCCGGTGATGAGCATCCTGGTCTACGACACCGAAGAAGAAGTGATCCGCCGCGCCAACGACACCGAGTACGGCCTGGCCGCCGGCGTCGTCACCCGCGACCTGGCCCGCGCCCACCGTGTGATCCACAAGCTGGAAGCCGGCATCTGCTGGATCAACACCTGGGGCGAGTCGCCCGCCGAAATGCCGGTGGGTGGCTACAAGCAGTCCGGCGTCGGCCGCGAGAACGGCCTGACCACCCTGGCCCACTACACCCGCATCAAGTCCGTACAGGTCGAGATGGGCGACTACTACTCGGTGTTCTGACCCGAGCCAGCGCCCAGGCGGCCCGGAGCATACCGGGCCGTACCCAAGAACAAGATGCCGTGCCCCGGGGGCGACCCCGGGTTATCTAGCAGGTAAGTCACATGTCCCAAGAATTCGATTACATCATCGTCGGCGCCGGTTCGGCCGGTAACGTGCTGGCCACCCGCCTGACCGAAGATTCCGATGTCAGCGTTCTGCTGCTGGAAGCCGGCGGCCCGGACTACCGCATGGATTTCCGTACCCAGATGCCCGCCGCCCTTGCCTATCCGCTGCAGGGCCGCCGCTACAACTGGGCCTACGAGACCGATCCTGAGCCCTTCATGAACAACCGTCGCATGGAGTGCGGCCGTGGCAAGGGCCTGGGCGGCTCCTCGCTGATCAACGGCATGTGCTACATCCGCGGTAACGCGCTGGACTTCGACGGCTGGGCCAAGACGCCGGGCCTGGAAGACTGGACCTACCTGGACTGCCTGCCCTACTTCCGCAAGGCGGAAACCCGCGACATCGGCCCGAACGACTTCCACGGCGGCGACGGCCCGGTGAGCGTGACCACGCCCAAGGCCGGCAACAACCCGCTGTTCCACGCCATGGTCGAAGCCGGCGTGCAGGCTGGCTTCCCCCGTACCGAAGACCTCAACGGCTACCAGCAGGAAGGCTTCGGTCCCATGGACCGCACCGTGACCCCGGAAGGCCGCCGTGCCGCCACCGGTCGCGGCTACCTGGATCAGGCACGCAGTCGCCCCAACCTGACCATCGTCACCCACGCCCTGACCGATCGCATTCTGTTCAGCGGCAAGCGGGCCACCGGTGTTGCCTACCTGCAGGGCAACAACGACAACCCCGTCACCGTCCGTGCCCGTCGCGAAGTCCTGGTGTGCAGCGGCGCCATCGCCTCGCCGCAACTGCTGCAACGCTCCGGCGTAGGCCCGGCAGCCCTCCTGCGCGACCTCGACGTGCCGGTCGTCCACGACCTGCCGGGCGTGGGCGCGAACCTGCAGGACCACCTGGAGCTCTACCTGCAGTACGCCTGCAAGGAGCCGGTGTCCCTGTTCCCCGCCCTGCAATGGTGGAACCAGCCGGCCATCGGTGCCGAGTGGCTGTTCCTCGGCACCGGGCTCGGCGCCAGCAACCAGTTCGAGGCCGGCGGCTTCATCCGCACCCGCGAGCAATTCCAGTGGCCGAACATCCAGTTCCACTTCCTGCCGGTGGCGATCAACTACAACGGCAGCAACGCGGTGAAGGAACACGGCTTCCAGGCCCACATGGGCTCCATGCGTTCGCCGAGCCGTGGCCGTATCCACCTGAAATCGAAGGACCCGCGCAAGCACCCGAGCATCCTGTTCAACTACATGTCCCACGAACAGGACTGGCAGGAATTCCGCGACGGCATCCGCATCACCCGCGAAATCATGGGCCAGCCGGCGCTGGACCCGTACCGCGGCCGCGAGCTGAGCCCGGGCGCGAACCTCAAGAGCGACGCCGAGCTGGACGAGTTCATCCGTACCCACGCGGAAACCGCCTTCCACCCGTCCTGCTCCTGCAAGATGGGCACCGACGAAATGGCGGTGGTGGATGGCCAGGGCCGCGTGCACGGCATGGAAGGCCTGCGGGTGGTGGACGCGTCGATCATGCCGGAGATCATCACCGGCAACCTCAACGCGACCACCATCATGATTGCGGAGAAAATCGCCGATAAGATCCGCAACCGCAAACCGCTGCCGCGCAGCACCGCCAGCTACTACGTGGCCGGCGACAAGCCGGTACGTGGCGAGCCGCTGCGCAAGCTGTAAAGCGGCAGCCTGAACGCAACGGCCCCCTGCGTGATACGCCGGGGGCCGCTGTAGGTTGACGTAGAGCGCAGCTAAACCCAACGATGGGCGGCCAGTAGACAGGCGCGCAGCCCGGCAATCCGCTTGTTGGGTTTCGTTCCTCTACCCACCTACGACTGTGGGGGCGAATTCATTCGCCAAAGGGTGACGCAGTCGCCCCGGCATACTTCAGGGCAGACCTTCGGCCTGCTTGGCGAATGAATTCGCCCCTACAACAACGACATCCTGCGAGCCCTACTCCGGCAACTCCTGCCGGATCATCCAGTGTCCGCTGGGCGGCATCAGGTGGCTGATGTCGAAGCGTTTGAGGTTGCTCTTGTCGATCACTTCGATTCGTGGGCTGACCCGCTGCGGCGACGGTTTGCCTTCCAGCGCGCGTATCGCCAGGTCCACCGCCACCCGCGCCTGGATCACTGGCGCATCCGTCGGCGACGCCAGGACAGTGCCATCGGCGATGGCTTCCAGCACCCGCTCGGTGGCATAGAGCGAAACCACCTGGGCCTTGTAGCGGCTGCCACCGGCACGCATCAATTGGCCAGCGAAGGCCGCGGCTTCGGCATTGCCGAGGATGTAGTCCAGCTCCGGTTCGCGGGCCAGCAACTGGCGCACCAGCACCGCCTGGGTGGACCGATCCACCGGGCCGTAGCCGCCGTTTATCACCGCCACCTTGTTGCTCAGATCCATCTCGGCGAGGCCACGTTCGGCATCGGCCACCCAGCCGGCGTCCTGGGGCCCTGGCAGCCAGCCCACGCGCACCGTTCGTCCCTTGCTGTGTTCAATGATGTAGGCCATCGCGGCCTTGGCCATGTCGGCGAAATCCACTTGGCTGCGAGCGGTGATGCCGGGGCAGTCGATGCGGTTGATGAGGTCGATCACCGGTACCTTGTCGCGATGCAGCAGGGCGATCTCGTCGCACAGCCCTTTGGCGCCGATGGCGGCAATCACATAGGCATCGGCGGCAAGCTGGCCGCAACGGGTGAGTTGCGCACGCTGCATATCGGGGTACTGGTAGCCACCGGCTTCGTAGACGCCCAGCTGCACGCCCTGGCGCTGTGCCTCCTCATCGAGCCCCCAGGCCACGCCCCACCAATAGCGGTCCATGCCGTGGGGCAGCAGTGCGCAGATACGCCACGGCCTGCTCGCCCCGGCCAGCGGTTGATAACTGGCTTGGCGGCCATCCACCTCGACCTGCAACGGAAACCACTCCGCCGCGACACCGGAGGTCGCGCTCAGCCAGCTCAACAGCAGGGCACAGAGGGTCCGCATGGGGACATTCCTTCCATGGCAGGAACAGTGGGGTATGGATAGTGGCAAGCCTAGCAGCCTGGCGCCAGCACTCATTGGTCCTGGTGTGACCCGCTGGAAACAGCATCCGCCGGAGCCTAAAGTGCGCAGGGTCGCCCACTGAAGGATCGTCATGGCCGAGCCCGTCTCCCTCGATGCCCGTACCGCCCGCCTGTTGCCCTGGCTGGTGGCGGTAGCCTTCTTCATGCAGGCACTGGACGGCACCATCCTCAACACGGCCCTCCCGGCCATGGCCCGCGACCTGGCGGAGGACCCGCTGCGCATGCAGTCGGTAATCATCGCCTACATGCTCACCGTGGCCCTGCTGATTCCGGCCTCCGGCTGGATCGCCGACCGCTTCGGCACGCGCCGGGTGTTCTTCGGCGCGGTGCTGCTGTTCAGCCTCGGTTCGTTGTTCTGCTCCCTGTCATCCACCTTGCCGCAACTGGTGGGCGCCAGGGTGGTGCAGGGACTCGGCGGCGCACTGATGATGCCGGTGGGGCGCCTGGTGGTGCTGCGCGCCTACCCGCGCTCAGAGCTGGTGCGCATCATGAGCTTCATCACCCTGCCCGGCCTGCTCGGCCCACTCATCGGCCCGACCCTGGGCGGCTGGCTAGTGGAGTACGTCTCCTGGCACTGGATCTTCCTCATCAACATTCCGGTGGGTCTGTTCGGCGGCCTGGCCACCTGGCGGTTCATGCCCGACTTGCGCGGCAGCGGACCGGTGCGCCTGGACCTGGTGGGCTTCCTGCTCTTCGGCACCGCGATGGTGCTGATCACCATCGCCCTGGAAGGCCTGGGCGAACTGCACCTGCCCCATGTTCGGGTGATGCTCCTGCTGCTCGGCGGCCTGGCTTGCCTGGCCGCCTACTGGCTGCACGCGGTGCAGATGGAAAGCCCCTTGTTCGCGCCCTCGCTGTTTCGCACGCGCACCTTCGCGGCCGGCATCCTGGGCAACCTGTTCTCACGCCTGGGCAGCGGCGCGCTGCCCTTCCTCACACCGCTGCTGCTGCAAGTGGCCCTGGACTACTCGCCGGCCAAGGCGGGCATGACCATGATCCCCCTCGCTATCTCCGCGATGCTCGCCAAGCCCCTGGCCAAACCGTTGCTGGACCGCCTCGGCTACCGCCGCCTGTTGCTCGGCAACACGGTGCTGCTGGGCGGGATGATCGCCAGCCTGGCGCTGATCGACACCGACACGCCCTACCCGCTGCTGCTCCTGCACCTGGGCGCCCTGGGGGCGGTGAACTCGATGCAGTTCACCGCGATGAACACCGTCACCCTGCTCGACCTCGACGACCAACAGGCCAGCAGCGGCAACAGCCTGCTCTCGGTGGTGATGCAGCTGGCCATGAGCCTGGGCGTTGCGGTGGCGGCGGCATTGCTCGGCGGCTTCGGCAAGCCGGATGCGGAGAGCGTGCTGGAGGCCTTCCAGGCCACCTACCTGTGCGTTGGCGTACTGACCCTGCTGGCGGCGGCGATTTTCTTCCAGTTACCACCGGACAGCGGCCGCGCCGTGCACCATGTGGGCCGCGATATCGACGAGTGACGGGGGTGGCATGCCGCGGCCTGCTAAACTGCGCGCCACTTCGACTTGCAGGCTCCTCCCGTGACCACCACCGCCTTTGCTTCCCTGCCCCTCTCCGAGGCCACCCTGGCCAACCTGGAGACCCTGGGCTACCGCGACATGACGCCGATCCAGGCCCAGGCCCTGCCGCTGATCCTCAAGGGACAGGACCTGATCGCCCAGGCCAAGACCGGCAGCGGCAAGACCGCGGCCTTCGGCATCGGCCTGCTGGAGCCGCTCAATCCACGCTACTTCGGTTGCCAGGCGCTGGTGCTCTGCCCGACTCGCGAGCTGGCCGACCAGGTGGCCAAGGAAATCCGCCGCCTGGCCCGAGGCCACGGCAACATCAAGGTGCTGACCCTCTGCGGCGGCGTGCCCTTCGGCCCGCAAGTGGGCTCGCTGGAACACGGCGCCCACGTCATCGTCGGCACGCCAGGCCGAGTCCAGGAGCACTTGCGCAAGGCCACCCTGGTGCTCGACGGCCTCAATACCCTCGTGCTGGACGAAGCCGACCGCATGCTCGACATGGGTTTCTACGACAGCATCGCCGACATCATCGGCCAGCTCCCGACACGCCGGCAGACCCTGCTGTTCTCCGCCACCTACCCGGCCGGCATCGCGCAACTGGCCAAGACCTTCATGCGCGATCCACAGCAGGTGAAAGTGGAAGCCCTGCACGACGACAGCCAGATCGAGCAGCGCTTCTACGAGATCGACCCGCGCCAGCGCATGGACGCGGTGCTGCGCCTGCTGCAGAGCACCCGCCCGCAATCCTGCGTCGCCTTCTGCCACACCCGCCAGCAGTGCCAGGAACTGGAAGCCCACCTGCGCGATAACGGCATCTCCGCCCAGTCGCTGCATGGCGACCTGGAACAGCGCGAGCGTGACCAGGTGCTGACCCTGTTCGCCAACCAGAGCTGCAGCGTGCTGGTCGCCACCGACGTCGCCGCCCGCGGCCTGGACATCGCCAGCCTGGAAGCAGTCATCAACGTCGAACTGTCTCGCGACCCCGAGGTGCATATCCACCGCGTCGGCCGCAGTGGCCGCGCCGGCGAGAAGGGCCTGGCCCTGAGCCTGGTGGCGCCAGCCGAAGCCAACCGCGCCCAGGCCATCGAGGATCTGCAACAGGCGCCGTTGAACTGGCAGCGCATCGACGAGCTGATCGTGAAGAACCGCGATCCCCTGCTGCCGCCCATGGCCACCCTATGCATCAACGGCGGTCGCAAGGAAAAGCTGCGCCCCGGCGACATCGTCGGCGCCCTCACCGGCGAAGCCGGGATTCCGGGCAGCCAGGTGGGCAAGATCGCCATCTTCGACTTCCAGGCCTTCGTCGCCGTGGAACGCGGCATCGCCAAGCAGGCGCTCAAGCGTCTCAGCGAAGGGAAGATCAAGGGGCGTAGCTACAAGGTCCGCATCCTCTGACGGCACTCGACATGCCGGGCTGAACGCAGTCATTCCGACGCGCAGCAGGTCCTTTCGGGGGCAGGTAGGCCGTGGCGGGCGAAGATGGCCTGATAGGTGCCGTCGTCGCGCATGGCCTGCATCGCCCGGTTGAACTCATCCACCAGTTGCTGATGACGCGGGTGGCTGCGGCGCACCAGGATGTGCAGACCGTTCTCGCTGAGCGGCCGAGGCAGGAACTCCAACTGGCCTCGAACGCCCGCCAACTCGCGGCCGAGGTAGTAGCGCGCCACCAGATCGTCTTCCAGGGTCAGCTGTACTCGCCCGGCGGCCAGCATCCGCGCGGCCATCTGGAAGCCCTTCACCGCCACCTTGTTCAGGCTGGTGTCGGCATCGAAACTCGGCAGGTAGCTGTATCCGCGCACCACGGCGATGCTGTAGCGCTTGAGATCGGCTGGCGTCCGGAAGTCGACGTCGCTGCCCTTGCGCTTGAGGAAGAGGATGCGGTTGGTCAGGTAAGGCTGGGAGAACTGGCCGAAGCGTGCGCGTTCATCGCTGTACCAGGCGTTGACGATCAAGTCGTAATCCCCCACCTGGACTCCACGCAAGGCACGGGCCCAGGGCACTTCGACATATTCCGGGCGGTGTCCGGCGCGCTTCAACGCGGTGCTCACCAGCTCGGCCGCCAGCCCGTTACCCGGCAGTCTCGCATCGGTGAAGGGGGGCCAGACGTCGGCGGCCATGCGCAAGGCTTCGGCGTAGGCGCTCGCGGTAGCAAGCAGCAGGGCGAACAGGGCAAAACCACAGCGTCGTCTCATGCAGGGGCATCCGAGAACAGGTTTGGCCAGCGGGTTCGCCAAGACTGCACCAAAATACGGGTGGCCACCAGCGCGCCCAGGTACTCCCGTGCCTGATTTTTTCATTCCTTTCCATGTGACTCCCGCCGTCGCCCGGCATCGAATGCGACAGGGTGGCTGACAGCGCCTCCCGCTCACCTTAGGCTGTCGCCAGCAGCACAGCCGTAACGGACATTCGCCCACAAGGCCCCTATGCCCCCGACCCGATTCAATGAAACGCTGCGCCGCCTCTGGGCGCTCGACAAGTTCAGCTACAGCCTGCGCGTCTTCGTCGCCCTCACCGGAAGCATGGCGCTGTGCTGGCAGCAGGACCGCATGGACCTGCTCATTCCGCTCTTCCTCGGCATCATCGCCAGCGCCCTGGCGGAAACCGACGACAGCTGGCAGGGACGTCTCACTGCACTGCTGGTGACCCTCGGCTGCTTCAGCGTCGCCTCGCTCTCGGTGGAACTGCTGTTCCCCTACCCCTGGGTCTTCGTCGGCGCCCTGGCCCTGGCCAGTTTCGGCCTGACCATGCTCGGCGCCCTCGGTGAGCGCTACGCCACCATCGCCTCGGCGACGCTGATCCTTTCCATCTACACCATGATCGGCGTGGACCAGCGCGATGGCGCGCCCACCAATCTCTGGCAGGAACCCGTGCTGCTGGTGGCCGGCGCCGCCTGGTACGGCCTGCTGTCGGTGCTCTGGCAGGCCGTCTTCACCCACCAGCCGGTGCAGCAGAGCCTGGCCAAGCTGTTCCGTGAACTGGGGCAGTACCTCAAGCTGAAATCCGCGTTGCTGGAGCCGGTGCGCCAGCTCGACGTGGAAGCACGACGCCTGGAGCTGGCACGGCAGAACGGCAAGGTGGTGGCGGCGCTCAATGCGGCCAAGGAGATCATCCTGCACCGCGTCGGCAATGGCCGGCCGGGCCCCAAGGTGAGTCGCTACCTCAAGCTCTATTTCCTCGCCCAGGACATCCACGAACGCGCCAGTTCCTCCCACTACGCCTACAACGAACTGGCCGAAGCCTTCTTCCACAGCGATGTGCTGTTCCGCTGCCAGCGCCTGCTGCGCCAGCAGGGCGGCGCCTGCCAGGCCCTGGGCCGAGCCATCCGGATGCGCCAGCCGTTCGACTACCTGGACGGCGCCCAGGCCCTGGAAGACCTGAACAAATCCCTGGAGCACCTGCGCATCCAGAGCAATCCGGCCTGGCGCGGCCTGCTGCGCTCGCTCAACGCCCTGGCGCGTAACCTCGCCACCCTCGACCGCCTGCTGATCGATGCCAGCAACCCGGACGCCCTCGCCGAGGCCCAGGATGCCAGCCTGCTGGACCGCTCGCCCAAGGGCCCGAAGGACGTCTGGGAACGCCTCAAGCAAAACCTCACGCCCACGTCCCTGGTGTTCCGCCATGCCCTGCGCATGGCCGTGGCGCTGACCGCCGGCTATGGCGTGCTGCACCTGATCCACCCCGAGCAGGGCTACTGGATCCTGCTGACCACGGTGTTCGTCTGCCAGCCCAACTTCGGCGCCACCCGGCGCAAGCTGGTGCAGCGGATTGCCGGTACCCTGCTCGGCCTGGCACTGGGCTGGGCGTTGTTCGACCTGTTCCCCAGCGCCCTGGTGCAGTCCGCCTTCGCGGTGATCGCCGGGGTGATCTTCTTCGCCAATCGTGCGACCCGCTACACCCTGGCCACCGCCGCCATCACCCTGATGGTGCTGTTCTGCTTCAACCAGGTCGGCAACAGCTACGGCCTGTTCCTGCCGCGCTTCGTGGATACCCTGATCGGCGCCCTGATCGCCGGCCTCGCGGTTATCTTCATCCTGCCCGACTGGCAGGGCCGCCGGCTCAACCAGGTCGTGGCCAACACCCTCACCTGCAACAGCCGCTACCTGCGGCAGATCATGCAGCAGTACGCCAGCGGCAAACGCGACGACCTGGCCTACCGCCTGGCCCGGCGCAACGCCCATAACGCCGATGCGGCGTTGTCCACCACGCTGTCCAACATGCTCATGGAACCGGGCCACTTCCGGAAGGAGGCCGATGTCGGCTTCCGCTTCCTGGTGCTCTCCCACACCCTGCTCAGCTACCTCTCCGCACTCGGCGCCCACCGTAGCGAAACGCCGGGCGAAGCCCTGACACCGACCATCAACGACGCCGCCGAACAGATTGCCGAGAGCCTGGACTGCATTGCCCAGGGCCTGACCGACCGCCGTCCGATCAGTATTCATCGCGACGAGGAAGATGCACTGGCCAAGGCCCTGGAGCAGCTTCCCGAAGACATGGACGACCGCCCGCGCCTGGTACAGACCGAGCTGGGGCTGATCTGCCGACAGCTGGGGGCGCTGAGGACGCTGGCGGCGCATTTGTTGAATGAGGGGAAGGTGGCGTAGGGGATGCGCGGACCGCTGTAGGGGCGAATTCATTCGCCAAGCAGGCCGAAGGTCTGCCCTTCGCGCCCCCAGGGGGGCAGCTACGCCGCCTTTGGCGAATGAATTCGCCCCTACAGATGAATCAGAGCCAGCAGGCATCCCAGAACGGGTAATCCCCTATCTGCTCCACCAGGCCTGCCCGCAAAGGGTTGGCCACGATGTAGCGCGCAACCTGGCGAACGTTCTCCTCGCTGCGCAAGGCGTGGTCATGGAATCCTGCTTGCCAGACCGTCCCACCCACTTCCACATGCAAGCCCAGTTGCCTCGCAGAGCGCCCCTTGAACACCTTGATCACGCTAGAGAGCCCGATGGGGCCATTGAGCTGGACCAACCAGTGCAGGTGATCCGGCATCAGCACCCAGGCCAGGGAATTGACGACATTCTGCTCGTGCAATCGACGCAACTCGGCAACGGTAATGCGGGCGCAATCGAAGTCCCGGAACAGGGGCCGGCGGTCATTAGTTGTGGTGGTGATGTGGTAGATCTGACCGACTCTTGATACCCGGCCCCTGATTAAGTCGTCCCTCGGCATATCCATTGCCCTCCTGATGCAGAAGGCGATGACTCTATGGGGCGACAGACGAATGCTGGGCCGGCACATTGCAACGAAAAGACTGATCCAACCTGCAGAAGGCGCCTATGGCTTGTAGGGGCGAATTCATTCGCCAAGGGATGCGAAGCATCCCCCCAGCTCCCTGCACATCGGCAGACCTTCGGCCTGCTTGGCGAATGAATTCGCCCCTACAGGATGTTTGCCCTCAGGTTCTCGCACCCTACTCCCCCATCAACTCCCTAACCGTCTCCCCCACCATCCGCACGGCGGCTTCGATGCTTGGGGTGGGCTTGGAGGAGTAGTTCATCCGCAGGCAGTTCCGGTACTTGCCGGAGGCGGAAAAGATGCTGCCGGCGGCGATCTGTACGCCTTTCGGCAACAGGACGCGGTTCAAGCGCAGGGTGTCGAAATCCTCCGGCAACTCCACCCACAGCATGAAGCTGCCCTGCGGCCGGCTGGCGCGGGTGCCTTCGGGGAAGTAGCGCATCACCCAGTCGATCATCTGGTCACGGCTGTGCTGGTACTGGCTGCGCATGCGCCGCAGGTGCGGTTCGTAGTGGCCGTTGGCGATGAAGTCGGCCAGCGCCAGTTGCGGCTGGGTGGCGGTGGCGCCGGTGGAGATGTACTTCATGTGCAGCACCCGGTCGAGGTAGCGGCCGGGTGCAATCCAGCCGACGCGGATACCCGGCGCGACCGTCTTGGAGAACGAGCTGCAGAGCAGCACGCGGCCATCGGCGTCGAACGACTTGATGGTCCGCGGGCGCGGGTACTGGTAGGCGAGGTCGCCGTAGACGTCGTCCTCAAGGATCGGCACGTCGTAGCGCTGGGCCAGGGTGACCAGGGCGCGCTTGCGGGCCTCCGGCATGATGTAGCCGAGCGGGTTGTTGCAGCTGGGGGTGAGCTGGATCAGCTTGATCGGCCACTGCTCCAGGGCCATTTCCAGCGCCTCCAGGCTGATGCCGTTGAGCGGGTCCGTGGGCAGTTCCAGGGCCTTCATGCCGAAGCCCTTCAGGGTCTGCATCGCGCCGTGGAAGCTCGGCGAGTCCACGGCGACTATGTCCCCCGGCTCGCAGGTGGAACGGATCGCCACCGACAGCGCCTCGTGGCAGCCGGTGGTGATGACGATATCGCTGGCGGGGATCTGGCAGCCGGAGTCCAGCGCCAGGCGCGCCACCTGTTCACGCAGGGCCTGGGTGCCGTAGATGCTGTCGTAGTAGAGGCCGCTGCCGTCCTGACGCCGGCTGATCTGGCCGAGGCTGCGCAGCAAGGGTTTCAGGGTCGGGCTGGTGATATCCGGCATGCCGCGGCCGAGCTGGAGCACATTGTCCTTGGCGCTGCGCTTGATCAGGTCGAGTACGTCATTCCACTGCGAGACATCCACCGGCCGCTGTGGAGCCCGGCTCACCGCCGGCAGCGCCGGAGTCTGGCGGCGCGGCGGCACGAAGTAGCCGGATTTCGGGCGTGGCTCGGCCAGGCCGCTGTCTTCGAGAATCCGGTAGGCCTGCTGCACCGTACTCAGGCTCACGCCGTGCTCCAGGCTCAGGGCACGCACCGAAGGCAGTCGGTCGCCGGGGCGGTAATACCCGTGCTCGATGCGTTCGCCCAGGGTCTCGGCCAGCTTGATGTAGAGCTTCATGACAGTCTCCCGAATCGGCACATACCCGCAGCAGAACCATTACAGATGATTCTGAAACGGAGGATTCAGATAGGAAATCACGCAATCTGTATGAAAAAAATATACAGATCGTGAATCTGTATTGTTATTTCGCCGATGGACATCATGGTTCCACCCCGATCCACCAAGGGCATGAGGAACGCAATGATGAACGGCCTGAGCGATGTACGTCTGACTCTCCAAGCACGGGAACTGGAGCAGGAGCAGCGCGCCACTGTTTCCCTGGCACCGGCACGGCTGGGCGATCGCTGGAACCGTTTCTGGATGCGCCTGCATACCCGCCGCCAGCTCCTGGAGCTGGACGATCACGCCCTGAGGGACGTTGGCCTGAGCCGCGCGCAGGCGCTGGAGGAAGCCCTCAAACCCTTCTGGAAGCGCTAGGGCCAGGGCTTCCAGTCGCTGGACAACCTGTTCAGCGGCGCCTGCAATTTCTCGAAGCCCGGCTGTTTCTGCAGCTTGTCCAGGGCTTCCATGAGGCGCCGGTCCACCTGGGTGCCACGCAGGTTGTCCGGCACCAGCCAGCGCACCGGATAGAGACCGAAATCCTCGGCCCGCAATTGCTCACGCAGGCCCAGGCGGTCGATCTCGTGCTCCGTCTGGTTCACCGCGAACACGTAGCCGTCGAGTCGCCCGCGCACCAGCTTTTGCAGGCTGCCCTCGATGCTGTTGCCCGACAGCGCCGGGAACCCCAGCCAGGGTGCATGGGCGCGATCGGTCTCGATCCGATAGGGATAGGCCAAGGTCCGCAAGGCCTTGGGCACGGTGGGCACGGCGAGCTGCTCCTGCAATTCGTCCAGTCGCCAACTTCGCCCCAACAAGGGCTTCAGCTGTGCCTGCTGAGCGGCGTTCATGCCGCTGGCGGCCAGACGCTCGGCACTGAGCACATGGGCCGGGTCGAGCAGTTGGGCGACGCTGAGGGCATTGCCACGCTGGGTGAACAGGCCGAAGCGCACCTGCCAGAGACGGCCCGAGCCATAGCGCAATCCGGCCGGCAGGCGCGGCAGGTTGCCAAGAAAGGGCACCTGGAATTCGCATTGGCCGTTCTGCAGCAGATGGAAGGTGCGGGCGAAGGGGGTAATCTGCAGCTCGAAGTCGATGTCCGGCAATTGCGCGTCCAGCGCGCGGAGCAGATCCGGCAGGGGGCCGGTACCGTTGGCCTCGGCCAGCCCCGGAACCTCGGCTACCGCTACCCGCCACTGCTCGGCAGCCGTGATCGCCTGGGCCCACGCCAGGCACAGGCTGAGGCAGAGCAGCGGTAGTCGGCGCATGGATCACCCGGGAGCGAGCGGTACGCCTGAGTATAGGTGCGCCCTTCAGCGCAGCAGGCTGGCCGTGCGCTGGATGGCGTCCTGATGGGCGGAAACCAGTGCCAGCCCGCCGCCGGCATCCAGCACGTCCGACGGCGGCACCAGCTTGCGGAAGGCGGCGAGCTGGTCGAGCGGCGGCAGCTGGGCGAACCGGCCATCGTCGCGCATGGCGTGGTAAAGGCCCAGATTGACCAGATCGATCAGACTGAGCCGGCCGCCGCTGTCGACGTCCCAGCGCCGAGCGCCGCGCACCACCTCGATGTAGCTCTGATCCACCGCCCATTTCTGCAGCACGATCACGCTCAGGGACTGGCCGTATTCGCGACAGAGGCGCGCATAGACCTCCGGACCCGGCACCTGGCTGGCGTCCTTGAAGGCAGAGAGCACCGCCAGCTCGCCGACATCGCAGAGCAGGCTGGCCAGCAGTGCGTGGTCAGGCGAGGTGAATCCCAGGGGACGCGCGAGCACGGCGCTGATGGCGGCCTGTCGCGTCAGCCGTCCCCAGACACCAACGAATAGCTGCTTATGGGCGACGCTGTGAAGGGTGAAGAGGCTCTTCAGGCTGTGCACCAGGGTGATGCGGTCCACCTCCTGCAGGCCGAGCATGCGGATGACATCTTCCAGGGTCCTGGGCGGCTGGGTGGAGCGGAACACGATGCTGGAGGCGTGCTTCATCAGCAGCGCGCTGAGCGCCGGATCCCTGCTGATGACCTGTTTCAGGCGGGCAACGGAGACGTTCGGATCAGCCAGGGCGCGGCGGATGTCCAGGGTGATCATCGGCAGGCTGGGAAGTTGCTCCTCGCCATTCATCAACTGCGTGACCACCTTGCGGTAGATCGAATAATCCGACTCGACTGCGTTCAATCCGGCTCTCCCCTTCTTCTTGTGGCGGCAGTGTAGCCATGTGCCACTCCAACGCCCACGGGCGATCTAGGCAATCGGACGACCTGCTCAGGGAAGTGGCACGCCATAAGGCTTTGCGAGTTTCGCCAGCCGACCATCGGCACGCATCTGCCGCAGCGTCCGGCCGATGTCGTCGCGGAGCTGTCGGTGGGTTTCGCCTCTTGGCAGGGCGAAATAGCCCACCTGGGTGTCGATGTCGGGCGTGAGGCGATACACCTTGTCGGCGATACCCAGCTCTTCGATGCGCGGCCGGGAATCCCGCACGTTGGTAGCCGCCAGATCGGCGCGCCCGGCCATCAGCAGCTTGAAGGCATGCTCCACCGAGGGTGTGACGTGCTGGTCAAGTTGGCCGCGCATGGCTTCGAAGCGTTCGCCGTAGATCCAGCCGTGGATGATGGCGATGCGTTTCCCCATCAGGCTTTCCAGGGTGCCGTCCCAGCGATTGGCCGAGTCCGTGCGGGCATAGAAGACGACGCTGTCGCGGTAGAAGCCGGGCTCGGCGAACTGAAAACGGCGCTCCCGCGCGGCGGTCCGGTAGGGGCCGATCAGCACGTCGGCGCGACCCTCTTCCACCAGCTTCTGCGCGCGCGCCCAGGGGTAGTGCTCGAAGCGCACCGGATAGCCCAGCTCGCGGGCGATCACACGCAGGGCATCGACGCCAAGCCCGCGTGGCTCGCCGCTGCGGTCGAGGACATAGATACCGGGGAATTCGGTGCCGACTGCGAGCAATTCCCGGCCATCGGCGAAGGGGACGAGACCCAGCACCCAGAGGACGAAACAGAGGGTGCGAAAAGTCGGACGCATGTCCGCGAACCTCGGTCGGCTGCTACCTCAGAGCCTAGCAGCCGGCGCTGGGCTCAGCCCGGCAGCTCCCGCCAGGTGAGGTACACGCGCAGGTCGAACTCCAGCTGGTGGTAGCCGGGCAGCATGTGCTCGCACAGCTGATAGAAGGCCTTGGTGTGGTCGCGTTCCTTCAGGTGCGCCAGCTCGTGGACCAGGATCATCTGCAGGAACTCCGGCGCGGCCTCCTTGAACAGCGAGGCGACGCGGATTTCCTTCTTCGCCTTGAGCTTGCCGCCCTGCACCCGCGAGATGGCCGTGTTGAGGCCGAGGGCCTTGTGCACCACATCGAGCTTGTTGTCGTAGAGCACCTTGTCCGGGGCCGGCGCGTTACGCAGGTGCTCCTGTTTCAGGGTCATGGCATAGCTGTACAGCGCCTTGTCGCTCTGCACTTCATGGCGGCCCGGATACTTGCGTTCCAGGTACTCGCCGAGGCGGCCGGCGGCCATCATCTGCGCCACCTGTTCCTGAAGGTGGGCCGGGTAGCCGCGGAGGTACTTGAGACTGGTCATGACAAAGCAGGTGGGAATGGGAGGCGCGACAGTCTACCCGAGCGCAGCGTTCTTAAAGCACCTCCCGGACCAGTCGACCGCACCTCGAATAGTTCCCTGGGGCTTTGCGACGCAGTTCAATTTTTGAGCAGATTCCCCCTCGAGTGCGCCACCCGCATTGCTGATAGCACCGAGCCAGAGCCTTTCAAAAAACCGGCGCACCCCTCGGGAAAAATTCCTTATCCATCAAGGCCGGTCATATCCGGCCGAATCCGTCGCGGTCGCCGAACGCAATATCGCAATACTGGCCAATAGAAACTTCGTCACTTTATTGACGTCAACATGCCGACAATTGGTAACTGACAAGCCACGCGGCGAGTCCGTATAAAGCGCTCGCGAGACGGCCGCAATGCCTTCGGACGACACGGCAGGCAACTGCCACCAGCAACCTCACTTTTGGTTCGAGCGCGATTGGCCGGAACGCCGCCCCAGTATCTGGGTGACGAGGATAAGCAGCGCCCGACTGGAAGTTCCTTTCGAGAACTCAGTCATGATCGACCTCTCCACCTGGAATCTGACCCTGCCTGTAGGCGTACCCGCTGTCACCATCGAAACCCCGCTGCTGGTGGGTGGTTACCAGGACCACTATTTCCAGAGCACCTCCACGGGCGTGACCTTCTGGGTTCCGGTGAACGGCACCACCACCGCCAACGCTGTGTACCCGCGCAGCGAACTGCGCGAGACCTACGCCGACGGCGAGCTGCGCAACTGGACCTACCCCAGCGCCGACAACCTGCTCAGCGCCAACCTCGCCGTCAGCCAGGTGCCGTCCACCGGCAAGCTGGTGATCGGCCAGATCCACGCCTTTGGCAGCTCCAGCCCGCTGCTCAAGCTTGAGTACCAGTTCAAGACCACGAGCCAGACGGCCAACATCGTCGCCAAGGTGCGCAACTCGCCCACCGAGGAAACCAGCACCGTGATCCCGCTGCTCAGTGGCATCCCGCTGAACCAGCGCTTCAGCTATGTGATCGATCTGTCGCCGAAGGGCGTGCTCAGCGTGATGGTCAATGGCAGCTTGTGGAGCCAGCAGCTGTCCACGGCCTGGGCGCCGAAGCCGCTGTACTTCAAGGCGGGCGTGTACGCACAGGACAACACCGGGTACGAGACCGAGGCGGGGAAGGCGACCTTCTACAGCCTGATGATCGAGCATCGGGTGCCCTGACTCCCTCACCCCCGGCCCCTCTCCCCAATGTGGAGAGGGGTGACTCGCGCCTGAATGAATGAGGCTCGCCGGCAACCGGGAGTGATGCCGAACGCAAATGACAGCCTTCGCACAAACAGCCCCCCTCTCCCTTCAGGGAGAGGGGGTGAGGGTTTCGGGCTCAACGCAACGCGCCAATGCCTTGGGGTCGAGCAACGAGCAGGGCTCACCGCCAAGGTAGCTGCGATACACCCTGAGCAGATCCCCTTCGCTGATCCGGCAGTCCCCAGCCGGGCACTGGCTGGCGAACTCGAAGCGCCCGGCAGGCGGGTCGGCCAGACGGATTTTCAGCGATGGCCAGCCGGACGGCCTGGCCGCGCTCGGGGTGAACAGCCAGGCGCCCTTGCGCTGCACCAGGGCGCCGCCCGCTTCGGCGTAGTCGAAGACGAACATCAGGGTACGCGAGGTCTTGGTGGTGCAGTCGGTGCGGTCCAGGCACTGCTGCGGATCGCTGGATACCGGCTCGGGCGGCGGCGCGGGGGCCACCGGCGGCTGGCCGGCACAGCCCGCGACCAGCAGGGCGAAACCCATCATCAGGGGCAGGCGCATCGGAAACTCCTTTTGCCGGATACGAAAGAGCCCCGCATTGCGGGGCTCCTCGTGAAGCACTACGGGATCAGTTGACCTTGGCGGCCAGCTCGCCCTTGGCGTAACGCTGGAACATACCTTCCAGGGAGATCGGCTTGATCTTGGAGGCGTTGCCGGCGGTGCCGAAGGCTTCGTAGCGGGCGATGCAGATGTCACGCATGGCTTCGACGGTCTTGGCGAAGTATTTGCGCGGATCGAACTCAGCCGGGTTCTTGGCCAGGAAGCTGCGGATGGCACCGGTGGAAGCCAGGCGCAGGTCGGTGTCGATGTTCACCTTGCGCACGCCGTATTTGATGCCTTCGACGATTTCCTCGACCGGCACGCCGTAGGTTTCCTTAATGTCGCCGCCGAACTCGTTGATGATCGCCAGCCAGTCCTGCGGAACGGAGGAGGAACCGTGCATCACCAGATGGGTATTGGGAATGCGCTTGTGGATTTCCTTGATGCGGTCGATGGCGAGAATGTCACCGGTCGGCGGCTTGGTGAACTTGTAGGCGCCGTGGCTGGTGCCGATGGCGATGGCCAGGGCGTCCACCTGGGTCTTCTTGACGAAGTCGGCGGCCTCTTCCGGGTCGGTCAGCATCTGGCTGTGGTCCAGGATGCCTTCGGCGCCAACGCCGTCTTCTTCACCAGCCTGGCCGGTTTCCAGGGACCCCAGGCAGCCCAGCTCACCTTCCACGGACACGCCGCAGGCATGGGCGAAGGCAACGGTCTGCTGGGTGACGCGCACGTTGTATTCGTAGTCGGACGGGGTCTTGCCGTCTTCGCGCAGGGAGCCGTCCATCATCACGGAGGAGAAGCCGAGCTGGATGGAGCGCTGGCAGACGTCAGGGCTGGTGCCGTGGTCCTGGTGCATGCACACCGGGATGTGCGGGAATTCTTCGATGGCAGCCAGGATCAGGTGGCGCAGGAAGGGGGCGCCGGCGTATTTGCGGGCACCGGCGGAGGCCTGCACGATCACCGGGGAATCGGTCTTGTCGGCCGCTTCCATGATGGCGCGCATCTGTTCCAGGTTGTTGACGTTGAAAGCCGGTACGCCGTAGCCGAATTCGGCGGCGTGGTCCAGCATCTGGCGCATGCTGATGAGTGCCATGGTGTTTCAGTCTCCCGATTGGGTGGGCTGTCAAATTGCAAAGCCTGCCGCAGGGGCAGGCCGGGTTCAAGTTCCCGGGGAGGAGCGGTCATGTGCCCACCCCGGGCAAAATCAAAAACGGGTCAGAGGGCTTTGCAGCCGCGACCAATCAGGTCGTCGGTCGCCGCCCAGTAGACCAGGCCTTCTCCACCCTTGGTGTGGAAGGCGAGGTTGCCGTCGGTGTAGAGCGCGCCGGAGCCCGAGGGTTCCCGCTTGAGGCGGTGGACGATATCGCCGCCACCCAGGCGCAGATCAACGCTCTCCTGGCTCGCATCGGCGAAGCGCCAGAGCACTTCGGTCTGGCTGTCGCATACCCAGCGGGTCCAATCGTCGCTGGGAGCCTGCTGACCGGCACAACCGGCCAGCAGTGCGAAGCCCGCGAGGGCGAACCATCCTTTCATCCACGTCTCCTTGAGGGACGGCTCCGTCCATCCGCGCACCGCTCCGTCACGGGCAATGCTGTTGTCCTTCGTTGCTCTCAGTGGGGTCACCACTGGCCTGCGCCTCTACCCGCTGGTCATCCTGATTGCTCGGGACTACCACATGGGGCGGGCTCATTACTTCACAAGTGCTGGAGGGCTTGCCACCGGCACAACCCCAGAGTCCAGCGCAGAGAATCAGCAGAATCGCAGCGTAGCGCATGGCAGGTACTCCTTTTCGCTAGCCCTGTTCAAGGGACCGCGGAGCCCTGCCATGGTTTAGGCCGTTTTACTTGGCGCGCTGCTCTAGAACCTCGACTGCCGGCAGCACTTTGCCCTCGACGAATTCGAGGAACGCACCGCCACCGGTGGAGATGTAGGAGATCTGTTCGTTCACGCCGTACTTGTCGATCGCCGCCAGGGTGTCGCCACCACCGGCGATGGAAAAGGCCGGGCTTTCAGCGATGGCCAGGGCCAGGGCCTTGGTGCCGTTGCCGAACTGATCGAACTCGAACACACCTACCGGACCGTTCCAGAGAATGGTCTTGGAGGACTTCAGCAGCTCGGCGAACTGGGCAGCGGTCTGCGGGCCGATGTCCAGGATCATGTCGTCGTCGGCCACGTCGGCGATGGCCTTGACGGTAGCAGCGGCGCTTTCAGCGAATTCCTTGGCAACCACCACATCCACCGGCAGCGGCACGCTGACCTTGGCGGCGATGGCCTTGGCGGTGTCCACCAGGTCGGCTTCGTACAGGGACTTGCCCACCTTGTAGCCGGCAGCGGCGAGGAAGGTGTTGGCGATGCCGCCGCCAACGATCAATTGGTCGCAGATCTGCGACAGCGAGTTCAGCACGTCGAGCTTGGTGGAAACCTTGGAGCCGGCAACGATGGCAGCCATCGGACGAGCCGGGTTGCCCAGGGCCTTGCCCAGCGCGTCCAGCTCGGCAGCCAGCAGGGGACCTGCAGCGGCAACCTTGGCGAACTTGGCCACGCCGTGGGTGGAACCCTCGGCGCGGTGGGCGGTGCCGAAGGCGTCCATCACGAAGACGTCGCACAGGGCGGCGTACTGCTGGGCCAGCTCATCGGCGTTCTTCTTCTCGCCCTTGTTGAAGCGCACGTTCTCGAACAGCACGACCTGGCCGGGGGCGACGTCGACGCCGCCCAGGTAGTCGGCCACCAGCGGAACCTCGCGGCCCAGGGCCTTGGACAGGTAGTCGGCCACCGGCTTGAGGCTGTTCTCTTCGGAGAACTCGCCCTCGGTGGGACGGCCCAGGTGGGAGCAGACCATTACCGCCGCGCCCTTCTCCAGTGCCAGCTTGATGGTCGGCAGGGAGGCGAGGATGCGCGCATCGCTCTTCACGACGCCGTCCTTCACCGGCACGTTGAGATCCTCACGGATCAGCACGCGCTTACCCTGGAGGTCGAGGTCGGTCATTTTCAACACGGTCATGGGGTCAGTCCTTCACGGGGGCTGGTAGTTAACGAGAAGCAGCGGAAACCCGCAGATAGTGGTCTGCGGTGTCGAGCATACGGTTGGCGAAGCCCCATTCGTTGTCGAACCAGGCCAGCAGGTTGACCAGGCGCGGGCCGGACACCCGAGTCTGGCTGCCATCGACGATGGCCGAATGGGGATCGTGATTGAAGTCGCAGCTGGCGTGGGGCAGCTCGGTGTAGGCCAGCAGGCCCTTCAGCGGGCCGTTTTCGGCGGCTTCGCGGAGCACCCGGTTGATCTCGGCGGCCGAGGTATCACGGGCGGTCTGCAGGGTGATGTCCAGGCAGGACACGTTCACCGTCGGCACGCGGATGGCCTTGGCCTGGATGCGCCCGGTCAGTTCCGGCAGCAGGCGTTCGATACCACGGGCGAGGCCGGTGGATACCGGGATCACCGACTGGAAGGCAGAACGGGTGCGGCGCAGGTCTTCGTGGTGGTAGGCGTCGATCACGGGCTGGTCGTTCATCGCCGAGTGGATGGTGGTAATGGAGACGTATTCCAGACCCACGGACTCGTTGAGAAGTTTCAGCAGCGGCACACCGCAGTTGGTGGTGCAGGACGCGTTGGATACCAGTTTCTCGGCACCGGTCAGGCTGTCCTGGTTGACGCCAAAGACAATGGTGGCGTCGATGTCCGACTCGGTGGACATCGGCTGGGACAGCAGCACGCGGGGGGCGCCGGCAGCCAGGAAGCGCTCGGCCTGCTGGCGATGGGTGTACTGGCCGGAGCATTCCAGCACCAGGTCCACGCCCAGGGCAGCCCAGTCAATGCCTTCCGGTTCGGCGCTACGCAGCACCTTCACGCAGTCGCCGTTGATGTGCAGGCAATCGCCATCCACTCGCACTTCGCCGGGGAAGCGGCCGTGGGTGGAGTCGAAGCGGGTCAGGTATTCGATGCTGGCCTGATCGGCCAGGTCGTTCAACGCGACGATCTCGAAGCTCGCCCCGCCACTGCGCTCATGGAGCGCACGCAGCACGCAACGGCCGATGCGGCCGTAGCCGTTGAGGGCGACTTTGAAGGGGCGATTGCTTGGCATGGTGCGCTCGCAGGACCGGGAGGGGTAGGAAACCCTGCAGAAGCGGGCTTGCTCACGAAGCAGAAAGCTTCGCGAGCAAGCTTGCTCCTACGAACGGGTCAGACGTCCAGCAGTTCTTCGGCGGTGGCGACGATGTTGTCGACGGTGAAGCCGAAGTGCTCGAACAGGGCAGCGGCCGGCGCCGACTCACCGAAGGTGGTCATGCCGATCACGCGACCTTCCAGGCCGACGTACTTGTACCAGAAGTCGGTGTGGGCGGCTTCGATGGCAATGCGCGCGCCAACCTGAACAGGCAGCACGGCCTGCTTGTAGGCGGCGTCCTGCTGGTCGAACAGGCTGGTGGACGGCATGGACACCACGCGGACCTTGCGGCCGGCGGCGGTCAGTACGTCATAGGCCTGGACGGCCAGGCCCACTTCGGAGCCGGTGGCGATCAGGATCAGTTCCGGTTCGCCATCGCTGTCCTTCAGCACGTAGCCGCCACGGGCGATGTTCGCCACCTGGGCAGCGTCGCGAGCCTGGTGGGGCAGGTTCTGGCGGGAGAAGATCAGCGCGCTCGGGCCGTCGTTGCGCTCGATGGAGGATTTCCAGGCCACAGCGGATTCCACCGCGTCAGCCGGACGCCAGGTGTTCAGGTTCGGGGTGCAGCGCAGGCTGGCCAGCTGCTCGACCGGCTGGTGGGTCGGACCGTCTTCACCCAGACCGATGGAGTCGTGGGTGTAGACGAACAGCACGCGCTTCTTCATCAGGGCGGCCATGCGCACGGCGTTGCAGGCGTATTCCATGAACACCAGGAAGGTGGCGCCGTAGGGAATGAAGCCGCCGTGCAGGGCGATGCCGTTCATGATGGCGCTCATGCCGAATTCGCGAACGCCGTAGTAGAGGTAGTTGCCGGAAGCGTCCTCGGCGGACACGCCCTTGCAGCCCTTCCACAGGGTCAGGTTGGAGCCGGCCAGGTCGGCCGAACCGCCGAGGAATTCCGGCAGCAGCGGGCCAAAGGCGTTCAGGGCGTTCTGGCTGGCCTTGCGGCTGGCGATGGTTTCGCCCTTGGCGGCAACTTCAGCGATGTAGGCATCGGCCTTGGCGGAGAAGTCGGCCGGCAGCTGGCCCTTGATGCGGCGCTGGAATTCAGCGGCCAGTTCCGGATAGGCGGCAGCGTAGGCGGCGAAGCGCTCGTTCCACTCGGCTTCACGGCTGGCGCCGGCGGCCCTGGCGTCCCACTCGGCGTAGATGTCGGCCGGGACTTCGAAGGGTGCGTGGTTCCAGCCCAGGGCGGCGCGGGTCAGGGCGATTTCGTCGTTGCCCAGGGGCGCGCCGTGGCACTCTTCCTTGCCCTGCTTGTTCGGCGAACCGAAGCCGATCACGGTCTTGCAGCAGATCAAGGTCGGACGGTCGCTGGATTTGCGCGCGGTCTCGATGGCGGTCTTGATCTCGTCGGCGTCATGGCCGTCGACATTGCGGATCACCTGCCAGCCGTAGGCTTCGAAGCGCTTCGGGGTGTCGTCGGTGAACCAGCCATGGACTTCGCCATCGATGGAGATGCCGTTGTCGTCGTAGAAGGCGACCAGCTTGCCCAGGCCGAGAGTGCCGGCCAGTGCGCAGACTTCGTGGGAAATACCTTCCATCATGCAGCCATCGCCAAGGAACACGTAGGTGTTGTGGTCGACGATGTTGTGGCCGTCACGGTTGAACTGGGCAGCCAGGGTCTTTTCGGCGATGGCGAAACCAACGGCGTTGGCGATGCCCTGGCCCAGCGGACCGGTGGTGGTCTCGACGCCAGCGGTGTAGCCATATTCCGGGTGACCCGGAGTGCGGCTGCCGAGTTGGCGGAAGTTCTTCAGGTCTTCGATGGTGAGGTCGTAGCCGGTCAGGTGCAGCAGCGAGTAGTTCAGCATCGAGCCGTGACCGTTGGACAGCACGAAGCGGTCGCGGTTGGGCCATTCGGGGTTGTTCGGGTTGTGCTGCAGGTAATCCCGCCAGAGCACTTCGGCGATATCGGCCATCCCCATGGGGGCGCCGGGGTGGCCGCTGTTGGCTTTCTGCACCGCATCCATGCTCAGGGCACGAATGGCATTGGCACGCTCACGACGGCTGGGCATCGCTTATCTCCTGCAGGTCTGAATAGACGGCTAATCGAAAAAAGGCCGCTATTTTCGCCCAGCCGGCAGGTCGCGGGCAATCACAGATGGTCGCAGTTTCACCGGTCAGGTGCGGGAAAACCCTGCGGCAGCCGCAAGACAGGGCGCCTGGAACAGTTCGCCATGCCAGAGACCGGCCAGCGTGCGAGCCATCACCTGGAGCCAGATCAGCGCCAGTCCGAGGGCCAGCGCCCCGCCCACGGGGCCGAAAAAGGCGATGCCGGTGCGACGCTGCAACTCGAAGGTCGCCAGGGTGAAGACCGCCAGCGGGAAGGTGAAACCCCACCAGCCGAGGTTGAAGCGCATATTCTGGCGCAGGTGGCGGCGGGTGCAGAACAGCGCCATCACCAGCCACCAGAGCGCCGCGCCCCAGAGCAGCAGGCTGCCGATCAGACCGACATCGCGGGCAAGGTCCGCCACACCGGCCAGGGCGGTACCGGCGAAGGCCACAGGCATCGCCTTGCCCAGGCTCAGCAGGCCCAGGCAACCGGTGGCCAGGGGGCCGACCGGCAGCCAACTGGTGGCCGCGAACTCGCTGCCCGGCAGCTTGTGCAGGGCCAGGCGCAGCAACACCAGGGTAATCAGGGAGAACGCCAGGCTCAGGGAAACGCCCCAGAGCAGATAGCCGGTCACCAGCGCCAGCCGGGCAGCTTCCGGCGCCAGGTGCGGCGCCAGCACGCCGGCCGCTGCTGCCGCCACCTCGGGTGCGACGATGGGCAGCAACCAGACCGCGGTGAGTTTCTCCAGCGCATGATCCTGGCGGGTGAACATCAGATAGGGCACCAGCAGGGCCACGCCCAGCGCCAGCGCCACGTCCAGCCACCAGAGCCCGTGGGCCAGGGCAAGCGCGCCTTCGCCCCAATGCGGCACGCCGAACAGCACCAGACCGTTGATCAGGGTGGCCAGCCCCATGGGAATGGCACCGAGGAACATCGACTGCACCGGGTGCAGCAGCATCGGCCGCAGGGTGTCGCGGAACAGCAGGACCCGCGCCAGGAACAGCAGGGCGAAACCGGCAAAGAGGACGGCATTGAACAGCCAGAAGCCCTCAGCCAGGCGCCGCTCCAGCGCCCCGCCCCAAGGCAGCGCCGCCATGACCAGAGCCAGCGCGCCGGTGCCCATGGTCACGGCGAACCAGCTGGGGGTGAACTGGCGAACGAAGGCGAAGGGTTCGGCGAGGCGGGTAAAGGGGCGTGGCATCGAGGGCTCCGGTCGGGTGATCCCGTGGCGGGAAGAACGAAGCCAGACTAGGGAAGGCTGTGCTATATGAAAAATACATATTCAGCATCTATCGCATGCCTTTCATTTATGAATCTGCATCACCTCAAGGTCTTTCTCGCCGTCGCCGAGAGCGGCAGCATCAGCAACGGCGCCGCCCGCCTGTTCATCAGCCAGCCGGCCGTCACCCGGGAAATCCGCGACCTGGAAGCCAGCATCGGCCTGCCCCTGTTCGACCGTCGTCCGCGCGGCGTCAGCCTGACCGAGGCCGGCGAACGCCTGCTGCAATACGCCCAGCGAATCTTCACCCTGGAAGCCGCCGCCGAGCGCGACCTGCGCGGCTTCGCCAGCCTGGAGGACGGCGAACTGCGCCTCGGCGCCAGCGCCACCCTGGGCAGCTACCTGCTGCCGGAGCTGATCGAGCGATTCCACCAGTTGCATCCCGCCATGGCGGTGGACCTGGCCGTCAGCAACACCCGCGAGGTAGCTGCGCAACTAGAGGACGGCCGCATCAGCCTGGGCTTCGTCGAAGGCGCCTTCGACAACCAGGCCTTCGCCAGCCACTTGCTGGCCCGCGATCGGCTGCTGCCGGTGGTCGGGCCTGAGCACCCGCTGGCCGGACGCGGCGCACTCAGTACCCGCGACCTCGCCGGGCAGGACCACTACCTGCGCGAACAGGGCTCGGCCACCCGCGCCAGCGTCGAGCAGACGTACCGCGAACGGGGCATCGACCTGCGCGTACGCATGTCCATCGGCAGCACCGAAGCGCTCAAGCGCCTGGTGCAGGACGGCCGCGGCATCGCCTGGCTGTCGCCGCACATGGTCCGCGAGGAACTGGCCAGTGGCCGCCTGGCGAGCCTGGACGTGCGCGGTCTGGCGATCGAACGCGAGTTCCACGCCATCTGGCGCCCCGGCCAGAGTCTGAGCCCGGCGCCCGCCGCCTTCCTCGAACTGGCGCGAAACCCCGGCTGACCGTCGATCACTCAATATCAAAACTTTTTGATATTGGCATTGCGACACCCGAAAGCGGGGGCTAGACTGCGCCCCCTATGAGCCTGCGCGTACCCCAGATCCGTCATGACGACAGCGACGAGCTGGCCGCCCTGTGCAAGGCCGGCGGCGATCCGCTGCGCCTTAACGTGCTGCGGGTGCTGGCCAACGATTCGTTCGGCGTGCTGGAACTGGCGCAGATCTTCGCCACCGGCCAGTCGGGCATGAGCCATCACCTCAAGGTGCTGGCCCAGGCAAATCTGGTGGCCACCCGCCGCGAAGGCAATGCGATCTTCTACCGCCGCGCCCTGGCACAGAACGAGCGGGTTGGCGGCATGCTGCACGCGGCCCTGCTGGCCGAAGTGGACGAGCTGGAGTTGCCGGCCGAAATCGCCGGGCGCATCGCCGAAGTGCATGCCCAGCGTGAAGCCGTCAGCCGCGACTTCTTCGCCCGGGCAGCGGAAAAATTCCAGGCGCAGCAGGACCTGATCGCAGGACTGCCGCAATACCGTGACAGCGTGCTGGCATTGCTCGATGCGCTGGGCTTCGAACCCGGTGCCACGGCGCTGGAAGTCGGACCTGGCGACGGCGGATTCCTGCCGGACCTGGCACGGCGTTTCAGCCGGGTCACGGCGCTGGACAACAGCCCGGCCATGCTGGAATTGGCGCGGATGCGCTGTAACGACGAAGGCCTCGGCAATGTCGAACTGCGACTGACCGATGCCCTGAATGACGAGCAGGCGGCCGCCGACTGCGTGGTGCTGAACATGGTCCTGCACCATTTCGCCGCGCCGGCCGATGCGATGAAACAATTGGCCCAGCGGGTGCAGCCAGGTGGCGCGCTGCTGGTGACCGAGTTGTGCAGCCACAACCAGAGTTGGGCCAGGGAGGCCTGCGGCGATCTATGGTTGGGCTTCGAACAGGACGACCTGGCCCGTTGGGCCAATGCCGCGGGGCTCACGCCCGGCGAGAGCCTCTACATTGGCTTGCGAAACGGCTTTCAGATTCAGGTACGGCACTTCGCCAAACCGGATTCACGAAGCGAACTCACCCACCGGTAACGAATAGGAAAACCGATAGATGAGCGAATACTCCCTGTTTACCTCCGAATCCGTGTCCGAAGGCCATCCGGACAAGATCGCCGACCAGATTTCCGATGCCGTCCTCGACGCCATCATCGCCCAGGACAAGCACGCCCGCGTCGCCTGCGAAACCCTGGTCAAGACCGGTGTCGCCATCATCGCCGGTGAAGTCACCACCTCCGCCTGGGTCGACCTGGAAGAGCTGGTGCGCAAGGTCATCATCGACATCGGTTACAACAGCTCCGACGTCGGCTTCGACGGCGCCACCTGCGGCATCCTGAACATCATTGGCAAGCAGTCCCCGGACATCAACCAGGGTGTCGACCGCTCCAAGCCGGAAGACCAGGGTGCTGGCGACCAGGGCCTGATGTTCGGCTACGCCAGCAATGAAACCGACGTGCTGATGCCGGCGCCGATCTGCTTCTCCCACCGCCTGGTGGAGCGTCAGGCCGAAGCCCGCAAGTCCGGCCTGCTGCCGTGGCTGCGTCCGGACGCCAAGAGCCAGGTCACCTGCCGCTACGAGAACGGCAAGGTGGTCGGCATCGACGCCATCGTGCTGTCCACCCAGCACAACCCCGACGTGAAGTACTCCGACCTGCGCGAAGGCGTGATGGAGCTGATCGTCAAGCACGTGCTGCCGGCCGAGCTGCTGCACAAGGACACCCAGTTCCACATCAACCCGACCGGCAACTTCGTGATTGGCGGCCCGGTGGGCGACTGCGGCCTGACCGGTCGCAAGATCATCGTCGACTCCTACGGCGGCATGGCCCGTCACGGTGGTGGCGCGTTCTCCGGCAAGGACCCGTCCAAGGTTGACCGTTCCGCTGCCTACGCCGGCCGTTACGTCGCCAAGAACATCGTCGCCGCAGGCCTGGCCGAGCGCTGCGAGATCCAGGTTTCCTACGCCATCGGCGTGGCCCTGCCGACCTCCATCTCGATCAACACCTTCGGCACCGGCAAGATCAGCGACGACAAGATCGTCCAGCTGGTCCGCGAGCACTTCGACCTGCGTCCGTACGCGATCACCAAGATGCTCGACCTGCTGCACCCGATGTACCAGCCGACCGCGGCCTACGGCCACTTCGGTCGCACGCCCTATGAAATGACCTACGGTGACGACACCTTCACCGCATTCACCTGGGAAAAGACCGACAAGGCCGAAGCCCTGCGCATCGCCGCGGGCCTCTAAGCCTCGACCGTTCTGCGAAAAGCCCCGCCTCGTGCGGGGCTTTTTGTTTCGCCACCACTTCGATCCCGAATCCCCACACGCAACCACGCCCGAACGGACAAAGGATTCAGCGCCCGCTGACAATGCCCGCTCCTAGACTGGCCGCCTCCCGAACGAGCACGGAGGCTCGCCATGAAAACCTGGATACCCCTTCCCCTCCTCCTGCCCTGCCTCGCGCTGGCAAATGCCTGTCCGGACTGGCCACCCACCCGCGCTAGCGCCGAACTCTCAGCCCTCGACAACCGCATCGCCGAATGGGACCGCGCGTACCACCGCGAGGGGCGTTCGATGGTGGACGACGAACTCTACGACCAGGCCCGCGCCCGCCTGGCACGCCTGAACGGATGCTTTCCCACTGTGGCAGTGCCGCTCCGCGATCCCCTGGCGTCAAGCGACGGCAAGGCCCGCCATCCAGTGCCCCAGACCGGCCTGGACAAGCTGCGGGACATCGACGACCTGCGCCGCTGGATGGGTCAGCGCCGCGACCTCTGGGTCCAGCCCAAGGTGGATGGCGTGGCCGTCACCCTGGTTTACCGCCAGGACCGGCTGGCGCAGGCCATCAGCCGGGGCGACGGCGGCCACGGCCAGGACTGGACCCATCAGGCCCGGCGCATCGCGGCGATTCCCACGCTCTTGCCCGGCATCGGCGATGGCGTACTGCAAGGCGAGCTCTACTGGCACCTGGAAGACCACGTGCAGGCCGAACGAGGCGGTCAGGGTGCACGAGGGAAAGTGGCCGGGCTGCTCAATCGCCATGAATTGACCCAGCGCGACGCCGCTGGCATCGGCCTCTTCATCTGGGACTGGCCGGATGGGCCGGCATCAATGGAGGAGCGCCTGCAAGGCCTGGATGCCATGGGCTTCACCGACGCCCACGCACTCACTCGGCCCATCGCCAACGCAGACGACATCGCCGCCTGGCGCGAGCGCTGGTACCGCTCGCCCCTGCCTTTTGCCAGCGACGGCATCGTGATTCGCCAAGGCGCGCGACCTGCGGCTCGGCAGTGGAAACCGCAGCCGCCGAACTGGGCCATGGCCTGGAAGTACCCGTTCGCCAAGGCGCTGGCAGAGGTTCGCTCGGTGGAATTCAAGGTCGGCCGTACCGGGCGGGTTACGCCCTTGCTCAAGCTGAAACCGGTCGAGCTCGATGGTCGGCGTATCCGGCGCGTCGGGCTGGGGTCCCTGAAACGCTGGCGAGAACTGGACATCCGCCCCGGCGATCAGGTCGCCATCGCCCTGGCCGGACTCACCATTCCGCGATTGGAGTCCGTGGTGCTACGCGCCACCGAACGTCCGGGGGTGGAAGCGCCGGAGCCCGGCCGCTATCACGCCCTCAGTTGCTTTCGCGCGGAACCTGGCTGCCACGAGCAGTTCCTCTCGCGCCTTGAATGGCTGGGTGGCCCCAAGGGCCTGGGCCTGAATGGGCTGGGGCGCGGAACCTGGGCGCGCCTGGAACTGGATGGGCTGTTGGACTGGCTTGATCTGGATGTCGCCGCACTGGAGTCCAGGCCGGGCATCGGTACGACTCGCGCGGTCTCACTGGCACGGGTTTTTCAGGAAGCCCGGCGTCGGCCTTTCGGGCAGTGGCTGAGGGCCTTGGGACTACCTCCTTCCACGGAACTGGAAGGAGACTGGGCAGCGCTGGCGGGCAGAACATCCGTGCAATGGCAGAAGCAGGCGGGAATCGGGCCGGGGAAGGCGCGGCAACGGGTCGCGTTCTTCCAGCACCCTGAGGTCCGGATGCTGGCAAAACAGCTTGAAGCGGCCGGGGTGGACGGATTTTCCTCGCCTCAGTAGGCGCGGAATTCCTTGTGGCAGGCTTCGCAGTTGTCTTCCACCTTCTGCACCAGCGGCGCGACGCCCTGGGCGGTGAACGGACGCGCCTGGGCCGCGCTGGCGAGCTGGCCGGTGCTGGCTTCGAGCTCGCGCACCAGTTCCTTGAAGCGCTCCTGGCGCTGCCAGACTTCATCGCGCGCGGCGCTATCGGCGTCGCCTTCCTGGGCCTGCGGGAAGTGCTGCCAAGGCTCGCGGGAAAGCTGGTCGAGCTTGGTGGCGCCGGTGGCGAAACGCTGCTCGTCGAAACTGATGCGGCCACGCAGCATGCCGCCGAGGTCTTCGCTGGTGCGCAGCATTTCCTTGAAGATCGCCTGGCGCTTGCCCAGCGGCGAATTGGGGTCCACGCCGCCGCAGGCAGCAAGGCTCAGGCAGGCGACAGCAAGGATGAAAATCTTCTTGGCATTCATCGGCAGGATCACGGGTCAGGCTGAAGGCGGGCGACAGGGTACTCCCAGCCGGCCGACAATTTCCAAGCCAGGCGACAGTTTGTCGCACCACCGGTCAGGTCCTGAAGTGGTCGAGGTGCCCGTTCAGCTCCTGCACCGCTCCCTGGATACGCTCGCTGGCCTGCATCACGCTGCGGGCGTCATCCCGGCTGCGCTCGGCCAGGCTGGAGATTTCCGTCACTCGCTGGTCGATGTCCTGAGCCACGTGGCTCTGCTGCTCGGCGGCGGTGGCGATCTGGGTGTTCATGGCACTGATACTGTCCACCGCGACCACGATGCTGCCGAGTACTTCATTGGCTTCCTCGATGTGACTCAGGTTTTCCCGCACCAGCTGGTTGCTGTCCTGCAAGGCGGTGACGGCCTGCTGGGCGCCGCCTTGCAAGCGCTGGATCATCGCCTGGATTTCGCCGGTGGATTGCTGGGTACGGCTGGCGAGCGTACGCACCTCGTCCGCCACCACGGCGAATCCACGCCCAGCTTCGCCGGCGCGTGCGGCCTCGATGGCAGCATTGAGCGCCAGCAGGTTGGTCTGCTCGGCGATGCCGGTGATGACTTCCAGCACCTTGCCCACGCCTTCGGTTTCATTGCGCAGGACGTTCATCTGCCCGGCGCTAGCCGCCATCTGCTCCGATAGCGCACCGATCAGCTCGGCACTGCGCTGCACAGCCCTCTGGCCGGACTTGGCGCAGCTATCGGCATTGCGCGCCGACTCGGCAGCATGGGCGGCGTGGCGGGCCACCTCGGCCACGGTGGCGCTCATCTCGTTCATCGCGGTGGCAACCTGGTCGAGGTTCTCGTGCTGCAGGCGCACGCCGTCACTGGACGCATGGGCAGCGGCCACCACGGTCTCCACATGCTGGCGGGTATGACCGCCGGTCTCCTTGACCTGCCCCAGCAGTCCGCGTACCTGCTCGCGCATGAGATTGTATCCGGCGACGATCCGGCCGATTTCGTTGTCCTGCCGCCGATTGTCCAGGGACTGGGTGAAGTCGCCCTGCCCCACGCGGGTCAGCACGGCCTCCAGCTCCGTCAGGCGCTGGATCAACGGACGCAGGCCGAATTGTCGTCCCAGCACGACCAGCAAGAGGATGCCGATCACACAGGCGAAGGCCAGCCACATCTGCCGGCGCTGCGAATTCTCCGCGTGGGCGGCCATCAGGCCGACCGCCTTGTTCATTTCCTTCAGCAGGTTGAGCGAAGCACCTTCCAGGGCTGCGAGGTCGCTGTCCGGGCGCTCCAGCTGCGGCCGGAAGCTTGCCCACAGTTGGCCCACCAGGCGCATCTGCTCGGCCACAGCCGGAGCCTGGATGGCGCTGATGTTGCGTGCCGGGTTGCCGTTCAGCAGGTCGCGATGGGCCTGGTCGAACTGGGAGATGGTGGCCTCCAGGATGGGCCGGGCAATGGCGCCCTGGCGCAGGAGCAGCGCCTCCTTGGTCATCTTCTGGCTGAGCATGCGCTGGGCGCCGGCGATGTTGATGGTCTCCGGTGACACCGACATGCTCAGGTAGAGCGCCACCGAGGCGGTAACCGCCAGCAGGAACATCAGCGCGTAGGAAAAAAGAAATTGCTGGTTGAGGGTACGCAGCCCCACGGAGCGGAGCAGCGAGTCGAAAGCGGAAGTGGCGGACATGGGTGCCTCCTGGCCGAGCCCACCACGGAACTTCAGGCGGGGCTGACGGCTGCACAGCAAGAAGGCGGCCAACCCCGGCGCAGAGGGCCTGGCGACGGGCAACGAGCGTGAAAGGCCCCATTACGGGGCGAACTCACGCTCCAGGCGCACCAAAGTCAGGCAGACAGGTCGTCGTCCTTGAAGCGGTCCTTGATGTAGGTGATCTCCGTCTTGCCATGGGGAGCCGGCAGGCCGTCGTCACCGATGTTGACGAAGACCATCTTGTCGATGGTCAGGATGCTCTTGCGGGTGATCTTGTTACGCACTTCGCAACGCATGGTGATCGAGGTGCGCCCGAACTCCGTGGCGGTGATACCCAGCTCGATGATGTCGCTCTGGCGCGCGGAACTGACGAAGTTGATCTCGGAGATGAACTTGGTGACCACGCGCTGGTTGCCGAGCTGGATGATGGCGTAAATGGCCGCTTCCTCATCGATCCACTTCAACAGGCTGCCGCCGAACAGCGTGCCGTTGGGATTGAGGTCTTCGGGCTTGATCCATTTGCGCGCATGGAAATTCATGCAGCGTCCTCCTTGGGTGGGATGAGGCGCATCATGACCGGCCTGGCGCGGCTTGTCCCGACAAGGCTTTCAATGGCTGCGATAGGGACGCGTCCGGGCGACGGAAAACCTTGGGCTTGCCCGCCAGCGCCGCTATAATCCGCAGGTTTTTCAAACGGCCGGCACAGTCCGGTCGTTCCCGCCTCCCTTCCGAGGGGCGCTGCAGCACGTGGAGCCTGTTTCAAATCTCGCGAGCCTCAGAGTATTTCTGTGGCACCCGACCAGATTCGAATCAGGCTCCGCCTGTCAGGCTCGGAAGGGGCGTTGCCAAAACGCATCAACGGCGCCCATTCGCATACTACGAATGGAGACTCTTACATGAGCGCTGTCATGACGCCTGCCGGTTTCACCGACTTCAAAGTCGCCGACATTTCCCTGGCCGCCTGGGGCCGCCGCGAGCTGATCATCGCCGAGTCCGAGATGCCGGCTCTGATGGGCCTGCGCCGCAAGTACGCCGGCCAGCAGCCGCTTAAAGGCGCGAAAATCCTCGGTTGCATCCACATGACCATCCAGACCGGCGTACTGATCGAGACGCTGACCGCCCTGGGCGCCGAAGTGCGCTGGTCCTCCTGCAACATCTTCTCCACCCAGGACCAGGCCGCTGCCGCCATCGCCGCCGCCGGTATCCCGGTGTTCGCCTGGAAGGGCGAAACCGAAGAAGAGTACGAGTGGTGCATCGAGCAGACCATCCTCAAGGACGGCCAGCCGTGGGACGCCAACATGGTGCTGGACGACGGCGGTGACCTGACCGAGATCCTGCACAAGAAGTACCCGCAGATGCTGGCAAAGATCCACGGCATCACCGAAGAAACCACCACTGGCGTGCACCGTCTGCTCGACATGCTCAAGGCCGGCACCCTGAAAGTCCCGGCAATCAACGTCAACGACTCGGTGACCAAGAGCAAGAACGACAACAAATACGGCTGCCGCCACAGCCTGAACGACGCCATCAAGCGCGGCACCGACCACCTGCTGTCGGGCAAGCAGGCCCTGGTGATCGGCTACGGCGACGTGGGCAAGGGCTCCGCCCAGTCCCTGCGCCAGGAAGGCATGATCGTGAAGGTCTCCGAAGTCGACCCGATCTGCGCCATGCAAGCCTGCATGGATGGCTTCGAAGTCGTTTCCCCGTACAAGAACGGCCTGAACGACGGCACCGAAGCCAGCGTTGATGCCGCGCTGCTGGGCAAGATCGACCTGATCGTCACCACCACCGGCAACGTCAACGTCTGCGACGCCAACATGCTGAAGGCCCTGAAGAAGCGCGCCGTTGTCTGCAACATCGGCCACTTCGACAACGAGATCGACACTGCCTTCATGCGCAAGACCTGGGCGTGGGAAGAGGTCAAACCGCAGGTGCACAAGATCCACCGCACCGGCAAGGACGGTTTCGACCCGCTGAACGACGACTACCTGATCCTGCTGGCCGAAGGCCGCCTGGTGAACCTGGGCAACGCCACCGGTCACCCGAGCCGCATCATGGACGGTTCCTTCGCCAACCAGGTGCTGGCGCAGATATTCCTGTTCGAGCAGAAGTTCGCTGACCTGTCGGCCGACGAGCAGGCCAAGCGCCTGACCGTGGAAGTCCTGCCGAAGAAGCTGGACGAAGAAGTGGCGCTGGAAATGGTCAAGGGCTTTGGCGGCGTGGTCACCCAACTGACTCCGAAGCAGGCCGAATACATCGGCGTGACCGTAGAAGGCCCGTTCAAGCCGGACACCTACCGCTACTGATGGTCCGGGTGGACGGGCGCGTCCCGTTCACCCCCGTTCTCAGCCTGACGGAGGGCGTCCCTCCGTCTCTTGCTCCCGAGCCTGGAAAGACCCATGTCCCAAGAACGCCGTTATAGCTTCGAGTTCTTCCCCGCCAAGACCGAAGCCGGGCACGAAAAACTGATGGCCACTGCCCGCAACCTGGCCGCCTACCAGCCGGATTTCTTCTCCTGCACCTACGGTGCCGGCGGCTCCACCCGTGACCGTACCCTGCAGACCGTCCTGCAACTGGACGGCGAAGTGAAGGTGCCCACCGCGCCGCACCTGTCCTGCGTCGGTGACAGCAAGGCCGAACTGCGTGCCCTGCTGGCGTACTACAAGGATGCCGGCATCCAGCGCATCGTCGCCCTGCGCGGTGACCTGCCGTCGGGCATGGGCATGGCCAGCGGCGAGCTGCGCTACGCCAACGAGCTGGTGGAGTTCATCCGCGCCGAAACCGGCGATCACTTCCACATCGAAGTCGCCGCCTACCCGGAAGTACATCCCCAGGCACGCAGCTACGAGTCCGACCTCGCCAACTTCGTGCGCAAGGTGAAGGCTGGCGCCAGCAGTGCGATCACCCAGTACTTCTTCAACGCCGACAGCTACTTCTACTTCGTCGAGCGCGTGCGCAAGCTGGGCGTGGATATCCCGGTGGTACCGGGCATCATGCCGATCACCAACTACAGCAAGCTGGCCCGATTCTCCGACGCCTGTGGCGCTGAAATCCCGCGCTGGATCCGCAAGCAACTGGAGGCTTACGCCGATGACGCGCAGAGCATCCAGGCCTTCGGCGAGCAGGTGATCACCGAGATGTGCGAGCAGCTGCTGCAAGGCGGCGCTCCCGGCCTGCACTTCTACACCCTGAACCAGGCTGATCCGAGCCTGGCGATCTGGAAGAACCTCAACCTGCCGCGTTGAGTCCGCCGTAGAAGACGAAGAGGCCGGGCATTGCCCCGGCCTTTTCTTTTTGTGGGAGCGATTTCAATCGCGAATGAATTCGCGCCCACGATCGGAGCCAGTGGCGACGGTGATCACAGCCTGGAAATCTTTGGGCTTCGGCTCACTTTCCAGCGCGCTTGCGGCCACGTAATCTGGCCACATGCCACTACCCCGCATCGTCCTCATCCTGTTCGTCTGTCTTGGCCAAGTCGCCGGGGCCGAACCGCTGCGTATCGTCAGCGAGCCCTGGGCCCCCTACATCTATGAGGAAGACGGCGAGATCCGAGGGCTGGACTACGAGGCCAGCAGCGTCGTCCTCAAGCGCCTGGGCATCGATGTGCAGTGGAGCCTGATGCCCTGGAAACGCTGCCTGATGGAGCTGGAAAGCGGACAAGCCGACGCGGTGCTGGATATCTTCCACATCCAGGAACGCGAAGCCCGGATGGCCTTCCCCAGCGAGCCGCTTTCGGAAGTGGAGTTCGTCCTGTTCTACGCCAGGCAGCGCCCCTACCCGTTCCAGCGCCTGGCCGATCTGCAGGGGCTGAAGGTGGGGATTTCTCCCGGCTACTGGTACGCCGACCAGGCCTTCCGTACTTCCCCGCTGTTCATACGCGAACCGGCGCCCACCCATGAGGCGAACCTCGGCAAGCTGGTGCGCGACCGGGTCGACCTGGTGGTGAACGATCGCCGCGCCGGTCTTTTCCTGATCCACCAGATGGGGCTCGAGGACGAAGTCGGCCAGCACGCGCGGGTGATCAGTCGCGACCGCCTGTACCTGGCGTTTCGCCGAGAGCCACGCCTGGATGGCCTCGCCGGGCGCTTCAGCGAGGCGCTCAGGCGTTTCAAGCGGGAGCCCGCATACGCGGAGCTGGTGGATCGCTACCGTGAACCGGGCGCGGGAAACCTTCGGTAACCGTTGAGCACCGCGAGGGCTGTACATTCTCGCGGAGCTGTTATACTCGGCGCTCCGTCAGGCATACGCCCGGATGCTGAGCCACCCCCAGAGCCAGCAGGACCGGTCGGGATCGCGAGCCATCGCCGTGATTCGAGCCAGACACGATCACCCTATCGGGCCAGCCCCTTAGAACTCACACAGGATCTCCCATGTCCTTTGCCTCCCTCGGTCTCTCCGAGGCATTGGTCGGCGCCGTCGAAGCCGCCGGCTACGCCCAGCCCACTCCCGTGCAACAGCGGGCGATTCCCGCCGTGTTGCAAGGTCGCGACCTGATGGTTGCCGCCCAGACTGGTACCGGCAAGACCGCCGGTTTCGCCCTGCCCGTTCTGGAGCTGCTGTTCCCCAACGGTCACCACGACAAGTCCCAGCGTCACGGCCCACGCCAAGCGCGCGTGCTGGTCCTGACGCCGACCCGCGAACTCGCAGCCCAGGTCCACGACAGCTTCAAGCTCTACGCCCGAGACCTGAAACTGGTCAGTACCTGCATCTTCGGCGGCGTCGGCATGAATCCCCAGGTGCAAGCCCTGTCCAAGGGCGTGGACCTGCTGGTGGCCTGCCCCGGCCGCCTGCTCGACTTGGCCGGCCAGGGCGCCGTCGACCTCTCCCATGTGGAAATCCTCGTGCTCGACGAAGCCGACCGGATGCTCGACATGGGCTTCATCCACGATGTGAAGAAGGTCCTCGCCAAGCTCCCGCCCAAGCGCCAGAACCTGCTGTTCTCGGCAACCTTCTCGAAAGACATCGTCGACCTCGCCAACAAGCTGCTGCACGATCCCGAACGCATTGAAGTGACCCCGCCGAACACCACGGTGGAGCGCATCGAGCAGCGCGTGTTCCGTCTCCCCGCCAGTCACAAGCGCGCCCTGCTGGCGCACCTGATCACGATCGGCGCATGGGAGCAGGTGCTGGTCTTCACCCGTACCAAGCACGGCGCCAACCGCCTGGCCGAGTACCTGACCAAGCACGGCCTGGCCGCTGCCGCGATCCACGGTAACAAGAGCCAGAATGCCCGCACCAAGGCCCTGGCCGACTTCAAGGCCAACGATGTGCGCATCCTGGTGGCCACCGACATCGCCGCCCGAGGCCTGGACATCGACCAGTTGCCCCATGTGGTCAACTTCGAGCTGCCCAACGTCGAGGAAGACTACGTGCACCGCATTGGCCGTACCGGCCGTGCAGGTCGCAGCGGTGAAGCCATCTCCCTGGTCGCTCCGGATGAAGAGAAGCTGCTGAAGGCCATCGAACGCCTGACCAAGCAGAAGATCCCGGACGGCGATACCCAGGGCTTCGACCCGGCGACCGTCGAAGCCGAGCGTCCCGAGGCACGCCCGCCGCGCCCCGAGCGCCAGCCGCGCGCCGACAAGCCCAAGCGCGAAGCCAAGGCCACCGCACCGCAGGCACCTGCCGAAGGGAAGGAAGCCAGCGCCGAAGGCGCCGCTGAAGGCAAACCGCGCAAAAGCCGCAATCGCCGTCGTGGCAAGGGCAAAGGCGAGGGCCAGGAGCAAGGCCAAGGCCAAGGCCAACAGGCAGCCGGCCAGCGTCAGCAGCAGCCGAAGCAGCCCAAGCAGGCGCGTCCGCAGCAGCCAGCCGTCGACCGTGATCCTGAAGAATTCCTTGACGACGACGTGGACAACTTCGGCAATCGCGTCGACTACGTCAGCCCCTATCCGCCCAAGGGCCAGGGCCGCAACCAGCGCCGTGGTGGCCAGGGTCAAGGCCAGGGCCAGCGCCAGCAGGGTCAAGGCCAGCAAGGTCAGGGCCGTAGTGGTGGCGGTCAGGGACAAGGTCGTAGCGGCGGCGGTCAGGGCCGTGGCCAAGGCCAGGGCAGTGGCAGCAACCAGGGCCCGCGCCAGGGTGGCCAGAAGCAGGGCCAACAGCGCCAGGGCCAAGGCAAGGCGGCCAAAGGTCGAGGCAACAGCCAGCGCCGTGGTGACGATCAACTGGTGTCCCGTGGTCGCGACGAGCCTGCCGTGCAGGATCCCCGTGCCAATAAGCCAGCACCGAAGATCATCATGAAAGAATCCCGCGCCGACCGTTACCCAACCCCGGAGCAGCTGGACGAACTGCAACAGAGCAGCCGCCCGCGCGGCGAGAAGCCGGCACTGCTGACCCGCAATCGCTGAGTTTCACCTGCTCATGAAAACGCCGGCCAAGTGCCGGCGTTTTCGTTTTCGGGATGCAGTCCCTGTAGGAGTGATTTCAATCGCGATGCAGGTCCGGACAGCAAAACGCCGGCACTGGGCCGGCGTTTTACTACAGCGGGAAGGCACGCTTAGGAGCGCACGCCCTCGAAGGAGATGATCAGCTCGGCTTCCTGGGAGGCCGGGCCGAGGTCCTTCTGGATGGCGAAGTCCTTCAGCTTGATGGTGGTGGTGCCTTCGAAGCCGGCACGGTAGCCGCCCCACGGGTCGTCGCCCTGGCCAACGAACTTGGCCTTGATCACCACCGGCTTGGTCACGCCGTTCAGGGTCAGGTTGCCGGTCACGTCGGCGGTGCCCTGGCCGGTGGACTTGACCGAGGTGGACTCGAAGGTAGCGGTGGGGTTCTTGCTGACGTTCAGGAAGTCACCGCTCTTGATGTGCTTGTCACGCTCGGCGTGGTTGGTGTCGACGCTGGCGGTCTTAAGGGTGACCTTGATCTTGCTGGCCTCCGGGTTCTTCTCGTCGAAGCTGAAGCTGCCGTCGAAGTCCTTGAAGGTACCGTAGATGTAGCTGTAACCCAGGTGGCCGATCTTGAAGTTGACGAAGGCGTGCTGGCCTTCCTTGTCGATCACGTAGTCAGCGGCCATCGCCTGGCCTGCGAAGAGTGCAGCACCCAGGGTCAGGGCAGCGAAGGTTTTCTTCAGCATCGATGAATCTCCTTGTTGAGAGGTTGCGGCGTTATTTGGCGGCACGACCGAGCATGCGGGTCAGGGTCGCGTCGCGATCAATGAAGTGGTGTTTGAGGGCGGCCAGGGCATGGATGCCGGCGAAGATCAGCAGGCCCCAGGCGAGGTATTCGTGAATCGCGCCGGCGACATCCTCCTGGTCGGGGATCGCGGTCAGGGTGGCGGGCACCTCGAACAGGCCGAACACGGCGATGCCACGCCCTTCGGCGGTGGAAATCAGGTAGCCGGAAATCATCAGGGCGAACAGGCCGACGTAGAGCACCAGATGACCGACCTTGGAACCCAGGCGAGTCATCGGACCGTGGTTGGGCAGTGCGGGCGGCGGCGGGCTGAGGAAACGCCAGGCCAGGCGCGCCAGCATCACCAGGAACAGCAGGATACCGACGCCCTTGTGGATATCCGGGGCGGTCTTATACCAGCTGCTGTAGTAGTTCAGACCGACCATCCACAGGCCCAGGGCGAACAGGCCGACGAAGACGATGGCCACCCCCCAATGCAGAACGATACTGACCAGACCGAAGCGGGACGGGGAGTTACGCCATTGCATGAAATGAATCCTTGGAAACACAGGCTGGGTAAACGCGAGTGATTTAGCCTAGCGGCAAATCTATCGAATTAAAGCGGAAAATTTCGCTTTGAAATATCGAGTAATACGATCTTTATAACGAATGAACCTTTGCAGGATTTTGTCGAAGGGAATGCCTGAAAGTTCGTAGGACGCGGCCGAGCGGTGCGTCAGGGGGGACAGGCGGCGAGATGGCTCGCCGCCCGGGGCAGGAATCAGTTGAACAGGCGGGAGAAGAAGCCCTTCTTCTCTTCCTTGGTGGACGCCTTGGGCGCGGCTTCCAGCTTGGCTTCGGCCACGGCTTCCACTGGACCGACGGCTTTTCCGGCCTTCAGGTCGATGACCTGGCCGGCGGCGCGCTGGCCGCTGCGCAGTGCGCCTTCCAGGGTGCCCGGATAGAGCGCGTCGGTGTGTTCGCCCGCAAACACCACACGGCCCAGGGGCTGCTCCCACATGCGCCAGTAGAGGCTGATCTCGCCCGGGCCGTAGGCCAGGTAGGCACCGCCGGCCAGGGCGTCCTTGCCGTAGCGACGCAGCTCGAAGCCCTTGAACTGCTCGCGGGCGCCCGGGAAGTGCTTGTCGAAACGGATCAGCACCTGGTCGACCATCTGCCGGTCGCCGAACGCCTGCATCAGGCGAGCGTTGTCGCCGGACAGGTTGATCAGCAGGTTGGCGCCGCCCTTGAGGGCCGGCTCGACCCACAGCATGCCCAGGCCCTGGTCGCTGTAGACCTCTCCGGAAAGACGGCTCTTGCCCCAGACCGGCTTCTTGAACTGCAGCAGCATCTGGTCGCGCCAGCCATAGTTGATGTCCTTCAGGGCACGCAGCTGCAGCGCGGAAAGGGACGGGGTCATGCTGATCTTGCCCAGCGCCGGCAGCGGCACGGCGAGCACGACGTAATCGGCCTTGTAGCCGGTGCCGCCGACCTTGACGGTGACGCCTTCCTGCTCCTGCACGATGGCGGAAACGCGGGCGTTGGTCTTGATGGTCTTGATCTGCTTGGCCATGGCCTGGGCCAGGCCCTGGCTACCACCGGGCAGGCGCGCGGCGCGCATTTCGGTATCCGGCAGGCCTCGGTAGACGCGGGCTTGCTGGGCCAGATAGAGCAACGACAAGCGCGACGGCTCGTCATAGCGCGAGCGGATGCGCTGATCCACCAGGGCCTTGGCGGTGGGCGACAGGTTCAGCTTCTCCAGCCAACGGGCAACGGAGATGGAATCGAGGGTCTGCAAGGTGTGGTTGGCCAGCGGCTTCATCGGATCGTCGATCGAGGCCGCGAGGTCGTCCAGGCTCTTGTCGAAGCGCTTCAGGCCTTCGACGGTGCTGGGCGCTTCCTTGAGCAGATCGGCTTCGGAGAAGTAGCGGCCGTTCACCAGGTAACCCGGGTTGCGCACGTACTCCGGCGCGGGCACGGCCTTCAGCTTGAACTGGTCCAGGTAGCGATACAGGCTCGGCTGCAGCTTGGCGCTGCCGACCCACTCGCTGGCGGCCAGGCCCGAACGGCCGCCGATACTCGGCTTGGCTTCCAGCACGGTGACCTGCCAGCCCTTCTGCTGCAGCTCGTAGGCCGACGTCAGGCCCGCCATGCCGCCGCCGATGACGATAGCCGTCGGCTGCTTGTCCTTGGCCAGCGCCGTCGCACTGAGCCCTCCCATGATGATCAGCGCCAAGGCGCGCCAGGCTGCAGGCATGAAGATTCCCCCCCGGTGAAGCAGCGTCGTTCGAAATTGGCGCGCAGGATACGCCAGCCCCGACGGCCCGGCCAGAAGTGCCTTCCCCGTGGTGAATGGCGTCCTGCTTGTCCGGGCCAGCCTCATTGCATAGGCTTCGCCGATCGCTACAGGAGAACGAGTCATGGGCCTCAATGCCGACTGGATGCAACGCGACCTCGCGGTGCTCTGGCACCCCTGCACCCAGATGAAAGATCACGAACGCCTGCCGGTGGTGCCGATCCGCCGAGGTGAGGGCGTCTGGCTGGAAGACTTCGAAGGCAAGCGCTACCTGGATGCCGTCAGCTCCTGGTGGGTCAACGTCTTCGGCCACGCCAACCCACGCATCAACCAGCGCATCAAGGACCAGGTGGACCAGCTGGAGCACGTGATACTCGCTGGCTTCAGCCACCAGCCGGTGGTGGAGCTGTCCGAGCGCCTGGTGAAGATCACTCCCAAGGGGCTGGATCGGGTGTTCTATGCCGACAACGGCTCGTCCGGCATCGAAGTGGCGCTGAAAATGAGCTACCACTTCTGGCGAAACCAGGGCCTGGAACGCAAGAAGCGCTTCGTCACCCTGACCAACAGCTACCACGGCGAAACCGTGGCGGCGATGTCGGTGGGCGACGTCGCCCTCTTCACCGAGACCTACAAATCGCTGCTGCTGGACACCCTCAAGGTGCCGAGCCCGGACTGCTTCCTGCGCCCCGAAGGCATGTGCTGGGAGGAACACTCCCGCGCCATGTTCGCCCATATGGAACGCACCCTCGCCGAGCACCATGAAGAGGTCGCGGCGGTCATCGTCGAGCCCCTGATCCAGGGCGCCGGCGGTATGCGCATGTATCACCCGGTCTACCTCAAGCTGCTGCGCGAAGCCTGCGACCGCTACGGCGTGCACCTGATCCACGACGAGATCGCCGTCGGCTTCGGCCGCACCGGCACCATGTTCGCCTGCGAGCAGGCCGGCATCGCCCCGGACTTCCTGGTGCTATCCAAGGCCCTCACCGGCGGTTACCTGCCGATGGCCGCAGTGCTCACCTCCGAGGCCGTCTACCAGGGCTTCTACGACGACTACCAGACCCTGCGCGCCTTCCTCCATTCGCACACCTACACCGGCAACCCGCTGGCCTGCGCCGCCGCCCTGGCGACCCTGGACATCTTCGAGCAGGACAAGGTGATCGAGGCCAACCGCAAGCTGGCCATGCGCATGGCGACGGCAACCGCCCACCTCGCGGACCACCCGAACGTGGCGGAAGTGCGCCAGACCGGCATGGTGCTGGCCATCGAAATGGTCCAGGACAAGGCCAGCAAGATGCCCTTCCCCTGGCAGGAGCGCCGCGGCCTGAAAGTCTTCCAGCACGCCCTGGAGCGCGGCGCGCTGCTGCGTCCGCTGGGCAACGTGGTGTACTTCCTGCCGCCCTACGTGATCACCGAGGAACAGATTGACTTCCTCGCCGAGGTGGCCAGCGAAGGCATCGACATCGCCACTCGCGAGTCGGTGAGCGTGTCGGTGGCCGCGGACCTGCATCCGAACCATCGCGATCCGGGCTGACGGGTAACACGGACGGCGCGCCAGGCCTTAAACTGCGCGCCTGTCCCCCCTTTGCCCGACTGCCCATGCGCCTTTCCCGCTTCTTCATCGACGCCCCACTCTCCCTCGGCCAGCACAACCTGCCCGAAGCCCAGGCCCACTACATCGGCCGCGTCCTGCGCCTGGCCACGGGCGATGCCGTGCAGCTGTTCGACGGCTCCGGGCAGGAGTACCTCGGCGAACTGATCGAGGTGGGCAAGAAGACCGTCAGGGTGGAGCTGCGCGAAGCCTTCGCGGGAATGGCCGAGTCTCCCCTACGGGTGCATCTGGGTCAGGGCCTGTCGCGCGGCGAGCGCATGGACTGGGCGATCCAGAAAGCCACCGAACTGGGCGCGGCCGAGATCAGCCCCATCGTCAGCGAGCGCTGCGAAGTCCGCCTGAAGGACGAACGCGCCGACAAGCGCCTCGCCCACTGGCGCCAAGTCGCCATCAGCGCCTGTGAGCAATGCGGCCGATCGGTGTTGCCGGTCATCCATGCGCCGATCGCCTTGGCCGACTGGCAGCGCCAGGTCGAGGCCGATCTCAAGCTGGTCCTGCATCCGGTGGCCGAACCCCTGGCCAGCCATGCCCGGCCAGGCAACCTGGCCTTCCTGATCGGACCGGAAGGCGGTCTCTCCGAAGCGGAGGTCGAATCCGCGAAAGCGGCGGGGTTCCACGCTGCGCGGTTGGGGCCACGGGTGCTACGCACCGAAACAGCGCCCGTGGTGGCGCTCAGCGTGGCACAGCAACTCTGGGGCGATTTCTAGCTGACGTAGGTTGGGCTGAGCTACGCGAAGCCCAACACGCGAGATAACCGGCGAAACGTTGGGCCTCGCTGCGCTCGGACCAACCTACGGGAAGCCAGAATCAGATCAGCCCGGCATCCGCCAGCATCTGCTCCAGGGCCATCAGGTCCGGGATCTTCGCCACGTCGGTGCCCAGCTGCACCGAATCCAGTTCAAGGACCGACAGCGGCGCATTGGCGCGGCGCAGGTCGTCCTCCAGCTTCAGCGAGCGGGGAATGCCTTGCAGCAGCAGGGCGATGAACTTCACGTGAGGACGGCCGCCGAGGGCGTTGAGTACCGCCACCCGGGCACCCGATCCCACCTTCACCTCACCACCTGCGGCAGCTTCGAAGGACAGCAGCGGCAGGCGCAGGTCGCGCCAGGCCACCTGGCCCAGCAGCCAGGCGGGCAGACCCGGCGTCGCCTGGGGCGCGCGGTAGGGGATGAGTTCAGCCAGGGCCACGTTAGGCACCAGCAGTGTACGGTCGGACAGCGGCAGCAGCAGGCCGGTGAGGCTGGCGGTATTGTTCTGGGTGGTAACGGCTTGGCTCATGGGAAATCCTGGGTTAGCTGAACTGCGCGGCCAGATGTTCGACCAGCTTGGCGGCCAGCTCGCGCGGGTCGCCGCTGAAGCCGCTGTAGCCACCTTCACGCAGGCTGTCGGGCATGCTCGAACAGGCGCAGGATTCGGCGCTCTGGGTCCAGATCAACCCGCCCTGGCGGCGCAGGTAGGCGGCGGCGGCACTGCCGTCGCTACCCATCCCACTGAAGGCGATCACGCCGCACTGGGCGCCGAAGTGCTGGGCGAGATTGAGCATGGCCTGGTCGATGGACGGGCTGTAGGGTTCCGGCCAAGGGCGTTCGCCCACCTGCATGCGGCCGTCGTCGGCGAAATTCAGCTCGCGGCTGATGGGCACCACCACCACTTCGCCGCAGCGCACGGCGTCGCCATGGCGAGCCTGGTTGACGTGCCACTGGCTGTGGCGACCGACTGCTTGGGGCAGCGCGCCCTCGAAGCTGGGGTCGATGTGCTGGGCATAGATGAACCCGATAGGCAGGCCGCCGGGCAGCGCGTCGAGGAACGCCTTGACCGCCGCCGGACCACCAAGGGAAGCAGCCAGCAGCCAGACCTGGCGTGCGGGCTCGCCCGCCAGCAGCGGGGTATCGGCAAGCGCCCTGGGCAGTTCCAGGCGGGACGGGCGCTGCGCCTCGGCCAGTAGGGTTTCCAGGCTCGGCCCTACCGCCACCGCCGGGTCGCCCACCAGCTTCTTCAGCTTGCCGAACAGGCGCCGTTCCCAGCGCGGGTAGTGCTCGGAATGACGCTCGGGCGCGTGCCCCTCGCCGAACAGCACCGGTGCGCTGGCGTGTTCCAGCAGGTTGTCCACCAGGGGCGAGTCCTCGGACAGGGCCAGATCCACCAGCCAGAGGTCGGTTTCGCAGGCCCCCAGGGCCTCCTCGTCAAGGCGGGCCGGGTCGCTGTTGAGCACCACCTGATAGCCGTTGCCGGTCAGCGCCTGCTGCAACACATGGCGCTGCAGCGAGGTATCGGCGAGCACGGCGATGCGTGCGGAAGTCTTCTCTGTCATGTCCGTTTGACCAGATGCTGGATGGTGTCGAGCAGCAAGGACTCCTGGTAGGGCTTGCCCAGATAGTCATTGACGCCGATGGCCATGGCGCGCTCGCGGTGTTTCTCGCCGGTACGCGAGGTGATCATGATGATCGGCAGGTCCTTCAGGCGTTCGTCGTGGCGCACCAGGGTCGCCACTTCGAAGCCGTCCATGCGCGGCATCTCGATGTCCAGCAGCATGATGTCCGGACGCTGCTCCTGCAGCAGGGCGATGGCGTCTACCCCATCCTTGGCGGTGAGCACGTTCATGCCGTTGCGCTCCAGCAGGCGGCTGGTGACCTTGCGTACGGTCACCGAGTCGTCCACCACCATCACCAGCGGCGGACGTTCGACGTCCACCTCTGCAGGCAGCAGGTTGACGTTGGCCGAACGCGGCAGCGGCTGCACCAGGTGCGCGTGACGCGAACGGATGGTCGCCAGCAGGTCGAGAATCACCACCACGCGACCGTCACCGAGGATGGTGGCGCCGGAGATACCGTGGACCCCGGCGAACTGCGCGCCGAGGCTCTTCACCACGATTTCGCGGGAACCCACCAGGGCGTCCACCTGCACGGCCACGGCGTGCTCGGAGGAGCGCACCAGGATCACCGGCAGCGGCAGGCTCTGGCCCACCAGTTTGGGCTGCTGGCCATTGTCCAGCAGGTCGCCCAGGTACTTCAGTTCGTAGTTCTGTCCGGCGTACTCGAAGCGCGGCGCGTCCGGCTGGTAGTAGGTTTCCAGCTCGTAGGGCGAAACCCGCACGATACCTTCGATGGTGTTCAGCGGGATGGCGTAGAGGTCCTCGCCGGAGAGCACCATCAGCGCGCGGTTCACCGACACGGTGAACGGCAGGCGGATGAGGAAGCGGCTGCCTTCGCCCGGCGTCGAGTCGATGCTCATGGTGCCGCCGAGTTGTTTCACCTCGGAGTGCACCACGTCCATGCCGACACCACGACCGGAAATCTGGGTGACCTTGTCGGCGGTAGAGAAGCCCGGTTCGAGGATGAACTGCAGGACTTCGTGGTCCGACAGGTCGGACTCGGCGTCCATCATGCCGCGCTCGATGGCCTTGCGGCGCACCGCCTCGAACTTGATGCCGGCGCCGTCGTCAGCCAGGGTCAGGACGATGTCCCCGCCCTCGCGGCCGAGATTCAGGCGAATGGTGCCGCTCGCAGGCTTGCCGGCGGCGCGACGAGCCTCGGCATTTTCGATGCCGTGGTCGACCGCGTTGCGCAGCATGTGTTCCAGCGGCGCCACCATGCGCTCCAGCACGGTACGGTCCATTTCGCCTTCGGCGTTGCCGACGACGAATTCCACTTGTTTGTCGAGTTCGCTGGCCACCTGCCGGACGATGCGGCGCAGACGCGGCACGAGGCGGTCGAAGGGCACCATGCGGGTACGCATCAGGCCTTCCTGCAACTCGGTGTTCACCCGTGCCTGTTGCAGCAGCAGGGTTTCCGCATCGCGGTTCTTCGCCGCCAGGGTTTCCTTGAGGTCGAGCAAGTCGGACGCGGATTCGAACAGCGCCCGCGACAGCTGCTGCAGCTGCGAGTGGCGGTCCATTTCCAGCGGGTCGAAGTCCTCGTAGCCGGCGCGCTCGGCCTCGGCCTGGTAGCGGCTGAGGATCTGCGCCTGAGTCTCGGTATCGAGACGGCGCAGCTGGTCGCGCACCCGCTCGATGGTGGCTTCCATCTCGCTCAGGGTGAAGCTGAAGTCGCTGACCTGCTGTTCCACACGGCCACGGAAGATGGAGGTCTCACCGGCCAGGTTGACCAGGCCTTCGAGCAGCTCCGCCGGCACTTTCACCAGTTCCTGCGGGGCGCGGCGGGCAGCGGCTTCCTGGGCGGCTTCGCGGGCCCGCTGGACGAAGGGCAGCACGCGCTCTTCGCCAACCACCAGGGGCTGAGCGCTGGCCGCGACTATCGGCGCCGCCAACTGGGGCAGTTCCGGCTGGCTCGGCGCCGGCGTGGACGCCGGCAGTTCTTCGGCCAGGCTCCGGTCGAGTTGCTGGCGCAGCTCTTCCAGTTCCGCCTGCAAGCCTTCGTAGCCCGATTGAACGTCGAGGAACAGGCTTTCCGGCCAGGGCGCGCCCTGTTGTTGCGCCTCGATCAGGTGTTGTTCCAGGTCATGGGTGAGGTCGCCCAGGCGTTTCTGCCCGGCCAGGCGCGCACCGCCCTTGAGGGTGTGCAGTACACGCAGCAATTCGTCCACGTGGGCGCCGTCGTCGCGGGCCTCTTCCCAGCGACCGATGGCCGCTTCCATGGACTCCAGCAGGTCATCGGCCTCTTCCAGGAAGATATCGAGGATGTCCGCCTCGGCCACGGCCTCCAGTTCGTCCTCGACCACCGGCTGCAAGTGCACGGCGGTGGGCATGCTCAGCTGTTCACTGGGGTTGGCGCGCCAGTGCTTGATGGCGTCGATCAGTGCCTGGCCATCCGGCAGTGGACGGCGCGCGCGCACCGCGTCGAGCATTTCGCTCAGGCGGTCCTGGCAGGACTGCAAAAGGCCGAACAGCGCCGGGCTGGCGCGCAGACGGCCACCGCAGAGGCCTTCGTAAAGGAATTCCAGTTCGTGGGCGAGATCACCGATGGGAGCGATCTCGGCCATCCGCGCACCGCCCTTGAGGGTGTGCAGGTCGCGCTGCAGGGCTTCGACTTCGAGGCTGTTGTCCGGGTCCTCCATCCAGCGCTGCAAGGCGGCGCCAGCACTGTCGAGGATGTCGAAACCTTCCTCGAGGAAGATCTCCACCAGTTCCGGGTCCTGGTCGCTGTCGAAGGCCTGGGGCACGGCATAGCTGACCGGCTCTTCGGCGACCCGAAGTGCTGGCAGCTCGGCCTTGGGCACATCAGCGACAAGCTCGGTGAGGACTTCGTCGTCTTCCTCGGCCTGCGCGTCGTTGGCGGCCTCCGGCGATTCGCCCTGGTCAGCGCCCCCCTCGGATTCGAAGTCCAACTCCTCGAAGGCTTCGGGCTCCGGCAGCGGCTGCACCACGGCGGCCGACAAGCTTTGCGCGCCGCCTTGGCGGAAGCCGCGGATGTCCTGGATCAGCTGCAGCGGATCGGACAGGGCACGGCGCGCCTGGAGCTGCTCCAGCAGCGAGGCCAGGCAGTCATGGCTGGCCTGCAGCAGACCGGCGAGACGCGGCGAATGGCTGTAGCGACGATCCACCAGCCCTTCGTACAGGGATTCCAACTCGTGGGCGAGATCGCCGATGGGGCGGATCTCGGCCATGCGCGCACCGCCCTTGAGGGTGTGCAGGTCACGTTGCAGGGCCAGCAGTGCCGGGTTGTTGCCCGGCTCGCCCAGCCAGCGTTCCAAGGCCTTGCCCGCGCTGTCGAGGATATCCACCGCCTCTTCGAGGAAGATGGACACCATTTCTTCGTCCAGCGTGGCCGGAACCTGATCCAGCGGGGCAGCCTCGGGCAACTCCTCGGATTCGAAGGAAGCCAGCTCGGGAGGCGGAACATCCTCCAGCACCTGGGCTTCTTCCACCTGTCCCGGCAACGGCGGGTTGTCTTCGGCACGCGCCCAGTCGGCGGTATCCGCGTCCAGCTCTTCGATTTCCAGGTCCGGGATGCCGGGCTCCAGCAGCGCCAGAGCCGCCGGGTCGACCACTTCCTGCAACAGGTCGCGCAGGGCCTGGGCGCACTCGGGCCGAGGCGTGACCTCCAGCGCGGCGGCCACCTGGTCCATCATGCCGATCAGGGCCTCGTGGGCCGCTTCGGCTTCGTCGAAGAAACGCTCGCTGACCGGCAGGCTGCCTTCATCGACTGCGCCATAGACATCCAGCAGGGCCTCGCAGAGTTCTTCGATCTGCGGCAGCTCGGCCATCTCGGCGCCACGGCCGAGGGTGGTCAGCTCTTCCAGTAGTGCGCCCAGCTCCTGGCGCTCGGCCGGGTGCTCGCGCCAGCGGCGCAGCAGGTCTTCGGCGTCCAGCAGGATGTCCATGCCCTCGGCGAGGAACAGGGAGATCATCTGTGGGTCGCGGGTCTCACCCTTGTCGTCGCGGCGCGCGGCGTTGGCGGCATCCAGGCGGTCCTGATGCAGCCTCCTGATGCGTTCCAGCAGCGCATCGCTGCCGGGGACCGGCGCCAGCGGCGTGCTGTCCAGCTGGGCCACGCCCTGACGCAGCAGGTTCAGCGCCTCATGCAGCAGCTCGGCCTCGGACAGGTCGATGCTGAGCAGGTTGGTCTTGTATTCCTTGGCCAGCTTTTCCAGCGGCGTGGCGATTTCCGCGATGGGCATGATGCCGGCCATGTGCGCACTGCCCTTGAGGGTGTGCAGGGCACGCTGGAGGTCGTCGTTGACCGCCTGGGGTAATTCCTGATCGCAAGCCTTGACGAAGCCGGCGAGGGTTTCCAGGTGTAGCTCCGCCTCGTTGCGGAAGATTTCCAGCAACTGCGGGTCCATGGCCTCACCGGATTCGGTGATGACAGGAGCATGCAGCTCGCCCGCGGGCTCGACGGCCTGCTCTGAACCCGGGGCTTCAGATTTTGGGAGGCTCTGCCCCTTGGCCAGGGCATGGGCCGTAGCGGCGAGCAGGTCGACGTCGTCGCGCTGGCGCTGGGCCTTGGCGGCGTACTCCTCGACCAAGGCGGGCAGTAGGTCGACCACGTCCTGGACCACCTGATACACCGGCTCGTCGGTCTCGATGCTGCGGTCCAGCACGCGGTTCAACAGGTTCTCGACCGACCAGGACAGCTCACCGATGATCAGCGCACGGACCATGCGTCCACTGCCCTTGAGGGTGTGGAAGGCACGGCGCACTTCACCCAGCGAGTCGCGGTCGTTGCTGTCGGCCCGCCAGCGTGGCAGGTATTCAGCCAGGGTCTCCAGTACTTCACCGGCTTCTTCGATGAAGACCTCCTGCAGTTCGTCGTCCACCGGTTCTTCGTCGGCGGGCGGCGGCAGCAGGCTCGGCGGCACGTCGCGGGCTGGCGGGTTGAATGCCGGCACCGGCGCTGCCATCACCTCGGCGAGGGACAGCGGCCGCTCGGCGGCGTGCTCCACAGCAGGTGCATCCAGCGGTGCGCTGGGCAGCTCCACTTCCGGCAAGCCAAGCTCGGCGAGAGCGGCTTCGTCCCACTCCAGGGGCGCCGGCAGGTCTTCCAGATTCAAAGCGTCCAGTTCAGCCACCGGCTCGGCGCCTGGCAGGCTGTCCAGCTCGTCGAAGTCCAGACTGGGCAGCGCTTCGAAGTTCTCCAGCGGCATGTCCAGCGCCGGCGGATCGCCCGGCAAGGCAGGCGGCAGCTCTTCCAGGTCGGCCAGATCGAAGCTCGGCAACGGCTGGCCTTCGTCAAACTCCAGCGGCTCGTCGAGGCTGAGGTTCAGCAGTTCGCCATCGCCTGCGACCGGTACTTCGGTTTCGGCGGGCAGGCTTTCCAGTTCGTCCAGATCGAGGCTGGGCAGGGCTTCGCCTACCGGCAGCAACACGGACTCCTGCTCCAGGGAAGCAATGGCCTCGGGCTTGGTCGGTGTATCCAGGGCGGGCACGATAACGAGGTCCGCCGCGTCGGCAGTCAGATCCTCCAGGCTCCAGGTGTTGTCGTCAGCCAGGGGAGCAGCCGCTGCGGTCAACTCCAGTGGCATGTCCAGGCTGAGATCGATGCTTTCGGCAGCCGGCTCGGCTTCCAGCTCGCCCAGGCTCCAGTTGTCGTCGGAGACCAACAGCTCGCCCTCGGCGGCCGGGGCCACAGTGGCTTCGGCCAGCTCCAGTGGGGCATCCAGGCTGAGGTCGATGCTCTCGGCAGCCGGCTCGGCTCCCAGCTCGCCCAGGCTCCAGTTGTCGTCGGAGACCAGCAGCTCGCCTTCGGCGGCCGGGACTACGGCAGCTTCATTCAGCTCCAGCGGCGCATCCAGGCTGAGGTCGATGCTCTCGCCAGCCGGCTCGGTTTCCAGCTCGCCCAGGCTCCAGTTGTCGTCGGAGACCAGCAGCTCGCCTTCGACGGCCGGCGCTCCGGCGAGTTGAACCGGCTCCAGCGGTGCCGGCAGGTCGAGGCCGTCGTCCGCAAGCTCGAAGTCCGCAGCCTGGGGCATGACGGCTTCCGGTTCGTCTTCCGGGTCCAGGTGCTGGTGCAGCTCCGACTCTTCGGCGGCCAGCACTTCGATTTCCTGCAGCGGATCGGCCAGGGGCGCCGGGGCTTCTTCCTCTTCCACGCGGTCGAGGATGGAAGGCTTCTCCTGCAGCGGATAACCCAGGGCGCCGAGGCTTTCCTCGGCGACGTCGAGGATCAGGTCGCCCTGGGCGGCATGGTCCTCGGACAGGCGTTCGAGGTAGTACTCGACGCTGGTGATGGCGTCGGCCAGGGTGTCCAGGCTCTGCCAGTTGGGCACGGCCTTGCGCGCCAGCAGTTGTTCCAGGATGTAGCGGTTGCACGCTTCCAGCAGGGCCGCCGCGCGCGGCAGCGGGATCATCGCCATTCCGCCGCGAGCCTGGGTCAGCAGCTCCGGCACGCGAGCCAGGTGCTCGTGGTTCCACTGCGAAGCGATGAACTCGATGATGGCGTCCTTGGCCTGTTCCAGGCCATTGCGCGCTTCCTTGATTACCAACTGGTGGATCTGCGACACGTCGGTGGTGGGCAGGTGACTTTCTTCCGCCGCGCCCTGCTCCGACGGGCCGACCATGCCGGCCAGGGTGGCTTCGACGTAGAGCAGTGCACCGGCCACATCCATCAGCACCGCATCGCTGGGATCGCGCTGCCCCAGGGACAGGCCGTGGATTACGTCGATCTGGTCGAGGATCACCCGGCGCGGTTGGCCGAAGCCGAGCACCGCCAGCGTGTCGGCGATCTGTTTGAGCGGCGGCAGCAGGGAATCCAGTTCGGCGACGCCGGAGCGGTCGCTGCGCACGAACAGGTCGAGGCTGTCCTTGACCCGCACCAGCTCTTCACACAGGGCAGTGACCACCGAGCGCATGGCATCGCGGTCGGGGCCGGCGAGACGGGCACGCTCCTCGTCCACCACGGCGGTATCGGGCAGGGCCTCGTCGAGGCGATAGCGTTCCTTCAGGGCGCGGATGCGCGGCGACTGGGCCGGGGCCTTGGCGATGTAGAACAGCAGGTTCTTCACCAGCTCTTCCGAGGCCGCCTGGTTGAAGCCATCGGCGCCCTCTTCGAGCAGGCGCTTGAGTTCCTTGTCGACCTGGCGCAGCAGGTTGCGTACCGAGGAACCGTTGACCACGGAGCCATTGGCCAGGCCTTCCACCAGGCCGGAGGCGATCTGCCAGAGCGGGCCGAGTGGCGCGTCCTGGCAGAGGGATTCGAGACGCGCGAACACCCGGGCCATGTAGCCCAGGTTGGTGGCCAGGTCCTGGTTGCGGATCACGCCCACCAGGGCGGTCTGCAGCATCTGCCGCAGTTTGCGCAGCAGCACCGGCAGGTCGGCGGTACGCATGCGCGCCAGGGTGTCCATGGACAGCGCCGGCAGCACGCTGGAAAGGTCCGGGGCGAACAGGCTGGTTTCCGAGAGCAGGTTGTCGCCACGGGCAGCACGCAGGTCGTTCAGCAGCGGCAGCAGGACCATCGGCAAGTCGCGGCGGGCACTCTGGATGCGGTCCAGGTAGGGCGGCAACTGCAGGATGGCCTGCATCAGCACTTCCAGGGCCTCGCCCCGGTTGGCCGCACGGCCTTCCATCAGGGCCTGGGCAAGACGCTCCATTTCTTCGGCGAGCAAGGCTGCGCCGTAGAACTCGACCATCTGCAGCGTGCCCTGGACCTGATGGATATAGGTCAGGCAGAAACGCATGCGCGTCGGATCCTGGGGATTCTCGACGAAATCCTCCAGGGCCTGTCGCGCCTGCTTCAGGGTTTCCGCGATCTCGCCCTTGACCCACTCGAGGGCGACGTAGTCGTGCCGATCAGTCATAGCCGTCTGCTATCCCTTCCGGGTGAATGCCAGAACCTGTTCATTGGGCACCGGATCGAGATCCGGGTGCTGCCACCCCACCACTTCACCGACACCCAGCACCATCAGGCCTCCCGGCGCCAGGCGCTCGGCCAGGCGGTTGAGGATTTCCCGGCGCCGCCAACGGCGGAAGTAGATCAACAGGTTCTGACAGAAAATTACGTCCATGCCGGACATTGGCGCCTTCGCCAGTTCCAGCACATTGAGCCGTGCGCAGCACACCCGTGCGGCCAGGCTCGGCACTATCTTGTAGCGGCCATCGTCCTGGACCCGGAAATAGCGCTCGACGAGAGCCGCTTCCAGTTGTTCCAGGCGTCGTGCGCCATACAGGCCCTCACGGGCCTTGGCCAGGGCACTGAGGCTGATGTCGGTGCCGGTCACGCCGAAGTAATCCGGTCGTTCGGTACCGCCGAGGGCCTCGGCTGCCAGCATGGCCAGGGAATAAGGTTCTTCACCGCTGGAGCAACCCACACTCCAGATCTCCAGGGGCCGGTCAAGTCCTGCCTCGATGCGCCCCCGCAGGTAATCAGTGAGCAATTCGAAGGAAGCCGGGTGACGGAAGAAACGGGTCTCCTGCACGGTCAGCCGATCCAGCAGGGTCGACCATTCCACCGCGCCACGCGGCCCATCGGTGACCTGGCGGTAGTAGCTGGCGTAGTCCTGCACCCCCAGCTCACGCATGCGCGCGCTGAGATTGGCCTGGAGGAAGGAGCGGCGCTGGTCGCTGACCACCACGCCGGTGCGCTCCTCCAGCAACTTCTGCCAGTCGTGGAATTCCGCTGTCGTCATGTCGGCCAGGGGTTTCAAGGCCCAGACGCCGCCTGGCTGCATGCTGTCGTGCCCTTGATTCATGGCCGTCGTGCCGCGGCCTCAGGCCGCGGCGCCTCCCCTGCTCAGGCTATGTCCTGGGCTTCCGGCAGCTTGAAGCCGGAAACCGACTTGCGCATCTCGCTCGCCATCTTCGCCAGATTGCCGATGCTCTTCGCAGTGGCGGTGGTACCGGCGGAGGTCTGCGAGGTGATCTCCTGGATCACGTTCATGGTGTTGGAGATATGGCCCGCAGAGGACGCTTGCTGACGAGCGGCGTTGGAAATGTTCTGGATAAGGGCCGCGAGGGTCTTGGATACCTTCTCGATCTCTTCCAGGGCCACACCGGCGTCCTGGGCCAGGCGGGCACCGCGGACCACTTCGGAAGTAGTCTGCTCCATGGAGATAACCGCTTCGTTGGTGTCGGTCTGAATGGTCTTCACCAGCGCTTCGATCTGCTTGGTCGCGGCGGAGGAACGTTCTGCGAGGCGCTGTACTTCGTCCGCTACCACAGCGAAGCCGCGGCCCGCGTCGCCCGCCATGGACGCCTGGATCGCGGCGTTCAGTGCGAGGATGTTGGTCTGGTCGGCAATGTCGTTGATCAGGCTGACGATGTCGCCGATCTCCTGGGACGATTCACCGAGGCGCTTGATCCGCTTCGAGGTGTCCTGGATTTGCTCACGGATGTTGTCCATGCCGGTGATGGTGTTGTGCACCACTTCGTTGCCCTTGTTGGCGATGGCTACGGAACGTTCCGCTACCGCCGAGGACTCGGAGGCGTTCGCCGATACCTGGTCAATGGACACGGCCATTTCGTTGATCGCGGCGGAGGCGCCAGCGATTTCCTGGGCTTGGTGCTCGGAAGCCTCGGCCAGGTGCATGGCGGTGGCCTGGGTCTCCTGGGCGGCGGCGGCCACCTGCACGGCGGTCAGGTTGATGGTTTCCACCAGCTCGCGGAGCTGGTCGATGGAGTAGTTGATGGAGTCAGCGATCGCACCGGTGAAGTCCTCGGTCACGGTCGCGGCTACCGTCAGGTCACCGTCGGCGAGGTCGGCGATTTCGTCCAGCAGTCGCAGAATCGCGGCCTGGTTACGTTCGTTCTTCGCAGCGGTCTCGGCCAGTCGGTTGCGAGTGCTCTGTACCATCACCAGGCCGATGAGGATGATCGAGCCCAGGGCGAACACGCCCAGCACGTAGCCGGCGAACGTGTTCATGCCACGGCCAGCGGCCAGGTTCTCGAAGCCGGTGGTCAGGGCGGAAGCCTTGTCCAGCAGGGTCTGGGAGCCGGTGAAGATGGTGTTGGCGGATTCACGGACCTGGAAGAGTTCGGGCGAGGTTTCGAGGATCTCGTCCACGGAGCCGGATACGAACTCGAAGAGCTCGGAAATCTCCTGCAGGCGCTCAAGGGCCTCGGTGTTGGTGACCTTGGAGATCTCCATCGCCGCGTTGCCTTCGATCATGGCGCTCAGTACACGGCCGAACAGGCTGGCGTCGCGGCCGAACATGTCGGCGGCCTGAACCGAGTCGTCGTCACCGGCCAGTACCTTGTTCACCGAGCCGAGGATACGTTCGGCCAGCAGCGACTGGCGCTGGGCCACGGAAACCTGGCTGGCGGGAGCACCGCTTTCCAGGAGGATGTCCACGACTTCCTCGTACTCGACCTGGAGCTGCGGAATGGTTTCGGCCAGGGTGGCGGCTACCTGGTGCAGGGAGAGTACGGTCTGCTCGCTGGCCAGGATGGCGTCGGCGTTCTTGCGCAGGCTGTCCCAGTCCTTCTGCACCACATCCATCTCGCCCTTCACGGCGACGGGTGCCGCAGGCAGGCCGGTGGTGGCGTCACCCTGTTGCAGGAAGTTCCAGCGCTTCTCGAAGTCGTTGCGTGCGTCCTTCAGCAAGGCGAAGGCTTCGGCCTTGCCCGCCGCGGCTTCACTGGAGTTCTTGGCGATACGCTGGGACAGCACGCGGAGTTCACCGGCGTGGCTGATGTATTCCTTGTCGTAGTTCGCCTGGGTGTTGAGGTACGCGAAGTTCGCGAACAGCAGCACGATGGCGACGATCAGGACCACGAAGAGTCCGGCGATCAGCGACGTGCTGCGCACCCCGGAGAACAGATTGCCTGCGTTCAGTCTTTTCATTATCGGGCCCCCGCCTGGACCAACCACTTATTCCCATGTAACGCCAAAGGGCCGGCAAAGCCGGCCCAACCTTGAAGCCTTGGCCCCGGAGACTCTGCCCCGGTGACCGGTACGGAGCGCCAGGCGCCCCGCGTCGAATCTAGACAGCCACCTCGAGGAACGCCTGGTGCTGCGCGAGCGCGTGCGGGCTGAATACCAGCCAGGGCTGCTCGCGATGGAAAACGCCGTGAATGAACGGCTGGATGCTGGCCTCCAGTGGAGGAAGCGTCTCGCTGAAGGAATCCACCAGGAAATGCTGCATGCCGAAGACTTCATCGACGATCAGCCCGGCGAAGATCTCCTGATAGTCCACCACCAGGACCCGGCGCTGTTTGCGCAGCGGCGAAAGTTCGCTGCCGAAGAAGCCGCACAGGTCCATGACCGGTAACAGGCGGCCACGGACGTTGGAAACGCCCTTGACCCAGGTCTTCACACCGGGAAGCGAGGTGTGGCGCGGCTCGTGCAGCACTTCGCTGACCTCGCCCATGGGCGCCACGAACAGGCGCTCGCCCATGCGAAAGCCGATGCCGCTCCAGCTCTGCACCACCTGCTGCTGCGCAGGCAGGCCAGCCGCCAGCGCGCGACAGCGCTGGTCGATCTCGAAGAGGAGCTGGAAGGGAGTCTGCGAATCCGACATGGCGACCGGCCTTGGCCTGTTTCTAATAGTTATGTTTCGGGGACCGGCGCGGCAATCAGCCGGCCAGTACCGTATTCAGGGTCTTGATCAGCGTGTCTTCTTCGATCGGCTTGGTCAGGTAGTCACGCGCGCCCTGGCGCTTGCCCCAGACCTTATCGGTTTCCTGATCCTTGGTGGTGACGATAATCACCGGAATGTGACTGGTGTCAGCGTCCTTGGTCAGTTGACGGGTCGCCTGGAAGCCATTGAGACCGGGCATCACGATGTCCATCAGGACAGCGTCCGGCTTTTCCTGGCGGGCCAGGGCCACGCCGTCGGCGCCATTCTCGGCCTTGAGTACCTGATGACCATGCTTCTCGAGCATGGCAGTCAGCTTGTACATCTCGGTCGGCGAGTCATCAACAATCAGAATACGAGCCATGGTGTTCCCCATACGGAAAGGCTTCACCGGCCTTCAGGCCGGACTTCAGGAGGCTTGCTCCACCGGGGTGAAATCGGGGACGTGAGTCTTGATCGCGCCGAGCAGCTCTTCCTTGCTGAAGGGCTTGGTGAGGTACTGATCGGAACCGACGATGCGACCCTTGGCCTTGTCGAACAGGCCGTCCTTGGAGGACAGCATGATCACCGGGGTGGACTTGAAAGCACTGTTGTTCTTGATCAGGGCGCAGGTCTGATACCCGTCCAGGCGCGGCATCATGATGTCGACGAAGATGATGTTCGGGTGGGAATCGGCGATCTTGGCCAGGGCATCGAAACCATCAACTGCGGTGATGACCTCGCACCCCACTTTCTTGAGCAGAGTCTCGGCTGTACGACGAATCGTTTTCGAATCGTCGATCACCATGACCTTCAAACCCTCGGAATGCTGTTCCATGTTCGCCCTACCATCGCCTCGGTGAGTCGTTATTCTGCTTTATATATGTGCCTGAGGCCCTGCAACCGACGGGCTGCGACCCAATCGTCGGGCCTTTTTAGCACAGTCTCCAGACGCAAGCTACACGGCCTCTGCATCTGCGATTCTTCCCTTTATGGGGAAGGTTTTTTCCTTGACCGCAATCAATGCCGGCGCCACCCTGAGCGCCTTATCCAACCGGCCCGCCAGCTTTGGCGCGCCCCTTGAAACCTGTTGCGGAGACCCCCCATGAGCGTTCGCCTCGGGATCGTCATGGACCCCATTGCGCAAATCTCCTTCAAGAAGGACAGCTCCCTGGCCATGCTACTGGCCGCCCAGGAGCGCGGCTGGTCACTGTTCTATATGGAGCAGCAGGACCTATACCAGAAAAACGGTGAAGCTCGCGCGCGCATGCGCCCCTTGAAGGTATTCCTCGACCCTGAACACTGGTTCGAGCTGGAAGCGGAGACCGATACCCCGCTGGCCGAGCTGGACGTGATCCTGATGCGCAAGGACCCGCCGTTCGACAACGAGTTCGTCTACTCCACCTACTTGCTGGAACAGGCCGAACGGGCCGGCGTGCTGGTGGTGAACCGCCCGCAGAGCCTTCGCGACTGCAACGAGAAGTTCTTCGCCACCCTGTTCCCCGACTACACGCCGCCAACCGTGGTGAGCCGACGAGCGGACATTCTGCGCGAGTTTGCCGAAGAACAGCGTGACATCATTCTCAAACCCCTGGACGGCATGGGCGGCTCCTCGATTTTCCGTCACCGCGCCGGTGACCCGAACCTCTCGGTGATACTCGAGACACTGACCGCCCACGGCACCCAGCAGATAATGGCGCAGGGCTACCTGCCGGCGATCAAGGATGGCGACAAGCGCATCCTGATGATCGATGGCGAGCCTGTCCCCTACTGCCTGGCGCGCATCCCGGCTGCCGGCGAGACTCGCGGCAACCTGGCCGCAGGCGGTCGTGGCGAAGCGCGTCCACTGACCGACCGCGACCGTGAAATTGCCGCCGCCGTCGGCCCGACCCTGCGGGAGAAAGGGCTGCTGTTCGTCGGCCTGGACGTGATCGGCGAACACCTCACCGAGATCAACGTCACCAGCCCCACCTGCATCCGCGAGATTGACAACGCCTACGACACACGCATCGGTGAACGTCTCATGGATGCGATCGCCCGCAAGCTCGATGCGCGGAGTGCTTCATAGACTTTTATGCGGACGCTCGGCAGACTTCGCCGCTAACTGAAGCAAGCTGACTGGCGATGAACGCAGCCGTGATTACCTCCGCCCAACTGTCCGCCGGCGTCCGCCCGGCGGATCGGCTGGGCTTTACCCTGTTCCTCGCCGCCGTGCTGCACGTGGCGCTGATCCTTGGTGTCGGCTTCACTGTCGGTGACCCACAACAGATCAGCAAGACCCTGGAAATTACCCTCGCCACCTTCAAGAGCGAAGAGAAGCCGAAGAAGGCCGACTTCCTCGCCCAGGCCAACCAGCTGGGCAGTGGCACCCTGGAACACAAGGCCACGCCCAAGACCACCGAGCAGGCGCCGTTCCAGGACAAGGAAATCCGCAAGACCACGCCCCCTGCGGCGCCGCCCCAAGCACCGAAGAAAGAGGCGCCCAAGGCTGCCGTGGCCACCAAGAGCCCGCAGCAGCAGAAGACCACGATCAAGCGTGAGCAGACCAAGCCCCAGCCCGAGGCCACTCCGGCGCCGTCCTTCGACAGCTCGCAGCTCTCCTCCGAAATTGCCAGCCTCGAAGCGGAGCTCGACAAGGAGCGCCAGCTTTACGCCAAGCGCCCGCGTATTCACCGCCTGAACGCCGCGTCGACCATGCGCGACAAAGGCGCCTGGTACAAGGAAGAGTGGCGCAAGAAGATCGAGCGCATCGGCAATCTCAACTACCCGGACGAAGCCCGCCGCCAGCGCATCTACGGCAACCTGCGCCTGCTGGTGTCGATCAATCGCGACGGCACCCTGTACGAGGTGCAGGTGCTGGAATCTTCCGGCCAGCCCGTACTGGACCAGGGCGCCATGCGCATCGTGCGCCTTGCCGCCCCCTTCGCCCCGTTCACCGGCGACCTCGCGGATATCGACCGCCTGGAGATCATCCGCACCTGGCGCTTCGAGCGCGGCGACCGCCTGTCGAGCAATTGAACGCAGCAGGACGAGATTGGCTCTAGGCTTCAGGCAGAGTCCCGGCGCGGCGTGAGCCCGCGTCGCAGCCTTTTCGCTTGAAGCCTGCCGTCTTAAGCCTGAAACTAACCGACATGAAAAGCGCACCGAGCTACCTCAAGCATCATTTTCTGATCGCCATGCCACACATGGCCGACCCGAATTTCGCCCAGACCGTCACCTACCTGGTGGAGCACAACGAGCAGGGCGCCATGGGCCTGGTGATCAACCGCCCGAACGGCCTGAGCCTGAGCGACGTACTCGAACAACTGCGCCCGGAAATCACTCCGCCGGCACGCTGCCAGGGCCTGCCCATCTACGCCGGTGGCCCGGTGCAAACCGACCGCGGCTTCGTCCTGCATCCGACCGGCCACAGCTTCCAGGCCACTCTGGAACTGGGTGAACTGGCCCTCTCCACTTCCCAGGACGTGCTCTTCGCAATCGCCGACGGCAGCGGTCCGCAGAAGAGCCTGGTAGCCCTCGGCTACGCCGGTTGGGATGCAGGCCAACTGGAAGCTGAACTCAGTGACAACGCCTGGCTGACCTGCCCGGCGGACCTGTCCATCCTCTTCGACACCCCGTCCGAGCAGCGCCTTTCGGCCGCCGCCGCGCGCCTGGGTGTGAACCTCAGCCTGCTGACCGCCCAGGCCGGGCACGCCTGATGGCCGAGCCCAAACCCCTGCGCCTGTTGCTCGGCTTCGACTACGGCACCAAACAGATCGGCGTTGCCGTCGGCCAGGCAGTAACCGGCCAGGCTCGCGAGCTGAAGGTGCTGAAAGCGCAGAACGGCGTGCCGGACTGGCAACAGGTGGAAGCCCTGGTCTGCGAATGGCAGCCCGACGCCATGGTCGTCGGCCTGCCGCTGAACATGGACGGCACCCCCAGCGACATGAGCGCCCGCGCGGAAAAATTCGCCCGGCGCCTGAATGGCCGCTTCAACCTGCCGGTATTCACCCACGACGAACGCCTGACCACCTTCGAAGCGAAGGGCCACCGCCTGGCCCAGGGCCAGCGCGATGGATACCGCGACCGTCCAGTGGACGCCCTGGCCGCTGCACTGCTGCTTGAGGGGTGGCTGGCCGAGAATTCCGCAACTTCCTGATTCCAGAACGCGAGGACCGCCGATGACCCTGCCCAATCCCGCCGAACTGCTGCCGAGGATGGCCAGCGACCTGCAAGCCCACCTGAAGGCCCGCAACATCGACGAACCGCGCTATATCGGCATCCGCACCGGCGGCGTCTGGGTTGCCCAGGCCCTGCTGGAACAGCTGGGCGAAAAGGGTCCCATGGGCACCCTGGACGTATCCTTCTACCGCGACGACTTCACCCAAAGCGGCCTGCACCCGCAAGTGCGCCCGTCCGACCTGCCCTTCGAGATCGAAGGCCAGCACCTGGTGCTGATCGACGACGTGCTGATGAGCGGGCGCACCGTGCGCGCCGCCCTCAATGAACTCTTCGACTATGGCCGCCCGGCCAGCGTGACCCTGGTCTGCCTGCTCGACCTCAACGCCCGCGAGCTGCCGGTCCGCCCGGATGTGGTCGGTGCAACCCTGTCCCTGGGCGCCACTGAACGGGTAAAATTGCTCGGCCCCGCGCCGCTCACCCTCGAGCGCCAGGATCTCGCTTCACCCGCCTGACCTACCGATTTCTCGTAACCTTTCAGGGCCTGCCCCATGCCGACAGACGCCAAGCGCCCGCTGCAGCTCAACGACCAGGGCCAGCTGCGCCACTTCCTCTCGCTCGACGGTCTGCCCCGCGAGCTGCTGACGGAACTCCTCGACACCGCCGACTCCTTTCTCGAAGTCGGCGCCCGCGCGGTGAAGAAAGTCCCGCTGCTGCGCGGCAAGACGGTGTGCAACGTGTTCTTCGAGAACTCCACCCGCACCCGCACCACGTTCGAGCTGGCAGCCCAACGCCTTTCCGCTGACGTCATCACGCTCAACGTATCCACCTCCTCCACCAGCAAGGGCGAGACGCTGTTCGACACCCTGCGCAACCTGGAAGCAATGGCCGCGGACATGTTCGTGGTGCGCCACGCCGACTCCGGCGCCGCCCACTTCATCGCCGAGCACGTGTGCCCGGACGTCGCCATCATCAATGGCGGTGACGGCCGCCACGCACACCCGACCCAGGGCATGCTCGACATGCTCACCATCCGCCGCCACAAGGGCAGCTTCGAGAACCTCTCGGTGGCCATCGTCGGCGACATCCTGCACTCGCGCGTGGCGCGCTCGGACATGCTTGCCCTGCGCACCCTGGGCTGCCGGGACATCCGCGTGATCGGGCCGAAGACCCTGATACCGGTAGGTGTCGAGCAGTACGGCGTGAAGGTCTACACCGACCTCGCCGAGGGCCTGAAGGACGTCGACGTGGTGATCATGCTGCGCCTGCAACGCGAACGTATGCAGGGCGGCCTGCTGCCCAGCGAAAGCGAGTTCTACAAGCTCTACGGCCTGAGCACCCAACGCCTGGCACTGGCCAAGCCGGACGCCATCGTCATGCACCCGGGCCCGATCAACCGTGGCGTGGAAATCGAATCCGCCGTGGCCGACGGCAGCCACTCGGTGATCCTCAACCAGGTCACCTACGGCATCGCCGTGCGCATGGCGGTGCTCTCCATGGCCATGAGCGGCCAGACCGCGCAGCGTCAACTGAACCAGGAAGCCGAGGAGCTGAACTGATGCGTACCCATATCCTCGGCGCCCGCCTGATCGACCCGGCCAGCGGCCACGACCAGATCGCCGACCTCTTCCTCGACAGCGGCAAGGTCGCCGCCATCGGCAAGGCCCCGGCCGGCTTCGAAGCGGACAAGACCCTCGACGCCAAGGGCCTGGTGGCTGCTCCCGGCCTTGTGGACCTGTCCGTCGCCCTGCGCGAGCCCGGCTACAGTCGCAAGGGCAATATCGCCAGCGAAACCCTGGCGGCCGTCAGCGGCGGCGTCACCAGCCTCTGCTGCCCGCCCCTGACCCGCCCGGTGCTGGACACCCCGGCCGTGGCCGAGATGATCCTCGACCGTGCCCAGGAAGCCGGCCACGCCAAGGTCTTCCCCATCGGTGCCCTGACCAAGGGCCTGGCCGGTGAGCAGCTGTCCGAACTGGTGGCCCTGCGCGACGTGGGCTGCGTGGCCTTCGGCAACGGCCTGGCGAGCTTCGCCAGCAACCGCGTGCAGCGCCGCGCCCTGGAATACGCGGCCACCTTCGACCTGACCGTGGTCTTCCATTCCCAGGACGCTTCCCTGGCCGAAGGCGGCCTGGCCCATGAAGGTCCCACCGCCAGCTTCCTCGGCCTGGCCGGTATCCCGGAAACTGCCGAAACCGTGGCACTGGCCCGCGACCTGCTGCTGGTCGAACAGAGCGGCGTGCGTGCCCACTTCAGTCAGATCACCAGCGCCCGCGGCGCAGAAATGATCGCCCAGGCACAGGCCCGTGGCCTGCCGGTAACCGCTGACGTGGCCATGTACCAGCTGATCCTCACCGACGAGGCGCTGATCGACTTCTCCAGCCTCTACCACGTGCAACCGCCGCTACGCACCCGCGCCGACCGCGACGCGCTGCGTGAGGCGGTGAAGAGTGGCGTGATCAACGCCATTTCCAGCCACCACCAGCCGCACGAGCCGGATGCCAAGCTCGCCCCCTTCGGCGCCACCGAACCGGGTATGAGCGGTGTGGAACTGCTGCTGCCGCTGGCCATGACGCTGGTGCAGGACGGCCTGCTCGACCTCCCCACCCTGCTCGCCCGTCTCACCGTAGGTCCGGCTCGCGCCCTGCGCCTGCCCGCCGGCCGCCTCGCGGTTGGCGCTCCTGCAGACGTGGTGCTGTTCGACCCGCAAGCCACCACCCTGGCTGGGGAAACCTGGAAGTCCAAGGGCGACAACTGCCCCTTCATCGGCCATTGCCTGCCGGGCAAGGTGCGCTACACCCTGGTGGACGGCCGGATCATCTTCGAAGCCTGATACCCGCCCACGAAAAAGCCCGCCGATTGGCGGGCTTTTTCGTTTCAGACAGATGAAGCCATCCCGGCGGCTTAACAGCCCACGATGCAATTGCGCCGCTGCTTGGCGCGGTAGAGCCCATCATCCAGGCGCTTGAGCAAGGATTCGATCCCCTCGCCGGCCTGCATCGCCGCCACCGAGAAGCTGGCGGTCAGCCCCAGCGGCAGGCTCGCATCAGCCTGGCTGACCAGCAAACGCAAGCGCTCCGCGAGGAGCAGCGCCGCGCTCTGGTCGGTTTCGGGAAGCAGGGCGATGAACTCTTCGCCACCCCAGCGGGCGAAGCAGTCCTCATCCCGCAACGCCTCACGCACAGTACGGCTGACAGCCACGAGTGCGCGGTCACCTATCTGGTGGCCGTGGTTGTCATTGATGCGCTTGAAGTGATCCAGATCGAACATCAGCAGCGCAGTGACATGCCCGTGACGTTGGAAGCGCTGCCACTCGCCATGGAGGCTGCGCTCGAAGTGCCGCCGGTTGGATATCTGTGTCAGCGGATCGGTCTCGCTGAGTCGCATGGCGGCTTCCACTTGAAGTGCCAGCGCCTCGTTGGCCTGGCGCAACGCCTCGGTACGCGCCTCCACCAGCGCCTCGAGCTTGCGATTGAGGGCCAGCAGCTCATCGTTCTTGCGCTGCAATGCCAGCGCGGCCATCTTGCGCCGGTGGATATTACGGTGGGCGCCGATCATGCGTGTTGGCTTGCCGGCCTCGTCGAACTCGACGAAACGGCCGTGATCGCTGATCCAGAGGTAGCTGCCATCGCGGCATCGGCAGCGGTAATCCTCGGCGTAGATCAGGCTTTCGCCGTCCAGATAAGCCTGGAAGTTGCGCATCACCCGCTCGAAATCACCGGGGTGGATCACCGATCGCCAGGTGTCCACGTCCTCCGGCAGGCTGTCCGGCGGATAGCCGAGCATGGAGTACCAACCAGGGCTGCGCTTGACGTGGTTGGTGCGGATATTCCAGTCCCAGATGCCGTCGCTGACGATATCCAGGGCATAGCGCAGGGTGCGCTCGATCTCTTCGCGGGTGGTGCCATAGCAGTGGTCGAGAGGCGCGAGCTTGTCCATAAGCTTCCTACGGGTCGACGACCCGGCTGGGACTTCCACGCCCGGGCAGTTGCCCGGGCGCCACGAACACTTGCCCCCGGCCTCAGGCCTGGATGGTCGCCGCCGGATTGATGACCCGGCCGAGCCCCAGGTTGCGCAAGGCGAGATGCAGCGAGCTGTGGATGACCTGCGGGTTGTCGATGGCCAGCAGTTGCTCCAGCAGCTCCTTGGCTTTGGTCATGGTGACCTGGCGCAGCAGCCACTTCACCTTCGGCAGGTTGGTGGCGTTCATCGACAGGCTGTCGAAGCCCATCGCCAGCAACAGCACGGCAGCAGCAGGATCGCCCGCCATTTCGCCGCAGATGCTCACCGGTTTGCCTTCCGAGTGGGCGTCGTCCACTACCTTCTTCAGGGCCTGCAGCACTGCCGGATGCAGGTAATCATAGAGATCGGCCACGCGCGGGTTGTTGCGATCCACCGCCAGCAGGTACTGGGTCAGGTCGTTGGAGCCCACCGAAAGGAAGTCCACCTGACGCGACAATTCGCGGGTCTGGTAGACGGCTGCGGGGATCTCGACCATCACCCCGACCGGCGGCATGGGGATGTCCACGCCTTCGTCGCGCACCTCGCCCCAGGCGCGGTGAATCAGGTGCAGCGCCTCTTCCAGCTCGTGGGTTCCGGAAATCATCGGCAGCAGGATGCGCAGGTTGTCCAGGCCTTCACTGGCCTTGAGCATCGCACGCACCTGGACCAGGAAGATTTCCGGGTGATCGAGGGTAACGCGGATGCCGCGCCAGCCGAGGAACGGGTTGCTTTCCTTGATCGGGAAGTAGGAAAGCGCCTTGTCACCGCCGATATCCAGGGTACGCATGGTCACCGGCAGCGGATGGAAAGCAGCGAGCTGCTCGCGGTAGATGGCGAGCTGCTCCTTTTCGCTGGGGAAGCGCTCGTTGATCATGAACGGCACTTCGGTACGGTACAGGCCGACGCCCTCGGCGCCGCGCTCCTGGGCGCGGGTCACGTCGGCGAGCAGCCCGGTGTTCACCCAGAGCGGCATGCGATGGCCGTCCAGGGTTTCGCAGGGCAGGCTGCGCAGCGCGTCCAGGCCTTTGACCAGTTGGCGTTCCTCTTCCACCACTTCGCTGTACTGCTTGCGCAGCTCGGGCGAGGGGTTGGTGAAGACTTCGCCGTGGTAGCCGTCGACGATCAGCTCGATGCCGTCGACCTTGGAATACGGCAGGTCGACCACGCCCATCACGGTGGGAATGCCCATGGCGCGGGCGAGGATGGCGACGTGGGAGTTGCCCGAACCCAGCACCGACACCAGGCCCACCAGCTTGCCTTCCGGCACTTCGCCGAGCATCGCCGGGGACAGCTCCTCGCTGACGAGGATGGTGTTCTCCTGGTAGACCAGGTTCTGCTTGCGCTCTTCCTGCAGGTAGGCGAGCAGGCGGCGGCCGAGGTCCTTGACGTCCGAGGCACGCTCACGCAGGTAGGCGTCGTCCATCAGTTCGAAACGGGTCACGTGCTCCATCACCACCTGGCGCAGGGCGCCCTGGGCCCACTGGCCGGTGCGGATCACGCGCTTGACCTCCATGCCGATGGAGGCGTCGTCGAGCATCATCAGGTAAACGTCGAAGAGCGCACGCTCTTCGGGGCGCAGCTGGGTTTCCAGCTTGCTGGAGAGGCGGCGCATGTCTTCGCGCACGGCCTCCAGGGCTTGCTTGAAGCGCTCGACCTCGGCTTCGATGTCATCGACCACGCGATCAGGCACCACTTCCAGGTCGGCCGGCGGCAACACCACCACCGCCTTGCCCACGGCAGCACCAGGCGCGCCCGGTACGCCGACGAACTTGGCTTCCTGGGTGCCCTTGCCCTGGCGGCCCAAGCCGCGAATGGAACCGGTTGCCTCGGCGTGGGCGATAACGCCGGCGAGTTGCGCGCTCATGGTGACGAGGAAGGCTTCCTCACCCTCGTCGAACTGACGGCGCTCCTTTTGCTGCACCACCAGAACGCCCATCACCCGACGGTGGTGGATGATCGGGGCGCCAAGGAAGGAGGCGAAACGTTCTTCACCGGTTTCGGCGAAGTAGCGGTAGCGGGGGTGATCGGCGGCGTGCTCGAGGTTCAGCGGCTCCTCGCGGGTACCCACCAGGCCGACGAGGCCTTCGTTGGGCGCCATGCTGACCTTGCCGATGGAGCGCTTGTTCAGGCCCTCGGTGGCCATGAGCACGAAGCGGTTGGACTCCGGGTCCAGCAGATAGACCGAGCAGACCTGGCTGCCCATGGCCTCCTTGACCCGCTGCACGATGATCGCCAACGCCGCCTTCAGATCCTTGGCGGCGTTCACTTCCTGGACGATCTTGCGCAGCGTGTTGAGCATGGCTAGTCAGCCTTTCTCCGGGTCAGTCTTGCGCCAGCAGGCGCGGTGCTAGTTCCTTGAGGGCACGACGGTAGACTTCACGCTTGAAGGTCACCACCTGACCCAACGGGTACCAGTAACTGACCCAGCGCCAGCCATCGAATTCGGGCTTGCCGGTCAGGTCCATCCGTACCTTGTTCTCGTCCGACTGCAAGCGCAGCAGGAACCACTTCTGTTTCTGGCCGATGCACAACGGTTGGCTGTTGGTTCGCACCAGTCGCTGGGGCAGACGATAGCGCAACCAGCCGCGGGTGCAGGCAAGAATCTTCACATCTTGCTCTTCCAGGCCAACTTCTTCGTTCAACTCCCGGTAAAGGGCCTCTTCGGGCGTCTCCCGTGGATTGATCCCGCCTTGCGGAAATTGCCAGGCATCCTGATTGATACGCCGGGCCCAAAGCACCTGTCCGACATCATTGGCGAGAATGATGCCGACATTCGGGCGGAAACCATCGGAATCGATCACGGCACTCAACCTCGCAAACGCATGTTCCGGCATTGTTCCATAAAGGCCGCAAACGCAGCAATGCAAGCATTTCGCGCGATGGGCAGGTCCACCCAAAGCGGCTATTCTGGCCGCCCTTCGAAGCCTCGATGCAAGGAAAAACGACGTGCGTTTGGCTCTTTTCGACCTCGACAACACCCTGCTGGCCGGCGACAGCGACCACGCCTGGGGCGACTACCTGTGCGAACGCGGGATTCTCGACGGGATTGCCTACAAGGCACGTAACGATGAGTTCTACCAGGATTACCTGGCCGGCCGCCTGAACATCCAGGACTACCTCAACTTCAGCCTGGAAATACTCGGCCGCACCGAGATGGTGCAACTGGACCAGTGGCACCGCGAGTTCATGCACGACTGCATCGAACCCATCATCCTGCCCAAAGCCGAGGCCCTGCTGGCTGAGCACCGTGCTGCCGGCGACAAGCTGCTGATCATCACTGCCACCAACCGCTTCGTCACGGCGCCTATCGCCAAGCGCCTGGGCGTCGAAACCCTACTGGCCACCGAATGCGAAATGGCTGATGGCCGCTACACCGGCCGCACCACCGACATCCCCTGCTTCCGCGAAGGCAAGGTGACGCGACTGGCGCGCTGGCTCGCCGAAACCGGACTCGACCTCGACGACAGCACCTTCTATAGCGACTCGCTGAACGACCTCCCCCTGCTGGAGCAGGTAACCCGTCCGGTGGCGGTGGACCCGGACCCGAAACTGCGCGCAGAGGCGCAGCAGCGCGGCTGGCCGGTGATCTCCCTGCGCTAGTGCGCACCCCGCGACCAGATCAGAGCGGCTTGATCACCATCAGGGCGTAAATCGCCACCAGCACGCCCAGCACGAACACCGCCAGGCGAACGCGTAATGCCAAGTGGGCGGCAATCTGCGGCCCGAGCGGCTGGCCATCTCGCAAGGCCTTGCGCGCGCGGTTGCGAATGCGCACCTGCAGCCAGAACAGCGGCAGCCAGCAGAGTGCCGCCAGCAGATAAAGCCCGGTGCTCCACAGCAACCAGAGCTGCCCCACGGGCCAGCCACCCACCTTGGCCAGGGCCAGGCCGGTCAACGGCAGCAGCGTGGCGGAGCTGGCGATGAACCAGAGATCCAGCCTCACCAGCGAGGAAAAGGTGAGCGCTATCTGCTGGAGGTCGCCACCTCTCCACGCACGATAGGCGAAGAACAGCCCAACCAGCACCGTGCCGAGCAGCACCATCGCGAACAGCCCGTGGACGGTCTTGAGCAGGTAATAGAGGATCATGCCGGGCGTTGACGCCGTATCAGAGCGGCTTGGCCAGCATCAGCGCCAGCACGGAAAGGAACAGCAGCAGGCCCACCAGGCCGTAGGCGGCGCCGAACTTGAGGCTGCGCTGCACCGGTGCCGAGGCCGGCCCGCCCTCGACCAGGGCCTGCTCCCGCAGGCGCGCAACACGACCGAACAGCAGCAGCCAGGCAATGCAGCCGAACAGATAGAGGATGGAGCCGCCCAGCAACCAGGTCTGGCCCAGCGGCAAGCCGGCGAGGTTGACCATCCACCAGCCACTGACTGGCAGGGAGACGGCCACGAGAATCAGCAGCGGCACGCCGATCAGCAGGATACGGCGCAGGCTAGGACCGATCAGGGCGGCGTCGCCCGAGCGGAAGTTGCGCCAGCCGTACCAGGCCAGCCCCACCAGCCCGCCGAAGAACAGCAGGGTGGCCGAGCCGTGGAGGATGCGGAACAACAGGTAATTTTCCATGGAACAGGTCCTTGTCAGCGAAAGCGGCTGCGAGAAAGCCTAGCAGCCGCCCGGTCCAGCGCGATTGCGCGCCCTCAGCCCAGGAAGAGCCTGTAGGCGGGGTTTTCGCTCTCATCCCAGTACGGATAGCCGATCTCGTCCAGGGCGGCGTGCACCAGGGAACGTTCCTCGGCCGGCACCTGCAGGCCGGCGACCACGCGGCCATCGGCGGCGCCGTGGTTGCGGTAATGGAACATGGTGATGTTCCAGCGCCCACCCAGCTTGTTGAGAAAGTTGAACAACGCGCCGGGACGTTCGGGGAATTCGAAGCGGAACACCAACTCGTCGCTGATGCGCACGGCGTGGCCGCCGACCATGTGGCGGATGTGCAGCTTGGCCAGCTCGTTGTCGGTCAGGTCCAGCACCGGGAAGCCCTGGCCACGCAGGTTCTCCACCAGGGCCGCGCGCGGGTCGGTTTCCGGGTGGGTCTGCACGCCGACGAAGATGTGCGCTTCGGCGTCGGTGTTATAGCGGTAGTTGAACTCGGTGATCTGGCGCTTGCCGATGGCTTCGCAGAAGGCCTTGAAGCTGCCGGGACGCTCAGGAATGGTCACGGCGATGATGGCTTCGCGCTTCTCGCCCAGTTCGGCGCGCTCGGCCACGTGGCGCAGGCGGTCGAAATTGATGTTGGCGCCGGAGTCGATGGCCACCAGGGTCTGGTCGCGCACGCCTTCGCGCTCCACGTACTTCTTGATCCCGGCCACGGCGAGGGCGCCGGCGGGCTCGGTGATGGAGCGGGTGTCGTCGTAGATGTCCTTGATCGCCGCGCAGATTTCGTCGGTGCTGACGGTGATCACCTCATCCACATGCTGCTTGCAGATTTCGAAGGTGTGCTGGCCGATCTGCGCCACGGCGACGCCGTCGGCGAACAGTCCGACCTGCCCCAGCACCACGCGCTCGCCAGCGGCCATGGCGGCCTGCAGGCAGTTGGAGTCGTCCGGCTCGACGCCGATCACCTTCACTTCCGGGCGCAGGTATTTGACGAAGGCGGCGATGCCCGCCACCAGGCCGCCACCGCCCACCGGGACGAAGATGGCATCGAGGCGTCCCGGATGCTGGCGGAGGATTTCCATCGCCACGGTGCCCTGGCCGGCAATCACTTCCGGGTCATCGTAGGGGTGGATGTAGACGAAGCCCTTTTCTTCCACCAGCTTCAGCGAGTGGGCCAGGGCCTCGGGGAAGGCATCGCCGTGCAGCACCACCTTGCCGCCGCGGGCGCGCACACCCTGAACCTTCAGCTCCGGGGTGGTGCGCGGCATCACGATGGTCGCCTTCACGCCAAGTTCGCGGGCCGCCAGGGCCACGCCCTGGGCATGGTTGCCGGCCGAGGCGGTGACCACGCCACGCGCCAGCTCTTCGCGCGAGAGCTGGGCGATCTTGTTGTAAGCGCCGCGGATCTTGAAGGAATAGACCGGCTGCAGGTCCTCGCGCTTGAGGAGGATCTGGTTGCCCAGGCGCTCGGTGAGCTGGCGGGCGGGCTGCAGCGGGGTTTCCACGGCGACGTCGTAGACGCGCGAGGTCAGGGTCTTCTTCACGTATTCTTCGAGCATCGCGGCTTCACTGGCGGGCATTTCACGGGAGGACCGAGTCTACCGCAGGGATTCGTCGGGCGACCACATGGTTTGCGGGGTTTAGCGGCTATAATCCGCGCCCTCGACACTCCTCCAATCGGACCACCCCAGCATGACCCAGGACCAGCTCAAGCAGGCCGTCGCCCAGGCCGCCATCGACTTCATCCTCCCCAAGCTCGATGACAAGAGCATCATCGGCGTCGGCACCGGCTCCACCGCGAACTTCTTCATCGACCTGCTGGCCCAGCACAAGATGGCGTTCGACGGCGCCGTGGCCAGCTCCGAGGCCACCGCCCAGCGCCTGAAGGGCCACGGTATCCCGGTGTACGACCTGAACAGCGTCAGCGACCTCGAGTTCTATGTCGACGGCGCCGACGAGAGCAACGAGCGCCTCGAGCTGATCAAGGGCGGCGGTGCGGCCCTGACCCGCGAGAAGATCGTCGCTGCGGTGGCCAAGACCTTCATCTGCATCGCCGACGAGAGCAAGCTGGTGCCCATCCTCGGCGCCTTCCCGCTGCCGGTGGAAGTCATCCCCATGGCCCGCAGCCACGTGGCCCGTCAACTGGTCAAGCTGGGCGGCGACCCGGTCTACCGCGAAGGCGTGCTGACCGACAACGGCAACATCATCCTCGACGTGTACAACCTGCAGATCGACAGCCCGGCGAAGCTGGAAGAGCAGATCAACAACATCGTCGGCGTGGTCACCAACGGCCTGTTCGCCCAGCGCCCGGCCAACCTGCTGCTGCTTGGCACCAAGGACGGCGTGAAGAGCATCAAGCCCTGACGCGACTTCCCGGCCAAACCGACTAGATTTTATGGCTACGGCGCCGTCCACTGCCACGAACTAGGAGGTGCCCCATGGCCGGGAAATTCCACCTGAAGAAGGCCAACGATGGCCAGTTCCACTTCAACCTGAACGCCGGCAACGGCGAGACCATCCTCACCAGCGAGCTATACAAGGCCAAGGATTCCGCCTTGAACGGCATCGAATCGGTGCGCAAGAACGCCGCTCGCGACGGCGCCTTCGAAAGCAAGACCGCCAGCAACGGCAAGTTCTATTTCGTGCTCAAGGCCACCAACGGCCAGGTCATCGGCCAGAGCCAGATGTATGCCAGCGCCGCCAGCGCCAGCGCGGGCATCGACTCGGTGAAGAACAACGCCCCCGGCGCCACCCTCAACGACGAGAGCTGATCAGTCGCCTGCCTGCTTGCGGAACGCGTAGAACAGGTTCGGCTCACTGACCAGGTAGAGGTTGCCATCGTTGTCCATGGCCACCCCTTCGGCCTGCGGCACCGCCCGCTGCAGGCCGTGCATCCCGCGTAGCAGCGACAGCGTGCTGATTGGGCGCCCATCGGCGTTCAGCTCCAGCACCAGCCGCGACTCATCCGACAGCGCCAGCAAGTGGCCGCTGCGGTCGTCGTATTGCAGGCTGGAAAGATCGCGGACAAAGAGCCGGGCGTCGCGCTTGGGGTCGTCCACCACGTGCACGGCGAAGGGCTTGTCCGGGTTGGTGTGGGGGAATCCGTGAATCTCGTAGATCCGCACCGGATCGCGCTCCTTGGCCACGAACAGGCGCTGGCCGGCCGTGTCGTAGGCCAGCCCTTCAAAGCCCTTGTTGCCGGACAGGCCGATGCCGAGGGAAAGCTGCTGGGAGTCGCCGGCATCGATGGAGGTGGTGTTCTCCTCCACACGCACCTTGATGAGGCGTTGCAGGCGTTCGTCGGTGATCACGTAAACGCCCTTGCTGATGTACTCGATGGCTTCCGGATCGCCGAAACCCACCAACGGGATGCGACGGATCAGGTGGCCATCCAGGGACAGCTCGATGATCTCCGGACGCTGGTTGGTCACGGTGAAGAGGCTGTGGCGATCGGGATCGTAGGTCAGCGCGGACACATCGTCGGTCAGGCCTTCGATGGGCTTGGCCTCGATCACCACCCGATAGTCCGGCAGCCAGATCGAGCGCTCCCGCCACTCCGAGGCGTGGCGCCATTCTTGCAGGACGAACAGGCCCCGCTCGAAGAGTCGGAACTGCTGGGCAACGACGCCGAGCGCCACCAGCAGCAGGACCAGGAAGGCGGCAACCAGCCGCCACGGGGTCAGGAGTGAACGCATCGATCAGGACTCTGGGATTCGGGACGCGGCGAAGGATACAGAGCGCACCGGATTTCTACCTGAATTGAAGCTTAAAGCCCGAACGAAGGCATGGCGGGCGTTACAAAAGGGGACGGGAATGGCTACCTCGCTGCTACCGGAAGAACGCGCACTCACCACCCTGCATACCATCGCCCTGGCGGTGGCGACCCTGACCAGCAGCGGCACCGACCGCAGGCTGCTCCTGGAAGGCAGCGGCGTGTCCTGCAGCGACCTCGATACCCCTGACAAACTCATTACCCACGCCCAGGAACTGCGCGTCTTCGCCAATGCTCTGGCCAACACCCGCGACCCGGCCCTGGGCCTGTCCCTTGGCCTGCGCATGCACGTGTCCGCCTACGGCATGCTCGGCTACACCATGCTCGCCAGCCGCACCCTGCGCGACGCCCTGACCATCGCGCTGGACCGGCCGGCGCTGCTGGGCACCTATTTCAAGTTGAGCCTGGAGGAGGACGGCGAGGAGGCACGCCTGGTCGCCGTTGGTTATCGCTACGCGCCGGAGCTGACGGTGTTCAACAGTGAGCTGTGCCTGACCTCGCTGCTCACCGTGCTGCAAGACCTGCTCGGCACCAGCATCCACCCGCTGCGGGTCTGCCTGTCCTACCGACCACCGCTGCACGCCGCCACCTACGAACAGATTCTCGCCTGCCCGGTGGAGTTCGGCGCCTCGCGCAATGCGCTGTGCTTCGACGCTGCGCTGCTCGACCGGACGCTGCCTCTGGCCGACCCGGTCACTTGCCATTACGGGCTACAACAATGCCTGAAGCTCGACGCCCAGCTCGACAGCCGCCATGACGTGCTCGACCAGATTCGCCACCACCTGGCCGGCAACCTGCGCGACGCCTGCGACCTGGACAGCGTGGCGCGCCAGCTGCACCGTTCCGAGCGCACCCTGCGCCGCCACCTTCAGCAGTTGAACACCAGCTTCCAGCGCCTGCTGGACGAGGTGCGCTACGACAAGGCGCGCCAGTTGCTGGTGCAGACCGACCTGCCCATCTATCTGATCGCCGAACAGCTCGGCTACAGCGAAACCGCCAGCTTCCGCCACGCCTTCCAGCGCTGGAGCGGGCAGTCGCCGAGTCTGTATCGGCGCTAGCGATCCCTGCGACCTGATCTTTTGTGGGGGCGAATTCATTCGCCAAGGACAGCGCAGCTGTCCCGCCCGACTCCGTAGGGCAGACCTGCGGCCTGCTTGGCGATTGAAATCGCCCCTACAGGAAGGCACCCAGTGCCGCCTCTGCGACCTCCATCACACCCCCACAACTTGGCCGAAAATATCCCCTTTTGACCTGATCTATCGTTCTTCTATAAGCAGGGCTGCTGACAGAATCGGGACAAACAAGGGCCGCTTCACCAGCAGAAAAAGAAAAGCCCAATAAGAACAAATCCTTAGAGCTTGTGATCAGCATGACTAGCGCGATCAGCGTCGAACGTGTGTGCATGGAGTTCGGTGATCCGGGGCAGGGTGTGAAGGCCCTCGACGATGTTTCCCTGGAAATCCGCGCCAACGAGTTCTTCACCCTCCTCGGCCCGTCCGGCTGCGGCAAGACCACCCTCTTGCGGCTCATCGCCGGATTCGAGCAACCCAGCTCCGGCGCCATCCGCCTCTACGGCGAGCCGATGCAGGGCCTCCCGCCCTTCCGCCGGCCGGTCAATACCGTTTTCCAGAGCTACGCCCTGTTCCCCCACATGACGGTGGCGCAGAACATCGCCTTCGGCCTGGAAATGCGCGGGCTCTCCCGCAGCGATATCGAGCAGACGGTGCAGCGCATGCTGGACCTGGTGAAGCTGCCGGACGTGGGCAAACGCCGCGCAGACCAGCTTTCCGGTGGCCAGCAGCAGCGCATCGCCCTGGCCCGCGCCCTGGCCAACCAACCCAAGGTGCTGCTGCTCGACGAATCGCTCTCGGCGCTGGACCAGAAGTTGCGCAAGGAGATGCAGATCGAACTCAAGCGCCTGCAGCACGAAACCGGCATCACCTTCATATTCGTGACCCACGACCAGGAAGAAGCCCTGACCATGTCCGACCGCATTGCGGTGATGAGCAAGGGCCGCATCCTCCAGGTCGGCACGCCGACGGAAATCTACGAGGCCCCGCTGAACCGCACGGTGGCGGACTTCATTGGCGAAACCAACTTCCTCGAAGGCGAAGCCCTGGAGCGCGGCGTGCTGTTGTCCGACGGCCAGTTGCTCAGCGCCTTCAGCCCCCGCCGTGGCAGCGTCACCCTGGCGATCCGCCCGGAGCGCACCTGCCTCGACGAGCAGGGCAACCTGGCCGGTGAGATCGAGAACGTGGTCTACGTCGGTACCGACACCGTGTACCACCTGAACATCGCCGGACAGAGCGGCTTCCGCGTGCGCCAGCAGAATCGCAACGGCGCGCTGAACGCCTATTCGGCGGGTGAAAAGGTACGGGTCCTGGTGCCCAGCGAAGCCATCCGGGTGCTGGTCGAATGAGCACCCTGCGCGCCCAGGCCGAACGCCGCCAGCTGCGTCGGCGCCTGCTGCTGACCAGCCCGGCCATGCTCGCCCTGCTGGTGTTCCTGGTGCTGCCGCTGGGGATCATGTTCCTGGTGTCGGTCCTGGTGCCCGGCGACTACGGCGGCGTGAAGTGGGACCAGTACTCGCTGGAGGCCTACATCAATTTCCTCTACGAGCGCGATCTGGACGACAGCCTGGTGTTCAACACCGACTACCTGCAGATCTTCCAGCGCTCGTTCTGGCTCTCGGTGCTGACCACCGTCGGCTGCCTGCTGATCGGCTTCCCCACCGCGCTCTACCTGGCGCTGCAGAGCGAGCGCAAACGCAACCTGCTGCTGTTCCTGGTCACCGTGCCCTTCTGGACCAACCTGCTGGTGCGCGTCTACGCGTGGATCCTGCTGCTGCGTAACGGCGGCCTGGTAGACAGCGGCCTCGGTGTTTTCGGCCTGTCCGACGGCGCGCTGGGTCTGCTCTACACCGACGTCGCGGTGGTGATCGGCCTGCTCTACACCTTCCTGCCGTTCATGGTGCTGCCCATCTACACCAGCCTGGAGAAACTCGACTGGCGCCTGGTGGAGGCCGCCTTCGACCTCGGTGCCAACCGTTTCCAGGCGCTGCGCCGGATCATCGTACCGCTGGCCATGCCGGGGATCGTCGCCGGCGCGATCCTGGTGTTCATCCCGTCGCTGGGCAACTACATCATTCCCGAGCTGCTGGGGGGCGGTAAGTCGCTGATGATCGGCAACCTGATCCAGCTGCAGTTCGGCGCATCCCACAACTGGCCGCTAGGCGCGGCGCTGTCCTTCGCCCTGCTCGGTTTCGTGCTGCTGGCGATGCTGCTCTACAGCCTGCGCTTCAAGCAGGCCACCGGGGGAGGCCATCCATGAACATGCAGAACCCGCTCTGGCGCTTCACCGGGGTAAGGCCGACCGCCTGGCTGTTCTTCGCCTTCCTCTATGTGCCGATCCTGGTACTGGTGGCGCTGAGCTTCAACGGCGGGCAGTCGGCGACCATCTGGGAGAGCTTCAGCCTGAAGTGGTACTCGGTGGTGGCCAACGACCCGGAAATCGTCCGCGCAGCGAAGAACTCACTGATCGTCGCCACCTTCGCCACCCTGATCGCCACCTCCCTGGCGACCCTGGCCGCGCTGGGCATGCGCGGGCGCGCCTTCCGGGGACAGACGCTGATGAGCGGGGTACTCGGCCTGCCGCTGCTGGTGCCGGAAATCGTCACGGCCGTGGCCACCCTGATGTTCTTCGCCTTCATCGGACTCAAGCTCTCGCTCTTCACCATCCTCATCGCCCACGTGGTGTTCTGCATCCCCTTCGCCTACCTGCCGATCCGCGCCCGCCTGGAAGGCATGGACCCGCGTCTCGCCGAAGCCGCCGCGGACCTCTACGCCTCACCCTGGAAGGCCTTCTGGAAGGTGACCTTCCCGCTGCTGATGCCCGGCATCCTTTCCGGCGCGATGCTCGCCTTCATCATTTCCATGGACGACTTCGTCATCACCTACTTCGTCGCCGGGGCGGGAGCCACCACCCTGCCGGTATACATCTTCAGCTCGATAAGGATGGGCATTTCGCCGAAGATCAATGCGATCTCCTCAATCATCCTCGTGATTTCCATAGCTTTCGTTGCATTGTCCTACTACGTCGGGCAGCGCAAGCGCTGACCCGCTTCCGACCAGCAAGGAGCTTGACCATGACCCGTTGCACACCGCTCGCGCTCGCCATACTGCTCGCCTCCGGCCTCGCCGGTTCCGCGCAGGCCGCAGGGACCCTGCACTTCGCCAACTGGTCGGACTACTACCCGCCGGAGCTGCTGCAGAAGTTCGAGAAGGACACGGGCATCAAGGCCACCCTGGACGCCTACGACAGCAACGAAACCCTCCTGGCCAAGCTCAAGGCCGGCGGCGGCGCCTACGACGTGGTAGTGCCGTCCGACAGTTTCATCCAGATCATGGTGCAGGACGGCCTGCTGCAGAAATTCGACAAGAGCAAGCTGACCAACCTGAAGAACCTCAAGGCCAATTTCCAGACCCTCGGCTTCGATCCGGGCCACGACTACAGCGTGCCCTACCTCTGGGGCACCACCGGCTACAGCTACGACAGCAAGCAGGTACCCGGCGGCAAGCTGGATGAGAGCTGGAAGCCCTTCTTCGAGCCGCCGGCCGAGCTGAAGGGCAAGGTCGTGGCGCTGAACTCGATCGAGGATCTGTACATCGCCGCCTCCCATTACCTGTCCATCGACCAGTGCACCGAAGACCCGAAGGACGCGAAGAAGATCCAGGACCTGCTGTTGGCACAGAAGCCGCTGCTGGCCATGTACAACAGCGATGGCACCATCGAGCGCATGGCCGCTGGTGAAGTGGCCATGCACATGCAATGGAACGGCGCCTTCCACCGCGCCCACGCCCAGCGCGACAGCCTGGTGTACGTCTATCCGAAGGAAGGCATCCACGTCTTCATCGACAACCTGGTGATTCCCAAGGACGCGGTGAACGTCGAGGAAGCACACGCCTTCATCAACTGGATGCTGCTGCCGGAGAACATCGCCGCCGCGTCCAACTTCGCCAAGTACAACAACGCCATCGAAGGCTCGGACAAGTTCATGGAGAAGGAACTGTTCGACGACCCGGCCATCAACACCCCGCAGGACAAGCTCGACCGCCTGCGCACCTTCAAGCTCTGCTCGCCCAAGGCCCTGAGCCTGCGCAGCAAGGTGTGGACCAAGCTGAAGAAGTAAGCTCGCCCCAACGTGCTTGCCCCCCTCTCCCTCTGGGAGAGGGGCCGGGGGTGAGGGAAGCCTGGCTAAAGCACCCATGCCGCAGGATCGGACGGGTAGCATTCCTGCAGCCGAGGTGATGGGTTTCGCTGCGCTCTACGCCATCCTACGGATCCTCTTTCGTAGGGTGGATGTCGCTTTTCACATCCACTAATGGCGAATCCGAAAGCTATCACCCCGGCCAATCATGTTGGCCACTTCGATCCCTTTTTGACCCTTTGCGGGGTTCTGCCCCCGGTATTCCACTGACAGAATCGAAGCGCATGCAACTAGCAGGCGCCCCACAGATGGGTGCCGATCCAACAAGAACAATGGCTAGAGAGATATGAAGATGTCCCGTGCGCTTTCGCTTCACACGACCCTTCCTCCGTCCTTCCAGCGGACTCCCCGCCTCCACCCTTACTGACTGCCCGCGCACAGCCGGATGCGCAACGGACCCGGCCTCGCACACGCAAGGATGGCTCGCATCGCGACCCAGGCGCCGCCCAGCGGCGCGCAGTAAACCGGAGAGAAGAACAATGTCTACCCCGTCCGCCAGCGTCGACAATAGCGGCAGCCTGCCCAACGAATTCACCCACAGCGCCCAGGGCACGGCCCTGCGCCGGATACTCGGGCTACCCGCCCTGGTGTTCTTCGGCCTCGTCTACATGGTGCCGCTGACCATCTTCACCACCTACGGCGTGGTCACCGAAATGACCGGCGGCCGTACCGCCCTGGCCTACGTGGTGACCCTGCTGGCGATGATCTTCACCGCCCTGTCGTACAGCTTCATGGTTCGCCGCTACCCCATCGCCGGCTCGGCCTATTCGTACACCAGCCTCAGCTTCGGCCCTGGCGTGGGCTTCCTCGCCGGCTGGTCGCTGCTGCTGGATTACCTGTTCCTGCCGATGATCAACTACCTGGTGATCGGCCTGTTCCTCAACATCGCCTTCCCCGAGGTGCCGGCCTGGGTCTTCGTCGTCAGCACCATCGCCCTGGTGACTGTGCTGAACATCCTCGGCATCAGTTCCGTATCCGGCATGAGCAACCTGATCGTGATCGCGCAGGTGGTCTTCGTCCTGGTGTTCCTGGCGATGGCTGGCCGGAGCCTGTTCGACGCCCCCATCGACTTCACCACGCCCTTCATCGGCGATGGCACCCAGCCGGGCCTGGCGCCCCTGATGGCCGGCGCGGCGGTGCTCTGCCTGTCGTTCCTCGGCTTCGATGCGGTTTCTACCCTGGCCGAAGAGGCCCGCGACCCGAAACGCGACATCCCCCGCGCCATCATCATCACCACCCTCTGTGCAGGCGTGCTGTTTTTCGTCCTGTCGCTGGTGGCTCAACTGGTGTTCCCCGGCAGCGTCTTCCAGGACGTGGACGCCGCCGCCAACGAGGTGATGCTGAAGGCCGGCGGCCAGTTCCTCGCTGCGTTCTTCACCGCCACCTACGTGGCCGGCGCCGCCGGCTCGGCGCTGGCGTCCCAGGCTTCGGTGTCGCGCATCCTCTACAGCATGGGCCGCGACGGAATCCTCCCGCGCCGCCTGTTCGGCACCCTGTCCGAGCGCTTCCACACCCCGACCGTGGCCATCCTCATCGTGTCGCTAGTGTCGTTGCTGGCGGTGGTCATCGACCTTGCCACCCTGGCTTCGATGATCAGCTTCGGCGCCCTGGTGGCCTTCTCTGCAGTGAACCTGGCGGTGATCCGTACCCACCTGTTCGACGGCCGTCCGCGCCAGCCGGGTGATCTCGCTCGTTATGGCCTGGTCCCGGCGATCGGTTTTGCCCTGATCGCCTGGCTCTGGACCAGCCTGTCGGGGCTGACCCTGGCCATCGGCCTCGGCTGGTTCGCGGCCGGCCTGGCTTACCTGGCGATACAGACCGGCGGCTTCCGCCGCAAGGCGCCGCAAGTGCAATTCTCTGAATTCGAATGATCCCCAAAACCTGCTAGCCGAAAGGAGACGCTGATGCTGACGATCTATTCCGACGACCACCACCTGCACCACGGCAAGCACGAGCTGATCGGTGGCCAGTTCACCCCCTGCTTCGAGAAGCCGAGCCGCGCCGACATGGTGCTGGACCGCGCCAAGGCGGTGAACCTCGGCGCCATCCAGGCACCGACCGACTTCGGCCTGTCGCCCATCCTGCGGGTGCACAGCGAGGGCTTCGTGAACTTCCTGAAGAACGCCTGGAACGACTGGCAGGCAAAGGGCCGCAGCCACGACATGCTGCCCATCGCCTGGCCGACCCGGCGCCTGCGCCAGGTGGAGCCCACCGATATCGACGGGCGCCTGGGCTACTACTCCTTCGACGCCGGCGCGCCCATCACCGCCGGCACCTGGCAGGCCATCACCAGCTCGGCCAACGTCGCCCTCAGCGGCCAGGCCGAACTGCGCAAGGGCGCCCGCGGCATCTTCTCCCTGTGCCGCCCGCCGGGCCACCACGCCGCCGCCGACTACATGGGCGGCTACTGCTACCTGAACAACGCGGCCATCGCCGTGCAGGCCATGCTGGATGCCGGCGCGAAGCGGGTCGCGGTGCTGGACGTGGACTACCACCACGGCAACGGCACCCAGGACATCTTCTACGACCGTGCCGACGTCCTCTTCACCTCGATCCACGGCGACCCGCGCTTCGAGTATCCCTACTACCTGGGCTTCGCCGACGAGAAAGGCGTGGGTGCAGGGGAAGGCTTCAACTTCAACTACCCGCTGGCTTCGGGCATCGACTGGTCAGTCTGGAGTCTGGCGCTGGCCGACGCCTGCCGGCAGATCGCCGAATACGCACCGGACGCCCTGGTGGTGTCGCTAGGGGTGGATACCTTCAAGGAAGACCCGATTTCGCAGTTCAAGCTGGACAGCCCGGACTACCTGCGCATGGGCGAGATCATCGGCAAGCTCGGCCTGCAGACGCTCTTCGTGATGGAAGGGGGTTATGCAGTGGAGGAAATCGGCATCAACGCGATCAATGTGCTGCTGGGGTTCGATAGCGTGGCGTGACGCCAGCTGAGGGCCCAAATGAATGTGGGGGCGAATTCATTCGCCCCCACAAGGTGTCCCTCAGGTTTTGCTGCGCTGGCTCAGTTCACCCGCTCGACGAATTCCACATCCACCTCGCGGCCCGTCAGGTCGCGATCCACTTCGCCGGTCAGCTTGACGGTGTCTTTCTCGCCAATGGACATCGGCGGCCAGTCTTCGTCGTCGATTTCCACTTTCATGGTGCCGGTGACGTCCTTGAACTCGTAGATATCGCCCTTGATACGGCGGACGATCTGGCCCTGCAGCACCACCGGAGCATCATCGGCGGCTTCCAGTGCGGCGGCGACGGTGTTGATCTGGGCGGTGGCGCCCGGGCCGGTGTAGCTGCTGGCCATGACGGCGGTGGAGAACAGCGGAACGGCCAGCAGGGCGAGGTATTTGGCTTTCATGGAAGTGATCCCGTGTGTTTGTGGTTGACGGGATCAAGCTAGGGCGACTGGCTGAAACGAGGCTTAAAAGCGCCTTAAGCGAAGCTTAACGGGGACAGACCATTCAGCCCTTGTCGGCGCTGGCGACCAGTTCCTTGCGGAACACGTAGAACAGGTTCGGCTCGCTGACGACATAGATGTCGCCGCTTTCGTCCATGGCCACGCCTTCGGCGCGGGGAATGCGATTCTCCAGGCCATTCATGCCGCCCAGGAGGCTGATGAAACTGACCGGGTCGCCCTGATCGTTGAGCTCCAGCAGCAGGTTGGACTGGGCGGAGAGCACCAGCAGGTGGCCGGTACGCGGGTCGACACTGAGGGCGGACAGGTTGCGCATGCCCAGGCCATAGCTCGGCAGCGGGCGCAGCACCTCACCCAAGGCGTCGGTGCCATCGCTGCCCAGGCTGAACAGGGCGACAGGGCCTCGTTCCTTGCCGAGGATCAACCGTCCCTTGGCCGGGTCCCAGGCGATGCCTTCAAAGCCCTTGTTGCCGGAATCGGGGAAGCCCAGGTCGAACTCTGGGGTGCTGCCGGCTTTCAGTTCGCGGGTTTCCGGGTCCAGTTCGAAGATCGACAGGGTACGGCGGCGCTCATCGGTCACCGCCACATGGCCACCTTCCAGAACGGCCACGCCTTCGGGGTTGGAGAACCCCTTCAGCGGGATCTTGCGCAGCACCTCACCGTCACGGCTCAACTCCACCAGGGTTGGCGATTTGCCGGTCACGGTGAACAGGGTTCCGGTGACGGGGTTGTAGGCCAGATCGGAGGTTTCGTCGTTTTCCAGGCCCGCCAGGGGCTTGCCCTGCAGCACAGCCTTGTAGCCCGGCAGCCAGATGCTGTCGGCCCGCTGTTCGTCGGTCAGCTGCTGCTCGGCCAGCCAGACCAAGGCGCGGTCGTCCCAGTGCATGTAGCGCGTGAGGGCGGTGGCACCAGCGAGGGCGGCGACCAATCCCAACATCAGCCGGCGACGGCGAATGAACTGCGGGAAGCGGAACGTCATCGGGGACTACTCAACGATGGGGTCGGCTAGAGATAGCCATATGCCAGTGAAAGTTCCGTGAAATGGTCCGCCGCCGGTCGATCCGATCAGAGCACGCGGCTTTCGAAACGGCTGTGGCCCACCAACTCCAGCACCAGTGCATCGCCCTGGTTCAGCGGGCCGACACCCACCGGAGTGCCGGTGAGGATGACGTCACCCGGTTGCAGACTGAAATGGCCGGCCATGTGCTGGATCAGCGGCAGGATCGGGTTGAGCATGTCGCGGCTGTTGCCGTCCTGGCGGACCTCGCCGTTGATGGTCAGGCGGATACCGATATCGTCCAGGCTCTCCGGGGCATCGCCCGGCACGAAGGGCGCCAGCACACAGGCGCCGTCGAAGCTCTTGGCGATTTCCCAGGGCAGGCCCTTCTCCTTGAGCTTGGCCTGCACGTCGCGCAGGGTCAGGTCCAGGGCCGGTGCGAAGCCGGAGATGGCGTCACGCACTTCTTCCGCATCGGGATGGCGGGACAGCGGCTTGCCGATCAGCACGGCGATTTCCGCTTCGTAATGCACTGCGCCACGGTCCTGGGGAATGCTGAAGCCGCCGGCCAGCGGCACCGCGCAGGAACCCGGCTTGATGAACAGCAGCGGTTCGGTCGGCACGGGGTTGTTCAGTTCCTTGGCGTGCTCGGCATAGTTACGGCCGACGCAGACCACCTTACCCAGGGAAAAGTGGATCGGAGTGCCATCGACATACTGGTGCTGGTAGCTCATTTACCGACTCCTGTTGAACGTGACGCTGAAAGCGTCACGAGCGAAGGCCAGGCAAGACGAGTTCAGGCGAGGAAGCGGAGTTTACTGCTGTAAATGAGCATTCCGAGCCTGAACTCAACGCAGCATGGCCGAGCGCAGTAGCTTTCAGTTGAAGATCTTTCCGGGGTTCATGATCCCGTTGGGATCAAACACCGCCTTGATCGCCTTCATCACCGCAATCTCAGGCTCCGAACGGCTGTAGCCGAGGTAATCGCGCTTGGTCATGCCCACACCATGCTCGGCGGAGATCGAGCCGTTGTACTTCTGCACAGTCTCGAATACCCACTTGTTCACCGTGGCGCACTTGGCGAAGAACTCGTCCTTGGACAGGTTGTCCGGCTTGAGGATGTTCAGGTGCAGATTGCCGTCGCCGATATGGCCGAACCAGACCACTTCGAAGTCCGGGTAGTTGGCTTCGACGATGGCGTCGATGTCGTGCAGGAAGGCCGGCACCTTGGAAACGGTGACCGAGATGTCGTTCTTGTACGGGGTCCAGTGGGAGATGGTCTCGGAGATGTACTCACGCAGCTTCCACAGGTTCTGCAGCTGTTGCTCGCTCTGGCTCATCACGCCATCCAGCACCCAGCCCTGCTCCACGCAGTGCTCGAAGGTGGCCAGGGCGTCGTTGGCGATTTCTTCGCTGGCGGCCTCGAACTCCAGCAGCGCGTAGAACGGGCAGTCGGTCTCGAAGGGTGCTGGCACGTCGCCACGAGCCAGAACCTTGGCCATGGCCTTGTCGGAGAAGAACTCGAAGGCGGTGAGGTCCAGCTTGCTCTGGAAGGCGTGGAGCACAGGCATGATGGAATCCAGGTCCGGCGAACCCAGCACCATGGCGGTGAGGTTCTTCGGCGCGCGGTCCAGACGCATGGTGGCTTCAACCACGAAGCCCAGGGTGCCTTCGGCACCGATGAACAGCTGGCGCATGTCGTAGCCAGTGGCGTTCTTGATCAGGTCCTTGTTCAGTTCCAGCAGGTCGCCAGCGCCGGTGACTACCTTCAGGCCGGCTACCCAGTTACGGGTCATGCCGTAGCGAATCACCTTGATCCCGCCGGCATTGGTGCCAATGTTGCCGCCAAGCTGGCTGGAACCGGCAGAGGCGAAGTCCACCGGGTAGTACAGACCCTTTTCCTCGGCAAAGTTCTGCAGCTGCTCGGTGATCACGCCCGGCTGGCAGACCACGGTGCGGTCGAACTCGTTGAATTCGAGGATCTGGTTCATGTAGTCGAAGGCGACCACGACCTCGCCATTAGCCGCCACAGCCGCAGCGGACAGACCGGTACGGCCGCCGGACGGCACCAGAGCGACCTTGTGCTGGTTGGCCCAGCGCACGATGGCCTGCACCTGCTCGATGGTCTTGGGGAAGACGATGGCGCTGGGAGCAGGGGCGAAATGCTTGGTCCAGTCCTTGCCGTAGGCGTCCAGGGACGCGGCGTCGGTCAGCACCTTGCCGGGCTCAACCAGGGTCTTCAGCTCTTCGATCAGGGCAGCGTTGGTCATCAGCGGAACTCTCAAATCATTCATGGTCGCCCTGAGAACGATTCAGGTCGCAACCGAGCAAGGGAAAAGGAGATCATGCTAGCATACGCACCCCGCGAATCGTGCTCTCCAGCCGATTTTCCGGGGAGCAGCCCGCTCCGCCCCACGGCCCGCTTCTGTCATTTTTACCGGGATACATAGGTACGCAGATGAGCAAGACCTCTCTCGAAAAGAGCAAGATCAAGTTCCTTCTCCTCGAAGGCGTTCACCAGAATGCCGTGGACACCCTGAAGGCCGCCGGTTACACCAACATCGAGTACCTCAAGGGCGCCCTCTCGGGTGACGAACTGAAAGAGAAGATCGCCGACGTCCACTTCATCGGCATTCGCTCGCGCACCCAGCTCACCGAAGAGGTGTTCGACTGCGCCAAGAAACTCATCGCCGTCGGCTGCTTCTGCATCGGCACCAACCAGGTCAACCTCAATGCCGCCCGTGAGCGCGGTATCGCGGTCTTCAACGCCCCCTATTCCAACACCCGTTCGGTAGCCGAACTGGTGCTGGCCGAGGCCATCCTCCTGCTGCGCGGCATTCCGGAGAAGAACGCCTCCTGCCACCGCGGCGGCTGGATCAAATCCGCAGCCAACTCCTTCGAAATCCGCGGCAAGAAGCTCGGCATCGTCGGCTACGGCTCCATCGGCACCCAGCTCTCCGTGCTGGCCGAGGCCCTGGGCATGCAGGTGTTCTTCTATGACACCGTGACCAAGCTGCCGCTGGGCAACGCCACCCAGGTGGGCAACCTGCACGAGCTGCTCGGCATGTCCGACATCGTGTCCCTGCACGTACCCGAGCTGCCGTCCACCCAGTGGATGATCGGCGAGAAGGAAATCCGCGCCATCAAGAAGGGCGGCATCCTGATCAACGCCGCCCGCGGCACCGTGGTCGAGCTGGATCACCTGGCCGCCGCCATCAAGGACGAGCACCTGATCGGCGCCGCCATCGATGTGTTCCCGGTCGAGCCCAAGTCCAACGACGAGGAGTTCGAGAGCCCGCTGCGTGGCCTGGACCGCGTGATCCTGACCCCGCACATCGGTGGTTCCACCGCCGAAGCCCAGGCCAACATCGGCCTGGAAGTGGCCGAGAAGCTGGTCAAGTACAGCGACAACGGTACTTCGGTGTCCTCCGTGAACTTCCCGGAAGTGGCCCTGCCGTCCCACCCGGGCAAGCACCGTCTGCTGCACATCCACCAGAACGTGCCGGGCGTGATGAGCGAGATCAACAAGGTGTTCGCCGACAACGGCATCAACATCTCCGGCCAGTACCTGCAGACCGACGACAAGGTCGGCTACGTGGTGATCGACGTGGATGCCGAGTACTCGGACCTCGCGCTGGAAAAACTCCAGCACGTCAACGGCACCATCCGCAGCCGCGTCCTCTTCTAAGTCGGGGCTGCTGCGCGTCGGCGATTCATCGCCGTAAATTGAAAAAGGGAGGCCTCGGCCTCCCTTTTTCGTTTCCAGCGTCTTTACTTCACCGTCACGGTGATGGTTTGCGAGATCACCGGCGGCTCCAGCGGCACGTGATTCTTGTCCCCCACCAGCAGTTGCAGGGTGTGCTTGCCGGGCGGCAGGGTGACCTGGGTTTCGGTCTGGCCCTTGCCGAAGTGGCGGATGCTGTCGGTCATGGGCAGCGGCTTGTCCATCTCCGGCTGTTCGGCGAGGCCAATCAACAGGTGGTGGTGACCGGTTGCGGGCACATCCACGCCAGCCGGTGCGACGCCCATGCCCTTGAGGCCGAACTTGACGGTGAAGGTCTGGCCGACGGTAGCGCCATCGGCCGGTTCGATGAAGTACACCTGCGCGCCTTCAGGCGCCGGGGTACGCGGGACAGCCGCCAGGGTAGCGGTAGCGGCGCCGAGCAGCAGGGCGCCAAGGCTCAGAAAAGACAAAGTCCTCATTACACATCTCCATGTTTTTGTGAGCGAGACACCAGACTCCATGCAACCGAATAGGTTCACTTGCTGTCCGAGCAAGGCGTTACACCCACGCCAGCCGAAAAACCATAACGAAACGAGGAAGTCCCCCATGCGCCTGCTGTACTGCCTGCCCGCCCTGTTCGCCCTGCTGAGCCCCCTGGCCCAGGCCGAACTGCTCGATGACGTATGGGAACGCGGCAGCCTGCGCATCGCCCTCGAAGACAACAATCCGCCTTACAGCTACCGCGAGGACGGCAAGCTGATCGGCTTCGGCGTGGAGCTGGGACGTGCACTGGCGGCGGAACTGAACGTGGACGCGGACTTCGTGGTGGACGACGACGGCAAGATGCTCGAAGGCCTGCAGAGCGGCCGCTACGACATCGCCCTGGACCAGCTCGCAGGATCGGGTCAGGAGCAGGCCACCCTGGAATTCAGCGAGCCCTACGTCTTTCCCTTGGCCGAGGCCGAAGGCGACAGCGGCGCAGAACACCCCATGGCGATTCCCTTCCAGAAGGGCAACCCGGCATTTCGTGACACCCTCAACCGTGCGCTGGTCAAGCTGCGCGGTGAAGGCAAGCTGGGCGAACTCTCGGAGCAGTGGCTGGGCAAGGATCTCAGCCAGCCCGCTGCAACCAGCTCGCGCTGAGCCTCAGGCTTCGTCCAGCTCGGCCAGACGCGCAGCCGCCTCGGCCAGCTCCTCTTCGCTGAACACCTCGACACCGGCGCGGCGCAGGGCCGCGGCGGTCACGCCCTCACCCACGACGCGTACGCCGCTGAACGTGCCGTCGTAGTTCTCCCGGTTGCCGCAGGATGGGCTGCGTGATTTGAGCAGCGCGATGCGGATGCCGTGGACCGCGACCAGTTCCAGGGCGATGCGTGCACCCGCGACGAATTCGGCGGTCACGTCCTGGCCATCGTCGGTAAGCACCGGCAATTCACCGTCCAGCACCGCAGCACCGCGTCCGCCGGCAATCTCCGCTGGCGCGCGCGGAGTTGGCAGGCCGCCCGCCACTTCCGGGCAAAGCGGCACGATGCGCCCTTCCGCCTGCCAGCGCTCCAGCAGGCCGAACGGCCCATGGGCGCCGCCGTCATAGCGCACGCGCTGCCCGAGCAGGCAACGGCTGACCAGAATCTTCTGCATCGTCCTCTCCAGAGGGGCTCCTTGGTGGTCACCCCGAGTAACACCTAGGGCACCGGCGCGAACCGGGCCCTGATCGAAGGTATTGCCTTGACCGGGCAACTGCCAAGCCGGTCACAGGGACAGGCGACGAACTTCCCCATCCTTAGGCGGGAAGCGCCCGACGCCACTGGCTGCCACCCGTTCGGCGCTCCAGACTCTGCGCGCCAACCGCACAGGAGCGTGCCATGCCCAGAACAACAAAGAACCTTCGCCTTGCCCTGGCCTGCGGCACCGCCCTGCTCAGCGGCACCGGCCAGGCCGCACTCGAATCCCTGGACAACCAGGCCCTCAGCGAAATCAGCGGCCAGGCCGGGATCAACCTGCGCCTGGACGTGATGGCGCGCATCGACCGCATCAGCTGGAACGACGACGGCGGCAGCCTGTCGCTGCGCAACGTGCGCATCGACAACGGCTGCCTCAAACCCGGTGACTGTCCCAACGGTGCCGGCGGCAGCTTCCCCCTGGGGGCGGCGCAGCTCGGCCTTACCCTGCCCATTTTCGGCGTGGACCAGCCGACCTTGAAAGTCGATGTGGTGAAGAACGCCACCGGCACCCAGCAAGTCCGCCTGGAGCTGCCGGACCTCACCACCATCAACGATCAGCTCCAGGGCAGCGGCATCCCCGCCCAGCGCATCCGCGTGCGCGTCGCCGCCGACATGCACATCGGCGAGAGCCGCATCGGCAGCCTGGAGATTCGCGACATCACCGACCTGCGGGGAAATTTCCGGGTCTGGGGACACTGAACCCGGAGCAGGGCTAGAGCGGGCCACCCCGCCGGCGGAACCAGCCGGCGATAGACATGCGTTCACGGGTTGCCGGCAAGACCTCGTGAGGAAATTCGGCGGACAGGAACACCACCAGGCTGCCGCCTTCGGGGAGAACGTCCCGCTCGCCCTCGGCCAGGTACAAGCGGAGGGCGCCGCCCTGCTCCGCCTGCCAGTGGGCGTTCAGATACGCCACAACCGACACCGTGCGACGGTCATCGTCACGGAAGCGGTCCAGGTGCTTCTGGTAGAAGGCGCCGGGCGGGTAGAGGGCGAAGTGGCACTCGAAGTCTTCCAGCCCGAGATAGAGTTCGAGGTTGAGACGCTGGCGCAATTCATCCATCAGCGCCAGGTAGGCATCGCTGGCGGCCGACTGGCCAGGCTCCAGCCAGTGGATACGGTCGCCCCGCACCCCCTCACGAATCTGCTGCCCCTCGCCACGCCCCACGGATGCCGGCGCAAGGCTCCCGTCGGCGGAGCGCACGCGGCACTCTTCAGCGAGGTTGGCGGTAAGTTCGGCGGGTAGCGCCAGGCGCTGATGGGACCAGCCCTGGTTGGCCAGGTCGTCGACGATCAGGGCAGTCAGCGGGGATTCGGGAGATGGGGTCATGATGGCGGCATTCTACCAGCGGCCAGGAAATCGCCTACATGACTTGCGGCAGTTTCCGACACCTCGACAATAAAGCCCGAGTCCGCTGAGAATAGCCGCACGCTCAATCCCGCACTGCCCGCCCGCCGCCACCGCCTTCCCTGCCGAACCGATGCCGTTAGCGTGGGTCCGATACGAACTGCGGACTGCGTCATCAAGGAGACTCCATGCGCCTGCTCTTCGCCGTCACCCTTCTCCTCTTCGGTTTGCCCGCCCTGGCCGACGACCACGCCAACCTCTACCAGGCAGCCGGCTGGCCGGAGCAGCGCGCGCACTTCAACGACGCCCTCACGGCGGCCCAGCAGCGCTACCAGAAAACCCTGCCGCCAGCGGTCTACCAGGCCCTGGTGGACAACAGCAATCGCCGCTTCCAGCCCCAGGCCATCGACCAGCGCGCCCAGGTCGCGCTGCGTAATCAGCTTCAGGACCCGCGTCCGGCGCTGGCCTTCTTCCAGTCGCCGCTGGGCAAGAAGATCATCGCCGCTGAAACCCTGGCCACCCGCCGCGACCAGCTGGCCAAGCACGCCAGCGGACTGCCGCGCATCGAGGCTGAAGCCACCCGCCGCCTGCTGATCGGCCACCTTGCCCAGGCCTTGCCGGCCCGTGAAGCCGGCGCGGAAGTCAGCCTCGCCCTGGCCGGTGTCGCGGCCGACAGCCTGAGCCAGATGCTCCCCGGCCTGCTCGGCGGCGGCCAGGCACAAGGGATGATCGACGGCCAGCGTCAGCGGCTGATGGAGCAGATCGGCAACGATCTGGATAACACCCTGCTCTACGTCTACCGCGACCTGTCCGATCCGGAGCTGGAAGAGTTCGTCACCTTCGCCGAATCCGCGGAAGGCAAGGCCTATTACCAGGCCGCCCTGGCCGCCGTGCGCGCAGGCCTGGCCGTAGGCCAGGACGCCTCGGCCCAGCAGGGGCTCTGAACCACCTCGCAGAGTGGGCGCCGCGTAGAGCCTGCGATACCCAGCGAAAGACAGCATGGGTATCGCTCCGCTCGCGGAGCGCCGCCCGACCCATCCTACGTGGCTGCGGCGTCAGCCCAGTCGCTCGCGCAAGAAGTCAAAGTACCGCTCCCGATAGGCCGGCGCCTCGTTCACCAGATGGTGGCCGGCCCCTTCCAGCATCAGCACCTCCGGCCGGTCGAACTTCTCCGCCAGCACCCTGAGGTTGTGCCGCCAGTCCACCGTCATGTCGCCGTCGCCCTGGATCACCAGCGGCCGACGCGAACTGCGTTGCGCCCGCTCGATGTGCGGCACCCAGCGCGCCAGCGCGCCGACCCAGGCGGTGGGCAGAGTCTGCGGTTGCAGCGGGTCCTTGTGATGGACGAACTCGATGAACTCGGCATCGCTGGAGTTGACGCTGAAGCGCCGTGGAATGCTTTCGACGAAGTGCCGCATCAACTGGTAGCTGAACTTCGACCAACCCCAGGCGCGTGGACGCACTAAGGGAGCGAACAGCAGGGTCTCACCCAGTTCCGGACGCGGCGTGCCAGTCAGCAGGTAGTCCAGCAGGATGGCGCCGCCGGTGCTCTGCCCGGCCAGGTGCCAGGGTTGCGGCAGGTTCAGGGCAGCGGCCTCACCCAGCAGGGCCTGGAGTGTGGCCTGGTACTCGGCGAAGTCACCGATGCTGGCCCGCGCGCCGCTGGACAGCCCATGGCCAGGCAGGTCGCAGGCGATCACCGCGAACCCCATGCCCAACGCCCATTCCACCAGATGGCCATAGAGGCCCATGTGGTCGTAGTAGCCGTGCAGCATCACCAGACTGGCGCGCGGTTCGGGCGGCAGCCAGAGCTGGGTGACCAGCGAATACCCGGCCGCCTCGACACAGCCCAGGCGCGCCTGCACGCCCGGATGGCGAGAGGCGAAGTCCAGCCGGTAGAACGCGCGATAGCTCTGGGTCTGCCGCAGGTCGGCGGCGCCTGCGGCCAAGGGTCGCAGCAGCGGACGCAGGAGATCGGGCTGGAACGGGTCTGACATCGGGCTTTCCCTGAATGAAGCAACGCTATCCACAGGACCGCCTGGGGTCCTGGCCGGCTGCCGATATTCTGCTGCCCGGCGCGACGTGGCAAGCTACGCGCCCCCGCACAGGCCCATATCCATGCGTGCATTCAAGCCCAAGACCCTGATCACCAGCCTCGCCCTCCTCGCCTGCGTCGGCGCCATCCTGCTGGCCCTGCGCTGGTACGAGTCGCGCTACGTCCGCCCCTTCAACACCCAGGCCACGGTGTTCTCCGGCGAACAGCTGCGCCTGCCGGCCGAACTCGCCGGGCCGGGACCGATCCGCCTGGTGCACTTCTGGGACCCGGCCTGCCCGTGCAATGCCGGCAACCAGCAGCACCTGGCCGAACTGGTCCAGCGTTTCGCGCCCCAGGGCGTGACCTTCCATGCCTTGCAGAAGCCGGGCAGCAAGGGACAGCTGCCACCGGGTCTGGAAGCCCTGCAACCACTGGCCGAGGTGCCTGGCGCCGAACAGTTGCCGGCGGTGCCCGCCGTGGGTATCTGGGACCGCGAAGGCCGTCTGGCCTACTTCGGCCCCTACAGTGAAGGCGCGGTGTGCAATTCGGCCAACAGCTTCATCGAACCCATCCTCGAAGCCTTGATCGACAACCGCCCGGTGAGCGCCAGCAGCACCCTGGCGGCTGGCTGTTTCTGCGCCTGGCGCGAGCCGTCCTAGACCGCGTTCAGCCGCGCCCTGTAAGCCTCTGGCGGCATGCCGTACCACCGACGAAAGGCGCGGTAGAACGGCGACAGTTCGGAGAATCCGCAGGCTCGCGCCACTTCGCGCATCGCCTTGCCCTCCCGCAGCAGCTCCACCGCACGCTGCTGCTGCACCGACTCACGCACCCCGCGCAGGGTGCTGCCCTGCTCCGCCAGGGCGCGCTGCAAACCGCCCGCGCCAAAGCCCAGTTCCGCCGCACAGGCCTCCAGCGAGCAGTCCGCCTGGCCGAGGCGCACGCCCAGCAAGTAGCGCAGGCGGTTGAGCAGGTCATTGCCCGCCAGCGCCTCCAGTTGCGCCTCGGCATGCCGCCAGAGCAACTGGTGCAGCTCGGGATTGGCGGTGCGCGACGGGCGTCTCAGCAGGGACGCCGGGAACAGCAGTGCGTCGTGCTCGCAGCCGAATTCCGGCAGCAGGCCGAACAGCCGCTGATGCTCGCTGACCCGTGCCGGCCGGGAATGGCGAAACTGCACGCCTTCCAGACGGAACTCGCCATCGGTGATGAAGCCCAGCAGCTTGGTGAACAGCAGCGCCAGGCACTCCATCTGCTGGCGCAGGGACGAGAACCCCAGGTAGTTGAGGTCGATCACCAGCCGGGCCTGCGCGCCTTCGGTCCGTAGCTGCGCAACGAAGCCGCCGGAGAGGATGTGCTGGAAACGCAGGAAGCTCGCCAGGGCCTCGTCCAGGTCACGACTGGCCAGCAGCAGGTAACCCACCACATCGAGCAGACGCGGCTTCATGACCTCACCCAGGTGCAATCCGATGTCGGGGTCGCCGACCAGCGAGTCGGCGGCCAGCCAGAACTGCGGCGCATCGTCATGCCGCAGGCGACCGTCCACCGGCGGCAACCCCGGTCGGCGGTGCTGGTTCACGCCGAGGTAGACCCGCCCCGGATTGAGACCCAGCTCGGCCAGCGCCTCATAGAGCAGACGACGTAGCGTGGCCGAATGAGTCAGCGGGGCGAAGCTGGAGGCATCGGGTTCAACGGTGGACATAGCGACTCCTCGGAATTGACCGAAGACTTTCAGCTCGCGCGCCTTTGGTCAATGCCCGCCAGGTTCCGCTTGGGGAGAATGCCGCGACCATAACAACAAGGATTTCCGTGCATGAAACGCACCCTGACTGTCCTGGCCGTCGTCATCGCAGCGGCCGCCGGCGGCGCCATCTGGTACAGCGAGAGCAAGAAGCCCCTGCGTGACGGCGAACTTTCCCTGGCCCATCTCCAGGCCCCGGTAACCGTCCGCTACGACGAACGCGGCGTGCCGCACATCCAGGCCGCCAACGAAGCCGACATGTATCGCGCCCTGGGCTTCGTGCATGCCCAGGACCGCCTGTTCCAGATGGAAATGCTGCGCCGCCTCGCCCGTGGCGAACTGGCCGAAGTCCTCGGCGCCCGCCTGGTGGACACCGACCGCCTGTTCCGCACCCTGGGGATTCGCGCCCACGCCGACGAATACGCCCGCAAGATGGACCAGAACAGCCCGGCGACCAAAGCTCTGCAGGCCTATCTCGACGGCATCAACCAGTACCAGGACAGCCGCCCGGCGCCGGTGGAATTCGACCTGCTGGGCATCGAGAAACGCCCCTTCACGGTCGCCGACACTCTTTCCGTCGCCGGCTACATGGCCTACAGCTTCGCCGCCGCATTCCGCACCGAGCCGGCCATCACCTACGTGCGCGACGAACTAGGCGCCGATTACCTCAAGGCCTTCGATCTCGACTGGCACCCCGAAGGGGTGATCGGCCAGCCGTTGGCCAAGGGCGATTGGCAGGACCTCAACAGCCTCGCGCATCTCAGCCAGCAGGCCCTGGTCGAAGCCGGTCTGCCGCAGTTCGAGGGCAGCAACGCCTGGGCGGTATCCGGCAGTCGCACCGCCAGCGGCAAGCCGCTGCTGGCCGGCGACCCGCATATCCGCTTCGCCGTGCCCGCGGTGTGGTACGAGGCGCAGCTGAGCTATCCGGGCTTCGAACTCTACGGCCACCACCAGGCCCTGAACCCGGTCGCGTCCCTCGGGCACAACCGCCAGTTCGCCTGGAGCCTGACCATGTTCCAGAACGACGACCTCGACCTGATCGCCGAGAAGAGCAATCCGGACAACCCGAACCAGGTCTGGTACCAGGGCCAGTGGGTGAACCTGGAAAGCCGCGAGGAAACCATCCAGGTCAAGGACGGCGAACCGGTGAAGCTGACCCTGCGCCGCTCGCCCCACGGCCCCATCATCAACGACGCCCTGGGCGTGGCCGTCGGCAAGACGCCGATCGCCATGTGGTGGGCCTTCCTGGAAACCGAAAACCCCATCCTCGACGCCTTCTACCAGCTCAACCGCGCCGACAGCCTGGACAAGGCCCGCGCCGCCGCGGAGAAGATCCATTCTCCCGGCCTCAACGTGATCTGGGCCAACGCCGTCGGCGACATCGGCTGGTGGGCGTCGGCAAAACTGCCGCAACGCCCGGACGGGGTGAACCCGTACTTCATCCTCGACGGCAGCACAGGCGAGGCCGACAAGCCCGGCTACCTGCCCTTCAGCGCCAACCCCCACGAGGAAAACCCCGAGCGCGGCTTCATCGTCTCGGCCAACTACCAGCCGCTATCGCCCACGGGCGTCGCCATTCCGGGCTACTACAACCTGCCGGATCGCGGCGTGCGCCTGAACCAGTTGCTGGCCCAGCCCGGCGTGAAGTGGGATGTGCAGAACAGCCAGACGCTTCAACTGGATACCGCCACCGGCTATGGCCCGCGCCTGCTCGCGCCGATCCTCGGTGACCTGCGCGCGGCGGCGGCCAACGACGCCGAGCGCGCCCTGGTGGAGCAACTGGCCGGCTGGACGGGCGACCATCCGCTGGAGTCCACCGCGGCCACCCTGTTCAACCAGCTCACCTTCGAACTGGCCAACGCGATGATGCGCGACGAACTGGGCGATGCGTTCTTCGACAGCCTGCTGCAAACGCGCATCCTCGACGCCGCCCTGCCGCGCCTGACCAATGACCCGGCCTCGCCCTGGTGGGATGTACGCCAGACGCCGCAGAAGGAAGGCCGCGCGGAAGTGGTCAAGGCCGCCTGGCAGGCCAGCCTGGCGCACCTGAAGAAGACCTTCGGTGAGGACAGCTCCAAATGGCAGTGGGGCAATGGCCATACCCTGACCCACAGTCATCCGCTGGGCCAGCAGAAGCCACTGAACCTGCTGTTCAACGTCGGCCCCTTCGCCGCACCAGGTGGCCACGAAGTGCCCAACAACCTGTCCCACCGCGTCGGTCCGGCGCCCTGGGAAGTGTTCCACGGCCCCTCGACACGCCGACTGGTGGACATGGCCGACGCGGAACACGCCCTCGGTATCAACCCGGTCGGCCAGAGCGGCGTGCCCTTCGACCGTCACTACAAGGACCAGGCCGAGGCCTACATACGCGGCGAATACGTGCCGATGCACTTTGCCGAGGATGAGGTGAAGGCCAATAGCCAGGAGACGCTGAAACTGGTGCCTGGGAACTAAGGCCCTCTCCCCCGGCCCCTCTCCCTGAAGGGAGAGGGGTGACTCAGGACCGGCCTCCCTGCGCAAAATGCCCCCCTCTCCCTGAGGGAGAGGGTTGGGGTGAGGGGGGAAGTCCCGCCTCACGACGTTGCCCAGTCTGAGCGCTGACGCCCTCAAACCCTCCCCAACGCCTGCGCCAGGTCCGCGCGCAGGTCGTCCACGTCCTCCACCCCCACCGACAGCCGCACCAGCGAGTCGCCGATGCCCAGCTCCGCGCGGATCTCCGCCGGGATGCTGGCGTGGGTCATGATGGCCGGGTGTTCGATCAGGCTTTCCACACCGCCCAGGCTCTCGGCCAGGGTGAAGATGCGCACCGCTTCGAGGAATCGCCGGGTACCCGCCAGGTCGGCCCGCAGGTCGAGGGAGATCATGCCGCCGTAGCCGTGCATCTGCCGCCGCGCCAAGGCGTGCTGCGGGTGGGACTGCAGGCCGGGGTAGTAGACCCGCGCCACCTGCGGCTGCTGCTCCAGCCAGAAGGCCAGCTCCAGGGCGTTGTGGCAGTGGCGCTCCATGCGCAGCGCCAGGGTCTTCACCCCGCGCAGGGTGAGAAAGGCATCGAAGGGCCCGGCGATGGCGCCCACGGCGTTCTGCAGGAAGCCCAGGCGCTCGCGCAGCAGGTCGCAGCTGCTGTCGGCGGAAGCGATGGCGATGCCGCCGATGACATCGGAGTGGCCATTGAGGTACTTGGTGGTGGAGTGCACCACCAGGTCGAAGCCCAGCTCCAGGGGCCGCTGCACCCAGGGGCTGGCGAAGGTGTTGTCCGCCACCAGGATGATGCCCCGCCCCTGGCACAGTTCGACGATGGCTTCCAGGTCGGCCAGGCGCAGCAGCGGGTTGCTCGGGGTTTCCACCCAGAGCATGCGGGTATCGTCCTGGATCGCCGCGCGGATTGCGCCGATATCGCTGAAGTCGACGAAACTGAACCGGTGCCCGGCGCTGACCCGCCGCACTCGCTCGAACAGGCGGAAAGTGCCGCCGTAGAGGTCATTGCTCGCAACGATGTGGGACCCGCTGTCGAGCAGCTCCAGCACCGTGGAAATGGCCGCCAGCCCGGACGCGAAGGCGAAGGCCTGAGCGCCGCCTTCCAAGTCCGCGACGCAACGTTCCAGGGCCCAGCGCGTAGGGTTGTGGGAACGGCCGTAATCCAGCCCCTTGTGCACGCCGGGGCTTTCCTGGGCATAGGTGGAGTTGGCATAGATCGGCGGCATGATGGCCCCGGTGGAGGGGTCCGGGGCCTGGCCGGCGTGGATGACGCGGGTGGCGAAGGCACGCGGATCGGTGTCGTCCTGCTGGCTCATGCAAGGGTCCTCCGCAGGTGATTGAGCAGGTCGGAGCGGGTAATGAGGCCGTGGAATCCGGAAGTGTCGGCGATGATGGCGACCAGGCCACGGTCGAGTTCTTCCTGCAGTTCGGCCAGGCTGGCATCCGGTGCCAGGGTTTCCAGGCGCGTGGTCATGACGCCCGCCACCGGTTGGCGAAAGTGCGTGGCGTCGGCGTGCACGCCGAGCAGGATGTCCGATTCGTCCACAACCCCCACCAGTTTCCCGTCCCGCAGTACCGGCAGTTGCGAGACATCCGCCAGGCGCATGCGCTGGAAGGCGGTGAGCAGGGTGTCGTCCGGCCCCACGCTGATCACCCGACCGTCCTCGTAGCGCCGCGCGATGATGTCGCGCAGGTCACCGTAGCGCTTGCGCGCCAGCAGGCCCTGGTCGGTCATCCACTGGTCGTTGTAGACCTTCGACAGGTAACGGGTACCGGTGTCGCAGACGAAGCTGACCACCCGCTTCGGCGTTTTCTGCTCACGGCAGTAACGCAGCGCCGCCGCCAGCAGGGTGCCGGTGGAGGAGCCGCCGGGAATGCCCTCGGCGCGCAACAGCTCGCGGGCGTGGGCGAAGCTCTCCTCGTCGCTGATGGAATAGGCGTGGCGCACGCTGGAGAGGTCGGCGATGCCGGGAACGAAGTCTTCGCCAATACCCTCCACCGCCCAGGAGCCGACGGTGCCCAGGGTGCCACTGCGCACGTACTCGGCCATCACCGACCCCACCGGGTCGGCCAGGACCATTTCCAGATCGGGCTGCACCCGACGGAAGTAACGGGTCAGGCCGGTGAGGGTACCGGCGGAGCCGACGCCGACGACGATGGCGTCCACGTTCTGCCCGGTCTGCTGCCAGATCTCCGGGCCGGTGGTGCTTTCATGGGCCAGGGGGTTGGCCGGGTTGTTGAACTGGTCGGCGAAGAAGGCGCCGGGAATCTGCGCGGCCAGGCGGCCGGCCAGGTCCTGGTAGTAATCGGGGTGCCCCTTGCCGACATCGGAGCGGGTGATGTGCACCTCCGCGCCCATGGCTTTCAGGTGCAGCACCTTCTCGGTGGACATCTTGTCCGGCACCACCAGCACCACCCGGTAGCCCTTGGCGCGGCCCACCAGAGCCAGGCCCAGGCCGGTGTTGCCAGCGGTTGCCTCGACTATGGTGCCACCGGGCTTGAGCCGGCCCTCACGCTCCGCGCTGTTGATCATGGCAACGCCGATGCGGTCCTTGATCGAACCGCCGGGGTTCTGGGATTCGAGCTTCAGGAACAGGGTGCAGGGGCCGGTATCGAAGCGGGTGACCCGCACCATCGGGGTGTTGCCGATCAGGTCGAGGACTGCGGGACGAACATCTTTGACACTGTTCATGGCGTCACCTCCTTGCGCGACCAGGCAGGGGGCGAAGCAGGCGCCCCACGCTGGAACATAGGCCGCGAGGCGGGGTGCCGCCATGGGTTCCGACGAAGGGGTCAGGCCGAGGGGAACTGATTCTGAGGGGGCGAATTCATTCGCGAAGGGACGCGCAGCGTCCCCGGCAAGGCGTGCAGGCCGGACCTGGCGGTCCGGTTAGCGACTGAATTCGCCCCCACAAAGATAAGAACTGGCTCAGCGCGCGTTCAGCACCGACACCTGGGTATTCAGGGTCCAGAAGTCGTAGAGCACGCCGATCAGGAAGAAGCCGCCGGTGAGCAGGTAGAGGATGCCGCTGATCCACTTGCCCTGGTACATGCGATGCACGCCAAAGACGCCGAGGAAGGTCAGCAGGATCCAGGCGACGTTGTAGTCGTACTGACCGGCGTTGAAGCGCAGGCCGGCTTCGCGGTCCATGGCCGGGATCAGGAACAGGTCGATGATCCAGCCGATGAAGAACAGGCCCAGGGTGAAGAACCAGATGGTGCCGGTCACCGGCTTGCCATAGTAGAAGCGGTGGGAACCGAGGAATCCGAAAATCCAGAGCAAGTAGCCGATGACCTTGCTGTGGGTGTCCTGACGGGTGTTCATGCTGCCTCCTGCAGGTGTGTGAATCGCGGGAATGAAGAAGCCCGCGTGAGCGGGCTTGTTCATGGCGCGCAAGCTTAGCGGAAGCGGCGCCCCGGGTCTTCTTCCGACACCTGCAAGGACAGGCCGTCGCTCATGTGCTGCAGGTGCTCGCCATCGGTTTCCGAGCCGAGCTTGATCATCAGGCGCAGGTCGTTGGCCGAGTCGGCGTAAAGCAGGGCGTCTTCGTAGGTGATCTCGCCCTGGGAATAGAGGTTGTAGAGCGCCTGGTCGAAGGTCTGCATGCCGTGCTCGGAGGAGCGCTTCATCAGGGCCTTGAGTTCGTGCACCTCGCCCTTGCGAATCAGGTCGGCGGCCAGCGGGGTGTTGATCAGCACTTCGATCACCGCGCGACGGCCCTTGCCGTCCGGGGTCGGCACCAGTTGCTGGGCGACGATGGCCTTGAGGTTCAGCGACAGGTCCATCCACACCTGCTGCTGCCGGTCGGCGGGGAAGAAGTTGATGATGCGGTCCAGCGCCTGGTTGGCGTTGTTGGCGTGCAGGGTGGCCAGGCACAGGTGGCCGGTTTCGGCGAAGGCGATGGCATGGTCCATGGTCTCGCGGGTCCGCACCTCGCCGATCAGGATCACGTCCGGCGCCTGGCGCAGGGTGTTCTTCAGGGCCACTTCGAAGGACTCGGTGTCGATGCCCACTTCACGCTGGGTGACGATGCAGCTCTGGTGCTGGTGGATGAATTCGATCGGGTCCTCGATGGAAATGATGTGGCCGCTGCTGTTCTTGTTGCGGTGGCCGATCATCGCCGCCAGGGAGGTGGACTTACCGGTACCGGTGGCGCCAACGAAGAGCACCAGGCCGCGCTTGGTCAGCGCCAGCTTCTTGAGGATTTCCGGCAGTTTCAGCTCATCGATGGTGGGGATGGTGGTCTCGATGCGGCGCAGCACCATGCCCACCAGGTTGCGCTGGTAGAAGGCGCTGACGCGGAAACGGCCAATGCCCCGCGCGCTGATGGCGAAGTTGCATTCGTGGTGCTCGGCGAAGTCACGGCGCTGCTGCTCGTTCATCACGCCCAGCACGGTTTCCCGCGTCATTTCCGGCGACATGGGGTTCTTGGTCACCGGCATGATCTTGCCATTGACCTTCATCGACGGCGGCACACCCGCCGTGATGAAGAGGTCGGAACCGCCTTTTTCCACCATCAGGCGCATCAGTTTCTCGAATTCCATGGCGTTCTCGCTGTTCGATGCCGGTGCCGGTCAGGCGGGTCAGAAGTTTTCCGGGCTCTTGGCCTTTTCCCGCGCGCTCTCGCGGCTCACCAGGCCCTTGGCGACCAGCCCCTTGAGGCACATGTCGAGGGTCTGCATGCCGAGAGAGCCGCCGGTCTGGATGGCGGAGTACATCTGCGCCACCTTGTCTTCGCGGATCAGGTTACGGATGGCCGGGGTGCCGATCATGATCTCGTGGGCCGCCACCCGGCCGCCGCCGATCTTCTTCAGCAGGGTCTGGGAAATCACCGACTGGAGGGATTCGGAGAGCATGGAGCGAACCATGGACTTTTCCTCGGCGGGGAACACGTCGACCACGCGGTCGATGGTCTTGGCCGCGGAGGTGGTGTGCAGGGTGCCGAATACCAGGTGACCGGTTTCCGCGGCTGTCAGCGCCAGGCGGATGGTTTCCAGGTCGCGCATCTCGCCCACCAGGATGATGTCCGGGTCTTCACGCAGGGCCGAACGCAGGGCTTCGTTGAAGCCGAGGGTGTCGCGGTGCACTTCGCGCTGGTTGATCAGGCACTTCTTCGACTCGTGGACGAATTCGATCGGGTCTTCCACGGTGAGGATGTGGTGGTACTTGGTGCTGTTCAGGTAGTCGAGCATGGCCGCCAGGGTGGTGGACTTGCCCGAACCGGTGGGGCCGGTGACCAGCACCAGGCCGCGCGGAACGTCGGAGATCTTCTTGAAGATCTCGCCCATTCCCAGGTCTTCCATGCTCAGGACCTTGGAGGGAATGGTACGGAACACGGCGCCGGCGCCGCGGTTCTGGTTGAAGGCGTTGACCCGGAAACGCGCGACGCCAGGGACTTCGAAGGAGAAGTCGGTCTCGAGGAATTCCTCGAAATCCTTGCGTTGCTTGTCGTTCATGATGTCGTAGATCAGCGCGTGGACCTGCTTGTGGTCCAGGGCCGGCAGGTTGATCCGACGCACGTCGCCATCGACGCGAATCATAGGTGGCAGGCCGGCCGAGAGATGCAGGTCCGAAGCGCCCTGCTTGGCGCTGAAGGCAAGCAGCTCAGTAATATCCATGGGGCTCCCCAATTCGAAGCAAACGGTTTGCAGACTGCTGAATGATCACCGCGCCGGGCCTGAGGCTGTCGATGCCGACCTGCCCGGCCGTCGCTCGCTACATTTTTCAGCGGCAGTTAGAATGCCGCAGACCCCACTCAGGCCGGGCTGTAGAGCGCAGGTAATGTCCACGATAGCAGACAATATTGCAAAGGTTCGCGCGCGTATCCGTGAGGCGGCGCAAGCCTCTGGGCGAGAATTTTCCAGCATCGGCCTGCTGGCCGTGAGCAAGACCAAACCCGCCGCCGCCGTCCGCGAAGCTTTCGCCGCCGGGGTGGCCGATTTCGGCGAGAACTACCTGCAGGAAGCGTTGGCCAAGCAGCTCGAGCTCACTGACCTGGCGCTGACCTGGCATTTCATCGGCCCGATCCAGTCGAACAAGACCAAATCCATTGCCGAACATTTCCACTGGGTGCACTCGGTGGACCGCCTGAAGATTGCCGAGCGCCTCTCGGCTCAACGCCCCACGCACCTGCCGCCGCTGAACATCTGCCTGCAGGTGAACGTCAGCGGTGAAGACAGCAAGTCCGGCTGCACTCCCGAGGATCTGCCGACCCTGGCCGCTGCCGTGGCCGAGCTGCCGAATCTGCGCCTGCGCGGCCTGATGGCTATTCCCGAACCCACCGAAGACCCGGCGGAGCAACATGCCGCCTTCGCCCGCCTGCGCCAGTTGCAGGAGGCGCTGAACCCCTCGTTGGACACTCTGTCCATGGGCATGAGCCATGACCTGGAAGCCGCCATCGCCGAAGGCGCCACCTGGGTGCGCATCGGCACCGCGCTGTTTGGCGCCCGCGACTACGGCCAGCCCTCGCACTAATTAAGGAAGCATTCATGAGCACTCCCCGCATTGCATTCATTGGCGCCGGCAACATGGCCGCCAGCCTGATCGGCGGCCTGCGCGCCCAGGGCGTCGCCGCCGACCACATCCGCGCCAGCGATCCCGGCACCGAGCAGCGTGCGAAGATCAGCGCCGAGCACGGCATCGACGTGGTGGAAAGCAACGCCGACGCCGTGGAAGGCGCCGACGTGGTGGTCCTGGCGACCAAACCGCAGGTCATGAAAGCGGTCTGCCAGGCCCTGGCACCCAGCCTGAAGGATGGCCAGCTGGTGGTTTCCATCGCCGCCGGCATCACCTGTGCCAGCCTGGCTTCCTGGCTCGGCGCGCGCCCGATCGTGCGCTGCATGCCCAACACCCCCGCCTTGGTGGGGCTGGGCGCGAGCGGCCTGTACGCCAATGCTGAGGTCAGCGCCGCCCAGCGCGAGCAGGCCGAGCAACTGCTGTCCGCCGTGGGCATCGCCCTCTGGCTGGAAGAAGAGAGACTGATCGACGCCGTGACCGCAGTGTCCGGTAGCGGCCCGGCCTACTTCTTCCTGCTGATGGAAGCCATGACCGCCGCTGGCGAGAAGCTCGGCATGCCCCGCGCCACCGCCGAGCAGCTGACCCTGCAGACCGCCTTGGGCGCCGCGCGCATGGCGGTTTCCAGCGACGTGGACGCCGCCGAGCTGCGCCGCCGCGTCACCTCGCCCAACGGTACCACCGAAGCGGCGATCAAGACTTTCCAGGCCGGCGGCTTCGAAGCCCTGGTGCAACAGGCCCTGAACGCCGCCGACCGGCGTTCGGCCGAACTGGCCGAACAACTGGGCCAATAAGGAGCTTTCGATGACCGGACTCAACACCGCAGCCATCTATGTGATCCAGACCCTCGGCAGCCTCTACCTGCTGATCGTCCTGCTGCGCTTCATCCTGCAACTGGTGCGCGCCGACTTCTACAACCCGCTGAGCCAGTTCGTGGTGCGCGCCACCAAGCCGCTGCTCAACCCGCTGCGCAAGATCATTCCCGGCTTCGGTGGCCTGGACCTCGCTTCCCTGGTCCTGGCGATCCTCGTCCAGCTGCTGCTGATGATCGTCACCCTGACCCTGATGGGCTACGGCGTCGGCGGCTATCTGCTGCAACTGCTGATCTGGTCGATCATCGGCGTCACCTCGCTGTTCCTGAAGGTGTTCTTCTTCGCCCTGATCATCAGCGTGATCCTCTCCTGGGTCGCCCCGGGCAGCTACAACCCCGGCGCCCAGCTGGTGAACCAGATCTGCGAGCCGCTGCTGATGCCGTTCCGCAAGCTGCTGCCGAACCTTGGCGGCCTGGATATTTCGCCGATCTTCGCCTTCATTGCACTGAAACTGCTGGATATGCTGGTGATCGGCAACCTGGCCGCCATGACTGGCATGCCGCAGATCCTCAGCCCGTTCCTCTGATGAGCTGGTACCGCTGGGCAGGCGAGGACCTGATCCTCGACTGCCATCTGCAGCCCAAGGCGAGCCGTGACGAGTTCGCCGGGCTGCACGGCGAAAGGCTGAAGATCCGCCTCACCGCACCGCCGGTGGAAGGCAAGGCGAATGCCCACCTTATGGCCTTCCTGGCGAAGGCCTTCGGGGTCGCCAAGAGCCAGGTGAGCCTGGAAAGCGGCGAACTGAACCGCCAGAAGCGGGTGCGCATCCAGCGCCCGCGCACGCTCCCCGACCTGCCGGGGCTGACCGCTCGGCAGTCCTGACCGACCTTAAGGCGGGCGTGGCAAGCCGGCCAATTGACGCCCATCCCTCAAGGCGCATAATGCCCAGCAATGACTGGCTGGCACTCTGCCTTATCCCCGCCCCGGAGCAAGCTTCCGGATGTCGTGGTGTGACTGCCCGCGTCGGCATTTCGATTCGCAAATCGTCTGTTCCCCGTACGCAGGAAGCGTGATCCCGAGGAGAGCCTGAATGAGCATGGAGCGTCTCAGTCAGCAAGTCGACGCCTACGTAGCCTGGAAGCGCGAGCTACTGCGGGAGATCACCCGCTATAGAAGCTGGCTGGAACACAACCGGCTCAACTCCGATGCGCTCTCCGCCAAGCTGGAACGGGCCCAGCGTCTGCTCCGCACCGATCACATCACCCTGGCCTTCGTCGGCGAGTTCTCCCGCGGCAAGACCGAGCTGATCAACTGCCTGTTCTTCTCCGAGTTCGGCCAGCGCATGCTGCCGTCCCAGGCCGGGCGCACCACCATGTGCCCCACCGAACTGTTCTACGACCCACGCTCCGAGCGTTCCTACATCCGCTTGCTGCCCATCGAGTCGCGCATGGCCGAAGCCAGCGTGGCCCAGTTCAAGCGCGCGCCGCGGCACTGGGTGAACATCCCGCTGGACCCGAGCGACCCGGACAACATGATCCAGGCCTTCACCCAGGTGGCGCGGACCAAGCCAATGCCAGTGGAGCAGGCCATCCAGCTCGGTTTCCACCCGGACATGCTCGACTCCACAGGCCGTCCCGGCGAGGTCCTGGTGCCGGCCTGGCGCCATGCCATGGTCAACTTCGACCACCCGCTGCTGCGCCAGGGGCTGCGCATCCTCGACACCCCCGGCCTGAACGCCCTCGGCAGCGAGCCCGAGCTCACCCTGTCGATGCTGCCGGCCGCCCAGGCCATCATCTTCCTGCTCTCGGCCGATACCGGCGTCACCGCCAGCGATATGAGCGTCTGGCAGCAGCACATCCGCCAGCTCGACGAAGACGCCCAGGCCCACCTGTTCGCCGTGTTGAACAAGGTAGACGTGCTGTGGGATGACCTGGCCGGCGAGAATTTCGTGCAGAACACCATTCGCCGCATCCAGGAAACCACCGCCCGCCAGCTCGGCATCCGCCGTGACGAAGTGCTGCCGCTTTCGGCCAAGCAGGCGCTCCTGGCCAAGGTGCGCAGGGACGGCGAACTGCTCGCCCGCAGCCAGATCGGTGCGCTGGAAGAATTGCTCTGCGAGCGCATCGTCACGCAGAAGGAACGCCTGATCGAAGACCACGTGGCGCATCAGATGATGACGCTGCTGCAGAACAGCCTGCACGTGCTCAACCTGCGCCTGGACAAGGTCCGCGAGCAGCAGTCGATGCTCGACAGCCACCAGCAGGACAACGGCCAGATGCTCTTCGAGCTGACCGCGCGGACCAAGGAAGACCACGCCCAGCACCATCGCCGCCTGCTCGGCCTGAAAACCAACCAGCGCCTGCTCAAGCGCCAGGGCGACGTCCTGCGCAATGCCGCGCGCACCGAGCGCCTGGACGAACACCTGGCACGCCTGCGCCGCGAACTCACTGCCAGCTGGACCACGGTAGGCATCAACCAGGGCATCGTGCATTTCTTCCATTCGGTGCAGCACGACCTGCACAGCCTGGAACACGAGGCCGAGATGGCCAACAAGATGGTCGCGGCCATCTACCGTCGGCACAACGAGGAGAACCCGCTGAATGGGGTCGATGCGCCGCAGTTCAATGTGCAGCGCTATCTCCGCGAGCTCCGCCAGCTGCGCGCCAAGGCCGACCAGTTCCGCCTGCATCCCAGGACCCTGCTGACCGAACAGCGCCAGCTCGGCAAGCGATTCTTCGACACCCTGGTGCAGGAAGTCATCGGCATGCACCAGCGCCTGCGCCTGGAAGTCGCGCAATGGGCTGGCGATGCCCTGATGCCGCTGATGCAGCACACCCTGGAGCATAAGCAGCTGTTGGAGACCCACATGCTGCGGCTGAAGGCCCTGGCCCAGGAAACCCAGCTCACCCGCCAGCGCGGTCAACAGTTGCAGCGCTACACCGAGGAACTGGAGCAACAGATCGCCGAAGCCAACGAGATGCTGCGGACCTTCCGCCGCCCCTCGCCGATGCAGCGCATGAACAAGGTCGTCAACCTGCCGGTGGCATCGCGCAAGCAGCGTGGTGGCTAGTTCCCCTGAACGCCCGCAGCACCTGATTATTCAACGTCTTAGCCGCCGCCCCCCGCGCTTGCCGCTGGGGGCGGCGCTCTTTAGACTGGCGCCCTTCCCAGATTGAGAGCAGGGTCGCGATGCCCACCGCCATTCCCGCAGATTCCGTCGGCCTGGTCAGCCCCCGGGTGCAGCGCTTCAGCGAGCCGCTGGCACTGGCCTGTGGCCGCAGCCTGACCGACTACGAGCTGGTCTATGAAACCTACGGCGAACTGAATGCAGACCGCAGCAACGCGGTGCTGATCTGCCATGCGCTGTCCGGCCACCACCACGCCGCCGGCTACCACAGCATGGACGATCGCAAGCCGGGCTGGTGGGACAGCTGCATCGGCCCGGGCAAGCCCATCGACACCCTGAAGTTCTTCGTCGTCAGCCTGAACAACCTCGGTGGCTGCAACGGCTCGACCGGCCCCTCCAGCATCAACCCGGCCACCGGCACGCCGTTCGGTGCCGACTTCCCGGTGATGACGGTGGAAGACTGGGTCAACAGCCAGGCGCGCCTGGCGGACGTCCTCGGCATCCAGCAATGGGCCGCCGTGATCGGAGGCAGCCTCGGCGGCATGCAGGCCATGCAATGGACCATCAGCTACCCCGACCGTGTGCGTCACTGTCTGGCCATCGCCTCGGCACCCAAGCTCTCGGCGCAGAACATCGCCTTCAACGAGGTGGCCCGCCAGGCCATCCTCACCGACCCGGACTTCCACGGCGGCCATTTCCAGGACCAGGGCGTGATCCCCAAACGCGGCCTGATGCTGGCGCGCATGGTGGGCCACATCACCTACCTGTCGGACGACGCCATGGGTGAGAAATTCGGTCGCGGGCTGAAGAGCGAGAAGCTCAACTACGACTTCCACAGCGTGGAATTCCAGGTGGAAAGCTACCTGCGCTACCAGGGCGAGGAGTTCTCCGGGCGCTTCGACGCCAACACCTACCTGCTGATGACCAAGGCGCTGGACTACTTCGACCCGGCGGCCGCCCATGACGGCGACCTGGCCCGGACCCTGTCGGTGGCCAAGGCGGACTTCTGCGTGATGTCCTTCACCACCGACTGGCGCTTCTCCCCGGCCCGCTCGCGGGAAATCGTCGACGCCCTGACCGCTGCGCGCAAGAACGTCAGCTACCTGGAGATCGATGCGCCCCAGGGCCACGATGCCTTCCTCATGCCGATCCCGCGCTATCTCCAGGCCTTCAGCAGCTACATGAACAGGATTGCGGTGTAACCCATGCGTGCCGACCTAGATATCATCCAGGACTGGATTCCCGCCGGCAGCCGGGTGCTCGACCTTGGCTGCGGCCGTGGCGAACTGCTGGCCTGGCTGCGCGACAACAAGCAGGTCACCGGTTATGGCCTGGAAATCGACCCCGAGAACATCGCCCACTGCATCGACCGTGGCGTGAACGTGATCGAGCAGGACCTGGACAAGGGCCTGGGCAACTTCGCCAGCAACAGCTTCGACGTGGTGGTGATGACCCAGGCACTGCAGGCGGTGCACTACCCCGATCGCATCCTCCAGGAAATGCTGCGGGTCGGTCGCGAATGCATCATCACCTTCCCCAACTTCGGCCACTGGCGCTGCCGCTGGTACCTGGCGCGCTACGGGCGCATGCCGGTGTCGGAGTTCCTGCCCTACACCTGGTACAACACGCCGAACATCCACTTCTGCACCTTCAAGGATTTCGAGGCGCTGTGCCACGAAATGCAGGTGAAAGTACTCGACCGCCTCGCGGTGGACCACGAGCATCGGCACAACCTGCCTAGCCGGGTTTGGCCTAATCTGTTGGGTGAGATCGGCATCTATCGCGTCAGCGGTCCGAGTCTTGCGGACCACCGCATCGCGATCTGAAAAGAAGGAGGCACACCATGCGTCGTCTAGCCCTGTTCCTTTTCGCCCTTTGCCTGGCGCTGCCGGCAGCCGCCGAGCGCAAGCAGACCTTCGGCGACCTGGACGTGCACTACAACGCGTTCAACTCCAGCTTCCTGCAGCCGGACATCGCCGCCGCAGTCGGCCTGACCCGCAGCAAGACGCAGGGCGTGGTCAACGTCGCCGTGCTCAAGGCCGGCAAGGCCAGCACCGCCCAGGTCAGCGGCCAGGTGAAGAACCTGCTCGGCCAGGTCACTCCCCTGCAGTTCAAGCAGATCAGCGAAGGCGAGGCCATCTACTACCTGGCGCAGTTCCCCTTCAACGAGCGTGAAATGCTCAATTTCACCCTCAATGTGCAACGCGGAGATGAAGCACCCCACAGCTTCAGCTTCGACCAGGAATTCTTCCCGGACGAATGATGCCCTTCAAAGAACTGGTGCTGGCCAGCCACAACGCCGGCAAACTCAAGGAACTCCAGGCCATGCTCGGTGATAGCGTGAAAGTGCGCTCCATCGCCGAGTTCAGCGACATCGAGCCTGAAGAAACCGGCCTGACCTTCGTCGAGAACGCCATCCTCAAGGCCCGCAACGCGGCTCGCCTGTCCGGCCTGCCGGCACTGGCCGACGACTCCGGCCTGGCGGTGGACTTCCTCGGCGGCGCCCCTGGCATCTATTCCGCGCGCTACGCCGACGGCAAGGGCGATGCGGCGAACAATGCCAAGCTGCTGGACGTCCTGCGCGACGTTCCAGAGGCCGAGCGTGGCGCGCAGTTCATCTGCAGCCTGGCGCTGATGCGGCATGCCGACGATCCGCTGCCGATTCTCTGCGAAGGCAGCTGGCGCGGCCGCATCCTGTTCGAAGCCCGTGGCGAGCACGGCTTCGGCTACGACCCGCTGTTCTGGGTCGAGGAATGCAACAGCTCCGCTGCGGAGCTCTCCCCCACCGACAAGAACCAGCTCAGCCACCGCGCCCGCGCCATGGCCCTGCTCAAGCAGCGGCTGGGGATATGAAAGGCCCAGGCACGCACCTGGCGGGCGAGGCCGCAGGCTTCCAGCTCCCGCCCCTGGCGCTCTACGTCCACATTCCCTGGTGCGTGCGCAAGTGCCCCTACTGCGACTTCAATTCCCACGCCGCCGGCTCGGAGCTGCCTGAAGAAGCCTATATCGACGCGCTGCTGGCTGATCTCGAGCAGGACCTCAGCCATGTCCACGGCCGCGAGCTGACGTCGATCTTCTTCGGCGGCGGCACCCCCAGCCTGTTCAGCGCCAACGCCATCGGCCGACTGCTGGATGGCGTGGAGCAACGGGTACCCTTCGCCCGCGATATCGAGATCACTCTCGAAGCCAACCCCGGCACCTTCGAGCAGGCCAAGTTCGCCGCCTACCGCCAGCTCGGCATCAATCGCCTGTCCATCGGTGTGCAGAGCTTCCAGGAAGCCAAGCTCAAGGCCCTGGGGCGCATCCACGACGGAGACGAAGCGGTGCGAGCCGCCGACATGGCGCGCAAGGCCGGCTTCGACAACTTCAACCTGGACTTGATGCACGGCCTGCCGGACCAGTCCCTCGAAGACGCCCTGGAAGACCTGCAAACCGCCATCGCCCAAGGGCCGACGCACCTCTCCTGGTACCAGCTGACCATGGAGCCCAATACGGTGTTCTGGAACCAGCCGCCGGAACTGCCCGAAGACGACATCCTCTGGGACATCCAGGAAGCCGGCCAGGCCCTGTTGGCCGAACAAGGCTACGCCCAGTACGAAGTGTCCGCCTACGCCCGCGACGGCCTGTGCGCGCGGCACAACCTCAACTACTGGACCTTCGGCGACTTCCTCGGCATCGGCGCCGGCGCCCACGCCAAGCTGAGCAGCCCGGAAGGCCGCATCATCCGCAGCTGGAAGACCCGTCTGCCGAAGGATTACCTGGACCCGGCCAAGCGCTTCCAGGCCGGCGAGCGTCACCTCGACCAGGACGAACTGCCCTTCGAATTCCTCATGAACGTGCTGCGCCTCACGGACGGCGTGCCCGCAGCGTTGTTCACTCAGCGCACCGGCATGCCGCTGGCCGACCTGGCCGCGGCGCGCACCGAAGCCGAGGCCCGTGGCCTGCTGCTGAAGGACCCCGAGCGGCTGGTGGCCACCCACGAGGGCCAGCTGTTCCTCAACGACCTGCTGCAGCACTTCCTGCCTTGACGGGCGCACCACGGATTTGGAATCGTCTGCCCCCGAACCACTTCGCCAAGGACCCCCTGGATGGACGTCGTACTGGACCTGATCGCTACCCTGTCGCGCTGGAGCCGCGGCCACCTGCATGACATCGCCCTGGCCATCATGGCCACCGTCCTGGTGCTGTTCGGGCCCGCCCTGAATGCCTGGGTACAACAGCGCATCGGCAGCCTCAACTTCCTCTTCCGCACCCTGCTCTTCGTGCTGCTCTGCGCGGTGGGCTACGGCCTGGCGATGATCTACCTGACGCCCTGGCTGGCCAAAGGACTGGGCTACTTCAACAACTACACCCTGGCGCCTGTCCTGCTACTAGTCTTCTTCGTGATCGGTGTGATCGCCGATCGCAACTGAGGCCGGCGGCTTCCCCGGCGGCCCACGAAAGAGAGCACGCCGATGAAGCCGATCAAGCACCTCTACCTGCACTTCCAGGACGGCCAGCGTCTGGCCCTGCGCTTCCCCCAGCAGACTGCGGACCCAGTGGAAATCGCCAGGGGCCTGCGCCGCCAACTGGAATCGCCCTTCCTCAGCATCGAGGTGGATGGCGACCTGCTGCTGATCCCGCGGGAAAGCATCAAGTACATGCAGATCAGCCCCGCGCCGCCGACATTGCCGGAGGCGACCCTGACCGGTGCGGAGCTGATCAATTAGCGGCGCCTTAGGGATGGGTCGAGCACGCTTCGCCGCTCGGGGTCTGGAAAGACTCCGCTAGTGGATGTGAAAGGCGACATCCACCCTACACACCGGTCGAGTCCGTGCCTCGCTCTGTAGGGGCGAATTCATTCGCCAAGGGTCGCGCAGCGGCCCCGTAGGGTGGAAATCGCTCTTCATTTCCACCATCGGCGTTTGGCGGGGCCCCACTGGTGGATGAATAAAACGTCATCCACTCTACGAACGACCCCTTGTGTGAGCGAATTCATTCGCGATTGAAATCGCTCCCACAGGGCTGTTGCGCCTGGAAGACGCCCATTAAAAAGCCGCCCCGAGGGGCGGCTGGGATGGCCAGGCAGGCCGGAATCAGTTGCCTTCGCGTCGCAGCGCCTGGGGCGTGAAGTCCCTCGGGCTGAGCGGGGCGTTGAAATCATACATGGGTTCGTTGTTGTCGAGACCGTCGACGAAGTAACGATCACCCACGAAATCGTAGATGGTTTCCAGCGTACTGCCGAACATCGGTACGTCGTAGTAGCTGATCGGATGGCTTTCCTGCATGCCGCTCAGGCGTCCGTCCTTGTCATAGAGATCAACGGCCAGGATCTGCCAGCTGTCCTCATCCAGGTAGAAACGACGCTTGGCATAGGGATGGGTGAAGCCCTTGCGCAGGGTCGCCTCCACCACCCAGACACGATGCTGCTCGTAGCGCAGCAGGTCGGGGTTCACGTAGCTGTTCTTGAGGATCTGCTGGTAGGGAATGCCCTCCTGGTGCACCGCATAGCTGTTGTAGGGCACCAGCATTTCCTGCTTGCCCAGCAGCTGCCACTCGTAGCGGTCCGGTGCACCGTTGTAGGAGTCCACCACGTCGGCGGTGGCCAGGCCGTTGGTATCGGGCTGCAGGGTGTCGTAGGCCAGCATCGGCAGGCGGCGAACGCGACGCTCGCCACGATTGAAACGCCAGGCCTTGCGGATCGATAGCACCTGGTCGAGGGTTTCCTGCACCACCAGCGCCGAACCGGACAGCTTGGCCGGCGCAACGACGCGGTACTTGTAGAAGAACAGCGTGTTTTCCAGGTTGCCCGGCGTCATACCCTCGCGGCCATAGACGAAATAGATGTCCCGTTCCAGCTTCAACAGGTTGTAGCTGCCATTGGCCAGGACCGCCGCCTGGTTGGTGGTGAAGTGAATCTGCTCGCCGCGATAACGCAGGATGTGGTTCCAGATAGCTTCCAGGCCGTTGGCCGGGATCGGAAATGGCACGCCGGCGGCGACGCCTTCCACACCGTTGCCGCCGGCGATCAGCGAACCGTTCTCGGCGTTGAAGCGGGTGGCATCGTAGATGCGCTGCGGTGCGGCAGCACTGCGGTGGGTCGGGAAGACCCACAGCTTGTACTCCGGGTGCTCCTGCAGCAGGGCCTTGTGCCCCGGCGTCAGCAACCGCTCGTACTGGCCGAGGTTCTTGCCATCGATGACGAAGCGCGGGGCTTCGCCGGCGTAGGGATCGGGGTGGTGCATGCCCGGCTCGTAGCCGGCAGGCGGGGTGGCGAGGCCGCCATCCCAGGGCGGGATGGTGCCGGCGGCATTGCCGGCACGCTCGCCGCCCAGGGGGGTGAGGTCCTGCCCGAGTCGGGCGGCCTGGGTAGCGTCGACCTTGGCCTGGGCTTGCAAGGCGAAGCCGGCCAGGAGCAGATATCCGAAAGTTCTCAACAACACAGCCTTCTCCTCACGACGCAGTGGCAGCCACGTCGCTCTTATTCTTATGCCGCCCGCTCAGTGGGCGGGCGTTGCTATCGTCGGATCAGGTGAGGTGCCGGGTGGTCCCGGTCTAGTCAGGTGTGCCAGTGCGCCGCTGGGCGGCGCCCTGTCAATCGATGCGCTGGAACTTGAGGTCCCAGACGCCGTGGCCGAGGCGTTCGCCGCGGCGCTCGAACTTGGTTACCGGACGCTCTTCCGGGCGCGGCACGTAGCGACCATCTTCGGCCAGATTGCGATAGCCCGGTGCGACATTCATCACTTCCAGCATGTGTTCGGCGTAGTGTTCCCAGTCCGTGGCCATGTGCAGCACGCCGCCGACCCGGAGCTTCTGCCGCACCAGCTCGGCGAAGGCCGGCTGGACGATGCGCCGCTTGTGGTGGCGGGACTTGTGCCAGGGATCGGGGAAGAACAGCAGGACGCGGTCCAGGCTGCCATCGGCGACGCAGTCGCGCAGCACTTCCAGGGCATCGCAGCTGTACACGCGGATGTTGGACAGGCCCTGGGTCATGGCGCCATTGAGCAGGGCACCGACGCCGGGACGGTGCACTTCGACACCGATGAAGTCCTGCTCCGGCGCGGCAGCGGCCATCTCCAGGGTGGCGTGCCCCATGCCGAAACCGATTTCGAAGGTTCGCGGTGCACTGCGACCGAACAGGGCGTCGAAGTCCTGCGGGCCGTCGGCCAGCTCCAGGCCGAACTTCGGCCATCCCTGGTCGAGGCCGCGCTGCTGGCCTTCGGTCATGCGCCCGGCACGCATCACGAAACTCTTGATGGTGCGGTGGTGGCGCGTTTCGTCGGCTTCAGCCGGCGACCCCTGTTCTTCAATCATTGCGAAAACCTGTTAGTAAAAACGTACAGAACCTGTTCACGATCTTTGCGATCGTGGGTTCTCAGCGGATCAGACCATCCAGCGGCGAAGATGCGCTGGCGTAGAGCTTGCGCGGCATGCGCCCGGCCAGGTAGGCGAGGCGGCCGGCAACGATAGCGTGCTTCATGGCCTCGGCCATCATCACCGGGTTCTGCGCGTGGGCGATGGCGGTGTTCATCAGCACGGCCTCGCAGCCCAGCTCCATGGCGATGGTGGCGTCGGAGGCGGTGCCCACACCGGCATCCACCAGCACTGGAACCTTGGCTTCTTCGAGGATGATGCGCAGGTTCCAGGGGTTGCAGATGCCCATGCCCGAGCCGATCAGGCCAGCCAGGGGCATCACGGCGATGCAGCCGATTTCGGCCAGTTGGCGGGCGATGATGGGGTCGTCGCTGGTGTAGACCATCACGTCGAAGCCGTCCTTGACCAGTTGCTCGGCGGCCTTGATGGTTTCGACGACGTTGGGGAAGAGGGTCTTCTGGTCAGCCAGCACCTCCAGCTTGACCAGGTTGTGGCCATCCAGCAGTTCGCGGGCCAGACGGCAGGTGCGCACGGCCTCTTCGGCGTTATAGCAGCCGGCGGTGTTCGGCAGGATGGTGTACTTGTCCGGGGAGATCACGTCCAGCAGGTTCGGCTCACTCGGGTTCTGGCCGATGTTGGTACGGCGCACGGCGACGGTGACGATCTCGGCGCCGGAAGCCTCGATGGCAACGCGGGTTTCTTCGAGGTCCTTGTACTTGCCAGTGCCCACCAGCAGACGCGACTGATAGGTGCGGCCCGCGAGGGTAAAGGGCTTGTCGATCGGCGTTTGGCTCATGCTGGACTCCTGGCGGGCAGAGAAAATTGCTTGATACGCGGAACAGGTGCTGCAGATGGTGCGGCTGGGCAGGCTAGAAACCCGCGCTACTAGCCGCCGCCTATGGCGTGGACCACCTCGACGCGGTCGCCTTCGCGCAGGGCGGTAGCGGCGTGCTGGCTGCGCGGCACGATGTCGAGATTGAGCTCGACCGCAACGCGGCGGCCGGCCAGGTCCAGGCGGGAAATGAGGTCCGCGACAGTGTGGCCATCGGGAAGCTCGAAGGATTCGCCGTTCAACTGAATGCGCATGACGGATCAGTCACAACTGGAAAAGGGGACGGCATTCTAGCCCGATCGCTTCGCCGGACCAAGGCAAAAGGGCGCCATTCGTCCCGCAATTTGACGCCACGGTCAAGTTAGCGCGGAACGGCATTCCAGGCGGCCAATCCCAGGCACAGCCAGCCGGCGAGGAACGCCAGACCGCCGAAGGGGGTGATGATGCCGAGCTTGCCGATGCCGCTGAGGGTCAGCAAGTAGAGGCTGCCGGAAAACAGCAAGATACCGAGGACGAAGAAAGCGCCCGCCAGGTTCACCAGCCTCCCGGGAACGTGGAGCGCCAACAGGGCCACGCCGAACAGGGCCAGGGCATGGATGAGCTGGTAGTGAGTACCGGTCTGGAATACCGCAAGGTACTCGGGCGAGAGCTTGCTCTTCAGGCCGTGGGCGGCAAAGGCGCCGAGGGCCACCCCGGTAAAACCGGCGAATGCGGACAACAGCAGGAAAAGGCGCGCCATGGGGACTCCAGACAGAGGACGGACGGCCGCTATAATGGCGCCCAAATTTCCCCGGGCCAACCCAGCATGTTCCGCACCATTCGCCGCCGCCTGTTCAAATTGTTGCTCTGGTTCGCGGCGGCATCCGTATTGCTGGTGATCCTGTTCCGCTGGGTACCGACGCCGGGCTCGATGGTCATGGTGGAACGCAAGATCGAATCCTGGATCGACGGCAAGCCCATCGATATCAAGCGCGACTGGGTGTCTTGGGATGAGCTGCCGGATGACCTGAAGATCGCAGTGATCGCCGCCGAAGACCAGAAGTTTGCCGAACACTGGGGCTTTGACATCCCCGCGATCCGCAAGGCCATGGCACACAACGAGCGCGGCGGTTCGATCCGTGGCGCCAGCACCCTGAGCCAGCAGGTAGCGAAGAACCTGTTCCTCTGGTCCGGCCGCAACTGGGTCCGCAAGGGGCTGGAAGTCTGGTTCACCGGCCTGATCGAGCTGTTCTGGCCGAAGCAACGCATCCTCGAGGTCTACCTGAACAGCGTCGAATGGGGCAACGGCATATTCGGCGCCGATGCCGCCGCGCGTCACCACTTCGGCGTACCGGCCGCACGACTGTCCCGCCAGCAGTCGGCCCTGCTGGCGGCGGTGCTGCCCAACCCGCGCCAATGGAGCCCATCCCGCCCCAGCGGCTACGTCGCGACCCGAGCCGGCTGGATCCGCCGGCAGATGAACCAGCTGGGCGGCGGCGGCTACCTGCAGCAACTCTGAAGCCACTCCTGCGGGAGTTCCCCGCTCAGTGCTTCATCGCCTCACGCGGCACAAGATGCAGCAGCTGCACCTTGCCTTCCAGCAGGTGCGCGCTGAGTCCCTGCTGGGGATAGATCCACGCTTCGCCCTCACCCGTGCGCAACCGCAAACGGGGCGGGCCGATACTGGCGGCGAGCCGCGCGGCGGACACTTCAACCATGGGCACCATGTTCAGCACCCCCACCCGATGGCCACCAAGCTGTTCCAGCATGTCGCCGCTCAGGGGCTGCTCGGCGGCGCCCTTGCCAAGCACCTTGGCCAGACTGGTGCGCTCGCTGTCGCTGAGTTCCAGCTCTGCCTCCAGGCGCCAGGCGCCCTCGTCCCGCTGCTGCTCGGAGCGGAAGACCAGGCGCGGACCTTCCTGGCGCGGTTGCAGCCAGAGTTCGCCGGGCGCCAGCTCGACCAGCTTCTCCAGAGGCAGGTCACCTTCGGCCAGCGGCACGATCACCGACTCCTGCCAATCCACCAGCCAGGGCAGCGGGTCAGCCTTGTCGGACTGCCGGCTCATCCACAGCGCCAGGGAAAAGAACAGCACGGCGACCGCTGCGAACAGCAACCAGTGGCTGGAACGCAGTTGCGGCAAGGGCATAGTGGTTTTCTCCAGGCAGAAAAAAGCCGCACCGAGGTGCGGCTTTTCCGGGATTCAGCATCACGCCTGAATGAAGCCCTTGAGCTTGTTCATGGCGTTCTTCTCCAGCTGGCGAATACGCTCGGCGGAGACATTGTACTTGGCCGCCAGGTCGTGCAGCGTCGCCTTCTCCTCGGCCAGCCAGCGCTGGTAGAGGATGTCACGGCTGCGCTCGTCCAGACCGTCCAGCGCTTCGTGCAGGTTGGCGGTGGAGCTGTCGCTCCAGTCCGCTTCCTCCAGCTGGCGCGCCGGGTCATAGCGGTGGTCTTCCAGGTAATGGGCCGGCGCCTGGAAGGCGGTGTCGTCGTCGGCATCCGCCGCCGGATCGAACGCCATGTCCTGGCCAGTCAGCCGGCTTTCCATTTCGCGCACTTCGTGGGGCTCGACACCAAGGGTGTTGGCCACCGCGTGAACTTCATCGTTGTTCAGCCAGGTCAGACGCTTCTTCTGGCTGCGCAGATTGAAGAACAGCTTGCGCTGCGCCTTGGTGGTGGCGACCTTGACGATGCGCCAGTTGCGCAGGATGAACTCGTGGATCTCGGCTTTGATCCAGTGCACCGCGAAAGACACCAGGCGCACGCCCATCTCGGGATTGAAGCGCTTGACGGCCTTCATCAGGCCGACGTTGCCTTCCTGGATCAGATCGGCCTGGGCCAGACCGTAGCCGGAATAACTCTTGGCGATGTGCACGACGAAGCGCAGGTGCGCCAATACCATTTGCCGTGCCGCTTCCAGATCTTGTTCGTAGAAGAGGCGTTCGGCCAGATCGCGCTCCTGCTCGACGGACAACAGCGGGATGCCATTGACCGCATGCACGTATGCCTCCAGGTTCGCACCGGGGGCCAGGGCATAGACAGGTTGCAGGGAAGTGGTCATGCGAATCCTCCGATTCACTAAAGCTCGCGCAGTGTAGCACTGGCCCATTTGACTGCAAGAGGGTGTAAAAGTTTCCTTACACCCCTCGCAACACCCGCGAAAACCGATGGGCTTTAACGCGGCGCCAGCTCACTGAGGTGACGGGCGACGGCCAGCCAGGCGCCAATGTAGCCCAGCAGGACAGCGCCCAGAAGCAGGGATAGACCATCGGCCAATGGCACGCCCGCCAGGGCGAAATCGCTGCCGTAGAGGCCGGCCAGACGAACCACGGCGTCGTTCAGCCAGTCCAGGCCGTAGGCCAGCACCAGCCAGGCCAGCAGGCCGGCGCCGGTGCCATAGAGTGCGCCCATATAAAGGAAAGGACGGCGCACGTAGCTATCGGTTCCGCCCACCAGTTTGATTACTTCGATCTCGGTGCGGCGGTTCTCGATATGCAGACGAATGGTATTTCCGATCACCAGCAGCAGCGCCAGGATCAGCAGCACCGCCAGGCCGAAGACGAAACGCTCGCCCAGCTTGAGGATGGCCGACAGCCGCTCGACCCAGACCAGGTCCAGTTGCGCTTGCTCGATACCCGGCATCTCCGACAGACGCTGGCGCAGCGCTTCCAGTCCGGCCTTGTCGACTTCCTTGGGCGTCACCAGGACCACACCCGGCAGCGGGTTCTGCGGCAGTTCCTTGAGCGCTTCCCCGAGGCCCGACTGCTGTTGCAACTCGGCCAAGGCCTGCTCGCGGCTGATCCACTCGGCCTCGGCGACGTCGGGCATGCCGGCGATCTCGTCGCGCAGTTTCTGCCCCTGGGATTCGCTGGCGTCCATCTTCATGAACAGGGAAATCTGCGCCGCGCGCTGCCACGAACCACCCAGGCGCTCGACGTTGCTGAGCAGCAGCGAAAGGCCCATGGGCAGGCTGAGGGCGATGGCCATCACCAGGCAGGTGAAGAAGCTGCCAATAGGCTGGCGGCCCAGGCGGCGCAGGCTGTCCACCAGGCTTGCGCGATGGCTTTCCAGCCAGGCGTGCAGCAGAGAGCGGAAATCCGGGCCGTCGTCACCCTTCTCCGGCGATTCGACGTGGCGAGGCGAAGCCCCCACACGTTCGGCGGGTTTTGGCGGCGGCATCTGCTTGGCGCTCATCAGACCGCCTCCCCGTCGCCGATCAGGCGACCGCGTTGCAGGGTGAGCAGGCGATGGCGCATGCGCGCGATCAGCGCCAGGTCGTGGCTGGCGATCAGCACTGTGGTGCCCAAGCGATTGATGTCCTCGAATACGCCCATGATCTCGGCCGCCAGGCGCGGGTCCAGATTACCGGTGGGTTCGTCCGCCAGCAGCAAGGCCGGGCGGTGAACCACGGCGCGGGCGATGCCGACGCGCTGCTGCTGGCCGGTGGACAGGTCGGCCGGGTAGAGCTCGGCCTTGTCCGCCAGGGAAACCCGCTCCAGCGCCACGCTCACTCGCTTGGCGATCTCCGCCTTGGACAGGCCATGGATCTGCAGCGGTAGGGCAACGTTGTCGAACACGCTGCGGTCGAACAGCAACTGGTGGTTCTGGAACACGACGCCGATCTGGCGGCGCAGGAAAGGGATCTGCGAATTCGTGATCGTCGAGAGATCCTGCCCGGCCAGCAGCAACTTGCCGGTGGTGGGACGCTCCATTGCCAGCAGCAGGCGCAACAGTGTGCTCTTGCCGGCGCCGGAGTGGCCGGTGACGAAGAGGAACTCGCCGCGGCGGACGCGGAAGCTCAGTTCGTGCAGGCCGACATGGCCGTTTGGATAGCGCTTGCCGACCTGCTCGAATCGAATCATGCGGACTCCCGCTCAGCAAAGAGGGCCTTCACGAAGGCGTCGGCTTCGAAGGTACGCAGATCGTCGATGCCTTCGCCCACGCCGATGTAGCGGATCGGCAGGCTGAATTGCTTGGCCAGGGCGAAGATCACCCCGCCCTTGGCGGTGCCGTCCAGTTTGGTCAGCGCCAGGCCGGACAGGTTGACCGCCTGGTGGAACTGCTTGGCCTGGTTGATGGCGTTCTGGCCGGTGCCGGCGTCCAGCACCAGCAGCACTTCGTGGGGAGCGGTCTCGTCCAGCTTGCCGATCACGCGGCGCACCTTCTTCAGCTCTTCCATCAGGTTGTCCTTGGTGTGCAGGCGGCCGGCGGTGTCGGCGATCAGCACATCGACGCCACGGGCCTTGGCGGCCTGCACGGCATCGAAGATCACGGAAGCGGAGTCGGCGCCGGTGTGCTGGGCAATCACGGCGATGTTGTTGCGCTCGCCCCAGACCTGCAACTGCTCCACGGCGGCAGCACGGAAAGTGTCGCCGGCGGCGAGCATGACCTTCTTGCCATCCTGCTGCAGCTTCTTGGCCAGCTTGCCGATGGTGGTGGTCTTGCCGACGCCGTTCACGCCGACCACGAGGATCACGTAAGGCGCGTGGCCGTTGTCGATCTTCAGCGGCTGCTCGACCGGACGCAGCAACGCGGCCAGTTCGTCCTGCAATGCCTTGTACAGGGCATCGGCGTCGGCGAGCTGCTTGCGCGCGACCTTCTGGGTCAGGCTCTGGACGATGGCGCTGGTGGCTTCCACGCCGACGTCGGCGGTCAGCAGGCGGGTTTCGATTTCATCCAGCAGGTCGTCGTCGATAGCCTTGCGCCCGAGGAACAGGCTGGCCATGCCTTCGCCGATGCTGGCGCTGGTCTTGGACAGGCCCTGCTTGAGGCGCGCGAAGAAGCCGGCTTTGGCCGGCTCCGCCTGGGCGACGGGGGCCGGGGCGGGTTCGGGCTCGGCAACAGGAGCAGGTTCGGCCACCGGAGCAGGCTGCTCGGCGACAGGTGCAGGTGCAGGTGCAGGTGCAGGTGCAGGTGCAGGTGCAGCAGGCTCGGCGACTACCGGCGCTTCGGCAATCACCGGTGCGGGTGCCGGAGCCTCTGCCACAACCGGAGCGGGAGCCGAAGCCGGAGCCGGCGTTTCGACCGGTGCGGGAGCAGCCTCAGGCACAGGGGCGTGCTCGGCCACCGGCGCTGCTACAGGCTGGGCCGTCGGAGCGGTTTCGGAGACAGGCGCAGGTGCGGCCGGGGCCTCAGCCTCGACAGGGGCCGCCGGCTCCGCCGGAGCGGCGGGAGTGACTTCCTGGGGCTTCTTGCGCAGCCAGCCGAACAAGGATTTCTTTTCCCCGGCCTGGGCCGGAGCCTTCTTGTCGTCGTTGGAACCAAACATGAGTCGAATGCATCTCAAGGGAGCGGCCGTACTGGCTCTATGCCGGCCAGCTTCGCCGCCCCGGGAAAGGATGGGGTATCCTAGCACCTCTTCGCCCGCAGGCGGTACGACCGCCGGGGCCGTCCGACAGGTCAAGAACATTGATGAAAGCCACTGCCCGACAAGCCGCCGGCTTGCTGTTTTGCGCTCTCTGTCTGCCCACTCTGGCCCTCGCTGCAGACAACCAGCCCACCCACGAGTTCACCCTGGACAACGGCCTGAAGGTCGTGGTCCGTGAGGACCACCGCGCGCCCGTGGTGGTATCCCAGCTCTGGTACAAGGTCGGCTCGAGCTACGAGACGTCCGGCCAGACCGGTCTCTCCCACGCCCTCGAACACATGATGTTCAAGGGCAGCCGCAAGCTCGGCCCCGGCGAAGCCTCGCGTATCCTGCGGGAGCTCGGCGCCGAAGAGAACGCCTTCACCAGCGACGACTACACCGCCTATTACCAAGTGCTGGCCCGCGACCGCCTGGGCGTAGCCTTCGAACTGGAAGCCGACCGCCTCGCCAGCCTCAAGCTACCGCCGGAAGAGTTCTCCCGCGAGATCGAGGTGATCAAGGAGGAGCGCCGCCTGCGTACCGACGACAAGCCCACCGCCAAGGCGTTCGAGCGCTTCAAGGCGATGGCCTACCCGGCCAGCGGCTATCACATCCCCACCATCGGCTGGATGGCCGACCTCAACCGCATGAAGGTCGAGGAGCTGCGCCACTGGTACGAATCCTGGTACGTGCCCAACAACGCCACTCTGGTGGTGGTGGGCGACGTCACCCCGGACGAGGTCAAGGGCCTGGCCGAGCGTTATTTCGCCGGCATCCCGAAGCGTGACGTACCGCCCGCGAAGAAACCCCTCGAGCTGGCTACCCCTGGCGAACGTCGCCTCACACTGCACGTGCGCACTCAGCTGCCAAGCCTGCTGATGGGCTTCAACGTGCCGGGCCTGGCCACCGCCAAGGACGCGCGTCAGGTCCACGCCCTGCGCCTGATTTCCACCCTGCTCGACGGCGGCTACAGCGCACGCCTGTCCAGCCGGCTGGAACGCGGCGAGGAGCTGGTCAGCGGCGCCTCCGCCTGGTACGACGGTTTCCCCCGTGGCGACAGCCTGTTCGTCATCAGCGCCACCCCCAACGTGCAGAAGGGCAAGACCCTGGAGCAGACCGAGGCCGGCATCTGGCGTCAGCTAGAGGACCTGAAGAACACCCCGCCGAGCGCCGACGAACTCAAGCGCGTACGCGCCCAGGCCATCGCCGACCTGGTCTACCAGCGTGACTCCATCACCAGCCAGGCCACCACCATCGGCCAACTGGAAACCGTCGGCCTGTCCTGGAAGCTGATGGACCAGGACCTCGCGGCCCTCGAAGCCGTGACGCCTGCCGACATCCAGGCCGCTGCCAAGACCTTCTTCACCCGCGACCGCCTGAGCGTCGCCCACATCCTGCCCGAGGAGGCCCGCAATGAGTGAGCGCAACGGCCTGCGTTACGGCCTGCTCGGCCTGGTCCTGATCGCCCTGCTCGGCGTACTGGCCTTCGTCGCCAATCGCCCGGCCACCACCGCAACCGCTGAAACCGCCACCCCGGCGCCGACCCAAGGCCTGCAATCCCTGGCGGAACTGGACGGCAAGGCGCCCACCCGCCGCACCCTGGACATCCAGAGCTGGAACACCGCCGAGGGCGCCAAGGTACTGTTCGTCGCCGCTCCCGAACTGCCGATGTTCGACCTGCGCCTGACCTTCGCCGCAGGCAGCAGCCAGGACGGCGACATCCCAGGCCTCGCGACCATGACCAACGCGATGCTCAACGAGGGCGTGGCCGGCAAGGACGTCACCGCCATCGCCGAAGGCTTCGAGGGCCTGGGCGCGGAATTCGGCAACGGCGCCTACCGCGACATGGCCGTCGCCAGCCTGCGCAGCCTCACCGCCCCCGAGCAGCGCCAGCCGGCCCTGGACCTGTTCACCCAGGTGATCGGCGCGCCGACCTTCCCCGAAGACTCCCTGGCGCGGATCAAGAACCAGATGCTCGCCGGCTTCGAGTACCAGAAGCAGAACCCCGGCAAGCTCGCCGGCCTGGAGCTCTTCGACAAGCTCTACGGCCAGCATCCCTATGCCCACCCGAGCGAAGGCGACGAGAAATCCGTACCCGGCATCACCGTCGCCCAGATGCGCGCCTTCCACCAGAAGGCTTACGCCGCCGGCAACGTAGTGATCGCCCTGGTCGGCGACCTGTCCCGCGCCGACGCCGAAGCCATCGCCAACCAGGTTTCCAAGGCCCTGCCGAAAGGCCCGGCACTGGCCAAGCTGCCGGAACCGCAGGCGCCGAAACCCGGTCTCAACCACATCGAGTTCCCGTCCAAGCAGACCCACCTGATGCTGGCCCAGCTCGGAATCGACCGGAACGACCCGGACTACGCCGCGCTCTACCTGGGCAACCAGATTCTCGGCGGTGGCGGCTTCGGCACCCGGCTGATGGAAGAAGTGCGCGAGAAGCGCGGCCTGACCTACGGCGTCAGCTCCGGCTTTACCGCCATGCAAGTGCGCGGCCCGTTCATGATCGGCCTGCAGACCCGCGCGGAAATGAGCCAGGGCACCCTGAAGCTCATCCAGGACATCGTCCGCCAGTACCTGGCCGAAGGCCCGACCCAGAAGGAGCTGGACGATGCCAAGCGTGAGCTCGCCGGCAGCTTCCCGCTGTCCACCGCGAGCAACGCCGACATCGTCGGCCAGCTGGGCGCCATCGGTTTCTACGACCTGCCGCTGACCTACCTGGAAGACTTCATGGCCAAGGTCCAGGCGCTGGACGTGGCCCAGGTGAAAGCCGCCATGGCCAAGCACCTGTCCCCCGACCAGTTCGTCATCGTCACCGCCGGCCCGACGGTCACCCAGAAGGAGCTGCCGCCTCCCACCGACAAGCCCGCCGAAATGCCCACCGGCGTACCGGAGCACTGATGCGCAAGCCAAACGCAAAACCCGCCAAGCCGAATCACGGCGGCCAGGGCCAGCTACGCATCATCGGGGGCGAATGGCGCTCGCGGCGCTTTGCCTTCCCCGACGGTCCCGGCTTGCGCCCCACGCCGGACCGGGTGCGTGAAACTCTGTTCAACTGGCTGGCGCCCTACGTGGAAGGCGCGCGGGTGCTCGACCCCTTCGCCGGCAGCGGCGCGCTCTATCTGGAAGCCCTGTCCCGCGGTGCCGCCGAAGGCCTGGCACTGGATCTGAACCCGGACTCCGTGGCCGCCCTGCGCGGCCATCTGGACGTCCTGCGCTGCGGCACGGGCCAGCTATTGCAGACCGACGCCCTGCGCTACCTGGACGCCCAGCCGCCCAGCGCCTTCGACCTGGTGTTCCTCGACCCGCCTTTCAACCAGGGCCTGCTGCAGCCCGTTTGCGGCCTGTTGGAAAACCGCGGCTGGCTGGCACCCCGCGCCTGGGTCTATACCGAAAGCGAGAACCCGCCCTCCACGCTGGGCCTGCCGGGCAACTGGCGCCTGCACCGCGAGAAGAAAGCCGGTCAGGTCTACTACGCCCTGTGGCAGCGTGCGGCCGGGGACGCTCCTGCAGCCTGACCGACGGCCACGCCGATGAACTCGTTCCACTCGCCGGTAACCACCCGCACCAGTTTCCAGCCGGCCTGGTGGTTGCCCGGCCCGCACTTGCAGACCCTCTGGTCGCCCTTCTGCCGCACGCCGCCGCCTCTCCAGCGGCAGCGTGAGCGGTTGTGGCTGGAGGACGGCGACTTCCTCGACCTGGACTGGCATGGCCCCCACGAGGCCGACGCGCCCCTGGTGCTGGTCCTGCATGGCCTGACCGGATCGTCCTCCTCGCTCTACGTGCTCGGCCTGCAGCAGGAACTGGCCTCTCGCGGCTGGGCCAGCGTGGCCATCAACTGGCGCGGATGCTCGGGCGAGCCCAACCTGCTGCCCCGGGGCTACCACTCGGGCGTCAGCGAGGACCTGGCAGCCACCATCCGCCACCTGCGCGCCAGCCGTCCGCTGGCACCGCTCTACGCAGTGGGCTATTCGCTGGGTGGCAATGTGCTGCTCAAGCACCTGGGGGAAACCGGGGAAGACTGCGGCCTGCAGGGCGCCGTGGCGGTCTCGGTGCCCTATCGCCTGGACCAGTGCGCCGACCGCATCGCCCTCGGTTTCTCCAAGGTCTACCAGGCGCACTTCATGCGCGAGATGGTGGCCTACGTGAAGGAAAAGCAGCGTCTGTTCGCCCACCACGGGCAGACCGAGCACCTGTCCACCCTGGAACGCCTCGGCTCGCTGGAAGGCATGCGTACCTTCTGGGACTTCGACGGTCGCATCACCGCGCCATTGCACGGCTTCGACGACGCCCACGACTACTACCGCCGCGCCTCCAGCCGCTACTACCTGGGCGGCATCCGCATTCCTACCCTGCTGATCCAGTCGGCCGACGACCCCTTCGTGTTCCGCCACAGCCTGCCGGAAGCCCACGAACTCTCGGCCACCACCCGCATGGAACTGCACCCTCGGGGCGGACATGTGGGCTTTGTCGAAGGGTCGCCGCAGAAACCCGCCTATTACCTGGAACGGCGGATTCCGGACTGGCTAGCGAGTCAGGCGACGGAGCGCTGAACGCTGGGGCTCAGCTATCGCTGGCCCAGCTGTCGAGCCAGCGCCAGCGATGGGGAAAGCGCGCCTTCAGCCCCAGGCGGTCCACACGCCAGAACGCCGGCCACTCCCCTTTTACCCGCGCCAGCAAGCGCAGGTTGCGGCTCGGGGCGCTGAATGCCTCGCGCAGCTCGACCGGCACAGGAGCGGCGTCCTCCACCATGCGCACCACCTCGGCAGGCAGCCAGGTGCCATCCGGCAGGCGCAGCCGGAAGGGCTGGCCCGGAGAGGCATAGGCAGCATCCCGCGGGTCGAGATAGACCCACAGTTCGGCGTCGCCCAGACGCTGCAGGCGCATCAGCGGCGTCCCGGGGCCGACGTTTTCGCCCTCATCCACCAGCACCTCGCTGATCACTCCGGACTCGCCGGCCTTCAGCTCCAGCCCATGTAAACGTGCTTGCAGCCAGTCGCTTTCCAGTCGGCGTTGACGCTCCAGAGTGTCGTCCACCGGTAGCGACTCTCGCCGCTCGAATTGCACCAGGTCACGCTGGCGCCTGTCCCGCTCGTCCTGGGCCAGCTGCACCTCACCCCGGGTCGCGGCACCGGCGGCGAGCAGCCCGCGCAGGCGTCCCAGGCGGCTCTCCGCGCTGGCCAGCAGGCGTTCCAGGGCCTGGCGCTCCTGCTCCGGCAAGGGTCGATTCCCGGCAGGTCGCCGCGCCTGGGCGATGGGGTCACCGAGCAGGGCAAGGCGAGCACGCCACTCGGGGTTATCCATCTTCACCAGCAACTGGCCGGCCTCCACCCGGTCGCCGGGCCTGACCAGCACGCGTTCCACCTGTCCAGCCTCCCGCGCCCGCAGCTCGGTGGACGGCAGGTGCAACTGCACCGGCGCCTCGATCAGCCAGAAGCCGAGGAACTCGCGCCCGACCAGGAACAACAGCGGACTGGTGACCGCGAGCAGAATCAGGTACCAGCGCAGCTTGAAGGCCAGACGCTTGCCGGGCGCGTAGAGCACCTTGAGCCCCTGCTCCTGAGTGGGCTGCTGTTCCTTGGGGCTGGAGAATCGAATCTTCATGGCCTGACTCAACGGGGAAAATGGGTCCAATCCTGCCAGTCGACGCCGGTGATACCGGCGGGCTGCAGGCGCGTGCGCCAACGCTCGAGCTGTTCCCGCAACTGCGTGCGCGAGGCCCCGGCCCAGGATTCCTCAGTCGGTAGCTGGGGCTCGACACTCTGGGCCAGACGGAAGCGCAGCGCCGGCCAGCGGCGGGCGATGGATTCCGCCAGTTCGGCGCTGCGAGCGGGATTGCGGGTGTAGATCATCAGGTCGACCTGCCGCACGCCGCGCTTCGGCAGGGCACAGGGCACGCAAGTCGCACCGGCGACTGGCTCGGCGAACCAGCGGGGATGGCTGGACAGCTCCAGCGGCCAGGACACGACCCCGGACACGGCGCCCAGGGTGTCCAGCCAGTCCCGCAAGCGGCGGTCGGGCACCGGCCAGCCGAGTTGCTCCACCTCAAGATCCAGGTGCAGGGCATCGAACGGCAGCCCCTTGAGCCCACCGAGCAGATCCAGCAAACCCTGGCGCCCACCGGGCTCCAGCCAAGCGGGATCCCCCAGCAGCAGGGCCACCTGCACGCCTTGAGCGTGGGCGTCATCAAGGGTGTCCTGCAGTTGCTTGCGCAGGGCCGGGATGTCGGCCACCTGCCCACCATCGAGCCCCAGGTACAACCGCGTCATGCCGGCGCGGCGCAGTTCGCGCAGTTCCGCGTGACGAGTCGCGGGATTCAGCAATGCTCCGCTTTTCCACAGGTAGACACCCTGGCTCCAGCCCGTCGAGCCGACGCCCTTCGACGCCGCCCCAACCACACCCGGGGCCGTCCAGTCGAGACGTTGCGGCCCCAGCAGGCCAGCCAGGGCCTGGTCATCGTCGACGAACAGACGCAGGGCCGCTTCACGCAGCCAGGCAGCGTGCCAGGCGGCAATCAGGCGCAATCCGCTGTTGTAGCGTTCAAGTTCCACAGCCAGTTCCTCGGCCGGGCTCTCGGAAACCGAGCGCTCGGCGCGCAGCCGCTGCTCCCGCAGGGCCTGGTCTGCAACGGCCAACTGCTCGCGCTCTCGATCCAGGTCCAGCGCTGCCTGGCGTTGGGCCTGCAGGGTCTGCCCAAGGGACTGGAGCAATTGCTGGCGCTCGGCCTCCAGCTGCGCCAGGGCGGCTTGATGGCGCGCCTCACCTTCGCGATTGCGGGCCCGGCCGTAGTTCATCAGGTCGAAGGGCGCGGACAGACTGAGGGCGGCCACCAGCCCGTCGCCACTCTTGCTGGCGCCGCTGCGTGACTCGTAGCTCTGCGCAACGCTGAAGCTTGAGTCGACGCTCTCGTACCAGGGCGATTGCCGATTGCGCTCGGCGTGGCGCAGTTCGTCCTGTCTCTCCTGCAGGCGCGGGTGCCCCTCCAGGGCCTGACGCCAATTGGACAGCGGCAACACTTGCGTCGACAGCGATTCCGCTTCGGCCTGCTGACCAGGACCAATCTCCATATCCGCCAACCCGGCCAGGCTGGCGCGGGTGTCGTCCACCAGGAGCGCGCTCTGCCGGCAACGCTGCTGGAGACCCTGCCATTGGCCGTCCAGCAACCGCGCCTGCGAAGGCAGCAGCCAGCCGCCCTGCTGACGCCGGGCCAGGCGTTCGCGAGCCGTCTGGGATGCGGGCAGCAGCCCCTTGCACCAGCGCTCTTCCTGCTCGGCACGCCACCAGTCGGCGTAGGCGCTGCGTAAGGCCAGCCGTTGCTCCGCCAGGCGCAACAGGCGCTGCGCCTGCTGCCGCTGCTGCTCAAGCTCCACCGCCGATACGGCCTGCACTTGCCGACGCAGGCTGCCGAGTAGCGGGTGGCGCAGGCCGAGGGCCAGGTCACGCCCGTAATAGTCGTCACGCAGGTCTTCGGTCACCAGTTCGTGGTAGTGCCCGGTACTGCCAGAGCCGAACCACTGCCAGCCCGCCTCGGCTTCGCGCTGTTCCTTGAGTGCATCCAGCGCCCGCAGCTCGGCCGCCTTGGCCTGCAGCGCGGCCCCGTCTTCGGCGCGGTCCAGCACCTGGGCCAACGGCAGCACGTCGGCCCGGACCATGCCGGCGGCCAGCAGCAGTGCGCAGAAAAGAAATGGACGAATCATGAACTCAGAACCTCTTGGCCCTACGCAGCACCCACCAGGGCGCCATGCTGGTTTCCTCATGGCCGCGACGCAGGGCCTCGTTGAGCATGGCCACCGCGCTCCACATGCGCATGACCAGCATGAACAGCGGGAAGACGAAGACCACAGGGAACAATCGCAGGTCCATGCGCGGCCGCTCGGACACCAGGGCCAGCATGGCCACATAGAGCAACAGCGTCATGCCCAGATAGACCAGATAGATGAGCGCGGCCAGGGCCAGGAAGCGCGGCCAGGGCAGCACCAGGGGCCCGGCCAGGCAGTAGCCGGCGATGATGAAAGGCAGTACCAGCTGAAAGAAGAAGCCGGTGATCAGGGTCATCAGGAAGTTCGGCCAGCCCAGCAGGCGCGGATTGAAGCTGTGCCGGTGCTTGCGAATGTAGAGGAAGTACAGGTCACCGTCCCAGCGCAGGCGCTGCTTGAGGAACTGCAGGAAGGTCACGGGTGCGTCGGTATGGCCGATGGCGCCGGGCTCGAAGGGAATGCGCAGGGGCCTGCGGCCGAAGTAGTTCTTGATCCGCAGGGTGATGTCCAGGTCTTCCGCGGTGTGGGTGTCCCAGCCGCCGATCTTGTCGAGGAAACTGCGGCGAAACGCGCCGAACGCGCCGGATACGTTATTCACCAGGTTCCATTCGCTGAGGCCGATCTTGGCCATGTGGATCGACAACTGATACTCCAGCGCCTGCATGGCGGTGGTGAGCGAAGCCCGGGCATTGCGCACTCGCAGGCTTCCTGCCACGGCCGGGACGTCCGGGTCGGCGAAATGACGGACCATCTGGCTGACCATGTCGTTGTCGAAGGAGGTATCGCCGTCCAGGGCCATCACCACTTCGCCGGTGCAGTGCGCCAGCCCCGCGTTCAGGGAGGAGACCCGGCCACCGCGCTGCCACTTGGCGATGGGTCGCAACAGGCGTCGCGGATAGAGCTGCGGATCGACGCGAAAGTCCCGCACGGCCTGCATGGTGGGCTGGTTCACCGCCGCTCCGTCCACCACCGGAATCATCTCGATGTAGCCGGGGTAGGTCTGCTCACACAGGCTGCGCAGGGTCGTCTGGACGTCCCGACCCTCGCTGTAGCAGGTGATGATGCAGGACACCCGCGGCCGATAGGTGCTCTGCTGGGGCAACTCGAACGGCTTGCGGACGAACCAGCGCAGGACGCCGATCAGCACCAGCAGGTTGAGCGGCAGCTCCAGCAGCAGGAAGGCCGGCAGCAACATGAAGGCACCCTGCAGAATGCCATCGCTCCTGGCGAACTCGCCGAGGAGCAGCAGCCACTGCTCGACAAAAGCTTCCATGCTCAGCCCAACTGTCCGCCCAGACGCGCCAGCAGCAGGGCAGCGTCTTCCTGTTCCTGCTGATCATCGGGAGCCGTGAAGACGGCCAACCGCACCTCGATGGGCGTCGCCTGTCCAGCGGTCAGGCGCTCCGCGCCCTTGACCAGGCGCTTGCGCACCACTTCCATGCCGGTGGCATCGGTGTGCGGCATCAGCAGCCAGAGCACCTCCTCGCTCAGCCGGCAACAACGATCGGTTTCCCGCACGGCTTCCTGCAGGCGCTCCACCAGCCCGTCTACCAGCGCGTGGCCGCGCATCTCGCCGAGTTGGGAGAGGGTTTCCAACAGGTTGACGAAACGCAGACCGAGTAGCGAGAAGGCCGGATCCCGGTGCCGTCGCGTCAGTTGCAGCTGCCAGTTCAGCAGATCGAGGAAAGCCTGGCGTGGCAGCAAGTTCAGGCTGCCGAAGCGCTCGATGTTCATCGCCCCGGCGCCGAAGCCTTCCCGGCACCTCAGGCGCCCGGCCTCGGCCAGGCGGAAGTGGCGTATCTCGCGCACGCGCAGCTTGTCGGGCGCGTGGGACTGGCCGCAGTCCAGGCAGCGCGCATCCACCGCGGCATCGACGAAAAAGGCCTGGCAGTTGCGGCAGCGGTAGTTCTCCAGCGGACGGTCGTAGTCGCTGCCAATATGGCGAAGACGGGTCAGGCAGTTCGGGCAGAGCAGCACGCCTTCCTTGAGGAAGTGTTCCTGGGGGCCGACGTGCCCGCAGGTGAAGCAATGCAGCGAAGGCTGGCGACCGATGTCCAGGGCCTGGCACTCGGGGCAGACATCCACGTAGTTGAGACGGCCCGACCCACAGCTGGTGCACAAGCGCAGCCGGTCCTGCAGTGCCCCCTCCTCCAGCCAGCCCTGCTGGCTCATCAGCTGTAGCCAGGAGAATTGATTGATGGTCTCTTCGTTACCGAGGACTTCCAGCAGCGGATAGCGGTAATGCTGGGGCACGCCGGCATCACGCACTGCAAGGACTTCACCGCGTGAGCGCAGCCAGAGCCACGCCATCACCCGTTCCTCGAAGCGTTCAGGGGCGGCTCCGCGATTGAAAAGGCCAAGGCGCTCGCGCCAGAGGCGCCAGAGGGGCGTGATCGCACCCGGGTCGGCCGGCGGCGGGCCGTCACCCAGGGCAATGCACCAGGGATCCTGGTCCTGGCAGCAGTAGATCAGACTGAAGCGATAGCGGGGATCGAGGCGCAGGCTCCGCAAGGCCGGGCCCGCCTGTTCGCCCGGCAGGTCGACCAACAGCACATCGGCTTCGGAATTGCCCTGCAGGCTCGCAAGATCGTTGTAGCATTCCAGCTCAATGCCGGGGAATCGATACGGACCAGCGCCAAGTAACGCAATCCTGGGTGTGGTTCTGGACATGGATAAAACTCAAGCATTCCTTGGCTCAATTTTCTCACTATAGACGCGCCGCTTCGCCTTAACACGCGTCAAATTTCCCTCGATCAGCTCGGTACCACCTGCTCCAGCGGCACGTAGAGCTTCTCGTACAGTGCCTTGACCGCTGGCTGCACTTCGGGCGCGAGGTAGCCGCTTTCCAGCGCCAGCACCTGGTAGATGCCACGGCGCAGCAGTTCCTGGCTGAGATCGGCGGCTTCACCACGAGTGGTGCAGAGGAAGCGCACCCAGGAGGTGACGATGATCCAGCTATTGAGGGTCAGGGCTTCGACCTGGGCGGGGTTCATCAGCAGGATGCCCGCGCTGACGAAGCCGCGATAAATGGCCTGGGCGTGGTCGAGGCAGCGCTGGGCGAAGAGCCGGTAACGCGCGGCGAGTTCCACATCGGACTCCAGCAGGTGCTCCAGGTCGCGATGCAGGAAGCGGAAATCCCACATGGCCGCCAGCAGGGACTCCAGATAGAAAGTCTTGTCCTCCACCGTCACACCGCGCCCCTCCGGCAGGCGCAGGAAGCTGTCCACCCGCGCCTCGTAGAGGCCGAACAGCTCGGCGATGATTTCCTGCTTGTTGCGGAAGTGGTAGTACAGGTTGCCCGGCGACATGCCCAGGTGCGCGGCAATGTGGTTGGTGGTGACGTTGCGCTCACCCTGGATGTTGAACAGCCCGAGGCTCTCCAGAACGATGCGGTCGCGGGTCTTGGGTCTTGGTGCCATCGGGCGGTGGTTCCTGCAATCGGTAGGCGCGGCGAGCGATAAAGGTACACCGCGCGGCACTCGGGAAACACCCGGTGTTACTGGCAGCCGCCCCGTCCAGCATTTCGTTGGGCTGCCGCCGGACGGGCTGGCGGGCAAGCTATTTGACAGATTAGAGCAATTGCTCTAAAAATCCAGCGACACCAAAACAATAGAGTCAGGTCGCGTCCGCCAGGCGGATTCGAACAATGCTCCCGGAGCCGCCGAGGAACCGCGCCATGGTCGCCGACATCGCCTACCTGCAACAGAGCCAGCAGCAGATCAGCCAGCTGGAAGCCCTCTTCCAGCGCCAGCGCGAGGCCTTTCGCGCCAACCCCATGCCCAGCGCCGAGCAGCGCATCCAGTGGCTGAAATCCCTCCGCGAGCTGCTGTTCACCGAGCAGGACGCGCTGATTGCCGCCATCTCCCAGGACTTCAGCAATCGCTCGGCCGACGAGACGCGGCTCGCCGAGATCATGCCCAGCCTCCACGGCATCCACTACTCCGCCAAGCGCCTGAAGAAATGGATGAGGCCGTCCCGCCGTGGCGTCGGCCTGGCCTTTCAGCCGGCCTCGGCCAAGGTGGTCTACCAGCCGCTGGGTGTGGTCGGCGTGATCGTGCCGTGGAACTACCCGCTGTTCCTGGCCATCGGCCCGCTGGTGGGCGCCCTGGCCGCGGGCAACCGTGTGATGATCAAGATGAGCGAGTCCACCCCGGCCACCTCGCAGCTGGTGAAAGACCTCCTGGCGCGCATCTTCCCTGAAGACCTGGTGGCCGTGGCCCTGGGTGAGGCCGAGGTGGGCGTGGCCTTCTCCCGCCTACCCTTCGACCACCTGCTGTTCACCGGCGCCACCAGCATCGGCAAGCACGTGATGCGCGCCGCCGCCGAGAACCTGACCCCGGTGACCCTGGAGCTGGGCGGCAAGTCGCCGGCCATCGTTTCCGCCGACGTGCCCCTGGCCGACGCCGCCGAGCGCATCGCCTTCGGCAAAACCCTCAACGCGGGCCAGACCTGCGTGGCGCCGGACTACGTACTGGTGCCGGAAGACCGCGTAGACGGCTTCGTCGAGGCCTATCGCCAGGCCGTGAAGGGCTTCTACCCGCAGCTGACCGACAACCCCGACTACACCGCCATCATCAACGAGCGTCAGCTGGGCCGCCTGAAAGGCTACCTGGCCGACGCCGAAGCCAAGGGCGCACGCCTGGTGCCGCTGTTCCCCGAAGCCCAGGGCCGCCGCCTGCCGCACACCGTCGTGCTGAATGCCACCGATGACATGAAGCTGATGCAGGAAGAGATCTTCGGCCCCCTGCTGCCGGTGGTCCCCTACCGCAACATCGACGATGCCTTCAGCTACATCAACGACCGCCCGCGTCCGCTGGCGCTCTACTACTTCGGTTACGGCCGGAGCGAGCAGCAACGCGTCCTCAACGAAACCCATTCCGGCGGTGTGTGCCTGAACGACACCCTGCTGCACGTGGCCCAGGACGACATGCCCTTCGGCGGCGTCGGCCCGTCCGGCATGGGTCATTACCACGGCCACGAAGGCTTCCTGACCTTCAGCAAGGCCAAGGGTGTATTCATCAAGCAGCGCTTCAACGCCGCGAAGCTGATCTACCCGCCCTACGGCAAGGCCATCCAGAAGCTGGTCTTCAAACTCTTCGTCCGCTGATCCGGGCTTTCGCAGGCAGATAACAAGAATGAGCGATACCACCCTCGAGGCGCCGGGGCTTTCCCGGCGCAACCTGCTCAAGGTCGGCCTGTTCGGCTCGGCCTTCCTCGCCACCGCTGGTGTGACCGCCAGCCTCAGCGGTTGCTCGGCCAGCGTGCCAGCCGGCGGATTCGCGGTGTTGCGCCAGTCCGACATGCCCTTCCTCCGGGCCCTGGTGCCGGTGATGCTGGAAGGCGCGGTACCCGTCGAAAAGATGGTCTCTGCCGTGGACGGCACCCTGCAAAGCCTGGACTACGCCCTGCACCGCCTGTCGCCGGAAATGCTCAAGCTGACCCTGCAGTTGTTCGACGTGCTCGCCCTGCCGATCACCCGTGGCCCACTGACCGGCATCTGGGGCAGCTGGGACAGGGCCGGCGCCCAGGACGTCCGCGAATTCCTTTCGCGCTGGGAACACAGCTCCATCGGCCTCTTGAAGATGGGCCACGCCTCCCTGCTGCAACTGGTGATGATGGCCTGGTACGGCCGCCCGGAATCCTGGGCACATTGCGGTTACCCAGGCCCGCCCACCGTTTGACGGTGCCCGCGCGCTTCATCGAATAACGACAAGAACTCGCCCGAGACCCTGAAATGCCTGTACCCGATCTGTTCGCCGAAGGCCTGGCCCGCGGCTGGAAAACCCACAACGGCTCGCGCCTTGAAAACGACCTGACCCTGGAAGCCGACGTCGCCATCGTCGGCAGCGGTGCCGGTGGCGGCACCACGGCGGAAATCCTCAGTGCGGCGGGTTTCAAGGTGCTGCTGATCGAGGAAGGCCCGCTGAAGACCAGCTCCGACTTCAAGATGCAGGAGGCCGAGGCCTACCCGAGCCTCTACCAGGAAGGCATCGGCCGCATGACCAAGGACGGCGCCATCACCATCCTCCAGGGCCGCGCGGTCGGTGGCACCACCCTGGTGAACTGGACCTCCAGCTTCCGTACCCCGGAACCCACGCTTGAACACTGGGCCCGCGAGCACGGCGTGAAAGGGATGTCGGTCGCCGAGATGGCTCCCTGGTTCGAAAAGATGGAACAGCGCCTGGGCGTCGCCCCCTGGGCCATTCCGCCGAACCCGAACAACGATGTGATCCGTCTCGGCTGCGAGAAGCTCGGGCTGCACTGGAAGGTCATCCCGCGCAACGTGCGTGGCTGCTGGAACCTGGGTTACTGCGGCATGGGCTGCCCCACCAACGCCAAGCAGTCGATGCTGGTCACTACCATTCCCGCCACCCTGGAAAAGGGCGGCGAGCTGCTCTACCTCGCCCGCGCCGACAAGCTGCTGTTCGAAGGCGACAAGGTCCGCGGCCTCGAATGCCTCGGCCTGGACGAGCGTTGCGTAGCCCCCAATGGCCGCAAGATCACCGTCAAGGCGCGTCACTACGTGCTGTCCGGCGGCGGCATCAACACCCCTGCCCTGTTGATGCGCTCCGATGCACCGGACCCGCACGGCCGCGCCGGCAAGCGCACCTTCCTGCACGTGGTGAACTTCTCCGCCGCGCAGTTCGACCGGCTGATCAACCCCTTCTACGGCGCGCCGCAGTCGATCTATTCCGACCACTTCCAGTGGGACGACGGCGCCACCGGGCGCATGTCCTACAAGCTGGAGGTTCCGCCGCTGCAACCCGCGCTTACCTCCACACTGCTGGGCCGTTTCGGAGTCGACAACGCCCTGCGCATGGAACAGCTGCCGCACACCAACGTGATGCTGGCGCTAATGCGCGACGGCTTCCACCCGGACAGCGCCGAGGGCACCGTGGAGCTGCGCGGCGACGGCAGTCCAGTGCTCGACTACCACATGACCGACTACACCTGGGACGGCATCCGCCGGGCCTACCACGTCATGGCCGAGATCCAGTTCGCCGCCGGCGCCCGCGCCGTGCTGCCGATGCACAGCGACGCCGACTACGTGAAGACCCTGGATGAAGCCCGCAAGCTGATCGACGGCCTGCCGATGGAGCTCTACCGCACCCGCCTGGGCAGTGCCCACGTGATGGGCGGCTGCGCCATGGGCGAGGACCCGAAGCTGGCGGTGACCGACAGCCTGGGCCGCCACCATCAATTGGCTAACCTTTCCATCCACGACGGCTCGCTGTTCCCCACCAGCATCGGTGCCAACCCGCAGCTCTCGGTCTACGGTCTCACCGCCAAGCTGGCCACGGGGCTGGCCGAGCGACTGGGCAGGGCGTAATGAACGGCGCGCCTCGAGGAGAAGGTCCATGGACAAGCTCATCTCCGCCCTGCTGATCGTCGCCGGCATCATTCACCTGCTGCCGGTCAGCGGCCTGCTCGGCGCCGAACGGCTGGCGACGCTCTACGGCCTGTCGTTCAGCGAACCCAACCTGCTGCTCCTGATGCGCCACCGCGCGGTGCTCTTCGGCCTGCTCGGCGCACTGCTGGTCTGGGCCGCCTTTCGTCCGGCCCTGCAATCTGCAGCCATGCTGGGCGGGCTGGTGAGCGTGCTGTCCTTCCTGCTGCTGGCCTGGATCACCCCCGGCTACAACGCCGCGCTGCGCAAGGTGGTGTTCGCCGACTGGGTGGCACTGGCCTGCCTGGCGCTGGCCGTCGTGCTCTGGCTACTGCGCCGGCCGGCGTCGGCAGGATGAGCGCACTTCTTGGCCGCAGGGATTCGCTGCGCTACCATCCGATTCCCTTTCGGTCCCCTGCCAGGACGTCGCGATGAACCGAGTGTTGTATCCGGGCACTTTCGACCCCATCACCAAGGGTCACGGCGATCTGATCGAACGCGCTTCGCGCCTGTTCGATACCGTGATCATCGCCGTTGCCGCGAGCCCGAAGAAGAATCCGCTGTTCAGCCTGGAGCAGCGTGTGGAGCTGGCGCGCGAAGTCACCAAACACCTGCCGAACGTCGAGGTGGTGGGCTTCTCCACCCTGCTGGCGCACTTCGTCAAGGAACAGAACGCCAATGTGTTCCTTCGCGGCCTGCGCGCCGTGTCGGACTTCGAGTATGAATTCCAGCTGGCCAATATGAACCGCCAACTGGCGCCGGACGTGGAGAGCATGTTCCTCACGCCGTCGGAGAAGTACTCCTTCATCTCCTCCACCCTGGTACGCGAAATAGCGGCCCTGGGCGGCGATATCAGCAAATTCGTGCATCCCGCCGTGGCAGCTGCGCTGGCTGAGCGCTTCAAGCGCTGACCTCAGGATCTGCTGCGCGTCGGAATAGCTGCGTTGAAAATGGCCTCGGGCTAGCTCATTTACAGCTCGTAAACTCCGCGCCCTCGGCCATTTCCGGCTTGCTCTTCTCTAGCTCGCGAGATACTGACGCAGACTGCAGCAGATGTCCCTCCGCGATCGGCGCGTGCGTCGATCGCGGCATTCCGGCACAATTCCGCTAATTTCTGTTCAAGGCCGCCGCTGCCTGGCGACGGCAGGAGTTGTTCCCATGTCCCTCAAGATCACCGACGACTGCATCAACTGCGACGTCTGCGAACCCGAGTGCCCCAACGGCGCGATTTCCCAGGGCGAGGAAATCTACGTGATCGACCCCAACCTGTGCACGGAATGCGTGGGTCACTACGACGAGCCCCAGTGCCAGCAAGTCTGCCCCGTCGACTGCATTCCCCTCGACGAAACCCATGTCGAAAGCAAGGATGAGCTGATGCAGAAGTACCTGAAGCTCACCGGCAAGGCCTGACCCGTGGGCCGCCCGGTACGCGGCGCCTATCGCGGCGCGCTGCTCGCCACGCTGCTTCTGCTCGCGGGCGCCGTGCAGGCCGCCCAGCCGGGCCGCGCGGCGGTCGCCACGCCCCACCCTTCGGCCACAGTGGCCGGCCTGGAAACCCTGGCCCAGGGCGGCAACGCCTTCGACGCCGCAGTCGCCATCAGCGCCGCCCTTGCCGTTGCCGAGCCTTATGGGTCCGGCCTGGGCGGCGGCGGTTTCTTCCTGCTCCGCCAGGCCGGCGAAAAGCCTGTCTACCGTTTCCTCGACGCCCGTGAACGTGCGCCGCTGGCCGCCCATCCGCGGCTCTACGTGCGCGACGGCAAGGTCGACCCGGCCCTGTCACTGGACGGCCCGCTGGCCGCCGCCATCCCTGGCCTGCCGGCAGCCCTGGCGGATCTCGCCGGCCACTATGGCCGGCTGCCATTGGCCGATAGCCTGACCCCTGCGATCCGCCTGGCCCGCGATGGCATTTCGGTAGATCGCATCTACCGTGAGCGCGCCTCCTGGCGCCTGTCGTCCATGCGTGATGATCGCGAGACCGCCCGCCTGTTCCTCGACGACAAGGGCGAAGTGCCGGAAGAGTTCAGCCTGCTGCGCCAGCCGGAGCTGGCCAACACCCTGGAACGCATGGCCCGCTACGGCAAGGCCGGTTTCTACAGCGGCCCCACGGCGGAAAAGCTGGTCGAGGGCGTCAATGCCGCTGGCGGCATCTGGAGCCTGCGCGACCTGGCCGACTACAAGACCGTGGAACGCCAGCCGATCCGCTTCCCCCTTGCCGATGGCCGCGAGCTGATCGGCGCCCCGCCGCCCTCGGCCGGCGGCATCGCCCTGACGCAGAGCCTGGCGATGCTGCAGGAGCTGCCCTGGCGCAAGGCCGACCGCGTGCAGCGCACCCACTACGTGGTGGAAGTGCTGCGCCGCGCCTACCGCGACCGGAGCCTGCTGGGCGACCCGGACTTCGTCGCAATTCCCCAGACCAAGTTGCTCGACACCGATTACCTGAAGAAACTCGCCTCCGGCATCGACGTCCGCCGCGCCACGCCGAGCAGCAGCCTGCCGCCGTCGCCACCCCTGCATGAAGGCGAGCACACCACCCATTTCGCGGTAATCGACAAGGACGGCAACGCCGTGGCCGCCACCCTGTCCATCAACCTGCCCTTCGGCGCCGCCTTCACCGTGCCCGGCACCGGCGTCCTGCTGAACGACGAGATGGACGACTTCGCCGCCAACCCTGAAGGCGCCAATGCCTATGGCCTCGCCGCCAGCCAGGCCAACGCCGTGGGCTCGGGCAAGCGCCCGCTGTCGTCGATGAGCCCCACCTTCATCGAGAGCGATCAGGAATTCACCGCCTTCGGCACCCCGGGCGGCAGCCGGATTCCCAGCATGGTGCTGCTCTCGGTACTGGAATACCTGGACGGCCAGCCGGTGAGCCGCTGGCCGGCGGTGGCGCGCTACCACCACCAGTATCTGCCGGACCAGATCGAACACGAGCCAGGCGCCTTCAGCAGCAGCGAAAGCGCAGAACTGCAGGCGCGCGGCTATAGCCTCAAGCCGCTGACACGCAACTACGGCAACCAGCAGGTGCTGTTCTGGAACAAGGCCAAGGGCAGCCTAGAAGCCGCCAGCGACCCGCGCGGCCTGGGCCTGTCGGAAGTGCTCGAAGTCGAGAAGATGAAGTAGGGACGCGCAGCGGCCCTTTGGGGTGGACCAGGCTTCACCGGTCCACCACGAACGCCCAGCGAACACGAACTTCCCTCACCCCACCCCCGCTCTGCGCCCCTGCCTGATCGCTTCGCGATCAGGCGCTAATCGGCATCGGAAGCGGTGCTTCCGAAAGCATGCCTCTTCGCCCCAGAGGGATAGGGGGCTGCCCGCTCCACAGACGGCCACCTACAGCACGATCAGCGACTCTTCGTCCTGCTCCAGCCGCCGCAGCTCGCGGAACAGCAACTCCCCCTCACCCAGCATCAGCACGTTGCGCAGGCTCTGGAATATCCGGCTGGCGTAGCCCAGGTCGTTCATCAGCGAGCTGGTCTGCAGGCCGTCCAGCTCGGTGCTGCGTACGGAATTGAACAGGCGGGTGCGGAAGGTGCCGTCGAAGGCTGCCGCCTTTTCGTCCAGCCAGCGCAGGCGCTCGTTCCAGGCCTCTTCCGGGAGTTCGGAGCGGCCCAGCTCGCGCAGTTCGTGGAGCATCGCCAGCAGATGACGGCGCAGGTCCACGTAGGCCTCGCGGATCGGCGACGGCTCTTCGTCCAGGTAGCGCCCCAGGTTCTTCTGCAAGTGCTTGGCATCCTTCACCGCATCCACCAATTGCAGCGCCGCCAGCTGGCAACTGACCCAGAATTGCTGGTGCGCCTCGTCCAGCGGCAGGTCAAGCCGCCCCATGAAGCTCAGCAGGTCGCCGTACACCCCCTTGATATGCCGCTGGTAGAGCGCTTCGGCATCCAGGTGATAGCGCTCCGGCCGTGCGTGCAGCAGGAGCTCATCGCCCTGGGCCTTGGCCAACTGCTCCACCGGCAGGTAGAGCGCGTGGCAGATCACCTCCATGCTCAGCCGGCCAAGGTGGTGCAGCTCGCGTACCACGGCGCTGGCCGCGGCGTCCGCCGAATCCAGGGCGCGCTCGCTGAGGTAGCGCGCCTGGGTACGCTGAGGTTCTTCCGGCCCCGCGGCCAGCTCGGTGATCAGTACCTGGGGCTCTTCGCGCTCTGGTAGCCAGCGCACCAGCCACAGTGCAAGGCGCTTCTGCAGGGGCCAGAACAGCAGCACGCCCATGGCGTTGATCAGGCTGTGGAACATGGCCAACTGGATCAGTTCGTTCTCGCCCAGGCCGGTGAGGCCGGCAATGCGGTCGACCAGCCAACTCAGCGGCCCCAGCAGGATGAAGGCCAGGGTGCAGGTGACCACGTTGAACAGTACGTGAGCCAGCGCCAGGCGCTGACCGCTGCGATTGCCGCCGAGGGAACCGACGAAAGCGGTGGTTACGCTGCTGCCGACATTGGAACCGATGGCGATGGCGAAGCCCTGGGCGAGATCCAGCTGGCCGCCGGCCAGTGCCGCCAGGGTCAGCATCAGGGTGGCGTGGCTGGACTGCAGCACTACCGTGACTAACAGACCAATCAGCGCAAACAGCAGACTGCCCATCAGCCCGTCGGCCTGGTAAGCGGTGAGGTCGAGGCCGTCACCGAAGCTGGCGAAGCCATCCTTGATCTGGTCGATGCCGAGGAAGATGAAGGCGATGCCGAGCACGATGCGCCCGGCGGCCTTGCTTTTCTCGCCCAGGAAGCCACCGAGCACGCCGAACACCAGCAACGGCAGGGCCAGCGGGCTGAGGCTGAGATTCTGCCCGGCCAGGGCCAGCAGCCAGATGCCGCTGGTGGCGCCCAGGTTGGCACCGAAGAGGATGGCGATGCCGCCGGCCAGCTGGATCAACCCGGCACTGATGAAGGCGATGGTGAGCAGGGAAACCAGCGTGCTGGACTGCAGCAGCAAGGTGCCGCCGATGCCGAACATCAGCCCCTTGAAGGAGGTGGCGGTGCTGCGTGCCAGCAATTGCTCCAGCTTGCCGCCGGCAAGCTCGCGCAGCCCTTCTTCCAGGCACTGCATGCCGAACAGGAACAGCGCGAGCCCCGCGCACAGTTCGAGCCAGCCGGAACTGAACCAGAAGCTCAAAGCCAGCCCCACGGCGGCCAGGATCAGCAGAACGATGCGGGAGTGGTGCTTCACGGGCGGTATTCCTTCACCAGACAAGGCCCAGCTATTAACCGATGCGATGGCCGGAGGGCAACCCGCGGGCGCGCCCGAAAACGCCGACGGCCCCGAAAAGGGGCCGTCGCGATGGAGCCGCAGGAAGGGATCAGTCTTCCCTGTAACCGCTCATGGTGCAGCCCAGGCAGCGTACGAAGGCCTCCCTGCCCGGCTCTACAACCAGCGCATTGGCGGCATCCCCGACATTACCGCCGAGGGCGGAGAACGGCAGGCTGACGATGAACAGGCCCGCGCCGATCACCGTGGCGCCGATCAGCAACGGGCGGGCGATCAGGATGTCGCCGGCCATGCTGTAGCCGCTGGGGGCGTTGACGGAGTACATGGGGTCGCCGCTGACATTTTCCTGTACCACTTCCGCGTTAGCCGGCAGCGCCAGCAGGCCAGTGGTCAGCGCCAGGACAGCAGCGGTCGTGCGGAGCAGGTTCATACGGGCGATCCTTCAGATAGTGGTGTACGAAAAACTATAACAGCGCATGGCACATTGGCAGCGTGACGGCCTTCAATCGCCATTGAAAGCGTAGTCGGGTTTTTTCGGTACGTAGGGCCGGTAGAAGGCCAGCAACTGCTGCAGGTCGGCCTGCTCGTTGCCGGTGGTGTAGAACGGCTCGCCGATCACCACCCGGCGGTTGACGTAGTCCAGGGCCGCCGGGACCACCGGCACGTCGGCGCCACGGGCGATGTGGTAGAAGCCCATCTTCCAGCGCTCCACCCGCTTGCGGGTGCCTTCGGGCGAGATCACCAGCATGAACTCGCGGCTTTCGCGGAAGCGTTCCACGGCCTGCTCCACCATGTTGAGCTTCAGGTGGCGATGGATCGGCACGCCACCCCAACGCTGCATCAGCCCGGCGAAAGGCCAGCGGAAGATGGTGTGCTTGCCGAACCAGCGGGCGTTCAGGCGCAGCAAGAACTTCACCGCGAGGAACAGCACGAAGTCCCAGTTGGAAGTGTGGTGGGCGCCAATGATCACGAACTTGTCGAGGGGTGGCAGGCGCCCTTCGATGCGCCAGCCCATCAGGCGCAGCACGCCGTGGCCGACCGCCTCGGCAAAGGGATTGGGGGGCAGGTAGTTACCGTACATAGGACAGACTTCTTTCTTGTTCTAGGGATGCTCGGCGCCGAGTCTGGCGACTCGGCGAGGGATCAGCGTTGGCAGCGCGGACAATAGACGCTGGCACGTTGGCCGAGACGGATTTCCCGCAGGGTCGAACCGCATTGCTTGCAGAACTCGCCAGCGCGACCGTAGACCCAGAGTTCCTGCTGGAAGTAGCCGGGCTTGCCGTCGCCACCGACGAAGTCGCGCAGGGTGGTGCCGCCGCATTCGATGGCCTGGGCGAGGATGCGTTTGATCTCCTCGGCCAGCTTCAGGTAGCGCGCCCGGGAAATGGAGCAGGCCTCGCGGCGCGGGTCGATGCCGGCGGCGAACAGCGCTTCGCTGGCGTAGATGTTGCCGACGCCCACCACCACGGCGTTGTCCATGATGAAGGGCTTCACCGCCATGCTGCGGCTGCGGGAGAGCTGGAACAGGCGTTCGCCGTCGAACAGGTCGGTCAGCGGCTCCGGCCCCAGGTGACGCAGCAGCTCGTGGTTCAGCGGATCGTCGCTCCACAACAGGGCGCCGAAACGGCGCGGATCGGTGTAGCGCAGGGCCATCCCCGATTCCAGCTCAATATCCACATGCTCGTGCTTGGCCACGGCCAGCCCCGCCTCCACCAGGCGCAGGCTGCCAGACATGCCGAGGTGGCTGATCAGCGTGCCGGCCTCGGCCTGCAGCAACAGGTACTTAGCGCGGCGTTCCACCTGCAGGATGCGCTGGCCGGACAGGCGCACGTCGAGGTCCTCGGGAATCGGCCAGCGCAGGCGGCGTTCACGCACGATCACCCGGCTGACGCGCTGGCCTTCGAGGAAGGGCGCGATACCGCGGCGGGTGGTTTCGACTTCAGGTAATTCAGGCATCGGTTTCTCGGTACTCAGCTCGCGCCAAGTTCACGAATGCTTTCCTTGAGGTTCTCGAAGTCGTACTCCGAGAGCCCGACATAGTCCAGTACCTGGCCACGGATGCTCATCCACTCATAGTCCTCGGCCTGGTTGCCCAGCACCAGGTGCGAAGCGCAGATGTGCTCGGCCATCTTGAGGATCGCCAGCAGGTTCTTGAGCTGGGCGTCGCGGCCGGAGTCGTCGCTGAAGATGGACGAGGCGTTGTGGTGGTTGGCGATGGCCTCGCAGAGATGCTCCGGCAGGCGCCAGGAACGCGCGGTGAAGTAGCCGACCACCGCATGGTTGGTGTTCAGCAGGCGGTTCTCGGTGTCCACCACGCGGCGTTCCGGACCCGCGCTGGCGTAGGCCTCTTCCAGCACCGTCATGTAGTCGGGGAAGCGCTTGAGCATCAACGGGATGCCGCAATTGTGGAACAGGCCAAGGGCGTAGGCCTCGTCGGCGGACTGGTAGCCGATGCGCTTGGCCAGGGTCAGGCAGGTCATGGCCACGTCCTGGGCGGTGTCCCAGAAACGGTTCAGGGTGACGATGGTCTCGTCGCTCATCTCGCCTTTGATCGACTGTGCGTTGATCAGGTTGATCACCGTGTTGCAGCCCAGCAGGTTCACCGCCTGCTGGATCGAAGCGATGCGGTTGGTCAGGCCGAAGAACGGCGAATTGACGATCTTCAGCAGCGCGCCGGACAGGCCCGGATCCTGGCTGATCAGGCGGGCGATGGACTTCAGGTCGGGGCTGGGCATGACCTGCTCCATTTGCAGGTCGACCATGATCTGCGGCTGCGGCGGCACACTGATGCCCTGCAGGACCTGACGGATCTGATCTGCGGAAAGTTCTTGAGCCATGGGGGACGAGTGGGAAGTTTGACCGAATCGACAGTCTACCCGGTTGGACCAATCACTTGCTCGGGATTTCCGGCCATTTTCCGACTGTCGTGCCAAGTGGCCGCCGGTGCCGCCGGGTGGCCTCCGGGGCAGGTATTGCCTGGGGTATAATCCCCGCCTTTTTTCCGGAGAGCGACACATGTCCCTGCCCAGCCTGCGCCTCAAAGCCAATGCCGATCGACGCCTGCGCGCCGGCCATCTGTGGGTCTACAGCAACGAAGTGGACGTGGTCGCCACCCCGCTGAACCTCTTCCAGCCCGGTGACCAGGCCATTCTCGAAGCCGCCGGCGGCAAGCCGCTGGGTGTGGTCGCCCTCTCCCCGAACAACCTGATCTGCGCGCGCCTGGTGTCCCGCGACGTCAAGCACACCCTGGACAAATCCCTGCTGGTGCACCGCATCAACGTCGCCCTGAGCCTGCGCGAGCGCCTGTTCGACAAACCCTTCTACCGACTGGTCTACGGCGACTCCGACCTGTTGCCGGGGCTGGTGGTGGACCGCTTCGGCGACCACCTGGTCGTACAACTGGCCTCCGCCGCCATGGAGCGCAACAAGGACGCCGTGCTCGACGCCCTGGTGCAGGTGCTGAAACCGCGCGGCGTGCTCTGGAAGAACGATTCCAGCGCCCGTGACGCCGAAGGCCTGGAGCGTTACGTGGACACCGCATTCGGCGTGGTGCCGGAGTGGGTCGCCCTGGAAGAGAACGGCGTGAAATTCGAAGCCCCGGTCATGGAAGGCCAGAAGACCGGCTGGTTCTACGACCACCGCATGAACCGCGCGCGCCTGGCGCCCTACGTGAAGGGCAAGCGCGTGCTCGACCTGTTCAGCTACATCGGTGGCTGGGGTGTGCAGGCCGCGGCCTTCGGCGCCAGCGAAGTGTTCTGCGTCGACGCTTCCGGTTTCGCCCTGGACGGTGTGGAGCGCAACGCCACCCTCAACGGCGTGGCCGAGCAGGTGACCTGTGTTGAAGGCGATGTCTTCGAAGCCCTGAAAGAACTGAAAGCCGCTGAAGAACGCTTCGACGTGGTGGTCGCCGACCCGCCAGCCTTCATCAAGCGCAAGAAGGACCTGAAGAACGGCGAAGCCGCCTACCGCCGCCTGAACGAGCAGGCCATGCGCCTACTGAACAAGGACGGCATCCTGGTCAGCGCCTCCTGCTCCATGCACCTGCCGGAAGACGACCTGCAGAACATCCTGCTGGGCAGCGCACGCCACCTGGACCGCAACATCATCCTGCTGGAGCGTGGCGGCCAGGGTCCGGACCACCCGGTACACCCGGCCATCAGCGAAACCCGCTACATCAAGAGCCTGACCTGCCGCTTGCTGCCCAACAGCTAAGCGCGCGTCCAGCCCTGCGGCATCCGGGCCGGCCCCAGCGCCGGCCCGACCGCCAGCCTTTCCCTGCCGGCCGGGCCCGGCGTAGAATCGGGCGATTCCTCGCCAACCATCCTCCGGCGGGCCAGTGAGCCCCGGCCGAGCGAGCGGTGACCCCGCCACGCCTTCCGGCCACCACCGACCGAACGGCCAACTGCTGTTTGCATCCGGTATGTTGCGCGCTCACGATGAGACTCTTATCGATACCTGATTAGCCGCAGGAAACCGTCATGCCCGATTACCGCTCGAAAACCTCCACCCACGGTCGCAACATGGCCGGCGCCCGTGCCCTGTGGCGCGCCACCGGGATGAAGGACGAGGACTTCAAGAAGCCGATCATCGCCATCGCCAACTCCTTCACCCAGTTCGTGCCTGGCCACGTGCACCTGAAGGACCTGGGCCAGCTGGTCGCCCGCGAGATCGAGAAGCACGGCGGCGTGGCCAAGGAATTCAACACCATCGCCGTGGACGACGGCATCGCCATGGGCCATGACGGCATGCTGTATTCCCTGCCGAGCCGCGAGATCATCGCCGACTCCGTGGAATACATGGTCAACGCCCACTGCGCCGACGCCATCGTCTGCATCTCCAACTGCGACAAGATCACCCCCGGCATGCTGATGGCCGCCCTGCGCCTGAACATCCCGGTGGTCTTCGTCTCCGGTGGCCCGATGGAAGCCGGCAAGACCAAGCTGGCGAACCACGGCCTGGACCTGGTGGACGCCATGGTGGTTGCCGCCGATGATTCCTGCTCCGACGAAAAAGTCGCCGAGTACGAGCGCAGCGCCTGCCCCACCTGCGGTTCCTGCTCCGGCATGTTCACCGCCAACTCGATGAACTGCCTGACCGAAGCCCTCGGCCTGTCCCTGCCGGGCAACGGTTCGACCCTGGCGACCCACGCCGACCGCGAGCAGCTGTTCCTGCGCGCCGGCCGCCTGGCCGTCGAACTGTGCCAGCGCTACTACGGCGAAGGCGACGATTCCGTCCTGCCGCGCAACATCGCCAACTTCAAGGCGTTCGAGAACGCCATGACCCTGGACATCGCCATGGGCGGTTCCACCAACACCATCCTGCACCTGCTGGCCGCCGCCCAGGAGGCCGAAGTGGCCTTCGACCTGCGTGACATCGATCGCCTGTCGCGCAAGGTCCCGCAGCTGTGCAAGGTGGCGCCGAACATCCAGAAGTACCACATGGAAGACGTGCACCGCGCCGGCGGCATCTTCTCCATCCTCGGTGAACTGGCCCGTGGCGGCCTGCTGCACACCGACGTCGCCACCGTGCACAGCCCGAGCATGGCCGACGCCATCGCCCAGTGGGACATCACCCAGACCAGCGACGAAGCCGTGCACACCTTCTTCAAGGCAGGCCCGGCCGGCATCCCCACCCAGGTCGCTTTCAGCCAGTCCACTCGCTGGCCGACCCTGGACGACGACCGCGCCGAAGGCTGCATTCGCTCCGTCGAGCACGCTTACTCCCAGGAGGGCGGCCTGGCCGTGCTCTACGGCAACATCGCCCTCGACGGCTGCGTGGTGAAAACCGCCGGCGTGGATGAGTCCATCCACGTCTTCGAAGGCACCGCGAAGATCTTCGAAAGCCAGGACAGCGCCGTGAAAGGCATCCTCGCGGACGAAGTGAAGGCCGGCGACATCGTGATCATCCGCTACGAAGGCCCGAAAGGTGGGCCGGGCATGCAGGAAATGCTGTATCCGACCAGCTACCTGAAGTCCAAGGGCCTGGGCAAACAGTGCGCCCTGCTCACCGACGGCCGCTTCTCCGGCGGCACCTCGGGCCTGTCCATCGGCCACGCCTCGCCGGAAGCCGCCGCTGGTGGCGCCATCGGCCTGGTGCAGGACGGCGACAAGGTGCTGATCGACATCCCCAACCGCAGCATCAACCTGCTGGTTTCGGACGAAGAACTGGCCGCCCGTCGCGTGGAACAGGACAAGAAAGGCTGGAAGCCGGTCGCGCCGCGCGCGCGCAAGGTGACCACTGCCCTCAAGGCCTACGCCCTGCTCGCCACCAGCGCCGACAAGGGCGCGGTGCGCGACAAGTCGATGCTCGAAGGCTGATCGCCCTGATCGACAGAAAGCCCGGCCCTTGCCGGGCTTTCTGCTGTTGTAGGGGCAATGGCGGACCATCGGTCCGCTTGGCGAATGAATTCGCCCCTACAGAGTTCAGCCCCGCCATCAAAGCTGACCACTCAGGTAGAATCGCCGCTTTTTTGCGGTCGATCGCCATGACTTCACTGGAAAAGCCCCCCGTCCCCGAGACTCGCAACGAGCTGCTCTACGGCCTGGAAGACAAGCCGCGTCCGCTGGCCGCCCTGCTGGCCGCGCTGCAGCACCTACTGGCCATCATCGTTCCCATCGTCACTCCCGGCCTGTTGATCTGCCAGGCGCTGGGCGTGTCGGCGCGGGATACGAACCTGATCGTCTCCATGTCCCTGGTGGTCTCCGGCATCGCCACCTACGTGCAATGCAAGCGCTTCGGGCCGTTCGGTGCCGGGTTGCTGATCGTCCAGGGCACCAGCTTCAACTTCGTCGGCCCGCTGATCGCCGGCGGCGCGTTGATGGTCAAGCAAGGCACCCCGGTGGAAGCGGTGATGGCCGCCATCTTCGGCGTGGTGATGGCCGGCGCTTTCGTGGAGATGGGCATCTCCCGAGTGCTGCCCTTCGTCAAGCGGCTGATCAATCCGCTGGTAACCGGCATCGTCGTGCTGATGATCGGCCTGACCCTGATCAAGGTGGGCCTGATCAGCATGGGCGGCGGTTTCGGCGCCATGGCCAACGGCACCTTCGCCAATGGTGAAAACCTGCTGCTGTCCGGCACCGTGCTGGGCGTGATCCTGCTGCTCAACCGCATCCCGCTGGTGTGGATGCGCAGCTGCGCCATCGTCATCGCCCTGCTGGTGGGTTATGCCTTGGCCGCCTGGCTCGGTCGTCTCGATTTCAGCGGCCTGCACGACGCGCCGCTGGTCCAGGTGCCGGTGCCGCTGCACTTCGGCCTGGGCTTCTCCTGGTCGCTGTTCGTGCCGATGCTGGTGATCTACCTGGTCACCTCACTCGAAGCCATCGGCGACGTCACCGCCACCAGCAAGGTTTCGCGCCAACCGGTGGAAGGTCCGCTGTGGATGCAGCGCATCAAGGGCGGCGTGCTGGTGAACGGCGCCAACTCGCTGCTGGCCGGCCTGTTCAACACCTTCCCCAGCTCGGTCTTCGCGCAGAACAACGGGGTGATCCAACTGACCGGCATCGCCAGCCGCCACATCGGCATCTGGATCGCCCTGATGCTGGTGCTGCTGGGCCTGTTCCCGGCGGTGGCCGGCGTGCTGCAGGCCATTCCCGAGCCGGTGCTAGGCGGGGCCGCCATGGTGATGTTCGGCGCCGTGGCCGCCTCGGGCATCAATATCCTCGCCGGCACCACCCTGGACCGCCGCGCACTGCTGATCATCGCTGTGTCCCTGGCATTGGGCCTGGGCGTATCGCAGGTGCCGGAGTTCCTCGCCCACATGCCTGCAGCCCTGCGCAACATCCTCGAATCCGGCGTCGCCACCGGCGGCCTCTGCGCCCTGCTGCTCAACTGGTTCCTGCCGGAATCCCGCTAAGTGGCAGAATGGGTCCCATCACTTGATGGGGCCCAGTCATGACCTCCTTTCGCATCGGCCTGATCTCCGACACCCACGGTCTCCTCCGCCCCCAGGCCCTCGCAGCGCTGCAAGGCTGCGACCACATCCTCCATGCCGGCGATATCGGCAAGCCCGAAATCCTCGACGCCCTGCGCCAACTGGCACCGCTGACTGCGGTACGAGGAAATAACGACGTGGACACCTGGGCCGACGTTGTACGCGAGGTCGAAGAGCTGTGGCTGGGAGAGACCGGGATCTACCTGGTGCACGACCAGGCGGACATCCCTGCTGATTTGAAGGCGCGTGGATTCAGCGTCGTGGTCACGGGGCATTCCCACAAGCCGCTCGTTACCGAGCGCGCCGGCCTGGTGCACGTGAACCCGGGCAGCGCCGGACCGAGGCGTTTCAAGCTGCCGGTGTCGGTGGGGTTTCTGCTGATAGAGAACGGCAGGGTAAAAGCGGAGCTGCTGGAGCTGGACCTGTAGGGGCGAATTTATTCGCCAAGGACTGCGCAGCAGACCCCCTACACGCCCACGGCAGCCCTTCGGACTGCTTGGCGAATGAATTCGCCCCCACAAAAAGCGTCCACAGCGCTGGAGTTCAGCGCTTTTCCCACACCTCGAAGGCGTAGGCCGGCGTGTCCGTCGTCGCCTCGTGCTCGATGCTGGAGGCCAGGCGCCATTCCTGCTGCGACACTTCTGGGAAGTGTGCATCGCCTTCCGGGGCCAGTTCCACGCGGGTGAGGTAGAGGCGATCGGCCTGGACAAGGCCCTGGGTATAGAGCTGGGCGCCGCCGATCAGCATCAGTTCCTCGGCTTCTTCTTCACGCGCCCAGGCGTCGGCGCGCTCGATGGCAGCTTCCAGGCTGGGGAAGACTTCCGCGCCTTCCAGCACCAACCCTTCCTGGCGACTGACCACCAGGTTGAGCCGGCCGGGCAACGGGCGACCCAGGGAATCCCAGGTCTTGCGGCCCATGATGATCGGCTTGCCGAGGGTCATGGCCTTGAAGTGCTTGAGATCTGCCGGCAGGTGCCAGGGCAGTTGGTTGTCGCGACCGATCACGCGGTTCTGTGCGAGAGCGGCGATCAGGCAGAGGGGCAGGGTCTTTTTCATGGCGGCGAGAATACCGGCTGCCGCCCACGAGAGAAAGCCAACGGAGGATTGGCACCAGCCTCACAATGGTTTCGGCATGGCCTATGCATACCCTCGAAACCATAGCCATATGGATACATGCCATTCGTCGTCAATCATTTTTCTGACCATATGGTCAAGTGACGTATCTTCGCTTTTCGGAGAATTTATCGGGAAATAGGCGAGGAATAGGCGAAATAGCGCATTGCAAAAATTGTATACAAAGTACTAGTCAATGGACCGAATAATTGTCTACAGTTGCCGGCACAATAACAAAACCGAGAGCCCACCATGACAGTCCCAACCGCAAGTCCGTCTCCGGTGCAACGCCCGGAAGACGAAAACCTCGGCATTGGAGCCAACCTCGCCTACGGTCTGCAGCACGTGCTGACCATGTATGGCGGAATTGTCGCGGTACCCCTGATCATCGGCCAGGCTGCCGGGCTATCGCCCGCAGACATCGGCCTGCTGATCGCAGCCTCACTGTTCGCCGGTGGCCTGGCCACCCTGCTGCAAACCATCGGTCTCCCCTTCTTCGGCTGTCAGCTGCCCCTGGTGCAAGGCGTGTCCTTCGCCGGCGTGGCGACCATGATCGCCATCATCGGCAGTAACGGCGCCGGCGGCATTCCAGCCGTACTCGGCGCGGTCATCGCCGCCTCACTGATCGGCCTGCTGATCACCCCGATATTCTCGCGGATCACCAAGTTCTTCCCGCCGCTCGTGACGGGCATCGTGATCACCACCATCGGCCTCACCCTGATGCCCGTTGCGGCACGCTGGGCGATGGGCGGCAACAGCCAGTCGCCGGAGTTCGGCAGCGTGGCCAACGTCAGCCTCGCCGCCTTCACCCTCGCCACCGTGCTGCTGCTGAGCAAGCTGGGCAGTGCCAGCATCTCGCGCTTGTCGATCCTCCTGGCGATGGTCATCGGCACCGTGACTGCGGTGTTCTTCGGCATGGCGGACTTCTCCAAGGTGCTCGAAGGCCCGCTGGTGGCCCTGCCGACTCCGCTGCACTTCGGCATGCCGGAATTCCACATCGCGGCGATCCTGTCGATGCTGATCGTGATCATCGTGACCCTGGTGGAAACCTCGGCGGACATCCTCGCCGTCGGTGAAATCATCGGCACCAAGGTGGACTCCAAGCGACTGGGCAACGGCCTGCGTGCGGACATGATCTCCAGCTCCGTGGCTCCGCTGTTCGGTTCCTTCACCCAGAGCGCCTTCGCCCAGAACGTCGGACTGGTGGCCGTGACCGGCGTGAAGAGCCGCTATGTGGTGGCCACCGCCGGCCTGATCCTGGTGACCCTCGGCCTGCTGCCGGTGATGGGTCGCCTGATTGCCGCGGTACCCACCTCGGTCCTGGGCGGCGCCGGCGTTGTCCTGTTCGGCACCGTGGCCGCGTCCGGCATCCGGACCCTGGCGCAGGTCGACTACCGCAACAACATGAACCTGATCATCGTCGCCACCTCCATCGGCTTCGGCATGATCCCGATCGCGGCGCCGACCTTCTACCACCACTTCCCCGCCTGGTTCGAAACCATCTTCCACTCCGGCATCAGCTCGGCGGCGATCATGGCCATCCTGCTGAACCTGATCTTCAACCACCTGAAGGCCGGTAACTCGGACCAGCAGTCGGTGTTCGTCGCCGCCAGCGAGCGCACCCTGCGCTACCAGGACATCGCCGCCCTGAACGAGGGCGACTATTTCCGCGACGGCAAGCTGTACGACTGCGACGGCAACGAAGTGAAAGTGGTGTCTGAACATGACGACCACCACGACGCGCCATCAACACCCCGGGTGAAGGTGGCGGCCAGTTCCCACACCCACTGACAGATGAAGGCCGGCGCCCAGCGCCGGCCTTCTCTTTTGATGATGGTCCCGCCTCGAGCGGTTATTCTCAGAGCTCACCCTTGGCCAAGAAGCCCTTCGTGAGCGAACCCAATCCAGCCGCCCTCCCTCCCCTTTCCGCCCTCGACCAGCTCTGGCTGACCGAGGCCATCCGCCTGCGCGAAGAACACGCCGGCCCCCTCGACGACGCCGAAGCCAACCGCCGTGCCAATGCCGCCGGTGGCGACCTGGCGCAGCGCATTCAGGCTCGTGCCCTCTGGCTGGCCCAGCGCGACGGTCAACTGCAGGCCCTCCACCACTGGCGCCAAGGCGCGCGGCTCGCCGGCCTGCTGCTGATGGTGCTGGCTTTGGTCAGCGGATCCGGGCTCGCCATCGCGGCGCTGGGCAACGGCGAACGCCCGGTCAACCTGTTCTGGGCCCTGGGCAGCCTGCTCGGCTTGCACCTGCTGATGTTGCTGGGCTGGGCCCTGTCGTTCTGCCTCGGCAGCAGCACCAGCGTGCTCGGACGGCTCTGGCTCTGGCTAAGCGGCAAGCTGGCCCGCGATGCCCAGGCCGCGCACCTGGCACCCGCCCTGCTCCTGCTGCTGCTGCGCCAGGGCCTGACCCGCTGGGGCCTGGGCGCCATCGTCCACAGCGTCTGGCTGCTGACCCTGGGCAGCGCGCTCATGGTCCTCCTGCTGCTGCTCGCCACCCGCCGCTACGGCTTCGTCTGGGAAACCACCATCCTCGGCAGCGACACCTTCGTCGTCCTCATTCAGGCCCTGGGCGCCCTGCCCAGCATGCTCGGCTTCAGCCTGCCGGATGCCGAAACCATCCGCGCCAGCAGCAATGTGCTGGCAGAGGAAAGCGCGCGCCAAGCATGGTCCGGCTGGCTGCTCGGAGTCACTTTCACCTACGGCCTGCTGCCGCGACTGCTACTGGGGCTGTTCTGCCTCTGGCGCTGGGCACAAGGCCGTGCGCGCCTCCGGCTGGAACTCGGTCTGCCCGGCTACGGCCTGCTGCGCGAGCGCCTGCAGCCGGCCAGCGAACGCCTGGGTGTCTGCGACGCCGCCCAGGCCGAACTGGTCGAACCGCAAGCCGGCAACCTGAATGGCACCAGCCAAGGCGCCCTGCTGGTGGCCATCGAACTGGACGACCGCCGCCCCTGGCCGCCAACGCTGCCCAAGGGCGTCGGCGATGCCGGTGTGCTCGACAGCCGCGAGCAGCGTCAGCGTCTGCTGGATCAGCTCAGCCGTTTTCCCCCGGAGCGTCTGGCGGTAGCCTGCGACCCCCGCCGCTCACCGGATCGCGGCACCCTGGCATTGATCGGCGAACTGGCGCGCAGCGCAGGCCGGACCCGCATCTGGCTGCTGCCCCCGCCGTCCGGCGAATCCCTCGATAGCCAGCGCCTGGAAGATTGGCATCAGGCCCTCGACCGCCTCGCCCTGCCCCACGCCCAGGGCGCTCCCATGACCTGGCTGGAGACCGGCCATGACTAAGCCGTTGAAGCTGGCCGTAGTCGGCCATACCAACGTCGGCAAGACCTCCCTGCTGCGCACCCTGCTGCGCGACCGTGCCTTCGGCGAGGTGTCCCACCGCCCCAGCACCACCCGCCACGTGGAAGGCGCACGGCTGTCGGTGGATGGCCAGCCGCTGCTGGAGCTCTACGACACGCCGGGCCTGGAAGACGCCATCGCGTTGCTGGATCACCTGGAGCGGCTCGACCGCCCCGGCGAGCGCCTCGACGGCCCCGCTCGACTTGCCCGCTTTCTCGACGGCAGCGAGGCACGCCAGCGCTTCGAGCAGGAAGCCAAGGTGCTGCGTCAATTGCTGGCCTCCGATGCCGGGCTCTACGTGATCGACGCCCGCGAACCGGTCCTGGCCAAGTACCGCGACGAGCTGGCGGTGCTGGCCATGTGCGGCCGGCCCCTGCTGCCGGTGTTGAACTTCGTCGCCAGCGAGAACCATCGCGAGGCCGATTGGCGCGAGGCACTTGCCCGCCTGGGCCTGCATGCGCTGGTGCGCTTCGACAGCGTGGCGCCGCCGCTGGACGGTGAGCAGCGCCTCTACGACAGCCTGGCACTGCTGCTGGAACGCGCACGCCCGCAGTTGCAGCGCCTGGTGGACGATCATCAGGCGCAAAGGCGCCTGCGCCTGGACGCCGGAAGCCGCCTGATTGCCGAACTGCTGCTGGATGTGGCCGCCTGCCGGCGCAGCGTACCGGCCCAGGAGGCCGCCGTGCTGGCCGCCACCGAGACCCTGCGCCAGCAGGTGCGCCAGCGCGAGCAGCGCTGCGTGGAAGCCCTCCTGCGGCTCTATGCCTTCGGCCAGGCGGATGCCTCTGCCAGCGACCTGCCCCTGCTGGGCGGGCGCTGGGGCGATGACCTGTTCAATCCGGAAACCCTCCGGCAACTGGGCGTACGCCTGGGTGGCGGCATGGCGGCGGGCGCGGCGGCCGGTGCCGGCGTCGACCTGCTGGTGGGCGGCGTCACCCTGGGTGCCGCGGCGGCCCTCGGCGCCATTGCCGGTGGCGCCTGGCAGACCTTCGGCCACTACGGCGAGCGCCTGCTGGGCAAGATCAAGGGACAGCGCGAGCTGACCGTGGACGATGCCATCCTGCGCCTGCTGGCCCTGCGTCAGCGCCAGTTGCTGCAAGCGCTGGACGCTCGCGGTCACGCCGCTTTCGAGGCGGTGCGCATCGATACGCCGGAAGAGAAGCAGTGGCGGGAAGGCAAGTTGCCCGCCGTACTGGGCAAGGCCCGAGCCCACCCGGAATGGTCGTCGCTGAATCCCGACGCGCAACTGGAACAGGCCGAACGCCAGGGGCACGTGGCAACCCTGGCCACGGGCCTGATGCCCTGACGACCTACCGGCAGTAAGGGCTTACCGAAAACTTTCCGCTCCCGTAGGATTGGCCCGCCGCTCCAACAGGGCCGACCGTCTGAATGCATGGCGCCGGCAAGGGACCAGATTCCCCGCCCCAGCGCGCCCGACACAAAAACAAGAACCGGGAGAGATGGATGATGCGCAAGTTGTTGATGCTGTTCTGCCTGCTGAGCCCGCTGGCCTGGGGAAGTGAGCAGGATGCCCGGCATCTGGGGGAGCTGAGCAGCCATAGCCGCCTGCTCTGCGCCAGTGCCATGGTCTACTTCAACCCAGAGGAACGCGAGCCCGACCCCCGCGCTCTGAAGGCGACCTTCTACCACCTCAACACCCTGAACCGGCTCATCGTCCAGCTCGGTAATCCGGAATCGCTGCAGCGCCCGGCGCGGGCCATGGAAAAGCTGTTCAATACCCTCGACAACCTGCCGCGCGATCAGGCGTCCCGCTTCCCGGAACTGGTAGCCCAGCTGCTGGAGCAGGAGCGGGGCCTGGAACAAGCCGCCCAGGCGCTCTCCGCAAACATGAAGCAGGACCTGGCCGGCGACCCCGGAGCGCCGTTCAACGCCCAGAGCCAGGCGCTGGCCAGCGTGCTGCTGGACTATCAGCTCCGCGCCTATCCCTTGCCGAACAAGCTGGACTTCGCCCTGCCCGAAGCACAGGCGGCGGGCCTGGATGCCGATATCGAGCAGCGCTTCGACCAGTTGCTCGCTGGCCACCCGGAACACGCTGAAGTGCTGGGCAAGGCCCGGACCAACTACCGCTTCGTGCGTGCCCAGCTCCAGCAAGGCGGCGGCCGCACCCATGGCGGCGCCGAGTTCTATCTCAGTCGCGCGGCCGACGATCTCGACGAGCTGGCCGCCACCCTGAACTAACCAGCGACTTGCACCAACCGGGCTGCCGACGGGGTGTCCCCGACGCAGTCCGGGGGACCCTGGGTCAGCGGCCGCCGGCTTCGATCAGGATGCGGTCGGCGGCGCACTCGCTGCGGTCACGCGCGCGACTGGCGGCGAACTGGCCATCGACCACGCCCACCAGGCTGTCCGCCTGTTTCAGCTCGCGCGGCAGCGAGACGCGGATTTCCTGCAGGTACTTGCCGCTGCAGATCAGCAGGAAGTTGTTCTGCGCATCACGGCTGCCGAAGTCTTCTTCCACCTTCTGGTAGAACGCCCGCCTGGAAATGGCGCCGCCGATATTGGCGACGATGTACTGCCCGGCCTTGGACTCGTCCAGCTGCCGCACCAGGTCCACCGCGCGGCGGAAGTAGGCGTCGTCGTCCATCTGCGTCTGGCAGACGCCGTGCTTGTCCCACTGGTAGCGACCGAAGCTGGTGCCGTAGCGGAAGTTCGGCATCCACGGGCGGACATAGGCCAGGGTATCGGCACTGAGTTTCAGCCCCGGCCCATCGCAGTGCCCGTAGCGCTTGCCGCAGGACTGGCGATTCGGCCAGAGGCCATGCAGGGTCAGGTGGGAAATCTGCAGCTCGCCCGACTCCAGGCCTTCGCATTCGGGCTTGGCGCCCTTGTACGAGGCGTGTTCACAGAAACCCGGCTGCCAGGTGGCGGCCAGCACATAGCCGTCATGCTGGTCCGGGCGGCTGCAGATATCGCCACCGCCCGCAGGCTGCGCCGCCTTTGCGGTGTTGAACGCCAATCCCTCGACCGTCCCGCATCCGGCGGATACCCAACGCAGCGGCGTTGCGCTGCCGGGTATGCGGACACGCAGCCAGTCGTAGTCGCGTTTGTTCACCTCCACCACTTCATAGCGCTGGCCCGGCTGGACTTCGAGCCCATCGGGATTGCTCTGCTTGCGAATGGACTGGAAGGCCTCGCAGCGCTGGCTGGCGACGAAGCTGCCCTGGGCGGGCTCGGCCCAGGCGGCGAAGGACGGCCAGAGGCCGAAAAGCCCCGTGAGCAGGGCTGCAAGCGGGGCTTTCATGGTGACTCCTGTCAGGGAATGGCCGGGGCTGGAGGCGCCCCGGCGCGGCAGGTCAGACGGCGACCGGGGCCTTGATGTGCGGGTGCGCCTGGTAGCCCACCAGTTCGAAGTCTTCGAACTTGAAGGCGAACAGGTCCTTCACTTGCGGGTTGAGCTTCATGGTCGGCAGCGGCAGCGGCTCGCGGGTGAGCTGCAGGTCGGTCTGCTCGATGTGGTTGGCGTACAGGTGGCAGTCGCCGCCGGTCCAGATGAACTCGCCGGGCTCCAGGTCGCAGACCTGGGCGACCATCAGGGTCAGAAGGGCGTAGCTGGCAATGTTGAAGGGCACGCCGAGGAAGATGTCGGCCGAGCGCTGGTACAGCTGGCAGCTCAGCTTGCCGTCAGCCACGTAGAACTGGAACAGCGCGTGGCACGGTGGCAGGGCCATCTCATCCACCAGGGCCGGGTTCCAGGCGGAGACGATCAGCCGGCGCGAGTCCGGGTTCTTCTTGATCATTTCCACGACCTTGGTGATCTGGTCGATGGACTCGCCATTGGGTGCCGGCCAGGAGCGCCACTGGTAGCCGTAGACCGGACCGAGGTTGCCCTCTTCGTCGGCCCATTCGTCCCAGATGGAGACGCCATTGTCCTTCAGGTACTTGATGTTGGTGTCGCCCTGGAGGAACCACAGCAGCTCATGGACGATGGACTTCAGGTGGCACTTCTTGGTGGTGACCAGGGGGAAGCCCTCGGCCAGGTCGAAGCGCATCTGGTGGCCGAAAACGCTGTAGGTGCCGGTGCCGGTACGGTCGCTCTTGAAGGCGCCGTTCTCACGCACGCGGCGCATCAGGTCGAGATACTGTTTCATCAGGCGACTCCTTGGGCGGACTGGCGGCGGTGGGCCCAGACAATCAGGAAGATGCCGCCGATGATCATCGGCAGGCAGAGAATCTGACCCATGGTCAGCCAGCCGAAGGCCAGGTAACCGAGCTGGGCGTCAGGGACTCGGACGAACTCCACCGTGAAGCGGAAGATGCCGTAAAACAGCGCGAACATGCCGGAAACCGCCATGGTCGGGCGTGGTTTGCGCGAGTAGAACCAGAGGATGGCGAACAGTGCCACCCCTTCCAGGGCGAACTGGTAAAGCTGCGACGGGTGACGCGGCAGCTGGGCCGGATCGGTGGGGAAAATCATCGCCCAGGGCAGGTCGGTGGCCTTGCCCCAGAGCTCGGCGTTGATGAAGTTGCCGATGCGGCCGGCGCCCAGGCCAATCGGCACCAGGGGGGCGATGAAATCCATCAGTTGGAAGAAGCTCTTGTTGTTGCGCTTGCCGAACCAGAGGGTGGCCAGCATCACGCCGATCAAGCCGCCGTGGAAGGACATGCCGCCCTTCCAGACTTCGAAGATCAGCAGCGGGTTGGCGATGTACGCCGACAGATCGTAGAAAAGCACGTAGCCGAGGCGGCCACCGGCGATCACCCCGAGGGCAACCCAGAACACCAGGTCGGAGAGTTTTTCCTTGGTCCAGGTCGCGTCGAAGGCGTTCAGCCGGCGCGAAGCCAGCCACCAGGCGCCACCGATGCCGATGAGGTACATCAGGCCGTACCAGTGGATCTTGAGAGGACCGATAGCCAGGGCTACCGGGTCGATCTGGGGATAAGCCAGCATTACAGCTCCTTAGATCAGGAAGTTCAGGCCCACTGACAACAGCAGCAGGGCGAACAGGCGTTTCAGCAGGCGCGGCGACAACCGATGGGCCAGGCGCGCGCCGAAACGGGCGAACAACATGCTGGTGGCGGCAATGCCGACCAGCGCCGGAAGGTAGATGAAGCCGAAGCTGTAGGGCGGCAGGCCGGGGTTGTTCCAGCCCAGCGCCATGAAGGACAGCGCACTCGCCGCGGCGATCGGCAGCCCGCAGGCGGCGGACGTGGCGACGGCCTGCTGGATGGGGACGCTGCGCCAGGTCAGGAAAGGCACGGTCAGCGAACCACCACCGATGCCGAAGATGGCCGAAGCCCAGCCGATCACCCCGCCCGCCAGGGTCAGCCCGGGCTTGCCCGGAACCTCGCGACTGGCCTTGGGTTTCAGGTCCAGGCCCATCTGTGTTGCTACCAGTATGGCGAATACGCCGATGATCTTCTGCAGCATCGGCCCCTGAATGGCGGCCGCGGTCATGGAACCAAGGCCGGAGCCGATGAGGATACCGACGGCCATCCAGACGAAGACCGGCCAGCGCACCGCACCTTTGCGATGATGCTCGCGCACTGAATTGATCGAGGTGAAGATGATGGTGGCCAGGGAAGTTCCTACCGCCAGGTGAGTGAGGATGCCTGGATCGACCCCCTGGGCGGTAAAGCTGAACACCAGCACCGGCACGATGATCATGCCGCCGCCAACGCCAAACAGCCCGGCCAGCACTCCCGCGCAGGCGCCGAGCACCAGGTAGAGCACGAATTCCATGGACACCCCCGAAAACAAAGCGGCATGTTAACGGAAGGCCGATTCACGCTCCACCCGAGGGATATAGAGTCCTGACGGACGCAGCCGATAACCCGAAAGAAAGCTTTTGCCGCAGATGTAGTTTTCCTACCGACTGCTACACTCCGGCTCATAACAAGGAGACGACTCCATGTGCCTGATCGTATTCGCATGGCGCCCCGGACACGAAGTCCCGCTGGTGCTCGCTGCTAACCGCGATGAATTCTACGCACGTCCCACCCTCCCCATGGCGAAATGGGAAGATGCACCCGGCATAATTGCCGGACGCGATCTGGAAGCCGGAGGTACCTGGCTTGGCGCCGGGCCCAAGGGCCGATTCGCCGCCCTCACCAATATCCGAGACCCCCGAACGCCCCCTGTCGGCCGCACCCGTGGCGAGCTTTGCGTGCAGTTCCTGCGTGGAACCATGGGACCGGGCGAGTTCCTTGAGGATGCGCTGCGCCGGGCCGGTGATTATTCGGGCTTCAACCTGCTGGTCGGCGACGACCGCGAACTGTGGTTCCTCAACCCCCGCAGTGGCGGACCGATCAACCTCCAGCCAGGTATCTATGGCGTGTCCAACGCCGACCTGGATACGCCCTGGCCCAAGGTCGAGCGCGGCAAGGCGGCCATCGCCGAATGCCTGGAACCCGCGACCACCGACGCCCTGCTCAACCTGCTGCATGACCCTGAGGTTGCGCCGGACCACATCCTCCCGGACACCGGCGTGGGGCTGAACACCGAGCGCATGCTCTCCAGCGTGTTCATCGCCACCCGCACCTACGGCACCCGCGCCAGCTCGGCACTGGTCGTCCGCGCTGACGGCAGCCGCGAGCTGGTCGAGCGCAGCTACGGCCCCTATGGCGCCAAGCTGGGGGATGTGCGGATGGAGCTGAAGGACTGAGTCTCACCGGGCGTATCTCCAGCTGTCGCGCCAGCCTGATGCAACCCTCACCCCCGGCCCCTCTCCCGCAGGCAGGCGAGGGGTGACTCGCGCGAGCGAGGAACAAATCATCCTGAAGAAACCAGCGGCCTGAAGCTTGGCAGAAGAGCTGAGGCGGCGAGGCCGCCCCTTCAGGAGGCCGAGCGGAATCGTTGCAGAGGAGGACGAGCGGCATGGATGCCGCGAGAGAGAGGGAACCCCGGCGAAGCCGGGGCCGGATGCAGGGGCAAGACCTTTGCTTTCTTTGGGTCGACTGCCAACGGGAGTCGCCCGGCAAGGTGAAACCAGAAACATCCGCAGAACTCGGCAAGCAGCCTGGCTCAGGGCATTCCAGCAACACTGGAGAATGAATTCGCCTATTCAGAAAAGACAAAGGCCACCCGAAGGTGGCCTTTGTCTTTTCCAGCGCTGGATCAGGCAGCCTGGGTGGAGGCCGGCTTCCAGCTGGAGGAAGCGGCTTCCTCGGCCATGGTTTCCATCGCCTGCTGGATGGCCCGCTTGCGACGTTCCTCGGCCTGGCGAGAGAAGAACCAGGCGAAGAAGGTGAACAGCGAAACGGTCAGCAGGATCAGGCTGGCCACGGCGTTGATCTCCGGCTTCACGCCCAGACGCACGGCGGAGAAGACCTCCATCGGCAGGGTGGTGGAACCGGGACCGGACACGAAGCTCGCCAGCACCAGGTCGTCCAGGGACAGGGCGAAGGACATCATGCCGCCCGCCGCCAGGGACGGCGCGATCATCGGGATGGTGATCAGGATGAACACCTTCCACGGACGCGCGCCCAGGTCCATGGCCGCTTCTTCGATGGACAGGTCCAGTTCACGCAGGCGCGCCGACACCACGATGGCCACATAGGCCGAGCAGAAGGTGGTGTGAGCGATCCAGATGGTCACGATGCCACGCTCCTGGGGCCAGCCGATCAGTTGCGCCATGGCCACGAAGAGCAGCAGCAGCGACAGACCGGTGATCACTTCCGGCATAACCAGCGGCGCGGTGACCATGCCACCGAACATGGTGCGGCCACGGAAGCGCGGGATGCGGGTCAGCACGAAGGCAGCCAGGGTGCCCAGGGCAACGGCAGCGATCGCGGTGTAGAGGGCGATCTCCAGGGAACGGCCCACCGAGTTCATCAGTTGGGTGTTGTCCAGGAGGCCCACGTACCACTTCACCGACCAGCCGCCCCAGACGGTCACCAGCTTGGAGGCGTTGAAGGAGTAGATGACCAGGATGATCATCGGCAGGTAGATGAACAGCAGACCTACCCACAGCATCACGGTGGAGAAACTGAAGCGCTTCATACCTTGCCCTCCAGTTCTTTGGCCTGGTTACGGTTGAACAGGAAAGAAGTTGGGGCGATCAACAGAGTAATGCTCATAACTTGCCCTCCAACTCTTTCGCCTGGTTACGGTTGAACAGGATGATCGGGACGATGAGGATCGCCAGCATCACCACCGCCAGGGCGGATGCCACCGGCCAGTCGCGGTTATTGAAGAACTCCTGCCACAGCACCTTGCCGATCATCAGGGTCTCCGGACCGCCAAGCAGTTCCGGGATCACGAACTCGCCCACCACCGGGATGAACACCAGCATGGAGCCGGCGATGATGCCGTTCTTCGACAGCGGCACGGTGATCTTCCAGAAGCTGTTGAAGGTGCTCGAACCGAGGTCCGACGCAGCCTCCAGCAGACTCGGGTCATGCTTCACCAGGTTGGCGTAGAGCGGCAGGATCATGAACGGCAGGTACGAATAGACGACGCCGATGTACACCGCCAGGTTGGTGTTGAGGATCTGTAGCGGCTCGTCGATCAGCCCCATGCCCATCAGCGCACTGTTAAGCAGGCCGTTGTTGCTGAGGATGCCCATCCAGGCATAGACGCGGATCAGGATCGCGGTCCAGGTCGGCATCATGATCAGCAGCAGCAGCACGGTCTGCGCTTCCTTGCTGGCACGGGCGATGGCATAGGCCATCGGGTAGCCGATCAGCAGGCACATCAGGGTGCTGAAGAAGGCGATCTTCAGCGAGCCCAGATAGGCCGCCAGATACAGCTCGTCCTCGTTGAGTATCAGGTAGTTACCCAGGTTGAGGACGAGTTGCAGCTGGTTGTCCGCCCAGGTGTAGATCTCCGTGTACGGCGGGATCGCCACGTCGGCTTCGGCAAAGCTGATCTTCAGCACGATGGCGAAGGGCAGCATGAAGAACAGGAACAGCCAGAAGAACGGAATCCCGATGACGAGATGCCGGCCGGTCGGCAGCAGGTTACTCAGTTTGGAAATTCTCATGACCGCAGTACCACGCCGCTATCGTCTTCCCACCAGACGAACACTTCGTCATCCCAGGTCGGACGCGCGCCACGGCGCTCGGCGTTGGCGACGAAGGACTGGACGATGGAGCCGTTCGGCAGCTTGACGTAGAACACCGAGTGACCGCCCAGGTAGGCGATGTCGTGGATCCGGCCACGCGACCAGTTGTACTCGCAGGTGGGCTGCTCGGTGGTCACCAGCAGCTTCTCCGGACGCAGGGCATAGGTGATGCGCTTGTCCTGCACGGAGGTGGTCACGCCGTGGCCAACGTAGATCGGACGCTCCAGTTGCGGGCAGGCGATCAGCGCATGGGCCTCGTAGTCTTCCACCACTTCGCCGTCGAAGAGGTTGACGTTGCCGATGAACTCGCACACCAGGCGGCTGATGGGGGTCTCGTAGATGTCCACAGGGCTACCGATCTGCTCGATGCAGCCCAAGTGCATGATGGCGATGCGCTGGGCCATGGTCATGGCCTCTTCCTGATCGTGGGTCACCATCACGCAGGTCACGCCCACGCGCTCGATGATCTCCACCAGTTCCAGTTGCATCTGCGAGCGCAGCTTCTTGTCCAGGGCGCCCATGGGTTCGTCGAGCAGCAGCAGCTTCGGACGCTTGGCCAGCGAACGGGCCAGGGCCACGCGCTGACGCTGGCCCCCGGACAGCTGGTGCGGCTTGCGCTTGGCGTACTGGGTCATCTGCACGAGCTTGAGCATCTCGTTGACGCGCGCATCGATCTCGGCAGCCGGAAGCCTGTCCTGTTTAAGTCCGAAGGCGATGTTCTGCGCAACAGTCATATGCGGGAAGAGCGCATAGGACTGGAACATCATGTTGATCGGGCGCTCGTAGGGCGGCATGTCGGTAATGTCCACGCCGTCGAGCATGATGCGCCCTTCGGTCGGCCGTTCGAAGCCGGCGAGCATGCGCAACAGAGTTGATTTACCCGAACCGGAGCCGCCGAGCAGGGCGAAGATCTCACCCTTGTTGATGGTCAGCGAAACATCGTCCACCGCCACCGTCTCGTCGAACTTCTTGGTCACCCGGTCGATCTTGACCAGCACCTCTTTGGGTTGCTGGCTGCCCTCAAGGGCTTTCTTGTAGGCACCGGAGGCTATTGCCATTACCACACTCCCAGAAATTACTACCCGACCACCGCGGCCGGGCGCGTTTATACAGCATGGGCACGAGACAGGCATCCTGCCTGGCCCGGCCGGATTTTCACCGACGGGTCCGCCACACCACGGGCCGCCGACGTTGCATTACTTGCCCGACTTGACCTTGGTCCAGCTGCGGGTCATCAGCCGCTGGACTTTCGGCGGCAATTCCGCCGACACATACAGCTTGTCCAGCACCGCTTGTGGCGGGTAGACGGACTCATCGGTGCGTACTTCCTGATTCATGAGCTCCCCAGACTTCAGGTTGGGGTTGGCGTAGCCGACGTAATCGCTGACCTTGGCGATCACCTCGGGCTTGAGCAGATAGTTGATGAAGGCATGGGCTTGCCTGGCGTTCGCTGCGTCGGCCGGAACGGCGAGCATGTCGAACCAGAGGTTGCCGCCTTCTTTCGGGATTGCGTAGGCGATCTCGACACCCTTGCCGGCTTCCTCGGCACGCGCGGCGGCCTGGAAGATGTCACCGGAGAAACCGGCGGCGACGCAGATGTCGCCATTGGCCAGGTCGCCGATGTACTTGGAAGAGTGGAAATAGGTGACGTAGGGACGTACCGCCATCAGCTTCTCCTCGGCCTTCTTGTAGTCGTCCGGGTTGGTGCTGTTGGGGTCCAGGCCCATGTAATTGAGCACGGCGGGAATCATTTCATCCGCCGAGTCGAGGAAAGCCACGCCGCACTGGCTTAGCTTCTTGATGTTCTCGGGTTCGAAGATGGCCGACCAGGAGTCGATATGGTCGACGCCGAGCACAGCCTTGACCTTCTCCACGTTGTAACCGATGCCGTTGGTGCCCCAGAGGTAGGGAACGGCGTACTCATTGCCCGGGTCGTTGCGCTGGAGCTGCTTGAGCAGGTTGGGATCCAGGTTCTGCCAGTTGGGTAGTTGGCTGCGGTCGAGTTTCTGGAACGCGCCCGCCTTGATCTGTTTGCCGAGGAAGTGGTTGGACGGCACGACCACGTCGTAGCCGGTACGGCCCGCCAGCAACTTGCCTTCCAGGGTTTCGTTGGAGTCGAAGACGTCGTACACCGGCTTGATGCCGGTTTCCTTCTGGAAATCCGCCAGGGTGGTCTCGCCGATGTAGTCCGACCAGTTATAGATATGCACCGTCTGATCAGCCTGGGCCTGGGAAACCAGGGTCAGCGTTGCTGCTGCAGTGATCATCATCTTGCGGATGGGGAAGTGCACAGGTTCGTCCTCTTCTGTTATCCGGTGGTGCCGGAAGAAGCCCGGGTCATTCCAGCAACCAGGGCCAGTCAACTCGCGTATTGCTTTGGGTGGTCCGGGCACCGGCGGGGAGCTCCCCGCCGGGCACGGGAGCCGTGCTTACTTGCCCGACTTGATGGTGGTCCAGGTACGGGTCATTGCGCGCTGTACCTTGGCCGGCAGGTCCGGGAAGGCATAGAGCTTGGCCATGGTGTCCGCAGTCGGGTAGATGCCCGGGTCCTTGCGGATCGCCTCGTCAACCAGCGAAGTGGCAGCAGCGTTGCCGTTGGGGAACTGCACTTCGTTGGTGATCTCCGCCATGATTTCCGGCTTCATCAGGAAGTTCATGAAGGCATAGGCGGCTTCCGGGTTGGCGGCATCGGCCGGCATGGCGACCATGTCGAAGAAGGTGCCTGCGCCTTCTTTCGGAATGTTGTAGGCGACCTTCACACCACCCTTGGCCTCTTCGGCGCGAGACTTGGCCTGATACACGTCACCCGAGTAGCCCACGGCCACGCAGAGGTTGCCGTTGGCGAGGTCCGAGATGTACTTGGAGGAGTGGAAGTAGGTGATGTGCGGACGGATCTTGAGGAACAGCGCCTCGGCTTCCTTCAGCTGTTTCGGGTCCTGGCTCAGCGGATCGTGGCCCAGGTATTTCAGGGCGATCGGCAGGATCTCGGTCGGCGAGTCGAGGAAGGAAACGCCGCAGGACTTCAGCTTCTCGATGTTCTCCGGCTTGAACAGCAGGTCCCAGGAATCCACCGGAGCGTTGTCGCCCAGGACGGCCTTGACCTTGTCCGGGTTGTAGCCAATGCCGATGGAGCCCCACATATAGGGGAAGGCGTACTGGTTGCCCGGATCGGAAACTTCAACGGTCTTCAGCAGGTTGGTGTCCAGGTTCTTCCAGTTCGGCAGCTTGGACTTGTCCAGCGGCTGATAGACCTTGGCCTTGATCTGCTTGGCCAGGAAGTTGTTGGACGGCACAACGATGTCGTAGCCCGACTTGCCGGCCAGGAGCTTGGCTTCGAGGGTTTCGTTGGAGTCGAAGACGTCGTAGACGACCTTGATGCCGGTTTCCTTGGTGAACTTCTCGACCGTATCCGGCGCGATGTAGTCCGACCAGTTGTAAACGTGCAGCACTTTGTCGTCAGCCTGGGCCATACCGGCCACGGCACCCGCCAGGGTCATGGCGAGCAGGGTCTTGCCGAAGGTTTTGATCATGCGGGTAGCTCCATTATTGTTGAAGTGTCCGAGTGGCGTCGTACCGAATACGCCACCACTCGGTGAGCCTGGCCAACGCACCGGCGAAGTCTGGCAAGTTAGAGGGCTTGCTTACAACAGGCGGCATCTCCAAATGCCACCATCAAGCCCTCTTTTTCTTAGCCTTTTACTTCAGCCAGGGTGAGGTCCAGGCACTTGCGTGCCTTGGTCACCAGTTCGTCGACTTCGTCTTTGCTGATCACCAGCGGCGGCGAGATGATCATGGTGTCACCCACCGCGCGCATGATCAGGCCGTTACGGAAGCAGTGCTCGCGGCACAGCATCCCAACACCACCGGCGAAACGCTCACGGGTCTGCTTGTTCTTGACCAGTTCCAGCGCCGCCACCATGCCGACACCGCGCGCTTCGCCAACCAACGGGTGGTCGGCCAGCTCCTGCCAGCGCTGCTGCAAATACGGTGCCGTTTCAGCCTTCACTTTCTCGACGATCTTCTCTTCACGCAGGATGCGGATGTTCTCCAGCGCCACCGCTGCCGCTACCGGATGACCAGAGTAGGTGAAGCCGTGGTAGAACTCCCCACCCTCATTCAGGGTATGGACGATCTCGTCGCGGACAATCACGCCGCCCATGGGGATGTAACCGGAGGTCAGGCCCTTGGCGATCGGCATCAGGTCCGGGGCGTTGCCGTAGTACTGGCTGCCAAACCATTCGCCGGTACGGCCGAAGCCGCAGATCACTTCGTCGGCGATGAACAGGATGTCGTACTTGGCGAGGACTTCGCGGATCTTCGGCCAGTAGGTTTCCGGCGGAACGATCACGCCACCCGCGCCCTGGATGGGCTCGGCGATGAAGGCGGCAACCTTGTCCTCGCCCACTTCGAGAATCTTCTTCTCCAGCTGCTCGGCTGCCCAGACGCCGAACTCGGCCGGCGCCATGTCGCCGCCCTCGCCGAACCAGTAGGGCTGGGCGATGTGTTCGATGCCGGGAATCGGCAGGTCACCCTGCTCATGCAGGGCCTTCATGCCGCCGAGGCTGACACCGGCCACGGTCGAGCCGTGGTAGCCGTTCCAGCGGCCGATGATGACTTTCTTCTGCGGCTGGCCTTTGATCGCCCAATAGTGGCGGACCATGCGCAGCACGGTGTCGTTGGCTTCCGAGCCCGAACCGGTGAAGAACACGTGGTTCATGCCTTCCGGTGCGATCTCGGCAATTGCCTTGGAGAGCTCCACCGCCGGCGGATGCGCGGTCTGGAAGAACAGGTTGTAGAAGGGCAGTTCACGCATCTGCCGGGTCGCCGCCTGGACCAGCTCCTCGCGGCCGTAGCCGACGTTGACACACCACAGGCCGGCCATGCCATCGAGGATCTTGTTGCCTTCGCTATCCCAGATGTACACGCCTTCGGCCTTGGTGATGATCCGCGCACCCTTGGCGTTCAGCGCCTTGTAGTCGGTGAACGGCGGCAGATGGTGGTCACGACCGAGCGCTTGCCATTCAAGGGTCTTGGGGTTGGTCACTTGGCTATTCATTTCATTACCTCAGTAAACACGTATCTGGAGGGCCGGCCGAGGCGGCCGGCCTCCGTTCCGGATTAGACGGAGAGCAGCAGGAACTCACGCTCCCAGGAACTGATCACCCGTTTGAAGTTCTCGTGCTCGGCGCGCTTGACCGCCACGTAGGCCGTCACGAACTTGTCGCCCAGGTACTTCTCGATGTCGCGGCAGGCTTCCATCCGTTCCAGCGCTGCCTCGATGGTCAGCGGCAGGCGCAGGTTGCGGCGCTCGTAGCCACGGCCCTTGACCGGCGCGCTCGGTTTCACGCCTTCCACCATGCCGATGTAGCCGCACAGCAGGCTCGCGGCGATGGCCAGGTAAGGGTTGGCGTCGGCGCCAGCCAGACGGTTCTCCACACGACGGTTCTGCGGACCGGCATCCGGTACGCGCAGACCCACGGTGCGATTCTCCTCACCCCACTCGACGTTCACCGGCGCGGAGGTGTCCGGCAGGAAGCGGCGGAAGGAGTTCACGTTGGGTGCGAACAGCGGCAGCACTTCGGGGATGTACTTCTGCAGACCGCCGATGTGGTGCAGGAACAGCTCGCTCATGGAACCGTCATCGTTGGAGAAGATGTTCTTCCCGGTTTTGATGTCGATCACGCTCTGGTGCAGGTGCATGGCGCTGCCCGGCTCGTCAGTGATCGGCTTGGCCATGAAGGTCGCCGCCACGTTGTGCTTGAGCGCGGCCTCGCGCATGGTGCGCTTGAACACCAGGATCTGGTCCGCCAGTTCCAGGGCGTCGCCGTGACGGAAGTTGATTTCCATCTGCGCCGGGCCTTCCTCGTGGATCAGGGTATCGAGGTCCAGGTCCTGCATCTCGCACCAGTCGTACATATCCTCGAACAGCGGGTCGAATTCGTTCGCCGCATCGATGGAGAAGGACTGGCGACCGGTTTCCGGGCGGCCCGAGCGACCCAGCGGGGCCTGCAGGGGGAAGTCGGGGTCGTCGCAACGCTTGGTCAGGTAGAACTCCATCTCCGGGGCGACGATGGGTTTCCAGCCTTTGTCGGCGTACAGCTTGAGCACCTTTTTAAGGAGGTTGCGGGGCGACAGCTCGATGGGGTTGCCCTGCTTGTCAAAGGTGTCGTGGATCACCATGGCGGTGGGCTCGATGGCCCAGGGCACCAGGTACACGGCGCTCTCGTCCGGGCGGCAGAACATGTCGATGTCCGCCGGGTCGAGCAGCTCGTAATAGATGTCGTCCTCAACATAGTCGCCGGTCACGGTTTGCAGCAGCACGCTCTCGGGGAGGCGCATGCCCTTCTCGTCCAGGAACTTGTTGGTCGGCGAGATCTTACCGCGAGCAATGCCGGTAAGATCGCTGATCATGCATTCAACTTCGGTGATTTTGCGTTCTTTCAGCCAGCCTGTCAGCTGGTCGAGCTTGGTAGTCATAAAGACCTCAGGGTTGAGAGCTTCGCTAAGAGGCTTCTGCAGGTTCTTGCCGGACGCACCCATCGAGGCACCGGCCGCGCGATCAGTACAGTCCCAACTACGCGACACGGCAACTTCGCCGGTTTCCTGAAGAGTTCTCCCGCTTAGCGTTTCCCCGCCTTCTCCCTGCAAGCCTCACCAAAGGCCTGGAAGATGGCGAGATAGTTCGGGTTGGTCTGCACTTGCCACTCGGGATGCCATTGCACCCCCAGGGCAAAGCTCCTGGCGCCTTCGACCGAAAAGGCCTCGACCAACCCATCGGGCGCCAGAGCCTCTACACGCAGGCCCGGCGCCAGACGTTCAACGCCCTGGCCATGAATGGAGTTGACTTGAATCTCGGACGGCAAGCCGATGCCGTCGAGTACGCCGCCCGGCTGCACCTTCAATGCATGACGGGGAGCGTATTGCACCTCGCGCGGCTCATTGGCCGGCTCGCGGTGGTCCATGAATCCTTCTACTTCATGCACGCGCTGGTGCAGAGTGCCCCCGAGGGCGACGTTCATTTCCTGGAAGCCCCGGCAAATGCCCAGAACAGGGATGCCAGCTTCGATGGCCGCGCGGACCAGGGGCAGAGTGGTGCGATCCCGGGCGGGATCGTGACGGGTGCCGGGCTCGGATGCGGTGCCTTCATATTGATGGGGCTCCACATTGGAAGGGGAGCCGGTAAGGAGAAGACCGTCCAGACCGGACAGCAGGGTCGTCTGGTCCATCAGTTCAGCGAGGGCTGGAATCACCAGCGGAATTCCACCGGCTCCGACCGCTACCGCACGCAGATACTTGTCACCAGCTATATGATAAGCCTGAGGACCGATCTCTCTGGTGCAAGCGGATACGCCTATTAACGGCAGGCGAGACATGAGACACCCGTTTTATTTGTCTGTTATGGGTTTCGACCGAGCTTAGCGTTGTTCATTTTTTTACACAATAGGACTGTAAAAAATTGAACACGCCCCGCTGAGCACCACGCCTGGCAAGGTCCGGAGAGAGGTTCGGGCGCCCCGAAACGCCCCAAAACTGGCCATCGAGCCCGTTTTTGGGGCAAAATAGGGCTCGCTTGACATCAAGGGATGATTCGGATTGACTCACACCCTAGATAGAGCGTGATTGATATTTTTAACAAAAAAGGTGTTGCATCATGTCGGTACCCCCGCGTGCCGTTCAGCTTCAAGAAGCGAACGAATTCCTTAAGGAGCATCCTGAGGTCCAGTTCGTCGACCTGTTGATCGCAGATATGAATGGAGTGGTGCGAGGCAAGCGAATCGAACGCGCCAGCCTGATCAAAGTCTACGAGAAAGGCATCAACCTCCCCGCTTCGATCTTCGCTCTCGATATCAACGGTTCCACCGTCGAAAGCACCGGCCTCGGCCTGGACATCGGCGACGCAGACCGCATCTGCTATCCCATTCCCAGCACCCTCAGCGACGAACCCTGGCAGAAGCGCCCGACCGCGCAGCTGCTGATGACCATGCATGAGGTCGAAGGCGACGGCGAGCCGTTCTTCGCCGACCCGCGCGAGGTCCTGCGTCGTGTGGTGGAAAAATTCGATGAACTCGGCCTGACCATCTGTGCCGCGTTCGAGCTGGAGTTCTACCTGATCGACCAGGAGAACATAAACGGCCGTCCGCAGCCGCCGCGCTCGCCCATTTCCGGCAAGCGCCCGCAGTCCACCCAGGTTTACTTGATCGACGATCTGGACGAATACGCCGACTGCCTGCAGGACATCCTCGAAGGCGCCAAGGTCCAGGGCATCCCGGCCGACGCTATCGTCAAGGAAAGCGCCCCGGCCCAGTTCGAAGTCAACATGCACCACGTCGAAGACGCCCTGAAGGCGTGCGACTACGCGGTACTGCTCAAGCGTCTGATCAAGAACATCGCCTACGACCATGAAATGGACACCACCTTCATGGCCAAGCCCTACCCGGGCCAGGCGGGCAACGGCCTGCACGTGCACATCTCGCTGATCGACAAGAAGACCGGCAAGAACATCTTCGCTTCCGATGATCCCGAGCAGAACGCCGCTTTGCGTCACGCAGTCGGCGGTGTGCTCGAGACCATGCCCGCGTCCATGGGCTTCCTGTGCCCGAACGTGAACTCCTACCGCCGGTTCGGCGCGCAGTTCTACGTGCCGAACGCGCCGAGCTGGGGCCTGGATAACCGCACCGTGGCCGTTCGCGTGCCCACCGGCAGTCCGGACGCCGTGCGCATCGAGCACCGCGTGGCCGGCGCCGACGCCAACCCCTACCTGATGATGTCTGCCATCCTGGCGGGTATCCACCACGGCCTGACCAACAAGATCGAGCCGGGCGCGCCCATCGAAGGCAACTCCTACGAACAGCTGGAGCAGAGCCTGCCGAACAACCTGCGCGATGCCCTGCGCGAGCTGGACGACAGCGAAGTCCTGGCCAAGTACATCAGCCCGGACTACATCGACATCTTCGTTGCCTGTAAGGAAAGCGAGCTGGAGGAGTTCGAACACTCCATCTCCGACCTCGAGTACAACTGGTACCTGCATACCGTGTAAGCGAGTCCACAACGCCGGCCCCCGGGCCGGCGTTGTCGCATCTGTACCCTTGCAACACCCCGGCGCAGCGGGCGACTCCGGCTGGCGGCGCCTTGCAGCACCCGAACGCCAAGAAAACCAGAACCCGCATGCTCTATCAGGGAGGACGTCATGCCCCGCTTGCTCGCCCCGCTGTTGCTCGCATTGCTCCCCGCACTGGCCCAGGCCGAAGACCTGATCCGCGTCTACAACTGGAACGATTACATTGCCCCGGAGGTGCTGGAGGAATTCCAGAAGGAGACCGGCATCAAGGTCGAATACCGGACCTTCAGCAGCGCCGAAGAGCTGGACAAGGCTCTGGCCGGCGGCGAGCCCATCGATGTCGCCGTGCCCTCCCATAACGACCTGCCGCGCCTGATCAAGGAAGGCCGCCTGCAACCGCTGGACTTCTCCCTCCTGCCCAATCGCCAGCACCTGGACAAGCAGTTGCTGAGCAAGCTGGCCGCCATGGACCCGAACAACCAGCACGCCGTGCCCTACCTCTGGGGCGCCGTCGGCCTGGCGGTGAACACGCCCCAGGCGGAAAAGGCCTTCGGCGGCCCGCTGCCCCATAGCTGGAGCCTACTGTTCGAGACCGACCAGAGCGCGCGTCTCGGCCAGTGCGGCATCAGTCTGCTGGACGCCCCCGACGAAACCCTCGCCGTGCTGCTCAACTACCAGGGTCGCAACCTCTCCCGCAGCGCGCCGAGCCGGCTCAAACGCAGCGCCGAAACCCTCGCCGCCCTGCGCCCGAACCTGCGCTATGTCGACAGCGAACGCTACATAGCCGATCTCAACGCCGGCAAGCTGTGCGTCGCCATGGCCTGGGTCGGCGATGCCCTGAACGCCGCTGCGGCCGGCCAGCCGGTGAGTTTCATGGTCCCGGACGAAGGCTCGGTGCTGTTCATCGACAACCTGTCGATTCCCACCAGCGCCAAACGGGCCGACCTCGCACACCGGTTCATCGACTTCATGCTGCGTCCGCAAGTAGCGGCGAAGGTCACCAGCGCCACCCTCTACCCCAGCGGCAATGCCGACGCCCGTCAGTATCTGGATGCAGGCCTGCGCGACCAACCCGGCCTCTACCCGGACAAGGAAACCAAGCGCCGCCTGTTCCCGGTGGAGCCTGTTCCGGACAAGCTCAGCGCTACGCGCGATGAAGTGTGGACAGCCTTCCGCGAAGGGAAATGACGCTCCCTCAGCCCCTCTCCCAAATAGAGAGGGGTCGCGCGCCAAACCGGCTCCACACCTTGTAGGGGCGAATTCATTCGCCAAGCAGGACGCAGCCCTGCCAGAAAAGCCCCTCTCCCCAACCCCGCCCTGCGCCCCAGCCTGATCGCGTCGCGCTCAGGCGCTCATCGGCACCGGAAGCAATGCTTCCGAAAGCGTGCCTCTTCGCCCCGCAAGCGGGAGAAGGGTCCATTCATACGCTCTCTTGCCCCTGAACCACCGCCTGGCGTCCAATAGCGGCTCTTCGGAAAGGAGCCTCCCATGTCGCGCACCGCCACCGCCCGCAAACCGCGCGCCAGCAGTCAGCTGCGCATCGCCGGGATTCTCGACGCCGCCCGCGCCCTCCTGGCAGAGCAGGGCGTGGCCAACCTGTCGATCTACAGCGTCGCCGAGCGTGCGGAAATGCCGCCCTCTTCCGTCTATCACTTCTTCTCCAGCGTGCCGGCGATACTCGAAGCCCTCACCGCCGACGTCCACGCGGCCTTCCGCGCCTGCCTGCAGCAGCCCATCGAGCACGACAGCCTGCGCCACTGGCAGGACCTCTCGCGCCTGGTGGAAGAACGCATGCTGTCGATCTACGCAGCCGACGCTGCCGCGCGCCAGTTGATCCTCGCCCAGCACGGCCTCGCCGAAGTCACCCAGGCCGACCGCCAGCACGACATCGAGCTGGGCCGACTGATGCTCGCCCTGTTCGAACGCCACTTCGAGCTGCCGGCACTGCCCGAGGATGTCGACGTCTTCGCCCTGGCCATGGAACTGGGCGACCGCGTCTACGCCCGCTCCGTGCAGCTGCACGGCGAAATCACCCCGCGCCTGGCCGAAGAAGGCATGCGGGTGTTCGATGCCTACCTCGGCCTCTACCTGCCGCCCTTCCTGCCGAAACGGGCCACGCCCCGGGAAATCTGAACCGATAAAACCCGATATTTATCGGCAAATAAATCAGAAAACACGCTTCGATAGAAATATTGCGCTTCCAATGCGGATTTTTATCGACTATAAAGTCGCCATCCGCACGGCGGCCCACACCCCGCCGGCACGGAAAAGCCCCCATTGCCGATAGATATCCGGCAATGGGTTCAAAAACGTTCCGACGAGGTGTCCCCATGTCCCGCATCGTTACTGTCGCCGCCACTCAGATGGCCTGTTCCTGGAATCGCGGCGCGAATATCGCCAACGCCGAGAAGCTGGTCCGCCAGGCTGCCGCCAGGGGCGCGCAGATCATCCTGATCCAGGAGCTCTTCGAGACTCCCTACTTCTGCCAGAAGCCGAACCCGGATTACCTGCAACTGGCCACTCCGACCGAGACCAACGAGGCCATCGCGCATTTCCAGAACGTCGCGAAGGAACTCCAGGTCGTGCTGCCCATCAGCTACTTCGAGCAGGCCGGCCGCGCGCGCTTCAACAGCATCGCCATCATCGATGCCGACGGCTCCAACCTGGGCGTCTACCGCAAGAGCCACATCCCGGACGGCCCCGGCTACCACGAGAAGTACTACTTCAACCCGGGCGACACCGGCTTCAAGGTGTGGAACACCCGCTACGCCAAGATCGGCGTGGGCATCTGCTGGGACCAGTGGTTCCCGGAAGCCGCACGCAGCATGGCGCTGCTGGGTGCCGAGATCCTCTTCTACCCGACCGCCATCGGCAGCGAGCCGCACGATGCCAGCATCACCTCCCGTGACCACTGGCAGCGCGTGCAGCAAGGTCATGCCGGCGCCAACCTGATGCCGCTGGTAGCGTCCAACCGCATCGGCAAGGAAGAGCAGGACGGCTACGACATTACCTTCTACGGCTCCTCCTTCATCGCCGACCAGTTTGGCGCCAAGGTCCAGGAACTGAACGAAACCGAAGAAGGCATCCTGGTACACAGCTTCGACCTGGACCGCCTGGAGCACGTGCGCAGCGCCTGGGGTGTGTTCCGCGACCGTCGCCCGAACCTATACTCCCCAATCAAGACCCTGGACGGCTCCCTCGAGTCCTGACAGTTAAAACAGGGGCCAACCTGATGGCGATGCACTGTTCGCCAGCAGGTTGGCCCCTGCCCCATTCCATACCGATGGTGGATCGATGAACACTCTGAACACCCTCCCCCGCGACGACGGCTTCCGCATGCCGGCTGAATGGGAACCCCATACCCGCACCTGGATGGTCTGGCCCGAGCGCCCCGACAACTGGCGCCTGGGCGGCAAGCCCGCGCAAGCCGCCTTCACCGCCGTGGCCAAGGCCATCGCGCGCTTCGAGCCGGTGACCGTCTGCGTCTCCGCCGGACAGTACGAGAACGCCCGCGCGCGCCTCGACGAGCCGAACATCCGCGTGGTGGAAATTTCCAACGACGACGCCTGGGTACGTGACACCGGCCCGACCTTCGTGATCAACGACCAGGGCGAAGTACGCGGTGTGGACTGGACCTTCAACGCCTGGGGCGGCTTCGACGGCGGCCTCTACTTCCCGTGGAACCGCGACGATCAGGTGGCGCGTAAAGTCCTCGAGATCGAAGGCTGCAAGCGCTACCGCACCGACGGCTTCGTGCTGGAAGGCGGCTCCATCCACGTGGATGGCGAAGGCACGCTGATCACCACCGAGGAATGCCTGCTGAACCGCAACCGCAACCCGCACCTCTCCCGCGAAGAGATCGAGGCGGTACTGCGCGAGCAGCTGGCGGTGGAAACCGTGATCTGGCTGCCGGACGGCCTGTACAACGACGAAACCGACGGCCATGTGGATAACTTCTGCTGCTACGTGCGTCCGGGCGAAGTGCTGCTGGCCTGGACCGATGACCCGCAGGACCCGAACTTCCCGCGCTGCCAGGCGGCGATGAAGGTGCTGGAAAGCGCCCGCGACGCCAAGGGCCGCCAGCTGGTGGTACACAAGATGCCGATCCCCGGCCCGATCTACGCCACCGAAGAAGAGTGCGCCGGCGTGGACCTGGTGGAAGGCACCCAGGATCGTGATCCGTCGATCCGCCTGGCCGGCTCCTACGTAAACTTCCTGATCGTCAACGGCGGCATCGTTGCGCCCAAGTTCGACGACGCGAAGGACGCCACGGCCGAAGCCATCCTCAAGCGCATCTTCCCGCAGCATGAAGTGGTGATGGTGCCCGGCCGCGAGATCCTGCTCGGCGGCGGCAACATCCACTGCATCACCCAGCAGCAGCCGGCGCCGCAAAAGCGCTGAGTGAAGCTGGAATGAACGAACCCCCGCAAGTGCGGGGGTTTGTTTTTGTAAGGGCGAATTCATTCGCCAAGGGCAGCGCAGCTGCCCCCTTGATGCCTTGCAGGGCAGACCTTCGGCCTGCTTGGCGAATAAATTCGCCCCTACAACATCGATTCGCTCCCACACTCGCCCATCACAGCTTCGCGATCGACACCTCGGTCGACTTCACGAAAGCAATCACCTCGGAGCCGATACCCAGCTCCAGCTCGCGCACGGAGCGGGTGGTGATCACGGAGGTGACGATGCCGGCGGCGGTCTGCACGTCGATCTCGGAGAGCACCGGGCCCTCGATGATTTCCTTGATGGTGCCCTTGAACTGGTTACGGACGTTGATGGCTTTGATGGTCATGGCGGTTATTCCTTTGCTCGGGGTATGGGGTTTGGTTCAAAGCGCCCAGCGCAGTTGCGTGGGCAAGGGGGAAAGGGGTTCGGGTTCCGGCGGGGCCGGCGGCAGCGCCAGCACCCGCTCCAGCACCTCGGCTTCCAGCGCGGCCAGGCGCGCCGAGCCGCGGGCACGGGGACGATGCAGTTCAACCGTGAGATCGAGGCCGATGGCGCCGTCCTCGATCAGGATCACCCGGTCGGCAACCGCCACGGCTTCGTTCACGTCATGAGTCACCAGCAGCACGGTGAAGCCGTGTTGCTGCCAGAGGCGTTCGATCAGTTGCTGCATCTCGATGCGGGTCAGCGCATCCAGGGCACCCAGGGGCTCGTCCAGCAGCAGCAGGCGCGGCTGGTGGATCAGCGCGCGGGCCAGTGCCACACGCTGCTTCTGTCCGCCGGAAAGCGCCGCTGGCCACTCTTGCGCACGGTCGGCCAGGCCAACCGCTTCGAGGGCTTCCAGGGCACGCGGACGCCAGTTGCCGGAGAGACCGAGACCGACGTTGTCGATCACGCGCTTCCAGGGCAGCAGGCGCGAATCCTGGAACATCAGACGTGTGTCCTCGCGGGCATCCTCCAGCGGTGCCGAACCGGCCAGCAGTTCGCCGCGGGAAGGCTGATCCAGCCCGGCCAACAGCCGCAGCAAGGTGCTCTTGCCGCAGCCGCTGCGACCGACCACGGCGACGAACTGACCGGCCGGAATCAGCAGGTCGATACCCTTGAGCACTTCGCGCTCGCCGAAGGACTTGCCGATGCCACGCAGCGCCAGCGGGATGCCGCGCTTGAGGCGTTGAGGCGCATGCAGGGCGGTCATGCGGCACCTCCCTTGGCCTGGTAGGCCGGATGCCAGCGCAGCCAGACGCGTTCCAGCCCACGGGCGGCGACGTCAGCCAGCTTGCCGAGCACCGCGTAGAGCAGGATCGCCAGCACCACCACATCGGTCTGCAGGAATTCACGGGCGTTCATCGCCAGGTAGCCGATGCCGGAGCTGGCGGAAATGGTCTCGGCGACGATCAGCGTCAGCCACATGAAGCCAAGGGCGAAGCGCACGCCCACCAGGATCGAGGGCAGCGCGCCGGGCAGGATCACCTGGCGGAACAGGGCTCCGCCTGCCAGCCCGTAGCTGCGCGCCATTTCCACCAGCGCCGGGTCGACGTTGCGGATGCCGTGGTAGGTGTTGAGGTAGATGGGGAACAGGGTGCCGAGGGCGACCAGGAAAATCTTCGCCGACTCGTCGATGCCGAACCACAGGATCACCAGCGGGATCAGCGCCAGGTGCGGCACGTTGCGGATCATCTGCACCGAGCTGTCCAGCAGGCGCTCGCCCCACTTCGACAGGCCGGTGGTGAAGCCCAGCAGCAGGCCAAGGCCGCCGCCGATGGCGAAACCGATGCCGGCGCGCCAGCCGCTGATGGCCAGGTGGGTCCAGATCTCGCCGCTGGACAGCAGGTCCCAGCCCGCCGCCAGCACCGCACTCGGCGCGGGCAGGATGCGGGTGGAGAGCAGGCCGGTTTCCACTGCGACCTGCCAGATCGCCAGCAGCGCCACGGGCAAGGCCCAGGGCGCCAGGCGCAGGAGTAAGGATTCGAGCTTCATCCCCGCGCCCTCAGCTCTGCGACGCCAGCTTGTGCAGCTTGGGTTCGGGCAGCGCCTCGTTGGCCACAATCTCGCCGAAGGGGCTGACGAAACCGAGGCCGTCGTTGGTGCGCGGACGCGCCACGTCCAGATGCGGGAACAGCAGCTCGGCAACCCGGTAGGACTCTTCCAGGTGCGGGTAACCGGAGAAGATGAAGGTGTCGATGCCGAGATCGGCGTACTCCTTCACTCTCGCGGCCACGGTCGGGCCATCGCCCACCAGTGCCGTACCGGCACCACCCCGCACCAGGCCGACGCCAGCCCAGAGGTTGGGGCTGACTTCCAGCTTGTCGCGGCGACCGTTGTGCAGGGCGGCCATGCGCTGCTGGCCTACCGAATCGAAACGGGCGAAGGCAGCCTGCGCCTTGGCGATGGTGGCATCGTCCAAATTCTCGATCAGGCGGTCGGCGGCGGCCCAGGCGGCGTCAACGGTTTCGCGCACGATCACGTGCAGACGGATGCCGAAGCGCACCGTGCGACCCTGCTTGGCGGCCTTGGCGCGCACCTGCTCGATCTTTTCCTTCACCGCTGCCGGCGGCTCGCCCCAGGTCAGGTACAGCTCCACCTGTTCGGCCGCGAGGTCCTGTGCCGCTTCGGAGGAGCCACCGAAGTACAGCGGCGGACGCGGCTGCTGCAGCGGCGGGTAGAACAATTTGGCGCCTTTCACCTGGATGTGTTTGCCGTCGTAGTCGACGGTTTCGCCCTCCAGCACGCGGCGCCAGATGCGGGTGAACTCCCTTGATGCTTCGTAACGTTCTTCATGGTTCAGGTGCAGGCCATCGGCGGCCAGTTCGTCCGGGTCGCCGCCGGTCACCAGGTTGAACAGGGCGCGACCGCCGGACAGGCGATCCAACGTGGCCGCCTGGCGCGCGGCCACGGTCGGCGAAATGATCCCGGGGCGCAGGGCCACGAGGAATTTCAGGCGCTGGGTCACCGGAATCAGCGAGGCGGCCACCAGCCAGGAGTCCTCGCAGGAACGCCCGGTGGGGATCAGCACGCCGCCGAAGCCGAGGCGGTCGGCCGCCTGGGCGATCTGTTGCAGGTAGCCGTGGTCAACGGCGCGGGCGCCTTCGGATGTGCCGAGGTAGTGGCCGTCGCCGTGGGTCGGCAGGAACCAGAAGATGTTCAAGCTCATGGAGTGGTCTCCTTTCAAATTTCTACTCCCCTCTCCCTTTGGGGCGAAGAGGAATGCTTTGGAAGCACCGCTTCCAGTGACGATGAGCGCCTGAACGCTACGCGTTCAGGCCGGGGCGCGGAGCGGGGGCCGGGGGTGAGGGCTGTTTCGTCTGATGCGGGCTCACCCGGTGCTTCGAAATTACTGCTGCGCGACCTTGGCCGGCGGCGTCCAGATCACATCGGCGATGCTGAGTTTTTTCGGAATCAGCTTCAGCGCGGTGAAGGTGTCGGCGATCTTCTGCTGGGCAGTGACCACCTCCGGGCTCAGCGGCTGGGCACCGTAGCCCTGGCGCTTCACGGCGATGGACGTGATGTCCTTGGGCAGGCCCAGCAGCGGCGCGACCTGTTCGGTGACCTTGTCCGGATCGGCCTTGGAGTCCTCGCCCACGGCGCGCACTTCCTCGATCAGGGTGTTGATCACCTGCGGGTGCTTCTGCGCATAGGGGCGGGTCGCCAGGTAGAACTGGTGGTTATCCACAAGCCCTTCGCCATTGCGCAGGGTGCGGGCTTCCAGTTGCTTCTCGGCGGCGGCCTGGAAGGGGTCCCAGATCACCCAGGCATCCACGCTGCCGCGCTCGAAGGCGGCGCGGGCGTCGGCCGGCGGCAGGTAGACGGGCTGGATGTCGCTGTACTTCAGGCCGGCCTCTTCCAGGGCGCGCACCAGCAGGTAGTGCACGTTGGAGCCCTTGTTCAGGGCGACCTTCTTGCCGGCCAGTTCCTTCACCGACTGGATGGGCGAACCCTTGGGCACCAGGATCGCTTCGCTCTGCGGTGCCGGCGGCTCATAAGCCACGTAAAGCAGGTCCGCGCCTGCGGCCTGGGCGAACACCGGCGGGGTTTCGCCGGTCACGCCAAAGTCGATGGAGCCGACGTTCAAGCCTTCCAGCAGCTGCGGGCCACCGGGGAATTCGGTCCACTTCACTTCGATGCCCTGGTCAGCCAGGCGCTTCTCCAGCGTGCCCTTGGCCTTGAGCAGCACCAGGGTGCCGTACTTCTGGTAGCCGATCCGCAGGGTTTCGGCCTGAGCTTGCGTGATGGCGCCGAAAGCCAGGGCAGCCGCGAACAGGGCAGCCAGGCTCCGACGCAAAGTGATGGTGCGCATGGCGCTCTCCTCATGACTTTGCTTGTGGTGTCGTTGCCTGCTTCCCGTTGGCGGGTGAGTAAGGCGGGGGTCGTTCAGTGCGCGCGAGGCGCCGGATGAATCAGCGGTTGGGTTGCGGGGTCAGGCGCAGGTACGGCCGGACCGCCTTGTAGCCACGCGGGAAGCGCTGGCGGATCTCGTCTTCATCCTTGAGCGAGGGGACGATCACCACGTCGTCGCCGTCCTGCCAGTTGGCGGGGGTGGCAACCTTGTGGTTGTCGGTCAGCTGCAGGGAATCGATCACCCGCAGGATTTCGTTGAAGTTGCGCCCGGTGCTGGCCGGGTAGGTGATGATCAGGCGCACCTTCTTGTTCGGGTCGATGATGAACAGCGAACGCACGGTGAGCGTGTCGTTGGCGTTCGGGTGGATCAGGTCGTACAGGTCGGACACCTGGCGGTCGGCGTCAGCGATGATCGGGAAGTTCACCAGGGTGCCCTGGGTGTCGTTGATGTCATCGATCCAGCGGTGATGGGAATCCACCGGGTCCACGGACAGCGCGATCACCTTCACGCCGCGAGCGGCGAACTGATCCTTCAGCTTGGCGGTGAACCCTAGCTCGGTGGTGCACACCGGGGTGAAGTCCGCCGGGTGCGAGAACAGCACGCCCCAGCTGCTGCCCAGCCACTCGTGGAAACGGATGCGGCCTTCGCTGGAGTCCTGTTCGAAGTCGGGGGCGATGTCGCCGAGGCGGATGCTCATGGTGTTGCTCCTGTATCTGGATGTCGTTCCGTGGGGCTCACTATGGGCAGTTGCGTTGAAAATTAAAAAGAATAAATAACAATTTATTTATTACTTTATGGACTATTAATTTGCAGTCGTGAAAAAGCCGGGAAGGTCTCTGGAATGAGGTTCCCGGCTAGTTCATACCTGATCGAACCGCAGGTTGTGGCTGAGCTATGCGAAGCCCAACACGCGGAGTTTCGGCCCCCTCGTTGGGCTTCGCTGCGCTCTGCCCAACCTACAAAACCCCCTCACCCCAACCCTCTCCCAGAGGGAGAGGGAGCTGTCCGTGCCGGCGTTCGGCTTTGGCGCTTCCCTGTGGGGGCGAATTCATTCGCGAAGTAGGCCGCAGGCCTGCCAGTCCCTTACAGCAGCGTCAGGGTGTAGCTCAGGATCAGGCGGTTCTCGTCCTGGTCGCGCGCCGCGTCGCTGCGCAGGGCGGCGTTGCGCCAGGACACACCGAGGCCCTTCAGCGGACCGTCCTGCAGCACATAGTCGAGGCGGAAGTCGCGTTCCCACTCGCCCTGGTCGCTGGCCTGGGTCTCGATGTTGCTGCCCTTGAGGTAGGTGCCCACCGCCTTCAGCCCCGGTACGCCGACCTTGGCGAAGTCGTAGGCGTATTCGGCCACCCAGGTGCGCTCGCCGGCGCTGAGGAACTTGCCGATCTGGCGGTCGGTGATCAGGTAGGCGGTGGCGCCGTCGCCCTGGTTGAGGAAGGGGAAGGCGCTGTCGCCGGACACCTGCTGGTAGCCCAGGCTCGCCGCGTGGCCGCCGAGGGTGTAGGTGAAGAAGGCGCTCCAGGTGCGGTTGTCCACTTCGTAGCGGTCCGGGTCGTTGGTCGCCCAGTTGCCCGCGCTGCGGAAGCCTTCGCGGCGGCCGGCGGCGCTGGCGTTCTTGCCGTCGGAGTCGCTGTAGAAGTAGCGCAGGTCGGACTTCAGCGCGCCCACCGGCAGCGCCCAGTTGTGGGTCAGGCCGACGAAGTGCTGCTGATAGAAGTCTTCCAGGTTGCCGTAGTAGTACTGCGCGAGCAGGTTGTCGCTGACCTTGTAGTCGCCGCCGGCGAAGTAGAACTTGTTGACGAACTGGCCGGTGCGGGCGTTGTTGGCGCCGGCAATCGACAGGCCGCGGGCGTCGCTGGAGTTACGCCCCTTGGCGTGTTCCAGCTGGCCGCCGATCAGGGTCAGGCCGGCAATCTCGCTGGAGGTCACCTGGCCACCCTCGAAGGTCTGCGGCAGCAGGCGGCCGTCGTTGTAGGTCACCACCGGCAGCTTCGGCAGCAGGGTGCCGAGGCGCGCTTCGGTCTTGGAGAAGCGCACCTTGCCGGTCACGCCCAGGCTGCCGAAATCGTCCTTGGCGCGGCCGTCGTTGTCAGTGGGGAACACGGTGCCGCCGTAGTTGGCGCTGGTCGGGTTGTAGTGAGTGCCCTTGCCGGAATCCAGCTTCACGCCCAACAGGCCGAGGGCATCGACGCCAACGCCGACGGTGCCTTCGGTGTAGCCGGAGGCGTAGTTGAACAGGAAGCCCTGGCCCCACTCTTCCTGCTTGGACGGCGCGGCGGTGCCTTCGCGGTTGTCGGTGTTGATGTAGAAGTTGCGCAGGGTCAGGCTGGCCTTGCTGTCTTCGATGAAACCGCCGGCGGCGGCCTGCTGGGCCAGCACGCCGAAAGCGACGGCCAGGGCGAGGGACGACTTGTTCATGCTCGATGCTCCATTGCGATCTTGTAAGGGTGTTGGGGTGCCCGGAGCAGGAGCTGACGCGACGCGCCGCTGCGTGACCTTCGAAGCCACTGTCTTTTTCACAGGCTCCGGTGCAAATGCGATGCGGCGGTCCGCTTTCGGCAGGCCGCCACTCTATGGCGGGATCGCTAATTTCCAAAAAGAATTATTTTTTAGATACAAATACCTTTTGGGAATAACAACGGTTATGGAATCGGCCCTGACGACTCTCTAAGCTCATTCCAAGAAAGTATTTGAGAGCATTTTTTTAGATCGTTAACGTTGCCAAACCGGAACACCGGACGACCTGATCCCCATCCAGCGTCCTTGTTCCGGCCTCGTTGATTGCCGGACGACAACGCAATCAGCGAGGTCCCCATGTCTCATTCGCTTTCCTTCAGTCGCCGAACCCTGCTTGCGCTGACCCTGGCCGCCGGCCTGGTCGGCGCCTTGCCTGTCGATGCCGCCACCCAGTTGCGGATCGGCTACCAGAAGTCATCCACCCTGATCACGCTGCTCAAGGCCCAGGGCACGCTGGAGCGTGAATTGGGCAAGCAGGACATCCGCATCAGTTGGCACGAGTTCGCCAGCGGCCAACCTCTGCTGGAAGCGCTGAACGTCGGCAATGTCGACCTCTCCGCCGACGTCGCCGATACCGTGCCGGTGTTCGCCCAGGCCGCCGGCGCCCAACTCACCTACTTCGCCCTGGAAGCCCCCTCACCCGCCGCCCAGGCCATCGTCGTGCACCAGGACTCGCAGCTGAAGAGCCCAGCCGACCTCAAGGGCCGCACAGTTGCCGTCACCAAGGCAGCCGGCAGCCATTACCTGCTGATCGCGGCCCTGGCCAAGGCCGGCCTGAAGTTCTCCGACATCAAGCCGGCGTACCTGACCCCCGCCGACGGTCGTGCCGCTTTCGAGAACCACAAGGTGGATGCATGGGTGACCTGGGAACCCTTCCTCAGCACCGCCCGCAGCCAACTGGCCACTCGTACCCTGGCCGATGGCGCCGCCCTGGCCCGCTACCAGCGCTACTACCTGACCAGCACCCGCTACGCCAATGACCATCCCGAGGTGCTGGGTACTGTCTTCGGCGAGCTGGTGAAGGCCGGTGACTGGCTGCGAGCAAACCCACGGGAGGCTGCGAAAATCCTCGCGCCACAGTGGGGCGGGCTGGACCCGGCCATCGTCGAGAAGGCCAATGCCCAGCGCAGCTACCAGGTGCAGGCGGTGCAGGCCGACAGCCTTCGTGAACAACAGAAGATCGCCGACGCTTTCTTCAACGCCGGCCTGCTGCCCAAACCGGTAGACACCCAAAAAGTGGCCATCTGGAACCCGGAGAAACACTGATGGCCGCCGGACTGCACCTGCCGCTGAGCAACCCGAGGGAGGCGGCGCTTTTCGACCCACGCCTGTTCCCGGCCGACTTCGGCCTGTACGGGGAACGTGTCGATCAGCTCAGTCGCCAGTTGGCCGCTACCGCCATCGAGCGCGACCGGCGCGGTGGCAGTCCGCAGGAGGAACGCGAGCTGCTGCGCGCCAGTGGCCTGCTGACCCTGGCCGTCCCCCTGGCCCACGGCGGCCTGGGCGCCAGTTGGCCGCTGATCTATCGCATCGTGCGCCAGTTGGCGGCGGTGGACAGTTCGCTGGCCCACCTCTTCGCCTTCCAGCACCTGCAGGTGGCCACCCTGCAGCTGTTCGGCAACCCGGCGCAGCAACGCCACTGGCTCGGCCAGACGGTTCAGGAGCGCTGGTTCTGGGGCAATTCCACCAATGGCCGCGACCGCCGCCTGCGCCTCAATCGGCGCGACGAACACTACGAGCTGAACGGCTGCAAATCGTTCTGCTCCGGGGCGCTTGGCGCCGACGCGCTGATCGTCAGCGCGCCGCGCGGACACAGCAGCGACGACCGGGTATTCCTGGTGCTGCCGACCCAGCGCGAAGGCCTGGCGATCAATGATGACTGGGACGGTTTCGGCCAGCGCCAGACCGATAGCGGCACGGTGCAGTTCGAGAATGTCTTCGTGCACAGCGAAGAACTGCTCGGCCCGAGCGGCGCCAGCCCGCGCAGCACCCTGCGTGCCTGCCTGTCGCAACTGGTGCTGGTGCAGCTCTACCTCGGCAACGCCCAGGGCGCCCTTGATGCGGCCCTGCGCTATACCCGCGAACAACCAAGGCCCCGGGCTGGCGCCGAGGTGCTGGCAGCCAGCGACGACCCTTATGTGCAGCAGCGCTTCGGTGATCTCTGGCTGCGCTACCGCAGCGCCCTGCCCCTTGCCGAGGACGCCGCCCAACGTCTGCAGGCGGCCTGGGATCGCCCCGCGCTGACCGCTGCCGAACGCGGTGACGTGGCACTGGCCATTGCCGAGGCCAAGGTGGCATCCGCCCGTGCGGCGCTGGAAATCACCGCGCAGATCTTCGACAACCTGGGCGCCAGCGCCACCTCCGCGCGCTACGGCCTGGACCGATTCTGGCGCAACGTACGGGTCCACAGCCTGCACGATCCGCTGGACTACAAGACCCGCGACATCGGCCGATGGTTGCTGGACAACCAGTTGCCGACACCGTCGGTCTATTCCTGAGCGAAGCTAAGCTAATGCTAAAAAATTATTTATTCTGCGTTTTTTAGATCATTTAGATTCTCTTCACCGGACCACCGGACATCCCATAAAGCAGCACACCCTGTCCCGTGGACCGGCCTCCAAGACCGGCCCCCAAGCCCGTTGAGGAGCACCCCATGATTCCGTCCCTGTTCCCCCGTCGCCTGCTGGCGGCACTGACCCTTGGCGGCCTGGCACTGAGCGCCCAGGCCGCGGACTTCACCGTCGCCTACCAGACCACCGTCGACCCGGCCAAGGTGGCCCAGGCCGATGGTGCCTATGAAAAGGCCAGCAAATCCGAGATCGATTGGCGCAAGTTCGACAGCGGCGCTGAAGTCATCACCGCCGTCGCCTCCGGTGACGTGCAGATCGGCTATGTCGGCTCCAGTCCCCTGGCCGCCGCCGCCACTCGCCAGCTGCCGATCCAGACCTTCCTGATCGCCACCCAGATCGGTGACGCCGAAGCCCTGGTGGCGCGCAACGGCTCCGGCATCACCAAGCCCGAAGACCTGATCGGCAAGAAGATCGCCGTGCCCTTCGTTTCCACCGGCCACTACAGCCTGCTGGCCGCCCTCAAGCACTGGCAGATCGACCCCACCAAGGTGACCATCCTCAACCTCGCGCCGCCGGCCATCGTCGCCGCCTGGCAGCGCGGCGACATCGACGCCACCTACGTCTGGGACCCGGCACTGGGCGTGGCCAAATCCAACGGCAAGGTGCTGATCAGCTCCGCCGAACTGGGCAAGCTGGGCGCGCCTACCTTCGACGCCTGGATCGTGCGCAAGGATTTCGCCGAGAAGCACCCGGAAGTCGTCCGCGCCTTCGCCAAGGTGACCCTCGACGCCTACGCCGACTACCGCAAGGACCCGAAAGCCTGGCTGGCCGACAAGGGCAATATCGACAAGCTGGTGAAACTCTCCGGCGCCAAGGCCGAAGACATCCCGCTGCTGCTGCAGGGCAACGTCTTCCCGCTGGCCGCCGACCAGGCCACCGCCCTGGGCGCGCCGACCACCCAGGCCATCAGCGAAACCGCCGCCTTCCTCAAGGAGCAGGGCAAGGTCGACGCGGTGCTGCCGGATTACGCCCCGTACGTCAGCTCGAAGTACGTCACTAATTGATCCACTCCCAGCCTGCCCGGCCACTCCGGGCAGGCCCTTTCGAGATCCGCACAAAATGGCCTTACTCCAACTGGAGCGCATCAGCGCACAGTACCCAGGCGCGGCCGAGCCGGTACTGACCGACATATCTTTCGACCTCGGCCCCGGCGAACTGCTGGTGGCCCTCGGTCCTTCCGGCAGCGGCAAGACCACCCTGCTCAACCTCATTGCCGGCTTCGTCAGCCCCAGCGCCGGTCGCATCAGCCTTGACGGAGTCCCCGTCAGCGGCCCCGGCGCCGAGCGCGGCGTGGTGTTCCAGGATGACGCCCTGCTGCCCTGGCAGGACGTACTCGGCAATGTCGCCTTCGGCCTGGAACTGGCCGGTGTGCCCCGCGCCGCACGTGAAGCCCGTGCCCGCGAAATGCTTGCCCTGGTGGACCTGGCCGGCTTCGACAAGCGCCGCATCTGGGAGCTTTCCGGCGGACAGAAACAGCGCGTCGGCATCGCCCGCGCCCTGGCCGCCGACCCGCGCGTGCTGCTGATGGACGAGCCCTTCGGCGCCCTCGACGCCTTCACCCGCGAGCAGATGCAGGAACTGCTGCTGCAAGTCTGGCGACGCGCCGCCAAGCCGGTGTTCCTGATCACCCACGACATCGAGGAAGCGGTGTTCCTCGCCAGCGAACTCATCCTGCTGTCGCCCAATCCGGGCCGCATCAGCGAGCGCCTGCGCCTGGACTTCGGTCAGCGCTACGCCGCCGGGGAAAGCGCGCGGGCGATCAAATCCGACCCGCGCTTCATCGAAACCCGCGAGCACGTACTCGCCCAGGTCTTCGCAGAACGCCAGAGGAGAAGCGCATGAGCAGCCTCGACCTGCCCCTGGCCAGCAAGGCCAATCCGACCGTGAAACCTCGTCAGCGCCCGCCGCTCAGCACGCTGTCCATCAGCCTGCTGACCCTCGGCAGCCTGCTGCTGGCCTGGTGGGCCGTGACCACCGCCGGCCTGATCGAACCCCTGTTCCTGCCCAGCCCGCAGGCCATTGCCCGCAAGGGTTGGACCCTGCTGACCCAGGGCTACATGGACGCCAGCCTCTGGCAGCACCTGGGCGCGAGCCTCGGACGCATCGGCCTGGCCCTGCTGGCGGCGGTACTGATCGCCGTTCCGCTGGGCATCGCCATCGGCCGCAACCGCATCGCCCGTGGCATCTTCGACCCGCTGATCGAGTTCTACCGGCCGATTCCGCCGCTGGCCTACCTGCCCCTGATCGTCATCTGGTGCGGCATCGGCGAGCTGTCCAAGGTGCTGCTGATCTTCCTCGCGATCTTCGCCCCCATCGCCATCGCCACTGCCACCGGCGTGCGCAATGTCGACCCGGCGCGCTTGCGCGCGGCGCAGTCCCTCGGTGCCACCCAGGCGCAACTGATCCGCCATGTGATCCTGCCCAGCGCCCTGCCGGACATCCTCACCGGCGTGCGCATCGGCCTCGGCGTCGGCTGGTCCACCCTGGTGGCCGCCGAACTGGTGGCCGCCACCCGTGGCCTGGGCTTCATGGTGCAGTCGGCGGCGCAGTTCCTGGTCACCGATGTGGTGATCCTCGGCATCCTCGTCATCGCCCTGATCGCCTTCGCCCTCGAACTCGGCCTGCGCGCCCTGCAACGCAAGCTCGTGCCCTGGCATGGGCAGAGCCACTGAAGAACTTCTTGTTGGGCAGAGCGCAGCGAAGCCCAACAATTCCCGACTCCGAGATACCGCCATGCCCCTCCACATCACCCCGCTCTCCCCCGCCCTCGGCGCCGTGGTCGAAGGGCTCGACCTCAACAAGCCGCTCGACGCAGCGCTGCGTGAAGCGGTAGAAAGCGCGCTGCTCACCCACCAGGTACTGTTCTTCCGCGACCAGCCGTTGAACCCGCAGCAGCAGGCTGCCTTCGCTCGCAATTTCGGCGACCTGCACATCCACCCGATCTATCCGAACATCCCCGATCAGCCGGAAGTGCTGGTCCTGGATACCGCCGTGACCGATGTGCGCGACAACGCGCTCTGGCACACCGACGTGACCTTCCTGGAAACCCCCGCACTCGGTGCAGTGCTCGCCGCCAAGCAGCTCCCGCCCTATGGCGGGGACACGCTTTGGGCGAGCAGCAGCGCGGCCTATGACGCGCTGTCCAAACCCATCCAGCAGTTGCTGGAAGGTCTCACCGCTACCCACGACCTGTCCCGTTCCTTCCCCGAGGAGCGCTTCAGCCTCACCGTCGAAGAACACGAACGTCTGGAAGACGCCAAGCGCAAGCACCCGCCGCGCAGTCATCCGGTGGTGCGGACCCACCCGGTCACTGGGCGCAAGGGGCTGTTCGTCAACGAGGGCTTCACCACCCGCATCAATGAACTCTCGGCAGCGGAGAGCGACGCGATGCTGCGCCTGCTCTTCGCCCACTCGACGCGCCCGGAGTTCACCATCCGCTGGCGCTGGCAAGCGGGCGACGTGGCCTTCTGGGACAACCGCATCACCCAGCATTTCGCCGTGGACGACTACCGGCCGCAGCGCCGCGTGATGCACCGCGCGACCATCCTGGGCGACAAGCCGTTCTGATCCGGCAGCGGCTTGTGGTCTAGGCTTTCCCGTGCCGGCGCACCCCGCCGGCATGTCCTCTGGAGAGCAACATGACGGATCGCGTCCCCGACCACCTCGACCTGCCCGAACTCACCCTGCGCGGACTGATCCTGGGCGCGCTGATCACCCTGGTGTTCACCGCCTCCAACGTCTACCTCGGTCTCAAGGTCGGCCTCACCTTCGCCTCGTCGATTCCCGCCGCCGTGATCTCCATGGCGGTGCTGCGCTACTTCAAGGGATCGAACATCCTCGAGAACAACATGGTGCAGACCCAGGCGTCGGCGGCCGGCACCCTGTCCTCGATCATCTTCATCCTTCCCGGCCTGTTGATGATCGGTTACTGGGCCGGCTTTCCCTTCTGGCAGACGGCGATGATCTGTGCCATCGGCGGCATCCTCGGGGTGCTCTACACCATCCCCCTGCGCCGGGTGATGGTGGTGCAGAGTGAACTGCCCTACCCCGAAGGCGTGGCGGCAGCGGAGATCCTCAGGGTCGGCAGCAGCGACGAAGGCGACGACAAGCACGTAGCCCAGAGTCGCGGCGAACCCGGCCTGCGCGACATCCTCGGCGGTGGCCTGGTGGCGGCGGCCTTCAGCCTGTGCAGCAGTGGCTTCAAGGTACTCGGCGAGAGCATCAGTCTGTGGCTGGGCGCCGGGCAGGCGGCCTTCCGTTTCTCTACCGGGTTCTCCTTCGCCCTGGTCGGCGCGGGCTACCTGATGGGCATCACCGCCGGCATTGCCATCCTCATCGGCGTGCTGATCTGCTGGGGCGTGGCGGTGCCACTGCTGACCTTCAATGCCACGCCGGCCGAAGGCCAGGGCTTGAGTGAACTGGCCACCCAGCTGTGGAGTTCACAGGTGCGCTTTCTCGGCGCCGGCACCATCGGCATCGCCGCGCTCTGGACCCTGGCCACGCTGTTCAAGCCCATGGCGCAAGGCGTGTGGGCGTCGCTTCGCGCCGTTCGCGGCAAGGGCGAGACGAGCACCGCCCGCACCGAACTCGACATGCCGCCCAAGGCGATCCTGCTGCTGGCCGGGCTGCTATTGCTGGCGCTGCTCGGCGTCTTCGCCAGTTTCCTCCACGAGGCCGCGCCGGCATTGTCCGGCTTCGGATTCTGGGGCTTCGTGGCCGGCTGCGTGTTCTTCGCCTTCTTATTCGGCTTCCTGATCGCCGCGGCCTGCGGCTACATGGCCGGCCTGGTGGGTTCGTCCAGCAGCCCGATCTCCGGCATTGGCATCATCGCGGTGATCCTGGTGTCGCTGCTGATCCTCGGCATGGGCAGCCTGGAGTCCGGCCTGTTGCAACTGGCCGAAGGCAAGGTCGCCATCGCCCTGGCGCTGTTCACCACGTCGGTGGTGCTGGCCATTGCAGCCATCTCCAATGACAACCTGCAGGACCTCAAGACCGGCTACCTGGTCGGCGCCACACCTTGGCGCCAGCAGGTGGCGCTGATTGTCGGCTGCCTGGTGGGTGCGCTGGTGATCCCGCCGGTGCTCGACCTGCTCTACAACGCCTACGGATTCCCAGGCGTCCTGCCCCGCGACGGCATGGACCCGCAGCAGGCCCTGGCGGCGCCACAGGCGACCCTGCTCACCGCCATCGCCAGCGGCATTTTCAAGGATGCGCTGAACTGGAACATGATCCTCATCGGCGTCGTGCTGGGCATCGCCCTGATCCTCGTCGACCTGGCCCTGCGCCGCACCAGCACGGCCAGCCTGCCGGTACTCGCAGTGGGGCTGGGCATCTACCTGCCACCAACCATCGGCATGACCCTGGTGATCGGTGCTGCACTGGGCTGGATCATCGATCGACGCCTGCAACAGCGCGCCGCCGCCGCCGGGCAGGAGCTGGACAGCTATGCCGAAGTACCCCGCCGCCGGGGCGTGCTGTTGGCCTCGGGGCTGATCGTTGGCGAGAGCCTGATGGGCATCCTGCTCGCCGGCCTGATCGGCACCTCCGGCAAGGACGCCCCGCTGGCCCTGGTCGGGCCCGGATTCAGTGATACGGCGGAGTGGCTCGGACTCATCGTCTTCGCCCTGGTTTGTGTCGCCTTCTGCCGGCATGTGCTGGGCCCACAACGTGGGGCCGAATTTATTCGCGAATGAATTCGCGGACGGGGCTCTTGTAGGTTGGGCAGAGCGCAGCGAAGCCCAACGAGGTTGACCATGACTCCGCGTGTTGGGCTTCGCGTAGCTCTGCCACAACCTACGGGCCAGGTGCACAACCTTTCGTGAGCAAGCTCGCTCCTACAGTTGGGTGCCGCCCAAAGCCCGCAGGTATTCCCAGGGATAAATCCCGCGCTCGTGCCCATCGCTGAACACCAGCTGCACGCCATAACCCTGCAGTGCGATGCGCTCCAGGATCACGCCTTCATCCACCAGCGTGATCGCCCCGCGCAGCCGCGCCGCCTTGCATTGCGAGCACGGGCACGCACCGCGCAGGCGGGTGTGGCTGATCTGCTGAAGCTCACCGTCGGTCCATTCCAGGTTCAGGCGCGCCTGGCTGCGGGAGTTGCGCAGGGCACTGGGGGCGTCCATCAGGCGGCTCCCTGCAATTGCGCCAGGGCGATGCGTACGGCCTTGCGCACTTCCGGGTCGCCGTCGGCTTCCGCGGCACGCAGGGCCGGCAGCCCGGCGGCGTCACCCAGTTCACCCAGTGCCAGCGCCGCTTCCTTGCGCAGGTTGGCGATGCCATGGCCGAGCAAGGTTGCCAGCTCTGCCAGGGCTTGCCGATAACGCAGGCGACCCAAGGCACGGGCGGCGCGCAGGCGGACCTGCCAGTAATCGTCCCCCAGGGCCTTCACCAGCGCGGGACCGGCTTCAGCCAACCCGACCTTGCCGAGGGTGGTGGCGGCTTCCTCGCGAACCTGCCAGGCGGCATCGCGCAGGGCCGCGTAGAGGGCCGGCAACACGCCGGCGTCGCGCGCCAGGCCAAGGGCGCCGGTGGCAGCGCGACGTACTTCGGTATCGACATCGTCGCTGGCCAGGCGAGCCAGTGCCGGCAAGGCCTCGCCGTGCTTGAGCCAGCCGAGGATACCCACCGCCTCGCGGCGCACCGCTGCCTCGCTATCGCCCAGCGCCAGCAGCGCGGGACCTGCCGCATCTTCCAGGCGCAGTTCGCGCAGGGCACGCAAGGCGCTGCTGCGGACGAAGGCATCGGCATGGCTCACCCAGGGCAGGATCAGTTGCCCCGCTTCCAGGCTCTTCAGCTCGCTCAGGCTCTGGGCGGCGGCCAGGCGCACCGGCTCGGCGGCGTCCGCCAGGGCGGCGCACAGTGCCTGCACCACTTCGGGTTCTTCCCAGGCTTCCAGCAGGCGCGCGGCCTCGGCGCGCACCTCGGCAGCCGGGTCCACCACCAACGCATCGGTGAGCCAGGGCAGGCCCTCCGGGTCTTCCAGGTCGGCCAGCTCGATCAGGGCGATGCGGCGCACACCGGCGTCATCAGCGGCGAGGCGTGGCAGCAGATCGAGGATGTCAGGGTTGTCGGTTTCACGGATGGTCATAGGGCGACTCGCAATGGCGGGTGATCGGTGGGCAGTCCCAGCGGGGTCAGGCGTGGCAGCTCGCGGCCTTCTTCATGGCGCAGCAGTTCCAGGCAGTGACGCTTCAGATGGGTGAAGCCGGGGCTGGTGAGCAGGCTGGCGCGGCGCGGACGCGGGAAGTCCAGGCGCAGGTCTTCGATGAAGCGCCCGGGACGCGGGCTCATCACCAGAATGCGGTCGGCGAGGAACAGCGCCTCGTCGATGTCGTGGGTGACGAACACCACGGTGGTGCGGATGCGCGTCCAGATATCCAGCAGCAGTTCCTGCATGCGCGAACGGGTCTGCGCGTCCAGCGCGCCGAAGGGTTCGTCCATGAGCAGAAGCCGAGGGCGATTGATCAGCACGCGGGCGATTTCGGCGCGCTGCTGCATGCCGCCGGAGAGCTGGCTGGGCCAGCGTTCGGCGAAGTCCGCCAGCCCGACCAGGCCGAGGAATTCGGCAGCGCGACGCTGCCGTTCGAGCTTGCCGATGCCCTGCATCTTCAGGCCGAAGGCGACGTTGTCGAGCACGCTGCGCCAAGGCAGCAGTGTGTGGTGCTGGAACACCATGCCGCGCTCGGGCGACGGTCCTTCCACCGGCTGGCCATCCACGACCAGGCTGCCGGCGCTTGGCTTCAGGTGGCCGGCCAGGGCACCGAGCAAGGTCGACTTGCCGCAACCCGAAGGACCGAGGATGCAGACGAACTCTCCTGGTGCGATGGCGAAGTCCAGGGACTGCACCGCCTCGAAGGCTTGCTTGCCCTGCCCCAAACGAATGGAGATGCCCCGTGCCTCGATGCGGCCGGGTTCCACTGCGCGTTCGAAGCTGCTCATCGGGCGTTCCTCCGCGCGTGGTACCAGGGCGTGGCGAGCGCGCCCAGGCGTTTCACCAGGGCGCTGCTGCCCATGCCGAGCAGGCCGATCAACAGCATGCCGACGACGATGTCGGCGTAGTTCTGCACCACGTAGGACTCCCAGGTGTAATAACCGATGCCGAACTGCCCGGAGATCATTTCGGCGGTGACCAGGCAGAACCACGACGTGCCCATGCCGATGGCGAGGCCAGTGACGATGCTCGGCGCCGCGCCGGGCAGGATCACTTCACGCAGGATCGCCAGCCGCCCGGCACCCAGGCTGCGCGCCGAGGCGATCAGGCGCGGGTCCACCGCTTCCACGCCGTGCACGGTGTTGAGCAGGATCGGGAACAGCGCACCGGTGAATGTGATGAACACCATCGACAGCTCGGACGAGGGGAACATCAGGATGGCCAGGGGAATCCAGGCCACCGCGGGAATCGGTCGCAGCACTTCCAGCGGCGGCAAGAGGCTGTCCTCGGCCCATTTCGAGCGACCGATGAGCAGCCCGAGCAGCACACCCAGCAGCGCAGCGGCGAGGTAGCCGGCGAACACCCGCGACAGGCTGCTGGCAAGGTGCGGCAGCAGCTTGCTGGAGTGCGCCAACTGCCACGCCGCGTCGAGCACGGCGGCGGGCGTGGGCACGTAGGTGAAGGTGAACAGCCCGAGGTCCAGGCGCGCGTTGGCGGCCAACTGCCAGAACAGCAGGCAGGCGGCCAGCGAAGCAAGGCGCAGGGGCCAACGGTAGAGGTTGGTCATCGGTTTTCTCCTGCTGCTACCCCCTCTCCACAGCCCTCTCCCTTCAGGGAGAGGGACTGGGGGAGAGGGTCAGAGCGGTCAACGGCTGGCGACCGCCTGCTTCTGATTGGCACTGACGAAATCGAGCGCGGTGCCGCCATGCCGCTGGGCGTATTGCTCGGCCTGGGACTTGAGCAGGAAGGCACTCAACTCACCCTTGTCGTTGCGCACGAACCAGGCCTGGTTGGCCAGCAGCTTGATGCCGCTGTCGGTGGCCTGGGCGTAGATGGCGCGGATGTCCTTGCCCTCCTGCTCCAGTTGCGCCAGTGCGGTCAGTGCCGCTTCCGGCGAGGCGTAGTGGCGCACCTTGTCTTCGCCGCGCACCCAGATCTGCGCCAGGCGCTTGAAGTCGGTGATGGGCTTGCCGGTAGCGGCGTCGTTGGCCTTGAGCGGCAGCGGCGCGTAGTTCTTCAGCGCCTTGTCATAGTCCTGGCCCGCCGCCTTGAACGCCGCGCGGATGTACTGGTCGTCGATGAACTTGGCGGTGTCCAGGCCCCGGTCGGTCTTCTTCAGCAGCTTCAGGGTGTCGATGGAGGTGGCGACCGCCTTGCGGTATTCCGGCTTCCAGGTGAGGTCGCGGGTCTGCAGGCCAAGGGGGCCGTGGAACAGGTAGTTCACCTCGGCCTCGATGCCGGTGACCTTCTCAATCAGCTCGCTGTATTTCTCAGGTGACTCGGCGAACAGGCGATCAGCCTCCAGGCTGGCGCGCAGGTAGGCGGTAACGATCTCCGGGTATTTCTTCGCGTAGGCCGCATCCACCAGCGCCCCGTGGAAGGTGGGCGCCTCGGCCTGGGAACCGTCGTAGATCTTCCGCGCGAAACCACGGTTGGGGAACAACTCGGCGAAAGGCACGAAGTCGGCGTGGGCCTCGATACGATTGCTGCGCAGGGCGGAGCCGGCGATCTCCGGCGGCTGGGCGATGATCCGCACGTCCTTCTCCGGGTCCCAGCCCTGGGCGGCGACGGCGCGCAGCAGCATGCCGTGGGCGGTGGAGGCGAAGGGCACGGAAATGGTCTTGCCCTTGAGCTCGGCCAGGGACTGCACCGGCGACGACGCCGGCACGACGATGCCGTTGCCGCTGCCACGGGTACTGCCCGAGAGCACGCTGATGAACAGGCTCTGCTTGCCGGCGTCGAGGTGGGCGACGCCGTTGAAGGAGCCGGGGAAGTCGGCCATGGCGCCGAAGTCCAGCTTGCCGGCGACCATCTCGTTGGTCAGCGGCGCGCCGCTGGTGAAGTTCTTCCACTCCACCTGGTAGTCGGCGTCCTTGTACTTGCCGTCGTGGGGCAGGTACTTCTCCAGCAGGCCCAGCTCGCGAATGAGCAGGCCGCCGGTGGCGCAGTTGATGGTGGTGTCCTGGGTGCCGATAGCGATACGGATGGTTTCCGCGGAGGCGGACAGGCTGGAGATGGCCAGCGCGAGGCCGGCGACGGTTGCACGAAGACGCATGGGTTTTTCCCCTCGAATCATGAGTGTTGGAATCGTCTCCGCCACGTGGTCGGGTGGTGGGAAACGAGGGGCTTTCAGGTGAGGCGTCCGGGGGTTGGCCGGATGGCATTTTTTGCTCCCTCTCCCCCTGGGGCGAGAAGGCATGTATTTGGAAGCACTGCTTCCTGTGCCTTTGAGCGCCTGAACGCTGCGCGTTCAGGCCGGGGCACGTAGTGGGGCTGAGGTGAGGGTGGTCCGAGCCGCTCGGTGTTTCCCTCATCCGCCCCTTCGGGGCACCTTCTCCCGGAGGGAGAAGGGAAAGTCGACTCAACGCAGCAGGTAAGGAATCTCCACCTTCACCGCGCCGGTCGGGCAGTCCTTCTCGCAGGGCATGCAGTACCAGCATTCGTCGAAGGCCATGTAGGCCTTCTGGGTGGCCGGGTTGATGGCCAGCAGGTCCATCGGGCAGACCTCGACGCAAACGGTGCAGCCTTTCTCGGCGATGCACTTGTCTTCGTCGATGGTCACCGGCGCGCTGCTGCGGAAGAAGATTTCCTGGGGTTGATGGGCCATTTCACGATTTCCTTGGAGCCTGGGGCTCTCGGCTTGCTCTTTTGTGGGAGCGGCTTCAGCCGCGAAGAGCGCAACGCGCTCCCGCTTTCATCCGGTGGCCGGTTCTGCGAACCGGTTGTTGGGCTTCGCTCTGCACCAACCTACGCCGCTACGCCTGCCTTCACCCGCAGGCGGTCATAGGCCTGTTGCTCTTCGGCGTCCAGCGGAATCAGGTACGGCTCCACGGCTTTCTTGAAGCTGGTCATGCGGCCGTCTTCGCCCTTCTTCAGGTGGCAGTGGCAGAACCACTCGGCATCGTTGCGCTCGGGGAAGTCCACCCGATGGTGGTACAGGCCCCAGCGGCTCTCGGCGCGGAATAGGGAGGCGCGGGCGGCCATTTCGGCGCAGTCGCGGATCACCGCCACTTCCATTGCGCGCATCAGTTCGTGGGGGTTGTTTGCCTTCATCTGCGCCAGATCCCGTTCGATCTCGGCGAAGCGCGCGAGGCCGATCTCCATCTTCTTGGTCACCTTGGGCGGCTGCAGGTAGTCATTCACCATGCGCCGCAGCTTGTATTCCACCTGGGCTGGCGGCAGGCCGTGCTCACGTTCCAGTGGTGCGAACACCCGCGCCCGCTCGCGTTCCACCTGGTTGGCATCGACCTCGGCGAAGTCGCGGCCGGCCACGTAGTCCGCCGCGTTGACCCCGGCGAACCAGCCGTAGGTGAAGGCGCCGAGCATGTAGTTGTGTGGCACGGCAGCCATGTCGCCCGCGGCGTACAGACCTTTCACCGAGGTCTCGGCCCTCTCGTTGACCCACACGCCCGAGGCCGAATGGCCGGAGCAGAAGCCGATCTCGGAGATGTGCATCTCGACCATCTGCGAGCGGTAGTCGGTGCCCCGGTTGGCGTGGAACTGGCCACGGCTCGGGCGCTCGTTGCTGTGGAGGATTTCCTCGATCGTCTGGATGGTTTCCTCGGCCAGGTGATCGAGCTTGAGGAATACCGGGCCGTTCCCGCCTTCGAGCTCCTGGTGGAACTCCCACATCATCTGCCCGCTCCAGTAGTCGCACTCGATGAAGCGCTCGCCCTTGGAGTTCGCGGTGTAGCCGCCCAGCGGGCCGGTGACATAGGCGCAGGCGGGGCCGTTGTAGTCCTTGATCAGCGGGTTGATCTGGAAGCACTCCAGGTTCGCCAGCTCCGCCCCGGCGTGGTAGGCCATGGCGTAGCCGTCGCCGGCATTGGTGGGGTTCTCGTAGGTGCCCATCAGGTAGCCGGACGATGGCAGGCCAAGGCGGCCAGCGGCGCCGCATGCAAGGATCACCGCCTTGGCACGGATCACCCGGAACTCGCCGCTGCGGCAATCGAAGCCCATCACCCCGCTCGCCGCGCCCTCGCCATCCAGCAGCAGGCGAGTGCAGACGATGCGGTTGCTGATCTCCACCCGCGCGCGCTTGAGCTGGCGGTAGAGCACCTTCTTGATGTCGTGCCCCTCGGGCATCGGCAGCACGTAAGCGCCCATGTGGTGGACCTTCTTCACCGCGTAGTCGCCGGTCTCGTCCTTCTCGAACTTCACACCCCAGCGGTCCAGTTGCTCGATGGTTTCGAAACTGTGGGTGGCGTACGCATGCACGGTCGCCTGGTTGACGATGCCGTCGTTGGCGATGGTGATTTCCTTGGTGTACTGCTCGGGCGTCGCGTGGCCGGGGATGATGGCGTTGTTCAGGCCGTCCATGCCCATGCTGATGGCGCCGCTGCGCTTGACGTTGGCCTTGTCCAGCAAGAGCACGCGCAGCTCGCGGTTCTTTTCCTTGGCCTTGATGGCGGCCATCGGGCCGGCGGTGCCACCGCCGATGACGACGATGTCGTATTCCTGTTCTCGGGTGCTCATGCCTGGGGCCCCTTCTGACGGTCGATGCGCAGGCGGTACTGGAAGGCATCGCCGCGGTAGTAAAGGTGTTCGAAGTCCAGCGGCGTGCCGTCGGCAGCGTGGGTCAGGCGCTCGATGCGCATGATCGGCGAGCCCTCTTCCACTTCCAGCGCCTGGGTCAGGTCGCCGTCGGCGAGCACGGCATCGATGGCGAGGTCGGCATGGCCGAGGGGAATGCCGCAGTCGTTTTCGAGGATGAGGAAGATGTCGCGGGTGGCGAGGTCGGCCTTCTCCAGCTTCTCGCCCACCGCCTTCGGCAACCAGGTGATTTCCAGGGAGACCGGCTCACGGTTGATCAGGCGCACGCGGCGGATTTCAGTCACCGGGCTGCCTTCTTCCACCTGCAGGCGCGCCGCCACCAAGGCGCTGGCCGGCACGTGTTTGAAGCTGCGCAGTCGGTTCAGTACCTCGTAGCCCATCTGGGTCATGGACTCGGCCAGGCCCTGGAGGGTGCTGACGTTCTGGAAAGCCTTGGGCTTGGCGACGAAGGTGCCTTTGCCGTGAATCTTGAAGATCAGGCCTTCCTTCTGCAGGTCGCCCAGCGCCTGGCGCACGGTGATGCGGCTGACGCCGAAGGCCTTGCCCAATTCGCTTTCCGAGGGCATGCGGCTGTGGGGCGGGTAGGTGCCGTCGAGGATGCGCCCGCGCAGCAGCTCCTTGAGCTGGCTGTAGAGCGGTACCGGGGAGAGGGGAAGCAGTTCGGCCATGTCGTTGTTCGCTCGTGATCCTGACTTGTTATAACAAGTTGTGGCGAGAGAATAGCGAGCATAAGAACGCTCCGTGAAATACTTTTATTGAATAAGGATAGAAGCTCGAGGTACGGAGCTTTTGCTGTTTTGTGGGGACGAATTCATTCGCTATGCAGGTCGCAGACCTGCCATTCCGAAGGGGACCGCTGCGCGGTCCTTAGCGAATGAATTCGCCCCCACAAGGAGAGCTGTCAGAGGCTATCCAACGCCTGCACGAAGTCCTGGACGATATCGGCCGCATCCTCAATGCCCACCGACACGCGGATGGTGCCGTCGTGGATATCCAGTTCGGCTAATGCTTCCGGCGACAGGGCGCGGTGGGAGGTCTTGCCGGGGTGAGTGATGCTGCTGGCCACGCCCGCGAGCGACGGCGCGAACGCGGTGTTCTTCAGGGCGTGAATCAGCTTGTCCACCTCTGGCAGGCCGCCCTGCAGGGTGAAGCTGAGCATGCCCGAGGCGCCCTTCGGGAACAGCCGTTGGGCCAGGGCGTAGTCCGGGTGGGACGGCAGGCCCGGATAGAACACCTGCGCCACCTTCGGGTGCGCTTCCAGGGCTTCGGCCAGGGCCTGGGCGTTGGCCGAGTGGGCCTTCATGCGCAGGGCCAGGGTCTTGGCGCCCCGGAAGGTCAGCCAGGCTTCGAAGGGGCTGGCGCTGCCGCCGGCATTGATCTGGAAGCGACGCGCCTGGGCGATCCACTCGGCATCGCCGACCAGGATGCCGCCGGTGGCGTCGCTATGACCGTTGAGGTACTTGGTGGTGCTGTGCAGCACCAGGTCGGCCCCCTCGGTCAGGGGGTTGTAGAGCGCGGGCGAGAGGAAGGTGTTATCCACCAGCAGCTTCAGCCCGCGCGCCTTGGCGAGCTGCGCCAGCGCCGGCACATCGCTGACCCGAACCAGCGGGTTGGAGGCGGTTTCGGTGTAGATGAGCTTCGTCGCCGGAGTGATGGCTGCTTCCACTGCCGCCAGGTCGTTGATCTCTACCAGGGTGGCGGTGATGCCGAAGCGCGCCAGCTCCTTCTCGATCAGGCTCTGGGTGGTGCCGTACAACTCGCGGCTGGCGATCAGGTGGTCACCCACATTCAGCCGGCCCAGCAGCGCCGCGCTCACCGAGGCCATGCCGGACGCGGAGAACAACGCCGATTCGCCACCCTCCAGTGCACACACCAGCTCCTCCAGCGCCGCCTGGTTGGGGTTGGCGATGCGGGTGTACATGTAGTTGTCGGGGTTGCCGGCGAGGAAGTCGTCCACCTGCTCCAGCGAGTCGTAGACGAATACCGAGGATTCGTAGATGGGCAGGCTCTTGGGCCGGGTGACCATCCTGCGGTCGACGTCGTTTCCAGTGTGGACGGAACGGGTAGAAAGGCCGGGTTCGGGGGTGGGCATGGGGGGCTCCGGAAAGGCAGGCGGGCATTTGTCTCTGTGGGGGCGAATTCATTCGCGATGCAGTCCGCAGGACTGCCCTGCCTGGTCGGGGACCGCTGCGCGGTCCTCAGCGAATGAATTCGCCCCCACAAGGAATCGTCCCTGCAAGTGCAGCAGAAAAAAGAACGCCGACGATAGTCGAGACTCGTCGGCGTGAGGAGGGGCGGGTCATGCTCCCGCCACCGTGGCTAGCAGGTGATCAGAACGCCGGCACCACTGCGCCGGAGTACTTCTGCTCGATGAAGGTTTTCACTTCCGGGCTGGTCAGCGCGGCGGAGAGTTTCTTGATGGCGTCGCTGTCCTTGTTGTCCGGACGGGCTACCAGGTAGTTCACGTAGGGCGAGGTGCGGTCTTCCAGCACCAGCGCGTCCTTGGTCGGGTTCAGCTTGGCTTCCAGCGCGTAGTTGGTGTTGATCAGGGCCAGGTCGACCTGATCCAGCACGCGCGGCAGCAGGGCCGATTCCAGTTCCTTGAACTTGAAGTTGTGCGGGTTCTCGGCGATGTCCTTCGGGGTCGCCAGGGCGTTCTTCGGATCCTTCAGCTTAATCACGCCGGCTTTCTGCAGCAGGATCAGGGCACGGCCGCTGTTGCTGCCTTCGTTGGGGAGGGCGATGGTGGCGCCGTCCGGCAGCTCCTTCAGGGATTTGTACTTGCTGGAGTAGCCGCCGAAGGGTTCGACGTGCACGCCCTTGACGATCACCAGGTGGGTGCCTTTGCCGCTGTTGAAGTTGTCCAGGTAGGGCTTGGTCTGGAAGTAGTTGGCGTCCAGACGCTTCTGGTCCACCTGCACGTTGGGTTGCACGTAGTCGGTGAAGACCTTCACTTCCAGGTCCACGCCTTCCTTGGCCAGCTGGGGTTTGATCAGTTCCAGGATTTCAGCGTGCGGTACCGGGGTGGCGGCGACGACGAGCTTTTCGCCAGCCTGGGCGAAGGTGACGGACAGGGCGGCAGCCAGAGCGGTCAACAGCAGGGTCTTCTTCATGATGATCCTTTTTGATTCTGCGGCTCCGGCTGGATCTTCAGCCGCGAGCAAGTGTTGGGATGCCCGGTCTGGGTGCGCCGGGTTGAGGCCGACACTACGAAGATTTTTTATAACTAACAAATATCGTTTTCTTATTTTTATATTCCGTTCCGAATATGAGAACGGACCGCCCGATGCCGTCTCAGCCCTGACTGACCAGTACTTTCATGTCGCCTCTGAGAATTGCCTGTAAAGCGCTGGCTCACTAGAGTGGCAGGCTTCGCAACTGCCCAATGAGCCGCTGTCATGCTCAACGCCGCCCTCGCCCGCTTTTCCCGCCTGGAACTGGTTCCCTCACCCACCCCGCTGGAGAAGCTTGCGCACCTCTCGCAGAAAGTCGGCCGTGATGTCTATGTGAAGCGCGACGACATCACCCCCTTCGCCCTGGGCGGCAACAAGGTCCGCAAGCTGGAGTTCCTCGCCGCCGAGGCCCTGGCGCAGGGGGCCGATACCCTGGTCACCGCCGGCGCCATCCAGTCCAACCACGTGCGCCAGACCGCCGCCCTCGCCGCACGCCTGGGCCTTGGCTGCGTCGCCCTGCTGGAAAACCCCATCGGCACCGCCGACCGCAACTACCTGGAGAACGGCAACCGCCTGCTGCTGGACCTGTTCGGCACCGAGGTCGAACTCGTGCCCAACCTGGACAACGCCGACGAACTCCTCGCCGCCACCGGCGAACGCCTGCGCGCCGCCGGTAAACGTCCCTACCTGGTCCCCATCGGCGGTTCCAACGCCCTGGGCGCCCTGGGCTATGTGCGCGCCGGCCTGGAACTGGCCGAGCAGATCAAGGCCAGCGGTGAGCACTTCTCGGCCGTGGTCCTGGCTTCCGGCAGCGCCGGCACCCATGCCGGACTCGCCCTGGCACTGGAATACGCCCTGCCCGGCACGCGCCTGGTCGGCGTCACCGTCTCGCGCCCGGACGCCACTCAGCGCCCGAAAGTGGAAGGCCTGCTGCAACGCACCGCCGACCTGCTCGGCGTGCCGGTCCCGGCGGGGCTCAAAGTGGAGTTGTGGGACCAGTACTTCTTCCCGCGCTACGGCGAACCGAACGCCGGCACCCTCGACGCCGTGCGCCGGGCCGCCAGCCACGAAGGCTTGCTGCTGGACCCGGTCTACACCGGCAAGGCCTTCGCCGGCTTGCTGGATGGCATTGCCAAGGGCGCATTCGACGGTGACGGCCCGGTGCTGTTCCTGCACACCGGTGGCTCCCCGGCACTGTTCGCCTATCATCCAGCGGGTACCCCGTGACACCTGCTTATGCTTTATTTGAAGCAATGAATAATTTTTAATTATTTTATTGCATATAACCAAATCCTTAGAGTTGCCCCACCTTTAGACACCTGCCCCGTGAGGCTCATATGACATTCGCTACCCTGCGTCGCCAGTTCATCCTCGGCAGCCTGAGCCTGGTGCTCGGCGCCAGCTTCGTCGGCACCAGCTCCGCCGCCGACCTGCTCCAGGACATCCAGCAGAAAGGCGCCATCAAGGTCGGCCTTGAAGGCACTTACCCGCCCTTCAACTACCAGGACGAGAGCGGCAAGCTGACCGGCTTCGAAGTGGACCTGGCCGAAGCACTGGCCAAGGAGCTGGGCGTGAAGGCCGAGTTCCAGCCGACCAAGTGGGACGGCATCCTCGCGGCGCTGGAATCCAAGCGCCTGGACGTGGTGATCAACCAGGTGACCATCTCCGACGAGCGCAAGAAGAAGTACGACTTCTCCACCCCCTACACCGTCTCCGGCATCCAGGCGCTGGTGCGCAAGGGCACCGAAGGCGACATCAAGAGCGCGGCTGATCTGGCCGGCAAGAAAGTCGGCGTGGGCCTGGGCACCAACTACGAGCAGTGGCTGAAGGAAAACGTCCCGCAGGCTGACATCCGTACCTACGACGACGACCCCACCAAGTTCCAGGACCTCAACGTCGGCCGCATCGACGCCATCCTGGTGGACCGCCTGGCCGCCTTCGAAATGGTCGAGAAAACCGGCGGCAAGCTGGCCGTGACCGGCGAACCCTTCTCCCGCCAGGAAGCCGGCATCGCCCTGCGCAAAGGCAACCCGGAATTGCTGGCCGCCATCGACAAGGCGCTGGCCAAGCTGAAAGCCGACGGCACCCTGAAGAAACTCTCCGAGAAATGGTTCAAGGCTGACGTGACCCAATGATCGACGCAAGCCTTCAACTTGCGCTGGATTCCGCGCCCTTCCTGTTGAAGGGCGCGGTTTTTACGGTAGTACTGAGCCTCGGCGGCATGTTCTTCGGACTGCTGCTGGGGTTCGTCCTCGCCCTGATGCGCCTTTATGGTTTCACCGCCCTGCAGTGGATTTCGCGAATCTACGTGTCCTTCTTCCGTGGCACGCCGCTGCTGGTGCAGTTGTTCATGATCTATTACGGCCTGCCGCAGCTGGGCATCCAGCTCGAACCGCTGCCCGCGGCGCTGATCGGCTTCTCGCTGAACATGGCCGCCTACACCTCGGAGATCCTCCGCGCCGCCATCGCCTCCATCGACCGGGGCCAATGGGAAGCCGCCGCCAGCATCGGCATGAGCCGCACCCAGACGCTGGTCCGCGCCATCCTCCCGCAGGCTGCGCGCACCGCGTTGCCGCCGCTCGGCAACAGCTTCATCTCGCTGGTGAAGGACACCGCCCTGGCCGCCACCATCCAGGTGCCTGAACTGTTCCGCCAGGCGCAGCTGATTACCGCGCGCACCTTCGAAATCTTCACCATGTACCTGGCCGCCGCGCTGCTCTACTGGGTGTTGGCCACCGTTCTGTCGCACTTCCAGGGCCGCCTCGAGGCGCGGGTCAACCAGCATGAGCAGGACAGCTGATGATCACCGTCCGTAACCTGACCAAATCCTTCAAGGGCCAGGAGGTGCTCAAGGGCATCGACCTGACTATCGAGCCGGGCGAAGTGGTGGCCATCATCGGCCCCAGCGGCTCCGGCAAGACCACCCTGCTGCGCTGCCTCAACCTGCTGGAAGTGCCCAGTGGTGGGCTCATCCGGGTGGGCGAGATCGAGATCGACGCGAGCAGGCCGCTGAAGCAGCAACAAGGGCTGATCCGCAAGCTGCGCCAGCACGTCGGCTTCGTGTTCCAGAACTTCAACCTCTTCCCCCATCGCACCGCTCTGGAGAACGTCATCGAAGGCCCGGTGGTGGTGAAGAAGGAACCGCGCGAGCGCGCCATCGAGCGTGCCCGCCGGCTGCTGGCCAAGGTTGGCCTCGCAGGCAAGGAAGACGCCTATCCCAAGCGCCTTTCCGGCGGCCAGCAGCAACGCGTGGCCATCGCTCGCGCCCTGGCCATGGAGCCGGACGTGATCCTCTTCGACGAGCCCACCTCGGCGCTCGACCCGGAGCTGGTGGGCGAAGTGCTCGCCACCATCCGTGGCCTGGCGGAAGAGAAACGCACCATGGTGATCGTCACCCACGAAATGAGCTTCGCGCGCGACGTGGCCAACCGCGCGATCTTCATCGACAAGGGCGTGATCGTCGAACAGGGCGACGCCAAGGCACTGTTCAGCACACCGAAGGAAGAGCGCACCAAGCAGTTCCTGAGCAAGTTCATCAACGGCTGATCGCCCTGCTGGGAGAACCCTTGTAGGGGCGAATTCATTCGCCAAGCAGGCCGAAGGTCTGCCATTCGTGTGTTCAATGGGGCAGCTTCGCTGCCCTCGGCGAATGAATTCGCCCCTACAGGTGGAGCCGCCCCACCTGCCCCAGCGGTAAGCCCCCTGCAAGGAAATGCGCGTAGAATCCGCGCCCCCCGCAATACAGCCCCGCCACCGGAACCCGCATGAACCCGAGCACCCTCCTCTCCCTGCCGCTACTGGCCCTCGCACTGGGCGGCTTCGTCGTCGGCAGCAGCGAATTCATCATCATGGGTCTCTTGCCCGAGGTCGCCAAAGACCTACAGGTCAGCCTGTCCGACGCCGGCCTGCTGGTCAGCGCCTACGCCATGGGCGTGGTGATCGGCGCGCCGCTGCTGGGGCCGCTGCTCGGTCGCCTGCCGCGCCGTCAGGCGCTGCTCTGGCTGATGGGCGCCTACGCCCTGGGCAATCTCGGTTGCGCCCTGGCGCCGAACTACGAGTGGTTGCTGGCCATGCGCATGTTCACCGCCTTCAGCCATGCCGGCTTCTTCGGCTGCGCCACCCTGCTCGCCGCTGAGCTGGCCCCTCCGCACCGCCGTGCTTCGGCCATGGCCCTGGTGCTGAGCGGCCTGACCATCGCCAACGTGCTCGGCGTTCCGGCCGGCGCCTGGCTGGGCCAGGCCACCAGTTGGCGGGTGACCTTCATGGTGGTGGCCGCGCTCGGCTTCCTCACCCTGCTGGCGCAAGCGCTCTGGCTGCCGGCCACGCCGAGGCCGCAAGCCAATGCCGCCGGCGCCTGGGACGGCATCCTGCGACGCCCGGTACTGCACGCGTTGTTTGTCTGCAGCCTGTCGTCGGTGGCGCTGTTCGGCGTGTTCACCTACATCAGCCCGCTGCTGCGCGACGTCTCCGGCTTCACCCCGGAGCACGCCAACTTCGCCCTGCTGCTGTTCGGCATCGGCCTGACCGTGGGCAATCTGCTGGGTGGCCGCCTGGCGGACAAGGGCTTCCGCTACTCGCTGCCGCTGGCCTTCATCGTCAGCGCGCTGTGCCTGCTGGGCCTGTTCGCTTTTGCGCAGGTTCCGGCTCTGGCGCTGGGCTGCCTGTTCCTCTGGGGCGTGGCCAGCTTCGCCATTTCCTCGCCGCTGCAATTGCTGCTGGTGGAGCAGGCCGGCGAATCGGCGAGCCTCGCCGCCACCCTCAGCCACGCCGCCTTCAACCTGGGCAACGCCAGTGGCGCTTTCGTCGGCGGCCTGTGGCTGAGCACCAACATGGGCCTGTCCAACCTGCCACTGATGGGCGTGGGCGTGCTGGCCCTGACCATCCTCGTCTGCCTGCCGCTACCGCGCCTGCGCTCGGTAAAGGACCACCTGAAAGCCACCGGACAGCTCCATCCGTAACCCGGATTGCGAGCCAAATGTAGGAGCGAGCTTGCTCGCGAAAAGCGGTGCCCGATCTTCGCGAGCAAGCTCGCTCCTACACCAAAGCCCTATCCCGCCAGCACCTCCGCGAACAGCTGGCGCAGGTGGTCGCGCTCCTCGTCGTTTGCCGCAAGGCGGCGCAACTGCACCGCGAGCTGCGCATAGCCCGGCAATGGGGGCAGGTTGAGGTGCTCGGGCAGGATCTCGTCGCCCACGCTGACCAGCAGCGCGAAGTGCACGCTGTTCTCCAGTTCTCGGGTATTGCCCGGCCAGGGGTAGGCCTCAAGCGCCGCCTGGGCTGATGCGCTGATCAGCGGCAGCGGCAAGTCCAGCCGCTGGGCGTAGATGCCGAGGAAGTACTCGGCCAACGGCAGAATGTCGTCCGGGCGTTCGCGCAGCGGCGGCAGTTCCACTCGGCCTTCATCGAGATACTGATAAAGCCGCGCGTTGAACTTGCCGGCGTTCACCGCCTTTGCCAGGTCGATGCTGGTGGCGGCCACCAGGCGCACATCCACCGGTGTCGGTTGCTGGGCTCCAACTCGAACCACCTCGCGGCTTTCCAGGGCCGCCAGCAGCTTGCCCTGCAGGGGTAGCGGCAGGTCGCCGATTTCATCCAGGTAGAGCGTCCCGCCGTTGGCCGAACCGAACCAGCCGGCGCGACTGCTGGCCGAGCCGTTGTGGGCACCGGCGGCGTGGCCGAACAACTCGGCCTCGGCGTAGGTCTTGCTGATGGCGCTGCAACTCACCGCCACGAACAGGCCGGGTCGGTCGCTGGAACGGTGGATCTGACGCGCCAGCAATTCCTTGCCGGTACCGGTCTCGCCCTGGATCAGCACCGGCAGCGCACTGGGCGCGAGCTGGTCGACCTCTTCGCGCAACTGGCGCGAGCGCGCGTCGACGAATACCAAGGCACGGGCCCGGATACTCAGGGGGCTGCGGTCGGCGTCGGCGAAGGTCAGCAGTGGCTGGCCGGGGGTTTCCTTACTCATGACGAAATCTCCCACCGGGCCCAGGCTGCGGTGCAGCGGACCCTGGCGTAACAAAAATAAAAAGACTGAACCTGTTCAGGATCGAGCGAGCTAGAGAAGAACAAGGCGCAACGACCAACGGGAGTAACAGCTCACAAGCTGGCCCGAAGGGAGAGCGCCAGCGAATCAAACGGCTGAGGCCGCGGAGTTTACGAGCTGTAAATGAGCAAGCCCGAAGCCGTTTTCAACGCAGTTATTCCGACGCGCAGCCGATCCTGGGCAGGTTCTCAGGCGCGGCGGCGAGCAAGCTCTTCGACGCGGCTCTGCAGGCGATACAGATGGGCGAAGCCCTGCTCCCAGGTGTTGTGACCGGACTTCACGTTGATATGCCCGGCACCGGTGAGGATGGCCGCTTCGGCCCCCCAGCTGCGGGCCATTTCCAGTGCCCGCTGGGGACTGGCGGCAGGGTCGTTGTCCGAGCCCACCAGCAGCGTCGGGAATGGCAGCAGATCCCTCGGGATAGGCGCGAACCCCTTGAGCGGCTCGGGGCAACCAGGGCGCTGTACATCCGCCGGAGCGACCAACAGCGCACCCCGCACGCGGCGCAATACATCCGGGTCGGACTGGGCCGCCCAGTGGGCCACGGTCACGCAGCCCAGGCTGTGGGCGATGAGGATCACCGGAGTACGTTCGGCATCGATGGCGCGCTCCAGCGCCTCCACCCAGGACGCGCGGTCCGGGTTGTTCCAGTCGGCCTGCTCGACCCGGCTGGCATTGGGCAGCGTGCGCTGCCAATGGCTTTGCCAATGCTCGTCGGGGGAGCCCTGCCATCCCGGCAGGATCAGGTAGCGAATGGCCTGGCTGCGCATGGCGAGCCCTCCTTGCTGAAATTCGATGTTGGCCAGTCTAGGCGTTGGTCATATATCTGTTAAGGAATAAGAATTTATTTGCTTATGCATTATTAGCTTATAAGCCATCGGTAGCTGCACCTTCAGGCTGGGCTCGTCCAGGGTGCTGACCTGCTGGATATCCGGGGGGCCGCCGTGCGGACAAAAAAGAGCCCGGAGCTGCTCACGCAGTCCGGGCCAACCCTGAAGTCGCGACACGTGCCCCGTAGTCACGCCAGGCTCCGCGAGCACGCTGCGCAGGTGCGGCGTGCTCCCGAAAGGAATAAAAAGGCCGCCTCCCCCCTGCCTGAAGAGAGGCGACCAAAGCCTGTCAGCGTAGAAACGCCGTAGGTTGGTCTGAGCGCAGCGAGGCCCAACATCGCGCGGTGTCGGATGCCTTCGTTGGGCTTCGCGTAGCTCAGCCCAACCTACGTCAGCGCGCGGTGATCACCGCGAGCTTGGTGATGCCCGCCCGCTCGATGGAGGCCATGGCGCGGGCCACGGCGCCGTAGTCCACCTGGTCGTCGGCCTGCAGTTGCACGCGCAGTTCCGGGTCCTTGGCCTTGGCGGCTTCCAGGCTGCTCTGCAGCAGGTCGGGCTGGATTTCGTCCTTGTTGATGAACAGCTTGCCGGCGCCGTCGATGCTCACCACCAGCGGGTCCTTCTGCTCGGGCGGGGCCACAGCCTCGGTCTTCGGCAGGTTGATCGGGATGGCGTTGGTCAACAGCGGCGCGGTGACGATGAACACCACCAGCAGCACCAGCATCACGTCCACCAGCGGGGTGACGTTGATCTCGGAAAGGACTTCGTCGTTGTCCTGGGTGGAGATGGCCATGTCAGGACGCCTCCTTCACGGCACCGGTGGCGCGCGCCGGGGCGGGATTGACGATCAGCTTGAAGGCGCTCTTCTGCGCCAGCAGGTAGAAGTCGTGGGCGAAGTCGTCGAGGTCGGCGGCGGTGAGCTTCAGGCTGCGCAGGAAGTAGTTGTAAACCAGCACCGCCGGCACCGCGACGGCGATGCCCACGCCGGTGGCGATCAGCGCCGCGCCGATGGGCCCGGCCACGGTTTCCAGGCTGGCCGAGCCGGCCGCGCTGATGCCCTTCAAGGCTTCCATGATGCCCCACACGGTGCCGAACAGGCCGATGAAGGGCGAGGTGGAGCCGATCGAGGCGAGCACCGCCAGGCCGGATTCCAGGGAGCGCCGTTCGCGCTGGATCTGCTGGCGCAGGGCACGTTCCAGGCGGTCCTGGTGGTTGATCGCCTGGCTCAGGTCGCCGGGCTGGCCGCCCTGCACCT
>NZ_JACXBU010000008.1 GCF_014700075.1 Pseudomonas sp. JM0905a | reverse complement strand
TGCCTTCGGTGAAGCCCGACTCGTAGCGCAGGAGGAAGCCTTGTGCCCATTCCTCGGCCTTGCTCTGCGGCGCGGCGTGTTGGCGGAAGTCGCGGTTGAAGTAGAAGTTGCGCAGTTCCAGGCTGGCTTTCGAATCCTTGATGAAGTCCGCTGTGGCGGTGCCGGATAGACCGAGGGCGCCGCCGGACAGCAGCAGGACGGTGGTGAGGGGGTTGCGGGTCATCGTGATTCCTCTTGTTGTTGTTTTTCAGGTACAGCGGAATAAAAGAGCGCGGCCCAAAGGAGCCCAGGCCGCGCCACGCTCAAACGTCAGAACTGTTCGCTGGAAAGGCCGAAGAGCGGCTCCGCGCCAGTGCGGATGCTGGCCTCCAGGGCGAGGGTGCGCGGCAGCAGGCGGCGGAAGAAGAACTCGGCGGTGGCCCGCTTGGCACCGTAAAAGGCCTCGTCCTCGGCTTGACGCGCCTCGGCTACGGCAGCCATGCGCGCCCAAAGCCAGGCGTAGGCCACATGGCCGAAGAGCTGCAGGTATTCCACCGAGGCAGCGCCCACTTCGTTGGGGCTGCGGCTGGCCTGCGCCAGCAGCCATTCACTGGTGCCCTCCAGGCGCCGGAGGGCTTCCAGCAGCTCGGCGGAGTAGGGCGCGGCAGGTTGGCTGGCGAAGGCGCGCACCTCGGCGCAGAACAGCTTGAGCGCGGCGCCGCCATTGGCCACTACCTTGCGGCCGAGCAGGTCGAGGGCCTGGATGCCGTTGGTGCCTTCGTAGATCTGCGCGATGCGTACATCACGTACCAGTTGTTCCTGGCCCCATTCGCGGATGTAGCCGTGACCACCGAACACTTGCTGGCCGAGCACGCAGCTGTCCAGGCCGGTGTCGGTGAAGAAGGCCTTGGCCACCGGCGTGAGCAGGGCCACCAGGGCCTCGGCGCGCTGGCGTTCGTCGCTGTCATCGGTGTACTTGGCCAGGTCCAGTTGCTGGCCGACATAGCAGGCGAAGGCGCGGCCGCCCTCGGTCATGGCCTTCATGCTGAGCAGCATGCGACGCACGTCGGGGTGATGGATGATCGGGTCGGCCACCTTGTCCTGCGCCACCGGGCCGGCGGGTGCGCGGCTCTGGATGCGCTCGCGGGCGTAGGCCACGGCGGCCTGGTAGGAGGCGTCGGCGCAGCCAATACCCTGGATGCCGATGGACAGACGTTCGTAGTTCATCATGGTGAACATCGCCGCCAGGCCTTTGTTGGCTTCGCCGATCAGCCAGCCGCTGGCGCCGTCGAAGTTCATGACGCAGGTGGCCGAGGCCTTGATACCCATCTTGTGTTCGATGGAGCCGCAGGACACGGCGTTCGGCTCGCCGAGGGATCCGTCTGCACTGACCATGACCTTGGGCACCAGGAACAGGGAGATGCCTTTCGGTCCGGCGGGCGCATCCGGCAGCTTGGCCAGCACCAGGTGGATGATGTTCTCGGTCAGGTCCTGCTCACCGCCGGTGATGAATATCTTGGTACCGGTGATGCGATAGCTGCCGTCGGCCTGGGGTTCGGCCTTGGTGCGGATGATGCCGAGGTCGGTACCAGCCTGTGGTTCGGTGAGGCACATGGAGCCGGCCCAGCGTCCTTCGTACATCGGGGGCAGGTAGGTCTGTTTCAGTTCGGCACTGGCGTGGGCGTCGATGGCCAGGCAAGCGCCGGAGGACAGCGCGGAATACAGGGCGAAGCTGGAGTTCGCGGCGTAGAGCATTTCCTCGAACTGCACGGCGAGCATCTTCGGCATGCCCAGTCCGCCGAAGTCCGGATTGCCGGAAAGCCCTACCCAGCCACCCTCGATGTAGGTGCCGTAGGCCTCTTTGAAACCCGTCGGAGTGCTGACCACGCCCGCGTGCCACTGCGCGCCTTCTTCGTCGCCGCTGCGGTTGAGCGGGGCAATGAGCTGCCCGGCGACCTTGGCCGCCTCTTCCAGGATTGCGTCGGCGGTATCGGAATCGACCCGTTCGGCCAACGCAGGCAGGCGCGCCCAGAGGGACGGGGCGTCGAAGACCTCATGCAGGACAAAGCGCAGATCGCGCAGCGGGGCGTTGTATTCGGGCATGGCGAGGAACCTCTGTTACAGCGATTGCGGGAAGGCACGGCCCGCAGGCCGTGCCGGATGGATCAATGGTTGCTGGCGGCCGCAGCCCCCAGGCCGGTCTGGGCGCGGACGAACTGGTCGGCGTAGGCGGCCCGCTCGCGGCTTGCGCGGGCGCTGCGGTCCAGGCTGGAAACCAGCACGATCACCGCGAAGGCCAACGGCATGGAGAACAGCGCCGGGTGGTCATAGGGGAAGATCGCCTTGGCATGGCCGAGCACCGTCACCCACACCGCTGGCGAGAGGGTCACCAGCACCAGCGCCGACGCCAGGCCGACGAAGCCGCCGCAGAGGGCGCCACGGGTGGTCAGGCCCTTCCAGTACATGGCCATGATCAGCACCGGGAAGTTGGCCGAAGCGGCCACACCGAAGGTGAGGCCCACCAGGAAGGCGATGTTCATCTGCTCGAACAACAGGCCCAGGCCGATGGCCACCAGGCCCAGACAGACGGTGGCGATGCGGCTCACGCGCATTTCATCCTTCTCGCTGGCACGGCCCTTCTTCAGCACGGTGGCGTAAAGGTCGTGGGAGATGGCCGAGGCACCCGCCAGGGCGAGTCCGGCGACCACCGCGAGGATGGTGGCGAAGGCCACGGCGGAGAGGAAACCGAGGAACAGGTTGCCACCCACGGCCTGGGCCAGGTGCATGGCGACCATATTGCCGCCGCCAACCAGGGCGCCGCCCAGCTTGCCGTCGACGAAGTACTGCGGGTCGGTGCCGACGATGACGATGGCGGTGTAGCCGAGCACGCACACTACGAGGAAGAAGAAGCCGATGAAGCCGGTCGCGAACAGTACCGAGCGGCGGGCTTCCTTGGCGTTGGGCACAGTGAAGAAGCGCATGAGGATGTGCGGCAGGCCGGCGATGCCGAACACCAGACCGAGTGACAGCGAGACGGCATTGATCGGGTCGGCCAGCATCGAGCCGGGGCCCATGATGCCGTTGCCGATGGCATGGGTTTCCACCGCGCGGCCAGCCAGTTCCTCGAAGCTGAAGCCGAACTCACTCATGGCCATCAGCATCAGGGTGGTGCCACCGGCCAGCAGCAGGACGGCCTTGACGATCTGTACCCAGGTGGTGGCGATCATGCCGCCGAAGATCACGTAGACCAGCATCAGCACACCGACCACCACCACCGCCATCTGATAGTCCAGGCCGAACAGCAGCTTGATCAGTTGACCGGCGCCGACCATCTGTACGATCAGGTAGCAGCAGACCACGGTCAGCGAGCCGAGGGCGGCGAAGCTGCGTACGCGGGTCTGGTCAAGGCGGTAGGAGACGATGTCGGCGAAGGTGTACTTGCCCAGGTTGCGCAGGCGCTCGGCCATCAGAAAGGTGATCACCGGCCAGCCGACGAAGAAGCCGATGATGTAGACGAAGCCATCGTAGCCCTTGGTGAATACCAGGCTGGTCAGGCCCAGCAAGGTGGCCGCGGACATGTAGTCACCGGCAATGGCAAGACCATTCTGGAAGCCCGAGATACCGCCGCCAGCGGTGTAGAAGTCGGCAGTGGAGCGGGTGCGGCGTGCGGCCCACCAGGTAATCGCCAGGGTGGCGAGGACGAAGACGAAGAACATGCCGATGGCATTCAGGTTGAGCGGTTGCTTCTGCGCGGTGATGGTGTCTGCGAAGGCGCTCAGCGGTGCCAGGGCGAAGAGGGCGAGGAGGGCTTTCATGCCTGGGCCTCCGCGAGGATTTCTGTGCTGAGGCTGTCGAAACGGGTGTTTGCGCTGCGCACGTACCAGGCAGTCAGCAGCCAGGAAAGGACAATGATGGCGGCGCCCAGCGGGATGCCCCGACTGAGGTGGCTGCCCTCGTAGAGTGGCATGTGCAACCAGCCGGGGACGAAGGCCACCAGCATGATGAACAGGTAGTAGACGCCCAGCACCACGGCGCTGAGCGACCAGGCGAGCACTGCGCGTTGGCGTGCCAGACGTTGGAACTTGGGGTTAGACCGGATGCGGTCGCAGCTTTGGACGTGAGGTGTGTTGTGGGTACTCATGACGGGCTCCGCTTGTTGTTGTTGTCGATGCCTGTTGCCGGCCGCCGCCCCTTTCTCGGGCATGCGACGGCCCTTGGTGGCAACCGCTGGCTGCCACCCTGTTCTTGAAGCTCTGCTGTGTCCGGCTGCTGCCGGAGGCGGGTTAGAGGTTCTTTGCCCTATCCCGCAGGACGTACTTCTGGATCTTGCCGGTGGAGGTCTTCGGCAACTGGGTGAAGATCACCGTCCTCGGCACCTTGAAACCGGCCAGGTGTTCGCGGCAGAAAGCGATGATGTCGGTCTCACGCGTTTCCTGCTGGTCGGCCTTGAGGGTGATGAAGGCGCAGGGGGTTTCACCCCATTTTTCGTCCGGGCGCGCCACCACGGCCGCTTCCAGTACCGCCGGGTGGCGATAGAGCACGCCTTCCAGTTCGATGGTGGAGATGTTCTCGCCACCGGAAATGATGATGTCCTTCAACCGGTCGCGGATTTCCACGTAGCCATCCGGGTGCCAGACCGCCAGGTCGCCGGTGTGGAACCAGCCGCCCTCGAAGGCTTCGCTGGTTGCGCTGGGATTTTTCAGGTAGCCCTTCATGACGGTGTTGCCGCGCATGAAGATCTCGCCGATGGTCTGGCCGTCCATAGGGACAGGTTCGAGGGTCTTCGGGTCAGCCACCATCACGCCTTCCAGGGTGGGGTAGCGCACACCCTGGCGGGACTTGATGCGGGCGCGCTCTTCCAGCGGCAGCTCGTCCCATTCCTCGTGCCAGGCACAGACGGTCACCGGTCCGTAAACCTCGGTGAGGCCATAGACGTGGGTCACGCGGATGCCCATTTCCTCTACGGCACCAATCACCTTGGCCGGCGGCGCGGCGCCGGCCACCATGGCGTTCACCGGGTGGTCGATGGCGGCCTTGGCCGATTCGGGCATGTTGACCAGGGCGTTGAGCACGATGGGTGCACCGCACAGGTGGCTGACCTGGTGCTCGCGAATCAGGTTGAGGATTTTCTGCGGGTCGACCCGGCGCAGGAAGACGTGCACGCCTGCCAGCGCGGTTACGGTCCAGGGGTAGCACCAGCCGTTGCAGTGGAACATCGGCAGCGTCCAGAGGTAGACCGGATGGTTGCCCATGTTCCAGGTCATCTGGTTGCCAAGGGCGTTCAGGTAGGCGCCACGGTGGTGGTAGACCACGCCCTTGGGATTTCCGGTGGTGCCAGAGGTGTAGTTCAGGGAGATGGCCTGCCATTCATCCTCGGGCCATTGCCAGGCGTATTCCGGGTCGCCTTCCGCCAGGAGCGCTTCGTAGTCCAGCTCACTCACGGCCACGCCCTCGCCGTATTCCGGGTCCTCGACGTCTATCACCAGCGGTGGGTGGTCGAGCATGCCGATGGCGGCGTGGATCACCTCATGGAATTCGCGGTCGGTGATCAGCACCTTGGCTTCGCCGTGCTGCAGCATGAAGGCAATGGCTTCTGCGTCCAGACGCACGTTCAGGGTGTTGAGCACCGCGCCGATCATCGGCACACCAAAGTGCGCCTCGAGCATCTGCGGGATGTTCGGCAGCATCACCGCCACCGTGTCACCCTTGCCAATGCCACGGCCGGCCAGGGCCGACGCCAGACGCCGGCAGCGCGCATAGGTTTGCGCCCAGTTGCGGCGAATGGAGCCGTGGATCACGGCCGGGTAATGGGGGTAAACGGCGGCAGTGCGCTCGATGAAGCTGAGGGGGGAGAGGGCGATGTGGTTGACGGCAGCAGGGGCGAGGCCCTGATCGTAGATCGACATGCTGGATACCCGGCGGCTGATTATTAGCTCTTCTGTACCGGCGCATCTGGAAGAGGCCGGTAGTTCTCTGGGGTGATTTATATACCAAGTTTATAATTATATGGAAGTACTTCTATAGTCATATAGTAAAAATACTATATAGTTTCAGTTCCTTCTGCAGGTCGGTATATCCTTTCCCACCCCCAACCGCTGGACTCGCCATGACCCAGACCCCGGTTCGACTTCACACTTGGCTGCGCCTGCAACGCGAGGGCGTGCCCCTGGCGGCCCGCGCCGATGCCCTATGCAGGGCGCTGCGCGATTGCGCTGAGGTGCGACAGGCGTTCTATCTGAGCTGGCAATCCGGTGCGCGCATTTACAGCCATGAGGGCAGTTGCCAGCAGCTACCACCGGGGCAAGGTGATCCGCTGCAGGCCAGCGATGAACGTCTGGTCGAGCGTCTGGCAGAGGATGGACGGCTGTCGCTGCATCAAGTCCGCCAGCTCGATTGCTGGCTGGCTGGCCGGCTGCGCCGGGCCGCGATCAGCCATGGCCAAGCATTCGACCTGACGCTGGAGATCGGCCAGCGGGGGTTGCTGCTGGTGGAAGTGCGCGAAGGCGTGGCGCTGGATTGGCTGGGCTGCGTGCACGAGTTACTCACCACTCTGCTCGGCAGCGTCAACGGCCTGTTGCGCGCTTCGCCGTTGCTTGGCCATGACCCGCAACCGAGCCTGCTGGTGGATGCCGAGGCCGCCCCACTGGAGCTGAACGCCGCGCTGCTGGCGATGCTCGGGGAAATGCCCATGGCCGAGGTGCTGCGCTTCTTGCCGGTGAACCATGCCTCCCTGGTGCGTGCCTGCCTGGCCCAGGAGCGTGCCATCGAAGGGGTGGAGGCCCAGTGTGGCGCACGCATGCTGGTCTGGACCTATATTCCCGATCCGCGGGAACAGCGGGTGTTGGCGCGCTGCCGCGAAGCGACCACGCAGATCCTCGCCGAGCGCGAGGCGGCGCGGGCGCGTCGCCTCTACCGCTTGATCACTGAAAACACTACCGACCTGATTTCCCGGCATACCCCCGAAGGTCGCTTCCTCGATGCCTCACCGGCCTCCTGGACCCTGCTCGGTTACTGGCCGGAAGAGCTGCGCGGACAGCTCGCCCAGTGTCTCTTTCATCCCCAGGAGCTGGCCCAATTGGTGCAGCGCGCCCGGGATGCGCTGGAGCAGGACGGCTACCACACCATGACTTACCGCATCCGCCATCGTGCAGGGCATTACCTCTGGTTCGAGACGGCCAGCCGCGCTATCCGCGAGACCTACACCGGGGCAGTGGTGGAGGTGGTCAGCGTGTCCCGCGACATCACCGCGCGGGTGCAGGCCGAGGAGAACCGGCGGCGTCTGGCCGAGGTGGTGGAAGCCAATACCGACCCTGTGCTGTTCGTCGACCCCGCTGGGCACATCACCTACCTCAACCCGGCCGCCCGCCGGGCTCTGGGCCTGGAGGCCCGACAGCCGATGCCGGCACTGGCCGAGGTGATGCTGGCGGACGATCTTGCGCGCCTGCAGCGTGAGGGCTGGCGCACCGCCGAGCGCAAGGGGGTGTGGAGCATCGATTCGCGGCTGCTGCCACCGCACGGCGGCGCATCGGTGCCGGTGTCCATGGTGCTGCTGGCCCACAGTACGGCGGGAGGCGAACGCTACTACTCGCTGGTGGCCCACGACATGACCGAGCGCGAGCTGCGCGAGGCCCAGCAGCGTCGCCACCAGGATGAGCTGGCGCATACCGCGCGGCTGGTGACCCTCGGAGAGCTGGCCTCCGGCATCGCCCACGAGATCAACCAGCCCCTCGCCGCGGTAGTCAACTACGCCAGTGCCAGCCAGCGCTACCTGCAATCGCTGAGCAGCAATCCCAAGGCAGCGGAGCGAGTGGCCCAGGGGCTGGAGCGCATCACCGAACACGCCAACCATGCCTCGGAAGTGATCAAGCGGCTGCGGGCCTTCCTGCGCAAGGGGCAGCGCAAGATGCAGGCGCTGGACGTGGCCGAAGTGGTTCGCGAAGCGGTACGGCTGTGCGCCTGGGAGGCCAGCGCCTGCCAGGTGGCGATCGCCGAGCAATTACCGGACAATCTGCCGCCGGTTTACGCTGATCGGGTGTTGCTCGAACAGGTGCTGCTCAACCTGCTGCGCAACGCCATCGACGCCAACCGCGAGGCTCATCCGGGCCGGGAGTCGATGATCCGATTGGCGGCCTCGGCGCAGGACGGCCAACTGCTCATCGAGGTTCGCGATCAGGGGCCAGGGCTCGGCGAAGAGGAACTGGGGCGCATCTTCACCCCCTTCTACACCAGCAAGCCGGATGGCCTGGGCCTGGGGTTGTCGATGAGCCGCAGCATTATCGAAGGATTCGGTGGCGCACTGGACGGGATGCCGAACGGGGAGGGCGGGCTGCTCATGCGTTGCCGCCTGCCGCTGCAATAACAAGAAGGCAACAGGAGCGATTTGATGTCCAACAGTGGCGAACAGGTGGTCTATGTGGTGGACGACGACCAGGGCATGCTCGATTCCACGGTCTGGCTCCTGGAGTCGGTAGGCCTCAAAGCGCTGCCCTTCACCAGCGGCCGTGCCTTCCTCGACGCCTGCGATGCCAGCCTCGACGCCTGTGTATTGCTTGACGTACGTATGCCCGGAATGGGTGGCCTCAATGTTCAGGAGGAAATGCGCAGCCGCGGCCTGGACCTGCCGGTGATCTTCGTCAGTGGACACGCCGATGTGCCGATCGTGGTACGTGCCTTCAAGGCGGGCGCCCATGATTTCATCGAGAAGCCCTACAACGAGCAGCTCCTGCTGGATAGCGTGCAGCAGGCATTGTCCCGCGTCGACCACCAGCGCACGGCTTCGGGCGGCCATGGCCAGTTGCAGCAGTGTCTCGACAGCCTGACGCCGCGTGAGCGCGATGTGCTGCTTCCGCTGGTACAGGGCTACACCAACCGCGAGATTGCCGAGCAGCTGGACATCAGCGTGAAGACCATCGACCTCTATCGTGCGCGCGTGATGAAGCGCATGCAGGCCGAACGCCTGCCTGACCTGGTGGGCATGGCCATCGCGGCGGGCCTGGTTGACCCTCTGAAGCTGCGTTAGGCCTGGTTGTAGCCGGGCCAGGCAGCGGGTGCCCTGCGCACTGGGGGTACCGCTTGAGCTCAATCACGAATGGCTTCACTTCCGCGGCCAGATTTAATGTTTATTCGTTGCTTAACTAAAGATAGAAAAACCTGAATTTTATTGACCCATCCTGCCGTGCGAGCCTCCAGCGCATTCCAATAACACGGCTTTCCCTCATGGGTTGTCCCACTCCGCACCAAATGCTGCTGGCCGCCTTGCCCCTCGGGCTGGTTCGCGCCGCGCGCCGTGCTCCTGGAGTCGCACCCACGGTCCTGTTCTCCCGCAAATGGGCCATCCATCTCCTGATCTCCCTGCCGCTCGAACTCGCCTTCTGGGCGCTCTGGCATTGCCGTCACGCTCGTCCGCCGGATAGCGCACGCGCCTGAATGCCTGGCCGCCACTGCCGTGGCCAACCTCACCCAGAACGAGAAATTCGACCCTTGCCGCGAATGGCGAGGGCCTGTTTGCGTGCCCCAAGGGCACTAAAGAGAGCGCCATGAAATTTGCCAGCGTGCAGGAAGCCCGGGATTTCCTCGAGCAGAACCCGGACATCGACGCATTCGAACTCTTCATCCTCGACGCCAACGGCGTTCCGCGCGGCAAGCTGCTGCACCGCGACGAACTGCTGGCCGTATACCAGAGCGGCCGTCCGCTGCCGAGCACCATCCTCGGCCTGACCGTGCATGGCGAGGATGTGGATAACTCCGGCCTGGTCTGGGACGTGGGCGACATCGATTGCCGCGCCTATCCGCTGGCCGGCAGCCTGGTGCGCCTGCCCTGGCGCAAGATGCCCACTGCCGCCGTACAGGTCAGCATGCACCCGCAGGAAGGCATGCCCGCCGCCATCGCCGATCCGCGTCATGTGCTGGTGGAGGTGATCGATCGGCTCAAGGCCGACGGCTACCACCCCGTGATGGCCTGTGAACTGGAGTTCTACCTGCTGGACCAGAAGCGCGATGCCGAAGGCCGCCCGCAACCGGCGCTGGACGCTGACGGCCATCGCCCGCGCGGTACCCAGGTGTACGGCCTGCGTGAGCTGGAGCAGATCGAGCCGTTCCTCGCCGATCTGTACGCGGCGTGCAAGGCCCAGGGTATTCCGGCGCGCACGGCCATTTCCGAATACGCGCCAGGCCAGGTGGAAATCACCCTGGAGCATGGCGATGCGCTGGAAGCCATGGACCAGGCCGTGCGCTACAAGCGCCTGGTCAAGGGCGTGGCACACGCCCACGGCATGCAGGCCTGCTTCATGGCCAAGCCCTTCGCCGAAATCGCCGGCACCGGCATGCACATGCATGTGAGCCTGGCCGATGCCGAGGGCCGCAACCTCTTCGCCAGCGAAGACCCCGCCGGCACGCCGCTGCTGCGCCAGTCCGTGGGCGGCATGCTCGAGAGCCTGCTGGATTCGCTGCTGCTGTTCTGCCCCAACGCCAACTCCTATCGCCGCTTCCAGGCCAACAGCTACGCCCCCCTCGCACCGACCTGGGGTGTGGATAACCGCACCGTCAGCCTGCGCGTACCGGGCGGCCCGGCCAACACCCGGCATATCGAACACCGCATCTGCGGCGCCGATGCCAACCCCTATCTCGCTGCTGCGGCCATCCTCGCCGGTATCCATCGTGGCATCCGCGAGGAGATCGACCCGGGCAACCCCGTGGAAGGCAACGGCTACGCCCAGGCGAATGAACTGCTGCCCACCGACTGGCTGACCTCGCTGCGCGCGCTGGAACAGTCCAGCTGGGCCCGTGATGCGTTCGGTACGGAATTCCTCGGCGTCTACCTCGCCGTGAAACGCGCCGAATACCGCCAGTTCATGTCCGAGGTCGGCGAGCAGGACTGGCGCTGGTACCTGAACCAGGCCTGAATCCTACACACGTATTTTTCAGGGAACTGGTAGGGGCGAATTCATTCGCCAAGGCAGGCCGCAGGCCTGCCCCGGGACCCGCGCATTACAAAGGAATTCACCCATGACCGCTGCAATCAAACACCCACTGCCCGCCGCCAAGCGCGCACCTTCCTACTACTCTGCGACCCTCAATGAGGAAACTGCCTATCCCACCCTCGAAGGCGAGGCGAGCGTCGATATCGCCATCATCGGCGGCGGCTTCACCGGTGTCGCCACCGCAGTGGAAATGGCCGAGCGCGGCTACAAGGTGGCGCTGGTGGAGACCCACAAGATTGGTTGGGGTGCCACCGGCCGCAACGGTGGCCAGGTGACCGGCAGCCTGTCGGGCGACGCCGCCATGCGCAAGCAGATGAGCCGCTTCCTGGGCGAGGGTGTGGATGACTTCATCTGGTACCTGCGCTGGCGCGGCCACGAGATCATCAAGAACCGCGTGGCGAAGTACGGCATCCAGTGCGACCTCAAGCATGGTCACCTGCATGCGGCGATGAAGGCCTCGCACATGGACGAGCTGAAGGCCTCCTATGAGGAAGCGGTGCGTCGTGGCATGGCCGACGACGTGACCCTGCTGGACGCCGCCGGTGTGCGCGAACACCTGGATTCCGACCTCTACGTCGGCGCCATCAAGAACACCCGCAACATGCACCTGCACCCGCTCAACCTGTGCATCGGCGAAGCCAAGGCCGCCGCCAGCCTGGGGGCGCTTATCTTCGAACACTCCGAAGTGCAGGACATCATCCACGGCGATCGTCCGGCGGTAATCACCACGCGCGGCCGCATCAATGCTCAGCAGGTGCTGCTGGCCGGCGACGTCTACCACAAGCTGGAGCGCAAGAAGCTCAAGGGCATGATCTTCCCGGCCATGGGGGGCATCGTCACCACCAGGCCCCTGGGCGACCTGGCCAGGCAGATCAACCCCCAGGACCTGGCCGTCTACGACTGCCGCTTCGTGCTCGACTACTACCGCATGACCGCCGACGGCCGCCTGCTGTTCGGCGGTGGAGCCAACTACTCCGGCCGTGATTCCCGCGACATCGAGGCGGAGCTGCGTCCGTGCATCGAGCGCACCTTCCCGAAGCTCAAGGGCGTGGAGATCGACTTCAAGTGGAGTTGCGCCATGGGCATCGTCATCAACCGCATCCCTCAACTGGGCAAGCTGTCGAAGAACGTCTGGTACTGCCAGGGCTACTCCGGCCACGGCGTGGCCACCACCCACATCATGGGCGAGGTCATGGCCAATGCCATGAGCGGCAGCCTGGAGAAGTTCGACACCTTCGCCCAGTGCCAGCACATCCGCGTACCGCTGAGCGAGCGCCTGGGCAACCACATGCTGGCGATGGGCATGTGGTACTACCAGATGATGGAAAAGCTGCGCTGACCGATTTGTTGTGCGTCTTTGAGCCGGCCTTGTGCCGGCTTCTTTTTGCCTGTTGTTTATGCCGGTGACCTGTACTTGTGGGGGCGATTTCAATCGCCAAGCAGGCCGAAGGTCTGCCCCCGGAATGTCAGGGGCCGCTGCGCGCCCCTTGGCGAATGAATTCGCCCCTACAGATTCGCGAACGGGACAAACAAAAAGCCCCGCAATTGCGGGGCTTCTGGGCAAGGCGCCGATTACAGGTCGAAGTCGTAATCGGAAAGCTGCTTCTGCAAACGCCGTTCTTCGAGGTAGTTGTCGATGATGCGGCGTTTGGTCAGATTGGTCTTGGCGGCTTCTGCCGGGGCTTCCGATTCTTCGGCATCCTCGGAAACGAATTCTTCTTCGAGCTCGATGTCGTCTTTGGCTGTGCTCATAGGGTCACTCCACAAAGCGGGGCGCTATTGGCGCACCTTATAACCACAAAGCCAGAGCCGGTAAAAAAGATTTTTTCAATCAGATACCTGAGCGATTTAATAGGACATCAATCGTCAGAAGTCTTCGCCTTGTATTCGCACAGATCTTCGATGCGGCACGCGCCACAGCGCGGTTTGCGGGCCACGCAGACGTAGCGGCCGTGCAGGATCAGCCAATGGTGCGCGTCCAGCAGGAATTCTTTTGGAACGAATTTCAGCAGCTTTTTCTCCACCTCCAGCACGTTCTTGCCGGGGGCGATGCCGGTCCGGTTGCTGACCCGGAAAATGTGGGTATCGACCGCCATGGTGGGCTGGCGAAACGCCGTGTTGAGCACCACGTTGGCCGTCTTGCGTCCGACGCCGGGCAGGGCTTCGAGATCCTCGCGATTGTCCGGCACTTCGCTGCCGTGCTTCTCGATGAGGATGCGGCAGGTTTCGATGACGTTCTTGGCCTTGCTGTTGTACAGACCGATGGTCTTGATGTACTCCGACAGGCCATCGATGCCGAGGGCGTAAATGGCTTCCGGGGTATTGGCCACCGGGTAGAGCTTGGCCGTGGCCTTGTTCACGCCCACGTCCGTTGCCTGGGCGGAGAGGATCACCGCGATCAGCAGCTCGAAGGGCGTGCTGTAGGCCAGTTCGGTGGTGGGGTTGGGGTCGTCGTCGTGGAGGCGGCGGAAGATTTCGTAGCGTTTCGCGGCATTCATCGGGAGTCAGCGGTCCGGGTGGTCAGGCGGCGCCAGAGCGCCAGTAGCGTACCTAGCAGGATAAAGGCTCCGGGCGCGGCGGCGAACAGGGGAATGCCGTCGGCACCCAATTGCAGGCGCCAACCCAGGGCGATCGGGCCCAGCAGCCAGTCGAAGTGGGCGAACAGGCTGGCGTGGCCGAGTACTTCACGCAACGTGCCCAGCAGCACGGCGAGCAGCGCGAACGCCAACCCGGCGCCGAGGCCGTCGAGCGTATCGGGGGACTCGCTTGCGGCCAGTTGCAGGCAGGGCAGTACCAACAGGTAGAGATAAGGGCCCAGGGCGCGGTGCAGTTCAAAGGCACCGGCTTGCAGCAGCAGGCTCGCCAGGCTCGCCAGCATGGCGGACAGCAGCAGGGCACTCAGCCAATAGCCGGCGCCTTCCAGGTGCCGGCGCAGGGCAGGCAGGGCCACGCCGAAAAGCAGCAGCACGGGCAGCGCCATGATGGCGAGTCCGAGCCCTTTCACCAGCAGGTCGGTAGCTCCAATCAACAGGGCCAGGCCCATCAAACCGAAGTGACCCGGTCTCATGGCGCTTTCTCCCCGAGTAGCAGCAGGCGGTGTCCGTCGAAGAACTGCAACGCGTGCTGGGTTGCGCTGACCACGGCACGGGAGGTGATGGTGGCGCCAGCGATCTCATCGAACTCGCCCTTGTCGGCCTTCACCCGCCACTCCGCTTCGGGATGGCTGGCCAGGGAGGCGTCGATGAATATCCGCAGCCAGGCGCTGCGAGCCGGCTCGATGCGGTCGCCGATGCCGGGGGTTTCGCGGTGGCCAAGCACCTTGGTGGCCAGCAGCCGGCCGTCCGGGCGAATGGCCAACAGTAGGCGAATCGGGCCTTCGTAGCCTTTGGCGGTGGCGGGCAGCAGCACGGCCACTGGCGTCCCTTCGCGGGTGGCCAGCCAGGCTTGTGCGGGCGCGGGGCTGCCCAGCAACTCGCTTTCCGGCAGTGCGATGGGCTGGGCGAGGGGATGGTTGTCGTAGCTGCCCGGGGGCAGCAGGTTGAGCAGGGCGCGCTCATCGGCGGCCTGGCGTTCGGCGTCGATGCGCCCGGCGAGGAGCTGGTCGGCGGCGATCAGTACTGCAAGGCCAACGCCCGCCAGTGCGGCCAGGATGGCCAGGCTGCGGCCCTTCATGCCTGCACCTCCGCGTTGCGTGGGGCATAGCGGTCGATGGCGGGGACCAGCAGGTTCATCAACAGGATGGCGAAGGCCATGCCGTCGGCGTACCCGCCCCAGGTGCGAATCACATAGACCAGCAAGCCGACGCCGACGCCAAACAGCAGGCGGCCACGATCACTGGCAGCGCCGGACACGGGCTCGGTGGCGATGAAGAAGGCCCCGAGCATGGTGGCGCCGCTGAACAGGTGGAAGATTGGTGAACCGTTGGAGTCCGAACCGCTGCCGTTCCAGCACAGCAGGCTGATGACGAAAAGGCCTGCGAGCAGACCGACTGGGGCGTGCCAGCGGATCACCTTGCGTTGCAGCAGGAACAGGCCGCCCAGCAGGAACGCCAGGTTGATCCATTCCGCGCCGCGCCCGCCGACGCTGCCGAAGGCGACGTGACCGGCGAAGAGTTCGTCGATGGTCAGGCGGTTGTTGTGTTTGAGGTTGTCCAGCGCAGTGGCCTGGCTCCAGCCGTCCACCAGCCCGCCGCCGATGCCCAGCACTTCTTGCAGGGATTCGCCGAGGCCAGGGTGCTGGCCCGGTATGGGCCATTGGTTGAGGTGGGCGGGGAAGGCCACCAATACCAGAGCGTAGCCAAGCATGGCTGGGTTGAAGGGGTTCTGGCCGAAGCCACCGAACAGCGCCTTGCCGAACAACAAGGCGAAGGCGCAGGCACTGGCGGTCAGCCACCAGGGCGAGTAGGGCGGCAGGGCCAGCGCGAGCAGCACGGCGCTGACCAGGGCACTGCCTTCACCCAGCAAGGGCTGGCTGAGGAGCGACGACTCCGGCACGGCGGGCTGCTGGCGCAGGCGGCGCACCAAGGCCTCGCAGGCGACGGCGACCGGCAATGCCACCAGCAATTGCAGCACGCTGCCCCAGCCGTATTGCCAGAACAGCGCGAGAAGGCCCGGCAGGCAGGCGACCAGCACCAGCTGCATGCCGGGGCGCGGGTCGAAGGCCGGGCGTGTGGTCATGGCGACGGAGACTGTTCGGCGAGGGCCAGTTCAGCCCGTGCCAGGCGTTCTCGGGCCTGGGCCAGAAGCGCCGGGTCGGCATCGGCCTGACGTTCCAGCTTGCTGACGTCGGCGCGGGCGTAGGCCAGTTCGGTTTTCAGCGCGCGTACGGCTGGGTCCACGGGGCGCTTGTCGATGCGCTGCAGATCTGGCGGCTGCTTGCCGGAGGCGTCCTCGGCGGCGTGTAGGGCGGATTCGGCGTCGGCCAGGGCCTGCCGTAACGGAGCCAGTTCCGCCTCGCTGGCGCCGCGCTGTTCGGCGCCCTTGAGCTCTGCGCGACGGCTGACGAGGGTGATCTTGGCCTGCTTGAGGCGCGCTTCACCCTCAGTGGCGGGCGACGGGGTGCCATGAGCAGCGTCCAAGCGTTGCTGTGCCTGATCCACGGCGGCGCGCAGTTCAGCCAGTTGGGCCTGCTGCTCGTCGGTGGGGGAGTCGCCGAAGGCCTTCTCGGCCTTGCTCAGCTGGGCGCGGCTCATGGCGGCAGCGATCTTCGCCTGCTTGAGGGCGGCTTCGTCCACCTGAGCAGGCGGGACCGCCATGGCGGCCTGGAGCGCTGCCTGTGCCTTGTCATTGGCCGCGCGCAATTCGGCAACCTGGGCCCGGAGATCGGACGTGCCGTATTCCTCCAGCTTCGCCTCGGCCCTCTTTAGCGCCACCTGGGCCATGGCGGCCTCGATCTTCAGGCGCTTCTGCTGGTCGCTCAGGCTCGGTGTGGCGGCCTTCTGCGCCTTCACCCGTTCGATGGCGGCCTGCACGGCGTCCTGCGGCGCGGTGGCGGTGCTCTGCTGTACCTGGGCTGCGCGGGCGGCTCGCGCTTCACGTTCGGCCTGGCGGCGGGCTTCCTCACGGGCGAGCCGTGCATTGCGGAACTCGAAGCGCTCGCGGAACTGGTCGGCGTGCTGGCGCTGGGCGCTGGCGGCCGGTTCGGCAAGGGGCAGGATGTCGATGCAATCCACCGGACAGGGCGCCACGCAGAGTTCGCAGCCGGTGCATTCGTCGGTGATCACGGTGTGCATCTGCTTGGCCGCACCGACTATGGCGTCCACCGGGCAGGCCTGGATGCATTTGGTGCAGCCAATGCATTCGGCTTCGCGGATGAAGGCGATCTGCGGCGGTACCGGGCCGTTGGGCGCATCCAGGGGCAGCGGCTGGACCTGCAGCAGGTCAGCGAGGGCGATGATGGTGGTGGTGCCGCCGGGCGGGCATTTGTTGATCGCCTCGCCCTGGGCGATGCCTTCGGCGTAGGGCCTGCAGCCGGGGTGGCCGCACTTGCCGCACTGGGTTTGGGGCAGCAGCGCGTCAATACGCTGGATCAGGCTGGCCTGGTTCATTGTGCCCCCATGCCATTGAAGCCGAGGAAGGCCAGGCCCATCAGACCGGCGCAGATCAGCAGCATCGGGGGACCACGGAAGACGGCAGGCACTTTGGTTTCATCCACCTGTTGCAGCAGGTCGTCGAACAGGGTCAGCACCAGCCAGAAACCGATGCCACCGCCAAGGCCCAGGCCGAGGGCCGAGCCGAAGCCGCCGGCGCTGCCGACCAGCATGGCACCCAGGGCCGCGCCGTTGGCCAGCAGCAGGGGCCAGAGGCCGTCCCGCGACAGGTTCGGCCGTACACGGGCCAATCCTTCCAGGCAAAGCCAGACAAGCGGCGCCAGCAGCGGCAGGAAGATGAACAGGCGCAGCGATTCGAGGCCCAGCGGGGCCAGCACAAGCTGCTCGAGCAGCCAGGCGATGGGCGTGGCCAGCGCGATCAGCAAACCGCCGGCCAGGGCCAGTGCACGGCTGCGCGGCTGACGCAGGCTATCGGCGCCCAGGGGCAGGCCGAGTATGAGGTTGTTGACCAGGGCCGCGCCGAGCAGGGCGAAGATGAAGTCGGTCATAGGGACGGAGCGTCGCCAGGCTGGAAAAAGGGCCGCGTATTATCCGGGATGCAGCCGGAGCGGTACAGGGGCGCGGCCGTCTTGGCCAGCGCCCTGCTACAAGGCTAGCTCAGGTCTTTGCGGATTCGGTTGGCGGGCAGAAGTCAGCGATGGGTATCGCTTCGCTCCAGCGGAGCGCCGCCCGCTACATCCTACGTATCCGGTGCGCGAGTAGATTGCCGGTGCTCATGAACGAAAATGCCCGCGTGAGCGGGCATTTTGCTGGAGCGTGCGCTGTTACTTCACACGCTGACCTGGCTTGGCGCCGCTGTCGGGGCTGAGCAGGTAGATCTCTTCGCCGCCGGGGCCGGCGGCCAGGACCATGCCTTCGGAGACGCCGAACTTCATCTTGCGCGCCGCCAGGTTGGCGACGTACAGGGTGAGGCGGCCTTCCAGCTTGCTCGGGTCCGGGTAGGCGCTCTTGATGCCGGAGAAGACGTTGCGTTTGGCATCGCCTATGTCCAGGGAGAGGCGCAGTAGCTTGTCGGCGCCTTCGACGAACTCGGCCTTCTCGATCAGCGCAATGCGCAGGTCGACGGCGGCGAAGGTATCGAAGGCGATTTCTGCTGCCAGCGGGTCCTTCTCCAGTTCGCCGTTGCCCTTGGGCGCCGAGGCGGCGGCCAGGTCTTCCTTGGAGGCAGCGACCATGGCTTCGATCTTCGCCGGCTCGATGCGGGTCATCAGCGGGTTGAAGGCGTTCAACTGGTGGTCGGCCAGCAGCACCTTGTGGTCGTCCCAGGTCAGCGGGGCGACGTTGAGGAACTGCTCGGCGGCGGCGGCCAGGTGCGGCAGCACGGGCTTGAGGAAGATAACCAGCTGGCGGAACAGGTTCACACCGGCGGCGCAGACGGCCTGTACCTCGGCCTGCTTGCCTTCCTGCTTGGCCAGGGCCCAGGGCGCCTTGTCGGCGATCCAGGCGTTGGCGCGGTCGGCGAGCGCCATGATTTCGCGCATGGCGCGGGCGAAGTCACGGTTCTCGTAGGCGTCGGTGATGCTCGGGGCGGCAGCGGCAAAGTCAGCGAACAGCTCCGGCGCGGCGTTTTCGGCCACCAGCTTGCCGGCGTTGCCCTTGTGGATGAATCCGGCGCAACGGCTGGCGATGTTGACCACCTTGCCCACCAGGTCGGAGTTCACCTTCTGTACGAAGTCCTCGAGGTTCAGGTCGAGGTCGTCGACGCTGCGGCTCAGCTTGGACGCGTAGTAGTAGCGCAGGTATTCCGGCTGCAGGTGGTCCAGGTAGGTGCGCGCCTTGATGAAGGTGCCGCGGGACTTGGACATCTTCTGGCCGTTCACGGTCAGGTAGCCGTGTACGTTCAGCGCGGTGGGCTTGCGGTAGCCGGCGCCTTCGAGCATGGCGGGCCAGAACAGGGCGTGGAAGTTGACGATGTCCTTGCCGATGAAGTGATACAGCTCGGCCTTGGAGTCCTTGTTCCAGAAGGCGTCGAAGTCCAGTTCCGGACGACGTGCGCAGAGATTCTGGAAGCTGGCCATGTAGCCGATGGGCGCGTCCAGCCAGACGTAGAAGTACTTGCCGGGCGCATCCGGGATCTCGAAGCCGAAGTAGGGGGCATCACGGCTGATGTCCCACTCTTGCAGGCCGGCATCCAGCCATTCGGCGATCTTGTTGGCCACCGACTCCTGCAGGGCGCCGCTGCGGGTCCATTCTTTGAGCATGGCGTCGAAGTTCGGCAGCTTGAAGAAGTAGTGCAGGGATTCCTTGAGCACCGGAGTGGCGCCGGAGATGGCGGACTTCGGGTTCTTCAGCTCGGTGGGCGAGTAGGTCGCGCCGCAGGATTCGCAGTTGTCGCCGTACTGGTCTTCGGTGCCGCACTTCGGGCAGGTGCCCTTGATGAAGCGGTCGGCCAGGAACATTTCCTTTTCCGGGTCGTAGTACTGGGTCACCGGACGGGTGCCGATGTGGCCGGAGTCGCGCAGCTTGGTGTAGATGCTGCTGGACAGGACGCGGTTCTCTTCCGAATGGGTGGAGTGGTAGTTGTCGAAGTCCACCAGGAAGTCGGCGAAGTCGGCGGTGTGCTCGGCGCGGACGTTGTCGATCAACTGCTCGGAGGTGATGCCCTCCTTCTCGGCGCGCAGCATGATGGCTGAACCGTGGGCGTCGTCGGCGCAGACGTAGACGGCCTGGTTGCCACGCATCTTCTGGAAGCGCACCCAGATATCCGTCTGGATGTATTCGACCATATGCCCGAGGTGGATGGACCCGTTGGCATAGGGAAGGGCGCTTGTCACAAGGATTTTGCGGGGCTCGGTCATGGTGCTCGGCTACCGGATGTAAAACAGAAGGGAAGTCGGCAACTATATAGGCCCGCCGCGATTTTTTCACGCGCCGAGGACCAAGCGGCCGGGCGGTCGGGTAGGATAGCCGCCTGATTTGCTCGGATATTTTCCTGGAGTCTTGCCATGAGCACCGTTTCCCGCGCCCAGGTTGAAGCGACCCTGCGCCAGTTCACCGATCCCCACCTCGACCAGGACCCGGTCAGCGCCGGTTGCCTGCGCGAGGTCGACATCCAGGGCGGCAAGGTCCGCGTGCGCCTGGAGCTGGGCTATGCCGCAGGCCTGTTCAAGGCTGGCTGGGCCCAGATGCTGAAGATGGCGCTGGAGAACCTGGATGGCGTGGACAGCGCCGATGTGCAGGTGGATTGCTTGATCGAGGCGCACAAGGCCCAGGAGCAGGTACCGGCGCTGGCCAACGTGAAGAACATCATCGCCGTGGCCTCCGGCAAGGGCGGCGTGGGCAAGTCCACCACCGCTGCCAACCTGGCCCTGGCGCTGGCCCGTGAAGGCGCGCGAGTGGGCATCCTCGACGCCGATATCTACGGCCCCAGCCAGGGCATCATGTTCGGCATTCCCGAGGGCACCCGGCCGAAGGTGCGTGATCAGAAGTTCTTCATTCCGCTTGAAGCGCATGGTGTCCAGGTGATGTCCATGGCCTTCCTCACCGACGACAACACCCCGGTGGTGTGGCGCGGCCCGATGGTCTCCGGTGCGCTGATCCAGCTGATCACCCAGACCGCCTGGGACGACCTGGACTACCTGGTGGTGGACATGCCGCCGGGCACCGGTGACATCCAGCTGACCCTGGCGCAGAAGGTGCCGGTGGCCGGTGCGGTGATCGTCACCACCCCGCAGGATCTGGCCCTGCTGGACGCCAAGAAGGGCGTGGAGATGTTCCGCAAGGTGAATATCCCGGTGCTGGGCGTGGTGGAGAACATGGCGGTGCACATCTGCTCCAACTGCGGTCACGCCGAGCACCTGTTCGGCGAGGGCGGTGGCGAGAAGCTGGCCGCGCAGTACGGCGTGGAACTGCTGGCGTCGCTGCCGCTGTCCATGGCCATCCGCATGCAGTCCGATGGCGGCAAGCCGACCACCATCGCTGACCCGGAAAGCCAGATCGCCATGATCTACCAGCAGGCGGCGCGCTGCGTCGGGGCGCGCATCGCGCTGTCCGGCCAGGCGGCCACCGCCATGCCGAACATCACCATCAGCGACGACTGACATTCCGGCCATCCGGCGAGGCCTTTGCCCGGGCCTTCGCCGGCCTGTAAGATTCGCGGTCAATTTTTCACCCCCTGACAGGACGCCCGCCATGACTATCAAATCGGACAAGTGGATTCGCCGCATGGCGCTGGAGCACGGCATGATCGAGCCGTTCGTCGAGCGTCAGGTGCGTGGTGCGGACGATAGCCGGGTGATTTCCTACGGCGTTTCCAGCTACGGCTACGACGTGCGTTGCGCCGCCGAATTCAAGGTGTTCACCAACATCCATTCGGCCGTGGTGGACCCGAAGAACTTCGATGAGAAGAGCTTCGTCGACATCAACAGCGACGTCTGCATCATCCCGCCGAACTCCTTCGCCCTGGCCCGCACCGTGGAATACTTCCGCATTCCCCGCGATGTGCTGACCATCTGCCTCGGCAAGAGCACCTATGCCCGTTGCGGCATCATCGTCAACGTGACCCCGCTGGAACCCGAGTGGGAAGGCCACGTGACCCTGGAGTTCTCCAACACTACCAACCTGCCGGCGAAGATCTACGCCCACGAAGGCGTGGCGCAGATGCTCTTCCTGCAGTCGGACGAAGCGTGCGAAGTGTCCTACAAGGACCGCGGCGGCAAATATCAGGGCCAGACCGGGGTGACCCTGCCCAAGGCCTGAGGCCTTTCTGGCACCTGTGAAAAAGCCGGGCGATTGCCCGGCTTTTTTGTGGCTGCGATTCGGGGCCTTTGCGCTGGGCTTCGCGGAGCTCAGACCAACCTACAGCCCGCAGGATGGGTTGAGCTACACGATACCCATCACCTGATCAGGGCACCAGCGGCAGGATGCGCTTGTGCTGGGTGTTGTCGTAGGTGCGGACGATGATGTCGTAGGCGCGCTGGCTGACTTCCTGGCCGTGGAGGAAGGCGTCGATCTCGGTGTAGGTCACGCCGTGGGCTTCTTCGTCCGGCTTGCCGGGGCGCAGTTCTTCCAGGTCGGCGGTGGGCACCTTGTGCACGGCGCTGTCCGGCGCGCCCAGGTAGCGGGCGATGGCGCGCACCTGGTTCTTCACGAGGCCAGAGAGGGGAGCCAGGTCGCAGGCACCGTCGCCGAACTTGGTGAAGAAGCCCATCACCGCCTCGGCGGCGTGGTCGGTGCCGATCACCAGTCCGTTCTTGGCGTTGGCGATGGCGAACTGGGCGACCATGCGGATGCGCGCCTTGATGTTGCCGGTAACGAAGTCGCGGCGGGCGTCGGCCAGATGGTGCAGGTGGGTGACCTGTTCGGCCAGGCCGATCACGCTGTCGGCGATATTCACGGTTTCTTCTTCATCGGCGCGGATGAAGTTCATCGCCACCTGGGCGTCCGCCTCGTCGTGCTGGACGTTGTAGGGTAGGCGCACGGCGATGAAACGGTAGCCGTTATCGCCGGTCTCGGCGCGCAGTTCCTCGACGCTGAGCTGGGCCAGGCGGCCGGCGGTGGTGGAGTCGACGCCGCCGCTGATGCCGAGTACCAGCACCTTGAGGCCGGAGTTGCGCAGGCAGTCCTTGATGAAGGCCTTGCGGCGCTCGATTTCGGCCACCAGGGCGGTTTCGTCGGCGAAGGGCGGGACAACGTCCAGGGCTTTGGCGATTTCTTGCTGGCGGTTGCTGCTCATGTGCGGAGTCCTTACTGGGCGTCGGTGACGCGGAATACGTGCTTCAGGTAGGCGACGAAGTTCTCGTCGCGGCATTGGGTCTTGCCCGCTTCATCGGAAATCTTCGCCACCGGCTGGCCGTTGCAGGCGGTCATCTTGATCACGATGTTCATGGGCTCGACGCCAGGGATGTCGCAGGTCAGGTTGGTGCCGATACCGAAACTGACGTGGATACGCCCGCGCAAGGCACGGTAGAGCGCCATTGCCCGTGGCAAGTCGAGGCCGTCGGAGAATACGAGGGTCTTGGTCAGCGGGTCTATGCCCAGCTTCTGGTAATGGCGGATGGCCTTTTCCGCCCATTCCAGCGGGTCGCCGGAGTCATGGCGCAGGCCGTCGAAGAGCTTGGCGAAGTACAGGTCGAAATCGTTGAGGAAGGCCTGCATGTTGATGCAGTCGGTCAGCGCGATGCCCAGCAGGCCGCGGTACTCGCGAACCCAGCAGTCGAGGGCGGCGATCTGGCTGTCGATCAGGCGCGGGCCGAGCTGCTGGTGCGCCATCAGCCATTCGTGGGCCATGGTGCCGATGGGCTTGATGTCGTACTCGCGGGCCAGGTGGATGTTGCTGGTGCCGACGAAGCGGCCGGGGAAGTCGCGCTTGAGGATGTGCACCACTTCTTCCTGGACCTTGTAGGAGAAGCGCCGGCGGGTACCGAAGTCCGCCAGTTGGAAGTCCTGCAGCTCTTCGTCGCTGGCATTGGCCCGGAGCCAGTCGAGCTTGCGGTAGAGCTGTTCCCGAGCCTGGACCAGCTTGACGTCGCGATAGCGGTAGCGGTTGCGCACCTCGCTGATGATCGCCAACAGGGGAATCTCGAAGAGGATCACGTGCAGCCAGGGGCCGCGCAGGCGTACGCAGAGCTGGCCATCCTCGATGCCCACTTGCAGGTAGCGCAGGTTGAAGCGGAACAGGCTGAGGAAGCGGATGAAGTCCGGCTTGATGAAGGGGATGCGTTCCAGGAAGTGCAACTGGTCGGGGGTGATGGAGATGTCTGCCAGCTGCTCGATCTGGAAGCGGATTTCCGCGAGGTAGGGCGTCAGGTCTTCATCGTTGCGACAGCGAAACTCCCACTCGACTTCGGCGTTTGGGTAGTTGTGCAGCACCGCCTGCATCATCGTCAGTTTGTAGAAATCGGTATCCAGCAGGTTCTGGATGATGCGGCCGGAAAAGGCGCTGTCAGCCATGGTCGAGTCTCGGAGCTTCGGGCGGACGATGGAAAGGGCGCAGGATGCGGCAAGGGAACCGGCGGTGCAAGACGGCGGGATTCGGCCAAACCTTGTAGGGGCGAATTTATTCGCCAACCGGAACGCAGTTCCGGCCTGGAGGTGTTTGGGGGACGCTGCGCGTCCCTTGGCGAATGAATTCGCCCCCACAGTAAAGGCAGCTCCCTGCCGGCGATCAGGCAAAAGAAAAGGCGCCCGGGGGCGCCTTGAAATGTGATCTATGGAGTAAGTCCACCGGATCAGAACGGTGGCGCGGCGGGAAGTTCCGCCCCGGCTCGATCATTTTTGCGGGGTCAGCATCAGGCGCTTGGTGCCGTAGACGGAATCGAGGTTCTGCGGCTGGAAGGGGAACTTCATGTAGCGCGCCTTCAACCAGGCATCGATGCCGTCGGCGTAGTGCGGGCTGGCCGGGTTGCCGGACTGGCCGGAACTGTTCACGCCGATCATGGGCTCGGGCTGGCCGAAGTCGACGACGATGCGCATCGCCGGGATCAGCCAGGTTTCGAAGCCCTGTCCCCAGTTGTAGGCCGAGACGTTGAGGGTGCTGTGGTCGCCGCCGGCCGGGTAGGGGCCGCGATCCAGATAGCCCTTCAGGGCGTTGAGGCCAGTGCGCTGGCTGGCACTCATGTGCGGTGCCAGCTGGGTGCTTTCGGTTACCCACTCGTAGGTGTGCAGCTTGCCCCATTGCCAGGCCTTGCGATCGGCACCCATGCGGCCCTCGGCGAGGCTGACGGCGCTGGCCAGGCTGCGGGCGAGGATCGCCGGCTTGTCTTCTTTCTGCGGGGTGCGCACGTCGTCCCAGAACGGGCTGTCGACGCGGCCAAGCAGGTGGTCGGCCTGGGCGGAGTAGGAGAGATCGGCGGTCTGCACCAGGGCGCGCCACGCCGGACTGGTTTCCGGGCCCAGCTCGTCGAGGAAGATCTGCCGCGCGCTCTCGTGGAGGAAGGCCCCGTAGTAGGCGGCATCCGCCGACGTCGGGCTGAGGCGGCCGTCGAAGGCCAACAGGCGGTCAAGACCTTCCTGCGCCTTGGCCCGTTCGGCAGGCGGCAGGGCGTTGATGGCTTGCTTGAGGGGCGCGGCCATGCCCGGGTCCTGCAGCATGGTCTTGAGTTTGGCCGGGAAGGGGCTGGTCTGGTCGTACTGCATGGCGATCATGCTCTGCCAGTCATGCTTGCTGCTGCCACCGGCCAATTCCGCGATGCGCTCGGCACGCTCCGGGTAGTACCAGGAGTTGGACAGCTGCACGCCATAGCCGCCCTGCACGGTGCGGTGGTTGGCGGTGCCGAGCCAGCCCTGGGCCGGGTCCTGGTCGTAGGGATGGAGCATGGGGTCGGCGTAGCCGTCCCAGTCGTAGCGGCCGTCCCAGCCGGGGGATGGCAGCAGGCCACGGCCTTCGCGGCGGTTCGGGTAGCGGCCGGTGACCTGCCAGGCGATGTGCTGGGCGTCGGCGTAGAGGATGTTCAGGCCCATGGCGCGGATTTCGCGGGTGGCCTCATGGGCCTGCTCCACCGACTGGGCGCGGGACAGGGCGAAGAAGGCCTCCAGCGACTGGTCGGCCTCGAACTGGCTCGTCTGCAGCGCAATGCCGTAGCCGCTCTTGATCTCCATCGGCTGCAGCGGATGTTTGCGCTGGCCCAGCACGGAGTTCAGCAATGGTCCGTGGCGGGTCTCGTAGATCACTTCGCGTACCGGGCGCTCGCCCTTGATGAAGAAGGTTTCCATGCGCTCGCTGGCGGGCACCCACTTGCCGTTGGCCTGGTAGTAGAGGCGGCTGCCTTCGCGCTTGATCTTCTCGAGGAAGAGGTCCTGGTTGTCGCCCATGACCATGGTCATGCCCCAGGCCAGCTTGCCGTTGTAGCCAGCGACCACGGCCGGAACGCCGGCAATGGAGACACCGGCGGCCTGGAATTTCGGCGAGCGGATCTGCACGAAGTTCCACACCGATGGCATGGAGATCGGCAGGTGCGTGTCGTTGGCCAGGATGCTGCGGCCGGTACGGCTCTTCTGCGGGGCGATGGCCCAGTTGTTGGAGGCGGCGACGCCGAGCATGTCCAGTGCGGCGATCTGTCCAGCAGTATCGTTTAGCGCGGTCAGGCCCGGAATCTGGCCGCCGAGCTGCAGGCCCTTGAGCTTTTCGGCTTCCTCGAAGGGCAGCGGTTCATCCGGGTAGACGGGCGTCAACCAGGCCAGCTTGTCGGCGCCGACCTTCTGCGCCAGGACCAGGGAAGCGATTTCCTCCTGCAGGTTCACCGCCAGGCCGAAGTTCAGCAGGGTGAACACCAGCACCGAGTCTTCGGGTTTCCAGTAGGCCGGTTTGTAGCCGGACTCGGCCAGATCCATTGGCAGCTTGTCGCGGTAGCGATAGAGGTAGGCGTTGACGCCGCGGGCGTAGACCGCGAAGAACTCCTTCAGGCGTGGCGAGGCGTTCTTGTAGAGGATGTCGGCGCTCTTGCGCAGGTTGACCGCGCGCATGAAACGATCGATTTCCAGGACGCCGGGGCCGGCCATTTCGGCGAGTCGGCCTTCGGCCATCAAGCGCAGGCCGACCATCTGGCTGAGGCGATCCGAGGCATGCACGTAGCCAAGGGTGAACAGGGCGTCGTGGAAGGTGGTGGTTTCAATCAGCGGCATGCCCAGCGGGTTGCGGCGGATCGAGACGCTCTGCGCCAGCCCCTTGACCGGCTGGAAACCGGAAGTGGGCGGCAGGCTGTCCGAATAGCGGTTGTCCAGCCAGGATTGGCAGCCGCTGAGGCCGATCATGGCGCCAGCGGCGGCGGCTACGCAGAACCGGGGAAGGAAGCGCTTGAAGGCTGGCGAAGCCATGGAACGGGCTCTCCTGAGAGGGGCATCGGATCAAACGCGCTACGTTAGTGAGCCGCCCCGCGCCGTGCAAGCGCCGCCCGGCTTACTTTTTCATGGCGGCCGGGTTGACCTGTTCCACCAGCGCGTAGGCCCGAACGGTAGCCGGGCGTGCCTGGATGTCCAGGTACCAGCGCTTGAGGTTGGGGAAGTCGTCGAGGTTCTGTTCCTGCCAGGGGTGGCGGTCGATCCAGGGGTAGATGGCCATGTCGGCGATGCTGTATTCGCTGCCGGCCACAAAGGCCCGATCTGCCAGGCGCTTGTCGAGCACGCCGTACAGGCGCGCGGTTTCCTTCACATAGCGCTGGATGGCGTAGGGCAGCTTTTCCGGGGCGAAGCGATTGAAGTGGTGGTTCTGTCCGGCCATCGGGCCCAGGCCACCCATCTGCCAGAACAGCCACTGCAGGCAGTCCTGGCGGCTGCGCAAGTCCTGCGGGATGAAGCGTCCGGTCTTCTCGGCGAGGTAGAGCAGGATGGCGCCTGACTCGAACAGGGACAGCGGCTCGCCACCATCCGACGGCACATGGTCCACGATGGCCGGGATCCGGTTGTTCGGCGAGATCTTCAGAAAGTGCGGCTGGAACTGTTCGTCCTTGCTGATGTTGATCGGATGGATGCGGTAGGGCAGGCCGGCCTCTTCGAGGAAGAGGGTGATCTTGTGGCCGTTGGGGGTGGTCCAGTAGTACAGGTCGATCATCGGGAAGGCTCCATCGGGCCTTTCGCTCGGCCCTGAAACGAACAGGCCCGCACTAGGCGGGCCTGGAGGAGTGCGGGGGCGTCAGGCGCCGTGGCACTTCTTGAACTTTTTCTGGCTGCCGCAGGGGCAGGGATCGTTGCGGCCCACTTCCTTCAGCGGGTTGCGCACCGGCTCCTGGTGGCCGTGGTTGCAGTGCGGGCCATGCACGTGGTGGTGATCGTGGCCATGGTCATGATCGTGGTTGCAGTTCGGACCATGGACGTGGGGTTCTTGACTCATGAAGGTTCTACTCCGGGATGTAACTGCCGGGGATTATCTCGCCATTGCGAGTCAGGTGCACGCTCTTGCCGAACATCAGCCCGGTCTTCACCTCGCCCTGCAGGCGGTACTTGATGGGTTCGTCAGGCTTTTCCAGGAGCTTAACGATGTACTTCATGTGCCGCCACAGGTTGGTGCGCACGGGTACTTCGAAGGTCTGGCTGCCGTGGGCCGGCACGGTAAACCAGGTGCTGGATTCGCCGGAAGCGAGCTTCACGTCATTGAGATGAACGGTGTAGGCGAGCCCGCGCACCGGCAGGCTGACATCGTTGGGGTTGTCGATGCGAAAGCGCAGCACGAACTGCTGTTCCAGCAGTTTGGCGCGCACTACGTCGACCTTGAGCAGGCGAACGTCGGGGGCCTGGAAGCTGTCGCTGATCCAGGTGGAGCATCCGCTGAGGCCCGAAAAGGGTAGGGCGAAGAAAAACAGTAGGCTGAGAATTCTTATCGTTTGCGCCTGGGAAAACATTGCAATACTCCAAGTGACGCTCCAGTGTAACAAGCAACTGCTCGGCCGCAACCTGTTGTTAGCCGAAAAAAAGCTGCGCCATACTGCAGGGCAATTCGGTCAGGAGTGTTACCAATGGGTCGTTATGAGATCGCCTTTTCCGGAAAGCTGGTGCCCGGGGCGCGACCGGAACTGGTGCAGGCCAACCTGGCCAAATTGTTCCAGGCCGACGCCCAGCGGATTGCCACGCTTTTCTCCGGGCGCCGCGTGATTCTCAAGAACAACCTGGATGAAGCCGCCGCGGAAAAATACCGCTCGACCCTGGAACGCGCGGGTGCGCTGGTCGAGGTGCTGTCCATGGAGCCGGAGATTGAAGAAGTGGAGCTGGCGCCACCGCCGGAGCCCGAACCCCAGGCGCGTCCCGTGGCAGCGCCTGCCCCGGCGCAGGTCGCGGCGCCGGCTCGCCTGAAGGTGGTGCCGCGCGATGAATACATGGCTGCGTTCGTTGGCGTGGACGCTCCGGACTTCGGCATCGCCCCCGTCGGCGCGGACCTGCAGGACGCCAAGCCGGAGGCGGCAACACCGCGCTTCGATTTCTCCGGAATGAGCCTGGCGCCTGTGGGCAGCGATATGGGCCAGCAGAAGGCTGCCCCGGCCGGGCCACCGCCGGACACATCCCACCTGCGCCTGGAAGAGCGTAAATAAATAGCAAGAGGCCCGCGATCTGCGGGCCTCTTTGTCATCGTTTCAGAAATAACTCGAACAACATTTCTTGAACTTCTGCCCACTGCCGCAGGGGCAGGGATCGTTGCGCCCCGCCTTCACCGGTACTGTCGGGTCGAGGAAGTACCAGCGGCCATCTGCCTGGACAAAGGCCGAGCGTTCACGATGGCTGTGTTCACCGCCCTGGTCGTGCCAGCGGGCGGTGAAGGTGACGAAGGCGTGCTCGGGCTGGCCGCCCAGCAGCTCATGGCCTTCCACTTCCAGGCCGAGCCAGGTGCTGCCAAGGCTCCAGGCGCGGATGGATTCGACATCCAGTCCGGAGCGCTGGGCGGGCAGGGTGGTTTCCACCAGGTAGTCCACCAGACCGAGGACGTACGCGCTGTAGCGCGAACGCATCAGCGCCTCGGCACTGGCGGCGGGGTGACCGGTGTGATGGCGACCGCAGCAGACCTCGAGGAGATTGCCGCTACCGCAGGGACAGATCGCAGTGCTCATGGCTTACCACCAGTATTTGCCGAAGTTTTCCGGGTTGGCCCAGAACTTGGCGTTCAGCCAGTCAGGGACCTGCTTGTACTCGCGCAGGTCGTAGGTGAACAGGGTCAGGGTCTGCTGGTCACGGCGGAAACGCTCGCTGGCCTGCATGGCCAGGGAGAAGAAGTCGGTGTCCTTCCAGCCACAGGCATTGAGGTCCGCCAGCACCGCCACGCGGCTGGCGTTGAGGTTGCGGATACCACCAAGCAACTGCAAGCCGTCACGCTTGGGCAGGTGCTCCAGGCAGTCCGCCAGCAGCGCGAGGTCGAAGCGGCGACCGGCCTGCTCCGCCGGCAGCGGGCCGGCGGGAACCTGCACCACCTGGCTTTCAGGGTGGGCGGCGGCGAAGGCTTCGAGCGCCGGAAGCGGGCTGTCGCCGACCAGCAGCAGGCTTTGCGGTGCGTAGCGTTCGAGCAGTGCCGCGAGGGCTTGCTGCGGTGTGCGGGAGGAGAAGCTATCAGTCATCGAAAATCCTCGAACAGGTAGGGCAAGACTAGCCCGAAGGCGACTCGTGGCCTAGTGCTGGCGGTTTCCGAAGCTGGCGTCTTTACTCCGTTATTGTCGGTATGGGCCGATTCTAAGAGGAGACTTGCTTATGAGCATTACACGGACAGCTTTACCCCTTGTACTAGTGACCAGCCTGCTAACCGGTTGCGCCGGCCTGCAGAAGACCGACTGGCCCAAGTGTGCAGCAGTAGGGGGTGTGGTTGGTGCGGGACTGGGTGCGATTGAAAGCAGCACCTATGCCGGCTGGGGCGCCCTGATTGGCGCCGGCACAGCGGCAGCCTATTGCTGGGTTCACGGCGATGGCGATGAGGATGGCGATGGCGTATTTGATAGCCGCGACAAGTGCCCTGGCACTCCGCGCGGTACCCAGGTGGACGCCGACGGTTGCCCGCTCAAGGCAGAAGAGCCGGTGGCTGAAGAGGTGGTCGTCGTCGAGCACGAAACCATTGTTGTCCGCGATCTGCTGTTCGCATTCGACTCCGCGAAACTCGATTCGGCTGATGAAGCCAAGCTCGATGGCGTCGCCAGTCGACTGAAGAACGAAGCTCCTGATGCCAAGTTGACCATCACCGGTCACACCGACAGTGTCGGCGCCGATGCCTACAACCAGAAACTTTCGGAACGTCGCGCCCAAGCGGTGGCCGATTACCTGGTACGCAGTGGCATCCCGGCCTCCAATATCGTCGGTGTCAGCGGTGCTGGTGAAAGCCAGCCAGTAGCCGATAACGCCACTAAGGACGGCCGCGCCATGAACCGTCGCGTGGAAATCCAGATCGACCGCTAAACCCCGGAATACCTGCGGCGCGCGCCTTGTGCGCCGCAGGAGCCGGGTCTTTACTCCTGTGGTACCGGCTTGGCCGGTGGCACAGGAGAATCATCATGGGCAACCAACTCCCCCGGGTTGCGATTTCACTTCTTCTGGTCAGCAGTTTCCTCTCTGGTTGCGCGTCCACGTCCAGCAATGGCAGTGCGCCGCTGAATCAGGGGAATTGGCCAATCTGCAGTCTGATCGGCGGCCTGGCAGGCGGTGGTCTGGGCTCTATCGAGAGCTCTGCCTGGGCAGCAGGCGGCGCCGCGGCCGGCGCCATTATCGGCGGCCTGATCTGTTACGCGCAGGACGGCGATGCCGATAGCGATGGCGTTTTCGATCGCCGAGATGACTGTCCCAATACCCCGGCCGGCGCGACCGTCGATAGCCGAGGTTGTCCGCAGCGAACTTATCCCCAGGCCACGACCGAGGCCCCGCCGCCGCCCCAGGACGAGGTGATCGTCCTGAGCGACATGGGCAACGTGCTGTTCGCCTTCGATTCCGCCGAGCTGACCTCCACTGCCAAGGAGCAATTGGTCGCCGTCGCCAACCGGCTTACTGGCGCCAATCTCGTGGGCGCCAAGGTGATCGGCTACACCGACAGCGTGGGCTCCGATCAGTACAACCAGGGGCTCTCCGAGCGCCGGGCCAGGTCCGTGGCGGACTTCCTGGCGAGCCAGGGCGTACCGGCCGACAAGCTGACCGCAGAGGGCCGGGGTGAAAGCCAGCCGGTGGCGGACAACGAGACGGATGCAGGGCGCGCGCAGAATCGCCGGGTGGAAATCCAGGTCGATCGCTGAAGCAACTTGCTGCGCTGTATCAATGACATTTCGCAGTTCGATTCTTTTCCCGGCGACGCACTGGTGCGTCGCCGGGCTTCGGCGTATGTTCCGCAAAACTCGAAAAAAGCCTGTTCGGCGAGAAGTACCACCGAACGACGGCAGACCTGGCGGAAATCTTTGGGGAGGGGAGGAATGCGTTTATTCATGGGGCTGGGCAAAGTCGTTGCCCTGCTGTTCTGGCTGGTGGTGATCATCAACCTCGTTTCACCCTTCGCCAAACCATTCGACATGCTGCTCAATGGAGCCGGGATCCTTCTTGTCCTGGTCCACCTGTTCGAAATCATGCTGTTCAATTCGCTGCTGCGTGGCCGTGCCAATCCCTGGCTGGATCGCCTGCAACTGCTCCTGTTCGGAATCTTCCACCTGCTCGGAATCCCACGTCACGGCGCCAAGGAGAGCGGCCATGCGTAAGCTCTGCCTGTTGCTCGCACTGTTCGCTCCCGTCGCCCTGGCCCAGGGTCAGGTAACGGTGGAGGCCCACAACTTCCTCAAACTGCCGTCGAGAGCCGGGAGCCTGAATCTCGACCGGGTCGAAGTGGCTGACTACGCCACGCTGCTAATCCCGGCAGGGGTTAGCGAATTGCGCATCGGCGAACTTTACATGGGGCGCGAGGCGCGTCTTGGGATTGCGCCGGCCGAGCAGACGTTTCGCCTGGAAGTTCAGCGGGGCGAGATCGGCACCGGTAGCCATATCACGGCTTCGGGTGCTGCCGGCAGCATGAGCAAGCCAGCCAGTTCCGGGCGCAATCTCGACCTGCGCTTCGTAAACGTCCAGGTGAGCGAAATGACCCTCGACGTGCGCGGCGGCATCGGCGCTCCCGGACATTTCGGGCTGGCCGGCGCCGACGGCGACGCGGCAGGTTGCCTCTGGGGTGATGCCAGCCGAGGCTGGGATGGCCAGCCTGGCGGAGATGGCCAGACCGGTGGTGCCGGTGGGCAGGTGCGCCTTGAGGTGCCAGCATCCTTCCCGGTGGAACTGGTCCGTGTGCGCCTGGATGGCGGGGCTGGTGGCGCGCCGGGTGAAGGTGGTGCCGGCGGTCATGGTGGTGTTGGCAAGGGCTGCTTGCTATACAAGGCGGATGGCGCCAAGAGTGGTCGTGCTGGGCAACCCGGTCGTGCCGGTGCTGCCGGCAGTGCCGGCAGCCTCAAGGTCGTGCGTTTCTGAATGCGGGACGGCGCACAGGGACGTGCGCCTGCAAGGCTGTAATCAGAACGTCGGGCGAATGGCGACGATCGTCACCAGTGCCAGCCCGATCAGAAGATTGAATCCCACCACTCGGCGGATGCGACCCAGCACCGCGCCACCTTCCGGCCAGTTCTCCGCGTTCACCGCCGCCCGCAGTTGCGGCAGGAGCAGCGCGCTCACCCGCAGGAACAGGGCCAGCATCGCCACATAAAGGCCAATCATCATATGCACGTAGCGCGGCGCCGCCTCCATGCTGGCGTACGACAGGTGCAGCATGCCGACGCCGGTGAAGGGCAGGACCAGCACCGCCGGCCATACCCACAGGAAGAAACGGCGGAACACTTCCAACCAGAGACGCAGCCGGGCAGGCGGTTCCAGGGTAGCGACGGCAGCCGGCCGCAGGATCATCCAGGCGAAGAACATGCCACCCACCCAGATCAGGGCGGACAGCAGGTGCAGGGCATAAAGGGCGGCGTGAGGTGTCATCCGGTCAACTCCATTCGGCGGGGAAAAGAAGGCGCGCTATCATAGCCGGCCTGTTAAAGTACTGAAAATTTATCCAGCAGTCCGACCCCGCCTTCTCCCATGCTCAGCACCGAACTCAAGTCCCAGATCCAGGGCGCCTACAGCCGTTTCCTCGAAGCCAAGGGGCTCAAGGCCCGCTATGGCCAGCGCCTGATGATCGCCGAGGTAGCCAAGGCCCTGGGCGCCATTCCCATGGATGAAGAAGGGCACCGCGAGGGCGAGCCTGCGGTGGTGGCGGTGGAAGCGGGAACCGGTACTGGCAAGACCGTGGCCTACAGCCTGGCGACCATTCCCGTGGCCAAGGCCGCCGGCAAGCGCCTGGTGATCGCCACCGCCACCGTTGCCCTGCAGGAGCAGATCGTCCACAAGGACCTGCCCGACCTGATGCGCAACAGCGGCCTGAATTTCAGCTTCGCCCTGGCCAAGGGGCGCGGCCGCTATCTCTGCCTGTCCAAGCTCGACATGCTGCTGCAGGAGGGCCAGGCCCAGAGCGCAACCGCCCAGCTGTTCGCCGACGAGGGCTTCCATATCGATGTGGACGAGAAGGGCCAGAAGCTGCTCAACCAGATGATCGAGCGCCTTGCCGGGAACCGCTGGGATGGCGACCGCGATGCCTGGCCCGAAGCCATCGAGGACCAGGACTGGGCGCGCGTCACCACCGACCACAGCCAGTGCACCAAGCGCCATTGCCCGAACTTCCAGCAGTGCGCCTTCTACAAGGCACGGGAAGGCATGACCAAGGTTGACGTGATCGTCACCAACCACGACATGGTCCTGGCCGACCTGGCCCTGGGCGGCGGCGCCGTGCTGCCTGACCCGCGCGACACCCTCTATGTGTTCGACGAAGGCCATCACCTGCCGGACAAGGCCATCGGCCACTTCGCCCATTACACCCGCCTGCGCTCCACCGCCGACTGGCTGGAGCAGGTGGCGAAGAACCTCACCAAGCTGCTGGCGCAGAATCCCCTGCCGGGTGACTTCGGCCGCCTGATCGAAGGCGTGCCAGAGCTGGCGCGGGAAATCCGTACCCACCAGCAATTCATGTTCAATGCCTGCGAAGAGATCGCCGACTTCCGCGCCGGCGAAGATATGGAAGGCCGTGACCGTCCGCGCCACCGTTTCGAGGCCGGCGTGGTGCCCGAGCATCTTCGCGAGCTGGGCATCGAACTGAAGAAAGGATTCTCCCGGCTGCACGATGTCTTCACTCGCCTGACCGAACTCCTCAAGGAAGCCATGGATGGTGAGGCCAGCATCGGCCTTGCCAGCCATCAGGCGGAAGAGTGGTATCCGCTGTTCGGCAGCCTGCTGGTCCGCGCCCAGGGCAACTGGGAACTGTGGACCGCCTTCACCACCGAAGACCCGGAAGACAGCCCGCCCATGGCGCGCTGGCTGACCCTGGCGGAAAGCGGTGCGCTGCATGACATCGAAGTCAACGCCAGCCCCATCCTCGCTGCCGAGACGTTGCGTCGTAACCTGTGGAATGTGGCCTACGGCGCCCTGGTGACCTCTGCCACCCTCACCGCGCTGGGCAAGTTCGACCGTTTCCGCATGCGCGCCGGCCTGCCCAAGGCCGCTGTCACCGCCGTTGTGCCGAGTCCGTTCCAGCATGCCGATGCGGGTCTGTTGCGGGTGCCGGACCTGAAGGCCGACCCCCGCGACGCTGCCGCCCACACCGCCGCCATCGTCCGTGACCTGCCCGATCTGGTGGAAGGTGCGCGTGGCACGCTGGTGCTGTTCGCCTCACGCCGGCAGATGCAGGACGTATTCGACGGGCTGGACCGCGACTGGCGCAAGCGGGTGCTGATCCAGGGCAACCTGTCCAAGCAGGAAACCCTGAACAAGCACAAGGCGCGGGTGGACGATGGCGAGTCCAGCGTGCTCTTCGGCCTGGCCAGTTTTGCCGAGGGTGTCGACCTGCCGGGTGCCTACTGCGAGCACGTGGTGATCGCCAAGATTCCCTTCGCCGTGCCGGATGACCCGGTGGAGGCGGCGCTGTCCGACTGGATAGAAGCCCGTGGCGGCAACCCCTTCATGGAGATCGCCGTGCCAGACGCTTCCCTGCGTCTGGTCCAGGCCTGCGGTCGCCTGCTACGCACTGAGGCGGACCGCGGCACCATCACGCTGCTGGACCGACGTGTGGTCACCCAGCGCTACGGTCGCGCCATCCTCGATGCCTTGCCGCCGTTCCGCCGCGAGATCGTCTGACCGCAGCCCCGGCCTGTTTCGGATGGCCGGGGCGACGACTGGCAATGCGCCAGATAGCCCACCCTTGACGCTGTGCTCCCCCGATCTGCGATGATGCCGGGGTTTTTGCGGGTGCTTCGTGGCACCTGTCTGGCCCGCTTCGTTTTGTCGCACCCACGGCGAGAGACGAACTTGTTGCGGTCTATGCACTGCATTCTCTTGGGAACTCCGGTCCGATGCTTTCGACACCCAAACGCCCCCTCGTCCTGGCCATCCTTCTCGGTATGTCGGGAATCCCCCTGGCTGCCCAGGCAGAGACCCTGTTCAATTTCGTGCGTCCGCTGGACTCCGTGCAGGTGACCACCCAGGACGCCAACTTGCCGAGCGTGACTGCTGAAACCACCGCCAACGGTGAGATTCTCCGACGGCTCACCTTCAATGCCGCCGAGAAGCCGAGCCTGCGCCTCACCCCGCAGAGCGGCAGTTGGGACTGGTCCAAGGCCGAGGCCATGAGCCTGCGCATCCAGAGCGCGCAGGACTGGGCCATCACCCTGGACGTCGCCATCGAGAGCACCGACGGCAAGGTCCTGACCACCCAGGTCGCGCTGCCGGCAGGTCCGGCCCAGACACTACTGATTCCCCTGGCCTCCACTTCGCCCAATGCCCACGGCATGCGAGCAGCTCCGCCGGTGCCCTGGACCCGCGATGGCAAGCGCTGGCTGCCGGCCACCCTGGTCAACGGCGAGCTCGATCGCAGCAAGGTCGCTTCCGTAACGCTGTCCCTGAACCAGCCGAACGCAGCCCAGAACGTGTTGCTCGGCCGTTTCGGTACCGAAGAGGAAGACCAGCAGGAGGCACTTTACGACGGCCTGATGGACGCCTATGGGCAGTACACCCGTGTCGACTGGCCGGGCAAGGTGAAGAGCGACGAGCAACTGAAGAAAGCCGCCGAGGAGGAGGCGAAGCAGCTCGCCGGCTGGATCGCCAAATTGCCAGCGCAGGACGCCTACGGCGGCTGGTTGGGCGGCGAAACCTTCGAGGCCAGCGGATTCTTCCGTACCGAGAAACGCAATGGCCGTTGGTTCCTGGTCACTCCGGAGGGCCACCCGTTCTTCTCTCTCGGCGTCAATGCGGTAACTCCTGGTCTCAGCCAGACCTACGTCGAGGGCCGCGAAGCGATGTTCAAGTCGCTGCCGAAGGAGAATGAGCCCCTGGCCACGCACTTCGGCAAAGGTGACGATCGTGCCGAGACCGACGCCAACAAGGGCCGCGCGTTCAACCAGGGCCGCTGGTACGACTTCTATGGCGCGAACATCGAGCGCACCTACGGCGGCAACGACCCGGAGCGCTGGAAGAACCAAAGTCTGGATCGCCTGAAAGCTTGGGGCTTCAACACCGTCGGCAACTGGAGCGATCCGGCTTTCAACACCAGCCAGCGCATGCCCTACACCTTGCCGCTGTCCATCCACGGTGATTTTTCCACCATCAAGACCGGCTTCGACTGGTGGGGCGGCATGCCCGACCCCTTCGACCCGCGCTTCGCCATGGCGGCGGAACGCGCCATCGCCATCGCCGCCCGCGACCATCGCGACGATCCCTGGCTGCTCGGCTACTTCGCCGACAACGAACTGGCCTGGGGTGGTCACGGGGAAGACCCGAAAGCCCGCTATGCGCTGGCCTACGGCACCTTGCGCCTGACCACCGACGTGGCGGCCAAGCGCGCCTTCCTCAAGCAGCTGCGCGACAAGTACCGTAACCAGGAAGGGCTCTCCAAGGCCTGGGGCATCGAGCTGCAGGCCTGGGAGCTGATGGAGGACCCGGGCTTCGAGCCACCGTTGCCGAACCCCGAGCACCCGGCCATCGAGGAAGACTTCAAGCGCTTCCAGCGTTTCTATGCCGACACCTACTTCAAGACCATCGCCGACTCCATGAAGTGGCATGCACCTAACCACATGCTGTTGGGCGGTCGATTCGCCGCCACCGTGCCCGAAGCCGTCGAGGCCTGCGCACAGTACTGCGACGTGATCAGCTTCAATCGCTACACCCGCGAGCCGCAGCATGGCCTGGACATGGACCTGCTGCGTCGCCTGGACAAGCCGCTGATGCTTACCGAGTTCCACTTCGGCTCCCGTGACCGTGGTCCGTTCTGGGGCGGCGTGTCTGAGGTCTACAAGGAAGAGGAGCGCGGCCCGGCATACGCCCACTACCTGAAGAAGGCTGCTGAAGAGCCGCTGATCGTCGGTGCTCACTGGTTCCAGTATCTGGACCAGCCGGCTACTGGTCGCCTGCTCGACGGCGAGAACGGCCACCTGGGCCTGGTGGGCATCACCGACCGCCCTTGGCAGGGCTTCGTGGAGGCGGTGCGCAAGGCTAATCTGGGCCTGGCGGCGGATATCAACAAGCCTCAGGGGGCCAAGGCTCCGTCCAAGGAGCAGTCCAAGGCGCCGGCCAAGGAACAACCGAAGGAAGCGGCCAAACCGGCAGTCGAAGAGAAACCGGCGGAGCCTGCGAAAGACGCCGAGCAACCCAAGGATGAGGCTGAGGCTCCAGCACAAGCGCCTGAAACCGAGACGCCTGCCGAGCCTTCTGCTCCTGCGGAGGAAGCCGGGAAGCCCTGACGGGCGACCCGTCTTCGGCACGGTTCACAAGGGGCGGCAAGGCTGGAACAATGCCGCCTTCATTTCCTACAGGAGCATGCCGGTGCAGACCCAGGGCTATTTCGACTTGCGCTTCGAGGCGGCGAGAGACGCCTTCGCCGAACTCTTCGCGGACCCGCAGGAGCGCGGCGCCGCCCTCTGCGTGCAGGTGGGTGGGGAGACCGTGCTCGACCTCTGGGCCGGCGTAGCGGACAAGGATGGCCAGGAAGCCTGGCACAGCGACACCATCCTCAACCTGTTCTCCTGCACCAAGACCTTCACCTCGGTCGCCCTGCTGCAACTGATAGGGGAGGGCAAGCTGGAGCTGGACGCGCCGGTGGCGCGTTACTGGCCCGAGTTCGCCGCCGCCGGCAAGGAACGCATCAGCGTTCGCCAGCTTCTGTGTCACCGCGCCGGCCTGCCGGCAATCCGTGCCGCTTTGCCAGCGGAAGCCCTCTACGACTGGGAAGCGATGACCACCGCACTGGCGGCCGAGCAACCCTGGTGGACGCCTGGCGAGGCGCACGGTTATGCCCCGATTACTTACGGCTGGCTGGTGGGTGAGCTGATCCGCCGGGTCGAAGGTCGTGGTCCGGGCGAGTCCATCGTGGCTCGCATCGCCAGGCCGCTGGGGCTGGATTTCCATGTCGGCCTGGCCGATGAAGAGTTCCACCGCGTCGCCCATATCGCCCGCGCCAAGGGCAACATGGGCGATGCCGCCGCGCAGCGCCTGCTCAAATGCATGATGACTGAGCCGAACTCGCTCAGTACCCGTTCCTTCACCAACCCGCCGTCGATCATGACCAGCACCAACAAGCCGGAATGGCGGCGCATGCAGCAGCCGGCGGCCAATGGCCACGGCAATGCGCGCAGTCTGGCGGGCTTCTACGCCGGCCTGCTGGATGGCCAGTTGCTGGAGGGCGAGTTGCTCGCCGAGTTGACCCGAGAACACGCGCGGGGCGATGACCTCACATTGCTGACCGCTACCCGCTTCGGCCTCGGCTGCATGCTCGACGAGCCGGACGTGGCCAACGCCACCTACGGCATGGGGCGCTACGCCTTCGGCCACCCCGGTGCCGGTGGCTCCACCGGCTTCGCCGACCCCGAGCGCGAGTTGGCGTTCGGCTTCGTCACCAACACCCTCGGTCCTTACGTCCTGATGGACCCGCGCGCACAGAAACTGGCGCGCGCTGTCAAAGACTGCCTGGGCTGAGCCACTGGTCAGGTCGGTACATTTTTTCTAGGCGCAAGAAAGACTTAGGTAGAAAATTTAAGCCTTGTCAGGAAATTAATGTGCCATCACTTCCAGGTGGCACGGCTCAATCGATTCACAGGGTACGCGCACATGAAATTGCTTAAGACGTCCACCTTGCTTCTCTGTCTTGCAGCGTCCGGCTGCAGCATGTACGGCCATGACAAGGAGGGCGTGAGCACTAAACCGCAAAAGGCCGCCAGCAGTTCCAGCTGGTGGTCGTTCGGGGGTAGCAAGGACAAGGCTGCGGCCAAGTCCGTGACCAGGATCGACGAGAAGCGGACCCAGGCCTGGTTGGACGAGTACGAGCCGCGCCTGCGCGAGGCGGCGAAGGGTAGCAAGCTGGACGTGGAGCGCCGCGAGAACGTGCTGGTGGTCAGCCTGCCGGTGGACCCTTCGTTCAACCCTGATCGTCCGAGCATGCTGCTGCCCAGCACCCTGGGCCCCATTACCCGTGTAGCCAAGCTGGTGGAAGGCGATCCCAGGACTGGCGTGCTGGTATTGGGGCATGCCGACAGCTCCGGCAAGGAAGACGCCAATCGCAAGCTGAGCCAGGAACGTGCCCAGGCGGTGGCGGCCATTTTCCGTTTGAGCGGTCTGGAACGTGATCGTCTGTCCCTCAAGGGCGTGGGATCGGACGTTCCGCGCGCGGCGAATGACAGCCAGCAGGGGCGGGCGCTGAACCGCCGTGTGGAAATCCTGCTGACCCCGCAGGAGACGCTGACGGCACTGATCGCCAAGTACAGCCAGCCGGCCAAGCCCGAGAAGCAGCCTAAGGTCGCTGCTACAGATCAAGCCCGCTGAGTCGGTTCTGGGTAATCTGAAGGACCCAGCAGACAAGGAAATGCCGAGATGACCCAGACCCTGGCCGACATGCGCCGTGATTACACCCGTGATGGGCTCAGCGAGGACCAGGCTCCCGCTGAGCCTTTCAGTCTGTTCCAGCTTTGGTTCGGCGATGCCGTGAAGACCGAGCAGCTACCGGTCGAGCCCAACGCCATGACCCTCGCCACAGTGGATGCCGCAGGCCGTCCGCACTGCCGGGTGTTGCTGCTCAAGGGGCTGGATGAGCGTGGCTTCACCTTCTTCAGCAACTACGACAGCGCCAAGGGCGAACAGCTCCTGGCCAATCCCTTCGCCGCCATGACCTTCTTCTGGCCGGCCCTGGAGCGCCAGGTGCGCATCGAGGGAAGGGTAGAGCGGGTGACCCCGGCAGAATCCGATGCCTACTACCAAGTGCGTCCGCTGGGCAGCCGCCTGGGGGCCTGGGCCTCGCCCCAGAGCCGGGTGATCCGTGATCGCGGGGAGCTCGAATCCCTGCTCGCCGACACCGAGAAACGCTTCCTCGACCAGGCGCCGAGCTGTCCGCCGCATTGGGGCGGCTATCGCCTGCTGCCGGAGCGCATCGAGTTCTGGCAGGGCCGGCCGAGCCGCCTGCACGACCGCCTCAACTACCGTCTGGTGGACGGCGCCTGGGTTCGTGAGCGCCTCGCGCCCTGATGTGATTCAGCCCTGCGCCCGGTAGCCGTCGGCTGCCTGGCGCAGCCGGTCGGGAAGTTGCTTACGCTTGATGCCTTCCTTCCGCGCCTGCTCCAGCTGTTCCAGCATGAAGGCCTGTTTGGCCTTGTCGCCCTCGGCGAGGGACAGCGCGAGGTCGCGATCCATCCAGCGCTTGATGCGAACGTACAGCCACCAGTGGAAATACAGGCCGGCTGCGGTGGTGATCACGATGATGAAGTAGTCCATAAGCTAACCTTGGGTTACGAGAGGGCGTGGGATAATTCTCGGGCGGCTGCAGGAAAGCTGAATTCAGGCTGAACGAAGCCTGAGTAGTGCGCCCCTTCAGGTGACAGCTTTCTCGGCGCGGAGTCTAATGGACAGGTACTCAATTCTGGAGGAAATGCTATGCGTAAACCCGTCCTGCTGGTGGCCTCTTTCACGGCAGTGGCACTGGCATTGGGTGGCTGTCAGTCGAGCCTGACCGGTGACACCTATTCCCGTGACGAGGCTCGGCAAGTGCAGACCGTGCGCATGGGCACCATTGAATCCCTGCGTCCGGTGAAGATCGAAGGCACCAAGACGCCAGTCGGCGCCGGTGCCGGCGCTGTGGTCGGTGGCATCGGTGGCAGCACCATCGGCCATGGCCGTGGAAGTGCGGTTGCCGCCGTTATCGGCGCAGTCGCTGGCGGTCTGCTGGGCGCAGCAGCCGAGGAAGGCATGACCCGCACCCAGGGTGTGGAAATCACCGTACGCGAGGACGATGGCTCGATGCGCGCCTATGTCCAGGAAGTCCAACCCAATGAAGTCTTCCGCGTTGGCGAGCGCGTGCGCATCATGACGGTCAACGGCACCAGCCGCGTCGCTCACTGAAGCTAAGCTGTCCCGATCGGGACAGCTTTTTCCTGCCCGTTCCAGTCCTGCAGAAGAAGGCGACAGAGCCAATGGCCTGTCGCCTTCTGGGCTGGGCGTTCTCCGGCCTTACTCGTGTTTTGAAATAATTCAATCTATCGATGTGAATCGATAGTAATGGATAATCGTCGGGTTTTTCGTTTGCCGTTTCCGACACGGGGAAGGAAATGGCGCTGACCTAGGGGAGATATGGATGATCCTGGCGCTCATTGTTGCGCTGCCCTTTCTCGGGGCGCTTCTTCCGCCGCTGGCCGAGCGCCATGGCCGTTCCGTTTGCGCGGGTGCCGCCGCGCTGGTGCCACTCGCCGGCCTCATCCTCCTGCTGGCCCAGACCGATAGCGTCTTCGCCGGTAACACCCTGACATACATCCAGCCCTGGTTGCCGGGCTTCGGCCTGAGTTTCAGTCTGCGCCTCGATGGCCTGGGCTACCTGTTCGCGCTGCTGATTCTCGGCATCGGCCTGCTGGTCATTCTCTACGCCCGCTATTACCTGTCGGACGAAGAGCCCATGGGGCGCTTCTTCGCGTTCCTGCTGCTGTTCATGGGGGCGATGCTCGGCGTCGTGCTGTCCGAGAACCTGCTGCTGATGCTGGTGTTCTGGGAGCTGACCAGCCTCTCCTCGTTCCTGTTGATCGGCTTCTGGGGCTATCGCTCCGATGCACGCAAGGGCGCGCGCATGGCACTCACGGTCACCGGCGGCGGCGGTCTTGCCCTGTTCGCCGGTGTGCTGCTGGTCGGGCACATCGCCGGCAGCTTCGAGCTGACCCAGGTACTCGCCGCGGGTGAGCAGATCCGCGCCGACAGTCTCTATCCGGTCGCACTGGTGCTGGTGTTGCTGGGCGTGTTCACCAAGTCCGCGCAATTCCCTTTCCACTTCTGGCTGCCCCATGCCATGGCGGCGCCGACCCCGGTGTCCGCCTACCTGCACTCGGCCACCATGGTCAAAGCGGGTGTGTTTCTTCTGGCACGTCTCTATCCGGCACTGTCCGGCTCTGACCTGTGGTTCTACCTGGTCAGCCTGAGTGGCCTGGCGACCCTGCTGATCGGCGCCGGCATGGCGCTGTTCCAGCACGACCTCAAGGGCCTGTTGGCCTACTCGACCATCAGCCACCTGGGCCTGATCACTCTGTTGTTCGGCCTGGATTCGCAGTTGTCCAACGTGGCTGCGGTGTTCCACATCATCAACCACGCCACCTTCAAAGCCTCGCTCTTCATGGCCGCCGGGATCATCGACCACGAGACCGGCAGCCGCGACATGCGCCTGATCAACGGGATGTGGAAGTACATGCCGCACACGGCGGTGCTGGCCATGGTGGCGTCCCTGGCCATGGCCGGGGTGCCGTTGCTGAACGGGTTCCTGAGCAAGGAGATGTTCTTCGGCGAGACCCTGCAGCAGGACCTGCTGGGCAGCTTCAGCTGGGTGGTGCCGGCGGCGGCGACTCTGGCGGGGATGTTCTCGGTGGCCTATTCCCTGCGCTTCGTCCACGACGTGTTCTTCAATGGCGAGCCGGCCGTCCTGCCCAAGTTCCCGCCCCACGAGCCGCCGCGCTACATGAAGGTGCCGGTGGAAATCCTGGTGTTCCTCTGCCTGCTGGTGGGCATGTTCCCCGCCGTCACCGTGGCGCCGCTGCTTGCGACTGCCGCCTCTGCCAGCCTGGGCGGCGTGCTGCCGGAGTACAGCCTGGCCATCTGGCACGGCTTCAACACGCCGCTGGCCATGAGCCTGGTGGCCCTGGTCGGTGGACTGCTGCTCTATGTGCTGCGCAAGCCGTTGTTCAGCTGGTATGCCGGCCTGCCCGACAGCGATGCCAAGGACGTGTTCGAGCAGCAGGTGCAGCGTGCCGTGAAGGCTGCCCGCTGGATCACCGAGCATCTGGAGAACGGTTCCCTGCAACGCTACCTGGCCTTGCTGCTGGGCAGCGCCATGCTGTTCGTGGCGTTGTCCCTGGCGCCGCTGCCGCAGATCGCCGGCTCGCGTCCGCTGACCCCGCTGGACGGCATCACCACCCTGGGCATGGCAGTGCTGGCGCTTTCCGGTGTGTTGACGGCGATCTTCCATCGCCAGCGCCTGATTTCACTGATGATCCTCGGTGTTGGCGGCCTGCTGGTGGCCCTGGCCTTCACCCGCTTCTCCGCCCCGGACCTGGCCCTGACCCAGCTGGTGGTGGAAGTGGTGACCCTGGTGCTGCTGATGCTGGCGCTCTACTACCTGCCGTCCCGCACGCCGAGCGAGAGCTCCAGCCTGCGCGGCCTTCGCGACTTCATCCTGGCCAGTGCCGTGGGCGTGATGGTGGCGCTGCTGGCCTACGCCGTGCTGACCCGCCCTTACGAAGGCATTGCCGACTTCTTCCTCGCAAACGCCATTTCCGGTGGCGGCGGCACCAACGTGGTCAACGTGATCCTGGTGGACTTCCGTGGCTTCGATACCCTGGGCGAGATCACCGTCCTGGCCATCGCCGCCGTAGGCATTTATGCCATGCTTTCCGGCCTGCGCCTGGCCAATCCCACCTGCGATCCCCAGGGCCGCAACTGGGCCCATGCCAAGCACCCGCTTATCCTCGAAACCCTGTCCCGCCTGATGCTGCCGCTGGCGCTGCTGATCTCGGTATTCATCTTCCTGCGCGGGCACAATCTGCCCGGTGGTGGGTTCATCGCCGGCCTCATCACTGCCGTGGCACTGGTGCTGCAGTACATCGCCAGCGGCATCGCCTGGGTCGAGCAGCGCCTGGCGCTGAATTACCAGCGCCTTGCCGGTGTCGGGGTGGTCATCGCGGGTCTGACCGGCCTTGGCAGCCTGGCCTTCGGCCACAATTTCCTCACCTCTGCCTTCGGCCATGTGGAATGGCCGCTGGTGGGCGAATTCGAACTGGCCACCGCCATGCTGTTCGACCTCGGCGTCTACCTGGCCGTGGTCGGCTCGACGTTGCTGATCCTGGTCAACCTGGGACGACTGAGCCTGGCCCCGGCCGCGAGCAAGGAGATTCACTGATGGAGGCGCTGTTCGCCGTGACCCTCGGCCTGCTCACCGCCAGCGGTGTCTACCTGCTGCTGCGTGGGCGGACTTTCCCCGTGGTGCTGGGCCTGACCTTGCTGTCCTACGCCGTGAACCTGTTTCTTTTCGCCATGGGCCGCCTGACTGGCGAAGCCGCCGTGCTCGGGCGTGATGTGCAATATGCCGACCCGGTGCCACAGGCCCTGGTGCTGACCGCCATCGTCATCGGCTTCGCCATGACCGCCTTCGTGGTGGTGCTGGCCCTGCGTGGCGTCGGCGACCTGAACAGCGATCATGTCGACGGCCTTACCGACGAGGAGTCGGCGCCATGATCCACCTGATGATCCTGCCGATCCTGATTCCCCTGTTCACCGGCGCGCTACTGCTGGTGCTGCCATCCAACGAGCGGCTGAAGCGCAGCCTCTCGGTGCTCGCCACTCTGGCGCTGGTGCCCCTGGCGCTGCTGTTGATGCAGCAGGCCGGCGATGGTCAATTGCGCGTCTATGCCCTGGGAGGTTGGCAGCCACCGTTCGGCATCGTGCTGATGCTGGATCGCCTGGCCGGGCTGATGCTGCTGGCCACCGCCGTACTGGCTTGCGCCGCCGTGCTCTATGCCATTCGTGGCGATGACCGCATCGGCCTGCGTTTTCATGCACTGTTCCAGTTCCAGTTGCTGGGCATCAATGGCGCCTTTCTCACCGGAGACCTGTTCAACCTCTTCGTGTTCTTCGAGATCCTGCTGATCGCCTCGTACTCCCTGCTGATGCACGGAGGTGGCGGCGAGCGGGTGAAGGCGGGCATGCACTACGTGATCCTCAACCTCGCGGGCTCGGCACTGTTCCTGATTGCGGTGGGTACCCTCTACGGCATCACCGGCACCCTGAACATGGCGGACATGGCTCGCCGGGTAGCCGCCGCCGGACCGGAAAATGCCCCAGTGCTCGCCGCCGCCGGACTGGTGCTGCTGCTGGTGTTCGCCCTCAAGGCGGCGCTGCTGCCGTTGTACTTCTGGCTGCCGCGCGCCTACGCCGCCGCCAGTGCGCCGGTGGCCGCGCTGTTCGCGATCATGACCAAGGTGGGCATCTACTCCATCCTGCGGGTCTACAGCCAGGTCTTTGGTCCAGAGGCTGGCGAGCTGGCCAACCTGGCGCAGCCCTGGCTCTGGCCGCTGGCCCTGGCCACCGTGATCCTCGGCGCGCTTGGTGCCCTGGCGGCCACCACCCTGCAGGGGTTGCTGGCTTATCTGGTAGTGGTTTCCGCTGGCACCCTGCTGGCGGCCATCGCCCTGGGGACTCCCGCGGCGCAGGGCGCGGCGCTCTTCTACCTGCTGCACAGCACCTGGGTAGCCGGCGCGCTGTTCCTGCTCGCCGACCTGGTCAGCCGGCAGCGTGGCGACAAGGGTGGTCATCTGGTGCAGGGACCGGCTTTGCAGAACCCGGGAGTCCTCGGTGCTGCCTTCTTCTTCGGTGCCATTGCCGTTGCCGGCCTGCCGCCGCTGTCGGGCTTCTTTGCCAAGCTGCTGCTGCTCCAGGCGGTTCCGCCCGGTGCCGGGGCGTTGCCGCTGTGGAGCGTGCTGCTGATCGGCGGCTTCGTCAGCCTGGTGGCCCTGAGTCGCGCCGGTAGCACCCTGTTCTGGCGCACCGGCCACCAGGTGCTCGGCAGCGCCGAACTGGATGGCGGTCGCCTGTTTGCCACCTTGATGCTGTTGGTCGGCAGCCTGGTGCTCGTGGTTTTCGCCCAGCCGCTGCTGGATTACGCCCAGGCCAGCGCTGCGCAACTGCATGACCAGAACCTCTATCGCGCGATCATCGAGGGGGCCGGCGCATGATGCGAAAGCTCTTCCCCCATCCCGCCGAAAGCCTGCTGCTGCTGTTCGTATGGCTGCTGCTGGTGGATTCCTTCGCCTTCGGCCAGTGGCTCTTGGGCGCCTTCCTCGGCTGGGCGATTCCGTTCTGCTTCAAGCCCCTGCTGATCGAGCGGCCCAAGCGCTGGCATCCGCTCAAGCTGCTGCGTTTCCTGCTGATGGTCGTGTGGGACGTACTGGTGGCCAACTTCCAGGTGGCGCGGCTGACCCTGGGACGCGTCGAGGCACTGCGTCCGGCCTTCGTCGAGGTGCCCATCGACCTGGATAACGAACTGGCCATCAGCGTGCTGGTGAGTGTGGTGTCCCTGACACCCGGCTCCCTGGCCGCCGACCTCAGTGCCGACCGCCGGACCCTGCTGGTGCATGGCCTGGACGTGCCGGACAAGGCCGCCATGGTGGCCGAGATCAAGTCGCGCTACGAGGCGCCGCTCAAGGAGATTTTCCCGTGCTCGCCTACGTGATTCCCCTCTGCCTGGCCATGCTCGGCCTCGCGCTGCTGCTGGCCCTGGCCCGCCTGGTCAAGGGGCCCTGCCTGCCGGACCGTGTGCTGGCGCTGGACACTCTCTATATCAACGCCATCGCCATGCTGATGCTCTACGGCATCTGGAAGGGCAGCGACCTGTTCTTCGAAGTGGCGCTGCTGATCGCGGTACTGGGCTTCGTCAGCACCGTGGCGGTGGCCAAGTACATGCTGCGTGGAGACATCATCGAATGACCGGCGTTTCCCTGACTCTCTGGGTGGAAGTCCTCGTTTCGGCGCTGCTGATCCTCGGCAGCACCTTCGTGCTGATCGGCGCCATCGGCCTGTACCGCCTGCCGGACTTCTTCATGCGCCTGCATGGTCCGACCAAGGCCACCACCCTCGGCGTGGGCGGCGTGGTGATCGCCTCGCTGGTGTTCTTTTCCGCCGATGCCGATGGCCTCAGCCTGCACGAACTGCTGATCAGCCTGTTCCTGTTCATCAGCGCCCCGGTCAGCGCCTACATGCTGGCCAAGGCCGCCGTGTTGCAGCAATTGCCCCTGGACCAGCGAACCCGCGGCAAACCCTGGAACCAGTGAACGCTACAGTTTTTCCCCCTTGCTGTGCCTGTCTGGCCATGTGGATGGCCGCCTAGACTGGCGGCTTTTTCCCGGAGGTGACCCATGGCGCAGCAAGGACGACTGGTGGCGATCGCCTGCCTGGTGCTGGCCATGGCGCTGTGGGGCAGCTCCTTCATCGCCCTCAAACTGGCCTTTCAGGAGGTCGCCCCGCACTGGGTGATCTTCGCCCGTATGGCCCTGGGCAGCCTGATCTTCCTGGCCGCCTGGCGTTGGCGCGGCACACTCGACTACCGCCCCGGCGATTGGAAGTACCTGCTCGGCCTCGCTGCCTGCGAGCCCTGTCTCTACTTCATCTTCGAAGCCCTGGCGCTGCAGCACACCAGCGCCTCCCAAGCCGGCATGATCACCGCACTCCTGCCCCTGCTGGTGGCGGTGGGCGCCTATGCGCTGCTGCACGAACGGATCACCCGCGGCACCATGGCCGGCTTCCTTCTCGCGGTGGTTGGCGCGGTGTGGTTGAGCCTGGCCAGCGACTCCGATGGCCATGCACCGCAGCCGCTGCTGGGCAACTTCTACGAGTTCCTCGCCATGCTCTGCGCCACCGGCTACACGCTGCTGCTCAAGCACCTGTCGTCGCGCTACTCGGCCTTCTTCCTGACCGCCATGCAGGCCTTTATCGGCAGCGTCTTCTTCCTGCCACTCGCCTCATTCACATCGCCGGTGCCCGAGTCGATCAGCGCGCTGGGCATCGGCGCGATGATCTACCTCGGCACCGTGGTCACGGTGGGGGCTTACGGTCTCTACAACTTCGGCGTGTCGCGGCTGCCGGCGAGCCAGGCAACCGGCTTCATCAACCTGATACCGGTGTTTACCCTGATCTTCGCCTGGGGATTGCTCGGCGAGCGTCTGACCGGCGTGCAACTGCTCGCCGCCGGCCTGGTTTTCGTCGGCGTGGCGCTGAGCCAATGGAAAAGCTCCGCCCCGGCGCCGGCCGGTGTACTGGATTGATCGCCATGAACAGCTCCCACGCCACTTAAGGCGCCATCCAGGCCAGCACCACATCCAGCATCCGGTTGGCGAACGCCCATTCGTTGTCGTACCAGGCCAGCACCTTCACCAGGTCGCCCTGGACCCGGGTGTGGTTGAGGTCGACGACGCAGGACACCGGGTGGCCATTGAAGTCGCTGGACACCAGCGGCAACGCATTGCACTCCATCACCCCCGACGGCAGGTCGCGGGCGCCGGCCTCGAGGGTGGCGTTGATCGCATCGCGGCCGGCCGGGCGCTCAGCGATGAATGAAAGGTCCAGCAGCGACACGTTCGGCGTCGGCACTCGCACCGCCAGGCCGTCCAGGCGGCCGGCCAGTTCCGGTAGTACCAGGCCGATAGCCTTGGCTGCGCCCGTGCTGGTGGGAATCATCGAAACGGCTGCGGCACGTGCGCGATAGAGGTCGCCGTGGCTCTTGTCGAGCAGGTTCTGGTCGTTGGTGTAGGCGTGCACCGTGGTCACCAGGCCGCTGCGGATGCCCACTGAGCGATGCAGCAGCATGGCCAGCGGCGCCAGGCAGTTGGTGGTGCAGGATGCGTTGGAGACGATCTGCTGGCTGCCCAACTGCTCGTGGTTGACCCCGTACACCACCGTCAGGTCGGCGGAGTCCAGCGGGTGCGACAGCAGTACCCGCGGCGCGCCCGCCGTCAGGTGCTGTTCCACCTGGGCGCGCTTCTTCATCTTGCCCGAGCACTCCAGCACCAGGTCCACGCCCAACTGGGCCCAGGGCAGGTTCACCGGATCGCGCTCGCGCAGCAGGTGGATGGTCTGGCTATTCACCTGCAGGTGGTTGTCATGCAGTGCGACGTGGCCGTGAAAGCGGCCGAAAGTGGAATCGAAGCGGGTCAGGTGCGCCAGGGATTCGAAGTCGCCGAGGTCGTTGATGGCCTCGATGCGCAGTCGCTGATCGAGTCCCCGCTCGAACAGCGCACGTACCAGGGCGCGACCTATGCGCCCGTATCCATTGAGGGCGATACGCAGCATGGTGTTCTCCTTCCTTTGGTCCTTCACTCAGCTTAGTGGCGAAGGACGGAAAGGGAGCCCCGGGATGCGTGTTCGTATCAGTCGTTGCGCGCGCCGCCGAATGACGCGCAGCCACGCTGCACCTTGCCGTCCATGCGCAGCTCGGCGGTGAGGTGCTGGACGGTGCCGCTCATGCCGTCCACGCAGCGTTGCGGAGCTACCCACAGTTCCAGGCGTTGGCCGTTGGCTTCGCTGGACAGGTTGAAGCGGCCGTCCGGCAGCTGTTCTTCCATATAGGGCAGGGCAAGGGAGGGCTGGCCGGGACGGTCGAGTTTCAGGCCCTTTTCGCTGACGCTCACGCTCCAGTCCGGCTCATTGCCGCTGGCGCGCAGCAGCAGGCGCTTGAAGTTGATGTCCTGGCAGCCGTGGCCTTCGCGTTGCAGGCGATAGAGGGTCTGCAGGTCCAGTTGGCCATCGGCGCCTTTGGCGCTGGTCGGTCCCATGCTGGCGCGGATGTCGGCGAACAGCGTGCCTGGACCATCTGCCGAGAGGTTGGCCGCCTCCGGCAACAGGCCGGTGGCGCCGGTGTCCGCCAGGGTAAAGCGGCGTTTTTCGCCGCAGGGGCTGAACATCACCTGGCCTGCGTCTACGCTCAGCTCACCTTGCAGGCGCACCAGGTTGGTGGCGGGGGCAGGGGCTTTTTCGGCGAACATCTGGCAGGCGCCGAAGAGTGGCAAGAGGCTGAACAGCAAGGGGCGGGCGAAGCGCATCATGGGTCTCCTTCAGGGAGCGGCCACGTTACCGGTGCGAGGCGCCAGGCTCAAGGGTGGAGAGGGCAGATGATCCAGTACAAGCGAGTGTATGAAGCTGCGCAGCCCACCGATGGCCAGCGGGTGCTGGTGGATCGCCTGTGGCCGCGTGGCTGCAGCAAGGCGTCACTTGGCCTGGCCGACTGGCTGAAGGTGGTGGCGCCGTCGGACACCCTGCGCAAGCAGTTCTGCCACGACCCGGCGCTGTTCGACGAATTCCGCCTGCTCTACCGCGCCGAGCTGACGGCGCATCCCGAGCACTGGCAAGGGCTGCTGGAGATGGCTCGCAAGGGCAACCTGACGCTGCTTTACGCGGCGAAGGACGAAGTGCACAACAACGCGGTAGTCCTGGCCGAGTTCCTCGAAGAAGAACTGGAACGCTGCGGCCCTCCCAGTTCGCCGGTGTGTTACGCCGGCGAGCTGTAGCGCGCCTTACCAGACCCGGTAGATCTGCCCGGTCTGCGCACCTTCGGCACTCTTTGCATAGGCCAGGGCCGCCTCAGCCGCCGGCACTGCCTTGTAGCCGCGGAAGTACGGGCCGTAGGCCGGCAACGCTTCCTCGACCACGGTGGGGCTGACGCTGTTGATGCGCATGCCGCGCGGCAGCTCGAGGGCTGCGCTGCGCACGAAGGAATCGATGGCGCCGTTGACCATGCTGGCGGAGGCGCCAAAGCGGATCGGGTCGTGGCTCAGCACCCCGGAGGTGAGGGTGAAGGAGGCGCCGTCGTTGGCGAACTCGCGGCCGATCAGCACCAGGTTCACCTGGCCCATCAGCTTGTCCTTCAGGCCGACGGCGAATTCCGCTTCACCCATTTCCGCCAGGGCACCGAAGTGCACCTTGCCGGCGGCGCTGATCAGCGCATCGAAGGGGCCTGCCTTTTCGAACAGCGCGCGGATCGACGCCGGGTCGGTGATGTCCGCCTGCAAGTCGCCGCTGCTGAGGCCGACGCGAATGATCTCGTGACGCTCCTTGAGCTCTTGGTCGATGGCTTTGCCGATGGTGCCGCTGGCACCGACGAGGATGATTTTCATGGGACCGGCTCCTGTGTGGGGGAAGGGAAGACGGGTTCAGTGTAGAGTGCGGTCTGTGGTCGATAATCCAGCTAATTGGAAATCTTTGGTTTTCAAATAGAAACAATAGGGCGGTGGTTCCCATGAGCGAAATGGACGATCTGGCAGCCTTCGCGGTGCTGATGGAAGCCGGCAGTTTCACCTCGGCGGCCGAGCGCCTGGGTTGCAGCAAGGGGCAATTGTCCAAGCGCATTCGCCTGCTGGAACAGGGCCTGGGAGCTGCGCTGCTGCACCGCACCACCCGCCGCCTGGACTTGACCGCCGCTGGCGCCGCGCTGCTGCCGGAGGCCCAGGCACTGGCCGCCCAGGCTGAGCGGGCCAGGCAGTCGGTGCGGCGGCTGCAGGAAGATCTGGCCGGCTGCGTACGGCTGACGGTCCCCGTATCACTGGGGGAAACCTTCTTCGATGCGCTGCTGCTGGATTTCACCCGGCAGTACCAGCAGATCCGCATCGAGCTGGACTTGCACAATGGCTACCGCGACCTGGTGGCCGAAGGCTTCGACCTGGCCATCCGCTCGGGGATGGACATCGACGATCGCCTGGTGGCCCGGCCGCTCTTCTCGCTACAGGAAATCACCTGCGCCACGCCGGCCTACCTCGCCGAGCATGGCGAACCGCTGCAGCCGACGGACCTAGCCCGGCACCAGTGCCTGCTGAACACTCACTACAGCAGTTTTGAAGAATGGCTCTACCACCGCCAGCACCAGCTGGAACGGGTCAAGGTGGCGGGCGCTTTGGCGAGCAATCACTACAGCCTGCTGAAAAAGGCAGCCATGTCCGGTGCCGGCATCGCGCGGCTGCCGTCCTACATGATCTACGACGAACTGGCTGATGGCCGGCTGGTGTGGCTGCTGCGCGACTACCAGACCCGACAGACGCCGGTATTCCTCGTCCATCCCTGGCAGGGCGGCTTGCCCCGGCGCACCCAGGTGCTGGCTGACTACCTGCTGGCCTGGTTCGAGCGCAGCCGGCAGGTACTGGACAAGGCAGGGGAGTAGGGCGCCAGCGCTGGAATCTCCGACCGGAGCCCGGGCAGGGTGGAAATCCCTTGGGAGATTTCCACCAAGGTGCTTCAGAGGTGCTTCAGCAGGCGCGCCTGCAGGGCTTGCAGCTCGTTCGGGTCAGCCTTCTTGCTGGCGTGGATGCCCAGCGACTCGCCCTTGAAGCGCGGCACGATGTGCATATGAATGTGGAAGACGGTCTGGCCCGCGGGGGCGCCGTTGAATTGCGCCACCTGGACGCCTGCCGGCTCCAGCTCTTTCACCAGCACGTGGGTCAGGCGTTGCACCACGGCCATCACCTTGGCCAGGGCGTCGGCCTCGATCTCCAGGATGTTGCGTGCGGCGGAGCGTTTGGGGATGACCAGGGTGTGGCCGAAGGACTGCGGGAAGATGTCGAGGAAGGCGAGTACATCGTCGTCTTCGTAGAGTTTGTAGCAGGGGGCCTCGCCGCGAATGATCTGGGCGAAGACGTTCTGCGGATCATAAGTGCCGTGCAGGCTCATCGAAGGCTCTCCATTTGCCGAAGTGGGGCCGTGCACCTTAACGCCCGGCGCCGCACCGGAAAACCCCAGGCTCGACTTTCAGGACTCACAGGTCGTCCCTCTCCTGGTCACGGCCGTCCGATACCGCTTGTCCCGTCTTCGCGAAGCCTTACTACGCTTTGTCACCTGAAGGTCGCAAACTGACTATCCGTTCGCATCACTTCCCCCATATTTTGGCGAAAGTCCCCGTCGCCAGCCGTCGTTTCTGGCGTTAACCTTCGCATCTGGATAAAAAGTGGAGCATCCGCAAGGAGGATTCCGGCGATTTCGCCGATGGCGCGAAAGGCGTCAGCGGGGCGCGACGAGGGATGTTCGCGCAATGGCTTCCACCCCTGTTTGCAGTTCCATCCCGCCTGGCGGGACGACCGTTTTCCGCTGCTGGCCCCTTCGGCTGGCGGCTGACTGCCTGAACCGGCCGCTCGAGCGAGCGGCCCAGTATCGAGAGGATCGACCGTGCACAATGTCGTGATCAGTGGCACCGGCCTGTATACCCCGACCAACAGCATCTCCAACGAGGAGCTGGTGGCGTCCTTCAATGCCTATGTACAGGCCTTCAACGCGGAAAATGCCGACGCGATCGAGCGTGGCGAAATCGAGGCACTGGCCGAATCCAGCGTGGCTTTCATCGAGAAGGCGTCCGGCATCAAGAGCCGCTTCGTGGTGGACAAGGACGGCATCCTCGATCCCAAGCGCATGACCCCGCGCATCCCCGAGCGCTCCAACGACGAGTGGGGCATCCTCTGCGAGATGGCCGTAAGCGCTGCCAATCAGGCTCTGGAACGCGCCGGCAAGACCCCGGCTGACATCGACGGCGTGATCGTCGCCTGCTCCAACCTGCAACGCGCCTATCCGGCGGTGGCTATCGAAGTCCAGGCGGCCCTGGGCATCAACGGCTTCGGCTACGACATGAACGTCGCCTGCTCCTCGGCCACCTTCGGCATCCAGGCCGCTACCAACGCGGTACAGACCGGCCAGGCCCGCGCCATCCTGATGGTCAACCCGGAAATCTGCACCGGCCACCTGAACTTCCGCGATCGCGACAGCCACTTCATCTTCGGCGACGCCGCCACCGCAGTGGTCATCGAGCGCGCTGACCAGGCGACCTCCAAGCACCAGTTCGACGTGGTCGGCACCAAGTTGCTGACCCAGTTCTCCAACAACATCCGCAACAACTTCGGCTTCCTCAACCGCGCCGCGGAAGAGGGCGTGGGCGCTCGCGACAAGCTGTTCGTCCAGGAAGGACGCAAGGTGTTCAAGGACGTCTGCCCGATGGTGGCCGAGCTGATCGCCACCCACCTGGAGGAGAACAAGCTCAACGTCGCCGACGTGAAGCGCTTCTGGCTGCACCAGGCCAACCTCAACATGAACCTGCTGATCGCCCGCAAGCTGCTGGGCCGTGACGCCGAAGCCGACGAGGCGCCGGTGATCCTCGACACCTACGCCAACACCAGCTCCGCCGGTTCCGTGATCGCCTTCCACAAGCACCAGGACGACCTGCCCAGCGGCGCGCTGGGCGTGCTCAGCTCCTTTGGTGCCGGCTACTCCATCGGCAGCGTGATTCTGCGCAAGCGCTGATGAGCCACCCGGCCGACGCTGACCTGCTACCCCGGCTGCTGGCCGGGGAGCAGGGAGCTTTTCGCGAACTCATCGGCGCCTACCAGAGCGCCATGCGCGCGGTGGCCTACGCCATCGTCGGCCAGCGCTACGCCGATGAAGTCGTTCAGGACGCCTGGCTGGCCGTGGTGCGCAACCTGGACGGCTTCCAGCAGCGTTCCAGCCTCAAGACCTGGCTCCTCACCATCGTTGCCAATGCTGCCCGCAGCCGCCTCAAGCAGAACCGTCGCGAGGTGCTGCTGGACGATCTTCCCGCGCCTCATGGCACCGTGGACGACGCCCGCTTCGCCGAAGACGGTCACTGGGCCGCGAGAGTGCCGGCCTGGCACGAGGACTCGCCGGAAGCCCTGCTCACCGAAGACGAACTGCGCGAATGCCTGGAAAAGACCCTGCTGAGCCTTTCGGAGATGCAACGCGGTGTGGTGCTGCTGCGTGAGCGCCAGGGGCTGGAGTTGGAGGAAATCTGTAATTTGTTGGAGATCTCGCTCTCCAATGTCCGGGTACTGCTGCATCGTGGGCGCCTGAAGCTGTTCGCCACGCTGGAACATTTCGAGGAGACAGGCCAATGCTGACGTGCAAGGAACTGGTTGCCCGCTCCAGCGATCTGCTCGACGGCGAACTGAGCTTTCGCGAGCGCATGGCCATGCGCCGCCACCTCATGCTCTGCCGCAACTGCAGGCGTTTCATCAAGCAGATGAAACTGACCCAGGCTGTCGTCCGTTTCATGACGGATAGCCAGGGCGCCGAAGTCGACGACCTGGCCGCGCACCTGGCGCAGAAGCGCCGCGAATCCCTCTAGCGCAACGATCCTCCGACCTACCGGTAGACGCGAATCGTCAAATTCGCAAGTCGAAGCCTTCATTTCATTTTTGCTCGAAAAAGCCCTGGGAATCGGCTGAAAGCCGCGTTCCAGAGCGCTTCTTCGCTTATGAAAAATCGGAGTAAAAAAGTTCCGTTGTCACAAAATATTTATATAGAAGCAACTGAGCTGAAATAACCCGCCGCCAAGATTCCCCACCAGCACCAACGAGCCCAGCGCTCGAGTGTTTTCTAACGCTAAAGACCAATAGGGGAACCCTTCGATGATCCGTAAGCACTTCGCCGGTTTTGCCGCCAGCGCCATGGCTCTGGCCATTTCCGCCCAGGCTTTCGCCGGTACCGTTACCACCGACGGCGCCGATATCGTCATCAAGACCAAAGGCGGCCTGGAAGTCGGCACCACCGACAAGGCTTTCAGCTTCAAGCTCGGCGGTCGCCTGCAGGCTGACTACAGCCGCTTCGACGGTTTCTACACCGTAAACGGCAACACCGCCGACGCCGGTTACTTCCGTCGCGCCTTCCTGGAAATCGGTGGTATCGCCTTCACCGACTGGGCCTATCAGGTCAACTACGACTTCTCCCACAACGCCGGCGGTGACAACCGTGGCGGTAGCGGCAGCGACGCCAACGGCGACGGCTACTTCGACGAAGCTTCCATCTCCTATCTGGGCTTTGCCCCCATCGCCATCAAGATGGGTCGCTTCGACCCCGACTTCGGCCTGGAAAAAGCCACCAGCTCCAAGTGGGTAACCGCTCAGGAGCGTACCGCTGCCTACGACCTGGCTGACTACGTCAACGCCCACAACGGCGGCATGGGCGTTCAGGTTGCCGGCACCTACGGCGCCTCCCTGTACGGCTCCGCTGGCATCATGGCCAACGACGCCACCAACCAGGACAAGGACGGCGACAGCGTCAAGCAGTTCAACGCTCGCGGCGTATTCGCCCCGATGCACGAAGCCGGCAACGTCCTGCACTTCGGCGTGAACTACGCCCAGCGCGACCTGTCCGACACCGCTTTCGATGGCCGTATCCGCAGCCGCCTGGGCATGCGCGGCGTGAGCACCGACGGTGGTCAGGACGCTGGCGCCAACGGCAACCGCCTGGTTCTGGCCGGTGCCAACAACACCCCGGCCGGCGCTTTCGACAACGACAGCACCTGGGGTCTGGAAGCCGCCTTCGCTACCGGTCCGTTCTCCATCCAGAGCGAATACCTGAAGCGCGAAGTCGAAGCCAAGGCTGCCAACCGCGAAGACATCGATGCCGACGGCTACTACGTCCAGCTGGCCTACACCCTGACCGGCGAAGCCCGTGACTACAAACTGGGCAAGTTCGACAAGATCAAGCCGTCGAACAACCGCATCGGCGCCTGGGAAGTGTTCTACCGCTACGACAACATCAAGGCTGAAGACGACAACGGCGCCTTCGCCAACATCGATGACGTCGAAGCCAAGGTGCACAACCTCGGTCTGAACTGGTACGCCAACGAAGCCGTCAAGATCAGCGGCTACTACGTCAAAGCCAAGGTGGACAACGCCACCAACGCCGTCGGCGACGACGATGGCGACGGCGTGGTTGTTCGCGCCCAGTACGTGTTCTAAGACGACACGGGATTCCGCTCCTTTATTTGAGCCCCGCCATCTGGCGGGGCTTTTTTATTGGGGCTTCGCGGACTTTCGGGCTAAGCGTGGGTCTTGTGCTTCTGCCAGCGTCGGAACACCGGCTCGGCGAGGAAAAGCACCAGGAGCAGGCGCAACACCTGCAGGGCGGTGACCAGGGGCACCGAGAGCCCTAGGGCTTCGGCGGTGAGGCTGAGTTCGGCGATGCCGCCCGGCATCATGCCCAGCATCAGCGAGCGATGGTCGAGTCCGTCCAGCCAGCCAAGCAGTTCGGCGGCAAGGGCGGCGAAAGCCATGCCCAGGGAGGTGGCCAGCAGGGTACGAGCGATGAATGAGGGCGCGCGCTTGAAGAAGGCGCGGTCGAAGTGGCAGCCCAGGGCGCTACCGATCAGCCATTGGCCAAGCTGGCTGGCGCCTTGCGGCAGGCCCAGTTGCAGGTCGAAGGCGATGCTCATCCCGGCGCTGACCAGCAGTGGGCCGATCAGCCAAGGGTTGGGTTGGTGGAAACGCTGCATCAACAGGGCCAGCAGTGCGCCGCCGGCAAGCAGCAGGGCCAGCCAGCCCCAGTCCACCGATGCTGCCTGATGCTGTACGGCGGGAACGCCGACGAACAGCTGGAACAAGGCCGGCACGCTGAGGACCACCAGCAGCAGGCGCAGGCTCTGGCCGGCGGCGACGCGGCTGAGCACCGCGCCATTGCGCTTGCCGAGGTTGACCATTTCGCTGGCGCCCCCCGGCATGCTGGCGAAGAACGCGGTGGCGCGGTCCTCGCCGCTGCGCAGCATCAGGCTGATGCCGATGACGCTGGAGAGCGTGGTGGCCACGGCGCCGACCAGGATGATTGCGCTGTTGGCCAGCACCTGCTCGATTACCGCCGGGGTGAAGTGCAGGCCAATGCCCACACCCACCACCCACTGGCCACACTTGCGGGCGCCCGGTACCTCCGCCAGCGGCAGGTTGCCGATGCAGCGCACGGCGATCACCGCCAGCAGCGAACCCACCATCCACGGCAGCGGCCAGCCAATCAGGCTGGCCAGCCAGCCGCCGGCGGCGCCCACCAGTGGCGTGAGCAGCCACTTAGGCATGAGCCAGCGCCTTGGCGCGGCGCGCGCGTATCCAGCGGATACCCGGCAGGGCCAGCATCACCGCGGTGAGCACCCAGAGGGCGATGGTGATCGGGCTGCTCCAGAGGATGCCGAGATCGCCGTTGGTGATGGACAGGGCGCGGCGCAGGTTGGATTCCATCAGCTCGCCAAGGACGAAGCCGAGGATCAGCGACGACAGCGGGAAGTCCATTTTGCGCAGCAGGTAGCCGAACACCCCTAGGGCCGCCATCAGCACCAGGTCGAAGGTGGTGCTGTGCACGGCGTACACCCCCACCACGCTGACGACGGTGATCGCCGGCACCAGGATCCAGGTCGGTACGCTGAGCATGCGGGCGAACAGGCCCACCAGCGGGATGTTCATCACCAGCAGGATGACGTTGCCGATGAACAGCGAGGCGATCAGGCCCCAGACAACATCGGGCTGCTGCTCGAACAGCAGCGGGCCAGGGGTGATGTTGTACAGGGTGAGTGCACCGATCATCACCGCAGTGGTGCCCGAGCCCGGCACGCCGAGGGTCAGCATGGGAATCAGCGAACCGCAGGCCGAAGCGTTGTTGGCCGCTTCCGGTGCTGCCACGCCACGCAGGTCACCTTCGCCGAAGCGGCTGCTGCTGCCGGCCATGCGCTTCTCGCTCATGTAGGTGATGGCGCTGGCGATGGTGGCGCCGGCACCCGGCAGCACGCCGATAACGAAGCCGGCCAGGGAGCTGCGTACGCTGCTCCACCAGGTGAAGGTGAACTCCTTCATGTTGAACAGCATGCGTCCGCTGGCCTTCACGGCCTGCTGGCCAGTGGAGGTGTGCTCGAGCATCAGCAGCATCTCGCTGACGCTGAACAGGCCGATGACGACGATTACGAACTGGATGCCGTCGGACAGGCCGACGCTGTCGAAGGTGAAACGGTAGACGCCGGTGTTGGCGTCCACGCCCACCGTGGCCAGGCCCAGGCCGATCAGCGCCGAGAGCAGGGTCTTCACCGGCTTGTCGCCGACCATGCCGCCCAGGCAGGCGATGGCGAAGACCATCAGCACGAAGTACTCCGCCGGCCCGAAGGCCACCGCCCAGTTGGCGAGGATTGGTGCGAAGAGTACGACGCCCATGGTGGCGATGGTGCTGCCGATGAAGGAACTCATGGCCGACAGCGAGAGGGCGATGCCGGCCTTGCCCTGCCGGGCCAGCGGATAACCGTCGAGGGTGGTCATGATGGCCGCAGCGTCGCCCGGTACGTTGAGCAGGATCGCCGAGATGCGCCCGCCGTACTCGCAGCCCAGGTACACGGCGGCCAGCAGGATCAGCGCGGTTTCCGGCGGCAGGCCGAGGGCGAATGCCAGGGGCAGCAGGATCGCCACGCCGTTGATCGGCCCCAGGCCCGGCAATAGGCCGACCACGGTGCCGATGAAGGCGCCGAACAGTGCCACCAGGAGGTTGATCGGACGCAGGGCGACGTCGAAGCCCTGGGCCAGGAAGTTCAGGGTTTCCATCTCAGTTCTCCAGGAAGGCCAGCAGCCCCAGGGGCAGCGGAACGTCCAGCAGGTAGTCGAACAGGCCGTAGAGCAGCGCGCCCATCAAGAGGCCGCTGGCCAGGCTGGGCAGCAGGCGGCCGTTGAACAGCATGCCGAGGCCGAAGCCCACGAGGGTGGTGCTGACGACGAAGCCCAGAGGCTCGAAGAGCAGCCCATAGGCGAACAGGGCGATGACGAAGATCGTGACCTTGCGCGCCAGGGACCAGGAAATCGGCAGGTCCTCGACGTCACCAGGCTTGTAGATCAGCCAGATGGCGGCGGTGGCCATCAGGAACAGCAGCAGCAGGGGGTAGGCGCGCGGGCCGACCGGGTCGTAGCTGAATGGCGCCTGGAAGCCCCAGGCGACGACGGCGAGCAGGGCGCAGACGAGCAGCCAGACCGCAGCGAAGATTCGTACGTACATGGCGGTTTACCTAGGAATGCGGAGTCGCCCCTCTCCCAGGGGGGAGAGGGGGCCGGGTTGGGGCGATTACTGCGCCAGGCCGAATTCGCCGGCGAGCTGCTTGTACTGCTTCACCTGGTCGAAGACGTACACCTTCAACTGGTCGCCGGTGAGGCTCAGGGGGAACAGGTCGCGCTGTTCACGCAGCTTGGCGAACTCTTCGCTGGCCAGCAGGGTGTCAAATTGCTGCTTCCACCAGTTGAAATCCTCGTCGCTGACTTCCGGGCCCATGTAAAAGCCGCGAATCACCGGCCAGACGATGTCGAAGCCCTGCTCCTTGGCGGTGGGGATTTCCGCCAGCTTGCCGGGCAGGCGCTGGTCGGAGAGGACGGCGAGGATGCGGATCTTGCCCGCGGCCAGTTGCGGGGTGATTTCACCCAGGCCGCTGCTGGTTACCTGCACGTGGCCGCCAAGCATAGCGGTGAGGGTCTCGCCGCCGCCCTCGAAGGCCACGTAACGCAGCTTCTGCGGGTCGATGTCGGCGGCGCGGGCGATCAGTGCGGTCTGCATCCAGTCCTGGCCGCCGATGGTGGCGCCGGCGCCGAAGACGATGGCGGCGGGGTCTTTCTTCACGGCTTCGACCAGGTCGCCCAGGGTCTTGTAGGGGGAATCGGCGCGTACGGAGATGGCGCCGTAATCGGTGCCGATGCCCGCCAGCCAGCGTACGGCATTCTCGTCGTAACGGCCGAACTTGCCCTGGGCGAGGTTCAGCAGCGAGCCGGAGGAGAAGGCGGTGATGGTGCCGGCATCCTTCGGGCGCTGGGCGACCACGGCGTTGTAGGCCACGGCGCCGACGCCGCCGGGCATGTAGGTGACTCGCATCGGCGCCTTGAGCAGGCCGCCATCCTTCAGGCCGCTCTGGGCCAGCTTGCAGGTGAGGTCGAAGCCGCCGCCGGGCTTGGCCGGGGCGATGCACTCGGGGCGCTTGGGCTCGGCCAGCAGCTGGGTGGACAGCAGCAGGCCCGAGGTGATCAGGGCGATGCGGGAGAGGGCAGTCTTCATCGGGAGTCTCCTGTGGAGTTTTATTGTGGTTCAGGCCTCACCAGATCGGCAGTGCATAACTGACGATCAGGCGAAGTTCATCCGCATCACGGGCGAAGTTGGAGCGGAATCCGGCGTGGCGGGCGCGGAAGGTCAGGTTCTTCAGGCTGCCGCTGGGGACCACGTACTTGAATTCGATATCGCGCTCCCATTCCCGGCCTTCCTCGCTGCTGCCGGTGACCTGGGCGTTGTCGCTGGTGATGTAGCGGGTCATGAAGCTCAGGCCGGGCACGCCCATGGCGGCGAAGTCCAGGTCGTAGCGGGCCTGCCAGGAGCGCTGGTCGGCGTTGGCGAAGTCGTTGATCTGCACGAAGTTGACCAGGAAGGGATCGCTGCCATCGATGTAGGCGTAACCGGTGTCGCCGCTCATGCGCTGGTAGCCCAGGCCGACCTTGTGGCTGCCCTGGCCGTAGCTGACCATGCCGTTGAGGGCGCGGTTATCCACCTTGCCAGCCTCGGCGCGACCGGTGTCGTCGCTGATGGCGTAGCGCAGGTCGGCGCTCAGGGTGCCGGCGCCCAGCGGCTGGCTGGCCAGCAGGCCGAAGAAGTTCTGGCGGTAGACATCGTCCAGCTCGGCGAAGAAGTAGCGGCCGGTGACACGCTCGGTGACGGCGTAGTCCAGGCCGCCAAGGTCAAAGTGATCGCCCGTGGCGGCTGCGGCGAAGCGTTTGTTCTTGTTGTTGATGGCCAGGTCTTCGGAGTTGGTCGAGGCGCGGTCCTTGACCTCGTTGAGGCGGCCACCGGTGAAGGTCAGTTTGCTGATTTCCTTCGAGGTGAGCAGGCCACCTTCGAACACCTGGGGCAGGATGCGGCTGTCGCTGGCCTTCACCACCGGCAGTTCGGGAATGTGTGTGCCCAGGCGCAACTCGCTCTTCGAGGCGCGGACCTTGGCGGTCAGGCCGAGCTTGCTGTACTCGTCCGGCGTGCCACCGTCGTCCTGCACCGGCAGCAGGTCGGTACCGCTGCGGCCGGGGCTGGAATCGAGCTTGATGCCGAGCATGCCGAGGGCGTCGAGGCCCACACCGACGGTGCCTTCGGTGTAGCCGGATTCGACGTTGAGGATCAAACCTTGTGCCCATTCCTCGCGCTTGGACTGGCCGGAGCCGTCGCGGAAGTCGCGGTTCAGGTAGATGTTGCGGGCTTCGAGGGTCGCCGAGCTGTCCTTGAAAAACTCGGCATTGGCCTGGGTGGCCAAGGTGCAGCTTGCGATGGCGAGACTGAGGGTGCAAACAGGCGCAAGCGCCTGCCGTGCGGCAGTGAGCATCGAGTGGTCTCCATTGTTGTTCTTGTCAGTCGGCGCAACCACGGGCCGGCTTTTCTACGGGTGGTCCTTGCCACCCTGTCGCGATGCTATGCAGTGAAACTTTCGCCAGCCTTTCAGTGTGAAAGAAACCTTGCGCGGCGTTCACAGCGGTCAGCGGCCCGTTAAACTGCTGAGCGATCGCTGCCTTTTCGGAGACTTTGTCGTGCGAATCCTGCTGGTCGAAGACCATCCCCAGTTGGCTGCAAGCGTTGCCCAGGTGCTCAAGAGCGCGGGTTGGACGGTGGACGTGCTGCACGATGGCGTCGCCGCCGACCTGGCCCTGGCCAGCGAGGACTACGCCCTGGCGGTACTGGACGTGGGCCTGCCGCGCATGGATGGTTTCGAGGTGCTGGCGCGCTTGCGCGGACGCGGCAAGACGCTGCCGGTGCTGATGCTCACCGCGCGCGGCGAAGTGAAGGATCGGGTCCATGGCCTCAACCTCGGGGCCGACGACTACCTGGCCAAACCCTTTGAGCTGACCGAACTGGAGGCACGGGTCAAGGCACTGCTGCGCCGCAGCGTGCTCGGCGGCGAACAGCAGCAACGTTGCGGGGCGCTGGTCTATGACCTGGGTACCCGGCGCTTCAGCCTCGCAGACGACATTCTCAGCCTGACCTCACGCGAGCAATCCGTGCTGGAGGCGCTGATCGCGCGGCCGGGGCGGGTGATGAGCAAGGAGCAGCTGGCTTCCCAGGTGTTCGGGCTGGACGAGGAAGCCAGTCCCGATGCCATCGAGATCTACATCCACCGCTTGCGCAAGAAACTGGAAGGCAGCGCTGTGCGCATCGTCACCTTCCGAGGCCTGGGCTACCTGCTGGAGAGCCAGGATGCGTGAGGCCGGCAGCCTGCGCGGGCGGCTGCTGCGGCGCCTGGCGCTGATGCTGGGTGGCCTGCTGCTGATCGCCAGCCTGAGTTCCTACTGGAACGCCCGCGAAGCCGCCGACACCGCCTACGACCGCACCCTGCTGGCGTCGGCCAGGGCCATCGCCGATGGCCTTTATGAGAACGACGGGCGCCTGAAGGCGGACGTCCCCTATGTGGCGCTGGACGTCTTCGCCTACGACAGCGCTGGGCGCATCTTCTACCAGGTGAACGACCCGGACGGGAAACTCGTCTCGGGCTACGAACACCTGCCACCACCACCACCGGGCACCCAGCGCACCGACGACTACCCGGCGCTGGCGCGCTTCTATGACGCCGAGTACGAAGGGGTTGGGGTGCGGGTGGTGAGTCTGTTGCAACCGGTGAGCGAGCCGCGGCTGAACGGAATCGCCGAGATACGCGTCGCCGAGACCGAAAGCGCCCGCGAGCGCCTGGCCAGGGGGCTGTTGGTGGACAGCCTGTGGCGCCTGGTGCTGCTGGTAGTGGCGGCGCTGGTGCTGGTGTGGCTGGCGGTCAGCGCCTCGCTGCAACCGTTGAACAAGCTGCGTCTGGCGGTGGAGGAACGCGAGGCCGACGATCTGCGGCCTCTGCCGGAAGTGGCGGTGCAGCGTGAATTGCGCCCCCTGGTGGATGCACTCAACCGGTTCACCGAACGCCTGCGTGGCCTGTTCCAGCGTCAGGCCGATTTCATCGCGGACGCTTCCCACGAGCTGCGTACCCCACTGGCCGCCCTCAAGGCGCGGGTGGAGCTGGGGCTGCGTGAGCAGGACCCGGCGATTTGGCGTTCGACCCTCGAAGAAGCGGCACAGAACACCGATCGCCTGACCCATCTGGCCAACCAGCTGCTGTCCCTGGCGCGCATCGAAAGCGGCGCGCGGGCCATCGCCGAAGGCGGCGCCGAGCGTATCGAGTTGGGGCAGCTGGCGCGTGAGCTGGGTATGGCGCTGGCTCCTCTGGCCCATGCGCGCGGCATCGCCCTGGCGCTGGAAGCGGAGGATCAGGCCTGGGTGATGGGGGAGCCGACGCTGCTCAACGAACTACTTTGCAACCTGGTGGACAACGCCCTGGCCCATACGCCCAAGGGCGGCAACGTGATCCTGCGGGTGTGCTCGCCGGCTGTGCTGGAGGTGGAGGACGACGGCAGCGGCATTCCGCCCGAGGAACGCGACAAGGTGTTCCAGCGCTTCTATCGGCGCAATGTGCAGAGTCGTGGCGCGGGATTGGGGCTGGCGATCGTCGGCGAGATCTGCCGCGCCCACCAGGCTGAGATAAGCCTTCACGATGGCGACGCTGGCGGGCTTAAGGTGCGGGTGAGTTTCCCGCCGGCGTGACGTCGACCCGCCGAGAAGCTGCTTGGTTGTGGGGGCGATTTCAATCGTGATTGGTCAGCGCCAATGGCCTGCTCTTCGCGAATGAATTCGCTCCCACAGTATTTTTCGGCCTACGGCGCGAGGCTCAGCGGCTCCTGCACTTCCATCAGGTACCGGGCCACCTTGCCGCTGTCCCGCAACAGGGTCAGGCCCTCGTTGAAGCGCTTGATCAGTTCGGCATTGCCGGGCACCTCGCGGGATAGCATCAGGTGCAGGCTGTCGCTACGTACGGGAAGCGGATGGAAGCTCAACCGGGCGCGATCGGCGGAGGTGAACTTGTCGTTGAGCAGGGCGAAGGCGACGACCTTGTCCATGGGAAAGGCGTCCAGCCGTCCGGCCAGGACCATGCGAAGACCCTGTTCCTCGCCGCTGAGGCGCTTGACCTTGATCTGGCCGTCGCGCTCCGCCTGCTGGAAGGCTGCGCCGTAGTCGTAGCCGAGCGCACCACCCAGGCGCACGTCCTTGAGGTCGGAGACCCGCTGCCAGTCCAGGGGATGGTCCTTGCGGTGGAAGAAGTAGTAAGTGCTTTCCACCACCGGGTCGCTGATGAAGAACTGCCGTTCTCGCTCCGGGCTGCGCAGCCAGACGGCGGTGCCGGCGCGTTCGCCACGCTCGGCCAGGTGCATCGAACGGGTCCAGGGGTAGAACTCCCACTGCACCTTGACGCCTTGCAGGGCGAAGGCCTCTTCGACGATGCGTGATGCCACGCCCTGGTGCGGCAGGCGGGCGCCCAGGTAGGGCGCCCACTCGCCATTGGTCAGGCGCACTTCTTCCGCGGCGGCAAGGCCGTGGAACAACAGGCAGAAGGCGAGAATGAGTACGCGCATCCGGTTCCATCCAGCGACGTAGGGGAACCTGAGTCTAGCGCCGGATGGACGAATGCGCGCAAGGCTTTATTGGAGCATGCCCATGGCCGCTTCCATGGCGGCAGAGAGATCTTCGTCGGCCTGCGTGTCGACGTTCGGGTCGAGGCCGAGCTTGGCGAAGGCGGGCACCTGGCTCCAGTCCAGTTGGGTATAGGGGTGCTCGCTGCCGAGGTAGCTCTGCAGGGTCGCGACCTGGACGATGTCGATGTAGTCGACGCGCGCCGAGTTGCGGCTGAAGTCCAGGTACTGGCTGGGGACGGCGGCGATCGGCTCGGGGAATTCCCAGGCGCGCAGGATGCGGTCGCCAATCAGCGGATGGATGCGTTCGATCACGTGGTTGAGGCTGATGGAGTCGGCCAGCAGCTCGTTGTGCTCTTCGGCATAGGTGAGGATGGGCAGCACGCCGATCTGTTGCACCAGGCCGGCCAGGGTGGCCTGGTCGGGCATCAGGCGGGTGTAGTGTCGGCAGAGTACGTGGCAGATACCGGCGATTTCGGTGCTTTTGTTCCAGACTTCGCGCATCTTGCGGTCAACCACGTCGGAAGTGGCCTGGAACATCTGCTCCATGGCCAGGCCCGTGGCGAGGTTGCTGGTGTAGTTGATGCCGAGACGGCTGATGGCCATCTGCAGGTCGGTAATCTCCTTGTTGGTGCGCAGCAGCGGGCTGTTCACCACTTTGATGATGCGGGCTGTCAGCGCGGCGTCGTTGCCGATCACCTTGGCCAGGTCCTGGATGCTCGCGTTCGGGTCTTCGGCGGTTTCGCGCACCTTCAGCGCGACTTCCGGCAGGGTCGGCAGAACCAGCTCATCGCTTTCGATGGCCTGGATGAGTTCCTGTTGGACTTTCTCGGCAAGCTTGCTCATTGAGTTTCTCGTCAGTGGCCTTCAGGGGCGGGCTAGCGTTGGATTTCGCGGTCGGCGTCCAGGGTGTAGGGCAGGCTCAGCAGGTTCAGTGCGGGGCCGTCGGCGGCGCCCAGGTGGATGCGGCCATCGTTCACGGCATCTTCCTGAAGCACGGCAAGCAGTTCGCAGCCGTTCGCGGCCGGAGCTGCCAGCACCACTTCACCCACTGAACTCTGGTGAACCGGGGAGAACAGTTCGGCGCCGGGCTGCGGCAGCTCGCCGTCGGCCAACGCAAGGCGGTAGAGGCGGCGCTTGAGTTTGCCCAGGTACTGCATGCGGGCGACGATTTCCTGGCCGGTGTAGCAGCCTTTCTTGAAGCTGACGCCGCCGAGGGCCTGGAGGTTGATCATCTGCGGAATGAACAGCTCGCGGGTGCTGCCAAAGACCTGGCCGATGCCGGCGCGTACCTGGGCCAGCAGCCATGCATCCAGCGGCGCTTGTGGCAGTTGGGCGGCCAGGCGGCTTTCCAGGGCGGCGGCTTCGGCGCGGGGCGCCCAGAGCTCTGCACGGCCATCGGCAAGGCGAATGGCGATCAGGCTGCCTTCACGGGCGACGCTGTCGGCGGTCTGCGGCAAGTCCAGACCAAGGGCGAGCAACGCACCGTCGCCCTGGCTGAGGCCGAAGCGCGCCCACTCGGCGCTTTCATCGCTAAGGGTGGATTTGGAGAAGACGGCATATTTCTTCAGGTCGGCCAACTGGGCTTCGAGCAGGTTGCTGGCCAACGCCAGGAGGAAACCTTCCCCTTCCTGGATGATGCGGAAGCTGGAGATCATCCGGCCCTTGGGCGTGCAGCGGGCACCCAGGCTGCTGGTGGTCTGGTCCAGGTAATTGAGGTTGCAGGTCACCTGACCCTGGAGGAACTTTGCGGCATCCACGCCGCGGACGGCGAGCAGGCCTTCATGGGTGAGCGGGCAGAAGAATGCTGAGTCGGCCATTGCGGATCGCTGGAAAAAAGTCTGGGGCGCCATCATAGAGTTCCGCCGGGGGCTTGTCAGCGGGTGTCCGGGGCGGCGGCTGTGGTTATAATGCGCGCCTCATTCCTGGAGGCGCTGTGATGGCCGACTCAATTGAACTGAACCGACTCTTCTGGCACAGCCGTCGCGGCATGCTCGAGCTGGACGTGCTCCTCGTCCCCTTCGTGCAGGAGGTCTATCCGAGCCTCGACGCCGACGACCAGGCCCGCTACCGCAAGCTGCTGGAGTGCGAAGATCAGGACATGTTCGGCTGGTTCATGCAGCGCGGCGAGCCGGAAGATGCGGACCTGCGCCGCATGGTTCGCATGATCCTGGACCGTGTCCAGCCAAAGTGACGCCTTCGAATGCCACTGGCGCCCTTCGCGGCGCCTGCTGGCCTTCTACCTAATCCTGTCTTTCCTGGCCGTTCTGGCCTTGTCGGTTGCCGACGTTCCTTTCTGGGCTCGGCTTGCGGGCTACTTCGCCTGCGTAGCGCATGCCGCGTGGTGCTTGCCCAGACAGATTCTCCTGAGTTCTCCCAAGGCCTTTACCGGCTTGCGCCTGGATGGTGACGGCTGGCAGCTCTGGTGCGCGGCTGATGGCTGGCGCCCGGTGCAGTTGCGCCCTGACAGCCTGGCGCTGCCGCTGGCGGTGATCCTGCGCTTCCGGCTGTCGGGAACCTGGTGGGGGAGGGGATTGTGCATTCCGGCGGATGCTCTCGACCATGAGCAGCACCGCCGGTTGCGGGTGAGGCTGGGGTTCAGTCGCCGAAGATGGGCGGAACCAGGATAGTGTCCCGGGCTTCCGGGAGCAGGTCCGGGTAGTCCAGGGTGTAATGCAGGCCGCGGCTCTCGTGGCGCTGCATGGCCGAACGGATCATCAGCTCCGCCACCAGTGCCAGGTTGCGCAGTTCGATCAGGTCGCGGCTGACTTTGTAGTTGCTGTAGAACTCGTCGATCTCGCTGAGCAGCAGGCGTACCCGGTGCTGGGCGCGCTGCAGGCGTTTGTTGGTGCGCACGATGCCGACGTAGTCCCACATGAAGCGCCGCAGCTCGTCCCAGTTGTGGGCGATGATCACGTCCTCGTCCGAATCGGTCACCTGGCTGGCGTCCCAAGTCGGCAGGTGGGTGGGCATCGGGACCTTGTTCAGTTGCCCAAGCATGTCTTCCGCCGCCGAGCGGCCATAGACGAAGCATTCGAGCAGGGAGTTGCTGGCCATGCGGTTGGCGCCATGCAGGCCGGTAAAGCTGGTCTCGCCGATGGCGTAGAGGCCGGGAATATCGGTACGTCCGTGCTGGTCCACTACCACGCCACCGCAGGTGTAATGTGCCGCCGGCACCACCGGGATGGCTTGGCGGGTGATGTCGATACCGAAATCCAGGCAGCGCTCGTAGACCGTGGGGAAGTGGCTCTTCACGAACTCGGCGGGCTTGTGGCTGATGTCCAGGTAGACGCAGTCCACGCCCAGGCGCTTCATCTCATGGTCGATGGCGCGGGCTACCACGTCTCGCGGGGCCAGTTCGGCGCGCGGGTGGAAGCGCTGCATGAAGCGCTCGCCGTTCGGCAGCTTGAGCAGGCCACCTTCTCCACGCACGGCTTCGGTAATGAGGAAGCTCTTGGCCTGCGGGTGATAGAGGCAGGTGGGGTGGAACTGGTTGAACTCCAGGTTGCCCACCCGGCAACCGGCGCGCCAGGCCATGGCGATACCGTCGCCACAAGCGCCGTCGGGATTGCTGGTGTAGAGGTAGACCTTGGCCGCGCCGCCGGAAGCGAGCACGGTGAAGCGGGCATGGAAAGTGTCCACTTCCCCGTTGGTGCGATTCAGCACGTAGGCGCCCAGGCAGCGCTGGCCCTTGCGGCCGAGCTTGCGCTCGGTGATCAGGTCGACGGCGACGCGCTGCTCCAGCAACTGGATGTTCGGCCGCTTCTTGGCCTGTTCCAGCAAGGTGTTGAAGATAGCGGCGCCTGTGGCGTCGGCGGCATGGATGATGCGCCGATGGCTGTGGCCGCCTTCACGCGTCAGGTGGAATTCGAAGCCGCCATCCTCGCGAGCGCTTTCATCGTCGCGGGTGAAGGGCACGCCTTGGTCGATCAGCCATTGGATCGCTGCGCGGCTGTGTTCTACCGTGAAGCGCACGGCGTCCTCGCGGCACAGGCCGGCGCCGGCGACCAGGGTGTCTTCGACGTGGGAATCGACCGTGTCGGTATCGTCCAGCACCGCAGCGACACCGCCCTGGGCCCAATAGGTCGAGCCATTGCTGAGATCGGCCTTGCTCAGTACAACGATGTTCAGGTGCGAGGGCAGGGTGAGGGCCAGGGTCAGGCCAGCGGCGCCGCTGCCGATGACCAGTACGTCATGCTGGAAATGTTGGCTCATGTCGGTTCCCGCGAAAAAAGCGGCGGCTAGTATATAGCCGGGGTGGGCGGCACAATAGCTCGCTTATGACCGTGCATGGTGCCAGGGAACTTTTTTAGTCGTTCAGGTTCCATTCAGGGTCACCATTTTGAAGAGACGGTGCTTGCTTACATTTACGCAACGAATGCACATGAAATGTGCAGCCCGGATGCCTGTAGATCAAGCGACTTATATTCGGCGCAGCATGGCCGCGAGCCCTGCTGCGTCATTCCGTGCAGGTGAAAAAACAATCTGCAGGAAGCTTGCTTGGAGGGGAGAACTTTTGCGCAACGCCCGAGTCTATTTTGGCAAGCCGATCCACTGGCTGGCGCAACACCCCTTCGCGATCGACGAGGAGTGTTCATGCTAACCCAGGAACAGGATCAGCAGCTGGTCGAACGGGTGCAGCGGGGCGACAAGCGGGCTTTCGATCTGCTGGTGTTGAAATACCAGCACAAGATTCTCGGGTTGGTCGTGCGTTTCGTGCACGACGCCCAGGAAGCCCAGGACGTAGCTCAGGAAGCCTTCATCAAGGCTTACCGCGCGCTCGGAAACTTTCGCGGCGACAGTGCGTTTTATACGTGGCTGTACCGCATCGCCATCAACACGGCGAAGAACCATCTGGTGGCGCGTGGAAGACGCCCGCCAGATAGTGATGTAAGTGCTGAGGACGCCGAGTTTTATGACGGCGACCACGCCCTCAAGGATATCGAGTCGCCGGAGCGAGCCCTGCTCCGTGACGAGATCGAGGCCACAGTGCACCGGAGCATCCAGCAGTTGCCGGAAGATTTGCGCACGGCGTTGACCCTGCGCGAGTTCGACGGCCTAAGTTACGAAGACATTGCCAGCGTCATGCAGTGTCCGGTCGGTACTGTGCGATCCCGCATCTTCCGGGCGCGGGAAGCCATCGATAAAGCCCTGCAACCTTTGTTGCACGGGACCTGAGACAGCGGCGACAGCCAAGAGGGGAACCGCCATGAGTCGTGAAGCTTTGCAGGAATCGCTGTCCGCGGTAATGGATAACGAGGCGGACGAACTGGAGCTGCGTCGAGTTCTCGCCGCCAGCGAAGATCAAGAACTCCGGGCTACCTGGTCGCGTTACCAGATCGCCCGGGCCGTGATGCACAAGGAGCTGCTGGAGCCGCGCCTGGACATCGCTGCCGCAGTCTCGGCCGCACTGGCCGAGGAAGCTGCACCGCCTGCCCAGGTGGTTCGTGCTCCGTGGCGCAATCTGGGGCGCCTGGCTGTAGCCGCTTCGGTGACCCTCGCCGTGCTGGCCGGTGTACGCATGTACAACCAGGACGAAGTGGTGGGCACCCAACAGCTCGCCCAGCAGCAGGCCAGCCAGCCCGCCATGGTCATGCCGCAGGCCCAGCAAGGTGCTGTGCTGGCTGGCTATAGTGAGGATGGTCAACAGGCGCAACAGCCCATCGGTGCGACCCAGTCGTCTTCCGGTTGGCACGAGAAGCGTCTGCCTGCGTACCTGCGGCAACATGCGCAGCAGGCCGCGATGAGCGGTAGCGACAGCGCTCTGCCGTACGCCCGCGCTGCCAGTCTGGAGAGCCGCTGAGGAGGAACATGCGCGCACTTCCGGTATTCATCTTGCTTGGCGGCTGGCTGACTCAATCAGCCCATGCCGCCGACGCTCAGGACTGGCTGCAGCGCCTCGCTGATGCGGAGCAGCGCCAGAGTTTCCAGGGAACATTCGTCTACGAACGAAATGGGAGTTTCTCCACCCACGAAGTCTGGCATCAGGTCCAGCAGGGTGGGGAGGTGCGCGAGCGTCTGCTGCAGCTCGATGGGCCGGCTCAGGAAGTGGTGCGCGTCAACGGGCGCACCCAGTGCGTGAGTGGCTCCCTCTCCGATCAGATGGCCGACGGCCAAGTCTGGCCAGCCCGGGCGCTCGACGCCAAGCAGCTGTCCGAATGGTATGACCTGCGCCTCGCTGGCGAGTCCCGGGTCGCCGGGCACGCCGCGGTGGTCCTGACCCTGACCCCACGTGACCAGCACCGCTATGGCTTCGAGCTGCATCTGGACCGGGACACCGGTCTGCCGCTCAAGTCACTGTTGCTGAGCGACAAGGGGCAACTGCTGGAGCGTTTCCAGTTCACCCGTATCGATACGGCAACCGCTCCGGCGGATGCCGATCTTCAGCCTGGTTCGGCGTGCAAGGCAGTGCGTACCGCTGAGGCGCAGTCCGAGAAGGCGTCCCGATGGCGCTCCGACTGGCTGCCGCCGGGCTTCAGCCTGACCAGCGCCCAGGAGCGACGTAGCCCGGTATCGTCCGATCCGGTATCCAGCCTGCTTTACAGCGACGGACTGGCGCGCTTCTCGGTGTTCCTCGAACCACTGCATGGCGCCGTAGTCGAAGACGCGCGCAGCCAACTTGGGCCGACTGTGATGGTGTCCAAGCGGGTCAGCACGGCCGATGGTGACGTGATGGTGACCGTGGTCGGTGAAATCCCGCTGGGAACGGCCGAACGGGTTGCACTGTCCATGCGGGCAGCTGCAGCGGAGGCCACCGCGACACAATGATCCTTGCGACAGGACCCGTATTCGGTTCATGGCGCGGGAGCCTCTGCTCCCGGCCTGTCTTTTTCACGATGTTCCACCGAGCCTTGGGCTGACGCCCCGGGCTCTTTTTGCTTTTGTGTTGTGTTTTGCTCGCAGGGCCGGGCGGTCCGGCGAGTTCATACCACTCGTTATGCGACGGGAGCTGTATGTCGATGCTTAACCTCAAATCCTGCATGACCGCCGTGGCAGCCCTGCTGCTGCTTGGTCAAACCCTCGTGGCTCGTGCCGAGCTGCCGGACTTCACGCCGCTGGTCGAAGAGGCGTCCCCGGCCGTGGTCAACATCAGTACCCGGCAGAAGCTGCCCCAGCGCGGTGCTGCCGGTGCCCAGGTGATGCCTGACCTGGAAGGCCTGCCACCCATGCTGCGCGAATTCTTCGAGCGCAACATGCCGCAAGCGCCGCGCAGCCCGCAAGGCGGCCGCCAGCGCGAGGCGCAGTCCCTCGGTTCCGGCTTCATCATTTCCAAGGACGGTTACGTCCTGACCAACAACCACGTGGTGGCCGACGCCGACGAGATCATCGTGCGCCTGTCCGACCGTAGCGAGCTGGAAGCCAAGCTGATCGGTGCCGACCCGCGTACCGACGTGGCGCTGCTGAAGGTCGAGGGCAAGGACCTGCCGATCGTGAAGATCGGCAAGTCCGACGACCTCAAGGTGGGCAGCTGGGTGCTGGCCATCGGTTCGCCCTTCGGTTTCGACCACTCGGTGACCGCCGGTATCGTCAGCGCCAAGGGCCGCAGCCTGCCCAACGAGAACTACGTACCGTTCATCCAGACCGACGTGGCCATCAACCCGGGTAACTCCGGTGGCCCGCTGTTCAACCTGGACGGCGAAGTGGTGGGTATCAACTCGCAGATCTTCACCCGCTCCGGCGGCTTCATGGGCCTGTCCTTCGCCATCCCGATCGACGTCGCCATGAGCGTGGCCGACCAGCTCAAGGCCGAAGGCAAGGTCAGCCGCGGCTGGCTGGGCGTGGTCATCCAGGAAGTGAACAAGGACCTCGCCGAATCCTTCGGCCTGGACAAGCCGGCCGGTGCGCTGGTGGCCCAGGTCCAGGAAGGTGGCCCTGCCGCCAAGGGTGGTCTGCAGGTGGGTGACGTCATCCTCAGCATGAACGGCCAGCCGATCGTGGTATCCGCTGACCTGCCGCACCTGGTGGGCAACCTCAAGCCAGGTAGCAAGATCAAGCTGGAAGTCGTGCGTGGCGGCAGCCGCAAGACCCTCGACATGGCTATCGGCGCGCTGCCGGAAGATGGCGACGAAATGGCCGCCGCGACCGGCGATGGCGTCGAGCGCAGCAGCAATCGCCTGGGCGTGAGCGTGGTCGAGCTGACTGATGAGCAGAAGAAGGCACTGGACATCCAGGGTGGCGTGGTGATCAAGGACGTCCAGGACGGCCCGGCTGCCATGATGGGCCTGCGTCCGGGTGATGTGATCACTCACCTGAACAACCAGGCTATTCCGTCTGCCAAGGCCTTCACGCAAATCGCCAAGGATCTGCCGAAGAACCGTTCGGTATCCATGCGGGTGCTGCGCCAGGGGCGCGCCAGCTTCATTACATTCAAGCTGGCCGAGTAACGCGGTTGCGGTGCAAAAGGGCGGCCAATGGCCGCCCTTTTTTCGTTTCTGCCTTCCGCCGCATGGGCGTGACGGGTTGGTCGCCGATCAGGTAAACTCCCCCGCTATTTTTCGGCGAGCAGCCTGCTCGCGGCTTTTTCGAGTGTTCATCCGTGAGTGACCTGAGTCATATCCGCAATTTCTCCATCATCGCCCACATCGACCATGGCAAGTCGACCCTGGCAGACCGCTTCATCCAGATGTGCGGCGGCCTGTCCGACCGCGAGATGGAGGCCCAGGTACTGGACTCCATGGATCTTGAACGCGAGCGCGGCATCACCATCAAGGCCCACAGCGTCACCCTGCACTACAAGGCGCAGAGCGGTAAGACCTACCAGCTGAACTTCATCGACACCCCCGGCCACGTGGACTTCACCTACGAGGTCAGCCGTTCCCTGGCGGCCTGTGAAGGCGCACTGCTGGTGGTGGACGCCGGTCAGGGCGTGGAAGCCCAGTCCGTGGCCAACTGCTACACCGCCATCGAGCAGGGCCTCGAGGTCATGCCGGTGCTGAACAAGATGGACCTGCCCCAGGCCGAACCGGAGCGGGTGAAGGAAGAGATCGAACACATCATCGGTATCGACGCCACCGACGCCGTTCCCTGCAGCGCCAAGAGCGGCATGGGCGTGATCGACGTGTTGGAGCGCCTGGTGGAAGTCATCCCGGCTCCGGAAGGCGAAATCGACGCACCGCTGCAGGCCCTGATCATCGATTCCTGGTTCGACAACTACCTGGGCGTGGTCTCTCTGGTGCGGGTCAAACACGGCCGGGTGAAGAAGGGCGACAAGATCCTGGTGAAATCCACCGGCAAGGTCCACCAGGTGGACAGCGTCGGCGTATTCACCCCGAAACACACCGATATGCCCGACCTCAAGGCCGGCGAAGTGGGTTTCATCATCGCTGGTATCAAGGACATTCACGGCGCCCCGGTGGGCGATACCCTGACCTTGTCCAACACGCCCGACGTGGACGTGCTGCCAGGCTTCCAGCGCATCAAGCCGCAGGTTTACGCCGGCCTGTTCCCGGTCAGCTCCGACGATTTCGAGGACTTCCGCGAAGCCCTGCAGAAGCTGACCCTGAACGACGCGGCGCTGCAATACGAGCCGGAAAGCTCCGAGGCCCTGGGCTTCGGTTTCCGTATCGGCTTCCTCGGCATGCTGCACATGGAGATCATCCAGGAGCGCCTGGAGCGCGAATACGACCTGGACCTGATCACTACCGCGCCGACCGTAGTCTTCGAAATCGTGCAGAAGAACGGCGAGATCATCTACGTCGACAACCCGTCCAAACTGCCCGACCTCTCGTCCATCGACGAAATGCGCGAGCCCATCGTGCGCGCCAACATCCTTGTTCCCCAGGAGCACCTCGGCAACGTCATCACCCTGTGCATCGAGAAGCGTGGCGTCCAGCGCGACATGCAGTTCCTCAGCTCGCAGGTTCAAGTTTGCTACGACCTGCCAATGAACGAGGTGGTGCTGGACTTCTTCGACCGTCTGAAGTCGGTAAGTCGCGGCTATGCGTCGCTGGACTACAGCTTCGATCGCTTCGAACCGGCTAATCTGGTGAAGCTGGACGTACTGATCAACGGCGAGAAGGTCGATGCCCTGGCACTGATCGTGCACCGCGACCAGGCCCACTACAAAGGCCGCGCGTTGACTGAGAAGATGAAAGAACTGATCCCGCGTCAGATGTTCGACGTGGCGATCCAGGCGGCGATCGGTGGACAGATCGTTGCACGTACTACTGTAAAGGCGCTCAGGAAGAACGTTCTGGCCAAGTGCTACGGCGGTGACGTCAGTCGCAAGAAGAAACTGCTGGAGAAGCAGAAGGCCGGTAAGAAACGGATGAAGCAGGTTGGCAGCGTGGAAATCCCGCAGGAAGCCTTCCTCGCTGTGCTCAAAGTGGATAGCTAGGGTCTATGTCGATCAATTTCCCGCTGTTGTTGGTTATCGCCGTGGCAGTCTGCGGCGTACTCGCGCTTATCGACCTGGTTCTGCTGGCGCCCCGCCGGCGCTCTGCGATTGCCGCCTACGAGGGGCAAGTCAGCGAGCCCGACCCGGATGTGCTCGACAGGCTGAACAAGGAACCGCTGCTGGTGGAGTACGGGAAGTCCTTCTTCCCCGTGCTGGCCATCGTGCTGGTGCTGCGTTCGTTCCTGGTCGAACCTTTCCAGATCCCGTCCGGCTCCATGAAGCCGACCCTGGAAGTGGGCGATTTTATCCTGGTCAACAAGTTCGCCTATGGCATCCGCCTGCCGGTGCTGGACAACAAGGTGATCGAGGTGGGTGACCCGCAGCGTGGCGATGTTATGGTGTTTCGCTATCCCAGCGACCCGAACATCAACTACATCAAGCGGGTGATCGGCCTGCCGGGTGACCGTATCGCCTACAGCAGCGACAAGCACCTGACCATCAATGGTCAACCGGTGGCTGAAAAGATGTTGGGCGAAGAACCGGGCACCCTGGGTAGCGCCATGCTCTACCAGGAAAAGCTGGGCGAAGCCGAGCACCTGATCCGCAAGGAAATGAAGCGCTACCGCATGGAGCCGGGCCGCGAGTGGGTGGTGCCCCAGGGGCATTACTTCATGATGGGCGACAACCGCGACAACTCCAACGACAGCCGCTACTGGAACGATCCCCGTATCCCGAAGGATCTGCTGGGCATGGTTCCGGACCGCAACATCGTCGGCAAGGCATTCGCCGTGTGGATGAGCTGGCCCGATCCCAAGCTGCGCAATGTGCCGAACTTCTCCCGAGTGGGTCTGATTCACTAACAGCCCCCTCGCCATCGCGGTTTTGCGGCGTTGTTCATGACAGCGCCGCAGTCGCTATATAGTCTTGCTTGCGGGCCAACCGGCCTCCATAAAACACAGACATTGAGGTCGATCATGACGTTCGCGCGTAAGCAGAAGGGTATGTCGGTTCTGGGCTGGCTGCTGGTCCTGGCCGTAGTGGCTTTCCTGGCCAGCACCGCCTTCAAGGTGATCCCGCATTACCTCGATTTCTTCTCCCTGGAGAAGATCATCAGTTCGGTAGAAACCGAAAAGGCCCTGGAAATCAGGACCATTCCCGACTTCTACAGCCATGTATCCAAGGGTATGCAGGTTAACGGCATCCGTGACCTGGACCTGGACAAGGCGTTGAAGGTGACCCTGGAAAACAACGAGTTCCAGGCTCACCTCAAGTATGAAAAACGCGAGCCCCTGGTCGAAAACCTCGATCTGGTGGTGCGCTTCGACAAAGAATTCCGTGTGCGAGTCCAGTGAGCGTATCCCTCAGCCGTCTCGAGCGTAAGCTCGGCTATACCTTCAAGGACCAGAGTCTGATGACTCTGGCCTTGACCCACCGCAGCTACGCGGGGCGCAACAACGAGCGCCTCGAGTTCCTCGGCGATGCCATTCTGAACTTCGTCGCCGGCGAAGCCCTGTTCGCACGCTTCCCGCAGGCGCGCGAGGGGCAGTTGTCGCGGCTGCGTGCGCGGCTGGTGAAAGGCGAAACCCTGGCCTTGCTGGCCCGTGGCTTCGAACTGGGCGAATACCTGCGCCTGGGATCGGGTGAGCTGAAGAGCGGCGGTTTTCGCCGTGAGTCGATTCTCGCCGATGCACTGGAAGCGCTGATCGGCGCCATCTACCTGGATTCCGGCATGGAGGCCGCGCGCGAGCGTGTCCTCGCCTGGCTGGCCAACGAGCTCGAAGGCCTGACCCTGGTGGATACCAACAAGGACCCCAAGACCCGCCTGCAGGAATTCCTGCAATCCCGGGCCTGTGAACTGCCACGTTATGAAGTGGTGGATATCCAGGGTGAACCGCACTGCCGGACGTTCTTCGTCGAGTGCCAGGTCACCCTGCTGAATGACAAGACCCAGGGTCAGGGCGCCAGCCGCCGGATCGCTGAACAGGTGGCCGCCGCCGCCGCCCTGGTCGCCCTTGGTGTGGAGAATGGCAATGACTGATATCGATACCCCCCGCTGCGGCTACGTTGCCATCGTCGGCCGCCCCAATGTGGGCAAGTCCACGCTGCTCAACCACATCCTCGGGCAAAAGCTGGCGATCACCTCGCGCAAGCCGCAGACCACCCGCCACAACATGCTCGGCATCAAGACCGAAGGCAATGTCCAGGCGATCTACGTGGACACCCCCGGTCTGCACAAGAAGAGCGACAAGGCACTCAACCGCTACATGAACCGCAGCGCCTCGGCGGCGTTGAAGGACGTGGACGTTGTCGTCTTCGTGGTCGACCGTGACCGCTGGACCGAAGAGGACCAACTGGTTCTGGAGCGTGTGCAGTACGTGCAGGGCCCGGTGCTGCTCGCGGTGAACAAGACCGATCGCATGGACGAGAAGGGCGACCTGATTCCTCACCTGTCCTGGCTTCAGGAGCAACTCCCGAATGCCGAGCTGGTCCCGATTTCCGCCCTCCAGGGCCACAATCTCGACACCCTGGAGCGCCTGGTGGCTGAGCGCCTGCCGGAAGGCGATCACTTCTTCCCGGAAGACCAGATTACCGACCGCAGCAGCCGTTTCCTCGCCGCCGAACTGGTGCGCGAGAAGATCATGCGCCAGCTGGGCGCCGAGCTGCCCTACCAGATCACCGTCGAAATCGAAGAGTTCAAGCAGGAAGGTCATGTCCTGCACATCCACGCCCTGATCCTGGTGGAGCGCGACGGCCAGAAGAAAATCATCATCGGTGAAGGTGGTGAACGGATCAAACGCATTGGCCAGGAAGCGCGCAAGGACATGGAAACCATGTTCGACTCCAAGGTCATGCTCAATCTCTGGGTGAAAGTGAAGGGCGGCTGGTCCGACGACGAGCGTGCCCTGCGTTCCCTGGGTTACAACGACCTCTGAGCCTCTCCATGATCGGCGCGGCGCTATCGGCGTTCGTCCTGCACAGCAGGGCCTATCGGGAAAGCAGCGCGCTGGTCGACTTCTTCACCCCCGAAGGGCGGCTGCGTGCGGTATTGCGTGGTGCCCGTGGCAAGGCCGGTACACTGGCGCGGCCGTTCCTGCCGCTGGAAACGGAGTTTCGCGGCCGTGGCGAGCTTAAGAACGTCGGTCGCCTGGAGAGTGCCGGTATCCCCAACCTGCTTGCCGGCGAGGCGCTGTTCAGTGGCCTCTACCTTAATGAATTGCTGATTCGCCTGCTGCCGGCCGAAGACCCGCAGCCCGCGCTCTTCGAGCATTACGCCGCAACCCTCCAGGCGCTTGCCGCCAACCGTCCGCTGGAACCTCTGCTGCGTGCATTCGAATGGCGTCTGCTGGACGAGCTGGGCTATGGTTTCGCCCTGGATACGGACCTGGCCGGGCAACCCATCGCCCCTGACGGCATCTACCGGCTCCAGCCCGATGCCGGACTGGAGTCGGTGGCGCAGTTGCAGCCCGGCCTGTTCCAGGGCCGCGAACTCCTCGCCTTGGCCGAAGCCGACTGGAGCGCCCCGGGCGCACTCGGCGCGGCCAAGCGCCTGATGCGCCAGGCCCTGGCACCTCACCTGGGCGGCCGGCCACTGGTCAGCCGCGAGCTATTCATGACGATCAAGGAACCTCCCCGTGACTGAAGCCAACCGCGTATTTCTCGGCGTGAACATCGACCACGTCGCCACCCTCCGCCAGGCCCGCGGCACCCGCTACCCGGACCCGGTCAAGGCGGCCCTGGACGCCGAGGAAGCTGGTGCCGATGGCATCACCGTGCACCTGCGCGAGGACCGCCGGCACATCCAGGAGCGTGACGTACGCGTGCTCAAGGAAGTGCTGCAGACCCGTATGAACTTCGAGATGGGCGTGACCGAGGAAATGATGGCCTTCGCCGAGGAAATCCGCCCCGAGCATGTCTGCCTGGTACCCGAAACCCGTCAGGAGCTGACCACCGAAGGTGGCCTGGACGTGGCCGGGCAGGAAGCACGCATCAAGGCCGCGGTTGAGCGCCTGGCCAAGGTGGGCAGCGAGGTTTCGCTGTTCATCGACGCCGATCCGCGACAGATCGAGGCATCCCACCGCGTGGGAGCTCCGGCCATCGAGCTACATACCGGCCGCTATGCCGATGCCCATACCCCGGAAGAAGCTGCCCGCGAACTGCAGCGCATCCAGGAAGGCGTCGCCCTGGGCCTCAAGCTCGGCCTGATCGTCAACGCCGGCCATGGCCTGCATTACCACAACGTCGAGCCGGTGGCTGCGATCCCCGGCATCAACGAATTGAACATTGGCCACGCCCTGGTGGCCCACGCGCTGTTCGTTGGCTTCAAGCAGGCGGTGGTGGAGATGAAGCAACTGATCGTTTCGGCTGCTGCCAAGGGCTGATCAAGGCTAAGCGCCGGCGCGACTCAGCGAATGAATTCGCCCCCACAGGATTCGTCTCCTGTGGGGGCGAGTCGTTTCAGGGGAAGGCAAGTGTGGGAGCGATTTCAATCGCGAATGGATTCATTCCCGCACGCGGTGCTTATAGGGTGGATCTCACTTCACCGATCCACCCAGCTCCGTGCCCTTGGTGGATGTAAAGAGCGACATCCCCCCCCCGGGGCCATTTCCTGGCTTTACGCCAGCTTCAACAACCCCATCCCCACCAGTAGCAACCCCAGTCCCAGCCAACCACGGCCCGCCAGGCGCTGACCGAACAGCGTCCAGCCGATGGCTACGGTGGCGAGGATGCCGAAGCCGCCCCAGATGGCATAGGCCAGCGACAGGTCGATGCCGCGTACCGCCTGCGCCAGGGCGGTGAAGGCCGCCAGGATGCAGAGCAGTGAAGTGACCCCCAGCAGCCGACGGCGGAAGCCGTCGGAGTACTTGAGCAGGACGTTGGCCAGCACTTCCAGGGCGATGGCTGCGCCCAGCCAGGCGAAGTGGATCCAGGTCACGCCGTTCATGCCAGCACCTCCTGGCCACGGGCCTCGGGTGCGGTGCGGGTGCCGGACTTGATCAGCAGGATGCCGGCGATCATCACCGCCAGGCCCAGCACCTTGTAGGGGCTGATGCTCTCACCCAGCCAGGTGACGCTGATGACGGTGATCAGCACGATGCCGATGCCCTCCCAGAGGGCGTAGGCAACACCCACCGGCACGCGCTTGATCGCCAGCGAGAGGAAGAAATACGACAGGCCAATCAGGCCGTACATCAACAGGTGGCCGAGCACGGGGGCGTGTTCGGCGGCGAATTTCATCGAGGTGGTGCCGACGACTTCGAAAAGGATCGCGGTCAACAGATAGAACCAGGAACGCATGGTGCCCTCCCTTGGGCATGCAGAGCCCTCCGCCCGGAGGCGAATGACGTGATTGCAGGAAAGTCCTGGCCGTGGGATGGCGGGGCAGTGCCCGGTGCTTCCACGGCATGAGGAGAGGGGAGGGGGCTACAGGTCGCCGGTCCAGTGGCGCTCGCGGGAAGCGAGGCGAGCGAAGTGGAGGGGGTGGATCAGTGTGTTCAACATAATGAACACAATATTAGCTGTTCGGATTGGTGGAAAGCAAATCGTGGGGTGTGGCGGCTTGTCGCTGGAGCGATTTGGTTTGATGGGTGTTCGTTATTTTGTTCGGTCGGTATGAGTTCCGACTGTCACCCCACCTCCCGACTCAACCAGTCGAAGAAGGCCTTCACCGGCGGGTGGCGTTCCCGGCCTGGTACGCAGAGGGTGGAGTAACCCGCGCCGGCGACGCTGACTTCCGACCGGTAGGGCACCAGCAGGCCGCTGGCGAGGCTTTCCGACACCAGGACGGAGCTGGCCAGTACCAGGCCCTGGCCGGCGATGGCGGCTTGCAGGGCGTAGTGCTCTTCGTCGTATTCCCGCTGCGGCGCGATTTCCAGCAGGCGTTCTTCGCCCGCCGCCTGGCACCAGGCCTTCCAGCCCAGTTCGTAGAGCAGGGCATTGCGCCAGCGGATGGTGATCAGGGTCGGCAGGCGGTCGCCCAGGCTGGCCACCAGCGTGGGAGAACCGTAGACACCGAAGCATTCGTCCAGCAGGCACTGGCTGTGCAGGTTGGGGTATTCGCCCATGCCGTAGCGGATGACGAAGTCGACGCTGGCGTCCTGGTGCAGGTCGATCAGGGTATTGCTGGTGTCCAGGCGCACACTGATTTCCGGGTGCTCGGCGTAGAAGCGGCCAAGCCGGGGGATCAGCCAGAGCGCGGCGAAGGCCGGGGTGGTGGACAGCGTGAGATTGCCGCTGCTGCGTTGCGGGCGCAGCTGGTCGAGGGTCTGGGTGACTTCCAGCAGGGCGCCGTGGAGGCTGCCGAACAGGCGCTGGCCGCAATCGGTGAGGCGCACGCTGCGCGGCAGGCGCTGGAACAGCGGCACCCCCAGCCAGCTTTCCAGACCGCGAATCTGGTGAGACACCGCTGTGGGCGTCACGGCCAGTTCTTCGGCTGCGGCCTTGAAGCTGGACAGGCGCGCGGCGGACTCGAAGGTGCGCAAGGCGGTGAGGGGCAGGCTGGAAAACATGGAAGGCTCCACGGGTGAAATAGATTCATCCAGGTGAACAAATGCTCATTTGTCCGGGGTGGCTGGTGTAACTAGCTTAGCGCCTGAGTTTCAGCCAATTCATGTGCTTCTGGAAGCACAGTCATCAAGGAGATTGAGATGAGCACCATTCTTTCCGTGCAAGGCAGCCCCCGTGGTGAGCGCTCCCATTCCCGTCGCTTGCAGGAGTCGTTCCTCAAGGCCTGGCAGGCGCGCGAGGCGGACCGCCAGGTCCTGCGTCGTGAAGTGGGGCGGGTGGCGATTCCGGCGGTCACCGAGGGCTGGATCGCCGCGGCCTTCCATCCGGAGCCCGAGGCGCGCACCGACGTGATGAAGGCCGACCTTGCTGTGAGCGACCTGCTGGTGGATGAGCTGTTCGCCGCCGACCGCCTGGTGATTTCCGCGCCCATGTACAACTTCGGCGTACCCAGCGGCGTCAAGGCCTGGGTCGACCAGATCGTGCGCATTCGCCGCACCTTCGATTTCGACCCGAACAAGCAGGGCAATCCCTATACCCCGCTGGTGCTAGGGCGCAAGGCGCTGATCATCACCACCCGTGGCGACCACGGCTACGGTCCTGGCGGTGCCAACGCACACATGAACCACGCCGACGTCTACCTGCGCACTGTGCTGGGGTATATCGGCATCACCGACGTGACGGTGGTGGCGGTGGAAAACGACGAGTTCGGCGGTGACGCCTTCGCGCAGTCCTACCAGCGTGCCGAGCGGACCCTGGCGGACCTGGCGGAAACCTTCTGAGGAGGCGGCCATGGCCTGGATATATCTGCTGACGGCAGCATTCTTCGAAGTGCTCTTCGCCATGGGCATGAAGTACGCCGAAGGCTTTACCCGGCCCTGGCCCAGCCTGCTGGTGGTGGTGGCCGCGGTGGCCGGGATCTGGTTCCTGACCTTGTCCATGCGGGTGCTGCCGGTGAGCATCGCCTATCCCATCTGGACCGCCATCGGCACGCTGGGCACGGTGCTGCTGGGCTTTCTCCTGCTGGGTGAGGCGCTGACGCCGACCAAGCTGGTGTCGGTGGTCCTGATCGTCGCGGGAGTTGCCGGGCTGAAGTAGCTGCTTCACCTGTGCGGGCCTGTAGGGGGGATGTCGCTTTTCACATCCACCAGCGTGGTCAGGCTGGGCACCGATGGTGGACCGATAAAGCGTGGTCCACCCTACGGAAGGTCTACCGCCTGCTCACCTGCACCGCCGGCGCCAGGTCCTGGCACTGGGTGTTCTGGCCCGGGATGAGGTAGGGCTGGAGGATTGGCGCCATGCCTTTGAGCACCTGCACGGGCAGGGCGGAGGTGAAGCTGAACTTGTCGGCCTGGCTGCCTTCGACGAAGGCGGTGAGGGTGCCGAAGTGGCGCGGGCCCAGGTAGAAGACGAAGGTGGCGGTGCGGTTCATCGCCTTGGAGCTCTTCACCGTGCCCCAGCGGGTCACCGTCTGGATGCGGTTGTCGCCGGTGCCGGTCTTGCCGCCCATGACCAGCGGCTGGCCATCGGGCAGGGTGAAGCTGCCTTGCAGGCGCCGTGCGGTGCCGCCTTCGACCACCTTGGAGAGGGCGTCGCGCAGGGTGGCGGCCACTTCCGAGGTCATCACCCGCTTGCCTTCGCTGGTCTTGTGCCCCACCAGGGTTTCGTAGGGTGTGTCGGCGGCGAAGTGGAGCTGGTCGATGCGCAGGGTGGACTGGCGCACGCCGTCGTTGAGGATGATGCCCATGAGTTCGGCCAGTGCTGCCGGACGGTCGCCGGAGCTACCCAGGGCGGTGGCCAGCGATGGCACCAGGTGGTCGAACGGGTAGCCCAGGGACTTCCAGTGTTCGTGGATGTCGAGGAAGGCTTCCACCTCCAGCATGATGCGGATGCGCTTGTCGCGGGCGTACTTGCGCTTGGACTTGAACAGCCAGCCATAGACCTCGCGGCGCTCGTCGCCACTGGCTTCCACGGCGTCGCGGTAGGTCGCCGTCGGGTGCGCCTGCAGGTAGCCGAGCAACCAGAGCTCCAGTGGGTGGACGCGGGCGACGTAGCCCTGGTCGTTGAGGTTGAAGGCGCCCGGCCCGTAGCGCGTGTAGAGATCTTCGATGCGCTTGTCGGTCAGCGGAGGGTTGGCCTTGGGCACCCGCTCGCGCATGAAGGCGGCAAAGGTGGCCATGTCGGCCTGCGGCTGCAGGTAGCGGTGGATGGCTGCCATCCGCGCACCCCAGGGGTTGAGGCCGTCGAGGAAGGTGGCCAGGCGCTGGTCCGCATCCTTGCCCTGGTACTTGTTCCAGAAGCGGCGCAGATAGGTCTGGCTCTCGCGGGACACGAACAGGTCCAGATAGCCCTGGCGGCGCGGGTCCTTGTCGTCGGTCAGGAGCTGCATCTTGCCGCCGTCGGGGCGGTACATGTCGTGCCGCACCACATCGCGCAACAGGCGCACGAACGGCAGGTTGATGGATTCACGCAGGGCATCGCGCAGGGAGGGGCGGCGGCCGTTGTCCTCCTTGCGGAAGTTGTTGAAGGCGTGCAGCCCGCCGCCGGTGAAGAAGGCTTCGTAGGGGCTGGCGGAGTAGGTGCGGTCCAGTGCCGCCTGGAGCATGGCGCTGAGGTCGGGGTCCTTGGTCTGTATCAGGTAGTCGATGGCCCAGCGGCTGATGAAGTCGAGCGGGTCGACCGGCACCTTGCGCAGTTCGTCCACGGGCAGGCCGGCGTAGCGCTGGTGCAAGGTGGCGACATTCTCCAGGTAGGTGGCCAGCACCCGCAGTTTGGCGGTGGAGCCCAGTTCCAGCTTGCTGCCCTCGTTGATGTCGAAGGGCTGGTCTGTGTTGTCGGTCTGCACCCGCACGCGGTTGCCCGAAGGCGTGCGCTCGAAGAGGGTGAAGCTGTAGCGCACCTCGCGGGTCTTCTCCGGAGACAGCAGGCGTTCGCCATACAGGCCCACCTGTTCGGCGAAGGCCGGATCGGCCAGATGCCGCAGGTACTCGGTGACGGCGTTCTGCAACTCGCTCTGCAAGGTACTGCTGGCGGTCAGGTCGAGGCGGTCGAGGTCGTAGAGCGGCATGTTCAACATGCCCGAGAGACGGCTGCGGGCGACGCTGATGCCCTTGTTCGATTCCACCGCCTGGATGGCCGGTTCTTCCACCCAGTTGCGGAAACGCAGCTTGGCGCCGAGGGCGGCATCGCGCAGCGGCGTATCGATGATGCCGGCGCTGGCCAGCACGCGGATATGGCTGTCGGTGAGGGCGTTCAGCTCTTCATGGGCGCTGGACAGGTAATAGGACGGGCGACGCTGGGCGATGAACAGCGAGAGCACCTGGCGCATGGCCAGGCCGCGTGCGGCCAGGTCGCTGCTGTCGTCCGCCAGGGTCTTGTTGACCCGGTTGAAGTCAGCGCCGTACCAAACCCGCAGTCCGTCGGCGATGCCGTGCACCTCGCCGTGCCCCGGCGCCGCCGAGAGCGGCACGCTGTTCAGGTAGTCCATGACGATGCGTTCGCGTGCGGCCAGGGTTTGCGGGCCTTCCTGGTAGGCACGCACGCTGGCGGAAACCATCTGGCGAATCTTCTCGGAAGCCGAAACGGTGCGTCCGAAGGGAGAGTGGCGGTATTTCTCCAACTGGGTGGCCAGGGTGCTGCCGCCGGCTGACTGGCCTTCGAAGTCGATGGCCTTGCCCACCTGGGTCAGCGCGGCCTTGGAAAAGCGCGGCCAGTCCACGGCCGGGTTGGCCAGGGGCGTTTCGCGGTCCAGCAACTTGCGGTTCTCGATGAACAGCAGGCTGCTGACCAGCAGTGGCGGAATGCTGGTGAAGTCCGGATAACGCTGCTGTGGATAACTGAATTGGTAGAAGGGCAGACCGCGGCAATCGCAGATATTGATGCCGGCCTGAATCTTCTCGCGATAGGGCGGGAACAGGCCGTGTTCGACATAGCTGATCAGCGCCGGGGAGAAACGCGTCTGTTGCTGCACCTGAAAGCCGCGCTTTTCCAGGCGGTCGAGCATCTGCGGCAGGGAGGCGTAGCCCAGGCGGCGGTCGAACGGGCCGTCACCGGGGTAGCGAATGGATTCACTGGGGCCATCCTCGAGCTTGTAGCTGAGCGTTGCGGCGTAGCGGCTGATTTCCCGGGCCTGGAAGCGCGAGGTCTGCATTTCATGAGTAGCGGCAACGCCGACGATGCCGGCGGTCACCAGGAAGATGCTCCAGAACAGGAGGCGGTGCTTGCGGCGCGGCGGCTTTTCCGGTGGGATGCCCGAGCCATTGAGAGGGCCTTGGGGTACCTCTTTCCTTGCTGCATCGGATTGCCATATTGCGCCCATAGTCCACCGGCCTGGCCTGTTACCGCTCTTGCTTGCAATCTTAGTAGGTCGCCGGCTGGCTGCATGGCGGAGTGGCGGCAAAACAGGAGCGAATCAATGACAGGCGACAATCGGAAGCAACTCGACCACAGCTGGCGTGCCAACGCTCTAGCTTGGACCCGTGCGGTGAGGGAAAGTCGTATCGAAAGCAGGCAATTGGCCACTGATCGGGCCGTTATCGAGGCCGTGTTGGCCCATCGGCCGGCGCGGGTGCTGGACCTCGGATGCGGCGAAGGCTGGCTGAGCAGGACGCTGACCGGGCACGGACTTTCGGTGCTGGGCATCGATGCTTCGGTGCCCCTGGTGGAGGCGGCGCAGGCTGCCGGCGGCGAGTTTCGTTGCCTGGATTACGCGCAATTGCAGGCCGATCCCGGCCAGTTGGGCAGGTTCGACATCGTGGTGTGTAACTTCTCGCTGTTCGAGGAGCAGCTGGAACCGTTGCTCATGGCCCTGCGCGAGCTGCTGGCGGAGGAGGGCGCATTGCTGATCCAGACCGTTCACCCTTGGCAGGCCCGAGGCGAGCAGGGCTACCGCAATGGCTGGCGCCGCGAGGACTTCGCCGCCTTCGAGGGCGAGTTCCCCGAGCCCATGCCCTGGTACTTCCGCACCCTGGAATCCTGGTGCGAGTTGCTGCTCGGCAGCGGCTACCGCATCGAGGCTCTGCGCGAACCGGCCCATCCGGATACCGGCGAACCGTTGTCATTGCTGATCGAGGCAAGACCCTGAGGCGAAATCCTCAACCTGCGGCAGCGACCGTTCGGCCGAAAGCCCATGGCAGAATCTGGGGTTTTCCGGCCCTCACGCGAGACATCCTGTCGATCCTTGCCGGTCTTTTGGGGCGATGGCATGCATCGCCGCTTTTCCTGCTCCCTCTGGTACGGATGTGCACCAAAAGTAGGCATGACGTCGCTTCATCTTTGTGCAAGACTCGCCGCCGATCTCGGACGCGTGTGCGCCCGCCGGACTGTTCCGCCCCACAAGGACGGGCCTTTCAGGCGGCCAAGGGTCGTTACCACGACCCGGCTTTTCGGCTACGCGGCTGACTCCTCGACAACTACAAGATGAGGTACCCCCATGTCGGTTGCTGATCATCAGCCACAACATGAATCGCTGCACCGAGACCTCGGTGAGCGTCACATCCGCCTGATGGCCCTGGGCGCCTGCATTGGCGTCGGCCTGTTCCTCGGTTCGGCCAAGGCCATCCAAATGGCCGGCCCGGCCATCATGCTCTCCTACATCATCGGCGGACTCGCCATCCTGGTGATCATGCGCGCCCTCGGCGAGATGGCTGTGCATAACCCCGTGGCAGGCTCCTTCAGCCGCTACGCCCAGGATTACCTCGGCCCACTGGCGGGTTTCCTCACCGGCTGGAACTACTGGTTCCTCTGGCTGGTGACCTGCGTGGCGGAAATCACCGCCGTCGCGATCTATATGGGCGTCTGGTTCCCCGAAGTACCGCGCTGGATCTGGGCCCTGGCGGCGTTGATCAGCATGGGCGGCGTCAACCTGATCGCCGTGCGTGCCTTCGGTGAGTTCGAGTTCTGGTTCGCCCTGATCAAGATCGTCACCATCGTCGCGATGGTGGTGGCCGGCACCGGCATGATCGTCTTCGGCTTCGGCAACGACGGTATCGCCACCGGCATCTCCAACCTCTGGGAGCACGGCGGCTTCATGCCCAATGGCGTGCAGGGCGTGCTGATGTCACTGCAGATGGTGATGTTCGCCTACCTCGGCGTGGAGATGATCGGCCTGACCGCCGGCGAAGCGAAGAACCCGCAGAAGACTATTCCCCAGGCCATCGGCTCGGTGTTCTGGCGCATCCTGCTGTTCTACGTCGGCGCGCTGTTCGTGATCCTCTCCATCTATCCGTGGAACGAGATCGGCTCCCAGGGCAGCCCCTTCGTGATGACCTTCGAAAGCCTCGGCATCAAGACCGCCGCCGGCATCATCAACTTCGTGGTGATTACCGCTGCGCTGTCGTCCTGTAACGGCGGCATCTTCAGCACCGGCCGCATGCTCTACAGCCTGGCCCAGCAAGGCCAGGCGCCGCGCGCCTTCGCCGTCACCTCCAACGGCGTGCCGCGCCGTGCGCTGCTGGTGTCCGGCGTCGCCCTGTTGCTGGGCGTGCTGGCCAACTACCTGGTGCCGGAGAAAGTGTTCGTCTGGGTAACCTCCATCGCCACCTTCGGCGCCATCTGGACCTGGGCGATGATCCTGCTGGCGCAACTGAAGTTCCGCCGCAGCCTCACCCCGGCCGAGCAGGGCAAGCTGCAATACCGCATGTGGTTGTTCCCGCTCAGCTCCTACCTGGCCATGGCCTTCCTGGTGCTGGTGGTCGGCCTGATGGCCTACTTCCCCGACACCCGCGTCGCGCTCTACGTGGGCCCGGCCTTCCTGGCGCTGCTGGTGGTGCTGTACAAGGTGTTCAACCTGGCTCCGGCCAAGGCGATGGAACCGGTCGGCGACGCCGCCTGAGTGCTGCCTTCACGATGAACATCGGGCCCGCCACGTGCGGGCCCGATGCATTTCAGGCGCCTGGATTGTCTATGAAGGGACTAGGCTGAAACCATCGTTCTTCAAAAAGGGAGGTCACCGCCATGGCCGGTTCCGCTGCCATTCCCTGTCTTCGTTACCGCGATGCGCCCGCGGCCATTACCTGGCTGTGCAACACCTTCGGCTTCGTCGAGCACCTGGTGGTGGCCGAGAAGGACGGCAGCATCGCTCACGCCCAGCTCAGTCTTGGCACCGGCATGGTCATGCTCGGCTCGGTGCGGAATAACGACTATGGCCAACTGCTGCGCCAGCCCGACGAGAACGGCGGGCTCGGCACCCAGGGCATCTACCTGGTTGTGGCCGACGTCGACGCCGTGCACGCCCGCGCCCTGGCCGCTGGCGCCACCGTCGTCCTGCCGCTGAAGGACGAGGAGTATGGCGGGCGCGGATTCACCTGCCGCGACCCGGAAGGCCACCTGTGGAGCATCGGCTCCTACGACCCCTGGGCTTGAGCCGTTCGGCCCATTGCCGGAATATCGCGCCCCAGCTGCCGGCAATCCCGACTGAACGGACTTTCCGAGGAATACGCCATGCAAAGCATCACCTTCCCCGACAGCACCCGCGTGCCCGCCATCGGCCAGGGCACCTGGCACATGGGCGAGCAGCCCGGTGAGCGCAAGCGCGAAGTCGCCGCGCTGCGCCAGGGGCTGGAACTGGGCCTGACCCTGATCGACACCGCCGAGATGTACGCCGAGGGCGGCGCCGAGGAAGTGGTGGGGGACGCCATCGCCGGCCGGCGCGAGCAGGTCTTCCTGGTCAGCAAGGTCTACCCCTGGAACGCCAGCCGCAAGGGCGCCGCCCTGGCTTGCGAGCGCAGTCTCAAGCGCCTGGGTACCGATCATCTCGACCTCTACCTGCTGCACTGGCGCGGCGAGCATCCGCTGGAAGAAACCGTGGAAGCCTTCGAGCGCCTGCGCGAGCAGGGCAAGATCGCCCGCTGGGGCGTGTCCAACCTGGACCTTGACGACCTCCACGAACTGCCCGTCGGTTGCGCCGCCAACCAGGTGCTCTACAACCCCGAGGCGCGTGGCATCGAGTTCGACCTGCTGCCGTTCCAGCAGCAACAGGGCATACCGCTGATGGCCTACTGCCCGGTGGGGCAGGGCGGCCGCCTGCTGCGCAACGAAGCGATCCGTGAAGTCGCCCGCCGCCACCAGGCCAGCTCGGCCCAGGTGGCCCTGGCCTGGGCCCTGCGCCAGCAAGGGGTGATCGTCATTCCCAAGGCGGTCGACCCGCTGCATCTGAAGCAGAACGCCGAAGCCCACAAGCTCCAGCTCAGTGCCGACGACCTCGCCCTGATCGACCACGGCTTCCCGCCGCCGCGCCGCAAGCGTCCGCTGGAAATGGTCTGAGGCCAGCGGGCTTCATCCTGTGGGAGCGAATTCATTCGCGAATGAATTCGCTCCCACAGGGAATCGCACATTTCCACCCGTCACCCGGCGGCAAACCCATGCCTGATGGCAAGATAATTCCTCGGACCAGATTCCTATTGTCCGACAGCTCTCATAGACTCTTGCCCACTTCTTTCCAGGGAATGGCCTTGATGAAACGCACGCTGTGGACGTTGTTGGGCTTGGTTGGGCTGGTCGCTACCGCATGGGCGGAGGAGCCGCCCGCGCAGGATCCCTTGCTCGACGCTCCCACAGCGGCGACCGCTTCTGGCAGCGAAGCCCGCGGCGTGCTGCGGGCGCGCAACCAGGCGGTGCTGGCCAGTGAGCTGGCCGGACGCATCGTCGAAATGCCCTATGCCGAAGGCCAGGCGTTCAAGAAGGGCGAGGTGCTGGTGCGCTTCGACTGCAGTGCCTACCAGGCCCAGCTCAACGCCGCCAATTCCGCCGTGCGTGCCGCCCGCGAAGAACTGAAGAACAAACAGCAACTCGCCGCCCTGAACTCAGTGGGCCGCTTCGAAGTGGCCCTGGCCGAGGCGCGCCAGGCGCAGTCCCAGGCCGAGGCGCAGGTCTACCAGGTGCAGGTACAGCGCTGCCAGGTGAAGGCCCCCTTCGACGGCCAGGTGGTGGCGCGCAAGGTGCAGCCCCATGAGAGCGTCGCCAGTGGCGCGCCGCTGTTGGAGGTAGTGGACAACCGCACCCTGGAGATCCACCTGCTGGTGCCCTCGCGCTGGTTGAGCAAGCTCAAGCCCGAGCAGGCCTTCGACTTCGTTCCCGATGAAACCGGCAAGCCGCTGCAAGCAGTGATCAAGCGCCTGGGGGCGCGGATCGACGAAGGCAGCCAGACCCTGCTGCTGATTGGCGGTCTGCCGGCCGATGCCGACGGCCTGCTGGCCGGCATGAGCGGCACCGCGCATTTCCCGGAGACGCCATGAACGCAGCCACGCCCGGTGCAGCCGAGCGCGTTTTCGCGCTCTTCCTCGGGCTGGAAAAGCAGGCGCGCCAGGCGGCCAGTACCGAGCAACTGGCCTTCGCCATGGTCAATGACGGCCAGGCGCTGTTCGGCTTCCGCCACGCGGCGCTGCTGATCGCCGGCAAGGTGCAGGCACTGACCGGCATCAGCGTAGTGGAACCCAACGCCCCCTTCGTGGCCTTCGTCGAGCGAGCCGCCGGGCGACTGCTGGACCAGGCGGTGCTGGACCAGACCTGCAGCGTCGATGCCGCGCTGCTCGACGAGCAGTCCCGCGCCGAGTGGCAGGCGCTGTCCGCCCCGCAGGCCTGCTGGGTGCCCTTGAAGGACCGCCACGGCGAAATCTTCGGCGGGCTCTGGCTGGCTCGCGAACACCCCTTCAACGAGGCCGAGCTGACCCTGCTGACCCAGCTCGGCGATACCTATGCCCACGCCTGGCTGGCCCTGCAGCCACGCAAGCCCTGGCGCCTGCGCTGGCCGAAGAAGAAGCTGCTGGTCATTGCCGGTGGCCTGTGTCTGTTGCTCCTGATTCCGGTACGCCAATCGGTGCTGGCGCCGGCCGAAGTGGTGCCGCTGGGCGGCCGGGTAGTGGCGGCGCCGCTGGACGGAGTGATTGCCGAATTCCTGGTCAAACCCAACCAGAGCGTGGCCGCCGGCGACCTGCTGGTGCGCTTCGACGCCACCAGCCTGAAGGCCCAGGCAGACGTTGCCGAACGCGCCCTGGGCGTTGCCGAGGCCGAGCTCAAGGCCAACACCCAGCGCGCCTTCGCCGATGCCGAATCCAGTTCGCGCATCGACCTGCTGGCGGCGCGGGTGGAGCAGAAACGCGCCGAGCGTGACTACGCCCGTGAACTCCTGGCCCGCAGCGAAGTGCGCGCCGAGCGGGCCGGTATTGCGGTGTTCGCCGATGCCGAGCGCTTGACCGGCAAGCCGGTACAGACCGGCGAGCGGCTGATGCAGATCGCCGACCCGGCCCAGGCCGAACTGCGCATCGAGTTGCCGGTGGGGGATGCCATCGCCCTGCAACCCGGTGCCGAGGTGGCGCTGTTCCTCGACAGCGACCCGCTCAACCGCCATGCCGCGCGCCTCGAACGTGCGGCATACGAAGCCCAGGGCACCGCCGCCGGGCAATTGGCCTACCGCCTCGATGCGGCCTTCCTTGACGCGCCGCCGCGCATCGGCCTGCGTGGCACCGCCAAGCTGTTCGGTGACCGCGCGCCGCTGGCTTATTACCTGCTGCGCCGGCCGCTCGCCGCGCTGCGTCAGAGCCTGGGCTTCTGATGCTGCCGGCGCTGCGTCCCGACCTGCAGCTGTCACCGGCCGCGCCCGGCCTGGACGGCGCTCCCCAGTGGACCCTGGCCGACCCATTGCGCGGTCGCTACTTCAAGCTGGGCGCCGCGGCCGTGCGACTGCTGCGCCACTGGGCGTTGAGCGATCCGCAGCGGGTGCTGGAGGCCGCCAATGCCGAGCCTGGCCTGCCCCTGGGCGGTGCTGAACTGGACGAAATGCTGCGCTTTCTTCGCGGGCATGACCTGATCGCCGCGTCGGACGAGGATCAGCGCGCCAGCTACGCGATGAAGTCCGCCGCCCAGCAACAGAGCCTGGGCAAACGGGTGCTGCACCAGTACCTGTTCTTCCGCATTCCGCTGTGGCGCCCGGACGCCTTCCTCAATCGCGCCTGGCCCGTGCTGGAGCGCAACGGCTCGTGGATGCTGCGCTGGGGGCTGCCGCTGGTGTTCGCCCTCGGGCTGTTCCTGGTGGCGCGCGACTGGCAGCGCTTCATCGCCACCTTCCCGCACTTGTTCAGCCTCGGTGGGGCGGTGGCCTTCGGCGTGGCCTTGACCTTCGCCAAGCTGTGCCACGAATTCGGCCATGCCTTCATGGCCAAGCGCGCTGGCTGCCGGGTGCAGAGCATGGGCCTGGCCTTCATGGTGCTGCTGCCGATGTTCTACACCGACGTCAGCGATGCCTGGCGGGTCAACGACCGGCGCTCGCGGCTGCTGATCGGCGCCGGCGGCGTTCTCGCTGAACTGGTACTGGCGGTGTTGGCGTTGCTGGCCTGGTCGCTGCTGCCGGACGGCCCGCTGCGCACCTCGGCCTTCATGCTGGCCAGCGCCACCTGGATCACCACGCTGCTGATCAACCTCAACCCCTTCATGCGTTTCGACGGCTATTTCCTGCTCACCGATCTCTGGGGTGTGGATAACTTGCAGACGCGGGCCTTCGCCCTGTGCCGCTGGCGTCTGCGCGAAGCGCTGTTCGGCTATGGCGAGCCGGTGCCGGAGCCCTGGTCGCCGGCCATGGCCAGGCGCCTGCTGATCTGGGGCTACGGCTCCTGGCTGTGGCGCGCGGTGCTGTTCTTCGGTATCGCGCTGGCGGTGTATCACCTGTTCTTCAAGGTGCTGGGCATCTTCCTGATGCTGGTGGAGCTGGTCTGGTTCATCGGCCTGCCGATCTGGAAGGAGCTGCTGGAGTGGTGGCAGCGCCGCGACCAGGCGAACCCGCGCAAGGTATTGCTGACCGGCAGTGGGCTGCTGGTGCTGCTAGCACTGCTGGTGCTGCCGTGGCGCAGTTCGGTCGAGGTCCCGGCGCTGCTCGAAGCCTCCCGTGCCACCGCCCTGCATGCGCCTGTGGCGGCACGACTCAAGGCGTTGCAGGTGAAAGATGGCCAGGCAGTGGAGCAGGGCACCCTGCTGCTGGAACTGGAATCCCCTGACCTGGATTCGCGCCAGTCCATCGTTCGCCGCGAAATCGAAATCCTCCAACTGCAACTGCGCCGCCAGGCTGGGCGCAGTGAAACCGCCGCCGACGCGGGCATCCTCGAACAGCGGCTGGCCGAGGCCGTGGCCGAGTACCGCGGCCTGGCCGCCCAGCGCGAACGCTTGCAACTGCGTGCACCCCAGGGCGGCGTCGTGCGCGACCTGCTGCCCGATCTCACGGTTGGACGTTGGCTAAATCCCCAGGAGGTCCTGGCGCGAGTGGTGGAGCCGGGTCAGCGCCTGCGCGGCTACCTGGCCGAGGAATATCTCTGGCGCGTGCAGCCGGGGGCGGAAGGACGCTTCATCGCCGACGACCCGGCGCGCCCCGCGATTCCGGTGCGGCTCGACGAGGTGGACGCCACCGGTGTCGCCTATCTGGAGTTGGAAGCCCTCAGTTCCGACCATCACGGGCCCATTGCCGTGCGCCGCGATGCCCAGCACCGTGCCGAGCCGGTGCAGGCCCAGTACGGCGTGCGCCTGAGCCTGCTGGACGACGCCATCCACCCGGCCCAGCCCCTGCGCGGCGTGGTGGTGCTGGATGGGGAAGGGCAGTCGGTCCTCGGTTTCGCCTGGCGTCGCCTGGCGGCGCTGGGGGTGAGGGAAAGCGGGTTCTGAACAACAGCCGGAAACCAGGACGATTCAATGCTGACGCCGCCACTACCGCTCTGTTCGCGCCTACACCTGAGGTTCGCGTTGGCACCCCTGCTGGAAGCCCTGGGACGAATCGACGACGCTGCGTGGCAACGCCACTTCAATACCGGCTATTACGAGGGTGACTGGAGCGGTGTCGCCCTGGTCGCTCCGGACGACGCGCCGCTGCCACTGGCTCCCGGCCAGGGCGCGCCGGTTCGCAGCGGCTGGTGGCAACGGGAGGCCGCCTGGAACGGCCTGCTGGATGCCTTTCACACCACCGTGCGCAGTGCGCGCTTGCTGCGTCTGGGGCCGTGCTCGCGCATCCACGAGCACTGCGACCCTGACCTCGGCATGCCGGGCAGTGACCTGCGCCTGCACGTGCCGCTGCTGAGTCCGGCGGGCGTGGAGTTCCTCGTCGATGGTCTGCAAGCACCGATGCTGCCTGGGGAATGCTGGTTCCTCGATCTGTCCCGCCCGCATCGCGTGGATAACCCCGGGCCGGGCGAGCGCATTCACCTGGTGCTGGATTGCCAGCCCAACGCTTGGCTGCTCGGGCTCATCGAACAGGGCCTGCCTGACACACCCGCGCTGCGGCCGGGGAGGGCGGAGCAGGCCTTCGCGCGGTTCCGCGAACTCGTGGAGCGGGATGCGCAGCTGGCCCGGCGTCTGCGCGAGCTGACCGACGTGGGGGAATTTCAGCGTGCGGCAGTTGCCCTGGGCGCCAAGCACGACCTGTATTTTTCTGAAGCGGAAGTCCGGGCCGCGATGCGCCAGGGCAAGCGGGCATGGAACGATCAATGGCGAGCATGAACCCGGACGATTTCATCGGCTGGCTGCCCATCCGAACCTGGCAGCACGAGGGCGCGTGGCGGGTGGACTGGTGCTGGTTTGGCGAGCAGCGGTTGACCCGGCCCTTCTTTCGTGACGACGTGGACCAGGCCCTGCGCCTGCCCTTCAACCAGGCGTTTCGGCGTGAGACCAGCCTCCAGTCTCTGCTGGACTGGCAGGCCGCGAGCCCCGGCCTGGCGCCAGCCGCCTTCATTTTTCATGCCTCCCGCTGCGGCTCGACCCTGATCGCGCAGATGCTGGCCTGCCTGGACAGCCATGTGGTCCTGTCCGAGCCTCCGCCTCTGGACAGCCTGCTGCGCGGCCACTATCAGGACGCTCTCGTCGGCTGTGCCCAGGAGGCCGGCGTGGTCGCGATGCTGTCGGCATTGGGTCAGGCCCCCACGCCTTCGGCGAAGCATCTGGTGGTCAAGCTGGATGCCTGGAACCTGTTCGAATTACCCATCCTGCGACGCTGCTTCCCGGATACGCCTTGGGTGTTCCTCTATCGCGATCCCCTGGAGATCGCCGCGTCGCACCTGTTGATGCCCGGCATGCACATGATTCCCGGACAGCTCGGGGTTTCACCGCTGAACGAGACGGGAGAGGCCACGGTGCCACGTGAGGACTACATCGCCCGGCGGCTGGGCCGCCTGCTGGAGCAGGCGGCCGTCATGTGCCGGGAATACGGCGGGCTGGCGCTCAATTACAGCGAGCTGCCCCACGCTGTGGTGGGCCGGCTGCGCGAACCGTTGCGGCTGGCTCCGGATCAACTGGACGTGGTCATGGCCGCCAGTCGGCAGAATGCCAAGCGGCCAGGCGAGACGTTCGCGGCGGACGCAAAGCGCAAGCGCGATTCGGCCCCGGCCGCCCTGTGCGATGCAGTGTCTCGCTGGGCGGAAGGGCCGTACCGGGCGCTGGAAGCGCTGCGTCTGGATCAGTCGCGTTGAACGGGTTCGCGGCGCATCTGCAGCTGCACCTCGTCCGCGTTTGCGGGCAAGGCGCGGAACCCCAGGCGTTGGTAAAGGCGGATAGCGGGGTTGTGCGCCATGACGGCCAGCTCCAGCGCTTTGCCTTGCCGGTCTGCGTGGCGGGTGAGATCGCCCAGCAGCCATTGGCCGTAGCCGCGCCCCCGGTAACGGGCCTCCAGGCCGATTTCCAGCACGCGAATGGTGCTGGCGCCTTCATGAAGGGTAATGAGCCCGATGGGCGCATCGTCCAGCAGCACCAGTTCCGTGTGGGCCTCGGGATAGTGGCTGGCGAAGACGCGTTGCTGGAGCTGCCACTGCTGTTCGAGGAGGGCGGGGCAGGCGGCGATCATCGCCGGGTCCAGCCCGCGCAGCTGGGCGAAGAGCTGACGCATCCAGGGTTCGTCGGCCGCAGTGGCGGCGCGCTTGGTCAGCATGTCAGCCGTCTTTATCTCGGTCATGTGCTGCTGTACTTTCCTCTACTGCCCAGGCCCGTGCCTGAATTCCTAACGATCAGGGAGTGACCAGATGTTCATCGAAACCCAGGGCCTTACCGCAAAGATGTTCGCCTCCGAGGTTGGCCAGGTGTTCACCGCCGAGACGGTGCCCGAGCCTGTGCAGCTGACCTTGCTGAGGCTGGTGGAAGGCCGTGCTCCCAACCCGGGATTCCGCACGCCATTCTCGTTGATCTTCACCACGCCGATGAGCGTGCTCCTGCTGGAAGCGCAATACCGCCTGAAGAGCGCCAGCGGCAAGGAGTATCTGCTGCACCTCAGCCCGATCGTTTCTCCCCTTGACGGTCAGCGCCACTACCAGGCCCAGTTCAACTAGGCCTGGCAGCGGGCAGCCCGGGTCAGTTGCGACTTGGGAATACGCCCTGGGTGCAGATGCACTGGGTCAATGCCAGGAACGGCTGCACCACGCCGGTGGGCAGGTTCTGGCCGCTGAGCTCCAGCGTTACCTGAAGGCCCGCCTGCACGGGCAGTTCGACGCTTCCCGGTGCCGGAGCGTAGATCTGCACGGTCACACCGGTACGGCCCGAGGTGCCTTGCGCCTGGGCCAGGGTGGCGTCTGCCGCAGGCTGCTCGGAGGCGGCCGCCGTGGTAGACGACTGCAGCACCACAGTCGCCTCGGCGGTGGCGCCGTGGGTATGGGTGGGCAGGTTGAGCGTGGTCAGTGTGACGTTTTCCGAACCGGCCACCTGGCCGAGCGGATACTGGGCGCTTTGTCCGACCGCTGCCCGTCCGTTGAGGTTGGGTAGGCCGAAGTTCTGGACGCCATTGCCGCCATAGGTGACGCCCAGCAGGGCGAACAGCGCCTGGTTCTGCTGGATCGACAACAACTGGCCGCTGCAGGTCATCCAGTTCCGTGGTGCGAAGTTGCCGGCGAAGGGCGCGATCACACCGAGGTAACTTTCGATATCCATTCGTGAGTCCTCGCGCCGTCAGTTGCGGGAGGGGAAGACCCCTTCCATGCAGATGATGTAGTTGATCACGGTGAACGGCTGCAGGATGGAGAAAGGCTGGCTACTGCCGGCAGCCTGGACGTTGACGGTGGCTGCGCTGGAGAGGGGAAGGTTCACCGAGCCAGGGGCCGGGGCGTAGATCTTCACATCCACGGGCGTGCGGCCCGAGGCGCCATTGGCGGCGGCCAGTACGCTGTCCGCGGCCGGCGTAGCCGAGGTTGCCGCCGCAGTGCTGGCGGGCAGGGAGGCGGTGGCGGTCGCGGTAGCGACGTGGGTGTGGGCGGGCATCTGCGCGGAGGTCAGGGTGACCGACTCGGTACCGGCCATCTCGCCCAGGGTGTACAGGGAGGTGCCGGGGGACTGGCCCGCGCCGACGGGCACGCGACCTTGCAGGTTCGGCAGGCAGAAGGTGGTCTGGCCGTTACCGCCGTAGACGGTGCCGAGGAGCGAGAACAGGGCGCTGTATTGAGCGATGGAGATTGTCTGCCCCTGGCAGAACGCCCAGCCACGGGGAGCGAAATTGGGGGCCCAACCGCTGATCGAGCCGAGATAGGACTGGTCACTCATGAGACTGATTCCTTCCTTGCGTGTGTGAGGCTTTATTGGAATAGGCAAGGAAGTACTGGCAATAGAATGGCACTTCCCTGCGCGCGGTGAACGATAGACGAAATTTCCTTTCGTCTCATGTTCTTTAGCACAGGGAAACGTCGATTCTGTGACTCAAACGAAGTAAAACAGGGCGCTTTAAGACTTCTTGGTCATTGATGGCAGGCTGATGGCTGAAAGCCATTTTCAGAGTAGGAAAAAGCAAATAACATCGTCGGACTAATCAGGCAGTGCAGAGTCACCGACAGGGAGCGCACAGCATGTTCTGGTCGAACAAGAATAAAGTATCCGGCCGCCCGTCCCAGGCCGACGTCCGTTCTCCCCTGGCTCTGCCCCTCGAACCTCGCATGATGTTCGACGGCGCTGTCGCCGCCACTGTCGCCGATACCGCGGCGAGCCAGCCCACCGACACCCCTGATGCGCAGGACGCCGCTGCGCCCGAGAGCTCGTCCCATGACGGCCTGGCCGCCACTCCCACTGGCGGCACCGGCGACCAGCGCCAGGAAGTGGTGTTCGTCGATAACGGCGTCAAGGACTACCAGCAACTGGTTGCGGCCATCAAGCCGGGCACCGAGGTGGTGGTACTGGATAGCAGCAAGGATGGCCTGCAGCAGATCGCCGATTACCTGGACGGCCGCAGTGGCATCGATGCCATCCATATCATCAGCCATGGCTCGGAAGGGCAGGTGCTGCTCGGCACTTCGGTGCTGGACATGGGCAGCGTCCAGCAGCGTGCGGATGACCTGGCCGCCATTGGCGATTCCCTGAAGGCGGACGGCGATATCCTGATCTACGGCTGCGATGTGGCCAAAGGGTCCGGGCAGACCCTGATCCAGCAGATCGCCAGCCTCTCGTCAGCCGATGTGGCGGCCTCCAGCGATGCCACCGGAGGGCTTGCCAAGGGGGGGGACTGGTCACTTGAGGCGCAGGTGGGAAGCCTGGAGACCGCTTCGCTTTGGCAGGATGCGGCGCCCGGCTATGACGGCCTGCTGGCCACCGTGACGCTGAACCAGAGCTGGTGGAACAACGCTACTGATGAGTGGAGCTATTCGGACAATCAGTCAGCTGGAAATGTCGAGAGCACTCCCAGCAGCATCTATCTCAACGTGGACTCGAATGCCTTCAACACGCCTCCCGTCGAGTTCACCATCAGCAGCAGCGGCGGCCCGTTCAATCTTGACAGCATCACGCTTCAACCACTCGATGCTAGCGATTATCAGTTCGAGATCTATCCCACCGGCAACTATGCCGCCAAGGTCACCAGCGCCCTGATAGCGAATCAGTCCGGTCAGATCATCGTCATTCCGACCAACCTGCAAAACATCACGTCCTTTACGATCCGTTTCCTTGATGTGGTGCCAGGGCCGGATTTAGATGAGGGGAGTCCAGCCAACATGGACTTCCTCAGCTTCACGACTTCGCCCGCCAATGCCGCGCCGACCCTCGGCAACGTCAACAGCGACAGCGTGGCCTGGGCTGGCGTCGGCAACACCGTGACGCTGGACGACGGCGGCGACGCCGCGTTGGCGGACGCTGAGTTCGTTGCCCTCAACGGCGGCAACGGCAACTGGGCCGGCGCCAGCCTGACGCTGCAACGTCCCGGCGGCGCGGTTTCCAGCGATATCTTCGGCTTCAATACTGCGGGCTCGCAGTTCACCGTCAGCGGTAACAATCTGCAGTCCAATGGCAACACCTTCGCCACCTTCACCAACACCGGCGGTGTGCTGACGGTCACCTTCACCAGTAGCAGCGCAATAGCCACTACCGCGCTGGTCAATGACGTGGCGCGACATATCACCTACCGCAGCGACACCCCGGCCGGCGATGCTACGGTGCGTTTCACCCTGAGCGATGGCACCTCCAGCGCCACGGCCAACGCTACGGTCACCAGCGACACCATCTACATCACCAACACCACCGACACCGCCACGATCGACGCGTCTAACGGCGTGAGCATCAGCGAGGCGGTGGCAATTGCCGCTCAAGACGCCACGGGTAGTCAGACGCTGGTGTTCGGCAGCAATTTCAACAGCACCGTATCGCTGGCCGGTAACCTGGCCATCAACGAAAGCCTGACCCTCAACGCCGATTCGGCCTCGGGCCTGACCATCAACGGCGGCAATACCATCACCCTGGGTGGTGGCACCACGCTGGGCTTCACCAATTCCACCGGCACCGTCACCATCGCCGCCACGCTCGGCGGCAGCGGTGCGTTGAGCAAGGCCGGCGCTGGCACGTTGGCACTGTCGAGCGTCAGCAACGAGGCGAACATGTCAGGTGGCATTACCGTCACCGGCGGCACCTTGCAGGTGCAGAGCGACGATCACCTGTCCTCCGGCACGCTGACGCTCAACGGCGGCACGCTGACCAACAACACCTCCGCGATGACCATCGACAACGCCATCGCGCTGGGCGCGGCCGGCGGTACCTTCAATATTGGTGGAGGCAGCGACGCCACCACGGTCGTGCTGTCCGGCACGATCTCGGGCAGCGGTAGCCTGACCAAGAATGGCCAGGCCATCCTGGAGCTGAGCGGCAACAACAGCTACACCGGCGCCACCAACGTGACTGCCGGCACCGTGATCGCGAGCCACGCCAACGCGCTTGGCACCACCGCTGGCGCTACCACGGTGAGCGGTGGCGCTTCCGTGCGCCTTGCCGGAGCGCTCACGGTCGCCGAGTCGTTCAGTATCGCCGGCACCGGCAAGACGGTGTCGGCCGTCAACTACGGCGCGCTGCACCTGACGAGCGGCAGCACTACCGTAAGCGGCACGGTGATGCTGACGGGGGCTGCCGACATCAGCGCGGCCTCCGGCAGTACCCTGACCCTCACTGGCGCCCTGAACGGGGCGTTCAGCCTGAACAAGACCGACTCCGGCACGTTGGTCCTATCCAATAGCGGCAACGAGGCGGGGCTCACCGCCGGCACCTCCATCACCGCCGGTACGCTGTCGATCGCCAACGACGATTACCTGAGTTCCGGCACGATCACGCTGAACGGCGGCACCCTGGCCATCACCGGCGCCACCACGATCGATAACGCCATTGCGCTGGCTTCCGCTGCGGCCATTTCCACCAGCGCCAATGCCACCGTCAGCGGCACAATCAGCGGCAGCGGCACCTTGACCAAATCCGGCGCCAGCACGCTGACCCTGTCCGGTAGCAATACCCACAGCGGCGCCGTCAACCTCACAGCCGGCGGCCTGACCCTGAGCGGTGGCTCGGCACTTGGCAACAGCAGCGCGGTGACGCAGTCGGCCGGCACCACGCTGACTGTTTCCACCGCCGAGACCATCGGCTCCCTCGCAGGCACCGGCAGCGTGGTACTCAACGCCACGCTGACCACTGGCGGCGACAACACCAGCACCAGCTATGCCGGTGTAATCTCGGGCTCGGGGTTCGGCATCACCAAGCAGGGCAGCGGCACGCTGACGTTGACCGGTAACAGCAGCTACACCGGCGCCACCAACGTGTCGGCGGGCGGACTGACGCTCAACCGCGTCGGCGGCGCGCTGGATGACGACACGTCGGTGACGGTGGCGTCCGGCGCGACCCTGACCGTCGCGGCCGACGAGACCATCGACGCCCTTTCCGGCGCCGGTACCGTGGCCCTCGGCACCTCCGCGCTGACGATCGGCATCAACGGAACCAGCAGCACCTTCTCCGGCGGCATCACCGGCTCCGGCACTCTGACGCTGGATGGCGGCGGCACCTTCACGCTATCCGGCACCAACAGCGGGCAGAGCTGGGGGATGCAGGTGTTGAGCGGCGGCACCGTTTCGATCGCCGGCGACGCCAACCTGGGCAGTGGAACCCTGCAACTGAACGATGGCACGCTGGCGGTCACCAGTGCCGGGACCGTCGACAATGCGATCACGCTGGGCGCGAGCGCCGGCAGCGTCTCGGTGGGCTCCGGCCTGGCCGTCAGCCTGAGCGGTGCGATCAGCGGCGGCGGCGCCCTGACCAAGACTGGCAGCGGCACGCTGACTCTGTCGGGAGGCAACAACTACTCGGGTACCACCACCGTTTCCGCCGGCACCTTGTCGGTAAACGGCAGTACCACCAGTGCGACCACTGTGGCCAGCGGCGCCACGCTGGCCGGTAGCGGCATCCTGGGTGGCAATGTGACGGTCCAGAGCGGCGGCACCCTGTCGCCGGGCAACAGTGCCGGCACCCTGACGGTGAACGGCAACCTGCAGATGAACGCGGGCAGTACCCTGGCGGTTGAGATCAACGGCACCACGGCTGGTACCCAGTACGACCAGGTGGTGGTCAATGGCACGGTGAACGTTTCCGGCGCCACCCTGGCCGTCACCCATGGCTACGCGCCAGGATTCGGCGACGTCTATACCCTGATCGACAACAATCTCAGCGACAGCGTGACCGGCAACTTCAGTGGCCTCGCCGAAGGCGGCACCCTGACCGCCAGCGGCAACGGTACCGTGCTGACTGCCAGCTACACCGGTGGCACCGGCAACGACTTCACCCTGACGGCGCCAACCAACAGCACTCCAGTGGTGACTGGTCTCGACGGCGACAGCACGCCCTATACCCCCGGCACCACGGTGGTGCTCGACGCCGGCGGCAACGCTGTGGTCAGCGACGCCGAAGACGACCTGGCGAACTGGAACGGCGGCAGCCTGGTGGTGCAGCGTTATACCGGCGGTAGCGCTGACCCGAGCGCCAACGACCTGTTCGGTTTCGACCTCAGCAACGCCAACTTCAGCGTCAGCGGCACCGCCTCCAGTGGCAACCTGCAGTTCGCCGGTCTCACCTTCGCGACCTACAACTACGCCGGCGGCGTGCTGACCATCAACTTCACCGGCAGCAGCCTCCCGGCGTCCACCGCGCTGGTGCAGGACGTGGTACGCAATATCAGCTACAACAACGCCACGCCATACGGCGACGCGAACATCCGTTTCGCGCTCACCGACAGCCTGGGCGGCACAGTCAACAGCGATGTCACCCTCACCTGCGACACCATCTACGTCGACCAGAGCAACGACGACGCCGGCGGCGACGCGGCGGACGGCTTCAGCCTGCGCGAAGCGCTGGCACGCGGCGCAGCCCAGGGCGGCGCCGACACGATTCGCGTGGTACTGGCCGATAACAGCACCATCACCCTCGGCAGCGGCGTCACCGGCGGCGCGGGCGATACCCTCGACCTCGACGGCGCCAACGGCCTCGTCATCACTGGCAGCACCATCACGCTGGGCGGCGCCTTCACCCTCAACAACGGCCTGACCGACACCGCCACGATCGCCAGCACACTGGCCGGCAGCGGCACACTGACCAAGACCGGCGCCGGTACGCTCACGCTGACCAGCACCGGTAACGAGGCCGGCTACTCGGGCGCCATCGCACTCAATGGCGGCACCCTGGCAATCGGCAACGACGACGCCCTCGGCAGCGGCGCGCTGCAGTTCGACGGCGGTACCTTGGATGTCACCTCCGGCGGCATTACGGTCGATAACGCCATGGCCTTCGGCAGCGGTGGCGGCACGCTCAATGCCAACGTCGACTGGACCGCCTCGGGGGTGTTTTCCGGCAATGGCACACTGAGCAAAACCGGCATTCTCGGCACCCTGACGCTGAGCGGCACCAGCGCGCACACCGGCACCACCACGCTGGGCGAGGGCATCCTGGCGGTCGGCAGCGACAGCAACCTCGGCAGCGGCCTGGTGAGCGTCTATGGCGGCACCTTCTCGGTCACCAGCAATGGTCAGACCATCGACAACGCGTTCGACATCACCAGCCGCTCCGGCGCCATCGAACTGGGCTTCGGCATCGAGGCCACGCTGTCGGGCCTGATCACCGGCAGCGGCGACTTCTTCAAGAGCGGCAGCGGCACGCTCAACCTGACCAACACCGGCAACAGCGCCAGCAGTTGGACCTTCGGCCAGGTCAACGGCAAGACGGTGGTTACCTCGGCCAACCAGATCGGCGGCGGCATCCTCAAGCTCGCCGGCGGCACGCTGGCGATCAATGCCAACAGCACCTTCACGCTCAACCGCACGACCCAGGTGATCAGCACGGTCGCGCTCGACGCCACCGGCAGCGGCACCGGCGTGGTGATCAGCCTCGGCGGCGAAATGAGCGGCAGCGGCGCGTTCAGCCTCAATGCCGGCGACAGCCAGATCTACCTGAGCAACGCCAGCAACCTGACCGGCCCGCTGACCCTGTCCTCGACCGGCAGCACTGGCCTGGTGGCCGCGATCGGCACCGGCACCCTGGGCAGTGGCACGATCAACCTGACCGCAGGTTCCACCCTCGGCGTGGCCGGCAGCAGCCGTACCTTCAGCAACGACATCGTGCTGCTCGGTGATGCCACGCTGCGCACCGGCTCCCCGGCCACGGGCGCTGACGACATCACCTTCAGCGGCGTCATCAGCGAAAGCGGCGGCGCGCGCAACCTGAGGGTGAACGCCTACTCGGTCGCCGGCAACCACACCGATGTGGTCCTGGCCGGCAACAACACCTACACCGGTACGACCACGCTGCTCGGCGGCACCCTGAAGGTGGCGTCCGACGCCAACCTCGGCGGCGGCGACCTGGTGCTTGCCGGCGGCACGCTGGCCATCGGCGGCGCTACCACCATCGACAACAACGTGAGCGTGTCGGGTGGGGCGACCATCCGGACCGATGCGGCGACCACCCTGTCCGGCGTGATTTCCGGCGGCGCCACGCTGACCAAGAGCGGCAGCGAGACCCTGACGCTGACCGGCACCGAGACCCACAGTGGCACCACCAATGTTTCCGCCGGTACCCTGGTGGTCAACGGCAGCACGGCCGGCGCTACCACCGTGGGCAGCGGTGCCACCCTGGCCGGTATCGGAACGCTGGGCGGTGCTGTGACGGTGCAGAGCGGCGGTACGCTTGCGCCGGGAGGCAACGCATCGGGCATCCTCACCATCAATGGCCCCCTCAGCATGGCGGCCGGCAGCACCCTTGCGCTGCAGATCAATGGCCTGATCGCGGGCTCGGGTCATGACCAGATCGTGGTGAACGGAGCCGTGGACGTGAGCGGTGCCACCCTGGCCGTCACCCACGGCTACGCGGCGGGGGAGGGCGATACCTACACCATCATCGACAACGATCTCGCCGATGGCGTGACCGGCAACTTCAGCGGTCTCCCCGAGGGCGGCATCCAGGCATCCGCTGGCAACGGCACCGTGCTGACTGCCAGCTACATCGGCGGCACTGGCAACGACATTACCCTGACCACCCCGATCTTCCCGAGGGTGACCGGTGTGACGTCCAGCAACGGCAATGGCCAGTACGGTATCGGCGATGTCATCACCATCACGGTGACCTTCGACGCCAATGTCAACGTGACCGGCACCCCCCAGCTGCTGTTGGAGACCGGTGCCACTGACCGGACCCTCGACTACGTTTCCGGTTCGGGCAGCAATACCCTGACCTTCAGCTACACCGTTCAGGCGGGTGACGTTGCGGCCGATCTCGACTATGCCAGCACCGCGGCGCTGACCCTCAACGGCGGCACTATCAAGGGCGCTGCCAGCCAGGATGCCATCCTCACCCTGGCTGCCCCCGGCTCTGCCGGTTCGCTGGGTGCCAACAAGGCTCTGGTGGTCGACGGCGTGCGGCCGTCCGCCAGCATCTCGCTCAGCGACAGCAACCTGAAGGCGGGCGAGACAGCGACGGTGACCATCACCTTCGACGAGGCGGTAAGCGGCCTGGATATCGCCGACTTCACCGTGGCCAATGGCAGCCTGAGCAATCTCAGCACCAGCGATGGCGGTATCACCTGGACCGCGACCCTGACCCCAACGGCCAACAGCGAGAGCGCGGGCAACCAGATCACTCTGGACGCCACCGGCTACACCGATGCGGCGGGCAACACCGGGGCGAGCGCTACCACCTCCAGCGCTTACGCCATCGATACCCAGCGCCCGACCGCCACCATCACCGTTGCGGACAGCGCGCTGGCAGCGGGTGAGAGCAGCACCGTCACCATCACCTTCAGCGAATCGGTCACTGGCCTGACCAGCGCCGACTTCACCGTGGCTAATGGCGTGCTGAGCAACCTCAGCAGCAGCGACGGCGGTATTACCTGGACGGCCACCCTGACGCCGACATCGGGTACTACCAGCACCGGCAACCTGATCACGCTGGACAACACCGGTGTGCAAGACGCGGCGGGCAACACCGGGCTGAACACCACCACCTCCAACGCCTACGCCATCGACACCCAGCGCCCGACCGCCACCCTCACGGTCGCGGACACTACATTGGCGGTGGGCGAGACCAGCACCGTTACCATCACCTTCAGCGAGGCGGTGAACGGCCTGGATATCACCGACTTCACCGTGGCCAATGGCACCCTGAGCAATCTCAGCACCAGCGATGGCGGTATCACCTGGACCGCGACCCTGACCCCAACGGCCAACAGCGTGAGCACGGGCAACCTGATCACCCTGGACGCCACCGGCTACACCGACGCGTCGGGCAACACCGGGGCGAGCACCGCCACATCCAATGCCTACGCCATCGATACCGCCCGCCCAACCGCCACCATCACGGTCGCGGACACTGCCTTGGCGGCGGGCGAGACCAGCACCGTCACCATCACCTTCAGCGAGGCAGTCACGGGCCTGACCACCGCCGACTTCACCGTGGCCAATGCTGTCTTGAGCGGCCTTAGCTCCAGCGACGGCGGCATCACCTGGACCGCCACCCTGACGCCGACATCGGGTAACACCAGCATCGGCAACCTGATCACGCTGGACAACACCGGTGTGCAGGACGCGGCGGGCAACGCCGGGGCGAGCACCACCACCTCCAACGCCTACGCCATCGACACCCAGCGCCCGACCGCCACCATCACAGTCGCGGACACCGCGCTGGCGGCGGGAGAGACCAGCACCGTCACCATCACCTTCAGCGAGGCAGTCACGGGCCTGACCACCGCCGACTTCACCGTGGCCAATGGTGTGCTGAGCAACCTCAGCAGCAGTGACGGCGGTATTACCTGGACCGCCACCTTGACGCCGACATCGGGTACTACCAGCACCGGCAATCTCATTACGCTGGACAACACCGGTGTGCAGGATGCGGCGGGCAACACCGGGCTGAGCACCACCACCTCCATCCCCTACGCCATCGACACCGCGCGCCCGACCGCCACCCTCACGGTCGCGGACACTGCATTGGCGGTGGGCGAGACCAGCACCGTCACCATCACCTTCAGCGAGGCGGTGAACGGCCTGGATATCACCGACTTCAACGTGGCCAATGGCACCCTGAGCAATCTCAGCACCAGCGATGGCGGTATCACCTGGACCGCGACCCTGACCCCAACGGCCAACAGCGTGAGCACGGGCAACCTGATCACCCTGGACGCCACCGGCTACACCGACGCGTCGGGCAACACCGGGGCGAGCACCGCCACCTCCAATGCCTATGCCATCGATACCGCCCGCCCAACCGCCACCATCACGGTCGCGGACACTGCCTTGGCGGCGGGCGAGACCAGCACCGTCACCATCACCTTCAGCGAGGCAGTCACCGGTCTGACCACCGCCGATTTCACCGTGGCCAATGGCGTGCTGAGCAACCTCAGCAGCAGTGACGGCGGTATCACCTGGACCGCCACCCTGACGCCGACATCGGGTACTACCAGCATCGGCAACCTGATCACGCTGGACAACACCGGTGTGCAGGACGCGGCGGGCAACACCGGGGCGAACACCACCGTCTCCAACGCCTACGCCATAGACACCGCGCGCCCGACCGCCACCATCACGGTCGCGGACACCGCGCTGGCGGTGGGCGAGACCAGCACCGTCACCATCAGCTTCAGCGAAGCTGTGAGTGGGCTGGATTTGTCCGACTTCACGGTGGTGAATGGCACACTGAGCAATCTCAGCTCCAGCGACGGCGGTATTACCTGGACAGCGGTGCTGACACCGACGGCAGGCGTCACCTCCGCTGCCAACCTGATCACCCTGGGTGGCAACGGTTATGCCGACGCAGCCGGCAATACCGGGGCGGGTACCGCAGTCTCCAACAACTACGTCATCGATACCCAGCACCCGGCCGTGGCGAGCGTCAGCGTGCCGGTCGGCGTGCATTACAACGCCGGCGACACCCTGACCTTCGTGGTCAATGCCAGTGAAGCAGTCATCGTCAACGGCGTTCCGCGCCTGGCCATCGATATGGGTGGCACCACGGTGTACGCCGACTACGTGGCGGGCTCCGGCAGCAACACGCTGGTGTTCCAGTACACGGTTCGCGCCGGCGACAACGATGCCAACGGCATCGCCGTCACTGGACTGGTGGCCAATGGCGCTACCCTGCGTGATGCCATCGGCAATTCGATGAACCTGACGCTGAACGGCGTGGGCAATACCAGCGGCGTGATCGTCGATACCACGGCTCCCAACGCCAGCGCGACGGTCGCGCCGCTCACCACTCCAGGCAGCGTGCAGTACACCGTGACCTTCGACGAGAACGTCAGCGGCATCGACCTTGGCGACTTCCACCTGGTGACCACCGGCAACGTCACCGGCACCCTGCAATCGCTGACGCAGGTAGATGGCCGGACGTTCCTGGTCACGGTCAGCAATGTCGCGGGCGCCGGTACCCTCAGCCTCGCGCTGAACGCCACCGGCACCCTGATCACCGATACCGCCGGCAACCCCATGCTCAGCGACCTGTCGGCGCAGACCTACAGCGTGCCGCAGAGCGATGGCGATCCGGAGTTCCGCGCCAATCCGCCGATCATCGTGCCGCCAGAGCCGACGGTTCCGGTGGACACCGTGCTGCCGAATCCGCCGCCGCCGCCCTTCACCTCGCCGCTCATTCCGCCGCCGCTGTTCGAGCAGCCGACCCTGGGCAGCGGCATCCCGACCCTGGGCAATATCTTCATCAACCAGGGAGCCCTGGCGCCCAGCTTCATCGCCCAGGTCTTCGCCAGCAGCGATAGCTTCGGCGATGGTTCGGGCAGGGGCTTCCTCGGCTTTGGGGGTGGCGATGCCAATGTGTTCGGCAGCAGCAGCCTGTCGAGCTTCTTCGACAAGGACGTGCCGCAGGACTCGGAAGAAATGAAGCTGTTCGACGGCAAGCAATGGAGGGGCGGCTCCGGGGGGAGCGGCCAGGGCATCTTCGGAGCGCCCACGCTTGGCCAGCAGTTGCAGGACATGCAGGACAGGGAGCATCGCCAGGTCCGCGACCTGGCCATGGCACTGGGACAGATCCAGGCGGATCGCCCGCAGGTTTGAACAACAACGAATTAGAGATCTGTAAGTGCCGTGTCTAGGGGGCGGCCCAAGGATGAGCAAAGCAGCGAAGCTTTTCACCGTCAGCGTGCTGGCGCTGGTGGTCACCGGATGCGCGGTGACCAGCCAGCCTATCGACCGTAGCGTCAGCGAGCAGCGTGCCCGCCAGGACATGGCGACCATGTTCAAGGACCAGGAGCCGCTCAGCGGCCCCCTGACCCTGCACGAGGCCATGGCGCGTGCCGTGAAGTACAACCTGGAGGCGCGCCTCAAGGTGATGGAAGAAGCCCTGGCCAAGCGCCAGGTGGATCTGGCCAGCTTCGACATGCTGCCGCGCATGGCCATGGAAGCGGGCTACGCCGGGCGTAACAACGTCAGCGCCTCCAGCAGCCAGAGCGTGCTGACCAACACCCAGTCCCTGGAACCGTCCACCTCCCAGGACCGCGACCGTGGCGTGGCGGACCTGACCATGGTGTGGAACGTGCTGGACTTCGGCGTCAGCTACGTCAGCGCCAAGCAGCAGGCCGACCAACGACTGATCGTCCAGGAGCGTCGCCGCAAGGTGGTCCACACCATCATCCAGGACGTGCGTTCGGCCTACTGGCGCGCCGTGGCCGCCGAGCGCCTGCTGAAGCAGATCGACAGCCTGATGGCCCGCGTCGACGAAGCACGTAACAGCAGCCAACGCATGAGCAGCGAGCGCATCGGCGACCCGGTGCAGTCCCTGAGCTACCAGCGGGCGCTGATCGAAGCCACCCGCCAGCTGGAAGAGCAGCGCCGCGCGCTGTCCCTGGCCAAGACCGAACTGGCCGCGCTGGTGAATCTGCCGCTGAACACCGATTTCACCCTGGCCGCGGATGACACCTACCAGGTGCCCGAGCTCAAGGTGGACATCACCCGCCTGGAAGAAGAAGCCCTGGCCAGCCGCCCGGAACTGCGCGAGCAGGACTACCAGGCGCGCATCAGCGCTGCAGAAACGCGCAAGGCCATGCTGCGCCTGCTGCCGGGCCTGGAGTTCTCCGCTGGTGGCCACTACGACAGCAACTCGTTCCTGGTGAACCAGAGCTGGGCCGACTACGGCGTGAAGGTCACCTGGAACCTGTTCAACGCCATCTCCGCGCCGGCCGCCATCGACGTGGCCAAGGCCGGCGAGTCGGTCGCCGCCGCGCGTCGCCAGGCCATGTCGATGGCCGTGCTGGCGCAGCTCTACGTGGCCAACGCCAACTACCACGAGGCCCAGCGCCAGTTCCAGACCAGCCAGCAACTGGCCGAGCTGGACGGTCAGATCGCCGAGCAGCTGCGCAACCGCTACAAGACCCAGAGCATCGGTGAACTGGACCTGATCCAGGGCGAGCTGAATACCCTGCAGGCGCAGCTCAAGCGTGACCTGTCTTACGCCGAACTGCGCAACGCCTATGCCCAGCTGTTCGTCAGCGCCGGCGTCGACCCGCTGCCCGAGTCGCTGCCGGACGACAAACTGGCCACCATCGCCAGCGCGCTGCAGAGCAACGAATCGCGCTGGGCGAATGGTGATATCGGCGCCGCGAAGTAAGGCGTCAGTTGGTCGCCTGGACGTGCAGGGTGGGCTTCAGCCCACCAATGAGTGCTGTGTGAGCGAATTCATTCGCGAAGGGCTGTGCAGCGGCCCCGTAGGTTGGTGCAGAGGAACGAGGCCCAACGGTGCGCGCGGTGCATCCGCTACGTTGGGTTTCGCAAGCTCTACCCAACCTACGAAAGCGGTGCGCGCCTTCCTGTGTGCGAATTCATTCGCGAAGGGCCGCGCAGCGGCCCCGTAGGTTGGTCCGAGGAACGAGGCCCAACGGTAAAGGGGTGAGTCCGCTGCGTTGGGCTTCGCTGCGCTCTGGGCCAACCTACGAACACGTCAGTGCCCATGCCCCTCGCCATGGCCATGCCCCTCATCTTCCGCCACTTCGTTGCCATGCCCGTGGGACGAGCTTTCGCCACCGCCATGCTGGTGACCGTCGCTGCTGGCCACCAGTTCGCGATAGCCGTCGGCGTCCAGTTTGGGTAGCTGCTGGAGGAACGCCACCATCCCCCAGATGTGTTCGTCGCCCATGCTCTTGCCCCAGGCTGCCATGCCGGTGGCCTTGATGCCGTGCTTGATCACCCAGAAGGTGGCTGCCGGGTCGCCGCTCACCCCTTGTCGGGTGAGGTTCGGCGGGGCGGGGTAGAGGGCCTGGCTGAGTTCGGTGGCCTCGACGCCGGGAGCCAGGTGGCAGCCCACGCACATGGCGTTGTAGTTGCCGGCGCCGGCGCGGATCAGTTCGGCGCTGTCCAGCGGCGGTACCTGGATATCCTGCGAACGCACGTCGATGGAGCGGTCCCGCGCGGCCTTGAGGAAGGCATGCACGAGGGAATAATGCGGGTCGTCTGCAGCGACGTTCACCACGCCGCTGTAGACCACGCCGCCCACGCCGGCGGCGACCACCAGGCCGGCGAGGGCCAGGGTTCTTATTGTTCTTTTCATGCTTGGGTGCTCAGAACCAGAGGCGGATACCGGCGACGAGACGGGCTTCGTCGTTGTCTTCGCCTTCTTCGCTCGCGAAGTCGGCGGTGTTGCCGTAATTGCGGTTCCAGGTCACGCCGATGTAAGGCGCGAACTCGCGGACGATTTCGTAGCGCAGGCGCAAGCCCACCTCGGTGTTGGCCAGGCCCGAGCCGACGCCGCGCTCGTGGTCGTTGCGGCCGTAGAGGTTCACTTCGGCCGTGGGCTGCAGGATCAACTTGTTCGTCAGCAGGATGTCGTAGTCGCCTTCCAGTCGCAGGGCGCTCTGGCCGTTCTCGCCAAGGAATGCGGTGGCTTCCGCTTCGAACGCGTACAGCGCCATGCCCTGCACGCCGAAGGCGGCCCAGGTTTGCGGCGAGCCTGGCTTGAAGTCCTGGCGCACACCGGCCACCAGGTCCCACCAGGGGCTGATGGCGCGACCGTAGAGCGCCTGGACTTCTGCTTCCTCGGTCTTGCCGTTGGCGCGCTCGCCCTCGGAACGGAACCAGAAGCGGTTGATGTCGCCGCCGACCCAGCCGGATGCGTCCCAGCTCAGCACGCTGGCGTCGTCGGCGTCCTGATACTCCAGCTGATCCAGCAGGAAGAAGCTGTTGATGCCACCGGCGTGCATCGTATGGGGCGGCAGTTCCGGGAAGGCGGCAGCGCGATCGGCATCGGTGGGCACGGGGATGGGCGTGCGGCTGCCGTACCCGGCGGTCTGCGTGTTCTGGCCATGGTTCATCTGGCTGTGGTCCATGGCGCCGTGGTCCATCTGGCCATGGTTCATCTGGTTGTGATCCATGGTGCCGTGGTTCATCTGCCCATGCCCCATGGCTTCGTGATCCATGGTTTCGGCTGCCTGCACGCCATCCGCCGCGGCAAGGGCCGCGACCAAGGCAAGCAGGGCAGGGCGCTTGGGACTATCGATCATCGCTGCTTTCCGCCTTCGGCTTGGCGTCCTTGTGCATGGCGCCGTGGTCCATCTTGCTGTGATCCATGTTCTGCATCTGGCTGTGGTCCATGCCCTGCATCTGGCTGTGATCCATCTGCCCGTGGTTCATCTGGCCATGGTCCATCTTCCCTGCTTCGCCAGCCGGCGCTTTCTGGTGGCCGGCGTGGTCGTCCTGCCCGGCCCAGGCGGCTGGAGCCAGCAGGGTGAAGGCCAGTGCGGCGGCGGTGAGGGACTTCATCGATTTGTTCATGGGGATCTCCTTCATTCGACCACACGGACTTCACGGAACATGCCCATGTCCATGTGGAACAGCAGGTGGCAGTGGTAGGCCCAGCGCCCAAGGGCGTCGGCCGTGACTCGGTAGCTGCGGCGGGTGCCGGGCGGCATGTCGATGGTGTGCTTGCGCACCAGGAAGTTGCCCGCCTCGTCCTCCAGGTCGCTCCATAGGCCGTGGAGGTGGATGGGGTGAGTCATCATGGTGTCGTTGACCAGGGTGATGCGCAGGCGCTCGCCGTATTTGAGCAGCAGCGGTTCGGCATCGGCGAAGGGGATGCCGTTGAACGACCAGGAGAAGCGCTCCATGTGCCCGGTCAGGTGCAGCTCGATGGTGCGGGCGGGTTCACGACCGTCCGGGTCGGGGAAGGTGCTGCGCAGGTCGGCGTAGGTCAGTACGCGGCGGCCGTTCTCGCGCAGGCCGATGCCGGGATCGGCCAGCTTCGGCGCAGGCGTCATGGTCTGCATGTCCACCAGTGGGTTGTTGGACTCCGATGCCGGATGGGACTGCATCTGGCCGCCCATTTTGGAGTGGTCCATGCCCGCCATGCTGGAGTGGTCCATCCCGGCCATCTGGGAGTGATCCATGCCCGCCATCTTGGAATGGTCCATGCCTGCCATGTTGGAGTGATCCATGCCCTTCATGTCGCCATGTCCCATGCTGCCGTGATCCATGCCCATGTCGGACATGCTGATCAGCGGGCGTGGGTCCGGCTGCGGTACTGGGGCGCTCAGGCCATCGCGCACGGCCAGGGTGCCGCGGGCGTAGCCGGAGCGGTCCATGGACTGGGCGAAGACGGTGTACGCCTCGTCGCCCGCGGGCTCCACCAGCACGTCGTAGGTCTCGGCCACGGCGATGCGGAATTCATCGACGCTCACCGGCTCCACCGGCTGGCCGTCGGCGGCGATCACCGTCATCTTCAGGCCGGGGATGCGCACGTCGAAGTAGGTCATGGCCGAGCCGTTGATGAAGCGCAGGCGGATCTTCTCGCCTGGCTGGAATAACCCGGTCCAGTTGCCGTCCGGCGCCTGGCCGTTGAGCAGGTAGGTGTAGGTGGCGCCGCTTACGTCCGCGAGGTCGGTGGGGCTCATCTTCATTTCCGCCCACATCTTGCGGTCGGCCACTGCGGCGGCCCAGCCGTCCTTGCTGACGTCATCGATGAAGTCGCCGACGGTACGCTTGTGCTGGTTGTAGTAGTCCGACTGCTTCTTCAGCTTGGCTATCACGCGGGCCGGGTTCTCGTCGGTCCAGTCGCTCAGCATCACCACGTAATCGCGCTGGTACTGGTAAGGCTCCGGCTCCTTCGGGTCGATCACGATGGGGCCGTACACGCCCTCCTGTTCCTGCAGGCCGGAATGGCTGTGGTACCAGTAGGTGCCGTGCTGCTTCACCTGGAAGCGGTACTCGTACATGCCGTCCGGCGCGATGCCGGCGAAGCTGAAGCCCGGCACGCCGTCCATGTTGGCCGGTAGGATCATGCCGTGCCAGTGGATGGAGGTGTCTTCGTCCAGGCGGTTGCGCACCCGCAGGGTCACGGTGTCGCCCTCACGCCAGCGCAAGATGGGGCCGGGGAGGGTGCCGTTGATGGTCTTGGCGATTCGCGCATTGCCGGTGAAGTTCACCGGCGTCTTGCCGATGAACAGGTCGAACTCGGTGCCGCTGAGCACCGCGGGCTGGCCGGGGCTGGTCACCGCCCAGACAGGGGGTTTCCACAGCCCGAGGCCACCGAGTATGCCGCCAGCGGCCAAGCCTTTGACGAAGGTCCGCCGCGAGGATTTGCACTGCATGCCGTTTCAATCCAGTCAGTCGAAAGAGGCACCGCGCCATCTGTTGCCGCGCGGTTCGAGTGCAAAACTGCCACATCGGAAATGGTGAGGTGATTACATTTCTGTCAGCTTGGCAGGGCTCGGTGGCGACCTCTGGGCTATCGTTTCCCAACGGCAGTGGTAGGGCGCTAGCCCTTGCCTGGTTCAAGGACAACCACCCCTATTGCGGGAGTCGCACCATGCCCATCCGCAACCGATTCAGTGTTGTGTTGCTTACCCTGCTAGCCAGTAGTCATCTTTTTGCCGCCACGGACGCTGGCATCTCGGCGGCCGAAGACGACACGCCCGCCGCCGGTGTTTCTGCCGTTCCGGTGGAGGCCCCCGCGCCCTCTCCCCAGGCTGCGGCGCCGGCCGCCCAGCCTGCCGCCACCCAGGCGGTGTTCAGTGTCGAAGAACTCGATCAGATGATGGCGCCCATTGCCCTCTACCCGGACTCCCTGCTGGCCCAGGTGCTGATGGCCGCGACCTATCCGGGCAACGTGGCTGATGCGGTCGCCTGGTCCAAGGCCCACCCGGATGCCAAGGGCGATGATGCCGTGAAGCAGGTGGCCGACCAGCCTTGGGACCCCAGCGTGCAATCCCTGGTGGCCTTTCCGCAGGTGCTCGCCACCCTCGGCCAGGACCCGGCCTGGGTGCAGCGCGTGGGGGATGCCTTCCTCGCCCAGCCCAATGACGTGATGGATTCGGTCCAGCGGCTGCGGCGCAAGGCCCAGGAAGCCGGCAACCTCAAGACCACCGAGCAGCAGACGGTTACCGTCCAGGACGCCCCGCCCGTCGCGCCCAGTACCACCACCGTGGTGCAGCCGGCCCCGACCCAGACCATCGTCATCGAGCCCACCAACCCACAGGTGGTCTACGTGCCCACCTATAACCCCACGGTGGTCTATGGCACCTGGTCCTACCCGTCCTACCCGCCGCCCTACTACCCGCCGCCGCCCAGCTACAACTACCCCATCGCTACCGCCCTGGGGGCTGGCCTGGCCTTTGGTGTGGGCGTGGGCATCGTCAACTCACTCTGGGGCGACTGCGACTGGGGCGGTGGCGATGTCGACATCGACGTCAACAAGTACAACAACATCAACACCAACCGGCAGATCAACCGTAACCAGAACAAGTTCGTCCACAACCCCATCAACCGCCAGGGCGTGCCCTACCGCGACAACATCAACCGCCAGCAGAACGGCCTGCGCCTGTCCGGTGGCGAGCAGCGCGAGTCCCTGCGTGGTTACGACGCACAACGCACCGCCCAGCGCCAGCAAGCCCGCCAGAGCCTGCAGCAGCGCGGCATCGAGGCCCCGGCCCGGACCAATCAGCAAGCCCGTGAACGCGCCCAGACCGCCAGCCGTGATCTGCGCAACGACTCGCAGGCGCGCCAGCGAGCCGAAGGTACCCTGCAGCAACGTCAGCGCACTGACGCCAACCGCCAGCAGCGCCCGCGCGCGCAGAACAACCAGCAGGTGCGCCAGCAGGCCCGGCAGCAATATTCCTCTTCTCGGCAGCAGGGCCCGCGCAACAACGCCTTCGACGGCGCCCGCCAGCCGAACCAGAGCCGACTGGCGTCGAGCCGTGGCGAGGCCAGCCGCCAGTCCTTCTTGCGTCCGCACCAGGCTTCCGGACGGCAGGTACATCGGCCCGCCAACATGCCGTCTCGCGGGGGCGCCCGTGGTGGCGCTCGCGGGCGCTGACAGGAGAGTGGACATGAACGTCGTATCCCGAATCATCGCCCTGGTAGTGCTGGTAACCGCTGCCCTTGGCGCCGGCGCCAACGAGCGTTTCAAGACCCCGGAGGCCGCCGCCGAAGCCTTCGTCGCCGCCCTCGGCACGGAGAAGGCCGACGCCGACAAGCTCGCCGCGCTGCTCGGCGCCGACTGGCAGGAGTACATCCCGACCAAGGGCATCGAGCGCAAGGACGTGGACGCCTTCATCGCCTACTACAAGGAGAAACACGTCATCCAGACCGCCACCAAGGGCCGCGCCCATATCGTCGTCGGCAACGACCCCTGGACCCTGCCGATCCCCATCGTCCAGGGCAAGGAAGGCTGGAGCTTCGACGCCAAGGCCGGTGGCGAAGAAATTCGCCAGCGCCGCATTGGCCGCAACGAGCTGTTTGCCATCCAGGCCGCCGAGGCCTATCACGACGCACAGATGGACTACGCCGAAGTCGACCGCAATGGTGACGGCATACTCGAGTACGCGCAGAAGTTCATCAGCAGTGATGGCCAGCACGACGGCCTCTACTGGCCGGATGAGGACGGCACCGAGGAAAGCCCCCTCGGCCCGCTGTTCGGCGGCCAGACCAAGGGTGATGACTGGCACGGCTACCACTTCCGCATCCTCTCTGCGCAGGGGCCTTCAGCGCCGGGCGGCACCTACGACTACATGTTGGGCAAGGCCATGAGCCGGGGCTTCGCCCTGGTCGCCTGGCCCGCCCAATATGGGGATAGCGGGGTGATGAGCTTCATGATCAGCCATGAAGGCCAGATCTTTCAGAAGGACCTTGGCCCCGACAGCGAAAAGATCGCCAAGGCCATGAAGCGTTTCGACCCGGACAGCAGCTGGGATGAGATCCAGATGCAGACCACGCCAGGGTCTTGATCGCGCAAACGAAAAAGCCGCAGGGTGCCATGGGCACCCTGCGGCTTTTGTATAAGGTCGGGCATCCTTGCCCGCCCACGCTTAGCAAGACGCGAGCGCAGGATTCAGGCGGGTGGAAGCCTTGGCTTCGGCCCGGTTGGCGGCCCACTTCACCAGCAGGCTCATTGCCACGAAGCCGAGGCAGATGAGTACCGGGTAGGCAACCATGATTTCAGTCAGGGAGTACTTCCAGCTCAGCGGACGGGCGATACCCAGCATCGCGCCATAGAACCAGGACACCCCGGAAACGACACCCGAGAACAGCGCGAGGCTACGGGCATTGAGGTCGAGCTTCAGCAGGCTGCCGGCCTTGTCCATCGCAGGCATCACCACGCTGTGCAGTACCCAGCCATTGAGGGTCAGCAGCGCGACGACCAGGATCTTGGCCTGCAGTTTCGGGTTGAGGAAGTACATCGCACCCTTCTGCGAGTAATCCAGCGCGAGGATGCCGATACCGGTCACCCAGAGTGCCGCCAGTGCAATCAGCACGGTCTGCTTCAGCATATGCAGGTGTTCCTTGTCGGCCTCGGTCGAATCGCGGCCCTGGAACAGCTGCTTGATCATGGCGACATCACTGGTCAGCACCAGGCCGATGGCCACACAGCAAGCGATGAGGTGGGCGTATACGACACCCATCCGGGTCAACTCCATGGTTACCGGTTGCTGAAGCGCGGAAGCAACAAGATGAAAAAGCTCCATGGTTTACCTCTTTCTAACAATTAAGGCGCTGTACTGATGCAACAGCAGCATTGGAATTATGGATTTGAGTGTTCGCCGTTTAGTGCGAACCATGGCCCTGTTCGGGAGATGCGACATCCAGCCCAGACATACATCCACCCTTGGCCTTTTTTCGGGACGAAAAATCCCCTGCACATGAACTCATGCACTGTGGAGTCGTTCCGGATTTAGTTGGAAAACTCAGTCGCGCTATCAGTGGTGTTGATAGCAGGTCGCGTCCTGATCGCCGGGGCATGATAATCGCAAGATCTGGTTTTTGCTCAAAAAGTGATCAAAATGCCGACCGGCGGCAGCTTCAGTGACGGTTATAACGGCCCCACAAAAGCGATGAATCGCCTCTAAACCGGTGGTTTCCGATAGCCATGCAGTCCTTGTGGACAATTCGGATTCTTGATGATCGGTAGGTGGTAAATCAGTCATCTGATGGCTTAAGTGTCGTTGTGGTCAGTCGCATTTGCTGGGTGTGGTTGAGCGAAGCGATACCCATCAATTCGCAGTCGCCATAGCCCGTCGATACTCCGCGACCTCCCGGACCTGTTCGCTGACGTCGGATGTGAGGCGGAAAGTCGGGGGACGGCTCACGTCACCGCCTCCCTGTCGCACAGATTCATCGCCCGCTCATGCGCTGCCTCGTAGAGCGACCGCGCATCCCCCAGCAGCAGACCCACCGCAAAGGACAGCCGCGCCGCTTCGCGCTGGACGAAATCCCCGTTCTCCGCTTGTTCCACCAGTTGCAACAGGTCCAGCACGGCGGACATGCGCTGGTGGGCGGTTTCGAACAGGTGGGCAGGGCTTGCCGCGACGTTGAAGAACAGTACATCGGGATAAGGTTGGGAGGGCGAAGTAAAAGCCTTGAAGTCAGGCATGGCGCACCTCCAGGGCGGAGGTGGTGGAAAGGCCGAATGTTGAGTGGCGGTGCGCGAGGATAAAAGGTGGGTAGTGCATTTCCGTTGCTCCCTCGTGTGATCAGGGATACCGCCACCAGTTCGTTGCTACGCGAAAGGGGTGGCGGAGCCATGCGGGGGTAGCAAACCGGTCACACGAGGGAATCCCCACCCGGCAAGGCACAGGGCCTTCCCCGCACGGTCCGCCATAGAAGCCAGAAAGCAGCAGGCAGAAAAAAGCGCCCGTACTTGAGGCCGTGGCGCTACCGCGCTCGTGTGAATCCGGGTTGCTACGCCCAGGTCACGGGATTGACCGTGACGGGCCGGACTCTAGCCAGCGCGCTTGTAGGCGCTCAAGGCTAAAGGCTCGTAGGAATTTTCTCTGTAGGAATGCGGGTTTGGAGTACAGAAAGGGCTGTAGGAAAGGGCCTTCACCGTACGTCGCCCAGGCCCCTACCGCCGACGTAAGGCGGCTACAGAATCGGGGCGGAATTGGTCAAAAACTATACTGAGAGTGCGGGGGTGAAACTGGGGGGACCATTCAGGAGGGCTCGCCATGCGTATCCTCAAGCTCCTCATCCTCTTGCTGGCGTGCGCCACCAGCGGCCAGCTCCTCGCCCAACAACCCTGGACTTCCACCAGCAGCTCCGGCGAAACCCTGCTCGCCTGGAACGGCGGCGGCCATGGCGGCGGGAGACACTTCAACGGGCATCGCCACAGCTACGGGCATCGGCACTTCTACGGCCATCGTGGTTACTACCGCCACGATCCGCGCGTCATCTACGTCCCGCGTTACTACGACAGCTACTACATGGGCTACCGGCCGTACTACTACCAGCGGTACGGCAGCCCGCGGATCGTCATCCAGTACTACGACCCGAGGCGTGGGATATTCGTGGGATCTGACTTTGGCGGTTACTGATCAGGAATCCGAACTGCTGGCCGGCGCGTGCTGGCCAGCAGGGGCGTAACAGAAGGGATTAGCCGGCGCCGTTTCCGAGCCTACTTTGCAGACGCCAGATAGTGCGCCACCAGCGCATTGGCATGACCATGACCCATGCCGTGCTCGGTCTTGAGCCAGGCCACCATCTCCATGTGCTTCTTGCCGCTTAGGGTTCCTAGCAGATTCAGCCAGTGGGTGATGGGTTGTCCGTATTTTTTCTCGATGGAGGGGAAGTACGAGGCGGGTCCCTTTACCTGGCCATCTTCGGGCATGGTGAAGCTCCTTTGGGGGGTATAAGCCGCCATTACGTTAGCTCAGGTTGGAGCCTGGCGCTGGCAATTGGCAGGAGGGACTTTCGGTGTTCAACGGGGGGGGTATAGAGGGGAAAAGCAGGCGCCGCCGGGCGACGGCGCCTTGGGGAGGCATCAGTCCTGACGGCTGGTGACTTCCAGCAGGTGATAACCGAACTGGGTTTTCACCGGGCCTTGCACCACGTTCAGCGGGGCGCTGAAGACGACGGTGTCGAATTCCTTGACCATCTGGCCGCGGCCGAAGGAGCCGAGGTTGCCGCCGTCGCGGCTGGAGGGGCAGGTGGAATGCTGCTTGGCGATTTCGGCGAAGTCGGCGCCGGCTTCGATGGCGGCCTTCAGTTCGTTGCACTTGGCTTCGCTGGAAACCAGGATGTGGCGGGCGGTAGCGCGTGCCATGGTGGGGTACTCCTCTTTCGTTGAGGCGCCAGAGACTAGCGGAATTGACGGGTGAATCAAGGTGCTTGGTCGGCGCGCGTTCGCGGATCGGTCAGCGAATGAATTCGCCCCCAAAGGGCGTAGGGTGCGCTGTTTGCTCAGCCGCGGGATATAGGTAACAGGTGTCGGGAGACATAGGTAACGCATCCAGGCTTGCAGAGTTCACAGGTAAACCCGGTGACTCAGGACGTAGTTTCCCGGGTTCAATTGAATTCGCTCACGCAGGAAAGCGCGGCCATGTCGCTGTTCACCCGATTAGCGTGGTTGATGCTTTCCAGCGGCTGGCGGGCGGCGAGGACATCGAGGTACGGGCGCTGATATTCCGCAGGCCTGGGTTGCTGGCCGTTGCGGATCGTGAACACCTGCTCGTAAAGGCGCGTGTAGCGCTCGTCGCCGGTGTCCGCGCAGGTGCGGGCCAGGTGGGTGAGATCGTTGGAGCTTTATCGCAGTCCACCGGCCAGCAGGTAGGACTGGTAACGGTTCTCCTGGCGTTCGCCAAGGCTTCGCCAAGGCTTCGCTGGTTATTGATGAGCAGCACCACCAGCCGGCAGAGGATGGCGGTGGAAATCGTTGACCACTTGGGCAGAGCTGGCAGTGGGTCATGGCGCATGGAGTTATGCCCGCGCCGTCTTGGAATGTGCCTCGGCAATGAGCCAGTCGCTGAGTTCGCGCAGTTGCGGACTTGGGGCAGGGCGTTCGGGGTAGACCAGGAAGTAGGCGCCGCCGGTGGGAACTTTGAGGTCGAAGGGTGCCACCAGGCGGCCGGTCGCGAGGTCTTCGCCGATCAGCGCCCAGTCGCCCAGGGCTACGCCATTGCCTTGGGCGGCGACGGAGAGGGCCAGATCGAGGGTGTCGAAGTGATGCCCGCTGCCAAGCTTGTCGAGGGTGACTCCGGCGGCCCGGAGCCAGGTTTTCCAGTCTTCGTCATCGCGGGTCGGGTGAAGCAGGGTGTGCCGGGCCAGGTCGGCAGTGCTGGTCAGTGGCACCGGACCATCCATCAGTTGCTGGGAGCACACGGGAGTGAGCTGTTCATCGAACAGGTGGTGGGCGACCTGGGCGGTGCCGGGCTGGGTGCCGTAGATCACTGCGGCGTCGAACTCTTCACGGCGAAAATCCACGCCGTATTGCACAGTAGTGGTCAACTCCACCGGCACATCCGGGCGTTCAGCCTGCCATTGCATCAGGCGTGGCAGGAGCCAGCGCATCACGCAGGTGGGGGCCTTGAGTTGCAGCGCTTCGCGCTGCTTCGCACCGACCTGTTCGACGGCCTCATCGATCAGGTTGAAGACCTGCTGGATGCGCGGCAGCAGTTCACGTCCCTGGGGGGTGAGGCTGAGCCCCCGTGCCTGGCGCTGGAACAGTGCGTAGCCCAGGTGGCTTTCGAGCCCTGAAATCTGCCGGCTTACAGCACCCTGCGTGAGGTGCAACAGCTCGGCGGCGCGGGTGAAATTGCAGCACTGGGCGGTGATCAGGAAGGTATGCAGGGCGGGCAGGGGAGGCAGGCGCTTCATTGCATGAGCCATGACTTTAGGGCATGGCTAGTATGACGATTTTTGCCTTGTCAGGCATACCGCTCGACGGCTCAATAGGCGCTAGTTTTGGTCCTCCAGCCGTTTTTTGTTCCTTGCGCAGGGAGTGGCCGCCATCAGTCTCTCTCATGGAGCCCATACAATGTCGAATACCCTCCCGACCTTCCCCGAGACCCTGGCCGGCGTTTATATCAACGGCCAATGGCTTCCCGGCGGCACCGTGCTCGATGTGGTGAACCCGTCTACCGAGGAGCACCTGGCGAGCATCGGCACCGGTGATGCCAATGACGTCGACCAGGCCGTGCAGGCTGCCAGCCAGGCGTTCCCGGCCTGGGCACGTAGCAGCGGTGCCGAGCGTGGCGCGGTGCTGCGCCGCATCGCCGAAGGCGTACGCCAGCGTCGTGAAACCCTGGTCCAGCTGCAGTCGCTGAACAACGGCAAACCGCTGTTCGAAGCGGCCATCGACGTCGATGACGTGATCGGCACCTTCGAGTACTACGCCGGCCTCGCCGAAGGCCTGGACGCCCAGCAGGACGGTCCGGTGGAATTGCCGACCGAAGACTTCGCCGCTCGCCTGCGCCGAGAACCCGTTGGTGTGGTGGGCCTGATCGTGCCGTGGAACTTCCCCATGGTGACCACCGCCTGGAAACTCGCCCCGGCATTGGCAGCTGGTTGCGCGGTGGTGCTGAAACCCTCCGAAGTGACGCCGCTGCCGGAGCTGGAACTGGCGCGCATCATCGCTGAGGCCGGCTTGCCGGCAGGTGTGCTCAACATCGTGTGTGGCACCGGCCTGGCGGTGGGCGCACCGCTGTCGTCTCACCCGAAGGTGGCCAAGGTTTCCTTTACCGGTAGCAATGCCGTGGGTGTGCAGGTGATGCAGCGCGCAGCCGAGACCGTGAAGGGCATCAGCCTGGAGCTGGGTGGTAAGTCGTCGCTGCTGGTGCTGGAGGAGGCCGACCTGGAGTTGGCCGTCGAGCTGGCCTGCGGTGGTGCATTCTTCAACGCCGGGCAGATGTGCTCGGCCACTAGCCGCGTGCTGGTGGCAGAACCCCTGGCGGCCGACTTCCTCGCCCTCGTGCAGGCTCGCGCTGAATCGATCCAGGTGGGTGAGCCCTTCAGCGCGGGGGTGGAGATGGGCGCCCTGGTGAATCAGGCGCAGTACCAGCGTGTGCGCGGCCATATCGAGCGTGGCATCGCTTCCGGCGCGCGCCTGGTGTGTGGCGGTGGGCGTCCGGCTGAGCTGGAACGCGGTTTCTTCCTCAAACCCACCGTGTTCGCCGATGTACCCAAGGACAGCGCCTTGTGGAACGAGGAAATCTTCGGACCGGTGCTCTGCGTGCGCAGCTTCTCCACTGAGGAAGAGGCTATCGCCCTGGCCAACGACACCCAGTTCGGCCTGGTGGCCAGCGTGGTGAGCCGCAACCTTGATGCTGCCGAGCGCGTGGCCAATGCTCTGCAGGCTGGCATGGTGTGGATCAACTCGCCGCAGGTGATCTTCCCGCAGACCGCCTGGGGTGGTTACAAGCAGAGCAGCATCGGTCGCGAACTCGGTCCGTGGGGCCTCTCCTCCTTCCAGGAAATCAAGCACGTGGTAAGGGCGGTCTGACGCCGCCCTCCTTGCGGGGGGCGATCTCGTAGGCGCGATTTCCTTGTAGGGGCGAATGAATTCGCCCCTACAAGTAGAGCCATGAATCCCGACAAAGCCGCCTTCTGGCGGCTTTGTCATGTCTGGGCCCCAGCCATGCATTCAGGACATGGCTTCGATGACGAATTTTCGATTGTTGCGTCCTCTGGCTCGCCGCAGGATGACCGCGCCGGCCACTTCGCTGCCGCAGCTCCATACAAGAACAAGAGGAGTCCTCAATGGGCGAGCATGATCTGAGCAGAAGAAATTTCATCAAGACGGTAGGTGTCGCTTCGGTGGCCGCTGCCACCCTGTCGATGCCCTTCATCCGGGCCAGCGCCAGTGACACCCGATTCCAAGGCAAGACCTTGCGTCTGCTGACCTGGTCGGACGACACCGGTCTGGCAGCGCTGCGCAATATCGCGGCCACCTTCGAGGCCAAGACAGGCGCCAAGGTGATTGCCGACCGCACCGGCAGCACCTCGGAAATGGTCGCCAAGCTGAAGGCCGGTGGTGATCGCCCGCAGTACGACATCATCACCCTCGCCGGGGTGGGTGCCGAAGGCCTGGCCAGTGCCGGGCTGCTGGAGAAGCCCGACCTCAACCGCATTCCCAACCTCAAGGACGTGCCCGCCCAGTACCAGACTGGCGCCAACGGCCATGGCATCGGCTACCTGCTGTGGTGCAACAGCCTGGTCTACAACACTCGCACCGTGAAGGACGTGCCGGACAGCTACGCCGCGCTCTGGGACCCGGCCTACGAAGGCCGCCTGTTCCTGCCGCCGCCGAACTGGACCGAGGCCATGGACCTGATCATCATCGCGGCCAAGCTGGCCGGCGGTGATATCCATAACATCGAGCCGGGCTTCAAGAAGTTGGAGGAACTGAAGGACCGCGTGATGACCCTGGGGGAAAACCCCAACCAGATCGCCGAGCTGTTCCGCACCAACTCCCTGGACATGGGCGGTCTCTACGCTCCGGCGTTCTTCCCCAAGCAGATCCGCGACCCCGCCTACAGCCTGGGCGCCACCTTCGGCATGAAGGAAGGCTTTTACACCGACCTGATGCTCTCGGTAATGCCCAAGCATCGTCCGGGCGATACCGACCTGGCGTATGCCTTCCTTGACCATTCGCTGGACCCGCTGGTGCAGGGCAAGATGGCCGAAGACATCTTCAACGGTCCGGTCAACGCCAAGGCGATCATCTCCGCCGAGGCGCGCAAGAGCCCCTTCATCCTCACGCCGGAGCAGATCGCAGAGAAGGCGATCATGCACGACAACGCCTTCCTCGCTACGGTCCATGACCAGTGGATTCGCCGCTACACGGAAATCTTCTCTTCCTGATGCAGCCACGGCACCTGCCGTGAATCGTGCCGGGCGGCTGGCCTTCGGCCGTCCGCTCGGGCGCGTGGTTTCCCTGTTCTGACGAGACGAGCGATATGGAACACATTGATCTGACCGAACCGGTCGGCGCGGCGCCGTTGCGCCCGGCGAAGGCGGTTTCCCCGAGCGTGCGGGCCTGGCTCTTCCTTACCCCTTCGATGCTTTTCCTGGCCGTGCTGGTGGCCGCCAGCCTGCTGGTGCTGCGCATGAGCATCGGCGAGAAGGGGGCGGAGTGGAGCGGATTCAGTCTGGCCAGCTATGCCCAACTGGCCGAGCCCTACTACCTGAAGTCCCTGTTGCTGACCCTGCGCCTGGCGCTCTTCAGCGCGCTGATCGCGGTGGCCCTGGCGATTCCGGTGGGCTACTGCATGTCGCGTCTGCAGTCGCCTTTCCTGCGTCGGGTGTTCCTGGCCGCGGTGCTCCTGCCGTTGCTGGTGAACCTGCTGCTGCAAAGCTACGGCTGGCTGGTGATCCTCGGTCCCGCGGGCATGCTCAACCAGGCCCTGATGGGACTGGGGTTGATCGACCGCCCGATGATGCTGCTCTACAACCAGACCGGCGTGTTGATGGGCCTGGTGCAGACGGCCTTCCCCCTGGCGGTTCTGCCGATCGCCAGCGCCATGCGCGGCGTGTCGCGCACCTACGAAGAGGCCGCCGCGACCCTGGGCGCCAGCCGCGTGCGGGTGTTCTGTCAGGTGGTACTGCCGATGAGCCTGCCGGGCATCTTCACCGGCGCCACCCTGGTGTTCGCCTACAACGCCAGCAGCTTCGTGGTGCCGCTGCTGCTCGGTGGGCGGCGCGTGCCGATGCTGGCAGTGATGGTGCATGACCAGATCGCGCCGCTGATGAACTGGCCCGCCGCCTCCGCCGCCGGCGTGGTGCTGATCGTTACCACCCTGGCGATCATGACCTTCTCCGAATACGTCACTGGCCGTCGCCGCCGCATGCTGGAGGCTTCGCAATGAGCAACCCTTTCCGTTCCCACGCGGCGCTACCGGGGGAAACCGGCCGCTTCGCGATGATCCTTTCCGGCGTGATCCTGTTTCTGGCGGTGTTGCCGATCCTGACGATGATCGTGATGTCCTTCAGCGGCGCGTCGAACCTCGATTTCCCGCCGTCGAGCTACAGCTTGCAATGGTACGAGGCGGCTTGGCGCACGTTCGTCTCGCCTGATGCCAGCGACGTACTGAGTCTTGGGCAGGCGCTGACCACCAGCCTGCTGGTGTCCTGCCTGACGATGGTACTGGCGACGTTGGTGGCGGTGCCGGCGTCCTACGCGCTGACCCGCTGCGAGTTCCGTGGCAAGGGTGTGGCGCTGCAACTGATGTCGCTGCCCTTGGTGTTCCCCATGGTGGTACTGGGCCTGGCGCTTTTGCTGGTCTTCGACAGCCTGCCGTTCCACATGGATACCTCGCGGCTGGTGATCGCCCACGTGATCCTCGCGCTGCCCTTCGTGGTGAAGAACTGCACGGCGGCGATGGTTTCCATCGGCACCGAGGTGGAGGAGGCCGCGCAGATGCTCGGCGCCTCGCCATTACGTGCGATCCGCGACGTTGTCGTGCCGCTGATGCGCTCGGGCATCCTGGCCGGGATGCTGCTGGCCTTCATCGTGTCGTTCAACGAGTTCACCGTTACCTACTTCCTCTACAACATCGATGTGATGACCGTGCCGATCTGGATGTACAGCCGCACCGTGTCCTCCCTCGATCCCACCGTATTTTCCTTTGCCGTGCTGATCGTGCTGATCGACTTCGTCCTGATCTGGGCGCTGGAGAAGCTGGTTGGCGATGGCGGCGTGTCTTTCTGAATCGAGGTGAAGCATGTCTGGACTGATTCTGCAAAAAGTCGAAAAGCGCTACGGCTCCATCTGTGCCGTGACGGACGTAAACCTGCACCTGCCGGAAGGCAAGCTGGTGTGTTTCCTCGGCCCATCGGGTTGTGGCAAGACCACGCTGCTGCGGATGATCGCCGGCCTCGAAAGCCTGAGCTCCGGGCAGATCCTCCTGGATGGCAAGAACATCGGCTACACGCCGGCGCACCAGCGCAACTTCGGCATGGTGTTCCAGTCCCTGGCGCTGTTCCCGCACATGACGGTGGGCGAGAACATTGCCTACCCGTTGCGCCTGCGCAATGTGCCCAAGGCCGAGCAGCAGGCGAGGGTGGCCGAGCTGCTGCAGATGATTCAGCTGCAGGAAATGGTGGACCGCCCGGTGTCGCGGCTTTCCGGCGGGCAGCGGCAGCGCGTGGCCATTGCCCGTGCCATCGCCTCGCACCCCAAGCTGCTGCTGCTGGATGAACCCCTGTCGGCGCTGGACGCCAAGTTGCGCGAGTCGATGCAGATCGAGATCCGCCAGCTACAGCAGCGCCTGAACATCACCACCATCATGGTTACCCACGACCAGCGTGAAGCCATGACCATGGCCGACATCGTGGTCGTGCTCGGCGAGCACCGGGTGCAGCAGGTGGGCACGCCGATCGAGATCTACCGCAATCCGGCCAACGAGTTCGTCGCCGACTTCATCGGCACCGGCAACATCTTCCCGGCCACAGCTCTGGGCAGCGGGCGCGTGGGCCTGCCCGGCGGCGCGGCGATCCAGGCGCCAATCTGCAGCAGCATCCAGGCCGGCGCGCCGATCAAGCTGCTGGTGCGCCCGGAAGACCTGCAGCTGTCCGCACCTCACGCCGGCGGGGCCAACAGCGTGCCGGGTACGGTGACCTTCGTGCGGGATATCGGCGCCACCATCGAGACCACGGTGGAGTGCTCCGGTGTTTCTCTCACCGCACTGACCACGCCTTGCCAGGACATTGGCCTGGCCATCGGCAATCCGGTGGTGGTGACCATTCCGGAGCATGCCTGCCGGGTGCTCTCGGCATGAGTCATGACGTGTTGTTTGGCCATTGGCCTGGATCAGCGTCTGGCGCACACTGGCGGGTGAACCTGGAAATGGAGTGCTGATCATGGATCTTCAACTACAAAACCGCAGTGCCCTGGTGTGCGGCGGCAGCTCCGGGTTGGGTTTCGGCGTAGCCGAGGCCCTGGCCAGGGAGGGCGTCCGTGTCTGCCTGCTGGCGCGCAATCTGTCGAAGCTGGAGCTGGCGGTGGAACGCATCCGCAAGGAGGGCGGTGAGGCCCAGGCAGTCGCGGTGGACCTGAACGATCTGGGGGCTGTGGATATGGCCATCGAGCAGGTTGTGGCGGCCATCGGTGCGCCGGACATCCTCGTGGCCAACAACGGCGGGCCGCCGCCCATCAATGCCGTGGATTTCGACCCGCAACTCTGGCACCGCCAGCTGGACGCCATGCTGCTGAGCTCCATGGCCCTGGTGAATGCCTTCCTGCCGAGCATGCGTCAACGGCGCTTTGGCCGAATCCTGATGATTTCGTCCACCAGCGTGGTGGAGCCCATTCCCGGACTGGTGCTATCCAGCGCGCTACGCGCAGCTCTGGCCAACTGGGCCAAGACGCTTTCGGCCGAAGTGGCTGCCGATGGTGTGACGGTGAATACGCTGATGCCCGGCTCCTTCTGGACCGAGCGCACCGAATCCCTGACGTTGCGCGCCGCCGAACGCAGCGGCACGCCGGTGGCGAGCCTGATGGCCAAGGAGCAGGCGGCGATTCCGGTGGGGCGCTATGGCGCGACCGAGGAGTTCGGCGCGGTGGCGGCTTTCCTGGCCAGCCCACTTGCCAGCTATGTCACCGGGGCGCTGATTCCGGTGGATGGTGGCGTTCTGAAGGGTTGATGGGGCAGGCCGTCGGCCTGCTTGGCGAATGAATTCGCCCCCACAAGAGCGTTCCTGTGGGGGCGATTTCAATCGCGATGGGCCGCGACGCGGCCCCACTCATTCACCACGCACAAGACGGCTCGAAGCTATCGGCCCGCGCCATTGCCCACATGCGTTCGTAGAAGTCCGCCTCGATCTTGTCCTTGAGCAGGTCGCCCGGTTTGAGGAAAACGTGGATCTGCGAGAACAGGCGAATCTCCTTGTCCGAAACGCGCCGCACCAGGTGGCGGGGTTCGAGCTGGTTGGGGTGTTCCAGTCCCGCGGCGGCGAGCATTTCGGCCAGGGCTTTCAGCGTATTGCGGTGGAACATCTGCACCCGCTGGGCCTTGTCCGGCACTACCAGGGCGCGCTGGCGCAGCTTGTCCTGGGTGGCGACGCCAGTGGGGCATTTGTTCGTGTGGCAGCTCTGCGACTGGATGCAGCCGATGGCGAACATGAAGCCCCGCGCCGAGTTGGCCCAGTCGGCGCCGATGGCCAGTACGCTGGCGATGTCGAAGGCGCTGATGATCTTGCCGCTGGCGCCCAGCTTGATCTTGTCCCGCAGGTTCAGCCCCACCAGGGTGTTGTGCACGAACAGCAGCCCCTCGCGCAGCGGCACGCCGATGTGGTCGGTGAATTCCAGCGGGGCTGCGCCGGTACCGCCTTCCTTGCCGTCGATCACGATGAAGTCGGGGAGGATGCCGGTTTCCAGCATGGCCTTGGCGATGCCCATGAATTCCCACGGGTGGCCGAGGCAGAACTTGAAGCCCACCGGCTTGCCTCCTGACAGCTCTCGCAGCTTCGCGATGAACTGCATCATCTCGATGGGGGTGGAGAAGGCGCTGTGGCGGGAGGGCGAGATGCAGTCCTCGCCCATGGGCACGCCTCGGGTGAGGGAGATTTCCTCAGTGACCTTGTGCTTGGGCAGGATGCCACCGTGGCCGGGCTTGGCGCCCTGGCTCAGCTTGATTTCGATCATCCGCACCTGGGGGCTGCGCGCCTGGGTAGCGAAGCGCTCCGGGTCGAACTGGCCGTCGCTGGTGCGGCAGCCGAAGTAGCCGCTTCCCAGTTCCCAGACCAAGTCGCCACCGTTCTCGCGGTGGTAGGGGCTGATGCTGCCCTCGCCGGTGTCGTGATAGAAGTTGCCAAGCTTGGCGCCACGGTTCAGCGCGCGGATGGCGTTGGCGCTGAGGGAGCCGAAGCTCATGGCCGAGATGTTGAAGACCGAGGCTGAGTAGGGTTGGGTGCACTGCGGCCCGCCCACGACCACGCGGAAGGCGTTCGGGTCGCTGAGCGGCGCCGGGCGCATGGAATGGCCGATGAATTCGTAGCCGGATTTGTAGACGTCGATCAGGGTGCCGAAGGGTTTGTCGCCTCCTTCATTCTTGGCCCGTGCATAGACCAGCGAGCGCTGGGCGCGGGAGAAGGGCAGGCGGTCGTCATCGGCTTCCAGCAGGTACTGGCGGATTTCCGGGCGGATGCCTTCGACCAGGTAGCGGATGTTGCCGAGGATGGGGTAGTTGCGTCGCACCGCATGGCGCGACTGCATCAGGTCGAACACCCCCAGCACGCTGAGCGCGAGACCCAGCAACGTGAACGGCCAGACCCAGTCGTGGTCGGTGAAGGGCAGGCTGAAGAGGGTGAACAGCACGCAGAAGGCGAAGAAGGCGTAACGGCTCAGCAGCGAAAGGCTCATGCGGACTCCTTGTTTGCAGGTACCGGCACAGCGTAGTGCGAATGCGCGGGAATTGCCTTGCCGGGGCTCAAGATCGGGATTCCAGGGCGCTTCCTGTAGGTTGGTCTGAGGAACGAAGCCCAACACGGCAAGGCTGGACTACGCATCGTTGGGCCTCGCTGCGCTCGGACCAACCTACGGTTTGCAGTCGTGAATAAACTTGTTCCCTTAAACAAAAAAAGCCCGGCATTTGCCGGGCTTCGAGGTTTTGTAGCGAGTGTTGATCAGCTTACGCGTTGGGCTTGCGGCAGGCGGTCGGAACCCCCTTCAGCAACGCGGAAGGCATTGGTGCGATCGGAGCCGCTTTCGGCGATGCGGTTAGCGCCGGTGCGATCGGAGCCGCTTTCGGCGATGCGGTTAGCGCCGGTGCGGTCGGAGCCACCTTCAGCGATACGGTTGGCGCCGGTGCGGTCCGAACCCCCTTCGGCGATGCGGTTGGCACCAGTGCGGTCGGAACCCCCTTCGGCGATACGGTTGGCGCCGGTACGGTCGGAACCGCCTTCGGCAACGCGATCCAGCACCATGTAGCCTTCAGCGACAACCGGCTCGATGGTCTGGGAGGAGGACGGCAGAGCGAAAACAGAGCTGCTCAGGGTGGCGATGAACAGTGCGGCGATGGCTTGAGTTTTCATGATCTGGGCTCCTCAGGGGGCTGGAAACTGGGTACGGAGCCCATCTTACGGATGGCGGGATGATTAAAAAGTGATCACGCCCGATAGAGACCATCAACGCCGTTGATGGTTGGCTAAATCCTTTTGTATCAATGGTTTGTGTTGTTTTTACCGCCAATGGGTAGGCGAACCAGGCGCCACTGGTGGACCGGAAAAGCGTGGTCCACCCTAAGAAAGCGCCCGAACGCGGAAAAAGAAAACGGCCCGCGAGGGGCCGTTTCTTGTGTAGCGAGGTCGTTAGCCGCCGAGGTAGGCGTCGCGGACCTTGGGGTCGTTGAGCAGGTCGTCGCCGCTGCCCTGCATGACGATGCGTCCGTTCTCCAGCACATAACCACGGTCGGCCAGCTTGAGCGCCTGGTTGGCGTTCTGCTCCACCAGGAAGACGGTCACGCCGTCCTTACGCAGCTGTTCGATGATGTCGAAGATCTGCTGGATGATGATGGGCGCGAGACCCAGCGACGGCTCGTCGAGCAGCAGCAGCTTGGGCTTGCTCATCAGCGCGCGGCCGATGGCGAGCATCTGCTGTTCACCGCCGGACATGGTGCCGGCGCGCTGCTCGAAACGCTCCTTCAGGCGCGGGAACAGGTGCAGCACCTTGTCCATTTGCTCCTGGTAGTCGCCCTTTTCGGTGAAGAAGCCGCCCATGGCCAGGTTCTCTTCGACGGTCAGGCGGGCGAACACGCGGCGGCCTTCCGGCACGACGGCGATGCTCTTGCGCATGATGTCGTAGGACTCCTGGCCCACCAGCTCTTCGCCTTCATAGCGAATGCTGCCGCTGGCCGCGCGCGGCGAGCCGCACAGGGTCATCAGCAGGGTCGACTTACCGGCGCCGTTGGCGCCGATCAGGGTGACGATCTCGCCTTTCTTCACATCCATGCTGACGCCGTGCAGCGCCTGGATCTTGCCGTAGAAGGTGGAAACCTTGTCGAAAGTAAGCATGGCTCAGGCCTCCCCCAGATAGGCTTTGATCACGTCGGGGTTGTTGCGGATCTGCTCCGGCGTGCCGTCGGCCAGGGGGGTGCCCTGGTTGATCACATAGATGTGGTCGGAAATGCTCATCACCAGCTTCATGTCGTGCTCGATCAGCAGCACGGTCACGTTGTGCTCGTTACGCAGCATGGCGATCAGCGCCTTGAGGTCGTCGGTCTCACGCGGGTTGAGGCCGGCGGCCGGCTCGTCGAGCATCAGGATGCGCGGACGGGTCATCATGCAGCGGGCGATTTCCAGGCGGCGTTGCTGACCGTAGGCCAGGGTGCCGGCCGGACGGTTGGCGACTTCGGTCAGGTTGACCTTTTCCAGCCAGTGGGCGGCGTAATCCATGGCCTCGCGTTCGCTCTTGCGGAAGCCCGGAGTCTTCAAGAGGCCGGCGAGGAAGTTGGTGTTGAGGTGGCGATGCTGGGCGACCAGCAAGTTCTCCACCGCAGTCATTTCCTTGAACAGGCGGACGTTCTGGAAGGTCCGCACCACGCCCTTGCGAGCGATCTTGTGGCCCGGCAGGGCTTCGATCTGCTCGCCATCCAGGCGGATGCTGCCGGAGGTCGGCTGGTAGAAGCCGGTCAGGCAGTTGAACACGGTGGTCTTGCCGGCGCCGTTCGGGCCGATCATGGAGACGACTTGTTTTTCCTGAACGGTCAGACCCACCCCGTTGACGGCCAGGAGGCCGCCGAAGCGCATGGTGAGACCGCTTACTTCGAGAATCGCGCGGCTCATTGTTTAAGCTCCAGGTGGGGACGTTGCATCGGCAGCAGACCTTGCGGACGCCAGATCATCATCAGCACCATCAGGGCGCCGAACATCAGCATCCGGTACTCGCTGAACTCACGCATGAGTTCGGGCAACAGGATCATCACGACGGCCGCGAGGATCACACCCAACTGGGAACCCAGGCCACCCAGCACGACGATGGCGAGAATGGTCGCCGACTCGATGAAGGTGAAGGACTCGGGCGTCACCAGGCCCTGGCGTGCGGCGAAGAAACTGCCGGCAAAGCCCGCGAAGCAGGCGCCCAGGGTGAAGGCGGACAGTTTGATGATGGTGGGGTTCAGACCCAGTGCGCGGCAGGCGATCTCGTCTTCGCGCAGGGCTTCCCAGGCGCGGCCGAGCGGCATGCGCAGCAGGCGGTTGATCACGAACAGGGCCAGCAGGGCCAGCAGCAGGGCGACCAGGTAGAGGAAGACCACCTTGTTCACCGAGTTGTAGGCAATGCCGAAGTACTCGTGGAAGGTCTGCAGGCCTTCTTCGGCGCGACGCTCGAAGGACAGGCCGAAGAGAGTCGGCTTGTCGATGTTGCTGATGCCGTTCGGGCCGCCGGTGAGCCAGGTCAGGTTACGCAGCAGGATACGGATGATCTCGCCGAAACCCAGGGTCACGATGGCCAGGTAGTCACCGCGCAGGCGCAGCACCGGGAAGCCGAGGATGAAGCCGAAGAAGGCTGCCATCAGGCCGGCGATCGGCAGGCACACCCAGAAACCCAGACCGTAGTAGTGCGACAGCAGCGCGTAGCTGTAGGCGCCGACGGCGTAGAAACCGACGTAACCCAGATCCAGCAGTCCCGCCAGGCCGACCACGATGTTCAGGCCAAGGCCTAGCAGTACGTAGATCAGGATCAGGGTGGCGATGTCCACTGCGCCGCGGGAGCCGAAGAACGGCCAGACCAGGGCGACCACGATCAGGCCGAGGATGACCCAGCGCTGGGTGGAGGGCAGGGTGAGGAAGTTCGCGGTGCCTTTGGACATGCTCGGCAGCTTGGGCGCGGAGGACCAGGCGCCTTGCACCTTGTCGCGCATCATCTGCCAGATGAACATGGCCACGGCGCACGCCGCGATGGCCAGCAGGGTCGGGGTATTGGCGCCGGTGACCACCAGGCCCACGCCAACGACGCTGAGCTTCAGGCCGAGGACGGGGTAGGCGACGGCCAGCACCAGAAGGGCGCTGAAGAACGCCGTTTTGAGTCGAGTATTCATACCTTCTCCACCTCCGGACGGCCAAGGATGCCGGTCGGCCGGAACAACAGGACCAGAACCAGCAGGCTGAAGGCCACGACGTCCTTGTACTGGTCGCCGAAGATGTCGGCGCCGAAGGCCTCGGCTACACCCAGCACCAGGCCGCCGAGCATGGCGCCCGGAATGCTGCCGATGCCGCCGAGTACGGCTGCGGTGAAGGCCTTGATACCGGCGAGGAAGCCGATATGCGGGTTGATCACGCCGTACTGCATGCCCAGCAGCACCGCGGCCACGGCGGCCAGGGTGGCGCCGATGACGAAGGTCAGGGCGATGATGTTGTTGGTGTTGATGCCCAGCAGGTTGGCCATCCTGATGTCTTCGGCGCAGGCGCGGCAGGCACGGCCCAGGCGCGAACGGGAGATGAACAGGGTGAGGCCGTACATGACCAGGAAGGTGACCACGAAGATCAGGATCTGCATGTAGGAGATCACCACGCCATTCATGGTGCTCTCGCCAAGCACGAAGTTACCCGGAATCAGGTTGGGGATCGCCTTGTCCTTGGAGTCCTGGGTCAGCAGTACTTCGTTCTGCAGGAAGATCGACATGCCGATCGCGGAGATCAGCGGGATCAGGCGGTTGCTGCCGCGAAGGGGACGGTAGGCGACCCGTTCGATGCTGTAACCGTATGCGCTTGCAACGATGATGCTCGCGGCGAAGGCAGCGACGATAACGATCGGAAGGCTTTCCAGACCGAGCATGGTGAGCCCGGCAATCACGATGAAGGCTACGTACGAGCCGATCATGTAAACCTCGCCGTGGGCGAAGTTGATCATGCCGATGATGCCGTAGACCATGGTGTAGCCGATGGCGATCAGGGCATAAGTGCTGCCAACGGTAAGACCGTTAACCAGCTGTTGCAGATAGTGGTAGAGATCAGGCATTCCCTAACTCCTCGGGCATCACGAAAAGCGGCGCTTGTGGCGCAGCGGAGCCCGTAAAACACGGATAAACAAAGCCCACTGCCTAAGCAGTGGGCTTTGCGTTCAGGCGGGAAGCTTATTTAGCTTCGGTCTTGGAGCCGTCCTTGTGCCACTCGTAAACCACGAAGCTGAAGTCCTTCAGATCGCCCTTCTCGTCGAAGGCCAGGGTACCGGTCGGGGTGTCGAACGAGTTGGCGCGCAGGGCAGCTGCGACCTTGCTGGTGTCGTCTTCGCCGGCTTTCTTGATGCCGTCGGCGATGACTTTCACGGCGGCGTAGGCCGGGAACACGAACGGACCGCTCGGGTCTTCGTTCTTGGCCTTGAAGGCTTCTACCAGGGCCTGGTTCTTCGGATCCTGGTCGAAGGACTTCGGCAGGGTTACCAGCAGGCCTTCGGAAGCCGGGCCAGCAATGGCGGACAGTTCCTTGTTGCCTACGCCTTCCGGACCCATGAAGCGGACTTTCAGGCCTTTTTCAGCCGACTGGCGCAGCAGCAGGCCCAGTTCCGGGTGGTAGCCGCCGTAGTAGACGAAGTCCACGCCGGTCTGCTTCAGCTTGGCAACGATGGTGGAGAAGTCCTTGTCGCCAGCGTTGATGCCTTCGAACAGCGGAACCTTGATGCCTTTGGCTTCCAGGGTCTGCTTCACGGCAGTGGCGATACCTTCGCCGTACTGCTGCTTGTCGTGGATGACGGCAACGGCCTTCGGCTTGACGTGGTCAGCGATGAAGTTACCGGCGGTCGGGCCCTGCAGGCTGTCGAGGCCGATGGTGCGGAACACCAGCTGGTAACCGCGGGAAGTGATGTCCGGGCTGGTGGAAGCCGCGGTGATCATCAGGACGCCTTCGTCTTCATAGATGTCGGACGCAGGCTGGGTGGAGCTGGAGCAGAGGTGGCCAACCACGTAGTGAATACCGTCGTTGACGATCTTGTTGGCTACGGCGACGGCCTGTTTCGGATCGCATGCGTCGTCATACACCACGCCTTCGAGCTGAGCGCCGTTCACCCCGCCGGCCTTGTTGATCTGCTCGATCGCCATCTTGGCGCCAATGAATTGCATCTCACCGTACTGGGCAACCGCACCGGTCACCGGACCTGCCAGGGCGATCTTGATGGTGTCGGCTGCTACGGAGTAGCTGGCGACACCGGCCAGAGCCATGGCGGCGAACAGTTTGGAAATCTGCTTGGTAGCCTTGTTCATAGTGCTCCACTCTTGTGTTTTTCGTTGTTGTTGTCCTGTTTGCCGGAGCTACGGGACAAGGTATTGCACCCCGCCAACACGCCCCGACAACTGTACCGGAACAGTGTAGATTGCTGATTTACGGCTTGAAAAGTCAGGTATTGATGGCGGAATGATCTTGTGTCGCTTAATCGAAACAAACGTATAGAAATACGGCGTGTCTCGTGAGTGGCTGGCAACGTCAGGACAGGCTTGTCTGAATGTTGACCGACGCTATCATTGCGCCCCCCAATCCATTCGTTACCAACCAACACAAAACAAGCCATGAACGACAACGCTAGCACCCTCTATGCCAAGCTGCTCGGCGAAACTGCCGCCATCACCTGGGAAGAGCTGCAGCCCTTCTTCGCCCGTGGCGCGTTGCTCTGGGTGGAAGGCGCCGAAGACCTGGTAGGCGTGGCACTGGCTGTGGCCGAAGACGACAAGGCCCGGATTTCGGCCCTGCTGGCCGACGGCAAGCTGAGCAAGGTCGAGGAAGACCGTGCCCAGGACCTGCTGGCGCGCGACCCGAAACTCTGGGCTGTAGTGGTAGCCCCCTGGGTACTGATCCAGGAGCGCGACGAGGCGCCTACCCGTCACTGACGGAGCGCTCGAACGGAGGCCAGGGAAGGCGTCCAGAAGTGTGCCGGCCGACTGATCGCGCACTGATCAGGAGCAACCGGCGAATCCGGTGTGGCGAGCTAGACTCAATCCACCTTCTTCATTTATTGACCAACAGGGAGCGTCATCATGTTCGAACCAGGCCATGTACATCGGGCCAGCGTGCCCGGATTCCCAGGGCAGCAGTTCTCCATCGACCTTTATTACGAAGCGCGCCCTAATGCGAAAGAGGGCACCATGCTGCATTTCCGCATGGTGGGTGATATCGACGGCAAGCAGTTCTCGGAAGAGTTCGAGATGCACCGCGATACGGCATTCAATTTCGCCGCCATCATTTCCAAGGTGGCGGTCAAGAACGGGCTGCACCCCAACACCACGCTGATCATGCGCAACCACAAGGAATACGACAAAATCTTCGAAGACATCCGCCGCATTCTCGGTGCCGAGCCGGGCGAAGCGGTGAATTTCGACCATCTGGAGAAGGACGGTCTCTGACCGATTACCCGCCCAGGCAATTCAGCTTGGGCTCTTCCTGTGGGGGCGAGTTCATTCGCAAAGGGCGGCAATGCTGCCTCTGTGGATTTCGAAGGGGCGCCCTTCGGAACGCTAAGCGATTGAAATCGCCCCCACAGTTTTGCCCGCCTACGCGCTGACCCAGCGTTGGCGCATCCAGCCGCTCAAGGCATCCACCCCCAGCACGAGCACCAGCATGGCGAGGATCACGCTGGCGGCCTGGGCTTCCTGGAACAGGGACAGGCTCATGTAGAGCATCTGTCCGAGACCTCCGGCGCCGACGAAACCCAGCACGCTGGCCATGCGGATGTTGTTCTCCCAGCGATAGAGCATGTAGGCCACCAGTTGCGGCCAGACCGCCGGCAGGGTGCCGTAGCAGAAGGCGGTGATGCGTCCGCCGCCGTTCAGGCGGATGGCTTCGGCCGGTTCCGCCGGTGTGTTCTCCAGGGCTTCTGCGAACAGTCGACCCAGCACGCCAGCGGTATGCATGGCCAGGGCCAGGGTGCCAGCGTTCGGGCCGAGGCCGGCGGCCAGCACCATCAGTGCCGCCCAGACCAGTTCCGGCACGGCACGCAGGGCGTTGAGCACCAGCCGCGCGCCGCCCTGGGCAGCATTGCCGAAGCGGCCAGCGGCGGGTATGGCGAACACCATCCCCAGCAAGGCCGCCAGCAGGGTGCCCAGTGCCGACATGGCGAGGGTTTCCAGGGCGCCCCAGCCGATGGCCGCCAGATGCGGGGCGGACAGGTCGGGCTTGAGGAAACGCGCCGCATAGCTGCCCATCTGTTGCAGGGCATCGCCACTGACCAACGCGCCGAGATCGATGCCCAGCCCTATAAAGGAGGCGATAGCCGCCGCCAGCAGGGCGAGAAGCACCAGGATATTGCCCGGCCTCACGCGAACCTCCCGCGCAGAAAGCGGCTGAGCTGGTCGGCCAGCAAGACCAGCACGAGGAAGGTCAGCAGCATGCTGGCCACTTCACCGCCGGCGAACATGCGCATGGAGAGGTCCATCTGCTGGCCCAGGCCGCCGGCACCGACGAAGCCCATCACAACCGAAGCGCGTACCGCGCACTCCCAGCGGTAGACGGTGTAGGAAATCATCTCCGCCGCTGCATTGGGCAGTACCCCGTAGGCGAAGGCGGCCAGGCGCGGGCTACCGGCGGCGAGCAGGGCGCGGGTGGGGCGCGGGTCGACGGATTCGAAGATTTCCGCATACACCTTGCCGAGCATGCCGCTGTAGGTGATGGCGATGGCCAGCACCCCGGCAGTGGGGCCCAGGCCCACGGCGCGGACGAAGAGCAGCGCCCAGACGATCTCCGGCACGCTGCGCAGGAAAATCAGCAGCCCGCGCACCGGCCAGCGCAGGGCCTGCGCCCACCAGGCCGGGCGACCGCCACGGGCCAGGGCGGACAGCGACAGCGCGCGACTGGCCCAGAGCGAAGCGGGCAGGGCAATCAGGAGTGCCAGGCTCATGCCGGCGGTGGCGATAGCCAAGGTTTCCAGGGTGGCGCGGCCCAATAGCAGGAGGAATTCCTCGCCATGTTCTGGAGGCCAGAAGGCGGAGAGGAATTGCCCCATGGTGCGGGCGTTGTCTTCATCCAGCAGGACGGCCGGGTTCAGCTCGCTCAGTTCAAGGCCGGGCCAGAGCAGCGCCAGGGCCAGCACGGTGAGCAGCAGACGGGGCAGGGCCGCAGGGTCGCGAGGGGCGGTTTTCAGCATCGCGGGATATGCAGTGCGGGAGCCGCCACGGGCGGTGAGGACGGCACGTCGCCGCGCAGCTGCTCGTTGGCGTAGAGGGCGTCCAGGTCGGCCTGGCTCACCGCCTCACGGGGACGGTCGAAGGCGATGCGGCCATCCCGTACGCCGACGATGCGCGGGAAGTGCGCCAGGGCCAGATCCACCGCGTGCAGGCTGGCCAGCAGGGTGACGCCACGGCGGCTGGCGTCGGCGCAGAGCACGCCGAGGGTGTGGTCGGCCAGCACCGGGTCCATGGCGGAAACCGGTTCGTCGGCGAGGATCAGGTCCGGCGTCTGGTAGAGCACGCGGGCGATGCCCACGCGTTGCAGTTGGCCACCGGAGAGCTGGTCGCAGCGCTGGAAGAGCTTGTCGGCAAGGTCGAGGCGGGCCAGGGCGGCCTGGGCGCCGGCGCTGTCCAGTGGGTGCAGCAGGCTGAGCAGCCCCCTGGTCAGGGACCATTGGCCGAGCTTGCCGGCCAGTACGGCGGTGACCACCCGTTGGCGTGGCGGAATCGGCGGAGCCTGGTGGACCAGGCCGATACGCGCACGCAAGCGCTGGCGGGCTCGTGCGGAGAGCGCCCAGGGCGCGGCGCCGAGCAGTTGGAACTGCCCGGCAGAGGGCTTGAGGCTGGTGGCCAGCAGGCGCAGCAGGCTGGTCTTGCCGGCACCGGACGGGCCGATGATGGCGACCCGCTCACCGTCGCCGACGTTCAGGTCGATGCCCCTGAGCGCCGGCTGGCCGTTGGCGTGGACCAGGTTCACGCCATGCAGCGACAGGCTCACTTCAAGAGGCCGGCCGAGCGTGCGGCTTCCTCGATGCCCTGGTAGTTCTCGGGCTTGGTCGGAATGAAGCGGCTGGCGGCCTGCAGGTCGAGGATCGCCTTGTGCTCCGGGTTGGCCGGGTCGAGGGCGAGGAAGGCCAGCTTGATCTTCTCGGCCAGGGCCGGGTCGAGGGTGCCGCGCACGGTCCAGTTGTAGTCGTAGTAGGTCGGGGTGGTGGCGAAGACCTTCACCTTGCTGGTGTCGACCTTGCCGGCGTCGACCAGCTTCTGCCAGACGCTGGCGTTGAGCACGCCGCCGTCCACCTTGCCGGCCTGGACCCAGGCCACGGTGGCGTCGTGGGCGCCGGAGTAGGCGACGCGGGAGAAGAACTGCTCGGGCACGATGCCGTCCTTCTGCATGAAGTAGCGCGGCATCAGGCTGCCGGAGGTGGAGGACACCGAACCGAAGGCGAAGGTCTTGCCCTTGAGGTCCTGCAGGGACTTCACCGCCGGGTCGGCGCTGATGAACTTGCTGGTGAACTTCTCGTCCTGCTCACGCTGCACCAGCGGGATGGCGTTGCCGGTCTTCAGGCGGGTCTGGACGAAGGTGAAGCCGCCGAGCCAGGCCATGTCCAGGCGGTCGGCCGCCAGGGACTCGACCACCGCGGCGTAGTCGGCCACGGGTACGAACTCGACCTTCATGCCCAGTTGCTGCTCGAGGTAGGCGCCGAGCGGCTTGAACTTGCGCAGCAGTTCGGTGGGGGCTTCATCGGGAATGGCCGAAACCTTGAGGACCTCGGCGGCCTGGGACACGACAGCGGAAACGGACAGGGCGATACCTGCCACAAGGGCGAGAGAGCGTTTGAACATGGGATTCTCCGGTTCAATAGCGGAAAAGGCTGGCGGATTATAGTGGCCGCTTGAGCGCATGGAAGCTCCAAGTTGCAGAGCAGGCGTTTAAGATGTGCGTTTAGCCAATCGCCTGGAGTCTTGGCATGACCGATTCCCTGCCTTCCCTCGCCTTCGCCGGCATCGGCCTGATGGGCCTTCCCATGACCCGTCGCCTGTTGGCCGCGGGCTTTCCGCTGACCGTGTGGAACCGCTCCCCGGAGAAATGCATCTCCCTGGTGGAGCAGGGCGCCCGCCGCGTGAAGACTCCGGCCGAGCTGTGCGCCGAGGCGGATATCGTCATGCTCTGCCTGGCCGATACCCGCGTGGTGCGCAAGGTGGTGTTCGGTGAGGGCGGGATAGTCGAAGGCGCGAAACCGGGCCAACTGCTGGTGGACTTCTCCAGCCTGGAACCGGCCGCCACCCGCGAAATGGCGGCTGAACTGGAGTCCCGCACCGGCATGCGCTGGATGGATGCCCCAGTCTCCGGCGGCACGCCGGGCGCCGAGGCCGGCACTCTGGCGATCATGGCCGGCGGTCATGATGACGATGTGGAGCGGGTGAGGCCGATCCTCGCCCACCTGGGCCAGCGCCTGACCCGCATGGGCGCTGTGGGCGCCGGTCAGGTGACCAAGGTGTGCAACCAGATGATCGTGGCCTGCAATGCCCTGGTGATTGCCGAGGTGGTGGCCCTGGCGGAAAAGGCCGGAGTGGATGCCAGCCTGATCGCCCAGGCCCTGGCCGGCGGTTTCGCCGACTCCAAGCCCCTGCAGATCCTCGGGCCGCAGATGGCCGAGAGCCGCTTCGAGCCCATCAAGTGGCACGTGCGAACCCTGCTGAAAGACCTGGACACCGCCGTACGCCTGTCCCGCGAGCATGACTCGGCCACGCCGCTCAGCGGCCTGGCTGCGCAGTTGATGCGCCTGCACGGCAGTCAAGGCAATCTGGAACGTGATCCGGCTACGCTGGTGGAAATGTTCCGGGAGAATCACTGATGAAGATCGCCGCCAACCTGTCCCTGTTGTTCACCGACCGCCCGCTGATCGAGCGCGTCATTGCTGCCCGCGTCTCCGGCTTCGATGGCGTCGAGGTGCAGTTTCCCTATGAGTTGCCGGCGATCCGTATGAAAGAAGTGCTGGAGGCCGCCGGCCTGCCGCTGATCCTGTTCAACCTGCCGGCCGGCGACCTGATGGAAGGCGGCCCGGGATTGGCCGCAGTGCCGGAGCGCCAGGATCAGTTCGACGATGCCCTGGAGCAGGCACTCTCCTACGCCGCCATGACCCGGCCGCGCTTCGTCAACGTACTGGCCGGGCGTCAGGCCGAGGGTGTCAGCCGCGATCGTGCGCTGGCCTGTCTCGCCGCCAACCTGCGCAAGACCGCCGAAGCCTTCGCCGTGCTGCACATCGGCGTGGTGTGCGAGGCGATCAACCCGCTGGACATGCCGGGTTTCCTGATCAATACCCCGGAGCAACTGGACGTGCTGCTGCGTGATGTCGATCACCCCAACCTGCAAGCGCAGTACGACCTCTATCATATGGCCCGCCAGGGCGTAGACGCGGCGGCGGGCATCCGTCTGCTGGCCGGCCGCATCGGCCATGTACAGTTCGCCGATTGCCCCGGCCGTGGCGAACCGGGCACCGGCAATACCGACTTCGGACCGGCCCTGCGAGCCCTGCAGGAAGACGATTACCCCGGCTGGCTGGGCGCCGAATACAAGCCCACCGGCGTGACCGCTGAGACCCTCGGCTGGTTGCCGGAGTGGAAGGCCAGGCTGGCCTGACATTCCCATGCACAAAACAATTGTGGGGGCCAATTCATTCGCCAAGGGCAGCGCGGCTGCCCCAATGCGTTGCAGGGCAGGCCGTTGGCCTGCTTGGCGAATGAATTCGCCCCTACAGGAAACCAAACTGCATTTCGTAGAGACGACGATGACCGACCCCATCCGCCTGACCCAGTACAGCCATGGCGCTGGCTGCGGCTGCAAGATTTCCCCCAAGGTGCTGGAAGTGATTCTTGCCGGCAGCGGCGCCCAGAACCTCGACCCGAAGCTCTGGGTTGGCAACGCCTCCAAGGACGATGCGGCGGTCTATGCGCTGGACGATGAGCGCGGCGTAGTGTCCACCACCGACTTCTTCATGCCGATTGTCGACGATCCCTACGATTTCGGCCGCATCGCCGCCACCAACGCCATCAGCGACATCTACGCCATGGGCGGCGACCCGTTGATGGCCATTGCCATCCTCGGCTGGCCGGTGAACCTGCTGCCGCCGGAAGTGGCCCGCGAAGTGGTGCGCGGCGGTCGCTCGGTATGCGATGAGGCGGGCATTCCGCTGGCCGGCGGACACTCCATCGACGCACCGGAGCCGATCTTCGGCCTGGCCGTCACCGGTGTGGTGGACAAGCGCAACATGAAGCGCAACGACACCGCCACCGCCGGCTGCAAGCTGTACCTGACCAAGCCGCTGGGGATCGGCATCCTCACCACCGCGGAGAAGAAGGGCAAGCTGCGCGAGGCCGACGTGGGCCTGGCCCGCGACTGGATGTGCACCCTGAACAAGCCCGGCAGCCGTTTCGGCAAGCTGGCGGGGGTCACGGCCATGACTGACGTGACCGGTTTCGGCCTGCTCGGCCACCTGGTGGAAATGGCCGACGGCAGCGGCCTTACCGCCCGGATCGACTACGCCAAGGTGCCCAGCCTGCCCGGCGTCGAGTACTACCTGGAACAGGGCTGCGTGCCCGGTGGCACCCTGCGCAACTTCGACAGCTACGGCCATCGCCTGGCGCCGCTGGCCGAGGTGCAGAAGCTGCTGCTCTGCGATCCGCAGACCAGTGGTGGCCTGCTGGTGGCGGTGACGCCGGAAGGGGAGGCGGAGTTCCTCGCCGTGGCTGAGGAACTCGGCCTGCAACTGGCACCGATCGGCCAGCTGCACGAGCGACAGAGTCTCGCGGTAGAGGTGTTCTGATGCGTCCCGATACCTCGAACTACCGCGAAATCTTCCTCAACGACGTACCGATGATGGATGCCCGCGCCCCCGTGGAATTCGTCAAAGGCGCCTTCCCGCACACGGTCAACCTGCCGCTGATGAGCGACATCGAGCGGCAGAAAGTGGGCACCTGCTACAAGCAGCAGGGCCAGGACGCCGCCATCGCCCTGGGCCATCAGCTGGTCAGCGGCGCCATCAAGGCCGAACGCATCGAGGCCTGGGCTGCTTTCGCCCGCGCCAATCCCCAGGGCTATCTCTACTGCTTCCGTGGCGGCCTGCGTTCCCAGCTGGTCCAGCAATGGCTGAAGACCGAGGCCGGCATCGAGTACCCGCGCGTGAAGGGCGGCTACAAGGCGATGCGGACCTTCCTCCTGGAAACCACCCAGCAGGCGGTGGAGCAGTGCGATTTCGTGCTGGTCGGCGGCCTGACCGGCACCGGCAAGACCGACGTGATCGCCCAACTGGCCAACAGCCTCGACCTCGAAGGCCATGCCAACCATCGCGGCTCCAGCTTCGGCAAGCGCGCCACGCCGCAGCCGGCGCAGATCGACTTCGAGAACCGCCTCGCCATCGACATCCTGAAGAAGCGTGCCGCCGGCCATGAGCAGTTCGTGCTGGAAGACGAGGGGCGCATCGTCGGCAGCTGCTCCGTGCCGCTGGAGCTCTACCAGGGCATGCAGGACTACCCGCTGGTGTGGCTCGACGACAGTTTCGAAGACCGCGTCGAGCGCATCCTGCGCGACTACGTGGTGGACCTGTGCGCCGAGTTCATCGACACCCACGGTGCCGAGCACGGCTTTGCCCGTTTCGCCGCGCGCTTGCGCCAGAGCCTGGCGAACATCGTCAAGCGCCTCGGCGGCGAGCGTCACCAGCGGATGTCCGCCCTGATGGACCAGGCCCTGGCCGAGCAGGAGGCCACCGGCAAGGTGGACCTGCATCGCGCCTGGATCGAAGGGCTGCTGCGGGAGTACTACGACCCCATGTACGCCTTCCAGCGCGAGAGCAAGGCGTCGCGCATCGAGTTCGCCGGGGAGCAGGCGGCGGTGCTGGAATACCTGCGTCAGCGTGAGCTGGCGCGGGCCTGAGCGGGCTAGCCGAGCGGGGCCGGGATTCTAGGCGGGATTCGAATCTATCGGCCTCAGCGGCCTCACATTGCTGCTGCCCAGCCCGTGGGAGTGGCGCAGGAAATCCTCGATGACCACCAGCGGCTGGGGACGGCTGAGCAGGTAGCCCTGGATGTAGTCGCAGCCGTGGCTGCGCAGGAAGTCCAGCTGCTCGCGGGTCTCCACGCCTTCGGCCACCACCTGCAGGTGCAGCGTGTGGGCCATGCCGATGATGGCCTGGACGATCTCCATGTCGGCGTGGCTGCCGGGAATGTCCATGACGAATGAGCGGTCGATCTTCAGGGTGTCCAGGGGCAGGCGCTTGAGGTAGGCCAGGGAGGAATAGCCGGTACCGAAGTCGTCGATGGAGATGCTCACGCCCAGGCCGCGGATGCCCTCCAGCAGGTGCAGGGCCTGGTTGACGTTGCTCATCAGGGCGTTTTCGGTGACTTCCAGCTCCAGTCGTTGCGGGCGGATGCCGTTTTCCGTCAGGGCAAGTTGCACTTCTTCCACCAGGTCGTCGCGGCTGAGGTTCAGCGCCGAGCAGTTCACCGCCACGCGAAGGTCGTGGAAGCCCAGGGCGGCGAGGCTGGAGAGGTCGCGGCAGGCCTGGCGCAGTACCCAGCCATCCAGCTCGGCGATGAAGCCATTGGCCTCGGCCACGCTGATGAAGCGATCCGGCGACAGCAGCCCCAGCTGCGGATGCTGCCAGCGCACCAGGGCTTCCAGCTTGGTCACCTGGCCGCTGTGCAGGTCGAGGATGGGCTGGTAGTTGAGGAACAATCCCTCGTCCTTGGCCAGCGCCAGGTGCAGCTCTTCTTCCAGTTGCAGTTCGAAGGTGGCCTTGTTCTTCAGGTGGCGGCTGAAGAAATGCAGGTTGTTGCGTCCGCTGCTCTTGGCCTGGTAGAGCGCGAGGTCGGCGTGCTTGAGCAGTTCCTCGCAGGTTTCGCCGTCGTCAGGGTAGAGGCTGATGCCGATGCTGGTGGTCATGGTGACATTGCGCCCGGCCAGCGTGATGGGCTCCTTCATGCGCTGCATGATGCGCTGGGACAGAGCCTTGGCTTCGGTCAGGTTGCCCAGGCTGGCGAGCACGCAGAACTCGTCGCCGCCCAGGCGCGCGATCACGTCATCGCGGCGCAGGACGCTGCGCACCCGTTCGGCCACCACCTTGAGCAGTTCATCACCGGCATCGTGACCCAGACTGTCGTTGATTCGCTTGAAGTGGTCCACGTCCAGGAACATCACCGCCAGCGACTGCTTGAACTGGGCGTGGGCGAGCAGCTTTTCCGCGAAAAACTCATTGAAGGCGCGGCGATTGGGCAGGTTGGTCAGGGCGTCGTAATGGGCGACGTTCTGCAGCTTCACCTTCACCTGTTCCAGCTCCCGCAGCAGGCTGCTGACGTGCTGCAGGTCGCGCTCCTTGCGTTGCAGCTTCTTGTCGGCCCAGGCCACGCCCAGGGCGAAAAGCAGCACCATGCCGACGATCACCGCCAGGCTGGAGCCGAGTTGCACGGCATTGTCTGCACGGTCGAGCTGCAGCTCGGTGCCGGCCGGCACCACCAGTTGCAGGGCCAGCATTCCGGTGAAATGCATGGCGCAGATCGCGGCGCCCATGGCCAGGCTGGCGGGAATCTTCAGCAACTGGTGGCCTTCGTCGTGGTCGCGGAAAAAGGTGGAAAGGAGCATGGCGGCCAGGCTGGCGGCGATGGCGACGCCCACCGAGACCGCGACCATGGCGGGATGGTAGTACTGGGTGGCCGCCGAGCGGATGGCGGCCATGCCGCAGTAGTGCATCAGGGTGATGCCCAGGCCCACGGAGAGGGCGGCGATCACATAGTGTCGGGAGTCGAGCTTGGGCCTCCCGAGGGTGTACATGCCCACCAGCGAGGCGGCGATCACGATCACCAAGGAAAGGACGGTCGTGGGGATGTCGTAATCGATGCTGATCGGCGCCTCGAAGGCCAGCATGGCGATAAAGTGCATCGCCCAGATTCCGCCGCCCAGGCAACCGGCGCCGAGCCAGCTCCACAATCGGCGGGTTTCCGACTGTTGCGCATGGGCCACTCGTTCGGCCATGTCGAAGGCGCAGTAGCCAGCCCCCGAAGCCACCAGGAAGGCCAGCAGCACCAGCCAGCTGTTATGGGTGCAAGCCAGCAGGATCTGGCCGTCCGCGGGGAGTTCAGTACCGAAACGCAGGCCCAGCCATTCCATAGCAAAATTCCCATGCAGGCGGTTCGAGTTCGCGGAAAAGGCATTGCTGGCACAGTGCCGTCAGTCTGTTCAGCGTAGGGGGTCTTTATTGCACCAAGGTACCTGGGCGCTGAACGGTCGATGACATTGGATGGCTGGCAGGGAAGGGACATCCGTTAGCGCAGCATCGGGTTACATAAATCACACGAATTTTCGCAGACAGTTGTCAGCAGGAGGCTCTAGATTGCTGCATCGACCCCGGCTTGCGGTTACCCGGGCGCCTGACAACAACAACGAGACCGACACATGCAGCAATCTCCTCAAGCGGCCAATGCCTGGCGCGTGCTCTTCCTGCTTTTCCTGGCGAACCTGTTCAACTTCTTCGATCGGACCATTCCGGCCATCATCATCGAGCCGGTTCGTCACGAGTGGAGCCTTTCCGACTTCCAGCTGGGCCTGATCGGCACCGCCTTCACCCTGGTCTATGCCGTTGCCGGGGTGCCGTTGGGACGCATGGCTGATACCGGTGCGCGCAGGAAGATCATGGGCTGGGGCTTGGCAGTCTGGAGCGGGCTGACGGCGGTGAACGGCCTGGCCTGGAACTTCTGGAGCTTCCTCCTGGTGCGCATGGGCGTGGGCATTGGCGAGGCCAGCTACGCGCCGGCGGCCAACTCGCTGATCGGTGACCTCTTTCCCGCCCACAAGCGCGCCCGCGCCATGGGCATCTTCATGCTCGGCCTGCCACTGGGGCTGGTACTGGCCTTCTTCACCATCGGCGCCATGGTCAAGGCCTTCGACAGTTGGCGCGCGCCGTTCTTCATTGCCGCCGTGCCGGGGCTGATCCTGGCCATCTTCATGTTCTTCATCAAGGAACCGGCGCGCGGTGCCGCCGAGGTGGTGAAGGTTTCCAGCGCAACGCCGGTGGACAAGCCCCTTCGACGGGTGCTGGCGATCCGCACCTTCTGGTGGCTGACCGTGGCCGGCCTCACCTACAACTTCGCTACCTACGCCACCAACTCCTTCATGGTGCCGATGCTGCAGCGCTACTTCCTGATGCCCCTGGAGCAGGCGGCCATCTCCACCGGGATCATCACCGGCCTGACCGGCCTCGTGGGGCTCACCCTGGGTGGCTGGGTGGCGGACAAGGTGCATCAGAAGTCCGAGCGTGGCCGCCTGCTGCTGGCTGCCTTCAGCATGGCGATTGCGGCTGTCTGCACCGGTTACGCGCTGATGGCGGGACGTATCGAGATCGGCCTGTTCGTCGGCGTGTTCAGCCTGGGCTGGCTGTTCGCCTACAACTTCTACACCTGCGTCTACACCGCCATTCAGGACGTGGTGGAACCGCGCCTGCGGGCCACCGCCATGGCCCTGTATTTCGCCGGCCTCTACCTGCTCGGCGGCGGCCTCGGCCCGGTCGTGGTGGGTTTGCTGTCGGACCACTATTCCCAGGTGGCGATGCTGGCGGCCGGTGCCGGCGAAATGAACGAAACCTTCAAGGCCGTGGGCCTGCACAATGCCATGTACCTGGTGCCGGCGGCGCTCACTCTGACCATGCTGGCGCTGTTCCAGGCCGCTCGTTGCTTCGTGCGCGATGCGGCGAACATGCGCCAGGGCCTGGCGGCGGCGATGGCCTGACGATACGCGGCGATAAAAAAGGCCCGCATCTGCGGGCCTTTCTTTTGCCTTTGTCCCGGGATCAGCCCGCTACGAGCACCCGGATCGACTCCAGGCGCAGGGCTGCCTTGTCCAGCAGTTGCAGCCCCTCGTCACGCTGATGACGAATGGCTTCCAGCTCGCTGTCGCGCACGGTCGGGTTCACCGCCTGGAGGGCGGTGAGACGTGCCAGTTCCTCGTCCAGCTCGGCCTTCAGGCGACGCTGGGCTTCGGCCACACGTTCGGCGTGGCGCGGGGCGATCTTGGCTTCGCCGGCGTTGATCTGCGCCGCGAGCACATCGCGCTGGGCCTGGACGAACTTGTTGGCGCTGCCGCGCGGCACGCTTTCCAGCTGGTCGTTGAGGGTGTCGAAGGCCACCTTCGCCGCCAGGTCGTTGCCGTTGGCGTCCAGCAGGCAGCGCAGGGCCTTGGGCGGCAGGAAGCGGCTGAGCTGCAGGGCGCGCGGGGCTACCGCTTCGCTGACGTAGATCAGTTCCAGCAGCACGGTGCCGGGTTTGAGCGCCTTGTTCTTGATCAGCGCTACGGAGGTGTTGCCCATGGAGCCGGAGAGCACCAGGTCCATGCCGCCCTGCACCATGGGGTGTTCCCAGGTGAGGAATTGCATGTCTTCGCGGGACAGGGCCTGGTTGCGGTCGTAGGTGACGGTCACACCTTCGTCGTCGCCCAGGGGGAAGCCGGCGTCGAGCATCTTCTCGCCGGGCTTGAGTACCAGGGCGTTCTCGGAGTGGTCTTCGCTGTCGATGCCGAAGGCTTCGAACAGGGATTCCATATAGATAGGCAGGGCGAACTGGTCGTCGATCTCGAGGATGTCCTCCACCAAGCGCTCGCCCTCGCCGGCGCCGCCGGAGTTGAGTTCCAGCAGGCGGTCACGGCCATTGTGCATTTCGCCTTCCAGACGCTTGCGCTCGGCTTCGGCTTCGTCCACCAGGGCGTCCCAGGCCTTGTCGTCGCCACCTTCGAGCATGGGCAGCAGGCGCGGGCCGAACTGGTGCTGGATGGCGTTACCGGTGGGGCAGGTGGCGAGGAAGGCATTCAACGCCTGGTGGTACCACTGGAACAGGCGCTCCTGCGGGCTGTTGTCCAGGTAAGGCACGTGCAGCTGGATGGTGTGCTTCTGGCCGATGCGGTCGAGGCGGCCGATGCGCTGTTCCAGCAGATCCGGGTGGGCCGGCAGGTCGAACAGCACCAGATGGTGAGCGAACTGGAAGTTGCGGCCTTCGGAGCCGATTTCCGAGCAGATCAGCACCTGGGCGCCGAATTCCTCGTCTGCGAAGTAGGCGGCTGCGCGGTCACGCTCGAGGATGCTCATGCCTTCGTGGAACACGGTGGCGGGAATGCCGGAGCGCACGCGCAGGGCGTCTTCCAGGTCCAGGGCGGTTTCCGCGTGGGCGCAGATCACCAGTACCTTGAACTTCTTCAGCATCTTCAGGGTGTCGATCAGCCATTCGACACGTGGGTCGAAGCGCCACCAGCGCTCGGATTCGTCGCCGCTGTCTTGTTGCGCCTGGAAGCTGACTTCCGGGTAGAGGTCAGGATGCTCGCCGATCGGCAGCTCCATGTATTCCACCGGGTTGGGCAGCGCGTAGGGGTGCAGCTGGCGCTCGGGGAAACCCTGCACGGCGGCGCGGGTGTTGCGGAACAGCACGCGGCCGGTGCCGTGGCGGTCCAGCAACTCGCGTACCAGGCGCGGCGAGGCTTCTTCATCGCCTTCGGCAAGGGCCTTGAGCAGGCTTTCGCCTTCTTCGCCGAGGAAGCCCTTGATGGTGGCTTCGGCCTTGGCGCTCAGGCGGCCCTGGTCCAGCAGTTCCTGGACGGCCTCGGCCACGGGGCGGTAGTTGGCGCTTTCGGCGCGGAAGGCGTCCAGGTCGTGGAAGCGGTTCGGGTCCAGCAGGCGCAGGCGCGCGAAGTGGCTTTCCAGACCCAGCTGTTCCGGGGTCGCGGTGAGCAGCAGCACGCCGGGGATGACTTCGGCCAGTTGCTCTACCAGGCGATATTCGGGACTGGCCTGTTCCGGGTGCCAGACCAGGTGGTGGGCTTCGTCGACCACCAGCAGGTCCCAGCCGGCGGCGAAGGCGGCATCCTGGGCGCGTTCGCTTTCCTTCAGCCACTCGAGGGAGACCAGGGCGAGCTGGGTGTCCTCGAAGGGGTTGCTGGCATCGCTTTCGGCGAAGCGCTCGGCATCGTACAGGGCGACCTGCAGGTTGAAGCGGCGGCGCATTTCCACCAGCCACTGGTGCTGGAGGTTCTCCGGGACCAGGATCAGTACGCGGTTGGCGCGGCCGGAGATGAGCTGGCGATGGATGACCAGGCCAGCCTCGATGGTCTTGCCCAGGCCCACTTCGTCGGCCAGCAGAACGCGCGGCGCAACGCGGTCGGCCACTTCACGGGCGATGTGCAACTGGTGGGCGATGGGCTGCGCGCGGGCGCCGGAGAGGCCCCAGAGGGACGACTGCAGCAGACGCGAGCGGTGCTCCAGGGTGTGGTAGCGCAGGGCAAACCACTTGTGCGGGTCAATCTGGCCGGCGAACAGGCGATCATTGGCCAGACGGAACTGGATGAAGTTGTTCAGCTGGGTTTCCGGGAGGATGCGGCGCTCGTTCTGGGCGGTGATGCCGTGATAGATGAGCAGGCCGTCGATATCCTCGACTTCCTGGACGTTGAGCTTCCAGCCGTCGAAGTGGGTGATCTCGTCGCCGGGGGCGAAGCGCACTCGGGTCAGGGGAGCATTGCGCAGCGCGTACTGGCGGGTATCGCCAGTGGCCGGGTAGAGCACGGTGAGCAGGCGGCCATCCGACGTCAAGATGGTCCCGAGCCCCAGCTCCGCTTCGCTGTCACTGATCCAGCGTTGCCCCGGTTGATACTGCTGCGCCATGCCTGTCTCCCTGAGATGAAAAAAGCCGCGTATGTTAACGGAACAGCGGGCGCAGGGCGACGCCGGATACGGGCCGTATGTCCGCAAAAGTGTAGCGAGCGCCGGTAAAGAAGAGCCGAAAGCGGCCGACAGACTGACCAAAGGAGGGCGTCATCATGCTGCCACCCATTCCGCAGAGCCTGGTTCCGGTCACGGCCCAACAGGACGTGGTCAAGCCGCGCCCCGACATTCCACCGGTCACACCGATGCAGGAGAGCGCGCAGGAAAGCGCCGTGGGCCTGGACAAGCGTCATCCCCAGGAGGCTGAGGAGCTGTTGCGCGAAGAGCAGCGCCGCCGCCAGCGACGTGGCTATACCCCACAGGAGCTGGCGACGGGCGAGGTGGCCGAGGAAGACCAGTCGGTGCTGGAGGAGCTGCCGCGACAGGGCCTGTGGGTGGATGTGGAAGTCTGACGCGCGCAGAATGAGCCATCTTCTTTCCTGAAGCCGATACCGGTGGACCTGTTCGACGATATCCCCCTCCAGCTGCCCGACGCCGAACTGCGCTACGAGCCGCACTTCCTGTCGAAGGACGAGGCCAGCGACTGGTTCGCGCGGCTGGTGGCCGAAACGCCCTGGGAACAACCCGAGGTTTATTTGCACGGCCGCTATTACCCGGTGCCACGCCTGGTGGCTTGGTACGGCGATCCCGAGGCCAGCTACCGCTATTCCGGCCTGACCCACCAACCCGTGCCCTGGACGCCGTTGCTGGCGGAAATCCGCGCACGGCTGGTGGATGCGACAGGCCAGCCCCTCAATGGCGTGCTGCTCAACTACTACCGCGATGGCCAGGATTCCATGGGCTGGCACAGCGACGACGAGCCCGAGCTGGGGCGCAATCCCCTGGTGGCCTAGCTGAACCTGGGTGGCATCCGCCGCTTCGACCTGCGGCGCAAGGGCGGCAGCCGCATCGAGCACTCGCTGGAACTGGGGCATGGCGCACTACTGGTCATGAGCGGGCCGACACAGCATCATTGGCAGCACCAGGTGGCGAAGACCCGTACCCCTTGCGCCCCCCGGCTCAACCTCACATTCCGCTGGATCCGCTGATGAGCAACGACGACAACCTGATCGACTTCGGCGCCGAGCGCGACAAGCGCATCCATGACGTCCATGAGAAGCGCCTGAACGACATGCGCAAGGCTTTCGAACAGGCCATGCCCCTGACCAAGGGCAAGAAAGGCAAGAAACCGAAGAAGCGCTGAGCTTCTTTCGAATCGCCCTGATACCGATCCTACGATTTAGGCCGAGCTAAAGAGCTCGGCTTCGCGTCCGCAATCCCTCCATTCCGCGACTTCGCCCCCCTCGAAAATTGACCTGGATCAGCATCCCGACAGCCTGCTCGCAGGTGCCCGGAACCTGTTGATCCAGGTCAATTTTCCACGCCTGCCGTGCGAGTAACTTGAACCCATCGAAGCAACAACGCCACAACGCAGGAGGCAGATCATGTTCATCGATACAGTTGTTCTCGCCGGTATTGGCACCGTCGGTCTCATGGTCGCTTTCTTCGCCGGTGTTGGTTACTTCATCTGGAAAGACTCGCACAAACGCAATTCGCGTTGAGTCACTCTGGGTTTACAGGCACGCAAGGCACCTCGGGCGACTTCGGTCGCCCATTTTTTTGTTCCCGCTTTTCTTCCTTCCCGGCCCGCGCCAGACTGGCGCAATGCCGATACAGACCCTATCCCGCCTAGACGATCTCGACCCGCAGCATTGGGATGCCTTGCTGCCGGACAAGCAGCCGTTTCTACGTCATGCCTTTCTATCCACCCTGGAGGAGAGCGGCAGCGTGGGTGGCCGCAGTGGCTGGCATCCGGCCCATCACCTGCTCCGTGGGGCGAATGGCGAACTCAGGGCCGCGATGCCGGCTTATCTGAAAAGTCATTCCTATGGCGAGTACGTGTTCGATTGGGCGTGGGCCGATGCTTGCCAACGTGCCGGCATTCCTTACTACCCCAAACTCCTGGCGGCCGTGCCGTTCACCCCGGTAGGGGGGGCGCGGTTGCTAGCAGTGGATGATGCTGCGGCAAGCGAGCTGCTCGATGCGGCGGTGGCCGACGTCGCTGACGACGACCTGTCCGGGCTGCATATCAATTTCACCGATGCCTTCGCCGACCACCATTTGCGCAACCGCGACGGCTGGCTGGAACGCCTTGGCTGCCAGTTCCACTGGCGCAATCACGGCTATCGGGATTTCCAGGACTTCCTCGATGCGCTGAGTTCGCGCAAGCGCAAGCAGATCCGCAAGGAGCGCGAGCAGGTGGCGGGGCAGGGGATCGAGTTCCAGTGGCGCAGTGGCCAGGAGCTGGATGAGGTGGACTGGGATTTCGTCTATTCGTGCTACGCCAACACCTATCGGGTGCGTGGCCAGGCGCCTTACCTGACGCGCAGCTTCTTCAGCCTACTGGCTGAGCGCATGCCGGAGACGATTCGCGTGGTACTGGCGTTGCAGCACGGCCGGCCGGTGGCCATGGCGTTTTCGCTACAGGGCGGTGACACCCTTTACGGGCGTTACTGGGGGTGTCTGGCGGAGTTCGACAGGCTGCATTTCGAAACCTGTTTCTACCAGGGTATCGACCAGGCCATCGCAGCGGGACTCCAGCGTTTCGATGCCGGGGCCCAAGGCGAGCACAAGTTGATACGGGGATTTGAGCCGGTGATCACCCGCTCCTGGCACTGGCTGTCCCATCCCGGCTTGCGGGCTGCGGTGGACGATTTCCTGGTGCAGGAGCGGGGTGGGGTGCTGGCCTATGCAGAAGAAGCGCGCGGCCTGCTGCCCTACCGGCGGGACTGATCAGCCGATCTGGGCCGGGTCCGGGGAGACGTCAGTCCCGCTGTCGGGGAAGGCGTCGATCTGGCTGACGAGGGTGCCGTCAGCGGTAGTGCCGCCCCATTCGAGGAAGCGGAGCTTGTGCACTTCGCCCTCGCTGTCTTCGTAGACGAGGGTGACCGGCACTACGCCTGTCTTCTGGGAGGTGTCGGTGCGGTGCAGCACCTTCTGGATGTCGACTTCCATTCCGTAGTGATAGTCCACGGGCTGCAGGGCGGCACCGTGGTTCTGGTTCTGAATGCCATCCTGGGCGAATACGCTGGGCGCGAGGCTAGAGAGCAGGGCGCTTACAACCGAGGCCATTTTCATAAGGCTTGTATTCCTCTGTTGGGTTTCGCTTACAAGGGACTCCATCTGACCCGCTGAGCGTTTTTAGTTCAACCGGCCCCTCCGGCGATCCTCGATTTGGGTGTTTTTTAACCAGTCGCAATCGCCCGAGCTTGAGGTGTTGCGACCGTTTGTCGCAGGTGGTGAATTTTTTTCTCCTGTGGTCTACCTGGGCGCTAATTCCACCTCGACTAAACCGTTTATCTGGTGATTTCTACTGGGCAAGGTGTACCGCTCATCCCAGGACTCGAGATCGGGGGGCGCACGGTGCGCCCTGCCGTCTGTCAGGTGCCGTACAGCTCAGCTGTTGCTGGTGTGGCTGCCCCATTCCAGGAAGCGGACCTTGTGCAGCTCGCCCTCGCTGTCTTCGTAGACCATGGTGACGGGAACCACGCCGGCGCGCTGGCTGGCGTCGGTGCGATACAAGACGCGCTGAACGTCCAGTTCCATGCCGTAGTGATAGTCGACTGCCGGAATGCCGGCTCCGATATCCCGCTGGAATTCCTGGGCGAACACGCTGGGGGCGAGGCTGGCGAGCACGGCGCTGACGGCGGATGCGATCTTCATGGGCTGATCCTCTCTTGGGTCCGTTGATGGTTTCCGGTGAAACCGGATACGGGCTCCATATGACCAGCCGGACGCGCCGGGTTGAAATCAATGCGCCTTGTAATGGAGATCAGCGGCGTCGATGCGGGGAAGCGGCCTGGGTTCATTCCACGCCGACGAAACCGCCGGTCTGGTGCTGCCAGAGGCGCGCGTAGAGGCCGCCGTACTCCAGCAGTTCCCTGTGGGAGCCGCTCTCCACGATCCGACCCTTGTCGAGCACCACCAGGCGATCCATGCGGGCGATGGTGGAGAGGCGGTGGGCGATGGCGATCACTGTCTTGCCGCGCATGAGCGTCTCCAGGCTTTCCTGGATCGCCGCTTCCACTTCCGAGTCCAGCGCGGACGTCGCCTCATCCAGGATCAGGATGGGAGCGTCCTTGAGCAGCACGCGGGCGATGGCGATGCGCTGGCGCTGGCCGCCTGAGAGCTTCACTCCGCGCTCGCCGACATGGGCGTCGAAGCCGCGTCGCCCGCTGGCGTCCGAGAGCAGGGGGACGAACTCGCCGGCACGGGCCTTGCGCACCGCCTCCAGGAGTTCCGCGTCGCTGGCGCCGGGGCGGCCGTAGAGCAGGTTGTCGCGGATGGATCGGTGCAGCAGCGAGGTGTCCTGGGTGACCATGCCGATCCGGGCGCGCAAGCTTTCCTGGGTCACCCGGGCGATGTCCTGGCCATCGATCAGGATGCGTCCGCCTTCCAGGTCATAGAGCCGCAGCAACAGGTTGACCAGGGTGGACTTGCCCGCGCCGGACGGCCCCACCAGGCCGATCTTTTCGCCGGGGCGCACGACAAGGTCGAGGCCTTCGATCACGCCGCCGCCCTTGCCGTAGTGGAAGCTGGTGCGTTCGAAACGCACTTCGCCCCGATTCACCTTCAGAGGCTGGGCGTCCGGGTGGTCGACGACCTGACGCGGCACCGAAATGGTCTGCATGCCGTCCTGGACCTGGCCGATGTTGTCGAAGATGCCGGTGACCACCCACATGATCCAGCCGGACATGTTGATGATGCGGATTACCAGGCCGGTAGCCAGCGCAATGGCACCGACGCTGATCATTCCCTGGTTCCACAGCCAGAGCGCCAGGCCGCAGGTGGTGACGATCAGCAGCCCACCCATGCTGGTGATGGTGGCGTCCATGGCGGTGATGACCCGCGCGGTCATCTGGGTCTTGTGGGTCTGTTCGTCGATGGCTTCGCGGGCGTAGTCCTCTTCCTGTCGGGTGTGCGCGAAGAGCTTGAGCGTGGTGATGTTGGTGTAGCCGTCGACGATGCGCCCCATCAGCTTCGAGCGGGCATCGGACGATTCCACCGAACGCTGCTTCACCTTGGGAACGAAGTAGATGATTGCGAAGAGGTAGCCGGTGATCCAGGCGGCCAGCGGCAGCATCAGGCGCCAGTCCGCTTCGGCGAACAGTACCAGGGAGCTGACGGCGTAGATCAGCACATGCCACAGGGCGTCCACTGCCTGCACCGCGGAATCGCGCAGCGAGTTGCCGGTCTGCATGATGCGCTGGGCGATGCGCCCGGCGAAGTCGTTCTGGAAGAAACCCAGGCTCTGCTTGAGCACGTAGCGGTGGTTCTGCCAGCGGATCAGGTTGGTGAGGCTGGGGTTGATGGTCTGGTGAACCAGCAGGTCGTGCAGGCTGTTGAACAGCGGCCGCAGGATCAGCGCCACGACCGCCATCCACAGCAGCTCGGTGCCGTGCCGCTGGAAGACTTCGCCGCTGGGGGTGGCTTGCGCCAGGTCGACGATACGGCCGAGGAAGCTGAACAGCGCCACTTCGATCAGCGCGACGATCAGTCCCACCAGCAGCAGGGCACTGAACACCGGCCACACCTGGCGCAGGTAGTAGACGTAGAAGCGCACCACGCTGCGCGGGGGCATTTCATCTGGTGCCTGGCGAAAGACGTCGATCAGGCGCTCGAAGCGTTTGAACAACATGACGAGTCCATCCGAAAGTGAAGCGGTCGGCCCGGGCGTCCTGCCCGGGCCGGATACATCAGAGCCGCTTGGCGGAGAGGATCACCACCGGCTGCAACGGAACATTCTGGTACATCCCGCGATTGCCGGTGGGGACATTGGCGATCTGGTCGACCACATCCATGCCACGCACGACCTTGCCGAACACCGCGTAGCCGAAGTCCCGGCTGCCGTGGTCGAGGAAAGCATTGTCGTTGTGGTTGATGAAGAACTGGCTGGTGGCCGAGTTCACCGCCTGGGTGCGCGCCATGGCCAGGGTGCCACGCAGGTTGCGCAGGCCATTGTCCGCTTCGTTCTTGATCGGATCGCGGGTTTCCTTCTGGCTCATATCGGTGTCGAAGCCACCGCCCTGAATCATGAATCCGGGAATCACGCGATGGAACACGGTGCCGTTGTAGAAGCCGGCGTCCACGTAGTCGAGGAAGTTCTTCACACTGGCCGGCGCCTTGTCGGCTTCCAGTTCCACCTCGATTTCCCCGGCGCTGGTGGTCAGCAGCACATGGGGCTTGTCGGCGGCCAGGAGGTTGACGGAGAAAAGCAGGGCGCAGGCGCCCAGGACAAGTTTCTTCAGCATGGTTTTGGGTCCTTGTTGCGCTCCACTTCGGCCAGGAAGTCGAGCAGGGTGGCGTTGAATCGTTCGGGTTGATCCAGGGGCGTGGCGTGACGGGAATTCTCGATGACCACCAGCCGCGCGTTCGGTAGTTCCTTCACGTAGGCCTCTTTCTGGGAGACCGGTGTGTAGTCGCGGTCGGCGGTGACCACCAGGGTCGGGCTCTGGATGCGTTGCAGGCGATCGCGCACGCCCCAGCCGATGATGGCGTCCAGTGAGGAGAGGTAGGCGCGTTTGTCGTTCTGCGGCCAGCGCTCCTCGATCTTGTTGCGCAGGTCGCCCTGTTCGGGCAGCGGGAACAGCAGACGGCCAAGGGCCTTGGCGATGCTGTCGAGGCTGAGCAGGCGCGAGAGGGTCCAGCGCTTGGCAATTTCCAGGTAGTCCTTCGGTGAACGGGGCCTCACCTCCGGACCGCTGTTGACGATGGTCAGGCTGCGCAGCAGCTCCGGGCGATCTACGCCGAGCTGGAAGCCGATCATGCCGCCCATGCTGATGCCCACCAGGTGCACATCGTTCAACCCCAGGTGTTCGATCAGCGCTGCCACGTCCTCGGCGAATGCGGCGATGCTGTAGCGCTCCTGGGGTTTGTCGGAGCGGCCGTGGCCGCGCACATCGAGGACGATGACGCGGTAGTGGGCGGCGAGGGCGGGGATCTGGTATTCCCAGTCGCGGGTGCTGGAACCGAGGCCGTGTACCAGCAGCACCGGCATACCGCGGCCGTAGTCTTCGTAGTGCAGTTGGCAACCATCATTCTCGAAATACGACATGAGCGACCTCCTGTCAGGCGCTGGGGAGCGGGGCTGCGAATGGCGCATCCAGCGGCGCCGAGTCGAAGGTCTTGATCAGTTCGACCAGAATCTGCGATGCCGGCCCGAGGGCCTTGTCCTTGTTGGAATACAGATAGAAGGAGGGGTGACGGCTGCCGCCCTGTTCCAGGGGTAATGGCTTGAGCTGGCCATCCTTGAGCTCCCGTTCGATCAGGTGGCGCGGCAGCCAGGCAAAGCCCAGGCCGCTACTGACGAAGTTGGCGGCGGTGGACAGGCTGCCCACCGTCCAGCGTTGCTCCGCGCCGAGCCAGCCGACGTTGCGCGGCTGGGTCCGGCCGGTATCGCGGATCACCACCTGCAACTGGCTTTCCAGGTCCTGGAAGTTGATCTGGCGCTGCAGGCGATGCAGGGGATGATCGGGGTGGGCGACGGCGACGAACTCCACCGAGCAGAGCCCGGCGCCCAGGTAGCCCTGGATGTCCAGGCCGGTGATGGCGAGGTCGGCGGAGCCTTCCAGCAGCACGTCCTCGACTCCGGAGAGCACTTCCTCGCGCAGGCGCACGCGGCATCCGCGGCTTTGCGGCATGAAGGCGGAGAGGGCGCGCACCAGGCGGGCGTTGGGGTAGGCCGCGTCGACCACCAGGCGCACCTCGGCTTCCCAGCCCTGCTCCATGTGATGAGCCAGCTCTTCCAACTGGCTGGCTTGCTTGACCAGCTGGCGCGAGCGGCGCAGCAGCACTTCACCGGCTTCGGTCAGCACCGCCTTGCGCCCTTCGATGCGCAGCAGGGGAACGCCCAGTTGTTCCTGCATGCGTGCGACCGTATAGCTGACCGAGGATTGCGAGCGATGGGTGGCTTCCGCCGCCTGGGCGAAGCCGCCGTGATCCACCACGGCCTGCAGGGTCCGCCACTGGTCCAGGGTTACGCGCGGGGCTTTCATGCGGTGCTGCTCCTCTAGCGGCTCATGCCGGCAGATCGTGTGAGTCCATGGCGCTGATTCCGCCTGTGGTGCTCTGTTAAGCTGGCGTTCTCTGCACTGGAGATCGCCCATGAAGAAACTCTGCTGTGCCCTGTTCGCCCTGTTGCCAACCCTGGCCTTCGCTTTCCCCATCGAGGTGGAGAAGCAATACAACGGCGCCGAGATCGTCTACGACACCACCGATATTTCAAGCAACATGGCCGCCATCAATGTCCAGAACGTTGGCGGAACCGCAGCGGAGTGCAAGGCGGTGTTCGTCAACGGACCTGAAACCCCAAAGGTGCGCAAGACCTTGATCGAAAGCGGCAAGAGCGCCTACGTGACGGCCAATTTCACCCGTGCAGTGATCAAGCTGCGGATCAAGCTGACGTGCAATCCCAAGTAGTCGAAACGAGGATCCGGGCACAGCGATCAGCCTAGTGCCCCTTCTGCTACAAATCAACTTTATTGATATTTTTAGGCGGATATTTACGCTTTTTTATCGATTTGTGACGAAATAATCTGCACCCCATCGACGCAATCAACCCCCGATGGAGGTAGCCCAAATGTCCCGCGTACTCGTCATCGAAAGCAGTGCCCGCCAGCAAGGTTCCGTTTCCCGCCAGCTCACCCAGGACTTCATCGCCAAGTGGCAAGCCGCCCACCCGGCCGATGAGATCACCATCCGCGATCTCGCCACCGAGCAGGTTCCGCATCTGGACGCCGACCTCCTGGGTGGCTGGATGAAGCCCGCCGACCAGCAGAGCGAAAGCGAAAAGGCCGCCCTGCAGCGTTCCAACCTGCTGACCGAGGAACTGCTGGCTGCCGACGTACTGGTGATGGCTGCCCCCATGTACAACTTCGCCATCCCCAGCACCCTGAAATCCTGGCTGGACCACGTGCTGCGCGCCGGCGTCACCTTCAAGTACACCGAAACCGGCCCCAAGGGCCTGCTCACCGGCAAGCGCGCTTTTGTCCTGACCGCTCGCGGCGGCATCTACTCCGGCAGCCCGCTGGATCATCAGGAGCCCTACCTGCGCCAGGCCATGAGTTTCATCGGCATCCATGACGTGACCTTCATTCATGCCGAAGGCCTGAACTTGGGCAACGAATTCCAGGAGAAGGGCCTGGCTTCCGCCAAGGCTCAACTCGCCCAGGTCGCCTGATCCGCTGCTCCGCTCCTGCTCCTCCAGGTGCGCCATGGCTCCTTGAGCGCACCCTCTCTGCCCGGCCTTGTTCAGGTCGGGCTTTTTATGAGGGACGGGAAAGAGAAATCGTTGTCCTTCTTGGCGAATGAATTCGCCCCCACAGGGAAGCGCCCAGGTTGAACGACGGCAGGGACAGCTCCCTCTGCTAGAGGGTTGGGGTGAGTGGCTGCGGGCGTTGCTCGGACTCGAGTCATGCCGTTTTCAACAATGCCGGCGACGGCCCTGCCCGGATGGTCAGATTCCCCCCTTGTTAAGCTTCCGCTCGCGGCAAGGAAAGCGTATGTTCGCCGGCTGCTTTGCGAGGCCCTGATGATGTCGTTCCATTCCCTTTCCCACGTGCAGAGACGGTCATGAAACTGTCCGGTCGTGGTGTCTCGCTGTCCCTGACGGCGTCCGTCCTGTTTGCCCTGATGCCCGGTTACGTGCGCGAACTAGCGCCGCTGGATGGCGTGCAGATATTCGCCCAGCGGGTGCTCTGGTCGATTCCCGCCGTGCTCCTGCTATTGATGTTGACCCGCCAGTGGCCGGCGTTCGTCGCCGTACTCGGTCGACTGAAGCGCGAGCCGTTGCTCCTGGCTTCCCTGCCGCTGGCAGCGGTGCTGATCGGCCTGCAATGGGGGCTGTTCCTCTGGGCACCCCTGCAGGGACGGATGCTGGAGGTGTCCCTCGGCTACTTCCTGCTGCCCCTGGCGATGGTGGTGGCGGGGCGGGTGTTCTATGCCGAGCGCCTGCGACCGTTGCAACTGGTGGCGGTACTCTGTGCCCTGGCAGGCGTGCTGCACGAGCTATGGCTGACCCGCGCGTTCTCCTGGCTGACCCTCGTCACCGCCCTGGGCTATCCGCCTTACTTCATGCTGCGGCGCTGGATGAAGCTGGATGCGTTGTCCGGCTTCATCCTGGAGATGGCGGTGCTGGCGCCCCTGGCCATCTGGCTGATCGCGAGCTTCTCGCCGCCGGGTGCCTTCAGCCAGGCGCCGCAACTCTGGTGGCTGATTCCCGGCCTGGGATTGCTGGGCACCCTGGCCTTCGCGGCCATGATGGCGTCCAGCCGGCTGCTGCCCCTGGGGTTGTTCGGGATTCTCAGCTACGTGGAGCCGGTGCTGCTGTTCGCGGTGGCGGTGGTGTTCCTGGGTGAGCCCTTCAACTCCGCCCAGCTCTGGACCTACCTGCCGATCTGGCTGGCCGTGCTGCTGATCGGCGGGGACAGCGCGATGCTGTTGCGCAGGCAGGCCCGCAAAGGTTTCTGAACAGGGTCGCTCAGCGACCCGCAAGCGCGTCCAGCACGTGGTCGCGCAGCAGCGGGGCCAGGTTTTCCGGGTGGGGCTCGCCGGGCTCCAGCCAGGCCAGTTCTTCCAGCTCGGCCGCCGCTTCCACGGCGTGGGGCAGACGGGCGATGAATATGTCGGCATCCACCCAGGTGTCCGCCTCATTGGCGGCCGGCGCGCGGAAGCGGCCCAGTGGCGTCAGGGCCGACGCTTCCAGGCGTAGCTGGAGTTCTTCCCAGAGCTCGCGTTGCAGGGCCTGGAGCGGGCTCTCGTCAGCCTCGCGCTTGCCGCCGGGCAGCATCAGCGCGCGGGTGCCGCGTTTGCGTACCAGCAGCAGGCGATCTTGCGGGTCGAGCAGGCAGGCGGCGGCGATATTCAGGGTGGTCATGGTGTCTCGGCTTCGGGCAGGAGTTGGTAGTGCAGCTGCACCACGCCGGTGGGAAAGCTGCGCTGCTCGCGAAACTGGAGGCGGCGTTCGAGGCCGGTAGCGAACATCGGGATACCGGCGCCCAGGAGGTGGGGAATGACGCTGACCACCAGCTCATCGAGCAGCCCGGCAGAGTAGCAGGTCCCGGCCAGCGAACCACCCCCGACCAGCCAGACGCGCTTGCAGCCCGCGGCGGCCAGTTGATCGAGGGCCTGGGCCGGCGTGTCGTGGCTGATCTGCACGTCCGCGCTGGCTGGCGGCGGTTCGTTGCGGGTCAGCACGATGCAGGGTTTGCCGTGATACGGCCAGTCGCCGCCGAACGCCTGGATGGCCTCGTAGGTCATCCGCCCCATCAGCAGGCCGTCGATGCTGGCGTAGAAGGCCTGGTAGCCATGATCGTCGCCCGACTCCTCGATGGGCTTCAGCCAGTCGACGCGGCCGTCGGGACGGGCGATGTAGCCGTCGAGGCTGGCGGCGACGTAGTAGATCAGGGCTGGACGCATGGCGGGGCTCCTGGAAAGGGTACACAGAGGGTATACCGGCTCGGGTTTTCCGTCGCTGGCTCATTCGGAAATCGGGCGTTTGCTCCCGACTCCGGGTAACCTATGCAGCTATTTACGCTTTTGATCGAGGTAGCCCCGTGTTTTCCCAATTCGCCCTGCACGAACGTCTGCTCAAGGCTGTTGCCGAACTCAAATTCGTCGAGCCGACCCCGGTGCAGGTGGCGGCCATCCCGCCGGCCCTGGAGGGGCGCGACCTGCGGGTGACCGCCCAGACCGGCAGCGGCAAGACCGCCGCCTTCGTCCTGCCGCTGCTGAACCGCCTGATTGGCGAGGCCAAGCCCCGCGAGCGCATCCGCTCGCTGATCCTGCTGCCGACCCGCGAGCTGGCGCAGCAGACCCTGAAAGAGGTGGAGCGTTTCTCCCAGTTCACCTTCATCAAGTCCGGCATCGTCACCGGCGGGGAAGACTTCAAGGTGCAGGCAGCGATGCTGCGCAAGCTGCCTGACGTGCTGATCGCCACGCCCGGTCGACTGATCGAGCACCTGAACTCCGGCACCGTGGACCTGCGCGAGGTGGAAGTGCTGGTGCTGGACGAGGCCGACCGCATGCTCGACATGGGTTTCGCCGAGGACATGCAACGCATCACCGAACTCTGCGCCAGCCGCCAGCAGACCCTGCTGTTCTCCGCCACCACCGGCGGCGCCGCGCTGCGCGAGGTTTCCGCCAATGTGCTGCGTGACCCGCTGCACCTGCGCCTGAACAGCGTCGATCAGCTCAACGAGAGCACCCGCCAGCAGATCATCACGGCCGACCATCCAGAGCACAAGGAAGAGCTGGCGCGCTGGCTGCTGGCCAACGAGACCTACCAGAAGGCGATCATCTTCACCAACACCCGCGCCCAGGCCGATCGCCTGTACGGGCACTTGGTGGCGGGCGGCTACAAGGCGTTCGTGCTCCACGGCGACAAGGACCAGAAGGACCGCAAGCTGGCCATCGAGCGCGTGAAGCAGGGCGGCACCAAGGTGCTGGTGGCCACCGATGTCGCCGCCCGTGGCCTGGACATCGAAGGCCTGGACCTGGTGATCAACTTCGACATGCCGCGCTCCGGCGACGAGTACGTGCACCGTGTCGGCCGCACCGGCCGTGCCGGTGGCGACGGTCTGGCGATCTCGCTGATCTGCCATAACGACTGGAACCTGATGTCCAGCATCGAGCGCTACCTGAAGCAGAGCTTCGAGCGCCGGACCATCAAGGAGCTCAAAGGCACCTACACCGGCCCGAAGAAGGTCAAGGCTTCCGGCAAGGCCGCTGGCGCCAAGAAGAAAAAGGCTGACAAGAAGGGCGACAAGAAGGCCCCGGCCAAGGCCGCTGCGCCCAAGCGCAAGCCGAGCAAGCCGCGTGAAGAGTCCCGCGTGGTGAGCACCGACGGCCTGGCGCCGCTCAAGCGCAAGAAGCCGACGGCGGAGTAAGTCTTGTCATTCGACCTTGCCTGGCCAGTCCAGGCATTGCTCGTCATTTACCTGGTGATGAGCCTGGTCTGCTTCGTTGCCTATTGGCGTGACAAGCGTTTCGCCGTGGCCGGGGCGCAACGCACTCCTGAGTCCCGCCTCCACTTATACGAACTGCTGGGCGGCTGGCCCGGTGGCCTGCTGGCCCAGAGACTCATCCGCCACAAGAACCGCAAGGTCGCCTACCAGGTGAAGTTCTGGCTGATCGTGGCCCTGCATCTGGGCTTGCTGGGGTACTGGGTGTTGCATTGAGGCGAGCACGGCGGACCTGCGGTCCGCTTGGCGAATGAATCCGCCCCTACAGGAAAAGCGTCGAGGCCCAGGTAAGGCACGTACTGCTCCCTCTCCCGCTTGCGGGAGAGGGCTGGGGTGAGGGTGCTTCTCAGGGCACCAGCACAATCTTTCCATCCCGCTCGCCACCCGCTGCTGCGGCGACGGCTTCCTTGATCTGGCTGATGTCATAGGTGGCGGCGATGCGTGCCTTGAGCTTGCCGCTGGCGATCAGCTGGATCAGTTCGCCGAACAATTGCATCTGTTGTTGCGGCGTGGCCTGGCGGAACCAGCGCGCCAGCCAGAAGCCCTTCAGGGTCACATCGCGGAACACGAAGGAACCCGGATTGACCTGGCAGGGCTCGCCGCTCATGCGGCCGTAGTTCACCAGCACACCACCTTCGGCCAGGCTGGCCGCGAGATGGTCGGTGGAGGCACCACCCACAGCGTCGATGCCCAGCTTCACCGGCGCGCCGCCGGTGGCTTCGCGCACGCGCTTGGCCAGGTCGGGGCCGTCCACCAGCACGACGTCGCCGCCTTCGGCCTGCACGGCCGCCATCGCCGAATCGCGGCGCACCACGTTGATGGTCTTCAGGCCACGAATCTTCGCCAGCTGGATCAGGTAGCTGCCCACGCCCGAGTTGGCGGCGTTCTGGATCACCCAGTCGCCCGGCTGCAGGTCGACGAAATCACGCAGCATCAGGTAGGCGGTGGGCGGGTTGACGGTGAGCATCGCCAGTTGCTGCGGATCGGCGCTGGGCAGGGGGATGAGTTGCTTGGCTTCGGCAATCAGGTGGGTGCGCCAGGTGCCGCAACCCACCGGCAGCAGCACTGTCTGGCCGGGCTTCAGGCCGGTTACGTCGGCGGCCACTTCCAGCACTTCGCCCACGCCCTCATTGCCGCCGATGGCGGGCAGCGGCGGCAGCATGCCGTATTCGCCAGTCAGGGTGAGCACATCGGACGGGTTGATTGGCGCCGCCAGCACTTTCACCAGCGCCTGGCCGGCGGCCACGGCTGGCAGTTCGAACTCCACGGCTTCGATCACGTCCCGGGGCACCGGGCCACGGGTCTTGTATTCGGCTTTGAGCATGACGCTTCTCCTGGCGGCTTGAGGGGAGGTTGAGTCTAGCCGCAGGCGGCCGCGGGGGACTGAATCCTCCGCCATTCCCGTGGCTGATCGGCTGGCGCGAAGAGAACGCTGGAGGTCGTTCTGGTGCCGGCCCCGAGCAGAGCCTTTGCTAGGTTCGGCGGCGAAGCTGGAGTCGGGGCTTCGCCATGCTCACGCAAGTCATCAAAAGGAATAAAAAGAAGATGAAGATCGCCAAGACGTTGATGTCCGCTGCACTGTGCCTGGGGTTGGCCGGTGGCGCCCAGGCCGCGACCGAACTCAAGCACTGGCCGGAGCCGGCCGCGAAGCAACTGGATGCGCTGATCGCCAAGCACGCCAACCAGGGCAATTTCGCCGTATTCGACATGGACAACACCAGCTATCGCTACGACCTGGAGGAGTCCCTGCTGCCGTTCCTGGAAATGAAGGGCGTCCTCACCCGCGAGAAGCTCGACCCTTCGCTCAAGCTGATTCCCTTCAAGGATGTGAACGGGCACAAGGAAAGCCTAAACAGCTACTACTACCGCCTCTGCGAAGTGGACGACCTGGTCTGCTATCCCTGGGTTGCCCAGGTGTTTTCCGGCTTCACCCTGCGTGAGCTGAAGGGCTATGTCGACGAGCTGATGGCTTATGGCAAGCCGGTCCCCGCCACCTATTACGAAGGGGACGAAGTGAAGACCATCGAGATCAACCCGCCGAAGATCTTCACCGGCCAGAAGGAGCTGATGAACAAGCTCAACGAGAATGGCATCGAGGTCTACATCATCACCGCCGCGCTTGAAGAACTGGTGCGGATGGTCGCCTCGGACCCGAAGTACGGCTACAACGTGAAGCCGGAGAATGTCATTGGCGTCACCACGCTGCTGAAGGATCGCAAGTCCGGCGCCGTGACCACCAGCCGCAAGCAGATCACCGATGGCAAGTATGACCCGAAGGCCAACCTCGACCTGGAACTGACCCCTTACCTGTGGACCCCGGCCACCTGGATGTCGGGCAAGTACGCGGCGATCCTCACCTACATCGACGAGTGGAAGAAGCCGATCCTCGCCGCTGGCGACACCCCCATCAGCGACGGCTACATGATGTTCCATGGCACCGATGTGGCCAACGGCGGCATCAATCTGTGGATCAACCGCAAGGCCAAGTACATGGATCAGATCAGCGCGATGCAGAAGCGCAATGCCGAGGCTCAGGCCAAGCAGGGCGTGCCGGTGACGGCGGACAAGAACTGGATCGTGGTGGTGCCCGAAGACATCCAGTGACCGCGTGTCCTCGCAAAACGACCGCCTTCGGGCGGTCGTTTCTTTTCATGCGCTAGAGTCATTCCTGTCGGCTTGATCGGTGAGTCGGGCTGTCCTGGCTGGACAGTGATGCTTCACGCGGTGGCTGTTACCCTGCCGGGCCTTGCCTGAACCCCCGTCATGGAGTGATCGATGAAGTACCTGGCACTCGCCCTCAGCCTGAGCCTTGCCGGCCTGCCTTCCGCGGCCCTGGCCTGGTCCAACCACGCCCTGGGAACCGCCCTGGCGCTGGCGGACCTGCCGCAGATCAGGGACGCGCAGCCGGTGCAGGTGGAAAGCCTGGAGTCCTTCCTGGACGAGGAGGGCGTGGCCCTGGAGCAGTTGCTGGACGAGCAGGAGGAATTCTTCCGCGAAAACCTTCCAGGTTACCCGGAACGACCCGATGAGCTGCGCTGGGTGCCCACCCATGGCGGTGATCACCGCAGGGCCTTCCTGACGGCGCTGCGGGTGAACCCCGAGATAAAGCTGGCCTACTTCGTCCAGGCCCTGCCGGGAATGGACTGGAGCGGTCGCACGGCCCTCGATGCCTCCGACGTGCTGGTGTTCCACAAGCTCAGCCTGTGGCGTGAATGGCGCTTCTATCAGGTGCAGCCCGGCGAGACGCTGCCCGCCCTGGCAGTCGTGGCCAGCGCCGCCGATGAGCCGGATTACGGCCACGACATCAACCTGTTCAGCGACAATCCGGGCGACGCCGGTGCCCGCTACAACTTCGGCAAGCAGCCCTTCGGCGACGCGCGTTTCGAGTACTCCTCCCAGGCGCCGTTCCATATCGGCTACTACCACGAGGACGAACTCATCTACCGCTCCGCGCCCTACCTGGCACGAACCTATCCCGAAGTTCGGGTGCACCAGTACCTGGGCCTCGCGCGCTTCGCCTTCGAGAGCGGCCACCCGTACTGGGGCTATCGCTTCCTCGGCTGGGGCCTGCATTACATCCAGGACCTGACCCAGCCCTACCACGCCAAGGCCCTGCCGGGACATGGCACACCCGCGCTGATCTGGATCGCCCTGAAGGCCGCTGTCGGCCTGGATAACGACAAATTGGCGGCCATCGAGCAGGTGGCCAACCGGCACACCGAGGTGGAGAAGTACCAGGCCGACTGGTTGCGCAAACTGCTGCGCGAGGGGCGCAACGACAGTCCGCTCCTGCAGGCCTACGCCGACAACCGCACGGACGCTGACTATCCGGCTTTCGATGGCGACGCGCTGCGCCTCGTGGTGTCCCAGGAGTCCTATGACGCCGCCGACGAATTCGACGCACGCATCGGCCATTGGCTGGCGGGAGGGAAGGCGCAGATGGGGTTCAGCCAGGGCAACCAGCTCGCGCCATTGCCCGACGATGTTCAGCTGGACCAGGCGCTGGTGCGGCTGATCCGCCACTTCGGCGCCCACAGCCGCAACGCCACCCGGGCGACGCTCCCCTGAGGGACGCTGCTCATCGTGCGGAGAAGCGTGGATAGAAAAGGGGCGCCATTTCGGCGCCCCTTTTGCTTTTAGTGATACTGCTGCAACCTCAACTCGGTGCTTTCGGGCAGTACGGCGCGGTCGTTGCCAGGAGTTTCCAGCTCGTTCTCCAGGGCGTCCTGCTGCCGGCCCAACAGGCCGAAGAGCGTGGTGATGGGGTGCAGCGGGCGCTTCTGCGCCAACTGGGTATTGGCCTCGGCTGCCACGGCGGATTGCGGCAGCTGTTCGGTGGTGACGCGGAAGTCGCTGATCTCGATCACCCCACGGCCCTCGGCCAGCAGGTGGAAAGAGAACGCCTTGCGCGCTTCGGGGTTGTCGAAAGCGAAGTTGACCTTCAGCGGCTTGCCCTGCTTGAGCAGCGGCATTTCGGGAATCGGCAGCGCCACGTCACGCTCGAATTCCTTGGCTTTGAGCCGCAATTGGGCACCCTTCTTGTCCATGCGCAGGACCTTGATGGTCATCTGCACGCTGGTGCGGCTGTTCTTCGGCAGTTCCATGTACTGGGCACCGATCAGGTTGTCGGCCCAGTCATCCCGCGCCTTCTCCTTGAGACGAATGCGATCGCGGGTGGCGAACTGGTATTCCTGGCCGAGGCTGCCGCCCTGCAGGGACTGGTCCAGCAGCGATGCGCGCTGGGCGATCATGCGCGCCTTCTTGCCGCTGTAACTGCCCAGGTAACGGGCTTCGTCGGCAATGAATCCCTCGCTCTGGTAACGCCGGCAGACCTGGCGGAAATCGCATTCGGTGAAGGTGTCCTTGCCATCGTGGTAGCGCAGCTTGCCGTTGGTGTAGGACATGATTTCGCGGCCGGTTTCGTAGTCGCGGAACAGCGAACGGCCGGACAGGTTCTGCGGCACGCGGTAGCCGAAGTAGTCGAGGACGGAGGCTGTCAGGTCGACATGGCCGTACACACCACTCTTGATCGGCGGCAGCGCGGCCTGCTCGGGCGCCAGCACCAGGTTGAAGCCCCAGGCGGAGGCGAGGCGGACGTTCTCGATGCCGTGGGATTCGTCCGAGGTGACGATCACCAGGGTGTCCTTCAGCACGCCCTGTTTTTCCAGGCCGGCGAGGAAGGCGTCCACGGCGTCATCCAGGTAGGCGATGGCGGCTTTCTTCGAGTCCGGGTAACGCATCAGGTAATCGGCCGGGGCCGAGTAGGGCTGGTGGGTACCGACGGTGAGCAGGGTGAGCATCCACGGCTTCTTCTGGCGGCGCAGTTGTTTCACGTAGGTCTGTGCACCTTCGAAGAAGGCCTTGTCGTCCATGCCCCAGGGGAATTCCAGGTAGGCCTTGTTGCGGAACCAGTTGCGCCCATGGGTCTTGTCGAAGCCCATCTGCGGCATGATCTTGTCCTTGGCCATGAAGCGCAGCCCGGCACCCTGGAGGAAGTGAGTGCTGAAGCCGTGCTGGTGCATCTGCGAAGGCAGACAGGCCTTGGCGCGCGCCGGGTTGTTCAGCAGTTCCAGTCCCTTGGGCGTGCCGGAGTCCAGCTTGCTGTAGTCGCCGCAGAGCATGGCGTACAGGCCGCGGATTGTCTGGTGGCTGTGCAGCACGTAGTCCGGCGTGGTCATGGCGCGCTCGGCCCAGGCGCTGAGCTTGGGCATCAGCGAATCCTGGTAACTGCTGTTGATCGCGGCGCGGTTGGCGGCGATGTAGGCGCCGGGGATGCCTTCCAGGGTAATCACCAGGACGTTGCGCGCACGGCCGGGGCCGGCGAGCAGGGGCGTGCCGCTGAGGTCCAGTTGCGCCAGACCGGCGATGTCCGGCGGAACCTCAGGCTGGTCGCCGTCGAGCCAGTCTTCGATCGCCAACTGGCCGCTGCTTGCGGCACTGGCCATCAGCTTGTGGGGCAGGTTGAACTGCTTCCACTGGTCGGCATCGCTGGGCTGTACCGATTGCAGGGTGACGTACCCGGTCAGCAGCGCGGCCGGCGTGGCGAACCATTTCCAGTTCAGCGGATCGTGTCGGCGCCGCCAGCACAGCAGGCAGGCCAGGACGCTGGCACCCAGCGCCAGACCCAGGTACGGATGGGTGATGCCGCCGCCCTGGGTGGAATGGCTGACGAATTGCGGGTCGAGCAGGTACTTGAGGTCGCTCGGTTCTGGCATGCGGCCGACGGCGCCCACCAGTTCGGCGTTGCCGAGGATCATCGCGCTCCAGAGCAGCATCAGCGGCAACGCCAGCCACAGCGAGCGGCCGTAGAGCAGCACGATCAGGAAGCTGCCAAAGGCGAGGTCAGAGAGGTAGCCGAAGGGGTTGGACCAGCCCAGCCAGTAGCGGCTGGCGAGGGGAATCACCAGGAACAGCACGCCGAGTGTTGCCAGCGATAGGGTTTGCGACAGCCAGCGGCTGGATGAGCGCACAGGAACTCCTGAGATGGGACAGTGAGAATCCGTCGGGTGATGCCGGAATACATGTAGGTCGCGCGTGCGACGACACGATTCTGAAACATCGTTGTGCTAGCGACCAGTAGACAGTTTTGCAGAATGAAAATTCACGCGGGCTTGTGCGGCTTGTCTGGCGATGAAAGGCGCGTTTGTCGACGATCGTGATACCTGCGCCGGATGCCCGGCGCTCGTGGTTCGCCGGCCGGCCAACAGGTAGAATGCCGCTTCGAATTTCAGAGGTAGCGAAGATGGCACTTTTCGGGCGTTTCAATTCACTTCAGGTGGCCAAGCACACCGAGTTCGGTTTGTACCTGGATGGCGGCCCGGATGGCGAAATCCTTCTGCCGAGGCGCTACGTACCCAAGGACCAGCCCACCGAAGTGGGTGACTGGCTGAACGTCTTCCTTTATCTGGACAGCGAAGACCGTCCGGTGGCCACCACGCTCAAGCCCAAGGTCCAGGTCGGCGGCTTCGCCAGCCTCAAGGTCGTGGAGATCAACCGCATCGGCCTGTTCCTTGACTGGGGCCTGCCCAAGGACCTGCTGCTGCCGCATTCGGAAGAGAAGCGTCCGCTGCAGGTCGGCGACTATTGCGTGGTGCACGTCTACCTCGACAAGCGTACCCGCCGCATCACCGCTACCGCCCGACTGGACCGCTACCTGGACCAGACCCCACCGCGCTACAAGCCGGGTCAGGAAGTCGACCTGCTGGTGGTGGACAAGACCGACCTCGGCTTCAAGGCGATCATCGACGGCAAGCACTGGGGCCTGATCCACAAGAACGAAATGTTCAAGTTCGTGCGCAGCGGCATGCGCGAGAAGGGCTACATCAAGGAGATCCGTACCGACGGCAAGATCAGCCTGAGCCTGCAGCCAGTGGGTGCGGAAGCGGTCAGCGGCCTGGGCGAGCAAATCATCGAGGCGCTGCGTGCCGAGGGTGGGATGCTGAAACTGTCCGACAAGAGCCCGCCTGAACTGATCAGCCAGCGTTTCGGCGTCAGCAAGGGCAATTTCAAGAAGGCCATCGGCGGTCTCTACAAGCAGGGGCTGATCCGCATCGAAGACGATCGCATCGAACTGCTCTGATCCCCCTGCAGGCCGCGCCTGGCGCGGCATTGCATACAAAGCCCCCGGCCCGGCGCGCACCCAGGTCGGGGGCTTTGCCTTTCAGTGGCATTGCAAATTGCACGCTGCAAACTCCCGGAATCGTGCGCAATGCATGGCAAAAGTTGTTTAAAAAATTTGCAACCGACTGATTTATTTGGCGTTTCCGTTGTCATAGGGCTGGCATGCACGCTGCAAACGAGGTGCAGGAGCAATCACTTTTCTGGGAGAGAAAGACATGGATCTGGATTTTGACAAGCTGATCAGCGCCTTTCCGGAATACGAGCTGAGCACCAAGCCTCGGCCCGATGGTGGCTTTGTGCTGACGCTGGAGCGCGATGGGAAATTCTTCCAGCGTGTGGTGGCGGCAACGGTACAGCTGGATTGGCTGGTCAGTACGCTCAAGCGCGACCTGGCGCTGGAGCATGGAGAAGTTCCACCGGTGGATTCGCTGAAGGTGCTACACCGAAAGCCTCTGCCGCGCTACTTGCGTGCCTGAGGCCGACAGGCCGCGACAGGGACATCGCGGCCGGAATGACCAGGGATCAGGTCTCGATACCGGAGGGAGGCAGCATGGCGTCCTCTTCCTTGCCCTCATTCTTGTTCGACGGCGCGCGTGGTGCCTGCTCGCGGGCTTCGTCCTTCTTTTGTTCGCCCAGCAATTCCTTGGCTGAAGCCTGGGCTTCGTCCACTTTCTTGTTCAATTCGTTGACCGCTTCGCCAATGGCTTCCCGGGCGATCTCCTGGGCGGCCGCCTCGGCTTTCTCCGCCAGCTTGTTGGCCGACTCCTCGGCCAGGTCGCAGCCGGCGAGACTGGCCAGCAGGCCGGCGCCGAGCAGCAGGGCAGTGAGGCGGGGGACAGGTTTCATGCAGTGATTCTCCAGTTACGACACGCGGCGCCATCATTGCCTACGGCAGGCGCTGAGGAAACAAGCCAGTCCGGCGATTCTGTATGCGGACGTTTCCAATTTTACGCGCATGGGAAAGCCCCGGGTCTACAGCGGCGACTGGATATAGCCCGGGGCTTGGGGTCGGCACACGCCAACCTCGAATAAACTGACCGACGGATCGCACTGGGGTTCCGCGCGAGAGCGCCACCTGCTCTGCTTCACTAGGCTTGGTGGGGCGGGCAATGCTGAAGCGGGGGCGAAATGGGCAAGGTGCCGAGGCGGGTCAAGCTTTGTTTGCTGCTCCTGGCGCCGGCGCTGGCCTTCGCCCAGGACGTGACCTTCGACGATATCCAGCCAATCCTCCAATCCCGTTGCGTGAAGTGCCATTCCGGCGAAGCCGCGCCGCTCGGCCTGCGGCTTACCAGCCTCGATGGGCTGCTCAAGGGCAGCAGCCGGCCGGTGGTGAAAGCCGGCGATCCCGCCGCCAGCGAGTTGATCCGGCGCCTGAAAGGCCAGAGCCAGCCGCGCATGCCGATGACCGGGCCGCCTTTTCTCAGTGATACCGAAATCGCCTTGTTCGAGGGTTGGATTGCTGGCGGCTTGCAGGTTGGCAGCCGTCCCTCGAATGCCACCGTCCCACCTGCATTGCTGCAACGCCCGCCCCCTGGCCAGCCGGTCACCTACAGCCATGTGGCGCCGATATTTGCCAGTCGCTGCGTCAAGTGCCATTCCACCTACGGCCTGATGGGGTCTGCCCCGGAGGGTTTGCTGCTCGATTCCTATGGGGCCATTCTCGATCGCCATGAGCGCGTGCGTGTGGTGCCGGGTTCCTCCGACGCGAGTGAGCTGGTGCGGCGCATACGTGGCCAGTCGCAACCGCAGATGCCCTATGACGGCCCGCCGTTTCTCAGCGAGGAGGAAGTCCGCCTGATCGCCGATTGGATCGACCAGGGAGCGCGCGATGCCGATGGCCGGCCAGCGCCCAGCCCCGTGGGCTCGCGGGTGCGGCTGCAAGGCGTGCTGGGGGAGGGCTGGACTCTGGACTCGCTGCCACTGGTGATCGGTCCCGGCACCCGCATCGACAAGTCGCCGGGTGTCGGGGACTACGTTGAAGTGCGCGGGCGCTGGGGCGCGGATGGCCGGGTAGTGGTGGAGCGCATGCGTCGGCGCTGATCACTGGCGGGGGAAAAGGCCCGAGGATGGGTTCTGCTTGCGCTCTTCCAGCGATGGCCGAGGGGCGTACATGTCGCGCTTGTATTGCAGGGCCTCCTCGCGCATGTCCTCGGCCCGGGCCGTACGATCAGCGGCTTCGCTGTCCTCGACTACGGTGACGCGACTGCCGGTGGACGACCGTTGTTCAGGCGAGGCCGGAGAGGGCTCTTCGGCCGGTTGACCATAGGGTACGGCTGGCCCGGAGGGTTGCGCAGGTTCGATGATGCGCAATGCTTCGCCGGATGCGGCGGGGCAGGGGACTGCTGAATAGCTGGTCGAACCATCGTGGCCGACGCATTTGTAGACCTGTGCCGCTGCCGTCAGTGGCACCAGGCACAATCCCAGCAACAAGGTTCTCAAAGTGCTTCCCTGACTTTGCCTACGCGTAGATGCGCGAGGCTAGCAGAGCCCGGTCAGGCCTCGGAAGGGGCGAGTGCCTTGCGTTGCTGGCGACCGCGCAGCAGCTCGGCACCGCTGACCAGCACGATGCCGCCCAGTACCAGGGTTGCACCGATGGCAAAGGACGGGTCGATGGTTTCGCCCAGCACCAGCACGCCGAAGGTGACGCCGAACAGCGGCGTCATGAAGGACAGCACCGACAGCCGCGACGCCAGGTAACGGCGCAGCAGCCAGAACCAGGCCAGGTAGCTCACCAGGGCGATGACCACCACCTGGAAGGCCAGGCTGATGACGGCCTTCTGGGTCAGTTGCATGTCGGTCTTGCCGGTGCTGAACGCCACCACGGTAAGCAGCAGGACGGCGCCGAATAGTTGGTAGAACAGGGTCTTCACCGGGTTGGCCTCGGAGAGCTTCGACCCGCGGATCACCAGGGTGGTGGCGCCCCAGGCCAGAGCGCCGCACAGGGCGTAGATATCGCCCAGCAACGCATTGCCGGGTGCACCGGCGGGTTGACCGAGGAAGGCCGTGGCGATGCCGCCAAAGGCCACCAGTACGCCCAACCACTGGATGGGCGAGAGGCGCTCCTCGGGCAGCATCAGGTGCAGGCCGAGGGCCGCGAACATGGGCGCGGTGTAGAGGAATACCGATAGGTGCGAGGCGCTGGTGTGGTTTAGCCCTTCGCCGATGAACAGGAATTCCAGGGCGAACAGCGTGCCGACTGTGATCCCCGGCAGCAGGGTGCCGTCGCTGAAGGCGCCGCGGCCTTCCTTCCACAGCACCAGGGCGCCCAGCACGAGCGCGGCACCGCCGGAGCGGATGGCCAGCTGCAGGATGGACGGCACGTCGTCCAGCGTCAGCTTGATCGCCACCTGCTGGAAACCCCAGCAGATACAGAGGACGAACATCAGTCCGCAGGCGAACCAGTCCAGGGGAAGGCGGGAGGGTTTCATCGTTCGACTCACAAGGCAGAGGGGCGCGGCAGACGCCGCCAATGGGTGGCAGGATCGTCCTCGGCCGGCTTGCTTTCAAACGATGATTTGTCATCATGCTTTGACTTGAACTCAAAGCGAACCCGCCATGCGCCTCCCGTCACTCATCGCCCTGCGTACCTTCGAGGTCGCTGCCCGCAGCCGCAATTTCACCGAAGCCGCCCAGGAGCTGTCGGTGACGCCGGGCGCGGTGAGCCGGCAGATCCGCCTGCTGGAAGCTGAGCTGGGCGTGAGCCTGTTCGACCGCACGCGCAACACCGTCACCCTGAACGACAACGGCCGGCGCTTGGCTGTGACCGTCGCCCAGGCTTTCGAGTTACTGGAGCGGGGCGCCGACGAGTTGCGTGGGCAGGACGAAGGACCGATCCACATCACCTGCGCCCCGTCCATCGCCAGCCACTGGCTGATGCGCCGGCTGAACCAGTTCTCCGCCTGTAACCCGGACATCACCCTCAGCCTGGAAGCCACCGAGCAACTGGTGGATCTGGAGCGCGGCGAAGCGACCCTGGCCATTCGCTTCACCACTACCGACGCACCCCTGCCGGCCAGCGAGCTGTTGTTCGTCGAAGAGTTCTTCCCGGTTTGCAGCCCCGCCTACCTGGAGCAGTTCGGCGCGGTGCGCGAACCACGGGACATGCTCGGCGCCCGGCTGATCCACACCCACTGGAAGAACACCGGCAACCTGCATCTGCCGAGCTGGGAAGACTGGTTCGCCACCTATGTGGGCGAGCCGGGGCCGGTGAAGGGGGGAATGCGCTTCGGCCTGATCGGCCACGCCATCCAGGGGGCGGTGAGCGGTCAGGGATTCGCCCTGGGCTCCACGGCCCTGGCTTTTGACGACATCGCCAATGGCCGGCTGGTGCTGCCTTTCGGCGAGGGCTGCCGCCTGCCGACGCCCTGGGCCTACCGGCTGGCCTGGAGCCGCAGGTCGCCCCCGGCGGAGAAAGTGCGCAGGCTGATCGACTGGCTGCTGGCCGAAGCCCGCGCCAGCACGATACCGGGTCAGGGAGCGGTGAAAGCGGGTTGAAGCGGCGGATGACGCCAGGCGTTGCATCCGCCGCCGCCGCCGGCGTGGATCACATCATCTTGCGCCACTGATGCAGGCGGTGCTGCAGGCCTTCGGCCCAGTCCGGCGTGGCCTGGCCGGTGCCGGCGGTCCTGAGCATCGGGTGGTGGCTGACGACGCTGGCGAGAATGGGTTCCTGGGCGGGTTTCACATCGACGAAGAACACATGCTTGCCTTCTTCCAGGGTGCGCTGGAAACGCTTCACCACGGCGTTGGGTGTCTGAATTCCGAACAGGCTGCCTTCCCAGACGCTGAAGCCGAACAGGGCAATGGCGAGGAAGATGAAGGGGATCCAGCCGGCGGCCGTGCCGGTCCAGCCACTGAACCAGGCCACCAGCATGACCAGCGCCGCCAGGGCGATGCCAATGCCGACGCCGATCAGGCCGGAGTGGACCATGTCGCGTTTCATCACGGAGGACACGTCGTGGAGGTGGTAGTGCTCGACGTCGGCATCGCGTTCGCTGAGCACGTGGATCTGCTCATGATCGATGCCCTGGGCTTCGAGCTCGTCTTCGACCCTTTCCAGGTCTTTGAGGTTTTCGCTGATGTAGTAGTGCCGCTGCATGGGACACCTCCCATCTGGCTGGCGCCGGGCCCCCACCGGCCGATACCCCCAGTTCCGGCCGCTGGCGGCCTGAATGGAAGTTTAGCGTGGTGGGCTCTGTGGCAAGCGGCATCCGCCCATCGGCAGGGCGGAGCGTTGGCGCCGGGGGTCAGGTCGTGTGCCTGACCGCCCGTAAGCGCCAGTAAGGTCTTACTTGTTGCCGATACGGATATGGCGGCTCGGCGCGACCTGGGCGCTGACGCCCTTGGCGATCTCCTGGATCTCGCCACCCTTGTTCAGGAAGGCGGCAATCTGAGCTTCCAGGGCTTCGCTGCTGGTGGTGGCTGCCGGCGGCTTGGGGGTGCTGCTGTGGGAAGTCTTGATGCGCATTTCACTTTCTCTGTACGTAGTGGCCGGTTGGGGCCATTTAAAACCACTGAAAAAAAAACCGGCCCGAAGGCCGGTTCTTTTTCGGCTCGTGCTTACAGCACTTGCACTTCGTCGGCCTGCATGCCTTTCTGGCCCTGCACGGCGATGAAGGAGACCTTCTGGCCTTCCTTCAGGCTCTTGAAGCCGGCGCTTTGGATAGAACGGTAGTGAACGAACAGATCCGGGCCGTTATCGGTGGTAATGAAGCCGTAGCCCTTTTCATCGTTGAACCACTTGACGGTGCCGGTTTGGCGCTCGGACATTTGAATGTCTCCTAGAAACTGAATTATTGCTGGGCTGGATCGTTCCAGCCTGTCACTGAGTGCAGAAAGTCGGCAACCGATGAAGAGGGGACCGCTAAAGTACAGACCGTTTCCCGGTGACACATGCATCACAGCGCTCGACACAATACCTGTGCTTTCGAGGAATGCCTAACCTTTTATTCGCCGGCCGTCAGTTCACCCCGCCAAAGCGCCAGTGCAAGCCCTGTGCAACGACTGGCCGACCAATGGATCAGTGCCCGCAAGGGGCGCACCGGGAAAGTGGACGGAGCGCGGAACCATTTGCTGTTTCGCACCTCCCTGGATGCGTTACCTGTGTCCCCCGGCTGAACACGCGGCGCACCCTGCAGGCGTCGGGCGATTTCAATCGCGAATCAATTCGCTCCTGCAACGGGTGAACTAGGCTCCTTGAGTCGCCACCGGAGGGCCTCATGTTCCGCACCGTCGAATCCCAGCTGTCCCGTCTGGCCGTCACCTCCGAACTCAGGGCGGAGTTCCTGCAATACGACTTCGAACGATTGCGCAGCTTCTGCATGCTGGTGTTCGGCCTCAGCATCGCGCTCTGGTTTGTCTTCGACCTGGTGGTGAGTTTCGAGGGCGGGCAGGGCTTCACCATCAAGTCGAGTCCAAGCACAACGGGCGCGACCGCTGCACCTACGCGCCCTGAGGCCAGGGCGCGGCCTGTTCCCGTACCACCTGCTCCAGCCAATCCATGAAGGCCCGCACGCGCCGGGGCAGGCGTCGGTGGGCATACAGCAGTGTGGCTTCCAGCGGCGGTGCCTGGTAGTCCGGCAGCAGGGCTACCAGCTCGCCGCTCTGCAGGTACTCGCGCACGCCGTGCAGCGGCACCTGGATCAGCCCGAGCCCGCCCAGGCAGGCAGCGCTGTAGGCCTCGGCGTTGTTCACCGTCACGCGGCCAGCCATGGGCAGGAAATGCACCTTGTCGCCGGCCAGGTATTCGAACCCCGCCGGCCGGCTGCCCAACACAGTGACGTAGTGCACCAGCCGGTGCCGGGAGAGGTCTTCCAGCGTGTGTGGCACGCCATGGACCGCGAGGTAGTCGCGGCTGGCGACGTTGACCATCGGAAAGCCGCCCAGGGAGCGCGCCACCAGAGAGGTGTCCAGCACCGGTCCTGCCCGCAGCACCAGGTCGAAGCCTTCACGCACCAGGTCCACTCGACGGTCGGTGCTGCTGACTTCCATTTCCACGCCCGGATGCCGGCCGGTGAACTCGGCCAGGCGCGGCATCACCACCTTGCGTGCGAGCACCGTGGGCATGTCCACGCGGATACGGCCGGCCAGGGCGGTAGCGTCTTCGCGGAACAGGCCTTCCAGCTCGTCCATCTGTGCCAGCAGTTCGCGGCTGCGCTCGTAGAACAGCAGGCCGTCCTGGGTCGTCTGCACCCGTCGCGTGGTGCGTTGCAGCAATCGCGCGCCCAGCAGGTCTTCCAGGGCTTGTATCTGGTCGGACACGGTGGAGCGGGGCAGGCCGAGGCTGTCGGCGGCCTGGGTGAAACTTGACAGCTCGCTGACCCGTACGAAGGTTTTCAGTAGCTCCAGCTTGTTCATCCGTGTGGCGCCTCCCTCCGGATTGTTCGATTGAGCCGATCAGCGCTTCCGAGATCAGCATATTTATCGCATATGAACCGGACAATAAGCTCCTCACCACTTCCCACCCACTGCATCCAGGAGCACAGCAATGACCCGCAAGATTGCACTCATCACCGGCGCCAGCCGTGGCCTCGGCAAAAGCATGGCGCAGCACCTGGCGGCCCAGGGCATCGACATCATCGGCACCTACCACAGCAAACTGGAGGACGCCGAATCCCTCAGCCGCGAGATCATGGACCTCGGCGGTCACGCCGCCATGTTGCAGCTGGATGTGAGCAAGAGCGCCACCTTCGACGGCTTCGCCGCCAGCCTGGCGCGCCTGCTGAAGAACGAATTCGGCCGCGACAGCTTTGACTTCCTGGTGAACAACGCTGGCATCGGCATCCACGCGAGCTTCGCCGAAACCACCGAAGAGCAGTTCGACCAATTGGTGAACGTCCAGCTCAAGGGGCCGTTCTTCCTCACCCAGAAACTGCTGCCGCTGATCGCCGATGGGGGCCGCATCCTCAACATTTCCACGGGCCTGGCCCGCTTCGCCCTGCCGGGCTATGCCGCCTACGCGGCGATGAAGGGTGGCATCGAAGTGCTGACCCGCTACCAGGCCAAGGAACTGGGCGCGCGGGGAATTTCGGTGAACGTGCTGGCACCCGGCGCCATCGAGACCGACTTCGGCGGTGGCGTGGTGCGTGACAACTCCCAGGTCAATGCCTTCATCGCCAGCAACACCGCACTGGGGCGCGTCGGCCTGCCGGAAGACATCGGCGCCGCAGTGGCCATGCTGCTCTCCGATGCTGGCCGCTGGATCAACGGCCAGCGCGTGGAAGCGTCGGGCGGGATGTTCCTGTAACGCCGCTGGCCACGGATGGTCGACAGGATCGGATGTAGCCCGGGGAAGGCTCCCCGGGTTGCCTGCAAAGGCGGAACAGCAATGCCCGCCACGCACCTTTATTCCGCTCAAAGTGCGGCTTAGCACCAATCGAACTTTGCCTTGCGATGACCTGCCTTGCCCAGTCGGGTGCGGTGGCCATACTCCTTGCCTGACCCCATTTTTTGAAGACACGCGTCCCCCCACGGCCGGGGATCTGTGCTGCGTTCAAACAAGAAAGGTCCGCTTCAGCAAAGGAGGACGATTGCCATGCGCTCGATCGCGAAGATCCTCGTTGTCATTCCCGCCGAACCTGGCTCCCCGGCCCTTGAACGGGGGCTGCAGCTCGCCCAGAAGCTCAGCGCTAACCTCTACCTGCTGCTCTGTGACCCGAACGATGGCTCCTCCGGGCTGCTCGACCAGTACCTGGTCGGCTTGCTGCGGGCGGGTGTGCGTGCCCGTGGCGAAGTGGCGCGGGTGGCTTTCGAGCGGGCCAGCAGGCAGGTCCTGGACGTCTGCCGGTCCCAGGAATGCGACCTGGTGATCAAGCAGCACCGTCCGTCCGGGCGGTTGAGTCAGCTGTTGATGACCCCTGACGACTGGCAGCTGCTGCGCCAGGTGCCCACGCCGCTGTTCCTGATCCGCAGCAGCCTGACCTGGGAAGGCGGCACCATCCTGGCCGGCATGGACGTCGAGCATCAGGACGAGGCGCACGTGGCGCTGCAAGGCAGCGTGATCGAGCACGCCAACTTCCTCTGTGACCTGTTCGAAGCCGATCTCCATGTGGTCAGCGCCTATTCCTCCGCGCGTTTGCCCCAGGCCGACCCGGAGCAGACCTTTGGTCAGGTCGCCGCGCGGCATTGCCAGGAGCAATGCCGCTGGTTCATGGAGGAATACGAGCTGCCCGAGCATCGCCTGCACGTCGGCGAAGGGCCGGCCAGGGATCTGATTCCGCGGGTCGCCCACGAGTTCGAGGCCGCGTTGACTGTGCTGGGCACGGTCGCCCGTCAGGGGGTGGTCGGTGCGCTGGTGGGCAACACGGCCGAAGCCGTACTCGATCGCCTGGAAGGCGATCTGCTGGTGCTCAAGCCGAATGCCGCGTCGCTGGATGACGTGGTGCCCAGCGGCCATCGCGCGGCCTGAAAGACAACGCCCTCCGTCGAGGAGGGCGTTTTCATGTTACCGGGTGCCTCAAGGATTCGGTGCATGGCTGCCGAGCAGACCAGCGCCGGACTTCTTGCTGCGCTTGGCCATGCGTTTTTCCTGGAGGGTTTTCTGAGGCTTTTTCTTCGCCTCGCGTTTTGAATCGAGACCTTTGCTCATGGCGGTGACCTCCGCGAGAGGGTGAATGGGTCAGCGCATCCCTGCCTTGAAGCGCTCAATGGCCATTACCACCTCCTGGGCTGCACGAGCCTGTGGTTTGCGAATCCGATGCACTCAGCATAGCCCCACTGCGGCGGGTCGCACGGCCGGGCAATTCCTCGACTGCTTAACACTTCATGCGCCAGGCAGTGACAGCGCCGGGTGGTCGCCGCATCATGCAGGGTCATCGCTGGACTGAAGTAGGAACCCCATGTCCGAGCTCCTGGGATACGCCGCGCAGTCAATTACCGGTTGCGTGCGTGAACACAACGAAGATGCGCTGCTCTGTGCCCCTGAGCTGGGGCTTTGGGCTGTGGCCGACGGTATGGGCGGACACCTGCGCGGCGAAGTGGCCAGCGCGGTGGCGGTAGCGACCCTGCGCGAGGCCGTGGCGGCCGGGCAGGGCCTGGACAATGCCGTTCAGGCGGCCCACGAAGCGGTGATCGCGGCGGCGTCGGGTTCCGGCATGGGCACGACCCTGGTAGCGGTGAGGTTCGACGGGGCGGCATTCGACCTGGCCTGGGCCGGCGATAGCCGCGCCTATCGGGTGAGCGCTGGCGACATCGCCCGCCTCAGCCACGACCACAGCCTGGTGCAAGCACTAATAGATGCCGGCCAATTGAGCCCGAAGCAGGCGCGCCGCCATCCCCAGCGCAACGTGGTGACCCAGTGCCTCGGCCAGGAACACCAAGCCCTGGAAGTCGGCCACATGCGCGGCCGGCTGGCCCCCGGCGAGCTGTTGTTGCTCTGCAGCGACGGCCTCAGCGGCGAACTGGAGGATGGACAGATCCAGACCCAGTGCGCCGGCGCCGACACCCTCGACGAGCTGGTAACGCGCTTGCTGCAGCAAGCCTGCGATGCCGGCGGTCGGGACAATATCTCCTGTATCGTCATCGGCCTCGTGTCGCCGGAAACCTCTTCGGTGGCACAAAGGTCCAATTCGTTCCTGAGCCGGTTGCTCAAATCCCGAAGACCCTGAACCCATGACCGACAATCTTCTCGATATCCCCGGCTACCTCGTGCACGGACGCCTGGGCAAGGGCGGGATGGCCGAGGTTTACCTCGCCACCCAGGAATCCCTCAACCGCAAAGTGGCGGTGAAGGTGCTGGACAGGCTGGACGACGAAGCCTTCATCGACCGCTTCTTCAGGGAAGCGCGCATGCTCGCGTCCCTGCGCCATCCGTCCATCGTCACCATCCACGACATCGACCGCCTGCCCGACGGCCGGCCCTATCTCGCCATGGAGTTCCTCTCCGGTGGTGACCTCGGCCGCTACAAGGGCCAGGTGCTGGAGCCCCTGGAAGCGCTGCGCATTGTCCGGCAGATCGCCGGAGCCCTGGCGGTGGTGCACGACAAGGGGCTGGTACACCGCGACATCAAGCCGGCCAACATCCTCTTCCGCGACGATGGCACGGCGGTGCTCACCGACTTCGGCATCGCCAAGGACCTGGAACTGGACACCGAGCTGACCCAGTTCAACGTCGCCGTCGGCAGCCCGGCGTACAGCAGCCCGGAGCAGGCCCAGTGCCAGCCGCTGGATGCGCGTAGCGACATCTACAGCCTGGGCGTGATCCTGCTGGAGCTGTTGACCGGCGAGAACCCCTACCGTGGCGCCAACTACGCCGAAACCGTGCTCAACCACGTGCAGATGGACCCGCCGCTGCTGCGCCGCGGCCTGTCCGATTATCAGCATGTGATCGATCGCATGCTGGCCAAGGAGCCGGATGAGCGCTTCGCCGATTGCCGCGTGCTGCTGGACAGCCTCACCGAGCTGAGCGACCTCGATCTCGATTTCACCCGCATCGCGCCTGTCGCGCAGGTGGACGGGGCGAAGCTGAAGTCGAAGCCGAAAGCGGCGGCCCCGAACCGCTTGCGCGGCGTTCTCTGGGGCCTGGCCGGCCTGATGCTGCTGGTGGTTTCCGCCGGCGGTGGCTACTACGTCGTGTTGCGGATGAAGATCGCCGACCTGCTGGAGCTGGGCGAGCAGCGTCTGGTCGAAGGCAAGCTGGTAGAGCCGGCAGCGGACAATGCCGACTTCTATTTCCACGAGGTGCTGCGCCTGGACAACGACAACGCCCAGGCTGGCGACGGCCTGCAGCGGGTCCTTGCCGCGCGCGTCGCCAATATCCTCGCGCTGGCCGAACAGCGCCTGGCCGAGGACAACCTGCTGCAGCCGGACCAGGACAATGCGGTGTTCTACTTCCAGCAGGTGCTCACCCTGGCGCCGGGCAACGAGCAGGCCCTGGCCGGGCTGGAAAGGGTGGCGCAGCGCTTCGTCGAGCACAGCGAAGCGGCATACGGCCGTCGCGAATTCGCCCTGGCGCTGGAGTACATCGACGCCGGCCTGCAGGTAGCGCCGACGAACCCGACCCTGCTTGAGCTCCGTGCCGTCCACGAGCAGCGGGTGAAAAAGGCCACGCGTGCCACCACGACCCGGCAGGCCAGACCGCAGCAGCAGGCCAGGCAGCAGGAAGAGAGCAACCCCATCAAGAAATTCTGGAACCGCCTCTTCAATTAACTGCCAACTCCAGCAAGGTCAGAGTTGCAGGCACATGGCTATCATTGGCCTGTGCCCTGCCTCCAAGGACCCCACATGCTCAGGATTCACTTCGCCGATAACCGCCAGGCCCCGATCTGGCTAGTGGACGAACGCTTCACCATCGGCCAGGACAGCCGCAACAGCCTGGTCCTGACGGAACCGGAGATCAGCCTGTTCCACGCGGAAATCCGCCAGGACCACGGCCAGTACTACCTGAGCGATTGCGGCAGCCCCGGCGGCACCTTCGTCAATGGCGAACGCGTCGGCGCGCGCTTCCAGCTGCGTTCCGACGACCGTGTGCGCATCGGCAACCTCGAACTCCTGCTGATGGACCCGGCCAAGGCGCGGCCAAAGACCGAAGCGTCGGCGCGCTGGTTCCTGCAGGTGATCAAGGGCGAGCACGAGGGGCAGAAGTATCACGTCACCGGCTCCATGAGCTTTGGCCGATCGGTGAAATGCGAGCTGTGCTTCAGCGACCAGGAGCTGTCGCGTCGTCACTGCGAGTTCTTCCTCAAGGACGACGTGCTGGAGGTCAAGGACCTGGCTTCGGCCAATGGTGTGTTCGTCAACCAACAGAAGGTGAACACCGCCGTGCTCCAGCCCGGTGACCAGGTCCGCATGGGCTCGGTGACCCTGCTGGTGATCGGCCCCAAGGTGACCGCGCCCCAGGTGGTGGACGAAGACGCCACGCTGTTTATGCCTGCCGTCCAGTTACCCAAGGCGTCCGTGCCGCGTCCGGCCTCGCGTCAGCCAGTGGCCAACCCGCTACGGGCGGCGCAGAAGAATGTCGCTCCGGCTGAAACGGCGCGGCAATCGTCAAACAAGGTGCTGATCGGCGTGTTGCTGCTGGTCGTGGCCGCAGCGGCCGCCTTCGCCGGCAAGACGATGCTATAAGGGCGAGTTCCATCGCCAAGGGCCGCGTAGCGGCCCCGTAGGTTGGTGCTGAGCTTGCTAAGCCCAACGCGTCGGTCGTCTTGGCTATGGGCATCGACGCGGATCAGGCGGTGATGCCGAACACCTTCGCCAGGTGCTCTTCATAGCGCTGCACATCCGCCGCGATGTTCGGCTGCTTCATCACGTCCACGCAGAGGAAGGTGGGCAGTCCGCTCATGCCAAGGAACTGATTGGCCTTGTGGAAGGGGAAGTAGACCGCATCCACGCCCTTGGCCTCGAAGAAATCGGTGGGATCGTCGAACGCCTGTTGCGGCGCGTTCCAGGTCAGCGACAGCATGTACTGCTTGCCCTGGATCAGGCCACCGCTGCCGTACTTTTGCGAGGCGTCGGAACGGGTACGGCCGTCGTTGGCGTAGAGGCTGCCGTGACCGGCGGTGAAGACCTCGTCCAGATAGCGCTTCACGGTCCAGGGGGCGCCCATCCACCAGCCGGGCATCTGGTAGATCACCACGTCGGCCCAGAGGATCTTCTGCACTTCTTCGGCCACGTCGTAGCCACCGTCGATGAAGGTTTCCTTCACGTCGAAACCGGCGCGGTCGAAGAAGGCCAGCGCGGCCTCATGCAGGGTGGTGTTGTAGCGGCCGTCGGAGTGGGCGAACTTCTTGCCGCCGTTGAGCAACAGGACTTTTTTCATGGCAGTAGCCTCCGTAATTCGATGTGGCGGCAGACTACCGGCCGCGCCCTTGCGGAAAAATCCGCGTGGGCGCAATTGATACTTGCTGAAATGTCATGAATCTTTGGTTTTGCCTTGATGTAGGGTTTATAAAACCTTTATTACCCGCAAGGCCATCACCATGACCCAGCCCTACGGCTTCATCCTTCATGCCCATACCCGCCCCGAGAAGTCCGACGAATTCGAGGCGCTGTTCCGCGCCTATGTCGAACCCAGCCGCGCGGAGGAGGGCTGCATCGAGTACCACATGCTGCGGGATGCCCGGGACCCGAGCCTGTTCATCTTCTACGAGGTCTGGCAGAGCCGCGCCCATCTGGCTATCCACAGCGCGCTGCCGCACATGCGGCGCTTCCATGAGCAGCGCATGGAATTCCTGCAGCGGGATTTCGAGATCCGCGAGATCGAGATGCTCAGCCCGTCATCGGCCCGCGCCTAGAGCGCGTCGCGGATCAGCCGCAGATACTCCGGCCGTCCGCCGATGTCGTTGTGCCCCGCGTCGTCAATCACCTCCCGCCGCGCCACGCCTGAGCGGAACTGGGCGAAGAGCTTTTCGCTGCTCCAGCGCGGGATCACTTCGTCCTGTCCGGCGACGATCAGCAGGGTGGGTGCGGTGATGGCCGGGGCGTAGCGCCAGGACTCGAACTTGTCCTGCAGCATCCAGCGCACCGGATAGATCGGGAACTGCCGCTGGGCCAGTTCGAGCACGCTGTTGTAGGGCGTGACCAGCACCAGGCGCGCCACCGGACGCTGGCTGGCCAGGCGGATGGCAACGCCGCTGCCCAGGCTGCGGCCGACCACGGCCACGTCGCGATGCAGGGCATGCACCTTGTCGAACAGCGCCAGGGCGTCGTGCTGGATGGCCTCCTCGGTGGGCTTGCCGGTGCTGTCGCCGAAGCCCCGGTAATGCAGCAGGTAGAGCGCGTGGTCGGGGAAGGCTTCGGCAAAATCCGGCAGGCTGCGGGACACATCCTCGGCATTGCCGCCGAAGTAGATCAGCGCCCTGGAACTGGCCAGCGGACGCACGGTGACGACGATCTGCTCGTCCGTCACCGGCAGCATCAGCTGCCGGTCCGGGCCGCCAATGGCGCGCGGCTGCGGGAAGTAGATCAGCGAACGCTGGAACACCAGGAGCAGCACGCCCACGCCGAGGTAGAGCGCAAGCGCGATCAGGACGACACCGACCAGGCTGCGACTCATGGCAGCCCAGCCGGCGAAGATCGCCCGAGTGCCCTGAGCAAGGGCTCAGAACGCCGAACGGACCACGCCACCATCCACCCGCAGGGCCGCGCCATTGGTGGCGGAGGATGCTTCCGAGCAGACATAGACCACCAGGTTGGCGACCTCCTCGGGGGTGGCGAAGCGCCGAATGAGGGAGCTGGGACGCGCGGTCTGGAAGAACTCCTTCTCGAACGCCTGGAACGACTGGCCGCCGGACAGCTTCTCGACGAACTCCTCCACGCCTTCGGAACTGGTCGGGCCGGGCAGCACGGAATTGACCGTCACTCCGGTGCCGGCGCAGCTTTCCGCCAGCCCGCGTGACAGTCCGAGCTGGGCGATCTTGGTGACGCCGTAGTGGATCATCTCCACGGGGATCTGCACGCCGCTTTCACTGCTGATGAACACCACCCGGCCCCAGTTCTTCGCCTTCATCTTCGGCAGGTAGGCGCGGGACAGGCGCACGCCGGACATCAGGTTGATGTCGAGAAAGCGCAGCCAGTCCTCGTCCGGGATGTCCTCGAAGGGCTTGGGATCGAAGATGCCCAGGTTGTTCACCAGCACGTCCACCGCCGGGTAGCGCGCCGTCAGGGCGTCGATCTGCGCCGGGTCGGCCAGGTCGCCGGCGAAGCCTTCCACCTTGGCCCCCGGTTGCGCCGCGAGCAGCCGGGAAATGGCTTCGTCCACCGAAACCTGGGAGCGGCCGTTGACGATCACCCGAGCACCTTCCCGCGCCAGCCCTTGGGCAATGGCGAAGCCGATGCCCTTGGTCGAACCGGAAACCAGGGCGAGTTTGTTCGAGAGTCTGAAGTCCATCGAGGGAGTCTCCGCATGGGAAAAAGCGGCCAAGCATTGCTCGTCTGTTTCCGGGCAAAGAGGCCTGGCACCGAATATCCACGGATTCGGTATAGACGCCCCGGGTGGATTGGCCAGGTTCCCGGACCGATTGCACCAGCTTTCCTAAGCTGAAAGGGCATATCCCAGCGAGGTGGCCCCATGGAACGCAAACACGGTCTCGATACCTACAAGCGCCTGAAGAAACAGCACCCGGCGTATTTCCAGGCGGTGGAAACCCTCGGCGCCGTGGTGCGCCAGGCCGGCCCCCTGGACGAGCGCAGCCTGCAGCTAATCCAGCTTGCGGCGGCTGCCGCCGTTCACTCCGAAGGTGCGGTTCACAGCCACACCCGTCGCGCCCTGGAAGCCGGCGCCACCCCCGAACAGATCCACCACGCCCTGCTGGCGCTGACCAGCACCATCGGCTTCCCAACGGTGGTCGCCGCCCTGAGCTGGGCGGGGGACGTACTGGAGGGAGAGGATTAGGGGCGTTCAGGGCGGATTTGTGTGGGAGCGATTTCAATCGCGATGCAGGTCGAAGACCTGCCGGGATTCGCGAATGAATTCGCTCCCACAGGGCGGCCTACGGTCGAGTCCTGTGTGCGGCGGGTGGATTCGTAGGATGGGTGGAGCTATGCGATACCCATCATGTCGGTTGATGGGTGTCGATGCGCGCGCCACATCCTACGGCGAACCCGCCACCTCGGGCTCCTGCTGCTGGAGCATCCACATCTGCGCGTAGGTGCCGCCGGCTTCAAGCAATTCGCGGTGGGTGCCTTTTTCGATCACGCGGCCGGCGTCGATCACGAGGATCTGGTCGGCGTCCATCACGGTGGACAGGCGGTGGGCGATGACCAGGGTGGTGCGGCCGACCTGGATGCGGTCCAGCGCAGTCTGGATAGCCTTCTCCGACTTGGAGTCCAGGGCCGAGGTGGCCTCGTCGAAGATCAGGATGGCCGGGTTCTTCAGCAGGGCACGGGCGATGGCCACGCGCTGCTTCTCGCCGCCGGACAGTTTGAGGCCGCGCTCGCCAACCTGGGTTTCGTAGCCGTCGGGCAGGCGCAGGATGAAGTCGTGGATATGCGCGGCGCGGGCGGCGGCTTCCACGTCCTCGCGGCTGGCCTCGGGACGGCCGTAGCTGATGTTGTAGTAGATGGTGTCGTTGAACAACACGGTGTCCTGGGGAACGATGCCGATGGCGCTGCGCACCGAGCCCTGGGTCAGTTCGCGCAGGTCCTTGCCGTCGATGCGGATGTGCCCGGCGTCGATGTCGTAGAAGCGGTAGAGCAGGCGGGCGAGGGTGGATTTGCCCGACCCGGAGTGGCCGACCACCGCCACCGTGCCCCCCGGCGGAATCTCGAAGTCCACGCCGTGGAGGATTTCCCGGCGCGGGTCATAGCCGAAGTGCACGTTCTCGAAGCGCACGCGTGGGCGGCTGGTCTGCAGCGCAATGGCGCCGGGCGCGTCCTGTACGTCCTGGCGCTCGTCCAGCAGGCCGAACAGCCGCTCCATGTTGGTCAGCGCCTGTTTCACCTCGCGGTACATCATCCCCAGCATGAACAGCGGCGCGGAGAGTTGCAGCAGGTAGGTGTTCACCAGCACCAGGTCGCCGATGGTCAGCTCGCCCGCCACCACGCCGGCGGCCGCGCGCCACATCATCGCGGTGACGCCGATGGCGACGATGGCGGTCTGGCCCAGGTTGAGCAGCGCCAGGGACTTCGTGGCCTTGACCCGCGCGTTTTCCAGGAAGCGCAGGTTCTCGTCGTAGCGCGCCGACTCGTGGGCTTCGTTGTTGAAGTACTTCACCGTCTCGTAGTTCAGCAGCGAGTCCACCGCGCGCTCGTTGGCGCGGGTGTCCGCTTCCACCGCCGCGCGGTAGTAGCGGGTGCGCCATTCGGTGACGGCGAAGGTCCAGAGGCCGTAGGCCACCAGGGTGCCGAGGGTGATGAAGGCGAAGCCCCAGTCATAGGCCCAGACCAGCACGACGGTGACCAGCAGTACCTCCAGCAGGGTCGGCACTATGGTGTAGAGCGTCCAGTCCAGCAGGTCGGAGATGGCACTGCCGCCGCGCTCCACGTCCCGCGCTACGCCGCCGGTGCGGCGGCCGAGGTGGAACTTCAGGCTCAGCCCGTGCAAGTGCTGGAACACCTTCAGGGTGATCTGCCGCGAGGCGCGCGCCATCACGCGGGCGAACACCACCTGGCGCAACTCGGTGAACAGGGTGACGCCGATGCGCGAAGCGCCATAGGCCAGCAGCAGCGCTACCGGCAGCACCACCAGGCTGGGCTCGACATTGAGCTGGTCGACGATCTGCTTGAGGGCGATGGGGACGTAGAGGTTGGCCAGCTTGGCCGCGACTATCAGCCCCAGCGCCAGGGCGATGCGGCCCACGTATGGCCGCAGGTACGGCAGCAGGGTGGCAATCACCGCGGCATCGCCACGGGAGCCAGCCTTGCGCGCAATGGGCGCGGAGCCGTCGTTCTTGCTGTTGACCGCGTCCTGCGGCGTCGGGTTTTTATCCAGGGCTGCCATCGCCCACCTGCCTTCTGTTACGGAAATGTGGCGACCTTACTCCAGCGCCGGCCGCATCGCGACGTCTCCCGGCTGATACGGCTTATCGGCGTGGCTGATATCGGGGCGCCTCGGTGACGTCACGCTCACGCCATCGGCGGCAGGCGGCGTTTCACCGGGGTTTTCTTGACGATGGCGGTGCTGGTTTCGGCATAGACGTTGATGCGATCGAGCAGGGTGTCCAACTGCTCCATGGAGCGCACGCAGAGGCGGGCGATGAAGCAGTCGTCGCCGGTCACCTTGTCGCATTCGGTGAACTCCGGAATGTCCTGGATCTTGCGTTCCACCACCTGCAACTGGCCGGGCAGGGGGCGGATGCGGACGATGGCCTGTAACTGGTAGCCGAACGCCTTCGGGTCCACTTCCACCGTGTAGCCGGTGAGCACGCCGCGTTCCTCCAGCTTGCGCAGCCGCTCCGCCACGCTGGGGGAGGAGAGGCCGCTGATCTGCGCCAGGGCCTTGAGGGAGCGGCGGGAGTCTTCCATCAGCGCGGAAATCAACAGCTGGTCGATATCGTCGGTCATGGCTACCTCGTTAGGTGACTGATTGAAAGTACCTTGATAGTAAAGGTAGATGAGGAAAACTACCTTCGCTTTCGCATGGAGTTTGCCTGATCTGGCTCGTCATACTGTGCCCCATGCAGAGGAGCTCAATCATGGACAAATCAATTCATCGCGGTTCGTTGGAAATGGTCGCCGCCATGCTCATCTCCGGCACCATCGGTTGGCTGGTGATGCTTTCCGGGTTGCCGGTACTGGACGTGGTGTTCTGGCGCTGCCTGTTCGGCGCGGCGACCCTGCTGGTCATCTGCGCTTTCATGGGCTTCCTGCGCCCCGGCATCCTGACCCGCACCACCTTCCTCCTGGCGGTACTCAGCGGCGTGGCCATCGTCGGCAACTGGGTACTGCTGTTCGCCTCCTATTCGCGGGCGTCCATCTCCATCGGCACGGCGATCTACAACGTCCAGCCCTTCATACTGGTGGGGCTGGCAGCGCTGTTTCTCGGCGAGAAGATCACCGCGCGCAAGCTCGGCTGGCTGGTGGTGTCTTTCGCCGGGATGCTGGCCATCGTCAGTGCCCATGGCGGGCAGGGCGAGGGAGGCGGCGACTACCTGGCGGGCATCGCCCTGGCGCTGGGAGCTGCGCTGCTCTATGCCATCGCCGCGTTGATCATCAAATGGCTGGGTGGAGTGCCGCCGCACCTGATCGCGCTGATCCAGGTCTGCACCGGCGTGCTGCTGCTGGCGCCCATGGCCAACCTGTCGAGCCTGCCGCAGGGCAGCGACACCTGGTCGATCCTGTTGACCCTTGGCGTGATCCACACCGGTGTGATGTACGTGCTGCTCTATGGCGCGATCCAGAAACTGCCAACTGCCATGACCGGTGCGCTGTCGTTCATCTACCCGATCGCGGCGATCTTCGTCGACTGGTTCGCCTTCGGTCGACACCTCGAACTGCTGCAGTGGGTTGGCGTGATGGCCATCCTCGTCGCGGCGCTGGGCATGCAGCAGGGTTGGGGCTTCAACCTGCGCCGGGCGGCACAGGCGCAATCGTAGGGGGGCGCCAAGCGACGCGCGGCCCAAGGATTGCTCCGATTCCCGCGTTGTTGGGCTTCGCTGTGCTCAGCCGCAACCTACGGGCGCCGGTGTGCTCAATGCACTTCTTTGGAAGCCTGGCCGAACTGGCGGTCCGCCGTGCTCAGGCGTTCCAGTTCGCGGCGCACCATGTTGGCGAACGCCGAAGGCTTGAGGTGGTAGAGCTCGGTGGCGACCCAGGCCAGCCAGCGCGGGCCCATGGCCTCGCGCTGCGCCAGCAGGCGCAACGCTTCGGCCAGGGCCTGCTCGGCATGTTCCTGGTGGAACTGCCGGCGGCTCTGGGGATCAGTCGACTTGCAGGCCGACATAGACGTTCTGTACGTCGTCGTGGTTGTCCAGGGCTTCGAGGAAGGCTTCCACTTCCTCCAGCTCGGCGCCGGACAGGCTGACCGGGTTCTTCGCCTTGTAGCCCAGGTTGGCCGACTGCACGGTGAAACCGAATTCCGGCAGGGCCTTGCACACGGCGTCCAGGTCGGTCGGATCGGTGTAGAACAGGGTGGCGCCGTCTTCGGCGGCTTCGAAGTCCTGGGCGCCGGCTTCGATGGCGGCCAGTTCAACGTCCGCGTCGGCGCTGGCCGGCTCGGCCTCGATCATGCCCAGGTGGTCGAAGTCCCAGGACACGGAGCCGGAGGTGCCCAGCTGGCCCTTGCGGAACAGTACGCGCACTTCGGCGACGGTGCGGTTCACGTTGTCGGTCAGGCACTCGACGATCACCGGCACGCGGTGCGGCGCGAAGCCTTCGTACAGGGTGCGGTCGTAGTTGACCACTTCGCCGGAAAGGCCAGCGCCTTTCTTGATGGCGCGCTCCAGCGTGTCCTTCGGCATGGAGGCTTTCTTGGCCTGGTGCACGGCAAGGCGCAATTTGGGGTTCATGTCCGGATCGGCGCCGTTACGCGCGGCGATCATGATCTCTTTCACCAGCTTGCCGAAGATCTTCCCTCGGGCGTTGGCGGCGGCTTCTTTAGGTTTGGCTTTCCACTGGGCGCCCATGTCGGCTCTCTCGCAGGTTCGAATTGGAGACGGGCGACGATTCTACTGGGGCCGCGGGGGAGGCTGCCAGTTGGCTCGTCGGGTTGGTGTGCGCCAGTTGCGGGGCGCCTCTCTGTGGGAGCGATTTCAATCGCGAATGAATTCGCTCCCACAAGCCTTTGCGGTGCGTGCGACACACCCTGTGAAGGCCGCCGAGCCTAGCGATGCCGCTGATACCGGCCGATCAGCTCCGCCTGGGCGAGGACGTGCCCGTCCATCGAGTGGATCAGCATCGCCTTGGTGGGACGGCGCATGTCGGGCAGCGTCTTGTCCAGGGCGAACAGCCTGTGGAAGTAGCGGTGATTGCCGATCGGTGGGCAGGGGCCGCCGTATCCCGTGCGCTGCCAGTCGTTCAGCCCTTGCAGGGTGCCCGGTGGCAAGGCGTTGTCCTGCACGCCTTCGGGCAGTATGCCGGCGGTGGGTGGCAGGTTGTAGTGCACCCAGTGGGTCCAGGTCATCTTCGGTGCGTCGGGGTCCGGAGCGTCCGGGTCGTCGACGATCAGCACCAGGCTGCGGGTGCCTGCTGGCGGTTCGGTCCAGATCAGCGGGGGCGAGAGGTCGCGGCCGTCGCAGGTGTGCAGGGCGGGAATCGTCCCGTTGTGGGTGAATGCGGTGGAGCCAAGTCGGAAGGTCATGGCCGTATCTCCCAGGTTGCCAGGTGGATTCAGCAGCTGACCGCAACGGCCATTCCGCCGCCGTTGCTACCTCAAAGCATAGTGAATGGCGTCTGGCGGACGGATGGGGCGGATAGGGCGGGAGGGGCGGGAGGGGCTGCCTAGACTGTTCAGGCACGGATTCCGTGCTCGCAAGGGCTCCGGACCATTCACCTGAAGGGTCGACATGGCCATGCTGCAGGCGGTTCTTCTCGATATCAGTGGCGTCCTGCATGTGGACGACCAGCCCCTGCCGGGCGCGCTGCAAGCGGTGCGCCTGCTGCAGGCGCGGGGCGTGCCGCTGCGCCTGATCACCAATACCTCGCGCCAGGGACGGGCGGCGCTCCATCGGCAATTGACGGCGATGGGCTTTGCCGTGGACCCCGAGCAGATCTTCACTGCGCCCCGGGCCGTGCTGCGGCATGTACGGGCCCAGGGGCTGAGGCCGTATTGCCTGATCCATCCGGGGTTGGAGGAGGAGTTCGCCGACCTGCTGGACCTGCCCGATCCCAACGCTGTGGTGCTGGGCGATGCGGAGCTACGCTTCGACTATGCCCACCTCGACTGCGCCTTCCAGTTGCTCGTCGACGGCGCGCCGCTGATCTGCATGGGCGACAACCGCTACTTCCGCAGCCAGGGCGCCCTGCACCTGGACGCCGGCCCATTCGTGCGGGCGCTGGAGTTCGCGGCGGGCACCTCGGCACTGGTGCTGGGCAAGCCTTCCGCCGCCTTCTTCGCCAGTGCGCTGGATGATCTGGGGACCAGCGCGGCGTCCACGCTGATGATCGGCGACGATGTGGAAGCCGACGTCCTGGGGGCTCAGCAGGCCGGGCTGCCCGCCTGCCTGGTGCGCACGGGCAAATACCGTGCGGGCGATGAGTCGCGGGCGCCGTCGGCCTGGGTAGCGGCGGATCTGACAGAAGCGGTAAAACACTTCCGCTGAGCCGGGAGCTGCATGGCAAATCCGCGCAGGGCCCGCCGTAATGGTGATGTGACGCTGGATTGCCATTATGGATAGACTGCAATTCCCCATGAACGATCATCGCCAGGTGTCGTCCGAAGTCCTGGCACGGCCGGAGTCCGCATGCAGCCGCTGTATTCTCTCAAGGCGTCAGAGAGCGCCAACGATGAGCGATTCGATGGTCTGACCCGCCTGGCCCGGAGCCATTTCGGGGTCATGGCCGCATTGCTGACGACAGGCGTCGGGGAAAGCCAGCAGGTTCTGACTTGCGATGGCCTGGCTCTGGGCAACGCCTCCGGGCTCTATCCCCTGGACCTCGCCTGGCGCCGCACCGACACGGTGCTCGTGGTGCCCGATGCCCATTGCGATGAACGCTTCCGCGATCACCACCTGGTGGTGGCGTCGCCCCATGTGCGCTTTCTCGCCGCCTGCCCGCTGCCGGCTCCGGACGGGGCGATACTCGGCACGATCTGCCTGCTGCACGACCAGCCTCGCGAGTTGGACCCGACCCAGCAGCAGGTGCTCCGCGAGTTGGCCAGGATTGCCGCCAGCCTGCTGGCACGGGAGCAGGCGGACGCTCATCTGGAGCGGGAGCTGGACACGCTGCGCGTGAGCGAGAGGCGGATGGCCCTGGCCATCGCCGGAAGCGGCACCGGCATCTGGGACCGCAACGCAGCTACGGGCGAAATACACTACTCCAACGGCTGGAAAGCATTGCTGGGCTATGCCGAACACGAAGTGGGCAACCGCATCGAGGAAAGCTACACGCGCGTCCATCCGGCGGACCTGGAGTATGTCAAGGCGACCATCCAGGCCCACTTCGAGCAACGAACCGAGTCATACGAGGTTGAGCATCGCCTGCGTTGCAAGGACGGCAGTTACAAGTGGGTGTGCAGCCGGGGCAAGGTGGTCGAGCGTGATGCGACCGGCAAGCCATTGCGCATGATCGGTACGACCACCGACATCACCGCCATGCGCCTGATGTCTGAGCAGGTGCAGCAGACCGCCGCGCTGATGACCGACCTGACCAACGAGATTCCGGGGATGGCCTTCCAGTATCGGCGCCTGCCGGACGGCCGATCCTACTTTTCCTACGTCAGTGCCGGGGTCCGGGACATCTACGGGTTGAGCCCGGAACAGTTGGCGGCCAGTGAAGAGGCGTTGCTGGGGATCATCCACCCGGACGACCTGGGCCGATACCAGGCGTCCTTCGATGACTCGGCACGCACATTGACGCCCTGGCGCCTGGAATACCGGGTGCGATTGCCTGGGCGAGGGGACTCCTGGCGGCAGGGCGATGCACGCCCCAGGCAGCTGGAGGACGGCAGCCTGGTCTGGCACGGCTTCATCACCGATGTGACCGAGCGCAAGCAGATCGAAGCCGAACTGCAGGTGTTCGCCACCACCGACTCCCTCACCCTGCTATCCAACCGTCGGCACTTCATGCAGCAACTCGGTGCCGAGCTGGCGCGGGTGCAGCGCACGACAGGCTACTGTGCGACGATCCTGATGTTCGACCTGGACCACTTCAAGGCGATCAACGACCGCTGGGGGCATTCCGTGGGCGACCAGGCGCTGCGGCATTTCGCGGCGATCCTCAACTCGCAGCTGCGCAAGACCGACGCAGCGGGGCGGATGGGCGGCGAAGAGTTTGCGGTGGTGCTGAGCGATGCCAGCATTGACCAGGCCGTGACATTTGCCCGGCGCATCCAGAGCGAACTCGCCAATGCGCCCGTGCTGCACGCCGATGCACGCATCTCCCTGGCCGTCAGCGTCGGTATCGCCGCTATCAATGCTTCGGATGTGAACACCGAAACCACATTGTCGCGCAGCGACATGGCGCTCTACCGCGCCAAGCGGGGCGGCCGCAATCGAATCGAGTGTCATTGACTCAAGCCGTCTATTTCCCTTCAGGTCGCCGCATCCGGGCTGATGGCGTCTCCGGCGAGCTGATTTCTGTGGGGGAGAATTCATTCGCTAAGGGCAACGCAGTTGCCCTCTGCGCCTCCCACGGGCAGCCCTTCGGGCTGCTTGGCGATTGAAATCGCCCCACAAGGTTGAGCGTTACCCATGTCTGCTTCCGCAGCGATGGGGAACCCGAGCGCGGCACTGGGTAACAAAGCCTTATCCAGGGCGTAGTAGGGTGAAGAACCGACCCGCGCGCCGCCAATTGCCACGGAGAGTGCACAGGATGGGGCGGAATCGCGCATCATTGGGCGCAGTCAGTTCGAGGGAGGTTTCCATGGAGGTCATGTCATCCGTTCTGCGCCTTGCCGCGCTGTCGCTGGGAGTGGCGCTCGCCAGTAACGCAGTCGCCAGTGAAGAGACGCAGCTGGTGGAGTCCATCAACGCCTATCGCAGCCAGGCGCAGCCCTGCGCCGGCCAGGCCTCGATGGAGCTGCCTCCGCTCAAGCCCGACCCGCGCCTGATCCTGCCGGCCGGCAGCATCGGCGATCTGCAACAGGCACTGACCCGCACGGCCTATCCGCTGGTCAACGTGCAGGCGGTCAACCTTTCCGGCCCGCGCGATGCGCAGGCGGCAATGAAGGCCTTGCAGGAAAGCTTCTGCCAGGTGGTGCTGGACCCGCAGTTCGTCGATGTCGGCGTCAGCCGCGAGGGCCAGGACTGGCGCATTGTGCTGGCACGGCCGCTGCTGGCCGGAGGCCTGGGCGACTGGCAGGTGGAAGGACAAAAGCTGCTGGAGCAGATCAACACCGCCCGGACCCAGGCTCGCCAGTGCGGCTCCCAATCCTTCTCCGCCGCGGCGCCCCTGACCTGGAACGCCACCCTCGCCGGTGCCGCCCAGGAACACACCCGTGCCATGGCCAACCAGAATTTCTTCGACCACAAGGACCGCGACGGTCGCACCCCCGGCGACCGCGCAGAACTGGCCGGCTACACCGCCCAGCTGATCGGCGAGAACATCGCCGCCGGCCTGGATAGCGCCAGTAAGGTGGTGGAAGGCTGGCTGGCCAGTCCCGGCCACTGCGCCAACCTGATGAACCCGCAGTTCCGCGAACTGGGCGCCGCCTACGCGGTGGACCCGAAAAGTGATGCAGGCATCTACTGGACGGTGATGTTCGGGGCGCAGTGAGCGCCCCGGCCCCTTTTCCTCAATCAGCCCTGACGCGCTGGCGGAACCGTCTGCAGGTGGTTGGAGAAGGCGGTTTCCGTCTCGCAACGCCAGGTCGCCCACAGCTTCGCCTCGTCGTTCCCCACATCCAGCTCCAATGCCAGCCAGTTGCGTGCCGGCATCACGTACTTGCTTTGCCCGGGGAACAGCATCATCTCCACGTTGTACTGCACGTCGATGGTTTGCGGCGTCCTGGCGCTGGAGTTGAGCACACCCAGGAACAATCGCTCGACCACGCCCATCAGGGACGGATGCACCACCGCCGATGAGGTGAACTGCTGGATCTGCGCCCAGGTTTCACTTGCCGGCAGATCCCGTCGGTAGGCGGTACCCCAGGCTGCCACGTGAACGTCGCCGGACAGCAGTGACACCCGCAGGCGTTTCAGCCGCGCCGTTTCCGACAGCACCTCCAGCAAGCGTTTGCGCTCGCCTTCGTGATCGTCGTGGGACCAATGGTCGCGAAGATCGTCGGCGCTGCTATCCAGCACATGGTCCTGTCCGACGTTGTCCAGCACGCCCTCGGCCAGGCCCAGCTTGGGATGGGCGACGGGCACCGAGGACATGAACAGCAGATGCTGGCAGCGAGTACCCGGATGCCTGGGGGCGACCGAGGTATCCAGCTTGCTCAACCAGTCCTTGAGCTGCCTCCAGGTTTGCGCGCCGAGCACCTGGGTGCGCGAACGTTCGGTACGCAGGTCCGCGACCACCAGGGCCAGCGGGCCGGCCTGGAACACCGAGGTGAACCCGGGTTGGTTATCCAGCAAGGGCAGGGCGAGCGAGTCCTTCTTCAGTCGCATGCTCCAGGCAATGGGCGTCAGGATCGGGTCCTGCGAGGAGAACCCCGGCGGTGTGCCGTCCACCAGTTCAGGTAGGTCGTCCAGTGCATGCTGCATCTGGAATACCCAGAAGGCACGGCGGGCGTGGCGGAAAAGCGTCTGGAAAAGTGGCGAGCGCTGCATCTCCGGTGTGTAGGAGCCCCAGCCGTCGAAGATGTCGTGGTCATCCCACATCATCACCGTGGGAATGCGCGCAAGGGCGTCGGCAGCATCGCGATTGGGTTCGCCCGTCCCCCAGGGCCGGCGCTTTTCCGACAGCCAGCGCTGGCGATACAGGGTGAAGTAATAGGCTTCGATCTTGCGCTCCAGGGTGGTAGAGACACTGAACTTCAACTGCTCGGCGCGGGCGAGGGATACCCAGTGCTTGAGCTCGGGGATGTCTTCCCAGATGGAGTCGAAGTAGATCTGGTCGCCCCCCATCAGCAGCACATGGAAGCGTTGCAGGCCCTTGTCGTGGATACGCACCTCGTGCCAGAGCTGCTCCTTGTCCAGCAGCGCCCTGCCGCGCAGCAGCTTGTCGTGGCTCACGAGCAGGTCTTCCCACACGGCATTGGCCGGACGCACCAGCCTGCGCATGCCGGCAGGGTCGGAAAAACCATTGCAGGATACATAGGCCATGCGTGGAGCGAAGTCCTTTCCCGGCACGGTGAAGTGCCATAACGGCCCACCCTCGACGCCGTATTCGACCCGGCGCTCATCCTTGTGCGCCTTGCAGGAGAGGTCGTAGCGCAGGTAGCGCTCCTTCCTGATGATCAGCAGTTGTGTCGGTGCCGCACAGGCGCGCCCCTCCACGCGTAGCTTCGGCACCTCGGCGCCTTCCCGGATACCGATGAGCGCCGTTACCTTCCAGGTACCGTCCTGGCCGACGCCGCGAAATGACAGCACCGGGCCGAGTAGAAAATCGTTGGTGGCCATTGGCTCAACCTCCTTGTCGTTGTGCTGGATTCACCGGCCCAGGGCCAGCTTCGGCTATGCGACAGATTTATGACCGGGCGGTTCCGTGGCGCCAAGGGAATTCGAGTGGCGTTCGTAGGGCGCGTTGGCACTCGCTGCACTCGGACCAATCTGCGAGGCGGCTGCGCCGCCCTTGGCAAATGAATTCGCCCCTATAGGAAGAGCGCGGGGTGGGGGAAAGGCAGAAACGACAACGGGAGCCCTAAGGCTCCCGTCGAGGTGAATCATCAGTGCGGCTGGTTCAGGGTCAGACGCATGTGACGGTTCACATCCTTGTACAGCAGGTAGCGGAAGCGACCAGGGCCGCCCGAGTAGCAGGCCTGCGGGCAGAAGGCGCGCAGCCACATGAAGTCACCGGCTTCCACTTCGACCCAATCCTGGTTCAGGCGATACACCGCCTTGCCTTCCAGAACGTACAGGCCGTGTTCCATCACGTGGGTTTCGGCGAAGGGAATCACGCCGCCCGGCTCGAAGTTCACGATGTTCACGTGCATGTCGTGGCGCATGTCGCTCATGTCCACGAAGCGGGTGGTGCTCCAGCGACCTTCGGTATCCGGCATCACCAGCGGCTGGATGTCCTGCTCGTTGGTGACGAAGGCTTCCGGCAGCGGTACGCCGTCGACTTTCTGGTAGTGCTTGCGGATCCAGTGGAAGCGGGTGTGCTGGCCGGAGGTGTTGCGCACTTTGTAGTCGGCGCCCGGCGGAATGAAGGCATAGCCGCCCGGCTGCATGGTGTGGACCTGGCCCTGCAGGGTCAGGCTCAGCTCGCCTTCCACGATGAACAGCACGGCTTCGGCGTTCGGGTCTTGCTCCGGCTTGTCGCTGCCGCCGTTGGGGGCGAGTTCAACGATGTACTGGGAGAAGGTTTCGGCGAAACCGGACAGCGGGCGGGCGATGACCCACATGCGCATGTTGTCCCAGAAGGGCAGGTGGCTGGTGACAATGTCACGCATCACGCCCTTCGGGATCACGGCATAGGCTTCGGTGAACATCGCGCGGTCGGTGAGCAGCTCGGTCTGTGCCGGGTGCCCGCCGTGCGGCGCGTAATAGGTGGATTTGGCCATGGGGTAATTCCTCATTGTTGTCTTGCTGCCTGACGCGCGGCGCCAGGTCGAACAATTCGTGCAGATCGGTGCGCCACCGGGGCGCTGGCCGTCGCTGGGAACCACCATATCCAGCGATGGGTTCATGCACAAATTAAATGTTGGAATCCCCCGTATTCAGTTTTCAAATGTTTGATCGGCACCGCTCAGGCCCGTGTGTCCTGGGCCAGCACCCGCGAAAGCACGCGAGCGAGTTCCTTCACCATCGGGTCCGCCGCGGGGCGGTGCAGCAACGCCACCTCGAACACATCCACAGACGGCAAGCCGGTGTTCTTCGGCATCACGGCGTGGCCCGCCGTCACCGCGCGCAGTGGCAGCAGGCCGATGCCCATGCCGTCGGCGATGGCCGACTGGATGCCGGAGAGGCTCGAACTGGTGAAGCTGATGTGCCAGCGCCGGCCCACGGCTTCCAGGGCGGCGATCATCTCGTCGCGGTACACCCCGCGCGGGGGGAAGGTGACGATGGGCAGCGGGTCGAGGTCGATGCAGGGGTTCCGGGCGCTGTCCACCCAGCGCGTCTTCTCCGGCCAGCAGGCCACCGCCTCGCGGCTGTTCTGGCGTTGCTTGAGCAGTACCAGGTCCAGCTCGCCACGGTCGTAGCTGGCGGAAAGGTCACGGCTGAGGCCGCTGGTGACCTCCAGCTTCACCTGTGGGTAGCGTCGGTTGAAGGCGGCCAGTTGCTCGGTGGTGCGTCCGCTGGCGAAGTCATCCGGCACGCCGATGCGCACCGTCAGCGCCACAGTGGCGCCGGAGAGCGCCTCCACCATCTCGTCGTTCAGCGCCAGCAGGCGCCGCGCATAGCCCAGCAGCGTCTCGCCAGCGTCGGTGGGCAGCACGTCGCGGTTGCCGCGCTCCAGCAGGCGATGCCCGGCCATTTCCTCCAGGCGGCGGATCTTCTGGCTGATGGTGGATTGGGTCGAATGCAGGCGCGTCGCGGCGGTGGTGAAGCTGCCGCAGTCGGCCACCGTGACGATGGCCCGGAGCAGGTCGAGGTCGAACAGGCGGGTATTCGATTTATCACTTTCGCTCATGGCAGTATCGATTTTATGAATGTCGATTCCGCTTTTATCAGCTCGCTTGAAGCCCGGCAATGTATTGGCCGACGGTAATGCAAAGGGCCTGGACGCAGTTGTGCGTGCAGGCCCTTCTGCAAGCTGAGGCTCAGCGGTTTTCCAGGCGGCTCAGCGAATGGCCGGCGACGAATATGGAAGCGGCGAGCAGCCCCAGGTCCTTGAGGAGGAACTGGCCCGGCGCAACGCTGATGCCGGGGAAACCCACGCTGGGCTCGATCACGCCGGGGGTCGAGAACATGAAGCTCAGCGTGGTGAAGAACAGCCCGGCGGAGAGGGCGCCACCCACCAGCGAAAGCTTCGGCGACAGCAATCGCCCTGCAATCAACAGACCGATGGACACCTCAAGGAAACCGAGCAGGGTGGAGAAAGTCCGCACGCTGAACAGGTCGTAGAGCCAGCCCAGCAGCGGACTGTGACTCACGAGGGGAACCAGCCCCTCTGCTTCGTACTGCGTGAACTTCATGCCGCCGAACCAGAAGTAGATGACGGCAAGGGCGAAGTAGATGCCGTAGGTTCCAATGGCTGTGGTGAAGGCCCCGAGGGACAAGTTGTTCGGTTGAGCGGTGTTGGCATTGCTGGTGATGTTCAAGGTGTTCATTTGTCGTGCTTCTCGTAACTTGGCTAGGGGCGTCCCGACACCTCTGGCTGAGCGGCCGGGGGACGATGGTTCAACGTGCAACCTGCGTGAAAACAACCGAGTCGTTGTTCCGTGCCCCTCACGCCAGGGGGCGTCAGTTACCGACCACATTCGAGCCGTTGATGGGTCATCTCCCGCTCACCCCACGCGGTATGCGTTGGGCGTGGAGATAGTGTTGCCTCGCGCGCCTAGCTTTTGGGTTCAGAAAGTACGAGCTTTGATGCAGATCGTCTAAATGCAGCGGGGAGATGTGCTGGGCCATCCGCCGGGATGAAAAGAGCCAGGCGGGCCCGGGACATCGTGGTTTTGGAGGGAATGTTTCGAGGCAGCGGGCTACTCACAGCCCGCTGCGTGCCTTCTATTGCGTCCTTCAGGGAAGGCCATGGGCCGACGGTGATCAGAGATCGGTGCTCTGACTCCAGGGATCGCTGCTCTTCGCGCGCCGGTCGACCTGGCGGCGGTCCTGCTCGAAGCGAATCGACTGACGACGATCAGTGCCCTTGCGCCGATCACCCCCTCCACGGGTATCGATCTTGAACACCGCTTTACCTCGGGAAGAAGGCGCTGCTGCAGTTGGCGCAATGGGTTCAAGGCTGAGTCCGTCTAGGTTCGGTTTGTCGTCGTTGTTCATCGCTGTGCTCCGGTGGATCGACTTCTGAACAGAGGGTAGATCGGGGTTTTTCCCCGCACTTGGGGGATGGAACGAGCGGGCGAATTGGACGGCCGATGGGTTCCATCAGCGTGTTCGGAACAACTCAGTTGAGTCGCAGCTTGAGCAATTGTGGAACCTTGGCCAGCAGGTACAGACCGAATCCGCCTAGCAGGAAGAGCCCGAGGCAGGTGCAGTACAGCACCAGTACGTGTCTGCTGGAGAGCTGATAAAGCGCGCGTGCTCCGCGGCCGTATGTGATGGATGGAAAGCCTTCTGACCATACGAAGGTTGCCAGGCCGAACATCGAAACAGCGAGTGCGCCTCCAAAGATCAGGCAGCCATACCACTCGAAAATGGCGACATCCTCGATATCGTCGCTGGATATCGCATGGCTGATAACTGCAATGACCGTAAGCAACAGGGCAAGGTTGAAGCCTACCGCAGTTGCTCCATCCTGCTTCGTGGCAAGTCCCGAACCTGACGGCGTGAGGTGGACCAGGAGATCGATGCCGTCCAAGCCGGGAAGCAGGCCAAGGGCAAAGCCCAGTGTTGTGGTGGCGAATACGTAGATGTGCAGTTTGCTGGCGATCATCCTGGTCCTCCGCTGTTGCTGCTACTGCATGGATTGGAGCGGTAGCTCATTTCCAGCTTCGCACGATGGCTTTTACATGGCGGGAAGGGATTTGCGCCTGCACCTTTCCGGGCAACCGCAGTACCAAGGTGTCACCTAGCGACCAAACGACCCGGACATCTCTCAATGAGCACGACTTATCCAGAGCTAGCGCATCAGGAGCAGGCTTTTCGCAGTAGCTACTGTCCAAGGCGATTTCGCTCGCGTCGTAACTGCCAAGCCCCAATCCTCCAATGACTCGTTCCGGCATGGTGGTTAGCGCTCCGCTATAGAAGGTGATCGCTAAAGCCAATGGAATCGAAAAGCAGAGCAGATAGTTGATGCCACCAAATGCCGCCATGCTATAGCAGCCGATAACGACGCTGAGAATGAATGGAATGAGGACGAATCCAACTGTTTGCAGCTTGCCGGTGAGCAGGCCACCAAACATTGAGTCGGATTGGGGAAGGGCACTGAAGGCAACCAGATAGACGATGAGAAGTGCGATGTAGGTTGAGTACAGGTAGTGGAGAAAACTCCATTTCGGCAGCTTGAATTTCTCCTGTACCGCAATACCGAACGCCATGGCTATCAAAGCTGGAACGATCAGATATGCGATACGCAATGATGAGCCAAAGGTCAGGAAAATGCTGGAGGCTGCCAGTGAGTTGGTGGCGTGGGGAAGCAGAAAACACAGTGCGACCAGCCAGTAGGCATTGCGCTCTTTCTCGTCCTCGGTGGCCCCTACCCGGCGTAAATTGCCCTTGATCGACTTGTGGTTCACAAAGAGCTGAACGGTGAGTACGCCCGGGGCTGCGATACCGGCGGCCAACAACCCCACAACGCAGAATCCGATCAGTGCGGCCGACAGCAGCAGCGAGGAGAACTGGAACAGGTCGAAGCTGGGGTAGAAATGATTGGCGAAGAAGTAGGCAAGGAAAATGGAAAAGCCTACGAAGGGGGGAAGCCACTTGATCAATTGCGGAAAATAGCGGGTTGCGTACTCGCTGGTTCTAGCGACGTAGCGGTCAAAAATATCCTGCTCCTGCTCCTGCTCCTGCTCCTGCTCCTGCTCCTGCTCCTGCTCCTGCTCCTGCTCCTGCGGTAGATCTACGCGCGCATCCATGTGCCGCTCCCTTGGCTCTGGTTATGGCGCGAATGGTAAAAGGCCATCATTCGGTCCGCTAGCCTGATTTGTGAACATCGGTATTCCGTTCGCAGGAAGAGGTGGAACGGGTTCCAACGCGTCCCCAAATCGGCGCCTGGCGAGGTACTGGCCTATGGCTAGACTCCTCATACACACGCCTCGTCGTTGGGGAAGTCTGGCGTGCCGTCGTCACTGTGGCCGGGCCCTTAATGGGGAGGAGGCGGGTGTGGACAAGCATGCATTGGCTGGCATCTCGCGGCGTCACTTCCTGGGCGGAAGCATGGTGCTTCTGGGCGGTGGACTGTTGGCAGGGTCGGCCCTCGCGCAGCAGGGTTGCCCAATCACCCAGGGCGATATCCTCGGTCCCTACTACCGCTTCGGTGCACCCTTCCAGTCACGATTGGCCGGGCCCGAAGAGCCGGGCGAGCGCCTGGTGGTGACCGGCACCGTGTTCAGCGCGGATTGCCGCACGCCGGTACCGAACGCATTGGTGGAGGTCTGGCAGGCCAACGGCGCCGGCTTGTACGACACCGAAACGCCCGGCAACTACACCGACAAGGGCAACTTCCGCCTGCGCGGAATGCTCTACACCGATGCCCAGGGCAAGTACCGCATCGAGACCGTGATGCCGGGCCGCTATCCCGTGCCACCGAACTTGCCGGGGTTGGAGAAGTACGGCGGGATCATGCGCCCCGCGCACATTCACTTCCGGGTCATGGAGGCGCTTCATGTGCCCGTGACCCTGCAGCTCTACTTCAAGGGAGACCCCTTCATCGCCGGCGACCCCTGGGCCCACGAGCGGACCACCAACACCATCGAGCTGGAGCAGGACGGCGAATTGCGCAGAGGCGTGTTCGACATCGTGCTGGCGCGGGGCTTTGCGTGACCTCGCCTAGCGGATGTGGCCTCCGAGGGTAGCTCGTGGGATGGCGTGGAGCGGAGCGATACCCATCAACGAAACGCTATGGGTTTCGCTCCTCGTGGTGCGCCGCCCGATCCATTCCACTGGTTCGCCCTTCACCGCTGCAACGCGCTTCGATCTGGAACCGCGCCTTGCCCCGTGCGGACGGCGTTGGCTCTGAAGGATCGATGGGTTTCCGGCTGAGTTTGTCGAGGTTCGGCTTGTCGTTCGTGTTCATCGTTTCTCACTCCGGTGGGGCGCCAACAACCAGAGGGTAGATCGGCGATTGCTGCCTCACCTGAGGGATGGAACGAGCGGGCGAAAGGGCCTGCCGATGGGCATCTGCGTGCTTCTGCGATACCTCGTAACCCCGGCTGCAGTCTGGGTTTCGCCCCCCCCTTGAGCTGGCCGTTCAGGTGCCCGATTGCCGCCAGAAAGTTGCACTTGTGTAGTAATCCTTATTTCACCTATTGCGTTATTTGGTAGCGGTTTTACTTCGTGCGCTTGACGCATGTGACCTGTCATTACAATTCTTGCCGCCGCAAACCCATCGGAAATAACAATAACTATCCAGCAATGCCCTCTTGTGGCTGCGGAACAAGGAGTTCTGTGATGCTTGGTTACTACGCGCAATACAGCAAGGAATACATCACCACTCTGATGATCGTGACCACGCTGTTTTTTGCCCTGCCCATATTCGTTGCCCCGCTAGCCTGGGCAAGAGCCATGCGCTGGACCATTCCGGAGCATCAGCACCTGGCTATTTATTTTGGCCGATGCCTTGGCGCCTTTATCCTCATCGTTGAAATAACCATGTTTCGCTCTGTCACGACTGGCACCAGTTACAGCTATGCCTTCGATATTCTCTTTCTGGTGTTCACGCTGATGTTTGTCGTGCATGTATATGGCGCCATCAAACGCATCCAGCCGATCACCGAAACATTGGAGATCGGCTTCTGGATGATCCTCTTCGTGCTCAATGTTTTGTTCTATCCAGCTGCCACTATCACACTCTGATCCTTGTGGCCTGCAAGTTGCTCTACAGATTCGTAGGATGGGTAGAGCGGAGCGAAACCCATCAATCTTGTCGCGGTGGCATCGCTCCGCTTGCTGAGCACCGCTTCAGATCAGCCGATCACAATCGGCGGGCGCTGGAGCAGGTCCGGGCAATCGCCCAGATACAGCCATGCCTTGCCCTGCCAGTGCAGCACTTCCAAGCTCCGCTCCTGCCATTGGATCACTTCCCGGTAAGGGCCTCTGCCGTCGAAGCGTTCCGCTTCCCGCAATCGCGGTATCACCTGCTGGGTAATCCATTGGCGAATGCAGCGGTTTTCCGGGTGGTAGTAGAGGATCAGCACGGCATAGACGCCGGACTCGCTGATCAGCAATTCCTGCTCGAAATCGCCATGGCTGTTGCGCATCCAGACGTGCTGCAACTGGTCTTCATCCAGGTTGCGCGACACCCGTTCGGGCAGCGGCGCGTGGTTGATCAACCGGGCAAGGTCGCTGGCGGAAAACCAGGGCTCTTCATCCAGCAGCACCGCGCGCAACTGGCGCTTGTGGCGAATGAAGGTGGCGGGCATCAGGACTTCGGCGTGCGGGGGAGGAGCGGGGTGAAACTGGGGGAACTCGGGCATATCCATTTACCTCTGCTAGGTCTCAATCAGCTTTCTTAAGGCTGTGGCGCCGGGAGTTAAGAAACCCCACCTAGAGGGCCGGACGTATTTCCCTTTCGGGTCTTGTATTAGCCCACTCCCGGCAGAACAGAGGTTTTGTGCGGGCGCGAGTATGCCGCAGGCACAAAAAAGCCGCTGAGCTTTCGGGAGCGGTCTGGCCGCTAGGTGAGTAAGCGTTTCTTAGGCGCCGGGGACAGAGGCTATGGGCGGAGCAGGGAAGCGGCAATGCAGTTGCAGCGTGGGATTTGGCTGATTGGGAGGCATGAAGTCACGTAGGGTGGATGACGCTCTTTTCATCCACCAAGCAGAGCCAATCCCACGCTCATTCACCCCAATTACCCGCATCGTTCTCCAAAGCATTCCCCGCCCAATCCACCGGATATATCCCATCCTGCACCGCTCGGTGAAAGCTCGAATACGGCCAATCCCGCACGCATTGCACATGACCATGTTTGACCGGATTGAAGTGGATGTAATCGAAGTGCCGCTGGTAATCGAAATCGTCACGAATCAGGTGTTCCCAATAGCGGCGCTGCCAGATTCCCCGTTCACCACGGGCGTGTTCGCGGTACGTGCGTGATTCGGCATTCGACAAGCGTTTCGAGAAAGCGAATTTGATTGCCTTCCAACGATTCGCAAATGCCATGTCGCCGGGAGGCAGCGTCCAGAGGCAGTGCATATGTTCGGGCAGCACAACCCAGGCATCGATATGGAACGGGTGACGTTGTTTGACTGAGCGGACCACGCTGCGCAGCAGGTCGATTTCACGCACCAGCAGGTTGTCGCGGCGGTCGCGCAGGTTGACGGTAAAGAAGTACGTGCCGCCCGGCATTCGTGCACGGCGGTAGTTGGACATCACTCCTCCGTGAGTTGTCCTGTAGAGCGGTGGATGAAAAGAGCGTCATCCACCCTACGGGAGCCTGAGCGTAGATAGCATCCAAGCTAGCCACGCTAGAATGGGATGTCGTCGTCAAAATCATCAGTTGGAGACCAATCAGAGATTAAGACTAAGTTTGCACTCCATTGGTCTGGGGCGATTATTTTTAGTTTTCTTTCTTCATCAAATACGGAGGTATGGATTTTCAGGAGTTGTCCGGGTGATATTTTGCTATTAAGCCATTCCATATAGTCCTTGGTGTCCCAGTTCTCTTCGTCAACCGGGTTGAATGATCTGGCTTTCAGTAATTCATCAAGTTCGTTGATGTTGGAGAAAAATATTCGATAAGGGATGTTGATGAGTGACTTTATTTCATTGAAGGCGGGGTGGTTTGATAGCAGTATTTCTTTGAAGGCTTGGTCGCCGTTTTTTCTTTCTTCGACTAGGAAGCTAACAAGTTGATTGAGTGTTTTTGCAGTGGTTCTTATTTCGTCAAGTGCTGCAATTTCTTTTTGCTTTGAGTTTTCAGAGAGAAGTCTCTGGAATAAGCCTGACCACTGTTCTTTTAGGTATTCTGTGATTTCTGAACTGGTTTCAAAGCTCGAAATTGGGTTGTTAATTGGTAGGCTCTGGATTTCCTCTATAAAGCTAAATATTCTACGATCGTCAACTGATGCGTAGGAGATTTCTTTGTTTCCCTTGTTTCTTTCGTATGTTCTGAATTCGTTGTAAACAGCGCGATCTATGAATATATATACCTGCTTTCCAAGGTCGATGGCTGTCTTTAGCTCAAGATTTGAGATCGAGTGGCTATCTGAGCGGGATTGACTACCAAATCTACCGCCTACAATAGAGACAAGGATGTCACTGATTTGAATTTCTTTGTAGCAATACTCTTCTAATTTTTCTTTGTTTCCGTAGGCGATGTGGCCCCTTTCATTTAAGACAGGTTCATAGCCTTGGGTTCTTATGAAACGCTCAAGGTCGGCGCGTACGTTCTTTAAATCGAAGTATGTTGAGCTAATGAAAACTCGCGGTTTTGCCATGATTTCCTCATAAAAAACCCCGCACTAGGCGGGGTTTCGTCTTTCTTCGCTACCCCGAACTTCCATTTCAGGCAAAGCGTTTATGTTTTCCTAATGTCTTGACCCGGATTCAATCCCAGCTCAGCGCACCGCCGGTCTGGTATTCAATAACGCGAGTTTCGAAGAAGTTCTTCTCTTTCTTCAGGTCCATGATTTCGGACATCCACGGGAACGGGTTGGTCGCGCCCGGGTATTCCTCTTTCAGGCCGATCTGGGTCAGGCGGCGGTTGGCGATGAACTTGAGGTAGTCCTCCATCATGGCCGCGTTCATGCCCAGTACGCCGCGCGGCATGGTGTCGCGAGCGTATTCGATCTCCAGCTGGGTGCCCTGCAGGATCATCTGGGTGGCTTCGTCCTTCATCTGGGCATCCCACAGGTGCGGGTTCTCGATCTTGATCTGGTTGATCACGTCGATGCCGAAGTTCAGGTGCATGGACTCGTCACGCAGGATGTACTGGAACTGCTCGGCAGTGCCGGTCATCTTGTTGCGGCGGCCCATGGAGAGGATCTGGGTGAAGCCGCAGTAGAAGAAGATGCCTTCCAGTACGCAGTAGTAGGCGATCAGGTTGCGCAGGAACTGGCGGTCGGTCTCCGGGGTGCCGGTCTTGAACTCGGGGTCGGAGATCGAGCGGGTGTACTTGAGGCCCCAGGACGCTTTCTTCGCGACGCTCGGGATCTCGTGGTACATGTTGAAGATCTCGCCTTCATCCATGCCCAGCGACTCGATGCAGTACTGGTAGGCGTGGGTGTGGATCGCCTCTTCGAAGGCCTGGCGCAGGATGTACTGGCGGCATTCGGGGTTGGTGATCAGGCGGTACACGGCCAGCACCAGGTTGTTGGCAACCAGGGAGTCGGCGGTGGAGAAGAAGCCGAGGTTGCGCATAACGATGCGGCGCTCGTCTTCGGACAGGCCGTCCTTGCTCTTCCACAGGGCAATGTCGGCGTTCATGTTCACTTCCTGCGGCATCCAGTGGTTGGCGCAACCATCCAGATACTTCTGCCAGGCCCAGTCGTACTTGAAGGGTACGAGTTGGTTGAGGTCGGCGCGGGCGTTGATCATCTGCTTGTCGCCAACCTGCACGCGCGCGGCGGAGCCTTCGAGGTCGTCCAGGCCTTCCTGGATGTCGAGGGCGTCGAGGGCCTTCTTGGCGCGGGCGACGGCGTCGGAGTCGTCGGCCGATACGGCGCGGGCGTCTTCAACGGAGCCGGCGGCTTCGTCGTCGAGCTTGTCGATGTTCTTGGCTGCGGCCTGGGCAACGGCGGGGGCTGCCTTGGCTTCGGTGGGGTCTTCTTTGTCGAATTCGTCCCAGCTGAGCATTGTTCCTCTCCTGGTCTGCGGACCGGTCTGTGCCGGCCTGGGTGTTTGGGTGCGTGGATGGATGCACGCGAAAGCGTTGGATCAAGGACGGGGCGGTGGATTGCCCTGGCCTGTGCACACCCGGTTTGTGGGTGGGCTTGTTGAACTGGGTGCTGCCTGAGGTTTCCCTCGCCCCGGCCCCTCTCCCAGAGGGAGAGGGGAGGGAATTTCACTCCCGGTCGAGCGTGGTGCTGTGCGAGTGATCGCTAGGCGCCCGGTTGGCTGGAGCCCCTGAGCGTACGCACGTACGTGATGGGGGCCGGCCAGCCGGGCAACAACGCGGACGCCGCTCAGCGACGCGCACTTATTGGCACGCTTCGCAGTCCGGGTTGTCGATGGAGCAGGCACTCGGTACCGGAGCCGGTGCCGGCTGGGCCTGCGGAGCCGGAGCGGCTTGCAGGGTGTCGTTGCCACCTGCCGATACGGCGTTCAGCTTGCCGGTGTTGATGGTCGACTTCTCGGTGCTGGTGGCGGCCAGGGCGCGGAGGTAGTAGGTGGTTTTCAGGCCACGGTACCAAGCCATGCGGTAGGTCACGTCCAGCTTCTTGCCCGAGGCGCCGGCGATGTAGAGGTTCAGGGACTGAGCCTGATCGATCCACTTCTGACGGCGGCTGGCGGCGTCGACGATCCACTTGGTTTCGACTTCGAAGGCGGTGGCGTACAGGTCTTTCAGGTCTTGCGGGATGCGCTCGATCTGCTGCACGGAGCCGTCGTAGTACTTCAGGTCGTTGACCATGACCGGGTCCCACAGGCCACGAGCCTTGAGGTCGTGTACCAGGTAGGGGTTGATCACGGTGAACTCGCCGGAGAGGTTCGACTTCACGTAGAGGTTCTGGTAGGTCGGCTCGATGGACTGCGATACGCCGGTGATGTTGGCGATGGTCGCGGTCGGCGCGATGGCCATGATGTTCGAGTTACGAATACCTTTCTTGACGCGCTCGCGAACCGGGGCCCAGTCCAGGGACTCGGTCAGGTCGACGTCGATGTACTTCTGGCCACGGGCCTCGATCAGGATCTGCTGGGAGTCCAGCGGCAGGATGCCTTTGGACCACAGGGAGCCTTCGAAGGTCTCGTAGGCGCCGCGCTCGTCGGCCAGGTCGCAGGAAGCCTGGATGGCGAAGTAGCTCACCGCTTCCATGGACTTGTCGGCGAACTCGATGGCCGCGTCCGAGCCGTAGGCGATGTGCTGCAGGTACAGGGCGTCCTGGAAGCCCATGATGCCCAGGCCAACCGGACGGTGCTTGAGGTTCGAGTTGCGAGCCTGCGGAACCGAGTAGTAGTTGATGTCGATAACGTTATCGAGCATGCGTACTGCGGTCTTGACGGTCTTCTCGAGCTTGGCGGTGTCCAGCTTGCCATCGACGATGTGGTTCACCAGGTTCACAGAACCCAGGTTGCAGACCGCGATCTCGTCCTTGTTGGTGTTCAGGGTGATCTCGGTGCACAGGTTCGAGCTGTGGACCACGCCCACGTGCTGCTGCGGGCTGCGCAGGTTGCACGGGTCCTTGAAGGTCAGCCACGGGTGGCCGGTCTCGAACAGCATCGAGAGCATCTTGCGCCACAGGTCTTTGGCCTGGATGGTCTTGAACAGCTTGATCTTGCCGTACTGGGTCAGGGCTTCGTAGTACTCGTAGCGCTCTTCGAAGGCCTTGCCGGTCAGGTCGTGCAGGTCCGGTACTTCGGACGGCGAGAACAGGGTCCACTGGCCATCGTCGAACACACGCTTCATGAACAGGTCCGGAATCCAGTTCGCGGTGTTCATGTCGTGGGTACGGCGGCGATCGTCACCGGTGTTCTTGCGCAGTTCGATGAACTCTTCGATGTCCAGGTGCCAGGTTTCAAGGTACGCGCAGACGGCGCCCTTGCGCTTGCCACCCTGGTTAACGGCGACGGCGGTGTCGTTGACCACTTTCAGGAACGGAACCACGCCCTGGGACTTGCCGTTGGTGCCCTTGATGTAGGAGCCCAGTGCACGTACCGGGGTCCAGTCGTTGCCCAGGCCACCGGCGAATTTGGACAGCATGGCGTTGTCGTGAATGGCGCTGTAGATGCCCGACAGGTCGTCCGGAACGGTGGTCAGGTAGCAGCTGGAGAGCTGCGGACGCAGGGTGCCGGCGTTGAACAGGGTCGGGGTCGACGACATGTAGTCGAAGGAGGACAGCAGGTTGTAGAACTCGATGGCGCGTTCTTCTTTCTGCTTCTCTTCGATGGCCAGGCCCATGGCCACGCGCATGAAGAAGACCTGCGGCAGTTCGAAGCGGATGCCGTCCTTGTGGATGAAGTAGCGGTCGTACAGGGTCTGCAGGCCGAGGTAGGTGAACTGCTGGTCACGCTCGTGGTTGATGGCCTTGCCCAGTTTTTCCAGGTCGAAGGTCTTCAGTTGCGGATCGAGCAGTTCGAACTCGACGCCTTTCTCCACGTAGGCCGGCAGGGCCTTGGCGTAGAGGTCGGCCATCTCGTGGTGAGTGGCGCTCTCGGCAACACCGAGGAAGCCCAGCGCTTCGGCGCGCAGGGTGTCCATCAGCAGGCGGGCGGTGACGTAGGAGTAGTTCGGCTCGCGCTCTACCAGGGTACGGGCAGTCATCACCAGGGCGGTGTTGACGTCCTTCTCGGCTACGCCGTCGTAGAGGTTCTTCAGGGTTTCACGCTCGATCAGCGCGCCGTCGACTTCGGCCAGGGCTTCGCAGGCTTCGCTGATGATGGTGTTCAGGCGGCCCATGTCCAGCGGCTGCTGGCTGCCGTCGGCGCGGGTGATGCGGATGCTCGGGTGCGGCTGGGCGACTTCGGCACCGGCGCTGCGCTTGGAGCGCTCCTGGGCACGGGATTCGCGGTAGATCACGTAGTCGCGGGCGACTTTCTGCTCGCCGGCGCGCATCAGGGCCAGTTCGACCTGGTCCTGGATTTCTTCGATGTGGATGGTGCCGCCGGAGGGCATGCGGCGCTTGAAGGTCGCGGTGACCTGCTCGGTCAGGCGGGCGACGGTTTCATGGATACGCGAAGAAGCTGCGGCAGTACCGCCTTCCACAGCGAGGAACGCCTTGGTGATGGCAACGGTGATCTTGTCGTCGGTGTAGGCGACAACGGTGCCGTTGCGTTTGATCACGCGCAGCTGGCCGGGCGCGGTGGCGGCCAGATCCTGATTGGAATCTGCTGCCTGCGGCGCGGCGGCCTGCGGGTTCTCGCGAGTGGTGTCGGTCTGCATGGGGTTCTCCATGTTCTGATTTATGTAAGGGCGCCTGAATCGCCTTCGTTCCCTTTTCACAACGCAATACGCACGGCAACGGCGCCGGGCGCGAACACGTGGTGCTTCGGGGCTGAAGGACAGGACTCAAGTGCCTTCCTGGCCCTACAAGTCAATCGCCACGGTGTTAAAGATCCGTGACAACCACAATACCTAGTGGTGGGCGCTGTTGGCGCCTCACCGGCTTCCGACCCCCAGTCACGTTCTTTGTGTCCTGGGCCGGCACCACTCGCCAGAGGCGTTTGGTGGGTGAAATACCGCTTGTGACACACCGGTGGTCAGGCTCGGAAAAAGCCTTTAGCGCTTGATTCTAATTAGTGTCCGGTGGTACGCCCTCACCCCTATATGTAGGGGCTGAGCTCGATGGGGGTACAAGATAATGCGCTGTTGGGGGTATTGCAAGGCGAGCCACAACATCTAGCCTGTGGATAACTTGTGGGTGATTTGTGGGTGACTGCAGGGTAACGGAGGCAAAGGCCCGGTGGCTCTAGGCTCTGCCGTTCGTCGCCGCCGAATGGACGGTTTTCGAGGTAGTGCGGCGCTGTCGATGGCGTCGCAAGCTAACACAATATCTTGTGTTTTCGCTCGTATCTGGCATGCGCTGTGCTATCCATCCGGCATTGATACAATGCGGACCCGTTTTTCGATGGTCCTGACGCTGTCTAGGGAGTGCGTGGTGGAGCAAGAAGCCTGGCGAATCCTCATAGTCGAAGACGATCAGCGACTGGCCGATCTGACCCGTGAATACCTGGAAGGCAACGGCCTGCGGGTCTCCATCGAGTCCGATGGCGGCCAGGCGGTGGCGCGCATCCTCAAGGAGCGCCCGGATCTGGTGGTGCTGGACCTGATGCTGCCGGGGGAGGATGGCCTGTCCATCTGCCGCAAGCTACGCGGCCAGTACGAGGGGCCGATCCTGATGCTCACTGCACGCACCGACGACATGGATCAGGTACTGGGCCTGGAGTTGGGGGCCGATGACTATGTGTGCAAGCCGGTGCGCCCGCGAGTGCTGCTGGCGCGTATCCGTGCCCTGCTGCGGCGTAGCGAGGTGGTCGCCGAGGTTCCCGTTGTGGAAAACCAGCGCCGCCTGGAGTTCGGTCCGCTGGTGATCGACAACGCCATGCGCGAGGCCTGGCTCAACGAGCGCAGCATCGAGCTGACCAGTGCCGAATTCGACCTCCTGTGGCTGCTGGCGGTGAACGCCGGGCGCATCCTTTCCCGCGAGGAGATCTTCAATTCCCTGCGCGGCATCGAATACGACGGCCAGGACCGCTCCATTGACGTGCGCATTTCGCGCATACGTCCGAAGATCGGTGACGACCCCATGCATCCGCGCCTGATCAAGACGGTACGCAGCAAGGGCTATCTATTTGTCAGAGAGGCCGCCGAAGGCCTCTGACGCTGGCGACAGTCCATGAACTCGATCTTCCTGCGCATTTACGGCGGCATGCTGGTGACCTTGGTGCTGGTGGCGCTGCTCGGCGTCTTCACCATCCACCAGGTCAACGAGGTGCGCTCTGACCAGTACCGCGAGAGCCTGGCCCGCGGCACCTTCCGCCTGATGGCCGACAACCTCCAGCCCATGAATGAAGTGGAGCGCCGCCGCGCGGTGGTGCTCTGGGGACGCCTGCTGGGCATTCCCCTGGAGCTGCAGCCCATGGAGGGCTCGAAGCTGGACAACAGCGCGCGCAATCGCCTGACGCGCGGCCAGGTGCTGGTGGAGCAAACCGGCCCCCATGCGGCGCGGGTGTTCGCCCTGGTGAGCGTGGGCGAGCGGCTGCTGCTGACTGGTGACGTGGAGCAGATCAGCGAGCAGCTGGCGCGGGCCACCGTCTATCTATTGATGGACGAGCTGGTGCGCTTCCCGGTGAACGAGCAGCCCCAGCGCCTGGCGTCCATCAAGGAGAACAAGCAGTTCGGCTTCGACATGCGGCTGATCCCGCTGAAAGACGCCGACCTGGACGTCGATCAGCGTCGCCGGGTGGATGAGGGCGATACGGTGATGGCCCTGGGCAAGGATGGTGATTCCATCCGCGTATTCTCCGGCATGGTGGACACGCCCTGGGTGCTGGAGATGGGGCCGCTGCATCAGATGAACCCCTATCCGCCACAGATGCTGGTGCTGATCGGCTTTCTCGGTCTGACCCTGATCGGCCTGACCGTGTATTTCCTGGTGCGTCAGCTGGAGCATCGGTTGATGGGGCTGGAGAGTGCTGCCACCGACATCGCCCAGGGCAAGCTGGATGCGCGGGTTCCTACCAGGGGCGCCGACTCAGTGGGACGCCTGGCCGCCGCTTTCAATGGAATGGCCGAGCAGTTGCAGCGCCTGCTGATGCTGCAACGCGAACTGATCCGCGCGGTGTCCCATGAGCTGCGTACCCCGGTGGCGCGGCTGCGCTTTGGCCTGGAGATGATCGGCGACGCCGACAATGACGAGTCCCGGCGCAAGTATATGGAAGGCATGGACGGCGACATCCAGGAACTGGACAAGCTGGTGGACGAGATGCTGACTTACGCGCGCCTGGAGCAGGGCTCGCCGGCCCTGCATTTCCAGCGCGTGGACCTGGATGCGCTGTTCGACCAGGTAATCGCCGAACTGTCCCCCTTGCGCGCCTCGGTACGCATCGAGCGCGGCCTGTGCCTGAACGTCGGCAACGACGGGGCCTGGGTCGAGGCCGAACCGCGCTACCTGCACCGCGCCCTGCAGAACCTGGTGAGCAATGCCATGCGCCATGCGGAATCACGGGTGCAGCTGAATTACCAGATCGGCCACAAGCGCTGCCGCATCGACGTCGAGGACGATGGCCCCGGCGTGCCGGAAAGCCAGTGGGAGAAGATCTTCAAACCCTTCATGCGGCTGGACGACAGCCGCACTCGCGCCTCCGGCGGCCACGGCCTGGGGCTGTCCATCGTGCGGCGGATCATCTACTGGCACGCCGGCCGCGCACAGGTCGGCCGCAGCGAGTCATTGGGCGGCGCGCGGTTCAGCCTGGTATGGCCGCGCCGGCAGAGTGAGGCGGAGACGCTGTAACACGGCCCGTATGGGCACACTTTGTAGGGGCGAATTACCCCTCGAGGGTTCAGGCCTGGATGGCCACCAGACTCAGCACCCTGTCCTGGAACAGGCAGTGCCATCCGTCCAGTTCGCTTCCCGCCTTCCATTCTCCCGACAGGTCGATCAGCAGCCGCAGGCGCGCGCGCGCACCATCGCAGTCCAGCATTTCCGCGTCGTGGAAGTAGAAGCGCTTGCGCACCAGGGGGTAGAGCGCCTTGAACAGGCTCTCCTTGATGGAGAAGGCCAGGGTGATGCGCTCGGCCTTCTGCTCGGGCGTGAGGCCATCCAACCGTTGCAGTTCGGCCGGGGTGAGGATTTCTTTTGCCAGGCGCAGGGCACGCTCGGCTGACATGCGCTCTTCCAGGTCCAGGCCGAGGCCGCGCCATTGCGTGTTGCTGGCGACCAGGGCGGTGGCCAGGCCATGGCTGTGGCTGATGGACCCGCTGATGCCGGCGGGCCAGACCGGAGCGCGGTCTTCGCCAAGGGCGGGCACATCGGCGCGGCCGGTCAGGGCGAGGAGGGCGCTGCGGGCGCAGAGGCGGCCGGCGAGGAATTCCGCCTGCCGCTTGGCCACCGAGCGCTGGATATTGGCCGGTGCGGCAATGGCGCTGCGGGGAAAGTCGTCGGCGGCGAGCAGGGCCGGGTCGAAGCGGCAGGAATGCATGACCACGCCCGGCAAGGCTTCAGGGAAGGGCCAGGTGGCGTCGAAGGGGCTGCAGCAGGCGGGGTGGTTCGAAGTCATGGCGGCATTCTGCCCGGCGTCGTCGGAATCGGCCAGCGGAGCGGCCGTTTACATATGTTTGCAAATGGCAAACAAAGCGAAACGGAAGCCGGGTCCCGGTTTTTGCCAGACTAGCCGGGCGTTTCTTCTGGAACGCAGGTGAGGTTGTAGTCTGGAAGCCTGGCAGTGCCGGTTCCGGACATTTTCTCTGAATTGAGTGCGGGAGCCCGGATGGGCTCCCGTTTTTTTTGCCCGCGATTCAGGGGGAAATGGCGGATACGCTGAAGCCCGTCTTACAAAAAGTGCGTTAGGACGGTGTATGAGGTTTCGTTCAGCTCAGGTTCAAGAAGGGTTCAGGAGCGGTTCAGTGGGCGGCGAGCAATCTAGCTCCGAGTTCAGCCAACTACTCGACCACTCGAAGAGGAATCACATCATGAACCCGATTTTCAGCCGTATCGCCCTCGCTTCCGCCCTGGCCCTCGCCGCTGCTGGTGCCCAGGCCGCTGACAACTTTGTTGGCCTGACCTGGGGCCAGACCAACAACAACATCCAGAAGTCCGATTCGCTGAACGCGAACCTGAACAACCCCAAACTGGACAAAGTTATCCACAAGACTGGCACCTGGGGTGTGCGAGCCGGCCAGATGACTGATGGCGGCCGCTATTACATGACCTACGAAAACTTCTCCGATACCGACAGCGGCAACAAGTTGCGCCAGCAGAACCTGCTCGGCAGCTACGATGTGTTCGTACCCGTGGGTGACTACAACACCAAGCTGTTTGGCGGTGCCACCCTCGGCCTGGTGAAGCTGGAGCAGGAAAGCAAGGGCATGAGCCGCGACAGCAACATCAACTACGCCGCTGGCCTGCAGGCCGGTATCCTCCAGGACCTGAGCAAGAACGCGTCGATCGAAGCCGGCTACCGTTACCTGCGTACCAACGTCAGCACCGACATGGGTGAACACGGCGGCCCGCGCCTGGGCTCCCTGGACCTGCACAGCAGTGGCCAGGCCTACATCGGCGCGAACTACAAGTTCTGATCCGCCCTTGTTCAGCATCAGGCCGGGCTTTTGCCCGGCCAACTCATTGAAAGGGAGAACTGCCCATGAAACTGCTGGTTGTGGAAGACGAAGCGCTGCTGCGCCATCACCTCTACACCCGCCTGGGCGAGCAGGGTCACGTGGTGGATGCCGTTCCCAACGCCGAGGAGGCGCTCTATCGCGCCGCCGAATACAACCATGACCTGGCCGTGGTCGACCTCGGCCTGCCCGGCATCAGCGGGCTGGACCTGATCCGCCAGCTGCGCGGCCAGGGCAAGAGCTTCCCCATCCTCATTCTCACCGCCCGCGGCAACTGGCAGGACAAGGTCGAAGGCCTGGCCGCCGGCGCCGACGACTACGTGGTCAAACCGTTCCAGTTCGAGGAGCTGGAGGCGCGGCTCAATGCCCTGTTGCGGCGCTCGTCCGGCTTCGTCCAGTCCACCATCGAAGCCGGGCCGTTGCTGCTGGACCTGAATCGCAAGCAGGCACAGCTGGATGGCGAGCCGATTGCGCTCACCGCCTACGAGTACCGCATCCTCGAATACCTCATGCGGCATCACCAGCAGGTGGTGGCCAAGGAGCGGCTGATGGAGCAGCTGTATCCGAATGACGAGGAACGCGATCCCAATGTGATCGAAGTGTTGGTGGGGCGCCTGCGCCGCAAGCTGGAGGGCGGCAGTGGCTTCAAGCCGATCGACACCGTGCGCGGCCAGGGCTACCTGTTCACCGAGCGCTGCCGATGATCCGCAATTGGCGCAAGTTGGGATCGTCGCTGCGCTTGCGACTGATGCTCGGCGCCGCGGTGATGGCGGTGCTGTTCATGCTCGCCCTGCTGCCGGCCCTGCGCGGGGCCTTCGTCATTGCGCTCGACCAGTCCATCCAGCAGCGCCTGGCCGCCGACGCCAGCGCGCTGATCGCTGCCGCCCGAGTGGAAAACGGCCAACTGGAGATGCCCGACAAGCTGCCCAACGAGGAATTCGACAACCTGGAAGCCAGCCAGCTGGGCTACATCTATGACAGCGAGGGGCGGCTGGTCTGGCAGTCGCTTTCGTCGCGGGATGAGCGTGTGGGGTACAGCCCGCGTTACGACGGCCAGGGGCACGAATTCCTCCGGGTTGCGGATGCCCGGGGGCGCGAGTTCTTCGTCTATGACGTGGAGGTGGACCTGCTGCGCGGGCAGAAGGCGGCCTACAGCGTCGTCACCATGCAGCCGGTGAGCGACTACCAGTCCATGTACGACGGCTTCCTCAAGCAGCTCTACGTCTGGTTGGGCGGTGCGTTGCTGGTGTTGTTGGGCCTGCTCTGGTTCGGCCTGACCTGGGGCTTTCGCAGCCTGCGTGGGCTCAGCGCGGAGCTGGACCAGGTGGAATCCGGCAGCCGCGACAGCCTGAGCGATGAACACCCCCGCGAGCTGCTGCGCCTGACCAAATCCCTTAACCGTTTGCTGGATAGCGAGCGCCGCCAGCGCGAGCGCTACCGTCATTCCCTGGACGACCTGGCCCACAGTCTGAAGACGCCGCTCTCGGTATTGCAGGGCGTGAGCGAGAACATCGCCGCCCGCCCCGACGACCGCGAGCAGGCGCGGGTGCTGCAGAGCCAGATCGAGCGCATGAGCCAGCAGATCAGCTACCAGTTGCAGCGCGCTTCCCTGCGCAAGAGCGGCCTGGTGCGCCATCGGGTGCAACTGGCGCCTTTGCTGGACACCCTCTGTGATGCGCTGGACAAGGTCTACCGGGAAAAACGCGTGCGCGTGGAGCGGGATTTCGACAAGGCCCTGATGATCCCCATGGAGCAGGGCGCCTTGCTGGAGTTGCTTGGCAACCTGATGGAGAACGCCTTCCGCCTGTGCCTGGGGCAGATTCGCGTCAGTGCACGGGTGCGCGATGGCTATTGCGAACTGAAGGTGGAAGACGACGGCCCCGGCGTGCCGGTGGACCAGCGCGATCGCATCCTCAAGCGCGGCGAACGCCTGGACGGCCAGCATCCGGGGCAGGGCATCGGCACGGCGGTGGTGAAGGACATCATCGAGAGCTACGACGGCGAACTGTTCCTGGAAGAGTCGCCGCTGGGCGGGGCGGAGTTCAGGATTCGGTTTCCGTTGTTGTAAATACGGCCCGATTTCCTTGTGGGGGCGAATTCATTCGCGATGGGCAGCGAAGCTGCCCCAAGGGGTTGCAGGGAAGGCCTTCGGCCTGCATAGCGATTGAAATCGCCCCCACAGTAAAGGCGCGCCTCAAGTCTCCTGCGCCCGATATGCCCCCGGTGTCAGCCCCGTCCATTTCTTGAAGGCCCGATGGAAGGCCGAAGGTTCGGAGAAACCGAGCTGTTCGGCGATGTCCTGGATCGACAGTTCATCCCGGCCCAGGTGGTAGATGGCCAGGTCGCGGCGCAGGTGGTCCTTCAGTTCCTGGAAGCTCGAACCTTCTTCCCGCAGGTGGCGGCGCAGGGTCTGCGGGCTGGTGTGCAGCTGTTGCGCCACCGCTTCCAGGTCCGGCCAGGTGCGGCAGTCGCGGCCGAGCAGGCGGCGGATCTGGCTGGTGAGGCTGTCGCCGCCATCCGGGCGTGCCAGCAGGTCGGCCGGGGAATGTTCGAGGAAGTGCCGGAGAGTGCGTTCGTCCTGCAGCAGCGGCATCGCCAGGTAGCGGGCATGGAAGCGCAGGCTGGTGCGCGGTGCAGCGAACTGGCGGCTGGTGGGGAAGAGCAGTTCGTACTCGCCGGCATGGGCCGGTTCGGCGTAGCTGAAGGTGGCTTCCTCCAGGCGTATGCGCTGACCGATCAGCCAACTGCCCAGGCGGTGCCAGATCACCAGCAGGCTTTCCACCAGGAAGTGGTCCGGGTCCCAGAGCGTCGCGTCGTCCACCGTCAGCACGGCGAAGTCGCCATCGCGCGCAAGGGTGATGCGTGGCCCATCGGGAAACAGCCCGTAGAAGAGCGTGCCTCGACCCAGGGCCCTGTCCAGGGTGCGGCAGTGGATGATGGCGTGGCACATCATGGCGAAGGTGCCGCGCTTGCTGCGCTGCAGGCCGAAGCCCATGTACTCGTCGTCCAGCGTTTCCCAGAGCAATTGCAGCAGCCGGGTGAACTGTTCGGGGGCCACCCGCGCCCGTGGTTCGTCCAGCAGCGCCGGCTGGATGCCGGCTGCCCGCAGGACAGGCGCCCAATCCACGCCCTGGCGCATGGCGCCGCGCAGGGCGGCCCGGACGAAATGGCTGGCGATGGTGCGCTCACGCATGGGGACGATCCATGGTCGGGGTGGCCGATGGTAGGGCGCGGCTGGAGGCGGCCACAAGGGCGCAAGTGGCGGAAATCCCCCTGGGGGCTTGGCGGAAATCCGCCCGATGCCGATTGGAGTGCGGCCTGGTTTTGTATTTAAGATATTGAAATATAAGGATTTTATTTAAATTCAAGACTTGGCATAGCGGCTGCAATAGGGACAGTGCCGTCCATTCGACTGGACCGCACAACAACAAAAGTCTCCCAGACAGGGAGATATGTCGATCACAGTGACGCCAGGCCTTACGGAACAGGTCGGGATCACTTGAAAGGAACACTGCCATGTCCCGCCAACCGTTCTACAAGAGCCTGTACGTACAGGTCATCGTCGCCATCGCCATCGGTATCCTGCTGGGTCACTTCTATCCGGAAACCGGCGTCGCCCTCAAACCCCTGGGTGACGGCTTCGTCAAACTGATCAAGATGGCTATCGCGCCCATCATCTTCTGCACCGTGGTCAGCGGCATCGCCGGCATGCAGGACATGAAGGCAGTGGGCAAGACCGGCGGCTACGCGCTGCTGTATTTCGAAATCGTTTCTACTGTTGCCCTGCTCATCGGCCTGGTCGTGGTCAACATCGTCCAGCCTGGCGTCGGCATGCATGTCGATCCGTCCACCCTGGACACCAAGGGCATTGCCGCCTTTGCCGCCGCTGGCGAACAGCAGAGCACCATTGCCTTCCTGCTGAACGTGATCCCGAGCACCATCGTCGGTGCCTTCGCCTCGGGCGACATCCTGCAAGTGCTGTTCTTCTCCGTGATCTTCGCCTTCGCCCTGCAGCGCATGGGTGACTACGGCAAGCCGGTGCTGGAGTTCATCGACCGCATCGCCCAGGTCATGTTCGGCATCATCAACATGATCATGAAGGTCGCCCCCATCGGTGCCTTCGGCGCCATGGCTTTCACCATCGGCCAGTACGGCGTGGGCTCGCTGGTGCAGCTCGGCCAGCTGATGCTGTGCTTCTACATCACCTGCGTGTTCTTCATCCTGGTGGTCCTGGGCGGCATCGCCCGTGCCCACGGCTTCAGCATCCTGCGCTTCATCAAGTACATCCGCGAGGAGCTGCTGATCGTGCTCGGCACCTCGTCGTCCGAGTCGGCTCTGCCGCGCATGCTGAACAAGATGGAAAAGCTGGGTGCCAAGAAGTCCGTGGTCGGCCTGGTCATTCCCACCGGCTACTCCTTCAACCTGGACGGGACTTCCATCTACCTGACCATGGCTGCAGTGTTCATCGCTCAGGCTACTGACACCACCATGGACATTACCCACCAGTTGACCCTGCTGGCCGTGCTGCTGATCGCCTCCAAGGGTGCCGCCGGTGTCACCGGTTCCGGCTTCATCGTGCTGGCTGCCACCCTGTCCGCCGTCGGCCACCTGCCGGTTGCCGGCCTGGCGCTGATCCTCGGCATCGACCGCTTCATGTCCGAAGCTCGTGCCCTGACCAACCTGATCGGCAACGGCGTTGCCACCATCGTGGTCGCCAAGTGGTGCAAGCAGCTGGACGAAGACACCCTGCAGCGCGAGCTGGCTTCCGGCGGCAAGTCTGAAGCTCCGGCCGCACCGCAGACCGCTGCCTGATCGACACCTGCTACAGCGTTCTCCTCCTGGTGAGGAGACTTTCTCAAGCCCGGCCCCCGTAGCCGGGCTTTTTTTGTCTGCATTGTTCCTTGTGGGGGCGAATTCATTCTCGCCCTTGTTGGGCTGTTTTCGCCTGACCGATTGCGTCAATGCCCCTGAGCGCTTGCGTCATTGAGGGGGCGAGCGGCTGGCGCCTAACCTGCGGCACGACTTCGCCCCAGGGAGGCAACGCCATGCAGCGCATTCATTTCGAAACCGAGCACAACCTGTTCCGCGACGCTTTTCGCGCCTTCCTGCAGAAGGAAGTGGTCCCGCACCAGGACGAGTGGGAGGCCGCCGGCGTGGTCGACCGCAGCGTGTGGAAGAAAGCGGGGGAGATGGGCTTCCTGCTGCCCTGGGCGGATGAGGAATACGGCGGCGCCGGACTGAAGGACTTCCGCTACGAGCAGATCATGTGCGAGGAGCTGGCCTACATCAACGAGCCGGGTTTCATGATTCCGCTGCATTCGGCGCTTTGCGGTCCCTACATCGCCGAGTACGGCAACGCCGAACAGAAGGCGCGCTTCCTGCCGGGGATCATCCGTGGCGAGACCATTCTCGCCGTGGCCATGACCGAACCGTCCGCTGGCTCCGACCTGGCCGGCATGCGTACCACCGCCGTGGACAAGGGCGACCACTTCCTGCTCAACGGTTCCAAGGTGTTCATCTCCAACGGCCTGCTGGCCGATGTGGTGATCGTCGCCGCCAAGACCGATCCGTCGAACAAGCACGCCATGGGCCTGTTCCTGGTGGAGCGGGACATGGAAGGCTTCGAGCGCGGCCGCAACCTGAAGAAGCTGGGCATGAAGAGCCAGGACACCGCCGAGCTGTTCTTCAATAACGTCAAGGTGCCGAAGGAGAACCTGCTGGGCGACGCCAAGGGCGGCTTCTTCTACCTGATGAACATGCTCGCCCAGGAACGCCTGACCAACGCCTGCGGTGCGGTGGCCGGTGCCGAGGCGGCACTGCTCACAACCATCGACTACGTGAAGGAGCGCAAGGCCTTCGACCGGCCGGTGGCGCACTTCCAGAACACTCGCTTCAAGCTGGCGGAAATGCGCACCCAGATCGACGTCGCCCAGGTGTTCACCGACCGCTGCGTGATGGATCACAACCAGAAAAAGCTCACCCCCGAGGTGGCCGCCGAGGCCAAGCTGTTCACCACCGAGTTGCTGTGCAAGGTGGTGGACGAGGGTGTGCAGCTGCATGGTGGCTGGGGCTACATGTGGGAATACCCCATCTGCAAGATGTACGCGAACGCGCGTATCCAGCGAATCTTCGCCGGCACCTCGGAAATCATGAAAGAGATCATCAGCCGCGGGATGAAGCTCTAAGGCTAGCGGTGCGCATGGCGCCCGGCAGCAACTTCCCGCAGCTGTCGCTTTCCCGCTGCATGGAGCAGGCGGGGGAGCTGGGGTTGTCGGACGAGGTGCGGGAGAAGTTTCTCCGGGCCAATGCGCAGAGGGTGTTCAAGCTCTAGAGTGTTGGGCCATCGGAAATCGAGCCGACAACAAGAACAAGAGGGCTGAAGGATGAGCGAGCAACTGCCGTTGCACTGTTTTGCCCATTGGGTGGCGGCTACGCCGGACCGCGTCTGGCTGCGCCAGCCTGTGGCGCGGAGCTGGCACCCGATCACCTGGCGTGAGGCCGACGACCGTGCCCGGCGCCTGGCCAGTGCACTGCGCGCGCTGGGCTGCGAGCCCGGGGACCGGGTGGCGATCCTGGCGAGGAACTGCGCGGAATGGATCCTGAGCGATATGGCGATCATGCTCGCCGGGCTGGTCAGCGTGCCGCTCTATTCGCTGCAGTCGGCCGAGAGCATCGACTATGTGCTGCGCCACTCGGCGTGCAAGGTGATCATCCTCGGCAAGCTGGATGATGCCGAGAGCCTCGAACCGGGCATTCCCGCCGAGGTGGTACGCATCGCCATGCCCTATCCGACCTTGCGTGCCGACCACTTCTGGGGAGAGCTGTTGGCGTGCCACGAGCCGATGCGCGAAACCCATGAACAGCGCCCCGACGACCTGCTCAGCATCCTCTATACCTCCGGCACCACCGGCCAGCCCAAGGGCGTGATGCAGACGGCGCGGGCGTTCGCCTTCGCCTCCAGCCGCTCGGTGCGGGAGATGGGGCTGGGGCCGGAAGACCAGTTCTTCTCCTACCTGCCGCTGTCCCACGCCGCCGAGCGTTTCCTGGTGGCTACCAACAGCCTTTATAGCGGTGGTGGCATAGCCTTCGTCGAGTCCCTGGAGACCTTCGCCGAGGACCTGCGGGAAATCCGCCCGACCCAGTTCTTCTCGGTGCCGCGTCTGTGGACGCGCTTCCAGCAGGGCGTGCTGGAGAAGCTGCCCCAGCGTCGACTCGACCGCCTGTTGGCGCTTCCGCTGCTCGGCGCGCTGGTGGCGTGGAAGATCCGTCGGGGGCTTGGGCTGGACCGTGCGCGGGTGCTGGTGAGCGGCGCCGCGCCGATCCCCGTGGCGTTGCTGGAGTGGTATCGGCGCATCGGCCTGACCATCTGCGAGGGCTATGGCATGACCGAGAACTTCGCCTACGGCAACTTCAATAGACCGGGCCAGGTGCGCTTCGGCACCGTGGGGCGGGTGATGCCGGACAACGAACTGCGCATCGCTGACGACGGTGAAATCCTCTACCGCAGCCCCTCGCTCATGAGCGGCTATTACCTGGAACCGGAAAAGACCCAGGAAACCCTGCGCGACGGTTGGCTGCACACCGGTGACAAGGGGCAGATCGATGCCGATGGCTACCTGCGCATCACCGGCCGGGTGAAGGACATCTTCAAGACCAGCAAGGGCAAGTACGTGGCGCCGGCGCCCATTGAGGGCGAGATCGCCAAGAGCCACTGGGTGGAGCAGGTGTGCCTGATGGGCAGCGGCCTGGACCAGCCGCTGGCGCTGATCGAACTGAGCCCCGCGGCCCGCGAGCAGGCCCGGGCCCAGGTGGAAGCGGACCTGCTGGCTACCCTCGAACAGCTCAACGGCCGGCTGCTGCCCCATGAACGCGTCAGTCATCTGCTGCTGGTGCGCGAGCCCTGGACGGTGGATAACGGCTGCATGACCCCCACCATGAAAATTCGCCGCAACGTGCTGGAAGCCCGTTACGCCCCGGCGGTCGATCGTCTCGATGCGCGCCAGGCGCTGCATTGGGAATGACCGCCCGAACACACGCATCAGGAGTTGCCATGAAAGGCCCGTTGTCTTCGCTGAAAGTCCTCGATTTCTCCACCCTGCTGCCGGGGCCCTTCGCCTCGTTGCTGCTGGCCGACATGGGCGCCGATGTGTTGCGGGTCGAGTCGCCCACGCGCATGGACCTGGTGCGCGTGCTGCCGCCCCACGATGGCGGTCAATCCACCAGCCATGCCTACCTCAACCGCAACAAGCGCAGCATCGCCCTGGACCTGAAGCAGCCGGAAGCGGTGGAGCTGGTCAAGCAACTGGTGCGCGACTACGACATCGTCCTCGAACAGTTCCGCCCCGGTGTAATGGAACGCCTGGGGCTGGGGTATGAAGCGCTGAAGGCGGTCAATCCGAAGCTGATCTATGTCTCCATCACCGGTTACGGCCAGAGCGGCCCCTATCGGGATCGCGCCGGGCACGACATCAACTACTTGGCCCTGGCGGGCATCGCGTCCTATACCGGTCGCCGTGACAGCGGGCCGCTGCCCCTGGGGGTGCAACTGGCGGATATCGGCGGCGGCTCCCTGCATGGAGTGATGGGGCTGCTGGCGGCAGTGATTCATCGCCAGGCGACAGGGGAGGGGCAGCATGTGGACGTCAGCATGACCGACTGCGCGTTCGCGCTCCACGGCATGGCCGGTGCCGGCTATCTCGGGGCGGGCGTGGAGCCGGACATGGAGAACCAGGCGCTGAATGGCGGCAGCTTCTACGACTACTACCGCACCCGCGATGGTCGCTGGTTCTCGGTGGGCAGCCTGGAGCCGCAGTTCATGCAGCAGTTCTGTGCCGCCATCGGCTGCCCTGGGCTGGCGGCCAAGGGCCTGTCACCGAAGCCCGAGGACCAGCGCGAGCTGAAGCGCGCCATCGAGATCGAATTCGAGAAGCGCGACTTCGCCGAATGGGTGGAAATCTTCGCTGCCCTGGATGCCTGCGTGGAGCCCATGTTGCCGTTGTCCGAAGCGGTGGAGCATCCGCAGATCAAGGCTCGTGGGCTGGTGGTGGAGGTGCCGCGCGACGGCCTGCCGCCGCAGAAGCAGATCGCCTGCCCGATCAAGTTTTCCGCCGGCTTGCCTGCGCCGCGCCATGCTGGCGGGCCCGCGGGTTCCCATACGGCGGACGTGCTGGCCGAACTGGGCTTGAGCCCCGAGCGGATCGAAGCACTGAAAGCGGCGAAAGTGGTGGGGTAGGGTGTTCGGGTTTGTGGGAAATCTTGTGGGGGCGAATTCATTCGCAAAAGCAGGCCGAAGGCCTGCCCTTCAAAGGTTCGGGGGACCGCTACGCGGTCCTCAGCGAATGAATTCGCCCCCACAGAAAAGCAAGCGGCGGCATAGGCGTAGGTGTTTAGACCTGACTCTGCTCCCCACTGAACACCAGCGTCACCCGGCAGCGCCGGCAGTAATAGCGCCGGCCGCGCGCCACCAGGGCGTGGCGCTGGGCGGAGAAGGGATGGCCGTCGGGGCAGGCGCAGCGATAGAGGTAGCGCGTCACCTTGCGCCGATTCACTTCGTAGTTGTGGCAACGATTGGGCGGCAGTTCGTAGACCCCGCGCATGATCAGCTGCCATTCCTCGCCATGGGGCTGGATGCGTGGGCCGAACAATTGATGGGCCACCAGGTGCGCCACCTCGTGGGCCACCGTCTGGCGCAGGAAGTCTTCCTGGTTTTCGCGGTAGAGCTGCGGGTTGAAGCGCAGCTTGTTCTCGTCCAGATGGGCGACACCGGCCTTCTGCCCGCGCAGCTTGAAACTCACTTCGGGGCGGGTGAATCGGCATTTGAAAAAGGCTTCGGCCTGTTGATAGCAGGCCTCGACGCGGGCAAGTAGCTGCTCGGGCATAGGGCACTCCGTTGGCACGGAATTATGCCGTAAAGCCTGGTGTTGCCGAAGTTGATGGCGCCGAGCGGTCATTCCCGGCCAAAAGAAAAGGCCGCCCCCAGGACGGCCTTTCTGTCAGCGGATGTTGTCAGCTGGTGTACACCGGACCCAGGCCGAAGCCCCAGAGGATCACGGCGGAGGCGATCATCGCCACCAGCACTACCAGGCCCACTGCCAGCACCGAGCTGGAGAACAGGAAGCCTTCGTCCTTCGGAATATTCATGAACGTCGGTATGCCCACGTAGAGCAGGTAGACCGTGTAGCAGATGGCCAGGGTTCCTACCGTCGCGCCAAACCAGAGGTGCGGGTAGAGCGCCGCGAGGCCGCCGATGAACAGCGGGGTCGCGCAGTAGGCGGCAAAAACGATGCACTCGGTCATGCTTGGGTTGGCGTCGTAGGTGCGCGCCATCCAGTGGATGAACCCGCCCATCACCGCCACGCCGGCGAGCATCGCCAGGTACGACATGATGGACATCTGCAACGCGCTGGCCTGGGTGAGCATCACAGGATCGCCCTTGCCCAGTACCCAGCCGACCTGGGTTGTGCCGATATAGGCGGAAATCACGGGAATTGCAGCAAGGATCAGGACGTGGGTGAGGTACATATGGCCGACGCTTTCGTCTTCGCCACGGATCTCTTGCCACTCTTGATCGGGATGGGTGAAGAGCCCCCAAACGTGGTGGATCATGCTGAACACCTCCTCATTATTATGAGGCCGCCCCCCAGCGAAGTGCCCGTAGCGCGTGGACAGCGCTGACCGGTACCCGACCGACTCATGCGACCTTATGTCGCAGTATAGGCAGGTCATCCGGCGTCGCCTTAGAGCGAATCGAAGATTCGGCGTCAGCTGTAATAGCGTTGTAGTATTTCCATGGCCTTGTTGATCGATTGCAGGCGCGATGTGCTGCCGCCCCGGTCGGGGTGATGCTGGCTCACCAGTTGGCGGTAGCGCTGCTTGATCACGGCCAGGCTGAGCGGTTGGCTGCCGTTGTGCAGGCCGAACAGCTCCAGTGCCGCGAGCTTTTCCTCGCTGCCCTGCATGCGCGTCCAGAAGCTGGCCAGCAGCCGTTCCACGTCTTCCTCTGTGGTATCCCGCAGGTTCTTCAGGTCCAGGTAATAGTCGCGCAACGGGTCGAGCTCGCTGAGCGCCGCTGCGGTGCCGGGCACGTATGGCAGCAGCTGCACGCACAATGGGCTGATGGAAAGCTGCGCCTCGCTGCTGCCGTTCAGGCGGTCGCGTAGGCGATAGAGAGCGTTGAAGATCAGGAAGTGGGTGCGGAACAGCACCAGCTTGTCGGTGAGTTCCAGGTGGGGGATGTGGGTGGAGTGGCGGGCCTTGAGGATCTGGATCAGCTGATGCTCGCTCAGGCCTTCGGGGGCCCCGCGCAAGAGTTCGAGGAGCTGGTCGCTGAGGTCGAGAGACGGGTCGAGGTCGCTATTCATCGGCGCAAGCCTAGCACGGCCCGTCGATGGGGCTGGGGCCGCGCCCGCTTTGTGCGTAAAATAGCCAGCTTTTCGCATCTCCCCCGGATTTCAGAGCACCATGGGCACCCTTTCGGTCAACCAGAACAAACTGCAGAAACGCATCCGCCGCCTGGCCGGCGAAGCCATCGCCGACTTCAACATGATCGAGGATGGCGACAAGGTCATGGTCTGCCTGTCCGGCGGCAAGGACAGCTACACCATGCTGGACGTGCTGCTGTACCTGCAGAAGGTCGCGCCGATCAAGTTCGAGATCGTGGCCGTCAACATGGACCAGAAGCAGCCCGGCTTCCCCGAGCACGTGCTGCCGGCCTACCTGGAATCCATCGGCGTGCCGTACCACATCATCGAGAAGGACACCTACTCGGTGGTGAAGGAGAAAATCCCGGAAGGCAAGACCACATGCTCGCTCTGCTCGCGCCTGCGTCGTGGCACGCTCTACACCTACGCCGACGAGATCGGCGCGACCAAGATGGCCCTGGGTCACCACCGCGACGACATCCTGGAAACCTTCTTCCTCAACATGTTCTACGGCGGCACCCTCAAGGCCATGCCGCCGAAGCTGCGCGCGGACGACGGCCGCAACGTGGTGATCCGCCCGTTGGCCTACTGCAACGAGGCTGACATCGAGGCTTACTCCATCCTCAAGGAATTCCCGATCATCCCGTGCAACCTTTGTGGTTCCCAGGAGAACCTGCAGCGTCAGGTGGTCAAGGAAATGCTCAACGACTGGGAACGCAAGTCGCCGGGCCGCACCGAGATCATGTTCCGCGCCCTGCAGAACGTGGTGCCGTCGCAGCTGGCGGACCGCAACCTGTTCGACTTCGTCAACCTGCGCATCGACGAAACCGCGGCGCCGCGCACCCTGGACGTCGTCAACATCTGATGCCCCGTCCCCTCTCCCTGCGGGGGAGGGGCGCTGCCTGAAAGGATTCTCCATGCGCGATTACCGCTGGCTCCATGAGTATTGCCTGAACCGCTTTGGCTCGGCCGAGGCCCTGGAAGCGCGCCTGCCGCAGCCGCGCAGCGATGCCGAGCTGCGGGCGCTCAGTGATGACCGCTACCTGTCGCTGATGGCGTTGCGGGTGTTTCGTGCGGGCCTCAAGCACAGCCTGGTGGATGCCAAGTGGCCGGCCTTCGAGGAGGCGTTCTTCGGCTTCGACCCGCAGAAAGTGGTGCTGATGGGCGCCGAGCACCTGGAGCGGCTGATGCAGGACACGCGCCTGATCCGCCACCTGGGCAAGCTCAAGAGCGTGCCGCGCAATGCCCAGTTCGTGCTGGATGTGGCGCGGGCGAAGGGCAGCTTCGGTGCCTTGATCGCCGACTGGCCGGCGACCGACATCGTCGGCCTGTGGAAATACCTGGCCAAGCACGGCAACCAGCTGGGCGGGCTGTCGGCGCCGCGCTTCCTGCGCATGGTCGGCAAGGACACCTTCATCCCCACCGATGACATGGTCGCGGCCCTCAAGGCCCAGGACATCATCGACAAGGCCCCCACCAGCCAGAAAGACCTGGCCCAGGTGCAGGCCGCCTTCAACCAGTGGCACGCCGAAAGCGGCCGTCCGCTCTGCCAGCTTTCCGTGATGCTGGCCCACACCGTCAACCACTGAACCGGTGGTTGCACCGCCCGTTGCCACGGGCGGACACTGGGCGCCGAGCAGAGCAGGGGGACGAACCATGTCGGATATCCAGCGTGTAGCGGCGATCCTGAAGGCTGCCGAACGAATTCTCGTGATCACTGGGGCCGGTCTGTCGGCCGACTCGGGGCTGCCCACCTACCGGGGCCTGGGCGGCCTCTACAACGGCGTGACGGAGGAGGGCCTGCCTATAGAGGAAGCGCTTTCCGGCCCGATGCTGCGGCGCAATCCGGCGCTTTGCTGGAAGTACCTTGCCCAGCTTGGCCGCGCCTGCCTCGGTGCACGGCCGAACGCCGGTCACGAAGCCATCGCGCAGCTGCAACAGCTCAAGCCGGAGTGCTGGGTGCTGACCCAGAACATCGACGGCTACCATCGCCAGGCGGGTTCGCCGCCGGAGCGGCTGATCGAGATCCATGGCGAACTGTCGCCGCTGTTCTGCCAATCCTGCGGGGCGGAAAGTTCCGACCTTGTCCGACATCTGGCAGGGGAAATGCCTCCCAAATGTCATGAGTGTGGTGGTATTCTCCGCCCACCCGTGGTGCTGTTCGACGAAATGCTCCCTGAGCAGGCGATCGACAGCCTCTACGCCGAGCTACGCAAGGGATTCGATGCGGTGATCTCGGTGGGAACCACGGCGAGCTTTCCTTACATCATCGAGCCCGTTATCCGCACCCGCCACGCAGGCGGTTTCACCGTGGAAATCAATCCGGCGCTCACCGACCTCAGCCCTGTCGTCGATGTACACCTCAGAGGAAAGGCCTTAGATGTTTTGCAGGGACTCCTAAGTCACATTTCGGGCGATTAAATTTGCAAATGAGTTTGATAGAGGGCATAGTCGCGCCTTCATCAAAAACTGTCCGACACGGTCGTGCCCATGCTGAAGCGCTTCGCACCCCTCGTGCCTCTCACCTTCGCCCTGTTTCTCGCCGCTTGCGCAAACAACGTGCAGCAGCAACCCCAGTTCCAGACTGCGGCTCCCGTAGCCGACGGCGCTCCCGATTTGCTGCTGATGGATCGTGAACCCACTGCCCTGGACCTGGCCAACCTCACCGATGACGAGCCCTACCAGATGCCGTCCCTGGCCGATGGCCTGCTGGAGCGTGGTTTCGAGCTGGTGGGCACCCCGTACCGCTTCGGTGGCCGTTCCCTGAAGACCGGCTTCGACTGCAGTGGCTTCGTGGGTTATCTGTTCAAGGAAGAGGCCGGTATCCAACTGCCGCGCTCCACTCGCGAGATGATCAACCTGAATGCCCCGGTGATCGCCCGCAGCGAGCTGCAACCAGGCGATATCGTATTCTTCAACAACCGTGGCCGTGGCCGCGTCAGCCACGCCGGCATCTATATTGGCGACGACCAGTTCATTCACTCCAGTAGCAGCCGCAGCGGCGGTGTGCGCGTCGACAGCCTCGACGACCGCTACTGGAAGGCCAGCTACATGGAGGCCAAGCGCGTCCTGGCCATGAACACCGCGACTCGCCACCCGCTGCATCGCTGATCCAGCCTGGTTCGAGACGACAAGCCGAGGCGGCCTTCATGGCCGCCTCGGCTTTTTTGTGCACAATTGCACAGCTGCCTCTTGCAATATCACTGTGAGATCAGCAAATTAGCGAGCATTCTTCAAGTCAGGACTGACTTGCCATGCTCGCACCGGACCGCCTTGCCATTCTTGCCCTGGCCTCGCTGCTCACCGCTTGTGCGAGCAAGGCGCCGCCGCCTTCCCCACCTGTCGTCGCCACCCCCGTCCAGCAGTTCTCGCCGGCAGCCGAAGACGTGCTATTCCGCGCTCTCGGCCTGGTAGGCACGCCCTATCGCTGGGGCGGTAACACCCCGGACAGCGGTTTCGACTGCAGTGGCCTCATCGGCTACGTCTACCGCGACGCCGCAGGCATCAGCCTGCCGCGCTCCACTCGCGAACTGATTTCCATGCGCGCCCCCAGCATCGGCATCAATGCCCTGCAAAGCGGCGATCTGGTGTTCTTCGCCACCAATGGCGGCGGCCAGGTCAGCCACGCCGGCATCTATGTGGGCGAAGGGCGCTTCGTCCATGCGCCACGTACCGGCGGAACGGTGCGGCTCGACAGCCTGTCGAACAGCTACTGGCAACGAAGCTATCTCAGCGCCAAGCGCGTAATCTTCGATCCACGTCTGGCGCAATCCCATTGAGGCACCCATGACCAACCGCACGCTGAACCTGGATGACGCCCTCTATGGCTATCTCCTTGAGGTTTCGCTGCGGGAGACGCCCCTTCTCGAAAGTCTGCGCGCTGAAACCGCGGCACTGCCCATGGCCCGTTGGCAGATCGCACCGGAGCAGGGGCAGTTCATGGCCATGTTGGTCAAGCTCACTGGCGCTCGGCGCATCCTCGAGGTGGGCACCTTCACCGGCTACAGTGCCCTGTGCATGGCCGCCGAGCTGCCTGACGACGGGCAAATGATCTGCTGTGACCTGCCCGGCGACTACAACGCCATCGCCCGTCGTTATTGGCAGGAGGCAGGCCTTGCCGGGCGAATCGAACTGCGCCTCGCGCCAGCGCTGGATACCCTTGCCGGCCTGCAAGACGGCAGTTTCGACCTGATCTTCATCGACGCCGACAAGGCCAATTACCCGGCCTATCTGGAAGAGGCCTTGCGTCTGGCCCGCACGGGCGGTCTGATCCTGTTCGACAACGTGCTCTGGAGCGGCCGGGTCCTGGAAGCACAGCCGGATGACCCCGACACCTGCGCCATCCAGGCGCTCAATCTGGCCTTGAAAGACGATCAGCGCGTCGACCTCTCGATGCTGCCGGTGGGTGATGGCCTGACCCTCTGCCGCAAGCGCTGAAGGGCATGCCCGAGCCAATCCGCCTTCCACCCCAGCCCGATGCCTGTGAACTTTGTGGTCGCGCATCGACGCTGACCCGCCATCACCTGATCCCCAAGGCGCTGCACGACAAGCCCTATGTGCAGAAGCGCTTCGGCAAGAGCGAGCGCATCTCCGCCACCCTCTGGGTCTGCCGCCCCTGTCACAACCAGATCCACAAGCTGTTCAGCGAGAAGGAACTGGCCCTGGCCTACAACAACCGCGATGCCCTGCTGGGCGACGAGCGCCTGCGCGCTTTCGTCGACTGGTTGGCGGGCAAGCCGGCAGGCTTCACCCCGAGGCACTGAATGAACGCATCAGCCGGGTGTTGGGTTTCGCTCCGCTCTACGCCAACCTACGGGCTTCAGCGCAGGCTGCAGGGTTCGCTCGATCCGTCGAGTTTGACGCTCATCCTCCGACCCTCTAACCTTCGCCGCTGCCTCAGGTGCCCCTTGGCTTTGGCCTACGGGGTGAAACAGGGAAGCCGGTCCATTCTTACGAAGATTCCGGCGCTGCCCCCGCAACGGTAGGCGAGTCGAATGCCGCAATCGGCCACTGTGCTCCAGCATGGGAAGGCGCGGCACAGGAGCGCATCGCTCCACTCGCAAGCCCGGAGACCGGCCTGTCGCACACAGGGCATCGCGGATCGATCCGCATGCAGTACCCACTGAGATGTCGCGCGGGTGGCACGACGGAGATCCAACCTTGATTCGCAAGCCTTTCTTCAGGCCGGCGGCGCTTGCGCTGCTCGGCGGTACGTCCATTTCCCCCTTCCTGATCGCCGCGCCCCTGACGCTGGACGAACAGGTGGTCACCGCGACCCGTAGCGAACGGCCGGTGCGCGCCAGCCTGGCCGCCAGCACCGTGATCGACCGCGAAGAGATCGAACGCAGCCAGGCCCGTTCGGTGCTTGAGCTTCTGCGCCGGGTGCCGGGCGTGACCCTCAGCAACAATGGTGGACCGGGCAAGCAGACTTCGGTATCCATTCGTGGTACCGAGTCGGATCACGTGCTGGTGCTGATAGACGGGGTCAAGGTGGGCTCGGTCAGCAACGGTCTTACCGCGTTCCAGGACCTGCCGGTGGAACTGATCGACCGCATCGAAGTGGTTCGCGGCCCGCGTTCCAGTCTCTACGGCTCCGAAGCCATTGGCGGCGTGATCCAGATCTTCACCCGCAACGGCGGGCAGGACGGGGCCAAGCCCTGGTTCTCGGCGGGCTACGGTACTCACGACAGCTATGACGGCAGTGCCGGCGTTTCCGGCGGCGACGGCCGGGCCTGGTACAGCCTCGGCGTCAGCAGCCAGGACACCGACGGCATCGACGCACTCAATGCGCGCAGCAGCTATCACGAGCCTGATGCCGACGGATATCGCAACCTGTCCGGTAACCTGCGCGCCGGCTATCGCTTCGACAATGGCCTGGAACTCGACGGCACCCTGATGCGCGCCAAGGCCCACAACGACTACGACCTGGTCAGCCCCTACAGCGTGGGCGGTGGGTGGAACGCCAATGCCGACAACGAGCAGCGGCTCATCGGCGGTCGCGCACGCTTCAGTCCGCTGGAGCCCTGGGACGTGACCCTGCAGGCGGGTCGCAGCGAAGACCTCTCTCGCGAGGAAACCGGCGGTCTCTTTTCGTCGCAATTCGATTCCCAGCGCAACTCGGCATCCTGGCTGAACGACCTGACCCTGGCCGAAGGTCATGTGCTGACCCTGGGCTACGACTGGCAGCAGGACGAAGTCAGCGGTTCCACTGCCTTCGACAAGGATTCGCGGCTGAACAAGGGCTGGTTCGCCCAGTACCTGGGCGAGCACGGGCGCCAGGACTGGCAGCTCAGCCTGCGCCGCGACGACAACGAGCAGTTCGGCACCCACGACACCGGCAACGCCGCCTGGGGCTACGCCCTGACCGACGCGGTGCGCTTCAGCCTGAGCTACGGCACTGCCTTCAAGGCGCCGAGCTTCAACGAGCTGTACTTCCCTGACTACGGCAACCCGAACCTGGACGCGGAAACCTCCGAGACCTTCGAAGTCGGCCTGGCCGGTGAGTACGACTGGGGGCGTTGGTCCGCCAACGCCTTTCGCACCAATGTCGATGACATGATCGTGCATGACGCGAACTCCGGGCTTGGGCTGTTCGGCAGCCCCAACAACATCGGCAAGGCACGCATCGACGGCATCGAACTGGTGCTCGGCAGCCATTGGTTGGGCTGGGACTGGCAGGCCAACGCGACCCTTCTCGACACCGAGAACCGCGCCCACGACGCCAACCACGGCAATGAACTACCGCGCCGCGCCCGCGAGGTCTTCAACCTGGATCTCGATCGCCGTATCGGGCGCTTCGGTCTTGGCGCAACCCTGCATGCCGAAGGACGACGTTTCGACGACGTGGAAAACGACGACCGCCTGGCGGGCTATGCAACTGTCGACCTGCGTGGCGAATACTGGCTGACCGAGGAATGGCGCCTGCAGGCCAAGGTGACCAACCTGTTGAACGCCGACTACGAAACCGCGCTGGACTTCAACCAGCCGGGGCAGGCAGTGTTTTTCACCGTCCGTTACCAAGCTCTGTGACGAGGAACATCCGATGACCGAATCCGCCGACCGCGACGCCCGCCACAAGGCGCGCATGCAACGCAAGAAGGCCGTGATCGACGAGAAGATCGCCCAGGCCCAGGATGAGTACGGCCTGCTGCTGGTGCACACCGGCAATGGCAAGGGTAAGAGTAGCTCGGCTTTCGGCATGGTCGCCCGTGCCCTCGGCCACGGGCTCAAGGTTGGCGTGGTGCAGTTCATCAAGGGCGGCATGTCCACGGGTGAAGAGAACTTCTTCCGCCGCTTCCCTGAAGAAGTCAGCTACCACGTGATGGGCGAGGGCTACACCTGGGACACCCAGGACCGCCAGCGTGACATCGAGAAAGCACGCGCTGCCTGGGCCGTGGCCCGTGGCCTGCTGGACGATCCGCAAGTAGGTCTGGTGGTGCTGGATGAGCTGAATATCGCCCTCAAGCACGGCTACCTGGAACTGGATGACGTACTGCGGGACATCGAATCCCGCCCCGAGCACCAGCACGTGGTCGCCACCGGCCGTGGCGCGCCCCAGGGGCTGATCGACGCCGCCGACACCGTCACCGAAATGACCCTGGTCAAGCACGCTTTCAAGTCCGGCGTGAAAGCCCAGAAGGGCGTGGAGTTCTGATGATCGGCACCGTCGCTGCTTTTGCCTCCTCTCCCTTCAGGGAGAGGGCAGGGGAGAGGGCTCGCAATGTCTGACCTCACCCGGAGCTGCCCCGCACTCCTGATTGCTGCCCCGGCCTCCGGCCAGGGCAAGACCACCGTCACCGCCGCTCTGGCCCGCCTGCATGCTCGGCAGGGCAAGCGCGTGCGGGTGTTCAAGTGCGGACCGGACTTTCTTGACCCCATGATCCTTGCCCGAGCATCCGGGGCTCCGGTCTACCAGCTGGACCTGTGGATGGTGGGCGAGGCGGAAAGCCGCCGCCTGCTCTGGGAAGCGGCGGGGGAGGCCGATCTGATCCTGATCGAGGGCGTAATGGGGCTGTTCGACGGATCGCCCTCGGCCGCTGATCTGGCTCGCCACTTTGGTGTGCCGGTGCTCGGCGTGATCAATGGCGCCGCCATGGCCCAGACCTTCGGCGCCCTCGCCGTGGGCCTGGCCACCTACCAGCCGGACCTGCCCTTTGCCGGCGTGCTCGGCAATCGCGTCGGCAGCCAGCGTCACAGCGACCTGATCCGCGACAGCTTGCCGGATTGGATTGGCTGGTACGGCGCCCTGCCGCGCAGCGCGGATGTGGAGCTGCCCAGCCGTCACCTGGGCCTGGTGCAGGCCGAAGAACTGGCGGACCTGGACGCGCGTCTGGACGCCGCCGCCGATGCCCTGGCCGCCAGCGCCGAAGTGGCCTTGCCGCCGGCGGTGAACTTCGCCGCGCCCGAGGTCCAAGTGCTCGGTGAAGAGCTGGCCGGCGTGCGCATCGGCGTCGCGCGGGACACCTCCTTCGCCTTCCTCTATCAGGGCAACCTCGACCTGCTGCAGCGACTGGGCGCCGAACTGGTGTACTTCTCGCCACTGGCCGATGAGCACCTGCCCGAGGTGGACAGCCTTTACCTGCCCGGCGGATATCCCGAACTGCATCTGCACCAGCTGGAAGGCAACCGTGCCATGGCCGAGGCCATCCGCGCGCACCATGGGGCCGGCAAGCCGATCCTCGCCGAATGCGGCGGCATGCTCTACCTGCTCGACGCCCTGACCGACGCGAGCGGAGAAAGCGCCGAACTGGTTGGCCTGCTCCCCGGTCGCGCCACCATGCAGAAGCGCCTGGCGGCGCTGGCTCTGCAGGAAGCACTCCTGCCGGCAGGCAGCCTGCGCGGCCACACTTTCCACCATTCGTTGCTGGATTCACCGCTGGAACCCCTGGTTCGCGGCCTCTGCCCGAACGACAAACCGGTGGCCGAGGCAGTGTTCCGTAGCGGCCGGCTGACCGCCTCCTACATTCACTTCTACCTGCCGTCCAATCCCCGGGCGGCCGTGGAGCTGTTCCGACCATGAGCGAACACGCCTTCAGCTTTGATGAGCGCGCGGCGGTCTACCGGGCCATCGCCGAGCGCCGCGACATGCGCCACTTCAGTGGCGGCGAGGTGGCCCCAGAGCTGCTCGCGCGCTTGCTGGAGGCGGCCCATCAGGCGCCCAGCGTCGGGTTGATGCAGCCCTGGCGTTTTATTCGCGTTACCTCCAACGAGCTGCGGGAAAACATTCATACCCTGGTGGAAGCCGAGCGGGTACGCACTGCCGAGGCCCTGGGCGAACGCTCCGACGAATTCATGCGGCTCAAGGTGGAAGGCATCCGCGATTGCGCCGAACTGCTGGTGGCGGCCTTGATGGATGGCCGCGAAGCCCATGTGTTCGGCCGCCGTACCTTGCCGGAAATGGACCTCGCCTCGCTTTCCTGCGCCATCCAGAACCTCTGGCTGGCGGCTCGTGCTGAAGGAATGGGAATGGGCTGGGTGTCGCTGTTCGATCCTGCGGCCCTGGCTGAACTGCTGGGAATGCCCGAGGGCAGCAAGCCCCTGGCGGTACTCTGCCTGGGCCCGGTAAGCGGGTTCTATCCGGCGCCCATGCTTGCGCTCGAAGGCTGGGCCGAGCCGCGTCCGCTGGCCGATCTGGTGTTCGAGAACCAATGGGGGCAGCGCCCATGAGCCTGGGACTGTTCACCCTCGGCGCGGTGGCGCTGGACGCCCTGTTCGGCGAGCCGAAGGGCTGGCACCCGCTGGTGGCCTTCGGCAAGTTCGCCAACCGCCTGGAGCGCCGCTTCAATCCGGGCGGCCGTGGCTGGCGCAGCCATGGCGTGAGTGCCTGGGTGCTGGCAGTACTGCCGCTGACTTTAGGCGTCTGGCTGCTCTCGGAGCTGCCCTACATTGGCTGGCTCGTGGGGGTGATCGCCCTCTATGCCGCCATCGGCCTGCGTAGTCTCAATGAACACGCCGAGCCCGTGGCCAATGCGCTGCAAACGGGCGATCTGCCGGAAGCACGCAAGCGCGTGGGCTACATGGTCAGCCGCGAAACCCGTGAGCTGGATGAGTCCGCCGTGGCCCGCGCTGCCACCGAGTCGGTGCTGGAGAACGGCAGCGATGCGGTGTTCGCTGCGCTGTTCTGGTTCGCCTTGGCCGGCGCCCCGGGCGTGGTGCTCTATAGGCTGTCCAACACACTCGACGCCATGTGGGGCTACCGCAATGAGCGCTTCGAGCGCTTCGGCTGGGCAGCGGCGCGCATTGACGACGTGCTCAACTACATCCCGGCCCGTCTGGTGGCGCTGACCTACGCGCTGCTCGGCAAGACCGCCCTGGCCCTGCGCTGCTGGCGCCGCCAGGCCCCGCAGTGGGACAGCCCCAACGCCGGTCCGGTGATGGCCGCAGGTGCCGGCGCCCTGGGCGTGGCCCTGGGGGGACCTGCCGTCTACCACGGCGAGTTGCATCAACGACCGGTGCTGGGCGAAGGCCCGGCGGCGCGGGCGGAAGATATCAGCCGCGCCATGGACCTTGTGCGCCAGGGCGTGCTGCTCTGGCTGGCGGCGCTTTTCATCGGAGGCTGGTTCCTTGCTTGAACATGGCGGACGGCTGCGCGCAGCGGTGCGGCGCTACGGCATAGCCGAGGCCGACTGGCTCGATCTTTCTACCGGCATCGCGCCCTATGGCTGGGACTTGCCGGCCATTCCGGCAGCGGCCTGGGCGCGCCTGCCCGAACTGGACGACGGCCTGGAAGAGGCGGCCCGCCGCTATTACGGCTGTGCATCCCTGCTGCCGGTGGCCGGTTCCCAGGCGGCGATCCAGGCCCTGCCGCGCCTGCGTGAGCGCAGCCGGGTAGGGGTGATCTCGCCGTGCTACGCCGAGCACGCCCATGCCTGGCGCCGCGAGGGTCACGAGCTCGAAGCGCTGGATGCGGAAACCGCCGAGCGGGAACTGGAACGATTCGACGTGCTGCTGGTGGTCAACCCCAACAACCCCACCGGTCAGCGTCTTGACCGGCAAACCCTGCTGGAGTGGCGGGCGAGGCTGGCGGGGAAGGGCGGCTGGCTGCTGGTGGACGAAGCCTTCATGGATTGCACGCCGCAGGAAAGCCTGGCGGGTGATTGCCCGTTGCCGGGGCTGGTGGTGCTGCGTTCCTTCGGCAAGTTCTTCGGCCTGGCGGGTATCCGCCTGGGCTTCGTGCTGGCCGAGCCGCAGCTGCTGCAGCGGCTCGAAGAGTGGCTCGGCCCCTGGGCGGTGAGCGGCCCGGCACGCGCGCTGGCCAAGGCCCTGCTAGCGGATCAGGCGGGCCAGACCCGGCAGCGGGAAGCCCTGTTGAGGGACGGACAGCGGCTGGAGAGCCTGCTGCGCGACTGCGGCCTGCCAGCCAGTGGCGGCACGGCGCTGTTCCAGCGCCTGCTGCGTGACGACGCGCTGGCCCTGCACGAATTTCTCGCCGCTCGCGGCATCCTCACCCGGTTGTTCGAAACGCCGCCCAGCCTGCGCTTCGGCCTGCCGCCGGACGAGGCCGGCTGGGCGCGGCTGGGCCAGGCCCTGATCGACTACTCCAAGGAGCGTCCATGACCACCCTGATGGTGCAGGGCACCACCTCCGACGCCGGCAAGAGCACCCTGGTGACGGCGCTGTGCCGCTGGCTCAAGCGCGAGGGTGTGGCGGTGGCGCCCTTCAAGCCGCAGAACATGGCGCTGAACAGCGCGGTGACCGCTGACGGTGGCGAGATTGGTCGCGCCCAGGCGGTGCAGGCCCAGGCTTGCGGATTGGCGCCGCATACCGACATGAACCCGGTGCTGCTCAAGCCCAATACGGATATCGGCGCCCAGGTGATCATCCATGGCCGCGCTGTCACCAGCATGAATGCCGTTGCCTACCACGACTACAAGAAGGTCGCGATGGCGGCGGTGCTGGAGTCCCACCAGCGCCTTTGCAGCCAGTATTCCGTGGTCATGGTCGAAGGCGCCGGTTCACCTGCGGAGATCAACCTGCGGGCCAACGACATCGCCAACATGGGCTTCGCCGAGGCGGTGGACTGCCCGGTGATCCTGGTGGCGGATATCGACCGCGGCGGCGTCTTCGCCCATCTGGTGGGCACCCTGGAACTCCTCTCGGAAAGCGAGCAGGCGCGGGTGAAGGGTTTCGTCATCAACCGCTTCAGGGGCGACATCGCCCTGCTCAAACCGGGGCTGGACTGGCTGGAACAGCGCACCGGAAAACCGGTGCTCGGCGTGCTGCCCTACCTCACCGACTTCCACCTGGAAGCCGAGGACGCCATCGACCAGCGCCAGGCCGCCAAGTCCGGCGAACTGCTGCGGGTGGCGGTGCCGGTGCTGCCGCGCATCAGCAACCACACCGACTTCGATCCCCTTCGCCTGCATCCGCAGGTGCAACTCAGCTTCGTCGCCCCCGGCCAGCTCATTCCGCCGGCGGACCTGATCATCCTGCCCGGCTCCAAGAGCGTGCGCGCCGACCTCACGCGGCTGCGTGAGCACGGCTGGGACCAGGCCCTGCAGCGCCACCTGCGCTACGGCGGCAAAGTGCTGGGCATCTGCGGCGGCTACCAGATGCTTGGCCGCAGCATCGCCGACCCCCATGGCCTGGAAGGCCCGGCAGGGGAGAGCGTGGGTCTCGCCTTGTTGGACGTGGATACCGTGCTGGAGCCGGAGAAGCAGCTGCGCAACGTCAGCGGCCGCCTGCTGCCGGACGGCGCGGCAGTGAGCGGCTACGAGATCCATGCCGGCGTCACCACCGGCGCGGGCCTGGAACGTCCTGCCGTGATGCTGGACGATGACCGTGCCGACGGCGCGCGAAGTGCCGATGGCCAGGTCATGGGCACTTACCTGCACGGCCTGTTCGAATCGTCCGCCGCCGCGGCGGCCATCCTGCGTTGGGCCGGACTTTCCGTCGTGCAGTCGGTGGATTATCACGCCCTGCGCGAGCGTGACATCGATCGTCTGGCCGACCAGGTGGAGCAGCATCTGGATACACGCCTGCTCGCTGACCTCTGTGGCCTCCAGGAGATGCCCCATGCCTGAACTCATCCTTGGCGGAGCCCGATCCGGCAAGAGCCGGCTGGCGGAGAAGCTGGCGGCTGAAAGCGGCCTGCAGGTCGTCTACATCGCCACCAGCCAACCGCTCGATGGCGAAATGCGCGCGCGGGTGGCCCATCACCGCGCCCGCCGCCCGGAGCACTGGGGCCTGGTGGAAGAACCACTGGAACTCGCCCGCGTGCTGCGCGAGAACGCCGCCGCCGATACCTGTCTGCTGGTGGACTGCCTCACGCTCTGGCTGACCAACCTGTTGATGCTGGACGACCCGGCGCGTCTGGACGAGGAGCGCGAGGCGCTGCTCGGCTGCATCGCCGTCCTGCCCGGCCGCGTGCTGCTGGTCAGTAATGAAACCGGCCTGGGCGTCGTGCCCCTGGGCGAGCTGACCCGTCGTTACGTCGACGAAGCCGGCTGGCTGCACCAGGCCCTGGCCGAACGCTGCGAACGGGTGATCTTCACGGTCGCCGGCCTGCCCATGATTCTCAAGGGAGACCCCCTATGACTTCACTGCATTGGTGGCAGGCGCCCTGCCAGCCGCTCGACCCGGTGGCCCGCGCCAAGGCCCAGGCCCGCCAGGACCAACTGACCAAACCCCGCGGCGCACTCGGCCAGCTGGAGGACCTGACCATTACCCTGGCCGCCCAGCAGGGGCGTGAGCGGCCGGCCGTCGACCGTCCCTGGTTCGCCGTGTTCGCCGGTGACCACGGTGTGGTGGAGGAGGGCGTGTCCGCCTACCCGCAGGCGGTGACCGGCGAGATGCTGCGCAACTTCGTCCGAGGCGGCGCCGCCATCAGCGTGTTGGCCAAAAGCCTCGGTGCCACCCTGGAACTGGTGGACCTGGGCACCGCACTGCCGCTGGAACCGCTGCCGGGTGTGCTGCACCTGCAGGTCGGGGCCGGTACGGCGAACTTTGCCCGTGAGCCGGCGATGACCGCCGCGCAGTGCCTGATCGCCCTGCAAGCCGGTCGCTCCAGTGTCGAACGCGCCCTGGGCGCGGGTGCCGACCTCTATGTCGGCGGTGAGATGGGCATCGGCAACACCACCACCGCCAGTGCCCTGGCTTGCGCCTTGCTGGACCTGCCGGCCACCGCGCTGGCCGGGCCGGGCACCGGGCTGGATGGCAAGGGCGTGGCGCACAAGATCCAGGTGATCGAGCATGCCCTGGCCTTGCACCGGAAGGACTGTGACAGCCCGCAGGAAACCCTGCGCCGCCTCGGTGGCTTCGAAGTGGCGGCGTTGACCGGCGCCTACCTCGCCTGCGCGCAACTGGGCCTGCCAGCCCTGGTGGATGGCTTCATCTGCAGCGTGGCGGCGCTGTGTGCCGTGCGCCTGAACCCCGCGTGCCGCGAGTGGCTGCTGTTTTCCCATCGTTCCGCCGAGCCCGGCCATGTCGCCGTGCTCGAGGCGCTGGAAGCGCAACCGCTGCTGGACCTGGGCCTGCGCCTGGGCGAAGGCAGTGGCGCGGCCATCGCCCTGCCGCTGCTGCGACTGGCCTGCGACCTGCACGGTGGCATGGCTACCTTCGCCGAAGCCTCCGTGTCGGACCGCCCGGCATGAAACTCGACCTCCTGCGCCATGGCGAAACCGAACTGGGCGGCGGCTTTCGCGGCAGCCTGGACGACGCTCTGACCGAAACCGGTTGGGCACAGATGCGCGCCGGCATCGACGGTGCGGGCCCCTGGGATGCGCTGGTGAGCTCGCCCCTGCAACGCTGCGCCGCCTTCGCTCGCGAGCTCGAAGCGCGACTCGGTCTGCCGCTGAGTTTCGATGCCGACCTGCGCGAACTGCACTTCGGCCAATGGGAGGGCCGCAGCGCGGCGCAACTCATGGAGGACCATGCCGAAGGCCTGGGGTCGTTCTGGAACGATCCCTACAGCTACACGCCACCGGACGGCGAAACCCTGCTGGATTTCGAAACACGGGTGCTGGCGGCCGGTGAACGCTTGCGGGAACGCTTCGCCGGGAAGCGGGTGCTGCTGGTCACCCACGGCGGGGTGATCCGGATTCTGGTGGCCCGCGCTCGGCAACTGCCGCGTAGTCAGCTGATGCAGGTGGGAGTCGCTCACGGCGAGCTGTTCCACCTGGCTTTCGACGAACAGGGTTTGCGGGAACGCCCATGACGCCGTTGCTGATCGCCCTGCAGTTCCTCACCCGTCTGCCCGTACGCCTGCCGGGCATGCCTGAGCCCCGGCAGATCGGCCGCTCGCTGCTCTGGTATCCGCTGGTAGGCATACTGATCGGCGCCCTGCTGCTGGCGGGTGCCTGGCTGCTGGACGGACGCCCGGTAATGCTCTCGTCCGCACTGCTGCTGGTGCTCTGGGTGGGCCTGTCCGGCGGCCTGCATCTGGACGGTCTGGCCGATACGGCGGACGCCTGGGTGGGCGGCTACGGCGATCGTGAACGCACCCTGACCATCATGAAAGACCCCCGCAGCGGCCCCATCGCGGTGGTCGTGCTGGTGGCGGTGCTGTTGCTCAAGTTCGCCGCGCTGACTGCGCTGTTACAGACGGGACAATGGCTGCCCTTGCTGCTGGCGCCCTGGCTGGCGCGGGGCATGCTGCCGCTGCTGTTCCTCACTACTCCCTACGTGCGCGCCGGCGGTCTGGGCCAGACGCTGGCCGAACACCTGCCGCGTCAGGAACTGCCGGTGTGGTTGGGCGGGCAGGCGGTGGTGTTGCTCGTGCTGGGATGGGCGGCGTGGATTGCGTTGGTGATGGCGCTGGTTGTCTTCGCGTGGCTGCGTGGGCGATTTGTGCAGCGGTTGGGGGGGACGACCGGGGATACGGCGGGGGCGATGGTGGAGATTGTTGAAGTGGGGGTGTTGGTGGGGGTGGCACTTGCGCTGGCCTGACCAGCCCTCACCCCTAGCCCCTCTCCCAGAGGGAGAGGGGAACTGACCGCGCTTGGTGATGGCTGCAAAGCATCCCTGATGCTCTGTGGTTTCAGCCGAGTCACCCCTCGCCCCTAGGGAGAGGGGCCGGGGGTGAGGGGGCGTCGGCGTGCTTCGATTCAGAGATCACCCGCCAGATTGCTTCCAGCACCACATCCGTCTGTCCCAGCACGTCATGATTCCAGAAGCGCAGAACGCGATACCCCTGCTTATTGAGCCAGGCATCTCGCGTATTGTCGTGTGCACTGTCGAGATGCTGGCCGCCATCAATCTCAATGACAAGCTTCAGCTCGTGGCAGTAGAAATCTGCGAAGTACAGCCCCAGCGGTTGTTGTCGTCGAAATTTCGTTCCTGCCAACTGCCTGTTGCGTAGGCGATGCCATAACGTGCGCTCCGCATCCGTCTGCTCCACCCTGAGCTGCCTGGCGAACTCGAGCCTTTCCATGGCTATTCCTCCCATGTGGAAAGACTCGATCTTGCATGCAATCAGCCTCGGAGCCGTCCGAAACTCCCCCGCGACTCCCCCGATCTACTCAAACACAAAATGCTCACTCGCCAGTCCCATCACCGACCCCGTTGGCTTCAGCATTGCCGCCGCATGTCCTTTCGCGCGGGGTAGCAGGCGGGCGAAGTAGAAGTCGCTGGTGGCCAGCTTGGCGCGGTAGAAGTCGGTGGATTCCGCGCCGCCTTCGCGCAGCCGCACGCGAGCCGCGTGCTCTTGGAGGGACCAGGCATAGGCCAGTGCCGCGTAGCCGGAGTACATGAGGAAGTCGTGGCTGGCGGTGCTGACCAGGTCGCGGTCCTTGCGGGCGCGCAGGGCGATGCGCAGGGTCAGCCAGTTCCATTCGGCCGCAAGCTTCAGCAGTACCAGGGCGCGGCCGCGCATGGCGGGTTCGGTTTTCAGCAACTCGACGGCGAAGCGGGCGATCTGGCCGGTGAAGTCGCGCACGGCCTTGCCCTGGGTCATCAGCAGCACCTTGCGGCCCAGCAGGTCGAGAGCCTGGATGCCGGTGGTACCTTCGTAGAGGGTGGCGATGCGCGCGTCGCGGACGATCTGCTCCATGCCGTGCTCGCGAATGTAGCCGTGGCCGCCGAAGACCTGCATGCCGAGGTTTGCGCTTTCCAGGCCCAGCTCGGTCAGGCAGCCCTTGAGGATGGGGGTGAGGAAGCCGAGCTTGTCGTCCCAGTGGGCGTACTGCCGGTCGTCCTTGTGCAGGATGCCTTCGATCATGCGGTCGGCGTACTGGGTGGCGAGGTAGACCAGCGCGCGGCCACCTTCGGCCACGGCTTTCTGGGTCAGCAGCATGCGTCGCACGTCGCCGTGGACCATCAGCGGGTCGGCCACCGAGCCGGGCTCCTTGGTTCCGGACAGCGCGCGCATCGAGCGGCGTTCGCGGGCGTAGGCCAGGGCGCCCTGGTAGGCCAGTTCGGCGGTGGCCACGCCCTGGATGGCGGTGCCGATGCGGGCGCTGTTCATGAAGGTGAACATGCATTCCAGGCCCTTGTTCGGCGGGCCGATGAGAAAGCCGGTGGCGCCGTCGAAGTTCATCACGCAGGTGCTGGAGGCCTTGATGCCCATCTTCTTCTCCAGCGCGCCGCAGCTCACGCCGTTGCGCGGACCGAGGCCGCCGTCGGCGGGGAGGAATTTCGGCACGATGAACAGGGAGATGCCTCGGGTGCCCTTGGGCGCGTCCGGCAGGCGGGCGAGGACGATGTGCACGATGTTCTCGGTCAGGTCATGCTCGCCGGAGGAGATGAAGATCTTGGTGCCAGTCAGGGCGTAGCTGTCATCGGGATTGGCCTCGGCGCGGGTCTTCACCTGGCCCAGGTCGGTGCCGCACTGGGGTTCGGTGAGGCACATGGTGCCGCCCCAGCGGCCTTCGGTCAGGGGCACCAGGTAGGTCTGCTTCTGCTCCTCGGTGCCGTGTTGCATCAGGGTGTTCATGGCGCCCAGGGAGAGGCCGGGGTACATGGAGAAGGGCCAGTTGGCGGTGCCGAGCATTTCCTGCTTCAGCGCGCCCAGGCTCATGGGCAGGCCCTGGCCACCGTATTCCACCGGGTGCGACAGACCTTGCCAGCCGCCGGCCACATAGGCGTCGTAGGCTTCCTTGAAGCCCTTGGGCGTGCGGACTTCGCCGTTCTCCAGGTGGCAGCCTTCCTCGTCGCCACTCTGGTAGAGCGGGGCGATCACTTCTTCGCAGAGCCGAGCGCATTCGCCGAGGATGGCTTCGACCATGTCCGGCGTGGCCTCGGCGCCGTTGGCCAGGGCGCGATAGTGGGCGGGAAAGTCGAAGACTTCATTGAGCAGGAAGCGCATGTCGCGCAGCGGGGCTTTGTAGCTGGGCATGGTGACCTCGGCGTGCGTTGATGGCCCGGTTTATACGAGGTCGGGCAGGGCGGCAGCCTTGGCAGCGGCAACGGCTTCGTCTGGCACTTGGGACAATCGGCAGGTGTCCGGCCATCGCTTCGCGCAGGCTTCGATTGACCTCCTGGCTGATGCGGGTATATACACGCATTCATGTTGCCGACCCAATGCCTCTGTACCAAGCTGCGCCGCGCCACCCGCAACGTGACCCGGCTCTACGACGATGCCCTCGCCGGTGTCGGGGTGAATGTCGCCCAGTATTCGCTGCTGAAGAACCTGGCCCGCCTGGACCAGCCGAGCATCACCAGCCTGGCCGAAGCGCTGGGGCTGGATCGCAGCACGCTGGGACGCAACCTCAAGGTACTGGAGGCCAGGGAACTGGTGCATCTGGAAGGTGGCGAGGACCAGCGCAATCGCCTGGTTTCCCTGACGCCGGCCGGGCGCGCCTGCCTCGATGAGGCGCTGCAGGCCTGGGAACAGGTGCAGGTGCGACTGGGGCAACGCATAGGACTGGAAAAGCGAGCAGAGCTGATGGCGCTGCTGGATGATCTGGAACATATCGGCTGATATTTTCGCTGGAAAACGGGTATATACCCGCAAAGGACTTTCTATGACTTCGGTATGGCGTACGAGTGGCTGGGTTCTCTTGGGGGCGTCGCTGATCCTGGCGTTGTCGCTCGGCATTCGCCATGGCTTCGGCCTGTTCCTGGCACCCATGAGCAACGAGTTCGGTTGGGGCAGGGAAGTGTTCGCTTTCGCCATCGCCTTGCAGAACCTCATCTGGGGCCTGGCGCAGCCCTTCACCGGCGCCCTGGCCGACCGTTTCGGCGCGGCGAAGACGGTGATCGTCGGCGGCGTGCTCTACGCTGTGGGACTGGTGCTGATGGGGTTCTCCGATTCGGCCCTGTCGTTGTCGGTCAGCGCCGGTCTGCTCATTGGTATCGGTCTGTCGGGCACTTCGTTCTCGGTGATCCTCGGCGTCGTCGGGCGTGCCGTGCCAATGGAGAAGCGCAGCATGGCCATGGGCATCGCTGCGGCCGCCGGTTCCTTCGGTCAGTTCGCCATGCTGCCCGGCACCCTCGGTTTGATCGGCTGGCTCGGTTGGTCGTCCGCGCTGCTGGCGCTGGGCCTGCTGGTCGCGCTGATCGTGCCGCTGGTGGGGCTGCTCAAGGACAATCCGCCACCGCCCCAGGCCCATGAACAGAGCCTGGTCGAGGCGCTGCGCGAAGCCGCCGGTCATTCCGGCTTCTGGCTGCTGGCCCTGGGTTTCTTCGTCTGCGGCTTCCAGGTGGTGTTCATTGGCGTGCACCTGCCGGCCTATCTGGTGGACCAGCATCTGCCGGCCTCGGTGGGCACCACGGTGCTGGCGCTGGTGGGGCTGTTCAACGTGTTCGGTACCTATATCGCCGGCTGGCTCGGCGGCCGCCATGCCAAGCCGAAGCTGCTCACTGCGCTGTACCTGCTGCGCGGCGTGGTGATCGTGGCCTTCGTCTATTCGCCGCTGACCATCTGGAGCGCCTACGCCTTCGGCATGGCCATGGGGTTGCTGTGGCTGTCCACCGTTCCCCTGACCAACGGCACCGTCGCAACCCTGTTCGGCGTGCGCAACCTGTCCATGCTCGGTGGTATCGTTTTCCTGTTCCACCAGTTGGGCGCCTTCCTCGGCGGCTGGCTGGGGGGCTATCTCTATGACCACACGGGCAGTTACGAACTGGTATGGCAGATATCCATTTTCCTCAGTCTGATGGCAGCGGTGCTGAACTGGCCGGTGCGCGAGCAACCGGTGGCGCGCCTGCAGCCCGTCGGGGCGGCATGAGCCTGCGCCTGTGTTGGGCTATCGGCGCCTTGGCGGCTGGCCTGCTGCTGGCCCTCGTCTGGTGGGGCTGGCAGCAAGGCGGATTGGCACTGATGCAGTTGGGATTCAATTGCTAGTCGGCCTGCCCGGCGGTAGCGTAGTCAGATCACTCGATTTGCGCCGGAGCCCGCCATGAAAGCCTTGCCCATCCTGTCACTGTCGCTGCTGGCCCTGTTCGGCGGCCAGGCCATGGCCGCCGAGTGTCCCTCGCTGCTGCAGCACAACCTGCCGCAACTCCGCTCCAAGAACACCATCGATCTCTGCCAGCGCTTCGCCGGCAAGCCGCTGGTGGTGGTCAACACCGCCAGCCATTGCGGTTTCACCCCGCAGTTCAAGGGCCTGGAGGCGCTCTACAAGCGCTACAAGGACCAGGGCCTGGAAGTGCTGGGCGTGCCTTCGGATGACTTCAAGCAGGAAGCCGCCTCCAACGAGGAGACCGCCAAGGTCTGCTACGTGAACTACGGCGTGACCTTCGCCATGACCCAGCCTCAGCACGTCACCGGCGACGAGGCGATACCGCTCTACAAAGAGCTGATCGCCCAGTCCGGACAGACGCCGCGCTGGAACTTCTACAAGTACGTGGTGGACCGCCAGGGCAAGGTGATCGCCCACTTTTCCAGCCTGACCAAGCCGGATGACCCCGACCTGCTGAAAGCGGTGGAGCAGGCGCTGGCCAGCCAACCCTGATCGACAGGCAGAAAAAAGCCCGGACTCGTCCGGGCTTTTTTTTTCCAGCCGCCTGATCAGAAGCGATAGGTCAGCTGCGCACCCAGGCCGTGGGCGCTGTTCTTGTAGGTGGCGCGGTAGGCCCCCTTGCTGGCGCTGGCCTGGTTGATGTCGGCGTCTTCTTCCTTCAGGTAGGAATAGGCGACGTCGACGGTCACGTCGTCGTTCGGGCTCCAGGCAGCACCCAGGCTGAAGATCTTGCGATCGTCAGTGGGGATGCGCGGCGAGCGGAACTCGTTGCGGGCCGGGGACTGGTCGTAGGCCAGGCCGGCACGCAGGACCCACTGCTGGTTCAGCTTGTAGGCGGCGCCGACGGCGTAGGACCAGGTGTCACGCCAGTCCTGCTCTTCGGTGATGGTGCCGAGAGCCGGGGCCAGCAGACCGTGAACACCCTTGTTCTCCACCTTGATTTCTTCCAGGCGGCTCCAGCGGGTCCAGGTGCTGCCGGCGTAGAGGGTCCAGGTGTCGTTCAGGTCATGGGTGACGGAGAAGTCGACCGATTCCGGGGTTTCCAGGTCCAGCGAGGCGTCGTACTTGCCGGCGGAACTGCCCAGTACCGGGCCGCTGCCGGAAACCGTGGTATCGCCTCTCAGCTTGTAATCCACCTTGGAGTGGTAGGTCAGGCCGAAGCGGGTGCGTGCGTCCAGTTCGAAGAGCACGCCGGCGTTGAAGCCCAGGGCGGTGTCGTCGCCCTTGACCTTCACCTTGCCGTCGTTGCGGCCCGGGGACAGCGGGTTGAGGACTGCGGAAGTCAGTTCACCGTCGATGCGGTTGATGGTGGGACCGAAACCGACTGACAGCTGGTCGTTGATGCGGTAGCTGACGGTGGGCTGCAGGGTGATCACGCGCACTTCGCTCTTGTCGCCGTAATAACGGCCGGCGAAGCCGGTTTCGTAGTCGGTGATCAGGCCGAAGGGCACGTACATGCCGAGGCCGAAGGACCATTTGTCGTCGATCGGCTTGACGTAGTAGCCCATGGGCACGCCCACGGTGGGAACCATGTCGCCGTCGTTGCTGCCGCCGAAGGTGCTACGGGCATCGTCGATGTCGGTCTTGGCGAAGATGGCGGCGGCGCCGACGCTTACCTGCTCGCGCTTGAGACGGGCCATGCCGGCGGGGTTGCCGTATACGGTGGTGGCGTCATCAGCGGAAGAGGAGCGGCCGGCGAAGGCGGTACCCATGCCGCTGACGCTTTGCTCGTTGAGGGCGAAGCCCGCAGCCAGGCTGTAGCTGGAAGCGGCGCTGACGGCCAGGGCGAGGGCGGTCCTGAAGACTCTGCTTATCACGGTGAACTCCTGAGCGATGGTGCAAAGGCCGGCACGCTAACAGGATTCAATCGACCTGGCCAGCTTCCAAATTGCGGCAATATGTATTGTAAGATTGTCGAACAAAATGGAAAAAGACGGCATTTTCGCCGATCGTGCAAATTGCTTGGCACGATCGTTCCTGACTGATCGGTCAGTGATCAGGCAGCCTGGCTAAGTCCTCCAACATGGCGTTGCCAGGCGTCGATGAAGTCCCTCGGGCTGCCTTCGGGATGGAAGACCTGGCGCCAGATCATGGCCATGCCGATCAGGTCGTCGGCGGCGGGCAGCACCAGGATGCTCGACTCCACCAGCATCCAGGCGATGGCGGTGGCATAGCGCAGGTTGATGGTCAGCTCCAGGTGCGGTGCGGCGAGGAAGGCATGCTGGCTGGCCAGCCCGCGGACCTGGCTGGCGAGGTCCGGGTCGAGCGCCAGGTGACGGTCCCAGAGCTGCTGGTGGCGCTCGTCGCTGATGCCATAGAGTCCGCGTCCGTTGCCGCAGTCCAGCGTGGAGCCCAGTGCCGATTGGCAGGCAGCGGCACCCAGCAGGAGCGTTTCGGCGGTGGAGGAGGGGCGCTGCAGGTAATGCAGTGTCGGTCGTATCACGTGCTGGCGCAGATCGCAGGCGGCTATTCCCATTTGGCCCTCGCGAAGGGTGCCGGCGGGGCTGGGGCGTTTTGGCAGCTTCTCGTCGTTCTAGGAAAGAGCCCCACCGGGAGCGGGGTTAGCCGCTCGATTTGAAGTCTAGTGGGATATTTGTGCTGTAAAGGCCTGTTTTTAAACCGTTTCAGGCTTCTGGTTATTGTCTATATAGCTGGCTGTGATTAAAAAACAGCCAGCCGGCAAGGGCCGCAAAGCCCCATGCCTGCTGGCTTTCTGCCTTATTCGCCCGTGGCCAGGGGGCGGGAAGGGTTGGTGATCCACTCGCTCCAGGAACCGGCATAGAGCCGCGCCAGGGGATAGCCGGCCAGGCTCAGGGCGAAGAGGTTGTGACAGGCGGTGACGCCCGACCCGCAGTAGGCCACGACCTCCTCCAGCGGGCGGTCGCCGATCAGGGCGGCGAAGCGTTGCCTGAGGGCATCGGCCGGAAGGAAGCGGCCGTCGCCACCGAGGTTGTCGGTGAAGGCTGCGCACTGGGCGCCGGGGATATGGCCGGCCACCGGGTCGATGGGTTCCACCTCACCCTTGAAGCGCGGCAGGGCGCGGGCGTCCAGCAGGGTCAGGCGGGTGTCGCCCAAGTGTTGCTGCAATCCATCGGCATCCACCAGCAGGCTGTTGTCCGGCTCGCCCGCGAAGTCGCCCGGCTGCACGACCGGCGTCACGGCGGTGAGCGGCAGCCCGGCATCGCGCCAGGCCTTGAGGCCGCCGTCCAGCAGGAACACGCCATCGCGCTTGCCCAGCCAGGCCAGCAGCCACCAGGCGCGCGCGGCGAAGGCGCCGGGACCGTCGTCATAGAGGACGATGGTGCTGCCGGCGGCGATGCCCCATTCGCGCAGCTTGCCGGCCAGCGCCGCCGGGGCCGGCAGCGGATGGCGGCCGGTCACGCCCTTGCTGACCGGGCCGGACAGGTCGCGTTCCAGGTCGGCGAAGCGTGCCTTGGGAATATGGCTCTCGGCATAGCTGCGCTGGCCATAGGCCGGGTCGTCGAGGGAGAAGCGGCAATCGAGGATGACCAGGCCCGGTTCTTCCTGGCGGGCGCTGAGTTGGGCAGGGCTGATGAGCTGTGCGAGCGACATGGCGGGGTCCTTGTCGTGACCATTGTTGTGGCAAGCATCATAAGGACGCCTGCACAGGCTGTCGCGCGCTATCGGCGGCGGCGCGGAACCCGCGCCGCCCGTGGGGTCAGCGGCTAGCGGCGCGAAGGCGCTGGAAGCCGGCGTCGAGGTCGGCGATCAGGTCGTCCGGATGCTCCAGGCCGACGTGCAGGCGCACCAGCGGGCCATCGGTCTTCCAGGTGGTCGCACTGCGGTGGGCGCTGGGATTGGTCAGCAGGATCAGGCTCTCGAAACCGCCCCAGCTGTAGCCCATGCCGAACAGCTGCATGCCATCGAGCATGGCGCGCATCGCCTGTTCGGGCATCGCCTTGAATTCCACGCTGAAGAGGCCGCAGGCGCCGGTGAAGTCGCGCTTCCACAGTTCGTGGCCGGGCGCGCCGGGCAGGGCGGGGTAGAGGATGCGTGCCACTTCCGGCTGCTCGGCCAGCCACTGGGTCACCTTCTCTGCGTTGCGCTGGTGGCGTTCCAGGCGTGTCGAGAGGGTACGCAGGCCACGCAGGGCCAGGTAGGCATCATCGGCGCTGACCGACAGGCCGAGCTGCTTGTAGAAGCCGCGCACCTGCGGGAAGAGCGCCTCGGTGGTCATGATCACGCCCATCAGCACATCCGAGTGGCCGACGATGTACTTGGTGGCGGCATGGATGGAGATATCCACACCATGCTTGAACGAGGCGAAATGCACCGGCGTGCCCCAGGTGTTGTCGATCATCACCAGGGCGCCGTGGGCGTGGGCCACCTCGGCGATGCTGGGCACGTCCTGCACTTCGAAGGTCAGCGAGCCGGGCGATTCGAGGAACACCACGCGGGTGTTGGGGCGCATCAGCTCGGCGATGCCGCCGCCGATCAGCGGGTCGTAGTAAGTGGTCTCGATGCCGAAGCGCTTCAGTGTTTCGTCGCAGAAGGCGCGGGTCGGGTCGTACACCGAGTCGGTCATCAGCAGGTGATCGCCGGGTTTGAGGGTGGCCAGCAGGGCGGTGGTCAGGGCACTCAGGCCGCTGGGGGTGAGCATGGCTCCGTAGGCGCCTTCCAGTTCGGCCAGGGCGGTTTCCAGCGAACGGGTGGTGGGGTTGCCGTGGCGGCCGTATGTGTTGAGGGTACCGTTCTGCGCGTGCAGGGCTTCCACGCTGGGGAAGAGCAGGGTGGAGGCACGGTAGACCGGGATGTTCACGGTTCCGCCGACCCGGCCCCGTTCACGGCCTTCATGGGCCAGCAGCGTTTCGAGATGCAGCTTGCGTTCGTCCACCTGGGTGTACCTCTGGGTCGGGATAGCGAAATGGAGCAGTGCCTGCCTGGAGCGGAAGGCGTCCGGGATGGCGAAAAGATTACCGATGGATGCGGGGAATTTCTTTGCTTTGATTTGCCGGGAATACAGGTGGTTTGAAAATAATTTCTACTTAACTGTGGAGTTGTAGAAATGCTTTTCAAGACAGGGTGATGGCGGGGAAATCATGAGTCGCCCGCCTGGGTCAGATGGTTCAGGGGCAGCGCCGTGGTGTGCTTGATCACCTCCATGGCGAAGCCGGAACTGACGTCGGACAGGTCGGCGACGCGTATCAGTCGCTTGTACACCGCGTCGTAGCCCTTGATGTCCGGCACCACGATCTTCAGCAGGTAGTCGACGTCGCCGGTCATGCGGTAAATCTCGACGATCTCGGGAATGTCGCGCGTGCCGTCGATGAATTGCCGGGTCCAGTCGTCGCTGTGGCGACTGGTGCGGATGGTGACGAACACCGTGACCCCGAGATTGAGCCGTTCGGCATCGCAAAGCGCCACCTGCCGGGTGATCACGCCGTCCTCGCGCAGCTTCTGCAGGCGCCGCCAGCAGGGCGTGGGGGAGAGGTTCACCGCTTCGGCCAGCTCGGCGAGGGAAATGGAGGCGTCCTGCTGCAGGAGGGCGATGATCTGCAGGTCTTTCTTGTCCATGGGCTGGGTCCGTGGCGGGTGCATTTGATCAGGAGGCTGGCGGGCCAAGTGTGTCGAGACGATGACAATCGGCATCATAAGGTCACCCGTGCATGAAGTCGCGCCGGGAGAAGATGGGAGAGCCCGATGCCAAGCCTGCAAATACTGAGTGAACGTGCCTCGCTGATCCGCCGCCTGGGTGTGATCCTGGGGACCTTGTCGGTGGTCCTCTATTACTGCTGCAAGGTTCTGGTACGCGCGCCGATAAAGCGCCTCGACCGCGCCTGCGTGGACCGCTACACCCGCGCCATGTCGCGCCTGCTGCTGCGCCTGGTACGCATGGACCTGTCGGTGCACGGTCCGATTCCCGACTTCAATGACGGCCGCCGTTACCTGATCCTCTGCAGCCATTCCAGCCACTACGACATCCCGGCCAGCTTCGTCGCCCTGCCGGGGTCGATCCGCATGCTGGCGAAGAAGGAGCTGTTCCGCATTCCCTTCCTCGGCCCGGCCATGCGCGCGGCGGAGTTCCCCTCCATCGACCGGCACAACCGCCGCCAGGCCCTGGCTGACCTGGAAACCGCGCGACGCATGATGGAGAGCGGCATCGTCCTCTGGGCCGCCCCCGAGGGCACCCGCTCCGCCGATGGCCGCCTGCTGAAGTTCAAGAAAGGCTGCTTCCATCTGGCCCTGGATACCGACGCCGTGATCATTCCGGTGTCCATTCGCGGCATTCACCGAGTGCTGCCGGCCCGCACCTTCCGCCTGAACCTGGGGCAGAAGGTGGAAGTGCACGTGGGTGAGCCCATCGACGCCAGCCAGTACGACGCGGCGCGGCTCGGCGAGCTGATGGCCGAGACCCGTGCACGGATGGAAGAGCTGCTGGGGCAGGAGACGGGTGAAACCACAAGTCCTGTAGGGGCGAATTCATTCGCCAAGCAGGACGTAGTCCTGCCGTAGTTTGGCGCGGGCCGCGCAGCGCTGAGCGTCGCGAAGCCCGCCCCCATCGGCCCCTCTCCCAGAGAGAGGGGCGATCGGCATCAGCGAATCTTCAGCTTGCCGATCCGGTCATTGTCCAGGCTACCCAGGTACAGGTAATCCCCCACCGGCTTGGCCGACGTCACCATGCGCAGGTGGGTGCCGCTGGTGTCGTGCAGGCTGTGGACGATCTCGCCTTTCTCGTTCAGTTGCAGCACCAGGCCATAGGGCACCGGCTTGGGCCAGAACATGCGCGGCAGCTTGGCGATCTGCGCCTTCAGCCAGGGCTGGGTGTGGAGGAAGTCGGCGTCGGCCTTGCGCGGGGAGGGCAGGGCGACCCAGAAGGTGCCCTGGTGGTCACCCTGGAGGTTGTCCGGCAGGCCCGGCAGGTTGTCGATGAAGACGTCGTGGGTGCCGGCCTTTTCGCCGCTCAGCCAGTAGCGGGTGATGCGGTAGCGGTAGGTTTCGTTGACCAGCACGAAGTCTTCGTTAGCCGACAGCGCCACGCCGTTGGCGAAGTAGAGGTCCTTGAGGAGCACCTCGATCTTGCCGCTGAGCGGGTCGAAACGCATCAGGCGGCCATGGGGGCGGGCTTCGAGCAGGTCGAGGAGGTAATCCGGCTGCTGGAATCTGCTGGACGCGTCGGTGAAATAGATACGGCCGTCCTGGGCGATGTCCAGGTCGTCGGTGAAACGGAAGGGTACGCCGTCAGCCTCGGTGGCCAGTACGGTGATCTTGCCTTGCGGGTCGATGCGCAGCAGGCCCTTGTAGGCGTCGCCGACGATCAGGTTGCCGGCGGCGTCGAAGTCCATGCCCAGCGGGCGGCCGCCGGTTTCGACGAAAGTTTCCACCTCGCCCTTCTCGCCGATGCGCACGATGCGGCCATCGTGCAGGCCGGCGTAGAGCCGGCCCTGGCCGTCAACGGCGGTGTCTTCCGGCCCATGCACCTGGCCCTGGGCGATCAGCTCGGCCTTCATCAGGGTGTCGTTGGGCTCCAGCACGCCGGTCATCACCGGGGCCTTGGGTGCGTCCCAGGCCAGCGGGTCGATGGGGGCGGGCGTGACGGCGAGGTAGACCGCCACGGCGGCGATCAGCAGGGCGAGTACGCCCAGCAGCTTCTTCATCTTCTTGTATCCGTTGAGGTGGGGTGATGGCCGGAGCCTGTTGTTCTGCGCGGGCTTTTTAGCAGCCGCCCGTGGCCGGCGCCAGGGGTGAATGTGGTGCCATCAGGCAGGCCACGGTTGACAGCCCCGGGGCGGACTGAGCAGTATCGGTGCCTCGCTTGATCCAACCGAGCTTTTCAATGTCCGCAATCGCCCACTCCGCCGTTTCCGCCCTGGCCCTCTTGGCCCAGGCGTCGGCCTATGGCGTTGTCGCGGGCAAGAAATCCAAGAAACAGTCGCTCATTTGACCGGGGCGTGCTGTCCCGTCAGATGGGCTGACAGGACAGTAGGCGTGAACCGGGTCTTCCCCCCTTCGAATCTCCTCCCTGCATCCCTCCGACGGTGACTCTGACGGTCAGCCAAAGGAGATCTGCAATGCCTGTGTTTTCTGGAATCTGGGTTGCCCTGGTGACCCCCTTCAACGATGGCGCCATCGACTTCCCCGCCCTGCGCCGCCTGGCCCGGCACCTGCTGGATGAAGGCGTGGCCGGGCTGGTGGCCTGCGGCACCACGGGCGAGGCGGCGGCGCTGTCGAAGGACGAGCAACTGGCGGTGCTGGACGCGCTGCTGGAAGAGGTGCCCGGCGACCGCCTGGTGATGGGGGTGGCCGGCAACAACCTGGCCGACCTGCTGGTTTTCCAGCGCGAGGTGCAGCGTCGCCCCATCGCCGGCGTGCTGGTGCCGGCGCCTTACTACATCCGTCCGTCCCAGGAAGGTCTGCTCGCCTGGTTCGGCGCCATCGCCGATGCCTCCAGCGTGCCGGTGATCCTCTATGACATCCCGTACCGCACCGGCGTGCGCCTGGAGCTGGCCACCCTGCGCCAGCTCGCCCGCCATCCGCGGATCGTGGCCATCAAGGACTGCGGCGGCAATCCGGAAACCACCCTCGCGCTGATTGGCGACGGTGAGCTGGATGTGCTGACCGGCGAAGACGGGCAGATCTTCACCACCCTGTGCATGGGCGGCCGTGGCGCGATTGCGGCGTCGGCGCATATCCACCCGCGCCGGTTCGTGGAAATGGCCGAATGCATCGGCAAAGGTGAACTTGAGGCCGCGCGTGCGATCTTCCTGAAAATACAGCCACTGATTCGCCTGGCCTTCGCCGAACCCAATCCGGCCCCGGTGAAAAGCCTGCTGGCGATGCAGGGGATGATCCGCGACGAGTTGCGTTTGCCCATGCAGCCCAGTTCCGAAGCCCTGCAGGAAAGACTGCGCAGTGAACTGGCCTAGGCGCTCGCCCGCCCCGTGCGGACCGGCAGCGGCGGGGCGGGAGTGATGCAAGGCGCGAAGCGAGGACCCGGCGCGATATATACTGCGCGCCACTGATTCAAGGAGAGCCCTGTGGCCATCGACATTATCTGGATCCGCGACGACGCTGCGCTGGCCGAACACTGCGCCGCGTGGCGGCGCCTGCCCTTCGTGGCCCTGGACACCGAGTTCATGCGGGTCGACACCTTCTACCCCAAGGCCGGTCTGGTGCAGGTCGGCGACGGTGAACACGCCTTTCTCATCGACCCGCTGCTGATTCGCGACTGGTCGCCCTTCGCCGAACTGCTGGAAGACCGGGCTGTACTCAAGGTGCTGCACGCCTGCAGCGAGGACCTGGAAGTCTTCCTGCGCCTGACCGGTTCCCTGCCGCAGCCTCTGCTGGACACCCAGTTGGCCGCCGGTTACCTCGGTATCGGCTACTCCATGGGCTATTCGCGCCTGGTGCAGGCGGTCCTCGGCATCGACCTGCCCAAGGACGAAACCCGTTCCGACTGGCTGCAGCGCCCGCTCACCGAGATGCAGGTGCGCTATGCCGCCGAAGACGCGCAGCACCTGGCCGAGCTCTACGCTGCCCTGGAACCGCGCCTGACCGAACCCAAGCGTGCCTGGGTGCTGGAAGATGGCGCCGAACTGGTGGCCAACCTGCGCCGCGAAGTCATTCCCGAAGAGCTCTACCGCGAAGCCAAGCTGGCCTGGAAGCTTTCTCGTGCCCAGCTCGCCGTGCTGCGCGAGCTGTGCGCCTGGCGCGAGATCGAAGCGCGCCTGCGCGACCAGCCGCGTAACCGCATCCTGCGTGAACACAGCCTCTGGCCACTGGCGCGTTTCCAGCCGGACAACCTGGTGTCCCTGGCGCGAATCGAGGACATGCACCCGCGCACCGTGCGTCAGGACGGCAATACCCTGCTTAAATTGATCCGCGAGGCCGCCGAGACGCCGCCTGACCAGTGGCCCGAGGCACTGCCCGAGCCGCTGCCGCCGGATGCTTCGCCGCTGCTGAAGAAGCTGCGTGCCGTCGGCCAGGCGGAGGCCGAACGCCTCGGCATGGCGCCGGAGCTGATGCTGCGCAAGAAGCACCTGGAAGCCCTGCTGAAAAGCGGTTTCCCCAACGGCCCCTACAGCCTGCCCGACGGCCTGCGTGGCTGGCGCCGCGAGCTGATGGGCCAGGCCCTGCTGGACACCCTGGCCACGGCCGGCCAATGAACCAATCCGCCGTGCCGTCCGGCACGGCTCGCCCCACGAGCCCGACCATGAAACGTATCTGCTCCATCTACAAAAGCCCGCGCAAGAACGAGATGTACCTCTACGTCGACAAGCGCGAAGCCCTGAGCCGTGTGCCCGAAGCCCTGATCGCCGCTTTCGGTGCCCCGCAGCACACCTTCGACCTGGTGTTGACCCCCGAGCGCCAACTGGCCCGCGAGGACATCAACAAGGTGCTGGAGAACATCGAGAAGCAGGGCTACCACCTGCAGATGCCGCCGGCCCAGGATGAGTACATCGAGCACCTGCCGGAAGAACTGCTGCGGATGAACGACCCCATCTGATGAAAGTCCTCATCGCCGAAGAAGAATTCGCTCTCTACGCTGACCTGCTGCGCACCCAGACCGGCCTGCAGTTCCATGGCGGCAGCGATGTAGATCGCCTGGTGGAGGCCGCGCGGGAATGCCCGGTGTGGCTGGGCGAGCCCGACCGGATGGCGGAACTGCTGCGCAGGGGCTGCAAGCCGGAGTGGATGCAGTCGACCTGGGCCGGCATCACCCCGCTGCTGGCCGCCGACCTGCCCCAGGACTACCGGTTGACCCGTGCCGTGGGCATCTTCGGCCAGGTGATGGCCGAGTACGTCCTCACCTACCTGCTGGCCCATCAGCGGCAGCTGTTCTCGCGGGCCGTCGCCCAGGCCGAGAAACGCTGGGACAACCGCCTGCCGCGCAGCCTCGACGGCAAGCGGGTGCTGATCGTCGGCAGCGGCGATATCGGCCAGAGCGTGGCCGGCTTCCTCGAACCCTTCGGCGTGGAGCTCCATGGCATTGCCCGCGAGCCGCGCCCGCTGGAGCCTTTCGAGCGGGTCTTCGGCATGGAGGCGCTGGCCGAGCAGGTGGCCTGGGCCGATTGCGTGGTGAACCTGCTGCCGGATACCCCGACCACCCGCGACATCTACGACGCGGCGACTTTCGCCTGCATGCGCCCGACTGCTCTGTTCATCAATGCCGGACGCGGCGTGGCGGTGGTGGAGCAGGACCTGGTGGCGGCTCTGCAGGCCGGCCAGCTGGCGGCTGCGGTGATCGACGTCTGTCGTGAAGAACCGTTGCCCACCTGGCATCCGTTCTGGAACGCGCCCAACCTGCTGGTCACCGGCCACAGCTCCGCACCCACGCTGCCCAGCGCCATGGCCCGGCTGTTCGTCGACAACCTCAACCACTACCAGGCGGGCGAACCGTTGCGCGGGCAGGTCAATTTCGAGCGTGGCTACTGAGTTGGCCAAGCTGTAACCGACGGTCAGCTATGCTTGGCCGATACCCTGTACCCGACTAGACTACGCGCCCCCCGAACCAACCCCCCGCACGCCATGGCCGCCAAAGTCGAACCTTTCTGGAAGCGCAAGACCCTCGCACAGCTCGATCAGGAAGAGTGGGAATCCCTCTGCGACGGCTGCGGCCTGTGCTGCCTGCAGAAGCTGGAAGACGAGGACGACGGCAGCGTCTATTACACGCGCATCGCCTGCAAGCTGCTGGACCTGAAGACCTGCCGCTGCACCGACTACGCCAATCGCCGCAAGTTTGTCGCCGACTGCATCCAGCTCACCCCGGCCCAGGCCGACGAGTTCCAATGGTTGCCGCCCACCTGCGGTTATCGCCTGGTGGCCGAGGGCAAGGACCTGCCGCCCTGGCACCACCTGGTCTGCAATGACCCCGAAGCGGTGCACAAGACGGGCATCTCCCAATCCGGTCGCATGCTCAGTGAGAACAGCGTCTCCGAGGATGATTGGGAGGACTATCTGATTTTCCGCGCAGGCTAGCAGGCTGTTCGAAGCTGGCTGCGCCGCTCACGTTTTCAACGTGCTGCAGGGGCGGTCACGGATCAAACCGCCGCCTTTCGAGTCTCAGGGACTGACCGTCACACCCACCAAGGAAGCCATCCTCGATGTCCGCCCGTTCCCAGCTGCTGCTGTCCACCGTCCTGCTCACCCTGAGCGCCCCGTTGTGGGCCGCGAAAAAGGTCGATCTCGACTATCAGGTGCGCTTTCTGCCCGAGAGCGACCAGGCGGAAGTCAACCTAGTGCTGGAGAAGGGCGATGGCGTACGCAGCCTGCGCTTCGACCTGGGTGACAAGGGCTACTACAGCGACTTCAAGGCCAGCGGCACCTGGAACCAGGAAGACCCGGGCCACGGCACCTGGGTGCCCGGCAAGGGCAAGGCCAGCCTCAGCTACAAGGTGCGCATCAGCCATCCCCGTGGCGACGGCCGCTTCGACGCCCGCATGACCCCGGACTGGGCACTGCTGCGCGGCGACGACCTGGTGCCGGCGGCACGCCTGGACATGGTGGAAGGCCTCGACCTGGTGGCGCGCCTGCAGTTCGAACTGCCCAGCGGCTGGCAGTCGGTGGAAACCGGCTGGCCGCGCATCGGCAAGAACCGTTTCCGCATCGACAATCCCGAACGCATGCTCGACCGCCCCACCGGCTGGATCCTCGCCGGCAAGCTGGGCAGCCGCCGGGCCACCCTGGGGACGACCGATGTCACCGTCAGCGCCCCGGTGGGCGAAGGCATGCGGCGCATGGACATCCTGACGATGCTCACCTTCGTCTGGCCCCATGCCCAGGAAGTCTTCCCCCGCGAGCCGGGCAAGCTGCTGATCGTCGGCGCCAACGACCCCATGTGGCGTGGCGGCCTGTCGGCACCCAACTCGTTCTTCATGCACTCGGCACGCCCGATGGTGAGCGAGAACGGCACCAGCTCCCTGGTGCACGAGCTGGTGCACGTGCTCAGCCGGATCAGCGATACCGACCGCAGTGACTGGATCAGTGAAGGGGTGGCCGAGTATTACGCCATCGAACTGCTGCGCCGTGCCGGTGGCCTGGGCGACGACCGCTACGAGGCGATCCGCAAGCAGCTGCGCCAGTGGAGCAAGAAGGTGGACAGCCTGCGCGGCGAACATGCCAGCGGCGCCATCACCGCCCGCGCCGTACTGCTGCTGCAGGACCTGGACAAGGAAATCCGCCTGCGCACCGACGGCAAGCACTCCATGGATGATGTCGCCCGTGGCCTGATGCGTCTGGACAAGGCCAGCACCAAGGACTTCATCGAAATCACCGAGAACATCATGGGCGGCGCGTCGGACGTGCTGGATACCAAGCTGTTGCGTTAAGCATTGCTGGAACGTCCTAGTCCCGGCTGCTTACCGAGTTCTGCGGATGTATCTGGTTTCGCCTTCCCAGGCGAGTCCCTTTTTCAAACGTCGGAATGCCGCCCACAAAAAGGAACCAAAACGCTTGCCCCTGCATTCGGCCCCGGCTTCGCCGGGGTTCCCTCCCTTCATCGTTGCGCCGGGGGCACGGCGAGAGGGGCCATCCATGGCCCCACACGCCTCTCGCGGCATCCATGCCGCTCGTCCCCCTGACTCGCTGCGCTCGCCCTTCGGGCCAGCCTTTGGCTGTTACTTCGCTTCGCTCCGTTTTGCAACGATTTCGCTCGGCCTCCTGAAGGGGCGGAGTCCCCGCCCCACCTATTTCGCTCAGTTTCAGGCGGTGTATGGGCTTCAGGATTGTTTTAGCCGCGCCGACGCGAGTCACCCCTCGCCCGCCTGCGGGAGAGGGGCCGGGGGTGAGGGGGGGCGGGCTGGTGCGAAAGTCTGGAAGGCCTGCGGTGGAGGGGCTGCTGCGCTACCCTTGGCGAATGAATTCGCCCCTACAGGCATCGGTCCGTCGCCATTCGGGTTACATCTCCCCCCGCCGTCCACTCAGCAGCTCCAGCATGGCCGCCGCCGTGGGCTCGGACGATGCCGGGTTCTGCCCGGTGATCAGGTTGCCGTCGGCGACCACATGGGGTTGCCAGTCCGCCACCTTGGAGTAGTGGCCGCCTTTTTCCTTCAGCTCGTCTTCCAGCAGGAAGGGCACCACGTCGGCCAGGCCGACGGCGGTTTCCTCGGAGTTGGAGAAGCCGGTCACCGCGTTGCCCTGCACCAGCGGCGCGCCGTCCGGCGCCTTGGCGTTGAGCAGTACCGCCGGCGCGTGGCACACGGCGCCGACCGGTTTGCCGGCGGCGTAGAAGGCTTCGACCATCACGATGGAATGCAGGTCGTCCACCAGGTCCCACATCGGACCATGGCCACCGGGGTAGAAGAGGGCGTCGTAGTCGCCCGGCTGAAGGCCGGCCAGCATGTGGGTATTGGCGAGCGCCCGGCGCGCTTCGTCATCGCCGCGAAAGCGGTGGGTCGCTTCGGTCTGTGCCTCCGGGTCGTCGCTCTTCGGGTCCAGCGGTGGATGGCCGCCCTTGGGGGAGGCCAGCACCACCTCGGCGCCGGCATCGCGGAACGCGAAGTAGGGGGCGGCGAACTCCTCCAGCCAGAAACCGGTCTTCTTGCCGGTGTTGCCCAGCTGGTCATGGGAGGTCAGTACCATGAGGATCTTCATTGTGATCTCCTTGCAGACTCGGTTTCGAACGGCCCGGCGGGCTATTCCTCGCGCTTCAACAGGTCGCCGATGGCGGCGAACGCCTTGTAGGTGGCGCGCGGTCCCTGCCGCGCGCCGGGTTGTTCTTCGCTGTGCCACTGCTGGTCGGTGTAGCGGGAGTGCTCGTTGTCATGACAGTAGAGACAGAGCAGCTCCCAGTTCGAGCCGTCGGCCGGATTGTTGTCATGGTTGTGATCACGGTGGTGCACGGTAAGTTCGGACAGGCGCTTGCCGCTGAATTCGCGACCGCAGCGGGCGCAGACCCACGGAAACAGCTTCAGCGCCTGTTCCCGGTAACTGTGTTCGCGCCGCTTGCGTTCGTCGGCGAGCAGTTTGTCCAGCTTGCCGGTCGGGGTCGCCGACGGTCCCGTACTCATCTTTCGCTCCCGTGCCTGAACTTGTGAAAAGTCTAGTTCCGGGGACGCCGGATCGCTGGCATCCCGTCGCGTCGGGAAACACCTGATCCGGCGGGAACTAGACTGGACTCACTGATGAGCAGGAGGCCGCAGCATGACTCGCTCCCGAATTCCTCTGCTCCTGGCGATGGCCCTGATCGCCGGGGGCGCACTGGCGCAGAATCCCCCGCTGCTGCGGGCGCCGCTGCAGGCGCCGGCAGGATCGCCCGGAACGGCAAATCCGCAGCCCTATTCGCAGGTTGTGCCGCGCGCGGTCACCAGCCCGTCGCCGCAGAGCGGCAGTCCGCAATTGATGAAGCGTCCGGACCAGGAACAGCGCCTGCGCGAGTCCCTGGAGCAGCGCGACCAGGCCATTCCGGTGCTGGAGCAGCAGCTGGAACGCAACTCCAGGGGCCTTGGCACCAGCACCGGTAATCCCTGATCAGTTACCGGAAAGGCCCAGCACCTTGAGCAGGAAGGCGTACTCCAGCGCCACGTCGCGCAGCGCCTGGTAGCGGCCGCTCATGCCGCCGTGGCCGGCGCCGAGGTCGGTCTTGAGCAGCAGCGGGTTGCTGTCGGTGCGGGTTGCGCGCAGGCGCGCCACCCACTTGGCGGCTTCCCAGTACTGCACGCGGCTGTCGTTGTAGCCGGCCACCACCAGCATCGCCGGATAGGCCTGGGCGCGGACGTTCTCGTAAGGCGCATAACTCTTGATCCGCTCGAACACCTCGGGGTCGTTCGGGTCGCCCCACTCGTCGTACTCGGTCACGGTCAGCGGCAGGTCGGGGTTCTGCATGGTGTTCAGCACATCCACGAACGGTACTTCGGCGATGGCCGCGGCGAAGAGTTCGGGGCGCAGGTTGAGTACCGCTCCGATCAGCAGGCCACCGGCGCTACCGCCGCTGACGGCCAACTGCGCCCGGCTGGTGTAGCCCTCGGCGATCAGGTGTTCGGCGCAGGCGATGAAATCGCCGAAGGTATTGGTCTTGTGCTCCAGCTTGCCGGCGCGGTACCAGGCTTCTCCCAGCTCGCCGCCGCCGCGCACGTGGGCGATGGCGAAGACGAAGCCGCGATCCAGCAGGCTCAGCCGTGCATGGGAGAACCAGGGGTCGAGGCTCTCGCCATAGGCGCCGTAGCCGTAGAGGTAGAGCGGGGCGGGCTTGCCGAGTGCTTCGCGGCGGGCCACCAGGCTGATAGGAACGCGCGTGCCGTCCGCCGCCGTCGCCCAGAGACGCTGGCTGACGTAAGCATCGGCATCGAAGGGGCCTTCCACCGGGGTTTCCTTCAGCACTTTCTGTTCGCCGCTGGCCAGTTCCAGCTGGCGAACCTGGGCCGGGCGATTCAGGGCTTCGTAACGCAGGCGAACGAACGGGCTGTCGAACTCCAGGTTGTCCTGCACATAGAGGCTGTAGGCGGCGTCCGGCAGTTGCAGCGGGTAGGGCGCGGCACCTTCCGGGTGCACCTGGACGATCGGCAGGCCGCCTTCACGCAGGCTGAGGACAAAACCGCCGGCATTCAGGCTGATGCCCTCCAGCATGCGGGCCTCGTCGTGGGCGATCAGTTCCTGCCAGTGGGCGCGGGTGGGTTCTCGCTCGTTGGCGTGGTAGAGGGCGAAGTTGATGCCGGTCTGGTTGCTGCGCAGCAGCCAGGCCCATTGCCCGTTCAGCCGGCCGTGGTCGGCGTAGTACTCGTGGTTCTCCTCGCGCGGCGCCAGGCAGGTCCAGGCGCCTTCAGGCGTGTCGGCATCCAGCACCCAGGATTCGCTGGTGGTCTTGCTGTTCAGCAGCAGGATCAGTTGACGCTCGGAACTGGCGCGGTAGCAGTGGAGGAAGAAGCGGCCGTCGCCTTCCTCGAACACCTGGGTGGCGCCGGCCTCGCCCAGGCGATGGCGGTGCAGGCGGTGCGGGCGATGGGTGTCGTCCAGCTCGCCGAAGAACAGGGTGGCGCTGTCGTTGGCCCAGGTCATGCTGCCGTCGCACTGCTCGAAGGGCAGGGCGGTCACCTCACCGCTGGCCAGCTCCTTGACGAACAGCTGGTAGATCTCGTCGCCGCTGGTGTCCAGGCTGTAGGCCAGGCGCGTGTGGTCGGGGCTGACGCTGAAGGCGCCGATGGAGAGAAAGCCACCGGCCGCCAGCTCGTTCGGGTCCAGCAGCAGTTCCTCGGCCGCCGTGTCCGGGATGAGGGAACCGTCCGCCGGACGCGGGCAGCGGTAATGGCGCGCGTACTCGTCGCCGGCGGTGGTGCGCTGGTAGTAGAGCCAGGGGCCCCAGGGCACCGGCAGGGACAGGTCGGTCTCGCGGATGCGGCCCTTGATCTCCTGGAATAGCGTCTCGCGCAGCTCCTTCTGGTCGGCCAGCTCGGTTTCCAGCCAGGCGTTCTCCGCCTCGAGGTGGGCGAGTACCTCGGGAGCGTCGCGCTCTTCCAGCCAGCGGTAGGGGTCGTCACCGGGTTCGATGCGGGCGATGGGGGCTTGGGACATGGGCATTCTCGAAGGCAGGCCGGGCGGCGACGGCAGGAGCGCCGGAACCGCGAAAAGCGTTTATCATAAGCGCCCTTTTGCCAGCCTTGCCACGGACGCCAATGACTGAACACGACTACCTGCTCGCCTGGTCCGCCTACGGAGTGGCCGCGCTTGGCTGCCTGCTGGTGTGGTTCCGCCTGACTGGCTGGATGTGGCGCTGGCTGCGTGAGCCTCTGCGGGTGCTGGTAGCGGTCCTTTTGTTGACCCCGACCATCGTCGACCCGGCCAAGGACCAGTTCGCCCCGGCCGTGGCCATCACCGCCCTGGACCTGGTGTTCAAGGTCGGCAACAACGCCTGGAAGGCGGCGCTGGACCTGACCATGTACAGCATCATCGCCCTGACCCTGTACCTGGTGTTCGCCGCCATTCGCTGGCCCATCGAAAACAAGCTCAAGGCGCGCCGCGCCGAGCGCGAGGCGGTACAGCCGGCCGATGACGAGCCGACCCTGCGTGAAGTCATGCGTGACGGCCGGCCCGACGCCGATACCCGCTTCGATCAGAACGGCGACCGCCGCCTGCGAATCGAACCCCGCCTGTAACGCCGGGGCCTTGCAGCCTGGGCACGACACGTTCAGCATGAGCCATTCCCGTGAAGGAGCGCCCATGGACTGCGTGTTCTGTGCCATCGCCGCTGGCAGGCTGCCGGCCCATCTGCTGCATGAAGACGAGCATTTCCTGGTGCTGCTGGACATCTACCCGCTAAGGCCTGCGCATGTGCTGGTAGTCAGCCGCGAACACGCGCCCTTGCTCACCGACCTCTCCGCCGATGCCCGCGACCGTCTGCTCGCCCTGACCGCGCGCCTGAGCCAGGCCCTGCGCTGGGCCGGCTATGGACGTGAGGGCATCAACCTGCTGGTCAACGACGGCCCGGCCTCCAACCAGCACGTACCGCACCTGCATCTGCACCTGATTCCCCGTCGCCGTGGCGACCTCGCCGGCCTGCTCTGGCGAGCCCTGACCCGCTTCCTTCCCCTTGGCCGCTCTGCCGTGCAGGCGCGCCTGGAACGCGAAGCCGAACAATTGAAAAACGCCCTGAAGCTGGAATTCTGAACCATGTGCGAATTGCTTGGCATGAGCGCCAACGTCCCCACCGATATCGTCTTCAGCTTCACCGGCCTGATGCAACGTGGCGGCGGCACCGGCCCACACCGCGACGGCTGGGGCATCGGTTTCTATGAAGGACGCGGCCTGCGCCTGTTCCAGGACCCCTCGGCCAGCGTCGAATCCGAAGTGGCGCGCCTGGTGCAGCGCTACCCGATCAAGAGTGAGACGGTGATCGGCCATATCCGCCAGGCCAATGTCGGCAAGGTCTGCCTGTCCAACACCCACCCCTTCGTGCGCGAGCTCTGGGGCCGCAACTGGTGCTTCGCCCACAACGGCCAACTGGCCGGCTTCGAGCCGCCGAAAGGCTTCTACAGCCCGGTCGGTGACACCGACAGCGAAGCCGCCTTCTGCGACCTGCTGAACCGCGTGCGCGGTGCCTTCCCCGAACCGGTGATGGCGGAAATCCTCCTGCCGGTGCTGATCCAGGCCTGCTTCGAATACCGCCAGAGGGGCGTGTTCAACTGCCTGCTGAGCGACGGCGACTGGCTGTTCAGTTTCTGCTCCACCAAGCTGGCCCACATCACCCGCCGCGCGCCTTTCGGCCCTGCGAGCCTGAAGGACGCCGACCTGACCGTGAACTTCCAGGCGGAAACCACGCCCAACGACGTGGTGACGGTGATCGCCACTGAGCCCCTGACCGACAACGAAACCTGGAACATCTATCAGCCGGGCGAGTGGATTCTCTGGCGCCGCGGCGAAATCATTACCCAGGGCCGTGCCTGATCCTTAGCGAAGACAGTTGTAGGTTGTGGCTGAGCTACGCGAAGCCCAACGATGAAAGCGTGGCCCCTGCATGTTGGGCTTCGCTGCGCTCTGCACCAACCTACAGTTCGATGCTCAGGACTCGCGGCCGTGGGCCGTCGCGGCCAGTTGCCCGGTGTCTACCCGGACGAAGACGGAATCGCCGACGGCGGTCAGCAGCTCCCCCGCATAAACCTCACAGATCACCCGGGTCTTGCGCCCCGGTTCACCTTCCAGCCGGGCACGCAGCAGCAGCGGCACGCCCATGGGTGTCGGCTTGATGAACTTGATACCGAGATTGCCGGTGACGCATTCGATGCGTGGCAGGCTGCCGGGCTCGCGGCCCTCGTCACGGTAGTGGTAGGCCATGGCGGTCCAGTTGGAGTGGCAGTCCACCAGCATGGCGATCAGCCCGCCATACACCAGGTCCGGCCAGCCGCAGTACTTGGCATCCGGCACGTGTTCGGCCACGACGTGTACGCCGTCCTCGTGCCAGCGGCTCTTGATATGCAGGCCGTGATGGTTGCGGCCGCCACAGCCGTAGCAGACGCCGTCCGGCGCGGCGATGTCCTGCAGGGAGATGTCTTGCATGATCGGCTCGTTTCCAGGAAATAAGCGCCAAGCCTAGCGGCTTTGGTCACAAAGTAGAACGGGCCCTTCCGGGCCCGTTTGTTCATTTCGAGAGGAACCTCATCCCTTCCTCCAGCCCCTGCAGGGTCAGGGGGTGCATCTGGTCGTTGATCAACTCGCGGACGATGTTGGTGGAGGCGGTGTAGTTCCAGGTGTCCTTGGGGTAGGGATTGATCCAGATGAGCTTCTTGTACTTCTCCATGAAGCGTTTCATCCAGACGTAGCCCGGTTCTTCGTTCCAGTGTTCGACGCTGCCACCGGCCTGGGTGATTTCGTAGGGCGCCATGGCAGCATCGCCGACGAAAACCACTTTGTAGTCCGGGCCGTACTTGTGCAGCAGGTCGAGGGTGGAGGTGCGCTCGGAAGTGCGGCGCAGGTTGTTCTTCCACACCGATTCGTAGATGAAGTTGTGGAAGTAGAAGTACTCCAGGTGCTTGAACTCGGTCTTGCACGCCGAGAAGAGCTCTTCGCAGACCTTCACGTGGGCGTCCATGGAGCCGCCGATATCCAGCAGCAGGAGCAGTTTCACGGTGTTGCGGCGTTCCGGGCGCATCTGGATATTGAGCAGGCCGGCGTCGCGGGCGGTGTGGTCGATGGTGCCGTCCAGGTCCAGCTCTTCGGCCGCACCTTCGCGGGCGAACTTGCGCAGGCGACGCAGGGCGACCTTGATGTTGCGGGTGCCCAGTTCCACCTGGTCGTCGAGGTTCTTGTACTCACGCTGGTCCCAGACCTTCACCGCCCGGCCCTGGCGCTTGCCGGCATCGCCCACGCGGATGCCTTCGGGGTTGAAGCCGCCGGAGCCGAAGGGGCTGGTCCCGCCGGTGCCGATCCACTTGTTGCCGCCGGCGTGGCGTTCCTTCTGCTCTTCGAGGCGTTTCTTGAACTCTTCGATCAGTTTGTCCAGGCCGCCGAGGGACTGGATCTGCGCACGCTCCTCATCGGTGAGCATGCGTTCGAATTCCTTGCGCAGCCATTCCTCGGGAATCAGCGCCTGGAGGTAGTCGTCGAGCTTCTCCAGGCCCTTGAAGTAGGCGGAGAAGGCGCGGTCGAACTTGTCGAAATGGCGCTCGTCCTTGACCAGCACCGTGCGGGCGAGGAAGTAGAACTCGTCCATGTCGGCGAACACCACGTTGTGTTTCAACGCGTTGATCAGGTCCAGCAGCTCACGGACCGACACCGGCACCTTGGCTGCGCGCATTTCGTTGAACAGGTTGAGCAGCATGGCTGCACCCTCATCTATCTGTTGGTTCTCAGGAGCGGGGCTCCTGGGGCAGGCCGTCGGCGATGGCGTACCAGTCGGCCTTGGATTCCGGGTAGATGTGCTTCTGCGGGATCGGGCCAAGCGGCGAGTCCAGCGTGCCCAGGGCGACCGAAACCCAGTCGGGATGGGCATTTTCGCTGTACCACTGCAAGGTGGAACCGCACTGCCGGCAGAAGGTCCGGGTCACGCCGGGGGAGGAGTGGAACCGGGTCAGTACATCCTCACCCTGCACCAGGCGGAAGGCGCTCCAGCGCACGTTGCCATAGGTGCCGAACGCCGCCCCGTGGCCCTTGCGGCACTGGCTGCAATGGCAATGGGTGGCGGAATTGATGGGCGCGTCGATCTCGTACTTCACCGCGCCGCACAGGCAACTGCCGTGATGCATGGCTGATCTCCTAAGTGGGCGGGATTACCCTCAGCCCCGGCCCCTCTCCCGCAAGCGGAAGAGGGGAGGTTCGTCAGCGGCTGGCGCGGCGGCTCATGAAGGCCAGGCGCTCCAGCAGCTGCACGTCCTGCTCGTTCTTCACCAGGGCGCCGGCCAGCGGCGGGATGGCCTTGGTGGGATCGCGTTCGCGCAGCACGGCTTCGCCGATGTTGTCGGCCATCAGCAGCTTCAGCCAGTCCACCAGTTCGGAAGTGGAGGGCTTCTTCTTCAGGCCCGGAACCTTGCGCACGTCGAAGAACACGTCCAGCGCCTCGGATACCAGCGAATTGCTGATATTCGGGTAGTGCACGTCGACGATCTTCTGCAGCGTGTCGCGGTCGGGGAAGGCGATGTAGTGGAAGAAGCAGCGGCGCAGGAAGGCGTCCGGCAGCTCTTTCTCGTTGTTGGAGGTGATGATGATGATCGGGCGCTGCTTGGCCTTGATGGTCTCGTTGGTCTCGTAAACGTAGAACTCCATCTTGTCGAGTTCCTGCAGCAGGTCGTTCGGGAACTCGATGTCGGCCTTGTCGATCTCGTCGATCAGCAGGATCACGCGCTCTTCGGACTCGAACGCCTCCCACAGCTTGCCTTTCTTGATGTAGTTGCGAACGTCGTGGACCTTGTCGGAATTCAGCTGGGAATCCCGCAGGCGGCTCACCGCGTCGTACTCGTACAGGCCCTGGTGTGCCTTGGTGGTGGACTTGATGTGCCAGGTGATCAGCCTGGCGCCGAAGGACTCGGCCAGCTGCTCGGCCAGCATGGTCTTGCCGGTACCTGGCTCGCCCTTGACCAGCAGCGGGCGCTGCAGGGTGATGGCGGCGTTCACCGCGAGCTTGAGGTCGTCGGTGGCGACGTAGGACTGGGTGCCTTCGAACTTCATCGGGGAATCCTCGGACGTATCACTCCGGTTGGAAAACCGGACGGTTCAGTATTTGGGAAAGGCCTGACTATAACGCGCGCACAAGTCGACTGTGAACGCAGAACCTTCATTCAGTCACTGAATGGCAGGAATGCCCTCTGTCCGACTCGGAGAGCGCTGGACGCTGTTGTGGCACCGCCTTAGGCTTGCGGCTCCTTTTTCCCGCCATGACAAGGATTCCGCCATGAGCCGCATCTTCGCAGACAACTCGCAAGCCATCGGCAACACGCCTCTGGTGCGCATCAACCATCTGGGGCCGCGCGGTGTGACCATCCTCGCCAAGATCGAGGGTCGCAACCCGGCCTATTCGGTGAAGTGCCGCATCGGCGCCAGCATGATCTGGGATGCGGAAGCCGCAGGCCGCCTCAAGCCGGGTATGACCCTGGTGGAACCCACCTCCGGCAACACCGGCATCGGCCTGGCCTTCGTCGCTGCGGCCCGCGGCTACAAGCTGATCCTCACCATGCCTGCTTCCATGAGCCTGGAGCGTCGCAAGGTGCTCAAGGCCCTGGGTGCCGAGCTGGTGCTGACCGAGCCGGCCAAGGGAATGAAGGGCGCCATCGAGAAGGCCAACGAGCTGGTGGCCGCCAACCCCGAGCAATTCCTGTTGCTGCAACAGTTCGAGAACCCGGCCAACCCGGCGATCCACGAGAAGACCACCGGCCCGGAAATCTGGAACGACACCGACGGCGCCGTGGATGTGCTGGTAGCCGGTGTGGGCACCGGTGGCACCATTACCGGCGTGTCCCGCTACATCAAGCAGACCCGCGGCAAGCCGATCCTCTCGGTGGCGGTGGAGCCGGTTTCGTCCCCGGTCATCAGTCAGACCCTGGCCGGCGACGAGGTGAAGCCCAGCCCGCACAAGATCCAGGGCATCGGCGCCGGCTTCGTGCCGAAGAACCTCGACTTGACCCTGGTCGACCGCGTCGAGCAGAGCACCGACGACGACGCCAAGGCCCTGGCCCTGCGCCTGATGCGTGAGGAAGGCATCCTCTGCGGTATTTCCTCCGGCGCCGCCATGGCGGTGGCCGTGCGCCTGGCCGAGCGTCCGGAAATGCAGGGCAAGACCATCGTGGTGATCCTGCCGGACTCCGGCGAGCGCTACCTCTCCAGCATGCTGTTCGACGGCCTGTTTACCGAGCAGGAACTGCAACAGTAGGTTGGTCCTCGCTCCGCGAGGCCCAACGTTCAGGCCATGGGCCGCGCACCGTTGGGCTTCGCTGAGCTCAGCCACAACCTACGGCTGGAGCGTTTCGTAGCTCCCCGATTCATAGCTCACCCCGTGGCGTACGCGGGGTGGGCCGTCGCCTCGGTGCAGCATGGTCAGGTTGTCGATGATCGCCTTGTCGGCGATGGTCAGGCGATCGAGCATCCGCAGGTGCTGCAGCCAGTTTTCCACCACCATGGTTTCCTGCCACAGCTCCGGCTCGCTGGCATCGCGATAGAGCGCCCAGCGGTCGGCGCCGTTGCGCAGCCGCAGACGGCGTAGCGGGCGGCTGGCCCGCACGAAGTCGCGGGTGCGCTCCTGGGGAATGCGGTATTCGATGGTCACCAGCACCGAGCCCCGGTCCGGATTGAAGGCGAAGCCCGGCTGGCCCGGTTGCGGGCTGTCGGCGTGGGCGATGCTGGACGCGTCCAGCTCAGGCAGACGGCGCGGATAGAGCAGGAAGGCGCAGGCGATCATCAGCACGCCCGCGCTGAACAGCGCACCCTTCACGCCCATGCTCTCCGCCAGGTGGCCCCAGAGATAGGAACCCAGCGCCAGGCCGCCGTAGATCGCCGTCTGGTACAGCGCCAGGGCGCGTGCCTTGACCCAGTCCGGCACCAGGATCTGCACCGCCGAGTTGTAGCTGGCCACCGCCGCGATCCAGCAGATGCCGCCCGTCAGCAGAGCAGGGAAGATCGCCCAGAGACTGTCCAGCGTGCCCAGTACCAGCATCACCAGGCCGAAGGTCAGGCCGGCGAGGCTGATCAGCCGGCTGGTGCCGATCAGCAGGCGTCCCCGGTTCACCAGCAGGCTGCCACCAATGGCCCCGGCGCCCAGCGCGCCGAGCATGTAGCCATACACCGCGGCATCACCATCCGGGTTGCGGTGCGCCAGCAGCGGCAGCAGAGCCCACACGGCGCTGGCGGAAATGCCGAAGGAGAACGAGCGCAGCATCACCAGGCGGGTGACGCTGGAGTACTGGGTGAAGCGCAGCGCCGCCACCACTCCCTGCATCAGGCCCTCGGGCGGCAAGGTGCGCACTGGCAGTTCGCGGCGCCAGCGCCAGATCGCCCAGATCAGCGCCAGATAGCACAGGCAGTTGAACAGGAACACCCAGGCCGGGCCCACGGCGCTGAGCATCAGCCCGCCGAGTGCCGGGCCGGCGGCGCGGGCGACGTTGTAGTTGACGCTGTTGAGCAGCACCGCATTGCCCAGCATCTCGCCGGGTACCTGTTCGCTCACCGCCGCCTGCCAGGCCGGAATGGTGACGGCGCCGCCGATGCTGATCCAGAGGATGGAAATGATCAGCAGGATGGGATCGAGAATGCCGAGGAAGGCGATGGTGCTGAGGAAGATGGCGCCGCTCATCTCGAAGCAGAGCCCTGCGAGCATGATCTTGCGCCGGTCGTGGTTGTCGGCCAGCACCCCGGAGAGGATCGACAGCAGCACCAGGGGCAGGGCGGACGCCACCTGGATCATCGCCACCAGCAGCGGGCTGGCGTGGGCCTCGGTGACCACCCAGGCAGCGGCCACCGACTGTGCCCAGGTGCCGAGATTGGCGAACAGGTTGGCGATCCAGATGATGCGGAACGCGGTAATGGCGAAGGGGCTGAACAGCCCCTGGTGTGGCTTGGCTTCGGGTTCGGCGTCGAGGGGCAGGTCGTTTTTCGGGGAGACGGACTGGAGCATCAGGGCCATCCTTGCAGTGCGCGGCCCCGGACAGGCGGGCCGGTCAAGGCTGAAGTGTAGACGGCGCAAATGGCCCGGTTTTGCTTCAGGTCAGGCTTCCTCGCGGGCACGCTGGGACTTGTCGCGCATTGTCACTGGCGGCGGTGATCGCGAAGCTGAAGGCCCCGCACGACGGGGGTCTCGATCCACAAGCAGCCAGGACACAAAGACAATGACACGTTCCTTCGCGCCCCTCCTTCTGACGCTGGCCATGTCCGCCGCCGCCCAGGCAGCCGATACGGTGAAGATCTACAACTGGAGCGAATACATCGCCCCGGACACTGTCGCCAACTTCAGCAAGGAAACCGGCATCCCGGCCAGCTACGACGTCTACGACAGCAACGAGACCCTCGACGGCAAACTGATGACCGGCCAATCCGGCTACGACGTGGTGGTGCCGTCCAACCACTTCATGGCCAAGCAGATCCAGGCCGGCGCGCTGAAGAGGCTGGACAAGAGCCAGCTGCCCAACTGGAAGAACCTCAACCCGGTGCTGCTCAAGGCGCTGGAAGTGAACGATCCGGGCAACCAGTACGGCTTCCCCTATCTGTGGGGCAGCACCGGCATCGGCTACAACGTCGACAAGGTGAAGGCGGTGCTGGGCGACAACGCCCCGGTGGATTCCTGGGACCTGTTCTTCAAGCCCGAGAACATGGAGAAGCTCGCCAAGTGCGGCGTCGCCGTGCTCGACAACGGCCCGGAACTCCTGCCCATCACCCTCAACTACCTGGGCCTGCCGCACCACAGCCAGAAGGCGGAGGACTACAAGACAGCCCAGGCCGAGCTGATGAAGGTGCGTCCCTACATCACCTACTTCCACTCCTCGAAGTACGTCAGCGACCTGGCCAATGGCGACATCTGCGTGGCCGTCGGCTTCTCCGGCGACATCCTCCAGGCCGCCACCCGTGCCAAGGAAGCCAACAACGGCGTGAACATCCAGTACTCCACGCCCAAGGAAGGCTCGCCCATGTGGTTCGACATGGTCGCCATGCCCGCCGACGCTCCCGACGAGGCGGCCGGCTATGCCTTCCTCAATTTCCTGCTGCGGCCTGAGGTGATGGCCGGCATCAGCAACTCGGTGCGCTACGCCAACGGCAACTCCGCCGCCAACTCGCTGGTGGAAGCCGGCATCAAGGCCGACCCGGCGATCTACCCGCCGGCCGATGTGATGAAGAACCTCTTCGCCCTGGAGTCGATGCCGCCGAAGATCGACCGCGTGCGTACCCGCGTGTGGAGTGCGGTCAAGACAGGTCGCTAGGACTGGCCTCGTACGATCTTGTGTAGGGGCGAATTCATTCGCCATGCGGACCGAAGGTCCGCCCTGAGGGATTCGGGGGAGCACTGCGTGCTCCTTGGCGAATGAATTCGCCCCTACAGAAAACCGCCCGGCAATTAACCGGCCGATTTCGCTGCAGCCGGCACCGCCGCCGGCTTGAGCACCAGCCACAGCGCCAGGGCGATCAGCACGCCGCCTTGCAGGTGCGCCATCGATACGGACTCCCCGAGCAGCAGCACACCCCAGAACACGCCGAAGGGCGGGATCAGGAAGGTCACGGTCATGGTCTTCACCGGGCCGACGTTGGCGATCAGGCGGAAGTAGAGGATGTAAGCGAAGGACGTGCAGAGGAAACCCAGCGCCGCCAGGGACAGCCAGGTGCCGGGCTGCAGCAGGGGTTCCAGCGGCATGCTCGGGGCATCCCAGGCGAACACTGGCACCAGGCACAGGGTAGCGCCGATCTGGCAACCCAGCGCCACCATGCCGCTGTCCATGCCGCCGGCCTCGGTGATCCAGCGTTTGGTCATGAAGCCAGCGAAGCCATAGCAGGTGGTCGCCACCAGGCAGGCCGCCGCACCCCAGAGCAACTGGGTGTCGAAGGCCACCGGCCCGGTTCGGGTCAGCACGGCAACTCCCGCCAGCCCCAGCAACACGCCACCCGCCTTGGCGCCGGTGAGTTTCTCGCTGAATAACAGCGCGCCGATCAAAACCCCCATCAGCGGCGTAGTGGCGTTGAAAATGGCCGAGTAGCCGGCCGGCAGCACCTTGGCTGCCAGGGCGTACATCGCTGCCGGAACGCCCGAGCTGACGATGCCGATCACCAATGTCTTGCCCAGCTTGCCGCGAAAGTCCCAATTGCTGCGCAGCGCCGCAAGGATCACCGCCAGGCCCATGGCCGACAGCAGCACCCGCAGGAAGGCCGTGGGCAGTGCGCCGATTTCCGGCACCAGCATGCGGATGAACAGGAAGCTGGCGCCCCAGATGGCGGCGAGGCTCAACAGGCGGACGAGGTCGGCGGGTTTCATGGCAGGCTCCGGGCAGTGGAGCCGGCAAGATGCGCCGCCCGGGAAGGCGGCGCAATCCACAACTTGCTTTCAAATTGGCGGAACAGTTTGGCGATGCAACAACAGTGGGGCGAACCCTCGTAGGGGCGAATTCATTCGCCAAGGGCGGCGCAGCTGCCCCATCCGTTGGAATAGGGCGAACCTGCGGTCCGCTTGGCGATTGAAATCGCCCCTACAGGGTAGCGAGCTCTGGTTCGTGTTCCGGATCAGAAACTCTTGCTCACGCTCGCCACCCAGGTCGCGGTGCAGACATCGGTGAAACCGTAGTTGCTGGCGCATTCGGCCTCGGAGAGGTCGGTGTCGATGTAGGAGAGGCCCCAGGTGACGCCGACGAAGTCGCGAGTCAGCTTGGCCTGCCACTCGTGGAAGCTGTCGGTGCTGTCGCCAGCGGTCGACCAGAACATCGGGTCCTTGAAGTCCATGCGCCCGTAGCGCAGTTCCAGGCCGACTTCCAGGGGCAGGCTGGCCTGGTAGCCGACGTAGCTGTAGAGCGCGTCCTGGTCTTCGCCGAAGACGGTGGAGGCGTCGTTGGAGTAGTAGGCCGCCAGTTGGAAGCCATAGGCGCCGAGGATGGCGTAGACCTCGCTCTGGTTGAACTGGCTTTCCTTCGGGTAGCTGTACTTGATGTAGCCCAGGTCCAGGTTCACCTCATCCGTGGCTTGCCAGTACCAGCCGGCGTAGTAGTCCACTTCCTGGCGGGTTTTCAGGCCGAAGCCGTAATCCACGTTCGAGGTCCAGGCCCCGGCGTAGAGGCCGCTGCTGTGCAGCAGTGTGGCACCGGCCTGGGCAGAGGGATCGTTCTGGGTCTGTGAAATGCCTCGGGTGCGGTAGTCGCTGGCGAGGTTCAGGTCTATCTGCAGGGCGAAGTCGTCATTCAATTGCACGGCCTGGCAGGCGAGAGGGGCCAGGGTGAGGGCGAGCAGCGTGATGCGGCGCATGGTGAATCCCGTTGTTGTGATTGTTATGGCAGATGCGGGCAAGGCTCCGCCCGGCCCCCGCCGTGGGGCGGGGGCAGAGCGGGAGCGGGTGGGGCGTGTTGTCAGAGCGCGGCATCGAAGACTTCGCGGCCGCCGAAGTAGGTCTTGAGGACGCGGGTGTCGGCCAGGTCCTTGTCGGCGACGCTGAGCACGTCGCGGTCGAGGATGATGAAGTCGGCTTGCTTGCCGGGCGCGAGCGAACCGATCCGCTGTTCCAGGCCGATGGTGCGGGCGGCGTTGAGGGTGTAGGCCTGGAGCATGGTTTCGCGGTCGATGCGCTCGTCGGCGTTGAGCACGCCCTTGGGACCGTCGCGGGTCACCGCCTGGTAGATGGCCTGCCAGGGGTTGGGCGAGGACACCGGCCAGTCGCTGGCGCCAGCGATGGTCGCGCCCTGCTGCAGCAGCGAGTGGGCCGGGTACTGGTAGCGGAAGGCGAAGGCGCTGACGTATGGCTTGACCATGTCCAGGGTGTACTCGTCCCCCGAGGCCCAGAGCAGTTGCATGGAGGCGATCACGTCCAGCGGCTTGAAGCGGGCGAACTCCTTCGGATTCACCAGTTGCAGGTGGGTGATGGAGTGGGTGATGCCGCTCTGGCGATCCTTGCGCGCCTGCTCGATGCCGTTGAGGGATTCACGCACCGCGCGGTCGCCGATGGCGTGGATGTGCACCAGCCAGCCACGGGCATCGGCCGCGCTCACCAGCTCGCCGAAATGCGCCGGGTCGATCAGCAGCTCGCCTTTCTTCTGCGAGTTGTTGTACGGGTCGATCAGCGCCGCGCTCTGCGCCGGGTATTCCAGTACGCCGTCAGCGAAGACCTTGATGCCGGGCAGGGTCAGATTGGGGATGCCCTGGAAGCGCTGGCGAACCTTGTCGAGTGTGTCGAGGTCGGCAGGGCGGCTCTTCGGGTTGGCCACCAGCAGGGCGGCGACGTGGGCGTTCAGCTCGCCCTTGTCGGCCAGCGCCTTGTACGCCGGCAGGACGCCGACGGACTTCTCGGTGGGCTTGAGCGCGAAGATCGCTTCGCCCGGTGCGGCGTTGGCGGCCGGATCCATCCAGGCGGTGATGCCCTGGCTGTTGTTGTATTTCACTGCGGCCTCGCCGGCGCGCAGCAGCTCCTCGGCGCTGACCGGCGGCATGGCGGCGGCGATGCGGTCCCAGCCGGCGTCCACCACGAAGCCGTTGGGCTTGCCGTCCTTGGTGGTGCCCACGGTCCCCCGTTCGGCTTCCGGCAGGGAGGCGACCAGCGCGGCGTTGACCCCGGCGCGGTCGAGCATGGCCTGGTTGGCCCAGCCGGTGTGATGGTCGCTGCCGATGAACACCACCGGCACCTTCGCCCACTCGCCGTTGTTGAAGATGTGTCCCAGTTCCTCGGCCTTGCTCCAGTAGGTGGAGCTCACGCCGGCGACGCTCAGCACGTCGCCGTGGCGGGCGGTGCCGTCGTCGCGCCAGCCGCGCAGGCGTTTTTCCAGATCCGCCAGGGCTACGTTCTCTTCGCTATCGAGGTTGGCCGCGGTCATTTCCAGGCCGCCGAAGATGGCGTGGGAGTGGGTATCGATCAGCCCCGGCAGCAGGCGCTTGCCCGCCAGGTCGATGACCTGGGTGGACCCATCGGCCAGGGCCTTGATCTCGGCGTCGGTGCCCACTTTCAGCACCTTGCCGTCCTCTACCGCCATGGCTTGCGCCGAGGGCTGGGAGGGATCGGCGGTGTACAACTTGCCATTGAGCAGCACCAGGTCGGCGGCTGCCATGGAGTCCATCGAGGAAAAAGCCAGCGCCATGGTCAGCAGGGAGGGCGTGAAGCCTTTCATTGGGAATCCCTTTGTTTTTATTGATCTGGCAGCGAGACTAGCGACTGACCCGGGCCGGCAGAACGCCCGAAACGTGCAAAATCTTTTTTCCTGAATGGAAAAACTCATGGATAAGCTCGGCGCCATCAATATGTTCGTCGCCACGGCGGATCACGGCAGTTTCAGCCGTGCCGCCGAGCAACTGGGCAAGACCCCTTCGGCCCTGACCAAGGCTGTCAGCCATCTGGAAGATGACCTTGGCGTGCTGCTGTTCGAGCGCAGCACCCGGCGCACGGTGCTGACCGAGGCCGGGCGGGTCTACCTGGAAACCGCCCGGCAGGTACTGCAGCGTTTGCAGGACGTAGGGGAGGAGGTGGGCCAGTTGCAGCACGGCCTGCATGGCAGCCTGCGGCTCACGGCGCCGCTCGCCTTCGGGAGGGCGTTTCTCGATGAGGTGTGCGTCGGCTTCCTTGCCGAGTACCCACAGATTCGCCTGCGGGTGGACCTGTCCGACGACTTCGTCGATCTGGTGGAGTCCGGTTATGACCTCGCGTTGCGAGAGGGCCGCAGCGACCAGCCGGGGATGATCGCCAGGGCGGTCGGAAGCAATCGCCTGGCCCTGTGCGCCAGCCCGGCCTACCTCGCCCGCAACCGGACGCCGGTGACGCCGGAAACCCTCGACCAGCACGACTGGCTGCTCTATTACCACGCCGCCCTGGATCGCACCTGGTGGTGGGTGGAGCGTGACGGACAGCGCCTGAGCCTGCCCAGGCCGCCTACACCGCGCATGGACAGCGACAACCACGACCTGCTGATGGCCAGTGCCCTGGCTGGTGTCGGCCTCTACCATGTGCCGCTGTGGAGTGCCGCCCCCTATCTCGCCGATGGTCGGCTGGTACGCCTGATGGCCGACTACGAGATCGACCCCGACGCCTTCGGCGCGCAGATCCTCGCCGTCTACCCCAGCCACCGCCGCGCCACCGGCAAGGTGCTGGCGTTCATCGACTTCCTGGCCGGTTCTCTTGCGGAGCGCGGGTTGGCGTGAGGGAGCGCCTCTTGCTGTTGTAGGGGCGAATTCATTCGCCAAGGGCGGCGTAGCTGCCCCATCGGTTGGATAGGGCGAACCTGCGGTCCGCTTGGCGATTGAAATCGCCCCTACAGGGTTAGCTGCGCCAGTGCGTGGGTCGGGTTAGAAACGCTTGCTCACGCTCGCAACCCAGGTCGAGCTGCACACATCGGTGAAGCCGTAGTAGCTCGCACACTCCGAGTCGGAGAGGTCGGTGTCGATGTAGGCGAGGCCCCAGGTGAAGCCGACGAAATCGCGAGTCAGCTTGGCTTCCCACTCGTGGTAGGCGTCGGAGCTTTCACCTTGGGCGGACCAGAACAGCGGGTCCTTGAAGTCGTTGCGCCCGTAACGCAGCTTCAGGCCCACGTCCAGTGGCAGGGTGTTCTCGTAGCTGACGTAGCTGTAGAACGTGTCCTGTTTTTCGCCGATCAGGTTCTTCGCGTCGTTGGAGTACTGGGCGCCGAGCTTGAAGCCGTAAGCGCCGAGAATCGCGTAGGCCTCGCTCTGGTTGAACTGGCCCTCCTTCGGATAGCTGTACTTGATGTAGCCGAGGTCCAGATTCACCTCATCGGTGGCCTGCCAGTACCAGCCGGCGTAGTAGTCCACTTCCTGGCGGGTCTTGAGACCGAAGCCGAAATCGACGTTCGAGGTCCATACACCGGCATAGAGGCCGCTGCTGTGCAGCAGGGTGGCGCTGGCCTGGGCTGCAGGGTCGTTCTGGGTCTGGGAGATGCCACGGGTGCGGTAGTCGCTGAGCAGGGCCAGGTCGACCTGCAGGGAAAAGTCTTGGTTCAGTTCTACGGCCTGGGAGGCCAGCGGAGCCAGGATCAGGGCAAGGAGGGTGACGCGTTTCATCGAGGGTTTCCCGTTGTTGTGATTGTTCGGGCAGATGCAGGCAAGGCTCCGCCAACCCCCACCAAGTGGCGGGGGAGGAGCGCGGAGCAGGGTCTTTCTTGTGTTTAGAGAGAGGCGTTGAAGACTTCGCGGCCGGCGAACCAGGTCTTCAGTACCTGGGTGTCGCGCAGGGCTTCGGGTTCGACCTGGAACACGTCGCGGTCAAGGAGGATCAGATCGGCCTGCTTGCCGGGGGCGAGGGAGCCGATCTGCTTGTCCAGGCCGATGGTGCGAGCGGAGTTGAGGGTATAGGCCTGGAACATGGTTTCGCGGTCGATCTCCTCGTCCGCATTCAACACGCCCTTGGGACCTTTGCGGCTGACCGCCTGGTAGATCGCCTTCCAGGGCTCCGGGGTGGTCACCGGCCAGTCGCTGGCGCCGGAAATGGTCGCTCCATTCTTCAGCAGCGAGCGGGCCGGATACTGGTAATGAAACGCCATGGCGCTGATGTAGGGCTGCACCAGGTCCAGGCTGAGTTCGTCGGCGCTGGCCCAGTAGAGCTGCATGGAAGCGATCACGCCCAGCGGCTTGAAGCGGGCGAATTCCTTCGGGTTGACCATCTGCAGGTGGGTAACCGAGTGGGCGATGCCGCTCTGGCGATCCTTGCGCGCCTGCTCGATGCCATTGAGGGACTCGCGCACCGCACGGTCGCCGATGGCATGCACGTGCACCAGCCAGCCACGGGCGTCGGCGGCGCTGACCAGTTCACCGAAGTGCGCCGGGTCGATCAGCAGCTCTCCACGCTTGTTCGAGTTCTTGTAGGGCTCGAGCATGGCGGCGGTCTGGGCCGGAATTTCCGCCACGCCATCGGCGAACACCTTGATGCCCGGCAGGGTCAGGTTGGGCACGCCCTGGAACTGCTGGCGCACCTTGTCCAGGGTGTCAAGGTCGGCAGGGCGGCTCTTCGGGTTGGCCACCAGCAGGGCGGCGACGTGGGCGGTCAGCTCACCTTTCTCGGCCAGTGCCTTGTAGGCCGGGAGTACGCCCAGGGTCTGGGCGGTGGGCTTGAAGTCGAAGAGAGGCTCACCCGGTGCGGCGTTGGCCGCTGGGTCCATCCAGGCGGTGATGCCCAGGCTGAGGTTGTAGCGCAGCGCCGAGCGGGCCGCCTTCAGCAGTTGCTCGGCGGTGGCCGGCGGCAGCTGCGCCATCACCGGGTCCAGGCCGGCGTCGGCGAGAAAACCATTGGGCTGGCCATCGTCGTGATGACCGATGGTGGCCTGCGCCTCGCCCTTCAAACGCTTCACCAGGGCGGCGTCGACGCCGGCGCGTTTCAGCATTGCGCGGTTGGCCCAGCCCGTGTGGTGGTCCCAGCCCATGAAGAAGATCGGCACCTCGGCCCATTCGCCCTGGTTGAAGCGCTGTTCCAGTTCGGCCACCTGGCCCCAGGCGGCCGACGGCATGCCGCTGACGCTGAGCACGTCGCCATGCCGCGCCTTGCCGTTGTCGCGCCATTGGCGCAGGCGCCGCTCCAGCTCGGCCACGGGTACCAGCTGACCGCCGAGGCTGGCCGAGTCCAGCTCCAGTCCGCCGAAGATGGCGTGGGAATGGGAGTCGATGAAGCCCGGCATCAGCACCTTGCCGCCGAGGTCGATCACCTGGGTACCGGATTCCTTGAGTGTCAGTACGTCATCGTTGCTGCCGACAGCGCGAACCTTGCCGTCTTCCACGGCCACGGCCTGTTGCAGGGCCTGGCCGGGTTCGGCGGTGTACACCTTGGCGTTGTGCAGGATGAGATCGACCGCCGCGAAGCTTTCCATCGAGGAACAAGCCAGCGCGACGGCCAGTAGGGTAGGGGCGAAGGTTTTCATCGGGTGATTTCCGGTTCTTGTTGGTCTGGCGGTGAGCCTAACCAAGCCGGTGAAGCGGCAGAATGCTATGTTCTCGCACAACTTTTGTGCCGAACCGGAACAGATAGATGGACAAGCTCAGCGCGCTCACCATGTTCGTCGCCACTGCCGAATACGGCAGCTTCAGCCGCGCCGCCGAACAGCTCGGCAAGACGCCTTCAGCCTTGACCAAGGCGGTAGGGCATTTGGAAAACGAGCTGGGCGTGCGGCTGTTCGAACGCACCACCCGACGCATGGCGCTGACCGAAGCCGGGCATATCTACCTGGAGGGCGCCCGGCAGGCGTTGATGCAACTGCAACTGGCCAGCGAGGAAGTGGACCAGTTGCAGCACGAACTGCGCGGAACCCTGCGCCTCACCGCGCCGCCATCCTTCGGCCCGGCGTTTCTCAATGAGGTCTGTTGCCGCTTCATGGATGCCCACCCCCAGGTGCGCCTGGAGGTGGACTTGAACGATGCCTTCGTCGACCTGATCGACGGTGGTTACGACCTTGCCCTGCGTGACGGTCCCACCGACCTGCCGGGGCTGATCGCCAGGCCGCTGACGGCGAACCGCATCTACCTGTGCAGCAGCCCCGGTTATCTGCAGCGCAAGGGGGTGCCGGTGACCCTGGAAACCTACCTGCAGCATGACTGGCTGATCTTCCAGCACCCTCTGCTCCACCGGCACTTCTGGTGGCTGCGGCGCGACGGCGAGCGCATACGCCTGCCGCAACCCGTGCCGCGAATGGCCAGCGACAACTACGACTTCCTGCTCGCCTGCCTGCTGGCCGGCCACGGTTTGCAGGTGATGCCGCAATGGAGCGCCGCGCCCTACCTGGCCAGCGGCCAACTCGTGCGCGTGTTGACCGACTACGAGCTGGAGCCCGACGCCTTCGGCCCCTGGGTTCATGTCCTCTACCTGGCGCATCGCCGTCGCACCCGCAAGGTCCGGGTGTTCATCGAGATGCTGGAGGGGTACATGCGGGAGAAGGGAATTGCCTAGGGGAAGGAGGCTTTTCTGTAGGGGCGATTTCAATCGCCAAGCAGACCGCAGGTCTGCCCCTGAGGGGTAAAGGGGCCGCTGCGCTGCCCTTGGCGAATGAATTCGCCCCTACAACGCGCAATTTTTTCTGGATAAGCTCGGCTTTCCCGTCACCGCAGCCGAGAACAATTCCATGGCGCAGCAATGGCCGGCCGAAGGCATCGCCCGACTGATCCTCGAAGGTTTCGATGATTACCGTGAGCATTTCCGCCAGATCACCGACGGCGCCCGCGCCCGCTTCGAGGAGGCACAGTGGCAGGCCACGCAACTTGCGGCGGCGGAGCGGATCGCCCTCTACGAGGTGAAGGTCGGTGAAACCAGCGAACGGCTGCGCGCGGTCTACGCAGTGGACGAGTTGCTGGACGTGCAGCTCTGGCCCCTGGTGAAAAGCGCCTATATCGGCCTGATCGACCTGCGCCTTGACGATGAGCTGTCCGAGACCTGGTACAACTCGATTTTCTGCAGCCTGTTCAGCCACGACCTGATCAGCGACGGCTGTATGTTCATCCACACCACCCGGCCTTCGCTGCGCGCCCACGAGCGTGCCCCCCAGACCCGCAGCTACCGCCCCGCAGGCCGGCTGCATGCGGCGCTCTCGGCGGTGCTCGATGACTTCCGTTTCGATGTGCCCTATGACGACCGCGCCGGCGACCTGGAGCGCCTCGAAGCCCAGCTGCGCGAGAACCTGCCGGACTGGGTCTGCAAGGACCCGGAACTGTGTATCGAACTCTTCGCCTCGCCGCTGTACCGCAACAAGGGCGCGTACCTGGTGGGGCGCATCTACACCCGCGACGAGCAATGGCCGCTGGTGCTGCCGCTGCTGCACCGTGAGGGGCGCGGCATCCAGGCCGACGCGGTGATCACCGACGAAGCGGAAGTGTCGATCATCTTCTCCTTCACCCGTTCCTACTTCATGGTGGACGTGGCCGTGCCCGCCGAGTTCGTCGGCTTCCTCAAGCGCATCCTGCCGGGCAAGCACATTGCCGAGCTGTACACCTCCATCGGCTTCTACAAGCACGGCAAGTCGGAGTTCTACCGCGCGCTGATCAACCACCTGGCAAACACTGACGACCGCTTCATCATGGCGCCCGGCGTGCGCGGCATGGTGATGAGCGTGTTCACGCTGCCGGGCTTCAACACCGTGTTCAAGATCATCAAGGACCGCTTCGCCCACGCCAAGACCGTGGACCGCAACACCGTGATCGAGAAGTACCGCCTGGTGAAGAACGTCGACCGGGTAGGGCGCATGGCCGATACCCAGGAGTTCGCCGACTTCCGTTTCCCCAGGTCCAAGTTCGACCCGGACTGCCTGGCCGAACTGCTGGAGGTGGCGCCGTCCACCGTGGCGCTGGAGGGTGACGTGGTGCTGATCCGTCACTGCTGGACCGAGCGCCGCATGACGCCGCTGAACATCTACCTGGAAAGCGCCAGCGACGCCCAGGTGCACGAGGCGCTTTACGACTACGGCCTGGCCATCAAGCAGCTGGCGGCGGCGAACATCTTCCCCGGCGACATGCTGCTGAAGAACTTCGGCGTCACCCGCCACGGCCGCGTGGTGTTCTACGACTACGACGAGATCTGCTACCTCACTGAGGTGAACTTCCGCGTCATCCCGCCGCCGCGTTACCCGGAGGACGAGATGTCCGCCGAGCCCTGGTATTCGGTGGCGCCCAACGACGTCTTCCCCGAGGAATTCCCGCGCTTTCTCTTCGCCGACATCGGCCAGCGCCGGCTGTTCGCCAAGCTCCATGGCGAGCTCTATGACGCCGAGTACTGGAAGTCCCTGCAGGCTGCCATCCGCTCAGGCAAGGTGATCGACGTCTTCCCCTATCGACGCCAGGAACGAGAACTCACCGAGGCCATCCAGTAAGGATCATGGTCGAGCACACCTTCTCCCGCGCCACCTGGCTCAATTCCCTGCACATGTCGGCGCTCACCGTGGCGCTGTTGCAGGAAGAGGGCATCGCTGCCTGCGACCTGCTGGCCGGCAGCGGCATCAGCGAACAGGACCTCGCCGAACTGCAGAAGCTGGTCAACCCGGAACAGGAGCAGCAGGTCTACGCCAACGCCGTGCGCCTGGCGCCGCGCCCGGCCTTGGGCCTGGCCCTAGGCCTGCGCACCCGCATCTCCGCCTACGGCCTGCTGGGCTACGCCATGCTGTCGGCGCCCACCTTCGGCGAGGCCTTGCGCGTTGGCCTGAGCTACCCGGTGCTGCTCGGTACCTATTTCCGCCTGGCGCTGGAGCAGGAGGGCGACATCGCCTGGCTCACCGCTGCCGGTTACAGCGAGGACGAGTCGCTGCGGGCGTTCAACACCGAAGTCTGCCTGGGCTCGCTCAAGGTCACCTTCGCCGACCTGCTGGGCCAGCCCCTGCCGTTGCACGGGGTGCAGGTGGACTATCCCTCGGGCAGTGGCATGGCGCGGCCTTACGTGCGGGGATTCGGTTGCCCGGTGAGCTTCGGCGCGAGCCGCAGCGCCATCGGTTTCGACGCCGCCTGGCTGACCCGCCGTCTGCCGCTTGCCGACCCGGTGACCCACAAGGAAATGCTCGAACAATGTCGCCGGCAGAACGTCGAGTTCGCCGCCCGCCGCGCCTGGCTGGAACGAGTGCGCGGCCTGCTCGCCGCCCGCCTGGCCGACCCGCCGGGGCTGGAGGAACTGGCCAAGCAGATGAACTGCTCCTCGCGCAGCCTGCGTCGCCACCTGGCCCAACAGCAAACCAGCTACCAGCAACTGCTGGACGAACTGCGCTTCACCCGCGCCAAGGAAATGCTCCAGCAGGGCGACATCCCCATCTACCGCATCGCCGAGGCGCTCGGCTTCAGCGAAACCGCCAGCCTGCGTCACGCCTTCCAACGCTGGAGCGGCCAGCCGCCGAGTCATTTCCGGGGTTAGTGGCGAGGAGGGGCAGGGAGAAGCTGTAGGGGCGATTTCAATCGCCAAGCGGACCGCAGGTCCGCCCTATCTGGTGTCGGATTGGCTCCCTTGCCTGTAGGTTGGGTCGGGCGGCGTTCCGCGAGCGCAGCGAAGTCCAACAGCGGAGTCACCGGCGAGCCAGGATGTTGGGCTTCGCGTAGGTCAGTCACAACCTACGGGGGCGGATGAGGCGCGGCGGCATGGTAGGGTTTACTGGCCATTAATATTGGCCATATTGATCCCCTATTGGCCACGGCCACCACTGCGCAAAACCACCCCAACACGCACAGAATCCCCTCACCAATAACAAGACCCAGATGAGGTGCCCTCCATGTTGACCGTCTACAGCGACGATCACCGTCTCCACTTCGGCCAGTCGGAACTGGTCGATGGCAAGCTCCAGCCCTGCTTCGAAATGCCCAGCCGCGCGGACACCGTGCTGGCGCGGGTTCGCCAGCAGGAAATCGGTGAAGTCATCGAGCTGAAGGACTTCGGCCTGGAGCCCATCCTGCGGGTGCATGACGCCGCCTATGTGGAGTTCCTCAAGGGTGCCTGGGCTCGCTGGGCCGCCGAAGGCCACAGTTGCGACATGCTGCCCAGCACCTTCCCGGCGCGCCGCCTGCGCCGCGACGGCCCCATCCCCACCGCGCTGCATGGCCAGCTCGGTCACTACTGCTTCGACACCGAAGCGCCCATCACCGCCGGTACCTGGCAGGCCGTGTACAGCTCCGCCCAGGTGGCGCTGACTGCCCAGGACCATATGCGCCAGGGCGCCAACACCGCCTTCGCCCTTTGCCGTCCGCCGGGACACCATGCTGGCAGCGACTTCATGGGCGGCTACTGCTTCTTCAACAACGCTGCCATCGTCACCCAGGCCTTCCTCGACCAGGGCGCCAAGCGCGTGGCCATCCTCGACGTCGACTACCACCACGGCAACGGCACCCAGGAGCTGTTCTACGAGCGCAGCGACGTGCTCTTCGCCTCGATCCATGGCGACCCGCTGGTGGAGTACCCCTACTACCTGGGCCATGCCGACGAACGTGGTGAAGGCGAGGGCGCGGGCTTCAACCACAACTACCCGCTGCCCCACGGCACCGGTTGGGACGGCTGGTCCGCCGCCCTCGACGATGCCTGCCGCAAGATCGCCGCCTACGCGCCGGACGCGCTGGTGATCTCCCTCGGCGTGGACACCTACAAGGACGACCCCATCTCCAAGTTCAAGCTGGACTCGCCGGACTACATCCGCATGGGCCAGCGCATCGCCGCACTCGGCCGGCCTACCCTGTTCATCATGGAAGGCGGCTACGCGGTGGAGGCCATCGGCGTGAACGCGGTGAACGTGCTGCAAGGCTACGAAGGGGCCGCCCGATGAAGGCCCGCATCCTGTTGGCGGGGGCCCTGCTGGGCGCCTCGCTGTACGCTGTCGCCGAGCCGGAAGTACGCATCTACAACTGGTTCGACTACATCGGCCCGAACACCCTGAAGGACTTCCAGGCCGCCTCCGGCATCAAGCCCCAGTACGACGTCTACGACAGCAACGAAGTGCTGGAGGCCAAGCTGCTGTCCGGCCATTCCGGCTACGACCTGGTGGTGCCCAGCGACGGCTTCCTGCCCAACTACATGAAGGCCGGTGTATTCCAGCCGTTGGACAAGAGCAAGCTGCCCAACTGGAAGAACCTCAACCCGGCGCTGCTCAAGGTGCTGGCCGCCAAGGACCCGGGCAACCAGTACGTGATGCCCTACATGTGGGGCACCAACGGCATCGCCTACAACGTCGACAAGGTGAAGGCGGTGCTCGGCGAGAACGCGCCGGTGGATTCCTGGGAGCTGATCTTCAACCCGGACAACCTGGCCAAGCTCAAGCAGTGCGGCGTCGCCTTCCTCGACTCGCCCACCGAAGTGATTCCGGAAGTGCTGCACTACCTGGGCCTGTCGCCCAACAGCCGCAACCCCGAGGACTACCAGAAGGCCGAGGCGCTGTTGGCCGAACTCCGGCCGAACATCACCTACTTCAGCTCGTCGAAGTTCGTCACCGACCTCGCCAACGGTGAAGTCTGTGTGGCCCTGGCCTGGTCGGGCGGTGCCATGCAGGCCGCCGCTCGGGCCAAGGAAGCCGGCAATGGGGTAAAGGTGGAGTACCGCATTCCCAAGGAAGGCACCGCGGCCTGGTTCGATGTGCTGGCTATTCCGAAGGACGCGAAGAACGTCGAGCAGGCCCATGCCTTCCTCAACTACCTGCTGCAACCCGAAGTCGTCGCGCCCATTTCCGACCATGTCGCCTATGCCAACCCCAACCAGGCGGCCGATGCGTTGACCTCGGCCGAGCTGCGCGACAACCCCAACGTCTACCCGCCAGCCGAGGTGCAGGCCAAGCTGTTCTCGGTGGAGATGCTGCCGCCGAAGCTGGAACGCATCCGTACCCGCACCTGGACCAAGATCAAGACGGGGACCTAGATGCTCTCCTGGCTGGTGCCTGCCTTTTGTGGGGGCGAATTCATTCGCGAAGGGCTGCGTAGCAGCCCTTCAACCTCAATGGGGCAGGCTTTCGGCCTGCTTAGCGAATGAATTCGCCCCCACAGGTTTCCGATCCCAAGTCCGTATCATCAATCCCCCCGCCAACATCAGCCCCGCCCCGGCCACATAGAGTGCGGGCTGCAGATCGCCGCTGAAATAGCTGCTGGCGGCCGCCAGCAGCGGGCCGGCCAGTTGCCCCAGGGCGAAGGCAGCGGTCAGCAGGCCGACGTTACGGCTATGGCCCTGCGGGTCCAGTTCACTAGCGTACTGCATCACCAGTTGCATCCCGGCGAGGAAGGGCCCGCCGCTGAGGATCACACCCAGCACCAATCCGGCCATGCCCGGTAGCGCGCAGGCGAGGGTGCCCGCTGCCTGCAGCCAGAGCGCGATCACCAGCCAGCGACGGGCGCCGCCGGGACGCTGACGACGCAGGCTGACCAGCACCACGCCAACGGCCGCCGCCAGACCGAAGGCCGGCCAGAACAGGTCTGCCTGCCATTGGCCGTGGAAGCGCGCCGCAGCCATCTGCGAAAGGAAGGTGGCGGGGATGATGTAACCCAGGCCCACCAGGCCATAGGCAGCGAGCAGCGCATACAGGGCACGGGGTCGCTGCCGGGCGGGTTGGCTCGCCGCCACGGCGGCCGCTTGCGGGCGGGGCAGCAACGGATGGGTAACCAGGGTCAGCAGCAGGGCCAGAATGCCGAAGGCCAGCCAGAGCATGGCCGAACCCTGGCCCTGCAGGTTCATTTCCAGGGCCAGCACACCGGTCAGCATCACCCCGAAGGCTGGACCAGCGAATACCAGGCTGCCCAGGCGCGGGCGGTTGGCTTCGGCGGCGATGCGTTGGCTGAGGCCGGTGACCACCACCAGCACCCAGGCGCTGGTCACCCCCAGCGCGAAGCGCAGCAGCACATGGGGCCAGAAGCCTTCGGCCAGCGCCGAAGCCAGGGTCAGCAGCACGGTGGCCCAGAGCCCCGCCACCAGGCGCAATCGCGCCTGGCGCGGGGAACTGGCGTAGAAGGCATCCAGGGCGCCGACCAGGTAGCCCAGGTAGTTGGCGGCGGCTACCAGGCCGGCGCCGGTGAGGCCCACCTGGCCTTCGGCGATCAGGTGCGGGAGCAGCGGGGTCAAGGCGAAGCGACCGACACCCATGGCGACGATCAGGGCGAACAGGCAGGCCATCAGGCGGATCAGCGTTGGCATGGGAAGGCTCCGGTGCTGGTCATCGGAATTCCATGCTAGGGGCTGGATGTATTCAATAAAAACGAATAAAAAAGAACGAATGTGTTCTCTTTAACTGAATGGATGATCCATGGAACTCAGCCAGCTCCGCATCTTCCAGGCCGTGGCCGAGGAAGGCTCCATCACGCGCGCTGCAACGCGCCTGCACCGGGTGCCATCGAACCTGTCCACGCGCCTCCGGCAGCTGGAGGAGAGCCTGGGCGTGGAGCTGTTTCTCCGCGAACGCCAGCGTCTCACCCTGTCACCGGCGGGCAAGGTGATGCTGGGCTACGCCGAGCGCATGTTCGCCCTGCAGGCCGAGGCCGAAGCAGCCCTGCGCGGTGGTGAACCGGCGGGGGATTTCGTCATTGGCTCGATGTTCAGTACCGCCGCCATCCACCTGCCGCCCATTCTCGTGCGCTACCACCGCACCTGGCCGGCGGTGAACCTGCAGGTGCAAACCGCCCCCAGTGGCGAATTGCTCGATGGCCTGCTCGGGGGCCGCCTGGATGCCGCCCTGGTGGATGGTCCGGTGGAGTTCGCCGAACTGGATGGCCTGCCGTTGTTCGAAGAGGAAATGGTGCTGATCACCGAGGCCGCCCACGGGCCGGTGAAGTCGGCACAGGACGTGGCCGGGCTTGAGGTGTTCGCCTTCCGCCAGAGCTGCTCTTACCGCCGTCGCCTGGAGGGCTGGTTCGTGGCCTCGCGGGTGCCGATGGCGCCGCCCATGGAGATCGAGTCCTACCACAGCATGCTGGCCTGCGTGATTGCCGGGGGCGGCATCGCCCTGGTGCCGCGCTCGATGCTCGACAGCCTGCCGGGACGGGACGAAGTGCGGGTTCACCAGCTGGACGCGCCGTTCAACCGCGCCACCACCTGGCTTATGTGGCGCAAGGGCATGCTCGGCGCCAATCTGCGGGCCTGGATCGACCTGCAGCAGGGGCGTCTTGAGGCGTCGTGAGAGCGAGTCTGTTTCGCTTGTGCACCGGTTCGCAGGGGCTTGGTGCGCACGGCGCACGCTTCAGGAGAGTGCTTGGTCGCTGGGGAGAGAAGTGAGATACATCGGCAATTGCACGGGAGTTTCAGTAAGTAAGTGCCGATCATCCGGTAAGACGTTTCCTGTATACCGTTCAGCGGTTTGATTCAGATCAGTAGGAAAATTCCGGGCGAGCGTATTTTGGATCTTGCCCGGAGCAACTAAGCTCCAGACGAGGGTGGCCCAAGAAGCACGGGCCACCCGACCATCGTCCCAGGAAAGGGGGTAAAGCATGAAAAAGCGGCTAGAAGCGTGGATGTGGCAATTGGGTGTCGCGCTGGGCCTGATCGAGGCACCGCGCCTGCAACCCATTCCGGTCCGAAGTGAAGAGCAGCGTCGCCTCGCCGAGCGACGCCGCCTGAGGAAATAACCGGCTTACTCGTGAGCGCGTAGCCAGTTGTCTGCCAACTCGCGCAGGCGCGCACCGGAGAAACTGGGGAAGTGGCCGCCATGCACGGTGCGCACCGGAAGGTTGCGCAGCCGTGCGAGACTCCTCGCGTAATCGTCCAGATTCGAGTGGTAGGCGTTATCGATCAATGGGCCGTCGTAGATGATGTCGCCGCTGAACAGCGTTTGCGTCTTCGCTTCCCACAGGCTGATGCCACCCGGTGAATGACCGGGGGTATGCAGCACCTCCAGTACCCGATTCCCCAGATCCAGCACATCCCCCTCATCGATCAGCCGCGTCGCCGGCGCCGCCTTCACGCGGTATTCGGCATAGCACAGCGGGCAGTCAGGGTGCGCCTCGAACATCTCGTCGCCGACATAGTCCTTCGCCAGGGTGTTTTCCCCCGTGGGCGTGGCCAGGATGTCCGCTTCCGCCGGATGGACCAGGCGCTCGGGGAATTCGTGATGCCCGGCGATATGGTCGAAGTGGGTGTGGCTGGCCACTGCCAGCAGCGGGCGCTGGGTGAGCCAGGGCAGCTGTTCGCGCAGGCTGACGACGCCGGAGCCGGAGTCGATCAGCAGGTCCTTGTCGCGGCCCTGCACGTGCCAGAGGTTGCAGCGGTAGAAGGGCCGCACGAATGGCTCGCTGATCAGGCTGATGCCGTCGTAGCAGTGCTCGACTTCGAACCACTGGTCGCGGCTGACGATTTTCATTGGGGTGCTCCGTGCATTGATTGCCTGGGGGCTGAATCTGTAGGGGCGAATTCATTCGCCAAGCAGGCCGCAGGTCTGCCCTGCATCGCCTCATGCGTCCTTGGCGAATGAATTCGCCCCTACAAGGTTAGGTTCCCTGGATAAAAAAAGCCCCGGTCGGCAATGCCGATCCGGGGCCGGGAAAGGCCGCCTCCGGGGAGAGGCGGCAGTGCATATCAGGCCAGTTCGCCGGCAGTTTCCGAACGACGGGACAGCAGGCTGATCACTACGAAGCTCACCGCGCCTACAGCCAGGCTGTAGTAGATCGGGGTATTGGCTTCCAGGCCGTCGGTGAACATGAAGACGCAGGCGGTGATGCTGCCCAGGACCATGCTGGCGATGGCGCCGGCGGTGCTGGCGCGCTTCCAGTAGATGGCCCCCAGCAGAGGGATCAGCATGCCGCCAACCAGCAGGTTGTAGGCCAAGGTCAGAGCGCTGATCACGTCACTTACCACCAGGGCGATGCCCAGAACCACGATGCCCAGCGTCAGGGTGAACAGGCGGTTCTTGTGCGCGTCGCCTTCGTCGTCGGCTTTGCCACCCAGCAGCGGCCAGAGGTCCTGGGCTGCGGTGGTGGACGCGGCCAGCAGGCCGGCGCTGGCGGTGGACATCAGGGCAGCCAGGGCAGCGGCAACCACCAGGCCACGGATGCCGTCCGGCAGGGTGGTGTCGACGATGGTGGCGAAAGCGTTGTTGACGTTGTCCAGATCAGGCAACAGCACCTTGGCGGCCATGCCGATCAGGGCACCGGCCAGGCCGTAGAGCACACAATAGACGCCTGCGGCGGTGCCAGCGACCTTGGCGACGTTCTCGCTGCGGGCGGTGAACACGCGCTGCCAGATGTCCTGGCCAATGAAGATGCCGAAGAAGTAGATCAGGAAGTAGGTGATGATGGTGTCCCAGCCGATAGCGGTCAGGGAGAAGTAGCTTGCCGGCAGTTTGGCTACCAGCGCATCCCAGCCACCCGCGTCGCTCATGGTCATCGGCAGCAGGATGAATACCAGGCCGACGGTCATGATCAGGAACTGCACGATATCGGTCAGGGTCAGGGACCACATGCCACCAATGGTGGAGTAGGCGACAACGATGCCGCCGCCGATCAGCACGGAAACCCAGAACGGCAGGCCGAACAGGACTTGCATCACTGTGCCAATGGCGATGGTGGAGGTGGCACCGATCATCAGTGCGTACACCAGCATGATCGCGGCGCTGGCATGGCGAGCGGTCGGGTTATAGCGACGCTCCAGCACCTGGGTCACGGTGTAGATCTTCAGCTTCAGCAGCGGCTTGGCCAGGAACAGGCTGATGCCCATGATGCCGAAGCCGAGGCTGGCGCACAGCCAGAAACCGGAAATGCCGTGGACGTAGCCCAGGCGAACGGTACCGATGGTGGCGGCGCCGCCGAGCACGGTGGCAGCCATGGTGCCGAGGTAGAAGCCCGGCCCCAGGTTGCGGCCGGCTACCAGGTAGTCTTCACGGGTCTTGGCGCGGCGCATGCCGTACCAGCCCAGTGTGAGCATGGCAGCTACGTATAGGAGTACTACGAAAATATCCAAAGCCATTTCAGGTCTCTCTTTCTATTGTTGTTGCCACGACTTTGAGGCCGCGACAGGTGTTGCAAGGCGCGCAACGCTTCACACTGCGCCGTTTCAAAGCAATCCCGCTTTTCCTAGTCCTTGTATTCGGGGCACTCCCTTTCGAGCTTTCTCAGCCAGGCTTCCCAGACCAGCTGGCGCTGCCACTCGCAGGCCTGGAACTGTTCGCAGGCGTGCGCGCTGAGCTCGTCGGGCATCTCGCGGATGCCGCGCAGGGTGGAGGCGGCGACCTGGATCTCGCACGCCTTGTTCAGGTAGTACATGACGTAGAAGGCGTCGGCGACACTGGCGCCGACGCTGAGCAGGCCATGGTGGCGCAGCATCAGGGCGATGTTGTCGCCGAGGGAGTCCACCAGGCGCTCGCGCTCGCCCAGGTCCAGGGCGATGCCTTCATAGGTGTGATAGCCGACCCGCTGATGGAACTCGGCGCTGATCTGGTTCAGCTGGGCCAGGCCGTTGTCCGCCGCGGCCACCGCCATACCCGCCAGGGTATGGGTGTGGATCACGCAGTGGGCATCGGCGCGGGCCATGTGCACGGCGCTGTGGATGGTGAAGCCGGCGATGTTGTAGTCGGCGTTGCCTTCCACCACGCGGCCGTGCATGTCGACCACGATCAGGTCGCTGGCGCGGATTTCCTCGAACATCAGCCCGAAGGGGTTGATCAGAAAGCGCGGCTCAACGCCTGGCAGGCGCACCGAGAAGTGGGTGTAGAGGGTGTCGTCCCAGCCGAACAGGGCGGCCAGCCGGTAGGCGGCCGCCAGGTCCCGGCGCAGGATGGCTTCGTTCTGTACGTTCATCAGTGACGGATCTGCGAAAGGAAGGCCCGGGTGCGCGGGTGCTGCGGGTTGTCGAAGAACTCGGCCGGGGTGGCGGTTTCCACGATCTGACCGGCGTCCATGAACACCACACGGTCGGCTACCTTGCGTGCGAAGCCCATCTCATGGGTCACGCAGAGCATGGTCATGCCGTCCTGGGCCAGCTCGGTCATCACTTCCAGCACTTCGCCGACCATTTCCGGGTCCAGCGCCGAGGTGGGCTCGTCGAACAGCATCACCTTGGGGTTCATGCACAGGGCACGGGCGATGGCCACGCGCTGTTGCTGGCCGCCGGAAAGCTGGCCGGGCTTCTTGTGCGCCTGGGAGCCGATGTGCACGCGATTGAGGTAGCGCAGGGCCAGTTCCTCGGCCTGCTTGCGACCCATTCCACGGACCTTCATCGGCGCCAGGGTGCAGTTCTCCAGCACCGTCAGGTGGGGGAACAGGTTGAAGTTCTGGAACACCATGCCCACTTCGCGGCGCACGTGGTCGCTGCCGGACTTGGTGGAGATGTCCTGCTCTTCCACCGTGATGGTGCCGGTGTCATGGGGGTTGAGGCGGTTGATGCAGCGGATCAGGGTCGACTTGCCGGAGCCCGAAGGACCGCAGATGACGATCTTCTCGCCCTGGCGCACGGAGAGGTTGATGCCCTGCAGCACCTGGAAATCCTCGTAGCGCTTGCCGACGTTCTGCAGACGGATGATTTCGTTCATGACGCTCTCCTCAGATACGGCGCATGCGAGCCAGGGTGCGTTGCACCAGGCCGACGGATTTGCTGCTGGTGCCGGTGTGGGAATCCCACGCCAGGCGCCGTTCGAGGCCGCTTTGCATCCAGGTCAGGGTGTAGACCATGACTAGGTAGTAGACGAGGGCGACGGCGTAGTACTCGGAGAACTGGAAGGTGGTGGAAACCGTTTGCGAGGTCACCGCCATCAGTTCCTGCAGGGAAATCACCGAGGCCAGCGAGGTGATCTTCAGCAGGGTGATGAATTCGTTTGCGGTCGGCGGCACGGCGATGCGCGCGGCCTGCGGCATGATGACGTAGCGGAAGATGTGCCAGCGCGACAGGCCCAGGGCGTGGCCGGCGGCGTACTGGCCCTTGTCCACGGCCTTCAGCGCGGCGCGGTTGATCTCCACCTGGTAGGCGGCTTCGTTGATCGACAGCGCGATCCAGGCGGCAATGAAGGGGGTGAACCACTCTTCACGGAACACCGGGAAGAACTGCGGCAGGGCGTTCCACACGAACAGCAGCTGCAGCAGGGTCGGGGCGCCACGGAACACGCTGAGCACGCCGCGCAGGGTGCTGCGCCAGACGTTCGGCGGGCCGTCCAGGGCCAGGGCGCAGGGAATGGAAATCAGGATGCCAACGGAATGGGAAACCAGGGCCAGCACCAGGGTGATGCAGGCGCCGCGGAAGAAGTGCCAGGACGTCAGGGCGTCCCAGAAGACAGTCACATCGAAGTTCATGTACGTGTCCTGCGTGAATGGAAGCGTGCCCTTGCACCCTCTCCCGCATACGAGAGAGGGGCGGGGCGTTGGCCTTGCTTACTGCGCGGCGGTTTCCAGGTTGGCTGGATCGAGCTTCCATTTCTCGGCGATGGCCTTGAGGGTTCCATCGGCCTTCAGTGCAGACACTGCGTCCTCTACGGCCTGCTTGTCGTCGGGGTTCGGACGCATGTACGCGCCGAAGATGTCCTTCTCGGGGAAGGCGTAAAGGGTCTTGAACTGGCCGGGGGTCTGCAGTTCGCGATAGGCGAGTTCAGTGTCCTGGGACAGGCCGGCGGCGGCGCGGCCTACCAGTACCTGCTGGGCCACGTCGCTGCCTTTCGGGTAGGTCTGCAGTACGGCCGGGGTCTTGCCGGCGGCCTTCAGCTGCTCGTTGAGCTTTTCCATGATGGTCACGTAGCGGGTGCCGGACTGCACCGCCACTACCTTGCCCGACAGGTCATCCAGGGTGTTCAGCTTGAGGTCGCTCTTGCCGCTGCCGAAGACGATGGTGGCGCTGGCGAGGTAGGCCACGGCATGCAGCTTCTGGGTGCGCTCGGGGGTGATCAGGGTGCCGCTGATGACTGCGTCGCAGCGCTGGGCGTCCAGGCCCGGCAGCAGGCCGGTGAACTCGGTGACGATGAAGCGCGGCTTCACACCCCAGTGCTTGGCCAGGGCGCGGATCAGGTCCGCGTCGAAGCCGCTGGGCTCGCGGTCACCGGTCTTCTCGAAGAACTCCAGCGGCGGGAAGGTCGGATCGGAACAGACCTGGAAACTTCCCGAGCCCACGAACGAGGGCTTGCTGTCGGCGGCCATGGTGCCACCGCTCAGGGTGGCGGCGAACAGGCCGGCGAGGGCGAACAGTTTCAGCGGACGATTGCTCATCGGTAACTCCTTCAAGGCGTATTGCAGTGGTTGTTGTTGTAGGCAGTCGCAATAAAGTGGAGCTAATTCGTGTCACGCAGCTTCAGGGGAACCCTGAGCGGGTACTTGGGAAGTCTTCGAGGGGACCCAGCGAGGGCCCTTGGGACCGTAGACGGCCGCCGGTTCCGGGAAGAGCGCCAGCAGTACCAGGTACAGCAGGGCGGCCGTGCCCAGAGTGACCGGCAGGCTGATATCGATGCCACCGGCCAGCTCGCCCAGCGGGCCTACGAACTGGCCCGGGAGGTTTACAAAGCATAGGCCCACCACGGCGCTCGGGATCCAGGCGCCCATGCCGCGCCAGTTCCAGCCGTTGGTGAACCAGTAGCGGCCGCCGGACAGGCCACGGGTGAAGACCTGCAGATCGTCTGGGCAGTAGAAGCCGCGGCGGATGATCAGGCCGAGGATCATGATCACCATCCAGGGGCTGGTGCAGGTGATGATCAGCACGGCGAAGGTGGACACGCTCTGCACCAGGTTGAAGGCGAAGCGGCCGATGAAAATGAAGCCGATGGACAACACGCCGATCATCACGGTGGCTTGCACACGGTTGAGCAGGCGCGGGAAGACCGAGGACATGTCGAGGCCCGTGCCGTAGAGCGAGGTGGTGCCGGTAGACATGCCGCCGATCACCGCAATCAGGCACACCGGCAGGAAGAACCAGGCCGGGGAGACGGCCAGCAGGCCGCCGACGTAGTTGTTCTGGGCGATGTAGTCCGGCGCCTGCACGGCAACGATGGTCGCGGTGACCAGGCCGAACAGGAAGGGGATCAGGGTGGCGAACTGCGCGGCGATCACGGCCAGCATGATGCGCTGCTTGGAGGTTTCGCGCGGGATGTAGCGCGACCAGTCGCCAAGGAAGGCGCCGAAGGAAACCGGGTTGCTCATGGCCAGCAGGGCGGCGCCGATGAAGGCGGCCCAGAAGCCTTCCTGGCCGAGGTTCACGGAACCGGCGTAGGCGGCGTCGAACGGACCGGCGAAAGCGAAGATGCCCAGCAGGAACATGACGCTGGCGGCCCATACGGCGACCTTGTTCACCAGCAGCATGAAGCGGAAACCATAGATGCACACCGCCAGTACCAGCACGGCGAACAGGCCGTAGGCCAGGCCCAGGGTCAGGTCGGTTTCCGGCAGGTCGAACAGGCGCTTGGCGCCGCCCACCAGGGCGTCACCGGAGCTCCAGACCGACAGCGAGAAGAACGCGATGGCAGTGAGCAGGGAGAGGAAAGAACCAACGATACGACCATGCACGCCGAAGTGGGCGCCCGAGGACACCGCGTTGTTGGTGCCGTTCAGCGCGCCGAACACGCCCATCGGCGCGAGGATCAGCGAACCGACCAGCACACCCAGCAGGATGGCCCAGAAGCCCGCCTCGAAGGAGAGGCCGAAGAGCACCGGGAAGCTGCCGAGTACAGCGGTTGCGAAAGTGTTTGCGCCGCCGAAGATCAGGCGGAACAGGTCCAGGGGGCCGGCATCCCGCTCGTTGTCGGGGATCTGCTCGACGCCGTGGGTTTCTATTCGGGTAACTGCGTGATCGTTGTTGTTGTTATGCATTGCTTACTCTCCCAGGGAGCCTTGTCAGGTAGGCGGCAGATGCGCCGGCATGGCCGACAAGTGCTCGTGACAGGCCAACCAGTGGCCTTCTTCTTGTTGCCGACGGAAAACGATGGTTTCCCGCTCGCGGCTTTCTATGTCTTCACCCTGGATGCGCAGGCGCGTGGCGACGTCGTGGTAGAAGATCGCCACGTCGCCCTGCAGGCTCACCACGGGGTTGAGGGAATGGCACGCCAGCACCTCGAAACCATCGCGCTGCCAGCTTTCCCACAGCTCGCGATAGGCCGCGCGGGTAGGCAGCGGCTGCTCGCAGGTGTGGAAGACGAAGCTGGCGTCTTCACTGAAGGCAGCGAAGTAGGCTTCGGTATCGTTCGCGGCGAAGGCGGCCACCAGCTTGCTGGCGGCCTCCAGGACTTGTTGCTCGCTCATGTCCGGACTCAACGGCGCTCAACGCCCGGCAGGATGCAGAGCATTTCGTAGAGCAGGTTGGCGCCCAGCAGCGAGGTGTTGCCGGTGGTGTCATAAGGCGGGGAGACTTCGACCAGGTCGCAGCCGATGACGTCCAGGCCCTGGCAGCCACGGATGATTTCCATCGCCTGGATGGTGGTCAGGCCGCCGATTTCCGGGGTGCCGGTACCGGGCGCCCAGGCCGGGTCGATGCCGTCGATGTCGAAGGAGAGGTACACCGGGCCGCCGCCGACTTTCTCGCGGACTTCGGCCATCAGCGGAGCCAGCGACTTGTGCCAGCACTCTTCTGCCTGCACCACGCGGAAGCCCTGCTTGCGGCTCCAGTTGAAGTCTTCGGCGGTGTAGCCCTGAGCGCGCAGGCCGATTTGCACCACGCGGTCGCAATCCAGCAGGCCTTCTTCCACGGCGCGGCGGAAGGTGGTGCCGTGGGCGATCTTCTCGCCGAACATGTTGTCGTTGACGTCAGCGTGGGCGTCGATGTGCACCAGGCCCACCTTGCCGTGCACCTTGTTGATGGCACGCAGGATCGGCAGGGTGATGGTGTGGTCGCCGCCCAGGGTCAGCGGCACGATGCCGTGGCCGAGGATGCGGTCGTATTCCTGCTCGATGATGCGCACGGCTTCCAGCAGGTTGAAGGTGTTGATGGCCACGTCGCCGATGTCGGCCACGTTCAGCGAATCGAAGGGGGCAGCGCCGGTCGCCATGTTGTACGGGCGGATCATCACCGATTCGGCGCGGATCTGGCGCGGGCCGAATCGGGTACCGGAACGCAGGGAGGTGCCGATGTCCAGCGGAACGCCAACGAATGCGGCGTCCAGGGCATTGAGTTCTTCAGGGGATTGGATGTGCGGCAGGCGCATCATGGTGGCGATACCGCCGAAACGGGGCATCTCATTGCCGCCCAGGGGCTGATGGAGTTTTTTGTCCACGGGGTGGCCTCACGGTTGTTGTGGTTGTAGGTAGTGGGGCGGATTCTGGTGACAGTGCCATCACGGAAAAATCGCTGGCGGCAAATAATTACTTCAAGGATTTCTAAACTATCGGGAGCGGGTAAGATGCCTGCTTGCCGACAGGGGCTTCTTGCTCTGTAGGGGCGAATTCATTCGCCAAGGGCTGCGCAGCAGCCCCGATCGGCTCCAGGGAAGGGGCAGGCCTGCGTCCTGCTTGGCGAATGAATTCGCCCCTACATTGTTCAATCGAACCTGGAATCCTGAGCCCCCAATGTCCACCTCCATGCCCGACCTGAAACTCCTGCGTATCTTCGCCAGCGTGGTCCGCAACCAGGGTTTTGCCGCTGCGCAGCAGGAGCTGAACCTCTCCACTTCGGCCATCAGCACCTACATGAGCCAGCTGGAAGGGCAGGTGGGCCTGACCCTCTGCCATCGCGGCCGTGGTGGGTTCAGCCTGACCAGCAAGGGCGAGCTGTACTACCAGGAAACCCTGCGCCTGCTGGGCGAACTGGAAAGCTTCGAGCGCTACTCCGCGTCCCTCAAGGGCGAGCTGCGCGGCACCCTGAACCTGGGCGTGCTCGACTCCACCGTGGGCGATCCGTCGCTGCCGCTGGCCGAGGTGATCGGCGCCTACAGCCAGGAGCATGCGGCGGTGCACCTGCACCTCTCGGTGATGAGCCCCTACGACCTGCAACTGGGTGTGCTGGACAACCGCCTGGACCTCGCCATTGGCGCCTTCTCCACGCGCATGAACGGCCTGGTCTACCAGCCGCTCTACCGCGAGCAGCACTGGCTTTACTGCAGCGAGCGGCACCCGCTGTACGGCGAACGGCGCATTCCTGCCGAACTCATCACCCAGCAGCGCATGGTGGGACGTGGTTACTGGAGCCAGGCGGAGCTGGCGCGCCACGGTTTCAAGCACAGCGCGGCAACGGTGGAGTCCATGGAGGCGCAGCTGATCCTGGTGCTGTCCGGCGCCTACATCGGTTACCTGCCGGAGCACTATGCCCACCCCTGGGTGGAGCAGAAGCGCCTGCGCGCCTTGCTGCCGGCCACCTTCGGCTACCAGGCGCCGTTCTCCATGATCCTGCGCCGTGGCCGCGCCAAGGAGCCGTTGATCCTCACGTTCCGCGACCTCCTGCGAGCCCAGTTGAACCTGCGCTGACGTCCGCAGGTTTTTTGAGAGGTGCATCACATTGTCAGTGGATTAACCCCACTCCATTCATGGGCTTGAAGGGCGCCGTGCTAGACCTTTTTTTACCGGCGAGTAGTGGCAAAGCGCCCATGCACAGGAGTGGTCAGCCATGCGTCAGAATCTGCCCGTGACCCAACGGGAACGTACGTTCAGTGCCGATGAAAGGCTGATTTCCACCACCGACCTCCATAGCAAGATCACCTACTGCAACGACGCCTTCGTCGCCATCAGCGGTTTCACCCGAGAAGAGCTGCTCGGCCAGCCACACAACATTGTCCGCCACCCCGACATGCCGCCGCCGGTATTCGCCCACATGTGGGACACCCTCAAGCAGGGCAAACCCTGGATGGGGCTGGTGAAGAACCGCTCGAAGAACGGCGATTTCTATTGGGTCAGCGCTTACGTCACGCCGGTCTACGAAGACGGCAGGATGATCGGCTACGAGTCAGTGCGCTCGCTGCCCAGCCGCGACCAGGTGGCCCGTGCAGACGCCCTCTATGCGCGCCTGCGCGCCGGCAAGTCGCCGGTGCCCCGGCTGGAATACTGGACCTACGACTTCATGCGTTCCTGGCCGGTGATCCTCGCCACCCTCGTGCTGGTGGCCGGCAATCTGCTGCTGCAAGGCTGGCCATCGCTGGTGCTCACCCTGGCGACCATGTTCGCCCTGGGTTCCTTCCAGCTGTACCGCTACCGGCAGACCATTCGCCGCACCCTGGCTGAGCATCCCAAGGCGTTCACCAGTGGCCTGGTGGCCCTGACCTACACCGACAGCCGGGGCGCCCAGGCCTTGCTGGACATGGCCATGATCAGCGAGGAAGCGCGTCTGCAGACCGCTCTCACGCGACTGGAAGATGCCGGCGAAAGCGTCAAGCAGCGTGCCGCAGAGGCGGCGCGGCTGTCCCGTTCGGAGGCCGAACTGCTGGAACAGCAACGCAGCGAGACGGACCAGTCGGCTACCGCCATCAACGAGATGGCCGCCACCATCCAGGAGGTCTCCCACAACGTCAGCCACACCGCCCATGCTGCTGAGGAAGCCGAACGCCTGGCGCGCCAGGGCAACGACCTGGCCGGCGAAAGCCTGGGCGCCATGCGCCACATGGCCGAGGCGGTGAGCGAGATCGGCCGCGCGGTGCATGACCTGGCCGAGTCCACCCACTCCATCGGCAGCGTGGCGGACGTGATCACCGCCATCGCCGAGCAGACCAACCTGCTGGCGCTCAATGCCGCCATCGAAGCGGCTCGGGCCGGCGAGCAGGGCAGGGGCTTTGCCGTGGTGGCCGATGAGGTTCGCACCCTGGCGTCGCGCACCCGGCAGTCCACCGAGCAGATCCACGAGATCATCGCCTCCCTGCGTGCCGGCGCCGAACGTGCCGTGGCCACCGCCAGCCGCGGTGAGGTCATCTCCCGCGACAGCGTGGACAGCGTGCAGGCCGTGCGTGAAGCCCTGGAAGGCATCAGCCAGGCGGTGACCCGGATTACCGGCATGAGCCAGCAGATGGCCGCCGCGTCCGAGCAGCAGAGCCATGTGGCCGAAGACATCAGCCGGCAGATCACCCGCATCGCCCAGCTTTCCGACCACAGCGCCGGCCAGGCCCAGGAAGGCGCCGCCATCAGCCAGGACCTGGAGCGCATGGCGGACTACCTGCACAGCCTGGCGGAGCGGTTCAATCGGTAGTTCGTTTCCGGGGCAGATGGACTCCTTGTAGGGGCGAATTCATTCGCCAAGGGCGGCGTAGCCGCCCCATGCAGGATTGCAGGGCGAACCTGCGGTCCGCTTGGCGATTGAAATCGCCCCCACAACACGTCGCCCGCTGGCCCTGTGGCAGAATGATCCGCCCAGGAGAACACCATGCCCCGCCCGAGTTGCCCGCGCTGCCAGCGCCCCGAAACCCATTGCCTGTGCCCGCTGATTCCACACCTGGCGAGCCGCACCCGTGTGCTGCTGTTGCAGCATCCGAGCGAGGTGAACCATGCACTGAACACCGCGCGCCTGGCGGCCCTGGGGCTGGAAAATGCCGAGCTGCGCGTGGGCGAGCGGTTCGATGATCTGGCCGTGACGCTGGCTGACGACCGCTACCGCGCCTGCCTGCTGTTCCCCGGCGAGGAAGCCCGCCCCGTGGCGGAAGTAGCCGGCGATGATCCACGCCCGCTCCTGCTGGTGGTGCCTGATGGCACCTGGCGCAAGGCGCGCAAGTTGCTCTATCTCAATCCCGAACTGGAAGCCCTGCCCAGGGTGACCCTGCCCGACGGCCTGACCTCCCGCTATCGCCTGCGCAAGGCGCCCATGGCCGGCGCGCTGTCCACCATCGAAGCCATCGTTGCCGCCCTCGACACCCTTGAAGCCCCGAATCGATTCGACGCACTGCTGCGGCCATTCGAGGCCCTGATCCAGGGGCAGATCGAGGCGATGGGGGAGGAAACCTTCAGGAAGAATCACGGGGACGGTGCGTAGGTCCTGAACGCCGGCACCGATACCCCCTCTCCCTCCGGGAGAGGGCTGGGGTGAGGGAAAACGGGGGCACGAGGCGTCGGGAGGGCGGAGCTGCGCTCCGCTTGGCGAATGAATTCGCCCCCACAGGATGGGGCCAAAGCCAATTCGTAGGGTGGATGACGCTCTTCTCATCCACCATCTGCGTCCGGCTGTGCACCGAGTGGTGGAAATAAAAAGCGATTTCCACCCTACGGGCTAGGCCAACCCACGGAACGTCAGAAAGAACCACGACAAGTAGGTTGGTCCGAGCTACGCGAGGCCCAACGATCCAGAGTCGGACTTCGCGTGTTGGGCTTCGCTTCGCTCTGACGGAACGCCGCCCGCACCAACCTACGGGCGCCGGAAACTACCGCTCCCGCATCGCTTCCTGGCGCGCCTTCAGCACGGGTTTCAGCAGGTAATCCAGCACGCTCTTCTGGCCGGTGATGATGTCCACGGTGGCGACCATGCCCGGGATGATCAGCAGCGGGTGGTCGTCCTTGCCCAGGTGGCTTTTCTCGGTGCGTACCTGGATCAGGTAGAAGCTCTTGCCTTCCTCATCCTGGATGGTGTCGGCGCTGATCAGTTCCAGGTCTGCCTTGAGGCCGCCGTAGATGGTGTAGTCGTAGGCGGTGAACTTGACCATCGCCTTCTGCCCTGGATGCAGGAACGCCACGTCCTGCGGGCGGATGCGTGCCTCGATCAGCAGGCTGTCTTCCAGCGGCACCACTTCCACCAGGTCGCTGCCGGGCTGGACCACGCCGCCGATGGTGTTGACCTTGAGCTGCTTGATCACACCGTGCACCGGCGAGACCACCGTGGTACGGCTGACGCGGTCGTCGATGGCCTTGCTGGTGGAGGTGATCTTCGACAGCTCGGTGCGCGCCTCGTTGAGTTCCTTGAAGGCGTCGGAGCGGAACGACAGCCGGCTTTCCTCCATCTTCCGCTCGATCTCCGACACCGCCGCCTCGGCGCGGGGAATGGCCAGGTTGGTGGCTTCCAGTTCGCCGCGAGTTTCCACGGCGCTGCGCTGCAGGCGGAGGATTTCCACCTGGGCGATGGCACCGGCCTTCACCAGCGGCTGGGACATGTTCAGCTCCTGCTGGATCAGGCCCAGGCTGGAGCGGTACTGCTGGCTCTTGGAGCGGAACTCGGCCAGCTCTTGCGTCTTCTGCCGCAGCTGTTCGCTGAGGATGCGCTGCTCGCTTTCCAGGCGCTCGTTGCGCGCGCGGTAGAGGGCTTTCTCGTCTTCGGCCAGCTGTGGTGCGTTGCGGGTGATCTCTTCGGGCAGGGCCATTTCGCGGCCCTCGGCCTCGGCGGACAGGCGTTCCACCTTGGCCATCAGCGCCAGGCGGTCGGCTTCGGTCTCGCCTTTGTTCGAGCGGAAGCGGGTGTCGTCCAGGCGCAGCAGGACGGTGCCCTTGTCCACCACCTGGCCCTCGCGCACGAGGATTTCCGAGACGATGCCGCCTTCCAGGTTCTGGATGATCTGCACCTTGCTGGAAGGGATCGCCTTGCCTTCGCCGGTGGTGACTTCGTCCAGTACGGCGAAGTGCGCCCAGGCCAGTGCCACCAGCAGCAGGGTACAGGCCACCCAGACGGTGATGCGGGTTGCCCGTGGCGAGTCTTCCGCCATGGCGCCGGCCACCTCCGGCATGAACTCGGCATCGGCGCCATTGTGGCGGCCGAAGTAGGAATGGGGCGTTTCTGCGCTGGCCATGCTGTGCCTCCTCAGGCGATGCCCTGACCGATGCGGCCTTTGCGCAGGGCGTCGATGACGGTGTCCTTGGGTCCGTCGGCGACGACCTGGCCGTTGTCCAGCACCACAAGGCGATCCACCAATGCCAGCATTGAGCTGCGATGGGTGATGAGGATCAGCGTCTTGCCCACCGACCAGGTCGCCAGGCGTTGGCGCAGTTGTTCTTCGCTGGAGTTGTCCATGGCACTGGTGGGTTCGTCGAGCACCAGCAGCGGCGGGTCGAGCAGCAGCGCGCGGGCCAGCAGCACGGCTTGGCGCTGGCCGCTGGAGAGCAGTTGGCCGCGCTCGCCCACGGGGCGGTCGTAGCCTTGCGGATGTTGCCGGGCGAGGTCGGCGACGCCGGTCAGCTCGGCCACTTCGAGCATGCGTTCGTCGCTGACGTAACGTGCGCCAAGGGTGAGGTTGTCGCGCAGGCTGCCGGCCAGAAGCGGCAGGTCGTGGCTGACGTAGCCGATCTGCTGGCGCAGGTCACCGATGTCGGTCTGCCGCAGGTCGATGTTGTCCAGCAGCAGCTGGCCTTCCTCCGGCGTGTAGAAACCGAGGATCAGCCGCGCCAGGGTGCTCTTACCCGAGCCGCTGCGGCCGATGATGCCGATCCGCTCGCCGGCCGCTACGCGCAGGCTGACCTTGTTCAGCGCCGGACTGCCCTGGCCCGGATAGCTGAACTCCACCTGGCGCACTTCCAGGTTGCCCTTGAACGCCTGATGTTCCAGCGGCTGCTGGCTGACTTCGCGCTCCTGGGGCAAGGACATCAGGGCGTCGGTGGATTTCATGGTCAGCCGCGCCTGCTGGTAGCGAGTGATGAGCCCGGCGATCTGCCCAAGGGGCGAAAGCACGCGGCTATTGAGCATGTAGCAGGCCACCAGCGCGCCGACGCTGAGATTGCCGGCGATGATGCTGTAGACGCCGGTGACGATCATCGCCAGCCCGGCGAACTGCTGCATGAACAGCGTGCCGTTGGTGGCCAGCGCGGAGAGGAAGCGGGCATGGCTGTCCAGGCGGGTGAGTGCGCCATGGGTGTGTTCCCAGCGATGCTGGCGCTCGCTTTCGGCGCCGCAGGCCTTGAGGGTTTCCAGGCCCGAGAGGGTTTCGATCAGCAGCGCCTGGCGTTCCGCGCCCAGGGCCAGGCTGCGTTGCACGGTATCGCGCAGGCGCGCCTGGATGATCCAGGCGAAGATCGCCGTGATCGGGAACGCGAGGATCGGGATCGCCACCAGCGGTCCGCCGAGCAGGCCGATCACCAGCAGCATCAGCACCGAAAAGGGCAGGTCGATCAGGCTGGTGAGGGTTACCGCGGTGAGGAATTCGCGCAGTCCCTGGAAGTCGTGGATGCTCTGGGCGAAGCCGCCAATGGTGGCCGGCCGTGCCTTGATCGACATGCCGATGATGCGTTCGAAGAGCGTGGCCGAAAGCACCACGTCGGTCTTCTTGCCAGCGCTGTCCAGCAGGTTGGCGCGCAGCACCCGCAGCAGGAGATCGAAGCCGGTGCCGAGCAGCAGGCCGATGGCCAGGACCCAGAGCGTCGCGGTGGCCTGGTTGGGCACTACGCGGTCGTAGGTCTGCATCACGAACAGCGGCACCATCATGCCCAGCAGGTTGATCAGCAGGCTCGCCAGCATGGCGTCGGCATAGAGCCAGCGGGACAGCCGCAGGGTGTCGCGGAACCAGGAGGTGACCCTGGGTACCAGCGGCGCGTGGGCTTCCTCCAGCTCGTGGCGCGGGCGCGCGAACAGCGCACTGCCGCTGTATTCCAGGGCGAGGATTTCAGTGGGCACCCACTGCTCGCCACCGTCAGCCTCGCAGGGCAGGATCAGCGCCCGGCCCTTGCCATCGAAGCGCGTCAGCACCGCACTGCGGCCACCCTTGAGGAGTAGCAGCAGCGGCAGGTTGAGCGGCGAGATGGCAGCAAGTTCGCGGCGCAGCAGGCGACCCTGCAGGCCGGCGCGAGCCGCCGCGCGAGTCAGCAGCTCGGGGGACAGGCGTTGGCCTGGCATCGGCAGGCCGCTACTCAGGCTGGCGCGGCTCGCCGGGCGGCCGTGCAGGCGACAGAGGATCAGCAGGCCGTCGAGCAGCGGGTCGTCATGGCCCTGTCGTGGATCCCTGGGACCAGCAGTCCGTTCCATGGTGGTCATGGTGGTGGACTCCCGTCTGGATTACTGCATATCCGGCAGCCGGGCTTCGCTCTTCACTTCACTGAGGGCGACGGCTTCTGCCGGGACCACGACCTTCTGGCGACGCAGCAGGTCGCCCATGGCCGAGATCACCCGGTACATGGAGAACTCTTCGGTGTAGCGCACTTCCACATAGCGGCGGTTGGCGGTGAAGAGTTCGTTCTCGCTGTCCAGCAGGTCCAGCAGAGTGCGCTGGCCGAGGCCGAACTGCTGTTGGTAGGCCTCGCGGACACGGGCGGTGTAGTCGGCGTAGTCACGCGCCTCGGGGGTTTGCTTGCGGGCGTTTTCCATGGCGTTCCAGGCCAGCGAGAGGTTCTCGTTGAGCACCCGTAGGGCATTGTTGCGAATGTCCATGGACTGGTTGATCTGGTGGGCGGCGGCCTGCAGGCGGGCCTTGTCGCGCATGCCGTTGAAAAGGTTGTAATTCATCACCACGCCGGCCCGCCAGGTGTTGTTGTGGCCTTCGTCGCCCTGCACGTTGTCGTCGGCGGTGGTGGCCAGTTCGGCATCCAGGCGCGGGTAGAAGGGGGCCTTGGCGGATTCGTACTGGCTCTCGGCGGCCTGCACGTCAGCCTGGGCCGATTTCAGCAGGGGGTTGGTGTCCATCACGCCCTGGCGCGCGGCGAGCAGGTCGGCGGGCATCTCGCCCTTGATGGTGCCCGGAGTCACCAGTTCATCCGCCGGCATGCCCACGGCGCTGTAAAAGCTGGCCTCGGCATCGGCCAGGTTCACTTCCTCGGTATAGAGATTGTTCTTGGCCAGGGCGAGGCGCGCTTCGGCCTGGTCGAAGTCGGCGGTGCTGCCCACGCCGCGTTGGCTGCGCAGGCCGATCTGGTCGTGGATGCGTTCGTGGGCCATCAGGTTGTTCCTGGCCAGCACGACCATCTCGCGACGCTTGAGCACATCCAGGTACACCTCCACGGTGCGCAGCGCCAGACTCTCGGCGGTGCCCAGGGTGAAGTACGCACGGGAATTGACCACGGACTTGGTACGCGCCACTTCGTTGGGGGTATTGAATCCATCGAACAGCATCTGCCGCAGGCGCAGTTCGGCATCACGGAAATTCAGGGTTTCCTTGTTGTGGTCGCCGAGCTCGCGAGTGGAGGGGCTGTCGGTCTGCTCCCGACCTACACCGGTTATCAGGTCGACGGTCGGTAGGTACCCACCTTTGGCGACTTTCACCTCTTCGTCGGCGACGAGTCGATTCTGGGCGCTGGAGAGGAGTTCGGGATGTTTGTCCAGGGTGCTCTGGATGGCTTCCGTGAGCGTCATGGCCTGGATTTGCGTGGCGGCCATGGTGAGGAACATGCCGGACCACAGGGGCGTGAGTGTGCGCATTTCTGTCGTTCTCCATTTCGGTTCTTGGCTTCCTGGCGCCGAAAAATTGGCGAAAATCCATGTCAAACCGTCTCAGGCTTGTAACATCAGAGCTAAGAACAACTTTCGAAATGGCTAAGAAGAATTCCTCACAAGAATTAGCAGGAAAAATTCTTATGCACTCGTCGGAAATCCAAGACATCTTTTTGCCAGCAGTTCGCATGTCTTGGGGCTCTCGGGTTCCCTGCGCGAGCGCGCATCATGGTCAGGCACAGATCAAGAAACACAGGGGCGGGGTGAAATCGGAGTAGTGGTTCGGCGCCGGAGAGTGTGACGTTTTATTGACTGCGGTATTTTCTGGCGCCGTTCTTCGCCCCCTGAATGCTTCTTCACGTACCCGTAGTTCGGTTCGGACGTGCCGTGACCCTCTTTGTCTGGGATCGGCGCTGCCCGGCTGGCAGCACGCGGTGCGGGAGGAAGGAATCATGGCTGGATCAATCGGGGTCATACGGCAGGTTGTGGGTGAAGTGTTTGCGGTGGCTGCGAATGGTTCGCGGCGCCCGCTCACCGAAGGCGACCGGGTGTTCGCAGGTGAACAGCTGGTTACCGGCGCCCAGGGCGCGGTGGCGGTCACCCTCTCCAACGGTCAGGAGCTGGTGCTGGGACGCGATAGCAGCATGCCGCTGAACAATTCACTGCTGGCCGGCGCCCCTGACGCCAGCCAGTCCGGCACCGACGAGGCGCCGACCGCACCCAGCCAGCAGGACCTGACCGACGTCGAGAAACTGCAGGCCGCCATTGAGGCCGGCGTGGACCCGACCAAGGTCGCCGAAGCCACCGCAGCTGGTCCTGGCGGCGGTGCAGGTGGCGGCAATGCAGGTGGTGGCCACTCCTTCGTGCTGCTGGGCGAGACCGCTGGCCGTGTCGATCCCAGTATCGGTTTCCCCACCGGCCCGATCTCCTTTGGCGTGGAGTTCCCGCAGCCGGAAGTCGGCATACCCGACATTCCGGAGCCGGAAGTCGTGCCGGTGAATGGTGTGCCGGTCGCCCGCGACGATGCCCAGAGCATCAATGAGGGCGACGAAAGCGTGCAGGGCAACGTCCTGGATAACGACGACGGCGGCCCGGACCTGCCAACCGCCTTCGTTTCCTGGCAGGCGCCTGGCGCCACCAGCGGCGCCAATGGCAGCCTGTTGGTAAACACTCCCTATGGCGTGGTCACCTTGAACCCGGACGGCAGCTACAGCTTCCAACTGGCCAATGGCACGCCGGCGGTGGAAGGGCTGGAGGAAGGGGAGACGGTCAACCTCGGCTTCGGCTACAACATCCAGGACAGCAACGGTGACCAGAGCTCCGCAAACCTGGTCATCACAATCGTCGGCAGCAACGACATTCCCACCGTCGAAGTCAGCACCCCGGGTGCCGGCGGCGGTCTGGCCCAGGTATTCGAGAAGGGGCTGGTCGATGGCAGCAGCGCCGGCGACGGCAGCAACGTGACCACCGGCAGCTTCACCGTCGCGGACTCCGATGGCCTGGCTAACCTGAAAACCCTCAGTGTCGGCAGCCTCAGCGTTGACCTCACCACCAGCGGCTTCGCCAGCCTGGTGGGACAGAGCTTCACCACCGCCCATGGCACGGTGCAAATCACTGGTTACAGCAATGGCACCTACAGCTTCAGCTACACCCTGACCTCGGCCACGACCGATGCCGCTGGTCTGGAGACGGACGGCTTCCTTA
>NZ_JACXBU010000007.1 GCF_014700075.1 Pseudomonas sp. JM0905a | reverse complement strand
GGCGATGCTGCTTTTGAAGCAGCATCGCCGACGCCCAGCAGATCCGTGGTTACTCGTCGCGACCTTCGAGCATGGTCCGCCGCAGCATCACATAGACGGCGCCGGTGCCGCCGTGCTTCGGCATGCAGGAGGTGAAGCCCAGTACCTGCGGGTGCTGGCGCAGCCAGGTGTTGACGTGGCTCTTGATCAGCGGACGTTTGCCGTCCAGACGCGCCGCCTTACCGTGGGTGACGCGCACGCAGCGCACTTCGAAACGGGTGGCTTCGGCAATGAAGTCCCAAAGGGTTTCGCGAGCCTTTTCCACCGTCATGCCGTGCAGGTCGAGGCTGCCCTCGAAGCCGATCTGTCCCTGCTTGAGCTTGCGCATCTGGCCTTCCTGCACGCCGTCGCGGGCCCAGTACAGCTCGTCCTCCGCACCCACGTCGATGACGAACTGGTCGGACAGGCCATCCACCTTGATATTCGTTTGCGTGACCGTGGCGTTCTGCCGACGGTTGGCGAGTTGGCGGTTGTCGATTCTGGGCTTGCCGGTGTCCGCGCGATCGTCGTGGATACGCTTCACACCGCGCATCTGCTCGGTGAACAGGGAAAAATCGTCGTCGTTGTGGGCGTCGTCTTGCATACAGGCCTCCGCGAAGGGCGGCTAGTGTACCCAAATGCCCGGCGCCAGGCTCAGTCGCGTTTTTTCATCAGATGCGGGGACATGCTGAGGCCGTTGCGGCGCCTGGAGCGTCGTCGGCAGAGGCGCCAGCCGAGTACGCCGACCCAGAGAAAGAGCAGGCCGAAGAGCAACAGCACGATGGCCGCGCCGGTGCTGTCGTTGAGGGGGCCGAGGGCCGGTGGGCGACCCAGGAGGGTGGCGGCGCCGGCCATTGCCAGCAGCACGCCGAAGCCGGCGAACAGTGCGGCCAGTGCGGCCGCGAAACGCCAGCGCCAGCTGCCCGAGCCTCGGGGGCGCAGGCGGCGGGCATCGAAACCATCGGATAACTTCATCCGGACGTCCTCTTGCTTGATCGGGGTATGACCGGCGCCTTCTGGCGGTGGTTCCGGCCAACCCCGTCGCGGATGTCGCGGGATGTACGGCGCGTCCTTAGATGAGCGCCTTGGCCTGCGGCACCACGCTGGCGAAGTTATCGGCCAGGGCGATCACCTCGACTCGGTGCATTTCTTCAGCGCTGATGACGCCGCCATCGACGGTCGGCAGGTCGCGGGTCGCGCAGGCAGCGCTCACCAGCGTGCAGCGATAACCATAGTCCTTGGCAGCGCGGACCGTGGTGCTGATGCTGGAATGGGTCATGAAGCCGCAGACGATCAGGTCCAGGTGGCCGATCGCTTGCAGGCGGTCATGCAGGTCTGTGCCGGCGAAGGCGTTGGGCAGGCGCTTTTCCACCACGATCTCGCCCGGCAGGGGCGCGGCTTCGGGCAGGTGCTCGCCGCGTTCGCCGCGGGGGTCGAAGATGCCGCCGGGGACGCCGAGGTGTTTCACGTGGACGATCGCGCTGCCCATGGCGCGGGCGGCAGCGAGGAGGCTGGCGATTTCACCAAGGGCGGCATCCAGCCCGGGCAGGGCGAGAACGCCGCTGCGGTACTCTTCCTGGGCGTCGACGATCACCAGGGTGGCATTGTTCAGATTGGCCGGCGGATAGCCGCGGCCACTGAGCTGGAACATGGATTTGGGAGCGGACATGCGAATCTCCAGGTACGACATGGCCACTATTGTCCGCCCTGCGACGGAATAAGTGAACCATGGACCAAGGTCCAGTTGTCTCGCCTGGTGCCGGTCTTCAATCGCCGTGCGGCTTGCAGAGGCGGTTTGGGAAGGCCGTTCGTCGGCCACTGCGGGCTGCCCCTGCGCGACAGGAGTGGTAGAATCTGCGGCCCGTTTTCTGAGGTAGCTACCGTGTCCGAATCCCGCCTGCGCACCCTGCGTGACCACATCCGCTGGGCTGTCAGCCGTTTCCATGCCGAGAACCTGTTCTTCGGTCACGGCACCGATAACGCCTGGGATGAGGCCCGTCAGTTGGTGCTGGGCGCGCTGCACCTGCCCTATGAGATTGCCGACAGCTACCTGGATTGCCGCCTGGAAGAGGACGAGTGCACGCACCTGCGTGAACTGCTGCGCCGCCGCATCGAAGAACGCGTGCCGGTGGCCTACCTGCTGGGCGAGGCCTGGTTCTGCGGCATGCCCTTCGTGGTGGATGAGCGGGTACTGGTGCCGCGCTCGCCTATCGCCGAACTGATCCAGCAGCAGTTCTCCCCCTGGCTGCCCCAGGACCCGGCGCGGGTGCTCGACCTCTGCACCGGCTCGGGCTGCATCGGTATCGCCTGCGCCCACGTCTTCCCCGAAGCCGAAGTGGTACTTGGCGACCTCTCCTTCGACGCCCTGGAAGTGGCCAACCTGAACATCGAGCGCCACGGCCTGGAAGACCGCGTCTACACGGTGCAGGGCGACGGCTTCGACGGCCTGCCGGGGCAGCGCTTCGACCTCATCGTGTCCAACCCGCCCTACGTGGATGCGGAAGACTTCGCCGACATGCCGGTGGAATACCACCACGAACCCGAACTGGGCCTGGCCTGCGGTAATGACGGCCTCGACCTTGTGCGGCGGATGCTGGCCGAAGCGGCAGACCATCTCACTGAGAAGGGCCTGTTGATCGTGGAAGTGGGGAACAGCCAGGTTCACGTGGAGGCGCTCTACCCGGAGGTGGATTTCCTCTGGCTGGACTTCGAGCACGGTGGCCATGGTGTGTTCATGCTCAGCGCCAACCAATGCCGCGAGCACCAGGCGCTGTTCCGCTCGCGGCTGAATCCCTGACCCGTCGGGTCAGCGGGTCGTAATCCAGATCAGCAGGCCGGCCTGGAACACCGCGAAGGCGACCAGGCAGGCGATGGTGAAGCGCAGGCCGCCGTCTTCGCGCTTGTAGATGGCGATACGCTCTTCCAGTTTGCGAATCTCCACGTCCTGCCTCTGCAGGTTCTGGTCGGCCTGTTCGAGCATGGCGGCGACTTCCTGCAACCCCAGGATCTGCACCTTCTCGCGGTGCCAGTCACTGTGCAGTTCGCTGACCCGACCAGCGCCGTAGGTGGCTTTCAGCTGAACGTTGTCCAGGTAGGTCACTTCGAAACCCTGTGCCTTGAGCACGTGGTCGCGGCGCAGGCGAGTTTCGTTGTCCAGGGCGTCCTTGGCGGGCAGGGCGCCACCTTCTACCCGATAGTGCGACCAGCGTTGCCTGGCCCAGGCAATGCCCTGGGCCAGCAGGAATCGACCCAGGCCGCGGTTCTGTGGTTCCAGGTTCAGGCCGTTGTCCGGGCCGAAGCGGACTTCCTTGCTGCGGTGGTCGGCCCAGACTTCCAGCAGGTTCTGTTCCTTGCGCACCTTCTGTCCGGGCAAGCCGATGCTCAGGCGCAGCATGCTCTGCTCGCTGCTGTGGCGTTCCACGCGACCCAGTTCGACGAAACGCAGCGGCCGTGCCCCGGTGTGGCGGTCAATGGGCAGGGGCGCAAGGCGCAGGAGGTCGAAGTGCTCGGCAACCAGCCCGGCCCAGGGATGGGGCTGGGGCACGGCCTCTTCGGCGCTCTGCTGTTCGGCTGGGCTTTGGGTCATTGGGAAGTACCTTGTAGGAGCCTGTGACGACATATCTGGTACGAAGGTCCAGATTCTGTACGCAATTTCCCACGTTGGGCCAGATTTCCTACAGAACCTTTCGTCTTATCGGCCGATTCCCGCATTTCTGGAGTCGGGCAGCCCCTTGATGAACGCCAGGATGTGCGTGCCCAGTTCCTGCGCCAGGGGCAATTGCGGATTGCGATAGGAGGCCAGCTGCTGCTCCATGTCCATTGGCACGATGCGCAACATGTGGTTCATGCCTTCGATGATCACCAGTTCGGCGTCGGGGCGGGCGGCCTTGAGTTGCTCGGCATCGCTCACGCTGACCTGGATATCGCTGCTGCCCTGCAGGATCAGCGCCGGAATCCGCAGCCGGCCGAATGCCTGGGCCGGGTCCTGGCGGAACAGGGAGATCAGGTAGGGCTGCACGCTGGGGCGGAACAGCGCCTCCAGTGCCTGTGGCACTTCGGCCACCTCCTGGCCCGCGCGCAAGCTGGCCAGCAGTGCTTCGCTCTGGGTCAGCAGGGGCGGCGGCAGGCGGTTCTGCAACTGGTCACGCAAGAGTTGGTCGATGGGGCGGGCGCTGCCGGAAATGCTGATCAGCGCATCGGCGCCGGCCGCGTTCGCCGCCAGGCTGGCGATCAGCGCGCCTTCGCTGTGGCCGATGAGGATGAGCTGCGAGAAGCGCGGGTCCTGCTTGAGGGACTGCCCCCAGGCCGCCGCGTCGCGGGTGTAGAGCTCGATGCTCAGCTGGCGCTCGTCGGTTGCCGCATCGCGACTGGCGGCGATGCCGCGCTTGTCGTAGCGCACGCTGGCGATGCCATTGCGCGCCAGCAACTGGGCGAGCTTTTTCAGACTGTCGTTGCGTCCGCCAATGGCGTTGTTGCCGTCGCGGTCGGTGGGGCCGGAGCCGGCGATGATCAGAGCCACCGGCACGGGCTGGTCGGTCTTCGGCCGCAGCAGGGTGCCGCGCAGGATGCCATTGCCGGTGTCCAGTTCAACCGGGCGTTGCAGCACGCTCTGGGGGGCAGCCTGGGCCAGGCCGGCGAGGAGAGGGAGTAGGAGGAGAAATAGTCGCAGCATCGGGACGGGGTCGGTGTCTGGAGTGGCGGGTTGGACGCGGGTGCTGGCACAAGGTTCGAGGGGTGAACTGGCCAGGCGCCGCGGGTATACTGCTCGACCTTCGAATCGAGGCCAATTTCTGCGGAGCACTGTGCATGTCCGGCAACACCTACGGCAAGCTGTTCACCGTCACCACCGCTGGCGAAAGCCATGGTCCGGCGCTGGTCGCCATAGTCGACGGCTGCCCGCCGGGGCTGGAACTGTCCCTTGAGGACCTGCAGCGTGACCTCGACCGCCGCAAGCCGGGCACCAGTCGCCACACCACCCAGCGCCAGGAAGCCGACGAGGTGGAAATCCTCTCCGGCGTCTTCGAAGGCAAGACCACCGGTTGCGCCATCGGCCTGTTGATCCGCAACACCGACCAGAAGTCCAAGGACTACTCGGCGATCAAGGACCTGTTCCGCCCTGCCCACGCCGACTACACCTACCACCACAAGTACGGCATCCGCGACTACCGTGGCGGCGGCCGTTCTTCGGCGCGGGAAACCGCCATGCGCGTGGCAGCCGGTGCCATCGCCAAGAAATTCCTGGCCACCCAGGGCATCACTGTGCGCGGCTATATGAGCCAGCTCGGTCCCATCGAGATTCCCTTCAAGACCTGGGATTCGGTGGAGCAGAACGCTTTCTTCAGCCCCGACCCGGACAAGGTGCCCGAGTTGGAGGCCTATATGGACCAGCTGCGTCGCGACCAGGATTCGGTGGGCGCCAAGATCACAGTGGTCGCCGAAGGCGTGCCGCCGGGCCTGGGTGAGCCGATCTTCGACCGCCTGGACGCCGAACTGGCCCATGCGCTGATGAGCATCAACGCGGTGAAGGGCGTGGAAATCGGCGCCGGCTTCGACAGCGTCGCCCAGCGCGGTACCCAGCACCGTGACGAGCTGACGCCGGAAGGCTTCCTCAGCAACAACGCCGGCGGCATCCTCGGTGGCATCTCCTCGGGCCAGCCGATCGTCGCCAACCTGGCGCTCAAGCCCACTTCCAGCATCACCACCCCCGGCCGTTCCATCGACGTTCACGGCAACCCGGTGGAGGTGATTACCAAGGGCCGCCATGACCCTTGCGTAGGCATCCGCGCCACGCCGATTGCCGAAGCCATGATGGCCATCGTGCTGATGGACCACCTGCTGCGCCACCGCGCGCAGAATGCCGACGTGCGGGTGGAAACCCCGGTGCTCGGCCAGCTGTGACGGGCGGCGCGAGCGCGCTGCCCTATTGGCGGCTGTCCAGTTTCTATCTCTTCTACTTTTCCCTGCTGGGCGCCACGGCGCCCTTCCTGGGCCTGTACTTCGCACACCTGGGCTTCTCCAGTGCGCGCATCGGTGAATTGCTGGCCATCCCCATGCTGATGCGTTGCGTGGCCCCCAATCTCTGGGGCTGGCTGGGCGACCGCAGTGGCCGGTGGCTGGACATCGTGCGCTTCGGCGCCTTCTGCACCTTGCTGACTTTCTCGTTGATCTTCGTCAGTCACAGCTATGCCTGGCTGGCGCTGATCATGGCGTTGCACGCCTTCTTCTGGCATGCGGTGCTGCCGCAGTTCGAGGTGATTACCCTGGCGCACCTGCGGGAGCAGGCGGCGCGCTATAGCCAGGTACGGCTGTGGGGCTCCATTGGCTTCATCCTCACGGTGATCGGCCTGGGCAAGCTGTTCGAGCTGTTCAGCCTGGACCTCTATCCCTGGACGCTGGTGTTCATCATGAGCGGTATCGTCCTCAGCAGCTTCTGGGTGCCCAATGCGACGCCCCAGGTCCGGCCGGATGCGGCGGGGCAGGGTGGTTTCCTGGCCCAGTTGCGCCAGCCGGGCGTGCGGGCCTTCTATATATGTGTCGGGCTGATGCAGCTGTCCCATGGGCCCTACTACAGCTTCCAGACCATCTACCTGGAATCGCTCGGCTATTCGCGCAGCCTGATCGGCCAGCTCTGGGCCCTGGGCGTGGTGGCTGAAGTGCTGCTGTTCATCGTGATGGCGCGCATCCTCGCGCGTTATTCGGTGCGAGTGGTGCTGCTGGCAAGCTTCCTGATCGCGGCGCTGCGCTGGCTGCTGCTGGGAAATTTCGCCGATCAGTTGCCGGTCCTGCTGTTCGCCCAAGTGCTGCACGCCGCCACATTCGGCAGCTTTCACGCAGCCGCCATCCATTTCGTGCAACGTCGGTTCGGGGCGCGTCAGCAAGGTCAGGGCCAGGCGCTCTACGCGGCCCTGGCCGGCACCGGCGGCGCCCTCGGCGCCCTTTACTCGGGCTACAGCTGGAGCAGCCTTGGGCCGCTCTGGACCTACGCCATCGCCAGTCTCGCGGCATTGGCCGCAGCCGTTATCATTGCCACCCGATTGCAGGAGGAGCGGGCATGAATCGCCAACAACTCGCCCAGGAAATCATCGACGCAGGCCGCTTCCTGTACGGCCGCGGCTGGTCGCCGGCCACCAGCAGCAACTATTCGACGCGTCTCTCCGCCAATGAGGCGCTGCTGACCGTATCCGGCAAGCACAAGGGCCAGCTCGGCCCGGACGACGTGCTGGCTACCGACATGGACGGCAACAGCCTGGAGCCGGGCAAGAAGCCTTCGGCGGAAACCCTGCTGCACACCCAGCTCTACCGCTGGAAGCCGGAAATCGGCGCGGTGCTGCATACGCACTCGGTGAACGCCACAGTGCTGTCACGGCTGACCCTGGCCGATTCCCTGGTGTTCGCCGACTACGAACTGCAGAAGGCCTTCAGCGGCATCACTACCCATGAGTCGCAGGTGCTGGTGCCGATCTTCGACAACGACCAGGACATCGCCCGTCTGGCCACCAAGGTGCAACCCTGGCTGGACGAGCATCCGGACTGCGTCGGATACCTGATCCGTGGTCACGGCCTCTATACTTGGGGACTGCGCATGAGCGACGTACTGCGCCAGGTCGAGGCCTTCGAATTCCTCTTCGAGTGCGAGCTGAAGACCCTCTCGATCACCCGACGCTGATGCTTCCTTCCCACGAAGGTGCCTGACTGACAACGGCGCCGTCCGACCCGCCCAAAGAGCCGGGAGGAGGCCCGCAAGGAGTACCCCGATGAGCAGCCTGACCGTCTACCATGAATCCAGCCCGGACCTGCCGAACAAGGTCCTGACCCACCTGGACGACATTGCCTCCACCCTGGCGTCCGTTGGTGTGCGCTTCGAGCGCTGGGAGGCTTCGGCCCCCATCGCCCCTGGGGCCAGCCAGGATGAGGTAATCACCGCCTACCGCCCACAGATCGACCGGCTGATGCGCGAGCAAGGCTATGTGACCGTCGACGTGGTCAGTCTGAACAGCGACCATCCGCAGAAGGCCGAACTGCGCGCCAAGTTCCTCGACGAGCACCGCCATGGCGAGGATGAAGTGCGTTTCTTCGTCGCCGGTCGTGGCCTGTTCACCCTGCATATCGACGACTACGTCTATGCGGTGCTCTGCGAGAAGAACGACCTGATCTCCGTGCCGGCCGGCACCCGCCACTGGTTCGACATGGGCGAGCACCCGCATTTCGTGGCCATTCGCCTGTTCAACAACCCGGAAGGCTGGGTCGCCAACTTCACCGGCGACGAGATCGCCAAGCGCTTCCCGCAGCTGGAAGACTGATCCCGGCCCCCGTAGGAGCCAGCTGGCTCGCGAAGCCTCGTGATTTCGCCGGCAAGCTGGCTTCTGCGGCGGCAACATCCGATTCACCTGGAGTTTCCCCATGCCCATCAAGGCCATCCTCACCGACATCGAAGGCACCACCAGCGCGGTGAGCTTCGTCTTCGACGTGCTCTTCCCCTTCGCTGCGCGTCACCTGCCCGAGTTCGTCCTGACCCACGCCGATGAGTCGGCGGTAGCGCAGCAGATCGACGCGGTGCGCGCGGAAAGCGGCGAAGCCGGGGCCAGCCCTGAGCGGGTGGTGGAGATTCTCCTGGGCTGGATCGCCGAAGACCGCAAGGCTACGCCGCTGAAAGCACTCCAGGGGATGGTCTGGGAGCAGGGCTACCGCGCCGGTCAGCTCAAGGGCCATGTCTATCCGGATGCGGTGGAGGCGCTGCGCCGTTGGAAACAGGAGGGCTACGACCTCTATGTCTATTCCTCCGGTTCGATCCAGGCACAGAAGCTGATTTTCGGCTGCTCCGAAGCGGGTGACCTGACTCCGCTGTTCTCCGGTTACTTCGACACCACTACCGGCCCCAAGCGCGAGGCGGCATCTTACCGGCAGATCGCCGCGGCCATCGGCCTGCCCGGCGAGCAGATCCTCTTCCTGTCCGATGTGGTCCAGGAGCTGGATGCTGCGCTCGAGGCGGGCATGCAGACCATCGGCCTGGCGCGCGAGGGTGGTGTGCTGGAAGGTCATGAGACCGTGGCCAGCTTCGCGGTAATCGATCTGGCGCGTGTCTGAAACCGTCTGAAATCGTCTGACGGGACGCGAGGAAGGCCGCCGTCGGTCGATCTATCCTTGGGGTGACTGCATCCATCCGGGAGCGTCCCCAATGGGTTCCTGCCTCTGTGTCGTCGCGGCTTGTCCTGTTCCGAGCCTGTTCGGGGTTGCCCGTGGCCGGGTTCCGCCATTGGCGACCCGGCCATGACCCGCTTCGTCATCCTGACGCTCATCGCGCTGCTGGCCTTGCCGCTGGCCGCCGACCAGAAGTCGGCCTGGCAGGCCCTGCGCGAGGGCAAGGCCTTCCTCCTGCTGCGCCATACCACTGCCCCGGGTGCCGGTGATCCGGAAGGATTCCGCCTGGGGGATTGCAGCACCCAGCGCAATCTCAGCGACAGGGGACGCCAGGAGGCGCGGCGCTGGGGCAAGCTGCTGGTGCGGCGCAAGGTGGAGCAGCCGCGTCTCTACACCAGTAACTGGTGCCGCGCCCAGGACACCGCCCAGGAGATGGGGCTGGGGGCGGTGGAAACCTTGTCGGCGCTGGACTCCTTCTTCAGTGATCCGGATAGCCAGGCGGCGCAGACCGTGGAGTTGCGCAAGGCCATCGACAAGGTGCCCAAGGACCGGCCCGTGGTGATGGTCAGCCACCAGGTGAACATCAAGGCGCTGACCGGGGTGGAGCCAAGGAACGGGGAAGGGCTGATCATCGAGCTGCCGCTGGCGGAACCGCCGAAGGTGCTGGCGCGCATCCGTCAGCCCTGAGTCAGATCAGCAACAACTGATCCTGCTCCGGCTGCAGCTTCACGCCTTCCAGTTTCAGCAGCAGCGCTTTGCGTGCCAGGCCGCCGGCATAGCCTGTCAGGCTACCGTCGCGGCCAATCACCCGATGGCAGGGAATGATGATGGAAATGGGGTTGGCGCCATTGGCCGTGCCCACCGCCCGCACCGACTTCGGATTGCCGATGCGTTCGGCCAGTTCGCTGTAGCTGGTGGTGTGCCCGTAGGGAATCTCCAGCAGGGCCTGCCAGACCCGCTGCTGGAAGGGCGTGCCGCGGGGCGCGAGTGATAGGTCGAAGCGCTTCAGGCGACCTTCGAAGTAGCGGTCCAGTTGCCGGCAGGCTTCGTCGAACTGGCGGCTGGCCGCCTGCCAGTCGGCATTCGGGTATCCGCGTCGCTCGGTGTCCATGTAGAGCATCTGCAGGCCTGCATCGTCACCGGCGAGCAGCAGGGGGCCGGTGGGACTGTCGTGAAAGCGGAAGTACATGTCAGTTGTCCTCGGCGTAGCTCTGCCAGAGATAGACGGCGGCATAGGCGCGCCATGGCCGCCATTGTTCGGCGCGGCTGGTCAGGTCCCGGGCGCTGATGCCCTCCGCCCCCCAGAGCGGCGACTTGAGCAGGCCGAGGTCGGCGGCGGGGAAGGCGTCCGGCTGGCCGAAGGCGCGCAGGGCGATGTATTCGGCGGTCCAGCGGCCGATGCCGGGCAGGGCGCAGAGACGTTCGGTCAGGGCTTCGACGCCTCCCGCCAGGCTCAGTTCCAGGCTTCCGTCCGCGACCGCCTGGGCGAAGCGGCGCAAGGTGTCGACACGTTTTCCGGGCATGCCGATACCGGGCAGCGGATCGTCCGCGATGGCCTGGGGCGTGGGGAAGAGCCGTTGCGGAGCGTCGCCCTCGGCGTCTTCCAGTGGGTCGCCCAGCCGCTCTACCAGGCGTCCGGCAATGGTTACCGCAGCCTTTACGGTCACCTGTTGGCCGATGATGGTGCGCACGCCTTGCTCGAACGGGTCGAAGGCCACCGGCAGGCGCAGGCCCGGATAGCGGGCCAGCAGGCCCTGCAGCAGCGGGTCGCGGCCGAGGTGTCGTGCGATGGTGGCGGGGTCGCTGTCCAGGTCGAACATGCGCCGGATGCGCGGTGCCAGGCGTGGGGCGAGATCACTGGCTGCCGGGCTCAGTTCGAGCTCCAGGGCGCCGTGCAACGGCCGCAGGCGAAACCAGCCCGTGCGCTCGCCGAGGCGGAAGCTGCGGCAGTAGCTGTCGTCGGTCAGGTGCTCGACACCGGGCAGGCGGCGCAGGGCGAAATGTTGCTGGAACTGCTTCCAGCTCCAGGGCTCGAAGTAATCAAGGCGCATGGGCTCGATGGGCTCGCGGGAATCAGTCGAGGGAGCGTTTGTGGTCATGGTGCGACGATATCCTCCTGGCGCCGTGTCGTCTCTGCAAAACTGACTTTCAAATTCGCCCGCTGCGGTTCGACCTGCCATCGAAGCCATCGTAGAATGCGCGCCTTTTCATGGGGCGGTGCACCGTCCGCGAATACAGCCAGCAGGGGAGACAACCCATGAGCGATTACCAGGAAACTCTCTACGACGGATACGGCCAGCGCTTCCGCATGGACAAGCTGCTGCACGAAGTGCGCACCGAGCACCAGCACCTGGTGATCTTCGAGAACGCGCGCATGGGCCGTGTGATGGCGCTGGATGGCGTGATCCAGACCACCGAGGCGGACGAGTTCATCTATCACGAGATGCTGACCCACGTACCGATCCTCGCCCACGGCGCGGTGAAGAGCGTGCTGATCATCGGCGGCGGCGACGGCGGCATGCTGCGTGAAGTGCGCAAGCACCGCGATATCGAGCGCATCACCATGGTCGAAATCGACGGCACCGTCGTCGAGATGTGCAAGGAATTCCTGCCGAACCACTCCAAGGGCGCATACGAAGATCCGCGCCTGAACCTGGTGATCGACGACGGCATGCGCTTCGTCGCCACCACCGAGGAGAAGTTCGACGTGATCATCTCCGACTCCACCGACCCGATCGGTCCGGGCGAGGTGCTGTTCTCCGAGAACTTCTACCAGGCCTGCCGGCGCTGCCTGAACGACGGCGGCGTCCTGGTGACCCAGAACGGCACGCCCTTCATGCAACTCGGTGAAGTGCAGACCACGGCCGGCCGCATGGACAGCCTGTTCGCCGACTGGCACTTCTACCAGGCGGCCGTGCCGACCTACATCGGTGGCGCCATGACCTTCGCCTGGGGTGCCACCGATCCGGAAATGCGCAAGCTGCCGCTGGAAACCCTGCGCCAGCGCTACGCCGGCAGCGGCATCGTGACACGCTACTACAACCCGGAAATCCACATCGGCGCCTTCGCCCTGCCGCAGTACGTGCTGCACGCCATCAATAAGCCCAGCAACGACTGAGGTTGGAGGGTGGATGAACAAGGGGCCGGCAAGGCCCCTTCTTCGTTGGGGCGTCGAGCGTGTCCGGCTTCCCTCACCCCAGCCCTCTCCCAGAGGGAGGAGGGGGCAGTCCGAGCGTGAGCAACTCCTTTCCTATCTAGGGGAAATGAAAAAGCCCGGCACTTGGCCGGGCTTTTTACTTGGAGCGGTGGATCAGATTTCCGCCGGCCGCACGTGGCCGAAGAGCTCCTGGGATACCCGCACGCGTTCTTCCGGGGTTTCCTGGATGCCCTTGGCCTTGAGCTCTTCGAGGCGGGCCTCGACGGCGTGGGCGCGGTGGGTCAGGCCGCAGTCGTTGGCGATCTGGATGTTCAGGCCGGGGCGGGCGTTGAGCTCGAGGATCAACGGGCCCTTGTCCTGGTCCAGCACCATGTCAACACCGATGTAGCCCAGGCCGCACAGCTCGTAGCAACCGGCAGCCAGCTTCATGAAGCCATCCCAGTTGGGCAGCTGCACGCCGTCCACCGCGTTGGTGGTGTCCGGGTGCTTGGCGATCTTGTTGTTCAGCCAGGTGCCGCGCAGAGTGACGCCGGTGGCCAGGTCCACGCCGACGCCGATGGCGCCCTGGTGGAGGTTGGCCTTGCCGTTGGACTGCCGGGTCGGCAGGCGCAGCATGGCCATCACCGGATAACCCATCAGCACGATGATGCGGATGTCCGGCACGCCTTCGTAGCTGATGCTCTTGAAGATCTGGTCCGGGGTCACGCGGTACTCGATCAGCGCGCGGTCGCGGTGTCCGCCGAGGGAGTAGAGGCCGGTAAGGATCGAGGAAATCTGGTGCTCGATTTCCTCGTGGCTGATGATCTTGCCGGAGACCGTCTTGTAGCGGCCTTCGAAGCGGTCGGCGATCACGAGGATGCCGTCGCCGCCGGCGCCTTGCGCCGGCTTGATCACGAAGTCGTTACGCTCGCCGATGATGTCGTTGAGCTTCTCGATTTCCTTCTCGGTGGAGATGATCCCGTACATCTCGGGTACGTGGATTCCCGCCTCGATGGCGCGCTGCTTGGTGATGATCTTGTCGTCGACGATCGGGTACAGGTGCCGTTTGTTGTACTTCAGCACGTAGTCCGCGTTTCGCCGATTGATGCCCATGATGCCTTTGGCTTCGAGGGCTTTCCACGTCTTGAGCAGGCCGAACATGGCTCAGTCCTTCAGGAAGGCTTTGAAGCGGAAGAGCTCGGTCAGGCGGTAGCCGCGGTAGCGACCCATCGCCAGCATGAAGCCCACCATGATCAGCAGTACTGCCGGGAAGGTGAAGATGAAGTAGGTCAGCTCCGGCACAGTCATCAGCAGGTGCGCCAGGGTGGCCGCGACCAGGGTGCCGATGGCTACCTTGAAGGCATGGCCGCCGCCGCGCTCTTCCCAGGTGATGGACAGGCGTTCGATGGTCATGGTCAGGATCACCATCGGGAACAGGGCCACGGACAGGCCGCGTTCCAGGCCGAGCTTGTGGCTCAGCAGGCTGATGACCGCGATCAACACCACCACGAAGGTCAGCACCACCGAGAGCCTTGGCAGCATCTGTAGCTTCAAGTGCTCAAGGTACGACCGTAGCGACAGGCCGAGCGCCGTGATGATGGTGAACAGCACGATGCCGAAGCCCAGCTGGGTTTCGCGGAAGGCGAGGGCGATCAGTACTGGGGTGAAGGTACCCAGGGTCTGCAGGCCGCCGAGGTTGCGCAGGATCAGGATCACCAGCACGCCGATCGGGATCATGATCATGATCTGGTAGGTCTGCTGGGTCTGCAGCGGCAGGCCGTAGAGCGAGTACTCGAGGAAGTCGGCGTCGGTGTTCTCGTCGGTCAGCTTGGCCAGGCGAATGGCGTTCATTTCGCTGTTGTTCATGCTGAAGGTCACCTGGACCTTCTTGCCGCCGTCGACGCTGATCAGGTTGTCGTCACCGGTCCACCAGATCAGGCGGTCGCTGGGCAGGCCCTGCTCGCCGGTGTCCGGGTTGAAGTACAGCCAGTTCTCGCCGTTGAAGCTGCGCAGCCAGAGCTCGGGGTTCTGGGCCTGCTCGCTCATCAGGCGAATGGTGTGTACGCGCTCCATCGGCACGTGGGCGATGGACAGCAGCAGCTCGATGGCCTTGGCCTTGTTCGGGGTGCTGGTGTCGCCGGCCAGCAGCAGCTTGACGTTGTCATCGTTGAGGTTGTTGACCCGCTTGATGGTCTCGCTGATGAAGGTCTCGACGTCGGCCGAGTGCTGGCGAATGGGGGCCAGCAGGGCTTCGGCGGCGATCTTCTCGGGGCCTTCCACCGGGATGCTGTCGCGGAAGATCGGACCCTTGTCCTTGGGCTTCTCGCCGCTATAGCGCTTGGTCAGCACCAAGCGGTAATAGAGGGTCTGGTTGCCACTGGCGCGACGCGCGGACCAGGTCACCTTGCGGTTGCCATCCACGCGATTGATGCTCACCCCGTAGTTGTTGGAGATGAAGCTCTCGTTGAGGCTGACGTAGTCCCGGTTCAGGGGCGGAACGAACATCTGGACCTTGACCGGGTCGCGCGGATTCGCCTGGAACTCGACTTTGGCGTCGATGTTCCAGAGGTCGTCGGTCGCATCCTCGGTGATCGGGATGCCCTGGATGAAGATCTGGTAGGCCGTTATCAGAACGCCCAGGCTCACCAACAGGGTGATCAGGACTTTCAGATGCAGGGTAAGAGAGCGCATGTGGGTTACTCGTCAGAGTTTGCGTCGGTGGCACAGCCGGGTTTGCCGGCGGCGTATTTAAGGCTCGGGTCGACCAGTGCATCGAAGCGTTTGAGCGCCTCGGAACCGATCAAAAGCGGGTATTGGAAAGCACTGCGGTCGGTGAGGTTCACTTCGATCTGCCGCAGGGCCTTGCCCATGCACACCTCCAGTTCGATGACCGGGCGTGCGGTGTAGGTCTTGCCTTCATCGGGGTTGTAGTCCCCGGCGCGGCGTTTGATCTTGCTGATCCGCGCCAGCGGGCGCTCGATCGGGTGTTCGTGAGCGTCGTCGATGGCGAGATAGAAACGCACCCAGGCTTCGCCATCCTTCTTGAAGCGCTTGATGTCGCGGGCACTGAGGGAAGCGGTCTTGGCGCCGGTGTCGAGTTTGGCTGCGACTTCCAGGTCGAGGTCCTTCAGCTTGGCGTATTCGTTGAGACCGTAGACGGTCTTCTCGGTGGCGAAGCCAAGGCCGGGGAGGGCGAGCAGGCAGGCAATCGGGGCGAAGGGCTTGAGTGTCATAAGTCCTTTGAGCGTAACGCGGTCATCGGTCCAGGAGCCCGGCCCACGGCCATCTTGGCTGCGGCGCCTGGTCTGGGAGTCTAGCAGGCAAGTCATTGGCGCCCAGACTGGCGCTGGCGGCGCGCATTCTAACACGCGGATTTTCCGGCGCGACAGACGCTTATGACGCAGGTGACAGGAGCGTGACGCTGTGGGTGAAATTTTTGGAATTAGACAGATTGTCGACAATTGGTCGAATGGTGTTTGACATTGCTGCTTGCGTGGCAGTAATTTTGCGCCATCAAACAAGAATGTGTCGACAATCATGCTGGACACCCCTGAAAGCCCCGTCACCGAACAGCTGGACTCGGAAACCCTGGCCGAAAGCGTCTTCCGCCGCATCCAGACGGCCATCGTGCGTGGTGACATCGCCCCGGGCAGCAAAATTTCCGAACCCGAGCTGGCGCGCACCTACGGCATCAGCCGTGGCCCGCTGCGCGAGGCCATCCATCGCCTGGAAGGGCAGCGCCTGCTGGTGCGCGTGCCCCACGTCGGGGCGCGGGTCGTATCGCTCAATCATGCCGAGCTGATCGAGCTCTACGAGATTCGCGAATCCCTCGAAGGCATGGCTTGCCGTCTGGCCGCCGAGCGCATGAGCCAGGCCGAGATCGACGAATTGCGCCTGGTGCTGGATACCCACGAGCGTGACGAGGCCTTCCAGGCCGGCCGTGGCTACTACCAGCAGGAAGGCGACTTCGACTTCCACTACCGGATCATCCAGGGCAGCGGCAACCAGACCCTGACCAAGATGCTCTGCGGCGAGCTGTACCAGCTGGTGCGCATGTACCGCCTGCAGTTCTCCACCGTTCCGAACCGGCCGCGTCAGGCCTTCAACGAACACCACCGGATTCTCGATGCCATCGCCGACCGAGACGGCGAACTGGCCGAGTTGCTGATGCGCCGTCACATCGGTGCCTCCAAGCGCAATATCGAGCGCCACTACCAGGAAGCGCTCGCCAACCCGCCCAAAACACGAGGTGAGTCATGACTCAGAAAACTGCCGGCCAGCGCTTCCGCGACGCCATTGCCGAGGAACGTCCGCTGCAGGTCATCGGCGCGATCAACGCCAACCACGCGCTGCTGGCCAAGCGTGCCGGCTTCAAGGCCATCTACCTGTCCGGTGGCGGCGTCGCCGCCGGCTCGCTGGGCCTGCCGGACCTGGGCATCAACACTCTGGACGACGTGCTCACCGACGTACGCCGCATCACCGACGTGTGCGACCTGCCGCTGCTGGTGGACATCGACACCGGTTTCGGCCCCAGCGCCTTCAACATCGAGCGCACCGTCAAGAACCTGATCAAGGCCGGTGCCGCTGCCGCCCATATCGAAGACCAGGTCGGCGCCAAGCGTTGCGGCCATCGTCCGGGCAAGGAAATCGTCTCCACCGACGAGATGGTCGACCGCGTCAAGGCGGCCGCCGATGCCAAGACCGATCCGGCCTTCTTCCTGATCGCCCGTACCGACGCCATCCAGGCTGAAGGCGTGGACGCCGCCATCGAGCGCTGCCTGCGCTACGTCGAAGCCGGCGCCGACGCCATCTTCGCCGAAGCCGCCTACGACCTGCCGACCTACAAGCGCTTCGTCGATGCGCTGGGCGTGCCGGTACTGGCCAATATCACCGAGTTCGGCGCAACCCCGCTGTTCTCCCGCGACGAACTGGCTTCGGTCGGCGTAGCCATCCAGCTCTACCCGCTGTCGGCCTTCCGCGCCGCCAACAAGGCTGCCGAGGCCGTCTACACCGCGATCCGTCGTGATGGTCACCAGAAGGAAGTCATCGACCTGATGCAAACCCGCGCGGAGCTGTACGACCGCATCGGCTACCACGCCTTCGAGCAGAAGCTCGACGCCCTGTTCGCCGCCAAGAAATGACCGGACGCAGGCCGCTCTGCAGAAGGGTGGCCTGCGTAAAAACAAGACCGAAGCAACCGGATTGAAATGAGGAGAATCACGCGATGAGCGCTACCGAAAATACCACCGCCTTCAAACCGAAGAAGTCCGTGGCCCTGAGTGGCACCGCCGCCGGCAACACAGCCCTGTGCACCGTTGGCCGCACCGGTAACGATCTGCACTACCGTGGCTATGACATTCTCGACTTCGCTACCTCCTGCGAATTCGAGGAAATCGCTCACCTGCTGGTGCATGGCAAGCTGCCGAACGTCGCCGAACTGGCCGGCTACAAGGCCAAGCTGAAAGCCCTGCGTGGCCTCCCGGCTGGCGTCAAGGCCGCCCTGGAACAACTGCCGCCGTCCGCCCACCCGATGGACGTGATGCGCACCGCCGTTTCCGTGCTGGGCTGCCTGTCCCCGGAGAAGGATGACCACAACCATCCGGGCGCCCGCGACATCGCCGACAAGCTGATGGCTTCCCTCGGCTCCGCGCTGCTCTACTGGTACCACTTCAGCCACAACGGCAAGCGCATCGACGTCGAGACCGACGACGACTCCATCGGCGGTCACTTCCTGCACCTGCTGCACGGCGAAAAGCCGCGTGACTCCTGGGTCCGCGCCATGCACACCTCGCTGATCCTGTATGCCGAGCACGAGTTCAACGCCTCGACCTTCACTGCCCGCGTGATCGCCGGCACCGGTTCCGACATGTACTCCTGCATCACCGGCGCCATCGGCGCGCTGCGTGGGCCCAAGCATGGCGGTGCCAACGAAGTGGCCTTCGAGATCCAGAAGCGCTACGACAATCCGGACGAGGCGGAAGCCGACATCCGCGCCCGCGTAGAGAAGAAAGAAGTGGTGATCGGCTTCGGCCACCCGGTCTACACCGTGTCCGACCCGCGCAACAAAGTGATCAAGGAAGTGGCTCGCGAGCTCTCCCACGAGCAGAAGAACACCAAGATGTTCGACATCGCCGAGCGCCTTGAATCGACCATGTGGGAAATCAAGAAGATGTTCCCCAACCTCGATTGGTTCAGCGCCGTGAGCTACCACATGATGGGCGTGCCCACCGCCATGTTCACCCCGCTGTTCGTGATCGCCCGTACCTCCGGCTGGTCCTCCCACGTCATCGAACAGCGCATCGACGGCAAGATCATTCGCCCGAGTGCCAACTACGTCGGCCCGGAAGACCTCAAGTTCGTGCCCCTGAAGGATCGCGCCTAATCATGAATAGCCAATACCGCAAGAGCCTGCCGGGCACGGCGCTCGACTACTTCGATACCCGCGAGGCGGTGGATGCCATCGCCCCCGGCGCCTACGCCAAGCTGCCATACACCTCCCGCGTGCTGGCCGAGCAGCTGGTGCGCCGTTGCGACCCGGCCATGCTGACCGATTCGCTCAAGCAGCTGATCGAGCGCAAGCGTGACCTGGACTTCCCCTGGTACCCGGCCCGCGTGGTCTGCCACGACATCCTCGGCCAGACCGCACTGGTGGACCTGGCCGGCCTGCGCGACGCCATCGCCGAGCAGGGCGGTGACCCGTCCAAGGTCAACCCGGTGGTGCCGACCCAGTTGATCGTCGACCACTCCCTGGCCGTCGAATTTGGTGGTTTCGACCCGGACGCATTCGAGAAGAACCGTGCCGTCGAAGAGCGCCGCAACGAGGACCGCTTCCACTTCATCGAGTGGACCAAGACCGCGTTCAAGAACGTCGACGTGATCCCGGCCGGCAACGGCATCATGCACCAGATCAATCTGGAGAAAATGAGCCCGGTGATCCAGGCGCGCGGCGGCGTCGCCTTCCCGGATACCTGCGTCGGCACTGACAGCCACACTCCGCACGTGGATGCCCTGGGCGTGATCGCCATCGGCGTCGGCGGTCTGGAGGCTGAAACCGTGATGCTCGGCCGTGCCTCGATGATGCGCCTGCCCGACATCGTCGGCGTCAAGCTGACCGGCAAGCGTCAGCCCGGCATCACCGCCACCGACATCGTCCTGGCCCTGACCGAGTTCCTGCGCAAGGAGAAGGTGGTAGGTGCTTACGTCGAATTCTTCGGCGAGGGTGCTGACAGCCTGTCCATCGGCGACCGCGCCACTATCTCCAACATGTGCCCGGAATACGGCGCCACTGCGGCGATGTTCTACATCGACCAGCAGACGATCGAGTACCTCACGCTCACCGGTCGCGAGCCGGAGCAGGTGGCACTGGTCGAGAACTACGCCAAGACCACCGGTCTGTGGGGCGACGCGCTGGTTACCGCCGAGTATGAGCGTGTGCTGCAGTTCGACCTGTCCACCGTGGCACGCAACATGGCTGGCCCGTCCAACCCGCATCGTCGCCTGCCGACTTCCGCGCTGGCCGAGCGCGGCATCGCCGACGAAGCCAAGCTCGAAGCAGGCAAGGCCGAGGAAGCCGACGGCCTGATGCCGGATGGCGCGGTGATCATCGCTGCCATCACCAGCTGCACCAACACCTCCAACCCGCGCAACGTCGTGGCTGCCGGTCTGGTGGCGAAGAAGGCCAACGAACTGGGCCTGGTGCGCAAGCCCTGGGTGAAGACTTCCTTCGCGCCGGGCTCGAAGGTCGCCAAGCTGTACCTGGAAGAGGCCGGCCTGCTGCCGGAACTGGAGAAGCTCGGCTTCGGCATCGTCGCCTACGCGTGCACCACCTGTAACGGCATGTCCGGCGCGCTTGATCCTGCGATCCAGCAGGAAATCATCGACCGTGACCTCTATGCCACTGCCGTGCTGTCGGGTAACCGCAACTTCGACGGTCGTATCCACCCCTACGCCAAGCAGGCCTTCCTCGCCTCGCCGCCGCTGGTGGTGGCCTACGCCATCGCCGGTACCGTGCGCTTCGACATCGAGCAGGACGTGCTGGGTCATGACCAGGCGGGCAATCCCATCACCCTGAAGGACCTGTGGCCGAGCGACGAGGAAATCGACGCCATCGTCGCCGCCTCGGTGAAGCCCGAGCAGTTCAAGCAAATCTACATCCCGATGTTCGATCTGGGTGCGGTGAAGGAAGCCGAGAGCCCGCTCTACGACTGGCGCCCGATGTCCACCTACATCCGCCGTCCGCCGTACTGGGAAGGCGCCCTGGCCGGCGAGCGTACCCTCAAGGGCATGCGTCCGCTGGCAGTGCTGCCGGACAACATCACCACCGACCACCTGTCGCCGTCCAACGCCATCCTGGCGGACTCGGCGGCTGGCGAGTACCTGGCGAAAATGGGCCTGCCGGAGGAGGACTTCAACTCCTACGCAACCCACCGCGGCGATCACCTGACCGCCCAGCGCGCCACCTTCGCCAACCCGCAGCTGGTGAACGAAATGGCCGTGGTCGACGGCGAGGTGAAGAAGGGTTCCCTGGCCCGCGTCGAGCCGGAAGGCAAGGTGATGCGCATGTGGGAAGCCATCGAGACCTACATGGATCGCAAGCAGCCGCTGATCATTATCGCTGGCGCCGACTACGGTCAGGGCTCGTCCCGTGACTGGGCGGCCAAGGGCGTGCGCCTGGCGGGTGTCGAGTCCATCGTCGCCGAGGGCTTCGAGCGCATCCACCGCACCAACCTGATTGGCATGGGCGTACTGCCGCTGGAGTTCAAACCGGGTACCACCCGCAAGACCCTCGGCATCGACGGCACCGAGACCTTCGACGTGATCGGCGAGCGCAAGCCGCGCGCTGACCTGACCCTGGTGATCCGCCGTACCAACGGCGAAGCCATCAAGGTTCCGGTGACCTGCCGCCTGGATACCGCCGAAGAGGTGTCGATCTACGAGGCTGGCGGCGTGCTGCAGCGCTTCGCCCAGGACTTCCTGGAAGCCTCGTCGGAAAAAGCTGTCGGCTGAGGCACGCGATAGCCTCCTCTCCCTCTGGGAGAGGGTTGGGGTGAGGGATGGTGCTTGCTTTCCCTCATCCGCCCTTCGGGCACCTTCTCCCTGGTGGAGAAGGGCATTCAACGCCTTTCAGGACAATATTCATGGCCCACGTACCCCAAGTGAAAATCCCCGCCACCTACATCCGTGGTGGTACCAGCAAGGGCGTGTTCTTCCGCCTGCAAGACCTGCCCGAGCGCTGCCAGGTGCCCGGCGAGGCGCGCGACAAGCTGTTCATGCGCGTGATCGGTAGTCCCGACCCGTACTCCGCACATATCGACGGCATGGGCGGCGCCACGTCCAGTACCAGCAAGTGCGTGATCCTGTCGAAGAGCAGCCAGCCCGGCCACGACGTGGATTACCTCTACGGCCAGATTTCCATCGACAAAGCCTTCGTCGACTGGAGCGGCAACTGCGGCAACCTGTCCACCGCGGCCGGCTCCTTCGCCCTGCACGCAGGACTGGTCGATCCGGAGCGCATTCCGGAGAACGGCACCTGCGTGGTACGTATCTGGCAGGCCAATATCCAGAAAACCATCATCGCCCACGTACCGGTCACCAACGGTCAGGTACAGGAAACCGGCGACTTCGAGCTCGACGGCGTGACCTTCCCGGCCGCTGAAATCGTGCTGGAGTTCCTCGATCCGTCCGACGACGGGGAGGAGGGGGGCTCGATGTTCCCTACCGGCAATCTGGTGGACGATCTGGAAGTGCCTGGTGTCGGCACCTTCAAGGCGACCATGATCAGCGCCGGCATCCCGACCGTGTTCGTCAACGCCGAGGACATCGGCTACACCGGCGCCGAGCTGCGTGAAGCCATCAACGGTGATCCGGAGCAGCTGGCGCGTTTCGAGAAGATCCGCGTTGCCGGCGCGCTGCGCATGGGCCTGATCAAGACCCCTGAGGAGGCTGCGACCCGCCAGCACACGCCGAAGATCGCCTTCGTCGCGCCGGCGAAGAATTACCGCACCTCCAGCGGCAAGGAAGTGCAGGCCGGGGAAATCGACCTGCTGGTGCGCGCGCTGTCCATGGGCAAGCTGCACCACGCGATGATGGGCACCGCTGCCGTGGCCATCGGCACCGCAGCGGCCGTTCCGGGCACCCTGGTGAACCTTGCCGCCGGTGGTGGTGAGCGCAGCGCCGTACGTTTCGGTCACCCGTCCGGCACCCTGCGCGTAGGTGCAGAGGCGAAGCAGGTGGACGGCGAGTGGACGGTCACCAAGGCCATCATGAGCCGCAGCTCTCGCGTGCTGATGGAGGGCTGGGTGAGGGTGCCTGGCGATTCTTTCTAGGTTATGTACGAAAACTGCCTGCGCTCGGTGATGCTTCGTTAAAAATCGGTTCGGAATGCTCGTTAACAGTCGTTAACTCCGCTTCCTCACCAATTTTTGCCTCGCATGACCTTCGCTCGACGACTTCTCGTACAAAACCTGGGTCGCTGGTTCCCAGGCATGAAAAAGCCCGCCGAGGCGGGCTTTTTCTTGGGGCATGCGGCTTACTTGAGCCGACGCTCGACGCCTTTTTCCACCAGGATCTTGGCGGAGATTTCCTCCACCGAGAAATGGGTGGAGTTGATGAAGTTGATGTTCTCGCGACGGAACAGGGTTTCCACCTCGCGCACTTCGAACTCGCACTGGGCGAAACTTGCGTAACGGCTGTTGGGCTTGCGCTCGTTGCGGATGGCGGTGAGACGATCGGGGTCGATGGTCAGGCCGAACAGCTTGTCCTTGTACTTCTTTAGGGCGGCGGGAAGCTGCAGCCGCTCCATGTCTTCCTCGGTCAGCGGATAATTTGCGGCACGAATTCCGTATTGCATTGCCATATACAGGCAGGTCGGCGTTTTGCCGCAGCGGGACACGCCTACCAGGATCAGGTCGGCCTTGTCGTAGTAGTGGGTGCGGGCGCCGTCGTCGTTGTCCAGGGCGAAGTTGACCGCCTCGATCCGCTCCATGTAGTTGGTGTGGTGGCCGATGGAGTGGGATTTGCCGACGGAATAGGAAGAGTGCGAGGTAAGTTCCTGTTCCAGCGGGGAAAGGAATGTGGAGAAGATGTCGATCATGAAGCCATTGGATGTGGCCAGGATGTCACGGATTTCCTGGTTCACGATGGTGTCGAAGATGATCGGGCGGACACCGTCCGACTCCGCAGCCCTGTTGATTTGCTGTACCATGGCGCGCGCTTTCTCGACGCTGTCTATATAGGGGCGCGTGAGCTTGTTGAAGGTAATGGTTTCGAACTGCGCCAGGAGGCTCTGGCCAAGGGTTTCCGCAGTGATGCCAGTACCATCGGAGATGAAGAAAGCGGTTCGTTTCATTTGCGCCAAAGGCCTTAAGTCAGGAACGATTCTTGGCTATGATAGGCCGCGTTTTCGCCAGGCCCGAGCCGGTCGGCATTGTGACGTATTTTTCTGGACCAAAGCCAGAACGCTGCGGAGTGGTTCCGCATGAGCTTTTCCAACAAATAGTGGAGAGATCACCTTGGTAGAGTACGTAGTTTCCCTCGATAAGCTCGGCGTCCATGATGTTGAGCATGTGGGGGGCAAGAACGCATCCCTGGGCGAGATGATCAGCAATCTGGCTGGCGCCGGTGTTTCCGTTCCCGGTGGTTTCGCCACTACCGCCCAGGCCTACCGTGACTTCCTCGAGCAGAGCGGCCTGAACGATCGTATCCACGCTGCCCTCGACAGGCTCGATGTGGATGACGTCAACGCCCTCGCCAAGACTGGTGCCGAAATCCGCCAGTGGGTGATGGACGCCGAGTTCCCCGCCCGCCTGGACGCCGAAATTCGCACTGCCTTTGCCGAACTGGCCAAGGGCAATGACAACCTGGCCGTGGCCGTGCGTTCCTCCGCCACCGCCGAAGACCTGCCCGACGCTTCCTTCGCCGGCCAGCAGGAAACCTTCCTGAACATCCGTGGTGTGGACAACGTGATCCGCGCGGCCAAGGAAGTGTTCGCTTCCCTGTTCAACGACCGCGCCATCGCCTACCGCGTGCACCAGGGCTTCGACCACAAGCTGGTCGCCCTGTCCGCCGGCGTGCAGCGCATGGTCCGCTCGGAAACCGGCACCGCCGGTGTGATGTTCACGCTGGATACCGAATCCGGCTTCCGTGACGTGGTCTTCATCACCGCCGCCTACGGCCTCGGTGAAACCGTCGTGCAGGGCGCCGTGAACCCCGACGAGTTCTACGTACACAAGGCCACCCTGGAAGCCGGTCGCCCCGCCATCCTGCGCCGCAACCTGGGCAGCAAGGCGATCAAGATGATCTACGGCGAGGAAGCCAAGGCCGGCAAGTCGGTGAAGACCGTCGACGTGGACCGCGCCGACCGCGCCCGCTTCGCCCTCTCCGACGCCGAAGTGACCGAACTGGCCAAGCAGGCCCTGATCATCGAGAAACACTACGGCCGCCCGATGGACATCGAGTGGGCCAAGGACGGTGACGATGGCAAGCTGTACATCGTGCAGGCCCGTCCGGAAACCGTTAAGAGCCGTGCCAGCGCCACCGTGATGGAGCGCTACCTGCTGAAGGAAAAGGGCAAGGTCCTGGTGGAAGGCCGTGCCATCGGCCAGCGCATTGGCGCCGGCCCGGTTCGCGTGATCCACGACGTATCCGAGATGGACAAGGTCCAGCCGGGCGACGTACTGGTCTCCGACATGACCGACCCGGACTGGGAGCCCGTGATGAAGCGCGCCAGCGCCATCGTCACCAACCGCGGCGGCCGTACCTGCCACGCAGCGATCATCGCCCGTGAATTGGGCATCCCGGCAGTCGTGGGTTGCGGCAACGCCACCCAGGTACTGCAGGATGGCCAGGGTGTGACCGTTTCCTGCGCCGAAGGCGACACCGGTTTCATCTTCGAAGGCCAGCTGGGCTTCGATATCCGCACCAACTCGGTCGACGCCATGCCCGACCTGCCGTTCAAGATCATGATGAACGTCGGCAACCCGGATCGCGCCTTCGACTTCGCCCAGCTGCCTAATGAGGGCGTGGGCCTGGCGCGTCTCGAATTCATCATTAACCGCATGATCGGCGTGCACCCGAAGGCGCTGCTGAACTTCGCCAGCCTGCCGGCGGAGATCAAGGAAAGCGTCGAGAAGCGCATTGCTGGTTACGACGATCCGGTCGGCTTCTATGTCGAGAAGCTGGTGGAGGGCATCAGCACCCTGGCTGCGGCTTTCTGGCCGAAGAAAGTCATCGTGCGCCTGTCGGACTTCAAGTCCAACGAATACGCCAACCTGATCGGCGGCAAGCTCTACGAACCGGAAGAAGAGAACCCGATGCTCGGCTTCCGTGGCGCTTCCCGCTACATCAGCGAGTCCTTCCGTGACTGCTTCGAGCTGGAGTGCCGTGCACTGAAGAAAGTGCGCAACGAGATGGGCCTGACCAACGTCGAGATCATGGTTCCCTTCGTGCGTACCCTGGGCGAAGCGAGCCAGGTGGTCGAGCTGCTGGCCAGCAACGGCCTGAAGCGCGGCGAGAATGGCCTGAAGGTCATCATGATGTGCGAACTGCCGTCCAACGCCCTGCTGGCCGAGGAGTTCCTGGAGTTCTTCGATGGCTTCTCCATTGGCTCCAACGACCTCACCCAGCTGACCTTGGGCCTGGACCGCGACTCCGGCATCGTCGCCCACCTGTTCGACGAGCGTAACCCGGCCGTGAAGAAGCTGCTGGCCAATGCCATTGCCGCCTGCAACAAGGCCGGCAAGTACATCGGCATCTGCGGCCAGGGCCCGTCTGACCATCCGGATCTCGCCAAGTGGCTGATGGAGCAGGGCATCGAGAGCGTCTCGCTGAACCCCGACTCCGTACTGGACACCTGGTTCTTCCTGGCGGAAGGTCAGGCCTGATCCTTCGTTAGTCAAAACGAAAAGGGCGGGTTCCAGAACCCGCCCTTTTTTTTGTGCAAGCAGTAATCATGCAAAGCAGTAGCGAACTCTTTCCCGTGGCGCTGATCAGCGCGGAACTCCGTGGCGACCTGACCGAAGACGTCTATCGCCTGAAGCCCGGCAATAGCCCTGACCCCAGCGTTGAACTGGTCCTCACCCGCCTTGGCCGCTTTGGTCATGAAGGCGCTCGTGGCGTGCCGGTAGTCCTCGTGCACGGCAGCTTTTCCAATCGCCGTTTCTGGTATTCGCCCAAGGGGCTGGGGCTTGGACCGCACCTGGCCCGCGCCGGCTTCGATGTGTGGATTGCCGAGATGCGTGGGCACGGCCTGTCGCCGCGCAACCAGCACTATCGCCGAAACCGGGTGGCGGATTACGCCCGATACGACCTGCCGGCCATCGCGGCCTTCGTTCGCGAGCAGGCTGGTCAGGCACCGCACTGGGTTGGTCATTCCCTGGGCGGCACGACCCTGGCCGCGGCCCTGGGCGGACACTACCTGGGCGAGGAGGGCGTCGCGTCCGCTGCGCTCTTCGGTAGCCAGATCAGCCGTGTCTACTGGCCGCTGAAGATGCCGCCGGTGGAGTGGAGTGGCCGCATGCTGCTCAAGCGCTTCGATGTGCTTTCCGGTGCGTGGCTGAAGCGCGGGCCGGAAGACGAGCCGATCGGTCTCGCCCTGGAAAGCATGCGCTGGCACGGCCTGTTCGGACGCTTTGGCGATGCCGAGCGGGACTGGTGGGCCGGCCTGGCGGATGTGCGCGTACCGGTACTGGCGGTAGCTGCCGCAGGCGACCTGCAGGACCCGGTCTGGGCCTGCCGCAAGCTGGTAGAGCAGGTGCCCGAGGATTGCCGTCACTTCCTGAAGCTGGCGAAGAATGAAGGGTTCAGCGACGACTTCGGTCACATCGAGATGCTGGTAAGCAAGGCCGCCGAGCGCGAGGTATGGCCTCTGGTGGCTCATTGGCTGAAGCACCAGGCCCTGCCGGGCGCGGCGCAAGCCGCCGAAGCCCTGGTGCTCTAGCCCGCTGCCCGCCGGCGTTTTCCGGTTTCGGCAGGCGGGAGGCTGTGCTAAAGATGGCGGGAACCGCGGAGCGCTGGAGGCTCCATGTTCGTAGCGCTGGAACGACCGATCAACCTGCAGGACGGCTATCGCGGTACCTTTCAGGTGCAACGGCGGCATTTATTGCTGATCGTCGTTGATCAGCAGCCGATCCTCATGGAAAATCGCTGCCCACACCAGGGTGCGCCCCTGCACGCCGGCACGCTCGAACAAGGGATGCTGCGTTGTGCCAGGTATGGCGTCGCCTTAGACCTGGCCAATGGTCGTCCGGTCAATGCGCCTTGCCCGCCGTTGCAGCGCCTGACGCTGACCTGTGACGGCGACCGCATCGGTCTCGATCTGTAACTGCTATCAAGGAGATGTCCATGCAATACGTTACCCCTGATCTGTGCGATGCCTATCCGGACCTGGTCCAGGTCGTCGAGCCGATGTTCAGCAACTTCGGTGGCCGCGACTCCTTCGGCGGTGAGATCGTCACCATCAAGTGCTTCGAGGACAACTCCCTGGTCAAGGAGCAGGTCGACCTGCCGGGCAAGGGCAAGGTGCTGGTGGTGGATGGCGGCGGTTCCCTGCGCCGGGCCCTGCTGGGCGACATGCTGGCCGAGAAGGCTGCGAAGAACGGTTGGGAAGGCATTGTGGTCTATGGCTGCATCCGTGATGTCGATGTGATCGCCCAGACCGAACTGGGCGTCCAGGCACTGGCCAGCCACCCGATGAAGACCGACAAGCGCGGCATCGGTGACCTGAACGTCGCCGTCACCTTTGGCGGCGTCACCTTCCGTCCCGGCGAATTCGTCTATGCCGACAACAACGGCATCATCATTTCGCCAAAGCCCCTGGAAATGCCGGCCTGACAAAAAGAGCCCGGCAGATGCCGGGCTTTTTCTTCCAAGGAGACTGAATGTTCGAGGAACAGAACGCCCAGTGGGGACTGGTACACGCCTTCGTACTGGACGGGCAGGGTGGTGCCGAGCCGATTTCCCGCGAGGCGCTGGCCGATCTGCAACTGAGGCCGGAGCAAAGCGTCTGGCTGCACTGGGATCGCAGCCACCCGTTGGCGCGACGCTGGCTGCGGGAGCAGAGCGGGCTGTCCGAGTTCGCCTGCGACCTGCTGCTGGAAGAAAGCACGCGGCCACGCATGCTGGCCCAGCCCGGTGACGAACTTCTGCTGTTCCTCCGAGGCGTGAACCTCAATCCGGGGGCGGTACCGGAGGACATGGTCTCGGTGCGCATCTTCGCTTCCTCCCAACGCATCCTCTCCCTGCGCTTGCGCCCATTGCACGCCACTGATGAGCTGATCGAGCAGTGGGCCAGCGGCAACGGCCCGAAGGTGGCGTCCGAGGTGCTGCTGTATATGGCCGAGCACCTGACCGACAAGGTTGATTCGCTGGTAGCCGAGCTGTCGGAGAAGATCGACGAGCAGGAAGAGCATCTCGACAACAACGAACGCTTCCGTCCGGATCACGACCAGATGCTGCAGATCCGTCGACGGGCAGCGGGACTCAAGCGTTTCCTGGCGCCCCAACGGGACATCTACGGGCAGTTGGCGCGCAGCCGGATGCCCTGGTTCGTCGAAGACGACAGCGATTACTGGAACGAGCTGAACAACCGATTGACCCGTTACCTGGAAGAACTGGAGCTGATACGCGAACGCATCGGCCTGGTGTTGGAAAGCGAGAGTCGCCGCCAGGGTGAACGCACCAGTCGCACCATGTATCTGCTCGGCATCACGACGGGTTTCTTCCTGCCGCTGAGCTTCATCACCGGTTTGCTAGGAATGAATGTGGGCGGTATTCCCGGAGACGAGACGCCTTATGGCTTTATCCTGGCCTGCGTGCTGATCCTTGGAATTGCAGGGTTCCAGTTATGGCTGTTCCGTCGGCTTCGATGGCTTTGATGTGACCCGGCCAGCTCCAGCCACGTCTAGCCGACATATCCACGTGAGGTGCGCATGCACGATCCGTTCGAAGAATCTTTGCGGGACCTGCTCAAGGCGTCTCCGCATTCCGACCACGACGACGACGCAACCCTGGGCCGTGTGCTCAAGACCGCGAATCGTCAGGTGGGTGCCGGGGATCTGTTCAGCCTCATGGGCCACTGGCTCGAGGCGATGATGATCGCCCTCAATAATGGCTCGCCCCATCTGGCGCCCGTTTCGCGCCGCAATGCTTCTGTCCGTTCTGCAGATAAGGCTGATTGAACATGGAATTCGACCCCTGGACCCAAGGACTCGTTAATGCCATGACCACGGTGTGGACACCGGTGGCGGGCTTCATTCCGCGCCTGTTCGGCGCGCTGGTCGTGGTACTGCTGGGCTTCGTTGTGGCCAAGCTGCTGGATACCCTGCTGTCCAAGCTGCTGGCCAAGGTGGGGCTGGATCGCCTGATGGCGGGTACCGGTCTGACCAAGATGCTGGCTCGCGCCGGCATCCAGGTGCCGGTTTCCACCCTGATAGGCAAGATCGTCTACTGGTTCGTGCTGTTGATCTTCCTGGTCTCCGCAGCTGAATCCCTGGGACTGGACCGCGTTTCGGCCACCCTTGATGTGCTCGCTCTCTACCTGCCCAAGGTGCTGGGTGCAGCGCTGGTACTGCTGGCCGGCGTGCTGTTGGCGCAACTGGTCAGCGGCCTGGTGCGTGGTGCGGCCGAAGGCGTGGGGCTGGAGTACGCCCACGGGCTGGGCCGTATCGCCCAAGGCCTGGTCATCATCATCAGCATCTCCGTGGCCATCGGCCAACTGGAGGTCAAGACCGACCTGCTGAACAACGTCATCGCCATCGTGCTGATTTCCATCGGCCTGGCGGCGGCACTGGCGCTGGGTCTTGGCAGTCGCGAAATCGCCGGGCAGATCCTCGCCGGTATCTATGTGCGTGAGCTCTATCAGGTCGGGCAACAAGTCAAGGTCGGCGATGTCGAAGGGCAGATCGAGGAAATCGGTACGGTGAAAACCCTGCTGCTCACCGAAGACGGTGAGTTGGTATCGGTGTCGAATCGTACTTTGCTCGATCAACGGGTAACCAGCCGCTAACACGATGGCTTTTCCCTGCTAATGTATGCCGCCAGACAGGGTGCGCGAACCCCGCGCCCCCGGCGGCTTTTGACCTGACTGTCGGCCCGACCCGTTTTGAACAAGCCCCAATCGCTTTCCTTGCGCTATGACCCACGCGAGCTCTCCGATGAAGAGCTCGTGGAACGTGCGCATGTCGAGCTGTTCCATGTCACCCGCGCCTATGAAGAATTGATGCGGCGCTATCAACGCACCTTGTTCAACGTCTGTGCCCGCTATTTAGGCAACGACCGCGACGCAGATGATGTCTGCCAGGAAGTGATGCTGAAGGTGCTCTATGGTTTGAAGAACTTCGAAGGCAAGTCGAAGTTCAAGACATGGCTATATAGCATCACGTACAACGAGTGCATTACCCAATATCGGAAAGAGCGTCGAAAACGACGATTACTTGACGCATTGAGTCTGGATCCGCTTGAAGAAGCCTCGGACGAGAAAGCGCCCAAGGTCGAGGAGCGGGGCGGTCTTGAGCGATGGCTCGTACATGTCAATCCCATTGACAGGGAAATTCTGGTGCTACGTTTTGTCGCAGAGCTCGAGTTCCAGGAGATTGCCGACATTATGCATATGGGCTTGAGCGCCACAAAAATGCGCTACAAGCGTGCGCTCGATCGCCTTCGCGAAAAATTTTCCGGACTCGCTGAAACTTAGTTCGGGAAAAATTATCTCTTATGGGCCGGCGTGTTCTGCTAGAATTGCCGCCCAAGTTGTCCGAAGATTGTTCGACAACTTACTGACCACCAAGATGGGGATTTACGGATGAAACTGAAAAACACCTTAGGCGTAGCCGTTGGCTCTCTTGTTGCCGCCTTTTCGCTGAACGCGCTGGCTCAGGGCCAAGGCGCAGTTGAGGTGGAAGCTTTCGGTAAGCGTTACTTCACCGACAGTTCTCGCGATCTCGAGAACGGCAACCTGTACGGCGGCTCGGTAGGCTACTACCTGACCGACGACGTTTCCCTGGCTCTGTCGTACGGCGAATACCACGACATGACCTCCGAAGACTCCTTCGGTACCGATGGCCACAAGGACATCAAGGGCAACCTGGCTTCCCTGGACGCCATTTACCACTTCGGCACCCCGGGTGTTGGCCTGCGTCCGTACGTTTCTGCCGGCTTCGCCCATCAGAACATCAGCAACATCCCGCCGCGTACCGGTCGTGACCACAGCACCTTCGCCAACGTTGGTACCGGTCTGAAGTACTACTTCACCGAGAACTTCTTCGCCAAGGCAAGCCTGGATGGCATGTACAACCTGGACGCCCAGGAATCCGAGTGGATGGCTGGCGTAGGCGTTGGCGTGAACTTCGGCGGTTCCACCAAGCAAGCCGAGCCGGCTCCGGCTCCGGTTGCTGAAGTGTGCGCTGACAGCGACAACGACGGTGTTTGCGACAACGTAGACAAGTGCCCGGACACCCCGGCCAACGTCACCGTTGACGCCGATGGCTGCCCGGCTGTTGCCGAAGTCGTACGCGTTGAGCTGGACGTGAAGTTCGACTTCGACAAGTCCAAGGTGAAAGAAGAAAGCTACGGCGACATCAAGAACCTGGCTGACTTCATGAACCAGTACCCGGCGACCACTACCACCGTTGAAGGTCACACCGACTCCGTTGGTACCGACGCCTACAACCAGAAGCTGTCCGAGCGCCGTGCCAACGCCGTTCGTGAAGTTCTGGTCAACCAGTACGGTGTTGGTGGCGAGCGCGTCAACGCTGTTGGCTACGGCGAAACCCGCCCGGTTGCTGACAACGCCACTGCTGACGGCCGCGCTGTTAACCGCCGCGTAGAAGCCGAAGTAGAAGCCCAGGCCAAGTAATTGGTTTGAGCTGCAGGAAAAACCCGGCCTAGGCCGGGTTTTTCTTTGCCTCGAGAAAATTAATTCGGCAGCGGATCCGGATGTGAGGCAAAAAAAGCCCGGCAGAGCCGGGCAAGCACCACTTCGCAGGAGCGAAGAGAGATTCAGGCGCTACGCGCCATCGGAAGGATTGCTTCGGCTGCGGCGACTTCACCTATGACCAGAATGGCCGGGCTCTTTAGTTCGAATGCCCTGGCGTCCGCCTGCATGCGGTCCAGGGTGCTGCGGCATTCCCGTTGATGGGGCAGGGAAGCGTTCTCGATCATCGCCACGGGCATGGCGCCGGTCATGCCGCCAGCCAGCAGTCCTTCCCTGATATCCGCCAGTTTTGCGACTCCCATGTAAACCACCAGGGTGGTGCCCGATTGCGCCAGGGCGCCCCAGTTGAGGCTGCTGTCGTCCTGGGTGTGGGCAGTGACCAGGGTCACGCCACGGCTGATGCCGCGCAGGGTGAGGGGAATACCGCAGTTGGTGGCTCCGGCCAGGCCCGCAGTGATGCCATTGACCAACTCACTTTCGATGCCGCGCTCGGCGAGCCACTCGGCCTCTTCGCCGCCGCGACCGAAGATGCACGGATCGCCGCCTTTCAGCCGCACCACACACTTACCCTGGCGCGCGTAACGCAGCATCAGGCGATGAATGAACGCCTGAGGTGTCGAGCGACAGCCACCGCGCTTGCCGACGCGGACCACCCGAGCGGTGGGGGAGTGCTCGAGCACAGATGGATTGACCAGGTCGTCGATCATGACCACATCCGCCTGATTCAAGGCCTTTACCGCCTTCAGGGTGAGGAGCTCAGGGTCGCCAGGGCCCGCACCTACCAGCCAGACTTTGCCGTTCATTGGAATTCTCCCAGGCGCATTGCGCTCCACAATTGATTCAGGTCCAGGCGAGCATGTCGTTGGAAGCCAGTTCGATCTGCCAGTCATGCAGGGGACACGCGTCGCGGCCCTCGGCTGCGTGACCGGTATGGGGGAGGTCGCCAGCGTAGAACATCTCGATGCCGGCGATCTTGAGTCGGGTGCCCGTGCACGCCCCCTGGTAACGGGCGAAACCGAGCATGGCCAGGTGATTGGCACAGACCTTGGCCTGCTCCATCAACGGCGCTACCAGGCCATAGGAGACACCGCGATGATTGGCGCATTCACCGATGGCATAGATGCGCGGGTCGTAGGTCTGCAGGGTGTCGTCGACCAGGATGCCGTGCCTGCAGGGCAGGCCCGCCCGTTCGGCGAGTTCGGTATTGGGCGTGATACCGGCCGCCATCACCACCAGGTCGGCTGTGATGATCTCGCCGCCCGCCAGTTGCACCGCGCATACCTGGGCACCCCCGTTGTCGATCAACTCTTCAATGGCAGTGCCCAGGCGGAATCGGATACCCCGGGCCTGCAATGCGCGCAACAGCTTATCGCCGGCCGGCTGGTCGAGTTGCTTTTCCAGCAGCCAGTCGGCCAGGTGCACCACGGTCACGTCCATGCCGCGTTGCTTGAGGCCATTGGCCGCTTCCAGGCCCAGCAGGCCGCCTCCTATCACCACGGCGTGGCTGTGGGTGCGGGCGGTTTCGATCATGGCGCGCGCGCCGGCGATATCACGGTAGCCGATCACGCCTTGCAGCCGATTGCCAGGGATGGACAGGCGGCTCGGCGTGGAGCCAGTGGCGATCACCAGGCGGTCGTAATTGGCGCAGGTGCCGTCTTCGGCGATTACCTGGCGGCGCTGGCGATCGATTTTCACCACCTTGCGGCCCAGCAAGAGTTCGATGCCGTTATCCGCGTACCACGCCAGGCCATTGAGGATGATCTCCTCGAAGGACTGTTCGCCCGCCAGCACCGGGGAGAGCAGGGTGCGGTTGTAGTTCGGATGGGGTTCGGCGCCGAACACCGTGATCTGGTATCGCTCCGGCGCGAGCCTCAGCAGCTCTTCGAGGGTACGCACTCCGGCCATGCCGTTTCCGATCACCACCAGCTTGGATGTCTTCATGCCAGAACACTCCTGCATAAATGCCGAGCAAACAAAAAAGGCGTCCCGCTGTTGCCAGCAGGACGCCTTTGTCCAAGTCCCGTTCGACCGGGAAAGTGCCGTCTCGTCGTTGAGGCGGGCGCTTTTTGTTGATTGTCGAAATGGATGTTGCAGTTGCCGTGCCAACCCCGGCATGCCTTGAGTTGTGCGGTCCCTGGTGATGACTTCTGGGTCGCTCCGCACTTTCCTGGGGCGAGCTGCGCTGAGCTGGTGCGTCAGCCCAGCAGGGTGACCAGCAGCATCAGATTGAGCAGCAGCGACAGCAAGGCCAGTCCGCGCCATACCATCAGCGGCTCGCGTTCCAGCAAGGGCCTGGGTTTGGTGTTGAGCGCGCGGCGTTCCCCTTGTTCCAGGGCCAGCAGCCACTCCTCCATCGTTTCGTAGCGCCCGATCGGGTCGGCGGCGACCGCCCGCATCAGGCATTCGTCCAGCCAGGCGGGCAGGTCGGGGCGGTAGCGGCTGGGCGGGGCGGGCATGCCGAAGCGTGGATGCTGGAAGGCTTCGACTTCGCCGTACGGGTAGTGCCCGGTGAGCAGGTGGTAGAGGGTGACGCCTGCGGCGTAGAGATCCTGCCGGGGCGACGGTGGCGTTCCAGAGAAGGCTTCCGGGGCGATATAGCTGGGGGTGCCCGGCAGGCTGTGAGCCTCGTCCTGGGACAGGCCAGGGCAATAGGCCAGGCCGAAATCCAGCAGGCGCAACTCGCCGTCATCGCCCCAGAGCAGGTTCTCCGGTTTGACGTCGCGATGCAGGATGTTGCGGCGGTGCAGTTGGCCCAGCGCCCTCAGCAGGCGCGGGGCGATATCCAGCCACTCCGGGAGCACCATGGGGCCGCTGAGGCGCAGGTGCTCGGCCAGCGTCTGACCGGCGTATTCGCGCTGCACGTAATAAAGATGCTGGCGCCCGGGCAGAGGATGTACTTCGGGGAAGTGACGCCCGGCGACTCGGCGCAGGAACCACTCTTCCAGCATGAGGGCCGGGGCTGCACCGGGTTCGTCATGGCGGCTGGCGGGCAAGGTCTTCAGGAGCCAGCGACGGTCCTGGCCATCGCGCACCCGATAGACCATGGACTGGCGGGATTCGGCGACCAGACGGTCTACCTGCCAGCCCTCGAAGTCGTGGCCTTCCTGCAGACGCGGTGGCAGCGGCCAGTGATCGAGTTGCGCCAGGGTATCGGCCAAACCCACTTGGGGCAGGTTTTCGACGCGAATCAGCAGGGCGCTGGCATTGTCCTGGCCACCCGCCAGGTGCGCGGCGCTGACCAGTGCCTGGGCGGCGGCGGGGAGGTCCTGTTCATCCTGAAGGATGCGCTGGATGCCCTGATCGCCGAGCACGGCCCAGACGCCATCACTGACCAGTACGAAACCCTCGCGCTCCGCCAGTTCGCCATCGAGGTAATCCACCACCAGGTGCTGGTCCAGGCCGAGGGCACGCTTGAGCACGTGCTGCATGCCCGGCTGTTCCCAGACGTGGTCCTCGCTGAGACGGGTGAGCTGGCGGCCGTCCCAGCGATAGGCGCGGCAGTCGCCCACATGGGCCAGGGTGAAGCGGCGTCCGCGTAGCACCATGGCGGTCAGGGTGGTGAGCAGTGGTTGGCCGCCGCCATTGGCCTGGAGCCAGCGGTTGTGGGCCACCAGCAGCCGGTCCAGGGATTGGGCGACGGCCCAGGTTTCCGGGGTGGAGTAGTAGTCCAGCGCCAGGGCCTGCAGGGTGGCGCGAGCGGCCAGACCACCGTCGGCGCACTGGCTGACGCCGTCGGCCAGGGCGAACAGGTAGCCCTTGCTGGCAGCCAGCGCGGGCGCGGGGGTGACCACCCGCAGGGCGTCCTGGTTCTCCGCGCGGGGGCCGGTGGCGCTTGCTTCGCCGAAGCTGAGTTGCAGGGTCATCAGGCATGGGTCCTGTATGGCGAAAGGAGCGCGAGGCGCTCCTTGTCGAGTCTGGCTTGGCGCCGCACTGGGCGCCGATTTGTGCACCAGGTCAGACACGGGCGGCAGTGACGGCAGCCGAACCCCAAGTGGTGCGCCAGCGTTGCTTCACGCCGTAGAGGCCGAACCAGGCCACCACGCCCAGGCTGGCGAACAGCCACAGGCCAAGCTGGTAGTCGCCGGTGTGCTGCTTGATGGCGCCCAGGCCCGCCGTCAGGCAGAAGCCGCCGATGCCGCCGGCCATGCCGATCAGGCCGGTCATTACACCGATTTCCTTGTGGAAGCGCTGGGGCACCAACTGGAACACGGCACCGTTGCCGGCGCCGAGGCTCAGCATGGCGACCACGAACAGGCCCAGGGCCACGGTGGCGCTGGAGATGTGGAAGCCCACAGCGGCGATGCACACCGAGGCGACCGTATAGACCACGAGGAGGGTCCGAATGCCGCCGATGCGGTCGGCAAAGGCGCCACCCAGCGGACGCATCAGGCTACCGGCGAAGACGCAGGCGGCGGTGTAGTAGCCGGCGGTCACCGGCGCCAGGCCGTACTGGTCGTGGAAGTAGCCGGGCAGGGTACTGGCCAGGCCGAGGAAGCCGCCGAAGGTCACGCTGTAGAACAGCATGAACCACCAGCTGTCACGGTCGCCCAGGGCTTTCAGGTAATCGCCGAGGGCCTTGGGTGCTGGGCGGTTGGGGGCGTTGCGCGCTGCCAGGAAGAAGATCGCCAATGTCAGTACCAGCGGGATCAGCGCCAGGCCGAAGACATTGTTCCAGCCGTACAGCGAAGCCAGGCCAGGGGCGAAGAGGGCGGCCAGCACGGTGCCGGAGTTGCCGGCGCCGGCGATGCCCATGGCCTTGCCCTGGTGCTGCGGCGGATACCACTGGGACGCCAACGGCAGGGCCACGGCGAAGGAGGCGCCGGCGAAGCCGAGGAACAGGCCGAGGAGCAGCGCCTGCTCATAGGTGCGGATGCCTACCTGCCAGGCGATGAAGAGCGCGGTGATCACCACGATCTGGCCGATGAGGCCTGCGGTCTTCGGCGAGGTACGGTCGGCGAGCATGCCCATCAGGAAGCGCAGCACCGCGCCGGCCAGTATGGGCGTGGCGACCATCATGGCGCGCTGCTGGGTGGTGAGTTGCAGGTCGCTGGCGATCTGTACTCCGAGCGGGCCGAGGACGTACCACACCATGAAACTCAGGTCGAAATAGAGGAAGGCGGAGAACAGGGTGGGCGTGTGGCCGGCTTTCCAGAAACTCGTTGTCATCGAACACCTCATCTGCAGTTAGGGGCCGGGAGGCGCTCGCGCCATGATCGTGGGCACGGCGGTCGCACCTCCCGGTAAAACGTCGCGCTTGTGGCGCGTCGTCCTGCGGCCGAAGCCGCAGCGGGATTGAGTGAGCTGCAAGCGAACGTCCGGATTCCGGCCCGTCCACCGCCCCATCACTGGGGCCGGAACGAAAAAGGCGCCGCACCACTGCCCGCATTTCTGCGTAGTGACGCGACGCCTTTGTCGTGTAGTAGGGCAACCGCCGTTGGCTACCTCTGACTGTCCCAGAGCAAGAGCCGGGCCAATCTCTGGAAATGCCTATCTAGAGCGGTTTCTGCGAGGGGGTGACTTTTCTGTCTGAATCAAAACGGGGCGAAGGGGCTCTTGTTGCACCGAGTTGAAGCCGGGCTGGCTCAGTCCAGCCAGTTCACACCGGGGAAGGTCTGGCGAAAGCCCTCTGGCATGGGGACCACGCGGGACTCTTGGTAGTTGAAGAAGACGAATCCGGATTTGGCCATGGCTACCAGCTTGCCGTCGGCCGGGCGTGTGATACGGAAGGTGATGTCGCCGCCGTACTTGTTGAAATCCATTACGCCCACCTCGAACAGCAACTGGTCACGCGCATGGGCCTCGGCGCGGTAGGTGGTGGCCAGATCGGTGACGATGATCCCAATGCCGTCCTCGGCTGTCTCGCTGATGCCGAATTCGAACAGGAAGCGCGCCCGCGCTTCGGAAATCATCGAGATCATCGAGTCGTTGCCCAGATGGTTGGCCCCGTTGATGTCGGTGACTCGCACGGTCAGGTGCGTGGAGTAGCAGTACTGGTCTTCAGGGAAATTCAGGGTAAGGCGGGCCATCGGAACCTCGGGCATGGAAACAGCGAAGCGCTGATTCTACGCCCGTGCCAGGAGATGGCCCGGCATTTGCCGGCTGAATATCAGCGATGCAGGCCGTTCAGCCAGTAGAAGGTAACGCGGCCACCTTCGTTCTCGGCACCATAGTTGTCCTGGATGTAGGCGCCGGCCTTGAAATAGAGCTGCTGATAGCCCCAGTAGCCGCTGAGTTCACGGTAGAGGTTGCCGTCGTCACCATTGCTGGTGATAACGATACCCAGCCTGCCGCTGGGGGTGATGCGCAGGTCGTAGCCGAATCGCTCGCCGAGGTCGACGTTCTCCGCCAGCAGAATGTTCTCCACTTCCGTATCGCCGGGGCGTTTGCGCAATAGCGCTTCGATGCGGCCATTGCCGCGCAGGTAGTGGTACTGAATTTTCAGCAGCGGGTCGTTCTCACTGCCAGGCTGATCCTTGCTGTGGATCTGGCCGATGACGATCTTTTGCGTGCTGGGCACCTGCTCTACAGAGAGCACGGCACTGAGGTAGTTGTCCGCGCTGGCGTGATACCAATAGCTGAGGGTCCCGTCGGTCTGCGTCTCTCGCAATTCGGTACGGGGATAGCTGGAGTCTTCAGTACGAGTGCCATTCACTGGAACCCAGAGGCTGATGCTGCCATCGGAGTTGCGACGAAAGTACTGACTTTCATAGCCGTTGTTGAGACGGCCAGTTTCGATGAGGGTATTGGAGGTGGTGGCTGGGACCGTCAGGTTCCAGGTGCTGAGGTCGATCACTGTATGTCCTTACTGCTGGAATTCTTGGGGGCAGCAGTTCGTACATGCAGGAGGGGGAAAAGTTCCGGGCCGGAGGAGAGGAATATTGGGACTCTGGTACCCGCTTGGCTGGAGGGGCCGGTCAGGTAGCTACAGGAATTAATGCGGATATATATGGAGTTTAATATTGGGTGAAGTTCCCTGTTTGTATTTGCACGGAAACTTATTTTTGAAACTGGGCATCCCTGCCCAGCTATCTCTTACCAGGAGGCGAGTGCGGGATTCACTCGAGTAGGAGTGAGATTTTCAGCTCTGTTGCTTGCCCACTTCACCAGCAGCGTCATCGCGACGAAGCCAAGGCAGATGAACAGCGGGTAAGCGAACATGATTTCGCCAAGGGAGTACTTCCAGCTGAGCGGACGAGCGATGCCCAGCATGGCTCCGTAGAACCAGGAAACTCCGGAGACGACGCCCGAGAACACCGCGAGGGTGCGGGCATTGGTTTCCATTTTGACCAGCGAGCCTGCCTTCTTGATGGCCGGCAGTACAGCGCTGTGAAGCAGGAAACCGTTAACGGTCAACAGTGCCACGACCAGGATCTTGGCCTGGAGTTTAGGGTTGAGGAAGTACACCGCGCCTTTGACAGAGTAATCCAACAGGATGATACCTATCCCTGTAACCCAGAGTGCCGCGAGTGCAAGCAGTACAGTGTTCTTCAGAGTATCAAGATGGGTTTTGTCGCTGTGGGCTGCGTCGTCTTCGCCGGAGATCATCTGCTTGATCATGGCGATGTCGCTGGTCAGGACCAGGCCGATAGCCACGCAGCAAGCGATCAGGTGGGCATAAACGACACCCATGCGCATTAGTTCCATGGTTGCTTCCTGTTTGAACAGGGAAGTAATTAGATGATACAGCTCCATGGTTGACCTCTTGTTTTACAAAGTAAGTTGGTGTGCTGATGCAGGAATGGCACCGATGTTTGTTTTATATTGACTCGTTGGTCTCTTTGGACTTTGAGTGATGGTCAGGTTGAACTCACATATCTAGTTATATTTCATGTCTTCATACGCACTCCTCCTTTTTTGAGGCAGAGAAACCACCTGCACAGAAACTTGTGCATTTGGAATCACTCCGGACTCAAGGGGAATTAGATAGACATGCGCGCCGGTGACCAGCCATGGTTCAAGAAAAGGCGCGATGAACTTCGGCTTTCATCAGAGTCATCCTACCCCCGTTTTGTTCAAAAAATGATCGTAAAGCCGACGGGCGGTAGTGACTTGAGGGGCGCTGCAAGCGCTTGAAAAGGCAAGGGAACCTTGCCAGGCGGGCGTTTTGGGGAAGTTCAGTGGGAAGTGCGCCCCCTGTGACCCGGGGGCGCAATCCGGCGTCACGCCTTGCCGAGTTTCCGGGATTTGGACGCTGCCGGTGCCTCAAGGAGCCCATCCGCACGGAACATGCCCTTGATGCCGCGAACGGCCTGGCGGATACGATCCTGGTTCTCGATCAGGGCGAAGCGCACGTGGTCGTCGCCGTAATCGCCAAAGCCCAGCCCGGGCGATACGCAGACCTTGGCCTCGGCCAGGAGCTTCTTGGAAAACTCCAGGGAGCCCATGGCAGCGTAGGGCTCGGGGATCTTGGCCCAGACGTACATCGATGCCTTGGGGTTCTCCACCATCCAGCCAATCTCATGCAGCCCCTTCACCAGCACGTTGCGGCGCTGGCGGTACTGCTCGGCGATGTCGCGAACGCACTGCTGGTCGCCTTCCAGGGCGGCAATCGCGGCAACCTGCAGCGGGGTGAAGGTGCCGTAGTCGTGATAGCTCTTGATCCGCGCCAGGGCGCTGACCAGTTCCGGGTTGCCGACCATGAAGCCGATGCGCCAGCCTGCCATGTTGTAGCTCTTGGACAGGGTGAAGAACTCCACCGCAATGTCCTTGGCACCGGGCACCTGCATGATCGAGGGCGCTTTCCAGCCGTCGTAGACGATGTCGGCGTAGGCCAGGTCGTGGACCACCAGGACCTCGTACTGCTTGGCCAGGGCGACCACGCGCTCGAAGAAGTCCAGCTCCACGCACTGGGCGGTGGGGTTGGAGGGGAAGCCGATGATCATCATCTTCGGCTTCGGAATGCTTTCGCGAATGGCCCGTTCCAGCTCGGCGAAGAAGTCCACGCCGGGCACGAGCGGCACCGAGCGCACCTGGGCGCCGGCGATCACCGCACCATAGATGTGGATCGGATAGCTGGGATTGGGCACGAGCACGGTGTCGCCGTGGTCCAGGGTGGCGAGCATCAGGTGTGCCAGGCCTTCCTTGGAGCCGATGGTGACGATGGCTTCGGTTTCAGGATCGATCTCCACGTCGTAACGGTCCTTGTACCAACGCGAGATGGCTCGGCGCAGGCGTGGAATACCGCGGGAGGTGGAGTATCCGTGGGTGTCTTCACGCTGGGCGACCTGCACGAGCTTTTCCACGATATGCGGCGGGGTGGCGCCGTCGGGGTTGCCCATGGAGAGGTCGATGATGTCCTCGCCGCGACGGCGTGCTGCCATCTTGAGTTCGGCGGTGATGTTGAAGACGTAGGGGGGGAGACGATCGATGCGCGCAAAACGGCGCGGTGAACGCTGGTCAGCCATGCTTTCCTCGGATACGTAAGCGCCCGGAACCGTCCGAGCGACGTCGGCCACTGCGGTGGCCTGGCGGCGAAGATACGGGCTTCTCGGGCCGTTTGTCGAGGGAAGTTTTTTCTGCGTCACTGGCGCATCTTCGTTAGCGGAAGATGCGCCCGCCACGGGCTTCAGCGGGAGCAGTTCTTCAAGCGGGCGAGCAGGTCGGCCAGGTGCTCGATATCGGCGTCGGTGGTGCGCCAGGAGGAGACGCTGAGGCGGAATGCCGGGCGGCCCTGCCACAGCGTGGGGCCGAACCAGACTTCGCCGGAGGCCTGGGCTGCGTTGCGGATGGCTACCGTTTCCTCGTCGCTGTCGGCCCGCACCAGAACCTGGTTGAGGACCACGCGGTTGATCACCTGGTACCCGGCCGCGCGCAGACGCGTAGCGAGGTGGTCGGCCTGGCGCAGGTGGCGGTCGATCATCCCCGCCAGGCCATTGCGACCGAGCGCGGCCAGTGCGGCCCAGATGGGAATGCCACGGGCGCGGCGGGAGAATTCCAGGGTCAGGTTTTTCTGCGCATCCCGCGAGGCCGTGGCATAGGCAGCATCGCTGTTCATTGCCGTGGCCAGGGCGTCGGTATCGCGACAGATGGCCATGGCGCCGTCATAGGGAGTGTTCAGCCATTTGTGGCCGTCGCAGGTCCAGCTATCGGCCTGCTCGACGCCAGCAGCAAGGTGCGCCTGGGACGAGGCGCGGACCCAGAGGCCGAAGGCACCGTCGACATGGACCCAGGCGCCGGCAGCCCTCGCCCGGGGAATCAGCTCGGCGAAGGGATCGAACTCGCCGGTGTTGACCTCGCCCGCCTGCAGGCAGAGGACGGTCATGTCGTCCAGCGGCGGCAGGCGCGCCGGGTCGATGCGACCGTTTTCGTCGGTGGGTGCGACCAGCAGGCGGTTCATGCCGAAGCCGAGGATGCGCAGCGCCTTCTTCACCGTAATGTGGACACTGGCGGAAACCACCACGCGCACTTCGGGCGCACCTATCAGGCCGTCGCTGTCGAAGTCCCAGCCCTTGCGCGCCAACAGCATGCGGCGTGCCGCGGACAGGCAGGCGAGGGTGCAGGCGGTGGCGCTTGTGCCGAAGCCCACGGCGCTGCCGATGGGCAGTCCCAGGCTTTCCAGTACCCAGCGTGCGGCCACTTTTTCGATTCGATCGGCGGCGGGGGAGTTGTCGAAGGAGGATGCGCACTGGTCCCAGGCCAGTGCCAGGCGCTCGGCTGCTGCGGCGGCCGGCAGGGTGGCTCCAATCACAAAGCCGAAGTAGCGCCCGCCGTTGGAAGCAGTGGTGGCAGGGGAGCCCAGCTCATCGAGTTGATGCAGCACCTCCTCGGCTGGGCGGCCCTGGTCAGGCAATGGCCCGTCGAAAGCAGACAGCGCCTGGATGGCTTCCGGGGCGGGGAAGACCCGGCGCTGTGGTATCCCGTCGACGTAGGCGAGGGCGCGGCGGTCGGCGTCTTCGAGGAGCTGGCGTTCATTATCCATGGCGGTCTCGCGGGAGGGAGAGTGTGCTCCTTACCATAGCGGGACCGCGCGAACGCCAGCAGATACACCTGACGGCATACAGTTGCGCTGGGCTCGGGCTTCAATGGCCGAGCATGTCGTGCATTGCGATGATCTGCTCAGCAACCTGGATCAGCTTCTGCTGGCGGCTCATGGCCTGGCGGCGCATCAGCGTATAGGCCTCTTCTTCGCCGCAATGCTTCATCTTCATCAAGAGGCCCTTGGCCAGTTCGACGCGCTTGCGTTCGGCCAGTTGCTGGTCGCGGGCGTTGAGCTGGGCGCGTAGCGCCTGGTCGGCTTCGAAGCGCGCCATGGCGACGTCGAGTATCGGCTGCAGGCGGTCGGTCTGGATGCCTTCGACAATGTAGGCGCTGACGCCGGCCTGTATGGCCTGGCGCATGACCTTGGGGTCGTGCTCGTCGGTGAACATGACGATGGGGCGGGGCTGGTCGCGGCTGACCAGCACGACCTGCTCCATCACGTCGCGGCCAGGGGATTCGGTATCGATCAGTATCACGTCCGGGCGGACGGCTTCGACGCGGGCCGGCAGGTCGATGGTCAGTCCGGACTCATCGATGACTTCGAAGCCGGCCTCCACCAGGGCGGTCTTGAGGCGCCCGACTTTCTTTGCGGTGTCGTTGATCAGCAGGATGCGCAACATGGCGGCGGTCTTCCCCAACGGCTACAGGGCAATGGCGCGGGCGTGGCCGGCCAGGGAATGGATCGGGAAGCTCCGGGCGTAGGCGACAGGGTCGCTGCCGTCCCAGACGCGACCGTCGATCAGGGTGGCGCTGCGCATCAGGTCGGGTACCGGGATGTCGAGCGATTGTGCAGCGTCGCGGTAGATATCCAGTCGCTGCACGCGTTGGGCGATGGCCAGGTAGTCCGGGTCGTCCCGCAGCAGACCCCAGCGACGGAACTGGGTCATGAACCAGATGCCGTCGGAGAGGAAGGGCATGTTCACCTGGCCGCCGTCGAAGAAGCGCAGCGGGTGCTGGTCCTTCCAGGCATTGCCGAGGCCGTCCTGATAGTGGCCGAGGAAGCGCGGCTCCACGGCTGATAGCGGCACGTCCACGTAATCGCTGCCGCTGATGAGCCGGGCCGTGCTACGGCGGTTTTCCTCGCTGGCATCGATGAAGCGGCTGGCTTCAAGGACGGCCATAGTCAATGCGCGGGCGGTGTTGGGGTATTGCTCGGCGAACTCGCGTGTGACGGCCAGGACCTTCTCCGGGTGATCGGGCCAGATCATCTGGCTGGTTGCCAGGGTGAAGCCCTGGCCCTGGTCGACCGCCAGAGCACCCCAGGGGCCGCCGGCGCAGAAACCGTCGATACGTGCTGCCTTGAGGTGGGCGACCATTTGCGAGGGCGGGACCACGACTGTGTCCACGTCTCGCAGTGGGTGGATGCCCTGGGCCGCCAGCCAGTAGTTCAGCCACATGGCGTGGGTGCCGGTGGGGAAGGTCTGGGCGAAGGTCAGGCGCGCACCGCCCTGGTGCACATGATTGGCCAGTGCCTCGGAACTGGTCACGCCGATGCGCTTGAGTGGTTCGGACAGGTTGATGGCCTGGCCGTTCTGGCAGAGCCCCATGAGGATGGCCATCTCGGCGTCGGGGCCACCGATGCCCAGCTCAATGCCATAGACCTGCCCATAGAGCGCCTGCGTGGCATCCAGTTCGCCGGAGAGCAGTTTGTCGCGCAGGGTGGCCCAGGACGATTGGCGCTGCAGCTCCAGGGTCAGGCCGTATGGCTGTGCGAAGCCCTGGGTGGCGGCGACTATCAGCGAGGCCGAGTCGGTCAGGGGCATGAAGCCCAGGTTGAGCACGCACTTCTCCGGTGCGTCGCTGCCGGCGACCCAGGCCACGTTGTCCGGGCGCGTGGTGTTCTGCTTGTCCGTCATGTCGATAGCCACCTATCAGCAAAATGGCGTCGATCCGGGGTGGCCGGAATCGACGCCATTGTCATCAGTCCGCTCCTCCGTTGGAGCGCACCTCGTTGCTGCTGGTGAAGCAAGCGATATGCCAGTGACGCAAAAAAGCCCCGCTATGGCGGGGCAGGATTCGGAGGTCGGAGCTACCTCAACGTTCGATGATCTGCTTCACCTGGTTTTGCGGAATTTGCTGGGTCCGGCCTTCATGGTCCTCGAATTCGAGCATGCCGGTGTCTCTATCCAGTTCGGGTTTCTCGTCGGTGGCGATGAGCTGGCCGTCGGTCGTGGCGATCAGGTACTCGCTGGAGCAGCCTGCCAGGCCAAGGGTGCAAATGAGGATCAGGAACCAGGTTTTCATGGAGGCCTCCCCCCCTGTTGTGGAGTTCATATCTGCAACATAGCTGCTGAAGGGGGGGCTGCAAGTCGGTTCGATGGGAATGCGGAAAGGCCTGTGATGCAGCTTGCAGAAAAGAAAAAGCCCCGCACGAGGCGGGGCTTTCTCATTACCGAGCTACCGATGGGGCCTTAGGCCTGGACCACCGGGATCTTGGCGTTTGCAGCGGCTTCCTTGTACTCGGCGATCTGGTCGAAGGACAGGTAGCGATAGATATCGGCAGCCATGCTGTCGATGTTCTTCGCGTATTCCATGTACTCCTCGACGGTCGGCAGTTTGCCCAGGATGGAGGCAACGGCCGCCAGTTCGGCGGAGGCCAGGTAGACGTTGGTGGCGTCGCCCAGGCGGTTCGGGAAGTTACGGGTGGAGGTGGAGACCACGGTGGCACCGGTCTGCACGCGGGCCTGGTTGCCCATGCACAGGGAGCAACCGGGCATTTCCATGCGGGCGCCGGCCTTGCCGTAGATGCCGTAGTAGCCTTCCTCGGTCAGCTGGTGCTGGTCCATCTTGGTCGGCGGAGCCAGCCACAGACGGGTCGGGATACCGCCCTTGACCTTGTCCAGCAGCTTACCGGCAGCGCGGAAGTGACCGATGTTGGTCATGCAGGAACCGATGAACACTTCGTCGATCTTGTCGCCGGCCACGGTGGACAGCAGGCGGGCATCGTCCGGGTCGTTCGGCGCGCAGAGTACAGGCTCTTTCACGTCGGCCAGATCGATTTCGATGACGGCGGCGTACTCGGCGTCCTTGTCGGCTTCCAGCAGTTGCGGGTTGGCCAGCCAGGCTTCCATTGCTTTCGCGCGGCGCTCCAGGGTACGGGCGTCGCCGTAGCCTTCACCGATCATCCAGCGCAGCAGGGTGATGTTGGACTTCAGGTATTCGGCGATGGCGTCTTCCGGCAGCTTGATGGTGCAACCAGCAGCGGAACGCTCGGCCGAGGCGTCGGACAGCTCGAAGGCTTGCTCGACAGTCAGGTCGTTCAGGCCTTCGATCTCGAGGATGCGGCCGGAGAAGATGTTCTTCTTGCCTTTCTTCTCGACGGTCAGCAGGCCGGCCTGGATGGCGTAGTAGGGGATCGCATGCACCAGGTCACGCAGGGTGATACCGGGCTGCATCTTGCCCTTGAAGCGCACCAGAACGGATTCCGGCATGTCCAGCGGCATTACACCGGTGGCGGCAGCGAAGGCGACCAGGCCGGAACCGGCCGGGAAGGAGATGCCGATCGGGAAGCGGGTGTGGGAGTCGCCACCGGTGCCGACGGTGTCAGGCAGCAGCATGCGGTTCAGCCAGCTGTGGATGATGCCGTCGCCAGGACGCAGGGACACGCCGCCGCGGGTCTTGATGAAGTCCGGCAGGGTGTGGTGGGTGTTGACGTCGATGGGCTTCGGATAGGCAGCGGTGTGGCAGAAGGACTGCATCACCAGGTCGGCGGAGAAGCCGAGGCAGGCGAGGTCTTTCAGCTCGTCGCGGGTCATCGGGCCTGTGGTGTCCTGGGAACCGACGGTGGTCATCTTCGGCTCGCAGTAGGTGCCCGGACGGACGCCTTGGCCTTCGGCCAGACCGCAGGCACGGCCAACCATCTTCTGGGCCAGGGTGAAGCCTTTGCCGCTGTCGGCCGGGGATTCCGGCTTCTTGAACAGGTCGGAAGCGCCCAGACCCAGCTCGGCACGGGCCTTCTCGGTCAGACCGCGACCGATGATCAGCGGGATACGGCCGCCAGCGCGGACTTCGTCCAGCAGGACCGGGGTCTTCAGTTCGAAGGTGGTGACTACTTCGCCGCTGTCGTGGCGAACGACCTTGCCTTCATAGGGGTATACGTCGATGACGTCGCCCATGGCCAGGTTGGTGCAGTCGAATTCGATCGGCAGGGCGCCGGCGTCTTCCATGGTGTTGTAGAAGATCGGGGCGATCTTGGTGCCGAAGCAGAAGCCGCCGCCGCGCTTGTTCGGTACGAACGGGATGTCGTCGCCGAAGAACCACAGCACGGAGTTGGTGGCGGATTTACGGGAGGAACCGGTACCGACCACGTCGCCGACGTAGGCAACCGGGAAGCCCTTGGCCTTCACGGCTTCGATCTGGGTCAGCGGGCCAACGGAACCCGGCTGGATCGGCTCGATGCCGTCGCGGGCCATTTTCAGCATGGCCAGGGCGTGCAGCGGAATGTCAGGGCGAGACCAGGCGTCCGGAGCGGGGGACAGGTCGTCGGTGTTGGTTTCGCCAGGCACCTTGAACACGGTCAGGGTGATTTTTTCGGCGACGGCCGGCTTGTTGACGAACCACTCGCCTTCGGCCCAGGACTTCAGCACGGCTTGGGCGGCAGCGTTGCCCTTCTTGGCGCGATCGGCGACGTCGTGGAAGGCGTCGAACATCAGCAGGGTGTGCTTCAGTTGCTCGGCAGCGACGGTGGCCAGTTCGGCATCGTCCAGCAGCTCGACCAGGGTGGCGATGTTGTAGCCGCCCTGCATGGTGCCCAGCAGTTCGGTGGCACGAGCCTTGTCGATCAGCGGGGAAGTGGCTTCGCCCTTGGCGATAGCGGAGAGGAAACCTGCTTTGACGTAGGCAGCTTCATCGACACCCGGCGGAACACGATTGGTGATCAGGTCGAGGAGGAAAGCCTCTTCGCCGGCCGGGGGATTCTTCAGCAGCTCAACCAGGCCTGCAGTTTGTTCGGCGTTCAGCGGCTGGGGTACGACCCCTTGGGCGGCACGCTCTTCTACGTGTTTGCGATAGGCTTCAAGCACAGTTTTACCCTCATCAGTGGCCCTGGAATCGTCCAGGGCGCTCATCCAGGAATCCGCCGAACGCATGCGCCGCACAGCTTTTTGGGCTGTCTGGCCAAGGTTTCGGCGGCCTCCATCGAGAAGCTGTTTTCAAAGTTTTACGCCGGAAGGAAGGCCTGATGAGGGCTGGCGGCGGGCATCCCGGGCGGGATGACCGGCGCCATTATTTCCTGCCGGATGAACTGTGCTCGTGACGCTTTGAAAACAGCTTCCAACGGATATCGGCGCCTTAAATGGCGCGCCGATTCTAAAGGAAAGGCTCGACAAAGTTAAGACGAAATCCCTATTTCCCCGAGGGTGACCCTGACTAGACAAAGGGCTAAGATGGCCGGCCCGTTTCACCTGTCGAATCCGCTTCCGCCATGTCCAACCAGCGCATCAAGACGCCTTGCGTCGGCCTCTGTTCCACTGTTTATGGGGATCATGTGTGCCGCGGCTGCAAGCGCTTTCACCATGAAGTGGTGAACTGGAACCTCTACAACGAGGAGGAGAAGCGTGCGGTGTGGCGGCGCCTGGAAATCCTTCTGGTGCAGGTGATGGCGGCCAAGCTGGAAGTGTTCGACCCGCAGCGCCTGCGCCAGCAGCTCGAGCATCGGCAGGTGCGCTTTGTGCCCGAACAGTCCCACTACTGCTGGGCTTACCAGTTGATCGCGCGGGGTTCGCGCATGATCAATCGCCTTGACGCCTATGGCATCTCGCTGCTCCCTGAATTCCGCGACTGGGCACTGCCGGATCTGCGGGAAGCCATTGATCGGGAATTCTTCCTGCTGTCCGAAGCCCACTACGAGCGCTACATTGCGCCGCGCTTCCTCCGTGACGGCGTCGAGAGTCGGGTTTGATCGCATGAAAAAGCCGCCATCAGGCGGCTTTCTTCATTGCGATCAGCGCTGGGCGACCAGTTCTTCGAGGTGGGCGATGATCGCCTCGGGCTTGAGCACCAGTACATCGCTTTCCAGGGTGTCCAGCACCACTTCAGCGGTATTGCCGATCAGCGCGCCAGACAGGCCGGAGCGCGCCACGGTGCCGATCACGGTGACCGCTGCCTCCAGCTTGTGGGCGACAAAGGGAATCAGCACGTCGGCTGGACCTTCTTCGATATGCAACCGTTCGTCGCTTACGTCGTATTCGGCCTGGAAGGCACGGCATTCGTCGCGATAGCGGGCTTCGATGGTTTCCTTGAGCTGGAAGGTCGGGTCTGCCGCCGAAAGCATGGGCGACGGGTGGGCGCTGATGACGTGCAGGGTGCCGTGGGCGAGGCTGGCGATTTCGTAACCGTGGCTGACGATGGTGGCGTGCAGGGTGCGGTGCTCACCGTCGCTATTGCCCACGTCCACTGCGGCGAGGATGTTGCCGCCGCTCCACGGCTTGTCGGTCTTGACCATCAGGACCGGCCCCGGGCAGTAACGCAGGAGCTTCCAGTCGTCAGGGGTGAGGATGGCCTTTTTGAGCGGGTTGTCCGGCACGTGCTGCTTGATCACCAGGCCGCAGCCCTCGGCTTGCTGGGCGGCGATGATGGTCTGGTGCAGATTGTCCAGCCAGCCCTGCTGGGTGGTGACGCTGTAGCCTTCGGCCTTGAGCGAATCGGCCAGGTCACTGAGGTAGTCGGCATGGTCGCCCTTGCGGTCGCAGATCAGGAGGTGCAGATGCGACTGGGTCACCCCGGCGATCAGTTTTGCCCTTTTGAGGGCAAGGCCTTCCGGCCGGTCCGGCTCCAATACCACCAGAATGCTGCGAATGGCTTGCATGGTCCTCTCTCCCTGTCGATGGCTTATAGCCAAAACAAATGTAGTCCCGATTCAGCTTTGGTGTTCTTGACATATATCAAGCGGCTCGGGCTGGTCGTCGCGTCCTGCATTCGTATAATGCTCCGCCTTCGGGGGCCCGGCCAGCGTGGCGCCCAGCATGACGAGAGCCGCTTGTGACCCTGCCTGAAATTCATGACTTTCTTGGTTGCCGTACCCCCGATGCCTGGGTGGCGGCCGCGCTGGCCGATCAGGAAACCCTGCTGATCGACCACAAGAACAACGAGTTCAAGGCAGCCTCCACGGCGATGGCGCTGATGGCCAAGTACGCCACGCACCTGGACCTGATCAATTTCATGTCGCGCCTAGCCCGCGAAGAGCTCGTGCACCACGAGCAGGTGCTGCGCATCATGAAGCGTCGCAAGATCGACCTGAAGCCCGTTTCAGCCTCCCGCTATGCATCCGGCCTGCGCAAGTTGGTGCGCAACCACGAGCCGCAGAAGCTCGTGGACACGCTGGTGGTGGGGGCCTTCATCGAAGCGCGCTCCTGCGAGCGTTTCGAGGCCCTGGTGCCGCATCTGGACGAAGAACTGGGCAAGTTCTATGGCGGTCTGCTGAAGAGTGAGTCCCGCCATTACCAGGGTTACCTGAAGCTTGCGTATCAGTTCGGAGAAGCGCGGGACGTGGATCACACCGTCGAGAAGGTGAGGGCGGCCGAGCGGGGGCTGATCGAGTCTCCGGACGAGGAATTCCGTTTCCACAGCGGCGTGCCGGCCTGACCAGGATGAAAAAAGCGCCCCTCGGGGCGCTTTTTCGATTGTGGCTTATTCCTTCACTTTCATATCCAGGGCCAGGTCTCTCGCTGCCTTGGTGGCGAGGACGCCCATCAGTTGGCCGATTTCGTCCTGGCGGCCGCTGGCGCTGCTCTGCCCGCCGGCCATCATCACGCTGGGGACCGGCGCCTTGGCTGCCGCTTCAGCCCATACCTTGTTGATGGCGATCAGGGCGTCGAGCTTGGGTTGCAGTGCGCCGTCGGCCTTGATTACCGCTTCGCGGGCGTAGGCGTCTGCGTCTGCGGTGATCTTGGTGGCGTCTGCGGTGATCGAGGCCTTGTCACGCAGCAACTCGGCAGTTTGCTTCTCGATCTCGGCGCGGCCCTTTTCGCGTTCGGCGTTGATGATCGCCAGCTGCTTCTCGGTTTCCGCTTGGGTGGTGCGTTCGATCTGATCGCGCAGGGTCTCCTGGCGACGAGCTTCCACTTCCTTTTCGCCGCGAGCGGTCACCAGCAGTTTCTCTTCTTCTTCCTTCAGGCGGTTCTGCCTGGCAACCGCCAGCTCGGCCAAGGCTTGCTGGACCTTGACCATGCGTTGTTTATATTGCGGATTGGGGTCGACGTTGGTGATGCGCGCCTCGACCACCTCGACGCCGTACTTGCGAAATTGCTGTTGCTTGCGGACGGCAATGCCCTTGGCGTCTACCACCTTCTCGGTGACGAACTGGCTGGCACTGTTGTCGCCGAAGCTGCCTTGCTCGGTACCGGCCTGGAGAATGGCGGTCTGGTGGGGGAGGGCACCGCGCGGGCCGCGGACTTCCTTGCGCTTGATCAGGTAGAGACCGTCGTTGAGCTGGTTCTCGAACTCGGCGGCGAATTCGCTGCGTGCGCCAGCGTAGAAATCGTCGGCACTCATCAGTGAAGCGGTGGCTTGCAAGGTTTCCTTGATGGCCGGAACCAGTGCCGTTCCGATGAAGTTCTCGGGGTTGCGATATTCCTGGGCGATCCTGAGGAACTGGTCGCCGCCGGGCAGGCGGAAGCGTGCGGAAGACTCCACCTTGGCATCGACGTTGCCGAGGAACACGATCGGGAAGGCTTCGATGGTGGCGCCGAGTGAATCGTTGTCGCTGTCGCTGTTCCTGCTCTTTTCCAGTGCTTCGGTCAGCACCGACTGCACGCTGAGTGCTTTCTTCCAGGGGGTCGCGCGGCCGAACCATTTGGTGGCGTAGCCAACATCTTCCACCACCTTTTCTTCACCGAATATGGTCCGCACGTGAGTGGCGAAACCTGCTTCGTTGTAGAAGAAGATGCCGTTGAACAGGGCAAAGCCAATGACGGCGAGAAGGGCGGGGCCGCCCAGGTATTTGATGAGTTGTGCCTTGGTGAATGGCATGGTCGCTCCGTGACAATGAATCGGGAGCGGCGATGCTGATAGCCGGCTGCCACCTCGTCAAGGGGAGGACTGCCGGCCTGGGGAGAGCGGCTCGTAGGAAGTTTCAGACGAAGTCGAACGGGTGTTGCAGAAAGCCGTTCTCATCTACCTGAAGGGCCCAGCCGCGTCGATCCCAATCGCCGAGAACGATACGACGGGCGGGTTGGCCGTCAAGGTCCAGTTCGTGCGTTGCGGGGCGGTGGGTGTGGCCGTGGATTAGCGTCCGGACACCATGCTGGCGAAGGATGCGAGGGATCTCCTCCGGGGTGACGTCAGTAATTTCTGCCGCCTTTTGCGGGGTTTGCATCCGGCTTTCCTTGCGTAGCTTGCGAGCCAGTTTGTGCCGGGTGGTCAGTGGCAGGTTGCGCAGGATGAAGAGGCTCGCCGGATTGCGAAGCCACTTGCGCAGGCGCATGTAGGCCTCGTCGTGGGTGCACAGGCTGTCGCCGTGCATCAGCAGTACGGGTTCGCCGTTCATCTGGACAAGACTTGGATCTTTCAGCAAGGTGCAGCCGGCTTCGCGGCAGAAGGCGCTGCCGATCATGAAGTCACGGTTGCCGTGCATGAGGAAAATGCGTGTACCGCCATCGGCCAGCTTCCGCAGGGCCTGGGCGATGGAGTGCTGGAAGGGTGTCATGGCGTCGTCGCCAATCCAGGCTTCGAAGAAATCGCCAAGTATGTAGAGGGCTTCGGCTTGCGGTGCGCGGGTCTGCAGGAAATGAAGAAACGCCCGGGTGATATCCGGGCGTTCTTCTTCGAGATGCAGATCGGAGATCAGCAATATCACTCGACGATCTCGGCCTTCTCGATGATCACGTCATCGACCGGGACATCCTGGTGGCCGGCCTTCATGGTGGTGGCGACTGCCTTGATCTTGTTCACCACGTCCATGCCTTCTACCACTTCACCGAATACGGCGTAGCCCCAGCCCTGTACGGTCGGCGCGCTGTGGTTGAGGAAGGTGTTGTCGGCCACGTTGATGAAGAACTGAGCGGAGGCCGAGTGCGGCTCCATGGTGCGAGCCATGGCGATGGTGCCGACCTTGTTGGACAGGCCGTTGTTGGCCTCGTTCTTGATCGGGGCGCGAGTGGACTTCTGCTTCATGCCCGGCTCGAAACCGCCGCCCTGGATCATGAAGTTGCCGATCACGCGGTGGAAGACGGTGCCGTCGTAGTGGCCGGACTTCACGTACTCCTTGAAGTTGGCCACGGTTTCCGGGGCTTTGTCTTCGAAGAGTTGCAGGGTGATGACGCCGTGGTTGGTATGCAGCTTGATCATTGGGCTATTCGCTCTATCGAGAAATCCAAGGCCTGTCAGGGGATTGACAGCTTCGGCTATGATAAGCGCTTTGATTTGGCCGGCCTACCCTGAGCCGCGCACCAGCTAGATCTAAGGACCCCATGAGCAAGCCAGAGACTCCCGCCGCTTCCAACTTCCTGCGCCAGATCGTTCAGGCGGATCTGGACGCCGGCAAGCACACCAAGATCGTCACCCGCTTCCCGCCGGAGCCCAATGGTTACCTGCACATCGGCCATGCCAAGTCGATCTGCCTGAACTTCGGCCTGGCCAAGGAGTTCGGCGGTGACTGCCACCTGCGCTTCGACGACACCAACCCGGCCAAGGAAGACCAGGAGTACATCGACGCCATCGAGAGCGACGTGAAGTGGCTGGGTTTCCAGTGGGCCGGCGAAGTGCGCTATGCCTCCGGTTATTTCGATCAGCTGCATGACTGGGCGATCGAGCTGATCAAGGCCGGCAAGGCCTTCGTCTGCGACCTGTCGCCGGAAGAGGCGCGCGAGTACCGTGGCAGCCTGACCGAGCCCGGCAGGAACAGCCCGTTCCGTGACCGCTCGGTAGATGAAAACCTGGACCTGTTCGCCCGCATGAAGGCCGGCGAATTCCCGGATGGCGCCCGTTCCCTGCGCGCGAAGATCGACATGACTTCGCCGAACATGAACCTGCGCGATCCGATCCTCTATCGCATCCGCCATGCCCACCACCACCAGACCGGCGACAAGTGGTGCATCTACCCGAGCTATGACTTCACCCATGGTCAGTCGGACGCCATCGAGGGCATCACTCACTCCATCTGCACCCTGGAGTTCGAGGATCACCGCCCGCTTTACGAATGGTTCCTGGAAAACCTGTCGGTTCCGGCCCAGCCGCGCCAGTATGAGTTCTCGCGCCTGAATCTGAACTACACGATCACCAGCAAACGCAAGCTCAAGCAGCTGGTAGATGAGCGTCATGTGAGTGGCTGGGACGATCCGCGCATGTCGACCCTGTCCGGCTATCGCCGCCGCGGCTACACCCCCGAGTCCATCCGCAACTTCTGCGAAATGATCGGCGTGAACCGTGCCAGCGGTGTGGTGGATATCGGCATGCTGGAATTCAGCATTCGTGACCACTTGGACGCTACCGCGCCCCGCGCCATGTGCGTGCTGCATCCGATCAAGGTGGTGATCACCAACTATCCGGAAGGCCAGGTGGAAAACCTGGAGCTGCCGCGTCACCCGAAAGAAGACATGGGTGTTCGCGTGCTGCCGTTCTCCCGAGAGCTGTACATTGATGCCACCGACTTCGAGGAAGTCCCGCCGGCCGGGTTCAAGCGCCTGATCCCTGGTGGGGAAGTGCGCCTGCGCGGCAGCTACGTGATCCGCGCTGACGAGGCCATCAAGGATGCCGACGGCAAAGTCGTCGAACTGCGCTGCAGCTATGACCCGGACACCTTGGGCAAGAACCCGGAAGGCCGCAAGGTCAAGGGCGTGATCCACTGGGTACCGGCCGAAGGCAGCGTGGAATGCGAAGTTCGCCTGTACGATCGCCTGTTCCGTTCGGCGAACCCGGAAAAATCGGAAGAGGGCGGCAGCTTCCTCGACAACATCAACCCGGATTCGCTGCAAGTACTGACCGGTTGCCGCGCCGAGCCGTCGCTGGCCCAGGCTCAGCCGGAAGATCGCTTCCAGTTCGAGCGTGAAGGCTATTTCGTCGCTGATCTGAAGGACACCCAGCCCGGCAAGCCGGTGTTCAACCGTACTGTGACCCTGCGCGATTCATGGGGCCAATGATGACGCTGTCGATCTACAACACCCTCAGCAAGACCAAGGAACCGCTGCAGCCGCTGGTCGGCAACCAGGTGCGCATGTATGTCTGCGGCATGACGGTCTATGACTTCTGCCACATCGGCCATGCTCGCGTGATGGTGGCATTCGACGTGGTGGCGCGCTGGCTGCGTCATCGCGGCTACGACCTCACCTACGTGCGCAACATCACTGATATCGACGACAAGATCATCCGTCGCGCCAATGAGAACGGAGAGCCGTTCGAGGCGCTGGTAGAGCGCATGATTGCGGCAATGCACGAGGACGAGGCGCGCCTGTCCGTGCTGCGTCCGGATATCGAGCCGCGTGCCACCGGCCACATCGCCGGCATGCACGAGATGATCCAGACACTTATCGCCAAGGGCTTTGCCTATGCCCCGGGCAATGGCGACGTCTACTACCGCGTGGGCAAGTTCGAAGGCTACGGCAAGCTGTCCCGCCGCAAGATCGACGAGCTGAAGATCGGCGCGCGCATCGAGGTGGACGAGATCAAGGAAGACCCGCTGGACTTCGTGCTCTGGAAAGGCGCCAAGCCGGGTGAGCCGAGTTGGGATTCGCCGTGGGGCCCAGGTCGTCCGGGCTGGCACATCGAGTGCTCGGTGATGTCTACCTGCTGCCTGGGCGAGACTTTCGATATCCATGGCGGCGGTCCGGACCTGGTGTTCCCGCACCATGAGAACGAGATCGCCCAGAGCGAGGCGGCTACCGGCAAGCTCTACGCCAAGTCCTGGATGCATGCCGGTGCTGTGCGTGTGGATGGCGAGAAGATGTCCAAGTCCCTTGGCAACTTCTTCACTATTCGCGAGGTGCTGGAAAAGTACCACCCCGAAGTGGTGCGCTACCTGCTGGTGTCCAGTCACTACCGCAGCCCGATCAACTACTCTGAAGAAAGCCTGAAGGAAGCCAAGGGCGCCCTGGAGCGCTTCTACCACGCGCTCCGCGGTCTCCCTGATGCCGCTCCTGCGGGTGGCGAAGCCTTCGTCGAGCGCTTCGCGGCTGCAATGGACGATGATTTCAACAGTCCGGAAGCCTGCGCGGTGCTCTTCGAGATGGTGCGCGAAGTGAATCGCCTGCGTGACGGCGATCTTTCCGCTGCCGCTGCCTTGGCGGCGCAGCTCAAGGCGCTGGCCGGCCTGCTCGGCGTGCTGCAGCTGGAGCCGGATGCCTTCCTGCGTGCCGGCGCCGAGGGCAAGGTGGATGCTGCCGAGGTCGAGTCGCTGATCCAGGCGCGCCTGCAAGCGCGTGCAGAGAAGAACTGGGGCGAGTCCGACCGCATCCGTGATCAGCTCACCGCAATGGGCGTGGTGCTGGAGGACGGGAAGGGCGGTACTACCTGGCGTCTTGCCGACTGAGTTTGCTCAGTCGGATTCGCTCATAAAAAAGGCCGCTGGATGCGGCCTTTTTTATTTCCTTTCGCCTCAGGCGTGGAGCGTTTCGGCTGCGTAGAGGGTGTTCTCCAGCAGGCAGGCGCGGGTCATGGGGCCGACGCCACCCGGAACCGGAGTGATCCAGCTGGCGCGTTGCTCGGCGACGTCATACTCCACGTCGCCCACCAGCTTACCGTCTTCCTGGCGGTTGATGCCGACGTCAATAACGATGGCGCCGGGCTTGATCCACTCACCTTTGACCAGGCCAGGCTTGCCGGCGGCCACTACAACCAGGTCTGCGTTGGCAACGTGGCCAGCCAGATCTTTGGTGAAGCGGTGGGTGACGGTCACGGTGCAGCCGGCCAGCAACAGTTCCAGAGCCATAGGGCGGCCCACGATATTGGACGCGCCTACTACCACGGCGTTCATACCGTAGAGATCCGTTCCGGTGCTTTCCAGCAGGGTCATGATGCCCTTGGGAGTGCAGGGGCGGAGCAGGGGAATGCGCTGGGCCAGGCGACCGACGTTGTAGGGGTGGAAGCCATCCACGTCCTTGTCGGGATGGATGCGCTCCAGCAGTTGCGACGCATCAAGGTGCTCCGGCAGCGGCAGCTGGACCAGGATGCCGTCGATGGCTGGGGCCTCATTGAGGCGATCGATCAGTGCCAGCAATTCGGCCTGGCTGGTGCTGGCAGGCAGGTCATGGGCCTGGGAAAGAAAGCCGACTTCCTCGCAGTCCTTGCGCTTGTGGGCGACGTAGACCTGGGAGGCGGGATCGCTGCCGACCAGGATCACGGCGAGGCCGGGAACGCGAAGTCCTTGCTGGCGGCGCTCGGCGACACGTTGGGCTATCTGCTGGCGGAGGCGGGCGGCGATCGTTTTGCCGTCGATCAGTTGTGCGGTCATGACGCTAGATTAACCATCGGGAAGGGCTAAAAAGGGCGCGTATTCTCGCATGGAGGGGCGGGCGGGCAAAGGCGGGTGGTCTGCATTTTGTCCCGGCGCCTATATCTTTCTGATTTTTTTAAATTTTCCTGTTGACGAGGGGTGGGGCTGGCTATAACATGCGCCCCGCTTGTCGAGCACAGCCTGTCGCTGGGTAAGACGGCCAAGGCGAATCCAGGTGATTCAACCTAAGCCGAAGCTTTATAGTCTGCTTGCAGATATAAGCGCCCGTAGCTCAGCTGGATAGAGCATCCGCCTTCTAAGCGGATGGTCGCAGGTTCGAGTCCTGCCGGGCGTGCCATTTGGCACAATTGGCACAAGCGATGCGCAATATGGTGGGCGTAGCTCAGTTGGTAGAGCACAGGATTGTGGCTCCTGGTGTCGTGGGTTCGATTCCCATCGTCCACCCCATATTCGAGAGAGCGCCAGGCGATGTGCCTGGCGTTTTCGTTTCAAACGTTGCCTCTCGCGGACGTGGTGGAATTGGTAGACACACTGGATTTAGGTTCCAGCGCCGCAAGGCGTGAGAGTTCGAGTCTCTCCGTCCGCACCATGATGTTCGAGTCGTGCTGAATAGTGGATGTTCCGCGAGTTTCTGGCGATTCTGGCTGTAAGGCGGTGGCTCCAGTGCTTCCGCTGCCGATGGAAATCGGCAAATGCGTAATATGGTGGGCGTAGCTCAGTTGGTAGAGCACAGGATTGTGGCTCCTGGTGTCGTGGGTTCGATTCCCATCGTCCACCCCATATTCATGAAAGCGCCAGGCTCTTAGCCTGGCGTTTTCATTTCTGGCCTGTTTTCGGGTGGGGCGGGGTTCTTCGCCCTTGGGGATTCAGGTTGCTGCCTGCCCCCGAAACATCCTGATTTCTCTTTATTCTATTCCGTCGATTTGCCGGCTGTTTCTGGCGGGTGACTTCTGTAAATCGACCCACTAGAATGCATGCCCTTGATTCTGGGGCCGGAACGCCCGGCTTATGTCTGTGCAACGAGGATTATCCATGCAAGTTTCTGTAGAAAGCACCTCCGCTCTTGAGCGCCGCATGACCATCGGCGTGCCGGCCGAGCGCGTCGAGAACGAAGTGACCAAGCGCCTGCAGCAGACTGCCCGCCGCGCCAAGGTTGCCGGCTTCCGCCCGGGCAAAGTGCCGATGAGCGTCATTCGTCAGCGCTTCGAGGACTCCGCTCGTCAGGAAGTCCTGGGCGACCTGATCCAGTCTTCCTTCTATGAAGCTGTTGTCGAGCAGAAGCTGAACCCGGCTGGCGCCCCGGCCGTTGAGCCGAAAGTGTTCGAGAAGGGCAAGGACCTGGAATACATCGCTACCTTCGAAGTATTCCCCGAGTTCCAGGTCGCTGGCTTCGACGGCATCGCCATCGAGCGCCTGCAAGCCGAAGTTGGCGACGCCGATGTCGACAACATGCTGGACATCCTGCGCAAGCAGAACACCCGTTTCGAAGCCGTTGAGCGCGCCGCCGAGAACGGCGACCAGCTGAACATCGATTTCGTTGGCAAGATCGACGGCGAAGCCTTCGCTGGCGGTTCCGCCAAGGGCACCCTGCTGGTCCTGGGTTCCGGCCGCATGATCCCGGGCTTCGAAGATGCCCTGGTTGGCGTCAAGGCTGGCGAAGAGCGCGTGATCAATCCGACTTTCCCGGCTGATTACCAGAACTTGGATCTGGCCGGTAAGACCGCTGAGTTCACTGTGACCGTGAACGGCGTTTCCGCTCCGCAACTGCCGGAACTGAACGACGAGTTCTTCACTCTGTTCGGTATCAAGGAAGGCGGTCTGGAAGGCTTCCGTGCCGAAGTTCGCAAGAACATGGAGCGCGAGCTGCGCCAGGCTACCAAGTCCAAGGTGAAGAACCAGGTAATGGACGGCCTGCTGGCTGCCAACCCGGTTGAAGTGCCGAAGGCCCTGATCGCCAACGAAGTGAACCGTCTGCGCGTCCAGGCTGTTCAGCAGTTCGGTGGCAACATCAATCCGGAGCAACTGCCGGCTGAACTGTTCGAAGAGCAGGCCAAGCGTCGCGTTGTCCTGGGTCTGATCGTCGCTGAAGTGGTCAAGCAGTTCGAGCTGAAGCCCGACGAAGCCCGTGTGCGTGAGCTGATCGAAGAGATGGCTTCCGCTTACCAGGAGCCGGAGCAGGTAGTGGCCTGGTACTACAAGAACGACCAGCAACTGAACGAAGTTCGTTCTGTTGTGCTGGAAGAACAAGTTGTAGATACTGTCCTGCAGAAGGCCAACGTAACCGACAAGTCGGTTTCCTACGAAGAGGCAGTCAAGCCGGCAGAAGCTCCGAAAGCCGACTGATTGTTCCGCCTCCTTCGAGTACACCATAAGCCAGCCTCCGAGCTGGCTTATGTGTCTTTGAGACATGACTATCCAATTAGGGAGTGATCGCAGGACATGTCCCGCAATTCTTTTGTGCAGCAAATGCCTGACATCCAAGCCGCCGGCGGCCTGGTGCCGATGGTGATCGAGCAGTCCGCCCGTGGCGAGCGTGCTTATGACATCTATTCGCGCCTGTTGAAGGAGCGCGTGATCTTCCTGGTGGGCCCGGTCGAAGACTATATGGCTAACCTGGTAGTGGCGCAGCTGCTGTTCCTTGAGGCCGAGAACCCCGACAAGGACATCCAGCTCTACATCAACTCCCCGGGCGGCTCGGTGACCGCTGGCATGTCGATCTACGACACCATGCAGTTCATCAAGCCCGACGTTTCCACCCTCTGCATCGGTCAAGCATGCAGCATGGGCGCGCTGCTGCTGGCTGGCGGCGCTGCAGGCAAACGTTACTGCCTGCCGCATTCGCGCATGATGATTCACCAGCCGTTGGGTGGTTTCCAGGGGCAAGCCTCGGATATCGAGATTCACGCCCGTGAAATCCTCACTATCCGTGAGCGCCTGAACAAGATCCTGGCTGACCACTGCGGCCAGCCGATCGATGTCATCGCTCGCGACACCGATCGTGACAACTTCATGAGTGGCGACGAGGCGGTCAAATACGGCCTTATCGACCAGGTGCTCAACAAGCGCCAGATCACGGGCTAAGCCCATCCGCAAGACCGCGGCCGGAGAATATCCGGCCGTTTCGCGGGGTTGAAAATGCCCGCATTTGCCTTCATCTTGTGTTTCACGCCTACCCGATTGGATCGATCGAATGACTGACACCCGCAACGGCGAGGACAACGGCAAACTGCTTTATTGCTCCTTCTGCGGCAAAAGCCAGCACGAAGTACGCAAACTGATTGCTGGTCCCTCCGTATTCATCTGCGACGAGTGCGTCGACCTGTGCAACGACATCATCCGCGAGGAGGTGCAGGAAGCCCAGGCCGAAAGCAGTGCGCACAAACTGCCCGCACCCAAGGAAATCCGCACCATCCTCGACCAGTACGTGATTGGTCAGGAGCGTGCGAAGAAGGTGCTCGCGGTGGCGGTGTACAACCACTACAAGCGTCTTAACCAGCGCGACAAGAAAGATGACGTCGAACTGGGCAAGAGCAACATCCTGCTGATCGGCCCCACCGGCTCCGGCAAGACTCTTCTGGCTGAAACCCTGGCACGTTTGCTCAACGTACCGTTCACCATCGCTGACGCCACCACCCTTACCGAGGCTGGCTACGTTGGTGAAGACGTCGAAAACATCATCCAGAAGCTGCTGCAGAAGTGTGATTACGACGTCGAGAAGGCCCAGATGGGCATCGTCTACATCGACGAAATCGACAAGATTTCCCGCAAGTCCGACAACCCGTCCATTACGCGTGATGTATCGGGCGAAGGCGTGCAGCAGGCCTTGCTGAAGCTGATCGAAGGCACTGTCGCCTCGGTACCTCCGCAAGGTGGGCGCAAGCACCCGCAACAGGAGTTCCTGCAGGTCGATACCCGCAATATCCTGTTCATTTGCGGTGGCGCGTTCGCCGGCCTGGAAAAGGTGATCCAGAATCGCTCCACCAGGGGCGGAATCGGCTTCAATGCCGAAGTTCGCAGCAAGGACCTCGGCAAGAAGGTGGGCGAAGCCCTCCGCGAAGTGGAGCCGGAAGATCTGGTGAAGTTCGGCCTGATTCCGGAGTTCGTAGGCCGCCTGCCGGTTATCGCCACCCTCGACGAGCTGGACGAAGCTGCCCTGATGCAGATCCTCACCGAGCCGAAGAACGCGCTGACCAAGCAGTACGCCAAACTGTTCGAAATGGAGGGCGTTGACCTCGAGTTCCGTCCGGATGCGCTGAAAGCCGTCGCCCATCGGGCGCTGGAGCGCAAGACTGGTGCTCGTGGCCTGCGTTCCATTCTCGAAGGTATCCTGCTCGACACCATGTATGAGATTCCCTCTCAAACAGATGTAAGCAAGGTAGTCATCGACGAAAGTGTCATCGAAGGATCGTCCAAGCCTCTGTTGATCTATGAGAACAACGAGCAGCCTGCCAAGGCGGCGCCTGACGCTTGATGAAACAAAGGGGCCTACGGGCCCCTTTGTATTTCCTGCCTTAAAGCTTGTTTTTTCCCTGGCCTAACCCCATCTTAGGGCCAAGGGTTTTCCCATCTGTTTACGGCCTGAGGGCCGCCGTAGAGCTGATACCATGAATACGACTGCCGAATTACCTCTCCTGCCATTGCGCGATGTCGTGGTTTATCCGCACATGGTCATCCCGCTGTTCGTAGGGCGTGAGAAATCCATCGAGGCTCTCGAAGCGGCAATGACGGGGGACAAGCAGATTCTCCTGGTTGCCCAGAAGAACCCCGCCGATGACGATCCGGGCGAAGATGCCCTGTATCGCATGGGTACCGTTGCCACCGTACTTCAACTGCTCAAGCTGCCGGACGGCACGGTGAAGGTGCTGGTCGAGGGTGAGCAGCGCGGTTCCATCGAGCGATTCATCGAGGTCGACGGCCATTGCCGCGCTGAAGTCAGCCTGGTCGACGAAGTCGATGCAGGTGAGCGCGAATCTGAGGTATTCATCCGTAGCCTGCTCAGCCAGTTCGAACAGTACGTACAGCTGGGCAAGAAGGTGCCCTCCGAAGTTCTTTCTTCGCTGAACAGCATCGACGAGCCGGGCCGTCTGGTAGATACCATGGCTGCTCACATGGCGCTGAAGATCGAGCAGAAGCAGGAAATCCTCGAGCAGACCGACCTATCCGAGCGCGTCGAGCACGTCCTGGCGCTGCTGGATGCCGAGATCGACCTGCTGCAGGTCGAGAAGCGCATCCGTGGCCGCGTCAAGAAGCAGATGGAGCGCAGCCAGCGCGAGTACTACCTGAATGAGCAGATGAAGGCCATTCAGAAAGAGCTCGGCGATATCGACGAAGGTCACAACGAAGTCGAGGAGCTGAAGAAACGTATCGACAACGCTGGCCTGACCAAGGAAGCTCTGGCCAAGGCCAACGCCGAACTGAACAAGCTGAAGCAGATGTCGCCGATGTCCGCTGAAGCTACCGTGGTGCGTTCCTACATCGATTGGCTGGTCAATGTGCCGTGGAAGGCCGAGAGCAAGGTCCGCCTGGATCTGGCGAAGGCCGAGGATATCCTCGACGCCGACCACTACGGCCTGGAAGAGGTCAAGGAACGCATCCTCGAATACCTCGCCGTGCAGAAGCGCGTGAAGAAGGTCAAGGGCCCGGTGCTCTGCCTGGTAGGACCTCCCGGTGTCGGCAAGACCTCGCTGGCCGAGTCCATCGCCCGTGCTACTAACCGCAAGTTCGTGCGCATGGCCCTGGGTGGCGTGCGTGACGAAGCCGAGATCCGTGGTCACCGCCGCACCTACATCGGCTCCATGCCGGGCCGTCTGATTCAGAAGATGACCAAGGTTGGCGTGCGCAACCCGCTGTTCCTTCTCGATGAAATCGACAAGATGGGCAGTGACATGCGCGGAGATCCGGCATCTGCACTGCTGGAAGTTCTCGACCCCGAGCAGAACCACAATTTCAACGACCACTACCTGGAAGTCGACTACGACCTCTCGGATGTGATGTTCCTGTGCACCGCCAACTCCATGAACATTCCGGCTCCGTTGCTGGACCGTATGGAAGTGATCCGGCTGCCGGGTTACACCGAGGACGAAAAGGTCAACATCGCGGTCAAATACCTCGCGCCCAAGCAGACCAAGGCCAACGGCCTGAAGAAGGGCGAGCTGGAATTCGACGAAGCAGCCATTCGCGACATCATTCGTTACTACACCCGCGAAGCCGGCGTGCGTAGCCTCGAGCGCCAGCTAGCCAAGGTTTGCCGCAAAGCTGTGAAGGAGCATGCTCGTGAGAAGCGCTTTGCAGTTCAGGTCACTGCCGAGTCGCTCGAGCACTATCTGGGCGTTCGCAAATACCGTTACGGACTGGCCGAGCAGCAGGATCAGATCGGTCAGGTGACTGGTCTCGCCTGGACCCAGGTTGGTGGCGAACTACTGACTATCGAAGCGGCGGTCGTTCCCGGCAAGGGCCAGCTGACCAAGACCGGTTCGCTGGGTGACGTGATGGCCGAATCCATCACCGCAGCTCTGACCGTGGTGCGTAGCCGCGCGAAGAGCCTGGGTATTCCGGCTGATTTCCACGAAAAGCGCGACATTCACATCCATATGCCGGAAGGCGCTACTCCGAAAGATGGTCCGAGTGCCGGTATCGGTATGTGCACCGCCCTGGTTTCGGCCATGACGCAAATTCCGGTTCGTGCCGATGTGGCCATGACGGGGGAAATCACTCTGCGCGGACAGGTGCTCGCGATTGGTGGCTTGAAAGAGAAATTACTGGCCGCACATCGCGGTGGAATCAAGACCGTGATCATTCCCGAAGAGAATGTGCGGGATTTGAAAGAAATTCCCGAAAATATCAAGCAAGACTTGGCGATTAAACCAGTTAAATGGATTGACGAGGTCCTGCAAATTGCGCTGCAATACGCCCCGGAGCCCTTGCCCGATGCGGCTCCGGAGATGGTTGCAAAGGATGACAAGCGCGAGACTGATTCCAAGGAGCGAATCAGCACGCATTAGCCGGGGGGCTTTCTTGACACATTTTTCGAGCCCTTGTTATAAGAGCGGCTCTTATGTGTTAGCAGGCCATCCAGCACCCGCTTTGCTTACACCAAACAACTAAGAAACAACTCAACAGAAATAAGGGGACTTAAGAGTGAACAAGTCGGAACTGATCGATGCTATCGCCGCATCTGCTGACATCCCGAAAGCTGTAGCCGGCCGCGCGCTGGACGCAGTTATCGAATCCGTTACTGGCGCTCTGAAGGCCGGTGACTCCGTAGTGCTGGTTGGCTTCGGTACTTTTGCTGTTAAAGAGCGTGCTGCTCGTACTGGCCGCAATCCGCAGACTGGCAAGCCGATCAAGATCGCTGCTGCCAAGATCCCTGGCTTCAAGGCCGGCAAAGCCCTGAAAGACGCCGTCAACTAAGCGTCTTTCGGGCTCTGCCCGACCGGGCCGGGTTCAGCCTGGCCCGATAGCGGAGTGGTGGATGCGAAGGGTTGCTTCCTACCACCAGAGAGTTCGAATCTCAGACTCCGCAAGCTACGAGAAGGCGCATCCTTGGATGCGCCTTTCTCATATTCGGATACTCTACCCGCGTTACTCGGTTGCGATCCCATGCAACCGTTTCTGGGGGACCCATGCTGCAGAACATACGGGACAATTCACAGGGGTGGATTGCCAAAACCATTATTGGCGTCATCATCGCGCTGCTGGCGCTGACCGGCTTCGATGCCATCTTCAATGCCACTAGCAATCGCCAGAACGCAGCCGAGGTCAACGGTGACGAAATCACCCTGGACCAGCTGAGCGAAGCTGTGAACATGCAGCGCCGACAGCTGCAACAGCAACTGGGCAAGGACTTCGACGCATCCCTGCTGGATGAGAAGTTGCTGCGCGAGGCCGCACTGAAAGGCCTGATCGAACGCAAGCTCCTGCTGCAAGGCGCCAAGGATGCAGATTTCGCCTTCTCGCAGGGCTCCATTGACCAGCTGATCCTGCAAACGCCGGAATTCCAGGTGGACGGCAAGTTCAACGCCGACCGCTTCGACCAGGTCATCCGCCAGATGAACTACAACCGTCTGCAGTTCCGCCAGATGCTGGAGCAGGAAATGCTCATCGGCCAGCTGCGCGCTGGTCTGGCTGGCAGCGGTTTCGTGACCGACGCTGAAGTTGAAGCCTTCGCTCGCCTGGAAAAGCAGACCCGCGATTTCGCGACCCTGACCCTGAAGGCCGACCCGGCTGCGGTCAGCGTTTCCGATGACGAGGTCAAGGCTTACTACGACGGTCACGTCGATCAGTTCATGAGCCCCGAGCAGGTGGTGATCGAGTACGTCGAACTGAAGAAGTCCGCCTTCTTCAGCCAGGTCGAAGCCAAGGAGGAAGACCTCAAGGCTCAGTACCAGAAAGAGATCAGCAACCTTGCCGAACAGCGTCAGGCCGCCCACATCCTAGTGGAGGTCAATGACAAGCTGAACGAAGAGCAGGCCAAGGCCAAGATCGAGCAGATCAAGCAGCGCCTGGACAAGGGCGAAGACTTTGCGGCCCTGGCCAAGGAGTTCTCCGACGATTCCGGCTCTGCAGCTAACGGTGGCGACCTCGGCTTCGCCGGTCCTGGCGTCTACGAGCCTGCGTTCGAAGAGTCGCTGTACGCGCTGAAGCAGGGTGAAGTTTCCGCCCCGGTGCGTACCCAGTACGGCTGGCACCTGATTAAGTTGCTGGGCGTGCAGGCACCTGATGTACCGAGCTTCGAGAGCCTGAAGCCGAAGCTCGAGCATGACATCAAGGCGCAGCAAGTCGAGCAGCGCTTCGTCGAGGTGAGCAAGGAGCTGGAAGACGCCGCGTTCGAGGCGTCCGACCTTGCCCAGCCGGCCCAGGAACTGAACCTGGAAGTGAAGACCAGCGCTCCCTTCGGTCGTGAAGGTGGTGAAGGCGTGACTGCCAACCGCCAGGTGCTCCAGGCTGCCTTCAGCCCGGAAGTGCTGGAAGACGGCGCCAACAGCTCGGCCATCGAACTGGACCCGGATACCGTCGTTGTCCTGCGTGCGAAAGAGCACAAGAAGCCTGAGCAACTGGCTCTGGACAAGGTCAGCGACAGCATTCGCCAGCATCTGCAGGGCCAGAAGGCCAGCGAAGCTGCCAAGACCAAGGGCGATGCCCTGATCGCCAGCCTGCGTGAAGGCAAGACTCCGGTCGAGCAGGCGCAGGACGGTCAGTCCTGGCAGGTGGTAGAAGCCGCTACTCGCAGCCAGGAAGGTGTTGATCCGGTGCTGCTGCAGGCGCTGTTCCGCATGGCCAAGCCGGCCGCAGCCGACAAGCCGGAGTTTACTGGCGTGAAGCTGAACAATGGAGACTACGTTGTGATCCGCCTTAACGGCGTAAACCAGTCGGAAGAGAAGCTCTCCGAGCAGGAAAAGGCGATGTACAGCCGCTTCCTGGCTTCGCGCAGTGGCCAACAGGACTTCGCTGCGTTCCGTCGTCAGCTGGAAGAAAAGGCGAAGATCGAACGTTTCTGATCGACTCGCTGAAGAAAAGGCCGCTTATGCGGCCTTTTTCTTTTGTGAGCCCAGCTCGGAGTTGCTTCGCGAGCAGCGCTCGCTCCTGCGAGGCCAATACATTTATGGCGCTCGACAAAAAAGCCCGCACGAGTGCGGGCTTTTTTGTCAGGGCGACTATCAGTCTTCGATATTGCCCATGGCGGTGGTGTTGAAGCCGCCGTCGACGTACATGATTTCGCCGCTGATGCCCGAGGCGAGGTCGGAGCAGAGGAAGGCGCCGGCATTGCCGACTTCTTCGATGGTCACGTTGCGGCGCAGGGGGGTCTGCTTCTCGTTGGCGGCGAGCATCTTGCGGAAGCTCTTGATGCCGGAAGCGGCCAGTGTGCGGATCGGGCCGGCGGAGATGGCGTTGACGCGGGTGCCTTCTGGGCCGAGGCTGCCGGCCAGGTAACGGACGCCGGCTTCCAGGCTGGCCTTGGCCATGCCCATGACGTTGTAGTTCGGCATGGTGCGCTCGGCGCCCAGGTAGGACAGGGTCAGCAGGCTGCCGTTGCGGCCTTTCATCATTTCGCGACCGGCCTTGGCTAGGGCCACGAAGCTGTAGGCGCTGATGTCGTGGGCGATGCGGAAACCTTCACGGGTGGTGACTTCGGTGAAGTCGCCGTCCAGCTGGTCGCCCGGGGCGAAGCCAACGGAGTGCACGATGCAGTCCAGGCCATCCCACTTCTTGCTCAGGGCCTCGAAGACCGCGACGATTTCTTCGTCCTTGGCCACGTCGCAGGGGAAGCAGAGTTCGGCGCTGGAACCCCAGCCTTCGGCGAACTCTTCCACGCGGCCTTTCAGTTTTTCGTTCTGATAGGTGAAGGCGAGCTCGGCGCCTTCGCGGTGCATGGCTGCAGCGATGCCCGATGCGATGGACAGTTTGCTGGCTACGCCAACGATCAGTACGCGCTTACCGGCGAGAAAACCCATGTGCTTTCATCCTCTTCTGGTTAATGGGCAGTTCCCGGAGCCAGGAATGCGGCTTCCAGCAACTGCTTCGTATAGCTGTGCTGCGGGGCGGCGAAGATGGCATCGGCCGGACCCTGTTCGACCACCTGCCCGTGCTTGATCACCATCAACTGGTGACTCAGTGCCCGGACCACCGCCAGATCATGGCTGATGAACAGGTAGGTCAGGTCGTACTTGGTCTGTAGCCTGCGCAATAACTCCACTACCTGGCGCTGAACCGTCCGGTCGAGCGCCGAAGTGGGCTCGTCCAGCAGGATCAGTGCCGGTTTCAGCACCAATGCCCGGGCAATGGCAATCCGCTGCCGCTGCCCGCCGGAAAACTCGTGGGGGTAGCGGTGCCGGGTTTCCGGGTCCAGTCCTACCTCCAGGAGCGCGTCGATGATGGCCTGTTCCCGCTCCGCCTCGGTGCCGATGCGGTGAATCCGCAAGCCCTCGCCGACAATGTCGCCCACGCACATGCGCGGGCTGAGACTGCCGAAGGGGTCCTGGAAGACCACCTGCATCTGCCGCCGGAACGGCCGCACTTCACCCTGCGACAGTCCATCCAGGGCCTCGCCCTGGAAGCGGATACTGCCGCGACTGCCCAGCAGCCGAAGGATCGCCAGGCCCAGCGTGGACTTGCCGGAGCCGCTCTCGCCCACGATTCCCAGGGTCTGGCCCTGCAGCAGGCTGAAATTGACACCGTCCACGGCCTTGACGTGATCCACAGTGCGCCGCAGCAGCCCTTTCTTGATCGGGAACCACACGCGCAGGTCTTCGACCTCCAACAGTGGCGCCCCCTCGGGATTCTCCGCCGGCCGGCCCGAAGGCTCGGCGCCGAGCAGTTCCCGGGTGTAGGGATGCTGCGGTGCGTGGAACAGCTCATCACACGACGCTTGTTCGACGATGCAACCGCGCTGCATGACACATACGCGATGCGCAATTCGCCGAACCAGGTTCAGGTCGTGGCTGATCAGCAGCAGCGCCATGCCCAGGCGAGCCTGCAGTTCCTTGAGCAACTCGAGGATTTTCAGCTGTACGGTGACGTCCAATGCCGTGGTGGGTTCGTCAGCGATCAGCAGTTCCGGCTCGTTGGCCAGCGCCATGGCGATCATTACCCGTTGCCGCTGTCCGCCGGAAAGCTCGTGGGGAAACGCTTTCAGCCGCTTATGCGGTTCAGGAATGCCGACCAGTTCCAGGAGCTCCAGGGTGCGCTTGGTGGCGGCCTTGCCGGTAAGGCCCTTGTGCAGGGCGAGTACCTCGTTGATCTGCTTTTCGATGCTGTGCAGCGGATTCAGCGAGGTCATGGGCTCCTGGAAGACCATGGCGATGCGGTTACCGCGAATGCCGCGCAGCTTGGCTTCGGGAAGCTTCAGCAGGTCCTTGCCTGAATAGTTGATGCTGCCGCTTGGGTGGCGGGCCAGCGGGTAGGGCAGCAGGCGCAGGATGGAGTGTGCGGTCACCGACTTGCCGGAGCCGCTTTCGCCCACCAGCGCAAGGGTTTCGCCTTTGCGAATGTCGAAGCTGACGCCTTCGACCACGCGCTGGACCTTCTCGCCGGCGACGAACTCGACGGAGAGGTCGCGGATTTCAATCAGGTTCTCGCTCATCTCACTTCCTCGGGTCGAAGGCATCGCGCGCGGCTTCGCCGATGAACACCAGCAGCGTCAGCATGGCCGCCAGCACCAGGAAGGCGGAGATGCCCAGCCAGGGTGCCTGCAGGTTGGACTTGCCCTGGGCCACCAACTCGCCGAGGGACGGAGCCCCCGGCGGCAGGCCGAAGCCGAGGAAGTCCAGCGCAGTGAGGGTGCCGATGGCGCCGGTGAGGATGAACGGCATGAAGGTCATGGTGGACACCATGGCGTTGGGCAGGATGTGGCGGAACATGATGGCGCCGTTCTGCATGCCCAGGGCGCGCGCGGCGCGCACGTACTCGAGGTTGCGGCCACGCAGGAACTCGGCGCGTACCACGTCCACCAGGCTCATCCAGGAGAACAGCAGCATGATGCCCAGCAGCCACCAGAAGTTCGGCTGCACGAAGCTGGCGAGGATGATCAGCAGGTAGAGCACCGGCAGGCCGGACCAGATTTCCAGGAAGCGCTGTCCGGCAAGGTCTACCCAGCCGCCGTAGAAGCCCTGCAGGGCGCCGGCGATCACGCCGATGATGGAGCTCAGCAGGGTCAGGGTCAGGGCGAACAGCACCGAGACGCGGAAGCCGTAGATGACTCGCGCCAGGACATCGCGGCCCTGGTCGTCGGTACCGAGCCAGTTGTCCGCCGAGGGCGGTGCGGGGGCCGGCACCTTGAGTTCGTAGTTGATGGTGTCGTAGCTGAACGGAATGGGCGCCCAGATAATGCTGCCGCCCTTGGACTCGATGAGTTCGCGGATATAGGGCGTCTTGTAGTTGGCTTCCAGGGGGAATTCGCCGCCGAAGGTGGTTTCCGGATAGCGCTTGAGAACGGGGAAATACCACTGGCCGTCATAGTTCACGGCCAATGGCTTGTCGTTGGCGATCAGCTCGGCGCCCAGGCTCAGGACGAAGAGGATCAGGAACAGCCAGAGCGACCACCAGCCGCGCTTGTTGGCCTTGAAGCGCTCGAAGCGCCGCTGGTTGATGGGGGAGAGTGCCATGCTCAACCCTCCCGGCTTTCGAAGTCGATGCGCGGATCGACCAGGGTGTAGGTGAGATCGCCGATCAGTTTCACGACCAGTCCCAGCAAGGTGAAGATGAAGAGCGTGCCGAACACCACGGGATAGTCGCGGTTCAGCGCGGACTCGAAGCTCAGGAGGCCCAGGCCGTCGAGGGAGAAGATCACCTCGATCAGCAGGGAGCCGGTGAAGAAGATGCCGATGAAGGCTGCCGGGAAGCCGGCGATGATCAGCAGCATCGCGTTGCGGAAGACGTGGCCGTAGAGCACGCGATTTTCCGACAGGCCCTTGGCACGGGCGGTGATCACATACTGCTTGTTGATCTCGTCGAGGAAGCTGTTCTTGGTCAGCAGGGTGAGGGTGGCGAAGTTGCCGATCACCAGGGCGGTCACCGGCAGGGCCAGGTGCCAGAAGTAGTCGAGGATCTTGCCGGTGAAGCTCAGCTCGTCGAAGTTGTTCGAGGTGAGGCCGCGCAGGGGGAACCAGTCGAAGTAGCTGCCGCCGGCGAAGAGCACGATCAGCAGGATGGCGAAGAGGAAGGCCGGGATGGCGTAGCCGACGATGATCGCTGTGCTGCTCCAGACGTCGAAGGCGCTGCCGTGGCGCACGGCCTTGGCGATGCCCAGCGGGATGGACACCAGGTACATGATCAGGGTGCTCCAGAGCCCCAGGGAAACGGACACCGGCAGCTTCTCGATGATCAGGTCGGTGACCTTGGCGTCACGGAAGAAACTGGTGCCGAAATCCGCCTTAAGGTAGTTGCTGATCATCAGCCAGAAGCGCTCGGGAGCCGGCTTGTCGAAGCCGTACATCTTCTCGATCTCGGCTACCAGTTCCGGGTCCAGGCCCTGCGCTCCACGGTAGTTGGAGCCTGCGGTGGCTACCTCCGAGCCGCCGCCGGAAATGCGTCCGGTGGCGCCGCCCGCTGCGGCGTCGAAGCCTTCCAGCTTGGCGATCATCTGTTCCACCGGACCACCGGGGGCGGCCTGGATGATGATGAAGTTGATCAGCAGGATGCCGAACAGGGTGGGAATGATCAGCAGCAGTCGACGCAGTATGTAGGCGAGCATTTACTGGGCATCCGGTACGGAAGTGGGTTGCTCGGGTTGATTAGCAGCTTCCGTGCCTGGTACCTGCCACCAGGTCATCAGGCCGAAGTCGTAGAGCGGCGTGTGCTGCGGACGCTGGAGCTGCTTCCAGTAGGCCACGCGGTAGGTGTCCACATAGTAGTTGGGCACTACGTAGTGACCCCACAGCAGTACCCGGTCAAGGGCGCGGGCGTGCTCCACCAGGCTCTGGCGCGAGTCGGCGCGGATCAGGCCTTCCACCAGCTTGTCGATGGCCGGGTCGCGCAGGCCGATGAAGTTGCGGCTGCCGGCGCTGTCGGCGCTGCGCGAGTGCCAGAACTCCATCTGCTCATTGCCCGGCGAGTTGGACTGGCCCCAGGTGGCAGGGATCATGTCGAAATCGCGGGAACGCAGGCGGTTGATGTACTGGGAAACATCCACGCGGCGGATCTGCAGGTCGATGCCCAACTCCTCCAGATTGCGCTTGAACGGCAGGATCACCCGCTCCAGGTTGGCCTGGGCGATGAGGAACTCGAAGGCCAGCGGTTTGCCGTCCGGGCCGACCATCTTGTCGTTGTCGATCTTGTAGCCGGCTTCCATGAGCAGCTGGTAGGCGCGGCGCTTCTGCTCGCGGATGATGCCGCTGCCATCGCTGACCGGCGGCCGGAAGACCTGGGTGAAGACCTCGTCCGGCACTTGGCCCTTCAGCGGTTCGAGGATCTTCAGCTCATTGGCATCGGGCAGCTCGTGGGCGGCCATCTCCGAGTTCTCGAAGTAGCTGCTGGTGCGTTTGTAGGAGCTGAAGAACAGCTGCTTGTTAGCCCATTCGAAGTCGAACAGCAGGGCGATGGCCTCGCGCACTCGACGGTCTTGGAACACTGGCCGACGAATGTTGAAGGCGAAGCCCTGCATGCCAGTGGGGTTATGGTTCGGGATGGCTTCCTTGACGATCTTGCCGGCGCGCAGGGCAGGGCTGTCGTAGCCAGTGGCCCAATCCTTGGCGGAGTACTCCAGGTTGAAGTCGAACTGCCCGGCCTTGAAGGCTTCCAGGGCAACCGACATGTCGCGGTAGTAATCCACCGTGATGGCGTCGAAGTTGTAGTAGCCGCGGGTCACCGGCAAGTCCTTGGCCCACCAGTCCTTGACCCGCTCGTAGCGGATCGAGCGGCCGGCATCCACCTTGGTGATGCGGTAGGGGCCGCTGCCCACCGGCGGCTCCAGGCCGGTCTTGCCGAAGTCGCGGCCGTCCCAGTAGTGCTTGGGCAGCACCTGGATCTGACCGAGGATCAGGGGCAGCTCGCGGTTGCCCGAGTGCTTGAAGTCAAAGCGCACGCGCTGCTTGTCTTCGGCCTCGACCTTGGCCACGTCCGCGTAATAGTGGCGGTACATCGGGTCGCCGTGTTCGACCAGGGTATTGAAGGTGAAGACTACGTCTTCGGCGGTCACCGGCTGGCCGTCGTTGAAGCGTGCCTTGGGGTTCAGGTAGAAGCGCACGAAGCTGTTGTCCGGCGCCTTCTCGATTTTCTCCGCCAGCAGTCCGTATTCAGTGAAGGGCTCGTCGGGGGAGTGGAAGGTCAGGCTGTCGTAGATCAGGCCGAGCTGGTCCGCCGAGTTGCCGCGCGGAATGAAGGGGTTGAGGCTGTCGAAGCCGCCGACGCCGGAGAGGCGCAGTACGCCGCCTTTGGGGGCGTCCGGGTTGACCCAGGAGAAGTGCTTGAAGTCGGCCGGGTACTTGGCAGGTTCGTCGTACAGGGTGATGGCGTATTTGGGCTCGGCGATGGCGAGTCCGGCCAGTGACAGCAGCAGGGCGCCGCAGCCTTGCAGGCAAAGGGTGCGCAGCGTTTTGCTCATCGGGCGTTCTCCGTGGGCTTCAGCCACCAGGCACGCAGGCCCAGCGTATAGGGCGGCGTGGTGACGAAGGCGAACCGGTTGCGGTACGCCAGGCGGTGATAGTTGATGTACCAGTTGGGGATGCTGTAGTGCTCCCAGAGCAGGGTGCGGTCGAGGGCGCGCGCGGCAGCTAGCTGCTCGTCGCGGCTCTGGGCGCCGAGGAGCTTGTCGATCAGTTCGTCGGCCACCGGGTTGGCGACGCCCGCGTAATTCTTGCTGCCTTTCACGCGGACCTGGCTGGAGTGGAAGTACAGGTACTGCTCCAGGCCGGGGCTCAGGGTTTGGGGCAGGGTCATGAGGATCATGTCGTAGTCGAAGTGGTCCAGGCGCTGCTTGTACTGGGCGCGGTCCACCGTGCGCAGGCTGACGTCGATGCCGATGCTGGCGAGGTTTTCGCGATAGGGCTGGAGGATGCGTTCAAGGTTCGGGTTGACCAGCAGGATTTCGAATCGCAATGGTTGGCCGCGATCATTCAGTAACCGCTGGCCGGACAACTTCCAGCCGGCTTCCGCCAATAGACCGAGGGCGCGGCGAAGGGTTTCCCGCGGGATACCGCGACCTTCAGTGGTCGGCACCTGGAAGGGCTGGGTGAAGAGCGCTTCCGGCAGCTCCTTGCGGTGCGGCGACAGCAGCAGCCACTCGTGTCCTTCGGGCTTGCCCACGGCGCTGAACTCGCTGTTCGGGTAATAGCTGGCTGCGCGCATGTAGGCGTTGTTGAACAGGGTGCGGTTGGTCCATTCGAAGTCGAACATCAGCCCCATCGCCTCGCGCACCTTGCGGTCGCCGAAAACGGCGCGGCGGGTGTTCATGAACAGCGCCTGGGTCTGCGTGGGAATTCGGTGCGGAATCTCGGCGCGGATCACGTCGCCCCTGGCGATGGCCGGGAAACGATAGCCGTTGGCCCAGTTCTTCGCCTGGTGCTCGATGTAGAAGTCGAATTCGCCTGCCTTGAAGGCTTCGAAGGCGACGTTGCTGTCGCGATAGAACTCCACTTCGACCCGGTCGAAGTTGTACTTGCCGCGATTGGCCGGCAGTTTCTCGCCCCACCAGTCCTTTACCCGTTCGAACACCAGGCTGCGCCCCGGCTGGACCTGGGTGATGCGGTAGGGGCCGCTGCCGAGCGGCGGTTCGAAGGTGGTGGCCTTGAAGTCGCGATCTTTCCAGTAATGCTGGGGCAGTACCGGCAGCTCGCCGAGCCGCAGGATCAACAGCGGATTGCCGGCGCGCTTGAGCACGAAACGGATGCGGTGGCGGTTGAGGATGTCGACCCGCTTCACTTCCTGCAGGCTGGTGCGGTACTGCGGGTGGCCATTCTTGACCAGGGTGCGATAGGAGAAGGCCACGTCATAGGCAGTGATCGGCTTGCCGTCGTGGAACTTGGCTTCTTCGCGCAGGTTGAATACCACCCAGCTCCGGTCTTCGCTGTACTCGACACTTTTTGCGATCAGGCCGTAGCTGGAGGCCGGCTCGTCGCCGGAAGGGTCGTACTGGCCGGTGCCCACCATCAGCGGCTCGTTCAGCTCGGTCACGCCATACTGCGGGAAATTGGGCGTAGACACCGGGCTGGTGCCCTTGAAGGTATACGGGTTGAGAGTGTCGAAGGTGCCGAAGGCCATGACCCGCAGGGTGCCGCCCTTGGGGGCGCTGGGATTGACCCAGTCGAAGTGGTCGAAGTTGGCCGGATATTTCAGGGTGCCAAACTGGGCGTAGCCGTGACTTTCAATAAGGCTGGCGAAGCAGGGTTGGGCCAGCAGGCCGATGAGCATGAATGCAAGGCGGCGCATCAGGCGGAGGTCCGATCCATGGCTATCGTGTCAGGCATGTGGGCGCTGGCCTCGCTGGCGGTATCGCGCGGGCGTCGGGCCAGCGAAATCGTGTTGGAAGTCACGCGCCGCAGGTGTCGGCGGTAACGGCTGGCAAGTACAGTAACAGCTTGTACAGGCAAGAAAAAAGGGCCAGCCTGCGCGTATCTGGCCAGCATTCTGGCCACCATCCGGAAATTTGTGCAGAGGTGCCAATCTTGGGTGAACGCAGCCATGGTTTGCAGTCATGGATCGACCGCCTCAACGAGGCTGAATTACCCGCTCTGGCCGCGGTGGTGCAGGACTTGCACCAGATGGCCCAACAGGACAAATCCTCCGTGCAGCAGCTGGCTGATGTGCTGCTGCGCGATGCGACCCTGACCTCCAAAGTGCTGAAGGTTGCCAACAGCGTCTACTACAACCCCTCACAGGAACCCATCCGTACCATCTCCCGCGCCATCGTCCTGATCGGTTTCGAGAACGTCCGCCTGATCGGGCTCTCGGTGAGCCTGATCGACAATCTGCTGACTCGCGGCCCGCGGGAACAGCTTCCCGAGCTCCTCGCGCGTTCCTTCCACGCCGCCGTCCAGGCACGAAACATTGCCGGCTATCTGCTAGCACGCAGCCAGGAAGAGGTGTTCATCGCCGCCTTGCTGCACAACCTGGGCGAATTGGCGTTCTGGGGCTGCGGTGGCGAACAGGCGGATGAACTGGCCGCGGCGTTGGCGCAGCCGGGCGTCGATGCCGATGAGGCGGTACGCGATGTGCTGGGAACCAGCTTTCGCCAGTTGACCCTCGGTCTCGTGCGCAGCTGGAACCTGGGCGAACTGGCGAGCCTGGCCCACGCCGGCTCGGCCCAGGGCGACCCCGCCGTGAAGGCCGTGAGTCTGGGCGTGCGCATCAGCGAAGCGGCCTTGCAGGGCTGGGACTCCCCGGCCATGGCGCAACTGGTGGAGCAACTGGCCAACCAGGTCGGACTCAGCCGCGAAGAGGCCATGCAACAGGTGCTGGCCAGCGCCGACGAGGCGGTCAAGGTGGCGACGACCTTCGGTGCCAGCAAGCTCTGCCACCTGATTCCCCACACCGATCCGGAACAGATCAAGCTCCAGCGAGAGCAACGCCAGGCGCGCCAGTTGCAGCCTAACCTGCTGGTCATGCAACAGGCGTTGCAGGAGCTGGGGCTGCTGGTCTCGCGCAAAGCGGACATCAATCTGGTGCTGGATACCCTGCTCCAGGGGTTGCACCAGGGGGCAGGACTGGAGCGGGTGATGGTGGCGGTGCTGACCGACCAGCGCAGCCGCTTCACCGTGCGCCGGGCGATGGGGGAGGGAAGCGAGCGCTGGCTGGAAGGGTTCGCCCTGCCGGCCAGCCAGCCCGAGAATCCCAACCTCTTCAGCTACGCGCTGCGTACGCGTGAGACCCTGTGGATGGGGGTGCCTGCCAGCTACAGCCTGAACGACCTGGTGACGCGGCCGATGCGCGAGTGGCTGGGGCAGGGGATGTTCTTCGTCGCCCCGCTATTGGCCGGCAAGCGCGAGATCGGGGTGATCTACGCCGATTGCCGTCTTTCGGGGCGGGCGCTCAGGCATGAGCAGTTCGTGGCGTTCCAGCATTTCGCCCAGTCGGCGGGAAGATGCCTGGAGGCGATGGCGCAGAGGTCCTAGCGAGATGGCAGGCCGGGGGGACGAACCGCCCGGCTGCACGCGGATCAGGGCAGGTAGACGGTCAGGGTCTGACCCGGTTTGAGGCTACCGCCGCTGCGCGGATTCCAGCGCTGCAGATGCTTCATCTCAACGTTGAAGCGCTTGGCGATCAGGTAGAGCGAGTCGCCCTGCTTGACCTTGTAGTAGGTCACCGATTCGCGGCCGTCACCCTTGGACTTGGCCTTTCCCGTGCTCTTGCTGGCGCTGGCGACCTGGGTGGCGCCACCTTGCAGCTTCAGCACCTGGCCGGCCTTGAGGTGGTTGGCCTTGAGCTGGTTCCAGCGCTTGATGTCCTGTACGTCCACCTTGTACTGGCGGGCGATGGCCCAGAGGTTGTCACCGCTCTTGACCTTGTGGCTGCGCGTCAGTGCCGGGGCGGGAGCGCTGGCCACGTTCTGGAACAGCGGCTGCTCAGGGTTCAGGCCCGGCTCGACCGGAATGCTCAGCTGCTGGCCCACTCGCAGGTGGTTGCTGGAGAGGCCGTTGATCTCTTTCAGCGTCTTGACCGTCACGTGGTAGCGGTTCGCGATGCCATGCAGGCTGTCGCCGTTGCGCACGCGGTGTTGCTTCCAGTCCACCAGTTCCTTGGGTTTCATCAGGGCAAGGTTGGCGGTCAGCAGTTCAGCCTTGTCGGCGGGCACCAGCAGGTGTTGCGGGCCGTCCATGGTGATGCGCTTCTTGAAGGCCGGATTGAGCTGGTACATCTCGTCGGCTTCCATGTCGGCCAGTTCGGCGACCTGGGACAGATCCAGGCGCTGCTGCTTGACCTCCACCACTTCGAAGTACGGCTCGTTGGCGATGGGGCTGAGGTTGACGCCGTAGGCTTCCGGCGCCATCACCAGTTGCGACAGCGCCAGCAGCTTGGGCACATAGTCCTGGGTTTCCTGGGGCAGCGGCAGGTTCCAGTAGTCGGTGGGCAGGCCGAGCTTCTGGTTGCGCTCGATGGCGCGGCTGACGGTGCCCTCGCCAGCGTTGTAGGCGGCCAGTGCCAGCAGCCAGTCGCCGTTGAACATTTCGTGCAGGCGATCCAGATAGTTCAGGGCGGCGTTAGTGGAGGCGGTGATGTCGCGGCGGCCGTCGTACCAGTTGGTCTGGCGCAGGTTGTAATGGCGGCCGGTGGACGGGATGAACTGCCAGATGCCGACGGCGTGGCTACGGGAATAGGCGAAGGGGTTGTAGGCGCTTTCCACGACGGGCAGCAGGGCCAGTTCGAGGGGCATGTTGCGCTCTTCCAGGCGCTCCACCACGTAGTGGATATAGAGGCTACCGCGGGAGCTCGCACTTTCCAGGAAAGAGGGCTTGCTCACGTACCAGAGGCGCTGGCGCTCGACACGCGGGTTGACGCCAATTTCGTCCTGCAGCTTGAAGCCATTGCGCATGCGCTCCCAGATGTCCTGGGGTTCACGCTCGGTCTCGGCTTCTTCCAGCCACTGGGTCTGCCGGTTCATATCCAGGGCGCGGTCCGTATCCCGGCCCTGGTCGTCGTCCTTCTGACCCATGCCCGAACAGCCGGCAAGGGTGGCGGCGCACACCACGACGAGCGCGCGCGCGGCTCGTGCCAATGCATCCAGGTCGAAGGTTTTGATCGGCGAAGACAACATTGGCTGTGGGGTTTTTCCGGCAAAAAAGTTCGGGGATTCTAGGAACCGACCTATGGCTGGTCAAGTTTTCACCAGTCGGCCACAGCCTGACCGAGTGTTCAGAACTGATCCTTCCAGGCGCGTAGAACCGCGAAGACCTCGGCGGGCGTAGCGTTGTCCCGGCCGACCCGCTCGTCGGCCACTTGTTTAACGGATGTTTCAGCCACTCGCAGGAAGGGGTTGGTGGCCCGTTCCAGGGCGATGCTTGATGGCAGGCTGATCTCACCCTGTTCGCGCAGTCGGGTGACGGCGTCGAAACGCTCGGCAGTCGCGTGGTTGTCGGGCTCGACCGCCTTGGCGAAGCGCAGGTTGCTGAGGGTGTATTCGTGGGTGCAGAACACCAGTGTGGCCGCCGGTAGCGCGGCCAGGCGGCTCAGGGAGTGGTGCATCTGGTCCGGAGTGCCTTCGAACAGGCGGCCGCAACCGGCGGCGAACAGCGTATCTCCGCAGAACAGCAGCGGACGGTCGTTGTCCCCATGGTAATAGGCGATATGCCCCAGGGTATGGCCGGGCACCTCGAATACCTGGAAGTCCAGGCCGAGCACGTGCACGGTGTCGCCATCGCCCAGGGCCAGGTCACGCGCCGGGATCTTCTCCTGCGCCGGGCCCAGGACACGGGCGCCGCAGGCTTCCTTGAGGCGCGCCACGCCGCCGACGTGGTCGTGGTGATGGTGGGTGACCAGGATGTCGGTCAGCGTCCAGCCGGGATGGGCCTCGAGCCAGGCCAGCACCGGCGCGGCATCACCGGGATCGACCACGGCGCAGCGGCGGGTGTCGGCATCCTGCAGCAGCCAGAGGTAGTTGTCGGAAAAGGCGGGGAGGGCGTCGATCTGGATCATGAAGGGAGTCGCCAAGCTGAGAGCAATGGAGCATCTTAGGGCTCTGACGCAGGAGATTGCCATGACCGAGAAAGCATTCGCCCAAGCCGATGCCGACTGGCTGGAGCTGATCACCGGGGCCCGTTCCTGGTTCTCCGGCCCCTTGGGCGGCCTGATGCTGTTCGAAGAGCAGCGTCTGCTGGAGGACGAACTGGCGCGGTATTTCGGCGGCTACCTGGTGCACTACGGTCCGCGCGCGGAGCTGCCGTCGGGCGCCAAGCAGATCCAGCGCAGCGTACACCTCGGCGCGCCATTGCCGGGGGTGGAAATCGCCTGCGAGGAAGCCGCCTGGCCCCTCAGCGAGCACGCCGCCGACGTGGTGGTGCTGCAGCACGGCCTGGATTTCTGCCTCTCTCCCCACAGCCTGCTGCGCGAAGCGGCTCGCAGCGTACGTCCAGGCGGTCATCTGATCATCGTCGGGGTCAATCCCTGGAGCGCCTGGGGCGTGCGGCACTATTTCGCCCGGGACGCCCTGCGCCAGGCACGCTGCATCTCGCCGGCGAAGGTCTGCGACTGGCTCAACCTGCTGGGCTTCGCGCTGGAGAAACGCCGCTTCGGGTGCTATCGTCCGCCGCTCGCTTCGGCCGCCTGGCAAACCCGCCTGGCCCGTCTGGAGCGGTGGGGTGCCGCCGGACAAGGATTCGGTGCGGGCTTCTATCTTTTGGTGGCGCGCAAGCTGGTGATCGGCCTGCGGCCGCTGCGTCAGCCCCGGCGCGAACCCATGGGCAAGCTGGTTCCCATGCCTGTTGCCAAGGTCAGCCGGTGCGATTCGAAACATGAGGCTTAAGTGAGCGATCTGGTCGAGATCTATACCGACGGCGCCTGCAAGGGCAATCCCGGCCCGGGCGGCTGGGGGGCATTGCTGGTTTACAAGGGCGCCGAGCGCGAACTCTGGGGCGGCGAGCGCGATACCACCAACAACCGCATGGAACTGATGGCCGCCATCATGGGCCTGGTGGCACTCAAGCGTTCCTGCGAGGTGAAGATCATCACCGACTCCCAGTACGTGATGCAGGGCATCACAGAGTGGATGCCCAACTGGAAGAAGCGCGGCTGGAAGACCGCCGCCAAGCAGCCGGTAAAGAATGCCGACCTCTGGCAGGCGCTGGACGAACAGGTCAATCGCCATAACGTGCGCTGGCAGTGGGTGCGCGGCCATACCGGCCACCCTGGCAACGAGCGCGCCGACCAGTTGGCGAATCGGGGTGTCAGCGAGCTGGGTGCCCGTTAGAATTGGCCCCTTGCGGCAATCTCCTTCATAGGTTCTGAACATGCGTTATGTAGTCCTGGACACCGAAACGACTGGCATGCCGGTCACCGATGGCCACCGCGTCATCGAGATCGGCTGCGTCGAGATGGAAGGTCGTCGCCTGACCGGACGGCACTTCCACGTTTACCTGCAACCTGACCGCGAGGTGGACGAAGGCGCCATCGCGGTACACGGCATCACCAACGAATTCCTGGTGGGCAAGCCGCGCTTCAAGGACATCGCCGACGAGTTCTTCGAGTTCATCAAGGGCGCCGAGCTGATCATCCACAACGCGGCGTTCGACATCGGCTTCATCAACAACGAGTTCGCCCTGCTGGGGCAAAGCGATCGTAGCGACGTCACCGAGTACTGCACGGTGCTCGACACCCTGCTGATGGCCCGTGAGCGCCATCCGGGGCAGCGCAACAGCCTTGACGCCCTGTGCAAGCGCTACGACGTCGACAACTCCAACCGCGAACTGCACGGCGCATTGCTCGACGCCGAGATCCTCGCCGACGTCTACCTGGCGATGACCGGCGGTCAGACCAACCTCTCCCTCGCCGGGGACGGTGGCGATGGCAGTGGTGGCCGGGCGCAGGCGTCGCCGATTCGCCGCCTGCCGGCCGATCGCGCGCGGGGACGGGTCATCCGGGCCAGTGAAGAAGAACTGGCCGCCCATGCCGCGCGCCTGGCGGTCATCGAGAAATCCGCTGGGGCACCTGCGCTCTGGGTGCAGATGGAAACGCCGCCGGCGTCCTGATTGCGACCTTTACGTACAGCCTGAGGCAGTGGGGGTACCGCCCCCGCGAGTGAGCTTCTACCCTGAGGAGAAAGGTGGGCCGAGCCCGCCCCTCAGGGAGCAACAATGTACAAAGAGCTCAAGTTCCCCGTCCTCATCGTCCACCGCGATATCAAGGCCGACACCGTTGCCGGCGACCGGGTTCGTGCCATCGCCCGCGAACTGGAGCAGGACGGCTTCACCATTCTCCCCACCGCCAGTTCCGCCGAAGGCCGTATCGTCGCCTCCACCCACCACGGGCTAGCCTGCATCCTGGTTGCTGCCGAGGGTGCCGGGGAGAATCAGCGCCTGTTGCAGGACATGGTCGAGCTGATCCGCGTTGCCCGCGTTCGCGCGCCTCAGCTGCCGATTTTCGCCCTCGGCGAGCAGGTGACCATCGAGAACGCGCCGGCCGAGGCCATGGCCGACCTCAACCAGTTGCGTGGCCTGATCTATCTCTACGAAGACACCGTGCCCTTCCTCGCCCGTCAGGTGGCCCGCGCCGCGCGCAATTACCTGGAAGGGCTGCTGCCGCCGTTCTTCCGCGCCCTGGTGGAGCACACCGCGCAATCCAACTACTCCTGGCACACGCCGGGGCACGGCGGCGGTGTGGCCTACCGCAAGAGCCCGGTCGGGCAGGCCTTCCACCAGTTCTTCGGCGAGAACACGCTGCGCTCGGACCTCTCGGTATCGGTGCCGGAACTGGGCTCTCTGCTGGACCACACCGGCCCGCTGGCCGAGGCCGAGGCCAGGGCCGCGCAGAACTTCGGCGCCGATCACACCTTCTTTGTCATCAACGGCACGTCGACGGCGAACAAGATCGTCTGGCACTCGATGGTCGGCCGCGACGACCTGGTGCTGGTGGACCGCAACTGCCACAAGTCCATCGTCCACTCGATCATCATGACCGGCGCCATCCCGCTCTACCTGACCCCGGAACGCAATGAACTGGGCATCATCGGGCCGATTCCCCTGAGCGAATTCAGCCGCGAATCGATCCAGGCGAAGATCGACGCCAGCCCCCTGGCCAAGGGGCGTGAGCCGAAGGTCAAGCTGGCCGTGGTGACCAACTCAACCTACGACGGGCTCTGCTACAACGCCGAGCTGATCAAGCAGGCCCTGGGCGATTCGGTGGAAGTGCTGCACTTCGATGAGGCCTGGTATGCCTACGCCGCTTTCCACGAGTTCTACGCCGGGCGCTACGGCATGTGCACGCAGCGGGAGGAACACTCGCCGCTGGTGTTCACCACCCATTCGACCCACAAGCTGCTGGCGGCCTTCAGCCAGGCCTCGATGATCCACGTGCAGGATGGCGGCACCCGCCAGCTGGACCGGCACCGCTTCAACGAAGCCTTCATGATGCACATCTCCACCTCGCCCCAGTACGGCATCATCGCCTCCCTCGACGTGGCCTCGGCCATGATGGAAGGGCCGGCCGGGCGCTCGCTCATCCAGGAAACCTTCGACGAGGCCCTGCGCTTCCGCCGGGCGCTGGCCAATGTCTGGCAGAACCTGGCGGCGGACGACTGGTGGTTCGATATCTGGGAGCCGCCGCTGGTGGAAGGGGCCGACGCGGTGGTCACGGAAGACTGGCTGCTGCGCCCGGACGCCGACTGGCACGGTTTCGGCGACGTGGCGGAAGACTACGTGCTGCTCGACCCGATCAAGGTCACCCTGGTGACGCCCGGCCTGACCGCGGACGGCAAGCTCGGCGAGCAGGGCATTCCGGCGGCGGTGGTCAGCAAGTTCCTCTGGGAACGCGGGCTGGTGGTGGAGAAGACCGGTCTCTATTCCTTCCTGGTGCTGTTCTCCATGGGAATCACCAAGGGCAAGTGGAGCACGCTGCTCACCGAGCTCCTGGAGTTCAAGCGCGGCTACGACGCCAACCAGCCCCTGGCCGAGGCACTGCCTTCCATTGCCACTGCCCACGGCTCGCGCTACGCCGGCATGGGTCTGCGTGATCTCTGCGACGCCCTGCACGCCTGCTACCGCAACAGTGCCACGCCGAAGGCGCTGCGGCGCATGTACACCAAGCTGCCGGAGCTGGCGATGAAGCCTGCCGACGCCTACGACAAGCTGGTGCGCGGCGAGGTGGAACCGGTGGCCCTGGACAAGCTGCAGGGGCGCATCGCGGCCGTGATGCTGGTGCCTTATCCGCCAGGCATTCCGCTGATCATGCCGGGCGAGCGCTTCACGTCGGAAACCCGCGCGATCATCGACTACCTGGAGTTCGCCCGGACCTTCGACATCAGCTTCCCCGGCTTCGATATCGATGTGCATGGGCTTAACTGTCAGGAAAGTCCTACAGGTCGCTGCTATACAGTGGACTGCATCAGGGAATAAATCGGCTTGCGGGGGAACGCGATGGCGACTGGGGAAGGGGCGAAGCCTCGCGGCAGAATGGGGTTCTGGACCTGTACTGCATTGGTGGTGGGCAACATGATCGGCTCGGGCGTGTTCCTGCTGCCCTCAAGCCTGGCCGCCTACGGTGGCCTCAGCCTGTTCGGTTGGCTGATTTCCAGTACGGGCGCGGTGATCCTCGCACTGACCTTTGCCCGCCTGGCCAGGCTCAACCCCTCGGCCGGTGGGCCTTATGCCTACACACGGGATGGCTTTGGCAGCTTTGCCGGTTACCTTTGCGCCTGGACCTATTGGAAGGCGGCCTGGATTGGTAACGCGGCCATCGCCGTGACCCTGGTGGGTTATCTGCAGGTGTTCATTCCCGCGCTGCGCGATCCGGTGCTGATGGTGGCCACCGCCATCGGCGCGATCTGGCTCTGCACCCTGATCAACCTTCGCGGCATCGGTGCCTTTGGCCTGGCGCAGAACATCCTCACCGCGCTCAAACTCATCCCGCTGCTGCTGGTGGGGATACTCGGCTGGTTCTCCTTCCATCCCGAATACTTGCGCATTCCCGAGGTCAGTGAGCTGCCGCCAGGTGCTGGCGGATACGCCAATGCCATCGCCACCACGGCGGCACTGACGCTCTGGTCGTTCATCGGACTGGAGTCGGCGACCGTGCCGGCGGACGATGTCGACAACCCCAAGCGCACCATTCCCCGTGCCACGGTCTTCGGAACCCTAGTGGCGGCCGGGGTCTACATCCTCTCCATCACCGCCGTACAAGGTGTGCTGCCGCCGGAAGTGCTGGTGCGCTCCACCGCGCCCTTCGCCGACGCAGCGCGGGTGCTGGTGGGGGAGTGGGGCTATCACCTGGTGGCGGCGGGCGCCGTGATCGCTTGCCTTGGCGCGTTGAACGGCTGGGTGCTGCTGCAAGGGCAGATTCCCATGGCTACCGCCCGCGACGGCCTGCTGCCCGAGTCCCTGGCGCAGACCAACAAGTACGGCGTGCCGGCCCATGGCCTGCTGGTATCCGGCGTACTGGTCACAGCGCTGGTGCTGGTCGATGGACAGGGCGACCTGGTGGACGTGTTCAACGTGATCATCCTGCTCGGCACCATGACCGGCGTCGTGCCCTATGCCTTCTGCACCGCCGCGCTGCTGCAGCAACTGGCGGTGAAACCCGGTGATTTCTCCGAGCGCGAACGGGCACGCCTGGTGGGCATCGGCGTGCTGGGCTTCGTCTATTCCATCTGGGCCCTGTATGGCACAGGCCAGCAGGCGATCTTCTGGGGCTTCCTCGTGCTGATGGCCGGCATCCCGCTGTACACCTGGCGCCAGTGGCGTAACCGGGTACAGGCGGAGACGGCCGTCAGAGCCAGTAGCTGACGGCCCACCAGCCGAGCACGCCCATCACGACGGTGTAGGGCAGGGCCATCCACACCATGCGCCCGTAGGACAGGCGCACCAGCGGTGCGATGGATGACGTGAGCAGGAAGAGGAAGGCGGCCTGGCCATTGGGCGTGGCGACGCTGGGCAGGTTGGTGCCGGTGTTGATGGCCACCGCCAGGGTATCGAAGTGCTCGCGGGTCATGTTTCCGGCCTGCAATGCGCTCTTCACTTCCGTGATGTAGATGGTGGCGACGAAGACGTTGTCGCTGATGGCCGACAGCAGCCCGTTGGCGATGAACAGCATGCCCGGCTGTTGTTCCATCGGCAGTGCCAGTACCGCGTGGATGATCGGCGTAAACAGGTGCTGCTGCTGGATCACCGCCACGACCGCGAAGAACGCCACCAGCAGCGCGGTGAAGGGTAGGGCGTCCTGGAAGGCCCGGCCGATCTGGTGTTCGTCGGTGATGCCATTGAAGCTGGTGATCAGCACGATGACCAGCAGGCCGATCAGGCCCACCTCGGCCACATGCAGCGCGAGGCAGACAACAAGGAGCAGCGCCGCGGCGCCCTGGACCATCAGTGCCAGCCTCTGGCTCTGGGTGCGCTGAGAGCCCTCTTCATGGGCGAACTCCGCCAGAATCCGGCGCACGTTGTCCGGCAATTCCGCGCCATAGCCGAACCAACGCAGCTTCTCCAGCAGCGCGCAGGTCAGCAGGCCGGCTGCCAGTACCGGCATGGACACCGGCGCGACGTTGAAGAAGAAGTCCTTGAAATGCCAACCGGCTTCGTGGCCGATCAGCAGGTTCTGCGGTTCGCCCACCAGGGTGCAGACGCCGCCCAGTGCGGTGCCTACGGCGGCATGCATCAGCAGGCTGCGGAGGAAGGCGCGGAAGGTGTCCAGGTCCTCGCGGCTGGAACCGGCTATCTCGCTGTCGGAATCCGGGCTGTATTCTTCGTTCGCACCATTGCCCGAGGCCACGCGGTGGTAGACGGCATAGAAGCCCAAGCAGACGCTGATGATCACCGCCGTCACAGTCAGTGCATCGAGGAAGGCCGAGAGGAAGGCCGCCAGCAGGCAGAACATCAGCGCCAGCAGCGTCTTGCTGCGCACGCCGAGCAATAGGCGGGAGAACAGCAGGAGCAGCAGGTCCTTCATGAAGTAGATGCCGGCCACCATGAACATCAGCAGCAGGATGACCGGGAAGTTGTGCTGCAACTCCTCATACACCGCCTGGGGTGTCGCCAGGTCGAGCAGCAGCGCTTCGACCACCAGCAACCCGCCGGGCAGCAGCGGATAACACTTGAGCGCCATGGCCAGGGCGAAGATGAACTCACCCACCAGCATCCACGACGCCACCACCGGTCCAAGCGACCAGAGTGCCAGCGGGTTCAGTACCAGGAACGCAATGATCGACAGCTTGTACCACTGCGGCGAGTTGCCGAGGAAGTTGCGGCCGATGGCCACGGCAGGTGAGGCGGGCATCGAGGTTGTCCCTGGGCTAGTAGTGGTTGGAAGGCGCTGGGAAGGTGCCAGCCCGGTCTAGCTAGATCAAGCGTTTAAGCCGGCTTTTCCAAGTGAAGTTGCAATTGCGTGGCGTGGCCTGCGTCACAGTGGGCGGCATCGACTTTTACCTTGTGCTTGTTATAGTTGCCGGGCTTCCTGAATGACACCATTTCAATGGCGCACGCCGAGGACTGACCCGTGCCTGATTACAAAGCCTTCCGCGTAGAGTTGGCAGACAAGATCGCCCATGTGCAGATCAACCGTCCGGAAAAGATCAACGCGATGAACGCGGATTTCTGGAAGGAAATCGTCGAAATCTTCCGCGAGATCGAGGACAACGACGAAGTACGGGTGGTGGTGCTTTCCGGCGCGGGCAAGCATTTCTCCTCCGGCATCGACCTGATGATGCTGGCCTCGGTCGGCGCCCAGTTGGGGCCGGATGCCGGTCGCAATGCGCGCACACTACGCCGCAAGATTCTCGAGCTGCAGGCTTCGTTCAATGCCGTCGACAACTGCAGCAAGCCGGTGATCGCGGCCATCCAGGGTTACTGCCTGGGTGGCGCCATCGACCTGATTTCGGCCTGCGACATGCGCTATTCGACGGGCGATGCGCAGTTCTCCATCAAGGAAATCGACATCGGCATGGCCGCCGACGTCGGCACCCTGCAGCGCCTGCCGCGCATCATCGGCGACGGCATGATGCGCGAACTGGCCTACACCGGCCGCACCATCGACGGTGAAGAGGCCCAGCGGCTGGGGCTGGTGAACCGTACGTTCGAGAGCCAGGACGCGCTGCTCGATGGCGTGTTCGGCATTGCCCACCAGATCGCCGCCAAGTCGCCCATCGCGGTGCGCGGCACCAAGGAGATGATCCGTTACATGCGCGACCATCGGGTAGATGATGGTCTCGAGTACATCGCCACATGGAACGCGGCCATGCTGCAATCGGCCGATCTGCGCGTGGCGATGACGGCCCACATGAGCAAGCAGAAGCCAGAGTTCGCTGACTGATGCGGTACCGCACACTCGCGCGGGAGGCGCACTGAGGCATGGTCACTGGAGTCACTTCGCTGGGTCTCGTGCGCGATGAACTGTTCGCCACCATGGAACAGGCGGAACAGAGCCTCGAGCACTTCATTGCCGAGCGCCAGAACGGCAGCCTGCTGCAGCAGGCAGTGGAGGCCATGCATCAGGTGCGTGGCACGCTCAATCTGATCGAGCTGACCGGCGCCGAATTGCTGGCCCAGGAGTTGCTCGACCAGGCCACCGACATCCCCGCCGGCGCCGGCGAGGAGCGCGATGTCCAACTGGCGGCCTTGAGCAATGCACTGCACGTGCTGCGCCGCTACCTGGAAAACCTCGACGTGCATCGACAGGAGATGCCCGAGCTGCTGCTGCCGGCCATCAACGACCTGCGCCAGGCTGGCGGTCAGCCACCGCTGCCGGAGAGCTATTTCTTTAGTGTGCGCCTGGATCAGTCGCGCCAGACTGTGGTGCCCGGCCTGCCGGAAGGCGTCGATGCCGAAGCGCTGGGGCGGCGTTTCCGCCAGGCGTACCAACAGGGCCTGCTCGGATTCCTGCGCGGTCAGAAGGTGCCGAGTGCGCTGCGTACGATGGAGCGAGCCCTGGGCGGCATCGAGCGCCTGTACGCCGATCAGCCCCGCGGACGCCTGGCCTGGATCGGTGCCGCAGCCATCGAGGCGCAGTTGGATGGCCAATTGCTCGCTCGCAAGTCGCGCAAGCAGCTGTTCTCCCGCGTGGACCGTGAACTCAAACTGCTGCTGGGCAATGCCGTCTACGAGGCGCCGCGCAGCCTGCAGAAAGAACTCCTTTACCTGGTGGCCCTGGCCGATAGCCAGGGGCCGCGTTCCCGCGAGCTGCGCGAAGTCTTCGGGATGACCGCGCTGCCGTTCACCGACCAGCTCCTGGAGCAGGAATACCAGCGCCTGTCCGGCCCCGGTCAGTCGGTGATGCGCTCGCTGTCCTCGGCCATCTTCGAGGAGCTGAACAGCGTCAAGGACATGATCGACCTCATCGAGCGCGGTACCGCGCCCAGTGAGTCCTTCGGGAGTCTTCATGCCCTGCTGGGCAAGCTGGCCAAGACCCTGGTCATGGTCGGGCTGAATTCTCCCGGCAATGCCCTGCAGGTGCAGTTGCCGCTGGTCGCTGCCTGGAGCGCAGGCTCACCGGTGGACGCCAACGAGTTGCTGAAACTGGCCGATGCCGTGCTCTACGTAGAGGGCATGGTGGCCGGCCTGGACAGCGGCGAGCGCCGTGGTGTGCGCCAGCCGGTCGAGCCGGGCCATGAGGCGGAATCCTTCGCCAACCACCAGTTGGCTGAAGCGCGCATCGTGGTGCTCGACGAAGCCCAGGCCGGTCTGGCACTGGCCAAGCGCGCCATCACTGCCTATCTGGAGTCCAACGGCGAAAAACCGCACCTGGCCAACGTGCCGGTGAGCTTGCAAGCCGTTCGCGGTGGGCTCTGGTTCCTCGGCCAGGAACGCGCGGCGGCCCTGGTGGGTGCCTGTGGCGAGTACATCCAGCAGCAGATGCTGGAAACGTCGGCGATGCCGTCGGAGCAGATGCTGGAAACCCTGGCCGATGCCTTGACCAGCCTCGAGTACTACCTCGAAGGCGGCGCCGGCATGCGTCGTGGATTCCAGGCCGACGTGCTCGACCTGGCGGCCAATAGCGTGCGGGCCCTGGGCCTGCCGGTGGCAGCCTGAGATGGCCGGTGATCGTTGGCAGTCGGGGCTGCTGGATGCCTCAACACCCGGCGGCTGGGTCGTGGCCCATTGCCGCCAGCAGTTCCTCTCCGACAGCAACGGCGTTCTCTTTCCCCGTGAGTGGTTGAAGCGCCAGGAGCTGCCGGTGCTGGCCGAGCATGGCATCGGCCATTTCGACGGTGACCCGATCTACCTGCTGGAGCTGGCCCATCCTGCTGCGGTGGACGGCTGCTACTGGCAGGGGTTGCGCCAGGTCATGCTGCAGGGCGATCCCGATATCTTCCGCATGCTCGGCTATGCCAGCCAGATCGGCACCTGGGCTGACCAGCACCGCTTCTGCGGCAGCTGCGGGCAGCGCATGGAGCGGGTTGCGGGTGAGCGTGCGATGCGTTGCCCGAGCTGCGAAGTCCACCACTATCCGCGCCTGTCGCCGAGCATGATTGTGCTGGTCAGTCGTGGCGACGAGCTGTTGCTGGCGCGCTCGCCGCGCTTCGTGAGCGGCGTCTACAGCACCCTGGCCGGCTTCGTCGAGCCGGGTGAGTCGGTGGAAGACTGCGTGGCTCGCGAGGTGCGGGAAGAAGTGGGCGTGGAAATCGGCAACATCCAGTACATCGGCAGCCAGAATTGGCCATTCCCACATTCGCTGATGCTTGGCTTCCATGCCGAGTACCGCAGTGGGGACATCGTGCCGCAACCGGGCGAGATCGAAGACGCCCGCTGGTTCCCGGTGGATGCGCTGCCGCCCTTGCCGGCACAGCGCTCCATCGCGCGTTACCTCATCGACCTCTATGTGGCGCGGCGTCTCGGCTTAGCCGATCCAGTGCTGCCACACTAGGCGCGCGGTCAGCGCCAATACCACCATGATGAACACGGGGCGGATGAACTTGGCACCGCCCTTGATGGCGGTGCGCGCGCCGAGGAAGGCGCCTGCCATCAGCGCGATGCCCATGCTGATTCCCAGTGCCCAGGCCACCTGGCCGGCGGCGATGAAGACCACCAGCGCCAAGGCGTTGCTGACGAAGTTCATGCTGCGGGCAACGCCGCTGGCACGGACCAGGTCCAGGGGATAGAGCAGCAGGCTGCTGACCGTCCAGAACGCGCCTGTGCCGGGGCCGGCGACACCGTCGTAGAAACCGAGGCCAAGCCCCTGCGGCCACTGGCGGCGACGCGCGATGGGCGCGTCCTCATGATGCTGGACATCCGGCGTCTTGCCGAACAGCAGGTAGAGCCCACAACCGAAAACCACCACCGGCAGCATCTGGTTGAGCCAGGCGGCGGGCAGCCAGTGGGCAATCACCGCGCCCAGGGCCGCGCCGATGGCGGTGGCGATCAGCGCATTGCGCCATTTCGACGGGTCGAACAACTTGCGGCGGTAGAAGGTATAGCTGGCAGTGGCTGAGCCGAAGGTGGCGCAGAGCTTGTTGGTGCCCAGCACCAGGTGAGGGGGCAGGCCGGCAGTGAGCAGGGCGGGGATGGTCAACAGGCCGCCGCCGCCGGCGATGGCGTCGATGAATCCAGCAAGGAAGGCAACAGCGGCGAGAATCGCCAGGGTGGCGGGATCGACCGCCAACTCGAAGGGGATTGGCATGGAAAACGAGGTCCGTGTCTACAACTGCCGCGTGGCTTGTGGCTGCGGCGGGGGGAGTTGCGCATAATGCCGGCATTTTCAAGCATAAGGAATGGGCTCCATGCAGTATGACGGCCTGGCCTGGGCAGCCGCCCTGCTGGCAGTGTTGGTCGCGGTCGTAGCCGGACGCATCCTCTTCGATCGCAGCTGGTTTCTCGGCTGGCTTCGTGGCACCTGCGGCCTCGCTTTCCTGGCCCTGGCGCTGCTGGTTGCACTGATCGCCCGGGACCTATGGAGCTATGACGCGCTTCCCGAAGACAAGCCGCTGGTGACCCTGAGCTTCAAGTCCCTGGGGCCGCAGAGCTATGAGGTCACCTTGCTGGAAGGGGCCATCGAGCGTGAGGTGTTGCTGGATGGCGACCTCTGGCAACTGGATGTGCGGCTGTTCAAGTGGAAAGGACTGGGCAACCTGCTGGGTCTGCAACCGGGCTATCGCCTGGAGCGTCTGTCGGGCCGCTTCCTCGCCATCGAACAGCAGAACCTGGCGCAGCATCCACGCGCGCAACTGGCGGGTAGCCTCTACGGCGTCGACTTCTGGCGCTGGCTACGTATGGCCCAGCGTGACTTCTTCCTCTTCGTGCCCGAGGCGCAGCGGGTGACCTATCTGCCCATGGCTGATGGCGCGGTCTATTCGGTGAGCCTGTCACCCACCGGCCTGCTGGCTCAGCCGCTGAACCCGGTGGCCAAGGAAGCGTTGAAGGACTGGCGCTGACTCCAGGACAGCGGCCATAGCCCTTTAGGTGGATGGCGCTTTTTCATCCCCCAGCGGCGCTATGCCGGGCCACGAATGTTGGACCGGTGAAGCGTGGTCCACCCTGCGACTGAAGCCTATCCTTGGGCGTCGGCGTGCTGTGGGGGCATTCATTCGCGAATGGGTGCGCTCCCGCAGAAGCGGCAGGCATGAAAAAGGGAGCCATCAGACTCCCTTTTTCATGGGCGTGATCCTCAGGAGAGGAAGCCGCCGTCGACGTTGAGGGCAACGCCGGTGGTGTAGCTGGAGGCAGCGCTGGCCAGATACAGCACGGCGCCGGCCATTTCGCTCGGGTCCGCCACGCGCTTCAGCGGGATGCGCTGCAGGGCGACTTCGCGGATGGCATCGTTCTTCACCAGGGCCGAGGCGAACTTGGTGTCGGTCAGGCCCGGGAGCAGGGCGTTGCAGCGAATGCCGAATTGGGCGCATTCCTTGGCGAAGACCTTGGTCATGCTGATCACGGCAGCCTTGGTCACCGAGTAGATGCCCTGGAACTCGCCCGGGGATACGCCGTTGATGGAGGCGACGTTGATGATGCTGCCGCCACCATTCTGCTTCATCAGCTTGCCGCCTTCGATGGACATGAAGTAGTAGCCGCGGATGTTGACGTCGACTGTCTTCTGGAAGGCCGAGAGGTCGGTGTCCAGCACGTTGCAGAACTGCGGGTTGGTGGCGGCGTTGTTGACCAGGATGTCAAGGCGGCCGAACTTCTCGCGGATCTCGGCGAAGACGCTCTGGATCTGCTCCATTTCACCGATGTGGCAAGCGATGGCGGTGGCCTTGCCACCTTCAGCGATGATGGCGTCGGCGACGGCCTGGCAGCCCTCGATCTTGCGGCTGGAGACGATTACGTGGGCGCCTTGCTGGGCCAGCAGCTTGGCGATGGCTTCACCGATACCGCGGCTGGCGCCGGAGACGAAAGCAATCTTGCCGTCGAGGTCGAACAGGTTGGTCTTGGACATGGGATTCCCCTTGTTGTAAGCCGGTTTACAGCCGTGATTGGTTGATGACCTGCAGGCTCATCTGCTCCAGCAGCTTGTTCATGTGGATGAACTGGGCGAAGCGCTTGTCCTGGGTCTGTCCGTGGAAATAGCGGTAGTAGATCTGCTGCACGATGCCGGCCAGGCGGAACAGGCCGTAGGTGTAGTAGAAGTCGAGGTTGGTGATAGGCGGCAGGCCGGCGCGTTCGGCGTAGTAGTCGGCGAACTCCTGGCGGGTGAGCATGCCTGGCAGGTGGCTCGGCTGGCGGCGCATCAGTTGCACCGGTGCCGGGTCCTTCGCCTCGATCCAGTAGGCGAGTGTGTTACCCAGGTCCATCAGCGGATCGCCGATAGTGGTGAGCTCCCAGTCCAGCACGCCGATGATCTTCATCGGGTTGGCCGGGTCGAGGATGACGTTGTCGAAGCGGTAGTCGTTATGGACGATGGCCGGCTTGTGGTGGTCGGCGGGCATCTTGTCCTTGAGCCAGGCCTTGACCGGTTCCCAGGTCGGCGCGTCCGGAGTCAGGGCCTTCGCGTAGCGGTCGCTCCAGCCGGTGATCTGGCGCTGCACGTAGCCTTCCGGCTTGCCCAGGTCGCCCAGGCCGCAGGCGTTGTAGTCGACGTTGTGCAGCTCTACCAGCTTGTCGATGAAGCTCAGGCACAGTTCACGGGCCTGGCTCTCGTCGAGCGACAGGTCGGCCGGCAGGTCGGCTCGCAGGATCACGCCCTTGACCCGATCCATCACGTAGAACTCAGCGCCAAGCACCGACTCGTCAGTGCAGTGCACGTGGGCTTTCGGGCAGTAGGGGAAGCCGGCGTTGAGCTGGTTGAGGATGCGGAACTCGCGGCCCATGTCGTGGGCGGACTTGGCCTTGTGGCCAAAGGGCGGGCGGCGCAGCACGAATTCCCGATTGGGGTATTCCAGCAGGTAGGTCAGGTTGGACGCACCGCCGGGGAACTGGCTGATGCGCGGCGTACCGTCCAGGCCCGGAATGTTGGCCTTGAGGTACTGGTCGATAACGACGGCGTCGAGCTCTTCGCCTTCGCGGATGCGGGTGGACTGATCAGTAAGCGTCATGCTTATCCCTTCTGTTTATGATGGGTGCCCGAGACTATTCGCTAATCTAATGCCGCCTTGGGGGCGTCACAAGCTGAACGAGCCGTTATAGACAAAGGTGTTGCAGCACAATCAGGCTGCCTGATTCGCCCGCACTGCATGCATTGGGCGAAAAAAAACCGGAGCCCTGGGACTCCGGTTCTTCGTTCTGGATCTCAGCGTCAAGCTTAGACCGGGAACAGTTCGCCGAGCTTCATCGCCAGCATCATGTCGCCTTCGGCGCGCAGCTTGCCGGCCATGAAAGCCTGCATGCCGTCGGTTTCGCCGGTCATGATGCCAACCAGGGTGGCGCTGTCCATGATCAGGGTGACGTTCGGGTTCGCGGAGTCGCCCTGCTGTACGTCGCAGGTACCGTCCTTCACCACCAGGTAGTGGTTGTCGCCGTCTTCGATGTTGAACTGGAATACCAGGTCCAGGCCAGCGGCGGCACCGGCGTTGAACTTGGACTGCATGGTTTTGACGATGTCAGCAACGTTGGTCATGGTGTTTTCCTTTTTCTAGGGTTTTATCCGGCGGCCTGTCCAGCCGCAGTAGGCCGGGCTCAGCGATAGGTGATGAGCTCCGGCGCCTTCAACAGTTCCAGATGCACATGACTGTTGAAGGAAGCCAGGGTCACCTCGCTGCCACGGAACTTCAGGCGGTTGAGCGAGGTGTTGACGATCTGCCAGTTGAGGCCGAAGGCACTTTCGGCCGGAATGCCGGTCACCAGGTGGAGCAGGGCGGTGATGGTGCCGCCGGAGGTGAACACGGCGATGTTCTGCTTGCTGTCCGCTTCGGCCAGGATGCGCTCCAGGCCGCCGCGAACCTGCTCGACGAAGTCCTTCCAGCTCTGCAGGTCGGGCTTGTCGTGTTCACCCGATACCCAGCGCAGCACCAACTTGGAGAACAGGCGCTGGAACTCGGCGCGATTCTGCGCGCCGTTGCGCAGCACGTGCAGGGCTTCGGGCTCTTCGGTGAGCAGGTCTGGGAGCAGGGCGCGGATCACCGCGTCTGCGTCGAATTCGTTGAAGGCCGGATCGATCTGGATCGCGGGAGCGCCGAGGCCGGCGGCGTCGAACTGCGCCAGTGCGGCCTGTGCGGTGTGTTGCTGGCGGCGCAGGTCACCGCTGTAGCAGCGATCGAGGCGCAGGCCCAGTTGGGCGAGGTGGGCGCCCAGCACTTCGGCCTGGCGGATTCCGATGGGCGAGAGCACATCGTAGTCATCGGCACCGAAAGAAGCCTGGCCATGTCGAATCAGGTAGATGCTGCCCACGTACTGGCGTCCCGTGAGGTTGAAAGTTTCGCGAGGGTATGGGGAAGCCAGGGGCCTGTCAACGAAAAAACATACGCTTGTTTGAATGCATTCCCACTGTTTATGAAGACGTTTCCAGTCGCTGGCGAGTCGGGGGTGGCGCCGTTATGCTTGCGGGTCGCTGCGCCACCGAAAGGCTGGCGCCAGGAGGGATTACAAGGGGGATACAAGTGGAGTTCTTTGCCGATTACGCAGGCTTTCTGGCCAGGACCGTCACCGTGCTGGTGGCCATCCTGGTGGTGCTGGTAGCCATTGCCGCACTGCGTGGGCGCAATCGCCGCGTCGCCAGCGGCCATCTTGATGTACGCAAGCTCAACGATTTTTACAAGGGCCTGCGCGAGCGCCTGGAGCATTCGGTGCTGGACAAGGCTCAGCTGAAGGCTGTGCGCAAGGCCGAGGCCAAGGCGGCGAAGCAGACGAAGAAAGCGGGCAAGCACAAGCCGCGGGTGTTCGTACTGGATTTCGATGGCGACATCAAGGCGTCGGCCACCGATCACCTGCGCCATGAAGTGACCGCGCTGTTGTCCATGGCCACGGACAAGGACGAAGTGGTAGTGCGTCTGGAAAGTGGTGGCGGCATGGTGCACAGCTACGGCCTGGCGTCTTCGCAGCTGGCGCGCATTCGCGATGCCGGCGTGCCGCTCACCGTTTGCGTGGACAAGGTGGCGGCCAGCGGCGGCTACATGATGGCGTGCATCGGCGACAAGATTCTCGCCGCGCCGTTTTCCATCATCGGCTCCATCGGCGTCGTGGCCCAGCTACCCAACGTGCATCGTCTGTTGAAGAAGCACGATATCGATTTCGAAGTGCTCACCGCCGGCGAGTACAAACGCACCCTCACCGTATTCGGCGAGAACACCGACAAGGGCCGGCAGAAGTTCCAGGAAGACCTGGAAGCCACCCATGAGCTGTTCAAGGGGTTCGTCGGTCGTTATCGCTCGCAGCTGGACATGGCTGAGATCGCCACGGGCGAAGTCTGGCTGGGCACGGCCGCACTGGAAAAGAAGCTGGTGGATGAACTGCGTACCAGCGACGAGTACCTCGCCGCGCGTGCCAAGGACGCCGAGCTGTTCCATCTGCACTATGCCGCTCGCAAGAGCCTGCAGGAGCGCGTCGGCCTGGCGGCCAGCGTGGCCATCGACCGTGTGTTGCTGAGCTGGTGGGAACGTCTCAGCCAGCAGCGTTTCTGGCAGTAAGGGATCGATGCGGGGCCCGGTGGAAACCGGGCCCCGCCATTTTCAGGCCTTGCTCAGGTACATGGTGATCTCGGCGCGCAGCACTGCGGTATCGCCGACGTAGGCCACGACCGGTACCTTGATGTCGCCCAGGATGGACCAGTCCAGCTCGCTGCCGTCTGCTACAGCGCGTACGTCGCCGGAAGCCTTGGCCAGGTACTCGACCGTCATGCCGCGCGGAATCCAGCGCACGCCGGGAGGAATGGAGGCGTCAGTCATGGTTCCGGCCACCAACTCCGCGGCGTTGCACAGTGCGATGGCGTGCACGGTGCCGATGTGGTTTAGCACCTCGCGGCGCTTGGGGAAGCTGACCTCGGCGTAGCCCGGGCGCAGTTCGACGAAGCGCGGGGCAATGCTGGCGAAGTAGGGGGCGACTTGGCCGATCATGGCGCTGAACTGCTCTGGGCCGGCTTGCTTGAACATCTGCAACATCTGGCTCATGGATTTCGAGTCTCTCGTCAGGGTGGATTGAAGATGAGCGCGCGCTGCTGCAGTATACGAGTGCTAGAAAATAATTCTAGAAAAATATTCTAATTCCCTTTCCAAGGAGTTCCATGGCCCGTTCCTCCCGCAAAGACGAAATCCTCCAGGCTGCTCTGGCGTGTTTCACCGAGGTGGGCGTAGATGCCACCACAATCGAGATGATCCGCGACCGTTCCGGTGCCAGCATTGGCAGCCTCTACCACCACTTCGGCAACAAGGAGCGCATCATCGGCGCGCTCTACTTGGCCGGGGTTGGCCAGTACGCGCAGTTGCTCCAGGAGGGGTTCGCCAAGGCCGCCAGTGCCGAGGCCTGCGTCAAGCTGCTGGTCAGCGTCTATGTCGACTGGGTAGTGGCCAATCCGGATTGGGCGCGTTTCGTGTTGCACAGCCGCGGGCGGGTGGAGGCTGGGGAGGTGGGCGAGCAGCTGCGCGAGGCCAATCGTGATCACCATGCGCGCATCTTCGACGTCCTGCAGGACTACCGCGAGGCTGGGGCATTCAAGGATATTCCCGCGGACTGCTTCTCCTCAGTGGTCATTGGCCCTGCACAGGACTTTGCTCGCAACTGGCTGGCTGGGCGCACTCGCACGAACCTGGCTGACTGCCGTGAGCTGTTTATGCAAGTGGCGTGGGATGCAGTGCGGGCTGGCTAATTCGGACGACAAAGGCAAAAAGCCCCGCAGATGCGGGGCTTTTTGTTGGTGCGCCGGTCAGGCCAGACGGCGGCGGAACAGCGGCAGGGGCTGGTCGCTGGAAGCCTGGTAGACCTCGGAGTAGTCCTCGAAGGCCTTTATGGCGTCATACGGGTCCTTGTCCGCGCGCAGGGCGAAGGCGTCGAAGCCGCAACGCTTGAGGGCGAAGAGCTGGTCGCGCAGCACGTCGCCGATGGCACGTACTTCACCCTTGTAACCGTAGCGCTGGCGCAGCAGGTAGGCGGTGGAGGAGTGACGGCCATCGGTGAAGGCCGGGAAGTTCAGCGCGACCACCTGGAAGAACTCCAGTTGGTCGGCGATTTCCTCGATTTCCTCGTCGCTGTCCAGCCACACACCCAAGCCGCCGTCGCGGGCTTTCAGGGCGTGGGCGTGGTCGCGCCAGAGGGCCAGCGGGACGATGATGTCGTCGCAGTTGGGAACGCCGTCCAGGGTCGCGTCCTTGGCCAGCAGGTGCCAGGTTTCGTCGATCACCTGGCCGTTCTTAATGATTCGCTGCATATACGCGCTCCTTGAACGGGTCGATACCGATACGACGGAAGGTGTCGAGGAATTGCTCGTCTTCGGTGCGCTGTTCCACGTAGACCTTGATGATCTTCTCGATCACATCGGCCATTTCGTCCTGGGCGAAGGACGGGCCGAGGATCTGCGCCAGGCTGGCGTCACGGCCGGCGCTACCGCCGAGGGACACCTGGTAGAACTCCTGACCTTTCTTGTCCACGCCGAGGATGCCGATGTGGCCCACATGGTGGTGGCCGCAGGCGTTCATGCAGCCGGAAATGTTCAGGTCGAGGTTGCCGATGTCGAACAGGTAGTCCAGGTCGTCGAAGCGGCGCTGGATGGCTTCGGCCACCGGGATCGACTTGGCGTTGGCCAGGGAGCAGAAGTCGCCGCCCGGGCAGCAGATGATGTCGGTCAGCAGGCCCACGTTCGGGGTGGCGAAACCGAGCTCACGCAGTTCGCCCCACAGGGTGAACAGCTGGGACTGCTCGACGTCGGCCAGGATGATGTTCTGGTTATGGCTGTTGCGCACTTCACCGAAACTGTAGCGATCAGCCAGGTCGGCGATGGCATCCAGCTGCTTGTCGGTGACGTCGCCAGGCGCCACGCCGGTGGGCTTGAGCGACAGGGTCACTGCAGCGTAGCCGGGCTTCTTGTGCGCGATGACGTTGCGTACGCGCCAGCGGGCGAAGCCGGGGTGCTCGGCGTCCAGGGCGGCCAGGGCGGCGTCCTGGTCTTCCAGGGCCTTGTACGACGGATCGACGAAGTGCTTGGCAACGCGTGCCACTTCTTCTTCGGTCAGGGTGGTGGGGCCATCTTTCAGGTGTGCCCACTCGGCGTTCACGCGTTCAGCGAAGACTTCGGGGGTCAGCGCCTTGACGAGGATCTTGATACGCGCCTTGTACTTGTTGTCGCGACGGCCATAGCGGTTGTACACGCGCAGGATGGCGTCGAGATAGCTGATCAGGTGCTGCCAGGGCAGGAATTCATTGATGAAGCTGCCGACGATCGGGGTACGGCCCAGGCCGCCGCCCACGGATACGCGGAAGCCCAGCTCGCCGGCAGCGTTCTGTACTGCTTCCAGGCCGATGTCGTGGACTTCGATGGCAGCGCGGTCACTCACGGCGCCATTGACGGCGATCTTGAACTTGCGTGGCAGGTGGGAGAATTCCGGGTGGAAGGTGGACCACTGACGGATGATCTCGCACCAGGGGCGCGGGTCGACGAGTTCGTCACGGGCAACGCCGGCGAACTGGTCGGTGGTGGTGTTGCGGATGCAGTTGCCGCTGGTCTGGATGGCGTGCATCTGCACGGTGGCCAGCTCGGCAAGGATTTCCGGCACGTCTTCCAGTTCCGGCCAGTTGTACTGGACGTTCTGGCGGGTGCTGATGTGGGCGTAGCCCTTGTCGTAGTCGCGAGCGATCTGAGCCAGCTTGCGCACCTGTACGGAAGAAAGCAGGCCATAGGGCACGGCGACGCGCAGCATGGGCGCGTAACGCTGGATGTACAGGCCGTTCTGCAGGCGCAGCGGGCGGAATTCCTCACCCGAAAGCTCGCCTTCCAGATAGCGGCGGGTCTGATCGCGGAACTGCTTGACGCGGTCCTCGACGATCCGTTGATCGTACTCGTCGTATACGTACATGAAATGTCCTGTTGTCAGGCTGCTTACAGCTTTTCTGCGCGCACGGCCGCGCACTCCCCGCGGAGCCGGAGGAAGATACCAGTTCGTGTTTATGCGCAAAAGTGATGTTTGAGTATATGTAAAGAACCAGAAGTTATGGCTTTGGACGGGGGCATAACCCTTCGGCTTGAGGCGCTGCGGGGGCTGGTCTTTACTCGAAGTGCAAGCCGCCTATAACCACAACAATCGGGGGACGCCATGACCGAACATTCCGAAGACACCAACCATGACAGCAAGGTCGATGCCTGGGCCATCTTCTTCCTGATCCTGATTGCCGTTTCCACGGCCGTGTTCTGGGTCAGCCACCAATAAGGGACGCGTGGGGGGCTGGCGTCTCAGCGTCCGCCCCACCTTGTCCGGTAGCCCTGCGATAAGCGGTTATACTGCGCCGCTGCTTATTCAGGGTGATGGAATGAAAGGACGTTGTGCCTCCCTTCTGTTTTTTCTCTGCCTGGGGCTCAGCCAGTCGCTGAGCGCCGCTTCGGTGGTGTTTCTCAATCCGGGCCGGACCCACGAGCCCTTCTGGGCCAGCTATGCGCAGTTCATGCAGGCAGCTGCCGGCGATCTGGGCATGAAGCTGGAAATCCGCTACGCCGAACGCAACCTGCAGCGGATGCTCGACCAGGCTCGCGATGTGCTGCAGGGCGAAAATCGGCCTGATTACCTGGTATTCGTCAACGAGCAGTACGCCGCGCCGGAAATCTTGCGGTTGGCCCGCGGCAGCGGGGTCAAGCTGTTCACGGTGAACAGCACGTTGACGCCTGACCAGCAGGCCGTGACCGGAGGCACCCGGGAGCATTACCCGGATTGGATCGGCAGTATGGTTCCCAATGATGAGGAAGCTGGCTACCTGATGGCGCGTACATTGCTGGAGCAACAGGCGCGCCGCACACCTGGCCAACCCTTCGAGGTGCTGGCGTTCTCCGGCGTCAAGCAGACACCTGCCGCCCAGCGTCGTGAGCAGGGGCTGATGGCCGCCCTCGCCGAATTCCCCCAGGCCCGCCTGCGCCAGCTGGTCTACAGCGAGTGGAATCGCGATCGCGCCTACACCCAGGCCCTGCAGCTGTTCCAGCGTTATCCGAGCGTGAGTGTCGTGTGGTCGGCCAACGATGAAATGGCCTTCGGTGCGATGAAAGCGGCCACCGAACTGGGGCGAAAGCCAGGGCGGGACATGTACTTCTCCGCCCTGAACAATTCGCCGGAAGTCCTGCGCGCCTACCTCGATGGGCAGATCAGTGCCTTGGTCAGCGGCCACTTCACCCTTGGCGGCTGGGCGATGGTGCTGCTGCACGACTACGACGCAGGCGTAGACTTTGCCCAGCACGGGGGCAAGGATCGCGAGGTGCGACTGTTCATGGCCCTGGACCGGGACAAGGCGAAGCGTCTCCTGCGGCACATCGAGCGGCAGGGCTACGACCTGGATTTCCGCGCCTTCAGCCTGGTGGGCAAAAAGGCTGCGGCTGACTACCGCTTCTCCCTGGAGCCGCTGATCGACTGAGGCTCACACTCCGGCGAGGTGGAGTATCACTTTCACCAGTCCGAACAGCAGCAGCACGAAGATGGCGGTGAACAGCACCCCGAGGATGATGAAGTGGCTGGGCTTGCCGCGGCTGAAGTCGCGGGTGCGATTCTTCCCGCTCTGCACGCCGAAGGCCGCCGCCAGAACGCTCTGCAGCATCTCGCGGAAGCTCAGGGGTTGATCGTGGTTCTTGTCGTCCATGGGCACCTCCTCGGCTGAGCTTAGCTCGTCGGCCGGGAAATGCTGTCCGGCCGTTCAGGAGGCGGAGCGGTGCAGACGGCGGGTATTGACCAGTTCCACCGCGCGGGCGCGCAGTTGGCCGCAACCGCCTTCGACGTCCTGGCCGGCGGAGTTGCGAACCTTGGTGAGGATGCCGCGGCTGTGCAGGTAGCGAACCATCTGCACGATCCGATCGCCGTCCGGGCGTTGGTACTCGTCCTCATCCAGGCTGTTGTAGGGGATGAGGTTCATCACCGCGTACTTGCCCTTGAGCAGGCGCAGGATGCCGTCCATTTCTTCCTGGCTGTCGTTGATGCCCTTGAGCAGCGTCCACTGGTACTGGATCGGATAGCCGATGCTGCGGGCATAGCGTTCGCCCAGCTCCACCAGTTCGTCCGGGGTAATGCGCGGCGCCTTGGGCAGCAGCTGTTCGCGCAGGTCGGCCCGGGTGGTGTGCAGCGATAGCGCCAGCGCCGGCTTGACTCGCTCCTGGGGCAGGCGATCGAACACGCGCATGTCGCCTACGGTGGAGAACACCAGGTTCTTGTGGCCGATGCCGCCATCGGTGCCCAGCAGGTCGATGGCTTCGAGCACGTTCTCCAGGTTGTGCGCCGGCTCACCCATGCCCATGAACACCACCTTCTTCACCGGCCGGAAGCGGCGGGCGAGGGCGACCTGGGCGACGATCTCGGCGCTGCCCACCTGGCGCAACAGCCCGCTCTTGCCGGTCATGCAGAACACGCAGCCCACGGCGCAACCCACCTGGGTGGAGACGCAGAGACCGTCGCGGGGCAGCAGCACGCTTTCCACCATCTGGCCGTCGCGCAGCGCCACCAGTAGCCGGGCGGAGCCGTCGACGCCGGGGTGCTCGGACCGCAGGCTCACCAGGGAGTCCAGTTCCTCGGCCAGTGCCGGCAGGCCATCGCGGACGCTCAGGGGCAGGAAGTGCTCGGTGTGCTGACGGCGGGTGCCGGCGTCCAGGGGCTTGCCCTGCAGCCAGGCGCGCACCACTCGCCCGCTATGGACGGGGAGGGCGCCAAGGTCGGCGAGTCGCTGGTGGATATCGGGGATTCGCATGGGGCGCGCATCCTACCACTGTCCCCGAAATGGTGGCAGACCCGCCGACCGGGCGCTGGATATGACTCAGGGCGCCTCGACGCTGATGGCCAACGCGGAGGTCATGCGAATGACCACTTCCTGGTTGAGATAGGAAGACTTGAGCTCGATGTCCGGACGTACCCGCACGACCTTGCGGGTACCGTCGGCGAACTGCAGCGTGGCGGTGTGCTGAGTGGTGTCGATGGCTTTGACGATGGCAGTGATTTCCACGGTATTGGCGACCAGCATTCCTGGCTTGTCACCTTCCGGCGCGGTCGCCACCAGGCCAGCGGCACCATCGTCCGCGGCCTTGCCCGGTGCACGCAGCTCGATCACGCGCTCATGGGTCACCACAGCGTTGACCCGGTCGCCCACCTTCAGCTGCGAGAAATTGCGCATCTCCGGGACCGCGTTGAAGGTCTGGCGATTGCCCTGTTCGTCCTCGAGGGTGAAGGTGCGCTTCTTCTGGTCGACGGCCTTGACCACTGCCGAGATCTGCTCGGTCTCGGATACGACGCTGCCGGGCACCCCCTGGGCGTAGGCTTCGCCCGAGCTGGTGGTGGCGGTCAATCCCTCATTTTCCGCATGGCTGGTGCAGGCCGCGAGCAGGCCGAGGGTAATCAGGAGAGCGGGAATACGGCTGGCGTCGAGCATAAAATGTCCACCTTGGTCGATCGGGTTCCATGAATGTTGGATGTGCGGTGGGAGGTCATCCCGTTCCACCCGGGCATCCTGCCTGGTCGGCTTCTACAGCGTAGGCGAGGCTGCGGCATTTGCCTCCGTGGTATCCTCCCGCGCTGTTTGATCCAGCGATTCGGGAGCTGTCCATGAAGTTCATCCATCAACGCGAGCACCTCAACGAGGGTGACCTGGTCGTCATCCAGTGCTCGCAGACCTGCAACATCCGACTGATGAACGATGCGAACTTCCGCAGCTTCAAGAATGGTGCCCGCCACAATTACATCGGCGGCGCGTTCGACCGCTTCCCGGCGAAGATCGTGGTCCCCAGCACCGGCTTCTGGAACGTCACCCTCGACACCGTCACCCGCCGCGCCATCAGCGTGACGCGCAAGCCTAACTTCGAGTGGTCGATCAAGTTCGTGCGCCGTAGCAAGGGCTGATCCCAGCTCAATAAAAAAGCCCCGCAATCGCGGGGCTTTTCTTTTCCGGTCTCGTGGGAGCGAATCAATGCGCTCCCACGAGTCGCCGACAGATCAGTTCTCGTATCCCAGATTCGGTGCCAGCCAGCGCTCGCTTACGGCCTGGTCCTGACCCTTGCGTTTACTGTAGCTCTCGATCTGGTCGCGTTCGATTTTGCCGACGGCGAAATACTGGGCCTCTGGATGGGCGAAGTACCAGCCGCTGACTGCCGCCGCCGGGAACATGGCGTAGTGCTCGGTGAGGGTCACGCCGGAGGTGCCTTGCGGGTCGAGCAGGTGGAAGAGGGTGCCTTTCTCGGTGTGGTCCGGGCAGGCCGGGTAGCCGGGAGCGGGGCGGATGCCCTTGTACTGCTCCTTGATCAGCGCCTCGTTGTCCAGATGCTCGTCGGCCGCGTAGCCCCAGTGTTCCTTGCGCACGCGCTCGTGCAGCCATTCGGCGCAGGCCTCGGCCAGGCGGTCGGCCAGGGCCTTGACCATGATGGCGCTGTAGTCGTCGCCTTTGGCTTCGTACTGCTTGGCCAGCTCCTCAGCGCCGATGCCGGCGGTGGTGATGAAACCACCCACGTAGTCGGTAATGCCGCTCTCTTTGGGCGCTACATAGTCGGCCAGGCAGAGGTTCGGTTTGCTGTCGGGCTTGATGGTCTGCTGGCGCAGGTGATGCAGGCGTGCCAGGGCCTTGCCGTGGGCGTCGTAGACTTCGATGTCGTCGTGGTCCACCTGGTTGGCCGGCCAGAAGCCGAACACCGCACGGGCCTTGATCAGCTTGCCGTCGATCAACTGCTTGAGCATGGCCTGCGCGTCGTTGAACAGCGCGGTGGCCGCTTCACCCACCACGTCATCGGTGAGGATGCGCGGGTACTTGCCGGCCAGGTCCCAGGAGATGAAGAAGGGAGTCCAGTCGATGTACTGGGCCAGCACCGCCAGGTCGATGTCCTCCAGCACCTGGACGCCAGTGAAGCTCGGCTTGGCGACCTGGTGGGAAGCCCAGTCGTATTGCGGCTTGTTGGCCAGGGCGTCGGCGTAGGCCAGGCGCTCGGTGCGGGCGGCGCGGTTGGCGGTGCGCTCGCGGACCTCGGCATACTCCTCGCGCAGCTTGCGGGCGTACTCCGGCTTCATCTCCTTGGACAGCAGGGTGGTGGCCACGCCTACCGCGCGCGAGGCGTCGGTGACGTAGACCACCGCGTCATTGCTGTACTGCGGGTCGATCTTCACCGCCGTGTGTGCCTTGGAAGTGGTGGCACCACCGATCATCAGCGGCAGGTTGAAGCCCTGGCGCTGCATTTCCTTGGCGACGTGGACCATCTCGTCCAGGGACGGGGTAATCAGGCCGGACAGGCCAATGATGTCGCACTTCTGCTCGCGGGCGGTCTGCAGGATCTTCTCAGCCGGCACCATTACGCCGAGGTCGACGATGTCGTAGCCGTTGCAGCCCAGTACGACCCCCACGATGTTCTTGCCGATGTCGTGCACGTCGCCTTTCACGGTGGCCATGAGGATCTTGCCCTTGGCCTCGGGCTTGTCGCCTTTCTCCGCTTCGATGAAGGGGATGAGGTGGGCCACGGCCTGCTTCATCACGCGGGCGGACTTCACCACCTGGGGCAGGAACATCTTGCCGGCGCCGAACAGGTCGCCGACCACGTTCATGCCGGACATCAGCGGGCCTTCGATCACCTCGATCGGGCGCGCACACTTCTGGCGGCACTCCTCGGTGTCTTCGACGATGAAGGTGGTGATGCCCTTGACCAGCGCATGTTCCAGGCGCTTCTCAACGCTGAAGCTACGCCATTCCTCGCTTTCGGCTTCCTTGACCGCGCCGCCGCCACGGTAGTTGTCGGCGATGGCCAGCAGGGCCTCGGTGCTGCCTTCGTGACGGTTGAGCACCACGTCTTCGACCTTGTCACGAAGCTCAGCCGGGATCTCGTCGTAGATCTCCAGTTGGCCGGCGTTGACGATGCCCATGGTCAGGCCGTTCTTGATGGCGTGGTAGAGGAACACCGAGTGGATCGCTTCACGCACCGGGTTGTTGCCGCGGAAGGAGAAGGACACGTTGGACACGCCGCCGGACGACAGCGCGTAGGGCAGCTCGTCGCGGATGTAGGCGCACGCCTCGATGAAGTCCACCGCGTAGTTGTTGTGTTCCTCGATGCCGGTGGCCACGGCGAAGATGTTCGGGTCGAAGATGATGTCTTCCGGCGGGAAGCCCACTTCGTTGACCAGGATGTCGTAGCTGCGCTGGCAGATTTCCTTCTTGCGTGCGGCGGTATCGGCCTGGCCGACCTCGTCGAAGGCCATCACCACCACGGCGGCGCCGTAGCGCTTGCACAGGCGGGCATGGTGCTTGAACGCCTCGACGCCTTCCTTCATGGAGATGGAGTTGACGATGCCCTTGCCCTGGATGCATTTCAGGCCCGCCTCGATCACTTCCCACTTGGAAGAGTCGATCATGATCGGCACGCGGGAGATGTCCGGCTCGCCGGCGATCAGATTGAGGAAGGTGACCATGGCCGCCTGGGAGTCGAGCATCCCTTCGTCCATGTTGATGTCGATCACCTGGGCACCCGCTTCCACCTGTTGCAGGGCCACTTCCAGGGCCTCGGTGTAGTTCTCTTCGCGGATCAGGCGGGCGAACTTGGCGCTGCCGGTGATGTTGGTGCGCTCGCCGACGTTCACGAACAGCGAGCTGCGGTCGATGGTGAAGGGTTCCAGGCCCGAGAGGCGGCAGGCCTTGGGGATGTCCGGGATCACGCGCGGCGGGTACTTGGCCACGGCCTCGGCGATGGCCTGGATGTGCGGCGGGGTGGTGCCGCAGCAACCGCCGACGATGTTGAGCAGGCCACTGGCGGCGAACTCCTCCACCACCTCGGCCATCTGCGCCGGGCTTTCGTCGTATTCGCCGAAGGCGTTGGGCAGGCCGGCGTTGGGGTGCGCCGAGACGTGGGTTTCGGCCTTGGCCGCCAGCTCCGCCAGATAGGGACGCAGTTCCTTGGCGCCGAGGGCGCAGTTCAGGCCGATGGAGATCGGCTTGGCGTGGCGCACCGAGTTCAGGAAGGCCTCGGTGGTCTGGCCGGACAGGGTGCGGCCGGAGGCATCGGTGATGGTGCCGGAAATCATGATCGGCAGCTCGAAGCCCAGTTCCTCGAACACGCCCTGCACGGCGAAGATCGCCGCCTTGGCGTTGAGGGTGTCGAAGATGGTTTCGATCAGGATCAGGTCGGAACCGCCTTGGATCAGGCCCTTGGTGGCTTCGCTGTAGTTCTCCACCAGCTCGTCGAAGGTCACGTTGCGGTAGCCGGGGTTGTTCACGTCCGGGGAGATGGAGCAGGTGCGGCTGGTTGGGCCGAGCACGCCGGCAACGAAGCGCGGCTTGGCCGGGTTCTCGGCGGTCTTGGCGTCGGCCACTTCACGGGCCAGGCGCGCGCCTTCGATGTTCAGCTCATACACCAGCTCTTCCATGCCGTAGTCGGCCTGGGACACGCGGGTGGCGTTGAAGGTGTTGGTCTCGAGGATGTCCGCGCCAGCGTCCAGGTAGGCCCTCTCGATGGCCTGGATCACGTCCGGGCGGGTCAGCAGCAGCAAGTCGTTGTTGCCTTTAACGTCGCTTGGCCAGTCGGCGAAGCGGGCGCCGCGGTAGTCCTCTTCCTGCAGCTTGTAGCTCTGGATCATAGTGCCCATGCCGCCGTCGAGGATCAGGATGCGCTCTTTGAGCGCCTGTTGCAGGGCTTGCTGGCGGGCGATGCGGTCGGACATGGGAACTACCTGAAGGTGGCGTGAACAAAGGCGAGGATGATAGCAAAACCTTAGTAATTTTTAGCTTGTCCGCCATTTCCATGAATTTCGTTCATGTTGGTGCGGGGGCGGATTCGCCGTCCCATGCCGCAAGCCACTAGAATCCGCCTATTCACTCCTCACGGATCGAGTCATGTCGCTGCGTACCCTTGCTTCGTTGTTTGTCCTGTTCATGCTGTGGATGCGCCCGACAGTGGCTGAGGAGGTTTCCTACAGCCGCGACGTCCAGCCGATCTTCACGCAGAAGTGCGTGGCCTGCCATGCCTGTTACGACTCGCCTTGCCAGCTCAACCTGGGCAGTGCCGAGGGCGCCGCGCGGGGCGCCAACAAGCTGCCGGTGTACGACGGAGGCCGCACCAAGGCGCAGGAAACCACTCGTCTGTACTTCGACGCGCGTGGCGCCGAGGCCTGGCAACGCAAGGGCTTCCATTCCGTGCTCGATGCCAATGGCGCCCAGGCCGCGTTGATGGCGCGGATGCTGGAGCTGGGGCGGTCGAATCCGCCGGAACCCAATGCCAAGCTGCCCGCCGACCTCGATATCGGCATCAATCGCCAGAACCAGTGCCCCCTGCCCGGGGAGTTCGACGACTACATCCGCAAGCACGCCCGCGCCGGCATGCCGTTCGCCGTCACCGGCCTCAGCGACGCGGAATACCAGACCCTGCAACGCTGGCTGGCCCAGGGCGCTCCGGTCGAGGAGCAGGCCGTGCAGCCCAGCGCTGCCGAGGCGCGCCAGGTGGCCGATTGGGAAAACCTGCTCAACGCGCCGGGCGCCCGCGAGGTGCTGGTGGGGCGCTGGCTGTTCGAGCACCTGTTCCTCGCGCACCTGTATTTCGAGGGCGGCGAGCCAGGGCACTTCTTCCAGCTGGTGCGATCGCGCACGCCCAGCGGCCAGCCGATCGACCCCATCGCCACGCGACGCCCCAACGAGGACCCGGGCAACAACTTCTACTACCGTCTCTGGCCCATCCAGGGCGTGATCGTGCACAAGACCCACATCACCTATCCGCTGAGCGCGGCGAAGCTGGCGCGGGTCACGGAACTGTTCTTCAGCGGCGATTGGGTCGCCAACCAGGTGCCTGGCTACGGTGCCCAGCGCCGCGCCAACCCCTTCGAGACCTTCCAGGCCATCCCGGCCCAGGCGCGCTACCAGTTCATGCTGGATAACGCCGAGTACTTCGTGCGGACCTTTATCCGCGGCCCGGTCTGCCGTGGCCAGATCGCCACCGATGTGATTCGCGACAATTTCTGGGCACTGTTCCAGGCCCCGGCCCACGACCTGTACATCACCGATGCCGAGTACCGCGAGCAGGCGACACCGCTGCTGGCGATGCCGGGGCAGTTCGACGAAATCGGCGATCTGCTGGGGCTGTGGCGCAGCTACCGCGACAAGCGCAACGAGTACGAAGCGTTGCGCATGGCGGCTTATGCGGATGCGCCGGTGCCGAGCTGGTCGCATATCTGGACCGGCAACGACAACGCGCTGCTGTCGATCTTCCGCCAGTACGACAGCGCCTCGGTGCGCAAAGGCCTGATCGGTGAGATCCCGCAGACCATCTGGTGGATGGACTATCCATTGTTCGAGCGCACCTACTACCAGTTGGTGGTCAACTTCGACGTGTTCGGCAATGTTTCCCACCAGGCGCAGACGCGGCTGTATTTCGATCTGATCCGCAATGGTGCCGAGGTGAACTTCCTCCGCCTGATGCCTGCCGAGTCCCGAGCGGTACTGCTCGGCGACTGGTACCAGAAGAGCGGCAAGGTGAAGCTGTGGCTGGACTACCAGAGCATCGACAAGGACACTCCAAGTGCTCTTGCCTTGCCCGAAAAGGACCCCAAACGTGCTTTCGCCCAGGAGTTGCTGTCGCGCTATGCCGGTATCAACGCAAGGCCTGATCCCATCAACCGCTGCAGTGATGGCAGTTGCTTCCGGTCGAACGTCGCACGCGAGCTGCAGGACGTGGAGCAGGTGCTCAGTCGTTTGGTGAGCCGGCCGGCTGCGGGGCTCAAGGTAATCGAGCAACTGCCGGAGGCGACCCTGCTGCGGGTCGAAACGTCCGATGGGCGCCGAGAGATCTACAGCCTGCTGCGCAATCGTGCCCACAGCAATGTGGCCTTCATGCTCGGCGAGGAACTGCGTTACCAGCCGGGGTTGGACACCCTGACGCTGTACCCTGGCGTGCTCTCCAGCTATCCGAACTTCATCTTCAACCTCAAGGCGGGGGAGGTAGAAACCTTCGTCGCAGCCCTGGAACAGGCGAAGGACGGCGCAGCGTTCGAGAAGGTGGTGGAGCGCTGGGGCATCCGTCGAACCCACCCGGAATTCTGGTTCTACTTCCACGACCTGACGGCTTTCATCCGCGAAACCGAGCCGGTCGAGGCTGGGGAGCTGGATATGAATCGCTATCAGAACCTTTGACGAGAATAATTCCTACCAAATTGGTAGGGCTTTAACCCCCGTTCCCCTTTGGCGTACACTGCGCCCATGTTTGCGAGGAGTTGCCATGAGCGCCATCACCATTACCCAAGCTGCCCAGGATTATCTGGCTGACCTGCTCGAGAAGCAGAACACCCCAGGCATCGGCATTCGAGTCTTCATCACCCAGCCGGGTACCCAGTACGCCGAAACCTGCATCGCCTATTGCAAGCCGGGCGAGCAGAAGCCGGAAGACAACGCTCTGGCACTGGCCGCGTTCACCGCCTGGATCGACGGCATCAGCGAGCCTTTCCTGGAAGACGCCATCGTGGACTACGCCACCGATCGCATGGGTGGCCAGCTGACCATCAAGGCGCCGAACGCCAAGGTGCCGATGGTCAATGAAGACAGCCCGCTCAACGAGCGCATCAACTATTACCTGCAGACCGAGATCAACCCCGGCCTTGCCAGCCACGGCGGCCAGGTGAGCCTGGTGGACGTAGTCGAGGAGGGTATTGCCGTGCTGCGTTTCGGCGGCGGCTGCCAGGGCTGCGGCATGGTCGACATGACCCTGAAGGATGGCGTCGAGAAAACCCTGATGGAGCGTATCCCGGAGCTCAAGGGCGTGCGTGACGTCACCGACCACAGCAATCGCGAAAACGCCTACTACTAAGGCGCGATCGAAACGAATAAGGCGACCTCCGGGTCGCCTTTTTCATGAAGTTGGCTGTAGGGGGCTCAGCCTGCAGCCAGCCTGCTCCGCACCGGCACGAGCATCAGCAGGGCGACTGCCAGCAGGGGCAGCATGCCCAGGTTCACCGCATCCCAACCGATCCCGCTGATCAGCGCCCCCGAAGTGAAGGACGCGCCCGCCGCCACCAGGCCATTGCCCAGCTCCATCAGCCCCTGCGCCTGGCCGCGCTCCTCGGCGCTGTGACCTTCGCCCAACAGGGTGGTACCTGCTACCAGCATCAGGTTCCAACCAACGCCGAGGAGGAATGAACTGACCAGGAAGTGCGCCTGGCCCAATCCGGAAAGTGCCGTTACGGCGCTGACCAACAGGACGAGTCCGCCGAGTAGCGCGACGCGTCGGCTACCCAGGCGATCCACCAACGGGCCGGCGATGAAGGCGGGAAGGAACATGCCGAGCATGTGCCAGCGGATCACCTCGGTGCTGGATTCCAGGGAGTGGCCGCAGAAACTCATTGCCAGCGGTGTGGCGTTCATCACCAGCACCATCAGGCCATGGCCGATGGCGGTGGTGGCCAGCGCTGCGCGTACCAGTGGGCGGGAGAGCAGGGAGCGGGCTTCAGACCAGCCCGCCTTGGGCGGGCGCGGTGCTTCGCCTTCGCGCAGGCGTGACATCAGCAGCAGGGCGATCAACGCCAGCACGGCGATCAGCAGGTAGGCGCCGACAAAGGGAGCATCCAGCGCAGTGCGCGACCAGAGGGACAGGCTTGGGGTGATCAGGGCTGCGCAAACGCCGCCGCCGATCACATAGGCGGTCGCGCGGCCTTTCTGTGTGTCTTCCACCGCTTCCAGGGCGGCGAAGCGGTAGTACATGGCTGAGGCCTGATAGCCGCCAATGGGCAGCGCGCCCAGGCAGAACAGGACGAAATCCCCCAGCCATACGCCCAGCGCACTCAGGAGCCCGCCCAGCACACCGCAGGCGGCGCCGAGCATCAGGCCGCGGCGGCGACCGTGGCGCTGCATGAACAGCGACAAGGGTTGCACGGCCAGCAAGTTGCCCAGGACCAGCAGCGCCAGTGGCAATGTCGCCAGGCTATTGATCGGCGCCAGTTGCAGGCCCACCAGCGAGGTGAGCGTGATGCCGATCATCGAGCAGCTCCAGTAGAGCGCCTGGCCGACGAACAGCAGTCGAATGCTGGGATTGTTCAGCAGCATGGTTCTTCCTTGAATGGGTGGTTCAGGTTGGGCAGCCGGCGGGCTTCAGGATGCGCTGCGTGGACGCGGGATACCTGGCCAGCTTAGTCGCGGGGCGGATGGGGCGGCGTACCAGTTCGCCGCCGCAGTTGGGGCAGGTTCCATGCAGGCGTTGATTGGCACAATCACGGCAAAAAGTGCATTCGAACGAACAGATCAGCGCCTCGGTGGACTCCGGGGGCAGACTCTTGTCGCAACATTCGCAATTGGGGCGCAGTTCGAGCATGGCGAAGTCCTCAGTCGAAGGTCGGGCGTCCGAAGCGCTCCGCGTACTCCTGCGGACTCACGGACAGGTGCTTGTGAAAGGTGCGGCGCAAGTTTTCCGGGTGACCGAAGCCGGTCAGGCGCGCCACCGTGGCAATGGAGGCCTGGGCGTCCTGCAGCAGGGTGCGGGCGGCCTCCAGGCGGATGCGTTCGACATACTTGCCGGGGCCCACACCCAACTCCTGGGAAAAGGTGCGAGACAGGCTGCGCGGCGCCATCTTCGCCTGGACCGCGAGCGCTTCGAGTGATAGGTCGCCGCCCAAATTGGCCGGGATCCACTCCAGCAGCGCCGCCAGCTTGGGTGTGCGGCTGGGTTCCGGCGTAAGCAGGGCACTGAACTGCGCCTGGCCACCGGGACGGCGCAGGAACAGCACCAGTCGGCGCGCCACGGCCAGTGCCATCGGGCGGCCCAGGTCCGCTTCCACCAGGGCTAGCGCCAGGTCGATGCCGGCGGTGACGCCAGCGGACGTGAACACATGGGCGTCGCCATCCTGGCCTTGTGGATCGTAGGTGTGCAGGCGGTCTCCTTGTACTTCCACCGCGCTATGGCAGCTCAGGGCCTCCACGTCCGACCAGTGCGTCGTGGCCTTGCGGCCGTCCAACAATCCGGCTGCCGCGAGGACCAGGGCACCCGAACAGATGGAACCCAGGCGTCGTAACTGGGGTTCTGCCCGGCGTAGCCAGTCCAGTAAGGCCGCGTCTGCGCAAAGCTGGCTCATCTCCATTCCGCCGGGAATCAGCAGGGTGTCCAGGCTTGTCGGGTCGATCTCGCGCCAGGCCTGTTCAGCCACCAGCGCAAAGCCGGCTGAAGTCTTCACCGGCCCCGCCTCAGGGCCGAGCAGATGCAGCACGTAGCAAGGCGGCAGCCCTTGGCGCTGGCGCTCGACATTGGCCGAGGCGAATACCTGCAGCGGGCCGGTGACATCCAGGCTCATGACTTCGGCGAAGGCGAGGCAGGCGATATGGCGAATCGGGTTCATGACGATCTCGGGGGAGGAGATGACGTCAGTCTGCAGCGAACAGCGGGTGGCAACAATGACAATAAGCCCACAAATCTCGCCACGGTTGGCGAAATCAATCACCTGCTGGGGAGGTCGGGTTAAGCACGGGATTGGGAAGGGGGAAAGCAGGAGGGAAAATGCAGCCGGGGCGAGCAGGGAGGCCCGCCCGCCGCGCATTGGGCACTGGCGCTGGAGTCTTACTCCGGCATTGTCCAGGGCTCGAGGTTGTAGCCCTTGCGGCTTAGCTCCTCACGGGACTGCTTGAGGATGCTTGCCAGTTGCTCCGGGTCGGAATAGGTGCTGCAAGGAATCTTCGAACGACCGAGCAGACGGGTATTGGTGCGGTCGATCACGCTGATGCTGAGTTCGCCGGTGCCGTCTTGCAGGGCCCAGGCAACGCACTGGAAGGGTTTGAATGCACGGCCAGTGATGATCAGTGCTTCGTTGAAACGCAGCGGAGTGTTCATGGGAGCGGGTCTCTCCATATTGTGCCCAATGAAGGTGACGGCGCGGCTTCAGCCCTTTGTTACACCGTCGTGAATGTGGATGGCGAGACCTGACCGATAAGTCACAGCGCGTCGTGAAAAACTAACTTTTTGTCGCGCAAATGAATGGGTAAGCGGCTTTTGTACCCGCCGTTGTGCGTTTTGCACGATGCGATGGGTATACAGAGCGCATCCGGCATTGTTCCGGATCGCATCCTGCAAGGCGCGCGATGTACCGCCCGGGCTCCTGCCAGTATCATCGGCAGCCGTTCGAGGTTGCCTACAGCGAGTGTTGCCGTGCCCGTCCTGAATCGCCTGTTCTGCCCTGTCCTTATTGCCGCTTGCGTTGCCGTGCTGGCCGGTTGTGGCGCCCAGCCGCTGTCGTCGAAGCTGCAGGCGGGGCCTGAGCGGGTCGAGCTGAGTGGCGTCCCTTTCTTTGCCCAGAACGCCTACCAGAGCGCACCGGCTTCGATGGCTGCCTTGCTGACCCAGCAGGGGGACGAGGTGACGCCGGGCATGGTCGAGAAGGAATTGCAGCTGCCGCAGAAGGAGGCGTCCCTGCGCGAAGGACTGGCGGCGACTGCGCGTCAGCACGGCCTGATCGTCTATCCGCTGGGCAATCAGCTGGGTGACCTGCTGGAGCAGGTTTCCGCGGGCAACCCGGTGCTGGTGCACCTGCGTGAAGGTTTCGGCTGGTTGCCCTCGTGGCGGTACGCATTGCTGGTCGGCTATGACCGCGCCAATCAGCAGGTGTTGCTGCGCCAAGGCCATAAGCGTCGCGCTTTGATGAGCTTCAGCGAGTTCGAGGCGGACTGGGCGGAGGCGGGCCATTGGGCGGTGCTGGTGCAGGCGCCGAATCAGTTGCCGGCGTCGGTGGAGCGGGTGCGCTGGCTGAAGGCAGCGGATGAGCTCGCGGCGGCGGGCCAGGTCAACGCCGCCAAGATGGCGCGCCTGCAGATGCCTTGAGCAAACTATTCGTGAAATGAAAAACGGCGCCCTGGGGCGCCGTTTTCGTTGCGGGCGGATCAGACGCCTAGCTTGTCACGCATGGTGTAGTACCAGGCGCCCATTGCAGTGAAGGGCACGCGGAACATGCGACCACCCGGGAAGGGGTAGTGGGGCAGGCTGGCGAAGGCGTCGAAGCGCTCGGCTTGGCCGCGCAAGGTTTCGGCGATCACCTTGCCCGCGATATGGGTGTAGGTCACGCCATGGCCGCTGCAGCCCTGGGAGTAGTAGATGTTGTCGCCGATCCGGCCGACCTGGGGCAGGCGGGACAGGGTCAGCAGGAAGTTGCCGGTCCAGGCGAAGTCGATTTTCACGTCCTTCAGCTGCGGGAAGGTCTTCAGCATCTTCGGACGGATGATGGCTTCGATGTTCGCCGGGTCGCGGGCACCGTAGACCACGCCGCCGCCGTAGATCAGGCGCTTGTCGCCGGAGAGGCGGTAGTAGTCCAGCAGGTAGTTGCAGTCCTCGACGCAGTAATCCTGCGGCAGCAGGGTCTTGGCCAGTTCATCCGACAGCGGCTCGGTGGTGATCACCTGGGTACCGCACGGCATGGACTTGCTGGCCAGCTCAGGAACCAGGTTGCCCAGGTAGGCGTTGCCGGCGACGACCACGAACTTGGCCTTAACGCGGCCCTTCGGGGTGTGCACTACCGGGTTGGCGCCGCGCTCGATACGGGTCGCCGGGCTCTGCTCGTGGATCACGCCGCCGATGGATTCGACCGCCGCAGCTTCGCCCAGGGCCAGGTTGAGCGGATGGATATGGCCGCCGCTCATGTCCAGCATGCCGCCGATATAGTTGTCGGTCGCCGCCACTTTGCGGATGCCCTTGGCGTCCAGCAGTTCCAACTGGTTGTGGCCGAAGCGCTCCCAGAGCTTCTTCTGGGACTCCAGGTGCGCCATCTGCTTCTTGGTGAAGGCTGCGAACACGCCGCCATCCTTCAGGTCGCACTGGATGTTGTACTTCTTAATACGGTCGCGAATGATGCGGCCGCCTTCGAAGGCCATGTCGGCCATCAGCTTGGCGTTCTTCGGGTTCGCTGTGCGTTCGATAGCATCGATGTCGCGGCTATAGCTGTTGACGATCTGGCCGCCATTGCGGCCAGACGCGCCGAAGCCCACCTTGGCGGCTTCAAGGACGGTGACCTTGAAACCGTTCTCCAGAAGGAAGAGGGCAGTGGAGAGGCCGGTATAACCTGCACCGATGATGCAGACGTCGGTTTCGGTCTCACCTTGCAGCTCGGGGCGTGCCGGCACCGGGTTGGCCGAGAACGCGTAATAGGATTGGGGGTAGGGAGTGTGCGTCATAATGGAATCTCTGTTTTTTATTTTTTACAGATGTGGTGATGCTACCTGAGTTGAAACGGGCCGGCTAGCCTCTGTGCAAAATATTCAACGAGGCGATGAACAGTAAAAAATCCACTTTTTCAGAGAGTTAGCGAAAAAAGGTGTTGACAGAGAAAAGTTAGTCCGTAGAATGCGCACCCATCGAAGGCACATAGCTCAGTTGGTTAGAGCACCACCTTGACATGGTGGGGGTCGTTGGTTCGAGTCCAATTGTGCCTACCAAATTCGATAAAAAGGGTCACTCAGGTGACCCTTTTTTATTGGGCGCTTGTCGGGGCTCCAGGTTTCTGCAAGCATCCCGCTCTTCATTACCTCCAGTGACTCTGGTTCGGCCATGGTTGGCTGCAAGGCTCCTGCCACCGTATGGCGGGCATACCACCGAATCGCGTACTGGCTCATCCCAACCCATGTGGCCTTTGGTAGAGGTCACCACTAGGAGAGGAGGCGCCATGCCCATCATCACTCTTCCTGACGGCAGTCAGCGTACTTTCGATAATCCCGTTTCCGTGCTCGAAGTGGCTCAGTCCATTGGTGCGGGCCTGGCCAAGGCCACCCTGGCCGGCAAGGTCAACGGCAAGCAGGTGGACGCCTGCGACCTGATCGAAGCCGACGCGACCCTGCAAATCATCACGCCGAAGGACGAGGAGGGCCTGGAAATCATCCGCCACTCCTGCGCTCACCTGGTTGGCCATGCCGTCAAGCAGCTCTATCCGACTGCTCGGATGGTGATCGGTCCGGTGATCGAAGAAGGCTTCTATTACGATATCGCCTTCGAGCGCCCCTTCACTCCTGAAGATATGGCGGCGATCGAGAAACGCATGGCTGAGCTGATCGACAAGGACTACGACGTCATCAAGAAGATGACTCCGCGTGCCGAGGTCATCGATCTGTTCAAGGCTCGCGGCGAGGAATACAAGCTGCGCCTGATCGAAGACATGCCGGATGAAACCGCCATGGGCCTGTACTTCCATGAGGAGTACGTGGACATGTGCCGCGGCCCGCACGTGCCGAATACTCGCTTCCTGAAAGCCTTCAAGCTGACCAAGATCTCTGGTGCGTACTGGCGCGGTGACTCGAAGAACGAGCAACTGCAGCGCATTTATGGCACTGCCTGGGCCGATAAGAAGCAGCTGGCTGCCTACATCCAGCGCATCGAAGAAGCTGAAAAGCGCGACCACCGCCGCATCGGCAAGCAGCTGGATCTGTTCCACCTGCAGGAAGAGGCGCCGGGCATGGTGTTCTGGCATCCGGCTGGCTGGACTGTCTACCAGGTGCTGGAGCAGTACATGCGCAAGGTTCAGCGCGACCACGGCTATGTGGAAGTGCGTACCCCGCAGGTGGTCGACCGCATCCTCTGGGAGCGTTCGGGCCACTGGTCCAACTACGCCGAAAACATGTTCACCACTTCGTCGGAAAGTCGCGACTACGCGGTCAAGCCGATGAACTGCCCGTGCCACGTGCAGATCTTCAACCAGGGGTTGAAGTCCTACCGCGACCTGCCGCTGCGCCTGGCTGAGTTCGGTGCTTGCCACCGTAATGAGCCGTCTGGCGCCCTGCACGGCATCATGCGTGTGCGTGGCTTCACTCAGGACGACGCCCACATCTTCTGCACCGAAGATCAGGTGAAGAAGGAAGCGGCTGATTTCATCAAGCTGACCCTTCAGGTCTACAAGGACTTCGGCTTCGCTGACATTTCCATGAAGCTGTCCACTCGTCCGGCCAAGCGTGTGGGTTCCGACGAGCTGTGGGATCGCGCTGAAGGTGCCCTGGCTGACGCGCTGAACGAGTCCGGTCTGTCCTGGGAATACCAGCCGGGCGAGGGCGCTTTCTACGGTCCGAAGATCGAGTTCACCCTGAAAGACTGCCTCGGCCGTAACTGGCAGTGCGGCACCCTGCAGTACGATCCGAACCTGCCGGAGCGTCTGGATGCCAGCTATATCGCCGAAGATAACAACCGTAAGCGTCCGGTGATGCTGCACCGCGCGATCCTTGGTTCCTTCGAGCGCTTCATCGGCATGCTGATCGAGCACTACGCTGGTTCGTTCCCGGCTTGGCTGGCGCCGACCCAGGCGGTGATCATGAATATCACCGACAAGCAGGCCGATTTCGCCGTCGAGGTGGAGAAAGCTCTCAACGAAAGCGGTTTCCGTGCCAAGTCCGACTTGAGAAACGAAAAAATCGGCTTTAAAATCCGCGAGCATACTTTGCTCAAGGTTCCCTATCTCTTGGTTATTGGAGACCGGGAGGTTGAGACTCGATCCGTTGCTGTGCGTACCCGCGAGGGTGTCGACCTGGGTTCCATGCCCTTCGAAAGCTTCTCTGAATTGCTCGCACAAGCGGTTTCCCGGCGTGGTCGCCAAGAATTGGAGTAATCACTATTAAGCGTGAAATGAGACAGGACAAGCGGACTCAACCGAAAGCCCCGATCAACGAGAACATTACGGCTCGCGAGGTGCGGTTGATTGGTGCTGACGGCCAGCAGATTGGCGTCGTCTCGATTGATGAAGCGCTTCGCGCTGCTGAAGAAGCGAAGCTGGATCTGGTAGAGATCTCTGCCGATGCCGTGCCGCCTGTTTGCCGGATCATGGATTACGGCAAGCATCTCTTCGAGAAGAAGAAGCAGGCCGCTGCGGCGAAGAAGAACCAGCACCAGCAGCAGATTAAAGAAATCAAGTTTCGTCCAGGGACGGAAGAAGGGGATTACCAGGTAAAACTACGCAACCTGGTACGTTTCCTTAGTGAAGGGGACAAGGCCAAGGTATCCCTGCGATTCCGCGGCCGTGAGATGGCCCACCAGGAGCTGGGTATGGAGCTGTTGAAGCGGGTCGAAGCCGACCTCGCCGAATTCGGCACCGTAGAACAGCATCCTAAGCTGGAAGGACGCCAGCTGATGATGGTCATCGCTCCCAAAAAGCGAAAATAACCCCCAGGGCACTGGCAGGCCTTGCGGTTATGTTTATTGATTGAATGCGGAGTATCCGAACATGCCAAAAATGAAAACCAAGAGCGGTGCTGCGAAGCGTTTCAAGAAGACCGCTTCCGGCTTCAAGCACAAGCACGCTTTCAAGAGCCACATCCTGACCAAGATGACTACCAAGCGTAAGCGTCAGCTGCGCGGCTGCACCCTGGTGCACCCGTCTGACGTGCGTAAAGTAGAGCGCATGCTGCGCGTTCGTTAATCGGTCAAGATTCTAGAGGAAATTACTCATGGCTCGTGTTAAGCGTGGCGTCATCGCTCGTGCTCGTCACAAGAAAATTCTGAAACTCGCCAAAGGCTACTACGGCGCACGCAGCCGCGTGTTCCGCGTTGCCAAGCAGGCGGTGATCAAGGCTGGCCAATACGCCTACCGTGACCGTCGTCAGCGCAAGCGTCAGTTCCGCGCTCTGTGGATCGCTCGTATCAACGCTGGTGCTCGTCAGAACGGTCTGTCCTACAGCCGTCTGATCGCCGGCCTGAAAAAAGCGGCCATCGAGATCGACCGTAAGGTTCTGGCCGACCTGGCAGTGAACGAAAAAGCGGCGTTTGCTGCGATTGTCGAGAAAGCTAAGGCCGTTCTGGCTTAAGTCCCCGACAATCACCGGGTTCGCCCGGTGCTGAACGTCACCGATAGGGGAAGGGCCTTGTGCTCTTCCCCTATTTCGTATCTGGAGTCAGTAAATGGAAAATCTGGATGCGCTGGTCTCGCAAGCGCTTGAGGCCGTGCAACAAACCGAAGACGTGAATGCCCTGGAGCAGATTCGCGTTCACTACCTTGGCAAGAAAGGCGAACTGACCCAGGTGATGAAGACCCTGGGCGACCTGCCGACTGAAGAGCGTCCCAAGGTCGGCGCCCTGATCAACGCCGCCAAGGAGCGCGTTCAGGACGCCTTGAATACCCGCAAAGAGTCGCTTGAGCAGGCTGCCCTGACCGCCAAGCTCGCGGCCGAGCGTATCGACGTGACCCTGCCGGGCCGCGGCCAGGCCTCCGGTGGCCTGCATCCGGTAACCCGCACCCTCGAGCGCGTCGAGCAATTCTTCACTCGGATTGGCTACGGCATCGCCGAAGGCCCCGAAGTCGAAGACGACTACCATAACTTCGAAGCGCTCAACATTCCCGGCCACCACCCGGCCCGGGCAATGCACGACACCTTCTACTTCAACGCGAACATGCTGCTGCGTACCCATACCTCCCCGGTACAGGTGCGCACCATGGAGTCCCAGCAGCCGCCGATCCGCATCGTCTGCCCCGGCCGCGTATACCGCTGCGACTCGGATATCACCCACTCGCCCATGTTCCACCAGGTCGAAGGCCTGCTGGTAGACGAAGGCGTCAGCTTCGCCGACCTCAAGGGCACCATCGAAGAGTTCCTCCGCGTGTTCTTCGAGAAGGACCTCGGCGTGCGTTTCCGTCCCTCCTTCTTCCCCTTCACCGAGCCGTCGGCCGAAGTCGATATGCAGTGCGTGATGTGCTCCGGCAAGGGCTGCCGCGTGTGCAAGCAGACCGGCTGGCTGGAAGTGATGGGTTGCGGCATGGTTCACCCGAACGTGCTGCGCATGTCCGGCATCGATCCGGAGAAATACCAGGGCTTCGCCTTCGGCATGGGCGTTGAGCGCTTGGCCATGCTGCGCTATGGCGTCAACGACTTGCGCCTGTTCTTCGACAACGACCTGCGCTTCCTCGCGCAATTCCGCTAGGTCGTAGTGTCCGAAACGAATCCCTTAGGAGAGCAGGATGAAATTCAGTGAACAATGGCTGCGGAGCTGGGTAAGCCCGCAGGTATCCCGTGACGAGCTGGTGGCTCGTCTGTCCATGGCTGGCCTCGAAGTCGACAGCGTTACTCCGGTAGCGGGTGCCTTCAGCGGCGTGGTCGTGGGTGAGGTGCTGAGCACCGAACAACACCCGGACGCCGACAAGCTGCGCGTCTGCCAGGTGAGCAATGGCAGCGAGACCTTGCAGGTCGTGTGCGGTGCGCCCAACGTGCGCCCCGGCCTGAAGATCCCCTTCGCCATGATCGGCGCCGAATTGCCGGGCGACTTCAAGATCAAGAAGGCCAAGCTGCGCGGCGTCGAGTCCAACGGCATGCTGTGCTCGGCTTCCGAACTGCAGATCAGCGATGACAATGACGGGCTGATGGAGCTGGCGGCTGACGCCCCGGTGGGCCAGGATATCCGTGCCTACCTCGGCCTGGATGACGTGATCATCGAGCTGGGCCTGACCCCCAACCGCGGTGACTGCCTGAGCCTGTCCGGCCTGGCCCGCGAAGTGGGTGCGCTCTACGCAGCTCCAGTCACCCGCCCGCAAGTCGCCGCCGTTGCGCCGGCTCACGACGAAGTACGTCCGGTGGAAGTGAGCGCTCCGGCTGCCTGCCCGCGCTACCTCGGCCGTGTGATCCGCAACGTTGACCTGTCCCGCCCGACCCCGCTGTGGATGGTCGAGCGCCTGCGTCGCTCCGAAGTACGCTCCATCGATGCTGCCGTCGACATTACCAACTACGTGATGCTCGAACTCGGCCAGCCGATGCACGCCTTCGACCTCGCCGAAATCAACGGCGGCATTCGCGTGCGCATGGCGGAAGAGGGCGAGAAGCTCGTCCTGCTGGATGGCCAGGAAGTATCCCTGCGCGCCGACACTCTAGTGATCGCTGACCACAACCGCGCCCTGGCCATCGCCGGCGTGATGGGTGGCGAGCACAGCGGCGTCAGCGGCAAGACGCGCGACCTGTTCCTGGAAGCGGCCTTCTTCGACACCATCGCAGTAGCCGGCAAGGCTCGCTCCTATGGTCTGCACACCGACTCGTCCCACCGCTTCGAGCGTGGCGTCGACTTCGAACTGGCTCGCGAAGCCATGGAGCGCGCGACTGGCCTGCTGCTGGAAATCGTCGGTGGCGAAGCCGGCCCGATCATCGAAGCCACCAGCCAGGACCACTTGCCGAAAGTCGCGCCGGTTACCCTGCGCGCCGAGCGCATCGCCCAGATGCTGGGCATGGAAATGGACGCTGCCGAAGTCGAGCGCCTGCTCACCGCGCTGGACCTGAAGGTCACTGCCGAAGGCACTGGCCAGTGGCACGTTGACGTGCCGAGCCACCGCTTCGATATCAGCCTGGAAGTGGACCTGATCGAAGAGCTGGGCCGCCTCTACGGCTACAACCGTCTGCCGGTTCGTTACCCGCAAGCCCGCCTGGCGCCGCGTGCACGCGCCGAAGGTGCGGTCGAACTGCCGGCCCTGCGTCGCCTGCTGGTGGCCCGTGGTTTCCACGAAGCCATCACCTACAGCTTCATCGATCCGAAGCTGTTCGAACTGTTCACTCCGGGCGTGAAGCCGCTGATGCTGGCCAACCCCATCTCCGCCGACATGGCTGCCATGCGTTCTTCGCTGTGGCCGGGCCTGGTGAGCGCGCTGCAGCACAACCTCAACCGTCAGCAGTCCCGCGTTCGCCTGTTCGAAAGCGGCCTGCGCTTCGTTGGCCAGCTTGAAGGCCTGAAGCAAGAGCCGATGCTGGCGGGCGTGCTCTGTGGTTCCCGTCTGCCGGAAGGCTGGGCCCACGGCCGCGACGCCGTCGACTTCTACGACGCCAAGGCCGATGTCGAAGCCGTTCTCGGTGCCGCTGGCGACCTGGGTGCCTTCAGCTTCGTGCCGGGCGAGCATCCTGCTCTGCACCCGGGCCAGACCGCCCGTATCGAAAGGGAAGGGCGCCTGGTTGGCTTCCTCGGGGCACTGCACCCGGAATTGGCCAAGGCCCTGGACCTGGATCAGCCGGTCTATCTGTTCGAGCTGGTACTGGCCGAAGTGATGCAAGGCAAACTGCCGAGCTTCAGCGAGCTGTCGCGCTTCCCAGAGGTGCGTCGTGACCTGGCCCTGCTGGTGGATCGCGAGGTTCCCGCAGAGTCCGTGCTGGCCACTATCCGCGAAGCCGCTGGCGAGTGGATGACGGACCTCAGGCTATTTGACGTGTATCACGGTAAAGGCATTGATCCGCTTAGAAAAAGCCTTGCCGTCGGCTTGACCTGGCAGCATCCATCGCGCACTCTTACTGACGATGAGGTGAACACCACAACGCAAAACATCGTCACCTCGCTGGAAGACAGGTTCAATGCCACGTTAAGGAAGTAGCGTATGGGGGCTCTGACGAAAGCTGAGATGGCTGAACGTCTTTATGAAGAGCTTGGCCTGAATAAACGGGAAGCCAAGGAACTGGTGGAGCTGTTCTTCGAGGAAATCCGTCAGGCGCTGGAGCACAACGAACAGGTGAAGTTGTCCGGGTTCGGCAATTTCGACTTGCGCGATAAGCGTCAGCGGCCTGGCCGAAACCCGAAGACAGGAGAGGAAATCCCGATCACGGCTCGCCGTGTGGTCACTTTCCGTCCAGGGCAGAAACTCAAAGCCAGGGTCGAAGCTTATGCTGGAACCAAGTCATAACGACGAGCTGCCGCCCATTCCAGGCAAGCGATACTTCACTATTGGCGAAGTTAGTGAACTCTGCGCAGTCAAGCCCCACGTGCTGCGTTACTGGGAGCAGGAATTTCCCCAGCTCAACCCAGTAAAGCGGCGCGGAAACCGGCGCTACTACCAGCGCCAGGATGTGTTGATGATCCGGCAGATCCGGGCGCTGCTATACGATCAGGGCTTTACCATCGGCGGGGCGCGCCAGCGCCTCTCCGGGGACGAAGCCAAGGAAGACACCACGCAGTACAAGCAGCTCATCCGCCAGATGATCGCCGAGCTCGAAGATGTCCTCCATGTGTTGCGGAAGTGAATTTTTTTGAAAAAAACCTTCCACAATTCAAAAGCTTAAGATATAGTTCGCTCCGCTTCCGGTGATCCGGAGCGAGCTACAAAACGTCGGGGCGTAGCGCAGCCTGGTAGCGCACTTGCATGGGGTGCAAGGGGTCGAGTGTTCGAATCACTCCGTCCCGACCAAAAAACCCTAAAAAATCCAGTCACTTAGCGGTGACTGGATTTTTTTATGCCTGCTGGTTTTCGACTGACCTCGAATTTTGTGCCACTTTTTGTGCCACCGGCATTATGTGTCGGTTCTGCAGTAAGAGGCATCTAGTGTGCGGAGCTCCTTGCTGCTTGTCTTACTGCGTTTTAGGCGAAGGTTCGGCTTGCGCTTGAGCCTACGAGCCAGCGGGGCTTCAGCGTTGAATTGAGGAGCCGCGCTTCTGATGATCGGGGCTGGGCTTCCGCTATAGCGAGAGCTATCTCAAATGACTCGGGAGCTCGCCTCCCAGCAAGCGGAACGCTTCGTCATCCATTTCAGTATCTGTTGGGCCGTGCTCTGACGTTTCGGTTCTTATGTCCGGAGAGTCATCGATCGAGGGTGGCGATTGGACTGATACCTCTGTGGCTGGATCCATATCCCTGTTGTTCTCGTCCTCATGATCTAGGTTGAGGGTGCATGCGGGTTCGCGTCGAGCTTCCGCAGAAAACGGGGGATAGACGCGATCTCCTACAAGAGCTTTGAAGGCCAGGGTGGGAGCTATTGGCCGGATGGCTTCTTCAGTAGAAGCGGTTTGAGGGGCGTGATCGAAGTGTCCAGTGGCGGAAGCAGGGCTAGAAGTGAGGCTCGGCATGACCAATAGCTTCTCCGTATTCGCGCCCAGCCTTGTGAGAATTGATTTCGTCACTGGCGATGAATCTTGGAATTTTGCCCATTCCGAAATGGGCGTTCCGCTCACCACAATCGTCGCTCCGACCGACTCTCTAGCCTCCAGCAGTGCATCCATGATCCCAAGGTATTCGGGAGTCCATGGCACAGCATCCCAGCCATCTATCACCAGTAAGTCAACTGCATCACTCATTCTGCAGAGAAACTGATGGCGGTGAGTCCCTTGAGCTCCCGCAACGTGGGATAGAAATTCAAATGCGGTGTAGTAGCGCACGCTGGCCCCGTTTAGGCAGTGTTTCCGGGCCAGCGCGCATGCCATCCAGACGCGTCTATTAGCGGAATCACCCGTAATGACGAGTTTGGATCCATGGGTAGGCCAGTGCGGCTCTGTCACGCGCTTTATCACCTCGCTGTGATGCTCGAGGTCGTCCAACTGGGCGTTGGGGGCGGGTAGTTTTGCTGCAGCCAAACGCCTTGTGATGCTGCGAGGTTTAACGGCGCGAGGGGTCTCTAAGTTGTTTGGTAGACGGTCTTTAATCCGCTCGTGATCAATAACAATGTGTTGCTGGGCTAGTCCCCTTCCGATATCGAAACCAATAATTCCCGCATCTCTGCAGCGCTCGCGTAGCTGGTCCGTCGCGGTTCTGAGGATAGCGGGGATGCTTGGTTTTTTTGGCTGCGTCTCATTCTTTGTAAGCTCAGCCAGCTGCAGATTCCTAATCGCCAAGTCACTCAACGCGTCTATCAGCAGCTCTCCGAGAGCTCGACTACGGAGACGTTCTTGTTCGAGTTGTTTTGTCACCGTGATGCGGGGAGGGGGTTTTTGCGATGGCAGGCGCTCCGACTGCAGCTTTTCGCCTTCCAGGAGTGCCTCCACAACTTCCCCCATGCTCCTGTCCTGTTCCTGCGCCAGTTTGGCCAGGCGTAACTTGGTCTCCGCCTTCAAAATCAAGCTGCAAGCTGTGCGCCCTTTGCTTTGGCGGTAGTTTTTTTGAGCCCAGGCCCCGCGCAATTCGCGTAAGAGCTCCTTGTCATTGGCTTGTTCAGGATCGGAGCGCTCCCACTCGCTGATCGCTTCCACGATCGCACGCCCACTCCCTTCAATGGGATGCCCTTTTTGGCGCAGATAGCGCTGTACCCACTCCAGGTCGAGCTGCTTCTGCTGTGAAATCCAGCGAGTGAGGGATGGCATGGGTATCTCCAAATGATCAAGCTAAGCATTTATCACACGTCAAATCACTCGTCATTTATTAAAATTTAACAGCCTGTATTATGCTCATCTAATGGTTTTATTCGGATGGAGATATCATCTTTGTCTCACCGTAAGCTACTGCAGCGCAGCCTTGGGATGACGGCTGAGGCAAAAGTGCTGCTGGCAGGAATCCTATTGCGCTATCCCAGTGGGCGGTTCGATAGCGCTCAACTCCATGCCCATGCGGAGGCCCTAGGCCTTTCCATTCGACTTGTGCGTCGGTCCATGTTGGAGTTGAGCGGCTTGCGCTTCGTCGAGATGGAGCGGGTGGCTCAGGGGCGTGGGCAGCCGATGATTCACTACGAGATGACCGAGCATCTTCTGGGCTCGCTTCAGGATGAGGCCGAGGAAAAGCAGGAGAAGACCCCGCCGTGCGTCCATGGCGAATTGGTCGATGCGGTTCTCTCGGCGAGTAGCCCCATTGGACACTTGAAAGGTCTGCAGGCTCAGGTCAAAGGCCGTGCGGGGCTACAAGGACGTGCAAGTGCAAGCAATCGCTTACTGTTGGCAATCTTGCTCATCCACGCAGATCGATTTGGGGTAGTCGATTGTCTGGGATTGGCGTCTCTCAGTAGCCTGGCGGGATTGTCGCGTACGCGCGTTGAGTCGCAGCTGTACAAGCTCAACCAGCTTGGCCTCATTCGATGCAAAGTACCGGGATTTAGCGGTTCGACATTGCTGGGGAGTCCGAAGACGGTGTACTTCCTCAACCTTAATCACCCAGATCTTGCTTGCGCCAACTCCCATGCGCTTGTCTTTTTGGCAACCGAATTTCCTAGTGCAGCTGAAGAGAGCGAGGCCGCACTGATCTTCGACAGTGCGCACGACGAGCATTTCTCCAACAAAAACCATGGAGGGCTGCAACTGGTCGTCTCGGAGGGTTTCGATGGGTTGGCATCAACCCTCAGCCTCCAGCGCAGCTTGGCTGATCAGGGGCGCGTACTGTACGGCATGCTCCAGCATCGTTTGGATGGCTATGCCTCACTTTTGCTGTCACACCGCTGGCATGACCTTGCTTCAACGGAGTTCTTTTGCGATGACTCGATACTGTCTCGGATTGCCAAGGACTTTCCGGCCACTGGTTTGAAACTTACGGCTCTGGAGGTTGCGGGCAGGGGACTTCCGCGATTCTTGTACGAGGTTGCATTCCTGTTGGCAGTTCGGCTGCGTCGGCAGCTAAGTCATCTGGTCGGGTTGCCCTGGACGGCGACTGAATTTCGCCTCCTGCCTCTTCCCGATCCTCGTCGACAAACCGAAGCTCGCGCGCTCCTGGCCTTGCCGAGTGAGGGGGCGCTGCAGCCGAGCAATTTGTTCGTGCCCCCAGGAAACTGGTTGGCTGGAGGATATGAGCAGAGTATCCCGCTGGACTACCGCTACGTCTGCGGCCTACTTACACGCTTTCCAGCCTACAAGCGCTATTCACGGCCGGATTAGCTCTGAAGGCCCGCAGAGCCGAGTTTGCGAATGTTTTTTACTGGCGAGGCCCATCCTCTGAACCAATACTCAGAGGTGCCGCAATATGAAAATCCTGCGCTTGAAAGCTGTCATTGAAGCCACCGGGCTGTCCCGTAGCTTGATCTACAAGCTCATCAAGCAGGGCACGTTTCCAAGATCAATTGCCCTAACCGGCAGAGCGGTCGGGTGGCCTGCGCACGAAGTAGAAGCTTGGGTGATGGCCAGAATCGAGGCGCGTGATCGACGAAAGTCATTGGCTTGAGACAAGAGCACTGCGTCCGGCTCATCCGGCGCGGTGCTTTTTTGTGCGAGTGGCCAAGTGGTCATTTTAGAAGCATTTTGCCGGGGAAAAGGCGGGAAAACAGGCGTCGGAGAGTTGGAGGTGGCTCTGGTTATAATAATATATAAATAATATTATTAATAATTAAAGAGAATATACATGAAGCCCATGAGAGCTATCGACTGCCTTGTCTGTTGCTTGGAGTAGGACTGATCTGATCAAAAAATACTCAGTGTGCAGAGGTTATGAGTAACCCCTACCCACAATGAGTGATGACCATGATCCGTAACCCGAATAACCATAACCACAAACTCCACACCGGTGAAACCTACCAGCAATACCCCACGATAATCGGGTATGGAGCGCTCATCGAGAACTACCTCGATGCACTCCATTTCACGCTGCAGCGAGCCCTAGCAGAGCACCCGCGGACCCTGGCAGTCCGTTTCGACCTGCGTTATCCGCAATGGATGACTGCGGGCCAACTCGATTTCAGCAACGAGGTCATCAAGGGCTTTTTCAAGAGCCTCAAGGCCATCATCAAGCACGACCGCGCTGGGGCAGCGCATCGCACCAGTGTTCGCTATGTCTGGGCAAGGGAGGTGGGTTTTGACAGCTGCGATGGGCGACCGCATTTCCATGTCTTACTGCTGCTCAACCGCGATGCGTATCGCATACTCGGTAGCTTCGACTCTCAAGAGGAAAATCTGTACAAGCGGATTCGAGCTGCCTGGGCTCGTGCTCTGGATCTTCCTGATGAGCTTGGTGCGGGGTTGGCGTACATTCCTGAGAATCCCGTCTACAAACTGGATCGGGGTGATCACCAAGCTTATGGTGAGGTGTTTTACCGGGCTAGCTATCTGTGTAAGCAAGTGACCAAGGACTGCGGCTTTGAAGGTCGTTACCACAGCTTTGGCCATAGCAGGATCTGAGGCCTGAAGTCAGGTTAAAAAACACTCCGGTGACAGAGGTTATGAATCCCTGCCGCTGGAGTGTTTTTGATGAAATCAGTCCGATCCTTGGAGGGCGTTTCAGCTTTCCGGTTTCATTCGTATCGCAGCCTACGCGTCATGCCTGACGAGGGGCCTTTCGCTCTGCGGGGGTTAAGAGCGTTGCGCCTGTCCTTGTTGCTAGCACTGGCAACCAATCCTCGCGTGCTTGTCTTGAAATTTGAGCTTGCTGTGCCAACTGGTCTGGATCTGCCAGATGCCCCGACCATGCTGGATGCGATCATAAGATGCTTCCAAGCCATACAGGCGTCAGCACGAAAAGGGCAGCAGCTTGCCCAGGCAGCTCCGAGTAAGGCGCACAATCTCACGATTCGCTACTTCTGGCGTCGAGACGCACTACCGCTGGTGAGGCCGGCTTACAGCTTGGCTCTATTCCTCAATCGAGAGGCTTATAGCTCCGGCCGGCACTACCGATCCGGGTGGGACAATGACTTTTCAAGCGGTCTGCTGGCTGCCTGGGCTCAAGTGCTTGGTCAGTCTGCGCAGGCAGCGAGGCTCTTGGTTAAACACCCTGGGTACTCAGTGCTCCATGTTCGGCGTGGGCAGGGGATGGGGTTGTCGAGCGCCTTTCAGAGCTTGAGTCCGCTTTGCCAGACTCGTCACGACACAGAGGGTAAGTCGCCAACGTTTGGTTTCGGGCGCGTTTAGAAGAACTTACCCCGGGAGCCAAGTGGCGGGTGTTTGAAGTGCAGCGGTGTGCGTCCAAGAGGCGGTCAAGGTGCGTTTTTTTTCCATAGCTGGCTCATGGGTACTGCAAAGGCGTTAGGTATGTCCGCCAGGGGCAGGGTACTGGTACCTGTGTACAGCAGGATGCCGCCCTGCCAGCTACGGCCAGCTTGCTCGGCCAGTCGTGCCAGCCCGCGAGCATCTCGCCCTTGTATAGAGGCCGACTTTTTCACTTCCACGCCCCAGAGTCGGTCATCCTGCTCGATGACCAGGTCAACTTCGAGCTGGTCCTTATCGCGGTAATGGGAGAAGCGCAGTTCGCTGTCACACCAGCCTGACTGGCAGATCAGTTGCTGTACGACAAAGCTCTCCAGCATTCCGCCAAATGTGTTGTCGGGCTTGTTCCAGTCTGCCGCCTTCAGACCGGTAAGGGAGCTGCCCAACCCCGAGTCGATGATGTAGATCTTGGGGGCCTTGATCAGGCGCTTGGCGGCGTTGCGATGCCAGGCGGGCAGTGTGCGTACCAGAAACAATCGCTCCAGCACCGACAGGTAACGACTGATGGTGTCTCGCTGTAACCCGATGTCCTGCATCAGATTGCTGATGTTGATCAGATTGCCGGTGCGCAGAGCGATGAGTTGGAGCAGGCGCAGCAGCTCGTCGCCGTCGCGGATGTTGGCAATGTCCTGCACATCCCGCTGAATGATGGCATTCAGGTATTGGCGGTACCACTGCCGGGCACGCGCCTCCGTTCTTGTGTTCGGTTCGGGGTAACCACCACCTACGACCGCTTCGGCAATGCCGGCAACAGGTGGCTGAACTCCCGTGATGGCGGGTTTGATCTGGTTGGTCAGCAGGGCTTCCAGGAGCGAGAAGTCACTATGGTGTTTTTCTTGCTCGGAGAGCGGATTGAGATAGATCACTTCCATCCGTCCTGCGAGCGACTCCTGCACATTGGGCAGTAATAGCAGATTGGCCGAGCCGGTCAGAATGAAGCGGCCAGGGCGCCGATCATTGTCGACTGAGAGCTTGATCGCGGGCAGCAGCTCGGGAACGCGTTGTACTTCATCGAGTATCACCCGCTCTGGAAGACCTGCCACAAACCCCAGTGGGTCATAGCGCGCGGCAGCCAGCATGGTGCTGTCGTCGAAGGAGATGTAGGTGCGCTCTGGCTCCAACTGGCGGGCGAGGGTAGTTTTGCCGACCTGGCGCGGGCCAAGGATGCATACGACAGGCGTATCGCTCAGAGCGTCCATCACCTGCTGCTGCAGGTATCGTGGGTGAAGGGTTGTGGTCACGTGAGGCCTGATAGGAAGGGCTAATCGGCAGTAGTGTAGAAGCGCAGATCTTCGTCGTCCATCTGCATTATTTATGTGCGTCTATTCTAATGCTTTGGTCTCGTCCAATTTAATGGTTAGTCTGCGTAAGCTCGCAATTTTCGGCTTGGGCTGGTGGTTGAATTCAGCGGGGAAAGGGGCTTTTCAGGCATTCACCGGGCGTCAGTGCACGGGTACTGGCGAATGCGTGTATTGATCAGAGCTCTAGCACCGACATGTCGTTGGCGGCGACATGTGCACGCAATGTGTTCTTGAAATGGGATTATGGCGACACGTTGCTATGGCACCGAAAAGAAAAAGAAAATGAAAAGCCCCCTCCAACGCCCTTGCGGACGATGGAGGGGGCTTGAGGTCTGGTGCTATTCAGTAGGCAATCCGCATTGCTGCTCCCATTCAACGATCTGGTCGTGAATGATCATGGCCTCTTCGCCATTCTCCTTACGAAAGTCGGCCATTTTTTGCTCGTAACAGGCCTCGCCGTCCGCTACTGGTGCTGCCACCTCGGTACTGGCTGTAACGACATCGGAGGGGATTAGCTTCTGCCTTTTGAGCTCAGCCCAGAAGGCCGGTAGCACTCCAAGTGTTTCGTTTGTGCTGTCCTTGCAAACCTGGTCTACGCCGCGACAGTAGCCTCCCGGTATCTTGGGCCAGCCATCTTCACTTACCTCCCCCGTGTGAACGTAGGTAGGAATGATCTCCGTGATCCGATTGGCAGGGATCACGTATTGCTGCCCTTGATAGGTGATGAGGCCTGCATAGTCGAGACGGGTTCGGCTTTGGTTGGGCACCTGCCCGAAGCCTACCTCGTATTTGTGATCCTTGCGGATGGCGGCTTTCAGTTGCTCCAGCGTGAGACGAGGCGCCGCTGATGCGGCTTTTTTCGGGGCTGTCGCAGTGGTGTTTGGCCCTTGCAGCTCTTGATAAAGCTTGCGTAGCTGGGAGTTGCGATTTTCCAGTGCGCTCAACATGCAGGAGTTGTCTCGGCACTGGCTGTTCACCTGGTCAGTCCACTCGTTTTGATTTTGCTCTAGCTTGGCTCGGTTATCGGCTGGCAGATTTGGGTGGTTGATAACCTCACGGTAGTTTTTCTCAAGCAGGCGTGTCTGGGCTTCGATGTTCACGCGATAACAGTTGTCATAGTCCTTCTGGGTTTGGCGACTATCGCAATAGCCATTGGCAAAGACTGGAGAGACCAGAAAGTACATGATGAGTGTAGGTAGGGCTTTCCTTGCAATCAGTGGGGGCAGCATAGGGCGGGTTCCTTTATGTACGGCGAGTTGCTTTTAGGGTTGAAATGCAACCTATTGAGTTGATTCTCAACTTCGCGTGTTCTTCATGTCAACGAGGTGGTGCTCAACCATTCAGGTCGAATGGGAGAGCGTCATGTCTGAGTCAGAACAACAGCGTGTGGCCGTTTTGGTGGGGCGTGCGGTGGCGCGGCAGCGTCAGCAGGCGAACCTCACGCAGGAAGAAGTTGCCGAGCGATTGGAGATCGGCAGCGAAGCGGTATCCCGTATTGAGCGGGGTGTCGTGATACCGAATATCGCTCGCCTGTTTGAACTGGCAGAGATCTTTGGCTGCGAAGCCGCCGACCTGTTGATGGAGTCCAGCACCCGCCCGGAGGATCAGGCGGTGCAGATCAGTCGGATGCTCAGCATGCTTGAAGCATCAGACCGCAAACTGGTGCTGGATTTCGTGGAGCGCCTGAGTCTTCGGCTCAGCCAGTCTTGACCGGGACTATCCAGGCTCATCAAAGGTCGCGCCGCACCGCAGGCACAAGCAGTCGTACTTCAGGAACTGATAGCGCTGCACATCGCGGATAAACGCTTGGCTGTCTTCCCAACCGTTTACGGCCCCGGATACGCCATCGAGCATGACGCTGAAGGCCTGTTCGATGGGGCTGTCAGCTTGTTCCGGTACGGGTTGTGCGCGTGCCTTTTGGGCCGCACGCAGTAGACCATTCAAAGTGCAGATCAGCAGGGCGATGGCTCGGGCTGCCTCTTTGGACAGCACCGCCGACGAGTTGCAGATCAGGCAGCGAGTTGTCATTTCAAACCTCCAGCAGGCAGGCGTTCACGCCTACCTGGATATCGACGTGAACGTGAGCTCCTTGCCCAGCCGCTTGAGCACTTGCGTGAAGATCACACAGCTCAGCAACACGGCACAGAACAGCAGGGGAAATCGCAGCAGGACGATGGTGAGCAGTAGTAGTGCAGCACTTGTGGCAAAGGCGGCGATGAAGAGCAGAAACAGGCAGATGACGCGCAGAAGATTCATGCTGGCGGCTCTGCCTGAGCTTTGGCCTCCAGCTTGGCTGCCAGTGTGGGGCGATGCGGTAATGTCTCTGGCCTGACCTCGCCTGGAGGAAGCGGCTCCTCAAACTGATAAAACTCCTCGGCCACCGCGCCGGCATCTTCGTTACTGTCCTCAAAGGCACCGTTGCCAAAGCCACCCTGTGCTGCGGTATCCAGCGCCACTTGGTCAAAGCCTGCCTCTTGCCGGGTCTGATCCAACTGCTGAGCCTCCTGCAGGGCTTCTTCCATGCTCAGACCGTTTCGCACGGTCAGATCGACATAGAAGATCGGTGTGCCATGACTTTGCCGAGTCGATTTGCCGCGCAGACGCAGCTCCAGTGGCAGGCACGCCAGTCGGTTGCCCGAGATGGCCTGGAAGTAATGCAGTCGAGCGGCGAGGGTGCGGATGCTGTTGAAGCCGGTTGTACGGAACACGAAGCTGCCCAGCGGATCCTCATTGCCAATGACTACATTCAGTCGGCCGTAAGGCTTGCAGGCGCCACCCTTGGCCAGCGGGCAGGCATCCGGTGAGGGACAGGGCAGTGACTGCATACCGTCCTGGGTAACCCGCTTGCAGCTCTCGCCATTGCCCACGCAGATGGGGCGTCCTGACTGCCGATCGAACAGCGTGTAGTCAGCGCGGAAGTTCAGCTCCGGCTCGTTGAACAGCAGGCGCACCGGAATGCTGCGCAGCTTGTCCTCCTGACCTTTACGTAGCTCGTCATTGAGCGGGTGCAGCAGCCAGCCGTCCTTGCCCTGTATCTGGGAGGTGATGGTGAACTGGTCATCTTTTTCCGGCAGTCGCTTACCGTTCTTTTCAATGACCTTGCCGATGGAAATCCGCCCGAGCACCGGGGGAGTGATCGCGAGCCCTTTGAGCATGGTGATTCTCCTAGGAATGAAAAAGGCCAGCCACGCAGCGAACTGCATGGACTGGCCAAGGGGGAAGGGGGGTAAGGGTTGGATTCAGCCGACCAGGAATCGCCGCGCACCAGGTTTCAGTAGCGGGTACTTGGCCTGCAGGTACGGTTTATCCTGGAGAAGTTGAGCGACATCCAGACCGATGCTGTCCTTGGACTTGCGCCAGCTGACATAGCCATTGGAGAACTCCGCTCGGCTGGCATCGCCCATGGCCTGCTGCAGCATCTGCTTGAGCTCGGCCTCTCGCTTTTCCTTGTCGGCAATCGACTGTCGAACGGCCTTGAGCTCGATGAAGGCAGCGGCCAGTCCGGCATGGCCGCTGAAGTCGACGACCTGGCCGTTGTCCTCGGGGTAGAGACAGCGCAGCGCCGCGTCAGCGGAAGCCGTGCCATCGGCCGGTGGTGGCGTGTCGGTTTCCACATAGCGCCAAAACTTGCGCTCCAGCTCAATCAGGCGAGCAATCATCTGCTCGTCCCGCTCTATACGGTGGATTTCCAGCGTCTGGCCGCCGAGCAACACAGCGACATCTGCCGCCTGCTTGCCGGTCACGGCGAGCTGGTGCATCACTTGCAGTTGCACATACTCCGGCACGCCCTCTTTCCAGAGGCGTGCGCCATTTATGCCGCAAGTTTTGCACTCCAGCACTTGAACATCGTCGGCCCCGATCACTTCGCGGTCGATGTTGGCCAGCATCCAGGACAGCTCGGGATCCGGATGCTGCAGCACGGCGTTGATGCGCCGCACCTTGTTCTTCGTGCGTTTGCTGTAGTGCCAGGCCACGATAGGCTCCAGCACATTGCCCCAGTACATCGGGCTTTCCTCATCCTGAGGATCGGCCTTGGGCATGCCGGAATCGCGGCCGGTTTTCTCCAACCACAGCTCTAGCTGCGACTTGTAGGGATTCAGGCCTACGGCCGCAGCAGCATCCGAACTGCCGATGCCCTGCTTGCGAATCTGCAGCCAATCCTCGCGCGGTAGCTCCTTGGTGCTGATCAGGCGTAGGGCGGGGCGTTTCTTGCTGGTGCTGCCGTTCAATGACGTTGCTTTCATGCTGTTCACCTGCAGACATAAAAACGCCCGACCAGCACAAGGCTGACCGGGCGCGAAGGTGGATGTGGGGGAGGGGTTAAGCAGCGAGACGCAGAGCTGCATCCAGAGCACGTTGCTTGATCTGCGCGCCCTGGCCGAACCAGGCCGAGTCCATGCGGTACTCGTTGCTGCGTGCCCGACGCTCGTGATCGACAAACTCGGTCACGGCGTTGAGCAGGCCCCAGGCGGTGCCGCGGGCCGAGTCCAGTTGGCTACCGCGACCACGGCCCTCGTACAGTTCCTGGACCTTGCGCAGGGCACGCTCGTTAGGCAGTTGCTCGGGTAGAGCACCAGTCGGATGCGTTTCGCACAGCACGTTCATGAAGAAGCCCAATGCCTCATGCCACTGCACCTTGCGCTCGGCCAGTACCCGCATGCGGTATATGAAGTCGTCCCATTGCGAGACGGCGATGCCGAGCTGCTTCTTCACCGCCTTCGGATCGAAGCGGGTGTTGTGCGGCACCTTGATCGCCCGGCTGGTGCCGTCCAGGGCGATGGTCAGGGTGTTGTTGCACACCACTCGCACGGTAGTGGGGGTTGCCGTGGTGGCTAGGGTGCCGTCGCATGAAGTCGCCAGCAGCAGATAGCCATTCACCTGGTCATTGCTCTTGAGCGCTGCGCCCTGGCCGGTACGCGCCAGCGCCCAGAACTTGCGGCCACCCTTGAGCACACCAGCCGTTTCCAGCTCATAGCCGGAGACCTCTGTCAGATCGCGGTAGAACTCCAGCACCTCACGCGGCTGCACGGTGTGGTAGCGCTGCGAGACTACCGATAGTGGCGCCTTGGTGTCGGAGCGGAACAGCACCTTCTGCGCAGGGAAGGAGTGGATGGCGCCCAGGTGACCGACAGCATCCGACTTGAAATACACGGGACTTTCCAATATCTGCCAGTCCATGCCGGCTTCGCGTTGCCAGACTTCGATCGGCTGTTTCTGGGTGAGCTGATTGCCCAGGCCGTGCCAGGGAATGGCGCCAGCGTAGGCCATGGTTTCGATGAGATGCGCCATGAGTGTTCTCCTTTTCGAGGACGCAGGCATAAGCGCCACGCAACCGCGCGGCGGGCCTGAGTGGTATTGAGCCGGTAAGAGAGGAGGGCTTTAGCCCCGGATAAAGCGCCTGTTGAAGCGGTAGCCGCAGTCGAGGCAGAGGTTGTTGGTCAGCACGTGACGATCCAGACAGCGGCCGAGTTCAGCGCCAATTGCGCATCCGCCGACACCGCCTGCTAGTCCGCCCAGCACGGCACCTGATATAGCGCCGAGTAGGGAGCCGGCAGGGCCTGCGATCACACCAGCGGTAGCGCCAACCTGACCTCCTGCCAAAGCGCCAGATACGCCACGCAGAGCTCCACCAACTGTGCCAACCGTGGCACCGATTTTCAGCGCTGAGTGAAGCGACGCAATGCGCCTGGACTGACAGCTAGGACACTGCAGTGACATGGTTTGAGCTCCATGGTGGGTAGGTTCACTGCAGTGATATGTGGCTGAGAAAATTTTGAATCGATTGGTGATCGCAGCATGGCTGATACCGGCCGCTCAATCAGCGCGTTTAAGGTGTTTGCGGTCACCACTGTGCGCCAGATCTGGATGATGAAATTCCTACTCGCCCTTCAAGGATCCGGTAGTAGTGCCTATATCGCTCAGGTGCCCATTGCGGGCATGCATTCCTGCGGTATAGCTTCACTGGCCAAGCATCCGCCGACAGTCCGGCTACTAATCTCAAGACAGCAGGAAGGAAACTGCTAAGCGCAGCGCCTTCAGGGAGTTCCAAATGCAGGTGTTCAATTCAAGGACCAACCAGCAGTGGCTACAAGACCTGCCACAGCTACCTTTGCCCGCTGCGGCTCCAGAAGGACAAGTTCTTCCTCAGGTGGAAGATCAAGCGGTAGCAGAGGCGAAACGGGCGCTTTCCGATGTACTGCGTTGTAGTAATTTGGTTGTTCTCTCTGGGCTGGGCACGTCATTGTGCGTAGCTCCATTCCAGCAGGGTGGCCTCAAAGCACCCACAATGTGGGATTTATGGCAGCAGGTGAAGATCAAGCAGGATGCCGCGGCAGCAGCGGCTATGCCTCCTGGCCCAACCTTCGACCAATTGCTGGGAATTGTTGGGCATCCTCAGGCAACAGCGGACATTGAGGCACTGATGTCACGATGCCGCCTAGCCGAATCGTTTCTGGCCGACCCAGCTAAGGGGGAAGTCGTAAAATTCGTTGCTCTCGCCGAAGCACACATTATTGCTGCTACAAATTTCGTGTTCACGAATCACCACCTGCCTGTTCACACAGAGTTCCTTCGTAGGGTGGCCCGGCGGCCGCAGCGCAAATCACGGGCGAAAATTTTCACGACCAATTACGACCGCTGCTTCGAAGAAGCAGGTCGCCAAGGACGATATGTTGTGGTCGATGGCTTTTCCCATACCGCGCCCCCGACCTTCGATGCGGTTCACTTCAGCTATGAGACCGTGACACGACTGGCTGACACTGAAGCTTTCGACCTGATTCCCAACTCATTCCATCTCTACAAGCTGCATGGATCAGTTGATTGGCAGCGACAGCAACCCTCAGGCGAAATCACCAAGTGGATGTCGACGGGTAAGCCTGTCCTTATTTACCCCCGAAACTCAAAGTACGAACTCGCGTTCGAGCAGCCTTACCTCGAGATGATCAGCGCATTCCAGTCCGCATTGCGCGAACCTGACACCGGTGTTCTGGTGGTGGGTTTTGGGTTCAACGATAACCACCTCGCCGAACCCATCATGTCTGCAATACGGTCCAATCTATCGCTCAAGATCGTGGCAGTCAGCCCCGGCCTCGCCCCTTGGGAAAGAGACGGGCAACAAAGGCCTGGTGAATGCGGAACCAATAAATACCTTGGACAACTCCGCAATCTCGCAAGTGCGGGTGATGCTCGCATTACCCTCCTCAATTGTGGGTTCGAAGACATGGTTTCACTCGTGCCAGATCTGGCTGCGGAAACAGATCTTGAGCGTCATGTCGCACGCCTCCGCAGCATTGGTGCCGTATGACTGGTCTTGTCGTTTCCCCCTATGACCGCCAGCGATACATTGGTTCTGTCGCCACAGTGCGGCCTGCATCGGTCGACGTGAACCTGCCACTTGCCCCACTTCCGGGAAGCACGCACGTTGCCGGCTATCCCCTGCAGCGCGGCCAGGTGGGTGAGTTCGTTGTCATCGAAGGCGAAGAGCACGCCGTACTCGGGCGACTTGTTGAAACGCGGTTACCAGAGCGCGATCGCCTAACCGTAGAGCCCACTCGTGACCATGATTCGAAGCCGAACCCGTTAGGGGTAGTTCAGCTTCTCACCGCCATTGATCTTGAAACAGGCCAAGCGCTTCGAGGTGTTCCCTTATCACCTAGGATTGGCCAGCACGTTTTCTCCGCGCATCCCTTGATCGTCAAGCAGGTGATTGAGTCAGGCACCACACCTGAACAACGACGCATCCAGCTAGCAAACTTTCCCCATGCCCGAGATACCTCAGTCTCTATTTCTCCCAGCCACCTTCTAGGTCGCCACTGTGCAATTCTGGGAGCCACCGGCGGCGGCAAGAGCTGGACAATGGCTTTGCTCACTGAAGAAATTGCACGCTTGGGTGGTAAAGCAATTCTGTTCGACGCAACAGGGGAATTTCATACCCAAACCGGCCCAGGTATCAGGCATACGTACCTAGGGGGGCGTCGCGCAGATCCGAACGATCCTAGAGTGTTTCTGAGCTTTCCATACTGGGATCTAACAGAATCAGATTTATTCGTCTTGCTCAGACCTAGCCCTGGAGTCCAAGCCCCCAAGCTGAAAGAGGCTCTGCGAAGTCTGAAGATTGCACATTTAGCTCCTCATCTCGCGAACGTCGGCTTGATTCGTAAGGCGAACCAGCCCCGCCAAAACTTTGAAGCCGCCTGCGTGCAACATGCCCAAGCATTGAGTCGCCCGGGCACTCAATTCGATATCGCTCAATTAGCAAATCAAGTTTGGGAGGAGTGCGTTTACCCAGCTGGGTTCAACGCCCAGCAGGGGAACTGGGGCGGCGTCACTGCCAATGAGCAGTCAGCCTGTGTAACCCTCATTTCACGCATCGAAGCTGAGCTTGCGTCACCCAACCTTGAATGTCTGTTTTCTCCTGCAGGACTGACGCCACTGCCAGATCTCATTGCCGATTTTCTAGCTGATCCGAATCAGCGGGTTTTGCGTATCAGCCTTGAGTTTCTGTCGTTTGAGCACAATGCCAGAGAGGTCGTAGCGAACGCTGTCGGACGATACTTGCTGGGCCTCGCCCGCCAAGGCCGATTCCTCGACATGCCTCTGGTCACCATGATTGATGAGGCGCATCAGTTCCTAGACAAATCGGTAGGTGATGAATTCACGCGGACCGATTTAGATGCCTTTGGGTTGATCGCGAAGGAAGGGCGCAAGTACTCGTTAACCTGTGTGCTTGGGACACAGCGCCCTCGAGACATCCCTGAAGATGTTCTCAGCCAAATGGGGATGTTCATTGTTCACCGACTTATCAACGAGCGAGATCGGCACATCGTTGAAAAAGCGTGCGGGGACCTAGATGCCTCAGCAGCATCCTTCTTACCAACCCTAGGGCAAGGTGAGGCCATGGTCGTAGGTGTGAATTCGCCCATACCGCTACCTGTGTCGATCCGCCGCCCGAGCCATCCGCCATCATCGCGCTCTGCCGATTATGAGCGGCTTTGGGGCTAACACCCTGCGGAGGGGGATTTGGGTGTGGAACACTACGAGAATGGATCTTGAGTCGCCCCAACTTTTGTAGCCACACCGAACGACTGCATTTGGCCGATTCTGTTGAAAAACTCCCAGAACGATTTCCTGCGCCGAAAGTACGTGGCCGAGGCTGAAATCTGACTCGTTGCTGTGATCGGAGCTGTTCTAGATTTCAGGTTGTAGCGCTAGATTGGGATGTTTTTCAGGCTACGAATAGCTAGCTCTGCCACACACCGACTGTTTTCAACAGAATCGGCTGATTGCTGCCTCTTACACTAAATCGTGGTTCATCAGGCGCTAGCTCAGGTGGCTTTCGCAACCAAGAGGTCGCTCCAGCGCGTGGTGTATGCAGGGGAGAGCAGCTCTCGGCGCATCGACCATTCGACTGGCTTGGCGATGCGGCCGGGCTGCAGTGTGCCCTGTCCCCAGCGGTGGTTGATCGCATCCAGTGTGTTCATCAGGCGTTCGGTTCTGGCCGGCTGCTGGGGGGCGAACAGGTCCGGGGTGTATTCGTTCTTGCGGCACAGGTCCAGCAGCAGCACCTGGGCCTTGGCGTAGCTGAAGCCCTCGCGGTACACCTGCTGCAGTCCTGCCTGGACGGCCTTGATGATCAGGCGGCTGTCATCGGTCGGGCAGGGCAGCTGGCAGAGCACGCCGTTGGCGTATCGGGCCTCGGTGGGGTTGAACATTCCGGTGCGCAGGCTGACGCGCAGCTGCCGGCACAGCGAGCCCTGCTGGCGCAGCTTTTCGGCGGCCCGCGTGGCGTAGGCGGTGACGGCTTCCTGGATGGGAGGCAACTCCCGCAGGCGTTTGCCAAATGAGCGGCTGGAGCAGATCTCCTGCCTGGGTTCGATCTCCTGCTCGATTGCGAGGCAGGCGACACCGCGGAGTTCACGTACGGTTTTCTCGACAATCACGTTGAAGCGCTTGCGCAATGTCCAGGCGTCCATCTGCGCCAGGTCCCACGCCGTGCTGATCTGCATGGCTGCGAGGTGTGCACGGAGGCTTGGCCCTACGCCCCATACGTCCTCGATCGGCATGGCCCTGAGTAGCTTGTCGCGGCGCGCCGGGTCGCGAATGTCCACGACTCCGCCGGTCTGCTTCTGCCAGCGTTTGGCTGCTGCGTTCGCCAGTTTCGCCAATGTCTTGGTCGTGGCAATGCCAACGCCCACGGGAATGCCAGTCTTCTGTCGCACTTCGGCCTGAACCCGGCGGCCGATGGACTCCAGCGGCTCGGGCAGGCCGCTCATGTCGGCAAAGGCTTCATCGATGCTGTAGATCTCGACGCTGGGAAAAGCGGCTTCCAGGATGGCCATCACCCGTTCGCTCATGTCGCCATACAGCGCGTAGTTGCTGCTGAAGGCGACGATGCCGTGGCGCTTGAGCTCGCCTCGGATCTCGTGGAACAGGGCCCCCATCTTCACGAAGGGCTTGGCATCGGCAGAGCGGGCGATCACGCAGCCGTCGTTGTTGCTCAGCACCACGATGGGGGTGCGCAGCAGGTCGGGCCGAAAGACGCGCTCGCAGCTGGCGTAGAAACTGTTGCAGTCGATCAGGGCATACACCGGCTCAGCCATGGGCGAGGTGATTCCGCAGGCTGTGGGTCACGATGCCCCAAATCATCAGTTCATCGCTCTCCAGGATGTAGCGCGGCGAGTAGGCAGGGTGCTCCGAGCGCAGGATGAACTGGCCGAGCTGCTGATCCAGGCGCTTCACGAACACATCGCCGTTGAGGCAGGCCACCACCACCTGGCCGGGGCGTGCCGTCAGCGCACGGCTGACGATCAGGTAGTCGCCATCGAAAATGCCTGCTCCGGTCATGCTGTCACCGCTAACGGCGACCACATAGGTGTGCGACGCCTGCAGGTCGAGCAGACTGTCTAGCGACAGCTTGTGCTCCATGTGATCCAGCGCGGGGCTGGGAAAGCCCGCCGGGACTCGTGCATCGAAAATTGCCAGCTGCATTGAGCTAGCACGTAGCTGGCCGAGGATTAGAGCATTGTTCATTTTTGGGGGATCAGATAACTGTATGTAAATACAGTATTCGGCTCTACTGGAGCGCGCAAGGCGAGTTCGTCGCCTCAGGTGAATACGTGCGCACTTTGTTTACGGTGCGAAAAGTAGGCAGATCGTGCAGCCCGATTGTTCTCGCTAGGGTGAACACAAACTCTCTCGGAGGAACTGCTCATGATCATGCTGCTCACGCTAAACGATCTGTTGCCGCTGGCTCTGATGCTGCCTGTGCTGCTCGGCTTGGCCAGAATCGCTTACGGCGGCAATGCCGAGTAAGGGAGAGCCGCTGATGTTTACCGAGCTTAGTCTGCTGTTGAGTGCCTGCGTCCTAGTCAGCCTGGGGGGTGGCCTGCTGCTGATCAGTTGGTCTGCCGGTCTACTTTTAGTCCACTAGCGTCAGCCCCAGAAGTTGTTGCAGATCCGCTGTACTGCCGCATTGGCTGCTCGCCGATCAAACAACTCGGGGTTGAAGCTGCCTCCTGCCCACACCAGAGCGCTGCGGCCTACCTTGCTTTCTGATTGCTGGAGCGAAGCCAGAAAGTCCAGATAGCCAGGCACACCTCCGACATCCTCTGGTGGGCAGGCGCGAGCGCCGTCGATTACCTCGCACCAGGTGCCGCTGACGTCGCTAGGCTCTACGGTTTCTACCGCGATTACATGTTGCCAGCTGTCACCGAAGTCGTAGAGGTAGCGCAGTCGGTCAACGTCCTTCAGCACGCGGCGCAATTTAGTTTTCCGGTCATCCAGGGCGTCATCGAACATGTGCATCAGCTCGGCATCCAGAGGTAGGTAGCGATTCATACCGTCGCTGAACTCATGCATGTGGCTGCTGTGCCAGCCGAAGGTTGCTTGGATGAAGTGGTGCAGCTTGCGTAACGTACAGTCGCCGCTCACGCGAATGCGTCGCCAGATCGGCGGGTTGAAACTCAGCGGCTCCAGCTGGATATGCAGGGTATAGAGCAGGGGATGCGTGGCCATTCAGGCTCCGTTAGTCAGTGGTACAGCCAAGGCTTCAGCTCATCGAGGTTGGCGACCACAATCTGCTGTGCTTCTGGCTTGGCGTGTACTTTCGTTGGGTCGATCTGGTAGCGCTGCAATACGTACTGCACCAGCGCACCACGGGTTTCGACTACCAGTTGGCCACCTTGCATACCGTAGTCCGTCTCAATAATGGCTTGCTGCTCGGCGCTAAGGCGTGAGTCAGGTACGAGTCGTACTTGGACAGGGGTGTTCCAGCCTGTATCGGCATCACGGCCGTTCTCGGATGGTTCGTCCTCCAGTACGGGGACTCCTCGGAATCGACTCAGCACAAAATCCTTATAGTCCCGGCTCTTCTCGCAATAGGCTCGGACGTGCCAACGCATGCCTGTATAAATCAGCGTGTGCGGTGCAATCAGTCGTTCCTCGGCCTCGGGGTCGCTAAGGGACACATATTTGCAATCCAGTCGAAGTCCTTCGCGGCACGCTCTCAATAGGGGGCGCAAAAGCTCTGGACGGATGGGTCTGTCGGGAACCTCCAACACCTCGGTATGCGCATAGGCCAAGGCTAAGCCTTCGATGTGTGGTGCGCGGTCCTGGTTCTGATTAAGCAGGTGCAGGTAGGCGCTGGCGCTGTCATCGATAAACAGTGGCTTGAAGTGGCGGCTAGGCACATACCCCTTCAAATGCTTGTCGTATTCGAGGTTCTTTGGTGCGTACTCGCTGATGTAGGAGTTGATGTCCTTGGAGGCCTGCTGCCGGCTGATGCCGAAGCTTTGCATCAAGTGATTTGTGGTTAGGCGGCCCTCCCACCAGACCACCGTCTCGATCAGTCGGTAACGCAGTGCCAGATCCCAGCGAACTGACTTGATTGATTGCTGGCGCTTCATGGTTACCCCATCTGCTTGAAAAATTTACCTGTATGTGTAAACACTATAGATCTGTAGATAAACTCTACATATATTGCGTGGGCGAAGCAATCGGCCACGCGGGCTGGGTAACGCTGCGCCATGTTTGAAGCTATAGCGCCACGCAAGTGGGCAAGGGAAGGGTGACACGGCTGGACCGAGTCAGAGACTACTCCTCGCAGGCTGTCGTGATTGGTGCTCAGTGTATTGAAGACAGGACACAGCTGAAGTTGCAGGAGCAGAGCCCAAGCGGCCGTGTCTAGCTTGAGCTAGGGCCCTGTACAGACCATAGAGAGGGGGCAGATGTCTGCAATCATTCATAGCTACCTAGTCAAAATCGAGGCGGGCGATGCACTCAATTTCGAGGCCTTGCTTAATCGACTTGTTGATGCGGGATACCAACGTCCCGAACTCGCGCGCATTTTCAACTCAATAAAATTGGGCAAGTCCCGGTACCAGGTCAGCATTACTGATCCGGCGGCATTTACCGTCCTAATCGAGCGCTTCAGACCGTCAGGCCATCCTGGTCGGATTGGCGCTGCCCTTGATGGTGACAGCCACCGAGCCAGCGTCTCCGGTGCCTACCTCCTGATGCGATCCTTGATGCATCCACATCCAGTTGTAGCCCTCCATGAGGGTGATCATTGGCGCACGCCCAGAGTGGTGGCCCCAGTCGGGGTGATTGTTGAAAACCTGGAGAATTTTCTTGAGCTGGAGCGAACGCTTATCCTTGTTTCCGGCCTGCTGCATCGAGAACCGGGGGATATTGAGCTGATCTATGGTGCGGGTAACCAGGTCACCAACAGTTTAAACACGGTATTCCTCAGCACGTTCACCGAATTGCACTGCCTGTTCGATGTCGATCCGGGCGGGCTGCGCATGTACGCCACGCTACGCAGGCAATTGCCCAACGTCTACCTCCGGTTTTTGGTCCCGGCCGATATTGAAAAGCGCCTTGAGCTCTCGCGCTATAGCCTTTCAGAGCAGGGTGGTCAGGACGTTCTTCAATATGTGGGCGTCTCGCCAGAGACCGACCAACTTATCCGATACATGCGCCAGAAGAACACTGTTTTGGAGCAGGAAACCTATCTACTCAAACTGCCTAGCGATGGAGTGCAAGCATGAGCATTGAGGATTTCTACTGGTCGTTCACTTTTAAGCAAATCGTCCTCGTGAACAGCGGGAAGTACTGCTACGTAAAGGTGCCTCTGAATGAGCACATCTGCCTGCTTGGAGCCAACAATGGAGGTAAGACATCGATCCTGAATTCGATGAAATTTTTCCTGTTGCCCGAAGAGAACCTACACGATTGCGAGCGGAAGTTCGGTCTGAAAAACCCGAACGGCTTCTATGGCCGCGACTCAACCTACCAGTTCTATTTCCCTGAGCGCAGCTCTTTCGTGATTCTTGAGGCGGAAAACCCGCATGGCCCGTTCTGTATTGTCTTGAACCAGGGCAGCAAGCCCTTCAGCTATGAGCGTACTGGTGTGCCGTGCGCATACAGTGAGATCGAGCACCTTTTCTGGAACGTTTACTCGCCAATCAACGGTGGCCAGGGCGCACCCGTTCCCGGGCTGAGCATCAAGTCGGTCGCAGCCGATCTCAAGAAAATGAACGGCGTGCTGATCCGTGACGCAGCCACCATTAAGGAGCGTATGTACAAGCACCAGCCTACCCGTGCGGATGCTGGGCGCTATTGTCTGCTCCCGCTCAAGAGTGGCGGTGCCAAGCAGCGCGAGATTGATGCTTGGAAGCGTCTGATCCACCTGTCCTTCGACATCGGGGCGAAGGATAGGCGCACTATGCCGGACACCATTGCGACCATCATCGAAGGCCGCAAGGCCCGGGCCGAGGCTGAGGTCAACGTCAATTTCGGTGACATCATGGCCCGCTATCAACGACTGCGTGCCACTCAAGATCGCCTCCAGACAATCCGTAACGGAGAACGCTACTGGAATGCATTCGACCAGAATTTCATTGAGCTTGCGTTACGGTCTAGCGATCTGCTGAATCTCCTCCACGACGCTGAAGACAGTATTGAGCAAGTTACGGCGCGACTGCTGAAAGTTCGCCAGGAGAGAGCGGCGGAATACACTGAGCGCAACGATCGCAGTCGGGTGACAGGCCAGGAAGCTACCTGCCTGTTGGCTGAGTACAACCAATGCCGAGGCATAGCAACTAACGCTAAGAAGGCCTTCGATCTGATCCGGAGGGACGCGATTGAACTCGGTGCGGCCCGCGCTGGCTACGCAGGCATGTCGCTCGACGAAATCCTGCAAATTCGTCTCGACGCTCTCGAAGAGGCTAGGCACGACCTCGAGATCTGTAACGATAAGGCGAAACTGCGCAGCGAATTCGAGGAGAAAAACCGTGAGATCAAGCGGCTTAAGCCCTTAGTTGAGGGGGCTGAACAGTGGATTAAGAGTCAGAACAGTAGCGTCCTAGATCTTTTGAGCGAACAGACCGCTGACCGGCTGTACTCCCTCAACGAGAAAGCGTTCAGTGTTGAGTGTGAGGTTTTGGAGGCGACTACGCAGGGCGTGATTGAGCGCTTTGCCAGCCTCTTTAACGTTGAGAGCGACCAGCTCAGCTTCCTCGGAAAACTGACCGGCATACCGCTGCAGCACTATAGCGCTGCCGAGTTGCTTGACCGCAAACTGGTTGAGTTAGACAAGATGACGGGGCAGCTACACAAAGCCCAGGCTCGCTACAACGAACTTGCCACGCTTGTCACGGAGTCAGAAGAAAAGCTGGCCGTCCGAAGCAAGGAACTGCGGGAAGTGATTGCCAAGGATCAGCACGAGATTGGCCTACTCAGAAGCGCTGAACGTATTGAGGCAGATCTCCAGCGCCTCGAACGTGAATACGAGAATGCTAAAGAGCAGCTAGCCCTATTAGAGGGGCAGGCTGCGGAAGCGAACACGAGGTACGACGAAGCCAAGGCGCAGAGGGATGTAGCCTGGAATGCGCTGGAGCATGCCAAGGACGAAGCCAACAATGTTACGGGCTGGGCAAGTCGCATTACCGAAATGCTGCATGCACGCTTGGGTTTGTTCCGGTCCGGGTTCCAACGGAGCGAGCCTCGTGACGTAGGGGTCAATAAGGCGCTGATTGACGATATGGAGTATCGATCAAAGAGTCTGTTGGCTCTGCTTCAAGCTTCCAGCAAGCAGGTTTCCGATCTACTGGATGCTGTTCCGCTCGACGATAACAGTCCCGAGCAAGCGCATCGTGCCGCTTATGAACTGAATGATCTGCGCCAGCTCCATGATCGCTATGCTTTGCTGTATGCGAGGCTTACCGCTGAAGAGGACAACCTCTTCCACCAGGTAGCTGCGCACAATGCCGACACTGATATTCAGATGCGGCAAATCCGTGCAACTAGAACGCTCATCACCAGCTTCATCGGCGAGATCGAAGACCATTTGAAGTCCATCAAGATTTCGAATATCGCGGAGATTCGCATCGACTGCACGCTGCACCCTCAGTTTGATGAGTTATTAGCCGTGCTCGAGGCCGTGAACATGAGTGGTGGTGAGCTCCCACCACAAGTGTTGTATGACCGTCTGGGCAGCTTCTTTACCCAGTTCTTTGAGTCCGACCAGCGCCGCGATTCCACGCTGAACTTGGCAAAGTTGATTAACAGCGTCGACTACCGTGTTCGCTTGTTGGGCCGTGAAGAGTTCAAGATCGAGGCACAGTCCACCGGCACGTCGGTGATGATCAACATTCGTGTACTGGCCTTCTTGCTCAAGGAGCTGCTGCAGAGCGACAGCAAGGTGTCGATGCCTCTGCTGATCGATGAGGTCTCTCAGTTGGATGTGGCCAACCTGAAATCTGCTCGAGACATCGCGGAGGCTGATGGATTCTGCATTTTTGGCGCAACGCCGGAGTGGACGCCTGCGATCGGCAAGGTGCTTGGGAAGTTCATGAACCTCAGCTATTTCGAGGCCGTAGATGAGTCGTACAGCGACGAGCGAACTATCGTCTTCACCGGCGAATGTGAGTCGTTGACCTCGATTGCAACTGGTGGTGATCAGGCAAGGGCTAACCTGGAGGCGCCGGCTGATCGGGAAGAAGAGGCCCCGATCGAATGATCGTAAATGCGGAGTTCGCCACGATCAGCATGATCGAGAACAAAAAACTGTTTCTCGACCTGATCGACAACATGGACCAGTTTGGCGAGGGTGAAGAGGTCCGTATCGCCATGTACCAGCGCAAGCTGACTGAGCTGCTGGACCAGGTGGGGCCGCTCAACAAAGACCGGCCCGCGAAGGATGTTCCGCCTGCGCGGCGCAAGCTGGAGGCTGCCCTATCGATCGATAACCTGGAGCGCGTGGGCCTGGTCATCCACGTTGATCATGTACGAGGGGTGATGGTCTTTGCGCCTTTCATTATCGATATGTTCCGTCACTTTGACGGTGCCCGCCTGAGGAAGCTGAACAGCGCCGACTACGAGCTGATCCGGGCGTCCTTCAACCGGCTTTATGGCATTTTCGCAGGTATGCAATCGCTCAGCGAAGATGATCTGGACTTCAAGGAGCAGGTAGATGCGCTGCGCAAGGAGATCCGCAGTGCGCTGTCCAAGATGAAGGAGTGTGTGTCGGCTCTCCAATCGCGCCTCACACGCCTGGGCGAGATTGTCGATCAGATGCGCTATGACGATATTGACGAGGTGTCGGCGGCCAAGGAAGCACTGGGCGAAATCAACAGTATCTACCTGCGAAACATCCTCCCCGCCCTTGAGTTCCTGGCCGAGAACACGGACTTGAAGGAGGGCAAACCGGCTCTTCAGGCACTGACTTTGATCGGTGATCACCTGGTGCGCTATGGACATAAAAGGCTGGCCACCTCGATCTATTACAACGTCGAGGCCATTCGCTCCTATCGCTACGACATTGATGTGATCCGAGGCTCACTGATGCGGTATGTGCAGCAGAATGCTGCACAGCGTCAGGCTTACGACAAGATCGAGCAAGCCTGGAACATCCTACATGGGGCCGTCCAGCATCTGCACGACGGGGCGCTCAAGGGCAATCAGCTGCCAAGTAACGATGCTGTTTTCGATAACTGGTCCACCTTCAATGGCGTGAAGTTTAGGCGCTTCGATCCAAAGATCGAATGGCCCGAACGGAATCACCGTCTGCTGCTGACTGAACACCTGCGAACCGAGCTGCCCAATGCGAAGGCTTCAGTGGCCGTGCCCAAGGCGGTCAAACCACACCGGTCACCTACACAAGGGAGCAAGCGTAAGGAGGACGAGCGCTTGTTTTCGATCAGTCGCCTTGTGGCCGACTGGGAACTTTACCCCTGCGAAGACCTACATGAAGAATTGAACCGCTACCTGAGCAGCTACCTAGTGCCCTACGGCCTGAATGACTTGCTTGTGGGACTGAGCTGTCTCGCAGGCACCGATGGCGCTGCGTTAGTCCCACGGTTTGAGGTTGGTACGCTCGCCACTGAAACCGAACGCCTGCGCTACTACAAGGTGCGCTTGGAGATTGCACATGCTTGAACATTCGCATGGCCCTCATCAGTCGAAGGTACTCAACCGAAAACTCTCGACGGAGATTTATGCCCAACTGATGTTCGGGAAGATGATTAACCGAACACAGTGCCTTGAGGGCAAGCTAGTTTCCAACCCGTACTTCGAGGAGCTGGTGAACAATTTCGACCAGTACCGCACGCTCTACGAGCTCATCGGCTATGAGCTGGTAATGCGAAATGGCTTTGCCTTCATCCGCACCGCTGAAGCGTCGGAGACAGAGAAAGACGACATTGCTCGCAGCTTCCAGGGCCTTTTATTGGTGCTGTTCCGTGGAGTCATGGAGCTCGGCTACACCATGGAAATTCTGCTCAAGGACGAAGCTGGCCTTTCTGATCTGCGCATCGAAGAAATTGGTAAAGGGCAAGACAAGGTGGAGGTTTTGATCGCGTGCGGCATGAAGTCCGGGAACCTAGTTGAGCATGTCAAGAAGCTTGAAGCCAGGCACGTCGCGTACCGAAATGCAAAGGGCAATCTGGTTCTGACAGAAGCCGGGGCAGGGTTCTTCCAGGATCTGCTCGGGGAAGGAGACTTGATGGTGTGAATTGAGTGTTCACACTACCGGTGTCAGTGCAGCAGTGAAGATTCGTCCGCTTCGAAAATTCAGATCACCACCAACTCTGTATCGTGAAGAGTTATCCTTCGTTCATTTCGGCAATGGGAAGCGGAAGGCTAAATCCCAAGCATGTGCCGATACGGTTGGAACGCATCGTGTGACTAGCACGTTGCTCAGCCGCACGACACGACCAAGGAGCGCAGGTTTTTATCTATGTCGAATCCGTTTTTCGATCACCCAATCCTGAATTCACCATACCAGAGGCCTACCCGCCACTGGGAGCTAGATGAAACCGGTCAGCCGACGCAGAAGATTGTTGAAGACCGGCGCAAAGCACAGTTCATCACGCCAATTCCAAAGCCCAAGAAGCAGAAAGCGACTCCGAAGCAGGAGGGCTTTCTCTTTGACGAAGGCAAAGGGCTTTCTAGCGGCAAGCAGCAATACGACCCTACCTCGATCATCAATAAGGTGCGTGGCCATGTAGACACATGGCGTGCGCTGCCAGCCAGCCAATGGCAGGTTACCCCCGAAACGGCACGCTTGCTCCAGCACTGGCGGCATCACGACTTTCATGGCGTGCGCCCGTTCTTTTGCCAGGTCGAAGCAGTTGAAACGGCGATTTGGCTTACCGAGGTCGCCCCCTTATCCAAGCCTGGAAAAGAACTGCTGGAACACCTCGCGGCTGCCAACAAGGACGCCAACCCTGAGTTGATGCGACTGGCGCTAAAGCTCGCTACTGGCGCGGGAAAGACGACAGTCATGGCGATGATAATCGCCTGGCAGACCGTCAACGCGGTGCGAAGTCCCGCCAGCAGGAATTTCACGCGCGGGTTTCTGCTGTGCGCTCCGGGCCTGACCATCAAGGATCGTCTGCGCGTGCTGCAGCCCAACGATCCCGATAGCTACTACAAGGAACGCGAGCTTGTTCCGAGCGACATGCTTGACGACATTGCCCGGGCCAAGATCGTCATTACCAACTACCACGCCTTCAAGCTGCGCGAGCGGATTGATATTTCAAAGGGCGGCAGGCTACTGCTCAAGGGGCGAACTGGTGATGACCCCCAAACGCTTGAAACTGAAGGGCAGATGATTCAGCGCGTGATGTCGGATCTGATGGGCATGAAGAACATCATGGTCATCAACGACGAAGCTCATCATTGCTACCGGGAAAAGCCTGCGTCGGATGACGACTACATTGATGACAAGGGTAATCCGCTTACGGGGGAAGCCCTGAAAGAAGCCAAGGCGCACGCCAGGGACGAGAACGAAGCAGCTCGCCTCTGGATTTCCGGGCTGGAAGCGGTTAATCGCAAGCTGGGAGTCAATCGTGTCATCGACCTCTCGGCCACGCCGTTCTTTCTGGCCGGCTCTGGCTATGTTGAAGGCACCTTGTTCCCGTGGACGATGAGCGACTTTTCACTGATGGACGCCATCGAGTGCGGCATCGTCAAGCTGCCACGCGTCCCTGTTGCTGAAAACATCACTGGCGATGAGATGCCGATGTTTCGCAACCTGTGGGAAAACATCCGCAAGGACATGCCCAAGAAAGGGCGTGGCTCCAATCAGGATCTCGATCCACTCAAACTTCCGACAAGGCTGCAGACAGCCCTGCAAGCTCTCTACGGGCACTACGAGAAGACTTACGCAAAATGGCAGGATGCTGGGATCAGCGTCCCTCCATGCTTCATCGTCGTTTGCCAGAACACCGCTATCTCCAAGTTGGTGTACGACTACATTTCAGGTTTTCATCGCAAGAATGATGACGGCACGACCACGCTTGAAAACGGCCGTCTTTCCCTGTTCCGCAACTTCGACGAAACCACCGGCAATCCGTTACCACGCCCAAACACCCTGCTTATCGACAGCGAACAGCTCGAAGCCGGTGATGCGTTGGACGATAACTTCCGCAACATGGCCGCAGACGAAATTGAACGTTTCCGCCGAGAGATCGTTGAGCGCAGCGGAGACGTACGCGCGGCTGACAATGTTACGGATCAGGAGCTGCTACGCGAGGTCATGAATACAGTCGGCAAGGCTGGACAGCTGGGGGGCTCGATCCGTTGCGTCGTGTCGGTATCAATGCTTACGGAGGGCTGGGATGCCAATACCGTCACTCACGTACTTGGCATCCGTGCTTTTGGCACTCAGCTTTTGTGTGAGCAGGTCATTGGCCGCGCTCTGCGCCGTCAATCCTACGAGCTTAACGACGAGGGCCTGTTCAACGTCGAGTACGCCGATGTGTTCGGCATCCCCTTCGACTTCACAGCCAAACCCGTAATCGCAACGCCCGCCACACCGCGCGAAACTGTGCAGGTCAAAGCGATGCGCCCCGAGCGTGATGCGCTGGAGATTGTCTTTCCACGTGTCGAAGGCTATCGGGTCGAGCTGCCTGAGGAGCGACTAGTTGCTGACTTCAACGATGAGTCCAAGCTCGTGCTTACGCCCGCGCTGGTCGGCCCATCGCAAACGCAAAATGCCGGCATCATCGGCGAGTCTGCAGACATGACACTCCAGCATCTTGGAGACATGCGCCCCTCCAGCCTGGTTTTCAATCTTACACAGCACTTGCTCTACACCAAGTGGCGAGACCCCGGCGAAGAGCCCAAACTGCACCTCTTTGGCCAGCTCAAGCGCATCACCAAGGAATGGCTAGACACCTGTCTCATCTGCAAAGGTGATACTTATCCCGCCTTGCTGATGTATCAGGAGCTGGCCGATATGGCCTGCAACAAGATCACCGCGGCCATTACTCGGCGCTTTCTCGGTGAGCGTCCCATCAAGGCGCTGCTTGATCCGTACACCCCCAGTGGATCAACCCGGAATGTTCGCTTCAACACCTCCAAGACCAGCCGTTGGGAAGCCAGCTCTCAGCACAGTCACATCAACTGGGTTGTCCTAGATAGTGATTGGGAGGCTGAGTTCTGCCGTGTCGCCGAGCGGCATCCGCAGGTGAGGGCTTACGTAAAGAACCACGGTCTCGGTTTCGAAGTCCCGTACCGCTTCGGCTCAGAAATGCGCAAATACCTGCCGGACTTCATCGTACGTGTAGAAGATGGCCACGGCCCTGACGATCTGCTCAATCTCATTGTCGAGATCAAAGGTTATCGTGGCGAAGACGCGGTGGAAAAGAAGTCCACCATGGATACCTATTGGGTACCTGGCGTGAATCACCTCGGAAGTTATGGTCGCTGGGCCTTTGCTGAGCTCACCGACGTATTCCAGATGCAGCACGACTTTGCTGAAAAAATCGAAAACGAATTCAACAAAATGATCGAGTCCGCCACCGTGCTGGCCGACAGCGAGAAAGCATGACCATGGCCAAGCAATCCGACCTTAAGACTGTCGAAACCATCAAGCACGATGAGGCTAAGCGCAAGAATATCCCTTCCGCCGAGCAGCAATCCTTTGTCCAAGAGCCTGCAACGCCAAAGCAGATTCGTTATCCGCGTAACACCGATCTCGATCCTCAGCTTGTTTGGCGTGGCAAAGACGAGCAGGACTGGAGCGATCTCGTAGTCAATGCCCCACCGCTCTACATTCAGGAAAAGGTCCATCCCAAAGCGCTGATTGATGAGCTGCTGCGCGAGACACGGGAGCGTGAGCACGATGCTGGGCAGGCCACGGCTGACCTGTTTTCAGACTTCAACGGTATCCCCAAGGGGGCGGACAAGACTGAGTTTTACCAGCACGACCAGAATTGGACTAACCGGATGATTTTGGGAGACAGCCTGCAGGTCATGGCCAGCCTTGCCGAGCGCGAGGGTCTGCGCGGAAAGGTGCAATGTATCTATTTCGACCCTCCCTACGGCATCAAATTCAACAGTAACTTCCAGTGGTCCACCACAAGCCGCGATGTGAAAGATGGCAAGACAGACCACATCACAAGGGAGCCCGAGCAGGTCAAAGCCTTTCGCGACACGTGGCGTGACGGCATTAATTCCTACCTTACCTACCTGCGCGACCGGCTCACCGTAGCGCGCGATCTGCTGACGGATTCAGGATCAATCTTCGTACAGATTGGCGATGAAAACGTGCACCGAGTTCGTGCTCTGATGGATGAAGTGTTTGGTGAAACTAACTTTGTAAGCCAGATCGCATTTCAGACGACAACCGGTCGCGTAAATGCGGCTCTCGCGGCTGCTTCGAATTACCTATTGTGGTTTGCGAAAGACTCAGGAGCGCTGAAGTTCCGCACCCCGCTGTTGCCGAAATCCAGTGGCGCATCGACTGACCAAGTCTATCGACTTGTTCGTAAGCTAGATGGTGATTGGCGCCGCTTAAATGCAGGCGGAGACGACGGAATTCTAGATGGCGAGCGCATTTTTCGTGCGGACAACATTACAAGCTCCCGGCCGGCGGGAGATGGGGATGTGCGTTTTTTTGAGTACCAAGGTCGATCGTATCCCGCTGGAAAGGGAACCTTTAAGACGGACGAGTCTGGCCTGAACCGGCTAGCTAAAGCAGATCGCATATGGAAGGCGAAGAACAGCATCCAGTACGTTCGTTATCTAGAGGACTTCGACGCTATACCGATTTCAAACGTTTGGACCGACACACAGACAGGTAATTTCACCGAAGACAAAGTCTATGTTGTCCAAACAGCGCAGAAAGTTATTCAGCGTTGTCTGCTTATGTCCACCGACCCCGGGGACCTCGTTCTCGATCCTACCTGCGGCTCTGGCACCACAGCTACCGTCGCCGAGCAATGGGGCCGTCGATGGATCACGATTGATACCTCGCGCGTCGCGCTGGCGTTGGCGCGCGCCCGCATCATGGGCGCGCGCTATCCCTACTATTTACTTGCCGATTCGCGTGAGGGCCAGTTGAAGGAAGCTGAGGTCATGCGTGTGGCACCTAGTTCTCAGCCCACTCATGGCAACATCCGCCATGGTTTTGTCACCGAGCGCGTGCCGCATATTACGCTGAAACTTATCGCCAATAATGCCGAGATCGACGTGATCTGGGATAAGTGGCAGCAGACCTTGGAGCCGCTGCGCGACCACTTGAATGGTGCTTTGAATAAGTCTTGGCAGGAATGGGATATTCCGCGCGAAGCGGACAAGAACTGGTCGGATAAGGTGAAAAAAATCCACACCGAATGGTGGCAAGCGCGCATCGCTAGGCAGGCTGAAATTGATGCCTCCATTGCCGCCAAGGCCGAGTTCGAGTACCTCTACGATAAGCCTTATGAGAACAAGAAGGCCGTACGCGTGGCAGGCCCCTTCACTGTGGAAAGTCTCAGTCCACACCGGACGCTGGGTGTGGATGAGAATGACGAACTTATCGATCACCTACAAGTGTCCGAGCAGGGGGCGGACTACGCGGCAAAGCAATCCTTCCCACAGCTAATTCTGACGAATCTAAAATCGGCTGGTGTGCAGCAGGCTCATAAGGAAGACCGCATCACCTTCACCACCCTCACTCCTTGGCCGGGTGACTTGGTATGTGCCGAAGGGCGTTATCTGGAAGGCGAGTCAGATAAGCGTGCAGCCATCTTTATTGGCCCCGAATTCGGCACCGTGCAGCGTGCTGATCTTGTGGCTGCTGCTCGTGAAGCTGCAGACGCGGGCTTCGATGTGCTTATTGCCTGCGCTTTCAACTTCGAGGCACACACCACTGAGTTCGCAAAACTCGGCAAGTTGCCTGTACTCAAGGCTCGCATGAACGCTGATCTGCACATGGCCGAAGACCTGAAGAACACTGGGAAGGGCAACCTTTTCGTGATCTTCGGCGAGCCGGACATCGATCTTCTCCCCCAGGGCGACGGCCAAATGCGAGTGAAGGTGCTCGGTGTGGATGTGTTCAAACCGCAGACTGGCGAAGTCATCAGCGACGGTGCCGACGGCATCGCTTGCTGGTTCATCGACACTGATTACAACGAAGAGAGTTTCTTCGTCCGCCATGCCTACTTCCTGGGAGCAAATGATCCCTACAACGCTCTGAAGACAACGCTCAAGGCTGAGATCGACGCTGAAGCTTGGGCTTCGCTCAACAGCGATACCTCACGTCCTTTCCCCAAGCCGAAGTCCGGCCGTATAGCCGTAAAGGTGATCAATCACCTGGGTGATGAAGTGATGAAGGTATTCAGGGTCAGCTGAGCATTCCATGGCCACGGTTTGGCCTTTAGGAGATAAGCGGAGTGGGTATGGATTTCCGGATTGCGGACACATTTACCGATAGCCTGGCTCGCCTAACGGGTGAAGAGCAAAAGGCCGTAAAAACGACGGCCTTCGATTTGCAGCTGAATCCCGCCAACCCTGGGATGAGCTTCCACAAGCTCGACAAGGCGAAGGACAAGAGTTTCTGGTCTGTGCGCGTCAGTAGTGACATTCGTATCATCGTTCATCGCAGTGATTCGAGCTTGCTGATGTGCTACGTCGATCATCACGATAAGGCATACGCCTGGGCTGAGCGGAGAAAGCTTGAAACTCACCCCAAGACGGGAGCTGCGCAACTAGTCGAAATCCGCGAGACGGTTCAGGAAATCCTGATTCCTGTGTATGTGCAGCAAAAGCCGGACGCAGTGCTTTTGTTTTCTGGCCTGTCCGATGATGAGCTCCTGAGCTACGGTGTCCCCCCCGAGTGGCTGGCGGATGTAAAGCAGGCCACAGAAAACTCCCTGCTGACCTTGGCAGATCACCTGCCTGCCGAGGCGGCTGAGGCATTGCTCGAACTCGCGACTGGCGGCAAGCCACGAATTCCGGACTTCCTTGCAGATCAGAAAAACCCATTCGATCACCCTGACGCGCAGCGCCGCTTCCGAGTTATGGCGGATGTTGAGGAGCTGCAGCGTGCGCTCGAATGCCCTTGGGAAAAGTGGACGGTATTCCTGCACCCAGAGCAGCGGCAACTTGTCGAACGCGATTATTCCGGGCCTGCACGAGTTTCCGGTTCTGCAGGTACAGGTAAGACTGTAGTGGCGTTGCACCGTGCGGCGGTGCTGGTGCGTGCCCATCCAGAAGCACGCGTATTACTGACAACCTTCTCCGACACGTTGGCGAACGCGCTGCACGCGAAACTGAAATGGTTGCTGAGCAATGAGCCCCGTTTAGCTGAGCGCATCGACGTTTACTCGCTTGAGGCGATAGGCCTGCGGCTTTACAAGTCCCGTATCGGAGCTGTTTCCGTTGCGAGTCGCGAGCAGATCCGTACTTTGATCGATGCGGCCAGCCAGGTTGTTGGTGGCCATAAATTCAGCCTGCACTTCTTGCTTACCGAATGGGAACAGGTAGTTGATTCCTGGCAGCTGAAGGGGTGGGAAGATTATCGCGATGTAGCACGTCTTGGCCGTAAGACCCGTCTCCCAGAGGCTCAGCGCAAGGTGCTGTGGAGCATCTTTGAACGCGTGCAGGGCGAGTTGAAGGCGCTCAATCTAGTAACGATGCCGGAGGTCTTCACGACTTTGGCTGCGAGGGTTGCTGAGAGTGACAAGGTGATCTTCGATCACGCCATCGTTGATGAGGCGCAGGATATTGGTGTAGCACATCTCCGGTTTCTCGCCGCAATCGGTGGCGGCCGTCCGAATGCGTTGTTTTTTGCTGGCGACTTGGGGCAACGCATCTTCCAGCAGCCTTTCTCATGGAAATCCTTGGGTGTCGATGTGCGGGGGCGCTCTCGAACCCTGCGCATCAATTATCGCACCTCGCACCAAATTCGATTACAGGCAGATCGTTTGCTTGGGCCGATTGTGAGCGATGTGGACGGAATCACTGAAGATCGGAGTGATACTGTTTCGGTTTTCAATGGCCCGCAGCCAACCGTTCATGTGCTGAAAACAACACGCGACGAGATCGAGAGCGTTGCCAGTTGGATAAGAGCGCGGAGTCAGGTTGGGTTTGTGCCCCATGAGTTCGGGGTTTTCGTTCGTTCAGAAGCCCAGGTGGATCGAGCATCGCAGGCTGTAGCGGCAGCGGGCTTGCCATTCAAGGTACTGGACGAGCATGTGGATACAGAGAGCGGCTACGTATCTATTGGCACTATGCATTTGGCAAAAGGCCTGGAGTTCCGGGCAGTGGTTGTCATGGCCTGTGATGACGAAGTGATCCCGCTGCAGGAGCGGATCGAAACAGTAGGTGATGATGCTGACCTGCAAGAGGTCTATGACACTGAGCGTCATCTCTTGTACGTTGCCTGTACACGAGCAAGAGATGAGCTCCTGGTTACAAGTGTGAGCCCAGCTTCGGAGTTCTTGGACGATCTATTGAAACCTCGGTAATCAAGACCAGACACTAAGAGTGCATCCGCAGTATCTCCCGGCTAGAGCTGACTCTTAACGACAGAGTGCGGTCAGCACAGGCCGTCAAATAGCCAGTCTCAGGGGTTGGCCGAAGTTTCTTGAAGTTGCTTTTTACTGATTTTAGTATATTGCTGATAAAAATACTCGATTGCGGTAGGTCAATTCCGATTAGTTAATTGCGATAGCGAAAAACTGTGTCGAACTATTCGGATTCGTCAGGGTTAGGCGGCATGCATGGGGCTGATAATTATCAGTAGGGAACAGAAAGGCTATGGTTTCTAGTGGTGGCAAGCAGGTAGGGTGGGACAAAGAAAAGCTTAATGTTACGTTTGGAGCTCGAGCGTCATTACGGACGCAACTTCCTGCCTACACGGTACTTATTGTTCCTAGCGAGGACAATTGGAATGATTTTGGTTATCGCACCAGGGTTGATGTCCGCATCCGTTTGGCAGAGGACGAGGCTGAGCATTCTACAGTAGCTTTCATTGGTTTCATTACTACCTCGCCAGATGATCCGAATGGTGTGGTTCCCCTGGAAAAGATACTCCGGGGCGTAGACAGTCTAACGATACCTGCAACCGAATCACACCGGTTTTACACTATGTTGCCGAGCATGGACGCGTACCGCAGTATAGTGCAAAAATTCGGCGCGAATCGCTCAGTTGAAGTTTTGAGGGCAATGCGGGACCTCGTTGCCCTGAATGAGTTTAAAACTAACGCTAATTGGCTGGACTTGGTTGCCAAAGCTGACGTCTTCTTGAAATCGTTCGTTCGAAATTCGGAGTCTTATTTTGCGTATAAAAATGCTGGTTCGATTCTGCGGGGGCTTGAGTTTGAGGAGTTTCACCGGTTGTCGAACTCAATTTCTATTAAATTCCAGTTGCCAGGTCGGCAGAGCGCGCATGATCTGACATTCCGATTTGATCATGAGGCAGATCTACCGAAGCGGATTGCGGTGGTAATTGGCAAGAATGGTGTCGGAAAGAGTCAAACTCTGGGACGTATAGTTCGTGCTGCGTTGGAAGGAGATGAGTCTCTTGTGGATGGAGAGTCGGGGGAGCGTATTTTGGTTAATCGTATTCTCGCTTTCGCACCAACCAATGAGACAGGCTCTGTCTTCCCAAGTGATAGGCGCAAGCGCCCTCGAGTTTGGTATCGCCGTTTTTCGCTCAACCGCATGAGGACTTTGCGGAAAGGGGATGGTGTGGCTGACCAGGTGCTCCAAGTTGCTCGCTCGGAGGAGTACATTGGGGAGTCGTCTCGGTGGGATATCTTTCTGGAAGCACTGAGCGCAATCGATAACTGGGAGCAGATCTGTCTGCCAGTCAGGGAGAGCGAACCTATACCGTTAGGGAAGCTGAGGATTGGGGGCGAGCAAAGGGTTCTCGAAAAATTTGCTGCGGTAGACACTCGAAAAGAGCCGCTTCGCCTGGTTGGCGGCGCTGGCTATCCTCTGAGTAGTGGCGAGATTTCCTTTCTGCGATTCGCTGCGCAGGCAAGTCTGAGTGTGGAAAATGGTTCTTTGCTGCTGCTAGACGAGCCAGAAACTCACTTACATCCTAACTTTATCAGCCAGTTTGTTTCCTTGTTAGATAGTTTGCTCCGCCAAACAGGGTCCGCTGCCATCATCGCAACCCACTCTGCTTACTTTGTTAGGGAGGTGTTTCAGGAGCAGGTAACGGTTTTACGTAATGATCAGGACGGTTATGTAAGAGTCGAGCAGCCCGCGCTGCGGACATTTGGGGCGGATGTTGGAGCTATCTCATATTTTGTTTTTGGTGAGGACGAGCCTTCACAACTAGCCACGAGGGTAGAGGAGCGCCTGTGTGCAAGATTTAACACTTGGGAAGAGTTATATGCACGGTATAAGGACGAGCTCTCTTTGGAGGTGTTGGGTTCGTTAAGGGAGTCGATGGAGACTGGGGAAGGCCAATGAATAAGATTCCTCGGCCAGTTTTCAATGACGGGGTGGCGCTGCAAAATCTATCTAATAATCAGAGGGTTGCAAGTTACCCAAGCCTAAAGAATGCTGTTGCTAATATTCAGCAGGGTTATGTGCAGTATGAGGGGGCGCGTGGTAACGCCTTTGCTATCGCAAAGGTGAATATATCACCTGAGGTGGAGGCTCATCTGAAGGCTCACTACAAGGCGCCACCGAGCGACTTAGAACACATCACGGAGATGCGTGAGGCAACGGAGCATCTAACTTGTCCAATGTGCGGCTCATTTCACCGTGGAACTCTTGATCACTTGCTTCCACAAAATAGTTACGGTGCATTCGCAGTCTTTTCCCTAAACCTAGTGCCTGCTTGTAAGTGCAACAGTAAGCGAAAAGAGCTCCTGGTAGGGCCAAATGTAAGCGAGCGCATTTTGCATCCTTATTTTGACGATTGCCTTGCCGAACGACTAATTGCGGCGCATTTCGAGGATCTTGGAGCAGTGCCTAGAGTGGAACTACGGCTTTGTGTAGATAATACGCATCCAGATTATTCGGCGATCGACTTCCATTATCGATCAATTGTGAAGCGGACGGCAATTGTTGGGTATATTCGTGATAGATGGGTCGATTTATGCCGAAAGCCGAGTTTGATTGTGAGGGCGCTAAAGCATAACCCTCAAACGCTTAAAGAGCTTCAGGACGTGCTTCAGGATGAGCTCGATATGCTCGACGATGTGCATCGGGGTAAAAATAACTGGAATTCCATATTTCTGGTCGGCTTGCTTGATCAGCGTGTATTGGGTTGGCTATTTCAGCAAATACATGCTCCCGGGCGTTTCGCGAATGGTCCATTAGTTTGATAATAGGGCGCTTCTATTTTGTGTTGGTGTCGCTTGTTATTCTGTTGGAAATAAGGGGGGGTTATGGTGCGGCATGCGGCAATTGATGTTATGTATCGGGCGATTGTATATAACGATCAGGCTGCATGGTCAGAAATGGGGGGTGATCGTGCGGTGGAGTATGCTGATATGCGCGCGGTTATATGCTCTGAGCATTCTGGGGGTGTTCATCTTGATATGGGGCTGGGTATTGACTCGTGTGAGTATGTGACCTCGATTTTTGAGGGGCCGAGGGCATCCTTCGTTTCTCGACATACAGGGGTCCAGGCAATGCTAACTGGTGGTCGATCTAATGTTCAGATAGATTACTCACTGAGTTTTGACTCAAATTTCGCCGAGCGTATGAGGGCATTGGTATTCAGGGAGACGTCGAGCGGCATCAATCACGAGCGTGTACTGGAGGTGCTGCGCCTAAAGGCGCGTAACCCTCGCGTGCAATTTGATGTGCTGCCTTTCCTTTATGAAAATGTGAGATTGTCTCGCGACAATTCAGAAAATCAGCGGCCAGTTAACACGCTCATTGCATTTCGTATGCTAGATGAAATGGATTGGGAGGGGTTTGGTGATACTGGTCAATTAAAATTCAGTCTTGATGAAGATCGTCTGAAGGAGGATCTTCGCATCGATGCTGAGCAATTTATCAGCAGCCTCTATACCAGTGACGCGATAATACAACATGAGGCTGGTACTCTTGGAGTGCAGGCGTTGCTGCTACGGTTTGCCAACCTATGGCATGAGTCTCAGAAAAAGGAACCAAGTCGTATTTTGACAGGTCTTCTGGATTTTTGTATCTCCGACTTAGGTTACGTGCCGATGACCGAGCTAAGTCTGATTTGGCGGGGTATGTCTAGCAAGGTTGTTGCTCCTTTCTTCGGTCCAATTACTGGGGCATCTAAGGATATTCTAACCAAGGTTAGATCAATGGCTTGGGACATTATGCACCTTCGGCTTATGGAGCGATTAGCTACCCAGAGTAATCTTGGCTCGTTTTATATTCCTTATTTCGTTTCATTGGACGCTAAATGGCGTGAGTTGCTGCGTATAAATCCCATTCGAGTTATGCTGCTTGATGACTCGCAGCGTAGAATGTTGTGTGCGCGTGCCGGGGAGCTTGAGTTTCAAGCGGCATTTTCTAATTATGTAACTCAATTTCCAAATGCATTTTCGCCGGAGAAAGTTTCTGCCAGGCGTAAAGTTGCATCGGCACCCATCATGCAGAAAATGAAACAGCTAATTGCTCTGGAGGAGCAACGTTGGTCCGATGGTTGATTGAGATGTCAGCGAATAGATAAATGTTATTGAATTTTGTGAGTGAAAATTGGGTCTTAAATGTAAGTGTGTCATTATGCGTCTGAATGGAAGGCTGGCTCCTTGAATGGTTGAGGCGGAAAGCTGCAAATGGCTGGTTATTGAGTGTGCCCACTCCACCAGATCAGTTCGAGGTTCAAAATGGCGCCAGCTATAGAGCGCACGATATAGCTGCCCAGGCCCCTTCAGGGCGAGGAACGATGCTCATAGGTTTCCAGGTGGGCGATCATGTAAGCGACAAGTAGCAGTTTTTGCCACTAATTCTTTCATGTGGGTAGCATGAGTATTTCTAACTTCTCTCCAAGTAGCTGCCAGGCCTCGGTTTTCTCCTTCGCATAGTCGTGATGTAGGTAATGCCGACGTACCTTGGAGCCTCCCAGCAGGTGGTTTTGGCAGCGGTCGATGATTTCCAGTGTCACACCCAGCTCCTGCATCATGGTCGCGCCAGTGCGACGCAGATCATGTGGCGTCCACTCCCCCTTGGCTCCCTTGCTCAGTACCAGTGAGTCGTCATGATGCCGGCCGGCCAGAGGTTTGCTACGGTTCTTGAAACGGCACTGCCGGTCTCCGATGAGCTTGCTGACCGTTTTGGTATCAACGTGGCTTTGGCCGTCCTTGCTAGGGAAGCAGAACGGTGTATCGCTGGTTTCTTTGTGAAGCTGCTTGAACTGCTCCAGAGCAAAGGCTGAAAGAAAGACATGGTGGTCCTGGCGCTTACCCTTGTGGCCTTTGGTCGCTTCGGCTGGAATGAACCAGGTACCTTTATCCAGATCCACATGCCGCCATTCAGATTTGAGTAGCTCACCGATACGGCAAAGCGTGCTTAAGCAGATCCACACAGCGCACTGAACGCGCGGGTTGACCGGACGAATGCCGGAGTACTTTTGGCCGGCAGGTAAGTCCTCATAATCGCGCTCCAGGCGCTCGAAGATATCGCGCAGCTCGCGAATCTCATCTGGCGAAAGCAGCCGGTCGCGCTGTTCTTCATAGTCGTGGTCGAGCAGCTTGCTTACGTCGATCAGGTCGGCAGGATTACCGTCAGCCATTAGGCTTCGCCAGGGCTTTCGCTTTTCTCCCCAGCGCAGCATTTGGCCAATGTCCTTGCTGCGAATTACGACAGTGCGGTTCAGTCCGCGAGATTTGACTGAGCGCAGGACTGCGAGCAGATCCTTTTCGGTCAGGTTGCGTAGAGGCTTCTTTCCAATGAATGGCAGGACGTCCTTTTTGAAGCTGCGGATCAGCTCGGCATTGCCGTCCTGTCGGGAAACGCCGTCGCGTATCCATTCGTCAAACAGGTCAGCGACTGTTTTGTTTTCCGCGGCTTCACGCTCTGCTTCAGCGATCGTGGTGGCAATCGCCGTTTGTGCCTCGATCCGTGCTGCTTTGGCGGCAAGGGTAGGGTGCAGGCCTTTCGTGACAAGTGCCCGGGCTTCATCACGCTCAGCTCGGATTTTTGCCAGGCTTTTCTTCGGCCAACTGCCCAGCCGCTTTCGGGTTCTGGAGCCATCCAGTTTGAATTCATAGCTGAACTGAACCGTGACTCCGCGGACGCCAGCTCGCACCTCGGCAACCAGCCCTCCATCCTCTCGGAAGACCATTCCATGATCTTCAGCTGTGAAAGCCTCCAGTTGCTTGATCGTCAGCTTGGCCACTCTCTACCCCTAGTAAAATTCGTCCCGCCTGATTTTTGTGCCACTTTTGTGCCACCGAAACGCTCGGCTGGTGGTGGACGCTCGAGGACGCTATGGGATGGTAAGTTAGCCTGTAAGCCCCGTAATTACTAGCGTGTGTACCATCTTCTGGCGTCTATGAAGATTCACGAAAATTCACTAATTAAGCGCATGGGGTGCAAGGGGTAGAGTGTTCGAATCACTCCGTCCCGACCATATTCAGAGAAAGGCCGGTTCAGAAATGAACCGGCCTTTTTTGTTTCAGGGACTTTTGCGGGACTCTTCATCCTGCCTTCCTCCTCAGTATCGTCAGTACCGGCCCGCGGGAGTCCGTTGTCGATATCTTATTGGCCTCATCGATCAGTTTTCCCAGCTCTGCCGCCGAGTAATGACTGGTGATACTGCGGTTCTTGTGTCCCAGCAGAGCCCTCCGGTCAGCGGATTGGTGCGGCTGATATCCGAAGGCGCCAACACTCGGTACAGCGATACCGGATGCTCGGCCGATACGAAGTCGGCGATGCGCCAGTTGCGACGGGACCCCGACGGTATAGGCCCAGGAAGGACATGGCCGAGTACAGCATCCCCGAGCGCTTGTTCTCGCTCTTGTTCAGTACTTGCCGTGCGGCCGAGGCTTCCATTGGATGGAGCGCGTTGCCCAGATGGGACGTGGTCATCTCCGGTGCAGTGGGCAGCTCGAAGGTGCAGGCCGAGTCCGAGAGGAAGTTGGCGACGCCGCGCAGAGTTTTGTCCTGGCCGGCATAGAACGCATGCAGGATGGCGCCGAACAGGTGCGAGTCAGTCCTGACTTCTACGATCCTGAGCCTGAAATGGATCGGGACAAGAATTCGCTCTCCGGCATGCTGCGAATTGGCAATGACCGTGTTGAGCGCTGGATCATGGCTCCGGCGCTGGGCTCACCCGAGCAGTTCCTGGGCACCATCGATCATGTGGATGAGGTATGAAACAGGTGGAGGCGAGCCTTGCGTGCAAGTACAAGGCGTGAGAGCCGCCATGAGCAAGCCATGGCCATGCTGAGGCGCGTGGCCGGCATTCACCCACCAAGCCATGTCGTCGAGCTCGTCGATCGATTTATTGATCACCGTGCCGGGTGACCTGTATGGCGACCTCACCTGCGCCCGCAAACATTCCGTCTTCATGCCGTGCTAAATAGCGAAATAAGTTGTACAAGCAATATTTTTGTACAACTATTTCGGCATGTCGCCATTTCAAGCAGGGGAGTCGCATGGTGGCACTTGGCTGGTTGCTCAAGCGCGGGGCCCACAAGGTCAGTTACCTGTCCTTGGTGCTCTCGCTGAGCACGACAGCGGCGCTGGCGGACTGGCGCGAAGACCTGCCTGGTGCACGCGCTGTCGGCGCTGGCCATTTCAAATGGTTCGGCTTTTCAATCTACGAAGCGAGGCTCTGGAGCCCAAGCGCCAGGCCAACGCTGGACACCCCCTTCGCCCTGGAGCTGACCTACCGGCGTGAGATCAAGCGTGGCGAACTGGTAGAGGTCAGCCTGGAGGAAATGCGCAGGCTAGGCGATGAAGGGCTCCGCCAGGATCGCTTGGCGCGTTGGGCTCACGAAATGCATGAAGCCTTTGTCGATGTGCTCCCCGGCCAGAGCATCACGGGCCTGTACTTGCCGGGCCAAGGGTGTCGCTTCTATGTGGATGGGCGAATGAGCCGGGAGGTGGTCGATCCGGACTTCGCCCGGGCCTTTTTTGCCATCTGGCTGGACCCGCGCACGCGCAATCCCGAACTGCGACGCCAACTGCTGGGTCTGGAGGTTGCCGCCGAATGAGTCGCTTGCCCGATGCATGGCGAAGGCACTACCGACTGCGCATGGAACTGGGCGGCGTGACCTTGTCCGCCCGCCAACCGCCAGGAGGGCTGGGCGGATGAGAGAAACACTGAGCCTTTATTCGATGGATCACGGATACCGCTCCCTGGTCATCGGTGCGAGTGGGGCGCTGGGTAGCGCCTTCTGCGAGCTGTTGCGCGACGACCCGCGTTGCGCCGTCGTGCAGGAGCTGGGGCGTGGAAGTTCGCCCGCGCTTGATCTGGAAGACCCCTCGAGTATCGCCCAGGCTGCGGCCACGCTTGCAGCGGAAGGGCCCTATCAACTGATCTTGCATTCAGCGGGCCTGCTGCACCGTCCGGGCTTGCAACCGGAAAAGTCCCTGGTCGCCCTCGACGCGCAGGCCCTGCAGGCCGTGTTCCAGGTCAATGCGCTGGGACCTGCGCTGGTGCTGCGGCATTTCCTGCCATTGCTGCACGCCCGGGGAAAGATGGCCATGCTTTCGGCGAAGGTGGGAAGCATCGGCGACAACCGCCTGGGTGGCTGGTACGCTTACCGCGCATCAAAGGCGGCATTGAACATGCTGGTGAAGACTGCCGCCATCGAGTTGGCTCGCAGCGGGCCGCAGTCCTGCCTGTTCAGCCTCCATCCGGGTACGGTCGCTTCCGGCCTGTCCGCGCCGTTTCGAGGCGCGGCGCTGGCACGCCCCGCGCATCAGGCGGCAGCGGATCTGCTGAGCCTTGTCGACCGTCTTGGGCCCGCCGAGAGCGGCGGATTCTATGCCTACGACGGCGAGCGTCTGCCCTGGTAAGGATGGAGTACGCATGAACCCGGAAGCGCTGGAGGGCACCGCTGACCGCCTGTTGCAGCCTGATCCCGCAACAGGCCGCGCGCCCGCGCCAGCTCGCCGGATCGGTCTCGTGCTGGGTGACCAGCTGTCGTTCGACCTGAGCCTGTTCGACACCCTGGACCCCGGCCAGGACGCGGTGCTGATGGCCGAGGTGGAAGCCGAGGCCCGTTACGTGGTTCACCACCCGCAGAAGATCGCGCTGATTTTCAGCGCCATGCGGCACTTCGCCGACGCGCTACGCCAGCGTGGCTGGCGGGTGATCTACGTACGCCTGGATGACGCCGGCAACAGCGGCAGTCTGCCCGGCGAACTGCAGCGCTGGATGGCGATTCTGGAGGCCAGGGAGGCACACATCACCGAATGCGGTGAGTGGCGCCTGGAACAGGCGCTCAAGGATTGTGGCGTGTCGCTGACCTGGCACCCCGACCGCCGCTTCCTGTGCTCGCGGGAGGCGTTCGCGCGTTGGGCAGGGGACCGCAATCATTTGCGGATGGAGCATTTCTACCGCGGGATGCGCAAGCGCACCGGACTCCTGCTGGAAGCGGACGGCAGCCCGCTAGGCGGGACCTGGAATCTTGATGCGGACAATCGCAAAGCGCTGCCGCGTGGCCTGCGTGGCCCATTCCCCCCTCGCTTCGAAATCGATGCCATTACCCGGGAGGTGCTGGCGTTGGTCCGGAGCAGATTCAGCGACCACTATGGTCGCCTGGAAGCCTTCGACTACCCGGTGACTCATGCTGATGCGCGGCTCCTGTGGCAACACTTCCTCGACTTCTCCTTGGCCGCCTTCGGCGATTACCAGGACGCCATGGCCACTGGGGAGCCTTTTCTGTTCCATGCCAGGATCAGCGCTGCGCTGAACATCGGCTTGCTCGATGTGCGCCAACTGTGTGCGGATGTGGAGGCAGCGTATCGCCGAAAGCAGGTGCCGCTGAATGCCGCCGAGGGGTTCATCCGCCAACTGATCGGCTGGCGCGAGTACGTGCGTGGCATCTACTGGCTGCGTATGCCGGAATATGCCGAACTCAATGCATTCGGCAACCAACGCCCATTGCCGGAGTTCTACTGGACGGGCGCCACCGATATGCGCTGCATGGCCGAGGCCATCGGCCAGACCCTCGAACTGGGTTACGCCCATCACATACAGAGGCTCATGGTGACCGGTAACTTCGCGTTGCTCGCCGGCATCGCCCCCAAGGCCATCTGCGAGTGGTACCTGGCGGTCTACCTGGATGCCTTCGACTGGGTAGAGCTGCCGAACACCCTGGGCATGGTCATGCATGCCGACGGAGGCTACCTGGGCTCCAAACCCTATTGCGCCAGCGGTCGTTACATCCAGCGCATGTCCAACTACTGCGCGCAATGCCGCTACCGGGTAGGGGAGGCCACGGGGCCGCTAGCCTGCCCGTTCAATGCGCTGTACTGGCACTTCCTCATGCGCCACCGCGAACACTTGGAGGATAACCCGCGTCTGGCCCTGGTCTACCGCAACCTGCTGAACATGGATGAGGCGCACCGCCAGGCCCTCTGGTTGCGTGGAGAGGAGCTGTTGGCGCGGCTGGACGCGGGAGAGGCCCTGTGAGGAAAACCGACTTGCCGAGCAAGCTTTGCCCGGTCTGCGGGCGGCCATTCCTCTGGCGGCGACGCTGGAAGCGCTGCTGGGATGAAGTCCGCTACTGCTCGGAGCGCTGCCGTCGCTCAACGCGTACCCGCCAGGCGGAAGGCCAGGGGCATCCACAGCGCCCATAGCGGCGCCAGCACCAGGGCCGTGCCCGCGACGCCCATCGGCAATGACACTTCGGCAAATGGCGCGCCTGCGCAGTAGGCCAGTGGTCCGCCAACTCCCCCGAGCAACATGGCTCGCCAGGCTGGCCGCGCTGCCCAGGCGAGGCTATGGCGCAGGCCGCAGGCGAATACCAGCCAGAGCAGTGCAAGCCAGATCGGAAGGGGGGCATGGCCGAAGTCGAACACACCCGACGCGCCAAGCGCGCTGTCCATCGCACAGCCAACCACCGCCACCCGCAGCAATGCACCGGTCTCTGCCCGGGGGAGGGGACAGAGGGCCAGGTGCACGATCAGCCCCGTGGCGACCGCGAGCAGCAACCAGGTTGATTGGGCGCCGAGTACGCAACCCCACCAGCCCAGTTGCAGCCATAGCGCGTTGCCCAGCAGCCAGGCCCGCCCCATGGCCTGGTCTACAGCCGCTCCGCCAGGGGGGCGCCTCGATAGGCCGGACCAGCCCAGAGCAACTGCGCAACGCCAATGGCGCGCTCCTCGAAGCCGCCTTCGCAGTAGCAGAGGTAGAACTCCCAGAGGCGCTGGAAGGCCTCGTCGTAGCCGAGCTCCAGCAGCGCGTGGCGCGATTGCCGCAGGTTGTCGTGCCAGAGTCTCAGCGTACGTGCGTAGTGCGGGCCGAAGTCTTCCATGTGCAACAGGTTTAGCTGTGTCTCGGCGCTGGCCGTCTGCAGCATCCTGGTCAGCGAGGGCAGGGCGCCGCCAGGGAAAATGTAGCGCTGGATGAAGTCCACCGAACGGCGGGCCAGTTCGTAGCGCTGATCGCGGATGGTGATGGCTTGCAGCAGCATTAGCCCGTCTTCCTTGAGCAGCTCGGCGCAACGACGGAAGTACTCTGGCAGGTAGCGATGGCCAACCGCTTCGATCATCTCGATGGAGACCAGCTTGTCATAGCGGCCGTCGAGATCCCGGTAGTCCTTGCGCAACACGCGGACACGCTGCTGCAGGCCCAGGGCCTCGACGCGCTGCATCGTGTGCGCGTACTGCTCCTCCGATAAGGTGGTGGTAGTCACCCGGCAGCCATGGTGGGTGGCCGCATACAGCGCCAGGCTGCCCCAGCCGGTCCCGATCTCCAGCAAGTCGTCGCCGGGGCGCAGGTCGAGCTTTCGGCAAATGCGATCGAGCTTGTTCAACTGGGCTGCTTCCAGGCTCTGTTCGGAGTGATCGAACATGGCGGCGGAGTACATCATGCTGGGGTCGAGCAAGCGTTCGAACAGTGAGTTACCCAGGTCATAGTGCGCCATGATGTTACGACGCGAGCCCCTTCGGCTGTTGCGATTGAACCAGTGCATCAGGCGCAGCACCGGGCGGCCCAGTCGCGCCAGGCCGCCTTCCATGGCGTCGAGCACGTCGAGATTGGCAACGAACAACCGGGTCACAGCTGCCAGGTCGGGGCTGCGCCAGTAGCCCAGGATGTAGGCCTCGCCAGCACCGATCGAACCATTGCTGGCAACCTGGCCCCAGACCGCCTCATCCAGGACCTCGACCTGGGCTTTCAGCGAACTGGCGGGATCGCCGAAGTCCAACTGCCCACCGCAATGCTGTACAAGCAGGTGGCCATGTCGAAGGCGACGCAGGTGGGCCAGGACGGCCTGCTTGAACAGACCTCCCGCGAGCGGGCCCAGGTTGCCGGCTTTGCTAGCGCTCAGAATCGGATCGGACATGCGTTGAGTCCTCGGTAGCGGTTTGGCCAACGCTCAGGTGGCGCTCGCTGGCCTGGTGATCGTGCAAGGGGGTGCCTTTTAGCAGCAGCCGTAGAGCCTGCCAGTAGATAGAGGTCAGGGTGCGCAGGGACATCCAGGGGAAGGCCAGGACGTGGCGGCGTAGCCCGGCGGCGTCGAGTGTCTGGCGCTGCAAGCTGAGGCGGGCCTCGAACAGTTTTTCCCCATCTCGCCAGTTCTCCATGTGCACGTGAAGCTGCGGCCCCGTGGCCAGGAAGCGCATGCGGTAATCCATCTCCAGCGGCAGGAAGGGCGATACGTGGAAAGCCTTGGCAATCCTGAACTCGTGCGCCTCTCCGGGTTTAACTGGCAGTACGTAGTGGTGGCGTTCGCGCCAGGGCGTATTGCGTACCTCGCAGACGATCACTGCCAGGCGGCCGATATCGTCGTGGCAGAAGTAGAAGCTCACCGGATTGAACGACAGGCCCCAGCTACGCGGTTGCGTCAGCAGGTGGATGGCGCCCCGGGGGGCCTCGCCCAATGCGTCGCGCAGCAATGCCCGCACGGCCTCGGCCAGTGGAACGCCAGTGCGGGTCCACGCCGGCAGGTAGTCGCTCTCGCGCCAGCAAAGAGGGGCCAGGCGCCGTGGGCGCAGAAGGCGAGAGATGCTCAATACCTGCTGTTGCTCTGCAAGGTCCAGGTAGAGCATGCCTATCGGGTAGCGGAAACCGTGCGGGTAGGGCGCAAGGCGCCGATGGCTGACCCAGCCGCCATAGAGGCCGCTGTTCATAGCTCTTCACCGAAATGAGCTGCGACCTTCAGAGCGCTGACCACGCCATCTTCGTGGAAGCCATTGCCCCAGTAAGCGCCGCAGAAATAGCTGTGCTGCTGACCTTGCAGGCTTTGCTGCCAGGCTTGAGCGGCGATCGCGGCCCGGGTGTACTGGGGGTGCGCGTACTCGAAACGAGCCAGCACCCGTGATGGGTCGACCGCAGTGCCCTGGTTGAGGCTCACGCAGTACGTCACCGGCGCGTCCAGGCCTTGCAGGATATTCATGTTGTAGGTCAGCGTCGCCGGCGAATCAGGTGCGCCACCAAGTCGATAGTTCCAGCTGGCCCAGGCTTTTCGCCGCCGAGGCAACAGACGCTCGTCGGTGTGCAGCAGCACCTCGTTGCTGGCGTACGTCAGGGCACCCAGCACCTTGCGCTCAAGCTGGCTTGGGGTCTCCAGCAGCGACAGGGCTTGATCGCTGTGGCAGGCGAACACCACCTTGTCGAAGCGCTCCCATCCCGTTGCGCTGAGCAACCGCACACCCTCGGCGTCCCGGCAGACTCGCTGCACCGGGCAACCCACTCGCAGGCCCGTGTGGAAACCAGCGCACAGCGGCTCGATGTAGCTGCGCGAACCGCCCTCGATCACCCGCCATTGAGGGCGATCGCTGATCGAAAGCAATCCGTGGTTATGGAAGAAGCGCACAAAGAACTGCAGCGGGAATTCCAGCATCTGTGCCAGCGACATCGACCAGATGGCCGAGCCCATGGGAATGATGTAGTGCTCGATGAAACGCTGTCCGTAGCCGCGTGTTCGCAGGTACTCGCCAAGCGGGGTCTGAGGAGTGACACGCTCGTCGTGCACGCTGCCAGGAGCCTCGCGATTGAAGCGCAGGATGTCATGCAGCATCTTCCAGAAGCCCGGCGATAGCAGGTTGCTGCGTTGCACGAAGAGCCCGGCCAGATCGCGGCCGTTGTACTCGATGCCGCCGGCCGGGTCATGTACCGAGAAACTCATTTCGGTAGGCCGCGAGGCCACGCCAAGTTGCTCCAGCAGGCGGATGAAGTTCGGGTATGTCCAGTCGTTGAACACGATGAAACCGGTGTCCACCGCGTAGCTGCGGCCCTGGTATTGGACATCCACCGTATGGGTGTGGCCACCGACCCAGTCGCTGGCCTCGAACACGGTCACGTGATTGCGGCGCGCCAGCAGGTACGCGCAGGTAAGTCCGGATATGCCGCTGCCGATGATTGCGATACGCACGTTTCAATCCATTCGTGGTGGACGTGCCAGACGCCGCCCCAGGGCCAGGCGCCAGCGCGCCGGAAGGCCGCCGAGCAGGCGGATGGCAAGAATGAAGGGGAGGGGAAAGGTGATCTCCAGGGGACGTCTGCGCAGGCGATCGGCGATGCGCCTGGCGGCACGCTGCGCTGACCAGCACATGGGCATGGGAAAGTCGTTGCGGCGCGTGAGCGGAGTGTCGACGAAGCCGGGGCTGACCAGGGTCACGTCGACGCCTTCTGCAGCGAGATCGATGCGCAGGGACTCGACCAGATAGCGCAGCGCCGCCTTGGAGGCGCCATAGGCACCAGCGCGCGGAAGCGCCAACCAGGTTACCGCGCTGCAGACGACCGCGAGATGCGGGCGATTTCCGCGGCGAAGCAGAGGCAGTGCCGCCTGAATGCAGTGACTGGTTCCGAACAGGTTGGTGCGAACCACGCGCTCGAGCAGGTCTGCATCGAAGCGCCCGGGCTCAAGATACTCGCAGGTGCCGGCATTCATGATCACCAGGTCGAGGCCGCCCCAGGCGTCCTCGATGCGACGGCCGATCTCCATCACCTGCTGCCGCTCGTTGATATCGCCAGTGACGAGCAGGACCTGGTTGGGAAAGCGCGTCGCCAGCCCCTTCAGGGGCCCAATCTGGCGGGCACTCAGGGCCAGTCGGTGGCCTTCCTCCAGCAGGATTTCCGCCAGTGCCGCGCCGATGCCGCTGCTGCCGCCCGTCAGCCAGACGCGACTCATGCAAGCCTCTGTTTGAGCCAGGCGATCAGCCGGCCCAGCAATGGCAGGTGTTCGTAGAGCAGAGCCCCGGCATCGAAGTAGTCCTGGTGCAGGTAAACCCGCTCCCTCCATAGCAGGTAGCTGCAGCCTTCCAGGCGGATGATTTCACCTCTGGCCAGACGTGGGTGACGAAAGCGCAGGGTCCAGCGAAGGTAGCCTCGACCGGGCCCGACTTCATCGAATCCGTGGAATTCGTAATGCAGGTCCTCGACGCTGTTGTACATCTGCCCGAAGTAGCATCGAAGCGCGGGAAGGCCATTCAGGTTGTGCAGCGGATCGCGGAACTGCACATCCGGGGCGTACAACTCGTCGAGAGCGCCCAGGCTGCTGGCATTCAACGTGGAGAACGACTGCGCGAAGCATTGCAAGAAGTCAGGCATCCTGGCGCTCCGAATACTTGTACAAAATGAACTGTTGTACAACTTTTCCAGGAGACTAACGCGAAAATTGTACAAGTCAACGGGGCTTGTAGAAGTATTGTGTTGCCAATTCCTCTCAATCAGCGTGTTTATGAGAGATAGTGCATGTAATGGCACGCGGCAGGGCCTTCGAGCAAGGTTGGGGGAAGACGAGCGGGAACGAGAGAGCCGGCTTTCTGGAGGCGCTGGCCGATGAGCTGGAAGAGCACCGTAATGCATTGGCGACGCTGGAGGTCAGGGACAACGGCAAGCCTTTGCCCGAAGTCGAATGGGATGTTGCCAATGCCATCGGTTGCTTCCGCTACTACGCCGAACTGGCGCGGGAACTGGACGAGCGCTAGGACCAGACGCTGGAGGTGGGGGATGCGCGCTTCAGCTGTCACATCCGCCATGAGCCGGTTGGGGTAGCGGGGCAGATCATCCCCTGGAACTACCCGCTGCTGATGGCGGCGTGGAAGGTCGCGCCCGCGCTGGCGGCTGGTGCGACCTGCGTACTCAAGCCATCCGAGCTCACGCCACTGCGTGCGCTTGAGCTGGGTTTGGCGGCGGAGCGGGCTGGCCTGCCACGGGGAGTGCTCAGTATCGTGCCGGGCTTCGGGAGCGAGGCCGGCCAGGCCTTGGCGCTGCACCCGGGCGTCGACAAGCTGGCCTTCACCGGCAGCGTGCCGACCGGGTCGCGGATCATGATGGCCGCCGCCGTCGACATCAAGAACATCAGCCTGGAGCTGGGCGGCAAGTCAGCCTTCATCGTCTTCGACGACGCGGATATCGAGGCCGCGGTGGAGTGGATCATGTTCGGCATCTTCTGGAACCAGGGGCAGGTGTGCAGCGCCACCTCGCGCTTGCTGGTGCAGGAGGGCATCGCGCCGCGTCTGCTGGAGCGCCTGGTGGCAGCGGCCCGCGACATCAGGATCGGCCCGGGGATGGAGGAGGGCGTGCAACTGGGCCCGCTGGTCAGCGCCGGGCACTACCAGAAAGTCATGGGTGTGATCGCCCAAGGCAAGCAGACCGCGGAGCTGCTGACCGGTGGAGTACGCCCGGCCCATCTGCCAGTCGGCTACTTCGTGGAGCCAACCATCTTCGATGAGCCCGACATCAGGAGCCCGCTCTGGCGCGACGAGATATTCGGCCCAGTGCTCTGCGTAAAGCGCTTCAAGACAGAAGAAGAGGCCCTGGCACTGGCCAATGACAGCCGCTATGGCCTCGCGGCTGCCGTGATGTCCACCGATCTGGAGCGCGCTGCCCGCGTCGCCAACGGGCTGCATGCCGGCATCGTCTGGGTCAATTGCTCGCAACCCACCTTCACCCAGGCGCCCTGGGGCGGCATGAAGCAGAGCGGCATCGGCAGGGAGCTGGGGCGTTGGGGACTGGAGAATTACCTGGAGGTGAAGCAGGTGACCCAGTACTGCAGTGATGAGCCGTGGGGGTGGTACTTGAAGTAGGGCGCGGAACGCTACTGTCGATGCAGCGGGAGCGGGGCGGACGTTGCCTCGGCGACGCCGCTGGTCGAGGTGCCTGTTGATCGAGCAAGGGAAGACCGACTACGCCGGCCTGAAGCAGCCATGTAGCCCGGATGCAATCCGGGAGGCGAAAGCGGGCTTTCCCGGATTTCATCCGGGCTACGGAATCCCGATCGTTGGGTGCATATCGCTTCACCCACTGCGAATTCTCCTACAGCACTGGGAGCCGGTGGCATATGGTCGGCCCGCAAGGCCGTTGCTAGCGTGGCCTCGACTTGGTCAGGGGCCGGTATCCGAAGCCTTCTGAGCCGAGCGCCTATCGATAAAAACAATAAAGAGGGATGCAATGGAACGCTCTGCAATGCGCCGCGGCTTGAACGCACGACATATCCGCTTCATGGCATTGGGGTCCGCCATCGGCACGGGGCTCTTCTACGGTTCGGCGGCGGCCATCCAGCGCGCGGGCCCTTCGGTGCTGCTGGCGTACCTGATCGGGGGCGCGGCGATCTACCTGGTGATGCGTGCCCTGGGGGAGATGGCAGTGCGCACGCCGGTGGCCGGTTCCTTCGGTCACTATGCGAGTCGTTACCTGGGGCGCTATCTGGGCTTTCTCACCGGTTGGACCTACGCCTTCTCGATGATGATGGTGTGCCTGGCCGACGTGACGGCGTTCGGCGTCTACATGGGCCTGTGGTTTCCCGATGCGCCGCGCTGGATCTGGGTGCTGGGTATCGTGTTGTTCATTTCGGCCTTGAACCTCTGCAGCGTGCGGATCTTCGGCGAGCTGGAGTTCTGGTTGTCGTTGCTCAAGGTGCTGGCGATCGTGGCGATGATAGTCGCCGGAGCGGGCGTGCTGCTGTTCGGTATTCAGCTGGGTGACGGTAGTGGCGGCGACGCCTCGCTCAGCAACCTCTGGGCCCATGGTGGCTTCTTCCCCAATGGAGTGGAGGGGATGATCGCTTCCTTCACCATCGTGATGTTTGCCTTCGGCGGTATCGAGGTAATCGGTTTCACCGCTGGCGAAGCGAAGGACCCACAGCGGATGATTCCCAAGGCCATCAACTCGGTGCCGCTGCGCATCCTGCTGTTCTACGTGCTGACGCTGCTGGTGCTGATGGCCATCTACCCCTGGCCGCGAATCGGCAGCCAGGGCAGCCCCTTCGTGCAGATATTCAGCGGCCTGGGCATCGAGTCGGCCGCCAGCATCCTCAACCTGGTCGTGATCTCGGCGGCGATTTCCGCCATCAACAGCGACATCTTCAGCACCGGGCGCATGCTCTTCGGCATGGCCGGGAATGGACAGGCTCCGCGTGTCTTTGCTCGCCTGTCTGAGCATGGTGTGCCCTGGATGACCGTGCTGGTGATGGCGCTGACGCTGCTGCTTGGCGTGCTGCTCAATTACCTGCTGCCGAACGAGCTGTTCCTGATGTTCGCCTCGCTGGTGACCTTCTCGGTGGTGTGGGTGTGGCTGATGATCCTGCTCTCGCAGCTTTACATGCGCCGCAGCATGAGCAGCGAGGAGGTTGGTTCCCTTTGCTTTCCGGTTCCGTTCTGGCCATACGGGCAGTATCTGGCCATCGCCTTCATGCTGTTTATCTTCGTGGTGCTGGCGGCGTTCCCCGACACCCGCACCGCGCTTTACATCGGCGCAGCCTGGCTCGTTGTCCTCACCCTGGCCTACTGGGCCTGGGTGAGGCCGAACCAGGCCGCGCAGCCCGAGCTTGAGCTGCCGTGAGCAGTCCTGGCGGCGCGATGTTCCAGAACTGTGGTTACTTCCAGGAAGAGAGGAGTGGTTGCATGACGCAGCACAGCTTTGAATTCGAACTCCCGCATGCGCTCATCGAGGATTTCCAGCGCGATGGCGCGGTGTGCGTTCGACAGTTGTTCACGGCCGATGAGGTGGCACTGCTGGAGCGGGGCATCGAGCGCAACCTCGCGACCCCCAGCGAGCGGGCCAAGGTGGCCAGCAGCCCGGACGACCCGGGCTGGTTCTTCGAGGACTTCTGCAACTGGCGGGATATAGAGGAATACCGCCGCTTCATCTTCGAGAGCCGGGTGGGCTCGGTAGCGGCCCAGTTGATGGGAGGTGGCGGAGTGCGTCTGTACCACGATCACTTATTGGTGAAGGAGCCGAATACCCGTCAACGCACGCCCTGGCACCAGGACCAGCCCTACTACAACGTCGACGGCAAGCAGAACTGCAGTATGTGGATGCCGGTGGATCCGGTGGCGCGGGAGTCGACGTTGGAGTTTGTCGCCGGTTCGCATCTGGGGCCGTGGCTCATGCCGCGGAGTTTTCTGGATAACCAGGCCAAATGGTTCCCGGAGGGCAGTCTGGCGGACTTGCCCGATATAGACGCGGATCGGGGGAGGTGGAACATCCTTGGCTGGGAACTGGATCCGGGAGATGCGGTGTTCTTTCATATGTTGACCCTGCACGCCTCTGGCGGAGTGAGTGGGCAACGGCGTCGGCGGGCGTTCTCCCTGCGCTTCCTCGGCGATGACATGCGCCACGCACCGCGAGCCTGGAAAACCTCGCCAGAGTTTCCTGGGCTGGTCGACCAGCTCGCTGATGGAGCGCCGCTGAATCACCCGTTGTTCCCGGTGCTCTGGCCCAGGGCGGTGTGACGGGGGCGATTCTTCTTGCCGCTTGCGATCACCTTGTCGTTTCCCGCAGGCGGCGTATCGTGAAAGACACACTCCCTTATATGGAGGTGTTGCTATGTTCCAGGTAATGCGAATTGGCGAAAACCGTGTCGACGTCAACTTTGCCGGCAAGCTGGACAGCAGTGAAATGCGAACCGGGATAGAGCAGTTGGCGCAGCAGTCCGAGGGCATCGCTCATGGCCGGATGCTGTATCGGGTCGGTGAATTCAAGATGCCTACCCTGGGAGCAATGGCGGTTGAGGTTTCCCAGATTCCGCAGTTGTTCAAGGTGGTGAGGCGTTTCGATCGAATGGCGGTCGTGGCCGACAAGGAATGGGTGAGAAAGGTGAGCGAGGTCGAGGGAGCGCTGATTCCGGGGCTGACGATCAAGGCATTCGGTTCACAACAGACCGCTGAAGCCGAAGCATGGCTACAGCGCTAGCCCTGCCAGGTTTCGCCCGACATGCGCCGCCTTCGGGCGGCGCTTCTGTATCGGCCGTGTGCGCGAGCACAGGTAGTAACCCGATGCGATTGGGGGGGGTGTAGGCATGACGCATGGCCCGAACGTCTGGGTGCTGCTGGGGCTGATTGTTTCCCTGGTGGTGTTCCTGGTGGCGCAGGTGTTTTCCAAAAACCTCTTCCTTCTGTTTCTGCCGCTCGTGTTCGTTGGAGCTGTTTGTTGGAAGTGGCCTACCCGGCGAGGCTGACTTCGGTCTGGGAGGCGCCAGCATGCCTTACTGAGCCTGGGCGACTCCCTTCTATATAGAAGAGGGGAGAGAGGGCGCGACGGTGTTCGAACGGCATGACAGAAAGTTTTCAATTAACTGTTGACGGCAGATTCTGCATCCCTATAATGCGCCCCACTTCCGGCGCAGTCGTCAAGCAAAACTCCTTGTAGATCAATGAGTTAAGTGTTTGGAGAAGGTGCTGGAGGAGTTCGCTTCGAACAGTTCGCCGCTGGCGAGGGAAGCTGAATCGGAGGTGTTGACAGCAAGTTTGAACGCTGTAGAATGCGCCTCCCGCTGACGAGAAGAGTGAATCGGATCGGAAGCGCAAGCGGTTGAGTAGAAACGAAAATTTCGAAAAACAGCTTGACAGCAAGAAAGGCTAGCGTAGAATGCGCGGCCTCGGTTGAGACGAAAGACTTGATCGAAACGCTCTTTAACAACTGAATCAAGCAATTCGTGTGGGTGCTTGTGAGGTAAGACTGATAGTCGACTGATTATCAGCATCACAAGTAACACTCGTGAATTCGAGAGTTTATTTGCGATTGCTGAGCCAAGTTTAGGGTTTTCTCAAAACCCAAGCAGTATTGAACTGAAGAGTTTGATCATGGCTCAGATTGAACGCTGGCGGCAGGCCTAACACATGCAAGTCGAGCGGCAGCGGGTCCTTCGGGATGCCGGCGAGCGGCGGACGGGTGAGTAATGCCTAGGAATCTGCCTGGTAGTGGGGGATAACGTTCGGAAACGGACGCTAATACCGCATACGTCCTACGGGAGAAAGTGGGGGATCTTCGGACCTCACGCTATCAGATGAGCCTAGGTCGGATTAGCTAGTTGGTGGGGTAAAGGCTCACCAAGGCGACGATCCGTAACTGGTCTGAGAGGATGATCAGTCACACTGGAACTGAGACACGGTCCAGACTCCTACGGGAGGCAGCAGTGGGGAATATTGGACAATGGGCGAAAGCCTGATCCAGCCATGCCGCGTGTGTGAAGAAGGTCTTCGGATTGTAAAGCACTTTAAGTTGGGAGGAAGGGCAGTCAGTTAATACCTGGTTGTTTTGACGTTACCAACAGAATAAGCACCGGCTAACTTCGTGCCAGCAGCCGCGGTAATACGAAGGGTGCAAGCGTTAATCGGAATTACTGGGCGTAAAGCGCGCGTAGGTGGTTCAGCAAGTTGGAGGTGAAATCCCCGGGCTCAACCTGGGAACTGCCTCCAAAACTACTGAGCTAGAGTACGGTAGAGGGTGGTGGAATTTCCTGTGTAGCGGTGAAATGCGTAGATATAGGAAGGAACACCAGTGGCGAAGGCGACCACCTGGACTGATACTGACACTGAGGTGCGAAAGCGTGGGGAGCAAACAGGATTAGATACCCTGGTAGTCCACGCCGTAAACGATGTCGACTAGCCGTTGGGATCCTTGAGATCTTAGTGGCGCAGCTAACGCGATAAGTCGACCGCCTGGGGAGTACGGCCGCAAGGTTAAAACTCAAATGAATTGACGGGGGCCCGCACAAGCGGTGGAGCATGTGGTTTAATTCGAAGCAACGCGAAGAACCTTACCTGGCCTTGACATGCTGAGAACTTTCCAGAGATGGATTGGTGCCTTCGGGAACTCAGACACAGGTGCTGCATGGCTGTCGTCAGCTCGTGTCGTGAGATGTTGGGTTAAGTCCCGTAACGAGCGCAACCCTTGTCCTTAGTTACCAGCACCTCGGGTGGGCACTCTAAGGAGACTGCCGGTGACAAACCGGAGGAAGGTGGGGATGACGTCAAGTCATCATGGCCCTTACGGCCAGGGCTACACACGTGCTACAATGGTCGGTACAAAGGGTTGCCAAGCCGCGAGGTGGAGCTAATCCCATAAAACCGATCGTAGTCCGGATCGCAGTCTGCAACTCGACTGCGTGAAGTCGGAATCGCTAGTAATCGTGAATCAGAATGTCACGGTGAATACGTTCCCGGGCCTTGTACACACCGCCCGTCACACCATGGGAGTGGGTTGCTCCAGAAGTAGCTAGTCTAACCGCAAGGGGGACGGTTACCACGGAGTGATTCATGACTGGGGTGAAGTCGTAACAAGGTAGCCGTAGGGGAACCTGCGGCTGGATCACCTCCTTAATCGAAGACATCAGCTTCTTCATAAGTTCCCACACGAATTGCTTGATTCAATTGCGAAGGCGATTGGGTCTGTAGCTCAGTTGGTTAGAGCGCACCCCTGATAAGGGTGAGGTCGGCAGTTCGAATCTGCCCAGACCCACCAATTGTCGCGGGGTCGTATGACCGGTTGACATTGGGGCCATAGCTCAGCTGGGAGAGCGCCTGCTTTGCACGCAGGAGGTCAGGAGTTCGATCCTCCTTGGCTCCACCATCTCCAAGCTGACCAAGAGTGCAGAATTGAGTATCCGTAGTTGGATATTGAATTCTGAACTTTGCTTCAGAATCGTTCTTTAAAAATTCGGGTATGTGATAGAAGTGACTTATTGAGTGTTTCACTGCACTCAGTAATTCAAGGCAAAATTTGCGAGTTCAAGCGCGAATTTTCGGCGAATGTCGTCTTCACCCCTATGATCGCGAGCAGATTGCTTGGGGTTATATGGTCAAGTGAAGAAGCGCATACGGTGGATGCCTTGGCAGTCAGAGGCGATGAAAGACGTGGTAGCCTGCGATAAGCTTCGGGGAGTCGGCAAACAGACTTTGATCCGGAGATCTCTGAATGGGGGAACCCACCTAGGATAACCTAGGTATCTTGTACTGAATCCATAGGTGCAAGAGGCGAACCAGGGGAACTGAAACATCTAAGTACCCTGAGGAACAGAAATCAACCGAGATTCCCTTAGTAGTGGCGAGCGAACGGGGACTAGCCCTTAAGCTTCTTGGATTTTAGCGGAACGCTCTGGAAAGTGCGGCCATAGTGGGTGATAGCCCCGTACGCGAAAGGGTCCAGGAAGTGAAATCGAGTAGGACGGAGCACGTGAAACTTTGTCTGAATATGGGGGGACCATCCTCCAAGGCTAAATACTACTGACTGACCGATAGTGAACCAGTACCGTGAGGGAAAGGCGAAAAGAACCCCGGAGAGGGGAGTGAAATAGAACCTGAAACCGTATGCGTACAAGCAGTGGGAGCCTACTTTGTTAGGTGACTGCGTACCTTTTGTATAATGGGTCAGCGACTTATATTCAGTGGCGAGCTTAACCGTATAGGGGAGGCGTAGCGAAAGCGAGTCTTAATAGGGCGTTTAGTCGCTGGGTATAGACCCGAAACCGGGCGATCTATCCATGGGCAGGTTGAAGGTTAGGTAACACTGACTGGAGGACCGAACCGACTACCGTTGAAAAGTTAGCGGATGACCTGTGGATCGGAGTGAAAGGCTAATCAAGCTCGGAGATAGCTGGTTCTCCTCGAAAGCTATTTAGGTAGCGCCTCACGTATCACTCCAGGGGGTAGAGCACTGTTTCGGCTAGGGGGTCATCCCGACTTACCAAACCGATGCAAACTCCGAATACCTGGAAGTGTCAGCGTGGGAGACACACGGCGGGTGCTAACGTCCGTCGTGAAAAGGGAAACAACCCAGACCGTCAGCTAAGGTCCCAAAGTTCTAGTTAAGTGGGAAACGATGTGGGAAGGCTTAGACAGCTAGGAGGTTGGCTTAGAAGCAGCCATCCTTTAAAGAAAGCGTAATAGCTCACTAGTCGAGTCGGCCTGCGCGGAAGATGTAACGGGGCTCAAACTAGACACCGAAGCTACGGGTTCGTCGTAAGACGAGCGGTAGAGGAGCGTTCTGTAAGCCTGTGAAGGTGAGTTGAGAAGCTTGCTGGAGGTATCAGAAGTGCGAATGCTGACATGAGTAACGACAATGCGAGTGAAAAACTCGCACGCCGAAAGACCAAGGGTTCCTGCGCAACGTTAATCGACGCAGGGTGAGTCGGCCCCTAAGGCGAGGCAGAAATGCGTAGTCGATGGGAAGCGGGTTAATATTCCCGCACTTCTAGTTACTGCGATGGAGGGACGGAGAAGGCTAGGCCAGCTTGGCGTTGGTTGTCCAAGTTTAAGGTGGTAGGCCGAACACTTAGGCAAATCCGGGTGTTCAAGGCCGAGAGCTGATGACGAGTGTTCCTTTGGAACACGAAGTGGTTGATGCCATGCTTCCAGGAAAAGCTTCTAAGCTTCAGGTAACTAGGAACCGTACCCCAAACCGACACAGGTGGTTGGGTAGAGAATACCAAGGCGCTTGAGAGAACTCGGGTGAAGGAACTAGGCAAAATGGCACCGTAACTTCGGGAGAAGGTGCGCCGGTGAGGGTGAACGATTTACTCGGTAAGCCCATGCCGGTCGAAGATACCAGGCCGCTGCGACTGTTTATTAAAAACACAGCACTCTGCAAACACGAAAGTGGACGTATAGGGTGTGACGCCTGCCCGGTGCCGGAAGGTTAATTGATGGGGTTAGCGCAAGCGAAGCTCTTGATCGAAGCCCCGGTAAACGGCGGCCGTAACTATAACGGTCCTAAGGTAGCGAAATTCCTTGTCGGGTAAGTTCCGACCTGCACGAATGGCGTAACGATGGCGGCGCTGTCTCCACCCGAGACTCAGTGAAATTGAAATCGCTGTGAAGATGCAGTGTATCCGCGGCTAGACGGAAAGACCCCGTGAACCTTTACTGTAGCTTTGCACTGGACTTTGAGCCTGCTTGTGTAGGATAGGTGGGAGGCTTTGAAGCGAGGACGCCAGTTCTCGTGGAGCCATCCTTGAAATACCACCCTGGCATGCTTGAGGTTCTAACTCTGGTCCGTCATCCGGATCGAGGACAGTGTATGGTGGGCAGTTTGACTGGGGCGGTCTCCTCCTAAAGAGTAACGGAGGAGTACGAAGGTGCGCTCAGACCGGTCGGAAATCGGTCGCAGAGTATAAAGGCAAAAGCGCGCTTGACTGCGAGACAGACACGTCGAGCAGGTACGAAAGTAGGTCTTAGTGATCCGGTGGTTCTGTATGGAAGGGCCATCGCTCAACGGATAAAAGGTACTCCGGGGATAACAGGCTGATACCGCCCAAGAGTTCATATCGACGGCGGTGTTTGGCACCTCGATGTCGGCTCATCACATCCTGGGGCTGAAGCCGGTCCCAAGGGTATGGCTGTTCGCCATTTAAAGTGGTACGCGAGCTGGGTTTAGAACGTCGTGAGACAGTTCGGTCCCTATCTGCCGTGGACGTTTGAGATTTGAGAGGGGCTGCTCCTAGTACGAGAGGACCGGAGTGGACGAACCTCTGGTGTTCCGGTTGTCACGCCAGTGGCATTGCCGGGTAGCTATGTTCGGAAGAGATAACCGCTGAAAGCATCTAAGCGGGAAACTCGCCTCAAGATGAGATCTCACTGGGATCTTGAATCCCCTAAAGGGCCGTCGAAGACTACGACGTTGATAGGTTGGGTGTGTAAGCGCTGTGAGGCGTTGAGCTAACCAATACTAATTGCCCGTGAGGCTTGACCATATAACACCCAAACAATCTGGTGATTGTGGGTGCGACTGGTTGAAGTCGACAGACCGAAAATTGGCCTGAACCGCAAAAACAGACTGTCACATACCTGATTCGGGGGCGCGTCCCAGACGATCCCCCAACCGAATTGCTTGACGACCATAGAGCGTTGGAACCACCTGATCCCATCCCGAACTCAGCAGTGAAACGACGCATCGCCGATGGTAGTGTGGAGCTTCTCCATGTGAGAGTAGGTCATCGTCAAGCTTCTATCCCAAACCCCCGATACGCCCAGGCGTGTCGGGGGTTTGCCTATTAGTGAAAGCCATAGATTTCGGGATTGCGTCTGAGGACGAGATCCCAACCGAATTGCTTGACGACCATAGAGCGTTGGAACCACCTGATCCCATCCCGAACTCAGCAGTGAAACGACGCATCGCCGATGGTAGTGTGGAGCTTCTCCATGTGAGAGTAGGTCATCGTCAAGCTTCTATCCCAAACCCCCGATACGCCCAGGCGTGTCGGGGGTTTGTCTTTGCGCGTGAGAAAATTCAGGTCAGCAAGTCGGCATAAAAAAGGCCACCCGAGGGTGGCCCTTTTTGCATTCTGGAGCTGTCAGTCGCCCCGGTATTCGCAGCCACTGGTGCAGGTCTCGTGGATGCGGATGCGGGAGAGCTCCGGGAGCAGGGGCTTGAGTTGCTGCCAGATCCACTTGGCGAGGACTTCGCTGGTGGGGTTCTCCAGGCCGGGGATCTCATTGAGGTAGTTGTGGTCGAGCTGCTCGTAGAGCGGCTTGAAGATGGCCTTGAGCTCGGAGAAGTCGCGGATCCAGCCGGTATAGGGATCTGGCTCACCCTCAATGTAGATGGCTACGCGGAAGGAGTGACCGTGCAGGCGGCCGCACTTGTGGCCGGCAGGCACGTGAGGGAGCCGGTGCGCGGCTTCGAAGATGAATTCCTTGAAGATTTCCACTGAACAACGCTCTTGAAGTGACGGCCAGGTGACTGGCCAAAGCAGGAAAGCCCTGATTCTACCAGCTCTCCGGCAGCCTGACCGAAAAGACAGGTACTGCCGGACGAGCTAACGCCTCATTTGATTCCCAGTCGCTTGGCCAGACGCAGCAGGTTGGCGCGGTCCAGACCCAGTTCACGGGCTGCAGCCGCCCAGTTCTGCTGTTGGCGCTCCAGGCTCGCGGTAATGAGTTGGCGCTGGTAGTGATCCACGGCTTCGCGCAGGTCGCCGACGGCTTCAATGGCCGGGACATCGACCAGTTCGGTGGCAGGAGTTTTCTGGCTGCTGGGCAGGGCCAGGTCATTGGCGGTCAGGGTAAGGATGCGTGGGCGCTCGGGGCAGGCTGCCAGGGCCTTCAACGCGGCTCGGCCGATCAGATGTTCGAGTTCCCGTACGTTGCCGGGCCAGTCGTAACCGAGCAGGGCCGCCTGGGCGTCCTGGCTGAGGCGCAGGCTGCGCAGACCGAGCCTGGCGCGATTCTCTTCGAGGAAGAAGCCTGTCAGCAGCAGCACATCGCGGCCCCGTTCCCGAAGGGGAGGGACGCGCAAGGGGTAGACGCTGAGCCGGTGATAGAGATCGGCGCGGAAGCGGCCGGCCCGCACTTCCTCCGCCAGATCGCGGTTGGTAGCGGCAATTACGCGTACGTTCACTCGGTGTTCCCGGTCCGAACCCACCCGCTGCAGTTGCCCGCTCTGCAGCACCCGCAGCAGCTTGGCCTGGATAGCCAATGGCAACTCGCCGACCTCATCGAGGAACAGCGTGCCTTCATCAGCCAGTTCGAACTTGCCCTTGCGATCGTTCACCGCGCCGGAGAAGGCCCCGCGCACATGGCCAAACAGCTCGCTCTCTACCAGGGTATCGGGCAGCGCAGCGCAATTGAGGCTGATCAGTGGATGCCGGGAGCGCATTGACCGGGCATGGATGGACTGGGCGACCAACTCCTTGCCGACGCCGGTTTCACCGCTGATCAGCACCGTGAGTTCACTTCCTCCCACCAGATTGATCTCTTCGACCAGCGCCTTATGCGTGGCGCTTTGTCCGATCATTTCCTGCGGACGGACCTGACCGGCGGCCTGGCGATAGACCTCTGCCAGCTGCCGCTCGTCTTGTGCGCGGCGGGTCAGGGTTTCCATGCGCTCGGCGGCTTTCACCGTAGCAGCGGCTAGGCTGGCGAAGCTTTCGAGGACGTCCAGGTCCTGCCCATCGAATCGCGATGGGTCCATGGCATCCAGCGTCAACACACCCCAGGGGCGGTCATCAAGATAGAGAGGGCAGCCCATGCAATCGTGCACTTCCAACTGCTCCTGGTGCCCTTCCACCAGGCCGTCATAGGGGTCCGGCAGGCCACAGTCGGCTGCGAAGCGGGTGACGCCGCGTTTCTCCATCAGTGCCTGCAGCCTTGGATGATCGGATACCTTGAAGCGCCGCCCGAGCGTGTCCTGGCTGAGGCCGTCCACCGCCATCGGCACCAGCTGGTCGCCATCCAGGCGGAGCAGGGCGGTTGCGTCACATGGCAGCAGGCCGCGCAGGGCCTCCAGCAGGCGGCGGTAGCGTTCGCGCTCAGGGAGTTCGCGAGACAGATCGCTGACCAGGGGGATCAGTGTCTGCAAGAAAGGTTGAGTTGTCATTATGACTCCGGCATGTCGATATGACTCGATCGCTAGTGTAGTCAAAACAACCTGTATAAATATAACTTATTGATTTTAAAAGAATAAAAAGTTGGCACGAAAGCTGGAATAGAACAGGCAGAAAGACCAACCCAAAAATTGGAGTCCTTATGCTCACTAGCCAACAACGTGCCATCGTCAAATCCACTGTCCCCCTGCTGGAGACCGGGGGCGAAGCGCTGACCAGTCACTTCTACAAGATCATGCTGGGTGAATACTCCGAAGTGCGCCCGCTGTTCAACCAGGCTCACCAGGCCAGCGGCGATCAACCGCGCGCCCTGGCAAACGGTGTACTCATGTATGCCCGACACATCGACCAGCTCGAGGCCCTCGGCCCGCTCGTGGGCAAGATCATCAACAAGCACGTAGCACTGCAAGTGCTGCCTGAGCATTACCCGATTGTCGGTGCCTGCCTGCTGCGGGCTATTCGCGAAGTGCTGGGGGCCGAAGTCGCCACCGATGAAGTCATCGAAGCCTGGGCCGCTGCCTACCAGCAACTGGCTGACCTGCTGATCGGCGCTGAAGAGGAAATCTACGCCGCCAGCGCTTCTGCCAAGGGCGGCTGGCGTGGCGCTCGCTGGTTCCGTCTGGTGCGCAAGGAAGTGGAAAGCGCGGAAATCACCTCCTTCTACTTCGCTCCGGAAGATGGCGGCGAGCTCATGGACTTCATTCCGGGCCAGTACATCGGCCTGCGCCTCAACCTCGACGGTGAGGAAGTTCGCCGTAACTACTCCCTGTCGGCACTCGGCAATGGTCGCGAGTACCGCATCAGCGTCAAGCGTGAAGAGGGCGGTCGCGTTTCCAACTATCTACATGACGAGTTCCACGTAGGCGATCGCATCGAACTGTTCGCTCCGGCCGGTGACTTCGTACTGCGCCCCGGTAGCAAACCCCTGGTGCTGATTACCGCCGGCGTCGGCATCACTCCGGCCCTGGCCATGCTGGAAGCCGCGCAGGACAGCGGCCGGCCGATCCACTTCATCCATTGCGCGCGCAATGGTGCGGTCCACGCCTTCCGCGACTGGATCGACGAGAAGGTCGCCGCCATTCCGCACCTGAGCCGCTTCTTCTGCTACAGCGAGCCGCATGCGGACGACCAGCCCGACGCCGAAGGTTTGCTGAGCCGCGAACAACTGGCCCAGTGGCTGCCCACCGAGCGCGATCTGGATGCCTACTTCCTCGGGCCGAAAGGCTTCATGTCCCAAGTGAAGAAGCACCTGCGCGAGCTTGGGGTACCCGAGCGCCAGTGCCACTACGAGTTCTTTGGACCGGCCAGCGCCCTGGAGGCCTGACCACAGCCACCCGGCGCCAAGGTGGCGCCGGGTCTTCACGCGAGGAGTGCAAGATCATGACCAGTCTGTTCGGATGCCCCCAGCGTTTGCTGCAACTGTCTCATCTGTTCCTCTGGACCGGCCTGCTCCAGCTCCTGCTGGGGATTGCCGGCGCCTACTACCTCGACGCCCACCTGGGGCTGCTCACGCTGATCGGCGCCCACGGTCTGGTCATCCTGGGACCGACGCTGATCAAGCTGGGCTATGTGATGCGCCTGACCGCCCTGTACCAGATGTGCAAGGAAGAAAGGGGGCTGGCCCGTGCAATTGCTTGATGTTTCTCGCGAACTGGCCATCCGGCCGATCTGGCGCCTGGGCTTCAGGCCCTTCTTTCTCTTCGGTACGGCCTTCGCTCTGTTGGCGGTGCTGATCTGGCTGGCGGCTCTTAGCGGCCAAGTTGCCTGGCAACCGGCCGGGGGCTGGCTGGCCTGGCATCGCCACGAAATGGTGTTCGGTTTCGGCGGCGCCGTCATCGCCGGCTTCCTCTTGACCGCCGTCCAGAACTGGACGGGCAACCCCGGCCTGCGTGGGCGCTCCCTGGCGATGCTGGCAATGTTCTGGCTGACCGCGCGATTGGCCTGGCTGATGGGCGCGCCCCTGATGTTGGTCATTCCACTTGAGCTGGCTTTCCTGCCCGTCGTCGCCTTCGTGATGGGGCGCAGCCTTTGGCGCGTGCGCCAGCGTGGCAATTACCCGGTGGTGGTAGTGCTGACCCTGCTGGCTGTGGCCGATGCGTTGGTGCTCTGGGGGCTGGCCGCTGGTGATGACGCATTGCAGCGTCAAGGCGTGCTGGCCGCGCTCTGGCTGGTGGCTGCGCTGATGGGGTTGATCGGTGGGCGCGTAATTCCGTTCTTTACCCAGCGGGGCCTTGGGCGTGTTCAGCCGGTGAAGGCCCGGCCCAGGCTGGACTGGAGCATGTTGGTGGGTGGCGTGCTACTGGCCGCGAGCTTCGCCAGTGGCCTTGGGTTGCAGCCCAATCCCTGGCTGGCGGGTCTTTGCATGCTGCTCGGCGTCGGCAATCTGCTGCGTCTGGCGCGCTGGTATGACGCCGGCATCTGGCATGTGACGCTGCTCTGGCCGCTGCACCTGGCGTTCGCCTGGCTGGCTGTGGCGCCGCTCGGGCTTGCGGCTTGGCACCTAGGCATCCTGGCCAATCCGAGTCTGGCCCAGCACGCCTTGGGCGTCGGCGCCATGGGCGGCTTGATCCTGGCGATGATCGCCCGTGTGAGCCTGGGGCACAGCGGTCGTCCGCTGGAACCGCCCCGCGCAATGGGGGCGGCGTTCGCGCTGCTCAACCTGGGCGCTGCCGCGCGCGTGCTGCTACTGCCGATTGCCGGAAGCGCTGCGCTCTGGCTGGCCGCCGTTTGCTGGGCTGTCGCGTTCGCGCTGTTCCTGCGGCATTACGCCGTGCTGCTCTGCACCCCGAGGGTGGACGGCAGACCGGGTTGAGCCGGCTCCGGTTCGGTGGACGGACCGGTGCAGGCGCGCAGCAGTTCACGCAGGTGGCGGGCGAGGTAATCCTGGAAGCGGGCGTCGTTCCAGTACTCCAGGTGGCTCAGGGGTGTGTGGCGGTGGAACCAGGAGCCCACCGCCATCGGCCGGTCTTCATGCACCACCGCGGCGTAGCCCTGCACCGGACGCAGTGGGTAGCCCAGCAGGTCGGCCGGTGCGTAGACGTTCAGCCAGCGCGCCGATCGGGCCAGGCGCTCATCGAGGCAATGCCCGGGAAAGCGAATCGGCTGCACCGGGTCATAGGCAAAGGTGAACAGCGGGATGTTGCAGCCGAAGGTGACCAGGCACGCCAGGGTTTCCATGGCCAGGAAGGGATCGCGCGGGCAGCTCGGGGTGGTGTTGAGCTTTTGCTGGTCCCAGATGTAGTTGGAGATGATGTGCCCGCCCAGAGAGTGGGCCAGAACCACCAGCGGGGTGTTAGGTCCCACCTTGGCGCGCAAGGCGTTGAGGCCGTTACGTACACTTTGGTGGACCTGCTCATAGGTGGTGTCGTACGCCTGGCTGACCTTGCGGTAACCGCTGGCGTCACCGAGGAAGAGGGTGACCAGGCGGCGCATCCAGCGCCAGCGCACCGGTTCCTGTTCGAGCTTCTCCAGGTAGGCCAGCTCGCGCTTGTCCAGCACGTTGGCCCAGTACAGCGACTGGAAGGCGATGTCCGCCGCTTCCACATCAAGCCGTTTGCGCAGGCCGCGGATCAGCCCCTGGGCGAAGGCGTGTTGACCCTCTGCATCCTTCGCGTCCTGTTGATTGCCGATGCCATGAATGATGGCAACTGCGAGCTTCATCCCTGTACTCCCTTCGCTCCATGCGTCTCAGATCAGAGGCTTTGCAGGCGCTCTCCCAAGGTGCCGCTTTCCACCAGTTCGAGGAACTCATCGCCCAGGCGCTGGCTCTCGGCCATGGCCTTGCGCCAATAGCGCTCGCGTCCGGCGTCGTCGCCGAGATAGCGCTTGAAATCCTTGCGGTCTGGCAGTTTGCCATGAGGCAGTGTGGCGAGATACTCGCGCGAAGGGGAAATCAGCAACACGTCCTGCAGGCGCTCGGCATCGCCTTTGCGCCAGGGCAGGCTCTTGTCGAACCAGCCGGGCACGACTTTGTCCGTGAAGTGCGGGTAGAGCACCACGCCGCCCGGGTTGTAGGGCAGGTCCAGGTGGTAGTCGAGCAGGCCACCGTCGCGGTAGGTGCCGGGGCCGGCGCCGGGGATGTCGCGCACACCTTCCATCACCATGGGTATCGAGCCCGAGGCCAGCAGGGCATGGCGCAGGTTGTCGGTATCCAGCGCGTGGAAGCGTGAGGGGAAGTCGGACAACGGTGCCAGCGGCGGGGACTGGCGGGCATCGTGGAGGATGACGCGCTCGAAGTGCTTCGCCAGGTGCGGACGGCCGAGGAAATTGCTGCCGATCACCGACGACAGCCCGAGGCCCAGGACGCCACGGCGGTCGTGGGCGAGCAGGCCGTGGCTCTTCACCACCACCACGTTGAGGCGGTAGTTGGCGTTGGTCAGCACATGGGCGTCTTGGCCCTGAAGCAGGTCATCGAGCATCTGACCGCACAGACGGCTGACTTCCGCCATGCTCACGCCCTTGGGAAACCGTTGGCTGGTATAGAGCTCGCCCAGACGGCGGATACCGTCGGTAGCGTCCGGCAGACATGCGCTGGCGAAGCGCCAGGAACCGATGGAGGCGCCGATCAAGGCGCGCTCGCGCGGCGCCCGTGGCAGCCAGTCGCCGAACAGCGCCAGGTCCAGTCCCTGGATACCCAATGCCTTGGGGCCGCCCGCCGCACCCGGCAGGATGCCGACGTCGGCCGGCTTCAGACCTTGCCCGCGTATATGGGCGAGGGCGCGGCGTCCGGCACGTAGGGTAAGGGCGGGAAACTTGATCTGGATGGCGCTCATGCGGGGCTCCTGAAGGCAAGGCAGCGATTATAGTGGCGACCCTGTCAAGGCCAAGCTTCTTCAGGGTATGAATGATCCTTCCCAAGTCTTAAGGCGAATTCAGCTTCAATTAAGTCGTCCTCGGTATCTTGCTCCTATCGAAAGCACACAAGCTCCCAAGGAGATGACCCCATGAAGAAACTCGCTGCCCTGTTTGCCGTGACCGCCCTCGCCACCACCGCCGGCATTGCCCAGGCCCGTGACCTCGGCCCGGACGAGGCCCTGAAGCTGCGGGATGCCGGCACTATCCAGTCGTTCGAGAAGCTCAACGCCGCAGCGCTGGCCAAGCACCCTGGCGGCACCATCAACGAAACCGAGCTGGAAGAGGAATACGGCCGCCACATCTACCAGGTAGAGCTGCGTGATGCCCAGGGCGTGCAGTGGGATCTGGAGCTTGACGCCACCAACGGCCAGATCCTCAAGGATCACCAGGACGACTGATGCGCTGGATCCTTCGCTACAGTGGGATCATCGCCCTGGTCCTGGCCATTTTCGCGCTCGAAGCAATGGCCAGGGACCTGGACCAGGACGAGGCCCTGAAGCTCCGCGAAGAGGGGGTCATCATGCCGCTCGACCAACTCTTGCGCAGTGCCCTGGGGCTTTACCCCGGGGCGCGGCTGCTGGAGGCCGAGCTGGAAGAGGAAGATGACGTCTACATTTACGAGGTTGAGCTGGTCACTGCCGATGGCACAGTGCGAGAGCTGGAACTTGACGCCCGCGACGGGCGAATTCTGAAGGACGAGGAAGACGACTGATGCGGTTGTTGCTGGTAGAGGACCATGTGCCCCTGGCCGATGAGCTGACCAACAGCCTCGGCCGACAAGGCTACGCCGTGGACTGGCTGGCCGATGGCCGCGACGCACTGCACCAGGGGGCCAGCGAACCCTATGACCTGATCATCCTGGACCTGGGCCTGCCCGGTAAGCCCGGGCTCGAAGTGCTGCAGGAGTGGCGCGCGGGCGGGCTGGCGACGCCGGTGCTGATCCTGACTGCGCGCGGTTCCTGGGCGGAGCGCATCGAGGGCCTCAAGGCCGGCGCCGATGACTACCTGACCAAACCCTTCCATCCCGAAGAGCTGGCCCTGCGCATCCAGGCGCTGCTGCGCCGTGCCCACGGACTGGCGAACCAGCCCCAATTGGAAGCGGCCGGCCTGCAACTGGACGAAGGGCGCCAGTGCGTCAGCCGCAATGGCGAGGAAGTCCAGCTGACCGCCGCCGAGTTCCGCCTGCTGCGCTACTTCATGCTGCATCCCGGCCAGCTCCTGTCGAAGAGCCACCTTGCCGAACACCTCTATGACGGCGAGACCGAACGGGATTCCAATGTGATCGAGGTGCATGTCAACCATCTGCGCCGCAAGCTCGGGCGTGAAGTCATCGAGACGCGAAGAGGGCAGGGCTACCGTTTCACCGGTGAGGGCCGATGAGGTCGATCCAGCGCCGGCTCAGCCTGGGGTTGATCGGCGTTCTGCTGCTGGTGGGGCTGGTTCTGGCGCAAACCAGCCTCTGGCTGTTCGACCTGGGTTTGCGGCGCTATCTGGCCGAGGGCATGCGCGGCGAAGCCGAGTTGCTGCTGAGCGCGCTGGTGCGTGGCCCCAATGGCATCCAGCTGGACGAGAAGCGCCTCAACCCCGTCCATCAGCAGCCCTATTCGGGCCGCTATTTCATCATCGAACTGGGCGAAGAGCCCTGGCGTTCCCGTTCCCTCTGGGATGCCGAGCTGCCCATGCCGTCGCAGAAAGGGCTCGCTCCGCAATTGTTACCAGGGCCGGATGGGCAGGAGCTGCTGGCCTGGCGCGGCGATTACAAGCGCTTTGCCCGCCAGGTACGCATCGTCGTCGCGCAGGATTACACCCCCATCCTCGAAAGCTTCCGTCGCGTGCAGTGGACGGGCTTTGCCCTGGGCGCGGCGGGGCTGTTGCTGATTCTCGCCCTGCAGCGCATTACCGTGCGCCGGGCGCTGCGCCCATTGGAGGACGTTCGCCAACAGATCGCCCAGCTGCAGCAAGGCCAGCGCAGCGAACTGGACAACCAGGTGCCTGAGGAGCTGGAGCCGTTGGTGGCGCAGATCAACCACCTGCTCAGCTACACCGAAGACACCCTCAAACGCTCTCGTAATGCCCTGGGCAATCTCGGCCATGCGCTGAAAACGCCGCTGGCTGTGCTGGTCAGCCTGGCCGATCGCGAAGAGCTGCGCGATCAGCCTGAGCTGCGCGAAACCTTGCGTGAGCAACTGGAGCAGATCCAACAGCGCCTGGGACGTGAGCTGGGCCGTGCGCGCCTGGCAGGTGAGGCGTTGCCGGGTGCCCACTTCGACTGCGCCGAGGAACTGCCCGGCCTGTTCAACACCCTGGCGATGATCCACGACCGTGGGCTGGACCTGGACTGGGACGCCCCCGAAGGGCTGCGCCTGCCCTGGGACCGGGAAGACCTGCTGGAACTGCTCGGCAACCTGTTGGACAACGCCTGCAAGTGGGCGGAAACCCAGGTCAACCTCACCATTCGCGGCGGGGACGGCGGCTACAGCCTGATGGTGGACGACGATGGTCCCGGCATTGCCGAAGACAAGCGCGAAGCGGTCATCGGCCGTGGCGCACGGCTGGATGAGCAGGTGGCAGGGCATGGCCTGGGCCTCGGCATCGTGCGCGACATCGTCGAATCCTGGAATGGCCGCTTGAGTCTTCAGCAGAGCCCGCTGGGCGGCTTGCGAGTGCGCATCGAGCTCCCGGCAACATTGGCATCGTAGGGCGCGCTTTTCCTGTGGGGGCGATTTCAATCGCCAAGCGGACCGAAGGTGCGCCCCTCAGCCGCGACGGCGCAGTTGCGCTGCCCTTGGCGAATGAATTCGCCCCCACATCGATTTTCAGCGCAGCCAGCGAGATACGCGTTGCAGCACGAGCTGACGGCGCGTCTCCCAGCCACCCTCGACCACTTCATATCGCTGGCCGGTTCTCTCAAGCCAGCTACGGCAATCCTCGAAGAACGCCATGCGCTCGGCCAGGTCCGGCTGACAGCGCTGGCCATCGTCCACCCATTCCACCTGTTGCGGGCTCAGCAGCAGATGCAGATCGTATCGCCGCGCCAGCAGTTCGCGTTCCAGCCAGTCCGGGCAGTCGTTGAACAGCTTGCGGCTCCAGAGGATGTTGCTGAGCAGGTGCGTGTCGAGGATGAGCAGGGGAGGCTCTTCGGAACGGGCCTTGTCTTCCCATTCGAGCTGGCCACGGGCGATGGCCGGAATGTCGGCGTAGCAGGTGTCACGCTGTTCGTGATCGATGAAATGACGAACGTATTCGCCCACCAGCAGGCCGCCGAACTCGGACTGGATCGCCGCCGCCAGCCAGCTCTTGCCGCTGGATTCCGGCCCTGTCAGCACCAGAGCTTTCATGCCGTGGCCGGCTCCAGGTCACGCCGCCAGCTGCGCCAGCCCTGCACGGCCAGCAGGGTGAAGAGGCCATAGAGCGCGGCAGTGAGATACAGGCCCTTGCTGAGGAACAGCGCCACGAACAGCACGTCGACCACTATCCAGAGCAGCCAGCATTCCAGGCGCTTGTGCGCCATCCAGAACTGGGCCACCAGGCTGAAGGCGGTGAGCGCGGCGTCCCACCAGGGCGCGGCGGCATCGGTCCAGGTCGCCATGGCGTAGCCCAGCCCAAGGCTGCCGATGGCGCCCGCCAGCAAGCCAAGGCCCAGCGCTTGCACGCCCAGGCGGCTGACCTGGCGGCCATCGTGCTGGGCGCCGCCCCGGGTCCATTGCCACCAGCCGTACAGCTGCAGGCCGGCATAAATCAGTTGCAGGAGCATGTCCGAGTACAGCTTCACTTCGAGGAAGATCCAGCTGTACATCAGCACCATCACCAGGCCGATGGGCCAGCACCAGGGGTTCTGTCTGACGGTGAGCCAGACGGCCAGCACGCCCAGGCTGGCGGCGACGAGTTCGAGAGGGGACACCTTGCCGATTCCGTGGAGGAAAGCCGCCGATTGTAGCGGCTCCCTCAGGTTTCGGCTGGGTTGTGGTTACACGCGGAACTGACCCAGCAGGTGATTCAGCTGCTCGGCCAACTGCCCGAGGCGTTGGCTGGCCCCGGTGGTCTGTTCGGCGGCACTGGCACTGTTGTGGGCGAGGCCGGCTGCCTGGGTGACGTTCTGGTTGATGTCTTCCACCACGTGGGATTGCTGCAGCGTGGCGCTGGCGATGGAGGCGTTGAGGCCAGTGAGGTTGCGCAGCGCCTGGGCGATCTGCGCCAGGCTCTCACCGGCCTGGCTGGCCTGGTCCACCGTGGCGCGGGATGCCCGGCTGCTTTCGTCGATGACCTGAACCGCCGCCTCGGAGTTCTGCTGCAGGCGCTCGATCATGGTCTGGATTTCCGCCGTGGACTTCTGCGTGCGCTGGGCCAGCAGGCGGACTTCATCGGCCACTACCGCGAAGCCGCGCCCCTGTTCGCCGGCGCGGGCGGCTTCGATGGCGGCGTTCAGCGCCAGCAGGTTGGTCTGCTCGGCGATGGAGCGGATCACTTCCAGCACACTACCGATCTGGGCGCTTTCCTGGGCCAGCGTCTGGATCACCTCCACCGCTTTGTTGATGGTGGCGGAGAGCTGGTCGATCTGCCGCAGGCTGCTGTCGATGTTGTCGTGGCCCTGGCGCGCCTGCTCCTCGGCATGGCGCACTTCGCTGGCGGCATGCTCGGCGTTCTTCGCCACGTCCTGCACGCCGTAGGTGACCTCGTTGATGGCGGTGGCCACCTGCTCCATCTGCAGGGATTGCTGCTCGCTCTGGCGCAGGCCCTGGCTGGCGATACCGTCCAGGTTGCTGGCGGCCTGGTCGAGGGCGTTGGCGGCGTCCAGGGATTGGCGGATCACACCGCGCAGCTTGCCGGTGAAGGCATTGAAGTGACTGCCAAGGGCAGTGATCTCGTCACGGCCGTGGGTGTCCAGCTTGCTGGTGAGGTCGCCTTCGCCGCTGGCGATGTTGGCCATGGCGGAAACCACTTCGTCCAGCGGCCGGGTGATGCTGCGCGCGATGAGGATGACCAGCAGGGCCATGACGATGGCGATGGCCAAGCCCACCGCCGACGCGCGAATGGCCTGAGCGCGGAACTCGTCCTGCATGTCGTCGATGTAGATGCCCGAGCCGATCACCCAGCCCCAGGGGGCGAACAGCTGGACGTAGGACACCTTGGGCACCGGGTCGCTGGCGCCCGGCTTGGGCCAGCGGTAGTCGACCAGGCCCGCGCCGCTGGCCTTGGCCACTCGCACCATCTCGTTGAACAGCGCTTTGCCGTCCGGGTCCTTGTAGCTGGAGAGGTCCTGCCCCTCCAGCTTGGCGTTGGTCGGATGCATGACCATGCGTGGGGTCAGGTCGTTGATCCAGAAGTAATCTCCCTTGTCGTAGCGCAGTGCACGCACCGCCTGCATGGCCTGCTTCTGTGCCTCTTCGCGGGTCAGGGTGCCCGCGGATTCCTGGGCCTGGTAGTACTGCAGCACGCCGGCGGCGGTCTCGACGACGTGGCGCGTCTTCTGCTCCTTGCCCTGGTAGAGGTCGTTGTAGATCTGCTGCAGCATCAGTACGCCGAGGGTGACCAGCATGAATACCGCGACGATGAGGATCAGCCAGAGACGGCGGCTGATCGGCAGGTTGCGCAAGCTGTGCATGGGGCGGGAACTCCTGGTTTCTTGTTATTGACTACGTGCCGGAAGCAGAGCAGGCCGGCTGGCCGTTTTCAATCAGCCTTTAGCCGCGATTTCCAGATGGCTCTCTGTTAGCATTTCGGCGCTTCGGGGCAAAGCTGAAGGCTCATTCGTCCCCGGAACCTGGCCGCTGGTGCCCGGTCTCAGCGCCGAACGGCACGCTCGCAGCGCCTGCTACCTGCATATTCGTAACGAAAAGGCCGCCGGAAGAGCGCGCCTCAGGGGAGATTTTCGATGGATTTGTGGACGGCCTTGCAGGCCATCATTCTGGGGGTTGTCGAGGGTCTGACGGAGTTCCTGCCGATCTCCAGTACCGGCCACCAGATCGTGGTCGCGGACCTGCTGGGCTTCACTGGTGAGCGGGCGATTGCCTTCAACATCATCATCCAACTGGCAGCCATCCTTGCGGTGGTCTGGGAATACCGGCGCAAGATACTCGACGTCGTCATCGGTCTGCCGACCCAACGCAGCGCCCGGCGTTTCACCGTCAACCTGCTGGTGGCGTTCTTCCCGGCAGTGATCCTCGGGGTGGCCTTCTCCGACCTGATCCACCACTACCTGTTCAACCCCATCACCGTGGCGTCCGCCTTGGTGGTTGGCGGCGTGGTCATCCTCTGGGCGGAACAGCGCCAGCACCAGGTGCAGGCCGAAACCGTCGACGAAATGACCTGGAAGCACGCCCTGAAGGTGGGCTGCGCCCAATGCCTGGCGCTGGTGCCGGGCACTTCGCGCTCCGGCGCCACCATCATCGGCGGCCTGTTGTTCGGCCTTTCGCGCAAGGCGGCCACCGAGTTTTCCTTCTTCCTCGCCATGCCGACCATGGTCGGAGCTGCCGTCTACTCGGGCTACAAGTACCGCGACCTGTTCCAGCCTAGCGACCTGCCGGTGTTCGCCCTGGGCTCCGTGGTGTCGTTCGTCTTCGCCATGATCGCCGTGCGCAGCCTGCTGAAGTTCATCGGCAGCCACAGCTACGCGGCTTTCGCCTGGTATCGCATTGGCTTCGGCCTGCTGATCCTGGCGACCTGGCAGTTCGGCATGATCGACTGGTCCACTGCACAGCCTTGATCGCAACAGGGACGAGAAAGGCGCGCCACCGGGCGCGCCTTTTGCGTTTCAGGGGGCGGGAAATTCGAGGATGAAGCGCGTCCAGCCGTCGGCGGATTCGCAGCGGATTTCACCGCCATGGGCGCGCACGATGGAGCGGGTGATGGCCAGGCCCAGGCCAGCATGCTCGCGACCCTCGCGACGAGCGGGATCGGCGCGGAAAAAACGATCGAATAGTCGCGGCAGCAGTTCCGCCGGGACTTCCGGACCGCTGTTGGCCACCGTCAGGCTGAGGCCACGGGAATCGCTGGCCAGGTTCAGTTCGATGCGTCCGCCTTCCGGGGTGAAGCGCAGGGCGTTGTCCAGCAGGTTGGAAAGGGCACGGCGCAACATGCTCCGGTCGGCGCTGAGCAGGGCTTCGCCACTGCGGGTCATGGTCACTTGGCGGTCCTCGGCCAGGGGACTGAAGTAATCCAGCAGGGTGTCCAGTTCGGCGGCCAGCGCCAGGGGCTCGCGACGGGTCGCCAGCAGGCCGTGCTCGGCCTTGGCCAGGAACAGCATGTCACCGACCATCTGCGCCAGGCGCTGGAGCTCTTCCAGGTTGGAGTGGAGGGCTTCGCGGTATTCGTCCACGTCGCGATCCTGGCTGAGGATCACCTGGGTCTGGGTCAGCAGGTTCGACAGCGGCGTACGCAGCTCGTGGGCGATGTCGGCGGAGAAGGCGGAAAGCCGTTGGAAGGCGTCGTCCAGCCTGCCCAGCATCGCATTGAAGGCGCGCACCAGTTCCACCAGTTCCTGGGGGACCGGGTCGTCGGTCAGGCGGGTAGTCAGGGAGCTCGCGGAAACCCCGGCGGCTACCTCGGCCATACGGTGCAAAGGGCGGAGGCCGCTGCGAGCAGCCCAGGCACCGAGCAGGGCGGTGGCCAGGGCGGAGAGCCCGACGGTGAGCCAGATCAACCGCTGCATACGTTCGAGAAAGTGCTGGTGGTGGGTGATGTCCAGCGCGAGGGCCAGCCGTGGCGAAGCCGGGTCCTCCGGCCGCAGCGGCTCGCTCAGCACCCGGTAGTTGGTGCCGTCCTGCTGCCAGTCATGGAGTCCATCGCGAGCCGGCGCGCGAAGGCCGTCAGCACTGTTGAACCAGTAGCGGCCGTCGTGGCCTTCCAGCCGCAGGGTCAGGTCCGGGTGCAGGCGCAGCTCGGCCTGCAGGGCCTCCAGCCGGGGCGTCAGGGTGGCGGGGCTGTCGACGCCACTGACCAGGGCGCGGAAAGCCTCCAGGCGGATTTCCAGCAGTTGCTGGTCGAGTTCGATGAAGTGCGCTTCGCTGGCGCGGCTGAACAGCACTCCGGCGATCAGCGAGACGGCGGCGGTGCAGGCAGCGAACAGCAGGCCCAGGCGGGCGGTGAGGGATAGTCCGCGCATCAGCCTTCGCGCGCCTCCAGCACATAGCCCATGCCGCGCACGGTATGGATCAGCTTGGTGGGGAAGTCGTCGTCCAGCTTTGCCCGCAATCGGCGCACGGCCACTTCGATGACATTGGTTTCGCTGTCGAAGTGCATGTCCCAGACTTCGGCGGCGATCAGCGTCTTGGGCAGCACTTCGCCCTGGCGCCGCAGGAGGAATTCCAGCAGGGCGAACTCCTTGGTGGTGAGGTCGATGCGTCGGCCACCGCGTTCGACCCGCCGGCTCAGCAGGTCGAGGTGCAGGTCGCCCAGGTCCAGGCTGGTTTCCTGCGGGGCGCTGGCGCCACGGCGGAGCAGGGTGCGCACGCGGGCGAGGAGCTCGGCGAAGGCGAAGGGCTTGATCAGGTAGTCGTCGGCGCCCAGCTCCAGGCCATGGACGCGTTCTTCCACGGCGTCCCGCGCAGTCAGGAACAGCACCGGGACCTGCAGTCCGGCCTGGCGCAGGCTGCGCAGTACCTGCCAGCCGTCGAGGCCGGGGAGCATCACGTCGAGGATGATCAGGTCGTAGCCGCCGGCGAGGGCCAGGTCCCGGCCTTCCAGGCCGTTGGTGGCGAGGTCCGCGGCCAGGCCGGCTTCGGTCATGCCCTGGCGCAGGAACTGGCCGGTCTTGGGTTCGTCTTCGACTATCAGTAGCTTCATGGGTGGCTCATCGCTCGAATTGCTGCTTTATACCGCGCCGAGAGGATGGGCTGGGCAAGCTGACAAAGTTGTAATGCAGCAGCACCGTTGGTGCCGTGGATTTTTCAGCAACCGCCCGGCTGTATACAATTGCCCGATTTCCGCATTTTCAGGTCCACCCGCCCATGCATCATCCCGCCGAACATTCGCCGCTGGGCAAGTCCAGCGAGTACGTCAGCACTTACAGCCCGGAGCTGCTGTTCCCCATTTCCCGCGTGACCAAGTGGAACGAGCTGGGGCTGACCGCTGCGACCTTGCCGTATCAGGGCGTGGATTTCTGGAACTGCTACGAGCTGTCCTGGCTGACGCCGTCCGGCAAACCGGTGGTGGCGATCGGCGAGTTCGCCATTCCTGCCGATTCGCCGAACATCATCGAGTCCAAGTCGTTCAAGCTTTACCTCAACTCGCTGAACCAGTCCGTCTACACCAGTGCCGCCGAGTTGGAGCAGGTGCTGGCGCGGGACCTGAGCGGGGCGGCTGGTGCTCCGGTCGCGGTGCGGGTGCGCAGCCTGGCGGCGGTGGAGGCCGAAGGCGTCGCTGCGTCCGCGGGCGTCTGCATCGATGAGCTTGATGTAGCTATCGACCGCTACGAGCACCCGCAGCCCGAGCTGCTGCGTGCCGAAAACGGCCAGGTGGAAGAAACGCTGCACAGCCACCTGCTGAAGTCCAACTGCCCGGTTACCGGTCAGCCGGACTGGGGCACGGTGGTGGTGGAGTATCGCGGTGCGAAGCGCCTGGATCACGCCAGCTTCCTGGCTTACCTGATCAGCTTCCGGCAGCATGCCGACTTCCATGAGCAGTGCGTGGAGCGCATTTTCCTCGACCTCAAGCGCCTGCTGGAGCCGGAACTGCTCACCGTTCACGCCCGCTACGTACGTCGCGGTGGCCTGGACATCAATCCCTACCGCAGCACCCACCCCGTCCAACCGGACAATCGGCGCCTGGTACGGCAGTAACGAAAACCCCGACTTGAAGTCGGGGTTTTTTCTTGTGCTCGGCCTCAGATGCCCATGTTGGCAAGGCTCTGCATGATGTTCCGCAAGGTCCCGGCCAGGGTGGGGTGGCGGGTTTCGAAGCGCTCGACGGCCAGGTTGACCCCATCCACCAGGGTGGCGTCCGGCGCCATGGCGGCGTCCTGGGCCAGGCGCAGTTCGATTTCCTGCATCAACTCGATCAGCGATGCGCGTTCCTCCGCATCCAGCGGGGGTTCTTGGGCCAGCTGGTCGCGCAGTTGTTGCAGTTGCTGCTGCAGGCGTTCAGGCATGTCTTTCTCCCTTTGCGAATGTCTCAGGAGTGGACCCTTTGAAGCATTCAAAGGTCCCTCATGCCTTAGAGATTAATCCAGCCTTGCCGGGCCTGCCTGATTCGGATCAAGCCTGAAACAAATGTACCGGGCTCAGGGTTTTTCGCCCTTCTCACGACGGCAGGCGAGGTCCGCCAGACAGGGCGCCAGCTCGCCCAGATGATCGATCACCGAATGGGCGCCCAGGCGGTAGAGCTCCAGGGTGGCGGCGGCGCGCAGGCGATCGCGTTCGCTGCCTTCCAGGGCGCGCCAGTCTGCCGGTGCCAGGCCGCACAGGGGGCCGCTGGCGGCGAGGCCAATGGTCCAGAGGCCTGCATTCAGGCCGGCTTGCAGCAGGCGAGGATTGGCGCTGATCAGTACGCAACCTTCCAGGCGTGAAACGCCCAGCCCGGCCAGGGCCTGCCAGCAGCTGTCCGGCGCCGGCCAGGGGCGTGCGCCATTGATCTCGCTACCGCCGAGCCAGGCGGGCAAGGGCGCGGCGAGGCGCCAGTTGGCCGGGGTCGGAAGTTCGTCGAGCCAGGCGCAAGGCACCTGGGTGTTGCCCATCAGGTTGGCCAGCTCTTCGAGGTTGGTGACGGCCTCGGCGTGCTCCTCGGCGGCGTCCAGCAGCTGCTGCTGAAAGGCCTGGAGCATTTCTTCGCTGGCGGAGCGGCCAATGGCGTGGTCGAGGGCGGCACGAGGGGGTAGGGCGGCGGCTTCGGCCAGTTGGGTCGTTGAAAGGTCCGGCAGCAGTCGGCTCAGGGCCAGCGGCAGGGTTCGGGCACCGAAGTCCACCAGGCAGCCGGAAAGGCCGAAGAGGATGGCGGTGAAGGCGGGCGGTTGGCTGTGGGGCATCTGCGTCGTCCTGACGAGGTCTGGCGCAGGCTAACCGCCCTGGATGACAGCGAGGTTACTGCCGCTTGCCAGAGCCCATGACCAGGCGCAGATCGTCCGGCACCGGTACGGATCTGTCGGTAGCGTGGTCGATCCACACCAGCTTGCAGTGGCCTTCGCCATAGAGCGTCGTGGGGTCTTCCAGGGTGCTCAGGCGGTGCTCCACCACCAGGCTGCTATTGCCCACCGGGCCCGCACGAAGCTCGATGACCACGGTGGCAGGATGCACCACGGGTTTGAGGTAGGTGTGCAGGGTCTGCAGCACCACGGGACCCTGGGGCACGTTGTTCATGGCGATGCCGAGGCTCTCGAACCAGGCGACCCGGGCTTCTTCCAGGTACTGGATATAGAGGGTGTTGTTGACGTGGCCGTAGCTGTCCATATCGCCCCAGCGAACGGGGATGTGGGCAACATGAAGTAAGGTTTTTTCCGGCATGCTGGCAGTCCGCTATGCTACCCAGAGTGTGCGATGGCCTTATACTGCGCGCCTTTGATGGGGCGGCGGGCCGCCACACTACTTTTCTCAAGGAGAGTCTGCAATGCAACTGATCGGTGCTCGGTGGCTCGATCGTCTGGGCCGAGTCCTGGCCTGCGTCACCCTGGCGGTTCTGCCCGTCGCAGCGAACGCCGCGGAGGAGGACCCCTGGGAGGGCTTCAACCGTGCGATGTTCCGCTTCAACGACACGCTCGACACCTATGCGCTGAAACCCGTCGCCCAGGGCTACCAGGCGGTAACCCCGCAGTTCCTCGAAGACGGCGTCCACAATGTCTTCAGCAACATTGGCGACGTGGGCAACCTGGCCAACGACCTGTTCCAGGCCAAGTTCCACAATGCTGGCGTGGACACCAGCCGCCTGGTGTTCAACACCACCTTCGGCCTGCTGGGCTTCTTCGACGTGGCCACCCACATGGGGCTGCAGCGCAACGACGAAGATTTCGGCCAGACCCTGGGTTACTGGGGCGTGGGTAGCGGTCCTTACCTGGTGATTCCGTTCCTCGGCCCGAGCACCGTGCGTGACGCCGGCGGCAAGATCCCGGATTCCTTCCTCGAGCCTTACCCCTATATCGACCACGTGCCGACCCGTAACGTGACCCGTGCAGTCGACGTGGTGGACACCCGCGCCAGCCTGCTGTCGGCGGAGAAGCTGATCACCGGCGACAAGTACATCTTCATTCGCAACGCCTACCTGCAGAACCGCGAGTTCAAGGTGAAGGATGGCGAAGTGGAAGACGACTTCTAAGTCCAACCACTCAGTGCTGCGATATGAAAAAGGCGACCCCAGGGTCGCCTTTTTCGTTTCCGGCCATTGCCGCTAACGCATGCCGAGGATGGCCAGCCCGAGCGTGTGGCGGCCATTGCTGCCTTCGCCGATCCGCACCACTTCGGCATCGGCTTCAAGTCCCTTGAGGGCGCTGTGCCCGGACGGAATGAGCACGCGGACCCTGTCGCCCACCGCCAGCGCGACATCCGCTTCGAGCTGCATACCGCTGCTGGAGAGGTCCAGGCAAAGGGCGGGGTACTGCTGGCCAGCGTGTTCCAGGATGGCCTTGGTCTGCACCTGCATCCTGATGAAATCGCGCTTCTCGCTGTAGTGGCGGTCGTCCAGGCTCACGCGCTGATCCTCTTGTCGTCGTGGGGTGTGGCCGAACCTCTTATAACTTCCGGCGATTTAGGGTGTAAAGGCAGAGTTCGGCGCGCGGCGCAAGCTTGAATCGCCCTGCGGATGGGAGTACCGTCTGCGCCGTAAAGCGAACCCCCGTACTCGTGCTCGGGCCTTAGGTCGGGTGCTACAACAACCCATCCCTGGCGCCGTTTGCCTGGATAATCCATGCACAATCCCAGTGCCAAGCTGCTGATTATTGATGACGACGAGGTAGTGCGCGCAAGCCTCGCGGCCTATCTGGAAGACAGTGGATTCAGCGTTCGGCAGGCCAGCAACGGCCTGCAAGGGCTGCAGGTTTTCGAGCAGGAGCGCCCGGATCTGGTGATCTGCGACCTGCGCATGCCTCAGGTCGATGGCCTTGAACTGATCCGTCGCATTTCCGAACTGGAAGCAGAAACCCCGGTGATCGTGGTCTCCGGCGCCGGCGTCATGAGCGACGCGGTCGAAGCCTTGCGTCTGGGTGCAGCCGACTACCTGATCAAGCCCCTGGAAGACCTGGCCGTTCTTGAGCACTCGGTGCGTCGTGCACTCGACCGCTCGGCCCTGCGCCTTGAGAACCGCCGCTACCGGGAAAAGCTCGAAGCCGCCAACCGCGAACTGCAAGCCAGCCTGCACTTGCTGCAGGAGGACCAGAACGCCGGGCGCCAGGTGCAGATGAACATGCTGCCGGTGACACCATGGGAAGTGGACGGCCTGCGTTTCGCGCACCAGATCATCCCGTCCCTGTACCTTTCTGGCGACTTCGTCGACTACTTCCGCGTGGATGAGCGCCGGGTGGCGTTCTACCTGGCGGACGTTTCCGGCCATGGTGCGTCGTCGGCCTTCGTGACGGTGCTGCTCAAGTTCATGACCACGCGCCTGCTCTACGAGTCCCGGCGCAATGGCATGCTGCCCGAGTTCAAGCCGTCCGAGGTGCTGGGGCATATCAACCGCGGCCTGATCAACACCAAGCTGGGCAAGCACGTGACCATGCTCGGCGGCGTGATTGACGAGGAAAGCGGCAAACTGACGTACAGCATCGGCGGGCACTTGCCCTTGCCGGTGCTCTATAGCGAGGGCAAGGCCTCCTACCTGACTGGTAAGGGGCTGCCGGTGGGGCTGTTCGAGGAGGCGAGCTATGATGACCAGATCATCGATTTGCCGTCGTCCTTCAGCCTGACCTTGCTCTCTGATGGGATCTTGGACCTTTTGCCCGGCGAGACCCTCAAAGATAAGGAAGCCGCACTGCCAGAGATGGTTTGTGAGGCAGGTGGCAGTCTGGATGGCTTGCGACAAGTATTTGGACTGGCCAGCCTGGGCGAGATGCCGGATGATATCGCCTTGCTGGTGTTGAGCAGGAACCTTGCATGAGTACCGGTAAAATCCAGTTTGCCGAGCAGGATGGGACATTTGTCCTGAAGTTCGTCGGAGAAATCCGCCTGACCCTGTGTTCGGCCCTGGATGCGACCATTGAAAAGATCTTCTCGGCGCTGAATTTCTCGGCGATCGTGATCGACCTGACCGAAACCCAGAGTATCGACAGCACCACCCTCGGCCTGCTGGCCAAGCTGTCGATCCTTTCGCGGCAGAAGGTGGGCCTGTTGCCGACGGTAGTGACCACCCACCCCGATATCACCCGGCTGCTGCAGTCGATGGGGTTCGATCAGGTGTTCAATATCGTCGGGAGACCGGTTCCCTGCCCGGAAAGCCTCGAGGACCTGCCGCCGCAGGATCAGACGGAAGATGTCGTCCGCACCAAGGTGTTGGAGGCCCACCGCATCCTCATGGGACTCAATGAGTCCAACCGCGAAGCCTTCCACGACCTGGTCAGCGCCCTGGAGCGCAGCTGATTCGTCGATTTTTCCTGACGCATGAAAACGCGCTCAGCCCGAAAGGGCTGCGCGCGTTCGTGTTTCAGCGGCGCGAGGCGAGCAGGGATTCCAGCTTTTCCTGGTCGCGGGCGAAGAGGCGGATGCCTTCGGCCAGCTTCTCGGTGCCCATGGCGTCTTCGTTCAGCTGCCAGCGGAATGCGGTTTCGTCCAGCACGACGCGGGCCTCGGCATCGCTGCCAGGGGCCAGGTTACGTTCCAGCGTGCCCTGGTCGTCCGCCAGTTTCTGCAGCAGCTCGGGGCTGATGGTCAGGCGGTCGCAACCGGCAAGCGCTTCGATCTGGCCCAGGTTGCGGAAGCTCGCCCCCATCACCACCGTCCGGTAGCCGTTGGCCTTGTAGTAGCGGTAGATACGCGCGACGGATTGTACGCCCGGGTCCTCCGCGCCGACGTAATCGCGGCCTTCGGCTTTCTTGTACCAGTCGTAGATGCGGCCGACGAAGGGGGAGATCAGGAATACCCCGGCATCAGCGCAGGCAGCGGCCTGGGCGAAGTTGAACAGCAGGGTCAGGTTGGTCTGGACGCCCATGCGCTCCAGCTGTTCGGCGGCGCGGATGCCTTCCCAGGTGGAGGCGATCTTGATCAGCACGCGCTCACGACCGATACCGGCTTCCTCGTAGAGGCCGATCAGGCGCTCGGCGCGGCGCAGCGTGGCGTCGGTATCGAAGGACAGGCGGGCATCCACCTCGGTGGAGATGCGCCCCGGAATCACCTTGAGAATTTCCTGGCCCACGGCCACGCCGAAACGGTCGCAAGCCAGGCCAAGGTCACTGCCGGCGCCTGCCACCGCGCTGTCGAGCAACTCGGAATAGCGTGGCATGGCCGCGGCTTTCAGCAGCAGGGAAGGGTTGGTGGTGGCGTCGACCGGCTTCAGCCGGGCGATTGCGTCCAGGTCGCCGGTGTCGGCAACGACGGTGGTGTATTGCTTGAGTTGGTCCAGCTTGGAGGTCATGGCAAAACCTTGTCGTGGCGGATGATCTGACCTTACCCGAGCCGCAGGGGCTGCTCAACGGGGGCGTAAGGGCTTTTTTACAGGCCATCGGCCTGCCCACCTCAACAGACCCGGAAAAGGGGTGTCCAGGTTCCGCACGGAAAAAGTTTTCACATTTTCATTGCGGCTTTTTCACGCTCGTCCGTCTACATCAATGAGAGCCCGAATTTTTTCGGGAAACAGGCTGGCAGGAGATCCAGCCGGAGGCTTTGCGTCAGCAAGCAATTGATAAACAAGGAGATATTGATGCGAGTACAGGCATTGCCCCGGGTCAAGCCGGTCGTATTGCAGCCCCTCGATCTGACGGTCGAACGGAGCCTCCCGCACCTGGAACAGCGCTTGTTACGGCAGATGCTGCAGCAGTCGGGGCTGAAAACCAGTATGCCGCGCCTCAAGGTGCTGGAAATCCTCTGCCTGGCCTCACTGGACGGCGGCAACATTTCCAGCCGTGTTCTCCACGAGCGGCTGGTGGGCGCGGGCGAGCCCCTGTCGCTGGTCAGCGTGCGCCAGGTGCTGGGCCGAATGGTGGACAGCGGCCTGGTGGTCGCCCTGGGCGGCAGCCGTTACTGCCTGGCGCCGTCCTGGGAAGCGAAGATATCCGCTCAGCGGCCGCGTAGCAGTTCGGCAGCCTGATCCAGCAGCGCCAGCGGGTCGTCTGTCTTGTGCACGTCGACCGACAGCAGCTGGCGGAAGCGCCGGGCGCCCGGGAAACCCTGCGCCAGGCCGAGGACGTGGCGGGTAATGTGATGCATCACGCCACCTTCCTGGATGTGGCGCTCGATATAAGGGCGCATGGCTTCCAGGGCCTCGGCACGGCTGATCTGCGGCCCATTGCCGCCAAATAGCCCGGCATCCACTTCGGCCAGCAGGTAGGGGTTGTGGTACGCCTCGCGGCCCAGCATCACGCCATCGAAGGTATCGAGGTGCTCGCGGCACTCGTCGAGGGTCTTGATGCCGCCATTGAGGATGATTTCCAGATCCGGGAAGTCCCGCTTCAGCTGTGCCGCCACGTCATAGCGCAACGGGGGAATCTCGCGGTTCTCCTTGGGAGAAAGACCTTCGAGGATGGCAATGCGTGCATGGACCGTGAAGCTGCGGCACCCGGCCTCGCGTACCTGGCCGACGAAGTCGCAGAGCTCCTCGTAGCTGTCGCGCCCATTGATGCCGATCCGGTGCTTCACCGTGACCGGAATCTCCACCGCATCCAGCATCGCCTTGACGCAATCGGCTACCAGCGCGGGATGGCCCATCAGGCAGGCTCCGATCATGTTGTTCTGCACCCGGTCGCTGGGGCAGCCGACGTTCAGGTTCACTTCGTCATAACCGGCCGCCTGCGCCATCTTCGCGCAGGCCGCCAGGTCCGCCGGCGCGCTGCCACCCAGTTGCAACGCCAACGGGTGCTCCGCCTCGTCGTGACGCAGGAAACGCTCACGGTCGCCATGCAGCAACGCGCCGGTGGTCACCATCTCGGTGTAGAGCAGGGCGTGCTTCGACAGCTGGCGCAGAAAGAAGCGGCAGTGTCTATCGGTCCAATCCATCATCGGCGCCACGGAGAAGCGGCGGGACAGGGCAGGGCGCGTGGATGCTGGCGTGGAGGTTTGTGCGGCGGTCATTCGAGAGCTTCTGGATTGCTGCGTTTTCCTGGTACTTCCGGTTGTTGTCGAGCTGTTGTAGCAATTCGAACGCGGACAATCGGAAGGTGGGAACGCAAGGACGGGACGTTTGGCAGATTCTGATCATGCGTGATGGCCGGCAAGTTTATCAGGAAAGCCTGGCCTTCAACCGCATGCCGGTCGCCACGCGCTTCGACCAGCCAAGCCGCAGGACCAATGGGAACTTCAGGAATTGGCGAGAGTCCGAGTTCGCCGAGATTTTCCCATCCCGTCCTATCTGAACTCAGGTGAGAGCACCGCCGATGCGCCACAGGAACTTCTTCCCGACTTTGCTGCTTGCCGTCTGCGCGCTCGCCACGGCACCCGCGTTCGCTTCTGGCCCGCGGAGCAATGGTGCCTCGGGCGCTTTTCTGGAAGCAGCGGCGTTGCAGTTGGAGTACGGCGAGGTAGAGCTGGCGGGAGACACCCTGGAGCGTGGCCTGCGTATCGAACCGAACAACGCCGCGATCCTGCATCAGCTGGGGCAGGTGCGGTTCCAGCAAGGGCAATATGCGCAGGCGGTGGCGCTGGCGGTGCGGTCCAATGCGCGAGCACGCAACGATGCCGATCTGCGCAGTCGAAATCTTCAGCTGATCCAGTCGGCGCGACAGGCCATGGGGCCGGGTGTTGCGGGCGGCTCGGAGGCCGAAGTGGAGGTGGATGAGGAAGCTGAGGTCCGGGTTGGTCTCGACCAGTACGTGCCGGCTCGTCATGAGGCGGGTGTCTCCGCCGGTGGGGTTGAGGCCTATTGACCCTTCCGAGGGGCGCGCAGCCTTGAGGCGTCTATGTCGTGACTTCGGCGGCAGGGCATAATCGCCGTTTCCTCTTCGCTGGAGCTTTTCCATGCAGCTCGACTTCTCCCAGCTGGCACCGCTGGATGCTTATCGCTGGCTAGCTTCAACCATCACACCGCGTCCGATTGCCTGGGTTTCCACCCTGTCGAAGGATGGGGTCAGCAACCTGGCACCGTTCAGTTTCTTCCAGATCATCAGTGACAACCCGGCGACGCTGCTGGTGAACATCAACACCCGTGGCGACGGGCAGCTCAAGGACACCCTGCGCAACGTGCAGGACACCGGCGAACTGGTGATCCATCTGGTTTCCTTCGAACAGGCCGAGGCCATGAATGCCAGCGCGGCTCTGCTGCCACACGGCGAGAGCGAATTCGAGGCCTGCGGTATCGCCACGGAGCCTTCGCTGCGCGTGCGTCCGCCGCGTGTGCAGGGCGCGTCGGTGGCTTTCGAGTGCAAGCTGGCGGAAATCCAGCCCTATCCACGCGCCAATCCCAATTGCCACCTGGTGTTCGCCGAAGTGCTGCTGGCGCACATCGACGATGCGGTGCTGACCGACGTGGGCAGGGTGGACCCGCAGCGCCTGGATTTGGTGGGGCGCCTGGGCGGCAGCGCCTATACCCGCACCCGTGACACCTTCAACATGGTGCGGCCGACCTGAGCCGCACCACCGGACTTGCCCGTAGATCACCACCAAGGGGCGCAACCGTCATCCGCATCGTCACGTTGCTCGATCGGCATCAGGTCAGGGGCGGGCGTCGTTTGCTGGCGATGTAGTGGCGCAGCCACTTGTCAGCCTCGACTACCGCACAGGTGGCGACCGCCGTGGCCAGGCACCAGCCCCAGCCTTCCAGGCGCAGCCCACGGGTGCCGAACAGCGACTGCAGCGCGGGCACGTAGGTGAAGCCGAGTTGCAGCAGCACCATCAGGCCCACCATAGCCCAGACCATCGGGTTGTCCCGGATGCCGAAGCGCGCCGGGCCATTCAGGCGCCGGCTGCTGAACAGGTAGCCGATTTCGCCGAACACCAGGGCGTTCACCGCCAGGGTGCGGCTGGCTTCCATGCTCCAGCCCAGCTGCTGGGAGTGGATGAACAGCCCCAGGCTGGCCAGGGTCAGCAGCACCGATACCAGCAGGATCAGCCAGAGCAGCTCGCCGGAAAGCAGCGGAGCCTTGGGGTCCCTCGGTGGTCGCGCCATGAGGTCGTCTTCGGCGGGCTCGAAGGCCAGCGCCAGGGCCAGGGTGACCGCGGTGATCATGTTCACCCAGAGGATCTGCAGCGGCGTGATCGGCAGCGTCAGACCGAGCAGGATGGCGGTCAGCAGGACGAAGGCCTGGGCGCCGTTGGTGGGCAGGATGAAGAGGATTGATTTTCTCAGGTTGTCGTAGACGGTGCGGCCTTCCTCCACCGCGTGGGCGATGGTGGCGAAGTTGTCGTCGGCCAGCACCATCTGCGCCGCTTCCTTGGCCGCTTCGGTGCCCTTGATGCCCATGGCGATGCCAATGTCGGCGCGTTTGAGGGCCGGGGAGTCGTTGACGCCGTCGCCGGTCATGGCCACCCGCTCGCCGATTGCCTGCAGGCGCTCCACCAGCCGCAGCTTGTGGCTCGGACTGGTGCGGGCGAACACGCTGGTTTCCCGGAGCAGGGCGTCCAGCTCAGTGTCGCTCAGGTCGTCCAGGTCGGCGCCAGTCAGCGGGGTGCCGGATGGCAGCCCCAGACGCTCGGCGATGGCAGCGGCAGTGGTGGCGTGGTCGCCGGTAATCATTTTCACGTGGATGCCGGCGCTGTGGCAGTCCTCGATGGCGAGGATGGCTTCTTCGCGCGGTGGGTCCATCATCCCCACCAGGCCCAGCAGCACGAAGCCGTTGTCCAGGTCGGCATGGTCCAGCTCGTGTTGGCCGCTGCCGACGACGCGACGGGCCAGACCGATCATGCGCAGGCCGGCGGCCGCGCCTTCTTCCAGTACGTCGTCCCAGATGCGCGGGTCCAGCGGTTCGGCGGCGGCATCGCGCCATTGCTGGTCACAGACTTCCAGCAAGCGTTCCGGCGCACCCACCAGGTAAATCACGCCCTGGCCCTTTTCGTCTCGGTGCAGGCTGGCCAGGTAGCGGCGCTCGGAGCTGAAGGGAATGGCGTCCACCCGGGGCTGGCGCAAGGCTTCGTCGCTCGAATCGAGCTGCAGCTTGCCGGCCAGGGTGAGCAGGGCGGCTTCGGTGGGATCGCCGGTGATGCACCACCGATTGTCCACTTCGCAGAGGCTGGCACTGTTGGCCAGCAATCCGGCTCGCGCCAGTTCGTGGAGGTCGTGGGCCAGGTCGCCACTGGGGCTCACATCGCCTTCGGGCGCATAGCCCACGCCGGATATCTCGTAGCGGCGGGCGGCGGTGTAGACGCGCTGCACCGTCATTTCATTGCGGGTCAGGGTGCCGGTCTTGTCGGAGCAGACCACCGTCACCGCGCCCAGGCTCTCCACCGCCGGCAGCCGCCGGATGATTGAGCTGCGGCGTGCCATGCGTTGCACGCCCAGGGCGAGGATGATGGTCAGCACCGCCGGCAGACCTTCGGGAATGGCGGCTACCGCCAGGCCCACGGCGGCCATCAGCATGTCGTCTGCACTGTAGCCACGTAGCAGGATGCCGAAGACGAAGGTGGCCGCCGCCAGCACCAGGATGATCAGGGTGAGTTGGCGGGCGAAGCGGGCCATGTCCGTCAGAAGCGGGGTCTGCAGCTGCTCCACGGAGCCCAAGAGGTGGCTGATACGCCCCAGCTCGGTCTCGCCTGCGGTCGCCACCACCAGGCCCACGCCGCTGCCGGCGCTGACCAGGGTGCCGGAGTAGGCCATGCTGTGCCGGTCGCCCAGGCTGGCGTCGGCGGTGACGGGACGGCTGGTCTTGTCGGCGGGTACGGACTCGCCGGTGAGTGCGGCTTCCTCGATGCGCAGGTCGCGGGTCTCCACCAGGCGCAGGTCCGCCGGTACGCGGTCGCCGGCTTCCAGCAGCACCAGGTCGCCCGGTACCAGGTCTTCGGCAGGCACCTGGCGCACTTCGCCGCTACGTTTGACCCGGCTGTCCAGGGTTAGCAGCTTCTGGATGGCGCGCATGGCCGACTCCGCCTTGCCTTCCTGAATGAAGCCGACCACGGCGTTGATCAGCACCACGCCGAAAATCACGGCGCTATCCAGCCATTCGCCCAGGGCCAGGGTGACCAGCGTCGAGGCTAGCAGCACGTAGATGAGCAGGTTGTGGAACTGCAGCAGGAAGCGCTTGAGCGGGCCCGGCCCGGCACGTTCAGGCAGGCGGTTGGGCCCGAAGCTGGCCAGGCGGCGCTCGGCTTCGTCTGCGTCCAGCCCGGTCGGCCCGCTGTCCAGTCGCTGCAGGCTGTCCTCGACTGTCTGGGCGTGCCAATGGGTGGGTGATGGCGCGGTCATGACGTCCTCCTTGGCGAGTCCTGAGTCAAGCCTAGTTCTCAGACAAATTTCCTTTATTGGCCTAGGTCAGTTCTCGGTTTTACGTAGGAAGGATAGAAAGCGATCCAGAAACGACCTCCACTTAGCCAAAAACAGCAGGTCGATCCGGGCGGCGGGATTGTGGCTTGTCGCCAGCATCCGGCTGCTCCTATGTTCGCCCTTTCAGGGAAGCGGATGACAGATCGCGTCCATGCAGTTGTCGCCTTGCGGGGAGGTAGGAGCATGTGGACTGTCTTGCAACACCGGCTGGCCAGCCTGAGTACCGCCAACAAACTGATGCTGGGATTCGGCATCGTGCTGGCGCTGACCCTGGTGGTGGCCGCCACCGGCTTCACCGCCCTGCGTGCGGTAGACGGCAGGGCCCACCTGCTTGAAGAGATGCGCGCCATCAGCAGCGACGTGCTGGTGATCCGCCGCACGGAAAAGGACTACGCCCTCACCTCTGACGCCAAGCACGCCGACGCGCTGCGCCAGCAGGCCGAAGCCATAGTCGCCCGCAGCGAGGCGCTGGCCGCGCAATTGAGCGGACCGGGGCGCGACGCCCTGGGCGAAGTCACCCAGGCCATGGCCGAATACCGTGGCGCCTTCGACCGCTATGTGGAACTCACCGATAACCAGCGCCTGGCCCTGGAAGCGGCCAATTGGCTGGTGGTCAGCGCCTCCAACAGCCTCGATGTGCTGCAGAGTGGCTTGAACGAGGATGGCGTCGACCTCCTGAAAAGCTCCCAGGGAGCCCAAGGCGGCGACCTGGTGACCCAGGGCGGGCAGATCGGTCGCGTCTATCAATTGCTCCTGCAGGCGCTCAACCAGGCCCGTCTGCGCCTGGAACAGAGCCGTGGCAGCGAGGAGGCCGGTGCGCCGCAGATCCAGGAAGCGCTGGACGCCCAGAAGCTCGCCGCCGAATTGCGTGACGGCATGCAGGACCCCGGCTACGCCGCCGTGCTGACTGAAGTGATCGGCAACGTCGATTCCTTCAACGAACGCCTCAAGGATTACACCGCCACCCTGGCCCAGCAGCGCCAGGAGTACGCGCACCTGGCCGCCGAGGCGGATCGCGTGGTGCAAGCCGTGGAGCGGGCCTATGAATTGCAGAAGGCCGACATGCGCGCCCAGCAGGACTCCAGCTCGCTGCTGATCCTGTTGGCGGCGGCCCTGGCGCTGGTGATCGGGCTGGTCGCCACAGTGCTGATCAGCCTGCTGATCGTCCGGCCGCTGCGGCGGGTCATCGGCCTGGCGCAGCAGATAGCCGAGGGCGATCTCAGTGCCAGCATCGAGGTGCAGCGCCGCGACGAGATCGGCCAGCTGATGGAAGCCATGCGGGGCATGTCCGCCAACCTGCGGGATATGGTTGGCCGCCTGCAGGGCGGGGTGGCGCAGATTTCCGCCTCGGCCCAGGCGCTGTCCAGCGTCACCGAGCAGACCCGCGTCGGCGTAAACGGCCAGAAGGAAGAGACCGACCAGGTGGCCACCGCCATGAGCGAGATGACCGCCACCGTGCAGGAAGTGGCACGCAACGCAGAGGCCGCCGCGAGCTCCACCGAGGCGGCCGACAACCGCGTCAGCACCGGCAGCCAGGTAGTGCGCCAGACCTTGGAACGGGTCAACCAGTTGGCCCATGCAATGGAGGAAACCACCTCCAGCATCCAGCGCCTGAGCCAGGACACCCAGAGCATCGGCACCGTGCTGGACGTGATCAAGAGTGTCGCCGAGCAGACCAACCTGCTGGCGCTCAACGCCGCCATCGAGGCAGCCCGAGCCGGTGAGCAGGGCCGTGGCTTTGCCGTGGTGGCGGACGAGGTGCGGGCGCTGGCGCGGCGCACCCAGCAGTCCACCGCCGAGATCGAGCGGCTGATCGCCACCCTGCGCGAAGGCGTACGCAACTCGGTGGAGCACATGCAGCAGAGCGAAAGCCTGGTGGACCTGACCGTGCGCGACGCCAACCTGACTGAGGAAGCCCTGGCCGGCATTGCCGAAGCCGTGACCCTGATCCACCAGATGAACCAGCAGATCGCCGCAGCGGCGGAGCAGCAGAGTGCGGTGGCCGAGGAGATCAATCGCAGCGTCACCAGCATCCGTGACATTGCCGACCAGTCCGCCGAGGCCATGGATGAAACCGCGTCATCCAGCGTGCAACTGGCTCGGCTGGGCCAGGAGTTGCAAGGCATGGCGGGGAATTTCCGCCTCTAGTTGGCTGTCCCGGAAGTCCGCCGCGAACGAGAATATCTGGAGGATTCGGCATTCCGTCGCCTGGCACGGCGCCCTAGAATGGTGCCCCTGTCCAACCGGCCTGGAGTGTCGCGATGCTGAAGATCTGGGGGCGAATCAATTCCACCAACGTGCGCAAGGCGCTCTGGGCGGCGGAAGAAGTCGGTGTCGCCTACGAACAACGGGATGCTGGCGGTGCCTTCGGGCTGGTCAACGAGCCTGCCTACCGCGAACGCAATCCCAATGGCCTGGTGCCGATGATCGAGGATGGCGACCTGGTGCTCTGGGAGTCCAACGCCATCGTCCGCTACCTCGCCGCGCGCTATGCAGCCGGCACTCTGTACCCGGAATCCCCGGTGGCGCGCGCCGAGGGTGACAAGTGGATGGACTGGACCACCTCCAGCTTCGCCACACCCTTCCGCGACCTGTTCTGGGGCACCCTGCGCACAGCGCCGGCCGAGCGCAACCAGGCGTTGATCGATGCCGCGTTGACCCGTTGCGGCGAGCTGCTGGACATTCCAGACCGGGCCCTGGCTCAGCGTCCGTACCTGTCCGGCGACGCCTTCGCCATGGGCGACATCCCCCTGGGCTGCTTCGCCTATGCCTGGTTCGAAATGCCCATTCTGCGGCCCGAACTACCCAACCTCCAGGCCTGGTACGAGCGCCTGACGGCGCGGCCTGCGTATCGCAAGGCAGTGATGACGGCGCTCACCTGAGTCGCCGGCTCGCCGACCCGGCCATTGGAACCTAGGCTGATGTGCAGCGATGCGAGGTTGAATTTGCTGGCATTTAGCCTTATCTAGCCACTTCCCCTTGAAGCAGACGAATCCATCATGAGTTCCGCCCTGTCCATCCGGCAGTTGACCAAGACCTACGGCAATGGCTTCCAGGCCCTCAAGGGCATCGATCTGGAAGTGGCCGAAGGTGATTTCTTCGCCTTGCTCGGCCCCAACGGCGCGGGCAAGTCCACCACCATCGGCATCCTGTCCACCCTGGTGAACAAGACCAGCGGCAGCGTCAGCGTGTTCGGCAATGACCTGGACAAATCGCCCTATGCGCTCAAGCGCTGCCTGGGCGTGGTGCCCCAGGAGTTCAACTTCAACCAGTTCGAGAAGGTGTTCGACATCGTCGTGACCCAGGCGGGCTACTACGGCATTCCGGCGAAGGTCGCCAAAGAGCGCGCCGAGCAGTACCTGAACCAGCTCGGCCTGTGGGAGAAGCGCAATTCGGCATCCCGCGAGCTGTCCGGTGGCATGAAGCGCCGCCTGATGATCGCCCGCGCGCTGATCCACCAGCCGCGCCTGCTGATCCTCGACGAACCCACCGCAGGTGTGGACATCGAGCTTCGCCGCTCCATGTGGAGCTTCCTCACCGAGCTCAACGAGCAGGGCATCACCATCATCCTGACGACCCACTACCTGGAAGAGGCCGAGCAGCTGTGCCGCAACATCGGCATCATCGACCACGGCCGGATCGTCGAGAACACCAGCATGAAGGAGCTGCTGAAGAAGCTGCACAAGGAAACCTTCCTGCTCGACCTCAAGGAGCCCCTGGAAGTGGTGCCGCAGCTCAACGGTTACCCGGCCGAGCTGGTGGATGACCACACGCTGGAGGTGCAGGTGGAGAAGAGCCAGGGCCTGACCGAGCTGTTCCGCCAGCTCGCCGCCCTGAACATCGACGTGCTGAGCATGCGCAACAAGTCCAATCGCCTCGAGGAGCTGTTCGTGTCCCTGGTGGAGAAAAACCTGGCGAAGGTGGCCGTATGAGTTCGGAACTCTCCGCCAACCTGGTCGCCCTCAATACCATCGTCACCCGCGAAGTCCGCCGTTTCATGCGGATCTGGCCGCAGACCCTGCTGCCCCCGGCCATCACCATGGCGCTGTACTTCGTCATCTTCGGCAACCTGATCGGCCGGCAGATCGGCGACATGGGTGGCTTCAGCTACATGGACTACATCGTCCCCGGCCTGATCATGATGTCGGTGATCACCAACTCCTACAGCAACGTGGTGTCGAGCTTCTTCGGCAGCAAGTTCCAGCGTTCGGTGGAGGAGCTCCTGGTATCGCCGGTGTCGGCGCACACCATCCTCCTCGGCTACACCATCGGTGGCGTGTTGCGCGGGCTGGCGGTGGGGGTGATCGTGACCCTCCTGTCGCTGTTCTTCACCAAGCTCCAGGTGCACCACATCGGGGTGACCGCGCTGGTGGTGCTGCTGACCGCCACCATCTTCTCTCTGGGTGGCTTCATCAACGCCGTCTATGCACGCAACTTCGACGACATCTCGATCATCCCGACCTTCGTGCTGACCCCGCTGACCTACCTGGGCGGCGTGTTCTACTCGATCAACCTGCTGCCGCCGTTCTGGCAGACGGTGTCCCTGGGCAACCCGATCCTGCACATGGTCAACGCCTTCCGTTACGGCATCCTCGGCGTTTCCGACATCAACATCGGTGTCGCCATCGCCCTGATGCTGCTGACCATGGTCATCCTCTACACCGCTTGCATCCGTCTATTGGTGAGCGGGCGGGGCATGCGTCAGTAAGCCGGGAAACATAGCGACACAGACTGGCGTTATTCTCTGTAATGACGCTCGTGGAAGTCTGCCGAAACAGTCGGCAGACTTCCTTTTTCCCTTATCCCTTGTCGCAGAGGCCCCGGATGAAGTTCCGTCGCAGTGTTTGGCTGTTGTTCGGGGCGCTCGCCTCGTTGTCCGCCATGGCCCAGGAGGCGCCTCTGGTGGAAGTGGCCGAACCGCAGCGGGCGCTGGTGCGCGACGAGCTGGTGACCTTCGGGTCCCTGCGTTCGGACGAGTCGGTGATGATCCGCCCGGAAGTGGAGGGCAGGGTGGCCACCCTGCATTTCCAGGAAGGCCAGGCGGTCAAGGGCGGCGACCTGCTCATCAGCCTGGATGACGCTATCGCCCGCGCCGAGCTGGCCCAGGCCCAGGCCAACCTGGACCTGGCGGAAAAGAGCTACCAGCGGGCGAAGATGCTGTTCTCCCGCGGTGCCAGCAATGCCCAGGCCCAGGACGAATCCCTGTCCCAGGAACAGGCCGCCCGCGCCAGCCTGGCGCTGGCCCAGGCGCGCCTCGACAAGACCCAGATCCGCGCCCCTTACGATGGCACCCTCGGCCTGCGTCTGGTGAGCGTGGGCGACTACCTCAGCGCCGGCCAGGATATGGTCAACCTCGAAGTGCTGGACCCGCTCAAGGTGGATTTCCGCGTGCCGCAGAAAGCCGTCAGCCAGGTGAGCATCGGCCAGACGGTGGAGCTGAGCCTGGACGCCTACCCCGGCGAACGCTTCCGGGGCGCGATCATCGCCCTCAACCCGCGCCTGGATGAGGTCGGCCGCAGCCAGGCGATCCGCGCGCAGGTTCCCAACCAGGACCACCGCCTCAAGCCCGGCCAGTTCGTGAAGGTGTCGGTGATCCTCGCCGAGCGCCCGCAAGCCTTGCTGATCCCCGAGGAAGCGGTGATGCCCCTGGGGCACCAGCTGTTCGTCAACCTGGTGGTGGACGGCAAGGTGGAGCGGCGCCCCATCAAGATCGGCCAGCGTCTGCGCGGCAAGGCCGAGGTCCGTGAAGGCCTGCAGGGCGACGAGCAGGTCATTACCGCGGGCTGGCAGAAGGTCAGCCCAGGGCTGGAGGTCCGCACCGTAGCGCGGGGTGGCGTATGACCCTCTCAGATGTGTGCATCCGCAGGCCGGTATTCGCCACCGTCCTGTCGCTGATCCTGGTCCTGCTCGGACTGCTGGCCTACCAGCGGCTGGCAGTGCGGGAATACCCCAACATCGACGTGCCCATCGTCACCGTCAACGTGATCTACCCCGGTGCCAGCCCGGAGATCATGGAATCCCAGGTGGCCCAGCCCATCGAGGACGTGCTGTCCGGTATAGAGGGCCTGGACTTCGTTGCCTCCATCAGCCGTTCGGAAAACACCCAGATCACTGCCCAGTTCCGCCTCGGCACCAACGCCGACGAAGCGGCCAACGACGTGCGCGACCGCCTGGGCCGCGTGCGTGGCCTGTTGCCGGACGAGATCAACGAACCCATCGTGCAGAAGGTCGAGGCCGACGCCCAGCCGGTGATCTGGATCGCCTTCTACAGCGAGCAGCACTCGGCGATGGAAATCACCGACGTACTGGAACGGGTGATACGGGACCGCCTGCAGACCATTCCGGGTGTCTCTGAGGTGCAGATACGGGGTGCCCGGCGCTTCGCCATGCGCATCTGGCTGGACCCGGAAAAACTCGCCGCCCACGACCTCACCGTGCAGGACGTGGAAGATGCCCTGCGCCGGCAGAACGTGGAGATTCCCGCTGGCCGCATCGAGTCGGTGCAGCGCGAGTTCAGCGTGCTGTCGGAAACCGACCTGCGTACCCCGGAGGAATTCAACGATCTGATCCTCAACGATCAGCGCGGCTACCTGCTGCGCCTGGCCGATGTCGGTCACGCCGAAGTGGGCGCGGCGGACGAACGCAGCATCGTGCGCTTCAACGGGCGCGCAGCGGTGTCCCTGGGGCTGGTCAAGCAGGCCACGGCCAACCCGCTAGAGATTTCCGACGGGCTCGATGCCGCGCTGCCGGAAATCCGCGCGTTGCTGCCCGATGGCATGAAGATGACCATCGCCAACGACAACTCGCTGTTCATCCGCGAGTCCATCGACAACGTCTACACCACTATCTGGGAAGCGGTGGTGCTGGTCATGCTGATCATCTTCCTGTTCCTGCGCTCCCTGCGCGCCACCCTGATTCCCCTGGTCACCATCCCGGTCTCGCTGATTGGTGCCTTCAGCCTGATGGTGCTGCTGGGCTTCTCCATCAATACCCTGACGTTGCTGGCCATGGTGCTCGCCATCGGCCTGGTGGTGGACGATGCCATCGTGGTGCTGGAGAACATCCACCGGCACATCGAGGAGGGCATGTCGCCGATCCAGGCGGCCTACAAGGGCAGCCGCGAGATCGCCTTCGCGGTGATCGCCATGACCCTCACCCTGGCGGCGGTCTATGCCCCCATCGGCTTCATGCAGGGCACGTCGGGCAAGCTCTTCACGGAATTCTCCTGGACGCTCGCCGGCGCGGTGCTGGTGTCCGGCTTCGTCGCCCTGACGCTGTCGCCGATGATGTGTGGACGCCTGCTCAAGCCCCATGCGGCGCAGCAGCACGGGCGCTTCTACAACCTGGTGGAATCCTTCCTTCACGCGCTGACCTACGGCTACCGCCACCTTCTGGAGCGGGTACTGCGGGCCTGGATGCTGATTGTCCTGCTGCTGGCGGGTATCCTCGTGCTCTGCCTGGTGTTGTTCAGCGGCCTGCGCAGCGAGCTGGCGCCCACCGAAGACACTGGCACCATCGTCGGCTCCATCAATGGCCCCGACGGCGCCACCATCGAATACACCAGCCGCTACGCGAAGATGCTGGAAGAGGCCTACCAGTCGATCCCCGAAGCCAACCGTTACATGGTGGTGGTGGGTTTCCCGACCGTGGCCCAGGGGCTGTCATTCCTCAAGCTGGAAGACTGGGACTCGCGCGGGCGCAGCCAGTTCGAGATTCGCGACGAGCTCCTGCCCAAGCTGCGCGACATCCCCGGCGTACGTGCCTTCCCCATCAACCGGCCGCCCCTGGGGCAGAGCGCCCGCAACCAGCCGGTGAACTTCGTGATCCGCTCCTCGCTGGAGTACAGCGAGCTGCAGACCTACGTCGACCAGTTGATGGAGCGAGTGCGCGACTATCCGGGGCTGGAGAGCCTGGACAGCGACCTCAAGCTCAACTCGCCGCAACTCAAGGTCACGGTCAACCGCGAGCAGGCGGTGGCCGTGGGCACCGACGTGGCCGCCATCGGCCGCAGCCTGGAAAGCCTGTTCGGCAGCCGCCAGGTGACCCGTTTCAAGCAGAACGGCGAGCAGTACGACGTGCTGGTGCAGCTGGCCAACGTCGACCGCAGCAACCCCGACGACCTCAATCGCGTCTATGTGCGCGGCCGTAACGACAGCATGGTGCAGCTGGCCAACCTGATCGACGTGCGGGAAACCGTGGCGCCCCGCGAGCTCAACCACTTCAACCAGCTGCGCGCGGTCACCGTCACCGCCAACGTCGGCTCCGGCTACACCCTGGGCGAAGCCCTGGATTACCTGGAGGAGGCGGCTCGCGCCGTGTTCCCGCCGGATACCCAGTTCGACTACACCGGCACCTCGCGGGACTTCAAGGACTCCAGCAGCGGCGTGGCGCTGATCTTCGCCCTGGCCCTGGTGTTCATTTACCTGGTGCTGGCGGCGCAGTTCGAGAGCTTCATCGACCCGCTGATCATCCTCTTCAGCGTGCCGCTTTCCATGGCCGGTGCGCTGCTGGCGCTGACCATTTTCGGCGGCACCCTGAACATCTACTCCCAAGTGGGGATGGTCACCCTCATCGGCCTGATCACCAAGCACGGCATCCTCATCGTCGAATTCGCCAACCAGCTCCTGCGCCAGGGGGTGGACCTGCACGAAGCGGTGATGGAAGCTTCGGTGAAGCGCCTGCGGCCGATCCTGATGACCACCGGCGCCATGGTGCTGGGCTCGGTGCCCCTGGCCATCGCCAGCGGTGCTGGCGCGGAAAGCCGGCAGCAGATCGGTATGGTGATCGTCGGCGGCCTGCTGGTGGGCACCTTCTTCACCCTCTTCGTGGTGCCGACCCTCTACCAGCAGCTGCGCCGCTGGAAGCCGATTCACCGGCTGGAGACCGCGCCGGCGTGAGGAGCGCTGGCTTTTGCTGTAGGGGCGAATTCAATCGCCAAGGGTAGCGAAGCTGCCCCCGGTGCCTCCGGCGGGCAGACCTTCGGCCTGCTTGGCGATTGAAATCGCCCCTACAAGGTCGTTTCCCTTTCAATCACAACCGCTGAAAGAACAGCGGATAGCGATTCACCAGCCCGTCCTCATCCAGCGTCAGCACCGCCTCGAAGCCGCTGCCGTCGAGATTCTGGTAGAGGTAATGGGTCTGGTCGAGGCGGGTGTAGGCCTGGCGCATGCGCCGTACGGTCAGTTGTGGGGCTTCGACGAAGACCGTCTCGATCTCCCGCCGCTCGCCGGGGTTGAGGAACAGCCGCCAGATGCTCGGGCTGTTGGTGAAGGGCGTGGGCCAGAGGTCCAGGTCGAGGCTGCCGGACAGCTCTGGCAGCTTCTGTCCGGTGCCATCGAACCAGTGCAGGCCATCCCGGCGCAGGGTCAGGTTGCGGCTGCCACGTCCGTCACGCACCGTGGCGTTGAAACCCCGGGGCTCCCAGCCTTTTTCGTACTCCAGGCTGTAATTCAGGCGATAGGACTTGCCGTCGTCGTCGAAGGCCAGCATCCCGCTGTCGGCACGGCGTCCCTCAAGGCGGAAGTCTTCGAGGCCCTGGGTGGGGGCCCGGTTGTTCCAGAGGTGGGTCCAAAGGGCGGTGGTTCTCATCGCATCAGGCTTCCTGGCACTGGGGTTTGCGCATGACCAGATAGAGCAGCGGCCCGATGGAGGCGAACACCGCGGTCAGCACGTAGAAGGGTAGCAAGTAGGCCAGGCTGCGGCCCTGGCGACGGTTGTCCCGGTACATCCAGATGCCGATCAGCGCACAGGCGAGGTAGAGGTCGATCACGACCTGCACGGTATCGGCGCGGCGCATCAATTGCGCGCCGAACTCCAGCAGAGGCTGTTCGCTGATGGCCATGACCCAGAGGGTGTAGCCGCCGAACAGGACCAGGGCGACCAGGGCGAAGGAGCGAATGGACATGAGACTTTCCTTGTCGTTGGGGGATTCAGTCGAGGCGTAGCCCCACCTGCCGGATCTTCGGCAGGCGCGCCACCACCAGCTGGTGAGAGCGGGTGATCAGATCGCGCAGCTCATCGTCGCCCATGGGGTAGGGCTGCTGCATGGCGATCCAGTGGGCGCGGGCCAGGTAGGGGGCTGGGCTGATGCCGGGGCGGTCGACGTAACCGAGGAATAGGTCCTTGTCGACCTTGAAGGTCAGGCCATCACCCAGGAAGTTGATGATGGCGAACATCTTGTTGCCGGCGATGGAAAACACCCGGTTACTGCCCCATTTGAGGTCTTCCCGGGCACCGGGAAGTTGCAGGCAGAAGGCGGCGACTTGGTCGGGGGTCATGGGGGCTCCTGTTCCGTCAGGTTCGCGTTTCGCCGCGCAGCAACCACAGGCTGAGCAGCATGCCGGTCAGCGCCATCAGGGCAGCGACCAGGAAGATGGCGGCAAAGCCCGCGCCACCGGCGATGGCGCCCATCAATGGCCCGGCAATGCCCAGGGCCAGGTCGAAGAATACCGCGTAGGCGCCCAACGCCGAACTGCGGCTGGCAGCTGGAATGCGCGTGACCGCCTCGACGCCCAGGGCGGGGTAGACCAGCGACAGGCCGAAGCCCGTGAGGGCCGCGCCGGCCAGGGCCAGCCAGGGTGAGGTGGCGGCCCACAGCAGGAACAGGCCAAGGCTCTCCACGGCCAGGCAGACAATGGCCACCCGATAGCCGCCCAGGTGCTTGATGGTGCCCACGAACAGCAGCCGCGCGCCGATGAAGGCGCAGCCGAACGCGGTGAGGCAGTAGGCGGCACCTTCCCAGCCGGCACTGGCGTAGTAGAGGGTGATGAAGGTGGCCAGGGTGCCGAAGCCGATGGAACCCAAGGCCAGCGCTGTGCCATTGGGGGCGATGCGCAGGAACACGTTGCTGAAGGGCAATCGCTCACCGTGGACGATGGGCGAGGGTCGCTTCGGCCAGGCCAGCAGGAGGGCGATGGCGCAGAGCAGGGCGATCAGTCCGCCGATGCTCCAAAGGCCCAGCGAGTCCACCATCACCACACCCAGGGGCGCACCGATGGCCACGGCGCCGTAGGAGGCGATGCCGTTGAACGAGATGACCCGCGCCATGTTCTCCGCGCCCACCAGGCCCACGCCCCAGCTGATGGACCCGGTGCCTACCAGCCCCTGGCCGATGCCCAACAGCACGCGTCCGCCCAGCAGTAGCGCCAGGCTCGTGAGGGGGAATTGCGCCAGGGAGGTGGAAAGGAAGGTCAGTACCCCGGAGAGGCCGCAGCAGGCCATGCCGTACATCACCGCGCGCTTGGCGCCGAGCCGGTCGGCCAGGCTTCCGGACATGGGGCGGGAGAGGAGGGTGGCAAGGTATTGGGTACTGATGACGATCCCCGCCATCACCGAGCCGTAGCCCATGTCGTCATGCACGTAGCCGGGAAGCACCGCGATGGGCAGGCCGACGCAGAAGAAGCTGATGAAGGTGAAAAAGACGACGGTGATGATCTGCAGGGTATTGGAGGACGCGGACAGCCGTGGCGTGCTCATGGCAGAACCTGGAAGCGGAAGGATGGGCGACGGTGGCGCCCATCATCCCTGACTCCCCGCGGCAAAGGAAGCAGGCTAATGGTTGTCTTGCTCGCCACCCTCAGATGATGGGCATCCCGGGATGGGACATGGCTTGCGACAGGTGTTCGATCCAGGCCCGCACCGCCGGCAGCATGCCGCGCCGGTGGGTATAGACCGCCTGTAGGTGGCCGCCCGGCAGGCTCCACTGCGGTAACAGGCGCACAAGGGTGCCGTCGCGCAGCTCGGCTTCGCAATTCATCTGCGGCAGCATGCTGAAGCCCAGGCCCGCCAGCGCCGCCTGCTTGCGCACGTCGAAGTCCTCGATGCCCAGTCGGGCCTCCAGCACCACCTCGCGGCGATTGCCCTGGCTGTCCCGCAGGTAATGGTGGATGCGCCGGTCCGCTTCCAGTCCGCCCAGTGCCGGCAGCTGCTGGAGGTCGTCCGGGGTTTCGATGCGCTTGCCTTCGAGCAGGCTGGGGGCGGCCACCAGGAAGGCCTGGGCAGGACTCAATACGCGGGCGATCAGGGTCGGGTCTTCGTCGCCTTGCTCGCGCACCCGCAGGGCCACGTCCACGCCTTCCTCGCGCAGGTCCACGCGGCGGTTGGTGAGCACCATGTCCAGTTGCACCAGGGGGTACTGCTGGAGGAAGTCGATGATCACCTGCTTCAGCACCTGGTGCGCCAGCTCGACTGGGCAGGACACCCGCAGCCGGCCCCTGGGCTCGATCGTGAGGCTGGCCACTACCTCTTCGGCCTGCTCGGCCTCCAGCAGCATGGCCTGGCAATGGCGCAGGAAGCGCTCGCCAACGTCGGTCAGCGCCAGTTTGCGGGTGGTTCGTTGCAGCAGGCGCGCCCCCAGGCGGCCTTCCAGTTCGGCGATGCGCCGCGACAGGCGAGACTTCGGCACGCCGAGCAGGCGCGCGGCCGCCGAGAAGCCGCCGTGTTCCACCACCTTGGCAAAGTAGAAAAGGTCGTTGAGATCCTGCATGGCTGGATTGTTCCGTGTGGGGTACGAACTATCGCACCGGAGCGGGTTCGCCAGCCATCGTTTTCGCTGGCGATACGGTGGGCCGGGAACCAGTCGACCGGGCTCTAGGGTATGCCTATGCTGGTCGTCGATCGGTGGCGCGATACCTGCAATCGGCAGGGGCGCGCGCCGGTTCAGTGAGCAAGGGATGGCGTGCGCCCCGGCAGGTATGCCCGACAGCGGATCCCGGTACGGAAGGTGAGCACCATGTTGGTTCGTCTTTCAGCAATCCTGGCTCTTCTTGTCCCGTTGCTGGCGTTCGGCGCCCCGGCCGTCGGCATGCACCGCCTGGAACTGGCCGACCCGTTGGACGACGGCCAACGCCTGAGCGCGGTGGCCTTCTACCCTGCGCAGGGTAAGCCACACAGCACGGATGTCGACCTCTATCACGTGGACGCCGGCGACGATGCGCCCATGGCGGACGGGCATTTTCCCGTGGTGCTGATTTCCCACGGCAACGGCGGCTCGCCACTGGCCCACCACGACCTGGCGACCGCCCTGGCCAGGGCCGGTTTCGTCGTGCTGGCCGTGCAGCACACCGGCGACAACTACCAGGACCAGAGCCGCGCCGGGACCTTCAGCAACCTCTACGGCCGTCCGTTGCAGTTGTCCGCCGCCATCGACGCGGCGGCGTCCGATGACCTGTTGGCCGGCGGGCTGGATACCGAGCGGGTGGGTGTGATCGGCTACTCCGCCGGTGGTGAGTCGGCTCTGATACTGGCGGGGGCGCAGCCCACGCCCGAACGGCTGCAAGACTACTGCCGGCAATGGCCGGATGACCGGGACGCCTGTGGTCGCGGCGGCGAGCTGATCGTCGACCGTGACGACCTTTCGGCCTTTGCCGATCCCCGGGTCGGATCGGTGATGCTGATGGCGCCGTTGGGGCTGATGTTCAATCGCAAGGGGCTGGAGCCGGTGAAGGTTCCGGTGCTGATCTACAGCGGGGATGACGATCGTATCCTGCAACTGGAGCAGAACGCCGGCGCGCTAGTGCGGCGCTTGCCCAGTCCGCCGGACTTCCGCCTGCTGCCCGGAGCGGGGCACTTCGTCTTCATGGCGCCCTGTCCGCAAGCGCTGCATGCCGTCGCGCCACACGTTTGCCAGGATGCCGAAGGTGTCGATCGGGCGGCGATCCACGAGCAGCTGAATGACGAGGCAGTGCGCTTTTTCAGCCGGACCCTGGCGGATCCCCAGGCCCCGTTCGACTGACCGCACCGGAAGCGTCCCGCGGATGGAACAACGCCGGTGGTCAGGCATTCACGCGCATTGCCGGGTGGCCGGCCAGGGGCTATACCTGAGCCTTTCCCATCCACCCGAAAACGGAGCGATCACCATGTCCTTGTCCATGTACGAGACGTCCATCCCGGTCCTGACGCGCATGCTCGGCAACCTGTCCAACCTGCTGAAGAAGGGCGAAGCCAACGCCCAGGCGCGCAGCATCGACCCCAAGGTGTTCATCGATTCGCGTCTGGCGCCTGACATGTATCCCCTTGCCCGCCAGGTCCAGATCGCCAGCGACATGGCCAAAGGGTGCGCGGCCCGTCTGGCCGGCGTCGAAGTGCCGAGCTGGGAAGACACCGAAAGCACCTTCGAAGAGCTGCAGGCACGCATTGCCAAGACCCTGGATTTCATCAAGGGCATCGATGCCGCCAAGCTCGAAGGCAGTGAAACCCGCACTGTGGTGCTGAAAATGCGCAGCGGCGAAATCAGCTTCAGCGGTCGCGACTACCTGCTCGGTTTCGCCATGCCGAACTTCTATTTCCACGTCACCGCCGCCTACGCCATCCTTCGCCACAACGGCGTGGACGTCGGCAAGATGGATTACCTGGGCGGGGTCTGACGCTTACCGGCACGCTTCGCTATCCACCATTGGAGTTTGAGCACGGCTCCAATGGTGAAGTGCGGTCCCCCTGCGCCGTTATTTTTGTCCCATCGGTGAGACGCTGAATCACGAAATTGCCGTCTAATCAGCTTTTATCGACATGGATAGGATTACCCCCAATCCGATCGGCCGTCGCCGGTCGCCCAACTGAGGGTAACCAACCATGAAACTCCTGCACCTCGACTCCAGCATCCTCGGCGACGCCTCCGCCTCCCGCCAACTGAGCCGCGACGTGGTCGCCGCCTGGAAGAGCGCCGAGCCGGCCACCCAGGTCACCTACCGCGATCTGGCTACCGATGCCATCAGCCACCTGTCCGCCCTGAGCCTGGTTGCCGGCGGCACCCCGGCTGAATTGCGCGACGCCGCCCAGAAGCACGAAGCCGAACTGGGTGAAGCCACCCTGAACGAGTTCCTCGCCGCCGACGCCGTGGTCATTGGTGCGCCGATGTACAACTTCAGCATCCCGAGCCAGCTGAAGGCCTGGATCGACCGCATCGCCGTCGCCGGCAAGACCTTCCGCTACACCGAGAACGGCCCGGAAGGCCTGGCCGGTGGCAAGAAGGTGGTGATCGTCAACACCGCAGGCGGTATCCACTCCGGCCAGGTGAGTGGCCAGGCCCATGAGGACTACCTGAAGCTGGTGCTGAACTTCCTCGGCGTGACCGACATCGAAGTCATCCGCGCCGAAGGCCTGGCCTACGGCGAAGAGCCCCGCGCCAACGCCATCAGCGCCGCCAAGCAGCAGATCGGCGAGCTGTTCGCCACTGCCTGATTCGGTAGCCCGGAAAACACAAAGCCCCGCAATTGCGGGGCTTTGTGTTTTGGGCAGTTCACCGAGTCCTTGTAGGGGCGAATTCATTCGCCAAGGACGGCGAAGCTGCCCCGCGAGGCCTTGAAGGCCGAACCTGCGGCTCGGTTGGCGAATGAATTCGCCCCTACAGCTTCAGCCTTCATCCTGGAACGGATCAGACAATCACACCCTGGCTACGCAGGTAATCATCATAGGTGCCGCTGAAGTCGGTCACGCCGTTCTCGTTCAGCTCGATGATGCGGGTGGCCAGGGAGCCGACGAACTCGCGGTCGTGGCTGACGAAGATCAGGGTGCCTGGATAGTTCTCCAGCGCCAGGTTGAGCGCTTCGATCGATTCCATGTCCAGGTGGTTGGTGGGCTCGTCCATCACCAGCACGTTGGGCTTCTTCAGGATCAGCTTGCCGAACAGCATGCGGCCCTGTTCACCACCGGAAATCACCTTCACCGACTTCTTGATCTCGTCGTTGGAGAACAGCATGCGGCCGAGGGTGCCGCGCACCACTTGCTCGCCACCCTGGGTCCACTGGGCCATCCAGTCGAACAGGGTCACGTCGTCTTCGAAGTCCTCGGCGTGGTCCTGGGCGAAGTAGCCGACATCGGCGCTTTCGGTCCACTTCACTTCACCGCCCATCGGCGCCATCTCGCCCACCAGGGTGCGCAGCAGGGTGGTCTTGCCGATGCCGTTCGGGCCGATGATGGCGACGCGTTCGCCAGCCTCGATCTGCATCGACAGGTTCTTGAACAGCGCAGTGCCGTCGAAGCCCTGGCTGACTTTCTCCAGGGTGACTGCCTGGCGGTGCAGCTTCTTGAACTGCTCGAAACGGATGAACGGGCTCACGCGGCTGGATGGCTTGACCTCTTCCAGCTGGATCTTGTCGATCTGGCGCGCGCGGCTGGTGGCCTGCTTGGCCTTGGAGGCGTTGGCCGAGAAGCGGCTGACGAACTGCTGCAGTTCGGCGATTTGCGCCTTCTTCTTGGCGTTATCCGAGAGCAGGCGCTCGCGGGCCCCTTCGGCTGCGGTCATGTACTCGTCGTAGTTGCCCGGGAACAGGCGCAGCTCGCCGTAGTCCAGGTCCGCCATGTGGGTGCAGACGCTGTTCAGGAAGTGACGGTCGTGGGAAATGATGATCATGGTGGAATTGCGCGCGGTGAGCACGCCTTCCAGCCAGCGGATGGTGTTGATGTCCAGGTGGTTGGTCGGTTCGTCCAGCAGCAGCAGGTCCGGATCGGAGAACAGTGCCTGGGCCAGCAGCACGCGCAGCTTCCAGCCGGGCGCCACGGCGCTCATCGGGCCGAAGTGCTGGTCCAGCGGAATGCCGACGCCCAGCAGTAGCTCGCCGGCGCGGGATTCGGCGGTGTAGCCGTCCATCTCGGCGAAGTGGACTTCCAGCTCGGCCACCGCCATGCCGTCGTCTTCGCTCATTTCCGGCAGCGAGTAGATGCGGTCGCGCTCGGCCTTCACCTTCCACAGCTCTTCGTGACCCATGATCACGGTGTCGATCACGCTGAAGTCTTCGTAGGCGAACTGGTCCTGGCGCAACTTGCCGAGGCGCACGTTCGGCTCCAGCATCACCTGGCCGCCGGACGGTTCGAGTTCACCGCCGAGAATCTTCATGAAGGTCGACTTGCCGCAGCCGTTGGCACCAATCAGGCCGTAGCGGTTGCCGTTGCCGAACTTGACGGAAACGTTCTCGAACAGCGGCTTGGGGCCGAACTGCATGGTGATGTTGGCGGTAGAGATCACGATGGAATCCTGAGCTTTGGGGCGCTCGCGCGCAAAAAAGGCGCGATTGTAGCGGTTTTGGCCAGGGCTGGGGTGAACCTTCGGAGGCTGCGGGACGAAAGGGCGTGCGAACTCGTCGGCCCGCTTTGGATGGGAACATGGCCGTGACGCCTGCCCAATGGGAATTGATCCCAATCACGATGCGCCTCGCCATCATGGGCATGATGAGCACCCATTAAGGATGAGGGGGACGTGACATGCTCTACCTACTGCTCAAGTTCGCGCATCTCACGGCAGCGGCTTTTTTCATCGGCGGGGTGTTTTTCGAGGTCATGATCCTCAGCCGGGCGGTCCGCAGTCTGGAAGCGGGGCCTCGTGAACAGCTGTCCAGGGCCTTGGGGCAGCGCGCCCGGCGCGTCATGCACTGGGTCATCCTCGTACTCTTCGCCGCCGGCTTGGCGCTGGCCTGGCATTACCGCGCTGTGCTGCAGGACCCTTTCTCCAGCAGTTTCGGCACCTTGCTGGTGCTGAAGATCTGCCTGGCACTGAGCATCCTCGGGCACTTCCTGCTGGTTGTCGTGCTGATGCGTAGTCGGCGCATGACACCGGCCCGTTCCCGCCTGATCCACCTCAGCGTGCTGGTGCAGATGCTCGGCATCCTGTTCCTGGCCAAGGCGATGTTTCTGCTCAATTGGTGATGTGTTTGCCAGGCTGCTCACGAACGTTCGGAATCCCCGATTCGGCCTGTTCACGACTCCGTCGCAAAACCGTCAAGAACCAGCGTTAGCCTGACCCGGCTTCCACGGCACTTTGACACTCGATCGCGTTGCCCATGCTTCGCGGTGCAGGCCAACCTGATCAGTTGGCCTTTTTTCTTTCTGCCGTTCCGTCGTGGGCCAGTCGGAGTATCCATGGACATCGCAATCCAGCAGGTCAGCCGCAGCGACAGGGAAGAGTGGCAGGTGGAGGTCTTCGGCATGAAGATTTCCTTCCGCGACAAGGCGGCCGCGTTGGCGTTCGCGATCAGGTTGCAGGAGCGTGTCGAAGCGCCCCATCTGCTGCCGGGCATGTCTGATCAGGATGATGCTCAGGCCTGAGGCTCAATTTCTTGTCGGTTCCAGCTATTGCGTGCCGGGCCTGCGCTAGGGCAAGAATGTGTCTTCCGGACCAGAAGGAGAAGGCAGGTGAAGAGAACTCTGATTTTCGTTGCGCTGGCCCTGCAGGCCTGCGTCTTCGCAGCGGTGGCGGGGGAGTGGCCGCAAGGTGGTGGTGAGAAATTCACCCAGGAATGCGTTGCCAGCGCCGCCAGGCAGGTCCCGCAGGACAAGGCCGTCGCCTACTGCAATTGCTCCAACGGCATGATGCAGGAGGCCTTCACCTCACAGCAGCTGGTCAGTGTGACCGAAGGCCGGAAGCCGACCGAAGATGAACTGACGGTTCTCACCGATATCTCGCGTACGTGTGCTCGCGAAACACTGCAATGATGAAGTCAGGGCTCGGAGTGAAGGCGCTGCAATAAGGCCTTCACATTCCGGCGCGAGAATAGGCACTGCGCCACGGACGGTGCCCATTCTCGCCAAATGCCCCTCATTCCCTGAAGAACACCTGCACCAGGTGATAGCCGAACTGGCTTTTCACCGGGCCATGGATGACGCGCACGGGCTTCTTGAAAATCACCTGATCGATCACTCGCACCATCTGGCCGGGGCGCACTTCGCCCAGGTCGCCGCCGCGTTTGCCGGACGGGCAGATGGAGTGTTTCCTGGCCAGGACGGCGAAGTCTTCGCCCTTGTCCAGGCGCTTCTTCAATTGTTCGGCTTCCGCCTCGGTCTTGACCAGGATATGGCGGGCAAGGGCCTTGGCCATGGGAATTCCTCTTGGACTGTGGAGCGGTTCATTGTGCCAGTACGGGCAGCCGCCATACAGTTGGGCACCGGTGATCCGCCAAGCGGATGCCTTCATCTGATACGGGATGCGCACCTTCGATGGACCTCTCTGCGATGCTCAAGATCCTGGCTACCCAGGATGGCTCCGACCTCTATCTGTCCACGGGCGCGCCGCCCTGCGCCAAGTTCAACGGCCTGTTGCGGCCGCTCAGCAACGAACCGCTCAAGGCCGGCGACGTGGCCAGGATCGCCGAGTCGATCATGGACGCCGAGCAGCGCGCCGAGTTCGACCGTGAGCTGGAGATGAACCTGGCCATCTCGCTGCCGAACATCGGCCGCTTCCGCATCAACATCTTCCGCCAGCGCAACGAGGTATCCATCGTCGCGCGGAACATCAAGCTGGATATCCCGCGCTTCGAAGACCTCAAGCTGCCCGAAGTGCTGCTCAAGATGGTGATGGAGAAGCGCGGCCTGGTGCTCTTCGTCGGCGGTACCGGCTCTGGTAAGTCCACCTCGCTGGCGGCGCTGATCGACTACCGCAACCGCAACACCGGCGGCCACATCATCACCATCGAAGACCCGGTGGAGTACGTGCACCGGCACAAGAAATCCATCATCAACCAGCGCGAAGTGGGGGTGGATACCCGAAGTTTCCACGCTGCGTTGAAGAACACCCTGCGCCAGGCGCCGGATGTGATCCTGATCGGCGAAATTCGCGACCGCGAGACCATGGAGCACGCCCTGGCCTTCGCCGACACCGGCCACCTGGCCATTTCCACCCTGCACGCCAACAACGCCAACCAGGCGCTGGACCGCATCATCAACTTCTTCCCCGAAGAGCGCCGCCCGCAGCTGCTCAACGACCTGGGCAACAACCTCAAGGCCTTCGTTTCCCAGCGCCTGGTGCGTACCCAGGACGGCAAGCGCCGAGCGGCGGTGGAAGTGCTGCTGGGCACCTCGACTATCAGCGACCTGATCAAGCGCGGTGAATTCCACTCCATCAAGGAGATCATGGAAAAGTCCCGTGGCCTGGGCATGCAGACCTTCGACCAGGCGCTGTTCGACCTCGTGGTGGAGGGGGCCATTCCGGAAGAAGAGGCGATCAAGAACGCCGACTCGGCCAACAACCTGCGCCTGAAACTCAAGCTCTATCGCGAAGGCCCAGCTGCAACGCCTGCAGCGGCCGCAGCGGCTCCCGCACCGGCAGCTGCCCCAAGCGCCACGCCGGATTCCGCCGGCTGGGGCCTGGAGCTGAAGCTGGAAGACCTGGAAGAAGACGCGCCGGAAGAGCCGGGACCTCGGATGGGTTAGTTCGTTGTGGGGGCGATTTCAATCGCTAAGGGCAGCGCAGCAGCCCCAGGGCGTCCATGGCCGAACCTGCGGTCCGGTCAGCGAATGAATTCGCCCCCACAGAAATATTCACGGCCGATTCCAGCCAAACACCGCCCGACCTGTATCGCCAAATTTAAATTCGTCTGTACATAGCGGCCGTTCCGCAGCCCGCATAGATTCGCTGCATGCACCCATGCGATCCGGGAGGTCGTGATGCGAATTGCCGTACTGACATTCGAAGGTTTCAACGAACTGGATTCCTTCGTGGCCGCTGCCATGCTCAACCGCATGCGCGGGCAGGGCTGGCAGGCGGAGATCACTGCGCCCAGCGACTGGGTGACTTCCATGAACGGCGTGCGTGTCCAGGCCCAGCAGCCGCTGGAGTACGCCAACAGCGCCGACGTGGTGCTGTTCGGCAGCGGCATCCTGACCCGCGACATTGCCAAGGACCGCAACATCCTCGACCGCCTGCAACTGGACCCGCAACGCCAACTGATCGGCTCGCAGTGCTCCGGCGCCTTGCTCATGGCCAAACTCGGCCTGCTCGACAACCTGCCGGCCTGTACCGACCTCACCACCAAGCCCTGGGTGATCGAGGCCGGCGTGCGGGTGCTGGATCAGCCTTTCTTCGCCAGCGGCAACCTCGCGACCGCCGGCGGCTGCTTGTCCGCCCCCTACCTGGCAGCCTGGGCGATCGCCAAGCTGGCCGGCGAGGACGCCGCTGCCTCGGTGTTGCACTACGTGGCGCCGGTGGGCGAGAAAGAGGCCTATGTGGAGCGGGCGCTGGGTGTGATTCGGCCGTATCTATAAGATGCGATACGCGCTTCTGTAGGGTCGATTTCAATCGACAAGGGCGGCGCAGCTGCCCCCTGAGGAATTGCAGGCCGGACCTTCGGCCCGGTTGGCGAATGAATTCGCCCCTACAAGTGTTCGGCCTTTACTCCGTGGGGTGGGCTTCAGCCCACCATTGCGGGTCAGCTGTGGGCTAAAGCCCACCCTACAAGGCGACCCCCTGAGGATGTGCGCGCGGCCCCTTCAGCTCCGAAGCTCCGGTAGATCCCGAAACAACTCCAGCGCCTGCGGGTTGGCCAAGGCATCGGTGTTCTTCACCGGCTTGCCATGTACCACGTTGCGTACCGCCAGTTCGACGATCTTGCCGCTCAGGGTGCGGGGGATGTCGGCCACGGCGATGATCTTCGCCGGTACGTGGCGCGAGGTTGTGTTGGTGCGGATCACCTGGCGGATGCGCTCGCGCAGGGCGTCGTCGAGCACTGCGTCATCGCGCAGGCGCACGAACAGCACCACCCGCACATCGCCTTGCCAGTCCTGGCCGATGGCGATGGATTCCAACACTTCCTCCACCTTCTCCACTTGGCGGTAGATCTCGGCGGTGCCGATGCGCACGCCGCCGGGGTTGAGTACGGCGTCGGAGCGACCGTGGATCACCAGCCCGCCGTGCGCGGTTTCCTCGGCGTAGTCGCCGTGGGCCCAAACGCCGGGGAAGGTCTCGAAGTAGGCGGCCCTGAACCGCGCCCCGTCCGGGTCGTTCCAGAAGCCCACCGGCATCGACGGGAAATGCCGGGCGCAGACCAACTCGCCTTTTTCGCCGAATACCCGCCTGCCGTCCTCGTTCCACACCTGGGTGTCCATGCCCAGACCCTTGCATTGCAGTTCGCCGCGCCACACCGGCAGTACCGGGTTGCCCAGGGCGAAGCAGGAAACGATGTCGGTGCCGCCGGAGATGGAGGACAGGCACAACTCGCCCTTGATGTCGCGGTAGACGAATTCGAAGCTCTCGTGGGACAGCGGCGAACCGGTGGAGAGCAAGGCCTTGAGGCGTTCCAGTCGGTGGCTCTGGCGCGGTTTGATGCCGGCCTTCTCCAGGGCGGCCAGGTACTTGGCGCTGGCGCCGAAGATGCTGATGCCCTCGGCGTCGATCAGGTCCATCAGGCGTTCGGGGCCGGGGTGGAAGGGGGACCCGTCGTAGAGCACCAGGGTGGCGCCCAGGGCGAGGCCTGATACCAGCCAGTTCCACATCATCCAGCCGCAGGTGGTGAAGTAGAACAGCGTGTCCGAGGCCGTCAGGTCGCAGTGCAGGCCATGTTCCTTGACGTGTTGCAGCAGGGTGCCGCCAACGCCGTGGACGATGCACTTGGGCACCCCGGTGGTGCCGCTGGAGTAGAGGATGTACAGCGGCTGGTCGAAGGGCACCGGGGTGAATTCAGGTTCGCCGCCGGGCTGGTAGAAGTTGCTCCACAGGGCGACGCGGGCGCGGGTGGTGAAGTCGGTTGGCCGTGCCTCGGGGCGGGAGTAGGGGACCACCACCAACTGTTCCAGCCAGGGCATGCGCTCGAGGATTTCGTTGAGCTTGTCGGTCAGGTCCAGGTTCTTGCCGGCGTAGCGGTAGCCGGCGGCGGCAATCAGCACCCTGGGTTCGATCTGGCCGAAGCGGTCGATCACCCCTTGGGTGCCGAAGTCCGGCGAGCAGGACGACCAGGTGGCGCCCAGGCTGGTGGCGGCGAGCATGCCCACCACCGCTTGCCAGGTATTGGGCATGAAGGCCGCAACGCGATCACCGACGCCCACGCCCAAGGCTTTCAGGCTCTGCTGCAGGCCGGCGACATGGCTGGCCAGCTCGGCATAGGTCAATTGCACGCGGCTGCCGTCTTCGCCGATGGCGACCAGTGCCGGCTGCTCGTCGCGGCGGCGCAGCAGGTGCTCGGCGAAGTTCAGGGTGGCACCGGGGAACCAACGGGCGCTGGGCATCACGGTACTTTCTTCCAGCACGACCTTGGGCGGCGTGCTGAAGCGGATGTCGAAGCATTCGACGATGGCCTGCCAGAAGGCCTCGCGGTGGTCCAGGCTCCAGGCGTGCAGGGCAGGGTAGTCGGGCAGGTCCAGGCCCTGTTGCTGGCAGACCTGGCGGCGGAAGGCGTCCATGCGGGTGGCGGCGATCCGCACCGGGCTGGGGGTCCACAGTGGCTTATCCATCTGCGCATCCTCATCTGGCGAGACGTGGGTCATCCGGTTGCTATTCAGCATAGGCCCTGGCTCAGGGCCGGGGCAGGTCCATGCGGCTCCAGTCGTGGGCGTTCAGCAGTACGTCGCTAAGGGCCTGGGCGGCGGTGGAGAGCTGGTGCTCGGCCAGCCGAAAGAGGCCCACGCGGCGTTCCACCTGCGGGCTGTGCAGGGCGATGCAGCGGGCACCGAGCTCTTCCATCTGCTGGATGCACAGGCTGGGCACGGCGCTGACGCCCAGCCCCTGGGCCACCATCCGGCCCACGGTCACCAACTGGTGGCTCTCGAAGGCGACCGGCAGGCGGCCGTGCTGCGGCGCGAGCACTTGTTCGAGCATCAGGCGCACGGCCGAAGGGCGCTGCAGGGTGATGAAGTTGCCCTGCAGCAGTTCTTTCCAGCCGATTTCGGCGCGCTGCGCCAGTTCGCAGCCGGCGGGTACCACGGCAACGAAGCGGTCGGTGTAGAAGGGCATGAAATCCAGGCCGTCGAGGGACTCCGGCTCAAAGGCGATGCCCAGTTCCACCCGCCGGTTGCGCACCATCTCCAGCACCTGCTCGTTGATCACGTCATGCACCGCCACGTTGACCTTGGGATGCTGGTCGCGGAAGGCCTTGAGTGCTGCCGGCAGCAAGTTGCCGGCGAAAGAGGGCATGGCGGCGATGGAAACCTTGCCCAGCTGCAGAGTGAAGTGCTGGCGCAGCAGCTCCTCGGCGTTGTCCCAGTCCGCCAGCAGGCGCCGGGCGATGGGCAACAGCGTTTCGCCCTCGGGCGTCAGAGCGACACTGCGGGTGGTGCGCACCAGTAGTTGGCCACCGAGGGAATCTTCCAGGTTCTTGATTGCCAGGGAGAGGGCTGGCTGGGACAGGTGCAACCGCTCACAGGCCTGGGCGAAGCTCAGGCTCTGCGCCACGGCGAGGAAGGCGCGCAACTGCTTGATGGTCATTGATTTGGTTTGCTTATTAATTATTAGGAAAAACAAACTTAACAAATCAGTTTGCGCGGGAGAAGCTCTGACCCACTCAACGGCGGTATCTCCGCCGCGACCAATAAAGACAAAGAGGCACATGAGCATGAGTGGACTCGACAAGCGCGTATACAGCTACGAGGAAGCCCTGGACGGGCTGACAGACAACATGACCGTCCTGGCCGGTGGTTTCGGCATCTGTGGCATCCCCGAGAACCTGATCGCCGAGATCCGCCGTCGTGGCGTCAAGGGCCTCACCGTGGTTTCCAACAACTGCGGCATCGATGGTTTCGGCCTGGGCGTGCTGCTCGAAGACCGCCAGATCCGCAAGATGATCGCCTCCTACGTCGGCGAAAACGCCCTGTTCGAGCAGCAATTGCTGAGTGGTGAACTGGAAGTCGAACTGACCCCGCAAGGCACTCTCGCCGAGAAGATGCGCGCAGGTGGTGCCGGCATCCCGGCCTTCTTCACCGCCACCGGCTACGGCACTCCGATTGCCGAAGGCAAGGAAGTGCGTGAGTTCAACGGCCGCAAGTACATCCTCGAGCCGTCGATTACTGGCGACTTCGCAATCGTCAAAGGCTGGAAGGCCGACCACTTCGGCAACGTGATCTACCGCCACACCGCGCAGAACTTCAACCCGCTGGCGGCCACTGCCGGCCGGATCACCGTGGTCGAGGTGGAAGAAATCGTCGAGCCGGGCGAACTGGACCCTGCGCACATCCACACGCCGGGCATCTACGTTGACCGCGTCATTTGCGGGACCTTCGAGAAGCGCATCGAAAAGCGCACCGTCCGCTCCTGATCACGACAAGAAGAATTCGAGGAAACCGACATGGCACTGACCCGCGAACAGATGGCCCAGCGCGTGGCCCGCGAACTGAAAGATGGCTACTACGTGAACCTGGGTATCGGCATTCCGACCCTGGTCGCCAACTACGTACCTGAAGGCATGCAAGTGATGCTGCAGTCCGAGAACGGACTGCTGGGCATGGGCGCCTTCCCCACTGAAGATGAAGTCGATGCCGACATGATCAACGCCGGCAAGCAGACCGTCACCGCGGTGAAGGGTGCTTCGATCTTCTCCTCCGCCGAATCCTTCGCGATGATCCGCGGCGGCCACGTGGACCTCACCGTACTCGGCGCGTTCGAAGTGGACGTGCAGGGCAACATCGCCTCCTGGATGGTCCCGGGCAAGCTGGTCAAGGGCATGGGCGGCGCCATGGACCTGGTGGCCGGCGCGGAAAACATCATCGTCACCATGACCCACGCCTCCAAGGACGGTGAGTCCAAGCTGCTGGAAAGCTGCTCGCTGCCGCTGACCGGTGCCGGCTGCATCCGCAAGGTGCTGACCGACCTGGCCTACCTGGAGATCGAGAACGGCGCCTTCATCCTGCGTGAAACCGCGCCCGGCGTGAGCATCGCCGAGATCGCCGAGAAGACCGCCGGCCGCCTGATCGTCCCGGACGATGTGGTTGAAATGACTTTCTGATTGCTCTGCCGTCCCGCAGGAGACCACCACGCACGGTCTCCTTCGGGACGGTCTTTTATTTGCTGCGTTCGTGAACCGCACGATGGTTCGGGCGGCGTTCCGCGAGCGGAGCGAAACCCAACAGTCGTGGTCCGAACCTCTGCGGCCCAGGAGAAACCAACATGCAAGACGTCGTAATCGTTGCCGCCACCCGCACTGCCATCGGTAGCTTCCAGGGCGCGCTGGCCAACATTCCCGCCCATGAACTGGGCGCTGCCGTGATCCGCCAGCTGCTGGAACAGACCGGCCTCAAGGGCGAGCAGATCGATGAAGTGATCCTCGGCCAGGTCCTCACCGCCGGCGCTGGCCAGAACCCGGCGCGCCAGGCCGCCGTCCTCGCCGGCCTGCCCCATGCGGTACCGGCCATGAGCCTGAACAAACTCTGCGGCTCCGGTCTCAAGGCCCTGCACCTGGGCATCCAGGCCATCCGTTGCGGTGATGCCGAGGTGATCATCGCCGGCGGCCAGGAAAACATGAGCCTGGCCCCCTATATCCTTCCGGCCGCCCGTACCGGCATGCGCATGGGCCACGCCAAGGCGCTGGACACCATGATCCACGACGGCCTGACCGATGCCTTCAACAACTACCACATGGGCGTCACTGCCGAGAATCTGGTGGAGAAGTACGGCCTGACCCGCGAACAGCAGGACGCCTTTGCCGCCGCTTCCCAGCAGAAAGCCGCCGCCGCCATCGAGGCCGGCCGCTTCAAGGATGAGATCACTCCCATCCTGATTCCGCAGAAGAAGGGTGATCCGGTCGCCTTCGATACCGACGAAGGCCCGCGCGCCGGCACCACCGCCGACTCCCTCGCCAAGCTGAAGCCCGCCTTCAAGAAGGACGGCAGCGTTACCGCTGGCAACGCCTCCACCATCAACGACGGCGCCGCTGCTGTTGTGCTGATGAGCGCCGAGAAGGCCAAGTCCCTGGGCCTGCCGGTGCTGGCCCGCATCGCTGGCTACGCCAACTCCGGTGTCGATCCGGCGATCATGGGCATCGGCCCGGTCACTGCTACCCGTCGTTGCCTGGACAAGGCCGGCTGGAGCCTCGACGATCTCGACCTGATCGAAGCCAACGAAGCTTTCGCCGCGCAGTCCCTGTCGGTCAGCAAGGAGCTGGGCTGGGACATGGCCAAGGTCAACGTCAACGGCGGCGCCATTGCTCTCGGCCACCCCATCGGTGCCTCCGGCTGCCGTGTGCTGGTCAGCCTGCTGCACGAAATGATCAAGCGCGACGCGAAGAAGGGGCTGGCGACCCTGTGCATCGGCGGCGGCATGGGCGTAGCCCTGGCCATCGAGCGCTAGTTCCATACCCGTAGGTTGGGCAGAGCGCAGCGAAGCCCAACGGTCGCACTCTCATTGAGCAGTGAGACAGGTTGCAAACCCAGCGTTGGGCTTCGCGTAGCTCAGCCCAACCTACAAAAAATAAAGCGGACCTGCCATGTCCAGGTCCACGCAAGCCATCACGCATGAGCCCAAGACTGAAAGGTCACGGGCACCAGACCTCACCATGCCCCTGCCGGGCGTGGCGTCGTCGTTTCAGACAGAAAAGAGGGCAAAGACCCTCGGATTCTTTTCAAGACCACTGTCCCGGCACCCGGCCCTGGCTAGGTGAATGCCGATAAAAACAACACTCCCGAGGTACCCGATGGCCACCACACTTCAAGAAAGCCGTTCAGCCCGCTTTGCCATGCGCTGCTCCGCCTGGGCGGAACGCTGGTTCCCCGATTCCTGGGTCTTCGCCGCAGTTGCCGTACTGCTGGTCACCGTCGCTGCCCTGGGCATGGGCGCTCCGGCCAGCCAGGCCGCCAAGGCCTTTGGCGACGGATTCTGGAGCCTGATTCCCTTCACCATGCAGATGGCCTTCGTGGTCATCGGTGGCTACGTAGTCGCCAGCTCCGGCCCGGCCTCGCGGCTGATCGACTTGCTGGCCCGCGTGCCGAAGAACGGCCGCTCGGCTGTGTGCTGGGTGGCGCTGATTTCCATGGTCGCGTCGCTGCTCAACTGGGGCCTGTCCCTGGTGTTTGGCGGCCTGCTGGTACGCGCCCTGGCTCGCCGTGAAGAGCTGAAGATGGACTACCGCGCCGCCGGTGCCGCCGCCTACCTGGGCCTTGGCGCCGTCTGGGCATTGGGCCTGTCTTCCTCGGCCGCGCAGCTGCAGGCCAACCCGGCCAGCCTGCCGCCGTCGATTCTTGCCATCACCGGCGTCATTCCCTTCACCGAAACCATCTTCCTCTGGCAGTCGGGCGTGATGCTGCTGGCGCTGATCGTGGTGTCCCTGGTGATCGCCTACATGACCGCCCCGAGCGCCGCCAGCGCCCGTGACGCCAAGGCCTGTGGTGTGGACCCGAGCTTCACCGCGCCGCCCCAGGTCAAGCCGACCCGTCCGGGCGAATGGCTGGAACACAGCCCGCTGCTGATCATCCTGCTGGTGGCCCTGGCCGGCGGCTGGCTGGCCCAGGAGTTCGCCAGCAAACCGGCGATCACCGCCATCTCCGGCCTGAACACCTACAACCTGCTGTTCATCATGGCAGGCGCGCTGCTGCACTGGCGCCCGCGCAGCTTCCTCGACGCCGTGGCCCGCGCCGTGCCGACCACCACCGGCGTGCTGATCCAGTTCCCCTTGTACGGCTCCATCGCCGCCATCATGACCACCGTCAACGGCAGCGACGGCCAGACCCTGGCGCACCACATCTCCACCTTCTTCGTGCAGATCGCCAACCACGACACCTATGCGCTGCTGATGGGCGTGTACTCGGCCGTGCTGGGCTTCTTCATCCCGTCCGGTGGTGGCAAGTGGATCATCGAGGCGCCCTACGTGATGCAAGTGGCCAACGAGCTGCAGTACCACCTGGGCTGGTCGGTGCAGATCTACAACGCCGCCGAGGCGCTGCCGAACCTGATCAACCCCTTCTACATGCTGCCGCTGTTGGGCGTGCTGGGCCTGAAGGCGCGCGACCTGATCGGCTTTTCCTTCGTCCAGTTGCTGGTGCATATCCCGCTGGTGATGGTGCTGCTGTGGGCGTTGGGTGCGACGCTGACGTATGTGCCGCCGGTGATGCCTTGAGGTCAGCCGGAGCTTCCCTCACCCCCGGCCCCTCTCCCCGAGGGCGAGGGGTGACTCGCGCCTGGTGTATGTTTGCACGCCGGTGACCCGGTCGCACGGACAGCCCCCTCTCCCTGAGGGAGAGGGTTGGGGTGCGGGGGAAATGTCCATCCACTCGCCAGACTTGCAATGTGAACCCAGCCGGGAGCGCTGCGCGCTCCTTTGCGAATGAATTCGCCCCCGCAAAAAAGGGGCGAATCGCGAGCTGAGGTCAGCCCCGCTTCGCCAGAATCGCCCGCGCAACCCGCGAGCCATTCTCCTTGCCGAGCACGGCGCAGATGCGCTGGCCGGCGTCCACCAGTTTGTCCATGTCGATACCCGTCTCGATGCCCATGCCATTGAGCAGGTAGAGCACGTCTTCGGTGGCGACGTTGCCGGTGGCGCCCTTGGCGTAGGGGCAGCCGCCGAGTCCCGCGACCGAGCTGTCGAACACGGCGATGCCTTCCAGCAGGCTGGCGTGGATGTTCGCCACGGCCTGGCCGAAGGTGTCGTGGAAGTGGCCGGCGAGCTTGTCGCGCGGCACGCGGGTGCCCACCACGTTGATCAGATGGCGGGTGGCGCCGGCGGTGCCGGTGCCGATGGTGTCGCCCAGGGAGACTTCGTAGCAGCCCATGGCGTACAGCTCGGCGGCGACGGCGGCGACCTGTTCGGCGGGCACCTCGCCGTCATAGGGGCAGCCCAGCACGCAGGACACATAGCCGCGCACGCTGATGCCGTTGGCCTTGGCGGCTTCCATCACGGGCACGAAACGCTCCAGGCTCTCGGCGATGGAGCAGTTGATGTTCTTCTGCGAGAAGGATTCGGACGCGGCGGCGAACACCGCCACTTCCTTCACGCCGGATTCCACGGCCGCGTCGAAGCCCTTCAGGTTCGGTGCCAGGGCCGCGTAGGTCACGCCGGCCTTGCGCTGGATCTGCGCGAACACCTCGGCGGAACCTGCCATCTGCGGCACCCACTTGGGCGAGACGAAACTGCCGACTTCGACATAGCCGAGGCCGGCGGCGGTGAGGTCGTCCACCAGGCGCACCTTGTCCGCGACGCTGATGGGTTGCTTCTCGTTCTGCAGGCCATCGCGTGGGCCGACTTCGACCAGGCGGACCTTGCGGGGAATGTTCATTGCGTCATCTCTCGATTCGGGTGTTGGGCTTCGCTGAGCTCAGCCCAACCTACGGACTCGCGTAGGTTAGTGCCGAGGAACGAGGCCCAACAATCAATACACCGCGTATCAGGCCTCTTCCAGCTCCACCAGCGCGGTGCCTTCGTTGACCAGCTCGCCCTCGTTGCAATACAGCGCCTTGACCACGCCGTCGTGGGGCGCGCGGATACTGTGTTCCATCTTCATGGCTTCGAGCACCACCAGGGCGGTGCCGGCTTCGACCTTCTGCCCGGCTTCCACCAGGACGCGCACGATACTGCCGTTCATGGGCGCCGTCAGCCCGCCGTGGTGGGCGTGGCTGGCTTCGACTTCTTCGATCGGGTCGACGCGGCTGATGCTGCGCAGCTCGCCATCCCATTCCAGGTAGAGGTCTTCTCCGCGACGGATAGCCAGGTGCTGGCGACGCAAGCCGTCCTGCTCCAGGGTGATCCGCTCGCCCTTGAGCTGGATCGGGCTGGTGGCGGCGCCACGCAGGCGAATGACCTGACGTTCGTCACCGCAGGTCAGGTGCAGGTCGGTTTCGTTCGGCAGGCCGGCGCGCCAGCCGCTGTTGCGGCTCCAGGGCGAGTGTGGGTCGTCACCGCGCACGCGCTCGGCTTCGCTCTGGCGGAAGGCTTCACCGGCCACCTGCCAAAAGGCCGGGGGCAGGGCGGCCGGCGCGGGCAGCAGCTGCTCCTGGTGACGGGCGATGAAGCCGGTGTCCAGTTCCGCATCGGCAAAGGCCGGGTGGGCCAGTACGCGACGCAGGAAGGCCAGGTTGGTCTTGAAGCCGCCCACGGCGGTTTCATCCAGCATGGCCAGCAGGCGCTGGCGGGCTTCCTCGCGGTTCTCGCCCCAGGCGATCAGCTTGGCCAGCATCGGGTCGTAGAAGGGGGAGACTTCGTCGCCTTCGGCTACGCCGCTGTCCACGCGGCGGCCGGGGCCGGCGGAGGCTTCGCGGTAGAGGGCGAGGCGGCCACTGGCGGGCAGGAAGTCCTGGTCCGGGTCTTCGGCATACAGGCGCACTTCGATGGCGTGGCCGATCAGGGGCACCTGCTCCTGGGTGATCGGCAGCGCTTCGCCACGGGCGACACGAATCTGCCAGGCCACCAGGTCGAGGCCGGTGATGGCTTCGGTAACCGGGTGCTCCACCTGCAGGCGGGTGTTCATTTCCATGAAGAAGAAGTCGCCGCGTTCATCCAGCAGGAATTCCACGGTGCCGGCACCCACGTAGCCGATGGCCTGGGCGGCGCGCACGGCGGACTCGCCCATGGCCTTGCGGATTTCCGGCGAGAGGCCGGGGGCGGGGGCTTCTTCGACGACCTTCTGGTGACGGCGCTGGATGGAGCAGTCGCGCTCGTTCAGGTACAGGCAGTTGCCATGGCTGTCGGCGAACACCTGGATTTCCACGTGGCGCGGCTTGAGGACGTACTTCTCCACCAGCATGCGCGAGTCACCGAAGGCGGACTGGGCTTCGCGCTGGGCGGAGGCCAGGGCTTCGGCCAGCTCGCTTTCGCGCTCGACGACCTTCATGCCCTTGCCACCACCGCCGGCGGCGGCTTTCAGCAGCACCGGGTAGCCGATGCGCTCGGCGGCGGTGCGGAAGGTTTCCAGGTCCTGGGCTTGGCCGTGGTAGCCGGGCACCAGCGGTACGCCAGCGGCCTCCATCAGGGCCTTGGCGGCGGACTTGCTGCCCATGGCGTCGATGGCGGTGGCCGGCGGACCGAGGAAGATCAGGCCGGCATCGGCGATGGCGCGGGCGAAACCGGCGTTCTCCGAAAGGAAGCCGTAGCCGGGGTGGATGGCCTGGGCGCCGCTGGCCTTGGCGGCGGCGATCAGCTTGTCCACCAGCAGGTAGCTTTCCGCCGGCTTGGCGCCGCCGAGGTCGACAGCGATATCGGCTTCGCGCACATGGCGGGCGTTGCGGTCGATGGCGCTGTGCACGGCCACGGTTCGGATGCCCAGCGCCTTGGCGGTGCGCATCACGCGGCAGGCAATTTCGCCGCGGTTGGCGATCAGCAGGGTGGTGATCATTGTTATTGCTCCTGCCAGGACGGTTTGCGTTTTTCCAGGAAGGCGCGCAGGCCCTCCTGGCCTTCGGGGCTTACGCGGATACGGGCGATGGCGTTTTCGGTGTAGCGGCGCAGGTTGGGGGAGAGCACGCCGCTGCCGACTTCGCGCAGCAGGTCCTTGGTGTTGCTCATGGCCTGCGGGCTGTTCAGCAGCAGGTTGGCGGTCCAGCTCTCCACGGCCTGATCCAGTTCCTCGGCCGGGTAGCACTCGGCGAGCAGGCCCAGTTCGCGGGCACGTTCACCGCTGAAGCGCTCGGCGGTCAGGGCGTAGCGGCGCGCGGCGCGCTCACCGATGGCCTGGACCACGAAGGGGCTGATGACGGCCGGCAGGAGGCCGATGCGCACTTCGGACAGGGAGAACTGCGCGTCCACGGCGCCGATGGCCATGTCGCAGCAGCTGATCAGGCCCAGGGCGCCGCCGAAGGCCGCGCCCTGCACCACGGCCAGGGTCGGCACCTTGAGGTGGTAGAGGTTGTACATCAGCTCGGCCAGCTCGCGGGAGTCGTCGAGGTTGGCGTTGTAGTCGAGCTGGGCGGATTCCTGCATCCAGGCCAGGTCCGCGCCAGCGGAGAAGTGCCGGCCACGGCCGCGCAGGATCAGGAAGCGCACCTTGCCATGTTCCTTGACGGCGTCCAGGGCGAGGATCAGTTCGCGGATCATCCCGGCGTTGAAGGCGTTGTTCTTCTCCGGGCGGTTGAGCCAGAGGGTGGCGACGCCGTTGTCGGCGAAGTCCAGTTGCAGCGTGGTGAAGTCGGTCATGTTCGATCCTGTAGGGTGCGCGGTGCGCACCGAATGCCTGGGGTCCCAGTGAGGGCTGGCTTCCCTCACCCCCGGCCCCTCTCCCAGAGGGATAGGGGAGTTGCATGCATTACATGCGGAACACGCCGAAGGTGGTCCGCTCGATCGGGGCGTTGAGGCTGGCGGAGAGGGCCAGGCCCAGCACGTCGCGGGTCTGCGCCGGGTCGATCACGCCGTCGTCCCACAGCCGCGCGCTGGAGTAGTACGAATGCGCCTGGCGCTCGTACTGCTCGAGGATCGGCTGCTTGATGCGGGCTTCTTCCTCGGCGCTCAGGCTGTGGCCGGCACGTTCGCTCTGCTCGCGCTTGACCTGGGTGAGTACGCCGGCAGCCTGTTCGGCACCCATCACGCCGATGCGCGCGTTGGGCCACATCCACAGGAAGCGCGGGTCGTAGGCACGGCCGCACATACCGTAGTTACCCGCGCCGAAGCTGCCGCCGATGATCACGGTGAACTTCGGCACCTTGGCGCAGGCCACTGCCGTCACCAGCTTGGCGCCGTGCTTGGCGATGCCGCCTTCTTCGTACTTCTTGCCCACCATGAAGCCGGTGATGTTCTGCAGGAACAGCAGCGGAATGCCGCGCTGGCAGGCCAGTTCAATGAAGTGCGCGCCTTTCTGCGCGGCTTCGGCGAAGAGGATGCCGTTGTTGGCGAGGATGGCGATGGGGTAGCCGTGCAGGTGGGCGAAACCGCATACCAGGGTGGTGCCGAACAGCGCCTTGAATTCATCGAACTCGGAGTCGTCCACCAGGCGGGCGATGACTTCGCGCACGTCGAAAGGTTGCTTGGCGTCAGCCGGGATCACGCCGTACAGCTCGTCACTGGCGAAGCGCGGGGCGAGCGGGGCACGCAGGTTCAGCTCGCCGGCCTTGCGCCAGTTGAGGTTGGCGATGCTGCGACGGGCCAGCGCCAGAGCGTGCTCGTCGCTTTCGGCGTAGTGGTCGGCCACGCCCGAGGTCTTGCAGTGCACATCGGCGCCGCCCAGTTCTTCGGCGGTCACCACCTCACCGGTGGCGGCCTTCACCAGCGGCGGGCCGGCGAGGAAGATGGTGGCCTGGTTGCGCACCATGATGGTCTCGTCGGACATGGCCGGGACGTAGGCGCCACCGGCGGTGCAGGAGCCCATGACCACGGCGATCTGCGGAATGCCCATGGCGCTCATGTTGGCCTGGTTGAAGAAGATGCGGCCGAAGTGCTCGCGGTCGGGGAACACGTCTTCCTGGCGCGGCAGGTTGGCGCCGCCCGAGTCCACCAGATAGATGCACGGCAGGCGGTTCTGCTGGGCGATGGTCTGGGCGCGCAGGTGCTTCTTCACGGTCAGCGGGTAGTAGGAGCCGCCCTTCACCGTGGCGTCGTTGGCCACGATCATGCATTCCACACCTTCCACGCGGCCGATGCCGGCCACGACGCCCGCGGCGGGCACGTCTTCGCCGTATACCTCATGGGCGGCCAACTGGCCGATTTCGAGGAAGGGCGAGCCGGCGTCCAGCAGGCGGTTGATGCGCTCGCGGGGCAGCAGCTTGCCGCGCGAGGTGTGGCGTTCCTGGGCCTTGGCGCCGCCGCCTTCGTGGATGCGGCCGAGCAGCGTGTGCAGGGCGCCGACCTGTTCGAGCATCGCTGCGCTGTTGCGGGCGAACTCCGGGGAACGGGTGTTGATCTGGGTGTGCAGGATGGCCATGGATTGCCTCTTTGTTCTTTTCCCCCTCTCCCTCTGGGAGAGGGCCGGGGTGAGGGAAGCCGAGCGTCGCTCCCCTCATCCGCCCTTCGGGCACCTTCTCCCAGAGGGAGAAGGGAGTCATCAGCGGGTTTCGTTGAACAGCTCGCGGCCGATCAGCATGCGGCGGATTTCGCTGGTGCCGGCGCCGATCTCGTAGAGCTTGGCGTCGCGCAGCAGGCGGCCGGCCGGGTACTCGTTGGTGTAGCCGTTGCCGCCGAGCAGCTGGATGGTGTCCAGGGCCATCTTGGTGGCCATCTCTGCGGTATAGAGGATCACCGCGGCAGCGTCCTTGCGCGATTCCTCGCCGCGGTCGCAGGCCTTGGCCACGTTGTACAGGTAGGACTTGGAGGCGTTCATGCCGGCGTACATGTCGGCCAGCTTGCCTTGCACCAATTGGAATTCACCGATGGACTGCTTGAACTGCTGGCGCTCGTGCACGTAGGGCAGCACCACGTCCATGCAGGCGCTCATGATCCCGGTCGGGCCGCCCGAGAGCACGGTGCGCTCGTAGTCCAGGCCGCTCATCAGCACGGCCACGCCACGGCCTTCTGCACCAAGGATGTTTTCCTCCGGCACTTCAACGTCTTCGAACACCAGCTCGCAGGTGTTGGAGCCGCGCATGCCCAGCTTGTCCAGCTTCTGGTGGCGGGAGAAGCCCTTGTAGTCGCGCTCGACGATGAAGGCGGTCATGCCGCGCGAACCGGCGTTGACGTCGGTCTTGGCGTAGATCACGTAGGTGTTGGCGTCAGGGCCGTTGGTGATCCACATCTTGTTGCCGTTGAGCACGTAGCGGTCGCCTTTCTTCTCGGCGCGCAGCTTCATCGACACCACGTCAGAGCCGGCGTTGGGCTCGCTCATGGCCAGCGCGCCGACGTGTTCGCCGGAGCACAGCTTGGGCAGGTACTTCAGCTTCTGCTCGTGGGTGCCGTTCTTGCGGATCTGGTTGAGGCACAGGTTGGAGTGGGCGCCGTAGGACAGACCGACCGAAGCGGACGCGCGGCTGATCTCTTCCATGGCCACCACGTGAGCCAGGTAGCCCATGTTGGTGCCGCCGTACTCCTCTTCCACGGTCATGCCCAGCAGGCCCATGTCGCCGAACTTGCGCCACATGTCCATGGGGAACTCGTTATCGCGGTCGATCTGCGCAGCACGCGGAGCCAGCTCGGCCTGAGCGAACTGATAGACGGAGTCGCGCAGCATGTCGATGGTCTCGCCGAGACCGAAGTTGAGGGTGGGATAGCTCATCGTTACACCTGTGCTTGTCATTGTCGGTGAGTGGGGGAGGGGTCAGGCGTTGACGCCCTGTTTGCGTTCGGTTTCGGCCAGGGCTGCCAGGCAGCGTTCCTCGGCCGTATCCAGTTCCAGTTGCATCTGCTGGATGTCCAACAGCTGCTGTTCAAGCTGCGCGCGGCGCGCGGCGATCTTGCCCATGAAGGTTTCCAGCTGTTTGCGGTTGCCGCTGCTGGGGTCGTAGAGGTCGATCAGCTCCTTGCACTCGGCCAAGGAGAAGCCGATGCGCTTGCCCCGCAGGATGAGTTTCAGCGCCACCAGGTCCTTCGGGCTGTAGATGCGTTCCTGGCCACGGCGCTCGGGGCTGAGCATGCCTTGCTCTTCATAGAAGCGGATGGCGCGGGTGGTGACGTCCAGTTCGCGGGCCAGGTCGGAAATGCTGTAAGTGGTGGGCATGGAAGGGGCCGTCTCTGTGTTTACCTTTACGTTAACGTAAACCTGTGCCAACCTGACTGTCAACTACGCACCGCAACGGCAGGCGGCTTGATACCTGCTCTTTGCAGGGGAGGTGGCCTGCTCTTTACGGACGCGGGCCGGGGGTGTAGACATTCAAGGCGTGTGACCAACCGCCGGCCCAAGCCGGGGCGCACGCTGGAGTGAGAGATGGCGCAAGACATTCGAATAAAAACCGCTGCCGATCCATTGCAAGAATCGCGGGAGTTCCGCCTGAAGCTGGCCAGCGAGGGCGAGCTGCCCCAGGGCGTGCTGCGCGACGAAATCGATGCCTCCTGGCGACGCAGCCTGGAGCACGGCCTCAACTGCCTGGAAGGCGACCAGGTGGGGCTGGAGCAGGGCCACGACCTGCAACTGCTGCTGGACAGCAACCGCCTGCTGATCGACGCCGCCACCCCCGAACTCGAATACCTGGTCAGCCAGCAAGGCAAGGGCGGGCTGATCATCCTCGGCGACGCCCAGGCCAACGTCCTCGCCATCGAAGGCCAGACCGAATTCCTCAAGACCTTCGGCCTGCGCGACCTCAAGCCCGGCAGTTGCTGGAGCGAATCCCTGCGCGGCACCAACGCCATCGGCACCGCTGTGGTGGAAGGGCGCCCGACACTGATCAACTGCGGTGAGCACTACCTTGACCGCTTGAGCCCCTTTTCCTGCACTTCGGTGCCCCTGCGCGACCCCCAGGGCCGCGTGGTGGGCGTGCTTGACCTGACCCGCCAAGGCGTCATGGCGCAGCCCCAGGACAACCTCTCCACCCTGATGCTGGCCGCCGGCAACATCGAAAGCCGCATGTTCGGCCTCTGCTACCCGGACCACCTGGTGCTGGCCTTTCACAACCGCCCGCAATACCTCGGCAGCGCCTGGCACGGCCTGCTGGCGCTGAGCCTGGATGGCGAAGTGCTGGCTGCCAACGAGCGCGCCTGCGACCTGCTGCAGATTCGCCGCGAAGCCCTGGTGGGCCGGCGCTCCAGCGACCTGATCGGCGAGCGTTCGCCGCAGTTCATCGCGCGCCTGCTGCAGGGCGGGGTGAGCAGCGTGCAGACCGCCAAGGGCGAATTCTTCTTCCGTGCCTTGCAGGTGCCGCGCCACACCAACCTGAGTGGCTCCGCACCCGCGGCCAGGGCGCCCTCTGCGCAGAAAACCCAGATACTTGAAGAACTGGCCGGCCGCGACAGCCGTTTCGCCCGCGCCCTGCGCATGGCCCGCCAGGGGCTGGCCAACGAACTGCCGGTGCTGCTGCTGGGCGAGACCGGCACCGGCAAGGAAGTGGTGGCCCGCGCGCTGCACCAGTCCGGCCCGCGTGCCGACAAACCCTTCGTGGCGGTGAACTGCGCCGCCATTCCCGAGGGGCTGATCGAGTCCGAACTCTTCGGCTACCGCGAAGGCGCCTTCACCGGTTCGCGCCGGGGCGGCATGGTCGGCCGGCTGATGCAGGCCCACGGCGGCACCCTGTTCCTCGACGAGATCGGCGACATGCCGCTCAGCCTGCAAGCACGCCTGCTGCGCGTGCTGCAGGAACGCAAGGTGGCGCCGCTCGGTGCCGGCGAAGAGCAGGACATCGACGTCGCCGTGATCTGCGCCACCCACCGCGACCTCAAGCGCCTGGTCCAGGACAAGCACTTTCGCGAAGACCTCTACTACCGCATCAACGGCGTCAGCCTGCGCCTGCCGGCCCTGCGCGAGCGGGACGACCTGGCCGGGATGATCGGCAGCGTGCTGCACAAGTTCGGCGCCACCAACGTCAGCCTCGACAAGGACCTCAGCGAGTTGCTGGCCGGCTATGACTGGCCGGGCAATATCCGCCAGCTGGAAATGGTCCTGCGCTCGGCACTGGCCATGCGCGAAGAGGGCGAAACCGTGCTCGGTCTCGACCACCTCACCGACAGCCTGCTGGACGACTTGACTGCCAGCTGCCGCCAGCCCGGCAGCATCCGCGAGAACGAACTGGAACTGATCCGCAACGCCCTGGATCGCCACCAGGGCAATGTTTCGGCCGCCGCCGATTCCCTGGGCATCAGCCGTGCGACCTTGTATCGCAAGTTGAAGCAATTGCGGGGATGACTCAATTGCGTGTAGGGGCGAATGGTCCTTGTAGGGGCGAATTCATTCGCCAAGGGCAACGCAGTTGCCCCGACTATCCAGAGGCAGACCTTCGGCCTGCTTGGCGAATGAATTCGCCCCTACAGTGTTCCGGTTCTGCCTGGCAGTGATTCCATGACCCGCCTCTTCCTCAAACTCGTAGAAACCAGCGACCCCGACCTGCTGCGCCGTGCCCTGGCCTGGCTGTACAGCTTCGTCCGCCCACAACTGCGCGCCATCCTGGTGCTGCTCGGCCTGTCCCTCGGCGCATCCCTGCTGGTGCTCGCCCAGCCCTGGCTGACCAAGACCCTGATCGACGATGGCCTGCTCGCGAAGGATTTCAGCAAACTGGTGCAGGTCGCAGTGGCCATGATCGCTGTCGGCATCCTCGGCACCGTACTGTCGGGCATCAACCGTTACCTGCACACGCGGCTCTCCGGACGCATCCTCTTCGCCCTGCGGGACGACCTCTACCGCCATCTGCAGCAACTCTCGCCAGCCTTCTACGGCCGCAAACGCCTCGGCGACATCATGTCCCGGTTCGATGGCGACGTGGCGGAGATCCAGCGCTTCGCCGTGGATTCACTCTTCTCCGCCGTCTCCAGCATCATCGGCCTGCTCGGCGCGGTGGCGCTGATGCTGTTGCTGTCCTGGCAACTGTCGTTGCTGTTGGCGCTGTTGATCCCCATCGAAGTGCTCTGGCTGCGCTGGATGCGGCGCAAGGTGGAGCGCGAAGTGCGCAGCCTGCGCGAGCGCTCGGCGGACGTCTCGTCCTTCCTGGTGGAAACCCTGCCAGCGATGAAATTCATCCAGGCCGCCGGCCAGCAACAGCGGGAATCCCACCGCCTGGAAGGACTGGGGCAGGGCTACATGAGCCAGCTGCTCAAGGTCCAGGTCACCGAATTCTTTACCCACGCCGTGCCCGGCACGCTTACCTCGCTGTCCCGTGCCTGCGCCTTCCTCATCGGTGGTTACTGGGTGATCCAGGGCACCTGGCAACTGGGTTCGCTGATCGCTTTCTCCACCTACCTCGGCATGGCAGTGGGCCCGGTGCAGAGCCTGCTGGGCCTCTATGTCGCGCTGCAGCGGATGACGGTCAGCCTCGGTCGGGTGATGGAACTGCAACAGGAGCCCGTGCCGGTACGTCAGCCCGAATCGCCCCAACCCATGCCGGAGGGCAGGGGAGAACTGCGCCTGGAAGGCGTGCACTTCGCCCATGAACAGCGCGCCGGTGCCGTGCTGCGCGGGGTGGATGCGGTGATTCCTGCCGGCCTCAAGGTGGCCATCAGCGGCGCCTCGGGTGTCGGCAAATCCACCCTGATCGACCTGCTGCAACGCTTTTACGATCCGGACCAGGGTCGCGTGCTGCTGGATGGCGCCGACCTGCGCGAGCTGGACCTCTTCGCCCTGCGCCGGCGCATCGCCGTGGTCAGCCAGGACATCGTCCTGTTCCGTGGCACCCTGGCCGAGAACCTCGCCTACAGCGCCCCGGACGCCGGCCGTGACGCCCTGGAACAGGTCGCTCGCATGGCCCAACTGGACAGCCTGATCGAATCCCTGCCATTGGGCCTGGACAGCCCCCTGGGCGAGCGTGGCCAGCAGCTTTCCGGCGGCCAGAAACAGCGCATCGCCATTGCCCGCGCCTTGCTGCAAGACCCGCTCATCCTCGTGCTGGACGAAGCTACTTCGGCGGTGGACGAAGCCACCGAGCGCGAGGTGATCGCCGCCATCGACCAGCTCTTCTTCGGCCGTACCCGCATCCTGATCAGCCACCGGCCGTCCACCCTGGCCCAGGCCGACATCGCCTTCCGCCTGGAGCATGGTCAATTGCACAGCCTGGAACCGGAGCAGGTGAGCCATGGCCATTGAGCTCGCCATCGGCATCATCGACAGCGGCTTTGCGCCTGGGCAGGCCGATCAGGTCGCGCTGGCAAGACGCTTCTGGCTGGATGGCGGGGAGTTGCAGGAGGGCGATTGCCAACCCGACGCGCTGGGCCACGGCAGCGTGGTGCTGGACACCCTGACCCGCGAAAGTGGCCCGAGCCGCCTCTGCGTCGCTCAGGTCTTCGGTGACCGCTGGCAGACCAGCCCACTGCAGATCGCCGCCGCCTTGCACTGGCTGATCGAGCAGGACGTTGCGCTGGTGAACATGAGCCTCGGCCTGCGCAACGACCGCCCGGTACTGCGCGAGGCCTGCGTGCTGGCCCAGGCCTCCGGCATCCTGCTTTGCGCCTCCAGCCCGGCCCAGGGCGAGCCGGTGTACCCGGCCGCCTACCCAGGCGTGATCCGCATTACAGGCGACGCCCGATGCGCGCCGGGGCAATGGTCCTGGCTGAACAGCCCCCAGGCCGACTTCGGCGCCCATGTCGCCGCCGCCAATGGCGTGGCGGGCTCCAGTGTGGGCTGCGCGGCACTCTCGGGGATCATCGCGGGCTACCTGCAGTCCCAGCCCGGCGCCAGCCGCGAGGCAGTGCTCCGGTGGCTGCGGGACGGTGCAGCCTTCGTCGGCCCGGAGCGCCGGGGCCATGACTGAGATTGTCGTACTTGGCGCCGGCCCGGCAGGCGCTGCGGTGGCCCTGGGACTGAAACGGCTGGGCTACCCCGTGTGTGTGGTCAGCGAATGGCGGCGCTTTGCGGCAGTGGAAGGCGTGTCCCAGCGCGTGCTGGATGGCCTACGCCAGGCCGGCCTCCAGCGTGCCCTGGCCTGTGCGGCTGCACCGTCGCCCCGACGCGTGCTGTGGAATGGGGACGGCCAGTCCATCAACCAGGAATGCCTGCTGGACCGCCCCCGGTTCGATGCGGCCATTCGCGAAGACCTGCGCGAGGCTGGCATCGAAACGCTGGAAGCCCGCGTTCTGAGGGTGGAAAGCACCGATGCCGGCCATCTTATTCATCTCGACTCTCGCGAACCGCTGCGTGCGGACTTCCTCGTCGAAGCCCGCGGCCGTTCGGCACCGCTCGCCGGTGGCCGCCTGCGCGGGCCGGAAACCCTCAGCCTGCTCAATCAGTGGCAGGAGGCACCGGGCCGTCCCGGTTCGGCAGTGGAAAGCCTGCCGGATGGCTGGGCCTGGATGGCGCGCCTGGCTGATGGTCGCTGCTATTGGCAGATCACCCAGGACGCCGGCGGCCTGCCGCCCAAGGACCAGTTAACGGATTACTGCGCCAAGCGTCGCGCCGAGTCCGCCCTGGTGCGCGAACTGTTCGGTGACGCCGCATTTGAGCCCGCGTGCCTCCATGCCCGCAGCAGCACTGCGATCCTCTTCCATGAGGCCAGCGGCACCAACTGGTTGCGGGCAGGAGATGCGGCGATGGCGGTGGACCCGCTTTCCGGCAACGGCATCTTCCAGTCCCTGTCCTCTGCGCTACAGGCTCCGGCCGTGATCAACACCATGCTGCAACGCCCTGACCGCGCCGAGTTGGCTCGACAATTCCATCAGCGCCGGGTCGAGCATCTCTTCCTGCGCTTCGCTCGCACCGGTCGGGACTTCTACGCCCTGGAGCAACGCTGGCCCGACCAAGCCTTCTGGCGCGACCGCTCCATCTGGCCAGACGCCGAGCCCATGCACGCACCGGCGGACTTCAATCTGGTGAGGGTAGAGCGGGCACCGGTGATCCACGGCGACCTGATCGACGCAGTGGAGGTGGTGGTCACGGCCGACCAGCCGCTGGGTATCTGGCATCTGCAAGGCATCGAACTCGCGCCCATCGTCGCTGCACTCAAGCGAGGGGAACTGGACCAGGCCCTGGCTGCATTGCCCGAGCCGCAGCGCCGCATGGTCCAGGGCTGGCTCCTGTCCCAGGGCTACCGCCCTTGAAGGCTTTCTGCCGGGCGAAGCGTGGTTGCTCCCTCGAACCAGCAATACGACCCCCCATCCACTGGAGCTGGCAGACTGCAGCCCGTCGGTCTTCACTGATTGTAAATTGACACTACGCCCATCAAGCGCGCTAAGTGTCGGCGTAGTCGGCAGTTTCCAGGAAATGCCATGAGTGAAGACCAGAAGAAGAACGAACGCGGTATCTGGCACGTTTACCAAGGAAAGCTGGGCGCACCCCTGACACTCGCGGTGCTCGTATTCATCGGATGCCTGCTGGGTATCCTCAGCCGTCCGGACAACCATCTCGCCTCTCTGTGGCTGGCCAACGCCACCATGGCCGGCTTCATGCTCAGGGTTCCGGCCTCAGCGAGCCCGCTCGGCTGGCTGTTCTCGACGGTGGCCTTTCTCGCTGCGGACCTGTTGACCGGTTCCGGTTTATTCAAGACGGGTATCCTCACCGTCGCGAACCTCATGGGCGTGGCGGCGACCTATACGGTCTACAAACGCCTGTCCAAGGGGGTGATCGGCATCCGTCAGCCGATGGTGGTACTTCAACTCGCCATCGCCTGCGCGTGTGGCGCAGCGGCATCAGGGTTGGCGGGGGCGGTCGCCAATCCGTTGCTGTTCGGCGGCGGTGTGCTGATCGGTTTCATCTTCTGGTTCGTCACCGAGTTCGCCAACTACATCGGCATACTGCCCGTCATCCTGAGCATGCCCGAGCCTGCCGCCCTGACCCGCAGAATGGTGAGCCACAGCGCCGCGCCGATCCGCTGGCGCGGCATGCTCCCGGTGCTAGGGCTGTTCGTCTCCTGCATGGGCGCTATCGTCATCGGCGGCCCCGGCGCCATCGCATTTCCCGTGCCCGCGCTGCTGTGGTGCGCGGTGACCTATTCGGTATTCGGCACCTCACTGGTCACCTTGATGGCCAGCGCCTGGATGCTGATCAGCTTTTCCCACGCCTTCCCCTACGACGAGTCGCTGCTCATCTCCCTTCGGCTCGGCGTGTTCCTGATCGTTCCCGGCCCGATCATGTTGTCCAGCGTGATGCAGAGTAATAACAAGCTGCTGATCACCCTCAAACAGATGGCCGCGCGGGATGGCCTGACCGGCGTGAGCAACCGCCTGGATTTCCTCGCCAGGGCCCAGGAGCAGCTGAACGCTGTCTCGTCCTCCGTCGGGGTGATGATGATCGACCTGGACCACTTCAAGGAGATCAACGACACCCACGGCCACTCCGCCGGCGACGCCGTGCTGATCGCGGTAGCGGGGCGCATCCAGCGTTGCCTGCGGAGCAGCGACCTACTGGGCCGCCTGGGTGGGGAGGAGTTCGCGATCCTGATTCAGGACCGCTCCGCCGAAGAACTCACCGCCGTGGCCGAGCGCATTCGGCACACCGTGGCGGATTCCAGGGTCGGCCTGCCAAACCACACATCGATCCCGGTCACCATGAGCATCGGCCTCGTGGTGGTCGAGAATGGCAGCGGTTTGAGCATCGAACGCCTGTTGATCGAGGCTGACCTGGCTCTCTACAAGGCCAAGAAAGCCGGGCGGAACCAGGTGGTACTTTCCAGTACGCCTGAGCCGGTCAGCTGAGGCTCCGGCAGGCGACACCTGATATTGAGCAGATTCGTCGACCGCGCGGCTGAGCTGAGCCGCATGAAGTCGGAGCCTTGCGAATGCGTGGCGGCCCTGGCTCCGCTCATGCAGGAATTGATCGACGCTGCAGCTGGCTTGCTGGAGTCGGAGCACAACCCCAATTGATGGGACTAGGCGCTTCTCATCAATGACGGCCGCGCTTCCCGACTTGCACGTGGCGCATGGCGGTTGATAGCCTTCCGGACCTAAAAAACCAGCAGGCCTGGGTATGGTAATCAGGGTTGTCGAAGCACAAGAAGTAGACCAGCAGCGGATAGCCATTCCTGGTTGGGAACAGCAGTACACGCAGATGTCTGCCGGGCGATTCGCGGGGCGGATCCTGCATGCCGAGGTCGAGGGGATCGAGCTCTATGAAGAGCAGATGAATCTTCGCGTGGAGCAGGAATTCCATGCTCCACCCGGCGCCCTGGTCTTCAGCTTCGACATGTCCGAAAACACGCTCTACCTGCTCGATGGCGAGACCCGCAACGCCTGGGTCACGCCGGAGAACTACCGCGAGGTGGCGGTGGTGATCAAGCAGGCGGGGCAGTGGGGTCAACCGCTCGATGGGTTCGCCGACCTCGTGCTGACGCCGCTTCGATCCGACAACTGCAGGTCGGTTGCGGCCTCGCTCAGCAACATGCTCACGGGCGCGTCCGGCGGCCAGCACCATATGGATGCTCCCGGCGTCGCGCAAACCATCGTGTCCGACTGCTTCTCCCTGCTCTGCGAGGCTCCGTTAGGCGACGGGCATCGCTCGCGCTCCATCGTCCAGGCCAAACGTATCGTGCAGCGGGTCAAGGAAGTGGTGAACGATTGCCCCGAAGAAAACTTCGGAATGACCGAGCTGGCCGCGAAAGCGGGCGTCTCGCCGCGCAGCCTGCAGCAATCCTTCCTGCGCTACGCCGGCCTCCCGCCCATCGTGTGGCTCAGAAACCGTCGCCTGAATGCGGCTCGCCGCGACTTGCTGAACGCCGCCGAGTCGGGCATGACCGTGGCCGAGGTGGCCATGAAATGGTCGTTCTGGCACCTGGGCCGTTTCTCCCAGTCCTACCACGCCCTCTTCGGCGAGTACCCCAAGACCACGGCCAAGCAGGGCGGCCGAGCCTGATCGCTGCTGCAGATGCAGCCTTGGCGTAGACCGTAGGATGGCGTGGAGCGAAGCGATACCCATCAATCGCCGTAGCATGGGTACCGCCCAGGCTCCAGCCGTCCTGCAAGAGCCGATCTATCAGCCCAGCAACTCCCGTACCCGGTACCACGCCATGCCCAGCGCCAGCAGCGGGGAACGCAGCAGCTTGCCGCCGGGGAAGGTGAGATGCGGCACCGCGCCGAACAGGTCCAGTCCCTTGCTTTGACCGTTGTGAATGGCCTCTGCCAAGAGCTTGGCCGACCAGTGCGTCACGTTCAGTCCATGACCGGAATAGCCCTGGGCGAAGAACACGTTCGGATGCGCCTTGAGCCGTCCTACCTGAGGGAAGCGATTGGCGGTGATCCCGATCATGCCACCCCACTGGTAGTCGATCCTGACCTGCGCGAGCTGCGGGAATACCTTGAGCACCTTCGGCCGCATGTAGGCACCGATGTCCTTCGGGTCCCGGCCGGAGTAATGGCAGGCGCCTCCGAAGAGCAGGCGCCGATCGGCCGTCAGGCGGTAGTAGTCCAGCCCCACCTTCTGGTCGCACAGCGCCAGGTTCTGCGGGATCAGCTGTGCCGCCAGCTCCTCGGACAACGGCTCGGTGGCGACCACGTAACTGCCGGCGGGCAGCACCTTGCCGGTGAGCCTGGGTTCCAGCTCGTCCAGGTGCGCATTGCAGCCGAGCACCAGGTTGTCCGCCAGCACGCGTCCCTGGGCGCAGTGGACGATCGCAGTCTTGCCGTGCTCGATGCGCAGCACCGGGCTCTGCTCGAAGATCTGCGCGCCAAAGGCCTTGGCCGCACGAGCTTCGCCCTTCACCAGGTCCAGCGGATGCAAGTGACCTGAGCCCATATCGATCAGGCCGCCGGCGTAGCAATCGCTGGCCACCACCTCGCGCATCTGGCCGGGGCCTACAAGGCGAGTCTGATGCGGATAGCCCAGCGCATTCAGCTCAGCTTGCTCCTCGGCCATGGCGGCGAACTGCGCGGGGGTGTTGGCCAGCTCGCAGAAGCCCCAGCGCAGGTCGCAATCGATGTTCAGGTCGCGGATGCGCTCCGCGACCAGGGTCACCGAGTCGAGGCCCGCACGCTCCAGGTAGCGGACCCCTTCCTCGCCCACGTACTTGGCGAAGCCACTGACGTCGTGGCCGATGCCGCGTATCAGTTGGCCGCCGTTGCGTCCGCTGGCGCCCCAACCGATGCGCCGGGCTTCCAGCAGCACAACGGAATGGCCACGCTGGGCCAGCTCCAGTGCAGTGTTGACGCCTGTGAGCCCACCGCCGACGACGCAAACGTCCGCGCGAACCTCCCCCGCGAGCGAGGGATACAACTGTTTGTCTCGGGCGGTTGCGGCGTAATAGGACGCAGCATGCTCCTCGGTGTGAGTCATGGGTCGTTCTCGATTCATTGGTTGAACTTGATCTTGCTCCAGCTGCGGGTCATCAGGCGCATGATCTTGGGCGGCGGCGCCTTGGCGATGTACAGCTTGTCGAGCACGGTCTGGCTCGGATAGACCTCGGGGTTGTTCTGCATCTCCGGGGCGAGCAGTGCCTTGGCGTCGACGTTGGCGCTGGGGTAGCCGACGTACTCGCTGATGCCGGCGATCACCTTGGGCTCCAGGATGTAGTTGATGAACGCCAGCGCCTGGTCAGGGTTCTTCGCATCGGACGGGATGGCCATCAGGTCGAACCACAGGTTCGCGCCTTCCTTGGGAATGCTGTAGGCGATCTCGATGCCGTTCTTGGCTTCCTTCGCCCGTGCCGCCGCCTGGAACACATCGCCGGAGTAGCCGAAGGCCACGCAGATGTCGCCGTTGGCCAGGTCCGAGATGTACTTGGACGAGTGGAAGTAGGTGACGTAGGGGCGCACGGCCGCGAGCTTGGCCTCGGCTTTCGGGTAGTCGGCCGGGTTGGTGCTGTTGGGGTCCAGGCCCAGATAGTTGAGCACCGAGGGGATCATCTCGTCGGGGGAATCCATGAAGGCGACGCCGCACGCATGCAGCTTCTTCAGGTTCTCCGGCTCGAACAACACCGACCAGGAGTCGATGCGGTCGACGCCCAGCACCTGCTTGACCTTGGCGACGTTGTAGCCGATGCCGTTGGTGCCCCAGAGGTACGGCACCGAATGGCGGTTACCCGGGTCGTTCTGCTCCAGCAGCTTGAGCAGCTGAGGGTCCAGGTGCTTCCAGTTTGGCAGCTTGCTGCGGTCGAGTTCGAGGAAGACCCCGGCCTGCACCTGGCGGGTGAGGAAGTGGTTGGACGGCACCACCACGTCGTAACCCGAACGGCCCGCCAGCAACTTGCCTTCCAGGGTTTCGTTGGAATCGAAGACGTCGTAGATCGGCTTGATGCCGGTGGTTTTCTGGAACTCGCCCAGGGTGTCGGGCGCGATGTAGTCGGTCCAGTTGTAGACACTGATCGTCGGTTCAGCGTGGGCGACCTGGGCCATCGTGGCCAGGGCGAAGGGCGCGAGGTAGCGCAGCAGTCTCATATCGACTCCCGTATTTTTGTTGTGATGGGGTAAGGCGTCGGGTCAGACGCTCAGCAGCAGGAACTCGCGCTCCCAGGAGCTGATCACCCGCTTGTAGTTCTCGTGTTCGGTGCGCTTCACGGCAACGTAGCCCTGCACGAACTTGCGACCCAGGTACTCACCGAGCACTTCGCAGTCCTCCATCTGGGCCAGCGCGTCCTCGATGGTGATCGGCAGGCGCAGGTTGCGGCGCTCATAGCCACGCCCTTGCACCGGGGTGCTGGGGGCAACCTTCTCGACCATGCCCAGGTACCCGCAGAGCAGGCTGGCGGCCAGCGCGAGGTAGGGGTTGGCGTCTGCGCCGGGCAGGCGGTTCTCGACTCGCATCGCCTCGGGCGAGGAGGGCGGAACACGCAGCCCCACGGTGCGGTTTTCTTCGCCCCATTCGACGTTCACCGGAGCCGAGGTGTCCGGCAGGAAGCGGCGGAAGGAGTTCACGTTCGGCGCGAACATCGGCAGCACCTTCGGAATGTACTTTTGCAGGCCGCCGATGAAGTGGAGGAACAGTTCGCTCTTGGAGCCATCGGCGTTGGCGAAGATGTTCCTGCCGGTGGCGACATCCAGGACGCTCTGGTGGATGTGCATCGCACTGCCCGGTTCGTCGGTGATGGGCTTGGCCATGAAGGTCGCACTCACATCATGCTTGAGTGCGGCCTCACGCATGGTGCGCTTGAACACGGTGATCTGGTCGGCCAGGCTCAGCGCGTCGCCGTGACGGAAGTTGATCTCCATCTGCGCCGGGCCGTCTTCATGGATCAGCGTGTCCAGGTCCAGCCCCTGCGCTTCGCACCAGTCGTAGACGTCCTCGAACAGCGGGTCGAACTCGTTGGTGGCATCGATGGAGAAGCTCTGGCGACCGCTCTCCGGGCGCCCCGAGCGGCCCACGGGAGCTTCGAGGGGGAAGTCCGGGTCGCTGCTGCGCTTGGTCAGATAGAACTCCATCTCCGGCGCGACGACCGGCCTCCAACCCTTGTCCGCATACAGTTTCAGGACGCGCTTGAGCACGTTGCGCGGCGACAGCTCGATCGGATTGCCGTACCTGTCGAAGGTGTCGTGGAAGACCATGGCGGTCGGTTCCAGCGCCCAGGGCACGAGGAAGATCGCGTCGGGGTCGGGACGGCAGAACATGTCGATGTCGGCTTCGTCCAGCAGGTCGTAGTAGACGTCGTCGTCGACGAAATCGCCGGTGACTGTTTGCAGCAGGACACTTTCCGGGAGTCGCATGCCGCCTTCGCCGAGGAACTTGTTGGTTGGGGAAATCTTCCCGCGGGCGATGCCGGTCAAGTCGCTGACCAGGCATTCCACTTCGGTGATTTTTTGTTGTTTCAGCCGTTGCTCCAGTTGCTCGGCGGGGGTGGTCATACAAGCCTCGGAAGGTTCATGGTTTCGGAATGAGAGCGCGCCAGCAGCATGCCGCTGCAAGGCCGCGGGGATAGTTTGGTTCGCAAGGGCGAACCCGTTCTATCCACTTTCCGCACACATGACCGAGCCGTGTCGCAATGCTTCCTTTTTCTGCGGGGGGCGAATTCGTTCGCGCTGATCCGCTTTCGATCTCGCACTCGCCAGGTGTTCTGCCACCCCATCTCTCGCCGCACACGGATCGGGGAGTATTTGCAGCGGGAGACGCTTTCTTCGTGAGCGAAATCGATGGTATGAGGATCGGGCTCATTGTCCGTTATGACGTGGAGTTCCCGGAAACCAGTCGCGCGCTTGGGAGCGCAACTGATCGTGGTGCTGGATGGCACCATGTGCCCATCGCGAATGTCAGCGAGTCTGCCTCTGTAGCTGGCCTAGCGAACCGTGTGCTGGAGATCGGAGCTGCACATCTACGCCAGGTACCGGGCTCCCGATTCTGTCCGGCATCTATGGGTTTCCACCGGCAGCATTGGGTCGAGTCTGTTGAAGAGTCGGTGTCGTCCAGGTTCGCTCTCGCGAAGCCGAAACAACGCACGATTGAGGTGTCGCTACGGGAAATCTGGGGCAATCCCGTACAGGATTGCCCCAGATTTCAACGTAAGCCGCCTTCTTTCTCGGACAAGAATCGAAGTCGGGCTTTCTCAACGGAATCCAACGGCAGGGTTCTCTCTTCAGGGGCAGCCACCGACACGACTAGAACGGTCGTGACGTTACCGGCGACTTGTTAACCACCCCCGCCAGCCACCGAAGCAGCTGATGTCCTCGGCGCCTTCCAGGCCCCAGGCGTCGCAGATGAAGCCGGTTTCCCAGCTGCCATCTTCCAGCTGCACCTTGCCCAGCCCCAGCGGCGCGGGGATGCCGGTGAGGAAGGAGCCCAGCTCGGCGCTGGGCAGTTCCCAGACTTCCACCTCGATGGCCACGCCGCCTTCGGCCACGCGCAGCATGCCGGGCCGCAGCGGCGGGCCGCCGGCCAGGGCGTAGAGTTTGTAGTTCGGCGCGCTGCGGGTGGCGCACAGCAGGCGGGCGCCGCGCTGGCGCAATTGCCAGTTCAGCGCCAGGCCGTCCAGGTGCGCGCCGCACACGACCAGGCGCGCGCGGTCGTTGCGCGCGGGGTTGACGGAAACGGAGGGGCAGGCCGGATTGCCGCCGGTGAGCGGCAGGTTGTGCTGGCGCTGCAGGGCGTCAGCCACGCCGAGCAGGTACTGATCGGTGAAGGCGCGGCCGAACAGCGTCACGCCCCAGGGCAGGCCGTTGGCCATGATCGCGCTGGGCACCGCCACGGCGGCATAGTCCAGCAGGTTCATGAAGTTGGTGTAGTAGCCCAGCTCGGAGTTGCGCTTCACCGGCTCGGTGTGCAGTTCGTCCAGCGTCACCGGGCGACCGATGGTGGGCGTCAGCACGCAGTCCAGGTCGGCGAGGATCGCGTCGCACTGCGCCTTGAGTTCCTGCAGCCGGTACTGGGCGCGGAACGCCTGCACGGCGGTCGCACCGGGAGCCTTCGCCAGCACATCGCGAATCACCGGCAGTACCGCTTGCGGATCACGCTCGATCAGCTCGCCCGCCACGCTGTAGCGCTCGGCGACCCACGGGCCTTCGTAAAGCAGGCGCGCGGCTTCGAGGAAGGGCGCGAAGTCGATCTCCCGCGCTTCGCCACCCAGCGTCTTCAACTGGTTCAGGGCGTCGGTGAACAGTACCGGGCCCTCGTGGCAGCCGAAGAATTCCAACTGGTCGACGCGGGGCACGCCGAAGCGGAATGGCCTGGGCGCACCGAAGGCGCTGGCGTCATTCCAGGCGGGATTGACGCGGCTGTAGCCGTCCTGCGGATCGAATTTGGCAGTGAGGGCGAGCAATTCGCTGGCCTCAGCGGCGCTGGCGGTGAAGTAGGTGATGCAATCCAGCGTGCGGCAGGCCGGCACCAGGCCGTGGTTGGACAGCAGGCCCTTGCTCGGCTTGAGGCCCAGCAGGCCGTTGAGCGCTGCCGGCACCCGGCCGGAGCCGGCGGTATCGGTGCCCAGGGCGAAGCTCGCCACGCCCAGCGCCACGGCCAGCGAGGAGCCAGCGCTGGAGCCGCCGGAGGGGTACTCCGGCAGCACGCTGTTGCGGCATTCGCCGAAGGGCGAGCGCGTGCCGTTCAAGCCGGTGGCGAACTGGTCGAGGTTGGTCTTGCCCAGCGGAATGGCGCCCAGGTCGATCAGTTGCTGCACCAGCGTCGCGGAGGTGGCCGGTGTGTAGGCGAAGGCCGGGCAGGCGGCGGTAGTGGGGATGCCGGCGAGGTCGATGTTGTCCTTGATGGCGAAGGGGATGCCGAACAGCGGCAGGCTATCCGGGGACTTGTCGTCCAGCGCGGTGAGGTAGGGTTCCAGCTCTTCCAGGGTCAGCAGGTGGATGAACAGGTGGTAGTCCGGGTTCAGCGCGGCGGCCTTGTCGCGCAGTTGGGCGATCAGCTGGCGCGGTGTGGCGCGGCCTTCGCGGTAGGCGGTGCGCAGCGTGGCGAGGCGGAGGTCGAAGGTGTTGGGCATGGTCGTGTTTCCTTGGGACCGATCAGTTCAGTGCGCGAGCGCCCGTTCTCGGAGAGGGCGCATTCCAGCGTTCGCTCAGGCTTCTTCCATCACCACCACCCGCTGCCCGGCGCGCACCGGCGAACCCGGCTGCACGCGGACCTCGCGTACCACTCCGTCGCGCGGGGCGGTGAGGGGAATTTCCATCTTCATGGATTCGAGGATCACCAGGATGTCGCCGGCCTTCACGCTGGCGCCGGCCTCCACCTGCACCTGCCAGAGGTTGCCGGCGATGTGGCTTTCGATGGCGTGCTGGCCGGCGCCGAGCGGGGCATCTTCGCTGCTGTCTACGGCGACTTCCTCGCTCTCGAAGTGCGCCTGGCCGGAGGCGATCCAGCGTTCGCGCTCGGCGTCGAAGGCGGCGCGCTGGTGGTGGCGGAAGGCGGCGATACTGTTGGCTTCCTCGGCGAGGAACTGCTGGTAGTCCGCCAGGCGCAGCTCGCTGTGCTCGATGCGCAGCGGGTAGCGGCCCAGCGGGAAGTCGCGGCGGATGCGCAGCAGTTCGTCCGCTGACACGGGGTAGAAGCGGATCTGGTCGAAGAAGCGCAGCAGCCATGGCTTGCCGTCGAACGCCGCGACTTCGCGGTAGCGGTTCCACATCTGCAGGGTGCGGCCGACGAACTGGTAGCCGCCGGGGCCTTCCATGCCATAGACGCACATGTAGGCGCCGCCGATGCCCACGGAGTTCTCCGCGGTCCAGGTGCGCGCCGGGTTGTACTTGGTGGTCACCAGGCGGTGGCGCGGGTCCAGCGGCGTGGCCACCGGCGCGCCGAGGTAGACGTCGCCCAGGCCCATCACCAGGTAGCTGGCCTCGAACACGGTGCGGTACACCGCCTCCAGGTCCGGCAGTTCGTTGATGCGCCGGATGAACTCCAGGTTGCTCGGGCACCAGGGCGCGTCCTTGCGCACGGTGGTCATGTACTTTTCGATGGCCAGCTGGCAGGCCGGGTCGTCCCAGGACAGCGGCAGGTGCACGATGCGCGACGGTACCTTGAGGTCCTGCGCCGCGCAGACGGCGTCCCACAGGCCGGCGACGGTTTCCAGCAGGCTGTGCAGCGGCAGGGTTTCCGGCTGGTAGTGCACCTGCAGCGAGCGGATGCCGGGGGTGAGGTCGATCACGCCGGCCAGCGCCTTCGCTTCTAGCGCCTGCATCAGCGCGTGGGCGCGGAAGCGCAGGACCAGGTCCAGCTCGGGGTGGCCGATTTCCAGCAGCAGGTGGGTGTCGCCTGAGAGGCGGGCGACCAGGCGCGTGTCGTCCTGACCGAGGTCGAGGACGATGGGGGAGGTGAGTGCGGCGTTCGGGCTGCCCTCACCCCCCGCCCTCTCCCGCAAGCGGGAGAGGGGGCTGTCCGTGCGGGCGTCCAGCGCAGTGCCTTCCGGCTGCTCCGAATAGCCCCCTCTCCCTCCGGGAGAGGGTTGGGGTGAGGGGAAACCGGCGGCGCCGGAGTTGGACTGATCTGTAGGAGCGAGCTTGCTCGTGAACCGCATTACACCTGATTCCCAGGCGGAGCTCTGTTCGCGAGCAAGCTCGCTCCTACGATGAGCCGCCAAGTTACGGGCTTCGGAGATGGACACCGGCAGGAATCGCACCCTGTCCCCCGCCTTGAGCTGGCCGAGCTGCCAGAGGTCGGCCTCGATCACCGTCACCGGGCAGACGAAGCCGCCCAGGCTCGGGCCGTCCGGGCCGAGGATCACCGGCATATCGCCGGTGAAGTCCACCGCGCCGATGGCGTAGGGATTGTCGTGGATGTTCGATGGGTGCAGGCCGGCCTCGCCGCCGCTCTCGCGGACCCATTCCGGCTTCGGGCCGATCAGGCGCACGCCGGTGCGGCTGGAGTTGAAGTGCACTTCCCAGTCGGTGGCGAAGAAGGTGTCGATGTAGGCCGGGGTGAAGTATTCCGGCGCGCCGTGGGGACCATAGATCACGCGGATGCTGCGCACGGCCGGGAGGTCAGTGCGCAGTTCCGGCGGCAGGCCTTGACCGTGGCTCGCGTCTTCCAGCGCGGCGAGGTGCAGCACGTCGCCGGCACGCAGTGCGCGGCCTCCGTGGCCGCCGAACTGGCCGAGGGTGAAGGTGCTCTTGCTGCCCAGGTAGTCCGGCACCCGCAGGCCGCCGCGCAGGCACAGGTAGCTGCGCGCGCCGGCGCCGCTCACGGTGCCGAGGCTGAGCGTGGAGCCGGCGGCGATGAACAGCGAGGTGTCCATCGGCTGCTCGACGCCATCCAGGCTGATCGGCAGCGCCGCGCCGGTGACGGCGACCACGGCGTCGGTGTTGAAGCGCAGGGTCGGGCCGCTCATGGTGATTTCCAGCGCGGCGGCGCCGTCGGGGTTGCCCAGCAGGACGTTGCCCAGGCGTAGCGCGCGGTCGTCCATCGGCCCGGACGGCGGCACGCCAACGGCCCAATAGCCGAGGCGACCGGGGTAGTCCTGCACGCTGGTCTGGGTGCCGGCGCTGAGCACCTCGAAGGTATGGGCGCGGTAGCGCAGGCCTTCCAGGCAGCGGGTCCAGGGCGAGCCGCTGGCGAAGGGCGTGTCGGCAAGGATCTGCCGCAGGTAGTCGCGGTTGCATTCCACGCCGTAGAGCTGGCTCTCGGCGAGCGCGCGATCGAGCCCGGCGCTGGCTTGCTCGCGGGTGGGCGCCCAGGCGATGAGCTTGGCGATCATCGGGTCGAAGTAGGGCGGAATCTCGCAGCCGGCCTCGACCCAGGTGTCGATGCGCAGCGCCTTGCCGTCGGCTTTCGGGAACTGCACGGCGGTGAGCAGGCCGGGGCAGGGCTGGAAGTCGCGGCCCGGGTCTTCCGCGTAGAGGCGCGCCTGGATGGCGTGGCCGCTGGGTTTCAGCGTGGCGGCCAGTTCGGCCAGGGGCGGCAGGTCGCCTGCAGCCAGTTCGATCATCCAGCGCACCAGGTCGACGCCCCAGACCTGTTCGGTGACGCCGTGCTCCACCTGCAGGCGGGTGTTCACTTCGAGGAAGTAGAAACGCTGCGCCTCGCTGTCGTAGACGAATTCCACGGTGCCGGCGCTGCGGTAGCCGACGGCTTTCGCCAGTTGGATCGCCGCCGCGCACAGGGCTTCGGCCATGCCGGTGGGCAGGTTGGGCGCCGGGGTTTCCTCCAGCACCTTCTGGTTGCGCCGCTGCACCGAGCAGTCGCGCACGCCGAGGGCGATCACCTCGCCCTGGCCGTCACCGAACACCTGCACTTCCAGGTGACGGGCGCGCTGGATGTACTTCTCGATGAACACGCCCGAATCGCTGAAGTTGTTCTGCCCCAGGCGCTTCACCGCGTCGAAGGCGTCGCGCAGTTCGTCCGCCGAGCGGCACACGCGCATGCCGATGCCGCCGCCGCCGGCGGTGCTCTTGAGCATCACCGGGTAGCCGACCTGTTCACCGGCGAGCAGGGCGGCTTCGAGGTCGGGCAGCAGGTCGGTGCCTTCGAGCATCGGCACGCCCTGTTCGCGGGCCAGGGCGCGGGCGGTGTGCTTGAGGCCGAACAGGCGTAATTGCTCCGGTGTTGGGCCGACGAAGGCGATGCCGGCGGCTTCGCAGGCTTCGGCGAAGGCGGCGTTTTCCGAGAGGAAGCCGTAGCCGGGGTGGATCGCCTGGGCGCCGCTGTCGCGGGCGGCGGCGAGGATTTTCTCGACTACCAGGTAGGTGCTGGAAGCCGGGCCTTCGCCGAGGCTGATGGCCTGGTTGGCCTGCTGCAGGTGCAGGCTGGCGGCGTCGGCTTCGGAATAGACGGCTACGCCCTTCACGTCGAGTGCATGCAGGGTGCGCAGGATGCGGCAGGCGATGGCGCCGCGGTTGGCGATGAGCAGTTTGTCGAACATGGAGGCTTCCCCATGCGGGACAGGTCGTCCTGTCGAATTCGTATCTGGCGGTGGCCGTCCACCGCCGGGGCCTGGGCCCTGCTGCGTACTGCTCCCTCTCCCTTCAGGGAGAGGGCTGGCCTTGCTATGGCGCTGGGCGTTCCCTCTCCCCCCGCCCTCTCCCGCAAGCGGGAGAGGGGGCTGTTCGGAGCGTCGGGCTGCACTGGGCACTTCGGCTCTGGCTGAGGAGGAAGAGCCAGCGCCGCAACGCTTGCAGCTTTCCGCTTGCCGTTTGTGGCTGCTTCAGTCCCATACCAGCAACTCCGCCGGGGTCGGGTTCCAGCCGTTGCAGGGGTTGTTGAGCTGCGGGCAGTTGGAGATCAGGACGATGACGTCCATGTGCGCGAGCAGTTCGACGTACTTGCCCGCGCCGGAGATGCCGTCCTCGAAGGTCAGGCCGCCTTCGGCGGTGACCGGCACGTTCATGAAGAAGTTGATGTTGTGGCTGATGTCGGCCTTGGTCAGGCGGCCGTCATGCAGGCTGGCGCGCAGGAAGTTGTCGCGGCAGCTGTGCATGTAGCGCTTGTCCAGGGCGTAGCGCACGGTGTTGCTTTCCTGGGCGCAGGCGCCGCCGAGGGTGTCGTGGCGGCCGCAGGTGTCGGCGGTGATGGTCAGCATCGGGTTGCCGAGGTTGGACCAGAGCACGCTGCCGGCGCTGAGGTAGACCTGCCCCTGCTTGCGCAGGGTGCGCTGCACGTCGTAGCGCTCGCGCGGGTTGGCGGCGCTGAAGAACAGCGTGTCCACCGCCTGGTTGCCCTCCAGGTCGAGGATGCGCAGGGTCTGGCCGGCCTTGAGTTCGGTGAGACTGGGCTCGCCGGCGGGGATGAGGGTGCGCGAGAGGCAGGCTTCGGGGTGTTTGTCGCTGGGGACGATGGGCATGCTCGCGCTCCTTACAGGTACTGGCGGTCGGTGTTATGGAAGCCGCGGCCGTTCTCCGGGCGCGAGGTGCGGCAGAGCACGCTGATGCCGTCGGCGGCGACCTGTTGCCAGGTCAGGCGGATGGGCCTGGGGGCGTACTGCGGGTTCGGGTCCATGGGGTGCTGCAGGGCGGTGAGCACGACGAGGGTGTCCATCGGCGCGTAGAGCTCGATGGAGTCGCCGGCCTTTGAATTGCCCTGGGCGAAGCGGAAGCAGCCGTCGGCGTCGACGTCCACGCGGCTGAACAGGTTCAGGCACATCAGCAGGTCCTGCAGGCGCATGTCCCACTTGCCCATCTCCACCAGCAGGTTGTCCACGCCGTTGCGGAAGAAGCCATTGCGCAGCTCCTGGTAGCGGCCCTGGCCGTATTTCTCCTGGACCTCGGCGGCGTTGAGCACGCCGCCGAAGCTATCGTGCCAGCCGCAGCTGTCGGCGGTGATGGCGGCGAGCACGCGGCCCATGTCCGAGTAGAGGCAATGGCCGGCGGTGAGCTTGGCGGTGTGCTGGCACTTGAGGCTGTCGGGCAGGTTCAGCCGCTCGCTTTTTTCGGCGGCGTTGAACAGCAGCACGCTGGCGTTGCCGCCACCTTCGACGTCGGTCAGGCGCAGCAGCTGGCCGCGCTTGAGGACGAAGGAGGTGTGGCCGCCGCCGGGGACGGTTTCTTCGTAGAGGGTGGTGCGCAAGTCGGTCATGGCGGGCTCCTCAGTAGGCCGGCGTGATCAGCGGGGCGGCGGCCGTTTCCAGGCGCGCGGCGAGCGGTTCGGGCAGGGCGGCGCGGGCGGCCTTGCGGTCGGCGTTGAGCGGGATGTCGTAGGTGATGCGGGCACCGTAGGCACTCGGCGCCTGCGGGTCGTGGCGGACCTTGTCGAAGACCAGCAGGCGGGTGCCCAGGCTGAAACCCTCGGCGAGGTCGTGGGTGACCATGAACACGGTGAGCCGGGTTTCCTGCCACAGCTCCAGCAGCAGGGTGTGCATGTCCTTGCGGATGCCGGGGTCCAGAGCGCCGAAGGGTTCGTCGAGCAGCAGCACGCGTGGCTTCATCACCAGCGCCTGGGCGATGGCCAGGCGTTGCTGCATGCCGCCGGAAAGGGCGCTCGGGTATTGCTTGAGCGCATGGCCGAGACCGACGCGCTCGAGCAGGGCGGCGGCCTGTTCGCGGGCTTCGCGTTTGGCGCTGCCGAACAGTCGGCCCAGCAGCGGCGAGCGCGGCAGTTCCAGGCCGAGGGCGACGTTGTCCAGCACGCTGAGGTGCGGGAACACCGAGTAACGCTGGAACACCACGCCACGGCTCGGGTCGGGTTCGCCCGGCAGCGGCTGGGCTTCGAGCAGGAGTTCGCCGCGGCTGGGGCGTTCCTGGCCGAGCAACAGGCGCAGGAAGGTGGACTTGCCGCAGCCGGAGGCGCCGACCAGAGTGCAGAACTCGCCTTCCTTCACGTCCAGGTTCAGGCGTTCGAGCACCACGTTGCCGGCGTACTCTTGCCAGACGTTCTTCACGCTGATGAAAGGAGCGGCAGCTACTGCGCGCAGCGATTGCTGCGTTGCGCGGTGCTCGCAATCCTCATGGACTACGTGTCCACTCCGGTTGCTGCGCTCCGGGCGCCTTGCACTCGCAGCGCTCGCTACGCTGCCTGTCTGTCTTTCGCTCATGCCTTGCCTCCTTCGTACCAGGGGAAGGCGCGGCGGGTGAGCGCGCGCAGCACCCAGTCCATCAGCCAGGCCAGCGCGGTGATCCACACCACGTAGGGCAGGATCACGTCCATGGCGAGATAGCGGCGCACGAGGAAGATGCGGTAACCCAGGCCGTCGGTGGAGGCGATGGCTTCGGCGGCAATGAGGAACAGCCAGGCCGAGCCGAGCATCAGACGCAGGGAGATCAGCAGGCGCGGCATCAGTTGCGGCAGGATCACCCGCAGGATCAGCGTCCAGGTGCTGGCGCCCAGGGTCTGCGCCTTGATCAGCAATTCGCGGGGGATTTCCCGGGCGCGCTGTTCGATGTCGCGGGCGATGCAGGGGGCGACGCCGATGACGATCAGCACCACCTTGGACAACTCGCCCAGGCCAAAGACGATGAACAGCACCGGCAGGATCGCCAGCGGCGGAATCATCGACAGCACGGTGAGCAGCGGCGACAGGGGCGCACCGAATAGCGGCACGCTGCCGGCGGCGATGCCCAGCACCAGGCCGAGCAGGGCGGCGATGGAGAGGCCCATGCCCAGGCGTTGCAGGCTGGCACCGGTGTCCTGCCAGAACAGCACTTCGCCGGTGCGCTTGTCTTCGCTGAAGGCCAGGCGGCTGACCGCGTCGGCCATCTGCGCGGCGCTGGGCAGCAGCTTGTCGTTGGGGTTCTCCGCCAGCCGCGACGTCGAGCCTGCGAAGTAGGCGAACAGCAGCAGGGCGAAGGGCAGCAGCACCAGGAACAGGCGGCCGCTGCGGTCGGGGGTTCGGTTGATCAGGCGCATGCTTCGTACCTGTGGGGCTTCGGGGGCAGCACAATGTTTCTTCCGAAGGCGCTTTAGAGCTTCCCTTCCGCCGCCATCTGCACGTAGGTCGGGTCGAAACGCAGCTTGAGGTTCTGCGCGTCACCGGTAGCGATACCTCCGGCGAAGCTCATGCCGACGGCTTCGGCGCTCTTGGCGCCTTCACCCAGCAGGCCGTGGGCGAAGGAGAAGGCCGCGACCTTGTCCATCGTTGCCGGCAGTTTCGGGCTGGTGGCGAAGGCCAGCGCCTCCTGCGGCGTGGCGAACAGCTTGGTGGTGGCGAGCTGGCTCTGGTAGCCGGCCAGGTCGGTGCCCGAGGCCTTGGCCATGTGTTCCAGCGCGGCGCGGGTTTCGGCGCTTTCGCCCTGCATCAACGCGACGGTTTCGAACCAGGCGCCGGTGAGGGCCTTGCCCAGCGCCGGGTTGTCCTTCAGGACGGCGCTGTTGACCACCATCATGTCCATGATTTCGCCGGGGATCTGGCTGGAGTTGAACACTTCGGTGGTGTCCGGCTTCGCGCGGGCCTCGGCGAGCATCGGGTTCCAGGTGGTAACCGCCTGCACGTCGTCGGTGTTGAAGGCGGCGGCGATGTCGGCGTCGGAGGTGTTCACCGTGGTCACGTCCTGCTCGGTCAGGCGGGCTTTCTCCAGCGCGCGGGCCAGCAGGTAGTGGGAGACCGAGAGCTCCACCAGGTTGACATTCATGCCCTTGAGGTCGGCCAGGGATTTGCCCGCGCCCTTGAGGACGATGCCGTCGTTGCCGTTGGAGAAGTCGCTGACGATCAGCGCGGTGGAGTCCACGCCGCCGGCCGCGGGAATGGTCAGGGCGTCCATGTTGGTCATGGTGCAGCCGTCGAACTGGCCTGCGGTGTACTGGTTGATCGACTCGATGTAGTCGTTGAGCTGGGTGACCTTGATCTCGATGCCGTACTTCTTCGCCCACTTGTCGACGATGCCGTGGCTGGCCGCATACTCCCAAGGCATCCAGCCGGCGTAGATGGTCCAGCAGAGGTTGAAGCTGTTCTTCGCGGCGGCGTTGGCGCCGAGGCTGAAGGTGGCGAGGCCGGCGGCGAACAAGGCGGTCAGAAAGGACTTGCGCATGGACAATCTCCAGGTCGGTTGTCGGGCGGGCAGGAGTCGGGCGGCACTGGTGGCGCTCTCGTCTCCCGGGCTTTTGTCCCGCCGTGTAACCTCGCTGGAGGTCGATGACTCTCGGACCAGTCACTCGCTGCGCGAGCCGGAACCCTAGTCATCCATTGTCAGATTGTGGTGCCGCTTTCCGGTGGTCCGGATTACTCCTGCACTCATTGGACGAAGCGAATGCCGTGCCAACTCTGCAAGACCGCCATTTCAGTGAGGTTGCAACGCTCCTGGGTGGAATACGACTGGCTTTTTCGTGTGGCCGGTGCCCCTGAAAGAGGCGTTGCGCTGCTTTCTGGTGCATGTCGTTCGTTGCGACCGGGGTGAATGGCTTGACCGAAGTGAGGCAGCACTACCTGAGGAGCGCAGAGGCGCTCTCGAAGCCACGGACGCCCATCAGGAAGCCTTTCGGAAACTGCTCATGTTCTTGCCGAGCGAGATCGGCCATTACCACATCGTCCCCTGATCACCAGACATTCGAAGCAGTACCCAATGTCGGCTTCGAACTGGGCCTGTTGCAGGTCTCGCCGTACCTGCTCGCAAGGGCTCCAGGAATCATGCCCTGGGTGTTGACGCACCAGCTGACAGCGGGGCGGACATGGAAGTTGCGCAGGCTATCAGTGGGTATCCAGGGCATGTCCCGAAGCGCCCGAGGCGGCGTTTGAAGCGAGTCAGACCTGGTTGACGGCGGTGATGCAGCACATGCGTCCAATAGAGGGTCCCACGGCGTCGCCATAGTAGCGGCACTTACATCAGCCCTCGGGACACCCATGAGCGCCGAAATTATCGATCTGAACAGCGTGGTGACGCTGGTCGTCCACCATAAGGTGCGCCGCGAAGCCCTGCCCAGCTACGAAGCCTGGTTGCGCCGTACCGTGACGGCTGCGCGTCGGCAGCCGGGGCACCTGGGCGTGAACGTGATCCGCCCAGGCGGCGAGGGCGCGATGTTCACCACCGTGGTGCGCTTTGCTCGAGCCGGGCAATTGCAGGCCTGGATCGATTCGGCCGAGCGTGCGGCGCTTATCCAGGAAGTCTCGCCGTTGCTGGAAGAGGGTGATCACCCGCTGATCCACAACGACGCCGAGTTCTGGTTCACCCCGGCCCACGGCAACGTCCGCCAGCCACCGAAGTGGAAGCAGGCGGTGCTCACTTACCTGGTGATCTGCCCGCTGACCATGGTCATCCCGCGCCTCTGGGCGCCGGCTTTCGAGCGCTACCCGGTGCTGGGAGGCGTCGTGCCGAGCAACCTGCTGATCACGCTGTGCATCGTGGTGCCGGTGGTTTTCCTGATCATGCCCTGGGTCACCCGGCGGTGCGCCGGCTGGCTCCGCGCCGACTGACGTTTCCCCTTTCGCGGCGCCCTGCGTGGCGCCCGTTCCCACAACGACCTGCACCGTAGCCACAGGAGTTTTCCATGAGCACCTTCGTAACCCGCGACGGCACCGAGATCTACTACAAGGACTGGGGCAGCGGCAAACCTGTGCTGTTCAGCCACGGCTGGCCGCTGGACGGCGACATGTGGGAATACCAGATGGAGTACCTGAGCAGTCGCGGCTACCGCACCATCGCCTTTGACCGCCGCGGTTTCGGTCGCTCCAGCCAGCCGTGGAACGGCTACGACTACGACACCTTTGCCGATGACATCGCCGGTCTGATCGAGCACCTGGACCTGCGCGACGTCACCCTGGTCGGCTTCTCCATGGGCGGTGGCGACGTCAGCCGCTACATCGGCCGCCATGGCACCTCGCGCGTGGCAGGCCTGGTGCTGCTGGGCGCGGTGACGCCGATCTTCGGCCAGTCTGCGGACTTCCCGCAGGGCGTGGAGAAGGGCGTGTTCGACGGCATCAAGGCCGGCCTGCTGAAGGACCGTGCGCAGTTCATCGCGGACTTCGCTGCACCCTTCTACGGTACCAACCACGGCCAGAAGGTCTCCGACGGCGTGCTGACCCAGACCCTCAACATCGCGCTGCTGGCCTCCCTCAAGGGCACCGTGGACTGCGTTACCGCGTTCTCGGAAACCGACTTCCGCGCGGACCTGGCCAAGGTCGATGTGCCGACCCTCGTGATCCATGGCGATGACGACCAGATCGTGCCGTTCGAAACCACCGGCAAGCTGGCCGCCGAGCAGGTCCCGGGTTCCCAGCTGAAGGTCTACGCCGGCGCGCCCCATGGCTTCGCCGTCACACACGCACAACAACTCAACGAAGACCTGCTGGCCTTCCTGCAACGCTGAGGTACCCGAACATGAGCACTGCAGACCTGATCCTGTTCAACGGCAAGCTGCACACCGTCGACCCTGAACGGCCGCACGCCACCGCCGTGGCCATCGCCGACGGCAAGTTCCTCGCCGTGGGCAGCGACGCCGAAGTGATGGCCTACCGCAACGGTTCGACCCAACTGGTCGACCTCAACCGCCGCACCGTCATCCCCGGCCTCAACGACTCGCACCTGCACCTGATCCGTGGCGGCCTGAACTACAACCTGGAACTGCGCTGGGAGGGCGTGCCTTCGCTCTCTGACGCCCTGGAGATGCTGCGTCTGCAGGCCCAGCGCACGCCGTCGCCGCAGTGGGTGCGCGTGGTCGGTGGGTGGAACGAATTCCAGTTCGCCGAGCGCCGCCTGCCGACCCTCTCGGAGCTGAACAAGGCGGCGCCGGACACCCCGGTGTTCGTCCTGCACCTGTATGACCGCGCGCTGCTCAACCGCGCGGCGCTGCGCGTTGTCGGCTACACGAAAGACACACCGAACCCGCCCGGTGGCGAGATCGTCCGTGACAGCAACGGCGAACCCACCGGCATGCTGATCGCCCGTCCCAACGCGATGATCCTCTACGCGACCCTGGCCAAGGGGCCGAAGCTGCCGCTGGAATACCAGGTCAACTCGACCCGGCAGTTCATGCGCGAGCTGAATCGCCTGGGCCTGACCAGCGTGATCGACGCCGGTGGCGGCTTCCAGAACTACCCGGACGACTACCAGGTGATCCAGCAACTGGCCGACGCCGACCAGCTCACCGTGCGCATCGCCTACAACCTGTTCACCCAGAAGCCCAAGGAAGAGCTGGCCGACTTCAAGAATTGGACCTCCAGCGTGACCTACGGCCAGGGCACCGACTTCCTGCGCCACAACGGCGCGGGCGAGATGCTGGTGTTCTCGGCGGCAGACTTCGAGGACTTCCTCGAACCGCGCCCGGACCTGCCCGGCACCATGGAAGCCGAACTGGAGCCGGTGGTGCGCCACCTGGTCGAGCAGCGCTGGCCGTTCCGCCTGCACGCCACCTATGACGAGTCCATCTCGCGCATGCTCGACGTGTTCGAGAAGGTCAATCGCGACATTCCCTTCAACGGCCTGCCCTGGTTCTTCGACCACGCCGAGACCATCTCGCCGAAGAACATCGAGCGCGTCCGCGCCCTGGGCGGTGGCATCGCCATCCAGGACCGCATGGCGTTCCAGGGTGAGTACTTCGTCGATCGCTACGGCAAGCAGGCCGCCGAGGCCACACCGCCGATCAAGCGCATGCTGGCCGAAGGCGTGCCGGTGGGCGCCGGCACCGACGCCACCCGCGTGTCCAGCTACAACCCCTGGACTTCGCTGTACTGGCTGGTCAGCGGCAAGACCGTAGGTGGCCTGAGCCTGTATCCGGAAGGTTTGTCGCGCGAGGTGGCGATCCAGCTGTTCACCCACGGCAGCGCCTGGTTCTCGAGCGAGCAGGGTAAGAAGGGCATGCTCAAGGTCGGCCAGCTGGCGGACCTGGCGGTGCTCTCCGAAGACTTCTTCAGCGTCGAGGAAGAAGCCATCAAGACCATCGAGTCGGTGCTCACCGTGGTAGGCGGCAAGATCGTCCATGGCGATCGCGAGTTCGGCAAGCTGGCCCCGCCGAGCATCCCGGTGGTGCCGGAGTGGTCGCCGGTGGCCATGGTTCCCGGCCACTGGCGCCCGCAGGCGCCGCTGCAGCAGGCCGTGCACCAGTGCGTCGGCTCCTGCGGTGTGCACGGTCACAGCCATGAGCGCGCGCGCACCAAGGATGTGCCGGTGAGCGACTTCGCCGGGTTCTGGGGCGCGTTCGGCTGTTCGTGCTTCGCGTTCTGATGAATCAGGTCGACGCTGTTGCCTGTCGGAAGCGTTTCCAGTTCAATGCCCGGACCGAGGTAACGAACCTGGATCGCTTCGATCGGCGCTGATCCCTGGCGAAAAGCACGCCCCGCGAGCGCTATCCAGCTCGCGGGGCGTTTTGTTTTACGCGAGCGGCATCTCCCTTCTCCTGTGGTTCCATCAGCGGCGGAAGGCCGCTCCGGAATGGGGGCAAGGGAAGGCGATCCGATGCTTGATCGAATCGGGCCGTGGACGGTGGTTTCGAGCGCAGCCGTACAAGAAAAGCGCAGCGAAAGTTGATCGACTGGCATGACCCTTCTCCCGGGTAACCAACCGCATTCCTCAGAGCCCCGAGCGACTACCCATGAACCGAAACGACCTGCGCCGCCTGGACATGAACCTGCTGGTGATCTTCGAATCCCTGATGCTGGAGCGGAACCTCACCCGCGTCGGCGAGAAGCAGTTCATCACCCAGTCCACCGTCAGCGCCGCCCTGGCGCGACTGCGCGACCTGTTCGACGACCCGCTGCTGGTGCGCGTCGGTCGCGGCATGGAACCCACCAGTCGGGCACTGCACATCTTCGAGGAACTGCGTCCGGCGATGGACGTGATCTCCGCCGCCGTCAGCCGCGCCAAGAGCTTTGACCCGCAGAGCAGTTGCAACATCTTCCGCCTGGGTCTCTCGGACGACGCCGAATTCGGTCTGTTCCCCGCGCTCCTCGCGCGTCTGCAGCAGGAGGCACCGAACATCACGGTGGTGGTGCGCCGTGCCAACTTCCTGCTGATGCCGGCGCTGCTGTCCTCCGGCGAGATCACCGCCGGTGTCAGCTACACCACGGATCTGCCGGCCAATGCCAAGCGCCGCAAGCTGCGCGACATCGGCGTGAAGGTGCTGCGCGGCGACGACCGCCCCGGCCCGCTGACCCTGGATGAATACTGCTCGCGGCCGCATGCGATGGTCTCCTTCTCCGGCGACCTCAGCGGCGCCATCGACCTCGACCTGGAACGCATCGACCGTCGCCGCCGGGTCGTGCTGGCCGTGCCGCAGTTCGGCAGCCTTCGCGCGTTGCTGCGCAACACCGAGATGATCGCCACAGTGCCGGACTACGCTGCCTGTGCCCTGGTGGAAGACCGCTGCTTGCGTGCCGAGGACCCGCCGTTGGAGATCAAGCCGGCGGAACTTTCCCTGGTCTGGAGCGCCGCCCACGACAACGACCCGGGCGAGCGGTGGCTGCGCGAGCGAATGGTCGAATACATGAGCGCGCCACTGCCCTGAGGCCAGTGCTTTTCGTCGGAGGGAGCGAAGCGATACCCGGCGCAGACGTCCGAGCCTGTTCGTGGCGGAATAAGAAAACGCCGCCGGGACGGTCGTCTGGGGACAGGGGAGCTACCAGGAAGAAAGGGGAGGGGGAGCGGCAGCGCCGCTCCCTCGCGAGGCTCAGTGGCCTTCGCTGGCGTTGAACATGGTCTTGGCGTAGATCAGGCCCAGGCCGTAGGCGCCGCCGTGCTCGATGGAGGTCTTCACGGTCTGGTCGTAGGTCTCGCCGCGGGCCCAGTCGCGTTGCAGTTCGAGCAGGTACTGGAGGGAGGTCATGGGACGCGCGCCGAGCTGGATCATGCGCTGCAGCGCCATCTCGTGGGCCTCGGTGGACACGTCGCCACAGGCATCGGCGATCACGTAGACCTCGAAGCCCTGGTCCAGTGCCGACAGTGCCGGGCCGACGATGCATACGGAAGTCCAGAGGCCGGCCAGGACGATCTTCTGCTTGCCGAACTTGTTCACTTCCACAGCGATTCGGGGGTCTTCCCAGGTGTTCATGCTGGTGCGGTCGATGACGTTGTGCTCGGGGAACACCGACTTGATCTCGTCGAAGATCGGCCCGGAGAAGCTCTTCTCGGCAACGGTGGTGAGGATGGTGGAGACGCCGAACTCCTTCGCCGCCTTGGCCACCAGTGCGGTGTTGTTGCGCAGGGCCACTGCGTCGATCGACTTGGTGGCGAACGACATCTGCGACTGGTGGTCGATCATGATCAGGGTGTGGTCGATGGGGCTGAGCAGGGTCTTGCCGGGAACGGCGGAAGCTGTGGCCATGATTGGGGCTCCTGGGTCGTTGGCGCGCCGGATGGCGCAAAGAGACGCGCCAGCTGGCGGCCGGCGCGATGGGCCCACTATCGCCGGGGTGGCGGAGGAGTTATTGGATCGATGTGCTCGGTGCGGGCGCGTTGTGCACGTCGCAGATAGAATGGCTGTTTCGTGTAGGCAGATACGCAGATCAGCCAATGGGTTGCTGTGACGCTGAGAGAGTGAGGGTGGCGAATTGAGCGGTGGTGCGATGAAGACAGTGGCGATGGTGCTTTATAGCGATGTGCTGATGCTCGATGTGTCGGGGCCGATGGAGGTGTTTTCCATCGCCAATCGCTTCCTCGCGCCGGAGCATCACTACCGCTTGCTGACCGTCGCCGAGAGCCGCGAGCCGATCCGCAGTTCCTGCGGCCTGAAGATGCTGGCCGACCTGACCCTGGAAGAGCTGCCCGCCGGCATCGACCTGCTGCTGGTGCCCGGCGGCCCCGGCGCCTACGACACCGCACAACCAACGCTGAGTGCCTGGCTACCACAGGCGGCAGGGCGCGCGCGGCGACACGGGGCGATTTGCACCGGTGCCTTCCTGCTGGGCAACGCCGGCTTGCTCGACGGCTACCGTTGCACCACCCACTGGAACTACCTGGAGCGCCTGGCGCAGCGTTTCCCTTGCACGCGGGTGGAGGCCGAGCAGATCTACGTGGTGGACCGCAACCTGATCACCACCGGCGGCATCACCGCCGGCATCGACATGGCCCTGGCGGTACTCGGCGAGGACCATGGCAAGGAGCTGGCGCTGGAGGTGGCGAAGGTGCTGCTGGTGGTGATGAAGCGTCAGGGCGGCCAAGCCCCCTTTGCACCGCTGCTGGCCACGGTTCTGCGCGATGGCTCGGCAATCGCGCGGGTGCAGGCCTACATGGCCGATCACATTGAGGAGCCCTTTACCATCAAGCGTATGGCCGAGCTGGCGGCGATGAGCCCGCGCAATTTCGCCCGCGCCTTCCAGCGCGAAGTAAAACTGACGCCCATGCAGTACCTGCAGAATGCCCGCATCGAGCACGTGCGGCGGTTGCTGGAAACGACTGACCTGCCACTGAAGGTGGTGGCCTGCCGTAGCGGCTTCGGCAGCGCCCGGCACCTTCGCGCTGTGTTCAGTGAGCGCATTGGCATGACGCCCAGTCAGTACCGCCAACAGTTTTCCACTAGTTGACCGTCTGACGCACCCTTCTTGGCCGTATCCGTCCCTCTGGCCGAATTGCGCTGTTCTCCAGAGACCGGAGAATGGGTCCATCGACAAACAGGAGCCACCGCCCCGATTCGTTCGGATTCGCTCGGATACCCCCGTGGTAGAGCGGTTCGTGCGGGCAAGGCGCGAGACGACATGAGCGCACCCACGCCAATCGGCACGGAAACGGTATTGCAGTTCGGCCGCTTCCAACTGCACCCCTATAAGCGTCAACTGTTGCAGGGCGATCGCCCGATCCGCATCGGCAGCCGCGCCCTGGACATCCTCCTGGTACTGGTGGCTCAGCCCGGCGAGATCATCGCCAAGGAGACCATCATTGCCCGCGTCTGGGGCAGCACGGTCGTCGAGGAAATCAACCTGCGGGTGCATATCGCCGCACTGCGCCGCGCCCTCGGCGAGGGCCACACCGGCGAACGCTACATCGCCAACGTGCCGCTGCGCGGCTACGGCTTCGTCGGCGTGGTGGAGTCGCTGCAGGCTCAGCCGATCCAGGTCGCGTCCGCCAGCAATTTACCTGTGTTGCTGGTGGGGCTGGTGGGGCGCGGGCGCCTCACCCAGCACCTGTTCGAGCAGATGCTGGGCACCCGCCTGCTGACCCTGGTGGGGCCGGGCGGGATAGGCAAGACCTCATTGGCAATCCAGGTCTGCGAGTCGCTACAGCAGCACTACGGCTGCATTCGGTTCCTCGACCTGTCGTCAGTATCCGACGCCGAGGCGCTGGCCCAGTTGCTCGCCACGGTGCTCGATGCGGCCGGCGAAGGACGGCGGCTGCTGGTGCTGGACAACTGCGAGCACTTGGCTTGCGCCTGCGCCCAACTGATCGAGCGGCTGTTGCGCCAGCACCCGGCGCTCAGCGTCCTGGCCACCAGCCGCGAACCGTTGCGTGCCGAGGGTGAACACGTACTGCGCCTGCCGCCGCTGGAACTGCCCGTCAGCGACCAGGTGACGCTGGTCGGCGCGCTGTGCTGTTCGGCCGTGCAACTCTTCGTGCAGCGCGCGCGAGATGTGTGTGACCGCCTGGACTTGGGCCCGGCCCAGGTGCACGCGATAGTCGAAGTCTGCCGGCGTCTGGACGGTATCCCGCTGGCTATCGAGATGGCCGCCCGCCAGATCGATACCCTGGGCCTGACCGGACTGCCGAAGCTACTCGACAGCGGCGTCCTACTGCATATGCCCGGCCGCCGCACCGCCCCAGCGCGGCAACGCAGCCTGTGCGCCACCTACGACTGGAGCTATGACCAGCTCAGCGGCACCGAACAAACATGCCTGCGCCTGCTTGCGCGGCTGGGCAGCAGCTTCACGCTGGAAGCGGCGCTGAGCGCGCTGGTGGATACCCGGCTGTGCCGCGAGCGCATCTTCGCCGCGGTCTGCCAGTTGGCCGACAAGTCGCTGTTGCTGGTGGAAGAGGGCGAGCCCGGCGTGCGCTACCGGATGCTTCACACGGTTCGCGCCTATGTACTCGACGGGATCGGCGTCAGCAGGCCTGACGCCGCTAGCCCGGCGGCGTGACGCTGAAGACTTGGCCACGCGCCGTCTACCGTGCCATCGCCTGTATCCGTTACCGGCTTGCATCTCGTGCTCGCTACACAGGGCCGCACGACGACCGGGTTCTTCATCGCCACAGGCGGCCGGTGGATGCAGGCGGGAGTTGCCGGCGATCGTGTCGATTCCGACAACCCGTTCGGTTACGAAGCGGAGGTGGAGGGGGCGCCCCGTGCCTGGCGTATCCAGCCTTTGGGAGAAATTCCCGTCAGGCGGTTGAACACACGACAGAAATGCGCTTGGTCGTAGAAGCCACATTCCAGACCGATCTCCGCCAAAGGCCGATCCGCATCGGTCAGCAGGCGCTTGGCCTTTTCCACCCGCTGGAGCCGTACCCATTCCAGCGGCGAGTGGCCGGTGCTGACCTTGAACTTGCGTGTGAAGTCGCTTCTGGAAAGTGCGCAGGCGTCCGCCAGCCAAGTGACGGTGATGCCGCCTTCCAGGTGCGTGAGGATGAGCTTCAATGCTTGTTCTTCCTGCCAGCGGGCGAGCTTGCGCGCTTCTGCGTAGCCTGTGGATCGCTCGATACTTTCGCTCAGCATGGGTGTTCTCGCCGATCTGATGTATCGCTATCTTTCGCAGGCTTGAGCGAGGCGGCCAGTTAATGCCGGTTAATGTTCATTAAGTGGACAGTCTCCTGGGAGCCATGAACTTGGCGATGGCGCAGCTGGCGTGACCAGGCCCATCTTTCTGCAACGTTTCTGTGAGGCTGGAGGGCGCCGTCAGGTGCTCCAGTGCCATGGGTGAACCGTGCTGGTTTGGTGAGTTCGGCCGGTCACTTCCGCCGAGGTCTGCACCGTGACGACCGTGCGCGGGACGAGCGCCCGGTTTTTCATGAACCGCTTGCCGCCGGAATCGGCGGTAATGGTCGTTGTTAATTTTTATGAAGAGCCCTCGGCAGCTCACCTTTTTTGCAATAGAACGGAGGTGGCAGCTCTGCGGAGCTGCGTTCGCGGCCTCCCGTTAGAAAGAGGCCGGCACCTGGCCTGCATCCAAGATCTGTTGGTAACGATGAGAAAAGAACAACTGATGCCGGTCGAGTCCGCGTTGTGCTTCGGCCCCTACGTGGTCTATCCCACCTCGCGCTCGATTGTGGATAGCGGCCGACCGCTACGCCTGGGGCAGCGCGCCTTCGATCTGCTTCTCGTGCTGTTGGAAAACGCCGGCGAGGTCGTCGGCAAGCGCGACCTGATGGCCAGGGCCTGGCCCGGCCTGACGGTAGATGAAGGCAACCTTCGCGTGCACATGGCGGCATTGCGGAAGGCTCTTGGAGATGGCCAGGAAGGGCGCCGCTACATCGTGACGGTGGCGCTGCGTGGCTACAGTTTCGTCGCGCCGATCAGCCGGGTTGGCAGTGTCCCACCTTTGATGAGCGTGGATCCGTCGGGCCAGCACAACCTGCCGACGCGGCGCAGCCGCCTGGTCGGCCGGGAGCGGGAAGTAGCGCATATCATCGGCCAGCTGCAGAGCGGCCGCAGCGTTTCGGTGGTGGGCTGCGGGGGAATCGGCAAGACCAGTGTCGCCCTGCTGGTGGCTGAGCAACTGATCGGCCGCTATCGCGATGGGATCCGCATGCTCGACCTTACGCTGCTTCAGGATGCCGGGCCGCTCGCCAGCACCCTCGCTGCGCTGCTGGGCATTCCCGGGCAGGCAGGTAGCTCGCTCGAGATCCTCTGCAGCCAGCTCGGCTCTCGAGAGATGCTCCTGCTGATCGACAACTGTGAGCACATGGTCGAAGCGGCTGCGCACCTCATGGAGTGCCTCCTGTGCGCTGCTCCGGGGATTCATGTGCTTGCCACCAGCAGGGAGGCGCTGCGTACCGCGCACGAGCGCGTCTATCGATTGCCTCCGCTGGCCAACCCACCAATGCAGATTACCGAGGTCGCCGAGGCGCTTGCCTACCCGGCGCTCGCCCTGCTGGTCGAGCGGGTCAGGAACGTCGACGAGGCCTTCGAACCTGGTGCGGCGGATCTGCCGCGCCTCGTTGATATTTGCCATCGCCTGGACGGCATGCCTCTGGCGATTGAACTGGCAGCCGGCCAGATCGCCAGCGAGCGGGACATTGGCGCGGCGTTGCACGGCGGCGACTGCTACCTGGACTGCCCCATCGACGCACAGGGTGGCCATCCACGGCACCGGCACTTGCGCGCAATGTTCGACTGGAGCTACGCCCTGCTGTCCGATGCGGAGCGGGCCGGCCTGCGTCGCCTGGGAGTGTTTCGCGGGAGCTTTTCCCTGGAGTCCGTCGCGGCGCTGTTTGGCCTCCCGGGCGACCCTGGGGCCAGTTGCATGCTCATCTCGCAGTTGGCGATGAAGTCGCTGATCAGCGTCGAGGTCAGCGACGATGAGCTCTCTTACCGCCTGCTCGAACCGGCGCGGCTCTATGCCCTGGAAAAGCTGGACGCGGCAGGTGAGCTCCACGAAACCCGAGTCCGACACCTTGGAATTTGCATGGCGCGCCTGGGGCAGGCGCAGCTTGAATGGGAAAGCCTGCCAACCAGCCGTTGGTTGGAGCGATACGCCAGGTGGCTGGGTGACCTTCGCTCAGCGTTGAACTGGGGGCTGGATGCCGAAGTGCGCCACCCCCTGGCCATTCGCCTGACAGCATGCTCGGCACCGATCTGGCAGGAGATGTCGCTCCTGCACGAGTACGGTTCCTATGTGGAGAGTGCCCTCAGTCTACTGAGCGCGGCTTTCGATGCTGAAGGCGATGAGGCTCTGCAACTGGCGACGCAGTTGCAGCTGGCGCTGGGCAACTGTTCCTACCATGGTCAGATTGTCGCTACCCAGGCCATAGGAGCCTTCCAGAGCGCCCAGTCGCTCGCGGAGAGAAGCGGGGACCCGGGCGCGATGCTCCATGCTATTTCGGGCCAGCTAGCGGCCAACCTGCGTTCTGGACGGTACCTGCAAACCTTGGCGCTGAGCGAAGAGTTTGATCAATTGGCCCAGGGGCGTGGTGAAGAGTTGGCGGTCAGCTCGCAACGCCTCAAGGTCCTCGCCCTTCATTATTCGGGGATGCAGGAGCGGGCCCATCGCCTGGCTGAATCGGTGCTGGAGGCGCTCGAGCGCGAAAATCGTCCGAACCGCTTCGCGCTTTGCATGGGCGTGCAATACGAGCAAAGGGTGGCATCGCTCACCGTCCTGGCTCGTATCCTCTGGCTTCGGGGTTACCCGGACCAGGCCGAACGGCGCGTGCAGCAGGCCCTGGACCTGGCCTGCCAGCTGGAGCACATCCCGTCGATATCGTACTTGCTGGCCACGGCCGGTTGCGTGATTCCCTACTACAACGGCGAGTACGAGAAGGCGTCCCGCCGCCTGCACCTCCTGCTCGAGGCCTCCTCACGCCATTCCATCCCGTTGTTCGCCGACTGGGCACAGCACTATGCCGGGGTGATGGGCTGCGAAGGTCTTCCCAGACCGACGCTACCGGCAAGTGGATTGGTGAGGGATATCGTCATGACACTCGGGGGATCGAGGTCGTTCGAGGAGCGACCTGCATCGTTCCAGAGCAGCATCGGCGCCACGGGATGGTGTGCCCCGGAAATGCTTCGACTGGAGGCTTGCCGCCTGCTTGAGGCGGGGGCGGAGGGGGCAGAGGCCCTGCTGACCCGATCGTTGGAGCTGGCCCGCAGAGGCGGCGCGCTTGCCTGGGAGCTGCGCAGCGCGACCACCCTGGCCCAGGTATGGCGTGACCAAGGGCATAGGCAGCCGGCGATGGAGCTGCTTGAACCCGTCTATGGTCGTTATGAAGAAGGCCTGGGTACGCCCGATCTTGTAGCAGCACGCGCGTGCTTGGAGACACTGTGCTGAAGGTGAGCGTTTTCCGGCCTGGTTCAACCGCCCTGTGACCAGCGCGTCCTGGCCTACGGGGAGTGAGCAGGGAGGGCTGCTTGTGCAACTGAAGAGTCTACTTCTGGCCGGAGGCTTCCTGTCATGAAGGTCAGCAATCGGCCAAAAGCCGTCTCAAGGTACGAGGGCTCATCGCTGTAGGATGAGCAGTCGTAACGGCCACTTCCTCCCCAGGGCATGCGTAGGGGAGGTCATAAGCCGGCTGCGAAGGTCGAGGTTTATCTGTTCAAGACGGATAGAGGTCCAACATCCCTTGCTTGATCCGTAAGCCTGAGAGGTAAATTCGCAATCCTGGCATCGCTTCTTTTACCGGTGTCGTTTTCTGGCAGGCCCACTGTCGGGGACTGTCTCGATATCATCCTCCGGGACTGGGAACGAGTAGAGTTCGGACCGGGAAAAGACCGCCCGGTGTGGTGACCTTTCACCAGGCTTTTGTGGATCACGGGGCGTCCACGGCTCAGCCGGCTTGTCGCTGTAGCTTGAGATATTCATGGCTGTCTCGACGACACCCGAAACATTACGGGCTGGTTCAGCAAGCATGTCTGGGCACATGAGATCCGTCAGTTCGCTGCAACACTTTTGCCCTGCAGAGCACCAGGCTCAGGGTGTGGGGCCCTGGTGCGGAGGCGGTTCGTCATTCTGTGATACCCGCGCCGCTTCGTTTGCCCCCTCGGCACGCTGCAGCAGTAATTGACCGGGCGTCTTGATGAGTGGCCATCCCCTCGGAAGGGGCATGCGAAGCTTGCGCCGCAGGCTGGTACCCATGTGAGTGTGCATATCCACCTCGGGGATGAGGGCACTGCGATATGCAGTGCATCCTGTACAGCATCGCAGGTCGGGTAGACCAGCACGGTGCGTCAGCCCACCGATGGCTAGGTGTTCCAACGCACCGACTGCAAGCTGCGACCATGACAGCCTGCTTGCAGCACTCAATTCCGAGAGCCCTGTAAGGAACCGCCATGACAGACAAAGCCGATAGCCACGCTGCCGACACTTCTGACAGCGCTGCGCATAAACCGGACAATCTCGCGCGCCGTCAACGAACACGCGCCCTCTATCACTTCCTCAGAAAGGTCGACGCGGTCATCAAGAAGAGATGCCTGCTCCTGTTGGAGCAACAGACCGAGAACGAGGCCATCAGGGGTGCGCCTCGGCAGCAAGAAATGCAGGCTCCCCCGTCCTTCGACCACGCCATCACCCCGCGCTGCGATGATGAACTCACCGGCCATGGCCCTGCTGAGACTCCCAAGCGCTGATCCTTTGGACACCGTTCGGCTCTCGCCAGCGACTGTCTACCGCTTCCCGTCACTGCCCATGAACTCTTGCAGCCCTAAGCGCGATGGCGCACCGACCGATTGCCTACTCCCTGCCATGATGTCTTCGATGAGCGCTCGCCAGACCGCGAGCATTGCCATCCAATGACTGAGGACAGGCCATGAGCAGGGTTCTTGCAGACATTATCAAGAGCAAATGGCGAGAGCTGGTGGGTACCGCCAGGACCGTTTGGGATGAACTGACCGTAGCCGAACTGATTAGCTGTGAAGGGGATGCGCAAAAGTTGGCAAACCTGATCCAGGAACGCTACGAGATGACCCATGAGGAGGCTGAGAAACAAGTAGTCAGCTTTTTTGAGAGAAGCCGCACCCTATAACTGCAAGCGCAGCTTGGGGCCAGGCCCAGCAGTGGAGAGGCCCATGATCACTGCATATTTCGTCGTTTCGAGAAGCTCCAATAACATCATTCGAATCACCCGGTGCGAGAGCCCTCCAGACGATACCCCCACCATCTTCAATGTGCCCATTTCGACCTCCAGCCAGATGCGCTACGACAGCCTGTACGCCAATGGCGAGGATCTGATCAGCCTGCAAAGCGTCACCTGGCTGGCCAAGGCCAACAACGCAAAGCCCCAGAACTCGTGCCGGATAGACTGAACCGCGAATTCCCCCCTTCCTGCCTTGCCTGTATCCACGCTGATGTCCTGCCTGTCTGCGCGGACATACAGGTGCCGCTACCCGCGTAGTGGACAACTCGCGCCCGGAAGTCCGGCGTCCTGCCGCACCCGATCCCGCTCCGCTCCCAACCAGGAGCGGCCGGCCTTGCCAGGGTTGGCACCCTGCTAAAGCTGAAGCCACTGGCTAGCGCCTGATCGACGCTGCGTAGGGCAGAAGACGGTCCGTCTCCTTCTTGACCACGGCATAGCATTCGCAACTCAGCTCTTCGAGCCTGGGGCGGTCAAGCACTGTAATGTGTCCGCGGTTGTATTCGATCACGCCGAGCCTCTGCAATTTACCAGCGGCATCGGTGACCCCCTCACGGCGTACACCGAGCATGTTGGCAATCAGCTCCTGGGTCATTGTCAGATGGTTGCCTGGCAGGCGATCCAGCGACAACAACAACCAGCGACACAACTGCTGGTCGATCGAATGATGCCGGTTGCAAACCGCGGTCTGCGCCATCTGCGTGATCAGCGCCTGGGTGTACCGCAGCATCAGCTGCAGCAGTTCGCCATGGCGATTGACCTCGGCTGTCAACCGCGCCCCTTGCAATCGGTAGGCGTGGCCGGCGCTCTGTACTATGGCTCGGCTAGGGGTACTTTCGCCGCCCATGAACACTGCCAGGCCGATAAGCCCCTCGTTGCCGACTACCGAGATTTCCGCCGAAGCGCCGTTCTCCATCACATAGAGCAGGGAAACGATTGAGTTGGTGGGGAAATAGACGTGTCGCAAGGTGTCCCCCGACTCATATAGAACCTTGCCAAGGGGCATCGGCACCGGTTCGAGTTGCGGGATCAGGCGCTGCTGGACCTCCTCGGGCAAGGCGGCCAGCAGGTAATTATGCAAGGGCGAAGGCGAATCGGGCATGAGTGCCACCCTTAGACGAGACGGCCTGGAAAAGGCCTCCCTCTAGTAACCATAGGCCACCGGAGCCGCAATTCCCCAATCGTCGGAAAGGCAGTTCGATCGATGTCACTCGTGCTCGTGCAGGACGCCTGAGTACCCATTTACTCACCGGTCCGGAGCCTTGGCCCTTGAAGCGGATGCCTAGCGGTAACCCTTGGTCCGGTTTACCAATAAAGGCAAGCAATTACGAAGCAAAGGGTAGATAGTCGAATTCCAACCATCGTCACGCTCGGGCCGAGGACATCATGAAACGAGACTTCCCTGGGCACGTCGCATGGAGCCAAGCACAGCTGAATGGTGACCACGCTCTGGCATTCGTCGCGGTCAAACCGCGATGCCAAGGTGCAGAATTGCGCTTTCACTTGGTCTACGATGGAATTTCCTTTCCTCGCCGCTCGGAAGCGGTCACCGCGGCTGAACGTGCGCTGAGCAAGATCCTGGGCTTCGACGTTCGCGACACGCCCGTGTTCAGTTCGCCGGAGTGCTGATCGACGACAGCGCCCGCCAAGGGTGCCGAAGGGGGGACACCATGACCGATTCTGACGCTCTCCTGCTCCCTATCCATCGCATCCACATGAACTAGATCAAGCTGGATGCCGCGCTTGTGGGATTGGCAATCTGGATCGACCAAGGCGTATATCCGGACACCTCAGAGCTGATCTACAGTCGCCTGGCAACCTTAGAGGCCAACGCCGATTTCATCAGCGAGGCCATTGTGGACCTTATGGCTGACCCATAGCTGCCGAGGCCACGCTTCCACAGCCCGCCCGTGCGGGCTTTTTTATGATCAGACACAATGGCACGGCCAGCGTGAGACCCTCGTATCAATAGCGAAGTTCGCTCGAGCGGACGGTCTTCACACCACGTACGTTCTGCGCCAGTTCGATTGCCAAGTCCCGCTCGAGACCGCTGGCGACGAGACCGCTCAGGGTAACGATGCCGCCGTTGGTGCTCACTGAGATGGCGGAACCGCTGACGTTGCTCGAGTACATTAAAGTGGACTTCACCTTGGTTGTGATCCAGCTATCGGCGACATCATCCCGCGCCTGCTCCACGGCACCCTTGGCGCCCTCGACAGGCGTCGGCCTCAGGGCATCGACCACGAGTTGGTTGTCCACCACCAATACGCCGTCGGTGTTCGAGGCCATACGACCGGCAATATCCTTGTCCGCCTGGCTATCGGCATTGCCGGTCAGCGTTACCCTGCTTGAGCGGGTCTTGACGCTCGTGGTCATGCCATTGGCCTGTTTGCTCCAGCGCAGCTTCGACTTGATTGCGGCGGTGATTGCGGCATCGTCGACCATGACCCCATAGCTCCGGTCCGCACCCGGCTTCGGCTCTGGCGGGACGTAGTCGGACGTAACCGCTATCTGGTTGTCCACCGAGTCGACTCCGCTGACAGCCAGCGCGATGTCTGTGGCCAGTTCCTTGTGGACCTCATCAGCGACCATGCCTCTCAGGGTGGCCTTTCCGTTTCTTACCAATACCTTGAGATCGTTGGCCCGCAAATCGGGACTCAATGCATAAGTCGTCCATATCTGGGTTTCCTGACGTGTATCGGTGTAGCTTTGAGACTCTGCTGTTGTCACATCGCTCATCGCAGCCAGCGCCATGGCAACACTGGCTGCGAGGGCCAGCTTGCGGAATTGTGCATGCATCTGGTTTCACCATTCGAGAAAGGGATGCAAACGAACTGGGAACCCAGTACGACTGGTCCGCTGGATTCGGTTGCCTACTCATGTTGACCGCAATAGGCCGATCGTAGGGCCTGCACTGTCGCAGCCAAAAACACTCCGCGTCGGTGCGCTATCGCGCTTACTTGCCGCGGAATACTGTTCCGTGCGCCCGAGCCTGGTGATGGCCATTCATCCCGCCGTCCATGCACATGCCGCCTGTGGTCGCCGCGACCATCAGGAAATTGTATGACCTCACCCTGGACGGCAGCCCAACCATCAGATGAGCCTGCTGTGGCGTCGTCCCGTCCGGGTCTTGAGGGCAAGCTGCCATAGGGGATTTTCGTGGTAGGTGGGTAGTTCAAGACTGATCCAATGATCATCCGGCGTGTGCCATTTCAGGCCACCTTCCTTCAGTTTCAGGTCGCGCTCGACCTGCGAGATCACCTTGGCCGCCATCGCTGGGTTGAACAGCGCCTGGGCATCGATGACCTTGCTGATGGCACATGCTTCCAATCGCATTAGCGTCATCAACACCTTGTTGTCGGGGCGTGACGTCAACCACACCGCGTAACCTGGGAAGGCATCCGATAAAAGAATTGAAGTGATATTCATGTGTCCCTCTTGCGCCCGGGCAGGGCGCCCGTGGTGGGAATGCCGGCGTGTGCCGCTCTTGGATGAGCGGGAATGCTCAAACATCCCCGAAGACGCGCAATCCATTTGCCGGCTGTTGCCGTATTCGCCCGCCCTGATGCCCCACAGCCTGGTGAGCAGCAACAGTTCGAAGACTGCTGGCAGGGCTGACCCGCTCGCCAGTGCTCAACTGCGATGAGCACAGCAATCCGCAGTCGGCCAGATTGAACTCATTCACGGAATGTCTCTGTACGCTATCGAACGGAGCACTCTCGCAAGTAAGCGCAGGACATTGACTGCTCGACCTTCTCTGTGCGCTGACGCACAGACAGACCGTCCGATGGCCAACACAGTCATCGTTCCGGTTTCCACAATTGGTGGCGAGCCGGGTAATTGAAGGGCATCGCACCTCTCGGTGCCCAGGGAGCGCGCACATGAACAAGGATCAAATCAAGGGAAAGGTCGATCAGTGGGCCTGTCAGCTCAAACATGCGGCGGACAAGCTTTTCGGTAGCCAGCGACTGGAGAAAGAAGGTAAGGCACAACCGGCCGCTGGAGACATCCGGGCGGGAAGTGGAGACCTGAAAGAAGACGACAAGAAAGAGCCTTGATCTGACTTCACGCGTGGTCCCCACTCGAGAACTGCCATCGTCCCCCGCACCGAGGCACACCAGAGAAAGGGGAACGCTTATCCCGTTGCGACTGGAGGTGGCCATGACCCGTCCTGGAAACGATGCCAAAAACGAAGACCATGAAGTCGGGCCGGCGACTCGAAGAGCACCTGAACTCATGGCCACGGACAGCCTCATCGGTAAAGATGTTTATAACCTCGACGGCGATGACCTCGGGGTAATCAAGGAAATCATGCTGGATATGCGCAGCGGCCGGGTCATCTATGCCGTGCTGTTCTGCACGACGTTCTTCAGCCTTGGTGAAAAACTCTTTGTCGTACCCTGGCGTGCGTTGACGTTGGATACCAAGCTCGGGCGTTTCATGCTCGATGTTGAAAGGAGCCGACTGAAGGAGGCGCCTGGATTCGACGAGCACCATTGGCCTGACATGACCGACCAGCGCTGGCAAAGGGAGGTCAGTCGCTTTTATGGCAGCACCGGTTGGGCGTGAACGAAATGTGCCCTCGCAAAGAGGGCCTTTCTTGGCACGGGCTCCTGCGCCTCACGCACGCCGCGCCCGCCTGTTACGGAGAAAAACCAGTGCAATTGCCAGGAACAGGAGGACATGGATGAGACCGCCCATGTAATAGGACGTGACCACTCCCAATGCCCACAAAGCCAACAATGCGATCACGAGAGTTTCGAGCATCTGGGGCCTCCTTCGGCACTGCGGCAATGACCTGACTGCTTACAGTTTGCATCCGGTGTGAACGATTGGTCTGTACGACATCGCACTGAAGGCACCTGTTCGCCAGTTTCAACATCCAGACTCTGGCCACCGCCCCCGAAAGTCGTGCTGATCGGCGCTGAGGGCTGCTGCCCCCCCGCACGAGGTATTCAAAAGGCTCCGAGCTGCGCAGTTGGGCAATGCACCAGTAGCACGATCACCTCATCCACCTCAGCCATGGAGAAATCACCACCCTCGATCGACGGGGCGCGAGGAGTCTGCCTGCGAATGCTATGACGCGGTGAAGGACTGCTACAGCAAGATGTGTGGCTGAGCAGTTCCTCCTTGCTCCCCCGACGAACCGCGAATACCAGAATATGAGACCAACCACGTTTCTCAGTTCGCGCTCAGGGTCATGAGGATGTCGGCGTACCAGGTGCAATTGAGTCCCAGCGCTTCGTCTTGCACAAGGTCGCGATTACCCAGATCGAGGCGCGCCGAATGAACGCCGAGCAAGATCCAGGGCAGATCCTCCGAGTGCCTGCAATCATTCGGCATCCGCATCACCACCGGCGCGCCGCTTGTGCCACGGTGGGTGCGTGCATCGGTGAGGAAATAGCCCTGCCCCTGGAAACGCAGGCCGAACGAAGAAGCAACAATGGCATGCCGCACTACCGGCATGTGATGCAGGTGGTCGTGGAAACCCAGGGGAAATCCCACCACCAACAGGGCAGTGCCGACCTCGATCAGCTCGCCGGGAGCCTGCAGGTGCTGCGGCGTGAAGGCGTGGTAAACCACTGCACCAGGCAATGCTGCACGCTCCAGCTCGATCAGCGCGACATCGACACCACCCGCGGTATCCCGCCCTTGGCGCCACAGGCTCTCGCCGTCACGATACAGCGGCACGGAGAAGCCGCAGGAACTCGCCATATTGTGCCGATCCGTGTGCAGCTCGATTTCGAGGCGATCAGGGAAATGTCGGCTCGACGCATCCACCACCACATGCTGGCTGGTGACCAGGAACAGACGCTCGTCCCGCGCAAAAAAGAAACCGCTGGCGTTGGTCAGCACGTGTGTCCCTGCACAGGTACAGATGCGCACGGTGCTTAGCAGTAGTGGTTCAATTACCGACATTGCGTAAGCTCCATTAGCTCGCGACCTACGAACCGCCGCCGGGCGACCTGCGTCATGCCCTCCGACAGCCGGACCAACGAGGTCCTTCCTCGACTTGACCGGTGATTGACAGGCTCCGCGCGCCATTGGAAACAGGTGCGCCTCTCACGAGCATCCGCCTAGTCGAGGCAAATGACTACGACTTACAGCTTCAGCTGGTCGACAAACGGACGGGAGTAGGGGGCCTCGGTTGGTCTATCCCGGAACTGCTGGGCAAGCAGCGAAAGTTTGAGCACTGCTGCGGAAACACAACATGAGGCGAGGAGGAAAAGTGGCATGACTCTAGTGCACGTTATGCAGTCATTGGCAGCGTGCCATAGTCTGCTATTGGCCGATTACATAGGCCGCTATCGACACGAAGCGGATGGTGGGCATCGGCAGAAAAGAAGTCTGATCAGGGGCGAAGCGTGCACTTCTCGAATGACTGTTTTGGCCGTCAAGCCCGGATCTCATGCCGTAGATGCTCCTGCCCGCCGCGAGGCGGGCTCCCTGTAGTGTTGATGAGGACCCTGGCCCATATCAGGAGAGAGCGACCTGCTGCGCAGTGTTGTGGATCTCTTCCAGGACTCGACGCCCGGCTGCCATCTGGCGCGCCACTTCTGCGACTCGTGCACCGAGGTGTTCGGCGGTAAGCAGATCCCAGGTCGGCGGTGCGATATCGGCGCCGACATCAGCGTCCGACTGCGCCGCGACGCCGAGCCAGAAGCTATGGCGGTTCAGCATCGATTGACCCAATGCATGCCATGTTGGGCCGCAAAGATCGAGAGCTGCTGCAAGGTTGCCAGCCTGTCGCCGGAACGCGAGGCCGCGTTGGTGAAGCCGGCCGCAATCTTGTTGATCCATACGCCGCCCTTGGCGAACACGTTCCTTGAGGTCGCATCCATGAAGGCCTTCAACTGTGCCGAGGCGCTGCCCATGTAGGTCGGCGAACCGAAGATGATGGCGTCCGCGCCTTCCAGGATTCCCCAGTTCTGGTCAATGTCTTCCACACTGATCAGCAAACTTTCGGTCTCGGCGACACGACTTGCACCGCGGGCTACAGCCTGGGCCTGCTTGGCGGTGTGGCCGTAGCCACTGTGATCAACGACTGCAACGCGAGTTTGGATAGTCATGATGTGTTCTCAAATTCGGAGAGTCCGCCAGGGATTCGGCTGCGACTTGAGGCGAAGGGTGCGCGCAGCATGTTCGATTGACACGCCGAGATATCGACCGACTCATGCGAATAATCGGAACATGCCGCGTGCCGTTACGGACCGTTCGTCGAATCAATTTCGTTCGTCGCAGGGGGGGCATTTCCTTCTCCACCAGTTCGCCCTGTTCCAGCAAGTGCAGTATCCGTTGCCGGGGCAACCAGCCGACTCCGAGTCCGGCACGTTGGGCAAGCACCTTCGCACGCATGCTGAGTATGCGTGGGCGGCAGAACTGGTTCGGCCATATCGTCGGGGGAGGTGCTTAACGAGCACCTCCCGGCGCCGGTTGCCCAATTGACGCACCGCTAAGTGCGTGATGAGCCCGGAAAATGACTACCGGGGCTTCTCATTTCTGAGCTGGGGCGACAGCGCAGAAATTGCTGCTCAAAGCCACTCGCTCCGCGAGTAACCGCGGGATTTTGTCATCCATCCAACTAAAACGGCGCATCACAGAAAGGAGCAAAACCCCGATAGGCTGAGCAACCCTGCCAAAGAGATGCACGTAGAGAAGAGGGAAATTTGAACCGTCGAAAACGACGACCCAATGACTACTTGGAGACGTGACATGACTGACTTCACCCCAACCCCCAACGAAGTGGCAGGCAAAGTAATTCTGGTTACCGGCGCGGCTAGCGGTATCGGTAAAGCCATTACCGAGCTCCTCCATTCCCGTGGTGCGAAAGTGATCGCAGAGGACATTGATCCGTCCGTCATTGCCCTTGAGCGCCCCGGAATTGTTCCCTTCGTAGCGGATATCACCGTTGACGGCTCCGCTGAAAAAGCGGTTGCGCTGGCCGTCGAGAAGTTCGGCAAGCTGGACGTTCTGGTCAATAACGCCGGTCGCATTCTCTACAAACCGGTCGTCGAGATGACTCGCGAAGACTGGACCTGGCAAATGGAAACCAACGTCACTGGCGCCTTCCTTCACTCCCGGGAAGCGATGAAGGAAATGATGAAGAACAAATCCGGTGCGATCGTGAACATCGCCTCCTATGCCTCGTACTTCGCCTTCCCGGGCATCGCGGCTTATACCGCGTCCAAGGGTGCCTTGGCCCAGCTGACGCGCACTCAGGCGCTGGAAGCGATCGAACATAGCATCCGCGTAAATGCTATCGGTGTGGGCGATGTGGTGACCAATCTGCTGAACCACTTCATGGAAGACGGTCGAGGTTTTCTGGAAGAGCACGGCAAATCTGCGCCTATTGGCCGAGCCGCTGCGCCAGAAGAGATCGCAGAGATTGTGTCCTTCCTGGCCTCCGAGCGCGCCAGCTTCATCGTCGGTTCGGTGGTCATGGCAGACGGCGGCATGAGCATCCCGGTGGGCTGATGCTTCGCCTCGATTCGCTGGGTGCAGGGTTGCCCTGCACCCAGCGTTCCTCTGTCCATTCGAATTTCCATTGGAGGCGCCATGACCGCACTTCGAAAGTCTGACTTTCCACTGATCGACGTACGCCAGCACCTGGAGACCGGGCCTATCGTACTGGTCACCTCAGCCTGGAAAGATGAAACCAATATCATGACCATGGGTTGGCACATGATGATGCAGTTTTCTCCCGCTCTGTTTGGGTGCTACATCTGGACGGGAAACCACAGCTACGAGCTGATCCGAAACAGTCAGCAGTGCGTCATCAATGTACCGACCGTCGAACTGGCCGATCAGGTCGTCGCGGTGGGGAACAGCACAGGCGCAGCTGTCGACAAATTCTCCGCTTTTGCCCTGACCGCGACCCCGGCAGAGCGGGTAAAGGCGCCGCTGATCAAAGAGTGCTACGCCAATTTCGAATGCCAGTTGTTCGACGCAAACTTGATCGGCGAGTACGGCCTGTTCGTATGGGAAGTTGAGAAGGCCCACGTTGCGCTATCGGTGAAAAATCCAAAGACACTGCACTACAGAGGCATCGGGCAGTTTATGGTCGCGGGAGAAACTCTGGATTTTCACGAAAAGTTTCACCCACAAAACCTTTGAATCCCCGCTCCGAAATCCTCATTTGCGGTAGTGGCTGGGCTTAACGCCAACTTCTCGTTTGAAAATCTGAGAAAAATGACTCGGGCTGCTATAGCCGACCTCCAGACCAATATCGATGATGCTGTGATCTGTTTCCAAGAGAAGCTGCCGGGCTCTGGCCATTCGCATTCGGATAAAGAATTGAGAGGGTGAATACCCGGTAGCTTTCTTGAACAAGCGGCTGAAATGGTATTCGCTCATGCCGGCCTCTTCCGCCAGCGCCCCAAGACTGAACGGGGACGCCAGATTGGCTTCCATGGTCGACAAGACTCGCCGTAACTTGAAGGCGGGCAATGCATTGCGCTGTGCAATATCGTCCGCCGAGCTGTCCAGGTACTTGCGGGCAAGGTGGACAGCCATGCATTGGGCCAGACCCTGGAGAAAAAGTGCGCTGACTGCATTCCGACTGGTCAGCTCCGCGCGGACCTGCTCCAGCAGCAGTGACAGGACTTCGTCACGACCACCCGATACCTCACGCAGACGGACAGCGCCGGATCCCCCGAGCACTTCCCGGACGGCTTTTTCAAGCAGCGGGATGCCGAGATAGATGTGCATCACTTCGAATGCATCTGCGCCGGAAACTTTCCAGCGCATTTCGTACGGCTCTGCGGAGGACGTCAAGAAAAAGTCCCCCTTGGCCACATGGCTGGTTTCCCACTCGCCGCCAGGAGTTCGCTCCTCCACGGCAGCGGTTCCGGAGATGATCCACACCAGTAGCGGTTCGGCCACGGCCGGCACGATAAAGCTGTCTTGGTCACGTTCACGATTGAATATCTGAACCAATACATCGCGTGCTGCCAGGTTGTCCGAGGCAGCCAAGCGCTTGCCGCGAATGAACGCCTCCAAACCCTCGGCAGAAGTCCGCTCGGTCAGGTTCATGCTCATTCACTTATCTCCTGATGGGGTCAGGCCATTCGCCAATGGTTGAAACCGCAGCGTCATGAAACCTCACTTCACTCCCAGACCTTGCGAGCCTAAGTGGATTCAACGACGCCGCCCGCGCTGAGGCGGGCGGTTAGTTATTAGGAACATCACCTGAAAAAAAAGCCGGAATGCATTCATTCCGGCCTTGGTTTCAACGCTCTGGATAGAGGACCATCCCGGCGTGATACAGCACGTTGTTTCGGAACTCGCCGTCTGCAGTGAAGCCTGTATCGTCGACGTACTCGATATGGTCACCTTCCAGCCAGTAACGTCCCTGGTAGGCACTTTTCTGCCGCCCCCTGGCCTCGTCGTAACGTCCGCCAGGCAACAACTCATGGCGAATACGGCCGTCGGCTGTCACCCACATGCCAACGTATTTGTTCTGGTCTCCGGATGGCTGTGCCATGACTTTCTCCTCCTCAGCGGCAATGACAATCAGAAAGGGCTGGCGGTGGGACGGACAATCAGTTCGCTGACGTCCACATCAGCAGGCTGCTCGACGGCATAGGCGATAGCGCGGGCAATGGCTGCGGCTGGAATGGCGATCTTGCGGAACTCGCGCATTTCCGCGCGCCCACCTTCATCGGAAATGCTTTCAGCCAGCTCGGACTCGGTGACACCAGGAGCGATAACGGTGACGCGAATGTCGCCGCCTACCTCCTGACGAAGCCCTTCGGAAATGGCACGGACAGCATACTTAGTCGCGCAATACACCGCAGCGGTGGGGCTCACGGCATAGGCGCCGATCGATGCGATGTTGATGATCTGCCCCGATCGTTGTTGCTGCATAAGGGGCAAGGTCGCTGCGATGCCATGCAGCACTCCGCGAATGTTGACATCGATCATCTGGTTCCATTCATTGACTTTCAGGGCCTCCAGCTTGGACAGCGGCATGACCCCGGCGTTATTGACCAGTACGTCCACACGGCCGTGAAGCTCCACGGCAAAGTCGATGAACGATTGCATGTCATCCAGGCTGGTTACATCCAGTGGCAGCACATCGGCGATACCGCTGGCTGCACGGATTTCGCCCGCCAAGGCCTCGAGGCGATCGGTACGGCGCGCTCCCAATACAACACGAGCTCCTTTGCTGGCGAGAAAGCGGGCGGTTGCCTCGCCAATGCCGCTGCTGGCGCCGGTAATGACGACGACTTTCTGTTCGATATTGTTCATCTTCACCACTCCTGTTTTCGCTTCAGAGGTTCCTGCTGCCAAGCAGGTCTTGGAGCGAGATTAAGAAGTCATGCCGAGGTGCCGTTAAGCGATTACTACGAAGGTTTTGCACAATGCTGCGGGGGGTGGGAACGCCGCTAGTCCCGCTTCCAGCCGACTTATTGCTGACTGGCATCCAGGGGGTCCATGTGGGACAAGGCGGACATCTGCCGGCACGAGCGCTAATGGACGCCCTCGCGCATCGATGCCAGAGGCATGTCTACCCAGTGCCACGCAATCGAAATATCCTTTGGCGCGGCACATTAACGGAGTGACGAAGGTGAACGACCTGGACGTAGAAATTGCCCGACGCAGGGCAGAGCTGGCCAAGACGATGCAGCGCTTCGCACCCGAGTACGGCGTGTACCCAACGGCTATCGCTCCGCTTCACTTCATCCGCAGCGATGCACCAACCGATACGATCCACACGGTCCACAAGCCAGGTTTATGCGTCATCGCCCAAGGCCGCAAGGAGGTACGGCTGTGGAACGAAAGCTATGTCTACGATCCGCTGAATTACCTGGTCGTATCGGTCACTCTGCCCCTGGCAGGCCACGTCATTGAGGCATCTCCCGAACATCCTTATCTGTGTATACGACTGGACATCGATCCTGCCGAGATCGCGCAACTAATTGCGGATACCAGCCCTATTGGCGTTCCATGCCACGGAGCAAACCGGGGGCTGTACCTCGACAAGATCGACACATCGCTGCTGGACGCCATGCTGCGCCTGGTCCGACTTCTCGATACACCATCCGATATCCCCGCCTTAGCCCCGCTGGCACTTCGGGAGATCTTCTATCGCCTGCTGAAAGGTCAACAGGGCCAGCGCTTGCATGAGATTGCGATCGCGGACAGCCAGACCCATCGGGTGACCAGGGCGATTGAATGGCTGAACCGGCATTACGCAGAGCCTCTGCATATCAAAGAGCTCGCCAGCTACGTGAATTTGAGCTCATCGACCCTTCATCATCGTTTCAAATCCGTTACCGCCATGAGCCCCCTGCAGTACCAAAAACAGCTGCGTTTACAGGAAGCACGCCGTTTGATGATTTCAGAGGGATTGGATGTCTCCACGGCGGGCTTCAGAGTGGGTTACGAGAGTCTCTCGCAGTTCAGCCGAGAATACAGCCGGATGTTTGGTGCAGCTCCCAGCAAGGACATTGCGAAAATTCGGTCGACTGCGTAGCGAACCCCATTGTCCGCTACTGGCCGGTGAGCGACGGCCTGACTCTGACCGTCGTTATGCATAGTTGGACTTCGGTCTGCTCCGCCATCTCCAGAGCGTCATCGACGTCAATTCCTGAGTAGCGAACAGTGCTCTCAAGTTTCGTATGGCCCAGCAGGAGTTGAACCGCCCCCAGGTTCTTTGTTCGGCGATAGATCAGCGTTGCCTTGGTACGCCTCATCATGTGGGTGCCATACAAGGCTGGATCAAGGCCAATGGCTTTCAGCCAAGCTTTGACGATTCGAGCGTATTGCCGGGTGGATAGATGGTTTGAGATATGCAGCCGGCTTGGAAAAAGGCAGTCCTGGCTGCTGAGCTGGGCTTGATGTATCCAAACTTCCGGCGCTGACCGTGTTTGCTCTGTAATCTCATACTGCGCGGGCTGCTGAGTTTTCTGCTGCATCACGATGGCTCGCGATGACACGTGATCACCATGGACAACGTCGGGCACACGGAGCTTGGTTAAATCGCAGGCTCGCAGCTTTCGATGGCTAGATCGAAGAGAGTCGAATCCCGGGTTCTCTCCGCCATTTGGAGCGTTACCCGAATGGCCCAGGTATCTCGAGTCGAAGCGGGTCTTTCTGCCCGACCAATTTTCCTTTGTTCCAAGGTTGATGGCCGCAGGTAGCAATAGCCTTCATGGCTTGTCCTCCATGTGAGGGGGGACAAGGATGGCCAGCCAGTGCAAACGGCGTTAACGGCAAAAGCTAGCATTAGCTCCTCGCCGCAAGCCTCGCATCGAAGCGTTTCCTCCATTGCCTATCACGGGAATGCTCGACCAGGTGATCAACGAAGGCGCGTGTTTTGGCTGGCAACAGTTTCTGGCTGGCAAAGTAGAGCGAGATGGGGCCGGCATCTACATACCAGTCCGGTAAGACACGTTGCAGCGCACCGCTTTGCAGATGCGTCAGTACATCCGGTACAGCCAGCAGAGCCAGGCCCAGCCCGAGCAATGTGCTCTGACATAGCGCTTGCGGATCGTTTACTAACATGCGCGGACGTAACTCCAGCGGGATTCGCTCGCCCTTGGAATTCTGAAGCATCCAGCTGCGCACCTTGCCGCTCTGAACCGACCGCATGCCCAAGTGATCGAACTCCGCTAGCTGTTCTGGCCGACGTGGCGCTGATCGCCCGGCCAAATATTCCGGTGACGCCACCAGTACCAGATGCGCTGGCGCCAATTCGCGTGCGACCACACCGGCCGATAATTCGATACCGCCGCCAATAGCCGCATCGAAACCATCAGTGATCAGCTCCACCTGGCGATTGTCGAAATGCCATTCAGGCGTTACTGCCGGGTAGCGGGCGAGAAAATCAGGCATCAGCGGTAGCAGATAGTCGCGCCCAAAGGCCGGTGCCGCCGAGACACGCAGCAGGCCTGCCGGCTGACCGGCGCTGCTGGTGAGATCGGCAATCGCTGCCTGGATGCTTTCCAGCCCACCGCCGACATTCCCGAGGAAGCGCTCGCCGGCTTCGGTCAGGGTCAGACGCCGGGTGCTGCGCTGGAACAGGCGTACGCCGAGATTGGTTTCCAGCTGAGCAACATTGCGACTGATGGCCGCCGGCGTCAGGCCCAGACGACGTGCGGCGGCGGAGAAGCTACCGCACTCGGCGCTGCGTACGAAGGATTCCAAATTTGCCAAGGTTTCCATAGCTCAATCTTCAATCATTAGTTGAAGATGATTCTAGTCATTACCGGCTACTGCGTGAAAAGCGAAAGGCGTTTCATGAGTACACCTACCACCCACGAGGTCTGCACCATGAACAACGTCAACCTTCCCCTGAACGGCCAGGTCGCTCTGGTTACCGGTGGATCGCGCAGCATCGGCGCCGCCATCGCCAAACGCCTGGCGGCGGACGGAGCCAGTGTCGCCATCACATACAACGCATCGCCGGATAAGGCCGAGACGCTGGTCAGCGAGATAGTTGCCGCCGGTGGCAGGGCGGTAGCGATTGCCGCCGATGCCGGCGAGCCTCAGGCGGTGCGCGACGCGGTACAGCAGGTCGCCAGCACTTTCGGTCGGCTGGATATCCTGGTCAACAACGCCGGCATCAGCGTACTCGGCGCCCCAGAGGAGATCGCTTTCGAGGACTTCCAGCGCATCCTCGCGGTGAATGTGACCGGCGTGTTCGTCGCCACTCAGGAGGCGCTCAAACACATAGGGCGCGGCGGGCGCATCATCCACATCGGCAGCTCCATGGTGCAGTACGCCGCTTTCGCCACCGCCTCGGCCTACACCCTGACCAAGGGGGCCCTGGCCGGCTTCAGCCGTGGCCTGGTGCGCGACCTCGGCCCGCGCGGGATCACGGTCAACACCGTGCATCCCGGCCCGACTGACAGTGACATGAACCCAGCGGATGGCCCCGTGGCCGATTTCGTCCGCCCCAATATTGCTGTCGGCCGCTACGGCGAGGGCCGCGACATCGCCGCAGCCGTTGCCTGGCTGGCCAGTCCGGAGGCGGCCTTCGTCAGCGGCGCCGAGCTGCTGGTAGATGGCGGTTTCACGGCCTGAGGAGAGACAGACATGAAATTTGGAATCATCGGCGCTGGTGCCATAGGCAGTGCCATCGCACGCGCCCTGAGCAAGGCGGGTATCGAAGTCGAAATTGCCAACAGCCGTGGGCCGGAGAGCTTGCAGAGTCTGGCTGACGAACTGGGGCCGAAGGTCAGACCGGTAAGTCGGGAGCAGGCAGCCCAGGCGGACATCGTCTTTCTCGCGGTGAACTGGTCGAAAATTCCCGCCGCGCTAGAGAACCTGCCTCCCTGGAACGGACGCATCGTGGTCGACACCAACAATCCCATCGAGGCGCCGAGCTTCCGTCCCTTCGATCTGGGCGGCCAGAGTTCGAGCGAAGTGGTTGCACGGATGCTACCTGGAGCGCGTTTGGTCAAAGCCTTTAACCACCTCGCACCGACGCTGCTGAGTGGCGATCCGCAGGCCGAAGGTGGTCGGCGCGTTCTGTTCTATTCCGGTGAAGATGTCGAGGCTAAGGCCGATGTGGGGGCGTTAATTGAGCGACTGGGCTTCGCTGGCATCGATCTGGGAGGGCTGAGCGAAGGGCGCCTGGCGCAGTTCCCGGGAGGGCCATTACCGGCCCTGGTAAAGCACGGCTAAACCCCAATCAGCGGGCGCTCCAAACGTCCGCTTTTGGCCGATTGCGGCCCTACATGACAGGCAGCGGCCAAGAGAGGACATGAGCGACACCCATGGATAGTCTTTCGTGCAATGGTTTCCGGAGGCCGGGCTAACTCTCATCCTGGCTGCGAGAAGCAACCATCGGCTTGATTTCATTCGTGTCCGTGGCGTCTGTCATCGATCGGCGAAAACCCTTGATCGATTCACCCAGGTCACCGCCGAGGTGCCGCAGGCGTTTACCGCCAAATAGCACCAAAGCGATCAGCAGAATGACCGCCCAGTGCTTCCAATCGAAAATGCCCATTTGCAGTTCTCCTCTCCAGGTCAAGTGATCTTTTGCCCGTGAGCCTGCCGGTCCGCGTGGTAGGAGGCGCGCACCAGGGGGCCGAGGCCACATTCGAAAAGCCCATTCCGGCGCCTATCTCGGCGAAGCGCGCGAAGGTGTCGGGGTGGACGAAGCGCTGCACCGGCAGGTGGCTTCCTCGCGGACGCTGTGCAGCTTGTGCTTGCGCAGCAATTGCTTGATGCGTTCCACCTCGGGAGACACCGGGATGCGCACGCGGATCCAGTCCGGTTTCTTCGGCAGTTCTTCGGCCGGGATAATCTTCACCGGAATACGCGCTACTTTCTCAGCGCCGCGTAACTTCACTCCGGTCTGCACGCTCCTCGGCCCAAGCTCAGTGTGTCGAGACTCCACCGACGATCTCCATCGTTCAGAGCAGGTCGATACGTCTTACGCAAGAGCCGGGCCAGCTTGTGCAAGGCTGATTGGCAGGGGCGGGAGCCATGAAATGACATCGTTGTAACACCTTACAGTTGTAAAGATCTTTACACCGCTAAGGCTGTTGGTAAGCGAGGCTATCTTTTAAATCAATGGGTTAGCTTTTGGTATCGAGTGTGCAACAGAGAGTCTGGTAGCACCGAGCTACCGAGTCTCCGACAACAACAATCGAGGCCCTCATGACCCCAAATTACAATCCGAATGGCGCTCTGCCCGGCATGCGCGGAATGCAACATATCGGCATCACAGTGCCAAACCTTTCAGAGGCCGTTGCCTTCTTCGTCGAGGTGCTTGGCTGCGAACCATATTTCACGTTCGGCGAGTTCCGTTTTGAAGACGACTGGATGGAGCGACACCTCAACGTGCATCCGCGAGCAGCCATTCGCGACTTCCAGATGGTTCGCTGCGGCAATGGCACCAACCTGGAGATTTTCGAATACTCGGCGCCAGACCAGAATCGCCGGTTGCCCCGTAACAGTGATATCGGCGGACATCATCTGGCGTTCTATGTCGACGATATGGCGGCTGCGGTCGACTACCTCAAGTCTCGTGGCGTACAGGTACTGGATACTCCATCGACCTTCACCGAAGGTCCGGCCAAAGGACTGACGTGGGTGTACTTTCTGGCGCCCTGGGGTCTGCAGCTGGAACTGGTCAGCTTCCCCGATGGGATGGGTTATGAGAGAGGATTGACGCGTCTTTTGTGGGATCCGCGCACGCCTGAGCACTGATCCGGCGCAAGTGCCCTGGCCGGCCCCGCATGGAGCCGGCCAGGGCACTTGAGGTCATCGCTTAGCTGTCCAGGGCGTTGGGCGGAACGATGTGATGAAGTTTCATCCAGCGATAGAGGGTCGGGCGCGACATACCCAACTCACGCGCTGCAGCGCTGACATTCCAGCGCTGCCGGCGCAAGCAATCTTCGATTGCTCGCCCATGGGATGTCTGCTGCTCTAGGCCTGAAATAGAGCTCATGACCTGCCTTGGATTGACGCTCGGCAGGCATTCTTCGGGTAGGTCGTTTACCGTGATTTCATCAGTCTCGGCGGTGGCCAGGGCATACTGCAGCGCATTGCGTAACTCGCGAATATTGCCTGGCCAGGCATAGCCGAGGAGAGCACTCATGGCGTCGCCCCGGATTCGAGCGGGACGTTGGCGTTGATCACAGAGCTCTCTGAATATGCGTTCTATCAGGTAATTCTTGTCGGCCCGTTCGCGCAGTGCAGGCAGGCGCAGGATTGCGCCATTGAGTCGGTAGTAGAGGTCTTCGCGGAACTCGCTTTGTTCGATCATTTGCCGCAGGTCGCGGTGACTCGCCGCGATGACACGGATATCGACCTTGATCGGCTTTTCGCCGCCCAGCGGCATCACTTCCTGCTCGGCAAGCACGCGCAGCAGCCGTGTCTGCAGGTGCAGTGGCATGTCACCGATTTCATCCAGGAAGAGCGTGCCGCCATCGGCTTGCTGGATCAGTCCTCGCATACCCTTGCTGCGTGCCCCAGTGAAGGTGCCGGGCTGGTATCCGAAGAGTTCGCTCTCGATCAATGATTCGGGCATCGCAGCGCAGTTGATGGCAACGAAGGGGGCTTTGCGCCTGTTGCTGCTGTCGTGCAGGGCGCGGGCAAGGCGCTCTTTGCCTGTACCGGTTTCGCCATTGAGCAATAAGTTCAGCGGCTCGCTGCACAGTCGTTTGGCACGTGCCAGCATTTTGCGCATGACAGGGTCGTCGTCGGCCAACTCGTCCAGTGGGCAGCTTTCCTGATTTGTACGCTGGGCCTGAGGGGCAGCAGGCGCACGGCTGGGTTCCATCAATGCGGCAAAGAACAAGGCGTTCTGTCGGTGGGTGCGGAAGGCCCGTACTTGATCGGGACTGGCGTGAGGAATGCTGAAGATATCTTCAGGCACGCAGTCGAACAGATCCTGGATGCCGATCCGTTTCGCCAGAGCCGACGGTCGCTCCGCCAACTGCAGGCCACAATCGCCGAGCAACCCCCGGGCCGCGGTGTTGGCTGCCAGAAGACTGCCGTCCCCGGCAAGCGCCAACAGGTACTGGCGATTGATCAGGACGAACTCGCGGGATCGGTCGAAGCAGAGAATGTGCGCTTCACGGTAGCGGCGCAGGAAGTAGGCATCTTCGATCATCCGCGCGTACTGCTTGACCAGTTGCAGGGCAAATAGCTGCGAGTCCTTGGACGGCGGCGATTTCAATGCCGAGATATCAAGCACCGCCAACAGCTGCCCCTGGGGATTGAAGATGGGGACGGCAGTACAGGTCAGCGCGACGTGGTGAGCGCTGAAATGGTCATGATGGTGGCAGGTCAGCGGCTGCTGTTCCTTGATGCAGGTTCCCACTGCGCAGGTCCCGGCATGATCCTCACTCCAGTCGGCACCCAGATAAAGGCCGGTTTTGCGATGTGCCGCTTCATCCAGCGGATCACCGAGAAACTGTACGGTGATACCCCGGTTGTCGGTAAGGAGTATGACGTAGCCGAGTTCGGCGATGTGCCGGTACAACTGCTCGACACCGGCCCGCGCCACATTGATCAGCTCGTCTGCATGGTCCTGGTGTTCTCGCAATACCTGACGCGGGACGAAACGCGGAAGCGCTGGCTTTGCCGGATCCAGGCCGTAATCCTGGATACAGCGTTTCCAGGAGCGGGTGATGATGGATTCGTGCCCAGCACCGCCACTGGCGTAGGACAGTACGGTGTCGATATGCAGGCTGGGGGTCGAGATGATGCTCATGCGGCCTCCCGGACTCGAGGTTGAGGCGCCCGAGATCCGTGACGATCTTGTTCTTGTTGACCGGTTGCACAGAGAGCAGCCTGGCACCAGTGCAATCACCTTACGAGTTTAGCCCTCCGGCGTCACCTGCCTGTTAGTCGGGGTCAGACCCATCTTTCTTACACCTGTAATACCCCGAACACTCGAAGGAGAGCATCGGACTTTCTTCTCGTGGCTGAGAAATCCTTTTGATTCATAGCCTTGAAGGATCATTCAACGGTTTGGCACGCATTCTGCGCCGCGCTACCTCGGCCCCCACCGGGGTACTACAACAAGAAACGAGGATGCTCGATGCTGCCTTACCTGCAACGGACCAGCGTGACTGGTCCCTCGTCACTCGACAACCGAACCTGGGCCGCTGCGTGGGGCCTCGTGCTGCTTGCCAGCGGACTCTCTGCAACGTGGCCGGCCAGGGCGTTGGATCTCGATGCCGGTGACTATGTGGCTGCACCTGCCGGCACCACATTGGGCCTGCTCTACCTGCAAGGGGCCGAGCGTGATCGGCTGTACCGCGCGGGGCACAGCCTACCCGACGCGCCGGGGCTGGACTCGGAAATCGGGATATTGCGCCTGGTCCACTATTCCGACATCGGAAGCTTTCGCGTGGCGCCCCAAGTGCTGCTGCCATTCGGGCGCCTGGACGGGCGCCAGGGCTTGGGTGACTCCAGTGGCCTGGCCGATCCGATCCTGGCCATGCCTCTCTGGCTGATCAATGAACCGGAGCGCCGCCGCTACTTGGGCATCACTCCCTATCTGTTCCTGCCCTTGGGCGAGTACGACGCCGATGACGATCTCAACCTCGGCGAAAACCGCTGGAAGCTGAACGTGCAGGGCGCCTACGTTACCGGGCTGACCGACAACCTCTCTCTGGACCTGGCCGCCGATGTCATGTTTTACGGGCGCAACAACCATTACGGCAGTGGCCGCTGGACCCAGCGGCAGAAACCCAGCTACCAGTACCAGGGCTTCCTGCGCTACCAGTTGACCCCGCAGGCGGACGTGCGCGCCGGCCTGTCGTGGCTCGATGGTGGCGCCAGCCGCGTCGATGACCTTCAACTGGATGATCGCCAGGAGACCGGCAAGTGGAACCTTGGATTCTCCTGGTTTTTCCTGCCGAAGACTCAGGTTGCGGCCACCTACGGGCGGGACTTCGCGGTGGAAAACGGCTTTCGCGAAGAGCACAGGTTGAACATACGCCTGATGCAGGTGTTCTGAACGGTCTGGACGGTCCGTTCTCTTGGGGCCCGCGGGCCCCTTTTTTACGGGTTCTTCTCGTGGGTCAGGGAAAGCATCCATGACACCACACTGACTTCCATGCGGCTGTAAACCGATTGGAAGGATGCTTACAGGTGTAAAGCCGTCGCTTTACAGATCTTGCCTCAAAGACGTCTGAATATTTGGATAAATACTCATAAAAACAGATGGTTAGGGATAAAACCCTGCGTTGGCACACAAGCTGCTCCATGGCTATCGAGGGGCCGAAAAGGCACCCGGACGAATAACAACAACGTCGCCACACCTGTTCCCACCTTGCAGGCGTGCCGGCAATAGCCTGGAGCTCTGCCATGCATGACTCTTCTTCTCTGAGCGGCCCTCTGAGCCGCCGACGCTTCCTCAGTCTTTCGGGTCAGTCCGCGCTGATCATCGGCGCCACCGCCGTCGCCGGGCAGCTCATCCCGGTCAAAGTCCTCGCCGACGACGTGCTGCCCCAACTGCCTGCCGGCCTGCTGCGCATGGGGCGCGACATTTATCCCCACGACCGCCTCGGCGATGCGCCTTACGCCAAGTCGCTGTTCGAGCTGGTTGGCAAGAAGCCGGACCTGGTTCGCGAAGGCATCAACGCGTTGCAGGCCCGCTCCCGAGCCGTGCATGACCGAGCCTTCGAGGACATCGCCAACGAAGACGACCGCGTTGCGCTGTTGCGCGAGATCGAAACCACCCCCTTCTTCCGTGAAACCCGCAGCGCGCTGATGTTCGGCCTCTACGACAACAAGACCCTGTTCCCTCTGTTCGGCTACGAGGGCTCGTCGGTGGAGAAGGGCGGTTACATCGCGCGTGGCTTCAACGACCTCGACTGGCTCTGAGCGGCCACTCCCTTCGCGGCTCCATCCATTCCAACAATGAGGGTTAACCCCATGGCAGCGAAATTCTCCCAGGACGACAGCGACGTCGTCGTCATCATCGGTTCGGGTGCCGGCGGCGGCACACTGGCCCACGCCCTGGCCCGGCAAGGTATCCGTACCGTGGTACTGGAAGCTGGCAAACGTTACGAGATGTCCGACATCGAGAACGATGAGTGGGCCATGTTCAACAAGATTTCCTGGCTCGACAAACGTATCGCCACCGGCGGCTGGGACGTGGCGCGCAACCATCCGAATCTGCCGGCCTGGATCGTCAAGGCGGTCGGCGGCAGTTCGGTGCACTGGGCCGGCGTCGCCCTGCGCTTTCGCGATTTCGAATTCCGCATGCGCACCGAGAATGGCGAAATCAAGGGCGCCAACATGCTGGACTGGCCGATCAGCTATGAGGAGCTGGAGCCCTGGTACGTCAAGGCCGAGAAGCACATGGGGGTGACCGGTCCGAGCACCGGGATGCCATACCACCAGTGGCACAACTCCTTCAAGGTACTGGCCGCCGGGGCTCAGCGCATCGGCTACAAGGAAATCCAGTCCGGACCGATGGCGATCAACACCCAGCCGTACGACAGCCGGCCGGGTTGCATGCAGATCGGCTTCTGCATGCAGGGCTGCCGCATCGGTGCCAAGTGGTCGACTCTCTACACCGACATCCCCCGCGCTGAGGCCACCGGCAACTGCGAGGTGCGCCCGCAGAGCATGGCGCTGCGTATCGAGCATGACGCCCGCGGCCGGGTCACCGGAGTTGTCTACGCCGATGCCCAGGGCCGCCAACAACGGCAGAAGGCCAGAGTGGTGTGCGTGGCCGGCAACTCCATCGAGTCGCCGCGCCTGCTGCTCAACTCGGAATCCTCGATGTTCAAGGATGGCCTGGCCAACTCCTCTGGCCAGGTGGGGCGCAACTACATGTGCCACACCACCGCCGGGATCTATGCGGTTCTTCCCAAGCCGGTTCACATGTACAGGGGGACCACCTGTGCCGGGATCATTTCGGACGAGTCGTACAACAATACCTCGCGCGGATTCGTAGGCGGTTACCGACTGGAAATCCTCTCTCTCGGCCTGCCGTTCATGTCCGCCTTCCTCGACCCGACCCCGCAGGGCTGGGGCCGTGCCTTCACGGCGAAGATGGAGCGCTACGACCACATGTCCGGCGTCTGGCTGTGCGGCGAGGACCTGCCCATGGAGAGCAACCGCATCACCCTCCACGGCACCGAGAAGGATCAGTACGGGCTGCCGATTCCGGTGGTGCACAAGGACGACCATCCTTTCGACAACGCCATGCGCGACCACGGCGTGGAGCAGACCCGCAAGTGCTACGAGGCGGTCGGCGCCACGGAAGTCATCCGCCTGCCGTCCTACCCGGCCAGCCACAACATGGGCACCAACCGCATGAGCGCCAAGGCCGCCGACGGCGTGGTGAACAAGTGGGGCCAGAGCCACGACATCCCCAACCTGTTCGTCTCCGACGGCAGCCAGTTCACGACCAGCGGCGGGCAGAACCCGACGTTGACCATTGTCGCCCTGGCCCTGCGCCAGGCCGAGCACATCGGTTCGCTGATCAATCAGCGCGCCCTTTGAGGAGCCGACCCCATGACCACACCCAGTAACGACCAGCGCCGCTGGATGCTTGAGCAGATGCTCGTCAGCCGCTACCTGGAAGAGTCCATCGAACGCATCTACATGGAAGGCAAGACGCCGGTCTTCAACATGGCCAACGGGCCCATCCCCGGCGAAATGCACTTGTCCAACGGCCAGGAACCTTGCGCCGTGGGTGTCTGCGCCCATCTGACGGCCGAAGACATCGTCACCGCCACCCATCGTCCGCACCACATAGCCGTGGCCAAGGGCGTCGACCTGGACGAGATGGTCGCCGAAATCTTTGGCAAGAAGACCGGCCTGTCCGGTGGCCGGGGCGGTCACATGCACTTGTTCGACGCCAGGGTGAATTTTTCCTGCTCCGGCATCATTGCCCAAGGCATGGGCCCAGCCGTGGGGGCCGCACTGTCGCGCCAGCTGCAGGGGAAGTCCGGCGTCGCCGTGGCCTATCTGGGCGAAGGCGCTGCGAACCAGGGCGCCTTCCACGAAACGCTGAACCTGGCAGCGCTGTGGAAGCTGCCGGTGGTGTTCGTCATCGAGGACAACGCTTGGGGCATCTCGGTGGCCAAGGCCGCTTCCACCGCCATCGAGCGCAATTACTTGCGTGCCGCCGCCTATGGCATGCCCGGCGTGTTCGTCCCCGGTAACGACGCCGACGCCATATTCGCTGCCGCCGGTGAGGCCATCGCCCGTGCCCGCGCTGGGGAAGGGCCGACCTTGATCGAGATCGAGACCCACCGCCTGGCCGGCCACTTCATGGGCGACGGCGAAACCTACCGCCCGGCCGGCGAGAAGGCGGCCCTGTTGGCCAAGGACCCGATCCCCGCTTACCGCCAGCGCCTGCTGGAGCTGGGGGTGCTGGACGAAATCGCCGCAGCCGACATCGACGAGCGCGCCCGCAGCCGTGTCGATGCCGCCGTGCAGTTCGCCCGCGACAGCGCTTATCCGGCACCGGAAGAAGCGTTGGAAATGGTGTTCGTGTGAACGGAACTCGGCATAACAACGACAAAACGGAGACCGATATGTACCGACAACCAACCATGAAGGCGGCAGTCTGGCACGGCCGTCGCGACATCCGCCTGCAGGATGTCGCCCTCCCGCCGCAACCACAGGCCGGCTGGGTGCAGATCCGCGTCGAGTGGTGCGGTATCTGCGGCTCGGACCTCCATGAATACCTGGCCGGTCCGGTATTCATTCCCACCGACACAGCCCATCCGCTCACCGGCCTGAAGGGCCAGTGCATCCTCGGCCACGAGTTCTGTGGCGAGATCGTCGCCTTGGGCGAGGGCGTCTCGCATTTCACCGTGGGCGAGCGTGTCGCCGCCGACGCTTGCCAGCACTGCGGCCAGTGCTGGTTCTGCCAGCAGGGCCAGTACAACCTGTGCGAGAACCTTGCCTTCACCGGGCTGATGAACAACGGCGCCTTTGCCGAACGTGTCAACGTTCCCGCCAACCTGCTGTACCGCTTGCCGGAGGGCTTCCCCACCGAAGCCGGTGCGTTGATTGAGCCCCTGGCGGTGGGCATGCACGCAGTGAAGAAGGCGGGCAGCCTGCTCGGCCAGACGGTGGTGGTGGTCGGCGCCGGTACCATCGGACTGTGCACCATCATGTGTGCCCGCGCCGCCGGTGCGGCGCGAATCATCGCCCTGGAAATGTCCACGGCGCGCAAGGCCAAGGCCCTCGAAGTGGGGGCCACTGAAGTCATCGACCCCAGTCAGTGCGACGCCATCGCCGCCGTGCGCGAACTCACCGAGGGCTACGGCGCTGCCGTGTCCTTCGAGTGCATTGGCCACAAGGCCACCGCCAAGCTGGCCATCGATGTCATCCGCAAGGGTGGCCGTTGCGTGATGGTAGGCATCTTCGAGGAGCCCAGCGAATTCAACTTCTTCGAGATAGTCGCCACCGAGAAACAGGTCATAGGCGCGCTGGCCTACAACGGGGAGTTCGCCGATGTGATCGCGCTGATTGCCGACGGACGCCTGGACGTCACCCCGCTGATCACCGGGCGGATCGAACTTGAACACATCCTCGAACAGGGCTTCGAGGAACTGGTGAACAACAAGGACCAGAACGTGAAGATCATCGTCAGGCCGAGCGCGCCTGCCGCTGCCCGTCACTGATCCCATAGACGGAGGAATCGAGAAATGTCCGCAGCGATCAAAGAACGCAAACTCACCATCGCCCGCGCCATGGCCGAGGCGGTGGCTCAGGAAATGCGCCTGGACCCGCGCGTGTTCGTGATGGGTGAGGATATCGGCCAGCTCGGCGGGGTGTTCGGCAACACCCGTGGCCTGCACGAAGAGTTCGGGAGCGCGCGCATCCGCGACACGCCGATTTCGGAAACCGCCTTTATCGGCGCCGCCGTGGGCGCGGCTTCCGACGGCATGCGGCCAATCGTCGAACTGATGTTCGTCGACTTCTTCGGCGTGTGCATGGACGCCATCTACAACCTGATGGCGAAGAACACCTACTTCTCCGGCGGCAAGGTCAGCGTGCCCATGGTGCTGATGGCCTCCACCGGCGCCGGCTATTCAGACGCCGGCCAGCACTCCCAGTGCCTCTACGGCACCTTCGCGCACCTACCGGGGATGAAGGTGGTAGTGCCGAGCAATGCCTATGACGCCAAGGGTCTGATGACCGCCGCCATCCGCGATGACAACCCGGTGATCTACCTGTTCCACAAGGCCCTGCAGGGCATGGGCTGGCTGGGTACCGAGAAGGGCGCGACGGTGGCGGTGCCGGAAGCCCCCTATACGGTGGAAATCGGCAAGGCGAAGACCGTGCGTGAGGGCCGCGACGTCAGCATCGTCAGCCTCGGCGCCGGCGTGCACCACGCACTGCGCGCCGCCCAGCAACTGGAGCAGCAGGGCGTCAGTGCTGAAGTGGTGGACCTGCGCAGTCTCGTGCCGCTGGATCGCGAGCACGTCATCGAGTCGGTGCGCAAGACCGGGCGGCTGATTGTGGTCGACGAGGACTACCACAGCTTCGGTGTCAGCGGCGAAATCATCGCCAGCGTCGTCGAGCACGATATCGGCATGCTCAAGGCGCGGCCGCAGCGGGTCGCCTTCCCCGATATCCCGATTCCCTTCACGCCGCCCATGGAACAGTGGGCACTGCCTTCCGCCGCCAAGATCGTCGCGGCCTACCAAAACCTGAAGAACGAGGAATAACACCATGTCTAACCCAATCCTGATTCCAACCGACCTCTGGGAAGGCGATGCCGAAGCCGTGATCACCTCCTGGCTGGTCAGTGACGGCGCCGAAGTTGGCCAGGGCGACCTGGTGGCCGAGATCATGTCTGAGAAGGCGCAATTCGAGATCGAGGCTCCCGCTTCCGGTTTGCTGAAGATCCTGGAAGAAGAAGACGCGGTGGTCGGTAAGGGCGCGACCATCGGATTGGTGGAGTGAGCCATGGGGCAAATGCAGACTCCAGCTGCCGGTACCGGTAGCACCGTGCCCTTGAAAGGCATGCGAAAAATGATCGCTGCGAAGATGAGCGAGAGCCTGCAGACCGCAGCACAACTCACTCACCATGCTGAGTGCGAACTGACTGCCCTTCAGGCTAAAAGAGCGGAGCTGAAGGCTGCGGGTAGCGTGGTGTCGCTTCAGGACCTGCTGCTGTTCGAGATCGTACGAACCCTGAAGGACCATCCGGGACTCAATGCAACCCTGACGGATAATCAGATCACGCGGCACGGTTCGGTGCATTTGGGGTTGGCGATCCCGCTGCCGGACGATCTCCTGGTGGCGCCTGCACTGTTCGATGCCGATCAGCTGGATGCGGAGGGCCTGGCGCTGGCACGCCGGGCCCTGGTGGACAAGGCACTGTCCGGAAAACTCTCGGTGAAGGAGCTAACGGGTGCCACGGTGACCGTGACCAACCTGGGGCTGTCGCGGGTGCGTTTTTTTACCCCCATTCTCAATGTTCCCCAGGTGGCCATCATCGGACTAGGAGGCGTCCAGCGTCGTCTACAACGGGACACCGATGGTTCGTTGGTGGAGCGCGATTTCATGGGGCTGTCGCTGACCTTCGATCACCGGGCTGTCAACGGCGCACCTGCCGCGGACTTCATCGATGACCTGTGCCAGCGAATCGAAGGAGGCGAACTGTCATGAGCCAGATCTGGCGTGTCAGTGTCGAGGCTGGCCTGGAAGCTGAGCGGCAGCTGTTCGACCGTGTGCACGCCGGCGAGGAAGAGTGGGGCGTGTTGTTATGGCGGCCCTCTGATTCTGCCTTGGTCATGCCCCGCAGGCTGAGCCGGCTTCCGGGGTTCATGACGGCAGACATCAGCTGTGCCGCGTTGGGCTGGCCTATCGCATTGCGAGACACCGGTGGCGAACCGGTACCGCAGTCACCTGCGGTGCTCAATGTGGCCTTGGCCTATGGCGTGTCGCTGGAGGACGACGAACAGTCGCGGATAGAGGCTGCCTATCTGCGACTGTGTGAACCCATCTGCCAGTGGTTGCGCGGCATGGGGCTGCTACCTGGCCTCGGGGAGGTTCCCGGCGCGTTCTGTGACGGTCGGTTCAACGTGACCCTGGGGCGCCGCAAGCTGGTGGGAACCGCGCAACGTTGGCGGCGGCGTGCAGCAGATAATCGCCTGGTGGTGCTGGTTCATGGCGCAATCCTGTTCGAGGACCAGCGAGAGGCCATGGTCGGCGTGGTCAATCGCTTCTACCAGAGCTGTGGTCTGGAGCAACGATGTCGAGCTGCCAGCCACGTGTCTCTGGAGGAGTGGTTGGCTCCCGCGTGGCAGGAAGCGAAAAGCCTCGCTGAGTGGTTTGAAGCTCCTTGGGAGGCATGGTCACCCGACAAGGGCTCTGGCGATCAGATAGCTTTCTGTTGATCCGTCGCCTGGTATCCAAGCAAAGCACGATCCTCTGAAGATGTTCCTGTCGTAGTGGGCGCAAGGAAGCGCCTGCGATGGGCCCCGGCCAGGTATAAGCGGCGCAGGCAGCGGAGATCGTGCTGTCGGGCTGTTCCCTTGGTCCCCAGCGCCTACTGGGCGCGTGGTGCATCGAAGTTGGCCGTGCCACTAATTTGGGCCGCCGCGCGATACCGCGCCTACGGCGGGAGATCGCTGCGGTCGGCACACTATCGAAAACATCCTGCATCGAACGGCCTAAAGCAGTCACTCAGGCCTATCTCGCACTAGCGCATATCAACCGATACTCGATGGTTAGTCTTGGCTGACAGCTGTCCAAGAACACCGCGTTTCGCGCATTTGAATTCGGGTTTGGTTATCGCCGCGAGATGGCACTGGATGAAATAATGCTCCGGACGGAGTCCCGTTCCGGAGCACGCTTGCTCGTCAGCTGTGAAGCAGAGCATCGAGCCCGCCCTTTTGATCGAGGCTGGCCAGGTCGTCGAAACCGCCGACATGCACATCACCTACGAAGATCTGCGGAACGGTTCTGCGCCGCGAGCGCTGCAGCATCTCTGCGAGGTGCTGGGGCGACGCTTCAACGTTGATTTCGACGGGCGTGACCCCCTTGCTGGATAGCAGTCGCTTGGCGCTCACGCAGTAGGGGCAGTGCTGGGTGGTGTAGATGGTCACTTGGCTCATGGCGTTTTCCTCCTAGCTTGCCGACGGCGGGAAGTCGATATCGGTTGTGGCGATGTTGTTCAGGTAGTTGGTCAGGGTCAGCAGCGTGACCTGCGCCACCACCTCGACGATCTTGCTATCGCCAAGACCGGCCTCGCGCGCTGCAGCAATTTGCTCGTCACTCAATTGGCCGCGGCTTGCGGTGATCTGATGCGCCAGCGCTGCGACCGCGCTGAGTGTCCCGCTACGGGCTTGGCTAATGGCTTCATCGCTCAAGCCCGCCTTGGCGCCAAAGTAGGCGTGTGCGGTCAGGCAGTAGTCGCAACCATTGATTTCCGAGGCGGCGAGGGCGACGACTTCCCGTTCGGCGGCGCTCAGGGAGCTTCTGCCCAGCGCTTGGGCGAGGCCCAGGTAGCCAGTGAGTGCGGCGGGGGAGTGGGCGAGGGTCTTGAATGCGTTGGGGATGAAGCCGAGGCCCTTTTGCACGCCTTCGAGGGCAGCGCGCGAGGCAACAGGGGCTTGGTCCAGCGAGAGAGCGGCGATGCGAGTCATGGTAGTTCTCCAGTCGTTTGATTCACCGGCTTGTCGAGCAAGCTTGGCGTTCATACTAGGGAGGCAGACTTTCCTTTCGGATTCAGATCGTCGAACTTATGCAACAGATCGTCTAAATCAGAGCGCGCTATGGACCGACTGTCGACACTGCTCAAGCACTTCAACCTGCATGCGTCCACGTTTCACCAGGGTGGCTTCTGCGGCACCACCCGGCTTTATGGACAGCACAGCGTCGGCCACGCCCATCTGCTACGTTCGGGGCGCCTGGCCTTCAGGGACAAGCGCGGCCAGCTCACCGAACTGACGGAGCCCAGCCTGATCCTGGCGGTGCGTCCGCAGGAGCATCAGCTGCTGGCGAGCGAAGCCGATGCAGCGGAGCTGGTCTGTGCCACCCTGCAGTTCGATGGCGGCGCCAATAATCCGCTGACCCTGGCGTTGCCGGACTTCATCATCAAGCCGCTGCGCGAACTGCAGGGCCTCGATGGCACCCTCGACTGGCTGTTCGAAGAAGCCTTTGGCGACGAGTGTGGGCGGGATGTCATCCTCAATCGCCTGTTCGAGCTGATGGTCATTCAGCTACTTCGCCACCTGATGGCCAGCCGCAGCATTGCGTCGGGAATGATGGCAGGGCTGGCCAATACCCAGCTGTCCCGCGCGCTGGTGTGCATGCACAACGAGCCGCAGCGCAATTGGTCCGTCGCGGAACTGGCGGACCGCTCGGGCATGTCGCGGGCGAGCTTTGCCGCGCACTTTCGCGAGACGGTGGGCGTCACCCCAGCCGATTACCTGGCGAACTGGCGCATCAGTCTGACGCAGAAACGCCTGCGTGAAGGCCGCCCCATTGCCCTGATCGCCGATGAGGTCGGCTACGAAAGTCCGTCCGCGCTGGCCCGCACCTTTCGCCGCAAAGTGGGCACAAGCCCGAGGGAATGGCTGCAGCAGAATACGGCGTGAGGCCGGGCTGATCGCTCTGCCAGCCACGGCAATTGCTCCGGGGTGATTTACAAGTGCTTCCTGAGGAAATCGATGAAGGCCAGCGTCCGCGCCGAGCGCCGCCGTTCACGGCTGAACACGGCGCTGACCGGCAGCGAGGTAGTCTGGTAATCGTCGAGCAGGCTGCACACGTTGCCCTGTTCGATATCCGCGGCGAACAGCCATTCTGGCGAAAGGGAAATGCCCAGGCCGCCGATGACCATTTCGCGGATGGCTTCGCTGCTGTTGCTGGTGACGTTGCCTTTGATGGCGACTTCCAGCGCTTGCGCACCGCGGCTGAAGTGCCAGTGGTCGTAATGCTCCAGCAAGGTGAACGCGATGCAGTTGTGGCCTGCCAGTTCGGAGGGCTCGCGCGGCAGACCGTGGCGCTGCAGGTATGCGGGTGAGGCAAACACCCGTCGCCTGCTGGTGCCGAGGGACACGGCTACGAGGCCCTCGCTCTTCAACACGCCAATGCGGATCGCCAGGTCGATATTTTCTTTCAGCAGGTCTTCGTTTTGGTCGCTCAGGCGCAGGTCGATGCGCACCTCGGGATGGCGTTGCAGGAAAGTGCCGATCAGCGGCGCAATGCACAACCTGCCGTAGCTGACCGGTGCGGCGATCCGCATCGGGCCGGCGATCTGCTCCTGGCCGCTGGCGAAGCTGCGGGTGGCTGTGTCTAGCTGGCCGAGGATCTCCTGGCAGTGCCTGTAGAAACCTTGCCCCTGGTCGGTCAGGGCCAGGTGCCGGGTACTGCGTGCGAATACCGGGCCGCCCAGGTACTGCTCCAGGGCTCGGATCTGCTTGCTCACTGCCGGTTGCCCCATGTTCAGTTCGCGCGCGACCGCAGAGAACGAACCACGCTCCACGACGCGTACGAATATGCGCATGCTGTCGAACAGATCCATCGTCATTCGGTCTCTTTGTGGAATAGGTGATATGCAAATTTAGCTTCTTATCGGAATGGAGAAGGCGGAGCAACCTGTAAGCGTCCACTCAATCAGGGGTTCCCGTCATGAATCAGACCATGCTTGCCGCTATCGCCGAGTCCGCCCAGGCCCCACTGGCCGTGCGCCACATCACCCGCCCTGTTCCCGGCAAGGGGCAGGTCCTGGTCAGGGTTCACGCCGCGGGGGTCAATCCCCTCGATACCAAAATCGCCACGGGGGCAGGGGCGCATGCCCGCCAGGCGCTACCGGCGGTGCTCGGCCTGGACCTCGCTGGCACGGTCGTCGAGTTGGGCGAGGCGGTCGAAGGCTTCACCACTGGCCAGGAGGTCTTCGGCATGGCCGGCGGTATCGGCGGCGCCCAGGGCACCATGGCCGAGTACATCGCCGTGGATGCACGGCTGATCGCGGCAAAGCCGCACGCACTTGGCATGCAAGAGGCGGCCGCACTGCCGCTGGTGTTCATCACCGCCTGGGAAGGCTTGGTGGATCGCGCCAATGTTCGTGCCGGCCAGCGAGTACTGATCCATGGCGGCGCAGGGGGCGTCGGCCAAGTCGCCGTGCAGCTGGCCAAGGCGCGTGGAGCCGAGGTCTATGCAACCGGTTCGGCTGCAAGTCTCGATTTCATTCGCTCGCTGGGGGCCACGGCCATCGACTACCAGGCGCAGAGCGTGGAGTCCTATGTCGAGCAGTACACGGCCGGTGAGGGTTTCGACATCGTCTACGACACCGTAGGCGGCAGCACGCTGGATGCATCCTTTCAGGCCGTGAAGCCTTATATCGGGCACGTGCTGAGCTGCCTCGGCTGGGGCCAGCACAGCCTCGCGCCGCTGTCGTTCAAGAGCGCCACCTACTCGGGCGTATTCACCCTCACGCCGCTGCTCACCGGCCAGGGACGCGAACATCATGGGGCCATCCTGCGCGAGGCGGCGATGCTGGCCGATGCCGGGCAACTGACGATCCGGGTGGATCCGCAGCACTTTGCACTGGATGAGGTCAACGAGGCATTTCGCCAGGTCGCTGAAGGTCGCGGCAAGGGTAAGACGGTAATTCGATTGGTGAGTGAATAGTCCCTGGTGTTCCAAGGCTCTACCCGTACAAACGGCTAGAAGCGTCCGCTTCTGGCCGTTAGCTGCCTGTCATGAAGGGCAGCAATCGGCCAGAAGCGGACATTCCCAAGCTAGCCCCTGAGTCTCAGGACTAGCGCAGCTAAGCAGTCTGTCGCAGCGCCGGGTTGCCCTGAGCAGCCAAAGTCAATTAGCTGTTCAACCAGAGTCGAGGATCTCTGGGCCCAAGGCCGCTTGAAATACTTCGCGGTGGTGTTGGATCTGCATGCACGCCGAGTAATTGGCTGGACATGCTGCCGCCCGCCGTGCCGAAGAAAAACTTAACCCACTGTCCGGGACGGGTTGACCACTACAAGGATCCAGAAAAATTGGACGAGGCGATAGAGATTCTGAGGCGCTCGAATAAAAAAGGGCGGTTACCCGCCCAAGCTCCAAAGGGTTTACTTCGGAGTAGCTATTGCGCGCGCAGCCATCAAGTCACCGCTCCAAGCAGTTGATGAGGTGTATCGGCGTTTCCGTCATCGAGCTGCGTGGCCCAAAATAATGGCTCAGCGTGCGAAGGCCATGCGCGTCGTCATAAAAGCCGGCATGCTTGATCGCATCACTGGTATTCCACTGGAACGACCGTCCATAGCTCTCCGCCAGGTGCAGGCACATGTCGTGTAGTTGCCGCCATGATTTGTACTTGGACAGCGTCATTCCGATCTGCTGCTTGAACAGATGGCGCAGTCGCTCAGGGGACAACTGATTCGCTGATGCCAGACTCTTCAGATTGAGTCTTCCAGCAGGGTTAGCTGTAAGCTGTTGCGACGCCGACATCAGTCGCCGATCCAACTCGGCAATCTGGTGCGTAGAAACAATCGCCCTGCGAATCAGGTCGACCAACTGCGCAGCCTCTGCCGCAGAGACCTGCCCTTCAAGAAGCCGCTGAAAATAAACCTCCTCCCAGCCGACACCGTTTAGTGAGATATCGAATGGGCAGCCCCCATTCTCGACAGACTGAATCTGCCGCCCCACGTCCGATACCGGGTCAAAGTACAGAATGACGAAGCCAACGGCATTGGCGTAGCTCCACTTCCCAGCCTGATGAAGCAGACCAGCAGAAGTGATCTCAACCTGCCCATCTATGTGGCACATGATGGTGTGACCTGGCTGAGCGATGAGCACAGCCGGGGCCAACATCTCCGAATGCTGATAGCCGTCGTAACCGGCGTACAGTAACCAGTCGGCACCCACAAAAAGGCTTTGATGCAAAGGATCGTTGTTCATAAACATCCTGGAGGGGGCGTTCCCCTCCAGTCCTTACCGGCTAGAAGAGCTTGGTGGCACTGAGCACGAGGCTTGCGCTACACAGGTCATCATAGCCGGACATATTCATGCACTCCGTTGCGGACATGTCGGTATCGATCAGGCTCGCCTTCCAAGTAGCCCCCCAATAGTCCTTCTCGATTCGAGCCTCCCACTCGGCGTACTTCGAGCGCGAATCACCACTGGCGGAGAAGATCACTTCATCCTTGAAGTCCATCACCCCGTAGCGAACATTAATCCGAGTGCTGTCATTGAAGGGGTATTCATAGGACAGCGCGACATAGCTATTTGTCTGGTCGCCGTAAAGGTTGTCAGAGTGCTTGAGGTCGAGCGCGAAGCCCTTGTAGTAGAGGCTGGCGTAGTAACCGGACTGGTTGAGATAGCTATCCTTGTCATAGGTGTATTTCAGCCAGCCAATATCAACCAGCAGATCCTCCCCGATAGGGAAATACCAGCCTGCATAGTAATCAGCCTCACGGCTGGACTTTGTGCCCTCACCGAAATCCACTCCTGACGCCCATACACCGATATAGGCGCCAATCGGCGAGACCAAAGTAGCGCTGGTTTGAAGAGTGGGATCGCCCAGGGTCTGGGAGATACCGTAAGAGCGGTAATCACTAACTGCGGTGAGCTCAAGCTCAAGATCAAAACCGCCGCCGAGGGAAACAGCAGACGCATTGTCCGCAGCCAGAACTGAGGCGCAGAGGATCGCCTGCGAAATCATTATGCGCATTGTTGTGGTGCCTTTTTGTTCTTGTTAGATAGGCCCCGCAGTTAGCGGCGGGGCAACTTCATGTCACAGGAGGGAGCCGAACTCTTCGTTCGTCCAGATTTGGCGGCGATCCGATTCCGGGTCGGATTCAGCAGCTGACTTCTCATCCCAGACCATGGTCTGGCGCTTGATCTTGTCGTACTGAGGCCAGTGAGGAACGCCTGCGCCATTCGGGCTTCCAGTTTTGGCAAAGTTTGTCCACGCGGACATCATTTGCTTAGCCAGAGCCGCTTCCACGTCACGCTTCTCTTTCTCGACCGCCTCGCCACCCGGCACCCACGCCAGATCAAGCGTGCCGAACATGAACGGGATCTCCAGCGCATGCACCGAGCCCAGGTCTGGCTGTCCTTTTGGCAGGTACTGCTTGGGCACGTCCCAACGGAAGCGATACAGGTAAACGTTGGGGTTAATTGCGGATTGGCGCTCGGCCAACATAGTGGCGGGTTGGATCATGCTGAAGTCATCGTTCTGGGCAGAACGAATGACAACGTGATCAGAGGTGCCGAGGCTCTTGCGGTAGGCTTCATCCAAGGTCTTGCCCAAACGCTTTTCCAGATCAGCGCGGTATTCACCTGGAATGAGTGGAGATGCCGGGCCTGCGTCAGTCTCTTCCACGAAGGGGTTACGAAGCTGGCTGTCATACATGTTCCAGTAGTTCAGCTCGTTCTGGGTGGCCCCAACCATGATGTCAATCGCCTTGGCGTTGCCGCTGCGGATCAGGTCGTTCGGGGTCCCAATGATCAGCTGGCCGTCAGCGAACGGAGCGAATAGCAGGTCACCGAGCTCAGATTCTGCAAACACCTTCTCCTGCGCCATCAGCAGCTCTTGAGAGGAGGCCTTCAGAGCGTCGTCGACGGTTCTAAAGTTCGCGATCTTCGCGATCTCCTGACCAGAGCTCAGCGCAAACTCTTTGGTGTGGATCAGGTTGGTATTGCCGCTCTGTACGATGGCTCTCTTGTACAGCTTTTCAGGATCTCTAATCGACATCAGGGCGGTTACGGAAGCACCACCAGCCGACTCACCAAAGACGGTGACGTTATCAGGGTCACCGCCGAAGGCAGCAGCGTTGCGCTTCACCCATTCGATAGCGGCGATCTGGTCACGCAGTCCGTTGTTGCCGCTGCCCGCGTATTTGGGATCTACGCCGCCTAGCTCCATGAAACCGAACAGGCCAACACGGTAGTTCAGGGTGACAACAACGACATCGTGGCTTGCTAGTCGGCTGCCGTTGTAGAAGTCAGAAGAGCCGTTGCCAACAATGAAAGCGCCTCCCGGGATATACACCATGATCGGACGTTTCTTGCCGTCCGCTGCTGGAGTCCAGACGTTCAGATGAAGGCAATCTTCGCTTTCGTAGATCTCAGCTTTACCAGCAGGAGTGCTAACGACTCGACCGGGGAATGGATATTCTTCGAGCGGATCCTTCACTTGCGGGCAAGTGGACTTGTAGCTGGCCGCATCCAGCACACCGCTCCAGGCGGTCGCGCGTTGAGGTGCACGGAAACGTAGCTCGCCGACCGGGGCGGCGGCATAAGGAATTCCCTTGAAAGAAACAACTTCACCTTCGGTGTGACCTTTGACGACACCGGTTTCCACCTGCGTACACAGCTCGCACTCAGCATTGGCCATCAGGGCGGTGCTTGCCCCCATACCAGCCAGCACCAATCCAAGAGTCGCCATCTTTCTAATGGTCATCTGGTTCTCCAGCTTTCTTATATTTGGAAGCTGGAGCATGCGTCTCATTTTGTAATAAGTATTGTACGAGACGGCTGAGATTTTCCCTTGCTCCGATGAAATTTACGTGCTAATGGCGGAGGCGTTCGTTTAGGGCAATAAAAGGCATTGGCGGCACGTCTCCCCAGCGGCTGCTTTTGGCCGGAAGCTACCGGTCTCGAATGGCCGCAATCGGCAGGGCAGATGTCCTGGGGCCAGGACTGCCTATTAGCGACGGTTGCAGCCACCTTCGGGTGGCCTTTTTGCAGTCGCGGGCAATACTTCTCTGCAGGGGTGGGCGTGTTGCTGGTGGCGCGCGCCGCGCGGAGGTGCGAGGTGAACAAGCTATCAATTGTGGGTGTGGGCATTGTGGGCGAGGCGGCGGCTCAGATCATCGCCCGGGAAGAGTTCTGTCGTGAGTTGGTGATGATCGATGTGCAGGGTGAGTTGGCACAGGGCAAGGCGCTGGACGTCTGGCAGGCGGCAGTTGAGTCAGGTTCTGACACCCGCGTTTACGGCGGGTCCAAAGCCGAATTGCTGCAGGATTCCGACCTGGTAGTGATTACGGCGGGTGTGCCCCGCAAGCCTGGTCAGTCGCGTCAGGATGTATTGAGCATCAATCTGCCCATTCTCGACGGCATCATGCGGGATATAAATCTTCATGCTCCGGCGGCGACGGTGTTGGTGGTGTCGAACCCGGTCGACGTGCTGACCTATCGGGCCTGGTCACTCAGTGGGTTGGGACGCGACAAGGTGTTCGGGCAGGCGGGGGTGCTGGATACAGCGCGCATGAAGTGTTTCATCGCCGAGGAGACAGGGTTTTCCGCTCGGGATATCACGGCGCTGGTGCTGGGAGGTCATGGCGATAGCATGGTGCCGCTGATGCGTTACTGTGCGGTCGGTTCGGTGCCGTTGTCTCACTTCCTGTCCAGTGAGCAGATAGAGCGGATTGTGGAGCGCACACGTAAGGGTGGCGGCGAGATCCTGGGCCTGAAGAAGGTGGGGAGCGCCTGCGACGCACCGGGCGTGGCGATTGCAGAGATGGTGGATGCCATCGCCAATGGGCGAAACCGCATTTTGCCAACGGTCGCGATTCTCGAGGGCGAGTACGGGCGAACAGACATTGCCATGGGTGTCCCCTGTGTGTTGGCGGATGAGGGGATTGTGCGGGTGATCGAGTTGCCTCTGGATGCGCAGGAGCAGGCGATGTTCGACCACTCTGCAGATCAGGTGGCACGTGACATTGCTGAAATGAAGGCATTGTGAACGAGTGGCATGAGGGCGTTTGGGGCGCAAGGGGGATCGAGTCCCGGGAAGCGGTGTAACTGAGGTCTAGTCCACGCGCCCAGAGGTTCACAGTGCATCGCTTGCACACCTGTCCTCGGCCTGATCGCCGGGCCATGTGCGTTCCCCGGCCGACGCGGCGAGCGCCTGTGTCGGCCAGTGCGATGACAGCCATTACCGTCCCCATGATGACCCAGTCCAGATGCGCTTGGCGCAGCCGCATCGGGTTGATAACGCCTGCGGCACGCACCATTGCCGGATAGTCGACCGCGGCAAGCACCGCAAAGCCGGAAAGTGCGCCCAGGCAGATGGACAGCAACTGTAAATGGCAGCTCCCGGGTAACTGGCCTTCAGACATTTTCGCTGCTCGTGCTCTGAGCCCTGCAATCAGGGGCAAAGCCACTTCCCTATCGAAACGCCGGCCCGGATGGCCCCCCGATCGCAGCTAAATCCGGCGTAATTTCTCGCTGCCTACCGAATAAGGATATTTATCAATGCTTTTTTCCGTCGCATCGAATGGCGACCCGCTATCGCCCACGCAGCCTGATGCAGTGGTGCCCTGGTGGAGTTTCACCAAGACCGTGTTGTCGGCTGCCGCCTTGTCATTGGTGCGTGACGGCCTGATCGGGCTTGATGAAACGCTTCCGGAAAGCGCTTTCTCCTTGCGGCAATTGCTGCGCCATCAGGCAGGGTTGGCGGACTACGGCGAGCTGGCTGAATACCATGCAGCCGTTGCTCGCGGTGATATGCCCTGGCCGGCTGAGGAAATGTTGAGTCGGCTTGACACCTCCAGACTGCGTTATGCACCCGGAACCCAATGGCGATATTCCAATGTGGGGTACCTGTTCGTGGCGCAACTTATTGAGCGTCTGACCGGCCTTTCGCTGCAGGAGGCGTTGAAGGAACGTGTCCTGGCGCCTCTTGCCGTGCCGCATGTATCGTTCGCAAGGTCAGGCGACCACCTGGGCAGTGTCTGTCGGGGAGCAATGTCCGGTTACGATCCGGGCTGGGTCTATCACGGCTTGCTGCTTGGCACGCTTTCGGACGCGGCCTTGCTGCTGGATCGGTTGTTGGGCGGGCAACTGCTCCCTCATTCATTGCTTCAGGAGATGCAGACGGCGCGCGTCCTAGGGGGGCCAATGCCTGGCAGGCTCTGGACCGCTCCTGGATATGGCCTTGGCCTGATGATTGGCGCAGTGAGCGACGGTCTGACACTTTGCGGACACACGGGTAGCGGACCGGGCAGCACAGTCGCGGTCTATCGCTGTGCTCACGCGGGCAACTTTGCAAGCTGTGCTGTATTCAGCGAGGGCGATGATCAGGGGACTGTGGAAGCAGCAGTCCTGAATCATCTTTCGGAGTTCTTGGTCAGTAAGCCCGGCAGTTGAGCCATCCGGTCGAAGGATTAATCGAAGCTTCGGACCCGGGCCTGCGTCAGCCGAGGCGCAGCCCTTTCCCGTACGCCAAAAAAAGCCCGCCATAAAGGCGGGCCACAAGCCGTCCAGCTTAAAACTCAGTAGGCGTTGTCCATGCCATCGTCGATGGCGATGCCTTTTTCGCGCATCTGCCTGATCAGGCCTGCGCGGGTGTCCGGCAGGTTGAGCAGGGTGACGCTGCGGATCCTGGCGACTTCTTCCTCGGTGTAGGGCTTGTAGTCGTCCGGCACGCTGCCGCCGGCAATGCCGTCCTTGCGCATCATCCAGTTGATCAGGTCAGCCAGCTGGGCATTGTTCAGCGCCGACTGGGACATGCCCGGCACGCGCACCAGGAACTCACGACCGCCTTCCACTTTGAGGAAGTTGCCGACGAAGCCTTTCATCTTTGGCGTGTCGTTGGCCTTGGAGCCGGTACCGTCGCCCAGGTGGCAGCCAGCGCATTGCAGCTGGTAGTTCACCGGGGTGCTGTAGCCGGCCTGGGAGATAGGCGTTTGCGGCGCTTCGTTACCCGGGGCGTGCTTCTGGTTCGGGTCCGGAATGGCGCGCGCCATGGCCAGCGGGGCCGCCATTGCGCACATCAGTCCGGCAATCAACAGGTAACGCATGGCAGCCCTCCGGCGGGTCAGATCGCGACGCCGCGGATGATGGAAACGGTGCAGTGGTAAATGTGCGACTTGGCCGCCAGGCACCAGTTGACGTCGTTGTTGTTGAACGGACGGTACGCCGGTTCCTCGCTGTCGTTGCGGGTACAGGCGCACTGGGCGCAGCTGTGCTTACCGCAGCAGTCGTTGTAGGAAATGATGTAGTCCTTGTTGTCGGCCGGGTTGCGGCAGGTGCCGATCCAGGTCACCTGGGAGGCCTCGGTGCCGGGCGGGCAGGAGGTCACCGAGCCGCCGCAGCAGCTGCACAGGAAACCGTCGACGGAGCAGTAACGCCAGTAGTCGCAGCTGTTGGGATCACCCGGGTCGCCGGCCATCGGCTTGTCGGCGGCCAGGGCCTTGCCGGTGCGGTCGATGGGCAGCAGCACCGGCAGGGCGGCGCCGGCCACCATCAGGGAGCCGATGCGGCCAAGGAGTTTGCGCCGCGAGGTGGTGTCGGCGACGTGGCGCGTGGAGCGTTCGAACAGACGGTCTAGCAGTTTCATTGGGTGCTCCCTTCCTTGTTAGTGGTTATGTGCGCCGTGGGAATGCGAGTGGTTGTGCAGGTACTGCTGCAGGGTCGCGCTGCCCAGGTGCTCGGCCTCGAACAGGCTGTCCAGGTGCTCGCGGGAGTTCACCAGGCCCTTGGAGCGCAGCACACCGGCGTTGTCGATCAGCGCTGCGTAGGGGAGCTTGCCGATCTGGTAGGTCATGCCCACTTCCGGGCCGACCACGTAGGTGGCGTCTTCCAGCTTGTGCTCGGTGATCAGAGCCTGCTGGGCGTCCATGTCGCCGTCGCTGACGTAGATCACGTCGAGTCGGTCGGCCTGGTCCTTGGCGATGGACTTGATGGCCGGCAGCAGGGATTTGCAGATCGGGCAGGTAGGCGAGAGGAAGAACAGCAGTTGGGCTTTCTCGCCGGCGTAGCCGAAGTTCACCGGACGGCCGTTACGGTCGGCAGCGGTGACTTTCGGGGCGGGTTCGTTGACGGACACGCCTTTGTCGACCATCAGCGCGCCGGCCGGGGCCAGGCGGCCGTGGAGTACGCCAATCTGACGCACCAGGCCCATGACGGCGAAGGCCAGAGCGATCAAGAGGCACCAGAGCAGGACGTTGGAAACGATAAGGGCTTCCATATTTCACCTTCCAATGAGTTTGAGCAGACGGGGAGCGTTGGCCATCAGGCCATCCGCAGCGGCATACAGGAGCAGGGTCGCGGCGCTGGAGGCGATCACGACGAAGATGTCGAACGCGCCCAGCTCGCGGCTGTGGGGGGCGATGCTGGCGACCAGCGCCAGGCTCACCAGTACGGCGTTGCGGGCCAGCAGCACCGGGCGGATCGGCTGGGCCTGTTCAGGGCCTGCGCAGCCGCAGTCGATGTCACGGCGGCCACGCCACAGGTTGATGGCGATGGCCCCGGCGTAACCGGCCAGCAGCGCGGCGGCGGCCAGTGCTGCTGCGTGACGGCTGGCGGGCACCAGCAGGGCGAAGGCCACGGCCACTTCGATGAAGGGCACGAGACGCGACACCGGGCGCACCAGGCCGCGTGGCAGCAACTGGTAATCCTCCACCTGGTTGGCGAAGCGCGCCGGCGCACGCAGCTTGTGGGTCGCCGCGCTGGCCAGGATCACCGCAACCGCGAGGGCGGCGGCGATGATGAATATGGGATCAAGCTGCATGGCTGCACCTCGTCAGTGGCTCAGGACCTGGGTTGCGGTCTTCTGGATGCGTTCCATGGTGCCGGTGTGCTTGCCGCTCTTCAGGTCGAATACTTCCAGGCCGCCGGCGATGTTGGTGCCCAGCAGCAGGGGGTTCTCGTCGCTGGTGGCTTGCAGGCTCCAGATCGGGTTCGGTGCTTCCAGGGTACCGATGCGCTTGTGCGTCTTGAGGTCGTAGACCCAGACGATCGGGCTCGGGTCTTCCCACTTCATCGCCTCATGGGCGTCATGCATCAGCACATACAGACGGTTCAGCTTGGGCGCCACGGTGATCAGCTGCCAGCCGCCAGGTGCCCAGCCAGCTTTCTTCTCGGCGGTGTCGGTCACCAGCTCCCAGGATTCGAGGACCTTCGGCTGCTTGCCGGAGAAGTCCACGCCGCGCACGGTGCCGGTGGTGGTGACGAAGTAGTAGATGTCACCCACGTTGTAGGCGCGCTCCACCAGCTTTTCGGCGTTGGGGTCGAAGAAAGCGGTGTGGGTGCGGGAGACTTCCTTGCCTGCGTCGTTCAGCGTCACCAGCTGCACGCTGCCGTCGCCACACAGGGAGGCGAAGGAACGCTTGCCCACCGGGTAGTTCAGCACGCAACCGGGGATGGCGATTTCGCCGGCCACCGCCTTTGCCTTGATGTCGACCACGGTCACCGAAGTGGACGGGGTGAAGTTGTAGACGTAGACGAAGCGGTCATCGGTGCTGGTGCCCAGGGAGTAACGCTGGGTCAGCGCCTCGGCGCGCTTGGTGGGGATCAGCACCTCATAGGAGGGGGACAGGGTGCTGGTGTCCCACGCGGTCAGCACGTCGGTGCGGGTGCCACGGGTTCCACGGGAGTAGAACAGGTCGGCGGTGAACAGCGTCTTGCCGTCGCGGCTCAGGGTAGAGGGCGCGGCGAAGCCGGTGGGCACCATGCCGAGCATTTTCTTCTTCTCGGGGTCGACCACCGTCACGCGACCGGCGACGAAGCTCTCGAACTCAACGTCGACGATGTACGCGCGGTGCGGTTCCGGCGGGAAGGGCAAGGTGGTCTGGCCGATGCCTATATCGGCCGGCAGCTCGGCACTGGCGTTGCCGAGGCCGATGAGCGAGACGCCCAGGGCCAGCGTTGATTGGGCGAGGATCCTGGTTATTCGCATTGGGGCGGCTCCCTGAATTATTGGACTTTGTTGCGGGTGCAGGGCAGAAATCTGCAGTCCTAGTCTGCCGCTGGCGGTCGGCGGGGAGCTTGTTGTCCGTGCCAACTCCTTGTGTGCCTGTGCCACTTCTTTCGGCAGGCTGCCAACGCTTTGGAGAACGCGCCAGAAAGCATAGACCGGGTGCGGGATGTGATGGGGGAGGGGCTGGTCGGCTGGGGGAGCGGGGGCAGCTGCGCTGCCCTTGGCGATTGAAATCGCCCCTACAGGGTATGTGGCTTGGGGTTCTCTCTTGTGGGAGCGAATTCATTCGCGATTGAAATCGCTCCCACAGGTTTCGGTGTTGCGGGGGGAAACCCTGCCGGGCCGTCAGGTCCCCGACTTCAGCTTCGTCCAGGCACGGGTGCGGGCGCGTTCGGCATTGCGTTCCAGCGGCAGCAGGGTGAAGAGGGTGGCCTGGGCCTCGGCAGTGGGATAAAGATTGGGGTTGTTGCGGATTTCCGGGGTGACCAGGGCGGTGGCGTCCTTGTTCGGGTTCGGGTAGCCGACGAAGTCACTGACCGGGGCGATCACCTGGGGCTGCAGCAGGTAGTTGATGAAAGCATGGGCGTCCTCAGGGTTCTTCGCGCCCTTGGGGATGGCCAGCATGTCGAACCACACCGGTGCACCTTCCTTGGGCAGGCGCATGTCCACCACCACGCCATTGCCCGCTTCCTTGGCACGGTTGGCCGCCTGGGAGAAGCTGCCCGAGTAGCCGACGGCTACGCAGATGTCTCCGTTGGCGATGTCGGCCATGTACTTGGAGGAATGGAAGTAGGCGATGTTGGGACGGATTTTCTGCAGCAGCTCAGCGGCCTTGTCGTAGTCCTTGGGCTGGTTGCTGTTAGGTGGCAGGCCCAGGTAATGCAGCGCAATGGGCAGGATTTCCGACGGTGAGTCCAGCAGCGCCACGCCGCATTGCTTGAGCTTGGCGATGTTCTCCTCCTTGAAGATCAGGTCCCAGCTGTCCACCGGGGCGTTCTCGCCCAGGGCCGCCTTGACCTTGGCCGGGTTGAAGCCGATCAGGACCGTTCCGTACATGTAGGGCACGGCGAAGCGGTTGCCCGGATCGTTGGCCTCGATCAGCTTCATCAGCTGCGGGTCGAGGTGATTCCAGTTCGGCAGCTTGCTGCGGTCGAGCGGCTGGAACACGTCGGCCTGGATCTGCTTGGCGAGGAAGACGTTGGACGGCACCACCACGTCATAGCCGGAGTTGCCGGTGAGCAGCTTGGCTTCCAGCGCTTCGTTGGTGTCGAAGATGTCGTAGATCAGCTTGGCGCCGTTCTCCGTCTTGAAGTTGTCCAGCGTCTGCGGGGTGATGTAGTCGAACCAGTTGTAGACGCGCAGGGTGCGCTCTTCTGCCAGGGCCTGGGTGGCGAGCAGGCCGCACAAAGCGGCGCCCAGGAGGCGGGGGAGTCTGTGCTTGATCAATTGCGGCAACCTTTGGGTGGGCTTAGTGGGGCCTAAATCGATATCTATCTGTTTAGGTCGCAAAAATGAAAGCAAATGCCGCGCCATATAAAAGGAAAGGCCGATATAGATCGGTTAACTGGTTGAGAGAGCGCGTTTTGGGGCGTGTGGGGATTACCGGGCGTAACGAGCAGTGGCACCGGGCTACCCAGTTCTCAGGGGCTACGAATCCGTTGTAGGGGCGAATTCATTCGCCAACCGGGCCGCAGGTCCGGCCTGCTGATGTTCAAGGGGCAGCTGTGCTGCCCATAGCGATTGAAATCTGCAGGCGCTCTTCTGTGGGGGCGACTTCAGTCGCTTAGCAGGCCGAAGGCCTGCCATGGGCGTTCGCTCCCACAAGAATCAGCTAGCCACCACCCGCACGAGCTGCCAGGCCGCGAAGCCCAGCAGGAAGACGCCCGCAGTACGCTCGATCCACTGCATGGCGCGCACGCCCAGACGATGGCGAACGGTGGACACGCCCAGGCTCAGTGCCAGCCACCAGAGGGCTGAGCCGCAAAACACCCCCAGCACCATCACCAGGCCGTCCACTCCGCCCAGGGCTTCGCCGCCGGACAGGGTGGCGAAGATGGCGATGAAGGACAGGATGGTCAGCGGGTTGCTCAGGGTCAGCAGGAACACCGAGACGAATGCCGGCAGCGCATGCACCGGGTCGCTGGCACTGGCCGCGCGCTCGGGCGGGGTGGCGTGCAGCATTTTCAGGCCCAGCCAGGCCAGGAACAGGGCGCCGACTATGGCGAGCGGGGTGGCCAGCGCCACGAAGGCGCGGGTGATGGCTCCGATGCCGAAGGCTCCCAGCGCCCCGTAACAGGCATCCGCCGCCGCGGCGCCCAGGCCGCTGATGAAGCCGATGCGCGCGCCATGGCCCAGGGTTCGCTGGATGCACAGCAGGCCGATGGGGCCGACCGGCGCCGCGATAGAGAGGCCGATCAGGACGGATTTGAGAAACAGCAGGGCCGCCATGATCAGGCTCCTGAGGCAGTGGACGTGGGCAATATTTTGCGCTGCACTGCATCGATGCTGAATGCAGGGATTACGGAAGTTTTGGGTGATCGCCTGAAGAATTTACGAAGTTGGCCCAGGAGGCCTGAGAAATATGGAGCTGGATGCCAAGTCCTGGAAAATCCTGCAAGTGGTGCAGCGGGAAGGGCGAATTTCCCTGACCGACCTCGCCTCGCGAGTGGCGCTGTCCTTGCCGGCCACCTCCGAACGGCTCAAGCGCCTGGAGGAGGCCGGGGTGATCGAGGCCTATTGCGCCACCGTCTCGCCGGAGAAAGCCGGGTACGGGGTGATGGCGTTGATCGGCATGACCACCCCGCAGCCGGAAAAGGCGCGGCTGATCGCCCAATTGCAGCAAATGCCCGAGGTGCTGGAGTGCCTGCATGTCACCGGGCAGGACTCCTTCATCCTGCGGGTGGTGACCCGCGACATCCGCCACTTGGAACGCTTCGTCGGCAGCATCAACCACTTTGGCGAGACGCGGACGTCCATCGTCATGTCGGCGCCCATTCCCTTGCGTGGCATGGAGCAGCCGTGTGACTGACCGCTCGATGTGGGGCAGCTGCGCTGCCCATGGCGATTGAAATCGCCCCCACAGGGTGTGTCATTGAAATCGCTCCCACAGGTCACGGTATTGCCGGTGGATACTTGTGGGGGCGAATTCATTCGCTGACCGGGCCGCAGGTTCGGCCTTCGGATCTGCATTGAAATCGCCCCCACAGGTAAAGCGGGCACAGCGGTGCTCGTCCTGTCATATACCGGCAATCTGCCATACGGTGTCACCGCCCCGGTTGACTTTGTTTAGAATGCGACCCGTTTTCAGCCGCCCGTTCCGGGTTGGCTTTCCGCTTGATAGGTTTTTCATGCTCACGGGCAGCTACGACTATTCCCTTGTTCTCATTTCCCTGCTGGTGGCCATCCTCGCGTCCTATACGGCGCTGGACCTGGCCGGGCGGGTGACCAGCAGCCAGGGACGTGGCGCGGTGCTTTGGATCGGCGGCGGTGCCGTTGCGATGGGCATCGGCATCTGGTCCATGCACTTCATCGGCATGCTCGCCTTCAGCCTGCCCATTCCGTTGGGCTACGACCTGCCGCTGACCTTGCTTTCGCTGCTGATCGCGGTGCTGGTATCCGGCTTCGCCCTTTGGCTGGTGGGCCAGCCCGAGCAGCCCTGGTTACAGCTCCTCTGCGGCGCACTGACCATGGGCGCCGGCATCAGCTCCATGCACTACATGGGCATGCACGCCATGCGCATGCTGCCTGGCATCGACTATGACCCCGGCCTGTTCTCACTCTCCCTGGCTATTGCGGTGGCAGCCTCCGGCGCGGCGCTGTGGATTGCCTTCCGCCTGCGCCAGGACACCCCCTATGTGCGCCTGGCACGGATCGGCGCGGCCCTGGTGATGGGTGTGGCCATCGTCGGCATGCATTACACCGGCATGGCAGCGGCCAATTTCCCACTGGGCAGTGTCTGCGGCGCCGCGATAGCCGGGCTCGACAGCCGCTGGCTGGCCAGTCTGGTGATCGCGGTCACCCTGGCGATCCTTGCCATCGCGCTGCTCACTTCTGTGCTGGATGCCCGCCTGGAAGCGCGTACCGCCCAGCTCGCCACCTCGCTGGAGCGGGCCAACCAGGAGCTGACTCACCTGGCCCTGCACGACAACCTCACCAAGCTGCCCAACCGCACCTTGCTGGAAGACCGCATCGACCAGGCGATCCACAGGGTGGACCGCAACGGCGGCTGCTTCGGCCTGCTGTTCATGGACCTGGACGGCTTCAAGCCGGTGAACGACGCCTTCGGCCACCATGTGGGCGACCTGCTGCTGCGGGCGGTGGCCCAGCGGCTGAGCAGCCATCTGCGCACCGAAGACACCTTGGCGCGCATCGGTGGCGACGAGTTCGTCCTGCTGGCCAACCTTGGCGAGCCCGACGATGCCGTGACCCTTGCCAGCCAGTTGGTCGCCCTGGTGGGCAATGCCTTCATGGTGGGCGGTCAGGAGCTGCGGGTTTCTACCAGTGTCGGCATTGCCCTGTACCCCGGCGATGGCGCTACCCGTGAAGAGCTGCTGATGAATGCCGACGCTGCCATGTACCACGCCAAGGGTGCGGGCAAGAATGGCTACAGCTTCTTCGAACAGTCGATGAACACCAACGCGCGCAATCAACTGCAGTTGCTCCATGACCTGCGCCAGGCGCTGGACGCCGGGGAGCTGGAGCTGCATTACCAGCCCAAGTTCGCCGCCGCTGACGCCAAGCGGGTAATCGGCGCCGAGGCGTTGCTGCGCTGGCAGCACCCGCGCCGTGGCCTGCTGATGCCTGACCAGTTCATTGCGCTGGCAGAGAAGACCGGCCTGATCATCCCAATCGGCAACTGGGTGCTGAACGAAGCCTGCCGGCAGATGAGCCGGTGGTACGCCGAAGGCCGTCATGACTGGCGGGTGGCGGTGAACCTCTCGGCCCTTCAGTTCTGCCACGCCGGACTGATCGATAGCGTGCGCAACGCCCTGGAGCACCACGTGCTGCCGGCCAACTGCCTGACCCTGGAAATCACTGAAACCACAGCCATGCAGGACGCTGACGCCAGCCTGGCGATCCTTCGCAAGCTGGCCGAGATGGGGGTCGACCTGTCCATCGATGACTTCGGCACCGGCTACTCCAGCCTGCTGTACCTCAAGCGCCTGCCGGCCAACGAACTGAAGATCGACCGTGGCTTCGTTCGTGACCTGGAGCGCGACAGCGATGACGCGGCCATCATTTCCGCCATCGTCGCCCTCGGCCAGGCGCTGGACCTGCGGATTGTCGCCGAAGGGGTGGAGACCGAATCCCAGCAGGCCTTCCTCACGGGGCTGGGTTGCGACTCGCTGCAGGGCTTCCTGTTCGGCAAGCCGGTGCCGGCGGAGCAGTTCATGGCGGGTGTCGAGGCGTTAGCCTGACCGGGTGCGATTCCCAATGGCAGGCCTCAATCCCAGGGCGCATGCAAACCCAGTAGGGGCGATTTCAATCGCCAAGGGCAGCGCAGCTGCCCCACCATCAATCGCGGTCCATACTTCAGGTCGAATCCAATTGCAGGGAACGACCTCCATGAGTCCACGGGTGCAGGCCTTCTTCGACCCAGCCACCTGTTCCTACAGCTATGTGGTCAGCGACCCGGCCAGCGGCCGCTGCGCCGTCGTCGACCCGGTGCTGGATTACTGCGCCGCCAGCGGGCGCATCTCCCATGCGGGGGCCGAGCGGATTGCCGCCTACGTGCGCGAGCAGGGGCTGACGGTGGACTGGCTGCTGGAAACCCATGTGCACGCCGATCACCTGTCCGCTGCCGCCTGGCTCAAGCACGAACTGGGCGGAGCGCTGGCCATCGGCGGACATATCACCCAGGTGCAGCAGCGCTTCGGTGCGCTGTTCAATGCCGGAGAGGAATTCCCCATCGACGGCCGCCAGTTCGACATCCTGCTGCAGGACGGCGATCGCCTGGCCATCGGTAACCTGGAGTTGTTCGCCATCCATACGCCGGGCCACACGCCGGCGTGCATGACCTACCTGGTTGGGGATGCCGCCTTTATAGGCGACACCCTGTTCATGCCCGACTACGGCACCGCTCGCTGCGATTTCCCCGGTGGTGACGCCCGTGCCCTGTACCGTTCCATCCGGCGCCTGTTCGGGATGCCGGGCGAAACCCGCCTGTTCCTCTGCCACGACTACAAGGCGCCTGGGCGCGATGACTTCTGCTTCGAGACTACGGTGGCTGAGCAGCGCGCGAACAATGTCCACGCTCGCGAGGGGATCGATGAAGAGACCTTCGTCGCCATGCGCACCGCGCGGGACGCCACCCTGAACATGCCCGCCCTGATCCTGCCGGCGGTGCAGGTGAACATGCGCGCCGGCCAACTGCCGCCGGCCGAGGCCAACGGTATCCGCTACCTGAAGATTCCCATCGACACCTTTTGATAGCCGGACACCGTCCGGCCTTTCGGTAATGTTCCCAGCCTGGTTCCTGGCGGAGCAGGGGGAGGGGCAGCGAATCGTACGGGTCTCCATGCGGCAATCCACCACACGGCATTGCCGCTTCCGGCCCTGGAACGCCGGTGCTAGAGTCGCCGCCCATGAAATTCGCCCGCCAAGACCGCTCACTGATTGCCTGGATGCTCTATGCCTGCGTCCTGTTCAATCTGTTCGCCTGTGGCCTGCACCACGGCCAGGCGATGGGGCTGGAACTGAGCGGCATCGGCGGGCAATTCTGCTCTGGAGATTCCGCCAGCGGTTCGGCCCCGGACGGTGACCTCGGCGGCAGTGTCGTCAGTGGCTGGTCTGGCATCTTCAAGTGCCCGCTCTGCACTGGCGTCATCCTCGGCGCCATTGCCATGGTGCTGTTGTCGTGGCTGCTTGGGGCGGGCAGGGCGCCTTTGCTTTCTCGAGCCGGGGGTGACCAACATCCGCCGCGCCATGCCTGGCCTTCGGCCAATCCTCGTGCCTCCCCGCTCGCCTGACAGCGCTCCAGACCCGGATTCTTCCGTCTGAACCCTGCTGCCGGCATCCCTTTTTCGGGGTGCCGCTGTTGCCCGCTCGTCCACGCAACCGGATTCGCCGATGCCCCTGGCTGCTCCACGCATCCGCCATCGCCACGCCCATTCCACGGCCTTGCCCGTGCGGATGCGGGTGGGCCTGTGGCTGGGGCTGTTCGCAATGCTGGCGATCTACTTCGGTGCCCTGGCGTCCCAGGTCCGCGTGGCGCAAGCGGAGTTGCCCGGCTGGCTCACGGCGCTGGCCTGCGACCACGACGAAAAGCCGTCTCCGATGCCATCCCACCATGGGCCGGCATCACCCCTGGATGCCTGCGGCTATTGCAACCTGCTGGCGGCGAGCCCGGCCCTGGGCAACACCCTGCCGACTGCCGACCTGGTGGTGCCCATCGAGGGTGCGCCGGGGCGGCCCCGGCTCATCGGTCTGCCGGCGCAGGCGCCGCTGTTCCCTGGCGCCCGGCCGCGCGCGCCGCCTCGTGCTTCCTGATTCGCCGACGCACTGCCCCGGAGGGGCAGCCTGACCATCGATTCTGGAAGACTCATGAAACAGCCCAACCAACAACGCCGCGCTGCTGCGCGCCACTGCACCCGTCCTTTTACCCCGGCCACTGCCCGCCTGCGCTGGCAGCAGGGTTTCGCCCTGTTCCTCGGTCTCTCCCTGTCCGGAATTGGCGTGACCGAAGAACGACTGCCGGAAGAAGTCGAGCCCACGGTCGTTACCGCCGTGCAGCAGAGTTCGCCCCTGACCGTGGTGACGGACCCGAGAGACCCGCGACAGCCGGTTCCCGCCAGCGATGCGGCCGACTACCTGAAGACCATTTCCGGCTTCTCCGTCATCCGCAACGGTGGCACCAATGGCGATCCGGTGCTGCGCGGCATGTTCGGCTCGCGGCTCAACCTGCTTACCAACGGCGGCCTGATGATCGGCGCCTGCCCTGGCCGCATGGACGCGCCGAGCGCCTATATCTCCCCGGAAACCTTCGACCGGCTCACCGTGATCAAGGGACCGCAGACAGTGCTCTGGGGCCCAGGCGCATCTGCCGGCACCGTGCGCTTCGACCGTGAGCCGGAGCGCTTCGGCGAACTCGGCAGCCGCCTGCGCGGCAGCGTGCTGGCCGGTTCCAACGGCCGCTTCGACAAGGTGCTGGACGGCGCCCTGGGCAGTGAACTCGGTTACCTGCGCGTGGTGGGCAATCAGGCCCAGGCGGACGACTACGAAGATGGCAACGGCGATACCGTGCCGTCGCGCTGGAACAAGTGGAACGGTGATGTGGCCCTGGGCTGGACGCCGGATGAGGACTCCCTGGTGGAGCTCACCGCCGGCAAGGGTGACGGAGAGGCGCGCTACGCCGGGCGCGGCATGGACGGCAGCCAGTTCTTGCGCGAAAGCCTCGGCCTGCGTTTCGAGCGCAGCAACCTCGGCGGCGTGCTGGACAAGCTGGAAGCGCAGCTTTACTACAACTACGCGGACCACGTGATGGACAACTTCCGCCTGCGCAGTCCCGATCCCACCAGTTCGATGCCCATGCCGATGGCTTCGAACGTCGACCGCCGCACGGCGGGCGGGCGTTTCTCTGCCACCTTCAGGTGGACCGAGGTGGAATGGGTGGCCGGCATGGACCTGATGCGCAGCGAACACCGCAAACGCAGCTCGCGTTTCGACATGATGAGCCGCCGCTTTACCGACGCCGACCAGTTCCCCTGGAGCAAGGACGCGCTGTTCCATAATTACGGCCTGTACTCCGAGGCCACCTGGAACTTCGCACCGCGCAATCGCCTGGTGGCCGGCGGCCGCCTGGATCGCGCCTCCGCCGAGGATTTCCGCGCCACCAGCGGCATGATGGGCCGGATCAATCCCACCTTCGGCGAAACCCGTGCCGACACCTTGCCCAGCGGTTTCGTGCGCTTCGAGCACGACCTGGCCGACTCACCCACCACCCTCTACGCCGGGCTGGGCCACGTGCAGCGCTTCCCCGACTACTGGGAGCTGTTTTCGCCGGGACGCGGCCCTGCCGGCTCGGCCAATGCCTTCGACGGGGTGAAGCCGGAGAAGACCACCCAACTCGACTTCGGCGTGCAGTACCAGAGCGGTGACCTGGAAGCCTGGGCGTCCGGCTACGTCGGCCAGGTGCGCGACTACATCCTGTTCACCTATACGCCGGGGATGATGGGCCCCACCTCCCGTGCGGAGAACATCGACGCCCGCATCATGGGCGGCGAGTTGGGTGCGGCCTGGCGCCTGGATCGCCACTGGAAGACCGACGCCACCCTGGCCTACGCCTGGGGCAAGAACAGCTCGGACGACGAGGCCCTGCCGCAGATGCCGCCGCTGGAAGCGCGCCTCGGCCTGACCTACGAGCAGGACAATTGGAGCGCCGGCGGCCTGTGGCGCGTGGTGGCGGCGCAGAACCGCGTGGCCGAAGGCAAGGGCAACGTGGTGGGGCAGGATTTCGGCAAGAGCGCCGGCTTCGGCGTGTTTTCGCTCAATGCCGCCTACCGCCTGAGCCCGGAGCTCAAGGTCAGTGCGGGTGTCGACAACCTTTTCGACAAGGCCTACGCGGAACACCTGAACCGAGCGGGAGACGCCGGTTTCGGCTTCCCGGCCGATCCGGTGGCCATCAACGAGCCGGGGCGCACACTCTGGACCAAGGTGGACTTCAGTTTCTGACGGCCGCAGGGTTGCCGGCCCCTTTGGCCGGCAGCCATTGGCGGGGCGGAAAGGGTGTTTTTCCCGACGAAGGGTAGTACCAGGACGCCATCACGGGACAGGCGGGCCGGGGGGCTGGTGGCACAGGCATATACTGGTCCGTGCAATACATCCAGAGTTTTGCACCCTCGCTATCCTGTAGTTCGTGTTCGTGCCGGCTCTGACGGAAGGTGGGGCCCAGCGTTTATCTGACGCGGCGCAAGGCCCATTCACCAACCGGGAGAGAGAGGCGGTTCGCCCGGTCTACCTCATCGCGGCCAGCGACCCTGCAGCGACTTTTTCATTTTCGGAGTCCCACAGGTCACGAGGCCAGCTTGCCCTTGCCACAAGGGTTCATGGAGTACCCCTCTCTTTTTGTATTGCGGCGGCCCGCCGGACACCCCAGTGGGCGCCTGCGAGGAGGTATCGACATGAAAAGACCCACAGCCCTCACCATTCCTGTCCTGCTGCTCGCCGCAGCGCTGGCGGCCAGTGTCCTGGCTGCCACTGACCCGGCGGCCAGTGGCTTGGCTGCCGATGATCCGCTGGCCGCTGACCCGGCTGCCGTCAACGCAGTGCTGCGCTTCAGGGGCGGCATTGGCGTGATTCCGGTTTCCAGCGGGCAGGGTTTGGAGGCTATCGCCACGGTGGTCAACCGAAACCTGGTGCGCGGTGTGCAGCCAGCCGGGCAGATCTGGGTGATCCGCAATTTAAATGCGCAGGTGAGCGCGACCGGTGACCTTGTGGCACTTGGCCGTGGCCTGGTCCTGGGTGGGGGCAACAGCATCGGCAGGGCTACTGGGCAGTCGGTGTTCGCCACGCTGTTCTGTGGCGCAGTGGAGCCGTTCACGGAGCACAGCACCAATCTGGCCGGCGTGCCGCTGACCGACGAAGGTGACTTCGTGATCCGTGACGCATTCACCCCCGCACCACCAACCCCATGCGACAGCCCCGTGCTGCTGATTCGCAATGCGGCCAATCAGAGCTGGTTCGCAGCGGGCATACCGCGGGCCAGGAACGTCCAGCCGGACGAAGTACCTCCGATTGATAACCCACCGCCAGTCGACAACCCGCCGCCAGCGGATAATCCGCCAGCCGAACCTCCGGCCATGCCTTGAAGTCCTGGTCTTTCTCTTTCCACTAATGGCTCCCTCTCTCTCCGGAGGGAGGGGCGCCGATTTCGCCAATCCGTCACCGCCGTCTGAATCCTGGTCACCGGCCATCCCGGCTGGCCTGGCTCCCGGATATACTCGCCGGCATCTTCCCCCGACCCATACGACAGGAGGGTGCCGTGGATTATCTCGGTGCATTGCTGGCCATTTCCGGTGTCCTGATGCTGAGCGTCGTCAGCCCGGGCCCCAACTTCGCCATCGTCACCTCCACCGCGACCCTGCGTTCCCGTCGTGCCGGCGTGGCCACCGGACTGGGCCTGGCCGCCGCGTCCGCCACCTGGGCGCTGCTGGCTGTGGCAGGGCTGGGCCTGATCGTCACGCAGGTGGAATGGCTCTATCTCGGCATCAAGCTGGCCGGCGCCCTGTACCTCATCTGGATCGGCGCGCGGATGATCCTCGGCGCCCGCAAACCGTTGGCCGCCGCGCCCGACACGCTCGAATCCGGCGTCTTCGCCGCAGCCCGCAAGGGCTACCTGGTGAGCATGACCAACCCCAAGGCGCTGGCCTTCTATGGCAGCATCTTCGCCGTGATGGTCCCGGCCCATGCGCCTGCCTGGTTCTACGCGGCGATCGTCAGCATCGGCGCCAGCATCTCCTGCCTCTGGTATTGCGGGATGGCGGTGCTCTTCTCCAGCCCCGCCGTGCGCGACGGCTTCATGCGCTTCAAGGCGGTGTTCGAAATCCTGATGGGAGTGTTCCTGCTGGGTATGGGCGGCAGGCTGCTGCTGAGCCGTTGAATTTCATTCAGCGGGGGAAAATCCTCTCGCGATTGAAATCGCTCCCACACCGGCATCGCTGCATCGAACGGTTCCGTAGGATGCGGTGGAGCGGGGCGATACCCATCAGCGAAGCGAACCTGCGGTCCGCTTGGCGATTGAAATCGCCCCTGCAGGAATGTGCTGTGCCCCGGGACGGGGCATGCTGGCTACGTAGTACTACGTAGTCATGCTTCGTAGTTGTGCGAATTTCTCCGTAGTCGCTGTGCGCCGATAGTGTCGGCTGCCCCTATCCGGGCATAAACAACAACAAAAGCCGCCGCAGGTGACCCCCAGCGGCAGGAGACCATTCCATGACCCAACTGGCTTCCCGAATTGCCTGGTTCGCCGTTGCCCTGCTGGGCGCATTTGCGCTGGGCACCGTGGCACTGCGTCGGGGCGAAGCGATCAACGCCCTCTGGATCGTTACTGCTGCAACCGCGATCTATCTGATTGCCTACCGTTACTACAGCCTGTTCATCGCCAACAAGGTGATGCAGCTGGACCCCTCCCGTGCAACGCCTGCGGTGTTGAACAACGACGGTCTGGACTACGTTCCGACCAACAAGCACATCCTCTTCGGTCACCACTTCGCAGCCATCGCCGGCGCCGGCCCGCTCGTGGGCCCGGTACTCGCTGCGCAGATGGGCTACCTGCCCGGCACGCTCTGGCTGATCGCCGGCGTGGTACTGGCCGGTGCGGTGCAGGACTTCATGGTGCTGTTCCTCTCCACCCGTCGTAACGGCCGCTCGCTGGGCGACATGGTCCGTGAAGAGATGGGCCGGATTCCGGGCACCATCGCCCTGTTCGGCTGCTTCCTGATCATGATCATCATCCTTGCGGTGCTGGCGCTGATCGTGGTGAAAGCCCTGGCCGAAAGCCCGTGGGGCATGTTCACCGTGATGGCGACCATCCCGATTGCGGTGTTCATGGGCGTGTACATGCGCTACATCCGCCCGGGCCGCATCGGTGAGATTTCCCTTATCGGCGTGATCCTGCTGCTGGCCTCCATCTGGCTCGGCGGCATCGTGGCGGCCGACCCCGTCTGGGGCCCGGCCTTCACCTTCACCGGCGTGCAGATCACCTGGATGCTGATCGGCTATGGCTTCGTCGCTGCCGTGCTGCCGGTGTGGCTGATCCTCGCCCCGCGTGACTACCTGTCGACCTTCCTCAAGATCGGCACCATCGTTGGCCTGGCCATCGGCATTCTGATCATCGCCCCCGAGCTGAAAATGCCGGCGCTGACCCAGTTCGTCGACGGCACTGGCCCGGTGTGGAAGGGCACCCTGTTCCCGTTCCTGTTCATCACCATCGCCTGTGGCGCGGTCTCCGGCTTCCACGCGCTGATCAGCTCCGGCACCACGCCGAAACTGCTGGCCAACGAAACCCATGCCCGCTACATCGGCTACGGCGGCATGCTGATGGAATCCTTCGTCGCCATCATGGCCATGGTCGCCGCCTCGGTGATCGAGCCGGGCGTGTACTTCGCCATGAACAGCCCGGCCGCACTGGTGGGCACCGACGTGAACGCCGTGGCTGCCACCGTCAGCAGCTGGGGCTTCGCCATCACCCCGGAAGTGCTGCAACAGACCGCCACCGATATCGGTGAGCACAGCATCCTGGCCCGTGCCGGTGGTGCGCCGACCCTCGCCGTAGGCATCGCGCAGATCCTCCACCAGGTGCTGCCGGGCGAGAACACCATGGCCTTCTGGTACCACTTCGCGATCCTCTTCGAGGCGCTGTTCATCCTCACCGCGGTGGACGCCGGTACCCGTGCCGGTCGCTTCATGCTGCAGGACCTCTTGGGCAACTTCGTCCCGGCGCTGAAGAAGACCGAGTCCTGGGCTGCCAACGTCATCGCCACCGCCGGTTGCGTGGCCCTCTGGGGCTGGTTGCTGTACCAGGGCGTGGTCGATCCGCTGGGTGGCATCAACACCCTGTGGCCGCTGTTCGGCATCTCCAACCAGATGCTGGCGGGTATCGCCCTGATGCTGGGCTGTGTGGTGCTGATCAAGATGAAGCGCCAGCGCTATGTGTGGGTCACCCTGGTGCCGGCTGTGTGGCTGCTGATCTGCACCACCACCGCAGGCCTGATCAAGCTGCTCGACCCGAACCCGGCGGTCGGCTTCCTGGCCCTGGCCAAGAAATACAGCGACGCCGCCGCCGCTGGCCAGATCCTGGCGCCGGCCAAGGACATGGGCCAGATGCAGCACGTGATCTTCAACGCCTACACCAACTCGACCCTGACCGTGCTGTTCCTCTTCGTGGTGCTGAGCATCCTGTTCTACGCCATCAAGGTCGGCCGCAGCGCCTGGATGAAGTCCGAGCGCACCGACAAGGAATCGCCGTTCCAGCCGGTTCCGGACGCTTGAGGAGACCACGAGCATGTTCAATGACCTCAGCCGCATGGGTAAGTACCTTGGGCAGGCAGCGCGCATGCTCGTGGGCATGCCCGACTACGACAACTACGTCGAGCACATGCAGAACAAGCACCCGGACAAGCCGGTGATGAGTTACGAGGAATTCTTCCGCGAGCGCCAGGAAGCGCGCTATGGCGGCGGCAAGGGACGGCCCGTACGCTGCTGTTGAACCCCTGATGCGGTAACCTGAGCGCCACGCCTAGTCGTGGCGCTCTTGTTTCCGGTCATCCCACGGAGCCCATGTTTTAGGGTTAAAACCTGATCTCGAGGATTGCCCCGATGTCTGCCCATCTCCCCATTCCCGTCACCGTGCTCAGCGGCTTTCTCGGTGCCGGCAAGACCACCCTGCTCAAGCACATCCTCAAGGCCGAACACGGTCTGAAGATCGCGGTGATCGAGAACGAATTCAGCGAAACTCCCATCGACGGCCAGTTGCTGGGCGATGAAGCCGTGCAGGTGATGACCCTGGCTAACGGCTGTGTCTGCTGCTCCATACACGTGGAGCTGGAGAAGGCGCTGTTCCTGTTGCTGGAGCGCCTGGACGCCGGCGAGCTGGCCTTCGACCGCCTGGTGATCGAGTGCACTGGCCTGGCCGATCCGGCGCCGGTGGCGCAGACCTTCTTCGCCGAAGAAGAGCTCTGCGAGCGCTACGTGCTGGACGGCATCATCACCCTGGTGGACGCGGTGAACGCCGAGCGTCACCTGCAGGAAACCATGGCCCAGGCCCAGGTGGGCTTCGCCGACCGCATCCTGGTGAGCAAGCGCGACCTGGTGGACGAGGCGCACTTCGATGCCCTCTGCCAGCGCCTCTCGCGCATCAACCGCCGCGCGCCGATCCGTGTGGTGGACCACGGCCGCATCGACCTGGCCGAGTTACTGGACGTGCGCGGCTTCAACCTCAATGCCGACGTCGGCCCCGCGCTGACCCTGCGTCCGCTCAAACCGGCCGCCACGCCGGATCGCATCGGCACCCTGGTGCTGAAGAGCGAACGCCCGCTGGACATGGACAAGCTCAGCAGCTTCATGGAAGGGCTGCTGGAGGAGCACGGCAATTCCCTGCTGCGCTACAAGGGCGTGCTCTGCGTCGACGGCGAAGCGCGTCGCCTGGTGTTCCAGGGCGTGCTGCGGCTGTATGGCTTCGACTGGGACAGCGAGTGGCAGGAAGGCGAGGCGCGCGAGAGCGTGATGGTGTTCATCGGCGACCAGCTGCCGGAAGAGAGGATCCGCGCGGGGTTCGAAGCGGCGCAGGTGTGAGATCGGCGAATCGCGAATGAATTCGCCCCCACAGGTGGATCACGCTTCATCGATCCACCATGGGCGTCGATCCGGGCACCAGCGGTGGGAGTGACAAGCGACTTCCACCCTACGATGATTCGCGCGGCGTCAGCCACGTTGTGAAGTGAATGACCATGCAACTCAAACACAAGATCGTCACCCTCAGCGTCATGCCGCTCATCGTGTCGGTGCTCTTCATCTGCGTGCTGGTGTTCGCCCAGAGCCGCAAGCTGGAAGAGGAGCAGGCCCGGCTGGTGGAAAGCAGCATCATGGCCGCCAAGAAGGCCGAGATCAAAAACTACCTGGAGCTGGCCCTCAGCCTGATTGCGCCCCTGTACGACAGCGGCCGGGACGACGAGGAGGCCAAGCAACAAGCGCTGCACATGCTGTCGCGGGCGAACTTCGGGCTGGATGGCTACTTCTTCGTCTACGACCGCCACGGCAAGAACCTGATGCACCCTCGGCAGGCGAACCTGGTGGGCAAGGAGCTCATCGGCATGAAGGACAAGAACGGCCTGCCGGTGATCCAGGCACTGCTCGAAAGTGCCGAGAACGGCGATGGCTACCAGCTCTACAGCTGGGAAAAACCTTCCTCCGGCCAGGTGACCGAAAAGCTTTCCTACGTGGTGATGCTGGACCGCTGGGGCTGGATGCTGGGTACCGGCATCTACATCGACGACGTGGAAGTGGCCACCCTGAAATCGCGCCAGGAGGTGGCCACGGGGGTGCTGACCACGGTCCTGGCCATTGCGTCCTTTTCGCTGATCGCCGTGCTGGTGGTGTTCACCGGCGGCCTGATGCTGAATTTCACCGAACATCGCCTGGCCGACCGCAAGCTGTCCGCCCTCAACCAGCGCATCGTCCACCTGCAGGAAGAGGAGCGCTCGCGAGTGTCGCGCGAGCTGCACGATGGCATCAGCCAGCAGCTGGTTTCCATCAAGTTCCAGTTCGAGCTGGCCAGCCTGGAGCTGGAAAACGGGCAGGGCAGGGGCATGGAGAACCTGCGCGCGGGCACGGCGCGCCTGGGCGAGGCCATTGGCGAAATCCGCCGCATCTCCCACGATCTGCGGCCATCGTTGCTGGACACCCTCGGCCTGTCGCCGGCAATCGAGCAACTGGTGCTGGAGTTCGAGCAGCGCACGGCGATCCGTACACAGTATGAACGCGGGCTGGACGACAGCAGCCTGGACATGGACGTCTGCGTCACGCTGTTCCGCATCATCCAGGAAGCCCTGGGCAACATCGAACGCCACTCCAGGGCCAGCGCCGCTATAATCTCGCTCGCTTCCAGCCAGGGCACCATCGCCCTGCGTGTGGAGGACAACGGCGTGGGGTTCGATCCCGGCCTGATGGATCGGAGCCAGGGAATCGGGCTGCGCAACATCAGGGAGCGGGTCGACCATCACCATGGCACCTTCACCCTGTCTTCGATGAGCGGCCGCACGGAACTGCAGGTCGAGATCCCCCTGCAGCGGGCCTGACAGCCCGGTTCGTGACTCCACAGAGGCCGTGATGAGCTTGCCGCACCCCATCAGAATTGCGCTGATCGACGACCACGTGCTGGTGCGCGATGGCGTGAAATCCCTGCTCTCGGCGATGCCCCACTTCGACGTGGTGGCTGAAGCGGAGTCCGGGGAAGCAGCACTGGAACTGGTGGCCTCCACCGAACTGGACCTGCTGCTGGTGGACGTCGGCCTCAAGGACATGAACGGCCTGGAACTGACCTGCAGGCTGTGCAGCCTTTATCCGGGCATCAAGATCCTTATCCTCAGCATGTACGACAACCAGGAGTACGTGCGCACGTCCATCAACGCCGGCGCCTTCGGCTACGTGCTGAAGAACGCGCCATCCCAGGAGCTGATCGCCGCCATCGAGGCCATCGTGGCCGGCGGTAGCTTCTACAGCCCGGAAATCGCCCGCAAGCTGGCCACCAACGTCCGCGACGAGAACGAACTGACCCCACGCGAACTGCAGGTCCTGTCGATGATCGCCAAGGGGCTGAACAACAAGGAAGTCGCCCGTGAACTGGATATCAGCGTGCGCACGGTAGAGACCTATCGCCTCAGCATCCGTCGCAAGCTGAACATCGACACGCCCGCCGCCTTGGTGAAATACGCCTTGGAGCATGGGCTGATCTCGATCTGAGGTCGGCTCGAATCCCGTATCACCCGATTGCTGGTGCAGGGCACGGCGTCCGCCAACGCAGCGATGGCTGACCTTGAGCGTTGGGCTTCGTTCCTCTGCCCAACCTACGGCAGGACCTTGTCCTGCTTCGCGAATGGATTCGCTCCCACAGGGAAGCGGGTCTAGAACAACACCATCTGCTTGTCGATCAGCGAAGCGAAGTCATCCCCTACGAAAGGCAGGATGGCATCTGCAATGGGCTGTAGCTGGCGGGTCAGGTAGTGGTCGTAGTCGATGGCCGAGCCGCGTGTTTCCAGGGGCTCCGGGCCGTTCACCGTGATCAGGTAGCTGATCCAGCCGCCGTTCTGGTACTGGCGCGGCCGGCCCTGGCGGTCGTTGAACTCGTCGGCCATGCGCGCCGCGCGGACGTGGGGCGGCACGTTGCGGGTGTAATCGTCGAGCTGGCGGCGCAGGCGCTTGCGATAGATCAGCAGCTCGTCCAGTTCTCCGGCGAGGGTCTTCTGCACGTAGTCGCGCACGTATTCCCGGTACGGCTGGCGATTGAAGATGAGCTGGTAGAGTTCCTGCTGGAACTGCTGCGCCAGGGGCGACCAGTCGGTGCGCACGGTTTCCAGGCCCTTGAAGACCATCTCCTGGCTGCCGTCTGCACGCCGTACCAGGCCGGCGTAGCGCTTCTTGCTGCCTTCCTCGGCGCCCCGGATGGTGGGCATCAGGAAGCGCTGGTAGTGGGTTTCGAACTGCAGCTCCAGGGCGCTTTGCAGGCCGTATTCCTGCATCAGGTGCTCGCGCCACCACTGGTTGACCTGCTGCACCAGGCCACGGCCGATGCGAGCGGCCTCGTCTTCCTCATGGGGCCGCTTGAGCCAGACGAAGGTGGAGTCGGTATCGCCGTAGATCACGCTGTAGCCCTGGGCTTCGATCAGCTCGCGGGTGCGGCGCATGATCTCGTGGCCGCGCATGGTGATGGAGGAGGCCAGGCGCGGGTCGAAGAAGCGGCAGCCGCTGGAGCCGAGCACGCCGTAGAAGGCGTTCATGATGATCTTCAGCGCCTGGGACAAGGCCTTGTTGCCGTCGCGCTTTGCCTCGTCGCGGCTTTGCCAGACCCGCTCCACGATGGCCGGCAGGCTGTGCCGGGTGCGGGAGAAGCGGGCGCCACGGAAGCCCGGCACCGAATGCTCGTCGTCCGGCTGGCGCAGGCCTTCGATCAGCCCCACCGGGTCGATCAGGAAGCTGCGGATGATCGAGGGATACAGGCTCTTGTAGTCCAGCACCAGGACTGACTCATAAAGGCCCGGGCGCGAGTCCATGACGAAGCCGCCGGGGCTGGCTTCAGGAAGCTTCTCGCCGAGGTTGGGCGCGACGAAGCCCAGGCGGTGCATCAGCGGCATGTAGAGGTGGGTGAAGGCCGCCACCGAGCCGCCGCTGCGGTCGGTGGCCAGCCCGGTGACCGTGGCGCGCTCCAGGAGGAAGTGGAGCAGCTCGGTCTTGTCGAAGATGCGCGTGACCAGCTCGCAGTCCTTGAGGTTGTAGCGCGCGAGGGCGGGCTTGTCCTCGGCGAACATGCGGTTGATCTCGTCCATGCGCTGGTAGGGCGTGTCGATCGCCTTGCCTTCGCCGAGCAAGGTCTGGGCGACGCTTTCCAGGCTGAACGAGGGGAAGCTCCAGGTGGCCGAGCGCAGCGCCTCGATGCCGTCGATGATCAGCCGTCCGCTGGCCTCGGCGAAGTAGTGGTGGTTGCCGCTGCCATGCTCGCGCCAGCCCATCGGGTCGCCGCCACGGCCCAGCAACAGCGGCACCTTCAGCTTCTTGGCATGGGCCTGCAATATGCGCAGGTCGAACTGCACCAGGTTCCAGCCGATGATGGCGTCCGGATCGTGTTTGACCAGCCACTGGTTCAGGGCTTCCAGCAGGCCGGCGCGGCTGTCGCGGTAGTCGAGTTGGAAGTCGACTTCGCTTGCATCGCCGTTGGCTGGGCCGAGCATGTAGACCTGGCGCTGGCCGCAGCCTTCCAGGGCAATGGAATAGAGTTCTCCACGTTCGGTGGTTTCGATATCCAGGGACACCAGCCTGAGCGTCGGGCGGTAGTCGGATGCCGGTTTGAGCTGGGCATCCAGCAATACACCGCTCTCGTCCGGCGTACCGCCGAAGAGCACGGGCGCGGTGATGAAGCGCTCCATCAGGAAGCGCTCGGGCGGGCGGATATCGGCTTCCAGCACGTCCACCCCAGCCTTGCGCAAGGCCTTGTCCAGGCGCATCAGCTGGCGGTGATGCTTGCAGTAGAGGCCCAGCACCGGGCGGTGCTGGAAGTCGCACAGGGTGAGGGGGCGCAGCTCCACGTCCTTCTCGCCGCGCAGCAGGGCTTCGGCGCGCTCGCGATGTTCGACGGGAATGAAGGCGACCGAAGTCTGCACGGGCAGGCGTACCTGGCGCGGACCGCTGTCGGTGGCCAGCCAGAATTCGACTTCCGTTCCCTCGGGCGTGTCCCGCCAATGCCGGGTCAGGACGAACCCTTGCTCTAACTCCACCACTGCAACCTCGGAACCTTTTTCCACTGAGGGATTCTACTCGTCATCGCTCCGGCGCGCGCGTCGGGAACGGCTTGGCCCAATTTGCTCTTTCAACATGAAGAACGTGATCTAAGCCATTGAATTGACAGCATACATTCTGTCTGAACAGCCGTATTTTTCCTGGCCAGAAAGGGGGCTTTTCATTATGCTCCGCGGCCATTTTCATCCGTCCGGGAGACGATCATGCTGGACAACACCCTCGTACAACTCGAACAGCTCGTGAGCGAGCTCCTGCAGCAGAACCAGGGCATCGCCGAAGATAACGCCCGCATCCGTGCCGAGCTGCGCAAGGCCCGCGAAGAGAACGACAGCCTGCAACTGGCGATGATGGAGCAGGAAGAGAAGAGCAACGCCACCGCCGAACGCCTGCAGGCCCTGGTCCGCCGCGTCAGCGAGAGCCGCGCCAGCGCATGAGTACCGACAGCGTCCGTGTGCTGCGCATCCTGGGGCGCGAGTACAACATCAAGGCACCGGCTGGCGAAGAGCAGGTGCTGCAGGACGCGGCAGCGATGCTGCAGGCGGAGATCGCCGCCAACAAGAAGAAATTCCCCTATGTCACCGCCAACGAATTGGTGGTGCTTTCAGCGCTCAATCTTTGCGCACGCCAGTTGAATGCCGGCGACAAGCCCCACGATGCGACCGATGTCAGTCAGCGCCTGGCCAGACTCAATCGGCGCATTCGTGAGCAACTGGACAGCGTCGGTTCCTGAGATTCCTGGCCAGGCTCAGTGCCGCGTACTGGCTTTTCCTTGTGGGGGCGAATTCATTCGCCGAGGGCGGCGAAGCTGCCCCCTGCAGGGTCGAGGGGCGAACCTGCGGTCCGCTTGGCGATTGAAATCGCCCCTACAGATGGAGATCGCCCCCACAGGGTTGGTGCCGGATCGGCCTTTCCCTGTGGGGGCGAATTCATTCGCGAAAGGACGGCGAAGCCGTCCCCTCGGCAGCGGGGTCAACCGATGACGCGCAGGATGTCGGCGCGGTTGATCTCGGTGCGGCCGTCTTCGTACCACTCCGGAATCGCTTCCTTGAGCAGTTCCTTGTCGCCATCCAGCTTGAACGGCTGGGTGTAGCGCTTCTTGCGGTAGGCGTAGATGTAGTAGGTGCCGTCGCGGTACAGGATGCGGTCGAAGGTGTAGAAGCCGATGTGCGAGCCATTGCAGCGCGCGGTCAGCACTACGTCGCCTTCCTCGTAGGGCAGGGCGCCCTCGGCGCATTCGTAGGTGAAGAATTCGCGGACATCATCCCAGGCCACGCCGTCGCTGCTGGACTTGAGGTGATTGCGCGCCTCGTCCTCGGACTGTTGCGAGTGATCGCTGTACCAGATGAACAGCGGAATGCTCTGGTTGATGTCGTCGCCCAGCCAGCCTTCGCTGTCCAGGTATTCCGCGCTGCGCGCCAGGCCAGCCTGCATGCGGCGGTGGTTCTGCTTGTAGGCGTCCAGCGCATCCTCGAAGGTTTGCGAGTGGTTGCAGGCCAACACGCCATCGGCGGATTTGAGAGCCTGGACGCGGGCCAGGTAGGCGTCGTACAGGGCGGCATCGTTGATCACGGTGCAGGTGTCGCGCACCAGGCTGACGCCGACCTGGGTGAGGTTGGCGCTGCCGACGATGACCACGTCCGGCTCGATCAGGTAGAGCTTCCAGTTCACGCTCGCCTGGTAGCGGAAGTCCACCGACAGGGCCAGGTCCGGGTTCGCTTCATTGAGGCAGTGCTCGATGAAGTCGGGGGACGTGAGCGAGTTGATGGAACCGACCAGGATGTCCAGTCGGTTGCCGTTCTCGATCAGCTGGTCTATCAGGGGCTCGGTGCCGCTGGCGAAGGCGGAAACTATCGTGATCTTCTTTCCGCTCAGTTCGCCCAGATAGGTTTCAAGGCTGTCTTCGTAATCCAGAATTTCCATACAGTCTCCAGCGACATCTTTTCTGCAATTTCGCCATTTTCGCACAGGCAATGACAAAGGCCAGCGTCCGCAACGTTTCGCGGGTCCGCTGCAAGGCTTTGACGCCTCGAATGCAGTCCGAAGCACCAGGCTCCGGGGCTGGAAAGTGAACGGAAACGCGGCGTCAACCATTGCTTTCGGCGAACTCCCGCAAGGCATCGCCATCCAGGCGGTAGCGAATCCATTCGTCCTGGGGCAGGGCGCCGATGGAGCGGTAGAAGTCGATGGCGGGCTGGTTCCAGTCCAGCACGCTCCATTCCAGGCGGCCGCAGTCGTTGGCGCGGGCTTCACGGGCGATTTCCCGCAGCAATTGGCGGCCGGCACCGATGCCGCGCTGCTCCGGCGTGACGTAGAGGTCTTCCAGGTAGATGCCGTTACGGCCCAGCCAGGTGGAGTAGCTGTAGAAGTACACCGCGTAGCCTATCGGCTGCTCGTCCTTCAGGCAGATCAGCGCGCGAGACGGCGCGTTCTCGGCGAACAGGGTGCGGCGGATGTCTTCGACGTTGGCGATGACCTCGTGACCGGCCCGCTCGTAGACCGCCAGTTCGATGATGAAGTCGAGGATCTGTTGGGCGTCTTCAGGCCGGGCAGGGCGGATCGAGAGGGTCACGGGCAATCTCCATAAAGGGTTGAGGCAATCATGCTAGTGCCTTTGATAGAGTGCATGAAGTGCATTTATGTCATTGGAAAGTGAGGATCATGCATTCCGTTCTGCGCCGTCTCGATCTCAACCTGCTGCTCGCCTTCGACGCCCTCTACCGTCACCGCAGCGTCACCTCGGCCGCCGCCGAGCTGGCCATCAGCGCCTCGGCCTTCAGCCATGCGCTGGGGAGGCTGCGGGATGCGCTGAACGACGAGCTGTTCATTCGCCAGGGCAACCGCATGCACCCGACCCATCGGGCCGAGTTGCTGGCGGAACCGGTGGCCAGCGCGCTCAAGACCCTCGCCGAAGGGCTGGGCCAATGGGAGCCCTTCGTCCCTGCCAGCAGTCAGCGCACCTTCACCTTCGCGGCCACCGACTACACCGCCTTCGCCTTGCTGCCGGCCCTGATGCGGCACCTGCAGACGGAGGCACCGGGCATTCGCGTACGCCTGGTGCAGTCCGAGCGCAAGGTCTCCATCGAGGACCTGGCCAGCGGGCGCATTGATTTCGCCCTTGGCTACAGCGAGGGGCGTGACCAGTTGCCCGGTGGCGTGGAGGTGCTCGACTGGCTGACCGACCACTACCTGGTCATCGCCCGCCGCGACCATCCGCGCGTACGCGGCACCCTGGACCTCGCCGGCTACCTGGCCGAGCGGCACGTGGTGGTGACGCCCTGGAACGAATCCAGCGGCGCCATCGACCACGTGCTGGAGGGCATGGGACTGCAGCGCGAGGTGGCGGTGCAGTTGCCGACCGTGATGGCCGCGCCCTTCATCGTCGGCAGCACCGACTTGCTGATGACGGTGCCTGGTCACGCCGCCCGCACCTTGCAGCAGGTGGCCGGCGTCGAGCTCTATCCCGCGCCCTTCGAAATTCCGCCTTACGCGCTGCGACTGTACAGCCATTCCAAGTACGCCCGCAGCGATGCCCATGCCTGGATGCTGGAACAGCTGCGTTCGCTGCGGGTCCGCTAATCTTGGCGTAAGACCCGGCCTGCGGAGGGCAAGGGCGTGATCCTGCTGGCGAGCGTGCTTCTTGCCCTGCTGATGGGCTTTGCCGTGCAGCGTGGTGGCACCTGCATGGTGGCCGCGCTGGAAGAGGTGGTGTACAGGCGCCGCTGGGCGCGCTTTCGCGCGTTGCTGGAAACGTCCCTCTGGGTGCTGGGCGGCTTCGTCCTGCTGCGCGCCCTCGATCGTCTGCCCATGGTGCCCATGGGGTTCCCGCTGCACTGGCATGCCGCGCTGGGCGGCGCCTTGCTGGGTGTCGGCGCCTTTCTCAATGGCGGCTGTGCGTTCGGCGTGGTGGCGCGGATCGGCTCCGGGCAATGGGCCTGGCTGGCGACGCCCCTGGGCTTTCTCGCCGGCTTCGGGCTGGCCGGGCACGGCCTGGGCATGACGTCGGCGATGCCGGTGGCGATTCCCGAATGGATGCAGCAGGTGCCCATCGGGCTGGTGCCCCTGATCATCGCGGCGCTGGTGGCGCGGCTGGGCTGGCTGGCCTGGAACCGCTACAACGGCTCGGCCGATGTTTCCCTCTGGTCGCCGCATCACGCCACCATCGTGCTTGGCGTCAGCTTCCTGCTGCTGTTCGTCTGTGTCGGCGCCTGGTCCTACACCGACATCCTTGCCGAACTGGCCACCGGACGCCTCATGGAGCTGGGACTGCGTGGCCTGCTGCTGCCGGCGATGTTCGCCGGTGCGCTATTAGGGGGCTGGAGCGCCGGGCTCTGGGAGCACCGCTGGCCCAGTCCGCGTGACCTGGTGAAGTGCTTCTGCGGCGGCGTGCTGATGGGCGTGGGGGCAACCCTGGTTCCGGGCGGCAATGACAGCCTGATCCTGTTCGGCATGCCGCTGCTCTGGCCCAACGCCTGGCTGGCTTTTGCCTGCATGTGCGTGGTGGTGGTGCTGACGCTCTGGCTGGCGAAGCTGGGAAAGGGGCAGGGCGTCAGGTCGTAAGGGGTGCTGTGCGCACCGAGTGTGGAGTGGGGCCCGGAACCGCTGCAAATGGCTGGTGCGCGCGGCGCACCCTACAAGAGCAGGACCAGCTCTGAGCCGTTAGTCAGGCATGAAAAAGCCCGGCGATGGCCGGGCTTTTTCATCAACGGGTGGATCAGGCTGCGTGGTCGAACGCCTTGCCTTTGGCCTTGCGCTCTACCTGCTTGCGGCAGGCTTCACCGAAGGCTTCGAAGATCTTCACCGAATCGGGGTTCTTCGCCGCCTGCCATTCCGGGTGCCACTGCACCGCGAAGAGGAAGGGCGAGAGGGTCGGCGCGTGGATGGCTTCCACCAGGCCATCTTCAGCCCGGGCGATGGCCTCGATGCCCTTGCCGAGGGTTTTCAGGCCCTGGCCGTGCAGCGAGTTCACCTGGATGGTGTCGGTGCCCAGAACCTTGTGCAGCCAGCTGTTCTGATCCACACGCACGCTGTGCGCCGGAGCGTACTGGATGTCCACCGGGTCTTCCGGGTTTTCGCGATGGTCATTGAAGCCGGTCTCGGCATAGACCTTCTGGTACATGTCACCGCCCAGGGCGACGTTGATTTCCTGCATGCCACGGCAGATGCCGAAGATCGGCAGACCGCGCTTGATGGCAGCACGAATCAGGGGCAGGTCGAAGAGGTCGCGATCCTTGTCCTGACCTTTCTCCGGGGTCAGGTTTTCCTGGCCGTAGAGGGTCGGGTCGATGTTGCTGCCGGCACCGGTGAGGTAAACGCCGTCAGCCATATCGAGGTACTGCTCGAGGTCTTCGGTACCGCAGCAGGTGGGCACGAGGACCGGTACACATTCGGAGATTTCTACCAGCGGCACGATGTACTTGTGGGTCATCACCTGGTAGTCGTGGCCCTTGCGTTCCTGGGCGCCCATGGACATCAGGACGACCGGTTTACGAGTGGTCTGTTTCTTATTGCCAATGTTGCTGTTGGACATATTTCACCTTGGGACAGGCTCAGCCTATCGTTGCTGTGCAGGCGCTCCAGTGAGGTTTGGGGCTACCTGAGATCCCGAGCACTGCCGGCAATCGTCGGGACGATTTCCGGTCGGGACCTGCTATATAGCCTGCCAGAGCCGTTTAATATGTCAAACGATGTCGACGAAAAACGTAAAAAATAATGGCCGATTTTTATCGGTTTTTATAGGTTAAGTGTTTGATATATATAGACATTTATATCAATAGAAAAATATTTTTCGGTTCAGCATCTAAAACGAGTGTTCAGAATGCTGGACTTTACGTCTGAGTGGGAAGCCCCATCCTAGAGCGTCGTCGCCTTTCCCTGGCTATCCAGTTCGAACACCTTGTTGCGCATCAGCCGCTCCCTGAGCCAGCGCTTGGCCTTGCCGCGACCCTGGCGGCGCGGCCAGAGCAGATCCACGCCTACCAGCCAGTCCGTGTGCGGATAGGCCGCCAGTTGCAGCTCCACCAGGTCACGGCCGGCCAGCTCCCGATGGATGAGTTGTCGGGGCAGGGTGGCCCAGCCGAGCCCCGCGCGCACCATTTCCAGCAACGCCATATAGCTTTCGGCCTGCCAGAGCTGGGGCGCGCGCAGATATTCACTGCTGGGCAGCTTGCTGGCATGGGCGCTGAAGGCCAGGCGGCGATGGGCGTGCAGGTCGGCGAAGCTGACCTGGGACAGCTGCGCCAGCGGGTGGGCGGGGTGGGTGACGTGCGCCATGATCAGCTTGCCCAGTTGCTGGAACTCCACTTCCCGTGGGTATTCCGGCTGGGAGAAGGCGATGCCCATTTCCACTTCGCCTTTCTGCACCATTCCGGCGACGTCGCCATACACCGGGTGGCGGACGATCAGGTCCACATAAGGAAAGGCCTGTTCGAATTCGCAGAGCACCGGCATCACGGTGTTGTAGGGCACCTCGATGGCCAGGGTCAGGCTCGGCTCGGTTTCCTCCGTCAGGCTGTCGGCGTGGCCTTCCAGGGCCAGGCAGCGTTCCAGCACTGCTTCGGCTTCCAGCAGCAGCTTCTGTCCGGCCGCGGTGAGCGCGGGAATACGCGTGGAACGGTCGAACAGCTCCACCCCGAGGTCCGCTTCCAGGTTGGCGATGGCGGCGCTGATGGTGGATTGGGTACGCCCCAGCCGGCGCGCGGCCGCCGAAAAGGAACCTGCCTGGGCAACGGTGACCAGCATCTGCAACTGATCCAGTGAAAACCGCATGACCAACCTCTCGTGAATCATCGATAGAAGCGATGGTTATTCATTTGTTCCATCGTGAGCAAGCGGGGATCATTCGCCTCAGCCAGCACTGCCTCCTCGAATTGCTGGGCAACCCACATCCCATAAGAAGAACACGTTGCTTTGCAGGAGAACTTCCATGAGCCATCTCCATCCGGTGGACCAGCTGCTTCCCGTTCGCCAACTTGTCACCTACGGCTTGCAACACGTGCTGGTGCTCTATGCCGGCGCCGTGGCCGTGCCCCTGATCCTCGGCAGCGCCCTGGGCCTTTCCACCGCTGAAGTGGTGTTGCTGATCAACGCCAACCTGCTCACCTCGGGCATTGCCACCCTGATCCAGACCCTCGGTTTCTGGCGCTTCGGTGCTCGCCTGCCGCTGGTGCAGGCCTGCTCGTTCATCGCCCTGGCGCCGATGATCATGATCGGCAAGGCCTACGGGCTGACCCAGGTGTTCGGCGCGGTGATCGCCGCCGGGGCCATCACCATCGCGCTGGCGCCGGTGTTCAGCCGCTTGCTGAGGTTCTTCCCGCCGGTGGTGATCGGCAGCCTGATCACCATCATCGGTATTTCCCTCATGCCGGCGGCAGCCATCTGGCTGGGCGGCGGCAACCCCGGCGCGGAAGATTTCGGCAAACCGGCCAACCTGCTGCTGGGCCTGGCCACGGTGGCGATCACCCTGGTGATCCATGCGCGCTTTTCCGGCTTTGTCGGCAACCTCAGCGTACTGATAGGGCTGTTCGCCGGTAGCCTGATCGCCGCCGTCTTCGGCATGACCGACTTCAGCCGGGTAGGGCAGGCGGCCTGGTTCGAGCTGTCTGCGCCCATGGCCTTCGGCGCGCCGGAGTTCTCCCTGACGCCCATCCTCATCATGACCCTGGCAATGCTGGTGATCATGGCCGAGACCACCGGCAACTGCCTGGCCATCGGCAAGCTCACCGGCCGCACCATTACTCAGCGCACCTTGGGCGACGCGTTCCGTGCCGACGGCCTGTCCACCATGATCGGTGGCCTGTTCAACAGCTTCCCCTACAACGCCTTCACCCAGAACACCGGCCTGATCGCACTTTCCAACATCAAGAGCCGCTTCGTGGTGGCCGCCGCCGGTGGCCTGATGATCCTCATGGGCCTGTTCCCCAAGCTGGGCGCGCTGATCGCCGCCGTGCCCACTCCCGTGCTCGGCGGCTGCGCCATCGTGATGTTCGGCATGACCACAGTGGCCGGCATCCAGGAGCTGTCACGGGTGCGCTTCGAGGGCACCCGCAATGCCCTGGTGGTGGCCGTTTCGGTGAGCATCGGCGTACTGCCCATGTCCTTCCCGGCCCTGTTCGAGCACTTCCACGGCGCACTGCGACTGGTGCTGGAGAGCGGCATCTTCCTCGGCGCGATCAGCGCCATCGTCCTCAACCTCCTGCTCAACCGGGAGGAAGCCGCCAGCCAGGGCGAAGCTGCCGAGCTGGCCGACTGATTCGCGCATCCGCGCCTTTACCGCCAAGGAGCTATCCATGACTTTCAGCAACCTCGTTCCTGCCGGCGTCAGTGAACTCGACCTGGAGATGCTGCGCCTGTCCATCCGCCTCTCCGAGGAGTCCCGCGAGCGCGGTCGCCATCCCTTCGCGGCGCTGGTGGCCGACCGCAATGGCAAGGTGATCGCCCAGGCCGGCAACAACTCCATGCCGCCCGAAGGCGACCCGACCCAGCATGCCGAGCTGGCCGCCGCCGCCCTGGCCGCCAAGGTGCTGAGCCCGGAAGAGCTGGCCCAGTGCACCCTCTACACCAGCGCCGAACCCTGCTGCATGTGCGCCGGTGCGGTGTACTGGACCGGCATTGGCCGGGTGGTTTACGCGCTGTCGGAGCACGCGCTGCTGGGACTTACCGGCGCCCACCCGGAGAACCCCACCTTCTCCCTGCCGTGCCGCGAGGTATTCGCCCGTGGCCAGCGTGAGATCGCCGTACTGGGGCCGATGCTGGAGTCCGAAGCCGCTACCGCCCATGAAGGCTTCTGGACATGAATGGCGGCATCTCCATCCATGTGGTGGATGTGGCCAGCGGCAGTGTGGCAGAAGGGCTGGAGGTGCGGCTGGAGCGGCTGGAGGGCGAGGATCGCGAGCTGATCTGCGCCGGCCGCATCGGCGGTAACGGCCTGCTCGGCGAACTGGCGGGGCTGGCCGAACGCTGCCGGCCCGGCGTCTACGAAGCCCGGCTGCGAGTGGCGGACTTCTATCGCGCGCGGGGGATGCAGCTGCCGGAAACACCGTTCCTCGATGAATTGGTCTACCGCTTCGGCACCAGTGCGGCTACCCAGCACTACCACCTGCCGTTCAAGCTCACCGCCTGGGGTGTTTCCTGCTTCCGTGGCGGCGCCTGATTTCCACGCTTTTCCGTAGGTTGCGGCTGAGCGCAGCGAAGCCCAACGATTCACGGGGGCCCACGTTGGGCTTCGCTGCGCTCTGCGCCAACCTACGGCAGGACTACGTCCTGCTTGGCGAATGAAGTCGCCCCTACAGGATTGCGACAAGAGATGGCCGGGGGTGAGGGCGGTTTCATGCCCCTGCGAATCGCCCCCTGAAATCAATTCGCGCCCCGGCTGTCTTTCATGCCATGTTTCGCCAGCATGAATCGCAAGGCAGCCCCTTTCATGAGCAAACTCGCTACTCGTTTCATTACCCTTTCCACGCTTCTGACCCTCGCCGCTTGCGGCACCCAGCGCCCGCAGGAGCCGGTGCCGCGGCCAGCCGACGTGCGGGCGAAGATCGTGAAGCTGATGCCGGTCAAGGTGCCGGACCGCCAGGGCTGGGCCGCCGATATCCAGGCCGCCTTCGCCGCCCAGGACATCAGCCCGACCGACAGCAACCTCTGCGCCGTACTGGCGGTCACCGAGCAGGAATCCACCTACCAGGTCGACCCGCCCGTACCGGGGCTGGCGAAGATCGCCCGGCAGGAAATCCTGCGCCGCGCCGGTGGCCTGCATGTGCCAGCCTTCGTGGTGAATTCCGCCCTGAAGATCGACTCACCCAACGGCAAGACCTACGACCAACGCCTGTCCGCCGCACGCACGGAGAAGGAACTGAGCGCCATCTTCGACGACTTCATCGACATGGCGCCCCTGGGCCGCAAACTGTTCGGCAACTTCAATCCGGTGCACACCGGCGGCCCCATGCAGGTGAGCATCGCCTTCGCCGAAGCCAACGCGAAGGGCTACCCGTACCCGGTCAAGGGCTCAATCCGCGAGGAAGTCTTTACCCGGCGCGGCGGCATGTACTTCGGTATCGGCCACCTGCTGGGCTACCCGGCTCATTATCCGAAGCCGCTCTACCGCTTCGCCGACTTCAACGCCGGCTGGTACGCCAGCCGCAACGCCGCCTTTCAGAACGCCGTGAGCCTGGCTTCAGGCATTCCCCTGGAGCTGGATGGCGACCTGGTGATCCATGGTTCCAGCAAGGCGGGCTCCACCGAACTCGCGGTGCGCGCCCTGCAGAAACAACTGGACCTCAGCGACTCGGCCATCCGCCGCGCGTTGCTCAAGGGTGACAGCCTGGAGTTTGAGGAGACCGATCTCTATGAGCGCATCTTCGCCCTGGCCGAGAAAGTCGAGCGGCGCAAGCTGCCCCGCGAAGTGATGCCGGGCATCGACCTGAAGAGTCCGAAGATCACCCGCAAGCTCACCACCAAGTGGTTCGCCGAGCGGGTGGATGGGCGCTACCAGGGCTGTATGAAGCGCGCCTCAGGGCTCTGAGCCACAGGTCAGAGGAAGGCCTTGGCGTAGGTACTGCGTTCCATGTCCTGCATCTGCACACTGAGCTGCACGTCGAGGCCATCGGGTTTGTTGAAGTTCTGCTCGATGGCTTCCAGCACGCCACGGGAGAGCGCCTGCTTGACGTTCTCCGGACGGCCTGAGAGTAGCCACAGCGTGGCATGCACAAAGGCGCGGCCGTCGCTTGCGGTGCCCACCATGAAGTGCTCGTGGCGCACCGAGCGGCTCTTGATGTCCGCCTCGGAGAAATGGCCGGTGCCGGCGAGGAAGCCATTGCAGGCGGCGAGCGTGGCAGCGGCGTCGAAGTCGGGGAGGTTGGCGCTGTACTCGATGACGAGATGGGGCATCGGGGGTAATCCTCATGGTGAAGTTGAAGTCGTGTACCGGCGCCGACATTAGCGTGTCCGGGTGTGTCACCACCGAGAAGGGTTCGCTGCGGAATGCACTTCCAGCGGCAGGCAGGTGAGGGTGCTGAGGCGACGAACCGCTACCCTACAGTTTTCATCGCCCCCCTGGCCATCGACCGCTTCCTGCGCCCGCTGTGTTACCAGAACTACCCCGACAGGCTGCTGCCGGATGCGCGGAAGAATGCCATTGCGCCGGGTATCCAGTGGCTGGTCGATACTACGGGCGTGATCTGCTGAATGCAGCAGCCTCCACCTGACGCAGCGATCGGTTGCTGCGCAGGGTGGAGGCTTCAGGTGGCGCACAAATCAGGAAAGCCGGCCATACGGCCGACTTTCCTATGGCGCAGAGTTTATGCCAGGGATTCAGCAGAAGCGCTGGCGACACGCTTGTTCACCGAACGTTGCAGCAGGCTGGAAACCAGGAAACCGATTACCGCCAGTACGCTCATCAGCGTGAACACGTAGGTGTAGCCCTGTTCGCCCGGATAGTGGTCGAGCAGTGCGCCGTAGATGATGTAGGCGAACATGCCGGGCGCGTAGCCGATCAGGCAGCCGATGCCGAAAGCCGAGCCACTGATTCGCGAGGGGATTCCCACTTCGCTCATCGGTGCCCAGAACACACCGCGCATGGTGAATACCACCAGGGCGAAGGACAGCGTGGCGGCCATGCCGGCGTAGATGTAGCTCTCGCCGTGAGGGATGCTGAAGATCACGGCCATCAGCGGCAGCAGTGCGAGGAAGGCCCACTTCAGGTAGCGGCTCGGGCTTTTCAGCCCTTTGTCGGCGATGAAGCCGCCGGCCGGGCCGCCCAGCACCTTGAGGAAGTACTGGTTGATGATGCCGTAGGCGCCGACCAGGGCCACCGGCAGCTCGTACATGTCCTTCAGGTAAGGGATGAAGTAGGTCAGGCCGCAGTAGACGATGTAGACCATGAACACGTTCAGGCTTACCAGCCAGATGCCTGGCATACGCACTGCCTCCATCAGGCCGGCGAGCCCTATGGGTTCACGGTTGCCGTTCGCCTGGCGGGCATCCCTGAGCAGGAACAGCGTGAGCAGGCCGACAACGATATCGATCCCCGAATAGAACAGGATGGCGGCCTTCAGGCCGGCGGCGCCGGAGCCCAGGGCGACGAAGACCCCCAGGGCGGAGAAGGCCACGAGCGTATCCACCACGCCACGGCCACCCTCCAGGAAGCCGAACATGCGTCCTTGTTCACCATCATCGCCGAGGTTGCGGATGGCCTTGAGCAGGGAAGGCCAGAAGATGCAGTCGGCGCACACCGCCAGCAGGGAGAAGACGATCAGGAGCTGGCTGTAGCCGGGGAAGCTGGCCAGGTACAGGCCCAGCGCGCCGGTGCCGACCAGGCCGAGGGGAATCAGCTTGCGGGTCTCGAAACGGTCAGCGAGGAAGCCGCCTACCACGAACAGCGCAGTGGCGATGATGGCGTTTGCGCTGAGCAGGGTGCCGATTTCGGTATGGGTCAGCCCCATGTGCTCCTGCATCGGGATGTAGAAGGCGTCCTTGAGGTTCGCCAGTTTGTAGATGGTCCCGCCACCGAGGACGAGGACCAGGAAACGGAGCCATTTGGCTTTGTTCTGTGCTGTCATTGTTGTTCTCCACAGCTTCCAGAGTTGTCGAAGGGCCGATTGCGCGGCCGGTCAGGTGCGTTCTTCGTCGTCCAGCGTCAGTTCGGCCAGCAGGCGCAGCTCGGCCAGCAGGCCGCGCACGTACCGCACCTGGTTGTTGGCCCAGCGATGCTCGTCGGCCAGCATGCGTTCGAGGCTGTAGCCCGGCGGCAGTGGCGTCTCGCTCATTTCGCGGTAAGGAATGAAGGGGTCGGCGTCTTCGCCGGTCTGCCGGAAGGCCGGCGCGATGTAGTGGTTTTCCTGTTCGAGGATGAAGGCCACGACCTGCGGGGTGGTTTCGCCCAACAGCAGCAGCTCCAGGAACATCCGCGCGCCAGGCAACTGGTCATCGGCGCTGCCCTGGAGCACACCGTAGTGGCCAAAGCCATTCTGCTCGGGAACCACGCGCACGCCTTTGAGGTGCACCTGACGAATGTAGGGCGAGAGATGGGCCAGTGCCGGCAACGGTTGTTCGCAGGCGTTGATCATGTTGCCGAAGTCGAACAGGGCATTGAGGCGCGGGTGGCCAACCCGGCGCAGCAGGGCGGCGATCTCTGCGCTCTTGAGTTCCTCGTGCTGCTCGAAGTCGAAGTTGAGGTCGTGCTCATCTGCCAGTCGCGCCAGGCGCCGCAGGTCGTCTTCGATCAGGTCCATCACGCGTGAAAGGTGACCCTCGTAGCGGGAATACACCCGGATGTTGCGGCTGCCGATTGCACGGGCCACCGCCACTGCCTGATCGACGTCCTCGGGCAGGGTGCTGCTGATCTCCACATGCACGTCAAGTTCCAGCGCACGGGCTTTTTCGGCGAAGGCGGCAAGTTGCTCGGCGGTCATGCGCGAAAGGCTGTTGTGCTCGCCGTCCAGCAGGTGCAGCGAGAGGCCGTCGAGCTCATGCCGGTAAGCGAAGTCGAGCATGTCTTCGGGCGTGACACGCCCCTGGGTGAGGTTGGTCAGCAGCGGATAGCCGTGGGCGAACAGGCGCATGCTGTCCAGGCGTTCCAGCAGGCGTCGGGCAAGGTCGGGGGTGAGTAGCGGGGGCGCGCTGTCCGCCCCGGCGTTATGACTCAGCAGGGCGGCGAATCGGGCTTGGATAGCGTTCATTATTGTCATTCCTGATAGCGGCGCCGGGGTGGCCGGCGGTGCTTTTATCGCTCCGGAATGGCGCTATACCTATAGCCATTAATGTTTAGTTCTTATAGCCACTTTGGCCGCCCATGCGGCGTGGGCTCAAACTCGCACGCCAACGCCGCGCAGGGCCTGGACCAACTCCTGCACACGCTGTTCAGCCTGCGTTTCCGGCGTGGCGGCGAAGCCCAGCAGCAACCCCGGTGGCAGGTAGTGGCGGATGCAGTAGTCACGCAGGGCATAGGTGTAGACCTGATGGTCGGCGAGCCCGCGCACCAGGGCATCGTCATCCATATCCTCGGGCAACCAGCCCATGAAGTGCAGGCCGGCTTCCACCGGCGTGACAGACAGGAAACCGCCCAAGTGGCGCTGCAGCGCCTCTACCAGGCATGCCTGGCGCGCCTGGTAGAGGTTGCGCATGCGACGGATGTGGCCCAGGAAGTGGCCGTCCTGCATGAAGTCGGCGGTGGTGGCCTGGTGCAGCGTGGAAGGGCTGCGGTCCATGACCGCCCGAATGGCGCAGAACGGTTCCACCAGATCCTCCGGGAGGATCACGTAGCCCAGGCGCAGCGAAGGGTAGAGCACCTTGCTGAAGGTGCCGACGTAGATGACCTTGTCCCACTGGTCCATGGCGTAGAGCGCCGGCAGGGGGCGGCCGACGTAGCGGAATTCGCTGTCGCAGTCGTCCTCGATGATCCAGCCCTGGCTGCGTCCGGCCCAGTCGATCAGCTCCTGGCGCCGCGCGTAGCTCATGGTGGTGCCCAGTGGGTGCTGGCGAGAGGGCGTGGTGAAGGCCAGGCGCGCGTCCGGGCATTCGCGCAGCCCCTGCATCACGTCAAGGCCCTGGTCGTCGATTCGCAAGGGCACCAGCTGACAGCCCAGCGCCTGGAAGGCGATACGCGCGGCGATATGGCCGGGGTCCTCCATCCACACGTTGTCGCCGGGATTGAGCAGCAGCATGCCGAGCAGGTTGAAGGCCTGCTGGGCGCCAGAGGTGATCACCACCTGGTCCACGCTGCACTCGATGCCACGGGCGTCGGCCACATACTCGACGATCGCCTCGCGCAGGCGCAGCAGGCCCTTCAGTTCTCCGTAGCCCAGATCGGTCTTACCCGGCTTGCGGAGGTGGCGGTTCATCATGCGTTTCCACACCAGCATGGGAAACGCGTCGTAGGCCGGGTGGCTGGGTAGGAATGAGGTCGGGCAGTCCGGCGCCCAGGCGCTGTAGGACATGCCACTGAAGTGGTCACTGCGCAGGGAATGCACCGCCTGGCTCATGCTGGACAGGCGCGGTGGCTTGCGCGGCTTGTCGGCGGCCGCGTTGCGTCCTTCCCACTCATTGCCGACATAGGAGCCAGCGCCGGTCCGCGATGCCAGGAAGCCCTCGGCGGTCAGTTGGTCAAAGGCATTGAGCAGCGTGATGCGCGACAACCCCAGTTCCTTGCACAGGGTGCGTGTCGAGGGCAGCCGGGTCCCGCCGGGAAGCCGACCGGAGAGAATCTGCTTGCGCACCTGCAGGTAAAGCTGGCGATAGAGCGGCACAGGACTGGAACGGTCCAGCTCGATGCCGGTCAGCAACATGCCGCCGGGGGTCTTCATCCAGGGTCTGCCTTGTAGCGGGAAATACGACGGGAAACGAGGGTTCTTATTCTGCGCTGAGCACGGTCGGAGAGGGAGCCTCCACGTGAAGAATGAAGCTCGCTGAACCTCGCCCCATAGCACCCATCGCAAGCCGCGCCATCATTCCGGACAAGACCAGCTATCGATTGAATTGAGTATGCCGGTCCCGGCACGAGACCGACTATCTGCCCGGCTGAACATCCGTCGTTATCTGACCTTGTCTCCGGAGCAGACCATGAAAAACATTCTGATTGTCGGTGCGGGATTCGGTGGAGTCTGGAGCGCCTTGAGCGCCGCCCGCCTGCTGGACAAATACGATTGTGATTACGTGCATATCACCCTGCTGGCGCCCCAGCCTGAGCTGCGGATACGTCCGCGTTTCTACGAGCCGGACGTGCACCGGATGTTCGCGCCGCTGGAGGACTTGTTCGACTCGGTGGGCATTCGCTTCGTCATGGGTACGGCCAACCGCATCGACGAGCAGGCGCAGACCGTCGGCTACCTCGACGAGGCGGGGCAGCAGGCCGAACTGCACTACGATCGCCTGGTGCTGGCGACCGGTAGCCAGCTCGTGCGCCCGAATGTGCCAGGCCTGGACACCCATGCCTTCGATGTCGACCAGATCGAATCGGCGGTGCGCCTGGAGCATCACGTTCGTTCCCTCAAGGACCGGTCCCACAGCGCCGCGCGCAATACGGTGGTGGTAGCCGGTGGAGGTTTCACCGGCATCGAAACCGCAACGGAGATGCCGGCACGCCTCAAAGCCGTGCTTGGCGATGACCAGGACATCCAGGTGATAGTCATCGACCGTGGCCCGCAGATTGGCGCAGCCATGGGAGATGGGATTCGCCCGTCGATCATCGAAGCGTCCCAGCACCTGGGCATCGAATGGGTGCTGAACGCCACCGTGGCCGCGGTGGACCAGAACGGCGTGACCCTGGCCGATGGCCGACGCATCGAGGCCGCGACGGTGATCTGGACCGTCGGCTTCCGTGCCAGCCCGCTGACCGAACAGTTGACCAGCGTGCGCGATGCGCAGGGGCGGCTGCACGTCGATGAGCACCTGAAGGTGTTCGGCCAGGACAAGGTGTTCGCCGCTGGCGACGTGGCCTATGCCGCCACCGACGACCTCGGCAACTTCGCGGTGATGTCCTGTCAGCACGCGATCTCCCTCGGCCGGCATGCGGGCAACAACGCCGCCGCCGACCTGCTCGGCGTTCTCCCGACGCCGTATCGCCAACCCAAGTACGTGACCTGCCTGGACCTCGGCGCTTGGGGCGCGGTGTTCACCGAAGGCTGGGACCGCCAGCTCAAGCTGGTCAAGCAGGAGGCCAAGGAGCTCAAGACGCAGATCAATACCCTGTGGATCTACCCGCCGGCAGCCGACCGCGCCGCCGCCCTGGCCGCCGCCGACCCACGGATTCCCGTGGCGTAGGCCGTTTCCACACTCACCCCGATTGGCGGCGATTGCACCTTCGTTGTGGGGGCGAATTCATTCGCGATTGAAATCGCCCCCACAGCGCATCCCGCGTTGGCTATCGTGCCCGGACGCGTCCATGCTCACTGCGGCCATGAAACAATGGCGCATTTCCGCAACCGGTCTGAATGGATGCAAGCATTCGACATTTCACTACCGGGTCACGCTATCGACGCGCCGCCCGGCTGCTCGCTTCCTGCCTCCGTAGGCGTACGGATGTTCGATTTCCGAGGCGGCAGGGCATGATGCCGGTCGTGAAACCCCTGACGATTCCCCGTACCTTCGTTCTCTGGCTGGTCCTGCTCTGTCCCGTCGCTGCCTGGATCGGATGGCAGGACTACGCCGACCGCTACGAGCGTTTTTTCCAGGACACCAGCATCGCCCAGCGCATGCTCAGTCAGAAGACTGTGCAGCACGAAGCGGTGCTGGCTACCCTGGCCGCGCTGTCGCACCCACCCATTCCTGAGCGTCTGCTGCCCAGCCTGCAACCGTCCATGCCGCAGTTGCTGGGGTTGGGTTACCTGCGCGATGGCGTCTGGGCGGGCAGTACCGACGCTCCACCGGGGCTGGCGACTGTCGTCGAGCAGGCGAAGCAGCTGGGGCGGCCGGTCACGCTGGCGCTGGACGAAGCCCGCTACTGGCTGGTGGCCCCATCGGGCTGGAGCCTGTTGCTGGACGCCCGGCACCTCATTCCGGCCGCTGACTTCCCACCCTCGCTGGCCATGCTGACGCTGGACGTGGGTGCGGGGCCGCTCACGCTGCTGGCGCGCCAGTCCGCCAGCTCACCGGGCTTGAAGATCAACCTGCACAAACCGCTGGGCGCCGTCAGCCAACCCTTTCCCGTGCACAGTTGGCGCACGCTGACGCCCGCCGACTGGCCCTGGGCCGAGTGGCTGGCCTGGGCCGCCGCCAGTTGCCTGCTGGCGGCCGGCACCACGGCGTGGCAGCGCTCGCGCGCCGAGGCCAGGCGGCAGCAGGAGGCGGTCCGCCTCGCGGCGATGACGCGCCTCAGCACCCTGGGGGAAATGGCTGCGGGTATCGCCCATGAATTGAACCAGCCGTTGACCGCCATCCTCGCCCAGGTGCGCGCTGCCGAACGCCTACTGGATGACGACGAGGAGCGCCCGGCTGTACGTCAGGCCCTGCTTGCCAGCGCCGGCCAGGCCCGCCGCGCCGCCGACATCATCAGCCGCATGCGCGAACTGGTGAAACCCAGCTCGCCATCGCCGCGCAGGGCGGTGGACCCCGACGCGCTGGCGGCTTCGCTGCTTTTCCTGCGCGAAGACGAGCTGGCCCGTCGCGGCATCCGCCTGGCCTGGCGCAACGCAGCGCCCGGCGCCCGCCCGTTGGGTGACCGGGTAGCGCTCGAGCAGATCCTGCACAACCTGGTGCAGAACGCTGCCGACGCACCGGGCACCCGGAGCATCGTCCTGAAGGGTGCTGTCGAAGGTAGCGAATACGTATTCAGCGTCAGCGATGACGGCCCCGGCATCGATGCCGAGGCCCTACCGCGACTGTTCGAGCCGTTCTACACCACGCGGCCCCAGGGCATGGGGCTGGGCCTGGCGCTGTGCGAGACGCTGGCCGGCGCCATGGATGGCCGCATGACCGTCCGCAACCTCGAACCCCGGGGCGCCTGCTTCACCTTGCGCCTGCCCCTTGCCGGAGCCGATGCATGAGCCTGCCCGCACATTCCCCACTCGTGTACCTCGTGGACGACGACGATGCCGTGCGCGAGGGGCTGGCGCTGTTGCTGCGTAGCGTCGGCCTGCGCAGTGAGGGGCATGGCGATCCCCAGGCGTTCCTCGCCTCGCTGTCGCCGCAGTCCATCGGTTGCGTGGTGCTGGACATCCGCATGCCGGGTATTGGCGGGCTGGACGTGCTGGCACGGCTGGCGGAGGTGTCCGATCTGCCGGTAGTGATGCTGACCGGTCACGGCAACGTCGACCTGTGCCGCCGGGCCTTCAAGGGTGGCGCCATGGAATTCCTGCAGAAGCCGGTGGATGACGATGTGTTTCTGGATGCGGTGCAGGCCGCCGTGCGCAGCCACGTCGCCAGCCGCGAGCGCCAGGCGGTGACCCAGGCGGCTGTCGAGCGACTGGCGCGCCTGTCCGGGCGTGAGCACGACGTGCTGGTGCGCATCGTCCAGGGCATGAGCAACAAGGAAATCGCGCGCGAATTCGACCTGTCGCCGCGTACCGTGGAAACCTATCGGGCCAACGTCTTCGCCAAGCTCGAGGCCGACTCCCTGGCGCAGCTCATCCGCCAGTACGCGACCCTGCTGGAGTCACCGTCTCCGTAGCGCTACGGAGGCCGCAGCGTAATCGGGCGAATACCGTCCCCGGCGCGCGCTCGCCACACTGGCTACTCCTGAAATCGATCCCCGAAAAGGACGTAACCATGTCTCGTTATTCGCTTGCCGCGCTGCTCTGCTCCCTGACCTTCGCGGGCGCCGCCAATGCCGCCGTGCTGAAAGAAAGCAATATCTCGACTGCCGACGCCCAGAAGCTGGCCGCCGCCACCGTCGCGGCCTGCCAGGCCAAGGGTTACAACGTGAGTGCTGCGGTGGTGGACCGTGCCGGCCTGCTGAAGGCCTTCGCCCGCGCCGACAACGCCGGCCCGCACACCATCGAAGCCAGCCAGGCCAAGGCCTTCACCTCCGCCTCTGCCAAGTCTCCGACCCTGGCCATCATGGAAAACGCCCAGAAGAACCAGGTCGCCGCCAACCTGACCGACATTCCCGGCTTCCTGCTGCTGGGCGGCGGCGTGCCGGTGAAGGCTGGCGATGCCGTGATCGGAGCCATCGGCGTGGCCGGTGCTCCGGGCGGCCACCTCGATGCGCAGTGCGCGGACGAAGTCCTGGCTGCCAACGCCGAACTGTTCAAGTAAGCAGTGGGGAAGGGCGGGCGACCTGAGCGCCCACCCATTACCCGTTTCTCACAGCTGTTTCAGGGCCCAACTCGATCACGATAGGAAGCGTCCATTTGTCGGAAGCCATCCAGCTCGATGGTGGCCCTATGCGAAATGATTCCGACTCCGATATTCGGTCGTTGACTCTCCGGCACATGGGGCTAGCGTTACCCGACGTGGGAAAATTTCCCACTGTTGATGCTGACTGGTCCAGAAGGATCGTGCGGATACACCGCTGTTGCATTTCAAGCTGAAGTCAGATGCCCGCGCTGGTTGGCCGGCCGCTCCTGTAAGCGGTGAGGAAATCAAAGACTCATCCGACAAGAGGTGACGAAATGAACTCCCGAATTCTTCCACCTGATGCTGCGACTGCCTTCGCCCCCACGAAGGCCTTTCCCCTACGTGTTCCGCAAGCCGCCTTCCTGGCGTTTTCCCTCGGCCTGATCGGCCAGCAGGCCCAGGCCGCCAAGGATGCCGGCTGCGAGGGTGGCGGATTCTCCGTCGTGCTCCCCGGCGGGACGCTTTCCAGCCCCACGGACACCGTGGTGCCCGCCAGTTCGGTGGGCGCCAGCTTCCTGGTCCAGGGCAAGTTCGTGACATTCGAAGTCGATGCGGCCACGCTCGGCGTTCGCAACTACACCCTGACCGGCGCAGCGAATCCGCTGGACATGACCGGTGGCGTACCGACCACCTTGTTCGCCAGCAAAACGCCAAATCTCGGCGGCGTGGCGTTGAGTGGCAATCTGACGGTGGAGGTGGAGGGCAACGATGTGCAGCTGCAACGGAGTGGCTCCGGCGTCAGCATGAAGATCCAGGCCAAGGACTGTGCCCAGGGCGGCATCTTCCAGATGGAGCCGTCGCGTGCCGATGGCCTCCCGACCGACTTCACCCATGTACTGGCGGAGGGGGTGTTCTACTTCGATAACCCCAATTTCCGAAATCCGCCCCCGCTGCCGCTTTGCACGCCGCCCAATTTCACCCCGCAGTGCTACCCGGTGCCGGTGACGCCCCGGATCAATTTCGCCAACGACCTGTCGCCCAAGCTGGTCGGGCGGGACAGCCCGCAGGTTGCTACCCGCATCAGCCAGTTCGGCGGCGTATCCGTGTGGCGTGTGTCCAGTGGTGGTCGCATGGGGGGCGTATTGGGCGAGGACTCGGTCGAGGTTGCCCCGCCGCCGACGAGCTGCGTCAAGAACTGCCAGGCGCAGAACCGCGTTCGCGGCAAGTACCCGGTGCTCGGCTTCCCCTTCCCGGTGCCAGAGGCCAGCCGGCTGACGCCGCGCTTCCCTTGAAGCGGCCTGGCGACCATCAGGAGTGACCTAAGGGGAAGAAAGGTCACCACGGACCTGGGCACGGAGAAGGTGCCTGAGACGGAGGCGGTGATCCGTGGTGACCAAGCTTTATCCTCTCCGGGACTTTGTTGAGCGTACATGCACGGCGGAATTGCATGACTGTTGGCGATGAATGGACGGACCGGGTTCACCGGCAGGCCTTGTCCTGGATCGGCACAGCGGCGGGAGTGGCCTTCTGTGATGCGTGGCCCTAAGCTCCACCGCTTTCGCAAACTGAACGAGGCCCGCCATGACCCAAACCCCGAACAATCCGTTGCATGGGGTCACGCTGGAAAAGCTGCTCAACGAACTGGTGGAGCACTATGGATGGGACGGCCTGGCCAAGCGCATCGACATCCGTTGCTTCAAGAGCGACCCGAGCATCAAGTCCAGCCTGACTTTCCTGCGCAAGACGCCCTGGGCGCGGGAAAAGGTCGAAGCCTTGTTCATCCAGATGCGTCAACGCCAGGGCTGAATTCGCCCCGGCGCTGTTCTGTCTTGTGCCCTCAGCGTTCCAGCACGTAGAGGCCGGGGGCGGGGCAGAGCGGCGGGTACTTGCGCGAGCCCAGTTTCTTCGGTGCTGTCTGGCTTTCGCCCGAGCGCTGCTGGATCCACTCGCGCCAATGGGGCCACCAGCTGCCTTCCTGGCGTTCCCCGGCGTTCTGCAGCCAGGTTTCCGGATCGTCGGCGTTGGCCGGCGCCGAATAGAAGTACGACTTGGGGTTGCCGGGCGGGTTGACCAGGCTCTGCAGGTGGCCGGCGTTGGACAGCACGAAGGTGGCGTCCTCGCCGAACAGGCGGGCCGTGCCGTAGCAGCCTTGCCACGGCGTGATGTGGTCGGTGGTGCCGCCGATCACGTAGGCGCCGACCTGTACCTGCGTCATGTCGATGGATTCGCCAGCAATCGAAAGGGTGCCCGGATTGCTGTAGGGGTTCTGCTGCACCAGGTCGAGGTAGTCCGCGTGCAGCTGGGCCGGGAGACGCGTGGTGTCGTTGTTCCAGGCCAGGATGTCGAACGCCGGCGGCTTGTTGCCCAGCAGGTAGTTGTTCACCCAGTAGTTCCAGATGAGGTCGTTGGGCCGCATCCAGGCGAACATGCGCGCCATGTCCTGGCCGCTCAGCACACCCTTGTGCCGCGAGCTGGCCTTGGCCGCACGCAGGGCGGACGGTGTGGTGAACAGGCCGAGGGTGGTGTCGCCCAGCGCCGAGGGCATGTCGAGCACGCACACGGCCCAGCAGGTGTTGGCCACCTTGTGGCCTTCGCCGCGCGCCGCCAGCCAGCCCAGGTAGGCTGCCAGGGTGATGCCACCGGAGCAGGAGCCCCACATGTTCACGTCCGGGCTGCCGGTGATCTGGCGTGCCACATCCACGGCCTGGTCAAGGCACAGCGCGTAGTCGGACAGCGACCATTCGCGGTGCTTGGCCGTGGGGTTGCGCCAGCTGATGACGAATAGGTTCACGCCGCTGTCCTGCACCCACTTGATCAGGCTCTTTTCCGGCGAGAGGTCGATGGCGTAGTACTTGTTGATCTGCGGCGGAGACATCACCAGCGGCCGCGCAAACATGTTCGGCGTGGTCGGTGCGAACTGCAGCAGCTCGAACATCTTGTTGCGGTACACCACCTCGCCCTTGGCCGTGGCGATGTTCTCCCCGACCTTGAACGGCGTGCTGTCGACCTGCGCCGGCAGACCGCGATTGTTCAGCATGTCATGGGTGAACTGGCGAACGCCCCGGGCCAGGCTCATGCCGCCGGTATCCACCAGCTTGCGCAGGGCGGTGGGGTTGGTCAGCGGCGAATTGCTGGGCGCTACCGCGTCGGCCAGGAGCGAGGCAACGAACTGGGCGCGGCTCTTTTCCAGGGGCGGCAGATCGGCCGACTCGATGAATCGGTTGAATTCGCTCTGGCCTGCCAGGTAGCTCTGCAGCAGGCCACGCAGGAGGAAGTTGGATTGCCAGGCCGGATCGGCGAAGCGCTTGTCCTTGGGGTCCGGCGCGATGGTCGACTTGCCCCTGACGATGGCGCCCATCTCCTTCAGGTATCCGCCGAGGTGATAGCCGGCCTTGAGCGGCGATTTGCCCACGGCCTTGAGCAGGTAGCCGGCGGAGCTGGCCAGGTCGGCGGCGCGCACGCTGACCAGCGGATTGCCGGCCAGGGTCTGGTTGGTGGCAGTGCCGATCAGCTCGTGCTGCTGGGCGTCTCCCGGGAGGTCGGCATCCTTGCGGCTGCGGCGGGTTTTGCCGGCTGCGGGACGTCGCTTGGTTGTTGTTGTGTTCTGGGACGTTTGAGTGGATTTGCTCATTGCGACTCTCGAGTTTCCGGGCCCTTGGCCCTGCCAGCGGTGAATGGCAGAAACTCTAGGGCCCAAGGAAACCCGGGCACCGTGCATCCGGCGACAGCGGTTTTTCATTTCATGACATCGGCTGAACTGGCCGACGAAAAGAGCGGTTTGCCGGTCCCGTAGGGTGCGCCGCGCGCACCAGGAAGGTGGCTCGCGTCGCAAGCATCGCGTCGGTGCACATGGCGCACCCTACTTGTGGACACCGTGGCGACGATTTATTCGCGATGTCCACGTCGCGCCAGCACCTCGACCGCTCCCTGCACCTTGTTCGAATACCAGATCACTCGGCTTACGCCCCGCGTAATGGCTACGTAGGCCAGGCGCAGGCTTTCGTCCTGCATGGCCTGGTCGTAGCTGTTGCGGAAGAACCCGGAGTGGGCATAGAGCGCATTGCGTAGCGGGTGTTTCTCCGGCGGTGCGCAGTCGTCGACGATGATCGCCACTTCCCCCTGCAAGCCCTTGGCGCGGTGGATGCTGTAGGCCCTTACCGGTAGTGCCGAATCGAGCTGGGCCTGGATCTGCCGCAGCGGCTCGTTGCGCCGGGAAAGCAGCAGCACCGGATTGCGGTCGGCATTCGCACGGCTGGCCACATGGGCGCACTGGGCCTGGATTTCCTGTACCAGCTCCGGCAGACGGGTCTTGAGGTCGAACCGCGAAACCAGCTTCACCCCGTGGTCGCCGGGCTGCACCGCCTTGAACGCCTTGCTGGCCTTGGCCTGCTTGAAGGCCACGCCCTCCAGCACCGCCTCGCCGTCACGCAGGATGGGTTCGATGGAGCGGTAGTTGGTTTCCAGCGTCAGCACGGTGCTTTTCTTCGTCTTGCCTTTGCTGGGGAAGTGCCGGTCGAAGTCCATGAACAGCTCCGGCGAGCTGCCGCGCCAGCCGTAGATGGATTGCCAGTCGTCACCGATGGCCATCAGGCTCACCGCCTCGCCCTGGCGTGCCAGACCGCGATGCAGGGCCTGCAGCCACTGGACGATCTGCGGCGAGATGTCCTGGAACTCGTCGATCAACAGATGACAGAAGGGCGCCAGGGCCGCGCCGGGCAGGCCGTTACCCTTGGCCAGCATTTCGCCCAGGCGCTGGAAGGCGGCGTTGAAGGTCATCAGCCCCTGTTGTTGCAGCCGCGCCTCGAAGTGCTTCCAGAACAGCGCCAGGGCCTCGACGAAGGTGCGTTCCCGCGCCGAACAGGCCAGGGCGCGGGGGGGCAGCCGGTCGACGCGGATGCCGATGCTTTCCATGAAACCGGCCTGCACGTAGAAGGCCTCGAACAGTGGCAGCGGGGTGAACTCGCCGGCCAGCTTGAAGCTGTCCATGGGCGCCTTCGGAATTCGCACCGGCTGGCCTTCGACCGGGGCGGGCAGGGGCGGCAGGCCCAGCAGATCGTGGACTCGCTCGCGGAAACCTGCGTCCGCTGCAAAGCAATCCTGGTAGGCCTGTTGCAGCAGGCGCTGCTGGGCCGGGCGCAGGCGGCCGGCCAGCAGCGGGTTGTCCAGCTCGCCGGCGCTGGTGTCGTCCAGTTGCTCGAACCAGCGCGGGTTGCCCAGCAGCTCCTTGGCCAGGGTGCCCATGGCCGAATGGAAGGTGCGCACGCACTGGCGCGCCTGGGTTGTGTCGAAGGGGAATTGCCAGAAGGCCAGGACCTTCAGCAGTTGCTCGCGCAGCTGGGCGCAGGAGGCATTGGTGAAGGAAATGACCGTGAGACGCTCCGGCGCCACGCCCATGTGGCAAAGCATGAACACCACCCGTAGCACAAGGGTGGTGGACTTGCCGGAACCGGCGCCAGCGAAGATGCGGGTGAGCGGGGCGCGGCCGAGGATCATCGCCCACTGCTCGTCCGAGGGCGGGCTGACCACGCCAGCGGCCACGGCCTGGGCCACCCGTTCGCGCATGGCCTGCAGCTGGGCGTCGGTCGCCTTCATCCGGGCGCCCGCGTAGATGCCTTCGTCGGCAGGTTTTTCTGGTTTGGCGGGGCCATCGCCGGCGGCGGCCTTCTTGGTGCCGGCGGCCTTGGCCTTGCCGCCATTGGCAGGCTTTTTCGCTCGCGGCGTGGGTTTGCGCAGTTGGTCAGCGGCTTCACGCTCGGCGCGCAGGTACTCGGTGGTTCGCGGGAAGTAACGCGCCAGGGCGCGTTTCATGGCAGACAGCATTGGATCGATCCCTGTAACCACGGCAAAGCGCGGGATTCTAAGCGCTTTTGCCAGAAGACTGGATGATGGCGGATTGGCTTCAGATAGGGGTTGTGGCGAACTCAGTACCTTGTTGTAGGGGCGAATTCATTCGCCAAGGACGGCGCAGCCGCCCCCTCAAGGCTCACAGGGCGAACCTGCGGTCCGCTTGGCGATTGAAATCGCCCCTACAGGGTTTGTGCCGGGGTTTGGTTTTCCTTGTGGGGGCGAATTCATTCGCCAAGGGTGGCGAAGCTGCCCCCTGAGGCCCACAGGGCGAACCTGCGGTCCGCTTGGCGATTGAAATCGCCCCTACAGGGTGTGTGCCGGAGTTTGGTTCTTCCGTGTGGGGGCGAATTCATTCGCTAAGGGTGGCGCAGCCACCCCCTGAGGCCCACAGGGCGAACCTGCGGTCCGCTTGGCGATTGAAATCGCCCCCACAGGGTGTGTGCCGGAGTTTGGTTCTTCCGTGTGGGGGCGAATTCATTCGCCAAGGGTGGCGCAGCCACCCCCTCAAGGCTCACAGGGCGAACCTTCGGTCCGCTTGGCGATTGAAATCGCCCCCACAGGGTGTGTGCCGGAGTTTGGTTCTTCCGTGTGGGGGCGAATTCATTCGCCAAGGGTGGCGCAGCCACCCCCTCAAGGCTCACAGGGCGAACCTTCGGCGGTCCGCTTGGCGATTGAAATCGCCCCTACAGGGTTTGTGCCGGAGTTTGGTTCTTCCGTGTGTGGGCGAATTCATTCGCCAAGGGTGGCGCAGCCACCCCCTCAAGGCTCACAGGGCGAACCTGCGGTCCGCTTGGCGATTGAAATCGCCCCTACAGGGTTTGTGCCGGGGTTTGGTTCTTCCGTGTGGGGGCGAATTAAGTCGCCAAGGGCGGCGAAGCTGCCCCCTGAGGCTCACAGGGCGAACCTGCGGTCCGCTTGGCGATTGAAATCGCCCCTACAGGGTGTGTGCCGGAGTTTGGTTCTTCCGTGTGGGGGCGAATTCATTCGCCAAGGGTGGCGCAGCCACCCCCTGAGGCCCACAGGGCGAACCTTCGGTCCGCTTGGCGATTGAAATCGCCCCTACAGGGTGTGTGCCGGGGTTTGGTTCTTCCGTGTGGGGGCGAATTCATTCGCCAAGGGTGGCGCAGCCACCCCCTGAGGCCCACAGGGCGAACCTTCGGTCCGCTTGGCGATTGAAATCGCCCCCACAGGGTATGTGCCCGGTTTGCTTCAAGCCGGCGCATGCTGTTGCCACCACTGGTGGATAGCGCTGGCCAGCTCGCCCACGGAGAGGGTGCCGTCGAGGATCAGGGTCAGCGGCTCGCCCAGCGGTTCTTCCAGATCGACGAACTGGCTCTCCAGCAGGCTGCACGGCATGTAGTGCCCATGACGCCGCGCCATTCGCTCGGCGGCGGCGGCGGGGGAGAGCTGCAGATAGGCGAAGCCCACGCCAGGCATAGCGTGGCGCAGGCCGTCGCGGTAGCTGCGCTTGAGCGCCGAGCAGGTGAGGATCGGATGCTCGCCATCGACCTTGGCCCGGTGCAATCGCTTTTCCAGCGCGCGCAGCCAGCTGGCGCGGTCCTTGTCGGTCAAGGGTTGCCCGCTGCTCATCTTCTGGATGTTGCGGTCGGGGTGGAACGCATCACCCTCGATCAGCCTGGCCCCGGTCCGCACCTCCAGTGCCCGCGCCACGGCCGACTTCCCGCTACCGGCAACACCCATGACTACAACTGCATTGATGGGCTCGTACATCGCGATATCTCTGCTGCTGGTACTTAAACAGTAGGCAATGTGAGCGAAAAGATGGTTTCAGGAAGCTAACCGGATGCAGTCCGTAGGATGGGTGGAGCGGAGCGATACCCATCAATCGCGCCGATGGGTATCGCTCCGCTCGCGGAATGCCGCTGCAGGTGCTGGGTGGGTTGCTGGAATCGGTGGGGTGATGCTCGGGACGGGCCTTGTGGGAGCGATTTCAATCGCGAATGAATTCGCCCCCACAAGATCCCCATATCAGGGCAAGCGCAGGGCTCCGCGCACAGTGCCGAGGATCATCCGCTGCATCAGTTCCTGCCCTTGCTCCGTTGGCAGGCCACTGGCGTCGAGCCAGGCCGGCAGCTGATTGAGCAGGGACACTATGCCGGCCACCGCGCCGCGTCCGGCGGCGTCCAGAGGCTGGTCGGCGAGTTCCTGCAGGGGCTCCAGCAAGGCCGCTTCATAGGCCGCACGCAGGTCGCGTGCCTGTTCCAGACGCTCCCCGGACAGGCAGCGCGCCTCCAGTTCGGCCAGGCGGAAGTGCAAGCCCATGGGCTCGTGCAGGGCCAGGTGCGCGTCGATCAGGGCAGCCAGGCGCGCCGCCGGTTCGCGGTGCACGCGGGCGGCGAGATCGGCATTCTCCAGCAACTGCTCGTAGAGCTCTTCGATGAACTCAAACAGCAGCGCTTCCTTGCTTTCCACATGGTGATAGATGGAGCCGGCCTTGATGCCGAGCTGCGCCGCCAGGTCGCGCATGCTCACCTGGCCGTAGCCCTGCTCGGCGAACAGGGCCAGTGCCAGGTGGCGGTTTTCCATGTAGCGGGAGCGGCGTGCGGTGGTGACGTCGAGCATGGCGGTGGCCCTCGCGAGTGGCGTGCGTCGGCACTCTAGCCAGCGCGGCTGCCGGGGCCTAGGTCGAAAGCGCTCTGGCACATTGGCGCTTTTTTCCATTGATTGGCCCCGGAGCCAACAAAGACGGGGGGTGGTAAGTACTTATCTGAACTGATTACTTGAAATAATTCGGATAAGGAGTAACTTTACAAGCAAGACATCTGCTCGAGGAAACGTCATGAGCATTCCCGCCAGCCATGCCAGCCCGGATATCCAGAGTGGCGAAGCGGGCCGCGTGGCCCTGAAGTTCTTCTTCAACCTGATGGACAAGTGGGGTTGCACCAAGGAGCAGCAGCGCACCCTGCTGGGCTCCATCGGCAATACCACCTACTTCAGCTACAAGAAACTGCCCAGCGTGCGCCTGCCCCATGACACCCTGGAGCGCATTTCCTACCTGATGGGCATTCACAAGTCCCTGCGCATCCTGTTCAGCAACCAGGAAGCACGGGCTTACGAATGGGTGCACAAGCCCAACAGCGCCGCGCCCTTCAACGGCCGCAGCGCGCTGGACTACATGCTGGGTGGCCAGGTGGTAGATGTGGCTGATGTGCGTCGCTATCTCGATGGAGTGCGTGGCTGATGACCCAGGAGCTTCTGGTTGAACGGATTCCCGAATGGAGCAAGGCCTACCGCCTGATCAACAGCTGCTTTCCGCCCATCTCCGTGTTCGAGGACACCCTCGACCCGGATGACCTGGAAATCGCCTACGCCATCGAGTCCATGACCAATGACCGGCTGCGCGACCAGGTGGGCGAAATTTCCCGTGTGGCGCCCGAGGATCGTGTCAGCGGCGCCGGCGCCACGGTGGTGATGGCCGTGTTCACCCACATCGGCCGTGCCAGTCGCTTTTCCGATGGTTCCTTCGGTGTTTATTACTGCGCCAACTCCATCGACGCCGCCATCGCCGAAACCCGCTACCACCAGGAGCGCTTCTGGCGGGCGACCCAGGAGGCGAGCATCGAGATCACCCTGCGCGCTTACGTGAACAAGGTGGTCCAGCCGATGCTCGACGTGCGTGATCGCGTCGAGCTGCATGACCCGGACCCGGCCACTTACGGCGCCAGCCAGGCCTTTTCCGGGCAGCACCGCAACGCCGGCAAATGGGGGCTGCTGTACAACAGCGTGCGCCTGCCGGGCCACGAGTGCGTGGCTGCCTTCCGCCCGCCGGCGGTGACCCTGCCGGTGCAGGGGCCGCACTTTCGCTACCTCTGGGATGGCCGTACGCAGAGCATTTCGCATGTGCTTAAGATGAGCCCTGTCGGTTAATCGCCGCTGGTTTCGGCGATCAGCCCATCCACTACTGAAACCAGCGCCTGCTGCCGGGGCAAGCCGGCTTGCAGGGCCTCCCGGTAGCGCTGCAGCTGGCGGTCGGCACTGCTGCCGTAGCGCAGGATGTGGCGGCCACGGGTGAAAGCCAGGCCGTCACCTTCGGCTTCTGCCAGTTCGCCAAAACAGGCATGGGCGCGTGCCAGCCAGGCGCCGGCCGACAGGCTGGCCTCGCCCGAGGCGTCGAGGAACAGACCGTGGATACCAAAGCGCATGGCGCGCCAGTGGTTCTCCTTCAGTATCAGGCGCTGCAGCAGAGGATCGTGCGGGACATCTTCGGTCCGATCCATGGACCAGGCCACGAGGGCGCGGAACAGCGCGGCCACGCACAGGGCGTCTTCCACTGATGGGCAGGCGTCGACGCCCAGCAACTCCAGGGCTGGAAAACGTGGGGAAGGGCGGATGCGCCAGCTGAGATCGCTCTCTCGCCGGATCGACCCTGAGGCCATCAGCCACTGCATATAGGCGGCAAAAGCCGGTTCGTCCGGGAAGTGCTCGGGGATGCCCTTGTGCGGCCATTCCGCACAGAGCGCCTGGCGATAGCTCATCAGCCCGGTCGGGCGACCACGCCACAAGGGCGATGAGGTGCTCAGCGCCAGCAGCAGGGGCAGCCAGTCCAGCACCCGGTTCATCACCAGGATGCGGTCGACGTACTCAGGCAAGAGGACCTGGACACGCATGCCGCAGGCCAGGCTGCGGTGGGCGATCATCCGATGGTCTTCGAAGCACGATTGGTTGTGCGGGTCATCCGACGGCGTCTGTGAGTGCCAGTCCGCGAAGGGATGGGTGCCCGCGCAGACCGGCGCCAGCTGATATTCCCGGGCGATGGCTACCAGGCGGGTGCGCCGTTCCAACAGGCTGGCGCGGGCCTCGGCGATTTCCAGCAGGCTGGGCTGGGCCATGTCCAGGCGTACCAGGCTCTGGAACATCTCCTGGCTGAAGCCTTCCCGGAATGCATCCCGGGCGGCCTGGAGGAAACCATCCGGTAGCTGCGCGGGGAGATTGCGGCTGCGCCTGTCCACCAGGAAGAAAGTTTCCGCGACGCCGAATCCGGGTGCGAGATGATCGTTGGGCATGCCGGCCCCCTCGATCTTGCATTAGTGCAAGTGACGTACCCGCCAGGGAAGGTTGCAAGGACCGTTTGTCTGCAAAGGCTCTGCAGCGGGGGTGTCATGCAGCCGAGGGATGCTTTCCGATGAATAACCGCCCAATGACATTTACGTGGCGGGTTTCCCTGCTAGGTTTTTCAGTCCGGCCACTCGATTGGTGGGGAGGACTGAGAATGAATAATTTGATGCTTCGCCAGGTTGAGGACACCTTGAACAAGATGAGCGTCACGTTTCAGTTCGAATGTCTGTGGGAACCCGATGGCAGTTGCTCCATCACCCTCAGCAACCACCATCTCGCCATACCGCGAACCAAGGTGGCCGGCATCAGCCAGCGTGAGCTGCGGGATGTGTCCAGCACCCAGCGTCTGGGGCTGGAATTGATGGACCGGGTCCTGGACGACTGATGATGCGGCCGTCCCATTCGCCGAAGTTGCAGGTGCTGCACCAGCCCTCCGGCAAGAGTCCCAGGTCGGTCGAACGTCTCGCCATCTTCATGGCGATTGGCATGTTCCTGCTGGGCGTCTACGGCCAGTATTCGGGTCGTGGCCCGGGCAGCGCCCCGGCGCAGAGCAGGCCGGCAACAACGCCGGTATTCGAATTCCAGCGCCTGAGTGCCAATCCCGCTGAGCGGACGGCTTCGTCCGGGCAACAGCCCCGGCAGGACGCTCGCAGCCGGCAGGAACAACAGCTGTAGGGGCGCCTCGGCCCGTAGGGTGGATGGCGCTTTTCCATCCACCAGTCTCCGCCACCCGGGCTCTGCAATGGTGGGCCTCGTTCTTCGGACCAACCTACGGCAGGAGTGCGTCCTGTCAGAACTTCTCTGCCAGCCCCAGATAACGCCACTGCCCAACCGGCACCTTGCCCATGGGCACGCCGCCGATGCGGATGCGCCTCATGCTGACCACCTTCAGGCCGACCGCCTCGCAATAGGAGGCGATGAGGCCGGCGCGGGGATTCTTCAGGGCGAAGCGCAGGTGGGTTTCGTTCTGCCAGCTGGCTTTCACCGGGGGCAGCTCGCCGGACTTCACGCGGATGCCGCGCTTGAGCTTGTCCAGCCCGTTCTCCGTCATCGTTCCGCTGACTTCGACCACATACTCCTGCTCCAGCTTGCCGACGTCTTCGTTGAGCTTGCGCAGGGCGCGCCAGTCCTGGGTCAGCACCAGCAGGCCGCCGGCGCCCGGCTGCAGGGGCAGGGCGGTGGACAGGCGAGAGAAGTGGCCGCGCCGCAAGCGCACATTGGAACGGTCGTCCGGCCAGCGGCTTTCGGGGGTGAGCACGCGCTGGGCGGCTTCGAAGGAGAGTCCGGCTGGCTGGTTGAGCAGCAGGGTCATCGGCTCCAGTTGTTCGGGCGTGGCGCCGGGCAGCAGGGCCACTGTCTGGTCTTCCACCTTGAACTGCGGCTGTTCCACCACCTCGCCGTCCACCGTCACCCAGCCGCCCTCGATGTACAGCTCGGCTTCCCGGCGAGAACAGCCGGTGAGTTCGATAACGCGTTTGGAGAGGCGGATGGGATCGGTCATGGAGGCAGCCAGCAGAGGGGAAAGGGCGCAATGGTAAACCCTTTGGAAGCTTTCCTGTGGGCTTCCTGCCTGTAGGGGCGATTTCAATCGCCAAGGGCTGCGTAGCAGCCCCGGCAAGCCTCAAAGGGCAGGCCTGTGGCCTGCTTGGCGAATGAATTCGCCCCCACAAGGAGAGCGGTCAGCTCCACCATTCAGATAAGGCCTTGTGATGTTCCTGGTGCGCCGCTTCCTGCACCGTCGGCACCAGGCGCAGCGTGGCGCCGGGCAGGCATTGCGCCAGGCGTGCCACGGCCAGCGGAGTGAGGGCACCCAGGCGGGGGTAGCCGCCGATGGTCTGGCGGTCGTTGAGCAGGGCGATGGGCTGGCCGTCCGGCGGGACCTGCACGGCGCCCAGGGCGATGCCTTCGGAGATCATCGACTGGGTCCGGCATTCCAGTTTCGGGCCGAGCAGGCGTACGCCCATGCGGTCGGCGCGGGTATCCACCGCCCACTGGCTGTTGAAGGCATCGAACAGGCTTTGGCCGGAGAAGTCTCCGATCTGCGCGCCGAGGATCAGCTCCAGGCGCGCCTCTGCGCTGAAGTCGGGAACCCGCTCACGAGGCATAGTGCGTACCTGCCCGGCTTCGCCCTGCCAATGGAGCTGGTCGCCCATGGCCAGGGCCTTGCCGTTGGCGTTCAGTCCGCCCAGTTCCTCGCGGGCTACCGTCGCCAGGCTGCCCAGTTGGCACTCACCCTGAAAACCGCCGGGCGCCGCCAAGTAGGCGCGGGCGCCCTGGCGCGGATGGGCGAAGGCCAGGCGCTGGCCGCTGCGCACCCGGAAGGCGCCCCAGGCTGGCAGCGGCTGGCCGTCCAGCGTGGCGCCGAGATCCGCACCGGCGATGGCCAGGACGCCGTCCCGTTGGCAGGTGAGGCTGAACGCGCCCAGGCCGACTTCCACCACGGCGGCATCCAGCGGATTACCCAGCAGCCAGTTGGCCCAGCCCATGGACACCCAGTCCAGCGCGCCGCCCTGGGTCACGCCCAGGTGGCGGCAGCCGAAGCGGCCCTTGTCCTGGAGGAGGATGAACGGCGTGCTGTTGTCGATCACGAGGCTCATTGCAGGCTCTCCAGCGGGGTGTCGTCGCCGCCCAGACGGATGAATTCGGCGCGGTCTACGGGCTCGAAACGCACGCGGTCTCCGGCCTGCAGCAGGCTGTAGCCGGGAAGATTCAGGTCGAACAGGCGAACCGGGGTGCGTCCCAGCAGGTTCCAGCCGCCGGGGCTTTCCACCGGGTAGATCGCCGTCTGCCGTTCGGCGATTCCGACACTGCCGGGCGCGATGCGTTTGCGCGGGGTGGTCAGGCGCGGCGCGGCAAGCGCTTGCTCCACCAATCCCATGAAGGCGAAGCCGGGGGTGAATCCCAGGGCGAACACTTGGTACTCGCGCTGGCTGTGTCGTTGCACCAGTTCTGCGACGCCGATTTGCTTGCGTTGGGCCAGGGGTTCGAGGTCCGGCCCGACGCTCGGGTCATACCAGGTGGGAATGATATGGCTGCGGCCGCTGGCGCGGGTTTCCGGGCTGAGGTCGCGCAGGGCCCCGGCAATCAGTTCGCGGGCCTGGCGCGGGTCCAGTTGCTGCAGGTCATAGTGCAGCAGCAGGGTGGTGTAGGAGGGCACCAGGTCTATTAGCGCGGTGCCGAAGGCCTCCCGCAGGCGCGTGCCGGCAGCCAGCATCCAGGGCATGTTGGCTTCGTCGATGCGGTCGAACAGGCGCAGGATGAAGGCGTCGATGGACGCGACTTCGATGCGCAGCTGCGGGGTGCTCATTGGGCCTCCAGCGCTTCGCGTATGCGTTTGACCGCGGCGATCGAACCGGGGTTGTCGCCGTGCACGCAGAGGGTGTGGGCCTTCAGCGGCAGGTCACTGCCATCGCTGGCACGCAGCGAGTCGCCACGGGCGAGAGTGATGGCCTGGGCCACCACCTGTTCCGGGTCGTGGTGCACCGCACCGGGCAGATTGCGCGACACCAGATAGCCGTTGCCGTCATAGGCGCGGTCGGCAAAGGCTTCGAACCACAGGGTTACACCGTATTCATCACCGATGGCCTGGGCGGCGCTGTTGTCGCGGGTGCTCATCAGCATCAGTGGCAGTTGCGCGTCGTAGGCGGCCACGGCGCGCATCACGGCGGCGAGGATGGCCGGGTCGCGCATCATGTCCTGGTACAGCGCGCCATGGGGTTTCACATAGCTGACGCGAGCGCCCTGGGCGCGGCAGAGTCCGTCGAGGGCACCGATCTGGTAAAGCATCAGGTCTTCCACCTCGGCAGGGGAGCAGGCCAGGGAGCGGCGGCCGAAACCCACCAGGTCCGGGTAGCCGGGGTGGGCGCCGATGCTCACCCGGTGCTTAACCGCCAGGGCGATGGTTCGGCGCATGGTGCCGGGGTCGCCGGCGTGGAAGCCGCAGGCGATGTTGGCGCAGTCGATCAGGGGCATCACGTCGGCATCCAGGCCCATGGTCCAGGCACCGAAGCTTTCGCCGATATCGCAATTCAGCAGCAGTCTGCTCATGGTCTGTCCTTCAGAAGGCCCGGTCTTACCACAGCGCCAGGCTGTAGCTGAGGATCAGGCGGTTTTCATTGAGGTCGTTGGCGAAGTTGGAGCGCACCGTGGCGTTGCGCCACTTCACGCCGAGGTTCTTCAGTGGGCCACTCTGGATCACGTAGGCGATGTCGGTGTTGCGTTCCCACTCTTCACCGTCGCCACCGCTCGCGTGCTCCACGTGGTCGCCACTGATGTAGCGGCTCATGAAGGTCAGGCCGGGCACGCCGAGGGCGGCGAAGTCGTAGTCATAACGCAGTTGCCAGGAACGTTCGCCGGTGTTGGCGAAGTCGCCGATCTGCACGAAGTTCACCAGGAAGGGGTCGCTGCCGGCGATGTAGGGGAAGGGGTCATCTCCCGACATGCGCTGGTAGCCCGCGCCCAGGGCGTGACTGCCGGCCTTGAGCGTGAACAGGGCGCCGCTGGCCTTGTTGTCCAGGTCGCGGAAGCTGCCGTCTTCACGGGAGGTGGCGTAGCGCAGGTCGCTCTTGAGCGACAGCTGCTCGCCAAGAGGCAGGGTGTGCACCAGCCCGGCGAAGGTCTGGCGGTAGATGTCTTCCAGCTGGCCGTAATGCAGGCTCGCGGTCAGCGTCGGGCTGACGCGGTAGTCGCCGCCGCCGAAGTTGAAGGCGTCGCTCTGCCCACCGATGCGGTTGGCGCTGAAGTCCTGGTAGTCGCTGGAGTTGTTCAGCTTGATGCGGTCGAGGCGCCCGCCCTGCAGGATCAGGTTGTCGATCTCCTGCACATTGAGTAGCGCGCCCCGGAACAGTTGCGGCAGCAGGCGCGAGTCGTTGGCCGACACGATGGGGCTCTTGAAGTGCAGGGTGCCGACCTTGAGCACGCTGTTGGAGGCCTTCAGCTTGCCGGTCAGGCCGAGCTTGGAATAGTCGTCCTGGGAGCCGCCGGACTGGTCGGCCGGCAGCAGGCCGGTGCCGGCGGTGCCGTCGCCGGAGTCCAGCTTGACCCCGAGCAGGCCGATGGCATCGGCACCGACACCGATGGTGCCTTCGGTGTAGCCGGACTCCATGCGCAGCAGGAAGCCCTGGGCCCATTCCTCGGCCTTGTCGCGGGCGCCGCTCTGGCGGAAGTCACGGTTGAAGTAGAAATTGCGCAGCTCAAGGCTGGCGTGGCTGTCTTCGAGCAGTGCTGACTGGGCGAGCAGGGGCCAGCCCAGTCCGCTGCCGGCTATCAGCACGGCAGCCAGACGGGTGTTCGGGTGCATGGGGGAATCCTGGGTGGGATGGGGCTCGGTCAGATTTCCAGCTGCTTGCCGCGGGTTTCCGGCAGGCTGAGGGCGGCGAGGATGACCACCCCGTAGGACACCGCAGCGAAACTGCCGATGCCCACACCCAGTGAGACGTGCTGGCTGAGGATGCCGATCAGCATCGGGAACAGCGCGGCCACGGCGCGGCCGATGTTGTAGCAGAAGCCCTGGCCCGACCCACGGATGCGGGTGGGGAACAGCTCGGTAAGGAAGGAGCCCATGCCGCTGAAGATGCCCGAGGCGAAGAAGCCCAGGGGGAAGCCCAGCCAGAGCATGGCGGTGTTGCTCACCGGCAGGTTGGTGTAGAGCAGCACCACGACGAAGGAGCCGACGGCGAAGAGGATGAAGTTCTTCTTGCGGCCGATCAGGTCGGTGAGGAAGGCGCTGATCACATAGCCCACGTAGGAGCCGAGAATCACCATCGCCAGGTAGCCGCCAGTGCCCAGGACGGTCAGTCCGCGTTCAGCCTTGAGGAAGGTCGGCAGCCAGGAGGTGATGGCGTAGTAGCCGCCGAGGGCGCCCGTGGTCAGCAAGGATGCGCGCAGGGTGATGCTGAGCATGCCGGGGGCGAAGATCTCGTAGAAGTTGACCTTCTCGGCGCCCTGGTTGTGCTTGCGGGCTTCCTTGTAGATTTCCGGCTCTTTCACCAGGCGGCGGACGATGATCACGAAGATCGCCGGCAGCAGGCCCAGCATGAACAGCGCGCGCCAGGCGTCTTCCGGCGGCAGGATGCTGAACATGAGCGCGTAGAGCAGGGCGGTCATGCCCCAGCCGAGGGCCCAGCCGGACTGCACCAGGCCCACGGCTTTGCCACGGTCCTTGGCCTTGATGACTTCGCCGATCAGCACCGCGCCCGCGGTCCATTCGCCGCCGAAGCCGAAGCCCATCAGGGTACGGGCGATCAGCAGTTGTTCGTAGCTCTGCGCGAGGCCGCAGAGGAAGGTGAAGAAGGCGAACCAGAGCACCGTCAGTTGCAGGGTCAGCACACGGCCGATGCGGTCGGAGAGGATGCCGGCCACCCAGCCGCCAGCGGCGGAGGCGAGCAGGGTGAGGGTGTGGATGAGGCCGGCTTCACCGGTGGTGATACCCCAGATGGCGATCAGCGTGGGGATGACGAAACTGAGCATCTGGGTGTCCATGCCGTCCAGGCCGTAGCCTATCTTGCAGCTCCAGAAGGTCCGGCGTTCCTGCTTGCTGAGGGCCCGGTACCAGCCGAAATGGCCGCCCTGGTCGAGGTCCAGGCCGCCCATCTGGGTCGCGTGTTTTTCCATGGGGTTCTCCGATCGCTGTTCTTGGCGTTGTTTGAGCATTCGGCGGATGCGGAGTCGGCGCCCGCAGCCAGTGGGCGGATTCTTGTGCCGGGGTTGCGGGACCGTCCAACTAATTAAAGCGGCCGCAGGGGATAAGAATTTTCGATACCCGATCAACGGCACCAGGGTTGAAGATGCCGTTCCGCCGATGGGCGGCGTTCGTCGATCCGGAAACGCTCTGGCACAGGAAGTGCTTGAATCTACTGTATCTTTTCGCCTTTGCTGCGTTTGGCCCCTTGTTTGTTGGTAATTGCCATGAACCTGAAGTTCCTAGAAACCTTCGTCTGGGTCGCCCGCCTGAAAAGCTTCCGCCTGACCGCCGAGAAGTTGTTCAGTACCCAGGCGTCCATCTCCAGCCGTATCGCCGTATTGGAGGACGAACTGGGCGTGAAGCTGTTCGTGCGGGACTCCCGGGGCGTGACGCTGACGCCCGAGGGGCACAAGGTGCTGGAGTACGCCGAGCAGATGATGGACACCATGCACGCCCTGCGGCAGGCCATCGACACCAGCGCCGCCACCCAGGGGCGCATTCGTATCGGTGCCATGGATACGGTGATCCACACCTGGCTGAGCCCCCTGGTCTCGAAGGTGAAGGAGCTTTATCCGGCGGTGGAGATCGAGCTGATGGCCGACACCGCGCGCAACCTGTCCGAGCAACTGCAGAAGGGCTACCTGGACCTGATCTTCCAGACCGACCCGCTGCGCCACGAGTCGGTGCTCAACCTGGAGCTGGGCAGCTATCCGCTGTGCTGGATCGTGTCCACCGGCTCCATCTATCACCGCGACTACGCCTCCCTGGCCGAACTTGCCCGCGAGCGCATCGTGACCTTCTCCAAGCACTCGCGGCCCCACCAGGACGTGCTCGGCATGCTGCACGCCAACGGCGTGATGACACCGCACCTGAGTTGCGTGAACTCGGTGGCCGCCATGACCCGGCTGCTGCGCGACGGTTTCGGCATCGGCGCCTTGCCGCCTGCCCTGGTGGCCCAGGAGTTGGAGCGTGGCGAGCTGACCCGGCTGAGCATCGGCACGATGCCGCCGGGCCTGCCGCTGGTGATGTCCTGGCGCGGCGGTACCGGCCTGGAACTGGTGGACCAGATCGCGGACGTGAGCAAGGCCGTGGTCGCGCACTATGCCGAGAATGTGGGCAAGGACTGCTTCGTACCGGCTGAGCTGAAGACGGGCGAGGGGCACCCGCAACCGCTGTGATTCAATTTTCCCGATGCCCGGTGCCGGAAAATTCTTGTTGGACGGCTTGGCCGCAGCGCCCCTACAAAACGCGCAGAACAACAACCGGAGCCGCCCCATGAATGCTGACCTCGCCCGCCTTCCCCCTCGCGAATTGCGCCAACTGATCCGTCGTGGCGACTACGAAGGCCACACCAGCGGCCTCGGCCAGCGCCATCTGCAGGCCAACATCGTGATCCTGCAGAAGTCCTGGGGGGACGAGTTCCTGCGCTTCTGCGTCCTCAATCCGCGTTCCTGTCCGCTGCTGGACGTCACCGAGCCGGGCTCGCCGTACTTCGAGAAGCTCGGCACCGACGTCGATGTGCGCAGCGACGTGCCGCGTTATCGCATCCACCGCCGTGGACGGGCATTCGAGGAAGTGACCGACATCGGCGAATTCTGGGAGGCGGATTTCGTCGCCTTCGCCATCGGCTGCTCCTTCTCTTTCGAGCAGGCCCTGCTGGATGCCGGCATTCAGCTGCGCCACATCGAGATGGGGCGCAACGTCGCCATGTACCGCACCGCCATCGACACGCATCCGGCAGGTCGCCTGGCAGGCAAGACGGTGGTTTCCATGCGGCCGATGAAGGCCGCCGACGCCGTGCGTGCCATCGAAATCACCGCGCGCTTCCCCATGACCCACGGGGCGCCGGTGCATATCGGCGACCCGTCTCTGATCGGCATTGCCGACATCGCCGCACCGGACTACGGCGACGCGGTTCCGGTGCTTGCCGATGAGATTCCGCTGTTCTGGGCCTGTGGCGTTACCCCTCAGGCGGTGTTGGCCGAAGCCGAGCCCGAGCTCTACATCACCCATGCGCCGGGCCACATGCTGGTCAGCGACAAGCTTTACGGCGAGGTTTAGCTGCGTCCAGTGGGGGCGAATTCATTCGCCAAGGGTTGCGCAGCGGCCCCGGGACTCCAGGGCAAACCTGCGGTCTGCTTGGCGATTGAAATCGCCCCTACAAAGGTCTTGAGCTCCGCGCGGGGCCAATCCCATGGCTCTGCTCTACCTGTGGGGGCGAATTCATTCGCCAAGGGCTGCGCAGCGGCCCCGGGACTCCAGGGCAAACCTGCGGTCTGCTTGGCGATTGAAATCGCCCCTACAAAGGTTTTGAGCTCCGCGCAGGGCCAATCCCATGGCTCTGCTCTACCTGTGGGGGCGAATTCATTCGCCAAGGGCTGCGCAGCGGCCCCGGGACTCCAAGGCAAACCTGCGGTCTGCTTGGCGATTGAAATCGCCCCTACAAAGGTCTTGAGCTCCGTGCAGGGCCAATCCCATGGCTCTGCTCTACCTGTGGGGGCGAATTCATTCGCCAAGGGCTGCGCAGCGGCCCCGGGACTCCAAGGCAAACCTGCGGTCTGCTTGGCGATTGAAATCGCCCCTGCAGAGGAGGGATTTTTCCCATGGTTTGGTCTTAACTTCTGGTCAAATTGCCCCAGGCATGGAGGCCGACATGATCCCCGCAAAAGGACTGATTCTGGCGCTGAGCGCCACCAGCCCGCTCACCATGGCCGATGCCGGCCCGTCTTTCGATTGCACCAAGGCCCAAGGCGTGGAACAGCAGGTGTGTGCGAGCGCCGAGCTGAGCGCGCTGGACCGGCAGATGGCGGATGTTTACAAGGACACTCTGGCCGCCACCGACGCGGCGACCCAGAAGCGTTTGCGCGCCGAGCAGCGCGGCTGGCTCAAGGGCCGCGACGACTGCTGGAAGGCCACCGACCAGAACCGGTGCCTGACCCTGAGCTACCAGACGCGTCTGGTGGAGTTGCAGATCCGGTCCGGCGCGGTGGCGACGCCCAAGTCCGTGGCGTTCGCCTGTGGCGACGCCAGCAAGGCATTCACCGCGGCCTTCTACAACGACACCGAGCCCGGTGCCGCCGTCTTCGCCTATGGTGGCGACCACGCCCTCGCGATCAGCCAACGTACCGCCAGCGGCGCCCGCTACAGCAACGATGGCGTGGATTTTTGGGAGCACCAGGGTGAAGCCAAGGTGGAATGGTACGGCACGCAAATGACCTGCAAGCCGGTGCGCTGACCCCGGAGCGGCACTAGGCCTTGCCTTCCTTCGCCAGCTTGTCCACGGCGCGCTGCAGGCGTTCCAGGTCGGCGCGCAGGTGATACAAGGCCTCGCGGCGGTCGTGGAATACTTCCTTCACATAGCAGTGGCCGGTCAGCCCGCGCAGCAGCAGGGCGGCGCCGAGGCCAATGTCCCAGATGCCCAGTACGCCGCCACGATGCAGGCCGTGACGGGCCAGGAGCAGGCCGGAGATGACCGAGCCCGCCCGCTCCAGGCCGTGGACATTCTGTTCATAGGCCGGACCGTTGATCTGCCATTGGTTGTCCATGGTGCGAATCCTCCCGGGGTGGTTTGAATCCTGACCGGCCAACCCCATGGCACGTTCAGCTGCCGTGATGAGCGGTCAGCTCCGCGTATGACCCTTGCCGCCTTTCTTGTCGGGACTCAGCAGGTAAACGGTGAGAATGAAACGAGCCGGAACCAGCGACAGCAGCCCGAGCGTGCCGAATGCGGCGATCAGGGTGACGCCACCGGGCGCGGAGGTGACTTCGGTGAACAGCGCCAGGCCGATGGCCAGCAGGAACATCACGCCCCCGAACCATTGCAGCCCCTGGGCCCAGCGAAAGACAGGCGACTGGCGGACCTCGCTGAGACGTCGGTTGGATTCGTTTTCTTCAGTCATGCGTAGGTCCTCGCAGGTTCCATTGGCCGCCGGACGACGGGGATTGCCGGTATTCATCAGCATGCATGGCGTGGAGCAGGGCAAGAAAATGGATGACGAATGGACCCGTTGTTGGGCCCGGTCCCAGGCTGACGATCACCGTGCAGGGTTGCGGCGCTGTGCTATACCCATCGCATCTCAAGAACCAATCGACCGGTCCCGACAATGTGCGGTGGCCGCCTTGCGACAACCATTCCACTCAAATGTGCGGTTCGACACAGCGGCCGAAGGCGTACGCGCGTCCTGCTGGCGTCCCGAGTGCAGAACCGCTTCATTCAAACAAGGTAAGGGAGTACCACGATGGCGACCCTGGAATTCCACTTCAAATCGCAGAACTCATGGAACATGGGGCCCGCTTGCGGCAGTGACCTGGTGCCATCCACGAATCCTGCTCCGGCCACGACGGCAGGGATCTACATCATTCATAACAGTACGGAAAATTCGACTTACGTTGGTTATGCCGACAATTGCTACAACAGGTGGCAATCACGCTATGAAGTGTTCCACGCAATGGGCATCAAGAAGAGTTATGGCAAAGGTATTCTTTGCGCCTACTGCCTTCCCACCATGGATGTCGGCTCCATGTTTCTCGAGGGCTACAACAACTGCGAGCACGCACTGATTCGCGCGGTCGTGAACGGTTTGTTGGGCGTTACGCAGAATACCAACACACAATTGGCCAATACGCCCTTCATCAATAAATCAATCACTATGCTCAGGGTCTTACTACCCACCGATCCGTGGGGAAAACTGTTGGGTGCCCGGCAAGTCGCCCTGCACAAGTCGCAGCATTATTGAGTTCGTAGGGACGCGACCGTGCAGCCGGCCAATCCGCGCGCCGTTGCCTCGCAACCTCATGGATGCGGGCGATGCCCCGGGTTGATGGACTTCGGAGAAACCGACCATGCCCTTCATCGATGACCTGGCTTTCCTGCTCGCCTTCCTCGCCGTGATCAGCTGCGGCCTGATGGGCGGGCTGTTCTTCGCCTTCTCCAACTTCGTCATGCAAGCCCTCGCGCGCCTCTCGCCAGAGACAGGCATCGCCGCCATGCAGGCGATCAACCGCACGGTGCTAAACCGTATTTTCCTCGGCGTCTTCCTCGGCACCACGGTTGTCTGTGCGCTGCTCACCCTCTACGCCTTCGTGCACTGGGAGGTGTCCGGCACCTTCTTCCTGTTGCTCGGCAGCCTGCTGTACCTGATCGGCAACTTCGGCGTGACCGTGTTCTGCAACGTCCCGCGCAACAACGCCCTGGCGAAGCTGGATGCGGGCAATCCGGCTTCCTCCGTGCCCTGGCGCACCTATCTGGAAGAGTGGACGCGCTGGAACCATGTGCGCACCGGCACGGCCCTGGCCGCGTCGGCGATGCTGATGATCGGGCTGTTCCTGATGCTGGCGATGGACTAGGGGCCGCTCAGGCCTCCGAGTGCGCCTTGAGGAACAACGAGAACAGTTCCTGCGGCGACTTGATGTTCAGCTTGGCGTAGATGTGCCGGCGGTGAACCTTCACCGTCTCGGCGGAAATCGCCAGCTTGCCGGCCACTTCCTTGTTCGAGCAGCCGCTCAGGATCAGCCGGATCACGTCCAGTTCGCGGGCGGTGAGCGGCGTGCCAAGGCGCTCCATGGCCTCTTCCAGGTTGTCCTGCCAGCGCGCTGCCGGACGCGGCGCGCTTTCCACCTTCGTCCCCTCGAAGAACATGCGCTGGCGCATCAGCCCTGCCACCCAGGGGCGGATCATCTCCAGAAGCGAAACCTGCTCCGGGGTGAAGCGCTGACGGCTGCCCAGGGACAGGCACAGGCTCCGTACCTCGTCGAGCTGCACGTTGAAATGCACCTCGTCTTCCTCCACGAAGTGGGTGAAGTAGAGCTGGTAGTACTCCGTCTGCTTGAAGCGTTCGGGGGCCACGTCGGCGAGTCGGAACAGCCCGGTGGCAGGATGCTCCCGGTTGGCGATGTAGAAGGGGTCGAGCAGGTAGAGCCCCTGCAGGTAGTCGTGGATGAAGGGGTCGGGCCCGTCGCCCTCATAGGGGCTTTCGGCAAAGGCGAGGGGGCGGGAATCGCTGAACAGCAGGACCGCCCAGCTGTCGACCTGGACGTATTCGCTGACCAGGCGGGTCAGGGCGAGCCAGAAGTCCGGCTTGTCCAGGCGCTCAATCAACTGGCCGGCGGCGCGATGCCAGGCCATGTCCTGAAGGGTTGGAATCATCTATCTACCCCCATGGGGTTAAGCACTCGACGTGATAGGAATTTTGCGGGCGGAACGCATACTGGCACCGACCTTTTGCAAAAGTCACTCACTTCCCGGCCGGGGCCCAGCTCGACAACAAGGTCTGATAATGAAGCTCGAACTCGTACAGCTCGCGGGTCGCGATGGCGATACCGCCTACAACCTCGCGCGCACCCTGGATGCCATTGCCCAATGCGCGCCTGGTACCGACATCGTGGTATTTCCCGAGGCGCAGATCACCGGATTCCTCAACCGACAGAACATCGCCGCGCAGGCCGAGCCCCTCGACGGCCCAAGCGTCCGCGCCATTCAGGCGGCGGCGCGCGAGCGCGATCTTGCCGTGGTGGTGGGGCTGATCGAGAACGACGACGGCCGCTACTACAACACCACGGTGCTCATCACGCCCGAGGGCGTTGCCCTCAGCTACCGCAAGACTCACCTCTGGGTGGGGGAGCCGGAGCTGGTGCTGCCGGGCGACCGTTTCGCCACTGTGGAGTGGCGTGGCGTGCGCGTGGGCCTGCTGATCTGCTATGACACCGAGTTCCCGGAAACCTCGCGGGCCGTGGCTGCGCTCGGCGCCCAGATCATCCTGGTCACCGACGGCAACATGGAACCTTACGGCCATGTGCACCGCACCTCGGTCAGCGCCCGCGCCCAGGAGAACCAGGTGTTCGCCGTGGTGGTGAACCGGGTCGGGGAGGGCGATGACGACACCCTCTTCGCCGGCGGTAGTGCGGTGGTAGACCCCTTCGGCCGTCTGCTGCTGGAGGCGGGGCGCCAGGAGTGCCGCCACGTGATCGAACTGGACATGGCGCAACTCAACGAAGCGCGCGCCCTCTATGACTACCAGGCCGAGCAGCGCTTCCGGCTGCCGGGCGAACGCATCGAGCATCCCGATGGGCGCCGCGAACTGCTGATTCCCTGAGCAACACCGATTCGCCATCCAACAACAAGAAACCTGAAGGTGCTGGGCGCCGCCCCGATGTCGGCGGCCAGCCAGGAGCGAACACATGCAATCGAAGTCAGTGAAACTCGGTCTGGCGCTGCTGCTGGGGATGATGGGCGGCGTGGCTACGGCGGAAACCTCCAGCGTGCACCTCTACAACTGGTACGACTTCATCGAGCCGGAAACGCCCAGGGCCTTCGAGAAGGAGTCCGGCGTTTCCATGGTGCTGGACACCTTCGACAGCATCGACGTGATGCAGAGCAAGCTCATGGTCGGGCATACCGGCTACGACGTGGTGGTGGTCAGTGGGGACGCGCTGCCCAACCTGATCAAGGCCGGTGTGCTGGCGGAGCTGGACCGCAGCCAGCTCCCCAACTGGAACCACCTGGACCCGGAAATCCTCGTCAAGGTGCACAGCAACGATCCTGACAACCGCTATGCGGCGCCCTACATGTGGGGCACCACGGGCATTGGCTACGACGTCGACAAGGTTACCCAGTTGTTGGGGCCGGACGCCCCGGTGAACTCCTGGGACCTGATCTTCAAGGAAGAGAACATCGCCAGGCTCGGCCAGTGCGGCGTGGCCATGCTCGATTCCCCCAGCGAGGTCATTCCCATCGCGCTGCACTACCTGGGCCTGCCCCCCAACAGCAAGGACCCGGCAGACTACCGCAAGGCCGAAGAACTGCTGATGAAGATCCGCCCCCACGTGCGCTACTTCGACTCGTCCAAGTTCATCACCGACCTGGCCAACGGCAACATCTGCGCTGTGGTCGGCTGGGCCGGCGGCGTGTACGACGCCCAGGTCAACTCCGAGCGCGCCAACAACGGCCGCCACATCGCCTACCAGATTCCCCGCGAGGGCGCGCCGGTGTGGGTGGAAAGCTTCGTACTGCTCAAGGACGCCCCGCACCCGAAAGCGGCCATGGACTTCATCGACTACATGCTGCGCCCGGACGTGGTCGCCCGAAGCTCCAACTACCTCGGCTACCCCAACGCCAACAAGGACGCTACCGCCCATGTCGAGGAGAAGCTGCGCAGCAACCCCGGCGCCTACCCGTCGAAGGAAACCATGGCGACCCTGTTCCCCCTCGAACCGTTGCCGTTGAAGCTGGAACGGGTGAGGACTCGGGTATGGAGCAAGGTCCGCAGCGGGACCTGAGGCGGAACCGCCGCACGGAAGAACCCCGCCCTGGCCGGATGCCGGGGCGGGCTTGGCTCGCAGCTATACCGCTAGACCCTCAGCGCGCCGCGGAATCCGCGCGCGGCATAGTAGGACTGAGCGCCGTTGTGATAGAGGAAGACGCAGTCGTAGCGGCGGTCGCAAAAGAGCGCGCCGCCGAGCTTCCTGATGGCGGGGGGCGTTTGCACCCAGCTGGAGGTCTTGGCATCGAAGGTTCCCAGTTCCTGCAGCGCGCGGTACTGCTGCTCAGTGAGGATCTCGACGCCCATGGCCGCGGCCAGCTCCGTGGCGCAGCCGGTGGGCTTGTTCTCCTTTCTCGCATCCAGGCTCTCCCGGTCGAAGCACAGGCTCCTGCGACCGGCAGGACTCTCGGCGGAGCAGTCGACGAAGATGAACTCGCCGCTGTCCTTATCGTGGAGCACCACATCCGGTTCGCCACCGGTGCTCTCCATCTCGCCGAGGGAGCGCAGCTTCTCCGGTGAGGATTCCAGCCTTGCCTGAACCTTCGACCAATCGACGTCCTGGTGCCGCCCCATGTTCTTTTCGAAACGGGCTTTCAATGTGCCCAGCAATGCCTCGCGTTGCTTTGCGTCCACGCTGCCATCTCCCTTGGATTTTCAACCTTGACTCCGAGTCGCCCGAGAGCAATCCCTCGACGGCCTCCAACCTTAGTAGACGGGGAACGAAGCGCAAGGTTTTCTGCGTTGGCCTGGATTGATGGAGGCTTCAATCCGCCGCGAGCACCTCCAGGTTCGGCCACTTGGCGAGCCAGTCCTTCGAGCGCAGGCGGTCGAGATAGATGGGATGTTTTTCCGCCTGGAATCTCGCGGTGGGCCGGACAACCAGGTTGAAGAGATCGCCCAGGCCAAAGGGCGCTGCGACTTCGAGTTCACCCTCGGCGCCGAGCCTTATGGCCACCGCAGTCGCCGTTTCCGGCCAGCGGGTCATGGCGTCGGTGGCCGAGGAGTAGGGCTGGTCGGCGTTGCGCAGGTGCATGCGCGCCTGGTTCTTCACCGACCAGTCGAGCGAATCGTCCCTGCTACGCAGCGCCGCCTCGATGCCTTCGTCCACCTCCACACCGGCTCGTTTCGCATCGAACCAGATGACATCGATATCCGGCGGCAAGGGGGAACGGGTGCGTTGGTGCAGGTGATCCCACACCGTGCTGCGCACGAAGCCCGCGGCCACCCAGCAATCAGGCAACCCAAGGTCCCGCACCAGGCGAAGGATGCGCATGCGTGCAGGATCGGAAGTGATAAGGGTCTTCAGCTGGGCAAGCTGTTGCATGGGGAGGGTTGTGGCGGCGCTGGGGCGGAACAGGTTATCAATCCCGCCTCTCCGGCGGGTAGGGTGCGCCGTGTGTTCACCAGTGCCTGAGTGCGACGCAGTGGCGGATTCCCCGACGCGAACTCGACGGCATCAACGACATGCTGCGTGGCTGTTTTTCCGGCACGTAGCCTACCGTTCGTCACCTGCATACCTGCATGTAAAGCCTCGATCGAGCGTCGAAACCCGGCGTGAAAAATCCTCGTCTGTTTCCCTGGTGATTCAGTGTGGGAAATTTTCCCGCGAATTCGGTCGCCGTTAAAAACGCCTGTGCTAAACGGGCATTCCCGTTATTGCCCAACGCAGCAAGAAAATCCCTGCAGCCTTGATGCCGCAAGGGGCCCGTCTGTCCAAAACACTCTGGCCGGTCATGCAAAGGGGCTTACTGGAAGCTCAAACGGAATGAGTTTTCGTCGGGGAGGGGACCCAAGAGCAATGAGACGGAGGCCTGATTATGTCATTCAAAAAGTGCCTACTCGCGCTAGCGATTGGTGGTGTTCTCTCGGCGTCCAGCGTGCTGGTGCCTGACTACATTTCGACTTCATCCAGTGCCCATGCCCAAGACGGAGGCGGTGGCAGCGGTGGTGGAGGCGGTGGCCACGGTGGTGGCGGAAGCGGTAGTGGAGGTGGCGGCGGCGGCCACGGCGGTGGCGGCGGCAGCGGTAGTGGAGGCGGAGGCGGCGGCCACGGCGGTGGCGGCAGCGGTAGTGGAGGTGGCGGCGGCCACGGTGGTGGCGGCAGCGGAGGTGGTGGCGGCGGCCACGGTGGTGATGGCGGCGGCGGTGGCCATGGTGGCGGTGCCGGCGGCGGCCATGGTGGTGGCGGTAACGGACATGGTGGTGACGGCGGCGGTCATGCCGGCAATGGCCATGGCGGTCCGGGACACGGTGACGCTGACCACGGCGGCATGGCTGGCAACCAGGGACCGGGCCGAGGCAACGACAACGACAATGACGCCGACGATAACGACAACGACGCCAGAGACGCTGCCAGGAACGAGGCCGATGCAGCCAGAGACGCCGCAAGGGCTGAAGCGGACGCAGCCCGTGATGCTGCAAGAGCCGAAGCGGATGCGGCCCGAGATGCCGCCAGGGCGGCAGGCGTGCCGAAGGCTGAAGCGGATGCGGCCAGAGACGCTGCCAGGGCGGCTGCGGATGCTGCCAGAGACGCCGCACGGGCCGAAGCCGATGCAGCCCGGGACGCTGCAAAAGCGGCTAATCCGGATGCCGACGATGCCGACGATGCTGCCAGAGAGGCTGCTGAAGACGCCGCCGATGCCGCTCGGGAAGCAGCTGAAGACGCCGACGATGCCGCTCGCGAGGCAGCTGAAAACGCCGCCGATGCAGCCCGTGAAGCAGCCGAGGACGCTGACGATGCTGCCCGCGAAGCAGCGGAAAATGATGCGGACGCAGCCCGTGAAGCAGCTGAAGACGCTGCGGATGCAGCCCGAGAAGCTGCCGAGGATGCTCCTGGCGCCCCGGTGGTCGCAGGTCCGACTCCATAACGGCTCAGTAGTGTGAAGAGTCGTGTCCCTCGGAGTTCCCGGTTGGTGATTAGCCGACCGGGGCTCCGATTTTCTTGAAGCCTGCAGCCTGTTCCCCGTCAGCCGCGCGACAGCGGCGGGGTGCGCGGGGGGATCATGCGTTTCGAGCCGGTCGACTCATAGGCCGAAGCGAAGCGCAGCAGCGCCGAGTCGTCGTAGGCGCGGCCGGCGAAGGTCAGGCCGACCGGCATGCCGATGTCTGCCATCACGCCCATCGGCACGGTGACCGTGGGGACGCCCAGGTGGCGGATGGCGAGGTTGCCGTTGGCGACCCAGATGCCGTTGCTCCAGGCGATGTCCGCCGACTCCGGATTGATGTCCGCATCCGCCGGGCCGACGTCGGCCACGGTGGGGAACAGCACGGCGTCGAGGCCGAGTTTGTCCATCCAGTCTTCCAGGTCGAGCTTGCGGGTCTTCTCCAGGCCGCGAAGGCCGTCCGGCAGGGTTTCGATCTGGTCCCAGGTCTTCAGGCCGCGTTTGGCCATGTTCACGTACTCGTCCATGCCGGCAACGAGGTCGCCCTCGCGGTTCGGCAGGGTGCCGGGGTCGTGGGGGAATATCTGTGGGCCGTCGACATCGGCCAGCTTGTTCAGCTTGGGATCGCCGTTGGCCCGCAGGAAGTCATCGAAGCCCCAGCCCGACAGCTCCCACAGCTCATCGTTGAGGAATTCCTTGGAGACGATGCCGCGGTTGAACACGGTCGGCGCGCCGGGGCGGTCCCCCTCGCAGTTGGAAACCAGCGGGAAGTCGGTTTCGATGACCTCGGCGCCGGCCGCTTCCAGGGCCTTGCGGGCGGCTTCCCAAAGTGCGATCACCGAGGCGCGGGTATTGATGCGCTGGCCGGTCGGGCCGCCGATGCCGGGGTTTTCGCTGGTGCCGGCTTCTTCATCCTTGTTGATGTACATGCGCGGCACGCCGAAGCGTTTGCCTTTCAGGGCTTCGGCCTTGGCGGCCAGCTCCAGGTAGGAGGCGGGGCGTACCGAGGCGACGCTCGGGATGGGCACCCAGGGCTGCAGGCGCCACAGGTCGCCGCGCTTGTCCGCGTCCTCGGCTACCACCACGTCCAGGATTTCCAGCAGGTCGGCCATGGTCCGGGCATAGGGCACCACCACGTCCATGGTCGGGGTCAGCGGCCAGTTGCCGCGTACCGAGATCACGCCGCGCGATGGGGTGTAGGCGCACAGGCCGTTGTTCGAGGCCGGGCCACGACCGCTGGACCAGGTTTCTTCCGCCAGGCCGAAGGCCGCGAAACTGGCGGCGGTCGCCGTGCCCGCGCCGTTGGACGAGCCCGATGCGAAGGGGGCGGTGAGGTAGTTGGCGTTGTAGGGACTTTCCGCGCGGCCATACACGCCGCGCTGCATGCCACCGTTGGCCATGGGCGGCATGTTGGTCTTGCCCAGGCACACGGCGCCGGCGGCGCGCAGGCGTTCGATGGTGAAGGCGTCGCGGTAGGCGACCAGGTCCTTGAAGGCGGGGCTGCCGGAGGCGGCGGTGAGGCCTTTCACCAGGTAGCTGTCCTTGGCGGTGTAGGGAATGCCGTCCAGCGGGCCGAGGGTTTCGCCACGGGCGCGACGGGCGTCGGAAGCCTCGGCTTCCTTGAGGGCGTCGGGGTTGCGCACGACCACTGCGTTGAGCCGAGTCGCGGTGTTCGGGCCGTCGTAGGCGTCGATACGTGCGAGATAGGCCTTGACCAGTTCGACCGACGTGGTGCGGCCGGACTCCAGTGCTTCGCGCAGTTCGGCGATGGAAACCTCGGTTACTTCGATCATGCTGTCACCGCCGACTGTTGTTGGGTGATACCGCGAATATCTGCATCACGCTGCACCTTGGGCTCAAGGAAATCGCTCATCTCGGAATCGGCTCTCATATCGGTCCTCGTTTCCCTGCGTCAGGCGGCAGGGTCTGTACGTCACGACCTGGGCTGGCCAGGTGCTCAGGCGGCCAATTCTTGCACCAAGCTGGTGCTCGGGGGAATCCGTGCGGTGGTTCGCCGGGCTGTTAGCTGTATCGCCGGGTGCTTGCCGCCCAGGTTCGGGATCGGCGTTTGCAGTGTGACTACTGTAGGCTGTGCGGCCGGTTTCAGTGGATGAACAGGTCATGCAGATGACGAACAGATCCTATCGCAAGGCCATTCCCGACGACGCGGCCCGGTGCATCGAGATTCGCGGCCGCACGCGGGAGAACGCCTTCTCCGCAGAAGAACTGCGGGCGTTGGGCATCACGGTCGAATCCTGGGCCGCCGGCATCGGAGACGGCAGCTGCCCCGGCCACGTCTGTTGCGAGGATGGGGAGATGGTTGGCTATTGCTTCGGCGACAGGGACAGCGGCGAGATCGTCGTGCTGGCGTTGTTGCCCGAGTACGAAGGCGAGGGCATCGGCAAGCAGTTGCTGCAACTCGTGGTGGAGGCTTTCCGCGCGGCAGGGTTCACGCGGCTCTTCCTCGGTTGCTCGAGCGATCCGGCGGTTCGCTCCCACGGCTTCTATCGCCATCTGGGCTGGGGGTTCACCGGCGAGCTGGATGACCTCGGCGACGAGATACTCGAACTCCGGCTTTGAGTGGAACAGGGGCCCGCCCGTGGTGAGGCCGGAACAGACTCGCGGTAATCTTTCATGTCCGCCGGGATAGCCATTCCCGGCCCTGCAATAGAGGAATGCCAATGGCTTCTTACGAAGAACTCTTCGCCATCGGTGAGGGCTTCGACGCCTTCGTCAGCCACGGCCTGCCGGCGGAAATCGCTGCAGTGCGGTCCGTGCAGCGGCAACTGGCCGAACCGGGCGCGATCAGCGAAGCCACCCGGCAACGCGTGCAGGCGGTCGAAGGCCGCTATCACCTGTTGGTGGCCGGCGAGATGTGGTGCCCGGACTGCCAGATCAACGTCACCGTGCTCGACTACCTGCAGCGCATTCAGCCGCGCGTTCAGGTGGCCGTTATCTCCAAGGGGCGTGCCGAGGACGACCTGCGCGAGCGACTGGCACTGGACCGGATCCCGATTCCGGTCGTACTGGTGCTGGATGCGGATTTCCGCCTGGTGGGCCGCTTCATCGAACGGCCGCAGGACGTGATCGCCGGCGGTGATGCGGTGAAGCCTGAGTATCGGGCGGGCCGCTACCTGGAAAGCACGCTGCGCGATTTCCTGTCGATATTCGAAGCGGCGGAAGCGCGGGTAGCCGAGGGCGCGTAAGGCCCTGACGCTTTCATCGGGCGGGCTTGCGCCGCCCTCATCTCTGTCGGTGCCTCCCTGGCACTGCATCTGCTTTTCGATCCTTTGGCAGAGCCGGTTCGACCCTTGTGGTCGAACCGGTTTCCTGTTGCATCAGCCCGCGGTCACGGTCGTGGCGACATCGATGTTGCCGTGGGTGGCCTTCGAGTATGGGCAGACTTCATGGGCTTCCCGTGCAATGGCTTCGGCGACTTCCTGCTCTACGCCCGGAACGCTGACGTTAAAGCGCGCCTGGAGGAAATAGGCGTTGCCGGTCAGGCCCAGGTCCACCTCGATTTCCACGGCCAGATCCTTCGGCAGCGCGACTTTCCGTTGCTGGGCCACCAGCCCGATAGCGCTGATGTAGCAGGCCGACCAGGCGCCGGCGAACAGTTGCTCGGCGGTCGGGTGGGGCAGGGTGGCCTCGAAGCGCAGGTCCTGGTTGGCGCCTGCGCCACGGGGTGCGGAAAGCTGGATGTCGACGCGGCCGTGGTCATTGCGCGAGGCGCCTTCAGGGTGGGCTACGGTGGTGTGGGTCTTGCCGGTGAACAGGACTTTTTCGATCTGGCTCATGGTGTGTTCCTCGTGGATTCGTTCGCTTGAATAGGTCGTTGGAGCGGTTGGTTTGTTTCGAATCGTATACGAACAAATCGCATGCGATGTGTGAATGTTCACGCAGGGACGAAATGACGTCAATAGCGCTCCGCCCCTCTTCCGGACGGACGGTTGGCGAGCGCTTTCTGAAATATCGTGCGCGACCTGATTGCTTGCTATTTATGGCGCGCGTTCTGCTTCTGCCGAAGAAGGTGAAGGGTCGATAACGGTGAAAGGGGTGGGCGTTCGCTGATCGCCCCAATCACTCATCCAGGGCGGGGGAGTCCGGGGAAAAGCCCGCATAATGGCGCCTCGTCCGCTCCCCACCTGAACAGGCCGCGCTTCCGATGTCATTCGCCGAGCTCTTTCTCCTGGGCATTCCCGCCGTCCTGCTGACCGGCATTTCCAAAGGCGGCTTCGGCGGTGCCCTGGGTGGCATCGCGGTGCCGCTGCTGGCATTGATGATGCCGCCGACGCAGGCGGCGGCCATCATGCTGCCGATCCTCTGCATGGCGGACATCACCGGGCTGCGTCGCTTCTACGGCAAGTGGGACCCGCACAACCTGAAGATCATGCTGCCGGGTGCGCTGGTGGGGGTACTGATCGGCACCCTGAGCTTCGGCCTGCTCAGCGAACGGCTGATCGGCCTGATGATTGGCGGCATCGCCATCGCCTTCTTCCTGCTCAACGTGCTGAATGCCGGCGCTGCCCAGGCGCCCAGTGAGCCAAGGGTGCTCAAGGGCAGCCTGCTGTCCGGCATCGCCGGCTTCACCAGCTTCGTCGCCCATGCTGGCGGTCCGCCCGTGTTGATGTACCTGCTGCCACAGCGGATGGACAAGGTGCGCTACGTCGCCACGGTGAACTGCTTCTTCCTGCTGACCAACGCCATCAAGTTGGTGCCCTACGCATTGCTGGGGCAGTTCACCCGCACCAGCCTGACCGCGAGCCTGGCGCTGGCTCCGATCGTAGTCGCCGGGGTGTGGCTGGGCATCTGGCTGCAGAGCCGGGTCAACCACACCTGGTTCTACCGCGTTGCCTGGGCCGGACTGCTGGTCACCGGCATCCAACTGCTGGTGCAGAACTGGTAGTGATCGCTCTGTTCGCCGATTCTTGATTTCAAATCAAATAACTTTGGTCGATTGACGGCTTAATCGACAAAAGCAAAGCCGACACACTGCACGCCATTCGAGTCACTGACCTTTCGGAGTGCAGCCATGTCGTTCACCACTTCCATCCCTTCCTTCGGCCTCGGGACCTTCCGCCTGACCGGCAAGCCCGTCATCGATTCGGTGCGCAGCGCACTGGAGCTGGGTTACCGCGCCATCGACACTGCGCAGATCTACGGCAACGAGGCCGATATTGGCCAGGCCATCGCCGAGAGCGGCGTCGCCCGTTCCGAGCTGTTCCTCACCACCAAGATCTGGGTGGAGAACTACGCCAGCGGCAAGCTGGTCGCCAGCCTGCGCGAGAGCCTGGAGAAGCTGCGCACCGAGCAGGTGGACCTGACGCTGATCCACTGGCCGGCGCCGGGCAATGGCGTCGAGCTGCCCGAGTACATGGAGGCGTTGGCAGAGGCCAAGTCCCAGGGCCTGACCCGCCAGATCGGCATCTCCAACTTCAACATCGAGCTGACCCGGCAGGCCATCGCGGCGGTGGGCAAGGGCGAGATCGCCACCAACCAGATCGAGCTCAGCCCCTACCTGCAGAACACGGCGCTGACCGCCTTCCTGAAGGAGCAGGGTATCCCGGTCACCTCGTACATGACCCTGGCCTACGGCAAGGTACTGAAGGACCCGGTGCTGGCCGAAATCGCCGCCAAGCACCAGGCCACCGTCGCGCAGGTCGCGCTGGCCTGGGCGCTGCAGCTCGGCTATGCGGTGATTCCGTCGTCGACCCGCCGCGAGAACCTGGCCAGCAACCTGCTCGCCAGCGGGCTGCGCCTGGACGCCGAGGACATGGCGCAGATCGCCGCACTGGAACGCAACGGCCGCGAAGTCAGCCCCGAAGGCCTGGCTCCGGTCTGGGACTGAACGCCACGTCAGCTCCCCTGGTGCGTCCGATTCAGGCGCGCCGCTCAATCCCGATGAATACCGAATGCCGTCAGGCGAGGGCGCCCTGCACTCCGCCGACGGCCTGAACGAATACAGGAACGTCATGATGAAAACCTTCACCAGACTCGCCCTGGCCACGGCATTACCGCTGGCCATGCAGGTCGCTTCCGCCGCCGACTGGTATCCGTCGGCCTATGGCGCGAACGATGAGATAGGTGCCGCCAACCTGCTGACCCCTGACGTGGTGAAACAAGCGGTGGGGCTGGTCAGGACTGGCAAGACCTATCCGCTGGCGGTGCCGGTGGACAAGAACCTGCCAGCCTTCCGCCACCGCAGCTTCCACCTCTACAACATCCAGCCGGGCGAACAGGCCGGCCAGTCCCTCGGCCCGAACAAGTTCACCTTCAACGACGAGATGGTGAACGCCTGGACCGGCGTCGGCACCCAGCTCAATGGCATTGGCCATATCGGCATCGACAACCGCTACTACAACGGCAACCAGGCGGCCGACTTCGTCACCGTCGAAGGCGTGAAGAAGCTCGGCATCGAGAAGGTCCCGCCGTTCGTGACCCGTGGCGTGGTGCTGGACATGACCGCGCACTACGGCAAGTCCATCGTGCCCGGCGGCACCGAGTTCAGCGTCGCCGACATCCAGGCGGTGCTGAAGAAGCAGGGCCTGACCCTGCGCAAGGGCGACGTGGTGCTGTTCAACACCGGCTGGCTGGAACTGATCGGCAAGGACAACCAGCAATTCCTCGAAGTCGAACCCGGCATCGGCATGGAAGCGGCGAAGTGGCTGGCCGACCAGGGCATAGTCGCCTTCGGCGGCGATACCTGGGCCTCGGAGGTCTACCCCAATCCCCACGGCAAGGATGAGTTCCCGGTGAACCAGTACATGCTGGCCAAACGCGGCATCTACAACCTGGAACTGATCGACAGCCGCGCGCTGGTGCGTGACCAGGCCTGGGAGTTCCTTTTCGTCCTCGGCCAGCCGCTTTACGTCGGCTCCACCCAGGTCAACATCAACCCGGTAGCGATCAAATGACGACTTCCACTTCTCTGCCGGCCTTCGCCGGCCGCAGCTTCCGAGTCGACTACGACGGCCTGTCCGCGCACAACCTCTATTCGGCGGATGGCTCGCGCATCCGCTACGCCATCGTCTCCGGTCCCTACGCCGGAGCCCAGGGCGAGGCTGAGTGCCAGTGGCAGGAAATTGCCGAGGGCGTCTACGTGATCTCCTGGCAGGAAGCCGACGGCGCCACCGTGGTGCATGTCGACGACTTCGCCAACGGGCGCTCGCAGGCGTTCTTCACCGCAACCGACCTGAGCTTCTACCGGATGCAGGGGCCGTTGGCGGAGATCGACGCGAAGGAGGGCGGGCAATGAAGTCTGGTCACGTACTGCTCGCGCTGGCCATCGGCGCGTTCGGCATAGGCACTACCGAGTTCACGCCGATGGGGCTGTTGCCGGTCATCGCCGAGGGGGTGGATGTCAGCATTCCCAGTGCGGGGATGCTGGTCACCGCCTACGCCATCGGCGTGATGCTCGGCGCGCCGGTAATGACTCTGCTGTTCAGCCGCTTCGGCCGGCGCGGCGCGCTGATCTCGCTGATGGCCATCTTCACCCTTGGCAACCTGCTTTCGGCGATGGCGCCCGACTATGCCACGCTGCTTGCTTCGCGCCTGGTCACCAGCCTCAACCATGGCGCTTTCTTCGGCCTCGGGGCGGTGGTCGCGGCGAGCGTGGTGCCGAAGGAGAAGCAGGCCAGCGCAGTGGCGACCATGTTCATGGGCCTGACCATCGCCAATATCGGTGGCGTGCCAGCGGCGACCTGGGTGGGCCAACAGGTCGGCTGGCGCGTGGCATTCGCCGGCACTGCGGTGTTGGGGCTGATCGCAATGGCCGCGCTCTGGCTCGCCCTGCCCAGGGGCGAGCGGGGCAGCGTACCCGATGTGCGTCGTGAGCTGGCCGTGATCACTCGCCCGAGCGTGTTGCTGGCGATGGCTACGACGGTGCTGGGTGCCGGCGCGATGTTCACGCTATACACCTACGTGGCACCGGTGCTCGCCAAACTGACCGGCGCTTCGGACGCTTTCGTCACCCTGGCACTGGTGCTGATCGGCGTTGGTTTCACCCTCGGTAATAGCCTGGGCGGCCGTCTTGCCGACTGGTCACTCGACGGTTCGACGCGGATTTTCCTCGCGGGGCTGACCGTCATCATGCTGCTCCTGCCGCTGGCGCTGACCCATCACGTGGCGGCGGCGCTGGGCTTGCTGGTCTGGGGTGTCGCGACTTTCGGCCTGGTGCCGCCCCTGCAGATGCGGGTGATGGAAGCTGCCGCCGAAGCACCCGGACTGGCTTCGTCCATCAACGTCGGCGCCTTCAATCTCGGCAATGCGCTCGGTGCGGCACTTGGCGGCGGCGTCATCGGCCTGGGCCTCGGCTACGTCGCCGTGCCGGTGGCCGGTGGCCTGCTGGCTGCGCTGGGGTTGTTGCTGGTGTGGCTGGGGCGGGCTGGCAAGGTCGCCGCGGTCGATCTGGCCGAGCAATCCTGCGGCGGTGCGTGATTGAACCCTGTTGCTGACAGAATGGCAGAAGGCCCCGGGAGGAGAACTCCCGGGGCCTTCGCTTGTTCGACTTCAGCCACGTTGACCCGCGTTCGATTGTGAGCGAGTTTCGACAAATCGTATTGATTGGCGAGGAGCGCCAAGGACCCCATGATTCCATCTCTGGACAGTATTTTTGCCCGCTTGCGCCTGCGTCAGTTGCGCCTGCTCATCGAGCTCGATCGTTGTGGTTCTCTGCACAAGGCCGCGGAGGCCATGGCCATCTCTCAACCCGGCGCGACCAAGGTGTTGCGTGAGGTCGAGGAGATCCTCGGCGTGCCGTTGTTCGTGCGCCAGTCCAGCGGCCTGGTAGCCAACGACGCCGGGCGCTGCGTAGTGCGCTATGCGCGGTTGATCCACAGCGACCTGGGCCATCTGCGCGATGAGATGCTGGGCATCGTGCAGGGGCAGGGCGGGCACCTGGCGGTGGGCAGTATCATGGGGGCCATGCCGTTGCTGGTGGGGGCGCTCGGGCGATTGCGACGCAAGCAGGCGCAGTTGTCAGTGGAGATTGCCGAGAACACCAGCGCCAACCTGCTCGCGCAACTGGACGAAGGGCGCCTGGACCTGGCGATCTGCCGCCCGGGCGTAGGGCGCAACACGGCGGACTACGTCTTCATGGAACTGGCCCATGAACCCCTGGCAGTCGTGGCTCATCCCCAGCATCCGCTGGCGAGCGCGAAGGCATTGGAGATCAGCGACCTGAGCCAATTCCGGTGGATCGTCTACCCGGCCAACATGCCCATGCGCCTCGCCCTGGAGCGCGAGTTGAGCGAGGCGGGTGTGGAGGTGCCGCGCTATCCACTGGAGACTTCGTCCACCTTCGCCACCTTCATGCTGCTCGAAGAAGACCCGACTCTGGTGGCGGTGATTCCCAGTGCGGTGGCGGCCTTTGCCGAACAACGTGGCCTGTTGGTGTCGCTGGCGGTGCGGCTACGGGCGCTGAGCGATCCGTTCGGGGTGGTACATCGCGTCGGCTCGCCGCTGTCCCATGCTGCGCAACTGCTGGTGGACGAGTTGATCGCACCCTGAGCGCACAGGGACCGCTGCGCGGCCCTTTCGCGGCGCAAGCCGCTCCCGCAGGTACCGCGCCGCGCTTGGCACCTGCTCCCTCTCTGTGGGCTGGGGTTTACTCGCGAACACCGGCATAGCCGGTGCCAGGCAGCTCCCTTATACGGTCAGAACTGCCGCTCGCGGTAATCGATCAGGCTGGAGAACAGGGCAATCAGCACCGCGGCGATCACGAAGAAGATCAACGCAAAGAAGTACTCGCCGGTGAACTGCACGATCAAGCCAATGATGATCGGCACCAGCACGCCGGCCATGTTGCCGCAGAAGTTCATGGTCCCGCCCAGTACGCCAGTGCGCGAAGGGCCGCCGATGATCGCTGGCAGGCACCAGTACATGCCGCACCAGCGGATGAAGAACATCGCCACGCACAGCAGGGTGATCACCGGCCCAGTGCTGGCGACGAAGGCCGCGGCGAGGATGCACGCCGCCGCGACCAGTGCCGAGCCGCTGAACATCGAGCGCATCACCAGGTTCGGCGAGGCGCCGCTGGCGCGCCACTTGTCACCGATCCAGCCGCCGACCAGCTCGCCGATGAAGCCGCACATGAAGATCAGGAAGGTCGCTCCCCCCATGGCCGAGATGTCCAGGCCATGGGCTTTGTGCAGGTAGCTGGGCATCCAGGTCAGCAGGCCGTAGAACACCGCGAGGATGCAGCTGTAACCGGCGAACATGGCAAAGATCGAGCGGTCCTTGAGCAACACGCGCAACGGGATGCGGGCTTTGGCGGCGGCTGCATGCGCGCTCGCGTTGCCTTCGGTGATGTGGCGCAGCTCCGCCTCGTTGACTCCAGTGTGTTCGCTCGGGTGGTTGCGGATGTACTTCCAGGCCAGGATGCCGGCCAGGATGGTGCCCACGCCGGCCACCACGAAGGCCAGGCGCCACGAGCCGAGCCAGGCGATCAACCCGGAAATGAGGATCGCGCCCAGGGCACTGCCCAGCGGGGCGCCACCGTCCACAAGCACGGCGCCGCGACCACGCTCGTTGGGCGTGAGCCAGGAGCTGTTGAGTTTGGCCCCAGCGGGCATGATCGGTGATTCGGCCACACCCAGGCCGATGCGTGTTAACAGCAGCACCAGCCAGTGGTGCGAGGCGGCGCCCAGGGCCTGGAACGCGCCCCAGGCGATGGTGGCCGCGCCGATGATGCCGCGGGTGTGGAAGCGGTCGAGTAGCAGGCCACCGGGGATCTGCATCAGCGCATAGGACCAGAAGAACGCGCTGAGCATCAGGCCTTCCATGGCCGGCGTCAGGTTGAATTCCGGGGCTATCAGCGGCAGGGCCACCGACAGCGAGGCGCGGTCGATGTAGTTGATCGCGGTGAGCAGCAACAGGATCAGAAAGATGCGCCAGCGCACGTTGGTCATGGGAGCGGCGGTGTCCAGCGCCAGGACAGCAGGGGAGGAGATCGTCTTCATCGCAGTGCCCGTTCTTGTGATTATCGGAAGGCACACCGCTCGGGGCCGTGTGCGCTTCGATTGTTGGAGGCGCAGGTTTTCACCGGGTAATGAAAAGAGCTGATCCAGGGATAACCGTGGCTTATCGATAAGCAGGGGTTATTCCCGGATCAGCTCTTTTCATTATCGGGCCCGCCAGCGGCGCCCCTAGATTGGCCAGGCACGGCTCGCCGAACTCACGGCGGGTTCAACAAGAACAACGCGGCTCTACGTGCCTGAGGATCTTCAATGAGCAACTTCCAGTTCCATTTCCCCACCCTCACCCAGTGCGGTGAAGGCCTGGCCAACCAAGCCGGCGTGCTGCTCAAGCCCCATGTCCAGGGCGCCCTGCTGGTGGTGACCGACCAGGGCCTGATCGACGCCGGCATCCTGGGTGGGTTCTTCGCCTCATTGGAGCAGGCTGGTATCGACTACCACCTGTTCTCGGCGGTGCAGGCCAACCCCAGCACCGACGTGCTCGATGCGGCCGTGCGCCTGCTGCGTGAGCGTGATTGCCGGGCGGTGATCGGCGTGGGTGGCGGCAGCAGTATCGACACCGCCAAGGGCGTGGCGGCGATGGCCACCAACCCGGGCAGCATCCTCGACTACGAAGGCTACGATCGCCTGGTCAATCCGCCGCTGCCGATCTTCGCCATCCCCACCACAGCCGGCACCGGCAGCGAGTGCACCGCCTCGACGGTGTTCACCAACACACAGACGCTGTTCAAGACCGTCATCATCAGCCCGCAGCTGTTCCCGCGCCTGGCCATCCTGGACCCTGCGCTGACCCTGAACCTGCCGGCGTCGATCACCGCCGCCACAGGCATGGACGCACTGACGCATGCCATCGAGTCCTATGTGTCGCGCCAGGCCAACCCGATCAGCCAGGCCTTGGCCCTGCATGCGATCCGCCTGATCGCCGGGAGCCTCGAGAAGTGCTACTTCGTCGGCAGCGACATGGCCGCCCGGGAGCAGATGCTGCTGGGCTCGTTCCTGGCCGGGGTGGCGTTCTCCCAGTCCAAGCTGGGCAACGTGCACGCCATCTCCCACACCTTCGGTGGCGTGTTCAACATCCCTCACGGCATTGCCAACGCCGCGCTGCTGCCCTATGTCATCCAGTTCAATCTGCCGGCCTGCCCGGAGCGATTCCGCGACATCGCCGTCGCCCTGGGTGCCGATGTCACGGGCCTTTCCGTGGACCAGGCTGCGGCCTGCACCGTGGCGCGCGTGGTGGCACTGAACCGCGCCATCGGCATCCCCGCGACCATCCGCGAGTTGGGCGTGGACCTGGAGTTCCTGCCGCAGATGGTCAGCGACTCCATGCGCAGCGGCAATGTGCGGGTCAATCCGCGCCTGACCACGGCCCGCGACGTCGAGTGCCTGATCACCGACGCCTACCACGGCAACCTCTGAACCCATTACCCCTTCGCGTACCCGGCTGCGGGTATGCCTGCCTAGGAAGCCCTGTCCATGTTCTATGAAATGCGCACCTACACCCTGCACATCGGCAAGATGAAGGAGTACCTGGAGCACTTCGAGAAAGAAGGCCTGCCCGTGATCTCCCGCTACGCCACCCTGGTGGGCTGGTGGTACACCGAAATCGGTGAGCTCAACCAGGTGGTGCACATCTGGGCCTATGAAAGCCTGGACGACCGCATCCGTCGCCGCGCCGCGCTCTATGAAGACCGCGACTGGCTCGAGCGCTTCATCCCCAAGGCGTTCCCGATGCTGATCCGCATGGAGTCCAAGCTGCTGATGCCGGCAGCGTTCTCGCCCATCCAGTGACCCCCTGTCTTTCTTGCGAGCGAATTGTTCATGTCCGACGGATACAACTACATCGGTGGGCGTCGCAGCGGCCTGGGCACGGTGTTGCTGAGCAGCATCGATGCCCACAGCGGCGAGCGCCTGCCAGGCTTCTTCCACCAGGCTACCGACGCCGAAGTGGATGCCGCGGCCCAGGCTGCGGCCACGGCTTACCCTGTCTATCGCGCTCTGGCCCCGGAGCGCCGGGCCAGCTTCCTGGAGGCCATCGCTGACGAACTGGACGCCCTGGGTGACGAGTTCATCGCCTTGGTAGGGCGCGAGACCGCCTTGCCGGCACCGCGCATCAAGGGTGAACGCGGGCGCACCAGCGGGCAGTTGCGGCTATTCGCCCAGGTGCTGCGCCGGGGCGACTTTTTCGGCGCACGCATCGATCGCGCCATGCCCGAGCGTCAGCCGCTGCCGCGTCCTGACCTGCGCCAGTGCCGCCTGGGCGTGGGGCCGGTGGCAGTGTTCGGTGCCAGCAACTTCCCGCTGGCGTTTTCCACCGCAGGTGGCGACACCGCTGCGGCACTGGCCGCCGGCTGCCCGGTGGTGGTCAAGGCCCATGGCGGACACATGGCCACGGCCGAGCAGGTGGCCGATGCGATCGAGCGCGCGGCACTGCGCACGCACATGCCAGCCGGGGTGTTCAACATGATCTTCGGCAGTGGTGTCGGCGAGCGCCTGGTGCACCACCCTGCGATCCAGGCCGTAGGCTTCACCGGCTCGCTCAAGGGCGGCCGGGCTTTGTGCGACCTGGCTGCGGCGCGTGCGCAGCCGATCCCGGTGTTCGCCGAAATGAGCAGCATCAACCCGGTGCTGGTGCTGCCCGAGGCATTGCGCCAGCGGGGCGAGCTCATTGCCCGTGAGCTGAGCGCGTCGGTGGTGCTGGGGGCAGGGCAGTTCTGTACCAATCCCGGTTTGGTCATTGGTCTGCGTTCGCCTGCGTTCAGCGCGTTTGTTGGGGCCTTGCGCCTGCAACTGGACGACCAGCCGGCCCAGGCCATGCTCAACCGCGGGACTCTGGCCAGCTACACGGCAGGCGTGCGCGCCCTGGAGGCGCACCCGCACGTACAGCGTCTGAGCGCCGTCCGCCAGGATGGCCCGCAGGCCTCGGCCCAGTTGTTCAAGGCCGATGTGCGCCTGTTGCTTGAAGGCGACGAGCTGCTGCAGGAAGAGGTGTTCGGCCCGGCCACCGTGGTGGTGGAAGTGGCCGACCGCGAGGAACTGCACCGGGCCCTGGCCGGGCTGCGGGGGCAGTTGACCGCCACCTTGATCGGTGAGCCGGACGAGCTGTTGCAGGCGGGTGATGTGCTGGCCGTGCTGGAGGAGAAGGTCGGGCGGGTGCTGGTCAATGGCTACCCGACCGGTGTCGAAGTCAGCGACGCCATGGTCCATGGTGGCCCGTACCCGGCCACCTCGGACGCCCGTGGCACCTCGGTCGGCACCCTGGCCATCGACCGCTTCCTGCGGCCGGTGTGCTACCAGAACCTGCCCGATGCGCTGTTGCCCGATGCGCTGAAGGACGCCAACCCGCTGGGCATCAATCGCCTGGTGGATGGAGTGTTCAGCCGCGACGCATTGTAAGCGCCGTCTCCGGGCCTGGCGCAGGCTGCTAGGCCACTGTCGTGTATTGCCTGCGCGGGCCCTTCTGCGGATAAATCGGAGCGGAACCGCCGCTCCCGCAAGGGGCCGTGTTCTGCCTCAGATTAAAATGTCCACGGCATCAATTCAGCGAGGAGCCAACATGGATCTAGGTATCAAGGGCCGCTGGGCCATCGTCTGTGCTGCCAGCCAGGGGCTGGGCAAGGGATGCGCCGAAGCCCTGGGCGGCGAAGGCGTCAACCTGGTGATCAACGCCCGCACCGCCACCACCCTGGAACAGACGGCCGCCGAGCTGCGCAGCCGCTTCCCGGCCATCGAGGTGCGCACGGTCGCAGGTGATGTGGCCGACCCGGCGGTACGCCAGGCCCTGCTCGGCGCGTGCCCGCAGGTCGATATCCTGGTCAACAACGCAGGCGGTCCGCCCCCGGGTGATTTTCGCGCCTGGGGCCGGGAAGACTGGATCAAGGCCCTGGACGCCAACATGCTCACGCCCATCGAGTTGATCAAGGCAGTGGTCGATGGCATGGCCGAGCGTGGCTTCGGGCGGGTGGTGAACATCACCTCGGGCGCGGTGAAGGCGCCAATCGATATCCTGGGCCTGTCCAACGGCGCGCGCAGCGGCCTGACCGGTTTCATCGCCGGGCTCGCCCGTCAGCAGCGCCTGGCCGGGCGCAACGTGACCCTGAACAACCTGCTGCCGGGCGCCTTCGACACCGCCCGCCTGCAGAAGACCCTGCAGGCCGCGAGCCAGGCCAGCGGCGACCTGCAGGCGACCACCCAGGCACGCCGCCAGGCGATCCCGGCGGCGCGGTTCGGCGATGCCAAGGAGTTCGGGGCGTACTGCGCGTTTCTGTGCAGCGTCCACGGCGGGTACATCACCGGGCAGAACCTGCTGATCGACGGCGGAGCCTACCCGGGCACATTCTGACCTTGCACGTCCGGGCGGGGAGGCGCAGGCGTTGGCCATGATGGGATTTTCCAATCGGCTTCAGATAGCCATGCTGTCCACCACGCCACCGTCTACGCGCAAGGCGGCTCCGGTAGTCGCGGAAGAGTAGGGCGAGGCAACGTAGGTCACCAGGGCCGCCACTTCTTCGACTTCAGCCACGCGCTGGATGATGGAACTGGGGCGCTCGCGGCGCACGAATTCATCCGCTTCCTCGCGTGCGGTACGGCCGGACTGGCGTACGGCATCGGCCACGAGATTCGCCACGCCTTCGGTGAAGGTCGGGCCGGGGAGGATGGCGTTGACGGTGACGCCGGTGCCTGCCAGGCGCTTGGCCAGGCCGTGGGAGACGGCGAGGTTGGCGGCCTTGGTGACGCCGTAGTTGATCATCTGCGCCGGGATGGCCACGCCCGATTCGGAGGACAGGAAGATCACCCGGCCCCAGCCGCGCTCGACCATGCCGGGGGTGTAGTGGCGGGCCAGGCGCACGCCGGAGAGCACGTTGATCTCGTAGAAGTCCAGCCATTCCTGGTCGTTGGTCTCATAGAAATCGACGTCGTTATAGATGCCCAGGTTGTTCACCAGGATGTCGGCGTCGGGCTCGGCGGCGAACAGCGCCTGTGCGCCTTCGGCGTTGCCGAGATCGGCGACCACGCCACGGGCCTTGCCGTTGGTGGCACGGATGCCGGCCACGGCTTCGTTCACGGAGGCAGCATTGCGCCCGACTATGACCACGTCGGCGCCGGAAGCGGCCAACTGGCGGGCGATGCCCAGGCCGATTCCGCCGGTGGAACCACTGATGATGGCGGTCTTGCCGCCGAGATCGATTTGCATGTCGTTGATCCTCATCCAGGGGGCACGGGATGTGCCGGTAATCGTCTGGATATGGCGCCATGCTAGGAGCGGCTTGTAAGATCGTACATAACTTAATTCGACATACTTGAGTCCTTGAGGGTCTATGCTCGATCTCAGACAACTCCGTTATTTCGTCGCCGTGGCCGAAGTCGAGCACGTCGGCAAGGCGGCGGAGCAGCTGCACATTTCCCAGTCGCCGCTGAGCCGGCAGATCGCCCAACTGGAGGAGCGCCTCGGCCTGCAGCTGTTCGAACGCAGCCAGCAGCGCCTTCGCCTGACGTCCGACGGGCGCACCTTCCTGCACGAGGCCAAGGCGCTGCTCAAGCACGCCGAGCGCCTGGAGTCCCTCGGCCGCCGCCTGGGCCGGGGCGAGACGGGGGGGCTGTGCATCGGCTACGTCAGCCATGCCATCCACGCCGGCGTGCTGCCCGAGGCGCTGCGCCATGTGCGCGAGGAGCGTCCGGGTATCCACATCGCGCTCTACAACCTCTCGGCCCGGGAGCAGTTCGAGGGTCTGCGCCAGCGCAGCCTGGACATCGCCCTGGTGTGCGAACCGCCGGCGGAGGACGACCCGGATCTGCTCGCCGCTCCTGTATTCGACGACCCACTGCACCTCGCCTTGCCGCTGGATCACCCGCTCGCGGACAAACCGGTGATCGAGCCGGCGGACCTGCACGAGCAGGACTGGATCATGGTGGAGGGCCAGTTGCAGCCCAATGGCCGCGAGCGCTTCCTCGCCAACTGCGTGGCCGCCGGCTTCACCCCGCAGATCCGCCTGGAAGCCGCCGAGCCGCTGAGCGCCATCGGCCTGGTTTCGGCGGGCCTGGGGCTGGCACTGATCCAGCAGAGCATCGGCGGCGAGCGTAACCCCAACGTGGTGCTGCGCGAATTGCCGTGGCTGGGCCAGAGCACCGGCCTGTGGGCCGCCTGGCACCGCGTCGACCTGCGGCCGATAGTGGGCGACTTCCGTGAAATGGTGCTGGCGGGCGCCAAGGTCTGACCGACAGGCGGAAGGGACTTGATGATAATTAAGGTCTCAAGTCTGTCGAATTATGACTTGGACGGTCTCGATTGGGCGGGCATAGGATTGCCGCCACTGGAGTTCACAAGCGACTCCCCCCAACCGGAGAACCCCCATGAGTCTGAAGTCCCTGATCCCCAGCCGCCTTGGTTTCGGCACCGCGCCGCTGGGCAACATGTTCCGTGCCGTGCCCGCCGAGGAAGTGCAGGCCACCGTCGATGCCGCCTGGAACAACGGCGTGCGTTACTTCGACACCGCTCCCTTCTACGGCGCCGGCCTGTCCGAAACCCGCCTGGGCGCCGCCCTGGCCAACCGCCCGCGTGACGAATACGTAATGAGCACCAAGGTCGGCCGCATCATCCTCGACGAACTGGAAGACCCGGCCGCTCGCGAGCTGGGCGAAAAGAGCGGCCTGTTCGAGCACGGCAATCGCAACCGCATCGTCAACGACTACAGCGCCGACGCCACCCTGCGCTCCATCGAGGACAGCCTGAAACGCCTGGGCACCGACCGCCTCGATATCGTCTGGATCCACGACATCGCCCAGGACTTCTACGGTGACCAATGGCTGACCCAGTTCGAGATCGCCCGTACCGGTGCCTTCCGCGTGCTTACCCGCCTGCGTGAAGAAGGCGTGATCAAGGCCTGGGGCCTGGGCGTGAACCGCGTCGAGCCCATCGAGCTGACCCTGGACCTGGACGAGCCGCGCCCCGATGGCTTTCTGCTCGCCGGCCGTTACTCGTTGCTGGACCATGAGCGCGCGTTGCAACGGGTGATGCCGCAGGCACTGGAGCAGGGCGTCGGCATCGTCGTCGGCGGCCCTTACAGCTCGGGCGTGACTGCTGGCGGTGAACACTTCGAGTACCAGAAGGCCAGCCCGGCCGTGCTGGCGAAGCTGGAACGCATCCGCTCGGTGGCCCGCGACCACGGCGTTGACGTGAAAGCCGCCGCCCTGCAGTTCGCCCTGGCCCATCCGGCCGTGGTCGCTGCGATTCCCGGTTCGACCCGCCCGCTGCACGCCAACCAAGACCATGCAGCGCTCAGCGCCGTCATCCCGGCCGCGTTCTGGAACGACCTGCGCGCCCAGGGCCTGATCAGCGCCGTAGCACCTGTCCCGCCAGTGTGAACCCTCAGTCGCCGGGCCTCGCGGCCCGGCGCAGCACAACCCATCATCGGATCATTTGGGGCCAATGCCCCGGGAGAAACATCATGGCCAAGGCCACTGCTTTCATCGACCTCGACACCGACATCGACCAGGTCTGGCAACTGATCGGCGGCTTCGACTCGCTGCCCGACTGGCTGCCGTTCATTCCGCAGAGCGCGCTCAGCGAGGGAGGCCGCGTGCGCACGCTGAAGAGCGTCGCCGGCGACACCATCATCGAGCGCCTGCTGGACTTCAACGAAGCCGAGCGCCGCTACAGCTACACCATCCTGAGTGGGCCCGCCCCGGTCCGCGACTACGAAGCGACCCTGCGTGTCCTGCCCGGAAACAATGGCCAGGGTTCCCGCGTGGAATGGTTCGGTTCCTTCATCCCCGAGGGCATCAGCGACGCGGAAGCCACTGCGCTCTTCACCGCCATCTATGAGGATGGCCTGGCAGCGCTGAAGCGAGCCGTCGAGAGCTGATGGCTTGAGGCACCCTGCTCGAGTGTCACTGGTTCGCTATTCACCACGCAGTACCAGCTGCCAGTGACTCGCCGCAGGGGGCTGAGGCCTGGTGCGAGTCGGCTGTTCATGGATTCAGCGGCTAGAGGCGATGAGCCGTGCATTCTTCTCATTGCGGTAGGTCAGCTGTTCCAAGCCCTTGGCGGCGTGCTCCGCTTCTTCCCGCGCGGCCAGTATCTGGCCGTGATGGGCGGACTTGGCGCACACCGGGTCGGCGTTGCTGGCATCGCCGGTGAGCAGGAAGGCCTGACAGCGGCAGCCGCCGAAGTCCTTCTCCTTCTCGTCGCAGGAGCGGCAGGGTTCCGGCATCCAGTCGTAGCCGCGGAAGCGGTTGAAGCCGAACGACTCGTACCAGATGTACTGCAGGTCGTGTTCCTTGACGTTGGGGAAGCGTACCGGTAGCTGCCGCGCGCTGTGGCAGGGCAAGGCGGTGCCGTCCGGGGTGATGTCGAGGAACAGGTTGCCCCAGCCGTTCATGCAGGCCTTGGGGCGTTCCTCGTAGTAGTCCGGGGTGACGAAGATCAGCTTGCACGGGTGTTTCTCGGCGGAGAGCTTCGCGCGGTACTCATTGGTGATGCGTTCGGCGCGCTGCAATTGTTCGCGGGTCGGCAGCAGCCCGGCGCGGTTCAGCTCGGCCCAGCCGTAGAACTGGCAGGTGGCGAGTTCGACGAAGTCCGCCTCCAGTTCCAGGCACAGCTCGATGATCCGTTCGATCTGGTCGATGTTGTGCCGGTGGGTGACGAAGTTCAGCACCATCGGATAGCCCGCCGCCTTCACCGCGCGGGCCATCGCCAGCTTCTGCGCGAAGGCCTTCTTCGAGCCGGCCAGCAGGTTGTTCACCGCCTCGTCGGCGGCCTGGAAGCTGACCTGGATATGGTCCAGCCCGGCGTCCCTGAAGGCGTTGACGCGCGCCTCGGTGAGGCCGATGCCGGAGGTGATCAGGTTGGTGTAGTAACCCAGCTCGCGGGCGGCGCGGATCAGCTCCTCCAGGTCCTGGCGCACCAAGGGCTCGCCACCGGAAAAGCCCAGCTGCGCGGCACCCAGCGCGCGGGCCTGGCGGAATACCTCGATCCACTGCGCGGTCGTCAGTTCCTCGCCCTGCTGGGCGAAGTCCAGCGGGTTGGAGCAGTAGGGGCACTGCAGCGGGCAGCGGTAGGTGAGTTCGGCCAGCAGCCAGAGGGGCAGGCCCACGCCGGACTCAGCGGAGCTCGATCCAGAATTTTTCATTGGCGACCTCCATGAACTGAACGACATCGTCCGCCAGCTCCGGTGCACCCGGATACAGGGCGTTCAGGTTATGGATGATGGTGGCGACATCGCGCTGGCCATCGATCTGATTGGCAATGGCGCCCGCACTTTCATTGAGGCGGATCATGCCTTCCGGGTAGAGCAGGACATGGCAGCCCTGCGCCGACTCCCACTGCAATCGATAGCCACGGCGAAACTGTGGAACCTGACGTACGTCGAACTCGCTCATAGGGGAATACCGCGGTGCCAGACCCGTTCGCGGGTCACGCTGTGGTAGGGGGGACGGTCCAGCTCGTAGGCCAGGCTCATGGCGTCGAGCATGCTCCAGAGCACGTCCAGCTTGAACTGCAGGATTTCCAGCATGCGCTGCTGGGCCTCCCAGG
>NZ_JACXBU010000006.1 GCF_014700075.1 Pseudomonas sp. JM0905a | reverse complement strand
TTGTGATGCTGATAATCAGTCGACTATCAGTCTTACCTCACAAGCACCCACACGAATTGCTTGATTCAGTTGTTAAAGAGCGTTTCGATCAAGTCTTTCGTCTCAACCGAGGCCGCGCATTCTACGCCAGCCTTTCTTGCTGTCAAGCTGTTTTTCGAAATTTTCGTTTCTACTCAACCGCTTGCGCTTCCGACCCGATTCACTCTTCTCGTCGGCGGGAGGCGCATTCTACAGCGTTCAAACTCGCTGTCAACACCTCCGATTCAGCTTCATTCGCCACTGGCGAACCGTTCGAAGCGAACCCGTCCAGCACCTTCTCCAAGCACTTAACCCATTGATATACAAGGAATTTTGCTTGGCGACTGCGCCGGAAGTGGGGCGCATTATAGGGATGCAGATTCTGCCGTCAACACTAAATTGAAACTTTTTTGTCATCCCGCCTGAGCAGCGCGAAAACCCGGGGCAGGTAGCGCTCCACAACTGGTACTCGCAATAGCAGCAGCCCAATACCTGTGACGGCGTATCCGGACCATTCGGCCATATCTGCCCGCACAACCCAGAGCATATGAAGTAGAGCGATTGCCAGGATGGCGTATACCAGCCGATGCAACTGCTTCCAGCGCTTGCCCAGACGCCGGATGCTGAAGCGGTTCGAAGTTATCGCCAGGGCAAGCAGCCCACAGAACCCCAGGGCACCTACGAATATGTAGGGACGCTTGCCCAGGTCAATCAATAGTTGCTGCATATCCAGGCCCAGCAGGAACACGGCATACCCTGTGATATGCATCACTACATAAGTGAAGCACCAAAGCCCCACTTGCCTGCGCACCGCAATCCACCCTCCCCAGCCGGTCAGTTTCTGCAGAGGCGTCATGGACAAGGTGATGAGCAACAACCAAAGCGCCCCCAACCCCAGACGACCCACAAGCACCTTGCCCGGGTCCGGCCCCAAGGCAAATATCCAGGCCTGATAGAGCCACAGAGCGACCGGGATCGGCGCCACGAGGAACACGAACAGTCTCCAGAGTCTGAACCGCATCAGTAGTACTTCCTCAGATCCAGCCCGGCATAGAGGCTGGCCACTTCGTCATAGCCGTTGAACATACGCGTCGGCACGATATTCGGGCTGAACAATCCACTAGGGAGGCGCCGCTCATGGGCCTGACTCCAGCGAGGATGGTCCACCTCAGGATTGACGTTCGAATAGAAGCCATATTCCTCAGGGGCGATGGATTGCCATGTCGTGGGCGGTTGCTCACTGACCAGACTGATTCGCACGATGGACTTGATGCCCTTGAATCCATACTTCCAGGGCACCACCAGACGTAGCGGTGCCCCATTCTGGTTCGGCAACACGCGGCCATACATACCCACAGCAAGAATCGTCAGCGGATGCATGGCTTCATCCAGCCTTAACCCCTCCACATATGGCCAATCGATCAGAGAGAAACCGGAGCGCACGCCAGCCATCTCCTCTGGAGCGAGACGAGTCTCGAAGCTGACGTACTTGGCTTTGCTCGTAGGCTCGACCCGCTTGAGCAATTCAGCCAAGGGAAAGCCGAGCCAGGGAATGACCATGGACCAGGCCTCGACACAACGCAGCCTGTAGATGCGTTCTTTAAGCCCATGTGGCCGGACCAGATCCTCTACTGAATAAGTGCCCGGCTTGCCCACTTCTCCATCGATTCGCACCGTCCAGGGTTCGACCTGCATCTTCTCCGCATAACGCGCCGGGTCGCCCTTGTTAGTCCCGAACTCGTAGAAGTTGTTGTAGTGGGTCGCGTCCTGAAACGGGGTGGTCGACTCGTTCCCCGGCGTTACCGCCTGCCATCGGGTACTGGCGAGCTTCTCACTGAACCACGCCGGCGCTGGCGCCGGCTCGACATTCGGATAGACCAATGCATCCTGGGCACGGCCAGGCATCGCAGCCATGGCCGCCAGGACACCGGCCGCACCGAGCAGCTGGCGACGGGAGAGGTAGATGGACTCGGGAGTGACTTCGCTCTCGCGACACGCAGAGGAAGGGGGAATCTGGATCAGCATGGCGGCTCCGCAACTTGGACAGGGATGCCCAGTAGACTGCGGAGCCGCGAGGAAATTACATCACTCGACCTGCTTGCGGCGACGCAGCTGGAGCAAGTATTGCACCGGGCCGGAGGCGGCGTAAGCCAGGAAGATCAGCAGAAGGATGCGCGGCGGGTCGCTGAACACCACGGCAAAGACCAGCACGACCACGAGAATGGCCACGAAAGGCACGCGCCCTTTCAGGTCCAGGTCCTTGAAGCTGTAGAACTTGATGTTGCTGACCATCAGCATGCCGGCCAGGGCGACCAGCAGGGCGACGATGAACGACATGTTCGAGCCCTTGATGCCGAAGTCGCTGAATGCCCAGACGGTACCGGCCACCACGCCTGCCGCAGCCGGGCTCGCGAGGCCGATGAAGTAGCGCTTGTCGACCTTGCCGATCTGGGTATTGAAGCGCGCCAGACGCAGCGCCGCGCCAGCCACATAGATGAAGGCAACGGTCAGACCGACGCTCCCCAGACCACTCAAGGCCCATTCGAAGGCCAGCAGGGCCGGAGCAACACCGAAGGCGACCATGTCCGACAACGAGTCGTACTCGGCACCGAAAGCGCTCTGGGTATTGGTGAGGCGCGCAACGCGGCCGTCGAGGCTATCCAGCACCATGGCGACGAACACGGTAGCGGCGGCCACCGAGAAGTTGCCGTTCATGGCATTGACGATGGCGTAGAAGCCGGCGAACAGGTTGGCGGTGGTGAAGAGATTTGGCAGCAGATAGATACCGCGGTGGCGAACCTTGCGCCCATCAGCGTCCTGCCCTTCCTCGACATGCTCGTCAATGGGCAACAGGCTCTCGCCCTCGGTGGGCTGATTCGGCTCTTCGGGACGTTCACTCATGAACAACATCCTTGCAACGAATACGGTTTGTGGTGGGCGACACGCGGGATACGGCGCCCGGCAAACAGGCTTTATACCAGAACCCTGCCGCCATAACGAAAGAACGCGGCCGGGGCCGCGTTCTTTCTGGATCGGAAAAGACCTTAGTTCTTGGTCTTGTCGACGATCTTGTTGGCAGAGATCCACGGCATCATCGCGCGCAGACGCTCTCCAACCTGCTCGATCGGGTGAGCAGCGTTGTTGCGGCGGTAGGCGGTCATCGAAGCGTAGTTCGAGGCACCTTCTTGGATGAACATCTTGGCGTATTCGCCGTCCTGGATACGCTTCAGAGCGTTGCGCATGGCCTGACGGGATTCGGCGTTGATGACCTCCGGACCGGTTACGTACTCACCGTACTCGGCGTTGTTGGAGATCGAGTAGTTCATGTTGGCGATGCCGCCTTCGTACATCAGGTCGACGATCAGCTTCAGCTCGTGCAGGCACTCGAAGTAGGCCATTTCCGGCGCGTAGCCAGCTTCGACCAGGGTTTCGAAACCGGCTTTCACCAGCTCGACGCAACCGCCGCACAGAACAGCCTGCTCACCGAACAGGTCGGTTTCAGTCTCATCCTTGAAGGTGGTCTCGATGATGCCGGTACGGCCGCCGCCCACGCCGCAAGCGTAGGACAGAGCTACGTTCTTGGCGTTGCCGGAAGCGTCCTGGTAAACGGCTACCAGGTCCGGAATGCCGCCGCCCTTGACGAACTCGGAACGAACGGTGTGACCCGGGGCTTTCGGCGCAATCATGATCACGTCGAGGTCAGCGCGCGGTACGACCTGGTTGTAGTGGATGGCGAAGCCGTGGGCGAAGGCCAGGGTGGCACCCTTCTTCAGGTTCGGCTCGACCTCTTCCTTGTACAGCTTGGACTGGAACTCGTCCGGAGTCAGGATCATGACCAGGTCGGCAGCGGCGACGGCTTCCGGAACGCTCTTGACGGTCAGGCCGTGAGCCTGGGCCTTGGCAACGGTGGCGGAACCCGGGCGCAGGCCAACGGTCACGTCCACACCGGAATCTTTCAGGTTGCACGCGTGGGCGTGGCCCTGGGAACCGTAACCGATGATGGCAACTTTCTTGCCCTGGATGATCGAGAGGTCACAGTCTTTGTCGTAATAAACTTTCATGTTCTTGACTCTTATAACGAAAGGGATGGGGTGCGCGCACCGCGACAAGGGCACATTAAGCGATCTGCTCCATTGCGTAAAATGATATATTCGCAATGCAACGTGCCAATATTCGAAACACTCATGGACAGCCACTCCCTCAAGCTTTTTCTTTCTCTGGCAGACAACCTGCACTTCGGCAAAACCAGCCGCGAGCAGCATGTCAGCCCCTCCGCGCTCAGTCGCAGCATCAAGCAACTCGAAGACGAACTCGGCGCCCCCCTATTCGTGCGCGACAGTCGCTCGGTTCAGCTGACCCGCGAGGGGCAGCAGTTCCGTGAATACGCGAGCGAGGCCATGAGCGGCTGGCATGCCATCCGCCAACGACTCATGCAGGACCAATTGGACCTGAACGGCGAACTGTCCCTGTATTGCTCGGTGACGGCGAGCTACAGCTTCCTCTACGACATCCTGAGCAGTTTCCGCCTGGACTACCCCCGCATCGAAATGAAGCTGCACACCGGCGACCCCGCAAAGGCCGTCGAGCGAGTGCAGCAAGGGCTGGAGGATCTTGCCATCGGTGCCCGCCCCGACCACCTGCCAGCCGGCGTCGAATTCCAGTCGATTACCCGCTCGGAGCTGCGCTTCATCGGCCCACAGTCACCTCAACTGCTGACAGACGAACAAAGGAGGCAACCCTCGGCGCAGAGCTGGAAGGACGTGCCGATGATCCTCTCGGAAGAAGGCCTGGCCCGGACCCGGACCGACCGCTGGCTGAAAAACCACGGCATCAAGCCGCGCATCTATGCCCAGGTGAGCGGCAACGAGGCCATCGTCAGCATGGTGAGCCTGGGGTTTGGTATTGGCGTAGTTCCGCAGATCGTACTCGACAACAGCCCACTGACCGCACGCATTCGAATCTACGATATCCAGCCGCCATTGGCCCCCTACGACATCGGCCTGTTCGCCCTGGAAAAACGCCTCAAGGACCCGCTGATCGCAGCATTCTGGAATCGCCGCCAGTAAAGTCCGGGCAATAAAAAACCCCGCACCAGGCGGGGTTTTTTATAACTGCGATCAGATGGTCAGCACTTTGTCGCCACGGGAAATCCCGGTGACGCCACTGCGTACAGTTTCCAGGATCGAGCTGGTGCCGATGGCCTGGATGAAGCTGTCCAGCTTGTCGCTAGTGCCCGCCAGCTGGATCGTATAGACGCTGGAAGTCACGTCGACGATCTGGCCGCGGAAGATGTCGGTGGTGCGCTTGACCTCGGCGCGCTGGGCGCCAGTGGCCTTCACTTTGACCAGCATCAGTTCACGCTCGATGTGAGCGCTCTCCGACAGGTTAACCAGCTTCACCACTTCGATCAGCTTGTTGAGGTTCTTGGTGATCTGCTCGATCACTTCATCGTGGCCAATGGTGGTCAGCGTCAGACGCGACAGGGTCGGGTCCTCGGTCGGAGCCACGGTCAGGCTTTCGATGTTGTAGTTGCGCTGAGAGAACAGGCCGACGACGCGGGACAGTGCGCCCGGCTCGTTTTCCAGCAGCAGGGAAATGATGTGTCGCATGTTCAGGTCCGCTCCGTCTTGCTCAGCCACATGTCGCGCATGGCGCCATCCCGAATCTGCATCGGGTAGACGTGTTCGCTGGAGTCGACCTGGATATCGAGGAACACCAGACGGTTCTTCAGCGAGAACGCCTCTTCCATCTTCGCCTTCAGATCCTTCGGATCGGTCACGCGAATGCCAACGTGGCCATAGGCCTCGGCCAGCTTGACGAAATCAGGCAGCGATTCCATGTAGGAGTGCGAGTAACGGCTGTTGTACTGCATGTCCTGCCATTGGCGGACCATGCCCAGCGCACCGTTGTTCAGGTTGATGATCTTCACCGGCAGGTCGTACTGCAGGCAGGTGGACAGCTCCTGGATGTTCATCTGGATACTGCCCTCGCCGGTCACGCAAGCGACGTCGACTTCCGGGAAGCTCAGCTTGATGCCCATGGCCGCGGGGAAACCAAAGCCCATGGTGCCCAGGCCGCCGGAGTTGATCCAGCGATTGGGCTTGTTGAAGCGGTAGTACTGCGCCGCGAACATCTGGTGCTGACCCACGTCGGAGGTGATGTAGGCATCGCCCTTGGTCACTTCCCAGAGGGTTTCGATTACGCTCTGCGGCTTGATGATGCTGCCGTCACCCTTGTCGTAGGGGAACAGGTCGCCACCAGCGCGCCACTCATCGATCTGCTTCCACCAGGCCGCAACGGTTTCCTTGTTCGGGGTCTCGCCGATTTCCTTGAGGATGGCGACCATCTCGGACAGCACGCTGTCTACCGGGCCAACGATCGGGATGTCCGCCTTGATGGTCTTGGAGATCGACGCGGGGTCGATGTCGATGTGGATGATCTTGGCGTTCGGGCAGAACTTGGCGGCGCCGTTGATGACGCGGTCATCGAAGCGAGCGCCGACGGCCAGGATCACGTCGCAATGGTGCATCGCCAGGTTGGCGGTGTAGCTGCCGTGCATGCCGAGCATGCCGACGAACTGGCGATCGGTACCCGGGAATGCGCCAAGGCCCATCAGGGTGTTGGTCACCGGCAGGTTGAGCATCTTGGCCAGCTCGGTGAGCTGCTCGGACGCGTTGCCCATGATCACGCCACCGCCCGAGTACATGATCGGACGCTTGGCGGCCAGCAGCATCTCGGCGGCCTTGCGGATCTGGCCGGAGTGGCCACGGACCGCTGGGCTGTAGGAACGCAGCTTGACCTTCTTCGGGTAGCTGTATTCGAACTTCTGGGTCGGGTCGCCCATGTCCTTCGGAATGTCGACGACAACCGGGCCGGGACGACCGGACTGGGCGATGTAGAACGCCTTCTTGATCACCTCTGGGATTTCCGAGGGATGCTTGATGATGAAGCTGTGCTTCACGATCGGGCGGGAGATACCGACCATGTCGGTTTCCTGGAAGGCATCAGTGCCGACCATGTTGCTCGGCACCTGGCCGGACAGGATCACCATCGGGATGGAGTCCATGTAGGCGGTGGCGATGCCGGTAACGGCGTTGGTCGCACCCGGGCCGGACGTCACCAGCACAACACCGGGCTTGCCGGTGGCGCGGGCGTAGCCGTCAGCCATATGGGTAGCAGCCTGTTCATGACGGACCAGGATATGGGTCACTTCATTTTCTTTGAACAGGGCATCGTAGATATGCAGGAGGGCACCACCCGGGTACCCATAGATGTACTTAACGCCTTCGTCACGCAGCGAGCGGACGACCATTTCAGCGCCAGATAAGAGCTCCACGTTTTTCACCTCTAGTACGCCAGATAACCGCCCGCGACCGGACAGCCTGATTAGGTTTGCCTGCAATCAGCGCGTGAGCGACTGGTGGTCGCCGACTACGTCAGCTACTGACTGAACAAGCATCGGGTCGGCCCCTGAGAGTTGTTGCGGGGCTTTCCCACCCAGCGCGAGGTAACGCGTTGCGGGTGTTACAGGTCGGCGCGGGTATGCACCTCATCGACTACTACAGCTTCCGACTTGCGGCCGGCCCACTGGAATAGCGAACCCTGGATTCTTCGGATAAGCACGAGACAAGTCAAGTAATCCGTTGCGGAATCTTGCATGGATTGCTGTGACGCGACGCAGGATCAAGGTCGACGGCTTTTGGTTATAGTTAGCCGAGGACTCACCGCCACTTGAAGGAAACAGCATGCATCGCATGATTTTCGCCGGCAGCCTGTTGCTGGCACTGGCCACGTCTGCCATGGCCGGCCAAGTCTACAAATGGGTCGATGCCCAGGGCGTTACCCACTTCGGCGCACAGCCGCCGGACGGCCAGGAAGCCACCAGCGTGAATACCTCGGTGCCGAAGCCGCGCCCCAGCCTGCCGCTTCTGGACAGCGAAATCGAACAGCAGCAAGCGTCACAACCTGCGAGCAAGCCGGTAGGCGACCAGAAAGCCATCGACGAAAAAGTGAAGGCGGAAGTGGCAACTCAGGAAGCGGAGCGCCGCAAGTACTGCGACAACATCCGTACCAATCTGGCGCAACTGCAGAACAACCCGCGACTGCGCACAGAAGTGAACGGTGAAATGCGCCGCCTGAGCGAAGAAGAGCGGCAGTCCCGGATCAAGGACGCCGAGAAGGCGATCAGTGAGAACTGCAACTGAGGCGTCGTCGCCTCAGTTCGCCCCGCCTATCAACCGGTCGAACGCTCCCAGGGCATCGAGCAGCCGCCCCACTTCTCTGAGCCGCTCCCGGTAGACCTCCTCCGCCATGGCGCGGATACCCGACGCGTGAGGCAGCTCCAGGTCATTCTCCAGGATGACCTTCATGCGCGGCAGGAAGATCCACTGCAGCCACTGCTCGAAGGCCAGGGTGTCCACGCAGAAAGGCGTCTGGCTGGCCAGGGCATCATCGCTGGGCGATACCTCGTCCCACCAGCCAAGACTACGCAGCTCCTGCTCGATGAGCAGGAGCTGGTCGGCGATGCTGACGCAACGCGGGTCCATTACAGGTTGACCTTGGCTTTGTCACGAGCCAGTGCAGCGCCGGACGGATCGCCCTGGCGGTCACGGGAACGTGCGATCAGATCCCACAGGCTGGCCTGCAGGGCTGGACGACCATTGGAGTAGGTCAGCGCGCGGCGAGCGAATTGCTCAGCCTGAGCCGCATCGCCCTGAGCCATGCGCACTTCAGCCAGGCGATAGAGGACCTGGGGTTCGCGCGGAGCGATGCGCTGGGCACGCTCCAGGCTGGCGGCCGCACCATTAAGATCACCGCCACCCTGCTGTTGCTGGGCCGTGGTCAGCAGCGCCAGGACCGGACCATCGAGTTGCTCGTCAGCCGCCAGGCCACCCGCGTTACCGGGAATACCCGTCGGAGCGATGGGTGCCGGAGCGCTGTAGCTCGGCGAACCATAGGTGGAACTGGATGCACCATAGCTCGGCACGCTGGGGGCGCTCGCGGCCGGGCCATTGGTGATGGGGCCATTGGTGATGGGGCCATTGGTGATGGGGCCGGGGGTGATCCCACCGCTGGTGATGCTGCCGCTGATGGGTGCGCTGGGAGCGGGAGCCGCGATGGGAGCGCCGGAATTGGCACCCGGTACCATCACCACTACGCCGGAATCTTCGGGCATGCTGCGCGGCGCGGCGGGCGCCGGATTGTAGCCACCGCGATTTGAACTGCCCTGCTCAAGTTCGGACAAGGGCGCGCCGGAATCGACCACGGGAATGGCGCCCCGCTGCGGGGTGGCGCAACCGGCCAGCAGTGCGGCTGCCGCAAGGGCGGGAATCCAGGCTTTACTCACGTTTCATCCTCTCGGTTCATTGCATCCAACCGCGAACCCAGTCCATCACCGAGTCCACGGGAGCTCCCATGCCGCAAGCCGCGCCTGGGACGGGTTCACTGCCACGAATGTAGGGCATCTGGACCGCACCGGGGCAGCTCGGGTCGGAACCCTGGCCGCTGTGCGGGTCAATCCACGCCTGCACCACGTTATCCGGCATCGGCATGTCCAGCGGCAGCGGGTCGGCCTTGCGCATGAAACTGGTCCAGACCTGCAGCGCACCGGTTGCCCCGGTCAGCGGCGTCTTGCCGTTATCATCGCGCCCCAGCCAGACCACCGCCAGCAGATCCTGGCTGAAGCCGGCAAACCAGCTGTCCCGCGAATCGTTGGTGGTACCGGTCTTGCCCGCCAGGGTCAGGGACGACGGCAACTGGCTGTACACCGACCGCGCAGTACCTTCGCGCATCACACGCTGCATCGCGTTCTGCACCAGGTAGATGGCACCCGGATCGAAGCGTTGCTGAATCTGGAAGGGGTAGCGCTTGAGCGGTTCACCCTCTGCCGTCAGCACGCTGCGAATTGCCCGAAGGGGGGTGTTGAATCCGCCATTCGCCAGGGTCTGATACATGGTCGCCACTTCCATCGGGCTCAGCGCACCTGCACCGAGGAGCATCGAGGGGTAAGCCGGCCACTCGCGGGAAACTCCCAGTCTCTCAAGGGTTTTGAGCACATTGGGTACGCCCAGTTCCAGACCGAGCTTGGCAGTCGACAGGTTGTAGGAGTTCGCCAGCCCCTGGTACAGGTAGATGGTGCCGTGGGCGCGGCGATCATAGTTCTGCGGACGCCATACCTGGCCGTCCTGTCCCTTCACCGAGAAGGGTTCGTCTGCGACCCAACTGGTCAGGGTGTATTGGCTCGGGCGTTCGAGGGCGGTGAGATAGACAGCCGGTTTGATCAGCGAACCAATGGGGCGAACGGCGTCCACCGCACGGTTGAAGCCGGCGAAGCGCGGCTGTCGGCTGCCGATCAGCGCCTGGATTTCTCCGGTTTCCGGGTTGCTTACGACCATGGCCGATTCCACCTGATCGACACCCTTGCGCCCTTCCAGGCGTTTCAGGGTCTCGTTCAGCGAGGTTTCCGCCTTGGACTGCAGGATGGGGTCGAAGCTGGTGAAGATGCGCAGACCTTCCTCCGTCAGGTCTTCTTCGCGGTAATCCTCGCGCAACTGGCGTTTCACCAGATCGAGGAAGGCCGGGTAGGAGCTGTCCGCCAGGCTGCCGCGCTTGCTCACGCCGAGGGGTTTCGCCTTGGCTGCGACGGCTTCGGCTGGCGTGATCACGTTCTGCTCGGCAAGCAGATCGATCACCAGGTTGCGACGCTCCAGCGCTCGCTCCGGGAATCGGCGGGGGTTGTAGTAGGAGGGCCCCTTGACCATGCCCACCAGCAACGCGATCTGATCCACCTTCAATTCAGCCAGGGGCTGACTGAAGAAGTACTGGCTGGCGAGGCCGAAGCCGTGAATGGCGCGCTGACCGTCCTGACCTAGGAATACCTCATTGAGATAAGCCTCGAGGATTTCACGCTTGTCGTAATGCAGCTCCAGCAACACCGCCATCATGGCTTCGGTGGCCTTGCGGGAGATGCTGCGCTCGCTGGTCAGGTAGAAGTTCTTCACCAACTGCTGCGTCAGCGTACTGCCGCCCTGGCGAAGTTCACCGGCGGTGGCGTTGACCCAGAACGCACGCGCGATGGACTTGATGGACACGCCGTGGTGATTGAAGAACTCACGGTCTTCGGTCGCCACCAGGGTTTCCACCAGGTAGGCCGGCACCTGATCCAGCTTGATCAGCACACGGTCTTCATGATGAGCAGGATAGAGGCCACCGATCAGCAGGGGTTCCAGGCGCGCGACCGCCAGGTCCGCCCCGCTGGCCTGATTCAGCCCGGCCACGAAGTCGCCGGAGAAACGCACACGTACGCGCTGAGCCGGCTCGGCGCCCTCATAGAACTGGAAGCCACGGGTATTCAGCTCGACGGTACTGCCCGACACCGAAGCGGCACCCGGACCGTTGGACACGCTTTCGCGCCGATAGCCGAGGGCGTCCAGTTCCTTCAGGAAGTCGTCCTTGGATAGTTTCAGGCCGACGAACAGCTCCAGCGGACGCGCGTAGACCTTGGCCGGCACCGTCCAGCGCTTGCCGGAGAATTTCTCCTGCACCACGGCGTCGAGATAGATGGCGAAACCGGCCAGAATCACCAGGCCTACCAGGCCCAGTTTGAAAGCCCAGCCCAACCATGGGCGAAGGCTGCTGGAACGGCGTTTAGAACGGGATTTGGGAGAGCGGGGACGTGTCATGGCGGCGCATTATACGCACTTTATCCACAGCCAACAGGCACGCCCTGACGGTTTGCAGGGCGTCGCTCAGAGGCGATAATGCCGGGCTTCCACAGCTACCGAACAAGGAACGCCCGTGAGCCAGTCCCTGATAGCCGCCCTGCAGAACCCCGCCCTCTACCCCCATGCGGTAGACGGGTTCCAGGTGATCGAGACGCACATCTCCTGGGTGCTGCTGACCGGCAGCTACGTATATAAGGTGAAGAAGCCCGTGAACTTCGGCTTCCTCGATTTCACCAGACTGGAAGACCGCAGGCACTTCTGCGAAGAGGAACTGCGCCTCAATCAGCGTCTGACCCGCGGCCTCTACCTCGAAGTCCTGCCGATCACCGGCAGCGCCGAGGCCCCGCAGATCGGCGGCGAAGGTCCGGCCATCGAGTACGTACTGAAGATGCGCCAGTTCCCCCAGGAAAACCTGCTCAGCGCCATGCAGGCCCGCGGCGAACTGACCCCCGCTCATATCGACGCCCTCGCCGGGCAGATCGCCAGCTTCCACATGGCCGCCCCGAAAGTGGCCGTCGAGCACCCGCTGGGCACTCCTGATGCGGTGATGATGCCGGTGCGCCAGAACTTCGAGCAGATCCGCCCGATGCTGAGCGATAAGGCCGACCTGCAACAACTGGACGCCCTGGAAGCCTGGGCCGAGAGCAGCCACGAGCGACTCAAACCGCTGCTGGCGCGCCGCAAGCAGGAAGGTTTCATCCGCGAATGCCACGGTGATATCCACCTGGGCAACGCCACTCTGATCGATGGCGAGGTCGTGATCTTCGACTGCATCGAGTTCAACGAGCCCTTCCGCTTCACCGACGTCTACGCCGATACCGCCTTCATCGCCATGGACCTGGAAGATCGTGGCCTCAAGTCTCTCTCCCGCCGCCTGGTCAGCCAGTACCTGGAGCACACCGGCGACTACGAGGGCCTGGAGCTGCTCAACTTTTACAAGGCCTATCGCGCACTGGTCCGCGCCAAGATCGCGCTGTTCAGCCTGGCCCACCAGCCCGACGCGGTGCAGAAGGCCGCCACGCTTCGCCAGTACCGCAACTACGCCGGGCTGGCGGAAAGCTACAGCGCCATCCCCTCGCCGTTCCTGGCCATTACCAGTGGCGTATCTGCCTCGGGCAAGAGCCATGTGGCGCTGCGCCTGGTGGAAGCCCTTGGCGCCATCCGCTTGCGCTCGGACGTCGAACGCAAGCGTCTGTTCGGTGAACAGCAGCAAGGCAGCGAAGGTCTGCAGGCCGGCATCTATAGCACCGATGCCAGCTCCGCGACCTACGAGCACCTGAACCAGCTGGCGCGTATTGCCCTGCACGCTGGCTTCCCGGTGGTCATCGATGCGACCTTCCTCAAGCAGGACCAGCGCAAGGCTGCACGCAAGGTCGCCGAGGAGACCGGTACGCCGTTCCTGATCCTCGACTGCCACGCACCGGAGGCGGTGATTGAATCCTGGCTGGCCCAGCGCCAGGCCGAAGGCAGCGACCCGTCCGACGCCACCATGGAAGTGGTGCGTGCACAACTGGCCAGCCGCGAACCCCTGGATGCGAACGAGCAGGCGCAAAGCAAGCGCATCGATACCGATCAGGCCGCCAGCCTCGACGGTCTGGTGGAGCTCATCCGCCAGCATCTGCCGGGCGTCTGACCCTCCTACGCCGCGTCGGGCAACATCCGGCGCGGCTTCTATACTGCCGGCTGAGTCGCCCTCAGCCACGCAGCAGGATCTTCTCCCTCCAATTGCCGACATCCTCGCCGGCGGTTGGCACCTCTGCCCGAACGAAGCGACCCGCCCTATCGTCAGCAGTGATCGTTATCCGTGCAGGAAGCGCACGAGGATTGAGCGATAGCACAAGGCCACGCGCTACGAATGGCCGCTACACTTATCCACAGCCCTGCCCCTCTCGCGCCCAATCCATCGCAAGGAGGCTCGATGAACGACGAACTGCAACACATGAAGAACCTGGGCAAGACTTCAGCACAGTGGCTGCATGCCGTCGGCATCCACAGTGCCTCCGACCTGCGCCGGCTCGGTGCGGTCGGCGCCTACAAGGCTGTTCGGGCCAGGGGATTCAGGGCCTCGAAAGTACTGCTCTACGCCATCGAGGGAGCCCTTCTGGATATTCACTGGAATGACCTGCCCCCCGGCCACAAGGCAGAGCTGAACCATCAACTGGACACTCCAGGCGCCAACAACAAGAGCTAGCTCACAACCTCCGCCAAGAGAGATTTACGAGCTAGGCGAAGGTCCCTATTGTTTCAGGGACCTTCGTGTGCGACGCCATTCCAGTCAGTTCAAGGAATTTCTGCCATGTACCTACTCGGGGAGCAACCGGCCTACGCCGACCAGCTGATCAACAGACTGCAGAGCATCCCTGGGCAGTTGCTCGACGGGCTGGAACCGAGCGGCTCCGCGCTGCGATTGGAACAGGTCGAGGACCTGGCGCCGATGCTGCCGGGCAACCAGTTGTTCCTGATCGAGAATGGCCTGATCCACGCCATAGTCGACGAACGCCCCCTCTTCTATCTGCAGGAGGGCGACCTGATCGGGCTGCGCCAAGGCATCGACCTCCCCTCCTGCCGCTACAGCAGCGACGAACCCATCAGCCTGCTGCCATTTAGCCGCAGTGAAGTGTTCAAGCACATCTATGGCAACGAAAAGCGCCAGGAACTGTTCATCCAGTACCTGGTGGGCCATACCGCCCTGCTGTCGGACGCCGTCGCCCGACTGAAACAGCCTGACGTTCGTCCCTCTACCGGTTTCCAGCACTTCTCCGCAGGCGAAGAGCTGATTCACCAGGGCGACGAAGCCGACCACGTGTTCATCATCATCGAGGGCCACGCCGAGGCGTACGTCGATGGGCAGAAGGTGGGCGACGTTCAGAAGGACGAGATCTTCGGCGCCATGGCCGTGTTCACCCGGGAGCGGCGCAGCGCCACGGTGGTGGCCAGCGAGGCCTGCACCGTGATGGTGATCCCCAAGGAGCAGTTCCTCAGCCTGATGCAGAGCAACCCGCGCATCGCCCACAGTCTCATCGAGAGCATGGCCCGCCGCATCGATCTGCTGAACAAGGAAGTCACCCAGTTACGCCTGTCGCCCGAGCGGGCCTGACCCCGGCACCAAACCCGAAAATGAAAACCCCGGCACAAGGCCGGGGTTTCCGCTTTCAGGGCATCGCGCAACAAGGCATGAAGAAATCCCTCGAATCAGCGCTTGACTTGAAAATGAGAATTGTTATTATTAACACAACTGATCGCGAGATCAGCCGGTAAGCTGGGAGACCAAGCAGTCGGACTCTTCAGATTATCTCCTCATCAGGCTAATCACGGTTTTGGACCCGGCAGTTTGCCGGGTCTTTTTTTGCCCACCATTTCTGATTTCGAACCTCAGCGCGCCGGCGCCATCTGCTTGAGCATGTCGGCACAATGATCGATAGGCGGAAGCGCCGCGGTGTACCAGACGAAGTCGGCTGCGCCCCGCTCCACCGGCTTGCCAACTTCAGACAGGATCAGCACCGCACTGCCATCAGGCTTGCCCAGGTCGGCCAGATGCAGGGACACGCCCAGGTCGCGACGCACATGGTAGGCGCCAGCGAACAGCATGGCCGGGCCGGGTGCCGCCAGCAGCCGTTCGGCCATGCGCCGGTCACGTTGCTGCTGCACGGCCAGCATCGCCGGCATCTGGGACTCCGGCAGCATTCCGCAGTGGGATTCACGAATCTGCTCCAGCAACGGCCCGCGTACCGCATCGGCGGTGGAGCGCTTGCCTTGCAACACCGGACGCTCCTTGTAGATGCGTTTTATCTCGCTACGGTCGAGGTTGGCAGCCAGCAGCGGGTACGGCTGCACCAGCGCATGACGGACGATCGGGCCGTACAGGTCCCAGTCCCAGTTCTTCTTCCAGGCCAGCGACTGAGGCAGGTCCGCCGGCAGCGGCCCCTGGCGCACGGCATCCACCTTGGGCTGTTGCTCGGGATCGAGCATTTCCAACAGCAGGCTGCCCTGGCCACGACGGGACTCCAGCGCCTCCAGCAACCACAGCTGCAAGGCATGGTGGTCCGGGTTGTCGTGCTGCTCGCCGACCAGCACCCGCGGCTGGACAGCGAGCCGGTCGACCAGTTGCTCCGGCGTCAGTCGTTCGCCGGTGCGCAGGTCACGGATTACGCCCAGGTCGACGCTATCGCGGCCCTCGGGGCTTTGCCAGGCGGGTACCGGCGGCAGGCTCTGGCAGGCGGCCAGCAAGCCGCAGATGAAAAGCAGGAAAACACGCATGACAGTTCCTTGTTCGATTCAGCGAGCGATGATCAGGGGATGACCCCGCTCCGGATGGCGCTGCACCAGCACCTCCAGGCCGAAAACGGTCTTTAGGGGTTCAGCCTGGAGCACCTGCTCCGGCGCCCCCAACAGATGTGGCCGGCCATCGGCGAGCAACAGCAGGCGGTCGCAGTAACGCGCAGCCAGGTTCAGGTCATGGAGGATTACCAGCACCGCCACACCGCGATCGGCGAAAGCGCGCACGGCCTGCAGGGTGGTGTGCTGGTGCAATGGGTCGAGCGCCGAAGTGGGCTCGTCCAGCAACAGTATCTGCCCGGCGCTGCCTGGCCAGAGCTGAGCCAGCACCCGCGCCAGGTGAACCCGCTGGCGCTCGCCACCGGAGAGCGCCAAGTAGCTTCGGCCCGCCAGGTGGCTGGCGTCCGCTGCCTGGAGGGCCTCGGCGATCACCTCGGCGTCCCGCTCCCGGCCGGTATCGTGGGGCATGCGTCCCATGGCCACGACCTCTTCGACCCGGAACGCGAAGTTCAGCGTGGAACTTTGCGGCAGCACCGCCAGGCGCCGTGCGCGCTGCGGACCACTCCACTCGGCGAACGCTCGTCCATCCAGGCTGACCTGCCCGGCTGCCGCCGACACCTCGCCGCAAAGGGCACCGAGCAGCGTGCTCTTGCCCGCGCCATTGGGTCCGAGCACACCGAGCACTTCCCCGGGCTGCAGCTCCAGGTCGACGCCCGCGAGTACCCGCTTGCCACCCCGAAGCACGTCCAGTTGTTCCACGCGCAGCATCAGGGGCGACCTCGCACCAGCAGATAAAGGAAGAATGGCGCGCCAATCAGCGCCGTGACGATACCGATGGGCAATTCGGCTGGCGCCAGCACCAGACGCGCCACCAGATCCGCCAGCAGCATCAGGCTGGCCCCGGCCAGGGCCGACGCTGGCAGCAGGACCCGGTGATCCGGCCCGGCGACCAGGCGAACCAGGTGTGGCACCACAAGGCCGATGAAACCGATCAGCCCCGCCGCCGCCACCGCAGCGCCCACGCCGAGCGCCGTGCAGAACACCAGCTCGCGTTTCAGGCGCTCCACATCGAAGCCCAGGTGACGGGCTTCGGATTCGCCCAGCAGCAAGGCATTCAACGCCTTGGCCCGACGCGGCAGCCAGAAGACCACGAACAGCGTGACGATCAGCAGCGGCCAGAGCCGCGAATAGCTCGCGCCGTTGAGGCTGCCCATGTTCCAGAAGGTCAGGCTGCGCAGGGTGGCGTCGTCGGCAAGGTAGGTGAACAGGCCGATCACCGCGCCCGCCAAAGCAGTCAGGGCGATGCCGGCAAGCAGCATGGTGGCTACGCTGGTCTGGCCGTCACGACGCCCGAGGCGATACACCAGCAAGGTCACCCCAAGGCCGCCGGCGAAGGCACAGACGGACAACAGGTAGGGCGCGAACGCATCCGGCAGGCCGCCCAGTGCGGTTCCGCCGACGATGGCCGCGGCACCACCCAAGGCTGCGCCACTGGACACGCCCACCAGCCCAGGGTCGGCCAGGGGATTGCGGAACAAGCCCTGCATGGCGACGCCGGACAGCGCCAGCACCGCCCCCACCGCCAGACCGAGCAGGGTGCGCGGCACGCGGATCTGCCCGAGGATCAGCTCGGCTTGCTCCAACCCCTCTCCGGAAAACGGCAGGCCTGCCAGCCGCATCGCCGCACGCAGGGTCTCGCCCAACGGCAGGCTCACCGGTCCCAGCGCCAGGGACAGCCAGAGTGCCAGCAGCAGGAGGACGCCCAGGAAGATGAACAACGGGCGCGAATGAAGGGAAGCGGTCATGGCTGGCTCGGGGCTTTCTCGGTCAGGGCCGGTGCCGAAGGATAGAGGCCGGCGGACAGCTCGGCCATGCCGTCAGGCACACGCGGCCCCAACCCGCCCACCAGCAACGTCGGGTCCAGGCTGAGCAGGCGCCCCTCACGGGCGGCACGAGTAGCAGCCAGGGCCGGGTTCTGCTTGAGCAGCGCCTCGCGTGCGGCATCACCTTCCAGGCGGCGATCGGCAACGACCACTACATCGGGGTCGAGCGCGGCCAGTGCTTCGTTGGAAATGGCCTTGTAACCCTGATGATCGGTCAGGCTTTGCCCGCCGGCACGCTCGATCAGCCAGGCAGCCGCCGTGTCCTTGCCAGCCGCCAGCGGACTGCTGCCGAAGTGGCCGAGCAGGAACAGCACCCTGGGCGCCTGCTGCGTCTGCTGCACCTTGGCCACCCACTCGGCCTGACGTTTCAGACGTTGGCCGTACTCGGCGAAGGCCTGGTCGGCACGCGCCTCGGCACCGAGCAAGGCGCCAATCAGCTTGAGATTCTTTTCCAGGGTGGGCAGATCAGGAGTGGAAGCCAGGCGCTCGATCCGCACCCCGGCCGCTCCGATCTGCGCCAGCACCGGCGGCGGCCCCATTTCCTCGGTCCCGACCAGAATGTCCGGACGCAGCGAAAGAATGCCTTCCGCCGCCAGCTGTCGCTGATAGCCGATGCTGGGCAGTGCCTTCAATGACTCGGGGTGCTGGCTGGTGGTATCCACGCCCACCAGCTTGTCCTGCCCACCCAGGGCGACCACCCATTCGCTGACCGAACCGCCGGCGCTGACCCAACGCTGGGGCAGGGATTCCGCCACAGCCGCCTGGTGGAAGAACAGAATGCCGGCACAGAGGCTGGCCAGCCTGACCACTAAATGCATCGAAAACGACTCCATCGCTGAATGCGGGAAAAGCCAACGCCCCGTACTGACAGCGCGCTGGCCTGGATAGGGACGCGATGGTCCCTTGGCGGCTCGAACTCAGAGTGCCGGAGCACTTTCCGCAAGGGCTCGCCAGTCTTCCCGCTCAGGAATACCGGGTTTGCGGGCGCCGAACAATTGCACGACGAGCTGACCTTCAGCATCGAAGGCTTCCCAGCTGGTGATCACACCATCGGTGCTGGGCTTGCGTACACGCCACAGCTCGGTCACGCCGGCAGTCTGCAGGTGCAGGTTGAACTCCGGGTCAAGCACGTTGAACCAGGTGTCCAGCCACTTCAGGTTGCTGACGGTGCCGCTGTGGATCTGGATGCAATGACGATTGCCTACGAACACCATGATCGGCACCTCGCGCGCGCCGGCCTCCTCCATCAGGCGCGGCAGTTCGGCGGTATCCAGCCTCTCGGCCCACTGCTTGCCGGCGAGGCGCAGTGCCTGGGTGCGCTGGGCACCGTGTTTCTTCAGCAGCGCGAAGAAGTGGTGAGTGTCCTTCAGCGTCGCCCAGCCTTCGCGCAGGGAATCGACATCAATGTCCGCATCGGGCCGTACCTGGACGGGTTCCGGCTGCGGCTGCAGATCGAGCTCATGGCTCTGCTCCTCGGCACGGAAGCGCTCCACCAGGGGTTCCCAGGCGGTGAGTTCGCTGCCTTCGGTCAGGAACACCTTGTGCACCGCCATGCCCTGCTGGTCGAAGATCTGGATGCTGCGCTGGGTGCCGCGCGGGGTTTCCTCGGCCACGGCGAATACGCTGGCCCAGCCGCCCATGAACAGGCGCAGGTCGATATCAGCCGACACCACCAGGCCCATCTGGCCGTTAGCGGCCACGGAAACTTCCCGGTAATAGCCCTTGCGTTCATGCACGCAATGCGCGTTGCGGGTCAGCGCCATGATGTAGCCCAGCTCGCCCAGCGCGGGCAGCAGGCTGGCCCAGTCCGGACGCAGGCGCACGGCATCGACGCCCAGGCGACTGGCGGTCAGCTCGGCTTCACTGACGGACAGGTGCTGGGCGGCATCCCGCGCGCGCAGGCGCGGTTGCTCGGAACGCAAGGTTTGCCAGGCCTGGTAGAGAGGTGAAACCGGGCTGGGGATAGAAGATTGCAGGCTCATCTGAAGCTCCTTGTGATTCAGCGACTCGCCGAAAGGGCGAACTCAATGGGGATGTGCACGCGGCTAGGCACAGGCAGGCCGTTCTGGGTTTCAGGGCGGAAGCGCCAATCGGCGACGGCATCCATGGCCGATCTATCCAGGCTCTCCACGCCAGAGGAACGAAGCAGCCTCAGCTCTCGCAGTTGGCCATCGGCATCCAGCCGCACCTCCACCAGGACGAGGCCCTGCTGGTTGCGACGGCGCGCCTGGGCCGGATAGATGGGCGGTTGTGGCGGCGTGAGGAATTCGGGCTCACGACTGAAGACTTCCATGTCCGCCGCCCTGGTCGCCGCCGTACTGGCGAGCGCCGGAGATTCACGGAGGTTGGGGACGGCGTCTGCGGCGTCCGCTGGCGACGCACTGGCTGATTCGCTGGCGCGCGGCTCGACAGGCTCTGCCTTGACCACGGGGTGGGCAGGCACGGGCTTCGGCTTGCGCGCCAACACAGGCCTGGGCTCGGGCCGTGGCGCTTTCACCGGCTGCACCGACCGGTGGACTGGCAACGGGCGCGCCACAGGTTTCGGAGCCGCTAGCGGGACAGGCTCGGGCTCCGGGCTCACCAGTTGAATCAGCATCGCCTCGGGAGCTCGCACGGCCACACCCGGCGCTTCTCTGAGCCCATGCAGCAGCCAACCCGCAGCGAGGTGCAGGACCAGGACAAAAGCGAAGCTGGGCAGGAAGCGCGGCATCGAGACCGGACCAATCATTAATACGAATTCATTTGATTATTATTTGCATTTGTATGTCAACGTCATTATGGTCTTGCACCGATATCAACCTGCGATCACCAGTAAGACCTGACGAAAAAGCCCCGGAAAAAGCGGACATATCGCTGGAAACGGATGCCAGGAAGCCGGAAAGTCTCCGGCGACTCCCATGTCGGCTACTGGTACGCCCTTGTTACCGGGAGCCTCCCCATGGCGCTGCGTCCGCCCTTTGCCCGTCGATCCGGGCTTGCCCTGCTGTTGCTCTGCCCTTCCCTCGCACTGGCCGCCGAAAAGACGGCAACTCAGTTCGACACCATGACGGTGACCGCCACCCGCAGCGAGCAACGCCTCGACGAGGTGCCGAACACGGTGACCGTGCAGACCGAACGCGATATCGATCAGAAGAACGTGAACAACATCCGCGATCTGGTGCGCTATGAGCCGGGCGTGTCGGTGAGCGGCACCGGCAGCCGATTCGGCCTCTCCGGCTTCACCATTCGCGGCATCGGCGGGAACCGGGTGCTGACCCAGGTGGACGGCGTGTCCGTCCCGGACGCTTTCAACTTCGGCCCGTTCCTCAACGCCCAGCGCAATTACATCGACCCGGACATCGTCAAGCAGGTCGAAATCATCCGAGGCCCGGCGTCCTCGCTGTACGGCAGCGACGCCATCGGCGGCGCAGTGAGCTTCCTGACCAAGGATGCCGCCGACTACCTGGATGAAGGTGACGACGCCTACGCCCGCCTAAAGACCGGCTACAGCAGTGCCGACAACAGCTGGCTGCACAGCGCGACCTTCGCCGCCCGCCAGGGCTCGCTGGACGGTGTGTTCCACCTCGGTCGCCGCACCGGCGACGAGACCGAGACCTTCGGTGGTCGTGGCGGCCTGGGCAGCGCCCGCGAGGAAGCCAACCCGCAGGACTTCACCACCGACAACATGCTGGCCAAGATCGGCTGGAACTACGCCGGCAACGACCGCCTGCAACTGACCTACGAGCGCTTCCAGGACGACGTCGATACCCGTGTGCTGAGCGAAGCCTCCAGCCTGACCTCCACATCCCTTGGCGGCGGCATGTTCAGCAATGCCTTGATCGCCGCCAGCAACGCCAAGGACAGCACCGACCGCGAACGCCTCAGCCTGGAGCATCAACTGGAGTTGAACACGGCCTTTGCCGACCAGCTGAAATGGCAGTTCAATCACCAGGACAGCCAGATTCGCCAGCAGACCGACCAGAACCGCTACAGCTGGGTAGCCTTCAACCGCAATCCGGTGCCGCCGGCTTCGGCCTTCGAGCGCCTACGCACCCGCAACTCGGTCTACGAAGAGAAGCTCTGGTCGTTCAATAGCCAACTGGACAAGCACTTCGCCCTGGGTGAAACCCAGCACCACCTCATCTACGGCGTCGACCTCAAGCGCCTGGAGAGCAGCGACCTGCGCAAGGGCAACGAGATCCGCGTCAGCACCGGGCAACCCCTGCCGCCCGCATTCGGCGCGGAAACCTTCCCGCTGAGCGACTTCCCCGATCCGGTCACCCACGAGTACGCCCTGTTCGCCCAGGACAGCATCGAGATCGGCCGCTGGACCCTGCTGCCCGGCCTGCGCTACGACTACTACGAACTCAGGCCCGACGTGACGCCGGAATACCTGAACAGCAACCCGGTGGACCGCAACCCGTCCAACTTCAGCGATCACCAGCTGTCGCCCAAGCTCGGTGTCACCTACCGCCTGGACGACGCCCACAGCGTCTACACCCAGTACGCCGCCGGCTTCAAGGCGCCAGAGCCGGTGGATATTTTCGGTGAGTTCGTCAACGCCGGCATGGGCTACCAGACCATCGCCAACACCAACCTGAAGCCAGAAACCAGCGACAGCTACGAAATCGGCCTGCGCGGCAAGTACGACACCGGCAGCTTCGGCGTGGCGCTGTTCTACAACCGCTATGAAGACTTCATCGAGCAGGTGACCGTTCCCGATCCGACCGGCAACAACCTGCTCACCTTCCAGTCGCAAAACCTGAACAAGGTGACCATCCGCGGTGCAGAGGCCCGAGGCGAACTCTTCCTCGACAGTTTCGGCCTGCCGACCGGCACCCGCCTGCTCGGCACAATCGCCTATGCACGCGGCAAGAACGAGGAAACCGGGGCGCCGATCAACAGCATCGACCCGCTCAAGGCGGTGATCGGCCTCGCCTACGCGGAGCCCTCCGGCAAGTTCGGCGGTGACCTGGCCTGGACCCTGGTCAAGGCCAAGGACCGCATCGACCAGTCGAACAACTCCAGCCTGCGCATCAGCGAGCAGTTCGCCACCCCGGGTTACGGCACCCTCGACCTGAACACCTGGTGGCAGGTCACCGATGCCCTCTCGGTGAACGCCGGCCTGTTCAACCTGACCGACAAGAAGTACTGGCAATGGGGCGACGTCCAGGGGCTGGACGCCAGCAACCGCAGCCTGGGCCGTTACACCCAGCCGGGCCGCAACGCCTCGGTCAACCTGGTCTGGGAGATCTGACCCCGTTCAGCTTTCAGCACAGGGACGTGCCCCTCTTGGGCAACCCACGACGGCGCGCGATAATGCGCGCCTGTCGTGGAGATGCCGATGATCCTGCTTTGCCGCCCCGATGAGCTGGCCGAAGGCCAGAGCCGGGGCTTTGTCGTCGATGACCTGAAACTCATGCTGGTGCGCCGGCATGGGCGGGTCCATGCCTATGAAAATCGTTGCCCGCACCGAGGTATTCCGCTGGAGTGGCTACCGGACCAGTTCCTCGACCACAGCGGCAGTCTGATCCAGTGCGCCGCCCATGGCGCACTGTTCCTGATCGAATCGGGCGAATGCGTGACCGGCCCCTGTGTCGGCGATGTCCTGCAACCCCTGGACTGCCGCGAAGATGCCGACGGCATCTGGCTCCTGAGTGAAGCCTGAGGCTCAGAGCCTCACATCGAGGCGGCGGCTGACGCGCACGGTTTCCGGCGTCAGCTCCACGCCATAGGCCAGCACTTCTACACCTGCGGCGACCGCCTCACGCAATGCAGCCGCGTAGGCCGGGTCGATTTCCTCAGCCGGACGTACGGCGTCGATACCTGAAAGATTCACGCAGTAGAGCTGCACGGCCCGCACGCCGTCACGGGCCAGCGCGGCCAGCTCACGCAGGTGCTTGCTACCGCGCTGGGTCACTGCGTCCGGAAAGGCCGCCACCGGCGTGCCGTCGAAACCCAGGGTCACGCTCTTCACTTCGATGAAGGCCGGACCGCTGGCGAAATCCAGGCGGAAGTCGGCGCGGCTGTTTTCCAGCCCGTAGGCCACTTCGCGCTTCAGGTTGTCGAAGCCCGCCAGTTCGGCGATCACGCCCGCCCGCAGCGCTTCTTCCACCAGGGCATTGGCACGCGCCGTGTTGACGCAGGCCAGCCGGCGCTGGGGCGTCTCGGCGATTTCCCAGGTACCCGGCAGCTTGCGCTTGGGGTCATCGGAGCGACTGAACCAGACCCGGCATCCCTCGCTCATGCAGTTCAGCATCGACCCGGTATTGGGGCAGTGGATGGTCAGCAACTCGCCCGTGGCCGTCTCGATATCTGCGAGGAAGCGCTTGTAGCGCTTGAGCAGCCTGCCCTCCTCCAGGGCCGGGGAGAACCTCACCGGCTCGCCCAGGTTTTCAGGCCACGAGCCAAGCGCTGTACCGCTTCTTCCAGGCGCGGCAGACCCTGGGTGTAGGCAAAGCGCACATGGTGGCCCGCCTGGTGGCGGCCGAAATCCAGCCCCGGCGTGAAGGCCAGGTACTCGGTTTCGATGAAGTGCCGGCAGAAGGCGTAGGCATCGCCACCAAAGGCGGAAATATCTGCATAAAGGTAGAAGGCACCCTCCGGCTCGACCGCGATGCGGAAACCCAGCTCACGCAGGGCCGGCAGCAGGTAGTCGCGACGGCGAGCGAACTCTTCGCGGCGTTCTTCGAGGATTTCCAGGGTTTGCGGCTGGAAGCAGGCCAGAGCCGCGTGCTGCGCCATCGAGGGCGCACTGATATAGAGGTTCTGCGCCAGCTTCTCCAGTTCGGGCACTGCATCGGCCGGCGCCACCAGCCAGCCCAGGCGCCAGCCGGTCATGCCGAAATATTTGGAGAAACTGTTCAGCACGAACGCTTCGTCATCAACCTCCAGCACGCTGCTGGCGTCCATCCCGTATGTCAGGCCGTGGTAGATCTCGTCCACCACCAGGTGGCCACCGCGTGCCTTGAGGGCCTGCGACAGGGCTGCCAGCTCATCGGCGTGCAACACGGTGCCGGTTGGGTTGGCCGGCGAGGCGACCAGCGCCCCCACGCTGTCGGAATCCCAGTACCGTTCGACCAGTTGCGGGGTCAGTTGGTAACGGGTTTCGGGGCCGACCGGCACCAGTTGCGCAGCACCTTCCACCAGGCGCAGGAAATGGCGATTGCAGGGATAGCCGGGGTCGGCCAGCAGCCAGTGCTTGCCCGGGTCCACGAGCAGGCTGCTGGCCAGCAGCAGGGCGCCGGAACCACCGGGGGTGATGAGAATGCGATCTGGGTCTATGTTCAACCGATAGCGCGATGCGTAGAAGCCGGCGATGGCTTCGCGCAACTGCGGCACGCCGCGAGCGGCGGTGTAACGGGTATGCCCGGCGGCCAGGGCTGCCTGCCCGGCCTGGACGATAGGCTCGGCGGTGGTGAAGTCCGGCTCGCCGATTTCCAGGTGGATCACATCATGACCCGCCGCCTGGAGTTCGTTGGCCCGGGCCAGCAGGGCCATGACGTGGAAGGGTTCGATGGCGCGGCTTCGCGCACTGTAGGACTGGGCCATTGGCCTTCCTTTATTAAGGCAAAGAGAGGATTCTAACCAATGGTCCCTGGACGCTGCAGCATGTGCGACGCGGGGAGTAGCGTACCCGGATTTGATCTGGTAAGTTCGCCCGCTTGCAGCCGCAGGGCCGGCATGACCGGCGATGGACCATAATCCTGCGCAATGGATTAGAGAAAGTGAGAGGCGGCCATCCATGCCCACCAATGCAAAACAACAGAACAGCCAGTTGATTCGTGGCTTCGTGCCCTACCAAGAGACCAAGGGCGAGGAGTACATGAGCGACCGCATGCGCGCTCACTTCACCAACATCCTCAACAAATGGAAGCAGGAGTTGATGGAAGAGGTGGACCGTACCGTGCACCACATGCAGGACGAAGCTGCCAACTTCCCCGACCCGGCCGACCGCGCCAGCCAGGAAGAAGAATTCAGCCTGGAACTGCGTGCCCGCGACCGCGAGCGCAAGCTGATCAAGAAGATTGACGAGACCCTCCAGCTGATCGAAGACAACGATTACGGCTGGTGCGACTCCTGCGGCGTCGAGATCGGCATCCGCCGCCTGGAAGCCCGCCCCACCGCCACCCTTTGCATCGACTGCAAGACCCTGGCGGAGATCAAGGAAAAGCAGCTCGGCTCCTGATGCCGAAACGGGGCGCCAACGGCGCCCCGTCGCTTTATAGGGCCCTGCCCCCCAATGACGTCCCCTGCCTATATCGGGCGTTTCGCCCCCACGCCCAGCGGCTACCTGCATTTCGGCTCGCTGGTCGCTGCCCTCGCCTCCTACCTCGACGCCCGCGCAATGGGTGGACGCTGGCTGCTGCGCATGGAAGACCTCGACCCGCCACGGGAAGTCGAAGGCGCCCAGGCGGCGATTCTCCATACCCTGGAGAATTACGGCTTCGAATGGGACGGCGAAATGGTCCGCCAGAGCGATCGCCATGAGGTCTACGCCAAGGTGATCGACCGTCTCTACCAGATGGGGCTCGCCTACGCCTGCACCTGCTCGCGCAAACAGCTGGAAGGCCATCAGGGCGTCTATCCCGGGATCTGCCGCAATGCCCAGCACCCGCAGCATGACGCGGCCATCCGCCTCCGCGTACCGGAGCTGGAATATCACTTTGTCGACCGTGTCCAGGGTGAATACCGCCAGCACCTGGGACGGGAAGTCGGCGACTTCGTCATCCGCCGTCGAGACGGCCTCTACGCCTATCAACTGGCCGTGGTGCTGGACGATGCCTGGCAGGGCGTAACCGACATCGTCCGTGGTGCCGACCTGCTGGATTCCACGCCGCGCCAGCTCTATCTTCAGGAATTGCTGGGGTTCAGCCAGCCGCGCTATCTGCATGTTCCGCTGATCATCCAGCCGGATGGCCACAAGCTCGGCAAGTCCTATCGCTCGCCGCCATTACCGGCTGACAGCGCCGGACCGCTGCTTACACGCGCCCTGCGCGCCCTGGGCCAGGAGCCACCAGTCGAGCTGGCCGGTTACAGCCCTCGCGAAGTCATGGAATGGGGCATCACCCACTGGGACGCAGGGCGAATACCGCGGGCCAGGACCCTGACCGAAGCGCAGCTTCGCTAGCCTCTCGCCCGCCGGTGGTGCATTCGCTACCATCGCGACAGACACGACGAGATTTTGTGGCATGTACATCTATCGACTGGTCCTGCTCCTGGTGGTGGGAATCTACCTGTTCTCCCCCGCCATCATGGATTGGTGGATCGACCCCAACGGCGCCTGGTACCGCCCCTACCTGCTGTGGCTGATCCTGATCGTGGTGACCTTCATTCTGCAGAGTCAACGCGATGCTGATGAGCTTTAGCCTCACCCAGCTGATCCTGATCAGCGCTGCCTACCTTCTGGCCCTTTTCGGCGTGGCCTGGCTCAGTGACCGGGGCTTCGTCCCGCGCTGGATCATCCGCCATCCGCTGACCTACACCCTGTCCCTCGGCGTCTACGCCAGCGCCTGGGCGTTCTACGGCACCGTCGGCCTGGCCTACCAATACGGCTACGGATTCCTCGCCAGCTACCTCGGGGTATCAGGTGCCTTCCTGCTGGCGCCGGTGCTGCTCTATCCGATATTGCGCATCACCCGTACCTATCAGCTCTCGTCCCTGGCCGACCTGTTCGCCTTCCGCTTCCGCAGCACCTGGGCCGGCGCGCTGACCACGGTGATCATGATCATCGGGGTCCTGCCGCTGCTGGCCTTGCAGATCCAGGCAGTGGCCGACTCCATCGGCATCCTCACCCGCGAGCCGGTGCACAACCGCGTCGCCCTGAGCTTCTGCGCGCTCATTACCCTCTTCACCATCCTCTTCGGCGCCCGCCATATCGCCACCCGCGAGAAGCACGCCGGTCTGGTGTTCGCCATCGCCTTCGAGTCGGTGGTCAAGCTGGTAGCCCTGGGCGCCATCGGCCTCTACGCGCTCTATGGGGTATTCGGCGGCCCGCGCGAACTGGAACTCTGGCTGCTGCAAAACCAGGCCGCGCTGTCCACCCTGCACACCCCTCTGCAGGAAGGCCCCTGGCGGACCCTGCTGCTGGTGTTCTTCGCCTCGGCGATCGTCATGCCGCACATGTACCACATGACCTTCACCGAGAACCTCAACCCGCGCGCCATGGTCAGCGCGAGCTGGGGCCTGCCGCTGTTCCTGCTGCTGATGAGCCTGGCTATCCCGCTGATTCTCTGGGCAGGTCTCAAGCTGGGCGCCACCACCAATCCGGAATACTTCACCCTGGGCCTCGGCATCGCCGTGAATAACCCGGTACTGGCCCTGCTCGCGTACGTCGGTGGCCTCTCTGCTGCCAGCGGCCTGATCATCGTGCTGACGCTGGCACTCTCCGGCATGGCTCTCAACCACCTGGTGCTGCCGCTCTACCAGCCACCGGCCGAGGGCAATATCTACCGCTGGTTGAAATGGACCCGCCGTGCGCTGATCGCCTTCATCATCATGGCGGGCTACGGCTTCTACCTGTTGCTGGGGGCCGAGCAGGACCTGTCCAACCTCGGCATAGTCGCTTTCGTCGCCACCCTGCAATTCCTGCCGGGCGCGCTCTCCGTTCTCTACTGGCCGACCGCCAACCGCCGCGGCTTCATTGCCGGCCTACTGGCGGGCTTCCTCGTCTGGCTGTTCGCCATGCTGCTGCCGCTGGTGGGCAACCTGCAGGGCATCTACCTGCCGCTGTTCAACGCCATCTACGTACTCGACGATACCAGTTGGCACATCGCGGCCATCGCCTCCCTGGCGGCCAACGTGCTGATCTTCACCCTGGTTTCGCTCTTCACCGAAGCCAGCCCGGAAGAACGCAGCGCCGCCGAAGCCTGTACCGTGGACAACGTGCGTCGGCCACAGCGCCGCGAACTGCTGGCCAGTTCGCCCCAGGAATTCGCCACCCAGCTGGCCAAGCCCCTGGGCGCCAAGACCGCACAGAAGGAAGTGGAACAGGCGCTGCGCGACCTCCACCTGCCCTTCGACGAACGCCGCCCCTATGCCCTGCGCCGCCTGCGCGACCGCATCGAAGCCAACTTGTCCGGCCTGATGGGCCCCAGCGTGGCCCAGGACATGGTGGAAACCTTCCTGCCCTACAAGTCCGGCAGCGAGGGCTACGTCACCGAAGACATCCACTTCATCGAAAGCCGCCTCGAGGACTACCACTCGCGCCTCACGGGCCTGGCCGCCGAACTGGACGCCCTGCGCCGCTACCATCGCCAGACGCTGCAGGAGCTGCCGATGGGCGTCTGCTCCCTGGCCAAGGATCAGGAAATCCTCATGTGGAACCGCGCCATGGAGGAACTGACCGAGATTCCGGCGCAGCGCGTCGTGGGATCGCGCCTGTCCACCATCTCCGAACCCTGGAAGGGCCTGCTGGAAGGCTTCATCAACCTGCCCGACGAGCACCTGCACAAGCAGCGCCTGGCGCTGGATGGCCAGGTCCGCGCACTCAACCTGCACAAGGCGGCGATCGAAGAACCCCTGGCTCCCGGCAGCAGCGGCCTGGTGTTGCTGGTGGAAGACGTGACCGACACCCAGTTGCTGGAAGACAAGCTGGTGCACTCCGAGCGCCTGGCCTCCATCGGCCGCCTGGCCGCCGGCGTCGCCCATGAAATCGGCAACCCCATCACCGGTATTGCCTGCCTGGCGCAGAACCTGCGAGAAGAGCGCGAGGGCGATTCGGAGATCAAGGAACTCAGCAGCCAGATTCTCGAACAGACCAAGCGCGTCACTCGTATCGTCCAGTCCCTGATGAGTTTCGCCCATGCCGGCGGCCGCCAGCAGGCAAGCGAGCCGGTGTGCCTGGCCGAGGTGGCCCAGGATGCCATCGGCCTGCTATCACTGAACAAGCGCAGCATCGAGGTGAACTTCTTCAACCTCTGCGATCCGCATCATGTCGTCGAAGGCGATCCGCAGCGCCTTGCCCAGGTGCTGATCAACCTGCTGTCCAACGCCCGCGACGCTTCCCCCGTGGGCAGCGCCATCCGCGTGCGCAGCGAAGCTTCGGAACACACCGTCGACCTCGTCGTCGAGGACGAAGGCAGCGGAATTCCGAAGGCGATCATGGATCGACTGTTCGAACCCTTCTTCACCACCAAGGACCCAGGGAAAGGGACCGGCCTTGGCCTTGCACTGGTCTATTCGATCGTGGAAGAGCATTATGGACAGATAACCATCGAAAGCCCGGCCGACTCCGAGCACCAGCGCGGCACCCGAATCAGGGTGACGCTGCCTCGTTTTGTCGAAGCGACATCCGCCGTGAGCTGAGACCGTCTAGAGAGCCGAATTAATGCCACATATTCTGATCGTCGAAGACGAAACCATCATTCGCTCTGCCTTGCGACGCCTGCTGGAACGTAACCAGTACCAGGTCAGCGAGGCCGGCTCCGTCCAGGAGGCCCAGGAGCGATACAGCATTCCCGGTTTCGACCTCATCATCAGCGACCTCCGCCTTCCCGGCGCTCCCGGTACCGAACTGATCAAGCTGGCCCAAGGCACTCCGGTGCTGATCATGACCAGTTACGCCAGCCTGCGCTCGGCAGTGGATTCTATGAAGATGGGCGCGGTGGACTACATCGCCAAGCCCTTCGACCATGACGAAATGCTCCAGGCGGTTGCCCGCATCCTCAAGGAGCGCCAGGAAGCCAAGTCGACCCCGAGCGAGCGCCCCAGCGCCAGCCGTGGCGGTGACAAGGCGGCAGCCGCCAACGCCGACGGCGAGATCGGCATCATCGGCTCCTGCCCGGCGATGCTCGAGCTCTACAGCAAGATCCGCAAAGTGTCCCCGACCGACTCGACCGTGCTCATCCAGGGTGAGTCCGGCACCGGCAAGGAACTGGTGGCCCGCGCGCTGCACAACCTTTCCCGCCGCGCCAAGGCCCCGCTGATTTCGGTGAACTGCGCCGCCATCCCGGAAACCCTGATCGAGTCCGAACTCTTCGGCCACGAGAAAGGCGCCTTCACCGGCGCCACTGCTGGCCGTGCCGGCCTGGTGGAAGCCGCCGACGGTGGCACCCTGTTCCTCGATGAAATCGGCGAACTGCCCCTGGAAGCCCAGGCACGCCTGTTGCGCGTCCTTCAGGAAGGCGAAATTCGCCGCGTGGGCTCGGTGCAGTCGCAGAAAGTCGACGTGCGTCTGATCGCAGCGACCCACCGCGACCTCAAGACCCTGGCCAAGACCGGCCAGTTCCGCGAGGACCTCTATTACCGCCTGCACGTCATTTCGCTGAAGCTGCCCGCCTTGCGCGAGCGCGGTAACGACGTGCTGGAAATCGCCCGCTCCTTCCTGGCACGCCAGTGCGCCCAGATGGGGCGTGACAGCCTGCGTTTCGCGACCGACGCCGAACAGGCCATCCGCCACTACAACTGGCCGGGTAACGTGCGCGAGCTGGAAAACGCCATCGAGCGCGCCGTGATCCTGTGCGAGAGCCCGGACATCTCGGCGGACCTGCTGGGCATCGACATCGAGCTGGACGACCTGGACGAAGAGGACTTCAACGAAGCCGCTGTTCCGTCCCAGGCCAACAACACCGCCCACGAGCCTACCGAAGACCTGTCGCTGGAAGACTATTTCCAGCACTTCGTGCTGGAGCACCAGGATCACATGACCGAGACCGAGCTAGCGCGCAAACTGGGCATCAGCCGCAAATGCCTGTGGGAGCGCCGTCAACGCCTGGGGATTCCGCGCCGCAAATCGGGCGCCGCAGCCGGGCCTTGAGTGCCCGGCGTGGGTGACACCGGGGGAACACAAAAGGTTCCCTGCGCTGTTACCCCGCCTAACATCACGTAACAAAGCCGGGTCTAAAGGTAACGAAAACCCGGCTTTTTTTTGCCCTCCGCTCAGCCGCCACCCCTCGCAAGCCCTTGATTTACAAGGAATCAAAAAAGTTGGCACGGCATCTGCTTTATCTGCGGCACAACAACAATAACAAACGCTGAACCCCACAATAAAAACAAGACGTATCGACTCCAGCACAATAAAAACAAGACAGCGGAGGCGCAGCTAACTGATTCTTTTGGAGAGGAGTTGCCATTGGGGCTTGCCCCACAGCCAGACAGAGAACAACAAAAACTGCTTCCAAAGCAGCGCCAGTACTGGTTGGGTCACGGAATGATCACGGCACCATCAGCGTCCAAAGCAATCCGTTTGCTACTAACCCTCGATTGGAGGGCATATCCAGAGGTGAAATGCCTGCTGGAACGGGTCGAACAACAAAAACACCAAGCCCGATACAATAAAAACAAAGCACGCACCAATTTGGGGGGGAGCTTCGGCTCCCCCAGTAGCTTTGGCTCCTTTCAGACCTTTTCTTCTCCATCCCCCCTCCCAGTGCTAGAATCCGCGGCCATCGTGCGCCCATATCCTTTTCTGGCCGTCCATTCCGCAAAACAGTGCATCCCATGCTGAAGAAGCTGTTCCAGTCTTTCCGTTCGCCCCTTCGCCGCGCCCAGCATCCGCGCAGCACTCCCGAAGTACTGGGCAATAATCAGCATTCGCTGCACCGTTCGGGCATCAGTCGCAATGCCGTACTGGTCGTCGATCGCCTGCAGAAGGCTGGCTACCAAGCCTACGTCGTCGGCGGTTGCGTCCGTGACCTGCTGCTGAACCTGCGCCCCAAGGACTTCGACGTGGCCACCAATGCCACCCCCGAGCAGGTGCGCGCCGAGTTCCGCAACGCCCGGGTGATTGGCCGCCGCTTCAAGCTGGCCCATGTGCAGTTCGGCCGCGAAATCATCGAGGTCGCCACCTTCCGCGCCAACCACCCGCAGGGTGAGGAAGAGGAAGACAGCAACCAGGCCTCGCGCAACGAAAGCGGCCGCATCCTGCGCGACAATGTCTATGGCAGCCTGGAAGACGACGCCCAGCGCCGCGACTTCACCATCAACGCGCTGTACTACGACCCCACCACCGAGCGCATCCTCGATTACGCCCACGGCGTTCACGACATCCGCAACCGCCTGGTGCGCCTGATAGGTATTCCCGAGCAGCGTTACCAGGAAGACCCGGTGCGCATGCTCCGCGCCGCGCGTTTCGCCGCCAAACTGGACTTCGAGATCGAGAAGCACAGCGCCGCTCCCATTCGCCGCCTGGCGCCAATGCTGCGAGAAATCCCCTCCGCGCGCCTGTTCGACGAAGTGCTCAAGCTGTTCCTCGGCGGCAAGGCCGAGCGCACGTTCGAACTGCTGGTGGAGTACGACCTGTTCGCCCCGCTGTTCCCGGCCAGCGCCGCAGCCCTGGATCGCAACCCCGAATACACCGGCCGCCTGATTCGCCAGGCGCTGATCAACACCGACGAGCGCATTCGCCAGGGCAAGCCCGTTACCCCGGCCTTCCTCTTCGCCGCCCTGCTCTGGCCTGCCCTGCCTGCCCGCGCCGCGCAGTTGCAGGAGCGTGGCATGCCGCCGATCCCGGCGATGCAGGAAGCGGCCCATGTCCTGATCATGGAACAGGTCCAGCGCACCGCCATTCCCAAGCGTTTCAGCATTCCGATCCGTGAAATCTGGGACATGCAGGAGCGCCTGCCGCGTCGCAATGGCAAGCGTGCCGACCTGCTGCTGGAGAATCCGCGATTCCGCGCCGGTTACGACTTCCTCCTGCTGCGCGAAAGCGCCGGCGAGAAGACCGATGGCCTGGGTGACTGGTGGACGGACTACCAGGACGCCAGTGACAGCCAGCGCCGCAACATGATCCGTGAGCTCAGCTCCAAGGACGAGCAACAGCCCAGTGGCCAGCGCCGCCGCCGTGGTGGCAGCCGTCGTCGTCGCGGTCCGCGCAGCGATGGCACGCCCGACAATTCGGGCGATTGATCATGGAGCGCGTGTATATCGGCCTCGGCAGCAACCTCGCCGAGCCCGTCAGCCAACTGCGCGGCGCCCTTGCTGCGCTGGGCGAACTGCCCGGAACGCGCCTCGCGGCGGTGTCCTCGCTCTACGCCAGCGACCCCCTCGGCCCACCGGACCAGCCCCGCTACGTAAATGCCGTGGCCGCCCTGGATACCGAGCTGGCGCCGCTGGAACTGCTCGACGCACTACAAGCCATCGAGCTGGCGCAGGGGCGTGTACGCAAAGACGAACGCTGGGGTCCGCGCACCCTGGACCTGGACATCCTGCTGTTCGGCCAGCGCCAGCTCGATGAGCCTCGGTTACAGGTTCCGCACTACCACATGCACGCCCGCGCGTTCGTGCTCTATCCCCTGGCGGAGATCGCCGAAGACCTGCAACTGCCCGATGGGCGCCCGCTGGAGGCCCTGCTGGCAGCCTGCCCATTCGAAGGCCTCGAGCGCCTCCCCGACCTGGCGGTAACGCCGTAACAGGTCGGTAACACCTGCAATTGACTTCATGCCCCCCCATCGGGACTATAGGCGTCCCGTTGCCCCGCGCCGGTGCAAACCGGCGCCGATGAGGACGTTTTCATGCCCGATGTGACCCTGACCACCCTGCAAGAGCTCAAGCTGAAAGGCGAGAAGATCGCCATGCTGACAGCCTACGACGCCACCTTCGCCCAGGCAGCCTGCCAGGCTGGCGTGGATGTGCTGCTGGTGGGCGACTCCCTTGGCATGGTCCTGCAAGGCCATGACAGCACCCTGCCGGTCAGCATGGCCGACATGGCCTACCACACCGCTGCCGTGAAACGCGGTAACCAGGGCGCACTGATCATCAGCGACCTGCCGTTCATGGCCTACGCCAACCTCGAACAGACCTTCGCCAACTGCGCCGCCCTGATGCAGGCCGGTGCACACATGGTGAAGCTGGAAGGCGCCGCCTGGCTGGCCGAGCCCATTCGCCTGCTGGCCGAACGCGGCGTCCCGGTCTGCGCCCACCTGGGCCTGACCCCGCAAGCCGTGAACATCCTCGGCGGCTACAAGGTCCAGGGCCGCCAGGAAGCCCAGGCCCGCCAGCTGCGCGCCGACGCCATGGCCCTGGAACAGGCTGGCGCCGCCATGCTGCTGCTGGAGTGCGTCCCCAGCGAGCTGGCCGCCGAAATCACCCAGTCAGTGAAGATCCCGGTGATCGGCATTGGCGCCGGTAGCGCCACCGATGGCCAGGTACTGGTCCTGCACGACATGCTCGGCCTCTCCCTCACCGGCCGCGCGCCCAAGTTCGTGAAGAACTTCATGGAAGGCCAGGCCAGCATCCAGGCTGCCCTGTCGGCCTACGTCCAGGCCGTCAAGGACGTGACCTTCCCCGCTGCCGAACACGGATTCTCCGCATGATCACCGTCAAGACCGTCCGCGAACTGCGTGCAGCTGTCGCCCGCGCACGTAGCGAAGGCAAGCGCATCGGCTTCGTGCCCACCATGGGCAACCTCCACTCCGGGCACGTCGCCCTGGTGGAGAAGGCCAGCCAGCGCGCCGATTTCGTGGTCGCCAGCATCTTCGTCAACCCGCTGCAGTTCGGGCCGAGCGAAGACCTGGCCACCTACCCGCGCACCCTGGTGGCCGACCAGGAGAAGCTGGTAGCCGCCGGCTGCCATCTCCTGTTCCACCCGGACGTGGAAGAAATGTACCCGGACGGCATGAACGGCCAGACCCGCGTCAACGTCCCGCTGGTGTCCGAAGGTCTCTGCGGCGGTAGCCGCCCGGGCCATTTCGAAGGCGTGGCCACCGTGGTCAGCAAGCTGTTCAACATGGTCCAGCCCGACCTCGCGGTATTCGGCGAGAAGGATTTCCAGCAGTTGGCGGTGATCCGCAAGCTGGTGCGCGATCTGAACATGCCGATCCAGGTCATGGGCGAGCCGACGGTTCGCGCCGAAGATGGCCTGGCCCTGTCGTCGCGCAATGGCTACCTGGACGACGCCCAGCGCGCCGCCGCTCCCGCTCTGTACCGCACCCTGCAGCAGATGGCCTCTGCCATCCGTGCAGGCCGTCGCGACTTCACTGCTCTGGAACAGGAAGGCCAGGCCGAACTGGCCAAGGCCGGTTTCCGCCCGGATTACCTGGAAGTCCGCGAAGCGCTGAACCTGCGCCCCGCAAGCGACAAGGACCAGCAGCTGGTGATCCTGGGTGCCGCCTTCATGGGCAACACCCGCCTGATCGATAACCTTGCCTTCAACCTCGAAGCGCACTGATCGACGCCCGTCGCAGCCTTGAACCCCCTCGGGGGTTCGGGCAAACTCTGCCGCCGCCCGCATCCTGACGAGGAAAAGCCATGCACGCCATCATGCTCAAGGCCAAACTGCACCGCGCCGAAGTCACCCACGCCGTGCTCGACTACGAAGGCTCCTGCGCCATCGATGGCGATTGGCTCGACCTCGCCGGTATCCGCGAGTACGAACAGATCCAGATCTACAACGTCGACAACGGCGAACGTTTCACCACCTACGCCATCCGCGCCGAAAACGGCTCGCGAATGATCTCGGTGAACGGCGCCGCGGCGCACAAGGCCAAGGTGGGTGATCGCGTGATCATCTGCGCCTACGCTCACTACAGCGAAGCAGAACTTGCCAATTTCAAACCGCGTATGCTGTACATGGCTCCGGGCAACGAACTCAGCCACACCAGCAACGCGATTCCGGTACAGGTCGCCTGAGACCGGAAAGCTGCATGACCCGAAGCCCGGACCTTTCCGGGCTTTTTCTTAAGTCGCACACAGGTACGCCATGGACCACCACCTGACGCCGCTCGATGTCACCCAACTGCCCACCTGGAAGGGGCTCCGCCAGCATCGCCAGGACCTTGCCGGCTTCAGCCTGCGCCAGGCCTTCGCCGAGGACCCGGAGCGCTTCAAGCAGTTCAGCCTGAGCGCCTGCGGCCTGCTGCTGGACTACTCGAAGAACCTGGTCCGCGCCGACACCCTGGAACTGCTGGTCAAGCTGGCGGAAGAAGCACGGCTCGACGACGCCATCAAGGCGATGTTCCGTGGCGACGTGATCAACGCCTCGGAGCGCCGGCCGGTGCTGCACACCGCACTGCGCCGCCCCATCGGCGACAAGGTCCGGGTGGAAGGCATCGACGTGATGCCCGACGTGCACCGCGTGCTGCACCAGATGACCGAGCTGGTGGGTTCCGTGCACAACGGCCTGTGGCGCGGTTACACGGAAAAGCCCATCACAGACGTGGTGAACATCGGCATCGGCGGTTCCTTCCTCGGCCCGCAGCTGGTGTCCGAAGCGCTGCTGCCCTTCGCTCAGAAAGGCGTGCGCTGCCATTACCTGGCGAATATCGACGGCAGCGAATTCCGCGAACTGGCCTGCCGCCTGAACGCCGAGACCACCCTGTTCATCGTCTCCAGCAAGTCCTTCGGCACCCTGGAAACCCTGAAGAACGCCCAGGCCGCCCGTGCCTGGTACCTGGCCCAGGGCGGCAGCGAGGAAGAGCTGTACCGGCACTTCATCGCCGTTTCCAGCAACAAGGAAGCGGCGGTGGCCTTCGGCATCCGCGAAGAAAACATCTTCCCGATGTGGGACTGGGTCGGCGGGCGTTACTCCCTCTGGTCCGCCATCGGCCTGCCGATCGCCATGTCCATCGGCATCTCCAACTTCAAGGAGCTGCTGTCCGGCGCCTACAGCATGGACCAGCACTTCCAGAGCACGCCGTTCGAGCGCAACATCCCGGTAATCCTCGGCCTGCTCGGCGTCTGGTATGGCGATTTCTGGGGCGCGCGCAGCCACGCGATCCTGCCCTACGACTACTACCTGCGTAACTTCACCGATCACCTGCAGCAGCTGGACATGGAGTCCAACGGCAAGAGCGTGCGCCAGGACGGCACCCCGGTCACCGCCGGCACAGGCCCAGTGATCTGGGGTGGCGTCGGCTGCAACGGCCAGCACGCCTACCACCAGTTGCTGCACCAGGGCACCCAGCTGATCCCGGCGGACTTCATCGTCCCCGTCTCCAGCTACAACCCGGTGGCCGACCACCATCAGTGGCTGTTCGCCAACTGCCTGTCCCAGAGCCAGGCGCTGATGCTCGGCAAGTCCCGCGAGGAGGCCGAGGCCGAACTGCGCGCCAAGGGCCTGCCGGAAGAAGAAGTGCAGCGTCTGGCGCCGCACAAGGTGGTGCCGGGCAACCGTCCGAGCAACACCCTGGTGATGGAACGCATCAGCCCGCGCCGCCTGGGTGCACTGATTGCCATGTACGAGCACAAGGTCTACGTGCAGAGCGTGCTCTGGGGCATCAACGCCTTCGACCAGTGGGGCGTGGAACTGGGCAAGGAGCTGGGCAAGGCCGTCTATTCGCGTCTGACCGGCCAGGACGAAGCCCAGGCCGAGGATGGTTCGACCCAGGGCCTGATCGACTTCTTCCGCGCACGCCACCGCGGTTGATCCTGTGGGGGCGAATTCATTCGCAATGGGCGCGTAGCGCCCTGCAAATCTCCGGGCCGAACCATCGGTCCGGTCAGCGAATGAATTCGCCGCCACAACACTCCCGCAACCTTTAGCCACTACCGGCAGAACCGCTGCCGATACTCGCTCGGCGTTACCCCCAGCGCCTGAATGAACGCCCGGCGCAGGTTGTATTCGCTGCCGAATCCGCTGTTCTCCGCCGTACGCTTGAGTGACGGCGCGCCCTGCTCCAGCAATCGGCACGCCTCTTCCAGTCTCAATTGGAACAGCAGTTTCGACGGCGTAACCCCCAGCTCCGCCTGGCAATGCCGGTGAAGCGTCCGCGGTGATACCGCCATCTCCGCCGCCATCACCTCGATGTCCAATGCCTCGTGCAGGCGACCGCGCAACCACTGGACCAGCTTCTCCATCACGCCTCCAGGGGGTGCCTGCTGCGCCAGCAATTCGGCACTGAACTGCCGCTGACCGCCGGGCCGGCGCAGGTACATCACCAGCCCCTTGGCCACCTGCAGCGATACCGCGCGACCATGGTCTTCCTCCACTAGGCTCAGGCAAAGGTCCATGCCAGCTGTTACCCCGGCCGAGCTGTAGAAGCGCCCATCGCGAACGAACAGCGCGTCTTCCTGCACCAGCAACTTCGGGAACAGCCGCTTCAGCAGCATGGCGTACTTCCAGTGGGTCACCACCGGGCGGCCATCGAGCAAACCCGCCTGGGCCAGCAGGAAGGCCCCGGTGCACACCGAACCGCAACGTGCCGTCCGAGCCACTGCGTCCTTGAGCCAGCGCGCCAGCACGCCCTGCGCCATCGCCCGTTGCACGCCATAGCCGCCCGCCACCAGCAGCGTGCACCCGGCCAGGCTGGCCGGCTCTGGCAGGGCGTCGGTCATCAGCTCCAACCCGGTACTGGAACGCACCAGCCCACCGGTGACGGAGATGCTCTGCAAGACATAGGCGGGACCGGCCTCCTTCGGCAGGTGGCCGCTGACTGCGGCGAACACTTCCGCCGGGCCGGTGGCGTCCAGCAGCTGGAAATCGGGGAACACCACTAGCAGCACGCGATGGGGTTGCGACATCGGGAATACTCGAAAGCCGGATTGGCAGATATTCACTGATAGTTGTCATTCCTGACATTCGCCCGCGCGCCAGACTGGAATTCCCACTTCGGAGAAGACCCATGCGCGCGCTTCTGCTGGTCCTGACGCTTTGCCTTCCCCTGCTCGCCCAGGCAGACGCACTTGAGCCCTACCTGCCACGCTTTGGTCGCCAGCAGCCGCTGGTGGCCGTGGTCGGCGAGAACCGCATGACCGAACTGGTGGATTACCTGGTGCCCTTCGGCCTGCTCAGCCGCGCCGGGGTCGCCGAAGTGGTCGCCCTGTCCACCCGTGAGGGGCCGCTGCAGATGATGCCGGCGCTGAGGATCGACGCCCAGGCCACCACCCGCGAGTTCGAACAGCGTTATCCACAGGGTGCCGACTATCTGGTCGTGCCCGCCGTGCACCACAGCGACGACCCGGTGCTCACCGCTTTCGTGTCCGGTCAGGCGGCACGGGGCGCCACCATCGTCGGCATCTGCGACGGCGTTCTGGTCCTGGGCCACGCCGGCCTGCTCCACGACCGCCAGGCCACCGGCCACTGGTATTCGAAATCAATGCGCGAGTCGGACTTTCCCGATACCCACTGGCAAGTCGATCGCCGCTACGTGGTGGACGGCAAGCTGGTGACCAGCTCGGGCGTCAGTGCCGCCGTGCCGGTATCCCTGGCGCTGGTGGAAGCCATCGCCGGCCCGCTGAAAGCCGAGGCCCTGGGCCGGGAGATCGGGCTGACGGACTGGTCTCCAGCGCACGACAGCCAGTCCTTTGCATTCGGCGCTCGCGGCTACCTGACGGCAGCAAGCAACTACCTCGCCTTCTGGCGCCACGAAATCCTCTCCCTGACCCTGCAGCCGGGCCTGGACGAAGCGACCCTCGCCTTGCGCGTCGACGCCTGGGCCCGCAGCTTCCGCACCGAGGTGCTAGCCAGCGGTAACGGCCCGGTGCGCAGCCGCCACGGCCTGACGCTGCTGCCAGACGCCAAAACCGAAGGAACGCCGCTGCTCCCCGGCCGGGAGGCGTCACCCGGAAAGGTGCTGGACGAAGCGCTGGCCGGGATCGCCGCGCGCTATGGCGACGCCACCGCCGCCTTCGTCGCCGCGCAGCTCGAGTATCCGCGTCACTGAACGATCCGGCGCGCCAGGGGCTCAAAACTCCATGGACAACCCTTGAACCCTGCGATGGCTTGGATGCACCCTTGTGGGTATCTCGGCTACACAACAACAAGGACCCGCCATGTACGAGATCAGCCTTCACCCCGTGCCAGACGCCGTGCGCAAGCAGGCGCTCATTGATAACGATGCCTACCTGCGCCTGTACCAGCAGTCCGTCGAACAGCCCGAGCTGTTCTGGAGCGAGCAGGCCACCAGTTTCCTCACCTGGTTCCAGCCCTGGGAGCAGCTGCACCGCAGCGACCTCGCGAAGGGCGAAGCCGAGTGGTTCAAGGGCGGCAAGCTGAACGTCGCCTACAACTGCATCGACCGCCACCTGGAGCAGCGCGGCGAGCAGGTCGCCATCATCTGGGAAGGCGACAACCCCAGCGAATCCGCGCAGATCACCTACCGCAAGCTGCACAGCCATGTCACCCGCCTGGCCAACGTGCTGAAGAGCCGTGGCGTGAAAAAGGGCGACCGCGTGTGCATCTACATGCCGATGATTCCCGAAGCGGCCTACGCCATGCTCGCCTGCGCGCGCATCGGTGCCGTGCATTCGGTGGTGTTCGGCGGCTTCTCCCCGGACGCCCTGCGTGACCGCATCCTCGACGCCGATTGCCGTACCGTGATCACCGCCGACGAAGGCGTGCGCGGCGGCAAGTACGTTCCGCTTAAGCAGAACGTCGACAAGGCGCTGAAGGACTGCCCGAACGTCTCGTCGGTGCTGGTGGTGCAGCGCACCGAAGGCAAGATCGACTGGCAGGACGGGCGCGACCTCTGGTACCACGAGGCCCTGCACGGCGTCAGCGAGGACTGCCCGCCGGAATGGATGGACGCCGAGGACCCGCTGTTCATCCTCTACACCTCCGGTTCCACCGGCAAACCCAAGGGCGTACTGCACACCACCGGCGGTTACCTGCTGGGTGCAGCGATGACCCACAAGTACGTGTTCGACTACAAGGACGGCGAAATCTTCTGGTGCACCGCGGACGTGGGCTGGGTCACCGGCCACAGCTACATCGTCTACGGCCCGCTGGCCAACGCCGCCACCACCCTGATGTTCGAAGGCGTGCCCAACTACCCGGACGCCTCGCGCTTCTGGCAGGTGATCGACAAGCACCAGGTGAACATCTTCTACACCGCGCCGACCGCCATTCGCGCCCTGATGCGTGAAGGCGAGGCCCCAGTGAAGAAAGCCTCCCGCGCCAGCCTGCGCCTGCTCGGCAGCGTCGGCGAGCCGATCAACCCGGAAGCCTGGGAGTGGTACTACAACGTGGTGGGCGACTGCCGCTGCCCCATCGTCGACACCTGGTGGCAGACCGAGACCGGCAGCATCCTCATCACCCCGCTCCCGGGCGCTACCGCCCTCAAGCCCGGCTCGGCCACCCGCCCGTTCTTCGGCGTGCAGCCGGTACTGCTGGATGAAAAGGGCAAGGAAATCGAAGGCGCCGGCTCCGGCGTACTGGCGATCAAGGCCAGCTGGCCGAGCCAGATCCGCAGTGTCTATGGCGACCACAAGCGGATGATCGATACCTACTTCTCCGCCTACCCCGGCTACTACTTCACCGGCGACGGCGCCCGCCGCGACGAGGATGGCTACTACTGGATCACCGGCCGCGTCGACGACGTGATCAACGTTTCCGGCCACCGCATCGGCACCGCCGAAGTGGAAAGCGCCCTGGTGTTGCACGATGCCGTGGCCGAGGCCGCCGTGGTGGGCTATCCCCACGACCTCAAGGGCCAGGGCATCTACGCCTTCGTCACACCGATGAAGGGCCTGGAACCCACCGACGAGCTGAAGAAGGAACTGCTGGCCCTGGTCAGCAAGGAAATCGGCAGCTTCGCCAAGCCGGAACTGATCCAGTGGGCGCCAGGCCTGCCCAAGACCCGTTCGGGCAAGATCATGCGGCGCATCCTGCGCAAGATCGCCTGTAACGAGCTGGAGAACCTGGGCGATACTTCCACCCTGGCCGACCCTTCGGTTGTGCAGAACCTGATCGACAAGCGCCTCAACCAGTAACACCCGCCAAGGCGGCAGCCCTCGCTGAGGGCTGTCGCCTTTCCTTTGGAATCGCCCGCCCCATGGAATTCATCCGCCGCCGCATCGAAAGCCAGATCATCGGCCTGACCGGCCTTGCCCTCGGCCAACTCGACTTCGAGAACCCCAAGGGCGACCCCGGCCTGTTCGGCCCGGACTCGGTGACCTGGAAGGTCCACGGCGACTTCACCACGATGATGATCGGCGGCATCAGCGCCCTGCTCCTGCAGATGCTGCATCCCCTGGCGCTCTCGGGCGTCTGGGACCACTCCAATTTCCGCGCGGACATGCTCGGCCGCCTGCGTCGCACCGGCCAGTTCATTTCCGGCACCACCTACGGCACCCGCAAGGACGCCGAATGGCTGATCGACAAAGTGCGCACCATCCATCTGCAGGTGGCCGGCACCGCCCCCGACGGCCGCCCCTACGCGGCCAGCGACCCCGCGCTGCTCACCTGGGTGCATGTGGCCGAGGTCAGCTGCTTCCTCAAGTCCCACCTGCGCTACCTCAACCCGCACTTGAGCGGCGAAGACCAGGACCGCTACTACGCCGAGATCGCCCTGGTGGCCGAACGGCTCGGCGCGAGCAATGTGCCGAAGTCCCGCCAGGAGGTGGCGGACTACCTGGAAGCCATGCGCCCACAGCTGTTCTGCGACGAGCGCAGCCTGGAAGTGGTGCGCGTCCTCCTCGCCGCACCAGCGCCCAGCGCCATGGCCAAACCCTTCGGCATCCTGATGATGCAGGCCGGCATCGACCTGATGCCGGAGTGGGCCAGTGCCATGATCGGCCTGCACCAGCGCCCCTGGCAGCGCCGCGTGGTGCGGGATCTGGTCTGGCGCGTGGCGCCGCTGCTGCGCTGGGCCATGCGCAATGGCGCCGTGCATCGTGCGCGCCGTCGTATGGGGCTACCGCCCCGGTGAGACCGACCGAGGCCGGCCGGAGCCGCGCCGACCTCGACCTTTGTTAAACTGCGCGCCCCTTTTTGCGAGACGCCGCGCATGTCCTCCGCTCTCCTCCAGGCGCTGCGCGCCGCCCTCGACGCCCGCCAGCCGCTGCTGGCCGAACTCCATGCCCAGGGCACCGATTGCTATCGGCTGTTCCATGGCAGCCAGGAAGGCGCTCCCGGCCTGACCGTCGACCGCTACGGCGCGCAATTGATGGTGCAGAGCTTCCACCAGACATTGGAGCGTGAGCCCCTGCTGGAACTGGCCGCTGCGGTGAACGAATTCCTCGGCGAGAAGCTGCTGCTGGTCTACAACGACCGCTCCCAGGGCAATTCACGGGTCGATCGCCGCGACCCGGTCTACCAGGCCGAGCCCGCTGCCCTGGAGGACCTGGTCGCCCACGAATGGGGCCTGAACTACCGGGTACGTGGCCGTCACGCCGGCCAGGACCCGCTGCTCTTCCTCGACCTGCGCAATACCCGCGGCTGGGTGAAGGCCAACAGCGCCGGCAAATCGGTACTCAACCTCTTCGCCTACACCTGCGGCGTCGGCCTCTGTGCGGCGGCGGGCGGCGCCAGCGAGGTGTGGAACCTGGACTTCGCCGAAGGCAACCTCGCGGTCGGCCGCGAGAACGGTGAGCTGAACCCGGCGCTTGCGCCCATGCACTTCGTGCAATCGGACTACTTCCCGGCCATCCGCCAGTTCGCCGGCCTGCCCATCGCCCGTCGCCACGGCCAGAAGCTACCGAGCTACCCGCGCCTGGAACAGCGCCAGTTCGACCTGGTGTTCCTCGACCCGCCGGCCTGGGCCAAAAGCGCCTTCGGCACCGTGGACCTGCTGCGCGACTACCAGAGCCTGCTCAAGCCCGCGCTCATGGCGACCGCCGAAGGTGGCGTACTGGTGTGCAACAACAACCTCGCCAAGGTGGCGATGGAGGAGTGGCGCGAGCAGGTGCTGCGCTGCGCCAGCAAGTTGGGCCGGCCAGTGCGCGACTGGCAGCAGCTCGCGCCTGCCGCCGACTTCCCCTCGCAAGACGGACGCCCACCGCTCAAGACCCTGATCCTGCAGCTCTGAAAGCCACGCAGCAACGAGATCCAGCCATCAGGCGGAACCCGGAGGCCGTGCCATAATCCAAGGCACTCTTTGCCGGGATAGTTGACGCCTCATGTACAAAGGATTGAAACGGGCCGCCTGCGCCCTGCTGATCGTCGTTGCCCTCTACAGCCTGCTTGGCTTTCTGATCATCCCGGGGATCGCTCTCCGGGTGGCCAACCAGCAATTGGCCCAATACGCCACCGTCCCCGCGCGGCTGGAACGCATCCAGCTCAACCCCTTCAGCCTTGAGCTGACCCTGTGGGGCCTGCACATCGGCGATGACAAGGCCGAGCAGGTGGGCTTCGAGCGGCTCTATGCCAACCTGCAACTGGACAGCCTCTGGTCCGGCGCCCTGCATCTGGCGGACGTGGAGCTGGACAAGTCGACCACCGAGGTGCTGTTCGCCAAGGAGGGCACGCTCAACCTGACCCAGCTGTTCAAGCTGCCCCCCAGCGAACCCAAGCCGGAGGAGCCGGCGGGCGAGCCCTTTCCGGTGCGCATCGACCGCATCAAGCTGAGCGAGGGTGGCCTGCACTTCCAGGACCTGCGCCCCAGTGAGGCCATCGAGTTCGTCTACGACTCCCTCAACCTCGAGCTGCGCAACCTCAGCACCCTGCCCGACGACAATGCCGAGATGTCGTTCGTGGCCACCGGCCCCTATGGCGGACGCATCGACTGGGAAGGTCAGATCAGCCTGGTGCCCCTCACCTCCAGCGGCCAGCTGAAGCTCACCGATGGCAAGATGAAGGCCTTCTGGCCCTATGTGCGCGACGCGGTGCCCCTGGCCCTGGAAAAGGGCGTGATCAGCCTGTCCACGGACTACAAGCTGAGCCTGTCCAACGGCACCCAGCTCAACCTGGACAAGATCTGGATCAAGGTCGCGCCATTTGCCATCAAGGCGCCGGACAACCGCCCCCTGGTCAACCTGGAATCGCTGGAAGTCAGCGACAGCTCCCTGGACCTGGCCAAGCAGGAAGTGCTGGTAGGCAAGATCCACAGCCAGAACCTGGAAACCTGGGCCGCTCGCGAAGCCGATGGCCAGCTGGACTGGCAGAAGCTGTTCGCCAGCGAACCCAAGCCCGCGCCCAAGGCTGAAGAGAAGCCCACGGCCGCTCAGGCCGAAGCCAAAGCGGACGAGCCCGGCAAGCCCTGGGTCGTGCGACTCAAGGAAACCCAGTTGCGCGGCTACAAGGTGCACCTCGCCGACCGGGTGCCCAAGGAGCCGGTGCAACTGGAACTGGGCCCGCTCAACCTGGACCTCAAGGATTTCGACAGTCGCGGCGAATCGCCCTTCAACCTCAGCCTCGACACCGGACTCGGCAAGCAGGGCAAGGTGCAGGCGGTCGGCCAGGTCCAGCTCAAGCCCGTCACCGCGAAGCTGCAGGTGCAGACCCGCGACATCGACCTGCGCGTCGCCCAGGCCTACATCAGCCCCTTCATACGCCTGGAGCTGCGCAGCGGCCTGCTCGACAGCGACCTCAACGTCGACCTCAAGGGCACCGAGCCGCTGGCCCTGGGCATCACCGGCCGCGCGCTGGTCAACCAGATGCACACCCTGGACACCATCAAGGAACGCGACTTCGTCAAATGGCAACAATTGTTGGTGGATGGGCTCAACTACCAGCACGGTGACAGTCTGGTCATCGACAAGGTGAGCCTGAACCAGCCCTATGCGCGCTTCATCATCAATGAGGACCTGACCACCAACGCCAGCGAGCTGGTGATCAAGCAACCCGCCGACGTCAATGCCCCGGCCAGCGCCAGCGCCCAGCCGGAACCCGCCGGCAAGCCCCTGGGCATCCGCATCGGCGGCATCGAGATCAAGGACGGCTCGGCGAACTTCGCCGACTTCAGCCTGACCCCCAACTTCGCCACCGCCATCCAGCAACTCAACGGTGAAATCGGCACCCTCGACAATCGCAATCCCAAACCGGCCAAGGTGGCGGTTAACGGCAAGGTCGACCGCTACGCGCCGGTGACCATCAAGGGCAGCCTGAACCCCTTCGATCCGCTGGACAGCCTGGACATCGCCACCAGCTTCAAGCGCGTCGAGCTGACCACGCTGACGCCCTACTCCGGCAAGTTCGCCGGCTACCGCATCCGCAAGGGCCGACTGAACCTGGACCTGCACTACCAGATCGAGAAGGGCCAACTGAAGGCCGAGAACCACCTGGTACTGGAACAGCTGCAGCTCGGCGAGCAGGTTTCCAGCCCCGATGCCGTGGACCTGCCGGTGCGCCTGGCAGTCGCCCTGCTGAAGGACACCCAGGGCAAGATCGACATCTCGCTGCCGGTAGCGGGCAACCTCAACGACCCGCAGTTCAGCGTCGCGCCCATTGTCTGGCAGACCCTGCGCAACCTGGTGTTGCGCGCGGTTCAGGCGCCCTTCAACTTCGTCGCCGGCCTGGTGGGCGGCAGCAGCGAAGACCTCGGCCAGGTGCCCTTCCCGGCCGGCAGCAGCGAGCTGGATGCCGAGGCGCAGAAATCCCTGGATACCCTGGCCGAGGCGCTGAAGCAGCGTCCTGCCCTGCGCCTGGAGGTGGAAGGCGCCAGCGCCAAGGCCGCCGACGGCCCGCCGCTGGCCGAGCAACGCCTGGAGCGGGAATACCAGAGCACCTACTACAAGATCGCCCAGCGCCGGGGCGACAAGGTACCGGCCGAAGCCAGCCAGCTGGAGGTTCCCGAGGACGAGAAAGCGCCTATGCTGGAAGGCATCTACCGCGCCCGCCTGAAGCAGCAGCCGCCGGCCGAATGGCAGGACCTGGAAAGCGAGCAGCGCACCGCCAAACTGCGCGAGGCGGTCCTCGCCTCCTGGGCCCAGAGCGACTTGCTGCTGCGCCAGTTGGGCCAGGCCCGCGCCGCCAGCATCAAGGACTATCTGGTTGACCGCGGCGGCCTTGCCGACGACCGCATCTTCCTGCTGGACGTCAGCTTCGTGGACCCCAACCAGTCCGGCGAGGTGATCACGCCGCTGCACCTGGACAGCGAGTAGGAGGCCACATGCGCATGCTGCCGTTCGCCCTGCTGACCCTCGCCCTGGCCACGCCGGCCGGGGCGGAGACCATGCGCTGCGGCAGCAAGCTGGTCAGCCTCGGCGACCGCCCCTTCGAAGTCCTGCAGAAATGCGGCGAGCCGGTGCATCGTGACCTCGTCGGTTACACCCTGGGTTCCTACGACAACCGCGAATTCACCGTGGAAGAATGGGTGTACGGCCCCAACAACGGCATGCTCAGCATCCTCACCTTCGAGGGCAATCGCCTGATTCGAATCGAAACCAAGCGCGGCCCCTGACGCACCAGGGCGCCGGGTGTAGGCTGTAGCCACCTCCCACCGATCCTCGGACATCCCCGTGAAACGCCGCGTTCTCTTCTGCCTGTCCCTGCTGCTTGCCGTGGGCAATGCCCAGGCCTCTTCCACCCTGCGTTGCAACAGCAACCTCATCAGCCTCGACGACACCACCCGCGAAGTGCTGGACAAGTGCGGCGAGCCGATCAGCCGCGCCGACCTGGGCTTCAAGGAAGTGGTAGACGAGTACTACCGGCGCAACGAGGTCCGAGTCGAGGAATGGGTCTACGGGCCGCGCAACGGCATGTACCAGTTCCTCCGTTTCGAGGGCAATCGGCTGCGCAATATCGACAGCAAACGCGGTAACTGACAGCCTCTCGGGCGGAATGCTAGGCTCAGCGCCTTACAGCCCACGGACAGGATGCCCGCCCCATGAAAGCCCTCGCCTGCCTCTTCGCAGCCGCCCTCCTTCTGCCCCTCGCGGCAAACGCCAGCACCTTCCGCTGCGAGAGCAATCTCGTGAGCATCGGCGATCGCAGCGTCGAGGTTCAGCGCAAGTGCGGCGAGCCCGCCTCCCGCGATTTCATTGGCTATTCGGAGACCACCAGCGGGCGCCAGGAGATGCAGGTGGAGGAGTGGGTCTACGGCCCCGCCAACGGCATGTACCACTACCTGAGATTCGTCGGCGGCCGCCTCAGCGAAATCGACAGCAAGCGCAACTGAGCCGCGCGCAATGATCATCCTTCCCGCCGATCAACCTCTGGACTGGCGGCGGCCGCCGGTCATCACCCTGCTGCTGATCCTGCTCAACACCCTGATCTACGTCGTCTACCAGGGCGGTGACCAGGCGCGGATCGAAGAGGCCCAGCAACTCTATCTGGACGGCGGCCTGCTCAATCGCGAGCGCGCCCTGTTCGTCGACCACCTGGTGGAGCGGGAGAAGTTCGACACCGACCAGCGCCACGCCATCGATGCCATGCGCCGCCAGGACCTGGCGGCCATCATCCTGCGTGACCTGGAATTCGAGGACTGGCTGCACCGCTACCCGGCCTACCAGGCCGATCACGCCTGGCAACAGGCGCGACAGAAGGCCGAGGCGGCACGGGACAAGATCAGCGCCCAGCGCTTTGGCTTCATTCCCAACAAGTTCAGCGTCCAGGGCCTGTTCGGCGCCATGTTCCTGCACGGCAGCTTCGATCACCTGCTGGGCAACATGATCTTCCTGTTCATCTGCGGCTTCGCCCTGGAAGCGGCCCTGGGACGCTGGGTCTACCTCGGCCTCTACCTGGCCAGCGGGTTGGCCTCGCACCTGCTCTGGTGGGCACTGGACCCTGTCTGGGTGGCAGGCATCGGTGCCTCCGGCGCGGTATCGGGGCTGATGGGCATGACCATCGGCGTATACGGGCTACGCAAGATTCGCTTCTTCTACTGGCTGGGCCCGCTGATCGGCTACTTCAAGGCCCCCGCCCTGTGGATATTCCCCGCCTGGCTGGGCAAGGAGCTGTATGGCGTCCTGCTGGCCGACGACCACGTGAACTACTACGCGCACCTCGGTGGCCTGGCCTTCGGCTTCCTGGCCACCTGGCTGCTGCACCGGATGGGCTTCCTCAAGGTGGACGAGGCGTACCTCAGCAAGGAAGACCCGGACGCTCCCTTCAAGCGCGAACTGGCCGCCTTGGACCAGCTGATCGGGCGGTTCGCCCTCGACCAGGCAGCGCCTCGCGGCCTGGACATGCTGCTACGCTATCCCGGCCGGCTGGCACTGCTGGAGCGTCTCTATCCGCTGGCCAAGAGCCGACAGGACAAGCCCCTGTTGGCCGCCGTGCTGAAGCAACTGTTCGCCCTGCCGGAACAGTCCGCCGCCCTGCCGCTGCTGCAGAAGCTCGCGGACGATGTGGCGGACTCGCAGCAGCGTCTGCTGCAGCACCCGGCCGTGCTGCTGCACCTGCTGCAACGGCTGATCAAGGCTGGCGACAGCACCCGTGCCATGGCGCCGTGGCGACGCCTCTGCCAGGTAACCCCGGTGCCGCCGCAACTCCCCGGCCTGACGCTGCAGCTGGCCAAGCAGCTCGGTCAGCGCCAGGACCTGCGCGGAGTGGGCGAACTCGGCCAGTACCTGCGCCGGGCCTTCCCCGAAGCGGAACAGACCCGGCAATTGGCGCTCTACCAGCAGCACCTGGCGCGCTGACCCCACAAACGACAAGGCCCCGTACATGCGGGGCCTTGTGCATTTGCCTGGACGGCAGTTACTCGGCGGACTTCAGGCCGTCAGCGGAAACCGCAGTGACACCCTTGATGCCCTTGGCGGTGTCGATGGCCAGATCACGTTCGGCGTCGCTCTGCACCGTACCGGACAGCGCGACCACGCCCTGGTTGGTTTCAACCTTGATGTCCATCCCGCTGAGGTTCTTGTCGGCCAGGAAGGTGGATTTGACCTTGCTGGTGATCCAGGTATCAGAGACCGCGTCTTCGGCTTTCTGCATGGTCTCGCTGGCTGCCAGCATCGGATGACCGCTGGTTTCTGCATAGGCGCCGGTCGCGAACGGCAGGCTCATGGCGGCGGCAGTGACAGCGGCAAAGGTCCATTTGGTGAAAGTCTGTTTCATGAGGTGGGTCTCCTCTCTTCTCCGGAACGTCTGCAACAAGCTCCTGGTTGCAGGCTCAGCAGGAATATCGCAAGGCCTGTGCCAGCTTTCCAACGAAGAAAAAGATCCACCAGATCAATGAGATAGGAAAACAGCCAAGCATCCGCTTGCATGCAGTCTGCATGTTCACGCCACTGAGGCGTTGCAGACTGCACGATGAAAACGGACTCAGCGGCTGGCGCTACCCAGCTTCGCGATAGTGCCCTCAAGGGCACTGACCTGATCCAGCAACGGCGAGGCCGGATAGCGCGTGCGGATGTAGGCCAGTAGCTTCTGCGCCGGCTCCAACTGCCCGAGGCCTTCGGCGAAACCACGGGCCGCCAGCAGGTAGGCGCGCGGAATGTGCGGGTAATCAGGGAAGCGCTGGTGCAAGTTGCGCAGCAGGCTGAGGGCCTCGCGCACCTTGTGCCGATCCAGCAGCGCCCCGGCGACCTGCTCGCAGACCAGGGCGTCGGCAGGTTGGAAATCGGCCCTGAACTGGCGGGCGTTGAGCAGTGCGGTGGCGGCCAATGCCGGGTTCTGGCGGGCGGCCAGAGGCAGATAGTGGTTTAGATGACGCAGGCAGCGCTCGTGAGCCCCCAAACCAAACAGCAGCTGGTGGTAGCGCTCGTTCAGGTGCAAGTCCTCCGGATCGCGCCGCAACGCGTTGGCCAGGGTTTCCAGCGCACCATCACTTTGGCCTTCCTTGAGGCGGATCTCGGCCTCGGCCAGGGCCTTGCGGCGGCGCCACTCACTCTCCGGCATCCCCTGTTGGGTGCCCTCCTCGGCAATGGCAAAGCCCAGCGCGCCCTGATACTGGAACACCGCGTAGCCCATCATGCTGCACATCACCACCCCGAAGTAGCCGAAAAGGAAGGTGGCGATGGGCATCAGCACCACCCTGGGCAGGCCGCCGGAAAGCATCCAGGCCACATAGCTCGGGGACTGCCAGAGGATGAAGAGAAAGGCGCAGAGAATCAGGTATCGCCAGCCCATGGCCTTGATCACTTCACCCACCTGGTCGGGGCTGAGGGCCGCGCCCAGTTCCTTGCTCAGCGCCAGGCGGATGATGCTCGCGGGCAGCAGCAGGACGATGGCGATGTTGACCACCCAGAAGATGGTTTCGCTGTTGAAGTCCGCCGCCAGCCAGAGCGCTCCCAGCGCAATGGCGAAGACCGCCACCTGCTTGATGAACAGTGAGAAACCGTCGCCGCCGAAGGCGCTCATCAGGCTCGGCGCTTCGCGCACGCCCTCGCTGCTGGACTCGATCACGCTGTGGAAATACTTGGTGGCCACGCTCAGCAGGGTGCTCCAGAGGATCAGCGAACGCGGCATGAACAGGCCGGCAAGGGCCAGCAAGGCACTGAACACCAGCGGGCTGGTCTGCAGGCCATAGGCGAAGAACTGCGGCAGCCGCTCCCAGAACGGCTGGGCGGTATTGGCCGCGCCGAGGAAGGTGAGCTCGCTGCGGCACAGAGGGCAGGCCGGGCTGTCGTCAGGGGCATCAGCGTTGAGGGGAATGCAGCAATCGCCGAAATGGCGCTGGCAAGGCACGCAGTGCCAGGTCGCGGGTTGGGCTGGGTGGTACTGGCAGAGCGTCTTGTCCATGACTGATCCAGGTACAGTGGCGGTTTGCCATTCTCCAGGCAAAAAAAGAGGGCCCGCAAGGGGCCCTCTCTTCTATTGCCTGGCGATTATCAGACGCCGGAAGCTTCGGCAGCTTCCACGTCCTTCATCGACAGCTTGATGCGACCACGGTTGTCGACATCGAGAACCAGGACTTTGACTTCCTGGCCTTCCTGCAGAACGTCGGTGACCTTGTCGATGCGCTTGTCGCTGATCTGCGAGATGTGCACCAGACCGTCTTTGCCCGGCAGGATGTTGACGAAGGCGCCGAAGTCGACGATGCGCTCGACCTTGCCCACGTACACCTTGCCCACTTCGGCTTCAGCGGTAATACCCAGAACGCGCTGACGCGCGGCCTCGGCAGCTTCCTTGGTCTCGCCGAAGATCTTCACGCTGCCATCGTCTTCGATGTCGATGGAGGCCTTGGTCTCTTCGCAGATCGAACGGATGGTGGCGCCGCCCTTGCCGATGACGTCGCGGATCTTATCGGTGTCGATCTTCATCGCGATCATGGTCGGAGCGTTGGCGGACAGCTCGCTGCGGGACTCGGCGATTACCTGGTTCATCTGGCCGAGGATGTTCAGACGCGCTTCCAGAGCCTGCTCCAGAGCGATCTCCATGATCTCTTCGGTGATGCCGTTGATCTTGATGTCCATCTGCAGCGCGGTTACGCCCTTGGCGGTACCAGCTACCTTGAAGTCCATGTCGCCCAGGTGGTCTTCGTCGCCCAGGATGTCGGTCAGGACGGCGAACTTGTCACCTTCCTTCACCAGACCCATGGCGATACCGGCAACCGGCGCCTTCATCGGCACGCCGGCGTCCATCAGGGCCAGGGAAGCGCCGCAGACGGAAGCCATGGAGCTGGAACCGTTGGATTCGGTGATCTCGGAAACCACGCGGATGGTGTAGGGGAACTCGTCGCCTTTCGGCAGCATGGCGGAAACGCCACGACGGGCCAGACGGCCGTGGCCGATTTCGCGGCGGCCGGCGCTGCCCATACGACCGCACTCACCTACCGAGAAGGGCGGGAAGTTGTAGTGCAGCATGAAGGCGTCCTTGCGCTCGCCTTCCAGGGTGTCCAGCAGCTGTGCGTCACGGGCGGTGCCAAGGGTGGCAACGACCAGGGCCTGGGTTTCGCCACGGGTGAACAGGGCGGAACCATGGGTCTTGTCCAGCACGCCGACTTCGATCTTCAGCGGACGCACGGTGCGGGTGTCACGGCCGTCGATACGCGGCTTGCCGTTGACGATGTTCTCGCGAACGGTGCGGTATTCCAGCAGGCCGAAGGCGTCTTTCACTTCACCAGCCGGGAACTGACCTTCTTCCTCGCCAACGAAACGGGCGATGACCTGGTCACGCAGCTCGTCCAGACGGTTGTAGCGGTCCTGCTTGATGGTGATGGTGTAGGCCTGGGAGATGGCCTCGCCGAACTCGGCCTTGATGGCGCTGAGCAGAGCGGTGTTTTCAGCCGGGGCGGACCAGTTCCAAGCCGGTTTGCCGGCTTCGGCAGCGAATTCCTTGACCGCGGTGATCACGGACTGGAATTCCTGGTGGGCGAACAGAACGGCGCCCAGCATCTGGTCTTCGGTCAGCTCCTGGGCTTCGGACTCAACCATCAGCACGGCGTCTTCGGTACCGGCAACGACCATGTCCAGGGCGGAGGCTTTCAGCTGCTCGTAGTTCGGGTTCAGCAGGTAGCCGGCTTCTTCGTGGTAGGCCACGCGAGCGGCACCGATCGGGCCGTTGAACGGAATGCCGGAGATGGCCAGGGCAGCGGAAGTACCGATCATGGAAGCAATGTCCGGATCGGTCTTCTTGTTGGTGGAGACCACGGTGCAGATGACCTGAACTTCGTTCAGGAAGCCTTCCGGGAACAGCGGACGGATCGGACGGTCGATCAGGCGCGAGGTCAGGGTTTCCTTCTCGGAAGGACGGCCTTCACGCTTGAAGAAACCACCGGGGATACGGCCAGCGGCGTAGGTTTTTTCCTGGTAGTGGACGGACAGCGGGAAGAAACCCTTGCCCGGGTCGGCCTGCTTGGCGCCAACCACGGTCACCAGAACGGTGACGTCTTCATCCATGGTGACCAGAACGGCACCGGAAGCTTGACGGGCGATACGGCCAGTCTCGAGGGTAACGGTCGATTGACCGAACTGGAACTTCTTGATTACCGGGTTCACGGTGTTTTCCTTCTCTATGTTGCCTTGGGGGAAATCGTGGGAGAGGCGGGAGTCGGACCCGTTTCAATCCCTTAAAAAACCAGAAGCTGGAAAGCCGAAAGCTGGAACGATGTCCAGCTTCCGGTTTTCCAGCTTCCAGCTCATCTGAGTCGCTTAGCGACGCAGACCCAGACGACCGATCAGGGCGCTGTAACGAGAGGTGTCCTTACCCTTCAGGTAGTCCAGCAGCTTGCGGCGCTGGTTAACCATGCGGATCAGACCACGACGGGAGTGGTGGTCTTTGCCGTTGGCCTTGAAGTGATCCTGCAGCTTGTTGATGTTGGCGGTCAGCAGGGCAACCTGCACTTCCGGAGAACCGGTATCGCCTTCAGCTTGCTTGTACTCGTTAACGATCTGGGCTTTTTCAGTAACGCTCAGTGCCATGATGGGCTTCCTCTGAGAGTAATAGGCCGGGACCTTCGCCCCGTGTTCAAAAAAGAGGATTGACCGTGCCTATTAACAGCCATCCTCGGATCGGTCATTCCGACCGAATCAGTCGACGCGGCGCAACGCGCCCGTCATCGCTCACTTCACCGATTCCGATGAAGCGACCGGTGTGATCCTGTACTCGCATCATGCCGAACTTGGGTGCTTCCGGAGCCCGCACCGGCTGGCCATGAAGCCAGTAGTAGGCGCTGTGCTCGGTCAGCTGGATCAGCGGCCAGTGTTCCAAGCCGCTGTCGACCGGCAGGAGAAACTGGTCGAGTGCCTCGTTGCCACCCTCGGCGTGGACCTTCTCCAGGGTCTCCAGGCTGATCGCCTGGGCCAGTACGAAGGGGCCCGCCTGGGTCCGGCGCAACTCTGCCACATGTGCCCCGCATCCCAGTGCCTGGCCGAGATCCTCGACCAGGGTGCGGATATAGGTGCCCTTGCTGCAGGCTACGGCCAGTCTTGCCTGGCTGTTTTCACAGGCCAGCAAATCCAAGCGCGCAATAGTAACAGAACGCGCTTCGCGCTCCACTACTTCGCCAGCACGGGCCAGCTTGTAGAGGGGTTGACCGTCCTTCTTCAGGGCGGAGTACATCGGAGGTATCTGCTTGATTTCACCGCGAAAACGCGGCAGCAGAGCCTCAACGTCCTGGCGACCAACGGTCACCTCGCGACGCTCGGTCACTTCACCTTCGGCATCACCCGTGGAGGTGGTGACGCCGAGCTGAGCCAGCGTTTCATAGCCCTTGTCGGCGTCCAGCAGGTACTGGGAGAACTTGGTTGCCTCACCGAAGCACAGCGGCAACACGCCAGTGGCCAGTGGGTCGAGGCTGCCGGTATGACCAGCCTTCTCGGCGTTGAGCAGCCAGCGCACCTTCTGCAGCGCGGCGTTGGAGCTCATGCCGCGCGGCTTGTCGAGGATCAGCACACCGCTGACGTTGCGGCGGATACGTTTCACCTGGGCCACGCCATTACTCCTCGTCGCTGCCCTGGTGCTTGCGGTCTTCCGCGACGGCACGCTCGATCAGCGCCGACAGCTCCGCACCACGACGAATGCTGGCGTCGTAGTGGAAGTGCAGTTGCGGCACGCTGCGCAGCTTCATGGCCTTGCCCAGCTGCATGCGCAGGAAGCCGGCGGCGTCCTGCAGGATGTCGCAGTTAAGCTTGACCTTCTCGACATTGTCGTCCTGGCCCATCACGGTGATGAACACCTTGGCGTGGGACAGGTCGCGGCTCACGTCCACCGCGGTGATAGTCACCAGACCCAGGCGCGGGTCCTTGATCTCACGCTGGATCAGCAGCGCCAGTTCGCGCTGCATCTGGTCGCCGATGCGTTGGGTACGGCTGTAGTCTTTAGCCATTTCGTTTCACTCATGAACGCTTAAAAGCCGAAAGCCAGGAGTGGAAAGCGATGGCTTCCAGCTCCTGGCTCCCGGCTTGTGGCAAGCGCGACACTTACAGGGTGCGCGCCACCTGGACCTTCTCGAAGACTTCGATCTTGTCGCCGACCTTGACGTCGTTGTAGCTCTTCACGCCGATACCGCACTCCATGCCGGCACGCACCTCGGACACGTCGTCCTTGAAGCGGCGCAGGGATTCCAGCTCGCCTTCGAAGATCACTACATCGTCGCGCAGTACGCGGATCGGACGGTTGCGGTGTACCAGACCCTCGGTAACCATGCAGCCGGCGACCGCACCGAACTTCGGCGAGCGGAACACGTCGCGCACCTCGGCGATACCCAGGATGTTCTCCCGGACTTCGCTGCCCAGCATGCCGGACAGTGCTTTCTTAACGTCTTCGATGATGTCGTAGATGATGTTGTAGTAGCGCAGGTCCAGACCTTCCTGCTCGACGATCTTGCGCGCGCCAGCGTCGGCACGCACGTTGAAGCCGAACAGCACGGCGTTGGACGCCAGCGCCAGGTTGGCGTCGCTCTCGGTGATACCACCTACGCCGCCGCCCACAACACGTACCTGAACTTCTTCGTTGCCGATGTCAGACAGGGCACCCTGCAGGGCCTCGAGAGAACCACGCACATCGGACTTGAGCACGATATTGAGGGTCTTCTTCTCGTCCTGGCCCATGTTCTCGAAGATGTTCTCGAGCTTGGAGGACTGCTGGCGAGCCAGCTTGACCTCGCGGAACTTGCCTTGACGGAACAGGGCGACTTCGCGAGCCTTCTTCTCGTCGGCAACCACGGTCAGGTCGTCACCGGCGTCCGGCGTACCGTCCAGGCCGAGGATTTCGACCGGGATGGACGGGCCGGCTTCTTTCACCGGCTTGCCGTTCTCGTCGAGCATGGCGCGAACACGGCCATAGTTGACGCCGCAGAGGACCATGTCGCCCTGACGCAGGGTACCGTCCTGTACCAGCACGGTAGCGACCGGACCACGGCCCTTGTCCAGACGGGACTCGACCACGACACCACGGCCAGGGGCCGACGGGGTAGCAGTGAGTTCCAGAACTTCAGCCTGCAGCAGAACGGCTTCGAGCAGTTCGTCGACACCGGTACCGGCCTTGGCCGACACAGGTACGAACTGGGTATCGCCGCCCCACTCTTCCGGGATCACATCCAGAGCGGCCAGGCCGTTCTTGATGTTGTCCGGGTTGGCTTCGGGCTTGTCCATCTTGTTGACCGCGACCACGATCGGAACGCCAGCCGCTTTCGCGTGCTGCACAGCTTCCACGGTCTGCGGCATCACGCCGTCATCGGCCGCCACCACCAGGATGACGATGTCAGTGGCCTTGGCACCACGAGCACGCATGGCGGTGAACGCCGCGTGACCGGGGGTGTCCAGGAAGGTCACCATGCCGCGATCGGTTTCCACGTGGTAGGCACCGATGTGCTGGGTGATGCCACCCGCTTCACCGCTGGCCACCTTGGTACGGCGGATGTAGTCGAGCAGAGAGGTCTTACCGTGGTCGACGTGACCCATTACGGTCACTACCGGCGCACGAGTCAGGGCCTCGCCTTCGAACTTCAGGGATTCGGCCAGTTGCTCTTCCAGGGCGTTCTCGTTGACCAGCTTGACCTTGTGGCCGAGTTCTTCGGCGATCAGTTGGGCGGTCTCACGATCGAGCACCTGGTTGATGGTCACCGGGGTGCCCATCTTGAACATGAACTTGACGACTTCTGCACCCTTGACGGACATCTGGGCGGCCAGTTCGGCCACAGTGATGGTCTCGCCAATGCTGACTTCACGCACGATAGGTCCTGTCGGGCTCTGGAACCCGTGCTGGTTACGCTTCTTCAGCTTGGACTTGCCGCCACGACCGCCACGACGACCGAAGGAATCGCTTTCCTCTTCCGTGCTGCGCGGGGCAACGCGGGGGGCAGGAGCCTTTTCTTTTTCCTTGAGCGAAGGACGGTGCTGCGCATGCTTGCGGTCGCGGCGATCGTCTTCGTCGCGAGCGCGCTCGGGGCGACGCACTTCCTCTTTCTTGCGCTCGACGCCAGCAGCTGCGGCACCGGCGGCTGCACCAGCAGCCGGAGCGGCGGTGGCAGCGGTAGCAACAGGAGCGGCAGCAGCAGGCTCGACGGCCGGAGCGGCATTGACCGTAGCGGTTTGCGCAGCTTCCTTGGCGCGAGCTTCAGCTTCACGGCGAGCGGCCTCTTCGGCGCGCTGACGGGCTTCTTCCTCGACCTTCAGGCGAGCGGCTTCCTCCGCAACGCGCTGCTCTTCGAGTTCGCGCTGGCGCTCAGCTTCGATCTCGTCAGGGCTGCGCTTGACGTAGGTCTTCTTCTTGCGCACTTCGACGTTGATGGTCTTGCTACCCGCAACCTTCAACGTGGTAGTGGTTTTGCGCTGCAGGGTAATCTTGCGCGGCTCTTCCAGGCGTTCGCCATGGCTGCTCTTGAGATGGGCCAGCAGGGCCTGCTTCTCATTGTCGGTTACAACCTGCTCGGCGCTGGTGTGCGGCAATCCCGCCTCGCGCATCTGCAGCAGCAGGCGCTCCACCGGTGTATCGACCACTTGGGCCAGTTCTTTCACCGTGACTTGCGTCATGCACTTCTCTCCTAGGCCGCGAAACTTACTCGAACCAGTGGGCTCGGGCGGCCATGATCAGCTTGCCGGCACGCTCTTCGTCCATGCCGTCGATGTCGAGCAGGTCATCAATCGACTGCTCGGCTAGGTCTTCGCGGTTAATAACGCCACGTACGGCGAGTTCAACAGCCAGATCCTTGTCCATGCCTTCCAGAGAAAGCAGGTCTTCGGCAGGCTGGGCATCCGCCAGCTTCTCTTCGGTCGCGATGGCCTTGGTCAGCAGGCGGTCCTTCGCACGAGCACGCAGCTCGTTGACGATGTCCTCGTCGAAGCCGTCGATGCTGAGCATTTCTTCCATGGGTACGTAGGCGATTTCTTCCAGGCTGGTGAAACCTTCTTCCACCAGTACCTGAGCCAGCTCTTCGTCCACTTCCAGTTCTTCGACGAAGGCACGCAGGATGTCGCCGGTTTCGGCTTGCTGCTTGGCCTGGATGTCCGCTTCGGTCATCACGTTCAGGGTCCAGCCGGTAAGCTGGCTGGCCAGGCGCACGTTCTGGCCGCCACGGCCGATGGCCTGGGCCAGGTTGTCTTCGGCAACGGCGATGTCCATTGCATGGGCATCTTCGTCGACGATGATCGCCACCACTTCGGCCGGAGCCATGGCGTTGATCACGAACTGCGCAGGGTTGTCGTCCCACAGGACGATATCGACGCGCTCGCCACCCAGTTCGCCGGATACGGCCTGGACGCGGGAACCGCGCATACCGATGCAGGCGCCCTGCGGGTCGATACGCTTGTCCTTGGAGCGCACGGCGATCTTGGCGCGGGAACCCGGATCACGGGAAGCCGCCATCACTTCGATCAGCTCTTCGGCGATTTCCGGCACTTCGATACGGAACAGTTCGATCAGCATCTGCGGCGCGGTGCGCGACAGAATCAGCTGCGGGCCACGGTTCTCAGTGCGGATTTCCTTCAGCAGGGCACGAACGCGGGCGCCGACGCGGAAGGTCTCGCGGGCGATGATGTCCTCGCGGGCCAGCAGCGCTTCAGCGTTGTTGCCGAGGTCGACGATCACGTTATCACGGGTGACCTTCTTCACGGTGCCGGAAATGATGTCGCCCAGCTTCTCGCGGTAGGCTTCGACAACCTGCGCGCGCTCGGCTTCGCGCACTTTCTGCACGATGACCTGCTTGGCAGTCTGGGCAGCGATGCGACCGAACTCGATGGACTCGATCTTCTCTTCGATGATGTCGCCGATCTTGGCTTTCTCATCGCGCTCCTGGGCCTGATCCAGGGTCAGCTGGATAGCCGGATCCTCGAAATCAGTTTCCTCGACCACAGTCCAGCGACGGAAGGTGTCGTAGTTACCGCTCTGACGATTGATCGACACACGCAGGTCGACCTCGTCCTCGTAACGCTTCTTGGTAGCAGTGGCCAGGGCCAGCTCCAGCGCCTCGAAAATCACGCCGGCCGGTACACCTTTTTCGTTGGATACCGACTCAACAACCAGCAGTACTTCTTTGCTCATCGTACGCCTCGCCTTTCGCAATCCATTGGATCCGCGGGATCCGCGTCTCAGTCAAAACGGGGAATGATGTTGGCCTTGTCGATCAGTTCGATCGGCAGGAGGAACTCGCGGTCTTCGATGAGAACCACCACGTCCTGCTCCTCCACCCCGCGGAGAAGCCCCTGAAAATTGCGTCGTCCTTCGAAGGGCGAACGCAGCTTGATCTTGACCAGTTCACCAGCGTGGGCCGTGAACTGTTCAAGGGTGAACAGCGGACGATCCATACCTGGCGACGATACTTCGAGGGTGTACTCGCTGCTGATCGGGTCCTCGACATCGAGCACACCGCTGATCTGACGGCTGACTTTCTCGCAGTCGTCTACCAGGATGCCGTTTTCGTGATCGATGTAGATCCGCAGCAGCGAATGCCGCCCTTGAGACAGGAACTCGATGCCCCAGCACTGATAACCGAGCGCTTCGACTACCGGGGCCAACAAGGCCTGCAACTGTTCTAGCTTGCTCGACACCTGATCGCCTCTCGCATGCTGTGCAAATAAAAAATGGGCGAAACGCCCATCCCTTCAAACCACCTGATCATTGATCGGAGGCCAACTGTCCAGCTAGCAAAAAGCCCCTAAAAAGGGGCTTCGCGACTACTGGTTGCGGGGGCTGGATTTGAACCAACGACCTTCGGGTTATGAGCCCGACGAGCTACCAGACTGCTCCACCCCGCGTCAAAGCTGGTGCGAGATTATACGGCCAGCACCTTGCATGGTCAACCGAACATCCCGCGAAGAAGAAAGCCCGCATCTCTGCGGGCCTCTCTTTATATGGTACCGAGGAGGGGACTCGAACCCCTACAGCCTATGGCCACTACCACCTCAAGGTAGCGTGTCTACCAATTCCACCACCTCGGCAAAACTTGCCTTACTTCTGCTCCGGAGCCTGAGGCACATCACCCGACTGGGTGGCTGGCTTCTGCTCTTCGAGCACCGGCACATCGTCAGCTGCCGGCTTGGCGGGTTGAACCTCGAGAGCCGCCGGATCCGGCAGACCTACGTTGCTCAGCGCCTCAGCCTTTTCTTTAGCGAAGAACGCTAAACCCAGGCTGGTAATGAAAAAAACCGCGGCGAGTATACCAGTAAAACGACTCAGAAAGGTAGCGGAACCTTGGCTTCCGAAAACGGTTGCCGAAGCACCAGCACCGAACGAGGCACCAGCATCTGCGCCCTTGCCCTGCTGAACCAGCACAAGGCCTACAACGCCCAGAGCGACCAGCAAGTGCACCACAATAACGACAGTTTCCAGCATCTTGTCAGCTTCCTGCGGCGCGACAGATCGCACCGAACTCATCCGCATTCAGGGAGGCGCCACCAACGAGCCCCCCATCGATATCCGGCATGCCGAACAAGTCGGCTGCGCTGGCCGCCTTCACACTGCCGCCGTACAGAATCCGTACGCCACGAGCAACTTCGGCATTCTCCGCCGACAGCTGCGAGCGAATCGCCGCGTGAACCTCTTGCGCCTGCTGCGGCGAGGCCGTCAGCCCCGTACCTATCGCCCAAACCGGCTCATAGGCAATTACCGCCCGCGCAAATGCGCCCACACCAAGCTCTTCGATCACGCTACCCAGCTGACGCCCAACAACCTCGAGCGTCTTGCCGGCTTCGCGCTGTTCCCGGGTCTCGCCGACGCACAGCACCGGAACCAGACCACAGGATTGAGCAGCAGCGAACTTGCGACTCACGACCTCGTCGCTTTCGCCCAGAATCAGGCGACGCTCCGAATGACCGACCAAAACCAGGTTGCAACCTACGTCTGCCAACTGGCTTGCCGCGATCTCTCCGGTGAGGGCTCCCTGCACCGGCTCTACCGCACAATTCTGCGCACCCACGACAATCGACTTGCCGTCCAGGCCTTGAATGACCTGATTGATGTACAGACAGGGCGGCATCACCGCGACTTCGACACCAGCAGGCAAGGCCAATTGGCGCAAGCCTTTGATCAGCTCTGCGACGCTGGCGCGGGTACCGTGCATTTTCCAGTTACCGGCTACCAGAGGTCGGCGCATGCTTTATCTCGTCGATCAAAGTGGGCGCAGATGTTACCCAAGAGATTTCCAACTAGCAAGAGAAATCAAGCACATACCTCAGTTACGACTTTCGCCAGCTCTTCGGCATAGCCGCGCACCAGCTTTTCGTCGTCGCCTTCGACCATCACTCGCACAAGCGGCTCGGTGCCGGACTTGCGCAGCAGGACACGACCGCGACCGGCCATCTGTTCAGTGACGCGAGCGCATGCGTCCTGCACCGCCGGGTGTTTGACCGGGTCGACACCATTGCCGGCAAAGCGCACATTGATCAGGACCTGCGGGCACTTGCGCATGCCCTGGCGCGCTTCTGCCAGCGACTGGCCGCTTCGTTGCAGCGCGAGTAATACCTGCAAGGCGGAGACGATGGCATCGCCGGTGGTGGTGAAGTGACTGCAAACGATATGGCCGGAGTTTTCGCCGCCCAGGGTCCAACCATTGGACTGCAGCTCACTCATTACATAGCGGTCACCGACCTTCGCACGAATGAACGGAATGCCGAGGTCCTTCAGCGCCAGCTCCATGCCGAGATTGCTCATCAGGGTACCGACTACGCCGCCCTGCAGCTTGTCGCGGCGATGCAGGTCGCGGGCGATCAGGTAGATCAGCTCGTCGCCATCGACCACGGTGCCGGTATGATCAACCATCAGCACACGGTCACCGTCGCCATCGAATGCGATGCCGATGTCGGCATTCTGCTCGACCACTGAAGCCTGCAGCCTCCCCATGTGGGTCGAACCACAATCATCGTTGATGTTGAGACCATTGGGCTGGTTCGCCAGCACATGCACCTGCGCGCCCAGTTCACGAAACACGCTGGGAGCGACCTTGTAAGTGGCGCCATGGGCGCAATCGATTACCAGCTTGAGACCGGCAAAGTCGGTGCTGATGGGCGTGGTGCTCTTGCAGAACTCGATGTAGCGCCCCGCAGCGTCGTTGATGCGAGTCACCTTGCCGAGCTGCTCCGACTCCACCACGGTCATCGGTTGATCAAGCAGCTCCTCGATCATCAGTTCCACTTCATCCGAGAGCTTGGTGCCCTTGCCGGAGAAGAACTTGATGCCGTTGTCATGGTGCGGATTGTGCGAAGCACTGATCACGATGCCGGCATCCGCCAGGAAAGTACGGGTGAGATAGGCGATGGCCGGAGTCGGCATGGGGCCGAGCAGCATCACGTCGGCGCCGGCAGCCAGAAGGCCGGCTTCGAGGGCCGACTCGAACATGTATCCGGAAATGCGCGTGTCCTTGCCAATCAGGATGCGGCTCTTGCCCTGCTTACGGAACGCCATGCCGGCAGCCCAACCGAGCTTGAGCATGAAATCCGGAGTAATCGGGAACTGCCCGACACGCCCGCGAATACCGTCGGTGCCAAAATACTTTCTGCTCATGAGGTGCTCCGTGTTTTCTTATTCCGCTGCTTGCACCGCAGCGATCATGCGTACTGCGTCCACGGTTTCCGCGACATCGTGTACGCGCAGGATGCAGGCCCCCTTGGCGACCGCGAGGGCTGCCAGGGCGAGACTGCCGGACAGGCGTTGATGGACTTCCCGTCCCAGCGCCTGACCAATCATGCTTTTTCGTGAAACCCCGACAAGCAGGGGGCGCCCCAATTGGTGCAGCGCTTCCATATGCTTGAACAGGCTGAGGTTGTGCGCCAGGGTCTTGGCGAAGCCGAAACCCGGATCGAGAACGATACGATCTTCCGGAACCCCTGCCGCCAGACAAGCCTGCATGCGCTCGGCGAGAAACTCTCCAACTTCACGCACGACGTCCTGGTAGCGGGGATCCTGCTGCATGCTGCCCGGCTCGCCGAGCATGTGCATCAGACACACCGCCAGACCGGTATCGGCAGCGGCATCCAGGGCTCCATCCCGACGCAACGCGCGCACATCGTTGATCATCCCGGCGCCCAGGCGCGCACCTTCGCGCATCACGGCAGGCGTGGATGTATCCAGGGAGATCACCACATCCAGCTCGCGGGCGATGGCTTCGACCACCGGGGCGACGCGTTCAAGCTCTTCGGTCGGGGATACCGGGCGGGCGCCCGGCCGGGTGGACTCGCCACCGACGTCGATCAGGGTGGCGCCAGCGGCGACCATCTCCGCGGCGTGGCGCAAAGCTGCGTCACGTGCATTGAAGCAGCCGCCATCAGAGAAGGAGTCTGGAGTGACGTTGAGGATGCCCATGACATGAGGCTGGGCCAAATCAAGAACCCGGTTGCCGCAAGGCAACCGGGTCGGGTACTGCACTGACTTCATCTACAGGCCTTAGTGTTCGCCAGCCGGCCCGCCGATGGGGGTTTCAGGCCGTTTGGCCTCTTCACGCGGCGCGGGAGTACCAGAGGTACCGGAACCACCCTGCCAGTCCTTGGGCTCGCGCGCAGCGCGGCCAGCCATGATGTCATCGATCTGCTCGGAGTCGATGGTTTCATACTTCATCAGGGCCTCAGCCATCTTGTCGAGCTTGTCGCGATTCTCCGTCAGCAGATTCTTCGCGGTGGTATAGCTCTCATCGATGATACGTCGGACTTCCTGATCAATCAGCTTGGCGGTTTCGCCAGACACATTGGCGTGCTGGGCACCCGCGCTACGGCCGAGGAACACTTCGCCCTCCTCTTCCGCGTACATCAGCGGGCCGAGTTTCTCGGACAGGCCCCACTTGGTCACCATGTTCCGGGCGATCTGGGTGGCGCGCATGATGTCATTGGAGGCGCCGGTGGTGACACCGTCGAAGCCCAGTGTCATCTCTTCAGCGATACGACCGCCGAACAGCGAACAGATCTGGCTGACCAGTGCACGCTTGGACAGGCTGTAGCGGTCCTCCTCGGGGAGGAACATGGTCACACCCAGGGCACGGCCACGCGGGATGATCGACACCTTGTAGACCGGGTCATGCTCGGGCACCAGACGACCAACGATGGCGTGACCCGCCTCGTGGTACGCGGTGTTGAGTTTCTCTTTCTCGGACATGACCATGGATTTGCGCTCAGCGCCCATCATGATCTTGTCCTTGGCCAGTTCGAACTCTTTCATTTCCACCAGGCGCTTGTTGACGCGCGCGGCGAACAGGGAAGCCTCGTTGACCAGGTTGGCCAGGTCAGCGCCGGAGAAACCCGGGGTACCGCGTGCGATAACAGCCGGATCGACGTCATCGCCCATGGGCACCTTGCGCATGTGCACCTTGAGGATCTGCTCGCGACCACGGATGTCCGGCAGGCCGACCACCACCTGGCGGTCGAAGCGGCCAGGACGCAGCAGGGCCGGGTCCAGCACGTCAGGACGGTTGGTAGCGGCGATCACGATGATGCCGTCGTTCATTTCGAAGCCGTCCATCTCGACCAGCAGCTGGTTGAGGGTCTGCTCGCGCTCGTCGTGACCACCACCCAGACCGGCGCCGCGATGGCGACCGACGGCGTCGATCTCGTCGATGAAGATGATACAGGGAGCGTGCTTCTTGGCCTGATCGAACATGTCACGGACGCGGGACGCACCCACACCGACGAACATTTCGACGAAGTCGGAACCGGAGATGGTGAAGAACGGCACCTTGGCTTCACCGGCAATGGCCTTGGCCAGCAGGGTCTTACCGGTACCGGGCGGGCCGACCATCAGCACGCCGCGCGGAATACGGCCGCCCAGGCGCTGGAACTTGCCCGGATCGCGAAGGAATTCCACCAGTTCGCTGACTTCTTCCTTGGCCTCGTCGCAGCCGGCGACGTCGGCGAAGGTGGTCTTGACCTGGTCTTCCGACAACAGGCGGGCCTTGCTCTTGCCGAAGCTCATCGGGCCGCCGCGGCCACCGCCGCCGCCCTGCATCTGGCGCATGAAGAACATGAAGACGGCGATGATCACCAGGATCGGGAAGCTGGCGACCAGCAGTTGAGTCCAGATGCTCTGCTGCTCAGGCTGCTTGCCTTCGATGATTACGTTGTTGTCGATCAGGTCGCCGATCAGGCCGCCGTCCTGAATCGCCGGACGAATGGTCTTGAAGGACTCGCCATCGTTGCGCTTGCCGGTGATGACGAAGCCATCGACGGTCACGCGCTCGACCTTGCCTTCTTTAACCTGCTCGATGAATTCCGAGTAGTTAAGGGTCTGCGGTTCGCTTGGGCTGGAGAAATTGTTCATCACCGTGACAAGCACAGCGGCGATGATCAGCCACAGGATCAGATTTTTTGCCATGTCGTTCAATTAGCTACCCTCTGGAACGGGCCCCTTCCTGGAGCGCACCCCGCATGACGGCTGGTGGTTAACCGGCCTAACTTACTACACAACCCCTGCCCCTGGCAGGCGCCGTCTGTAACCCTTTATGAGGCCTTTCGGCCTCCAGCCCTGCAGAAGGGGGACCAACGAGTCAGGTCCCCGTTGCAGTCTATTCCCCGCGGAAGCCACGCGCGAGCAGGTATTGCTCTCGGGAGCTGTCACGCGACGAAAGCGGTTTGCGCATCTGCACCTTGTCGAACATCTCGCGCACTTGCTTGTGGTAGACGTCGAAACCTTCACCCTGGAATATCTTGATCAGAAAATCGCCACCCGGGCGCAGCGTACGGCCTGCCAGGTCCAGCGCCAGCTCGCAGAGAAACATCGAGCGCGGCTGATCGGAGGCCCTTACGCCACTCATATTGGGGGCCATATCGGAAATCACAAGGTCCACCGGGTTGTCACCGATCGCCTCGAGGATACGCGCGAAGACTTCATCATCGGTGAAGTCGCCCTGAATGAAGGTCACATCAGGAATGCTATCCATTTCCAGGATGTCGGAAGCGATCAGACGGCCGCGATCACCGATCACCCGGCTAGTCACCTGGGACCAGCCGCCTGGCGCCGCGCCGAGGTCGACGACGGTCATGCCGGGCCGCAGGATGCGGTCCTTCTCCTGGATTTCGAGCAGCTTGTAGCTGGCGCGGGAACGATAACCGTCCTTCTGCGCTTGTTTGACGTACGGATCGTCGATATGTCTTCGCAGCCATTGCTGGCTACTCTTGGAACGGGCCACGGTATACCTCGTGTTCGGCTGTGCGCCCCGGAATCACTCGGGTAAACTAGCAGCCTTTTTTCTCAGGGGTCTGATTATGGCGCTCTCACAGGAGCACAAGAAGCAATACAAATCTATCGGTCATCACCTGAAACCGGTATTGACGGTGGCTGAAAACGGCCTCACCGAAGGCGTGTTGGCAGAGCTTGATCGCGCGCTGAACGATCACGAACTGATCAAGGTCCAGTTCCGCATCATCGAGCGTGATGATCGCCGCGCCCTGATCGACGAGCTCTGCGCCGCCGGCAACTGCGAACTGGTCCAGGTCATCGGCAAGATGGCACTGGTCTATCGCCGCAATCCGAAGCCGAACCGCAATCTCTCCAACATCAGCCGCTTCAGCGGTCTCTGAGCCTCCCGCCAAGGGCGCGCACTCAGCGCGCCCGGCCCTCCGCCAGCTTCGCCGGCAAGGGCTGGACAACCAGCAGCAGGCCACAGAGGGCCAGCAACAGATAGCTGAAGTTCAGCCAGTACAACGCCTCCGGCATCCAGAAGCGAACCAGCAGAAACACCACCACCAGGCCGATCACAGCGGCCAACAACTGCGCGCGCGCATCACGCCAGAGGCGCGCAAGCCCCGCATACTGGATCAGCAGCAGGGCCTGTAGCAGCGCACAGAAACCGGCAAAGGCAACCATCAACGGCCGAAGGCTGGAAGCCACCTCCTCCACCAGCATCGGCGCCAGACCGATACGCTCCAGAGCTGGCAACATGACGAAGTGCAGCAGCCAGAGGCCGCCAACCCAGAAGGTCTGGGCCAGCTGCCAGGCGATGGCACCGGCCCGGAAGGGTGAACGCTTAGACGTGGCGGACTTCGACAATCTCGTACTCGACGACACCGCTCGGAGTCTTGACGGTCACCACGTCCCCTTCTTCCTTGCCCACCAGGGCGCGGGCAATGGGAGAGCTGACCGACAGCTTGCCTTTCTTGATATCGGCTTCGTCGTCGCCAACGATCTGGTAGGTAACCGCTTCGTCGGTTTCGACGTTGGCGATATCCACCGTGGTGCCGAAAATCACCTTGCCGGTATGAGCGATGCTGGTGATATCGATGACCACCGAATTCTGCAGGCGGCCTTCGATATCACGGATACGCGCCTCGACCATGCCCTGCTGCTCGCGCGCCGCATGGTACTCAGCATTTTCCTTGAGATCACCCAGCTCACGCGCTTCGCCGATGGCCTGACTCAGTTGCGGGCGCATCACTTTGGTCAGATGAGCCAGCTCCTCTTCCAGGGCGCGAGCGCCCTGAACGGTCATGGGGTACTTATTCATGCCTTGATTCCTGCATGGAGATCCTGCAAGCGGCGCACGGTCTTCTCGGGACCGAACTTGAGCGCCTCACAGATCGCCTGACCAGCCGCGATGGTGGTGGTGCAGTAGATCTTGTGCTGCAGGGCGTTTCGACGGATCGAGTAGGAGTCAGCAATGGACTGACGCCCCTCAGTGGTGTTGATGATGAGAGTAACCTCATCGTTCTTGATCATGTCAACGACATGGGGACGGCCTTCCGTCACCTTGTTCACGCGACGCACCGGCAGGCCGGCTGCCTCGATCACCTTGGCGGTGCCGGAAGTGGCGACCACTTCGAAGCCCAGCTCGATCAGGTCGCGGGCGACCTGGGTGACCATCGGCTTGTCGTCCTCACGGACGCTGATGAACACGGTGCCGGAGTTCGGCAGGATCTCGCTGGCACCCAGCTGGGCCTTGGAGAAGGCTTCGCCGAAGGTGTCACCGACACCCATCACTTCGCCGGTGGACTTCATTTCCGGGCCGAGGATCGGGTCGACGCCCGGGAACTTGGCGAACGGGAACACCGCTTCCTTGACGCTGAAGAACGGCGGAATGATTTCCTTGGTGAAACCGATTTCCTTGAGGCTCTTGCCAGCCATCACGCGGGCAGCGACCTTGGCCAACGACTCGCCGATGCACTTGGATACGAAGGGCACGGTACGGGATGCGCGCGGGTTCACCTCGATCACGTAGATGTCTTCGCCCTGAACGGCCATCTGGACGTTCATCAGGCCGACCACGCCGAGCTCCAGGGCCATTTTCTTGACCTGGTCACGGATCTCGTCCTGGATGTGCTGCGGCAGCGAGTACGGCGGCAGCGAGCAGGCGGAGTCACCGGAGTGCACGCCAGCCTGTTCGATGTGCTGCATGATCGCGCCGATCACGACGGTTTCGCCGTCGCAGACCGCATCGATGTCGACTTCGATGGCGCAGTTCAGGAAGCGGTCCAGCAGCACCGGGCTGTCGTTGGAAACCTTCACGGCCTCGCGCATGTAGCGCTTGAGCTCTTCTTCCTGGTAGACGATTTCCATCGCGCGGCCGCCCAGTACGTAGGACGGGCGCACCACCATCGGGTAGCCGATGTTCTTCGACAGGGCCAGGGCTTCGTCTTCGCTGCGCGCGGTGGCGTTGGCCGGCTGGCGCAGGTTCAGGCGCTGGACCATCTGCTGGAAGCGCTCGCGGTCTTCGGCGCGGTCGATGGCATCAGGGCTGGTGCCGATGATCGGTACACCGGCCTCTTCCAGGGCGCGGCAGAGTTTCAGCGGGGTCTGGCCGCCGTACTGGACGATGACGCCCTTGGGCTGCTCGACGCGGACGATTTCCAGCACGTCTTCCAGGGTCACCGGCTCGAAGTACAGACGGTCGGACGTGTCGTAGTCGGTGGAGACGGTTTCCGGGTTGCAGTTGACCATGATGGTCTCGTAACCGTCTTCACGCATGGCCAGCGCGGCGTGTACGCAGCAGTAGTCGAACTCGATGCCCTGGCCGATACGGTTGGGGCCGCCGCCGAGGATCATGATCTTGTCGCGGGACGACGGGTTGGCCTCGCACTCTTCCTCGTAGGTCGAATACATGTAGGCGGTGTCGGTGGCGAATTCGGCGGCGCAGGTGTCCACGCGCTTGAAGACCGGCAGGACCTTCAGCTTGTGGCGATGGCTGCGCAGGTTCTTCTCGGTAACGCCGAGCAGCTTGGCCAGGCGGGAATCGGAGAAACCCTTGCGCTTGAGCTTGCGCATCAGGTCGGCGTCGATGCCGGACAGGCCGAGGGTCTTGACCTTCTCTTCGTCCTTGATGAGGTCCTCGATCTGCACCAGGAACCACTCGTCGATGCGCGTCAGGTCGAAGACTTCTTCGATGCTCTTGCCTGCGCGGAAGGCGTCCGCCACGTACCAGATACGCTCGGCACCCGGAACGGTCAGTTCGCGCTTGAGGATGCCTTCGGCCTCCGGATCGTTCAGGTCCAGCTTGGGATCGAAGCCGGCAACGCCTACCTCCAGGCCGCGCAGGGCTTTCTGCACCGACTCCTGGAAGGTACGGCCGATGGCCATGACTTCGCCTACGGACTTCATCTGGGTGGTCAGGCGGGCGTCGGCTTTCGGGAATTTTTCGAAGGCGAAGCGCGGAACCTTGGTCACCACGTAGTCGATGGCCGGTTCGAAGGACGCCGGGGTGCGACCGCCGGTGATGTCGTTCTGCAGCTCGTCGAGGGTGTAGCCGACGGCCAGCTTGGCGGCGATCTTGGCGATCGGGAAGCCGGTAGCCTTGGAAGCCAGGGCCGAGGAACGCGATACGCGCGGGTTCATCTCGATCACGACCATGCGGCCGGTGTTCGGGCAGATGCCGAACTGCACGTTGGAACCGCCGGTTTCCACGCCGATCTCACGCAGCACCGCCAAGGAGGCGTTGCGCATGATCTGGTATTCCTTGTCGGTCAGGGTCTGTGCCGGCGCGACGGTGATGGAGTCACCGGTGTGCACGCCCATCGGGTCGAAGTTCTCGATGGAGCAGACGATGATGCAGTTGTCCTTCTTGTCGCGGACCACCTCCATCTCGTATTCCTTCCAGCCGATCAGGGATTCGTCGATCAGCAGCTCGTTGGTCGGCGACAGGTCCAGACCGCGGGCGCAGATTTCTTCGAACTCTTCACGGTTGTAGGCGATGCCGCCGCCGGTGCCGCCCATGGTGAAGGACGGACGGATGATGCAGGGGAAGCCAACCTTCTCCAGGACGCCGTAGGACTCTTCCATGCTATGGGCGATGCCGGAGCGCGGGCATTCCAGGCCGATGGACTTCATGGCCTTGTCGAAGCGCGAGCGGTCTTCGGCCTTGTCGATGGTGTCGGCATTGGCGCCGATCATTTCCACACCGAACTTGGCCAGTACGCCGTGGCGCTCAAGGTCGAGGGCGCAGTTCAGCGCGGTCTGGCCACCCATGGTGGGCAGCAGAGCGTCTGGGCGCTCCTTCTCGATGATCTTGGCGACGGTCGCCCACTTGATCGGTTCGATGTAGGTGGCGTCGGCCATGGCCGGGTCGGTCATGATGGTGGCCGGGTTGGAGTTCACCAGGATGACGCGGAAGCCTTCTTCCTTCAGGGCTTTGCAAGCCTGGGCGCCGGAGTAGTCGAACTCGCAGGCCTGGCCGATGACGATGGGGCCGGCACCGAGGATCAGGATGCTCTTGATGTCTGTACGCTTGGGCATGGGACTCTCGTTGCAATAATCAGGACAGGGTTGCGGTGGCCAGCTTCACGCCAAAGCCGACGAACAGGGCGCCGACGCCGCTGGAAGCGCCGGCAGCCAACCGTTGCCGCCGACGGAACCAGGCCGCCAGACGTACACCAGAAAAAATCAGGAAACTCAGGTAAAGGGCACTGATGACTTCGAGGATCGTGCCCAGCACCAGGAACGACAGACCGGGGTAGGCGTATCCCGGGTCGACGAACTGGATGAAGAAGGACACGAAGAAGAGGATCGCCTTTGGATTGGACAGGCTCAGCAGCAGCGCCTTGCGGAACGGCTGGTTGACGTCCTGGTCCTGCACCGGAACGGCCTGCTCGACCGGTTGGCGTAACTTCTGCCAACCACCCCGGAGCATGCCGACACCCAGATAGAACAGGTAGGCGGCGCCGACGTACTTCAGGCCGAGGAACAGCATGGGTTCGGCCTTGAGCAGCGAGGCGATTCCCAATGCCGACAGCAGCATCAGGATCGCATCACCGAGGAACACCGCGCTGGCCGCCCGGTAACCGGCGCCCACGCCGCGCTGGGCGGCGGTGGCGAGCACGAACAGCGAGTTCGGCCCCGGCAGCAGGACGATGAACAGCGTACCCAGAACGTAGGTCCAGAGGTCGGTGATCCCGAGGGTCGGCATCATCTTCGCAAGCCCTTCCCGCGAGCTCAGCGGCGCTCGGCCATCGCCGCGATGAAGCGGTCGAACAGCGGAGCCACATCGTGCGGACCTGGGCTGGCTTCCGGGTGACCCTGGAAGCTGAAGGCCACCTTGTCGGTGCGCTCGATGCCCTGCAGGGTACCGTCGAACAGCGACTTGTGAGTCGCACGCAGGTTGGCCGGCAGAGTCGACTCATCCACGGCGAAACCATGGTTCTGGCTGGTGATCATCACCACGCCGGAATCCAGGTCCTGCACCGGGTGGTTGGCACCATGGTGGCCATGGCCCATTTTCACGGTCTTGGCACCGGAGGCCAGGGCCAGCAGCTGGTGGCCGAGGCAGATGCCGAATACCGGAATCTCGGTGTCGAGGAACTCGCGAATCGCCTGGATGGCGTAGTCGCACGGCTCGGGGTCGCCAGGGCCGTTGGAGAGGAAGATGCCGTCCGGGTTCAGGGCGAGCACTTCGCTGGCCGGGGTCTGCGCCGGCACCACGGTCAGGCGGCAGCCACGGGCAACCAGCATGCGCAGGATGTTCAGCTTGACGCCGAAGTCATAAGCGACCACGTGGTACGGCAGATCGGCAGCAGCGATTTCCGGATGGCTGTCGGTTTCCAGGCTCCAAACGCCGGAACGCCACTCGTACTTCTCGGTAGAGGACACGACCTTGGCCAGGTCCATGCCCTTCAGGCCAGGGAAGCTGCGAGCCAGTTCGAGGGCTTTTTCCTCGGTGGCGTCGTCGCCGGCCAGGATGCAGCCGTTCTGGGAACCCTTCTCACGCAGGATGCGGGTCAGGCGGCGGGTATCGATGCCGGCGATGGCAACGGTGCCGTGTTCTTTCAGGTAATCCGGCAGCGACTGCTTGTTACGCCAGTTGCATGCCAGCAGCGGCAGGTCACGAATGATCAGGCCGGCTGCCCATACGCGGTTGGACTCGGCGTCTTCCGGCGTGGTGCCGGTGTTGCCGATGTGCGGATAGGTGAGGGTAACGATTTGCTGGGCATAGGAAGGATCGGTAAGGATTTCCTGATAGCCGGTCATGGCAGTGTTGAACACTACCTCGCCGATGGTATGGCCATCGGCCCCAATGGCTTCGCCGCGAAAAATGCTGCCGTCGGCAAGCGCGAGTATGGCTGGCTTAGTCAAGAAGACCTCCCGTAGATCTAAGGCTGAAGCAAACGCAGGTTGTAAAAAAGCGGGATGACGTCGTTACCGTCACCCCGCTTTCTTATCTGAGCCATTTCTGCGTAACTTTTAGTGGACACACTAAAGCTGCAGTTTACAGGAATGCGTCATTTCGGTCCACCGGAAAGACATCCCATTTGGCAGTCCGGTGATCGCACATCAGCGCAGACCCAGCACATCCTGCATGTCGTACAGACCCGCTTCCTGGCCATCCAGCCAGAGCGCGGCGCGCACGGCGCCACGGGCGAAGGTCATGCGGCTGGAGGCCTTGTGGGTGATTTCCACGCGCTCACCGTCGGCGGCGAACAGCACCGTGTGATCCCCCACCACGTCGCCAGCTCGCACAGTGGCGAAGCCGATGGTTTCGCGAGCGCGGGCGCCGGTCTGACCTTCGCGACCGTAGACAGCGACCTTGGATAGGTCGCGACCCAGCGCATCAGCCACCACTTCGCCCATGCGCAGCGCGGTACCGGACGGCGCGTCCACCTTGTGGCGGTGGTGGGCCTCGATGATCTCGATATCCACCTCGTCGCCCAGCACGCGGGCGGCGGTATCCAGCAGCTTGAGGCAGAGGTTCACGCCGACACTGAAGTTGGCCGCGAAAACAATCGGGATCTCCTTGGCGGCTGCCGCCAGCAGAGCCTTCTCTTCGGTGGAGAATCCGGTGGTACCGATCACCATGGCCTTGCCGGACTGACGGCAGACTTCCAGGTTCCTCAGGGTCACCGAGGGATGGGTGAAGTCGATCAGCACGTCGAACTCGTCGACCACCTTCGCCAGATCGCCCGACAGTGGCACGCCAATGCGGCCAAGCGCTGCCAGCTCACCGGCATCGGCGCCAACCAGGGTGCTGTCCGGACGATCGATGGCAGCGGTCAACCCTGCGCCCTGCGCCTGCTGCACTGCTTCGATCAGGTTCTTGCCCATGCGCCCAGCGGCGCCCATCACAGCAATACGTCGCATAAAAAAGCTCCAAGCTGGAAGCCTGGAGCTGGACACCGGCGCCGGAACGCACAAGACTCCGGCAGTGGCATCCAGCTCGTCGTTAGAGATCGCCGAAGAAGCGCTTCATGCCCTCGAACCAGCTGCTGGCCTTGGGCGAATGGGAGCCATCGTTCTGCAGCGTCTTGCGGAACTCGTCGAGCAGCTCGCGTTGGCGCTTGTCCAGATTGACCGGGGTTTCCACCACCACGCGGCACATCAGATCACCCGCACCACCGCCACGTACCGGGGCCACACCCTTGCCACGCAGGCGGAAGAGTTTGCCGGTCTGGGTCGCTTCCGGAATCTTCAGCTTGACCCGGCCGTCCAGGGTCGGCACTTCCAGCTCGCCACCCAGGGCGGCGTCCGCGAAGCTGATCGGCACCTCGCAATAGAGGTGCTTGCCATCGCGCTGGAAGATCGGGTGCTCGCGCACGTTGACCACCACGTAGAGGTCACCGGACGGACCGCCCAGGGCACCCGCTTCACCTTCGCCGGAGAGACGGATACGGTCGCCGGTATCGACGCCCGCCGGCACCTTAACCGACAGGGTCTTGTGCTCCTCCACACGGCCCTGGCCATGGCAGCTGCCGCACGGGTCGCTGATCATCTTGCCGCTGCCATGGCAGCGTGGGCAGGTCTGCTGCACCGAGAAGAAGCCCTGCTGCATGCGCACCTGGCCGATACCACCGCAGGTGGTACAGGTGACCGGGCTGGTGCCCTTCTTGGCACCCGAGCCATCGCAGGTCTTGCAGTTGACCAGGGTCGGCACGCGGATGGTCACGGTGGTGCCACGCACGGCTTCTTCGAGATCCAGCTCAAGGGTGTAGCGCAGGTCGCTGCCGCGCTGCGGGCCGCCGCGCTGGCCGCCACGCTGACCACCGAAGAAATCGCTGAACACGTCGCCGAAAATGTCGGAGAAGCTGGCGCCACCGAAGCCGGCTCCGGCACCCGCGCCCATCTGCGGATCGACGCCGGCGTGGCCGTACTGGTCGTACGCCGCGCGCTTGCTGGCGTCGGACAGAATCTCGTAGGCCTCGTTGGCCTCTTTGAATTTCTCTTCGGACTCCTTGTCCCCCGGATTGCGGTCCGGGTGGTGCTTCATCGCCAGCCGGCGATAAGCCTTCTTCAGCTCAGCCTCGCTCGCGCCGCGCTCGACACCGAGGATTTCGTAAAAGTCACGTTTAGCCATAGTTTCCTGCACTCTCGAATTCACCAGCCCCAGACACGCCAACGCGGGAGCAAGCTCCCGCGTGGCGGATCAGGCGTACTGGGCGTCTAGCCCCGCACGCCGGGACGGAAGCAAGCGTGACACTTACTTGTTTTCCTTGACCTCTTCGAACTCGGCGTCGACAGCATCGTCGCCAGCCTTGTCCGCATTGGAGGCCTGCGGCTGCTCACCAGCCTGAGCCTGTTCGGCATACATCTTCTGCGCCAGCGGTGCGGAAGCCTGGGACAGGGCGTTCATCTTGGCTTCGATGTCGGCCTTGTCGTCGCCCTTCACAGCCACTTCCAGCTCGCCCAGCGCTTTCTCGATGGCAGCCTTCTCCTCGGCCGTGGCCTTGTCGCCAGCCTCGGTGATCATCTTGCGAGTAGCGTGGACCAGCGCGTCACCCTGGTTACGGGCAGCCGCCAGCTCTTCGAACTTGCGGTCTTCCTCGGCGTTGGCCTCGGCGTCACGCACCATCTGCTGGATCTCTTCCTCGGACAGGCCGGAGTTGGCCTTGATCACGATGGACTGCTGCTTGCCGGTGGCCTTGTCCTTGGCGGACACGTGCAGGATGCCGTTGGCGTCGATGTCGAAGGTCACTTCGATCTGCGGTACGCCACGCGGGGCCGGCGGAATCTCAGCCAGGTCGAACTTGCCCAGGGACTTGTTCTGGGCAGCCTGCTTGCGTTCACCCTGCAGCACGTGAATGGTCACGGCGGACTGGTTGTCGTCGGCAGTGGAGAACACCTGCGACTTCTTGGTCGGAATGGTGGTGTTCTTCTCGATCAGCGCGGTCATCACGCCGCCCAGGGTTTCGATGCCGAGGGTCAGCGGGGAAACGTCGAGCAGCAGAACGTCCTTCACGTCACCGGCGAGTACGGCGCCCTGAATGGCAGCACCGATGGCGACGGCTTCGTCCGGGTTCACGTCCTTGCGCGGTTCCTTGCCGAAGAAGTCAGCGACTTGCTTCTGCACCAGCGGCATACGGGTCTGGCCACCAACCAGGATCACTTCCTGGATGTCGGATACGTCCAGCCCCGCGTCCTTCAGGGCGATGCGGCAAGGCTCGATGGTACGTGCGACCAGGTCTTCCACCAGGGCTTCCAGCTTGGCGCGGGAAATCTTCACGTTCAGGTGCTTCGGACCGGTCTGGTCTGCAGTGATGTACGGCAGGTTGACGTCGGTCTGCTGAGCGGAGGACAGCTCGATCTTGGCCTTCTCGGCGGCTTCCTTCAGGCGCTGCATGGCCAGGGGGTCGCCCTTGAGGTCCATGCCGGATTCTTTCTTGAACTCGTCAACGAGGTAGTCGATCAGGCGCAGGTCGAAGTCTTCACCACCCAGGAAGGTGTCACCGTTGGTAGCCAGTACTTCGAACTGGTGCTCGCCGTCGACTTCGGCGATCTCGATCACCGACACGTCGAAGGTACCGCCGCCCAGGTCATACACGATGACGGTGTGGTCGCCCTTGGCCTTGTCCATGCCGTAGGCCAGCGCAGCCGCGGTCGGCTCGTTGATGATGCGCTTGACGTCCAGACCGGCGATGCGTCCGGCATCCTTGGTGGCCTGGCGCTGGCTGTCGTTGAAGTAGGCCGGAACGGTGATCACCGCTTCGGTTACCGGCTCGCCGAGGTAGTCTTCGGCGGTCTTCTTCATCTTCTTCAGCACTTCCGCGGAGATCTGCGGCGGCGCCATCTTCTGGCCCTTCACTTCCACCCAGGCGTCACCGTTGTCGGCCTTGGCGATCTTGTAGGGAACCATCTTGATGTCTTTCTGCACGACGTCTTCTTCGAAGCGGCGACCGATCAGGCGCTTTACGGCGTACAGGGTGTTCTGCGGGTTGGTGACCGCCTGGCGCTTGGCGGACTGGCCAACCAGGGTCTCACCGTCGTTGGTGTAGGCGATGATGGACGGCGTGGTGCGAGCGCCTTCGGCGTTCTCGATCACCTTGACGTTGCCGTTCTCCAGGATGGCCACGCAGGAGTTGGTGGTCCCCAGGTCAATACCAATGATTTTGCCCATATTCTCTCTCCCGAAACTTTGGATTCTCCGCAGCCCCACTTCACGGGCCGCGGCAGCAAATAAACGCTTGAACTAACAGATGGGGGCCCGAGGCCGAATTTCAAGCCTGCTCGTCAATCGACGGCGGGGTAGTGCTCGGCGCCTTGCTGACCACCACCATGGCGGGGCGCAGCAGACGGCCGTTGAGCAGGTAACCCTTCTGGAACACTTTCAGCACGCTGCCCGGCTCGACATGGGTGCTTTCTTCCATGGCCATGGCCTGGTGGTGCTCGGGATTGAAGGGCGCGCCGTGCGGATCGACGGCTTCCAGCTGGTAGCGCTTGAGGGTGTCGTGGAACAGCTTGAGGGTCAGTTCCATGCCCTCGCGCACAGGCTTGATGGTCTCGTCAGTAGCGCTGGACAGTTCCAGGCCGCGCTCCAGGCTGTCGACCACCGGCAGCAGGTCGTTGGCGAATTTTTCCAGGGCGAACTTGTGCGCCTTCTCCACATCCTGCTCGGCCCGGCGGCGGATGTTCTGCAGCTCGGCGGCAACGCGCAGCGACTGATCCTGGGCCGCGGCCAGTTGCTCTTCCAGCACCTGTACGCGAGCAGCGAGATCTTCGCCGGATGCGGTTTCGGCAGCGGAATTCGCTTCGGGGTTCTGGTTTTCCAGGGTCTGTTCGTCGGCCATGCCTTCCTCCTCATAAAGACAGCTGCGGGTAAAGACCCGCTGATATGTCCGCCTATATGGGGTCGCAATTTGTCGCTTCAAGGGGGAGGGACGATTGTCAGCCAGAAAACAAACACTGTATAAATACCCAGCCATCTCAGCGCGGGAGTCGCACCATGCTGGTACACCTGTCGATCCATAACTACGCCATCGTCGAGCACCTGGACCTGGAACTCGAGGGCGGCATGTCCGTGATCACCGGCGAAACCGGCGCCGGCAAGTCGATCATGCTCGACGCCCTCGGCCTCACCCTGGGCGATCGCGCCGACAGCGGCGTGGTGCGCCCCGGCGCCGACAAGGCCGATATCCTCGCCAGCTTCGACATCAGCGACATTCCCGAAGCCCGCGCCTGGCTGACCGAACGCGACCTGGACAACGACGGCCCCTGCATCCTGCGCCGCGTCATCACCGCCGAAGGCCGGTCGCGCGCCTATATAAACGGCAGCCCCTGCCCCCAGGGCGACCTCAAGACCCTCGGCGAGCTGCTGATCGATATCCACAGCCAACACGAACACCAATCCCTGCTCAAGGCCGACACCCACCGCCGCCTGCTGGACGAATTCGCCGGCGCCAGCGACCTCGCCCGCCAAGTGCAACTCGCCGCACAGCGCTGGCGGCAAACCCGCCAGGAGCTGGAGCGCCTCTCCCGCGCCGGCGACGAGCAACGCGCCCGCCATCAGTTGCTCAGCTACCAGCTGGACGAACTGGAGAACCTTGCCCTCGGCGAGAACGAGCTGGAGCAGCTTGAGCAGGAACACAAGAACCTGGCCAATGCCGAAAGCCTGCTGGCCGCCTGCCGCCAGGTGATCGACTTCTGCAGCGAGAGCGATGCTGGCAACGTGCTCAGCGCCCTCACCTCCAGCCTCAACCGCCTGACGGCCTTCCATACCCAGCCCGGCGCCCTGGCCGAGGCGGTCAACCTGCTGTCCAGCGCGCAGATCCAGGTCGAAGAAGCCATGGGCGAGCTGAACCGCTTCCTCGACCACTTCGACGCCGACCCCGAACGCCAGCAGGCACTCGAAGAGCGCCTCGACACCATCTACACCCTGGCGCGCAAGCACCGGGTGCAACCAAACGAGCTGGCGGAACTGCAGCAGCGCCTACTGGATGAGCTGGAAGCCCTCAACGCCGATGACGAAGCGGTCGAGCGCCTGACCGAGGAACTGGCCGCCTATGAACGTCACTACCGGGAAAAGGCTGCCGAGCTGAGCCGACTGCGCGGCCAAGCGTCCGACCGCCTGGCCGGCTCGGTGGAAACCGAAATGCAGCGACTGGGCATGCCCGGCGGGCGATTCAGCATCCAGCTGCACGCCAGCTTGGCGGACGAACCGCAGCAGCAAGGCCTGGAACAGGTCGAGTTCCTGGTCAGCGCCAACCCGGGGCAGCCGCTCAAGGCGCTGGCCAAGGTCGCGTCGGGCGGCGAGCTGTCCCGCATCAGCCTGGCCATCCAAGTGATCACCGCACAGACCTCACGCGTTCCCACGCTGGTGTTCGACGAAGTGGACGTGGGTATCGGCGGTCCCACGGCCGAAGTGGTCGGCCAGTTGCTGCGCCGCCTCGGTCAACGTGGCCAGGTACTCACCGTCACCCACCTGCCCCAGGTGGCCGCGCAGGGTCACCACCATCTCTTCGTGCACAAGGAACGTGGCACGGAGGAAACCCGCACCGCTGTGGCCAAGCTGCAGGAAGCACCACGCATCGAGGAAATCGCACGCATGCTGGGCGGCGTCGACCTCACCGAGGAATCCCTGGCCCACGCCAGGAAGATGGTGACCAGCGCCCAAGGCTGATCCGGCCCCAAAAGAAAAGGCGACCCACAGGTCGCCTTTTCTTTTGCGCGAAGCGCTTACTTCTTCTTGCGGATATAGAGCACCAGATTGTGGTCAACCAGCTCGTAGCCGCGCTCCTTGACGATTTCCTTCTGGCGCTTTTCGATTTCCGGATCGAAGAACTCGATCACTTCGCCGGAATCGACGCACACCATGTGATCGTGGTGGCCGCTGTCGGCCAGTTCGAACACAGCGTGGCCGCCATCGAAGTTGTGGCGCACTACCAAGCCCGCAGCTTCGAACTGGGTCAGGACCCGGTAGACAGTGGCCAGACCAACATCTTCGCCGGCTTCCATCAGGGCCTTGTAAACGTCCTCCGCGCTCATGTGGCGTTGCTCGGTGGAGTCGAGCATCTGGAGGATCTTGACCCGAGGCAAGGTGACCTTCAGGCCGGCTTTACGCAGTTCGTTGTTTTCAACCATGGTCGGTTTTCTCGGGGAATGCAGCTTTCGCAGCTTCCCTTAATACAGGTATGATCGGGACTTTTGATGCCCAGCCAAGATAGTGGAAGTCTCCCACCGATGCAAAACACCAAGCTCCTGCTGACCAGCCTCTCCTTCGCAGGCTTGCTCGCACTCGCCGGTTGTTCGTTTCCCGGTGTCTACAAGATCGACATCCAGCAGGGCAACGTCGTAACGCAGGACATGATAGACCAGTTGAAGCCTGGAATGACCCGACGTCAAGTGCGGTTTATCATGGGCAACCCGCTGATCACTGACACCTTCCACGCCAATCGCTGGGACTACCTCTACAGCATCCAGCCCGGTGGCGGCCAACGCCTCCAGGAACGCGTCAGCTTGATGTTCGACAGCAATGACCAACTGATCGGCCTGGCCGGTGACTTCATGCCCGGCGTGAGCCGTGACGAAGCGATCCTCGGCGGCGAAAGCACTACCACGACCACCGAGGCCAAGCCGGAGCAGCCGAAAGAGCAGCCCAAGGCCGAAGAACCGGCAGCGCCGGGCTCCCTGCTGGAGAAGATCCAGAAGGAAGTGGACAGCGCAGAACCAGTGCCAGTACCGATTCCGGAACCGCTGGAAACCTCGCCGCAATAACACGCGGCGACAAAAAGCCCGGGCAGGTCCCGGGCTTTTTATTGGGCGCCTTTCAGGTTCAACGATCTCCAGTACGCGCCTGCGCCGCCTTCGCCGCGCGCTGCTTGCGCGCTTCCTTCGGATCGGCAATCAGTGGCCGGTAGATCTCCACCCGATCCCCCTCTTCCAGCACCCGCTCTTCCGGCTTGAGCAGCGACTTGCCGAAGATTCCCAGCGGGCAACCGGCGAGGTCCAGTTCGGGGAAATGCGCTTCCATCCCGGAACGCAGAACCGCATCACGGGCATTGATGCCCCTGGGGACACTCAGGCGCAGCAACTGCTGTCGGCCGGCCTGGGCGTAAACCACCTCGACCCGGATCATCTCCTCAGCCATAGAGTTCCTTCGCCCGCTGGCAGAAAGCATCGACCATTGTATTGGCCGCCTGGTTGAACAGCGGCCCAAGGGTGGCCTTGATGATGGGGCCGGCATAGTCGAAGCGCAGGTCCAGGCTGATCTTGCAGGCCTTGTCGCCCAGCGCCTTGAAGTGCCACACGCCGTGCAGCTGGCTGAACGGGCCTTCCTCCAGGTTCATCTCGATGGTCTTGCCGTTATCCAGCCGGTTGCGGGTAACGAATCGCTGGCTGAGGCTGCCCTTGGCGACTTCGAGGCTGGCGAGCATATGGCGCTCGCTCTCCTCCATCACAGTGGCGGAGGCGCACCAGGGCAGGAACTCCGGGTAGCGCGCGACATCGTTGACCAGGTCGTAAAGCGCCTGCGCAGGAAATGGCAGCAGGGCGGAGCGCTGGATATGCGTGGTCATCTTGGCCTCGAACAAGTATCCGGACTGCCTCGCGCGAAAATGCGCCGAGCCGGACTGGACAAAAAAGTGCCGCATTGTCGGAGATTCGCCAATATCGCTCAAGCCTACGCCGCCGTAGCCGCGCCGTCTGCGACTCCCTATAATGCGCCGCCTATGGCTAAGCAAAAGAAACATCCGGAAGGCACCATCGCCCTCAACAAGAAGGCGCTGCACGACTATTCCATCGAACAGAAATTCGAAGCCGGGCTGGCTCTCGCCGGCTGGGAAGTGAAGAGTCTGCGCGCCGGAAAAGCACAGCTGGTGGACAGCTACGTGCTACTCAAGGACGGCGAAGCCTGGCTGCTCGGCAGCCACATCACCCCACTGAAGACCGCGAGCACCCACGTGATTGCGGACCCGGTGCGCACCCGCAAACTGCTCCTGCACAAGCGCGAACTGGGCAAGCTGTTCGGGGCGGTTCAGCAGAAGGGCTATGCCTGCGTGGCGCTGTCCATCTACTGGAAGAAGCACCTGATCAAGTGCGAGATCGCCCTGGCCAAGGGCAAGAAGGAATTCGACAAGCGCGCCACGGAGAAGGAGCGCGATTCCGACCGTGAAATTGCGCGGGCCATGCGCACCAAGGGCAAGGAATAAGCCCTACCCAAAGAAACGCCGGGCAATGCCCGGCGTTTTTGTCTGCAGCTGCCACGACCTGGCAGGAGCGAGCTCTGCTCCGCGAGACGTTCGCCTCAGAGCCCCTGACGCCGCTGCGATCGCGCCAGCCGCTGGGCCTCCAACTGGCCCTCTTCCAGCACTTCCTGCACGTACTGAATGTGCTGATGGGAAATCTCCCGCGCCTCCTCCGCACGCCGCTCGATGATCGCCTCGTAGAGTGCACGGTGCTGCCTGGTCAGCATCTCGCGAGTTTCCCCACGCTGCAGATACATCCCGCCGATGTTGGTCACCACGTTGTGCTTGAGCAGATCGAACAGGCCGCGAATGGTGTGCAGCAGCACCGCGTTGTGGCTGGCCTCGGCAATCGCCAGGTGGAAGCGCGCATCCGCCGCGCCCTCCTCCGCCCGGGTCGCCTTGCTGTCCGATGCATAGCAGGCCTGCAGGTTCTCGTAGGCTTCAGTCAGCCGCTCATGGTCCACGGGGGTTGCGCGTTGCGCCGCGTAGAAGGCGCAGGAGCCTTCCAGCGTATGGCGAAACTCCAGGAGGTCTCGCTGGGCATCGGGATTGCTTTCCAGCAGCTGCAGCAGGGGATCGCTGAAAGTGGCACCCAATTCGGCCGCCACGTAGTTGCCACCACCCTGACGGCTGACCAGCAGCCCCTTGGCCACCAGCTTCTGGATCGCCTCACGCAGCGAGGGGCGCGAGACACCGAATTGCTCGGCCAGGACGCGCTCCGCGGGGAGCCGTTCACCCGCCTTCAAGGTGCCCTCGAGGATCATCGCCTCCAGGTGACTGACGATATCGTCCGACAAACGGCGCTGACGTACCTGACCGAATCCCATTGCTCTACCCACCCTTATCACGCCACACCGGGCGGCCTTCAAACACGGCGCCTGCGGCGCGTGACGCGGCAGCCTAACCAGCCGGCTCTCCATGCACAAGAAGCACGGATTCCATCCCCTGCCCTACCAAAGTCGCAACGCGGCAAATTGACACAAGGATAGTCCGGCTTTTACTCTGAGCCGTCGAGATTGTAAATTGGTCTTACCAATTTAGCCGACATGCAGCGCCGACTCGGTCTTCGCCTGCCGCTGCGCCACGAGCGCAACGGTCCACGCCCGATCCGGCTAACAGGCACTCCAAAAACAATTAGGGAGCCACCCCACGATGCAAACCTGGCAGCAGCTCTATACCCCCCTTGGCAGCCTCTGGCTGTCGGCGCTCGTCGCACTCATCCCGATCGTGTTCTTCTTCCTCGCCCTGGCGGTGTTCCGCATGAAGGGCTACATCGCCGGCACCATCACCCTGGCCCTGTCATTGGCGGTTGCGATCCTTGCCTTCCAGATGCCGGTAGACATGGCTTTCGCCGCAGCCGGTTACGGCTTCGCCTACGGCCTCTGGCCCATCGCCTGGATCATCGTCGCGGCGGTGTTCCTCTACAAACTCACGGTCAAGAGCGGCCAGTTCGAAGTGATCCGCAGCTCCGTGCTGTCCATCACCGATGACCAGCGCCTGCAGGTCCTGCTGATCGGCTTCTCCTTCGGTGCATTCCTCGAAGGCGCTGCCGGCTTCGGCGCCCCGGTGGCCATCACCGCCGCCCTGCTCGTAGGCCTGGGCTTCAACCCGCTCTATGCCGCGGGCCTGTGCCTGATCGCCAACACCGCGCCGGTGGCCTTCGGCGCCCTGGGCATTCCGATCATCGTCGCCGGCCAGGTGACCGGCATCGACGCGTTCAAGATCGGCGCCATGACTGGCCGCCAACTGCCGCTGCTGTCGATCATCGTGCCGTTCTGGCTGGTAGCCATGATGGACGGCTGGCGCGGCATCAAGGAAACCTGGCCGGCAGCCCTGGTGGCTGGTGCCAGCTTCGCCGTCACCCAGTACTTCACCTCCAACTTCATCGGCCCGGAACTGCCCGACATCACCTCTGCCCTGGTGAGCCTGATCTCCCTGACCCTGTTCCTGAAGGTCTGGCAGCCCAAGCGTGCCGAAGATCGCGAAGTGGTCGGTGTGTCCGGTGGCGCAGCAGTGATGGGCGGCTTCGGCGGCCCGCGCAGCACCACCCCGTCGCCCTACAGCTTCGGTGAAATCCTCAAGGCCTGGTCGCCCTTCCTGATCCTGACCGTGCTGGTGACCATCTGGACCCTGAAGCCCTTCAAGGCCATGTTCGCCCCGGGCGGCGCGCTGGAGCAGTTCGTCTTCCTGTTCGCCATCCCGCACCTGGACCAACTGGTGATGAAAGGCGCCCCCATCGTTGCCACCGCCACCGCGCTTCCGGCCGTCTACAAGCTGGACCCGATTTCGGCCACCGGCACCGCGATCTTCTTCTCCGCGCTGATCTCCATGATCGTCCTGAAGATCGATATCAAAAATGGTCTGACCACTTTGAAGGAAACTTTCGTCGAGCTGAAGTGGCCGATTCTGTCCATCGGCATGGTGCTGGCCTTCGCCTTCGTCACCAACTTCTCCGGCATGTCCACCACCCTGGCGCTGGTTCTGGCCGGCACCGGTGCAGCCTTCCCGTTCTTCTCGCCGTTCCTCGGCTGGCTGGGCGTGTTCCTGACCGGGTCGGATACCTCCTCCAATGCCCTGTTCGGCTCCCTGCAGGCCACTACCGCGCACCAGATCGGGGTCAACGACACCCTGCTGGTCGCGGCCAACACCAGCGGTGGCGTGACCGGCAAGATGATCTCGCCGCAATCCATCGCCGTGGCCTGCGCCGCCACCGGCATGGTCGGCAAGGAATCCGACCTGTTCCGCTTCACCCTGAAGCACAGCCTGATGTTCGCCGCCATGGTCGGCCTGATCACCCTGGCCCAGGCCTACGTGTTCACCGGCTTGCTCGTTCACTAATGGCGCTTCCGGGCTGCATGCTGATGCAGCCCGGTTCCTGTTCACTGCCCTGAAGCCCTGAATCGGATCGAATTCATGATCATCTCCGCCTCCACCGACTACCGCGCCGCCGCCCAGCGCAAGCTCCCGCCCTTCCTGTTCCACTACATCGACGGCGGCGCCTACGCCGAGTACACGCTGCGCCGTAACGTCGAAGACCTGGCCAGCATCGCCCTGCGCCAGCGCGTGCTGCGGAACATGTCCGAGCTGAGCCTGGAAACCAGGTTGTTCGGCGAGACCCTGTCCATGCCGGTGGCGCTGGCCCCGGTGGGCCTGACCGGCATGTACGCCCGCCGCGGCGAAGTGCAGGCGGCCAAGGCGGCGGCGGCCAAGGGCGTCCCCTTCACCCTGTCCACCGTTTCGGTCTGCCCGATCGAAGAAGTGGCACCGGCCATCAACCGTCCCATGTGGTTCCAGCTCTACGTGCTGAAGGACCGCGGCTTCATGAAGAACGCCCTGGAGCGGGCCAAGGCCGCTGGCGTGACCACCCTCGTATTCACCGTCGACATGCCGGTGCCCGGCGCCCGCTATCGTGACGCCCACTCCGGCATGAGCGGCCCCAACGCACCGCTGCGCCGCATGCTGCAAGCCATGACCCACCCGTCATGGGCCTGGGATGTGGGCCTACTGGGCAAGCCCCATGACCTCGGCAACATCTCCACCTACCGTGGCAACCCCACGGGCCTGGCGGACTACATCGGCTGGCTCGGCGCCAACTTCGACCCGTCGATTTCCTGGAAGGACCTGGAGTGGATTCGCGACTTCTGGGAAGGCCCGATGGTGATCAAGGGCATCCTCGATCCGGAAGACGCCAAGGACGCGGTGAAGTTCGGCGCCGACGGCATCGTCGTCTCCAACCACGGCGGCCGCCAGCTCGACGGCGTGCTCTCCAGCGCCCGCGCACTGCCGGCCATTGCCGATGCGGTGAAAGGCGAGCTGAAGATCCTCGCCGACTCCGGCATCCGCACCGGCCTGGACGTGGTGCGCATGCTCGCCCTGGGCGCCGACACCGTGATGCTCGGCCGCGCCTTCGTCTACGCTCTGGCCGCAGCAGGCGGTGCGGGCGTGAGCAACCTGCTGGACCTGATCGAAAAGGAAATGCGTGTGGCCATGGTGCTGACCGGCGCCAAATCCATCGGCGAAATCAGCGCCGATTCGCTGGTACGCGAACTCGGCCGCTGACCGGCCACCCAACTCCGGCGGGCCGCCCGCGGCCCGCGACAACAGACGGGACACCGCATGAGCCTGCCGATTCCTTTTCTCAACACCGTCGAGCGCCTCATTCCCCGCGAGCGGCGCTTCGACGATCCGCTGTCCACCGTGGCCTTCGGCACCGACGCCAGCTTCTACCGGCTGATCCCCAAGCTGGTGGTCCGCGTCGAGAGCGAGGCCGAAGTCATCACCCTGCTCAAGGCCGCCCACGCCGAACTGGTTCCGGTCACCTTCCGCGCCGCTGGCACCAGCCTTTCCGGCCAGGCCATCAGCGACTCCGTACTGCTCGTCCTGGGTGACAACTGGAACGGCCGCGACATTCGCCAGGGTGGCGAGCAGATTCGCCTGCAGCCCGGCGTCATCGGTGCCCAGGCCAATGCCTGGCTCGCCCCCTTCGGCCGCAAGATCGGCCCCGACCCGGCGTCCATCAACGCCTGCAAGATCGGCGGCATCGTCGCCAACAACGCCAGCGGCATGTGCTGCGGCACCGCGCAGAACAGCTACCACACCCTCGCCGGCCTGCGCCTGGTGCTGGCCGACGGCACCCTGCTGGACACCGAGGACGCCGCCAGCGTCGCCGCCTTCCGCCAGAACCACGGTCCACTGCTGGCCGAGCTGGCCGAACTGGGCCGGCAGACCCGCGCCGATACCACGCTGGCCTCGAAGATCCGCCACAAATACCGGCTGAAGAACACCACCGGCCTGTCGCTGAACGCCCTGGTGGATTTCGACGACCCGCTGGACATCCTCAGCCACCTGCTGGTGGGTTCCGAAGGCACCCTCGGCTTCATCAGCGCGGTGACCTACGACACCGTGCCCGACCACCCACACAAGGCCAGTGCACTGATCGTCTTCCCCGACGTGGAAAGCTGCTGCAAGGCCGTGACCCTGCTGAAGAGCCAGCCGGTGTCGGCCGTGGAGCTGCTGGACCGCCGCAGCCTGCGCTCGGTGGAAACCAAGCCCGGCATGCCCGAATGGGTCAAGAGCCTGTCGGCCAACGCCTGCGCCCTGCTGATCGAATCCCGCGCCGCCAGCCAGAGCCTGCTGCACGAGCAACTGGCGCAGATCATGGCGTCCATCGCTCACTTCCCGCTGGAGCAGAAAGTCGACTTCAGCGAAGACCCGGCCGTCTACAACCTGCTGTGGAAAATCCGCAAGGACACCTTCCCCGCCGTCGGCGCCGTGCGCCAGACCGGCACCACGGTGATCATCGAAGACGTCACCTTCCCCATCGAGCAACTGGCCGAGGGGGTCAATCGCCTGCTCGCGCTGTTCGACAAGCACGGCTACGACGAGGCGATCATTTTCGGCCACGCCTTGGAGGGCAACCTGCACTTCGTCTTCACCCAGGGCTTCGAACAGCCCGAGCAGGTGGCGCGCTACGAAGCCTTCATGCAGGACGTGGCGCAACTGGTGGCGGTGGAGTTCGGTGGCTCGCTAAAAGCCGAGCATGGCACCGGGCGCAACATGGCGCCCTTCGTCGAGCTGGAATGGGGCAGCGACGCCTACCAGCTGATGTGGACGATCAAGCGCCTGCTGGACCCGCGCGGCATCCTCAACCCGGACGTGATCCTCAGCGAGGACCGCGACATCCACCTGAAGAACCTCAAGCCGCTGCCGGCCGCCGACGAGATCGTCGACAAGTGCATCGAGTGCGGCTTCTGCGAACCGGTGTGCCCCTCCAAGGGCCTGACCCTGAGCCCCCGCCAACGCATAGTGATCTGGCGTGATATCCAGGCCAAACGGCGTGCCGGCATCAACACCGCCGAGCTTGAACAGGCTTACCAGTACCAGGGCATCGACACCTGCGCCGCCACCGGCCTCTGCGCCCAGCGCTGCCCGGTGGGTATCAACACCGGCGACCTGGTGCGCAAACTGCGCGCGAACGACGCCCACCACGCCGGCAGCGCCGATTGGCTGGCCGGGCACTTCGCCCTCGCCCTGAAGGGCACGCGCCTGACCCTGCGGGTCGCCGACGGCGCGCGCCGGGTGCTGGGTGCGCCGTTGCTGGCAAAGTCCTCCAGTGTCCTGCGCCAGCTGTCCGGCAATCGCCTGCCGCAATGGTCACCCGCCCTGCCCCAGGCCGCGGCGCCCATCCACTTCACCCCGCCGACTGCCGACAACCGGCCGCGCGTGGTCTACCTGGCCGCCTGCGTGTCCCGCGCCATGGGGCCGTCCGCCGGCGATAATGAGCAGGTGCCGCTGATCGATAAGACCCGCATGCTGCTGGAAAAGGCCGGCTATCAGGTGGTGTTCCCCGAACACCTCGACAGCCTCTGTTGCGGTCAGCCCTTTGCTTCCAAGGGCTACCCAGAGCAGGCGGAAACCAAGCGCCGCGAACTGGTCGACGCCCTGCTCGCCGCCAGCCGTGGCGGCCTCGACCCCGTCTACTGCGACACGAGCCCCTGCACGCTGCGGCTGGTCCAGGACGGCCTGGATTCGCGGCTGCAACTGTTCGACCCGGTGCGTTTCATCCGCAGCCACCTGCTGGACCGCCTGGAGTTCACCCCGCAGGACAAGCCGGTGGCCATCCACGTCACCTGCAGCACCCAGCACCTGGGCGAAGCGCAGGGGCTGATCGACATCGTCAAGCGCTGCACACGGGAAGTGGTGGTGCCGGAAGGCATCCACTGCTGTGGTTTCGCCGGAGACAAAGGCTTCACCACCCCGGAACTGAACGCCCACTCCCTGCGCTCGCTGAAGGATGCGGTGCAGATCTGTGACGAAGGCGTTTCCACCAGCCGCACCTGCGAGATCGGCCTGTCCCAGCACGGCGGTATCGACTACCACGGGCTGGTCTATCTGGTGGATCGCGTCACCCGCCCGCGCCCCGGGCTGTAGAAACCTGTAGGAGCGAGCTTGCTCGCGAAGTCCGAGCTCGATCTTTCGCGAGCAAGCTCGCTCCTACAAATACCCCCGCCACTGACGCAAAAAACCTGAACCCCAGCGGAAACAGGGCAGTCCACCCCATAAGCCCCGGGGTACACCCAGGGCTTATCCGTCTCGAACACACAGGCCTCAGCGCCGAAGAAACCGAGAGGAGACTTCCCATGAAACGCACTGTCCTGTTGATGACCGCTGCCCTGCTCGCCTCGCCCGCGTTCGCCGCGGGTGATCTGTGCAGCGTCAACCTGCAGAAACTCGACGACGCCATGGCAACCAATACCGCCATTGGCGAGCCGCTACGCCAGCAAGTCCAGGAACTGCGCATGAAGGCAGAACGGGCCCAGCAATTGGGTGACACCGAAGCCTGCATCAATGCCACCACCCTGGCCCTGCAACGCCTGCAGCAACCCGGCTCCGAAGGCGGTGCCGGCGAGTCCGGCTGATCGTCCTCTTAGCGGGTAAGGTGCGCCGTGCGCACCGACGGTTTGCAGCAGTACCCAGGCTGGTCCCGGCACCCGCCCGGAGCTTTCCTATACTGCTCAGCAGTTAACCCGAAAAGGAGGTCCGACATGCGCCGTATCGCCGTACTGCTTGCCGCCGCCCTGCTCAGTGCGCCTGTTCTCGCGTCACACTGCCCAGCGGACATGGCGAAGATCGACCAGATCCTGAAGACCGATCCCCCTGCCGACCCCGCCGTGCTCGAACAGGTGAAAAAGCTCCGTGCCGAAGGCGAAGAGCTGCATAAATCCGGCGATCATGCCGAGTCAGAGAAAGTGCTGGCTGAAGCGCTGAACCTCTTGCAGGCCAGCGAATAGGAAAGACCCAGGATCCAGCGCGCGCTGGATCCTGTTCCTCAGGCCTCCTGGCCCAGCAACGACAGCGCCATCCGGCGCACCTGCTTCAGGTCTACCGGTTTGCTCAGGCAAGCGTCAGCGCCACGACGGCGCGCTTCGGCCAGGAGTTTTTCATCCACCGCCGCGCTCACCACCAGCACAGGCGTCATCGCCAGGCGCGGGCTGGAGCGCACGAAGTCGAGCACATCCAGGCCATCGCCGTCGGGCAGGTCCAGGTCCAGCAACAGCAGGGACGGGGTGATATCCGCCAGCAGCGCCAGCGCCTTGCCCACCGATCCTGCGCCACGTACCTCCGCCATGTCCCTCAGACCTTCCTGCAGCACCTTGAGGCAGGCCGGATGGTCTTCCACACAGAGCACCTTCGGCTGCACTTGACGCTCTTCCTCCTCGGGCCTGGCCGGCGCCGGGGACTCGAACTCATCCTGCGCGGCGACGCTGGGCAGGTCGATCCAGAAACGGCTGCCGATATCCGGCGCGCTGCTGAAGCCCATTTCTCCGCCCATCAACTCCGCCAGTTCGCGGCACAGCACCAGGCCGATGCCGGTGCCCGGAATGGTGGAGTTCTCCCGGCCAAGGCGCTGGAAAGGCTGGAACAGCATGGCCTGCTGCTCCTGGCTAAGGCCCGGCCCACTGTCGGCCACCCAGAGGCGCACGGCCGCCGGGCGAACCTCGTAGCCCATGCTCACCATGCCTTGCGGGCTGTTGTACTTCACCGCGTTGGAGAGCAGGTTCAGCACCACCTGGCGCAGGCGGCGGGCATCGGCCATCACATACAGCGATGGCACAGGCGGCGCCATCAATTGCAACTGCAGGCGGCGCGCCTGGAGTTCGGGCTGGATCAGCTCGCCGCAACTGGCCAGCAGCGGGCCAATATCCACAGGCTTGAGCTGCAGCTTCTGGCGGCGGTTCTCAATGCTCGACAGGTCGAGGATGTCGTCCACCAGCGAGGTGAGGTGACGGCTGGCGTTGACGATCTCCTGTGCGTAATCGCCTTCCACCTTGCGGTCGTCCTGGCCTTCCGCCTCAAGTGCGATGAGCTGGGCGAAGCCGTTGATCGCATTGAGCGGGGTGCGCAACTCGTGACTCATGCTGGACAGGAAGCGGCTCTTGGCCTGGCTCGCCGCCTGGGCCTCGCGGCTGGCAACGCGCAGCTCTTCCTCCACCTGCTTGAGGCGAGTGATATCCACATGGGTACCGGCCACCCGCAACGCGCGGCCATCGGAGTCGCGCTCCAGCACCTTGCCCCGGCTGAGCAGCCAGGAGTAACGCCCCTCCACATCGGCAAAACGGTACTCGGCGTCGAAGTTGTCCTGCTCGCTGACCGAGAACAGCATCCGCAGGCGACGCACCCGCTCCACATCATCGGGGTGCACACGCTCGTTGAATTCGGTGAAGGTGATGTTGTCGCTGCGCAGCCCGAAGCGTTTGACGAAGCGCCCGCTCATCTTCATCGAGAGGGAAATGGCATCCACTTCCCAGAGGCTTTCCGTGGTGCTTTCCAGTACCAGGTCGAGGTTGCGCCTGGCCTCCAGCCGCTCCTCCTCGCTGGCCTGCAATTGCGCGCCGCTGAGCTGTACGGCTTCAGCCAACGCCTGCAGTTCAGCAATACGGCTGCTCGGCGCCGGCGGACGGAAGTCGCCCTGGCCGATGCGTTTCATCATTCCCATGATCGCTGCCATGGGCGTGGCCAGCTCGCCACTCAGGCGCCGCGAACGCGACCACATCCAGGCGAAGAACAGCGCATAGAAGAAGCCGAGCCCAGCGATCAGCAGATAGCCGATCTGCTGGTAGCGCTCGGCGAGGCGGTTGGTTTCCTTGAAGATGTTGGCCTCATCCACCACCATCATCAGCCGCCAGCCGGTTTGCGGAATCTCGGCCCAGGCCACCAGCTGCTTGCGTCCGCCCAGCTCCACTTCCTGCACATTGCCCTTGCCGGCGGCCATGGCCTCCAGCAGCGGCTGCATCTCGCGGTGGCGGGCCAGGTTGAAGTCCTCGGGCTTGAGCACCTCGCGACGCACCGCCTCGTCATAGGAGAAACGGGTCAGCTCGCGCAGGCCGAAATCGCGCTCGCCCGCTTCCGGCAGCGCCATGATGCTGTGATCGCGGCTCACCAGCATCGCGTACCCCTGCCACGGCACCTTCAGGCTGCCGATTTCGCCAAGCATCTGCCCCACGGTGATATCCAGCCCCACCACCCCTTCGAGGAAATCGCCCCGGTAGACAGGGGTGATCGCCGACATCATCCAGCCGAGGCCGGCCGGGTCGAGGTAAACATCGGTCCAGACCGTCTTGCGCTGCGGATTGTGCTTGGCGTCGGCGAGGTAATAGAAGTTGTAGTTGGGTATCACCATGTCATGGGGATACTGCTCGGGCGTCATGAAGAAGGGATAGATGCGGTTGTAGCTGTCCCAACTGTTGAAGTAGACCGCCGCCACCAGCGGGTTGGACTCGCGAATCGAACGCATCAGCGGATCCACCTGGGACAGGCGCAGCGCCTTCTCGTGGTCCTGCTTCTCCACCGGCGTGCTGCTGGCATAGAAAGAAGCGGCACGGCCGTCGTCGGAGCGGGTGTAGAAGACGCCATCGGAACTCAGCACATGGCGCTGCCGCTCCAGGTCATCCGGAGTGAAGTTGCGATCATGCAGCGACCGGCCCACCGCATCGCGGAAAAGCCGCGTGGGCACCTCGATGCCCTGCAGGCGCATGTCGATCACCTTGCCCTCACGCAGCACCGCGCTGCTCAGGTCCTCCAGCGCGCTCTGCTGCAGGTAGTCCACCTGGGCATCGCGAATCGCGCTGTTGGTCAACAGATAAGCCGTGATCAACACCGATTCGACCAGAATCAGCGGGATCAGGGCACTCTGTACGAAGGCACGCCAGATCCACTGGCGGAGGGGGGTTCGGGCAGAACGCGGCATGGCGACGTCTCGGCTCAAAGGTCTTCCTGACAATAGCCTGCAATCATATAGCAAGCACCCATGACATTAGGTTAAAAGCGCGGTCGACGCTGCACCCCTTTTTGCCGTAGAATCCGCTCCGTTGTACACCCTGCAGTTCTTGGGGCCGATTAGGATTCGACGCCGGTAACAAAACTCTAGGGGCATGCCGAGCTGGTAGCAGACCTCGTAAATTAGCTGCTGCAAACTATTAGTTGCCAACGACGACAACTACGGGGCGGCCCTCGCGGCCTAACCCTTCTGGCGGCTTCGGCTGCCAGCAGTCATAAGGGGATGCCTGTAAACCCGAAATGACTGTCAGATAGAACAGGATCGCCGCCAAGTTCGCTGTAGACGTAACGGCTAAAACTTATACAGCTCGCTCTGAGCACCCTGCCAGTCGGGCCGCAAAGAGCTAACTCAGTAGACTTGGCTAAGCATGTAGTCCCGAAAGCGGAGAGCTGGCGGACGGGGGTTCAAATCCCCCCGGCTCCACCAAAACCCAAGATTAAGCCCCTGATTTTCCTAGCGAATTTCGGGGGCTTTTTCGTTTCTGCCTTGATGTGTCAAAGAAGTGAAGGCCACCGGCAAAGGCAACACGGGCACTCAGGGCCGGGGCTGGGACGGATTCTGTTGTGCGATACGCGCGGCACTCTCAACCTCGGCGGGATGGGGCTCGCCCTTGTCCTCGGTCGCCAAGGAGCGGCGAAGGGCGCGGATCGACTCGCCCAAGTCGGCCCCCAGGCTCTTCAGCCGCTTGCCGCCGAACAACACCAGCACCACCAGCAACAGCACCAGCAACAGCACCAGCCAGTGCTTCCAATCGAAGATTCCCATGGGCATGCCTCCAGGTTGGAATCGGCCCCGCCGCGGCGGTGGGGCCGTCAGTATCAGCAGATCTCTTCGTAGGGCAGGCCGACGTAGTTCTCGGCGATGTTCACCAGGCCGGCATGGGAGTTCAGGAAGTACTCGCGATCGGCCTCCTGCATCTTGTGGTCCCAGGCATCCTTGTGACCGTCGAAGTCGTGCAGCAGGTTGGTCATGAACCAGCTGAAACGCTCGCCCTTCCACACTCGGCGCAAGGCCAGCTCGGAATACTTCTCCAGCAGGTCGGTACGGCCCTCGGCGTAGACCTTCACCAGAATGCGGTACAGGTAGCACACATCCGAGGCGGCCAGGTTCAGGCCCTTGGCGCCGGTAGGCGGCACGATGTGGGCGGCGTCGCCGACCAGGAACAGATGGCCATACTGCATCGGCTCCACCACGAAGCTGCGCAGCGGCGCGATGCTCTTCTCCAGGGACGGGCCAGTCACCAGGCGCTCAGCCACTTCCTCGGGCAGACGCGCCTTCAGCTCGTTCCAGAAACGCTCATCGGGCCAATCTTCCACCTTGTCGGTCAGCGGCACCTGCAGGTAGTAGCGGCTGCGAGTCAGGGAACGCTGGCTGCACAGCGAGAAGCCGCGCTCGTGGTGGGCGTAGATCAGCTCTTCGTTCACCGGCGGGGTGTCGGACAGCAGGCCCAGCCAGCCGAACGGATAGACCCGTTCGTATTCGGTCAGCACACCGGCCGGGATGGTCTTGCGGGAAACACCATGGAAACCGTCGCAACCGGCGATGTAGTCGCAGTCGATGCGCTGCAACTGGCCATCCTTCTCGAAGGTGACATAGGGGCGTTCGCCCTTGAGTTCGTGCAGCGCGACATTGCTGGCCGAGTAGATGATCGGTGCGCCGCTGGCGGCGCGGGCGTCCATCAGATCGCGGGTCACCTCGGTTTGGCCGTACACCACCACGCTCTTGCCGCCGGTGAGTTCGGTCAGGTGGATGGGCACGCGCTTGCCATCGAACACCAGCTCAACGCCTTCATGCACCAGGCCTTCCGCGTCCATCCGATCGCTCACGCCGGCCTCGCGGAGCATGTCGACTGTGCCCTGCTCCAGCACCCCGGCACGGATGCGGCCGAGCACGTAATCAGGGGTCTGGCGCTCGACGATGATGTTGTCGATACCGGCCTTGTGCAGCAGTTGGCCGAGCAGTAATCCGGAGGGGCCGGCACCGATGATGGCAACCTGAGTTTTCATTGTTGTTGTCTCGCAAAAAGGGCTTCAGGCCAACGGAGCAGACAGGAACCTGAAACACGTGGGTTTATGCTCACCTGCATTTTTGCTGACAGAAATCGAAAAAGAAGGTCAGAATCTCGCTATAACTTGCACTTTTGAAAACACCGTCCGATTATCGACCAGCTCCGAACAGCACCACAGCTCCCAGGCCAGCTCATGAAAACCAGCATCCCAGGCGTTCCCGTATTCAAGCTCTATGGCGAGAACCAGGCCTGGCCGACGCCCGATCTGCTGCACTGCGAATCCATTCCAAAACGCAGCAGCCTGCACCACTGGGAGATCAAGCCGCACCGCCACGCCGACCTGTTCCAGCTGCTCTACGTCCAGCGCGGCCAGGCAGTGGTGGAGGTGGAAGGCCGGCGCAGCGACATCCTCGAGCCGTCGATCCAGGTCACCCCGCCGCTCTGCGTCCATGGCTTCCAGTTTTCCGAGAATATCGAGGGCCATGTGCTGACCCTGGGGGCGCCCCTGGTGGAGCTGCTGGAGGCGCAACTCGGTGCGCCTCTGGCGGTGCTGGCCTCCTCGGGCTGCTACCCGGTGGGGGCCGACCGCACCTACATCAACACCCTGTTCGCCGCCCTGCTCAAGGAATACGAAGGCAGCGCGCCGTCCCGCGAGCTAGTGCTCAACTCCCTGGTCAACGTGCTCATGGTCTGGATCAGCCGGCGCAGCCAGCAGATCACGCCCCCCAGCGGGCGCGACGAACGCAACCGGCAGCTGCTGGGGCGCTTCATCAAGCTGGTGGAGCAGCACTATCGCGAACACCTGACGGTGGAGGCCTTCGCCCACCGGCTGAGCCTGTCCAGTGTCCACCTGAACAACCTGTGTCGCCAGCTGGCCGGCCAGAGCGCGCTGCAGATCATCCACCAGCGCCTGTTGCTGGAGGCCCGGCGAAACCTCATTTACACCAACATGACCATTGCCCAGGTGTCCGACAGCCTGGGCTTCACCGACCCCACCTACTTCTCGCGTTTCTTCCGCCGCCTCAACGGCCAGTCGCCCAATGCCTTTCGCCGTGGCGGCGGCGACACCTAGGACCGGCGTCGAGAATTCTCCAGGGCGCGGAATTTTCTTAACAGCCTGTCGCCGCGCCACGGGCCACCAGGCCAATCCATTGCGAAAAAACGCAAACAGGAAGCCATCTTCGGCAAAAAACAGAATTTAGTGACTGGCACGCTAATTGTTTAGGGCACTCTCCGAGCAAGACACCAGCCTTGCTCTCACCCAATAACAACAAGGCTGCCTTACATGAACAAGAAATCCTTCAGCACCCCTGTCATTGCCTGCACCACCAGCCTGCTGCTCGCCGGCACCAGCCAACTGGCGCAAGCCACCGAAGGCGGCCTGTCGTCCTGGCCAATGGGTATCGAGATCTACGGCATGGGTATCCTGCCGCCGCCCGGCACCTACGGTCAGGTGTTCGTGGGCAACTACCTGGCCGACTCCCTGCGCGACAACGCAGGCGACAAAGCCGCCGACATCGACCTGCGGGTCACCACCATCGTGCCGCGTTTCATCTGGGTCACCGAACAGCAGGTGCTCGGCGGCAACCTCGGCTTCCACGCCCTGCTGCCGCTCAACGACATCCGCCTGAACGTCAAGAACGGCCCGCACGACCACAAGCGCGGCATCGGCGACGCCCACTTCGGCCCGGTTGTCGGCTTCCACCACAGCGACAAGTTCCACACCGCCGTCGGCGTCGACTTCGTGGCCCCCACCGGCAGCTACGACAAGGACGACCTGATCAACCTCGGCAACAACTACTACACCGTGCAGGCGGTGTACGCGATGACCTACACCGACCCCAACGGCTTCAACGCCGATGTGCGCCTGATGCACGACTACAACTTCGAGAACCACGACACCCACTACCAGTCCGGCCGCGAACTGCATGCCGACTACACCCTGGGCTGGGGCCTGGGCAACGGCTGGGTCGTGGGCGTGGGCGGCCACGCCTACCAGCAGATCAGCGACGACAAGTGCAGTGCCTCGAACTGCGCCTCGGCCGCACTGGTGGACGCCAATGACGGCAACCGTGGCCGCAGCTTCTCCATCGGCCCGGCCGTGCAGTACAGCGGCAATGGCTGGTTCATCAGTGCCAAGTGGCAGGACGAAAGCGGCGTGCGCAATCGCGCCGAGGGCCAGACCTACTGGGTGAAGTTCACCATGCCCCTCTGAGCCATCCGTGACCGATCAGGGGGGATCACTCCCCCTTGAGCCGGTAACTGATCTGGGCACGGCTCATGCCCAGCATCTGCGCCGCCGCGGTGAGGTTGCCGCCGGTGCGCTCCAGCGCCAGGTGTACCAGGCGCTGCTCGATCTCCTTCAACGAAGTCCCGAGCACCCGCTCGCGGCCACTGAGGAAGGCCTGCAGGTCGGCCAACTCCGGTTCGACCGACGCCTGATCCGCGACAGCCACCTCGGCCCGCGCCTGCGGCTCACCACCAACGGCATCCAGACGGCCCTCAGCGGTCAGGCCGATGCCACTGGAGCGCAGCGGCTCACCCGCCTCCGCCAGGTGCACCAGGTCCATGAGCTCGCCATGTCCGGCGGCGATCACGCCACGCTCGATCAGGTTCTGCAGCTCACGGATATTGCCGGGGAAGCGGTAGGTAAGCAGGGCGTTGACCAGCCGTGTACTGAAGCCCAGGGGCTTGAGCCCATGGCGAGCACTGAACTTGCGCAAGAAGTAGCTCATCAGCAGCGGGATGTCCTCGCGCCGCTCGCGCAGGGGCGGCAGGTGGATGGGGAACACATTCAGCCGATACAGCAGGTCCTCCCGGAAGCGCCCGGCCTCGACCTCGCGCCGCAGATCCAGATTCGTGGCGGCGATCACCCGCACGTCCACCGGGATCGCCGTGGTGCCGCCCACCCGCTCGATCTCGCCCTCCTGCAGCACCCGCAGGATCTTGCTTTGGGCGCTGAGGCTCAAGGTGGCGATCTCGTCGAGGAACAGGGTGCCGCCCTTGGCCCGTTCGAAGCGCCCCGGACGGGAGCGGTCGGCGCCGGTGAAGGCGCCGCGCTCCACACCGAACAGCTCCGCCTCCAGCAGGGTTTCCGGCAGCGCCGCGCAATTGAGCGCCACCAGCGGTGTGTGGCGGCGCGGACTGGCCTGGTGCAGGGTGCGCGCGAAAAGCTCCTTGCCCACCCCGGATTCACCGGTCAGCAGCACCGTGGCCTGGGTCGGCGCCACGCGATACAGCTGCTGGCTGGCAGCGACGAAGGCAGCGGAGATGCCCACCATGGCCTGGTCCTCGGACGGTTCCTCCAGCTCGGCCATTTCCGTCTCGCCGGCCGAACCGTAGGTGCTGCGGCTGAGGAAATCGCTGGCATCCAGGTGGGCCAGGTCCGTATCGATATCGTCCCACTGCTCCGCCGGCTTGCCGACGATACGACAGGCCGAGTGCCCCATGCAGCGGCACTCCTGTTCGCGGAACACCACCAGACGTCCCAGCAGGGACGAGGCGTACCCGCTGGCGTAGCCCACCTCCATCCAGCATGCCGGCTCGCTGCCCAGCCCGTAGCTGGCGATGTGCTCGTCGGCCTCCAGTGAGTTGTGCCAGAAGAACTCGGAATAGAAATGACCGACGCTGGAGTCGATGTCGAAGCGCACCACCTCCACGTTCACCATGCCCTCCAGCATGTGCAGGCGCGGGCCAGCGCTGTAGAGGCTGGCGTGGTCACCCTCGGGCCACTGCGCGCTGACCTGGGCGGCATCCCGCGCCCCGGCCTGCCAGCCGATGCGGGTCAGAAGGCCACGCGCCTTGTCGAGGCCGAGAGCCTCCACCAGCTCACGGCGTATGGCGCCGAAGGCGGCCCCTTGCAGCAGCATCATGCGCTGTCCGCAGAGCCAGATATTGCCGTCCTGGGGTGCGAAGGCGACGGTCTCCGCCAGTTGCTCGGCCGAAGGCAGCCCGCTGCTGCCGAACTGGTTGGCATGGTCGACGATCAGGCGTTTCTGCTGGCTGAGCAACTGCTTGAGGAATTCATCCCCCATGGCGCGGCCGGGATTGCTCGAGGATTTGCGAGTCATGGGTCTAGGGCGGGAGGCAGGAAAGACCCGTTCAGTATGCCAACGCGGAATGGCCGGTCAATTGACCTTCCGGCGCCAGCGCTTGCCGTTACTCGATAACCGCACAGTCTCCCGCGAACTGCCTTGGGAAGTTTTCAGCGCCCCGGAGACTTCTCTGCAGAAATTTCCGCACCCACCGTCTCGCAACCGCCTCGACGCACTCGGCCGCCTTCCGGCTGATCGTCATAACTTATTGTTTAAAAAGGAAAAAACTCAAAGCAAAAGAAATGGCACGGTAGTTGTTAAGGACCTGTTGCGTGCACCCAAGACAACAACAATGCAGGTAACGGCCCCATGAACTGCTTCCCATCGCCAAGCAATCCCCCTCGCCCGCCCGCATCACGACTTCGTTGTTGATCCCCGACCGTACCGCCACAGGCCAGGCGCCCGCGCGTCACGCCTGAGGTGTCGCAACGCCCCATACGACCATCGGATCGCCGCCACCGGCAGCCTTCCGCTCAAACAAGAGAGCCCCCATGGACACCACCCGCCCTGCCTACCAGAACCTCGAGCTGCAGCCCCTCGCCGGTCAATGGCGCGCCGGCAGTACCGGTCGCCCGCTGGAAGTCTTCAACCCCTACAACGACGAGCTCCTGTTGCGCATCGCTCTGGCCAGCCGCGAGGACCTCGACGCGGCCTATCGCAAAGCCCGCGAAAGCCAGGGCGCGTGGGCGGCCAAGGCACCGGCCGAGCGCGCCCGCATTCTGCTGGAAGCGGTGAAGGTCTTCGATGAGCGCCGCGAGGAGATCATCGAGTGGATCATCCGCGAGTCCGGCAGCACTCGCATCAAGGCACAAATCGAATGGGGCGCCGCCCGCGCCATCACCCTGGAGTCGGCCAGCCTGCCGAACCGCGTGCACGGGCGCATCGTCGCCTCCAACATCCCCGGCAAGGAAAGCCGCGTGTATCGAGCCCCCCTGGGCGTGATCGGCGTCATCAGTCCGTGGAACTTCCCCCTGCACCTCACCGCCCGCTCCCTGGCTCCGGCCCTGGCCCTGGGCAACGCCGTGGTGGTCAAGCCAGCCAGCGATACCCCGGTCACCGGCGGCCTGCTGCTGGCGCGCATCTTCGAGGAAGCCGGCCTGCCGGCTGGCGTGCTCAGCGTGGTGGTGGGCTCGGGCGCGGAAATCGGCGACGCCTTCGTCGAGCACCCGGTGCCGGCGTTCATTTCCTTCACCGGCTCGACCCAGGTCGGCCGCAACATCGGCCGCATCGCCAGCGGCGGCGAGCACCTCAAGCACGTCGCGCTGGAGCTGGGCGGCAACAGTCCCTTCGTGGTCCTGGCCGACGCCGACCTGGAACAGGCAGTCAACGCTGCCGTGGTGGGCAAGTTCCTGCACCAGGGCCAGATCTGCATGGCGGTCAACCGCATCATCGTCGAAGAATCCCTCGTGGATGCCTTCACCCAGCGCTTCGTCGAGCGGGTCAAGGCCCTGCCCTACGGCGACCCGAGCAAGCCCGAGACCGTGGTCGGTCCGGTGATCAACGCCAGGCAGCTGGCCGGCCTGAAAGCAAAGATCGCCACCGCCAAGGCCGAAGGCGCCACCCTGCTGGTGGGCGGCGAGCCCCAGGGCAATGTCATGCCGCCCCATGTGTTCGGCAACGTCACCGCCGACATGGAGATCGCCCGCGAGGAAATCTTCGGCCCACTGGTGGGCATCCAGTCCGCCCGCGATGCCGAACACGCCCTGGAGCTGGCCAACCGCAGCGAATACGGCCTGTCCAGCGCGGTGTTCACCGGCAGCCTGGAGCGCGGCGTGCAGTTCGCCCAGCGCATCCACGCCGGCATGACCCACGTGAACGACATCCCGGTCAACGACGAACCCAACGCCCCCTTCGGTGGCGAGAAGAACTCCGGCCTCGGCCGATTCAACGGCGACTGGGCCATCGAGGAGTTCACCACCGACCACTGGATCACCCTGCAACACAGCCCGCGGCCCTATCCGTTCTGATTCAGCCGCTCCATCAAACCGCACCCCACCAATAAAAAACGGAGTACGAAATGTCCTCACTCCTCAACAGCCAAGCTGTGAAACGGCCATTGCTGGCCAGCCTTGCACTGCCCTTCGCCCTGCTCGCCGGCCAGGCCTTCGCCGATGGCGACGGGGTCTGGAAAAGTGGCGAGAACGTCTACCAGAAGGTCTGCGGCCACTGCCACGAACACCAGGTGGGTCCGGTGATCACTGGCCGCCAGCTGCCGCCGCAGTACATTTCCGCCGTGGTGCGCAACGGATTCCGCGCCATGCCGGCCTTCCCGGCCTCGTTCATCGATGACAAGGCCCTGCAGCAGGTCGGCGAGTACATCTCCAAGTCGCCCGCTCCCGCGGCCAAGCCCTGAGGTGCCGGCGATGAACATCGAACGTCGTACCCTGCTCAAGGGCATGGCCCTGGGTGGTTTGACCGGCATCGCCATGAGCGGCTCCAGCCTGGCGATGACCAAAGCCATGCTGGGTAGCCAGGCCGGGCCAATGCCCACCCTGGTACTGGTGGATGACGGGGTGGCCGGCAAGGCCTTCCTCGCAGGGGTAGGCTCCAGTCCGGCCGCCGGTAATGCCGAAGTGCAGCGCGCCGACCTCGGCCTGGAGTTCATCCTGGGTCTTGAAAAGCGCCTGCGCAGTGGCCAGCCGCAACGCATCATCGGCCTGGTGGATGACGCCAGCGCGGCACTGATCCTCGACCTCGCCCGCAGCAACGGCGCACGCGTGCAGTGGCTCGGCCAGCACAGCGCAATCGCCGGAGCCACCCGCCACCACCTGCTCAGCGCCGACAGCGCCCAAGGCTGCGCCCTGCACCTGGGCCAGCAGCTGCACGCCTGCGGCGGCGGTTTCAGCCTGAGCGAAGAGCATCCCCTGGGCGGCCAGCCCCTGAAGCTGACCGGCGCCGCGCGCAGCGGCGGTTCCGCGCAATGGGCGGCCAGCCTCGGCTACAGCCTGGCCGGCCTGGGTGGCGCCGACAGCAGCGCGGCCCCGCGTATCGCCAGCCATCAGCCGGCGCTCGCCGGCCAATTCGTTTCGTTCTCGATCGTGGCTTGAAGGAGCTGACAAATGACCGAGCAAACCCAGAAAACCCTGCTTCCCCGTGGCGTGAATGACGCCAACTTCCAGCAAGCCCTGGCCAAATTCCGCAAGCTGCTGGGCGAGGACAACGTCCTGGTCAAGGACGAACAACTGATCCCTTACAACAAGATCATGATGGCCGTGGACAATGCCGAACACGCGCCCTCCGCCGCCGTCACTGCCACCACCGTGGAACAGGTGCAGGGTGTCGTGCGGATCTGCAACGAACACGGCATTCCGGTCTGGACCATCTCCACCGGCCGCAACTTCGGTTACGGCTCGGCGGCCCCCGGCCAGCGCGGTCAGGTGATCCTTGACCTGAAGAAGATGAACAAGATCATCCACGTCGATCCCGAGCTGTGCACCGCCCTGGTGGAGCCGGGAGTGACCTACCAGCAGCTGTACGACTACATCCAGGAAAACAACCTCCCACTGATGCTGTCGTTTTCGGCGCCGTCCGCCATCGCCGGCCCGCTGGGCAACACCATGGATCGCGGTGTGGGCTACACCCCCTACGGCGAGCACTTCCTCATGCAGTGCGGCATGGAGGTGGTTCTGGCCAACGGCGACGTCTACCGCACCGGCATGGGCGGCGTGAAGGGCGACAACGCCTGGCAGGTATTCAAGTGGGGCTACGGCCCGACCCTGGACGGCATGTTTACCCAGGCCAACTACGGTATCTGCACCAAGATGGGCTTCTGGCTCATGCCCAAGCCGCCGGTGTTCAAGCCCTTCGAGATCAAGTTCGAGAACGAGTCCGATATCAGTGAGATCGTCGAGTTCATCCGCCCACTGCGTATTGCCCAGGTCATCCCCAACTCCGTGGTGATCGCCGGCGTGCTCTGGGAAGCCTCAACCTGCAACACCCGCCGCTCGGACTACATCACCGAGCCGGGTGCCACCCCGGACGCCATCCTGAAGCAGATCCAGAAGGACAAGAACCTTGGGGCCTGGAACGTCTACGCCGCCCTCTACGGGACCCAGGAACAGGTGGACGTGAACTGGAAGATCGTCACCGGCGCCCTGGCCAAACTGGGCAAGGGCAAGATCGTCACCCAGGAAGAAGCCGGCGAAACCCAGCCCTTCAAGTACCGTTCCCAGCTGATGTCCGGCGTGCCCAACCTGCAGGAGTTCGGCCTGTACAACTGGCGCGGCGGTGGCGGCTCCATGTGGTTCGCCCCGGTCAGCCAGGCCCGTGGCAGCGAATGCGACAAGCAGCAGGCGCTGGCCAAGAAGATTCTCAACAAGCACGGCCTGGACTACGTCGGCGAATTCATCGTCGGCTGGCGCGACATGCACCACGTGATCGACGTGCTGTACGACCGCACCAACCCTGAGGAAACCCAGCGCGCCAATGCCTGCTTCCACGAACTGCTGGATGAGTTCGAGAAACACGGCTACGCCGTCTACCGCGTCAATACCGCCTTCCAGGAGCGCGTGGCGCAGAGCTACGGCACCGTCAAGCGCAAGGTGGAACACGCCATCAAGCGTGCCCTGGATCCGAACAACATTCTCGCGCCCGGCAAGTCCGGCATTGACCTCGCCAACAGGTTCTAAAAGCAGCAAGGCCTCGCCGAGTCAGCCCGGCGAGGCCTTTTTACGTGCAGGAAACTCCATGTTCCACGAACGACTCCTTGTCACCGGCCTGGCATTGGCCTCATCTCTGGCTTTCGCCCAAGGCGATGCCGCCAAGGGCCAGGCCCTGTTCGCCGCCCAATGCGGCTTCTGCCACAGCGTCGAAGCCGGCAAGAACCTCATGGGCCCGAGCCTCCACGGCGTATATGGCCGCACCAGCGCCCAGGCGCCAAGGTTCGGCTACTCCGCGCCACTCAAGGCTGCCGGCCTTGAGTGGAACGACGCCAATCTGGACAGGTGGCTCACCAGCCCGGCCACCCTGCTGCCAGGCAACCTGATGATGTACCCGGGTCAACCCAACCCCCAGCAGCGCCAGGACCTGATCGCCTACCTCAAGAGCTTGAAGTAACGGGCCCGCCCGTGGACCTGGCGGCGCGCGCCTCCTGGGTATTCCGGCGCCGCGCAGCCAGTTGGTGGAGATCGCCGCCGGAAACGAGGAACGCGTTCGCGAGACCGAAACGGCCGGCCGCAAGTTGCGCGAGCTTTCAGCCTCGCATTTCGGACTGGCGATGCTACAGGCGCGCTGAGGGCAGTCCGGTCTGGTTACTCATCTCAAGCCAGTGCCCAGCAGCGATTCCCCCAATCCACTGCGCCGTTCAACGCGGCGTTGTACTGCCTGCTCGAAGATGCCGGCACGGCTCTCGATCAGGCTGAACCAGTCCCGCGCGCGGGTGATGCCGGTGTAGACCAGCTCCTTGGTCAGTACCGGGTTGAGGGTATCCGGCAGGATCAGCGCGCAGTGGGCGAACTCCGAGCCCTGGGATTTGTGCACGGTCATGGCGAACACGGTTTCCACCGCTCCCAGTCGACTCGGCAGGATATGGCGCAGTGCGCCGCTGCCATCGTTGCGGGGGAACACCACGCGCAGCACCTGCCTCGGCGGGGCGCCGGGAAACTCGGGGGGTTCCGGCAGGCGCAGGGCGATGCCGATGTCGCCGTTCATCAGTCCCAGGCTGTAGTCGTTGCGGGTCACCAGCACCGGGCGTCCCTCGTACCAGCCATGATCCTGTTCCAGCAAGCCACGACGCAGAAGCGCCTGGGCAATGCGTTCGTTCAGCCCCTCGACGCCCCACGGCCCCTTGCGAACCGCGCAGAGCAGCTGGAACTGGTCGAAGGCTTTCAGCACCTTGCCTGCCCAGGTATCCCATGCGGCCGACTCGGCGCCCGGCTCGGGGCGTTCGTGCCGCATCACCTCCAGGTAATGGGCGTAGCCTTGCGGCTTGCGTTCACCGCTGGCCAGGCCATCCAGCAGCAGGCGCTCCAGGGCACGGTCCTGCTCGCCGGACAGACGCAGTACATGCAGGTCGCCGCTGCCCGCCACCAGGGTGCTGCGGGCGGTCGAGGCATCCCCGGCGTTCACCGCACGGGCCAGGCGGCCGATGCCGGAACCGCTGCCGAAGCGCCGCGAGTGACGCAGCATGACGATGTGTTGAGCCAGCGCCTGCTCGCCTGGCACCAGCGCTGGGTCTTCCACCCGCTCGCCGGTCTGGGCCTCCAGCCAGGCGCGTGTACTGGCGCTGTATCCACCTGCCTCCGCCTCCCGGCAGAGATCCCCAAGCACGGCGCCTGCCTCCACCGAGGCGAGCTGGTCCTTGTCGCCCAGCAGGATCAGCCGTGCATGGGCCGGCAGTGCATCCAGCAGATTGGCCATCATTTCCAGGTCGATCATCGAGGCCTCGTCCACCACCAGCACATCCAGCGGCAGCGGGTTGCCGGCGTCATGACGGAAGTGGCGACTGTCCGGGCGACTGCCCAGCAGGCGATGCAGCGTGGTGACGGTGCTGGGAATCTGCTCACGTACCGCGTCCGACACAGGCAGTGATGCCACCTGCCCGCCGATGGACTCGGTGAGGCGCGCCGCCGCCTTGCCGGTCGGGGCCGCCAGGCTCAGGCGCAGCGGTGCGCCTGCCGCCATCGCGGCCTCCTGCAGCAATGCCAGCAAACGCACGACCGTGGTCGTCTTGCCAGTGCCGGGGCCGCCGGTGATCAAGGTGAAACGGCCTTGGGCTGCCAGGGCGCAGGCGAGTTTCTGCCAGTCGGTGAGGCGCTCGCCATCCAGCACGAAGGGCTCGGGGAAGAGCGTGGCCAGGCGCACGGAAAGGTCGGCCGGCGCAGCGGACGTCGCTCGCAGACGCTCGCCGATGTTGCCCGCCACCCGGCGCTCGTAATCCCAGTAACGGCGCAGATACAGACAGGTACCGCTCAGAACCAGGGGTGCGCCGTCGGCTTCCAGCAGCGAACTGCCGGCGTACGCCGCCAGCCAGTGTTCCGCGGTCAACCCGGCCAGCACCTGGGATGGCAGCTGCGTCGCCAGTTCCGCGTCCTCCCCCTCCGGCGGCAGGGACAGGGTGAAATCCGGATTGGCCAGGGTAGCGGCCAGGTCCAGGCAGACATGGCCCTGCCCCAGCTGATGGCTGGCCAGGGCAGCCCCGAGGATCAGCAGCGGCGACGCTGTCGGGTCCAGCTCGGCGAGGAACCGCGCCAGGGCACGGTCCAGCTCCCGCAGCCAGCCACGCTCGCTCCAGGCTTCCAGCAGGGCGAAGAGTTCGTCACGGTCACTCAGCGCCGGCGACAATGTGGGACTCATGCAACGGCCTCCTCAGGCTCGCCCAGGAACAGGGCATCCAGCTGTTCGATCAGTTCGCGCGACGGACGCGCCAGGTACACACCCGGACCGGGCGCACGAAGGAACAGGTAGAGCGCGCCGCCCAGATGGCGGTCGTAGTCGTAGTCCGGCAGGCGCAGACGCAACTGCCGATGCAGGGCCAATACATAGAGGACGTACTGCAGGTCGTAGCGATGGCTGGCCATGGTCGCGGCCATCGCCTCGCAGGTGTAGGCGGTGTCATCGGTGCCCAGCCAGTTCGACTTGTAATCGGCCACGTAGTAGCGGCCTTCATGCTCGAACACCAGGTCGATAAAGCCCTTGAACATGCCATTCAGGGTGTCGGCCCGCAGCGGCTGGCGAGCGACGCCCGGCAGCTCATGGCGCTGCACCAGCGCGTCGAGGCGCAGCACGTCGACGCGACTGGCCTCGAACCAGAACTCCAGCTCCGGCTGGTACTGCGTCAGTTCCGCCAGGCACACCGCGTGGCCATCGCCCAGATGCAGCGGTTGTACCAGCAGCGCTTGCAGCCATTGGTGCAGCGGGTCGATCCACATTTCCAGGCCACGACGACGGCAGCGTCGCGCCACGGCGTCACGCAGCGCCTCCGGGTCAGCGGCGAGCTGGGCGAAGCCTTCCTCAGCGGCCATTTCCAGCAGGCCATGGAGGAAGGTGCCGGGATTGGGACCACGAGGGAAACGGTGCAGCCCCTGGGCAGATACCGGCAGCGGCGCCTGCGCCAGCTCGGGATTTTCGTCATCGCTGGAGTTCTGCATGGCCGCGCTGTCCGGCGCCGCGTCGTCGTGTCGGCTCGGCGTCGACAGCCTGTCCTCGTCCAGGCGCAGGGCACTGTAGGAGGCGATCCACCAATGCTCGGCGGCACGTCGCTCCGGGGTGCGCCAATGCGGCTCGAACCGCCCCTCCTCCAGGGCTTCATATCGTTGTTCGGTCGCGTCTGGAGCCGGCAGCACGGCACTGCGCGGCGCCGCTGCGAACGGTTCCAACCAGGTGGCAAGCGCCGCACTCTGGGCCAGAGCCTGGCCGCCACCCAGCAGGTAACCAAAGGCCGACTCGTGCAGGCGCGACTTTTTCGCGTTGCCGATCTTCAGGTCCGCCACGCCCAGCCAGCAGGCGTGACGGGCGCGGGTCAGCGCGACGTAAAGCAGGCGCAGGTCCTCGCCCAGGCGTTCGCGCTCGGCCTTCGCCAGGGTGTCTTCATTGGCCTTGAGCACCAGCCGGCGGCGCTCGCCGTCGTGCACCTGCAACGGCTTCTTGTCGTCCACGGGACGGAAGGCGCAGATGAACGGCAGGAACACCAGCGGGTATTCCAGACCCTTGGATTTGTGGATGGTCACAACCCGCACCAGGGCCTCGTCGCTTTCCAGGCGCAGCACCTGCTCCTCGGCGGCCTGGCCGTCGCCGGCCAGCAACTCGCCCAGATGGCGGATCAGCGCCAGCTCGCCATCCAGTTCGGCAGCGGCTTGCTGCAGCAGCTCAGCCAGGTGCAGCAGGTTGGTCAGCACCCGCTCGCCATCGTCACGCCCCATCAGTCGCTGGGGAAGTTCGAAGTCCTGTAGCAGTTGGCGCAGCATCGGCAGCACGCCCTGACGCTGCCAGCGCTGGCGGTAATCGCGGAACTGCATGACGCGGCGTTCCCAGATGCGCTCGTCGAGGTTGAGCTGCTCCAGTTCGGCCAGATCGAGCCCAAGGGTGGCGCTGGCCAGGGCGGCACGCAGGGGTCGATCCTGATCCGGCTCGGCGCAAGCGCGCAGCCACAGCAGCAGGTCGCGCGCCTCCTGGGCAGCGAACACCGAATCCTTGTCCGACAGGTAGACGCTGCGCACCCCACGCGCTGCCAGTTCACCCCGGATGGCCTGGGCCTCGTTGAAATCACGTACCAGCACGGCGATGTCGCTGGGCTGCAGCGGTTTCAGTGCACCGTCCTTGCTGAAGCCGGCGCGCTGTCGCTGGCCGAGGTCCAGCAGGCGGACGATCTCGCTGGCCGCGCCTGCGGCCAGGGCGGCGAGGTAGTTGCCCTTGGCCACCGGTTCCTCAGTGGCCAGCTGCCAGAGGTTGAGGGCTGGCTGGGCGTCGCCTTCCACGGTCCAGGTTTCCTTGCGGCCCTGGGCCTCCACCGGGAAGAAAGGAAGGTCGTCGCGGAACAGGAAGGCCCCTGCCCCGCCCTCGCGGTTCTCGGCGCGGAGGAAGACGTCGTTCACCGCATCCACCATGGCCTGGCTGGAGCGGAAATTCTTCTCCAGGTTGTAGTGCCGCCCGGCGGTGGCGCGGCGCGCCCGCAGGTAGGTGTGGATATCCGCGCCACGGAAGGAATAGATGGCCTGTTTGGGGTCACCGATCATGAACAGGCCGCAATCGTCGCGATTGGCCTCCACCTGGTAGAGGGTGTCGAAGATGCGGTACTGCAACGGGTCGGTATCCTGGAATTCGTCGATCAGCGCCACCGGGAACTGGAGGCGGATAACCTCGGCCAGACGCGGCCCGTTCTCGCTCTGCAGGGCGGCGTCGAGACGCGTGAGCATGTCGTCGAAGCCCATCTCCGCACGCTGGCGTTTCTCCCGATCGAAGCGCTGGCGAACCCAGGCGGCGGCGTGGTGCAGTGCAGCTTCGTCCGCGGCGGGCAAGCCATCGAGCTGAGCCTCGAGACTGGCCATTGCCTCCAGCGCCGGGTGCGCAGGAGGTGTGCCCTTCCAGGCTTCGGCAAGGCCATCGGCGGTCAGACGGGTGAAGCCGGTGCCGAGGTCCAGTCGCGCCTCGTCGCTATCCGCCCACTCCCGCAGCTTGTCCAGCCAGGGGTTGTAGTAGCGCGCCTGGATCTTGCGGGCGTCCACCTCCTTGTCCGCCACCGCCTTGTCCAGCAGGCGTTGCAGCTCATCGGCCCATGCTCGCCAGGGCGCCTTGAGCGCCACCAGCTCCCGCTCGCGATCCAGCAGGGCCCGTTCCAGCAATTCGCCCAGGGGCTGTGCGCTGGCCGCGCTGTCTTCGCCCAGCAGCGGTCGCAAACGGGCACCGAGGTTGGCCGGAGTGCCCCAGCTGCGCGCGGCCCATTCCAGTGCGACGCCCTGCAACGGGTAGCAATGCTGCCGCCAGTAATCGCGCACCACTTCGGCCAGCAGTTCGCTGTGGTCGGTTTCCAGGGTCTGGCTGAACAGGCTGCCACTGTCGAAGGCGTGCTCGCGCAACATGCGCTGGCACCAGCCGTGGATGGTGGATACGGCCGCCTCATCCATCCATTGCGCGGCCAGTTCCAGGCGACGGGCGCAGTCGGGCCAGCGGGATTCCGGAAAATCGCCGCGCAACTCGTCCAGCAGGGGGTCGGATTCGCCATCGCCACGGAACACCGCCGCCGCCTGCACCAGCCGCGCACGGATACGGTCCCGCAGCTCGCGGGTGGCGGCATCGGTGAAGGTCACCACCAGGATCTGCGGCGGCAGCAGGGGCTCGCGAAACGCTGCGTCGTCGCCATGACAGAGGATCAGGCGCAGGTAGAGCGCGGAAATGGTGAAAGTCTTGCCGGTGCCGGCACTGGCCTCGATCAGGCGGCTGCCATGCAGCGGGAACCGCAAGGCAAGGGGGCGTTGGGGCTGACTCATGCCTGCTCCTCCTTGAGGGCAATGGGGTGGCTCTCCAGCAGCGGCTGGTAGAGCCTTTCGCTCCAGGCAGGGAACTGGCCATCGGCGATCAGGGCGGCGTAATTGGGGAACTGCCGGGCGAGGCTGGCGCTGCTTACTACCTCGCCGGTGATGTTGTAGCCGCCCTCATACACGCCGCGGGCCTTGTCGTCGTTGCCGTCTTTCAGCCAGGCCAGGGAAGTCTTCAGTGCCACCGGCAGCGGCGCCTGCATGCCGGCGGTCCAGGCCTCCAGCCAGGTGGTGAGCAGCTTTCCGGCATGTTCGGCCGCCAACGGCTCGAAGGCCAGGCTCTGGTCCTCGCCGACCAGTAGCGTGGTGATGGGAGCACCGCACGCTGCCGCCACCACATGCAGTACGTAGGGACGCAGCAGGCGATGCCACTTCCAGGTCTTGTCCTTGGCCAGGGCGCTGGGCAGCAGTTCCAGCCGTGCCAAGCGCCCGTCGGCCTGCTGCCGCAGACCACCGAGCCAGCCTTCGAGTTGCACCGAGCCCGCGCTGAAGCTCAGTCGCTGCGGCGACTCCACCCGCTCCGGCCACTGCAGGCATAGCCCTTCATAGCGTTGCAGTTGCCCCGGCAGCGGCTCCAGCAGGCTGCTGCGGTACTGCTCGCCGAAACCGGCCAGGGGCAGCACACCGCTGCGCTGCAAGCGGTCAGCCGCTTCCACCAGCGCCTGCTGGGTGTCGCCGTTGCCCGCCAGCACGGCAGATTTCAGCAAGTTGTCCTGCAACTGGTAGCGCTCCAGGCCATCGAGGGCGAAGGGTTCGCTGTCCAGTTCGGCTTGTTCGTCTTCATCCAGGTGCACTTTCAGTCGACGGGTGAAGAAGCACTTCACCGGGTCGCGCAGAAAGCCTTGCAACAATTCCGGGGTGATCTGCAGACCATCCTCCCAGGCCGACAGGCTGCCCGCAGCCTCACCCGGAGCAGCCTGACCGTGCAGCCGGGCCCACTCGTGGACATAGCTGAACAGCTCCGGCTCGGCGCCGAAGTAGCGGCGGCTGAAGGGTTGCAGCGGGTGCTCGGTAGTCAGCGCGTGGAGCAGGTCGCCGCCACCGGCGAGACTCCAGGCGGTGCCGAGGTGGTCGCGCAGTTGGCCGATCAGCACCGACGGCGGCCGCTCGCTGTTGTCGCGGATGCTGCGGCCCACCCAGCTGATATAGAGGCGGTCACGCGCCGCCAACAGTGCTTCCAGCAGCAGGTAGCGGTCATCCTCGCGGCGAGAGCGGTCGCCGGGGCGGTAGTCGCCAGCCATGAGATCGAAGTCCAGTGGCGTCTGGCTGCGCGGGTAGTCACCGTCGTTCATGCCCAGGAGGCAGACGTGGCGGAAGGGAATGGCGCGCATCGGCATCAGGGTGCAGAAATTCACCGCGCCGGCGAGGAAGCGCTGGCTGAGGCGGCCCTGGTCGAGGTCACCGAGCCAGGCCTCGCGTACCACTGGCAGGGGCAGCGGCTCCTGCAGGCCAGCGGCTTCGCAGAGCGCCAGCCAGCCGTCGAGGGCGTCGAGCAACTGAGTACGCAGGACTTCCTCGCGATCGCCCTTGGGCAGGAAGAAGGTTTCCAGCAGGCCGCGCAAGCGCTCGCCCCAGACCGCCGGAGCGGCGGGCTCGCGCAGCTGCGCCAACTGGCGGTCGAGGGCTTCCAGCAGGCGGGTCAGCGGGCCGATCAGGGCCGCGTCGAGGCCGCCGATCTCGTCATAGGGCTCGATGTCGGCGTACGCCCCGGCGCCGCCCACGGCATAGCCCAGCAGCATGCGGCGCAGGCCGAAGCGCCAGGTGTTCTGTTCCAGCCCCTGGCCCAGGCCAAGGGATTCGCGCTGCCGGGCATCCAGGCCCCAGCGGATGCCGGCCCCCTCCAGCCAGCGGCGCAGGGTGGGCAGTTTGTCTTCCGAGATGCCGAAGCGCGCGCGCAGGGCGGCCACGTCCAGCAGATCGAGTACCTCGCTGACACTGAAACGGCTGTCCGGCAATTGCAGCAGATGCTCCAGGGCGATCACCTGCGGGTCTTTGCCGCGCAGGCCCTGGTCAGCCAGGGTAAAGGGGATGAAGCGGGGATCATCGCTGCTGAACTGGCCGAACGCCGCCTGGATGTGAGGCGCGTAGGTGTTCACGTCCGGCACCATGACGATCACATCGCGCGGGCGCAACGTCGGGTCTTCGCTGAAGCAGGCCAGCAGCTGGTCGTGCAGCACCTCCACTTCGCGCTGGGCGCTGTGGGCGATGTGGAAGCGCAGGGTACGGTCCCGCGAAGGCTCCACCGGAGGCCAGGTGTCGCGGGTCTCCTTCAGGGGGCGGAGGTCGAGGATGTCGTTCTGCAACTGGCCCAGCAGGCCGTCTTCCGGCGCCGGACTGAACAGGTCGATGCGCTCGAACTCCTCGCGGTAGCGCTGGGGTTGGTCGTACTGATCCAGCAGGTTGATGTAGTCGCGGCCCTGCTTGCCCCAAGCGGCCAGCAACGGCTGGGCGTGCTGGTGCATTTCCTCCTGGTCGAACAGGCCGATCTGCCCGGCGCCGCCACCCTTGCGCTGCTGGCGGCGGTACTCGTGGCGCAGCAGGTCCTTGTCTTCGACGATGTCGCCCCAGTGGTGCTGGCAGGGGTTGTGCACATAGAGCATCACCTGGCTGAAACGGGCCATGGCGGCCAGTGCCTCCAGCACCTGGGCGGGTAACGAGGAGATGCCGAACACGGTGATGCGGCGCGGCAGGCCGCGCGGCGGCGAATCCAGCTCCCGCAGGCGCGCGACGAAACGCAGGTGCACACCGGCACGGCTTTCTGCCAGATGCTCCTCGCCCACATCGGCCAGCAGCGCGCGCCACAAAGCCGGCTGCCAGCACGAGGCATCGTCCAGCTCGCGCTCGCCGCCACGAGAGGTACGCAGGATGTCGCGGCCTTCAGCCCAATCCGCCAGCCAGTCGGCACGGTAGACCTGATACTGATCGAACAGGTCGGCCAGGCGCTCGGCCAGTTGGTGGCGCTTGCGCAGGTCGCTGTCATCGGCGAGGAAGCGGCGCAGCGGCGCGAATGCATCATCGGCCAGCAATCCCGGCAACAGGCGCATCAGGCGCCAAGTCAGCGGAGCCTTGTCCAGCGGCGACTGCTCGGGAATGGCGTCGCGCCCGAGCACGCTGCGATAGGCCTGCCACAGGAAGCGCGCCGGCAGGTCCACATCCAGCGCCGCGGCGATGCCACAACCGTCCCGCTCGGCCAGCGCCAGCTTGAGCCACTGTGCGATGCCGTTGCTCTGCACCAGCAGCACTTCGTTCTCCAGCGGTCGCAGCGGGTAGCGCTTCATCCACGCCACCGACAGGGCGCGCAGCTCCTCCAGGTGGTTGCCATGGATAACGATAAGGCCGGGTTCAAGCTCCTGCATGGGTCGGATTCCTGCGTGTGTACCGTAGGGACAATACTGACTGGTAGCTGCGACATCCTGTGTCGTAACCACCCTTCACGGGAAATGAAAAACTGTGACGCCGTCAATCTGGATACGCGACTACATGGCAACCTCAGCCTGTATTGCATCCAGTGACGGCCCGGCAGTTGGTGTATTGAAAAACATCACGACCTCTAGCGCGCGTCCAGGGGGCGTCACGCTGGCCCCTCAGCCGCTATGCCTGCTTACGTCTTCGGCAGTTTGCGACCCGTCGGCATGTGCAGGTAGGACATCACGCTCTCAGTCAACTCGGTGGCCAGTTTCACCGCTTCCTTGTTGCGTGCCATGACGCCTGCCACCAGTGCTTCAACCAGTGCGAGCACGGCGATATTGGAGCTGGTCAGAACCGGGTGATCGGCGGGAGCGAACAGGACGTGTTCGGCAATATTGCTCAGCGGAGATGCCGGTGAATCGGTGATTGCCAGCACCTTGGCACCGCGCTCCATGGCGAAGCGCGCCAGTTGCAGGGTGTCGATGGAATAGCGCGGCAGGGAAATGGCCAGCAGCACATCCTGCTGGGTGATCGCCGCGAGGCGATAGGCGGCGTTTTCGTTGCCGCCTTCCATGCTGATGGCGATCGCGTCGGCACAGAATGGCGTCAGCGTAGCGGCGGCCAGGCCGGCCATGTAGGCACTGTTGCCAAAGCCGAGGACAAAGATCTTGCGCGCGTTGATCAGGCTGTCGACGAAGGCTTCGAAGGCGGTCTCCGGGTTGTTGGAGCCTGCATTGCCGAGGTTGACGCTGGCACTGCGGATCTGTTCATGCAGGCCGAATTCGCCACCGGCGCGTTGCTCGAGTTCGCTGCGCAGCTTGTCGACCGGGGAAACCATTTGCTGCAACGTAGCGACCAATTCGGTCTTCAGACCGGTGTAGCCCCCCAGGTCCATCACCCTGGCCAAGCGATTGACCGCTGAAGGCGAAGTGCCGGTCTCCAGGGCCAGTTCCTCGATGGTCAGGGTCGCGGCCTTCAGCGGATGACGCAGGATGAAGTCGGCGACCTTGCGTAGAGACGGCTGCAAGTCCGGCGCAAGTTCCGTCAGTTTGCGCATCACCGGTGCGGCATAGACCGTTGCGTTCTTGGGGGCGGTAGGCATGGGTAATCAGCGCTTCTGAAAGTGTCTGTGAGGCGCAAGGGTCCGGCTTGGCCGACCTGCATGAGTCGGGCTGAAGTGTATCCGAAGCCGGCGTAGCGGATGCGCGGCCTTGCCAGAGTTCTCGCGATGATCCCAGGCAGGCCGCTTCCCGCGTGCGGTCCCCGTCTGCCTCGCGCTATTTCAGGCTGCCGGAAAGGAACTGCTTGAGGCGATCGGACTGCGGGTTGGCCAGCACGTCTTTCGGGCAGCCGCGCTCTTCTACCAGCCCCTTGTGCAGGAACACCAGCTGGTTGGACACCTCACGGGCGAAGCCCATCTCGTGGGTGACGACCACCATGGTGCGGCCTTCCACAGCCAGGTCCTGCATGACCTTGAGCACCTCTCCCACCAGTTCCGGGTCCAGCGCCGAGGTCGGTTCGTCGAACAGCATCACCTCCGGCTCCATGGCCAGGGCACGGGCGATGGCCACGCGCTGCTGCTCGCCACCAGACATGTGCGCCGGATAGGCATCCTTGCGATGGGCCACGCCCACCTTGGCCAGGTAGTGCTCGGCCTTCTCGATGGCTTCCTTCTTCGGCACACCGAGCACATGCACCGGCGCTTCGATCACGTTGTCCAGGGCGCTCATGTGCGACCACAGGTTGAAGTGCTGGAACACCATCGCCAGGCGCGAACGCATGCGTTGCAGCTGCTTGGGATCGGACGCCTTCAGGTCGCCGAACTTGTCGGCCCGCAGCTTGAGCTCCTCGTTGTTGAGCTTGATGGAGCCGCTATGGGGCTGCTCCAGCATGTTGATGCAGCGCAGGAAGGTGCTTTTGCCCGAGCCGCTGGAGCCGATGATGCTGATGACGTCACCGGCCTTGGCGGCCAGGGACACACCCTTGAGCACTTCGTGGTTGCCGTAGCGTTTGTGAAGGTTGTCGATTTCGAGTCTGTACATGGCGGTTGCCTCGTGAATTCAGTCGCTGAGCAGGCGACCGTGGCGAATGGGCGTACGGCCGGCGACCTTGGCCAGCCACAGGCCAGGCTGGGCAAAGCGCAGTCGCTCGCGGGCGTAGACGATGCCGTCGGTGGTGGCCCGGACCACGCTGCGGTGGTCACTGATCGGATCGATGACTTCGAACAAGGGATCCCCCACCTTCACTCGCGCGCCGAGCGGCTGCAGAAAGCTCACCACGCCGGGATGCGGCGCACAGGCGTACTGCGCGCCGGCAAATGGTGTGGCTTCGCAGTGGCTTTCCGGCGCCTCAGGCCAATCACCTGCGATCAGCCCCTGTTCGGCGAGGTAGGCGAGAATGGCCTGGGCACTGGTCTCGGCCTGTTCCCGCTCGGTATCGGCCATGCCGCGAAGCTCGATGGTGGTGGCCACGCAGGCGGAAGGAATATTCGCGGTCGGGAACCGCTCGGCCAGCTGCAGCCAGGGCGCCGCGCAGGCTTCATCGAAGGAATTGCCGCCATAGCTGTCGGCCAGTAGCGCGACACCAGCGTCCAGGTGCGCAGCCAGGCTGCGCAGGATTGGCCAGTGCTGGGGCAGCGCATAGAGCAGCATGATCGACTCGAAATCGCAGTGCAGGTCGAGCACCAGGTCAGCATCGCAAGCCTGCCGCAACAGCAGACGGCGCAGGCCGTCGAGGGGCGACGTGGCTGCTGGCAAGGCATCGATGGCCGTGCGCATCTGGCTGCGAATCAACGTCACGTTGTCGCTCGCGTCGCTGCCAAGACGGCCTTCGAGTTGGGATGCAACCATCTCGGCCAGTTCCGGGAATTCCCGATTGAAGTTCTGCCCACTGGCGAAATCGAAACGACCCTGGTGGGTCGCCTGGATCATCTGCGCCAGGCCGATCGGATTGGCCACCGGGACCAGTTCAATCACGCCGGCCAGGCGGCCCTGCGCTTCAAGTTCGCCCAGCAGGCGCTTGAGTTCCACGGCCACTCGCATGCCGGGCAATTCATCGGCATGCAGGGATGCCTGGATGTAGGCCTTGCGAGGTCCGCTGCCAAAACGAAAGAGCGACAGGCTCCGCTCGGTACCCGGGGCACTCCAGGGCAGGCTGTGTTGGATATGTTCCATACGGAAGTCCTTAGTGCTTTCTCGGTGCCAGGTACGCCAGCCAGCGGCGCTCGGCCAACTTGAACAGACGCACCAGGATGAAGGTCAGGGCCAGGTAGAAAACGCCGGCAGTGAGGAAGGCCTCGAACGGCAAATAGAAGCGTGCGTTGACCGTGCGCGCCGCGCCGGTGATGTCGACCAGGGTGACGATCGACGCCAGGCTGGTGGTGTGCAGCATCATGATGACTTCATTGCTGTACTGCGGCAGGGCACGGCGCAGGGCCGACGGCAGCAGGATGCGGCGATAGAGCCCGGCGCGGGACATGCCCACGGCTCTGGCTGCCTCGATCTCGCCATGGGCCGTTGTCTTCAGGCTGCCGGCAAGGATTTCCGCGGTGTAGGCGCTGGTGTTGATGGCAAACGCCAGGCAAGCGCAGAAGGTCGCGTTGGAGAGGTAGGGCCACAACGCGCTCTCACGCACCCACTCGAACTGGGCCAGGCCGTAGTAGATGAGGAACAGCTGCACCAGCATCGGGGTGCCGCGAATGACATAGGTGTAGAGCCACGCCGGAGCGTTCAGCCACGGCGAGCGGGAGACCCGCATCAGTCCCAGTGGAAGGGCCAATGCCAGGCCGATTGCCAAGGAGGCCAGAAGGGTTGAAAGGGTTACCAGAACACCACTGAAGTACAGCGGCAGGTTGGCCCAGATAAGGCCGTAGTCGAAGTTCATGGGTTCGCACCTGTACTCACAGAAGGGCGGCTTTTGTGCCGACCGAGAAGTGCCTTTCCAGGTAGCGCAGCGTCAGCAGGGACAGACTGGTCAGCACCAGGTAAAGCCCCGCCACGATCAGGAAGAACGTAAAGGGCTCATGGGTCGCATCCGCTGCATTCTTGGCCTTGAACATCATGTCCTGCAGGCCGATCACCGAAATCAGTGCAGTGGATTTGGTCAGCACCAGCCAGTTGTTGGTGAAGCCGGGAATCGCGAAGCGAATCATCTGCGGCACCAGAATCCGGAAGAACGCCTTGGACGCGGCCATGCCGTAGGCCATAGCGGCTTCGCCCTGGCCCTTGGGGATTGCCATGAAGGCGCCGCGAAAGGTCTCGGAGAAGTAGGCGCCGAAAATGAATCCCAGGGTGCAGACACCGGCGACAAAGGGGTTGATGTCGACGTACTCGGGGTGACCAAGCAAGGGGGCCACCCGGTTCACCAGCTCCTGGCCGCCATAGAAGATCAGCAGGATCAGCACCAGATCAGGAAGACCGCGAACCAGCGTGGCGTAGCTTTCGCCGAGCAGCGCCAGCCACTTCAGCGGAGACAGTCGACACGCCGCCCCGACAAGGCCCAGCACAATCGCCAGGGCCACGGACGTCAGGGCCAGGCTCAGGGTTAGCCAGGCGCCATCGAGAATGGTCGGGCCGTAGCCGTGAAGCATGATCGGATTCCTCATGCGATGCGCCGGAAGATGCGCGGAAAGCCGGGCAAGAGCGCCTCTGTAGAAGAGGCGCCGGCGTCACTCGCCGTAGATGTCGAACGCGAAGTACTTGGCTTGCACCTGCTGGTACTTGCCGTTGGCGCGGATGGCATCGATGGCGGCATTGAAGCGCGCGACGTTCGCGCTATCGCCTTTGCGAAACGCAATCCCGGCTCCCCTGCCGAAGTAGTTGGGGTCGCTGAAGTCCGGACCGACCAGGGCAAACCCCTTGCCCGTCGACGTTTTGATAAAGCCTTCGTCGATATTGATGATGTCGGCCAGGGTGGCGTCCAGGCGCCCGGCGGCAAGGTCGAGGAAGGCCTCGTTCTGCGAGGCGTAACGCACCACTTCGATACCCGCCGATTCAAATCGATCAGTCGCGTAGCGGTCGTAGGTCGAGGCGCGCTGCACACCGACCTTCTTGCCTTTGAGGTCGACCAGCGGGTCGTTGATCACGGAGCCGGCCTTCATCGCCAGCTTGCCGGGGGTGTGGTAGTACTTTTTGCTGAAATCCACGGATTTCAGGCGGTCTTCGGTAATCGACATCGAAGACAGCACCGCATCGACCTTGCGCACTTTCAACGACGGGATCAGCCCATCGAACTCCTGCTCGACCCATTCACACTTGATCTTCATTTCGGCGCACAGGGCATTGCCGATGTCGTAGTCGAAACCGCTGATGTTGCCTTCCGTGGTCTTGAAGCCGAAGGGCGGGTAGGCCGCTTCGATACCGATGCGCAGGGTGTCCTGGCCGGCGTGGGCCAGGGTGCTGAAGGCAGCCAGCGCCAGGGTGCCTAGAAGTACGATCTTGTTCATCTTGTTGACTCCTTGAGGGGCGTTTTGGGGATCGAAGCCTGAAAAACGCCCTGAGTGGCGCTTTTCGAGGACGGCGTTGGCCCAAGCGTGGCGTCAGACGACGCCACATCCTTCCGAACCTTGTGAGTAGGGGTGCCCGACCTGGAAAGGTTGGCCAGGTCGATTGCTTGAGCTGTGCATATGAATGACATGCTTTGTGTCATAACGCAACACAATGACACTATAAATGTCACGCGATTAGTCCGGGAGCTCGCATGACGCGCTTCGCGCCACCCGCGATGCACGTGCGCTCCAGATCACGCCACTCCATTTCCAGGGCAGGCTTCGACTCGATAACCGAGGTCGGATCCTCTCGCCAAAACACGAAGCCCCCTCCCCCCCAGAGGCAAACTTATACATACGAATCGGAATGCCAATTTCCGCCGGCCGATCTACCGTTACCCATTGGTAGTCCCAGACAAGTGGCAAGGCGAGTTATGGCTTGGCAACAGTGCCCCGTATGTCATGGCAGCCGGACCATTCAGAAGGATGGCCGCACCGTCGAGTGCCGCTACTGCCGAGGTCTGGGGCGGGTGTACGACGCCCCACCGAAGCCGTTTTCCGGTGGGCTGTTGTTCATGACGCTCCTGCAGGTAACGGCGTCCCTCGGGGTTGGCTATCTTGCCGCGACCTACACCAGGCACTGGGAACAGACGCACAGCCTGATCCTCGGTGTCATGGTGGCGGTGGCGGTTTACTGGGTGCTGACGCTGAAGGTGTTCCGCGAGCTGATCCTGCTGGGGTTGGCGCTGGCGATCCTGTATCAGCTGTACCAGGCGTGGCTCCTGCACAGCTGACCCGCCTCTGAGCGGTCACGCCCTGGCCGCGATCGTCCGTTTTCTCACCACTGCAACAGTTGCCCCCTCTTCTCCTCCCGAGTAGTCCGAAACTCCTAGGCCGCCTGGGAGTATCGGTCGATGCGCCCGCACCCGGCGCGTCCCCATAGTGATGGTCAGTAGTGAACGAGGGTCAATGGTCAGGCCTCGATGACCAGATCTGCCGCGGAGAAAACCATGACTATTACGACGACGGGCAGCCTTACCATTCTTGATGAGACGGCGGGTCTGCAGAACTCCACCGCTACGCAAAGCGTTCTTGAAGACGCGAACGACACCGAAATTCTGTTGACGGCCCTGCCCTCGCTCTTCTCCAACCGTTTGACAGCACTCCTGGCCGGCACCGCAACGAGTGCGGCCTTGAGTGGGTATACCGGTGCCGCCGGCAACACGGGCAGCAATGCGTTCACCATCAGCGCGGCGCCCGGCGCAAGCATTACCGATGTCAGCTTCGTCGACAGCTCTGGCGCAATGCTCAATGGACTGGACAGCGGGCTGGATACGCTCGATGGCTCCAGCATCTTTCTCTATACCGACCTGAGCAATAACAACATCCTGTTGGGCCGAGCCGGTGGCGCAACCGGTGCGATCGTGTTCGCTGCCTATATCGAAGAAACCGGAACACCGGTCTCGGGCGGCAAGATCTGGACAGTTGAATACCAACCACTCAAGCACCCGGACACCACCAATCCCGACGATGCCCTCAATCTGGCGGACAAGGTTTTCATTGGAACCAGTGAGGACCTGGTGTTCAGCCTGGCCAATGCCCCCTCCGGTCAAAACCTGTTCCTGATGTTCACGACGGCGACCCCCACCGTTGTCGGTGGCAGGATCACAGACCCCACCATCATCGCCACCGGCAAGAACCCCGCCGACCAGTCAGCGGGCGCCAACATAACGACTGGCGACACGATCAATACCAGCCAGGCGGGTGGCCCGACCACCTTCGGCACCAACAATCAGATGATCACGGAACAGGAGGGCATCCGCTTTACGTTCGTCACCGGCGCCAGGCAGGACGTGACCATTCCCAACCTGGATCAGAACGAAGCCGACCTCGAATCCAACATCGACTTTACCGCCGTCTTCAATGCGCGGTCGGCCAGCTTCGACGTCGTGCAGTTGCAAAGCGGCAAGACTGCTCAGGTAAAAATCAGCGCATTCACCACGGCAGCCGAATCTGGTGTGAATTTCATCAACGGCTATACGAACGATACGTCGGTTGAAATCACCAATGTCCGGGTCATCAACATCAGCACCGGGCAGGTGATCGAGAACTCGAACGGCTCGGTGAATGATGCGGGCATTGTCATCACTTTTACGGCGGCCGGGGTTGCAACCATCACCGGCGTCAAGGCCGGCTACAAGATCGAATACACCACATCGGCGGACCACAACCGCGTGCTCGTCGAGAACGGCGCGGCCCTCGACGCCAAGGGCACTAACCACGCCGATTTCGATATCGGTGGCTTCAAGCTGACCCACGTCTCCACTGCAACCGCCGAAATCGGCTCCAAGCTGGTCTTCGAGGACGACGGGCCGTCAGCGAACGGCACCGCCGTGGCCGGCACCGTAGACGAGGACGGCCTGACCGGTGGGATCGCCGGAGGCATCGGCGACGTGGCCGGCGCGGCGACCGTGGCCAGCGGTAGCGTCACCGGTATCTTCCAGCCCGGTGCCGATGCGCCGCTGAGCTATTCCCTGTCCAGCGACACCAGCGGCTTGCCGGCGCTGACTTCGGGTGGAGTGGCGGTGACCTACAGCGTCGTCGGCAACACGCTCACCGCCTCGGCCGGCGCGGTGGACGTGTTCACCTTCAGCCTGACTGCGGCCGGGGCCTACAGCTTTACGCTGCTCAAGCCGCTGGATCACGCGGCCGGCAACGATGAAAACGACATCACCCTCAATCTCGGTTCGCTGCTGCGGGCCACCGATGCCGACGGCGACAAGGTGACCGCTGCTGCCGAGAAACTGGTCATTACCATTGACGACGATACGCCGACGGCGGCCGGCGCCGCTGCGAGCGGCACCGTCGACGAGGATGGCCTGACCGGCGGGATCGCCGGAGGCACCGGCGACGTGGCCGGCGCGGCGACCGTGGCCAGCGGCAGCGTGACCGGCATCTTCCAGTCCGGCGCCGATGCGCCGCTGAGCTATTCCCTGTCCGGCGACACCAGCGGCTTATCAGCGCTGACCTCGGGTGGTGTGGCGGTGAGCTACAGCATCGTCGGCAACACGCTCACCGCCTCGGCTGGCGCAGTGGACGTGTTCACCTTCAGTCTCACGGCGGCGGGCGCCTACAGCTTCACGCTGCTCAAGGCCCTGGATCATGCCGCCGGCAATGACGAGAACGACATCACGATCAACCTCGGTTCGCTGCTACGAGCCACCGACAAGGACGGTGACACGGTGGCGGCCTCGGCTGAGAAGTTGGTCATCACCGTTGACGACGACACCCCGACCGCGACCGGCGACGCCGCAAGCGGAACCGTCGACGAGGACGGCCTGACCGGAGGTATCGCCGGTGGCACCGGCGACGTGGCCGGCGCTGCGACCACCGCCAGCGGCAGCGTGACCGGCATCTTCCAGTCCGGTGCCGATGCACCGCTGAGCTATTCCCTGGCGAGCGACACCAGCGGCTTGCCGGCGCTAACCTCGGGCGGTGTGGCGGTGACCTACAGCGTCGTCGGCAACCTGCTCACCGCCTCGGCTGGCGCGGTAGACGTGTTCACCTTCAGCCTGACCACAGCCGGCGCCTACAGCTTCACACTGCTAAAGCCGCTGGATCACGCGGCGGGCAACGATGAAAACGACATCACCCTCAACCTCGGCGCCCTGCTCCGGGCCACCGACAAGGACGGTGACACGGTGACGGCCGCCCCCGAGAAGCTGGTCATCACCGTTGACGACGACACCCCGACCGCGACCGGCGCCGCCGAAACCGGCACCGTGGACGAGGACGGCCTTACGGGCGGTATCGCCGGTGGCACCGGTGACGTGGCTGGTGCAGCGACCACCGCCAGTGGCAGCGTCACCGGTATCTTCCAGTCCGGTGCCGATGCGCCGTTGAGCTATGCCCTGTCCGGCGACACCAGCGGCTTGCCAGCATTGAGTTCCGGCGGCGTCGGGCTGACCTACAGCGTTGTCGGCAACACGCTAACCGCCTCGGCCGGCGCGGTCGATGTGTTCACCTTCAGCCTGACGGCGGCGGGCGCCTACAGCTTCACGCTGCTCAAGGCCCTGGATCATGCCGCCGGCAATGACGAGAACGACATCACGATCAACCTCGGCTCACTGCTGCGGGCCACCGACAAGGACGGCGACCCGGTGACGGCTGCTGCCGAGAAACTGGTCATCACCGTTGACGACGACACGCCGACCGCAACCGGCGCTGCTGCGAGCGGCACTGTCGACGAGGACGGCCTGACCGGGGGTATCGCCGGTGGTACCGGCGACGTGGCCGGCGCGGCAACCAACGCCAGCGGCAGCGTCACCGGCATCTTCCAGTCCGGTGCCGATGCACCACTGAGCTACGCCCTGTCCAGCGACACCAGCGGCTTGCCGGCACTGACCTCAGGTGGCGTGGCGGTGACCTACAGCGTCGTCGGCAACCTGCTCACCGCCTCGGCTGGCGCGGTCGATGTGTTCACCTTCAGCCTCACCGCAGCCGGCGCTTACAGCTTCACACTGCTCAAGCCGCTGGATCACGCAGCGGGCAATGACGAGAACGACATCACGCTCAACCTCGGTTCGCTGCTGCAAGCCACCGACAAGGACGGCGACACAGTGACGGCCGCCCCCGAGAAACTGGTCATCACCGTTGACGACGATACGCCGACTGCGGCCGGTGCCGCCGCAAGCGGAACCGTCGACGAGGACGGCCTGACCGGCGGGATCGCCGGTGGCACCGGCGACGTGGCTGGTGCTGCGACCACCGCCAGCGGCAGCGTCACCGGCATCTTCCAGTCCGGTGCCGATGCGCCGTTGAGCTACGCCCTGTCCGGCGACACCAGTGGCTTGCCAGCACTGACTTCGGGCGGCGTGGCGGTGATCTACAGCGTCATCGGCAACACGCTCACCGCCTCGGCTGGCGCGGTCGATGTGTTCACCTTCAGCCTGACCGCAGCGGGGGCCTACAGCTTCACGCTGCTCAAGGCCCTGGATCATGCGGCCGGCAATGACGAGAACGACATCACCCTCAACCTGGGCTCCCTGCTGCAAGCCACCGACAAGGACGGCGACACAGTGACGGCCGCCCCCGAGAAGCTGGTCATCACCGTTGACGACGACACCCCGACCGCGACCGGTGCCGCCGCAAGCGGCACTGTCGACGAGGACGGGCTGGCCGGCGGCATCGCCGGTGGCACTGGTGATGTGGCGGGCGCGGCGACCACCGCCAGCGGCAGCGTCACCGGTATCTTCCAGTCCGGTGCCGATGCGCCACTGAGCTACTCCCTGTCCAGCAATACCAGCGGCTTGCCGGCGCTGACTTCGGGCGGCGTGGGGCTGACCTACAACGTCGTCGGCAACACGCTCACCGCTTCGGCCGGCGCGACCAGCGTGTTCACCCTCAGCCTCACCGCGGCGGGGGTGTACAACTTCACGCTGCTCAAGGCCCTGGATCATGCCGCCGGCAATGACGAGAACGACATCACCCTCAACCTGGGCTCACTGCTACAGGCCACAGACAAGGACGGCGACCCGGTGACGGCCGCCCCCGAGAAGCTGGTCATCACCGTCGACGACGACACGCCGACTCTCGCATTCGGCAACCTGATCGGGACCGGTACCATCCTTCCCCAATACGGGAACTGGAGCATGGCGGCCGGCGCCGACGGGCTGGGTGCAGCGGGTCTGGATATCTCGTTGGCCAATGGTCAGTTCACCCTTGTCAGGCCAGATAACACGACCACCACCGGGACCGGCACGCTCACGGAGCAATCGCCCTCACCGGATGCCAATGGCGCGTACCACTTCGCAGGTAGCCTGACCGGCGATTTCGACAACAACGCGACAACGGCCAACACCACCATCGACTACACGTTGACTGCCTTCGCCAATGGCACCTATGCCCTGGATCTGGTGCAAGGCTTCAGTTCGACGATCGTCCTCAGCAGTGCCGACGGCTCACTCGATGCGGGTGGCCCCGACCCTGTCCGCACATTGCTGATTCCCAAGCAGGATCCACCGACTGTTCCTTCACCCTCCGAGGAGATCGTGTTCTTCGGCGTAAACGCGGGCACGACCGCAGCCCAGGTACTGAGCGCCATCGTGCAGGGAGCGCCCGACCTCACAGAAGCGCAGATCGAAGCTGGCGGCTTCTCGTTCCTCGGCACGGCGGATATGAACGTCAGCACATCCGGCATCGGCATCGGCAACAACAACCTGGATGGAAACGGGACGGCCGGCATCAACAGCGGCGACGAGAGTTTCGTCATCAACCCCGAGACCTTGCTGACGGCCGTGAAGGTGTTCATCGACAACACGCTGCAGGGGTACAACCCGGCAACCGAAGAGCTGTATTACAGGATCTTCTTCGAGGACGGCACGAGTTCGGCCCAGACGAAGGTTCTTGCCGCTGACCTGGCCTCCGAGGCCGGAAACCAGAAGTCCTTCCTCGTCCAATGGGATGGCGCGAAGATGATCGACGCTGTTCAACTCACGATGGGCCTGGGCGTGATCAAGGTGCCGGTGATCCAGTTCATCAAGCAGGTCGAGAACATGGCCAACGATATCCAGTTGGCATTCAACGCAACGCTGACGGACAAGGACGGGGACACGGCGACAAGTTCGTTCGACGCCAATCTGTTTGCGAACGACCCGAACGACCAGCTCTTCGACTACAGGTTGGCTGGCACGATTGGTGAGCAGGATGCCTTCAACGTCGAGCTGTCGGCCGCCGAGAACCTGTACCAGGTCAACGGCTTCGATGCGGGACCAAGCCTGCGAGACAAGCTGGTGCTCATTGGCGATGCGGGCGCCGTTGTCCAATCGATCGACACCACCGGTGCAAACAGCATCGTGACAATCGACGAGTCAGGCGCACAAAACACGACCATCACCGTGGTCGGAGTCGACCTCCTAATCACCGACATTGTCTTCGGCAGCGCCTGAAACATCGCCTGTGTGCAAGGAAGCGGGGGTGGCATGAAAGCCACCCCCGTATTTTTTGGCAGATCCCCGCGAGAGCCCACCCGCCATCGTCTGAGGACCGCTAAAAGTGAACGACCTGACTCCCGCAAGGGAGCCAGGTCGTTTTCATTGTGGAGGTCGGATCGGAAGGGTCAGTCCATTTCCACCCAGGTGGAATCCGGTGGCTCGCCGCCGCTGGTGAGCCCGTGCTTCAGCGCGTACATCAGCAGGTCGACGCGATTGATGAGGTTCAGCTTGTGATAGATGTTGCTGAGGTGGTTATGCACCGTGTGCTCGCTGATGCCCAGCCGCGCGGCGATGCACATGTACTTGGCGGACGGGTCGCCGACGATGGCGCGAATCAGCTCCCTTTCGCGCAACGTCAGCTGCGAGTACCGCGCGCGTTCCGGGTCTACATTCACGCGAACCTGCCCAGCCGCGGAATAGCTGGATAGTCCGCCGGCCCAGGCCCTGTCCAACCCGATGTCGCGGTGGTGGACCTTGATGATGGCGCGGATGATCGACTCCGTCGGGTCCTCCGCCAGCACAACGCCTCGGGCACCGGCATCGATCGCCCGGGCAACGGGAACCGCCTCGTACAGCCCCTTGAGCAGCAGTACCTTCATCTCGTCTCCGCGGGTGAGCAGCGAGATGACGTCGAGCGGGTCGAGAGCATCCGGAAAGAAGCTGAAGAAAATGACATTCGGGCGCAGCTGATCGGCACGATCCAGCGCGTGGGCATAGGTACTGGCCTGGCCGCACACTTCCATCCGTGGTTTTCTGGCATTGATCAAGTCGTGGAGGCCCATCAGGACGAGGGGACGACAATCGATCAGCATCACGCGTATCGGTTGGGTGCGGGATTGCATTTACATTTTTCGCCCCCCTGACAGGTTGACTCGTCGTGCGGGGTCGCGCGGACGGATTGCCCTTGTTGTATAGGGGGGAGACGGGGCGGTTTGCCAGCAGCTTCGGACGTCACGTTGAGTTGCCGGGATAAGCGGCCATCGGATCTCCCAACCCGACGAACGGGCGTTTTTCCGCCGACAGTTGGCACGCAACTGTGGCTTCCAGATGGCGCCTTGACTCATCCGTAGGGTGCGCCATGCGCGCCGGCTACCGGTGCCCCACTGGCGACATAAGCGAAGCCGCTGAAGACCGAACGATCTTCAGCGGCTTCTTCATTTTTGCGTTTTGGCGGGTATCAGGCCTCGATGTCAGTGGACAGCGACAGATCCTTCCAGGCCGCCACTTCACCTTCCACCAGGCTGTGCTTGTCGGCGATCCGCTGGACCGCATCGCTGCCCAGGGCGAGGCGCTGTGGTGGGTTGGCGGCGTTCACCAGGGTCAGGATGGCGCCAGCGAACTTGCTCGGGTCACCCGGCTGGGCATGGTTGGCGCCTTCGGCGAAGCGGCGCATGGCGCCCACGGTTTCGTCGTAGTCCGACAGCTCCAGGGCGGTCTTCACCAGGGATTGCTCATCGAGGAAGTCGGTGCGGAAGAAGCCGGGCTCAACCACCGTGACTTTCACGCCCAGCGGCGCCAGCTCCTGGTGCATCGCTTCGCTGATGCCTTCCACGGCGAACTTGGTGGAGCCGTACACGCCCCAGCCGTAGTAGGACTGGTAGCCGCCCAGGGAGGAGATGTTGATGACGTGGCCGGAACGCTGGCGGCGCATATGCGGCAGCACGGCGCGGGTGACGTTGAGCAGGCCGAAGACATTGGTGGCGTAGATGCGCTCCACTTCCTGCGCGCTGGTTTCCTCCACCGCACCGAGGATGCCGTAGCCGGCGTTGTTGAGCAGCACATCGATGCGGCCGAAGCGCTTGATGCCCTCGGCCACCGCCTCATGGGCCTCGCTTTCGCGAGTCACGTCCAGGCGCACGGCCAGCAGGTTGGGATGGTCGCCCAGGCGGGCAACGACGTCTTCCGGCTTGCGGGCGGTAGCGATGACCGCATCACCGGCCGCAAGAGCCTGTGCTGCGATGAGGGCGCCGAAACCACGGGAAGCTCCAGTAATGAACCAGGTACGCATAGCAACTCTCCTGTGTGGGAGCCCGCACCGCGCGGGCTTTCTGTTCGAGTTGCGTTCACTGTATGGCGGGCGGACTCCTGTGATAATCCCAAGAAAATCGCATGAGCTTGTGACCTAATTTCAGCAATCCCCCAAGTAGGGTGCGCCATGTGCACCGGCTCGGTGTCAGATGAACGATGGCCACCCTACGGTTCAGGCCGAACTGAAGAGGCCGGCCTTGTGCTCAGCCCTGGAGCAGCCCCTCGGCCTTCAGGGCTTCCTGCACAGCGGGCCGTTCCAGCCACTGCTGCCGCAGGCGGGCGATATTGGTCAGGCCGTCGAAGGGAGCACCCAGGCGGGTCAGCCAGGTGGCGAAGACGCCGAGGTAAATGTCCGCCAGGGTGAAGCGCTCACCCACCAGCCACTGACGACCTTCGAGGTGCCGCTCGATGTGCTCGAAGGCCTTGAGCAGTTGTTCCCGCGCCTGGGCACGGATGCCGGCGTGCGCCGCCTCATCGGCCGAGTAACGCTCCGGGCGGTTCAGTGGGCGGAACGATGCGGTATGAATCTCCGCCGACAGGTAGCCCAGCCAGCCCTGGACCAGCGCGCGTTCGGCACTGCCGGCCGGGGCGAACAGCGAGGTGCCCGGTGCCTGGTCGGCGAGGAACGGCAGGATGGCGCTGTTCTCGGTCAGCACGGTGCCGTCATCCAGTTGCAGCGCCGGCACCCGGCCCAGGGGGTTGATGGCATGGATGGGCGAGTCGGGCGTACGCAGGGCGACTTTCTCGATCTGGACCGGCAGCCCCAGTTCGCGCACGGCGATATGGGAAGCCAGCGAACAGGCGCCGGGGGCGATGAACAAGGTGGTCATGGTCGATCTCTCCTCAGAAGGGCCGGCTGCCGGCCAGGCTGATGCGTTTCAGGCGGCGGCGCTGGGTCGCCGGGAAGCCGTTGCGGGCATGCAGGGTAGCCTGGTTGTCCCAGTACACGATATCGCCCACTTCCCAGCGATGGGTGTAGGCGAAGCGCGGGTCTTTCAGGTGTTCGCGCAGGCGGCCGATCAACTCGATGCCTTTGTCCGGCGCGTAGCCAGGGATTTCCACTTCGGTGTGCACACCGAGGTACAGCAGGCGCTTGCCGCTTTCCGGATGGGTGCGTACCAACGGGTGCTCGGTTCCCTGGATGGGGTCGATGTCCGGCGTGCGGTAGGTGATGCCGAGGTTGTAGCCATCGCGCAGGCGCACGAAGGGGTTGTAGTTGATCAGCTTGAGGCCATCGATTTCGCGGCGGGTCGCTTCATCCAGCGCGCGGTAGGCCAGCACCAGGTTGGTCCAGGTGGTTTCGCCACCCTCCTCCGGTACTTCCAGGGCGTAGAGCAGCGAGCCGGCCGAGGGCGTCGGCGTCCAGTGATGGTCGCTGTGGGCCGGCAGGGCGATGTTGCTCAGCTCGCCATCGTCGGTGTTGGCCACCTTGACGATGTCCGGCGCCTTGCCGTCGGCCCCCGAGGACAGCACCAGGAAGTCCGGGTGCGGCTGGAACACCGAGCCGAACCAGGAGGTGAATCGCAGGTACTGCGCGTCATCCAGCGTCTGCTTCTTGAAGATCAGGATGTGGTGGTCACGCAGGGCCTGCTTGAGGGCGAGGATCTGCGCCGGGGTCGGGTCGCGCCGGCCATCCAGGCCGTGGATCTCGGCGCCCAGCGGTGCGGCCAGGGGTTCGATGCGCAACCCGTCGAGGGGCTGGCGCAGGGCGGAGACTGTGCTGTTCATGAGGTTCTCCCGTATCGATCCGTTGGTGGATCAGAAGTCGTAGCGCAGGGTCAGACCGGCGGTGCGCGGCTGGCCGACGGAGGCGGTGTAGGCGCCGTTGCTGAAGGCGAAGGCGGTCAGGTAGTAGTCCTTGTCGAAGGCGTTGCGCACCCAGAGCGAGGTGTCCAGCAGGCCGTCGCCGAGGTCGGCGCGGATGCCGGCGGCGAAGTTGGCCAGGCCGTAGCCGTCGATCTTCGAGAGCTCGGAGTTGTCCAGCGTGCCTTCGGCCTCGGAGCGGTAGGAGTAGCTGGCGTTGACGTAGGGGCGCAGGCCATTGCCGGTCTGCCAGGTGTATTCACCGTTGACGTTGCCGATCCAGCGCGAGGCGCCCACCACCCGTTCGCCGGTCAGGTCGCACTTGGCGGTGGGGGTCACGGTGTTGATCTCGCCGGGGCACGGCGCGTCCTTGAAGCTCAGGTAGGTGACGTCGTTGAACGAGCCGTTGAAGTTCAGGGTCAGGCCACGCAGCGGTCGCCAGGTGGACTCGAACTCCACGCCACGGGAACGCACGCTACCGGCGTTGGCCAGCACCGACACGGGGGTCAGCGATGCCGCGGTGGTGGTCAGGGTCGTCGCCTGGTAGCCGTGGATGCCGGTCCAGTAGATGTTCGCGTTGAGCAGCAGTCGGCCATCGTCGAGGGTGCTCTTGAAGCCCAGCTCGGCGTCGTTGGCGCGCTCGGGTCCGACGACCAGCGAATCACTGCCCAACCCCGCCACCGGCGCCACCAGGTTCACGCCGCCGGACTTCTCGCCGTGGGCCAGGCTGGCATAACCGAGCAGGCCGTCGCTGATCTTGTAGCTGAGGCTCAGCAGCCCGGACGGCGCGGCGTTGTGCAGGCCGAAGTCGCCGGTATCCAGCGCCCCCAGCTGTGCCTGCCGTACAGCCGCCAGCGGCCCGGTCAGGGGGGCGCCGCCCACCGGAGCGAAGCGGTGCAGGCGCGCCTGCTTCTCTTCGTAGGTACCGCGCAGCCCGAAGGTGAAGTCCAGGCGGTCGGTGATGTGCCAGTTGCCCTGGCCGAACAGGGCGAAGCTGTCGGTCTCGATCTTGCCGTTGGTCTGGGTGGAGACGTTGTTCAGGAGGTTGCGGTTCACCCCGGTGAGGTACAGGTCGGCGAAGGGGCCGTACTGGGTGCGCGTGTTGTTGCCCAGGTTCTGGTTGAACAGGTAGGCGCCCACCACATAGTCGAAGGCGCCGCCGGTGGGCGAGGCCAGGCGGAATTCCTGGGAGAACTGCCGGTCGTGGACTTCGACCCCGCTGTCGATGATCGCCGAGACGTCGGTGAGGTCGGCATCGTTGTGCGGCACGAAGTGCCAGTAGCGGTAGCCGCTGATGGAGGTGAAGGTGTAGCCGCTGTCCAGGTTCCAGTTGGCCTCGATTGACGAGCCGCCCTGCCAGACATTCACCGACTGCACGGAGTCGATGTTGACCTCGCGCTTCTTCACATCGAGCTGCGGGTGGGCGCCGATCAGCGCGGCACGCTGGCGGAAGCGGTCCGACACGCCATACAGCGCCCACACGCCGTTGGTGGAGTCCTCTTGGTTGTAGTCGGTGATCCAGCGCAAGCTGAAGTCTTCGTTCGGTTCGAACAACAATTGCCCGCGCGCACCCTCGCGCTCACCGCCCACGAAGGTGCGGCCGTCGTGCTGGTTGTCGATGTAGCCATCCTCACGGGTGCGATAGAACGACAGGCGCCCGGCGACGGACTCGGTCAACGCCCCGGACACCGTGCCCTTGCCCTGGAAGTAGCCGCGCTCGCCACCGGACAGTTGCAGGTTTCGCTCCGGGGTGAAGGTGGGCTTGCGGGTGCTGATGTTGATCACGCCCGCCGTGGTGTTCTTGCCGAACAGCGTGCCCTGGGGGCCGCGCAGCAGTTCCAGTTGCTCCACGTCGAGCAGGTCGAACACCGCCATGCCCGGACGGCCGAGGTAGATGTTGTCCAGATAGATGCCGGCGCTGCCTTCCAGGCCATCGCTCGCCGGATTGTTGCCGATGCCACGCACCGCGACGCTGGACTGGCGCGCATGGATGTAGGCGACGTTGACGCTGGGCAGCACCTGCTGCAGGTCCTGCACCTTGTAGACCTTCTGTGCCTCGAGGTTGTCGCCGCTCAGGGTGGTGATGGGCGTCGGCACTTCCTGCACGTCTTCCTCGCGGCGGCGAGCAGTGACGGTGACCTTCTCCAGTGCAGTGTCTTCCTTGGCGGCGGGCTGGGAGGCAGCGTCCTCGCCATGGGCTGGCGCGGCCAGGCCGCCGAGGGCGAGCAACAGGGTCAGGGCGTATTCAGGGGTGGTCAGGCGTTGCAGGGCCAGGGGCCTGGCGACGCGGGCAAGACGACGGTACGGCATGGACGATGTTCCTGTGCAAAGGCCCGGGCAAAAGGGGGCCGCATCGCGCGTTCGGCGCGACGGTGAATGGGGCTGGCGGTTACGGAAATCCGGCGTGGCGCGCGGTCAGCGACAGCGGCGCTCGGGATGGCGCAGGACTGGCATAGCGGCGGTTCTGCTCATGGGCTCCCCCCTGGGTGCAAGGTCATATCATTATTCCGTTTAAATCTAATTTGATTTTTTAAAAGTCAATTACGGAATAAGAGCCTGCATTTAAAACCAGCCCCCGGACGGGGACAAATGCCTTGTTCGTATATTTTCAATGCCGGGAGTGCATGGGATGGAGGGGGCCGCTGCGCGGCCTTTGGCGAAAGAATTCGCCCCACAAAGTGGATCGATGTGTAGGGTGGATGACGCTCTTTTCATCCACCACCACGGTGCGGGGCTGGACGCCAATGGTGGAAATGAAGAGCGATTTCCACCCTACAGGGTCAGCGGTTCAGCACAAGAAGTGGCTGGAGAACTGGCCGATGGCCAGGGTCACGGCACCGATCAGCAAGAGGCTCGTCAAACTGTCGGTGATGGCCTGGTTCAGGCTGTCGAGGGTGACCCACGAAGGGCTGGCCGCTAACGCTGCGCGGCAGCATGAAGGGGATTTCGTTCGAGGTATGGGTACAACCGTGATTCTCGGCGGCTTCCCCCTTGTGCCGGGATTCCCGGAAAGAACTTTAGCGTGGGCGGCCTGCTCCTGGCCGGGAGAAATGGGTGACGTCCATGTCGCTTGATTTCATTCTGCCATCAGATATTTCGACAACGCCACATCTAAAAACTGTTCTCGTTCACCCCCGATGGGAATGCCGGAAGGCTTCCGCGTCATCCAGGGTGGTGTCGAACAGCGGATCGTCAGGGTCACGCTCCAGTTCCAGGTCGACGCAATCGGGGTCGATCAGCCAGCGCGGGAAGTCGTCCTGGACTTTCTTCTGGTTACCGGACACACCGCTTCTTCGCTCGCTACTCATGCTGCACCTCGTGAAAAGGTCAGGGCTCATGAGTATTGGAGCCGCAGCGGTACCGCTTCGTTCAGCCTTTCTTCCCGCAGTTGCCGGACGGCTATTTGCGCGCGTCCCTGGCGCCGATGCCGATCAGCATCTGCGCCTGGACCTCGCTGATCACCGCGTCGCCATCCACGCAGTGGATCACCGGGGCGTCGAGGGTTTCGTCGGTGCCGACGACCACCTGGTGAATAGGCAGTTCGACCAACTGGCTGTTGAGCAGCAGACTGCACAGGCCACGGTCCAGGTCGATGCTCACGATCATGACGGCTCCCTCGCATTGACGGATGCATATCCCGGTAGAAGCGCAGGAACGGGCAAAGTTCAGGGGCGTTGATCCCTGTAGGGGGACGGCGCCTTTCTCTTACACCAGATGGAGTCCGGCTGGATCTCGCGGGTGGATGAAAAGAACGTCATCCACCCGACGCACCGGTTGATTCCGTGCGGCACGGAACCACGACCCTGTAGGGGCGAATTCATTCGCCAAGCAGGACGCGGTCCTGTCGCACGCCACCAGACGCAAAGACGCCAGCCCGTTGCGGGGCTGGCGCCTGGAATAAGAAAGCGGGGCCAGTGTGAGGGCACCGAACCCCGGTGGACGATGCAGCGATGCGAGCAGGATCGCAGCCCGGCCACAAGGATCTCCACCTCCCGTATTGGCGAGAGGGAGTGCTAGGGAACACGGGCGCCCATGGGCGCCTTGCCTGGTGATGGATCAGTGTCGGCGATCCATCACCAGGCGTAGTTTTTCGATTCGGCAGCGCAGCATGTCCCGCGTCAGGCCCGGCAGGGAGTTGTTGGTGAACAACAGGTCGGGCACCTGGTCCTGCAACAGCTCCAGCAGTTCGTCGTCTTCGACAATCAATACGCTGTGTTCCATTACCTGCGCCCCCCAGCGACCTTGAAGTTCAGGCAGATGCGGGTGCCTTCGCGCTCGCGGCTGGTCAGACTGACCTTGCCACCAAAGCGCTCCATGATGCGCTTGACCATCACCAGCCCGATGCCGAGGCCACCCTGCCCGGTGGTGTAGTAGGGCTTGAAGGCCATGGTTTCCTGCTTGCGGGTCATGCCCTGGCCGGTATCGGTGATGGCCAGCAGCAGGCGCTTGCCGGAGCCGTCGGGCTTGACCTCGATGCGCAGCAGGCCGCCGTTGGGCATGGCCAAGATGGCATTGGCGAACAGGCTGTTGAGCACCTGCGCCAGCAGTACCCGGTGGCTGACCACTGCCGGCGCCGACTCGGCGTGGAACTCCACCCGCACGCCGGAGTGACGAATCTGCTGGTCGAAACCATGCAGTGCCTCGTTAATCACCGCCACCGGCTCCACCACCTCGATATCTCCATACAGCGGCCGCGCCGAGATCAGCAGCTCGCGCACCCACTTCGACATACGGTCCACCTGGCTGATGATGTCGGCGATGTTCTTCTGCACCGACGGGGCAACCAGTTCCTGGGCGAGCTCCGCGCTGGAGCGGATCGACGCCAGTGGATTGCGAAGACTGTGGGCCACGGCGGAAGACATCTCGCCGAGGGCAACGAAGGTCTCGTTGGCGATCAACTGGCTCTGCTGGCGGGCCAGCAGTCCCTGGGCGCGGCGCATGGTCCCGAACAGGCCGAAGTAGATCAGTCCACCGCCAATGGCAGTGGCCAGCCAGATCAGCACGAAGCCGCGCTGGATGCGCTGCACGAGGTCGCGGGGCTCTTTGTAGATCTCCACCACCGACGCCACATTGCCCTGCTCATCCAGCAGCGGAATGTAGTTTTCGATGAACAGGGTGCGCGGGGCGCGAAGGAATTTCTGCTCGCTGCGTCCGCTCGTGACCTCGTCGTAGCTGGTGGCCACCTGCTGCGGCGAGGAGAAAGCTTGCTCCAGGTCCTCGTTGCCGCTCATGTCCCTCCCCACCAGCGCCGGGTTGGTGGACCAGACGATCACCCGGTCGGCGCCGTAGATATTGGCCAGCAGGGCATCGGGCAGCATCGCGATGTGGTCGAGGAATTCATTACGCGCCCGCTGCCGCGCTTCCAGCACGCGCTGCGGGTGGAGGCCGTCCTGGCGGGCGTCCAGCAACTCGCCCATGGTCATGCTCACCGGCAACGCCACGTGGCGGATTTCGGCCGAAGCGATGGACTGGATGAACTGCGAGCTGAGCATGGCGTCGCGTTCGATGCTCTCGGCCACCACGAAGCGCGTCGAGATGATCCCAAGGCCGATGGCCACACTGGCGATCACCACCAGACTGACCAGCGAGAACCAGCGCAACAGGTTGAATTGCGGCGGCGGGGAATCGCCGGTCTTGCCGATTGCGTACCTATCCCAGATCACCGACAGAGCGCTCATGGAAACCTTCCTATGCGTTGCGTGATGGGTTCGTCCGGTCGTGCCAACCGGGGGGCCTTGGATGCTTGTGCCGGTGCATAAACCAGGCCTGTTTTGCCCAAATCCCCTGAAGCCCTCTAGCACGCGGTTTCCCCGACGCCCCCCGGATTTTCCCCACTCCCCACCATCCCCCAAATTCACCCAATTCTGGGGGGAGTCCCCAACCTCGGCGGCAGCGGCAGCTTGTTTGTCGCGACTACCTCGATCCTTCTCATCGTCGCGGCGGACCAGGCACCTCCTGCACAATTCGACCCCGACCAGCTCGCGCTCGCAGGGTGGTGGTCGACTTCATCCTGAAAATCGGGCATTTCCATCATCACAGGCAGCGCCGATGACTCATGACCATGCCCTAAGGACGTGGTTTCCCAAGTTCGAATGAATTGGTTCGCACAGGTGAGTGCTTCATCTGGGGCGATAGTCGCAGAGGCGCCTTCATGCGCGTGAAACGTCCACGCGCCTGGAGATATCCCCCACTAGCGGGGTCGTTTTGCGTCGGCCTGGAGACGTTGGTAGTGCCCAAGGACACTGGGCACGTAACGCTGGGTTTCCGGGTAGGGAGGAATGACGCTGCCATAGGAAAGCACCGCGCCGGGACCCGCGTTGTAAGCGGCAAGGGCGAGGGACAGGTCGTTGTCGAACATCTTCATCAGGCGCTTGAGGTAGCGCGCCCCGGCCCGGACATTGGCCGAGGGATCGAACACGTCGTGCAGGCCGAGGTCCCTCGCCGTCTCGGGCATCAGTTGCATCAGGCCAGCTGCGCCCTTGGGCGAGAGGGCGAAAGGATCGTAATTGGATTCGGTGGTGATCACGGCATGCAGCAGCTCGACCGGCAAGTCGTACTCGAAGGCTGCCTGGGCCACGATCAGGGCGTAGCGCGGCGCTTTTCTCGGCGCCCTGCGCGGGAGCTTGTGCGTTGGCAGGATCCGGTTCGGAGCCCTGACCAGCACCGGTCGCTCGCGAGGCACGCGCACCAGATTCCGGTCCGTTCGGTGAATGTTGGTAAGGCTGAAGACCCCGTTGCGGGAAACAACCTGATAGATGTCCGAGCGGGCATCGGGCGCAGTGGTCGCAAGGATGCTGAACAGCACCAGGGCGGGCACTTTCATCATAGTTCTCCCCTGTCAGGGCCAACACAATTCGGGTTGCTGGGTGCTGTACCGTCAGCAAAGCACGTACCGAGTGATGCGGTGGGCGATGTGTCGCCCCTCGCGCCCGCTCGTCGTGCATAGCGCTTGCGTAGTCCCCTGTCGTGCCTCCCACTGGAGCCCCGATAAAGACGTTTCGTCGCCCTGAACCGGGTTTTACCCTCCTCGATGTCCTGGTTGTAGGGGAAGTGCTCGGTCTGCTGGCCAGAATTGTGGCGCCAAAATACTTCAATCGGATGGGCAATTCCGAGACCAGGGTGGCCCGCGCTCAAATCGAGGCACTGGTGAAGGCCCTGGATATCTACCGCCTGGAAATGGCCGTTACCCCAGCACCGAGCAGGGCGCGCGGCGGCCCCGCCAGCATGCTGCCCTCCCCCGGCTCCTCTCCCTGACTCTCGGCCCGCCACCGGCACAGCCCTGTAGGGTGGGCTTCAGCCCATCAGCGGAGTCCAGATGGGCTGCGACGGTGGATAAAAGAGTGCCATCTGCCTGACATGCCTATCGACTCCCTGCCTGGCCTTGTTGCCCTTCAGGCAGTCGGGAATATCCGCGTCTAGTCTTGAGCCTGCCGGGGACGTAGCTCAGCTGGGAGAGCGCGGCGTTCGCAACGCCGAGGTCGGGAGTTCGATCCTCCTCGTCTCCACCAGAAAAAAGCCCCCGAAGGTGACTGGCCTTCGGGGGCTTTGCATGTCAGGCGTGACCGTAGGCGAGCCAGGCAAGGCCGCTCAGGGTAGTGGCGATGGCCAGGCTGAGGAGTTGGTGTTCCAGCATGAGTTCGAACGAAAGCATGGGGCAGTCCTCGTGTCCGGTTGGGAATCCAGCAGCCACGATCTTGATCCGCCCTGTCGCGTCGGTCGATCTGTCAACTTTTCGCCCTGTAAAGAAAAAGCGCAGGTCGATACCTGCGCTTGATTGGATCCGACGAACTCAGGTGCCCTTCTTGGCCCGCCTCACGGGTTCTCCGGAACTGGACGCGGGACGGCGGCGGTCGGAGAGCACCCAGGCGCCGTCATAGAGTTTCAGCGGAAATATCACTTCGCCGCCACCGCGCCTTTCCACCTGCATCGGCTGCTCGCTCGGCGCCTCCTGTTCGCGCATTGCCGCGCTGGGCAGGCCGTGGAGCACCACATTGCCCAGTTCGGGCAGCGGGAAGGGTTTGAGGAGGATGATGTCGATGCTGCGCTCGATGGCACGGTTGCACACCTCGATACTGGGGTGCGCGGTCATCAGCACCGCTTCGCAGCTATGCAAGTCTTGAATGGCATCGAAGACATCGAAGCCGGTCATGTCCGGCAGGCGATAGTCGAGCACCAGCAGGTCGGGCTTGAACTCCGCGACGACCTGCTGGGCGTTTGCGCCATTGGCCGCGGTGCGGACTTCACAGCCGAGCATCTCCAGGTAGGTCTGGAAGTTTCCGGCCAGAATTTCTTCATCGTCGACTATCAGTACTTTCTTCGACACTGCAGCTACTCCCCTGTCAGGAGATCGGACGACGGCCAGGCTGACCGCTACTTGCATCCCCGCACGTTCCGAGCCAAGGCTGCATCGACCCTCTGGGGCCGGTGATCACTGGAGTCTAGTTCCGTGGAAGCGTTTCACCAGACGCCCCCCCGACCTTGATCGGGGGGGCCGTTAGCGGGGCATTCAGTGCTGGTGGCGGTCGGGGCGCTCCAGGCCCAGCTTGTCGATGCGATAGCGCAGCATGTCGCGGGTCAGGCCGAGCATGCGGGCGGACTTCGAGATGTTCCAGTCGGTCTTGCCCAGCACTTTCACCACCAGGTCGCGCTCGGCGTCGGACAGGCTCATGTTCTCGTCTTCCAGCCCCAGCGGGCCGCCGTTCACCATGGGCGCGGCGGCCTCGGTGACGCCTGCGCCCGCCAGCAGGCCACGGCAGATGGTGAGCTGCTCGGGGCCGATGGTGTTGCCCGCCGCCAGCAGCACGGTCTGCTCCAGCATGTTGCGCAGCTCGCGTACGTTGCCCGGCCAGCTGTAACCCCTGAGCACAGCCTTGGCTTCCGGGCTGAACCGCAGCCCCGGCTTGCCGTAGCGCTTGCCGTGCTGGGTGACGAAGTGGTCGGCCAGGGTCAGGACATCATCGCCACGGGCGCGCAGCGGCGGCACCTTGATGGTGATGATGCGCAGGCGGAAGAACAGGTCGCGGCGGAACTTGCCCTCCTGGACCATCTGTTCGAGGTTGCAGTTGGTGGCGCTGATGATGCGCAGGTTGACCTTGCGCTCGCGCACCGAACCCAGGCGGCGGATGGTGCGGTCCTCCAGCAGTTTGAGTAGCTTGGCCTGGAGCAGCAGGTCGATCTCGCCCACTTCGTCGAGGAACAGGGTGCCGCCGTCCGCGGCTTCCACCAGGCCCACACGACGGTCCTTGGCGTCGGTGAAGGCGCCCTTCTCGTGGCCGAAGAGTTCAGCCTCCAGCAGGTGCGAAGGAATCGAGGCGCAGTTGAATTCGACGAAGGGGCCCTTGCTGCGCGCGCCGTCGAAGTGCAGGGCACGGGCCACCAGCTCCTTGCCGGTGCCGGTCTCGCCTTCGATCAGCACCACCGGCAGGTCTTCCCCGGTCATGCGTTCTTCGGCCGCCAGCACCTGGCACACCATGTCCTTCATGTTGCGCATGGGCTCGGAGTCGCCGATCAGCCCGGTAAGCCCGGAGTCCTGGGCTTCACGCTGTTGGTAGAACGACAGCCGTTGTTCCTGGCGACGCGCTTCCAGCACCTTGTCCACCACCAGCTTGAGCTCGGCCAGGGCCACCGGTTTGGTCAGGTAGTCGCTGGCGCCGGCCTTCATGGCTTCCACCGCGCCCTGCACGTTGCCGTGGCCGGTGATCATGATGACCTTGAGCTGCTCGTCCACGGCACGGGCGCGACTGATCAGGTCGCAACCGCTCATGCCCGGCAGGCAATAGTCGGTGAGGACCAGGTCCGGGTGCTGCGCCTCGATGATCGGCAGGGCTTCCTCGGCCGAACTGCAGACCATGACATCGAACTGGCGCCGCTGCAGGTAGATGCAGAAGTTGTCTGCCAGGATCTCGTCGTCTTCGACGATCAGAATGCTGTTACCCATAGCTTGTTATCCCCCTGCCGTGGCCCTGAAAGTCAGGTGCACGTTGGTGCCGGCGTTCTCCCGGCTGTCGATGCTGACGTCACCACCGAAGCGTTCGATGATCTTGCGCACCAGCACCAGGCCAACGCCCAGACCGCCACGCTTGGTGGTGTGGAAGGGTTTGAATGCCATCTCCAACATGGCCGGCGACATGCCGCTGCCGGTGTCGCTGACGGTCAGTGTGAGCAGGCGGCGGCGCGCATCCGGCTCCAGGCAGATGGCCAGGCGGCCGCCACGCGGCATGGCCTCGATGGCATTGGAAAGCACGCTGCCCAACAGTTGCTGTAGCAGCACCGGGTGGCTGACCACCTTGGGCGCCTGCCGGCTCTGCCAGTCCACCTCGATGCCGGCATGGCGGATCTGCGGTTCGTAGGCGGCCAGTGTTTCCTCCAGGGCGGCCGTGAGGTCTACCGGTTCCTGATCACCGGAGAGCGGGCGGGCAGACATCAGCAGCTCGCGCACCCACTTCGACATGCGATCGACCTGGGTAATGATGTCGCCCAGGTTCTTGTGCAGCGGCCCCGGGTCCACCTCCAGCGCCAGCTCGGCACTGGAGCGGATGGAAGCCAGCGGGTTGCGCAGGCTGTGGGCGACGGCGGTGGACATTTCGCCGAGCAGGGCCAGGGTTTCGTTTTCCACCAGTTTGCGCTGCTGGTCTTCCACCAGGCGCGAAGCGTGGCGGACGAACCAGAACAGGCTGAGGTAAATGACCGCGCCACCTAGAGCGGTGGCGGTCCAGAGCAGGACGAGGCCGCGATTCATGCGGGCAATCAGGTCCACCGGCTCCTTGTAGATCTCGATGACCGAGAGCACTTCGCCCCGGCTGTCCTGCAACGGAATGAAGCTCTCCAGGTAGAGCCCCTTGGGCGCCTGCAGGAAATAGCGCTCCACCGGGCGCTCGCCACCGTGACGGTCCACGGTGACGGTGCTGCGCGAATGGATGGCTTCCTTGAGGCGGCTATCGCTGGACGCGTGGCGGCCCACCAGTTCCGGGCGGGTGGACCAGATCACCATGCCGTCCGGCGCGTAGACGCTGGCCAGCAGCACATCGGGCAGGCGCACGATGTGGTCGAAGAATTCCTCGTGGGATTTCACCAACTGTTCGTGGGAGACGCCGAGACGCGCGCCGTCGACGCGCTTGTCGAGGAATTCACTGAGGCTGAGGCCCGGCGAGAAGTTGCCGTGGATGACTTCGACGTCGGCAATGGACTTGATGAACTGGGCGCTGAGCATGGCATCGCGGTCGATGCTCTCGCGCATGAGAAAACGCGTTGCCGCTGAGCCGAGCAGAATGGCCACCGCGAGGATGATCACCAGGCTCACCAGGGAAAACCAGCGGAACAGATTGAAGGGCTTGGCAGCCATCGCCATCTTCATCGAGACCTCCCCGTGTGTGACCGTCGGTTCGCTCGCAAGGCGAGTGTCAAAACGGGCCGTCGGCCGGGCCGGCAACTCCTGCGCTGGCTCCGGGTAGTTATAGCGCAGGCCCCGTCGTCCGCGGCCCTACCGTTCAGCGGCGGGTGAGCGGTCATCCCGGGAATTCCCCATTTCCCTACCCAATTTCTCCCCAGTTCTGGGGAGCCAGTCCCCAGCGGTCGCCGAGCACGTTCGTGCCATCAAATGCGCGTTTTTTCGCCATCCCCGCGAGGCAGAGCGGGCGGAATCAGATGGCATGGGAGTTGCGCCTTCCCCCTGTCAACGACGGGCCTCCCGCCCATCGGAGCCGGACAAACGGCGAAGTTCATCGACTGGAAGGGCGACACCATGCACAACGCACTGCCGAAACTCGCGCTCCCGCTGCTTCTAGGACTCACGGTCGTCCCAGCCAAGGCCGGTCTCTATGCGGTCGACCAGACAACCTTTACCGAGGCCAACGGATTCTTCGCCGCCTGGTATCAGGACACCCACGGCCGCGCCCTCGACCTGTGCCTATCCAAGGCACTGAGCACGCGCGTACCCGGCTCGTTCATGTGCAATCTGTTGCCGACTCCCGGGGTGTTCGACGAAACGCAGCCCATCGTCTTTCCCGGCAACTTCCCGGATGAGGCGTTCTGGTTCACCGGCGATGCGGCCATCACCGACGCCGCTACCGGCATCGACCTTATCTATGTCTCCGCGCTGGAAGCTGCCTTCAGTGGTGATGCACCGGCCGCGGGCGACCAGATCAGCTTCGCGCGCATCCGTATCCGGGTGACGGTGCCGGTGGCCGGCACCTACACCATCACCCACCCCTACGGCGTGGAAGTGTTCGATGTGGATGCTCCCGGCACCCGCGCGATCAACCTGACCCGCGACATCGGCATCGGCGCGCCGGGTGATTTCGCCGGCGCATTGAAAGGCGACATCGGCCCCTTCCTGCGCTCGGTGAACGGCCCCTATGTGGAGACCAACCCGGTGACCGGACTATCGGAGTCCTTCATCGGCGACCCGAACCTTCTCGAAGAAGTCACCGGCAGCCCCTTCAGCACAAACTACGTGCGCATCGAAGGCCCTAACGGACTGCGCGCCGAAACCCGGCTGTTCGCCATCTCAGGCAAGCTGTCGCAGGTGCCGCTGCCGACTCCGTTGATCGTCGAGCGCGCCACCTATTCCCGTGGCGGCGCCAACGGGGTAGCCCAGCAGGACTACTTCACCCAGGCACCACCGGCCCCCGCCACTGTGACCTGGACCGATACCGCCGGCATCAGCGGCGCCATGCAAGGCAACGCCAACGGCGCCTGGTACGGCCAATCCGCCAGCAACCCCGCCGGTAGCGCCAGCGTGTCCTTCACTGCCGACAACGCTGCAGTCATTCCCGGCAGCACGGCTACCACCCAGTCCTCCCCGCTGGTGGATCTGGTGACCATCAGCCGCGCCGAGTACAGCGTGGGTACCGGCCAGCTGACTGTGGACGCCAGCTCCAGCGACGAGACCGGCCAGCCCGTGCTGACCCTCGAAGGCCTGGGCACGCTGGTCGCCGGTCACCTGCAGCTACCGCTCAACAGCATTCCTCCGGCGACCGTGCGTGTGCTCTCGGCCAACGGCGGTTCCGATACCGAAGAAGTCCAGATTCTCCCCTGAGAACAACACTCACCCGCCGCCGGCGGGTGAACGGAGGCAGTCATGTTCAAATGGCCAGGAATACTCACCATGGCGCTGGGCCTGCTCATCGGCCTGCCGGTTGCCGAGGCGCAACTGGCAGCGGTGGACCTCGGTCCCTACACCGCCGCCAGCGGCTACTTCCCGCGCTGGTATCAGGACGAGCCAGGCGTACCCCTGGAGCTGTGCCTGTCCAGGGCGCGCAGCTCGCGGGTGCCGGGCAGCTTCATGTGCACCCTGCTGCCGACCCCCGGTGTCTTCGACGACACCAAGCCCATCGTCTTCCCCGCCAACTTCCCCGATGAAAGCTTCTGGATGCTCGCGGAAACCAGCATCGACGACCCCGGCAACGGGCTGCAGCTGGATACCTACGTGGCCGGTGTCGAAGCAGCCTTCGCCGCCGAGGTGCCACGCCTGGGCGACCAGCAGAGCTTCGCGCGCATCCGCATCCGCGCCACGGTTCCCGTGGCCGGGACCTACACCGTCACCCACCCCTATGGCGTGGACACCTTCACGGTCACCGCGTCCGATCGTCGCGCAATCAACCTGACCCGCGACATCGGCATCGGCGCACCCGGCGACTTCACCGGCGCCCTGGCCGGCAACATCGGCCCCTTCCTCCATCGTGACGGCCCGCTGTACACGGAAACCAACCCGGAAACCGGCGAGACGGAAACCTTCATCGGCGACCCGAACCTGGCCGAGCGGGTAACCGGCAGCCCCTTCGGCACCAACTTCGTGCGCATCGACGGGCCAAACGGCCTGTCCATCCGGACCGAACTGTTCAACCTGTCCGGCAAGGTGTTCACTGGCGGCCTCGCCAGCCAGATAGGCGTCGACCGCGCGACCTACAGCCGCGATGCTCAGCGCACCTGGATCTCGGTGTTCGCCAACTCCGGCGCCAATGCCACGCTGTGCTTCCGCGAGAGCCTCGACCTGGTGGGCGACCCGCCCTCACCCTGCCAGTTCCAGATGACCGGCGATGGCAGCGGCCACTTCTTCGGCCAGGACGTCGCCCCGGCCAGCCTGCCGCCCTTCGTGCTGGTCACCGCCAATGACACCAACGCCTCGGCCACCACCCAGACCCAGCCGCTGGTCGACGTCGTCAACATCACCCAGGCCCGCTACTCCTGGCCGGACAAGACGCTGACGGTAGAGGCGCGCTCCAGCGATGAAGTCGAGATTCCGACCATGGTGACCGAGGGTTTCGGACGCTTGCTGCCGGTCAGTGGCGCGACCCAGCGCCTGGTAGCCGTGGGTATCGAGCAGCCGCCGGCGAAGATCACGGTGAAGTCCGCCGCGGGCGGCAGCGACACCGAGTTCGTGGTCATCGAAGGCAGCCCCTTCCCCCGCCCGGCCAACCAGCCGCCGGTGGCCAATCCGGACAGCGCCAGCACCACCGCCGGCGTGCCGGTGACCCTGCCCCTGACCGCCAACGACAGCGACCCGGACGGCAACCTGCCGCTGGTCATCGACAATTTTGGCAGCGTCACCCTCGGCGGCCTGGTGCAGAGCGGCAACGGCTCGCTGATCTACACCCCACCGGCGCAGGTCGACACGACGCAGACGATGACCTTCACCTATCAGGTCCGCGACAATCTCGGCGCCCTCTCCATCCCGGCACCGGTGACCCTCACCGTGCAGCCGAACCTGGCGCCGGTCGTGGCCAACGACACCGCCACCACCAGCGCCGGCGCGCAAGTGACAATCAACGTGCTGGCCAATGACGCGGACCCGGAAGGCAATGCCATGACCGTGGTGAACCTGACGCCGCCGGCGGCCGGGAGCGGCACCGTCAGCACCAATGGCACGACGGTGACCTACATCGCGCCGGCAAGCCTGAACGCCCCCTTGACCGCCACCTTCACCTACCAGGTGCAGGACGCCATCGGCGCCACCTCCACCACCGCGACGGTGACCGTGACGGTGAACCCGGCGACGGCCGCCGATACCCTGGCGATCACCACGGCCAACGTGAAGGCAGGCAACAACGGGCGCGTTTCCTGGGACATCCAGGGCACCACGTCGCGGCCCCAGGGCAACCAGATCCGCATTGAAGTCACCACTACCCGGGGCGTCGTGCAGTTGGGCACCGCCACCCCGGCCGGCAATGGCCGCTGGAAGCTGTCGGTGAACAACACCACCTCCTTCATCCCCAGCGCCACCCCCAGCGTCACCGTCCGCTCCACGTTCGGCGGCGTGAGTACCGCACCGATCAACGTGCGCTGACGGTCCGGCTTCAGTTGCCCCCGGCCGCGCGAGGCGCGCCGGGGGATTTTTTCCCGGGTTGATCGGACACCTTTCCCCGAGCAAGCGAATTCATTCGCGATTCCCCCGACGGTCGGCACCTGCACAAAAAATGCACATCAACGCTTGAAAAACCGCGTTATCTCCCGATAATCCCGCCCCCTGCCCTTCCTGCCTCGCAGGCGGCCATGACCAACCAGTCAAGTTTCCACACAGATGGAAACGCTAAAAAACCATTGGAACCTTTGATGAATCGCGCCCTTTCTTCCCTGATGCTCGCCGGCGGCCTGCTGGCGGCCGGCAACGCCCTGGCCGACGGCCCCCTGCTGTGGCAGGACAACAGCCTGACCTACCTGTACGGCCAGAACTTCCAGATCAACCCGGAAACCCAGCAGACCGTCACCTTCGAGCACGCCAGCGGCTGGACCTTCGGCGACCTGTTCATCTTCGTCGACCAGATCAACTACAACGGCGAGGAAGACGCGAACCTGGGCAAGAACACCTACTACGGTGAAATCTCCCCGCGCCTGTCCTTTGGCAAGATGTTCGACCAGAAACTGGAATTCGGCCCCATCAGCGACGTGCTGCTGGCCGCTACCTACGAGCGTGGTGAGAACCGCACCCAGAACTACCTGCTCGGCCCGGGCTTCGACCTCAAGGTCCCCGGTTTCGACTACTTCCAGCTGAACTTCTACTACCGCAAGCCCGACGGCATCACCAACAACCCGTCCGGCCAGTGGCAGGTCACCCCGGTGTGGTCCTACACCATTCCGGTGGGCAACTCGGACGTTGTGATCGACGGCTTCATGGACTGGGTGTGGAACAACAAGGACGCCACCTCCGACCGTCCCAACGACCTGCACGCCAACCTGCACTTCAACCCGCAGATCAAGTACGACCTGGGCAAGGCCATGGGCTGGAGCGCGGTGAAACACTTCTACGTCGGCATCGAGTACGACTACTGGAAGAACAAGTACGCCATCGACGACAACGGCTTCCTCGGCGACGAGATCCTCGGCGGCACCGACCAGAACACCTTCAGCCTGCTGGCCAAGGTGCACTTCTGATATCCGTGGGGCCCGTCGCAACGGCGGGCCCCTCTGGCTTGCGCCATTGGGGAGGCAGGTGGAGAATGCGCGACAGTCTCAGCCTGCAGTCAGACAAGGAACCCACCGATGGCCAGCGACAGCGCCCAAGCTTCCCCTCGCACCCGGGGTGAGAAACTGGTTACCTGCGGCTGGCTCGCCCTGGCCGTCGCCATCCCCATCAGCTGCATCTTCTCCAGCGAGCCCTTCAACTTCTCCGCCTGCCTGGCTGCGCTTTCCCTGATCACCCTCTGCGCCGCCTTTGCCTGCTGGCCGAAGCTGTTCATCGCCCCCATCGACTACAAGCACCTGTGCGACACCGTGCCCCGCAAGAGCCAGATCGCCATGAGCCTGTTCGTCGGCCTGACCGTGCTGCGCGGCTTCGTCGAACTGATGGCCTGATCGCCACCCGTAGGTTGGGCACTACTCCTGTAGGGGCGAATTCATTCGCCAAGCAGGCCCAAGGTCTGCTCTGTAGTGCCAAACGGGGCAGCTGCGCTGCCCTTGGCGAATGAATTCGCCCCTACAAGCAATTCGCCGCACATGAAAAAACCCCGCACTTGGCGGGGCTTTTTCATGCTTGGGTCGATCAGGCGTTAGCCGGGGTCGAACCGATGATCTCGGCACGGCTGCGCACGAACTGCGGCAGCAGCGAGCCAATGACCATGCCCAGGGCACTCAACAACAAGCCAGCCAGTTGCGGCGGCCAGAAGTCGGTTTCTGCGTAGGTCGCTTCCAGGAAAACCCAGGAGGCCAGGCCGAGCGCAATGGCTACCAGGGCGCCCTGTGTGGTCGCGCGCTTCCAGAACAGACCAGCGAACAGCGGGACCACGGCGGCAACCAGGGTCACCTTGTAGGCGTTGCCCACCATCTCGTAGATGCTCGCGTCGGAGTACAGGGCGAACAGCGAGGTCGCGATGGTCATGGCGATTACGCTCAGGCGCATGGCCAGCAGGAACTGACGGTCGCTCATGTCCGGGATGAAGCGCTTGAGCACGTTCTCGGTGAAGGTCACCGACGGTGCCAGCAGGGTGCCGGAGGCGGTGGACATGATGGCCGACAGCAGCGCACCGAAGAACATGATCTGGGCGAACAACGGCGTGCGCTCCATGATCAGGTGCGGCAGGATCATCTGCGAATCTTCAGCCAGCCACTTCTGCACCATGGCCGGGTCGATCAGCGATGCGGCGTAGGTCAGGAAGATCGGCAGCATGCAGAAGGACAGATAGAACACGGCACCGGTCATGGAAGCGCGAGCCGCAATGTTCTCGGTCTTGGCCGACATCACGCGGGCATATACGTCTTGCTGCGGGATGGAACCGAACATCATGGTCACCGCGGCGCCGATGAAGGCGACGATGTCTCGCGGTTCGAAGCTGTGCATGAAGGTGAACTTGCCTTCGCTGGCGGCATGGCTGATCACCACGTCGGCGCCACCGGCCATGTCACCGATCAGCCAGGTCAGGTACACCAGGCCGACGACGATGATGATCATCTGCATGAAGTCGGTCAGGGCCACCGACCACATACCGCCGAACAGAGTGTAGAGCAGCACGATACCGGTGCCGATCAGCATGCCCTGGGTGGTGGTGATGGAGCCATCGGACAGCACGTTGAACACCAGGCCCAGTGCGGTGAGCTGTGCAGCTACCCACCCCAGATAGGAACCGATGATGACCAGGCTGGTGATCATCTCGACGTTCGGGCCGAAACGCTTCCTGAAGAAGTCACCGATGGTCAGCAGGTTCATGCGGTAGAGCGGGCGGGCGAACACCAGACCCACCAGCATCAGGCAGCCGAAGGAGCCGAAGGGGTCCTCGATGATGCCGGCGAATCCTTCCTCGATGAAGCTCGCGGGAATGCCCAGCACGGCTTCCGAGCCGAACCAGGTGGCGAACACCATCGCCGCGACCAGGGGGAAGGACATGCTCCGGCCGCCGGCCGCGAAGTCCTTGGAATTTTTCACTCGGGTGGAGGCGTAGAAACCGACACCAACGGTAATCAGCAGGTATACCGCAACAAACCAGATCAGCATTTGTTCTTGTTCCAGAGGCACGCCCGTCGGGGCCGGAAACCTGGGGAGGCAGGTGTCTCGACTGACGGAGTTTTTGTTATTGACGCGGAAGGGCCCGGTGCAACGCGAGGCAGGCGGGTACCACGGAGGCGCAGTCTGCCAAAGACGTAAAATATGTCAAACGATTACGACATCAATGAGCAAAAAAATCGACAGGATGCCTGTGCAAATACGACACAACGATGAATGCAATGCCTTGATTTGAAAGGCCTGAAAACGTCAGCTTGTGACTCGTCAGTTTTTTATTTTTTACAGGCTCCGTTGATTAAGAAAAACACCAAGCTACCGTTCGTCGCCGTGCAGGAAGCATCTGCTAGCATCCACGCGTCCCCCCCCCATGGAGCCGCTCCGCATGTACGCGCTGACCCCACAGCAGACCGAAGCCTATCTGCGCCACTTGGACACCCCCGCTCCACAGCGTCCCGACCTTGCCAGCCTTGACCGGCTGATCGCCGCGCACCAACAGCGGGTGGCTTTCGAGAACGTCGACGTGCTTCTCGATCGCCCCATCCACATCGACGCCAATGCGGTGTTCGCCAAGGTGGTGGAACGTGGCCGGGGTGGCTACTGCTACGAGCTGAACAACCTCTTCGCCCGCTTGCTGCTCGCCCTCGGCTACCAGGTCGAAACGCTGGGCGGCCGGGTGCGCTGGGGCCTGCCGCTGGACGCGCCGCAGACCATGCTCTCCCACCTGATGCTGCGCGTGCTGCTGCCGGAAGGTCCGCACCTGGCCGATGTCGGCTTCGGCTCGGCCACCCCCTGGCGCGCCGTGCCTCTCGAAGGGCCGATGCCTGATGACTTGCCGTACCGGCTGAGCCCCCAGGTCGACGGCACGGGCGAGGTGCAACTGGAAAACTTCCGCGCCGAGACGGGCTGGGCGGCCTGCTACCGCTTCGGCCCCGAGGTGAATGCCTGGGTCGATTGCATCCCGCGCAACTGGTACACCTCCACCCACCCCGACAGCGTTTTCCGCAAGATGTTGATGACCGCCTGCAGCGAAGGCGAGTGGCGCCTGACCCTGGCCAACGGCACCTTCAACAGGCGCCACCGCGACGGCCGCCTGGAAAGCCGCAAGATCGAGGATGCCGCCGAGTTGGTGGAGGTGCTGAAGAACGACTTCCTGCTGAATCTCACGGAAGACGAGATCGAGCCGCTGCGACTTCGCCTGGCCGGCCTGCTCCAGGGCTGACGGTAGGGTGCGCTGCGCGCACCGCTGTCCTGTGTCGAACGGCTGGTGCGCGCGGCGCACCCTACGGTGGAGCCCCGGGTTCGAATGGTGGACCGGTGGCAGGTGGTCCACCCTACAGGTAGCTCCCCCGCGCAAGAGGAGAGGCCCATGTCCACCGCCGATCACCTTGCCGCCCTGCACGAGCAGGGCTTCACCCTTCTCCCCGGCGTGCTCGACGCCACCGCCGTCGCCACCCTGCGCCAGTTGATGGACCAGCTCCAGCCCATCCACTGGGACTACCTCGGCCTGGTGGACGATCACTTCAAATGCGTATTCAACCGGGGGCCGGAATGGCTGCCCTGGCTTGACCTGCCCGGCGTGATCGAGCTGGCCGAAGCGGCGCTGGGCGAAGACTGCCATGTGATTGGCCAGACCGCCTGGCGCTGCCATCCGGGCTTCGTCGGCGCCGAACTGCACCTGGACCACCTGGCGATGGAGCTGCCGGAAAGCCTGCTGGACGATCCGTCCTTCAAGCTGCCGATGCAGGTCTGCACCGCGCACCTGTACCTCGACGATATCGACGCCGACCTCTGCCCTACCCTGGTGGTCCCCGGTAGCCACCGCGCCGGCCGCAAACCCCGGTCCGGAGAAACCCATTGGCACGGCAAAGCGGCAGAACCCGTGCTGTGCCAAGCGGGCGATGTGCTGATGTTCCGCAGCGAACTCTGGCACGCTGGCAGCCGCAATCGCACCCACGACCGCAGCCGCTACCTGCTGCAGGTTCACTATGGCCGTCGCATGGTGGCGCAGAAGTTCTCGCCCTACCTGGACTTCCGCTTCAACCCGCAGGTGCTCGCTGCCTGCACGCCACGCCAGCGCCGGCTACTGGGCGATCACGAGGCTGCCGAGTACGACTGACGCCGAAAAACCGAGCAACCGCTTCCAGCCCAGCTCCCATGGGCAACCCACGCAGTTATCCCGAAGATATCCACAGGACGGCCCACAGATTTTGTGGGCATTCCCCCTTCGTGTGCGACGCGCTATCCGGACCTTCCGGGAGCGAATCCATTTGCGAAACGCCCCAGCATCGCAACCCATCCCGCGAGCACCATCATCACCTGAACAAAATCCGATCACCGCGCTGAAAGCCACGCAGATCCATGCCTCCAGCCATCCACCCCAAAGCTATCCACAGCTTGCCCCACAGAATCCGTGGGTATCCGCAGCGGACTGCACGCTCGACAGGGTTGCACCTCATTCGCCCAGGAAACGAGCAACCCGAACCAGCCCTTGCAGCACAGGCTCTGGCGCAATCCATCCAGACGATATCCACAGCCCGGTCCACAGAAAATGTGGGTACGTCGACGCCGGGCTGTTCTTTACTCAAGGCAAGCCTCCACGCAGGAATCCGTTCATGCGCGCCATCATCCCCGCCGCCCTGCTACTTGCCTTGTCGCTCCTGGCCGGATGCGTCGGCTTCGTCCAGCACGATCCCTTACAGGTGGACCTGGCGGGCATGGAGCCGATCCATGGCGAGGGCATGGAAATGCGCTTCAACCTCAAGCTGCGGGTGCAAAACCCCAATGAAAGCGCGATCCACTACAACGGCATCGCCCTGGAACTGGACCTCAACGACCTGCCGCTGGCCAGTGGCGTCAGCAGCCAGGACGGCACGGTAGAGGGTTTCGGGGAAAAGCTGATCGAAGTGCCGGTGACCATTTCCGCCTTCTCGGTGCTGCGCCAGACCTGGAACCTTACCGGTGGCGGCCCGATCCAGAATGTCCCCTATGCCTTGCGCGGAAAACTGGGTGGCGGCTTCTGGGGAACCCGGCGCTTTTCCGATGCCGGCGTGTTGAGCATCCCCGAGCCGATCGACACGCCCTGAGCCTCAGTTGCTCAGCACGAACCCGAGCAGTTCGTGGATTGCCAGCGGCAGCGCAGTCACCTCGGTGTCCACTTCCCAGTCCGCATCGAGTGGCGGTTCGTAAGGGCTGTCCAGGCCGGTGAAGTTACGAATGCGCCCTTCCAGCGCCGCCCGGTACAGCCCTTTGGGGTCGCGGCGGGCGCAGGCGTCGAACGAGGTGCTGACATAGACCGTGGAGAACTCCCTCGGCGCGAACATCTGCCGCGCAGCCTCGCGATCGGCGCGAAACGGCGAGATCGCCGACACGATCACCACCAGCCCCGCATCCACCATCAGCCGCGCCACCTCGGCGATACGCCGGACGTTCTCGCGGCGATCTTCCGCAGACATGCCCAAGTCCCGGCACAAGCCGCCGCGCAGGTTGTCGCCATCCAGCACATAGGTGTGCAGGCCACGGGCGTTGAGCTCCACTTCCAGCGCATTGGCCAAGGTGGACTTGCCCGAGCCGGACAGGCCGGTCAGCCAGATGCAGCGCGGGCGCTGATGTTTGATCGATGCCCTGGCCCACATCGGCAGGGTCAGTTCGTAGGGAACGGCATCACTCATAATCCCAGCCACTCGTAGTCACGTTCATAGGCCCGCAGCATTGCACCCTCGATGCGGGCCGGGCCCGCGATTTCTCCGAGCTGGGAGACTAGCAGCCGTTCTTCGCGAAAAGATTCGGATAGGGTCACTCGGTAAGGCATCCGATCATCTGACATACGAAATCGCAGAAACGGGCAAATCAGCGGTAAAACCTTATATAATTCATGGCTTTTCGTGACGCCGAAGTCGAGGTCCCCATGAGCACCCTGCCGCCCTGCCCCAAATGCAACTCCGAATACACCTACGAAGACGGCGCGATGCTGGTCTGCCCCGAGTGCGCACACGAGTGGTCCGCTGACGCCAGCAGCGATGCCACCGGTGATGACAAGGTGATCAAGGACTCCGTCGGCAACGTCCTGCAGGACGGCGACACCATCACCGTGATCAAGGACCTCAAGGTAAAGGGCTCGTCCCTGGTAGTGAAGGTCGGCACCAAAGTCAAGAACATCCGCCTGGTCGACGGCGACCACGACATCGACTGCAAGATCGACGGCATCGGCGCGATGAAGCTGAAGTCGGAATTCGTGCGCAAGGTCTGAGCCGCGAATCCACCCCGAAAAGCCCGGCCTGTGCCGGGCTTTTTTGTGGGCCAGGCAGCGCTTCGTTCCCCTCTCCTGCTGTCATTCCCGCGCGGACTGACATGCGGAGGATTTTTCGGTTGTCCTCCATCGCCCCACCAAGCTAAACAGTCGTTCAACGAGCAGCAGGACGCCAGCGCAGGAACGACTGATGAGCCCCCAATTCCCCAAGACCTACTACGAAGCCACGTTCGATCGGACCGCCTACCCTGCCCATTCGGGCCGCACCGACGCTAGGGTATGCATCCTCGGTGGCGGGCTGGCCGGACTGTCCACCGCCCTGGGGCTGGCCGAGCGTGGCGTCACCGACGTGGTAGTGCTGGAGTCCCACGATGTCGGCCACGGCGCCTCGGGGCGCAATGGCGGTTTCGTCTTCGGCGGCTACAGCCTGGGCAACGCCGATCTGCTGGCCACCCTGGGCGCCGAGGAGGCGCGTCGCCTGTATCAACTCACCCTCGATGCGGTCGAACTGATCCGTCACCGCAGCCGCCACTACGGCATCGACTGCGACCTGGTGGACAAGGGCGTGATCCTCGCCAACTGGTTCAACGACCCCGCGCGCCTGGAGACCCCGCGCCAGCTAATGAAGCAGGCCTACGGCGTGGATTGGGAGTACATCCCGCCCGGCGAACTGAAGGAGATGCTCAGGACCGAGCGCTACTTCGGCGGCCTGCTGGAGCGCAACGCCTTCCACTTCCATCCGCTCAAGTACGTCTGCGGCATCGCCCGGACGCTGGCCGACCTGGGCGTCCGCCTCCACGAACGATCCCCAGCCCTGGCCATCGAGAAACGCGGGGGTAAATACGGGGTCAGGACCGAGGGCGGCGAGGTGTACGCCGAGCATGTAGTGTTCTCCGGCGGTGGCTATTCACGCGGCCTCCACCGCCCCGTCGAGCGCGCGGTGCTCCCCATCGCCACCTACGTGGTCGCCACCGAGCCCTTGGGCGCACGCCTGGCGGGGGCCATCAATTGCGAATCGGCGGTCTACGACACTCGCTTCGCCTTCGACTACTACCGTCCGCTGCAGGACAGCCGGATTCTCTGGGGCGGCCGCATCTCCATCCTCGACCGCAATCCGGAATCCATCGCGAAATTGCTCAAGGCCGACCTCGTCGCGGTCTATCCACAGCTGGAGGATGTCGAGATCCAGTATTCCTGGGGAGGACTGATGAGCTACGGCCGCCACCAGATGGCGCAGATCGGCCAGGACGCCGATGGCATCTGGCACGCAGTCGGCTTCGGCGGCCACGGCATGGCGCCGACCACAGTGGCGGGCGAAGTGCTGGCCGACGCCATCGCCCACGCCACACCGATTCCCGCCGGCTTCAGCCGATTCGGCCTGACCCGCACCTTCGGCCTCGCCGGGTTGGTGGCCGCACAGATGACCTACACCGCCTTCCAGGCCCGCGATGCGTTCGATGCGCGGTGGTTGAATCGGTAATCAGGACTCCTGCAACACTCGTAGAGCCGCCGCGGCCAGAAAGCCCGAGCGGCTCTTCTGTTCGGGATGATTCCGTACGTAATCGTCGATGCGATTCAATAGATAGCCGGGCAAGGTAATGTTCAGCTTCTCCGCCTTGCCCATGTAGCGGGTCACATCGATTTCCACCAGCGCCCAGGTGCAGCCGGCGTAGTCTGGATTGGCAGCATGGAACGTGACCTTCTTCGCCACCGGAATTGGAGCCCCCTCCTCCGCCAGTATTTCCAGATGCCCCTCGATGGCTTCCCGCGCCATCGCCATCGCCTCATCCAGGTCATCGCCAGTTGAGAAGCAGCCAGGCAGGTCCGGTACTTCCACACCCCAGGCGTGCCCATCGTCACCGGGGAGAATCGCAATGGGATAAAGCATGTTGAAGCCCTTCGGGAGAGATGAAGGCAAGCTCACTTGAGCCCTACCTGTTTGAGAATGCTAGCCGCGGTCGGGGGTAGCAGGTCCTTCTTCGGATGGGGGGATCGTCTCCAGACCCGGCTTGCTCGGGTGCTTGAAGTGGTGATGACTGCCCCTGATCCTGACCAGAAACCATCCATCGGCTTCGATCAGTTCCATGAGTTGTCGGCTGTTCACGTCCAGTCCTTGGCACAGATTCGGTGGTTATAGTAACCACCAAACAGCAAACCGCAATTCCTCCGTCCGATGGGTTGGCGCTGCCCAATGACTTCGCAGTATGTTCAGCCATCCCTCTTCAAGGACGAGCCATGGCCAGCAAAGCTCACCCGACGCACCAGCAGAAGCACCTCGCCGTGCTTATCGATGCCGACAACGCACAAGCGTCCATCATCGAAGGGCTGTTCGAAGAAATCGCCAAGTACGGCGTCGCCAGCGTCAAACGCATCTATGGAGACTGGACCGCGCCGCAGCTAGGTAGCTGGAAGAAGGTCCTGCTCGACCACTCCATTCAACCCATCCAGCAGTTCGCCTATACCAAGGGCAAGAACGCCACCGACAGCTCACTGATCATCGACGCCATGGACCTGCTCTACACCCGGCGTTTCGATGGCTTCTGCCTGGTTTCCAGCGATAGCGATTTCACCCGTCTGGCCGCGCGCTTGAGGGAGGAAGGCCTGACGGTATACGGCTTCGGTGAAGAGAAGACCCCCAAGCCCTTCGTCTCCGCCTGCGACAAGTTCATCTATACGGAGATACTGCGCGCGGAGTCGCTTCCAGAGCCCGCTGCCAGCGGCGATAAGCCACAGCCCGTAGCTCCAACGCCAGCCGCCGAGCCTGCCAAATCGACGGACAAGCCTACTCCGATCAAACCGCAAAAGGTTCCCGTGGACGCGATCGCCACGGTGATCGACGGACTCGACGACGAAGACGGCTGGGCGCCGCTCGCGGCAGTTGGCTCCGATATCACCAAGATTCGAACCGACTTCGATCCACGCCTGTACGGCTTCAAGAAGTTGAGCGACCTGATCAAGGGAAACCCCCATCGCTTCGAGCTTGAAGAACGCGGAACCACGAGCACCGGAGGCAAGGTGCTCTTCGTCCGCAATCGCAAGACCGGCAAATAGCCGTCCGCTCGGTATCGTTGGGCTTCGCATAGCTCAGCCACAACCTACATCGGTGCCGCCAAGCTCTGATGGGTATCGCACGCGACGCTTCGCTGGAACGACGCGATACCCATCAAACAAAAAGCCCCGGCGATTGCCGGGGCTTTTGGTTCAACGCATCACTCAGCCATTGCTGGGGAACGCGAACTGCGCTGCCTCATGGCTGGCGCGCTGCGGCCAGCGCTGGGTGATGGCCTTGCGGCGGGTGTAGAAGCGCACGCCGTCCGGGCCGTAGGCGTGCAGGTCGCCGAACAGCGAGCGCTTCCAGCCGCCGAAGCTGTGGTAGGCCACCGGTACCGGCAGCGGCACGTTGACGCCGACCATGCCCACTTCGATCTCGTCGCAGAACAGGCGGGCGGCTTCGCCGTCGCGGGTGAAGATGCAGGTGCCGTTGCCGTATTCGTGGTCGTTGATCAGCTGCATGGCGTCTTCCAGGCTGCCGACGCGGACGATGCAGAGCACCGGGCCGAAGATTTCTTCCTGGTAGATGCGCATGTCGGCTTTGACGTTGTCGAACAGGGTGCCGCCGACGAAGTACCCGTCTTCATGGCCGGCCACGCGGTAGCCACGGCCGTCCACCACCAGCTTGGCACCAGCGGCCACGCCGTCGTCGATGTAGCCGACCACTTTGTCGCGGGCGGCGGCGGTGACCAGCGGGCCCATGTCCAGGCCGCAGTTGGTGCCGGCGCCGATCTTCAGGCCTTTGATCTGCGGAACGATCTTCTCGACCAGGGCATCGGCAATCTGGTCGCCGACGCACACGGCCACGGAGATGGCCATGCAGCGCTCGCCGCAGGAACCGTAGGCAGCACCCATCAGCGCGCTGACGGCGTTGTCGAGGTCGGCATCGGGCATCAGCACGGCGTGGTTCTTCGCGCCGCCCAGGGCCTGCACGCGCTTGCCGCGCTTGGTACCTTCGGCATAGATGTACTCGGCGATCGGGGTCGAGCCGACGAAGCTCAGGGCTTTGACTTCCGGCGCTTCGATCAGCGCGTCCACCGCTTCCTTGTCGCCGTTGACCACGTTCAGCACACCCTTGGGCAGGCCAGCCTGATGGAACAGCTCGGCGATCAGCAGGGTGGAGCTCGGGTCACGCTCGGACGGCTTGAGGATGAAGGTGTTGCCGCAGGCGATGGCCAGCGGGTACATCCACAGCGGCACCATGGCCGGGAAGTTGAACGGGGTGATGCCGGCGACCACGCCCAGTGGTTGGAAGTCGCTCCAGGCGTCGATGTTCGGGCCGACGTTGCGGGTGTATTCGCCCTTGAGGATTTCCGGGGCGGCGCAGGCGTACTCGACGTTCTCGATGCCGCGCTTGAGTTCACCGGCGGCGTCTTCCAGGGTCTTGCCGTGTTCTTCGGCGATCAGTTTGGAGATCACCGCTTCGTTGGCTTCCAGCAGTTGCTTGAAGCGGAACAGCACCTGGGCGCGCTTGGCCGGCGGGGTGTTGCGCCAGGCCGGGAAAGCGGCCTTGGCGGCGTCGATGGCCTGCTGGATGGTGGCGCGGCTGGCCAGGCCGACCTTGCGGTGGGCTTCGCCGGTGGACGGGTTGAACACGTCCGCGGTGCGGCCTTGGTCGTCGATGCGTTCGCCGTTGATCAGGTGCGGGATGAGGCTCATGGGTGGGGTCTCTTGTAGGGCTTTTGTCTTTGCGGCGCCGGAAGCTCGGAGGGGGAAGTTTCGCTCACCCCAGCCCTCTCCCAGAGGGAGAGGGAGCTGTCCGTGCGCTATTTCAATTCTGTTTCGACGAAGACCACTTCGTGGTCGCTGGCGTTGATCACGTTGTGCTCGACGCCAGCCTTGCGGAAGTAGCTCTGGCCGGCCACCAGGGGAGCGTGCTTGTCGCCCTCCGGGGTTTCCAGCAGCAGGGTGCCGTTGGTCATGGGCACCACCACGTAGTCGTAACCGTGGCGGTGCTTGCCGGTTTCGGCACCGGGGGCGAAGCGCCACTCGGTGACGATCACCTCGTCGTTTTCCACCTGTACGGTGGGCACGGCCTGCGGGCGCTGGCTCATCAATTCACGCCCTGCAGGGCCTGGCCGACGGCGTCGAACAGGCGGTCGAGTTCTTCCGGCTTGGCGTTGAAGGTCGGGCCGAACTGCAGGGTGTCGCCACCGAAGCGGACGTAGAAACCGGCTTTCCACAGGGCCATGCCGGCCTCGAACGGACGGACGATGGCGTCGCCGTCACGCGGAGCGATCTGCAGGGCACCGGCCAGGCCGCAGTTGCGGATGTCGATGACGTGCTTGGCGCCTTTCAGGCCGTGGATGGCCTTCTCGAAGTGCGGGGCCAGTTCGGCGGATTGCTGTACCAGGTTTTCCTTCTCCAGCAGGTCCAGGGCAGCCAGGCCAGCGGCGCAGGCGACCGGGTGTGCGGAGTAGGTGTAGCCGTGGGTGAACTCGACGGCGTATTCGGGCGTCGCCTGGTTCATGAAGGTCTGGTAGATCTCACGGCTGGCGATCACCGCGCCCATGGGGATGGCGCCGTTGGTGACCTGCTTGGCCACGTTCATCAGGTCCGGGGTCACGCCGAAGTACTCGGCGCCGGTCATCTTGCCCATGCGGCCGAAGGCGGTGATCACTTCGTCGAAGATCAGCAGGATGTTGTTCTGGTCGCAGATTTCGCGCAGGCGCTGCAGGTAGCCGGCCGGCGGCACGATCACACCAGCGGAGCCGGACATCGGCTCGACGATCACGGCGGCGATGTTGGAGGCGTCGTGCAGCTCGATCAGCTTCAACAGTTCGTTGGCCAGCTCCACGCCACCGGTTTCGGCAGCGCCCTTGGTGAAGGCCAGGCCCGGCTGCAGGGTGTGCGGCAGGTGGTCGACGTCCATCAGCTGGCCGAACATCTTGCGGTTTCCGCCGATGCCGCCCAGGGCAGTACCGGCGACGTTCACGCCGTGGTAGCCACGGGCGCGGCCGATCAGCTTGGTCTTCTGCGGCTGGCCTTTCAGGCGCCAGTAGGCGCGGGCCATCTTGATGGAGGTGTCGGCGCACTCGGAGCCGGAACCGGTGAAGAACACGTGGTTCAGTTCGCCGGGAGTCAGGTTGGCGATCTTCTCGGCCAGCTGGAAGGACAGCGGATGGCCGTACTGGAAGCCCGGGGAGTAGTCGAGGGTGCCGAGCTGCTTGGCCACGGCTTCCTGGATTTCCTTGCGCGAGTGGCCGGCGCCGCAGGTCCACAGGCCGGATAGGCTGTCGTACACACGACGGCCCTGGTCGTCGATCAGCCAGCTGCCTTCAGCGGCCACGATCAGGCGCGGGTCGCGCTGGAAGTTGCGGTTGGCGGAGAAGGGCATCCAGTGAGCGTCCAGCTTCAGCTGGCTGGCGAGAGGGAGCTGGGCGGTCTGCGGCATGTTCATGTGTGGCCTCGAAAGTGTCTTGTTCTGAGGAACGACGCGCTACTTGCTGCCGACATTGCCACGGGCATAAAGTCACGAAAATCCAACTTTTCAAATCTTTAGGTTAGAGGTTGCTAAACCATGAGTACCCGCCGTCCCGAACCGCTGGCGCAGGTGAGCGATTTCGATATCCGCCTGCTGCGCATCTTCCGCAGCGTGGTGGAATGCGGCGGTTTCTCCGCTGCCGAGAGCGTGCTGGGCATCGGCCGTTCGGCCATCAGCCAGCAGATGAGTGACCTGGAACAACGCCTCGGCCTGCGCCTGTGCCAGCGCGGCCGTGCCGGATTCGCCCTGACTGAGGAAGGCCGCGAGGTATACCAGTCGTCCATGCAGTTGCTGGCGTCGCTGGAAACCTTTCGGACCGAGGTCAACGGCCTGCACCAGCACCTGCGCGGGGAGCTGAACATCGGCCTCACCGACAACCTGGTGACGCTGCCGCACATGCGCATCACCCATGCGCTGTCGCGCCTGAAGGAACGCGGCCCGGACGTGCAGATCAACATCCGCATGACGCCGCCCAGCGAGGTGGAACAGGGGGTACTCGACGGCCGCCTGCACGTCGGCGTGGTGCCGCAGACCGCCGCCCTCTCCGGGCTGGAATACCAACCCCTGTACAGCGAGCGCTCGCTGCTCTACTGCGCCGTGGGCCATCCGCTGTTCTACGTGGACGATGCGCAACTGAGCGACGACCGCCTGAACCAGCAGGACGCCATCGCCCCCACCTTCCGCCTCCCGGCGGACATCCAGGCGCACTATCAGGTGCTCAACAGCACGGCCAGCGCCTCGGACCGCGAAGGCATGGCCTTTCTCATCCTCACCGGTCGCTACATCGGCTACCTGCCGGACCACTACGCCAGCTTCTGGGTACAGCAAGGGCGGCTGCGGGCGCTGAAACCGGCGACGCGCTTCTATGACCTGTCACTGTCTTCGGTGACCCGCAAGGGCCGCCGGCCGCACCTGGTGCTGGAAAGTTTCCTGGAAGCGCTGGCAGCGACGAGCTGACATCCACCTGTGCGAATTCATTCGCGAATGAATTCACTCCCACAACGAGAGCCTCCCGGAGCCGCTCAAGCCCCATTCCGGTGCAGCCCGGACAATTCCGCGAATAACCTGACCGGTGCTCCAGTTTTGCTTGTAGGCGCGGTCATCCTGGGTTATCAGTGCAGGCGCCAATCCCCCTCTTAGAATAAGGAAGCCTATGACTTCACTGGTGCCCGCCCACAGCCCGAATCCTCCCATCAAGCCCGCCGGCCGCATTCGTCAGAAGAACGAAGAGCTGATCCTCGCCGCCGCGGAGGAGGAGTTCGCCCGCCACGGCTTCAAGGGCACCAGCATGAACACCATCGCCCTGCGCGCCGGGCTGCCCAAGGCCAACCTGCACTACTACTTCAGCAACAAGCTGGGCCTGTACATCGCCGTACTGAGCAACCACCTGGAACTCTGGGACAGCACCTTCAACACCCTCAACGCCGAAGACGACCCGGCTGAGGCGCTGGCCCGCTACATCCGCGCCAAGATGGAGTTCTCCCGTCGCCATCCGCTGGCCTCGAAAATCTTCGCCATGGAAATCATCAGTGGCGGCGGCTGCCTGGAAGCCCACTTCGATCAGGACTACCGCACCTGGTTCAAGGGCCGCGCCGGCGTATTCGAAGCCTGGATCGCTGCCGGCAAGATGGACCCGGTGGACCCGGTGAACCTGATCTTCCTGCTCTGGGGCAGCACCCAGCACTACGCCGACTTCAACACCCAGATCTGCCGTGTTACCGGGCGCAAACGCCTGACCAAGGACGATTTCGAAGCGGCCACGCAGAACCTCATCCACATCATCCTCAAGGGCTGCGGCCTGACTCCACCCGCGACTGCCTGATGCCGTTCACCCTGTCCGCTCCCGCCGAGTACCGCGAGGAGATCAAGAAGAGCCGCTTCATTGCCCATGCCGCGCAGGTGACCAGCGTCGAGGAAGCGCAGGCCTTCATCGCACGCCTGTCGGAGCCCGGCGCCTCGCACAACTGCTGGGCCTGGAAGCTGGGCAACCAGTACCGTTTCAGTGACGACGGCGAACCCGGCGGCACCGCCGGACGCCCGATCCTCGCTGCCATCGAAGGTCAGGACTGCGACCAGGTCGCGGTACTGGTGATCCGCTATTACGGCGGTATCCAGCTCGGCACCGGCGGCCTCGCCCGCGCCTACGGTGGCAGCGCCGCCAAATGCCTGCAAGGTGGCCAGCGCGTGGAGCTGGTAGCCCGCAGCCGCATCAGTTGCCATCCCGGTTTTGCCGAACTGCCGCTACTGAAGGCGCGCCTCGGCGACTTCGAAGCGCTGGTGGAAAGTGAAAGCTTCGATGCCGAAGGCGCCGAGCTGATCCTGGCCCTGCCCGAGGGCCGCATTGCCGGGTTCGAGCAAGTCCTGCGAGATATCAGCCGGGGCCGGTTGGAAGTAAAGCGGCTCTGACCTCATCGAATACCACCCACATTTTCTGTGGAGCCCACTGTGGATAACTCGTGGGCTTTTGCCTGTAACGCCGCAACGACGCGGCTTAGCGAGAACTGTTCGCTTTTTGCCCAATACCCGGCTTATCCCCTGCCCCAAACTTAAGCACCTGATTTCTGGTGCATTCCTCCGCGCACCAATGCAGCGCAGCAAGCGCTCGGCAGGTCTGACCTTGTCCACGCCCAACGGGGAAAAGGCTGTGGATAAGCTTGGGAGTATCCGCCGCAGCCCAGGGCTGGCGAGCCTTGCGGAAGACTGATCAAAAAACGAGCAAAACCAGACAAGCGAAGAGTGCCCAGCCCTGGCGAATGAATCTGCCCAAACAACAGGTAAACTTTCCGCCATCCCCGCCTGATGAAGAGAATCCACCATGTACGAATGGCTGAATGCCCTGCCCAAGGCTGAACTGCACCTGCACCTGGAGGGTTCGCTGGAGCCCGAACTGCTGTTCGCCCTGGCCGAACGCAACAAGGTGGTGCTGCCCTGGGCCGATGTGGAAACCCTGCGCAAGGCGTACGCCTTCAACAACCTGCAGGAGTTCCTCGACCTCTACTACGCCGGCGCCGATGTGCTGCGCACCGAGCAGGATTTCTACGACCTGACCTGGGCCTACCTGCAACGCTGTAAGGCGCAGAACGTGATTCACACCGAGCCGTTCTTCGACCCGCAGACCCACACCGATCGCGGCATTCCGTTCGAAGTGGTGCTGTCCGGCATCCGGCAGGCCCTGGAAGACGGTCGCGAGCAACTGGGCATCAGCTCCGGGCTGATCCTCAGCTTCCTGCGCCACCTCTCTGAAGACGAGGCGCAGAAGACCCTCGATCAAGCCCTGCCCTTCCGCGACGCCTTCATTGCTGTCGGCCTGGACAGCTCGGAAAAGGGCCATCCGCCAAGCAAGTTCCAGCGGGTGTTCGACCGCGCCCGTGCCGAAGGCTTCCTCACCGTCGCCCACGCCGGCGAGGAAGGCCCGCCGGAGTACATCTGGGAAGCGCTGGACCTGCTCAAGATCGAACGTATCGACCACGGCGTACGCGCCATCGAGGACGAGCGCCTGATGCAGCGCATCATCGACGAGCAGATCCCGCTCACCGTCTGCCCGCTGTCCAACATCAAGCTCTGCGTGTTCGACCACATGCGCCAGCACAACATCCTCGACATGCTGGAGCGCGGCGTGAAAGTGACGGTGAACTCCGACGATCCGGCGTACTTCGGCGGCTACGTCACCGAGAACTTCGCCGCCCTGCACGAGCACCTGGGCATGACCGAAGACCAGGCCAAGCGCCTGGCGCAGAACAGTCTGGATGCGCGGCTGATCAGGTAAGGCAGCACCCTGCGGGCTGAATTCGTAGGGTGCGCTACAGCGAAGCTGCCGGACGCGGCGTCAGCAAGCGCAGGATGCCGCCAAGCAACATGCCATAGAGCGGCACGAAGAGCACCAGGCTGATGGTCAGCTTTACGCCGTAGTCCACAGTGGCGATTTCCACCCAGTTCGCCGCCATGAAGGGGTTGTCGCTGCGCCAGAAGGCCACGGAGAAGAAGGCGAAGGTATCCAGCAGATTGCCGGCGATGGTCGAGGCCACCGGGGCTATCCACCATTGGCGCATCTGCCGCAGACGGTCGAAGACCTGGATATCCAGCACCTGGCCCAGCACGTAGGCGAGAAAACTGGCCAGAGAGATGCGGGCGACGAAGAGGTTGAATTCGCCGAGTGCGGCGAAGCCCTGGAAGCTCGCTTCCTGGAACAGCACCGACACCCCATAGGAAGCCAGCAGCGCCGGGACCATGACCCGTGCGATAACCCGGCGCGCAGCCCGCTTGCCCATCAGGCGAACGGTGAGGTCGGTGGCCAGGAAGATGAAAGGAAAGCTGAACGCACCCCAGGTGGTGTGCCAGCCGAACAGGGTGATCGGCAACTGCACCAGGTAATTGCTGGCGATGATGATCAGGATGTGGAAGGCGATCAGGCCGGTGAGTGCCGGACGCCAGACCGTGGGAGAAGCTGCGGGCATGGTGATTTGCATCCTTTTTGCCGATGGGGTGAGGGAACCCATGTCGCAGCCCCCTGGCCGACGACGGCGCGCATTCTAACTTGACCCGCGTGTCAGGAAAAGACGGATCGTCCAGTGCCCCACATCAGAACTACCAGTTTCTTCCCCTTGAAACGAAGAAAAGGGCCGCGATGCGGCCCTTAGTCGTGAAGCGTCTTGCGTCGCCCCGTCACCATCGACCAGGGCAGGTTCTCGCGCATGCGCACGCTTTCCACCAGCGCAGCGCCGACGTGCAGGCAGGCCAGCCAGAACAGGCCGTCGGCCATGAAGACATGGATATCCCGTGGCAGGTCCTCGCCCCAGAAGTAGTCGACTTCTTCCATCAGAAAGCCGGTGACACCCAGGCCGACCATCAGCACCAGCATGAGGATCATCACCAGCCCGCCCAGGGGTGAGTGGCCCAGGCGGTGCATGTGGCCACCGGTCAGCAGCGCCTTGGCGTGGGCCACAAGGCGCGCCGGATGCGGCCAGAAGTCCGACCAGCGCGCAGGCCCGGGGCCGACGAAGCCCCAGACCAGGCGCACCAGCACCACCGCCACGGCGTAATAGCCGAGCCAGCGGTGCCAGCCGTCACCCGCCTCGTTGAGGAAGTAGTCACCGATGAAGGCGGCCACCAGGGACCAGTGGCCGATCCGCACCACCGGGTCCCAGAGGCGAACGGTCGCGGCGCTCACGGTTTAGTCCTCGATCTCCTGCTTGACCACCTTGCCGTCGACCGGGTTGAAGTAGATCTCGACCTTGCGCTTGTCCTTGTCCCAGCCGTAGATCTCGTAGCAGTTGCCGGCGGTGACCTTGAACTTCTTGATGTCATAGCCCTGGGCCTTGAGGTCGTCCTGGAACTTGGTCTGGTCTTGCCACTGGGCCTTGTCGGCGGACGTGCATTCGGTCTTGGCAAAGGTCAGCGGGCTGACAAGGGCCAGGGAAAGGAGCAGGAGCTTACGCATGGTATTGACCTCGAGTTTTGCGTTGTAAGGCGAAAGGCAATGCAAGGGCTTCTCATTCACAGCCATGACGATGGAGATTAGGCCAGGCCTTGGCGGCTGTCATATGTCGGTCCGCCGATCTCAGCGGTGTTCGACAGCGAATTGTCCCCGACCTGCGTGTTTGGCCCGGTAGCAAGCTGTATCAGCCTGTTTCAGAAGCTCTGCAGGCTGCGCGTTAGCGCTGTGGATGCAGGCGATGCCAACGCTGGCGCCAACGTGGAATTCCTGCCCTTCCCAGGTCAACTCCAGGTCCTGGATCTGCGCGATGAGCCGCGCCGCCAGCATTTCCGCCTGGGGCAGCGGGCAACTGCGCAGGATCAGCGCGAACTCGTCGCCGCCCAGCCGTGCGAGCTGGTCGCCGGCCCGCACCTGGGCCTGCATCAGCCTGGCGAGCTGGCGCAGCAGTTCGTCCCCGGCGGCGTGGCCGGCACTATCGTTGACCTGTTTGAAGCGGTCGAGGTCGATGAAGCAGAGCACGCTGTTGCCGTCGTTCTGCAGCACGTCGCGGCAGCTTTCGGCCAGGGCGTCCTCGAAGGCCGAACGGTTCAGGAGGCCGGTCAACGCGTCGTGGGTAGCGGCATAGCGCAGGTGTTTCTGCATGGCCCGTGCTTCGCTGACGTCGGTGAGCACCAGCACGCTGCCCAGTAGGGTGCCGTCGCCCGCGCGCATGGGCGCTGCCTGACCACGCAGTGCGATGGTGCCGCCGGCCGGATGGCGCAACGAGGCCAGCCCCTGGAGGCTGGCGGCGCTGCCCTGCTCCAGGCAGTCACGCACCGGGTTGGGTACCAGGCGGCCATCTTCGCCTTCCAGCAGCAGCACCTGTTCGATGGGCAGGCCCTGGGCCTCGTCGCTGCGCCAGCCACTGAGGCGTTCTGCCACTGGGTTGAGGAAGCTGACCCGGCCCTCCAAGTCGGTGGTAATGACGCCGTCACCGATGGCATCAAGGGTCACCTGCAGGCGTTCACGCTCGTCGCGCAAGCGCTCGGCGAGCTGGCGCAATTCGCTGACGTCCCAGTTGGTGCCGACCATGCGCAGCGGCCGGCCCTGGGCATCGCAGACCAGGCGGGCGTGGCCCTTGAGCACGCGCTGGTCGCCGTCGCCACGGCGGATTCGGAACTCGATGTCCAGGCGACGACTGCCTTCCCGTGCGGCCAGCACTTCGCGCTCGGCACGGGCGGCGTCATCCGGATGCAGGTGGGCGAGCCAGTCGGCGTAAGAGAGTTCGCCACCCGCCGTACGGCCGTAGAGGCGGTACATGCCTTCGTCCCAAAGCAGGCGGTCGCTGTCCAGGTCCCATTCCCAGACACCGACACCACTGGCCTCGGTGGCCACCGAGTAGCGCCGCGCCAATACGGCTTCACGCTCTTCGGCACGCTTGCGGCGGTCGATGTCTTCGATCTGCGAGATGAAATACAGCGGCTCTCCCTCGTGGTCGCGCACCAGCGACACCGCAAGCAGGCCCCAAATCTCCCGCCCGCTCTTGTGCAGGTAGCGCTTTTCCAGGCGATAGCTGTGGCGGCGGCCTCCAATGATTTCGCGCACCAGTTCGAGATCGCCGGCCAGGTCGTCCGGGTGGGTGACATCCTGGAAGCTCAGGGCAGACAGCTCTGCTTCGTCGTAACCGAGCATCTCGCAGAGTGCATGGTTGACCCTCTGCCAGCGGCCATCCAGCCCCACCAGGGCCATGCCGATGGCGGAGTGATCCATGGCGTCGCGAAAGCGCGTTTCACTGGCCGCCAGTTCGCGGCGGCGCTTGCGCAGTTGCTCCACGGCCGAGGCCAGCAGCAAGGCTGGCAGCAACGCCAGCAGCAGCGGCAGGTAGATCAGCAGGTCGCGCCAGCCTTTCTCCAAATCCGGCGTTTCAAGCAGGCCGAGGGCGATGATCAGCCCGCCGCTCACCGAAGCCAGCGCCACCAGCAGTGCGGTGCTGGCGAACGTCAGGCGCACCGCCGCGATCATCAGCGGCAGGGCCAGGTAGACGAAGGGGAACGGCAACAGCAGCAAGGCAAAGGGCGTGCCCAGCAACACCACGCCGCCATAGAGCAGCAGTTCGCGCCGGCGCCGTTCACCGAGGAATTCCCACCAGCCCTGCTGGCGCATCCACACGGCCAGGGGCAGCACCGAGACGGCGCCGAGCATGGCGCCCTCGACCCAGTACATCCAGCCACGCTCGAAGGAGCCCACCCCCTGCCAGGCGAGAATGCTCGCCCCCAGGCTGGCACTGGCCATCGGTGGCAACAAGGCACCGAAAAAGATGAACTGGAGGAAGGCACCCGGGCTTTCGTTCATCCGCAATGCGGCGCCACTGACTCGCAGCAGGGCAGCCGCGAGGATGACCTCCAGCAGATTCGGCGGAACGAAGCTGGCCGCCAGGGCAAGGGCATCGCCGAAGGCCAGGTTGGCCAGCAGATCGGCCAGCATCGCCGCCGCCAGCAGGGCCGGCCAGCGGCGCAGGGGCTGGTCCCAGAGCAGCGCCACGGCGAAGGCGTTGGCATACCAGAGAGTGGCGATGCTGCCGGGCTGGCGCGACAGCCAGACGGCCCCCATGGCCAGCAGGAGGTAGCCGGAGAACACCAGCAGCAGGGTTGGCAGGAGGCTTCCAGGCCCGCGGATGCGCGGCATCAGTCGAGTCTCCAACGGCTTGCGCCGGGCACGGGCCCGGCAGGGATCAGGCAGGTCGGGGTCAGGTCAGCCACGGGAACCTCCATGCGGCCACGGCTTATCCAGACGATAGCGGAACCTGAGTTACGAGCAATTCGATGCTCAGACGCCGACCTGCCCGTGCCCGACACTCAACGCCAGGGCGCGCCGACGAGCAGCGTGGCACAACGCGCCTGGACGAACTCGCGGAGCAGACGCACAGGCTTGCTGAGCTGGGCGCGATGGGCACAGATCAGGTTCAGCGGCGTGGCCTGGCCGAGGTACTGCGGCAGCACCAGCTCCAGGCGCCCGGCGCGGACGTCTTCGGCAACGTCCAGCCAGGACTTGTAGATGATCCCCTGACCCGCCAGAGCCCAGCGCCGCACTACATCGGCGTCGTCGCAGATGCGGTTGCCGGTCACTGCCACTACGAATTCGCGCCGCCCCTCGCTGAAGGTCCAGCGGTCGTGAACACGTCCTCCCAATTGATAGAGCAGGCAGTTGTGGCCGGTCAGCTCTTCGGGTTGGCGCGGGCGCCCGTGACGTTCCAGGTACGTCGGCGCGGCGCAGAGCACGCGACGGTTGCCGGGCACGAGGGGCAGCGCCACCAGGCTGGAGTCTTCCGGCTCGCCGTAGCGGATGGCGATGTCCACCGCCTGGCGGAACAGGTCGGCGACACGGTCGCTGAGGTGCAGGCGGATGCCCAGGCGCGGGTGTTCATGCTGGAACTCGTCCAGCCAGGGCAGCAGCACATTGCGGCCGAAATCCGACGGGGCGGAAAGCTGCAGCACGCCAGCGATGTCCTCACGGCCACCGGCCAGTTGCCGCTGCCCCTCGGCGAGGCTCTCCAGGGCGTTGCGCGCATGGGCCAGGAACTGCTCGCCTTCCGGGGTCAGGCGCAGACTGCGGGTGGAGCGCGCGAACAGGCGGGTGTCGAGCTGCTGCTCCAGGCGCTTGAGCGCGGCACTGGCCACGGCGGGCGAGACGTCGCGCTTGCGGGCGGCGGCCGAGAGGCTACCGTGGTCAGCGGTGCTGACAAACAGGGCGAGATCGTCGAGGCGCAGCATTTTCAACCCCCCATTGAAAGACTGTCGTTTTCTAGCCGATTTTTCTTGTTTGCGGAATAACCGAACATAGGGCCCATTCAGCCCTTACGCGGAGAATCCCGATGAAAGCCGTCGCCTACTTCCAGAACCTTCCCATCGATAACCCCGAGTCCCTGCAGGACATCGTGCTGCCCGAGCCGCAACCGGCCCCCCGCGACCTGCTGGTGGAAGTCCGCGCCATTTCGGTGAACCCGGTGGATACCAAGATCCGTCGCAACGCCGCACCGGAAGCCGGCCAACCCAAGGTGCTGGGCTGGGACGTGGCGGGCGTGGTGAAGGCGGTGGGCAGCGAGGTAACCCTGTTCCAGCCCGGCGACCGGGTGTTCTACGCCGGCGATCTGACCCGTCCGGGCGGCAATGCCGAGCTCCACCGGGTCGACGAGCGCATCGTCGGCCATATGCCCAAAAGCCTGGACTTCGCCCAGGCCGCCGCCCTGCCGCTGACCTCCATCACCGCCTGGGAGCTGTTGTTCGATCGCCTGCAGATCGCCGAAGGCAAGGCCGACCAGGGTCAGAGCCTGCTGGTGGTGGGTGCTGCGGGGGGCGTAGGCTCGATCCTCGTGCAACTCGCCCGCCAGCTCACCGGCCTGACGGTGATCGGCACCGCCTCGCGTCCGGAAACCCAGGCCTGGGTGCGCGAGCTGGGCGCCCACCATGTGCTGGACCACAGCAAGCCACTGGCCGAAGAACTGCGCCGTGCCGGCCTTTCCCAGGTCACGCATGTCGCCAGCCTGACCCAGACCGACCAGCACCTGGACCAGTTGGTGGAAGCCCTGGCGCCCCAGGGCCGCCTCGGCCTGATCGACGACCCGGCCTCGCTGGACGTGGCCAAGCTCAAGCGCAAGAGCCTGTCGCTGCACTGGGAGTTCATGTACACCCGGTCGATGTTCCAGACGCCGGACATCCTCGAACAGCACCGCCTGCTGGAGCGGGTCAGCCAACTGATCGACGCCGGCGTACTGAAAACCACAGTGGGTGAGCACTTCGGCGCCATCAACGCCGCCAACCTGCGCCGTGCCCATGCGCTGCTGGAGAGCGGCAAGGCCAAGGGCAAGATCGTGCTCGAAGGCTTCTGAGCCAGCTGCGAGGCAGGCCTGCGGCCTGCATTCGCGATTGAATTCGCTCCCACAGGACGAGCACCCGTAACATTTGTGGGGGCGAATTCATTCGCGAAAGGCTGCATAGCGGCCCCTTGGATTCGACGGGGCTGACCGGCGAGCGGATGCGCTGGCGAACGGTCCGGTACGTGAGTGCGAAGAGGCTAGACTTTTCTCGTCTCGCCAGCGGCCGGCTGCGCCGCATCGACTTTTCTCCGCCGGGGTTCAGGATGCACACCCTCGCCCGGCCCGTCATTCGCGCGGGCCTCTACCTGCTGTGCGCAGGCGCCTGGCTCCTGGCCTGGGGGACAGGGCCGCTCAGCACCTTCGGACTCATCCTGCTCACCACCCTGCTGATCTTCTTCCTCGAACGCCGCCATCGCCTGGGACGCGAGCGATTGCGCCAAGGCCTGCGACGCACCAACCTGCAACTGGAACAGGCACAGCGCGACGCCATCCTCGGCAACTGGGAATATGACCGCGGCTTCTCCTGGAGCCCCGGCGCCCAGCGCATCCTCGGTTGCACTGCCGAAGACAACGTCGACGGCCTGCTGAATCGTGTTCACCCGGCCGACCGCAGCGGCGTGCAGCGTGCACTGGAATCGCTGATCCTCCACGGGGTCGCCCTGACGGTGAACGCGCGCCTGAACCTGCCCAGCGACCAGCAACCGATCTGGCTGGCCTTGCGCGGTGAAGCCCAACCCGACGGTCGCGCCTTCGGCACGGTGCAGGACATCAGCACCCAAAAGCGCGACGAGGAAGCATTGCGCGCCAGCGAGCTGCGCTTTCGCCAGCTGTTCGAGCAGACCCCGCGCATCGCCGTGCAGGGCTACGACCGCCAGCGCCGCGTGATCTACTGGAACCGCGCCAGCGAGCAGCTCTACGGCTACACGATGGACCAGGCCATGGGGCGGTATCTGGAGGAGCTGATCATCCCGCCGGCCATGCGCGACCAGGTGATTACCGACATCAACAACTGGCTGATCGGCGGCACGGCCATCCCCGCCAGCGAGCTGACCCTGCAACGCCGCGACGGCAGCCCGGTGACGGTGTTCTCCAGCCACCTGCTGCTGCGCAACCTGCACAACCAGTTGGAGCTCTACTGCGTGGACATCGACTTCAGCGCCCTGAAGTCCGCGCGGGACGCGCTTCGACAGAGCGAAAATCGTTACCGGGCGTTGCTGGAAAGCATCGGCCGGCGCGCTCCAGAAGGCCAATCAAGCCGCGGGGAACAAGGCTAGGACGGGTGGCGCCGACCACCAGTCGGCTGTTTGACCCAAGTCATTTTCTGCCATCTCAGCGGGTCTACACTCATTTTCCCCGCCACTTGAAAGGGAGATGACTGAGGTGAAAATTCTCGTTCGTCCGACCACCACCCCAAAGGGCTCCAGCTGGCAAGTCTGCCTTGACCAGCATGCGGTGAGTTTCCGTAGCGAAGCCGAAGCACGCCGTTTCGTCACGGTGCTCGAGGAGCGCCTGAAGGCGCCCCACGTACTGCCGGACTGGTCACGACGGATCGCGAGTTAGCCCAGAGGCGTCTGGCCATTACGGTCAAGGCGCCAGGTCACTAGCGAGCAGACAACTGCCGCGCAGCCGCACAGGCTGATGACCAGGGCCAGGGGCATGGCGCTGCCGTCGTGCAGCACCCCCACCAGGGCGGCGGCTCCCGCCGCCACTCCAAATTGCAGACTGCCCATCAACGCAGAGGCGCTACCGGCGTTCTGACCCTGACCGGCCATGGCGCAGGCCGATGCGTTGGGCAGGATGCAGCCCAGGCTCGCGATGCAGCCGAACAGCGGCAGCAGCAGCGGCCACAGCGATTCGGTATGCAGGCTGGACACCAGCAGCAGCGCTAGCGCACACACCAGGTAGATCCAGACCACCCGACGCATCCAGAAGGCCGGCCCGCGATGGCGCAGCAGGACGGCGTTCACCTGCGCGACGAGAATGAAGCCCGCCGCATTGGAGCCGAACAGCCAGCCGTAGTGTTCCGGCGGCACGCCATAGAGCTGGATGAAGACGAAGGGCGAGCCGGCGATGTAAGCGAACATGCCGGCAATGGCGAAGCCGCCCGTCATGCCATAGGCGAGGAACTGCCAGTCGCCGAACAACCGCCGGTACTGCCCGAGGGCACCGTTCAAAGGAGCACGCGGCATGACACTGGACAGGGTTTCCGGCAGCCAGGCGGCGATGCCCAGCAGCACCAGGGTGCTGAACAGGGTCAGTCCCCAGAAGATCGATTGCCAGCCGAACAGCTCCAGCAGCAGGCCGCCCCCAAGCGGCGCCAGGATCGGCGCCAGCCCCATCACCAGCATCAGTTGCGAGAACGCCTTGGCCGACGCGATGGGGTCGCAGAGGTCGCGAACCACCGCCCGCGACACCACCATCCCGGCGCAACCGCCCAGGGCCTGGACGAAGCGCGCGCCGATCAGCCATTCAAGGCTGGGCGCCAGGGCACAGGCCACCGACGCCAGGGTGAAGATGGTCACGCCCACCAGCAGCGGCGGACGGCGACCGAAACGGTCCGCCAGCGGGCCATAGATCAGTTGACCGAATGCCAGGCCGATGAAGTAGGAAGCGAGGGTCAGCTGCACATGCTCCACGTCGGTGACGAACGCCTTCGCCAAGGCGGGGAAGCTGGGCAGGTAGAAATCGATGGCCATCGGGCCGAAAGCGCTGAGGGCGCCAAGGAGCAGGAGAATGCGGAAGGTCATGGTGATATCGGGCGCCATCCATTGCGGACAAGCGCCAGATACTAACAGGGGATTTCACTGGCCTGTGGGAGCGAATTCATTCGCGAATGAATTCGCTCCCACAGACTCGACAGTCGGCGCCTAGCCCTCGTGGACCTCCTCGGCCTTGGGAGACTTCGGCGCCTTCCGGCTCTCCAACCAGTCAGAAGCCTTCTCCACCAGCATGAAGAACATGGGGATGAGGAAGGTCGCCAGCATGGTGGCGGCGAGCATCCCGCCGATCACCCCGGTGCCGATGGAATGGCGGCTCGCGGAACCCGCGCCGGAGCTGATGGCCAGCGGCACGCAACCGAGGATGAAGGCCAGGGAGGTCATCACGATCGGACGGAAACGCAGCTTGGCCGCTTCCAGCGCCGCCTGCACCGGCCCCATGCCCTGCTGGCGGCAGAGCACGGCGAACTCGACGATGAGGATGGCGTTCTTCGCGCCGAGGCCGATCAGGGTCACCAGGCCGACCTGGAAGTACACGTCGTTCTGGATGCCCCGCAACCACACCGCAAGGATGGCGCCGAACACCGCGAAGGGCACCGCAGTGACTACCGCCAGCGGCAGGGTCCAGCGCTCGTACTGGGCGGCGAGGATGAGGAACACCATGATCAGGCCGAAGACGAACGCAGTGCTGCCGGAGCCGTGGGACGCGAGTTCCTGGTAGGCGGAACCGATCCAGCCGAGGCTGTAGTCCTCGCCCAGCACTTCATTCGCCACCTCTTGCATTGCCTCCAGCGCCTGGCCCGAGCTGTAGCCCGGCGCCGGTCCGCCCAGCACCTTGGCCGCCGGGTAGACGTTGAAGCGCGCATAGGAGTCCGGGCCGAGGATGCGCTCCACCCGCACCAGGGATGACAGCGGCACCAGATCGTCGGAGGCCGAGCGCACGTAGACCTGGCTGAGGTCATCCGGCTTGCGGCGGAACTCCGGCTCCGACTGCAGGCTCACCTGCCAAGTGCGCCCGTAGAGGGTGAAGTCATTGACGTAGTAGCTGCCGAAGGTGGATTGCATGGCGGTGAATACATCGTTGATCGCCACACCCAGGGCACGCGCCTTGGTGCGGTCGAGGTCGATGTAGTACTGCGGCACATTGGCGTTGAAGGTGGTATTCACCCCCGCCAGTTCGGGACGTTTGGAGGCCGCCGCGACAAACTTCTGCACCACGGTTTCCAGCTGCTGCACGGTGCCGCCGCTGCGGTCCTGGATATAGGACTCGAAGCCGCCGGTGGTACTCATACCGGTGATCGGCGGCGGGTTGAAGGACATCACGATGCCATCCTTCTGCCCGGCGCCCATCTGCATGAAGGTGTGCGTCAGGTTGCGTGCATCGAGTTCCGGCGTGGTGCGCTCGCTCCAGTCCTTCAGCGGCACGAAGGACACCCCGGCGTTGCTGCGGGTGCCGAAGGTGAGGATGTCGAAGCCGGCGAAAGTGACCACGTCCTGCACCGCCGGATGCTTCATCAGCTCCTCGGTTACCGTGCTGGTGAGATCTTCGGTACGGGTCAACGAGGCTGCCGGGGGCAGGAAGTAGGCGTTGAGCACGTAGCCCTGGTCCTCGTCCGGCACCAGAGCGCCAGGTACCCGGCCAAAGAGGATGACCAGCAGCGCGATCATTCCGCCGAACAGCACAAGGCCGAGCAGCGAACGCTTGAGGAAGAACTGCACCCCGGCGCCATAGCCATTGGTCATGCGCTCGAAGAAGCTGTTGAACCAGCGGAACGGCGCGGCTGGCACACCATGGGTGGGCTTGAGCATCAGGGCACAGAGCGCCGGCGACAGGGTCAGCGCGACGATGCCGGAAATCACCACGGATACCGCAATGGTGATTGCGAACTGCTGGTACATCTGCCCCGCCAGGCCGCCGAGGAAGCCCACCGGGATGAACACCGCACAGAGCACCAGCACGATGGCGATGATCGGCCCGGTCACCTCTTCCATGGCCTCGATGGCCGCTTCGCGCGGGCCTATCTTCTTGGCCGACATCACCCGTTCGACGTTCTCGATCACCACGATGGCGTCGTCCACCACGATGCCGATGGCCAGCACCATGCCGAACAACGTCAAGAGGTTGATGGAGAAACCGAGCATGTACATGCCGGCGAAGGTGCCCACCAGGGAAACCGGGATCGCCAGTACCGGAATCAGGGTGGCGCGCCAGTTCTGCAGGAAGATGAAGACCACCAGCACCACCAGCAGCAGGGCTTCGAAGAAGGTCTTGATCACTTCTTCAATAGAGACCTGCACGAACTTGGTGGTGTCGTAGGGGATCTTGTAGGCGATGCCCTCGGGGAAGCGCTTGGCCAGTCGCTCCATGGTCGACTTCACCGCTTCGGCGGTGTCCAGCGCGTTGGCGCCCGGCTGCAGGTAGATACCGAAAGCGGCGTTCTGCTGGCCGTTGAGGGAGGTCATCAGGGAATAGTCCTGGGCCCCCAGCTCCACCCGCGCTACGTCCTTCAGCAACAGGCTGGCGCCGGTGGCGTCGGAACGCAGGATGACGCTCTCGAACTCCTTGGGATCGGTGAAACGACCCTGGGTGGTCACCGTGTAGGTGAAGTCCTGGGGCTGGTTCAGCGGTTGCTGGCCGAAGCTGCCGGCGGCGAACTGGGAGTTCTGCTCGCGAATGGCGTTGACCACGTCGGTCGGGGTGAGGTCGTACTGCGCCAGCTTGTCCGGGCGCAGCCAGATGCGCATGGAGTAGTCCTTGGAGCCGAACTGGCTGGCATCACCGACGCCGGGAATCCGCTTCAGCTCGTCGATCACGTTGATCAGCGCGTAGTTGCTGATGAAGATCGGATCGCGGGAGTTGTCCGGCGAATACAGCGTGACCACCTGGAGGATGTCGGAGGATTTCTTCTCCACCTTCACCCCTTGCCGGCGTACCTCTTCAGGCAGTTTGGCGAGCGCGGCCTGGACCTTGTTGTTGACGTCGATGGTGGCCTGGTCAGGATCGCGGCCCACCTCGAAGTACACGGTCAGGCTCATGGCGCCGCTGCTGTCGGAATTGGACAGCTGGTAGATCATGCCCTCCACGCCGTTGATTTCCTGCTCCAGCGGCGCGGCGACGGTTTCCGCAATCACCTGCGAGCTGGCGCCCGGGTAGACGGCACTGACCGATACCTGGGGCGGAAGGATTTCAGGGTACTGGGCGATCGGCAGTGCACGCATGGCAGCAAGGCCGGCGAGCACAATGACGATGGAAATCACCGCAGCGAAGACGGGTCTGTCGATAAAGAAGCGCGAGATCACGGCGTGCGCTCCTCAAGATTGCTTGGAAGCTTGTTCGGCAGCGGCCTTGCTGGCCTCCACCGCCTTCACCGGCGAGTCGGGGCGTACCTTGGGCAGGCCTTCGACTATCACGCGGTCGCCAGCGGAAACGCCGGACTCGATCACCCAGCGGCCATCACGTGTATCCCCGGTCTTCACCTGGCGTACCCGCGCCATGCCGTCCTTGTCGACCACATAGACGAAGGTGCCGCGCGGCCCCTGGGCCAGCGCGCGCTCGGGCAGGGTGATGGCCTGCGGACGGGTAAAGCCCTTCACCAGGACGCGCACGAACATGCCGGGCAGCAACTTCTGCTCGGGGTTGGGCACCACGGCACGGGCGCTGACGGTGCCAGTGCCGGTGTTGACGAAGCTGTCGGTGAAGTCCACGCGGCCGGAAAGGGGGTAGGTGGAGCCGTCGCCGAACTTGAGGTCGGCGCTCAGCAGGCCATCGTGGGGCAGTTCGATCTTGCCGTTCTTCACGCCGTCACGCAGGCGCTCGGCCTCGGTATCCGGGTAGGCGAAGTTGACGTAGATGGGGTCGAGCTGGGTGAGTTGGGTCAGCAGGCTGCCGTTGGGGTCGCCCGCCACGATGAGGCTGCCCTCGGAACGGGTCTCCTTGCTGGTCATGCCGGAGATGGGCGCTTCCACTGTGGTGTAGTCGAGGTCGATCTGACGGGCCTTCACCTCGGCCTGGGCGGCTTCGACGTTGGCCTTGCTCTGTTCGAAGTTGGAAATCGCGTTGTCCAGCTCGCTCTCGCTGGCGTAGCCCTTCTTCTGCAGTTCACGGGTACGTTTCAGATCACGTTCGGTCTGGCGGTAGCGCGCCTGCTCCTGGGCCAGGGCGCCCTTGGCCCGCGCCAGGGCGGCTTCGTAGGTGCGCGGATCGATACGGAACAGGATCTCGCCCTGCTTCACCCGGCTGCCTTCGGTGTAGGTGCGTTGCTGGAGGATACCGCTCACCTGGGCCCGCACCTCCACCTCGCGATAGCCCGCAGTGCGCCCGGCGTACTCCAGGACCAGCGGCAACGGCGCGGCCTTGGCGGTCTCCACGACCACTTCCGGGGCGGGCGGTGCACCTCCCGGAGCATCGGCGGCACCAGCTAATCCAGCAAAACTGGCGCTTGCGGCGATTAGTGCAAGGCTAAAAGGAAGGCTGCGAACAAACGGCATAAGGTGTCTCCATACGGTGCCGAACTGGCAAAAAGAACAGGAGCGGAACTCTACATCCACATATGTATGTAAATGATTGTTTACCACGCAAAATCGGTAAACTCCGACCCCCAAACAAGAAGCCTAGACAGTATTGGCCCAACTGCTATGCGCAGAACGAAAGAAGAAGCAGAGAAAACCCGTGGTGCGATCCTGGTCGCAGCCGAACACTTGTTCCTGGAGAACGGCGTGGCGCACACGTCGCTGGAGCAGATCGCCCGTGCCGCGGGCGTGACGCGGGGTGCCGTCTACTGGCATTTCCAGAACAAGGCGCACCTGTTCCACGAAATGCTGTCCCAGGTGCGCCTGCCCCAGGAGCAGATGATCGAGCGCCTGGGCGGCTGCAACGGGCAGGACCCGATGCTGTCGCTACGCGACCTGTGCCTGGAAGCCATCGTTAATCTCGCGCGGGACGAGCAGCGCCAGCGGATCTTCAACATCCTGCTGCACCGCTGCGAATTCACCGAGGAATTGCGTGAGGCCGAAGAGCGCCATTACGCCTTCGTCGACCAGTTCATCCAGCTTTGCGAAGCCCTGTTCGCACGCGCGTCCTGCCGCGATCGCCTACGTCCGGGCATCACGTCGCTACAGGCTTCCCGTGCGGTGCACGGCCTGGTGATCGGTCTGTTCAGTGACTGGACCCGCGACCCGACGCTGTTCGACCCACTGACGGATGCCGAACCCATGGTGGACGCGCTGTTCCGCGGGTTGGTGAAGGATTGGGACTGACCCGCACGGGAGCCCGGGGGTCGATCATGGGAGCGAATTCATTCGCGATTGAAATCGCTCCCACAATCAATGATTGACCTGGTATCAGACCGCCTCGGCCTGATAACCCTCTTCGCGGATCGCCTCCAGTACCTGCTCTTCCGCTAACCGACTGGCGACCCGGACTTCACCCGCCGCCAGATCCACCTGCACTTCGGCAGCCTGGTCGCGGGCCTGCACGGCCTGGGTAATGGCGCGGACGCAATGGCCGCAGGACATGCCTTGAACCTTGAATACCTGCATGGTCGTTCTCCTTTCGAGTGGAAACTGGAGCCAGTCTCATCCTTCCCACCATGGCAAGGTCAATAGGCCTTTTTGCAGCTTCCATCCGCACCGACGGGTTCACTCCGTGGAACTAGAATGGAGCTGTCCACCTCGCAGGAGATTACCGCCATGTACGGCTTCCGCCCTGCCCTTCTGGCCCTGCTGGCCGTGCCCTTGCTGGCCCACGCCCAGCCGCCCATCGACTACGGCGTGCTGATCATCTCCCGCGAGCGCATCGAGCTCGCCACCGCCTGCGACGTTGGCCTCTACCTGGAAGACCAATTGGCCGCGCGCTTGGTGCAGGGGCAGATCGTGTCCTTCAACCTGCCGCCGGGGCCGGTGTCGATCCGCCTCAGCCTGCTCGGACCGGGGCGCTGCAAGCCGGGCATCGAGCAGTTGCGCCAGCAGACCATCACCCTGGGAGCTGGGGAGGTTCGCAAGTATCGCCTCGCGCAGAGCACGGAAGGCCTGTACCTGGTGCCGACCACTGCGGTGCAATGACTGCTTGACCTTGCCCTCGTGTCAAGGTTGATCCTAGTTCGCAGATTAGGAGGATCAACCCATGACCCAGTCGATTTCCATCGATCTGCCCATCAGCGGAATGACCTGTGCCAGCTGTGCTGGTCGGGTCGAGCGTGCCCTGGCCAAGGTGCCGGGCGTACAGACCGCCAGCGTCAACCTGGCCACTGAACAGGCTCGCGTCGAAGCCCCCGGCCACAGCCTGCCAGCCCTGGTGGCGGCCGTTGAGGCGGCCGGCTACCAGGTTCCCGCCCAGCGCCTGGAGCTCGCCATCGGCGGCATGACCTGCGCCAGTTGTGCCGGCCGCGTGGAGCGCGCGCTGCGCAAAGTGCCCGGTGTAGCGCAGGTAAGCGTGAACCTGGCCAGCGAGCGCGCCCATCTGGGGCTGTTCGGCCAGCCCGACAGCGCCGCCCTGATCCAGGCCGTGGAAAGCGCCGGCTACAGCGCCAGCCTGGTGGATGAAACCCAGCCCCCCGTCGATGACGCCGAGGCCCGCCTGAGCCGTGAGCGCTGGGCGGTACTGCTCGCCCTCGCCCTGGCCCTGCCGCTGGTGGTTCCCATGCTGCTGGAATGGTTCGGCGGCCACTGGATGCTGCCGGCCTGGGTACAGTTCGTCCTGGCGACGCCGGTGCAATTCATCCTTGGTGCGCGCTTCTACCGTGCCGCCTGGAAGGCCGTGAAGGCCGGTGCCGGCAACATGGACCTGCTGGTGGCCATCGGCACCAGCGCCGGCTACGGCCTGAGCCTCTACCAGTGGTGGGCCGCGCAACCCGGCCAGATGCCGCACCTGTATTTCGAAGCCTCGGCGGTGGTGATCGCCCTGGTGCTGCTGGGCAAATACCTGGAAAGCCGGGCCAAGCGCCAGACCAGCGCCGCGATTCGCGCCCTGGAGGCCCTGCGGCCGGAACGGGCCACCCGCCTGCGCGAGGGGCGCGAGGAAGAAGTCGGCATCGCCGCCCTGCAACTGGGCGACCTGCTGGTAGTGAAGCCCGGCGAGCGTTTCCCGGCCGACGGCGAAGTCAGCGAGGGCCAGAGCCACGCTGATGAAGCCCTGATCAGCGGTGAAAGCCTGCCGGTGCCGAAGCAGCCCGGCGACCGCGTCACCGCCGGTGCCATCAACGGCGAAGGCAGGCTGCTGGTGCGCACCACGGCCCTCGGCGGCGAAACCGTGCTGGCGCGGATCATCCGCCTGGTGGAAGACGCCCAGGCAGCCAAGGCACCGATCCAGAAACTGGTGGACAAGGTCAGCCAGGTGTTCGTCCCGGCGGTCCTGCTCATCGCCTTCGCCACCCTGGTGGGCTGGCTGCTGGCCGGCGCCAGCGTGGAAACGGCGCTCATCAACGCCGTGGCCGTGCTAGTGATCGCCTGCCCCTGCGCCCTGGGCCTGGCTACCCCCACCGCGATCATGGCCGGTACTGGCGTCGCCGCGCGTCACGGCATCCTGATCAAGGACGCCGAAGCCCTGGAAGTCGCCCACGCAGTGCAAGCGGTGGCCTTCGACAAGACCGGCACCCTGACCTCCGGCAGCCCGCGCATCGCCCACCTGGTAGCGCTGAGCGGCGACGAGGGAGAGTTGCTGCAACTGGCCGGGGCCCTGCAGCGCGGCAGCGAGCACCCGCTGGCGAAGGCGGTGCTGTATGCCTGCGCCGAACGCCATCTCGAAGCCCCCACGGTAGACGCCAGCCAGGCTTTGGCCGGACGCGGCATCCAGGGGCGGGTGAATGGCCGCCTGCTGGCCCTCGGCAACCGTCGCCTGCTGGACGAGCAGAATCTCCCAGCCGGCGACCTGGCCAATCACGCCAAGGCCTGGGAAGCCGAAGGGCGCACCCTGTCCTGGCTGCTGGAACTGGAACCGGAACGGCGCGTGCTGGGCCTGTTCGCCTTCGGCGACACCCTGAAGGACGGTGCGGCTGACGCCGTGGCAGCCCTGCGCGAGCGCGCCATCCACAGCCACCTGATCACCGGTGACAACCGTGGCAGCGCGCGGGTGGCGGCCGAAGCGCTGGGCATCGAGTCGGTGCATGCCGAAGTGCTGCCGGCAGACAAGGCCGCCACCGTAGCCGAGCTCAAGGCCAAGGGTGCCGTGGTCGCCATGGTCGGCGACGGCATCAACGACGCCCCGGCCCTGGCCGCGGCCGACGTCGGAATTGCCATGGGTGGCGGCACGGACGTGGCCATGCACGCGGCGGGTATCACTCTGATGCGCGGTGATCCGCGCCTGGTGCCAGCGGCCCTGGATATCTCCCGGCGCACCTATGCGAAGATCCGCCAGAACCTGTTCTGGGCTTTCATCTACAACCTGATCGGCATTCCCCTGGCCGCTGCCGGCCTGCTCAGCCCCGTGGTGGCGGGCGCGGCCATGGCGCTGTCCAGCGTCAGCGTGGTAAGCAACGCCCTGCTGCTGAAAACCTGGAAGCCGGACGATTGATGCTTTCGCAAGGTGGCACCCTACGAGCTGGAAACCGGAAAAATGAGGAGCGACGCATGAACATCGGCCAAGCCGCGAAGAAAAGCGGGCTGACCTCCAAGATGATCCGCTACTACGAAGGCATCGGCCTGCTGCCGGAAGCGGGACGCAGCGACAGCGGCTACCGCCAGTACAGCAGCCAGGATCTGCACACCCTGGCCTTCATCAAGCGCTCGCGGGACCTGGGCTTTTCACTGGAGGAAGTGGGCCGTCTGCTGGAGCTCTGGCAAGACCGCCAGCGCGCCAGCGCCGACGTGAAGGCCCTGGCCCGCGACCATATCGAGGCGCTGAACCGCAAGATCGCCGAACTGGCGGGCCTGCGTGACACCCTGCAGGAACTGGTGGATCACTGCCAGGGCGACCACCGCCCGGACTGCCCGATCCTCAAGGACTTGGAGTCAGGCGGCTGCTGCCACTGAAGACACGATCGATCACCGACTTGGGCAGCACCGTGATAGCGAGGCCTGCGAACACCAGTACGCAGGCGAGCCAGCCGCTCGTGCTGAGTGCTTCGCCCAGCAGCAGCCAGCCGGCCAGCAGGCCGGATACCGGCACCGCGAGGGCGAAGGGGGTCACCAGGCTGGCCGGGTAGCGATGCAGCAGGAAACTCCACAGGCCGTAGCCGACGGTGGTGGCGAGGAAGGCGACGTTGAGCAGCGCGCCAATCCCGCCCCAGCTGGGATGGGTCAGGGCCGCGACGATGGCCTCAGGCCCCTCCAGCAGATAGGAAAGCGCCAGCAGCGGTAATGGCGGGATCAGGCTGACCCAGCAGATCAGCCGCAGCATGTCCGTCGCACCGCTGCGCTTGGTGGCGATATTGGAGAAAGCCCAGGCCAACGCGGCGGCGATCACCATCATGAAGGCCACCAGGCTGTTCCCCATCGGCCGGTCGAGCCCGATCAGCACCAGGCCAGAGGCCGCCAGCACCAGCCCCACCAGGCTCCGGCCGCTGGGACGCTCGCCGAGGAACAGGGCAGCCAGCAGGATGGTGAAGAACACCTGGCTCTGCAGCACCAGAGACGACAGGCCCGCCGGCATCCCCATGTGCATGCCCACGAACAGGATGCCGAACTTGATCACCCCGAGCAGCACGCCAATCTGCACGATGCGCCAGAACGGCGCCGGCATCGGCCCACGCAGGAACAACAGCGGCAGCGCCGCGAGGGCGAAGCGCAGGGCGCAGAACAGCAGCGGCGGGAAGTCCTCCAGGCCGACCTTGATGAACACGAAGTTGACGCCCCAGATCAGAGTGACCAGCAGGGCAAGGAGGATGTGCGGGAGAGGCATGGCGAGGGCTCCGGGAATTGAGACACACGCTAGCAGCCGGGCGCTGAAATGTATGGATACAGATTCCGGGGAAAACTGTGGTGGGCTGTATGCCGTGCGCGCGCTGTCCGCTCCTTGTGAGGGCGAATTTATTCGCCAAGCAGGCCGAAGGGCTGCCCTGCAATACCTTGCCACGCCCACCTTCCCTCACCCCCGGCCCCTCTCCCTGAAGAGGAGAGGGGTGAGTCGCGCCGGCAATTGCGTGCACTCCTGCCACGCCCTGTGGGAGCGAATTCATTCGCGAATGGCGTTGGAACGACGCCCAAAGAAAAAGGGCCGCAAGCGCGGCCCTTTCTTTCAACCTGAAACCCTCACACCTGCGACTGCAGGTAGTTCTCCAGGCCGATGCGGTCGATCAGGCCAAGCTGCTGTTCCAGCCAGTAGGCGTGATCCTCTTCGGTGTCCTTGAGCTGGGCGGCGAGGATGTCGCGGCTCATGTAGTCCTTGTGTTTCTCGCACAGGGTGATGCCCTTGCTCAGCGCGGCGCGTACTTCGTATTCCAGCTTGAGGTCGGCGCGCAGCATGTCCGGTACGGTGTGGCCGGGATGGATGTTCCGCGGGCGCATGTCCGGGGTGGCTTCGAGGAAGAGGATGCGCTGCAGCAACGCATCGGCGTGCTGGGTCTCTTCTTCCATCTCGTGGTTGATGCGCTCGAAGAGCTTGTTGAAGCCCCAGTCCTGGTACATCCGCGAATGCAGGAAGTACTGGTCACGGGCAGCCAGCTCGCCACGCAACAGGTCCTTTAGGTACTCCACCACTTCGGCTTGGCCTTGCATCTGTCCATCTCCTGAAAAAACCAATGAGCAAGGATCGTGCGCCGCCCCGAACTGGTCAAGTGCAGCTCAGTCGCGCATCCAGGGCGGCGTCGGCTCTTCCCGTCCTTCCGGCTCGTCCTGCCCGGCCAGCACGGCCTGGCGACGGGCTTCGTCGGCCAGGGCGGCCTTGATCTCGCGCATCACCGCGTCCAGATCGGCGGCGTCCTCGGGTTCGGCGAACTGGCCGGTGAGCGGGGTCTCCGGGGTCAGCTTGCCTTCCTCGTAGAGCGCCCACATCTCCTTGGCATAACGCGTGTATTGCAACTCGGGAGCGAACTGCCCGAAGTAGGCAGCCATGTTGCCGACATCACGCTCCAGCATGCGGAACGCATGGTTGTTGCCGGCAGCGTCCACCGCCTGGGGCAGGTCGATGATCACCGGGCCGTAGGGGTCGAGCAGCACGTTGAACTCGGACAGGTCGCCATGCACCAGGCCTGCGCAGAGCATCTTCACGATCTCGCCGATCATGAAGGCATGGAATTCGCGGGCGTCCTCGGGGGTCAGGTCGACATCGTTCAGGCGCGGGGCGGCATCGCCCTCGCCATCGCTGACCAGCTCCATCAACAGCACGCCGTCGAGGAAGTCATAGGGCTTGGGCACCCGGACCCCGGCATTGGCCAGGCGGAACAGGGCTGACACCTCGGCGTTCTGCCAGGACTCCTCGCGCTCGCGGCGACCATACTTCGAACCCTTGGCCATGGCGCGGGCGTCGCGGCTGTTGCGGACCTTGCGGCCCTCCTGGTACTCCGCGGCCTGGCGGAAGCCACGCTTGTTGGCCTCCTTGTAGACCTTGGCGCAACGCAGCTCGCTGCCGCAGCGCACGACATACACGGAGGCTTCCTTGCCGCTCATCAGCGGACGCAGGACTTCATCGATCAGGCCATCTTCCAGCAATGGCTCGAGGCGCTTCGGGGTCTTCATGCAGGTGCTGCAGGTGCCTTCAAAGGAGAGGAGAGAATGGGCCGACGTTATACGGCATGCGGACAGCGGCGGCTATCCACGTCGTGAAAGGCCGCGACGAAGCGCCTCGATCGCATAGCGCACCTTGGCCGGTTGGGCATCGCGGCGCGGGGTGACGATGTACAGCCCCACCGGCGTCGGCTGCCACTCGGGCAGCAGCGCCAGCAACCGGCCGCTGGCCAGTTCCTCGCGGACTTCCGGCTCCGGCTGCAACGACAGGCCAAGCCCCGCCAGGGTGAAGCTGCGCACCGCAAGGATGTTGTTGCAACCCACGCGCGGCTCCAGGCGTAGCCGTTGCTGTTCGCCACCGGGGCCGGTGAAGGTCAGTTGATGCTGCTGGCGCTCGCCGTTGAGGCTGATCCAGTCCAGCTCCAGCAGTTGTTCGGGGCGCTGGATCGCGCCGCTGCGGGCAAGATAGGCCGGCGCGCAGCAGAGCACCGCCGGCCAGTCGGCAAGGTGACGGGCCACCAGGCTGGAATCCTCCTGGCGGCCGACACGGATGGCGAGGTCGATACGCTGCTCCACCAGGTCGATCTGTTCGTCATGGAAGAACAGCTGCAGGCTCAGCCCCGGATGGGCCTCCAGCAGCGGCGCCAGGGCCTCGGTCAGCATGCCGTTGGAGAAACCCACGGGTGCCGCGATGCGCAACTCCCCCACCGGCGCATCGCGCAGTTCGGCCAGCCGCTGCTCGGCCTGCTGCGCCAGCTCCAGCACCTGGGCGCAGCTCTTGTAGAACACCGCGCCGGCCTCGGTCAGGGTCAGCTTGCGGGTGGTGCGATGCAGCAGGCTGACCTGGGTTTCCTCCTCCAGCTTGCGGATCTGCTGGCTGACCGCCGAGGCCGTCATGCCCAGCACTTCCGCCGCCGCCACCATGCTGCCGCGCTCCACCACCGTGGCAAATACCGCCATGCGCTTGAGCTGCTCCATTCGTAAGCTCCGCTTAATTGTGAAAGCACCTTTCGGCACTTTTTCCTCTGATTATCCAGGAGCGATTATGCATCGCCTCGCAACCTGCCATGGAAACGCACATGAAAATCGCCCTGATCGGTGCCACCGGATTCGTCGGTTCCGCTGTCCTCAGCGAAGCCCTGCAACGCGGCCACCAGGTGACCGCCATCGTCCGCCACCCGGAAAAACTGCCCCGGCACACCAGCCTCACCGCCGTGAAAGGCGATGCCTATGACGCCGCCGCCATCGCCCAGGCCGTCACCGGGCATGACGCAGTGGTCCACGCCTTCAACCCCGGCTGGGGCGAGGCGCGGATTCGCGAACTGTTCATCGAAGGCACCCGCGCCATCTTCGCCGGAGTCAAGCAGGCCGGCATCAAGCGCCTGCTGGTGGTCGGCGGTGCCGGCAGCCTGTACGTCGCACCGAATCTGCAACTGATCGACACCCCGGACTTCCCCGCCGAGTACAAGGAAGGTGCGGAAGGCGCGCGCCAGGCGCTCAACCTGATCCGCGAGGAACAGGGGCTGGACTGGTCCTTCGTCTCCCCGCCCGCCCTGCTGGAACCGGGCAAGCGCAGCGGCCGCTTCCGCATCGGCGGCGACCAGTTGCTGATGAGTGGCGAACACCCGGCACGCATCAGCGTGGCCGACCTTGCCGTGGCCATCGTCGACGAACTGGAACAGCCCCGACACATCCGCCAACGCTTCACCGTCGGTTACTGAGGAGCAAACCCATGACCCTGACCGCATCCGCCCATGTCGCGACCGCCACCCCGGCGCGCTACATCAACCGTCTGTGCAAACACTTCGCCCACCGCGTGCCGGTGAGCTACGACGAAGTGCAAGGCCGCATCGAGTTCGACCTGGGCCTCGGCCTGCTCCGCGCCGAAGGTGACGGCCTGACCCTGGCCGTGGAAAGCCAGAACACCGAAGGCCTGGAACGCCTGAAGGACATCGTTGGCAGTCATTTCGTGCGCGTGGCGTGGCAGGAGGAGTTGGAGCTGGAATGGAGGGACTGAACCCTGTCGGGTGAATTCATCCTACGAACTGTGGGGGCGAACTCATTCGCTAAGCAGCCCGAAGGGTCGCCCTGGAACCTGTCGGGGCAGCTACGCCGCCCATAGCGATTGAAATCGCCCCCACAAATGCACAACCCCTACCCCGCCCGAAACAACTCACCGGGCGTCACCCCGAACAACCCCTTGAATGCAGCGATGAAGGCCGACGGTGATTCGTAGCCGCTGGCCAGCGCCACTTCGGTAACGCTGGCGCCGCCCTCCAGAGGCTGCAAGGCGGCCAGCAGGCGCAGGCGTTGCCGCCACTGGCGAAAGCTCAGCCCCGTCTCGCGCAGGAAGGCGCGGGTCAGGGTCTTTTCCGAGGTGTTCAGCCGCCTCGCCCACTCCCCCAGGCTGTGACCGAGATCAGGTTGAGCCACCAGTTCACTGCACAACCGCAGCAGGCGGGGCTCGGCCGGCATCGGCAGGGAGAACCCCGCCTCCGGCAAGGCCCGGAGCTGATCCAGCAACACGCTCGCCAGCCGCGCCTCGGCACTTTCACCCTCGGGGTACTCCACCGGCAGTTCGCAGAAGGCCTTGATCAGCTCCCGCGCCAGCGGCGTCACTTCCAGCACCCGACAGCGTTCGGGGGCCCAGGCGCCGGCATCGCGGCGCACGTACAGACTGCGCATCTCGGCGTTCATCGAGGTCACCACCTCATGCTCCAGCCCGGCCGGCACCCACACCGCCCAGTGCGGCGGCGCGTAGTAGCTGCCCTCGGCGGTGTGCACACCGAGCACGCCACTGATGGCGTAGGAGAGCTGCACCCAGTCATGGGTGTGACGGGCGGTCCAGGAACCGGCGCGCAGGCGTTCCGCACGGGCATAGAGGGGACGGGGCAACTGCTCGAGCCGGGGAATCTGGCGTTGCAGGTCGATTTGTCCGTTTGGCGACATATGTTGATCTCATGTCGTTAGACGGTCGGATTCTGCGCCCGTTAGTCTCCGACCTCAAGTTCGCGCGAAGCCGGAGGCCCCATGTCAGCACTCAAACCCCTGAAACGCCTGTTCACCGACTGGTTCCTCGGCGGCATGCTGCTGGCGGTGACCCTGGCCTGGCTGTTCCCCGATGTCGGCAAACACGGCGGCGCCCTGCATGCCGGCAGCCTGATCAACGCCGGGGTGTTCCTGGTGTTCTTTCTCCACGGCATCAACCTGTCCACCGAGCAGATCCGCAAGGGCCTGGGCAACTGGCGCCTGCACGTCATGGTGCAGGTCTTCACCTTCGCCATCTTCCCGCTGTTCTGGCTGGCGGCGAACAAGCTGCTGGGTGGCCAGGTACCGCCCGCATTGATGCTGGGCTTCTTCTACCTCTGCGCCCTGCCCTCGACCATTTCCTCGTCCGTGGCCCTGACCGGCAGCGCCGGCGGCAACGTGCCGGCGGCCATCCTCAACGCCAGCTTGTCGAGCCTGCTGGGGGTGTTCCTGACGCCCTGGCTGATCAGCCTGGTGGCAGACGCCAACGGCGGCATCGACCTCGGCCGGACGCTGATCGACCTCAGCCTGCTGCTGCTCCTGCCGCTGGTGCTCGGCCAGGCGCTGCGCCCGTTGTGGGGCAAGTTCTTCGCCCGCTACAAGCGTTACACCGGGATCTTCGACAAGCTGGTGATCCTGCTGCTGGTGTTCGCCTCGTTCAGCGACTCGGTGGCCGGTGGCGTCTGGCAGCAGCAAGGACCTGAAACCCTGGTGGTGGCCTTCGTCGGCTGTGCCCTGCTGCTGGCCCTGATGCTCTGGTTGACCACCCGTTCCGCGCGGAGCCTGGGCTTCAACCATGAGGACGAGATTGCCGCGGTGTTCTGCGCCACCAAGAAGTCCCTGGCCGCCGGCGCGCCGATGGCCGCCATCATCTTCGGCGCCAGCCCGACGTTGGGCCTGATCCTGCTGCCGATCATGCTCTACCACCAGATGCAGCTGATCGTCTGCGCGGTCATGGCCGAGCGTTATTCCCTGCGTGGCCGGGCCCTGGCCGCCAGCGCCGCCTGATCCCCACTCGCTCCGTCGCCCAACTCCGCTTCCCCTGCGCAGAGCGCCCCTGCAGGCGCGGCAGGGGGTTCCGCGAGGCAAAAAAAGGGCGGCCCCGACATTGCGGGCCGCCCTAAATCACGGAGTTGCTTACATCGCGTGGCGGCGATGACTTGCCGCCACGGGTATTGGATTACTTTTCGAGGATCGCGGTCACACCCTGGCCACCGGCGGCGCAAATCGAGATGAGTCCGCGCCCCTCGCCCGCCACCGAAAGCAGCTTGGCCAGGTTGGCGACGATGCGCCCGCCGGTGGCGGCGAAGGGGTGCCCGGCGGCCAGGGAGCTGCCCTTGACGTTCAGCTTGCCGTGATCGATGGAGCCCAGCGGCTTGTCCAGGCCGAGCCGGGTCTTGCAGTAGTCGGCGTCTTCCCAGGCCTTGAGGGTGCAGAGCACCTGGGCGGCGAAGGCTTCGTGGATCTCGTAGAAGTCGAAATCCTGCAGCGTCAGGCCATTGCGCGCGAGCAGGCGCGGTACCGCATAGGCCGGCGCCATCAGCAGCCCTTCCTTGCCGCCGACGAAATCCACCGCCGCCGCTTCGCCATCCTTGAAGTAGGCGAGGATCGGCAGCCCGCGCACCTTGGCCCATTCCTCGCTGGCCAGCAGCACCACCGAGGCGCCATCGGTGAGCGGCGTGGAGTTGGCCGCCGTCAGGGTGCCGCGCGGGCCGCGCTCGAACACCGGCTTCAGACTCGCCAGCTTCGCGGGGTCGATGTCCGGACGCAGGTTCTGGTCTCGGTTCAGCCCACGGAAGGGACTCATCAGGTCGTTCTGCCAGCCTTCGGCATAGGCTGCCGCCAGCTTCTGGTGGCTGGCGACGGCGAGTTGGTCCTGCTCATCGCGGGGGATGGCCCAGGTCTGCGCCATCAGCTCGCAGTGCTCGCCCATGGACAGCCCTGTGCGCGGCTCGCCGTTGCGCGGAATGTGCGGCGCCAGATGGCGCGGACGCACCTTCAGCAGGGTCTTGATCTTGTCGCCGGTGGTCTTGCCGCGATTGGCCTCCAGCAGGATCTTGCGCAGCTCCTCGTGCACGCCGATGGGCGCATCGGAGGTGGTGTCCACGCCGCCGGCGATTCCACATTCGATCTGCCCCAGGGCGATCTTGTTGGCCACCAGGATCGCCGCTTCCAGGCCGGTGCCGCAGGCCTGCTGGATGTCGTAGGCCGGTGTTTCCGGCGCCAGGCGCGAGCCCAGCACGCATTCGCGGGCCAGGTTGAAGTCGCGGGAGTGCTTGAGCACTGCGCCCGCCGCGAACTCCCCTACGCGCACACCATGGAGGTTGAAGCGTTCCACCAGGCCTTCGAGGGCGCTGGTCAGCATGTCCTGGTTGCTCGCCGTGGCGTAGACGGTATTGGAGCGGGCGAAGGGGATGCGGTTGCCGCCGACGATGGCGACCCGGCGAAGCTGGGCCATGGTGACTCCTTGCGATGAGGGTTTGCAGGTTGCAGTGTCGGCTACAAGACTAGACGCCTGGATTGGCCGCCTTGCCGGCTGGCAGGTCAGCGCGGTCAATTGCGCGCAACCTGCCTCTGCGTAGAGTGGGCCCACTTTCGATTGACCAGCAGGAGCGCTATCCCATGAACGACCGTTACCTCGCCTTCGCCAACTCCAACGCCGGCCGGCGCCTGGTTGGCGCCCTCGGCCTGCCGGCGCCGGTGCGCCTGGAGCGCTGGATGGCGGGCCGCACACGGCCGGTGGATGGCGCCTTGCTGATCGGCGGTTCGGGCAGCCTGGCCGAAGCCGCCAGTGCCGTGCTGAACAAGCTCACCGACCAGAACTTCGCGGACGCGGAAGGCCGCTTCGGCCTGCCGCGCTGGACCGCCGAGCACGGCCCGAAACTCAAGGCGCTGATCTTCGACGCCAGCGGCCTGACCCGCTTCGAACAGCTGATTGAGCTGCGCGACTTCTTCCAGCCGGCCATCAAGGGCCTGGACAAGTGCCCTAAAGTGGTGGTCCTGGCCCGCGCCCCGGAAGCCACCAAGGACCTGGTGGCCGCCAGCGTGCAGCGTTCCCTGGAAGGCTTCACCCGTTCGCTGGGCAAGGAAATCCGCCGGGGCGGCAACGTCCAGCTCATCTATGTGGGCAAGGGTGCCGAGGAGCAACTGGAAGGCACGCTGCGTTTCTTCCTCTCGCCGAAGAGCGCCTACGTGTCCGCCCAAGTACTGCGCCTGACGGCCTGCGCCGAGAAGGTGCAGGACTGGACCCGCCCGCTCGCCGGCAAGCGCGCACTGGTCACCGGCGCCTCCCGGGGCATCGGCGCTGCCATCGCGGAGACCCTGGCCCGCGACGGGGCCGAGGTTATCCTGCTGGACGTGCCCCAGGCGAAAGACGCCCTCGACGGTCTGGCCGCGCGCCTGGGCGGTCGAGGCGTAGCCATGGACATCACCGCCGACGACGCCGCCGGCCAGTTGGTGGACGCGCTGCCGGAAGGCGTGGACATCCTCGTGCACAACGCCGGCATCACCCGCGACAAGACCCTCGCCAAGATGAGCGACGACTTCTGGAATTCGGTGATCAACGTCAACCTGCGCGCTCCGCAGGTGCTCACCCAAGCCCTGCTGGACGCCGGCAAGCTGCACGACAACGGCCGCGTGGTGCTGATCGCATCCATCAGCGGCATTGCCGGCAACCTGGGCCAGACCAACTACGCGGTGAGCAAGGCGGGCGTCATCGGCCTCGCGCAGAACTGGGCGCCGGTACTGGGCAAACGTGGCATCAGCATCAATGCCGTGGCGCCGGGCTTCATCGAAACCCAGATGACCGCCGCCATCCCCCTCACCATCCGCGAAGCCGGCCGGCGCATGAACTCCATGAACCAGGGCGGCCTGCCCCAGGACGTGGCAGAAGCGGTGGCCTGGTTCGCCCAACCCGGCTCCGGCGCCCTGACCGGACAGGTGATGCGGGTGTGTGGGCAGAGCCTGTTGGGGGCTTGAGCCAAGGCAGCCGGCGCGAATCAAATCCCTGTAGGGGCGAATAAATTCGCCCCTACAGGAAGAGCACCTCGACCAACCGTTGCACGGACAGCCCCCTCTCCCACTGGGGTGAAGAGGCACGCTTTCGAAAGCACTGCTTTCGGTGCCGATGAACGCCAGGGCGCGAAGCGATCTGGCCGGGGCGCAGAGCGGGGTTGGGGTGAGGGAATTTCCGCGCGGTGTTCACCCCTCCCCCTTCCCCTTCCTGCGGAATTCCACCGGCGTGTCCCCCACCCAGCGCTTGAACGCCCGGTAGAAGGTGCTCGGCTCGGAGAACCCGGTTCGCTCGACGATCACTTCGATGCGCTCGTCGGTCTTCAGCAGCAGTTCCTTGGCCAGCCGGCAGCGGTAGTCGGTCACCAGGTCGTTGAAGCGCACGCCGGCCATGGCCAGGCGTTCGCGCAGGCGGCGGGCCGGCATGTTCAGGCGCGCGGCCACCTGCTCCAGGGTCGCGCCGCCATTGACCAGCAACTCGCCGATCAGCTCGCGCACCTGGCGCACCAGGTCCAGACGTTCCACCTCGGCCAGTTGGCGACGGGCCAGGGATTCGTGCATGCGCAGCAGGTCCGGCGCGGCGTGGCGCGAGGGTTTGTCCAGGACTTCGGCATCGAAGATCAGCGCATAACGGTCAGCCCCCAGCCTCGCCGGGCAGCCGTAGACCGACTGATAGCGTTCGGCGGGAGCGCCTTCGGCGTGCATCAGCTGCACTTCATGGGGTTTGAACTGGCCCTCGGTCAGGGCGTGGAACAGGCGGATCACCGCACCGGCGAGCATCTCCGGGAAGTGCCGGTTGCTGCCCGCGTGCCGGCCGAGGGACAGCACAGCGCGGTCGTCTTCCACGTCCAGATGGGCGCTCAGGGTGTCCGAGAGCAGGCGCACATAACGCAGGGCATGGCGCAACCCCTCGCCGAAGGTGCCACTGGAAAGGAACAGGTATTCCAGCAGCAGCCCGTGGAATGCCGGCAGGTGGCCCGCCAGATAGAGGCCGACATGCTCCTCACCGCACTCATCGGCGGCGGCCTTCCAGAACTGGGTTTGCGCTGTATGGGGAAAGCGACCTGCAGGCAGCCCGCCGGGCGGCAGACCCACGCGCACCAGAACCTTGTCCGGGTCGGTGCCGCTGGCACGCAGGGCGTCGATCACCGGACGCATCAGCGCTACATCGTCGGTCAGATCACGCATCATTTTCGGAGAATTCTTGTTGTCTGCGAGTCGCGGCAATCTTATGCGGCTTCTTCCCCGCCGCTCAAGGCCGCGATTGACTGCCCTGCCGCCGTCCCGGGAGGGACGGCCAATGTGCATGGGAAGGCGCTGGCTATGCTGAGTGCCATTCACCTCAAGGAGATCCCCGATGGCCACCGACTGGCTCGATCTGACCGCACCGCCCGCCCTCCCCGGCCTGTTCGCCCGCGCCGCTGTACGCCGCGGCACACGCGGCAAGACCCTGCCCGAGCTGGGCGTGCGCTGCCAGGTGAGCGTCGACGCCGGACACCTGGCGCGCTACCGCAGCGTCTGCGGCTTCAGCGACAAAGGCCTGCTACCGGCAACCTACCCGCACATCCTCGCCTTCCCGCTGCAGATGCGCCTGCTCACCGACCCGCGCTTCCCCTTCCTGCTGCTGGGCCTGGTGCACCTGGAAAACCGTATCCGCGTACTCCGGGCGCTGGGCGGCTTCGGGCCGTTCACCGTCAGCGTGGAGGCGGCCGACCTGCAGCCCCATGAAAAGGGCGTCACCTTCAGCCTGATCACCCGCCTGGAAGACCAGCTCGGCCTGGTCTGGGAAGGCGACAGCCGCATCCTCTTCCGTGGCCTGCGCCTGTCCGGCCAGCCCGAGGCGCGCGCTGCGGTGGAGAACCTTCCCCTGGATCACCTGGACCAGTGGTACGCCGACGCCAACATCGGCCGGCGCTATGCGCGGGTGGCCGGCGACTACAACCCCATCCACCTTGCAGCGGCCAGCGCCAGGCTCTTCGGCTTCCCTCGCGCCATCGCCCACGGCCTGTGGAACAAGGCGCGCAGCCTGGCGGCGCTGGAAATCCACCTGCCCGCCGCCGGCTACGAAGTGGAGGTGCGCTTCCAGAAACCCGTGCTGCTGCCCGCCGAAGTCACCCTGCTGGCCAGTGCGCCAGGGCCCTCCGGCCAGCTCGCCCTGCGTGGCAAGAACGACACCCCGCACATGACCGGAAGCTGGCGTCCCCTCGGCTGACCCTTGCATGGCGGTGCAAGCGGCGGGACCATTGACGGCTCAAGGAGAGCCCCATGAACCTCGACGAAATCACCGCCCGCCTGCATGCCATCCGCGATCACAATGACTGGCGGCAATTCCACAGCCCGAAGAACCTGGCCATGGCCGCCAGCGTGGAAATGGCCGAGCTGGTGGAAATCTTCCAATGGTTGAGCGAAGACCAGTCGCGCCAGCTGCCCCCGGAAAAACTCGCCCACGCCGGCCAGGAAGTGGGCGACATCGTCCTCTACCTCCTGCTGCTCTGTGCCGAACTCGGCCTGGACATGGATGCCGTGGTGCGCGCCAAGCTCACCGACAGCGAAAGGCGCTTCACATGAGCGACCGTCATTTCGATGAACTGGCGACTCGATTCGCCGAAAAGATCTACGGCGGCGCCAAGGGCGCCATCCGTCTCGCCGTACTCCAGGCCGACCTGTCGGAAGTCCTCCCCGACCGACCGCTGCGGGTGCTGGATGTTGGCGCCGGCCTCGGCCACATGGCCCTCTGGCTGGCGGAACGCGGCCACCAGGTGACCCTCGCCGAACCCGCCGAGCCCATGCTCGAGGGCGCCCGTCAGCGCTTCGCCGAGGCCGGCCACGCCGCCACCTTCATCCAGGCACCCTGGCAGGAGCTGCTCGGCCAGCTCACCGAGCCCTACGACCTGGTGCTGTGCCACGCCGTGCTGGAATGGCTGGCCGATCCGCACGCCATCCTGCCGGTGCTGCACCAGCTCACCGCCAAGGACGGGATGCTGTCGCTGGCCTTCTACAACAAGGACGCGCTGATCTACCGCAACCTGCTCAAGGGCCACTTCCGCAAGCTGCGCAAGCACAAGTTCGCCGGCGAAGGACAGAGCCTGACCCCGCAGCAACCGCTGGATCCGCGCGACCTGGCGAAACAACTCGACGGTCACTGGCAGGTCGAAAGACAGAGCGGTGTGCGGGTGTTCCACGACTACATGCCCCAGGAGTTCCAGGCCAAGGCCGAACTGGTGGACCTGCTGGAAATGGAGCTCGCCTACCGCCGCCATCCCAGCTATCAGGGATTGGGTCGTTACCTGCACTGGATCTGCCGCCCGCTTTGAACGGAGGCCCCATGAAACGTCCGGCACTGCTCGCCCTCACGCTGCTGCTCGGCGCCTGCCAGAGCCCCAATCCGTACAAGGCCGAGTCCCGCCCGCTGCCGCCCGCCCCGCCGGGCGCGGCCACCACCTTCGACCGCAGCGCCTACCCCGCGGCGCCGCGCGACTTTGGCCGCTATCGCAGCTGGACCTGGCTCGACGGCCAGCTTCCCGCCGGCAACAACTGGACGACGCCCGAACAGATGGCCGACATGGTCAATGCCGGCCTCGACCAGCACGGCCTGCGCCAGGCCCGCGACCCCGGCCAGGCCGACCTCAAGGTCACCGCCAGCCTGCAATACGAGCGGCGCCTGCGGCAGTACGACGACTACGCCGGCGCCTACTACGGCAGCGGCCCCTGGCACGACCAATACGGCGCCTGGGCCAGCGTGCCGGTGGTGCGCACCTACGAGGAACAGGTGGCGGTGGTCTACCTGCAGTTCTTCGATGCCCACGACAACCAGCCGGTGTGGAGCGGCAGCGGCGAGGCATACGCCAACGGCAGCCGCAGCGAGAGCGTCAGCGCCTTGCGGCAGGCCGTGAAGGATGCGCTCGACGACTACCCGCCGCACTGACCTTCGTGGCGAGCCCTCCTGCCCGGGACCAGGGGCCATGCAGGAGGCGATCCACCACTCCACAAAGCCCGCAAATTCCCCTTGCCGACCGCCCAGCCTTGCGTTTCGATAATGATTCCGGCAGAGGAGATTCCGCCATGATCCGCCGCACGTTACTCCTATCCACCGCCCTGCTCCTGGCGGCCTGCCAGAGCTACAACGTAAACCGCGATTACGACAGTACCCGCGACTTCGGTGCCTATCGCAGCTGGAGCTGGAAGGAACCTGCCCTGCAGTACAGCCCCGATGATCCGCGCATCAAGAGTGACCTCACCGAACAACGCATCCTTGATGCCGTCAGCCAGCAGCTCGACCAGCGCGGCCTGCGCCCGGCCGCCAATGGCAAGGCCGACCTCAACGTCCAGTCCTGGCTGATAGTCGACGAGCGCCAACAGCAGACCAGCTACAACTACGGTGGCGCCTGGGGCGGCTATTGGGGAGGTTACTGGGGCGGGCCGGCCTACACCGAAACCCGCACGTACAACTACAAGGTCGCCACCATTCAGGTGGACCTGTACGACAGCAAGGACGGCAAGCTGGTCTGGCGTGGCAGCGCCGAACAGATCATGAAGAGCGCGCCGCCGAGCCCGGCCGAGCGCGAGGCCGCCATCCGTGAAACGATCGCCAAGGTGATCGAACAATATCCGCCGCATTGAGGACCGCATGTCCGCAGCCAATCCCCATCTGCAATACCGCACCGCCATCGCCGAGGACCTGCACGAAGTCGTCCGCTTCCCCCAGGATGCGGACGAACTCTTCTTCGCCTACCCCAAGGCCAGTTGGCCCCTGACCGTCGGCCAGCTGGCCGCCGCCATGGCCGAACGCCGGGGCAGCACCGTCGCCCTGCTGGACGGCAAGGTCGCCGGTTTCGCCAACTTCTACCAATGGCAGCACGGCGAGTTCTGCGCCCTGGGCAACATGATGGTGGCCCTCTGGGCCCGTGGGCACGGCGTGGCCCAGTTCCTGATCGAAGCCATGGAGCGACAGGCCCGCGAGCAGTACAAGGCCAAACTGATGAAGGTCTCCTGTTTCAACGCCAACGCCGGCGGCCTGCTGCTCTACACCCGCCTCGGCTACCAGCCACGCGCCATCGTCGAGCGGATTTCCCCGGAAGGCCGTCGCATCGCCCTGGTACAGATGGACAAAACCCTTACGGATTGAGCCCCATGACCATCCGCCTCGCCACAGCGACTGACTTGCCACTGTTGGCCGCCATCGAGCGGAGCGCCACGGAACTGTTCAGCCCGGATGACCTGCCACCTGAACATCGCGGCGACACCCTGCCCCTGGATCGCCTGCAGCACGCCCGGGCCAACGGCCTGCTGTGGGTCGCACTGGCTCCGAGAGTTGCCGTGGCGGGTTTTCTGGCGGCGGAGGCCGCCGGGGATGAGCTGCATGTCTGTGAAATGAGCGTCACGCCCGAGCAGGGCGGCAAGGGCCTGGGTCGAGCGCTGCTGGCAACGGCAATCGAGCACGGGCGTGATGCCGGGTACGCCGCCTTGACCCTCACCACCTTCGCCCATGTGCCCTGGAATCGCCCCTTCTACGAACGTCTGGGCTTTAGCGCACTCGCGCCGGAGGCATGCGGCGAGCGCCTACAGCACATTCTGGAGGCCGAATCCCGCTCCGGCCTGCGCAATCGCGTGGCCATGCGCCGCGACCTGCCCTGAACCGGTCGGCGCTTCCCGCCGCCTTGGCCCGCCCCGTCACTAAACTTATCCACAAGGCACCGGCCTGCGCCGATGTCGGGTGGGGAGCGGGAGGCTCCTCCTTGTGTGCCGGCACCACTGGCTTACCGGGAGCGACAGGCCAGAGCCTGGCAGGAGGTGTCCCATGACCATGATCACCCAGTTGCAGAGCTGCCTCTCGCAGCACAAGACCCGCTTCGACCTGCTCAGTCACAGAGCCGCCATGACCACCCGCGAAGCCGCCCGTCGCGCCGGCATTCCACCTCAGCAGATGGCCAAACCGGTCATCCTCGACGACTTCCAGGGCCACTGGATGATGGCCGTGGTCCCGGCCTCGCGCCATGTCGACCTGGAGAGGGTGCACAAGCTCACCCACCGCCACTGGCGCCTGGTGCGCGAACGTGACTTCGGCAAACGCTTCGCCGACTGCGACATCGGCGCCATCCCCGCCGTCGGCAACCTCTTCGGCCTCGAAACCCTGATCGACCAGTCGCTCACCGAGCAGTCGGACATCTACTTCGAGTCCGGCCGCCACGACGAACTGGTGCACATGAGCGGCAAGCAATACATGGCCCTGATGCCCGAGGCGAAACGCGGGCAGCTGTGCGAGTAGCCCTTCAGGCCGATTGCGGGAGAGTCCAGGTCAGTGCCGCAGCCTTGTAGGGTGGTTGGCGCTTTTCCATCCACCAACGACGCCATACCGGGCCTCGAATGGTGGACCGAAGAAGCGTGGTCCACCCTACGACGGATGATCCTGACACCTGTGTGCGAATTCACTCGCGAAAGGGGTCAGTAGCGATAGCGTTGGTAGGGGGCGCCATACGCACCGGAGATTCTGCATGGCATTCCCGTTACGCACGGTGCGTGCCCTAGCGGATATCCCCACAGAAGATGTCATAGTCGCCGTCCGCCGGGGTCGTCCGAAGCACGAGAGAATGGTCACTCGCGCGAAGCGTCGAGAGAGACACCGGCGCAGACTTCGACATCCACCACACACCGCCCCGGAAGCGGCGGTCGGTAATCAGCGTCCGGTTCAGCCCATAGGCGGGTGAGGCGCCCTGATTCGCGCAGGTTCCCGGATAGATATAGGTGTAAAGACGGACAGGCCGGGTGGTGTAGGACGGTACGCCGCCGATGACCAGGGAAATGCTCGTATCGTCGCCCCGTGGCACCAGCATCGCCTGGGCGACTTTCCCGGCGTTTCGCTGGGTGGCGTTCATTTTGACCTGGACTATCTCTTTCCTGGCGTCGTTTGCGCATCCGCAAAGAAAGACCGCCATCAGAACCAGAGCCAGGCATTTTGGTGCGTTCATCGCTGGCCTCCCGCGGTGAGAAGCGCCATTGCAATGGTCAACTACTCAATATACGCGCGGGATTGGCGACGGCAGCAACTCTCTACCCAGCGGTCGAGAGCGCAAAGGGGGAAGGCAGCCGGCGGGTCGAAGTTCGGCTTCGCTCCCGCTACCGATATGAACTCAGGGCTTGTACTGGCTCTGCGCAATGCACCACTTGCTGGCCGGGTCTTTCGACTGGGTGCACGAGTTGCGGAAAATCACCTGGGCGTGCTTCTGGCAATTACGGAACTGCGTCGAGCCCTTCTCGTTCTTGCTGCACACGGTATCCAGCGCGATGGCGCCGTTACGCTCCTGCCAGTTCAGGTAATAGTTATCGCTGTTCGGCTTCTTGGCGGCGGGGGCGGCGGCAAACGAAACGCTTGCCATGAGTACCAGCGCGCTACCCAGTGCGAATCGGATGGTCATATCAACTCCTAATAGTCGCTGTGCGTAAGTGCACCTTCATGGAGGCGCTTTTCTTTTGCAGTGCTGCTCTTGCTGTGCCCCTCGCAGAGCGGATCAACTCCCGAGTGAACTGCTGCAAATAGTGCTGAGCCCCCATGACCGCCGCAAGAGCCCGGCATCCACTTGGGATGACCGTCCGTCGTACAGCGTGCGCGGCAATGAAATGCGCCCTTCGGCCGTCCTGGCGACAGTGGGACGGGCCGCTCTCTGAAGAGTGAAGGGAAAGTGGCGGAAGGCAGTGAGAGTCGAACTCACCCAGGAACGGCTGCCGTCCCCCACCGGGTTTGAAGCCCGGCCACGCCACCGGGCGTGCTTGCCTTCCATAACTCGTGATCAGGGCTTTGGCACTTGGGCCAGGGCGGAGTCTTCCCTGATCTTGCGTTGGTCGCCGATGCGGCGAGTGAAGCCGATGCGGTCGAAGTATTCCAGTAGCTGGATGCTGCGTTTGCGGCCGATGCCGATCTGGTCGCGCCAGGCGGCGGCTTTGATGGTGCCTTGTTCGTCTTGCAGTTGCCGGGCGTGTATTGCCAATTGCTGGATGGCCTCGTCGGGGTAGAACAGGTCCTTGACTACCTGGTGCAGCAGGCCGAGTCGGGCGAGTTTGCGTTCCAGCAGACGCATGGCGCCCTCTTCCACGCTCAGCTCACGGGCGAGGTCGCGGACCCAGGGTGGGTCGAAGTGGCCGGCCTCCATGAGTGGCCAGATGCGTTGGCGCAGGGCTTCGTCGGCGTCGCTCAGTTGTACGCGGTGATCGGGCAGGTGCAGCCAGGGGCCGCTGGTTTGCACGGCGCCGCTGGCGAGGTGTTGTTCCAGCAAGGCGATGAAGACGGGGCGTTCCAGTTCGGATAGCGCGTAGCGCCGCAGGCGGTCGCGGTCCGGGCCGAGTTCGTCGGGGAGTTCGGCGTGGAAGCGTGCGAGTCCGTCGAGCAGTTGCTGCCCCAGGGCCTGCCAGCGCGATTGGGCGAACAGGCGCGGGCCCAGCCGTGTGGGGATTTCCAGGGCATCTGCGGGCAAGGCCCAGCCGTTACGCGGGCGATTGAACTGGCGCTCCAGCCGTTGCGGGTCGAGACCATTGTCGGCAACACCAAGCAGGGCTGGCAGCGCGGATTCCAATCCATCGCCCCGCAATGCCTGCAGCTGGGCGAGGCGTTCCGGTGTGCGGCGGTTGCGCGCCGGGGCGAAGGGGTCGAGTACGCAGCCGCCGCCGAGGGTGCGCTGGGCGGACTGGTCGCGCAGCACCAGGCGGTCCCCATGTACCGCGTGGACGGGCGCATTCAGCAGCAATTGGGCAAGGCCGCTGCGGCCGGGCGCCAGGCTGTTCGCTTCCAGCAGGGCCACACGGCCGGTGACGTCCTGGGCGCCGAGGTGGACGTGCACCGGCGTCCAGTGGACCAGGTCGTGGGCTTCGCCGGGGAGCAGGCGCAGTTCGATATCCACGCGGGTGGTGGGCGCCAGCAGCGGCTGGGCCAGCAGCCAATCGCCACGGTGGATGTGCTCCAGGGCCAGGCGTTCGCCGGTGATGTTCAGGGCCACGCGCTGGCCGGCTTCGGCCTCTTCGACCTGCAGGTTGCGCGCGTGCAGGCCGCGCACGCGCACGGTTCGGCCGGAGGGGCTGAGGATCAACTCGTCCCCAATGCTCACCCGCCCGGCAAATGCGGTACCGGTGACCACCACGCCCGCGCCGGAAACGCTGAAGGCTCGGTCGATGGGCAAGCGAAAGTAGCCGTCACTGCCACGACCGACAGGGCGCGAGGCCTCCGAGAGGAGTGCTTGGCGCAGCGCGTCGATGCCCCGGCCGCTCAAGCTGTCCACCGGGCAGAGTTCGGCGCCTGCCAGCGACCCCGGCGCCAGCAGTGCAGTGACTTCGGATTGCACTTCCGCAAGGCGCCGTTCATCCACTCGGTCGATCTTGGTCAGGGCCACCAGGGCGCGGCGGATGCCCAGCAGTTCGGCAATGGCGAGGTGTTCGCGGGTTTGCGGCATTACGCCGTCGTCGGCGGCGACCACCAGCAGCAACAGATCGATACCGCAGGCACCGGCCAGCATGTTGTGGACGAAGCGCTCATGGCCGGGTACGTCGATGAAGGCGGTGGGCCGGCCATCGCCCAGGTCGGCATGGAGGTAGCCGAGGTCGATGGTGATGCCACGTTCGCGCTCGGCCGGGCGGCGGTCGCCCTCCAGCCCGGTAAGGGCCTTGAGGAGCGCCGTCTTGCCGTGGTCGATATGCCCCGCCGTGCCGACTATCACTCGAGCGCTCCCGAGAGCTGCGGCAGCTGGGCGAGAAAGGCCGGCTCGTCATCGAGCTGGCGCAGGTCGAGCCAGAGGGCGTCGTCGTCGAGGCGGCCGATCACCGGAATGGGCAAGGTGCGCAGGCTCTCTTCCAGCTGACGCAGGGCACGGCCACGCAGGCGCCTGGGTTGTTGCGGGCGCAGGCAGAGCGCGGCGCTGGGCAGGCGCGCCACCGGCTGGGCACCGCTGCCGATCATGCCGAGGGCAGACTCTGCACTCACCTGCCAGGACGCCCCGAGTTGTGCGGCCAGCAGTGGCGCCAAGCGCTCGGCCAGGGCGCGGATGTCCGCCTGTGGGCGACTGAGCAGGCGCAGGGTGGTGAGGCGTTCGGCGAGGCGCTCCGGGTCGCGGTAGAGACCGAGCACCGCTTCGAGGGCGGCGAGGGTCAGCTTGTCGACACGCAGGGCACGCTTGAGCGGGTTCTTCTTGATCCGCCCGATCAGTTCCTTGTGGCCGACGATCAGCCCGGCCTGGGGGCCACCCAGCAGCTTGTCGCCGCTGAAGGTGACGATGTCCGCGCCATCGCGCAGGGCTTCCTGCACGGTGGGTTCTTTGGGCAGGCCCCAGCGTGTGAGGTCCACCAGTGTGCCGCTGCCGAGGTCTTCCAGCAGCGGCAATCCATGGGTGTGGGCGATGGCCGCCAGCTGCGCGGTGGGTACGCTGGCGGTGAAACCCTGCACGCTGTAGTTGCTGGTATGCACGCGCATGAGCAGGCCGGTGCGCGGATTGATAACGGCTTCGTAGTCCCTGGCATGGGTGCGATTGGTGGTGCCCACTTCGACCAGCTTCACGCCAGCGCGGGCCATGATGTCCGGGATGCGGAAGGCGCCGCCGATCTCGATCAGTTCGCCTCGGGAAATCACCCCGTCCTTGCGCGCGCCGAGGCTGTTCAGCGCCAGCAGCACGGCGGCGGCATTGTTGTTGACCACGGTGACTGCTTCTGCGCCGGTCAGCTCGCGCACCAGTCCTTCAATCAGGTCGTCGCGGTCGCCGCGCTTGCCGGTGGCGAGGTCGAATTCCAGGTTCAACGGATAACGCGCGGCCAGGGTGATGGCTTCGATGGCTTCGTCCGGCAGCAGTGCCCGGCCCAGGTTGGTGTGCAGCACGGTGCCGGTGAGGTTGAACACTCGCCGTACCTGGCTGGAATGGGCCACGGCGAGGCGCTCCCCGGCGCGGCCGGCCAATACGGCATCGGTGAGCTCTACCGCTGCGAGCTGGCCATGACGGGCAGGCTCGCGCAGCTCGTCGAGCAGGTCGCGCAGGGTCTTGAGCAGGGCCTCGCGGCCATAACGCTGTTGCAGTGGAGCGCAGGCCGGGCTGCGCAGCAGACGGTCGACAGAAGGCAAACGAGCGGCCGACATGGGCATTCCTTAGCGCGGGGCGATCAAGTCCTTATGAAGTCTAGGTGCTTATTCACCACCGGGTGCCAGCAGAAGGTTCGGCGCGCGACGCAGGTAACCTTCTTCGCTCATGCGCACATCGAGATCGAGGCTGGCCAGGTCATCGGCCTGGGCTTCCGAACCGGTGTCGAATTCCAGGTAGCACTGCTTGAGGTAACCCTGGCAATTGGGACAGGCTTCGGCGCGGATGGGTGCCTCTTCGCCCTTCACGCCTTCGCGGTCCAGGGAGAGATAGGCGAGGTGCTTGCTCTCCTGGCAGTGGCTGCACTTCAGGCGCACGTAATGCCATTCGCAGGAGCACAGGGAGCAGGCGAGGTAGCGCAGGCCGTTGTGCTTGCCGCGATGGCGGATCATGCCGATGACCGGCGGCGAACCGCATGCCGGGCAGAGGACCTTGGCCTCGTTCTCGACGATGGCGCCTTCAGGCAGGGCCAGCAGCCAGTGACTGAACGCCACCTGCAAGGCAGCGCCCACAAAGGGGGCGATAGCGGGCGGCAGCAGGTCGAACTGGCCGCTCAGCAGGCCGACACCCCAGGTCTTGCGCTGGGCTGCATCGGCCGCTTTCAGCTGGCGCAAGGTGTCAGCCACGGCGGCGTTGGCCGGAACCTCGATGCGCGCCAGCAAGGCATCGAGGGCTGCGAGCCAGCCATCGGCACGCACCAAGGCTTCGAAGGCAATGGGCGGCATGCCGTGTTCGCGGCTGCGGTCCAGGGATTCGGGGGCCGGACCGGGCAGCGGTGGCGGGTTGTCCAGTACCTGTTGCTGGGCATCACAGAGTGCTGCCACCAACTGCAGGTATCCCGCGAGCGGGTGGCCGTTGGCGAGTTGCCGCAGGCGCTCGGCGCGGACCATAAACAGATCGCGGTCCGGCAGGTTGAGGAAGGGCGGGATGTTGGCGGCGGCTTCGATTTCGCCGGGCTGGAGAATTCGACCTGACACGCAGGACTCCTTGCGTTGGACGTTGGGCGAATTGGTTGTGGGGGCGGATCATTCGCTAAGGGCAGCGTAGCTGCCCTCTATTGGGCCGTCAGGCAGTCCTGCGGACTGCTAAGCGAATGAATTCGCCCCTACAGGAAAAGCTCAGCGCTTGCCCTGCCCTTTGCTGACCTCCTTGTACCAGGCGCCGTGGTGCTTGCGGGCCCAGCCCCTGCTGACCCAGCCGTGGAGCATGGCGCTGACCGAGCCCTTGATCCAGATGCCGGCGTAGATGTGGACGATGATGCTGAGGATCAGCACCCAGGCGGCGAAGGCGTGCAGCAGCGCGGCGAAACGGATGAGGTCGATGCCGAACAGGTGGCTGAAGTACTGCCGCCAGATCACGACTCCGGTGGCCAACAGCACCAGCATGCTGAGCAGCAGCACCCAGAACAGCATCTTCTGCCCGGCGTTGTAGCGACCCACTTCCGGTAGCCGGTCCTCGCGGTTGTTGACCACGTCCTTCCACTGTTTCAGCCACTGGCTGTCGGACTTCTCCCAACGGTTGTGGTGGGCGAAGCGCATGGCCAGCAGGATGAAGAAGAGGAACATGGTCACGCCGAGGAAGGGGTGCAGGATGCGTGTCCACGGCCCGCCGCCGAAGAAGTTCGTCAGCCAGAACAGGGACGGGTGGAACAGCGCGAGGCCGGACAGCCCGGCAAGGAAGAAGAGAATGGCCACCGCCCAGTGATTGCTGCGCTCGGCGGGGGTGTAGCGTTCGATGTCTTTGTTCATGTCCAGCTCCTGGTCGGGGCGGATTTCCCTCACCCCCGGCCCTCTCCCAGAGGGAGAGGGGGCGTTTATCTCAACTCGGCGACTTGGGATCGACCTTCTGCACCGTCGCATCGCCACGCGGGGCCTCGTCCTCTTCCACCTTGTTCGGGCCGACCCGCACGTAGTGGAAGAAACCGAACAGCGCCACCACCCCCATCGCCAGCAGGCCCAGCGGCTTGGTCACACCTTTCCACAGGCTGACCATGGGGCTGATGGCCGGGTCGTCCGGCAGGCCGGCGTAGAGCGAGGGTTTGTCCGCGTGGTGCAGCACGTACATGACGTGGGTGCCGCCGACACCTGGCGGGTCATACAGGCCGGCATGCTCGAAACCTCGGGACTTCAGGTCGACGATGCGTTCGGCGGCATGTTCCTTCATGTCTTCCTTGGTGCCGAAGACGATGGCGCCGGTCGGGCAGGTTTTCACGCAGGCCGGCTCCAGCCCCACGGACACGCGGTCGGAACACAGGGTGCACTTGTAGGCCTTGTGGTCCTTCTGCGAGATGCGCGGGATGTTGAAGGGGCAGCCGGTGATGCAATAGCCGCAGCCGATGCACTTGTCCTGGTTGAAGTCGACGATGCCGTTGGCGTACTTCACGATGGCACCGGGGCTCGGGCAGGCCGCGAGGCAGCCCGGATCGTCGCAATGCATGCAGCCGTCCTTGCGGATCAGCCACTCGAGCTTGCCGGACTCGTCTTCGTGCTCGGTGAAGCGCATCAGGGTCCAGGTGTTGGCCGAGAGGTCCGCCGGGTTGTCGTAGGTGCCGTGGTTCTGGCCGACCTCGTCACGCAGGTCGTTCCACTCCGAGCACGCCACCTGGCAGGCCTTGCAGCCGATGCACTTGGAGACGTCGATGAGCTTCGCGACTTCGTCCATTTCGCGAACGGACGGCATGGGTGTCGTGGTGGCGGAGCGGGCGATGATGTCTTGTGATGCCATGGCTCAGCTCCTCATGCCTTTTCCACTTTGACCAGGAACGACTTGAACTCCGGTGTCTGCGTATTGCCGTCGCCGACGAAGGGAGTGAGCGTGTTGGTCAGGTAGCCGTTACGTGCCACGCCGGAGAATCCCCAGTGCAGCGGGATGCCGATCTGGTGCACGGTCTTGCCGTCCACGGTCAACGGTTTGAGGCGTTTGGTCACCACCGCTACCGCCTTGATGAAGCCACGGTTGGACGACACCTTGACCCGTTCACCGGCAGCGATCCCCAGTTCCTTGGCGAGGACTTCGCTGATCTCGACGAACTGCTCAGGCTGGGTGATCGCGTTCAGCCGGCAGTGCTTGGTCCAGAAGTGGAAGTGCTCGGTGAGCCGGTAGGTGGTCGCCGCGATGGGGAAGTCCGCCGCCTTGCCGAACTCATCCCAATCGCCCTTGAACACCCGTGCGGCCGGGTTGCTGGTGACCTTGGCGTTCTCCGGGTGCAAGGGGTTGCGCCCGATGGGGGTCTCGAAGGGTTCGTAGTGCTCGGGGAAGGGCCCCTCGTTCATCTTGTCGAGGGCGAAGAAGCGCGCCACGCCCTCGGGGTTCATGATGAAGGGGCTCATGCCGGCTTCCGGCGCGACGTCGGCCTTGTAGTCGGGCACGTCGGTGCCGGTCCAGTTCTTGCCGTTCCACCACACCAGGCGTTTCTTGTCCGGGTCCCAGGGCTTGCCGGACGGGTCGGACGAGGCGCGGTTGTAGAGGATGCGCCGGTTGGCCGGCCAGGCCCAGGCCCAGCCGAGTGTCTGGCCCATGGCGTAAGGGTCGGCGTTGTCGCGGCGGGCCATCTGGTTGCCGGCGGCGGTCCAGCTGCCGGCGAAGATCCAGCAGCCACTGGCGGTGCTGCCGTCATCCCGCAGCACGGCGAAGCCCGGCAGCTGTTCGCCGGCTTTCAGCAATACCGCGCCGGTGGCCGGGTCGGTGAGGTCGGCCAGGGCCTTGCCATTGAACTCGCGGGCGATTTCATCGGGCCCCGGTTCGTCCGGACGCAGGTAGCTCCAGTCCAGACCCAGGATCGGGTCGGGGAAGGCACCGCCATCCTTCGCGTAGGCATTGCGCAGACGATGGTAGAGGCCACCCATGATGGCGATGTCGGTGCGTGCCTGGCCGGGCGGTTCGGCCCCCTTCCAGTGCCATTGCAGCACTCGCCCACTGTTGACCAGCGAACCGTCCTCTTCGGCGAAGCAGGTGACGGGCAGGCGGAACACCGTGGTCTGGATGCTGGCGGTGTCGACGTCGTTGAATTCACCGGCGTTGCGCCAGAACTCCGACGTGTCAGTGGCCAGCGGGTCCATGATCACCAGGTACTTCAGCTTGGCCAGACTGGCGCTGACCTTGGCCTTGTTGGGGAAGGAGCCGATGGGGTTGAAGCCCTGGCAGAAGTAACCGTTCACCTTGCCCTGGTACATCATGTCGAAGTACCGCAGCACGTCGTAGCCCGGCACATCGAGCTTGGGCAGCCAGTCGTAGCACCAGTTGTTCTCGGCGGTGGCCGACTTGCCGAACCAGGCCTTCATCAGGCTGACGTGGAACTTGCCGTAGTTCTGCCAGTAGGACATCTGCCCCGGCCGCACCGGCTTTGCGGCGCGCTTGTCGATGTAGGCGGTGTAGTCCTGCTCGGCGTCGGCCGGCAGGGTCAGGTAACCCGGCAGGGAGTTGGAGAGCAGGCCGAGGTCGGTCAGCCCCTGGATGTTGGAGTGGCCGCGCAGGGCGTTCATGCCACCGCCCGGCATGCCGATGTTGCCCAGCAGCAGTTGCACCATGGCGCCGGTGCGGATCATCTGCGAGCCCACCGAGTGCTGGGTCCAGCCCAGGGCATACATGATGGTCATGGTCTTGTTCGTGGCCGACGTCTCGGCGGCCAGACTCCAGACCTGTTCCAGCAATTCCTTCGGTGTGCCGCAGATGCTGCTGACGAGCTCCGGTGTGTAACGGCTGTAGTGCTGTTTCATCAGCTGGAATACACAACGCGGGTCCTGCAGGGTCATGTCGGCGCGAACGTAGCCATCCTCGCCCTTGGCGTAACTCCAGGTGGACTTGTCCGGATAGGCGCGCTTGGCCTCGTCGTAACCGCTGAACAGGCCGTCCTGGAAGGTGAAGCCTTCGTTCACGATGAAGGGCGCGTCGGTGTAGTTGCGCACGTACTCGTGCTGGATCTTGTCATGGCTGATCAGGTGGTTGATCAGGCCGCCGAGGAAGGCGATGTCGGTCCCGGTGCGGATCGGCGCGTAATAGTCGGCCACGGAGGCCGAACGGGTGAAGCGCGGATCGACCACGATCAGCCGGGCGTTGTTATGCGCCTTGGCTTCGGTGACCCACTTGAATCCACAAGGGTGGGCTTCGGCGGCGTTGCCGCCCATGATCAACACCAGATCGGCATTCTTGATGTCGGTCCAGTGGTTCGTCATGGCTCCACGGCCAAACGTCGGGGCAAGACCTGCCACCGTCGGGCCATGTCAGACACGCGCTTGGTTATCGAACCCCAGCATGCCCAGGGAACGCACCACCTTGTGGGTGATGTAGCCGGCCTCGTTGCTCGATGCGGACGCCGCGAGGAAGCCCGTGCTCAGCCAGCGGTTCACCGTCTGGCCCTGGTCGTTCTTCTCGATGAAGTTGGCGTCGCGGTCAGCCTTCATCAGCTTGGCGATGCGGTCGAGGGCTTCATCCCACTCGATGCGTTTCCACTCGCTGGTTCCCGGCTCGCGCACTTCGGGGTACTTCAGGCGATTGGGGCTGTGGACGAAGTCGAGCAGGCCGGCGCCCTTCGGGCACAAGGTGCCGCGGTTCACCGGATGATCGGCGTCGCCTTCGATATGGATGATGTTCTGCGCAACGTTCTTCGCCGCATCGCCCTGGCTGTACATGATCAGACCGCAGCCAACGGAGCAGTAAGGGCAGGTATTGCGAGTCTCAATGGTGCGCGCCAGTTTGAAGTGGCGTACCTGGTCGGCGAAGGCTTCCGGAGGCGCCACCCCCAGAGCCGCCAGGCTGGATCCTCCAAGGCCCACGGCGCAGACCTTGAAGAACTGTCGACGGTTCATGTCCATCGTGTTCTCCCTCATCAGCAGGCGGTGCCCGGAATATCGCCGGGCATATCCAATCTAAGGGTAGTCAGGTTCGGGGGTAATGCCAGAAGGGTGCCCTGGCGCGGGCTGCTAGCCGTGCTGGCCGGCAAGCTCGGACGCGGCGATTTCCTGGCCCGGCACCTGTCCTGGCGACTCCGCGAACAACGGCAGGGCGATGCGGAAGCAGGCGCCCTCGGCACCGTTCTCGGCGCTCAGGCGCCCGCCCATTTGCTGCACGATGCCGTAGCTGACCGACAACCCGAGGCCCGTGCCCTTGCCGACCGGTTTGGTGGTGAAGAAGGGTTCGAAGATCTTCTCCAGCAGGCGCGGGTCGATGCCGCCGCCGTTGTCCTCCACCCGCAACTCCACCCAGGCGCCGCGATGCTCCAGACCGACGAGAATGGACGGGGCAAAATCCGGCTCCTTCTCCTTCTTGCCGAGCATGGCGTCGCGGGCGTTGACCATCAGGTTGATCAGCACTTGCTCCAACTGGTCGGCGAATCCGCGCACGGCGAAGCGCTGTTCGCCCAGCGCGAGGCGCACGTCCACCCCCTTGCCACGCAAGCCTTCTGACAGCAGCGACAGGGCACCCTCCACCGCTTCGCGCGGATCGAAGAGTTGCTGCTCCACATCCGAACGCCGGCCGAACACCCGCATGTGATCGACGATACGTGCTGCCCGCTGCACCTGCGCCTCGATACGCAGCAGTTTGTCGCGCAGGTAGTCCACCTGCACCTCGTCGCTGGCCAGGCGCTTGAGCACGTTGGCCACGGCCATGCGCATCACGTTCAGCGGCTGATTCATCTCGTGGGCGAGCCCGGTGGCCATCTCGCCGAGAGTGGCCATCTTCGCGCCCTGGTAGAGCTGCTGCTGGGCCTTGCGCACTTCGGTGTTGTCGCGCCCCACGGCCTGCACTTCCAGCAATCGACCGTGCTCATCGAACACGCCGCGGTCAGCCCAGATCCACCAGGCGTGTTCGCGGCCTGGCAGTTGCAGGCAGATTTCCGCGGTACTCACCGGCTGTTCCGGGGTCAGGCCGATCAGTCGTTCCTGGAAGACCTGGCGCTGCTCCTCGGAGAGCCAGGCGCCGAGATTGGCGCCGGCCAATTCCTCGGGCCGGCACTCCAGGTAATCGGCCAGCGGCCGGTTGGCAAAACGCAGGACGAGGTCGGGGGTGTAGCGGCAGATCATCGCCGGGGAGTCCTCCACCAGGATGCGATAGCGCTCCTCGCTTTCCCGGACCCGCTCAGCGGCGAGGGTGGCTTCGGTTACGTCCAGCCAGATGCCCACCGCTTCCTGGGGCTGGCCCAGTTCATTGCGCAGCAGGCGCACCTCGTCCAGCAGCCAGTGGTAGTCGCCCTGCCGGTCGCGCAGGCGGTAGCGGCAACTGACCTGGCCGTCACGCAACAGGCTGCGGGTGCGGGCGAAGAAGATGTCGTGATCCTCAGGGTGAATGCGTTCGGCCAGACCGCCCTGCTGCAGTTCCGCCAGGGTCCAGCCGAGCATGGGGCCGAGGCTCTCGCTGCAGAACTCCGGCAGCAGGGCGCCGTCCTCGTAGCGCAGCACGTAGATCACCGCCGGGGCGCTGGCGATCAGGTTGCGCAGGCGGGCGTGAGCCGCCGCAGCGCTGGCCTCCTGGGCCTTGATGTCGCTGATGTCGAGCAGGAAGCCGAACACCCGTGGCTGGGCCGCAGAGCCCTGCACCTGGGTCTGGACCCGGTGCCAGATCGCCGTGTCCTGCGCGCCAGAGAGGTACAGGCGCAGGCATTGAGTAAAGCCCTGGCCGTTCAACTCGGCGGCGCGCAAACGGGCGCGGAATTCATCCCGGTCGGCGGGGTGCACCTGCTGCAGCCAGTTTTCCAGCGGCAGTCGGCCCTGCTCGTCGGCCTGCCAGACGCGGGCCAGTACAGGTGCAAGCAGCACCTCCCTGGTCGCCGGCAGATACTCCCACCAACCGGCACCCAGCATGCCCTGCAGGGCTTCCAGGCGGCCACCTTCATGGCGCTGGCTCTGATCCCGCAGACGCGCCAGCAGGGGGCCGGCAAGCTGGGCGCACACCTGCTGCCACTCGGCATCGCCGAGGGCCGAATAAGCATCGGGCTCGAAGGGTGCGCAGAACAGCCAGGCGGTGATGCCGGAAAGCTCCACATAGGGCACCAGGAAGGCGGGTCCATCGCCCAGCAGGGCGAACAGCCGTGGGTGCTGTGACAGCTGCGACCAGCTCCAGCGCTGCGGTGCCCGGCCATGCAGTTCCGCCAGTTCCTGGCCGAGGCGCTGGCCCTCCTGCCAGTAACCGGGTGCACCGTGCCCTCGGTACTGCGCATAGACCTGCCAGCCCTGCCCACCCGGCATATAGAGCGCCAGGGCCATGCAGGGCACCCGCCAGCGCAGGGCCAGGGCTTCCAGCAATTCGGTGGTGACCTGGGGCAGCAGCGAGGCGCTGGCCAGGCGGATACGTTCGGCCGCCTGCCCCGCGTGAAGCAACGCCTGGCGGCGCAGGTCGCCGGCTTCCTGATGACGGATCAGGTCGCCGATATCCATCGCCTGGAGCAGCCAGCCATCGCGGGTGGGAGTGAGCCAGCCACGGGTGTGCAAGGTGCGGCCGTCGTTGCCGATGAAGTCCAGGTCGAGACAATCCCGCGCCCACTGCTCCGGCGTCCCCGACAGCAGCGCAGCGGAATTGACACTGACGAAGTCGGCCAGCGGCAGCGCCTGGCCATTGGCCGAGCGCCCCAGGCGCACGCCCAGGGCGCCGGCGATGCCCAGCACGCGGCCCTGGGGGTCCAGCGCCAGCAGCAGGCTGGAGCTCGTCGTCCGCGCAGTCTGGAGCAGCGCCTGGCTGGACGATTCCAACGACTCCGTCGCCCCGCCCATGCCGAACCTCACGGGTTTTGCACCTTCAGGCTGGCCTGGGCCGCAAGTTCGGCGGGGAGTTGCGGCACCCGGCCGATACCCGGCAGCACCAGGAAAGGCACCACCGGATGGGCTTCATAGGGGTAGGCAACGCGCACGGTCAGCACACCACCCGTAAGGCTGACGGCCGGGGCCGGCAGGTGGGCGCGTACACCGGAGGGCAGCCAGGAGAGCTGCTGGTTGATCGAGGTATTGGCTTCGGCCGTGGCCAGGGCGAGGAAATTCTCGGCCTCGGGGTTCACCGCCACGGCGCGGCGCACTGCTTCGGCCGACGCCTGGTTGAAGGACTGCAGCATCAGCAAGGGCAGGCAGTAGCTGACCACGCCGTAGAAAATGGCGAAGAAGATGATGAAGACCAGGGAGAACTCGATGGCAGCGGCACCCTGCTGCTGCCGGGCGAAGCGCGGTGATACCCCTTTTTTCATGGAGACCTTCCCGACTGGTGACCGCACTGCGGCAGAAATGCTCGGCTGCCTTCCGAAGATTCGGCTACACAGATAGCAGCATAGAAGGACTTCAAGGACGCACCGGATATTTCATGTCGGCCCTCCCCCTGCTGTTCTGGACCGCCCTCTGCGCCCTGCAGGATCTCCGGCAGCGGCGCATCTCCAACTGGCTCACCCTGGGTGGCGCCGTGACTGCCCTGCTCTACCTGCTGCTGAACGAACGGACCCTGCTGGGCGCATCGCCGGCCGAGGCCTTCACTGCCGCCGGCATCGCCCTGCTGCTGACCCTGCCCGCCTGGTGGCTGGGCAAGCTGGGCGCGGCGGACGTGAAGCTGCTGCTCGGCATCGCCCTGTGCAGCCACAGCCTGTTCGTCCTCTACTGCCTGGCCGGCGCGGGGCTGGCCTACCTGGCCTGGGCCGGGCTGTCGCGCCCACTCTGGCCCGTATTGCCAACGGGATTGCGCAGTACCCTGGCACAGCTGGCGCCGGAGCGCGCCCGACGCTATCCGTTCGTCCCTTTTCTGTTCGTCGGTTCGTTGGCAGCGCTAATTCTGACGAACTGACTGGCACTGATATGAAAGTGCTATATCTTTCGTAAGCAATGTACCGCCGTACCAATTCCCGCGTGCCGGGGTGGGGATCGCGACAGCAATTGGCCAGGACCGCATTTTTTGGAAGGCTGGATATGGACTCGCAACCTTGCACCCTGCTGGTCGTGGACGACGACGAAGCCATCGTCGTCGAACTTCAGGAATTCCTCGAAAGCTGTGGCTACAACTGCATCGGCTGTACGTCTGGCCGCGAAGCCATCCAGCGATTTCGTGAGGATGCCAGCATCGGCATCGTCCTTTGCGACCTGCACATGCCGGAGCTGGATGGCATCGCCCTGGTCCAGGAACTGGAAACCCTCAGCACGCCCGGCCACGCCTTCGAGGCCATCATCTTCACCGGCCAGGCCGAGCCCCGCGATGTGATCGAAGCCATGCGCGCCGGGGTCGCCGACTACTATCAGAAGCCCATCGACCCGGAGCAGGTGCTGCGCGCCGTGCGACGCCTCGAAGAACGCCTGCAACAGCGCCGCCGGGACAACCTGGAGCTGGCCCAGCTGAACAACAAGCTGCGCACCCTCGCCGAGTCCATCGACGAGCTGTATCAGGACATCAACAAGCGCCGCCGCGGCCCCATCGACCACACGCCACCGGCGATAGAGGGAATGGACATGGGCGTGCAGCCGCCGTTCGACAAACTCTCGCCCAGGCAGCTGGAAGTGGCCCGGCTGGTGGGCAAGGGCATGACCAACTACCAGACCGCGTGCGAACTGGGCCTGACGGAAAACACCGTGAAGCTCTACGTCTCGCAGATCCTGCGGCTGACCCACATGCACAACCGCACCCAGCTCGCCCTGGCCATGGCCCCGCCCAGCCGGCGGTCGCATCAGGTGGCGCATTGAGGGACACCGGTTGATGGGTATCGCTGCGCTCCACCCATCCTACGAACCGTGACGATTCCGTAGGGTGGGCTGTAGGGGCGAATTCATTCGCCAGGCAGAACGCAGTTCTGCCTTACCCGGCTCAGAGCAGCAATTGCGGCGCCGAGGTATCCAGGTCGATCAGGCGCACGTCGGCATAGCCCAGTTCGACGCCGAGCAGCCTGAGCAGCGGCTCTATCAGGGTGTCGCCCAAGATAGGAATGGTGGTCTGGAGTGCGCCGATGACCAGGTTCCGAAGCCATGCGCTGGTCAGCGGATTCAGAAGAGTGGTCAACCCGGAAACGAAGCAGTTCAAGATGTTCTGATGGCATCGTCCCTCAACACCCGACACTGTCACGTTGAGGTTCGCCACCAGGTTGCTCAAACCCGCATCCAGCGCATCCCCGACATCAGATCCCGCACGTTGGGTCAGCGGCAGCTGCGAGTTGCTTGCGAACGTGAACTCGAGGTCCTCCGCCGAGGCGCTGGCGACCTGGGTCTGCGAGCTGATGTTCACCGACACGCCGAGCAATGACGGGATCAGCGTCACCGATACCGGATTCAGCGTGGTTTGCGAGCCGCCCAGGGACTGAAAGGTCCCCAGGCCCAGCGAGGCGATACCCGGCTGCGTCTTTATCTGCACGCTCCTCTCCCCCGGCAGGATGCTTCCGCAGTCGACCTGGTCCAGGGCTGCCCAGCCTTCCGCGACGTTCAATGCCAGCCCCAATCTGACGGTCAGCAATCCGGAAACATCCATATCGGAGCTGACCTGCAGCCTCACCTGGGCGGTGGTCGCCTGGGTGCGCCATTGCCCATCGACATCCTTGCCCGGAAGCCCGATGGCGATCTTCGGCGGTTCGACCACGTAGAGCTCGACCTTCGCGTTGACCAACGACCCCAGGCTCACCCCCAGCGCCACATCCACCGCATGAGCCTTGTTGGCGAGAAAGGCCAGGGCAGTGACCAGGTCGAGGGCGCTGAGGTCGGTGCGCAGTGCCTGTTCGCCGCCGCCGGCGGGGGTGACCACATCGAGGATGTCCGCCAGCTTTACCTGGGTGGCGCCGAGGGTGACGTTGGTGAGGCTGTTCAAGCCGTTGCGCACGCCCACCGAGAGGGTTTCGCGCGAGTTGGCGGCGCCGACGGTGGCGTCCAGCACCTGGTCGAGGGTCAGGGTAGTGTCCAGCAGGCGGTCCACGTCGCCAGCGGAAAGGTCCACTTGCGCGGCCGGGGGCAGGTAGCGGTTGAGTTCCAGCAGGTTCAGCCGGGTATTGGCCAGGCCGTCGTAGGAGGCCGCGTCGAGGGTCAGCGTGGTGCCGAGCATCTTGCCCAGCAACGCATCGAGCACGGCCGATTGCTGGGGGTCCAGGGACGCCAGGCCGCTGCCGAGGGAGAAGGCGGCCAAAGCCGGACGCTGCGCCACGGCCACGGCCTGGAGATTCACCCGTTCGCCCCAGAGCCCACCCAGCACCAGGCTGGCGGGAACTTCCTGGGTGGCGAGTACCCGCACCGCTTCGGCGCGGGTCGCGGACGGCGTGAATACCCGCCGCTCTTCCGCCCCGTCCAGCTCCACATAGCCGAGACGGACGCTGTTGTTACCGCTATTACCGCCCCCCAGGCTCGCGCTGTAGCCGTGTCGCGCTGCCGCCGCGTCGGCCAGCGTCACCACCTCGGCTGCGGTGGTGGTGCCGCAGAGCCCGGAGCGGGACGCACTTTCCATGGCCGCCATGTCCGCCACCCGCTGCAACTTGCGCTTCTCGAAGTAGAGACGCCCGGCATCCACCGTCAGCGCCAGCATCATCAGGGTCAACAGCAGCACCAGGGTCGCCATCAGGCCGATGGCGCCGCGTTGTCGTCGCAGGCTGTGCATGGCGGGCCTCACTCGCTCGACGACGCCCCGTCGTCCACGGACATGCTGTTGCCGTAGTAACGCGCGGGTATGGCGTACTTGTAGCTCTCCAGCCAGCGCTGGTTGGCCAGCTCGCGCTCGGCGGCGGTGGCGGTCTGCGCATGGCGCGACGCCTGGCTGCCTTCGCGCTGGATGGTCAGCCACTGCTCCGTCAGGCGGTGGCGCTCGTGCCGCGCGTGGCGGGCGTCTTCCGCCGCCTGCAATCCCGCGCAGGCACCCAACAACAGGATGGCGATCCAGGCTTTCATCGTCCCACCTCCCCGCCCGTCTCGGGCTCAGTCTTGCGCAGTTCCGCCAGCAGCGGGGCGTCCTCCTTCGGTTGCCGTGCCGCCAGCGGCGCGGTCAGCCCCTGGCGTTTCATTTCCCGAGCCCGTTCCTCGGCCTGACGCACCAGGTCGGCGGGCAGGTGCAGCCGCGACACGAGGTCGGCGGCCTGCTGGTACTGCTCCTGATAGAACAGCAGCGACAACAGGTTCTGCGCCGGCAAGGCGTTGCCCTGGTCCAGTTCAAGGGCGGTGAGGAATTCGAAGCGGGCGTCATCCAGCCGCCCTTCCCGCAGCAGCACCAACCCCAGGTCGTTGCGCACCTTAGCGTCGGTAGGCGATAGGCGCAGGGCTTCGCGCAATTGCTCCAGGGCTTCGCGCTGGTTGCCGTCGGCTGCCGCGAGCTGGCCCAGGCCGTGGTGCCCCTCGGCCTCAAGGCAGGTGCCCAGCAGGCTCCGGTACAGTGGCGCGGCCTCGCTGCGGCCCAGGCTGCGATAGATGCGTGCCTGGCGCAGGCGCACCTCCGGCAGGCTGGAGGGCAAGGCCTGGAGGTGCGCCAGGGCGGCGTGGGCGCGACCATCGGCAGCCATGTCCTTGGCCAGGTTCAGCGCCAGCTCCTGCTCCGCCGTCGGTTGACCGCAACCACCCTGCGCCAGCCAGCCGACCTGGACCGGCGCGTTGGCGCAACCGCCCAGCAGGCCCAGCGCGCACAGCATCAGCATCCTTCTCATCGCATCCCTCCCATTCCCCCCATGGCCCGGCTGATCGCCACCAGCCCGGGCCCTGCCAGCACGATCAGCAGGGCCGGGAACAGCAGCGACATCATCACCACCGCCATCTTCGCGGAGAGCTTGGAGATGTACTCCTGCATCCGCGTGAGGCGACGGTCATCCAGGAGTTTCTTCAGCGCCAGCAGCGACGCCATGGCTCCGCCCCCCTGGCGCACCAGTTGTTCGAGGATGGTGAAGCTGTCAGTCAGCTCGTCCACCTCCAGCAACCGCGCCAGCTTGCCCAGCTCCTCGCCCAGTTCCAGGCCGGAATCCACGTGCTGCAACAGGCCTTGCAGCTCGGCAGTCAGCACCGGCATCAGGCCGCGACCGTCCTGGCTGAGCACCCGCAGCGCCTGTTCCACGGTGAGGCCGGCCTCGAAGAGGATGCGCACCATGGGAATGAAGACCGACAGTTCCTGTTGCAGGGCGTGCTGGCGGCGCATCGCGACAATCGCCAGCACGCGTTTGGGTAGCAGCAGCCCGCAACCGGCAGCCAGGAAGGGCACCAGCCAGGAGGGCGAAGGCGGTTCATCGAGCAGCGACTGCCCCAGCAGTGTCAGGCCGACCATCGCCAGCGGCGCGCCGAGCTGGCAGGCGAGGAACAGGGTGCGCCGGCTGGAACGGCGCCAGCCGATGCGGTTGAGCAGCCGCTGGGTTTCGCCGTCCAGGTTCAGGTAACGCAGGGCCAGGCGACTGCCGCCAAGGCGGCGCACCAGGCCCTGCCAGCGATCATCCGCCAGGCGCCCGGCCAGCTCCTGACCCAGCAGCCGCTGATGGACCCGCAAGCGGCGCTGACGCTCGCCCACGAGGCCAGACACCAGCAACACGGCAGCCAGGCCCAGCAGGACGGCGAACAGGATCAGCGCCATCTCACACGCTCCTCAACATGCGCCAGAGGACGATGCAGCCCAGCACCTGCATGGCGAAGGCCGTCAGCAACATGCGCTGGCCGCTGGCGTCCATCCACAGGCTGAGCAGGTAGCTGGGGTTCACGGCGAGGATGTAGACGGCCACCGAAATCGGCAGGATCGCCAGCACCACGGCGGTGAAGCGGGTTTCTCCGGTCATGGCACGCAACTGGCGGGCGATCTGTTCGCGCTCGTGGATGACCTTGATCAGGTTGCCCAGCAGCTCGCTGGCACTGCCGCCGTAGCGGTGATTGACCCGCACGCCGAGGGCGAGGATGCGCAGCTCCTCCTGTTCGAACAGGTCGGCCACCTCCTGCAGGGCATCAGGCAGGCCGACGCCCAGCTGCACATCACGCGACACCCGCGCCAGTGCCGCGCGCAGCGGATCGGGCGAGGCGTCGATGGCGCGTACCACGGCATCGCCCAGGGTGCGTCCGGCGTGCAGGCTGCGCACCACCTGGTCGAGCAGTTGCGGCAACTGTTCCACCATGCGCCTCACGCGCTTCCGGTAGCGCCAGCCCAGCCAAGCACGCAGCCCCATCGGAATCAGCGAGGCGACCGCCAACGCCGCTATCCAGCCCCCGGCCAGCGCCGCCATCAATGCAGCGAGCAGCCAGGACGCAAGCAGCAGGCCGACCCGTTCGCGGGGCAGCTCCAGGCCGGCGCGCAGGAAGGCGCGCTCCAGCCAGCCCGCGCGGCTGGAGGCCGGTTCGGGCGGTGCCAGGTCCTGCCCCAGGCGCTGCAGGACGCGCTCTTCGCCGGTCTGCCGCCAGCCCTTGTGCAACAGCGCGCCGCCCAGGGCCAGCAGCAGGCTGCAGAGCAGGCCGAGCAGCAGCGGCGCGCTCACCGCACGGCTCCCGCGGCCTGGCGCAGTTTCTCCCCGGCCGGGTTCGCTGCCTCACTGATGAAGCAGCCGCTGGCCCGGTCGAGCCGGAACAGGCAGTTGGTGACATAGACGTCGTCGCGCACGCCGACCACTTCCACCACTTCGCTGATGCAGCGCCGGCCATTGGGCAGCCGGGTGAGCTGGACCACCAGGTCGAGGGCCGCGCAGATCATCTGCCGCAGGGTTCGCTCGGCCACCTGGCGGCCGGTGAGCCCCACCAGGGTTTCGAGGCGCAACAGGGAGTCCAGCGCCGAGTTGGCGTGCACCGTGCTCATGGAGCCGTCGTGGCCGGTGTTCATTGCCTGCAGCACGTCGAGCACTTCGACGCCCCGGATCTCGCCGAGGATGATGCGGTCCGGGCGCATGCGCAGGGCGTTGCGGATCAGGTCGCTGGCGGCCACTTCGCCACGCCCTTCGGCATTCGGCGGCCGGGTTTCCAGGCGCACCACATGGGGATGGTTGAGCTGCAGCTCGGCGGTGTCTTCGATGGTGACCAGGCGCTCATGGCCGTCGATCAGCAGGCTCATGACATTGAGCAAGGTGGTCTTGCCGGTGCCGGTGCCGCCGCTGACCAGGATGTTGCAACGCTCGCCCACGGCGCGGCGGATGAATTGCAGCATGGGTTCGTCCAGGGACTGGTAGGCCAACAGGTCGGAGCTCTGCAGCAGGTCTTTGCGGAACTTGCGCACCGAGATGCAGGGGCCGTCCAGGGCGATGGGCGGGATGATGGCGTTGACCCGGCTGCCGTCCGGCAGGCGCGCGTCGACCATGGGGCTGGATTCGTCGAGGCGGCGGCCCAGCGGCGCGAGGATGCGCTGGATCACCCGCAGCACGTGCTGGTCGTCGATGAAGCGCAGGTCGCTCTGGTGCAGCACGCCCTCGCGCTCGATGAAAATGCGGCAAGGGCCGTTGACCAGGATCTCGGTGACGCCGGGGTCGCGCAGCAGCACTTCCAGCGGGCCGAAGCCGGTGAGCTCGTCCACCAGCTCCTCGGCCAGGCGCTCCATTTCATAGCGCGACACGGCCAGGTGATGGCGGCCGACGAACTCCACCACCTTGTCGATGACGTACTGCGACACCGCGCTGCGCACGCCTTCGAGGATGTTCACGCCGTCTTCGTCGATGGCGTCGATGATGTAGCGGTGCAGTACCAGCTTCAGCCCTTGCGGGTCGTTGTGACCGAGCTGGGTGTAGCGGGCGGCGCCGCCGAACAGGCTCTCGCCACTCATGAGCGGACGCTCCAAAGGCGCTGCCAGGCCCGCGATTTCGGCTGCTCGATACACGCCAGCCGTTCGCCCAGCCCGCGCAGGCGCTGGCTGAGGCGTTCACGGGGCGCCAGCTCGAACAGGCTGCGGCCCTGGTTCTTGGCGTTCATCCGCAGCTCGGGGCTGTTGGGCAGGGTTTCCGCCACCGGCAGGTTGAAGGAACGGGCCAGCACTTCGGGCTCCGGCGCCACCCCACGCAAGTGGCGGTCCACCAGCAGTTGCGCGTGCTCCAGCTTGACCCCGGCGTCGCGCCAGCGGCCCAGCAGTTCGATATTGCGGCGGCAGTCCGGCACGCTCTGGTCGGTGCACCAGAGAAACTGGTCGGCATTGCCGACGAGGATGCGCAGCGCATCGCTGTCGGGCTGGCCCACCAGGTTCACCACGATGTGCTGGAAGTGTTGGCGCAGGGCGCCGAGCAGCAGGTAGAGCTCGGCGGCGTTGATGCGCTCCAGGGTTTCGCCGCCGGCTTCCTGCACCAGCAGGCGCAGACCATTGGGATGGCTGCCGAAGGCGCTGTCGATCAGTGCGGCGTCGAGGCGGCGCAGGTTGCGTAGGGCATCGGCGAAATGGAAGGACGCCTCAAGCCCCAACAGCGCCAGGCTGTCGCCCTGAGGCTGGCCGAGATCGATCAGCAGAGTGCGCTGGCCGCATTGCTGGATGGCCAGGGCAAGGTGCGCCGCCAACAGCGCCGCATCGGCATCCTGCTGGCGGCTGAACAGCGCGGTCAGGCGGCCGGCGTTGTGAGTGGGCAGCACGCTCGGCAGGCGCTGCACCAGGCGTCGCACCAGCCCGGCCACCTCGCTGGTGCGTGCGCCATAGGCGATGAAGTCGCGGGCACCGGCGCGCATGGCGTTGAGCACCAGCTGGTTGTCCAGGCCGTCACCCATGGCCACCACCGCCAGCATCGGACGTGCCGCTAGGGCGCCTTCGATCAGCGAGGTCTGGGCCACCAGGTTGTCTCGGTCCAGGCCGACGAAGAGCAGGCTGGCACCGGTGACTTCGATCAGCCCGAGCAGTTCGTCGAGGGCGCCACGGCCCGCGCTGAGCACCTGTCCCAGCGGCGTCAACGCACCCTGCAGCCACTCCAGGTCGGCGTTGCTGCGGGTGAAGGCGAGGAAGGTCTGGCTCATGACGGCCTCACTCGGACAGCCCGGCGCGGCGGTCGAAGTCGCCACGCTCGTTCAGGTAGAAGTCGAAGAAGCCTGGGTCGTAGCGACGCAGCTGTTCGCCAGGCAGCTCGGGCAGTTGCGCGTCCACCGCGAGCGGTTGAACCAGGTGCGGGGTGACGATCATCAGCAACTCGCGGTCTTCGCGGTCGATCTGCGAGGAGCGGAACAGCGCGCCGATCACCGGCAGGTCACCAAGACCGGGGAACTTGTCGATGTTGGCGACGTTCTGGCTGCTGATCAGGCCGCTGATGACGAAGCTCTCTCCATCGGCCAGGGAAACGCTGGTGTCGGTGCGCCGCACCTTGAGCGCCGGCACCTGGGTGCCAGAGATGCTGATGCCTGAACTGAAGTCCAGTTCGCTGACTTCGGGCGCCACTTTCAGGGAAATGCGCTGGCGGCCAACGACTGTGGGCGTGAGGGTGAGGCGCACGCCGAATTCCTTGTACTCGATGGTGATGTCGTCGCCATCGCCGTTGGGCACCGGCACGGGAAACTCACCGCCGGCCAGGAAGCTCGCGCTCTGCCCGCTCAGGGCCACGAGGCTGGGCTTGGCCAGGGTGTAGGCAAAGCCACTGTTCTCAAGGGCGTTGATGAAGCCCAGCACCTTGCTGCTGCCCCCGCCCCAGATGATGTTGAAGCCGCCGGTCGGGCTGCCGAAGGTGCCATCGAGCACGCCGCCCGGGGTCACCGAGATGTTGTTGAGGCTGCCCGGCGCGCCGAGCACGAAGAGGTTGGAGCCCTGGCGCACCAGGGAGGTGCTGGCCTGCTTAAGCTTGCCGCGGCTGACCTCGACGAAGCGGATGTCGGTCTGTACCTGGCTGGGCACCGGGTCGGCCTCGCGGGGTTCCTCCAGGGATTGCGCCAGGGACGCACTGGCCGTGCCCTCGACGTAGACCAGGCTGCGGCGCGGCTCGCGGCTGCAACTGGTCCAGACCATGAGGCTGGTGGCGCCGGCGTGCTTGCCGGTAATGAGGAAGGATTGCTTGTCGGCGAGCTGCACATCGGCCACTTCCGGATCGCCCACGGCAAGGCGGGTGATGGCCAGCGGGTAGCTCATGAGTTCCTGGCGGCCCTGCCCCACCTCCACCACACCGGGCGCCTGGCCCAACGCGTCGCAGCCCGGAGCCGCCGTCGCGACCAGGGGCGCGCAGCCCAGCAGAGGGAAGATCATGCATGCGATCCGGCGCTTCATCGAGGCGTTCCTTGCGGGGTCAGGGGATCTGGCGGGTCAGCTCCGTGCCACGGTAAACGGCGACTCCCGGTCCCTTGCCGGCGGAAACCACTACCGGAGCGGGCGCCACGACGCGGCGGGGAGGCGGAGCCGCACTCAGCGACTCCAGGGGAATCAGGTTGCGGCTGGCGGCATTCACCGGCACGGCGCTCAGCTCACCGGTCTGGTAGCGCTCCAGCAGGCGTTCGTCGGCGCTACGTACCGCCAGACGCAGGGAACCGGCCTGGCTGGCCAGCATCAGGCGAGTCAGTTGGTCCTCCGGCACGGCCAGCACGGCGGTGCTGGCTTTACGGGTTTCTACCTGTTCGCCGTCCTTGGCCGGCTTACTGGCCCGACCGTCGGAGTCGGGCCCCAGGTTCTCGCCAAAACTCAGCAGGCGCAGGGCCGGCACCGCCACTTGGGCGCTCGGCTGGCCGCCATCGCCGCGCAGGAACAGCAGCACGTCGACATAGTCGCCCGGCCGCAGATGGCCGCCGCCGCCCACCACTTCATCGACTGGCACGGCCACGGCACGTTCGTCCGCCCGGATCATGTGCGCCAACGGGCCACCGGCCTCGAAACTGGCCGGCCCAAGCCAGCTGCCGGCGGGTACTGGCGTCCAGGGCCGGCGGCCGATCACGTCGTCGACCTTGCTGAAACTGCCCGGCGGGGCGATGCGCAGCTCTTCGACGCGCAGGTCTTCGGCGGTGACGGCCACGAATGGGCTGAGCTCCCGGGCCGCGACCACCACGGGAGTGCGCAGCTTGTCGGCAGGAACGGAGGTAAGGCTGGGGGGTTCGGTGGATGCGACCGGCTCGGCCGTCTGAACGGCCTGCGGCACGCTGCTGAGCACAATTCCCCAGTATCCAGCCAGCAACGCACCCAACAGCAGCACTGCGGCCAAGGCAATGGTCATTCGGCTACTCATCTGGCACTCCCTCTGCCGTGAGAACTACAAGCCCCTGCGTGTGGGGGCATCTTCACCTGGCGGCCGGCTAGCAACCGCCTATTCCACAATCTGTCACCCGCCCTGCAAATCTGTTTAGCAGAAGTTTTAACCCTGCAAGGAAAAATAATCCTGCGGGTCTGATAAGTATTCCCATGCACACAAAACCTCCACCCCCATATATAAAATTGCTACTTACATATGCAGAAAGGCCAAACTTTTGGTATGCATTACCCACTTCTGGATGAAGAGCCACAGGGGCGAAAGCTATAACCTTGGTATTAATGCTTTCTTACATTTGCATCCGCCAAAACTCTCGACAACGCTCAGCTTGCCTCTGGCAGAAAACCTACACGGCAAGGAGCTTTCAACAATGTCCCTGATGTCTCTGATCAAGAAGTTCAAGAAGTTTTCGAAGGAAGAAGAGGGCGCATCCGGTATCGAATACGCAATCGTCGCAGCAATGGTTGCAGTCGCGATCATTACATTCAGCCCTGGTATCAAGAATGGCGTATCTGACACGTTCGAGGCCATCAGGGACAGCTTCGTAGCTACTCCATAAGCAGCATCCGAAAGTTATCTGTCCGATCAATAAAAAACGGACCATGCATTAACTCGGCAGGAGGCCTTTCCAATGTCCTCTACTCCCCTGCTGCGACAGCAATTGCTCCTGGTTGACGATGAAGAAGACATCCTGCTGGAACTGGCGGAGATGCTCGAAGGCGAAGGCTTCTATTGCCATACCGCGACGTCTGTCAGGAGTGCCACCGAGCTGTTGCTGCTCCACCCCAATATCGCTCTGGTCGTCACCGATCTGCGCATGCCCGAAGAAAGCGGGATACGCCTGATCCAGCGACTGCGTGCCCACACAACCAAGCAGCACCTGCCGGTAATCGTGACTTCCGGCCATGCCGACATGGACGATGTGATCGATGTGCTGCGCCTGAATGTCATCGACTTCTTCCGCAAACCCATCTACCTGGAACGCCTGGTGGACGTGATCAAGGCCCAGTTCCCCCAGCCGCATCTGAAGCTGGTCAGCAACTGAACCGACGGAATCGAAAGAGGAAGGCTGCCCAGGATGGCGGCCTTTTTTATTGTTCGTTTCGTGATCTGCCGGATAGTAGGGTGCGCCGCGCGCACCAGCGGTGTTCCCGGCCCTCTCACCGCCAACCCGGAACAGAACCGGTGCGCATGGCGCACCCTGCTCCGCCTACAGCTGATAACTGAAACTCAAGGTCACGCGCGGGCTGCGGTTGTGGCTGTCGAGGGCTTCGTCGGACATCGGCTTGGCCACTTCCAGGGCAACGTTGTAGTAACGCGCATCCCCCAGGCGCAGGCCGCTGGCCAGGGACGACAGCCGTGAGCGGGCGATGGGCTGTTGGTTGAACCAGGCCTGTGCGGCATCCACCACCACGTAGGGCTGCAGCAGGCGTAGCCACTGGCCCTCGCGGCGATGGCTGTAGTTCAGCTCATAGGCCGCCCCCCAGCCCTTGTCACCGGATGCCTGGTCACTGGGATAACCGCGACCGAAGTTCTGCCCACCGAATACCACCTGCTCGGCGTCCGGCAGGTTGTCCTCACTCCAGTAGAGCGCTGCGGACAGCACGCCTTGCCAGCGCTCGCCGAAGCGATCGCTCTGCACACCGGACAAGCGCAGGCGGGTGAACTCAAGGTCGAACAGGCCGTTGTCGGTACGCGCGCCGAGTGCATCCAGACCCCGATACAGGCCTGCGCTGAGAATGCGCAGGCGGGTCGCGTCGGAACGGTTCCAGTCGCCTTCCAGGGCCAGGGCGCGCAGGTCGGTATCGGCATCGATGCTGAGGGGGAAGCCGACCACGTCGTAGCGCACCCGATCGTTCACCCCGTAGAGCCGCGCGCCCAGGCTCAGCCACTCTTTCTGCGCAGCGATGAACGGATGGCTGACGCCGATGGAGAGGCGGTCGTTGCTCAGGTGCCGCTCCAGCTCCAGGCCGTTGGCCAGGCGCAGGTTGTCCTCCGGCTGGCTTCGATAGTGCGAGCCGTAGAGGTTCAGTCGTGTGCCGTCGCTGCCCAGGTACTGACTGTAGTCGAGCCGGTAGTAGCGCTCGTCGTCCTCGCCGGGCGGCGCCAGCACGCTGAAGCTCACCTGTTCGGCCAGTGATGTCTGGGCATTGCTGGAGAGTCCCAGTACGGCCTGGGCGCTGCCCCGGTTGTCTTCGCTGAAGTTGAGGCTGCTGGTCCAGGGTTTGCGCGACGCCTGGATCTGCAGGTGGCTGGCACCGTCGGTGGTGGCCGGCGGCGGAACCCGAGCGCTCAGGGTAACGCCGGGAATGCGCCCCATCAGGCTGGTGTAGCGCTCGAAGGTCCTGCGGGTCAGCGGGCGCTCGGCCTGCAGGCGCGCAGCCAGCTTGTCGACGTGAGCGCGCACGGCACCGACGTCGCCCTGAATCTGGTAGTCCCTCACATAGCCCTCCACCAGCACCACCCGCACCCGCCCCTGCTCGAAACCCTGCACCGGCAGGAAGGCGTAGGACAGAAGGTAGCCGTCGTCCTGGTAGCGCCGCGTCACGCTGCGGGTAGCCTCGATCAGCTCCGCGAGGCTGACGTCGCGGCCGACGAAGGGCTGGTAGACCGCCTTGAGTTCGGCGAAGGGGTAGATGCTGCCACCCTCGATCTTCACCTCGCGTACCCTGACGCGGGTGTTCAGCTTCAGGGGCTGAGGCTTGGCCGCTTCGGGCAGTTTGAGGGCCGGGGAGCGAGGCCGATAGGCGTCAGCCGGCAAGTTGGGCGTGGGCAGTTGGCGTTCGATTTCGTTGCTGTTCAGGTACACCGGATTCTGTTGCGCCTGGGCCTGGTTGAGCACCACGCAGCCAAGCGCGAGCAGTACTGCTGAAGCGCGCATGGGTTACTCCCTGATCGCGTAGGCGGGATTTGGAATTGGAGGAAAGCACCGGGCTCCGGAAGGGAGCCCGGTGAGGGGGGGTCAGTTGCTCTGGCCACCCAGCAGGCCGCTACCGAGGGTGCCGGTCAGGCTCCCGGATACGGTGCCTTGTAGTGAGACACCCAGGCCACCCACGGCATCGCCAGTTGCTGGCGCTCCGCTGCCGCCTTCGAGCAGGGTGCCGACCTTCTCGACCATCTGGCCGGTGCCGCCGACGGTCTGTCCAACCTGGCTCACCACCGGGTTGCTGCTGGCAACGTCCACCTGTTGGCCAAGGTTGGTCACCGCACCGCCGACCTGCTGCACCAGGTTACCGGCCGGGTCGCCCAGGCCGGTGGCATCGCCCACGGACTGGGTCGTGGCACCGACCGTCTCCACCACCGGGGTCAGGGCACCGCCCACATCGCCGGTAAGCGCTGCGACGGGCGCCCCCGCCGGGTTGTTGGTCACGCCGTCGCCGCCCACCAGGGTGCCGAGGGATGCCACCGTCTGCCCGGTTTCCACCACGGCGCCACCCGCGGCGCTGACCAGGCCATTGCCGCTGCCGGCGTCCAGTCCGCTGCCGGCCCCGGCCACGACGCCACCGGCGGTTTCCAGCAGGTTGTCCACAGGTGCGGCGATGCCGGTTTGCTGGCCGATCTGCCCGGTGGTAGCGGCCACCTCGCCGACCACGGTGTCCAGGCTTGCCTGCGGGCTGCTGCCACCTTCCGGCTGATCGAGCAAACCACCACCGGTGGAGAGCGCGTCGCCAGTCTTCGCCAGGGTGTCGCCAACGGCCTGGCCAACGGGGTTATCGACACCCTCGGCCACCTTGTCGCCAACTGCGCCGAGGGTATCCCCGGTCTTGTCCAGCAGGCTGCCCACAGGCTGGTCCAGACCGGTGGCGCTGCCCAGCTTGCCGGTCACGCTTTCGGCCAGGCTGACCACCGGAACCAGCTTGTCACCGACGGCGCCAGTGACATCGCCCAGCGGGCCACTGGTAGCGGCGGTGTCCAGCGTATTGCCGAGCATGGAGACCTGCTCGCCGACGCCGTCCACCAGGGTGCCGGCCTTGTCCACAACATCGCCAACGGTACCGCCAAGCACGGGCAGGTGCTGTATGGCAGATGAGTCGGAGACGGCCTTCACGCCATCGCCCAGCGCCGAAACGCCGCCGCCCACGTCACTCACTACCTCGCCCAGGCTGCCCACGGTGGTGCCCAGAGCGTTGCCATCCGTGCCCAATTGGCCGACGCCATCCTTGATGCCATCTCCCAGGCTGTCGGTGGCCTGGCCGACCGAAGACACCAGGTCGCCCGCACCGCCGGTGAGGTCCTGGTTGCCGGCGAGTGGGAGATTGCCCACGGTCTGGCCCAGTTGATCGACCGCATTACCGGCACCGGAGACGATGCCACCAGCGTCCTGCAGCACTTCGGCGGTCACCAGGCTGGGGGCGGTAGCTCCACCGCCGGTGCCACCACCCGAGCCTCCACCAGTGCCGCCGTCCACCACGCCACCACCTGTACCACCGCCGGTTCCGCCACCAACGCCGCCCGTACCTCCGCCAGTGCCGCCATCCACTACGCCACCGCCCGTACCGCCGCCCGTGCCTCCACCGGTACCACCATCCACGACACCACCACCCGTACCGCCGCCCGTGCTTCCACCGGTACCACCATCGACGATACCGCCGCCCGTGCCGCCGCCAGTGCTTCCACCGGTACCACCATCGACGACACCACCACCCGTACCGCCGCCAGTGCTTCCACCGGTACCACCATCGACGACACCACCACCCGTACCGCCGCCAGTGCTTCCACCAGTACCGCCATCGACGACACCGCCGCCGGTACTGCCTCCGGTGCCACCGCCGGTTCCGCCACCGACGCCCCCCGTACTACCGGTACCGCCACCAGTGCCTCCATCCACGACACCACCCCCGGTACCACCCCCGGTACCACCGTCGGTGCCGCCAGCCCCCGCATCTCCGCCATCCGTACCGGCAGTGGCATCGGTCGGAGTATCGCTGCTCGCGCTGTCGACGAAGCTCTTCGAGCCACCGCCGCCACTGCTGCAACCGGTCAGGGAGAACACCATCGCCAGGGTCAGGGCAGAGCCCAGGTTGATCCAGTTTGTCTTGTTGCTCATATGCGTCCCTACCTCGTCTTGCCTAGTCGTCGGGGCCCCTCAGCCCCGCACTTCTGAAGTCATGACAGATCAGCGAACCGCCCGAGACAATCTTCGACTTGGTATTAACCGTTTGTATAAGGCGTGCTGCAGCCCAGAGCCGGCGCGGGTTTCAGCGTTTTGATGGGCGTGCGGAAAGCAACCAGTACGCGCGAGAAAGAGCGCCTCGGGCATACTAGGCGCCCCCTCGAATCCATGGAGATCGCCATGCCCAAGGCCTGGTGGCTGCTCGCCCTGCCCTTCATCGCCGGCGCCTTCCTGCCCCTGCAGGCCGGCATCAATGGCCAACTGGCCAAACAGATTTCCAGCGTCATGAGCGCTGCCCTGGTGTCGTTCCTGGTGGGCACCCTCGCCCTGCTCGCGGTGGTCCTGATACAACGCGAATTGCCGACCTTCGAGGCGCTCAAGGGCGTGAGCTGGTGGCAGTGGGGCGGCGGCCTGCTGGGCGCGGTGTTCATCGCCACCGCCGCCTTCGCCGGTCCGCGCATCGGCGCCCTGCTGTTCATGACGTTGGTGCTGGCCGGGCAACTGAGCATGGCGCTGATGCTGGACCACTTCGGCTGGGCCGGCTACCGCGAGGCGCCCATCAGCATCGGCAAACTGGCTGGCCTGGCGCTGATCATCGGTGGCGTCTGGCTCATTCGTCGGGGATAAACGGCAACGATGTCAACTTGATGCCATTGCAGATACAGAACGACTAAGCTCAGCCGACCTCTGCTGTTTCTGTGATCACAGAAAGATGACCGACGCCGACCTTCCCCAATCCCCGGAGCGTTTCAGCCTCTGGCGCGAAGTACAGGACACCCGCTCGCGCACACGACTCGGCGGCGTCTACTACTTGCTGGCCTGGCTGCTGTGCTGGCAGTTCAGCACGGCGCCGCTGCAGCACCTGGCCATAGGTTCGATCGGCAGTACGTTTTTTGCACTGCTGCTGGCGGCGCGGCTGCTGCACCGTCCACCCGAGGCGGGCAGCGAGACCGAGCTGCAGCGCTGGCTGGACCGCCACTGGGGCGTGATCCTGGTGTCATCCGTTGGCTGGGGCCTGGCCCACGGCTGGGTGCTGTTGGCCCCCGACTTCCAGCCTTCCCGCCTTATCGCCACGCTGGCCACCGTGGCCTTCAGCACCGCGATGACCTTCAACTTCTCCATGCGGCGGCGCCGTGCGATCGTCGCCATCCTGATGCTCTATCTGCCGGGACTGGTGGTGTTGGCGCTATCTCCGGACGGCACGCGGGCCGAACTCATCACCCTCGCCTTCTACTTCAGCTACCTGCTGCTGGCGTTGAACCGCAGCCACCGCGAGTACACCAACATGATCACCCTGGAGCTGCAGTTGCTGGAGCAGCGCCAGCGCCTGGATACGCTCAGCCGCACCGACGGCCTGACTCAACTGGGCAATCGCTACCAGTTCAACAACCTGTTCCCGGCCATGTGTGCCAGCGCCCAGCGCCACGGCAGCGAGCTGTCGCTGCTGCTGGTGGACATCGACTTCTTCAAACGGATCAACGACGAGCACGGCCACAGTGTGGGCGATGCCTGCCTGCGGGCATTCGGCGAGCGCATGCGTGAATTCTTCCGCCGCGACAGCGACGCGCTGCTGCGCCTGGGCGGCGAAGAGTTCGGCGTGCTGATGCCGGATACCAGCATGGAACAGGCCCGCCAGTTGGCCGAGCTGTTCCGTGAAGACTTGGCCAACCGGGGCTTCCAGCTCGGCGGCCAGCATCTGCCGGTGACCGCCAGCCTCGGCCTGGGCCGCTTCGACGAACGCGACGGCGGCAGTGCCGAGGCCTTCTTCAAGCGCGTGGACGACGCCCTGTACCGCGCCAAGGCATTGGGGCGGGACAGGTTGGAAATGGCGGGAGAGGAACCCGGTCCAACGTCCCTTTCGCCGGGTAGTTCGACCTGAAAAGGAGCAGGTGATTCGCTCGCTGTGGTGGTGATTTCAATCTGCGCTGACGTTGAAGTGACAGGCCAAAAACGGAGTTCCAAGCTTTCGCGCCAGCCTGCTCCCCCTCACCCCCGCCCCCTCTCCCTGAAGAGGAGAGGGGTGACTCGCGCCGGCAAATTCAAAGTCATCCTGAAGCCCATACGCCGCCTGAAGCTGGGCAGAAGCGGTGGGGCAGCGACCTCGCCCCGTCAGAAGGCCGAGCGGAATCGTTGCAGAGGGGGACGAGCGGCATGGATGCCGCGAGAGGCGTGTGGGGCCATGGATGGCCCCTCGCGCCGTGCCCCCGGCGCAACGATGGAGGGAGGGAACCCCGGCGAAGCCGGGGCCGGATGCAGGGGCAAGACCTTTGCTTCCTTTGGGTGGTGCGGCATACCGACGACTGCCAAAGGGAGTCGCCCGGCAAGGCGAAACATGAACATCCACCGAGCTCGGTAAGCAGCTTGGCTCAGAACTTTCCAACTCCCCTCACAACCTGAACTTGCCCACTTGCTGCGCCAGGTCGCCGGCCAGGCGGCTCAGGGTCTGGCATTCCTCGCGGCAGCCGCGCACTTCGCTGGCGGTGGCGTGAGCCAGATCGGCGATGCCCTGGACGTTGCGGTTGATTTCCTCGGTCACCGATGACTGCTCTTCGGTCGCCGCCGCTACCTGGTGGTTCATGTCGCTGATGCGTTCCACCTGATCGGTGATGGCGCCGAGGGAGGTGCCGGTGCGCTGGCTGGCCTCGACGCCCGTGCCGGTGGCGGCCTGGCCAGCGTGCATGGAATGCACTGCGGTTTCGGCGCCGTGCTTGAGGCGCTGGATCATCTGCTGGATCTCGTCGGTGGACGACTGGGTGCGGCTGGCGAGAGTCCGTACCTCGTCGGCGACCACGGCAAAGCCCCGGCCCATTTCACCCGCGCGGGCGGCTTCGATGGCGGCGTTCAGCGCCAGCAGGTTGGTTTGTTCGGAGATGCCACGGATCACCGCCAGCACCTGGTCGATGGAAGCGACCTGGTTGGCCAGTTCGCTCACCGCCGCGGCCGCGACGCCGATCTCGTTGGACATCTTCTCGATGTGCCCCACCGACTCGCCCACCACCTGACGCGCCTGCAGGGATTCATCGCGGGCATTCTGCGAAGCATGGGCGGCAGCGCCGGCGTTACGGGCGATTTCCTGCACCGTTAGGCCCATCTCGTGCACGGCGGTAGCGACCATGTCGGTCATTTCCTGCTGCTGGCTGGAACGGGTCGCGGTGTTGTCCACCACCTGGGCCACCTGGCCGACCACCTTGTGCAGGCGCTGGCTGGTGTCCAGCACCTCGCCGATCAGGCTGCGCTGGCTTTCCAGGAAGCGGTTGAAACCACGGGCGAGATCACCCAGCTCGTCCGCGCGGCCTTCGTCCAAACGACGGGTGAGGTCACCGCCACCGCCGCCGATTTCCACCAATGCCGCGGTGACCTGGCGGATCGGCCGTACCAGCCCACGGGCCAGCAGCACCACAAGGAGCAGGCACAGGGCGAGCACACCGAAACCAGCGAAGCTGCTGGTCACCATGGCCTTGCGTGCCTCGGCGTAGATTTCCGCCTCCGGCACTTCGCTCACCAGCTGCCAGCCGAGGCTTTCCAGCGGACGGGACAGGGCGAGGTAGTCCTCGCCGTCACGGCTGAAGTGGATGGCCTTGCCGCCGGACGCCAGCAGTTGGGCGGCGGCGTCGGCACCGAAGACCTCGGCCAGTCGAGCGCTGCCGTTCAGGGCGGCGTCGGGGTGGACCTTGATGTTGCCCTCGCTGTCCATCAGGAACACCCGGCCGCGCTCGCCGAAGCGGAAGTCGCGGATCATCTCGGACATGGACTGCAGGCTGTAGCCCAGGCCGGAGACGCCGAGGGTCTTGCCGTTACGACTGATGCGCTGGTTGATGAACAGGGTCGGCAGGCGGGTGCCCTTGTCGATGTCGATCTCCAGCACCCGGTTCCGATTGCTGTCCACCAGCCGGTAGAACCAATGGTTCTCCGGCTGGCTGCGGGAAATGGTGCGCGCCAGCCCCTGGCCCGTGTAGTAGTGGCCGCTGTCCATCACGGCGATGGAGGTGGTCGTCGCGTTCTGCTGGGCGCGCACGCCTTCCAGGTAGCGGGCGAAGGCCTCGGCGCGGGCCGGGTCCTCGCCTTCGGCGAGCCAGTCCTGCACCAGGGCGTTCTCGGCGATGCTGGCGTTGGCCGTGATCGGCGCGGCCAGGGTGCGCTCCAGGGCATTGCCGATGGCCTGTACGCGAGCAGGCAAGGCTTCGTCCAGCAGGAAACGTTCGGTCAGGCGGTTCATCAGCACCGAGTAGATGCCAATGACGATGAGGATGCCGGCGAGCAGGGCCGCGCCCATGCTGAAGATAAGCTGCCACTGAATGCTGCGTTGCCAGAGGCGCATGGAGTTGTCTCCTTGGGAGTTCTTGTTGGAGGCGGGACGAGGGGGCGAAAGATTGTATACAAACAATTCGACAATTTGCCCATCCATTGCCAACAACTACTATCGGCGCCCCATGCCAAAAACTTGAACGTCCGGTCAGTCCGTGACAGCGAACTCCAGACGAGCGGTCTGCCCGGTTTCGTCCAGCACGCTCAGCTGGTGACGGCCGCTGCGCCGGAACTCCTGGTTGAAGCTCTCCTCCGCAGACGTGGCGGTGAGCGGTGCGCCATCGAGGAACCACCAGCGCCGACCGCTGCCGCCGAGGGTGGAGAGATTGAGGCGCAGGGGCTCGGCGCTGCCCGACGGACGGCGCAGCTGGTCACCCTCGCGCACGCCGACGATGGACAGCGGCGCCGCTGCCGGCGGCAATTGCGGCGGGCAGGCCGAGTCCACCAAGGGCAAGCGCGCGGCACGCCGCTCCCGTCGCGGCAGCCAGGGTTCCAGGGGCGCCGGCCAGAGCACCAGCTCACGCGCCTGGGCGCCGCTGCAACCGGCGGCGACCTGGCGGCCTTCGGCATTCACCCACAACGGCTGGCGCAAGCCGAGCCCGAGGGGCTGGTCGGCCGCCAACAAGGTGGGCGGCGTGGTGCCTTCGAGGGTCCAGGCGAAACGCTGGCGGCGACAGTTGGGGTCGCCCTTGGCCATGGGCTGGCCGAGGGGCCAGCAGATCGCGGCCACGCCGACTTCCGGCGGCTGCGGGTCCACCGGCTGGGCGATGCCGCGCTGGGTATCGCGGTTCACCAGCAGGTCGTGTACCTGCAACAGCAAGGGGGCGGCCGAGGCCAGGCCGAACTGGCCGGGCACCGGCGTGCCGTCGGGTCGGCCGATCCAGATGCCGATCAGATGACGCGGCCCGACGCCGATGGCCCAGGCATCGCGGAAGCCGTAGCTGGTGCCGGTCTTCCAGGCCAGCACCGGGCGTTGGGTCAGGCGCGCACGCGGATCGCGGTCCGGGCGCGCCTGGCCGGCGAGGATGCGCCGGATGATCCAGGCGGCGCCGGGCGACAGCAGACGGCGCTCCTGCAACGCATCCTGGGGCTGCAGGCGCAGGTGGGCGACGCGGCCCTGGCGGGCGAAGGCGCTGTAGCCGCTGACAAGGTCCTCCAGCTTGCTCCCGGCGCCACCGAGGATCAGCGCCAGGTTCGGTTCGCTCGCCGCCGGCAGCACCAGCGGCACGCCGACATTGCGCAACTCGCCGGCGAAACGCTTCGGCCCATAGGCCTCCAGCAGTTGCACCGCCGGCAGGTTGAGGGACATGCCCAGCGCCTCGCTGGCAGACACCGGGCCGATGAAACCGGCGGCGAAGTTGCCGGGGCGGTAGTCGCCGTAGCGCCGGGGCACGTCCTGAAGCAGGGATTCGGAGTGGATCAGCCCGGCATCCAGGGCCATGCCGTAGAGGAAAGGCTTGAGGGTGGAACCGGGCGAGCGCAGCGACTCGATCATGTCGACATGACCGAAGCGGCGTTCGTCAGCGATGTCGACCGAGCCCAGGTAAGCGCGCACGGCCATGGTCTGGTGCTCCACCACCAGGATGGCCGCCGAGGTGCGCTCCGGCAGGCGTGCGCGCCAGCCCAGCAACAGGTCTTCCAGGCGGCGCTGCAGGGCCGCGTCGATGGTGGTACGGATTAGCGGCGGGCTCTTGGGCGTATTCAGGCGCCGTGCCAGCAGCGGCGCCAGACTGGGTTCCTGGCGCGGCGCCAGGAGCACCGGTTCTTCCGTGGCTTCCTTCACCGCGCCTTCGGGCCAGACGTCGAACTGCGCCAGGCGCCGCAGCACCTTGTCCCGCGCGGCCTGGGCACGTTCGGGGTGGCGGTCCGGGCGCAGCCGGCTGGGCGCCTGGGGCAATACGGCCAACAGTGCAGCCTCGGCACGGGTCAGCTGCGAAGGTGGTTTACCGAGGTAAGCCCAACTGGCCGCCGCCACACCCTGCAGGGTGCCGCCAAAGGGCGCGCGATTGAGGTAGAGGCCGAGGATTTCGTCCTTGGAGAGGTGCCACTCCAGCTGTGCAGTGCGCCATAGCTGGCGCAGCTTGCCGGCGAAGGTGCGCGAGTGCGGATCGAGCAGCCGCGCCACCTGCATCGACAGGGTGCTGCCCCCGGAGAGCACGCGCCCGCCCGTGAGGTTGAGCCAGGCCGCACGGGCCAGGGCCAGGGGATTCACGCCGGGGTGCTGGTAGAACCAGCGGTCCTCGTAGGTCAGCAGCGCCTCAAGGTAAAAGGGCGACACCTCGTCCTGGCTGATCGGGTAACGCCACACGCCGTTGGCATCGGCGAAGCGCCACAGCGGCGTGCCGTCCTCGGCCAACACCACCCGAGCCAGGTCGTCGTCCGGCAAGGGCAGCGGGAACAGGCGGTCGGCCGACCAGAGCAGCGCCAGCATCAGCAGCGGTATCAGCAACGAGGGCCGGCGCAGAACGCGCCAGGGACGGCCAGACCCTATCCACGCCATCCTGGCGGATATCGGGTCGACCTGGGGGTGCCGGGCCATGTCTTCTCCAGGGCAGGGCCGAATCGAGGGGCAGATGGTCGTCCCATCCGGGTTTCACTACAAGTCGACGTTCTCCGCGAACGGGCCGCCATCACACCGTCAGTCAATTTTCTGACTCAAAATCGCCGTTCGTCGTGATTTTGACCGCCAATCCCACTTGCCTCGAATCGCGCCTTTACAGGGGCCGGACTCACCTCTAAACGAATATCAAACTGACATTACAGTGCTTTGGCCGTCGCTGTAGTCGGTACCTCGCTTCCTCACGGTCCCTTACTCATTTCAGGAGTCCCTCCCATGGGTGCTCGCAGATTCCTGCGCGCTGCCTTCGGGCTTCGCGCGTCCCTTTCACAGCGGGTGGCTCACGGCCCACCTGGCGCCGCGCAATAGCCCAGGTAACGCCCACAAGACCAACAATTTCAGCGAAAGGAATTCAACATGGCCATCTCCACCGTCTCATTCAGCAATACCCCCCAAGCGAACGGCGACAGCTTCCTGTACGAGAACCTGGTGCGAGATGGCCTCGACTACATCTGCCTGGATGTCATGGCGAATGACCTTGGTGGCAAGGCCAAGACGCTCTATTCGCTGGACGATGGCGTTACGGCCGATGGCAGCACTGCAACCCGGACGGAAATCCAAGCGGACCTGCTGGCCCATGACCAGGATTGCTACAGCGCTTATGGCGCCCACATCTGGATCGGCCAGGACCCGTCGGACGGGAAGATGAAAGTCCTCTATGACGCCGGCGATCTCCTCCAGAGCGATGCGTACAGGAGCCTCTCGGTTGGCGAATACCTGACCGACAGCTTCACCTACGCCATTCGCCTGGGTAATGGCACCCTGAGCTGGGCCACTGCGACGGTGCGGATTGCCGGTGTCAACGACGCTCCGGTGGTCAGCAGCCCGGTAACCCTGACAGCCATTGCCGAAGACAGCGGCACGCGCCTCATCACCCAGGCGGAGCTGCTGGCCAATGCCTCGGACATCGAAGGTGACGTGCTCACCGCCAGCAACCTGCAGATCAGTTCAGGCAGCGGCACACTGGTCAACAACGGCAATGGCACCTGGACGTACACCCCACCGCTGAATGACGACACCGCTGTTTCCTTCACCTACACCGTCAGCGATGGATCGCTCAGTGTTGCCGGTAGTGCCACGCTGGATATCACTCCGGTCAACGACGCGCCCACCACCACTCCGGTAACCCTGACTGCAATTGCCGAAGACAGCGGCGCTCGCCTGATCACCCAGGCGCAGTTGCTGGCCAACGCAGCGGACGTCGACAGCCTCGACCTGACCGCCAGCAACCTGCAGATCAGCTCGGGCAATGGCTCGCTGGTCAACAACGGCAATGGCACCTGGACCTACACCCCGGCGCTCAACGACGACACCCAGGTGTCCTTCACCTACACCATCAGCGACGGCTCACTCACTACTGCGGGAAGTGCCAGCCTCGATATCACCCCGGTCAACGACGCACCAACAACCAGCGAAGTAACCCTCGCGGCCATCGCCGAAGACAGTGGCGTACGCGTGATTACCCAGGCCGAGTTGCTGGCCAATGCCGATGACATCGAAGGCGACACGCTCACCGCCAGCGGGCTGACGATCAGCAGCGGCGGCGGCACCCTGATCAATAACGGCAACGGCACCTGGAACTACACCCCAGACGAGAACGACGACTCCGACGTGAGCTTCAGCTACACGATCAGCGACGGCGACCTCACCGTCGCCGGCAGCGCCAGCCTCGACATCACCCCGGTCAACGACGCACCAACAACCAGCGAAGTAACCCTCGCGGCCATCGCCGAAGACAGTGGAGTACGCGTGATTACCCAGGCCGAGTTGCTGGCCAATGCCGATGACATCGAAGGCGACGCACTCACCGCCAGCGGACTGACGATCAGCAGCGGCAGCGGCACCCTGACCGACAATGGCGACGGCACCTGGAGCTACACCCCAGACGAAAACGACGACTCCGACGTGAGCTTCAGCTACACGATCAGCGACGGCGACCTCACCGTCGCCGGCAGCGCCAGCCTGGATATCACCCCGGTCAACGATGCGCCGACAACCAGCGAAGTAACCCTCGCGGCCATCGCCGAAGACAGTGGAGTACGCGTGATTACCCAGGCCGAGTTGCTGGCCAATGCCGATGACATCGAAGGCGACGCACTCACCGCCAGCGGACTGACGATCAGCAGCGGCAGCGGCACCCTGACCGACAATGGCGACGGCACCTGGAGCTACACCCCAGACGAGAACGACGACTCCGACGTGAGCTTCAGCTACACGATCAGCGACGGCGACCTCACCGTCGCCGGCAGCGCCAGCCTCGACATCACTCCGGTCAACGATGCCCCCACCACCACCCCGGTGACCCTCGCCTCCATCGCCGAGGACAGCGGAGCCCGCCTGATCACTCAGGCCCAGTTGCTGGGCAATGCTGCGGATGTCGACGGCCCCGCCCTGACTGCGACCAACCTTCAGATCAGCGCCGGCAGCGGTTCGCTGATCGATAACGGCAATGGCACCTGGAGCTACACGCCAGCGCTCAACGACGACAGCTCCGTCAGCTTCAGCTACTCGGTAACCGACGGCCTGCTCAACGCCGCCGGCAGTGCCACGTTGGACATCACGCCGGTCAACGATGCGCCCACCACCGCCCCGGTAACGCTGGCGGCCATCGCCGAAGACAGCGGTGCGCGCCTGATCACTCAGGCCCAGTTGCTGGGCAATGCGTCGGATGTCGACGGCCCGGCACTGACGGCTACCAATCTGCAGATCAGCGCCGGCAGCGGCAGCCTGGTCGACAATGGCAACGGCACCTGGAACTACACGCCGGCACTGAACGACGACACGTCCGTCAACTTCAGCTACACGGTCAGCGACGGCTCGCTCAGCGCCACCGGCAGTGCCAGCCTGGATATCACCCCGGTGAACGACGCACCGGTCAACACCCTGCCCGGCGCCCAGACCACTCCGGCCGGAACACCCAAGAGCATCAGTGGCCTGAGCGTCGCCGATGTAGACGCAGGCTCAAGCAACCTGACCGTGACGCTGCAGGTCGCCCACGGCACGCTCTCCGCGCAGTCCATTTCGGGCGGGGCCTCCATTGGGGGGCTCAACACTGCGATGCTCACCCTCAGCGGCACGCTCGCCCAGATCAACACAACGCTGGCCGCCAATATCGGCTACCTGTCTGCCGCGAACTTCAGCGGCAACGACACCCTGACCATGACCACCAGTGACGGCAGCGCCAGCGACGTCGACAACCTGGGCATCACGGTCACGGCTACCCAGGTAAACGCTGCGCCAGTCGCGGTCAACGATGTGCTTTACGTGTCCAACAACACGGCGGCCTTCAGCACAGCCAATGGCACGGGCATCGTCTTCTCGGTCGCCGCCTTGCTGGGCAATGACTCCGATGTCGATGGGTCGTTCCTGTCCATCACCGGTCTTGGCCTGGGAGCAGGCGCGATCTCCGACGTGAAATTCGTCGAAGGCTCGAACAACAGCCTGATCACCTTCGCCAGCGGCAATAACCCGTCCTCCCCCACCGGCACATTCACCTACACCCTTTCGGACAATGTCGGCGGAACGGCCACGGGAACCGTGACGGTAAATCTCGTCGCCACCAATGGCGTGTCCAGCGTCAACCTGTCCGGCAACAGTTACCAGGCAGCCTTCCTCGACGGCGGCAGCAACGTGGACACCCTGACCGGAGCGGCCGCAAGTGATCTGTTCGTCGGCGGGAATGGGGTGGACACGCTCATCGGTGGTAGTGGCGAAGATCGCCTTCGCGGGGGCGAAGACAATGACGTACTGGATGGCGGTGACGGCATCGATATGCTCGATTTCTCCGATGCCAGCGGCGCCCTCACCTTCACGCTCAGTCAGGGCAGCAACCCGGCTGCTGGCACCAACGGTTTCTGGGGCACGGGAGCCCTGGCCGGAATCGGCACAGACACCTACAAGAACATGGAAGGCGTGATCGGTTCGGCCTTCGGCGACACCCTGACCGGCAGCAGCGGCAATGACATTCTTCGCGGAGGCGGTGGAAGCGATGTCCTGGATGGCGGTGCAGGTAGCGATCTTCTCGATCTGTCCGACGCTACTGCAGCACTCAGCCTCACGCTGGTGCAAAGCAACAGCAACACCACTGTCGACTTGTCCACAGTTGGCCTGGGGTCCGACACCTACAAGAACATGGAAGGGCTGATTGGTTCGGCATTCAATGACAGTCTGACTGGCAGCGGCGGCGCCGATGAGCTGCGCGGCGGTGCCGGCAACGACACGCTCGTTGGCGGAGCTGGCAACGACGTGTTGTACGGCGGCCTGGGTGCGGATGTGCTGACCGGCGGCAATGGCGCGGACCTGTTCAGGTTCAACAACCTCAGTGAGGCCGAGGACCGCATCCTCGACTACAGCGCTGCCCAGGGCGACAAGCTCGACTTCTCGGGACTGCTCGGCAACAGCGTGCTGCCGCAGGCGATTGCCAACTACGTCAAAGCAGTGCAGGTAGGCGGCGACATCTCCGTCCAGGTGGATGTCGACGGCAATGGCGCAGGAGCGACGTTCGTGGATGTGGTCACCATCACCGGCGTTCAACAGGTAACGGCGATCTTCGGCGGCGGCGACCACATCATTCCGAGCTGAGGGTGTGCCCCCTCTCCCGACGGGGAGAGGGGGTTCCGGTTCGGTTCTTACTTGCCGCGCACCACCAGGTGCTCCGGCGCCTCGCCCAGTGCCTGCCAGTTCGGCCGGTACATGGACTCCACGGTGGGCGGCGGCACGCGGTATTTGCCAGGGGTGACGGCGCGGGCCAGGTACAGCAGGTGGGTGGTGCCGTACTCGCTGACATCCAGGGCCGCCACGTAACGGTCGTCGCGGAACTCCTGGTGCTTGATGGCGGCGTTCTGCATGGACTTCTGCCACTCCTTCACCGCGCTGCTGGCGTCGTCCAGGCTGGCAGCGCTCTGGGCGAGGTTCTGGTTTTCCAGCTCCAGGCCGGCCGGCAGCAGGTCGACCACCAGAGCGTCGGGCACGCGCTCCTTCGCTTCGATGGCCAGGTGCACCAACACCAGTTCGCCGCTGTCCAGGCTGTTGAGGTCAAGCCGCTCGCCATTCGCGCCGAGGAACTCGCGGTAGATGGCGAGGTTCTCGCCGCCTGCGTGCGGGGCCGTCAGCGGATAACCGGAGAGGGTCAGCTGCTGGTAGAGCGGCTCGCTGCCGGCGGAGGTGATGCTCAGCGGCTCGGTCAGCAGGGCGCCGTCCAGTTTCAGGCCGGGTTGCTGGTTGCTCAGCTCGCGCTGCTGGTCACCCGCGCTGAGTTGCGCGTTCCAGTTCGGTTCGGGCTTGCCCAGCAGGCCACGTCCAGCCAGGTACAGCGCGTTGCGCTCCTGGGTGGAGAGCCAGCGCTCGCCGGCCACCAGGTCGGCCAGGTCGAACAGGCGCTGTTCGCGGGCGCTGGCAGCCAGGTCGTTCTCCTCCAGCAAGGCGAGGATCAGCGCCTGGTCGCGCAGCGGACTGCCGTAGTCGGCCAGCCAGTCGTGGCTGTCGCGCTGGATGCGCAGGCCAAGCTCCAGGGCCTGGTCGGCGCGCGGCGCATCGCCCATCAGCTTGAAGGCCACCGCCAGTTGCACCAGCGGCAGGCCCGAACGGGCATCGGCACGGCGTTCCCACAAGCTACGCAGCGCGCCCAGCGGCGCCTGCTGGCTGCGGGCCAGGACGTAGCCGGCGTAGGCCTGCACGGCAAAGCGGGTGTGGTCGGCGTTCTGGCTGTAGCTGACTTCGATCAGGCTGCGCTCCTGCAGGTAGCGCAGCAGGCGCTCGCTGGCCTTCGTCAGGGCCTCCGGCGGCACGGCGAAGCCCTGGTCGCGGGCGCGCAGGAGGAAGTCGGTGACATAGGCGGTCAGCCAGTATTCCTCTTCGCTGTCGGCGCTCCACAGGCCGAAGCTGCCGTTGTAGCGCTGCATGCCCAGCAGGCGTTCGATGCCGAGGTCGATGGACTTGCGGCGCGTGTCGTCCGGCTCACCTTCCAGGCCTAGGCGCTTGAGGGAGGCGGCGTCGGCATAAAGCGACGGGTAGAGGCCGCTGGTGGTCTGCTCGGCGCAGCCGTACGGGTAGGCCTTGAGAGCGCGGACCTGCTCGCCGAGGTTCAGCGGTGGGCGGCTGGACAGCTGCAGAAGGGCTTCTCGGCCATCCTGCTCGTACGCATCCAGGGTGCCGGCCGGCAGGCTCCAGGCATCGCCCTTGAGCACCGCGCGGAACTGCTTGAGCTGGGCCGGATAGGCCGGACGCACGCCCAGGGTCCATTCGCGGCTGAACGGCGGCAGGTTCTCGCCCGGCAGCTCCAGGCCGTTGACCGTCACCTTGAAGTGGCCCTGGCCATAACCGCCCACCGCGCGCACTGGAATGCGCAGGGTGGTGCGCTGGCCATCCTTGAGCTGGATGGGTGCGGTCTGGCCACCGGCGCTCTGGGCGAGATCCAGTTGGCCAGTGCTTTCCAGTTGCACGTCCAGGCGCTGGGGCTTGCCGGACAGGTTGGTCAGGTCCAGCGCCAGGGTGGTCTGGTCGCCACCGGCGAGGAAGCGCGGCGCGGCCAGCTCCGCCACCAGGGGTGCGGCCACTACCGTCTTCGCCTCGGCCATGCCGTAGCGTTCGTCGGTCCAGGCCTGGGCCATCAGGCGCAGTTCACCGTTGAAGTCGGGGATGTCGAGGCTGACCTCGCCCTGGCCCTGCTCATCCAGGGCCACCGGCGCGCTCTGCAGGGCGACGATGGTGACGCTGGTCTGCGGACGCTTGCCGCCACCGGCCAGCGCGGCGTCACCACCGAAGGCCATGGTGGCCAGACGGCCCTGCCCGGCTTCGATCAGCTGGCCATAGACGTCGAGCTGGTCGGCGCCGTAGCCCTTGCGGCCGAACAGGCTGGCGAAGGGGTCGGGCGTGGCGTAGCTGGTGATGTTGAGGATGCCCACATCCACCGCCGCCACCAGCACATTCACCGACTTCGGCACGCTGCCATCGGCATTCTTCGCCTGCACCTGGACCTTCAGCGGCTGCTTGGGCCGCATCTTTTCCGGTGCGCTGAGGGAAACCGCCAGCTTGCGCGGCGCGCGGTCCAGCGGCAGGTGCAGCAGGCCCACGGCGCGCTTGGGCGTGACGCTGGCCTTGCGCTCGCCGGGGCGGATCACCAGGGCGCTGACGTAAAGGTCGTGGCGCGCCCAGTCCTTGGCCACCGGGATGTCGAAGCTCTTGCCTTCGGCCGGCACCTCGATGGGTTGCCACCAGAGCGGGCCTTCGGCGGACTCCACCAGCAGGTAGCCGCTGCCGGCGCTGGGCGGAGTGACGGTGACCTTGGCGGTTTCGCCGGCGGCATAGCCCGGCTTGTCCAGCGCCAGCTTGACCTGGTCGGGGCGTACCGCGCCGCCTTCGGCGTTGTCCTGCCAGCGGTAACCGGCCCAGAAGCGCAGGCTGCTGGTGATGCCGGTCTGCGGGTCTTCCACTTCCACGCGGTAGGGGCCCCACTCCACCGGGAAGCTCACCTTGGCGGTGCCGCCGGCGGCCACCTGCACCTGCTCTTCGGTGAGGTTCAGGTACTTCTCGTTGTAGTGGTAGGTCCAGCCATCGCTCTCGGAGTAGTTCCAGTAGTAGTCGCGGCGCTCGCGCACCAGGCGCACCTTGAGGTCGTCGGCGGCCAGCTTGTTGCCGTCGGGGTCGGCCACCAGCAGTTCGAACTCGGCCACGCTGTCGGCGTCGGTCTCCTCGCCGTCGAACAGCGCACGCAGGCCCGGCAGGCGCTCGGCCGGCCAGACCGGCTGCACCAGACGGCGGGTGATCGGGCGACCGCCGGATTCCTGCAGGCTGGCCTGGAGGATTAGTTGCACCGGCGACTTGGCCTCGGTCCAGCGGGTTTCGATGTTCAGCTCGGTCTTGCCGTCGGCATCCAGCTGGGTTTCGTCCAGCTCGATGTCCTGGCTCAGTTCGCCCTCCATCACCGAGCCGAACTGGTAGCCGGGCAGCGCCTTCACCGCTTCGCGCAGCGGGCGCACGTAGAGCTGGCCGGTCAGTCGGTTGCCGGAAGCCGGCGCGCCATAGAGGTAGCGGCCGGTGACCTGGAAGCGCGCGTTGTCGCCGGGCGCATAGGGCTGATCGCTGCCCTTGAGTTCCAGGGCCATGCGTTCGGGCAGGAAGTCTTCCACGAGGAATTCATAGAGCTGCGGCTTGCCGTCGCCCAGGTCGAAGAGCAGTTGCCAGCGGCCGGTGGGCGCCTCGGCAGCGAGCGGCAGCTGGTACTGGTAGAAACCGCCCTCCCCGGCTTCCCAGACGAAGCGGCGGCTGACCTGTTCGTCGGGGCGGCGCACTTCCACGGTCACTGGCTGGCCGGCCACTGCGCGGCCATCGGCGTCGCGCAGCAGGGCGTTGAGCAGCACGGTCTCGCCGGGGCGGTAAAGGTCGCGCGGGCCGAAGACGAAGAACTGCAGGGCATGGCTGGCGGGACCGGCGATGTCGAATTCGGCCAGGTCCAGTGCCGGCGCGGACAAGCGCAGCAGGCTGGTCTGCTCATCCTTGCGGGCGATCAGCACCTCGGCCTTGGGCACCAGTGGCAGTTCGGCGTGGCCCTTGCCGTCGGTCTTGCCTTCGGCCAGCACGCGGCCTTCGCCGTCCAGCAGTTCCAGGGCGATATCGGCCTGCGCGGCGCCGCCTTCCAGGGCCTGGGTGAAGATGTCCAGGCGATCGCTGTAGCGGTGGGCGGAAAGGCCGATGTCGCTCAGGGTGAAGAGGGTCGCCGGGTTGGAATAGGTGTAGCTGCCGGCTTCCTTCATCACCGCGAGGTAGACGCCCGGCTGCTTCATCGTCTCGAGGTTGGCGATGGGCAGCAGCAAGGTTTCGCGGGTGTTGCGCGCGGGCTTGAGGTCGAAGCGGCCGGTGTAGACCAGGTCGGCCATCTTCAGCATCTCGCGGGCCTCCCAGACGTCCAGGGCGCCACGCTTGCCCCAGCGAGCGAGGAAGCCCGGCAGGGATTCAGTCTTCACGCGGAAGAAGTCCACATCCACCTTGTCGACGTTCAGCGCGATCACCGGCAGGCCTTCGGCGAGGCGGGTGGGCAGCAGCGAACCACGGCTGGCGAAGCCGACGGTGGCCTGCAGGTCGCGGGTTTCCAGGCGGGTAACGTGTTCTTCGGCCAGCCGCGTGTCATTCACCGCGCGCAGGCCGGGGTCGATGGTCAGCACCAGCTGGCGCTTGGGCTCCAGGTGGCGCAGGCGCAGCTCCATCAGGTTGTCGGAGAGTTCCCAGGCGCCGTCCACCGTGCCGTCCCGGCTGTCCACCAGGTGCAGCCGCTCGGCGAAGGTCTGATCCGGGTCCAGGGGCACGGAGAAGGTCACTGACAAGGCGCTGGCGCCGTCGAGCTGCACTTCGGAGACGTCTATCACCTGCAGTTCGCGGCCGGCGTAGCGTTTGGCCAGGGAGGCGGTGTCGACGGCCGGGCGCGCCGCAGATTGATCGGCAGCCGGTGGCGACTTGCTTGCGGTTTGCTCGGGGGTGGAGGAATCACAGGCGCTGAGCAGGCTCAGCACCAGGGCCAGAAGTAGTCCTTTCTTCGGCATGACAGGCTCTCGTTGGGGAGTGCGTACAAGCCGCGAACTATAGACCAGCCGGGCGTTCCGGTGGCATCCGGATGACGGCAGGAGCGATGCAGCTCACGAAACATCGCGCCGCTATACTGCGCGGCCTGACTGGAGCCCTGCATGAGCCTGTTCCTCGACGCCTGGCGGCATTCCCCGACCCACCACAAGGTCTGGGCACTGGCCGCGCCCATGATCCTCTCGAATATTTCCGTGCCCCTGGTCGCCCTGGTGGACAGCACGGTGGTGGGCCATCTGCCCCACGCTCACCAACTGGGCGCCGTGGCGGTGGGCAGCACGCTGTACATGCTGCTGCTCGGGGTGCTGGGCTTCCTGCGCATGGGCACCACCGGCTTCGCCGCCCAGGCCGCGGGCCGCGCGGATGGCGGTGCCCTGCGCCAGGTGCTGCTGCAAGGGCTTGGGCTGGCGCTGGGCCTGGCGATGTTGCTGGGCGTGCTGGCGGTGCCCTTCAGCGGCCTGGCCCTGAAGCTGATGAACCCCTCCGCGGAGCTGGACTCGCTGACCCGCGAGTTCTTTCACCTGCGCCTGCTCGGCCTGCCCGCAGCCCTGGCCAACTACGCCCTGGTGGGCTGGTTCCTCGGCACGCAGAACGCGCGTGCCCCCCTGGCCATCCTGCTGGGCACCAACCTGGCGAACATCGCGCTGGCGCTGTGGTTCGTCCTCGGGCTGGACTGGGGCGTGGCCGGTGCGGCGCGCGCGGCGGTGATCGCCGAATGGAGCGGCGCGCTGATCGGCCTGGCGCTCACCCGTGGGGCGCTGCGCCGTTATCCGGGCCACATCGACTGGCCAGCGCTGCAACGGTGGCGCAATTGGCGACCACTGCTGGCGGTGAACCGCGACATCTTCATCCGTTCCCTGGCACTGCAACTGGTGTTCTTCCTGCTGACGGTGCAGGGCACCCGGATGGGCGACGCCACCGTGGCGGCCAACGCCCTGCTGCTCAACGGCCTGCTGGTGACCGCCTACGCCCTGGATGGTCTGGCCCATGCCGTGGAGGCCCTGTGCGGCCACGCCATCGGCGCCCGCGATCGCCTGACCCTGCGCCGCTCGCTGCTGGTGGCCGGGGGCTGGTCGTTGCTGGCGAGCCTTGGCTTCGCGCTGTTCTTCGCCGTTGCCGGCGGACTGTTCATCGACATGCAGAGCGATATCGCGGCCGTCCGCGAGGTGGCCCACACCTACCTGCCCTACCTCGCGCTGCTGCCCATGATCGCGGTGTGGAGCTACCTGCTGGATGGCCTGTTCATCGGCGCCACACGGGCCCGCGAGATGCGCGATGCCATGCTGGTCGCCGTCGTCCTTAGCCTGCCGCTGGGTTGGGGACTACAGTTTCTCGGCAATCACGGGCTCTGGCTGGCGTTCCTCGCCTTCATGGCGATACGCGGGATCAGCCTCGGTGCACTGGCGTGGCGCCTGCAACGCCGCGACGCCTGGTTCGCCGCACGATAACGACAACGAAAACCTGATGACCTGAAGGAGCTTCCATGGGACAAGCCGTCGCCGCCTATCTGCATTTCCTCTCGATCTTCGCGCTCTTCGCCCTGCTCGTCCTGGAGCATCGCCTGTTCAAGCTGCCATTGGACCTTGAGCGCGCGCGCAGCCTGGTGCGCATCGACATCGCCTACGGCCTGGCCGCCGGCGTGGTGCTGCTCACCGGCCTAGCGCGGGTGGTCTGGTACGGCAAGGGGCTGGATTACTACCTGCACAACTCCATGTTCCACGCCAAGATGGGGCTGTTCGCGCTGATCGCCCTGCTCTCGGGCTTCCCCACCTTCGTCTTCCTCAACTGGCGCAATGCGCTGAAGGCCGGCCAGGTGCCGCCGGTCAGCCCCGGCAAAGCCAAGGCGGTGATCATGGTGATCCGCCTGGAACTGCTGCTGGCGCTGCTGCTGCCGCTGTTCGCGGTACTGATGGCGCGGGGGTATGGGGTGATCGCGAGCTGAAGTCGGGGCGGTGCAAGCACTGCCTTGTTGGACTTCGCTTCGCTCTGCACCAGCCTACGGTCGTAGGGTGGACCACGCTTCACCGGTCCACCATCGGCGCATGGCATCGAACCTACAACTGCACGTCGGGGAAGGGCTCGGGGGCGAAGACCGGGTTGAAGGACAGGCGCTCCCGGGCCTGCTGGAGCGCCGTGTTCACGGCTTCCTCGCCATCGGCCAGCCCTTGCAGGTGGAGGTATTCCACATGGTGCAGGCCGATGATGCCGAGCACGTGGCGCAGGTAGGGGGAAAGGAAATCCATCTGCTTGGCCTTGGCGCCCAGGTAATGGCCGCCAGAACTCAGCACCACGAACGTCGGCCGGTCCTCAAGCAGGCCGATTCGCTGGCCGCCGTGCATTTCGAAGGTGCGGCGGATGCGCACCACGTAGTCCAGCCAGAGTTTCAGCGCCGCCGGCACCATGTAGTTGTGCATGGGCGTGGAGATGATCAGGTAGTGGCTGCGCTCCAGCTCGCCGATCAGTTGTTCGGACAGGACGAAGTGCTCATCCGAGCGATCCGCATGGCCCACCACCGCGCCCGCGTAGTCGGCGCAGATCGGCGGCAAGGGTTCGCGTACGAGATTGCGCACGATCACCTCGGCCTTGGGATGGATGCGCCGGGCCATTTCCCGGGCCAACTGACCGCCGGGCGAGGCCAGGTCGTTGGGGCTGCATTCGAGCAACAGGACGCGCGGCATGGTGAGGACTCCACGGAAAAGATGAGGGCTGGCAGAAATGAAAGCGCCGGGCGGGAAATATTGCCAGCGAGTTGGTCGCCTGGCGGCACCCTCTCTGTTTCAGCGCATGAAAAAGCCCGGCACATGGCCGGGCTTTTTCATTCACCACGCTGTCAGGAAGACAGGTAGGACGAGCGGGTCAGCCCCAGACGCAGGGCGTCGATGAACTGGGTGCGCTCGCGCGGGCTCAGCCTGGCGCTGGCCACCTTGTCGCGGTAGTGCGCCATCAGCTCCTCGGGGGACAGGTGCACGTAGCGCAGCATGTCTTCGATGGTGTCGTGGGTTTCGATACCCGCGTGGTAAACGCTGCCGTCGTCATGCTGGTAGACGTTCACCGAGTCGGTGTCGCCGAACAGGTTGTGCATGTCGCCGAGGATTTCCTGGTAGGCGCCCACCAGGAACACGCCCAGCAGGTAGTCCTCGCCTTCGCGCACTTCGTGCACCGGCATGCTGGTCTCGATGCTCTGCTCGTCGACGTACTGGTTGATCTTGCCGTCGGAGTCGCAGGTCAGGTCCTGCAGCACGGCGCGGCGCAGGGGCTCTTCGTCCAGGCGGTGCAGCGGGATGATCGGCAGTACCTGGCCGATGGCCCAGGTGTCCGGCAGGCTCTGGAACACCGAGAAGTTGCAGATGTACTTCTCCGCCAGCTTGTCGTTCAGCTCGTCGAGCACCTGGCGGTGGGAACGCTGGCGTGCTTTCAGCTGGTTGTGCAGACGGCGGCAGATGGCGAAGTAGGTCTGCTCGGCCAGGGCCTTCTCGGCCAGGCTCAGCTTGCCTTCGGCATACTGGGCGGCGGCGTCACTCATGTAGTGGGTGGCGCGCCAGTAGGTCTCGGTGACCATCTCGGCGTCGGTCGGGCCCAGCAGCTCGGCCAGCCAGCGAACGATTTCCGGCTGCTCTTCCAGGTTGGAGAACTTCGGCACTTCGTCGTTGTGGCGCTCGACGTCGGTCACCTGCATCACCAGCACCGCGTGGTGGGCGGTCATGGCACGGCCGCTCTCGGAGAAGATGTGCGGGTGCGGCAGGCCCTGCGCGTCGCAGAACTCCTTGAGCATGCCCACCACCACGCCGGCGTAGTCGTCCATGTCGTAGTTGATGGAGCTGGCGTTGCGCGAGTGGGTGCCGTCGTAGTCGACGCCCAGGCCGCCGCCGACGTCGATGTGGTCGACCGGCAGGCCGAGGTTGCGCAGCTCGGCGTAGTAGCGGATGGCTTCCTTGAAGCCGTGCTGGTAGTCGGCCAGGTTGGCGATCTGCGAGCCCATGTGGAAGTGCAGCAGGCGCACGCCCTGGTCCAGGCCGGCCTTGCGGAAGCGCTCGACCACCGAGAGGATCTGCGCGGCGGACAGTCCGAACTTGGACTTCTCGCCACCGGTGTCGGCCCACTTGGAGGAAGCCAGGGACGACAGGCGCACGCGCAGGCCCACTTGGGGCGCGACCTTGAGCTCGGCGGCGACGTCGATGACGAAGTCCACCTCGGCTTCCTTCTCGATGACGATGAAGACGTTGTGGCCGAGCTTCTGGCCCATCAGCGCCAGGCGGATGAACTCACGGTCCTTGTAGCCGTTGCAGACAATGGTGCCGCCTTTCGGCGCCAGGGCCAGCACGGCCAGCAGCTCGGGCTTGGAGCCGGCTTCCAGGCCGATGGAGACGTTCTGGGTGGCGATGATGTTTTCCACCACCGCTTCCTGCTGGTTGACCTTGATCGGGTACAGGGCGGTGTACTTGCTCTGGTATTCCAGGCGCTCGATGTTGGCGTCGAAGGCACCGGTCAGCTGGCGCACGCGGTCCTGCAGGATGTCGGGGAAGCGCACCAGCAACGGCAGGGACAGCCCGGCGCCGCGCAGATCGTCGATGAGGTCGAAGAAATCCACCGGCTCGCTGCCGGCACCACGGGGGCGCACTTCGACGCGGCCCGCTTCGTTGATCGCGAAATAGCCGGCCCCCCAGTGGCGAATGCCATAGACACTGCGGCTGTCGGCCACGGTCCAGCTGGTGCCATCGTCCTTGCGAGTGCGTCGTGCAGACATCGGTTTCCCCCTATGGGATAGAAAAGGGCCATGCCCGCCGGATCGTGCCGGGCGGGCGCAGACAAGTTAATTCGATCGTGTGACGTTGGAGTGTTGACCGTTGCTATGACGGTCAGTTTAGAAAGCCGTGGCTCAGCCGCCGGATTTCTTGGCCTTGAAGCCGCGCTTGGCGAGTTCTTCAAGCAACAGGTCCACGTGGTCGCCCTGGATCTCGATCACGCCGTCCTTCAGGGCTCCACCGGTTCCACAGCGACGCTTGAGCGCACTGGCCAGCTCCTTGAGCTCGTCGCCCGCCAGCGGCACGCCGCTGATGGTGGTGACGGTCTTGCCGCCACGGCCCTTGGATTCGCGACGAACGCGGGCAATGCCATCGCCAGCAGGCACGGTGGCTTGCTTGCAGATGCAGGCATCGATGGGCTGGCGGCATTCCGGGCAGTGCCGGCCGCTGTCGGTGGAGTACACCAGGCCGCCAAGGGCGGCAAAGGACGAAGCTTTCTTGACCACCGGCTTTCCTCGTAGGGGTCAGGATAGCGACTGGTCGGCGGGAGCCGACCGCGAAGCCCCACTCTGGCAGGGGCAGCGCAACCCGGTGTGTGGCCGGGCTTGAAAGGCGGCGAAATTTATCAGCATTCGCGGCGAATGCTAAGTACGAAAATGCGCCATTGATCGACAGATTGGCGACCTCGTGCAGCATCCCGCACGAAAGGGTCCGGAATATTGCACAAACCCGCGCCGGACGTGGGTTTGAAGGGGGAAAAAGCGCAATTCATTGTGGGGGCAATTTCAATCGCTGAGGGTTGCGCAGCGACCTCAATGGCGGTGAGGGCAACCCTGCGGGCTGCTTAGCGAATGAATTCGCCCCCACATCGTTCCCACAACCTAAAGCGTGGCGAGGTACAGCTTCAGCGCCTTCAGGGAGTCCGGGCAGCAGGGCTCGACAGCCAGTGCCTCGTCCACCGACATGAAGCGCGCTTCCATCACTTCTTCCGGCTGTAGTTTCAGCGGCGCGTCGGACACAGCGGAGAACACCCCGCCCCAGAGCCGATTGCCCGGCTCGTCGAAATAGAAGCGGCCATGCTCGCGCAGGGGCACCCCGCCAATGCCGAGTTCTTCTTCCAGTTCGCGGGCGGCGGATTCGGCGTAGTCCTCGCCTTCCTGCACCATGCCGCCAGCGGCGACGTCCCAGTAGCCCGGGTACAGCGCCTTGCTCAGGGTACGGCGATGCACGCAGAGCTGGCCGGCGGAGTTGAACAGGAGAATGAAGGTGCCACGGGAGACCAGCCCGCGCTCACGCAGCTCGGCGCGGGGCAGGCCGCCGAGGGGACGGTCCTGCTCGTCGACCCAGGCGACCCGCTCGGCATCCGAGGCGGCGCGATGGGCCGCCTCGCGCGCGTCGATGGCCATCAGCCCTGCTCCAGCAGCTGTCGCAGGTCGATCACGGCGGCGTTGGCGCGGGAAATGTAGTTGGCCATCACCAGCGAGTGGTTGGCCAGTACGCCGTAACCGCTGCCGTTGAGGACCATCGGGCTCCACAGCGGCTCCTGGGCGGCCTCCAGTTCACGGATGATCTGGCGCACGCTGATGGTGGCGTTCTTCTTCGCCAGCACGTCGGCGAAGTCGACCTCGATGGCACGCAGGATGTGGGACAGCGCCCAGGCCTGGCCACGGGCCTCATAGAAGACGTTGTCGATCTGCAGCCAGGGCGTCTCGACGATCTCTTCGCTCACTTCCGGCACCTTGCCGGAGGCGGCGGCGGCTTCCGGGCTGATATCGGTGTTCAGGCGCACGCGGCCAACGCTGGCGGACAGGCGCTGGGACAGCGAACCCAGGCGGGTGGCGACGTCACCCAACCAGTTGTTCAGGTTATCGGCGCGGGTATAGAACTGGGCATTGGGCTGGTTCGGGTTGGCCAGGCGGGCCAGGTAGCGATCCAGCGAGCGGATGCCTTCGCGGTACTCGGACTCGGAGGCCGGCAGCGCCCAGCTCTTGTTGTCGAAGTTGAAGCGCGGTTCGGCCTTGGCCAGGTCCGGGTCTTCAGTGGACTGCGACTGGGAGCGGGCGAAATCCTTGCGCAGGGCGCGGGACAGGTCACGCACCTGGACCAGCACGCCGTATTCCCAGCTCGGCATGTTGTCCAGCCAGAGACCGGGCGGGGCCAGGTCGTTGGAGACGTAGCCGCCGCTCTTGTCCAGCAGGGTCTGGGCGACGGTCTTCAAGGTTTCCACGGTGGTATAGCCACTGACCATCTGACGGCCGGCACGATCGGCGGCGGCCTGGGCGTTCTGCTGCACGGGGAAGAGGTCGGGCTCGCGACTCCAGTACCAGCCCACCACCACGCAGGCGATCAGGTAGACCACCAGCAGGCTGCCGAGGGCGCGGCTCATCCACATGCCACCGAGGTAGCTGCGCACATCGTCAACCGAATCATCAACGCGCTCACGCGCATAGCCCATACGCTTCTTCCAGTCCAGCATGGCAGTGTCCTTCGAATTTCGATCAGCAAGGGAAGGTTCGACCACGGTCCTTCGCGGTGGTTGTGGCCGAGTTCAGCACTATAAGGGATGAGCGCGCGCGGCGCAGTGGCCGAGAGCCAAACCATCATCCGGTACGCGCGGGCTTTCGCCCCTGACGCCACCTTGGTGGAGATATCTATCTGACGAATCCCGCACATCCGGGACAGATGGCACTGGCGTACCTTCTACAAGGTGATAGCATGGAGCCATCATTTAGATCGTCTCCAGGCGACACCTCCGGCCATGACCGAGCACGAAGACCCCAGTCGCGACCGACTCAAGAACCACTTCGCCCAGCGGGTAATCAACCAGGCGCGGCACGTGCTGGAAATCTGGCAGCGCCTGCAGCGCAGCGAGTGGAGCCCGGCCTGCATGACCGAGCTGGCCGAAGCCAGTCTGTACCTGCAGCGCTACGCGGAGCGCTTCGAGCAGCCAGAGCACATGCGCCTGGCGGTAGGCATCGGCAATTGCCTGCGCGGCGTCGAGGAAAATCGGGGTCGGCTGTCCAGCGACCTGATCACCGAACTCAGCCTGCTGATGCAGCGCCTGTCGCGCACCGGCCTGCGCCATGGAGACCAGTTCGAGCAGACCTTCCTGCCGCCCTTGCGCAAGCCGGTGTACCTGGCGTTGCAGAGCGAGGACCGCGCCGAGCGCCTGACCCAGCAACTGGATTTCTTCGGCCTCAACGCCCAGCTCTGCGAAAGCGCCAATGCCTTCCGCGCGGCCATGGCCGAGCGGCACCCGGCGGCCATCGTGCTGGAAGTGGATTTTTCCGGACCGGGCCAGGGTCTGGAGCTGGCGCGCGAAGCACAGAGAGGGCTGGAGCAGAAGCTGCCGATCATCTTCTTCAGCCATGAAGAGGCCGACGCCCCGACCCGCCTGGCCGCCGTGCGCGCCGGCGGCCAGGAGTTCTTCACCGGCGCACTGGATGCCTCCAGCCTGCTGGAGAAGCTGGAAACCCTGACCCGCACCGCCCACTACGAGCCGTTCAAGGTACTGATCGTCGACGACTCCCGCGCCCAGGCCACCCACACCGAGCTGATTCTCAACTCCGCTGGCGTCGTCACCCGCGTCATCACCGAACCGGTGCAGACCCTGCTGGCCCTGGCCGAATTCCAGCCGGACCTGATCATCCTCGACATGTACATGCCCGAGTGCCTGGGCACCGAGCTGGCCAAGGTGATCCGCCAGCACGAGCGCTATGTCAGCGTGCCGATCATCTATCTCTCGGCCGAAGACGACCTGAACAAGCAGCTGGATGCGATGAGCGAAGGCGGCGACGACTTCCTCACCAAGCCGATCAAGCCGCGCCACCTGATCGCCACGGTGCGCACCCGCGCCACCCGTGCGCGCAGCCTCAAGGCGCGCATGGTGCGTGACAGCCTCACCGGCCTGTTCAATCACACCCACACGCTGCAGTTGCTGGAAGACGCCAGCTCCCGCGCGCGTCGGGAAGGCAAGCCGCTGTGCTTCGCGATGCTCGACATCGACCACTTCAAGAAGGTCAACGACACCTACGGCCACCCCATGGGCGACCGGGTGATCAAGAGCCTGGCGCTGTTCCTCAAGCAGCGCCTGCGCAAGACCGACCACATTGGCCGTTACGGCGGCGAGGAATTCGCCGTGGTCCTGCCCGATACCGACCTGGAAGCGGCGCACCGGGTGCTGGAGGAAATCCGCCGTCGTTTCGCCGAGATCCGCTACCCGGCGCAACCCAACGACCTGACCTGTACGTTCAGTTGCGGCATCGCCCAGCTGCGGGACGGTCTCGACATCAACCAGCTGTCCAAGCAGGCGGACGAAGCGCTCTACCGCGCCAAGCACGGCGGTCGGAACCGGGTCGAGCTGCAGCTGGACTGAAACCCGCCGTCACAGGACTGTCACCAAACAGCAATATCATCTGGCCATCCCCCTCAGCTGTTCGAAGTGGACGCGATGCGCCTGAAACTGCTCACCAACCTGAACACCCTGCTGCTGGTCACCGTGTGCCTGGCGCTCGGGGCCACGCTGTGGTGGTCGCAACGGGCGCTGGAGCGCCCGTATCAACTGATGGAGCAGTACCTCGAACTGGCCCAGCGCTTCCGCAGCGAAGTGGCGGACAACGTCCAGGGTTATCTCGGCAGTGGCGACGCCTTGCGCCACAGCGCCGCCAGCCAGGGTATCGATAGCCTGGAGCAGCGCCTCGGCCAGCTTCCCGCCGAGTTTTCCCAAGAGCTGCTGCCCAGTTTCAACGAACTGCGCGAATTCACCCGTGGCGAACTGCTGGCGGCCGGCAAGCTGGCAGGCGACCCCCAGGGCCTGCTGATCCAGGCCGAACGGGAAATCTCCGGTTCCCTCGACCAACTCGCGCAGTACGCCGACTCCGCCAACACCCCGACTGCCACCGACTACCGCGCGCCGCTGTTCGCCGCCGCGCAGCACCTCAACCGCCTCAGCCAGGCCCGCGCCAAGCTGGTGGAGAGCGGCCGCGACGAGCTGGCCGCCGACGTCGAACGCGAACTCGAAGCCCTGGGCCAGGACAGCACCAGACTGGAACAGCTACCCCTGCTCGGCGTGGCCGACAGCAGCACCTCGGCCGCCGATGACTTCGCAGCCATGATGGGCCTGGAAAGCAGCAATGAAGCCAGCCAGGCGGAAGACCGTGGCATCGCCCTCAAGCGTGAACTGAGCGGCCTGCTCAAACGCTACCCGGGCGAGCTGGCACGCACCCGCGAGCTGATCCAGCGCCGGGCCGAACTGGCCAAGGCCACCGCCCAGCGGGTGGACGCCTTGCAAGGCGCGCTGGCTGCCCTGGAACCCCAAGTGCGCGCCGAGCATGGCCGCATCCAGGCGGAGGTTCGCGTGATGCAGGGCCTGATGATCGGCCTGATCCTGCTGATCGCCCTGTGCATCGACCGCATCCAGCGCCGCCTGACCAATGTCCTCGGCCGCCTGGTCAATGCCCTGGGCGCCTGGGCCGCCGGCGACTTCAGCCGCCCCATCGCACTCGGCTCCAACATCCACGACTTGCGCCGAATCGAGGAGTCCCTCAACCGCCTGCGCGACTACCTGGGCGAGCTGGTGGGCACCATTCGCCTGCACGCCGAGCAGGTCGCCGGCAGCAGCAGCGCCCTGGCCGAACTGAACAACGGCCTGCACACAGGCGCCGAATACCAGGCCGGCGGCACCGCACAGATCCGCGATGCCCTGGGCGAGCTGGAAAACACCATCCAGCAGGTGGCCGGCGATGCCAGCCTGGCTGCCGACGCCAGCCGCGATGCCGGACTGGCCGTGGAACAGGGCCAGAGCGTTATCGACCAGAGCCTGGCCGGCCTGCACCAGCTGGTGGGCGAAGTGCAGAACAACGCCCAGGCGGTGGAACGCCTGGCCGAAGAAACCGAAACCATCGACAAGGTGCTGACCGTGATCCGCGGCATCGCCGAACAGACCAACCTGCTGGCGCTCAACGCCGCCATCGAGGCGGCGCGAGCCGGTGAAATGGGTCGCGGCTTTGCCGTGGTCGCCGAGGAAGTGCGCTCGCTGTCCCAGCGCACCACTGGCGCCACCACCGAGATCCAGCAACTGATCGCCCGTCTCCAGCACGCCGCGCGGCAGTCGGTGGAAGCCATGCGCATCCAGGTGGAGCACGCCGAGGCCAGCGCCGAGCAGGCCGCCGCCGCCGATGGCGCGCTGATCGAGGTGGTCAGCGCCATCCGCACCATCGCCAGCATGGCCGAGCGCATCGCCGACGCCACCGCCCAGCAGAGTGGCGCAGTCAGCGAAATTCGTGACCACAGTGAGCAGATCCACCAGTTGGGTGGCGACAACCTGGCGCGCATTGGCGAAAGCCGCAGCCAGGGCGAGCGACTGCTGCAACTGGGCGGTGAACTGCACACGGCGGTGAAGGCCTTCCGCGTCTGACCCAGGGCGCGACCGAATGTCGCGCCTCGACCCGGCGAGGGGGCGACAACCCGAAGAAAAGCACCGCTCGCTTCCGGACCATTCGGTCAGATGACAAAACCGCTTACAGCCCGGAACCTGCAGGAACGCGCCGAGGTCCGTTATGATGCGGGCATTTTCTGCCCAAGAGACCTCCATGCGCCGCCTGCTGAGCCTGATCCTGCTGCTGGTGGCCCTGCCCGCCACCGCAGGGCTGCTGGATAACCGCCCGAACCCGACCCTGGGCGCCTCCCTCAATAACAGTGCCGATTTCCTGCCCGTGCGCGAGGCCTTCCGCCTCAGCCTGGTAGAAAGCACGCCCACGTCGGTGAAGTTGCGTTTCACCAATGCCGAGGGCTACTACCTCTACCGCCATCGTTTCCAGTTCCGCGCCGAACCTGCCGACAGCGGCCTGGGCCAGCCCGCGCTGCCCGCCGGCAAGCATAAGACTGACGACTACTTCGGCGATGTCGAGGTGTATTACGGTGTCACCGACGTCGACCTGCCGGTGGACCCGGCACGCAAGGCGCCCGCCGAGCTGCGGGTGACCTACCAGGGATGTGCCGACAAGGGCCTGTGCTATCCGCCGGAAACCGAGGTGATCAAACTGGCTGCGGCCGGCGCCGGTAGCGGCGGCAGTGATGTCGGTAGCGGCGCCGCCGGCAAGGCCTGGAGCTGGCACGAGCTGGCGCTGTTCTTCCTCGCCGGCCTCGGCCTGACCTTCACCCCCTGCGTGCTGCCCATGCTGCCGATCCTTTCCGGCGTGGTGCTGCGTGGCCAGGCGGGCGGCAGCCGGGGGCTGGTGCTGTCGCTGGCCTACGTACTGCCGATGGCCGCCTGCTTCGCCCTGCTGGGTGCGCTGATGGGCGTGTTCGGCGCTGAACTCAATCTCCAGGCGCGGCTGCAATCCCCCTGGGTGCTGGTGCCCTTCGCCGGCTTCTTCACCCTCTTCGCACTGGCCATGTTCGGCCTCTACGAACTGCGCCTGCCGCGCTTCATCAGCGGTCCACTGGACACTCTGGCAGGCAGCACCAAAGGCGGCTCGATCTGGAGCGCGGCCCTGCTCGGCGTGGTCTCCAGCCTGCTGGTATCCCCCTGCGTTTCCGCACCGCTGGCCGGAGCCCTGCTCTATATCAGTGCCAGCGGCGATGCCCTGGGCGGCGGCCTGAAGCTCTTCGCCCTTGGCCTGGGCATGGGCGCGCCCCTGGTGCTCTTCGCCACCGGCGGCGGCGCGCTGCTGCCCAAGGCCGGGCAGTGGATGGTCGCCGTGCGCAATGCCTTCGGCGTGCTGCTGTTGGCCGTGGCGGTGTGGATGCTCGAACGCGTCCTGCCCGGCCCGCTGGCCCTCGGCCTCTGGGGCCTGCTGGCGGGCGGCGTGGCGCTGTTCCTCGGCGCCCTGGAATTCACCCCCAAGGCCCCACGCGAACGCCTCGCGCAATTGGGCGGCCTGGTCTTGCTGGTTTATGCCGTAGCCGCCTGGGCCGGCGCTCTCCAGGGCGAATCGGACCCGTTGCGCCCGCTGGGCCGCACGCACCTGGTTGGTGCGCCGTCCGTCGCCCCGGCCACGGGTGAGTGGCAAACCATCAAGACACCGGCGGAACTCACCAGCGCCCTCGCCGCGGCCAAGAGCGCTGGCCAGCCCCTGCTGCTGGACTGGTATGCCGACTGGTGCATTAGTTGCAAGGTCATCGAGCGTGAAGTCCTCATCGCCCCGGAGGTCACCTCGCAGCTCGGCGGATACCACCTGATTCGTTTCGACATGACCGAGAGCAACGCGGAGCAACGCGCCCTGCTCGACCGCTACAAGCTGTTCGGACCGCCGGCCATCCTGTTCTTCGACGGCAAGGGTGACGAATTGGCCGAACTGCGTGTCGTAGGTGAAGTCGATGCCAAGGCCTTCGCCGCTCGTCTGCAACAGGCGAATGCATCGCGCTGATGCATGTAACGTCATATATTTGCCGTAAACACCGGGCATCTTGTCGGCTATTGTCGACAACTGGACAGCCTTTTCGGCTATCCGGCATAGTGCCGCCTGGCCTCCAATAAGGAACAATCAGCATGGCCACCCTGCTCGTCCTGCACGGCCCCAACCTCAACCTGCTGGGCACCCGCGAACCCGACAAATACGGGGCCACCACCCTGGCGGAGATCAACCAGGACCTGGAGCGCCGCGCTCGCGAGGCCGGGCATCACCTGATGTACCTGCAGAGCAATGCGGAGTACGAACTGATCGACCGGATTCATGCGGCCCGTGGTGAAGGAGTGGACTTCATCATCATCAATCCTGCTGCTTTCACGCATACAAGTGTCGCCCTACGTGACGCGATGCTCGCTGTGAGCATCCCATTCATCGAAGTGCACCTGTCCAACGTGCACAAACGAGAACCTTTCCGCCATCACTCCTACTTTTCCGACGTAGCCGTGGGAGTGATCTGCGGTCTGGGTGCCACCGGCTACCGCCTGGCCCTGGACGCGGCGCTAGAACACCTTGAACGCCCCTGACCTCACCCTTGGGAGTTGATGATTAATGGATATCCGTAAAGTCAAAAAGCTGATCGAACTGCTGGAAGAATCCGGTATCGACGAACTGGAGATCCGCGAGGGCGAAGAGTCCGTGCGCATCAGCCGTCACAGCAACAAGGCCATGGCCGCCCAGCCGATCTACGCTGCCGCGCCCGCGCCGATGGCCGCTCCGGTTGCAGCTGCTGCTCCGGCTGCTGCCACTGAAGCCGCTGCCCCCGCAGCGCCGAAGCTGAACGGCAATGTCGTGCGTTCGCCGATGGTCGGCACCTTCTACCGTTCGCCGTCCCCGACTACTGCTGCCTTCGTTGAAGTCGGCCAGAGCGTGAAGAAAGGCGACATCCTCTGCATCGTCGAAGCCATGAAGATGATGAACCACATCGAGGCCGAGGCCAGCGGCGTGATCGAATCCATCCTGGTGGAAAACGGTCAGCCGGTTGAGTACGACCAGCCGCTGTTCACCATCGTCTGAACCGCGGAGAGCCTGCGATGTTGGAAAAAGTCCTGATCGCCAACCGTGGCGAGATTGCCCTGCGCATCCTGCGCGCCTGCAAGGAGCTGGGCATCAAGACGGTGGCGGTGCACTCCACGGCCGACCGTGAGCTGATGCACCTGTCCCTGGCCGACGAGACCGTCTGCATCGGACCGGCTTCGGCCGCCCAGTCCTACCTGAGCATCCCGGCGATCATCAGCGCCGCCGAACTGACCGGCGCGACTGCGATCCACCCGGGCTATGGCTTCCTGGCCGAGAACGCCGACTTCGCCGAACAGGTGGAGAAATCCGGCTTCGCCTTCATCGGCCCAAAAGCGGACACCATTCGCCTGATGGGTGACAAGGTTTCCGCCAAGGACGCCATGAAGCGTTCCGGCGTACCGACCGTACCGGGCTCCGACGGCCCGCTGCCGGAGGACGAGGAAACCGCCCTGGCCATCGCCCGCGAAGTGGGTTACCCGGTGATCATCAAGGCCGCCGGTGGCGGTGGTGGTCGCGGCATGCGCGTGGTCTTCGAGGAAGAGGAGCTGATCAAGTCGGCCAAGCTGACCCGCACCGAAGCCGGTGCAGCGTTCGGCAACTCCATGGTCTACCTGGAGAAGTTCCTCACCAACCCGCGTCACGTCGAAGTCCAGGTACTGTCCGACGGACAGGGTAACGCCATCCACCTGGGCGACCGCGACTGCTCCCTGCAGCGTCGTCACCAGAAGGTACTGGAAGAAGCCCCTGCTCCGGATATCGACGAGAAGGCCCGCGCCGAAGTGCTGGACCGCTGCGTCCAGGCCTGTATCGAGATCGGCTACCGTGGAGCCGGCACCTTCGAATTCCTTTACGAGAATGGCCGCTTCTACTTCATCGAGATGAACACTCGCGTGCAGGTGGAGCACCCGGTTACCGAAATGGTCACCGGTATCGACATCGTCAAGGAAATGCTCAGCATCGCCGCCGGCAACAAGCTGTCGATCAAGCAGGAAGACGTGGTCATCCGTGGCCATGCGCTGGAATGCCGGATCAACGCCGAAGACCCGGACAACTTCATGCCCTGCCCCGGCAAGGTGAACTACTTCCATGCACCGGGCGGCAACGGCGTTCGCGTCGATTCGCACCTGTACAGCGGCTACGCAGTTCCGCCGAACTACGACTCGCTGATCGGCAAGCTGATCACCTACGGCAAGGACCGCGACGAAGCCATGGCGCGCATGCGCAATGCGCTGGACGAGATCGTCGTCGACGGGATCAAGACCAACATCCCGCTGCACCGCGACCTCACTCGCGACAAGGGTTTCTGCAAGGGTGGGATCAACATCCACTACCTGGAAAAGAAACTCGGCATGGACAAGCACTGATCACCAGTGCCTGATCCACGACACAGGGGCTGCCACATGGCGGCCCTTGTGTTTTTCCGGCCTGTGCTCAAGTAAGCTTGCGCGCCTGCCGAATGTGCACGCTGAATTTTCAAGAGGTCCCGCCATGCCCTGGTTACAAGTTCGACTCGCCATCACCCCGGAACAGGCCGAAACCTACGAGGACGCCCTGCTGGAAGTGGGCGCCGTCTCGGTAACCTTCATGGATGCCGAAGACCAGCCGATCTTCGAGCCGGACCTGGGCACCACCCCGCTGTGGTCCCACACCCACCTGCTCGCCCTGTTCGAGGCCGACACCGACGAAACAGCCCTGGTGGCACACCTGGAACTGCTGACCGGCGGCGCGCTGCCGACGCACCAGATCGAACGCATCGAAGACCAGGACTGGGAACGCAGCTGGATGGACAACTTCCAGCCCATGCGCTTCGGCCGCCGTCTGTGGATCGTGCCGAGCTGGCACGATGCGCCCGAGCCGGACGCCGTGAACCTGCTGCTGGACCCGGGCCTTGCCTTCGGCACCGGCACCCACCCGACCACCGCCCTCTGCCTGGAATGGCTGGACGGCCAGGAACTGGACGGATGCGAGGTACTGGATTTCGGCTGCGGCTCGGGCATCCTGGCCATTGCCGCGCTGCTGCTGGGTGCGCGCCAGGCTGTCGGTACCGATATCGACCCGCAGGCCCTGGAAGCCTCCCGTGACAACGCCTCGCGCAACGGCATCGACCCGGCACGCTTCCCGGTCTACCTCCCCGCCGACCTGCCTGCCAAACCCGCCGAAGTGGTGGTGGCGAACATCCTCGCCGGCCCGCTGGTTTCACTGGCCCCGCAGATCACCAGCCTGGTGGCGCCCGCTGGACGCCTGGCGCTGTCCGGCATCCTCGCCGAGCAGGCCGAGGAAGTGCGCGCCGCCTATGCTGGCGCCTTCGACCTTGATCCCACCGCGGAGAAGGACGGCTGGGTACGCATCAGTGGCGTGCGCCGCTGAAATCCAGCAGATCGAGTAAAATAGCCTTTCGTTTCGACCGGATCGCCGCATGACCGACAGCTTCGTCACCCAGTGCCCGCATTGCCAGACCAGTTTCCGCGTCAGCCGCGCCCAGCTGGCGGTGGCCCACGGCGCCGTGCGCTGCGGTGCCTGCCTGCACGTATTCAATGCGGCGCAGCAGCTGTTGGCAGCCAAGGGCCCGGCGGCCGCTCCGGCATCTCCCAAACCCAAGGCACCCGCCGCCGCAACTGCCCCAGCCCCGGCACCCAAGCCGGCGCCCCAGGCACCGGCCGCGGTACCCAGTGTCGCCACCGTGCTCAAGCAGCCGGTTGCACCGCAAGCCATGCCGCCGGCCCAACCAGCCAGCGGCGAGACCCTGTGGATCCACGACGACCTGGATCTCGACAGCCTCGACCTGGACGAAGAACTGGCCAAGCTGGAGCAGGAAGAGCAACGCCTGTCCCGAGACCTGCTCGGCCCGGGCGCACCGGCACGCAATGAGGCGCAACTGGAACCGCGCCAGGATGAAGGCTGGGCCGAAGCCCTGCTGGAAACCGAAGAACGCACGCCACCCATGACCGCCGATGCGGACGCGGAACCGGAGCCCGACTTCGAACTGCGCGCCGAACCCGTTGCCGAGCCGGTCAGCCGCACCCCGGCCGAACCGCCCAAGCCCGCGCTTGCGCCACGCACCGAGCCGCGCCTGTCCATGGACCTGGTGGAAGACGAACCGGGCCCGGACTTCAGCCTGGGCTCGGCCCGCGACGACGAGCCCGACGACCTGCGTGACGACTTCGACAACGACCAGGACGAACCGCAGGCCGCCGAGCCGGCGCGCCCGCAACCCCAGCGCAGTGAGCCCGGCTTGCGCGACGACGGCCTGCTCGAGCTCAACGAAGAGCCGCTGCAGCTGGACTGGCAGGAACACAAGCGTCCCTGGGGCCGCTGGATCGGCTGGACGCTGCTGAACCTGGGCGCTGCCCTGGCCCTGACCGGCCAGTACGTCTGGTACCACTTCGATGAACTGGCCCGACAGGACCAGTACCGCCCCTGGTTCCAGCAGATCTGCCCGGAAATCGGCTGCCAGATGCCCTCCAAGGTGGACATCGACCTGATCAAGAGCAGCAACCTCGTGGTGCGCAGCCACCCCGAGTTCTCCGGCGCCCTGGTGGTCGACGCCATCCTCTACAACCGCGCGGCATTCTCCCAGCCGTTCCCGCTGCTGGAACTGCGCTTCGCCGACATCAATGGCCAACTGCTGGCCAGTCGCCGCTTCAAACCCGGCGAATACCTCTCCGGCGAGCTCGCCGGACAGGCGGAAATGCCGCCGCAAACCCCCATCCACATCAGCCTGGACATCCTCGACCCGGGTACCAAGGCCGTGAACTACAGCCTCAGCTTCCACTCCCCGGAATAAGCCCAAAGCGCCGGATTCCGGCGCTTCCAGCCCACCACTAACTCCCGGCGATAAGCATGGGGCTGTTCAGAATTTGTTCAAAACAGCCTTTATCCAGTCATCGAGAGCGGGTATCATGCCCACCCTTTTTCAAACTCCCTCAGGTTCCTTGCAGAACGTCGGCGAGCACTGGCAAAACCAGGCGCAGCCCGCTTCCGTATTGACCCTGGCAGTCAACAGAGCACAGGCCCCAAACAGGGAAGACCCATGTCGGCGGTTAGCATTGGCCCTTATGCCTTGCCCAATCAGGTGATCCTCGCCCCCATGGCGGGTGTGACCGACCAGCCGTTCCGTCAGCTTTGCCGCCGCCTCGGCGCCGGCCTGGTGGTATCGGAGATGGTCACCAGTGACGTGCGCCTGTGGAACAGCCGCAAGTCGCGGCTGCGCCTGCTCCACGAGGGAGATCCGGAGCCCCGCTCCGTCCAGATAGCCGGTGGAGATCCGGAAATGCTGGCGGAAGCGGCCAGGGCCAATGTCGAACTCGGTGCACAGATCATCGACATCAACATGGGCTGCCCGGCGAAGAAGGTCTGCAACAAGGCCGCCGGCTCGGCGCTGATGAAGGACGAAGCCCTGGTGGCCGACATCCTCCACGCCGTGGTCAAGGCCGTCGACGTGCCCGTCACCCTGAAGATCCGTACCGGTTGGGACCGATCGAACAGGAACGGCATCAATGTGGCGAAGATCGCCGAACAGGCTGGCATCCAGGCCCTGGCCGTCCATGGCCGGACCCGCGCCGACCTGTACACCGGCGAAGCCGAGTACGACACCATCGCAGCGATCAAGCAGGCGGTGTCCATTCCGGTATTCGCCAACGGCGATATCGATTCGCCACAGAAAGCCAGACAGGTCCTCGACGCCACCGGCGCCGATGCCCTGCTGATTGGTCGAGCGGCCCAGGGGCGACCCTGGATTTTCCGCGAGATCGCGCATTACCTGGCGACCGGTGAACTTCTGCCGGCGCCGGGCTTGATCGAGGTGGAACGGATACTGCTGGAGCATCTGGCCGCATTGCACGCCTTCTATGGCGACGAGATGGGCGTTCGCATCGCTCGCAAGCATGTCGGCTGGTATCTGGCAACCCTGCCCGGCGCCAGGGAGTTTCGCGCCAAGTTCAATCGTTTGGAGTCCACGGACGCGCAGTGCGCCAACGTTCGGGAGTTCTTCGCCGAGCGTCACAACGAAGGGGAAAAGGCCGCATGACGACGATGACCGAGAATTTTTTTGATGGGGCAACACCCGTGAGCGACAACGCCAACCTGAAACAGCACCTGACGGCACCGACCGCAGAGGGCCAGACCCTGCGCGGCAGTGTCGAGAAGGCACTGCACAACTATTTCGCCCATCTTGAGGGCGCCGCCGTCACGGACGTGTACAACCTGGTGCTTTCCGAAGTGGAAGCGCCGCTGCTGGAAACCGTGATGAACTACGTCAAGGGTAACCAGACCAAGGCTTCCGAAATGCTCGGCCTCAACCGGGGCACGCTGCGCAAGAAGCTCAAGCAATACGACCTGCTTTGACGGGCGGGAGCTGGAAGCCGGAAGCCTGAAGCGGGAAAACCCCCGACGATCACGCTTCCGGCTTTCAGTTTCAGGCCTGACCGCTTAACCCTCTCCCACTCGAATGGTTCCGAAATGACCGACCAGACCACCCGCCTTCCCGTACGCCGCGCCCTGATCAGCGTTTCCGACAAGACCGGCATCGTCGAATTCGCCCGTGAACTGGCTGCCCTTGGCGTGGAAATCCTTTCCACCGGCGGCACCTACAAGCTGCTCAAGGACAACGCCATCGCCGCCGTGGAAGTCGCCGACTACACCGGCTTCCCGGAAATGATGGACGGCCGCGTGAAGACCCTGCACCCGAAAATCCACGGTGGCATCCTCGGTCGTCGCGACCTCGACGGCGCGGTAATGGAACAGCACGGCATCAAGCCGATCGACCTGGTCGCGGTCAACCTCTACCCCTTCGAGGCCACCGTCGCCAAGCCTGATTGCGACCTGCCCACCGCCATCGAGAACATCGATATCGGCGGCCCGACCATGGTTCGCAGCGCCGCGAAGAACCACAAGGACGTCGCCATCGTGGTCAACGCCAGCGACTACGCCAGCGTCCTCGAAGGCCTGAAGGCCGGCGGCCTGACCTACGCCCAGCGTTTCGACCTGGCCCTCAAGGCGTTCGAGCACACCTCCGCCTACGACGGCATGATCGCCAACTACCTGGGCACCATCGACCAGGCTCGCGACACCCTGTCCACCGAAGGCCGTGGTGCCTTCCCGCGCACCTTCAACAGCCAGTTCATCAAGGCCCAGGAGATGCGCTACGGCGAGAACCCGCACCAGAGCGCCGCGTTCTACGTGGAAGCGAAGAAAGGCGAAGCCAGCGTTTCCACCGCAGTTCAGCTGCAGGGCAAGGAACTCTCCTTCAACAACGTGGCCGACACCGACGCCGCGCTGGAATGCGTGAAGAGCTTCCTCAAGCCGGCCTGCGTCATCGTCAAGCACGCCAACCCCTGCGGCGTGGCTGTGGTACCGGAGAACGAAGGCGGCATCCGCAAGGCCTACGACCTGGCCTACGCCACCGACACCGAATCCGCTTTCGGCGGCATCATCGCCTTCAACCGCGAGCTGGACGGTGAAACCGCCAAGGCCATCGTCGAGCGCCAGTTCGTCGAAGTGATCATCGCCCCGAAAATCTCCGCTGCCGCCCGTGAAGTGGTCGCCGCCAAAGCCAACGTCCGCCTGCTGGAATGCGGCGAATGGTCGGCTGAACGTGCTGCTGGCTGGGACTTCAAGCGCGTCAACGGCGGCCTGCTGGTACAGAGCCGCGACATCGGCATGATCAAGGCTGAAGACCTGAAGATCGTGACCCAGCGCGCCCCGAGCGAGCAGGAAATCCACGACCTGATCTTCGCCTGGAAAGTGGCCAAGTTCGTCAAATCCAACGCCATCGTCTACGCCAAGAACCGCCAGACCGTCGGTGTCGGCGCCGGCCAGATGAGCCGCGTGAACTCCGCCCGCATCGCCGCCATCAAGGCCGAGCATGCCGGTCTGGAAGTGAAAGGGGCGGTCATGGCTTCCGACGCCTTCTTCCCCTTCCGCGACGGCATCGACAACGCGGCCAAGGCCGGCATCACCGCCGTGATCCAGCCGGGCGGTTCCATGCGTGACAATGAAGTCATCGCTGCCGCCGACGAAGCCGGCATCGCGATGGTGTTCACCGGTATGCGCCACTTCCGCCACTGAGTGGCAGGGACGCACTGAAGCAGGCATCTGCTGTGTTGTCCGGCCCTTCTCCAATGCTCATTGCCAGAAGGCAACTCCGCTTGGTGAAGGACCGGACGCCTTGCATCTACCCGCTCCATCGCGCCCCCTGAAGTCCGTCGTAGAAGATTCGTAGCTTTCGTAGGGTGGATAACGCTTTTCTTATCCACCAAACGGGCCGCAGGCCCGCCTCCTGAAGGAGAATTCAATGAACGTACTCATCATCGGCAGCGGCGGTCGTGAACATGCCCTGGCCTGGAAAGTGGCCCAGGACCCGCGCGTTGCGAAGGTCTTCGTCGCTCCGGGCAACGCCGGCACCGCGACTGAAGCCAAATGCGAGAACGTCGCCATCGACGTACTGGCCCTGGAGCAACTGGCCGATTTCGCCGAGAAGAACGTCCAGCTCACCATCGTCGGCCCGGAAGCGCCGCTGGTGAAAGGTGTGGTCGACCTGTTCCGCAGCCGCGGCCTGGCCATCTTCGGCCCCACCGCCGGCGCCGCCCAGCTGGAAGGCTCCAAGGCCTTCACCAAGGACTTCCTGGCGCGTCACAAGATCCCCACCGCCGACTACCAGAACTTCACCGAGGTTGAGCCTGCACTGGCCTACCTGCGCGAGAAAGGCGCCCCCATCGTGATCAAGGCCGACGGCCTGGCGGCGGGCAAGGGCGTGATCGTCGCCATGACCCTGGCCGAGGCCGAAGACGCCGTGCGCGACATGCTCGCCGGCAACGCTTTCGGTGACGCCGGTTCCCGTGTGGTGATCGAGGAGTTCCTCGATGGCGAAGAAGCCAGCTTCATCGTCATGGTCGACGGCCAGAACGTGCTGCCCATGGCCACCAGCCAGGACCACAAGCGCGTCGGCGACGGCGATACCGGCCCGAACACCGGCGGCATGGGCGCCTACTCCCCCGCTCCGGTAGTCACCGCCGACGTGCATCAGCGTGTGATGGACGAAGTGATCTACCCGACCGTGCGCGGCATGGCCGAGGAAGGCAACGTCTACACCGGCTTCCTCTACGCCGGCCTGATGATCGACAAGAGCGGCGCACCCAAGGTCATCGAGTTCAACTGCCGCTTCGGTGACCCGGAAACCCAGCCGATCATGGTGCGCCTGGAAAGCTCCCTGGTCCTGCTGGTCGAGGCCGCCCTGGCCAAGGCCCTGGACAAGGTCGAAGCCACCTGGGACCCGCGCCCCACCGTAGGCGTGGTGCTGGCTGCCGGCGGCTACCCGGGCGACTACGCCAAGGGTGACGTGATCGAGGGCCTGGCCGACGCCGCAGCCCTGGACGGCAAGGTGTTCCACGCCGGCACCGCACAGAAGGACGGCAACATCGTCACCGCCGGCGGCCGCGTGCTCTGCGCCACGGCCATCGGCGCCAGCGTGTCCGACGCGCAGCAGCAGGCCTATCGCCTGGCGGAGAAGATTCGCTGGAACGGCTGCTTCTACCGCAAGGACATCGGCTACCGGGCCATTGCCCGGGAACGCGGCGAAGGGTAAGAAGTCAATAAATAGTGCTCACCAAGGCGGCCCGCTGGCCGCCTTGGTCATATTCCGCCCGAGAAGGCCTTGTCTATAATCCGGCCACTCACCCACGAAGGGACCTCGACCGTGCCCCGGCTCAGGATTGCCACAGGATTGATCGCCAGTCTGATGCTGGCCCTGATTTATCTGCTGCCCGCCCAGGCGGTAGAGCAGCGGCAATGGAGCATGCTGCTCGATCCCAGTGCCAACCTGCAGTTGCAGGAGATCCGCACCCAGCAAGCCCTTTCCCAGTTCACCCCGATCGACCTCGACCAGCTCTACACCCCCGGCGGCAACAGCGCCCTGTGGCTGCACTACCAGCTTCCGCCCAGCCAGCACGAGCAATTGCTGCGGGTCTTCGCCCCCTACCTGGCCTACCTCGACCTCTACGTCCTCAAGGGCGACGAACTGGTAGCCCATACCCGCACCGGCAGCCGCCTGCCCTTCAGCGAACGCCCGCTGCCCAGCCGCGATTTCCTTTTGCCCCTGCCCGTCCAGCAGGAGCCCCTCGACCTCTACCTGCGCATGGCCTCGGAACACGCCCTGCGCCCCACCGTGACGCTGCAGTCCGCTGCCCTGATGGCCGCCGACGACACCCGTCCGCTGCTCTTCGGCCTGCTGCTCGGCGGCCTCGGCATGCTGATCTACTACAACCTGGTGCGCTACGCGTACTCACGCGCCGCCGTCAGCCTCTGGCTCGCCGCCGCACAGAGCAGCCTGATGGTCACAGGCATCAGCCTGCTGGGCATCAGTTCTCCCTGGCTGGGCGACTGGCAGAGCGCGCAGCCGCAGATCGCCAACCTGGCCATGCTGACCGCCATGGTCTGCGCCCTGGCCTTCACCGTCAGCTTCTTCCACAAGGTCTGCCCGAGCACGCCGCTCACCGGCCTGCTGCTGGGCGAGATCGTGATGATCGGCCTGACCGCCGCCCTGCTGCTGATCATCACCGAGTTGCAGTTCAACCAGTTGGTCTACGTACTGGCCGCCATCGCCAGCCTCAGCATGTTCGCCCTCGCCATCGTCCACTGGCGCCATGGCTATCGTCCGGCGCGGTTGTTCAGCCTGGCCCTGGGCGTGTTCTGCATCGCCATCCTCGGCGCCCTGCCGGCCCTGTTCGGTTACTGGCACATGCAGTCCGACTGGCTGGCCTACGCCCTGCTGGTGATTTCCACCATCAGCGGCGTGTTCCTCAGCATGGCCCTGAGCGAACGCCAGCGACGCCTCCAGCACGAAGCGTTCAGCGCCAGCCGCGCCCTGGCAGCCAGTTCCGCCGAACTCAAGGCCAAGGGTGAGTTCCTCGCCAAGATCAGTCACGAAATCCGCACCCCGATGAACGGCGTGCTGGGCATGACCGAGCTGCTCCTGGGCACCCCACTGTCGGCCAAGCAGCGCGACTACGTACAGACCATCCACAGCTCCGGCAACGAACTGCTCACCCTGATCAACGAGATCCTCGATATCTCCAAGCTCGAATCCGGCCAGATCGAGCTGGACGACGTGCAGTTCGACCTCAACGCCCTGATCGACGACTGCCTCGACATCTTCCGCGCCAAGGCCGAGCAGCAGCGGGTCGAGCTCATCAGCTTCATGCAGCCCCAGGTTCCCCGCGTCGTCAGCGGCGACCCCACCCGCCTGCGGCAGATCCTCCTCAGCCTGCTGGACAACGCCTTCAAGCAGACCGACGAAGGTGAAATCCTCCTGGTGGTGGCCCTGGACAACAGCACCCCCCAGCCGCGCCTGCGCATCGCCGTGCAAGACAGCGGCCGGCCCCTGGACGCCAGCGAACGCGAGGCGCTGCTCAACGCAGAACTGCAGAGCAGCGACTTCCTCGCCACCTCCAAGCTCGGCGGCCGCCTGGGTCTGGTCATCGCTCGCCAACTGGTACGCCTGATGAACGGCGAATTCGGCATCCAGAGCGGCGCAGGGCAAGGCAGCACGCTCTGGCTGACCCTGCCATTGGACGCCCAGCACCTCATACGCCCCACCGCCGACCTCGACAGCCCGCTGGAGGGCGCCCGCCTGCTGGTGGTAGACGACAACGACACCTGCCGCAAGGTGCTGGTACAGCAGTGCAGCGCCTGGGGCCTGCAGGTCAGCGCCGTGCCGTCCGGCAAGGAAGCCCTGGCCCTGCTGCGCACCAAGGCGCACCTGCGCGAGTACTTCGACGTGGTCCTGCTGGACCAGGACATGCCCGGCATGACCGGCATGCAACTCGCGGCCAAGATCAAGGAAGACCCGAGCCTCAACCACGACATCCTGATCATCATGCTCACCGGCATCAGCAACGCGCCGAGCAAGATCATCGCGCGCAACGCCGGCATCAAGCGCATCCTCGCCAAGCCGGTGGCGGGCTACACGCTGAAGACCACGCTGGCGGACGAGCTCAACCAGCGCAAGGACGGCGGCGCCATCTCCCTGCCGGGCTCGCAGGTTAGCGAACCACTGCACGTACCCACCGACTTCCGCATCCTGGTGGCCGAGGACAACAGCATTTCCACCAAGGTCATCCGCGGCATGCTGAGCAAGCTCAACCTCGAGCCGGATACTGCCAGCAACGGCGAGGAAGCCCTGAGCGCGATGAAGAACCAGCACTACGACCTGGTGCTGATGGATTGCGAAATGCCGGTGCTGGACGGCTTCACCGCCACCGAGATGCTGCGCAATTGGGAAAACCTGGAGCAGCGCCCGCGCACCCCGGTAGTCGCCCTGACCGCCCACATCCTCAGCGAGCACAAGGAACGCGCCCGCCTCGCCGGCATGGACGGCCACATGGCCAAGCCGGTGGAGCTCTCGCAACTGCGCGAGCTGATCGAGTACTGGGTGGCCGAGAAGGAAATGCGCGACCGCCACGCGATGCATAGCTGACGGTTCCCCAGCCTTGATGGTGGGCTGAAGCCCACCCTGTGGGGACGATTTCAATCGCTATGCGAACCGCAGGTTCGCCCTTCAAATCTTGCGAGGGGCAGCTTCGCCGCCCATAGCGAATAAATTCGCCCCCACAACCAGCCTGCTGGCTGGCGCCGCTACCCCCACCTCACCGCAAAAATCGGCGGCAAATGCCCCGCCACCAGCTTCCAGCTGTCCCCCTGGTCCTCGGATATCCACAGATGCCCTGTGGTGGAGCCCATTGCCAGACACTGCCCGCTGCCATCCACGTCCAACCCGTGGCGATACACCAGGTCGTAGCAGAGCTGCTGCGGCAGCCCCTGCTCCAGGACATCGAAACGCTTGCCACCATCGCGGGTTCGGGTGACCCGCAGGCGCTGATCGGCGGGCACGCGGCATTCATCCTTCACCGCCGGCACGAACCAGGCACAGTCCGGGTCGGACGGATGCACCGCCACCGCGAAGCCGAAGGTAGAGGGACCGGCCTGATCGATCTCCCGCCAGTTCAAGCCACGATCGGAACTGACGAAAATGCCGCTGTGATGCTGCACCCAGAGTCGCTCCGGGGCTGCCGGGCAGGCCACCATGCGGTGCGGGTCCTGGATGTCCGGGTCTTCGGCGCGTTCCGGCGGCATGTAGGCGGCGCGCATGCCACGGGTTCGGTGGCTCCAACTGGCGCCTTCATCCTCGCTGTGCCAGATGCCGCCGCAGGACACCGCCAGGGTCAGGTGCCGGCTGTTGCGCGGGTCGACGCAGATGGAGTGGATGCCCGGCTGGTCATAACCGCCGCCGAACCAGTTGGCCCGCTCCGGGCGCTGCCAGAGGCTGTCCACCAGTTCCCAGGAACTGCCCCGGTCTCGGGACTTGAACAGGCCGCCGGGAATGGTGCCGGCCCAGAGCACGCCGGGCTGGTCGGCGCCTCCCGGCTCCAGGCACCAGATCATCTCCACCGAAGGCCCCTCCTTGCCCTCCGCAGCCGGGGCGAAGGCCGGAGCGGCTACTTCCGTCCAGTTCTGCCCGGCGTCCGCCGAGCGCCACAGCTTGGGGCCGAAATGGCCCAGGTTCAGGGCGGCATAGAGGTGCCCGTCACGCGGATCGGCCAGCAGCATGCTCACGGGTTCGCCAAGAAAATCCTGGCGTGCCAGGCGCCAGCCGTCGCCCTCAGGCTCGAAACGCAGCAACCCTTTGCGGGTTGCTACATGGATGCATCGGCTCATGGTGATTCTCCTTGTGCCGGCTCAACCGCCGGACAGCGCCTGGACAACGAAGATGTCGCTGGCCGGCCCCACCGAATCGGTGAGGCGGCGACGGTCGCTGACTTGCTGGGCGTCGACGAAGATCGCCACATGACGGCGCAGGCGACCCTGGTCATCCAGCAGGTAGCTGCGCAGGCGCGGATTGGCGACGAAGGCGGCTTCCAGCGCCTCGGCCACAGTGGCCGCCGCGACGTCCAGTTCAGGGACGTCGAGGTGGCGTTGCAGGTTGGGAGTGAAGCTCATGTGCGCCATCAACGGCTCCCTGCGCGACGAAACAACCCGGTTGAATCAGGTTAGCCGACGACCTTGGCGCGGTTATAGTTGTGCGCCCAATGGCAGGGCAGCCTCTACACTCATCAGCGGCCCTCGCAGTCACGAACGGATGCCCCCAATGCTCGAAAGCCTTTCCAGCCTGTACCTGAAGATGCTGGTGCTCTATAGCCCCTTCTTCGTGCTCTCCTGCTTCATCAGCCTGACCCGTGGCTACACGGTAAAGGAGCGCAAGAAGCTCGCCTGGAAAGTCGCCCTGGGCACCTTGATCGCCAGTGCCCTGCTCTACCTGTTCGGCCAGGCGATCTTCAATGTCTTCGGCATCACCATCGACGCCTTCCGCATCGGCGCCGGCACCGTGCTGTTCATCTCCGCCCTGGGCATGGCTCAGGGCAAACCGGCGGTACAGGCGGACAACGTGCAGCAGGACGTCACCATCGTGCCGCTGACCATCCCGCTGACCGTCGGCCCCGGCACCATCGGCGCCATGCTGGTCATGGGCGCCGGACACGTGCAGTGGGCGGACAAGCTCACTGCCCTTATCGCCATCGCCATCGCCGCCGCCACCGTGGGCGCCATCCTCTACCTCTCCGACCGCATCGAACGCATCCTTGGCGACCAGGGCCTGCAAATCGTCAGCCGCCTGATGGGCCTGTTCGTCTGCGCTCTGGCCGCGCAAATCATCTTCACCGGCGTGAAGAACTACCTGGTGCCGTAATTCGCAGGATGGGGCGAGCGTCGTTCCGCGAGCGGAGCGATACCCATCGCATCGAGATGCCCGGCCCCTGGGCTCGACGCAATACGGCGCCACTGCGCGCGCCCCACCGATGAGCAACCCACAGCACTGCAACGACCCAGGCGCACCGGGTTGGTGCAGCCCCACCTGAGAGGCGGCCCCCGGGCTATCGCGCCTGGACACGGATTTCCATTGCCAATGGCTGGATTCCGCAGGCAATCGCGCGAGGGCGCACAGCCGCCCTGAAGTCAGCGAAAAGCTCTGCATCACCCGTTCCCAAGCGCCCCGCATCGATCCCATCCACGCCGAACACGGCGTCATTCTCCTGGCGATTGCCGAGCCTCGATGCGAAGAGGCACAGCAATTGCTGAGACCCACATCGAAACCAGCAAGGCCGAAGTACGCAAGATCACCCTGCACATGTTGCACAGCGCTCGGCAAAGACCGCAGCCAGTCCAAGGGTGACGAGGAAGCCCCTTTGAAAACTGCCCGGACAAGAACGCAGAACAACGCAGTCATTTCAAAACTTGGATAAGAACGGAGATCGACCCATGCAACGTCGCAGCCTGATCAAGGCGTTCACCCTTTCCGCATCCATCGCCGCCATGGGCATGTCCTGGACCATCCAGGCAGCCGAGACCATCAAGGTCGGCATCCTGCACTCCCTCTCCGGCACCATGGCGATCTCCGAGACCTCGCTGAAAGACATGGCGCTGATGACCATCGACGAGATCAACGCCAAGGGCGGCGTGAACGGCAAGCAGCTCGAACCGGTGGTGGTGGACCCGGCGTCCAACTGGCCGCTGTTCGCCGAGAAGGCCCGCCAACTGCTGACCAAGGACAAGGTGGACGTGGTCTTCGGTTGCTGGACCTCGGTATCCCGCAAGTCCGTGCTGCCGGTCTTCGAGGAGCTGAACGGCCTGCTCTTCTACCCGGTGCAGTACGAGGGTGAAGAACTCTCCCCCAACGTCTTCTACACCGGCGCCGCGCCGAACCAGCAGGCCATCCCGGCGGTGGAATACCTGATGAGCGAAGACGGCGGCAGCGCCAAGCGCTTCTTCCTGCTGGGCACCGACTACGTCTATCCGCGCACCACCAACAAGATCCTGCGCAGCTTCCTGCACAGCAAAGGCGTGGCGGACAAGGATATCGAAGAGGTCTACACCCCCTTCGGCCACAGCGATTACCAGACCATCGTCGCCAACATCAAGAAGTTCTCCGCCGGCGGCAAGACCGCAGTGATCTCCACCGTCAACGGCGACTCCAACGTGCCCTTCTACAAGGAACTGGCCAACCAGGGCCTGGAAGCCACCGACGTACCAGTCGTGGCCTTCTCGGTAGGCGAGGAAGAACTGCGCGGCATCGACACCAAGCCGCTGGTGGGTCACCTGGCCGCCTGGAACTACTTCGAATCCGTGGATAACCCGGTCAACGGCACGTTCGTCGAGCAGTGGAAGGCCTACGCCAAGGCCAAGAACCTGCCCAACTACCAGACCGCGGTGACCAACGACCCGATGGAAGCCACTTACGTCGGCATCCACATGTGGGCCCAGGCCGTGGAGAAAGCCGGCACCACCGATGTGAACAAGGTCCGCGAAGCCCTGGCCGGCCAGTCCTTCGCCGCGCCGTCCGGCTACACCCTGACCATGGACAAGACCAACCACCACCTGCACAAGCCGGTGATGATCGGCGAGATCCAGGAGGACGGTCAGTTCTCGGTGGTCTGGCAGACCGAGGGTCCGCTGCGCGCCCAGCCGTGGAGCCCCTTCATTCCTGGCAACGACAAGAAGCCGGATTACGCGGTGAAGACGAACTGAGCTGAATGAGGCTGTCCGGGGAATCCGAGCTCGGCATGGCGTCCCTCACCCCCGGCCCCTCTCCCAGGGGAGAGGGGTGACGCGCTGCCGGGCACCGAGCGTTCCCCGAGACACCGGACGGTTCCCCTCTCCCTCCGGGAGAGGGGCTAGGGGTGAGGGCTGTGTCCGCTGGCACAGAGCCTGGCCCATCAACCAGGACCACCCAATGCCCAAAGCCCTATCCCAAATCCTCCTCGCCCTGGCCCTGCTGGTCCCCCTCGAAGCCCTGGCCGGCGACGCCAACGACTTCGCCGCCGCCAACCCGGCGCAGCAAGCGAAGCTGCTGGAACACTGGGCCACCGAGCCCGACTCCGCGCGCCAACCACTGCTGGACGCCCTGCAGCAAGGCCGCTTCGCCGTCGATAGCAAGCTCGCCTACATCGAGCAGGACGGCGCCTTCATCGCCGCCGAGGCAGAAGCCTCCCCCGCCAGCACGCCAAAGAAACTGCGCCTGAACAACCGCCTGCGCGGCCTGCTGATCACCGCCCAGGCCAGCCACCAGCTGCTCGCCAGTAACTCCGCCGCGCGCCTGGAAGCCGCCCGGCAACTGCAGAAGAGCGCCAAACCCGCGCAACTGCCGTTGCTCAACCAGCGCATGGTGGCCGAGGAAGACGCGGGCGTACGCGATGCCATCAGCCTCGCCTTGGCCAATCTGCAACTGGTGGACCCCGACCCTGCCATCCGCCTCAATGCCGTGCGCCTGCTTGGTGAAACCGGCGATCCGCTGGCCCGCACCCGCCTCGAAGCCCTGCTCGACCCGAGTGTGGAAACCGACACAGCAGTGCGCACCGCCGCCGAAACCAGCCTGGCACAGGTCAAGCGTCGCCTGCTGGTGGGCGAGTTGCTCGGCCAGGCCTTCAGCGGCCTGTCCCTCGGCTCCATCCTGCTGCTTGCGGCCCTCGGTCTGGCCATCACCTTCGGCCTGCTCGGGGTGATCAACATGGCCCACGGCGAGATGCTGATGCTCGGCGCCTACACCACCTACATGGTGCAGCTCGGCTTCCAGCGCCTGGCCCCGGAGATGCTCGCCCTTTACCCGTTGGTAGCACTGCCGGTGGCCTTCCTGGTCACCGCGCTGATCGGTATGGCGCTGGAACGCACGGTGATCCGCCACCTCTACGGCCGCCCGCTGGAAACCCTGCTCGCCACCTGGGGCATCAGCCTGATCCTGATCCAGCTGGTTCGGGTGATCTTCGGCGCGCAGAACGTCGAAGTGGCCAACCCTGCCTGGCTGTCCGGCGGCGTGCAGGTGCTGCCCAACCTGGTGTTGCCGTATAACCGCATCGTGATCATCGGCTTCTCCCTGTTCGTGGTCGCCCTGACCTGGCTGCTGCTGAACAAGACCCGCCTGGGCCTCAACGTCCGCGCCGTCACCCAGAACCGCAATATGGCCGCCTGCTGCGGCGTGCCCACCGGCCGCGTGGACATGCTCGCCTTCGGCCTCGGTTCCGGTATCGCCGGCCTCGGTGGCGTCGCCCTGTCGCAGATCGGCAACGTCGGCCCCGACCTCGGCCAGGGCTACATCATCGACTCCTTCCTGGTGGTGGTACTGGGCGGCGTCGGCCAGCTCGCCGGCAGCGTCATGGCCGCCTTCGGCCTCGGCGTGGCGAACAAGATCCTCGAACCGCAGATCGGCGCCGTGCTGGGCAAGATCCTGATCCTCGCGCTGATCATTCTCTTCATCCAGAAGCGGCCCCAGGGTCTCTTCGCCCTGAAAGGACGGGTGATCGACTGATGACTCAACCCCTCAACCAGACCCTGCTCGCCCGCGCCACGGCCACCCTCGGTCCGCGCACCTCGCTGACCATCGGCGGGGTCGTGCTGGCCCTGCTACTGGCCATGCCACTGCTGCACCTGCTACCGGCGGACCACCCGCTGCAGATCTCGGCGTACACCCTGACCCTGGTGGGCAAGATCCTCTGCTACGCCATCGTCGCCCTCGCCCTGGACCTGGTCTGGGGCTACGCGGGTCTGCTGTCCCTCGGCCACGGGCTGTTCTTCGCCCTCGGCGGCTACGCCATGGGCATGTACCTGATGCGCGAAGCGGCAGGCGATGGGCTGCCGGCCTTCATGAGCTTCCTCGCCTGGAGCGAGCTGCCCTGGTACTGGGCCGGCACCCAGCATTTCCTCTGGGCCCTGTGCCTGGTGGTGCTGGCGCCCGGCCTGCTGGCCCTGGCGTTCGGCTTCTTCGCCTTCCGCTCGCGGATCAAGGGCGTGTACTTCTCGATCATGACCCAAGCGCTGACCTTCGCCGGGATGCTGCTGTTCTTCCGCAACGAGACCGGCTTCGGCGGCAACAACGGCTTCACCGACTTCAAGCGCATCCTCGGTTTCGACATCACTGCACCGGGCACCCGCGCCGTGCTGTTCCTGGCCACGGTGGCGCTGCTGGCGGGCAGTCTGCTACTCGGCTGGCGCTTGGCTCGAAGCAAGTTCGGCCGCGTGCTCACCGCCCTGCGCGACGCGGAGAACCGCCTGATGTTCTGCGGCTACGACCCGCGCGGCTACAAGCTGTTCATCTGGGTACTATCCGCCGTGCTCTGCGGCCTGGCCGGCGCGCTCTACGTACCCCAGGTGGGGATCATCAACCCCAGCGAGATGTCGCCCACCAACTCCATCGAAGCGGCCGTGTGGGTCGCCCTCGGCGGTCGCGGTTCGTTGGTCGGCCCGCTGCTGGGTGCGGGCCTGGTCAACGGCATGAAGAGTTGGTTCACCGTGGCCTTCCCGGAGTACTGGCTGTTCTTCCTCGGCGCCCTGTTCATCCTGGTCACGCTGTACCTGCCCAAGGGCGTGATCGGCCTCGTTCGAAAGGGAGAGAAATGATGCGTGCGACGCCGGTTCCCGAATTCATGCTCGAACCCGCCTTCGACCCCAACTGCGATGCCGGCAGCGGCCGCGACTCCCTTGGCGTCGGCCATCGCGCCGGCCCCGGGCTGGACGTGCGCCACGGCACCATCCTCACCCTGGAAGACATCAGCGTCAGCTTCGACGGCTTCAAGGCCCTGCGCGATCTCAACCTCTACATCGGCGTGGGCGAGCTGCGTTGCATCATCGGCCCCAACGGCGCGGGCAAGACCACACTGATGGACGTGATCACCGGCAAGACCCGCCCCGACACCGGCAAGGCCTGGTTCGGCGAGACCTTCGACCTCACCCGCATGAGCGAAGTGGAAATCGCCCAGGCCGGCATCGGCCGCAAATTCCAGAAACCCACAGTGTTCGAAGCGCTCTCGGTGTTCGAGAACCTGGAACTGGCACAGAAGACCGACAAATCCGTCTGGGCCAGCCTGCGGGCGAAGCTCAGCGGCGAACAGAAGGACCGCATCGACGAGGTGCTCGCCGTGATCCGCCTGGAGGCCTCGCGCAATCGCCCGGCAGGCCTTCTCTCCCACGGCCAGAAGCAGTTCCTCGAAATCGGCATGCTGTTGATGCAGGACCCGCAACTGCTGTTGCTCGACGAACCGGTGGCCGGCATGACCGACGCCGAAACCGAATTCACCGCCGAACTGTTCAAAGGCCTCGCCGGCCAGCATTCGCTGATGGTGGTCGAGCACGACATGGGCTTCGTCGGCAGCATCGCCGACCACGTCACTGTGCTGCACCAGGGCCACGTCCTGGCCGAAGGCTCACTGGCCGACGTCCAGGCCAACGAACAGGTGATCGAGGTCTATCTAGGCCGCTGACCCGGTCGAAGGACAAACACTCCGTAGGTTGGTGCAGAGCGAAGCGAAGCCCAACAACCGGTCCGAAGGATCGGCAACGGAGGACCGATGAACGCAAGGGAGCGCGCCAACCTACGGATGAGCGCCATCCAAAGGGGAACGAACAGATGCTACAAGTCGACAAGCTCCACCAGTACTACGGCGGCAGCCACATTCTTCGCGGCCTGTCGTTCGACGTGAAGATCGGCGAGGTCACCTGCCTGCTCGGGCGCAACGGCGTGGGCAAGACCACTCTGCTCAAATGCCTGATGGGGCTGATCCCGGCGAAGGAAGGCGTGGTGAACTGGGAAGGTCGCGCCATCACCGGTTTCAAGCCGCACCAGCGGGTGCACGCGGGCATCGCCTACGTGCCCCAGGGTCGCGAAATCTTTCCGCGCCTGACGGTGGAAGAAAACCTGCTGATGGGGCTGTCACGCTTCAGCGCGAAAGACGCCAAGGCGGTGCCGGAATCCATCTATGAACTCTTCCCCGTACTGCGGGAGATGAAGCATCGTCGTGGTGGCGATCTTTCCGGTGGCCAGCAGCAACAGCTTGCCATCGGCCGCGCCCTGGCCAGCCAGCCACGCCTGCTGATCCTCGACGAGCCCACCGAAGGCATCCAGCCCTCAGTGATCAAGGAGATCGGCGCGGTGATCAGGAAGCTTGCCGAACGTGGTGACATGGCCATCCTGCTGGTGGAGCAGTTCTACGATTTCGCCGCCGAACTGGCCGATCAGTACCTGGTGATGAGCCGGGGCGAAATCATCCAGCAGGGACGCGGCGAAAACATGGACACCGAAGGCGTGCGCGGCCTGGTGACCATCTGACGAAAGCACGACGAACGACGCCATGAACGCACTTGCCAACCCTGCCCTTTTCACCCCCAGCTGGCACGCCGAGCTGGAGCTGGCCTATGCCCTCGATGGCGCCACCACGCGCCCCGTGCAGCGCCGCCACAAGGGCCCGTTGCGGGTACAAAAACACCTGCACGCCGAGGGCCCCGAGGTGTGCCAACACATCATCGTCCACCCGCCCGGCGGCATTGCCGGTGGCGACCGTCTCGACCTGTCCGCCCGCGTCGGCGAAGGCGCCTGGGCGCAGCTCACCAGCCCCGGCGCGGCCAAGTGGTACCGCGCCGCCAGCCCGGCCTTCCAGAATGTCGAGCTCAGCATCGAGGCCGGCGCCACGCTGGAATGGCTGCCGCAGGAAACCATCGTCTACTCCGGTGCGCACGCCGAGCTGACCACCCGCATCGAGCTGGCCGACGGCGCCCGGCTGTTCTATTGGGACATGGCCGCCCTCGGCCGCCCCGCCGCCGGCGAGCGTTTTGCCGAAGGCCACTTCCAGGCTCACCTGGATATTCGTCGCAACGGCACCTTGATCTGGCACGAACGCCAGCGCATCGAAGGCAGTGACGGCCTGCTCGATTCGCCCATCGGCCTCGCTGGCCACCCGGTATTCGCCACCCTGATCGTCACCGGCGAAATCGACGCTGACCTGCTCGAACGCTGCCGCGAACTGCCCTGCGCCGGACGCGGCGACCTGACTCAATTGCCCGGCCTGCTGGTGGCCCGCTGCCTCGCCTGCGAGGCGCTGCACGCCCGCGCCTGGCTGATCGACCTCTGGCGCCTGTTGCGCCCTGCCTTGCTTGGCCGCGAAGCCAAGCCTCCGAGAATCTGGAGTACCTGATGGACCTCACCCCAAGAGAGAAAGACAAACTGCTGATCTTCACTGCCGGCCTGGTAGCCGAGCGCCGCCTCGCCCGTGGCTTGAAGCTCAACTACCCGGAAGCCATGGCGTTCATCTCCGCCGCCCTGCTGGAAGGCGCCCGCGACGGCCAGACCGTGGCCGAGCTGATGCACTTCGGCACTACGCTGCTGACTCGCAGTCAGGTGATGGAAGGGGTACCGGAGATGATTCCGGAGATCCAGATCGAAGCCACTTTCCCGGACGGGACCAAGCTGGTCACCGTCCACCAGCCCATTGCCTGAGTCCTGCCATGTCCTACGTCATTCGTGATGCTGCCGAAGCCGAGCTACCCGGCATCCTCGCCATCTACAACGACGCCGTGGAGAACACCACGGCGATCTGGAACGAAACCCTGGTGGACCTGGCCAACCGCCGTGCGTGGCTGGCCGATCGCGCAGCCGCCGGCTTCCCGGTGCTGGTAGCGGTGAACGCGGCAGGCGATGTGCTCGGCTACGCCAGCTATGGCACCTGGCGCACCATCGAGGGCTTCCGCCACACCGTGGAACATTCGGTCTACGTGCGCAGCGACCAGCGCGGCCAGGGGCTCGGCCCCGCGCTGATGCAGGCGCTGATCGAGCGCGCCCGCCAGGCCGGCCTGCACGTGATGGTCGCCGCCATCGAGAGCGAGAACGCCGCCTCCATCCGCCTGCACCAGCGCCTCGGCTTCGTCACCACCGGGCAAATGCCCCAGGTGGGCCGCAAATTCGGCCGCTGGCTGGACCTCACCTTCATGCAACTGATCCTGGAGTGACACGATGATCCCCGGCGAATACCAGATCCAGGACGGCGAGATCGAGCTCAATGCCGGCCGCCGCACCCTGAGCCTTTCGGTGGCCAACACCGGCGACCGCCCGATCCAGGTCGGCTCGCACTACCACTTCTTCGAAACCAACGATGCGCTGGCCTTCGACCGTGCGAGCGCCCGTGGCATGCGCCTGAACATTCCGGCAGGCACCGCCGTGCGCTTCGAGCCTGGCCAGAGCCGCGAGGTGGAACTGGTGGAACTGGCTGGCGAGCGCCGCGTCTTCGGCTTCGCTGGCCGGGTGATGGGCGAGTTGTGAATAGCTCCCCTCTCCCTCTGGGAGAGGGGCCGGGGGTGAGGGATGTCCTGCCCCGAACGGACTGAACGGAACGTACGCAATGAAGATCAGCAGACACGCCTACGCCGACATGTTCGGCCCCACCGTCGGCGACAAGGTGCGCCTGGCCGACACCGACCTGTGGATCGAGGTCGAAAAGGACTTCACCACCTACGGCGAAGAAGTGAAGTTCGGCGGCGGCAAGGTGATCCGCGATGGCATGGGCCAGAGCCAGCTCCTGGCTGCGGACGTGGTTGACACCCTGATCACCAACGCCCTGATTCTTGACCACTGGGGCGTGGTGAAGGCCGACGTGGGCCTCAAGGACGGCCGCATCAAGGCCATCGGCAAGGCCGGCAATCCGGACATCCAGCCCGACGTCACCATCGCCATCGGCGCCAGCACAGAGGTGATCGCCGGGGAAGGCATGATTCTCACCGCAGGTGGCATCGACACGCACATCCACTTCATCTGCCCGCAGCAGATCGAAGAAGCGCTCATGAGCGGCGTCACCACCATGATCGGCGGCGGCACCGGCCCGGCCACCGGCACCAATGCCACCACCTGTACCTCCGGCCCCTGGCACATGGCGCGCATGCTCCAGGCCGCCGACGCCTTCCCGATGAACATCGGCTTCACCGGCAAGGGCAACGCCAGCCTGCCGGAGCCGCTGATCGAGCAGGTGAAGGCCGGCGCCATCGGCCTGAAGCTGCACGAAGACTGGGGCACCACCCCGGCGGCCATCGACAATTGCCTGTCGGTGGCCGACCTGTACGACGTGCAGGTGGCCATCCACACCGACACCCTGAACGAATCCGGCTTCGTCGAAACCACCCTGGGCGCGTTCAAAGGCCGCACCATCCACACCTATCACACGGAAGGCGCCGGCGGCGGCCACGCCCCCGACATCATCAAGGCCTGCGGCTTCTCCAACGTACTGCCCAGTTCCACCAACCCGACCCGGCCCTTCACCCGCAATACCATCGACGAACACCTGGACATGCTCATGGTCTGCCACCACCTGGACCCGAGCATCGCCGAGGACGTGGCATTCGCGGAAAGCCGCATCCGCCGCGAAACCATTGCCGCCGAAGACATCCTCCACGACCTCGGCGCATTCAGCATGATCAGCTCCGACAGCCAGGCCATGGGCCGCGTGGGCGAAGTCATCACCCGTACCTGGCAGTCCGCCGACAAGATGAAGAAGCAGCGCGGCGCCCTGCCCGAAGACGCGCCGGGCAACGACAACTTCCGCGCCAGGCGCTACATCGCCAAGTACACCATCAACCCGGCCATCACCCACGGCATCAGCCATGAAGTGGGCTCGGTGGAAGTGGGCAAGTGGGCCGACCTGGTGCTCTGGCGCCCGGCCTTCTTCGGCGTGAAGCCGAGCCTGATCCTCAAGGGCGGGGCCATCGCCGCCAGCCTGATGGGCGACGCCAATGCCTCCATCCCCACCCCGCAGCCGGTGCACTACCGCCCGATGTTCGCCAGCTTCGCCGGCAGCCGTCATGCCACCAGCATCACCTTCATCAGCCGGGCGGCATTCGAGGCGGGCGTGCCGGAGCAATTGGGGTTGAAGAAGAAAATCGGCGTGGTGAAGGGGTGCCGCGACGTGCAGAAAAAGGACCTTATCCACAACGGCTACACGCCAACCATCGAAGTCGACCCGCAGAACTACCAGGTGAAGGCCGACGGCCAGTTGCTCTGGTGCGAACCGGCGGAGGTGCTGCCGATGGCGCAGCGGTATTTCTTGTTCTGAGTCATGACGCTGCGCAATTCACAGGCCAATCGACGACTTGAGTCCGAGCCATAAAAAGACCAGAATTTGGCTCCAAATACAGGAGCCAAATTCATGCAAAGCGTACTTGCCAACGTTGCCGTCAGCGTTTCCGAGCTGAAGAAAAATCCCTCGGCCGTGGTGTCGGGCGCCAAGGGTGCGCCTGTGGCTGTTCTCAACCACAACAAGGTCATGGCCTACATGGTTCCGGCTGAAACCTTCGAAGCACTGATGGAGTATCTGGACGATCAGGCACTCGCGGAAATTGTCCGCAGTCGTGCCCACGAGAAGGGAGTGAAAGTCAGCCTCGATGACCTATGAACTGGAGTTCTTGCCCTCGGCGCTAAAGGAATGGCGCAAGCTCGGCGATACCGTCCGGGACCAATTCAAGAAGAAGCTGAAAGAGCGGTTGCAACGGCCGCGGATCCAGGGCGATGCACTTCACGGGATGACCGACTGCTTCAAGATCAAACTCCGCACCGCCGGTTACCGCCTGGTGTACCGGGTGGAAGACCAACGCATCACGGTGGTGGTGATCGGAGTCGGCAAGCGCGAAGGTGGTGCGGTCTACGACAAGGCCAAAGGCCGTTTGTAACCCTGCAAGCCCTGCCTCAACGCAACTGACTATCCTTGCTCCCCCGCCGGTTGTACCCGGCAAAGGCGGCGTTTTCCTTGTCGTGCTCGGTCTGGCAGGCGACGCACAGGTGCACGCCAGGGATGGCCTTGCGGCGGGCTTCGGGGATGGGGGCGTCGCACTCTTCGCAGTGCGTCAGGCTTTCGCCTTTTGGCATCTGGCTGCGCGCGCGCTGAATGGCATCCTCGATGGTGCTGTCGATCTGTTCCTGGACGGCGCCATCGCCGGCCCAACCACTGGCCATGCTGACCTCCCACTTGCTCAAGGCTCAATGGAAGATTTGGGCTTTCTTCCGGCCTTTTGCAAGGGGGGCGGTCGTCAGGCGACAAGTGGAGGTCGCGCTACTCCTTCACGTCCATGAACTCCTCGGCCCAGATGATGTAGTCCTCGGGCAAGGTGTACTTGTGGGTCAGCTCGGTAGCGGTGAGTTCGGTACCGGTGGCGACCTGGCGCTGCTCGCGCAGGCAGTCGTAGGTGGCCTTGATGGCGGCGAAGTAGGCGGCGTGACCGTTGACCACGATGCGCACGCCGAGACGGGCGAGCCGTTCGTTGTCGCGCAGCTTGGGGTTGCCGTAGGTGACGAGCATCAGCGGGACGCTGAGGTGTTCGGCGATCTTTTCCAGGTGCTCGAAATCGGCCACGCCAACCATGCAGATGCCATCGGCGCCGGCGGCCTGATAGGCCTTGGTGCGCTTGATCACTTCTTCGGTGCTGAGCACGCCGGCATTGGTGCGGGCGATGATGGCGAGGTCCGGGTCGACGCGCGCCTCCAGGGCCGCGCGGATCTTGCCGACCCCTTCTTCTACCGGGATCAGGTCGGTGGACTTGCGACCGAACTGCGCCGGCAGCAGGGTGTCCTCGATGGTCAGCGCGGCGATGCCGGCGCGCTCCAGCTCGACCACGGTGCGCATCACGTTGAGGGCATTGCCATAGCCGTGGTCGGCGTCGGCGATCACCGGCAGGCGCGACACGCGGCCGATACGGGTGGCCTGTTCGACGAATTCGCTCAGGGTGATCAGGGCGAAGTCGGGCGCGGCCAGCACTTGCAGGGAAGCGACCGAACCGCCGAGGATGCCGACTTCGAATCCGAGGTCGGCGGCGATACGGGCGGACATGGGGTCGAACACCGAGGCGGTGTGGAAGCACGAATCCGAGTCCAGCAGCGCACGAAAGGCCGTGCGCAACTCGTGATGAGAAGCTCTACGCATAAAGGCACCAAAGATCAGAGGGGGTCAGGATGAAGCCGGCTCCGTAACTCTGGAGTCGGCGCCCCCGTTTTTCCATTGTCAGACTGCGCCCATTCTAACGGATCAGCCTTTCAATTCGCTTACCGGCTTGTCCGCTCGTACCGCGCTCGCCACACTGGCGCCCCTTTTCCCCGAGACACCCCGCGTGCTGGCACTGACCGCCTACCTGGGCCTGTTCCTGTCCGCCTTTGGCGCCGCCACCCTGCTGCCCCTGCAATCGGAGGCGGTGTTGGTCGGGCTGCTGTTGGCCAAGGCCCATCCGGCTTGGGCGCTGGTGGCCGTGGCCACCTTCGGCAATGTGCTGGGCTCGCTGCTGAACTGGCTGTTGGGACGCTATGTCGAGCACTTTCGCGAACGCCGCTGGTTCCCGGTGAAGCCGGCGCAGATGGAGCGGGCGCAGGCCTTCTACCACCGCTACGGACGCTGGTCGCTGCTGCTGGCATGGGTGCCGGTGATCGGTGACCCACTGACTCTGGTGGCCGGGGTGATGCGGGAATCCTTCTGGACGTTCCTGGCGCTGGTGACCCTCGCCAAGGCGGGACGATACCTGGTGCTGGCGGCGTTGACCCTGGGCTGGAGCACCCTGTAGGAGCGAGCTCTGCTCGCGAAGCGGTTCGCGAGCAAGCTCGCTCCTACCCAGCGCCGCCATTGTGTTTCGGGATACTGCCCCGGCGACGTTGCGTCGCTGGAGCGCCTACGCTTTCCGGGTCGCTGCCTGGAGGCCATCCCATGAGAAAGCTCGCCCTGCTCATCGCCTTCTTCGCCCTGGTGCTCGGCGCCACCGCTGCCTTCGCCCACCACGGCTGGAGTTCCTACGATGCGAACAAGACCCTGACCATCGAGACGCCGGTCAAGACGCTCTCCTACCGCAATCCCCATGCGCACATCACCATCGATTATGAGGGCCGCGAGTGGCACGTGGTGCTGGCACCGATCAGCCGCATGGAGTCACGCGGACTGCCGGAAAAAGACCTGGCGCCGGGCAAGACGGTGACGGTGGTCGGCTACCCGCGCAAGGACGGTGCAGCGGAAATTCGCGCCGAACGCCTGATCGTCGATGGACGCACGGTGGAGCTGCGCTGAGGCGGCGATGGAGTTCATCCTGCCCTGGGCCGAACGCCTGGAGGCCTCGCCCTTCGGTGCGCTGATGCGCGAATCCTCGCTGTTATACCCGACGGCCAACTTGCTGCACCTGCTCGGGCTGGTGATGCTGCTGGGCTCCATGCTGCTGCTCGACCTACGCCTGCTCGGGCTGGCCCGCGAGGTGCCCCTGCTGGAGGCTTCGCGCCGCCTGACGCCCATCGGCATCGCCGGGCTGCTACTGCAGCTGGCCACCGGTTTCTGCCTGTTCGCCGCCGACGCCGGTCCCCTAACGGGCAACTGGCTGCTGCAGCTCAAGCTGGCACTCGTAGGCGCCGGGATCGCCAATGCGCTGCTGTTCCGCGCCTGCTGGGCAAGGCGGCTGGCCGACTGGGACCGACGACCGCCCCTTGCGGGACGGCTGCAGGTAGCGTTGTCGATCCTGATCTGGTGCGGAGTAATGGCGGCCGGGCGATTGCTGGCGTACGTCTAGCCAACCGACACGCGAACCATGCGCTAATCCTTCTTCAGGCACTGGCTCATGAAGGTCTTGCGCTCGTCGCCTTTCAAGGCCTTTTCCGAAGCGTTCTTATTGCAGGCGGTCATGCGCTCTTGCTGAGTCATGCTCAAGCACTTGCTCATGAAGGCTTTGCGTTCGTCGCCCTTGAGCGCCTTGGCCGTGGCGTCGGCGTTGCAGGTCTTCATTTTTTCCTGCTGGGTAGCGGCGAAGCCCTGGCCGGCGGCCAGCAGGGCGATGAGCATTACGGGCAGGCATAGTTTCTTCATGGAAGGGTCTCCCTGTTTATCCACTGCCAAGCAGTCTAGCCAGCGCGACGAACTGTGCCGGACAACCTGATTCCGCTCGCGTAAACTGCGCGGCCGTTTTTTTCCGGAACACCCGCGACATGAACAACGTCCTCTCCGCCCAGGCCCTGGGCATCGACTTCGGAACCTCCAACTCCACCGTCGGCTGGTGGCGCCCGGACGTGGAGCCGCTGATCGCCCTGGAGGACGACAAGTTCACCCTGCCTTCGGTGGTCTTCTTCAACACCGAGGAACGTCGCCCGGCCTATGGCCGCCAGGCGCTGCACGAGTACCTGGACGGCTACGAAGGCCGCCTGATGCGCTCGCTGAAGAGCCTGCTGGGTTCGCCCCTGCTCAAGAGCGAAACCACGGTGCTCGGCAGCGCCCTGCCGTTCAAGGACCTGCTCGGCCTGTTCATCGGCCAGCTCAAGCAGCGCGCCGAAGCCGCCGCCGGCCGGGAGTTCGAGCAGGTGGTGCTGGGCCGCCCGGTGTTCTTCGTGGACGACGACCCTGAAGCCGACCAGGAAGCCCAGAACACCCTGGTGGCCGTGGCGCAGAAGCTCGGTTTCAAAGACGTGTCCTTCCAGTTCGAACCCATCGCCGCGGCCTTCGACTACGAGCGCGGCATCCAGCGCGAGGAGCTGGTACTGATCGTCGACATCGGCGGCGGCACCTCGGACTTCTCCCTGGTGCGCCTGTCGCCCGAGCGCCGTGAAGTGGCCGAGCGCCAGGACGACATCCTCGCCACCGGCGGCGTGCACATCGGCGGAACCGACTTCGACAAGCAGCTCAGCCTGCAGGGCGTGATGCCGCTGTTCGGCTACGGCAGCCGGATGAAGAGCGACGCGCTGATGCCCACCAGCTTCCACCTGAACCTGGCCACCTGGCACACCATCAACGCCGTGTACGCGCAGAAGTCGCAACTGGCGCTGAAGAACATGCGCTACGACATCGTCGACACCACCGGCATCGACCGTTTGTTCAGCCTGATCGAACAGCGCGCCGGCCACTGGCTGGCCATGCAGGTGGAAAACAGCAAGATCGAGCTGACCGAGGCGCAGAGACGCCGCATCGACCTGGCGCGCGTCGAGCCGGGGCTGGACGTGGAGCTGACCCGCGCATTGTTCGAGAACGCCATCGACGACCTACTGGTACGCATCCGCGCCAGTGTCGATGCGCTGCTGACCCAGGCCGGCGTACGCGCCGACCAGGTGGACACCCTGTTCTTCACCGGCGGCTCCAGCGGCATCCCGGCACTGCGCCAGAGCGTCGCGGCCATGCTGCCCAATGCCCGCCAGGTGGAAGGCAACCTGTTCGGCAGCATCGGCAGCGGCCTGGCCATCGAAGCGAAGAAACGCTACGGCTGACCGTTCATCGGCAAACCTGTTGTCCTCCGCTGGTCGGCGCCGACCAGCGGTCTAGGCTCAATCCCGACGAGTGACACACAGGGATATGCCTACATGAGCAAGCACGCGCTGATTCTGGGCTGCGCCCTGGCCGCCGTGGCCGGATGCGCCAGCAAGATGGAAAACCCCACCGACTTCTACACCTACCGCAACCAGCCGCTGGTCAAGCAGGTGGAGGAAGGCATGACCGAAACGCAGGTGCGCAACATCGGCGGGCCGCCTTCATCTTCGATTCGCCGCAAGGTCAACGCGGGCCTCTGCAACAACTACATCCTCAACCAGGACGGCCACCAGCAGGCCTACCACGTCAGCTTCGACGGCAGTGGCCGGGTGGAGGAACAGGGCTTCATGAGCTGCGAGCAGCGGGAGCAGGTGGAACTGGAAAAGGCCAAGAAGGCCAGTTCGAGCTATTGATATCGCTTATGCAAACGGTATTGGCAACCGACATCAGGTAGCCATCAAGCCCAACCGAAAGCCGCGCCAGCCGCGGCTTTCCCGTCTTTCCCCCGGCATTTGGCCAGCTGCTGGCGCAATGCCGTCCATCGCCTGCTCTGTTTCGGGGCAATCTCGGGCGAACTCTCCCCACTCTCCGATGTTCCAAGCGCAGTGTTTCAACTGCGTTAACCCACGAGGACCCATGATGTACAAGCAAGCGCTTGTCATGGCTTGTGCCCTGGCATCGATGGCGGGCTGCGCCAGCAAGTTAGAAAACCCGACGGACTACATCACCTTCCGTAACCAGCCCCTGGTGGAGGATGTCGAACCCGGCATGAGCCGACAGCAGGTGCTGATCATCGGCGGCCGCCCCTCTTCCGTCGTCCAGCGCAGCGTGCACCCGGGTTCCTGCAACAACTACATCCTCAACGAGAAAGGCCACCAGCAGCCTTACCACATCAGCTTCGACAGCACCGGCCGGGTCCGCCACAAGGGCTTCATGACCTGCGGCCAGCGCGAGCAGGCGGAGCGCGACCAGCTCTGATCAGCGCCTAGCCGCTGATTGAAAACACGCTAACGATGCCTTGGCAACGCAGGTAGTTTTTCAACGGCCTGCTAACGCTTGCGCATCTGCTGCAGCAGCGGCGCGCAGGTATTGCCCTCCTCGCCACCGGCCGCCGGCGCCACCAGTGCCAGCAAGGCCGCCGCCGGTGCAACCGCCACACCCAGCGCCAGCATGCCCGCCCCGCGAACCATCAGGGGCACCGTCTGTACCCCAGCCTGGGGATTCTTGAAGGTTCCGCGCACGTAGAGCGGCGAACGCAGGGAAAACAACCGCACCCCCTTGGATTCTGGCGTAACGCGGAGGTCCAGCCGCTCGTTGCGGAAGTTGGCGTTGCCGTCGATCTGCACCAGCGCATTCTCGGTATCGAAGACGAACAGCCGCGGCGTCATCAGCCCGTCTTTCAGGCCCAGATCCGCCGCTGCGCAGTTGATCTTCACCTCCTCGTCGCCGAACATCCGGCCCACCACGTAGTTGCCAACGTTGAGCCCGGCGATCTCCATCAGGTTGCGGCTGATGGTGCCGTCATTGACCAGCATCTGCAGGTTGCCGTTGGCGGTACCCAGCAGGGCCGCCACCGAATTGCCGGTGCCGGAGAGATCTGCCGTACCGTTCAGCTCGCCCAGGCTGTTGCGCATGGCCTGGACGTTGGGAAACAGCTCCTTGAGCTTGAAGTGACGGGCCTTGAGCTGGGCCCTGCCAGTGAGCGGCGCACGGCGCCCATCCAGGCGGACGACGGCGTCCAGGTTGCCGCCGGCCACGCCGAAGCGCAGCGGGTCCAGGCTGAGCTGGCCATCGTCGAGCAGCACATGGGTAGACAGGTCGGTGACGGGCAGTTTCTCGCTGTGCTGGATGCGCTTGCCGGTGAAGCGGACGTCGGCGTCCATCGTCCGCCAGCGCTCGGTGCGGAATGCTTCGACCGGCAGCACCTTGTCCGCCGGTTGGCGCGTGGCGACGCCTCTGGCCTTCTGACCAGTGCTGGAGTCGGCACCGATCAGCGGCGCCAGGTCAGCGAAGCGCAGTTGCTCGGAGGTCAGGGTGCCGGAAAGTTTTGGTCGCGGCTGGCTGGCGGCATAGGTGAGGTCGCCATGGATATCGCTGCCGCCGATGCGGCCATTGAAGCCCTGGTAGTGGAACTTCGCCCCGGCGGGCTCATTCAGGCTGGCCACCAGCCGGCCATCGGTGGAATAGGCCGGCGTCTCCGGCAGGGTGACGCCGGTGAGGGGATAGAGCTGGGCCAGGCTCTTGCCGGACAGCTGCAGGCGCAGGTCCAGAGCACCCAGCTCGCGCGGATCGGTCAGGGTGCCCAGCAGGACGATGCGGGTGTCCCCGGCCCTGATCTCGGCCTGCAGCGGGAACGGCAGGTCGGCATTCTGCAGCGCCAGCAGGCCACCTACCTTGCCTTTGCCATCCAGCGGTTGCCCCTTGTAGCTGCCCTTGGCCTGCCAGCCGAAGGCGTAATCCTGGGCAGTGACCGTTGCCGGCCTGGCGCCCTTGGCTGGCAGCAGTTCGCTGAACGGGATCGGCTTGCCAAGGGGGTCGATGACCAGGTCCAGGCGGGTGCCGGTCTGGGCGTCATCCACCTGCACCCGCCCCTTGTCGAAACCTATGGTGCCGATGTCCAGGGTCCAGCCGGAGGGCTGTTGCGCCTCGCCTTCCGGCTTGGCCGGCAGCTCGAAGGTCCAGTTGTTGCGGCCGTCGGCAAGACGGCGGACGCTGGCCCGCGGGCCGCCCAGTTCGATACGCGGAATGCTCAGTTGCTGCCAGAGCAGCGGCAGCGGCGCGATGCGGAACTCCACCCGGTCGAGGCTGACAAAGTCGCCACCCTTGGCCCATTCCGGATTTCCCAGGCGCAGCTTTTCAGCAGCGAAGTGCGGCCAGGGCACCAGTGCGCGCCAGCCACCCTCGCCTTCCTCGCGTTGCCAGATGACGCGGAGGTCCCCTTCGATAGCGAACTCGCGCCCCAGCTCGGCGGACGCCCGCTCGTTGAGCGCGGGCTTGATGCGGTTCCAGTCGAAGGTGGCGACCAGCACCAGCAGGGCCGCCAGCAGCAGCACCAGCGCCAGGACCGTCCTGGCCAGGATGCGAAGACCTCGTGTCATGCACTTCTCCCCTTTATCCACGACAACCCCTGGGAGGCTGTGTGAAGTCCATGCCTTATCGACCCACGAACGTGCCGAGATGCTCCATTCAATGACCTGGCTTTCATTGCCGGAGCCCCGCGATGCGGCCTTAAAAATACCGCAAGAGCTTGATAATAAAAGCGTCCTCACAACATCAATGGCGTTGATGTTCTCTATCGGGAGTGATCACTTTTTAATCGACGCCCCATCCGTAAGATTGGCTCCGTACCCAGTTTCCAGCCCCCATCGAGGAGCCCACGATCATGAAAACCCAAGCCTTCGCCGCCCTGTTCATCGCCGCCCTGAGCACCAGCGTGTTTGCCCTGCCGTCGGATTCCCAGCCGGTTCTGGGCGAGTCGAAGGAAGGCACCTACATCCAGGTCATCGACCCGGTTGCCGCTGAAGGTAGCTTCATGGTCCTGGACCGCGTGGCTGAAGGTGGCTCCGACCGCACCGGCGCCAACCGCATTGCCGAAAGTGGCGCTGACCGCACTGGTGCCAACCGCGTCGCCGAAAGTGGCGCTGACCGCACTGGTGCCAACCGCGTCGCCGAAAGTGGCGCTGACCGCACTGGTGCCAATCGCGTAGCTGAAAGCGGTTCCGACCGTACCGGCGCCCTGCGCGTCGCCTGATCGCAGACTGCAAAACCTCAAGGCCCGGCAGATGCCGGGCTTTGTGTTTATGGGCGCTCATACCCTGTAGGGGCGAATTCATTCGCCAAGGGTCGCAGCGCGGCCCCTTGGAACGAGGTCCAACGAAGCATCGCTCGACCCCGCACCGTTGGGCTTCGCTGCGCTCTGCGGAACGCCGCCCGGCCCAACCTACAAGAGCCAGCTCATTGGCCAAGTGGCGCAACGCGGCCCCACAAGAGCGAATTCATTCGCGAAATCACGCCAACCGATACTTCCAGATGCGCTTCATCACGCTGCCGAACTGCACCGACAGCCGCCCGCTGTTGTAGACCTGCCCATACCGTCCGGCGATCTCCCTCACCACCTTGGCCATCTCGGCATAGCGCCGCGCCGGCAGGTCGGGGAACAGGTGGTGTTCGATCTGGTGGCTGAGGTTGCCGGTGAGGATATGGAATAGCGGCCCGCCTTCCAGATTGCTGGAGCCGCGCAATTGGCGCAGGTACCAATGACCTCGGCTTTCTCCTTCCAGAACGCTGGGTGGAAAGACTGCCGCGCGCTCGGTGAAGTGGCCGCAGAAGATCACAGCGAAGGTCCACAAGTTGCGGATCAGATTGGCCAGCAGGTTGCCCACCAGCACCGCTGTCGCGCTCCCGCCCACCAGCAATGCCAGCACGGGAAACAGCAGGTAATCCTTCACCGACTGGCGCAGCACCTTGGCGTTGAACTGGCGCAGTCGCGGGCGCAGCTCATCGCGGCTCATTCGGCCCTTGAAGTACTGGTCCAGACGCAGGTGCTGCACCGCCACCGAGTACTGGAACAGCACCGCCTGCAGCGTCACCCATAGCGGTTGCCAGCGATAGAACGGCTTCCAGCGCTGTTCGGGGAAGAGCCGCACCACGCCGTAGCCAACGTCGTCGTCCTTGCCCAGCACATTGGTGTAGCTGTGGTGGATGTGGTTGTGGGTATGCCGCCAGAAATCCGAAGGTCCGGCGATGTCCCACTCATAGCGGGTGCCACGCAACTCGGGATCGTTCATCCAGTCGTACTGGCCATGCATGACGTTGTGGCCCAGTTCCATGTTCTCGAGGATCTTGCCCAGCCCGAGCAGGGCCATGCCCAGCAGCCAGGTGGGCGGGAACCAGCCGAGCAGCAGAAGCGCGCGGCCGCTCCAGCAGCAGACGCGCACGGCTGTGCGGATACGGCGGATATAGCGGGCATCAGGTTCGCCCAGATCATCCAGGGTGCGCTGGCGCAGGGCATCCAGCTCGGCGCCAAAGGCATCGAGTTCGGCAAGGGTGAGTTCGCGGTCGAATCGCATCGCAAGTCCTAGAGTTCCAGTTCCACATCGCCTACCGGCGCGCTGACGCAGAGGCGAATCGGCAGCCCCGGCCCATTGGTCATGGCGCCGGTGCGCAGGTCACGCACGCTGCCGGCCAGCAACTGGCAGGTGCAGCCAGTGCAGATGCCCTGGCGGCAGCCGTGAGGTGGTCGCAGGCCATGGGCTTCGGCCTGCTCCAGCAGGTTGGCGGCGCTGTTGCCGGGCAGCTCCCGATGGGAGCGGGCGAAACGCAGGCGCACCGCCTGCCCCGCTTCGGCGGTCGAGACCGGGGCAGTGAAGGTTTCCCATTGCAGACGCCCGTCGCGCGGCTCGGCCTGCCACCAGTCACGTACGCACGCGACGAAGCCATGGGGCCCGCAGGCCAGCAGGCTGTGAGACGGCAGCCCGGCCAAGTGATCCGCCTGGAAACGCCCGGCCAGCTCATCGGCGGCCGGCGTCTCGCCGCTGATGGCCCAGCGCACTTGCAAGTTGGGGTGGCGCGCCATCAGCCCCTGCAACTCCTCGCTGAAGGCGCGCTGGGCTCGGTGGCGCACGTAGTGCAGCAGGGTCACCGGTGCGGTGAAGCCTCGGGCCAGGGCCTGACGCAGCAGGCCGAGCAAGGGCGTGATGCCGCTGCCGGCAGCCAGCAACAACACCGAGGATGCGTCCTGCGGCCAATCCAGGTCGCCCCGGGCCGGGTCCAGTTCCAGCACAGAGCCGACTTCCAGCCGGTCCAGCAGCCAGTTGGACAGCCGCCCGTGCGGCTGGCGCTTCACCGCCAGTTCGAGGCGCCCGTCCTCCTGCACGCTCACCAGGCTGTAGCTGCGGCCCTGGCGCACGCCATCCAGCTCCAGGTAGAGGCGGACATGCTGGCCAGGCCGCCAGCCACGGGCATTGCCATTGGTGCGCAGGCCAATGGCGAGCATGTCGTCGGCCACCCAGCGGCGGGATTCGACACGGGCGAACACACGGTTGAGGCGCAGAACGGGATGGAGGAGGCGCAGCAGGCAGTCCAGGTCGGCTTCCTGCAGCCAGCCGCCAGCGGACAGGGCGCGCAAGGGTCCCAGCGCGGGGCCGAATCGGCGCGCCAGGGAGAGAGGTACGAGGGGCATGACAAGACTCTAGTGAACACTCGTGCACTAGGCTGCCCGAAGACCGGAATTACAGTCAACAGTTGTTCACTGAAGCCAGTTCGACGCCCGCGAAGCCCTTTTGCTAGAGTGCGCCGCACATTCGCCAACGGCCGCGCCCCATGACCCAACGCTCGGAACAGAAGCAGCAGACCCGCCACGCCCTGATGGATGCCGCGCGCCTCCTGATGGACAGCGGCCGTGGCTTCGGCAGCCTGAGCCTGCGGGAAGTGGCGCGCAACGCCGGCATTGTGCCCACCGGCTTCTACCGCCATTTCAACGACATGGATGAGCTGGGCCTGGCCCTGGTCGAGGAAGTGGGCGAGACCTTCCGCGCCACCATCCGCAAGGTGCGCCAGAACGAGTTCGAGCTGGGGGGCATCATCGAAGCCTCCGTACGCATCTTCCTCGATGCGGTGCTCGCCAACCGTGGCCAGTTCCTCTTCCTCGCCCGCGAGCAGTACGGCGGCTCGCAGCCGGTGCGCCAGGCCATCGGCGCCCTGCGCCAGCGCATCACCGACGACCTGGCCGCCGACCTCAAGCTCATCAACCGCATGCCGCAGCTGGACGAGGAAGGCGTCGACCTGGTGGCCGACCTGGTGGTGAAGACCGTATTCGCCACCCTCCCCGAGCTGATCGACCCACCGGCGGACAACCTACCGCCGCATCTCCTGCCCGCCGCCAAGATCACCCAGCAACTGCGCTTCATCATGATCGGCGGCAAGCACTGGCTGGGCCCGGGCCAGCCGAAAAACTGACCGGATCGCCAGCATCCGCGCACTGCATCGGTGCGCTGCGCACCATCACGGACCAGCCAAACGCCCCACAGACAGGCACGTCACCGCGCAAGGCCCGGTGAACGGGCCTCCGGCCATCTTGGCAAGGGGCTTGCTCGGCATCCCGGCATTGCACACTGCCGGATCCATCCGATGCTGGTCATCCACGAACGAATAGAAGCCCGGTCAAGCTGGGACGAAGAGCTGCTGCTGACCTATGAAGCGCGCAGCAAGAGCCGCTTGCGCTGCTTCACGGCAAAAGGCGAAGACGTCGGCCTGTTCCTCGAGCGCGGCCAGCCGCCCTTGCGCGACGGTGATTGCCTGCGCAGCCAGGATGGCCGCGTCGTACGAGTCAGCGCGCGCCCGGAAGCCCTGCTCCACGTCACCTGCGCCAGTGCCTTTGAACTGACCCGCGCCGCCTACCACCTGGGCAACCGCCATGTCGCCCTGCAGATCGGCGACGGCTGGCTACGCCTGCTGGACGACTACGTGCTCAGGGCCATGCTCGAACAGCTCGGCGCCGCGGTGGACAGCATCGAAGCCGGCTTCCAGCCCGAGCACGGCGCCTATGGTGGAGGCCATCACCACTCCCATCAGCTCGAAGCCGACTTCAGCTACGCGCCGCGTCTGCACCAGTTCGGGGTGCGCAAGTGAACAAGGCTTGGCAGCTATTGAGACTCGCCAGCCCCCAGCTGCCCATCGGTGGCTACAGCTACTCCCAGGGACTTGAACTGGCCGTGGACTCGGGCCTGGTGCATGACCCGGACAGCGCTGCCCGCTGGATCAGCGATCAACTGCTGCTCAACCTCGCGCGCTTCGAGGCGCCCCTGCTCCTGGCCCACTGCGAGGCAGCGGCACGGGACGACTGGCACGAACTGAAGGCCCTGGCCGGGCGCCACCGCGCCAGCCGCGAAACTCGCGAGCTGCAGCTGGAAAGCCGGCAGATGGGTTACTCCCTCCAGCAGCTGTTGAACGACCTTCCCGAACAGGACGAGGCCGCCCGCGCCCTGCTCGCCGAGCTGGAAGAACCCGGCCTCGCCGTGGCCTGGGCCCTGGCTGCACGGGCCTGGGCCATCACCCCGCAGGACGCCCTCGCCGCGTGGCTCTGGGGCTGGCTGGAAAACCAGCTGGCGGTGCTGATGAAGACCCTGCCACTGGGCCAGCAGGCCGCCCAGCGCCTGACCTCCGCCCTGCTGCCCTGCCTGGAGCAGGCGCAGCACGAAGCCAGTGAAATCCCCCCGACCCGCTGGGGCAGCGCCGCGTTTGGCCTGGCCCTGGCGAGCATGGCGCACGAGCGCCAGTACAGCCGTCTGTTCCGTTCCTAGGAGAAGAAGAAGCCATGAACAGCCAACCCCTTCGCGTGGGCATCGGTGGCCCGGTCGGTTCCGGCAAGACCGCCCTGACCCTGGCCCTCTGCCGCGCCCTGCGTGACCGCTACAACCTGGCGGTGGTGACCAACGATATCTACACCCAGGAAGACGCCCAGTTCCTGGTGCGCAACGAGGCCCTGGCGCCGGAACGCATCATCGGCGTCGAGACCGGCGGCTGCCCGCACACGGCCATCCGCGAGGACGCCTCGATCAACCTCGAAGCCGTGGAGCAGCTCAATCGTCGCTTTCCCGGCCTCGACCTGATCCTGGTCGAATCCGGCGGTGACAACCTGTCCGCGACCTTCAGCCCGGAGCTTTCCGACCTGACCATCTACGTGATCGACGTTTCCGCCGGCGACAAGCTGCCGCGCAAGGGCGGCCCCGGCATCTGCAAGTCGGACCTGCTGGTGATCAACAAGGTGGACCTGGCGCCCATGGTGGGCGCGTCCCTGGACGTGATGGACCGCGACGCCCGCAAGATGCGCGGCGAGCGACCGTTCGTGTTCAGCAACCAGAAGGTCGGCCAGGGCCTCGAGGAGATCATCGCCTTCATCGAGAAGCAGGGCCTGCTGACTCATTAACTCCCCTCTCCCTCTGGGAGAGGGGCCGGGGGGAGAGGGAGGTTTTCCCCACCCTCGTTCTCATGTGAAAGGAGCTTCACCATGAACTTGCGCAAGTCGCTCTTCGCCATCGCCCTGTTCCTCACCCCGGCCCTGGCCTTCGCCCACGCTGGACACGACCACTCCGGCCTGATGGCGGGCGTCGCCCACCCGGTTAGCGGCCTCGACCACCTGCTGGCCATGCTCGCCGTCGGCCTCTGGGCCGCCCAGCAGCAAGGCTCGGCGCGCTGGGCCCTGCCGCTGACCTTCGTCGGCACCCTGTTGCTGGGCGGCTTTCTGGGCTTCGCCGGTGTGGAAATGCCGCTGATGGAGACCGGCATCGCCGGCTCGGTACTCGCCCTTGGCCTGCTGGTGGCCGTGGCCGTGCGGCCGCCGCTGTGGCTCGCCATGGGCCTGACCGCCCTGTTCGCCCTGGCCCATGGCGTCGCCCACGGCCTGGAGCTGCCGGACCTGGCCAACCCTTGGGGTTATGCCGCTGGCTTCGTCGCGGCCACCGCCGCCCTGCATGCCACTGGCTACGGCCTGGTACGCGCCCTCCCGCGAGCCGCCGCACCGCTGGTGCGGATTGCCGGTGGTGTGTCCGCGGGTGCCGGGGTGTGGTTGCTGGCGAGCTGATCTTCTCGCCTGGGAATTCGAATCCTTGTAGGGGCGAATTCATTCGCCAAGGGCAGCCCCGCTGCCCCATGCAAGGCCGCAGGGCAGACCTTCGGCCTGCTTGGCGATTGAAATCGCCCCTACAGGCGGATTCCCCCACAGGAAATACCCACATCTCAACTCTTCGCCTTCCCCCTCGCCTCACCGTCACGTCTTTGTCATAGTCCCCGCGTTTGATTCGGCACGCCCGTCCACGTCTTACGGATAAGAACAACATGAAGCGCTTCGCCCGATTCTTTCTCGCTCCCCTCTTTCTCGTCGTCGCCGCCCTGCTCGCACTGGCCCTGACCAGCAGCCCGGCGGAACGGCCCGGCGTGCTCGCCGGCTTCGGTGACCAGCCCCTGGTCATCGCCCATCGTGGCGGACGCGGTCTGTGGCCGGAGAACACCCTGTTCGCCTTCGAACGCGCCGCCGCCCTCAAGGTGGACATGCTGGAGATGGACGTGCGCCGCACCCGCGACGGCCAGTTGGTGGTGCTGCACGACCCACGGGTGGATCGCACCACCAATGGCAACGGCAAGGTGGCCGACCTGACCCTTGCCGAGGCACAGGCCCTGGATGCAGGCTACCGCTGGAGCGCCGATGGCGGTGAGAGCCATCCCTATCGCGGCCAGGGCATCCGCATCCCCACGTTCGAGGAAGTGCTGGAGCGCTTTCCGGAGCAACCCAAGGTTGTCGAGATCAAGGTGCCCGACGTGGGTATGGAAGAGCAGCTGTGCGCCCTGCTGGACAAGCACGAGCAGCGTGAACGGGTGCTGGTGGGAAGTTTCTATGAGCGCAGCCTGAAGCGCTTCCGCAAAGTCTGCCCCGGCGTCGCCACCTCGGCCGGCCCGACTTCAGTGCGCCTACTGGTGGCGCTGAACTGGGTCGGCCTGGGCAGCCTGGTCAGCCCGTCCTACCAGGCCCTGCAGATTCCCGAGAGCAGCGGCGGCCTGCAGGTGGCCACCGACAGCCTGATGAAAACCGCCCTGCAACGCGGCCTGGCGGTCCAGATGTGGACCATCAACGAGCAACCGGCCATGCGCCACCTGCTGGACATGGGGGCGAATGGCCTGATCACCGATTACCCGGATCGCGCCCTGCAACTGCTCGGGCGCTCCACCCGCATCACGTCGCTGAGCGAGCAGTAGCAACGGCCTAGAGGCTGATGGGGTAGTTGATGATCAGCCGGGTCTGGTCGAAGTCCGGCCCGAAGCTGCGCCGGTTGCTGGCGTGGTTCACACGCAGGTTGAGGTACTTCAGCGGTCCGCCCTGCACGGTGTAGTTCAGCTCCAGGTCACGCTCCCACTCCTTGCCGCCGCTACCGAAACGGGTGGTGGCGTTGCTGCCGCGACCGTAGCGGATCATGCTGCCGAGCCCCGGAACACCGAGGGCGGCGAAGTCGTAGTCGTGGCGCAATTGCCAGGAGCGCTCGTCGGCATTGGTGAAGTTGCCGTTGTACATATCGTTACCTATGGTCCGCCCGCTTGCGCCATACACCGACTGCCAGCCACCCGTGCCACCAACCTTCTGCACGCCGACCCAGAGGGTGTGCCCGGCACGGCCGGCGGAAAGCAGGGCGAAACCGGTGTGACTGTCGATCTCGCCGGCCAGGGCGCGTCCTTCATCACGGTCCATGAACAGCCCCAGGTTGGCGCCGAGGGTCCAGCCGCCCAGCACCTGCTTGTGCACCAGGTTCAGGTAGCTCTGCCGGTAAATGTCGTCCAGCTGCGCATGCCAGGCGCCGGCCAGGGTGCGGTCCGCATTGAACCGGTACTCGGCACCGGCATAGCTGAATCCGTCCGACTCCGCGCCGGGAGCCGACCAGGACGAGAGCTTCTGCATGTTCGCCGAATGACGCAGGCTCACCTCCCGGTAGTGCTCCGCGTAGAGACCCAGCCCGTTGATCTCGCGGGAGGTCAGAGCCGCTCCCTGGAAGGTCTGCGGCAGCAGGCGGCCATCGTCGTAACGCAGCACCGGAACGTCGGGCAGCATCTCGCCCACCTTCAGCTCGCTGGCCGACAGCCGCAGCTTCAGTGCCGCGCCGGCGCGCCCGTAGTCGCGGGCCGCATGGCCATCGTCGTGCACCGGCAGCAGCTCCGAACCACTGTGTTCCGGCGAGCTGTCCAGACGCACGCCGAGCAGGCCAATAGCGTCGAGACCGACGCCAACCACACCCGGCGTGTAGCCCGAGGTGAATTTCAGGATGAAACCCTGGGCCCACTCGTTGATCACGCTCTTGCCCGCGTCGTGGCTGCGGAAATCACGGTTGAAGGCATAGTTGCGCAGCAGCAGGTCGGTGCGGGCGCCGTCGAGGAAGCCGCTTTCCTCGCCGAAAACCGGCATGGCCGGGAGCAGCGCCGCGCAGGCAAGGGCAAGGGGCATCGCGGAACGATGAATCATTGTTCTTGTTCTCCGTTTCTTGGGGACGAACGCCCCCGGACGCTTCCGTTGGGAAGCGCCTTGGGTGGGCGATGGAAGGTCAGGCGCTGGTGGCGGCCAGGACAGCCGGGGACTGGCTGCGACGCAGCCCGAGCAGCACCAGGGCGGCGGCCACGAACACCACGGCGAACAGGCCGTAGAGGTGCAACGGCTGCCAATGGGCGTCGAGCAGGACGCCGGCCACGGTGGGCGAGAGGATGGCGCCGAAGCGGCCGATGCCAATGCCCCAGCCCACCCCGGTGGCGCGCAGCGAAGCATCGTAGACAGTGGGCGACAGGGCATAGAGACCCGCCACGCAGCCGTTGGCGAACAGGCCGATGAACAACCCGAGGCCGAGGGCTGTGGCCAGGGAAGTGGCTCCGAAGACGAAGGCTACCAGCAGGGAGGCGGTGACCAGCATGAAGGCACCGAGCACCCCGGCCAGGCGGAAGCGTGCCGACAGGCCGCCCAGCAATGCGGCGCCGAAGATGCCGCCGACGCTCAACAGCACGCCGCCGGTAATTCCCTGCTGCGCCGAGAGCCCCGCCGCCACCAGCAGCTTCGGTGTCCAGCTCATGATGAAGTAGAAACCGAACATCACCAGGAAGAAGGTCGCCCAGATCAGGAAGGTGGTGTGCCGCACGCTGGGCGCGAACAGTCCACGAACGCCGATCTCGGCTGCCGTCCGGGGCACCGCTGGCGGCAGCGCCTCCAGTGGCTCCAGCCCCAGGCGCCGGCACAGCGCGTTGACCCTGGCCAGGGCGTCGCGCGGCCGCCGCTCGATGAGAAAGTCCAGCGACTCCGGCAGCCACAGCAGCACCAGCGGGATCACCGCCAGGGTCGCCAGGCCGCCAGCGAAGAACACCGAGCGCCAGCCCCAGTGGCCGATCAGCCAGACCGCGAGCATGCCGCCGAAGGTGGCGCCCAGGGCATAGCCAGTGGATTGCAGGCTGACCGCCAAGCCACGCCAGCGCCGCGAGGCGTATTCGGCGGCCACCACGTTGCTGCTGGCCAGGATGCCGCCGACGCCGAGGCCGGTGAGGCCGCGCAGCAGGGCGAGTTGGAGCGGACTCTGGCTCAGCGCCGAGAGCAGCATGCCCACCGCGGACAGGAGCAGGCAGAAGAGGATCAGCGGCCGGCGCCCGAAACGGTCGGCCCAGGGGGCGATGAACAGCGAACCGGCAGCCATGCCGAAGAGCCCGGAACTGAGCAGCAGGCCCACCTGGGCTCCGCCAAGTCCCCATTCGGCGGAGACCGACGCCGAGGTGAATGCCATCACCAGCACGTCGAAGCCGTCGATCATGTTCAGCACGATGCAGATACCGATGGCCAGCCACTGGAAGCGCTGCATCGGTCCGTTGTCGATGACGTCTTTGGGGGCGCGGCTCATGCCACCACCCCCGGCCGGCGGGCCGTCGATACCAGGTTTGCAGGCAGGAGGACGAAGCTCCGGGGCACGGTGAAATCCTTCATGGTTGGATCCCTTGTTGTTGTTTTTCGAGCCCCGCCACCCTCGCCGCCTTTTCGGGCAATTGCAAGATTATTGGATCCAAAGACCGATCAAAGCTTATTGGAGTGAAATGATTCAGGTGATCGGACAAATGTTCCGTACGCCAACAAATTCGCGGCTCTCACCGATAAATCAGCCCATCCAAATTCGTCGTTCGCTGATCGAACAGATTATTTTTTGACCATTTTCTCGCCCTGCCGGGTTGACACAGGACAGGTTCGACTCGAATCATTGGATCCAATAACAACCACAAGACATGATGAGGATCTGCCCCATGTTTCCGAAGAACGCCTGGTACGTGGCCTGCACGCCCGACGAGATCGAGGGCAAACCCCTGGGCCGTCAGATCTGCGGCGAGAAAATGGTCTTCTACCGCGCCAACGAAGGCCGGGTAGCCGCCCTGGAAGACTTCTGCCCGCACCGTGGTGCGCCCCTTTCCCTGGGCTTCGTCGAGAACGGCCGGCTGATCTGCGGCTACCACGGCCTGGCCATGGGCTGCGAAGGCCGCACCGAATCCATGCCCGGCCAGCGCGTACGCGGCTTCCCGGCGATACGCAGCTTCCCGGTGGTGGAACGCTATGGCTTCATCTGGGTCTGGCCGGGGGATGCCGAGCAGGCTGACCCGGCGCTGATCCATCACCTGGAATGGGCCGAGAACCCGGCCTGGGCCTACGGCGGCGGCCTCTACCACATCGGCTGCGACTACCGCCTGATGATCGACAACCTGATGGACCTGACCCACGAGACGTACGTCCATGCTTCCAGCATCGGCCAGAAAGAGATCGACGAGGCCGCCCCCAGCACCCGCGTCGACGGCGAGGAAGTGATCACCGAGCGCCATATGGAAGGCGTCATGGCGCCGCCCTTCTGGCGCATGGCCCTGCGCGGCAACGGCCTGGCCGACGACGTGGCCGTGGACCGCTGGCAGATTTGCCGATTCACGCCGCCGAGCCACGTACTGATCGAAGTCGGCGTGGCCCACGCTGGCCATGGCGGCTACCACGCCCCTGCGCAGCACAAGGCCTCCAGCATAGTGGTGGACTTCATCACCCCCGAGAGCGACACCTCCATCTGGTACTTCTGGGGCATGGCGCGCAACTTCAAGCCCGACGACCAGGCCCTCACTGACACCATTCGCGAGGGCCAGGGCAAGATCTTCGCCGAGGACCTGGAAATGCTCGAACAGCAGCAGCAGAACCTGCTGCGCCATCCCCAGCGCAACCTGCTCAAGCTCAATATCGATGCCGGCGGCGTCCAGGCCCGGCGCATCCTCGAGCGCCTGGTGGAAGCCGAACGGCCGGGCGCCAGCGCCCTGATCGCCAGCGCCTGACCCGCCCTTCCATTGCTGGCCCCCGGGCCGCCCCATTGAGACCCTCGCCGTGCTCGACGTCGTCATTACTGCCATCCGCCCGGAAGCCCGGGACATCCTCAGCCTGGAACTCGCCCGCGCAGACCATGGCCCGCTGCCGGCTTTCAGCGCCGGTGCGCACATCGACCTGCACCTGCCGAACGGGATGGTGCGCCAGTACTCGCTATGCAACCACCCTGGGGAAACCCATCGCTACCAGATCGCCGTACTGCGCAGCAGCGACTCTCGCGGCGGTTCCGAAGCGGTACACCAGCTACGCCCCGGTCAGGCACTGCGCATCGGCACACCGCGCAACCTGTTCCCCCTGGCGGAAGGTGGTGGACGCAGCCTGCTGCTGGCCGGCGGTATCGGTATCACGCCCCTGCTGTGCATGGCCGAACACCTGGCATCGAGCGGGGCCGACTTCCAGTTGCACTACTGCGCCCGCTCGGAAGAACACGCAGCCTTCGTCACGCGCCTCGAAGGAAGCCCCTTCGCCGGACGGGTGCAGCTGCACTTCGATGACGGAGCACGGGGCCGCCTGGATATCAGTCGCCTGCTGGCCGACCAGCCGGTCGACACCCGGCTGTACACCTGCGGCCCCGCCGGGTTCATGCAGCACGTGCTGGATAGCGCTCGCGAACTCGGCTGGGCAGAGGCCCGCCTGCACCGCGAATACTTCAGTGCCGAGGCGGCGCCGCAGGGCGCGGCCGATGCATTCGAGGTGCAGCTGGCCAGCAGCGGTCAGGTGCTGCGGGTCGAAGCCGGGGAGAATGTGGTGGAGGCCCTGCGCAAGGTTGGCGTGGAGGTGCCGGTGGCCTGCGAGCAGGGCATCTGCGGCACCTGCCTGACCCGGGTGCTGGAGGGCGTGCCGGAGCACCGCGACCTGTTCCTCACCGAGGAGGAGCAGGCCGCCAACGACCAGTTCACGCCCTGCTGCTCGCGGGCCAGGAGTCCGCGCCTGGTACTCGACCTCTAGGTCCTCAGCCCTTCTGCAACAGGGTCACGCCCTGGCGCTGGGGCAGGAAGTACTCGGCGTAGCGCAGAGTGGCGTTGGCATGCTCGCGCATGACCGCCTCGGCCCGCGCGCCCTGGCCGCTGACCAGGGCATCGAACACGGCGTGGTGCTGCATGTGGGCGAAGTTGAAGCGGCGGAACTCGCGGGCCAGGTCATTGCGATCCACCGCCAGGGAACTCACCGAGGCGAATGGCAGGTGGTCGTTGCGAGCCAACGCCTCGGCGATGGCGCGGTTGCCGCTGGCATCGATGATCGCCCGATGGAAGCGCATGTTCAGGCTGTGATAGGTCTCCAGCTCCTCGAGCAGGACATGGCCTTTCTCGAACAACTGGTCACCCTCGTCCAGGCAGCCTTGCAGCACCTGGCGCGTCGCTTCGTCGATGCCACGCTCGGCGGCCTGGCGTGCCGCCAGGCCCTCCAGCACGCCGCGCACTTCCACCGCCCCGGCGATGTCTTCGGCTGTGACCTCGCGCACCGTGTAGCCCCGGCCGCCGGATTTGATCAGCAGCCCCTCCTGCTCCAGCTCACGCAATGCCATGCGCACCGGCATGCGGGACACCTGCAGACGCTCGGCAGTGGGGATCTCGACGATGCGCTCCCCCGCCGCCAGTTCGCCGGAGGCGATCATCTTGCGCAGTTCCGCCAGCACGCGCTGGCCCGGCTTGCTCATCGACAGGACTCCAGGAAAGGACCGCGCGCCATCACTTCACCGAACGATTGACGGCGAAACCAGCCCAGGTCTGGCTCACCGGCATCAGCTCCAGGCTGTTGATGTTGATGTGAGCCGGCTGGTTCATGATCCAGAAGATGGTTTCGGCGATGTCTTCCGGCTGGATGGCTTCGGCGCCGGCGTAGGTAGCGTCGTACTTGGCCTGGTCACCGCCGAAGCGCACCAGGGAGAACTCGCTCTCGCACAGCCCCGGCTCGATGTTGGAAACACGCACGCCAGTGCCCACCAGGTCGTTGCGCAGGCTCAGGGAAAACTGGCCGACGAAGGCCTTGGTGGCGCCATACACGTGGCTGCCCGGATAGGGCCAGTTGCCCGCCACCGACCCCAGGTTGACGATGCTTGCGCCACGGCCATGGGCGATCAGGCGCGGCAGCAGCAGGCGGGTGCTGTACATCAGGCCCTTGACGTTGGTGTCGACCATGGTGTCCCAGTCATCCAGGTCGCACTTGGGCGCGGGGTCGGCGCCGAGCGCCAGGCCGGCGTTGTTGATCAGGCCACGAATCTTCTCGTACCCGGCCGGCAGGCCGGCGATGGCGGCTTCCATGGCCTTGCGGTCACGCACATCCAACTCCAAGGTAAGCACATCGGTCTGGGCCGAGAGTTCATCCTTGAGTGCTTGCAGACGCGCGGCGCGGCGGCCCGTCAGCACCAGCGACCAGCCGGCCTGGGCGAAGCGCCGGGCGCAGGCTTCGCCGAAACCCGAGGTAGCGCCGGTGATGAATACGGTGGAAGTCATGCTGTTCTCCTTGCTCTGGGGCACGGGCCCGTTGCGAATAGACCGGCATAGGTTACGCCATCCACAGGCGCGAGCTCCTGGCGAAAAAATCGCCAGCACCATACAGCCCGCGCCGCAACTGCACCGCAGCGATTACTCCCAAGTTTATCCACAGCTTTTCGCACAGTTGCCGGGGACAAGTCCTGGCATCGGTGCAAACGCCTGGATCGTCCTATAACCCACTGTTTCCGTGGGAAAAAACAAGAATGATCAAATTTTGAACGCCCTCTTCCGCCCCGCGGAAACCGGGCGATCCAGGCAGGTATCACCAAGTTATCCACAAGGTGCTTCACAGAGATTGTGGGCAGAGCCCTGGTACAGGCCTTACCTCCGCGAGTGTCCATCTGTGGATATCCCCATCGGACGGGCGGGACCATCCCGCCTGTGCACGGACCTAGACTTCTCTGGCTAACCACAGAGGAGATCGGGCCATGGTCAAAGTTGCCTTGCTGGTACGCCTGGAGGCCAGGCCGGGGAAAGTCGCCGAAGTGGAGGAATTTCTCCGTGGCGGCCTGCCGCTGGTTCAGGCAGAGCCCGAGACCACGGCCTGGTTCGCCTTGCGCATGGGCCCCCAGAGTTTCGGCATTTTCGACGCCTTCGACAGTGAACGGGGGCTGCAGGCCCACATGACCGGCCAGGTGGCCGCCGCCTTGATGGAACGTGCCGGAGAATTGTTCAGCACGCCGCCACAGATCGAGCGGGTGGAGGTGTTGGCGGCCAAGTTGCCCGAGGCCGCGGAGGAGGAAGAGTTCTGAACGCCTGTAGGGACACATTCATTCGCTGAGCAGACTGCACGTCTGCCACGGGGCCGCTGCGCGGCCCTTAGCGATTGAAATCGCCCCCACAAGGAGCGCTCCTAGGCAGTACGGGACAACAGCACCTGCGCCGCAATCAGGTCTTCCAGGGCATAGCCCACTGACTTGAACAGGGTGATTTCGCTGTTGGTCTGACGATGTCCACGGCCATGCAGCAGGTCGGCCAGTTCAAAGTGGATGCTTTGCTCGGTGATGGCGCCCTCGGCGATGGCGAAGAGCAAGTCGCCTGCCTCCTCCAGCGCACCGGCGCGGGTGTCGACCACGACGCGCGAGCGGGCCACTGCAGCGCTGTCGGTTTCCCGCATGCTGGGCAGGAAGGCGCCCACCAGGTCGAGGTGGGTCCCCGGCCGCAACCAGTCACCGAGGACCAGCGGTGAGGTGGAGGTGGTGACGCAGCTGATGCAATCGGCCTGCTGGGCGCAGGTCTGCAGGTCGGGCGCCACATGCACGGGGTAGCCTTCGGCGGCCAGCGTGCGCACCAGCTCGGCGGCCTTCTCCGAGTGGCGTCCCCAGATATCCACACGCTCGTACGGCCGCACCACGCAATGGGCACGGACCATGTGCGCGGCCAGGGTGCCAATGCCCACCACCAGCAGGCGGCTGGCGTCGTGGCGCACCAGTGCACTGGCGGCCAGGGCGGAGGTACAGGCAGTACGCCGGGCGGTGAGTTCGGAAGCCTCCAGCACCGCCAGAGGCTTGCCGGTGGCGTCGTCGAACAGGGTGAACAGCGCGGCGACCGAGGGCAGGCCCTTCTCGCCGTTGTGGGGGAACACGGTGACCAGCTTCACGCCGACGCCCTGCCCTGTCTGCCAGACCGGCATGCACAGCAGCGAGGCGTCCTGCGGCAGGGCGTGGCAGGCGCGCACCGGCGCCTCAGCCGGGTTAGCCAGGCCATGGCGTAGGGCTTCGATCAGTTGTGGATAAGGCAACGCGGCGGCGACATCGGCGTTGGTGAAAAAGCGCAGGGTTTGCATCTCCGGACTCCCTGGTGGACCTGGGGTGAGCAAACAGCCCTCTCCCCCGGCCCCTCTCCCTGAAGGGAGAGGGGAGACGCTCGGGGAAAGGTTGGAGGCGGCGGGTCAGTGCCCGCCGAGATAGGCGTTGCGGACTTCCTGGTTACCCAGCAGTTCCTCGCCCGTGCCGCTCATGCGGATTTCCCCGGTAACCATCACATAGGCGCGGTCGGAGAGCTTGAGCGCATGGTTGGCGTTCTGCTCGACGAGGAAGATGGTCATGCCGGTCTGGGCCAGTTCCTTGAGGGTCTGGAAGATCTGCTTGACCACGATGGGCGCCAGGCCCAGGGAGGGTTCGTCGAGCAGCAGCAGCTTGGGCCGGCTCATCAGCGCGCGGGCGATGGCGAGCATTTGCTGCTCGCCGCCGGACATGGTCATGGCGCGCTGGTTGCGCCGTTCCTTCAGGCGCGGGAAGAGGTCGAACATGCGCTGCATGTCTTCGTCCGCATGGTCCATGCCGACGGGAATGGTGCCCATCAGCAGGTTCTCTTCCACGCTCATGTCCGGAAACACCCGGCGCCCTTCCGGCGACTGGGCGACGCCGTTGGACGCGACATAGTGCGCCGACCGGTGGGTGATGTCGGTGCCGCCGTAGACGATGGCGCCGCCCGCCGCGCGCGGCTGGCCGAAGATGGACATCAGCAGGGTGGACTTGCCCGCGCCGTTGGCGCCGATCAGGCTCACCGTCTCGCCTTCGTTGATGTGCAGGTTGACCTTCCTCAGCGCCTGGATCGGGCCGTAGAAGACGTCGACATCCTTGAACTCCAGGAGGGGTGCACTCATGCCACTTCCTCCTCTTCCGCGCCCAGGTACGCGGCGATCACCTTGGGATCGTGGCGGATATCGTGAGGGGTGCCCTCGGCAATCACTTCACCGTGGTCCAGCACCACGATGTGGTCGGAAATGCTCATCACCATGCCCATGTCGTGTTCGATCAGCAGTACGGTCTGGTCGTGTTCGTCGCGCAGCTTGCGGATGATCCGGCTTAGCGCTTCGGTCTCGGCCGGGTTGAGGCCGGCAGCGGGTTCGTCGAGGCAGATCAGTTGCGGCCGGGTGCACATGGCGCGGGCGATCTCCAGGCGGCGTTGCTGGCCGTAGGAGAGTTCGCCGGCCAGGCGGTTGGCGCAGTCCACCAGGTCCACCACTTCCAGCCAGTAGAAGGCGTGGTTCAGCGCATCGTCCTCGGCCTTGCGGAAGCCCGGAGTGTTGAACACGCCGGCCAGCAGGTTGCGGTTGACCCACATGTGCTGGGCCACCAGCAGGTTCTCCACCACCGACATTTCCCGGAACAGGCGGATGTTCTGGAAGGTGCGCGCCAGGCCCGCGCGATTCACCAGATGGGTGCCGCCGAACATTTTGTAGTGCAGGCGGCTGGCGAACTGCGCCGGGTTGACGAAGTCAGTGGGCTGGAAGGGTTCGCCCAGCACCTTGATGATGTCCGTAGTCGCGCCACGGGTATTGAGCTGGATGCGCCCGCCGGTGGCCTTGTAGAAGCCGGTCAGGCAGTTGAACACGGTGGTCTTGCCGGCACCGTTGGGGCCGATCAGCGCGGAAATCGAGCCGCGCTTGATCTTCAGGCTGACGTCGTTGAGCGCCTTGATGCCACCGAAGTGCATCATCAGGTGCTCGACGCTGAGGATGTTTTGGTCGCTCATGGGGCTACTCCTTTACGCGGGGTGAAGCCGACACGGCTGATGCGGATCAGCCCGCGCGGTCGCCAGATCATCATCACCACCATGAGCACGCCGAAAAGCAGCACACGGTAGTCGGCGAAGGTGCGAAGCAGCTCCGGCGCGACAGTGAGGACGAAGGCGGCGATCACCACCCCGACGGTGGAACCCATGCCCCCGAGCACGACGATGGCGAGGATCAGCGCCGACTCGAAGAAGGTGAAGGACGAGGGGTTCACGAAGCCCTGGTAGCTGGCGAAGAACACCCCGGCGAGCCCTGCGGTGGAGGCGCCCAGCATGAAGGCCGAGAGCTTCACCAGCACGTGGTTCAAGCCCATGGCGCGGCAGGCGATCTCATCTTCGCGCAGCGCTTCCCAGGCACGGCCGACCGGCATGCGGGTCAGGCGGTGCTTGATGTAGAGCACCAGCAGCACCACCAGGAAGAGCACCACGTAGATGAACAGGAACTTCAGGTTGGGGTTGTAGGCGAAGCCGAAGTACTCGTGGATCGGCACCCCGCCATCCTTCGCCCGGCGACCGAATTCCAGCCCCAGGAAGGTCGGCGACGGCACCGACATGCCGTTCGGGCCGCCGGTGAAGCTCAGCCAGTTGTTGAGGATCAGGCGGATGATCTCGCCGAAGCCCAGGGTCACGATGGCCAGGTAGTCACCGTGCATGCGCAGCACCGGGAAGCCCAGCAGCGCGCCGGCCAGCGCCGCGGTAATGGCGGACAGTGGCAAGGCGGACCAGAAGCCGAGGCCCAGGTGGTCATACCCCAGCGCCAGGCCATAGGCACCGATGGCGTAGAAGGCCACGTAGCCCAGGTCGAGCAGGCCGGCGAGACCGACCACGATGTTCAGGCCCAGCCCCAGCAGCACGTAGATCAGACCGAGGATGACCACGGTGAGCAGGTACTTGCTGGCGAAGAACGGGAAGATCACCGCAGCGACGATCAGCAGCGGCAGGATCCAGCGCAGCCGGCTCTTGTAGTCGGGATCACGCACGTGCACGCCGGAGCCGGTGGTCTCGAAGCGCTGCATCAGCACTTCGCCGCGCGGGGTCTGCAGGTAGAGGCTGAGGAAGAACCGGCCGAGCATGACGATGGCGATCATCACGCCGACGCGCTTGAACTCCAGGTTGAAGCCGTAGCCGTCGAGGACCACCCCCATGATGGGACCGAAGACGATGAGGGCGAGCAGACCGGCGACGACGGCGTCGATCAGGCTCTTCTTGATATCCAGGGGTTTCCTGGCAATGGCAGAAGTCATGATTACACCTTGGCGACGTGCGGACGGCCCAGCAGGCCTTGGGGGCGGAAGATCAGGATCAGTACCAGCAGCGAGAAGCTGAACACGTCCTTGTAGTCGGTGTTGACCATGCCGGAGAACTGCGCCTCGGCGATGCCGAGGATGATCCCGCCGAGCATGGCGCCGGGCAGCGAGCCGATGCCGCCGAGCACCGCGGCGGTGAACGCCTTGATGCCGATGATGAAGCCTGCGTAGAAGTCGAAGGTGCCGTAGTTCATGGTGATCAGCACGCCGGCCAGGGCGGCCATGGCAGCGCCGATGACGAACACGTAGGAGATGACCCGGTCGGTGTTGATACCGAGGATCGACGCCATCTTGCGGTCCTGCTGGGTGGCGCGGCACATGCGGCCGAGCTTGGTGCGCTGGATGATGTAGGTCAGCACCCCCATGCCGATGAAGGCTGCCACCAGGATGAATACCTTGGTGTAGGTGAGCTGCACGAAGCCGTCACCGATATGGAACTTGAGCGCGCCGTCGAGCAGGGTGGGCACGCCTTGCTGGCGGGCGCCCTGGCTGAGCTGCACGTAGTTCTGCAGGATCAGCGACATGCCGATGGCGGAGATCAGGGGCGCCAGGCGAGTCGAGTTGCGCAGCGGCTTGTAGGCGATGCGCTCGATCACGAAGCCGTACACGCCGGTCACCGCAATGGTGAACAGCAGGGTGCCGAGGATCAGCAGCGGGAAGGATTCGAGTCCGAAGAAGGCCAGGATGGCCAGGGTGATCGCGGCGATGTAGGCGGAGATCATGTACACCTCGCCGTGGGCGAAGTTGATCATGCCGATGATGCCGTAAACCATGGTGTAACCGATGGCGATCAGACCGTAGACCGACCCGAGGGTCAGCCCGTTGATCAGCTGTTGCAGGATAATACCGTCCATCACTCTGTCTCGTCTTTTGGGGGTCCGGCCTTGGGTTCGGCCAGCTCCCGCGAGTGGAATCAGACGGGCACCACTGAAAAACCATGTCAAATCGAGCGGTTACCCGCCCGGCTCAAGCAGAAAAGGACTTCAGCAGTTTCCCGGAATACACCGACCGGCCAGATGCGGGTGGCATGTGGCCGGTCAGCCGAGCTATGTCCAGTCAGGATCGAAGAAGCGATCCCGCCGGCTTTTACTGCTGGGCGTACTTGCCTTTGTCATCCCACTCGTAGATCACGTAGTCGGAGACTTTCAGGTCGCCCTTGGCATCCCATTCCTTCTTGCCCATCACGGTCTGCACCGGATGGCTCTTCAGCCATTCGGAAGCCTTGGCCGGGTCGTTGGAACCGGCACCATTGAAGCCGGCAGCCAGGGCTTGCAGGGTTGCGTAGGCGTACAGGGTGTAGCCTTCCGGCTCGAAGCCACCGGCGCGGAATTTCTCGATCACGGCCTTGCCGTCAGCGATCTTGCGCGGGTCGGCACCGAAGGTCATCAGCACACCCTTGGTGTACTGCGGGCCGCCGGCGGTGGTGACCAGTTCGTCGGTGACGATGCCGTCGCCGGAGAGGAACTTGGCGGTCAGGCCCTGCTCGCGCATCTGGCGAACCAGCGGGCCGGCTTCCGGGTGCAGGCCACCGAAGTAGACGACTTCGGCACCGGAGGCGCGAATCTTGGTGACCAGGGCGTTGAAGTCCTTCTCGCCACGGGTCAGGCCTTCGTACAGGACTTCCTTCACGCCGCGCTTGGCCAACTGCGCCTTGGTGGCATCGGCCAGGCCCTGACCGTAGGTGTCCTTGTCGTGGATGATGGCAACCTTGGTGGCCTTCAGCACGTCGACGATGTAGTCGCCGGCCACGATGCCCTGCTGGTCGTCACGACCGCACATACGGAACATGCCGGACAGGCCGCGCTCGGTCACTGCCGGGTTGGTGGAGCCCGGGGTCATGGCGATGATGCCCGCTTCGTCATAGACCTCGGAAGCAGGGATGGTGGAAGAGGAGCAGAAGTGACCGACAACGGCGATGGCCTTGTCCTGGTCGACGAGACGGTTGGCAACGGCCACGGCCTGTTTCGGCTCGCAGGCGTCGTCGGCTTTCACCAGTTTGATCTTCTCGCCGTTGATACCACCGGCGGCGTTGAGATCTTCGGCGGCCTGGGAGGCGCCGCGCCAGTATTGTTCCCCGAAGGAGGCGTTCGCGCCGGTGTGCGGCCCGGCTACGCCGATCACTACATCAGCCTGTACTACGGAAGAAACGCTCAGCGCGGTGGTAACCGCCAGAGCCAGAAAGCCTTTTCTGAAAATCTTCTGCGACATGGAGTTTTGCTCCTGAGGTTTTTAGGGTTAGCGCTCGTGTTCAGCAAGTGGCGTGCCATTAATTCTTGTAGTTGCTCCGCGCCCTGAAAGGCTTTTCCCACCTCCTAGGTTTCTTATTTTTATTCTTTAAAATCAGTAACTTCCAAATCGCATCAAGAAAACCTGAGGCAGGCCTGGAAGCCGCACAGCATCAAGGTGCCAGCACGTGCGGTAACAATAGACTCGCGGTACCCATTTGCACATCGCTGGTGCACGAATATTCCCACTCCGCACTGTTACTGCCCCGCTCTGGACTCCCCAATCCTGCAAGAAACAACCCTGCGCCTCATAGCGGTGCAGTGCAACTTTTTTGCGACTTTCATCACGTGCGCAAGAACCGCCAGACAAACTTTCTAGATCACCACGCGCAGGCACTGCCCTGCGTGATAGAGCGAGAAACCTGCTTCATAAAGCGAACTCCGGAGCCCCACCGCCGACACCGCGCGCATGGGTTGGAAAGGCATCGGCAACACCGTTTCGTCACTGCTCAGCAGGTAATCGGCGAAGGCCTTGCCCACCACGCTGCCGGTCGTTACGCCACGGCCGTTGTAGCCGGTGAAGGCGAGCAGGCCAGGCGCCGGCTCGTAGAGCCGCATCAAGTGGTCGGGGGTGAAATCGATGCAGCCGGTCCAGGTGAATTCCCAGTCCACCTTGCCCAGATACGGGAAGTAGTGGCGCTGGATACGGTCGGCCCAGGCACGCAGGAACCACGCCGGCTTGCGCGAGCCATTGCCCAGGCTGCCGAGCAGCAGGCGGCCGGCGGCGTCGCGGCGGATGCTGCTGAGCACCTGGCGGGTATCCCAGGAGCCCTGGCCGCCCGGCAGGATGCGCGCGGCGGCTTCGCCCGAAAGCGGTGTTGAGGCCACCTGGTAGTAGAAACCGGGGAAGAAGTGGCGACGCAGTTCCGTCCACTCGCCTTCGGTGTAGGCGTTGGAGGCGATCACTACTTGCGGGGCGATGGCCACGCCGTGTTCGCTGATAACGCACCAGTTGGCGCCCTGGCGTTCCAGGCGCAGCACGGGTGAATGTTCGAAGAGCTGGCCGCCGAGGTACTTCACCGCACGGGCCAGGCCACGGGTGTAGCCCATGGGGTTGAGGGTGCCGGCGCGACGGTCGAGCAGCGCGGCGGCGATCTTGTCGGTGCCAGTGGCTTCGCGGCAGGCGGCGCCGGTCAGCAACTCGACCGGTGCGCCACGACGCTGCCACTGCTCGCAGCGGCTGGCGAGGTCAGCCTGGCCGCGAGCGTTGTGGGCCATGTGCAGAGTGCCGTCGCGGCGCAACTGGCAATCGATGTCGTAGCGATCCACCAGGGAAAACACCAGCGACGGCGCGGCCCCCAGGGTTCGGTTGAGGCGCTCGCCGACGGTTTGGCCGAGGCCGGCCTCGATCTCATCCGGCGGAATCCACATGCCGGCGTTGACCAGCCCGACGTTGCGCCCGGAACCGCCATGACCGGCGGTGTGGGCCTCCAGCAGGCAGACGCGCTTGCCCGCCTCCAGCAGGTGCAGCGCGGCGGAGAGGCCGGTGAAACCGGCCCCGATCACGCAGACATCGGCCTTGACCTCGCCGTGCAGCACAGGGCTTTCCGGCAGTTGTGGCGTCAGATACTCCCAGAGGCATTCCTGGCGCAGGGTCATCGAGTGCAATCCTTAGTCGAAAGTGATGCCCTGGGCCAGCGGCAGTTCGTGGGAGTAGTTCACGGTGTTGGTCTGACGGCGCATGTAGGCCTTCCAGGAGTCCGAGCCGGATTCGCGGCCGCCGCCGGTTTCCTTCTCGCCACCGAAGGCGCCACCGATTTCCGCGCCGCTCGGGCCGATGTTGACGTTGGCGATGCCGCAGTCGCTGCCCACCGCCGACTGGAACAGCTCGGCTTCACGCACATCGGTGGTGAACACGCAGGACGACAGGCCCTGGGGCACGGCGTTGTTGAGGGCGACGGCGTCTTCGAAGTCGCTGTAGCCGATCACGTATAGAATCGGGGCGAAGGTTTCGTGGCAGACCACCGCGCTCTGGCCCGGCATTTCTACGATGGCCGGGGATACGTAGTAGGCATTCGGGAACTGCCCTTCGAGCTGGCGTTCACCGCCGAATACCTGGCCGCCTTCGGCACGCGCCTGCTCCAGGGCGCGCTGCATGCCGTCGAAGCTCTGCTTGTCGATCAGCGGGCCGATCAGGTTTCCTTCCAGCGGATGGCCGATGCGCACTCGGGAATACGCAGCCTTCAGGCGCTCGACGATCTCGGCCTTCACCGACTCGTGGGCGATCAGCCGGCGCAGGGTGGTGCAACGCTGGCCGGCGGTACCCACGGCGCTGAAGAGAATTGCGCGCACCGCCAGATCGAGGTCGGCGCTGGGAGCGAGGATCATGGCGTTGTTGCCACCCAGTTCCAGCACGCTGCGGGCGAAACGGGCCGCCACGCGGGGCGCCACTTCGCGGCCCATGCGGGTGCTGCCGGTGGCACTGACCAGGGCCACGCGCGGGTCGTCCACCAAGGCTTCGCCAGCTTCGCGGGCGCCGATCACCACCTGGCTGAGGTGGGCGGGGGCCTCACTGAAATTCTTCGCTACGCGCTCGAACAGCGCCTGGCAGGCCAGGGCGGTGAGCGGGGTCTTCTCCGAGGGTTTCCACACCACCGGGTTACCGCAGACCAGCGCCAGCGCGGCGTTCCAGGACCAGACGGCGACCGGGAAGTTGAAGGCGCTGATCACACCGACCACGCCCAGCGGGTGCCAGGTCTCGCGCATGTGGTGACCGGGGCGCTCGGAGGCGATGGTCAGGCCGTAGAGCTGACGCGACAAGCCGACGGCGAAGTCGCAGATGTCGATCATCTCCTGCACTTCACCCAAGCCTTCCTGGGTGATCTTGCCGGCTTCCCAGGACACCAGTTCGCCCAGCTCCGCCTTGTACTGGCGCAGCACTTCGCCGTACTGGCGGATCAGCTCGCCGCGACGGGGCGCCGGTACCTTGCGCCAGGCCTGGAAGGCCTCTGCGGCGCGGGCGATCTTGGCTTCGACTTCGGCGCGACCTTCGAGGCGCACGGTGCCGATGCGGCTGCCGTCGATGGGCGAATGAACGGCGTGATCGCCTTGCTGGTAGAGGGACGAATCGACACCAAGACGGTCAAGCAGAGCGGCAACCATGGGGAACTCCTGTCACAACGAACTGATGGCCCTCTGTGGGAGCGAGCCTGCTCGCGAAGCGTTCGCCAGCAAGCTGGCTCCTACAAGTGGGGAGCCAGATGGGAATGGCACCAGTAATAGCTGCGAAAAGGGCTTGCCAACAAACGACCTTTCCGACACATATCATTCCGTTAATTCATGATCCGGCCCGCCACGAGAAATCCCGATGCTCAAACGCCACATGCCCTCGATCACCGCCCTGCAATGTTTCGAGGCAGTGGCCCGGCACCTCAGTTTCACCCGTGCGTCCGAGGAGCTGAGCCTGACCCAGAGCGCGGTGAGCAAGCAGGTGGCGCAGCTGGAAGAGCTGCTCCAGCACCTGCTGTTCCGCCGTGTGCGCCGGCGCCTGCAACTGACCCCGGCCGGCTCGCTGTACCTGACCGAGGTGCGCAAGATCCTCGCCCAGGTGGAGATGTCCACCCACTACATGCTGTCCTACGGCGGCGATACCGAAGTGCTGCGGGTTGCCACGCCGCCGACCTTCGGCGCGCGCTGGCTTATTCCACGCCTGAAGGGCTGGCGCCTGCGCCATCCGAACATCCACCTGGACCTGCGCAACGAACTGGAACCGAACGCCCTGGTCCAGGGCCGCAGCGACGTGGCCTTCTACTTCGGCCACGGCGCCCTGCCCGGCGCCGAGTGCATCCGCCTGTTCAGCGAGGAAGTGGTGCCGGTGTGCGCGCCGGGCGTGATGCCCGAGAAGCCCTTCACCGAGCCAACCCAGCTCACCAAACTGGTGCTGCTGCAGAACGCTACCCGCCCCGAAGCCTGGCACGAGTGGTTCCAGAGCCAGGACCGGCACACCGAGCACAGCTACCACGGGCCGCGCTTCGACACCTCCTACATGTGCATCCGCGCCGCCCAGGCCGGCTGCGGCGTGGCCCTGCTGCCGCGCTTCCTGGTGGAAGAGGAACTGGAAGAAGGCAAGCTGGTGATCCCCTGGGACCATCCCCTGCCCAGCCGCAATGCCTATTACCTGGCCTACCCCGAGCACGCGGCGGAAGTGCCGAAGGTGAAGGACTTCGTGCGCTGGATGCTGGAGCAACTGGATCAGGAGTGACCGGGGAAAATGGACCGAGCACTGCCCTGTCATACGGCGCGGACTTCTCTTCCGTAGGGGCGAATTCATTCGCCCCTACAAGTGATGCAATCCATCCCGTTCTGGGCTTCAGGAAAAAACGGAATGAACCCGCCGGATTTTTTCGTTTGCCCCGTCGCTGCCAGACTGTTTGGATAGGCTCACCTTTCCTTCAGCCCGGAATCGTTCCATGTCCACCAACGAACGCCTGTTTGCCCTGGTCGCCAGCGTGATCGGTGAACCCGCCGCCCGCTGGGTCGAAGCCCACGTGGAAGTCCCCGCAGGCCTGTCCGCATTTCCCTTCAGCGAAACCGCCGTGCATCGCGCCTGGCTGGCCGAAGCGCTGAACCTCTGCCTGTTCCACAAGCTGGTGGAGGCGGTCCCCATCGGCCGCACCTACGTGGAAGAACAGCGCGCCAAAGGCCGCCATGTGGTGTTCGACCATGGCGCGATCCGCACCGTCGACTGGCCGGACAACGGCGCCCTGCCCCGTGGCCGCCAGGCGTTCGCCCGCCTGCTGGAGCCCCTGGGCTTCGCCGACGTGCGCACCTATCCGCTGACCCGGCTGAAGATGACCGGCTACGCCTACCGGCAAATGGACCTTCCCGAGGACATCGCCCAGTTCTTCGTTTCCGAACTGCATCCGGGCCGGTTCAGCGAAAGCTTCCAGTTGGCCGTGAGCCGCGTGGTGGGCGACAGCCGCGATCCGCTGGACGCCAGCCACAAGGCCATCCTCGACACCCTCTGGCGCCAGCGCCAGTGCAGCTTCACCGAAGCCCGGCACCTGCTGCCGGCGCTCTACCGTGCCTTCGACCGCCAACACGGCGTGGTGCACGAAAAGGACTACGAGCTACTGCGCGAAGAAAGCGTGGAGATGGCCTGGATTTCCACCGAGGGCAATATGTTCAACCACCTCACTGACCGGGTCGCCGACCTACAGGCAGTGGTGGACGAACAGAACGCCAAGGGCCGGCCGATGAAGGCCAGCATCGAGGTTTCGGCCTCGGGCCGGGTGATGCAGACCGCCTACCGCGCGGTGCAGGTGCAACGCGACTTCGTCGACGACAGCGGCCGTACCGTACAGCGCGAAGTACCGGGGTCGTTTGTGGAATTCATCCAGCGCGAGATCGATACGGAAGAAGCCCGGCTGGACCTGAACTTCGACAGCGGCAACGCCCAGGGCATTTTCAAGATGACCTCCGGTGATCGCCTGTAGGAGCGAATTCATTCGCGAAGGGCCGCCAGCGGCCCGTGGTCCCACGCCGTTCACGGCCTATCGCGAATAAATTCGCTCCCGCAACAACAAACCCATGAAAAAAGGCCGCTCAATCGAGCGGCCTCTTCGTGATCCCCGGAGGTCAGTCGACCAGGGCCAGGGTGCCCTTCATCATCGATACGTGGCCGGGGAACGAGCAGAAGAACTCGTAGCTCTCACCGGCGGCCAGCTTGGCCACATCGAAGGTCACGCTGTCGCTCTCGCCGCCACCGACCATCTTGGTGTGTGCGATGATGCGGGCGTCGTCAGCCTTCAGGTAATCCTTGTCGAGGCCGGCGGTCATGCCTTCGGTGGCAATGGCCTGGGCATCGGCGGTCTTGCTCAGCACCCAGTTGTGACCCATCACGTTCTTGGCCAGCTTGCCGACGTGCTTGAGGTTCACGGTGAAGGTCTTGCAGCTCTTGCTGACCTTGATCTCTTTGGTATCGAAAGTCATCTGATCGGTGGCCTGCACATCCACGGTACATTCAGCAGCCAGCAGAGGTGCACTGGCCAGGGCCAGCACGGATGCAACGACGAGCTTGCGAATCATGGGAGTCTCCTTGGCAGAAAGGGCAGGAATGCCCCAGAAGGGAGACTGCCCCATTCGTCAGCGAGTTCCCATGACCTGCGGCAACAGGCCGCAATCCTGAAAACAAGGAAGTTCACGCCCCATGTTGTCCTTCTTCATCGCCGCCATGCTCCTCGGATTCGTATTCAATGCCGCGCCCGGCGCGGTCTTCAGCGAAACCCTGCGGCGCGGCCTGCGGGACGGCTACCGGCCCGCGCTGATGGTCCAGATCGGTTCCCTGGTGGGCGACGCCACCTGGGCCGCATTGGGCCTCACCGGCCTGGCCCTGCTGCTGGACAGCGCCACCGTGCGTTACCCCCTGACCATCGCCAGCGCCCTGTACCTCGCCTGGCTGGGGCTGCAATCCCTGCGCGACGCCCATCGCCCGCCGCAGCCTTCGCCCGCGGATGCCGGCGCCACGGGTGGCGCCTTTGCCTCGGGGGCGGCGCTGTCGCTGACCAATCCGCAGAACATCGTCTACTGGGCCGCCATGGGCGGGGCCATGGCAGCCGTGGGCGTCGCCGAGCCGACGCCCACGCACCTGGCGGTGTTCTTCGGCGGTTTCATGCTGTCGTCGCTGCTCTGGTGTTTCATCTGCGCCGGCCTGGTGGACTGGTTCCGCCGCGCCGCGTCCACGCTCTGGCACCGGGTCACTTACCTCGCCTGTGGCCTCTGCCTGCTGGCCCTCTCGGGGATGACGGCGGCGGAGCTGATGAAGATCGCCTGACCTATCGGGCCAATCGAAACAAACCACGGGCGGGCCACCGGGGCAGCGTCCTAGCATGGCGCCATTCATCCACAAGGAGATTCGCCATGGACTTCCTGCAAAGCCTGCTCGCCGCCTATGCCGCCGGGGCTTGCGGCGCTTGTGCCGGGTAATTGCCCGCCCTACCGTTCGGAAGCTGACTACTCGAACAGCTTGGAGCCCGAGGACGAAGCCGGTACTCTTGCGCGCTTTTTTCGCACCAGGAGTCCCCAATGTCCTTGCGTTCCGTCTGCGTGTTCTGCGGTGCCAGCCCCGGCGCCAAGCCGATCTACCGTGAGGCAGCTGCCCTCCTGGGCCACACTCTGGCCGAGCGCGGCATCACCCTGGTCTACGGTGGTGGCGCAGTGGGCCTGATGGGCACCGTGGCCGACGCGGCACTGGCCGCCGGTGGCGAGGTCATCGGGGTGATTCCGCAGAGCCTGATGGACGCCGAAATCGGCCACAAGGGCCTGACCCGCCTAGAGGTGGTTGATGGCATGCACGCGCGCAAGGCCCGCATGGCCGAGCTGTCCGACGCCTTCATCGCCCTGCCCGGCGGCCTGGGCACCCTGGAAGAACTGTTCGAAGTCTGGACCTGGGGCCAGCTCGGCTACCACAGCAAGCCGCTGGGCCTGCTGGAAGTGAACAGCTTCTACGACAAGCTCACCGACTTCCTCGACCACCTGGTGGAAGAGCGCTTCGTCCGCGACCAGCACCGCGGCATGCTGCAGGTCGGCGGCCACCCGGAAACCCTGCTGGACCGCCTGGAAGCCTGGCGTCCGTCCAGCGCGCCCAAGTGGGTCGATCGCAAGCCGCACTGACTGCCCGCCCGTCCCGGTCTTACACTGTCCGGGACGAACCCCGGGTCAGGAGTGATCGATGGCGGACGACGAACGGATCAAGGTCTACTACAACAGCGCCTGCCCGGTGTGCAAAGCCGGCATCGAAGGCCAGAAAGGCAAGACCACCGCCTGCCAGGTGGAATGGGCCGACGTCCACCAGGACAACAGTGCGGTGGACGAAATCGGCGAAAGCCTGGAATACGTCCGCGAGCGCCTGCACCTGGTGGACGAGCAGGGCGTCAAGCGCATGGGGGTGGATGCCTTCATCGTGCTCTGGCGCCATTCGCCACGGGAGCGCTGGAAAGCCCGGCTGTTCTCCCTGCCGTTAATTCACGGCCTCTCGCAACTCGCCTACAAGGCCTTCGCCCGCGCGCTCTATCGCTGGAACAGGGCCAAGCACCACTGGTGACATGGATGACCACTGCAATCGAACCCCTGACCACCCTCTCCCCCACCGACCGCCAGCGCCTGGTCGACGTCTGGGAAGGCGCCGTGCGCGCCACCCATCACTTCCTCACTGAGGCCGACATCCAGTTCTTCAAGCCTCTGGTGCGTGATGCCTATCTGGATTCGGTGCGCCTGGCCTGCTTGCGGGGTGCCGACGGACAGATCGCCGGCTTCATCGGCACGGTCGAGGACAAGGTGGAAATGCTCTTCGTCGATCCGGTTCAGCATGGCCGGGGCATCGGCCGCACCTTGATGGACCACGCCCTGGCCCACGGCGCGCGATCCGTGGATGTGAACGAGCAGAATCCCCAGGCGGTGGGTTTCTACCTGCACCTGGGGTTCGTCCAGCATGGCCGCTCGGAAGTGGATGGCGCGGGCAAGCCGTTTCCGATCCTGCATCTGCGCAAGGACTGAGCGGGCTTCCCTCTCCCCAACCCCGCCCTGCGCCCCAGCCTGATCGCTTCGCGATCAGGCGCTCATCGGCACCGGAAGCGGTGCTTCCGAAAGCATGCCTCTTCGCCCCAGAGGGAGAGGGGGCGGATGGTGCCAAAGTTGATCTGAGCGCGTTTCCTGTTGGGGGCGAATTCATTCGCCAAGCAGGCCGAAGGCCTGCCCGAGATCACCCCTGCGGCTGTTGCACGATGATGGTCTGCGCCGGCATGGGCGCGGGGAAGTCGGTCCCCAGGGCCTCCTTGATCACCCGGTTGGAATCGAAATACACCTGCCAATACTGGTCGTTGTGGCAATAGGGCCGCACCGCCAGCACCGGTCCCACCAGGTTGAACTCGAGGATTTCCACATCCACCGGCGGCTCGCTCAGCACATTGGGGATGGTGGCGATGCGCTGCTTGAGCAGTGCCGCAGCAGCCTGCCAATCGGCGGCTCCGGAGAGCTGGGCCTTCAATTCCACGCGGCGGAATTCGTTGTGGCTGAAGTTCTGGATGGTGTCACTGAAGATCTTGTTGTTGCCCACCAGGGTCATCACGTTGTCCGGGGTGTTGATGGACGTGGCGAACAGGCCGATCTCCTTCACGGTACCGGTCACGCCGCCGGCACTGATGAAGTCACCGACCTTGAACGGCCGCAGGACGATGATGAAGCCGCCCGCCGCCAGGTTGGCCAGCAGGCCCGACCAGGCCATGCCGATGGCCAGGCCAACCGCCGCGATCAGAGCCGCGAGGCTGGTGGTCTGGATGCCGAAATACCCGAGGATGCCCACCACCAGTAGGATGTTCAGGGTGACGGTGATGAACGACCCGACATAACGCAGCACCGTCGGGTCCACCTTCTGCCGCTCCAGCGAACGCTGGACCAGCCCGACCGCGAAGCCGATGAGCCAGCGGCCGACCACCCAGAAGGCGATGGCCGCGAGAATCTTGACGCCGAAGGTGGTGGCGTACTGCATGACCGTGGTCATAAACGCGCTGACCTTCTCGGTCCCCACATTAACGATGGTTGTTTCATCCATGGCGAAGCACCTTGCAGGAGAGAAGTGGCCCCGAAAAAGCTAGCACGGCGCCGGCAAAGTGCTTGCCTGGCACATCCCCGTAGGTTGGGTAGAGGTACGAACCCAACGAGACGGAGCCCTGACTGAGGCACCGTCGTTGGGCCTCGCGGGGCTCGGACCAACCTACAAGAGCGGCAAAGGTGTCAGATGGCGAGTTCCCAGAGCGGCATGACGGTGACGCGGACTTCCGGGTCGTGGCTGCCGCCGCCGAGGATGACCCCGCGCAGCGGCGAGACATCGGAGAAGTCGCGCCCCCAGGCCAGGGTGATGTGTTCCAGGTTGGGCAGGATGTTGTTGGTGGGGTCGAAGTCCACCCAGCCATTGTGCGGGCAGTACACGGAGACCCAGGCGTGGGAGGCGTCGGCGCCGATCAGGCGCGGCTGGCCGGGGGGCGGCTGAGTCAGCAGGTAGCCGCTCACATAGCGCGCCGCCAGTCCCCGTGACCGCAAGCAGGCGAGCATCAGGTGGGCGAAGTCCTGGCAGACGCCACGGCGGCGCTCCAGCACCTCGGTCAGCGGCGTCGCTACCTGGGTGGCCTCGGCGTCGAAGGAAAACTCGCTGAAGATCTTTTCCATCAACGCCGCCGCGCCCTGCAACAGCGGCCGCCCGGCGGGGAAGCAGCCGGCACCGAACTCGGCGAACTGGCGCTTGATGCGCACATAGGGCGACTCCACCCGGTAGCGGCAGGCCTCCAGCTCCAGGGAGGACAAGGCTCGACCGCTGAAGGCCAGGCTTGCCGGCACCTGTTCCCAGGCCGGAGAAGCAGTCAGGTCCACCTGTCCATGGGGCAGCACCTCGACCTGCAGGCGCGCATTCACCTGCAATTCATCGTGGGGGCGCTCGAAGGCCAGGCGCGTCAGCGGGTTGCCGAAAACGTCCGTGAGGTCCTGCCGCAGCGTGGGTTCGGGATTGATCAGCAGCTCCTGGCCGCTGCACAGCTGCCAGGGACAATCGCGCGGCCAGAGGTGCACCAGTTGCTGGGACAGGGACACCGGCGCCGAATAGCGGTAGTGGGTGTCGTGGAACACCTGGTAGCGGGCGCCCTGCACGGGGGCGATGGATTGGGCTTGCGCGCGCATCAGGTGGATACCGTTTGCTGGCTGACGTCATCGACGTGGGCAAAATAGCGCAATCCGAGGCGGTCGGAGACCTGGCCGACGTTCTGTGCGATTTCCCGCAGCAGACCTGCCAGCCCGGCCAGCACCTCGGTCACGCTTTCGCTGCCGAACAGCGGGTCTTCCAGGGTAGCTAGGTCGAAGGCCAGCAGGCGCCCGATCAGGCCACTTAGCACCAGTTCCTGGGGCGCGCCGAACTCCAGGTGCAGGCGCCCCAGGGAGCGCTCCAGAGCCTGCAGCTGGAAGCGCAGTGCGTGGGGGTTCTGTTCGTGCAGCAACAGCAGGTCGAGCACCGGGATCAGCTGTGGCGAGGCGAGGTAGCGCGAGCGGTAGGTGATGGTGCTGTTGCCCAGCTCCAGCAGCCACTCCAGGGCAACCGGGTCCCAGGCGGCGCCGCCTTCGAGGAAGCCGGCGATGGCCTCGGCGTAGAACTGCACGCGCTCGATGCGGCGGCCGATCATCAGGAAGCGCCAGCCGTCGTCGCGGGTCATGTCGTCGAGGGCGAAGCCGGACAGCGCGGCCAGGGACATCAGCAAGCGGTTGAGGAATTCCAGCGCTTCGCCCAGGTCGGTGCGCTTCGGGTCCAGCGCCAGCGCATCGCGGTTCAATTCCAGCACCGCGTGCCAGTTCTCCCGCGACAGCCGCCCACGCACCTGGGCCGCGGCCCAGTGCAGGCGACGCAGGTTGGCGCTGACGCTGCTCGGCCACTCATCGTCCAGCAGGGCTGCAAGCAGGCGTTGTTCCAGCGGCTCGTGACCGCGCGGCACCAAGCCAACGGCGCTGGCCAGGCGCAGGGCCGATTGCATGGCCTGCTCGTCGCCGTCGGCGTCCACATAGCGCGACAACACCACCCTCAGCAGGCGGGCGCCGTCGTCGCAGCGTTCGCCGTAGCGGCCGAACCAGTAGAGGTTTTCCACCACCCGCGAGGGCAGATACGGGTCCTGGCGGATCAGGTCACGCACGCCGAGGGAGCGCGGACGCAGAGGTTCGCCCACCACCGGCAGGTCAGCCAGCACCCAGGTGTCCTTGCTGGCGCCACCGCGCTGCATGGACACAACTTCGGCATCGGCCGCCGACGCCACCCGCGTCAGGCCGCCGGGCATCACCCAGTAGCGGCCGTCGCTTCCCGCCACGGCAAAGACGCGCATACCGATGGCCCGCGACTGCAGTTCACCCGTCTGCTCGTCCCCCTGCCAGACTGGCGCCTGGGACAGTTGCGCCATGCGCTGGGCAACGTAGGCATGGGGATGGGCCTGGAGGCGCTTGCGCAGGGACTGCAACGCGCCATCGTGCAGGGCATGGCCAAACAAGGGCTCGAAGCTCTGGCTGGGGAACGCGGGCTTGAACACCAACCCGTCCAGGCCCTGCAGCGATTTCTCCAGCAACTGCCCCTGGCCGCACCACCAGGTACCCAGGGTGGGTAGCAGCAGGTCTTCCCCGAGCAGGCGCTGGCTGACCTTCGGCAAGAAGCCGAGCAGTCCCGGCGACTCCAGCACGCCGCTGCCCAGGGCATTGGCCACCAGCACCCGCCCCTGGCGCGCCGCATCCAGCAGGCCGGGCACACCCAAGGCGGAGTCGGTGCGCAGTTCCAGGGGGTCGCAATAATCGTCGTCGAGGCGGCGCAGCACGGCATGGACGCGTTTCAGGCCGCCAAGGGTCTTGAGGTAGAGGGTGGCGTCACGCACCGTCAGGTCGTGGCCTTCCACCAGCGGAAAGCCCAGTTGGCGGGCCAGGTAGAGGTGTTCGAAATAGGTTTCGTTGAAACGCCCGGGCGTCAGCAGCACCACCAGCGGCGTCTCGCCATCGCTGGGGGCATGGCGGATCAGGGTTTCCTGCAGGGTGCGGAAGTAGCCGGCCAGGTACTGCACGCGCAGGTCGCGATACAGCTCCGGCAAGGCGCGGGAGACGATCTGCCGGTTCTCCAGGGCGTAGCCGGCGCCGGACGGCGCCTGGGTGCGGTCGGCCAGCACGTGCCAGCGGCCGTCGGCATCGCGGGCCAGGTCCACCGCGTAGCTGTGCAGGAATATGCCGCCGGCCGGCTGCACGCCCTGGCAGGGCCAGAGGAAATTGGGGTGGCCAAAGACCAGTTCGCTGGGCAGCAACCCTTCGGCCAGCAGGTGCTGCTCGCCGTAGAGATCGGCCAGCACGGCGTTAAGCAGGCGCGCGCGCTGGGCCACGCCGGCGGCGATTGGCTGCCATTCCTCCGCCGAGAGCAGGTTGGGCAGCAGGTCCAGTTCCCAGGGGCGATCAGTGCCCTTGGGGTCGGCGTAGACGTTGTAGGTAACGCCGTTTTCCTGGATCTGCCGCACCAGCAGGTCCTGGCGCTGCAGCATCTGCGCCGGGCTGCTGCGCTCCAGCTGCTGGAACAGGCGCTGCCAATGGGGACGCACCCGGCCCTCGGCATCCAGCAGTTCATGGTAGGCCGTGGCAGTCAGGGGGTAGTTGGCTAGCAGCTCGGACATCAACAGGCTCGGCAGAAAGGCAGCAGGGAAACTTTAGCGGACGACGCGACGCCCGGCCGCTGCATCGGCGGCCAGGGCGCTTCGTGCGTCCACCTAGCGGCGGCGCAGGTCCAGGGTCATGGGCAGTTCATCGTCTATCACCGGCGCGGCGACCTGCAGCTTGCCCGGCGTGTGCCCGTGGCGGAAGAAGCGCGCCAGGCGGCGGCTCTCGGCCTCGTAGGCGTTCACCGGGAAGCTGTCGTAGCTGCGACCGCCGGGGTGGGCCACATGGTACTGGCAGCCGCCCAGGGAGCGTTGCATCCAGGTGTCCACCAGGTCGAATACCAGGGGTACCTGCACGCCGATGGTGGGTTGCAGGCAGGACGCCGGCTGCCAGGCGCGGTAACGCACCCCGGCGACGAACTCGCCCACCCGGCCGGTGGGCCGCAGCGGTACCGGTTCGCCGTTGCAGGTGAGCACATAGCGGTCCTGCGCCATGCCGCTGACCTTCACCTGTACCCGCTCCAGGGACGAATCCACATAGCGCACGGTTCCGCCGGCAGAGCCCTCCTCGCCCAGCACATGCCAGGGCTCCAGGGCCTGGCGCAATTCCAGGTCGATGCCCTTCACCTGGTAGTCGCCGTATTTCGGGAAGCGGAACTCGAAATGCGGGGCGAACCACTCGCTGCGCAACGGGTAGCCGGCGGCATTGAACTCATGGACCACGTCGTCGAAGTCCTGCTGGACGAAATGCGGCAGCAGGAAACGGTCATGCAGCTCGGTGCCCCAGCGCACCAGCTTCGGCGGCTGGTAGGGCTCGTTCCAGAAGCGCGCCACCATCCCGCGCAGCAGCAGCTGCTGGGCCAGGCTCATGCGCGCATGGGGTGGCATCTCGAAGGCCCGCAGCTCCAGCAGGCCGAGGCGGCCTGTGCTGCTGTCGGGCGAGTAGAGCTTGTCGATGCAGAATTCCGCGCGGTGGGTGTTGCCGCTGACATCCACCAGCAGGTTGCGCAGCAGGCGATCCACCAGCCAAGGCGGGCAATTCGCGCCAGGCTTGGGCATCTGCCGGAAGGCGATTTCCAGCTCGTAGAGGGCATCGTTGCGCGCCTCGTCCGCCCGTGGCGCCTGGGAGGTGGGGCCGATGAACAGGCCGGAGAAGAGGTAGGACAGCGACGGATGGTTGTGCCAGTAGCTGATCAGGCTGCGCAACAGGTCCGGGCGCCGCAGGAAGGGCGAGTCCGCCGGCGTGGCGCCGCCCAGGACGAAGTGGTTGCCGCCGCCGGTGCCGACGTGGCGGCCATCGACCATGAATTTCTCGCTGGAGAGGCGGCTCTGACGCGCGGCCTCGTAGAGGAACTCGGTGCGCTCCACCAGTTCGTCCCAGTTGGCCGAGGGGTGGATATTCACCTCGATCACACCCGGGTCGGGGGTGACACGGAAGTTGGTCAGGCGCGGGTCACCGGGCGGCTCGTAGCCTTCCAGCAGCACCGGACAGTCCAGCTCGCCCGCCGTGGCTTCGATGGCGGCCACCAGTTCCAGGTAGGCCTCCAGCTCGGACAGCGGTGGCATGAACAGGTAGAGCCGGCCTTCGCGGGGTTCGGCGCACAGTGCCGTGCGGGTGATGCCAGCTGCGGATTCCTGCATGCCGGGCGCACGGGGCTCGCCAGCACGCGAAGGGGTGCCGTCGCGTAACTGTTGGCGGATCAATGCGGCTTGGCGCAACGGCGGAAACTGCTGGCTCGGGTCAGCCGGGTTCACGTAGGGGTAGTCCGCTTCGCTGACCCATGGCTGGGAATCCAGCGGCAGGCGATACCCCATCGGCGAGTCGCCAGGGATCAGCCGGCAGTGTTCATCGCGGAGGAACCAGCGACCGCTTTCCCAGCCATCGCCCGCCGCGCTGCGCGCCAGCGGCAGGATCTGCCCCACCACTTCTCCCAGGCCGCGCTCGAACACCCGGCGCAGGCGCTCACGCTCCAGCGGGTCGGCCAGGCGGGCGTCTTCGGGCGTGACGTTGGCGGGCAGCTTGCGCTCGCGCCAGAGGTAGTAGAACCAGTCCTCGAAGGCCGGGAACTGATTGTCCCCCGGCACGCCCAGCCGGTTGGCGACGCGGTTGAGGAAGCGCGCCGCGAGGCGGACATCGGCACCGTAGCTGCGGCCTTCATCGGCGTAGAGGGCCGGGTCCTGCCAGATGGGTTCGCCGTCCTTGCGCCAGTAGCAGTTCAACGACCAGCGCGGCAGCTGTTCGCCGGGGTACCACTTGCCCTGGCCGAAGTGCACCAGGCCGTGGGGTGCGTAGTGCCTACGCAGGCGATGGAACAGGTCGGCGGCCAGGCGGCGCTTGTTAGGCCCAAGTGCCGCGGTGTTCCACTCCGGGTCGTCGGGATAGTCGATGGCGATGAAGGTCGGCTCGCCACCCATGGTCAGGCGCACATCGCCGGCGACGAGGTCGGCATCGATGCGCGCGCCCAGTTCGCGGATAGCCTGCCACTGTTCCTCGCTGTAGGGCCGGGTCACCCGGGGGGCTTCCCAGACCCGCTCGACGCGCATCTCGTGGGAGAACTCGCACTCGCTTTCGTCCACCGCGCCGCTGATGGGCGCCGCCGAGGAAGGCTCCGGGCTGCAGGCCAGCGGGATGTGGCCCTCGCCGGCGAACAAGCCGGAGGTGGGGTCGAGGCCGACCCAGCCGGCGCCCGGCAGGTAGACCTCGCACCAGGCGTGCAGGTCGGTGAAGTCGACTTCGGTGCCGCTCGGACCGTCGAGGGACTTCTGATCGGCGGTGAGCTGGATCAGGTAACCCGAGACGAAGCGCGCCGCCAGGCCCAGGTGGCGCAGCAGCTGCACCAGCAGCCAGGCCGAATCGCGGCAGGAGCCGGAGGCCAGTTCCAGGCTTTGCTCCGGCGTCTGCACGCCGGGCTCCATGCGGATCAGGTAACGGATATCCCGCGACAGTTGCTGGTTGAGCGCCACCAGGAAATCCACCGTGCCCTTGGGCGTGAGGTCGATGCGGCCGAGGTAGTCGGCGAACAGTGGCGTGGCCGGCAGGCGGCTGAGATAGGGCGCCAGCTCGCGCTGGTCGTCAGCGGTGTAGCTGAAGGGGAACTGGTCGGCGATGGGTTCGAGGAAGAAGTCGAAGGGGTTGAACACCGCCATCTCGGCGACCAGGTCCACTTCGACCTTCATCTCGCGGGTCTTGTCCGGGAACACCAGGCGCGCCAGGTAATTGCCCTGGGGGTCCTGCTGCCAGTTGATGAAGTGTTTTCCCGGCGACACCTTCAGCGAATAGCCGAGGACGCGCGTGCGGCTGTGAGGTGCCGGGCGCAGGCGGATGATCTGCGGACCGAGGTTGACCTCACGATCGTAGCGATAGTGGGTGACGTGATGCAGTGCGACATGGATCGACACGGCGTGCCTCCTGCGAGCCTGGGCGATGACGGGAGTCGCGCAAGACTTGTGCCAGCCCCCGAACCACGGATTTCGGCCCTTCCGAGCACCGGAAAAGGGCCACCTTCGCACCCGGATGACCCGGCCGCACAAAAATGGTTCGCGGCGGGCCAGCAGGTGAGACTCAAGCCTAGCGGTCGAAGATGAAGGAGAAGGGAACACGCAGCGAACTGGTTAGGCCGATTGGGTATAACGGGCTATCAAGGGTGAATGACCTCTGCAGGGGCGAATTCATTCGCCAAGGGCAGCGAAGCTGTCCCCTTCAACAAGGGCCGGCAGACCTTCGGCCTGCTTGGCGAATGAATTCGCCCCTACAAGTGGACTAGCACCCGTCCGGCAAGCCAGCAATCCAGCGGGTCAGCATCTCCAGCCCTTCGCGGTGAGCGGTGGAGCGTCCCAGCTCGGGCATCATCACGCTGGGGTCGGTGCTTTCCACGCGGTAGATCAGCACGGACGCGCCGGGCTGCCCGGGATGGATATCCACCCGGCGGTCGCCGGAGCCCTTGCCTGCCGCCACCGGCTGCTTGCACAGGCCGAACGGGATGCCGAGCGGCGTGGCCGGGTCGAGGTAGAGGCCGGAAGTGCGCGCCGGGCCCTTGGGGTTGTGGCAGTGGGCGCAGTTGATGTCGAGGTAACTGCGCGCCTGCAGCTCCAGGCTTTCGCCCTTGCGCGGCGCACTGGCCAAGGCATTGCGCGGGATGCCTTCGGGCGCCGGCAGTCCTTGCAGCAATCCCTGGCGCTGCCAGCGTTGCAGCTGGTTATCCACGGCGTCCGGATAGGCCAGGTCACGGTTCAGGTGACGGGCCTTGGAGCCCAGCGGTTGCACGCCTGCTCCATGGCGCTCCTCGTGGCAGCCGGCACACTGGTTGGCGTCGGGCACCTGGTAGTCCACCGCCAGGCTGCCGCCCTGCCCGTCCTGCAGTTCCAGCGCCGCGCTGGCGCCGGTCCATTCCAGGGTGGCTTCCCGCTGCGCTTCGTCCCACACATAGGGCAGCGCCACCCAGCCCTGCCGCTGGCGCAGCAGCACACGGGTCTCCACCAGCCTCACCTTAGCGAGGTCCAGCCCCATGGCCGGGTCGCGGTCATCCGTGGTGTTCTTCAGCAACCGGCCCTGTTCGTCCGTCGGGTAGTAGAAGGTCTTGGTCAGCACGGTGCCGACGGGAAAGTCGAAGCGTTCCTCGCCGTAGCGTGCCGCCTGCCCCGCCGGCATCCAGACGGTGCGCAGCTTGTGGGCGTAGTCGCTGAACAGTGGCGTATTGAGGTCGTAGGCCAGAGCTTCTGCGGCCGGCCGCAGGTGGCCATCAGCATGCTGCAGCATGCCCCAGCCGCTGAGCTTTTCCGGGTAGGCCTCGCCCTCCGGCAGATAGAGGGGGTCGCCCTGCTGGCCGCAACCGGCCAGCAGCAGGAGCGCCAGGCAGATGACGAGCCTCATGAATCCTCGTTCTCCACGGCGCTGGCCAGCACCACTTCCGGCAGCGGTGGCAGCTTGCAGCGGTGGGCGCCCATGTCGGTGCTGATGTTCTTGAAGTTGTTCGGCCCGTCGACGTTGACCAGGGTGGCCGCGCCGTTGTCGACGCAGATGCCCAGCTCCACCGGCAGCTTGCCGTCTACCAGACGGGCCGGATTCACGTAGCCGTCCCAGAGGATGTCCGGCAGCCGGCCATTGATTCCGAACTGGGCGATCTTCAGGGCCTTCAATTCCAGGTGGTCCGGGCTGTCGCCAGCAGGACCGAAGCGGTTGCCGTGGATGGCGATGCGCTCCGGGTAGGGATCGAAGTCCTTCGTGGTGGAGAGGTCGCTGTAGCCGGTGCTGAAGTAGCTGCTGACAATGACGTTGGCAGTGCGGTGGTAGCCGATGTCGTTGTCGAAGATTTCCACATCGTCGTTGGAGTTGATCACCACGCCGGAGCCGGCTGGCACGCTGGCCACCGGGGTGCCCTTGTGGCCGAAATTGTCGTGATTGTTGCCCTCCACCTTGTTGCGGTAGATGCGCGTACCGTGCCCCGGCTGCTGCAGGTTGGGCATGTTGAACACCAGGATGCCGCCGGTATTGCCGGAGGCGAGGTTGTCGTAGACGTCGGCGCCTATAGTGTTCTCGATCTCGATGCCGGCGACGTTGCGCTCGGCGCGGCTGTTGCGTACCACCACATTGCGCGACTGGCCGACGTAGATGCCGGCATCCGACGCACCGATGGCCACCGCGCCTTCGATCAGGGTGTTCTCCGTCTGCACCGGGTAGATGCCATAGGCGCCGTTCTCGGTGGCCGGGCCGTTGGTCCATTCGGTGCGTACATTGCGGATGACGATGTTCCGCCCACCGACCACCTTGAGGGCGTCGCCCTTGCTGTCTTCCAGGGCGAGGTCTTCGATGGTGAAGTCCGAGGCGTCCACCAGCAGCCCTTCGGCGCCGGCCTTCTGGCCCTTGAAGTTGAGGATGGTCTTATCCATGCCGGCGCCCTTGAGGGTCACGCCGCTGACCTTGAGGCTGAGGCCGCGGTCCAGCTGCCAGGTGCCGGCGGGGATTTCAATGACGGTGCCGGGCCTGGCCTTGATCAGGCGTGTCTGCAGGTCTTTCTGGAAATCGGCATGGGTAACGAGGGATTCGGCCTGTTCGCCGCAGCCGGTGAGCAGGAGGGCGAGGGCCAGGAGCAAGAGGGCGCGCATGGGGCAGTACCGGGTTCTTCTTATGATTTTGGCACTATAGTGCCAGCCACCATTTTGTAGGAAGAAGCCGACAGACGACAGTGTAGGAGCGAGTCAGCGGCACGGTTGTTCGCGAGCAGAGTTCGCTCACGGATACGAAAACGCCAGCCCGAAGGCTGGCGTTTTCATCAGCGCGGCGCCACTGGCCGCTTGGCGGGCTTCTTCTTGCCCCCCTTCTCCGACGCTGCGGCCTTGTTCTCGGCCTGCTTGCGGGCGAAAGCGGCGGCCTTGGCCTGTTCGCGCTTGTCCCAGGGCTTGCTGCCGTCGCTGGCGCGGGGCGGCAGGCCAGTGTGCTGAGTGAGCATCTTGCCGGCGGCGCCGACCTTCTTGCTGCCGGCCGGGGTGGAGTTCTTGCGACGGGCGCTGTGGTACTCGTCGCTCGCCGGCTGGTGGGTCGGAATCAGCTGGTTCTTGCCGTTGCCGATCAGGTCGCCACGGCCCATGCGCTCCAGGGCCTCGCGCAGCATCGGCCAGTTCTTCGGATCGTGGTAGCGCAGGAAGGCCTTGTGCAGGCGACGCTGCTCCTCGCTCTTGACGATCTTCACCCCTTCGCTCTTGTAGGTGACCTTGCGCAGCGGGTTCTTGCCCGAGTGGTACATGGCGGTGGCGCTGGCCATGGGCGACGGGTAGAAGGCCTGCACCTGGTCGGCGCGGAAGCCGTTGCGCTTGAGCCACAGGGCGAGGTTCATCATGTCCTCGTCCGTGGTGCCGGGGTGCGCGGCGATGAAGTACGGGATGAGGTACTGCTCCTTGCCCGCTTCCTTCGAGTACTTCTCGAACATCTGCTTGAAGCGGTCATAGGAACCGATGCCGGGCTTCATCATCTTGCCCAGCGGCCCTTCCTCGGTGTGTTCCGGGGCGATCTTCAGGTAGCCGCCGACGTGGTGGGTCACCAGTTCCTTGACGTACTCGGGGGACTCCACGGCCAGGTCGTAGCGCAGGCCGGAAGCGATGAGGATCTTCTTCACGCCCGGCAATGCGCGAGCGGAGCGATAGAGCTGGATCAGCGCCGAGTGGTCGGTGTTGAGGTTTTCGCAGATGCCCGGCCAGACGCAGGACGGCTTGCGGCAGTGCTTCTCGATCTCCGGGCTCTTGCAGGCGATCCGGTACATGTTGGCGGTCGGGCCGCCCAGGTCGGAAATGACGCCGGTGAAGCCGGGGACCTTGTCACGGATTTCCTCGATCTCGCGGATGATCGACTCTTCCGAGCGGTTCTGGATGATGCGGCCTTCGTGCTCGGTGATGGAGCAGAAGGTACAGCCGCCGAAGCAGCCGCGCATGATGTTCACCGAGAAGCGGATCATCTCGTAGGCCGGAATCTTCTCCTTGCCGTACGCCGGGTGCGGAATGCGCGCATAGGGCATGCCGAAGACGTAGTCCATTTCCTCGGTCGTCATCGGGATGGGTGGCGCGTTGAACCACACGTCCACATCGCCATGGCGCTGCACCAGCGCACGGGCGTTGCCGGGGTTGGTCTCCAGGTGCAGCACGCGGTTGGCGTGGGCGTAGAGAACCGGGTCGTTGCGCACCTTCTCGAAGGACGGCAGGCGGATCACGGTCTTGTCGCGGGTCAGGCGCGGGTTGGGCAGCAGCTGCACCACCTTGGCCTCGTTCGGGTCCTCGACCGGGCCCTTCTCCTGCTCGATGGCGCAGGCCTGGAGGTCCTGGGTGTTGACGTAGGGGTTGATGATCTTGTCGATCTGCCCCGGACGGTCGATGCGGGTGGAGTCGATCTCGAACCAGTCAGACGGGGTGTCGCGGCGAATGAAGGCGGTGCCGCGCACGTCGGTGATGGTGTCGATGGTTTCACCCCAGGACAGGCGCTGGGCGATCTCGACCACGGCGCGCTCGGCGTTGCCGTAGAGGAGGATGTCGGCGGTGGCGTCCATGAGGATGGAGCGGCGCACCTTGTCCTGCCAGTAGTCGTAGTGGGCGATGCGGCGCAGGGACGCCTCGATGCCACCCAGCACCACCGGGACGTGGGTATAGGCTTCCTTGCAACGCTGGCTATAGACCAGGCTGGCGCGGTCCGGACGCTTGCCGGCAACGCCACCGGGGGTGTAGGCGTCGTCGGAGCGGATTTTCCGGTCCGCGGTGTAGCGGTTGATCATGGAGTCCATGTTGCCCGCTGCCACACCGAAGAACAGGTTCGGCTCGCCGAGCTTCATGAAGTCGTCTTTCGAGCGCCAGTCCGGCTGGGCGATGATGCCCACGCGGAAGCCCTGGGCTTCCAGCAGGCGGCCGATGATGGCCATGCCGAAGGACGGATGGTCGACGTAGGCATCGCCGGTCACGATGATGATGTCGCACGAATCCCAGCCGAGCTGATCCATCTCTTCCCGGCTCATCGGCAGGAAGGGTGCGGGACCGAAACACTCGGCCCAGTACTTCGGATAGTCGAACAGCGGCTTCGCAGCTTGCATATTTTTTGACCAGCGGGCTTTTTTACGGGGCGCGGAATATAGCACAAATTTTGAGCAAATCCGACGCTGACACTTGGTTTCTTCAGGGGCTGAATGCAAGGCTGTAGGAAATAGCGTACAAAGTGATCACAAATACTCCGGGTCGCTATACTTCTGCCGACCTACAAACCGCCAGGCCGCAGTAGTAAATAACTTACAAGGAGCGTGTGCGGTGCGACGTCCGATCCTTTCCCTCTTCCTGCTCTTTTGCTGGCTGGGCCTGACCGCGCCGGCCCAGGCAGCCTTCGAACTGACGCCGCAGAGCAGCGGCGCGACGCTCAATGGAGCGATCGACCTATTGGAAGACCCGGACGGTACGCTGGATATCCAGGATATGGCCAGGCCGGAGGTGCAGCAGCGTTTCACCCGCGCCAACGGCCGCGCCACCGTCGGCCAGAGCCGCAGCGTGTGGTGGGTGCGGGTTCAGCTCAGCCGCAGTGGTGGCACCCCGCAGCAATGGTGGCTGGAGAACTCGGGCATCACCGTCTATCGCGTCAGCCTGTTCCTGCCGGATGGCCAGGGCGGCTGGAGCCGGCGGGAAAGCAGCGAGGCCCTGCCGTTTGCCGAAACCCGCGACTACTCCTACCGGCGCATGCTGTTCAAGCTGCCGGAAATCGGCGCTGAGCCCCTCACCCTGTACTTGCGCAGCTACGACCCGGCGGGCAACTCCTTCCCCCTGAAGGTGTGGCAACTGGATGACCTGAAAGAGCTGAAGTCCACCGAGAACCTCGGTTTCGGCCTGGTCTACGGGGTGATCCTGGCGCTGTTCCTCTACAACCTGTTCATCCTCGTGGCGCTGCGCGACAAGGCCTACCTCTGGTACGTACTGGCCACGTCCTCGGCACTGGTGTTCATCCTCAGCATGACCGGGCACGGCTTCCAGTACTTCTGGCCCGACGCGCCGGTGCCAGTATGGCTGGACCGAATCACACTGCCCGCGCTCTGGGGCATTTTCGTCATGCGCTTCACCCAGGAGCTGCTCTTCACCAAGCGCGGCCTGCGCTGGTCCGACCGCCTGTTCAACGTGGCCTGCGTGCTCTACGCCGTCGCCATCCTGATCAATTTCTTCGGTTATCGCGCCGAGGGCGCCATCCTGATCGCTGTCACGCCGATCGTGACCGTGCCCACTGCGCTGATCAGCGCAGTGATCCGCTGGCGCCAGGGCTTCATTCCGGCGCGCTTCTACCTGATCGGCTACGGCACCGTGCTGGTCAGCACCGCAGTGCTGGTGATGCGCGCCGCCGGGCTGATCCAGCCGATCAACTTCACCGCCTACATGTTTCCCGTCGCCATCGCGGCGGAGTCGATCCTGTTCTCCTTCGCCCTTGCCTACCGCATCCAGATGCTCAAGCAGGAGCGTGCCGCCGCCCTGGTGCAGGCCGACCGCGAGAAGGCCGCCCGCCTGGCGCAGATGCAGGCCAGCGCCGATGAATTGCAGGCTGCCGTCGTCGCCAGGACCGCCGAGCTGGCCGCCGCCAACCAGCGCCTCTGCGAGCGCGAACGGGAGCTGGAGCACGCGGCCTTCCACGATGCGCTGACCGAACTGCCGAACCGCCGCTATCTGATCGAACGCACCGAATCGGCGCTGGCCAATGCCAAGCGGCACGAGGAACCGCTGGCGCTGCTGCTGATCGACCTCGATCACTTCAAGCCGATCAATGACCGCTTCGGCCATGACGCCGGCGACGAGATGCTGCGCACCATTGGCCGGCGCCTGCGCCAGCATGTGCGTGGCGGCGATGCGGTGGCGCGCCTGGGTGGTGACGAATTCGCCGTGCTGATCGGTGGTGCGGACGCCGAGGCCGAAGCGTGCGACCTGGCCCGGCGGCTGCTGGAGGAGCTGTCAGCGCCGATGTGCTACGGCGCGGAGCAACTGACGGTCAGCATCAGCATCGGCATCGCCCTTTTCCCGCAGCACGCCCGGCACTTCTCCGGGCTCTACCAGACCGCCGATCAGGCCCTGTACAAGGTCAAGGCCCGTGGCCGCTCGGGCATGGTGCTGTTCGGCGAGGACGGCGAGCTGTCGGAAGAGGCGAGCCTGCAGCTCGATGTGCTGAAGATCCGCAGCGGATTGCTTTAAGAATCCCCCGGCTGACTACAGGCAGGAATCATTGGTGCACGCGGCGCACCCTACCCGCTACGCGCCACTCAGGCCAGATAACGCCTCGGCACCCGCGCGGTGACCTTGGTCAGCAATTCGTAGCCGATGGTGCCGCAAGCCTCGGCCAGTTCATCCACCGGAAGCTGGGCGCCCCAGAGTTCGACCGGATCACCAACCTGAGCGTCCGGCAGGTCAGTGAGATCCACGGCGAGCATGTCCATGGATACCCGCCCCGCCAGCGGCACGCGCTGGCCGTTGACCACAACCGGAGTGCCACTGGGCGCGTGGCGCGGATAACCGTCGGCGTAGCCGCAGCTCACAGTCCCGATTCGCGACGGCCGGCTGGCCTCCCAGGTCGCGCCGTAGCCGACGCTTTCCCCTGCCGCGATCTCGCGCACGGCGATCAGCTGGGCGCTGAGGGTCATGGCTGGTTTCAGGCCCAGCTCGGCGGCGCCGAGATCGGCAAGCGGCGTGGCGCCGTAGAGCATGATGCCGGGACGCAGCCAGTCCATATGGGAGGCGGGCATGGTCAGGATCGCGGCGGAGTTGGCCAGGCTGCGCTGGTCGAAATCGAGGTCCAGCAGGTCGAGGAAGGCCTCCAGCTGCGCCTCGTTCAGCGTGTGGCCGCGTACGTCGGCGCAGGCGAAATGGCTGATCAGGTTGAGTTCGGCAACCTGGGCCGCGCCACGCAGACGGCCGTGCCAGTGGCGCAGTGCTTGCGCGGTGAAGCCCAGGCGATGCATGCCGGAGTCCAGCTTGAGCCACACGTTCAGCGGGCGCACCAGCGGCGCGGCGAGCAGCGCTTCGACCTGTTCCACGCCCTGAATCACCAGGTCCAGGCCGAGTTGGGCGGCCAACTGGTATTCAGCCGGTTCGAAGCAGCCCTCCAGCAGGAGAACACGCGCCTCATCATCGAGGGCGCGCACTTCAGCAGCCTCCTCCAGGCAGGCCACGGCAAAGCCATCGGCCTCGCCACGCAGGCTGGCAACTACCTCGCGCACACCATGGCCATAGGCATTCGCCTTGACCACCGCAAAGGCCTGACGGCCCGGCGCGCAGCGCTTGGCGACGGCGTAGTTGTGGCGGATGGCGGAGAGGTCGACAGCGGCGATCAGTGGGCGCATTGAGGCGGGCTCATGAACGAAAACGGGCGCCCATCATACCGTCTGGTCGCCCGTATTCATTGATCCAGCGCGACTGCCCGCGCGGACTGCCCGTTACTCGTCGTCGAACTGGTAGGCGCCCGGCGCGAGGTTCTCGAAACGCGAGTACTTGCCGAGGAAGGCCAGCCGCGCGGTGCCCAGCGGACCGTTACGTTGCTTGCCGATGATGATTTCGGCGACGCCCTTGAACTCGGTCTCGGGGTGGTACACCTCATCGCGGTACACGAACAGGATGATGTCGGCATCCTGCTCGATCGCCCCGGATTCGCGAAGGTCGGAGTTGATCGGGCGTTTGTTCGGGCGCTGTTCGAGGCCCCGGTTCAGCTGGGACAAAGCGATCACCGGGCAGTTGAATTCCTTGGCCAGGGCCTTGAGCGAGCGCGAAATCTCGGAGATCTCGTTCACCCGGCTATCGCCGCTGGAACCTGGAATCTGCATCAGTTGCAGGTAGTCGACCATGATCAGGCCGATCTCGCCGTGCTCGCGCGCCAGGCGGCGGGTACGAGCGCGCATCTCCGAGGGCGAGATGCCGGCGGTATCGTCGATGAACAGCTTGCGGTCATTGAGCAGGTTGACTGCTGAAGTCAGGCGCGGCCAATCGTCATCGTCGAGGCGGCCTGCACGGACCTTGGTCTGGTCGATGCGACCGAGGGACGCGAGCATACGAATCACGATGGATTCAGAGGGCATTTCCAGGGAATACACCAGGATCGCCTTGTCGCTGCGCATCAGGGCGTTCTCGACCAGGTTCATCGCGAAGGTGGTCTTACCCATGGACGGACGGCCGGCAACGATGATCATGTCGGCCGGCTGCAGGCCACTGGTCAGGTTGTCCAGATCGGTGAAGCCGGTGGACAGACCAGTGATGGCGTCACCCGCGTTGAACAGTTCGTCGATGCGGTCGATGGCCTTGACCAGGATGTCATTGATTCCCACCGGGCCACCGGTCTTCGGCCGCGCTTCGGCGATCTGGAAGATCAGGCGCTCGGCCTCGTCGAGAATCTCTGCTCCGGTCCGTCCTTGGGGCGCATAGGCGCTGTCGGCGATTTCGGTGCTGATGCCGATCAACTGGCGCAGGGTGGCGCGCTCGCGAATGATCTGCGCGTAGGCCTTGATGTTCGCCACCGACGGTGTGTTCTTCGCCAATTCACCGAGGTAGGCCAGGCCGCCCACCTGGGACAGTTGCCCTTCCTTGTCCAGTTGCTCGGACAAAGTCACCACGTCGAATGGCGAGTTGCGCTCGGCCAGCTTGAAGATGGCGCGGAAGATCAGCCGATGGTCATGACGATAGAAGTCGCCGTCGGACACCTGGTCGAGCACACGCTCCCAGGCATTGTTGTCCAGCATCAGGCCCCCGAGGACGGCCTGCTCGGCCTCGATGGAGTGCGGCGGCACCTTGAGAGCGGCGGTTTGCAGGTCGAACTGTTCCGGGGCGGTGATTTCGTTCATGGGCTCGGAAAATTCTCGGGCTGGAAAGACATCGGGCACGTCACCGCTTTCGCAGTGACGTGCCCGATGTTAGCGAGCCGGCACCTGAGTGCAAGCTCACTTCGACGGCTTGCTTAGCCGGCAATCACGATCAGCTTGACCGCAGCTTCGACGTCGGTGTGCAGGTGCAGTGCAACGTCGTACTCGCCAACTTGACGGATGGTGCCGTTCGGCAGACGGACTTCAGCCTTGGCAACCGGAACGCCAGCGGCGGTCAGGGCGTCAGCGATGTCGTGGGTGCCGATGGAACCGAACAGCTTGCCTTCGTCGCCGGCGCTGGCAGTGATGGTCACTTCCAGTTCGGACAGCTGGGCAGCGCGGGCTTCAGCAGCGGCCTTCTTGTCAGCAGCCTGCTTTTCCAGCTCAGCGCGGCGAGCTTCGAACGCAGCAACGTTCTCGGCGGTAGCAGCGGTGGCCTTGCCTTTCGGCAGCAGGAAGTTACGGCCGTAGCCGGACTTTACGTTCACCTTGTCGCCCAGGTTGCCCAGGTTGGCGATTTTTTCCAGCAGGATGACTTCCATTTGGGAATTACCTCTTAACTTTTAACCTTCACCGTTCGCAGGGCCGGCGCCATTCTTGCGCGCCTTGCGTCCGCGAAAATCAATCAGACTGTCGACGATGGCCAGAACCACCAGCAACGGATAGATCAGTTGCATGAACAGCAGCAGCGACACGTACAAGCCCACCAGCCAGAAACCGGCCAGCCCACCCTGCTTCGCCAGACCGTGCACCAGGGCCAGGCCGGCGAATGCCAGCGGCACGCTGCAGATCGGCGTCAGCATCGCCAGCTCCAGGCCCAGGTTCGGCCCCAGCAGCATGGCGGCCAGCAGGCCGAAAGCCAGTGCCGGCGGCAGCTTCAGCGCACGAAACTCGTCGCCGAAACCACCGGGGTTGTACAGGGCTGCCTGCCAGTAGCGGCCGAGCATCAGGCTCAGTACGCTGACCAGCTGCAGCAGCGACGCGATCAGGCCGGTCAGGACCGGCGCGACCATGGCTCCCAGACGCGCTCGCTCGTCATCCGCCAACTGCGAATAGACGTTACCCATCACCTGCGGCATGAGCTTCTGCAGCTCAACCGCCATGGCGGTTATGGGCTCGCGGAACACCGCGCCCAGCACCAGGCCGTACAACAGACCAAGCGCCACGCTGATCATCAGCACCCGCGTCCAGGACACGCTGGAACGCAGCACCAGGGCCAACCCCAGCGCGCCAAGCAGCACCATCAAGGTGCGCGGCTCGCCGAAGTACCACCAGCCGAGAGCTGGCAGCAGAGCCCAGGCAATGATGCCGAGAGCATCGTTCACACCACGCCGCAGCAGCACCAGGCTGCCCGCGGCTGCGCTCAGCCAGAACATCAGGGGCAGGGCCGCTGCACCTACCACCACAAGGGTGGCCTGCACACGACCGCGCATGATGAACTCTGCCAGAGCGCGCATTGCGATCTATCCCTTACCTAGGTCGACCGACCGAGATCAACGGCCGTGGCTGTCGGTGTAGGGCAGCAGGGCCAGGTAGCGGGCGCGCTTGATAGCGGTAGCCAGCTGACGCTGATACTTGGCTTTGGTGCCGGTGATACGGCTCGGAACGATCTTGCCGGTTTCGGAGACGTATGCCTTCAGGGTGTTGAGATCCTTGAAGTCGATCTCTTTCACGCCTTCAGCGGTGAAACGGCAGAACTTACGACGACGGAAGAAACGTGCCATGAACTTGGCTCCTCAATAGATCCGTGGATTACTCGTCAGCGTTGTCGCTGTCTTCGCCTTCGGCGGCAGCGTCAGTCTCAACGCGCTCACGGCGCTCACGGCGCTCGTTGCGGTTTTCCTCGGCCTTGAGCATCTCGGACTGGCCAGTGATGGCTTCGTCGCGACGGATGACCAGGTTACGGATGACGGCGTCGTTGTAGCGGAAGTTGTCTTCCAGCTCGGCGAGGGCTTTGCCGCTGCACTCAACGTTCAGCATCACGTAGTGAGCCTTGTGAACGTTGTTGATGGCGTAGGCCAGCTGACGACGGCCCCAGTCTTCCAGGCGGTGAATCTTGCCACCGTCTTCTTCGATGAGCTTGGTGTAGCGCTCAACCATGCCGCCAACCTGCTCGCTCTGGTCCGGGTGAACCAGGAAGATGATTTCGTAATGACGCATAAATGCTCCTTACGGGTTGTAGCCTGCCAACATCGTGGTCAGGCAAGGAGTGAATATCTCGTTTTGGCTTGCCGGGCCGGGGACGTGCGCAAGCCTGCCCCCACGGCAAGGGGCGACATTCTAGAGAAGGGCTGAATGCCGCGCAAGATGAATTGGCGAAACTTTGAACAACCCCGGACGGCAGTGGAGCCGTCCGGGGCAAGCCGTCACTGGGGACGGCTGCGGCGCTGGCGGACCGCCTCGAACAGGCAGACGCCGGTGGCCACGGAGACGTTCAGGCTGCTCACGCTGCCGGCCATGGGCAGTTTGACCAGGTAGTCGCAGCGCTCGCGGGTCAGGCGGCGCATGCCCTTCCCCTCCGCGCCCATGACCAGCACGGTTGGCCCGGTCATGTCCTGCTGATAGACCTCCTGCTCTGCTTCACCAGCGGTACCGACCACCCAGAGGCCCTTCTTCTGCAGTTTTTCGAGGGTGCGCGAGAGGTTGGTCACCGCCACCAGCGGCATGACCTCCGCCGCACCGCAGGCCACCTTGCGCACGGTGGCGTTAAGGGTGGCGGACTTGTCCTTGGGCACGATCACCGCCAGCACGCCGGCAGCATCGGCGGTGCGCAGGCAGGCGCCCAGGTTGTGCGGATCGGTAACGCCATCCAGGGCGAGCAGCAAGGGCGCGCCGGGAGTGCGCTCCAGCAGCTCGTCGAGCATGTTCTCGCCCCAGACCTGACTGGGGCTGACCTCGGCCACCACGCCCTGGTGGACGCCTTCGGCCCATTCGTCCAGCTCGTGGCGATCCTTGTGGCCCACCGCGATGCGATGCTGCCCGGCCAGGTCGAGAAGGACCTGTACCCGCGGATCGTGCCGGCTTTCCGCCAGCCACAGCTGCTTGACGCGTTTGGGGTGATGACGCAGGAGCGCCTCCACGGCATGCACGCCGTAGACCTTTTCCAACTGACTCATTTCTTGACCTTGCTACCGGGCGCCTTGGGTTTCGACGGCCCTTTACGGTGTTTCGTGGGTTTGCTGGCAGCCTTCGCCGCCTTGGCTTTCTTCTTCGGCGGCTTGGCGGTGGCCCTGGCGTTGTCCTTGCCAGGCTTGTCCAGCGGTTTCTGCGCCGGACGCGTGCCCTTGCTGGACTTGGCACCCTGACGCGCTTCGTTGAGCAGGGCCTGCTTCACCGCACGGCTCTTATTCACATCAGTATTGCCGAGCATCTCCTCGGCCTGGGCGAGCATCTCCGGCGGGACGGCCGGCAGAGCCTGGACCTTGCCGGCGCGCGGCCGGCGCGGCGCCACGGCTGCCCTCGGCTCCTGCTGGAGCGTGGAAGCGTCCCGCTGGGCGTGGCGAGCAGCCCCCTTGGCACCCCGGCTGCGGCCCTTGCCGACCTTGGGCTCGACGGCCTTGGCCTTGCCTTTGACCGGGACGGGCTTGTCGGTGCCGCGATTCTTGCGGCCGACCGGTGCGGTGAGGACGTTTTCGGAGAGCTCGAAATCGATCTTGCGTTCGTCGAGGTCGACCCGCGCTACCACCACTTCCACCTGATCGCCCAGACGGAAGCTTCGGCCGCTGCGCTCGCCGGACAAGCGATGATGGATCGGGTCGAAGTGGTAGTAGTCACCCGGCAGCGCCGTCACGTGCACCAGGCCTTCGACATAGATGTCGATCAGCTCGACGAAAATGCCGAAGCCGGTCACCGCCGAGATCACACCGGGGAAGGTTTCGCCCACGCGGTCGCGCATGTACTCGCACTTCAGCCAGTTGGTGACGTCGCGGGTCGCCTCATCGGCCCGCCGCTCGGTCATCGAGCACTGCTCGCCCAGTTGCAACAGGCGCGCCTCGTCGTAGGGATAGATGCGTGCCTTGGGCATGCTCGCCGCACCGGCGCGCTGCACATGGGCGCTCTCGCGCCTGGAGCGGATCAAGCTGCGGATGGCGCGATGCACCAGCAGGTCCGGATAACGCCGGATTGGCGAAGTGAAGTGGGTGTAGGCGTCATAGTTGAGGCCGAAGTGGCCCTCGTTGTCCGGGCTATATACCGCCTGACTGAGGGAACGCAGCATGACCGTCTGGATCAGGTGGAAGTCCGGGCGCTCGCGGATCTTCTCCAGCAAGGCCTGGTAGTCGCTCGGTGTCGGCTCGTTCTTGCCACGATTGAGGGACAGCCCCAGTTCGGCGAGGAACTGTCGCAGCTTGTCCAGGCGCTCGCTCGGCGGGCCTTCGTGAATACGGTAAAGCGACGGGATCTCGTGTTGCTGCAGGAAGCGCGCGGTGGCCACGTTGGCGCACAGCATGCATTCCTCGATCAGTTTGTGGGCATCGTTGCGCTGGGTCGGCAGGATCTCGGAGATCTTGCGATCGGCGCTGAAGACGATGCGGGTTTCCTGGGTCTCGAAGTCGATGGCGCCTCGCACCTGACGTTGCGCCAGCAGCACCTTATAGAGCTTGTAGAGCTGCTGCAGGGGCTTGACCAGATGCGGCAACTGCTCGGCGAACTGCTGGGCTTCGGCGGATTCCGGGGTTTCCAGGAACTGGCTGACCTTGGTGTAGGTGAGCCGTGCATGAGAATGAATGACCGCCTCGTAGAACTCGTAGCCGGTCAGCTTGCCGGCGCGGGAGATGGTCATGTCGCAAACCATCGCCAGGCGATCCACCAGGGGGTTCAGGGAGCAGAGTCCGTTGGACAGCACCTCCGGCAGCATCGGGATGACCTTCTCCGGGAAGTACACCGAGTTGCCGCGGTTGCTCGCTTCCTCGTCCAGCGCCGACCCTACCTTTACATAGTGCGAGACGTCGGCGATGGCGACGATCAGGCGCCAGCCGCCACCCTTGCGTGCCTCGGCGTACACGGCGTCGTCGAAGTCGCGGGCGTCCTCGCCGTCGATGGTGACCAAAGGCAGGTCGCGCAGGTCGATGCGCTTCTCCTTGTCCTTCTCGGCCACTTCGGGCTTGAGCTTGGCCGCTTCCTTGAGCACGGCGGCGGGCCACTCGTGGGGAATGTCATAGCTGCGCAGGGCGACTTCGATCTCCATGCCCGGCGCCATGTAGTCGCCCAGCACTTCCACCACTTCGCCCTGAGCCAGGCGGAAGTTGCTCGGCCATTGCTCGATCTTCACCTGAACGAATTGACCATGCCTCGCCGCGCCCTGCTTGCCGCTGGGCACCAGGACTTCCTGCTGGATCTTCGGGTTGTCGGCCACTACCCGGGCGATGCCGCTTTCTTCAAAGAAACGGCCGACCAGGGTTTCGTGGGCCCGCTCGATGATCTCTACCAGGGCGCCCTCGCGGCGACCACGGCGGTCGACGCCAGCGACGCGGGCCAGGGCACGGTCGCCATCGAACACCAGGCGCATCTGCGCTGGGCTGAGGAAAAGGTCTTCGGAGCCATCGTCGGGAATAAGGAAGCCGAAGCCATCGCGATGGCCGCTGACGCGTCCGCAGATGAGGTCGAGTTTGTCCACAGGCGCGTAGGTGCCGCGACGGGTATAGATGAGCTGGCCATCGCGCTCCATGGCGCGGAGCCGGCGGCGCAGTGCCTCCAGTTGCTCATCAGTAGTCAGGCCGAATTCTTCCACCAGCTGTTCACGGCTGGCTGGGGCGCCGCGCTCATCGAGGCGCTGCAGGATCAACTCGCGGCTGGGGATGGGGTTTTCGTATTTTTCCGCCTCGCGAGCGGCCTCGGGGTCGAGGTTCTGCCAATCGGCCATCAGGGGGTGATCACCTTTTTATCCATAGAGGGATTTGCCATGGGTCTTATTGAAGCGCGAATTCCGATTGTCGGTCAGCTTAGTCCGAAGAATAATTTTTTTCGCGCTCAGGGGTTTACAACACAAAAGTCGGCTCGTATAGTTCGCGCCCACAGCGTCGCTGAGACGTTGTGAAGGAAGCAGATGAGCAATCATCGCATCCAGAAGTGCCCAGGTGGCGGAATTGGTAGACGCACTAGGTTCAGGTCCTAGCGGTGGCAACACCGTGGAAGTTCGAGTCTTCTCCTGGGCACCACTTCTTCGAAGCCGAGCCGTAAAGCTCGGTTTCTCGTTTAGCGGATCGTACGGTTCCGTGTCGTTCAACGATGAACACCGTATAAGTCGATGAGCAATCATCGCAATGTGCCCAGGTGGCGGAATTGGTAGACGCACTAGGTTCAGGTCCTAGCGGTGGCAACACCGTGGAAGTTCGAGTCTTCTCCTGGGCACCACTCTTAAACAAAGCCGAGCTCTGCTCGGCTTTGTGCTTTCTGGCTTCCAGACATTCCGTAACAACCGCCAGATCAGGGGCCGAGCCTTCGCCCCGCCCCTCCCCCACATTCCCTTCTATGCCTTGAACTGCCCCAGACTGGCCTTGAGCTGATCGGCCAGGCCGGCGAGCACGCGCCCGCTGCTGGCAGTCGCCGCCACCGCTTCAGCGGCCAGGCTGGCTTCAGCATGAATCACATCCACCCGGCCACGTACGCCATCGGCGCCTGCGGCCTGGTGTTCCGCTGCGCGAGCCGCAGCCTGCACCGCGCCATGCACCTGCTCCACCGCCTGCTGCACGCTTTGCTGCAATCGCTCACTGTCACGCAGCGCCTCCAAGCCTTCCACCGCACGCTCGCGGGCCTGGGAAATGGCCGACACCGCTTCCCGTGCCCCGGTCTGCAGCGCAGCGATATGCTCCTGGATGTCGCCCGTGGATTGCTGGGTCTTGCTGGCCAGCGCCCGCACTTCGTCGGCAACCACGGCGAAACCGCGACCACTCTCCCCCGCCCTCGCCGCTTCAATGGCCGCATTCAGCGCCAGCAGGTTGGTCTGCTCGGCAATGCCGTGGATAACCGATAGCACCATCTCGATCTGCTCGCTCTGGCGGGCCAGGCGCTCGATCACTTCGGAACCGTTCTGTACCCGCGCTTCCAGGTTCTCGATCAGGCCGCCCACCTTGCGCGCAATTGCTGCGTTATCCTGCGCAGCCTGGCGGATCTCACCCACCTGGCGCAGCGCGTCCTGCATGGCCTGACTCTCGGATTGAGCCTCGGCCACCATGCCCGCCAGCGCACTGAGACTGCCTTCCACCTCGCTGCGTTGACGATGAGCCGCCGATTCGGCGGACTGGCTGCGCTCGGACAGCGCCTTGATCTCCAGCCCGGTGCGCTGCGCCACATCACCCGCCTCGCGGACGATCGGTTGCAGCTTGTCGACGAACCGGTTCACCGCAGTGGCCATTTCCCCGACCTCGTCACGGCTGTCGATCCGCACACGACGCGTCAGATCACCCTCGCCAGCTGCCAGATCGTTCAGCGCCTCGATCAGCAAACGCAGGCGAACCACCACGCGACGCCCCAGCACCACGGCCAGCACTAGCAGCACGCCAAGCCCAACCAGCGCCAGCCCCAGGCCGATGCGCCAGCGCAGCTCATCAGCCGCCGACTCCACAGCCTGGCGAGTGCCCGCACTCATGCTTCCGGCCGTCTCGCGAGCCGATTGCAGGCGCGCGGTCAACGCGGCGCTGCTCTCGCTGGCGGCACCGGACAGGCTTTCGCCCACCAGCTCACCGCCACTGGCGATCAGGGCGGAGAAGCGCTGGTCCAGCGCTTCCAGCTGCTCCTCCACCCCAGCTGTGGAAACACCCATTCGCACCTTGCCGATCTCCACGCCATTGGGGCTGATGGAGGCCTCCACCAGATAGACGGATGGATCGCCGGCAGCCGCATTCAGCACCTTGTCCAGCGCACGCTCGCCCTGCCCCTTGGCCAGCAACGCCTTGATCAGCGGGTTCTCGCGATTGAGATAGCGGGTCAGGTGCTGCCCACTGGCATCGTCATAGATGACGAAGAGCACATTGGGATTGCGCTGGGCGCGGCGGGCGAATTCAGAAAGCGTGGGCACGTCGTTGTCCCACATGGCCCGAGGCGCTACGGCAGCGAGCAACTGGGCCATGTCGTTGGCCGACTCCTTGAGATTCTGCTCAAGGGTCTGGCGCAACTGCCCCTGCTCCTGCTGGAGGCGCGCACTGAGCGCAGCCCCCAGGCGTTCGCGCGTCTTGCCGGAGAGCGCGCTCAAGCTGCCGGACACTTCCTGCCCGGCCTGCTCGAGATCACCCGCCAGGCGCTGGGTGTCACCACCCAGTCGAACGCCCAATTCGTCCACCAGTGAATTCACGGTGCTCCGCGTGAGGGCAACGGCCACCAGCACCTGCACCAGCAACGCGACCCCAAGGGCAATGAACACCGGACGCAATAAACGGCTCTGCAACAAAGACAGGATGGCTGACACGACTTGTGGCTCCTTAACGACCGTTACCGCTATAACGGCGACAACTCGGATTTATAAAGTGCCAGCAAGGTGCGTGCCGACCAGCAGCGCGACATTTGAAACCACCGAAACGACGAAGGGCCGCACTAGGCGGCCCTTCTGGAGAGTCGGAAGACTCAGGCGTACGGGTGACGCAGGATGATCGTCTCGTTACGGTCGGGACCGGTGGAGATGATATCGATGGGCGCACCCACCAGCTCTTCCACGCGCTTGATGTAGGCGCGGGCGTTTGCCGGCAGTTCTTCCAGGCTCTTGGCGCCGACGGTGGATTCGCTCCAGCCCGGCATTTCCTCGTAGATCGGCTGCAGGCCGATGTAGCTGTCGGCGTCGGTCGGCGCATCTTCCAGCAGCTCGCCGTTGGCACCCTTGTAGCCGGTGCAGATACGGATGGTTTCCAGGCCGTCGAGCACGTCCAGCTTGGTCAGGCACAGGCCGGAGATGCTGTTGATCTCGATGGCGCGACGCAGAATCACGGCGTCGAACCAGCCGCAGCGACGGGCACGGCCAGTGGTCGAACCGAACTCGTGGCCACGCTTGGCCAGGAAGGCGCCGGTCTCATCGAACAGCTCGGTCGGGAACGGACCGGAACCCACGCGAGTGGTATAGGCCTTGGTGATACCGAGGATGTAATCGAGGTACAGCGGGCCGAAACCGGAACCGGTGGCAGTGCCGCCAGCCGTGGTGTTGGAGCTGGTGACGTACGGGTAGGTGCCGTGGTCGATGTCCAGCAGCGAGCCCTGCGCGCCTTCGAACATGATGTAGGCGCCCTGCTTGCGCAGCTGGTGCAGGCGCGCGGCGACGTCGGTCATCATCGGCTTGAGCAGCTCGGCGTAGGCCAGGGCTTCGTCGAGAGTCTTCTGGAAGTCGACCGCCGGCTCTTTGTAATAGTGCTGCAGGACGAAGTTGTGGTAGTCCAGCAGCTCGCCCAGCTTGGCGGCAAAACGCTCGCGGTGGAACAGGTCGCCGATGCGCAGACCGCGACGCGCCACCTTATCTTCGTAGGCCGGGCCGATACCGCGGCCGGTGGTGCCGATCTTGGCGTCGCCACGGGCCTTTTCACGCGCCTGGTCCAGGGCTACGTGGTACGGCAGGATCAGGGTGCAAGCCGGACTGATGCGCAGGCGCTCGCGCACCGGTACACCTTTCTCTTCCAGCTTGGTGATTTCGCGCATCAGCGCATCGGGCGCAACCACTACGCCGTTGCCTATCAGGCACTCGACATTCTCGCGCAGGATGCCGGACGGGATCAGGTGCAGCACGGTCTTCTCGCCATCGATCACCAGGGTGTGACCGGCGTTGTGGCCGCCCTGGTAACGCACGACGGCGGCAGCCTGGTCGGTCAGCAGATCGACGATCTTGCCCTTACCCTCATCACCCCACTGGGTGCCCAGGACTACGACATTCTTACCCATAACACTTGTCCTCTTCGCAGAAGCTCGATGCCGGCAGCCGCCGGCGGAAAACACGGAAACTCGTTAGTGGCCGGCAGTCTCACACCGGCCATGAAGCCACTTCCTAGGAAAGCGCTGCCACTTGCCAGCGCCCGTCACGCAGGAGCAGCTGGCGATCGCAACCCGCTTCCGACGCGCTTGCAACTTCCTGCCCCGGCAGGGCCTGCACCACGCGCTGCCCATCGGAACGCAGGCGTTTGACCTCGTACCACAGATAAGGGTCGTGGCTGTCCGGCGCCCAGATACCGGGAATCGGCTGGTCCAGCGCCATGTTGCCCAGGGTCACCAGGGTCTTCAGGTCGGTGGAGAAACCGGTTGCCGGACGGGCACGACCGAAATCGGCACCGATGTCGTCATAGCGGCCGCCTTGGGCGATGGACTGCCCGACGCCCGGAACGAAGGCGGCGAAGACCACCCCGGTGTGATAGTGGTAGCCGCGCAGCTCGCCCAGGTCGAAATAGAGTGGGAGTTCGGGATAGCGCAGCTCCAGGGCGTCGGCGATGGCGATCAGTTCATCCAGCGCGCGATGCACGTCTTCCGGCGCATCCATTAGCACGCCCTGGGCCAGGTCCAGCACTTCGCGGCTACCGCAGAGCTCAGCCAGGGAGCGGAGCATGGACGCCAGTTCGTGCGGCAGGTCTGCGGTCAGCTCAGCAACTTCGTCCACCGCCTTGCGCTGCAGGGCATCGAACAGGCTGCGCTCGACTTCACCGGAAAGACCGGCAGCCCTGGCCAGGCCACGGTAAATACCGACGTGGCCGAGGTCCATGTGCACGTCCGGCACAGCGGCCAGCTCGAGCATTTCGAGCATCAGGCTGATGACCTCGACGTCGCTCGCCGGACTGGCATCGCCGTATAGCTCGGCGCCCAGCTGGATCGGGCTGCGCGAAGTGGACAGTGCGCGCGGCTTGGCGTGCAGCACGCTGCCCGCGTAGCACAGGCGGTTCGGACCTTCACGGCGCAGGGTGTGGGCGTCGATACGCGCCACTTGCGGCGTAATGTCGGCGCGGAACCCCATCAGGTGGCCCGACTGCGGGTCAGTCACCTTGAAGGTGCGCAGGTCGAGGTCCTGACCGGCACCGGTCAGCAGGGACTCGAGATATTCGATATGCGGAGTGACCACGAAGTCATAGCCCCAACGCTGGAACAGATCCAGCACCTGGCGGCGGGCTGCCTCGATGCGTGCCGCCTCGGGCGGCAGTACTTCTTCGATACCGTCTGGCAGCAGCCAGCGATCTACCGTTGCCATTTCGCCAATCCCCTCTCAGCCGGGCGGCAAGCCATCAGTGAAGCAGATAAAGGAGGCCGGTCCCCAGCAACATGCTGGACAGGCCCATCAGGCGGAGATGGCGGTCCTTGAACTCCGCCAACCCAAGCACCGCGGCGCGCCAACGGCGCGGATAGAGGAAGGGCAGGATGCCTTCCAGCACCAGCATCAGACAAAAAGCAATGCCGAGTTCCTGCCACATGATTCCCGCGGACGCAAAAAAGCCGGGAATTCCCGGCTGACCCATGATAACACGTTTTCCCTGACGGTCACCCCGGCGGACGATGAGCGTCCGCCGGGTGACTTGCGTCAGCGTGCGGCCTTGTCCAGATAGCGGAAGAACTCGCTATTGGGATCCAGCACCATCACGTCGCTCTTGTTGGCAAAGCTCTCGCGGTAGGCCTGGAGGCTACGGTGGAAAGCGTAGAACTCCTGGTCCTGCCCGTAGGCCTTGGCATAGATGGCAGCTGCCTTGGCATCGCCATCACCGCGAGTTTCCTCAGCTTCGCGATAGGCCTCGGCCAGCAGCACGCGGCGCTGACGGTCAGCATCGGCACGAATACCTTCAGCCAGTTCCGAACCCTTGGCGCGGTGCTCGCGGGCTTCGCGCTCACGCTCGGTGCTCATCCGCTCGAACACGCTGCGGTTCACTTCCTTGGGCAGGTCGATTGCCTTCACCCGCACATCCACGACCTCGATGCCCAGCTCCTTGCTGGCCATGCGGTTGAGGGCAGCCGTGATGTCCGCCATCAGCGCGTCGCGCTCACCGGATACCACTTCGTGCAGGGTGCGCTTGCCGAACTGGTCGCGCAGGCCAGCTTCGAGACGACGAGACAGACGCTCGTCGGCAATCTGCTTCATGCCGGAAGTCGCGGTATAGAAACGCTCGGCATCAGCCACGCGCCACTTGGCGTAGGCATCCACCATCACCGCTTTCTTCTCGAGAGTGAGGAAGCGCTGGGTCGGCGAATCCAGGGTCAGCAGACGCGCGTCGAACTTGCGCACCTGGTTGACGTACGGAATCTTGAAGTGAATGCCGGGCTGGACATCAGCCTCGACGATGCGGCCGAACTGCAGGAGTACCGCTTTCTCGGTCTGCGACACGATGTACAGGCTGCTCCACAGGAGCAGGGCCACCACCACGCCGCCGATCAGGGCAAACAGCGATTTATTACTCATCAGCGACTCTCCCTGGAACGCAGATTGCGCTGCTGCAAGTCAGTGGCGACGCGCGATCCGAGGTCGCTGCCGCTCGCGGCGGCCGATGCTGCCGGCGCTACCGGCGCCTGGCTGGTGCCACGGTTATCGATCATCTTGTCCAGCGGCAGGTAGAGCAGGTTGCTCTGGCCGTCCTTGCCGGAAACCAGCACCTTGCTGGTGTTGGCCAGCACGTCCTGCATGGTTTCGAGGTACAGACGCTGGCGAGTGACTTCCGGCGCCTTGTGATACTCGACCAGCAGCTTGCTGAAGCGATCGGCCTCACCCTGGGCGCGGGCTATCACTTCATCGCGGTAGCCGTTGGCGTCCTCGATGATGCGCTGGGCCTGGCCACGAGCCTCGGGCACCACGGCGTTGGCGTAGGCTTCGGCCTGGTTCTTGGCGCGCTGTTCGTCTTCACGGGCACGTATCACGTCGTCGAAGGCTTCCTGCACTTCACGCGGGGCTGCCGCGCTCTGCACGTTGACCTGGGTAACGGTGATACCGGTGCGGTAGGTGTCGAGGAAGCGCTGCAGACGCTCCTTGATCTCACTGGCCATCAGCTCGCGACCCTCGGTCAGCACCTGGTCCATCTCGGTGGAGCCGACCACATGGCGCAGGGCGCTCTCGGTGGCGTGCTGCAGGCTGACCTCAGGCTGGTCGACGTTCAGCACGAAGTCCTGAAGGTTGCTGATCTTGTACTGGACGGTGAGCGGCACTTCGACAATGTTCTCGTCCTCGGTGAGCATCTGCCCCTGCTTGCTGTAGGCACGCTCGCGGGTGACGTTCTCCTGGAACTTGCGATCGATCGGCGGGAAGTAGATGTTCAGGCCGGGGCCGACAGTCTCGTAGTACTTGCCGAAGCGCAGCACCACGGCCTGCTCCTGCTCGTCCACCACATAGACCGCGCTGTACAGCCAGACCACGGCAAGCAGGGCCAGGCCGATGCCGAGCAGGCCGAAACCGCCCGATCTGCCGCCGCCATCATCGCCGCCGCCGCCACGTTTCTTGCCGCTGCCGAACAATCCGTTCAGGCTGTCCTGCAGCTTGCGGAAGGCCTCGTCCAGGTCCGGTGGCCCTTTGCGGTCGCCACCACGGCGTCCACCCCAGGGGTCCTGGTTATTCGAGTTGCCACCCGGCTCGTTCCAAGCCATAGCGCTCTCCATACTGATAAAGCAAAGACGCGCCCACGGCGCGCCCGCCCATGCTACCCAAGCCCGCGGCCCGCCGCAAAATCACCTAAACGGGCTTTATTGCAAAGTGTGTTGCTCTAGAAACTCGCTCGGCTGCCAGCCTTCGCGACTGACCAATCGATTCAACTCAACGCGCGGCAGACGCACTGCGAGGAGAATTTCACCAGCCTCGTTGTGATCCTCGGTCTGCACCGCGCCAAGGGCAAAGAACTGAGCCCGCAACCGGCCGAAACGCTGCGGCAGGCGCAGGGTACCCACGAACAGGTCCTCACCCAGCAACTCGGCCACCGCCTGCTCCAGCAGCTCCAGGCCGCTGCCGTCGCGTGCAGACAACCAGACCCGTTCGGGTTTGCCGTCTCCGTTGCGCTGGATATGCGGCTCGACGCTTTCAAGCAGGTCGACCTTGTTGTAGACCTCCAGCATAGGCAGGCCTTCCGCACCGATTTCGCCCAACACCGCCAGCACCTGCTCGATCTGCGCCATACGCTCAGGCTCATGGGCGTCGATCACATGCAGCAACAGATCAGCGCTGGCAGATTCTTCAAGGGTAGCCCGGAAGGCCTCCACCAGCTTGTGCGGCAGGTGACGAATGAAGCCTACGGTGTCGGCCAGCACGATCGGACCCAGGTCATCCAACTCGAGCCTGCGCAGGGTCGGGTCAAGGGTCGCGAACAATTGATCGGCCGCGTAGACCTCGGACGTGGTCAGGGCATTGAACAGGGTGGATTTGCCGGCGTTGGTATAGCCGACCAGAGAAACGGCCGGGATATCCGCGCGCTTGCGGCCACGACGGGCCTGCTCGCGCTGACTGCGCACCTTCTCGAGACGCTGCTTGATCTGGCGAATACGAATTCGCAGCAAGCGACGGTCGGTTTCCAACTGGGTTTCACCAGGACCACGCAGGCCGATACCACCTTTCTGCCGCTCAAGGTGAGTCCAGCCGCGCACCAGGCGCGTGCTCATATGGTTGAGCTGGGCGAGTTCGACTTGCAGCTTGCCCTCATGGGTACGGGCGCGCTGGGCGAAGATGTCGAGAATCAGACCGGTACGGTCAAGCACCCGGCACTCGAAGGCGCGCTCGAGGTTGCGCTCCTGACTGGGCGTGAGGGTGTGATTGAAGATGACCAGTTCAGCCTTTTCGGCCTTCACCAGGTCATGCAATTCATCAACTTTGCCGCTGCCGATCAGGTACTTGGCCGTTGGCTGGTGACGGGAAACGGAGACGAATGCCACCGTGTCCGCACCGGCCGAACGTGCAAGTTCCAGGAATTCCTGCGGGTCTTCGCGCGCCTCGGGATCTTGACCTTCCAGATGAACCAGGATGGCCCGTTCACCACCACCAGGGCGTTCGAAAAACAAAGCAGTCTCCTATCAGGCGTTACCCGGCTCAGGCTGCTCCTGCTCGGAGGCGCTGGGCAGGCGTACCGGACGACTCGGTACAACGGTGGAAATAGCGTGCTTGTAGACCATCTGGCTGACAGTGTTCTTCAGCAGAATCACGAACTGGTCGAAGGATTCGATCTGGCCTTGGAGCTTGATGCCGTTTACCAGATAGATGGAAACCGGTACGCGTTCCTTACGCAGGGTATTGAGGTAAGGGTCTTGTAGCGAATGCCCTTTTGACATGTGCCGCTCTCCTTTAGGGATCAATCGTTTTAGTTTTCAAATGACAAGAAAAGATGACTGGTATCCGCCCTACCCCCAAGGATAGACGGTAACCGGTGAGGTCTCAGCTCAATATGGAGACCGACCTCAGGTATTTCAAGGTGCGCGGCAGATTGTCGCAAGCCAGGCTGTCCAACCAGTACAGATCGGACCAACTGCGTAACCAGGTGAACTGTCGCTTGGCGAGTTGACGAGTGGCGATGATGCCTCGCTCCTCCATCTCGTCCCGGGTCAGCACGCCATCCAGGTAATCCCAGGCTTGGCGATAACCGACCGCCCTTATAGACGGCAGTCCCGCATGCAAGTCACTTCTGCGGCGCAGCGCTTCGACCTCTTCGATAAAGCCCTGTTCCAGCATCAAGCGAAAACGTTGCGCAATTTTTTCGTGCAGTACCTGGCGATTCGCCGGCGCAATGGCCAAGTGCGCGACAGTATACGGCAAATGCGCCGTTCCTGGCGTGTTCCCGGCCGTATTTTGCGCAGCCTGCCGCTGTCGATGGGCGGTCATGGTGAGCCCGCTGACCTTGTAGACCTCAAGTGCACGGGTCAGCCGCTGGGGGTCGTTGGGATGGATACGCGCGGCAGACTCCGGATCGACCGCTGCCAACTCCCGATGCAGAGCATCCCAGCCTTCGCGGGCGGCACGCGCTTCCAGTTCGGCGCGCACCTCGGCGTCGGCGCTGGGCATATCCGCCAACCCCTCCAGCAACGCCTTGTAATACAGCATGGTGCCGCCCACCAGCAGCGGAATCCTCCCCCGGGCCGTGATTTCCGCCATGGCAGCCAGGGCATCGGCGCGGAATTCAGCGGCGGAGTAACTTTCGGCCGGATCGCGGATATCGATCAGCCGATGGGGAAATTCGGCCAGGGTGGCCTTGTCCGGCTTGGCGGTGCCGATGTCCATGTCGCGGTAGATCAATGCCGAATCGACACTGATCAATTCGCAAGGCAGCGTCCGCGCCAACTCCAGCGCCAGGTCAGTCTTGCCGGCGGCAGTGGGCCCCATGAGAAAAATTGCCGGCGGCAGCCGTTCAGTCATGATCAGCGACCGCGCAGGAACAGCTTGTCCAGGTCATCCATGCCCAGCTGCGTCCAGGTCGGACGCCCGTGGTTGCACTGGCCGCTGCGTTCGGTGTGTTCCATGTCACGCAGCAAGGCATTCATTTCCGGCTGGGTCAGTCGGCGATTGGCACGCACGGCGCCATGACAGGCCATGGTGCCCAGCAATTCATTCAGGTGCGCCTGGATACGGTCACTGGTGCCGTATTCCAATAGATCGGAAAGGACGTCGCGCACCAATTGCGAGGCCTCGGCCTGCTTCAGGAGAGCCGGAATCTGCCGAATAGCCAGGGTTTCCGGACCAAAGCGCTGCAATTCGAAACCCAGGCGGCGGAACCACTCGCCGTGCTCCTCGGCACAGTCGGCTTCGCGCTGGCTGACGGCGATGGATTCCGGCACCAGCAACGGCTGCCCCTTGAGCCCTTCACTGGCCATGGCGACCTTCAGCCGCTCGTATGTGATGCGTTCATGGGCCGCGTGCATATCTACCAGCACCAGCCCCTGGGCATTCTCCGCCAGGATGTAGATGCCCTTGAGCTGTGCCAGGGCGTAGCCCAGCGGCGGCACATCGCCCTGGGCTTCCGGCAGCGCGGCAGATGTGGAAGCGGCGGGCAGCGGAGCGAAGTACTCGCGATAGGCGCCCTGGGCCTCGGCGATCGGTACGGCAGGTTGCGGACGCGGCGCCTGGTAGCCCCCTGTCAGCGGGCGCCAGGTCGGCTCGGCGGCAGGCCGTTCCAGCACATTGGCCGCGAGACTCATCTCACCCTGGGGACCAAACTCGCCAGCGGCAAGGCCGGTCGGACGCACGACGGCCTCTGTGGCAGCCGGCGCAGCCAGTTGGTCTTCAGGACGCACCTCGCCCAAGGCGCGGTGCAAGGTGCCATAGAGGAAGTCGTGGACCATGCGACTGTCACGGAAGCGCACTTCGTGCTTGGTCGGGTGCACGTTGACGTCGACGACCGCAGGATCGACCTCGAAGAACAGCACGAAAGTCGGGTGCCGACCGTTGTACAGCACGTCGCGATAAGCCTGGCGCACCGCGTGGGCGACCAGCTTGTCGCGCACCATACGTCCATTCACATAGAAGTACTGCAGATCCGCCTGGCTACGGGAAAAGGTCGGCAGGCCAACCCAGCCCCAGAGATGAAGGCCGTTACGCTCCACCTCGATGGGCAGAGCCTGCTCCAGGAATGCCGGCCCACAGACCGTGGCGACGCGGCGGGCGCGGGCAATGGCGTCGCGCGCCTCATGGAGGGCGAAGATGGTCTTGCCGTTGTGGCGCAGGTGGAACGCCACATCGAAGCGGGCCAGGGCCAGGCGCTTGATGACTTCCTGCAGGTGATCGAATTCGGTCTTCTCCGCACGCAGGAACTTGCGCCGCGCCGGGGTGTTGAAGAACAGATCGCGCACTTCCACCGAGGTACCGACGGGGTGGGCAGCAGGCTGCACCCGCGCCTCCATGTCACGACCTTCTGTCTCCACCTGCCAGGCCTGGTCGGCGTCAGCGGTACGCGAGGTCATGGTCAGGCGCGCAACGGAACTGATGGAGGCCAGCGCTTCGCCACGGAAGCCCAGACTCATCACCCGCTCGAGGTCTTCCAGGTCGCGAATCTTGCTGGTGGCGTGACGCGCCAAGGCCAGCGGCAGGTCCTCGGGCGGAATACCGCCCCCATCGTCGCGCACCCGCAACAGCTTGACGCCACCCTGCTCCACTTCGACGTCGATACGTCGGGCGCCAGCATCCAGGCTGTTCTCCAACAGTTCCTTGATGACCGAGGCGGGACGCTCGACCACCTCACCGGCGGCGATCTGGTTCGCCAGCCGCGGAGTGAGCAGTTGGATACGCGGCAGGTTGCTCATGGCTGGGCCGCCAGGGTCGCGGCAGGGATGTTCAGGACCTGGCCGACCTTGACGTTGTCGCTGGACAGCGAGTTGGCTTTACGCAGTGTCGCGACGCTCACCTCGTAGCGCTGGGCTATCAATGCCAGGCTCTCGCCGGAGGTCACGACATGCTCGCGCGGGCCAATGGCGATCTTGCCCTGGTCGCGCAGCCAGGCGATGTAGGTCCCAGGAGGCGGGTTCTGCTGGAAGAATTGCTTCACGCCAGCCTTGATCGAGCGCGCCAGCGCCTGTTGGTGGCCCGGCGAGGCAAGCTTCTGCGATTCGTTATGGTTGGAGATGAAGCCGGTCTCCACCAGGATCGAGGGAATGTCCGGCGACTTCAGCACCATGAAGCCGGCCTGCTCCACCCGGCGCTTATGCAGCGGGGTGACCTTGCTGACGTTGGACAGCACCTTCTGGCCAACATTGAGGCTGGAGGACATGGTCGCGGTCATCGACAAGTCGAGCAGAACGCCAGCGAGCATGCGGTCCTTGTCGTCAAGGCTGACACTGCCATCTCCGCCAATCAGGTCGGAGCGGTTTTCGTTATCAGCCAGCCAGCGCGCAGTTTCCGAGGTGGCACCGCGATCTGACAGGGCGAAGACCGAGGCACCGAACGCGCTGCGACTTGGCGCGGCATCGGCGTGGATGGAAACGAACAGGTCGGCACCCTTCTTGCGGGCGATTTCGGTGCGCTTGCGCAACGGGATGAAGTAGTCGCCGGTACGCACCAACTCGCCACGGAAGCCCTTCTCCTGGCTGATCTGGCGCTGCAACTCCTTGGCGATGGCCAGGGTCACGTTCTTCTCGTGCTGTCCCTTGGGCCCGAGGGCTCCCGGGTCTTCACCGCCGTGGCCGGCGTCGATGGCGACCACGATGTCACGCTTGCCGCCCGGCACCGGCGGCAGCTTGCTGGGCGCCGGCTGGGTCGGCGTCACCGGCGGTTGTGGCGTGCTCGGCGCAGTGGCCACCTGGGACGCACTGGCTTCGCTGGCGCTTGCTTCCGGGTCGAACAGGTCCACCACCAGGCGGTTGCCATACTGCTGGTTGGGCGCCAGGGAGAAGCTCTTCGGCGTCACGGCGGACGACACGTCGATCACCACGCGCAAGTCGGTAGGACTGCGCTGGGCGGAGCGGACACTGGTGATCGGGGTGTTGCTGAGGGACAACTGCTCCAGCTTGGTAGCCAGCTGGGCGCCGTTGATATCGATGACGATGCGGTTCGGAGCCGTCAGGGTGAAGACGGAATGCTGTACCGGCCCGGACAGGTCGAAGACCAGACGGGTGTTGTCAGGCGCGCGCCACAATCGCACACCGCGAACCTCTGCGGCAGCCAGGACATCAGCGGCGAACGCCGCAAGTAGAACCCCAATCCCGGCAAACAGTGCGCGCGAGCGCATACCCCACCCCATCTTTGTTTTCATGCTCCCATGGCCAGGGCGGCACACCATGCTTCGCCACGTTTGGTATGTGGCGAAAAACGCAGCGAACGGCCGCCCGCTTGCGGCGTAATGTTAATGTCCAGGTCGGCCTTTGGCAAAATGCCGGCGCCCCGCTGGGGCCACTCGATCAGGCACAACGCGTCGCCTTCGAAGTAGTCGCGGATGCCCAGAAATTCCAGTTCTTCCGGGTCGGCCAGACGGTATAGATCGAAATGGAAGGCGCGCTTGTCACCTATTTCATAAGGCTCGACCAGGGTGAAGGTAGGGCTTTTCACCGCACCGGCATGGCCCAACCCCCGCAGGAGGCCGCGAGATAGCGTAGTCTTGCCCGCTCCAAGATCCCCGTGCAGATAGAGAATGCCGCGCCCTTCGGTCAGGGTCGCCAGACGGGCGCCGAGGGCCATCATGGCGTCCTCGCCTTCGGCATACAGGATCACTTCAGGCACGGCGCAAACTCCTCGAGCAACTGACGAATGGTCGGAATGAGATCACTGGCTGCCAGACCCCGGCCGCCCCGGGCCAGGCTCTCGCCCGCGCAGGCGTGCAGCCAAACGGCCAGGCAGGTGGCCGAGTAGGCGTCCATCCCCTGGGCGAGCAAGGCACCTATCAACCCGGCGAGCACATCGCCGAGCCCGGCCCCGGCCATGACCGGATGGCCACGATCACAGAGTGCGAGACGGCCATCGGGGGCCGCCACCAGACTGCCGGCGCCCTTGAGCAGGACGACGGAATCGAATTTTTGCGCCAGCGCCAGCACCGCGCGCGACCGGTCGGCCTGAACCTCGGCCGTGGAAATTCCCAGCAGACGCGCGGCCTCGCCCGGATGAGGCGTGATCACGCTGCCCGCAGGCAGGCAGACGTGCTCGCCCGCCAGCAGATTGAGCGCATCGGCGTCCCACACCTGGAACGATTCCAGGCCTGCGAGGACGCTGAGCAGGCTGCGCCCCCAGGCGTCCTGCCCCAGGCCAGGCCCCGCCACCACCACATCAGCCCGGTCCGCCAGGGCCAACAGCTGGTTGGCCGAACTCACGCCGGTACACATCACTTCCGGACGCCGCGACAGCGCGGCCATCACGTGCTCCGGCCGGGTCGCCAGCGACACCAGCCCGGCCCCGCTTCGCAGCGCACTCTCCGCCGCCAGCAGCGCCGCGCCGCCCAGCCCACGGTCGCCACCGACCACCAGCAGGTGGCCGAACTGCCCTTTGTGCGCGGTGCGCGGACGCGGCGCCAGGCGTCTCAGGCTGCCGGCCGCCATACGTTCGGCGATACGGGGCGTCACCGCGACCAGCGCGGGATCGGCCTGCAGATCGTCGAATACCAGCTCGCCCACCTGGCTCGGAGCATCGGCGGTGAACAGGCCCAGCTTGAGTCCGATGAAGGTCACCGTCAGGTCCGCACGCACCGCCACGCCAAGCACGCGACCGGTGTCGGCGCAGACGCCGGATGGGATGTCCACGGCCAGCACCGGCAGGCCACTGGCGTTGAGCAGGCGGATAGCCTGGGCATAGGGTTCGCGAACGTCACCGGACAGCCCAGTGCCCAGCAAGGCATCCACCACCACGCCCTCAAGGACGGCGCACTCGCTCCAGGGCTGAATGGTGACGCCCACGGCGGCGGCCTCATCCCGCGCCAACGCGGCGTCGCCGGTCAGCGCATCGGCAGCGCCCACGGCCAGTACCTTCACCTGCCAACCAGCACGCTGGGCCAGGGCCGCAACCAGGTAGCCATCGCCGGCATTGTTACCTCGCCCGGCCAGCACGCTGAGGCTGCCGGCTTCCGGCCAACGCCGGCGCAGCGCGCGCCAGGTCGCGTGGGCAGCACGCTGCATCAACTCCAAGCCGGGCGTGCCGGCGGCGATGAGGCGTGCATCGAGGTCCCGCACCTGGGCGGCGGAATGGAGCGAAATGGGCAGGTCGTCGCGGTAAGAAAGCATGGGATTCGGTTGCGGCAGCGAGGTCTGGCAGAATTATATCCACCTCGACACCGGTTGCTCGCACCAGCATGACCCTTTCCACGCAAGATCTCGCCACGCTCGCCCAATCCATCAAGGAGTGGGGCCGCGAACTGGGCTTCCAGCAGGTGGGCATCACCGACGTGGAGCTCGGCGAGCATGAAGGCCACCTGCAACGCTGGCTGGAGGCCGGCTACCAGGGCGAGATGGACTACATGGCCGCCCACGGCAGCAAGCGTTCTCACCCGGACGAACTGGTACCCGGCACGCTGCGGGTGATCTCCCTGCGCATGGACTACCTGCCCGGCGATACGCGCATGGCCAAGGTGCTGGGGCAACCGGAGAAGGCCTATGTCTCGCGCTACGCCCTAGGCCGCGACTACCACAAGCTGATCCGCAAACGCCTGCAACACCTGGCCGAGCGCATCGAGAAGGCCATAGGTCCGTTCAGCTACCGCGCCTTCGTCGACAGCGCGCCAGTACTGGAGAAGGCCATCGCCGAGCAGGCGGGCCTCGGCTGGATCGGCAAGAACACCCTGGTACTCAACCGCAAGGCCGGCAGCTACTTCTTTCTCGGCGAACTGTTCGTCGACGCTCCGCTGCCGGTGGACGATCCCCATGGCAGCGAGCACTGCGGCCGCTGCTCGGCCTGCCTGGACATCTGCCCGACTGCCGCTTTCGTCGGCTCCTACCAACTGGATGCGCGACGCTGCATTTCCTACCTGACCATCGAGTACAAGGGCAGCATTCCCGAAGACCTGCGTCCGCTGATCGGCAACCGCGTGTTCGGCTGTGATGACTGTCAGATGGTCTGTCCCTGGAACCGCTTCGCCCGCCCTTCCGGCGAAGGCGACTTCCGGCCGCGCCATGGCCTGGACAATGCAGAATTGGCGGAACTGTTCCGCTGGAGCGAGGAAGAGTTCCTCAGCCGCACCGAAGGCTCACCCCTGCGCCGCGCAGGTTATGAGCGCTGGTTGCGCAACCTGGCCGTGGGACTTGGTAATGCGCCTTCGAGCATTCCGGTGCTGGAGGCCCTGCGGCTGCGCCGCGAACATCCGTCGGCGCTGGTGCGCGAGCATGTGGAGTGGGCGCTCGCCCGCCATGGGGCAAGCGCTATCTGAGGCAGGAGCTGGTCGAAGCCGCTGCGATTGGGAATTCAGATCTTGAAGAAGTGTTCCCGGTAATGCTGTAGCTCCGCGATCGAGTCACGGATGTCATCCAGCGCCAGGTGGCTGCTGCTCTTCTTCACTCCGTCACGCACTTTCGGCGCCCAGCGTGCAGCGAGCTCCTTCACGGTGGACACATCGAGGTTGCGGTAGTGGAAGTAGGCTTCCAGCTGCGGCATGTGACGGTAAAGGAAGCGGCGGTCCTGGCAGATGCTGTTGCCGCAGATCGGCGATTTGCCCTTCGGCACCCACTGTTCGAGGAAGGCCAGCGTCTGGGCCTCGGCTTCCGCCATGCTGATACCGCTTTCGCGCACTCGCTGGGTGAGGCCGCTCTGGCCATGCTGGCGGGTGTTCCACTCATCCATGCCGGCGAGAATCTCGTCGCTCTGGTGGATCGCGATGGTCGGCCCCTCGGCCAGCACGTTCAGATCGCTGTCGGTCACGATGGTGGCCATCTCGATGATCACGTCCGTGTCCGGGTTCAGGCCGGTCATTTCCAGATCGATCCAGATCAGGTTCAGGGCATTCTGCATATTCGGTCTCCAGGGCGAAGCGCGCATTCTAGCTTAGAGGCTGCCACTGCGGGCTGCGTGCTAAACTCGCGCGGTTTTTTCCAAGCGGACCCACCATGGCCAAACGCCAACTGACCCGCCGGCAAAGCTGGCGCATCGAGAAAATTCAAGAAGAACGCGCTGCTCGCGCCGCCAAGCGGGAGACGCGCGCGCTCGAAGAGCTCGAGGGCGGCGATCTCGGCCCGGAGCAGACCGGTCTGGTGATCGCCCACTTCGGTGTGCAGGTGGAAGTCGAGGCCCTGGAAGGCGATCTGTCTGGCCAGATCATGCGCTGCCACCTGCGCGCCAACCTGCCGCCGCTGGTTACCGGCGACCGCGTGGTCTGGCGCGCCGGCGCCCAGGGCAGCGGGGTGATCGTCGCCCAGTTGCCGCGCAGCTCGGAGCTTTGCCGCCCGGACATGCGCGGCGTGCTCAAGCCGGTGGCGGCCAACGTCGATCAGATCGTCATCGTCTTCGCGCCCCTGCCCCATCCCCACGCCAATCTGATCGACCGCTACCTGGTGGCAGCCGAGCACGCGGGCATCCACCCGCTGCTGCTGCTGAACAAGGCCGACCTGGTGGATGACGAGAACGGCGCCATGCTCGACGAACTGCTCGGGGTCTACCGACAGCTGGGCTACCCGCTGCTGGAAGTCTCGGCACGCCAGGGCGGCGGAATGGAGGACCTGATGGCCAGGCTCGACGGCCATATCAGCGTCTTCGTCGGCCAGTCCGGGGTGGGCAAGTCGTCGCTGGTCAACAGCCTATTGCCGGGGGTGGACACCCGCGTCGGCGCTCTTTCCGAACTCACCGGCAAAGGCACCCACACCACCACCACCGCGCGCCTGTTCCACTTCCCGGGCGGCGGCGAGCTGATCGACTCCCCCGGTATCCGCGAATTCGGCCTGGGCCACGTCAGCCGCAATGACGTCGAAGCCGGCTTCATCGAGTTCAATGAACTGCTGGGGACCTGCCGCTTCCGCGATTGCAAGCACGACCGCGAACCGGGCTGCGCCCTGCTCAAGGCCCTGGAGGATGGCCGCGTGCATCCGCAACGGATGGCGAGCTACCGGCACATCCTTTCCAGCCTGCCCGCGGACGAATACTGAGCCGGCAGTCGCCCGGCAATGCAAAAGCCGCGTAAAGCGCGGCTTCTGCTCGGCATCCGCTTGGCGTCAGCCCGACACGGCCTCGATACCGGGATGCGCATAGGGCGGGAGAACGGGCGCCGGCAAGGTCTCGACACCGTCCAGGGAGTGGACGGTCAGCCCGGCGGAGAGCGGGAAGTGCAGACTGTGGGCGAGCAGTCCGGTGCGTTCCCGGGCAGGCAGGTGACAGAGCGCCAGCGCCGTCTCGGCCAGGTATTCCACCCGCTCGGTGGGGTACTCGGTCGGGATATAGCGGGCGGCACCCGGCGTGAGAATCGCGGTACTCGGCGCAACCAGGTTGACCGCGATGTTATCGGCTTCCAGCTCGGCGGCCAGCCCCTGGGTGAAGCGCGCCAGAGCGGCCTTGGCCGCGGCATAGACACTGATACCGCCTACCCGGGCGAAGTCGTCGTAGGGTTTCAGCGGCGGCAGGGCGGTGACCGAGCCGAGGTTGACTATCCAGCCGGCGCCGCGCGGGCGCATCAGCGGGATCGCAGCCTTGCAGAGGGCAAAGGGAATGCGCAGATAGTGGTCCAGCGTGCGTTCGTACACCTCCAGCGGCATGTCCTCCACGCGACTGTAGTCCGCCTCTCCAGCATTGTTCACCAGGATGTCCAGCCCGCCTGCCAGCTGCGCCGCGCGGGCCGGCAGCGCATCGCGCTCGGCTGCGTTGCACAGGTCCACGGCGAGCGGGATGGCGCGGCCACCAGCCTGCTCGATCAGGCCCACCGTTTCGGCCAGGGTACCGCTCATGCTCGCCGAGTGCTCCAGGCTGCGCGCCGCGACCACCACAGTGGCGCCTGCGGAGGCGAGACGCTGGGCGATGGCGCGGCCGATGCCGCGGCTGGCACCGGTCACCAGTGCGACCTTGCCGGCGAGTTCGGGCTTGCGGGGATGGGACATGGTTCATCTCCTCAGGGGTTGGATGAACCGATTGTGTGAGGTCCGCCTGCGGACAACCGTCGCCCTGTCACTCAACACGCGCTACCGGATCGCTCACTGCGCGTTTCGGTAACGGCTGGGTGGATGGCCCGTCAGCCGCACCATCGCACGGCGCATCGCGGCGGCGTTGCTGAACCCCAGATAACCGGCTACCCGCTCGATGGGCCACTCGGTATTGCGCAGGTAATGTTTCGCCGCTTCCAGCAGGCAGGCCTCGCGCAGGGCGCGGTAGCCAGTGCCTTCGGCGTGCAGCCGGCGGCGCAGCGTGGCCACGCTGAGGGACAGCGCGGCGCCGAGTTCCTGCTGGGTCGGCAGCGGCGCCTGGCGCGCCAGGGCGGCATCGATGAAACTGCGCACCTGCTGGGCCAGCGGAACCTGCGAGGCCGGCTCGCCAGCCGCCAGACGAAAGGGGAAGTCCACCAGGAAGGCCTCGAGCTCCGCAGGCCGGCGCCGCACCGGACGCGCCAGCAGCGCGGCGTCGAAGACGAAGCCGTAGGTCGGTTGCCCGACCTCCACGGGGCGGTCGAACAGGCTGAGGAAGGGAATGGCGTCCTCGCGGTTCGGATGGCCGAGAAAGTTGCGCAGCGGGCGTATGGGCTCGCCGATCAGCCAGGTGAACAAGCGCTGGTAGAAGAGCAGCCCGGTGACATCCACCAGGCAGGCCGCCGGGCTGTGCCGGCGGCGCAGCGAGTCCATGCGAAAAACCGCGGCACCCTGATCGGTGGAAAGGCTCAACGCCCCCGCTCGCGGGTTCAGCATCGCGCAGAAGTCGGCGGCGCAGTGGATGGCATCGGCCAGGGTCCGGCAGCTCAGCAGACAGCGGCAGAGCAGGTCCACCTCGCGCTTGCGCATCGGTGGGTGGCCGTCGCCCTGAGCAACCTGGGCCTCCAGGTGCTCGATGGCCGAACGGTACAGCGTGGCGAATGCACCGGCGGAAAGGTGCCCGGCCGCGTCGGCCATTGCCGCGCTGTCGGCACCGCTGCGGCGCAACTCGTCCAGCAGCCGGGTACCAAGGCCCGGGGCGGGTGGAACTTCGGCGGAACGGGATCGCGGCATACAGCCCAGCCTGAGCGTTCTAATGGCGTTGGGTGATCGGTCGGGTAGCGGTCCGACCGGGTATGAGCATGCAAGATGTCCATCGAATTTGGCAAAGGGCCCGATCGATGATTCACCTTCTTGACGAACTCACCCTCGACGCCAGCGACGTGAAACAGGTGCTGGCGCTGCTCGACGAGGAATTGCTGCCGGGCCGGGCGGAACCCATTCCGCACCTGCTCAACCGCTGGGTCTCGCCGCCGGTGGTAGTGCCGGGTGTGTCCACCACGCTCTGGCTGCTCTGGCAGGTACCCGATCCGCCGGCCTATTACCGGATGCGCGGTAACCCCGGTTCGACGCCAGCCGTCTGGCCGAAGCTGGACCGTCTCTGCCGCCAGCGGCAGCGCCACATCCTGACTGACGCGGAGGCGGTGCTGCCGCTGCCGGGGGAGTTCGATCATGCAGGCTGAAGTCGCTCAGGTTTACCTCGCTGACGATGCCGACCAGCCCGCGTTCGAGCAGGCCCTGGTGCGCTGGTGCCAGTCCCATCCCGGCGCCTTCGGCGGCCGCAATTTGCCGGGCTGCTGGGGCGCGGGGGACTTCAGCGTCGAGTCGCGCGGGAAAGGCTTGGCCAGTCTTGAAGACTTGCCCGGCGTAGCGCGGGTGGATCGGCTCGGCCATCGGCGAATCGGCGGCGGCACCCGAGCACCAGGCCTGACCAGCGGTGTCCTGCGCACCTTGCTGCTCCGGGTGCGTACGGATGTCGCGGCTAGCCACGTGGAGGCCCTGGAGCGCGAACTGCTGGCCATGCCCAACTACATGGCGGGCATCCGTAACTGGCAACTCGGCCGCGTCACCTCCGACAGTAGCTGGACCCACGTCTGGCAGCAGGAATTCGCCGAGGTGGGTGACCTGCATGGCGAATACCTGATGCACCCCTACCACTGGGGCTGGGTCGACCGCTGGTTCGACCCGGCATTCCCCGAGTGGACGGTCGAAGCCATCTGCCATGCGTACTGTCCGCTGCCGGCAAGCATCCTGGCGGCGGGCTGAGCGAGCGCCGCGCAGCAGTCGCCACGGACGGCGATTACTCAGCCTGACGCGGCCTGCGCACGGCGGTAGCCTGCAGCCGCATGCCCAGCGGCGAGGCGCTGGGCCGGGTGGAAGTTCTGTCGCGGGCCTTGACTGGCCGGCGGCAAGACGGGACACAACCATAAGAAAGGCCACGCATTGCGTGGCCTTTCGGTTTTCCGGATGGATCACTGCCCCTTGGGCTGGTCCATCTTCAGCACGCCGTCCTCGAAGATGTTCAGCTTCTCCCGCAGCTCACGCGGCTGCACGGGCGCAGCCGGATCGCCCGCCGGGATAGCCGGAGCCGACGGCGCGGCATCACTGGCGGGCGACGGGGACTGCTGCCCTTCCTCAGGCTTGGCACCGTCGCCCTGCTCACCCTCGATGGCGCGCTGGGCCTTCTTGGTGAGCACGATGATGTCGATACGGCGATTGACCGGATTGAACGGGTCCTTGCGGTCGAACAGCGCCGACGAGGCGTAACCCACCACTCGTGCCACCTGATCTTCCGGGTAGCCGCCAGCGATCAGGGTGCGACGCGCGGCATTGGCGCGACCGGCAGACAACTCCCAGTTGCCGAAGTCGCCGGCGCCGGCATAGGGCTTGGCATCGGTGTGGCCGCTGATGCTGATCTTGTTCGGCACGGCTTTGATGGTCTCGGCGAGGATCAGCAGGATGTCTTCGAAGTAAGGCTGCAGGCGCGCGCTGCCGAGGTCGAACATGGGCCGGTTGGCGGCATCCATGATCTGGATGCGCAGGCCGTCCTGGGTGATCTCGAAGAGGATCTGATCCTTGAACTTGCGCAGTTCAGGGTTCTCTTCGACCTTGTTCTGCAATTCCTGTAGCAACAGTTCCAGGCGCTCGCGCTCGATCTGGTCGGCCAGGGTTTCCACCTGGCTGGCGTCCACCTGGGTCTTGTCCGTGGAGTCGGTCGCCGACTCCTGGGAGTCGGGGGCGTCCTTCAGCTCGGGGTTCAAGGTGCGATCAGGCGCGGGCGTGGGCGTGCCACCCAGGTCGATGACGTACGGGCTGGCGCTTTCGGTGAAGCCGATGGGGTCCTTGAAGTAGCCGGAGATGGCTTTCTTCTGCTCCGGGGTGGCCGAGGACATCAGCCAGAGCACCAGGAAGAACGCCATCATCGCAGTGGCGAAGTCGGCGAAGGCGATCTTCCACGCGCCGCCGTGGTGACCGGCGGCGTAGCGTTTGACGCGCTTGACGATGATCGGCTGGTTGTTCTCCATGACTCAGCCTTCAGCTGCCGCGTACGGCCTGCTCCAGCTCGCTGAAGCTCGGGCGATGTGCCGGGAACAGCGTCTTGCGGCCGAACTCCACCGCCAGCGACGGTGGCATGCCGGAAGCCGAGGCCACCAGACAGGCCTTGATGGCCTCGAACACGTTCAGCTCCTCACGGGCGTCGTGTTCCAGGGACACCGCCAGCGGGCCGAAGAAGCCGTAGGCCGCGAGAATACCGAGGAAGGTACCCACCAGCGCCGCACCCACGTGCTGGCCGAGGGCAGCCTGCTCGGCTTCGCCCAGCATCGCCATGGTGACCACGATGCCAAGTACCGCCGCGACGATACCGAAGCCCGGCAGGCCGTCGGCGATGCGGTTGACCGCGTGTGCCGGGTGCTCCAGCTCTTCCTTCAGGCTGGCCAGTTCCATGTCGAACAGGCCTTCGAGCTCGTGAGGCGCCATGTTGCCGGAGGACATGATGCGCAGGTAATCGCAGATATAGGCCGTCATCCGTTCATCCTTGAGGATGCCCGGGTATTTACTGAAGATGGGGCTGGCGGGGGCGTCCTCGATGTCGGCCTCGATGGCCATCATCCCTTCGCGGCGGCTCTTGTTGAGGATTTCGTATAGCAGGCGTAGCACTTCCAGATAGAAGCCGTGGGTGAAGCGGGTGCCGAACATCTTCAGCGACTTCTTGAACACGATCATCGTCGTGCTGCCGGGGTTGGCCTGGAGGAAGGCACCCAGCGCCGCACCGCCGATGATCATCACCTCGAAGGGTTGGATCAGCGCGGCAAGCTTGCCGTGAGACAGGATGTATCCACCGAGCACGCTGGCGAATACGACGATGATGCCGATGATTTTTGCCATAGGAAGGAAGCTTGAAGAGTCAGTAGAAAGGGTTATGAAAAGAGCCCCTTCTAATTATCGGAAGATATGCGCCAGACTATAGCCTGTTCAGGCGAAAAGCCAGATTGGCGGCCCCCTATGTCAACCGCAAAGCCCGTGCCACGCAGTCTCGACAGCTGGATCAAGCATCTCGATGGGGTGCGTCTGCCCGTCCCCGCCGCCGCTCATGAAAAAGTCCGCCGCGCTTTGGGTGACAGCCGCCGCTCCCTGCGCGATATCGCCGACCTGACCCAAGACAGCCCCGCCCTCGCCCTGAGCCTGCTGCGCGAGGCCAATGCCGCCGGCAACATGCTGAGCAGTCCGGCGGAAAGCCTGGAAGTCGCCCTCAGCCGCCTGGGGCTGAAGCGCGCGGAAGTCCTGCTCAATCGCCTGCCCGCCGTCCCCGAGGACGACATCCCGCAGTCCCTGCGTCAACTGCAACTGATCAGCCAGCACGCGGCGCAGCAGGCCAACGGCCTGTTCGCCGCCCGGCTGGCGCGCCTCTGGCAGGAAATCCACTGGTGCAGCCTGCTGTTCCTCTCCCCCCTCTGGCCGCTGCTGGCCAGCCACCCGGAGCTGTTCGATACCTGGGAGAAGCGCGTATTGGGTGGGGGTGAACCGGCTGCCAAGGTCGAACGCGAACTGCTCGGCGTCCCGTTGTTGCGCCTCTGCCGGGCCCTCGCCGAGCACTGGAAGCTGCCCGACTGGATCATCCAGGGCTATCGCCTGCTGAGCGACGACCGCCGCATGCTGGTCAAGGCCCTGCACATTGCCCGCGACAACGGACATCCGCTGCAACAAACGCAGCAGTTGGACGCCGACCCCGCCCTGAGTCGCTGGCTGACCCAGCCCGGCAATACCGTCCTGCTGGCGAATGGCCTTGCGGTTTCCGCTCATGTCGGCTGGGGAGATGGACACAGCTTGCGCTGGCAGCGTCTCACCGGATTGTTCATGAAGGTGCCGCTGGACGAGCTGCAGCAGCAGGTTCACCAGCACGCCGCACACAGCGGACGCCTGCATGCCCGCGGCGACCTCTGGCACCCCGCCGAAGCCCTGCTCTGGCCGTGGAACCAGCAACGCCTGCGCCGCGAACCGGTTGCAGCACCGCCCCCTACCGCCGACGCCCTGGAAGACTGGCGTCGCCACTGCGGCGAGCTGCTCCGCGAGCCCAGCCCATTCGCCAACGTGGTGCAGCTTTCCGCCTGCGCCCGCGACGCCCTGGAAAGTGGCGGCATGCGCCGTGTCCTGGTGCTACTGGCCGACCGCACCCACAGCCGCCTGCTCGCCCAACAGCAGGTGGGCCTGCCCAAGGAAGCCAACGGGCTGCAGCTGGACCCGAACCAGAGCCAGGTGCTGCGACGCCTGCTCAGCCAGCCGGTCCAGCTACGCCTGGGACCGGACAACATGGCGCAGTTCTCCGCCCTGCTGCCCGGCCAGTTGAAGAGCCTGTTCCCGGGGCACCACCTTCTGCTGCGCTCAATCGCCGTGAACGGTCGGGTGGCGATGCTGGTGGTGGCCGACCAGAACGGCGCGCCCTTCGCCGAAATCAGCCTGCGTACCTTCGCCAAGACGGCTCAATGCATCGAGCGTGCACTCGCCGGCTTCGCCAAACGCGGCCGTTAGGCTTTCCTATACAATCTGCCACTTTGCCCATTACTGGAGGCTTCCATGTCTGCCTTCTCCAACCTGCCGCTGGTGATCGAACCGGCCGAGCTGGCGCCCCTGCTTGGTGCCGACGAGCTGATTCTGGTCGACCTCACCAGCGCCGCCCGTTACGCCGCCGGCCACGTTCCGGGCGCCCGTTTCGTCGATCCGAAGCGCACCCAGCTCGGCCAGCCGCCGGCACCGGGCCTGCTGCCCGCCAAGGCCGACCTCGAAGCACTGTTCGGTGAGCTGGGCCATCGCGCCGACGCCACCTACGTGGTGTACGACGACGAAGGCGGTGGCTGGGCCGGCCGCTTCATCTGGCTGCTGGATGTGATCGGCCATCAGCGTTACCACTATCTGGATGGTGGCCTGCACGCCTGGCTGGCTGAAGGCCGGGAAACCAGCGACGCCGCACCGGCAGCGGTCGGTGGCCCGATCCCCCTGACCCTGCACGACGAGCCCACCGCCACTCGCGAGTACATCCAGAGCCGCCTCGGCGCCGCCGACCTGGCCATCTGGGACGCCCGCGGCCCCGGCGAGTACAACGGCACCAAGGTCCTGGCCGCCAAAGGCGGGCACATCCCCGGCGCAGTCAACTTCGAGTGGACCGCCGGCATGGACCCGGCCCGCGCCCTGCGCATCCGCACCGACATGGCCGAGATCCTGCAGTCCCTGGGCATCACCCCGGACAAGGAAATCGTCACCCACTGCCAGACCCACCATCGCTCGGGCTTCACCTATCTGGTGGCCAAGGCCTTGGGCTACCCACGCGTCAAAGGCTATGCCGGCTCCTGGTCCGAATGGGGCAACCACCCGGATACCCCGGTCGAGAGCTGAAGCGCCCATCAAGGAAATCCAATGAAAGAACGCCTCTTCATCATCAGCCAGTACCTGCTGCCGCATCACCTGCTGTCGCGCCTGGCTGGCTGCATCGCCGAATGCCGCGTGCACTGGTTCAAGAACGCCTTCACCACCTGGTTCGCCAAGCGCTACCAGGTGAACATGAGCGAAGCGCTGGTCGAGGATGTCACCGCCTACGAGCACTTCAACGCCTTCTTCACCCGTGCCCTCAAACCCGGCGCGCGTCCTCTGGACGAAACACCCGGCGCCATCCTCTGCCCGGCCGACGGCGCCATCAGCCAGATCGGCCCGATCGAGCACGGCCGCTGCTTCCAGGCCAAGGGCCACAGCTTCAGCGTGCTGGAGCTGCTTGGCGGTGACGCCGAGCGCGCCGCGCCCTTCATGGGCGGCGAGTTCGCCACCGTGTATCTGTCGCCGAAGGACTACCACCGTGTGCATGCGCCCCTGGGCGGTACCCTGCGGGAGATGGTCTATGTGCCAGGCCGACTGTTCTCGGTGAACCAGAGCACCGCCGAGAACGTGCCGGAACTGTTCGCCCGCAACGAGCGCGTGGTGTGTATCTTCGACACCGAGCGCGGCCCGATGGCCGTGGTATTGGTGGGGGCGATGATCGTCGCGTCCATCGAAACCACCTGGGCGGGCCTGGTTACGCCGCCCAGGCGTGAACTGAAGACCTTCAGCTACGACGAAGCGGCACGTGCGCCGATTACGCTGGAAAAGGGCGACGAACTCGGCCGCTTCAAGCTGGGTTCCACCGCCATCGTACTGTTCGGTCCGGACCAGGTTCGCTGGGCCGAAAGCGCGTGGCCCGGCAGCCAGGTGCGGATGGGTCAGCTGCTGGCCATGCCGAAGGACGCCTGACCGGATGCCATTCCCGGCCGAACCCAGCGTTCGGCCGGGGCTGGATCAGAAGTTGGCACGCCCTGGCGGGAATCTGCCAACGCCTCTACAGCCCTGCCATGGATAGGCTGCCACGGTGCAAGGATGCTGATAGAGTGCTGAAATTCAATCCATTACCTCACGCGAGATGTCGGAGAACTCGACCCGGATGGAGCACCAGAGCCCTCACCTGCTGTTGCGCGTACCCGCCCCTAGCAAACAGAGCCTGTCCTTCTGCGATGCCACCCCACGTGAGCTGAAACGCTGGATCGCCCATCTGCCCAAGGCCAACCTTGGGGAAACTGCCCGTCAGCTCTACCAGGCCCTGGTGGAACTCAACCAGCTGGTCACTCCGACTGACAACCGTCTGCAACTCCTGGAGCTGATTCGTCCGGAAGTGCATTTCGTCTGCCAGCACCTGGAAAGGCACTTCCTCAATCAATCCATCGTCCTGGACGAGCGCCCGCGCAAGGTCGCCAATCTCTGCCAGGCCCTGCAGAACCACCTGGCCATCGGCTACAAGCTGATCATCGTGCAGGAATCGTCGCGCCCCAGCCGCGATCGCGACCGCGCCCAACTCCTCGCACTTGCCCTGCAAAGGGCGACGCACAGCCTGAACGGCCCCTTGATCCGCTCCAACCAACTCTATTGCCCGGTCCCCGAAGGTCTCTGGCTGGAACTGCACCAGCTCTACCAACTGGCCGAAAGCCGCCAACTCCACCGCGTTGTCGTGCGTGATCCGCTGGCCCGCCATACGCAAGGGCTGAGCACCGAGCAGAGCTACCTGGCCGCACTGCTGCTGGGCTGCGCCCGCTGCAACCAGATGCGCCAGATCGGCATCGCCCGCCTGGCTGAAGTCCTCGCACTCTGGAGCGCCCTGGTGCGGCTTCAGTCCGCCGAGCTGCCCTCCAGCCTCTTCGCGGTGGCGCCGCGGTTGGACGGTCCCCCCCGCTACAAGTCGCTATTCCAGGAAGTGGAGCCGCATACCCTGCTGGGCCTCGACCCGCTGCCGCTGGTGGATGCCATCAAGGAATACCTGCTGCTGCCGGTCGAGCAGCGCAGCCAGTCGCGCCTGCAGGTGCCCGAGGGCATGACCCTCGATCTGCTGCAGCACGTGAGTTCGGCCTGGGGCGACATTTCCGAGCGCACTTTCCAGCGCAATCCCGGCCAGGGCAGCCTTACCCTGTGCATCGGTATGAGCGCCCTGCACTTTTTCCTCGCGGGCAGCCGCCCCTTCAGCGATGTGCTCAAGCTCCCGCAGGAAACCGGTCAAGCGGTATTCGATACCTTCGGCAAGCCAGCAGCGAAGGATGTCTGGGCCAACGCCTTCGACGCCCAGCCGACTCAGAGCTGGCAGCGCGGCATACCGCTGGAGGAGATCGAGTACAGCCGGCCGGTTTCCGCAAACAGCGCGCCACCTCCCCAGGTCAGCGCAGGCCCAGAAAGCTATCCGACCTTCAACGTCGCGGTGGTCAACCACAGCCCTGGGGGCTATTGCCTGAGCTGGCCCAAGGAAGTCCCCAGCCAACTGCAGGCCGGCGAGCTGCTCGGCGTACAGGACGCACCCGGCCAGGGCTGGAGCATCGCGGTGGTGCGCTGGATCCGCCAGGTACGGGGCGGTGGCACTCAGATGGGCATCGAACTCGTGGCGCCCCAGGCGCAATCCTGCGGTGTACTGCTGATGCGCAAGGGCGAGCAGAACAGCCATTACCTGCGCGCCCTGCTGCTGCCGGCAATTGGCGCGATCTCCCGCCCGGCCACCCTGATCACCCCTCGCCTGCCCTTCCAGGAAGGCAACAAGGTGCAGATCAATCTTCACGGCGACGAGCATCGCGCCGTGCTCACCCGGCGACTCACCAACACTGGCAGCTTCAATCAATTCGAATACCGGGTGTACGAGCAGCCGACACCGCCTCGAGGGAAACCGGTCACAGGACCGGGAAGCCAGCCACAAGGCGGCGAGGAAGATTTTGACTCACTTTGGAAGTCGCTGTAGATTCCCGACGAATCCACCATTCGTCGCCTATTCGCGCTCGTTCGGCGCTAAGCACAGGCCATGGCCATCGAAAAGAAAACGATCCGTCTGCTGATCCTGGAAGACTCGCAGAACGAAGCCGAGCGACTGGTCAGCCTTTTCCGGAATTCCGGTCGCGCGACTCGCGTCCACCGCATCCTTTCCGCCGACGACCTCAATGAGGCCCTGCAGCAGAGCTGGGACCTCCTGATCGCGTCCCCCAGCAGCGAACAACTCAGTCCCGGCGACGCCCTCAACAGCATCCGCCGCCAGTCCAAGGACATTCCGTTCATCCAGCTGGTGCAGGACAACGACTCCGACCTCATCACCGAAGCCTTGGCACTCGGCGCCCAGGACGCCCTGCCTCAGGGCGAGGACGAGCGCCTGGTGCTGGTGGCCAACCGCGAACTGGCCAACCTCGAACAACGCCGCGCCCGCCGCGCCGCCGAGGTCAGCCTGCGGGAAGCGGAAAAACGCTGCCAGTTGTTGCTGGACAGCTCCGTGGATGCCATCGCCTACGTCCACGACGGCATGCACATCTATGCCAACCGCGCCTACGTGGAGATGTTCGGCTACGACGATGGCGACGAACTCGAAGGCATGCCGATGATCGACCTGATCGCCGGCACCGACCAGGCCGGGTTCAAGGACTTCCTGAAAAACTACCGCGATGGCGAAGGCGCTGGCGAGCTTACCTGCAGCGGCTGCAAGGTCGACGGCCAGAGCTTCCAGGCGCGGATGAACTTTTCCCCTGCGTCCTATGACGGCGAGCCCTGCATCCAGGTGGTGATCCGCGCCGAAACCGGCAGCGCCGAACTGGAAGAGAAACTGCGCGAAATCAGCAGCCAGGATCTGGTCACCGGTCTGTTCAATCGCTCCCACTTCAACGAAATGCTCGACGTTTCCGCCGAGCGCGCCGTGAAGGCCGGCCAGCCGTCGAGCCTCGCGTACGTTCGCGTCGCACGCTATTCCAGCCTGCTGGCCGAAGTCGGCATCGCCGGCGTCGACCTGCTGCTCACGGACCTCGCCAACCTCCTGCGCGCCCACTTTGCCGGCGACGCCCAGCTTGCCCGCTATGGCGACGACGTATTTGGTGTCCTGCAGCAGGGCATCACGCCCGAGCAAGCAACAGAAAGCCTGCAAAGCCTGCTGAAGAAGATCGATATCCATCTCTTCGACGTCAGCAGCCGAACCGTGCAGGTCAGCCTGTGCGTCGGCGTCGCCGGGCTCAGCGAAACCACGCCCAAAGCACAGGATGTGGTGGATCGCGCCCATCGCTGCTCCGACGAATTGGGCGACCAGAACGGCCTCAAGCTGTACGACCCGGCCGAGGAACTGGCCGCTGCGGCCAACCGTGGCAACCTGGTGGCCATGGTTCAGCAGGCGCTGGAGAGCAACAGCTTCCGCCTGCTGTTCCAGCCGATCATCAGCCTGCGTGGCGACAACTTCGAGCATTACGAAGTGCTGCTACGCCTGCTCAATTCGCAAGGCGAGGAAGTGCCACCCGCCGATTTCCTCGATGCCGCCAAGGACGCCGGCCTGGCGGAGAAGATCGACCGCTGGGTGATCCTCAACTCCATCAAGTTGTTGGCCGAGCACCGTACCAAGGGTCACAACACCCGGCTCTTCGTCCACCTCTCTGGCGCCAGCCTGCAAGACCAGACTCTGCTGCCGTGGCTGAGCGTTGCCCTGAAGGCCGCGCGACTGCCCTCCGATGCGCTGATCTTCCAGTTCAGCGAGCCGGACGCCATCGCCTATCTGAAACAGGCCAAGACCTTGACCCAGGGTCTGGCCGAGTTGCATTGCCAGGTAGCGCTGAGCCAATTCGGCTGCGCACTCAACCCGTTCAACACGCTCAAGCATCTCGCCATCGATTTCGTGAAGGTGGACGGCTCCTTTACCCAGGACCTGGGCCGCGCGGAGAATCAGGAGGTCCTCAAGACCCTGCTGGCGAGCCTGCATGCCCAGGCCAAGCTGACCATCGTGCCCTTCGTCGAAACCGCCAGCGTCCTCGCAACCCTCTGGCAAGCCGGCGTCAACTACATCCAGGGTTACTACCTGCAAGGCCCCAGCCAGGCGATGGACTACGACTTCTCCTCCGGGGACGAGTAAGGGCGAGCCCGGTCTCGAACGCCATCCACGAAAAAGCCGCCCGAAGGCGGCTTTTTCATTTCCGGTCAGTCACTCAATCCCTGCCGTCGCGATCGCGGAAGCCAAGCAGGTAGAGAATGCCGTCCAGGCCCAGGGTGGAAATGGCCTGTTTGGCGGACTGTTTGACCAGCGGCTTGGCGCGGAAGGCCACGCCCAGGCCGGCCAGGCCCAGCATCGGCAGGTCGTTGGCGCCATCACCGACGGCGATGGTCTGCTCCAGGCGTAGCCCTTCCTTCTGCGCCAGCTCGCTCAGCAGGTCGGCCTTGCGCTGCGCATCAACGATGGGCTCGATGGCCACGCCGGTCAGCTTGCCGTCGACGATCTGCAGCTCGTTGGCGAACACGTAGTCGATGCCCAGCTTGGCCTGCAGTTGCTTGGCGAAGTAGCTGAAGCCACCAGAAAGAATGGCGGTCTTGTAGCCCAGGCGCTTGAGCTCGGCGAACAGGGTTTCTGCCCCTTCAGTGAGTCGCAGGGAGGCACCAATCTCTTCCAGGACGTCCTCGGACAAACCCTTGAGCAGACCCAGGCGCTCCTTGAAGCTGGCACGGAAATCCAGCTCGCCACGCATGGCGCGCTCGGTGATCTCGGCGACCTTGTCGCCCACGCCCGCAGCCTTGGCCAGTTCGTCGATCACTTCAGCCTCGATCAGGGTCGAGTCCATGTCGAACACCGCCAGTCGGCGGTTACGGCGGAACAGCGAGTCGCGCTGGAAGGCGATGTCGACGTTCAGTTCCTGGGCCACGCTGAGGAACTCGGCACGCAGGGCCACCGGGTCGGCCGGCTCGCCCCGTACGGAGAACTCGATGCAGCCCTTGCCCTGGTCGGCCGGCATATCCAGCGGCATGCGACCCGACAGGCGGTCGATGTGGTCGATATTGAGGCCGTACTTGGCGGTGATGGAACTCACGCGCTGCAGCTGCTCGGCGGTGACCTTGCGGGTCAGCAGGGTGACGATGTAACGGCTCTTGCCCTGACCGTCGACCCACTGCTGGTAATCCGCCTCGGGCACCGGGGTGAAGCGCACCTGCTGGTCCAACTTGTAGGCCGTGAACAGCACGTCCTTGAGCACTGCCGAGGCCTCGGCGTTATCCGGAATTTCCACCAGGATGCCGAACGACAGGGTGTCGTGGATCACCGCCTGGCCGATATCCAGGATGTTCACGCCACCCTGGGCCAGGGCACCGGTAATGGCCGCGGTCAGGCCGGGTCGGTCCTCGCCAGTGATGTTGATCAGGACAATCTCGCGCAAGTCGCACCTCACTCAGCGCATGAAAAGGCGCACATTCTACCCACTTTCGTGGCGCCCGCAGCATGCTCGGCGCTTTGCCCTGCAAGGGGCGCTCGCTATACTGCGCCACAATTTCGTCCGAGAAGAGCCGCGCTCTGTGAACCGGCCCACGCCTGTCAAACCCGACAATTTCTTCCTGCTGATCTTCCATGCCCTGCGCCAGCGGCGCGTGCCGATCGCCTTGCGCATTGCCAGCCACAGCTTGCTGCTGGTGGCCCTGGCGCTGGTGATCTACGCCTGGGTCATGGGCATGCAGTTCAAGCAGGCCATGCAGCAGCAGGCCGACGCCCTGGGCCAGAGCCTGACCGCGCAGACCGCTGCCTCGGCCACGGAGTTGCTGGTGTCCAACGACATCCTCAGCCTCAACGTGCTGCTCAACAACCTGGTGAAGAACCCGCTGGTGGCCCACGCGGCCATCTACAGCGTGGACAATCGCATCCTTGCCGAGGCCGGTTCGCGACCCAAGCAAGGGCTGCTAGGCGAAGCAGAGGGCCTGTATTCGACGCCTATAACCTTCCAGGAAGTGATCGCCGGCCATCTGCGCCTGAGCCTGGACATGGAGCAGTTCCAGCAGCCCATGACCATCAGCCTGCAGAGCATGGGCCTGCTCAGCCTGATCCTGCTGGCGCTGACCCTGTCCCTGAGCCTGCGCCTCGGCCGACACATCTCCACGCCCCTGCTGCAGCTGCGCGTCTGGCTGCGCGACCCGGACGACCCCGCGCCCGGTGCCGGCCGCCAGGACGAAATCGGCGACCTGGCCCGTCAGCTCCAGGCACGCCTGGTACCGGAGAAACCGGAACCCGAGCCTGAGCTAGACCCCATCCCGGAAGAAGACTACGCCGAGGCCGACGAGGACTATCTCGAGGACGAGGAGGACGATCCGGATCATTTCGAGGTCCGCGACCTGCGTGATGACAGCTTCGACGGCGAGGAAGAGACGCCGAGCAAGCTGTTCACGCCGGATGACGAAGATCCCTTCTCCGAACTGCGCAAGGAAATGGCCGAAGACGAGCCGGCCCCTGCCCCAGCCCCCATTGCTCAGGAAGAACCGCAGAACAGCGCCGTGCTGGCCATCCAGCTGGGCGCCCAGGACCAACTGCGCCGACTGCCGCGTGCACGCTTGATGGACCTGTTGCAGCGCTACCGCGACTGCCTCGATCAGGCCGCCCGTCTCTACCACGGCCAATTGCTGACCCTGAACGACGGCAGCAGCCTGATGCTCTTCCACAGCAAGGACAGCGACGAGGACTACCTGACCCACGCGATCTGCTGCGGCGAACTGATGCGCGCCCTGGGGCACGCTCTGCAGATCGAGGTCGCCGACAGCGGCATCACCTTGCAGCTGCAACTCGGCCTGACCCACGGCGAGGACCTCTCCGGCCTCAGCCAGGGCGACCTGCTGCTCAATGACAGTACCCAAAGCGCCCTCGCCCTGAGCCAGCACAGCCGCAATCTGCTGCTGGTGGAACGCGCCATTGCCGAGGACGACCTGGTTCGCCAGCGTGCGCGTATCCGCGCCATCACCAGCCCGGAAGGCGCCTGCTGCGTTGAACGCCTGCTGGAGCCCTATCCTTCGCTGCTGGAACGCCAACTGTCGCGGATGCATGAAGCTCGCGCACATTGAATGCGCAGATGACGAAAAAGCCCGCAGATGCGGGCTTTTTCTTGCCACCGATACAACCGGTGGGAGTGGATTCATTCGCGAAGGGCAGTGAAGCTACCACCAATGACCTCAAGACAGCCCTGCGGTCCGCATCGCGAATGAATTCGCCCCCACAGCCATCGTTGGACCGCGATGCACTTGGCACCTCCCGGCGAAAGAAGGGGATTCCTGGCGAACAAACATGAAAAAGCCCGCATCAAGCGGGCTTTTTCACAATCCGGCGATCAGAAGCGGAAGACTTCCACGTCGGTGCGCACTGGCGCCGCCATGGGGATCTTCGGCGGCTGCGGCTCCTTGGCCTTGGCCGGCTGATTGGCAGCTGACGGCTTGCGCGGCGCCTCGACCGCAACCGGCTGGCCTTCCAGGGGCTTCACGGCAGCGGCCAGTTGCTCGGCCAGTTGCTGCAGCAGCTTGCTCTGGGCCCGCACCTGGTCGGCAGCGGTTCCGGCGTGAGGTTCCTCAAGGCGCACCAAGCGGCTGTCACGCAGTTGACCGGCACGATCCAGCAGGCGCCATTGCGCCTCCAGCACGGCTGGGCGCTGGGGGCCGGAGTCGAGACGGCTGATGGTCAGCAGCACCTGTACTTCCGGAGTGAAACCCGGGTTGCCCGGGGCCAGCACCAGGCGCTGGCTGTCCAGGCGCCAGGACAGCTGACGCAGGAGAACCTGGTCGATATCCGCAGCCAGGCTGCCGGCCCAGCGGCCGTCCGGGGCAGCAGTCAGGCTGCCGTCGGCCTGGCGTTGCAGGAGGGTTTCACGCTGAAGGTAGTCAGCCACGGTCACCGGGCCGAGCAGTACTTGCATCCCAGCCTTCTTTGACGGTACCTCCGGGGTGCCTGCATCCAGCTGAAACATAGGAATCGGTGGGCTATGTACACAACCGGCCAGACCCAGGAGGCTCGCCAGCATCAAAGCCAGGGGAAAACGCACGCTCATCAATCTCACCCACGGCCGCCTTGTGGGCAGCCTGCAGTCGAATTCATTCGTCCTTGCCATCATCAGGGAACGGCAAGGGGACATATCATCCGTCAATGTGACGCAGGACTCCATAGCCCCACGTCAATTCGCCGCCGCCAGTGTCAGGCGAGCGGCTCTACCTGCAGCGCGTCAACCCGCTGGAAGCCCCGTGGCAGCTTGTTCCCACGGCGTCCGCGCTCGCCCTTGTAGTGCTCCAGATCATCCGCCTTGAGCGACAGGGTGCGCTTGCCAGCCTGGAGGACGAGGGTTGCACCGGCCGGTAGCACCGCCAGATCGGTGAGGTACTCCTCGCGGCTTGCAACGCGATCGCCGGGGATACCGATGATCTTGTTGCCCTTGCCCTTGGCCAGCTGTGGCAGGTCGGCGACCTTGAACAGCAGCAAGCGGCCCTCGGTGGTCACCGCTGCCAACCAGTCTTCTTCGACGCTCTGCACCAGACGTGGCGGCACTACCTTGGCGCCGGACGGCAGGCTGAGCAGCGTCTTGCCGGCCTTGTTCTTGGCCTGCAGGTCGGCGCCCTTGACCACGAAACCGTAGCCGGCGTCCGAGGCGATGACATAGGTGGCGTCATCCTCGGGCAGCAGCACGCAGTCGAAGCTGGCCCCCGGCGGCGGCGTCAGCCGGCCGGTGAGCGGCTCGCCCTGGCCACGGGCCGAAGGCAGCGAGTGGGCCGCCAGCGAGTAGCTGCGCCCAGTGGAATCGATGAACACCGCGTACTGATTCGAACGGCCCGGTGCCGCCGCCTTGAAGCCGTCGCCGGCCTTGTAGGACAGGCCGGTTGCGTCGATGTCGTGGCCCTTGGCGCAACGCACCCAACCCTTCTCGGACAGCACTACGGTCACCGGCTCGGTGGGCATCAGCTCGGTTTCCGACAGGGCGCGAGCCTCGGCGCGGGCGACGATGGGGGAACGGCGGTTGTCGCCGTAGGTTTCGGCGTCCTTGATCAGCTCCTCACGCACCAGCTTCTTCAGCTTGGTGTCGCTGCCCAGCAGGGCCTGCAGTTTCTTCTGCTCTTTCAGCAGTTCCTCCTGCTCGCCACGAATCTTCATCTCTTCCAGGCGTGCCAGCTGGCGCAGACGGGTGTCGAGAATGTAGTCGGCCTGGATCTCGGTGAGATCGAAGCGCTCCATCAGCACCTGCTTGGGCTGGTCCTCGGTGCGGATGATGTGGATTACCTCATCCAGGTTGAGGAAGGCGATCAGCAAACCGTCCAACAGGTGCAGGCGCTTCTCCACCTTGTCCAGGCGGAACTGCAGACGGCGGCGAACGGTGCCGATGCGGTAGGTCAGCCACTCGCTGAGGAGGGTACGCAGGTCCTTGACCTGGGGCTTGCCGTCCAGACCGATGACGTTGGTGTTGACCCGGTAGCTGGACTCCAGGTCCGTAGTGGCGAACAGGTGCTGCATCAGTTCGTCGGCATCCACGCGGTTGGAGCGCGGGATGATGACGATGCGAGTGGGGTTCTCGTGGTCCGACTCATCGCGCAGGTCCGCCACCATCGGCAGCTTCTTGGCCTGCATCTGGCCGGCAATCTGCTCCAGCACCTTGGAACCGGACACCTGGTGCGGCAACGCGGTGACCACGATGTCGCCGTCTTCCACGCGGTACACGGCGCGCATGCGCACCGAGCCACGACCGGTTTCGTAGATCTTCACCAGCTCGGCGCGCGGAGTGATCACTTCCGCCTCGGTGGGGAAGTCCGGACCGAGGATGTGTTCGCAAAGCTGCTCCACCGTCGCGCTCGGCTCATCCAGCAGGCGCACACAGGCGGCGGCCACTTCCCGCAGGTTGTGCGGCGGAACATCGGTGGCCATGCCCACGGCGATGCCGGTGGTGCCGTTGAGCAACAGGTTCGGCAGACGCGCCGGCAGGGTTGCCGGCTCGTTCAGGGTGCCGTCGAAGTTCGGCACCCAATCCACGGTGCCCTGGCCCAGTTCGGACAGCAGGACTTCCGAGTAACGCGACAGGCGCGCCTCGGTGTAACGCATGGCGGCGAATGACTTGGGATCGTCCGGCGCACCCCAGTTGCCCTGGCCGTCCACCAGCGTGTAGCGGTAGCTGAAAGGCTGGGCCATCAGCACCATGGCCTCGTAGCAGGCGGAGTCGCCGTGGGGGTGGAACTTGCCGAGCACGTCGCCGACGGTACGCGCCGACTTCTTGTGCTTGGCGTCGGCGTCCAGGCCCAGTTCGCTCATGGCGTAGACAATACGGCGCTGTACGGGCTTCAGACCGTCGCCGATATGCGGCAGGGCACGGTCCATGATCACGTACATGGAATAGTTGAGGTAGGCCTGTTCGGTGAAGTCGGCCAGGGAGCGGCGCTCAACGCCTTCCAGGCTCAGATCGAGGGATTCGCTCATGCGTGCCTCACGGAGAAGTGACTTGGCGCAGCACCAGGGTGCCGTCGCGCTGGGTGAATTCGAGTTGTTTCAGGGCGCTCATGCCGAGCAGCACCTCGTCGCCGTCCATGCCCGGCACGATGATCGCCGGCACCTGGATCAGGCGTATGTCACCCAGGCGCAGGTCCTGCAGCTGGGTGCGGTGGCCGGTGACGCGGCCGTTGGCGGTACTCAGGGTGACCGCGGCGCCGGGCGCGAGGCCTAGGCGCTCGGCGACCCGTGCCGGCACTGCCACCTGGGTGGCACCGGTGTCGAGCAGGAAGGTCACCGCCTGGCCGTCGATGCGGCCATCCAGCAGGTAATGCCCCTGGCGGCTGCTGGCCAGGCGCACTTCGACGTAGCCGTCGCCGTGCACCGACTCGGGCGCGCGATTGGGGTTGTGCTGGCGGTCTTCCCAGACGCCGAAGTAACGCGTGGCCAGGATCAGGCCGATGCCCCAGGCGAGCACCAGCATGACCCTTCCCGCGCGTTTGCCCGGCGTCTGTGTGGTCATTTCGCGCTCCAGCCGCCTTTCGGCGCAGTAAAGCGCCAGACGATGGGCCGCCGCTCGCCATCAGCGCGAGCCTTGCCGCCGTTGTCGAGGCCTACCCAAGCCCCTTCGGCGTCTACCCACAAGGCCTCGGCCACGCCGAAAGGCACGCCGTAGCGACGGGTATCGGCCAGGGCTTCCTCGGCGAAGGACCAGCAGCGCTCCACTTCGCCACTGCTCGGCTTGCGCCGGCAGATCTGGTGCGCCAAGCGCTCCAGGGTAAAGAGCTTTTCCTCGAAGAAGGCGAGGTCGGAGAAGTCGCGCGGCATCTGCTGCTCGCTGCCGATGGGGGCTGGCGGCGGCTCGGTGCCGGCTTCACTGAAGATCACGCAGCCGCCGGTGCAGCGCCAGGTGGCTTGCTGCTTGTGCACCACCATCAGGCCACGGCGCTCACGCTCGGCGGCGAGCCACAGGCGTTCACCCTTGGGATCGACCGCAACGCCCTCGAGCAGGGCATTGAAGTGCAACAGCATGCCGCTGGCGCGAGCCTGGCGGATCAGGTTGTCCGGCAGCAGCAACCAGTTCGGATCGCCAGCCACCGGCAGCTGCAGCACGGCCGCATTGGCCTCGCTGACCAGATAGCGATTTCCAGCCGCATCGCAGCTGATGCTTTCAAAATCGAGCTCATTTCCCCGCAGCATGCTGATGACCCAGGAGCGCGCACGGACGCCCCACGGCAGGCTGCTCGGCGGTGGCGGCGGCGCATGAAACACCTCTGCCTCAGCCTGGAGCACACCGCCGATGGGTTTGAGCCGGTACAGCTGGTTATCCACACGATCGGACACCGCTAGCAGGTCTCCCCCGCAGCGGGCCAGCCCGGAGAGGTTGCCGTGGGGCATACCGTCCACCGGGTACTCGGAAGCCAGGCGCAATTGCTCGGCGTCGGCTGCGGCCCAGAGTGGCGTGGAAAACAGCAGGGCAAGGAGAATCAGGGCTCCCCTCACACCATGACCTCGGCCAGGTTGCCCTTGGACTCCAGCCAGGACTTGCGGTCGCCAGCGCGTTTCTTCGCCAGCAGCATGTCCATGATTTCCACCGTGCCATCGGTGTCTTCCAGCGTCAGCTGGACCAGGCGGCGGGTGTTCGGATCCATGGTGGTTTCGCGCAACTGTGGCGGATTCATCTCGCCCAGGCCCTTGAATCGGGTGACCTGGGGCTTGCCACGCTTCTTCTCGGCCACCAGGCGGTCGAGGATGCCGTCGCGCTCGGCTTCGTCCAGGGCGTAGAAAATTTCCTTGCCCAGGTCGATGCGGTACAGCGGCGGCATGGCGACGTATACGTGTCCGGCTTCCACCAGGGAGCGGAAGTGGCGAACGAACAGCGCGCACAGCAAGGTAGCGATGTGCAGGCCGTCGGAGTCGGCGTCGGCAAGGATGCAGATCTTGCCGTAGCGCAGCTGGGAGATGTCCGCGGCGCCCGGGTCAACGCCGATGGCGACGGCGATGTCATGCACTTCCTGGCTGGCCAGCACTTCGCCGCCGTCCACTTCCCAGGTATTCAGGATCTTGCCGCGCAACGGCATGATCGCCTGGAACTCCTTGTCACGCGCCTGCTTGGCCGAACCGCCGGCGGAGTCACCCTCCACCAGGAACAGTTCCGAGCGCATCGGGTCCTGGCCAGCGCAATCGGCCAGTTTGCCGGGCAGCGCCGGGCCCTGGGTAATGCGTTTGCGTTCGACCTTCTTGCTGGCTTTCAGACGACGACCGGCGTTGCTGATGGCCAGTTCGGCCAGCTGCATGCCCAGGTCCGGGTGGGCGTTGAGCCACAGGCTGAAGGCGTCCTTGACCACGCCGGAAACGAAGGCCGCCGCCTCGCGGGAGGACAGGCGCTCCTTGGTCTGACCGGAGAACTGCGGTTCCTGCAGCTTCATCGAGAGGACGAAGGCGATGCGTTCCCAGACGTCTTCCGGCGCCAGCTTGACGCCGCGCGGCAGCAGGTTGCGGAACTCGCAGAACTCGCGCATGGCATCCAGCAGGCCCTGGCGCAGGCCGTTCACATGGGTGCCGCCCTGGGCGGTTGGGATCAGGTTGACGTAGCTTTCCTGGACGCTGTCGCCACCCTCGGGCAGCCAGAGCAGCGCCCAGTCCACCGCTTCCTTGTTACCGGCCAGGCTGCCGCAGAACGGCTCGCTCGGCAGACGCTCGAACTCGCTGACGGCGTCCTCCAGGTAGGAGCGCAGGCCGTCCTCGAAGTGCCACTCGACACGCTCGCCGCTGGCCTTGTCCTCGAAGGTGACGGACAGCCCCGGGCAGAGCACGGCCTTGGCCTTGAGCACATGCTTGAGGCGGCTGACGGAGAACTTGTGGGAGTCGAAATACTTGGCGTCCGGCCAGAAATGCACGCTGGTGCCGGTGTTGCGCTTGCCGACGCTGCCGATGACTTCCAGCTCGCTGGCCTTGAAGCCGTCGGCGAAGGTCATCATGTATTCGCTGCCCTCGCGCTTGACCCGCACTTCGACGCGGGTGGACAGGGCGTTCACCACCGAGATGCCCACGCCGTGGAGGCCGCCGGAGAACTGGTAGTTCTTGTTGGAGAACTTGCCGCCGGCATGCAGCTTGGTAAGGATCAGCTCGACGCCGGGCACCCCTTCCTCGGGGTGGATATCCACCGGCATGCCACGGCCATCGTCGATGACCTGCAGCGAGTTGTCCTCATGGAGGATCACCTGGACGCTGCGGGCGTGGCCGGCCAAGGCCTCGTCCACGCTGTTGTCGATGACTTCCTGGGCCAGGTGGTTGGGTCGGGAGGTGTCGGTGTACATGCCCGGGCGCTTGCGCACCGGGTCGAGGCCGGAGAGGACTTCGATGGCATCCGCGTTGTAAGTAGCCATGGATTCCCTTTCAGTCAGAGGTCGGAAAAGTCGATGTCACGCCACAGCTGCGCGGGAAAGCCGGCAAAGGCCAGCAAAGCGGGCAGATGGGCGGGGAAGTTCTGGAAACCGTGGTCGCCGCCGGCCTCGATGCGCAAGGCACAAGCGCGGTAGTAGCGCTCCGCCTGGCGGTAGTCGAGGGTTTCGTCGGCCGTCTGCAACCAAACCTGGTAGCGGGCCGGGTCCTGCGGTGGTGGCACTTCCAGTTCGGCCAGCGCCCTCACATGCTCCGCCGTCAGCTCCCAGATTTCGTCGCTGTAGTAATTCTTCTGTGGGCCGAGCCGGCCATCGAACAACCGGTGCGGGGCTACCGCAGGGTTGATCAGCACGGCCGAAAGACCGTGGCGCTCGGCCAGGTGGGTCGCATAGTAGCCGCCCAGGGAGCTGCCGACCAGCACCGGGCGCCCCAGCTCGGCGATGGCGTCCTCGAGCTGGCCGATGGCCAGGCGCGGATGATGGTGCAAGGCGGGAACCCGCAGGCGATCGGCCAGCCCCAGGCGCTGCATGAGCGCGTCGAGCTGGCGCGCCTTGTGTGAAGACGGCGAGCTGTTGAAACCGTGGATATAAAGAAGGCTGGGTTGCGAGCTGGACACGCGGCTTCCTGGCAGGTCGAGGGAAAGTTGTACTTCTTGCCGTGCCGCGGCGCGAAGGTCAATAACCCTTGACGCTGTAATCCACTTCGAAGGTGATTCCCGTTACCCGCGAAACCCCGGTTTCAATGGCACCATCGCGCCCCAGGCGCAACCAGCGATAACCCGGTGCTTCGTTGCTCACGCAGAAGTCCTCGCTGCCCGGCGCGAACTGCACGCAGGTGGACGGTGACGCCAGCAGGCGCACGCCCTTGCGGAGCTGATCGAACTCCTGGTGGACATGGCCCCAGAGCAGCACCCGCACCTGTGGATAACGGTCCAGCACGGCGAACAGGCTATCGGAGTTGCGTACGCCGATCGGGTCCATCCAGGCACAGCCAATGGAAACGGGATGGTGGTGGAAGCTGACCAGCACGTGGCGCTCGCCGGCTCCTTCGAGGGCTTGCTCCAGCAGGGCAAGTTGTTCCACAGGGAAATGGCCGGGAACAGCACCGGCGATGGTGGAATCCAGCAGCACCACCCGCCAATGGGGGAAATCGACGATTGGCTCCAGGGCCGAAGTACCGGCGCAGACATCGCGCATCACCGGGACTTCGTCGTGGTTGCCGGGGAACCAGCGGGCGGGCGCAGGAATGTTCGCCACCAGCTCGCGGAAAGATTCGTAGGACTCGACCGAACCGTCCTGGGAAAGGTCGCCGGTGGCCAGTACCAGATCGATGCCCGACTGCTCCTGCAACACCTGGTCGATCACCCGACGCAGGCTGTCGCGGGTTTCCATGCCCAATAGCTTGCCGTCCGCTTCGGCGAACAGATGGCTGTCGGATAGCTGCACCAGCAGCACCGACTCGTCAGCGGCAGGGAGGACTGGATTGGGCAAGGCCTTCTCCTCGGGCAAGATGTTCCGATTATGGTTGCTGCGCGCGCAACGGGTAAACCCGCGAATCGGGAATGGTTCACAGTTAAGGATTGCGGATCGCGTCGGGCCGCCCAGTCGCAGGTCGCTGGGAACGGAACTAGAGGACGACCGGCTCCAGCTCGTGACCACAGGCCAGGCAATGGCTCAGCCACTCACCGAGAAAGAGATTGAGCTGGCTCTTCTCATCGGGCTGGTGCATGTCGGCATTCGGATAGGAATACACACTGCGAAAGCGCCGTGCATTCTCGGCACCGACCACCTCTGCCATGCGCGCGTCATGGTAGACGCGCACCTCCAGCTGCGGCGACGGCAGCCAGGGCAGGCTGTGCTCCTGACGCACCTGCAGGGTGGTGGTATAGGGGCAGGCTTCAACCACTTCCAGGGCCAGCACACCGAGCAGGCGCTCGCCCTGGCTCAGCGCGACGCGACGGGAACCGCGCACCTCGCGCATCTGCGGGAGCAGACGCATCAGGCGCGCGTAGTTCGCCTCGCAGGCTGCCTGCAGCCCGATGAGGTCGACCCGGTAGCGATCGCGCAACAGATTCACGTCCACAACCCCCTGACTTCGGTACGGTTCAGCGCCAGCCACTGCAGGGCCAGCATGGTCGCGGCATTGTCCAGCCGCCCTTCACGCATGAGGGCCAGGGCGTCTTCCAGCGGCAACACGTGCACGCGGATGTCTTCGCCCTCCTCCGCCAGCCCGTGTACGCCGCCCGCACCGCTGCTGTCGCAACGTCCGAGGTACAGATGCACACGCTCGTTGGAGCCCCCTGGTGAAGGATAGTAGGTGGTGATCGGCCACAGCGAAGTCAACTGCAGATCGGCCTCTTCGACCGCTTCCCGACGGGCGACCTCTTCCGGCTCCTCGTCCTTGTCGATCAGCCCGGCCACCAGCTCCAGCAGCCAGGGGCTCTCGCTCTTGCCATAGGCGCCCACGCGGAATTGCTCGATCAGTACCACCACATCCCGCTGGGGATCATAGGGAAGCACGCAGACAGCATCATGACGGACGAAGAGTTCCCGATGGATGACCGGCCCCATGTCGCCGGAAAACAGCCGATGGCGCAGGCTCAGGCGGTCCAGGCGGTAGAAACCCTGGAAACAGGTTTCTCGCTCGACGATTTCGACGGCGTCCGGGCCCGGCTTGAAGGTTTCGGTCATGGGAAGGTCTCACTGTTGCGGAAGGCTTCGATCCGCGCATCCTACCCCTTGGTTGCGAGGGGCGCAGCCTCTTTGCAGATGGGTCGCGGACTGGGAAGATGCGCGGCAAAAGGCTGCCCGTGGAGCGCGAACTCATGGCCCAGGTGGCAGTCGAAGCCTGCACTTTTTTCCGGAATCCGCCCCCGAAGATGAAGCCGATGCCCCTTGCCAGACTCCTTGCCGCCGCCTGCTTCGGCACCCTGCTCAGCGCCTGCCAGATGCTGCCCGGCGGCAGCGGCAAACTGGAACCGCAGCGCCACGCCTGGGAACACCTGAAACCCGGTTGCCAGGGCGAGACCTGCCCGCTGGTGAACATCGACACCATCAGCTTCGCCGACGAACCGCAGCTCAACGCGCTGATCAACGAACGCCTGCTACGCATGACCCAGGACGCCCCCGGCTCGCCGCTGCCGGCATCGCTCGAGTCCTACGAGAAGGATTTCCTCGCCAGCGCCGAACCGGGCTGGAGCAGCTACCTGCAGGCCAAGGTGCTGGAGCAGCACGACAACCTGGTGCTGGTGGAGCTGTCCAGCTACCTCTTCACCGGCGGCGCCCACGGCATGCCGGGACGCGGCTTCATCAACTACGACCGCAAGCTGGAGAAGCCCCTGAGCCTTGGCGACATGCTGCTTCCCGGCCAGGAAGACGCCTTCTGGAAGGTGGCCGAACAAGCCCACCGCCGATGGCTGGCGACCAACAAGCTCGACCAGGACCCCGACTTCATCAAGACCTGGCCGTTCGAGCGCACCGCCAACGTGGGCCTGGGCTACGGCGCCATGCTGCTGAAGTACGACGTGTACAGCATCGCGCCCTACTCCAGCGGGCATCCGGAAATCCGCATCCCCTACCCGCAACTCAACGGAATACTGAAGCCCCAGTATTTCCCCGGACGCGGCTGAAGCGTCCCAGCACGAACTGCAATACGCCGGCCGCCAGCAGGGCCGGCAGGGTCGCCCCCAATTCCGGCCAGTGATTGGCCAGCAGGTGGTAGATCGCCACGCCGCAGCCCCAGGCCACCAGCGTGTCCCAGCGCAACGCCACGCGCGGCGCGAGTTCCGCGCGGCGGCGGCGCAGGATGAAGTGATCCACCAGCACCACGCCGAACAGCGGAGCGAATACCGAGCCGATCAGCAGCAGGAAGTTCTGGTACTCGGCCAGCGGCGCGAACCAGGCGATCAGGGTGCAGAGTGCACCGATGGCAAGCGCCAGCTGCTCGACCTTCAGCGGCAGCAGGATGCCGCTGGACACCGCGGCCGAGTGGATATCGGCAAAGGCCTTTTCCGACTCGTCCAGCAGGATCAGCAGCAGCGGGATACCCATGCCGGCACCGGCCAAGGCCAGCAGCAAGGCATTGGCGTCGCTGCCCTCGGCAAAGGCCAGGGTGTAGGCCACGCCGAGGCCCATCAGCCACAGGCAGCCGATGAAGAAGCCCAGTGCGGAACCGATGAACACGCCGCCGCCACGACGACCGAAGCGCGAGTAGTCGGCGATCAGCGGCAGCCAGGACAGCGGCATGGCGATGGCGATGTCGAAACCCAGGGCGAACGACATGGAGCCATCACCGGCACGCGCCATCAGCGCTGAGAAGTCGGCGCGATTCAGCAGGTCCCAGGTCAGCCAGCCGCAGGCGCCCAGCAACAGCCAGATGCCCCAGCGACGCAGGATGCGGCGCACGAAGGCGAGCGGGCCGGCCACCGCCAGCAGGGTGGCCAGTGCACCGAACACCAGGGTCCAGAGCACCGGCGAAGCCCACAGGCTGCCTTCGCCCAGGCCTCGGGCGACCAGCAGGCTGGCGGCGTCACGCATCACGATGATTTCGAAGGCGCCCCAGCCCACCAGTTGCAGCAGGTTGAGGAACGCCGGCACGGTCGCACCGGCCGAGCCGAGGCTGAGCTTGAGCGACGCCATGGCGGCGAGGCCGGTGTCGCTACCGATCATCGCCGCCGAACCCAGCAGCAGCACGCCTACGCCAGTACCGAGCAGGATGGCCAGCAACGCATCGCTGGTGCCGAGCCCCGGCGCCAGCAACGCGCCGGTCTGCAGCACCATCAGGCCGAGGCCGAGGGAAAACCAGAGGGAAAACAGGTCGCGCGTGCCGAGTACGCGCTGGTCGAAGGCGACCGGGATGGACGGCGAATAACTGGTTGGGGTGTTCACGATGGCAGATGCCCTGAAGGGACTGTAGTTATGGTTTGGCCACAAACCGCAAAGCCGGGCACGAGGCCCGGCTTGCGGTGTGGTGAGACAGGGCCAGGCCTGTCCGGGGTCACGCGGCGGGTCGTCAGACCTGCTTGTAGATCATCGAACCTTCTTCCTTGAAACGCCCGGACTGCTCGGCGAAGCCGGCCTCGATGGCCTTCTGCTCGTCGGTCAGGCCGTTTTCCCTGGCGTAGTCACGAACTTCCTGGGTGATTTTCATGGAGCAGAACTTCGGCCCGCACATGGAGCAGAAGTGCGCCACCTTGGCCGACTCCTTCGGCAGGGTCTCGTCGTGGAAGGCACGCGCGGTATCCGGGTCCAGGCCGAGGTTGAACTGGTCTTCCCAGCGGAACTCGAAGCGCGCCTTGGACAGCGCGTTGTCGCGGATCTGCGCGCCCGGATGACCCTTGGCCAGGTCGGCGGCGTGGGCGGCGATCTTGTAGGTGATGATGCCGGTCTTCACGTCGTCCTTGTTCGGCAGGCCCAGGTGCTCCTTCGGGGTCACGTAGCAGAGCATGGCGCAACCGAACCAGCCGATCATCGCGGCGCCGATGCCGGAAGTGATGTGGTCGTAGCCGGGTGCGATGTCGGTGGTCAGCGGGCCGAGGGTGTAGAAAGGCGCCTCGTCGCAGCATTCCAGCTGCTTGTCCATGTTTTCCTTGATCAGGTGCATCGGCACGTGGCCGGGGCCCTCGATCATGGTCTGCACGTCGTGCTTCCAGGCGATCTTGGTCAGTTCGCCGAGGGTTTCCAGCTCACCGAACTGCGCGGCGTCGTTGGCGTCGGCGATGGAGCCCGGACGCAGGCCATCGCCCAGCGAGAAGCTGACGTCGTAGGCCTTCATGATTTCGCAGATTTCCTCGAAGTGGGTGTAGAGGAAATTCTCCTTGTGGTGAGCCAGGCACCACTTGGCCATGATCGAGCCGCCGCGGGAGACGATGCCGGTGACGCGCTTGGCGGTCAGCGGCACATAGCGCAGCAGCACGCCGGAGTGGATGGTGAAGTAGTCCACGCCCTGTTCGGCCTGCTCGATCAGGGTGTCGCGGAACAGTTCCCAGGTCAGGTCCTCGGCGATGCCGCCGACCTTCTCCAGAGCCTGGTAAACCGGCACGGTGCCGATCGGTACCGGCGAGTTGCGGATGATCCACTCGCGGGTTTCATGGATGTGCTTGCCGGTGGACAGGTCCATCACGGTGTCCGAGCCCCAGCGGATGCCCCAGGTGAGCTTGGCGACTTCTTCCTCGATTGAGGAGCCCAGTGCCGAGTTGCCGATGTTGCCGTTGATCTTCACCAGGAAGTTGCGGCCGATGATCATCGGCTCCAGCTCCACGTGGTTGATGTTGGCCGGGATGATGGCGCGGCCGCGGGCCACTTCCTGGCGCACGAACTCGGGGGTGATTTCCTTCGGAATGGCGGCGCCGAAGCTGTGGCCGGCGTGCTGTTCCTTGAGCAGGCCGGCCTCACGCGCTTCGGCCAGCTTCATGTTTTCGCGGATGGCGACGAATTCCATCTCGGGCGTGATGATGCCCTTCTTCGCGTAGTGCATCTGGGTGACGTTCTGGCCGGACTTGGCGCGGCGCGGGTTGCGCACGTGGGCGAAGCGCATGGCGGCCAGTTCGGCATCGGCCAGGCGGCGCTGACCGAACTCGGAGGTCAGGCCCGGCAGGCGCTCGGTGTCGTTGCGGTCGTCGATCCAGGGCGAGCGCACATCGGCCAGGCCCTTGCGCACGTCGATGCTGACGCTCGGGTCGGTATAGGGGCCGGAGGTGTCATAGACGGTGACCGGGGCATTGATCTCGCCACCGAAGGCGGTAGGGGTCACGTCCAGGCTGATTTCGCGCATGGGCACGCGGATATCCGGGCGGGAGCCCTGCACATAGACTTTCTGCGAACGAGGGAAAGGCTGGATGGATTGCTGGTCGACCTGGGCGCTTTCGCTCAGGTTTCGTTGTTGTTTTGCAGTCATCGGCTGGCTCCTGGGGATGATGTCGGAGCGAACCTGAGGGCAGAGTGCACCGGGACCGGTGCCGAGAGGAGCCTCCCGAAGTGCGGGTTGGGGAGGCACATCTTGTTCCCTACGCAGGCCTTAACCTGATCAGGTTCAACGGGATCCGGAACTATCCGATCTCAGCCTCCGATTCGAGGCACCCCGACAAGAACCCGGGCAGTCTAAACAAGCTCGACGGAGAAAACCAACCCGGTGGTCAGAATATCGTGACCAGTACGTCGGGAAGTGACGCAGCTCCAATAACAAAAATCGATTGTTGCACGCAGGAAACATAGCTTGTCGCAAACTACACTCAGGCCGCCGGTGGGGCGTCTTGACCCGCCCCCAGCGGCCCCGTAGCCTTGCCCGACACCTCAGAATCCAGGATTGATCATGCTGCGCAGACTCTCGCTGGCCATCGCCGTGGCATCCGCCTTTGCCGGAACCGCCTGGGCCGTAGATGCCCCCCTGTCAGCCAAGACGGACCTCGTGACCGTCTACAAGGACGCTGTCGACAACAACGCCGACCTCGCCGCCGCCCGCGCCAACTATGAGGCGCAGCGCGAGGCCGTACCCCAGGCTCGTTCCGGCCTGCTGCCGCAAATCAACGGCGGCGCCACGTCCAACGACACCCGGACCAAGCTGGACGACCCCTCCAACACCTTTTCGCGCAGTGGCATCGCCTACCAGGCGACCCTGAGCCAGCCGATCTTCCGTGCTGACCGCTGGTTCCAGCTGAAAGCCGCCGAGTCCAGCACCGAGCAGGCTGCCCTGGACTTCTCCGCGACCCAGCAGAACCTGATCCTGCAGACTGCCGAAACCTACTTCGCCGTGCTGCGCGCCCAGGACAACCTGGCCTCGACCAAAGCCGAAGAGGCGGCGTTCAAACGCCAACTCGACCAGGCCAATGAACGCTTCGATGTCGGCCTCTCGGACAAGACCGACGTACTGGAGGCCCAGGCCGGCTACGACACCGCCCGTGCCAACCGGATCATCGCCGAGCGCAACGTGGAAGACGCCTTCCAGGCGCTGGTGACCCTGACCAACCGTGAGTACGCCTCGATCGAAGGCATCCTCCACACCCTGCCGGTGGTGGTGCCCGCCCCTAACGACGCCAAGGCCTGGGTCGACACCGCTGCCCAGCAGAACCTCAACCTGCAGGCCGCCAACTACGCCGTCGATGCCGCCGAAGAAACCTTGCGCCAGCGCAAGGCCGGCCACGCGCCGACCGTCGATGCGGTAGCCAGCTACCAGAAGGGTGACAACGACAGTCTCGGCTTCAGCAATAACGGCTCCACCCTGCCTGGCCAGGATCCGTTCAGTGGCGACGTGGAACAGCGCAGCATCGGTCTGCAGCTGAACATCCCGATCTACAGCGGCGGCCTGATCAGTTCCCAGGTTCGCGAGTCCTACCAGCGCCTGAACCAGACCGAGCAACAGCGCGAGAGCCTGCGCCGCACCGTGGTGCAGAACACCCGCAACTTCCACCGTGCGGTGAACACCGACGTGGAGCAGGTGAAGGCGCGCCGGCAGTCGATCATCTCCAACCAGAGCGCCCTGGAAGCCACCGAAATCGGCTACCAGGTCGGTACCCGCAACATTGTCGACGTGCTCGATGCCCAGCGCCAGCTGTACAGCTCGGTGCGCGACTACAACAACGCACGCTACGACTACATCCTCGACAACCTGCGCCTGAAGCAGGCTGCCGGCACCCTGAGCCCGGCCGACCTGGAAGCCTTGGCGGGCTTCCTCAAGCCCGATTACAACCCGGACAAGGACTTCCTCCCGCCCGATCTGGCCAAGGCTGCAGAAGCCAGCCTGAAAGGCGACCCGGAATACTGAGTCCCGCCCCACACAAAAAAAACCCGGCATCACTGCCGGGTTTTTTCATTGGATTGTCGGAACGCCGCCCAGTCGTTCAAGGGTGGATCACGCTTCTTCGATCCACCATCGGCGTCATGCCTGACATCGTTGGTGGATAGAAAAGCGCTATCCACCCTACAGGTCGGTTATTTGGCCGCCCAGGCGTTGAAGCGCTGCTCAAGGTCTTCGCCATGGTCAGTCCAGAACTCCACATTCATCGGCAGCGCCTGGGCCATGTTCTGCGGCGCGCTGGGCAGCCAACCGGTCAGCGCCGGGTCGAGGCGCTCGAAGGTCTGCTGGTTGACCGGCCCGTAGGGAATCCGTTTGACATAGTCGGCCTGGTTGTCGGCCTTGTTGATGAAGGCGATCAGTTGATGGGCGCGGTCGACGTGCTTCGAGCCCTTGATGATCGCCCAATAGTCCATGCCATAGAGGCTATCCGGCCACACCACAGCAAACTTGTTGCCTTCCTGATGGGCCGCAGCAATGCGCCCGCTGTAGACCGAAGTCATGGTCACGTCACCGGCGGCCAGCCATTGAACGGGCTGGGCCCCCGCCTCCCACCACTGGATGTGGGGCTTGAGCTGATCCAGCTTGGCAAAGGCCCGCTCCACCCCTGCCGGCGTAGCCAGCACCTTGTAGACATCCTCGCGCTTGACGCCATCGGCCAGCAGCGCGAATTCCAGGTTGTACACCGCCCGCTTGCGCAGCCCGCGCTTGCCGGGGAAGCGCTGCACATCCCAGAAGTCCGCCCAGGACTTCGGCGCTTCCGCCAGCTTGCCGACGTCATAGGCCAGCGCCACGCTCCAGACCATGGTAGCTGACCCGCATTCCTGGGCAGCGTCGGCAATCAACTGGTCGGCACCACCTATGCGCTGCCAGTCCAGGCGCTCGAACAGGCCTTCCTCGCAGCCACGCACCAGGTCAGGCGCCTCGATCTCCACCAGGTCCCAGTCGACGCTGCCGGTATCGGCCATCACCTTGATACGCGCCATTTCGCCGTTGTATTCGCCCTCCGTCAGCGGGGCGCCGCTGGCCGTGGCGAAGGGCTTGAAGAAGGCGTCACTCAAGGCTTTCTGCCCTGCCCCGCCGTAGCCCACCACCACCATGCTGTCAGCCGCCTGGACGCTTCCCAGGCAACAAGTGAGCGCCAAGCCGGCAAGCAGACGGCCCGCGTGGCTGGAAGCAGGAATGGAAGACAGATGTGAACGGTTGCTCAGGTGAGGGACGAAAGACTGCCGCATGGTGCTTCTCCTCTTGTTGTTGTCATGAAGCCTGCCCGGCTCGGGCTGACACGAAGCTAAGCCGGGACAAAGTAAAAAAACAAGTTGATTTTTTACTGAAGGTAAATTTCCATGGCTCAACAAGAACAAGCGGGCCGCCAGGCCCTCAGGAGCCTCCATGTCCAGTGCTACCTTCCCGCATCTTTTCGAGCCCCTGGAAATCCGCGGCAAGCGCCTGAAGAACCGGATCATGTCCAGCGGCCACGACACCTCGATGCCCGCCGACAACCTGGTCAACGACCAACTCGTTGCCTACCACCGTGCTCGCGCCAAGGGTGGAGTCGGCCTGATCGTTCTGCAGGTAGCCGGCGTGCATGACAGCGCGCGCTACACCTCCCATGTGCTGATGGCCACCGACGATGAGTGCATCGAGGGCTATCGCCAGCTGGCCGACGCCTGCCATGCCGAAGGTACGGTGGTGCTCTCTCAGGTCTTCCACCCCGGCCGGGAAATCATGGAGTCCAGCGATGGGCTGCTGACGGTGGCCTGGTCCGCTTCGGCTTCGCCCAACGAGCGTTTCCGCGTAATGCCGCGAGCCTTGGACCAGCGAATGATCGACGAGATCGTCGCCGGCTACGGCGCAGCCGCCCGCCGGTTGTCCGAGGCTGGCCTGGACGGGGTGGAGATCGTCGCCAGCCACGGCTATCTGCCCGCGCAGTTCCTCAACCCGCGCGTGAACCACCGGGAAGACGGTTACAACGGCGACCTGGACGCCCGCCTGCGCTTCGTCCGCGAAGTGATACTGGCCGTGCGCGCCAACTGCCCGGAAGACTTCATCGTCGGCATGCGCATCTCCGCCGACGAACGCGACCCGGAAGGCCTGACCGAAGACGAATCCCTGACCGCCGCTCTCGCCCTGCAAGGGCAACTCGACTACCTGCACCTGGTGGCCGGCACTTCCGCCTCTATCGGGGGCGCCATCCATATCGTGCCGCCCATGGCCATCGAAGCCGCTTACCTCGCTTCCACAGCCGGGACCTTCAAGTCGCGCCTGGACATCCCACTCTTCGTCACCGGGCGGATCAACCAGCCCCAGGAAGCCGAGAGCATCCTCGCCCGCGGCCAGGCGGATGTCTGCGGCATGACCCGCGCCCTGATCTGCGATCCGCAGATGCCGAACAAGGCCGCCAATGGCCGCAGCGACGATGTGCGTGCCTGCATCGCCTGCAACCAGGCGTGCATCGGCCACTTCCATCGCGGCTATCCCATCTCCTGTATCCAGCACCCGGAAACCGGTCGTGAACTGACCTACGGAGAATCCAAACCTGCCACCGTGCGCAAGCGCGTGATGGTGGTGGGCGGAGGGCCGGCCGGCATGAAGGCCGCCGCCGTGGCGGCCCAGCGTGGCCATGAAGTAACCCTCTTCGAGGCGGCCAACCAGCTCGGCGGGCAAGTGTTGCTGGCTCAGTTGCTGCCACGCCGCGCGGAATTCGGCGGGGCGGCCACCAACCTGCAACGGGAGATGGAGCTGGCCGGCGTTCAGGTGCAGCGCAATGTCCGCGTCGACCGAGCCCTGGTGGAACTCGAGCGTCCTGACCTGGTGATTCTCGCCACCGGCGCGAAACCCTACTGGCCGGCCTTCGAGCGCGGCGGCGACTTGCAGGTGGTCGACGCCTGGCAGGTCCTGCGTGACGAAGTACAGCTGGGCCGTTCGGTGGTGGTCACCGACTGGCGCGGCGACTGGATCGCTCCCGGCATCGCCGAACGCCTGGCATGCAACGGCCATCAGGTGCGCCTGGCGGTGAGCGGCCCCCATTGCGGCGAGAGCCTGCCCCTTTACGTGCGCGACCAGATGGCCGGAGAGCTGCACAAGATCGGCATTCCGATCACGCCCTATGCACGTCTTTACGGCTGCGACGACAACACCGTGTACATGACGCATGCCGCCTGTGGCGAACCGATGCTATTCGAAGAGGTGGACACCCTGGTGCTCTGCCAGGGCCACCAGCCGGTGGACGACCTGGGCGCTGGGCTGGAGGGCCTGGTGGATTTCCGGAGGATCGGCGACTGCCTGGCGCCTCGCACGGTGGAAGAGGCGATTTACGAGGGACTCAAGCTGGCCTGGAGCATCTGAGTGTCGCCGGCGATCGCGGCTGCAATACAATGCCGCGATCCTGTCCCATGGAGGGAACCATGAGCCCTAGCCTGCCATCGCCGAACGCCAACGCCGAGAGCCAATTCCTCGGCACGCGCATCCGCGCGTTGCGCAAACGCAGGGGCCTGACCCTCACCGAGCTGGCCGAACAGAGCAAGCTCACCGCCGGCTACATCAGCCAGCTGGAACGCAACCTGGCCTATCCCTCGATTCCCGCGCTGTTCAATATCGCCCGCAGCCTGGGCGTCACCATCCAGTGGTTCTTCGCCAGCGAAGCGCCCACCACCGAAGCCGATCGTGGTTACGTCGTGCGCCGCAATGCCCGCACCAGCCTGCACTACGAAGACGGCATCACCGACGAGCTGCTCAGCCCACAGCCCCTACGCCAGTTGGAGATGCTCCACTCACGCTTCCCTCCGGGCACTTACAGCGAAGAGAGTTACAGCCACGAGGGCGAAGAAGCCGGCTACGTGCTTAGTGGCGAGTTCGAACTCTGGGTCGGCGACCGGCACTTCCATCTGCAAGAAGGCGACAGCTTCAGCTTCTCCAGCCAGGAGCCGCACCGCTACGGCAACCCTGGCGAAAAGGATGCGCTGATCCTCTGGGTGATCACCCCGCCGACGTTCTGATTCGCGCAATCCTTCAGGGCCTTTTCCTGTAGGGGCGAATTCATTCGCCAAGCAGGCCGAAGGTCTGCCCTTCAAACACCTATGGGGCGGCTACGCCACCCTTGGCGATTGAAATCGCCCCTACAGCAGCCGCGCAATCCCACCCAGCAGACGCTCCAGCGCACCCTGGTTGGCCTTGAGCACGCCCAAGCCGGCGTCGCGCATAAACTCCGCGCGCCCCGGCTCGGCCCAGAGCCCACCAACCTGTGCGGCCAATTCTTCAGCATCTGCCACTTCCGCCAGAGCCCCCGCGTCTCTGAGCTGCGCGGCGATTTCGAGGAAGTTGAACAGGTGCGGGCCACTGAGCACTGGCTTGCCCAGAGCTGCCGGCTCCAGCAGGTTGTGACCGCCATTGGGCACGAGGCTGCCGCCAACGAAGGCGATGTCCGCCAATGCATACAGGAACAGCAACTCGCCCATGGTATCGCCGACCAGCACCGCATCCGTCGCGTCGACAGGCGCGCCGGTGGATCGGCGCACCGTTGCCAGCCCTTCGCGACGACTCAGCTCGAATACCGGACCGAATCGCTCCGGGTGACGCGGCACCAGGATCAGCAGTGTGTCCGGCCGCTGTTTCAACAGTGCCTTGTGGGCAGCCAGGACGATTTCATCCTCCCCGGCATGGGTGCTCGCGGCAATCCACACCGGCCGCGAATCGGCGCCCCATTGGCCACGCAGCTCCGCGGCCCGCTGGAGCAGCGCCGGGTCGATGCGCAGGTCGAACTTGATCGAGCCAGTCACGCCCACGCAATAAGGGCGCGCGCCCAGGGTCCGGAAGCGCTCGGCTTCGGCTTCCGTCTGCACCGCGATCCAGCTCAGTTCGGCCAGCATGGGCCCAGTGAGCTTGGCGAATCGCGCATAGCCACGAGCCGAGCGCTCGGACAGCCGGGCATTGGCGAGCACCACGGGGATACCACGGCGGGCACACTGGTGAATGTGGTTCGGCCAGAGCTCGGTCTCCATGATCACCGCCAGCTTCGGCCGCACCTTGTCGAGAAAACGAGCAGCCGCCCAAGGCAGATCATAGGGCAGGTAGCAATGTTGCACCTTGTCGCCGAACAGCGCGCGGATGCGCTCGGAACCGGTGGGCGTCATGCAGGTGATGGTGATCGGAAGGTCCGGGTGGCGCTCCAGCAGGGCGCGGACCATGGGAGCCGCGGCGATGCTCTCGCCTACCGACACGGCGTGGACCCAGATACCGCCCGGCTTGATGGATGGCAGGCCAAAGGCAAAGCGCTCGCCGATGCGCCGCGCATAGGCCGGCGCACGCCAAGCGCGCCAGGCCAGGCGCACAGCTACCAGCGGCAGACCGAGATGGAACAGCAGGGTATAGAGGGTGCGATTCATGGGCGCGGAGCTTAGCGTGACTCGCCGTCGATCGCACTAACCCATGGCCTGCAAATGCTCGGCAAGGCTATCGGCCAGCCAGAGCGCCGCCGGCCCCAGCGCCGCATCGCGACGGCAGACCAGCTCCACCACCAGCGAGGGCGGCGTCCAGTCGCTGCGCAGTTCCACCAGCTGTCCCTGATACGCCGGGTACTGCGCCACATGGCGCGGCAGCCAGGCCCAACCGAGTCCACGCATCAGCAGTTCGGCCATCACGTAGAAGCTGTCGGCACGCCAGACCTGCGGGCCGATCTGCTCACCGCCCGGATAATGGCTGTCCTGCGGCGACATGAGTATCTGCCGATGACGCGCCAATTCGCGACGATCGGCACACTCCATCGCGGCCAGGGAATGATTGCTGCCACAAACGGTGACCATCTCGATGGTGCCCAAGCGTTGGCGCTCCAGGGCGTCGGGCATCTGCTCATGATGGAACAGCAGCCCAAGATCGGCGCGGCGCTCCAGCAGCTTGCGCGCCACTTCCCCCTGGGCACTGGTGGTCAGTTGCACCTCCAGCAATGGAAATGCCTTGCCCAGCGCCTCCAGGCTGGCCAGAACCGGCTGATAAGGCATGGCTTCATCCTGGGCCAGGCGCAGGCGCGCTTCTTCGCCCTTCGCCAGCCCCAGAGCCTTACCGTCCAGGCGCTGGCACTGCCGCAAGACTTCCCGGGCTTCCTCCAGCAAGGCCACGCCCGCCGCCGTCAAACGCGGCTGGCGACCGCTGCTGCGGTCGAACAGCTGCACGCCAAGGTCCTCTTCGAGCAGGGCGATGCCACTGCTCACCGCCGACTGGGCGCGCCGCAGCCTGCGCGCGACCGCCGAGAAGGACTGACCTTCCGCAACTGCAACGAACAGGCGGATCTGTTCCAGGTTCCATTGCATGGAGGGCAACCTATCTCCAATTCAGATGGGAAATGACTTTATCCCATCGGCAGAGAACTTAGAATTCGCGTCATTGCACAGGAGGCCCGACCATGACCGGCTACATCTATCTCGCCATCGCCATTGCCGCCGAAGTCGTCGCTACCACCTCGATGAAGGCCATCGACGGCTTCAACAAACCGCTGCCCCTGATCCTGGTGATCGGCGGTTACGCCATCGCCTTCTGGATGCTGACCCTGGTGGTGCGCAGCATCCCCGTGGGCATCGCCTACGCCATCTGGGCCGGGCTCGGCATCGTGCTGGTGAGCGTCGCCGCTCTGGTGCTCTATCAGCAGAAGCTGGATGCCCCCGCTGTTCTCGGCATGGGGATGATTGTCTCGGGCGTGGTCGTCATTCAGCTCTTCTCCAACAGCACCGGCCACTGAGAGCAGGCTGCGCGTCGGCGATACTGCGCCAGCAGCAGCCTTGTCTCGCTCTGGCTCGCACGGCTCTCGACACCTGCTGTAGGTCGGCATCACGACAGGGGCGCTATACTGCGCCCCTGTTTTTTTCGAGGCGCCTGCAACCCATGGCCGAATCCCTTTCCACTGATGTGCTCATCCTGGGCGGCGGTATCGCCGGCCTGTGGCTCAATGCCCGCCTGCGCCAGCAAGGCTTCGCCACGTTGCTGGTGGAAAAGGCCAGCCTTGGCGGCGAACAGAGCGTCAAATCCCAGGGGATCATCCACGGTGGCGCCAAGTACGCCCTGCACGGCGCCCTCACCGGCGCCTCGGAAGCCATCGCCGACATGCCCCGCCGCTGGCGCGAGGCCCTGGCTGGTAACGGCGAGCTGGATCTTCGCGGCGTACGCCTGCTCTCCGATGCCCACTATCTCTGGTCCCCCGGCACCCTGGCCGGCAATCTCACCAGCTTCTTCGCCAGCAAGGCGGTGCGCGGCCGCGTCGACCAGGTCAAGGGCGATGCCCTGCCGCCGGCGCTACAACACCCGAAGTTCAAGGGCAAGGTCTACCGCCTGGCCGAACTGGTGCTGGACGTGCCCAGCCTGATCACCCGCCTGGCGGAGCTCGCTGGCGACAGCCTGCTCGCAGGCCGCGAAGTCGCCCCCTTACGGGAGGACGGTCAGCTGGTCGGCCTGGTCATCGACGGCCGTGCAGTCCGCGCGCAACGCATTGTGCTAAGCGCCGGCGCTGGCAACCAGGCACTGCTCGAAGCCCTGGGCCTCAGCCAGCCGGCCATGCAGCGTCGCCCGCTGCACATGGTGATGGTCAAGGCGCCCAGCCTGAAACCGCTGTACGCCCATTGCCTGGGTGGCGGACCGAAACCGCGCATCACCGTGACCAGCCACCCGGCCGCCGACGGCCAATGGGTGTGGTACCTGGGCGGCGACCTGGCCGAAGCCGACGGCGTGGCCCGCAACGAAGCCGAACAGATCGCCGCAGCCGAACAGGAGTTGCGCCAGTTGCTGCCCTGGATCGACCTCTCCACCGCGCAATGGGCGACCCTGCGGGTGGACCGCGCCGAGCCGGCCCAGAGCGGCCTGGTTCGTCCGGACAATGCCTTCCTCGCCGAACAGGACCGCTTGCTGGTGGGCTGGCCCACCAAGCTGGCCCTGGCGCCGGACTTCGCCGACCGCGTGCTGGCCGTCTTCGAGCGCGACGGCGTGCGGCCATCAGCCAATCCGCCGCTGCCTGCCCTGCCCCGCCCGACGGTAGCGCAACCGGCCTGGGAGGAACTGCTGGGATGAACAACCTGCACAGTCTGCATCGCCCCCTGGGCAGCACCGGCCTGATGGTTTCCCCGCTGGGGCTGGGCACCGTCAAGCTCGGCCGCGACCAGGGCGTGAAGTACCCCAGCGGCTTCACCATTCCCGACGACGTAGAGGCCCGTCAGCTGCTGGCCCTGGCCCGCGACCTCGGCATCAACCTCATCGACACCGCGCCGGCCTATGGCCGCAGCGAGGAGCGCCTCGGTCCGCTGCTACGCGGCCAGCGCCAGGACTGGGTGATCGTCAGCAAGGTGGGCGAGGAGTTCGAAGGCGGCCTCTCCCGCTTCGACTTCAGCCCCGAACACACGCGCTTCTCCGTGGAACGCAGCCTGAAACGCCTGGAAACCGACTTCATCGACCTGGTGCTGGTGCACTCCGATGGCAACGACCTGGCCATCCTGCGGGACAGCGGCGTCTACGAGACCCTCGCCGAGCTCAGGCAGGCCGGCAAGATCCGCGCCTTCGGCCTCTCCGGCAAGACCGTGGACGGCGGCCTCCTGGCCCTGGAACAGGGGGATTGCGCCATGGTCACCTACAACCTCAATGAACAGGGCGAGAAGCCGGTGCTCGACTTCGCGGTGCAACAGAACAAGGGCATCCTGATCAAGAAAGGCCTGGCCAGCGGTCATGCCTGCCTCGACGCCGGCGTGGATCCGGTCCGCGCCAGCTTCGAACTGATCTTTGGTCATCCGGGGGTGACCAGCGCGATAATCGGGACCATCAATCCGCTGCATCTGTCCCATAATGTCGCGACGGCTGCCGCCGTCATCGGAGCCCATCGCCACTAGCCGACCCCTGGCCCAGGAGCCGACATGCCGCGAATACTCGCCCGCAAGGACCCCAGCGCGTTCAAGACCCTCCCGCTGCATGTCGAAGCCAGCGCCGATGCCCTGAGCTACCAGAGCCTGGGGCTGCCGCTCAACTTCACCCAGATGCTGGAAAGACGCCGCCCGGTCAGGGTGAACGACAACCAGCGCTTCGCGGTGGAACTGGCGAACCTCGGCGTGTCGGTGCGGCTGACCCTGGCGCTGCAGGGGCGCGACTACTGGCTACTGGTGCGCCAGCGCCGCCAGGATCGCGGCGACACCGTACTCAAGCTGATTTCCGGCTACGTCCCCGCCCATGAGCTGAACCTGCCGCTGCTCACCGCCATTCAGGAAGTGGCCGAGGAATGCCTGATCGAGACGCCGGAAGGCTGGCTCGCCGGGCGGTTCGGCGACACCTGGCTACCAACGCCCTACCAGCGGCAACTGCGCTATCGCGAAACCAACCACTTCCGCCTCAGCCCGCTGTCCGGCGCCGCCCGCCCAGTGAGCAACGGCAAGCTGACGCTGCTGGAACGGCCCGAGGCCTACGTGCACCTGCCCACCGCTTCCCTGCAACTGGTCTACGACCTGCGCCTGGAGCTGCCGAAGGATTGCCACCAGATCAGCCTGTTCCACGTGGATGAGGTGCTGCAGGACGGCAAGCTGGTGGCCAGCCTGGAGCGCCGCCGACCCGACATCTACCTGCTACCGCTGCATCAGGGCCTGCCCACCGGCGACCTGCTGACCCTGCGCAACGGCGAATTCAAGGCGGCCAGCACCCGTGGTGTCTGGCTTTCGGAGAGTTTCGCGGAGCAGGATGGCTGGCTGGTTCACGAGGAGCGCGTGCGCTGGCGGGACTGGCTGGCCCGGGTAGGGACGGCCCGCCCGATGGGAAAGAAGATGGCCTGCTGAAAGCCGGGGCGCCGAAGAAGTCGCCCCGTCGCCATTAAGCGTGTCCCCGCCTTCCAGCATTACTTCAGCTCACTGGAGCTCTTGCCCAGCAGCCGTCGCGCCACGATCAGCAACTGGATCTGCTGGGTACCTTCGAAGATGTCGAGAATCTTCGAGTCCCGCGCCCACTTCTCCAGCAACTCGTCTTCGCCGTAACCCAGCGCGCCGGCCAGCTCCACGCATTTCAGGGTGATCTCGTTGGCCACGCGTCCAGCCTTGGCCTTGGCGATGGACGCCTCCTTGGAGTTGGGCAGCCGGTTGTCGGCCATCCAGGCCGCCTTCAGGGTCAGCAGGCGCGCCGCCTCCCATTCCGCCTCCAGTCGATAGAGCGTGGCCTCGGCATGGCTGACAGCCAGCAACGGCTTGCGGTAGTCAAACCGGCAACCGGCCTTGGAAAGCAGTTCGCGAGTCCGGTCCAGGGCCGCCTTGGCGACGCCCACCGCCATCCCGGCCACCAGAGGGCGAGTGTTGTCGAAGGTCTCCATCACCCCCGCAAAGCCCTTCTGCACGTCGATCTCGGCATTGCCCAGCAGGTTGGCCGCCGGCACCCGGCAATCATTGAAGCTGATGGAGGCGGTGTCCGACGCCTTGATCCCGAGCTTCTTCTCCAGACGGGTCACGGTCATGCCGGGCGTGCCCTTCTCCACCACGAAGGACTTGATCGCCGCGCGCCCCAGGCTGCGATCCAGGCTGGCCCAGACCACCACCGCATCGGCACGCTCGCCGGAGGTGACGAAGATCTTCTCGCCATTGAGCACGTAATGGTCGCCATCCTTCACTGCCGTGGTGCGGATGGCCGCCGAATCGGAACCGCAACCGGGTTCGGTGATGGCCATCGCAGCCCAGGTGCCACGCAAGCGCACGAGCTGTTCCTCATTGGCCACCGCAGCGATGGCGGCATTGCCTAGCCCCTGGCGCGGCATGGCCAGGAGCAGGCCGACATCGCCCCAGCACAGCTCCATGACACCGAGCAGCGCGGACAGGTTGCCGCCGTTGCGCACGACCTCCTCCGCCCCGGCGCCACGCTTGCTGGCCGAGCCGGCACCAACAGCTTCCGGGGAGCCGGCATTCATGCCGTCCAGCAGCGCCGCCAGGAGGTCCAGTTCGCGCGGGTAGGCGTGTTCGGCCTTGTCGTACTTGCGTGACAGGGGGCGAAAGTACTGTTGCGCGACCTGATGGGCCTGATGGCTGAGGCCGCGAAATTTCTTCGGGATTTCCAGATTCATGCTGCCATCCTCACAGGTGCAGGCCGCCGCTCATCAGGGCGACAGCGCGCAAGTCACGGTACCAGCGCTCGGCCGGGTGCTCCTGGGTGAAACCATGTCCGCCAAGCAGTTGCACGGCGTCGGTACCGATCTTCATGGCCTTCTCGGCACAGAGCAGTCGCGCCAGGTAGGCCTCGCGCCCGAACGCCTCGCCACGATCGGCGCGGGCACAGGCGCGCCAGACCATCAGGCGCATGGCGTCCAGTTCGATGGCAATGTCTGCGACCATGAAGGCCACGCCCTGACGATGGCTGATGGGCTCGCCGAATGCCGTGCGTTCGTTGCAGTAGCCAATCACGTAATCCAGTGCGGCCTGGGCGGTGCCCAGCGCCAGCGCGCACCACGCCAGATGACCAAGGTCGAGGAAGACCTGGTAGTCGAAGTTGACAGCGGCCAGACGGTTCGCCACCGGAATCTTCACCCCCTTGAGGCGAATCCGCGCCGTGCCGCAGGCCTTCAGGCCCATGGCCGGCTCCGGGCGCAGGTCGAGCCCCTTGCTGCCGGCCTCGACCAGGAACAGCGCCGGCCCGCTGCCGGTCTCCGCCGCCACTATCAGGCGACTGGCATCCAGGGCACCCGGCACCAGGCACTTCTCGCCGGTGAGCACATAGCGGCTTCCCTTGCGCCGCGCGCGAGTGGCCAGCTTGCCGGGATCGAACAGCACGCTCGGCTCGTTGACGGCAATGGCCATGCGCGGCGCCGGCTGCTCGCCGACAAAAGCCGGCAGCCAGGCGGCCTGCTGCTCGGCAGAGCCCCAGCGACGGATACAATTGGCAGCCGAAAGCGGCGTCAGCAGCGCTGCGGCGAGACTGAGATCGCCTTTGGCCAGGGCCTCGGCCATCAGGGCATTGGTGAGGATCGTACGTTCACCCGCCAAGCCACCCAGGTTCTCGCCAACGCCGTAGTGAGCCAGTCCGAGTTCGTGACCCTGGTTGAGCAAGGCAGCCGGCACCGCGCAACGGGCGTCCGCGCTATGGGCTGCCGGGCGCAGGGAATCCAGGGCGAAGGCTTCCAGCATCTCCACCAGCATCCGCTGTTCGTCCGACAGGGAGAGGTCAAACAGCTCATCAGCGCCGGACTGGCGCGGCACCTTGCGCGCCCGCCGCGCGGCCAGCATGAAGCCGGCGCGGGTGCCGCTGTAGAGGAATTTCTCGAAAACCTTGCGCAGCTTTAGGCGGTCGGGCCAGTGGGCCTGGGCTACGCGGTTGAGCACGGCCAGGGCACGGCCCGGTGCGTTGGGGAACATTGGCATCGCACTCCATGCAGGATGAGGATGCCTTGATGATGTTCGGCATCGACCCAGTCGCCTATGACCGGGCCGACGCCAGCGACTGGCAGCGCTGCCAGTAGGGGAAGGATCAAAGGAGGGAACGGTCCCAGCGGATGCCCTGCTTGACGATGCGTGCCGGTACGCCTGCCACTACGCAGTTCCCTTCATCGAAGGCTCGACTGACCACGGAGCTGGCGCCGACCACCGATTCGGACTGAAGAACAGTTCCCTTGAGTATCTGAGCATCTCTGGCAATCCACACGCGATCACCAATGCGCACACTACGGGACGGGTTGATGCGCTCGCCGGTTTTAAGGTCGAGAATAGAGTGGTTGTCGCCAGTGCGAATGAGGATACCGGTGGCCAGCATGCAATCCCGACCAATATCGATACTCGCCTGTTCGTCGACGAAGAGATATGCCCCTTCCACCGTCGTGTCTTCACCAATTCGGATGTGCTGACCATTCGTTCGGCGAAGGTAGATCTTGCCCGAACTGAAACGTACCCGGGACCCGATCTCGATCAAGTTGTCATTACCGTCGAGGCGGATTTCGCAATGACTCAGTTCGGCCCCTTCGCCAACCACCAGCCGGTTGTTGCGCCCCCCGAGCTTGATGGTGATCTTCTTCATCCGCCGACGCACGCTACCGGGAAGGTCAAGGACGTTCCCGGATTTGACCGTCACGCGGTTCTTGTAGGCGAGATTGCGCAGCAGCAGATGAAGCTTTTCGAACATGGTGGGATCAGGATTTGTCGCGAATCTTGTTGACAATGGCTGTGGTGGAGCTGTTTTCCACCAGGCCCAGCACCCGCACTTCACCGCCGTAGGCACGGACGATATCGGCGCCGACCACCTGGTCGATACCATAGTCGCCCCCCTTGACCAGCACATCGGGTTTGACCTGGCCGAGCAAGCGCTCAGGCGTGTCTTCGTGGAAGCTGACAACCCAGTCGACTGCGCCAAGACCAGCCAGCACGGCCATGCGGCGCTCGACGCTGTTGATCGGACGGCCCGGCCCCTTGAGGCGGCTGACCGATGCATCGTCATTGACCGCCAGGACCAGGCGATCACCTTGCGCTCGGGCCTGCTCCAGGTAGGTCACGTGGCCGGCGTGGAGGATGTCGAAGCAGCCGTTGGTGAAAACGATCTTCTCGCCGTGGGCGCGGGCATCTTCGATGGCCAGCAGCAACTGGTCCAGGCTCAGTACGCCACGCTCGGACCCCTGCTCGCGCTGCACGGCGCGGCGCAATTCCGGCGCGCTGATGGCGGCGGTACCCAGTTTGCCGACGACGATGCCAGCGGCGAGGTTGGCGAGCGCCACGGCCTGCGGCAGTTCTTCGCCTGCGGCGAGGGCGGCGGCCAGGGTGGAAATCACGGTGTCGCCGGCGCCGGTGACATCAAATACTTCACGTGCGCGGGCCGGCAGGTGCAGCGGGGAATGGCCGGGACGCAGCAGGGTCATGCCGTGTTCGCCGCGGGTCACCAGCAGGGAGCCCAGTTCCAGCGCCTGCATCAGGCCAGCGCCCTTGGCGACCAAGTCGGCCTCATCGGCACAACGGCCGACGATGGATTCGAATTCGCTGAGGTTCGGCGTGATCAGGCTGGCACCGCGATAGATGCTGAAATCCTTGCCCTTGGGGTCGGCCAGCACCGGAACACCGCGACGGCGAGCGGCCTGGATCAGCGCCTGGTGATTCTTCAGCGCGCCCTTGCCGTAGTCGGACAGCACCAGCACCTTGGCCTGGGGCAACAAGCGCTCGACCTCAGCGGCCAGCGCCTCGGCGTTGGTATCGAAGTTTTCCTCGAAGTCCATGCGCAGCAATTGCTGGTGGCGGCTCATGACGCGCAGCTTGACGATGGTCGGCTGCTCGGCGAGACGCTGGAAATGCACATCAACGCCGGCTGCGTTGAGGCTGTCGGTCAGGCTGTCGGCGGCTTCGTCGATACCAGTGATCCCCACCAGCATGGCCGGCGCCCCGAGGGCGGCGATGTTCAGCGCAACGTTCGCGGCGCCGCCGGGACGGTCCTCGATCTGCTCCACCTTGACCACGGGCACCGGTGCTTCGGGCGAAATGCGCGAAGTACCGCCATGCCAGTAGCGGTCAAGCATGACGTCGCCCACCACCAGAACGGGGGCCTGATCAAATCGGGGCATGGACAGCTTCATGGGGTCTCCGGACGTCAAAATCGGCGCGGATAATACCATAGCAGGTCAGTTGGACTGACCTGCTCGATCTGACGCAGGGTGCATCCGGCTCAGTTCGCCTTCGGCTGGGTCTCCTCGGCGAACTGGTTGGCATGCAGACGGGCGTAGTAGCCGTTCATGGCCAGCAGCTCGGCGTGAGTGCCGCGCTCGACGATGCGCCCCTGATCCATGACCAGGATCAGGTCCGCCTTCTCGATAGTGGAGAGACGATGGGCGATGACTAGGGTGGTACGGCCATCCATCACACGGTCCAGCGCGGCCTGGATGTGCCGTTCGGACTCGGTATCCAGGGCCGAGGTGGCCTCGTCCAGCACCAGCACCGGCGCGTTCTTCAGCAGGGCGCGGGCGATTGCCAGGCGCTGGCGTTGGCCGCCGGAGAGCAGCACGCCGTTTTCGCCCACCTCGGTGTCGAAGCCGTGCGGCAGCTTGTCGACGAACTCCTTGGCGTAGGCCGCCTCGGCCGCCTGCTCGACATCCTCGCGCGGTGCACCGGCGAGATCGCCGTAGGCGATGTTGTTGGCGACCGAGTCGTTGAACAGGGTCACCTGCTGGGTCACCAGGGCGATGTGACGACGCAGGTTGCGCAGGCGGTAATCCTCGATATCGACGCCATCCAGCAGGATCTGCCCCTGCTCATGGTGGTAGAAGCGTGGAATGAGGTTGGCCAGGGTGGATTTCCCGCTGCCGGAACGCCCGACCAACGCGACCATCTGGCCGGGGGCGGCCTCGAAGCTGATGTCCTGCAGCACCGCCTTGTCGGTGCCGGGATACCGGAAGCTGAGGTTGCGGACTTCCAGTCGGCCACCGACCCGCTCCCGCTCGACGGTGCCACGATCCATCTCGGTCTCTTCGTCGAGTTGCTCGAAGATGCTTTCCGCACCGGCAACACCACGCTGCACGGTGGAGCTGACTTCGGAGAGCTGGCGGATCGGTTTCGGCAGGAGGCCCGCGGCAGTGATGTAGGCCACCAGATCACCAGCGCTCGCATCGCCGCGCAGGAAAAGCACGAGGAACATCAGGGCCGCCATGGCGGAGTAGATCACCAGCTGCAGCATCGGGGTGTAGACGGCGGAGGTCTTGGTCATCCGCAGCTGCTTGCGAGTGTTGTCTTCGCTGGCGTGCCGGAATCGGTCGGATTCGTACGGCTCGCCGCCGAAGCTGCGCACCACGCGGTAGCCCTGGATAGTTTCGGAGGCCACATGGGTCACGTCGCCCATGGCCACCTGGATCTTCTTGCTCTGCTTACGGAATTTCTTGCTGGCACTGCTCACCATCAGGGCGATCAGCGGCAGGATGGCGACCATCACCAGGGTCAGCTTCCAGTTCATCCACAGCAGGTAGCCGAACAGGAAGACCACGGTGAGCCCTTCGCGGATCACCACCTTGATGGCATCGGTCGCTGCGCCGGTGACCATGGTCACGTTGAACGTGATGCGCGAGATCAGGTGTCCCGAGTTGTGGCTGTCAAAATAGCGGTTCGGCAGGGAGAGCAGGCTATTGAACAGGGCCAGGCGCAGGTCGTGCACCAGTCCGAGGGAAACCTTGGCCAGGAAGTAGTTGCCCAGGTATGACCCCAGCCCCTGCCACGCGGCGATCAGGATGATCAGCAACGGAACTGCCAACAGCAACTTCATGTCCTGAAGGTAGGGAACACCCGGGAACAGGACGGCGTCCGGATTGCTCAGGCCATCCACGAAATACTTGAGGATGCCCGCCAGCATCGGCTGGGTGGAGGCGAAGATGATGTAACCGATGATGCTGACCAGGAACATCCCGATATAGGGGCGGACGTAGCCCAGCAGACGAAGGTAGATCTTGAGGCTGGAGGGCCGGGAGGCTTCAGGATGCTGATCGGACATGCGCTCACGCGTCGACGTTGTCGAAAGGTTGCAAAGCTTATCACAGAGCAGTCGCCACCTCGTCGCGGATGCTAAAATGCCAGCCTTTTGCAGCATAGTGCCGGTCGATACAGTGCAGTCTATTCCCATGCTCTCCAGGCTCGCAGCGCCTTCCATCTCTCAATTCGTCGTACGTCGTTGGCTGGTGCTGGGCTACCTGGCTCTACTCACCGGACTGTTCTGGCTTGCCAATAGCAGTGTCTACACCAAGGTCTTCTACGGTCTGGTCGCCTTCCCCGCGCTACTGGCACTGGTGCACAGCCCACGCAGGCTAAGCGACCTGATCCGCGAACCAATGCTGCTGGCCTTCCTGGCACTCTCCGCCTGGCTACTGCTCAGCCTGACCTGGTCGGGAACAGAAGACGATCCCGGTGGATTAGCCAAACGTCCGCTCTACGTGTTCATGCTTTTTGCCAGCTGTACCCTTATCGCTCTGGAAGACCGGGAACTGCTGCTCAAGGCACTGATGGCGGGAGCTGCACTGGCAATCCTGGCCGCGCTGGTCAATCTGGCTTTCTATTTCATGGAGCCTCCTCCGGGCCGACGCCTGATCGGCGTCGGGGCGCTGCGCAACTCGCTGCTGACCTCTCACGTATTCGGCATGTTCTGCGCCTACTGGATAGCCGTCTGGCTTGCCAGGGACGTCCGCCGGGACTGGATTCCTCTCCTGTGCTGCGTGCCGCTCCTGGTGGCGCTGATAGCGACCGGGTCTCGCACACCGCTGATGGCACTCGCGCTGATGAGCGTCTGGATGCTGATCATGACACCGCGCCGGGCCGCCTACCTGCTGGCGGCTGGACTCAGCCTCATTGCTGCCAGCTACTTCGCGTTTCCGGAGCTGTTGCTTCAGCGCGGCCTTTCCTTCCGCCCGCAGCTCTGGAGCGATGCACTTGGCCAGGCACTGCAGAACCTGTGGTTCGGCTACGGTTATGACAGCCGCTTCACTTTCCACGCGGAAGGTCTGGGCATGAGCATGAGCGACCCGCACAACGTCGAACTCGCCGTATTGCTGGAACTGGGCCTGGTCGGATTGCTGTTCTGGCTGACCATGTACGGCTTCGGCATCTGGCGCTGCTTCAGCCAGCGCAAGGACAACGGTTTCAAGATTGCGTCGGCCCTGCTCGTCTACGGCATCGGCGCCGGCCTCACCGAAGGCAGCAGCTTTCTCTCGCGTCCGAACGAAAGCTGGTTCCTGATCTGGATCCCGCTTTCACTGGTCGCCGCCTTGTCCATCAGTCAACGAGCCCTGGATAAGCAATGAAGATTTTGAACGAGGCTCAGCTCGATGCGCTGCTGCTTGGCGCCCAGACCATCGAAGAAGACGGTTACGGACTGAAAGTCGCACGCCTGTCGAACGGCGACTTCCTCAAGCTTTATCGGCGCAAACGACTGTTTTCGTCTGCACTATGGCAGCCTCCGGCCGAAACCTTCGCGCGCAACGCGCAACGCCTGAATCGCCTGGAAATACGAGCCCCCGATGTGATCGAGGTGCTGAGCATTCCCGAACGCCAACTCAGCGGTGTGCTCTATCAGCCATTACCCGGCGAAACCTTGCGCCACCATTGGCAACAGGTTCCCGAGCAGCAGCGTGCGAGTTCGGTGGAAAAGTTCGGGAGATTTCTGGGCGACTTGCACAGCAAAGGCGTATATTTTCGCTCGCTGCATCTGGGCAATGTATTGCAGCTACCGGATGGCCGATTCGGACTGATCGACCTGTCTGATATGCATATAAGCGGTCGCCCATTGCCTCGCTGGAAATGCAAGCGCAACGTACGCCACATGCTCCGCTACCAGCAGGATGCCCAGTGGTTGGCGCACCGCCATGTGGCCGACCTGCTCCGTGGCTATGCCGAAAGCGCCGGGACCGTTGCCGCGAAAACCCTGGAAAGCGCAATTGGCGTGCAACGCCGCAACTCCTCCCATGATTCATCGAAGACATCATGAGCCTGATCAAGCTGATCGACTTACGCACCTTTTCCGACCCCAGAGGGACGCTGGCGGTCATCGAGGGCAGCCTGGACGTGCCTTTTGAAATACGCCGCGTCTACTACCTCTATGGCCTGAGCGGCGATCTCCAGCGCGGTTTCCACGCCCACCACGAACTGGAGCAGATCGCCATCTGCCTGAACGGCAGCTGCAGCCTCCTGCTAGACGATGGCCGGCGCAAGGAAACCCTGCGCCTCTCTTCGCCGCACCAAGGGCTGCGCATCGAACGTATGGTTTGGCACGAAATGTTCGAGTTCTCCCCCGACTGCGTGCTGATGGTGCTTGCCAGCGAGCACTATGACGAGGCGGACTACATCCGCGACTACCAGCAGTTCCTCGCCGAGGTGGAAAATGCCGCAGGTCCATGAATTAGCGGAGGTGCACAGCACCCGCATCGGCCACGGCACCCGCATCTGGCAGTACGCGGTGATCCTGGCGGGCGCTCGCATCGGCGCCGACTGCAACATCTGTGCACACACCCTCATCGAGAACGATGTGGAGATCGGCGACCGGGTCACCCTCAAGTCGGGGGTCTTCCTCTGGGATGGAATGCGGGTCGCCGACGATGTGTTCATCGGCCCCAACGCCACCTTCGCCAATGACCCCATGCCACGCTCGAAGGTCTATCCTGAACGCTTCCTGCAAATCCGCCTCGAACGCGGCGCCTCCATCGGCGCCAATGCAACGGTGCTGCCGGGCGTGACCATCGGCGAATACGCCATGGTGGGCGCCGGTGCGGTGGTGACCAGGGACGTTCCCGCTCGTGCGGTAGTTGTCGGCAATCCTGCGCGCATCCTGCGCTTCCTGGACGATCATGATTCCATTCCTCGACCTTAAGGGCATCAACGCCGAACTCCGCGACGAACTGCTGGAGGCCTGCGCCCGCGTCATCGACTCCGGCTGGTACATCTCCGGCAGCGAACTGCGCGCCTTCGAGCAGGAGTACGCGGCCTACTGCGGCTCCCGCCACTGCATCGGCGTGGCCAACGGCCTCGACGCCCTGAGCCTGACCCTGCGCGCTTGGATCGAACTCGACCGTGTGCGCGAAGGGGATGAAGTCATAGTCCCGGCCAACACCTACATCGCGACCTTGCTGGCGATCACCGAGAACGGCCTGGTCCCGGTGCTGGTAGAGCCCGACAACACCAGTTTCAACCTATCGCCCCGCTCGGTGACCTCCGCGCTCACCAGGCGCACCCGCGCAATCCTGCCCGTGCACCTCTACGGCCGTCTGGCGGCGATGCCGGAGCTGATGAAAATCGCCGAGCAGCACGACCTGCTGGTGCTCGAGGATGCCGCCCAAGGCCACGGTGCCAGCCTGGAGGGGCGCAAAGCCGGCAACTGGGGCAACGCCGCGGGCTTCAGCTTCTATCCCGGCAAGAACCTCGGTGCCCTCGGCGACGCCGGCGCCATCACCACCTCCGACGAAGAGCTGGCGGAAACGCTCCAGGCGCTGCGCAACTACGGCTCCCACGTGAAGTACCGCAATCTCTACCAGGGCCTGAACAGCCGCCTGGACGAAATCCAGGCCGCCATGCTTCGGGTGAAGCTCAAGCACCTGGACGAGCAGACCGCGCAACGCCGCCGGATCGCCCGCCGCTACCTGGACGAGATCGACAACGCCGCCATCCGGCTGCCGGAGTGGCAGCGAGAGGAAGAGCACGTCTGGCACCTGTTCGTGATCCGCTGCCAACAGCGCGACCACCTGCAGAAACAGCTGGACAGGGCCGGCGTGCAGACCATGATCCACTACCCGATCGCGCCCCATAAGCAGAAGGCCTATCCGCAGCTCAACCATATCGAGCTGCCGATCACCGAGCGCATCCACGAAGAGGTCCTCAGCCTGCCCATGGATCCGAGCTTGAGCCCCGAGCAGGTGGACCGCGTGATCGAAGCCGTCAACCGGGCCCGCCCCTGATCCGGCGACCATGAAGAAGATTCGCAAGCACGGCTGGCGCAAGGGACTCGGCCTCTATTTGTTCAAGTTCGTGCAGCGGATCCGCGTCCTCCACTACCGCCTGCTCTCGGAGAACACCCCTCGGGAGATGCGCGGACGCCTCAAGCAGCCCGCGCTCTTCTGCGGCCAGGGGGAAATCCTAATCGGCAAGTCCTGCATCGGCGTCTGGCCTTCCCCCTTCTTCCTCAACGGCTACGTCCATATCGAAGCACGGGAACCCGGCGCGCGGATCCGCATCGGCCAGGGCTGCCACATCAACAATAACGCGGTGCTGATTGCCGAACGCAACAGCATCAGCATCGGCGACAACACCCTCATCGGCCACAGCTTCTCGGCCTACGACTCCGATTTCCATCGGCTGGAACCCCATCTGCGCAGCTCGGGCCTGCATGAAGGCAAAGACGTGGACATCGGCAACAACGTCTTCATCGGCGCCAATGTCACGGTGCTGAAGGGCGTCACCATCGGCGACAACAGCGTCATTGCCAATGGCTCGCTGGTGAACCGGAACATCCCGACCAACGTGATTGCTGGCGGGGTGCCGGCGAAGGTACTGGGACCCCTGCCCGGCTGATCAGTCGCGGAGCTATCGTGCGGGCTGGAGGTAGCGGCCGACGGCGCGCAGGGTCTTGAGATTCCAGTAACGCCAGGGCAGTTGGCCGAACAGTTCCCGGGCCAGCGGTTTGTCGTCACGGGCGCACTTGAGCAGCATCGAATTGATGAAGCGCGCGCAAACCTGAGCGTAAGCCGGATGATCGCTGAAGATGGCGTAGGTCTTCAGCACGTTGTCGATCATGAAGCGCAGGTTCTTGTACGTGTTGTGCTCATGGGTCCGGTACTGGGCCAGCACCTCGTCCATGATGTCGATCACATAACCGGCGCGGGTGATCTTCAGCTTCATCAGCAGGTCTTCGAGACGAATCTCCGGATCGTAGCCCCCCACTACCTCAATGGCTTCGCGGCGGAAAAGCATGGTGGGCGCAGGCGCCCCCGGCTTGCGGTCGAGGAAGATGTCATCGAAGTCGAGTCGGCGCGCAGGGCGCAGCTTCTGCTTGGGTCTCACACGACCGGCCGCGTCGATGGTCTCGACATTGCCGGCGCAAACGCCCACCTCCGGCCTGCCTTGCATATGGGCGACCTGCAGCGCGAGTCGTTCAGGGCGCATGATGTCGTCGGAGCCGAACGGTGCAATCAGGCTGCCCTTCGAGCGGGCGATCGTCTCGTTGAGGGTACGGGACAGTCCCTTGTTCTCCTGGGCGACGAAATCGAAGCCGTGAATCTCCTGCAGGCGACGAATTCGCGCGACGCTGTCGTCATGAGACCCATCGTCCACCACCAGCAACTCCACGTTCGGGTATGTCTGGGCCAGTACGCTCTCGATGGCGGCTTCGATGTAATTGGCGTGGTTGTAGGAGGAGATGATCACGCTAACCAGCGGCAGATCCTTCGAATCACTCATTGCGTTTACCTTCCAGCAGTTCCACCAGCAACTCGCGGTACTGGCGGCGGAAATCATCGATCGAATGGGCGCGGCAGAGGTACTGGTAAGCGCGTTCGCCCTCCGCGGTTCGTGCTTCGGCGGACAGCGCCAGCACATCGCGCAGGTGCACGGCCAACGCGGCATGTTGGCCGGCGGGAGCGATGCGGCCGCCGCAATCCTCGAGGATCGGCTTGAGACTGGGAATATCAGAGCCGATGACCGGAAGGTGACCGCTCATGCCTTCCAGCAGGGCCAAAGGCAGGCCCTCGCTCAGGGAAGGCATGACAAAAGCGTCGAAGCCACGCACGTATTGCAGCGCATCATCCCTTGCGCCCAGTAACAGCGCTCGTCCCTGCAGCCCTAGCTCAGCGATCGCGGCCTCCAGCTCGGGCCGTGCCCGCCCTTCGCCGATGATCGCCAACAGGGCACCCGGGTGCTCGTCCTTGATTTCCGCGAAGGCTCGCAGCAAGTGGATATGCCCCTTGACCGGCACCAGGCGGCCAATGGCACCGAACACGAAGGCATCTGCCGGCAGGCCCAGCATGTCCCGCGCTTTTTCGCGTGGATGCTGCAGGCGTTCGGCGCGGGCGATGTCGATGGCGTTGTTGATCTGCCGGGTATTGGCGGGCGTGAACCCCGCGTTGGCAGCCACCAGATAGTCGCGCACTGCGCGGGACACCCCGACCAGGCGCCAGGCCGGCGTCACCAACTGACGGGCTACCCAGCAGCGGAAAGCACGGTCGTACTCGCCAAAGCCATGGGCAACACCGATGCAGGCGCGGATGCGCAGCCAGCGATTCAGCAGCATCAGCATGTTCACCGGCTTGAAGCGGTGGGTGATCACCGCGTCGTAACCTTCAGCCCGGCAGTGCTTGTAGAGCGCCCACAAAGCGCGCAGGCGCAGGCCACTGACCGCCGACTTGCTGTAGCCGAAGTAGATCGAACGCTCGGCCTTGCTCACCGGCTCGCCGGGCCCCGGACGTCCACGCAGGAAGGCGGTGGTCACCTCATAGCGATCAGTCGGCAAGGCCTGGATGATCTGCTCGGCCAGGTCGGACGCATTGACGTTGTAGTAGTTCTGCAACTGCAGAACCTTGATACGGCGCTGGCTCATACCGGGTTCTTCTTGGGCTTTAGCCACAAACGCAGGGCCTTGCGGCTGTACGACAGTTTGAAAAGCACTCGCCAATCCGTCCGCAGCGCTTCGCGGTAATAATCACGGGCGCTGTCCTGGTCGCCAGCGAGCAGGCAGGTGCGGAACAGCGACAGGCAACGCTGGGCGCGATAGGCGGGCTTCAGCGATTGCAGGCTGGCCGGGAGCTTGACGAAGACTTCGTCCACCAGCGTCAGGCCCACCTTGCGCGCGGCTTCGGCGTTATGCCGCAGGCTGCCGGGGTGCTTGTGGATGCGCGCCAGCATGGAATCGAGGACCACTACCTGGCGCTGGGTCAGGCAGTAGGCGAAGACCGGAATGTCCTCGCTGTGGCGCAGGTGTTCGGGATAAGGCCGCTCCAGCAGCAACTCGCGAAGGAAAACGCAAGAGCCGTGGCTGAGGGCAATCTGCTTGTCCAGCAGGTAGCCCCTGAGGCGATCGAGCGAGTCGGCGGGAACAGTGCTGGCGGGATGCTCGCGCTCGCGGCCGTCGGGCTGCACCGCCACATGTCCAGCCAGCCAGAGGCCGACGTCAGGCTGTTGCCGCAGGCGCTCGCAAAGGTCCGGAAGTACTCCGGGGGCCAACTCATCATCGGCATCCAGCAGCAGCACGTAGCGCCCCTGGGCCAGTTGCACACCATTGTGCCGATGGGCCGGCGTTGGTCTGGCGCACGCCCTGGAAGGCGGCGCCATGACGCTGGCTCAAGGCGGCGAAGACCGCCGGGGTGTCGTCGGTGGAGCCGTCGTCCACGACCCAGAGCTCAACCTCCGGGGTGGCCTGGGATAGCACCGACTCGACGGCGCGCGGGAGCACGCCCGCGTAGTTGTAGGTAGGAATGATGACGCTAAGCAGCGGCTTAGCCGACATTGTCATACCAGTCCTTGCCTTCCTTGACGACGAGGATGTCTTCCATGATCAGGTACTGCAGGTCCGAGCCGTAGAACATGTTCAGCGCGTCGGTGGGCGAGCAGATCATCGGCTCGCCACGGCGGTTGAGCGAGGTGTTCAGGGACACGCCGTTGCCGGTCAGGACTTCCAGCTCTTTCATCAGGTCGTACCAGCGCGGATTGTGGCGGCGCTCCAGCACCTGGGCGCGGGAGGTGCCGTCCTCGTGCACCACTTCGGCCACGCGGGTCTTCCACTCTTCGTTGACTTCGAAGGTGAAGGTCATGAAGGGCGACGGGTGATCGACCTTGAGCATCTGCGGCGCGACGGTGTCCAGCATCGACGGGCAGAAGGGGCGCCAGCGCTCGCGGAACTTGATCTGCTCGTTGATGCGGTCAGCCACGCCGACAGCGCTCGGGCAACCGATGATGGAACGACCGCCAAGGGCGCGCGGACCGAACTCCATGCGGCCCTGGAACCAGGCCACGGGGTTGCCGTCGACCATGATCTTGGCGATGCGCTGCGGGGTGTTCTCGATGCGCTTGAACACCGGCTTCTGCGGGTGCTTGGCACAGGCAGCGATCACGTCTTCGTTGGAGAAGGACGGGCCGAGGTAGACGTGCTCCATCTTCTCCACCGGCACTCCACGCTTGACCGATACGTAGGCGGCGGCGCCCACGGAAGTGCCGGCATCACCGGACGCGGGCTGGACGAACAGCTCCTTCACTTCCGGGCGGGCGATGATCTTCTGGTTCAGCTTGACGTTCAATGCGCAGCCGCCGGCGAAGGCGATCTTGCCGGTCTCGCGGATGATGTCACCGAGGTAGTAGTCCATCATCTCCAGCGCCAGCTTCTCGAACAGGGCCTGCATGCTGGCGGCGTAGTGGATGTAGGGATCGTCGGCAATGTCGCCCTGGCGCTTCGGCCCCAGCCACTCGATCAGCTTGGGCGAGAAGTAGTAGCCCTTGCCGTTTTCCTTGTAGCGGCGGAAACCGATGACGTTGGCGTAATCGGTGTTGATGATCAGCTCACCGTTCTCGAACTTGGCCAGGCGCGAGAAGTCGTACTTGGCGGCGTCGCCGTAGGGCGCCATGCCCATGACCTTGAACTCGCCGTCGAGCATTTCGAAGCCCAGGTACTCGGTGATCGCGCCGTAGAGGCCACCGAGGGAGTCCGGATCGTAGAACTCCTTGATCTTGTGGATCTTGCCGTTCTCGCCCCAGCCGAAGAAGGTGGTGGCGTACTCGCCCTTGCCGTCGATACCGAGGATCGCGGTCTTTTCCTTGAAGCCGGAGCAGTGGTAGGCGCTGGAAGCGTGGGCCAGGTGGTGCTCCACCGGCTCGATCTTCACCTTCTTGGCGTCGAAGCCCAGCTGCTCCAGGCACCAGACGATCTTCTTGCGGTAGCGCTTGTAGCGACGATTGCCCATGAGGATGGCGTCGAGCGCGCGGTCCGGGGCGTACCAGTAGCGCTTGGCGTAGTGCCAGCGGGCCTTGCCGAACAGACTGATGGGGGCGAAGGGAATAGCCACGACATCGACATCGGACGGCTTGATGCCAGCCTGTTCCAGGCAGAACTTGGCCGACTCGTAGGGCATGCGATTCTTCGCGTGCTTGTCGCGCACGAAGCGCTCTTCTTCGGCGGCCGCGATCAGCTTGCCGTCGATGTAGAGCGCGGCGGAGGGATCATGGCTGAGGGCGCCGGAAAGGCCAAGAATCGTCAATGCCACAGGGGTTAGCCTCTTTCAGGGCAGGTGCCCGGCACCTGCGGTAAACGTTTATCCAGTAGCTGGTGCAACGCCGAATCAGCCGGCCAATTCCGCAAAAAGCGCGCGCGATCACGGGCATAGGCCCGGGCGAAGCTGCGTTCGCTGCGATGCTGGCAAACGGCATCGAGGTCGATCAGGGTCCAGCGGCCGTCCTGCCAGAAAAGGTTGTAGCCCTTGAAATCGCCATGGCTGATGCGCTCGCGGATCAACGCGGCGAACAGGCGATCGAGGGCCTGGAGTTCGGCTTCGGGTGGTGCACCAGCCCCATCCGGGTCGTCCAGATGGGGTCGAAAACGGGCGATTATATCTTGCCCGGAGAGATATTCGGTAATCAGGTACGCGCGTCCGCGCAGCCAGAAGAAACGCCGTTCGATCACGGCCAACGGACGCGGCGTGGCAATACCGAGGAACTCGAGGCGATTGCCTTCGCGCCAGCTGTGCCAGGCGCGACTCGGACGCCAGAAACGGGTCAGCCAGTGCACCAGCCCCTTGATGTTGTAGCGCTTGACCAGCAGCTTGCGCCCTTCGAGGGTGACTTCGGCCACTGTGGCGGTAGCCCCATTCTTTAGTGCACGCCCCTGCTCCAGGGCGGCATCCGGGGCCCGCAGCAATCCATCCAGGCCCGCTTCAGCCTCGCGACGAACCGCGCGCAGTCCGAAAGCACCGCGAGCCACACTGAACAGGCTGCAATCGCGGGCGATCTTCTTCATGTAGTCGCCAAGGCGCCAGCGCCGCATCCGGGCGATTTCCTTTTCCAGCGCCTCCAGCGGCAGGGCGTGCTCGCCGTTCACCAGCAGGTACTGCACCAGCAGCTCTTCCAGGAAAGGATCCAGCTCCGCCGGCAATTGCGCGAAGAAAACGCCCAGGTTGGCCATGACCTTGTCGCGAGGCAGCGGGCTGCCGGGCGTTTCGGCGCGAATGCCGCCGCCATCGATCACCTGCAGTTTGCCGCCGTGACGAAGCAGGTTGTCCAGATGCAGGTCTTCCTGCACAAGCCCCGCCAGATGCAGCCGGGCGATGGCGCCAAGAGCTTCGCCCAGAACCTCCTGCTGGCCATCGGACAACGGTGCATCGCGCTCGACCTTGCGCCAGGCGTCCCAGAGGCTTTCCGCCGACTCCAGGTACTCGAACAGCAACCAGCCGCCTAATCCGACCTGATATCCCTCACCCAGCAATGCCGGAGAGTCGATGTTCTGCCCATGCAAGGCGCGAGTGCCGGAAAGCTCACGCTGGAAATGACGCTCGGCCTTGCCGCCGACCAGCAACTTGGCCAGTACCTTGCGACCTTGCCACAAGGCAACGCCTACGTAGCGCTGCCCGGGCAGCACCCGCAGCAGGCTCTGCAGCTCAAGCCCGCCGGCCACATCCAGTTGAATGGGAAGTTGCGGGTTTCGCCCCGCGCGGGCCAGTTCCGCCAGGGTCATCACGCGCCTTCCTTGTTGCGACGGCGACTGGCCAGACGTTCCAGCCAGTCATTGACCTCTGCCGAATCCTGCGGACGCTGGAGATAGACCGCCAGTAGCTCACGCACTTCGGCTTCACCCCAGGCATCGGCCCGACGTACCAGAGTCTCCAGGTCCTTGACCCGATCCCGGCGCCCAAGCAGCAGTGGCCGGGTTTTCTCCAGGTCGATCAGGCAGGCCTCGAAGCCGGAATGGGTTTCCCGCAGGAAAACATGCTTGGGATAGAAGCAGCCGTGCACCTGCCCCGCACCATGGAGACGCCGCGCCAGGCCGGCCACCGCATTGATGATCGCCGAGCGTTGTTCACCGATCATTCCGCTCCAATGTTCAAGCGAGGCGGCCAGCTCGCGCCAGCCGTCCAGGGCGCGGGAAACCAGGATTGCGCGACGTTCCCCGTCGACCTGCCGGGTGCCGAAGAAGGCTGCCTGCAGGGCTGGAACCCCCAACTCCTGGTAGCGGCGAATATTACGGAATTCGCGGGCGAAGGTGGGTTCGCCGAACGGTTTCAGCACGCTGCGGCTGAGGAAGTTGCTCTGCCGCTTGAGGTAGTAGGCGGCATCGCCCAGGTCCAGACGAAACACGCTGCTCCAGCCGCCGCGGCCGGTATTTGGTTCGTCCACCGCGTCCAGGCGCAATGCCCAGAGCGATTCGAAGCTGTCCAGTCCATGACGGGCGAGGATCTCGCGATCCCCTGCCGCAATGAAGTCGCTCATTCGCGTCCCTCGAAAAACTTGAGGATCTGCCGCACCTGGCGCTTGTCGCTGCCTTGCAGACGCGTTTGATCCCGGTATTGCAGGTAGAAGCGCAGACGCTGGCTGCGACTGAGATGGTACTTGGCGACCTTGTCCAGACAGGCCAGGTCCTTGATGACGCGGTAATGCAGGAACGGCCCCCACCAGAAGGTCCCGGTCGGGCAGTCGATCAAGAACAGGTCACCTGCCTCATCCACCAGCAGGTTGCGCCACTTCAGGTCGTTGTGGGCGAATCCGTGCTGGTGCAAGCAGCGGGTGGCCTTCGCCAGTTGCCGACTGACCTTGTCGACCCAGCGTGGATCGGCCAGGCGCGGATCGCCCTGTTTGGCCATTTCCGCCAGGTCGATGGTGCCCTTGAGCTCCTGGGTAATCAGGGCGCCACGATGGAAGGCGCCGCCACGGCGCTCCTGCCCCCACCCCACTACGGGTGCGGTGGGAATGCCCCACTTGGAGAAATACTTGAGGTTCTGCCACTCGGCCTTGACCCGTGGCCGGCCGAGCCAGCGACGCAAACCCTTGCCCGCGGCCCAGTAGCGCTTGACGTAGTAGCGCACCCCACGGTGCTCAACCCGTAGCACTTCGGACAGCGGATCCCCGGTGATCCAGTCACCTTGCAGGGCGAACACTTTGTCCAGGTCGGCGAACAGCTCGATAACCCCGGCGTCCAGCCCCTCTGCCAGTTTCCATTGGCTCACGCCTCTCCTCCCCCGGCGTACTTGCGCTCATAGCGCGAGAGCAGGCGCGCGGCCTTCTGCTCGAGCCAGGTCAGCAGGGTGCTTTCGTCCTTCAGCACCTGGCGCAGCGGCTGGCGGAAGTAGGCCTTGAGGAAGCGCAGCTTGTCGCGACGGGTCAGGCCGATGTTCAGCGCCGAGAAATACAGCCCGGCCAGGTCCTTGTCGCGCCAGCGTCTGGGCGTGACGGCGCGCGTCTGCGCACGATGCAGGTCGATCAGCGACAGTTTGAAGTCTTCGGCTGTGACCGGGCGCGCCGTGTGCAGCAGGAAGTGACAGATGTAGCAGTCGCGGTGGTTGACCCCGGCGCGGTGCATCGTGCCGGTCATTTGCGCGACTTCGTCGATTAGCGCCCACTTCAGCCTTACCGGCGGCGGATTGCGCGGCCAGTCGACGCAGAAGTCCTCGAGGCTGATGGTGGGTGCCAGCTCTTCGGTGACGATGAAGGAGTGCTGGCTGGCCGGATTGCTGCCGCGCTCACCGAAGGCGACGGCAGTCATGGTGGGCACGCCCGCTTCGTGCAGGCGCTGGATCGCCGCCCACTCCTGGCCGGCGCCCAGCACCGGCGCCTTGGCGGTGATCAGGTTCTTGACGATCTCGCCCCAGCCGATGCCGCGATGGATCTTGACGAAGAAACCTTCGCCATCCACCTCGGTACGCAGGGTGCGACGCCCTTCCAGCTCGCGATAGACCTCGCCCTTGAGCGCTTCCACCTCGACAAAGGCATCACGTCCGGCCCAAAGGCGCTCGAACGGGGGCTTCAGGACAAGCTTCATGGGCGCTCCGCGAGGATCACGTCCGCCGCGTGCTGCGGCATGCTGTAGAGGTCTGCGCTGTCGGCGAAGGCCAGGCCATTGGTGCTCCAGCGTGCGCGGGCAGCCGCGTCGGCGAGCATGCCGGCCAGCATCTGGTTGAGCGCATCCTGCTCGAAGGGGCTGGGCAGCACGCGACCGCTGTCGGCTTCGGCTATGTAGTGAGCGTAGCCGCAGACATCGGTAACCAGCACCGGCAAGCCTGCCACAAGGGCCTCAAGTAGCACGGTGCCGGTGTTCTCGTTGTAGGCCGGGTGGATCAGCAGGTCGGCACCCAGCAGGAAGCGCGGGATGTCGCTGCGACCCTTGAGAATGTCCACCTGGTCCGAGATGCCCAGGGTCTTCATCTGCAGCAGGAACGGTTTGGGATCGTCCTGGCCGATGACGATCAGGCGGGTGCGCTTCTTCAGCTCGCGGGGCAGCGCAGCCACAGCCTTGAGGCTGCGGTCCAGGCCCTTGGTCTTGAAGCCCGAGCCGATCTGCACCAGCAGCAGGTCGTCGTCGCCCAGTTTGAACTCGCGGCGGAACTCGGCGCGGATGTCGGCGGCGTTGGCCGGTGCGCGGCGATCCGCGGCAATGCCCGGCGGCAGCAGGTGGAAGCGCTTGGCCGGAGTCGCGTAATGCTTGACGAACAACGGCTGCTGCACCTCGGAAATCATCAGCACTTCAGTCTTCGACTCGGGCGCGAACACCGCGCGCTCGTAATCGGAGAAGTGCTTGTAGCGACCCCAGCGGCGATAGAGGCCATTGCGCAGGGTCTGCGCCTTGTCTTCGAAGCAGGGGTCGGCGGCGTAGTAGACGTCCAGGCCCGGCATCTTGTTGAAGCCGATCACCCGGTCCACCGGACGGCGCGCCAGGTCGGCCTCGACCCAGGCGGTGAACTTCTCGTTGCGCTTGTGGTTGAACAGCGCCTTGACCGGCGCGATCAGCACTTCGAAACCTTCCGGGATGTCACCTTCCCAGATCATGGTGTAGACGCGAATGGCATGCCCACGGCGCTGGCACTCCAGGGCGATTCGCATGAAATCGCGCTGCAGGCCGCCGAAGGGGAAGTACTTGTAGAGCACAAATGCCAGTTGCATCAGTGGATATCCTCGGTCAGCAGCAGGGCTTCCAGTTGGGTCGCCACGCGCTGCGGATTCAGCCGGGTGAAGCAGAGCGGCTGTTCGCGCTCCAGGTCGAACAGGCGGAGATCCTCCGCCGTCGGCTTGTAGGCGCAGGTCTTCTTCAGGCACGGCGCACAGGGGAAGTCGCTACCCAGATGGATCTGCGACCGCCCATAGGCCCCCGTGAAGCCCGGATTGGTCGGGCCGTAGAGCGAGAGGGTCGGCACGTCCAGCGCAGCCGCCAGATGGCCAAGACCGGTGTCCACCGCCACGCAGGCACGCGCACCGGCGACCACCTTGGCCATTCCCGCCAAGGATAATTTGGGGAGTACCGCGGCCTTTTCCAAGCCTTCGGCGATACGTTCGGCGCGCGCCTTCTCTGTCGGGTTGCCCCAGGGCAGGCGCACGTGCCAGCCGTGGTCGCAGGCCCGCTCAGCGAGCTCACGCCAGTATTTCTCCGGCCAGTGCTTGGTATCCCAGGTGGTGCCATGGAGGAACAACAGGTAGGGCGCACCGCCCGGGGCATCGGCCAGTTGCGCACGGTTCAGGCCGTAGTTGCCCACGCCTTCCGGCAGGGGATAGTCCAGCGCCTGGGCGAACAGCTGGCGCACGCGCTCGACAGCGTGCTGTCCCCACGCCACTGGATAGCGGCGATCGTAGAAGCGGCTGGCCAGCGGCTCGCGGGCGGAATCGCGATCCAGACCGACTACCGGCGCCTTGGTGTAGCGCGTCAGCAGGGCGCTTTTCAGCAGGCCCTGGGCATCGATCACCAGGTCGTAGCGGGCTTCCCGCAGGCGGCGCTTGAAGCGACGCCATTCACCGCTGCGAAGGGTCTGCCAGAGGTTCTTGCGCCAGCGGCGGATGGCCACCGGGATCACGTGGGCCACAGCCGGGTGCCAGGCGGGAATCTCGGCGAATCCTTCCTCGACCACCCAGTCGAACTGGATTCCGGGAATCGCCCGCGCCGCATCGGTCAGCGCCGGCAGGGTATGAATGACATCGCCCAGAGAAGAGGTCTTGATCAGCAGTACCCGCACTCAGCGACTCTCCACCAGTTCGAGCGGGTCCGGCACCAGGCGGTCCAGGGCTTCTACCACCGGACGCGGCTTGAGCTCGCGCAGGCAGTTGTAGTGACCGAAACGGCAAGTGCGCTCGAAGCAGGGGCTGCATTCCAGGCCAAGGCGGACGATCTCCACCTGTTCGGCCAGCGGCGGGGTGAACTGCGGCGAGGTCGAGCCATAGACGGCGACCAGCGGGCGACCCAGCGCAGCGGCCACGTGCATCAGCCCGGAGTCGTTGGACACCACGGCGCTGGCGCAGGACATCAGGTCGATGGCTTCGGCCAGGCTGGTCTCGCCGGCCAGATTCACCGCTTCCTCGCGCAGACCGGGAATCAGCCGCATGCGGATGTCTTCACCGCCGGGATGGTCGTTCTTCGAACCGAACAGCCAGACCTGCCAGCCCGAGCGGATCTTCAGCTCGGCCACCTTGGCGTAGTGCTCAGCGGGCCAGCGCTTGGCCTCACCGAACTCCGCCCCGGGGCAGAGGACCAGCACAGGTCGATCGAGGCCCAGGCCGAACTTGGCCAGGGCCGCTTCACGGCTGGCCGGATCGATCCGCAGCGACGGCCGCGGATAGGGCCTGGGCAGTTCCGCATCGGGCTCGAAGGCCAGGGCCATGAAGCGCTCGATCATCAGCGGGTAGCGCTGCTTGTCGAGGACACGAATGTCGTTCAGCAGGCCGTAGCGCATCTCGCCTTTCCAGCCGGTGCGCTTGGGGATATCGGCAAACCAGGGCACCAGCGCCGACTTCAGCGAGTTGGGCAAGAGGATCGCCTGATCGTACTGCCCCACCAGGGACTTGCCGATCTTGCGCCGGGTCGCGATGTCCAGCACACCGTGGCCGATGGGGAAACTCAGCGCCTGGCGTACTTCAGGCATGCGTTCGAGGATGGGCCGGCTCCACTCAGGGGCCAGCACGTCGATCTCGCAGTCGGGATGGCGGGTCTTCAGGCACTGGAAGAGTGTCTGCGCCATCACCATGTCGCCGACCCAGGAGGGTCCTACGATCAGAATCTTCATAAAGGGCAGCTTCAAGCCTCAAGCGACAAGCCGCAAGCTCCAAGCAGTGGGTACCACTTGCAGCTTGCGGCTTGCCGCGTTCAGCTCAGTCGGTTTACTTGACCAGGGTACGCCACTCGGCGTGGGCGGAAGTCTTGCCGGTCACCAGATCGAAGTAGGCTTTCTGCAGCTTCTCGGTCACCGGGCCACGACGGCCGATACCGATCTTGCGGCCGTCCACTTCTCGGATCGGGGTGACTTCAGCGGCGGTACCGGTGAAGAAGGCCTCGTCGGCGATGTACACCTCGTCGCGGGTGATGCGCTTTTCCACCACCTTGATGCCCAGCTCGCCGGCCAGGGTCAGGATGGTGCTACGGGTGATGCCGTTCAGGCAGGAGGTCACTTCCGGGGTGTAGACCACGCCGTCCTTGACCAGGAAGATGTTCTCGCCCGAGCCTTCGGCCACGTAGCCTTCCGGGTCCAGCAGCATGGCTTCGTCGGCGCCGCCGGAGATGGCTTCCTGCAGGGCCAGCATCGAGTTGATGTAGTTGCCGTTAGCCTTGGCGCGAGTCATGGAGATGTTGACGTGGTGACGGGTGTAGGAGCTGGTGCGCACCTTGATGCCGCTCACCAGAGCCTCTTCGCCCATGTAGGCGCCCCAGTGCCAGGCGGCGACGATCACGTGGACCTTCAGGCCGGTGGCGCGCAGACCCATGCCTTCGCTGCCGAAGAACACCATCGGGCGAAGGTAAGCGCTTTCCAGGCCGTTCTCACGGACTGCAGCGCGCTGGGCTTCGTTGATCTCTTCCTTGGAGAAGGGAATCTCCATGTTGAAGATGTGAGCCGAGTCGAACAGGCGGTCGGTGTGGGCCTGCAGGCGGAAGATGGCTGTGCCGTCCGGGGTGTTGTAGGCGCGCACGCCTTCGAACACGCCCATGCCGTAATGCAGGGTGTGGGTCAGGACGTGGGTGGTTGCTTCGCGCCACGGCACCAGTTCGCCGTCATACCAGATCACGCCATCACGATCGGCCATCGACATATTGCCAGCTCCTCAAGAATTCGATTGGTTCAGCCAGTCGGGTCAGTTCAGGCCCAACTCGCGCCAGATCCGCATCACGCCTTGGCGCTCCGCATGGAACTGGTCCCCGCTCACCACACCGGGCTGCTTCTGCAGGGCTTGGCGGTGAGCCGCTGAACGATAGGCTTTGTAGGCTTCCTGCAGCAGGCGGACTTCGTCGCCGGACAGCAGTTTCGCCTGCTCCAGGCCATCCAGAATCCGGATGTTATCGGTGTAACGCACCAGCTCAGGGTGCTGTCGTGACCAGGCCAGGGCCGCATATTGCACCATAAATTCGATATCGACGATACCGCCCGCATCCTGCTTCAGATCGAAGGCCGCCGCGGCTTCGAAGGCATTCGCGGCGGTGCCGGCAGCGGTTTCGCGGGTACCGAGGTTACCGCGCATCTTGGCGCGCATCTCGCTCACCTCGGCCCGCAGCTTGGGCAGATCGCGCTCGCGCCCGAGTACCGCCAGGCGTACCTGCTCGAAAGCGGTGGTGACCCGCGGCGATCCCACCAGGACCCGCGCGCGCACCAGCGCCTGGTGCTCCCAGGTCCAGGCCTCGCTCTCCTGATAGCGCTGGAACGCGCCGAGGGAACTGACCAACAGACCCGCCGCACCGGACGGCCGCAGGCGCATGTCCACTTCGTACAGGGCGCCGGACGTGGTCTGGGTGGTCAGCAGGTGGATGATGCGCTGCCCGAGGCGAGTGAAGAACTGCGCGCCGTCGATGGGCTTGGCGCCATCGGTTTCGGCCTGGGGATCGCCATCGTGGACGAACACCAGGTCCAGATCCGAACCATGGCCGAACTCCAGGCCGCCCACCTTGCCGTAGCCGACGATGACGAAATCCGGGTCGCACAGGCTGCCATCGGCGCGTTTCGGCGTGCCGTACTTGGCCACGGTCTGGCGCCAGGACAGCGCCAGCACCTGGTCGAGGATGGCTTCGGCCAGCCAAGTCAGGTAATCGCTCACTTTCATCAGGGGCAAAGTGCCGGCGATTTCCGAGGCGGCCACGCGAAGACTGTGAGCCAGCTTGAAATGGCGTAGGGCCTCCATCTGTTGTTCCAGGTCGTCCTCGGGGATGCGCGTCAGGCGCTCGCGCAACTCGGCCGCCAGCTCCGGCGCCAGCGGAGGACGATAGAGGCGACCTTCATTGAGCAGCTCGTCCAGAAGCAGGGGGAAACGGGTGATCTGCTCGGCGATCCAGGGGCTGGCGGCGCAAAGCTCGATCAGGCGCTGCAGGGCACCGGGGTTTTCGGTCAGCAGCACCAGGTAGGCGGAACGCCGCGCCACTTTTTCCACCATGGGCAGGACCCTTTCCAGCACCAGGTCGGGGTTGCAGTGTTCCACGGTGAGGTTCAACAGCCTCGGAATGAAGGCATCCAACCGCTCACGACCGAGACGCTGCATAGCGCGCACCTGGGGGCCATTGCGCAGGTCGGTGAGGCGGCGCCAGGTGGCGGCCGGCTCGACGAAACCGGCTTCCCCGAGCTGGCGGCATGCGGACTCCTCGTCCAGCGCCTCTTCCCAGAGCGGCAGCCACTCACCACCGATGCAACCTTCACCGTCGCTTCCTTCTTCTTCATCCGGGTCGGCGATCACTTGCCGGAAGTGCCATTCGACGCGACCACGCCAGTACATCAGGCGCTCAAGAAAAGCCGCCCAGTCATCGAAGCCCATGATGAAGGCCACGCGGGCGCGATCCAGGTCGTTGTCCGGCAGCATCTGGGTCTGGCGGTCAGCAATGGCCTGCAGGGCGTGCTCGGTGTAGCGGAGAAATTCGTAGCCTTCTTTCAATTCCGCCACCACAGGCGGCGGCAGATAGCCCTGGCCTTCGAGGGTGTCCAGCACGGTAAGCAGAGGCCGCTGCTGCAGGCTGAGGTCACGCCCACCGTGAATCAGCTGGAAGGCCTGGGCGATGAACTCCACCTCGCGAATGCCGCCGGAGCCGAGCTTGACGTTCTCGGTCATGCCCTTGCGCCGTACTTCCTGCTGGATCAGCTGCTTCATCGAGCGCAGCGCCTCGATGGCGGAAAAGTCCAGATAGCGGCGATAGACGAAGGGACGCAGCATCTGCAGTAACTGGGCGCCGGCGGCCTGATCACCACCCACCACACGCGCCTTGATCATGGCGTAGCGTTCCCAGTCGCGGCCCTGGTCCTGGTAGTACTGCTCCAGGGCATTGAAGCTGAACACCAGCGGCCCCGAAGAGCCGTAAGGACGCAGGCGCATGTCCACGCGGAAGACGAAGCCGTCCACAGTGATGACGTCCAGCGCCTTGATGAGCCGCTGGCCAAGGCGGGTGAAGAACTCCTGATTATCCAGTGCTCGTTTGGCGCCCTCGGTCTCGCCGCCTTCGGGGTAGCCGAAGATCAGGTCGATGTCCGAGGACAGGTTCAATTCATGGGCGCCCAGCTTGCCCATGCCCAGCACTACCAGATGCTGGGGCTGGCCGGAACGATGGCCGATGGGGGTGCCGAACTGGGCGCAATGGCGGCTATAGAGCCAGTGGTAGGCGAGGTCGATGCAGGCATCAGCCAGATCGGAAAGGTCGCGGCAGGTTTCCGCGAGATCGGCCTGGCGGGTCAGGTCGCGCCAGATGATGCGCAACTGCTGGCGGTTGCGATAGCGGCGCAGGCGGCGGCCGAGGTCATCCTCTTCCGTGCAGTCGTTCAGCAACTGCGCAATCTGGGCACGCAATTCACCGGGCGCCAGTGGCCGCTCCAGCTCGCCTGAAGCGGCCAGCGCCAGCAGCATCGCCGGATCACGCTGGGCTTGCTCGGAGACGAAGTCACTGGCGGCAGTGACACGACCGAACGCCTGCAGCCGTTCGTCGGACCAGCTGGCGAAGTCGTGAGTCTGTTCGGAGAGGGAAGTGCGGAAGGCAGACAGCGCCCGATCGGCGCTGGACTGTAGGTTGGCCGGCAGGGCGGCCAGCGACGGCAGGCTCATGGTCTATCCTTTCTGGGCTGCGGGCCGAGGCTGGGCCCGTAGCTGGCGCAGCGGTGGCGGAACAGCTCTAACTCGGGGCTTTCAGCCGACTGTGCCGCGCAGTCTGTAGTTTTACTACGAAAGATTGTATCCAGAGTGCTGAAACCTTCGTCGATTTGTAGTAAAACTACACGAGCCCGGTTCTACCCCCGGTAACAAGAATTTCGCCGCGACCGCCCCACAAGGCCGGCCGTGACCACTGGCATCCGATTCTGGAAGCCTTTCCGCCCTGGAGCAAGCCATGCAAGACCTCGATCCCGTCGAAACCCAGGAATGGCTGGATTCCCTGGAGTCCGTACTCGACAAAGAAGGCGAAGACCGCGCGCATTACCTGCTGACCCGCATGGGTGAGCTGGCCACCCGCAGC
>NZ_JACXBU010000005.1 GCF_014700075.1 Pseudomonas sp. JM0905a | reverse complement strand
GGGTGTAGGCCGACAGGGAGCTGTACACGGTGTCGCTGCCACCGCTGGCCAGCACTGCGTTGGTTTCCTGGACCACGTCGCTGGCGCTGTCCACGTAGTAGACGTCGGAACCGTCGCCGCCAACCATCTGGTCGACGCCACCACCGCCATTGAGCGTATCGTTACCCGCCCAACCGTTGAGTTGGTCGTCGCCCTCTCCACCGATCAGTGTGTTGGCCAGCGCGTTACCAGCAAGGGTGTCGTCATGGTCGGTCCCGATGACGCCTTCGATCGAGGTAAACGTGTCGCTGCCGTGCCCGGTGTACTGGGAAGTACTCAGGGACAAGTCGACGGTGACGCCGTAGGAAGAGAACTCGTAGGAAACGAGATCGTATCCACCTGCGCCATTGAAAATGTTGCTCCCGGAGTTGCCGTAGAAGGTATTGTTGCCCTCATTACCGGTTGCGTTGATGCTGCTGACACCCGTCAGTACCAGGTTTTCGAAATTATTGACCAGGGTATAGCTGAACCCAACCTGGACGGTGTCAACGCCTTCGTTCGCCAACTCGTACAGCACGTCTGCGGCATCGATGATGTAGGTGTCATCACCCGTTCCACCGTAGAGGCTGTCGGTACCGCCACTGCCATAGAGGAAATCGTTACCGCCCAGGCCACGAATGATGTCGTTGCCAGTGGAGCCGTACAGGGAGTCATTGCCCGCCGTCCCGAGCATGTTGTCGTTGCCGGCGGTGCCGCTGACCACGCTGAAGCGGTAGTAGCCTGCAAGACCGGTGTTGCCTGGCGTGGTTTCCAGGTCAAGAATCGACGACTGGTTGCCGGACTGGGACAACTCGTACCAGGACGTCCCGTCCCCCGTGGAGTAGCCGGCACGCGCCACGGTTCCGCCCAAACCATCGACGCCACCACTGGCGCTGCCGGTGGTCCAGTTGATGTTTTCGTAGCGGAAGATCACATCGAAGTTGCCGTTGCCTGTACCGACCAACTGAAGCTGGAAGGCATTGAGCTTGTCAATTCTCGAGCTGTAGTAACCCACATCGTCCCAGGTAACGGTCAGCACGCCGTTGCCGGTTGGATCCAGGTCGTAGTGGACAAGGTTGGTGCCCTTGGAAGTGCCCCCCGGAGTTACCGTAGTAGCGCCGCCACGGGTATCCACGTCCGCGAAGAACGGCGCGATCATGGCCCGCGTCGAACTCTGCATGCCATAAGGCGTGTAGGTGGACTGCCCGGATCCGAACGTGATGTTGCCGTTGGTGTTTACATAGAGACTGGTGTAGTTGGTGCCGAAGAAATTAATCCCGGCGGCTCCGAAGATCGAAGTGATATCGATGCTCGAAGAATAGCCATCGTCATTTCGTGCAACCTGGTTTTCTCCGAACCCTGCAGTACCGCCCAGTCCACCGACCAAATTTGCCATTTGCGAAAGCTCCTTTTCGTTGCGTGCTGCCCGCCGAATCAATCAACGGATGTCGAATCGAATTCCCGCGTAGGCGAGTCGACCAGGGCCCACCAGGAACGACGACTATTAAAGCCGAAGGCCATCTCTTTGACATCATCTATATGAATGAGCCAACCAACGCAACCGCGCAGCTGTGGAATCCGGGAAAGTGGCTCCAGTCCCGGAACTAGTGGCCGAGGGCTGGAGAATGCAGGAAAGGGGCTTGCAACGGGAGGCGGGCCTGGGGCCCCAAGGGGAACCGCCCAACCATCATGACTGGGCAGTACAAAAAATCCCGATTGTGCAGCTATCCATGGCCTGGCAAGTCTTCATCCATGACGACCAGTCACTGATCCTAGCTCAAGCCTATGTTAGACGTAAGACGGCATTTCGGGCCAACTGACCAAGCCACTCAACGGCAGTTGAACTCCGCGCGCAACTGCCGGGCCGCCGCCACCATGTTCACCAGCGCCGCTTCGGTTTCCGGCCAGGCGCGGGTCTTCAGGCCGCAATCGGGATTGACCCACAGGCGCTTGGCGGGAATGCGTGCGGCGGCCTTGCGCAGCAGCGCGGCCATCTCGGTGCTGTCCGGCACGCGCGGTGAGTGGATGTCGTAGACGCCCGGACCGATCTCATTCGGATAGGCGAAGGCCTCGAAGGCATCCAGCAGTTCCATGTCCGAGCGCGAGGTCTCGATGGTGATGACGTCGGCGTCCATGGCGGCGATGGACTCGATCACATCGTTGAACTCGCTGTAGCACATGTGGGTGTGGATCTGCGTCTCGTCGCGCACGCCGCTGGCGGTCAGGCGGAAGGCTTCGGTAGCCCAGTCCAGATAATGCTGCCAATCGGCCCGGCGCAGCGGCAGGCCCTCGCGGAAGGCCGCCTCGTCGATCTGCACGATGCGGATGCCGGCTTCCTCCAGGTCCACCACTTCGTCACGGATGGCCAACGCCAATTGGCGTGCCTGCACCTCGCGAGATACGTCCTCACGCGGGAATGACCACATCAACATGGTCACCGGCCCAGTCAGCATGCCCTTCATCCACTTGGCGGTCAGGCCCTGGGCGTAGCGGATCCACTCCACGGTCATCGCCTGCGGACGGCTCAGGTCGCCAACGATCACCGCCGGTTTCACGCAACGGGAACCGTAGCTCTGCACCCAGCCGAAACGGGTGAAGGCATAGCCGTCCAGCTGCTCGGCGAAGTACTCCACCATGTCGTTGCGCTCGGCCTCGCCATGCACCAGCACATCGAGGCCCAGTTGTTCCTGCACCTCCACCGCATGACGGATTTCGCTGTGCATGGCCTCGGTGTACTCGGCCGCCGACAGCTTGCCTTGCCTGAAGGCCTGCCGCGCCAGGCGGATGGCCGACGTCTGCGGGAAGGAGCCGATGGTGGTGGTGGGGAAGGCCGGCAGATACAGGCGCTCACGCTGCTTGTCGATACGCACGGCGAAGGGCGACGCACGCTGGCTGTCTTCCGGCTTCAGCGCGGCAACACGGGCCTGCACCTCTGCCTTGTGGATGCGCGGCGAGGCGGCGCGACTGGCCTGCACCGCACAGCTGGCGGCCAGGGCGTCTAGCACGGCCGGCGCTTCGGGTTCGTTCAGGGCGCGGGACAGCACGGCCACTTCCTCGCATTTCTGCACGGCGAAGGCCAGCCAACTCTTCAGCTCGGCATCCAGCTTGTCTTCCCGCGCCAGGTCCACCGGGCTGTGCAGCAGCGAGCAGGACGGTGCGACCCAGAGGCGCTCGCCCAAGCGCTCGTGGGCATGGCGCAGCACGTCGAGGGCCTTTTCCAGGTCGCAGCGCCAGACGTTGCGGCCGTTCACCACGCCAAGGGACAGCACCTTGTAGGCCGGCAGGCGGTCGAGGATGGTCGGGAACTGCTCGGGCGCGCGCACCAGGTCGATGTGCAGGCCATCCAGCGGCAGGCTGGCAGCCAGGCCGAGGTTGTCTTCCAGGCCGCCGAAATAGGTGGCGATCAGCTTCTTCAGCGGTTCTTTCTGCAACAGGTTGTAGGCGCGTTCGAAGGCGTTCTTCCAGTCCTGGGGCAGGTCCAGCACCAGGATCGGTTCGTCGATCTGCACCCACTCCACCCCCTGGGCGGCCAGGCGCTGGAAAATCTCGCCATACACCGGCAGCAGCTGCTCCAGCAGGTCGAGCCTGTCGAAGTCGCCGCCCTTGGCCTTGCCCAGCCAGAGGTAGGTCAGCGGACCGATCAGCACCGGCTTGACGTTGTGGCCAAGGGCGCGGGCCTCATCCACTTCCTCGAACAGCTGCTCCCAGCTCAGAGCGAACTGCTGGTCAGCGGTGAATTCGGGGACGAGGTAGTGGTAGTTGGTGTCGAACCACTTCGTCATTTCCTGGGCATGGGCGCCGCCGCAGCAGCCCTTGCTGACGCCACGGGCCATGGCGAACAGGGTCTGGAGGCTCGGCTTGCCATCGTGGGGACGGAAGCGCTCGGGGATGACGCCGAACGTGAGGGAATGGGTCAGCACCTGGTCGTACCAGGCGAAATCGCCTACCGGCAGCAGGTCGATGCCCGCCTCCTTCTGCAGTTGCCAATGCTCGGCACGCAATTGGCGGCCGACCGCACGCAGACCGGCTTCATCCAGCTCGCCCTTCCAGAAGGCTTCCAGTGCCTTCTTCAGTTCACGGTCGCGGCCGATGCGCGGGAAGCCGAGGGAATGGGACAGGGCCATGTTGAAAATCTCCATACAAATGATGGAGCGATTGTCGACAGTCCCTACCACTTGAGACAAACTCAACAAATTCGCGTTGATCTCAAATTTTGTTCATGGAGGGCCGCCATGCTCGAGCTGCGTCATCTCAAGACCCTGCACGCCCTGCGCGAAGCCGACAGCCTGGTGGAAGCGGCCGAACGCCTGCACCTGACCCAATCGGCCCTGTCCCACCAGTTCAAGGAACTGGAAGAACGCCTCGGCATGCAGCTGTTCGTGCGCAAGACCAAGCCCGTGCGTTTCACCAGCGCCGGCCTGCGCCTGCTGCAACTGGCCGACAGCCTCCTGCCGCAACTGCGCAGCGCCGAGCGCGACCTGGCGCGCCTGGCCGGCGGCACCGCCGGCCGGCTGCACATGGCCATCGAGTGCCATAGCTGCTTCCAGTGGCTGATGCCCACCATCGACCAGTTCCGTGACGCCTGGCCGGAGGTGGAACTGGACCTGGCTTCGGGCTTCTCCTTCGCCCCCCTGCCGGCCCTGGCCCGTGGTGACCTGGACCTGGTGGTAACCGCCGACCCGGTGGACCTGGCCGGGATCACCTACGTACCGCTGTTCACCTACGAGGCACTGCTGGCGGTGGACAACCAGCACGCCCTGGCGAACAAACCCTTCATCGTGCCCGAAGACCTGGCCAGCCTGACCCTGATTACCTATCCGGTGGAACGCGACCGCCTGGACGTCTTCACCCGCTTCCTCGAACCCGCCGACGTGGAACCGGCCCAGGTACGCACCTCGGAACTCACGGTGATGATGATGCAGCTGGTGGCCAGCGGCCGCGGGGTCTGCTGCCTGCCCAACTGGGCGCTGCACGAATACAGCTCGCGGGGCTACGTCACTGCCAAGCGCCTGGGGGAGAAAGGGTTGTATTGCACGCTCTACGCGGCGATCCGCGCCGACATGCTGGACGCGCCGTTCATGCGCGACTTCCTGCTGACGGCCAAGGACACCTCGTTTGCGACGCTAGAAGGGGTAAGTGCGGCGCGGTGAACCACCCTCACCCCCGGCCCCTCTCCCGGAGGTAGAGGGGTGACTCGCGCCTGTCAGGCCCTGCCTGGGCACATCCCCTGTAGGGGCGATTTCAATCGCCAAGCGGGACGCAGTTCCGCCCCTCCGGCGGGATCACGGATGCATCGAAAGCGACGGCCCCAGGTATTCATTCGCATGCTGGATGTCGTCCTCCCCCAACGACCCCACGGCAGCCGCAAGCCGTAGGCGCGACAGCAGGTAGCGCAGCTTGGCCTCCAGCAGGTCGCGGCGGGCGATGAAGGCTTGTTCCTCGGCATTGAGAATATCCAGGTTGGTACTGGTGCCGGCCTGGAAACCTTTGCGGGCCGAATCCTGGGCGCGCTCGCTGGATACCACTGCCTTCTCCAGCGCCCTCACCCGCTGTTCGCCGCTCTGTACACCGCGAAACTCGCGGGTGGTGCCTGACAGCACTTCCTCACGGCTGGAGTTCAGCTGGTCATTGGCCAGTTCCCGGTTGGCGCTCGCCTGGCGCACCTGGGCGTTGGTGGCGCCGCCGGTGAAGATCGGCATGCGAAATTCCACCCCCACCGAGCCGTACTTGTTCGTCTGGTTCTGGGTGGAGACCGAATCGCTTTCCGAGTCGTTGTAGGCGGCGACGAAATCCAGGGTCGGCCAGTGCCCGGCCCTGGCCCGGTTCACCTCTTCGTCGGCGATGTCCAGGCTGCGGCTGCGAGCGATGATGGTCGGGTTGTTGGCCCGCGCGTCGCTGATCCAGTCCTGCAGGGTTGGCGGCTCCAGCGGCGGCGTGGGGAACTCGGTGCGCAAGGTGGACATTTCATCGGGCAGTACGCCGAGCAATTCCTGCAACAGGCGCCGCGCCACCAGCAGGCTGTCCTCGGCCTCGATCAGCTCGGCCTGGGCCAGGTCACGCCGGGCGGAGGCCTGGTCGACATCGATCACGGTACCGTCGCCCAGCTGGAAGCGCCGCTTGGCGGCCATCACCTGTTGCTCCAGGTTCTTCAGCTTCACCTTGGCCAGGTCGATGGTTTCCAGCGCCAGCAGCACCGAGAAATAACGGCTGGCCAGGCTCACCGCCGATTCCTGGGTCTTGGCGTCGAACACCGCGTCACTGAACAGGGTGCGCTGATTGCCCTGGCGGTACTCGGCCATCCTCTGCTTGTTGAACAGGGGTTGGCGCAACTCCACCACCGCCCCCTTTGAGTCGTACTCCAGGTCGCTCTCCACGGAGCGGCCGCGAAAGTCGTCCTGTTCGCTGGTGCCATCCACCCGTTTCCAGTAGGCGGTGGCGTTGATGTTCGGCAGCAGGCCAGCCTTGCCCAGCTCCTTGAATTCCTGGCCGGCCTGGCGCTCGTGCACCGAAGCCAGATAGGTCGGTCCCTGGTTCTGGTAGACGTTCCAGGCTTCAGTCAGATCCATGGCTGTCGCGGGCAGGGCGACAGCTCCGAGAAAACCGGCTATGGCCATCCGGGCTCTCATTTCACTGCTCCTTGAATGCGTTACCGACACGGCCCAGCAGCGGTTTCATCAAGTAGCTCATCAGGCTGCGCTCACCGGTCTTGATGGTTACGGTGGCCGGCATGCCTGCCCGGATGTTGTTCGGCCCGAGCATCTTCATGCCTTCTTCGGTCACTTCCACCTGGGTCAAGTAATAGGGCTGTTTGCTGGCTTCGTCCACCAGCCGGTCGGCGGCGACCGTCAGCACCCGTCCGGGAATGTTCGGCGTCTGCGCATGGTTGAAGGCCGGGAAGGTGATATCCACCGACAGGCCCGGGACCATCTTGTCGATGGCCTGTACCGGCACCTGGGCGTCCACCTGCAGGGGCTCGCTGTCCGGCACCACGTCCATGAGCCGCGCGCCGGGCTGGATAACGCCGCCGACCGTGGTGATGGTCAGGCCGAGGACGATGCCGTCGATGGGCGAACGGATCACGGTATTTTCCACCTGGTAGTCCACCGAACGCAGGCGCTCGGCCAGGGAGGTCGCCTCCTTCTGGATATCGGTGAGCTGGGATTCCACTTCCTTCTGGAAGTCCTGCTCACGCTGGAGAATGCGCAGCTTGAGTTCGGCGATCTGGTTCCGGGTGCGTCCGATGTCCGCGATGTTCTGCGCCATGGAACCGTTCAGTTCCGAGGCGTTGCGCTCCAGCTCCAGCATGCGGTTGCGCGGGATATAGCCTTCCGCCGCCAGGCTGCGCACACCGTCGAGTTCCTCGCCCAGGAGTTTCGACTGGCTGGAACGGGTGGCCTGCACCTGGCGCAGGCCCTTGAGCTGTTCCTCGGCGCCATTGAGATTCTCATGCAGGATGCTGATCTCCCCCATCAGGGCCTTGCGCCGGGTGTGGAACAGCCGCTGCTGCAGGGCGATGGCCTCCTGCAGCCGTGGGTCGCCGCCGAAGCGTTCCAGCAGTTCCGGGGTAAAGGTGACGGTATCGGCGCCATCGCGTTCGGCCATCAGGCGGTCTTCCACGGTCTTGGCGACGATGTATTGCGAACTCAGGGCGCCCTGCTCGGCGATCGCCTGGGTCGGGTCCAGGCGCACCAGTTCCTGGCCGGCGCGCACCTTGTCGCCTTCGCGCACCAGGATGGCGTCCACCTCGCCACCGGTGAGGTGCTGCACCGTCTTGCGGGCATTGGTGACGTTGACCGTGGCGTTGGCCACCACGCCAGCGTCCAGCGGAGCCCACATGGCCCAGGCCAGGAAGCCGCCAAATCCGGCCAGCACCATCCACACGCCCCAGCGGGCCGGGCGGGTGTCATCCAGGTCCACCACCGTCGGTTGTTCGACCCTTACCAGGGCCTTGCTTTCGCTTGCCGCTTGCATGATCGATTACTCCTTGGCCCGCATCGATGCCAGGTTCGGCGTGCCCACGGAGGGCATGACGCTCGCCTGGCGCAATGCTGCGAAGACCTCTTCACGAGGACCAAACAACTGCACGCCGCCGTCACGCATCAGCAGGACCTTGTCCACCGTGCTGAGCACGCTGGGACGATGGGAAATCAGGACCAGCGTCTTGCCGCGTTTCTTCAGGTCGAGGATCGCTTCCACCAGCGCCGCTTCACCCAAGTCGTCGAGGTTGGCGTTGGGCTCATCGAGCACGATCATCGAGGGGTCGCCATAGATGGCCCGAGCCAGGGCAATGCGTTGCTTCTGGCCGCCCGACAGCGGGCTGCCATCCACACCGAGCGGCGTGTCGTAGCCCTTCTCGAAGCGCAGGATCATGTCGTGCACCCCGGCACGCCTGGCGGCGAGGATCACCTCCTCGCTATTCATCTCGCCGAAGCGGGCGATGTTGTCGGCAATGGTGCCTTCGAACAGTTCCACGTCCTGCGGCAGGTAACCGATCCAGGGACCGAGTTCCTCCTTGTTCCACTGGAAGATGTCGGCACCGTCCAGGCGCACCTTGCCCGCTTGCGCCGGCCACACGCCCACCAGCAGGCGCGCCAGGGTGGACTTGCCGGAGGCCGACGGACCGATGATGCCGAGGGCTTCACCGGGCGAGAGACTGAAGTTGATCCCGCGCAGGATGGTGACGATTCCACCGGGCGCGGCGGTCATGGCCTGTTCCACCGACAGCGCGCCCTGGGGCTTGGGCAGGGCCATGGCGGTGTTGCGCGCCGGGAAGTCCTGCAGCAGCTTGGACAGCCGTTCCCAGGAGCCGCGGGCCGCGAGCAACTGCTTCCAGACACCGATGGCCTGTTCCACAGGCGCCATGGCGCGGCCACTGAGGATGGAACTGGCGATCATCATCCCCGCGGTGATCTCACCCTTGATCGCCAGCAGTGCGCCAGCGCCGAGGATCACCGATTGCAGGGTGATCCGCACGAAGCGGCTGGCGCCGTTGATGTAGGCGGCGCGGTCAGAGGCCTGGGTCTGCTTCTCCAGAATGCGCTGGTGGCTGCCGAACCAGCGCTCGCGAATCGCCGGCAGCATGCCCATCGCTTCGATCACTTCGGTATTGCGAAGGTTGTTGTTGGCGAAGGAACCGGAGGCCATGGCCGCCTGGTTGGCCTCCATCAACGGGCCGCGGGTCACCACTTCGGTGAGCAGGGCCAGGAAGAAGAGGATCGCCGAACCGACCAGGGTGATGACGCCCAGCAACGGGTGCACGAGGAAGATCACCAGCAGGTAGATGGGCGTCCAGGGCGCATCGAAGAAGGCGAACAGGCCGTTGCCGGTAAGGAACTGGCGAACCATGGACAGGTCCTGCAGCGCCTGGGCCGGGTTGCCACCGGCGCGGCGCAGGTTGCGCTCGAACGAGGCGTTGAAGATCCGCTTGTTCAGGCTCATGTCCAGCCGGTTGCCAAGGCGGATCAGCACAGTCGAACGCACCACCTCCAGCAGCGACATGAGCACGTACAACCCGAGCATCAGTACCGTCAGCATCGCCAGGGTGGTGACGTTGCTGCTTGCCAGCACGCGATCGTATACCTGCAGCATGTAGAGGGCGGGCGCGAGCATCATCAGGTTGATGATGCCGCTGAAGCCCCCCACCACATAGAAGGTGTGACGGAGGCGACTCAGGGCTTCGGACAACTCGGTACGGGGCTGCGAGAAATTCTTCATCTCGTCGACGCTCCATCGGCAGAGGGTTGGATTGGGTCGTACTTGACCATTCTTATCGTTGAATCCGCAGAGCGTTTCGGCACCAGCCCCCGCGGCGACCTCTCAACAGGCTTAGCCAAGGGTGCTCTCGTGCGCCAGCCGGAATCCCGTGCTAGCAGACGGTTGAGGAACATAGCCCGACCAACGCGACAGGGGGCGTCTCGATAGGCATCCGCGCTATCGAAGAAAACCCGTTCCAGAAGCTCTGGCACGGGCCATTCTCCCAATCTGGCAGCCTTGCGGGCTTCCGATATGCGCCGTTTTCTCGCCAGAATAGGCGTCAACTTCCTGACGCTTGGCAGCAAGATGATTCTGGAACAGGAGATAGCGCATATATCCAGACCCGGTCAGGCCTTGGGGTAAAGGACAGATCTCCGCTGTACTTCGTTTGTATGCACTGCATATGACTCACCGATGATGGCCGCCGCTGGGGTCCATTGCGGGCGACAGGTGGGATGGCAATCCGGCAGGGCATTTTGCCAGCATTCCAGACTGGCTCGGATTCTTACGCGTCCGGGTGGGCGGACGCAAGGAGCAGAAGCAGTCGCCGATCGGGAGCGGACCGCCGGCGACCAGCGCGAACTCAGGCGCTCGTGGCCCGCAGCGCCGGGCTGGACTTGAGCATGTCCATCAGGCTGTTCACCAGGTTTTCGGCTTCCTCGGCCAGGGAGTAGCTGGCCGGCACCAGCAGCCAGTTGGTCTGGATGCCCTCCAGGTAGGCGTGCACGCTGATGGCGGCGCGGCGGCAATCCAGGTCGGCGGGTAGCTGACCACGGCTCACCGCATTGAGCAGGGCCTTGGCGATACGCTGGTCGCACTCGACGCTCTGGTCTTCCATCTGCTGGCGCAGGTCGCCCAGTTCCTCGGTGTATTCCACCTTGTGCCGGAGAATTTCGTGGATACGCCGGCTCTGCGGGTCCAGCTCCACGCGCCGGAGCAGGCGCACCATCAACTGGCGCATACGCCCGAGCGGATCGGGCTCGTCCGCGCTCTCGCTGGCGCGGGCCAGCTCCTCCAGTGGCGTGTGGATGCGTTCGAGCATGGCCTGGAACAGGTCGTTCTTGTTCTCGAAATGCCAGTAGATGGCGCCACGGCTGACCCCGGCGGCAGCCGCAATTTCCGCCAGCGAGGCACGGGAAACACCCTTCTCGTGAAATACCCGTTCAGTGGCGTCGAGTATCTGCACGCGGGTTTCTTCGGCTTCCTCTTTGGTACGTCTGGCCATTCGCGGCTGGGACCTATCTGCTTGCTCTTAAAGGAAAAATCGTCTCTGCACCGTAATAAATTCTGACATCGGCAACAGAAGATTCAATTTACAAACATTCACGCATGTAAGTATATTCGTACACCTTCGCAAGAATCCAGAACCTGCCCTGCGCTCAGCTTTCAGCCAGAAAGCTGTCCCCCAAAAAATGAGGTCCCTTCAGATGCCCATGAAGCCAGCCTTTGCCGCCTTGGTTTCCGCCATCGCTCTGGCCACGCTCGCCCTGACCGGCTGCCAGGAAGCCTCGGCTCCGCCGCCCGCCCAGACGCCCAAGGTCGGTGTCGTGACCCTCCAGCCCCAGAGTTTCACCCTGACCACCGAACTACCCGGCCGCACCGCGGCGTTCCGCATTGCCGAAGTGCGTCCGCAAGTCGACGGCATCATCCAGAAGCGCCTGTTCACCGAGGGCAGCGAGGTCAAGGCCGGCCAGCAGCTCTACCAGATCGATCCGTCCGTCTACACCGCCACCTATAAGAGCGCCCAGGCCAGCCTGGCTTCGGCCAAGTCCCTGGCGGAGCGCTACAAGGACCTGGTCAGCGACCAAGCGGTGAGCAAGCAGGCCTATGACGAGTCCCAGGCCGCCCGCCTGCAGGCCGAGGCCGCACTGGAGAAGGCCAGCATCGACCTGCGCTACACCAAGGTGCTGGCGCCGATCTCCGGCCGCGTCGGTCGCTCTGCGGTCACCGAAGGTGCTCTGGTGAGCAACGGCCAGACCCTGGCCATGGCCACCATCCAGCAGCTCGACCCGATCTATGTTGACGTCACCCAGTCCACCAAGGACCTGCTGCGTCTGCGCCGGGAAATGGCCGAGGGCCAGCTGGAAAAGGCCGGCGCCAGCGGTGCCAGGGTGTCCCTGCTGCTGGAAGACGGCAGCGAGTACCCGCACAAGGGCAGCCTGGAGTTCTCCGAAGTCTCGGTGGACGAAGGCACCGGCTCGGTGACCGTGCGCGCGGTCTTCCCGAACCCGGAGCACACCCTGCTGCCGGGCATGTTCGTCCATGCCCGCCTGGGCTCGGCGGTGAAGCAGGAAGCCATCCTCGCACCGCAGCAAGGCGTGACCCGCGACCTCAAGGGCCAGGCCACCGCCCTGGTGGTGAATGCCGAGAACAAGGTCGAACTGCGCCACCTGAAGGCCGAACGCACCGTTGGCGACCGCTGGCTGGTCAGCGAAGGCCTCAACCCCGGCGACCGCCTGATCACCGAAGGCCTGCAGTTCGTGCGGCCGGGCGTGGAAGTGGACGCCGCACCGGCGACCAACGTGGCAGCCCAGCAACCTGCGGGTGACAACCTGGCCAAGAGCCACTGAGGAGCCCATAGATGTCGAGATTCTTCATCGATCGCCCGATCTTCGCCTGGGTGATCGCGCTGGTGATCATGCTCGCCGGCGGCCTGTCCATCCTCAAGTTGCCGATCAACCAGTACCCCAGCATCGCCGCGCCGGCAGTGGGCATCCAGGTGAGCTACCCCGGTGCCTCGGCGCAGACGGTGCAGGACACCGTGGTGCAGATCATCGAGCAGCAGCTCAATGGCATCGACGGCCTGCGCTACATCTCCTCGGAGAGCAACTCCGACGGCAGCATGACCATCACCGCCACCTTCGAACAGGGCACCAACCCTGACATCGCCCAGGTGCAGGTGCAGAACAAGCTCCAGCTGGCTACCCCGCTGCTGCCGCAGGAAGTGCAGCAGCAGGGCATCCGCGTGACCAAGGCAGTGAAGAACTTCCTGCTGGTCATCGGCGTCGTCTCCGAAGACGGCAGCATGGACAAGAACGACCTGGCCAACTACATCGTCTCCAACATCCAGGACCCGATCTCGCGGACCAAGGGTGTGGGCGACTTCCAGGTATTCGGCGCCCAGTACGCCATGCGCATCTGGCTGGACCCGGCGCGGCTGAACAACTACCAGCTGACACCGGTGGACGTGAAGACCGCGATCCAGGCGCAGAACGTGCAGATTTCCTCCGGCCAGCTCGGCGGCCTGCCCGCCTCTCCCGGCACCCAGCTCAACGCCACCATCATCGGCAAGACCCGCCTGCAGACCCCCGAACAGTTCGGCGCCATCCTGTTGAAGGTGAACCGCGACGGCTCCCAGGTACGCCTGCGCGACGTGGCGAAGATCGAACTGGGCGGCGAGAACTACAGCATCAGCGCCCAGTTCAACGGCAAGCCGGCCTCCGGCATGGCGATCAAGCTGGCCACCGGTGCCAACGCCCTGGATACCGCCAAGGCGATCCGCGCCACCATCGCCGAGCTGGAACCCTTCATGCCCGCCGGCATGAAAGTGGTCTTCCCCTATGACACCACGCCGGTGGTTTCCGCCTCCATCGAAGGCGTGATCCACACCCTGGGCGAAGCCATCGTCCTGGTGTTCCTGGTGATGTACCTGTTCCTGCAGAACTTCCGCGCTACCATCATCCCGACCCTGGCCGTACCCGTGGTACTGCTGGGCACCTTCGGCGTGCTGGCGATGTTCGGCTTCACCATCAACACCCTGACCATGTTCGCCATGGTGCTGGCCATCGGCCTGTTGGTGGACGACGCCATCGTGGTCGTGGAAAACGTCGAGCGGGTAATGGCCGAGGAAGGCCTGTCGCCGCTGGAAGCCACCCGCAAGTCCATGGGCCAGATCCAGGGCGCGCTGGTGGGCATCGCCCTGGTGCTCTCGGCGGTATTCCTGCCGATGGCCTTCTTCGGCGGCTCCACGGGCGTGATCTACAAGCAGTTCTCCATCACCATCGTCTCGGCCATGGCGCTGTCGGTGCTAGTGGCGCTGATCTTCACCCCGGCCCTGTGCGCCACCCTGCTCAAGCCCATCGCCAAGGGGCACCACGAGAAACGCGGCTTCTTCGGCTGGTTCAACCGCACCTTCGACCGCAGCGTGCAGAGCTACGAGCGCGGCGTGCGCGGCGTACTCAAACGGAAGGTGCCCTACCTCGCCCTGTACCTGCTGATCGTCGTCGCCATGGGCTGGCTGTTCACCCGCATCCCCACCGCGTTCCTCCCCGAGGAAGACCAGGGCGTGCTCTTCGCCCAGGTGCAGACCCCGTCCGGCGCCAGCGCGGAGCGTACCCAGGTGGTCGTGGACCAGATGCGCGAATACCTGCTCGACCAGGAAAAGGACACGGTGAAATCCGTGTTCACCGTGACCGGCTTCAACTTCGCCGGCCGCGGCCAGAGCTCGGGTATGGCCTTCATCATGCTCAAGCCGTGGGAAGAGCGTACTGCCCAAGGACAGAGCGTGTTCGATCTGGCCCAGCGTGCGCAGCAGCACTTCTTCAGCTTCCGCGATGCGATGGTCTTCGCCTTCGCCCCGCCGGCGGTGATGGAGCTGGGTAACGCCACCGGCTTCAACCTGTTCCTGCAGGACCGCGCCGGCGTCGGCCACGAAGCGCTGAACGCCGCCCGCGACCAATTCCTCGAACTGGCGGCGAAGAACCCGGTGCTCAACCGCGTGCGTGCCAACGGCCTGCGCGACGAGCCCCAGTACCAGCTGCTGATCGACGACGAGAAGGCCCGTGCCCACGGCATCTCCCTCGCCGACATCAACAACACCGTCTCCATCGCCTGGGGCGCCAGCTACGTCAACGACTTCATCGACCGTGGCCGGGTGAAGAAGGTCTACCTGCAAGGTGAACCCGAAGCGCGGATGAACCCGGACGACCTCGGCAAATGGTACGTGCGCAACGACCAGGGCCAGATGGTGCCGTTCAGCGCCTTCGCCAGCGGCGAATGGACCTACGGCGCGCCCAAACTGGCCCGCTACAACGGCGTGCCGGCGGTGGAAATCCTCGGCGAGGCGGCTCCGGGCCACAGCTCGGGTGAAGCCATGGCCGCGGTGGAGGAAATCGCCAAGCAGTTGCCGGCTGGCGTCGGCTACTCCTGGACCGGCCTCTCCTACGAGGAACGCCTGTCCGGCTCCCAGGCCCCGGCCCTCTATGCGCTGTCGCTGCTGGTGGTGTTCCTCTGCCTGGCGGCGCTCTACGAGAGCTGGTCGATCCCGTTCTCGGTGATGCTGGTCGTGCCGCTGGGTGTGATCGGCGCACTGATGTTCACCAGCCTGCGCGGCCTGTCCAACGACGTGTTCTTCCAGGTCGGCCTGCTCACCACCATCGGCCTCTCGGCGAAGAACGCGATCCTCATCGTCGAGTTCGCCAAGGAGCTGCACGAGCAGGGCAAGAGCCTGTTCGACGCCGCCGTGGAAGCCTGCCGCATGCGCCTGCGCCCAATCGTCATGACCTCGCTGGCGTTCATCCTCGGCGTGGTGCCCCTGGCCATCTCCAACGGTGCCGGCTCCGGCAGCCAGCACGCCATCGGTACCGGCGTGATCGGCGGCATGCTCACCGCCACCGTCCTGGCCATCTTCTGGGTGCCGCTGTTCTACGTGCTGGTCTGCTCGCTGTTCAAGGACAAGGCGAGCAAGGCCGCGATCAAGAAGGAGGCCCTGCAGTGAGGCGTTCCCTGATTTCCCTGGCCATCGCCGCGACCCTGCTCGGTGGCTGCTCCATGATCCCCGACTACCAGCGCCCGGAAGCGCCGGTGGAAAACGCCTGGCCCGAGGGCGAGGCGTACAGCCAGGGCGCAGCCCAGGTGAACACCACCGCCGCAGACCTCGACTGGCAGGAATTCTTCCAGGACCCGGCACTGCGCCAACTGGTGCAACTCGCCCTGGACAACAACCGTGACCTGCGCACCGCTGCGCTGAACGTCGAGGCCTACCGCGCGCTCCACCGCATCCAGCGCTCCGAGCTGTTCCCCACTATCTCGGCCGACGGCGGCGCTACCCGCCAGCGCACGCCGGGCATCATGAGCCAGAGCGGCCAGGCCGACACCAGCAGCCAGTACAGCGCCACCCTCGGCACCAACGCCTGGGAGCTGGACTTCTTCGGCCGCCTGCGCAGCCTCGACGAACAGGCCCTGGAACAGTATTTCGCCACCGAACAAGCGCGCCGCAGCACCCAGATCAGCCTGGTGGCCTCGGTGGCCACCGCGTACCTGGACTGGCAGGCCGACCAGGCCCTGCTGCAGCTGACCCAGAACACCCTGAAGACCTACCAGGAAAGCTACGCCCTCACCAAGCGCAGCTTCGACGTGGGCGTCGCCGATGCCCTGGCCCTGAGCCAGGCGCGCACCGCCGTGGAAAGCGCCCAGGTCAGCCTGGCGCAGTACACCCGCCTCGTGGCCCAGGACCGCAACGCCCTGACGCAACTGGTGGGTACCGGCCTGCCGGGGGACCTGCCCAAGGGCCTGGCGCTGGACGCCGACCTGCTGGCCGAAGTGCCGCCGGGCCTGCCGTCCGACCTGCTGCAACGCCGCCCCGACGTGCTCCAGGCCGAGCACCTGCTCAAATCGGCCAACGCCAATATCGGCGCGGCACGCGCGGCCTTCTTCCCCAGCGTCAGCCTGACCGCCAACGCCGGCAGCATGAGCAATGAGCTCTCCGGGCTGTTCGACGCAGGCTCCGGCAGTTGGCTGTTCCAGCCGAGCATCAGCCTGCCGATCTTCACTGCTGGCCGACTGAAGGCGAACCTCGATTACACCGAGCTGCAGAAGGACATTCAGGTAGCGCAGTACGAGAAAGCCATCCAGGTGGCCTTCCAGGAAGTCTCAGACGGCCTCGCCGCGCGCACCACCTACCACCAGCAACTGGACTCCCAGCGCTCCCTGGTGAAAACCACCGAGGAGTACTACCGCCTCGCTGAGCGTCGTTACCGCACCGGCGTCGACAGCTACCTGACCCTGCTGGACGCCCAGCGCCAGCTGTTCAGCGCCCGCCAGCAACTGATCGGCGACCGCCTCAACCAACTGGCCAGCGAAGTGAACCTGTACAAGGCCCTCGGTGGCGGCTGGAAAGAACAGGGGGAAACCTCCCCGAACGCTTGATCCGCGACTCCCCAATCCTCACGGACGAGGAATCCACGCGGCGCCCCGCCCTTTTGGCGGGGCGTTTTTTTGTGCTGGCGAGGAGTGCGGCCGGCATCGCGACCCTGTCACGTCTCCAGCGCCCCCTGCAACGACGCTTCTCATTCGGGCAGAAACGCCGGAAATATCCATGCCATTCAATGCCTTGCAATGAGCCGTCGGTCCATTTTCCTGCCATCCGTCAGGCCCTCACCGCTGCCTGTAACAATGGCCGATCCTGTTAATCCACTCGATGGGGAGCGAGAGGGGGAAACAAGAGGTACGGATCATGAAATCGACATTCAGCACAACGGCCCTCAGTGGCCTGCTTCTGGCCCTCGCAGTAACAGCGGGACCAGGTCCGGTCTTCGCGGAGAATGGAGGCGATCGCCTGAACGACTATCGGACGCGCAACCAGCAAATCATCCAGATGAGGGAGGATTCCAGCGAGAGCTTTACCCGGATGGTCGAGCAACAGCCGACCGCCGCCGGGCAACAAACCCAGGATGACGACATGCGGTCCAGTGGGCGGCAGACCCCGCAGTACCAGTCGCCGATCTACAAGCAAAGGGTCGAATTCGGAAAATGACCCCAAGTGACCGCCCGTCGGATGCGCACCCATTGCTGCGCACCCGGCGGGCAGCATTCTGAAGATTTTCCGACAACCGGCCAGCCCGGCCGGAGCCCATCCCAGAGCCATTCCGCCCGCCCCACCCTGCCCACCTCTGTGCCATGCGTCTCCTGCCCCTTGCAGCACGAGGCGCACCGATCCTAGTGTTTGCGCATCCCCGAACCGGCGGAGGGATAACTCTATGCCGGCGATTCGCTCAACGGATTGATCCACCGTAGAACCCGGCTCCGGCCGTCTTCCCTGGAGAGTCAACCCGTTGCAGAAGCCTGCCTCCCGCCGCTTCGGCGTATCCCTGTCCTGGCATTTCCTCGCCCTCCTGCTTTTTGCTGGCAGCCTGCTGTTCGGTTCCGGCAGCGCCAAGGCGTCCTGGAGCGTCGATCCGGTGCTGCGCAAGGCGGAAAAGCGCTACGGTCGCAGTGGCCCGGCCAATGACCGTCTTCAGGCCTGGCACGACCTCCTGGAAGGCAGCCGTCGGAAGTCCGAGCAAGAGCAACTGCAGGCGGTCAATCAGCAGATCAACCGGCAAGTCCGCTTCAGCGACGACAGCGAGCTGTGGCAGCGCCGCGACTACTGGGCCACCCCCGTGGAAACTCTGGCCAGGGGCGCTGGTGATTGCGAGGACTTCGCCCTGGCCAAGTACTTCACCCTGCTGCAGCTCGGCGTCGATCCGCAGAAACTGCGCATCACCTACGCCCGCGCCCTGAAGCTGAACCAGGCGCACATGGTGGTGACCTACTACGAAACCCCGGACGCCGAGCCCCTGGTCCTCGACAACCTGGTAGACGACATCCTCCCCGCCTCCCAGCGCAAGGACCTGGCCCTGCGCTACGCCTTCGATGCCCAAGGGCTGTACGCGATGGATCACGGTGCGCTCAAGCGCATCGGCGAACCCACTGAACTACGGCCCTGGCAGGTCGTGCTGACGCGAATGGAGCGCCAGGGCTTCCACCTCGCAAGCGTGCAATCCCAGTCCGCTGGCGGCTGAGGCTGTCAGCGCAGCGCCCCTTTGAGGACCTTGCCCGCCGCATTCATCGGCAGTGCCAATACCACCTCGACGCTGCGCGGCACCTTGTAGTTGGCCATGCGCTCACGACTCCAGGCGATCAGCTCATCAGGCGCGAGCACGGTGCCCTGGCGCGGGATCACGAAGGCCTTGCCGACCTCCCCCAGCCGCTCGTCCGGTACGCCGACCACCGCCGCCTGGGCCACTGCCGGATGCTCCATGAGCAGACGCTCGACCTCGGCCGGATAGCAGTTGAAGCCGCCAACGATGTACATGTCCTTGAGGCGGTCGGTAATCCGCAGGTAGCCGCGCTCGTCGAGCACGCCGATGTCGCCGGTATGCAGCCAGCCCTGCGCATCCACCGCCTCGCGGGTCGCCTCCGGGTCGTTGAAGTAACCCTGCATCAGGTTGTAGCCGCGGATCAGCACCTCTCCCGGCTCGCCCATTGGCACCGGCATTCCGCAGTCATCCACGCAACGCACCTCGATTCCGTCCAGTGGCCGCCCACAGGTGCCGGCGACCGTCAGCGCGTCATCGCCGGGCCGGCATACGGTCGTCAAACCACAGCTTTCGGTCAGCCCATAGGCCGTGACCACGCTGGCAAACCCCAGCTCCTCGCGCATTCGCTCCACCAGGACCGGCGGCACAGAGGCCGCCCCGGTGACGGCGACACGTAGCGAAGACAGGTCGAAATCCCCCCGGCGCGGATGGTCAAGCATGGCGGCGTAGAGGGCGGGTGGGCCGGGCAGGAAACTCACCCGATCGCGTTCGATACAGCGCAGCACCGCCTCGGCTTCGAAGGTCCGCGCCGGCAGGATGGTTGCTCCCCTGATGAGCGCAGCGAGCCAGCCGGCCTTGAACCCGAAGCTGTGGAAGAACGGGTTGACGATCAGGTAGCGATCACCGCTGTGCAACCCGACGATTTCACTCCAGCTGTCGAACAACCGCAGGTTCTGCCCGTGGGCGCAGAGCACGCCCTTCGGATACCCCGTGGTGCCGGAAGTGAACATCAGGGCGGACAGGCTGTCGCCGTCAAGACCATCGATCCGCTGTTGCAGGTCCTCATCCGGCACTTGCCCGGACAGGGCAAGAAAGTCCTGCCAGGTCTGCTCGCCTTCACGGGCCTCTTCGAAGACGATCCTGTGCCGGAGTCCGTCCAGCGAATGCTCCGCCAGCAGCGCCGGGTAATAACTGCCCAGAAACTCGCCAATGCTGAACAGCACACGCGCACCGCTGCGCCCGAGGATATCCGCCGCCTCCCCGCCTTTCATGCGCGTGCTCAGGGGCACCAGCACTGCGCCAGCCATCAGGCTGCCCAGCGCCGCCACCAGCCACTGATGGCTGTTCGGCGCCCAGATCGCGACGCGGTCACCCGGTTCCACGCCAAGGGCCAGCAATGCCCGGCCGGCAGTCCGGCTGAGCTGTTCCAGCTCTGCATAACTGATCCGTACCGCGCCTTCTTCAATGGCGATGTGCGGCCCATGGCGGCGGGCGGACAGCGCCAGGGCGGCGGGGATGGTGCGCGCAATGGCGGCGGGTGGAGTCATGGGCGACCCTCCTGCGAATGGTCATTTACGTCCAGGGCTGGATAGTCGGTGTAACCGCGAGCCCCCGGGGTATAGAGCGTGGAACGGTCGAACCCGGCGAGTGCCTGCTGCTCGCGCAGGCGCGCCACCAGGTCCGGGTTGCCGATGAAATGACGCGCGAAAGACACCGCCTCCCCCACGCCATCTGCGATGGCCTGTGCGGCACCGGCGCCATCGAAGCCGTCGTTGAGGATCAGAGGGCCGCTGAAGTGCCGACGCACCAGGGCAAAGGCATCCAGGCCTGGCTGCGGTGAGCGGCTGACCTGGACGTAGGCCAGGCCCAGCGGGTCCACGGCGTCCAGCAACGCACCATAGGTGGCGACGGGATCGTCGTCCTGCATGTCGTTGTAGGGATTGCCCGGGATGATCCGCAGGCCGACCCGGCCAGCGCCGATAGCTCCGGCCATGGCCTCCAGTGTTTCCACCACAAAGCGAATGCGCTTGGGTAGCGAGCCGCCATAGCCATCCTGGCGCTGGTTGCTGCAGGCCAGGAGGAACTGCATCGGCAGATAACCGCTGCTGCAGTGCAGCTCCACACCGTCGAATCCCGCTGCACGGGCATTCAGGGCCGCCTGTCGGTAGGCCTCGATCACCCTGATGATTTCCGAGGTTTCCAGGGCGCGCGGCGGGTCCATCGGCACCATGCCGTGGCTGTCGCTGTACAGGCTTCCCTGCGCGGCGATGGCCGAGGGCGCCACGGTATCGGCGTCCACCGCCTTGTTGTGTCGACTCGCGACCCGTCCCACGTGCATCAATTGCAGGACCGTGCTGGCCCCGCCGCTTTCTCGCACACACCCGGTCACCCGGCGCCAGGCTTCTATCTGCCCGGCCGTGACGATGCCCGGCGTGCGGCAATAGCCCTTGCCTTGGGGACTGGGATAGGTGCCCTCGGCAATGATCAGGCCGGCTTCCGCACGCTGGCCGTAGTAGGCCGCGTGCAGTTCGCTCGGCGCATCGAAACCGTCGGCGCGGCTGCGGGTCATGGGCGCCATGACGATGCGGTTGGCCATGCGCAGCTCGCCCAGTTGCACCGGTTCGAACAGGCGGTCGAGGGTGGCGGATTCGACAGGGGCCATCAGCGCACCCTCACCCGAGGTGCAGACGAACCGCGCCGCATGCGTTCCAGGAACGCGTCCAGCGGTGCGGGCTCGGCCACTTCCGGCAGGGCATCGCCCGGCTTTTCGCTCCAGAAGGTTTTCCAGCTCGGCCACAGCTCATGCCAGGAGCCGTCATAGGGCTCGCGACCTGGCCAACGCATCTTTTTCTCGCCAATCGGCGGGCGGTTCAGGTCGCTGGCGTAGAGGTAGCACGGCAGGCGCCGGCGGAAGTACCAGCGCCCATCGATGCGCTGATAGTCGTCCCAGTAGAGCATCTGCATGATCACCCACTCGGGGCCGGCCTCATGCTCGTTCTTCGAATAGACCACGCCACAGGCGTTATCCGGGTCCTTGAACTCGATGATGTGGCCACCGATGTGGTGCGACGTGGTGCTGAACTGCAGGCGCAGGGTGTCGTCGATCCAGGCTTTCAGGTGAGCCCGGCCGACCTTGTCCTGACCGACCTTGATGTCTTCAGGGAACAACCCGACCCAGGCGTCCAGGTCACGCATGTCCAGGGCCAGCGCGTACTTGGCTGGCAGCATGCGGATTTCCTCCAGCGACTCCAGCCGGTCCAGCCGCGCCTGCAAGCTTTGCTCGTTCATGGCGATCTCCCGGATCATCGCTGCGAGGAAATGTTGCCGCCGTCGACGACGATCTCGGCGGCGTTGATGTAGCTGGCCTCGTCGGACAGCAGGAAGCGCACCACCCGGCCAATCTCCGCTGGCTGGCCCAGGCGGCCGAGGATGATCCGGCGCTCGAAATGACCGGGCCGCGCGGCCGCAATTGGCGCCACCATCGGGGTGAGGATCTGCCCCGGCGACACCGAGTTGACGCGGATACCGTCGGCGCCAAGGGCATCGGCCATCGAGCGAACCATCGACAGCATCCCGCCCTTGGAGGCGCTGTAGGAAGGAATTAACCCATTACCCAGGGTGGCGTTGATCGAGGCGATGCCGACCACCGCAGAGCCCGGATTGGCCCGCAGGTCCGGCAGCATGGCCTGCACCAGCAGTGCCATGGCGCGCAAGTTGACGTTCAACACCAGGTCCCAGCTGTCCGCCGTCAGATTTTCCAGGCCGCTCTGGTCAACGACGCCAGCGGCATGCACCAGGCCGCCCGGTGCCCCGAGTTCAGCATGGGTCTGCCCCAGGGCCGGGGCGATGGCGGCCGGATCGCGCAGGTCGATGCCCAGGCCCAGGCACGGCACGCCGAATTGCTCGGCCAGACGCGCCGCCACGGCCTGGGCCTTGTCGGCCTGCAGGTCCCAGATGGCGACAGGGCGTTTCACCGCTGCCAGAGCCTCGGCAGTGGCCTCACCGATACCGGAGGCGCCGCCAGTCACCAGCACCGGGCTGGCGGGAACATTCAGTTGGATATCCATGGGTCACGCCTCGCTCAGAGCCGATCTGATTTCAGTGGAGGTCGCCGAGCTGTAGTCGCTGGCGCCGACGTTGAGTTCACAGGTCTTGCCGCCATCGACCACCAGGGTCTGGCCGGTGATGTAGGAGGACTCGTCCGTGGCGAGGAAGAGGATGGCGTTGCCGACCTCCTCCGGCTGGCCGATGCGCCCCAGCGGCACGGCCCGCGCTGTTCCCGCGATCATCTGCTCACTGCGCATCGCCTCGCGGGTGCCTTCGCTCCAGACGATGCCGGGAATGACCACGTTGACGCGGACTTTCTCGGCCGCGCCTTCCAGGGCCGCCGCACGACTGAAGTTGACGACGCCGGCCTTGGCCGCGCCGTAGGCGCTGAGACCGGGACTGCCGAGCAGGCCGGCGACCGAGCCCATGTTGATGATCGAGCCGCCCTTGCCCTGCATCACCCGCATCGCCGCACGGGTGCCGAAGAAGGCCACATCGAGGCTGCCGCGCAGGCTCTTGTGCCACTCCTCGGTGGAAAGGCCCACCAGCGGGCCCCAGGTGTAATTCACCGCGTTGTTGACCATGACGTCGAAGCGGCCGAAGCGCTCCAGGGTCTTGCTCACGGCATTTTCCACCGACTGCTCATCGGTGACGTCGGCCTGCACCCAATCGGCCTCCCCACCTTGCGCGCGAATCTCCGCCACCACCGCCTCCAGCGGTGCCTGGCGACGTCCGCAGACCATCACCTTGCAGCCCTGGGCCGCGAACAACCGAGCCGCCGCCGCGCCGATTCCCGTGCCGGCGCCACTGATCAGCGCCACCTTGCCTTGCAGTCGTCCACTCATGGGAAGTCCTCTCAGAGCATCATCATGCCGCCGGCGGCGGCGAGGGTTTGTCCGGTAAAAGCGCTGGCTTCATCGCTGGCCAGGAACAGGCAGGTCCGCGCGATTTCTTCCGGCTCCAGCAGGCGACCGAGGGGAGTGGCACGCTCCAGGGCCTGCTGCCATTCGCGGGAGATCGACTGCATCATCGGCGTGCGGGTCGGCCCCGGGCAGATGGTGTTGACGCGGATGCCGCGCGGGCCGAGGTCGCGAGCCAGGCACTTGCCCAGGCCGATCACGGCGGCCTTGGACGCGCAGTAGGCAAGCGGCCCTTCACCGCTGAGCGCGGACAGGCTGGCGATGTTGATGATCGAGCCCATCCGGCCGCTGGCGATCATCAGGCGCACCGCCGCACGGCTGCAGTAGAAGGTGCCATTGAGGTTGATATCGACGATTCGCTGCCAACCGGCATCGGTCAGGTCGACGATCATGTCGGTGAACACGTCGGGCTCCACGCCCGCGGCCAATTGCTCGCTGCGCTTGGCCAGGCGCTGCTGGTACTGGTCGAAGCCATCGCCGGGCACCTGGCCGACGCCGGCGTTGTTGACCAGCACATCAAGGCAGCCGTAGCGCTCGTCCACCTCGGCAAACAGTCTCGCCACCGACGCGCTGTCACCGATGTCGCAGGCATTGGCGAAACTGCTCTCGCGCGTTGCCAGTTCGGCGACCGTGCGCTGCGCCGCCGCCTCGTCGATGTCCACCACCACCACGCTCGCCCCTTCGGCGGCGAACAATGCAGCCGTGGCGCGCCCCATTCCCGATCCCGCGCCGGTAACCAGCGCGACCTTGCCTTCGAACCTCATGTCCCGTCCTTCCGCTTGTTGTTGTTCTGAAATGCCGTGCTCAGATCAGGTGCAGCTGGCTGCGGGCCTGTTCAGGCACCTCGTCGAGCTGCTGCCAGACACCGCCCTTGCACTCGAATACCTTCCGGGCCGGCGCAGGCAGGTCGGCGACATCGGTGTAGAACTGCTCGTACCACTCACGCAGCTGGTACACCGGGCCATCCCCTTCGCAGAGGATCGGTTTGTCGATGCGGGTCTTGCTGTTCCAGATCTCCACGTCCTGGAAGAAGGACTTGTGCGCCTGCCCGGCATAGCCCTCGGCGATGGCCTCGTTCTCGGCTTCGGAGAGTCCCGGCTGCTTCCTGACCTTGATCGCGTAGCGCAGCTCGAAGCTGTTCTGGTCGATGGGCACGTGGCAGTTGAGCAGCAGCGTGTCGAGGGTCTGCCCGCCGGCCTGCGCGGTCATGCGGGTGATGTGGTAGGCGGGCCCGAAGTAGGCGCTGTCCGCGCGCAGGCCGCTGCCCAGCAACTCACTGTCCTCGCCCTGGAACATCTGGTAGCCCCGGTGTCCGTCGAAGGTGTTGCAGAAGTAGCTGGCCGGCGAGCCATGTACCGGCCCGAAATGCGCGAAGTCGGCGAGGTTATCCACCAGCTCGCGGCAGTTGGTCTGGATGACCATCTTGCGCATCATCCACTCCGTCCACTCGGCCGAATAACAGGCCTCGATGCGCGGCACTTCCACCTTGGGATCCGGCGCATTGCCTTCGGGGTCGTTCCAGACGTACAGCAGCTGGTTCTTCTCCAGCGTCGGCCACGCCTTGACCCGCGCCCGCATGGGCACGCGCTTGCAGTAGGAAATCGACACGCACTTGCCGTCGCTGCCCCACTTCCAGTGGTGGAAGGGGCACACCACGGTATCGCCCTCCACATGCCCACCGGCGAGGTCCGCGCCCATGTGTGGGCAGTAGCCGTCGAGTATGTGCATCGCGCCGTCTTCGCCACGGAACGCCACGAGGCGGGTGCCGAAGATGTTCAGTGCATGAGGCTTGCCGTCTGCGTAATCGGTTACCAGGCCGAGGCAGTGCCAGCCTCGGGCGAAACGCGGCGCGGATACGCCGCCATGAAGGGGAGTCGACCGTTCCATGCTGATCTCCTGAAGGGGGATGGATGTCGACTCGAACTATTCTCCATCCCCGATTCCCGGACATCCTTGCCCGGGACTAGCCCACGCGGGTTAGACCTCCCGCCGACCCTACAAGCTATGGCACTACATCCAAACACTGGTGCGCACAGCGCACCGAGAGCGGAGCTACGGGACCGGGTTGGGATAGGCCTCGAGGAACTGCCCGGCGAAGCGTTCAACAGCCTCAGCCGGCAAGCGATTGATACCGGCGGCGCGCTTGCGCCCTCCCCCGGTGGCGAACCCCCGACAGAAAGCATCCGCCTCCAGGCTGGCCGTGGCCGGCACACGCAGGCTGAACATCCAGTCGCCGTCCGTCCGGACGCTCAGCAGACCGAGTGCACGCCCCGGATCGCGAGCGGCCAACTGGTTCGCCAGCACGCCGCTGACCCGTCGCGCCCAGGGCTCGGCCGGCAAACGGTAAAGCGTCGCGCCACTCCCCAGCTGCCAGGGCTCCAGGCTGGCTGCCTGCGCCATGTCAGCAGCGTGCCCGGCACGCAGGCGGGCGAAGCTGGGGCTGTTCCGGATGAAGGCGAGCGGGTCCTGATACGGCAGCAACTCCGCTGCCAGGGCCACCGGGGCGAAGTGCAGGTAGGCCAGGCTGTCCCCGTAGGCGTTGTAGTTCAGCAACAGGCCCAGCTCTTCGAGCGCGCGAGTGTCCTCGTCCGCCAGCCCATGACGCGCGGCCAGCGTCCTCGCAGGGCCAGCCATGCCATCGCCGAAGGCCGCTGCCACTGCCCAGCGGTGGAATCGCCCCTCCAGGAAGCGATCCACCAGCAGACTGGTGCAGACATCCGCAGCGGTGTCGATGTACGACTCGAAGCCGGGATGGTCCGGCAGCTCCCCGGCGAAGTGGTGGTCGAAGTAGCGGACACGGGCTCCCGCACCGAGCAGCCGCGCCGCATCGGCGCGGTTTTCCTCGTGGGAGACGTCGAGCACCGTCACCCGCTCCCCGGCTCCGGCCAGCACCCGTTGCAGCAAGGCAATGTCACGCTTCACCCCGCTGACCAGGCGCACATCCGCCGCCAGTTCACCCGCCAGGCGCAGCTGCTGCAGGGCGCAGAGGCCGTCCGCATCACCGTTGAAAGCACAAAGATCGAGCATCGTCTCCCCCCTCACTCAGCGCATCAGCTCGCCGCCATTGGCGTCCAGCTGCACACCATTGATGGCGCTGGCGTAGTCGGAGGCCAGGAACAGGGCCGCACGGGCGCATTCCTCGTCCCCCGGCATACGTCCGCCGGGAATGCCCGCGCTGAATTCGGCTCGCACCTGCTCCTCGCTGACACCGCGCGCGGCGGCCGCCTCGCGTACATGGGCCTGTACCGGCTCCCCCCACATCCAGCCGCAGGCCAGGCCGTTCACCCGCAGGCCATGCTCGGCCAGTTCAGATGCCAGGTAACGCACCGCCACGGACAGCGTGCCCTTGGAGACGGCATAGGCACCACCGCCGGTATAGGGCTGGTGCACGCCCAGGGTGCTGATCATGACGATGGCGCCAGCGCGCTGGGCCTTCATCTGCGGCAGCACGGCGCGGGTCAGGTGCAGCGAGCCGAACAGGTTGACGTCCAGGGCCTCCTGCAGCAACTCGTCCGAACAGCCTTCCAGTGAGTCGAAGCCGCCATGGGCATAGGCGCTGTTGACCAGTGCATCGATGCGCCCGAAGCGCTCCAGCGTGGCCTCGGCAAAGGCCCGGCAGGCCTTGGCGTCGCTCACATCGGTGGGCATCCAGAACACCTGGCAGTCGGTGCCCAGGGCGCGGATGCGCTGCTCCGCGTCACGCAGGCGCGCCTCATTGCGGGCGCAGATGGCGACGGCGCGGGCGCCTTCACGGGCAACTTCCAGGGCGAGCTTGATGCCCATGCCCGGGCCGATGCCGGAGATCATCACAACCTTGTCTTTCAGCAACATGTTCGGTTCCTCTTGTTGTTGGTCTTGGAATCTCAGTGCGCCAGGTGGCGGGCGCGGTACTCGCCGTAATCGCGCTGCAGCCGTGCCTCGTCGAGGCCAAACGCCTCAGCGTCGTAGTGATGCGCGGCGCGTTTCTCGCGGCCGTTGGCGGCCAGCCAGTCGGTCATGGCGGCGCGCACATCCGTCGTGAGTTCCAGCCCGGCGAAGCGATAGATCCGCTCCACCACCTCCAGTGGCTGACTGACGGTGTCCTCGAAGTGCACGTCGAGAAATGCCCCGTCCGGCATGGGCTCGCGGACCGCCATGGTGTGGCGCAGGGCGCGGGCCATGCGGGTGTTCCACTGCTCGCCCACCTGGGCCGGGTCCGCCTCTTCGCTGTAGATCTGCCAGAGGGTGTGGATAAAGCTCGCCAGGGAGGGGATGGTCTTGCCCGGATCGCGATGGGTCAGCACCACCTGAGCGCGCGGGAAGACCTGGAACAGCAGCTCCAGGGTGTGCAGGTGCTGCGGGCTCTTCAGCAGCCAGCGACGACCCGGTGCGATGCCGCGACGGGCCTGCTGCCAGCTCAGGAATTGCAGCATCTTCTTCAGGTAGGCGTAGACCTGGACCTGGTCCTGGCGATCGAGCCAGGCGGTGTAGGCCGGCACGTTCACATAGGAATCCATGGCGCAGAGGAAGGAGTGCTCCATGAGCATGAACTCTTCGTCCGGCTGCTCCGCGTCCAACGGATGGATGGTGAGGATTTGCGGCACGAATTCGATCATCGCGGCGACCTCGGCCTTCGCCCGACCGATCCGCACTTCAGGCTGCTCCAGCGTCTCCCCGGGCAACGGCGCCGGGTAGCGGGTCTCCCACCATTGCGCCTTGCTGAACTGCGGGTCCACCGACAGCACGCGCTGCAACAGCGTGGTCCCGGTGCGCGGCAGGCCGACGATTACCAGCGGGTCGTCGATGGGCTGCTGGAGGATTTCCGGAAAGCGCTTGCAGTGGTCTTCGATCACCAGGCGGTTGACCAGTTGCGCCACCAGTTTTTCCCGGAGCAAGCCGCGCCCGTGGTTGGAAAGACGGGCCTCCTGGTTCAGGGCGCCCTCAAGGACCTCAAGGGCCTCGCGGAAGTCGCCGGGACCGAAGTCCTCCAGGCCACCAGCGCGGGCACTGGCCTCGGCCAGCAGGCTGTCGGGGGCGAACTCGCTGCCCGGTGCGATGGAATGGGTCATTGCAGCTCCTTCAGGTGGTTCAGCTTGACCACGCGGGTGGTGGGGTGGACCGGCTGGCTGGCGCCGACCCAACGCAAACAGAGGGTGCCGTTGGCATGGCCGGCGGTTTCCAGCCAGTTCGGCAGACCGGGATCACGGTGGCTCAGCACCAGGCGCACGCCGCCGCGCTTGTCCAGCTGCGCCGAGTGCTTGTTCAGGCAGATGCGGTGGTGGCGGTAGTCCAGCGACTCCATCCAGTAGTTGTTGATCTGCAGATTCCAGAAGTCGCAGTCGGGCACCTGGTCGACTTCGATCAGCAGCGCCTCGTCGTCGGCCAGCTCCCAATAGCCGTGGTAGTAGAAGATGTTCGGATCACCACCCACCAACTGGCACAGGGCCTGGTCCGCAGGTGGCAGGCCATTGGTGTGGGCCTGGTAGCCCTCGGCCCAATCCGCGAACAGGCGCGCGGTGTTCTCGACGAAGCTGGCGGCACGACCCAGGCTCTGCTGCAAGCGCGCGGCGCTCAGCGGTTCGGGCTGCTGGCGACTATCCAGCCGCTCGATGCGCAGTTGCGCAGGCTGCTCGCTGGCGCGGTCGAGGAAGGTCTGGCGCACGATCAGGGCGTTGCTCTCCGGTTCCAGGCGCACCCAGTTGCCCTTGGCCGGTGGCTCCTGGCTGAGGATGACCTCGAAGCTGCCATCGGCCTCCAGTTGCAGCTGGCTGGCGTCGATGAAGCCGGTCTGGATCATCTTGCCGTCGCTTTCATAGCCGCCCTTCTGGGTGCCGAAGCTGAGGTAGGACACGCTGCCGCGACGGCCGCTGACGCGGTACTGATGCTGGCCGTTCAGGCGGGCGTACTGGTAGAGGTTGTCCGGGTTGTCGGCGCCGATCTTGGCCGTCTCGTGGGACGGCGAGAAGAAGCCGGGGAAGTCCGGGTCAGCGAACTCCAGGTGCATTTCCAGGGCAATGCGCAGCAGGCGCGTGAGGTAGCGGAACCCCTCGGCGCGGGTGTGCGCATCGCTGGGTGCCTCGCTCCGCAGGATCTGCTCGCCACTACGTTTGAGCTGGTCGCAGAAATCGCTCCAGACCTGCCCGCTGCACACCTGTTGCTCGATGTTCTCGGTCGTCATCTCGGTCTCCTCTGGTCCGGCGGATGGCCCGCCACTGCGGAAACCTTAGGGAGATGGACGGGGCGGATTCTTCGTCTGGGCGGACTAAATCACCGGAACCACTGCCTCGAGGCGAAATCGTAGGGTGGGCTTCAGCCCACCATCGGAGAACAGCTCCACCCATCCTACAATCTGGATGTAGGAGCGAGCTTGCTCGCGAAAGGGGCGCATCATTCGCCAGCAAGCTGGCTCCTACAGCGAGGCAATGAGCGGGAACCTAGTCCACCCGGACGAGGAGGCGGCAGCGGCGTGCGCGGAGCATCGGCCGAATCGGCGTCGCGCGGTGCGGCGCCTGTTTCCCGAGGAATCCCCGATGGCTGAAGAAAAGAACCTGGTGCGGTCGCTGACCGTGGATATCGCCGCCCCCGCCGAGCTGGTCTGGTCGGTGCTGGTCGATCTGGAACGCTACCCGCAGTGGAACCCCTTCACCGTCAAGGTAGAGTCCAGTCTGCGAATGGGCGAGCAGGTGAACCTGTATCTGCCCAACCCCGCCAGCCCCGGCGAGTTGGTGCATGTGATCGAGCAACTGGTGGCCTTCGAACCGCACCGCTTGCTCTCGTGGGAGATGTTCGCCAGCGCCGACAACCCGGACGCCGCCCGTCGCGACCAGGTGATCGAAGCCACAGGCCCCGACAGCTGCCGTTACTACACCACCGACCTGTTCCTCGGTCCTACCGCCGATCAGGTGATGGAGCTGCATGGCCCCTGGGTCAAGCAGGGCTTCGATGCGGTCGCCCTGGCGGTGAAGGCACGGACCGAATCCCTGATTGGCACCCGCCGCTGAAACCTTGTCCGGTCAGACGAAGAACCTGCAGCGACGCATTCCCTACCGTGGAAAAAAGCCGGCCCGCCCCATGCGGCGTCGGCTCCATCCAACGGAGGCAAGCGATGCTGACACACCTACAACGACTGGAAGCGGAGAGCGTCCAGATCATCCGGGAAGTCGTCGCCGAGTGTGAAAACCCGGTGATGCTCTACTCCATCGGCAAGGACAGCGCGGTCATGCTGCACCTGGCGATGAAGGCTTTTGCCCCGGGCAAACCGCCCTTCCCCCTGCTGCACGTGGACACCACCTGGAAGTTCCGCGAAATGATCGCTTTCCGCGACCAGACCGCCGAGCGCCTGGGCCTGGAGCTGCTGGTGCACATCAACCCGGAAGGCCAGGAACGCGGGATCAACCCCTTCACCCACGGCTCGGCGCTGCACACCGACATCTGGAAAACCCAGGGGCTGAAGCAGGCGCTGGACCTGTACGGCTTCGACGCCGCCTTCGGTGGGGCCCGCCGCGACGAGGAGAAGTCCCGCGCCAAGGAGCGGGTGTTCTCGATCCGCTCCGAGCAGCACCGCTGGGACCCCAAGCAACAGCGCCCCGAACTCTGGCGCCTGTACAACACCCGCAAGCGCAAGGGCGAAAGCCTGCGGGTGTTCCCGCTCTCCAACTGGACCGAGCTGGATATCTGGCAATACATCTACCTCGAAGGCATCCCGATCGTGCCCCTGTACTTCGCCCAAGAGCGTCCGGTGGTACGCCGGGACGGCACCCTGATCATGGTCGATGACGAGCGCCTGCCGCTGCTGCCCGGCGAAACGCCGGAACTGCGCAAGGTGCGCTTCCGCACCCTCGGCTGCTACCCGCTGACCGGTGCCATCGACAGCGAGGCCGACAGCCTCCCGGCGATCATCCAGGAAATGCTGGTGAGCCGAACCTCCGAACGCCAGGGCCGACTGATCGACAGCGATTCATCCGGCTCCATGGAGAAGAAGAAGCAAGAGGGGTACTTCTGATGAACGCCATTTCGAACCTGGACCAGTACCTGCAGCAACAACAGCGCAAGGACCTGCTGCGCTTCATCACCTGCGGCAGCGTCGACGACGGCAAGAGCACCCTGATCGGGCGCCTGCTCTACGAAACCAAAGTGCTCTTCGAGGACCAGCTCGGCCAACTGGAAGCGGACTCGAAGAAACTCGGCACCCAGGGCGGCGAGCTGGACTTCGCCCTGCTGGTGGACGGCCTGGCCGCCGAGCGTGAACAAGGCATCACCATCGACGTGGCCTACCGGTTCTTCGCCACCGACAAGCGCAAGTTCATCGTCGCCGACACCCCCGGCCACGAGCAGTACACCCGCAACATGGTCACCGGCGCCTCCACCGCCGACGTGGCGGTGATCCTGGTCGACGCGCGCCAGGGCCTGCTGCCGCAGACCCGCCGGCACAGCTACCTGGTGTCCCTGCTGGGCATCCGCCGGGTGCTGGTGGCGGTGAACAAGATGGACCTGATGGGTTATTCCGAAGAGGTCTTCGCCCGAATCGAAGCCGACTACCGCGCCTTTGCCGAACAGCTCGGCCTGAGCGATATCCAGTGCATCCCGCTGTCAGCGCTCAAAGGCGACAACCTCATCGAGCGCAGCACCAGCATGCCCTGGTACCAGGGCCCCAGCCTGCTGCAGCACCTCGAAACCGTGCCCCTGGACGACGACCGTGCGAGCCACGCGCCGTTCCGCCTGCCGGTGCAGTGGGTGAACCGCCCCAACCTCGATTTCCGTGGCTACTCGGGCAACGTGGCGGCGGGCAGCATCCGTGTCGGCGAGCGCATCCGCGTGCTGCCGTCGGGCAAGCAGAGCCGGGTGAGCGGCATCCTTGGCCTCGCCGGCGAGCAGCAGGAAGCGGTCTGCGGCCAGGCGGTGACCCTGACCCTGGAAGACGAGATCGACATCAGCCGTGGCGACCTCATCGCCCTGGCCGACGCGCCGCCAGCGGTGGCCGACCAGTTCGAATCCACCCTGGTCTGGATGGGCGAAGAGCCGATGCTGCCTGGCCGCCCCTACCTGCTGAAAATCGGCTGCCGCACCCTGGGCATGAGCTGCACCACCCTCAAGCACAAGGTGGACGTGAACAGCCTGCAACAGCTGGCGGCCCGGACCCTGGAGCTGAACGAGATCGGCGTCTGCGACCTGAGCCTGGACCAGCCTATCCCCTTCGATGCCTATGCGGATAACCGCGATACCGGCGGCTTCATCATCATCGACCGGTTGAGCAACCAGACCGTCGGCGCCGGCATGCTGCACTTCGCCCTGCGTCGCGCACAGAACGTGCACTGGCAAGCCATCGACGTGAACGGCGCGGCCCGCGCCACGCTGAAGGGCCAGACACCGCGCATCCTCTGGTTCACCGGGCTTTCCGGGGCCGGCAAGTCGACCATCGCCAACCTGGTGGAACGCAAGCTCCACGCCCTGGGCCGGCACACCTACCTGCTGGACGGCGACAACGTGCGCCACGGCCTCAACCGCGACCTGGGCTTCAGCGAGGCCGACCGCGTGGAGAACATCCGCCGGGTGGCCGAAGTGGCGCGGCTGATGCTGGATGCGGGGCTGATTACTCTGGTGTCCTTCATCTCCCCCTTCCGCGCCGAACGCGAACTGGCACGCAGCCTCGCGGGCGACGGTGCCTTCCTGGAGATCTTCATCGACGCATCCCTGGAGCTGGCCGAGAGCCGCGATCCCAAGGGCCTCTACCAGAAGGCCCGGCGCGGCGAGCTGAAGAACTTCACCGGCATCGACTCGCCCTACGAGCCGCCGCTGGCACCGGACCTGCGCATCGACACGGCGAGCGAATCGGCGGAGGCCGCCGCCGAGCGCATCGTCGAGCACCTGTTGGCGCTCTGATGCCACCACCTTGTAGGGGCGAATTCATTCGCCAAGCAGGCCTCCGGCCTGCCCTTGGGTACATCCGGGGCCGCGTTGCGGCCCATGGCGAATGAATTCGCCCCTACAGATCATGCGCGGCTCGCCACTAGGCCAAACGGACGATTTATCCACAGTCCGGCGCGCCAATACTCGGCCCATCCAGCCCGACAACCACAACAAGCGAGGCGAGGATGCACGACTACCGACACGCCCATGAACTTGCAGCCATCAGCTCGGCGGAACTCAGCGAGCTGCTGGCATTGACCTACCAGGGCCCCCTGGAACCCACACCCTGGGCCGGCCTGCTGGAGGCGCTGCGCCTGCGTTTCGAGGCCAGCTTCCTGACCCTGGTATTGCGCAACCCTGCCCACGAACGGCCGGGGCTGATCGTCAACGCCTCGATCCACGGACCGCACCTGCCGGGCGAGCCGTCCTACAGCGAGCACTACTACTCGATCTGCCCCTTCCTCCACTGGTCCGCCGACCAGGTGGCCAGCGCTGACCAGGTGATGGGCAGCGACCACTGGCTGGCGCACGACTTCTACCGGAACTACCTCCAGCCGCTGGACCTGCGCTACGTACTGGTGGCCAACATGCGCACGACGGCAGGCATGCATTGCGCGCTGTTCGCCTGCCGCGAGCACGCCAGCCGGGACTTCGACGATAGTGAAATCGCCCTGGTGCGCCTGCTGCTGCCACATCTGCAGCAGGCCGTGGACCTGCACTCCACGGTGGACCAACTGGACTCCGAGCGCCTGCTCTATGCCGCCACCATTGACCGCCTGCTGGTGGGCACTGCCATCCTCGACGAAACCGGCAAGGTGATGCGCAGCAACCAGGCCGCCCAGCAGCTGTTCGACAGCCATGATGGCCTCGAATGCCGACAGGAAAAGCTCAGCGCGTTCTCTGGCCAGGACAACCGCAACCTGCAACGGGCGATCCTCGCCGCGCTGCAGCATCACCAGCACGGCCGGGAAGACTGTGTCGAAGTGCTGACTCTGACCCGCCCCACTGGCGAAGTGCCGTTGAACGTACTGCTGCGTCCCATCGCCCTGGACCACGAAAGCCGTGGGGCAGCCCGGAGACCGGCGGTGGCGGTGTTCATCCGCGACCCCAGCGACTCGCCCCAAGCCTCCCGGCGCCTGTTGCGCAGCCTGTTCCAGCTGACCCGCACGGAAACCGAGGTGGCGATGTTGATCATGGACGGCCTGACCCTTGACGAAAGCGCCGAGCGCCTCGGGGTCACGCGCAATACTGTGCGGGCGCACCTGCGCGGCGTGTTCGCCAAGACCGGCGCAACCCGCCAGGCGCAACTGGTAAAGACCCTGCTGAACAGCGTCGCTTCGCTGGCTTGAGCAGATTTCGTTCGGTAATCGGTCCCCTCGGTGCAGCCGGTCTGCCAGCGGCGGCTGCCCTGGGGACCACGTGATAAAACGCCTAGCTCGTTCGAACGATGAACGGGTCAATCATCCGGGTAACGCTGTATTTCCAGACCAGTTGATACCGCGCGACTGCCATGATTTTCGCGACGCCTGCAGGGTGAATAAGAATTATGAATCCATCCGACATCTCTCTGGATCAACTCAGCCAGCTCATCGAGCAGATCTACGAAGGCACCAGCGAAGAGCTGCCCTGGCAGCGAAGCCTCGAACAGCTGCGGACCGCGCTGGGCGCCAACTACGTCACGCTGATCCTGCGCCCCAGTGCGCCAGGTGATCCCGGCTTCATGGTCAACGCCGGCCCGGTCGAGACCTGGGCAGTCTCCGCATACAGCGAAACCTATTACGCCCTCGACCCCTTCGTCGGCCTGCCCGCTGGCGAAGTCCACACGGTGGCCGAACTGCTGGGCGAAGAGCGCTGGCTGAAATCGGATTTCTACCTGAGTTTCAATGCACCGCTGGATGTGTTCCACATCATGGGTGCCGACCTGTACACCGCCAACGGCATCGAGTGCCGCCTGCGTGTCTGCCGTCCGCACCAGGACAGCAGTTTCACTGCGCAGGACAAGGCGTTCTGCGCACGCCTGCTGCCGCATTTGCGGCGTGCGGTAAACCTGTATGGCCAGCTCAAGCGCAGTGAAGTCGAACGCCAGCTGTATGCCTCGGCGGTCGAGCGCATGCAGATCGGCACCATCATTCTCGACAACCATCTGCAGGTCATGGAAACCAATCAGGCCGCCAATGAAATGCTAGGCGAGGGTGATGGCCTGAACGTCGCCGGAGACCGTCTCGGTGCAGCCTATCGGCGCGACAACCAGGCCTTGCAGCGTTTGATCAAGCAAGCCTTGGAGCAGCGCGTATCGGAGGGTCCGCGAATCGCAGAAGCCATCACCCTGCAGCGTCCCTCCGGCCGCAGCAGCCTGGGGGTGGTAGTGCAAAGCCTGCCCCGCGAGGAAAGCCTGGAAGGCCGGCATCCGGCCGTGGCGGTTTTCCTGCGTGATCCGGAACGCCGGGCAGACGTGCAACAGCAGCCGCTACGCCAGCTGTTCGGCTTCACCCCCGCCGAAGCCGCCCTGGCGATCCAGCTGGCCCATGGCAACACACTGGACGAAGCCGGCGTCCAACTGAACATCCGCCGCAACACGGTGAAGGCGCACTTGCGGGCGATCTTCTCCAAGGCCGGGGTTACCCGTCAGAGCGAACTGGCCTATGTCCTGCACAACAGCGTGGCCGTGCTGGGCGGCAGTGTCGCGGGTGCGGAAAGCACCAGAAGCCTGTAGTTCGGTTGTAGGGGCGAATTTATTCGCCCCCACAGAAAAGCCGTTCGATGCCAGGCCTTTCGCCTTACACCGCCATCTTGCGCAGGGCGTCCTTGGTCACCTTGCCGGCCGCATTGAGCGGCATGGCATCCACCACCTGGGCGCGGCGCGGGACCTTGTAGTTGGCCATCTGCTCGCGGCACCAGGCAAGGAAGTTGCCGGTATCCAGTTGTTGGCCGGACGCGGGCAGCAGGAAGGCCATGGCCACCTCCCCCAGGCGCTCGTCGGGAATGCCGATCACCGCCGCCTGGGCCACGCCCGGATAGCGCAGGATCACCTGTTCGATCTCCGCCGGGTACACGTTGAAGCCGCCGGTGATGAACATGTCCTTGATGCGGTCGGTGATGCGCAGGTAACCGTCCTCATCCAGCACGCCGATGTCGCCGGTGTGCAGCCATCCATCGGAATCGATGGCTTCAGCGGTGGCTTCGGGGTTGTTGAAGTAGCCCTGCATCAGGTTGTAGCCACGCACCAGCAATTCGCCCGGTTCGCCCGGCGGTACCGGGTTGCCAGTGGCATCGACGCAGCGCACTTCCACATCCGGGAAGGCGCGGCCCGAGGTGGTTGCCACCCGCTCGGCGGAATCCCCCGGCCGGCAAATGGTGACGAAGCCGCAGGCCTCGGTCAGGCCGTAGGCGGTAACGATGGTTTCGAAGCCGAGCTCGCTGCGCATGCGCCGCACCATTTCCACCGGCACCGAGGCCGCGCCGGTCACCGCCACCCGCAGGCTGGACAGGTCGAAGCGCTCGCGCTCGGGGAAGGCCAGGATCGACTGGTACAGGGTCGGCGGCCCAGGCAGCACATTCACCCGCTCACGGGCGACGCGTTCGAGCATCACCGGCACATCGAACACCTGCTGCGGCAGGATGCAGCAACCGCGCATCAGGGCCGCCAGCCAGCCGGCCTTGTAGCCGAAGCTGTGGAAGAACGGGTTGACGATCAGGTAGCGATCGCCAGGGCGCAGGCCGACCATGGTGCTCCAGTCGCGGACGATGCGCAGGTTCTGGCCGTGGGCGGTCATCACGCCCTTGGGCTTGCCGGTGGTGCCGGAGGTGAACAGCAGGTCCGACAGGCTGTGCTGGTCCACCTGGCTCTCGCGCACCACCAATTCCGCCGGGGACACCTCGTCCGCCAGCGCCATGAAATCGTCCCAGCCCAGGCAATCCGGTGCCGCGCCGCGCAGACAGATGCGTGTGCGCAGCGCAGGCAGCGCTTCGCCGGCCAGCAGCGACGGGTAGTCGGTACCAAGGAACTCGCCAATCACGAACAGCAGGCTGGCGCCGCTCTCACGCAGGATGAAGCCCGCCTCGCTGCCCTTCATCCGCGTATTCAGCGGGACCAGCACCGCGCCGACGCTCTGCAGGGCGATGGCGGCGACAATCCACTCGTGGACGTTCGGCGCCCAGATCGCCACCCGCTCGCCGGCCTGGATGTCCAGCGCCAGCAGGGCGCGGGCGGCCTGGCGGCGCAACTGGTCGAGCCGGTGGTAGCTGATGCGGACGCTGTCGTCCTCGATGGCCATGGATTCGCCGTAGCGGGTCGCGGTGACGGCCAGCAGCTGAGGAATGGTCAGGACGCTTTCCAGGTCGGTCATGGGCTTTTCTCGGGGCGCGACGGGGCAACGGCCGGGCGAACCCGGCCGTGGCATGGATGGGAAATCAGGCTTGCGGCGGTGCGAAACGGCGGCCGGCGGAGAAACCGCCATCCACCGCGATCATCTGCCCGCTGACGAAGGAGGCGTCGTCGGAAGCGAGGAACAGCGCCACGCTGGCCACCTCTTCCGGCTGTCCGGCACGGCAGAGCATGTGCTGGGAGGCGAAGTAGGCGTGGAACTCCTTCTGCTCCTTGACCATCTGGGTCATGGGCGTGTCGATCAGCCCCGGGCAGAGGCCGTTGACGCGGATATTGGCGTGGCCGTAGTCGATAGCCATGGAGCGGGTCAGCTGGGTGATGCCGCCCTTGGCGGTGTTGTAGGCGGCGTTGCCGTCGCAGCCCTGCAGGCCGAAGATCGAACCGAAGTTGATGATCGAGCCGCTGCGCTGGGCGAGCATCGGCGGCAGTGCATAGCGGCTGGTGAGCATGGTGCCGGTCAGATGGATGTCCAGAACCCGGCGCCATTCCTCGGTGCTGGTCTCGGTGATGCTGCCACGGCTGGCGATGCCGGCGGCATTGACCAGCACGTCGATGCGGCCGAAGCGTGCAGCCACTTCTTCCATCACCGCCTGCACACGCGCCTCGTCGCGCACGTCCAGGGTCATGAACAGCGGCGCCGGCTGCAGCCCTTCCAGGCTGGCGACGACATCCGCGCGGGGCTCACCCACGTCCAGCCCAACCACCTGCGCGCCCTCGGCGACGAAGCGGCGAACACAGGCCAGACCGATACCCGAAGCGGCACCGGTGATGACCGCAACCTTGTTGGACAGACGCGCCATGGCAAACCTCGATGTCTTGTTGTTGGAATGGGGCTTTCGGCGGAGTCTACCGCCGGAGTGGGCAGGAGTGATCGTCCGTTGAGACTACGCCCGCAGGGTCGGATTCAGCTCCGTCGATGTGGGGGCGAATTCATTCGCAAAGAGGAGTGCAGCCGAAGGGTGGATCACGCTTTACCGATCCACCATCCGTGCCCGCCGGGAACTCCGCTGGTGGAAGTAAAAAGCGACTTCCACCCTACACACCCGTAGGTTGTGGCTGAGCTACGCGAAGCCCAACAAATCCATGTCCCCTGTTGGGCTTCGCTGCGCTCTTCCCAACCTACATCTTCACAATAAAAAACCCGGCCGAAGCCGGGTGTAAAGGCACAGACATACACGCTCAATACCACCCGCAAGGGCGGTAGCCCCCGGCTGTCACCCCGGAAACTTCAGTTTCAGCCGCGCGCTGCCGGGGCGGCCCTGGCATGCCAGGGTCCAGCCTTCGGCGAGTTCCGCGGGGCTGAGAATATCGTTGCGCGAGAGCACCACTTCGCCCTCCTCCACCTTGCACATGCAGGCGCCGCAGAAGCCTTCTTCGCAGGAGTAAGGCGCGTCGAGGCCGGCATTACGCATGCTCTGCAGCAGGGTCTCGCCCGATTGCACGGGCACTTCGCTGAGCTGGCCGTCGAGCTCCACCAGCAGTTGCTCCGCCTCGACGCCAGCGGCCGCCGGAACGGCCTCCTGGGCATCCGGATCAGGCGGCGAGACAAAGCGCTCCACATGGATGCGTTCACGCGCCTCGCCCAGTGCCAGCAGGGCACCTTCGACAGTGTCCATGAAGGGCCCGGGGCCGCAGATGTAGAACTCCGCACCGGCGTGGCCGCGCACCAGCTGGCGCACTTCGCCCTGGCTGAGGAAGCCCTGCACCGAATCCAGCACATGCACCACTTCCAGCTGGTCCACATGGGCCTTGGCCAGTGCCTTCAGCTCATCGCGGAAGATCACCGAAGCTTCGTCGCGGTTGGCGTACACCAGCTTGATCCGGCGGCCGGTGGTCTTCAGCGCCGACTTGAGGATGGAGAACACCGGGGTGATCCCCGATCCGCCACCGAACAGCACCAGGTCGTGCTCACCGGGGCGCAGTTGGAAATGCCCCGCGGGCGGCAGCACCTCCAGCAGGTCGCCGGGACGCACCTGGTCATTGAACCAGTTGGACACCCGACCGCCGTCCACCCGCTTGATGGTGACCTTGGGCAGGGCGTCGCAATCCGGCGAGCTGGACATGGAGTAGCAGCGCGTCAGCCGCTTGCCGCCGAGCACCACGCGAAAGCCCAAGTACTGCCCCGCCTTGTACTGGAAGCGCGCTTCCAGCTCAGCGGGTATCCGCAGCACCAGGGAGCGGCTGTCGTGGGTCTCGGCTATCACCTCGGCCACTTCCAGCTGGAAGGCGCCGGACTGCTGCGACTCGATCACAAGTGGCTGCACGCTACCCATCACAATCTCCGGATCAAAGCAGACCGCTGATGGTCTGCGCGTTGTCGATACGCAGCTCGCTGCCGTTGATGAAGCGCGATTCATCGGAGGCGAGGAAGAGCACCAGGTTGGCGATGTCGCGCGGGGCGCACATGCGGTTCTTCGGGTCCTGGTCCAGCACCGCTTGCGGCACGTTCTGCAGGCCCGTCAGCGGCTGGGTCATCGGTGTGTTGATGCCGTCCGGGTGCACGCTGTTGCAACGGATGCGGTAGCCCTGCTGCTTGCAGTGCAGCGCGACGGAGCGGGTCAGTGCGGCCACCGCGCCCTTGGAGGCGGAGTAGGCGCAGAAGGCCGGCATGCCACCCAGGGCGGCAACCGACGACATGTTGATGATCGAGCCGCCGCCGCTGTCCTTCATCGCCGCGATGGCGTGCTTGCAGCCGAGGAAGTAGCCGTCGCTGTTGATCCGCTGGATCTTCTGCCAGAGCTCCAGGCTGGTGTCCTCGATACTGGCCAGGGCGAGGATGCCGGCGTTGTTCACCAGCACATCGAGGCGGCCGAAGGTTTCCAGGGTGACCTTGATGACGTTCTGCCAATCGGCTTCGCTGGAAATGTCCTGGCGGACGAACAGCGCGTTCGCGCCGATCTCCGCAGCTACCTGGCGGCCGGCCTCGTCATTGAGGTCGGTGAGCACCACTTTCGCCCCTTCGCTGGCCAGCAGCAGCGCGTCATCGCGCCCCGCACCACTGGCGGCGCCGGTGACGATGCAGACCTTGCCTTCGACTCGTTTCATTGTTGTTCTCCTTGGAAAGCCAGAGCGGCACGAACCAGGCCCGCCACATGAGCACCGACCCGGCGTCCAGAGTGGATGCAGTCGGCCAGGGACAGGCCGGACACATAAAAATTGGAGGCCACGCCCACCGCATTGCGGCCGGCGCTGAACAGGCCGGGGACGGGCTGGCCGTCTTCCCCCAGCACCTGGCCGCTGCGCTCGCACACGGTCAGGCCGCCGAGGGTGATCACCGGACAGGGGAAGAGCTTGCTGTCGAACGAGAGGTCCAGGGCGTACCAGGGGCCTTCGTCCAGCGGTGCGAGGAACGCCTTCGACTTGCCCAGCTCGTCGTCGCGGTCTCCCCGCGCTGCAGCGTTATAGGCGGCCACCGTGCGCTCGAGGTTCGCCTGCGGCAAGCCAGTGCGCTCCGCCAGTTCGGCGAGGCTGCGGCCACGGCGGGCGTTGAACAGCATGTTGAGCACGGCAGGCAGGCGCTGGAAGGACCAGACCTTGCCCGGTCCCACCTGGGCGAAGGCTTCCTTCATCAGCGCGCGATTGAGAATGAGGATGGCGCGACCGCCCTGCTCTTCCACCATGGCGTGGCCAAGCTTGGCGCCGTACACCTCTTCATTGCAGTAGCGCCGGGCTTCTGCATTGACGATCAGCCCGCGAGCCCAGGCCAGCGGCGGATTGATGAAGCGCCAGGCGCTCGCCCGTTCCATGCGCGCGGTGCGGCCGCCGGCACTCTGGCCGAGGCGGATGCCGCTGCCATCGCAACCACTGGTGCCCAGCGGCAAGCCGTCGAGATAGCGCGGCGCATGCACGGTGAGCATGGCGCGGTTGAAAACGAACCCACCCGAGCTGAGCAGCACCCCATGCAGGGCGCGGATCAGCCGGCGTTGCCCGTGGGCCAGTTCCAGCGCACGCAGCTTGCGGCGCCAGCCCTCGGCGAGGGCCGGTGCATAGGGGTGAATCGCATCGGTCCAGCGGCTCAGCCGCGCGTGACGCTTCGCGGCACGGCTGCCGGCTGGCAGTTCCCAGGCTTCGACACCGAGCACGGTGCCGGCATCATCCAGCACCAGGCGGCGAACCTCGCACTGGCGACGCAGGCGCACGCCCTTGCGCAAAGCGGTGGCAGCCAAGGGCCGGAACAGGGCGATCCCGGACATGCCGGAACCCAGCGCACGGTGGCCACGCGGGGCGGGACGCGCCTGGGCGGCGTAGCTCGGTACCGCTTCGTTGCCCGAGTAGTAGAGGTAGTACTGATCGCTGGGGTAGGAGGTTTTCAGCGGCGGCACGCTGCCCTGGAAGGCCGCGCCCTGCTGCTCCAGCCAGGCCAGGTTGGCGCGGCTGTCCTGACAGAAGCCACGCAGCGTCTCGGCGGAAACCGCCTCGTCCACTTCCTGGCGCAGGTAGTCGTACATGGCCTCGACTGAGTCTTCCACACCCGCGTCGGCCTGCTGCGACGTACCGCCACCGGCGTAGACCACGCCGCCGCTGCGTGCCGTGGCACCGCCGCCCTGGAAGCGATCCAGGGCCAGTACCGAAACGCCCCGGCTTGCGGCCTCGATGGCAGCACACACGCCGGCACCACCGAAGCCGACCACCAGCAGGTCGGCGCTGTCGTCCCAGGCCAGCTGCGCGGCATCACGCACGCGCAGCGGCGCTTCCGGGGTCTGCTCCATGGCCGTCATGGCGCGCTCAGCTGGCTGCGGCCAGGGACGGCGCGGTCGTGGTGTACGCGCCGTTGAGGTAGACCAGCGGGCTGATCTCGGCGCTGTTGTGGATCTCCACGATGCGGCCGATGAAGATGGTATGGGTGCCGTAGCTGAACTTGCCGTCCTGCTGGCAGAGGATGGCGGACTGCGCATCGCCCAGGTAGGGAATCCCGCCCTCGCTGTTGCGCCAGTCGCCACGCTGGAAGCGCGCCTCGCCCTTCACCGGGCCGCTGCACAGGTGGGACAGCTCTTCCTGTTCCAGGCCGAGGATGTTGACGCAGAAGTCCGCGCCCGCATCCAGCACGGCGTGCAGCGACGCGGTCTTGTTCACGCAGATGAGCAGCGACGGCGGCTCGGTGGAAAGCGAATCCACGGCGGTGGCGGACATGGCGAACCGCTCCTGGCCGTTGCTGGTGGTGATGATGGTCACGGACTTGGCCAGACGACGCATCGCCTGGAGCATCTCGCCTTTCAGATCGGCCTGGCTCATCGCACTGCCCTCTTGTTGTTCTCAAGTGGAGCCGATTCTTCGCCAGGCCCCTGGGGCAGTCATCGTCCGAGGGGACTAGTCAGAACGCCGGTACATGGGGCTTTCCACTTGTGGGGGCGAATTCATTCGCTAATGGCAGCGCAGCTGCCACCTGTTGGGCTGAAGGGCAGACCTTCGGCCTGCATAGCGAATGAATTCGCCCCCACAAAAGAGCAGCCCCTGCAAGCAAGCAGCTCCGCGCTCGTGCATATGGTCCGTTTGAAGGATGCCACCCCGCTTGCCCGTTGTTTGAATGCCCGGCGATAGGTGGAAAAGCCTTCAACAGGAGAACAACAACATGCTCGACCAAGACCTGATCCGCCAACGCCTGAAACAACGTGCCAAAGAACTGGTGCCCGTACTGCGCGAACGCGCGCCCCTGGCCGCGAAGAACGGCCAGCTGCCGGAAGAAACCATCCGCGATTTCCAGGAAGCGGGCTTCTTCCGCATCCTCCAGCCCGCGCGCTGGGAGGGCTACGAACTGGAGCCCCGCGACTTCTTCGAAGTGCAGATGACCCTCGCCGAGGGCTGCATGTCGTCCGCCTGGGTACTGGGCGTGGTAGCCATCCACAACTGGCAGCTGGCGCTGTTCGACGACCGCGCGGCGCAGGATGTCTGGGGCCAGGATTCGAGCGTGCTGATCTCCTCCTCCTACATGCCGGTGGGCAAGGTCACCCGCGTGGACGGCGGCTTCCGCCTCAGCGGCCGCTGGGGCTTCTCCTCCGGCAGCAAACACTGCCATTGGGCCTTCCTCGGCGCCATGGTGCCGCCGGAGAAGGAAGGCGACGGCCCGGACTACCGCACCTTCCTGGTACCGCGTAGCGACTACAGCATCGTCGACAACTGGGACGTGATGGGCCTGGAAGCCACCGGTTCCCACGACGTGCTGGTGGAGGATGTGTTCGTGCCCGAGCACCGCACCCATCGCTCCATCGACGGCTTCCTGCAGAACAGCCCGGGCAACGCGGTGAACACCGCTCCGCTGTTCCGCCTGCCCTTCGGGCAGATCTTCGTGCGGGCGGTGTCGTCGTCCACCATCGGTGCACTGCAGGGCGCGATCGACCTGTTCATCGAGGCCAACAAGAGCCGCGTGGGCGTGAACGATGGCCGCAAGATCATCCAGGATCCGGGCGCGCAGACCGCGCTGGCCAAGGCCATGGTCACGGTGGACGAATGCCGCACGGTGCTGCTGCGCAACTTCGACCTGATGATGCAGCGCGCCGTTGCCGGCGAGCCACTGACCATGGCCGAGCGAGTGAAGATGCGCTACGACTCGGCCATCGTCCCGGACAAGTGCGCCCAGGCGGTGGAAGCCCTGATGTACAACAGCGGTGCCTCCACCATCTTCCGCCAGCACGGCATCAACCGCGCCTTCCGCGATATCCACACCGGCCGCGCCCACGTGGCCAACTGCCCGGGCAAGTACGCGCTCAACCTGGGCGGCGTGGGGATGGGGCTGGACAGCACCGACTTCTTCCTCTGACGCCTCGGATGCACGGCAAATCGTAGGGTGGATGACGCTCTTTTCATCCACCATCACGGCTCGGTCCAGCACCGCCGGTGGACGTGAAAAGCGACGTCCACCCTACATATCGAACCACGATCCGCCTTGTGCCACGACGCCCGCCCCGCGCGGGCGTCGTGCTGTGCGGGGCATCAAGATGACTAGTCCCTTTGGGGGATTCAGCGCGGTTTTCGATCCCACACCATGCACTCAAGACCCGACATCTCCGGGTTGACCAATCGAAGAACAAGAAGGGCCAAACGCATGAAATTCTCCCTGATCTATGAGGCACAGACGATCGACTCCAGCCGCGAGGGCGACCGTCGCATCTTCGACGAAACCGTCGAGCAGGCCGTACTCGCCGACAAGCTCGGTTTCGACAATTTCTGGTGCGTGGAACACACCGCGCTGACCAACTACTCCCACATGTCGGCGCCGGAAACCATGCTGGCCTTCGTCGCCGGCAAGACCGAGCGCATCGGCATCGGCCACGGCGTGGTCTGTCTGCCGCCGGCCATGAACCACCCGGTGAAGGTGGCCGAGCGCATCGCCACCCTCGACCTGCTGTCCAAGGGCCGCGTGCACTTCGGTGTGGGCAAGGGCGGCACCCAGCAGGAGGCCGGCACTTTCGGCTACGACCTGGCCACTCTGCAGCCGCAGATCGACGAAGCCATGTACCTGATCCCGAAGATGTTCGTGCAGGACGAGATCGAACATAACGGCGACTTCGTGAAGATCCCGAAACGCCCGATCCATCCCAAGCCCTACCAGGACCCGCATCCGCCGATGTACCTGGCCTGCACCAACACCGAGTCGCTGAAGAACGCTGGCGGCCGTGGCATGGGCGCCCTGGTGCTGGGCTTCGGCGGCCCCGAGGAAATCGCCAAGAAGGTCGCCGTTTACCACGAGGCCTGGGACAACCGTGACGAGAAGAACCAGGTGGGCTTCCGCCCCAATCGCCACATCGCCGCCCTGTGCCCGGCCATCGTCCTGGACGATAACGAGAAGGCCCGCCACATCGGCATCCGTGGCCAGCGCTACTTCATGGAATCCCTGGCGTACTGGTACGCCGGCGGCGAGCGCCCGGACCCGGAGAAGTGGAAGGACGACACCTTCGTCGACGGCAACGGCCAGGCGGTGATCAAGTCGCGCTTCGCCTCCGAGGAGGTCAAGGTCGACTTCTCCGACCCGACCATGGCGATGATGAACCCCAACCATGCCTACGGCACCGTAAGCGACTGCATCGGCTACGTGCAGCGCCTGATCGACGCCGGCGCCGACGAAATCCTCTTCATCTGCCAGATGGGCACCGTGCCCCAGTGGGCACAGCTGGAGACGCTGAAGAACATCGGCGAACACGTGATTCCCTACTTCCGCAAACAGAAGGACTGACCTGAGCAGCGGAGTGAGGAATGGAAAACGGGCCTTCGGGCCCGTTTTTCTTTTGGGTTGGCAGAACTTTCTTGTGGGGGCGAATTCATTCGCTGATGCAGATTGACGAGCTGCCATTGGAATCCCGAGCGGGGCACTACACCCTCACCCCCGGCCCCTCTCCCAGAGGGAGAGGGGTGACTCGCGCCGGTACCGCCCTGCCCTGGCACATATCCTGTGGGGGCGAATTCATTCGCCATGCAGATCGAAGATCTGCCGTTGGAAATCCGCGCGGGGCACTACACCCTCACCCCCGGCCCCTCTCCCTGAAGCGGAGAGGGGTGACTCGCGCCGGCACCGCCCTGCCCTGGCACATATCCTGTGGGGGCGAATTCATTCGCCATGCAGATCGAAGATCTGCCGTAGGTTGGTCCGAGGAACGAGGCCCAACAATGCGGTCTCGATCGTTGGGTTTCGCTTCGCTCTAGCGGAACGCCGCCCGCCACAACCTACGCAAGCTCCAGACCCTGCCAACCTCACCCCGACTTCTTCACAATCGCCTCGGCAATGCTCGCCGGTGCTTCGGCGTAGCGGGCGAATTCCATGGAGAAACTGGCGCGGCCCTGGGACATGGAGCGCACGTCGGTGGCGTAGCCGAACATTTCGCCCAAGGGCACTTCAGCGCGGATGATCTTGCCGGACACGCCGTCGTCCATGCCGTGGATCAGTCCACGGCGGCGGTTGAGGTCGCCCATGATGTCGCCCATGTAGTCCTCGGGGGTCACCACTTCCAGCTTCATCACCGGTTCCAGAAGCACCGCGCCGCCCTTCTGCGAGAGCTGTTTGGTGGCCATGGAGGCGGCGATCTTGAAGGCCATCTCGCTGGAGTCCACATCGTGGTAGGAGCCGTCGAACACCGCGGCTTTCAGGCCGATCAGGGGATAACCGGCAAGCACGCCGTTCTTCATCTGTTCCTCGATGCCCTTCTGGATAGCGGGGACGAATTCGCGCGGCACGACGCCGCCGACCAATTCGTTGACGAATTCCAGCCCCTCCTTGCCTTCGTCCGCCGGTGCGAAGCGAATCCAGCAATGGCCGTACTGACCACGGCCGCCGGACTGGCGAACGAACTTGCCTTCGATCTCGCAGGTCTTGCGGATCGTCTCGCGGTAGGCCACCTGGGGTTTGCCGGTGTTGGCCTCGACGCCGAACTCGCGCTTCATGCGGTCGACGATGATGTCCAGGTGCAGCTCGCCCATGCCGGAGATGATGGTTTGCCCGGTCTCCTCATCCGTCTTCACCCGGAATGACGGGTCTTCCTGCGCCAGGCGGCCAAGGGCGATGCCCATCTTCTCCTGGTCGGCCTTGGTCTTGGGTTCGACGGCGATGGAGATCACCGGTTCAGGGAAGTCCATGCGTTCCAGCACGATCGGCTTGTTCAGGTCGCACAAGGTGTCGCCAGTGGTGACGTCCTTCATGCCGATCAGCGCGGCGATATCACCGGCGCGCACTTCCTTGATCTCGGCGCGGTGGTTGGCGTGCATCTGTACCATGCGGCCTACGCGCTCCTTCTTGCCCTTGACCGAGTTGAGCACGGCATCGCCCGAATTCAGCACGCCGGAGTAGACGCGGACGAAGGTCAGGGTGCCGACAAAGGGGTCGGTGGCGATCTTGAAGGCCAGGGACGAGAAGGGTTCGGCATCGTCGGCGTGGCGCTCGTCTTCCTTCTCCGGGTGGTCCGGATGGGTACCGCGAATGGACGGAATCTCGGTGGGCGCCGGCAGCAGCTCGACCACGGCATCCAGCACCAGCGGCACGCCCTTGTTCTTGAACGACGAGCCGCACACCGCCGGCACCACTTCGCAGGACAGGGTGCGGATGCGCAGGCCGGCCTTGATCTCTTCTTCGCTCAGGTCGCCCTCGTCCAGGTACTTGGTCATCAGCTCCTCGTTGGCCTCGGCCGCCACCTCCAGCATCACGTTGCGCCAGTGGCGGGCGTCATCCTGCAAGTCAGCGGGAATCTCCTCCTCGCGGAAGCTGGCGCCCTGGTCGGCGTCGTTCCAGTAGATGGCCTTCATACGGATGAGGTCGATCTGGCCGTTGAAGTTTTCTTCCTGGCCAATGGGCAGCTGGATCGGCACCGGGGTGTGGCCGAGGCGCTTCTTGATCTGCTCCACCACCCGCAGGAAGTCGGCGCCGGCGCGGTCCATCTTGTTCACGTAGGCGATGCGCGGCACGTGGTACTTGTCGGCCTGGCGCCAGACTGTCTCGGACTGCGGCTCGACCCCGTCGGCACCGCTGAACACCACCACTGCGCCGTCCAGCACGCGCAGGGAGCGCTCCACCTCGATGGTGAAGTCGACGTGGCCGGGGGTGTCGATGATGTTGATGCGGAACTTGTCGAGCTGCTTGCGCGAACCGCTCCAGAAGGCCGTGGTGGCTGCGGAGGTGATGGTGATGCCGCGCTCCTGCTCCTGGACCATCCAGTCCATGGTCGCGGCGCCGTCGTGCACCTCGCCCATCTTGTGGTTGACCCCGGTGTAATAGAGGACCCGTTCGGTGGTGGTGGTCTTGCCGGCATCCACGTGGGCCACTATGCCGATGTTGCGGTAATGGCTGATGGGGGTAGTACGGGCCATGGCGATCACCTCCGTGCGGGTTATGGGTTATGGCAGGGCCGCACGTTCGCCGGCGGTGCCACCGGCACCGGGTTCGGATACAAGGGTTGTGGGCGAGTGGCCGTGCTGCAAGGGAATGGCAGCCCCCAAGGCCGCGTGTCCCCTTCCCTAACGCTAGCACCGCCTTGCCTGTACCACCGGCCGCTCATCCGCTAGTCCGGGTGGACGATGCAGGGCCACCGGCCAGGCCGCATGGTCTGGGGGCCTCCATAACAACAAGGACCTTGCCGTGGAAAAGATCATCTACACCCTGTGGCGCGACCCGCAGGACAGCCTCGACAGCTTCTCCCAACGCCTGCGTGGCGTGGTCGCCGAGCAGCTCTTCAGCCTGGGCGCCCGGGGCCTGCAGGTGAACCTGGCCGACTCCGATGTCGCCCCCGCCGCCGGCCTGCGCCAGGAAAACAACCGGCCTCTGCCGGACGCCACCCTGTCGCTCTGGGCCGACAGCGCCAACGCTGACGTACGCCGCCCTTTCGATGACGTCCTGAAGGCGGTTTCCACCCGTCTGGCGGCCTACCTGGTGAGCGAATCGGTGGTGATTCGCAATACCCGCTTCCCCGCCCACGCCGGTCAGCGCACCCACGGTTTCTCGCAGATCGCCTTCCTCAGCTGCCCGCCGCGCCTGACCCGCGACGCCTGGCTGGATATCTGGCGCAACCATCACACCCGGGTCGCCATCGACACCCAGGACAATTTCCTCTACGTGCAGAACCTGGTGGTGCGCGCACTCACCCACGGCGCCGCGCCGGTGGATGCGATAGTCGAGGAAGCCTTCCCGCCGGCCGCCATGACCGATCCCATGGCGTTCTTCGACGCGCCGGGGGATGAGCCGAAGTTCCAGCAGAACCTCGCGGCGATGATGGACAGCTGCAATCGCTTCATCGATTTCGACAAGCTCGACGTGCTGCCCACCAGCCAGTACGTGCTCAAGACCGCTGCCGCGCTTTGAACCCAAGGGGAGCGGCCGTCCGGCTGCTCCCCGTTCGTAGGCAGGTCCCGCTACAGGCCGCCCACCAGGCGCGCCCCGCCACGGGCCCTGTCGACAAACAGGCTTCCGACGACCTCCTTCGGGTAGGAATAACACCCCCGGGAACCGGCGCATGACCGCTGATCTTCCGCCTTCCGGGCAGCCTCGAAACCCCGACCTATACTGTTAGCCCCGGCAGGCCACAGGGCCCTCCGCGATCTGTGCTGCCCTCGCGGTAGCTCCCGACAGCCAGACACAAAGGAGAACGTACATGGCAATCCGCATTGGTGATGAAGCACCCGATTTCACCGTGGACAGCACCGAAGGCACCATCAATTTCCACCAGTGGATCGGTGACCAGTGGGCCATTCTGTTCTCCCACCCGAAGGACTTCACCCCGGTCTGCACCACTGAGCTCGGCTACATGGCCAAGCTCAAGCCTGAATTCGACAAGCGCAATACCAAGGTGATCGGCCTCTCCGTAGACCCGGTCAGCGACCACCGCAAATGGGTCGGTGATATCGAGGAAACCCAGGGGCATGCGGTCAACTACCCGATGATCGGCGACGAGAACCTGGTGGTGGCCAAGCTCTACGACATGATCCACCCCAACGCCAGCGCCGGCCCGCGCACCGCCGTGGACAACGCCACGGTGCGCTCGGTGTTCATCATCGGCCCGGACAAGAAGGTCAAGGCCATGCTCATCTACCCCATGAGCGCCGGCCGCAACTTCGACGAGGTGCTGCGCCTGCTGGACTCGCTGCAGCTCAACGCCAAGCACACGGTGGCGACGCCGGTGAACTGGCGTCCGGGTGACGACGTGATCATCCCCACCTCGGTCTCCGACGAAGACGCGAAGAAGAAGTACCCCGACGGCTACAAGACCCTGAAGCCCTACCTGCGGGTCGTCGCCCAGCCGAAATGACCGCTCGCGCGCCCCCCCCACGGAGGGCGCGCCACGGCCTGCCATACTGTCCTGCATGGTCAGGGCAACATTCCGCTTCTACGAAGAGCTCAACGACTTCCTGCCGGCCGGACGGCGCCGACAGGCCTTCACCTGCGCCTGCGCCCGGGCGGCCACCGTCAAGCACATGATCGAAGCCCTCGGCGTGCCCCATACCGAGGTGGAACTGGTGCTGCTCAATGGCGAATCGGTGGGCTTCGAGCGGGTGATACTCGACGGCGACCGGGTGGCGGTCTATCCCAAGTTCGAGACGCTGGACATCAGCCCGTTGCTCAAGGTCCGCACCAGGCCGCTGCGGGTGCTGCGCTTCGTTGCCGACGCACACCTGGGCGGCCTTGCCAGCCTGCTACGCATGTCCGGCTTCGACACCCTCTACGACAACCGCTTTGAAGACGGCCAGATCGCCGCAATCTCGGCCCACGAAGGGCGCATCGTGCTGACCCGCGACCGCGAGCTGCTCAAGCGCCGCATCATCACCCACGGCTGCTACGTGCACGCCCTGAAACCCTCGCTGCAACTGCGCGAGTTGTTCGAGCGCCTGGACCTGGCCCGCAGCGCCAAGCCCTTCAGCCTCTGCCTGCACTGCAACCACCCACTGCAGGAAATCGCCCCGGAACTGGCCCGCCCGCGCCTGCCACCGCGCATCGGCGCGCTCTACTCCCGCTTCCTCAGCTGCACCGCCTGCGATCGCCTGTACTGGGAAGGCTCCCACTGGCGAAGCATGTGTACCCTGCTCGCCCCCTTGATGGCTGTGGATAAGTCCGACGAAGCATGATCGGCGCATACCCACAAAAACGGTGGATGAAGCTGTGGATAACCTGTCGGGAGATGGCCAGGGGCCAGACGTCGCGCGGGGCTACACGCCTCGGGTCAATTTCTGAGCGGTTTCAAGTGGTTAGGGACGTCCGCGCCGGCTGATACCCCCTCACCCCCGCCCCCTCTCCCGAAGGGAGAGGGGTGACACATGCCGGTCATCCGAGGCACGGACAGCCCCCTCTCCCTCTGGGAGAGGGTTGGGGTGAGGGAGGTTGGCCCAGCCCCGAATTCTCCCTCTACAACGGCATCCGCGCCCGTCGCGACTGCTGCCCCAGCGGCGTTGCCGCCGGCTGGCGGATCAGCGCCGCGCGCCATTCGTTGGCGGTGGCCGGATCGGCGTCCTGCAGCAGGTTCACCTTGCCCGCCACCAGTGTCGCCACCGGCACGCCATCGCGCAGCAGCAGGCGGTTGCCTGCCACGGCCGGTACCTTGATGCCGGCCAGCAAGGTGCCCAGCAGGTTCAGCGGGTCGCAGGCGGCGAGGCTGACCAGGCTGCCGTCCAGCGGACGCTTGCGGACTTCCCGCAGCAGGCCGACGGCTTCCGGCAGGGCGAACTGTTCGCCGGAGACGCCGGCCACGAAGCGCCCACCGCGTATCTCGCCGCGTGCTTCCAGGCGGTGATAGACCCGCAGCAGGTCGCGCCAGGGCGGTAGCCAGTCGGCTTCGCGCTCCAGCAGGCGCCAGCCCACCACGCCGTAGCGGCGCAGCAGGGTGCGCGCCACATGTTCCAGGCTCTCGACCGGAACCTTGCCGTTGCCCTCCTCCGTCTTGCCTCGCAACAAGGCCCAGCGTCCGGCGTCCTGCATGTTGGCCAGGGCCAGGCGGGCACGGCGGTCGTGGCGGCTGCGGCGTGCGGCAGGCAGGAGCAGGGAACGCAGGCCGGCGAAGCTGTCGGCATTGGCCAGGCCCAGCGCCACCAGTTCGCCGAGGCAATCCTCCAGCTCGCTGCGCAGCAGGTGGGCTTCGTCCATCAGTTCGTCGAAGAACAGTGCACCCTGGCTGGCCAGCACCTGCCGCACCCGTTCGGCGCGCGGGGAGGGTTCCGGAGTCGGCGCATCCTGCAGGCAGGCCCGCCAGAGACCCAGGCTCTTGCGCGGCAATAGCAGGATGGGCGTGCTGCGCACCGGTCCCGCCGCCACCTTGCCGCGTCCACCCAAACGGCACCAGACCAGCCGGCCTGCGCGGCACAGGTCATCCAGCCAGTTGATGCCGTAGTCGGCCACGCGGCTGGGCAATATCTCGCTTTCCCAGGCACCAGCCGCCGCCTCGAAGCCCTCCAGCTGCCCCAGCACCGTGGCCAGCGCTTCGGCACCGCGCACCTGGGCGGAGGGCGCGACGCGCTGCCAGTCGAACAGGAAGCGCATGAAGTCGGCGCGCTCCACCGGTTCGATCTCCCGGCGCAACCGCTTGACCGTGTAGCGATGGATGCGCGCCAGCAGATGGCGCTCGCACCATTCCTCTTCCGACGCTCCGGGGGTGAAGCGTCCTCGCAGCACCTGGCCCTCTCGCTCCAGGCTCACCAGGGCGAAGGTCAGGTCTGCAGGGGCCTGGTGCAGATCGGCAGCCAGTTTCGCCAGTGTCAGCGGGCCGAAACCGCCAAGCCGGGCGCGCACCACTTCCAGCAGCGCCGTCTCCACGGGCCATTCAGCGGTGAAGCCCTCGGGCGCCGTGATGGCCGGCTTGAGGACGGCATCCGGAAAAAGGGCGCGGAACTGTTGCAGCCGTTCGGCCGCCAACCACAGGGTCGGCTGCCCATCCAGTTGCAGGCAGGCGACGCGGCGGGCCTTGGCCAGCTGCGCCAGCCAACCGTTCCAGCCCTCGTTGGCCTCCACTTCGGCCTGGGTGATGCAGGCCTGGGCCAGCACGGCTTCGTGCATTTCATCGGCATCGCGCACCTGCGGCCAGGCTTCCTCGGCCACCGCCGTGATGGCGTCGGCGTCCAGCGCGCCCAGGTCGTCTGCGGATTCCGGGTCGGTCCAGCGGCGTTGCTGCACAGCCTGGGTACGCCGCTCTTCCAGCGGCGCATCGTCGAGGAAGGCATAGGGACGCGCTCCGAGGATTTCGGCAGCCAGGGAAGACGGCGCCGGCAGGTCGCGGGCGACCAGTTCCACGTCACCACGCTCCATGCGCCTCAACAGCGCCAGCCAGCCTTCGGTGTCCATGGCGTCGTGCAGGCAGTCGTCCAGGGTCTGGGCCACCAGCGGATGATCGGGAATGTCGCGCTCGCCCACCAGGTTCTCCTGACAGGCCACCTGATCGGGGAAGACGCTGGCCAGCAGGTCCTCGCTGCGCATGCGCTGGATCTGCGGCGCCACCTTGCGGCCACCGGAGTAACGCGGCAGGGCCAGCGCGGCAGAAGCATTCCAGCGCCAACGCACGCCGAACAGCGGCGCGTCGAGGATGGCCTGGATCAGGAGATGTTCGGCGCTGTTGGAGTGCAGGTAGCGCCAGACTTCGTCCAGAGGGAAGCTGTGGCTGGTGGACAGCGAGAGGATCAGCGCATCCTCGGTGGCCGCCGCCTGCAGCTCGAAGTTGAAGTTGCGGCAGAAGCGCTTGCGCAGCGCCAGCCCCCAGGCCCGGTTGAGCCGGCTGCCGAAGGGCGAATGGATGATCAGCTGCATGCCGCCGGTTTCGTCGAAGAAGCGCTCCATCACCAGCCGCTTCTGAGTCGGCAACGCCCCCAGCGAAGCCCTGGCCCGCGCCAGGTACTCGACTATCTGCCGCGCCGCCGCGTCGCTGAGGCCGATGTCTTCGCGCAACCCCTCGACAGCCCGCTCGATGTTTTCCCCTCGCTCGGACTGCTCCCCTCTCCCTCTGGGAGAGGGGCCGGGGGTGAGGGCCGCATCGGCACGCTCGGACTCCACCAGCCATCCTTCGACACTGGCCCTCAACCTCGCCACCGCCGCCGACAGCTCATCCGTGCGCCCCGGCGCTTCCCCCAGCCAGAAGGGAATGTTCGGCGGCTGGCCCTGGGCGTCTTCCACCCGCACCCGGCCCGGTTCCACCCGGAGGATGCGATAGGACTGGTTGCCCAGCTGGAACACGTCGCCCGCCAGGCTCTCCACGGCGAAGTCCTCGTGCACGCTGCCCACCGGCACGCCCTGGGGTTCCAGCACCACGGCGTAGTCGGCGGTTTCGGGAATCGCACCACCGGAGGTGATGGCGGTCAGGCGCGCGGAACGGCGGCCACGCAGACGGCGATTCACCGCATCGCGATGCAGGTAGGCGCCACGCACACCCTGGCGGCCGTTGTAGCCCTCGGACAGCATCCTCACCAGGGCATCGAAACGGTCCCGCGCCAGGTCCGCATAGGGCATGGCGCGGATCATCAAGCGATACAGCTCATCCTCGCCCCATTCCTGGCAGGCCACTTCGGCCACCATCTGCTGGGCCAGCACATCCAGCGGCGCATGGGGAATCACCAGCGCGTCCAGCTCGTCGCGGCGCACGCAATCCAGCAAGGCCGCGCATTCGATCAGGTCGTCTCGCGATTGCGGGAACAGCCGCCCCTTGGGCGTGCCGCCGACGCTGTGGCCGGAACGGCCGACCCGTTGCAGGAAGGCGGCGATGCTGCGTGGCGAACCGAGCTGACAGACGAGCTCCACCTCGCCGATGTCGATGCCCAGTTCCAGCGAGGCAGTGGCCACCAGCACCTTGAGCTCACCGCGCTTGAGGCGCTGCTCTGCGTCCAGGCGCAGGTCCCGCGCCAGACTGCCGTGGTGGGCAGCGACGGCGGCGGTGCCCAGGCGCTCGGAAAGGTGGCGGGTGGCACGTTCGGCCAGGCGCCGGGTGTTGACGAAAACCAGGGTGGTGCGATGTTCGGCGACCAGCACGGCGAGGCGGTCGTAGACCTTCTCCCAGGCGTCATTGCTCAGCACCGCTTCCAGCGGCACCGGCGGCACTTCGAGGGCCAGGTCGCGTTCACGGCTGTAGCCCACGTCCACCAGGGTGCAGGCACCGCGACCCTGGCCCATGAGGAACTCCGCCACGCGCTCGATGGGCTTCTGCGTGGCGGACAGGCCGATGCGCTGCACGCTGCGTCCGCACAAGGCTTCCAGGCGCTCGGCACTGAGCATCAGGTGGCTGCCGCGCTTGCTGCCGGCGATGGCGTGGATCTCGTCGATGATCAGGCTGCGGCAGCCGGCCAGCATGGCGCGGCCGGATTCGGAGCCGAGCAGGATGTAGAGGGATTCCGGTGTGGTCACCAGGATGTGCGGCGGGCGCTTGCGCATGGCGTCGCGCTCGGCCTGGGACGTATCGCCGGTGCGCACGGCAGTGCGGATATCCACATCCTCCAGTCCCAGCCGTGCCAGCTCGGCGCGGATGCCTGCCAAGGGTTCTTCCAGGTTGATGCGGATGTCATTGGACAGCGCCTTCAGCGGCGAGACGTAGACCACCGTGCAGCGATCCGGCAGACCGCCCTGCTCCAGCCCTTCGTGGACCAGTTCGTCGATGGCGGAAAGGAACGCGGTGAGGGTCTTGCCCGACCCGGTGGGCGCTGCCACCAATGTGCTCGCGCCAGCGCGTATGGCCGGCCAGGCGCGGGCCTGGGCCGCCGTCGGTGCGGGAAAGCTGGTGCGGAACCAGGCGGCGACGGCGGGATGGAAACCCTCCAGCGCGGCCGGTGTGGATGAGCGGGTCGAGGTCATGGCTCCCACTATGGTTGGCCCGCAACGACCGCTCAAGGGGGACGGACCGATGGTCGCCGCCCTATCCGGCAGACCGTTGCCTGTCGGCGGCGAGACCCTGCCGCAGCATTGGTACACCAGTGCTCAAAGTCCCAGCAACCACGGGCCTTTCAGCAAACTGGCCCGAATCATGCTGATCAGGTGGTCAGATCGCGCAGAGGAACTGCCATGACCACCATTTCCGCCAACTCGGCCATCTCCAGCTACCTGGGCCTCGCCTCCCGGAGCAACAGCAGCAACAGCACCGGCACGGAAAAGACCGATTCCAGGACCGCAGACAAATCGACCGCCCCCCAGGACCCAGTGGCCGACCTGCGCCGCTATGCCAACGCCCTGATCGCCCAGAGCCGTGGCGGCCTGTTCCGCGCCATGAGCGGCGGGGGCAATGCCATTGGCAGCAGCCAGCTCAGCGGCACCCAGTCCACGACGAAAAACCCGTCGTCCGGCGGCGCCGACAAGATCCAGTTGCCGGATGTGGCCGAGCTGGACCGCGACGAAGCCCTGAAGCTCAAGGACAAGGTGCAGAAGCTCATCGACGCCGGCTTCGACGAGCAGGACAGCGGCCTCGGTTTCGTCGGCTACGACGGCGACAAGAAAACGAACTCCCTGACCACTTACCGCGACTGGCTGCAGGCCAAGGGCGGGGTCAGCATCTACGTCTGACCGCTGGACGCTGACTGCCGGCCACTCATCGGCTGGCCGGACCGACCGGCAATAAGCCATTGGCTGGCCACTAAACTGAAAGTGTCCTGTGATTGCGGGACTCGGAGGGGGCCTCTCCAGCTACACACGACTCGGCTGCCGCGGCTCCTTCCTCAGACTCTCCACGCTCCTCGCCGCTTTTCGCTAGCTGCCCGCTCGTCGAAGGAGGACAGGCAATGGACGAATCCAGGCTCAACGAGTTCATGGGCAAGCTGGTCTCCGATATGGGCGGCGCAGCGATGCTCGCCAATATCATCGTCGGCGACGAACTCGGCCTGTATCGCGCCATGGCCGACAGCCAGCCGGTAAGCCCGGACGAGCTGGCCAGCCGCACCGGTTGCAACGCGCGCCTGCTGCGCGAATGGCTGAGCGCCCACGCCGCTTCCGGCTACATGGAACACGACAACGGGCGCTTCCGCCTGCCGGAAGAACAGGCGCTCGCCCTGGCCGTGGAAGACTCGCCGGTGTACGTGGCCGGCGGTGCTTCGGTCATCGCGGCGCTATTCCACGACAAGGACAAGCTGGTGAAAGCCATGCGCGGCGATGGCGCCCTGGCCTGGGGCGATCACCACCCGTGCATGTTCAGCGGTACCGAGCGTTTCTTCCGCCCCGGCTACCGCGCACACCTGGTGGCCGAGTGGCTGCCGGCGCTGGATGGCGTGGTGGACAAGCTCAAGGCCGGCGCCAAGGTCGCCGACGTCGGTTGTGGCCACGGCGCATCCACCGTGATCCTGGCCCAGGCCTTTCCCACCTCGCACTTCATCGGCTTCGACTACCACGGCCCGTCCATCGAGACCGCCAACCGGCGTGCCCAGGATGGCGGCGTGGCGGACCGCGTGACCTTCGTCCAGGCCAGCGCCAAGGACTACCCCGGCGACGGGTTCGACCTGATCTGCTACTTCGACTGCCTGCACGACATGGGCGACCCGGTAGGCGCTGCCCGGCATGCCTACCAGACGTTGAAGCCCGACGGCACCGTGCTCCTGGTCGAACCCTTCGCCCACGATCATCTCGATGACAACATGACGCCGGTGGGGCGCCTGTTCTACTCGGCGTCAACCTTCATCTGCACACCCAATTCCCTGTCCCAGGAAGTCGGGCTCGGCCTCGGCGCCCAGGCCGGCGAAGCACGCCTGCGCAAGGTGTTCGAAGAGGCCGGCTTCACGAGCTTCCGCCGAGCCACGGAAACGCCGTTCAACCTGATCCTCGAAGCACGCAAATGAAGCAACCGGTGGGCGGCGTTCAAACCGCCCACCGTCCCCGTCTTGAACATCCCCAAGAAAGTCCTTGTCAGACAGGGAGTAATCTCGCTATTACGCTGATCCATGACCGCCAAAACTTTCCCGCCATAAATCCGTAACTTAGTAGTGCCCAGATAAGAAACACCGCCTCAACCATGCGCCATGGAAATCGGCGCCCAGCATTCCGCCGCGTTGGGTCGACCGGCCCTCCGGCATCGTTGCAAGGAAATTCCGAATGCACAGAAGACAAGTCATCAATGCCCAGGTCAGCCCCAAGGGCGCCCTCGACACCCTCTCTCAATTCGAAGTGCAGCAGCTCAGCGAAGCCGGTTCCGGCCGCATGTACCAGCTCTTCCGCCAGTGCGCCCTGGCCATCCTCAACACCGGCGCGCATAGCGACAACGCCAAGACCATCCTCGACGCCTACAAGGACTTCGAAGTTCGCATCCACCAGCAGGACCGTGGCGTACGCCTGGAACTGATCAACGCCCCGGCCGACGCCTTCGTCGACGGCGAGATGATCGCCGGTACCCGCGAGATGCTGTTCAGCGCCCTGCGCGACATCGTCCACACCGAGAACGAACTCAAAAGCCGCCGCTTCGACCTGGACAGCTCCGAAGGCATCACCGACTACGTTTTCCAACTGCTGCGCAACGCCCGCACCCTGCGCGCCGGCGTCGAGCCGAAGATCGTCGTGTGCTGGGGCGGCCACTCCATCAGCACCGATGAATACAAGTACACCAAGAAGGTCGGCCACGAGCTGGGCCTGCGCAGCCTGGACGTCTGCACCGGTTGCGGGCCGGGCGTGATGAAGGGCCCGATGAAGGGCGCCACCATCGGCCACGCCAAGCAGCGCACCCACGGCGGTCGCTACCTGGGCCTGACCGAGCCGGGCATCATCGCCGCCGAAGCCCCCAACCCCATCGTCAACGAACTGGTGATCCTCCCGGACATCGAGAAGCGCCTGGAAGCCTTCGTTCGCGTGGGCCACGGCATCATCATCTTCCCGGGCGGCGCCGGTACGGCGGAGGAATTCCTCTACCTGCTGGGCATCCTGATGCACCCGGACAACCAGGACCTGCCCTTCCCCCTGGTGCTCACCGGGCCGAAGAGCGCAGCGGCTTATCTGGAGCAATTGCACGCCTTCGTTGGCGCAACCCTGGGCGAAGCCGCACAGGGCCGCTACAAGATCATCATCGACGACCCGGCCGCCGTGGCCATCGAAATGGCCCAGGGCCTGAAAGCGGTGAAGCAGTTCCGCCGCGAACGCGCCGATGCCTTCCACTTCAACTGGCTGCTGAAGATCGACGAGAGCTTCCAGCACCCGTTCGAGCCTTCCCACGAGAACATGGCCAGCCTCGAATTGCGCCGCGACCTGCCGCCACACCAACTGGCCGCCAACCTGCGCCGGGCGTTCTCCGGCATCGTGGCCGGCAACGTGAAGGACAAGGGCATTCGCCTGATCGAGCAGCACGGCCCCTACGAGATCCACGGCGACGCGGCGGTGATGAAACCGCTGGACGAGCTGCTCAAGGCCTTCGTCCGCCAGCACCGGATGAAACTGCCGGGCGGCGCGGCCTATGAGCCCTGCTATCGGGTGGTGCAGAGCGAGGCGGCCCAACTGGCCGGCTGAGCTCTTGTAGGGGCGAATTCATTCGCCAAGGGCAACGCAGTTGCCCCTGACCCCATTGGGCAGGCCGTTGGCCTGCCTGGCGAATGAATTCGCCCCTACAGGAAAAGCCATCGGCGCTATTCCGGGCCCCCAAATGGTGGCCCCCATCATTCACCCCAGGACGTGACACGAGGCACTCCGGTCGCGAGATGGCCCGCTCGGGGCTACTCTCTCCGGGACGCTCGACAGGGGGAATAAAGCGCCATGCGATCCAGCCTTGCCTCCGGCGTGACGCGCCGGGAAATCTGGGCCTGGGCGATGTTCGACTTCGCCAACTCCGGCTACACCACGGTGATCATCACCGCCGTCTTCAACGCCTACTTCGTCGCCGTGGTGGCCGAAGGGAAATCCTGGGGCACCCTGGCCTGGACCAGTACCCTCGCCCTCTCCTACGCCCTGGTGATCCTCACCGCGCCACTGATCGGCGCCTATGCCGACGCCACCGCACGCAAGAAACGCCTGTTGCTGTTCAGCACCCTCGGTTGCGTGATCTTCACCGCCGCGCTGGCCCTGGCCGGACCGGGCGCCATGGCACTGGCGGTGCTCTTCGTGGTGCTGTCGAACTTCTGCTTCGGTACCGGGGAAAACCTGATCGCCGCCTTCCTTCCCGAACTCGCCCGCGATGACGCACTGGGCCGGGTGTCCGGTTGGGGCTGGGGACTGGGCTACATCGGCGGTCTGGTCAGCCTCGGTGCCTGCCTGGGCTATGTCAGCTGGGCCCAGGGGCAGGGCCAGACAGCCGCGCAGTTCGTGCCGGTCTGCGTGGTCATCACCGCCCTGCTCTTCGCCCTCGCCAGTACCCCGACCTTCCTCTACCTGAAGGAGCGCAGCCAGCCGCAACCGGCCGTGGCGGGCGGCGCCTGGGCGCGCTTCGCCCGGACCATGCGCGAAGCCGGGCGCTACCGCGACCTGATGCGCTTCCTCGCCTGCACCGTCTGCTACCAGGCCGGCATTGCCGCAGTGATCAGCCTGGCGGCCATCTACGCCGACCAGGTGATGGGCTTCACCACCCAGGACACGCTGATGCTGATCTTCATCGTCAACATCACCGCCTCCGTCGGCGCAGTGCTGTTCGGCTGGCTGCAGGACCGCATCGGCCACCGCCCAACCCTGGCGCTGACCCTGCTGGGCTGGCTGGCCATGGTGGGGATGATCTGGCTGGCCAGCGGCCCGGCGCTGTTCTGGGCCGCCGCCAACATCGCAGGCCTGTGCATGGGCGCCAGCCAGTCGGCGGGGCGCGCCATCGTCGGCCTGCTCGCCCCGCCCACGCGGTTGGCGGAGTTCTTCGGCCTCTGGGGCCAGGCGGTGAAGCTCTCCGCCATCCTCGGCCCCATGACCTACGGCCTGGCCAGTTGGCTGTCCGGCGGCGACCACCGCCAGGCCATGCTGATCACCGGCAGCTATTTCGTGATCGGCCTGCTGCTGCTCGCCAGCGTGCGCCTGGAACGTGGACGGCGGGCGGCGCTGACCGGCTGAGGCTCATACGCCGAACCAGTTCAGGGCGGCCGGGCTGGTGTTCAGGTAGAGGTGCTTGAACTCACTGAACTCATCCAGTCCGGCCCGCGACAGCTCGCGACCGATCCCGCTGGACTTGTAGCCGCCCCAGGGTGCCTGGGGAAAAGCTGCGTTGTAATCGTTGATCCACACCGTGCCGGCCCGGAGCCGGCGAGCCACACGATGGGCCTTGGCGAGATCGCGGGTCCAGACACCGGCAGCCAGGCCGAAGGGCGTGTCGTTGGCCAGTTGCAGCGCCTCGGCTTCGCCCTCGAAGCGCTCCACCGTAATTACCGGACCAAAGATTTCTTCGCGGGCGATGCGCATGGATGCACGCACGTTGCCCAGCAGGGTCGGCTCCAGCCAGAAGCCCCGCTCGAATCCCTCGCCCTGGGGAATCCGCCCACCGGCCAGGATCTGGGCGCCTTCCTCCAGCGCACCGCTCACCATGCCCAGCACCTGATCGCGCTGACCGGCGGAGATCACCGGCCCCATCTGCGTGCCGTCGGCCAAACCGGCACCCAAGCGAATGCGCCGCACCCGCTCGGCCAGCGCCTGGACGAAATCGTCATGGATGTCCGCCTCCACCAGCAACCGCGAGCCCGCCGAGCAGACCTGGCCGGCATTGAAGTAAACGGCGTTGAGCGCCTGATCCAGTGCCACCTCGAAATCGGCGTCGGCAAAAACGATGTTGGGATTCTTGCCCCCCAGCTCCAGCGCCACTCGCTTGAAGTTGCCACTGGCCGCGCGCATCACCTTGCCGCCCGCCGTTGCGCCTCCGGTCAGGGACACCAGATCGACATCCGGGCTGGCGGCCAGACGCTCGCCGATCTCACCTGGTCCTGTGAGCAGGTTGAACACCCCTGCCGGCAAACCCACTTGCTCGATCAGCTCGCACAGGCGCAGGGCCGTCAGCGGCGTCAGGCTGCTGGGTTTGATCACCAGGGTGTTGCCCGCCGCCAGCGCCGGCGCGACCTTCCAGGCCAGTTGCAGCAACGGATAGTTCCAGGGCGCGATCAGCGCGCAAACGCCCACCGGCTCGCGCTGGTTGAGGCTGATGACATGGGCCGGCGCGTGAGTGTTGGCGGTCCCACCCTCACCTTCCAGCAAGGCGGCATAGAAGCGGAAGGTCGCCACCACATTGGCCACATCGCCCTGGCTTTCGCCGAAGGTCTTGCCGGCGTTGAGGGTTTCCAGACGTGCCAGGTGATCGCCATCGACCTCGATGGCGTCGGCGATGCGCCGCAGGATCGCGGCCCGCTCGCAGACACCCAGCCAGGGCCAGTCACCCTGGTCGAAGGCGCGGCGCGCAGCATCAATCGCCAGGTCGGCATCCGCCGCAGCGGCGACCGCCACCTGCGCCAGCACGTCCTCATCGGCCGGGTTGATAACCGGCCGCAGCCGGGGTTCGACTGGGTCACGCCACTGGCCGTCGATGAAGAGTTGGTGGGTCGCCATGGGCATCTCCTGGGTTCGGATTGAAGGTGGCGTCACTGTCGGCCAGCCCACTGGTGTGCGGTTGATGAATTGCGGCGAATCGGTGGCGCATTGCGTCGGTTGAACGAACGCGCCAGGGAAGGTCGCTCCACATCAAGTCGCCCGACCTCGGCTCCCTAGACTCGAATCCAGCAACCCACCCCGCATGGAGTCCCCATGGACAAACTCGATCACTGGCAGGCGCGGGTCGACCTCGCCTGCGCCTTCCGCTGGGCCGCCCGCCTGGGCCTGCACGAGGCCATCGCCAACCACTTCAGCCTGGCGGTATCCGCCGATGGCCGGCAGTTCCTGATCAACCCCTACGGCAAGCACTTCTCGGAAATCCGCGCCAGCGACCTGATCCTGGTGGATGCCGATGACCCGAGCACCCTCGACCGCCCCGACGCCCCGGACATCACCGCCTGGGCCCTGCACGGCGCCCTGCACCGCAACCATCCCCAGGCCCGCTGCGTGCTGCACACCCACTCGAAGTACGCCACCGCGCTGGCCTGCCTGGCCGACTCGAACCTGCCGCCCATCGAGCAGAACTGCATGCGCTTTTTCGAGCGGGTGGCGATAGACGAAGGTTTCGACGGCATGGGGCTGGGTGATGAAGCGGAACGGGTCAGCCGCCTGCTGGATGGCAAGCCGGTGCTGCTGATGGGCAACCACGGCGTGATGGTCGCCGCCACCAGCGTGGCCCAGGCCTTCGATGACCTCTACTACTTCGAGCGCGCCTGCGAGACCTACATCACCGCCTTGGCCACCGGCCGACCGCTGCGCATCGCCAGCGACGAGGTGGCGCGCAAGACGGCGCGGCAGTGGCTGGAGTATCCGGACTTCGCCGAAAGGCACTTCGCGGCGCTCCGGCGCATTCTCGATCGGGAAGAGGTGGAGTACCGGTCGTGAAGGCGGGACAACGCCAATCCTGTAGGGGTGAATTCATTCGCCAAGCAGGCCGCAGGGCTGCCCTTGGGAGTCCGAACGGGCCCCCTCCCCTCACCCCAACCCTCTCCCCAAGGGAGAGGGGGCTGTCCGTGCGAACGTCGGTTCTGGCGTTTGTTCTGTGGGGGCGACTTTAGTCGCGAAAGCATCTCGTAGATGTGCCATTGGAGATTCGAGCCGGCCCACCACCCTCTCCCAGAGGGAAAGGGGGCTGTGCGTGCGAACTTCCGATTTGGTGTTCCACCTGTGGGGGCGATTTCAATCGCTAAAGCGGATCGCAGATCCGCCCTTGCCTACGCCCCCTGCCTTGTCAGCGGCTGGCGCATCACCGGGGCGGTCCAGGTCTGGCTGCGGTCTTCGCTGGGCGGGCAGCCGAAGCGGGCGCGGTAGGCGCGGGAGAAGTGTTCCAGGGAGCCGAAGCCGGAACTGGCGGCGACCTGTGCGACGCTGAGGTTGGTCTGTTGCAGCAGGTTGTGGGCGCGGGCCAGGCGCAGGGCGATGTAGTACTTCAGCGGCGACAGCCCGGTGTGCTGCTTGAACTGGCGCTCCAGTTGCCGGCGCGACAGCCCGACGCGGCTGGCGATGGCCTCGCAGTCCAGGGGTTCTTCCAGGGTCTGCTCCATCAAGCGCACAGCCCGACGCAGCTTCCCCTCATGCAGCGGTTCACCCTTCTGGCCATCGTCGAGCTGGCTCTCCGTCGGCGCGCGCACCTGCCCCACCAACAGGTGCATGCCGATCTCCCGCGCCAGGTCAGCATCGATCCGGCTGCCCAGCCAGGTGAGCATCATGTCCAGGATGGCGGCAGCGCCGGCACAGGTCAGGCGCTGGCGGTCGAGGCAATAGAGCTGGGCGCGGGAGCGCACCTTGGGATAACTCTCCTGGAAGCCGGGCAGATTGTCCCAGTGCACCGCGGCGTCATAGCCATCCAGCACACCCGCGGCGGCCAGCAGTTCGGTGCCGGTTTCCACCCCCACCAGCACGGCACCGAACAAGGCCTGCTTGCGCAGCCAGCTCTTCAGCAGGTTGTTGCGGCAGTGCCGGTGCACATCGAAGCTGGCGATGACGAAGCAGAGGTCGAACTCCTGCTCGGGGCTGATTCCCGCTTCCACCTGGCTGGACAGGCCATTGCTGGCCTGTACCGGCTGGCCGTCCAGCGACAGCAGGGTCCATTGGAACAGCGGCTTCTGGCTCAGCCAGTTGGCGATGGCCAATGGCTCGGCCACCGCCGCCAGGCCCAGGCTGGGGAATGACGGCAGCAGCAAAAGGCCGACGCGCAGCGTGCTGTCGCCGCCCAGCGGGCGTTCCCGGGAGTTCAGGCCTTCCACGTTCGGCACCTCTCGTCAGTGCTCTGGTTATCGTTGTTGTCCACGCCAGTCCGGATGGGTCCACACCGGAACACGAGCCGCAGGCAGTGGTGCCTGGCCCCGGATCATATCGCTGGCCTTCTCCGCGATCATCACGGTTGGCGCATTGGTGTTGCCACTGACGATGATCGGCATGATGGACGCATCCACCACCCGCAGGCCTTCCAGCCCGTGCACCCGCAGCTCTGGATCAACCACCGCCTCGGGGTCGCTGGCCGGCCCCATCTTGCAGGTGCCGCTGGCGTGGTAGCCGGTTTCGGTCACGCGCCGGGCCCAGGCATCCAGGGCCTGGTCGCTGAGGTTCTCCGGCCCCGGCACCAGCTCCTTGCCTTTCAGCGCGCGCATGGCCGGCTGCTCGATGATTTCCCGCACCAGCCGCGCACCAGCACGCATGTCGGCGCGGTCCTGCTCGGTCTTCAGGTAATTGAACCGGATGCGCGGCGACAGGCGTGGATCGGCACCGCGCAGAGTGACACTGCCGAGGCTGGTGGGGCGCATCAGGTCGATATGGATCTGGAAGGCGTGCGATGGCACGAGGTCGACGCTGCCCGGCTTTACCGCCAGCGGCATGAAGGTGAGTTGCAGGTCCGGGTGCTCGACGCCCGCCCGCGAGCGGATGAAGGCGCCGGCCTCGAAATGGTTGCTGGCGGCCAGCCCGTCGTGGCTGACGAACCAGCGCGCGCCGATCCACCATTTGCCCGGCGCGCGGGTCCAGGGATAAATGGACACCGGTTGCTTGCACAGGTACTGCACCACCGTGTCCGGATGATCGTTGAGGCGCCGGCCGACGCCAGGCAGGTCATGCACGACCGGCAGGCCATGGGCACGAATTTCCTCCGCCGGGCCGACACCCGACAGCAACAGCAGTTGCGGCGAGTTGATCGCCCCGGCGGCGAGGATCACCTCGCGGCGGGCGCGGGCCTGTTGCACCTGGCCGTTCTGCTCGTACTCGATGCCACAGGCGCGGCGCCCCTCGAAGAGAATGCGCAGGCTCAAAGCACCGGTGGCCACCGTGACATTGCCACGCTGCAACGCCTCAGCCAGGTAGCCACGGGCGGTGCTCCAGCGCTTGCCGTTGCGGGTGGTGCGATCCACCGGACCGAAGCCTTCCTGGCGGTAGCCGTTGAGGTCGCGACTCTGCCCATAGCCTGCTTCCACGCCGGCTTGAACGAAGGCGGAACAAAGCGGCGTATCGATATTGCCCGCCGTCACATGCAGGTGCCCGGCATCGCCGTGGTAGGCGTCGGCGCCGTGCTCGTGGTTCTCCGCGCGGATGAAGTAGGGCAGCACTTCCTGGTAGCTCCAGCCGTGGCAGCCCTGCTCGGCCCAGCTGTCGTAGTCGCGGGCATGGCCACGGACGTAGACCATGCCGTTGATGGACGAAGAGCCGCCCAGGGTGCGCCCGCGCGGGGTGCCGATGCGGCGGTTGTCCAGCCAGGGTTCAGGTTCGGTGCTGTAGCTCCAGTTGTAGCGGCTGCCGCCCACGACTATGCCCACTGCCGAAGGCATGTCGATGGTCCAGCTCTGGTCCAGCGGCCCGGCTTCCAGCACCAGCACCTTCACGCCGGGCTCGGCGCCCAGTCGGTTGGCCAGCACGCAGCCGGCCGAGCCGGCGCCGACGATCAGGTAATCGAACTCGGACATGGCACGTCCTCCGGAAGCGGGCTCAGGCCCGCTCCTCGCCGTGGATGCCCCGGAACACCAGGCGATGGAAATGATGCACCAGGTGCTCGCTCTCGTTGCTGCGCTGGGCGTCGATCATGTAACGGCCCTGGTCGTAGCCGAGGGAATGCAGGCCCTTCTGCACGGTGATGTTGAGCTCGATGTCTTCCGGCCCCAGCTCTTCGTTCATCCAGCGCATGCACGCCTTGCTGACCTCGGCCGTCTTTTCGTTCGAGCTGTAGTAGCCGAAACGCAGCAGCGAGCGCTCGGCGTCCAGCGGAATCATGATGAAGGTGCCGAGGAACTCGGAGAACGGGAAGGTGTAGAAGGTGTTGTTCGGCCACATGCCGATGTTGAAGAAGCACTCGTTCGGGTTCAGGTCTTCCCGCAATTTAACCCCGTAGGCTTCGCCGGCCTGGAGGTTGGCCGGGGCGATGTAGGTCCACCAGTTGTCGCGCTTGGTCAGGCGGTAGCCCTTGAAGTCGATCAGCTTGGCCAGGTCGATGTGGCAGGGGCCGGACAGCTTGAAGTGATAGCCCTCGATGGAGTTGTCCATGATCACCTTCCAGTTGGCCGGCACGATCACGTCCTGTTCCTCGATCAGGCGCATGCGTTCGAGGTCGGGGAAGACCCGGTGCATCTCCTCGTCGGCACCGGGGAACAGCTCGGCCAGGGACGGTGCAGTGGGGTCGAGGTTGAAGTAGATGAAGCCACCCAGCTCCTCTACCCGCACCTGCGGAATGTTGAACTGCTGCAGCTCGAAGTCCTTCATCCGCTCGCAACGCGGCGCGCTGCGCAGGCTACCGTCCATCTCGTAGCACCAGGAGTGGTAGGCGCAGCGCACCACGCCGCCGGTGGTGCCGCGACGGCTTTCCAGCAGGCGGTTGCCGCGGTGCTGGCAGACATTGTGGAAGGCGCGGATCTCGCCCTTCATGCTGCGCGCCACCACCACGCTCTGGTCGAACAGGTCCACCACCACGTACTGCCCCGGCTCGCGGAACTCGCTCTTGTGCCCGGCCACATGCCAGGCGTGCATGAAGATGCGGTCGCGCTCGGCCTTGAACAGGCTCTCATCGAAGAAGTAGCGCGACGGCAGGGTAAAGGCGGTTTCGGGGTCCTGTTCGGCCCAGCCTTCGATAGAGGTTTGCAGCTTGATGGCTTCGACGGATTGCATGATCGGTACTCCTCCCAGGTGTTGTTCGTGCGGCTCGGCGGCCTGCTTTGGGAGCCAATCTAGGGGAGCAAAAATGGGCGGAATTGACGTCAAGCGACGAGTTGCCAGCGCAAAAGATCAACACCCTCCCCCGCCGTTCCTGGCGGCGGCAGAAGATGTCGCTTCCCATCAAGTGGCAGGTATACGCCTCCCTATGCTCGGGCAGGCGAAGGGGGCCGAAGACCCCCACAGCATCCCACTGACTTCTGCCGTAGCCGCCCGATAGGAGCGTCAACCATGTCGAAGAAAGTCCTGTGCCTGCTCGCTGCATCCCTGCTCACCAGCTACTCGCTCACCACCCCGGCGGCCGAGCCCGCCAGTTGCCAGACCGTGCGCATGGCGGAGGTCGGCTGGGCCGATATTTCCGCCACCACGGGCCTGGCAAGCACCCTGCTCAAGGGCTTGGGTTACAAGCCAACGACCCAGCTGGCTTCCATTCCCATGGCTTACATGGGCATGGAGAAGAACAACATCGATGTCTACCTGGGCGCCTGGATGCCCTCGATGGAAGTGATCGCCAAACCCTTCCTGGAGAAGGGCAGCGTGGAGAGGGTGCGCACCAACCTGCTGGGCGCCAAGTACACCCTGGCGGTGCCGGCATACACCTTCAACGCAGGCCTGAAGGACTTCAAGGACATCGGCCGCTTCCGCCAGCAACTGGAGGGGCACATCTACGGCATCGAACCTGGCAACGACGGCAACCTGCTGATCCAGGGGTTGATCGACAAGGGCCAGTTCGGCCTCAACGGCTTCAAGCTGGTTGAGTCCAGCGAGGCCGGCATGCTGGTGCAGGTACGCCGTGCCGTGCAGGCGCAGAAGCCGGTGGTGTTCCTGGCCTGGGAACCGCACCCGATGAACACGAAGTTCGCTATCCGCTACCTCAGCGGCGGCGACGCCAGCTTCGGCCCCAATTACGGCAGCGCGGTGGTGGATACCCACACCCGCAAGGGCTACAGCGCGGAGTGCGGCAATGTCGGCGCCCTGCTGAAGAACCTGGAGTTCAGCCTGGCCATGGAGAACCAGATCATGGGCGCCATCCTCGACGACAAGGAACAACCCGAAGCGGCGGCCAAGGCCTGGCTGAAAGCCAACCCGCAGGTGCTGGAACAGTGGCTGGCGGGGGTGACGACCTATGACGGGGCAGAGGCGCTGCCGGCGGTGAAGGGAAGTCTGGGCCTGTAGCCCGCAGGATGCGCTGCGCGCACCGCATCGGCGTGCGCAGCGCATCAAAGGAACGGCGCCCGGCAAATGTTGGGCTTCGCGTAGCTCAGCCACAACCTGCAGGTTCGCCCCGCCTGTGCCCGAGCTGCCGTCTAGACTGCTTCCATGCCCACCGAAAGGAAGCGTCATGCCCGAAGCCACGGACGTCCTGCTCGACTTTGCCAGCGCGCTTGCCGTCGGCCTATTGATAGGCGCCGAGCGCGGCTGGCGCGAGCGCAACAAGGAAGCGCTGCGACTGGTTGCCGGCATCCGCTCGTTCGGTCTCACCGGACTGCTCGGCGGATTCGCCTCCTTCCTGGGCGAGCAGTTCGGCACGGCGGTGTGGGTGGCGATCTTCGCCTGCTTCGCCGTGCTGGTCATCGCCTCCTACTTTGGCGAGCTGGTGTATATCGGCGACCTCGGGCTCTCCACTGAACTGGCGTTGCTGATCACCTTCCTGCTCGGAAGCCTGGCGGTTGCCGGCCACCATGTGCTGTCTGGCGCCGGTGCCGTCGTGGTTGCGCTGCTGCTGAGTCTCAAGGACGCCCTGAACCACGCCCTGCAGCGGCTCAGTGAGGAGGAGCTGCTGGCCGCGCTCAAGCTGCTGTTCATCTCAGTGGTGCTGCTGCCGATCCTGCCCAACAAGGGTTACGGCCCGTGGGAAGTGTTCAATCCCTACGCCACCTGGTGGATGGTGGTGCTGATCGCCGCGCTGGGTTTCGCCGCCTACTTCGCCATCCGCCTGGTGGGCACCCAGCGCGGGTTGCTGCTGACCGCCTTGCTCGGCGGCACTGTGTCCTCCACCGCCATGACCATCACCCTGTCCCACCTGCAGGAACACCGCGCCCTGCGCCCGCTGCTGGCGGCCGGATTGCTGGCCACCTCGGCGCTGATGTTTCCCCGCGTTCTGCTTGAGGTAGGGCTGGTGAACCCGGCCCTGCTGTCACGCCTGGCCTGGCCGCTGGGTATCGCGGCGCTGGTCTATGCAGCGGGGGCCCTGTTTTTCTGGCGAGTCGCAGCCAATCGCGAATCCCCCAATGCCGAGCCCCCTTTGAAAAACCCCTTCGAGTTGGGTCCGGCCCTGCGCTTCGCCGCCTTGCTGGCGCTGATCCTGCTGCTGGTGGAAGCCGCCCGGCGTTACCTGGGGGACGTGGGCGTGTACCTGGTGTCGCTGCTGTCGGGATTGACGGACGTCGACGCCATCACCCTGTCCCTGGCGCGCGGCGCGAACCGTGAACTGGAGGCGGAAGTGGCGGTGCGCGGCATCTTCCTGGCGGTGCTGAGTAACAGCCTGGTTAAAGCGGGGTTGATTGCAGTGATCGGCGGCAAGGGGCTGGCGCTGCGCACCTTCCCCTTCATCGCCGGCGGCCTGCTGGCCGGTACGGTGGCCTTGCTGATGGTCTAGGGATTCAGCGCTTCAGAAAGCCCTTCAGCAGCTCGCCTACGCGCTCGCCCAGTTCCTGGTTGGCCGAGAGTTGCAGCCCTCGCGCCAACTCGCTGTCCACCACCTGTTCCACCAGCGGACGCAGCGCCAGCAGCTGGCGATTGAGGTCGTCCAGTTCGCTGACATGGGGCAAGCTGCTGGACAGCAGCGGATTGACCAGGTGCTCGACGATCATCCGCACGATACCGGCGGACACCGGCTCCACCTGGCGGCGGATAGCGACGAACTGGGCCAGCAGCACGTCCAGCGGAATCCCGGAGCGGTAGAGCTGCACCCCGGCGCTGAACACGCGCGGATTGAGCACTCGCAGGTGGTCGCCGGCGAACTCGATCAGTCCCAGCTCGCGAGCGCGGTCCATGTTGTCGTCGGTGAGGTCGGCGCCGAACAGCGCCTGCACTTCGTCGAAGCCCAGCCGCGTGGGTTCCACCAGGTTCCAGGCGCCGACGATGGCCTGCTCCAATCCCAACACATGAGCCAGGTCCCTGCCCTGCTCCCAGGCTTCGAGCAGCTCGCGAATGCTGGCGATGCTGTAGCCGCGCTCCAGCAACTGGCCGATCAGCCGCAACCGCGCCAGGTGCTCGCCGTTGTAGATGCCCACCCTTCCGCGCCGCTCCGGAGGCGGCAGCAGGCCACGATCCTGGTAGGCGCGCAGGTTGCGTACCGTGGTTCCGGCCTCAAGGGCCAGTTCGTCCACCGTGTATTCGACGTCCGGCACTGCCTGGGGCTCGGCGGCCTGGTTGAGGAGCTTGCTGAGAAAGGAGGGGACATTTTTCATGGGCCGGATCATATCGCCGCCCCTCTTCCGCCAACAACAGCCCCCGGAGTGGCCCAACCATTGGCTGGACTTACGGCATGACAGCGTTCGCGACAATGGGAAAACTTCGCCTAGAACGCTCTACTTCGTGGCCTTCAGCCATTCGGTAACGCGGTAACAGCGGCGGCTCCCGACACCGGGGAGCTATGGCCAGGGTCGGAATTCCTGTTCAAGAATGACCGTGACATTGACTGATGTAACAGTCACGACACGGAGATTCCCATGCCTGCCCCTGCCCTCAGCGCCCAAGACCTGTCCGAGTTCCGCACTGTGCAGCAACTGGCCTATCGCTGCGCACAAGCCATCGCCGCGGAACTGAAACCCGGCATCAGCGAGAAGGAAGCCGCCGCCCTGATGAAGACCTGGTTGCAGGATCACGGCGTGCGCGACTGGTTCCATCAGTCTTTCGCCTGGTTCGGTCCACGCACTGCCTTCAAGGGCTTCGACGGGCTGCGTCACCTGGGTGGGTTCAATCTGGCGTTCTATCCCGGCAAGCAGGTGGCCGCATGAACGCGCCGGTGATGCTGGAACCCCAGCGCTTCGCCGTGAAGGGCGATGGTGTCGAACTGGCCGCCTACCGCTGGGGCAACGCCGCCGGCCCGATCTTGCTGCTGGTCCACGGCTATCCCGATAACCACGAAGTCTGGTTGCCGCTGATCCGCGAGCTGGCCGCCGACTGCCAGATCATCGCCTACGACGTGCGTGGCGCCGGCGCTTCGGACATTCCGCGCAAGACCCGCGACTACCGGTTGGAGAAGCTGGCCAATGACCTGGAAGCGGTGATCAAGGCCGTCAGCCCCGATCGCCCGGTGCATCTGGTGGCCCACGACTGGGGCTCTATCCAGTCCTGGGAAGCGGTGACCGAACCCCGCATCCAGCCGCTGCTGGCCTCCTACACCACGATTTCCGGCCCCTGCCTCGATCATGTCGGCCACTGGATGCGTGCGCGTCTGAAGGAGAAGCGCCCGCGTGCGTTCGGTCAGGTCATCGGGCAACTGGTCAGCTCCTGGTACATCGGCTTCTTCCATACCCCGCTGGTGCCGGAGCTGCTCTGGCGCGCCGGGCTGGCCCGCGCCTGGCCGACCCTGCTGCGGCGGCTGGAAGGCGTACGCGAATCACGCCCCAATCCGACCCAGGCGTCCGATGGCCAGCACGGGGTCAAGCTGTACCGCGCCAACTTCATCGCCAGCCTGTTCCGCCCGCGCCAGCGCCCGACCGAGGTGCCGGTGCAACTGATCGTGCCCACCCGCGACCGCTTCGTCCGTCCGCAGTTGTTCCAGGATCTCGATCGCTGGGTGCCGCGCCTGTGGCGCCGCGAGGTGGCCGCCGGCCATTGGCAGCTGATGGCCGATCCCAGTCGCCTGGCCGGCTGGATTCGCGAGTTCGTCGATCACCTGGAAGGAGGCGACGCCAGCCGCGCCTCAACCTGTCTGGGGACCTGTCCATGAGCCAAGAGCATCACCGCCTGGAACAGCGCAAGGTGCGCTTCGACTTCGCCGACACGCCGCTGCACTGGGTGCCCGGTGAGCCGGAGGCCTCGCACATCATGAACACCCTGCACCTGATCCTGCCGGCCGGTGAATTCTGGTTCTGCCGGGTCTACAACAAGGCCTTGCCGCTGATTACCGACGAGCAGTTACGCGAAGACGTGCGCGGCTTCGTGCGTCAGGAAGCGCAGCACGCCCGTGCCCATGACAGCGCGCTCACCCCCTACCTGGAACGCCACGGCATCGACCCGACGCCGTTCACCAAGGTCATCTACTGGCTGTTCGAGAAGGTGCTGTGCGACTACCCCCTGGGCGAGAACGCCGTCACCCGCTGGCTACAGCCCTGGTGGCTGCGCCAGCGCGTTGGCCTGATCGCCGCGGTGGAGCATTTCACCTGCGTGCTGGGCAACTGGATCATCACGACCCGCAGCCTGGACGGCGCCGACCCGGTGATGCTCGACCTGCTGCGCTGGCACGGCGCCGAGGAAGTGGAACACCGCTGCGTGGCCCACGACCTGCACGTGCACCTGAAGGGCAGCCTGCTGATGCGCTGGTTCTACATGCTGGTGGCGAGCGGTGCGCTGATCTTCCTGTTCAGCCAGTCCATGCGCACGCTGATGCGCCAGGACCCGTCCACCCGCTACCACTGGGGCTTCCTGCGCCTCTGGCACGCCCTGGGCAAGCGCGACCTGCTGCCGCCCATGGGCAGCATCGGCGTAGCGGTCATGCGCTACTTCCGGCCAAGCTTCCACCCCCGCACCGAAGGCGACCTGCAGGTGGCGCTGGATTACCTCGCAAGCTCCCCTGCCGCGCAACGGGCTGCGGCGGAAGCGGCGGGTTGAAGCTGGTGGGGTGAATTTTGGGCGGAGGGGGAAAGGTTTAGCCGAGAAATCCGTCGCCCTCACCCCAACCCTCTCCCAGAGGGAGAGGGGGGCTGTCCGTGCAGGACGCTGGCCTGGCACATTCCTGTAGGGGCGAATTCATTCGCCACGCAGACCGCAGGCCTGCCCTACGCACTCACCCCTCGAACTGCTCATCCAGCAACGGCAGACCCGCCGCCCTTTCCAGCAGGTCATTGGGCAGGCTCTTGCTGGCGCGGGCGCCGAGCAGCTTGAGGTTTTCCACCCGGCCGATGAGGTTGCCACGGCCTTCCACCAGCTTGTTGCGGGCGTTGGCATAGGCCTTGTCCAGCTGTTGCAGGCGGCTGCCCATCTCGTCCAGGTCCTGGACGAAGGCGACGAACTTGTCGTACAGCGCCCCGGCGCGCTCGGCGATTTCGCGGGCGTTCTGGCTCTGCCGCTCCTGGCGCCAGAGGCTGTCGATCACCCGCAGGGTGGCCAGCAGCGTGGTCGGGCTGACGATCACGATGTGCTGCTCGAACGCTTCCTGGAACAAGCCCGGATCAGCCTGCAAGGCGGCGGCGAAGGCGGCTTCGATGGGCACGAACAACAGCACGAAGTCCAGGCTGTGCAGCCCTTCCAGGCGCTGGTAGTCCTTCACCGACAAGCCCTTGAGGTGGCTGCGCAAGGACAGCACGTGCTGCTTCAGGGCCTGGCTGCGGGCGGCCTCGTCGTCGGCGGCAATCAGCGCCTGGTAGGCGGTGAGGCTGACCTTGGCATCCACCACCACCTGCTTGTCCCCCGGCAGCTGGATCAGCACGTCGGGCTGGAATCGCTCGCCCTCGGCACTCTTCAGGCTGACCTGGGTCTGGTACTCGCGACCCTTCTCCAGACCGGCATGCTCAAGCACCCGCTCCAGCACCAGCTCGCCCCAGTTGCCTTGGGTCTTCTGGCCTTTCAGGGCGCGGGTCAGGTTGGTGGCTTCATCGCCCAGACGCTGGTTGAGCTGTTGCAGGCGCTCCAGTTCCTTGCCCAGGGAGAAGCGTTCGCGGGCTTCCTGTTGATAGCTCTCCTCTACCCGCTTCTCGAATGCCTGGATGCGTTCCTTGAGGGGGTCGAGCAACTGGCCAAGGCGTTGCTGGCTGGTTTCGGCGAAGCGCTGCTCGCGCTCGTCGAAGATCTTCCCGGCCAGTTCGGCGAACTGCGCCCGCAGGTCGTCGCGGGCCGCCTGCAGGTCGGTCATGCGCTGCTCGTGGGACTCGCGCTGCTCCCGCAGTTCGGCTTCCAGGCTGGCGCGGTCGGCATCCAGGCGGCGCAGTTCGGCATCCTTGCGCTCACGCTCCTGGTTCCAGGCCAGCAGGGCTTCCCGGGCGCTCTGGCGCTCGACGCCGAGCAGCTCGGCTTCGCGGCGCAGGGCCGCCAGTTCGGCCTGCTGGGCGGCATTGAGGTGGTTGAGCTCGCGATTTTCCTCGCGGCTGTCGTCCAGTTGGACGGCGAGGCCGTCCTGGGCCAGCTGGGCATTGGCCAGGCGCTCTTCGAGCAGGGTCTGTTCGGTTTGCAGGGCAGTGAGCTTGCGCTGCTGCTGCCAGGCCAGGCCCAGGAGGGGGACGGCGGCGGCGAGCAGGCCGATCAACAGGTTGGGGATATCTAGGGGCATGAGCGGCTCCGCGCTGGAATGCCGGGAGTATACCCAGCAGCGCGCGGCGCGATCAGGAATGCTGCGGGAGGCGGCTGAGCAGGCGCTTGGCCTCGTGGGAACCCTGGGAGGCGGCCTGTTCCAGCCAGTGGCGGGCCTGCTCCGGCTCGTTGACGCGGGGCTGGCTGCACAGGCGCCCCAATTCAAGCTGTGCGCGGCGGTCGCCGGCGCGGGCGGCCTGGCGCAGCATGTCCAGTCCAATGCGGCGGTCACGCTGGTTGCCACAGTCGCGGCAGAGCATCTGGCCCAGGCGGCTTTGCGCCACGACCACGCCTTCCCGTGCCGGCTGCTTGAGCAACTTGCCAGCGATCCGCTTCACGCTCTGCGCCTGGCCCAGGCGCGGGCTGTCCAGCAGCCAGAGGGCAACGCGGGTGGGCAAGGTTTGCTGGCTGGAAATGGACTCAGCGGAGACGCGGAACTTCATGAAAAGGGGGCAGGTGGCCGGAAAGGCGCGCAACTCTACTCCTTTTTCGTGGCAGGTAAAGTCTTGCAATTGCCGCAGGTGGCGTTCTAGAGCAAGTGCTCGGGACAAATCCACAGAACCTGTGGATAACTCTGTTGAGAAGATGCTTGAAACGTCACCGAGTGCTCATGGCCCGTGGGTTCCGCTCAAACTGATGATTTTTTCACCAATTATAAAAATCCTTATTTTTCATGTAGTTACGAAATCATCGCTGAGAATCAAGCGCTTACGGAGTATTTCATCAGACCTTTGCGAGGCTGCATCGCAACTGTGCACAACTTGAAACTGTCAAGCCCCTACTCGCCCCGATACGGGGCATTTTGCTCTGAAATGCGCCTGGAACCTGTGTTGCACGGGCGTTCCAGACGGCGACGGATGGCATGAAAAACGCGCTCCGGGCACTCTCCGGAAGCTGGTACGAACGTCCTTCTGCGCCAACACTGTGCACAAGTTCGTCCCCCTCTTGTACGAACCCGTTTTCCTCCTGCACGGGAAGGCTTTTAGAATGCCGAATCCGGCCCTTCACCCCCTGCTGCCCCATGGACAAAACCCGCATCCATCGCCTGATCCTCGACAAGCTCGCCGCCGACCTGCAATTGCTGCAACGCGCGGCGCAGACCGCCTACGAGGCGGCTACCCACGAGGAAAACATCGCCGAGAACAAATACGACACCCTCGGCCTGGAAGCCTCCTACCTGGCCACCGGCCAGGCGCGCCGTGCCGCGGAAATCAAGCAGGCACTGGGGCTGTTCGAGAGCCTCAACCTGCGCCCTTTCAACCCGGCACGCGGTATCCAGCTCAGTGCACTGGTGCTGCTGGCTGCCGAGGATGGCAGTGAGCAGCGGTTGTTCCTCGGCCCCGAGGCCGCCGGCCTGAAAGTGGTCGAAGAAGGTGAGGAAATCACCGTGATCAGCCCGCGTTCGCCCCTGGGCCAGGCGCTGCTGGGCAAGGCCGAAGGCGCCGAGGTGACCCTGTCCATCGGCCATGGCCAGCAGACCTTCGAGGTGCTGGAGGTACACTGAATACCTGCCGCCCAACCGCTTTGGAGGCTCCATGGTTCGCCCACGTCGCATCCTGCGCATCAGCTTCAATCCCCTGGTCCTGACCCTCAGCGTCGCCCTGGGGGTCTGGCTCGGTTTCATCGCCATCGGCCTGACCACCTACGTCGGTTACCGGCTCTACACGGCCGACAACAAGGCCCCGGTGGCGGAGGTCTTCATCCCGCCCCCTGCTCCGCCGCAAGCGGAACCGGAGCCGGCGCCCGCGCCGCCGAGCACGGGCGAAAAACGCCTGCAGAAGTACGAGGAGAACTACAACGCCGCCCAGCGCGGACAACGAGCGCCAGGAACGGCTGGAGGAACAGCGCCGGCTGAACGATGCCAAGTGCCAGTTCTGGACCGAGCAGTACCGCAACGCGCCGACCGAGAAGGCCAAGCGCAACATGGCCCAGGAGTGTGGTTAGCAGGCGCACCTCGTCTGATTTCAGTGTGCCAGCCGACCAAAGGCAGCCGGCTCCGATCGGCCGTCACACTGACCCGGCTAGACTGATGGCGTGCGCCCTCCACTTCGGCGCCAGAGGCGGTTCGCAATGGGTCCCGAAATTTTCATAGCCCTGATGATCATGGGCTGGCTGCTGGCAGCCGTCGCGCTGCTGTGGGCCATGCTCAGGATCTCCCACCATCACCACCATCACAGCCGGCCTTCGCCCCCCCACTCTTCCCGCTCGTTCCGACGGCACAAGGCGAAGAACGCACCGGTTGCTCCGCACTGAACGTCTTGTAGTAGAGCCGGGGGCGCTTCGCGCCCCTTGGCGAATGAATTCGCCCCTACAAAATCCACCAATGCGTCGGCATTTTTGGCGAATTGAGCGTTTGTAGGATGGGTTGAGCTTGCGATACCCATCGCCTTTTCCCCTGTGGGGGCGATTTCAATCGCCCCCACAGGGGAAAAGGCGACCTCGATGGTCAGCTCAAAGGCAAATCGCTCCCACAGGAATTTCTGGAATACGGTAGCGATCGGCAGCGATCTAGTGAAAATCCCGGCTTCTCACATCCAGTCCCGACAGCAGCGGCGTCAGGTCGTGCAGGCGGCGGGCGATGAGGTGGCGAACGCCGTCCACCGACTCCAGGCGACCGTCCACCTGTAATAGCTGGGAGCCCACCAGTACTCGGCGCTGGCGTTCGGCCAGGTCGTGCCAGACCACTACATTGACCATGCCGTGTTCGTCTTCCAGGGTAACGAAGATCACCCCGCTGGCGGTCTGCGGACGCTGGCGCCCGACCACCAGGCCGGCGACGCTGACATTCCGTCCGTGATCCACCGCCAGCAACTCCCGCGAACTGCGGCAGCGCCGCTTGCTCAAGGCTGCGCGCAACAGGGAAACGGGGTGCGGCCCGAGGGTGGTGCCCAGGGTGGCGTAGTCGGTGAGCATGTCCTCCCCCGCGCTGGGCAACGGCAAGGCCACCTGCATTTCTTCCTGCTCCGGCAGACCGGCGAAGAGCGGTGCCTGGACCTCCACCCCGGCGACCGCCCAGCGCGCCCGGTGACGGTGCCCGGCCAGGCCGCGCAGGGCGCCGGAGTCGGCCAATAGTTCGCGGGCGCGGGCGTCCAGATGGGCACGCTGGACCAGGTCGCCGACACTGCTGAAGGGGGCGGCCTGGCGCACGGTCTCCATGCGCCTGGCATCGTCCTCGCGAAAACCCCGCACCATCCGCAACCCCAGGCGAATGGCCGGCTCGCCCTCCTCTCCCGCCGGCTCCAGGGAGCAATCCCAGTCGGAATGACGCACATCCACCGGACGCACCTCGATCCTGTGGCGGCGCGCGTCCTGCAGTACCTGGTCGGGGCTGTAGAAGCCCATCGGCCAGCTGTTGATCAGGGCGCAGGCATAGGCGGCCGGCTCGTGGCATTTCAGCCAGCAACTGGCATAGGTGAGCAGGGCGAAACTGGCGGCGTGGGATTCGGGGAAGCCGTAGCTGCCGAAGCCCTTGATCTGCTCGAAGATCCGCTCGATGAAGTCCCGTTCATAGCCCTTGGCGAGCATCCGCGAGGTCAGCCGCTGGCGGTGGTGCTCCAGGCCGCCATGACGCTTCCAGGCAGCCATGTTGCGGCGCAGCTCGTCCGCCTCGCCGGGCGTGTAGTCGGCGGCGACTATGGCCAGCTGCATCACCTGCTCCTGGAACAGCGGCACGCCCAGAGTGCGCTCGAACACCGGGATCAGCTCGTCCTTGGGATAGGTCACCTTCTCCTCCCCCTTACGCCGACGCAGGTAGGGATGGACCATGTTTCCCTGGATCGGCCCCGGACGGACGATGGCGACCTGGATCACCAGGTCGTAGAACTCCCTGGGCTTCAGGCGCGGCAGCATGGACATCTGCGCCCGCGACTCGATCTGAAATACGCCGATGGTGTCGGCACGGCCGATCATGTCGTAGGTGGCCCCGTCCTCCTTGGGCAAGGTGGCGATGGTCCACTGAATGCCGCGATAGCGCTCGATCAGGGCGAAGCAGCGGCGCAGCGCGCTGAGCATGCCCAGCGCCAGCACGTCCACTTTCAGCAACCCCACCAGGTCGAGGTCGTCCTTGTCCCACTGGATGACGGTGCGCTCGGCCATGGTGGCGTTTTCCACCGGCACCAGGCTGTCCAGCGGCGCTTCGGAAATCACGAAGCCGCCCGGGTGCTGGGACAGGTGGCGGGGAAAGCCGATCAGCTCGTTGGTCAGCGTCACGACCCGACGCAGCACCGGGCTTTCCGGGTCGAAACCCACCTCCCGCAGACGCTCCGCCGAAGGCCCCTGGTCGCTCCACCCGCCGCAGCAATCGGCCAGGGCGTTGACCTGGTCTGGTGGCAGGCCGAGGGCCTTGGCTACATCGCGTACCGCGCCGGCGCCGTGGTAGGTGTTGACCACCGCCGTTAGCGCCGCCCGGCCCCGCCCGTAACGGCGGAACACATATTGGATGACCTCCTCGCGGCGCTCGTGCTCGAAGTCGACGTCAATATCCGGCGGTTCGTTGCGCTCCTTCGACATGAAGCGCTCGAACAGGAGTTCGGTGGTGCTGCAGGGGTCCAGTTCAGTGATGCCCAGGGCGAAGCACACCACCGAGTTGGCCGCCGAACCGCGCCCCTGGCAGAGAATGTCCTGGCGGCGGGCGAACTCGACTATGTCGTGCACCGTGAGGAAGTAGCTCTCGTAGCCCAGCTCGGTGATCAGCGCGAGTTCCTTTTCCACCAGCGCCCGCGCCTTGGCCGGCACACCGTCGGGCCAGCGTCGCAGCATCCCCTCCTCGGTGGCGGCGCGCAGCCAGGTGCTGGGGCTATGCCCGTCCGGCACCAGCTCGCGGGGGTACTGATAAGCCAGCTGGCTCAGGCTGAACTGGCAGCGACGGGCAATGCACAGCGACTCGGCCAGCAACTGCGCCGGGTAGAGGCCGGCCAGCACCTCACGACGGCGCAGGTGGCGCTCGCCATTGGGGAACAGCCGGAGACCGGCCTCGGCCACCGTGCAGTGATGGCGCACGGCGGTCATGCAGTCCTGCAGGGCGCGACGGCCACGGGCGTGCATGTGCACATCGCCGGTCGCCACGGGTGGGATGCCGACACGCGTGGCCAGGGCCAGCAGGCGTTCCAGGCGGCTGGTGTCGTCCGGCCCCTGGTGCAGCTCCACCGCCAGCCACAGGCGTTCGGGGAAGCACTGGCGCAGCCAGGGCCCTTCGCGGTCGTCGTCTTCCCGGTCCGGCACCCAGAGGGCCAGCAGGCCATCCGTGGGCTCGGCCAGGTCGTCGCGCAACAGGCGGTACTCGCCCTTTTTCGCCCGCCGTCGGGCCTGGGTGATGAGCTGGCAAAGGCGCTGGTAGCCAGCCAGGTTCTCCACCAGCAGCACCAGCTTCGGGCCGCCTTCGACCCGCACTTCGCTGCCGATCACCAGGGGCAGCTCGCTCTTCTTCGAGGCCTGCCAGGCGCGAACGATGCCGGCCAGGGTGCATTCGTCGGTGATCGCCAGCGCCTCGTAGCCATGCTCCTTGGCGCGCTGGAACAGCTCGCTGGCGCTGGAGGCCCCGCGCTGGAAGCTGAAGTTGGACAGGCAGTGCAGCTCGGCGTAGGCGTTCATGCGAACCAGCCGTGCAACAGCAGCGGCCCCTCCCCGTTCACTGTGCGGAAGGCCCAGCCACGCTGGCCACCGCGGGTTTCCACCAGGTAGTAGTCGCGGCGCACGTCGCCGCCATCCCACCAGCCGGACTCGATGCGTTCGGGGCCGGCGAGGATGCGGACGGACGAGTCCCTCAGGGGCATGGGTTCACGCAACAACCAGCCGGGACGGGGCGGACCAGGCGGGAGCGGCGCCTGCGGACCCTCCGCATCCTGTTGCCAGGCGCATTCGGGACGGTGGTCGGCACGGGCAGCCAGGCCGTGCACCGCATCGTCGCCCAGACGTGCCCGCAGGCGTTCGCGCAACTGCTCCCAGGGCAGGGATTGCTGCGGGCGCTCGTCGAACAGCTCGCGCCGCTCCGGGACGAAGGCCGGCAGGTCCCGCGCCTGCAGGCGGAAGGCGCGCACAGGGGCCGGCACCTGCAACTGCTCCAGGCGCCCACGGGCCAGTTCAAAGAGCATGGCCGCCTCACGCTCGGCGCTGAGCAGCCCCACTGGCACCCGGGTTTCCGGCAGGTCGCGGTGTTCCAGATGGAGAGTGAAGCGCTGCACGCCGCTGTCACGGCAGGCGAGGAAAGCGGCCAGGTCAGCGGTGAGACGGCGCAGGGGGAACAGCAACGCCTGATGGGATTCCACCTCAAAGTTCAGCTCGATGCGCAGGTCGAACTCATCCGGCGGCCGATAGCACTCCAGCGCCAGGGGGCGGTCGCCCAGCAGGGTATCGAGGTGCTGCAGCACCTCGGCCGGAAAGCGCCTGGCCACCGTCTCCCGGGGCAGCGCCAGCACCTGCTCCAGGTGGCGCAGGCCCATGCGGGCGAAGGCGGTGGCGGCCTCCCGCTCCAGCCCGGCGCGATCCACCGGCATGCGCCCGAGGGCTTCGCGCAGTTCGTCCTGGTTCGCCACCGCCAGGCCATCGTAGGCATTGGCCAGCACCCGCGCCGCCGCCGGATTGGGCGCCACGACGATGCGATGACGGAAGCCCAGGGCCGTAAGCTCCCGCCGCAACCGGGCCTCGAAGCGCGGCCAGGGGCCGAACAGGGCGAAGCTGGATTCCACCTCCAGCAGCAGGCAACGCGGATAACGCAAGCTGACCTGGGAACTGAAGCGATAGGCCCAGGCGGCCAGCAGTTGCTGCCAGTGCTCGATCCGTGCCGGGTCGTACTCCACGAGGGTGAAGTCGCGGGTCAGGACGTGGGCGGCGGTCAGCGACTGGCCGGGACGCAGCCCCAGGGCCTTGGCGGCGGAGTTGAGGGCACGCAGCACGCGGCGCTGAGGCGTGCCCGTCACCAGCGCCAGGGGCGTTGCGGGGTCGGGGTGGACGCGCAGCACGCCATCCAGCGCCAACTGCGGCAGCAATATGCAGGCCCAGCGCATGACGGCATCACCGGGACAGGGCGATCGGCGCCGCAGGCGGCAGGCCGCCCCGGCACTTGAGCACCCGCAGCTGCGCCGGCCAGCCGTCGAGGGCGATGCGCAAAGCCGCCGGTGAGGGATTCAGGGCGGCATCCAGCGGGCGATAGGCGAAGGCCAGGGTCTGGCCGGTTTCGGCAGCCACCTGCAGACGGCGCAGGGCGCGATCATCGGCCTGTTGCGGCCAGCACAGCACCGCTGCGCAACTGCCGGAACGCAGGCATTGCTCGGCCGCCCAGAGGGCATCGCGGCCGCTGGCCTCCACCAACGCCAGCCAGCGCAGGTCAACGCCGGCGGACTGCCAGGCCTGTGGATAAGGGATATGCGGCGGCGCCACCAGCACCACGCGCTCGGCGCTGGCGGTCAGCCGTGCCAGTGTGGGCCAGACCAGACGCAGCTCGCCCAGGCCTGCGGCCGGAACGAGGATTTCGCTGAGCGCAGCCTCAGGCCAGCCACCGCCGGGCAGGACCCGGTCCAGGGCGGCAAGGCCGGTGGGTTGGTCGCTATCGGACGGCAGCGCGCCGGGCTGGCCTTTCCAGACCCGCCGCTCATTGAGCAGGGCATCGAGGGCAACGACAGCGCCCATCAGCTCCACTCACTGCCAGAAGAGAAAAACGGCAGCCCCGGGGCGGGGCTGCCGAAAGGGCCAGGAACAATCATCAAGGCCATTAGGGGAAATCCTACGAATACTGTATTTATATACAGTAAATCGCAGAGACTTCCTACGGTCAATTCAGAAAAGACGGAAGGCCTGCGAAAACACGAGGCTCCGCAGGCCCGCCGCCATTCCGTCATTTCACGAAGTGATTACCCCAGCGCTCGGACTGACGCACCGACTGCACACGCAGGGTCTTGGCACCCTTCGCCTGCTCGGCGGCCGCGGCGATCTCGTCGTCGATGATCTTCGTCGACAGCGACAGCCAACTGGTGGCGAAGGCCATGGCGTCCCCGTTGATCTCCAGGGCGTTCAGGTCAATGTTGGCGGTGTTGTCGCAGCCTTGGTGGTAGCAGGGATCGAAGGGCTGGCCGGCGGCGCCGCCGTACTTCTGCGCCTGCTCTTCGCTCTTGATGTCTTCGGCGCCGGTGAACAGGCCGCCGAAGGGAATGCCCACCTCGAAGAACTGCGCATAGTCAGAGCGGAAGTCGATCTGGGTGCCTTCGGCAGGCTCGCCACGCAGCTTGAAGTAGGCCTCGAACAGACGCTCGATGGCAGCCGAGCCGGGCGGGCCCTGCAGGCCGAAGGAGGAGCCGTCGCCGTCATAGATGAAGTTGCCGAAGTTCGGCGAACCGATCATGTCGAAATTCAGGTACGCCTTGATCTGCTTCCGCTCTTCATCACTCAGGCTGTTGACGTAGAAGGTCGAACCCACCAGCCCGGACTCCTCCGCGCCCCACCAAGCGAAACGTACCTTGTTCTGCGGGTGCGCCTTGCGCAGCAGAACGGCCATTTCCAGCAACGCTGCGCTGCCCGAGCCGTTGTCATTGATGCCGGGGCCCTCGAACACCGAATCCAGGTGCGCGCCGGCCATCACCACGTTCTTCGGATCGCCGCGCCGGGTTTCGGCCACCAGGTTGAAGGTCTGCGTCTTCTCGCGGATCACGTCCGCCACCATGCGCAATTGCAGACCGGGGGTCTGGGACCAGGCCACGCCGTTGTCATAGGTGGCGAACAGTGCCGGGATACCGCCCTCGTAGGTATCGCCCAGGGTGACGTTTTCCAGGCCCTTGCGCTCCTCGGTATTGCCCTGGTTGAAGATGATCACGCCCGCCGCACCAGCCGCTGCGGCGTTCTCCGCCTTCAGCTCGAAGTTGCAGCTGCCGCGCTGGACCAGGGCGATGGCGCCACTGGGAAAACCGGCGAAATCCTCCGTTTCGCAACCGCTGGTGGAGGTGTTGCCGGCACCGAGGGACAGGTCCACCGGCACCACCGGGGCGCTGACGTCTCCGGCATCTGTCTGCGACAGGTAGGTGAAGTCCTCCTCCCAGACGTATTCCGCCGGTTGCGGCGTCAATGCCTGCAGAGTGCCCGGCCCCTTGGGAAAGTAGGCGGTGAAGGGGAATGGCTGTACCCGCACCTGGTAGCCGGCGCGCTCCAGGGTCTGCTTCACGTAGTCGATCGAGGCCTGGTAGCCCGGCAGGCCGGCGGCGCGGTTGCCATCGTTGAGGGTGGCGATGTCCTGCAGCTCCTGCAGGCGCTGCATCACGTTGCTCGCCTGCAGACATCGCGGCAGGCCCACGGGGGTGCCGACCAGCACCGGTGATTTGCAGAGAGCGGGGTTGGGTTTGCCGGGACTCCAGTAATCGCCGAAGGCATCGCCTTCAGGCGTTGGGGCGGCAAGGGTGGAAGTGGAAGCGGCGAGAATCAGGGAACCAACAACACGTCTGACGTTGTTCTTGTGGGTCATGACTTCAATCCTTTTGAAGTGGTTGTAGGCGGCCTGCCGTGGCATTGCGCCACTGTCCTGTACGGCATCCTCGGGTGCAGGCCTGAAAGAAGAGACTGGCGCAAGGTCATTCGGTTCTTCCGACCACATGTAAAAAACGTGCACTTTGTCGCCTTTTTCGCAGCCAATTGCCGGAGATACGCCACTGGATAGCCATCAAATAGATGGCCACCTCATATCACCAGCGCATATGGCAGCTGTGCGGGTTCTATGCTGAAGGCATTCCCCGATGCAGGAACCAGCCATGTGCGGCCGCTATGTCAGCCCCTCCGATCGCGCCATCGAAGACTACTGGCAGATCGGCGCGCGGGACTCGGGGCGCTGGATCCAGAATTTCAATGTGGCCCCCACCACCCAGGTGCCGATGCTGCGCCTGGACGAACAGGGAGAGCTGGAACTGGTGCCGGCGCGCTGGGGCCTGATCCCCTCCTGGTGGAAGGAGGCAAAGCCACCAACCATGTCCTTCTTCGCCCGCAGTGAAGAGGCCGCCGGCAAGCCCCTGTGGCGCCAGAGCCTGTGTAGCCACCGCTGCCTGATGCCCGCCCAGGGCTGGTACGAGTGGAACCCGAATCAGCAGGTGCGCAGCGCCAGCGGCCGCTTGGTCCACCAGCCCTACTACCTCTACAGCCCGAACGACCCGCTCCTGGCCATGGCCGCCATGTGGGCCACCTGGACCGGTCCGGAAGGACAGGCGATCACGTCGTGTGCCCTGCTCACACGGGAAGCCGCACCGGCCATTCGCAGCATCCACCAGCGCATGCCGGTGATACTGCCACCGGAACAGTTCGCCTTGTGGCTAGCCCCCGAAATGCCCGGCGAGCAGGTGCAACGGGTCATCGCCCGGGCACGCAATGACTTCACCGGGCATGCAGTCTCCACACGGGTGAACAGTGCACAGAACGATGACGAGGGATTGATCGAGGCGATTGCCGAGCCAGGTTGCTGAAGGGTCTGTCCCGTCGAAGGCGGTCTACTCGCCGGCCACCAGTCGCAATCGGGCAGGCGTCGACGAGCGTACGTCGATATACGAATAAAGAGTCGTGTACGCGCTGATGGCTATCCGTTCAGCCACCAATAACCGCTCGAACTCCATCATCTGGTCATCCGACCAAGGGACTGCTGCTTCTTCCAGAAAAGCCACCATGGCGATGTGCGCGGCAGAAACATTGAGCGAGAGCCGGCGCAGCTCCGCCCAGTAAACCGGTTCGATCACGAATCGCTCCTGGTGCATCACGCTTCCAGATGCACTTGATTAGCAATAGCGTACCAACCTCAAGCTCGCCAGCCAGGAACGAGAAATCCGGTGAACGGCACTCGCAGAGTCGCAAGCGGCCCTCTTCAAGACCAGCGCCCTTTCGTTCGCCCGATGCCGGCATACACTTGTTCGGCACAGGCAGTGGCCAACCGGGGGAGGAGTCCCCCCTTCGTCGACGGCCTCCGCCCCCAGGCGCCCTGCCCCAACGGCTAACCGACGACAAGCCGGGTAGCCAAATGCACCAGCCTGGAGCAACAGCCATGAAAACAACCCACCCTGGCAACCCTTCAGCTTCATTCCTCGGCGGCAGTGTCCTGATCCTTTCCACCCTGCTGATCGCAACAGGCTGTGCGCAAAACCCCGATATCAGAAGCAGCCGGGACGGTACGTCCGGCGTCACCAGTCGGGCCAATTCCGACTACGTGAACTGCGTGAAAGATGGCATTCGGCACGACGCCGAGACTTTCACCTCGGAAGAGAACGGCAAGACCCTCCTCTTCGTCGGCAGCACCGACCCAAACGAGGCTTCAGGGTTGGTCGAACTCTCCGACGGCCAGGGACAGAAGCAATTCTCCGTCTTCCAGCGCAACGCCTGGCAGGACAAGGGCCGGCTGATCAATGCGGCAATGTTCTGCTCCAACTCCTGAGCCCCTGAAAGCAAAAGCCCCGCGGCCAGTGGTTCGCGGGGCTTTTCATGTACTGCGGGAAGATGGCGGTTGAATCCCGCTGACGGGCGGCTCGTTGCATCACAAACCCGATCAATTTGGGACTGTTTTTGCGGCGGGGCCGGGCAAAGGATTGGTCGGAGAAAACGCCCCCTCCTGTCACCTACCACGGTGCATGTAACTGTGCCAGCTAATCTGAATCTTCAGGGGGAGGTTGTTGCGGGCAATGCTTGCTCATGAGCATCGGCCCTCCACTGTCCGTAGTGGCCTCTCCCCTAGATATTCCCTCCGGCATCGGGACAGGGAACTTGGCGCGAGTGCTGCCCCTTGCCAGGACAGGGGGCGATCATGTGTGGTCGGTACGTTTCTCCGGCAGATTGGGCGATTGAACGCTTCTGGCACATCGGGGCCCACAATTCGGGACGCTGGGTTCAGAGCTTTAACGTATCCCCGACGACAAACGTGCCGATGGTGAGGATGAGCGACTTTGGCGAGCCGGAAGTGATCGGCGCGCGGTGGGGTCTGATCCCGCCGTGGTGGAGGCAGCCCAAGCTCCCCGCGTTTTCGTTCAATGCGCGCAGTGAAGAAGCCGACCAAAAGCCGATATGGCGGAAAGGCCTACGGAAGTTCCGGTGCATCATGCCGGCCAGGGGCTGGTATGAGTGGCAGGACGTGCAAGGCGACAAACAACCCTATTTCATCCACGACGCAGACAGCGACGACGTGCTGGCCCTTGCTGGCCTGTGGAGCGAATGGGAGGCCCCGGACGGCCAGTTCGTAACGTCCTGTGCAGTGCTCACGAAATCGTCCGCCCCCGCCCACGTCGTCGCCCAGATTCACAGCCGGATGCCCGTCGTGCTTCGCCCTGAGCAATTCGAATGGTGGCTGTCGTTCAGTACGCCCGAGATGAATGTGAAAGCGATGATTGCCAACGCCCGTCACGAATTCACGGCATATGCGGTAAGCACGCTTGTGAACAACCCACGAAATGACGACGCGAGGTTGCTGGAGCCCGTGTAGCTACGTACAACGCACAAACAAAAAGCCCCGCAGGCTTTCGACTGCGGGGCTTTTCTGGATATGGCGGGAAGATAGGGATTATCAGATTACGACATTCAAGCCCATGAAACGCTGTAGCTCTGGGCACCTCCCTAGGTTTTACGTACAATTTCTACGTACAACCAACCTCCCGGAGCCCCCGCGATGGCGGACAATCTCGAAAGACAAGGCGGCGTCTATCACGTCCGTATGGCCATCCCGAAAGACGTGCAATCAGCGTTCGGCGGTCGCCGCATTCTGTCGAAGTCGCTGGGCACCTCCGACCGTAACGATGCCATGAGGCTCCGCCTCCCCTATCTGATCCAGTGGAAAGCCGATATCAAGGCCGCCCGAACAGCCCGTCAGCTTCCAGAAGGCTGGCAAGAAAAGTTCGCAGCCGACGTCGCCTTGATCGACCAGATTAAACAACACAACAAGGCGAAGATCATTGGCGTCCCGGCACCAAGTCTTCCTATCGCCCCACCTCCAACTATCTCGGAAATGATTACACGCCTCATCCGCGACAACGGTCTTCCCGAGGCTCCCCGAACCGAACGGGATAGGGTGGCTGGTGAGCTCCATCTTGAAGATGAGATGGCAGCAGCTCTCCACAAGGCTCTGGGGCTTGTGTGGCAGCACCAGTACACCTTCCAACCAAGCCAGTCATCCGAGCTATCCGAAATCATCGAAGACCCCAGTTCGTACAAACCAAAGTCCCCGCTCACTTCTGCCCGTCTGGAAGCGTTCCGGGCATTCGGGGAGCGGCAGGGGCTTGGTAAGAAGTCCCTCGATATCCAAGCTAGTAAGCTGGCCGTGCTGTCCGCCTACTTGGCTGCCGAAGGATCGCCGCTCAACTTCGACACAGTGGCGACGTGGCTGGACTCCCTCACCGTCCAGCCGAAGACAAAGAAGCAGTATGTCTGGGCTGGTAGCCAATTCTGGCAATGGGCGATTAAGTACGACGCTCGCTGGCGGGAGGACTACAAGGGTAAGCCGAACCCATTCGAAGATCACACGATGCCCGTGCTACGAGGGAAAGCTGCCGCCGATGCCAAACGAAAGGCATTCACCCTAGAAGAGCTTGCCGAACTGTATGCGGCTGCCAAGGACGGGAAGAACGCCCACCTCCCCAACCTCATCACCTTGGGTGCCTACACCGGAGCCCGTATCGAGGAACTTTGTCAGCTTCGGATAGAGGACGTAATCACAGTGGACGGCATCCCCGCCTTGTCCGTTAAGGATTCCAAGACAGAAGCTGGCATCCGCGAAATTCCCATCCATTCCGACATTGCCGGATTGGTAGAGCGGCTGGCAGCAGCTTCAAAAGACGGCTACCTGTTGCCCAGCACGGACGGGAACAAATACGGTGTTCGCTCCGATCTGTACTCCAAGGCATTCGGCAGATTGAAGACCGCCATGCAGTACGGGCGACAGCACGTTTTCCACAGCATCCGTATGTTTTTCATCACGGAGCTACACCGGGCAGACGTGGCAGGAATCACGCTCGCCGCCATCGTCGGTCATGAAACCGGCACGGTGACGTTCGACGTGTACTCCCAAGGGCCGAGCATGAAGCAGAAGGCCCAAGCCATCATGAAACTACGCTTAAACCTCCTAGGAAGCCCCACACGCAACGTTCAAGTTACCACCCATACTACCCCAGCACCCAACCGCAACGATGCTCACACGAGCAAACAAGGCGCGTAAAATCGTTTTAAAACAACAGGTTAACAGGCATGATGCTACCTTGCTTAACCGTCACCTTAAATTGACCAAACAGTCAGAAACCACGTTTCATGCGACTTGCCTTTCGGCGTTGCCAAGCACGGCAGCTCCTCACTCCTGTTACCGCACAAGTAATGTAAAAAAGGGTAAATTCCGGTAGGCTTTCCCGTCCGGCATGGTGCAGGCCGCGTCAATGCTGGCGCTGGACGCAGCCATTTCAGGCCGGGCGAATGAAGCGGCGAGGCCGTCGCAGTATAGGAAGAGATGTTCGATCAGTAGTAAGGGCAGTAGGAATGACTGAGACCAGCGAAGACAAGACCAAACGTAAGTACGTGGATCGGCTACTGGCAGGCATCTGGACACACCAGTATTCCGTCTTCTACAAAGACATCGACGACAGCATTCATCTGATCGAGGATGCCGCCAAGTTCAGGCAGGGCCTTGGTCGTAAATTTCCAGATCAGCCGTTCTTGATTCGACTGGCCTTGAAGGCGGAGGGGCGTACGACGCAGGCATGGTTGTCAGTGCTGACCACGCAGAAAACCCCGGAGCTGATCGAATGGGCCGAAAGAAAGTTCAGCAAGCCAGTGAACGTGATAAAACGCCCCTATTCCCAAGCCAAGGCCGAGAAATCCGCCGGATCAATCCGCAAGCACAAGCCGCACGACCTCAACTACTTCTTCGGGAAGGAGAAGGTAAACCGATACGGCCTGATAAACGAAGAACGCTACAAGGAAATGCGAGCAGCCGTAGCCGAAGTAGAATGACGGACCATCAATCGACCGTTTGTTGATACCAGCTATCGGGCAGTCAGGCTAGTATCATCAAGTATGGGTTTACAGGTTTATGATGCCAAACCATAATGATCCCACCTTAAATGACACCAGCAGGGATCATGATGAGCCGGACGTTCGCATACGGTCGAGTCTCCACCCACGAGCAAACCACTGATAACCAGTTGCTCGCCCTCCAGCAGAAAGGCTTCGACATTCAGCCGCAACGCTGGTTTTCCGAACAAATCTCCGGGGGTACGCCAGCCCTTCAGCGTCCCGAGTTCGCCAAGATGGTTGATCGGATGGAAACCGGGGATTCGCTTGTGGTGCTGAAGCTGGATCGACTTGGCCGTGACGTGCAAGACGTACTCGCCACCATCGAAATGCTGGCCTCCCGTAGCATCCACGTGAAGAGTCTCGACCTTGATGGCGTGGATCTCACCAGTGCCGCAGGTAAGCTCCAACTGACAGTGCTGGCCGCCGTTGCAGCATTCGAGCGGGATCGCATCCGGGAACGCACCAAAGAAGCATTGAGCCGGGCGAAGGCGGAAGGGAAGAAACTAGGTCGCCCAGTGGCTACGAACACAACTGCCGCCGTTCAAGCCCATAAGGCTGCCGGACTCACTCAGAGCCAAGTCGCCGCCAAGATGGACATAGGGATCGCCACGGTGAAACGACACTGGAACAAGTGATTCCAGCCGCCAGACAGGCCGCCCACGGGCGGCTTTGTTGTTTCTAGTGTGGTGGAGCGTGCTGAATGTTCCGCGTCGTGTATGGCCTTTCAAGGCCGCTCAGATATTAGTGGTTCCGAACCGGAGCTTTCAGAATGGCGGTGTCGCCGCCTGTTAAGCGGTCCGAAAATCGAACGGGGAAACGCTCTCGGAACATCCAGCCCGAAAAAGAACACCCCCGGTAGGTGCCAGTCTGAAAAATTGGGGGGCAAGTTGAAACGCTGGGGAGGGAGATTAAAAATAAAATGGGGAGTGAGGCAGAGCATGCCGAAAAAGGGAGGCATTGCGGGGGGTGCGGAGGAGGTCTCGTGCCGCAATACCTCACTCTCCTTCCGCGAGAAGCACTAAAGGCTTCTGTCTCCCCTCCAAGGAAGAGGTTGGGGCCTTTTTGGCACCCGAACTCCGACGGGCATCTTTCACCCTACGCTGATTCAGGCGGCTTCGCAGACTTATTCAATACTCCCCAGTGCGTGTCCGTTTGTCACCTTCGAGGCCGTGCGAATGGCACTTCGCTAAGATAAGGTGTTTGGCCACCACGGATCACCTCCCCCATCCAGCGGACGAGCAACACGTCCCGCACCCGTGGTGGCCCTTCTTCCCCCGTACAGTTCGTTGAAGCCCACGGGTATTCATGAGCATCCCCGTATTCCTCGAATCCGTGTTGACGTGCCCACATTGTGGCCATGCCCAGCAGGAAACCATGCCAACGGACGCTTGCCAGTTCTTCTACGAGTGCAACCAATGCAAGGCACTGCTACGGCCTAAGCCGGGTGACTGCTGCGTGTTCTGTTCGTTCGGTTCTGTACCTTGCCCACCTATCCAGCAGCAACATGGGTGCTGTCAGACTAAGGCCTAGCGTGCGGCAAGTTTCCCGTGGACGGTGAACGCTACGGGAGCGTCATCACCAGATACAGGGCAAAGCAAGCGGTAGTGGCAACAGTCGCAAGCACAAGCCCCTTCACCAGTTTCACGCTAATTTCTTCGTCTGCATTGCCGGTGTAGTTGACGGCAGCAATCAGGCCCATGTGCATTAGCCAGATAGCGGCGGTGATCCCTGCCAGAACAATTTCCCCGTCCATTCTTGTCGCTTGTAGAGGTCCAAGGCTGTCAGTGTACCCGGTTGCCAAGACTTCGAAGGGCACGCTGTCAGCACACGGGCAAACAACACACGGAACGACGACGTGGGGCTGCTGGAAGCGATTTAGGTGGCCGCCCTGCCAAGTACGTACAACGGCTACGTACAACGCATAAACAAAAAGCCCCGCAAACCATTGATTTGCGGGGCTTTTCTGAATATGGCGGGAAGATAGGGATTTGAACCCTAGGTGCCATTGCTGACACAACGGATTTCGAATCCGTCCCGTTCGGCCACTCCGGCATCTTCCCGAACGGCGCGCATGATACCAGCTGAAAGGCCATTGGCGAAGCCCGTCGGGGAGATTTTTTCGCGTGGTTTCAGATGGTTGCGGTGCGAGAGGGGGCGCCGCACAGCCTTGGTGAAGGAATTCGCCCCTACAGGGAGGGGCGAATTCCGGGTGGAGCGATCAGGAGGTCAGCTTGGTCAGGGCTTCGCGGTACTTGTCGGCGGTCTTCTGCGCGACTTCGGCGGGCACGGCGGGCGCCGGCGGTTCCTTGTTCCAGCCGGTGGATTCCAGCCAGTCGCGGACGAACTGCTTGTCAAAGCTCGGCGGGTTCTTGCCTTCAACGTAGCTTTCCACCGGCCAGAAGCGGCTGGAGTCGGGGGTCAGTACTTCGTCCATCAGAGTCAGGGTGCCGTCTTCGTCGATGCCGAACTCGAACTTGGTGTCGGCGATGATGATGCCGCGGGTGGCGGCGTATTCGACGGCGGTGGTGTACAGGGCAATGGCGGTGTCACGGACCTTGGCGGCCAGTTCCTTGCCGATGATGGCTTCGCACTGCTCGAAGGAGATGTTCTCGTCGTGGTCGCCGACGGCGGCCTTGGTCGAGGGGGTGAAGATGGGTTGCGGGAGCTTGGAGGCTTCCTTCAGGCCGGCCGGGAGCTGGATGCCGCAGACGGTGCCGGTCTTCTGGTATTCCTTCCAGCCGGAGCCAACGATGTAGCCACGCACGATGGCTTCGACGGCCACGGGTTTCAGGCGCTTGGCGACCACGGCGCGGCCTTCCACCAGCGGCAGTTCGGCGGCAGGAACCACGTCTTCGACCTTGTCGCCGGTGAAGTGGTTGGGCACGACGGCCTGGAGCTTGTCGAACCAGAAGTTGGAGATGGCGGTGAGAATCTTGCCCTTGTCGGGAATCGGCTGCTCAAGGATCACGTCGAACGCGGAAAGGCGATCAGTGGCGACCATCAGCATGCGCTTGTCGTCGATTTCGTAAAGGTCACGGACCTTACCCGAGTAGATCTTCTTCAGGCTGAGGGTGGTGGGTGTGCTCATGTCGTTTTCCGCCTTTATCAAACGAAACAGGCGAAACCCGGGGGTTTCGCCTTGTTGTTTCCACGATCCGCCGCGGTGCGGCGTACCTCTTGCTCTTAGCCGAGGTTTTCCTGGATCAGGGTCAGCACGCGGCGCGCCACTTCGGCGGGGGCCACGGTGTTGATGTCCTTCTCCACGGTGACCTGCACGCTCTCGCCGACGCGGGTCAGGCGAACCTGGTAACGCTCGGCGCGGGCTTCGATCTCTTCCTCGCTGGGGTCGCTGCCCCACAGGCTGGCGAAGAAACCGGGCTTCTCGTCTTTCTTCACGGCGCCTTCGGCGAGGTTGATGTAGTAGACGCCCAGGCTGCGGTTGAGGTCGTCGACGCGGACGTCGGCGGTTTCCAGGGCGCGGCCGACACTGGACCAGGAACGGTCGAAGTCGGCGCCGAGGCTGAGCATGGGGTTGCCGTTACCGTCTTCGGATAGGGTCACGCGGCTCGGGGCGTCGAAGTCGCGAGCGGCGAGCAGGGACACGGAACCGCCCTGTTCGGAGCTGCGCGCCATGCTGGCAAGCATTTCATCCAGCAGTGCGGCTTCCAGGCTCGGGCTGTCGGAGCGGCTCGGCCAGCCGGTGTCGGCAGTGCTGCCGGCCGGACGGGAGGTGGTCAGCACGAAGATTTCACTGGTGTTGCGCTGCACACCCGGCTCGATTCGCACACGGGCGCGGATTTCGCTGTCCGGTTCGACACCGCTGACGCGGCTACCCAGGCGACGGGCCAGGGGACCGGAGAGCTGGTCGAGGCGCTGCCAGTCGGTGCTGAATTCGCCGGTCTGCGGACGCTCGTCCGCGATGCGGAAGCCGCCGTCCTCGAAGAACTGGCGGGCGACCGGCCAGACTTCAGCCGGTACGCGCTGGGCAACTACCCAGCGAGAGTCGCCGCTCTTCTGCAGGCTGTAGTCGCTGACTTCGCCCTTGGCCTGGAGGGCCTGCGGGCGCGGTACGTCGAATTCGCCTTCGGCGCGGCTGTCGGCGACGTTCATCGGCACCGGCAGCAGCGGGTCGAGGCGCTTGGCGTCGACATTCGGCGGAAGCTGCATGGGTGCAGTCTGGCGCGATTCGAGATAGTCGCTGCCGCGGTCGCGGAAGTAGCCATCTTGGCCCCAGAGCCAGCCGCAACCGCTGGTGCTGGAAATGATCAGGGCGAGTGCGGAGAGTCCGGCCAGTCGCTTCATGCGGATTGTTTCCTTGGAATTAGGCCAGTACGCCGGTCTGGCGCATGGCTTGACGCAGAGGCTCGTGGCAACGCGGGCTGAGCCAGGTCAGCGGTAGGCGGATGCCGTCCGGGATCAGACCCATTTCGTGCAGGGCGAACTTCACGGGGATCGGGTTGGACTCGATGAACAGAGCCTTGTGCAGCGGCATCAGCTTGTCGTTGATGGCGCGGGCGGCTTCGGCCTCGCCACGCATGGCGGCGGCGCAGAGGTCGGCCATGGCGCGCGGAGCGACGTTGGCGGTTACCGAGATGTTGCCCTTGCCGCCCATCAGCATCAGCTCGACGGCAGTGGCGTCGTCACCGGAGTAGACGAGGAAATCCTTGCTGACGCGGTTCAGTACTTCCTGGCCGCGCTGCAGGTCGCCGGTGGCTTCCTTGATGCCGATGATGTTGCTGATCTTCGACAGGCGCTCGACGGTTTCCGGCAGCATGTCGCACACGGTGCGGCCCGGTACGTTGTAGAGGATCTGCGGGATGGCCACGGATTCGGCGATGTGGCGGAAGTGCTGGTACAGGCCTTCCTGGGTCGGCTTGTTGTAGTACGGGGTCACCAGCAGGCAGGCATCGGCGCCGACTTGCTTGGCGGCGGCGGTGAGTTCGACGGACTCACGGGTGGAATTGCCACCGGTACCGGCGATCACCGGGATGCGGCCATTGACTTGGTCGACCACTCGGCGGATCACTTCGACATGCTCGGTGACATCCAGCGTGGCAGACTCGCCCGTGGTGCCGACGGCGACTATGGCGTTGGTGCCCTCTTGAAGATGGAAGTCAACGAGCTTGGAAAGGCTGTCCCAGTCCAATTGACCCTGCGCATCCATGGGCGTAACCAGTGCCACCATACTGCCCGCAATCATGCAACCGCTCCTGCCGGAAAAAGAGAGCCGTAATGGTACTGTCGGCTCTGGCCTTGCACAAGGTGAACGCAAGCGCCGTCAGGCGGTTACGGCATTTCCCTCGGCGGCGCTTTTCGCTAACCTTCCCCGTTTGAACAGCGCGGCCCTGGCCGCCTTCCCCTCGTTTTAGGAATGCTGCATGTCCACCACCCCGCCCCGCGAACAGTTCCTCTTGATCAGTGCCCTGGGCCGCAATCCGATGGAGCTGACCAACGTGCTGTGCCGAGCCAGCCAGGAAAACCGCTGCGCCGTGGTCAGCAGCCGTCTGACCCGCCACGGCGAATTCAGCGCCCTGGTGCTGCAGATTTCCGGCAGCTGGGATGGCCTGGCGCGCCTGGAGTCGGGTGTGTCGGCCCTGTCCAAGCGCCATGGCTTCACCGCCAACATGACCCGCAGCCACGCCATGGAGATTCGTCCCCAGGCCCTGCCCTACGTGGCCTATGTCAGCGCCGCCTATCGCCCGGACATCCTCAACGAGTTGTGCCAGTTCTTCATCGACCACCGCGTCGAGCTGGAAAACCTCACCTGCGATACCTACCAGGCACCGCAGACCGGCAGCACCATGCTCAATGCCACCATCACCGTGACCCTGCCCGCGGGCACCCAGATCAGCTGGCTGCGCGACCAGTTCCTGGACTTCGCCGACGCCCTGAACCTGGATGCCCTGATCGAGCCCTGGCGTCCGCAACATCCCTGAGGAGTCCCGAAACATGGCCGTTTCCCTGAACCAGCCCGTCGCCGATTTCACCGCCCAGGCCACCAGCGGCGTGGAAGTCAGCCTGTCTGCCCTCAAGGGCAAGCAGGTCGTGCTGTATTTCTATCCGAAGGACAGCACCCCCGGCTGCACCACCGAAGGCCAGGGCTTCCGCGACCAACACCAGGCCTTCCTGGCGGCGAACACCCTGATCTTCGGCGTCTCCCGCGATGGCATGAAGTCCCACGAGAACTTCAAGTGCAAGCAGGAATTCCCCTTCGAGCTGATCTCCGACAAGGACGAATCCCTCTGCCAGCTGTTCGACGTGATCAAGCTGAAAAAGCTCTACGGCAAGGAATACATGGGCGTTGACCGCAGCACCTTCCTGATCGGCACCGACGGCGTGCTGCGCGAGGAATGGCGCGGTGTGAAGGTTCCGGGCCACGTGGATGCGGTGCTCGCCGCCGCCCAGGCGCTGAACAAGGGCTGATTGCCCTCAAATGGAAAAGGCCGCAATTGCGGCCTTTTTTATTGGGCGGTAGATAGGTACAGCCCGAACGACAGGTCTATCCCCCTGCGGCTGCATTCCCGGGGCCTGCGCGGGGCCAGGCGTCCAGCACGGCCTTGAACAGGGTGGCCAGCGGAATGGCGAAGAACACGCCCCAGAAGCCCCAGAGCCCGCCGAACAGCAGCACGGCGCAGATGATCGCCACCGGGTGCAGATTCACCGCCTCGGAGAACAGCAGCGGCACCAGCACATTGCCGTCCAGGGTCTGGATCACGGTGTAGACCACCATCAGGTAGATGAACTGGTCGCTCCAGCCCCACTGGAACAGCGTGATCAGCGCCACCGGCACCGTCACCACCACCGCGCCGATGTAGGGCACCACCACCGAAAGTCCCACCAGCAAGGCCAGCAGCGCTGCGTAGTTGAGCCCCAGCCAGACGAAGGCCACGTAAGTGACTCCGCCGCAGATGACGATCTCGATCACCTTGCCGCGAATGTAGTTGGCGATCTGGATGTTCACCTCGTCCCAGACCTGGGTCATCAGCCCCCGCTCGCTGGGCAGGTAGCCACTGAGCCAGCGCCCGATCAGCTCCCGGTCCTTGAGGAAGAAGAACACCAGGATCGGCACCAGCACTAGGTAGATCAGGATGTTGACCAACAGCGGCAGGCTGGAGAGGGAGAAGGTCAGCGCCCACTGGCCGAACTTGGCCACTTCGTTGCGAGTGACTTCGATGGCCCTCAGCACCTGCTCGTCGGTCACGACATGGGGGTAGCGCTCGGGCAGGAGCAACAGCAGCGACTGCCATTCCGCGAGCATGCCCGGCAGTTCTTTGAACAGCGTGCTGACCTGCTGCCAGAGCAGCGGCATCAGGACGCCGAGGATCAGCGCCAGGGCGCTGATGAAGAGGGTGAAAACGACCCAGACGGCGAAGGTCTGCGGCAACCGCAGGCGCTCCAGCAGATTGACCAGACCCTGCATGAGGAAGGCCAGCACCATCCCGGCCAGCACGGGCGCGAGCATGTTGCCGAGGGTGAGGACAGCGGTGAAACCGAGAACCAGAAACACGGCCAGCACCACGGCTTCTTCATCCGAGAAGTAGCGCTGGACCCAATCGCGAAGCACCTTGAGCATCAGAGTTCCTTGGATGGCCCGCCGTGCGGGTCCTGTGTCAGGCTTTTCGCAGCCAGTAGCGGAATACGCCGTCTTCGACCTCTTCTCGCAACAACTGGTGCCCAGCCAGTTGCGCAAAGGCACGGAAATCTCGCTGGGAACCGGCATCGGTGGCGATCACCTTGAGCACCGCGCCACTGGGCAGCCGGTTGAGTTCGAGCTTGGCTTTGAGCAGAGGCAAGGGGCAATTGAGGCCGCTGGCATCCAGCTCGACGTCGAAGGCTTCGGCTCGACTGGCGGTGTCAGTCATGGTGGTTCTCCGGGAAAGGTGCCTGGCGGCTCGCTCGGGAAGGTCGCGGGGCGGTAATACTTGAGCGGACGGTTAGGATACCGAAGGCAGAGCGCCGCTGGCCAGCCGGCGCTGCTGGAGGCTACATTTAGGCCTTTGCCGCCAACGAGCCCAGTGCATGAATCTTCTGCGCCCTACTCTGCTGACGCTTGCCTGCTTCCTCGCTACACCCGTCATGGCTGACGACCTGCCTTCGCTTGGGGACTCCAGCTCTTCCATCGTTTCCCCGGAACAGGAACACCAACTCGGCCGCGCCTGGCTGAGTCTGCTGCGCGGCCAGGTGCCGCAACTCGATGACCCGCAGCTCAAGGACTACGTGGAATCCAGCGTCTATCGCCTGGCCGAGACCAGCCAGCTGCAGGACCGGCGCCTGGAGTTCGTCCTGCTCAACAGCCCCCAGTTGAACGCATTCGCCGCGCCGGGCGGAATCATCGGCGTCAACGGCGGCCTCTTCCTCTATGCGCCCACCGAAGCCGAATACGCCTCGGTACTGGCCCACGAACTGGCGCACTTGTCCCAACGCCACTTCGCCCGTGGCGTCGAGGCCCAGCAGCGCATGCAAGTGCCGGTGATGGCAGCGATGCTGGCGGGTATCGTCGCTGCCGCGGCCGGTGCCGGTGATGCCGGCATGGCCGCGATCATGGGCACCCAGGCTGCGGCCATCCAGGAACAGCGCCGCTTCTCCCGGCAGAACGAACAGGAAGCCGACCGTATCGGCCTGCTCAACCTGGAAAAGGCCGGCTATGACCCCCGCGCCATGCCGCGCATGTTCGAGCGCCTGATGCGTCAGTACCGCTATGACGCCAAGCCGCCGGAATTCCTCCTCACCCACCCGGTGACCGAGAACCGTATCGCCGACACCCGCAACCGCGCCGAGCAGCTGCCGCCCGGAGGTGTCGAGAACAGCCTGCGCTACCAGTTGATGCGCGCCCGCGTGCAGCTGATGTTCGAGGAAACCCCGGGGATAGCCGCCAAGCGCTTCCGCGCGATGCTCGACGAAGACCCGAAACTGGATGCGGCCCGCTATGGCCTGGCCATCGCCCAGATCAAGGGCGGCCAGCTCAACCAGGCTCGGGATAATCTTGCGCCCCTGCTGGCCAAGGCGCCGAACGAGATCGTCTACAACCTGGGCCAGGTGGATCTGGACATCACCGCCAACCGTCTGGCCGAAGCCCAGCAACGCGTCGACCGGCTGCTCGCCCAGTACCCCAACAACTATCCGCTGAAACAGATGCGCAGCGACCTGCTGCTCAAGCAGAACAAGCCGAAGGACGCCGAGAAGGTGCTCGACGGCCTGCTGAAAAGCCGGCCGAACGACCCGGATGTCTGGTACCAGGTGGCCGAAGTCCGCGGCCTGGCCGGCAACACCATCGGCTTGCACCAGGCTCGCGCCGAGTACTTCGCCCTGGTGGGAGACTTCGACCAGGCGATCGAGCAGTTGGGCTTTGCCAAGCGTCGCGCCGGCAGCAACTTCCCACTGGCTGCGCGCATCGACGCCCGTCAGCAGGAGCTGATCCAGGAGCAGCAGATGGTCAAGCAGATGATGCGCTGATCAGCCCCCGAAAACGAAAAAGCCCGGACTGGTCCGGGCTTTTTTTCTGGGCGGGAATCAGGCGTTGCCGGCCTGCTTGAGGCGTGCAGCCTGGGTGAAGTCCAGCATGCGCTTGAGCGGCTTCACCGCACGCGGGATCAGGGCCGGCTCGACGAAGATCTCGTTGGTGCCTTCACGCAGGCACTGCAGGGTGCGCTCCAGGGTGTTCATCGCCATCCACGGGCAGTGGGCGCAGCTGCGGCAGGCCGCGCCGTTGCCGGCGGTGGGCGCTTCGATGAACTGCTTGTCCGGGCACAGCTGCTGCATCTTGTAGAAGATGCCGCGGTCGGTGGCGACGATGAAGGTCTTGTTCGGCAGGGTCTGCGCGGCCTTGATCAGCTGGCTGGTGGAACCGACCGCGTCGGCCAGTTCGATCACCGCCTCTGGGGATTCCGGGTGCACCAGTACCGCGGCATCGGGGTACAGGGCCTTCATGTCTTCCAACTGCTTGGCCTTGAACTCCTCGTGAACGATGCAGGCACCGTCCCAGAGCAGCATGTCAGCGCCGGTTTCACGCTGGATGTAGCGGCCCAGGTGCTGGTCCGGCGCCCAGATGATGGTTTCGCCGTTGTCCATCAGGCTCTCCACGATCTCCAGGGCGCAGCTGGAAGTCACCACCCAGTCAGCGCGGGCCTTCACGGCCGCCGAGGTATTGGCGTAGACCACCACGGTGCGTTCGGGATGCTGGTCGCAGAAGGCGGAGAACTCATCCACCGGGCAACCCAGGTCCAGGGAGCAGGTGGCTTCCAGGGTGGGCATCAGCACGCGTTTTTCCGGATTGAGGATCTTGGCCGTCTCACCCATGAAACGCACACCGGCAACGACCACGGTCTGCGCCGAATGCTGGTTGCCGAAACGGGCCATTTCCAGGGAGTCGGAAACGCAGCCGCCGGTTTCCTCGGCCAGCGCCTGGATCACCGGATCGCAGTAGTAGTGGGCGACCAGCACGGCGTCGCGCGCCTTCAGTTCGGCGGCAATGGCGGCACGGTAATGCGCCTCCTCCTCGGCCGTCAGCTGTTTGGGCTGCTTGGCGGCAAGATGGGCCTGGACCAGGAAGCGTTCGGAAAGCTGTGTCATGGGAGCTGAACCTGCGAGCGCGTGGCGCAAAGACATTGTACACCCGCCCCTTCTGGCTCAGACGCCAGCAGGAGAGGGCGCGGATCATAACGCAGATTTGGCGGCTCCGGGACAACCCTGACAATCACCGTCCGTCCCCTGCCCCGGTAACATTTCTCCTTCTCATTTACCTGCCTTCATCCCCTGAAAACAGGCAATAAAAAGGCCCGCCTCGAAAAGGCAGGCCTGGACCAGCTACGCCTGTATCACTCCCTTCACCTGACCTGGCGCGCTCCGCGCTGGCACGGTCCCAGGGACTCCCGAAGTCCCAACATCAACACCCACTCGACCAGTTCCGGGCTCCCCCGGGCGTGGCCGTCTTGCAAAACAACAGGCCTATCGCTGTCCCTTCATGCAAACCTTGGCCAAATACCCTCCAAAAATCACACTCGCCAGAGCGACCAACTGGTCGAAGTCAAAATCGCTCTGATTTCCCAGCATCAGTGAGAACTCGATGGACAGGCACATCGCGCCCGCCGCCAGAGCCAGCAGGTACGCGTTGCTGGTCCTGGTTCGCCGCAACAGGAGCACCTTACTCATGCCATCGGCTTTCCACTCCCGGATTGGCATGCACTGGATCTCCTCCAACAGCACCAAACCCCACAGCAGGGCACACAGCCAATAACCCATTGTTCATCCTCCAGCTTGCTTATTCATTGACGCGTTCCAGGCAGGACGTCCCACATCTGGCCCAACCCTGGTGCCGAACAGTTTCACTGGCGCATGTATCAGCGCGGCTGAGGACGAACCCGGCACTTTCGGTGTCGGCGTTTCCGAATCCTTCGCTTGAAGTTCGAGCCGAATCCGATCGGTCTCGATTCCGGTGGTGGCGTTGCGCTTCACCAACTCGGCGGTATCGAAGTCATATTCCCAGTGGTCCGGCTCGTTCCACTTCTGCAGGAAGTAGGTGAAGAACGGCACGAACAGTCCCTGGCTCGGATCGGCGTGATGCCGGCCGAACACGTATTCCGGTTGTTCCCTGATCTCGCGGCCGCTGTGGCAGTGCTGGACCCAGACGCGGTCATCGAGTACCACCACCTTCCAGAAAGGGTCCTGGTCGTAGAACTTGAGCGTGACCTTCTTGCCCCGCTTCCGGCAGGACTTGAGGAATTCGATACTGGCCGACAGTTCCCGCTGGAAGCTGGCAACCGTGCAGGCCCCAGGCAACGTGGCCAGGCGTCGGCGCGCAGCCTCACTGCAGGGGTTGAGCAGCATCACGCGTATCTCGTAGGCGTGGTTGATCACGTCCTTCAGCAGGCTGTTCGGGGACGTCAGCGTTTCGTAGCCGGTAAGCGACAGGACGGATGCATCACGCGCCGTCGGTAATGAGCGCAGCAGGCTCCGCTCCTGCAAACCGGACAGCCAGGTCCCTTTCTTGCCCGGGGTTCGTGCGAACAGCAAGGCCGCCTCCCTGGCGCTGGCCATGCGATGGCGGCTGTCCCAGGCGCTCTTGCCCAGGGTGAACAGCAGCATCAGCGTGGATGCGAGGCCGATTTCCGTGGCCAGCAGAAGATTCGAGTCCAGCTCCACCCTCGGCCACCACTCGAAGAGGATGAAACGGGCTACGTCCGGCGCGGTGAAAGCGATGGCGACCGCGAGCAAGGTAATGAGGCCGTGCGACATGACATGTCGGAGCACGACCATGAGTTCGTGTTCTTTGATAATAGGTTCCATGATTCGTTGACCTCACTAGGCAAAAAGCTTCGTGGCGACGAAGTGGCAGCGATCGAGAGACGGACTGTCCGTCGATTCGGTGCCGGGTTCTGTCAGGGTGAGCCGTGTTCATCGGCCGGCGGCGCTCTTACCCGATTCGGGCAAGGGTCCTTCATTGATGGACTGCATGATCAACCCCCATTCGATAGGTAATAGTTCAAGGTTGCTGATGGGTCCCGTCCCACCAGCTACGGGATTCGGCAATGGGGGCAACTATGCGGAAGCTGCGCAAATGCAGGTATCGTCGTTAGCGCGCACCTGTTGTCGTGCAATCAGCCAATGGCGTGTAGGGGTTCGACTACAGGACGTCGCGCTTGAACGGATAGGCCAGGCTTGAGCCTTAGGTCAGCAGGCCATTTTCGAGGGCATAGCGCGCCAGCTTGGCGTTGCTGTCCAACCCGGTCTTTTCCAGGATGCGCGCGCGGTAGGTCGTGACGGTGCTCGGGCTCAGATGGAGGAGCTCGGCGATACGGACGATCCGCTCCCCCGACGCGAGCAGCTTCAGCACTTCAAGCTCCCGATCCGACAGGGATTCGTGGGGGGCAGCGCCGCCATTGCCAATGGCGTTGAGGAGTTTTTCCGCCAGTTCCGGGGTAACGTGCTTGCCGCCCTGGGATGCCTTGCGCACCGCATCGACCAGGGTGGACGCCGAGATATCCTTGGTGAGATAGCCTGCGGCGCCCTGCTTGATGGCGCGCAGGGCATAGGCCTCGATCGAGTGCATGCTGAGCATCAGCACCGCCATGCCGGGCTTCTCGGTACGCATCATGCGCAGCAGATGCAGGCCGCTCTTGTCGGGCAGGCTGATGTCCACCACTGCGACATCGAACTCCTGGGCCTGGATCAGCCGCATCGCTTCCTGGGCGGATTCCGCTTCTCCGGTGACATCGATCTCGCCGGCAGTTTCCAGCATGCGCCGCACGCCGCTGCGCACAATGCTGTGGTCGTCCACCAGGAGAACCCTGGTTCTGCGGTCATTCATCTGACGCCTCTAGGCAGGCATCTGCCCTGCACATTCAGCTTTACCGACATTTCACACTATCCCTGCGGCCGGTACCCGGCAAGCAGCACCGCCGGGCGGCGAAACCGCCGTTCCCCGCGCCCGCCCTGCCCGGCAGCTATATTTTCAGGATGCGCACACGGGCACCGTCCCGGGTGAGTTCCAGTCCGGGGCGGCTCCACCCTGGCGCCAGCGCATCCTGCCGACGCGAAACGCTCCGGGAGAAGGATTCATGTCCGACATCGATCCTGGCGGAGCAGACCATGGCTAGAGAGACGCCACCCGAAACACTGGACCTGGCGACCTTGCTCGCGACCCTCAGGGCATTTCGCAAGGGCGATTTCAGGGTGCGCATGCCGGACGACTGGACAGGGACGCCAGGCAAGGTCGCCGACACGCTCAACGAGATCATCGACGTGGCCGCCGATACCGTCGGCGAGCTCGAACGCGTGGCACGCCTGGTGGGCAAGCAGGGCAAGGTCCACGAGCGCATCCAGCTGCCGATGCTTCGGGGTTCCTGGCGCACCATCGCCGAGTCGAGCAATGCACTCACCAATGACCTGATCAGCCCCATGAGCGAGATGACCCGAGTCATCGGTTCGGTGGCTGACGGCGACCTGCGCCAGCGGATGCCCACGGAGTTCGACGGCCAGAAGCTGAAAGGGCAGTTCCTCAAATCGGCGGAGACGGTGAACACCATGGTGACGCGCCTCGGCGCCTTCACCGCCGAGGTGACTCGCGTAGCGCGCGAAGTCGGCACCGAAGGCATCCTGGGCGGCCAGGCCAAAGTTCCGGGCGTTTCCGGGACCTGGAGCGACCTGACCGACTCGGTCAACCGCATGGCCGCCAACCTCACCAACCAGGTGCGCAACATCGCCGACGTGACCACGGCCGTGGCACGCGGCGACCTCGGCAAGAAGATCACGGTGGAAGCCAAGGGCGAGATCCTCGAACTGAAGAACACCGTCAACACCATGATCGACCAGCTCTCCACCTTCGCTGACGAGGTGACGCGGGTGGCCCGTGAAGTGGGCACCGATGGCAAGCTGGGCGGCCAGGCCACCGTGACGGGCGTCGGCGGTACCTGGAAGGCCCTCACCGACTCGGTGAACAGCATGGCCGCCAACCTCACCAACCAGGTACGCAACATCGCCGACGTGACCACGGCCGTAGCCAAGGGCGATCTCGGCCGCAAGATCAGCGTGGAAGCCAAGGGCGAGATCGTCGAGCTGAAAAACACCATCAACACCATGGTCGACCAACTTTCCAACCTTGCCGACGAGGTGACGCGGGTGGCCCGCGAGGTGGGCAGCGAGGGCAAGCTCGGCGGCCAGGCGCAGGTGGTCGGGGTATCGGGAACCTGGAAGGACCTGACCCAGAACGTAAATTTCATGGCCGCCAACCTGACCAACCAGGTGCGCGGCATCGCCAAGGTAGTGACCGCGGTGGCCAACGGCGACATGAAGAAGAAGCTCACCCTGGAGGCCAAGGGCGAGATCGCCGAGCTGGCCGACACCATCAACGACATGACCGACACCCTGGCGCTGTTCTCCGAGCAGGTCACGTCGGTGGCGCGGGAGGTGGGCGTCGAGGGCAAGCTGGGGGGCCAGGCCAACGTGCCCGGCGCCGCCGGTACCTGGCGTGACCTCACCGATAACGTCAACGGCCTGGCCGCCAACCTGACCAGCCAGGTGCGCGCCATCGCCGATGTGGCCACCGCCGTGACCAAAGGCGACCTGACCCGCGAAGTGCAGGTGGAAGCCAAGGGCGAAGTGGCGGAGCTGAAGGACAACGTCAACGAGATGATCCGCAACCTGCGCGAAACCACGCGGCAGAACGCGGAACAGGTCTGGCTGAAGGCGAACCTGGCGAAATTCACCCGCCTGCTCCAGGGCCAGCGCGATCTGTACGCCGTCGCCAGCCTGGTGCTGTCCGAGTTGGCGCCGCTGATCGAGGCCCAGCACGGGGTCTTCTACATGATGACCGAGGCCCCGCCCGAGGCGCCAAAGCTCAAGCTGCTGTCCACCTACGCCTTCAAGGAAAACATCAACGTCAACGACGAATGGCGCCTCGGCGAAGGCCTGGTGGGACAGTGCGCCTACGAGAAACGGCGGATTCTGCTAACGGAGGTTCCCAGCAGCTACGTGGCCATTTCCTCCGGCCTGGGCGCCGCCGCACCGCGGAACATCGTCGTGCTGCCGATTCTCTTCGAGGACAAGGTGAAGGCCGTGGTCGAAATGGCCTCGCTCACCGCCTACAGCACCATCCACCAGCACTTCCTCGAACAGCTCGCCGAATCCATCGGCATCGTCCTCAACACCATCGAAGCCAACATGCGCACCGAGCAATTGCTGGCCCAGTCGCAGTCGCTGGCCAAGGAACTGCGAAGCCAGCAGGAAGAGCTGAAACAGACCAACGAAGAGCTGGAATACAAAGCGCGCCTGCTGGAGGAACAGAAGGCCGAAGTCGAGAGCAAGAACCGCGAAGTGGAGACCACCAAGTTGTCGCTGGAGGAAAAGGCCGAGCAGCTGATGCGGACCTCCCGCTACAAGTCCGAGTTCCTCTCCAGCATGTCCCACGAGCTGCGTACGCCGCTGAACAGCCTGCTGATCCTGGCCCAGCAGTTGAGCGAAAACACCGAACGCAACTTGACGCACAAGCAGGTGGAATACGCCCGGACCATCCACGGCGCGGGCAAGGATCTCTTGGAACTGATCGACGAGATTCTCTACCTGTCCAAGATCGAGTCCGGCACCGTCACCCTGGAGCTCGACGAAACCCTGTTCTCCGACCTGCACCATCAGCTCGAACGCACCTTCCGCCCTGTTGCGGAGAGTCGCGGCCTGACCTTCTCCATCGATCTGGCCCCCACCCTGCCCTCCCGAATCTGGACCGACAACAAGCGCCTGCTGCAGGTGATCAAGAACCTGCTGTCCAATGCCTTCAAGTTCACCGATAGCGGAGGTGTCAGCCTCAGCATCGCTCCCGCCATCTCCGGCTGGAGCGAGGACCATTCCGAGCTGAATGAAGCGGGCTCGGCGGTAGCGTTCGTGGTCACCGACTCAGGCATCGGCATCTCCGCCGACAAGCAGGGCATCATTTTCGAAGCCTTCCAGCAGGCCGATACCGGCACGTCGCGCAAATATGGCGGCACTGGCCTCGGCCTGTCGATCAGCCGTGAACTGGCACGACTGCTGGGCGGCGAGCTGAAACTGCTCCACAGCGAGACCGGCAAGGGCAGCAGCTTTGCCCTGTTCGTTCCGGTACGGGCCCACGAGGTGAGCAAGCAATTACCCGAGGAGCCGCTGATCACTGCCGGTTCCGTGGCACCACCGCCACTGCTGACTCAGGCGCCCCAGACAACCGATGACCGTGAGTCAGTACAACCCGGGGACCGCGTGTTGCTGATTCTCGGCGCGGATGCGCTCCTCATCGCCACCTGGCTCACCACCGGTCGCCAACAGGGCTTCAAGGGGGTGGTCAGCCCCCGTGGCGCCGACGCGATGGAACTGATCGAGCGCTTCGCCCCGGCGGCCATCGTCCTCGACCTGGATGTCCCCGACATCGACGGCTGGCTGGTGCTCGAACAGATCAAGCTCCGGCTCGCCACCCGGCACATTCCGGTGCTGGTCGTCGCCAACGAGGACAAGCACGTGCAGGGTCGACGCCTGGGCGCCTTCAGCTACCAGGTCAAACCCTTGTCGGAGAGCGACGCCCGGCAGGCGCTCGCCGCACTGGTGAAGCACTCCCTGCGCAAGGGCAGGAACCTGCTGATCGTCGAGAGTGACGAGGGCCAGCGCGCGCGGATTCTCGACCTACTCGGCGACGGCAATGTGCAATTGGAAGCGGTAGTCGTTGATGAGGCCTTGAAGCGGTTGGCACGGAAACGCTTCGACTGCCTGGTGGTGGGGCTGGAGTCCAGCGGCGCCCAAGGGATCGAATTGCTCGAAGCATTGCGGGAGAAGGATACGACCCGCGACCTGCCGATCATTGTTTTCGGCGGCGAAGACCTCAGCCGGGCGGCGCGCAGGCGTCTGGGCGCGGTAATCAATCGTGGAGTGATCAAGGAAGTCCGGTCGCTGGAACGCATGCTCGATGAAGCGACCCTGTTCCTGCACCGGGCCGCCTCAGACTTGCGCGAGCCACAGCGCAGGGTGCTGGAACGCCTGCACAAGGCCTCGGAGAACCTGGAGGGCCGCAAGGCCCTGGTGGTGGATGACGATGTGCGGAACATCTTCGCCCTGACCAGCGTGCTCGAGGCCAATCGCATGCAGGTGATGTCGGCGGAAAACGGCCGAGCCGCCATTGAATGCCTGCAGCAGAACCCGGACATCGACATCGTGCTGATGGACATCATGATGCCGGAGATGGATGGCTTCGAGACCATGCGCCAGATACGCCAACACAAGCAGTTCGAAGCCTTGCCCATGATCGCGCTGACCGCCAAGGCGATGAAGGGCGACCGGGAGAAATGCATCGACGCCGGGGCGTCGGACTATGTGAGCAAACCGGTGAATACCGAGCAGCTCCTGTCATTGATACGTAAGTGGCTCTATCGCTGAAACCCTGCGAGCCACAGGTAAGGGCAGGTATCCGAGATGGGAACCGACCAGCGAGAAACACCCGTATTCCGGGAAGGAGCCCAACGTCGCCAACTAACACCCCCTGACGGAGTGCCGGCATCCATCCTGTTGGTGGATGACAACCCGGCCAAGCTCACCGCACTCGCGGCCGTGCTGGCGGACCTGGGCCTGGACATCAGCACCGCCTCCTCGGGACGGGATGCCCTGCGCCTGCTGTTGCAACGGGATTTCGCCGTCATCCTGCTGGACGCTCGAATGCCGGGGATGGACGGGTTCGAAACCGCCAGCCTCATTCATGGCCGTCCGAAATCGGCGCACACCCCCATCATCATCATCACGGCGGAGGTCGGTTCGGATGCCGAGCGGATTCGTGGCTATGGCTCAGGCGCGGTGGATTTCATCTTTTCGCCGATCCTGCCCGAAGTACTGCGCGCCAAGGTCCGCGTATTCGTCGATCTCTTCTACCTGCAACGCAAGCTGGCGCTGCAGGCCGAGGAACTCCTCGAATCGAAGCGGCAACTGCGCGACCTCGCCAATTACGAGGAGCAGATCAAGGAGGAAGAGCGCAAGCGCATCGCACGCGAGGTCCACGATCAGCTGGGGCAGAGCCTCCTGGCCTTGCGGATGGATGTTTCCCTGCTGCAGGAGCGTGCGGAAATACTGCCCGAGGACCTCAAGGAGAGGATCAGCGATGCGATGAATCACATCGACACCGCCATCCGCAGCGTGCGCGCGATCATCAACGACCTGCGCCCGCCGGTGCTCGACCTGGGCCTGCAGGCGGCCATCGAATGGCAGCTCGAAGAGTTCCGCCAGCGCACCGGCATCGCCTGCACGTTGCAGGTCCGGGGTGACGATTTTCACGCGGATCAGGACGACAAGCGGGCGACCACGTTGTTCCGGATCGTTCAGGAAGCGCTGTCCAACGTCATCCGGCACGCACAGGCAACGCAGGTACAGGTGGAACTGGAACAGGGCGAGCAGCGATTGCAGCTACGCATCGGGGACAACGGCATCGGCATGCCGGAATGCCACAAGGCGGACTCCTTCGGGCTGGCCGGCATGAAGGAACGCATCGGTATGCTGGGCGGGGAGATCGGCATCTCCAGCACCCCGGGCGGGGGCACGACGCTGACCATCTCCATGCCGCTCGACGCTTGAGCGCCGCCGCAGCAGGCGATGCCAAAGCGGAAACAAAAAAGCCCACCTGATTCCAGGTGGGCTTTTCGATCTTACAAATTTGGTGGGTCGTGTAGGATTCGAACCTACGACCAATTGGTTAAAAGCCAACTGCTCTACCGACTGAGCTAACGACCCAACGCGAGGCGCATGATACTGATTTTATTCAGGAATTCAACACCTCTGTGAAAAAATTTTACTGATAGCGCGTTGGGTCCTCGACGCCAGCTGCCACGAAGCCCGCCGCACGCAGTCGGCAGCTGTCGCATTTGCCGCAAGCACGGCCTTCGTCATCCGCCTGATAGCAGGAAACAGTGAGCCCGTAATCGACGCCGTGACGCACGCCTGCCTGGACGATCTCGGCCTTGCTCAGGTTCTGCAGTGGCGCCTGGATGCGGAAGCCATCCCCTTCTACACCGGCCTTGGTGGCCAGGTTGGCCATCCGCTCGAAAGCCTCGACGAACTCCGGGCGGCAATCCGGGTAGCCGGAGTAATCCACGGCGTTGACGCCGATGAAGATATCGCGCGCACCGAGCACCTCCGCCCAGCCCAGGGCCAGCGACAGGAACACCGTATTGCGTGCCGGCACATAGGTCACCGGGATGCCTTCGGTCGGGCTCTCGGGAACGTCGATGGAGGTGTCGGTCAGTGCCGAACCACCAATGCCGTTGAGGTTGAGTCCAATCACCTTGTGCTCCACCACACCCAGCTGGCGGGCAACACGCTCCGCCGCCTGCAGCTCGGCGCGATGGCGCTGGCCGTAATCGAAACTCATGGTGTAGCAGGCGTAGCCCTCGGCCCGTGCCAGGGCGACCACGGTGGCCGAGTCCAGGCCACCGGACAACAGGATGACCGCTTTCTTCTCGCTCATGGGATATCCCTCGAAATCAGCCTGTCGCGCACGCCATGCGCAGGCAGGCAAGGTGAAGTCGTGCCGGATCAGTGACCTGGCTCGTCATTCCAGAGGATCTTGTGCAACTGCAGTTGCAGGCGCACGGGCAGGTTGTCGGCCACGATCCAGTCAGCCAGGTCGCGGGCGCTGACTTCCTTGTGGCTGGGCGAGAACAGCACCTCACCCGCACGCTGATCCAGGCGGTATTCGATCAGCTTGGACACAGCCCAGTCATAGTCCTCACGGGAGCAGATGACGAACTTCACCTGATCGTTGGCCGTCAGGTGGGCAATGTTCTCGTAGCGATTGCGGCCGACTTCGGCGGAGCCCGGGGTCTTGAGGTCGACCACCTTGCTCACTCGCGGATCCACCGCGGACACGTCAAGGGCGCCGCTGGTCTCGATGGAAACCTCGTAGCCGGCATCGCACAGACGCTGCAGCAGCGGGATGCAATTGGGCTGGGCCAGCGGTTCACCACCGGTGACGCAGATGTAGCGGGGCTTGTAGCCAGCGACGCGTTCGAGGATGGCGTCGAGCGCCATAAGCTCACCACCACTGAAGGCATAGGCGGTGTCGCAGTACTGACAACGCAGGGGGCAGCCGGTCAGGCGCACGAAGACCGTCGGCAGGCCGGCGGTACGTGTTTCCCCCTGCAACGAGTAGAAAATCTCGGTAATTCGCAGGGTTTGATGCATATCAGCCACGGGCGTGACGGCTAAACAGGCCATCCGCCTCCGTTGCGGGATTGAAGATTGGAGGTCGGCGATTCTAACGAAAAAACCCGCGACTGGCGCGGGTTTTCGTGAACCGGAAGTCCGGGATCAGGGCAGGCGCTGCAGGTCGCGCTGTGCCAGCTGGGCGGCCGAGCTGCCCGGGAACTGGCTGATGACCTGCTGGAGGATCGTCTTGGCCTTGTCGGTATTGCCCAGGCGCTGCTCGACATCCGCCAGCTTGTACAGGGAGTCCGGCACCTTCGGGTGCTGCGGGTAGGCCTGGCCGACACGGGCAAAGGCCTGGCTGGCACCTTGCAGATCGCCCTTGGCGAGGTTCACTTCGCCCAGCCAGTACTGCGCGTTGCCAGCGTACTGGCTGTTGGGGTACTTGCGCAGGAAGGCGTTGAAGGCCTGGCTGGCCTTGTCGAAGTCTTTCTGCTTGATCAGGTCGAAGGCAGCGTCGTAGTAGAGCTTTTCTTTCGCAGGGTCACCCGGCTCGCTGCTGGCAGCCGGTTGCTGCGCGGGAGCTGCGGGAGCGCCGTTGGCAGCGGGTGCGCCAGCGGCAGGGGAATTCGGGGCTACCGGTGCGCCAGCGGCGGCACCACCGGAAAGGCGGCGATCGAGGTCCTGGTAACGCTCCAGGCTTTCCTGCTTCAGGCGCTGGATTTCGTACTGCTGCTCCTCGAGCATGCCACGCAGGCGAGTGATCTCTTCCTGCATCTGTTGGAGCTGCATGAACAGCTCGCCCTGCGCAGAGACGGGGGCCGCGGGGGCCCCTGTCCCGGCGTAGGCAGCGCCAGTCGTACCGTAACCGGCCGGCGGATAACTGCCGCCGTAACCGGCGTCGTTGTCCACCACGGGAACCTCAGCCAGCGCCGCGAACGGCAGACCGGAGAGGGCCAGGAAAGTCAGAGCACGACTGGACTTGCGCATAGCGAATTACTTACGCAGTTCTACGCGGCGGTTTTGCGCCCAGGACTGCTCGTCGTTGCCAGTGGCAACCGGACGCTCTTCGCCGTAGGAAACCAGTTCCAGCTGAGCCGGGGAAACGCCCTGCAGAACCAGGTAGCGCTGAACGGCCTTGGCACGACGCTCGCCCAGAGCCATGTTGTACTCACGGGTACCACGCTCGTCGGTGTGGCCTTCCAGGACAACGCGGTTGCCGTTGGCTTTCAGGTCCTTGGCGTGTACGTCCAGAGCGCGCATGGCTTCCGGCTTCAGGTCGGAGCTGTCGTACTCGAAGTAGAAGGTGGTGATAGCACGCAGAGCGGCTTCTTCGCTCATGCTGCCATCTACACCGCTACCACCGGCGTTGTAGCCAGCGTTCGGGTCAACGGCGCCTTCGCCAGTGCCTTCGCCGCCTTTGGACGAGCAACCAACAGCTACGGCCATAGCCAGAGCGAGAGCGGCAAATTTGCCGAATTTCAGCATTTCCATCATGTAACTCCTAATGAACCCCAGGTGTGTTTAGCAAAGGTATTTTTAAGGACCGCTTCAGTTCAGGTACGGCGACCAGGACGGTTCGCGAATGTCGCCCTGAACTGTGGGAATCGGGACTCGTACGCGCCCGTTTGTAGACACGAGCATCAGCACGCCGCCCCCCTGCTGGCGAGTTGCGTAGATTAGCATGGTGCCATTAGGCGCAACAGTGGGAGAGTCGTCCAGCGTGGTGCCGGAAAGGATGCGCGGAGCACTGCCCGAGCGGGTCAGATCCTGGGCGGCCACCTTGAAGTTGGTGAAGCCGTCCTGACGGTGGATCATCACCAGCATCTTCTCGTCAGCCGATAGTTTCGGGTTGGCGTTGTAGTTACCCACGAAGGTTACGCGCTGAGGCTCGCCACCGTTGATGTTGGCCTTGTAGATCTGCGGCTTGCCGGCACGATCCGAGGTGAAATAGATGGTCTGGCCATCGGCGCCCCAGAAGGGCTCGGTGTCAATCGCCATATTGTTCGTCACGCGACGCATCTGGCGGCTGCCCAGGTCCATCACGTAGATCTCCGGGTTGCCATCGCGAGACAGCACGAACGCAAGGCGATTGCCTTCCGGTGACCAGGCCGGAGCACCGTTCAGACCTTCGAAGTTGGTGATCTGCTCGCGGCGGCCGGTGTCGATGTGCTGGACGAAGATCCGCGGACGCTTCTGCTCGAAGGACACGTAGGCAATGCGACGGCCATCCGGCGCATAGCGCGGCGACAGGATCGGCTCACGGGACTGCAGCAGGGTCACGGCGCGCTGGCCGTCATAGTCGGAACGCTGCAGGGTGTAGCGGGTGTTGTTCACCGAGAAACGCTCTGCGGTCACGTAGAGCATGCGGGTGGAGAATGCACCCTTGATGCCGGTGAGTTTTTCGAACGACTGGTCGGCGATGTAGTGCGCCATGTCACGCAGTTGGTCGGTGGAGCCGCTGACATTGCCAGCCATGACCTGCTGTTCGGTGGTGACGTTGAACAGGGCGAACTGCACCTGCAGGCGGCCACCGGCCGGAACGACGCTGCCCACCAGCACGTACTGGGCGCCCAGGGCCTTCCAGTCGCGGAAGATCACTTCGCTGGCCTGGGTCGGCAGGCTGATCATGTTCTGGCGCGGGATCGGCTCGAAGTAACCGGAGTTGCGCAGGTCATTGCCGACGACTTCGGAAATGTCGGTGGGCAGCACGGTGCCGCCCTGCCAGCCAAAGGGCACCACGGCGATCGGGGTCGCCCGGTCGGTACCGCTGGTGATCACCAGCGGGTCGGCGGCCTGGACGGAGCCGGTCAGCATGGCGACTCCGATCAGGACGATACGAATCAGGGTTTTCACAGACCTAAATCCTCCGGTTTGAAGATGATGCGGCGCTGCCTGTACATCTGGTCAAAGGTAGCGCGGTCCAATTGTTGCATTTCGGGGATGCGGCCAACGCTGCGGACCGCACTCACGGCCGAGCTGTCGAAGGGCGCATCGCCGCTGGAGCGGGTGACACTGGCGTTGGTGATGGTGCCGTCAGGCAGCATCTCGATCAGTACCTCTACGCTCATGCCATTACGTGCCGATGGCGGACGGCGCCACTGCTCGCTGACCAGCTTGATGATCAAGTCATCGAGGCTGCCTGCAACCTGGTCACCGACCTCGTCAGCCAGGGCCTGCTGGTGCCCCACATCCTCGGACAGCAGCTCGGCCAGGGCCGCAGCTTTCTTGTCCTCGGCAGCCTTGCGCTTGGCTTGCTCTGCCGATTTCTTCTTCGCAGCGTCAGCAGCAGCCTTCTTCTTGGCTTCTTCCGCGGCCTTTTTCTTCGCCGCCTCAGCTGTCGCCTTCTTCTTCGCCTCTTCCGCGGCCTTTTTCTTGGCCTCTTCAGCGGCTTTTTTCTTCGCCTCTTCGGCCGCCTTTTTCTTGGCTTCCTCTTCGGCTTTCTTCTTGGCGAAATCGGCCTGCTTCTTCTCTTCGACCTTTTTCGCCTCTTCAGCTTTCTTGGCTTCAGCTAACTGCTTGGCTTCCTCAGCCTTCTTCGCCGCTTCGTCGGCCTTTCGAGCCTCCTCGGCTTTCTTTTGTTCCGCCGCTTTGGCTGCCGCCGCTACCTTCTGTTCCTCGGCCTTCTTCTGCTCCAGCTGCTCGGTCTCATACTGAGGAGCAGTGGTCTGCTTCTTCTCGCCGGCGATCTTCTGGTTGGTCTGGGTAGTGGCCTGGCTCTGGGATTTGAGCTGGTACAGGGTGGCCTGCACGATCGGCCGGGAAGGCGGCAATTCCGGGGTGAAGGCAAAGCTGACGAACAGCATGCCGAACATCAGGGCGTGCAGGGACACGGCCCAGATGGTCGGCCAGAAGTAGCTTTCCGAGGAGGAGCGTTCGCTCTGCTGCTGCATCAGGGCGCCTCGGTGATCAGCCCGACGTTGGCCACGCCAGCTTTCTGCAGGCCGCCCATCACGGCCATCACGGCGCCGTAGTCGACCGTTTTGTCGCCACGGACGAAGACCTGCACGGTCTTACCCTGGCGGCTGTTCTCGGCCATGATGCCGGAGGCCGCCTGGACCAGCTGGTCGAGGGAAACCGAGGTCTCGCTCTTGCGGGTCTGGTCGGTCTGCACCTCTTCGCCCATGTTCCAGTAGTAGGACTTGTCGGCCTTGATGGAGATGGTCAGGACGCGGGCATTGTTGTCCTGCGGCAGGGCTTCGCTGGAGACCTTCGGCAGGTCGACCTTGACGCCCTGGTTGAGCATGGGCGCGGTGACCATGAAGATCACCAGCAGCACGAGCATGACGTCGATGTAAGGCACGACGTTCATCTCGGCGACCGGTTTGCGTTTTTGGCGGATTCTGGCCATTGCTTGAAACCTTTCCTGTCAGGGTCCCGGCGACTTACTCGTCGCTGGTATGCACCTTGCGGTGCAGGATGGCCTGGAACTCGTCGGCGAAGGTGTAGTAGCGGCCGACAAGGGTTTCACCGCGAGCGGCGAAGCGGTTGTAGGCGATAACGGCCGGGATCGCGGCGAACAGGCCGATCGCAGTAGCGATCAGGGCCTCGGCGATGCCGGGGGCCACGGTGGCCAGGGTCGCCTGCTGTACCTGGGCCAGGCCGCGGAAGGAGTTCATGATGCCCCACACGGTACCGAACAGGCCGATGTACGGGCTGGTGGAACCGACGGTGGCGAGGAACGGCAGGCTTTGCTCGAGCTTCTCTTCCTCACGGGAGATGGCCACGCGCATGGCACGGGCAACACCTTCCATCACCGCATCCGGGTCGACGCCGGCTTGCTGGCGCAGACGAGAGAACTCCTTGAAGCCGGCACGGAAGATCTGCTCCACGCCGCAATCCGGGTCCGGGTTGCTGCCCGCCTGGCGGTACAGCTTGGACAGGTCGATACCGGACCAGAAGCGCTCTTCGAAAGTCTCCAGGGACTTCTTGGCGGCACGCAGCATGTTGCTGCGCTGGAAAATCATGATCCAGGAGGTGACCGATGCGGCCACTAGGGTCAGCATGACCAGCTGCACCACGATACTGGCGTTGCTGATCAGGCTCCACATGGAGGTATGGTCGACGACGTTGGCTTCCACGCTTAATCTCCTGCTGGGAATAGACCCGGGTCGGCGGCGAAGGCTTCACGCAGCGCTTCGGGAATCGCCCGGGGTTTCAAACTGTCGGCACGTACACAGGCAATCAGGAATTGCCCTTCGCATAGCAATGCATCATCGGAGGCGCGCCTGACCTGTTGACGAAAACGCAGGCTCGCACGGTTCAACTCCATTACTTCGGCACTGACGTTCAGCTCGTCGTCCAGCTTCGCAGGCGCCACATAGCGCGCCTCGGCCGAATGCACGACGAACAGCAGGTTCTCCCCGGCCAGCTCGGACTGGGCAAAGCCCAGACTGCGCAGACGCTCGGTTCGAGCCCGCTCCATGAACTTGAGGTAATTGACGTAGTAGACGATTCCGCCCGCATCGGTGTCCTCGTAATAGACACGACAGCGATGCCGGAACGGCTGGGCCCCATTTTGCGCGCGCATACTCTAGTGCTTACTCCTAAGGTTGCCAATCCGGCGAGGCAACTGTTTTTTCATGGCCGCATCCTTGCCGAGCGCTTCGACAACGGAAGCGTCTAATCGTCACCCGAACCGAACAAATCGGCGGTCGGATTGTCCGCCATACGTTTGGGCAGGTTCAGCCCGAAGTGTAAGTAGGCATGACGGGTGACCACCCTCCCCCTCGGCGTCCGCATGATGTAGCCCTGCTGGATCAGATAGGGCTCGAGAACGTCTTCGATCGTATGGCGTTCTTCGCTGATCGCCGCCGCCAGGTTATCGATCCCCACCGGACCGCCATCGAACTTGTCGATCATCGTGAGCAGTAGACGTCGGTCCTGGTGGTCGAAGCCACGTTCATCGACGTCCAGCAGGTTCAGCGCATTGTCGGCGATGATGCGGGTGATGTGCCCCTCGCCACGAACCTCTGCGAAGTCCCGCACCCGGCGCAACAGGCGGTTGGCGATACGCGGCGTGCCGCGGGCACGTCGCGCGATCTCGAAGGCGCCCTCGGGCTCGATCTGCAATCCGAGGATGCCGGCGGAACGGGCGACGATGGTCGCCAGGTCCTGGGTGCTGTAGAACTCCAGGCGCTGGACGATGCCGAAGCGGTCGCGCAGCGGGTTGGTCAGCATGCCCGCACGGGTGGTGGCACCAACCAGGGTGAAGGGCGGCAGGTCCAGCTTGATCGAACGGGCTGCCGGGCCTTCACCGATCATGATGTCGAGCTGGAAGTCCTCCATCGCCGGGTAGAGCACCTCTTCGACGATGGGTGAGAGGCGGTGGATTTCGTCGACGAAAAGCACGTCGCCAGCTTCCAGGTTGGTCAGCAGTGCCGCGAGATCGCCAGGCCGCTCCAGTACCGGGCCGGAGGTGCTCTTGATGGCCACGCCCATCTCGCTGGCGATGATGTTCGCCAGGGTCGTCTTGCCGAGGCCCGGCGGGCCGAAGATCAGAGTATGGTCGAGGGCCTCGCTGCGCCCCTTGGCAGCCTGGATGAATAGTTCCATCTGCTCGCGCACCACCGGTTGCCCGATGTAATCGGCCAGCCGCAGTGGACGAATGGCACGGTCCAGTTGCTCGTCGCGGTCGCGGCTGCTGGCAGTGATGAGGCGGTCGGCTTCGATCATGCGGACTTACACCATTCCTTTCAGGGCGCGGCGGATCATTTCTTCACTGGACAGCCCGTCTTCCTTGATGGCGGAGACCGCGCGACTGGCTTCCTGGGGCTTGAAGCCGAGGGCAATCAGCGCAGCCAGGGCGTCATTCTCCGCACTGGAGACTGCCACGCCAACCCGGGGTTCGACCACCAGGGTGGCGATGGCCGGCATGCTTTCCCAGGCCTTGAAGCGGTCCTTGAGCTCCACCAGCAGGCGCTCGGCGGTCTTCTTGCCCACGCCTGGAATCTTCACCAGGGTGGAGGTGTCCTGGGCCTGCACGCAGCGCACCAGCTCATCCACCTCCAGGCCGGACATCAGCGCCAGGGCCAGTTTCGGACCAACGCCGTTCAGGCGGATCAGCTCTCGGAACAGCTCGCGCTCACGCTTTTCGAAGAAGCCATAGAGCAGATGAGCATCCTCGCGCACCACCAGATGGGTGTGCAGGGTCACCGGCTCCCCCACCGACGGCAGGCGATAGAGGGTGGTCATGGGCACTTCCAGCTCGTAGCCAACACCGTTGACGTCGAGAATCAGGTGCGGCGGTTGCTTTTCCGCCAGGTTGCCGCGCAGGCGTCCAATCACGAATAGCGTCCTTTGAATTGATTACAAACGGAGACGGCCGCCGCGCCGCTTGGCGGTGGCCAGTCCATGGGGAATCAGGCTCTGCCGGTGGTGCGCATGACACAGGGCGATAGCCAGGGCGTCCGAGGCGTCGATCTGAGGTTTCTGCACCAGCTTGAGCAGGTGCATCACCATCATCTGCACCTGCTGCTTGTCGGCACCGCCGGTCCCGGCGATCGCCTGCTTGACTTGGCTGGCGGTGTATTCGGCGATCTCGAGTCCCGCCTCGGCTGCCGCAACTATGGCAGCGCCACGGGCCTGCCCCAGCTTGAGGGCGGAATCGGCATTACGTGCCATGAACACCTGTTCGATGCCCATGGTCACCGGCCCATAGGAGCGAATGACTTCACTGACACCGCGAAAGACGATCTGCAGGCGCTCGTGCAATGCGCCGGCGCCGGTACGGATGCAGCCCGAGGCGACGTACTCGCAGCCACGCCCGGTGTCACGAACCACGCCGTAGCCGGTGATGCGCGAACCGGGGTCGATACCAAGAATCAGGGTCATGCAGCCGCCAACTCCACAGGCCGGCGCGAGACCGGCACACTGTCTATTTATCCAGCCGCGAGTATACGGAGCCGCCCGCCAACAAAAAAGCCGGAAGCGCTCGGGGCGACTTCCGGCTTTCGGATCACGCCAGTTCTCAGCCGAGCTGTTCCATGATCTCGTCCGAGATCTCAGCGTTGTGGTAGACGTTCTGGACATCGTCCAGGTCTTCCAGCATGTCGATCAGCTTCATCACCTTCTGAGCGGTTTCCAGATCGGTGATGGGGGCAGTGATCGACGGGATCATCGCCACTTCGGCCTCGTCGCCCTTGAAACCGGCGGCGGTCAGGGCCTCGTTCACCGAGAGGAAGTCAGCAAAGGTGGTGTAGACCTCGACAGAGCCGTCTTCGTCAGCCACGACGTCATCAGCGCCAGCTTCCAGGGCTGCTTCCATCAGGGCTTCTTCGTTCACGCCCGGGGCGTAGCTGATCTGGCCCTTGCGGTCGAACATGTAGGCCACCGAACCATCGGTACCCAGGTTGCCGCCGCACTTGCTGAAGGCATGACGCACTTCGGCCGCGGTGCGGTTACGGTTGTCGGTCATGGCTTCGATGATGATCGCCACGCCGCTCGGTGCGTAACCTTCGTAGCTGAGTTCGACCATGTTGTCGGCTTCGTTGGAGCCGGCACCACGGGCGATGGCGCGATCGATGGTGTCGCGGGTCATGTTCGCGGTCAGCGCTTTGTCCACAGCCAGACGCAGACGCGGGTTGTCCGCCGGATTGCCACCACCATGCTTGGCGGCAACGGTCAGCTCACGAATGAGCTTGGTGAAGATCTTGCCGCGCTTGGCGTCCTGGCGTTCCTTGCGGTGCTTGATGTTGGCCCATTTCGAATGACCAGCCATAACTCACTCCGTACTCTCTATAACGGACGGCGCCCTGTGGCGCCGTCTCGGGTTGGTTCTGATTACTCGGCCTTGGCCTGTTCGCGCAGGCGAATGTTCAGCTCGCGCAGGGCCTTGGCGTCCACAGTGCCCGGCGCCTGGGTCATGACGTCGCCGGCGCTCTGGGTTTTCGGGAAGGCGATCACTTCGCGGATCGACGAAGCGCCGGTCATCAGCATCACCAGGCGATCCAGGCCGAAGGCCAGGCCACCGTGCGGCGGTGCGCCGTACTTGAGCGCATCGAGGAGGAAGCCGAACTTCTCTTCCTGCTCCGCATCGTCGATGCCCAGTACGCGGAATACCGCCTGCTGCATGGACTTGTCGTGGATACGGATGGAACCGCCGCCCAGTTCGGTGCCGTTGAGCACCATGTCGTAGGCGCGGGACAGCGCGGCGGCCGGATTGGCTTCCAGCTCCTGCGGAGAGCACTTGGGCGAGGTGAACGGGTGGTGCAGCGAAGTCAGGCTGCCGTCATCGTTCTCTTCGAACATTGGGAAGTCCACGACCCACATCGGTGCCCACTCCTTGGTGAGCAGCTTGAGATCATGGCCGACCTTGATGCGCAGGGCGCCCAGGGCGTCGCAGACGATCTTGGCCTTGTCGGCGCCGAAGAACACGATGTCGCCATCAACCGCGCCAACGCGGTCGAGGATCACGTTGAGGTTCTCTTCGGGGATGAACTTGACGATCGGCGACTGCAGGCCTTCGACGCCCTTGGCGCGCTCGTTGACCTTGATGTAGGCCAGGCCCTTGGCGCCATAGATGCCGACGAACTTGGTGTAATCGTCGATCTGGCTGCGCGGCATGGACGCGGCGCCCGGCACGCGCAGGGCTGCGACACGGCCTTTCGGATCGTTGGCCGGACCAGAGAACACCTTGAATTCCACGCCCTTCAGTTGGTCGGCTACATCGACCAGTTCCAGCGGGATACGCAGATCCGGCTTGTCGGAGCCGTAGCGGCGCATGGCTTCTTCGAACGGCATGTGCGGGAACTCGTCGAACTCGACGTCCAGCACTTCCTTGAACAGCTGACGCACCATCTTCTCGGTGATTTCGATGATGTCGCTTTCTTCCAGGAAGCTGGTCTCGATATCGATCTGAGTGAATTCCGGCTGGCGGTCGGCACGCAGGTCTTCGTCGCGGAAGCACTTGGCAATCTGGTAGTAGCGGTCGAAGCCGGCCACCATCAGCAGCTGCTTGAACAGCTGGGGCGACTGCGGCAGGGCGAAGAAGTGGCCCGGGTAGGTGCGGCTCGGCACCAGGTAGTCCCGTGCGCCTTCCGGAGTCGGGCGACCCAGGATCGGGGTTTCCACGTCGAGGAAGCCGTTCTCGTCCAGGTAGCGGCGGATGCTGCTGGTGATGCGCGCGCGCAGCTTCAGCTTGGCAGCCATTTCCGGGCGACGCAGGTCGATGAAGCGGTAGCGCAGGCGGGTTTCTTCGCCCACGTCGGAGTATTCGTCCAGCGGGAACGGCGGGGTTTCAGCCTGGTTCAGGACTTCCAGTTCGTAACCCAGCACTTCGATGGCACCGGAAGCCATGTTGGCGTTGCGCGCGCCTTCCGGACGCAGGCGGACTTTGCCGGTGATCTTGACCACGAATTCGCTGCGGACACGGTCGGCACGGGCGAAGGTTTCTTCGCGATCCGGGTCGAACACCACCTGGGCCAGGCCTTCGCGGTCACGGATATCGAGGAAAATGACCCCGCCGTGGTCGCGGCGGCGGTGTACCCAACCGCAGAGGGTGACTTCCTGGCCGTCCAGGCTCTCGTTCAGTTGGCCGCAATAGTGGCTGCGCATCATGGTCGTGTTTCGCTTCTCTTGAGTCGTGAATTCGTCCGCCCGCCCTGAGGCGACGGAGCATCCGGCGGCGGTGCAACCCCCTGCCGGACAGGCCGGGGTTCGCGGCAAAGAGCGGGATTATATAGCGTAAATTGTCACCGCGCAGCCGCCCTCCCCGCCTCGCTCAACGCGCCAACTGAGCGCGGGTTCGCTTGCTGGGCCACAGGGCTGTGTCTAAGCTCGCCTGCACTCGCCCGACGGACGGACACGTGGCACACAAGGAAGGAGTGGAGATGCAATCGCTAGCAGGGAAAGTCGCAGTCATCACGGGAGCGGGATCCGGCATCGGCCGCGCCCTCGCCCACCAGTTGGCAGACATGGGTTGCCATCTGGCCCTAGCCGATATCGACACCGACGGTCTCGAAGCCACCGCTACGCAACTGCGCCGCGAAGGCCTGCAACTATCGACCCACACGCTGGACGTCTCCAATCGCGAGGCTGTTCACGCCTTCGCCGACAGCGTACAGGCCCGACACGGGCGAACCGATCTCGTGATCAACAACGCCGGCGTGGCGGTTTCCCAGACCATCGCCGAGTTGCGCTACGACGATTTCGAATGGCTGATGGGCATCAACTTCTGGGGCGTGGTCCACGGCACCAAGGCCTTCCTTCCTCACCTGCTGAAGCAGGGCGAAGGGCATATCGTCAACGTATCGAGCATCTTCGGCATCGTCAGCATGCCCACCCAGGGTGCCTACAATGCCAGCAAGTTTGCGGTTCGAGGCTTCACCGAAGCACTGCGACAGGAACTCTGCGGCACCGCCATCAAGGTCAGCTGCGTTCATCCAGGCGGCATCCGCACCAATATCGCACGCTCGGCACGCTTCTATCGGGGTATCGATGGCAAGACAGATGCGACCAAGGCGGCCGTCCATTTCGACAAACTGGCGCGCACCTCGGCACAGCAGGCGGCGCAGGTCATCATCAAGGGCATGCAGGCCGGACAGCCGCGCATCATGGTCGGCGCCGATGCCCGCTTCCTCGACCACCTGCAGCGTTTACTGCCCGCCAGCTACCCGCGACTACTGGGCAAACTGCTGAATAAGAAATGAACCCAGCTATGACCAATAACTTCTGAGCATTGCATTCATTGATAGAAGACAAGGCTGACCAGTACCCGGCCCGTGGTAGGCTTTTCCCATCACGGGCCCGGTCCGGGCCACAAGCTACCGAGAGGAGAACTGGTATGGAAATCAACATCGGAATCGCGGAACAGGATCGCGCAGCCATCGCAGAGGGCCTGTCCCGCCTGCTGGCCGACACCTACACCCTCTATCTCAAGACCCACAATTTCCACTGGAACGTCACCGGGCCGATGTTCAACACCCTGCACCTGATGTTCGAAGGCCAGTACAACGAACTCGCCCTGGCGGTTGACTCCATCGCCGAGCGTATCCGCGCTCTGGGCTTCGCAGCCCCCGGCACCTATGCCGCCTACGCCCGCCTGTCCTCCATCAAGGAAGAAGAAGGCGTGCCGGCCGCCGAAGATATGATCAAACAACTGGTGCAGGGCCAGGAGGCGGTAGTCCGCACTGCCCGTGGCATTTTCCCGCTGCTGGACAAGGTCAGCGACGAGCCCACTGCCGACTTGCTGACCCAGCGCATGCAAGTCCACGAAAAAACCGCGTGGATGCTCCGCAGCCTGCTCGCAGCCTGACCTTCAGGCTTTTCAAAAAGGCCCGGGAAACCGGGCCTTTCGCTATGCGCGACAGCCCGCCTGATCTATGCTCTGGCAATTCGACATCCCTCCACAGTGAAGTGCATGAGCCAGCCTCCGAAACATCCGTCGCTGCTTGAGCTTTTCCCCGAAGAAACCCGTGAGGCCGCCGACCTGCTCAAGCAGGCCGTACCTCACATGGTGCGTCATTCCATTCCGCCGAACCCGGTGCATTACGCCCTCTGGTACACCTACAGCAAGGGCATGGAACCGGATCTCAATCGCCGCCTGGACAAGATCACCAACGACTTCGACGTCTTCCCCCCGGATTCGGCCCTCAAGCTGTTTCGCGAGTACATCATCCGTGGTGAGCTCGAGGAAGCGCGCCAGGGGCAGCAGCAGGTCATCGACCTGGTGGATGACATCGAGGGCGATGTCAGTCGCAGCGTCAGTGGCAGCCAGGCGTACCAGAGCAGCCTGACGGCCGGATTGGCCGCGCTCCATGAGCCCATCATCGACGACCTCCCCAGCGTGCTGAACCACTTGCAGGAAAGCACCCAGCTGATGCAGGAACAGCAGGAGCAATTCCTCTATCGCCTGCAGGCCGCCCAAGCGGAAATCCAACACCTGCGTAACCAGCTGGAGCGTGCACAGCTGGCTGCCACGCTGGATGGCCTGACCCAGGTATTCAACCGCCAGGCCTTCACCCGCCTGCTGGAACAGTCCCTGAGGAACGGCCAGGAGGGCCTCGCGCTAGTAATGCTGGATATCGACCACTTCAAGCAATTCAACGACCAGTTCGGCCATCCGCTCGGAGATCGCGTGCTCCAGCACGTCGGCCAGCTACTGCGGGAACTGCTACCACCTCGCGGCATGGCGGGTCGTTACGGCGGGGAAGAATTCTGCGTGTTGTTGCGTGACTGTCAGAACCTGGACACAGCCCGCACCTTCGCCGAGCAACTGCGCAATAAAATGCAGGCGCTGCGCGTGAAGGTCCGCCGCACGGATCAAGTACTCGACACCATCACCGCAAGCTTCGGCCTCGCCCTCGCGGAACCCGGCGACACCCTCGAAAGTCTCATCACCCGAGCCGACGACGCCCTCTACCAGGCCAAGCGAAATGGCCGCAACCAGGTGCATCCCGCAGCCCCTGAAGCAGCGCTAACCGCTTGATTTGAGTAGCCCTGTCCTTTGCTGTTAAATACAGCCGGTGCCGCAAGTCGACCTGTGACCTGCGGCATAGGCCGACTCCATGCCCTTTTCATCCCGCATGTACCGGCTCTTTTCCGTCTGAGATTCCGTTTCCAAGGTGAATCCATTGAACATGCTGAAAATCGTCCATCTGTTGACGGGCGCTGCCGCTTTATTGCTGTCCTTCATTCCTAGCCTGCGCGCCGACGCCCTGCCCTACCTGCAACAACCCGAAGCCCTTTACCTGGCCTTCTTCGGTCTGCTCAACCTGCTGCTGGCACCAGTGGTTCCGGCCTGGGCCAAGGGATTGCACAACCAGCTGCAGACCCTCGTCTCCGCCCTGCTGGTCCTGGCGGTGATCTTGCAAACGCTGATCCTCCTCGCGCCGATGCCCGAGATCGGTACTCAACCGGCCATCCTCGTCAGCCTCCTGACCGTGATCGTCGCCGTTGCCCTGCACCTGGCCATCAACCTACGCAAGGTGACCCAGGCGCCGCCGCTGCCCCAGGACATGTCCAACCGCGAAACCGGCACGGTGAAGTGGTTCAACACGTCCAAGGGCTTCGGATTCATCTCCCGCGACTCCGGGGATGACATCTTCGTGCACTTCCGCGCCATTCGCGGGGAAGGCCACCGCGTGCTTATCGAGGGACAGCGCGTGGAGTTCTCGGTTATCCAGCGAGACAAAGGCCTGCAGGCAGAAGACGTGATTGCCGCGCTCCCCAGCCGACGCTAAAGCAAGATGGAAAAAAGCCCGCCAATCGGCGGGCTTTTTCTTTCGTGCTCAATAGTGAGGCGGCGGCGCCTCATCTTCGTTCGACCCGAACTGGCTGAGGAGCTCTTCCTGGCGCCTGGCCAGGGCCGTCACCTGGAGTTGCAGGCGATCCACCAGACGCCGCTGTTCGACCAGGATGTCGTTGAGGGTCTGGATGGTGTCGTCCTGGAACGCCAGCCGGCTCTCCAGGTCAGCGATGCGCATTTCCAGACTCATGGCTCACTCCTCCACGAAGCGGAAATCATCGGCCAGCACCAAGCGCAGCTTGGCGCGAATGGCAGCCACCTGCTCGGCCGAGTAGGCCACCGCCGGATGACGTCCCCAGACCGGCGACGGCCAGGCCGCATCCTCGCGACGGCGCACGATCACATGCATGTGCAACTGGCTGACCACATTGCCGAGGGTTGCGACGTTCATCTTATCGGCGCCGAAGGTGTCCTTGAGGGTCTCGGCCAGGAAAGTGGTTTCCTGCCAGAGTTGGCGCTGCTCGTCAGCCCCGAGCTGGAACATCTCGCTGACCTCTTCGCGACGCGGCACGAGAATGAACCAGGGGTATTGGGCGTCATTCATCAACAGCAGCCGGCACAGGGGAAAATCACCGATGGGCAGGGTGTCCTGCTGAAGTCTTGGGTCCAGGGCGAACATGCTGGCCTCTCCTGTTCGGACTGTAGGGAATTCGAGATTAGCACCCCCGACCGAACGACCGGCACAGGGGCGCGCAGCATAGCCAAGGCTCGCGGCGAGCGGAACTCGCTCATCGACTCATATAAAGGAAGCCTTCGTCACCACGCGCACCAGGATCGCGCACGATTAACATTTCGTTACCTACCGCCACACTGGGGTTACGCAGCGCCTGCCACAACACGGGTTAGAGGCTTTCCCAGAACGCTCAGGCAATGCCTGTCAATAGCCATCCGGCGCGCAAAATGCCTCATTTCAGGGCAGTGGTTTTTCGTATCAGACATACGTGGATCAGGCATTGGAAGAGCGCCAATGAGCGCATCCAGTGGCAAACGCCAGTTTTCTTTCCATACTTGGTCGTTTGTGCACGTTTGTTGCTTAGCTGGTGTCAGGTCACACGCGGGAACGGGAACGAATCCAATGGACGCCCACTCGCACCGTGCCTCGGATACATAGGGGTTGAAGGGATGCAAGAGCGAACCTATAGATATGCGACACACTTCTTCTCGATTTGCGACAGCACTGTGAAGAAATCGTAAGGACTAGGTTTCAACTATCGCCAATATTGTCGCCGTGCTATAAGTTAGCGCCGACACAAAAAGAAAGAACCGCCTTCAATCAATAAAGAAAGCGGCGAGAATCTTCAAAACCAAAGGAGCAATCACAATGCAAGTGATGAAGTGGAGCGCACTGGCTCTGGCCGTGACCGCCGGTAGCATGCAGTTGGCATTCGCCAGCGCCCAGGAAGAGTCCAAGGGCTTCGTAGAAGACAGCAATCTGACTCTGCTGAACAAGAACTTCTTCTTCTACCGTGACTTCCGTAACAACCCGAACACCAGCCAGAACTATCGTAAAGAATGGGCCCATGGCATCAGCGCCATGTACGAGTCCGGCTTTACCCAAGGCACCGTAGGCTTCGGTGTTGATGCCCACGGCATGCTGGGTCTGAAACTGGACAGCGGCAACGGCACCAACGGTACCGGCCTGCTCCCGACCGGCTCCGACGGCCGTTCCCAGGACGACTACTCCTACGCTGGCGGCGCTGTCAAAGCGCAGATCTCCAACACCCAGCTGAAGTACGGCAACCTGTTCCCGACCGCTCCGGTATTCGCCACCGGTACCGCTCGCCTGTTCCCGGGCTCCGCTGAAGGCTTCCAGCTGACCAGCAGCGAAATCGAAGGCCTGAACGTTGACGCTGGCCACTTCACTTCCATCCGTGACGGCAGCGCCTCCACCAACCGCCACGGCGAAATCACCACCACCTACACCGGCCTCGCTAGCAACAGCGCTGACTACGTAGGCGGCTCCTACTCCTTCACCGACAACGTCAGCGCCAGCCTGTACGGTGCCGAGCTGGAAGACATCTGGCGTCAGTACTACGGCAACCTGAACTGGAACATTCCTTTCAGCGACAGCCAAGCTCTGAACCTGGACTTCAACGTCTACCGCACCACCGACAAGGGCGACGCCATCGCTGGCGACCTGGATACCACCGCCTGGTCCGCTGCCGCCGCCTACTCCCTGGGCGCCCACAAGTTCACCCTGGCCTACCAGAAAGTGAACGGCGACGAGCCTTTCGACTACATCTCGATGGACGGCCAGAACTCCGGCGACTCCATCTTCCTGGCCAACTCGGTTCAATACTCTGACTTCAACGGCCCGAACGAGAAGTCCATCCAGGTTCGCTACGACCTGAACATGGCTGAGTTCGGCGTACCCGGCCTGAGCTTCATGGCTCGCTACATCACCGGCGACGACGTTGACGGCACCAAGGCTGACCCGAACGGCGCCTTCGCTGGTGCAATCGGTGAAGACGGCAAGGAATGGGAACGCGACATCGAAGCCAAATACGTGGTTCAGGAAGGTGCTGCCAAAGACCTGTCCATCCGCATTCGTCACGCCAGCTGGCGCGCCAACAGCGACATGGCCTTCTTCGGCTCCGCTGGCGGTACCGCGAACGACGAAATCCGCGTAATCACCGAGTACCCGCTGGATATCCTGTAATATCCCTCGCGAATACGTAAGTGATAAAAGAAACCCGGCCTAGGCCGGGTTTCTTTTTGGGCGAAAGAAATTGACTCCTGAGTCGATCAAATTTCCACCAAGCATCTGCTCAAGCTTTAATCAATCAATGGCAGCGAATAAGTGCCAGTCACATGGGCAACGAGATCCTCTTCCGCCCCGTGTGAATAAAGTGAAACTTCACATACTGCTTGACGCCGCCCCAGCTTAAGAATATGCGCCTCGGCAAGTAGATCCACCGGCCTGGGTCTGGCCAGGAAGTTGATATTCAAGTTGGATGTCACCGCCATTTCGACTTTCCCCAGACGACCCAACACAACCGCGTACATGGCGGCGTCCGCCAGCGCCATGATTGTCGGACCGGACAAGGTTCCTCCCGGTCGCACCAACCTGGGCTGGAAGGGCACGCGCGCCAGCGCTCCCTGTTCGTCCATCCGCTCGACCCGCAGGTCGATGTCTTCCGCCATCGGTACCCCATTGCGAATGAGCGCCTCTACCTGCTCCGCTGTCAGACCCACTACGTCGCCCTCCTCGCTCTGCCGGACCACAATCCTGTACGCCACTTGATCAGCGCCGTACAATGCCGAGCCATTCAAACCCATCGCAACCGACAAAACGGCCAAACATGCGTACCAGTCAGTACCTGCTGTCTACCCTCAAGGAAACCCCCACCGATGCCGTGGTGATCAGCCACCAGTTGCTGCTGCGCGCCGGCATGATCCGCAAGCTCGCTTCCGGCCTCTACACCTGGCTGCCAATGGGCCTGCGTGTTCTGCGCAAGGTCGAGGCGGTGGTCCGCGAAGAGATGAATGCCGCTGGTGCGCTGGAAGTATTGATGCCCGCCGTGCAGCCTGCCGAACTGTGGCAGGAGTCCGGTCGTTGGCAGCAGTACGGCCCCGAGCTGCTGCGCCTGAAGGATCGCCATGAGCGCGAGTTCTGCGTCGGCCCGACCCACGAAGAAGTCATCACCGACATGGCGCGCAATGAGCTGAACAGCTACAAGCAGCTGCCGCTCAACTTCTACCAGATCCAGACCAAGTTCCGTGACGAGATTCGTCCGCGCTTCGGCCTGATGCGCGGCCGCGAGTTCGTGATGAAGGATGCCTACTCCTTCCACATGAACCAGGAGTCGCTGCAGGAAACCTACGACCGCATGCACCAGGCGTACTGCAACGTGTTCAGCCGCTTGGGCCTGGATTTCCGCCCCGTACTGGCCGACACCGGCTCCATCGGCGGCACCGGTTCCCACGAATTCCACGTGCTGGCCGAGTCCGGTGAAGACGACATCGCCTTCAGCGACAGCTCCGATTACGCCGCAAACGTCGAGAAGGCCGAAGCCCTGCCCCGCGAGACCGCGCGTCCCGCACCGAGCCAGGAGCTGAAGCTGGTCGACACCCCGAACACCAAGACCATCGCCGATCTGGTGGAAAACTTCGGTATTGCGATCGAGAAGACCATCAAGACCCTGGTGGTCCACGGCGCCGAGGAAGGCACCCTGGTGGCGTTGATCATTCGTGGCGACCACGAACTGAACGAAATCAAGGCTGCCAACCTGCCCCAGATCGCCAACCCGCTGGTGTTCGCCAGCGAAGCCGAACTGCGCCAGGCCATCGGCGCCGGTGCCGGCTCCCTCGGCCCGCTGAACCTACCGCTGACCTGCGTGGTCGACCGTTCCGTGGCCCTTATGAGCGACTTCGCCATCGGCGCCAACATCGACGACAAGCACTACTTCGGCGTGAACTGGGAGCGCGACCTGCCGCTGCCGGAAGTCGCCGACCTGCGCAACGTGGTCGCTGGCGACCCGAGCCCGGACGGTAAGGGCACCCTGGTGATCAAGCGCGGCATCGAAGTGGGCCACATCTTCCAGCTGGGCACCAAGTACAGCGAAGCCATGAAGCTGAGCGTACTGAGCGAGCAAGGCAAGCCGGTGACCCTGATCATGGGCTGCTACGGCATCGGCGTATCCCGCGTGGTGGCCGCCGCCATCGAGCAGAACTACGACGAGCGCGGCATCCTCTGGCCAGAGGCCCTGGCGCCCTTCCAGGTCGCCCTGGTGCCGCTCAAGTACGAGACCCCGGCAGTCAAGGAAGCGACCGACAAGCTCTACGCTGAACTGCGCGCTGCGGGCGTCGACGTGCTGCTGGACGACCGTGACAAGAAGACCAGCCCCGGCGTGAAGTTCGCCGACATGGAGCTGATCGGCATTCCGCACCGCATCGTGGTGAGCGAGCGTGGCCTGGCCGAAGGCAACCTGGAATACAAGAACCGCCGCGAGACCGACAACCAGGCTGTAGCGGTCACTGAGGTTCTGTCCTTCATCACTGCCCGCGTGAATCGCTGATCGAGAAAATGTCCAAGCGCAGTTCCCATTACCTGGCCGGCGCCGCCTTGTGCGGCGCCCTCTTCGTCAGCGGTTGTGCCAACCATTTGCCGCAACGCAGCGAGCATGAGGAGCGAGTCGAGCGCAAATTGCTCAGTCACAGCCTACAGATCGAGGTGGGTGATCCCCAGGTCCTGGAACTGCCGCAACGACGCGTCCGCATCAACGAGCAGAAGACCTTCGAAGTCACCGAGTTCGAGGTCAGCCGTCACTACGACCGCTACACCCCCTACCAGCCCTGGCGGGAACTCTACGAGGTTCCGCTGGGTGCGGTAGCGGTGGTCGCTGGCGTCGGCGCCAATGTGCTCAATGTCGTACTGCTCGGCAGTCTGCCAGACACCGCCACCAAGGACTGGATCAGCTATGGCTTCGCCGGCCTCAACCCGGCAATGAACGTCGAATCCAACGGCCGTTCCGAACAGAACCTGGCCAGCCTCGACGAGAAGCAGATGGACAAGCGCATGGAATATTCCAGCACGCCCTGGGCGGAGCGTCCGGTGCTGGTCAAGCTGGGCAACCACACCCATGAGCTGCTCACTGATCGCAATGGCATCCTGCGCCTCAATCTACTGGACGGTCCCTTTGCCGATCAGGACGTCAGCCGCATCGGCAAGTTGCAGCTGAGCGTCGAAGATCCCACCGACAGCGCCCGAGCCGACGCCACCCTGGGCATCAGCCACACCCTGCGCGGAAAGCTGGCGGAAGCCCATTCGCTGATCTTCGAAGACCTGGAGGACGATGAAGTCCCGCAGTGGGTCCATCGCGTCAAGCGCCTGTCGGAACTAGGCCTGGAAGAAGAAGCCAGCGAACTGGAGCAGAGCCTGATCGAGCTGACCCGCAACGATCCGGAACTGCAGCAGGAGTTTCTCCAGTCGCTGATGAAGGATGCCGGGCGCCTGGCGGCCGACCCGGGCGATTCGGACTGAGTGAATCCGGGAGCGAGCGAGTCTCGCTCCCGTCTCGCGGCATCAGCGCCGCACGATGAAGCCGGTAATTCCCTGCAGCGGTTGTTCCTGAAGCTCAACGCCGGCCACCTTCGCCTCGGCAGGCCCCTGTTCAAGCCAGCCGGCCAATTCGCGCACAGCGTCTTCCTCCCCCTCCAGGAGCACCTCGACCCGGCCATCCGCCAGGTTGCGTACCCAGCCATCCAGCTCCAGGCGGTCAGCCTGTTCCTGGGTCGACTGGCGGTAATAGACACCCTGGACCTTGCCGCTCACGTAGCCGTGCAGACAGATTCTCGCCATGCTTCTAGCCCCCCTTGCGCAGTTCTTCGAGGCGGGCGGTCAGGCCGGCAGCGGTTTGCTCACCCATCAGGCGCTCCCGCAGTTTCCCCTGAGCATCGATGATGTAGGTGACGGGCAATGCCTCGCTCCGGGGCAGCTCGTAGCGCTTGGACGGGTCCTCCGCCAGTACGGTGAACTGGATGCCCATCTTCTGCGTGGCCTGGCCCAGCTCATCGCCCTGCAGACCGTCGAAATTGACGCCCAGCACTTTCACGCCCTTGTCCTTCTGTTGCTCTGCAAAGGCGTTCAGTTCAGGGATTTCCGTGCGGCAAGGTGCGCACCACTCCGCCCAGTAATTGATGACGAGCCACTGGCCTTCGAGGCGCTCAACCGTTACCTTCTGCCCATGCTGATCGACGCCCACGTCGTCTGAGCAGCTGGCCAGGAGCAGGCCGACACCCATCAGAGCGAACACCCCTATTACAGCCTGGAGTCGCGATCCCATGCATTCGGTCCTCGTGTACGCGGGGTTGATATGACGCTGGATGCCTTGCGCCTGGAAGTGCCGGACATCCTGGAAGAGAACAGCACTCCACTGGCAAGCGTGCCGACGCTCCTCGCACAAGCGCGCCAACTCCCTCAGGATAGTGCCCTGCAGCAGCTCCTGGCTCATTTGCTCAAGCTCAACCGCAGCGCTCTGACCTTACTCGAAAGGCAGCGCGTGCTGCAAAACTTCAGCGAGGAGTTCCGCTACTACACCCTGGCCACCCAGGACCGGGCTGCGCCATCCGACCTCTTCGTCAAGCTCTGCAACGAGCTGGCCTGCGGCTTCAAACGCTTGTTGCTGCAGATTCTCCAGGGCCACCAGCCATCGCGCCCGCATCTGGCCTGGTGCCTGTACATGGCCCAGCACTTTCTTGCCCAGACCCAGCTGCGCCACTACCAGCGCTATCAGGAGCCGAGCCCAGGACTCTGGCGCGACAGCCATCTGCTGTACTGGATCGGCGAACACCAGCAGTGCCTGGACGAACCGGTTGCCGCCGCCTTCCGCCCCACGCCGGCCAATACTCTGCGGGGGCTCTACCAGCAGATGCTGCTGCTTGCCCTGAGCAATCCCTTTCACCTGAGCGAAGGCGAATGCCCGCTTCTCTTCGGCGCCCTGGCGCCAATCGCCGGTCTTGCGCGACTGCTGCCGTGGGACGAGAACGACGAGAACGGCAGCCCGACCGTCGACCTGACCGAGTCCCAACCCTGTCTGCCGCTGGACCAGCCCCCCGATGGCGCCAATACCTATCTGCGCCGCTTTGAATTGGGTGCCTTGCTGATCGCGCTGCATGAACCCTCGCCCCTGCGCAGCGAGAGCGAGCACGAACTCCTGGAGAGGGTCCGCCAGCACTGGCTGGGACGCCAGCAACGCCGCCATCCCCGCACCGAACAGGCCGGCAGCTGCCAGCTGGTGGTGGGCCTGAGCTCCATCCATGCCGACCTGCTGACACAGCACCCCGGTCGCTCTGGTGCCCAGATGCTCGATGCCAGCCCCGGCGGTGCCCGCCTCCTCTGCCAGGGCGACCTGGCGAGCCAGTTGCCGGTAGGCCAACTGGTGCTGGTGCAAACCCAAAGCACACCGGTTCTCGCGCTGGTGCGCTGGCGTTACCAGAACACCGAGGGCCTGCACCTCGGCGTCCGCTACCTCAAGGGCCTGCCTCGCCCGGTCTGGCTGCGCCGCGCACCCAGCGCCCAAACACACCCCGGCGTCCTGCAAAGCACGCCCGAGCCCGGCAATGGCTGGCATCACGGTCTTTGGCTACCAGGCAAGCAGTTCGTTGAAGGGGAAAATCTCTGGCTGCAACTGGCCAGCGTCCACAATCAGGCCATTGTCCCGCTACCGGCGCCCAACCTCTGCACCTCATTGGTGGCTCGCTATCCCCTGCAGCTTGCCTGAGTGGTCAAACTGCGAGGCGGGTCACGCCAGCCGGCGGCCAAGGCGCACAGTTCGCATGGGATTGGCTGCTTATAATCGAATACCACCGGTACGAACGTACCCTTTCCAGCCTGGATGCCCCATGCAACAGCACGACAGCCTGATCGGCCCGGTTCCTGCCCGCGTCGTCGAAGTCGCCCGCTCCACCCTCACTGCCTTCGACGGTCGGGTGGCGGACTTCAATGTGGCGGCCTGGCTGCACCTGCCCGGCATGACGGACCTGCCGGTGTCCCTGATGGTGGTCTACATGGATGGCAGCCAGCGCCGCGAGGTTGCAGTGGATCACGGCAGGCTCAACCCCAAGGGCAAGATCCTGCTGTCGGGCGTCGCCCGCCTGCCGTTCAAGCAAAAGATCGAACAGATGCAGGTGCGCCTGCGCTCCGCCGTTCCTATCAAGGGGCTGCTGGTGGAAGAACTCTTCGTGCAAGCGGTGGAACTGGCCGAGCCGGCCAATCGTCAAGTCCGCGCCTGAAACCGGTTTCAGCCTGGTAGAGCGCGATTGCCCTCAAGGGCCGGCCGCTCGGTTTCGTCCTGCTCCTCATGCACAGTCAGCGGGGCCAGGGATTCTGGCCAGTGACGGAATTTCAGCCCGGTCACCCGGTTCAATCCCTCGAGCGCCCGTTGCGGTGCGCGCTCGTGCAAGTGAATCAGCTTGTCTTTCGCGGTACCCATCGCTTTCATCCCCTGGCCATCGTTTTGATGGCCTCTTCCTTGTCAGTGCCATAAACATGCCAATCACCGCGGCCTGCTACTGCATGGACCGCGCCGGGGTTCGCCTGGTTCACTCACCGGCTGACTGACAATTTTTGTCAGTCGTTTCCCGGCTTGAGCCATTGCGCCAGGCTGCCACCGAACAAGGCTTGCTGCTCTTCCTGAAGCAGCTCCAGCGCCTTGCGCAGCGGCGGATACCACGCTTCGTCCAGATGCTCGGGCAACTGCCCCAGCCGTGGCAGGGGCCAGGGTATATGGACGAGCAATTGGTGGAAACTGTAGCCGCCTAGATCACGGCAGAGTACCCAGGAACCTCCACTGGCACGGCAGACCAGGTGCTGGGCTTCCAGCAGCTCCAGCATTTCCAGCCACTCATACTCCGGCAGGTGCCAGCCGGCACGCTGTACGTCCAGGTGGCGCACCGGCATGCCGCGCATCTGGCGGTCGTGGAATACCCGCAGGATGCCCAGCAGCACCAGCAGGCGGGGCAGCGCACGGCGACGCCAGTGCCAGGGTGTGGAAAGGTTGCACACGAGTTCAGCGCCGAACAGCACGATCACCCAGGAGAGGTAGATCCACAGTAGGAACAACGGCACCGTCGCGAAGGCGCCATAAATCAGCTGGTAGCCGGGGAAGAAGCTGACATAGAGGCCAAACAGCGCCTTGGCCGCCTCGAACAGCAACGCGGTGAAGACACCTCCCGCCAGGGCATGGCGCACCGGCACCCGGGCGTTGGGCACCGCCGCATAGATCAGGGTGAAAGCCGCGATGCTGGAGAACAGAGGCGTGAAGCTGAGCAGGGTCTTGGCGCCAATCAGCGCATCCAGACCGGAAATCAGCGATAGCGAGGTAATGTAGGTACTGACGGCGAAACCGGCGCCCAAGAGCAGCGGGCCAAGACTGAGGATCGCCCAGTAGAGGAGGAAGCTGGAGACGCCCCGACGCGGCTGACGCACCCGCCAGATGGTGTTGAAGGCCTTCTCGATGGTGACCAGCATCATGAAGGCGGTCACCACCAGCAGACCGACACCAACCCAGGTCAGGTGCCGCGCCTGCACCGTGAAGCCACGCAGGTACTCCTGCAGGGTTTCCCCGGTGGACGGAACGAAATTGTGGAAGATGAAGCTCTGGATCTGCTCGCCCGTGCCCTGGAACGCCGGTATGGCCGAGAGCATGGTGAAGGTCACCGTCATCATCGGCACCACAGCGAACAAGCTGGTGTAAGTCAGGGCCGCAGCGCTGTTGGTGCCACGATCGGCAATGAACCGCTGTAGCAGGAAGCGCCAGAATTCGACGATGTCGGTGAGGCGTTGGCGCATTCCATCTCCTTGATTCTGATCGACCCGGCCCGGCTCAGCAGACCGCAAGCGCGGCACACGGTTCAGGCGGGCACCACGACGCGGTTAGAATAGCCGCCTCGACCAAGCCCATGCGACCCCCGACATGACTGAACTGACCCTCTACCACAACCCGCGCTGCTCCAAGTCCCGTGGCGCCCTGGAACTGCTGGAGGCCCGCGGCCTGGCCCCCACCATCGTGCGCTACCTGGAAACCCCGCCCAGCGCCGCCGAGTTGCGGGACCTGCTGGCCAAGCTGGGGCTGACCGCCCGCCAGCTGCTGCGCACCGGTGAAGACGAGTACAAGGCCCTTGGCTTGGACGACGCCAGCCTCTCGGAAGAACAGCTGATCGCCGCCATGACCGCTCACCCCAAGCTGATCGAACGTCCCATCCTGATCGTCGGTGACAAGGCCGTGGTGGGTCGTCCGCCGGAGAAGGTCCTGGAGATCCTGCCTTGAGCGCGCCCTACATCCTGGTTCTCTACTACAGCCGCCACGGCGCCACCGCCGAAATGGCCCGGCAGATCGCCCGTGGCATCGAGCTGACCGGCCTGGAGGCGCGCTTGCGCACCGTGCCGGCGGTATCGACCGAATGCGAAGCGGTCGCCCCGGACATCCCCGCCGATGGAGCCCTCTACGCCACCCTGGACGACCTGCGCCACTGCGCCGGACTGGTCATGGGCAGCCCCACCCGCTTCGGCAACATGGCGGCGCCCCTGAAGTACTTCCTCGACGGCACCAGCAGCCTCTGGCTCACCGGCGAGTTGGTAGGCAAACCAGCTGCGGTGTTCACCTCCACCGCCAGCCTGCATGGCGGCCAGGAAACCACCCTGCTGTCGATGCTGCTGCCGCTGATGCACCACGGCATGCTGGTTACCGGCCTGCCCTACAGCGAACCGGCACTGCTGGAAACCCGCGGCGGCGGCACGCCCTATGGCGCCAGCCACCATGCCGGAGCCGACGGCAAGCGTCCGCTGGACGAACACGAGATCGCCCTGTGCCGCGCCCTGGGCCAACGCCTGGCGCAAACCGCCCAACGCCTGGAGGCCCCGCGTGGCTAAGAAACCCAAGAAACTCCCGGAACTGGACTGGCTGGCGCCACGCATGTCGGCCAGCCGGGTGGTCAGCCTGGCGAGCTTCATCGCCCTGGCCGTGCTGCTGACGGTGAATACGTTGTTCTTCGCCGACCTTCACGGCGCACGAACCTGGGTGGTCCTGGCCATCCTGCTGGTGCCCCTGGCGCTGCTCGCCCCCGGCATGATCCTCGGCAACGCCCGCGCCCACGCCTGGGCCTGCTTCGTGGTGAACCTCTATTTCATCCAGGGCGTACTCGCCGCCATCGACCCCGCCCGCGCCCTCTTCGGCTGGCTGGAAGCCGGCCTCAGCCTGCTGCTGTTCTGCGCGGCGCTGCTCTACACGCGCTGGCGCTTCCAGTACAACCGCAAGCTCGCCGGGGAGTGATTCCCACCCAGCAATGAAAAAGCCCGGACTTCGATCCGGGCTTTTTCATTGCTGGGCGTCTGACTGGAAATGCGGGCTACCAGCCGAAAATTTCCTTGAGGAACGGAATGGTCAGCTTGCGCTGGGCCTGTAGCGAAGCCTGATCGAGGATGTCCAGCAGGTCGAACAGCAGGTTCATGCTGCGCGGACCACGGGTGAGGATGAAGCGCCCCACTTCGTCGGTCAGATGCAAGCCACGACGCGAAGCGCGCAGCTGCAGGGCACGGAGCTTGTCCTCGTCGGACAGCGCATGCAGCTGGAACACCAGCGCCAGGGTCAGGCGCGATTTAAGGTCCGGCAGCTTCACACCGAGTTCGCGAGGCGACTTGCTGGCCGACAGCAGCAGCTTGCGGCCGGCGTCGCGCAGACGGTTGAACAGGTGGAACAGCCCTTCTTCCCACTCCGGACGCCCGGCCAGGGCATGCAGGTCGTCCAGACACACCAGCTCACACTGCTCCAGGTTGTCGAAGACTTCGGGGCCGTAGTGCACCAGTTCATCCATGGGCAGATAGATGGCCTGCTCGTCGCGCTGCTCGAAGCGCAGGCAAGCGGCCTGGAGCAGATGACTGCGTCCCGCACCCTCGCCGCCCCAGAGGTAGATCAGGCTTTCGGTCCAGCCGGCATCGGGCTCGCACAGGCGCTCGACATAGCCGAGGGCCGCGGCATTGGCGCCGGGATAGAAGTTGGCGAAGGTGGCGTCGTCACGCAGACGCACACTCAGGGGAAGCTGGATCGGTGTCATGCCGTACTGGGAGGGTCGTCGGGACCGCTACTCGACTGTCCGTAAAGGTCGGAAAGTTTATAGAAATCATGCGCATGGCGCAGCAAAACCATGATGATCGCCGCCACGGGCAGGGCCAGCAGCACGCCGGTGAAGCCAAACAGCTGGCCGCCGGCAAGTATCGCAAAGATCACCGCTACCGGGTGAAGTCCGATGCGATCGCCCACCAGCAGCGGGGTCAGCAGCATACCTTCGAGCAATTGCCCCACGGTGAATACGGCTACGACGCCGATCAGCGGATAGAGTTCGAAACCGCCGAACTGAAAGAGTGCCGCAACCAGCGCGGCACCGAAGCCGACCACGAAACCCATGTACGGCACGATGCTGGCCAGTCCTGCCAGCAGGCCGATCAGCAAGCCCAGGTCCAGCCCCACCAGCATCAGGCCGACGGCGTAGATCAGCCCCAGCGCCAGCATCACCAGCAACTGGCCACGCAGGAATGCACCCAGCACTTCGTGGCATTCCCCCACCAGTCCAACTACATAGGATTCGCGGTTGCGCGGCAGCAGGCCGCGGAGTTTGGCCACCATCAGATCCCAGTCGCGCAGCAGATAGAAGCCCACCACCGGGATCAGCAACAGGTTGCCCAACCAGCCCAGCAGCGCCAGGCCGGATGCAGTGACGCTTGCCAGCAGGGAGCCAGCGATATCGGTGGTCTGGCCAAGATGGCCGGTGATCACCGCCTTTAGCCGGTCGACACGCCAGAAGTCGCCGGGAAGGCCAAACTGGGCCTGGGCCCAGGGCAGAGCACTCTGCTGCAGCCAGTCGAGCATCTGCGGTGCCACTTCGTACAGGCGGAACAGCTGGCGGCCGAGCATGGGCAGCAGCACCAGCAATAGAGCCAGGACAATCAGGCCGAACAGGCCGAATACCAGCACCACGCCCCAGGTGCGCGACAGGCCCAGCCGCTCCAGGCGGTCCACCAGAGGGTCGCCGAGGTAGGCGAACAGCATGCCCATCAGGAAGGGCGAGAGAACGGGGTTCAGCTGATAAAGCAGCCACCCCAGGAACAGGAAACCGCCCAGCCAGAGCCAGCGGCGCGAATCGGTCATGTCAGGCCCTCATCCTTGCGTAGCGATATTTCCGTCCCCAATCCCAGACGTACTGGGCCCAACTGCACAGCGTCACCACCAGTACCAGCCAGATCAGCGGCCAGCGCAGCGATGCCAGGGCCGGCGCCTGGCTGAGTTCCAGCAGCAGACAGAGGACCAGCAGCATCTGCAGCAGCGTAGTCAACTTGCCCAGCCGGCTCGGTGAGAACTCCGCCGGTCCGGCCATCACGCGGAACAGCCCGGCTCCCAGCAGGATCACAAGATCCCGCAGGAATACCACCAGCGTCAGCCACAGGGGCAGTACCTGGGTGATGGTCAGGCAGATGAAGCTGGTCACCAGCAGAAGCTTGTCGGCCAGGGGGTCGAACAGGGAGCCGAAGCGGCTGATCCAGCCGAAACGCCGGGCGAGGAAACCGTCCAGGGCATCGGAACCACCCGCGATGGCGAACAGCACCAGCGCCTGGCCATGCCGATCGGACAGCAGCAGCCCGGCAATGGGAAGAACCAGTGCCAGGCGCAGCAGAGTCAACAGGTTGGGCAACTGGTGCATGACATCCCCGATCCGGGTAGGCCGCCAGTTTACGCCCGCTACCAGCGGAAACGCAGCACGTTGTTGCGCGGCACCACCTGGGGCGCCGGAGCGGCCTGGGGATCGGCGGAAGGAGCCGGAGCGGCCGGGGCCTCGGGCGGCGCTTCCTGGAGCCCGGCCAGGGCCAACTGGGCACGCAACTGCTCGGGGCTGGCGCTGACCTGGTACTCAAGTCGGTCACCCTCGACCTTGAGCAGGCGGGCGCCGAAGGGTTCCAGCAGGCGCGACAGCTCGGCATAGCGGGCCAGATTGGCACCCTGCACCTCAATCTCCAGGTTCTGTCCGGCACCGGGCGCCACCACGAAGCGCGTTGCCAGACGCTGGCTCACCGCAGACATCACGGCATCGGCCAGCGCGGCACTGTCAGCGCCTTCCGCGGTGCCCTGCTCACGGCTGTCGCCCAGCCACAGGCGCCATTGCGCCTGCCACTTGCCGTCAGCCTCGCTGGCATCGACTGCCAGCAGGGCGTCGGCGCCGTAGCGCTCGGACGCCTGGGTCAGCGCACCGGGCTGGGCGGACGTCAGTTGCTCGGGCGTCGCCAGCAATTGCTCTTCGAGGTCCGCGAGCGGCAGGCGCAGCGGCAGGCCGCGGTTCTGTGCCGCCTGACGCAGGGGCGTTGCGGCTTCCTGGCCGTCACCTACCAGACTGTTGCTGCCTTCACCGGAATGGTTCAGCCACCAGGCCAGGATGGCCGGACGATTGGGGCTCCACAGCGGGATACCGGCCTGGCGCAGGGTGCGCTCGGTGGTGATGGGGTCGAAGTCCACTACTAGCACCTGGCCTTCATAGCCGTACTGACTGATGAGCTGCTGCGGGTCCTTGCGCACTGTTTCCAGAGCCGGGCTCTGGGCGGCCTTGGCGTCCCCGGACAGGCGCAGCACCAGGGTTTCCAGGGCGCGCACCAGGGCCTGGCTGCGCTCCTCCGGCTGCTGCGAAGTGACAGGTTCACGAACCTGATAGAGGTTGTTGACCGTCTCGGCCTGGACCGAAAGGCCGAACAACGTCAGGCAGAGCAGTACAGCTTGAGCGAGCAGGCGCATGGTGGAATCTCTGTAGGAAAACAGGTGCAGCATAGGCCGCATTCGAAGGGCTATACCTTAATCAGCCGTCTGCCCCGGGGCAACGCGCGTGTTTTCTGGTTCTTTTCACCGGGGCCGACCGCTGCCGATGGCCGCTACCGGGCAAGCCTGATAAAATCGCGCGCCTTCGCAAACCGGCAGCCAGACTTGCCGGTCGATCCTCGAATTTCCCCCTATAGGCCTGGATTTATGAGCAAGCAACCCTCCCTGAGCTACAAGGACGCCGGTGTAGACATCGACGCTGGTGAAGCCCTGGTCGAACGCATCAAAGGCGTGGCCAAGCGCACCGCGCGCCCGGAAGTGATGGGCGGCCTGGGTGGCTTCGGCGCCCTCTGCGAGATCCCGGCCGGCTACAAGCAGCCGGTCCTGGTGTCCGGCACCGACGGCGTCGGCACCAAGCTGCGCCTGGCGCTGAACCTGAATAAGCACGACAGCATCGGCCAGGACCTGGTCGCCATGTGCGTGAACGACCTGGTGGTCTGCGGCGCCGAGCCGCTGTTCTTCCTCGACTACTACGCCACCGGCAAGCTCAATGTTGACGTGGCCGCCACCGTGGTCACCGGCATCGGTGCCGGCTGCGAACTGGCCGGCTGCTCCCTGGTGGGCGGCGAGACTGCCGAAATGCCCGGCATGTACGAAGGCGAAGACTACGACCTGGCCGGCTTCTGCGTCGGCGTTGTGGAAAAGGCCGAGATCATCGACGGCTCCAAGGTCCGCACCGGCGACACCCTGATCGCCCTGCCCTCCTCCGGCCCGCACTCCAACGGCTACTCGCTGATCCGCAAGATCATCGAAGTCAGCGGCGTCGACATCGAGCAGGTCCAGCTCGACGGCAAACCTCTGGCCGATCTGCTGATGGCCCCGACCCGCATCTACGTCAAGCCGCTGCTGCAGCTGATCAAGGAAACCGGTGCAGTGAAGGCCATGGCCCACATCACTGGCGGTGGCCTGCTGGACAACATCCCGCGCGTCCTGCCGGACAACGCCCAGGCTGTGATCGACGTCGCCAGCTGGCAACGTCCGGCGGTCTTCGACTGGCTGCAGGAACAAGGCAACGTCGACGAAACCGAGATGCACCGCGTGCTGAACTGCGGCGTGGGCATGGTCATCTGCGTTGCGCCGGAGCAGGCCGACGCCGCGCTCAAGGTCCTGCGCGCCGCCGGCGAGCAGCCCTGGGTCATCGGTGAAATCGCCGCGGCCGCCGAGGGTGCCCAGCGCGTCGTACTGAACAACCTGAAGAGCCACTGATGGCTGCACGCTGTGATGTGGTGGTGCTGATCTCCGGCTCTGGCAGCAACCTGCAGGCGCTGATCGACAGCATCACCGGCGACGACCATCCGGCCCGTATCCGCGCGGTGATTTCCAACCGCGCCGATGCCTTCGGGCTGGAGCGGGCCCGGAAGGCTGGCATCGATACCCGAGTACTGGACCACAAGGCCTACGCAGATCGCGAGGCCTTCGACGCCGCCCTGATCGAAGTCATCGATGCCTACAAACCGCAACTGGTAGTGCTGGCGGGATTCATGCGAATCCTCACGCCCGGCTTCGTGCGCCACTACCAGGGGCGCCTGCTGAACATTCATCCCTCGCTGTTGCCGAAGTACAAGGGCTTGCACACCCACCAGCGCGCGCTGGAAGCCGGCGATTCCGAGCATGGCTGCAGCGTGCACTTCGTCACCGAAGAACTCGATGGCGGCCCTCTGGTGGTACAGGCCTTGATCCCGGTAGAGTCGGACGACACGCCGGAAAGCCTGGCGCAGCGGGTTCATGTACAGGAACACCGCATTTATCCGCTGGCCATGCGCTGGTTTGCCGAAGGCAGACTGCGCCTGGGCCAGGACGGCGCCGAACTGGATGGACAAGCGTTGCCCCCGTCGGGGCAACAACTGCGTAACTAGGAGATTCGCCAATGCGTCGTGCCTTGTTGTTGCTCCTCGCCCTTTTCACCCTGCCCACTGTCGCGGCCGAGCTGAAACCCTTCGAGGCCAGCTACACCGCCGACTGGAAACAGCTGCCCGTCAGTGGCACTGCCGGTCGCAGCCTCAAACAGCTCGACAATGGCCGCTGGGAACTGGACTTCGAGGCTTCCATGCTGGTGGCCAGCCTGAGCGAAGTGAGCACCTTCCGCGTCGAGAGCAACGCCTTCCTGCCCCTGACCTACCGCTTCAGCCGTAGCGGCCTGGGCAAGAGCAAGCAGGTGGAATTCGACTTCGACTGGGCCCAGAAGCAGATCATCGGCAATGACCGCGGTAATCAGGTGCGCCTGCCACTGAACCGTGGCATGCAAGACAAATCCACCTACCAGTTGGTGCTCCAGCATGACGTCGCCGACGGCAAGAAGAGCATGAGCTACCAGGTGATCGACGGCGACGAGGTCGAGACCTATGACTTCCGTGTGCTGGGCGAGGAGCGCGTGCGCACCAAGGCCGGCCTGGTGGATGCCATCAAGGTCGAGCGCGTGCGCGATCCCACCCAGAGCAGCCGCAAGACCGTGCTCTGGTTCGCCAAGGACTGGGACTACCTGCTGGTCCGCCTGCACCAGGTGGAGAAGGACGGCAAGGAATACCAGATCATGCTCAAAGAGGGCTCGGTGAACGGCAAGCCGGTAGAAGGCCTGCCGGAGTAACACCTCCCCCACGAAGAACCGGGCCCAGCGCCCGGTTTTTTGTGCCCGCAGAAAAGCCGCCGAACCAAGGTGAGGCCCAGGAAAGGCGAAACAGGCTGATACTTGAGAGAAGGCCAGGGCGCGCCGACAACGCCTATGCTGAACATCCGACTCGCCGCAGAGGAAACCGCCATGTCCGAGGAATACCTGCCGCTTTCCTGCGACCTATACGACTACATCGAGATCGCCTGCCTGCATCGCTACCAGCTGCATATCGAACTGGCCGGCGGCGCCCGCCTCGATGCCCGCGCCATGACCACCCTGACGACGCCGGACAAGGAAGAGTTCCTCATCGTGCAGAACGAGGGCGGTCAGGAACGCTTGCGCCTGGACCAGATCACGGCGATCACGCCGTTGACGGAAGGCGCGAGTTTCGGGCGGGTATTGTTGGGAAATCAGATCTGCTGAGTGCCTCGGATTTCACCCGGGATACGGACTGAAACTGTGGGGGCGAATTCATTCGCCATGCAGGACGGAGTCCTGCCGTAGGCTGCTGCAGGACTCGGAGGGACACCCAAAAGAAAACCGGGCCAAGGCCCGGTTTCTTTACATCACCACATCAGGTCGTCCGGCACCTTGTAGGCCGCATACGGATCGTCGGCATCCGGCTCTTCCACCTGGGTATTGAGCAACACGACGCGACGGGGATCGCGCTCCTGGATGCGCAGGGCGGCATCACGCGGGATCACCTCGTAACCGCCGCCGTGACGGACGATGGCGAGGGAGCCGCGGCTCAGCTTGTCACGCATCATGGCGTTGACGGACAAGCGCTTGACCTTCTTCTCGTCGACGAAGTTGTAGTAGTCGTCGGTAGTCAGTTTCGGCAGGCGGGAGCTTTCGATCAGTTGCTTGATCTGCGCAGCCCTGGCCTTCTGGTCGGCCTTTTCCTGTTGCTGACGGTTCAGCTCCTGGTCGCGCGCGGCCTTCTCGGCCTGGGCCTGCAAGGCGGCCTGGCGCAGGCTGTCATCCTTCTCGACCTGGTTTTTCTTCTCCAGGCGCTGTTGCTTCTGTTGCTGCTTGCCGGCCTGCTTGACCTGCTTTTCATTCACCAGCCCGGCTTTCAGCAGCTGGTCGCGGAGGGAAAGGCTCATGACGGGGTTCAATCTCTCGAATTAACAGCCAAGGCTGAGTTTTTCCTGTTTCTTGGCTTCGCCCCAGAGGGCATCCAGTTCTTCCAGGGTGCAATCTTCAATGGGACGGCCCGCTTCGCGCAATGCCTCTTCGATAAAGCGGAAGCGCCGTTCGAACTTGCCATTGGCGCTGCGCAACGCGGTTTCCGGATCGACCTTGAGGTGGCGGGCCAGGTTGACCACCACGAACAGCAGGTCGCCCACCTCGTCGGCGATGGCCTGCGGGTCGTTCTCGCTCATGGCCTCCAGCACCTCGTCCAGTTCCTCGCGCAGCTTGTCGATCACCGGCAACGCCTCAGGCCAGTCGAAGCCCACCTGGGCGGCGCGCTTCTGCAGCTTGGCCGCTCGGCTCAGGGCCGGCAGCGCCGTGGGCACATCGTCCAGCAAGGAAAGCTGCTCGGGCGCGGCGGCCTTTTCGGCGCGCTCCTCGGCCTTGATCTCCTCCCAGCGCTGCTTGATCGCAGCCTCTTCCAGACGAGCCATGTCCGGGGCGCCGTAGAGGTCGCCGTCGGGAAAGACGTGGGGATGGCGGCGGACCAGCTTGCGAGTGATGGCATCCACCACGCCGGCGAACTCGAAGCGCCCCTCCTCCTTCGCCAGCTGGCTGTAATACACCACCTGGAACAGCAGGTCGCCGAGCTCACCGGGCAGATGGTCGAAGTCGCCACGCTCGATGGCATCAGCCACCTCGTAGGCTTCCTCGATCGTGTGCGGAACGATACTGGCGTAGTCCTGCTTCAGATCCCAGGGGCAGCCGTACTGCGGATCGCGCAACCGGGCCATCAGGTGTAGCAGGTCATTGAGTTGGTACATGACGGAATCCTGTAGGGATCATCCGCAGGTTGGTGCAGAGCGGAGCGAGGCCCAACATGGACGTTGGGCCTCGCAGGCTCGGACCAACCTACATCAGGCAGCCCGGTTGCGGCGGGCTTCGATGATATTCGGCAACTGGGAGATACGCGCCAGCAACCGGCCCAGCGCATCCAGCCCCGGAATCTCGATGGTCAGCAGCATGGCGGCGGTGTTGTCTTCCTTGTTCGAGCGGGTATTAACCGCCAGCACGTTGATGCGCTCGTTGAGCAGTACCTGGGAGACGTCACGCAGCAGGCCGGAACGGTCGTAGGCGCGGATGATGATGTCCACCGGATAGGTCTGCACCGGTACCGGACCCCAGCTGACCTGGATCATCCGCTCCGGCTCGCGACCGGCCAATTGCAGCGCCGAAGGGCAGTCCTGGCGGTGGATGCTGACGCCGCGGCCGAGGGTGATGTAACCCACGATGGGGTCCCCCGGCAGCGGTTGGCAGCAGCCGGCCATCTGCGTGAGCAGGTTGCCCACGCCCTGGATCTGCACGTCGCCGCGCTTGCCCGGCTTGTGATGGGAGGCCTTGCGCGGGATCAGCTCCAGTTGTTCGCTGTGGCCACGTTCCGGCTCCACCAGCGCCTGGGCGCAGTTGACCACGTGGGCCAGGCGCAGGTCGCCGGCACCCAGGGCCGCGTGCATGTCCTCGGCTGTGCGCAGGTTGCACTTCTCGGCCAGCTTCTCGAAGTCCACCGGCGGCAACGCCAGGCGCGACAGTTCGCGCTCGAGCATGGCCTTGCCGGCGGCGACGTTCTGGTCGCGGGCCTGCAGCTTGAACCAGTGGACGATCTTCGCCCGCGCCCGGGAGGTGGTGATGTAGCCCAGGTTCGGGTTGAGCCAGTCGCGGCTGGGCGCGCCCTGCTTGCCGGTGATGATCTCCACCTGCTCGCCGGTCTGCAGCCCGTAGTTCAGCGGCACAATGCGGCCGTTGACCTTGGCGCCCCGGCAGTTGTGGCCGATCTCGGTGTGCACACGATAGGCAAAATCCAACGGCGTGGCACCCTTGGGCAGGTCGATGGCGTGGCCATCGGGGGTGAAGACGTAGACCCGGTCGGGCTCGATATCCACCCGTAGCTGCTCGGCCAGGCCGCCAATATCGCCCAGTTCCTCGTGCCATTCGAGCACCTGGCGCAGCCAGGCGATCTTTTCTTCGTAGTGGTCGGAGCTCGACTTGACGTCGGTGCCCTTGTAACGCCAGTGGGCGCAGACTCCGAGCTCGGCTTCCTCGTGCATGGCGTGGGTGCGGATCTGCACCTCCAGCACCTTGCCGTCCGGACCGATCACCGCCGTGTGCAGGGAGCGGTAGCCGTTCTCCTTGGGGTTGGCGATGTAGTCGTCGAATTCCTTGGGAATGTGCCGCCAGAGGGTGTGCACGATACCCAGCGCGGTGTAGCAATCGCGCAACTCGGGTACCAGCACCCGTACCGCACGCACGTCATAGATCTGGCTGAACTGCAGGCCCTTGCGCTGCATCTTCCGCCAGATGGAATAGATGTGCTTGGCGCGGCCGCTGATGTCTGCCTTGATGCCGGTGGCGGCCAGTTCCTCGCGCAGCTGTTTCATCACGTCGGCGATGTACTGCTCGCGGTCGAGGCGGCGCTCGTGGAGCAGCTTGGCGATCTGCTTGTACTGGTCCGGTTCCAGGTAGCGGAAGGACAAGTCCTCCAGCTCCCATTTGATATGGCCGATACCGAGGCGGTGGGCGAGCGGCGCGTAGATGTCGAACACCTCGCGAGCAACGCGGTGGCGCTTCTCCTCGTCGGCGTTCTTCACTTCACGGATGGCGCAGGTACGCTCGGCCAGCTTGATCAGGGCGACGCGCACGTCATCGACCATGGCCACCAGCATCTTGCGCAGGTTCTCCACCTGCGCCTGGGTGCCGAGAACCATGGAGTGGCGGGGATTGAGGCTGGCGCTGATGGCGGCCATGCGCAGCACGCCTTCGATCAGCCTGGCAACGACCGCGCCGAAGCGCTGCTGCACGGCTTGCAGCTGGATCTTGCCCTCGCGCACGCCACGGTAGATCACCGCAGCCACCAGGGATTCCTGATCCAACTTCAGGTCCGCGAGGATCTCGGCGATTTCGAGACCCGTCTGGAAACTGGAATTACCCTCGGCCCAGCTGTTCTTCGCAGCGATGGCCTGTTGCTCGGCGTCGCGGGCGAACTCGCAAGCCTCTTTGAGTACTGCGCGATCGAGCACCGGGTCGAGGCTGATGACATGGTCCAGCCACGCCTCGAGGTTGATGCTGCCGTCCGTGTTGACCGGCTGTTGCGCTCTCACCTGTACCATCTTGCCTACCTTCCCTACGACGTGAACCCCTCACGTCGAATTGTCGCCAGCCTCTGTCGTGCCGGTCGGATTACGCGGGCTTCCTAGCCCGCCTCGAATAACGCCATGGCCTCGACATGGGCCGTCTGAGGAAACATGTCGAGAATCCCGGCCTTCTTCAGCTGGTATCCCTGCTTGACCAGTTCGGCACTGTCACGCGCCAGGGTCGCCGGGTTGCAGGATACATAGACCACTCGTTTTGCACCGGTTGCAGCAATCTGCCGAACGGCTTCGAATGCGCCGTCACGCGGCGGATCGAGCAGCACGGCATCGAAGCCCTGCCGGGCCCAGGGCGCATCGGCCAAGGGGTTCGACAGGTCGGCCTGGAAGAAGTGCACATTATCCAAGCCATTGGCGGCGGCATTGCCGCGCGCTCGTTGCACCATGGCCTCGACGCCTTCCACCGCCACCACCTCGCGCACCTGGCGCGCCAGCGGCAGGGCGAAGTTGCCGAGCCCACAGAACAGATCCAGCACACGCTCGCCCGGCTGCGGTTTCATCCAGTCTAGCGCCTGCGCCACCATCGCCTCGTTGACCGCCTCATTCACCTGAACGAAGTCGCCGGGGCGATATTCAAGCTCCAGACTCCACGGCTCCAGCCGATAGCCGAGGCGCGCATCCGGCTGATCCGGATGGGGCTCGCCTTCGCCATGCAGCCAGAGCTGCGCCTGGTGCTCTGCGCAGAACTCGCGCAGGCGCTGCAGGTCGGCCTCGCCCAGGGGCTGGGTATGACGCAGCAGCAACGCCGAAGCGGTGCCATGGAACAATTCCACATGTCCGATCGCCTGGGGCTTGTCCAGGCCCTTGAGCAGCTCGGGCAGTGCGCGCATCAGCGGTTGCAAGGGCTGTACCAGCACCTGGCAATCCTTGATCCCGACTATCGCCTGACTGGAGGCCGCGCGAAATCCCACTTCCAGCTGGCGCGCCTTGACGTCCCAGCGCACGGCGATACGGGCACGGCGCCGATAACCGAAATCGGTCCCCACAAGTGGGGTCACCCATTCCTGCGGCTGGAGGTCGGCGACGCGCGCGAGCTGTTCGGCCAGGGTGCGCTGTTTCAGGGCAAGCTGCTCGGCATGGGGCAGGTGCTGCAGGGTGCAGCCGCCGCATTGGCCGGCATGGGCGCAAGGCGGCACCAGGCGTATCGGGCTGGCACTCAGCACGCGCTCGGCACGGGCTTCCACCACCTGGCTGCGGGCAGCGAGCACACGAGCTTCCACCTCTTCCTGCGGCAGGGCACCGGCCACGAACCAGGTGCGTCCTTCGATGAAAGCGATGCCGCGTCCGTCGTTGGAAAGGCGCTCGATGACCAGCCGCTGCTTCTTGCCCACGGGAACTTGCGAAGTCCGCGCTCCGCCGCTGGGCTGGAAGCGCAGGCCTGTATTACGCCGGGACATGGTGAACGCTCTGAAGAGATCGTGACGAGCGGCCCGAGAGCAAGGCGGACGGAGCGCAGCGACGAGACATATCGTTTGGATAGGCAAGGAGCGAACACCGCCCAACGCAGCTATCGGAACGCGCAGTAGATATCTTCACAGCCGTTCAGGGTCTTCGTAGATGCCAGTGGAGAGATAACGGTCGCCACGGTCGCAGATGATCGCGACCATCACGGCGTTTTCCACTTCACGGGACAAGCGCAGCATGGCTGCGACCGCACCACCGGAGGAAACGCCGCAGAAGATGCCTTCTTCGCGGGCCAGGCGGCGCATGGTTTCCTCGGCTTCGATCTGGGCCATGTCGACCACGCGATCGACGCGCTCGGCCTGGTAGATCTTCGGCAGGTATTCCTGGGGCCAGCGGCGGATACCGGGAATGGCCGAACCTTCCTGCGGTTGCAGGCCGACGATCTGGATCGCCGGGTTCTGCTCCTTGAGGTAGCGCGATACACCCATGATGGTGCCGGTGGTACCCATGGAACTGACGAAATGGGTGATGGTGCCCTGGGTCTGCTGCCAGATTTCCGGGCCGGTGCCGACGTAGTGGGCTTCGGGGTTGTCGCCGTTGGCGAACTGGTCCAGCACCTTGCCACGGCCGCCGCGCTGCAGGCTTTCGGCGAGATCACGAGCGCCTTCCATACCCTCTTCGCGGCTGACCAGGATCAGCTCGGCGCCATAGGCGGTCATGGCGGCCTTGCGCTCGGCGCTCATGTTGTCCGGCATGATCAGCATCATCTTGTAACCCTTGATGGCCGCAGCCATGGCCAGGGCGATGCCGGTGTTGCCGGAAGTGGCCTCGATCAGGGTGTCACCGGGCTGGATGTCACCGCGCAGTTCGGCGCGAGTGATCATCGACAGCGCCGGGCGATCCTTGACCGAACCGGCGGGGTTGTTGCCTTCGAGCTTGACCAGGAGGGTGTTGCTGGTTTCGCCAGCCAGGCGCTGCAAACGCACCAGCGGGGTGTGGCCGATGCAATCGGCAATTGTGGGGTACTGCAGAGTCATGGCGGGTTTCGCAATCCAGACGCAGGGGGTGCATATGATAGCGGCAAACCGCGCAACACCATATGGCGCGAGCGTTTCGGCTTATGGCGTGCAGCTATAACGATGTAGCGGAAATGCATTTCCGCGCCACCTGCGCACCAACCGGCCCTGGGAAGCTCCGAATCCTGCGGATAGGAATGAAGCCACCAGCGATTCCGACGAGCCCGCCCAACCGTTGCCGATGTACAGCGTTAATGGAAATAAATACTATTCGCCTCCACTCCACCCAACCCCGGTAGACCGCCATGCTCCTGCACATCCCCGGAATCTTCACGACGGAAGAGGCAGCGCGAATCCGCGAAGCACTGGAGCAGGCCGAATGGCAGGACGGCAAGGTCACCGCCGGCTATCAGTCGGCCAAGACCAAGAACAACCAGCAACTGGCGGAAGGCGACCCACTGGCCCGCGAAATCAGTGCCGCCATGCTGCAACGCCTGTGGAACAACCCGCTGTTCATCTCCGCAGTACTGCCGAACAAGGTCTACCCGCCCCTGTTCAACCGCTACAGCGGTGGCGGCGCGTTCGGTTACCACATCGACAATGCTGTGCGTGCGATCAAGGGCAGCCCCGAGCAGGTGCGCACCGATGTCTCCGCCACCCTGTTCTTCAGCGAACCGGAGTCGTACGACGGTGGCGACCTGGTGATCCAGGACACCTACGGCGAACACCGCGTGAAGCTGGCCGCCGGCGACCTGGTGGTCTATCCCGCCAGCAGCCTCCACCAGGTGGAACCGGTCACCCGGGGCGCTCGCCTGGCGTCCTTCTTCTGGATCCAGAGCATGATCCGCGAAGACAGCCAGCGCGCCCTGCTGTTCGACATGGATCAGGCGATCCAGAGCCTGGCTCGTGACGTACCGGACCACCCTGCTCTGGTCCGGCTGACCGGCAATTACCACAACCTGCTGCGGCGCTGGGCCGAGGTGTAACCAACGCACCTCCTGTACAAAGCCCGGACGCGAGTCAGGCCCCCCAGCCGAGCTGCCAGGGCTGCAGGATGTCCATGAGAATCCGATCGAAGCCTTCCTCACGGAGCAGCCCCAGTCCTTCTTCGCCCTGCTGGCGCAGCGCGACGTCAAAATCGCCGTCCTGAAGGTACTCATGCAGATGGACAGCCAACTACGTCCTCGACGGCAGGGATGCGCACGGGGGGCCTGGGAAGTGGCCAGCATGGAAATCAGCGGCAAATGAAAAGGATTGTCGAGTACGAATTTCGACGAGGCTGCCGCAAGATTCCCATCCAATGAGCCGCTACACTGCGCGGAAAACCCATGGGGAGGACGGGCGTGTACAAGGATCTGGGCATCAAGGGCCGCGTGCTCATGCTGACGCTGCTGCCCACCAGCCTGCTGGCACTGGTACTGGGTGGCTATTTCACCTGGGTACAACAGGCCGACATGCAGGCCCAGTTGCTGCAGCGCGGCCAGATGATCGCCGAACACCTGGCGCCACTCGCCGCCCCCGCCCTGATCCGCGGCGACGCGGTGCTGCTGGAGCGTATCGCCGACCACGCACTGGACCAGGCCGACGTGCGCTCGGTGAGCTTCATCGGCGCTGACCACAAGCGCCTCGCCCACGCCGGGCCGCGCATGCTCAATGAAAGCCCCGATGGCGAGGGCGACAACCTGGCGCTTAAGAGCAACACCGAAGCCACCCGCTTCCTGCAACCGGTGTTCGAACGCCACCGGGTGCTTTCCGGCGACAAGGCGAAGCTGCCCAATGACGACCTGCTGGGCTGGGTGGAACTGGAGATGTCCCACCAGGGCACCCTGTTGCGCGGTTACCGCAGCCTGCTGGCCAGCCTGCTGCTGATCGCCACCGGCCTGGGCGTCACGGCGCTGCTGGCCCTGCGCATGAGTCGGGCGATCAACGATCCGCTGCGGCGCATCAAGCAAGGCGTAGCGCTGCTCAAGGAAGGCCGCCTGGAAACCCGCCTGCCCCCGCTGGGCAGCCATGAACTGGACGAACTGGCCTCGGGCATCAACCGCATGGCCGAAGCCCTGCAGACCGCCCAGGAAGAGTTGCAGCACAACATCGACCAGGCCACCGAGGACGTGCGCCAGAACCTCGAAACCATCGAGATCCAGAACATCGAACTGGACCTGGCGCGCAAGGAGGCCCTGGAGGCCAGCCGCATCAAGTCCGAATTCCTCGCCAACATGAGCCACGAGATCCGCACCCCGCTCAATGGCATCCTCGGCTTCACCAACCTGCTGAAGAAAAGCGACCTCACCACGCGCCAGCAGGACTACCTGAACACCATCGAGAAGTCCGCCGACAGCCTGCTGGGGATCATCAACGAGGTGCTTGATTTCTCGAAGATCGAGGCCGGCAAGCTGGTGCTGGAAAGCATCCCCTTCAACCTTCGCGACCTGATCCAGGACACCCTCACCATCCTCGCCCCGGCGGCCCACGAGAAGCGCCTGGAGCTGGTCAGCCTGGTCTACCGCGACACCCCGCTGCAGCTCATGGGCGACCCGATGCGCCTCAAGCAGGTACTGACCAACCTGGTGAGCAACGCCATCAAGTTCACCCGCGAAGGCACCATCGCCGTGCGCGCCATGCTCGAGGACGACAGCGACGACGAGCTGGCTCAACTGCGCATCAGCGTGCAGGACACCGGCATCGGCCTGACCGACGGCGACCTGCGCGCCCTGTTCCAGGCCTTCACCCAGGCCGACAACTCCCTCTCCCGCCAGGCTGGCGGAACCGGCCTCGGGCTGGTGATCTCCAAGCGCCTGATCGAACAGATGGGCGGCGAAATCGGCGTCAGCAGCACGCCAGGCGTCGGCTCGGAATTCTGGATCACCCTCAGCCTGCCGAAATCCCTGGACGAGATCGAAGACAGCGCGCAGCCCCACCTGGAAGGCCGCCGCGTGGCGGTGCTCGAACCCCAGGAGCTGACGCGCCAGGCCCTGCGCCACCAGCTGGAAGATAGCGGCCTGGAAGTGCTCGACTTCCCCAGCATCGGCACCCTGGTGGACGAAGTCGCCGCACACCGCCTCGGCAATCGCCCCATCGGTCTCGCGGTGATTGGCGCGGACGTCCAGGCGCTCTCGCCGGAACAGCTCAGCCAACGCGTCTGGGAGCTGGAACAGCTTGGCTGCAAGAGCCTGGTGCTTTGCCCCACCACCGAACAGGGTCTCTACCACCGCGCCCTGCCCGAAGCTCACAGCCAACTGCAGGCCAAGCCGGCCTGCACTCGCAAACTGCAACAGGCGCTGGGCGGGCTGATCAGTCCGCGTCCAACGCGCGTCGACCCGCCGCAAACACAAAGCAGCCGCGCGCCGCGCCTGCTCTGCGTCGACGACAACCCGGCCAACCTGCTGCTGGTGCAGACCCTGCTGACCGACATGGGCGCCGAAGTACGTGCCGTGGACAGCGGCTTCGACGCCATCGAAGCGGTGCAGCGCGAGCGCTTCGACCTGGTGCTGATGGATGTGCAGATGCCCGGCATGGACGGCACCCAGGCCACCGAGGCGATACGCCGCTGGGAGAACGAGCAGCGCATCGACCCGGTCCCCATCGTTGCCCTCACCGCCCACGCCCTGGCGAACGAGAAGCGCGCCCTGCTCCAGGGCGGTATGGACGATTACTTGACCAAGCCCATCGGCGAACGCCAGTTGACCCAGGTGGTGCTCAAGTGGACCGGCCTCAGCCTCGGCGGCCAGCCGGTACAACGCCAGGGATCGGGATGGGAAAGCCGCGACGACAACGGACTGGAAGTGCTAGACCCGGAAGAAGGGCTGCGCCTGGCCGCGGGCAAGGCTGACCTCGCCGCCGACATGCTGTCCATGCTGCTGGCTTCTCTCGACGCCGACCGCGAAGCCATCCAGCTCGCCGTCCGCAGCGGCGACCGAACCACCCTGCTGGAACGGGTCCACCGCCTGCACGGCGCCACGCGCTACTGCGGCGTTCCGCAACTGCGTGCCGCCTGCCAGCGCAGCGAAACCCTGCTCAAGCAAAACGACCCGGGCGCCTCGCAGGCCCTAGAAGAACTGGATGCGGCCATCGCCCGCCTGTCCGAAGTGGCGCGGATGGAGGCCTGATCCGGGACAACGTGAAGTGGCCAGACGCCAGCTATGCTGCTGAACAACCAAGGAGAATCCATGCGCACCATTCTGTTCAGCAGCCAGGCCTATGACCGCGAGAGCTTCCTCGGCGCCAGTCCCACCTTCGAGCTGCACTTCCAGCAGGCACGCCTGACCCTCGATACCACCGCCCTGGCCAATGGCTTCGACGTGGTTTGCGCCTTCATCAATGACGACCTGTCCGCCCCGGTGCTAGAGCGTCTGGCCAACGGCGGAACCCGTTTGATCGCCCTGCGTTCGGCCGGCTACAACCATGTGGACCTGGCAGCCGCCAAGCGCCTGGACCTGACCGTCGTGCGGGTTCCGGCCTACTCGCCTCACGCGGTGGCCGAACACGCGGCGGCCCTGATCCTGGCCCTGAACCGCCGCCTGCACCGCGCCTACAACCGCACCCGCGAAGGCGACTTCACCCTCCACGGCCTCACCGGTTTCGACCTGGTCGGCAAGACCGTGGGCGTAGTTGGTACCGGACAGATCGGCGCGACCTTCGCCCGCATCATGGCCGGCTTCGGCTGTGGCCTGCTGGCCTTCGACCCACAGCGTAATCCCAGTGTCGAAGCGCTGGGCGCGGTCTATGTCGACCTGCCGGAACTGCTGGCCGACAGCGACATCATCAGCCTGCACTGCCCGCTCAACGAAGCCACCCGCCATCTGATCAATACCCAGAGCCTGGAGCGAATGAAGCCCGGTTCCATGCTGATCAACACCGGGCGTGGCGCGCTGGTGGATACGCCAGCGCTGATCGACGCACTCAAATCCGGCCAGCTCGGCTACCTGGGCCTGGATGTCTATGAAGAAGAAGCCAACCTGTTCTTCGAGGATCGCTCCGACCTGCCGCTACAGGACGACGTACTCGCACGGCTACTGACCTTCCCCAACGTGATCATCACCGCCCACCAGGCCTTCCTCACCCGCGAGGCCCTGGCCGCCATCGCCCGCACCACCCTGGACAACATCAGCGCCTGGGCCGCCGGGCGGCCGTGCAATCAGGTGGACGCCTAGGCCATGTTAGGATGCGTGCCCTAGCCGGAGGACCTATGGCCGAACACGATTTTCGCTACAACCTGCTCAACCCCGCCCACACCCTGAACGAATGCCGCGCCCTCTCCCCGGGCCTCTACCAGGTCACGGGCACCGGCGGCTCGATTCAGACCGGCGACACCCTGCTGGTGACCCTCAAGGGCAGCCGCGACCTCAGCATGCGTCTCACCGTGGACAAGGTGCGCCACCTGATCAACCCGCCCGGCCAGTGGCTGGCGGTGGCCAAGGGCCCGGCCTTCAAGGAACTCGCTATCCACAACTGGCACGTGGACTGCGATGCCTGCGGCAAGCGCCTGGACTTCGAATTCGCCGTCGACAGCGGCCTCGGCAAACAGGCCCAGGCACCGGCCGCCGAAGCGCGCATCGCGGAACTGGGCTGGCGCAACCACGCAGGCAAGCACTACTGCCCGAACTGTCGTCAGGAGGACACCCAATGACCCGGAACGCCCTGCTGCTGGCCGTTATGGCCGCCGCCATCACCGGCTGCGCCAGCGATCGTCCGCAACTGGAAACCGGCACGACCTACCAGGTGGAATGGATCGGCGAGCGCCCGCTGATCGATAACAGTCACCTGACCATCACCCTGGGCGATGACAACCGCGCCTATGGCAACGCCGGCTGCAACCACTGGTTCGCCTCCTACACGATGGAAGGCGACAAGGTGACCTTCGGCACTGCCGGCAGCACGCGCAAGATGTGTGCGCCCGCGCTGATGGAACAGGAACAGCGCTTCCTCGACGCCCTGGGCAAGGTGCAGCACTGGGACATCTCCCCCATCGACCAGCTCCGACTATGGCCGGCCGAGGGCAAGCCGATCCGGCTGTGGCCGGTGGAAGGTTGAGCTCGCCGCGTCGATCCCCTCTCTTGTAGGGGCGAATTCATTCGCCAAGCAGACCGCAGGTCTGCCCCCAGAAGTCGCATGGGGCAGCATTGCTGCCCTTGGCGAATGAATTCGCCCCTACAGAAAAAAGCAGGCAGTGCCTTAGAAAAGGTTGAGCTGCTCGACTGCGCCCCGCAGGTCCTGCAAACGCACCCCCACCCCGATCAACCGCACCGGCTTGTCGCCACGAGCGAATGCCGAGCTGAGCAATTGCCGGTAACTGTCCAGGTCACGGCGGGCACCGGCCTGTTCCAGGGTGGTCTGGGTGAAGTCGTGGAACTTCAGCTTCACGAAGGGCTTGTCCGGCTTGTAGCTGCTGTCCAGCCGTGCAATGCGCCCGAGCAGCTCATCCAGCAGCGCCGGCAGCTGTTCCAGGCAGGCATCCAGATTGGGCAGGTCCTGATCGTAGGTGTTTTCCACGCTGATGGACTGCCGCCGGCTGTCCACCTGCACGATGCGGTCATCCTGGCCACGGGCCAGGTTATAGAGTCGATCACCGAAACTGCCGAACTCCCGTGCCAGCGCCAGCTTGTTCCAGTCACGCAGGTCGGCGCAGGTGCGTATGCCGAGGCGCGCCATCTTCTCCGCCGTCACCTTGCCCACGCCGTGCAGCTTGCTCACCGGCAATGCGGCGACGAATTCATCCACCTGGTCCGGCGTGACCACGAACATTCCGTCCGGCTTGCGCCAGTCGCTGGCGATCTTGGCGATGAACTTGTTCGGCGCCACTCCGGCAGACACCGTGATATGCAGCTCGGAGGCGACGCGTCGGCGAATCTCCTGCGCGATGCGCGTGGCGCTGCCGTTGAAATGCGGGCTGTCGGATACGTCCAGGTAGGCCTCGTCCAGCGACAGCGGCTCGATGATCTCGGTGTAGTCGCGGAATATCTGATGGATCTGCCGCGACACCGCCTTATACACATCCATGCGCGGCCGGACGATGGTCAGGTCCGGACAAAGTTTGACCGCCGTCCGCATCGGCATCGCCGAACGCACACCGTAGGCACGGGCGTCGTAGTTGCAGGTCGCCACGACCCCACGCTTGTCCGGCGAGCCGCCAACCGCCAGGGGTTTACCCGCCAGCGACGGGTCGTCGCGCATCTCGATGGCGGCGTAGAAGCAGTCGCAGTCAATGTGGATGATCTTTCGTTGCGGCATGGTGGTCGGTGGTGCGCGGGCGGTTCGGGTAGCAGGCGATGATACCGCAGCCTGGGCTCCCTCCAGCCGCTCTAGCGCACGTACGGGCAGCGCCCCTTCACCTCACTCGCTTGCTAAATATTTGAGGGAAAAAGAATTTTTCTGCGAAATCGTTTGACAGCCCCTCGTAGAACTGTAGAATTGCCGCCGCGGGATGGAGCAGTCTGGTAGCTCGTCGGGCTCATAACCCGAAGGTCGTTGGTTCAAATCCAGCTCCCGCAACCAGTTTTCCAAAAGGCCACTCTTCGGAGTGGCCTTTTTCGTTTGGGTCGAAATAAGTATTTGATTTAAATGAAAGAAATCGTTTGACAGCCCTCCGCAGAACTGTAGAATTGCCGCCGCGGGATGGAGCAGTCTGGTAGCTCGTCGGGCTCATAACCCGAAGGTCGTTGGTTCAAATCCAGCTCCCGCAACCAGTTTCCAAAAAGGCCACTCTTCGGAGTGGCCTTTTTCGTTTCCGCGTCCCTCCTCCTCCGTCCGTCAAGGCTGCTCGTCAGTCCCCCATCCGGAAAAGACCCGACTTCTATACTTGAAGCGCACCTGTCCACCTGGTGGAGGTTCGCCATGTCCGGTTACTGCGCCTCCAGTGAGGAAGTCGAATACCTGAACCGCGCGTTGCGTACGCTGAGCGGATGCAATCGAGCCCTGCTGCGCGCCGAAGACCCGTGCTTTCTGTTCAAGGAAATCTGCCGGGTGGTGGTGGAGGAAGGCGGCTATCGCATGGCCTGGGTGGGACGCGCCGAACATGACGAAGCGCAGTCGGTGACGCCCCTGGCTCACGTTGGACTCGACAAGGCGTATGTCGATTCGCTCAACATCACCTGGGCCGATCGCGAACGCGGGCGAGGCACTACCGGTACCGCCATCCGCACCGGTGTCCCGACCATCACGCGCAATATCCTCACAGACTCCAGGCTCAGCCCCTGGCGGGAGAGCGCCATTACCCACGGCATTGCTTCGGTCCTGTCCCTACCCCTGCGGGTAGACGGCGAGATCTTCGGCGCCCTGGCCATCTGCGCCAAGGAGCCCGATGCCTTCGGTGAACGAGAACTGGCACTGCTCAGTGAAGCCGCCGACGACATGGCCTTCGGCCTCCAGGCCCTGCGCATCAAGGCCCGACGCCGGCAGGCCGAGCAGCAGGTGGAAGCCCTCAACCGCGCCCTGGCCACCCGGGTGGCGGTCAACCATGCAGTGATCCATGCCACCAGCGAAACACCGCTGCTGACGGAAATCTGCCGGGTCCTGGTGGGTGAATGCGGCTATCGCCAGGCCTGGGTCGACTACCGCCAAGATGACCCGGTGCGCCCATACAAGGTGATGGCCTGCAACGCGGCCAATGGCATCTGCCAGGGGTGGGGTGCAGGCGGCCATGACGGCAGTTTCCATGGCCAGCTGGAAACCGCCTTGCAGGCGGGCGACCCGCTGGTACTGCGTGACCTGCTCAACAACCCGGAAGCCGCGCTCCATGACGAAGCCCGTGAATATGGCTTCGCGTCGGCGTTGGCCCTGCCCCTCCAGGTGGAAGACACGCTCATCGGCATGCTGGTGATCATGGCCGAGCGCGCCGATGCATTCGACGAGAAGGAAGTTGAACTGCTGCTGGCCACGGCCCATGACCTGGGCTTCGGCATTTCCACCCTGCGCACCCGAGCCCGTGCCATGGAAGCCGAGTCGACCATCCGCCGCATGGCCTATGAGGACGCCCTGACCGGCCTGCCCAACCGTGTGCGCCTGCGCGAACTGCTCGATACCGCGATCGCCAATGCCCGCCAGGAGCGCCGCCCCTTCGGCCTGCTGCACCTGGAGATCGCCCGCAACCAGGAAATCAACGAAACCCTCGGCTATCGCGAAGGCGACCGCCTGCAGATCGAAATCGCCTCCCGCCTGACGCAGGCCGTGGGGGCGGAACGCACGGTGGCGCGAATGGGCGAATGCGAATTCGCCGTGCTCATGCCCAACGGCGGCGCCGAGCATGCCTCGCAGCTGGCCAAGCAGATCCTCATGGCGCTCTACGACCCGGTTGAACTCTCCGGCCTCTATCTGGAGGCGCGGGCCAGCATCGGCATCGCCCTCTATCCAGGCCACGGCACGGCGCCGGAAGCGCTGATCCGCCGCTCCGGCAGTGCAATGGAACAGGCCAAGCGCTCCAATGCCGGCTTCGCGGTGTTCCAGGGCGGCCTCGACCAGGAATGCGCCCAGCACCTGACACTGATGGGCGACCTGCGCCGCGCCATCGACCGCAACGAACTGCTGCTCTACTACCAGCCCAAGGTAGAAATCGCCAGCAACCGCGTGTGCGGCACCGAGGCCCTGGTGCGCTGGCGCCATCCCCAGCACGGCATGCTGCCGCCCGACGAATTCGTGCGCCTGGCCGAGAACACCGGCCTCATTACCCCGCTAACACTCTGGGTGCTGGATACCGCGCTGGGCCAGCGCTACGCCTGGCATGAAGAAGGGGATGAACGCCCCATCTCGGTCAACCTCTCCGCCCACGACCTGCGCGACCCGCGACTGCTGGAGCGCATCCGGGGTTCCTTCGCCACCTGGGGCGCCAAACCCCACTGGATCGAGTTCGAACTGACCGAAAGCGCGCTGATGGAAGATCCGGTGGCCTCGCAGCAGACCCTGTCGGCACTCAAGGACCTGGATGCTCACCTGACCATCGACGACTTCGGCACCGGCTATTCGTCCCTCGCATACCTGCAACGGCTGCCGGTGGACTCGCTGAAGATCGACCAGTCCTTCGTCAGCGGCATGACCACCAACGCGGGGTCGGCGAAGATCGTCCGCTCCATCATCGAACTGGCCCACAACCTGGACCTGACGGTGGTGGCCGAAGGGGTGGAGGACCAGTTGACCTTCAACCAGCTCGGCCAATATGGCTGCGACATAGCCCAGGGCTACAAGATCAGTCAGCCGATTCCTGCCGAACAGTTCCGCGACTGGGAGACCCGCTCGGTCTGGCACTGACCGGCGAGCCGTCGCGCGGCAAATTGCCGCCCCTCCCCCGACGCTCCCCGACTTCCCACGGCGGCGGGACTCTCTGCTCGCCTAGACTTGCCGGTGCACCCGGCCGTTTTGCGCGCTAGACCATCGAAAGGCCGGCGAAGAAAAAGTTCTGCCAGACACTTGGAACTTGCTGTCGGCGCCCACACTCAGTGGCGCACATTGCCCAGAGGTGCTCGATGCGCGCCAACACCCCGCCAGTGGAAAAGCCGGCCAACGGCCAACTCAACGAAGAATCGGCCCAGATCCGCTGGCTCGACAGCCTCACAGCCTACCGGCAGTGGATCGTCATTGCTTTCACCCTGCTGGTGTTCATCCTCGGCCTGCTGGCGTGCTGGCACCTACTGCGGGAACTCGACCCGGACGCACTGCGCTCCGCCATTGCCGATGTACCCGGCACCAGCCTGCTACTGGCCCTGGGCGCCACCGCTGTCAGCTTCATCGCCTACGTCGGCTACGAATGGTCCGGCTGTCGCTTCGCCGGTGTGCACCTGCCCTTGCAGCGCATGGCGCTGGGCAGCTTCTGCGCGTCGGGCGTGGGCAACGCCGTCGGCCTGTCGATGCTCACCGGCGGCTCCGTGCGTTTCCGCTTGTACGGACGCGACAATCTCGGCGCCGGCGACATCGCCCGCATCACCCTGTTCGCCAGCCTCGCCCTGGGCTCGGCGCTTCCGCCGCTGGCGGCGTTGGCGGCCCTGAGTGCCCCGGCCGCAGCCTCGGTCGCCCTGGGCCTGCCGGAAAGCCTGGTGGTCGTCATCGCCCTGGGCGTGCTGCTGGCCGGTGTGGCACTGGTCTTCTGGATCTCGCGCCAGCGCGCTCCCGAGCCGCCGGTGCCCGGCTGCATCGATATCCGCCTGGGCAACCGCAGCGTGCGCCTGCCCGGCCTGCGCCTGTCGGCGCTGCAACTGCTGATCACAGTGGTGGATGTCTGCGCCGCCGCCTGCGTGCTCTACGTACTGCTGCCTGACGCGCCGCCGCTTGGCGCCTTCCTGCTGGTCTACATGCTGGCCCTGGCCGCTGGCGTACTCAGCCACGTTCCGGGCGGGGTAGGCGTGTTCGAGGCCGTCCTGCTGGCGGCCTTTGCCGGCCAGTTGGGCGCGGCCCCCCTGGCGGCCGCCCTACTGCTCTACCGCCTTATCTACGTTGGCCTGCCACTGGTGCTGGCCTGCCTGCTGTTGCTGGCCAATGAGGCGCAACGCCTGTTCCCCGCCGGTCGCCAGGCATTGCGCGCCGCCTCCGGCCTGGCCGCGCCGGTGCTGTCGCTGCTGGTGTTCCTGTCCGGTGTGGTGCTGCTGTTCTCCGGCGTCACCCCGGCGGTGGACACCCGCCTGGAGCACCTGAGTTTCCTGATCCCCCATCGCCTGATAGACGCCTCGCACCTGGCCGCCAGCCTGGTCGGGGTGCTCTGCCTGCTGCTGGCCCACGGATTGCGCCATCGCCTGTCGGCAGCCTGGGCGCTGACCGTGGTGCTGCTGCTTAGCGGCGCCGGCCTGTCCCTGCTCAAGGGCTTCGACTGGGAAGAAGCCAGCCTGCTGAGCATGACCGCCGTGCTGCTGGCGATATTCCGTGCGGCGTTCTACCGCCCCAGCCGCCTGCTGGAGATGCCCTTCTCGCCGATCAACCTGGCAGCCAGCGCCTGCGTACTGATCGCGGCACTCTGGCTGATGTTCTTCGCCTTCCAGGACGTGCCCTACGACCATGAACTCTGGTGGCAATTCGCGGTGGACGGCGACGCGCCGCGCGCCCTGCGCGCCTCCCTGGCCAGCGGCCTGCTGCTGGCCGGTATCGCCCTGGCCTGGCTGCTGCGCCCGGTACCGCCCACCATCCACGAGCCGACCGATGAAGAGTTGCAGCGCGCCGCCGAGGTGATCCGCAGCTCAGACCAGCCCGATGGCGGCCTGGTGCTGACCGGCGACAAGGCCCTGCTCTTCCATCCCCAGGGCGACGCCTTCCTCATGTATGCCCGCCGTGGCCGCAGCCTGGTGGCGCTGTTCGACCCCATCGGTCCGTCCCACCGCCGCGCCGAGCTGATCTGGCAATTCCGTGACCTCTGCGACCATCACCACGCCCGGCCGGTGTTCTACCAGGTACGTGCGGAGAACCTGCCCTATTACATGGACATCGGCCTGTCCGCCCTGAAACTCGGCGAGGAAGCGCGGGTCGACCTACCCCGCTTCGACCTCGACGCCAAGAACAAGGCCATGAAGGACCTGCGCTACACCTTGAGCCGTGGCCAGCGCGACGGACTCAGCCTGCAGATCTATGAAGTCGGAACCGCGCCCCTGGAGCAGTTGCAGACCATTTCCGACGCCTGGATGCAGGGCAAGCAGGCACGGGAGAAAGGCTTCTCCCTCGGCCGCTTCGACCCGGACTACCTGAAGCATTTCCGCATCGCCACCATCCAGTTCGAGGGCAAACCGGTGGCCTTCGCCAACCTGCTGGAAACCGAAGGCAACACGCTGTCCAGCATCGACCTGATGCGCGTGCATCCTCACGCACCGAAGCTGACCATGGAGTTCCTGATGCTCAGCCTGCTGCTGCACTACAAGGAACGCGGCCATGCCCGCTTCAGCCTGGGCATGGTGCCGCTCGCCGGCCTCCAGCCCCGTCGTGGCGCCCCCTTGACCCAGCGCCTCGGCGCGCTGGTGTTCCGCCGCGGCGAGCAGTTCTATAACTTCCAGGGACTGCGCCGCTTCAAGGAGAAATTCCAGCCCGAGTGGGAGCCGCGCTACATGGCCGTGCCCGCCGGCCTAGACCCGCTAGTGGCGCTGGCCGACACCGCCGCGCTGATCGCTGGCGGCTTCACCGGCCTGGTCAAACGCTGAGGTGCACATGCTAAAACGCAACTGGCGACACCTGCTGCTGATCCTGATCGTCCTGCTGGTGGGCGCGATCCTGCTGTTCTGGAGCCGTCCCACGCCCCAAGCAACGTTGGACCACCTGAAGACCTCTGACGGCAGCCCCATGACTCTCGCCAACCCCGCTGGCGCGGTCCAGCACAGGGTGCTGCTGATAGCCAGCGCCGACCAGCGCCTGGCCGACACCGACCTCCTGGCCCTGGCGCGTAGCAGCAATGCACGCCTTCTGCAGCTGGACCTGCCGGCCGCGGACTGCGCGGCGCAACAACACCGCCTGCAGCAGGGCCGCGAAACCCTGGACGGCGAGCCGACACTGGTGGCGGGTATCGGCGCAGGGGCCTCTTTCGCCTGGCGCTGGCTGGCCGGGCAAGGCAACGACAACGCCCAGGCCCTGTCCATCGACTTCAGCCTGGACACCCCGGACTGCGCCGAGGCCCTGCCGCAAAAAGCGCCTCACGGCCATTGGCTGGCCGCCTGGAACGACAATCCGGACGCACCCAGCGCCGCTTTCGCGCGCAATCAGCACAATGCCGAAACCCTGATCAGCGATTACGACACCAGCCTCACGCAACTGCTGCAGCAACGCCTGCAAAGCCTGCTGCAGGGCCAGGGCGAGCCGCTGCCGGTGGTGGAAGTGCCCGCCACCCGGCCCACCGGGACCGTCACCCTGTTCTATTCCGGCGATGGTGGCTGGCGCGATCTGGACCGCGCGGTGGCCGACGAGATGGCCAAGCGTGACTACCCAGTGGTGGGCATCGACGCACTTCGCTACTTCTGGCAGCACAAGAGCCCCGAACAGGGCGCCGCCGACCTCAGCCGGCTGATGAAGGAATACCGCGAAAAGTGGGGTGCCAAGCGCTTCGTACTGGCGGGCTACTCCTTTGGTGCAGACGTGCTGCCCGCGTTCTACAACCGGCTGCCCAAGGCCGACCAGGATCAGGTGGACGCCGTTCTCCTGCTGGCGCTCGCCCGCAGTGGAAGCTTCGAGATCGAGGTACAGGGCTGGCTCGGCAAGGCCGGCCAGGAAGCCGCTACCGGTCCGGAACTGGCGAAGCTGCCGGCAAGCAAGGTGCTTTGCGTGTTCGGCAAGGAAGAGGTCAACGAAAGCGGCTGCACCCAACCGGGCACCGTCGGGGAAAACCTCGAACTGCCGGGCGGACACCATTACGACGAGAATTACCCGGCATTGGCGGAGAAACTGCTGGCAGCGGTTGCGAAACGCCAGGAGTCCGTTGCAAAGGATTGATCCAGGTTCAGATTCGCTTAAGGGAACGCCGTTATCCTGCTCGACCGTTTCGCCATAAGACGAGAAAGAGGTACCGTGATGAGTCTCAAGAACGCGCCTTCCCGCTATGGGAGCCTGTCCATCGCCCTGCACTGGCTGATGCTGGTACTGATCGCAGCCGTGTACGCCTGCATCGAACTCAAGGGCAACTTTCCCAAAGGCAGCGAAACCCGCGACCTGCTCAAGCAATGGCATTTCATGCTCGGCATGGCAGTGTTCTTCCTGGTCTGGCTGCGCCTGGTCGGCCGCATGATCTCCCCCACCCCGGCCATCCAGCCCGCCCCGGCGAGCTGGCAGAACGCTGTCTCCAAGCTCATGCACCTGGCGCTCTACGCCCTGATGATCGGCACGCCCCTGGCCGGCTGGCTCATCCTCAGCGCCGCTGGCAAGACCGTTCCCTTCTTCGGCCTGGAACTGCCTGGGATTATCGGCCCGAACAAGGAGTTGGCCGGTGAAATCAAGGAACTCCACGAACTGGCGGGCACCGCCGGCTACTGGCTGATCGGCCTGCACGCTGTGGCAGCGCTGTTCCACCACTACGTGAGCCGCGACAACACCCTGGTGCGGATGTTGCCAGGCAAGAGCTGATACCCGCTTCCCCTTAGGGCGCGCCGCGCGCGGCGCGCCCTGTCAGTACGCTCCCCCCTAAATCTCCACCTGCGTACCCAGCTCGATCACCCGGTTCAGCGGCAGGTTGAAGTATTTCAGATTGCTGTTGGCGTTCTTCAGCAGGAAGGCGAACAGCGCCTCACGCCAGCGCGCCATGCCAATGCGTTTGGTGGGGATCACCGTCTCGCGGCTAAGGAAATAGGTCGTGCTCATCGGGCTGAAATCCAGTTCATTGAGGTGGCAGAGCTTCAGCGCTGCCGGCACGTCAGGCTCCTCGATGAAGCCGAAGTGCAGGATCACCCGGAAGAATCCATCCCCGTAGGCATCCACCTCGAAGCGCCGTTCCGCCGCCACCCGTGGCGTGTCTTCACTTACCACCGTCAGCAGCACCACCTGCTCGTGCAGCACCTGGTTATGCAACAGGTTGTGCAAGAGGGCATGGGGCACGGCGTCAGTGCGGGCGGTGAGGAATACGGCCGTGCCCTGCACCCGATGGGGCGGCTGCGAACGGATGCTGCCAATGAACAGCGGCAGCGGCAGCGCCGTTTCATCCAGGCGATCCACCACTATCTGCTTGCCGCGCTTCCAGGTGGTCATCAGGACGAACAGCGCCGTGCCGGCCACCACCGGGAAGGCACCACCCTGGAAGATCTTCGGCACGTTGGCGGTGAAGAACAGGCTATCGACGAAGAGAAACCCCAGCAGCACCGGCACCGCCAGCCACCAGGGGGTTTTCCACAGCAGCAGCATGACCACCGACACCAGCAAGGTGGTGATCAGCATGGTGCCGGTCACCGCCACCCCATAGGCCGACGCCAGCGCGCCGGACGACTCGAATCCCAATACCAGCAGCACCACGCCCACCATCAGCGCCCAGTTCACCGCACCGATGTAGATCTGCCCCTGTTCCTGCTGGGAGGTGTGCTGCACGAACATGCGCGGGATATAGCCAAGTTGCATGGCCTGGTGAGTCAGGGAGAAGGCGCCGGAAATCACCGCCTGGGACGCGATCACGGTGGCCAGGGTGGCCAGCAGCACCATGGGTAGCAACGCCCAGCCCGGCGACAGCAGATAGAAGGGGTTACGCGCGGCAGCGGGGTCGGCGAGGATGGCCGCGCCCTGGCCGAAGTAGTTCAACACCAGCCCCGGCAGCACCAGGAAGAACCAGGCGCGGGCGATGGGTTTGCGGCCGAAGTGGCCCATGTCGGCATAGAGCGCCTCGGCACCGGTCAGGGCCAGCACCACCGCCCCGAGGATGACCACGCCCACGGTCGGATGGGTGATGAAGAAGTGCACGCACCACCAGGGGTTCATCGCCTTCAGCACCTCCGGCTGCTGGACGATGCCGTAAATCCCCAGGGCACCGAGCACGCTGAACCAGAGCACCATGATCGGCCCGAAGAGAATGCCGATGCGCGCCGTACCGTGCTTCTGGATCAGGAACAGCCCCACCAGCACGATCAGCGACAACGGCACCACCCAGTGGCTGATGCCATCGAACGCCAGGTCCAGGCCTTCAATGGCAGAGAGCACCGAAATCGCCGGGGTGATCATGCTGTCGCCGTAGAACAGTGCGGTGCCGAAAAGTCCCAGCAACAGCACCGTTGCCTTCAGCTTCGGAAAAGACCTGGAGGCACGCTGAGCCAGGGCGGTCAGCGCCATGGCGCCGCCTTCGCCTTCGTTGTCGGCACGCAACACGAACAGCATGTATTTGATCGACACCACCCAGATCAGCGACCAGAAGATCAGCGACAACACCCCCAGCACCCCGTCATGGTTGACCTGGACGCCGTACTGGGGGGAGAAGACCTCCTTCAGGGTGTACAGCGGGCTAGTGCCGATATCGCCGTAGACCACCCCGGCGGCGGCTACCAGAAGACCGAGCCCGGAACCGGCGTGCCCGGCGTGCTGTTCGGCGGATTGCGTGATGCTTTCACTCATCTGAACCTTCCTGCTGATGACTGTTGGTGCGCATCGTCTGATAGGCCTTCCTGGCAACGAGAAGCATCCTGCGTCTGCTCCGCCAGCTTCCTACAGGCTAGCTGCGAAATGACAACAGATGAGGGTGGAAATGGCTGACGCCTGCCGCTAGAATTGCGCACTTTTTGATCAGAGGCGCCCTCCCGAGCGCCCATCGAGGTTAGCCGCAATGTCCACCGCCACCCCCAAAGTCGGATTCGTCAGCCTGGGTTGCCCGAAGGCCACCGTCGACTCCGAACGCATCCTTACCCAGCTGCGCATGGAAGGCTACGAAATCGTACCGACCTACCAGGATGCCGACGTGGTCGTGGTCAACACCTGCGGTTTCATCGACAGCGCCAAGGCCGAGTCCCTGGACGCCATCGGTGAAGCCATCGCCGAGAACGGCAAGGTGATCGTTACCGGCTGCATGGGCGTTTCCGAAGACTCCATCCGCGACGTACACCCTAGCGTGCTGGCCGTGACCGGCCCGCAGCAGTACGAGCAGGTGGTGAACGCCGTTCACGAAGTGATTCCTCCCAAGGCCGACCACGACCCCTTCGTCGACCTGGTTCCGCCGCAAGGCATCAAGCTGACCCCGCGTCACTACGCCTACCTGAAGATTTCCGAAGGCTGCAACCACAGCTGCAGCTTCTGCATCATCCCCTCCATGCGCGGCAAGCTGGTCAGCCGCCCGGTGGGCGACGTGCTCTCCGAAGCCGAGCGCCTGGTCAAGGCCGGCGTCAAGGAGCTGCTGGTGATCTCCCAGGACACCAGCGCCTACGGCGTCGACCTCAAGTACAAGCTGGACTTCTGGAACGGCCAGCCGGTGAAGACCCGCATGCTGGAACTGTGCGAGGCCCTCTCCGCCATGGGCGTGTGGGTGCGCCTGCACTACGTCTACCCGTACCCCAACGTGGACGACGTGATCCCGCTGATGGCCGAAGGCAAGCTTCTGCCCTACCTGGACATCCCCTTCCAGCACGCCAGCCCGAAGGTGCTCAAGTCAATGAAGCGCCCGGCCTTCGAGGACAAGACCCTGGCCCGCATCAAGAAATGGCGCGAGATCTGCCCGGACCTGACCATCCGTTCCACCTTCATCGTCGGTTTCCCCGGCGAGACCGAGGAAGACTTCCAGTACCTGCTGGACTGGCTGACCGAAGCCCAGCTCGACCGCGTTGGCTGCTTCCAGTACTCCCCGGTGGAAGGCGCCCCGGCCAACGACCTGGGCCTGGAGCTGGTGCCGGACGACGTGAAACAGGACCGCTGGGAGCGTTTCATGGCCCACCAGCAGGCCATCTCCACCGCCCGCCTGCAACTGAAGATCGGCCGCGAGATGGACGTGCTGATCGACGAAGTGGACGACGAAGGCGCCGTGGCCCGTTCCTGGGCGGACGCGCCGGAAATCGACGGCAGCGTGTTCATCGAGTCCACCAGTGTGAAGCCGGGCGACAAAGTGCGCGTGCGCATCGTCGATGCCGACGAATACGACATGTGGGCCGAGCTGGTCTGAGCCGATAGTTGAATGGAAGAGCCCCGCTGATGCGGGGCTTTTTTCTTTTGGGCAAACTCATGCGACCGCTTAGTCGTAGGATGTGGTTGAGCGCAGCGATACCCATCACAACAGAGCCCCACCATGCTCAAGGTCTTCTACGACGGCGCCTGTCCGCGCTGCATCGCCGACCGCCGCTGGTACGAATCCCTCCCCCGCGCTGCCGACGGTGTGGATTGGATCGACATCACCGGCCGTGACGACGAGTTGCGCGCCCTGGGCATCGACCCCTACCTCGCCCTGACCGAACTCCACGTCCAGGACGAAGCCGGCCAAATCCATCGCGAACTGGACGCCTACATCCTCCTGCTTGCGCGGGTCCCCAGGATGGCTCCGATGGCCTGGCTAATCGGGCTGCCACTGATAAGACCTCTCCTGTCACTGGTCTACCGCCGCTGGGTTCTGCGCCGCTTGAGGCGGGACGGCAGGCTCTAGAGGCTGCGTCTAGACTCGCAGCATCCATGTCCCAAGCGGAATCACAACAATGACCGACCAGAACCGCCAGGTAACCCTCTACCACTGCCCCTACACCCGCTCCACCGGCGCCCTGACGCTGCTGGAAGAGCTCGGCGCGGACTTCAAGCTGCATGTGATGAACATGAAGCTCGGCGAGCAGCGCAAACCCGAGTTCCTCGCCATCAACCCCATGGGCAAGGTCCCCACCATCACCCACGGCGACGCGGTGGTCACCGAGCAGGTATCGGTCTACCTCTACCTCGCCGATCTCTACCCCGAGGCCAAACTGGCACCGCCCCTGGGCGACCCGTTGCGCGGCCCCTACCTGCGGTGGATGGTGTTCTACGGTTCCTGCTTCGAACCGGCCGTGGTGGACCGGGTGCAGAATCGCGAGCCGATTCCGGAAGCGCGCTCACCCTACGGCGATTTCGACAGCGTGATGAAGACCCTGGTTGGCCAGCTCAAGCAAGGGCCCTGGCTGCTCGGCGAACAGTTCACCGCCGCCGACGTGCTCTGGGGCAGCGCGCTGAACTGGACAACCCAGTTCGGGCTGATCCCGGAAGTGCCGGAAATCAAGGCGTACATCGCCCGCTTCATCGAACGCCCTGCCTACACCCGTGCCCTGGCCAAAGACGCCGAGCTGGCCGCCGTCCAGGCTGCCCCCGCCTGACAATGCCCATGCATTCCGCGCCTCGATAATGCCCCCGCCCCGGCCACACCGGGGCTAGGGTATGGGCCTTTCCAGGCACAGTCGCGAGGTTCGCCATGCATCCTTATTTCAGCCTTCAGGGCCGCACCGCCCTGGTCACCGGTGGTACACGTGGAATCGGTCGGATGATCGCCCAGGGCCTCCTCGAAGCCGGCGCGCGCGTTTTCATCTGCGCCCGTGATTCCGAGGCGTGCCACGAAACCGCGGCCGAGCTCTCCGCCTTTGGCGAATGCCATGGCCTTGCCGCGGACCTCTCCAGCGAAGAAGGCGCCAGGGCGCTGGCCGATGTGCTGGCGCAGCGCATCGAACAGCTGGATATCCTGGTGAACAATGCCGGCACCACCTGGGGCGCCCCGCTGGAAAGCTATCCGGTGAAGGGCTGGGAAAAGGTCATGCAGCTCAACGTCACCTCGGTGTTCAGCTGCATCCAGCAACTGCTGCCGCTGCTGCGCAAGGCCGGTAGCGAAGCCAGCCCGGCGCGGGTAATCAACATCGGCTCGGTCGCCGGGATCACCTCCCATGGCGAAGAGGCCTACGCGTACGGGCCGAGCAAGGCAGCGCTGCACCAGCTCTCAAGGATGCTGGCGCGGGAACTGGTGGCCGAGCACATCAATGTCAACGTGATCGCCCCCGGCCGCTTCCCCAGCAAGATGACCCGCTTCATCGCCAATGACCCCGACGCCATGGCCCGCGATACGGCGCTGATCCCGATGAAGCGCTGGGGCCGGGGCGAGGAAATGGCTGCGCTGGCCATCAGCCTCGCCAGCACGGCGGGGGCTTACATGACCGGTAACGTGATCCCCATCGACGGCGGTTTCCACCTGTAACCGGTCTATTGCGCGGCGCCCGGCGCGGCGCTAGGGTAGCCGCGCACCTCAGCGGAAATACCCCATGCGCCTCGCCCTCCTCACTCTTCTGCTCACCCTTGTCGCCCCGAGCTTCGCTGCGCCGGCGCCCTTCTTCATCTGGCAGAGCAAGCTGGATGGCGCGCTGACCTGCGCCCAGACCACGCCCGGCGAAGGCTGGCAGCGCCTGGGCGGGCCCTTCCGCGACGCTGGCTGCCGCGTGCCCTACTGACATGCAGCACAGCATTTCCCCGGTCGGTTATATCCGCTCCTGCTTCAAGGAAAAATTCGCCATTCCCCGCCAGCCGCACCTGGCGCCCGCCGCCCGTGGCGTGCTGGAGCTGGTGCCGCCATTCGATACCGGAGATGCCGTCGCCGGACTGGAACAGGTCAGCCATGTCTGGCTGCTGTTCCTGTTCCACCAGGCCCTGGAAGAAAAGCCGCGGCTGAAGGTGCGCCCGCCGCGCCTGGGCGGCAACCAGTCCATTGGCGTCTTCGCCAGCCGCTCCACCCACCGCCCCAACGGCATTGGCCAGTCGGTGGTGAAACTGGAGAAAGTCGAAGCAGGTCGGCTCTGGCTCTCCGGCATCGACCTGCTGGACGGCACACCGGTCGTGGATATCAAACCCTACGTGCCCTACGCCGACCGTCAGGAAGGCGCGCTGAACGCCATCGCCGACGCGGCGCCGGAACTCATTCCAGTGGAATGGGAGCCAAGCGCCCTCCTCCAGGCCCGCGAACACGGCCAGCGCCTGGGCGAACCCCTGGCCGAACTGGTGGAGCAGTGCCTGGCCCAGGACCCGCGTCCGGCCTACCAGAAGCCCGAGCCCGAACGCCGCTACGGCGCCCGCCTGTGGGACGTGGACGTGCGCTGGCATTACCCCGAACCGGGGCGGATTCGCGTGCTGGAGATTGCAAGGGGCTGAGTTGAGGAGTCTTTCACAGGTTGTTGTGGGCAGCGTTCCGCTAGAGCACAGCGAAACCCAACGCTGCAGTGCCTGTTCCTGACCACGTTGGGCCTCGCCAGCTCGGACCAACCTACGGGTCCGCTGCGGCTGAGTGACATGGAATCTCCCACAGCCGCTGGTCAGCGGGACGGGTTGAGCACCAGAGAGTCTGCCTCGATGCAATCCTGCTCGAGGATCAGCGGGTCTACCAGGGGGCGGCTGGCGAGGAAGTGCGGAGTCCGCATGTGCGCCTCGAAGGCGGCTTCGTCGGTGTAGACCTCATAGAGCCAGACCAGATCGGGATCGCTGCGATCCTGCAGCACATCGAACACCAGGCAACCGGGTTCGTCGCGCACTGAAGCGGCGGCGTTGACGCGCATGGCGTCCATGAAAGCGTCCAGGCTACCGGGGCGCAGGCGGGTCTTGAGAAGAAGGCAGTACACGTTTAACTCCGTTTTGTCTTATATTTCCATAAAATTGTATACAAAAATGGAGTCAAAGAAATGCCCACTCGCCCGAGTCGCCTCAACGGCCTGCGCCATATCGCCATCGTCGTACCCAATCTGGAGGAGTGCGAACGCTTCTACGTGGACGTGCTGGGCATGGAAGTCCTCAATCGCGCGAACGAGGACCTCGTCTACCTCACCTGCGGTAATGACAATCTGTCCCTCGGCCGCGCCTTCGCATCCGCCAGCGGCCTGCAGGCGGTGGACCATTACGGCTTCGTGGTGGACAGCCTGGAAGAGCTGGAAGCCTGGTACCAGTACCTCAAAGCCAAGGGCGTGACCATGCTCGACCGCCCCTTCGCCCATGGCGACGGCGCCCACAGTTTCCATGTGCTGGACCCGGCCGGGAACAAGATCCAGCCGATCTACCACCCGGCCATCTCCGGACAGCGTTTCAGCTCCCCGGTCTGATCCCCGGAAACGACAAAGCCCGCCAATTGGCGGGCTTTGCCTTGTAACGCTGACGTTACTTCTCGACGAAGGCGCGCTCGATCAGGTAGTCGCCCGGCTCACGCATGCGCGGGGAGATCTTCAGGCCGAAGCTGTCGAGGACCTCGCTGGTCTCGTCGAGCATGCTCGGGCTGCCGCAGATCATGGCGCGGTCGTCCTGCGGGTTGATCGGCGGCAGGCCGATGTCTTCGAACAGCTTGCCACTGCGCATCAGGTCGGTCAGGCGGCCCTGGTTCTCGAACGGCTCGCGAGTCACGGTGGGGTAGTAAATCAGCTTGTCCTTGACGGCTTCGCCGAAGAACTCGTTCTGCGGCAGATGCTCGGTGATGAACTCGCGGTAGGCGACTTCGTTCACGTAGCGCACGCCGTGGACCAGGATCACCTTCTCGAAGCGCTCGTAGGTTTCCGGGTCCTGGATCACACTCATGAAGGGCGCGAGGCCGGTGCCGGTGCTCAGCAGGTACAGGTGCTTGCCCGGGTTCAGGTCGTCGAGCACCAGCGTGCCGGTGGGCTTCTTGCTGATGATGATCTCGTCGCCTTCCTTCAGGTGCTGCAGCTGGGAGGTCAGCGGACCATCCGGCACCTTGATGCTGAAGAACTCCAGGTGCTCTTCCCAGTTCGGGCTGGCGATGGAATAGGCGCGCATCAGCGGACGACCGCTGGCCTGTTGCAGGCCGATCATGACGAACTGGCCGTTCTCGAAGCGCAGGCCCGGATCACGGGTGCACTTGAAGCTGAACAGCGTGTCGTTCCAGTGATGAACGCTGAGAATGCGCTCCGAGTTCATGTTGCTCATTTACGGGGCTCCGAAAATTTGAAGTCGCCAGCGCCGCTCAGGAAGAGGCGCAATTGCGCGACATTGTAATGACCACCACAATATCTGTTAACTGGATTATCAAGATATAGGTTATCGGTTATATAGATATGCGATTTACTCTCCGTCAGCTCCAGGTATTCGTCGCCGTCGCCCAGCAGGAGAGCGTTTCCCGCGCGGCCCAGCAGCTTGCCCTGTCGCAGTCGGCCGCCAGCACTTCCGTAACGGAACTGGAGCGGCAGTCGGGCTGCCAGCTGTTCGACCGTGCCGGCAAGCGCCTCAGCCTCAACGCCTTGGGCCGCCAGTTGCTGCCTCAGGCAGTGGCCCTGCTGGACCAGGCCCGCGAGATCGAGGACCTGCTCAATGGCAAGACAGGCTTCGGCTCCCTCGACGTTGGCGCCACCCTCACGGTGGGCAACTACCTGGCCACTCTGCTGATCGGCTCCTTCATGCAGCGCCACCCGGAATGCCAAGTGAGCCTACATGTGCAGAACACGGCGAATATCGTCCAGCAGATCGCCCTCTACGAACTTGATCTGGGTCTAATCGAAGGCGACTGCCAGCACCCGGATATCGAAGTACTGCCCTGGGTGGAGGATGAGCTGGTGGTGTTCTGTGCACCGCAGCACCCGCTGGCTGCCAAGGGTCAGGCGAGCCTGGCGGAGCTGAGCCGCGAAGCATGGATTCTCCGGGAAAAAGGCTCCGGCACCCGCCTGACCTTCGATCAGGCTATGCGCCACCACCCGACCCAACTGAACGTCCGCCTGGAACTGGAGCACACCGAAGCGATCAAGCGCGCGGTGGAATCGGGCCTCGGCATCAGCTGTATCTCGCGGTTGGCACTGCGCGACGCCTTCCGTCGCGGCAGTCTGGTGCCGGTGGAAACTCCGGGCATCGACCTGCGCCGGCAGTTCTATTTCATCTGGCACCGGCAGAAGTACCAGACGGCAGCCATGCGCGAATTCCTCGATCAGTGCCGGGCACTGACCGCCGGGGTGACGCGCAGTGACGAGATCGTGCTGCCGCCGATTGCCTGAACATCAGCCCAGGAGAATGGTCGCCCAGACCGCGGTGATCAGGGTCAGCGCAGTGAATTGCGCGGCGCTGCCCATGTCCTTGGCGTTCTTCGACAGCGGATGGCGTTCGAGAGAAATGCGGTCGATGGCCGCTTCCACCGCCGAGTTCAGCAGCTCGACGATCAGCGCCAGCAAGCAGACGCCGATCATCAGCGCGCGCTCGCCGCGGCTGACATCGAGGAAGAACGAAAGCGGGATCAGGACCACGTTGAGCAGCACCAACTGGCGGAAGGCGGCTTCGCCAGTGAAGGCGGCACGCAACCCGTCAAGGGAATAGCCAGCGGCGTTGAGAATGCGTTTGAGGCCGGTCTGGCCTTTGAATGGCGACATAGGAGAAAGGGCTGTTAAGAGGAGCGCGCAGCCTAACGCAACGCGCTTCAAATTTGCGTGAAAGACCCGGCGTCAGGACGACGGAATCGATTCCATCTGTTGCAGCAGCAGCGCGGCCTGGGTGCGGGTACGCACATTGAGCTTGCGGAAGATGGCGGTCACGTGGGCCTTCACCGTGGCTTCCGATACATGCAGTTCGAAGGCGATCTGCTTGTTCAGCAGGCCCTCGCAGACCATGGTCAGCACGCGGAACTGTTGGGGAGTCAGGCTGGCGAGGCCCTCGCTGGCGGCCTTGGCTTCATCGGACAGGGCCTGGGCTTCCTGAAGCTGCGGCGGCCACCAGGCATCGCCATCGAGCACCGCGCGTACGGCATTCTGGATGACTTCCAGCGGGCTGGACTTGGGAATGAAGCCGCTGGCACCGAACTCACGGGAACGAGCGACGACCGAGGCTTCTTCCTGGGCAGAGATCATCACCACCGGGATCTGCGGATACTGACCGCGCAGCAGCACCAGGCCGGAAAAGCCGTAGGCGCCGGGCATGTTCAGGTCGAGCAGGACCAGATCCCAGTCGGCACGCTCGGCCAGGCGGGTCTCGAGCTCGGCGATGCTCGCCGCTTCCACTAGCCGCACATCAGGCCCGAGCCCCAGGGTCAGGGCTTGCTGCAGGGCACTGCGGAACAGCGGGTGGTCATCGGCGATGAGGATTTCGTATGAGGCCATGGGCATGTCCTTTTTGTAATGGGCCCAGACACGCCTCTCCGGGGGTGTGGAAAGGCATTTCGGCACGACGGGATACGCTGGCCAGGCCCGAAGCTTGATACGGGCAGGCCGTAAAGCGGCGCCCAGCATGCCGAGCCGGGACGGGGTGGTCAAGTCGAACGCTTTACGGCAAAGTTCTCGGCTTTTCCCGCCGAGAAAAGCCATGCGAAGCCAAGCTCTGCGCGCCGATATCCTGATGCTGATCACCGCCGCCATCTGGGGCGCGGCCTTCGTCGCCCAGCGGCTGGGCATGGACGCTGTCGGCCCCTTCCTCTATACGGGCCTGCGCTTCAGCCTTGGCGCCCTCATCCTCCTGCCGCTGTTGCTGATCCTGCCCAAACCGGCAGTGAAGCAGCCACTGAACCGCGGCATGCTGCTGGGCGGGCTGCTCATGGGCCTGGCCCTGTCGTTGGGAATCAACCTGCAGCAGGTGGGCCTGCTGTTCACCACCGTCACCAACTCCGGCTTCATCACCGGCCTGTACGTCATCATAGTGCCGCTGCTCGGCCTCTTCCTCGGCCATCGCACCGGTACAGGCACCTGGCTCGGCGCCTGCCTGGCGGTGGTGGGCATGTTCCTGCTCAGCGTGGGTGAAGGCTTCCACGTCGCGTCCGGCGACTGGCTGCAACTGGCCGGCGCCTGCGTCTGGGGCGTACACGTGCTGCTGGTGGGGTACTTCGCCAGCCGCTATGACCCGATCCGCCTGTCCATCCTGCAGTTCGCGGTTTGCGCGGTGGTCAGCCTGGTGCTGGCGGTCGTGTTCGAGGAAATCAGGGTCGACGCCATCATCCAGGCAGGTCCGGCCATCCTCTACGGTGGCGTCATTGCCGTCGCCATCGGCTACACCCTGCAAGTGGTGGCGCAGCGTCACGCCATCGCCTCCCACGCCGCCATCATCCTCTCGCTGGAAGCGGTGTTCGCCGCCATCGCCGGCGCGCTGCTGCTGGATGAGTCCCTGCACGCGCGTGGTTACATGGGCTGCGCCCTGATGTTCGCGGGCATGCTGGTAGCGCAGCTCTGGCCACAGAAGCACGAGCCGCAGGCGGCACCAGCCAGGGCCGAAGCCTGATCAGAGATAGCTGCTGAGCGCCTGGTGCGCCGGGCTCGCCTCGTCCAGAGGCAGGGCCCGCTTGGCACCCAGGTAGCGTTCGGTGAATACATCCAGGTAGGCGTTCAGCGCGCCGCCGGCCTCCTCGTCACCCGCCAGCTCCAGGCACAGCGCGCCGACTTCCGCCGTGCACAGGTGCTCTTCATTCTTCCTGCGACGCAGCTGATAGCGGGAAATCTGCTCGGGCGTCAGGCTGAGTACCGGAAAGCGGTCCAGGTAGGGGCTCTTGCGGAACATCTTGCGCGCTTCGGTCCAGGTGGCATCGAGCAGGATGAACAGTGGCCGCTTGCCCTCCGCCACCTCGACGCTATCCACCACGCGCTCAGGCGCCGAGTACTCACCGGGGAACACCAGATAAGGCTGCCACTGCGGGTCTTCCAGCAAAGCGAGCAGCGTCTCGTCCACCTCGGTACGCGACCAGCCGAACGCCCAGGTATCCGGCACGAGGTCCGCGATCAGCCAGCCGGTGTTGCTCGGCTTCATCGGCTCGGAGTAGTACATCATCAGGCACACGCCGGAACGCACCGCCACCTTGGGCCGCCAGGCACAGAAGCAGTAGTCGAAGGCGACCCGGCACTCCGGGCAGCGCGGTGCACGCGATCCACGGGCGACGAAGGGACGGGTGCTGCGCGCGAGGCATTCGGCGCGCAGGCGGAAGACGGCGTGACTCATCGAAACGGGTTCCAGTACAGCGGCTGACCGCCCTGCGCGGGCCGAATGGCAGCAGGCGGAATCGGGATGACAAGAAGGATCGCGCAATTCTACCAGAGTCGCCGTGCGCTGATTTTTCACGCGACAAGCGCTCCCTGCGAACGCACAATTGCCGCGCTGGTCAAACAGCTACTTTTTGTTAGGAGATACACATGCTGCGCCTCACCGCCATCGCCGTCTGCGCGACCCTGCCCTTCTTCGCTCAGGCCGCATCGCTCAAGGACTACGAGCTCGGCAAGATGCTCGAGAAAGTCGCCAAGGAGAGCAGCGCAGGCACGCCCCGCGCAATCAACGAGGACATTCTTGACCAGGGCTACACGGTGGAAGGAAACGAGCTGGTGAATCACCTCAGCGTGCGCGAGTCCCATGCGGCGCAGATGCGCGCCAACCCCGATGCCGTTCGCGCACAACTGGGAGCCAGCGTCTGCCGCAATACTGGCTACCGCCAACTGCTGGCACGTGGCGCCGGCCTGCGCTACGAGTTCAGCGAGTACAAGACCAATCGCCCGGTGACGTCCGAGCGCTTCACTGCCCAGGATTGCGGCCTCAAGGCCAAGACCAACTGATCGCCTTCGCGGCGCTCCTGCCCGGGGAGCGCCGCTCTCTCCTTTCCCCCTGGAGTCCTGGGCCTACGCTCACTTCGCCATAATCCGGACACCTCGCTTCGGTTCATTCAGGCTGCGGCGTACTGGAAAAGATCCGGCCTCTGCCGCAAGCTGTAATCGAGCGGCTCGACCGGGTCGCCCGGATTCCGGACTCGGCCCGTAGTGCTGCTCAGCGATGTTGATGAGCAAGGAGAACGCCATGCCCTATGATCCGGACGACTATCTCTCCCGGCATTTCCAGACCAGTGGAATCGACCTGACCCAGAAGGTCGACGAGCTGATCAACCTCACCGTTCCAAGTGGAAGCCCCAACCTCGCGCTCTATCGCGAGATGCTGATCACTGTGGTGCGCATGGCCCAGGCCGACCGCAATCGCTGGGACGCCAAGATCATGCTGCAGACCCTGCGCGAGATGGAGCACGCCTTCAGTGTGCTGGAGCAGTTCAAGCGGCGCCGTAAAGTCACGGTATTCGGTTCGGCCCGCACCCCCGAAGGTCACCCGATCTATACCCTGGCCCGCCAGTTGGGGGCGGAGCTCGCCAAGCGCGATCTGATGGTGATCACCGGCGCCGGTGGCGGCATCATGGCTGCAGCGCACGATGGCGCCGGGCTGGAGAACAGCCTTGGCCTGAACATCACCCTGCCCTTCGAACAGCACGCCAATACAACGGTGAGTGGCACCGAGCACTTGCTGTCGTTCCACTTCTTCTTCGTGCGCAAGCTGTTCTTCGTGAAAGAAGCCGATGCGCTGGTGCTCTGCCCAGGTGGCTTCGGCACCCTGGACGAGGCGCTGGAAGTGCTGACCCTGATCCAGACCGGCAAGAGCCCGGTAGTGCCGGTGGTGTTGCTGGACGAACCTGACGGCAGCTACTGGGAAGACGCCATTGGCTTCCTCCACGAACAGCTGGAGCGCAACCGCTACATCCTGCCCAGTGACATGAACCTGATGCGCCTGGTGCGCAATGCCGACGAGGCGGCCGCCGAGATCGCCCAGTTCTATCGCAACTACCACTCCAGCCGTTGGTTGAAGAACAGCTTCGTGATTCGCATGAATCACTCCCTCAGCGAGAAAGCCCTGGGGCAGGTTCAGGAGCAGTTCGCCGACCTCTGCCTGGAAGGCGATTTCTGCCAGCAAGCCTATGTGGAGTCGGAGAAAGACGAACCGGAGTTCAGCGAGCTGATCCGCCTGGCGTTCCGCTTCAATGGTCGTGACCACGGACGCCTGCGCGAACTCATAGACTTCATCAACCTGCCGCAACACTGGGCCGGAAAGGCCTGATCCGTCAGACGAACGCAGCCCCATCCAACTACCAGCCATGCGCATCCACGCATGGCTCAAGGCTGCACGTGTGATTATTCAGTCGTCGAGATTACCGCGCAGGAGACGGTTGATCATCTCCATAGAATAGCCACGGTAGGCAAGGAATCGGCCCTGCTGAGCGCGCTCGCGGGCGTCCTGAGGTTGGCGATTGAATTTGCGACGCCAAACCTCGCGCAACTGCTCGCCCCAGTCGATATCGGCCTCGCGCAGGGCCTGGTCGATATCACCTCGCGGCAAGCCACGCTGGGCCAGTTCTTCACGGATACGCTGCGGCCCATAGCCACCACGGGCGCGGCTGGCAATGAAGCTTTCGAGATAGCGGGATTCGGAGAGCAGGCCCTCTTCCGTTAGACGGTCGAGGGCACTGTCGATCAACTCGGGAGGAGCGCCGCGCTGACGCAGCTTGCGCGTCAGCTCGACTCGCCCGTGTTCGCGCTGCGCCAACAGGTCCATGGCGGCCCGCCGCACGGCGGCGGGGCTGTCGAGCACGACGGGCATGGGAGGATCAGAGGTCTACGTCGGCCAGGTCGTCAGCAGTGGCAGCCGACTTGTTGTTGGCAGAAGAGTCGACCAGCAGCTTCTCGCGGATGATCTTCTCGATGGCGCTGCCAACTTCTGGGTTGTCTTCCAGGTACTTGGCGGCATTCGCCTTACCTTGACCGATCTTGTTGCCCTGGTAGCTGTACCAGGCGCCGGATTTCTCGACCAGGCCCAGCTGCACGCCCAGGTCGATGATCTCGCCAGTGCGGTAGATGCCCTTGCCGTACATGATCTGGAATTCGGCCTGGCGGAAGGGCGGGGCCACCTTGTTCTTCACCACCTTGACGCGGGTTTCGCTGCCCACGACTTCCTCGCCTTCCTTCACCGCGCCGGTACGGCGGATGTCAAGTCGTACGGAAGCGTAAAACTTCAGGGCGTTACCGCCGGTGGTGGTTTCCGGGTTGCCGAACATCACACCGATCTTCATACGGATCTGGTTGATGAAGATGACCAGGCAGTTGGCGTTCTTGATGTTACCGGTGATCTTGCGCAGTGCCTGGGACATCAGGCGCGCCTGCAGACCGACGTGGGAGTCCCCCATCTCGCCTTCGATTTCGGCCTTGGGTACCAGGGCGGCCACGGAGTCGACGATGATCACGTCAACGGCGTTGGAGCGCACCAGCATGTCGGTGATTTCCAGAGCCTGTTCACCGGTATCCGGTTGGGAAACCAGCAGGTCGTCGACATTCACACCGAGCTTGCCAGCGTAGTCCGGGTCCAGGGCATGTTCGGCGTCGACGAAGGCACAGGTAGCACCCATTTTCTGGGCTTCAGCGATGACGGAGAGGGTCAGAGTGGTTTTACCGGAGGATTCTGGACCGTAGATTTCTACGATACGGCCCTTCGGCAGACCGCCAATACCCAGCGCGATATCCAGGCCCAGAGAACCGGTGGAAATAGCCGGAATGGCCTGACGATCGTGGTCGCCCATGCGCATGACCGCGCCTTTGCCGAACTGCTTCTCGATCTGGCCCAGGGCAGCAGCCAAGGCGCGCTTCTTGTTCTCGTCCATTGAAGTCCTCACTAAACTCAAGAGGGCCTGGCGGCCACCAACAACTGTATAAGTAGACAGTATTATTCCATAGGGCAAGTCGCTCGCCTACCCCTGGACGGCTTTTTCTCCTGCAGCTAGTCGGATCAATCCCTGGAGCGCTTCCACCACCGTCTGCCGGCGCACGGACAGGCGATCGCCCGGGAACTGGCGGCGCACGGCCTCCACTTCCTTCCCATTGCCCCAGGCCAGCCAGACCGTGCCGACAGGCTTCTCCGGGGAGCCGCCATCAGGCCCGGCGACGCCACTGACTGCCACGGCGAAACGCGCCCCGCTATGCAACTGGGCACCTCGCACCATCGCCTCGACCACTTCACGGCTGACCGCCCCCACCTGCGGGAACAGCTCGGCCGGCACCGCCAGTTGCGCGGTTTTCTGTTCATTCGAGTAGGTGACGAAACCCGCCTCAAACCAGGCCGAACTGCCGGGAATGCGGGTGATCGCCTCGGCAATGCCGCCGCCGGTACAGGACTCGGCAGTGCAAACCGACTCGCCACGCGCCTTCAGTTCCTCGCCCAGCCGGGCGGCCAGCGAAGTCAGTTCATCTTCGGTAACGGACATGTGCACTCCGGGGTTAAAGCGGGCCAACGGGATACCGTACACTAGCGCCTTTTGCATGCAAGGCCAGCCAATGAGTCAGAGCGATCTCAGCGAACACACACCCATGATGCAGCAGTACTGGAAGCTGAAGAATCAGCACCCGGACCAGCTGATGTTCTATCGCATGGGCGACTTCTACGAGATCTTCTACGAGGACGCCAAGAAGGCCGCCAAGCTCCTCGACATCACTCTGACCGCGCGCGGCCAGTCGGCGGGCAAGTCGATTCCCATGGCAGGCATCCCCTTCCATGCAGTGGAAGGCTACCTGGCCAAGCTGATAAAGCTCGGCGAATCCATCGTGATCTGCGAGCAGATCGGTGATCCGGCCACCAGCAAAGGGCCGGTAGAGCGGCAGGTCGTCCGCATCATCACGCCCGGTACCGTCAGCGACGAAGCCCTGCTGGACGAGCGCCGGGACAACCTGCTGGCAGCGGTGCTGGGTGACGAACGCCTGTTCGGCCTGGCAGTGCTGGACATCACCAGCGGCCGATTCAGCGTGCAGGAGATCAAGGGCTGGGAAAACCTGCTGGCCGAGCTGGAACGTCTCAATCCAGCCGAACTGCTGATCCCCGACGACTGGCCCCAGGGCCTGCCTGCAGAGAAACGTCGTGGCGTACGCCGTCGCGCGCCCTGGGATTTCGATCGCGACTCGGCGAAGAAGAGCCTCTGCCAGCAATTTGGCGTTCAGGACCTCAAAGGCTTCGGCTGCGAAACCCTGACTCTGGCCATCGGCTCCGCCGGCTGCCTGCTCGCCTACGCCAAGGAAACCCAGCGCACCGCCCTGCCCCACCTGCGCAGCCTGCGCCACGAGCGTATCGACGACACCGTCATCCTCGACGCCGCCAGCCGCCGGAACCTGGAACTGGACGTGAACCTGTCCGGCGGGCGCGACAACACCCTGCAATCGGTGATTGACCGCTGCCAGACCGCCATGGGCAGCCGCCTGCTCAGCCGCTGGCTGAACCGCCCGCTGCGTGACCGTGCCGTACTCGAGGCCCGCCAGGACGCCATCGACTGCCTGCTGGATCGCTATCGCTTCGAAGGCCTGCAACCGCAACTGAAGGAAATCGGCGACGTCGAGCGCATCCTCGCCCGCATCGGCCTGCGCAACGCCCGTCCGCGCGATCTCGCCCGTCTGCGTGACGCCTTGGCCGCCCTGCCGCAACTGCAAGGCGCGATGACCGAACTGGATGTGCCCCACCTGCAGGACTTGGCAGGCGGCATTCGTACCTATCCGGAGCTGGCCGACCTGCTGGCGCGCGCCATCATCGACAACCCGCCAGCGGTGATCCGCGACGGCGGCGTGATCAAGACCGGCTACGACGCAGAATTGGATGAGCTACAGGCGCTCAGCGAGAACGCCGGCCAATACCTGATGGATCTGGAGACCCGGGAAAAGGCCCGTACCGGCCTGCCTAACCTCAAGGTCGGCTACAACCGCATCCACGGCTACTACATCGAACTGCCCCGCGTGCAGGCCGAGCAGGCGCCGGCGGACTACATCCGTCGCCAGACCCTGAAAGGTGCCGAACGCTTCATCACACCAGAGCTGAAAGCTTTCGAAGACAAGGCGCTGTCCGCCAAGAGCCGCGCCCTGGCGCGGGAAAAGATGCTCTACGACGAGCTGCTCGAACTGCTAATCGAGCAGCTGGCGCCGCTGCAGGACACCGCTGCCGCCCTCGCCGAACTGGACGTATTGAGCAACTTCGCCGAACGCGCGCTGAACCTTGACCTGAACCGCCCGCGCTTTGTCGACGAACCTTGCATGCGCATCAACCAGGGCCGCCACCCGGTGGTGGAACAGGTGCTGGACACGCCCTTCGTGGCTAACGATCTGAACTTGGACGACGCCACTCGCATGCTGATCATTACCGGCCCGAACATGGGCGGTAAGTCGACCTACATGCGCCAGACCGCACTCATCGTGCTGCTGGCCCACATTGGTTGCTTCGTACCGGCGGCCGGCTGCGATCTGTCGCTGGTGGACCGCATCTTCACCCGCATCGGCTCCAGCGACGACCTGGCCGGCGGCCGCTCGACCTTCATGGTGGAAATGAGCGAGACCGCCAACATCCTGCATAACGCCAGTGCCAGCAGCCTGGTGCTGATGGACGAGGTGGGGCGCGGTACCAGTACCTTCGACGGCCTGTCACTGGCCTGGGCTGCGGCAGAGCACCTGGCCCGCCTGCGCGCCTTTACCCTGTTCGCTACCCACTACTTCGAGCTGACGGTTCTGCCGGAAAGCGAGCCCGTGGTCGCCAACGTCCACCTGAACGCGACCGAGCACAACGAGCGAATCGTGTTCCTGCACCACGTTTTGCCGGGTCCAGCCAGCCAGAGCTACGGTCTGGCGGTGGCGCAGCTGGCGGGGGTGCCAGGTGGCGTAATCCAGCGTGCCCGCGAGCACTTGGCGCGCCTGGAAACCACCAGCCTGCCCCATGAAGCCCCACGCCAGAGCCCCGGACAACCGAGTTCGCCCATGCAGAGCGACCTCTTCGCCAGCCTTCCGCACCCGGTGCTGGACGATCTGGCGAAGGTCAAACCGGATGACCTGACCCCGAGGCAGGCACTGGAGCTGTTGTATACACTGACGTCACGCCTCTAACCCCTGACCCGCACAAGCTGCTAGAATCCCGCGCGCTCTGGAAGACACCCGGGATTCAGCCTGCCCGGCGCCGTGAGTTCCAGAGCCGAGAAGCCGGACATAGAAGGCTTCCGAGCCGCCGCTTGAGGAGAAGAATAGAAATGACCTTCGTCGTCACCGACAACTGCATCAAATGCAAATACACCGACTGTGTGGAAGTCTGTCCGGTGGACTGCTTCTACGAAGGCCCGAACTTCCTGGTCATTCACCCGGATGAGTGCATCGACTGCGCACTGTGCGAGCCAGAATGCCCGGCGCAAGCCATCTTCTCCGAGGATGAAGTGCCTGAGGACATGCAGGAGTTCATCGAGCTGAACCGTGATCTGGCCGAAGTCTGGCCGAACATCACCGAGAAGAAGGACGCCCTGGCCGACGCCGAAGAATGGGACGGCGTCAAAGGCAAGCTGGAACATCTGGAGCGCTGATCCCGCTCAGCGTCCGAACGCAAAAAGGCCCGCACCTGCGGGCCTTTTGCTTTCCTGCGGACGAAAAAAGGGGCGGGGGATACCCGCCCACTCTTTTGTCCATATTCCCTGTAGTCCTTGCTCATCATCCTGATGAATCGCATCCAGCGATGTCCTTGGTAGATATCCTTATCAACCCGCATACATCCTGTACGCAAGGGTGATATTAGCGATCCACGAGGACGGATCAAGTTGGCGAAACAGCGTCTCGACGCCTGAAAACGCCATAACGTCTAAAATAAAGATCTTTAATATCAATAACTTAAAAATAATCTCAACATTAAACTCTCCAATGGCGAGCAGCAACTTCCTCAGATCACGTACATAGCGTGTAAGCAATGACTTACAAGGCAATGCTAAAAAATGGACGCGAATGATCCGTGCTCGAGGCGTCCTCGTCTGCATTGATACTTCAGGTTCGCAAGCGATATCGTGAAGGCCGACATATGCGCCCGGTGAAATTCCGGAAGCCACAATGAAAAAGCCCGGCCAAGGCCGGGCTTTTTCGAATCTTTCAAACGCTACTGGAACAGCGCATCACTGGACAGGCCATTCTTCTCCAGGATTTCCCGGAGACGCTTCAGCGCTTCGACCTGGATCTGCCGCACTCGCTCGCGAGTCAGGCCGATCTCCTGGCCAACTTCCTCAAGTGTGCAGCTCTCGTGGCCACGCAGACCAAAACGGCGCACCACAACCTCACGTTGCTTGTCGGTCAGTTCGGACAGCCACTGATCGATGCTTTGCGAGAGATCGTCATCCTGCAAGAGCTCGCACGGGTCGGTGGGACGATCGTCGGTCAGGGTGTCCAACAGGGTCTTGTCGGAGTCCGGGCCGAGGGACACATCCACCGAAGTCACTCGTTCGTTGAGACCGAGCATGCGCTTGACCTCGTCCACCGGTTTTTCCAGCAGGTTGGCGATTTCTTCAGGCGAGGGCTCGTGATCCAGCTTGTGGGTCAACTCACGTGCAGCCCGCAGGTAGACGTTGAGTTCCTTGACCACATGGATCGGCAGGCGGATGGTCCGGGTCTGGTTCATGATGGCCCGTTCAATGGTCTGACGGATCCACCAGGTCGCGTAGGTAGAGAATCGGAAACCCCGTTCTGGATCGAACTTTTCAACCGCGCGGATCAAGCCGAGGTTGCCCTCTTCGATCAGGTCGAGCAGCGACAGGCCGCGATTGACGTAGCGTCGCGCGATCTTCACCACAAGGCGGAGGTTGCTTTCGATCATGCGCTTGCGCCCGGCAGGATCACCACGCTGCGCAAGGCGCGCGAAATGCACTTCTTCTTCCGGGGTTAGCAGGGGGGAAAAGCCGATTTCGTTGAGGTAAAGCTGGGTCGCGTCGAGTGCACGACTGTAGTCGATGTACTTGTGCTGCTTGGGTGAGCTCGAATGCCGGGATTTCGCGGTGGGCAGAGGCGCGTCGTTCTCCTCGCTCAACGCTTCATCCAAAATGACGCCTGGCTCAAGAATGAGCAGTTCGTCATCGACGTCAAACTCCGGCGCTTCTTTATTGAGTGCCATTGTTGTTGTCCCTTGCTGAGTTCGACAACAAGCCCCGGCGAAGCCTTATATCCCTGGCGCCGCCTGAGCCCGTCCTTACCACGTGGTGGAACGGGCTGAAAACAGATCAACGACGTGGCAGGTATTGCAGCGGATCTACAGGTTTACCTTGACGGCGAATTTCAAAATGAAGCTTCACCCGGTCAGTCCCCGTTGAGCCCATCTCGGCAATTGTCTGCCCGACCTTGACCTGCTGTCCCTCCCGCACCAGCAACCTGCGGTTATGACCATAGGCGCTTACGTAGGTATCGCTGTGTTTGATGATGACCAGTTCGCCGTAGCCCCGTAATCCACTTCCGGCATAAACAACTGATCCGTCTGACGCAGCCAAGACAGGCTGGCCTAATTCCCCAGCGATATCAATCCCTTTATTCAAACTGCCGTTTGACGAAAAACGCCCGATCAGAGCGCCGTTTGCGGGCCACACCCAACCGGCTGCAGAGCGCGTAGTAGACGTGTTCGACGGAGTTACTGGCGCAGTTACCACCGGTTGCGGCGCCGGCGTTTGAGGGCGGATGGCCGGTTGCTGGGCCTGCACAGGCGGACGTGTCGAAGTGCTGCTTCCAGTCCTTGGATTGGTCACCACAGGGGCGGTGGCAACCGCAGTCGGGCGCGCCTGGCCCGGCTGTCCATCGAAACGGATGATCTGACCTGGGCGAATCACGTAGGGGGCGGGGATGCCGTTGCGTGCGGCGAGGGCTTTCCAGTCCCAACCGAAACGAAATGCGATGGAATAGAGCGTATCGCCACGTTGAACGCGGTACTGGCCGCTGGTGACGGGTTGCCGTTGCGGCGCAGAGGTCGATCCAGGGTGATTGCGGTCGACCACGTTTACACCGTCTTTCTGGGTGCTGGAACAGCCGGCCAGCAGGATGCCAGCGGCGACCGCGGGCAACCAGGTGAGCCCATTCCCCATGCGAATCCACTGCCGAATGGCCATCAGGCTCACTCTTGTCCCCTTTCCCAACATTCCTAGGTGTTATTTATTGTGCCGGAAATATCCGGACGAGCCAGCCGCCTACCGCACAAAGTACAGCAGGCGGACGGCTTGGCGGTGCATCAGATAGTTGCCCGCGATGTGGGTTCCCTGTTTGCGACTCAGGCCAGTGGCCCGCTCAGCAAAGGAACGAATCGCACCGCATCGAGTACGTGGCGGGTGAAACCCTGCTCTTCGCGGATGATCAGCATCAGTTGCTGGACATCGCCAGCGCCTACCGGAATCACCAGGCGCCCACCCGGTGCCAGTTGCTCCAGCAGTGCCTGGGGTACATCCGCAGCTGCCGCCGTGACGATGATGCCGTTATAGGGAGCCAGCGCCGGCCAGCCTTCCCAACCGTCGCCCCAGCGGAACACCACGTTGCGCAGGTTGAGTACCGCCAGCCGCTCCTTCGCCTTGTCCTGCAGGACCTGGATGCGCTCCACGGAAAACACCCGCTCGACCAGCTGCGCCAGGATAGCGGTCTGGTAGCCCGAGCCGGTGCCGATTTCCAACACCTTGTCCAGCGGCCCGGCCGCGAGCAGCAGCTCGGTCATCCGCGCAACCATGTAGGGCTGGGAGATGGTCTGGTTGTGCCCGATCGGCAGTGCGGTGTCTTCGTAGGCGCGATGGGCGAGTGCCTCATCGACGAACAGGTGACGCGGTGTCCGGCGAATGGTTTCGAGCACGCGGGCGTTGGACAGCCCTTCCTCGTACAGACGCTGGATAAGGCGCTCACGGGTGCGCTGGGAGGTCATGCCAATCCCGCGGCGCATCAGGTCGTCCTGTTCCCGGGACATCAGAGCAGGCCCTCCAACCAGCTATCGAGACCCTGGAAGGCCTCGTTGAAAGTCCGATCGAGCTGCAGGGGCGAGATGGACACATAGCCCTGCATCACCGCATGGAAATCCGTGCCCGGGCCGCCGTCTTCGGCGTCACCGGCCGCGGAAATCCAGTATCCCTCCTTGCCCCGCGGATTGACCACCTTTACCGGGGCTGCCGCGCGCGCGCGATGGCCGAGACGGGTCAGCTGGATTCCCCGGATGCGCTCCAGCGGAAGATTGGGAATGTTCACGTTGAGCACGGTGCGCGGCGGCAGGTCGAGCCGATCATGGGCAGCCACCAGGCGGTATGCGATGTAGGCAGCAGCGGGCAGGTTGTCCGCCTGGCGCGACAACAGCGAAAAGGCGAATGCCGGCAAGCCGAGGAAGCGCCCTTCCAATGCGGCGGCTACGGTGCCCGAATAGAGCACGTCGTCACCCAGGTTGGCGCCGAGATTGATGCCCGACACCACCATATCCGGCAGCTCATCGAGCAGGCCGTTGAGTCCGAGATGGACGCAATCGGTCGGCGTGCCGTTGAGGCTGATGAATCCGTTCTCCAGCGTACTGGGGTGAAGCGGGCGGTCCAGGGTCAGGGAACTGCTGGCACCACTCTTGTCCTGGTCCGGTGCGATGACCACGCATTCGGCGTAATCCTTGAGCGCACCATGCAGAGCGGCGAGACCGGGTGCGTTCACCCCGTCGTCGTTGGAAATCAGAATGCGCATGGGTTTTCCGTCTGCCCCGCCGGCAGCAGATCGACGAGCTCACGCACCACTGCGGTGGCGAAGCATCCAGCCGGCAGGACGAATTCCAGTTGCAGAACGTCAGGCTCGGGATAATGCCACGTCAGACCGCCGATGGGGAGGCGCAGAATGCGCCGTTCGTGCGCCATTCGCGCTTCGGCCAGCCAGTGGCAAAGTGCCTTCTCGCCGGCGGCTACCGCCGCTTCCAGCACTTGGGCCTGTCCCTGGGCGGGTGAATCTCCTTCGCCCCAGAGCGGACCGGTCGGGTGCAGGTCGAGCAGAGCGAGACGCGGGTCATTGCACTCGGTCTCACCCGCCATGAAAAAGCTGCGGCTGTCGGTGAAGGCGAGAAGATCACCGACCTGTGCCTGGTTCCAGGTTCCGGCGGCGATACGCTCGGCCAGCACCCGGTTGAAGACAAAGCTGCGCCCAGCGGAAAGCAGGCGCGAACGCACATTGCGCTGTACCGGCAGCTCCTTGCGTTCGGCGAAGTTGCGGGCGTCGACCACGTTGCCGCCGCCATGACCGAAGCGCTGTAGGCCGAAGTAGTTGGGTACCCCGGCCTCGGCCAGCCGCTTCAGACGTGCCTCCAGCGCTTCCCGGTCAGCGACCAAGCGGGTCAGGCGCAGGGTGAAACCGTTGGCGGAATGGGCACCACGTTGCAGCTTACGCTTGTGGCGGACGCTCTTGAGGATCCGCAGGCCGGGATTCTCGGCAGCGGATAGGTCCGGATCGGCTTTCCCCGGCAAGTGCAGACTGAACCACTGGCGGGTCAGCGCCTGGCGGTCCTTGAGCCCGGCGTAGCTGACCACTTTCAATGGCACGCCGGCAGCACGGGCAATGCGCCGTGCCGCTTCCTCGGTGTTCAGCTCGCGCTTTTCCACCCAGAGCCAGAGGTGTTCACCCTCGCCTTCCAGCGGGATATCCAGCACCTCGTCGACCTGGAAGTCCTCAGCCACGGCTTTAAGTTGCGCTTGTCCGAGGGGTTCGCCATGGGCTCGCGGGCCCAGCAGTTCGAGTTCGTTCATACCGGCAGCAGCAAGGCAACCGCATGTACGGCGATGCCCTCCTCGCGCCCCGTGAAGCCGAGCTTCTCGGTGGTGGTGGCCTTGACGTTGACCTGATCCAGCTCGACCTCCAGATCGGCAGCGATATTCGCGCGCATGGCCTCGATATGCGGCGCCATCTTCGGCGCCTGGGCCACTATGGTTCCGTCGACGTTACCGACTTTCCAGCCCTTGGCCTTCACCAGGGACACCACATGGCGCAGCAGGGCGCGGCTGTCGGCGCCCTTGAACTGCGGATCGGTATCCGGGAAGTGCTTGCCGATGTCGCCCAGCGCAGCGGCGCCCAGCAATGCATCGGACAGCGCATGCAGCAGCACGTCGCCATCGGAATGGGCAACAAGTCCGAATTTGTGGGGAATGCGCACGCCGCCCAAGGTGATGAAATCGCCTTCGCCGAAGCGGTGTACGTCGTAGCCGTGGCCAATTCGCATAAAGAAGAACGCCCTGAAAAGTCAGGGCGTGATTCTACCCGCTTTAGCCCTTCAGGGCCTCGGCGTGATGCTTCAGGTGATCGCCGATGAAACTGGCGATGAAGTAGTAGCTGTGGTCGTAGCCCGGCTGCAGGCGCAGGATCAACGAATGCCCCGCCGCCTTGGCAGCCGCTTGCAGCACCTCGGGTTTGAGCTGGGTCGCGAGGAAGTCATCGCGGTCGCCCTGATCCACCAGAATCGGCAAGCGTTCAGTGGCCTCGGCAAGCAGCGCGCTGGCATCCCATTCACGCCAACGGGCGCGGTCGTCACCCAGGTAACGGCTGAAGGCCTTTTCGCCCCAGGGACAAGCCATCGGGTTGCTGATCGGCGCGAATGCCGACAGCGACTGATAACGCCCCGGGTTGCGCAGGGCGCACACCAATGCGCCGTGGCCGCCCATGGAGTGGCCGCTGATGCCGCGCTTCCCGGACACCGGGAAGTTGGCCTCGATCAGCGCCGGCAGCTCGTGCACCACGTAGTCATGCATGCGGTAGTGGCGCGCGTAAGGCTCCTGGGTGGCGTTCAGGTAGAAGCCCGCGCCCAGGCCGAAGTCCCAGGCATTATCCGGGTCGCCGGGTACTTCAGCGCCGCGGGGGCTGGTGTCCGGAGCGACGATGATCAGTCCGAGCTCTGCCGCCAGGCGCTGCGCACCAGCTTTCTGCATGAAGTTCTCGTCGGTGCAGGTCAGCCCCGACAGCCAGTAGAGCACCGGCAGCTTCACGCCCTGCTCCGCCTGGGGAGGCAGGTACACAGCGAACACCATGTCGCAGTTCAGGCTGGTGGAGCGATGACGGTAACGCTTGTGCCAACCGCCGAAGCTCTTGTTGCTGGATACGATTTCGAGGGTCATGGAGCAATCTCCCCTGAGCCGGCCCGGCACCGCACGAAGCGGTACCGGACAGGCAGCCAGATCAATAGTGGACGACCGAGCGAATGCTCTTGCCTTCGTGCATCAGGTCGAAGGCCTTGTTGATATCGTCCAGCCCCATGGTGTGAGTGATGAAGGTGTCCAGCGGAATCTCACCCTTCTGCGCCTTCTCCACGTAGCTCGGCAGTTCGGTACGGCCTTTCACGCCGCCGAACGCCGAACCGCGCCAGACGCGGCCGGTCACCAGCTGGAACGGACGGGTCTTGATCTCGGTGCCAGCCGGCGCCACACCAATGATCACGGACTCACCCCAACCCTTGTGGCAGCACTCAAGCGCGGCGCGCATCAGGTCGACGTTGCCGACGCATTCGAAGCTGTAGTCGACACCGCCATCGGTCAGCTCGACGATGACATCCTGAATCGGCTTGGCATGGTCCTTCGGATTGACGAAGTCGGTGGCGCCCAGCTCACGGGCCACGTTGAACTTTTCCGGGTTGATGTCGATGGCGATGATGCGCGAGGCCTTGGCCATCTTGGCGCCGATGATCGCCGCCAGGCCGATACCGCCGAGGCCGAAGATGGCCACGGTAGCGCCCTCCTCCACCTTGGCGGTGTTCAGTACGGCGCCGATGCCGGTGGTCACGCCGCACCCCAGCAGGCAGACCTTTTCCAGCGGTGCGTCCTTCGGAATCTTCGCCAGGGAGATTTCCGGCAGCACGGTGTACTCGGAGAAGGTCGAGCAACCCATGTAGTGATAGATCGGCTCGCCGTTGTAGCTGAAGCGCGAGGTGCCGTCCGGCATCAGGCCCTTACCCTGGGTGGCGCGCACCTTCTGGCAGAGGTTGGTCTTGCCGGACTTGCAGAATTTGCACTCGCGGCATTCGGCCGTGTAGAGCGGGATCACGTGGTCGCCGACCGCCAGCGAGGTGACACCTTCGCCGACCGCTTCGACGATGCCGCCGCCTTCGTGACCGAGGATGCAGGGGAACACGCCCTCGGAATCCGCACCCGACAAGGTGTAGGCATCGGTGTGGCAAACGCCGGTGGCCACGATCCGCACCAGAACTTCGCCAGCCTTGGGCGGGGCAACGTCCACTTCGACGATCTGCAGCGGCTGGTTGGGCGCGAAGGCCACAGCGGCACGGGACTTGATCATGGTCATTCTCCAGCTGATTGAAATGGCCAAGGAGTGTAGTTGAGCCTCCAATGGTAAATAATCCTTGGAAAAGCAAAACTTTATTGCTGTGGAGGGATAATCCATGAGTCGCTGGGAAGGCCTGGACGAGTTCGTTGCGGTTGCAGAGACAGGCCAGTTCACGGCTGCGGCGGAACGCCTCGGCATCTCTTCGTCCCACGTCAGCCGGCAGATCGCCCGCCTCGAAGAACGCCTACAGACTCGCCTGTTCTATCGCAGCACGCGCAAGGTGGCGCTCACTGAAGCCGGACAGACCTTCCTGCAGCATTGCCAGCGCCTGATGGACGCCCGCGAGGAAGCCCTGCGTGCAGTCAGCGACCTGACCAGCGAGCCCAAGGGCCTGCTGCGCATGACTTGCGCGGTGGCCTATGGCGAGCGCTTCATCGTGCCGTTGGTGAATGAGTTCATGGCGCGACACCCGCAATTGCGGGTGGAGATCGAGCTGAGCAACCGCACCCTGGACCTGGTGCACGAAGGCCTAGACATGGCGATACGCCTGGGTCGCCTGCAGGATTCGCGACTGGTGGCGACGCGCCTGGCGCCACGGGTCATGTACCTGTGCGCAGCCCCCGCCTACCTGGAGCGCTATGGCCGCCCCCACAGCCTTTCGGAACTGGCCCGGCACAACTGCCTGGTCGGCAGCTCGGACCACTGGGACTTTCTGCAGCAGGGACGCGAGCATGCCATCCGTGTCCAGGGAAACTGGCGCTGCAACAGTGGCCAGGCCGTGCTGGATGCCGCCCTGCGGGGTTTCGGCCTGTGCCAGTTGCCGGACTACTACGTGCTGGAGCACCTGCGAAGCGGCGCCCTGGTGTCCTTGCTGGAACAGCACCGGCCGCCGAACACCGCAGTCTGGGCACTTTATCCACAGCAACGGCACCTCTCGCCCAAGGTGCGGCAACTGGTAGATCTACTCAAGGAAGGGTTGGCCCAGCGGCCGGAGTACACGGCTGCTCAGTTGCGGGTCGACCAACGCTGACGCAACCAGTCGAGGTCTTCAGGGCGAGTGATCTTGAGGTTGTCGGCGCGGCCTTCCACCAGCTTGGGTGCATTGCCGGCCCATTCCATGGCGGAGGCTTCGTCGGTGATCGCGACGCCGGCTACCAGGGCATCGGCCAACGCACGATGCAATGCGCCGAAGCGGAACATCTGCGGCGTGTAGGCCTGCCAGATCAGGCTGCGATCGACGGTTTCCGCCACTCGCCCATCTGCGCCAGCACGCTTCAAGGTATCCCGTGCGGGAACGGCGAGCAGGCCGCCCACCGGGTCATCGGCCAATTCAGCAAGCAACAGGTCGAGATCGAAACGCGACAGGTTCGGCCGGGCCGCATCATGCACCAGCACCCAGTCGTGTGCGCGGGCACCGTTTTCGGCCAGTCGCAACAGGGCGCTGAGTACCGAATCCGCACGCTCCTTGCCGCCGTCAGCGCGGATGATGCGCTCGTCACTGGCACAGGGCAGCGCCGGCCAGTAGGGATCATCCACTGAAAGGCTGATCACCAGCCCCTTGAGCTGCGGATGGTCGAGGAAACAATCGAGGCTGTGCTCGAGAATGGTGCGTCCGGCAAGTTCCAGGTACTGCTTGGGACGGTCGGCGCGCATGCGGGCACCGACGCCGGCGGCGGGGATTACCGCCCAGAAGAAGGGAGTATCGGCCTGGTTCATTCGGCAATCTGGTAGAGGGTTTCGCCTTCCTTGACCATGCCCAGTTCGTGACGGGCACGCTCCTCGACAGTCTCCATACCCTTTTTCAGCTCCATCACTTCCGCTTCGAGGATACGGTTGCGCTCCAGCAGGCGCTCGTTCTCGCCTTGCTGCTCGGCGATCTGCCGTTGCAGGTCCTGGACTTGCGCCAGGCTGCCGTCGCCCACCCACAGTCGATACTGCAGGCCAGCCAGCAGCAGGATGAGGACAACGAACAACCAGTAAGTGTTAGGGCGAGTCATTTTGCCAGGGAGTATCCATGCGAAAAGGGCAGCTTGCGCTGCCCTTTTACCATTCCTGAACGGATTACGTCGCTGCCGTGCGGCGGGAGACGACCGGCCAGGAGAAATCAGGTGTGGCTGCGAAGTTTACATGAAGTAAAGATGCATTCAGCGCCTGATTTCAACATGGCACCGCTGAGACTTGCTCACGATCGAGCGAGCTAGAGAGGAACAAGGCGAGAATGGCTGAGGACGCGGAGTTTACGAGCTGTAAATGAGCAGTACTCACTTCGCTCGCCCTCCGGGCCGTGCTGAAGCACGTTAGCCGCAAGCGGCTTTCCGAAGCCATTCTCAACGCAGTTATTCCAACGCGCAGCCGATCGTAGCCAGTCTCTTAGCCACGGAATTCCGCACGGCCGCGGTAGGGAGCCTTCTCGCCCAGTTGCTCTTCGATACGCAGCAGCTGGTTGTACTTGGACACGCGGTCGGAACGGCACAGGGAACCGGTCTTGATCTGACCGGCGGCGGTGCCTACGGCCAGGTCGGCAATGGTGCTGTCCTCGGTCTCGCCGGAACGGTGGGAGATCACCGCGGTGTAGCCGGCAGCCTTGGCCATCTGGATAGCTTCCAGGGTTTCGGTCAGCGAACCGATCTGGTTGAACTTGATCAGGATCGAGTTACCGATGCTCTTCTCGATGCCTTCCTTGAGGATCTTGGTGTTGGTCACGAACAGGTCGTCACCGACCAGCTGAACCTTGGCACCAATCTTGTCGGTCAGGCCTTTCCAGCCGGCCCAGTCGGACTCGTCCATGCCGTCTTCGATGGAGATGATCGGGTAACGCTGGGTCAGGCCGGCCAGGTAGTCGGCGAAACCGGCGGCGTCGAACACCTTGCCTTCACCGGCCAGGTCGTACTTGCCGTCCTTGAAGAATTCGCTGGAAGCGCAGTCCAGGGCCAGGGTCACGTCGGTGCCCAGCTTGTAGCCAGCGTTGGCAACGGCTTCGGCGATGGCGGCCAGGGCATCTTCGTTGGAGGCCAGGTTCGGGGCGAAACCACCCTCGTCACCTACGGCGGTGTTCAGGCCACGGGCCTTCAGCACGGCTTTGAGGTGGTGGAAGATCTCGGCGCCCATGCGCAGGGCGTCGGCGAAGTTCTTGGCGCCAACCGGCTGAACCATGAACTCCTGGATGTCGACGTTGTTATCGGCGTGCTCGCCACCGTTGATGATGTTCATCATCGGTACCGGCATGGAGTACTGGCCGGGGGTGCCGTTCAGGTCGGCGATGTGGGCGTAGAGCGGTACGCCCTTGGCCTGGGCAGCGGCCTTGGCGGCAGCCAGGGACACGGCGAGGATGGCGTTGGCGCCCAGCTTGCCCTTGTTCTCGGTACCGTCCAGTTCGATCATGGCGCGGTCCAGGGCTTTCTGGTCAGCAGCGTCCTTGCCCAGCAGCAGGTCGCGGATCGGGCCGTTGATGTTGGCCACGGCCTTCAGCACGCCCTTGCCCAGGTAACGGCTCTTGTCGCCATCACGCAGTTCCAGTGCCTCGCGGGAACCGGTAGAAGCACCGGACGGCGCGCAAGCGCTGCCGATGATGCCGTTCTCGAGGATCACATCGGCTTCCACGGTGGGGTTGCCACGGGAGTCCAGAACCTCGCGGCCCTTGATGTCGACGATCTTTGCCATTGTTGTTAGCACTCCAAAAGTTGACGAAAACGCTCAGCAGAAAGTGAGGCGATTCACCGGGCCTCGGGGTCGGCTGACCCGGCGAATGTCCTGACCGATCGGTCAGTTTGAGCCCACGCGGCACTTTACCGGAGATCGGCCGGTTCAGGCAGTCTCGATCGGCGGAAAACTCTTGACCAGGTCGTCCAACTGCTTGAGCTGGGACAGGAAGGCTTCGAGTTTGTTCAGGCGCAAGGCGCAGGGGCCATCGCACTTGGCGTTGTCCGGGTCCGGATGGGCCTCGAGGAAGAGACCCGCCAGACCCTGGCTCATGCCGGCCTTGGCCAGGTCGGTGACCTGGGCACGGCGGCCGCCAGCGGAGTCGGCACGGCCGCCCGGCATTTGCAGGGCGTGGGTGACGTCGAAGAAAACCGGGTACTCGAACTGCTTCATGATGCCGAAGCCGAGCATGTCCACGACCAGGTTGTTGTAGCCGAAGGACGAACCGCGCTCGCAGAGGATCAGGCGATCGTTACCAGCTTCCTCGCACTTGGCGAGGATGTGCTTCATCTCCTGGGGCGCGAGGAACTGGGCCTTCTTGATGTTGATCACCGCACCGGTCTTCGCCATGGCGACCACGAGATCGGTCTGGCGGGACAGGAAGGCCGGCAGCTGGATGATGTCGCACACATCGGCCACCGGAGCAGCCTGATAGGGCTCGTGGACGTCGGTGATCACCGGCACGCCGAAGGTCTTCTTCACTTCCTCGAAGATCTTCATGCCCTCTTCCAGGCCCGGGCCACGGAAGGAGTTGATCGAGGAGCGATTGGCCTTGTCGAAGCTGGCCTTGAATACGTAGGGGATGCCGAGCTTCTCGGTCACCCGCACGTATTCCTCGCAGACTTTCAGCGCCAGGTCACGGGACTCCAGCACGTTCATGCCGCCGAACAGCACGAACGGCTTGTCGTTGGCGATGTCGATGTTGCCGACGCGGACGATCTTCTGCGCCATGGGTCAGGCCTTCTTCGCTTTCTGCGCCAGGGTGGCGTTGACGAAGCCGCTGAACAGCGGGTGGCCGTAACGCGGGGTGGAGGTGAACTCCGGGTGGAACTGGCAAGCCACGAACCACGGGTGATCCGGAGCCTCTACCACTTCGACCAGCGCACCGTCGCCAGAACGGCCAGTGACTTTCAGGCCAGCTTCCTGCAGTTGCGGCAGCAGGTTGTTGTTCACTTCGTAGCGGTGGCGATGGCGCTCGACGATTTCGTCCTTGCCATAGCAATCGTGAACCAGGGAACCGTTCTCCAGCTGGCAGGCCTGGGCGCCGAGGCGCATGGTGCCGCCCAAGTCAGAGGCTTCGGTACGGATTTCGGTGGCGCCGGTGGCGTCTTCCCACTCGGTGATCAGGCCCACGACCGGGTGGCCGCTGGACTTATCGAATTCGGTGGAGTTGGCGTCGGTCCAGCCCAGCACGTTACGGGCGTACTCGATCACCGCCACCTGCATGCCGAGGCAGATGCCGAGGTACGGAATCTTGTTCTCACGAGCGAAGCGCACGGTGGAGATCTTGCCTTCCACGCCGCGCAGGCCGAAGCCGCCCGGAACGAGGATGGCGTCGACACCTTCGAGCAGGGCGGTGCCCTGGGTCTCGATGTCTTCGGAATCGATGTAGCGCAGGTTCACCTTGGTGCGGCTCTGGATGCCGGCGTGGCTCATCGCTTCGATCAGCGACTTGTACGCGTCCAGCAGCTCCATGTACTTGCCGACCATGGCGATGGTGACTTCCTTCTCCGGGTTCAGCTTGGCATCCACCACGCGGTCCCACTCGGAGAGATCGGCACTTCCGCATTGCAGGCCGAAGCGCTCGACGACGAAGTCGTCCAGGCCCTGGGCGTGCAGCACGGACGGGATCTTGTAGATGGTGTCGACGTCCTGCAGGGAGATCACCGCGCGTTCTTCCACGTTGGTGAACAGGGCGATCTTGCGACGGGAGGACAGGTCGACCTCATGGTCGGAACGGCAGATCAGCACGTCAGGCTGCAGGCCGATGGAGCGCAGTTCCTTCACCGAGTGCTGGGTCGGCTTGGTCTTGGTCTCGCCGGCAGTGGCGATGTAGGGCACCAGGGTCAGGTGCATCAGCATCGCGCGCTTGGCGCCCACTTCCACGCGCAGCTGGCGGATGGCTTCGAGGAAAGGCTGGGACTCGATGTCGCCAACGGTACCGCCGATTTCCACCAGGGCCACGTCCGCACCAGCGGCGCCCTTGATGATGCGGTGCTTGATCTCGTCGGTGATGTGCGGGATCACCTGGATGGTGGCGCCCAGGTAGTCACCACGGCGCTCCTTGCGCAGCACGTCGGCATAGACGCGGCCGGTGGTGAAGTTGTTGTTCTGGGTCATGGTGGTGCGCACGAAGCGCTCGTAGTGACCCAGGTCGAGGTCGGTCTCGGCGCCGTCCTCGGTCACGAAGACCTCACCGTGCTGGAAGGGGCTCATGGTGCCCGGATCCACGTTGATGTACGGGTCCAGTTTGAGCATGGTGACCTTCAGTCCCCGCGCTTCCAGAATGGCGGCCAAGGATGCCGAGGCGATGCCTTTCCCCAAAGAAGAAACAACACCACCCGTGACGAAGATGTAGCGCGTCATGAAAAACCCTAGAAGTCTGCGTTTAGGCGGAAAGCCGCCGGGGAAAGCGATGAAGGGCTATGGCCTTCAACCATGGAGCGCCACTGGGCGCTACTGCAAAAGCAGCAGCCGCCGATTCCGAAGGAGTCAGCGGAAGCTATGTAAGACGGGAGCGTAGTCTACCGGAAAGACCCTACCAGCTCAAACCTTGGTCATTCGTCGGTGGCGTCCAACGTAGCCGCCAGTTGCCCGCAGGTGGACCATCCAGGCCGGGAAGATTGGCGATGCCCTGCAGATCACCGTCCACCAGCAGCAGCGGCAATCGGCCGCGGACAAAAGCCGGCACGCGGGATTCATTGAGCAGCCGCTTGAGATCACGACGCCCCCTCCCTGCGACGGTAATCACCTCGCCGCCCTGGCGGTAGCGGACTTCGAGCATTCCGGCAGGTGGCGTCCCCTCGATTTCCAACCAGCCATTGCCGGGCAGTTCAAGCGGCTGACTAACGTCGAGCCAGGTGAGATTCGAAGCCGGTGCGGCGAGCCAGTCGCCGGACAACCACCACAACCGTCCGTCGGCGCGCTGCAACACGCCACCGGCCAGACGCCAGACCGGCCTCGCATCGACCGCCGCGTCCCGCAGATCTTCCCACCCAGCCCAGTGGTCGCTGTCGGGCAGTGAGGTCAGCGGTGCCAGCCAGAAGCGCAGTGCATTGCGCTGCCGGGCCGGCGAGAGGGACGCGAGCGATTGCAGCTCCAGGGACGGCAGGGTCAGCCAGGGAAATTCGCTGACGCCCGACGCCTGGTCGAGATCGGCCCGTGCCAGCTCGCCCAGCAGGCTATCCGCCTCGGCCATGTGCTCGGCGCTACGCGCGAGGCTTTCTACCGCCTTGGGCCAGCGCTCCTGCAACACCGGGAAGACGTCGTGACGGAGAAAGTTTCGAGCGAGCGACGTGTCGGCATTGCTCGGATCTTCCACCCAGGCAAGGCCTTCGGCGCGGGCAAAGGTCTCCAGCTCAGAGCGAGAAAACTGCAGGAATGGCCTGACCAGGACGCCCGCCCCCAGAGCGCGGCTCTCCGGCATGCCCGCCAGGCCGCGCACGCCCGCCCCGCGCAACAGGCGGAAGAGCAGTGTTTCCGCCTGGTCGTCACGATGCTGGGCGCTCAGCAGCACGTCGCCCGCTCCCAACCGACGACTGAAGGCGGCGTACCGAGCCTCCCGGGCGGCCCTTTCCAGACTGGGTCCGGAGTCGACCTTTACCCGCACCACCTTGAGTGGCACGCCCAGTTCGTCGCAGACCCGCTGACAATGCAGAGGCCAGGCGTCAGCAGCAGGCTGCAAGCCATGATGGATGTGGGTGGCGGAAATCGGTGGCAGGACTTCGCGACGGGCGAGACGCACCAGAAGATGAAGCAACACGCTGGAGTCGAGCCCGCCGGAGTAGGCGACGTGCCAGGCCGGCGCATGGCGCCAGGGAGCCAGAGCGGTCAGAAGGCGGGACTCGAGGGACATGGTGCGGCTCAAAAAAAAATCGGGCCCCAAGCATAAAGCCGGGGCCCGATCTTTACAGCTTCTGGTGGGGTCAGGCTACGCCGTAGCTCATCAGACGGTCGTAACGACGCGCCAGCAGATCCTCGTTGTTGAGCTTCTGCAGGGTCTTCAGCTGCTCGGAGAGCTCGTTGCGGATCGACTCGGCGGCAGCGGCCGGATCGCGATGGGCGCCACCCAGGGGCTCGGCGATCACTTTGTCGACGATACCCAGGCCTTTCAGACGCTCGGCGGTGATGCCCATGGCTTCAGCAGCATCCGGTGCCTTCTCGGCGGTTTTCCACAGGATCGAGGCGCAGCCTTCCGGCGAAATCACCGAGTAGGTGGAGTACTGCAGCATGTTCAGGCGGTCGCAAACACCAATGGCCAGGGCGCCGCCGGAACCGCCTTCACCGATCACGGTGGCGATAATCGGGGTCTTCAGGCGAGCCATGACACGCAGGTTCCAGGCGATGGCCTCGCTCTGGCCGCGCTCCTCGGCGTCGATGCCCGGGTAGGCACCGGGGGTATCGATGAAGGTGAGGATCGGCATCTTGAAGCGTTCGGCCATTTCCATCAGGCGGCAGGCCTTGCGATAACCCTCGGGGCGCGGCATGCCGAAGTTGCGGCGAACCTTTTCGCGTACGTCACGGCCCTTCTGGTGACCGATGACCATGACCGGCTGATCGTTCAGACGGGCAATGCCGCCGACGATGGCCGCGTCATCGGAGAAGTGACGGTCACCGTGCAGTTCGTCGAACTCGGTGAAGATGTGCTCGATGTAATCGAGGGTGTAGGGCCGGCGCGGGTGGCGTGCCAGTTGGGCAATCTGCCAGCTGGACAGGTTGCCGAAGATGCTCTCGGTGAGCGCGCTGCTCTTTTCCTGCAGGCGAGAGATCTCGTCAGTGATGTTCAGGGCGTTGTCGTTACCGACCAGACGCAGCTCCTCGATCTTGGCTTGCAGATCGGCGATGGGCTGTTCGAAATCCAGAAAGTTCGGGTTCATAGGCTTCCGTCGTGCGCTTGGGGCCAGGCGGCTGGTTCCATTTGGCGCCCTACCTTAAGGGATCGGGCGCGTTCGGGTCGAGATCAAATCGAAATCGGGCCGTTGCGGGCGTGCCATCACGCTCGCATCAGCGGTAGTGCAGGAAGACGTTGTCGCGCCCGAACTGGTCACGCAATGCCTGAATCAAAGCGTCGGCCGGTGCGATTCGCCAGTTATCGCCGAACTGCAGCAGGGCCTTCGCGTCATTGCCGCTGTAGTCCAGGGTCAGCGGGCAGGAGCCGCGATGGCGGCCGCACAGCTCCGCCAGCCAGCGCAGGCGATCGCCTTGCAGGGCGCTGAAATCGACCTTCATGCGAAGGCTTTCCGCCAGGCCGGTGCGGGCTTCCTCCAGGCTCAGCACGCGCTTGGCGCGCAGGCGCAGGCCACCGGAGAAGTCGTCGTGGCTCACCTCCCCTTCCACCACCACCATGGCGTCGGTCTGCAGCAGGCCGCTGGCAGCGTTGAAGGCATCGGCGAAGAGCGAGGCTTCGATACGGCCGGAACGGTCGTCGAGGGTAATGAAGCCCATCTTGTCGCCCTTCTTGTTCTTCATCACCCGCAGGTTGACGATCAGGCCGGCGATGATCTGGGTGTCCCGCGCCGGCTTCAGCTCGACGATGCGCTGGCGGGCGAAGCGACGGACCTCGCCCTCGTATTCGTCGATCGGGTGGCCGGTGAGGTACAGGCCCAAGGTGTCCTTCTCACCCTTCAGGCGCTCCTTGAGGGACATTTCCTTGGCCCGGCGGTGATTGGCGTAGACATCCGCCTCCGGCTCGGCGAACAGGCCGCCGAAGAGGTCCATATGGCCGCTGTCATGGCTGCGAGCAGTCTGCTCTGCGGCCTGGATGGCTTCTTCCATGGCGGCCAGCAGCACCGCGCGGTTGGTGTCGATACCCGCCTGGTAGGCCTTGGGCTCGTTGCTGAAGAACGGACCGAGGCGATCCAGCGCACCGCAACGAATCAGGGCTTCCAGGGTGCGCTTGTTGATGCGCTTGAGGTCGACGCGGTTGCAGAAGTCGAACAGGTCCTTGAAGGGTCCGCCTTCGGCACGGCACTCGGTGATGGCTTCCACCGGCCCTTCACCCACGCCCTTGATGGCGCCCAGGCCGTAGACGATCTGGCCGTCATCGTCGACGGTGAAGCGGTACTCGGAGTTGTTCACGTCCGGCGCGACGATGCGCAGCTTCATGTGCCGGCATTCTTCGATCAGCGTCACCACCTTGTCGGTGTTGTGCATATCCGCGGTGAGTACCGCGGCCATGAAGGGCGCCGGGAAGTGCGCCTTGAGCCAGGCGGTCTGGTAGGAAACCCAGCCGTAGGCGGCCGAGTGGGATTTGTTGAAGCCGTAACCGGCGAACTTTTCCACCAGGTCGAAGATGTTGCCCGAGAGGTTGGGGTCGATGCCGTTGTTGGAGCAACCTTCGATGAAGCCGCCCCGCTGCTTGGCCATTTCCTCGGGCTTCTTCTTACCCATGGCGCGACGCAGCATGTCGGCGCCGCCGAGGGTGTAGCCCGCCATCACCTGGGCGATCTGCATCACCTGTTCCTGATACAGGATGATGCCGTAGGTGGGCTTGAGCACGGGCTCGAGGCCTGCGTACTGGTAATCCGGGTGCGGGTAGGAAAGCTCCGCGCGACCGTGCTTGCGGTTGATGAAGTCGTCCACCATGCCCGACTGCAGCGGGCCCGGGCGGAACAGCGCCACCAGAGCGATCATGTCTTCCAGGCAGTCCGGCTTGAGCTTCTTGATCAATTCCTTCATGCCGCGGGATTCGAGCTGGAAGACCGCGGTGGTCTCCGCCTTCTGCAGCATGTCGTAGGTTTTCTTGTCATCCAGGGGGATGCGATCGATATCGACCAGGGGCTTGCCCAGCTTCTCCTGCTCGCGGTTGATCATCTCCATGGCCCACTTGATGATCGTCAGGGTACGCAGGCCGAGGAAGTCGAACTTCACCAGGCCAGCGGCCTCCACGTCGTCCTTGTCGAACTGGGTCACCAGGCCGGCGCCCTCTTCGTCACAGGCAATCGGCGAGAAGTCGGTCAGCTTGGTCGGTGCGATCACCACGCCACCGGCGTGCTTGCCGGTACCGCGGGTGATGCCTTCCAGTTTCAGGGCCATGTCCCAGATTTCCTGGGCTTCCTCGTCGGTCTTGAGGAAGTCGCGCAGCACCTCTTCCTGGTTGTAGGCCGCCTCCAGGGTCATGCCGACTTCGAAAGGGATCATCTTCGACAGGCGATCGGCCAGGCCATAGGACTTGCCCTGCACCCGGGCCACGTCGCGCACCACCGCCTTGGCTGCCATGGAGCCGAAGGTGATGATCTGGCTCACCGCATTGCGCCCGTACTTGTCGGCCACGTAGTCGATCACCCGGTCGCGGCCGTCCATGCAGAAGTCGACGTCGAAGTCAGGCATGGAAACGCGTTCGGGGTTGAGGAATCGCTCGAACAGCAGGTCATAGGCCAGCGGGTCGAGGTCGGTGATCTTCAGCACGTAGGCCACCAGCGATCCGGCACCCGAGCCACGGCCCGGCCCTACCGGCACGCCATTGTTCTTGGCCCACTGGATGAAGTCCGCAACGATCAGGAAGTAGCCGGGGAAGCCCATCTGGATGATGGTGCCCAGTTCGAATTCCAGGCGGTCGATGTAGACCTGCCGCTTCTCTTCGTAGTCAGGCGTGGAGTCCTTCGGCAAGAGCACGGCCAGGCGCTCTTCCAGCCCTTCGAAGGAGGCATGACGCAGGTAGTCGTCGATGCTCATGCCGTTGGGCGTGGGGAAGTCGGGCAGGAAGTGCTTGCCCAGTTGGACCTCGATGTTGCAGCGCTTGGCGATCTCGACGGTGTTTTCCAGGGCCTCGGGGATGTCGGCGAACAGCTCGGCCATCTCCGCTGGGGACTTGAGGTACTGCTGATCGGAGAAGTTGCGCGGGCGACGAGGGTCATCCAGGACCCGGCCCTCCCCGATGCACACGCGCGTTTCGTGTGCCTCGAAGTCGTCGGGCTTGATGAAGCGCACGTCGTTGGTGGCCACCAGTGGTGCGCCGCAACGATCGGCCAGGGCGACGGCCGCATGCACGTGCTCCTCGTCGTTGACCCGCGCGGTACGCTGAAGCTCCAGGTAGAAACGGTCGGGGAACACGGACTGCCACTCGGCCAACAGGGCTTCGGCGCCGGCCTGGTCACCGTTGAGCAGGGCCATGCCGATCTCCCCTTCCTTGGCGCCAGACAGGGCGATCAGGCCTTCGGCGGCCTCCTTCACCCAGTCGCGCTGGATGATCACCAGGCCGTTGCTCTGACCTTCGGACCAGCCACGGGAAACCAGTTCGGTGAGGTTGCGATAGCCCTTGGCATTCATCACCAGGAGGGTCATGCGGCTGAGGGGGCCGTCCTCGACAGGGCTGTCGAGCCAGATATCGGCGCCGCAGATGGGCTTGATGCCGCCACCCATGGCGGCCTTGTAGAACTTCACCAGCGAGCACATGTTGCTCTGGTCGGTGATCGCCACCGCCGGCATGCCCGCTCCCGCCACGGCCTTGACCAGCGGCTTGACCCGCACCAGGCCGTCTACCAGGGAGTATTCGGAATGCAGACGCAGATGGACGAAGGAAGCGGTCATGGAAGTCCTATGCAAAACGCGAAAACGACAAGGCCCGGATTGTACCGGGCCCTCGGACAAAGCTACAGGCTTGGGGCAAGGTCGCGGACAGGAGCGACACAGGGCCTCAGCGACTGCCTTCGATCAGCTCCCTGACCGGGCCGAAGGAGCGGCGGTGAATGGGGGTCGGCCCCAGACGGCGCAGGGCCTCCAGGTGGACAGCGGTGGGATAACCCTTGTGCCCGGCGATGCCATAACCGGGGTAGGTCGCATCCAGCTCGGCCATTTCCCGATCGCGGCTGACCTTGGCCAGGATGGAAGCCGCGGCGATGGCCGGTACCTGGCTATCGCCCTTGACCACCGGAGCGCTGGGCACCTTGAGCTTGGGGCAGCGGTTGCCGTCGATGAGCGCCAGCTTCGGCGTCACGCTGAGCCCTTCCACCGCACGCTGCATCGCCAGCATGGTGGCGTGCAGGATGTTCAGTTGGTCGATCTCTTCCACCTCGGCGCGGGCGATGCACCAGGCAAGGGCCTTCTCGCGAATTTCGTCGAACAGCGCATCACGACGCGCTTCGGAAAGCTTCTTCGAATCGTTCAGACCGAGGATCGGCCGCGCCGGATCGAGAATCACTGCAGCCGTCACCACCGGACCACAGAGCGGGCCGCGGCCGACTTCGTCGACACCGGCCACCAGTTCTTCCACCAGGCTGAAATCCAGACCGAGTTGCATCAGGACACTCCAATCAGTTGCAGGATGGCGTCAGCCGCCTGCCGCGACGCGTCCTGGCGCAGGGAGCGGTGAATGACATCGAAGCCGTGGGTCTGCACCTCGCCGTCATCCAGCAGCGGCGAAACGGTCTGTGCCAGGGCCTCCGGCGTCGCGGCATCCTGCAACAACTCGGGCACGAGCAGGCGCTGGGCCAACAGGTTCGGCAGGGAGACGTAGGGGCTCTTCACCAGACGCTTGAGGATTCGGTACGTGAGCGGCGCCACCTTGTAGGCGACCACCATCGGACGCTTGTAAAGGAGCGCTTCCAGCGTGGCGGTGCCGGAAGCGATCAGCACCGCGTCGCAGGCTGCCAGGGCCTCATGGGAGCGCCCATCCAGCAGTTTCAGGGGTAGGTCACGGCCAGCCACCATCGCCTCGACCTGTTCACGCCGCTCCGGGCTTGCGCAAGGCAGGACGAAACGGATGCCGGGCCGGATCGAGCGCAGGCGCTCGGCGGCATCGAGGAACAATGCCCCGAGCTTGCCGACTTCGCCGCCCCGGCTTCCGGGCAGCAGCGCTACCACGGGGGAGTCTTCGGGCAGGTCGAGCAGCCCACGCGCTGCCGCGCGATCCGCTTCCAGCGGAATGGCATCGGCCAGTGGATGGCCGACGAAGCGCACCGGTACGCCGTGCTCTTCATAGAAGCGCGCCTCGAAGGGGAAGAGCGTGAGCATCAGGTCGCAGCCTTCACGGATCTTCAGCACACGCTTCTGCCGCCAGGCCCAGACCGACGGGCTGACGTAGTGCACGGTCTTGATCCCGGCCCGGCGCAACTTGAGTTCGACCCCGAGGTTGAAGTCCGGTGCGTCGATGCCGATGAAGACGTCAGGGCGCTCGTCGATCAGGGTCTGGATCAGCCGCTTGCGCCGACGCAGCAGCTCTGGAAGGCGACCAAGCACCTCCACCAGGCCCATGACCGACAGGCGTTCCATCGGGAAATAGGACTCCAGCCCTTCAGCCTGCATGCGCGGGCCGCCAACGCCGATGAACTGGACATCGGGATGGCGCGCCTTGAGCGCCTGCATCAGGGTAGAGCCGAGGATATCGCCGGACGCCTCGCCGGCAACCAGCGCGATGCGCAAAGGACGATTCATGGTCTCAGCGGGTGATGCCGCGGGTCGAGGACTGGATAGAGTCGCGGAAAACGGCAACTTCCGGGAACTGGGCAGCGGATTCGGCCAGCTCGGCCAGCGCCTGCTCCACGGTCAGCCCCTGGCGATAGACTACCTTGTAGGCACGACGCAGGGCCGCGATGGCCTCCGCACTGAAACCGCGACGGCGCATGCCCTCGAAGTTCATGCTGCGGGCCTCGGCCGGGTTGCCGAATACGGTGACGTAAGCCGGTACGTCCTTGCCGATGGCGGTTCCCATGCCGGAAAAGCTGTGGGCACCGATACGGCAGAACTGGTGGACCAGGGTATAGCCGGAGAGGATCGCCCAGTCGTCCACATGCACGTGGCCAGCCAGTGCGGTGTTGTTCACCAGAATGCAATTGTTGGCGATGACACTGTCATGGCCGACATGCACATAGGCCATCAGCAGATTGTGGTCGCCAATGGTGGTTTCAGAGCGGTCTTGCACAGTGCCACGGTGGATGGTCACGCCTTCGCGGATCACATTGTGGTCACCGATCACCAGGCGGGTGGGTTCACCCTTGTACTTCAGGTCAGGCGTGTCTTCGCCCACCGAAGAAAACTGGTAGATGCGGTTGTGCTTGCCGATGCGGGTCGGTCCCTTGATGACCACATGAGGTCCGACCACGGTCCCCTCGCCAATTTCCACATCAGGTCCAATGATCGACCAGGGGCCGACCTGAACTCCATCCGCCAGCCGGGCTGTCGGATCGATAATGGCGCGAGGGTCAATCAAACTCATAGCTTGCGTTCCGCACAGATGATCTCTGCCGAGCAGACTTCCTTGCCATCGACGCTGGCGTGGCAGTCGAACTTCCAGATACCGCGTTTGACGCTGACGAACTTCGCATCGAGGATCAGTTGATCACCCGGCAGCACCGGCTGGCGGAAGCGCAGCTTGTCGGAGCCCACGAAATAATAGAGGGTGCCGTCGGCGGGCTTCACGTCGAGCATCTTGAAGCCGAGGATGCCGGCCGCCTGAGCCATGGCTTCGATGATCAGCACGCCAGGCATGATCGGGTGCTGCGGGAAGTGGCCGTTGAAGAAGGGCTCGTTGATGCTGACATTCTTGTAGGCGCGAATGCGCTTGCCTTCAACATCCAGTTCCACCACCCGATCCACCAGAAGGAAAGGGTAGCGGTGCGGCAGATATTCGCGAATCTCGTTGATGTCCATCATGTTCCTGGAGCCTTTTCAGAGGATTGGGGACGCACGGCGCTGCGTGAATCACGCTTCTGATGAAGCATCCCCGCCCGGGGTCACTGCCGCCAGGCGTTTTTCCAGTTGCTGCAGACGACGCGCCATGTCGTCCAACTGGCGAATCCGGGCAGCACTCTTCTTCCAATCCGCCGCGGTCTGCATAGCGGTACCGGAGGAATAGGCTCCCGGCTCGGTGATATTGCGCGTCACCATGGTCATGCCGGTGACGAATACGTTGTCGCACACTTCGATGTGGCCAACCATGCCCACGCCGCCTGCGATCATGCAGTTGCGGCCGATCTTGGTGCTGCCGGAAATACCGACGCAGCCGGCCATGGCGGTGTTGTCACCGACCTGCACGTTGTGCGCGATCATGATCTGGTTATCCAGCTTCACGCCATTGCCGATCAGGGTATCGGAGAGGGCGCCACGGTCGATGGTGGTGTTGGCGCCGACCTCAACATCGTCACCCAGGGTCACGCCACCGATCTGCGCGATCTTCTGCCAGACACCCTTCTCGTTGGCAAAGCCGAAGCCCTCGCCGCCGATCACGGCGCCAGACTGGATCACCACGCGCTTGCCGATCTTCACATCGTGATAGAGGGTCACACGCGGGGCCAGCCAGCCGCCTTCACCGATGACCGTGCGGGCGCCAACCACGCAGTGGGCACTCAAGGTCACGCCGGCGCCGATCTGCGCGCCGGAGTCGATCACCACGTAGGCGCCAACGCTGGCGCTCGGATCGACCTTGGCATCGGCCGCGACCACGGCGGTCGGATGAATACCCGGTTGCACCTTGGGCTTGGGATCGAACAGGTGGGAAAGCTCGGCATAGGCCAGGTAGGGATTGGCCACGACCAGGGCATCGCCAGCAAAGCCTTCGGCGTCGGCTGCGGTAAGCAGAACCGCTGCGGCCTTGGTATCGGCGAGGAACTTGCGATATTGCGGGTTGGCCAGGAAGGTGAGCTGGCCAGGGCCGGCCTCCTGCAAGGTGGCCAGGCCGCTGATAACCTTGTCCTCGGAGCCACGCAGGGTGGCGCCGAGACGTTCGGCCAGTTGGCCGAGGGTGAAGACCGGGGCCGCCATCATCAGCGCTGCTGGTTCATGCGCTCGATGACTTGGCGGGTGATGTCGTACTGCGGCTTGACGTCAACCACAGCACCACGCTCCAGCACCAGGTCATAGCTGCCTTGCTTCAGGACTTCTTCGACAGCCTTGTCCAGCTTCGGCTTGAGCTGCTTGAGCATGTCGCGATCAGCAACGGCCTTGGCTTCGTTCAGCTCCTTGGACTGGAACTGGAAGTCACGGGCCTTCTGTTTGAACTCGAGCTCCAGACGCTCACGCTCGGCCTGCTGCATCTTCTCACCATCTTTCACCAGACGGTCCTGAATGCGCTTGGCGTCGCTTTCCAGAGTCTTCAGCTTGTTCAGCTGGGGACCGAACTTCTTTTCGGCGTCGACGGCGTATTTCTTGGCTGCGTCGGATTCCAGCAGGGCCATCTGATAGTTCAGTACCGCAATCTTCATTTCCGCGAAGGCCGGAGTCGCCATCATGGCAGCGGCTACCAGAACGAATTGAGTCAACTTACGCACGATGCAACTCCTGCAACACATACTGTTGTCTTGAAATAATACTTAGAAGGTCTGGCCCAGAGAGAACTGGAATACCTGGGTATCGGCATTGTCCGGCTTCTTGACAGGCATACCCAGACTGAAGCTCAGCGGCCCCAGCGCGGTAATCCAGGTCAGGCCCACACCCACGGAGCTGGCCAGGTCACCGGCGTTGATGCTGCTGCAGTTGGTCGCAGTGGACGAGCAACTGGTGTCGAACACGTTACCCACATCCCAGAACAGCACGGTACGCAACTGACGCTGGTCCTTGACGAACGGCATTGGGAACAGCAATTCCACACCACCCTGGATCAGCACGTTACCACCGAAGGGCAGCGGGTCCTGGTCCGGGTCTAAAGCGGTGCCCGGGTTAGTCCCCTTACTCGGCGTACTGCGCGGGCCGAGGCTGCTGTCTTCGAAGCCACGAACGGAGTTGAAGCCACCGGCGAAGTAGTGCTCGTAGAACGGCAGTTCGGAGGTGGAACCATAGCTGTCGCCATAGCCCAGTTCGGTATGCCAGCGCAGAGCAGTGCTCTGGCTCAGCGGAGTGAACAGCTGGCCACGGTAGTCGAGCTTGTAGAACGACAGGTCGCTACCCGGGATGGTGCTTTCCAGCACCAGGCTCTGGGAATGGCCACGGGTGGCCAGCACGCCCTTGTTCAGGGTCGATTCGGACCAGCCGATGGAGCCCTTGAAGTTCAAGTAGCTGTCGCCTTCCTGCTCGAGGAAATCGAAGATCTCGTCAACGGTGTAGATACCGGTGTTGATCTTGTCCTGCTGTACGGTCAGGCCGTAGGTCAGGCGCGCGGTTTCGCTGATCGGGTAGCCGATGCTGACGCCGGCACCGTAGCTGTCCACGGCATAGCTGGACACGTCGGTATCGAGGTCGTCGTAGTCGGTGCTGCGGTAGAAGGCGTTGTAGCCCAGGCTCACGCCATCCGGAGTCCAGTAGGGGTCTACGAAACCGAAGTTGTAGCGGGTCTGGTATTCGGAACGGGTCAGGCCGATGCTGACCTTGTTACCAGTACCCAGGAAGTTGTTCTGGCTGATGGAGCCGCCGAGGATCAGGCCCGCGCTCTGGGCGAAGCCCACGCTCGCGGTGATCGAGCCGGACGGCTGCTCTTCCACGGTGTAGTTGACGTCGACCTGGTCGTCGGTGCCGGGCACCTGCGGGGTTTCGACGTTCACTTCCTTGAAGAAGCCGAGACGCTCCAGGCGGGTCTTGGACTGATCGATCAGGTAGGTCGAGGCCCAGCCGCCTTCCATCTGGCGCATTTCGCGGCGCAGCACTTCGTCTTCGGTCTTGGTGTTGCCACGGAAGTTGATGCGGTTGACATAGGCGCGCTTGCCCGGATCCACCACGAAGGTGATGGAAACGGTGTTGTCTTCGTCGTGGGCTTCCGGCACGCCGTTGACGTTGGCGAAGGTGTAACCCTCGTTACCCAGGCGACGGGTGATCAGCTCGGAAGTGGTAGTCATCACCTTGCGCGAGAACACTTGGCCCTGCTGTACCAGCAGCAGCTTCTTCACTTCATCCTCAGGCACCTTGAGGTCGCCGGAGAGCTTCACTTCGCGAACGGTGTACTTCTCGCCTTCATCGACGTTGACGGTGATGTAGACGTGCTTCTTGTCCGGAGTGATGGATACCTGGGTAGAGGAGATATCCATGTTGATGTAGCCGCGGTCCAGGTAATAGGAACGCAGGCGCTCCAGGTCACCGGAGAGCTTTTCGCGGGCGTACTTGTCGTCGTTCTTGAAGAAGGACAGCCAGTTGGTGGTCTTCAGCTCGAACAGGTCGATCAGGTCTTCGTCAGGGAAGACGGTATTGCCGACGATGTTGATGTGCTGGATGGCTGCGACCGAGCCTTCGTTGATCTTGATCTTCAGGGCCACGCGGTTGCGCGGCTGCGGAATCACTTCGGCTTCGATTTCGGCAGAATAGCGGCCCTGGGCCACGTACTGGCGCTGCAGCTCGTTACGCACGCCTTCGAGGGTGGCGCGCTGGAAGATTTCGCCTTCGGAAAGGCCGGATTGTTTGAGGCCCTTGAGCAGGTCTTCGGTGCTGATGGCCTTGTTGCCCTCGATCTCGATGCTGGAGATCGACGGACGCTCGACTACGGTGATAACCAGGACGTCGCCATCGCGACCCAGTTGGATGTCCTGGAAGAAACCGGTCTTGAACAGTGCGCGGGTGGCTTCGACCAGACGACGGTCGTCCGCAGTGTCGCCGACGTTGAGCGGCAGGGCGCCGAACACGCTGCCGGCGGAAACCCGCTGCAGGCCGTTGACGCGAATGTCGGAGATGTTGAAGGACTCGGCGTGAACCTCGGCGATCATGAGTGCGGCAAGCACCGCAGGTAGCAGCAGGCGTTTCATGAAGTCCTTTTTTATTCCAACCGGTAATAAAGAATCTGCCGCGCAAGGCGGCAGACTCGAAAATCAGTGACTCGTTACAGACGGCTCAGATCGTTTACCAGGGCGAGCAACATCACCCCTACGACCAGACTGATACCGATCTGCACCCCCCAAGCCTGCACCCGCTCTGACAATGGACGACCTCGCGCCAATTCGATCAGATAGAACAGCAGGTGCCCCCCATCAAGGACGGGAATTGGCAACAGATTGAGAACCCCCAGGCTTATGCTCAGATAGGCGAGGAAATTGAGAAAATCCCCCACCCCGGACTGGGCCGAAGCGCCCGCCACTTTAGCAATGGTTATCGGCCCGCTCAAGTTTTTTACCGAGAGCTCGCCAAGCAACATTTTCTTTAGGGAATCCAGAGTTAGCAGGCTCATGGACCAGGTCCTGGCCGCTGCTTCGGTCACCGCATCGAGCGGACCGAAACTGACTTCCCGGAGCATTTCCGCCGGCCAGTCGACACCTTTCACGCCGGCGCCGAGGTAGCCGCTGCGCGCCTCGCCCTCGCCACGGGAAGCCAGGGTCACCTGGACGTCACGTGCCTGCCCCTGAGTCTCGACACTGAGGGTGATGCGCTCGGCGGGACGCTTGCGCACGCGCTCTACCAGTTGCTGCCAGTCGTCCAGCGGCTGGCCATCCAGGGCCAGCAGACGGTCGCCAACCTTGAGGCCGGCGGCCTGGGCCGGGCCTTTCGGGTCCAGTTCATCGAGTACCGGCGGGATAGCCGGGCGCCAGGGGGTAATGCCCAGGGCGCCAATCGGATCAGGCTCTTCCACACCTTTGAGCCAGGCGCTCAGTTGCAGCTCACGGCGTTCTTCGGTGGTGGCGCCAGCCTCGCGAACGCCCACTTGCAAGGCCCCGGATTCGCCCAGGCGGCGGATCAACTGCAGGTTGACCTGGGACCAGCCATTGACCGCCTTGCCATCGACCGAAACGATTTCTTCGCCGGCCTCGAGGCCGGCGCGGGCAGCGATGCTGTCGGGAGCGATGCTGCCGATGACCGGCTTGACCTGCTGGCTGCCGAGCATCGCCAGCACCCAGAAGAACAGCAGCGCAAGAAGGAAGTTGGCGATGGGACCGGCCGCGACAATGGCGATGCGCTGCCCCACCGACTTGCGATTGAAGGACTGTCCGAGCAGTTCCGCGGGCACTTCGGCCTCGCGCTCGTCCAGCATTTTCACGTAGCCGCCAAGGGGAATGGCGGCTACGACGAACTCCGTGCCGTGGCGATCATGCCAACGGAACAGCGGCATGCCGAAGCCGACGGAGAAACGCAGGACCTTGACCCCGCACCGTCGGGCCACCCAGAAGTGACCGAACTCGTGGAAGGTCACCAGCACCCCGAGAGCAATCAGGGTGCCAAGAATCATGTACACAGCGCTCATCGGTTTCCTCCGGAGCAAGCGACCACTGAAGGCCGGCCGCTAGCGCCCTTGACGGACCAACCACTGCCGCGCCGCGGCCCGGGCTCGGGCGTCCGCTTGCAGCACGGAATCCAGCGTTTCGACCGCACTCGCCGCTTCGCGGTTCAGCACTTCGTCGATGATACTCGCGATCTCGGTGAAGCGGATGCGTCTATCCAGGAAGGCCGCAACGGCCACCTCGTTCGCGGCGTTGAGCATCGCCGGGGCGCTGCCGCCCTCCTCTGCCGCCTGTCGAGCCAGGCGCAAGCAGGGGAAGCGCCCTTCATCCGGGGCCTGGAAGTCCAGGCGGGCCACGGCGAACAGGTCCAGCGGCGAAACGCCGGAATCGATGCGCTCCGGCCAGGCCAGTGCGTGGGCGATGGGGGTGCGCATGTCCGGATTACCGAGCTGGGCCAGTACCGAACCGTCCACGTAGTCCACCAGCGAATGGATCACGCTCTGCGGGTGGATCACCACTTCCACCTGGGTCGGGCGCGCGTCGAACAGCCAGCAGGCCTCGATCAGCTCCAGCCCCTTGTTCATCATGCTGGCCGAATCCACGGAGATCTTGCGCCCCATGGACCAGTTGGGATGCGCACAGGCCTGCTCAGGCGAAACGTCAGGCAACTGCTCCAGCGGCATCTCACGAAACGGGCCGCCAGAAGCGGTCAGGAGGATACGGCGCACGCCGACGGGTGCCAGTCCACGGGAATAATCCCGGGGCAGACATTGGAAAATCGCGTTGTGTTCGCTGTCGATCGGCAGCAACACCGCACCGCTCTTGCGCACAGCCTGCATGAACAGGGCGCCGGACATCACCAGCGCCTCCTTGTTGGCCAGCAGGACGCGTTTTCCCGCCTCGACCGCTGCCAGGGTCGGCTTGAGGCCTGCGGCACCCACGATAGCGGCCATTACCGCATCGACCTGCGGATGGGCGGCGATTTCGCAAAGCCCCTCCTCACCCACCAGTACACGCGTCTGAAGCCCGGCCGCCAGCAGACCGCCCTGCAGGTGACGGGCGGAGTCGGCATCCGGCACCACGGCGAATTCGGGGCGATGGCGCAGGCACAGGGCCTCCAACTCGCTCAGCCGGCTGAAGCCGCTGAGGGCGAAGGCCTGATAACGATCAGGATGACGAGCGACGACATCCAGGGTGCTGAGGCCGATGGAGCCGGTAGCCCCCAGCACGGTAATGCGTTGCGGCTGGCTCACAGGGCACCCCAGCCGGCAGCCCAGAGCAACGCGGCGAACAGCGGGATGGCCGCGGTCAGGCTGTCGATGCGATCCAGCACACCACCATGGCCCGGCAGCAGGTTACTGCTGTCCTTGATGCCGGACTGGCGCTTGAACATGCTTTCGGTCAGGTCGCCCACCACGGAGATCAGGACCACCAGCGCCGCACCGGCCAAGGCCAGCGCAAGCTCGGAACCCACCCAACCACGGTAGAAACCGACACCCACGGTGATCAGCAGACTGGCCAGCAGACCGCCTATCAGCCCTTCCCAGCTCTTTCCGGGGCTGACGTTCGGCGCCAGCTTGCGCTTGCCGAATGCCTTGCCGGAGAAGTAGGCGCCAATGTCGGCAGCCCAGACCAGTACCATCACGGCGAGAATCAGCCAATTGGCCAGAGGCCATTGCTTGAACAGGACCAAGCCCTGCCAGGCCGGCAGCAGGATCAGCAGGCCGATGACCAGCTTGCCCGGCGTACCACCCCAATAGCGGCTCGTTTCGGGATAGCCCAGCACGAGGATGGTCGCCGCGCCCCACCAGAGCACGCCGAGCACCAGGACCAGCGGTGCCAGTGCGGGCGCAAGGTAGAGCCCGTAGAGCAGTGCCGCCACGAGCAGGCCGTAGGCGACGCGCAGCGGCTGCGAGGAAAAGCCCGCCAGGCGCGCCCATTCCCAGCCGCCGAGGCTCACCACGGCACCGATGAACAGGGCGAAGGCGCCACCGTCCAGCCAGAAGAAGCCCGCTAGGGCGATGGGCAGCAACACCAGGGCGGTGATGACGCGTTGTTTCAGCATTTGGCTCGGGCCTCGGCTTCTAGCTGCTCGCTTGTCTTGCCGAAGCGACGCTGGCGCTTGGCGAAGTCAGCCAGCGCCTTGCGCATGGCTTCGTGCTTGAAGTCAGGCCAGAAGAGATCGGAGAAATACAGCTCGGCATAGGCGATCTGCCAAAGCAGGAAGTTGCTGATGCGATGCTCGCCACCGGTGCGAATGCACAGGTCGGGCAACGGCAGGTCGCCGGTGACCAGGCAGCTTTGCAGCAGCTGCGGAGAAATATCGTCGACCTGCAGGTGACCAGCCTGGACCTCACGCGCCAGGCGCTGTGCGGCCTGGGTGATGTCCCACTGACCGCCGTAGTTGGCGGCAACCTGGAGGACGAACTTCTGATGGGTAGAAGTCAGCTGCTCAGCCTCGCGCATGGCGGCCTGCAGCTCCGGATGGAAGCGCGAGCGGTCGCCAATGATGCGCAGGCGGATGTCGTTCTGGTCCAGACGCCGAGCCTCACGGCGCAGCGCCCCCAGGAACAGCTCCATCAGGGCACTGACCTCGTCGGCCGGACGCTGCCAGTTCTCACTGGAGAAGGCGAACAGGGTGAGCACCTCGACACCGGCCTCGGCACACACCTCGATCACCGCCCGGACCGCGTCCACGCCGGCCTTGTGACCGGCGACGCCAGGCAGCAGGCGCTTCTTCGCCCAACGGTTGTTACCGTCCATGATAATCGCCACATGCCGTGGCACCGCGGGGTTCGCGCCTTGCTGGTTCTTGTCCATGGCGATACCGGACGTCAAACGGCCATCAGGTCTTTTTCTTTGGTTTCCAGAGCCTTGTCGACTTCGCCTACGAACTTGTCGGTCAGCTTCTGGACGTCATCAGCGGCGCGGCGCTCCTCGTCTTCGCTGATTTCCTTTTCCTTGACCAGGTCCTTCAGTTGCGCCAGGGCGTCACGACGGATGTTGCGCACGGCAACACGGGCGTTTTCGGCTTCGGCACGCGCCTGCTTGGTGTAGCCCTTGCGGGTTTCCTCGGTCAGGGCGGGCATCGGCACACGAATCGTGGTGCCGGCGGTAGCCGGGTTCAGGCCCAGGTCGGAGGTCATGATGGCCTTCTCCACAGCCTGGATCATGCTCTTGTCGAACACGGTCAGGGCCAGGGTACGGGAGTCCTCGGCTATCACGTTGGCCACCTGGCGCAACGGAGTATCAGCGCCGTAGTAGGAGACCATGACGCTGTCCAGGATGCTCGGGTGCGCACGCCCGGTGCGGATCTTGGCGAAAGCATGATCCAGCGATTCCAGGGTTTTCTTCATGCGCTCCTGCGCTTCTTGCTTGATCTCGTTGATCACTGTTCGCCCTCCTCGATCAGGGTTCCTTCGGCGCCGCCGACCACGATGTTCAGCAGGGCACCCGGTTTATTCATATTGAAGACCCGCAGCGGCATCTTCTGATCACGGCACAGACAGATGGCCGTGAGGTCCATGACGCCCAGCTTGCGATCCAGCACCTCGTCATAGGTCAGGCGCTCGAACTTCTCGGCATTGGGGTCCTTGAACGGGTCGGCAGTGTACACGCCATCGACCTTGGTGGCTTTCAGCACCACGTCCGCATCCACTTCGATAGCGCGCAGGCAGGCGGCCGAATCGGTGGTGAAGAACGGGTTGCCGGTGCCGGCAGAGAAGATCACCACTTCGCCGGAACTCAGGTGGCGCATGGCCTTGCGGCGGTCGTAGTGGTCGGTCACGCCAACCATGGAAATGGCCGACATCACGATGGCGGGGATGTTGGAACGCTCCAGCGCATCGCGCATGGCCAGCGCGTTCATCACGGTGGCAAGCATGCCCATGTGGTCGCCGGTCACCCGATCCATGCCGGCGGCGCTCAGGGCCGCACCACGGAACAGGTTGCCGCCGCCGATCACCAGACCGACCTGGACGCCGATACCGACCAGTTGGCCGATTTCCAGCGCCATACGATCGAGGACCTTCGGATCGATACCGAACTCCTCGGAGCCCATCAGGGCCTCACCGCTGAGTTTGAGCAGAATGCGTTTGTAGCGAGGTTGGCGGCCACTCACCTGCTGAGCCATTGCGTATCTCTCCTGCGGCGCTATTGAATTCATGGGCCTCAAGGCCCGGTGTACTGGCGAGTCGTGAGACTACGCAAACGGCGTTTGGTGCCCGGCTACCGGGTCCGCCGCTGGAACCGCCCCGAAATGGTTCCCCAGTTTGACGAAGAGGCCGCACGCGTGAGCGGGCAGCCTCTTGCGGGGCGACAGCCGAAGCCGTCTTATTGCTTGGTAGCAGCGACCTGGGCAGCTACTTCGGCAGCGAAGTCGACTTCGACTTTCTCGATGCCTTCGCCTACTTCGTAACGAACGAAGGAAACGATTTCGGCGCCAGCCTTCTTGGCCAGGTCACCGACCTTGACTTCCGGATCCTTGACGAAAGGCTGCTCGACCAGGCTGGCTTCGGCCAGGAACTTGGCGATACGGCCCTTGACCATGTTCTCGACGATGTTTTCCGGCTTGCCGGCGATCTTGTCGGCGTTCAGGGCCAGGAAGATTTCCTTTTCCTTGGCAACGGCTTCTTCGGAAACCTGGCTCGGGTTCAGGAACTGCGGGTTGCTGGCAGCCACGTGCATGGCGATGTCCTTGGCCAGCTCCGGAGTGCCGCCCTTCAGGCTCACGACTACGCCGATGCGGTGGCCGTGCAGGTAGGCACCAACCACGTCGCCTTCAACGCGGGTCAGACGACGGATGTTGACGTTCTCGCCAGTCTTGGAAACCAGGGCCAGACGAGCTTCTTCGCGGGATTCAACCAGCGGAGCGGCGTCGGTCAGCTTCTCGTTGAAAGCCTGTTCCAGGGAAGCAGCAACGAAGCCTTTGAAGTCGTCCTGCAGAGCCAGGAAGTCGGTCTGGGAGTTGACTTCGATGATGACGGCAACCTTGTTGTCGTCAGCCACTTTGACAGCGATGGCACCTTCGGCAGCGATGTTGCCGGCCTTCTTGGCAGCCTTGATGGCGCCAGCGGCGCGCATGTCGTCGATGGCCTTCTCGATGTCGCCTTCAGCGGCGGTCAGGGCCTTCTTGCAATCCATCATGCCCAGGCCGGTACGCTCGCGCAGTTCTTTAACCAGGGCTGCAGTAATCTCTGCCATGTCGCAATCCTCTTGAATAGGTTTTCAACCATTCAGCCCGGAAACCGGGCATTCACAATTCGGAGGTGGCAAAAAGGGGGCCTAGCCCCCTTCTTGCGCACCGGGTAACGCTAGACGGCTGTCAACTCAGCCTTCTGCGGCCTCGGAAGCAGCTTCTTCGACGAACTCGTCAGGACCGCCAACGGCATTCTGACGGCCGCGGATTACAGCATCAGCAACGCTGGAGAGGTACAGCTGAACGGCGCGGATGGCGTCGTCGTTGCCCGGGATGACGTAATCAACGCCTTCAGGGCTGCTGTTGGTATCGACAACGCCGATAACCGGGATGCCCAGCTTGTTGGCTTCGGTGATGGCGATGCGCTCGTGGTCAACGTCGATCACGAACAGAGCGTCCGGCAGGCCGCCCATGTCCTTGATACCGCCCAGGCTGCGCTCGAGCTTCTCGAGGTCGCGGCTGCGCATCAGGGCTTCTTTCTTGGTCAGCTTGGCGAAGGTGCCGTCCTGGGACTGGGTTTCCAGCTCGCGCAGGCGCTTGATGGACTGACGGATGGTCTTGTAGTTGGTCAGCATGCCGCCGAGCCAGCGGTGATCGACGTACGGGGAGCCGCAACGAGCAGCTTCTTCACGAACGATCTTGCCAGCGGAACGCTTGGTGCCGACGAACAGAACCTTGTTTTTGCCAGCAGCCAGTTTCTCAACGAAGCTCAGGGCGTCGTTGAACATCGGCAGGGTTTTTTCAAGGTTGATGATGTGAATCTTGTTACGCGCGCCGAAAATGTACTTGCCCATTTTCGGGTTCCAGTAACGGGTCTGGTGGCCGAAGTGCACACCGGCCTTCAGCATATCGCGCATGTTGACTTGGGACATTTCTATTCCTCGATAAGTCGGGTTAGGCCTCCACGTATCCCAATATCCAACCCTTTCGGGCACCCAGGAGATCGTGTCGATACGTGTGTGGGTTAAAAGCTTCCGGACAGCACGCCCGTAAAGCGGCGCGTTTTATAGCACAAAAAGCTGGGCAGAGCTACTGCAACGATACGCCTCAAATCAGGTGCTTTCCTCCCTGACGCTTATGGCTTGCGGCTTGAAGCTGTTAATATCAAGCCTTTTCCGTTTGCGCCCGAGAGCCAATATGACCGTCACCATCAAGACGCCCGCAGAAATCGAGAAAATGCGCGTTGCCGGCCGCCTGGCCGCCGAAGTGCTGGAGATGATCGGCGAGCATGTCAAACCCGGCGTGACTACCGAGGAACTGGACCGCATCTGCCATGACTACATCGTCAACGTGCAGCACGCCATCCCCGCGCCCCTGAACTACAAGGGGTTCCCCAAATCGATCTGCACCTCGGTCAACCACGTGGTGTGCCACGGCATCCCCAACGAGAAGCCGCTGAAGGATGGCGACATCGTCAACATCGACGTCACCGTCATCAAGGACGGCTACCACGGCGACACCAGCAAGATGTTCCTGGTGGGCAAGGCACCGGAGTGGGCCGACAAGCTCTGCCGCGTGACCCAGGAGTGCATGTACAAGGGCATCCAGCTGGTGAAGCCGGGCGCGCGCCTGGGCGATATCGGCGAAGTGATCCAGAAGCACGCCGAGAAACTGGGCTATTCGGTAGTCCGTGAATACTGCGGCCATGGCATCGGCGCCGTGTTCCACGAAGAGCCCCAGGTCCTGCACTACGGCCGCGCCGGCACCGGCATGGAGCTCAAGGAAGGCATGACCTTCACCATCGAGCCGATGATCAACCAGGGCCGCCCGGAAACCCGCCTGCTGGGCGACGGCTGGACCGCCATCACCAAGGACCGCAAGCTTTCCGCCCAGTGGGAGCACACCGTCCTGGTGACCGCCGACGGCTATGAAATCCTGACCTTGCGAAGCGACGACACGCTGTCGCGCACCTCGCCCTGATCACCCACCTTATATAAGGAACGCCGCCCCATGCCGCAGGTGGATCCCGAGTTGTTCGACCGCGGGCAGTTCCAGGCGGAACTGGCCTTGAAGTCCAGCCCCATCGCTGCCTTCAAGAAAGCCATTCGCCAGGCCCGCGAGGTACTCGACAACCGTTTCGCCAGCGGCCGCGACATCCGTCGCCTGGTGGAAGACCGTGCCTGGTTCGTCGACCAGATCCTGCGGGCGGCGTGGGGGCGCTTCGGCTGGAGCGAGGACGCCGACATCGCCCTGCTGGCCGTGGGCGGCTACGGACGCGGCGAGCTGCACCCCTTCTCCGATATCGACCTGCTGATCCTGCTGGACAGCGCCGACCACGAAGTTTTCCGCGAACCCATCGAAGGCTTCCTCACCCTGCTCTGGGACATCGGCCTGGAAGTGGGCCAGAGCGTGCGCTCGGTGGCCGAATGCGCCGAAGAGGCGCAGGCCGACCTGACGGTGGTCACCAACCTGATGGAAAGCCGCACCATCGCCGGCCCCGAGCATCTGCGCCAGCGCATGCTGGAGGTCACCAGCCCCGAGCAGATGTGGCCGAGCAAGCACTTCTTCCTCGCCAAGCGCAATGAGCAGAAGGCGCGCCACGCCAAGTACAACGACACCGAATACAACCTGGAACCCAACGTGAAGGGTTCCCCCGGCGGCCTGCGCGATATCCAGACCATCCTCTGGGTCGCCCGCCGCCAGTTCGGCAGCCTCAACCTGCACGGTCTGGTGCAGCAGGGCTTCCTGATGGAAAGCGAGTGCAGCATGCTGGCCTCCAGCCAGGAATTCCTCTGGAAGGTGCGCTACGCCCTGCACATGCTGGCCGGACGCGCCGAAGACCGCCTGCTGTTCGATCACCAGCGCAAGATCGCCTCCCTCCTCGGCTTCGAGGACGGCGACGGCAAGCTCGGCATCGAACGCTTCATGCAGAAGTACTACCGGGTGGTGATGGGGGTTTCCGAACTCAGCGACCTGATCAACCAGCACTTCGAGGAAGTCATCCTGCGCGCTGGCGAGACCGGTCAGGCGCAGCCGTTGAACAGCCGCTTCCAGCTGCGCGACGGCTATATCGAGGTGACCCACCCGAACGTTTTCAAGCGCACCCCCTTCGCCATGCTGGAAATCTTCGTGCTGATGGCCCAGCACCCGGAGATCAAGGGCGTGCGCGCGGACACCATTCGCCTGCTGCGGGACAGCCGTCACCTGATCGACGACGATTTCCGCAAGGACATCCGCAACACCAGCCTGTTCATCGAGCTGTTCAAGTCCACCCAGGGCATCCACCGCAACCTGCGGCGCATGAACCGCTACGGCATCCTCGGCCTGTACCTGCCGGAGTTCGGCCAGATCATCGGGCAGATGCAGCACGACCTCTTCCACATCTATACGGTGGACGCCCACACCCTCAACCTGATCAAGCACCTGCGCAAGCTGAAGTGGCCGGAACTGGCGGAGAAATTCCCCCTGGCCAGCAAGCTCATCGACAAGCTGCCCAAGCCGGAGCTGATCTACCTCGCCGGCCTCTATCACGACATCGGCAAGGGCCGTGGCGGCGACCACTCCGAACTGGGTGCCGTGGACGCGGAAATCTTCTGCGCCCGCCACCAGTTGCCGGTATGGGACTCGCGCCTGGTGGCCTGGCTGGTGCAGCACCACCTGGTGATGTCCACCACCGCCCAGCGCAAGGACCTCTCCGACCCGCAGGTGATCTACGACTTCGCCCGTCTGGTGGGCGACCAGACCCGGCTGGACTACCTCTACGTGCTCACCGTGGCCGACATCAACGCCACCAACCCGAGCCTGTGGAACTCCTGGCGCGCCAGCCTGCTGCGCCAGCTCTACACCGAGACCAAGCGCGCCCTGCGCCGCGGCCTGGAAAACCCGCTGGACCGCGAAGAGCAGATTCGCCAGACGCAAACCGCCGCCATCGACATCCTGGTCCGCAACGGCATCGACCAGGACGAAGCCGAGCAGCTCTGGAGCCAGTTGGGCGACGACTACTTCCTGCGCCACACCGCCAACGATGTGGCCTGGCACACCGAGGCGATCCTCCAGCACCCGGCCGGCAACGACCCGCTGGTGCTGATCAAGGAAACCGCCCAGCGCGAGTTCGAGGGCGCCACCCAGATCTTCATCTACGCGCCGGACCAGCACGACTTCTTCGCCGTGACCGTGGCCGCCATGTCACAGCTGAACCTGAACATCCACGACGCGCGGATCATCACCTCCACCAGCCAGTTCACCCTCGACACCTACATCGTGCTCGATGCCGACGGCGGACGGATCGGCGAAAACCCGGCGCGCATCCGCGAGATCCGCGAAGGCCTGATCGACGCCCTGAAGAACCCGGACGAGTACCCGGCCATCATCCAGCGCCGCGTACCACGCCAGCTCAAGCACTTCGCCTTCCCGCCGCAGGTGACCATCTCCAATGATGCCCAGCGCCCGGTGACCATCCTCGAACTGATCGCCCCCGACCGCCCCGGCCTGCTGGCGCGCATCGGGCGCATCTTCCTGGAGTTCGACCTGTCGCTGCAGAACGCCAAGATCGCCACCCTCGGCGAGCGGGTGGAAGACGTGTTCTTCGTCACCGATGCCAACAACCAGCCGCTCTCTGACCCCGAGCTCTGTCTACGGCTGCAGGAGGCCATCGTCTCCCAGCTGTCCGACGCCAACGGCAAGAGCCTGGACCCGACACGGATAAGCATTTGAACCCGTAGGGTGCAATAAGGCCGCAGGCCGGATTGCACCGTTTGACCCACGACCTCCCTGTTGACGCCCTACAACCATGAACGACGCCCTGAACCAGCTGCAGCCCTACCCCTTCGAGAAACTCCGTGCCCTGCTGGCCGGCACCCAGCCGCCGGCCGAGAAAAAGGCCATCGCCCTGTCCATCGGCGAGCCCAAGCACCGCTCCCCGGCCTTTGTCGCCGAGGCGCTGACGGCCAGTCTCGATCAACTGGCGGTCTACCCCACCACCCTGGGCATCCCCGCCCTGCGCGAAGCCATCGCCCAGTGGTGCGAGGGCCGCTTCAAGGTGCCCGCCGGCTGGCTCGACGCCGCCCGCCACGTGCTGCCGGTGAACGGCACCCGCGAGGCGCTGTTCGCCTTCACCCAGGCGGTGGTGAACCGTGCCGATAACGGCCTGGTGGTCAGCCCGAACCCCTTCTACCAGATCTACGAAGGTGCGGCCCTGCTGGCCGGCGCCGAGCCTCATTACCTGCCGTGCCTGGCGGAGAACGGTTTCAACCCGGACTTCGACGCCGTACCGGCGGACGTCTGGCAGCGCTGCCAGATCCTCTTCCTCTGCTCCCCGGGCAACCCTACGGGTGCACTGATCCCGGTGGAGACACTGAAGAAACTGATCGCCCTGGCCGATGAGCACGACTTCGTCATCGCCGCCGACGAGTGCTACAGCGAGCTGTACTTCGACGAGCAGAACCCGCCCGCCGGCCTGCTCACCGCCTGCGCCGAACTGGGCCGCTCGGACTTCAAGCGCTGCGTGGTGTTCCACAGCCTGTCCAAGCGCTCCAACCTGCCGGGCCTGCGCTCGGGCTTCGTCGCCGGCGACGCCGACATCCTCAAGTCCTTCCTGCTGTACCGCACCTACCACGGCTGCGCCATGCCGGTGCAGACCCAACTGGCCAGCGTCGCGGCCTGGAACGACGAAGTCCACGTGCGCGCCAACCGCGCCATGTACCGCGAGAAATTCGACGCCATGCTGGATATCCTTGGTCCGGTGCTGGACGTGCAGCGTCCCGACGGCGGCTTCTACCTCTGGGCGAAGACCCCGCTGGACGACGAAACCTTCACCCGTGAGCTGTTCGCCCGCGAGCACGTCACCGTGGTACCCGGGTCCTACCTGTCGCGCGCCGTCGACGGCTTCAACCCCGGCGCCGGCCGCGTGCGCATGGCCCTGGTGGCCCCGCTGGCCGAATGCGTGGAAGCCGGCGAGCGCATCCGCCACTTCATCAAGGGCCTGTGAGATTCGAAGGAAAGACACCATGAGCATCACCCTCTACGGCATCAAGGCCTGCGACACCATGAAGAAGGCCCGCACCTGGCTCGAAGAGCAGGGCGTGGCCTACAGCTTCCATGACTACAAGGCATCGGCCATCGACCGCGCCAACCTCGAGAAATGGTGCGCCGAGCATGGCTGGGAAACCGTCCTGAACCGTGCCGGCACCACCTTCCGCAAGCTGGACGACGCGCAGAAGGCCGACCTGGACCAGGACAAGGCCGTCGCCCTGATGCTGGCCCAGCCGTCGATGATCAAGCGTCCGGTGCTGGACCTGGGTGACCGCACCCTGGTCGGCTTCAAGCCGGACCTCTACGCCGCCGCGCTCAAGTAACCATGGATATCGCCTGGGCGCTTTTCATCCCGGCCTGCTTCGCGCTGAACATGGCGCCGGGGCCGAACAACCTGTTGTCGCTGCATAACGCGGCGCGCCAGGGGTTGCGCCCTGCCTGCCTGGCCGGTGCCGGCCGGTTGCTGGCTTTTGCCGGGATGATCGCCCTCGCCGCCTCCGGGCTGGCCCTGGTCCTGCAGGCTTCAGCCACGCTGTTCCTGGCCATCAAGATCCTCGGCGCCGGCTACCTGTTCTGGTTGGCCTTCCAGCTCTGGCGAGCTCCGGCTGGCGATTTCGCCGAACAGGGCGAAATCCCTCGGCTGTCGCTGGGCAAGCTCGCCCGCCAGGAGTTCTGGGTGGCTGCCGGAAACCCCAAGGCGATCCTGATTTTCACCGCGTTCCTGCCGCAATTCGTCAATCCGCAGCAGGCGATCGGCCCGCAGTTCCTGGCCCTAGGCCTGGCCTTCCTGGCCCTGGAATGGTTGGCCATCCTGCTTTACGCCCTGGCCGGCCTGCACCTCGGCCGCCTGCTCGCCGGCGCTCGCGCCCGGCGCCTGTTCAACCGTGGCTGCGCTGTCCTGCTGGGCAGCGCCGGACTGGGCCTCCTGCTCAGCCGTCGCCCCGCCTGATCATCACCTTCAGCAAGAGGAATCCCCATGTCCAACGCTCTCTTCAGCATCGCCTTCGGCGTCGGTACCCAGAATCGCCAGGGCAACTGGCTGGAAGTCTTCTACGCCCTGCCGCTGCTCAAGCCGTCCGAGCAACTGGTCGCTGCCGTCGCCCCGGTACTGGGCTACAGCGCCGGCAACCAGGCCATCACCATCAGCAATGCCCAGGCTGCGCAGTTGGCCACCGCCCTGAAGGACATCGACGCCGCCCAGGCCGCCCTGCTGACCCGCCTGGCCGAAAGCCACAAGCCGCTGGTCGCCACCCTGCTGGCCGAAGACGCCGCGCTGACCTCCACCCCCGAGGCCTACCTCAAGCTGCACCTGCTGTCCCACCGTCTGGCCAAGCCGCACGGCCTGAACCTGACCGGCATTTTCCCGCTGCTGCCGAACGTTGCCTGGACCAGCCAGGGCGCCATCGACCTGTCCGAACTGGCCGAGCGTCAACTGGAAGCCCGCCTGAAGGGCGAGCTGCTGGAAGTCTTCTCCGTGGACAAGTTCCCGAAAATGACCGACTACGTGGTCCCGGCCGGCGTGCGCATCGCCGACACCGCCCGCGTACGCCTGGGTGCCTACGTGGGTGAAGGCACCACCGTGATGCACGAAGGCTTCATCAACTTCAACGGCGGCACCGAAGGCCCGGGCATGATCGAAGGCCGCGTTTCCGCGGGCGTCTTCGTCGGCAAGGGCTCTGACCTCGGCGGCGGCTGCTCCACCATGGGCACCCTGTCCGGCGGCGGCAACATCGTCATCTCCGTGGGCGAAGGCTGCCTGATCGGCGCCAACGCCGGCATCGGCATCCCGCTGGGCGACCGCAACATCGTCGAAGCCGGCCTGTACATCACTGCCGGCACCAAGGTTGCCCTGCTGGACGACCAGAACCAGCTGGTGAAAGTGGTCAAGGCCCGCGAGCTGGCTGGCCAGGCTGACCTGCTGTTCCGCCGCAACTCGCAGAACGGCGCCGTCGAGTGCAAGACCAACAAGACGGCCATCGAGCTGAACGAAGCCCTGCACGCCCATAACTGAGCCAGGATCCCGAAGCCCCGGCTTCGGGACTGCTTCCGACCAGGCCCGGACGCTCGTTTACACTCAGTAGACCGTGCATCCGGGCCTGTTCGTGTTCGAACCGGCCTTAACTCGCAACGCTTCCATTTCCGTGTGCCGCAGCAATGTCCCTGAACTCCCCCTGGCGCTCCGACTTCCCCGCCCTTTCGGCCCTTGAAGCCGAAGGCCAGACCTACCTCGACAGCGCCGCCACCTCGCAGAAGCCCCAGGCGGTGCTCGACGCCCTGCTCGGTTACTACGCCAGCGGCGCAGCCAATGTGCATCGCGCCCAGCATCTGCCGGGCGAGCGCGCCACCCGCGCCTTCGAAGGGACCCGGACACGGGCGGCACAGTGGCTGAATGCTGCAAGCCCGGCGGAGATCCTCTTCACCCGCGGCACCACCGAGGCCATCAACCTGCTGGCCTACGGACTCGAACACCTGTTCCAGGCCGGCGACGAAATCGTAATCAGCGCCCTGGAACACCATGCCAACCTGCTGCCCTGGCAGCAATTGGCCCTGCGCCGGCAACTCAAGCTGGTGGTACTGCCGCTGGATGATCGCGGTGTGATCGACCTGGAACAGGCACGCCGACTGATCGGCACGCGAACCCGTCTGCTGGCGGTGAGCCAACTGTCCAATGTGCTCGGTCGCTGGCAGCCGCTGACTGAACTCCTGCCTCTCGCCCGCAGCCAGGGCGCCATTACCGTGGTCGACGGTGCCCAGGGCGCGGTTCATGGCCGCCATGACGTCCAGGCGATGGGCTGCGACTTCTATGCGTTCTCCAGCCACAAGCTCTATGGCCCCGACGGCGTCGGCGTGCTCTACGGTCGCAGCGAGGCACTTGCGCGTCTCAGGCACTGGCAGTTCGGCGGCGAGATGGTCCACACCGCTGCCTACGAGAGTGCCGACTTCCACGGCGCCCCTTTGGGCTTCGAGGCTGGCACCCCGGCCATCGCCTCGGTGATCGGCCTGGGCGCCGCACTGGATTACCTGGGTAACCTCGACGCCGCCGCCATCGCCGGCCACGAGGCAGCCCTGCACGTCAAACTCCTGGCCGGGCTGGCGGCACGAGACGGCGTGCGCCTGCTGGGCGACCCCGGACAGGCGCTGGCCAGTTTCAGCGTCGAAGGCGTGCACAACGCCGACCTCGCGCACCTGCTGACCGAGCAGGGCATCGCCGTGCGCGCCGGCCATCACTGCGCCATGCCGCTGATGCATCGCCTCGGCCTGCAGGGCGCCATTCGCGTGTCCCTCGGACTCTATAACGACGGCAACGACCTGGAACGCTTCTTCGGTGCCCTGGACAAGGCCCTGGAGATGCTGCGATGACCCTGCCCGCCAAGGCCCTGGAAGCCCTGGACGTATTCACCGCCGCCGGCGGCTGGGAGCAACGCGCGCGCCTGCTGATGCAATGGGGCGAACGACTGGAAGCCCTGAGCGATGCCGAACGCAGCGATGCCAACCGGGTCCACGGTTGCGAAAGCCAGGTCTGGCTGGTCGCAGAGCGTCAGGGCGAGCGCTGGCATTTCCGTGCGGGCAGCGACGCGCGGCTGATCCGCGGCCTGCTGGCGGTCCTGCTGGCCCGCGTCGACGGGCTGGAAGGCGGCGAACTGGCTGGAATCGACCTGGCGGACTGGTTCAATCAGCTGGGATTGGGTCGGCAACTGTCGCCATCGCGCAGCAATGGCCTGAATGCTGTACTCAAGAAAATGCGTGAACTGAGCCTGTAGGGGCGAATTCATTCGCCTGGCAGGACACAGTCCTGCCGTAACACCCAGCATGCCCGGAATCGTTGGGCCTCGTTCCTCCGCACCAACCTGACAGGAACCTTATCCCGCAGTGCGCTCCGACGGCCTGCGCGCACCGGCCACCAACTTATCCACAATCCGCGCTGCCGCCACCATACCGAAGGTGGCGGTCACCATCATCACCGCACCGAAACCACCAGCGCAGTCCAGCTTCACACCTTCGCCGACGAAGCTCTTCTGCTGGCACACCGAGCCATCCGGCTTCGGGTAGCGCAGCTGCTCCGTCGAGAACACGCAAGGCACGCTGTAGGTGCGCCCCGGGGTGCGGGAGAAGTTGTAATCACGGCGCAGGGTGGACCGCACCTTGGCCGCCAGGGGGTCGTTGAAGGTCTTGTTCAGGTCGGCGACCTGGATCTGTGCCGGGTCCACCTGGCCGCCGGCGCCGCCCGTGGTGACGATCTGGATCTTGCGCCGCTTGCACCAGGCAATCAGCGCCGCCTTGGCCGCCACGCTGTCGATGCAGTCGATCACCGCATCCAGCTCGAGGGTGATGTATTCGGCCATGGTTTCGCGTGTCACGAAGTCGGCTACCGCATGGACCACGCAAGCCGGGTTGATGGCGCGGATGCGCTCGGCCATCACGTCCACCTTGGCCTTGCCCACCGCGCCTTCGATGGCATGCACCTGGCGGTTGGTGTTGGTGATGCAAACGTCGTCCAGATCGAACAGGGAGATTTCGCCGACCCCGGACCGCGCCAGGGCCTCCGCCGCCCAGGAGCCCACGCCGCCGATGCCGACCACCGCCACATGGGCCGCCTGTAACCGGGCAAGCCCGTCCAGGCCGTAAAGCCGGGCAATACCGCCGAAACGCTCGTCTGTATTCATGCCGATCACTCCCATCGCCAACCTTCGGGCGGGCGCGCATTATAGGAAGCGCTCTCCTTCGGCCCAAGTCCATTGGCGCTGAATGGTGGCCCATAGATCCGGGCCCGGTCCGCCAGGGCTATAGTCGGCCGATAACAACAACGGAGCCGGTCATGCGTAACTTCACCTTCTACAACCCCACCCGCATCCATTTCGGCGAAGGCCAGATCAGCAAGCTGGCGCGGGATGTGCCGGCCGGCAGCCGGGTCCTGGTGACCCACGGCGGCGGCAGCATCTTCCAGAACGGCGTCTGGCAGCAGGTAGAGGAAGCGCTGGCCGGGTATCAGCTGGTTCGTTTCGGCGGCATCGAGGCCAATCCGCAGTTCGATACCCTGGTCAAGGCCGCCGAGCTGGCCAAGGCCGAACGCTGCGACTTCATCGTCGCTGTCGGCGGCGGCTCGGTAATCGATGGCAGCAAGTTCATCGCCGCCGCGGCCTGCTACGACGGCGACCCGCTGGACCTGCTCAGCGGCAAGCGGATCACCGCCGCCCTGCCCATGGGCTGCGTGCTGACCCTGGCCGCCACCGGCTCGGAGAGCAACCCCCACGGCGTGGTCACCCATGTCGCCCGCCAGGAGAAGCTGCCCTTCTCCAGCGCCCTGCTCTATCCGCGCTTCGCCATCCTCGACCCGCGCACCACTTTCAGCCTGCCACCCAGGCAGATCGGCAACGGCGTGGTGGATGCGTTCGTCCACACCATCGAGCAATACCTGACCTACCCTGCCGACGCGCCCTTGCAGGACCGCTACGCCGAAGGCCTGCTGCTGACCCTGATAGAAGAGGGCCCCAAGGCGCTGGCCAACCCCAATGACTACGCCGTACGCGCCAACCTGATGTGGTGCGCCACCCAGGCGCTGAACGGCCTGCTCGGCTGCGGCGTGCCCCAGGACTGGTCGACCCACATGATCGGCCACGAGCTGACCGCGCTCTACCACATCGACCATGCCCAGACCCTGGCCGTGGTGCTGCCGGCACTGCTGGCCGAGCGCCGCCAGGTCAAGCGCGAGAAGCTGCTGCAATATGCCTCCCGCGTCTGGGGCTTGAAGGAAGGTGAGGAAGAGCAGCGCATCGATTCCGCCATCCAGGCCACCCGCGATTTCTTCAAGCGCATGGGCGTGCCCACCCGTCTGTCCGAACACGGCCTCGATGCCGACGTGATCCCCCAGGTACTGGCGCAACTGGAGCGGCACGGCATGACCGCCCTGAGCGAACGGCGCGACCTTGATCTGGCGATCAGCGAGCGCATTCTGTTGAGGGCGCTCTGACGCGCTATCGGCCCCTCCGAGGCGGCATTTCGCCACATCGGGAGAACTTCTGGCGCCAAAGGCAAACAAACCATCTGGCGGGGCGGCTATCCGGCTCCCCCGTCTGGTTGCAATCTATACAGCTGTTGGGCGCCGGGGTAGGATTCGCGCCGGCCAGCAGTTCGCTGGCCCTACCCCCGGTTTCGTATGAAAAACCGCCTGCTGCAGGCCGTTCTCCTATGGGACCCAGTTCCTCGATTCGGAACCCTTGACCTCTATGCCATCGCGTAAATTTGGACTCAACCTGGTGGTCTTCGTGGCGGTTGCCGCGTTGTTCACCGGTATCTGGGCGCTTTACAACCGCCCGGTCACTGCGCCGGACTGGCCGGAACAGATCTCCGGTTATTCCTTCTCGCCGTTCCGCGCGGACCAGAACCCCCAGCAAAACCGCTACCCCACCGACGACCAGATCCGCCAGGACCTCGAACTGCTGAGCAAGCAGACCGACAACATCCGGACCTACTCGGTGGACGGCACCCTGGCCGACATCCCGCGCCTGGCTGAGGAATTCGGCCTGCGGGTGACCCTGGGCGTGTGGATCAGCCCGGACGAGGAGCGCAACGAGCGCGAGATCGCCAAGGCCATCGAAATCGCCAACGCGTCCCGCAGCGTGGTCCGCGTGGTGGTGGGTAACGAAGCCCTGTTCCGTCGCGAGATCAGCCGCAAGGACCTGATGGTCTACCTGGACCGCGTCCGGGCCGCCGTGAAGGTGCCTGTGACCACCTCCGAGCAATGGCACATCTGGTTGAAGTACCCGGAACTGGCCAAGCACGTCGACCTCGTGGCAGCCCACGTGCTGCCTTACTGGGAATTCGTGCCGATGGAGGATTCCACCGAATTCGTCCTGGAGCGCGCCAAGGACCTGAAGAAGGCCTTCCCGAAAAAGCCGCTGCTGCTGTCCGAAGTGGGCTGGCCGAGCAACGGCCGCATGCGTGGCGGTGCTGACGCGTCCCAGGCCGACCAGGCCATCTACCTGCGCACCCTGGTCAACGCCCTCAACGCCAAGGGCTACAACTACTTCGTGATCGAAGCCTTCGACCAGCCGTGGAAGGCCAGCGACGAGGGCTCGGTGGGCGCCTACTGGGGCGTCTACAACCTCGACCGCCAGCCCAAGTTCGCCTTCGAAGGCCCGGTGATCGCCATTCCGCAATGGCGCATGCTCGCGGTGGCCTCGGTGGTCATGGCCCTGCTGGCCCTGGCCCTGATGCTGATCGACGGAAGCGCCCTGCGCCAGCGCGGTCGCACCTTCCTCACCTTCGTCGCCTTCGCCGGCGGCTCGGTGCTGGTGTGGATCGCCTACGACTACAGCCAGCAGTACAGCACCTGGTTCAGTCTCACCGTGGGCCTGTTACTCGGCGTCGGTGCCCTGGGCGTGTTCATCGTGCTCCTCACCGAAGCCCATGAACTGGCTGAGGCGGTCTGGGTGCGCAAGCGCCGCCGTCCGTTCCTGCCGGTGCTGGCCGACAGTGCCTACCGGCCAAAAGTGTCGGTGCACGTGCCCTGCTACAACGAGCCGCCGGAGATGGTCAAACAGACCCTCGACGCCCTGGCCAACCTCGATTATCCCGACTACGAAGTCCTGATCATCGACAACAACACCAAGGACCCGGCCGTCTGGGAACCGGTGCGCGACTACTGCGAGCAGTTGGGCCCGCGCTTCAAGTTCTTCCACGTCGCCCCGCTGGAAGGCTTCAAGGGTGGTGCGCTGAACTACATCCTGCCGTACACCGCGCCGGATGCCGAAGTCGTGGCGGTGATCGACTCCGACTACTGCGTCGACCGCAACTGGCTGAAGTACATGGTTCCGCACTTCGCCGACCCGGAAATCGCCGTGGTGCAGTCGCCACAGGACTATCGCGACGGCAACGAGAACACCTTCAAGAAGCTCTGCTACGCCGAGTACAAGGGCTTCTTCCACATCGGCATGGTCACCCGCAACGACCGCAACGCCATCATCCAGCACGGCACCATGACGATGATCCGTCGCAGCGTGATGGACGAGCTGAAGTGGGCCGACTGGACCATCTGCGAAGACGCCGAGCTGGGTCTGCGCGTGTTCAAGAGCGGCTATGCAGCGGCTTACGCACACGAGAGCTTTGGCCGCGGACTGATGCCGGACACCTTCATCGACTACAAGAAGCAGCGTTTCCGCTGGGCCTACGGCGCCATCCAGATCATGAAGGGTCACGCCCGCAGCCTGTTCCTGGGCAAGGATTCCAAGCTCAAGCAGGGCCAGCGCTACCATTTCATCGCCGGTTGGCTGCCCTGGGTCGCCGACGGCCTGAACATCTTCTTCACTATCGGTGCCCTGCTCTGGTCGGCGGCCATGATCATCGTGCCGCAGCGGGTCGACCCGCCGCTGCTGATCTTCGCCATTCCGCCGCTGGCGCTGTTCTTCTTCAAGGTGGGCAAGATCGTGTTCCTCTACCAGCGCGCGGTGGGGGTCAACCTGAAGGACGCCTTCTGCGCGGCGGTGGCGGGGCTCGCGCTCTCGCACACTATTGCCAAGGCAGTGCTCTACGGCTTCTTCACCAAGAGCATCCCGTTCTTCCGCACACCGAAGATGCGTAGCAACCACGGCCTGCTGATGGCCCTGGCCGAGGCCCGCGAAGAAGTCTTCGTGATGCTCCTGCTGTGGGGCGCTGCCATCGGCATCGCCATCGTCCAGGGCATGCCCAGCCCGGATGTGAAGTTCTGGGTGGCCATGCTGCTGGTGCAGTCGCTGCCGTACCTGGCGGCCCTGATCATGGCGCTGCTCTCCTCCCTGCCCAAGGGCCAGGAAGAGGAGCAAGAGGAGGTCGCTACCGCCTGATAGGCGAGCGAACCCCTTAAACGGCGGCCAATGGCCGCCGTTCTTGTTTTAAGATATCGACCTTTTCATCCCCTGCGTTTCCGCGCTGCCCTCCGGAGCCTTCCATGTCGTCCCTGTCCCCCACCCTCGAACTCGCCTGCGACCTCATTCGCCGTCCCTCGGTCACCCCGGTCGACGAAGGTTGCCAGGACCTGATGATGCGCCGGCTGGAGGCCGCGGGCTTCCGCATCGAGCGTATGCGCATCGAGGATGTGGAAAACTTCTGGGCCATCCGAGGCGGCGAAGGCCCCGTGCTCTGCTTCGCCGGCCATACCGATGTGGTACCCACTGGCCCAGTACAGGCCTGGCAGCACCAGCCGTTCGACGCCCTGATCGACGAACAGGGCATGCTCTGCGGCCGTGGCGCAGCAGATATGAAGGGCAGCCTCGCGGCCATGGTGGTAGCGGTCGAGCGCTTCGTCGCCGAGCACCCGCAGCACAAGGGCGCCATCGCCTTCCTCATCACCAGCGACGAAGAAGGCCCGGCCCATCACGGCACCAAGGCCGTGGTCGAGCGCCTGGCAGCCCGTGGCGAGCGCCTGGACTGGTGCATCGTCGGCGAGCCTTCCAGCACGTCCCTGGTGGGTGACGTGGTGAAAAACGGCCGTCGCGGCTCCCTCGGCTGCACCCTGACTGTTCGCGGCGTGCAGGGTCACGTCGCTTACCCCCACCTGGCGAAGAACCCCATCCACCTGGCCGCCCCCGCCCTGGCCGAACTAGCCGCGGAACACTGGGACGACGGCAACGCTTTCTTCCCGCCCACCAGCTTCCAGGTCTCCAACCTCAACTCCGGCACCGGCGCCACTAACGTCATCCCGGGCGAGCTGAAGGCCATCTTCAACTTCCGTTTCTCCACCGAATCCACGGTGGATGGCCTGCAGCGCCGGGTCGAGGCCATCCTCGACAAACACGGCCTGGACTACCACCTGGAGTGGGCACTTTCCGGCCTGCCCTTCCTCACCGAACCAGGTGAACTGCTGGACGCGGTCTCCGCAAGCATCAAGACCATCACTGGCCGCGATACCACGCCGTCCACCAGCGGTGGCACCTCCGATGGCCGCTTCATCGCCACCATGGGTACCCAGGTGGTCGAACTGGGCCCGGTGAACGCCACCATCCACCAGGTGAACGAGCGGGTGCTGGCCAGCGATCTCGACCTGCTGACCGACATCTATCAGCAGACCCTGATCCGCCTGCTCGCCCAATGAAACTCATCTGCCCCCTTTGCCAGGGTGCGCTGAGCGCCCGTGACCAGGGCCTGGTGTGCCCGGCCAATCACAGCTTCGACCGCGCGCGCCAGGGCTACTACAACCTGCTACCGGTGCAGCACAAGAAGAGCCGCGACCCGGGCGACAACGCCACCATGGTCGAGGCACGCCGACGTTTCCTCGACGGCGGCCACTACGCACCACTCGCCAGCCGCCTGGCAGCGCTCGCCGCCGAGCACGACCCGGAAAGCTGGCTGGATATCGGCTGTGGCGAGGGCTACTACACCGGTCAGTTGGCCATGGCCCTGCCGGTCACCGATGGCTACGCCCTGGACATCTCCCGCGAGGCCGTGAAGCGTGCCTGCCGCCGCGCCCCGCAATTGCACTGGCTGGTGGCGAGCATGGCGCGAGTTCCGCTGGCCGACGGCAGTTGTGACCTGCTCGCCAGCGTCTTCAGCCCGCTGGACTGGCAGGAAGCGCTGCGCCTACTGTCTCCCGGTGGCGGCCTGCTGCGCATGGGGCCTACTCGCGAGCACCTGATGGAGCTGCGCGAGAAGCTCTACGATGAAGTCCGCGACTACGACGACGAGAAGCACTTGTCGCAGATTCCAGCGGGCATGCGCCTGGCCCACAGCGAAACGCTGAGCTATCGCATGCACCTGGCCGACGCCGAAGCGCGCGCCGACCTGCTGGCCATGACCCCGCACGGCTGGCGCGCCAGCGCCGAACGCCGCGCCGCGGTGGTGGCCGAAGCCTTCGATGTGACGGTGTCCATTCGCTACGATTGGATCGAGAAAATCTAGGGAGTCCCCCATGCGTCAACCCGATATCGAGATCTACCTCAAGGACGCCGACCAGGAGGCCGTCACTGCCTGGCTCAACACGGCGCTGGGTTCCTGCACGCCCTGGCAGCAGAAGGGGCAGACCTTCAAGTGCCTGGCCGGGGATGTTCCCGTCACCTGGCTGCCCAAGGCTGTTGGCAAATGGCACAGCCTCTACCTGGAAAGCGACGCCACGCCCTGGGAGGATGATCTGGGTTGTGCACGCGCAGCCTTTGCGGCCCTGGGCGTGGAAATCCGCTGCGCACCAGGCGGCTGGCAGGAAGCGCAGGGCGAAGAAGACGCCGACCGCTGGATCAAGGTGAACGCGGAAGGCGAGCAGGAAATCATCTGGCGCACCGATTGATTGATCGGCAGCCCGATTGAGGAATCGCAGAAAGCAAAAGGCCCGTCACTGACGGGCCTCTTGTTTTGAGTCTCAGACCTTGGCGACGTCTTCCGCCTGCAGGCCTTTCTGACCCTGGATAACGGAAAACTCTACCTTCTGGCCTTCCAGCAGAGAGCGATGACCCTCGCCGCGGATAGCACGGTAGTGAACGAATACATCAGGACCGCTTTCGCGCTGAATGAAACCATAGCCCTTGGCGTCATTGAACCACTTGACGGTTCCGATCTCACGATCAGCCATTACTGCTCTCTCCAACTCGCAATTTTGTTGTGTACCCCCTTTGCTGGGGGTTTCGACGGTGCGGCAAAGACGTTCTTCTTGTTATATCCAACCCCGGCGGAATCAAGCTTGGAGCGGGTATTTCGAATGGCGTTCTTTTTATGACCGCGACCGGAGTATACGACAAGAGTTCGCGCTGAAAAGCACTTTTTTATGACAGTGCAGAATGGCCGTCCCATGCGGGCTGGACGCCCTTTTTTGGTTCCCGAACAGTACAAAATGGGGCATGAAGAAAGGCGGAAATGAACCGGCCAAAGTCCGATTTACCGCCTTACTTCAATAACTTGCACTACTTGGTGGCAAGTACATCCTCAAGCTTCTTGGCCAGTGCCTGATATTGGAATGGCTCCAGTCGATAGGCCCAATCCAGTTTGCCGGGCACCTGCTCTTCGCCGAACTTCTGCTTGTCCTTGAGCACCAGCCAGGGCTGTTCGCCCTGCCCGTAGACCTCACCGTGCAGCTCTCCCCCCTCGAAAGTGGAAAGACTGAACTGCAGCAGCGGCTTGCCCTTGAACTGCACTTGCGCCAATGGTGCGTTGTCGGCGAATTCCAGGCCGGCGAAAAGGGTTGCCATACCGTTGGCAGCCGCCTCGTAGGCCAGGCGACGGCCCTTGGGCAGTTGCTTGAGCTTGAGATTGGGCTCTTCGGCGGAGTCCCGGTAGACGGTCAGCTGGCTGCCGTTCGGGTAGGTCACCTCCACCTGCCGGACGCTGGCGAAGGGAATCGACGCCACGCGGCGGTCCAGCCAATTGAGTTCGCTCGTCGGCAGCGGCATCGCCTGGTCGACCAGCCAGACCTGGTTGTCGCCATAGAGGCGCACCAATTGCCCCTTGCCCTGCTGCGCCGGCTTGCCCAGCAGCAATTCCAGGGGCACTGCGCTGCCGCGCTCGACCTTGATGCGCGAACCCTGCTCGCCGGCCTCACCCTTGTCCGCCAGGCCTACACGACCGTGCAGCTCGGGGTTGGCGGTCTTGGCCTCCACCTTGCGTGCCTCGGCCAGTGCCCTCAACAGCGTGGCCACGGGTTGGCCGGCCGCCGGATAGTCGGCCTTGGCCGGCAGCACCCAGATGCCATCCTTGCGCGCCAGGCGCAGGTCGGGCTGGCCCGGCACCTGCACGTCCAGCGCCGTCACGCTCTCCAGCTTGCCCTGCAGTTCCGGCAGCAGCAGCTCCCGGCTGGCGACGGGCTGCGGCTGGGGCCGCGCGCTGTCGTGCTGGATGTAGTAGGCCGTACCCAGTCCGGCAGCCAGCAGGGCGAGAAAGATCAGGCCTTTACGTCCCATATCGCCCTCCTCAAGCCTTGCGCCGACGGCGCCAGAACGACAGCACCAGCACGCCCAGGGTCAGTACCAGCGGCACCAGGGCGATGTTGACGAATTTCAGCGTGCGCCCCAGCTCCTCGATGCTGGCATTGAGCTGGAAGTGCACGTCGCGCAGTTCCTTGCGGATGCGCAGCTTCTCCTGAATGAACTGCTGCAGCGTCGCCTGCTGTTCCGGAGTCAGTTCCAGCGCCTTGGCCGGATCCTGGTTCTGCTGCAGCGACGCGAGCTTCTGCTCGGTGTCGGCCAGGCGCTGCTGGAGCACCTGTTCCTGCTCGCGGAACTTCACCTCGGCGTCACGCTGGAGTTTCTCCACCACGTCGAAGGGACGGCTGAAGCGGCCACGGGAACGCACGCTGATCAGCGCATCGGAACCGGCCAGGTTGTCCAGGGCGTTGATGGCGAAGCCGGAGTTGTCAGCCCAGGGTTGCGGCACGCGCTGACCGAAGAAGTCCTGCACCTGCACCCACATGCGATCGCTGAGGATGTCGGTATCGGCCACGGCGATCACGTTGATGTTCTTCGCCGACTTCAGGCCATCCTTGCGGCCCTCGATGCCATCGGGGAACGCCGATTGCGCCGGACCGCTGATGCGCGCAGCCACCGTATAACGCTCGCCGGTAGGCTTGAGCTCGCGGATCAGCTCTTCGGGATCGGTAAGCATGCCGAAGCGCTGCACGTCGAAGGGCATGGCGTACTCGGAGCTCTGGATCAACGGCACGAACTGGGTCTTGGAGCCTTCAAGCGGCTTGAGGATGCCCGCGGTGGCCACGGTGATGTTCTCCAGACCCGCAGTGCTGACGTCGGCCTGGTCGAGGCTGCGCTTGGGCAGGTTGAGCCAGGCGGCATGGCGCGCCGGCGGCTTGCCCTCGCCAACGCTCACCGACATGGCGTTGGCGCCGTCACCCAGCACCTTGCCCGGCACCATCTGCAGGCCCCAGGCCTTGAACAGGGTGTCCAGGTCGGAAGCCTTGTCGCCCCCGGGCTCGCCCGGCATTTCCATGCCGCTGTCGGCTTCGCTCCACGGATCGACGAAGGCCAGCAGCTTGCCGCCGCGCAGGACGAACTGGTCAATGGCGTACTGAGTCTGCTGCGGCAGGTTCTTCGGATGCACCAGCAACAGTACCGAGACCTTCTCGGGAATCTGGTCGATGTCGCCCTTCAGGCTCTCGATCTGGAAGAGCTGGCGGATTTCCTCCATCACCATCCACGGCGCGGTCGGCTGGCGGCTCATCATGTCGAAGCCGCCATTGAGCTTCAGCCCGGAAATAACACCCACCACCGGGCGCTCCGGCTTGGCCAGGCTCTGCACCAGGCGACTGATCTCGTACTCAAGGAACTCTTCCTGGTCCAGCGGGAAGAACGGGATGGTCTGGGTATCGTCCACGCTGTTGGTACCGGCCAGGCCGAAGTAGACCTGGTCTCCGCCCTGCTGCAGCGGCACCGCCTGCAGGCCGAACTCGGCGGCCTTGTCCTCGTCCTCGGAGAAGGGCTCGGGGTCGACGATGTGCAGCTTGATCTTGCCGCCGGCGGCGCGCTCGTAGGCCTTCAGCATCTCTTCCACGCGCCGCGCGTAGTTGCGCAGCACCACCAGGTCCTTGGCGGTCTTGTCGGAATAGAAGAAGTACAGGTTGATGGGTTCGTCGATCTCGCCAAGGATCTTCCTGGTCCCGTCGGAGATGGTGTAGAGCTTCTGCTCGGTGAGATCGACCCGTGCGTTGGTCAGGGTCAGCCCGGCGAGCATGTTGAACGCCAGGAAAGCCAGGGCGATCAGCAGCAGCCCGGCGCCGGAATACATCAGTCTTTTCATGTTCAGTCCGCCTTCTTCAGATCGACCACCACGGCGGTGGCGGCCAGCCAGGCGGCAATCAGGGTGACGAAGTAGAGCAGGTCACGCAGGTCGATCACGCCCTTGCTGATGGCATCGAAACGGGTGAGGAAGCTCAGCGAGGCCACGGCGTCCAGCAGCCATTGCGGCGCCCAGGCGCTGAAGGCATCCAGCACCAGCGGGAAGCCGCTGACGATGAACAGGAAGCACACGCTGACGGCGAGGATGAAGGCGATTACCTGGTTCTTCGCCAGCGCCGACATGCAAGAGCCGATGGCGAGGAAGGCCCCGGCCAGCAGCCAGCTGCCGATGTAGCCGGTGATGATGGCGCCGTTGTCCGGCTCGCCGAGGTAGTTGACCGTGATCACCATCGGGAAAGTCAGCAGCAGCGCCAGGCCGGCGAAGGCCCAGGCGGCGAGGAACTTGCCGGTGACCGCCTCGAAACGGGTGATGGGCAGCGTCATCAGCAACTCGATGGAGCCGGACTTGCGCTCCTCGGCCCACAGGCGCATGGCGATGGCCGGCACCAGGAACAGGTAGAGCCAGGGATGGAAGTTGAAGAAGGGCGCGAGGCTCGCCTGGCCGCTTTCGTAGAAGCCGCCCAGATAGAAGGTGAAGACCCCGGACATCACCAGGAAGATCACGATGAACACGTACGCCAGCGGGGTAGCGAAGTAACTCGCCAGCTCGCGTTTGAAAATAACCGGCAACTGCATCATGCCGCTTCTCCCCGGGTCAGTCGGCGGAACACTTCATCGAGACGGCCGCGCTCCACGTCCAGCTCCTTCACTTTCCAGCCCCGCTGGTGAATCAGCTGGTTCACCTGCGGGAAGATCACTTCGCCCGGCTTGGCCAGGATGGTCAGGCCGCCTTCGATGGCGTTCTCCTCGATCCCGGCCACACCCGGCAGCACTGCCAGGGCCAGCATGTCCAGCGGCTCGTCGGCCACCAGCGTTACTGCCTGGTGGTAGCGGGAGCGGCTTTCCAGCTCGAAGGGCGTGCCATCGGCCACCACCTTGCCGGACGCGATCACCAGGGCGCGGGTGCAGACCGCGGTGACCTCTTCGAGGATGTGGGTGGAAATGATCACGATCTTCTCGTGGGCCAGGCTCTGGATCAGCTGGCGCACCTGGTGCTTCTGGTTCGGGTCGAGGCCATCGGTGGGCTCGTCGAGGATCAGCACGCGCGGATCATGGAGGATTGCCTGGGCCAGGCCGACGCGGCGCTTGTAGCCCTTGGAGAGGGTCTCGATGGACTGGCCGAGGACGTTGTCCAGCTCCACCTGCCCCACCGCACGGGCTACCCGCGCCTTCTTCTCGGCGCCCCGAAAGCCACGCACCTCGGCGATGAACTCGAGGAAGCCGCGCACCGTCATGTCGCCGTAGCAGGGAGCGCCTTCCGGCAGGTAGCCGATTTCCCGCTGGGCCTTGAGGGTTTGGGTCTGGATATCGAAGCCGAAGATGCTCGCGCTGCCGGAGGTCGGCGCGAGAAAGCCGGTGAGCATCTTCATGGTGGTGGACTTGCCCGCGCCGTTGGGGCCGAGAAACCCCAGCACCTCCCCCGGTGCGACGGCGAAGGACAGGTTGTCCACGGCAGTGTGCTGCGCAAAGCGCTTGGTCAGATTTGTTATTTCGATCATGGCCTCTAGTCCCGTCGGGAACAGCCCCTGGCCATGCTGGCCACCGGGGCCTTGCAAAACGCTGGCGGACTATAAGGAGTCCCCCGCAGGCATTGCAAGACTGCCCCTGGTGCGAAAAGTTGCAGGAAAATTCGGGCCAAAACGACGGCCAGCGGCTTTTTGCGACCCGACGGCGAATACGGCAAACTAGCCGCCCCGAGCAATCGCTCGTTTCACAGCCTTACCCTGTCATGACCCGCTCCCCTTTCCGCCGACTCGCCTTTGGTGCCCTGCGCCGCCTGCTGTATCTCTGGGTGCGCTCCGAGACCATCAACCAGTCCGCCTTCACCCTGAAGCTAGACCGCAGCAAGCCGGTGTTCTACGTACTGCAGCAACCGTCGGCCAGCGACCTGGCGGTGGTGGATCGGGAATGCACCAAGGCCGGCCTGCCACGTCCGGTGCTGCCGGTGGCAGTGGGCGACCTGCTGGAGTCGAGCGCGTTCTTCTACCTGACACCGGAGCCGGGCTGGCTCGGCGGCCAGGACAAGCGCGGCGCCTCCCCCACCCTGGTGCGAGTGCTGGGCGCCATCCAGCAACATGCTGTGGAGGATGCGCAGATCATTCCGGTGACGGTGTTCTGGGGCCAGTCGCCCGACCGTGAAACCAGCCCCTGGAAGCTGCTCTTCGCCGACAGCTGGGCAGTGACCGGGCGGCTGCGCAAGCTGGTCAGCATCCTTATTCTCGGCCGCAAGACCCGGGTGCAGTTCTCCGCCCCCATCCACCTGCGCGAGCTGGTGGAGCAGGACAAGGGACCGGAACGCACGCTGCGCATGGTCAACCGCATCCTGCGCGTCCACTTCCGCAACCAGAAGACCGCAGTCATCGGCCCCGACCTGTCCCACCGCCGCAACCTGGTGAAAGGGCTGGTGCGCGGCCCGCTGGTGCGCCAGGCCATCGCCGAGGAAGCCGAGCGCGAGAAGATCAGCCTGGCCACCGCCGAGGCCCAGGCGCTGAAGTACGGCAACGAGATCGCCTCCGACTTCGCCTATACCGCCATCCGCTTCCTCGAAGTGGTGCTGTCCTGGTTCTGGAACAAGCTCTACGAGGGCATCAAGGTCAACCACATCGAGCAGGTGCAGGACATCGTGCATGGCCACGAAGTCATCTACGTGCCCTGCCACCGCAGCCATATCGACTACCTGCTACTGTCCTACCTGCTGTTCCGCAACGGCCTGACCCCGCCGCACATCGCCGCCGGCATCAACCTCAACATGCCGGTGATCGGCGGCCTGCTGCGCCGTGGCGGCGCCTTCTTCATGCGCCGCACCTTCAAGGGCAACCCGTTGTACACGGCGGTGTTCAACGAATACCTGCACACCCTGTTCAGTCGCGGCTTCCCGGTGGAGTACTTCGTCGAAGGCGGGCGCTCGCGCACCGGCCGCATGCTGCATCCGAAGACCGGCATGCTCGCCATCACCCTGCGCAGCTTTCTTCGCTCCTCGCGCCTGCCCATCGTCTTCGTGCCCGTGTACATCGGCTACGAGCGCGTGCTGGAAGGTCGTACCTACCTGGGCGAATTGCGCGGCGCGAGCAAGAAGAAGGAATCCATCTTCGACATCTTCAAGGTCATCGGCGCCCTCAAGCTGCGCTTCGGCTCGGTGGCGGTGAACTTCGGCGAGCCGATCAAGCTGGCCGAATTCCTCGACCAGCAGCAGCCTGACTGGCGCACCCAGGACCTGGGCCAGCAGTTCCGCCCGGCCTGGCTCAACGACGCCACCAACCAGCTCGCCGTACGTATCGCCCGCCACCTCAACGACGCGGCGGCGATCAACCCGGTCAACCTGGTAGCCCTGGCGCTGCTTTCCACCACCCGCCTGGCCTTGGACGAACGCGCCCTGACCCGCGTGCTCGACCTCTACCTGGCGCTGATCCGCGCCGTGCCCTACTCGCCTCACGCCACCCTGCCGGAAGGCGACGGACAGGCGCTGATCCAGTATGTGCAGAGCATGGACCTGCTGGCGGAACAGAAGGACGCGCTGGGCAAGATCCTCTACCTGGACGAGCAGAACGCCGTCCTCATGACTTACTACCGCAACAACGTGCTCCATGTGTTCGCCCTGCCCGCCCTGCTGGCCTGTTTCTTCCAGAGCAGCGCGCGGATGAGCCGCGAGCAGATCCTGCGCTACACCCGCGCGCTCTATCCCTATCTGCAGGCGGAGCTGTTCATCCGCTGGGACGCGAGCGAACTGGATGGCGTCGTGGACCAGTGGTTGGCAGCCTTCGTCGAGCAGGGCCTGCTCAAGGTGGAAGGCGACGTCTATGTGCGGCCGGCACCGAGTTCGCGGCAGTTCGTCCTGCTGACCCTGCTGGCCCGCGCCATCGTCCAGACGCTGCAGCGCTTCTACATGGCCATCGCCCTGCTGCTCAATGCCGGCCAGAACCAATTGAGCGCCGAAGAGCTAGAGGACCTCTGCACTGTCATGGCCCAGCGCCTGTCGATCCTCCATGGCCTGAACGCCCCGGAGTTCTTCGACAAGAGCCTGTTCCGCCACTTCATCCAGACGATGCTGGACCAGCGCGTACTGAGCCGGGACGAAGCGGGCAAGCTGGGCTACCACGAGCTGCTTGGCGAACTGGCCGAAGGCGCTGCCAAGCGCGTGCTGCCGGCGGAGATTCGCCTGTCCATCCGCCAGGTGGCATTCGATCGCCAGGTCGAAGCCGAGCCGGAAGCCCCGGCAGAAGCCGGCTGATCCTTCGCGCCAGGCCGTCGGGCCTGGCGCCTCTCCTTTGGGACCGTTCCCACATCCCGACTGGGCAACTCCCGGCAGGCTCGCCTGAGCCCTCTCCGTACCATTCGGCGCTGCGCCTCTCGGTCACCCGAGTGCACCACCAGCCCGAACACGGAAGACCCAATCCATGCTGCTGAGAACCATCACAGTCGAGAACGGCACCGGAGAGGTGGTCAATGCCGCCGTCCTGTGCAGCTTCGCCATCCCCCTGATCGATCGAAACATCCTCGTCTACACCCTCAACGAAGAAGGCCGCCAGGGCACCGCCAAGGTGTATGTGGCGAGCGCCATACCCCAGGAAAATGGCTATCGCCTCGCCGGCCTGGAGTCCGAGCAGGAATGGCAACACACCGTGCAGGTGCTGAAGGAGATCACCAGGGGGGAAGAGTCGTGAGCACGGCCAGCAAAACGGAATTCCACTTCGTTCATCTCAATGGCGAAATTACCGGCGACGGCAAAAACCCAGCCATCTCGGGAGATCACCACTGCCTGTCCATCAACAGGTCATCCATCAGCAAACTGATCGCCACCCGCGAAAGCAGCAACATCGGCGATCCGCTACCGTCGACCCGCCCGCCACTGCCGGATGAAACCACCACTGCAGCGACGTCCTTCTCCCCTATCGACAGCCGCGCCCTCGGTGTGGACTTCAGCCTGACCTCTCCGGCAGTCGTCGAAGCCGCCCCCGAGTTGCCCGCGCCGACAGAAGATTCAATCGCGGAAGAGGTCGAGCGCGAGTCGGTTGACGTAGAGGATGTATCAGAAGCTAGCGCTGAAGCGCGTCCGGAGCCGGTGGTCCCCGAACCGGAATCCGAACCTGCGGCAGCTGCCGAGCCAGAACCAGAAACAGAAGTCGGATCGCCCCAAGAAATAGAGGACCTGCCGAGCGACTACGCCGAAATCGCCACGGCCTCCACACCGCCCCAACAGGCAACTGAAAATCTGAATGAGCCGGCAACGGTGGAGACAGAGCACCCGACCACTATGATCCAACCTCAACCGACTCTCCCCACCGTTTCCAACAGCGAGGCCGACAGCGTCCTGTTCGACGTACAGAGCACCCTCGACTCCCTGGCAGACATGGCCAAGGGCCTGACCCAGCAGAAGCTGGAAACGGTGAAGCAGCAGGAAGGCCTGGAGCAGCGCAAGGCCCTGTTGCAGGAGAAAGAACGCATCCTCGCCGACAAGGACGAACAACTGCGTCTGCTGGAGGCACGCCTGACTCGCGAAGTCTCCAATCTCGAGCGCAACGCCGAGGACAATGCCCGCGCCCTGGCCGAGCGCAGCACCGCCCTCAAGGCCCTGGCCGAAAGCGTCGAAGCCCGCGACCGCAACACGGCCAAGCTCGCCGAAACCCTGCGCCTGGAAAAGCAGCGCAACGATGAACTGGCCGAGTCCCTGGTGCGCCGGGCGGAATCCCTCGACGAGCGCGAGGCCGCTCTGAACCGCAAGGACGACGAGCTCGCCGAGAAGCTCAAGCAACTGATCGCCGCCAAGGACCGCTTCCGCGCCCTGGTCAAGGCCTTCAACGAAACGGTGCAGTTCAACAACACCCTGAACGCCATCTCCAGCACCGCGCTGGACGACGGCCAGCACTGACCTCTCCCCATCGCCCCCCGTACCGGGGGCGATGTCTTTCCGGGCCCCATGGCCCGTCGCACGTTGCCTTCTATAGTGGGTCCTATCGATTCCATGCGACCCTGAGGTTCAGATGAAAGCACTGCCCATGATTCTCGCCAGCGGCCTGCTCGCCGCCTGCGCCAGCCAGCCCGCCAATGAAACCCGCCACCTGGAAGGCGAGGTCTTCTACCTGCAGCGCATGGCGCTCCTGCCCGCCGCCACCCTCAGTGTCAGCCTTCAGGATGTTTCCCTCGCCGATGCCCCGGCGGTGGAGCTGGCGCGGCAGAATGGCCCGATCCAGGGCCAGGTACCCCTGCCCTTCCGCCTCGATTACGATCCGGCCAAGGTCCAACCCGACCACCGCTACGCCGTGAGCGCACGGATCGAACTGGATGGCCGGCTGATGTTCATCAACACCGAGCAGCACTCGGTTAAACTCGATGGTTCCGATCCGCAGCCCCTGCGGGTAAAGGTCGACCCGGTCCGCTGAGTGCCGGGGCAGACCGCCTCTCCATCGCCACAAGGATGCAGCCATGATCCGCTTCGCTACCCTCTGCGCCGGCCTTGCCCTCTCCGCCAGCGCCTTCGCCCTGTCCCTCGCCGACCTCAGCCAGCAGGACGCCAGCGGCGGCCTGAAGGATGCCCTGACCCAGGGCGCCAAGGTTGCCGTCCAGCAACTCGGCAAGCCGGGTGGCTTTTCCAGTAACCCCGACGTGCGCATCGAGCTGCCGGGCAACCTCGGCAAGGCTGCCAAGACCATGAAGATGATGGGTATGGGCGCTCAGGTTGAACAACTGGAAGCGACCATGAACAAGGCCGCCGAAGCCGCGGTACCGCAAGCCCAGGCACTGCTGGTGGACGCCGTGAAGAAAATGACCGTGCAGGATGCCAAGAGCATCCTCAGCGGCCCGGACGACGCCGCGACCCAATACCTGAACAAGACCAGCCGCGACCAGCTGCGCGCGAAGTTCCTACCCATCGTCAAGCAGGCCACCGACAAGGTGGGCCTGGCCCAACAGTACAACAGCTTCGCCGGCCAGGCCGCGAGCTTCGGCGTGGTGGACGCCAAGAGTGCCAATGTCGAGAACTACGTGACTGAGGAAGCCCTGGACGGCCTGTTCAAGATGATCGCCGAACAGGAAGCCAGCATTCGCCAGAATCCGGCAGGTGCGGCTACCAGCCTGGCAAAGAAGGTGTTCGGCGCGCTTTGAGCGTCGCAACGCAGTGAAGGAGCCCGGCTTGATGCCGGGCTTTTTTGTGGGTATCAGATTGGTTCCGGTGAATTGGAAATTTGGGAGATGGATGTCCAGCTCATTGCCGAGTGGGCGTCAGGTTTCTGTTTCGCCTCCCGGCGAGTCTCTTTTGGCAGTCGTCGGAATGCCGCACCACCCAAAAGAAACCAAAAGGGCTTGCCCCTGCATCCGGGTCCGGCTGCGCCGGACTTCCCTCGCCGGCGCGAGTCACCCCTCTACCTTTGGGAGAGGGGCTGGGGGTGAGGGCAACGTCCGTCGGCACGGCCCCGATCAGCAGCAACCACACAAGATTGCCAATCTGTTCTGCCCTCACCTTCCCACAACCTCCACCCGCACATCATCCAGCACTTCATCCAACCCCTGATGGAACCACCTCAGCGCCTGCTCGAACCGCCCATGCCAAAGCCGGTCGCTGGCCCCGGCCTGGATCCCTGCCTGCACCCGCGCCGCCATGGCAAAGTCCTCCTCCAGGGCCGAATAGAGTATGGCGTTGTTCTTCTCGAAATAGCGCTGCGCCTTTTCCGTCGCCGGCGCTTCCGGCAGCAAGGTGTGCCCGAGCACGCGAGTCGCCAGCGGGCCGTCGGGGAACACGCTGGAGAAGTCGATATGGTCCGGTTCCACCAGCACCAGGGTATTGGGCCAGAGGAAGTACAGGAGGTTGCCGTGGCGCCGCAGGTCCCAGTCCTGCTCCGGCTGGTCGAGGATTTCCCGCAGGTTGCGCTTCACGTAGTAGTTGCGGATGTGCCGACCGAAGCGCTCGAACAGGCCCAGATTGGGCCAGAACAGATGGTCGATGGTGGCCTGGTGCGCCTTGGTGACATGGTAGTTCTCCAGGAAGGTGTCGATGGTCAGCTTCCAGTTCACGGGACGACGGATGTCCTGGGGATCGAAGATCACGTGATCGTCCAAGGCGAAGCTGTCGAAGTCAGCCAGGATCCGCTCGCCGAAGAAGGCGTCCATGTCCAGCGCCGGCCCCGGAGAGTGACGTGCCCAGACGGCACCGAAGCGTTCGGCGACCGGCACCTCGGTAAGGTTCAGGCACGCGCGATCGATGCCGTCGAAACCATAGCCGTGGGGAATGCCCCGAAGCTGCCCGTCCGGGTTGTACGCCCATGCATGGTAAGGGCAGACGAAGACCCGGTTGCGCCCCGCCGCATCACCCACCAATTGAGTGCCGCGGTGCTTGCAGACGTTGAGGAAACCGCGCAGTCGGCCCTGCTCGTCACGGGTCAGCAGCAGCGGTGTCAGCAGGTCACGGGTGATGAAGTGGCCGGTGGGAATTTCGCCGGAGCGGGCTACCAGCAAAGGCTCACGGCGGAGTATCTCGTCCCGTTCACGGCGGTAGCGCTGCTCGTCGAGGTAGACATCCACCGGCAGCGCCGACGGCGACTCGACGCATTCGGATACGCCCTGTTCCACCAGGGCCAGGGTTCGCTTGAGCAATTCCACCTGGGTCGCGTGCTGCATGGGCACCTCATCTTGTGATCATGGGCTGAGGCAAGCCCGGTCAGTCTCTGCGCGCATGCCCACGGCGCCAAGGGCCGGGGAGGAACCAGCCGGATGATTGGCAGAAATGGCCGACGCGCCCATGAAAAAGGCCCCCGAGGGGCCTTTGTCGTCAGTGGCTAGGCTGCGGATCGGATGCCAGCGCCGGCTGGGCCTGTTCCGCCTCGGCGGGCTTGACCCGGAACCAGGCGGCGTAGAGCGCCGGCAGGAACAGCAGGGTCAGGGCGGTGGCGACGATCAGCCCGCCCATGATGGCCACGGCCATGGGGCCGAAGAACACGCTGCGCGACAGCGGGATCATCGCCAGCACCGCAGCCAGCGCGGTGAGCACGATGGGACGGAAGCGCCGTACCGTGGCTTCGATGATGGCGTGCCAGCGGTCCAGGCCATGGGCGATGTCCTGTTCGATCTGGTCCACCAGTATCACCGAGTTACGCATGATCATCCCCGCCAGGGCGATGGTGCCGAGCATGGCGACGAAGCCAAAGGGCTGCCGGAACACCAGGAGGAACAGGGTCACGCCGATCAGCCCCAGGGGCGCGGTGAGGAACACCATGGCCGATCGCGAGAAGCTCTTCAGCTGCAGCATCAGCAAGGTCAGCACGACCACGACGAACAGCGGCATGCCGGCGTTCACCGAGCGCTGGCCACGGGCGGAGTCTTCCACCGTACCGCCGACTTCCAGCAGGTAGCCGTCCGGCAGCTCGGCGCGGATCGGGTCCAGCGTCGGCGAGATGTCCTTCACCAGGCTGGCCGGCAACGACTTGTCGTAGATGTCGGCACGCACGGTTACGGTGGGCAGGCGGTTGCGGTGCCAGATGATGCCTTCCTCGAAACCGTATTCCAGGGTGGCGATCTGCGACAGCGGCACGCTGTGACCGTTGTCCGTGGGCACCGCCAGGCTCGGCAACAGAGCAAGTTCCTGGCGTTCACGCACCGTGCCGCGCAGGAGGATCTCGATCAGCTCGTTGTCTTCGCGGTACTGGCTCACCGGGGCACCGGTCAGGGAGCTCTGCAGGAATTTCGACAGGTCGGCAGTGCTCACACCCATGGCGCGGGCGCGGTCCTGGTCGATGTTCAGCCGCACCACCTTGCTCGGCTCTTCCCAGTCCAGGTGTACGTTCACCACGTGTGGGTTATCGCGCACCTTGTCGGCCACCTTGCGCGCCAGCGCGCGAACTTCGTCGATGTGTTCGCCGGATACGCGGAACTGCACCGGGTAGCCCACCGGCGGGCCGTTCTCCAGGCGCGAGATACGGCTGCGCAGGGTGGGGAAATCATCGTTCAGCACCTGGATCAGCCAGCTGCGGATTTCCTCGCGGGACTCGATGGATTTCGCCAGCACCACGAACTGGGCGAAGCTCGCCGCGGGCAGTTGCTGGTCCAGCGGCAGGTAGAAACGCGGCGAGCCGGTGCCGACGTAGGCCACGTAGTTATCCACACCCGGGTGGTCGCGCAGCATCTGCTCCAGACGCTTCACCTCGACCTCGGTATTGGCCAGTGACGACCCCTCGCCCAGCTTGAGGTCGACCATCAGCTCCAGGCGGCCGGAGGACGGGAAAAACTGCTGCGGCACGAACCGGAACAGCGCGATGGAGGCGACGAACGCGGCCAGGGTCAGCAGGATCACCGTCTTGCGCCGCCGCACGCACCACTCCACCACTCGACGGACGCGCTGGTAGAAGGGCGTGCCATAAGGGTCGTGTCCCTTGTCGCTGCCGCCATGTTTCTTCGCGTGCAGCTTGGCCAGATCGGGCAGCAGGCGGTCGCCCAGATAGGGGACGAACATCACCGCGGCAATCCAGGACACTACCAGGGCGATGGTCACCACCTGGAAGATCGAGCGGGTGTACTCGCCAGTACCGGATTGCGCGGTGGCGATGGGCAGGAAACCGGCGGCGGTGATCAGGGTGCCGGTGAGCATCGGGAACGCCGTGCTGCTCCAGGCATAGCTGGCCGCCTTGAGGCGGTCGTAGCCCTGCTCCATCTTGATGGCCATCATTTCCACCGCGATGATCGCGTCGTCCACCAAGAGCCCGAGCGCCAGCACCAGCGCGCCGAGGGAAATCTTGTGCAGGCCGATGCCGAGGTAGTACATCGTGGCGAAGGTCATCGCCAGCACCAGCGGGATGGACAGCGCCACCACCAGGCCGGTGCGCAGGCCGAGGGAGAAGAAACTCACCAGCAGCACGATGACCAAGGCCTCGGTGAGTACGCGAACGAACTCCCCTACCCCGGTCTTCACCGCCGCCGGCTGGTCGGACACCTTGCGCAGCTGCATGCCGGCCGGCAGGTTCTGCTGCAGTCGGGCGAACTCCTGCTCCAGTGCCTGGCCGAGTACCAGGATGTCGCCGCCGGGCTTCATGGATACGGCCAGGCCGATGGCGTCCTCGCCCATGAAGCGCATGCGCGGTGCCGGCGGGTCATTGAAGCCGCGACGCACTTCCGCGACGTCGCCGATGCGGAAGGTTCGGTCACCCACGCGGATGGGGAAGTCGCGGATTTCCTTCACCGAATCGAAGCGGCCGGAAACCCGCAGCTGCACGCGGTCGCTCGGTGTCTCGAAGAACCCGGCGGCGGCCACGGCGTTCTGCTCTTCCAGGGCCTGCTGCACGGCGGCGAGGGGCAGCCCCAGGGTCGCCAGCTTCACGTTGGAGAGTTCGATCCAGATCTTCTCGTCCTGCAGGCCGAGCAGCTCCACCTTGCCCACATCCTTGACCCGCTGCAGTTGCAGCTGGATGCGGTCGGCATAGTCCTTGAGCACGGCGTAGTCGAAGCCCTCGCCGGTCAGCGCATAAATGTTGCCGAAGGTGGTGCCGAACTCGTCGTTGAAGAACGGGCCCTGGATACCCGGTGGCAAGGTGTGGCGAATGTCGCTGATCTTCTTGCGGACCTGGTACCAGAGCTCGGGAATCTCGTTGGAGTGCATGGAGTCGCGGGCGATGAAGGTCACCTGCGATTCGCCGGGGCGGGAGAAGGAGATGATCTTGTCGTACTCGCCGGTCTCCATCAGCTTCTTCTCGATGCGTTCGGTGACCTGGCGGGACACTTCCTCGGCGCTGGCGCCCGGCCAGTTGGTGCGAATCACCATGGCCTTGAAGGTGAAGGGCGGGTCCTCGCTCTGACCCAGCTTGGTGTACGAAATGGCCCCGACTATGCCCAGCAGCAGCATGATGTAGAGGACGATCTGGCGGTTCTTCAGCGCCCAGGCGGAAAGGTTGAAGTTCACGACGCCTTACTCCTTGGCCAGCATCTTCACCGAACGATTGGCGCGGTCCACCGGCCGCACCTGCTGGCCTTCGCGCAGCACCTGCACGCCGGCGGCCACAACCCAGTCGTCGGGCTTCAGACCTTCGAGAACCGGCACCCGGTCCTCGCCATAGGGGCCGACACGCACCAGGCGGCGCTTGAGGGTGGAGTCCTTGGGATCCACCACCCAGACATAAGGCTGGCCCGCTTCGGCGGTCAGCGCCGAGAGCGGTACGGAAAGGGGAACGGAACCGTTGCTGCGAATGAAGACGCGGGCGCTCTGCCCCAGCTCCGCCGGGACCTTGCCATCGGCGAAGGCGACACGCGCGGCGAAGGTGCGCGACTGCGAATCGGCAGCCGGCGCCAGCTCTCGGATACGCGCCGGGAAGCGCTGACCGGGCAGCGACCACAATTCGACCGCCACCTCCTGGCCGACCTTGAAGCGGTCGATGGCATGTTCCGGCAGGCTGATCAGCACTTCACGCTCGCCGTCCGCAGCCAGGGTAAAGACTGTCTGTCCGGCGGCCACCACCTGCCCCACTTCCGCCCGGCGACTGGCGATCACGCCATCCTGGGACGCGCGCAACACGGTGTAGGCGGCCTGGTTGCTGGCGACGTTGAACTCGGCCTTGATCTGCTTCACCCGCGCCTCGCCCGCGCGGTACTGGTTCTCCACATTGTCGTACTGGGAGTGGCTGATCATCTGGCGGTCCAGCAGGGTGCGGTAACGATCACGTTCGGCACGCACCAGCTTGAGGTTGGCCTCGGCCGCGGCGACCTGGGCCCGACTGGCCTCCAGTTGCAGGCGCACGTCCTCCGGGTCCAGTTCGGCCAGGGACTGGTCCTTCTTCACCCGCTGCCCCACTTCCACAAGACGCTTGGATATCTTGCCGCCGATGCGGAAGGCCAGATCGGGCTCGTAGCGCGAGCGCACTTCACCGGGGAAGGTGTCCACCGCCTCCGCAGCAGGCTCGGGCTGCACCACCATGGCCGGACGCACCACCTGTTGCACAGGCTCCCCATTGCCGCAGGCCGTGATCAACAGGGAGAGGGAAAGGGGCAAAGCGAGGGGCAAGGCATGGCGAAACATGATGAATGACCTTTCGCGAAGAGCAGCTGGAATATTTATACTGCTGGGTATAGTAAAAATAGCAAACTCACCAGTCCAGTATTTAGAAAGAAATGTCTGACAATTCGTTTCCGACCAGCGGCCCAGGCCGCCCAAAAGATCCGGCTAAAAGAAAGGCAATTCTCGAAGCCGCGAAGAATCTTTTCCTACGAAACGGCTACGACGGCAGCAGCATGGACGCCATCGCCGCCGAGGCCGGAGTGTCCAAGCTGACCGTGTACAGCCATTTCACCGACAAGGAGACGCTGTTCTCCGCCGCGGTGAAGGCCAAATGCGAGGAGCAGCTGCCGGAGCTGCTGTTCGAGCTACCGCCAGATGCCAGCATCGAGAGCGTGCTGCTGAACATCGGACGCAGCTTCCACCAGCTGATCAACAGCCGCGAATCCCTGGAGCTGCACCGCGTGATGGTGGCCATGGCCAACCAGGACGCGAAGTTGTCACGGATGTTCTACGAGGCGGGGCCGCTGCAGATCCTGCAGGAAATGACCGGGCTGCTGGCCCAGGCCAACCAGGCCGGCAAGCTGCGCATCGAACACGCGCAGAATGCTGCCGAGCATTTTTTCTGCCTGATCAAGGGAGGACATAACTTCCGCCTGCTGATCGGCTGCGGCGCTGCCCTGGAAGGGGAAGACGCCGAACAGCACGTGCGGGAAGTGGTGGAGCTGTTCATCAGGGCCTATGCGCCCTGACCGAGCGTCGGCTGGACGCCACCTGAGGGTGGCGTTGCCTCAGGCTCCGAGTTTCTTCTTCGGATAGATGTCGTATCGGCTGGATTTGCCTTCCAGCGCGTAGCCCGGCTTGGCGCCTTCGATGATCGGCGCCTTGCGCGGGCGCTTCACCACCACGCGGTGGCTGGCCAGGGCCAGGGCCGCCTCCAGCAGCGCCGGGGCGTCCTGGTCGTCACCCACCAGGGGGCGGAACAGGCGCATTTCCTTCTTCACCAGCGCGCTCTTGTCGCGGTGCGGGAACATCGGGTCGAGATAGATCACCTGGGGAGCTTCACCCTGCCAATTACACATCAACTCGATGGCATTGCCCTGCAGCAGGTGCATGCGCGCGACGATGGCGGCGGACTCCAAGTCCCGGCCGGCGCGGGCCAGGCCGTCTTCGAGCAAGGCGCCGATCAGCGGCTGGCGCTCGATCAGGGTCATGTCGCAACCCAGGGTCGCCAGGACGAAGGCATCGCGCCCCAGCCCCGCAGTGGCATCCAGCACCGTTGGGCGGACGCCGGGCTGCACGCCCACCGCCTTGGCGATCATCTGCCCGCTGCCGCCGCCGAATTTGCGCCGATGGGCCGCTGCGCCTTCGACGAAGTCCACCCTGACAGGTCCCGGCGAATCGGGGCCGAGTTGCAGCAGTTGCAGGCCATCGCCGCCCAGCTGCAGGGCGAAGTCCGCCTCGCCTTCGCGCGGCAGCCCCAGGCGCACGGCCCAGGCACCCAGCGCTTCGGCATAGGCCGGTTCCAGGGCCTCGGCCCTTACCCTGACGGAATCTTCACTCATGGACGCAATCGCCTGACCGATAAAAACCCGCGCATTCTGCCAGAGCCTGTAGCCAGCGTCCCAATGGGCCGTGCGAGAAAGGACCCGCTGCTCAGGACCTGAGCAAGTCGTTGATGCGGTCGAAGGGCATCGCCTGCCCCATGGGCGCAAGATCGCCCCGGTGCAGGGCCTCGGCAGCCTGGAAGAATGCCCCGAGCGCCACACGCGCCAGGTTGGACCCGACGCTGACCCGCTTGACCCCGAGTTCGGCCAGTTCGTCCAGGCTCAGCTTCAGGCTGGGCGACCCCACCAGCACGTTCACCGGCCTTGGCGCCACTGCATGAACCACTTCCCTGATCTGCTCGCGGGTGGTCAGGCCGGGCGCGTAAAGCACATCGGCGCCAGCTTCTGCATAGGCGACCAGCCGTCGCAGGGTGTCGTCGAGGTCAGGACGTCCATGCAGGTAGTTTTCGGCCCGTGCCGCCAGGGTGAAGGTGAACCCGAGCCCGCGTGCCGCTTCGACTGCGGCACGGATGCGTTCCACGGCAATTTCCAGCGGATAGATCGGGTCCCCGTCCCGGCCGCTGGCGTCTTCGATGGAGCCACCCACCAACCCCGCCGCAGCCGCCGCACGGATGGTCTGCGCACAGTCTTCGGGGCGATCGCCGTAACCGTTCTCCAGGTCCGCCACTACCGGCAAGGGCGTCGCCTCAACTATGTCGCGGGCATTGGCCAGGGCTTCGTCGCGGCTGATGTTGCCTTCGGCATCACGCCGGCCTAGGGCGAAGGCAAGGCCCGCGCTGGTGGTGGCCAGGGCGGAGAATCCCAGGTGGGCGAGCAGCTTGGCCGAACCGGCGTCCCAGGGATTGGGCAGGACGAACAGGCCGGGGGCACGGTGCAGGGCGGCAAAGGCTTCGCCGCGTTGCGCTTGGATGGTCATGGCAGGCTCCGGAATCTGCGAACAGAGGCCGATAGCCTAGCCCAAGGTTTACAGGAGACCGAGCTGTTCGGCAGGCGGTTGCGGCAGCTCGAGGACCGGTAGTCCCGGCAGGCGCTCGCAAAGGGCGGCATGGAAGCGCAAGGCCTGGGCCGCCGCCTGGTGGTTGTCCGGGGTGTGCAGGAAGACGCTGGGCGTCAGGCCCTGTTCGATCCAGCCGGCCACCTTGTCCAGCCAGGGCTCGAGGAACGGCTGGTTGGCGTCCAGGTCCGGCCCGCCGATGAAACGCACCTGCGGGCTGGCACTGAAGGCGGTGGGCCGAACCGGCACGCGCGGCTTCTTCGACTGCGCATGGAGCACCGCCGGGTCCTGGGAACGGACACTGAACAAGGCCCGCGAGTCCAGGCAGATACGCTCCACACCGCGCTCGTGCAGCAGGCGATTGAGCACCCGTTCGGCGTCGCCCTTGTCGAAGAAGGCCGGATTGCGCACTTCCACCGCAATGGACTGGTGACTGAACTCGTCCAGCCAGCAGGCCAGCTCGCCCAGCCGGCTAGGCCCGAAGGCCGCCGGCAATTGCAGCCAGAGCGGCGCCAGGCGCGGCCCGAGGGGCGAGAGCAGCTGGAGAAAATCCCGGGTGGCGCTGAACTGGTCGCGCAGGTCGCCTTCGTGGCTGATGTCGCGGGGCACCTTGGCGCAGAAGCGGAACGTCTCCGGCATGGTCTGCGCCCAGCGCTGGATAGTCTCGGCGGATGGCCGGGCGTAGAAGGTAGTATTGCCTTCCACGGCATTGAACACCTGGCAGTAGTGGCCAAGGGTCTCGGCGGGACGCAGGCCGGCGGGATAGAAACTGCCGCGCCAGGCCGGCTCGTTCCACGACGGGCAGCCCAGGTGATAAGGCAGCATCAGGCGTAGATGTCGAGGCCGAGGACTTCGGGGGCGTCGTATTCGGCGGTCATGCGGGCGGTGGTGCTGTAGCTGGCGATGGCCTGGGCGGCGCGGTTGCTCATGTTGCGCTGCTGGATCAGGTCCTGGGGGCGCACCGGGAGGCTGTCGGTCGAACCATTGCTGGCCTGCACGCGACGGGACTGCGGTGCCTGCTCGTAACCCTGGGTCGAGGACGGCGTACTCGGCTGCTCACGACGAGCCTCTTCCTCACGCTGGATCTCGCGGAAAGGCGTGACCGCGCCGCCCTGACGGGGGCTGCGCTCTAGCGGATAGGAAGAAGTGAAGCCGTCGATGCGCATCGGTTACTGCTCGGCAATGCTGGCGTTTCGAAATTAATGCGGGAGGACTCTAGCCGTCCGCCCCGGCGTTGGCAATCCGCGGCGGAGATGGCATGAGTTGATTCTAGTTCGGCGCCTTGGGCGTAGCGACGTTGTCCCGCAGGTAGACCGGCTGAGCCTGATCGGCGGGCAAGCCTTCACCCCGCGACCAGGCAAAGCGGGCCAGGGTGAGCAGGTCTTCGGCATGGGGAAGCAGGTCCGGCGATTGGCCGCTGACCTGCACCGGAATCCGCGCGGAGAAGGTGCCCCAACCGGTGCCGGCGCCGTACCAGTTGCCGCTGGCATCGCGTGGCAGCAGGGCCTGTTCGGGCGGCAGCACCGCTTCCACGCCCGCCAGGCGCATTTCGCCGGCTTCCAGGCGGTAGCAGCCCCAATAAACCTCGTCCATGCGCGCGTCGATGGCGGCGGCAACCTGCTCCACACCCTGTTCGCGATGGGCGCGCTGGGCCAGCACGGCCAGGTCGGACACCGGCAGCACCGGGCGATCCAGGGCGAAGGCCAGACCCTGGACGACGCCGATAGCGATGCGCACACCGGTGAAGGCGCCGGGGCCACGGCCGAAGGCGATGGCATCCACAGCAGCCAGCGGCAGGCCCGCTTCACCCAGGAGGGTCTGGATCATCGGCAGCAGGCGTTGGGCATGCAGGCGCGGGATCACCTCGTAATGGCTGAGCACCTTGCCGTCATGCAGCAGGGCAACGGAGCAGGCTTCGGTGGCGGTATCCAGGGCCAGCAGAGTGGTCATCGATCGGTCCAGACGCAGGAAAAAAGGCGGGCATTATAAACGCCAACGGCCCGCAAGCGGGCCGTTGGTCAGATACGAACTGCGTCTCAGCTGAGAGCGGCCAGTACCTTGGCAGTGATCTCGTCCACGGAGCCAACACCGGCAACGGCGCTGTACTTCGGGGTGCCTTCGGCGGCGGAGAGCTTCTGGTAGAAGTCCACCAGCGGTTTGGTCTGCGAGTGGTAGACCGACAGGCGCTTGCGCACGGTCTCTTCCTTGTCGTCGTCGCGCTGGATCAGGTCTTCGCCAGTTTCGTCGTCCTTGCCGGCAACCTTCGGCGGGTTGTGCTCGGTGTGGTAGACGCGGCCGGAAGCCGGGTGTACGCGACGGCCGGCAATGCGGCTGACGATTTCCTCGTCGTCCACGGCGATTTCGACCACGTGGTCGATGCTCACGCCAGCTTCCTTCATGGCTTCGGCCTGAGGGATGGTGCGCGGGAAACCGTCGAAGAGGAAGCCATTGGCGCAGTCGGGCTGGGCAATGCGTTCCTTGACCAGGTTGATGATCAGGTCATCGGAAACCAGGCCGCCAGCGTCCATGACGCTCTTGGCCTGCAGGCCCAGCTCGGTACCGGCCTTGACCGCTGCGCGCAGCATGTCGCCGGTGGAAATTTGCGGAATGCCGAACTTCTTGGTGATGAACCCGGCTTGAGTACCTTTGCCGGCACCAGGGGCCCCCAGCAGAATCACGCGCATCGATGTGCTCCTCAAAGATTTTGTTTTCGAATCGGTCGGATTCGCCTCATGGGGCCAATCTCAGAATGGGTATTTCGGCGTCGCTGTCGGGCCAAAAGGACGTTCAAGATACACAGCGCCCCTATAGCGCACAAGACGCCGGAAGTAGGGGCGAAAACGGCCTCAACCGGTGTTTCGCAACCCCGCCGCGATACCCGCCACGCTGACCAGAAGGGCCTGTTCCAGAGGGCCTTCGACATGCTGCTCGCAGCGTCTGGAACGGGCCAGGAGCTCGGTCTGGAGCAGGTGCAGCGGGTCCAGGTAGGTGTTGCGCACGCTGATGGCTTCGCGGGTCTCCAGGCTCTGCGCCAGAAGCTCGGACTGGCCGGTCAGGGCCAGTACCGAAGTACGCGCCTGCGACAATAGGTCGCGCAACTGCGCACCCAGTGGTTTCAGCTCTTCCGGCACCAGCCGTTCGTCGTACAGCGCGGCGATATTCACGTCCGCCTTGGCCAGGACCATCTCCAGCATGTCGATACGCGTCGCGAAGAACGGCCAGCGCTCGCGCATCCGCGCCAGCAGCGGTGTTTCGCCACGTTGCCCGGCGTTGGCCAGGGCCGCTTCCCAGCCCAGCCAGGCCGGCAGCATCAGGCGCGTCTGGGTCCAGGCGAAGATCCACGGAATCGCCCTCAGGCTCTCCACGCCACCAGCACGGCGCTTGGCCGGCCGGCTGCCCAACGGCAGGCGGCCCAGCTCCTGCTCCGGCGTGGCCTGGCGGAAGTACTCGACGAACTGCGGATGCTCGCGCACCACAGCGCGGTAGGCCGCCACGCCATCGGCGGCCAGGCGGTCCATGGCGGCGCGCCAGGCCGGTTCGGGCTCCGGCGGCGGCAGCAGGGTCGCTTCCAGCACGGCGGACAGGTAGGTGTTGAGATTCTGCTCGGCGATGCCGGGAAGGCCGAACTTGAAGCGGATCATTTCGCCCTGTTCGGTGGTGCGGAAGCGCCCCGCCACCGACCCGGGCGGTTGCGACAGGATGGCCGCATGGGCAGGACCACCGCCGCGCCCCACGGTGCCACCGCGCCCATGGAACAGGAGCAGCTCCACCTGGTGCTCGCGGCAGATCTCCACCAGGCGCTCCTGGGCACGGTACTGCGCCCAGGCGGCAGCCACCGTGCCGGCGTCCTTGGCCGAGTCGGAGTAACCGATCATCACCTCCTGCGGCCCGTGCAGCCTTGCGCGATAGCCGGGCAGGCCGAGCAGGCGCTCGATGGCCGGGCCGGCGTTGTCCAGATCGGCCAGGGTCTCGAAAAGTGGCACCACGCGGATCGGCCGTTGCAACCCGGCTTCCTTGAGCAGCAGTTGCACCGCCAGCACGTCGGAGGGCGCCCCGGCCATGGAGATGACGTAGGACCCCAGGGAAGCGGCTGGCGCATTGGCCACTACCCGGCAGGTGGCGAGCACTTCGGCGGTGTCGGCCGATGGCTGGTAGTGCGGCGGCAACAGCGGGCGACGGTTGTCGAGCTCACGCTGGAGGAAGGTCAGACGGTCTTCCTCGTTCCACTCGGCGTAGTTGCCAAGGCCCAGGTAATCGGTGATCTCACCCAGAGCGGCGGCGTGACGGCCGGAGTCCTGGCGGATGTCCAGGCGCACCAGGAACAGGCCGAAGGCGGCGGCGCGGCGCAGGCAGTCAAGCAATGCGCCGTCGGCGATCACGCCCATGCCGCAGGCGTGCAGGGAGTGGTAGCAGACTTCCAGCGGCTCCATCAGCTGGCTGTTTTCATGGAGCACCTCGGGGCCAGGCGTGATGTCCCGGTCCAGCGCCGCCTCGGCCCAGGCACGGGTCGCGCGCAGGCGATCACGCAGTTGCTTGAGCACCGCGCGATAGGGTTCGGGATGCACGCCTACGCGCACGCGCAGTTCATCGCTGGCCTGCTGCATCGACAGCTCGGCGGCCAGGTGTTCGACGTCGCGCAGGTACAGGTCGGCGGCCATCCAGCGCGCCAGCAGCAGTACCTGGCGGCTGATGGCGGCAGTGACATTGGGGTTGCCGTCGCGGTCGCCGCCCATCCAGGAGGCGAAGCGCAGCGGCGCGGCGCTCAGCGGCAGGCGCAGCCCGGTAGCGGCATGCAGGACCTCGTCGACGTGGCGCAACACCTTGGGCAGCGCATGCCAGAGGGAATGCTCGATCACCGCGAAGCCCCACTTCGCCTCGTCCACCGGGGTCGGCCGGCTGCGACGGATCTCCTCGGTGTGCCAGGCCTCGGCGATCAGGCGCAACAGACGCAGGCGCACGCGTTCGCGCTCGTCATCGCTGAGGTCGGCGTGGTCCTGGGCCGCCAGTTGCGCGGCCATGGCGTCGTATTTCTGGATCAGGGTGCGGCGGGCGACTTCGGTGGGATGGGCGGTCAGCACCAGCTCGATGTCCAGGCGCGCCAGCTGCCGCGCCAGTTGTTCCGGGCCGTGGCCGGCGGCGAGCAAACGCTGCAGCAGGTCGCCCAGCACGCGGTCTTCGAAGGGCTGCGGCTCGTCCGGGGCACGCCGGCGGATGCGGTGGTACTGCTCGGCGATATTGGCCAGGTTGAGGAACTGGTTGAACGCACGGGCCACCGGCAGGAGTTCGTCGTCGGTGAGGCCGTCGAGGGTCTCGTTGAGCTGCCGTTCGCCCTGGGCCGAGCCCTTGCGCCCAGCCTTGGCGCCCTTGCGGATGCGTTCGATCTTGTCGAGGAAGGCGTCCCCCAGCTGGGCCCGGATCGTGTCGCCGAGCAACTCGCCGAGCAGGTGGACATCCTCGCGCAGACGCGCGTCGATTTCGGCCATTGCCTTCACTCCGTAGCTGTGTGCGTCCTCCAGATTGCCGATAGCGCCATACAGATACAAGGGCGCGACGAACGGCGTATCCGGACGCTCCCGCGAGCTAGTCTGATCCTTAGCCGCCATCACGAATGACGACTCCCGGGCGGCCGAGATCGCCCGGAGCTCGAAAACACCCACCACCATGTGGGAAGAGGATGAGGTGTCTATGAAGATCCGAGAATTGGTCCGCCATTGGGAGCAGAACGCCAAGGGTCGCCTGACCCGCAGCGAATACAGCATTCACCTGGATCTGGAGTCCGCCGCCCGGCTCGCGGCGCTGGCCGAGATGTACCCCAAGCGCAGCGTCGAGGAACTGATCGGTGAACTGGTGGGCGCCGCCCTGGAGGAGCTGGAGGCCAGCTTCCCCTATGTCAGGGGCAGCCAGGTGGTCGCCACCGATGAACAGGGCGACCCGCTGTACGAAGACATCGGGCCGACACCACGCTTCCTGGCCCTGTCACGCCGTTACCTGCAGCAGCTCAGCGATCAGCGCGACGCCGCCAATCACTGATCGGGCACGGTAGTCGTCATCCCCGCCGATGCACGCCGGGTACGTGCAGGTGCCCGGCGTGCGCGCAATCTTCGCTGGCCACCGGCGGCGGGCCGGGCTGTTCCAGTTCGCGGAGGATGGCGCAGGCCTGGCTGGCGCCGTCGCCGTTGCAGCGTGCCTGCAAGTCCTTGAGCTGGTCGCGCAGGGACTGCAGCTCGGCGATGCGCACCTCGACGTGATGCAGGTGCTCCTCGATCAGCCGGTTGGCGGTGCCGCAATCGGCTTCGGGTCTATCACGCAGGGCCAGCAGCGCGCGAATTTCCTCCTGGGTCATGTCCAGCGAACGGCAGTGGCGAATGAACGACAGGCGTTCCACATGGGCCGTGTCGTATTGCCGGTAGTTGCCGGCGCTGCGTAAGGGCGCCGGCAGCAGGCCTTCGCGCTCGTAGTAGCGGATGGTTTCCACCGGGCATCCGGTGAGGGTGGCCAACTCGCCGATCTTCATTGCCTGACTCCGCTTGACTCTGTAGTTGCTACAGGGTGTGCAATGCCACTCGAAGCGTCAAACAGGAATTGACCCCATGAGCCAACATTGCTGCCACGACCTTGACCACACGCCCCGCTCCGCCACGCCGGAACTGGCCGAAATCGCTGCCACCGCCGAGCCGCGCTGGAGCAGCCTGCGCATCGACGCCATGGACTGCCCCACCGAGGAACGCCTGATTCGCGATGCACTGGGCAAGGTCCAGGCCATCGAAGCACTGGAATTCAACCTGATGCAGCGTCTGCTGCGCGTGCGCCATCGTTTCGAGGACGTGGAACCCTTGCAACGCCTGATCGAGAGCCTGGGCATGCAGGCCGTGCCCCTCGCTGAAGGCGCTCCTGCCACTGCCCCGGCGGAGGCGAAGAAGCCCTGGTGGCCGCTGGCCCTGGCCGGCCTGGCCGCACTGGCGGCGGAAGCCTGCGAATGGTTCGGAGTCGGGCCGGAATGGCTGACGGCGGGATTGGCGATCCTCGCCATCCTCGGTGCCGGCCTGCCCACCTACAAGAAGGGCTGGATCGCCCTGAAGAATCGCAACCTGAACATCAATGCACTGATGAGCATTGCCGTGACCGGCGCCCTGCTGATCGGCCAGTGGCCGGAAGCGGCCATGGTCAGCGTGCTGTTCGCCATTGCCGAACTGATCGAGGCACGCTCCCTGGAGCGGGCGCGGGATGCCATTCGCGGCCTGCTGCAACTGGCCCCGGAACAGGCCACGGTGTTCGAGGACGGCGAGTGGCACGAGCGCCCGGCCCGCGAGGTGCAGCCCGGTGCCCGCCTGCGGGTCCGGCCCGGCGAGCGCATCGCCCTGGACGGCGAAGTGCTGGGCGGTCGCTCCAGCGTCAACCAGGCGCCCATCACCGGCGAGAGCCTGCCGGTGGAGAAAGACCTGGGCGATCCCTTGTTCGCCGGCACCATCAACGGCGAAGGCGAACTGGAATACCGTGCCACCCGTGCCGCCAACGACAGCACCCTGGCGCGCATCATCCACGCCGTGGAAGCGGCCCAGGGCTCGCGGGCGCCGACCCAGCGCTTCGTCGACCAGTTCTCCCGCATCTATACGCCGGTGGTGATCCTCATTGCCGTGCTCACCGCCCTGCTGCCGCCGCTGCTGTTCGACGGCGTCTGGCTGGACTGGCTGTACCGCGCCTTGGTGCTGCTGGTGATCGCCTGCCCTTGCGCCCTGGTGATTTCGACCCCGGTGACCATCGTCAGCGGCCTGGCCGCGGCTGCCCGTGGCGGCATCCTGGTCAAGGGCGGGGTGTTCCTCGAACTCGGCCGCAAGCTGGCCTGGGTGGCCCTGGACAAGACCGGCACCCTGACCGAAGGCCGCCCGCGCCAGACCGATATCGAACTGTTGCAGGCGCACGAACAGGATCCCCGCGCCCTGGCCGCGAGCCTGGCCGCTCGCTCGGACCACCCGGTATCCCAGGCCGTGGCCCGTGCTGCAGAGGCCGACGACATTGCCCTCTACGCCGTGGAGCGCCTGGCCGCCCTGCCCGGCCGCGGCGTCACCGGCCTGATCGACGGGCGTACCTATCACCTGGGCAATCACCGCCTGGTGGAGGAACTTGGCCTGTGCTCCAGCGAGCTGGAATCCCGCCTGGACGCCCTGGAAGCGCAGGGCAAGACAGTGGTGGCCCTGTGCAGCGAGCAGGCCGTGCTGGCGCTGTTCGCCGTCGCCGACACCGTGCGCGACAGCAGCCGCGAAGCCATCGGCGAGCTTCATGCGCTGGGGGTGAAAACGCTGATGCTCTCCGGTGACAACCCGCACACCGTCCAGGCCATCGCCAGCCAGGTCGGCATGGATGACGCCCGTGGCAACCTGCTGCCCGAGGACAAGCTGGCAGAGATCGGTCGGCGCCAGTCCGGCGGCGTACCGGTAGGCATGGTGGGGGATGGCATCAACGACGCCCCCGCCTTGGCCCGCGCCGATATCGGTTTCGCCATGGGCGCCGCCGGCACCGATACCGCCATCGAAACCGCTGGCGTGGCGCTGATGGACGACGACCTGCGCAAGCTGCCGCAGTTCATCCGCCTGTCCCGCCGCACCCACGCCGTGCTGATGCAGAACATCAGCCTGGCCCTGGGGATCAAGGCGGTGTTCCTGGCCCTCACGCTGATGGGTCAAGGCACCCTGTGGATGGCGGTGTTCGCCGATATGGGCGCCAGCCTGCTGGTGGTATTCAACGGGTTGCGGCTGTTGTCGCCGAAGTCCTTACGCTAACGGAATGTAGGTTGGGCCGGGCGGCGTTCCGCGAGCGCAGCGAAGCCGAACGTTGCCCCGTTGGGCTTCGCGTAGCTCAGCCGCAACCTACGCCAGCGCGTCCTGATAAATCTTCACCTGCTCCGCACCAAACGCCACCAACAGCGCCTCACGCAGGCTGCTGCCCGCTGGCCTCGGCCGCTTGAGTTCAGCCACTGCGACACGTGCCGCCTCCTGCAGCGGATAGCCATACACCCCGCAACTGATCGCCGGAAAGGCAATGCTGGCCAGCCCTTCGGCTTCGGCCAGGGCCAGGCTGTTGCGGTAGCAGTTGGCGAGCAGGTCGGCTTCGCGATGGCTGCCGCCGTGCCAGACCGGCCCGACGGTGTGGATCACGAAACGTGCCGGCAGACGGAAGCCGGGCGTGATCTTCGCCTCGCCCGTGGGGCAGCCGCCAAGGGGGCGGCAATGGGCGAGGAGTTCGGGGCCGGCGGCGCGGTGGATGGCGCCGTCAACGCCACCGCCGCCGAGCAGCGAGGAGTTGGCGGCATTGACGATGGCGTCCACCTCCAGGGTGGTGATGTCGCCTTGCCAGATGCGTATGTCCATGGGGGTCACCTCCATTGGGAGGCTAGCCCCTTATTTGACCTCTTGCGGGGTCTCCTGGCCCATGCAGCGCACGGCCTTCTTCTTGTTGTCCACCAGCACGCCGGTCAGGCCTTTCTGCTGGGTATCGAACAGCACCAGCACACCATCGACGCACTGGGCGACCTGGGCGGCCGGCTCCAGGGAAACCTTGTAGTCCTCGCCGGGGACGGTCTTGAGCATGGTGAAGTCGGACAGCAGCAGCGCGTCTTCAGGCTTGGCGAAGTGCAGGTAGCCGTAGTACCAGAGCACCATCACGGTGCCGACAATGCTGCCGATGCCGGTGAGGATCAGTGGGATGGGGTTGCGTTCGCTCATTGGGGACTCTCTGTATTCGGGACTTCAGCCAGCCGGCGCAGTCCGACGAAGCCTTTCGGGTCTTCGAGGTAAAGCAGCATCACCGTTCGCCAGGTGGGATCGGCGAAAGTCTGCACATGGCCACCGCGGACCGGCTGGAACACCCGCGGCGGGGGCGCAGCTTGATACAAGCGCACGCCGTTGGAAAGGGGGACCACCGGATCGTCGATGCTGTGGTAGATCAGCATGGGCAGGCCCTGCAACCCGCCGATGGCACGAATGGCGCTGTCACCATCGGGTACCAGCCAGGACAACGGCACCTGCAACGGCCAGGTGATCCAGGCGTTGGAGAGGCTGTATTGGGCCACTTCGCGGTAGCTGGCGGGCACACCGTCCAGCACCAGGGCCTTGAGCTTGTCCCGGCGCGCGGGGCGTTCGGCGAGGTAGTGCACCGCCAGGGCGCCCCCGATGCTCTGACCGAGCAGCACCTGCGGCCTGCCCTGCACTTCCGGCGCCTGATCGAGCCAGGCGAAGGCTGCGTCGATATCCTGGTAGATCGCCGGCAGGCTCGGCGATCCCTCGGAGCGGCCGTAACCCCGGTAGTCCAGCAACAACACCTGGTAGCCCTGGGCCGGCAGCCACCAGCTACCGCCCAGGTGGCTGGCGACATTGCCGCCGTTGCCATGCAGGTGCAGCACCGTGCCCTTCACTTCAACGCCCGGTTTGGCCGGCAGCCACCAGGCATGCAAGCGCGTGCCGTCGGCGGCGGTGAGCTGGATGTCGCGATATTCCAGCTTGGCCTTCTCTGGCGTGAAAGGCAGATGCTTGTCCGGGTAGAACAGCAACGAGCTGCAGCCTTGCAGGAGCAAGACAAGGAGGATCAGCAGAGTGCGGGAAGCGGGCATGTGTATTTCCTTCCTGAAACATCACAGGCCAGCCCTGCGGGCTGGTTGGCGAATGAATTCGCCCCTACAGGGTTCGTGACGCCGTGGCGGGGCAAGCGAGTGCGATCGCCCCGTCACGGTGGTCAGAGGATATTGGCGTAATCCGCCTCGATGCGCTCCAGACTCAGGTGGTTGAGGAAGTTGGAGAAGCACATCCAGGCCGACAGCGCGTTGAGGTCGCGGAACTGCGGCGGCAGGTACTTCGGCGGCACCACCAGCCCTTCGTCCACCAGTTGGCGCAGGGTGCGGGTGTCTTCCAGGGTGGTCTTGCCGCAGAACAGCAGCGGGATCTGTTCCAGCTTGCCTTTGCGCACCGCGAGCTGGATGTAGTTGTAGATCAGGATGAAGCCCTTCAGGTAGGAGAGGTCCTTGGTGAAGGGCAGCCCACCCGGCAACGAACCACGGAAGGCGCGGCTGGCGCTGCCGTAGCTTTCTTCCGTGCTGTAACCCTGCTCGCGATAGAAGTGATAGACGTCGAGGAAATCGGCGCCCTCCTCCGCCATGTGGATGGCGCGGGTACGGTTGGTCAGCCGGCGCAGGCGCGTCGGATAGGAAGCGAAGGCGATCACCTCCATCAGGATCGCCAGGCCTTCCTGGGTCACGGTGGAGGACGGCGGGCCCTTGGAGAGGAAGGTGCAGATCGGCTGGTTCTGGCCGTTGAGGGTGGTGCCCACGTGCACCAGCCCCTCGTGGACTTCCAGGGCACGCACATCGCGCTCATTGAACATCGCGTCGGCGCGGATCTTGATGTAGTCCGCGCCTGCCGCGGCGTCAGCGACGATGCCGTCGGACTCGAACACGCGGATGGTGTCATCGCCGAACACCGGTCCCAGCCGACTCTGCAACAGGTCCACGGCGTCCTTGGCGGTGAGGGTCTTGGCCTCGTCCTTCAGGTCGCCGCGATCGGCGATATTGTTCAGGTAGTCCGAGAGCATCAGGCCGAGGTCGGCCAGGGTCGGGTCGCCGGCGTGGAAGGCGTCGGAGGCAGCGCCGTAGAGCTCCTGGGAGATCAGGCCAAAGTCCGCGGTGCCGCGCGCTTCGAGCATGCGGATCACCATGCGGTATTCCTTGCACATGCGTCGCATGATCTGGCCCACCGGGTTGAACTGGCCCAGGTGGCGGGTGATGTCGCGCTCGATGTTCTGGAATTCCAGCTTCTTTTCCGTCGAGTCGAAGGCCAGCGGACGGCTCTCGTAGTAGGCGCGGTCCACCGCGGGCATGGACTTGCCCTTGTGCTTGAGGAAGCCCTGACGGACGCCGTCGTCCCATTTCACGGCATCCAGCACGCGGATCGGCGTCTGTGCCTGAACGATGCGGTCGGACAGCGCGCGAATGGTTTTCTGGTAGTCGTCGGGCAGCTTGCGACGGGACATCGGCGGCTTACTCCTCGGCAGCGCGCTGGTAGCGCGCCACTTCAACGAAGACGTCGGAGTTGGCCGGGTCATCCAGCCAGCCGAAGACGACGTCCAGCGGGCTGGTGATGAGCACGCCGTCGCCATCCGGCATTTCCACGGGCTGGCCCTGGAACTTGCCTTCCTGCATTTCCTGCTCGATACGCTCGACATCCAGGTTGTAGACCACCAGCTCGTTGTCGGTGGTCAGTTCGAAACCGGCGATGGCGAAATTGGCGCCGAACTTCTTCGGCACGCCGGCGGAGAGGTACCAGCGGCGGCCATGGTGGGCAACGGTGAAGCCGAACTCCTCCATGCCTTCCAGGTTGTCCTTGCTGCCCTCGAAGCTGCGTGCCTTGTACAGGTTGGAGCCAGCGCGGCTGATCTCCAGGTATTGACGTTCGCCCCACTCATCCTTGCGGGTCCAGTCCCCGAGAAGGGGAATGGGGGCCGGCTCGTTGGCCGGGATGGGATCCTTGAAAGTGACCAGGCAGCCGCCCAACAGCAGGAATGACAGGGCAACCACGGCACGCCAGACGTTCATCTCGCTCTCCTTGTGATAACGAAAAACCCCGCCGCAGCGGGGTTCGATCTACGCGCCTACAGTCCCATCACCAGATACAGGTAGCGTTTCAGGACGGCTCGCATCTCGTCGATGTCGAGGTTTTCCACCCCATCGAGAAGGCCCTGATATTCCATCCGCAGAATGACAGCCGTCAACACCTTGGCGTCTTCGGTGGGTTCGGCCGAGCCCAATACCTGGAAGAAATGCTCCGCGCCTTGCGAGAGTATCCTGCGATGTGCGTCAGCAAGATTACGAAGCCCCGCATTGAGCAGCGCTTCCTGGCGGAAGGCATGCTCGGCCAGGAGCTGGTCGCGGTTCTCTTCGAGCTGGCTGCGCACGTACTGGATGGCCAGTTCGACGATCTGGTCGGTCATCTCCCGACGCGAGTCGCCGTCACGAGTGAGAACCGCCGCCATGGCCTGGAGGTCGTCCTCCACGTTGGCCCAGAACGCCGCCATCACCGCCGAACTGCGCTCCACGAACTGGGCGAAGGTGTCGGTGATCAGGTCGTTGATGTCCTTGAAGTAATAGGTGGTCGCCGAGAGAGGCACCTGGGCCTCGGCGGCCACGGCGCGATGGCGCACCGCACGTACACCGTCGCGAACGATGATACGCATGGCGGCATCGAGGATCGCCTGGCGCCGCTGCTCGCTGCCCTGGCGACTGGCCTTGCGGCCCTGATATTTCACGCTTTCGGCGACCGCGCTGGCTACGCGGGCGGCACTGTCACTGCGGGACGACTGGTTCAAGACAGGAAACCCTCCGAACTCACTCAAAGTGAAGTGTTGACCATTTATCCGGCTAATCAATGCGGGATCTGGCGAGATTGTGGCTCTGTCGACCCTGACGAGCGCCTTGTAGGAGCAGCACCGGGGCAAAAGGTTCGCGTGCCGGACGCCAGCCAAGAAAAAACCGCCCGAAGGCGGTTTTTCTCGTTACTCCAGGGTCAAGCCTGCGGACGCATGTGCGGGAACAGGATGACGTCACGAATAGACGGCGAATTGGTCAGCAACATCACAAGGCGGTCGATGCCGATGCCTTCGCCGGCGGTGGGCGGCATGCCGTATTCGAGCGCGTTGACGAAGTCGGCATCGTAGTGCATCGCCTCGTCGTCACCGGCGTCCTTCTCCTTGACCTGCAGCATGAAGCGTTCGGCCTGGTCTTCGGCATCGTTGAGCTCGGAGTAGGCGTTGGCGATTTCGCGGCCGCCGATGAACAGCTCGAAGCGGTCGGTGACGCTCGGATCGTTGTCGTTGCGGCGCGCCAGCGGGGAGACTTCGAACGGGTACTGGGTGATGAAGTGCGGCTGCTCCAGCTTGTGCTCCACCAGTTCCTCGAAAATCATCACCTGCAGCTTGCCCAGACCTTCGTGGCCGAGGACCTTGGCACCGGCCTTCTTGGCGATTTCGCGGGCCTTCTCGACGTTGTTCAGGTCAGCCGCGGTGATTTCCGGGTTGTACTTGAGGATGGCGTCGAACACGGACAGGCGGGCGAACGGCTCGCCGAAGTGGAAGACCTTGTCGCCGTAGGGCACGTCGGTGCTGCCGAGCACGGCCTGGGCCAGCTCGCGGAACAGTTCCTCGGTCAGGTCCATGTTGTCTTCGTAGTCGGCGTAGGCCTGGTAGAACTCGAGCATGGTGAACTCGGGGTTGTGCCGGGTCGAGACGCCTTCGTTACGGAAGTTGCGGTTGATCTCGAAGACCTTCTCGAAGCCACCGACGACCAGGCGCTTGAGGTACAGCTCCGGCGCGATACGCAGGAACATGGCCATGTCCAGGGCATTGTGGTGGGTGGCGAACGGCTTGGCCGCGGCGCCGCCGGGGATGGTCTGCAGCATCGGGGTTTCCACTTCGAGGAAACCGCGGTCGGACAGGAAGCGGCGGATGTGGGCGATGACCTGGGAACGCACGCGGAAGGTGTGGCGGGTTTCCTCGTTGACGATCAGGTCGACGTAGCGCTGGCGGTAGCGCTGCTCGGTGTCGGTCAGGCCGTGGTGCTTGTCCGGCAGCGGGCGCAGGGACTTGGTCAGCAGGCGCACGCTGGTCATTTCGACGTACAGGTCGCCCTTGCCGGAACGAGCCAGGGTGCCTTCGGCGCCGATGATGTCACCCAGGTCCCAGGTCTTGATCTCGGCCAGGGTCTCTTCCGGCAGGGTCTTGCGGTTCACGTACGCCTGAAGGCGGCCGCTGCTGTCCTGCAGAACGATGAAGGAGCCGCGGTTGAGCATGATGCGACCGGCGACCTTGACCGGGATGGCTGCGGCTTCCAGCTCTTCCTTGGTCTTGTCGGCATACTGTTTCTGCAGGTCCGCGAAGTAGTCGGCGCGGCGGAAGTCATTGGGGAAGGCGATGGCCTTGGCTTCGCGCACGGCGGCAAGTTTTTCCTTGCGCTGGGCGATCAGCTTGTTTTCTTCCTGTTGCAGTTCGTGCTGCTCGAGTTGTTGGTCGCTCATGGTCTTGGTGGTTCCCGGTTAGGCGTTACATCGCCTGATTTGAAGATTGTCACGGTACAGCGGTTCGCTGGGCTGGCGGGGCATGTGGCAATCCACACGCCCACCGACGGGTCAGAGACCCTGCTTGAGGCTGGCCTCGAGGTATTCGTCCAGATCGCCGTCCAGCACCTTGTCGCAGTCGCTGCGCTCGACGCCGGTGCGCAGGTCCTTGATCCGCGACTGGTCGAGTACGTAGGAGCGAATCTGGTGGCCCCAGCCGATATCGGACTTGGAGTCTTCCAGGGCCTGGGAGGCGGCGGTGCGCTTCTGCATTTCCTGCTCGTACAACTTGGCCCGCAGCATTTTCATGGCGGTGTCCTTGTTGGCGTGCTGGGAGCGTTCGTTCTGGCACGCCACCACGGTGTTGGTCGGCACGTGGGTGATACGCACCGCGGAGTCGGTGGTGTTCACGTGCTGACCGCCCGCGCCGGAGGAGCGGTAGGTGTCGATGCGCAGGTCGGCCGGGTTGATTTCGATCTCGATGTTGTCATCGATTTCCGGCGAGGCGAACACCGCGGTGAACGAGGTGTGGCGACGGTTGCCCGAGTCGAAGGGGCTCTTGCGCACTAGGCGGTGCACGCCGATCTCGGTGCGCAGCCAGCCGAAGGCGTACTCGCCCTTGATATGCACGGTGGCGCCCTTGATGCCGGCGACTTCGCCTGCGGACAGTTCGATGATGGTGGCGTCGAAGCCGCGCTTGTCGGCCCAGCGCAGGTACATGCGCAGCAGCATGTTGGCCCAGTCCTGGGCTTCGGTGCCGCCGGAGCCGGCCTGGATGTCCAGGTAGGCGTTGTTCATGTCCATCTCGCCGCTGAACATGCGGCGGAATTCCAGCTTCTCGAGGATCTCGCGCAGGCGCTCGACTTCGGCGGCGACGTCGTTGACCGCGCCTTCGTCGCCCTCTTCGACCGCCATGTCCAGCAGGTCGCGGGAATCGGACAAGCCGCCGGTAAGGTCATCCAGGGTCTCGACGATCTGCGCCAGTTGGGCGCGCTCACGGCCGAGGTTCTGGGCGTATTCGGGGTTGTTCCAGACGTTGGGGTCTTCGAGTTCGCGGTTTACTTCGACGAGACGATCATGCTTCTGATCGTAGTCAAAGATACCCCCGAATAGAGAGGGTGCGATCGGAGAGGTCCTTGATGCTGTTCAGGATCGGGTTGATTTCCATGGCTGGAAGCTCTCGCTGGCAAAACTTTCGGAAAAGCCGGCGAGTATACCCGAGTCACTGAATGCCGGCAGCATGCCGGCCGTGAATTGCGCCGATCCGGCGACGCACGGGCCCGCCCCGCGTCGCCTCCCCAATCAGGACCTGGCGTCGGCCACCACCATGGCCACCTGGTTGCGGCCGTTGTTCTTGGCCTGGTACAGCCCCTGGTCGGCCATGTCCACCAGCACCAGGGACGCCTGGCCGGTCTTCGGCGTCAGGGTGGCGACGCCGATGCTGACGCTCAGCACCGAACCCGGCGCCGGCATGTCGTGGTGGATGCCCAGGGCCTCCACCGCGCGCCGCACCTTCTCCGCCAGCAGGCGCGCGCCGCCCGCGGCGGTGCCCGGCAGGACCATGGAGAACTCTTCGCCGCCGTAGCGCGCGGCCATATCCGTGGCGCGGCTGCAGCAGGCGCGGATCGCTTCGGCGACCCGGCGCAGGGCATCGTCGCCGGCCACATGGCCGAAGTTGTCGTTGAAGGCCTTGAAGTGGTCGACGTCGATCATCATCAGCGACAGCTCGCTCTGCTCACGCAGCGCGCGGCGCCACTCCATGTCCAGGTACTCGTCGAAGTGACGGCGGTTGGACAGGCCGGTGAGGCCGTCGGAGTTCATCAGCCGTTGCAGCACCAGGTTGGTTTCCAGCAACTGCTGCTGGCTTTCCCGCAGGGCGCGATAGGCCTCGTCGCGCTGCAGCAGGGTGACGTAGGAGCGGGAGTGGTAGCGGATGCGCGCCACCAGCTCGATGGCATCGGGCAGCTTGACCAGGTAATCGTTGGCCCCGGCGGCAAAAGCCGCGCTCTTCACGGTGGGCTCTTCCTTGGTCGACAGGACGATGATCGGCACATCGCGCAGGGCCGGTGCGCCACGGAATTCGGCCAGCAGGCTGAGACCGTCGACGCCGGGCATCACCAGGTCGAGCAGGATCACCGTCGGCTTGATCTGCTTGGCCATGGCGATGGCCTGCAATGGATCGGCGCAGAAGTGGAAGTCGATTCCCGGCTCGCCGACCAGCGCGCGGCGCACGGCCTCGCCAATCATCGCCTGGTCGTCCACCAGGAGGACCATCACCCCGCCACCGCCTGGGGAGGTCTCATCCATCTGACTGCGATATGGGTATTGCATATGACTCTCCGGGCCCGTCGGGCCTAGCTTGATGCTTCGAATTCAACCGATCGCCTCGACCAGTCGGGGCGCGATGCGCTCCAGGGCGAGTATTTCCACCGCCGCGCCGATGGCCGCGGCGGCCTTGGGCATGCCGTAGACGGCGCAACTGGCCCTGTCCTGGGCAATGGTCAGGAAGCCCTTGTCGCGCATGTGCTTGAGGCCTTCAGCACCATCGCGCCCCATACCGGTGAGCAGCACGCCAATGGCCTCGCCCCTCCAGTGCTCCACCAGGCTGTCGAAGAAGACGTCGATGGATGGACGGTATACATGGCTGATGGGCTCGGCGGTATAAGCCAAGGTGCCATTCTTCAGCAACCGCAGATGATTGTTGGTGCCGGCCAGGAGAATAGTCCCCGGCTGCGGCGGTTCTCCCTCCCGCGCGAGGCGGACGGGGAGTCTGGACTCACTGGCCAGCCAGTCGGCCATGCCGGCGGCGAAGACCTCGTCCACGTGCTGGACAAGTACCACGGAGGCCGAGAAATCCGCCGGTAACTGCTTGAGTAGCTGCGCCAGGGACGCCGGTCCGCCAGCGGAGGCGCCAATCGCCACCAGGCGTTGACCGCCTGGGTGCCGCGCAAGAGGCTCGGCGGCGCCACGGCCACGGTTATCGCGCGGGCCCATCAGCCAGCCGATGTTCTGGATCTTGCGCAACAGCTGTGCGGCTTCCTGGGCCTGGCCGCTGCCGAGCCCCGGAGTGTTCACCGCATCCAGGGCGCCATGGCCCATGGCTTCGAACACCCGTTGCACGTTCTGCTCGATGTCCACGGTCACGATGAGGATGGCGCAGGGGCTGCGGGCCATGATCTGGCGGGTCGCCTCGACGCCATCCATCACCGGCATCAGCAGGTCCATCAGCACCACGTCCGGCACGTCCCGGCCGCAGCACTCCACCGCTTCCACGCCATTGCCCGCGACCCAGGCGATCTGGTGCGCCGGCTCCAGGGCAAGGGCCCGGCGCAGCGCTTCCACCGCCAGGGGCATGTCGTTGACTATCCCTATCCTCACCCTTGCGCCTCCCCGATCAGCATGACCACCGCATCCAGCAACGCTTCGTCGTGGAAACTGGCCTTGGCCAGATAATAGTCGGCACCGGCATCCAGGCCGCGTCGACGATCCTCTTCTCGATCCTTGTAAGACACCACCATCACCGGCAGGGACTGCAGGCGATTGTCGCGACGCACCAGCGTGACCAGCTCGATGCCGTCCATGCGGGGCATGTCGATATCGGTGATGAGCAGGTCGAAATGCTCGGAGCGCAGGGCGTTCCAGCCGTCCATTCCATCCACCGCCACAGCCACGTCGTAACCTCGGCCGGCCAGCAGCTTGCGTTCCAGCTCGCGCACGGTGAGGGAGTCGTCCACCACCAGCACGCGCTTGCGCTGGGCCCCCGCACCCTGGCGCCCGCTGCGGTCCACCCGCTCCAGGCGGCCGCTGCCGAGCAGCTTGCCGACGGACTTCAGCAGGTCCTCGACGTCGAGGATCAGCACCGGCCGGCCATCATCCAGCAGGGCCCCGGCGGACAGGTCCTGAACCTTGCCCAGGCGCGGGTCCAGCGGCATCACCACCAGGGTGCGCTCGCCGATGAAGCGCTCCACGGCCACGCCGTAGCAGGTGTCGCGCTCGCGGATCAGCACCACCGGAATACCGTGCTCGTCGCGCTTGCCTCCGGCGCACTGGAGGATCTGGCTGGCCGAAACCAGCCCCACGTGCCGGCCTTCGTTCCAGAAGTGCTGGCGACCTTCGAGCTGGACGATGTCCTCGTGCTGCAACCGGGTCATGCGTTCGATATGAGCCAATGGGAAGGCGTAGGCCTCGCCGCCCACCTCCACCACCAGGCTGCGCACCACCGACAGGGTCAGCGGCACTTCGATATGGAAGGTGGCGCCCTGCCCGCTGCGCTGCTCCATGCGCACGCTGCCACGCAGCTGGCGCACCATGTGCTGCACCGCGTCCAGGCCGACGCCGCGCCCGGACACCTCGGTGACCTGGTCGCGCATACTGAAGCCCGGCAGGAAAAGGAAGGCCAGCAGCTCGTCCTCGGTCATCCGCATCGCGGTTTCGAGGTTGGCGAATTGACGGGCGACCACCGCATCGCGCAGGCGCTCCAGGTCGACCCCGGCGCCATCGTCGGCCAGCTCCAGCAGGAGCATCCCGGCGTGGTGGCGGGCATGCAGGCGGATCACGCCCTCCTCCGGCTTGCCCAGGCGCAGGCGCACCTGCGGGCTCTCGATACCGTGGTCGACGGCATTGCGCAGCAGGTGCGTCAGGGGCGCTTCCAGGCGCTCCAGTACGTCGCGATCGACCTGGGTGGTCTCGCCACTCACGTCCAGCCGCACCGGCTTGCCCAGGGAGCGGCCAAGGTCACGGACCATCCGCGCCTGCCCCGCCAGCACGTCGGCGAAGGGCCGCATGCGCGAGGCCAGGGCGGCGTCGTAGAGCAATTGCGCACGCTGGCCGCCTTGCCAGCCGAACTCGTCGAAATCAGTCATGTAGCCGGCAAGCATCTGCTGGCATTCGCCGAGCAGTTGCCGCGCCTCGCCCAGCATGGCCTGGGCCTGCGGGTCCAGGGAGCCGTCCAGCACCGATTCGCGAGCCACGTCCAGCGCCCGGCTGGCACTGGCCTGGAGGCGCTTGAGGCGATGCAGGGCGTCGTTCAGCGGCTTGATGCGCTGGAACTCCACCAGCGACTTGCTGGAGATATCCAGCAGGTGATCGAGGCGCTCGGCGCTGACCCGCAGTACGCGGTCGCGGGCCTCGCTGGCCGTTTCGGCGAGAGCGGGTGCCTCCACCTCACGCTGCGCAGGCTCCGCTGGAGGCGGCGGTTCGGGAACCCGTGCTGGGGGAATGACCGGCTCGATGAGTTGCTGGGTCGGCGGCGACTTCTCCACAGACCGCCCCTGCAACCGGGTAATCAGCGCTTCGATGGCCTCGCGCCCGGCGCTCTCCGCCCAACCGGCCTCGGCGCCGACGCGCAGCAGCAGGTCGGAGCCCTGCAACAGCGCGTCGATATTGTCCGGCTGCAGGCGCACATGGCCCTGGCGGGCGGCCTCCAGCAGGTCTTCCATCACGTGGGCGACCCGTACCCCGGCATCCAGCCCGACGATCCTCGCCGCGCCCTTCAGGGAGTGGGCCGCACGCATGCAGGCTTCCAACTGGTCGGCCTGGGCTGGATTGCGTTCCAGCACCAGCAGCCCGGCGTTGAGCACCTGGGTCTGGGCTTCCGCCTCCAGCCGGAACAGCTCCAGCAGGGACGCATCGCGCATCTGGTCCGGGGTCATGCCAGGCTCCTTGCCATGGCCTGCAGCAGCAGGCCCTCATCCAGCAGCGTGATACTGCGTTCGCGCCACTGCACGACGCCCGAGGCGAACTGGCGGGCGGCCAGGTCCGGTGCGCGGCCGGGGTCCACCACCGCATCCAGGGGAATGCCGTGGATGCCGTCCACCTCATCCACCGGCGCCACCAGCGGTCCGCCCTGGCTGGCGAAAATCAGCATCCGGGGCACTACGCGGCGCTCGCCATTCACCTCGGTGCCCTTCTCCAGCCCCAGCAATTCCACCAGGGACAGGCAGGCCACCAGGGCACCGCGTACGTTGGTCACCCCCAGCAGGGCCAGGGCTCGCTGGTGCGGCAGGGAGTGGATGGGGTTGAGCGCCGCCACCTCCACCAGACTGCGGGTGGCGATGCCCAGCCATTGCTCGCCCAGGCGGAACACCAAGGTGGAACGGCGTTCACGGCCATCCTCTTCAGCATCATCGACAGAGCTGGGCGTGTCTTCGCGAATCAGTGCATAGCGGTCGAGCAGCAAGGTGGCGGCTGCGGCATGCACCTCGCAGTTGCGGCAATGCACATGAGCGGCCAGGCGCTCGCAGGATTTGTCGCCGTGGATGCCGATGCGATTCCAGCAGTCGTCCACCGCCGGCAACTGGTCGCTGGCGATCAGGGGCAGGCGGTTATCGGCCATGGTTGTTCACTCCCCGGCTGGCGCGCTGTTGCAGGCGCTGAGCACCGGCCCGGTCCCCCCGGGCGGCGAGCAGTGCCGCCAGGTGGGCCAATGCTTCGGCGTGCTGCGGCGCGAGGTAAAGCGCCTTGCGGTAATAGTCCTGCGCCTCATCTACTTTTCCGGCCACGTCGCTGAGCAATCCGAGCCAGTAGAAGGCGTCCGCCGAAGGGCCATGGGTGGCCAGGAAGGCTTCGCAGGCACTGCGCGCTTCCTCGCTGCGGCCACTGTTGGCCAGGCTGACGATGTTCGCCAGGGCGGCATCGCGTCCCGTTCCATCGACTGCCGTCCGGGTCTGCGCAGGATTAGGGCGCTCGGGTTTCGGCAGCGACGGACGTTGCCGGGGCGGAACACGAGTGGGGGCAAGCATAGCCATGGCCGCAGCCGGCGCCGGAGCTTGAGTACTGGCCGGCTTCGCCGCTGTCTGGGCAGTCCCATGGCGGAACACGAAGGCCTGTGGATAACCCAGCGGCTGCATGCCCTGCTGGCTGAGCAGGCTGGCTTCGGCGGGGCCGATGAACATCGCACCGTCGCGCTGCATCAGGCGCTTGAGCACTTCCAGCACAGCAGTCTGGGTGGGCCGGTCGAAATAGATCAACAGGTTGCGGCAGAACACGAAATCGTAGGGTGGCTCCCCGGCGAGCAGGCCAGGTTCGAGCAGGTTGCCCCGCAGGAAGCGCACCCTGGACGCCACCTGCTGGGCCACGGCATGGCCTTCGCCCGACGGCAGGAAGTAGCGGTCGCGAAAGCCCAGGTCCTCGCCCCTGAAGGAGTTGCGCCCGTACACGCCCTGGCGCGCCCGCTCCAGCACCCGCTCGCTGATATCCACCGCATCCACCTGGAACAGGCCCGGCGCCAGACCGGCGTCGAGCAGCGCCATGACGATGGAAAACGGCTCTTCCCCCGTGGAACAGGGCAGGCTGAGAATGCGCAACGTGCGGCCAGCCGCCAGCGCCGGCAGCCGCTCGAAGGCCAGGCGACCTAGGGCGGCGAAGGATTCGGGATAGCGGAAGAACCAGGTCTCCGGCACCACCACCGCCTCCACCAACGCCTGCTGTTCGGCGGGCGAAGCGTTCAGGGTGGTCCAGTAGGCGTCCTCGTCACGGCTGTCGCAGGCGTGCATGCGCTGGCGCACCGCACGCTCGATCACCACCCGGCCGACGGACTCCGCCTCCAGGCCGATGCGGTTCTTCAGCAGGGCTTCGAAGCGCTCGATCATGCCGCGCCCTCCGTGGCCGGGAACAGCAAGGCCCGCACCTCGTCCGGCAGCAGGTCAGCCACGCGGATGCGCTGTACCAGGCCATCGGCGGCCTGGTAGACCGGCCCCAGGTAACGCGCGCCACCCTGTTCCAGGCCATAGTCGCGGAACTCTTCCGGATGGCAGCGCAGGGTATCGGTGGCTTGTTCCAGGATGAGCCCGAGCCAGCGGCTCTGCCCTTCCAGCGGGTAATTGACCAGCACCAGCCGGGTACTGGTGCGCGCCTGGGCCGGCTGGCCGAAGGCGAGTATTCCCAGGTCCAGCACCGGCACCAGCGCGCCCCGGTGGGAAAACACCCCGGCGACCCATTCGGGCGCCTCGGGCACCTGCTTCAACTGGCGCAGCGGCAGGACCTCCACCACTTCATGGACGTCCAGCGCATAGCGGTCGCCGCCCATGCGGAATTGCAGGTAGAGCCGGCCCCTGACGGTGCGGGCCGGCGCTAGGCTTCGACTCGGGCCCATGGCGCCGACTCAGACCTTGAAGCGGCTGACGCCGGTTCGCAGGCCGTTGGCCACCAGGTTCAGTTCGTCGATGGCGGAGCTGGCCTGGCGCAGGGATTCCACCGTCTGCCCGGTGGCCTCGCCCAGTTGCACCAGCGCCTGGTTGATCTGCTCGGCGCCGGTGGCCTGGGCCTGCATGCCCTCGTTGACCATCTGCACGCGCGGCGCCAGCGCCTGCACCTGCTGGATGATCTGCGACAGCTGCTCGCCCACCTGCCCTACTTCGGCGATGCCACGGCGGACTTCCTCGGAGAACTTGTCCATGCCCATGACCCCGGCGGACACCGCCGACTGGATCTCGCGCACCATCTGCTCGATGTCGTAGGTGGCCACGGCGGTCTGGTCGGCCAGGCGGCGCACTTCGGTCGCCACCACGGCGAAGCCACGGCCGTACTCGCCGGCCTTTTCCGCCTCGATGGCGGCATTCAGGGACAGCAGGTTGGTCTGGTCGGCCACCTTGACGATGGTGGTGACCACCTGATTGATGTTGCCGGCCTTCTCATTGAGGATCGCCAGCTTGGCGTTCACCAGCTCGGCGGCGCCCATCACCTGGTGCATGGTGTCTTCCATGCGCGCCAGGCCAAGCTGGCCGGAGCCGGCGAGGATGGAAGTCTGCTCGGCGGTACCGGACACCTCGGCCATGGTGCGCACCAGGTCGCGGGAAGTGGCGGCGATTTCCCGCGAAGTGGCGCCGATCTCAGTGGTGGTGGCGGCGGTTTCGGTGGCGGTGGCCTGCTGTTGCTTGGACGTCGCGGCGATCTCGGTAACCGAGGTGGTCACCTGCACGGCAGAGCGCTGGGCCTGGGAAACCAAGGTCTTGAGCTCCTCGGCCATGCTGTTGAAACCGGTTTCGATGGCGTTGAATTCGTCCTGGCGCTTGAGGTCCAGGCGGGTCGACAGGTCGCCGCCGCCCATAATTCGAAGGGTATCGACGATACCGCCGACCGGGCGGGTGATGGCACGCAGCAATAGCAAGCCGCAGATGGCTGCAGCGGCGACCGCCAGCAGCAAAGATAGCAACAGCATCACCTCGGTCCCACGCACCGCCGCAACGATCTCCGCCGCCGCACGCTCCGCGGTGCCCTTGTCGTGTTCGATCATGCTGTTCAGTTGTTGGCGTCCAGCCTGCCATTTCTCCAGGACCGTGCTCTGGAAGAGTTCGGCAGCCTGATCCTCCTGCTCCTTCTGCAGCAGTTCCATTGCCTGGGCGTGGCTCTCCAGATAAGCCGTTCGGGCCGTTTCGAACGTCGCGGCGGCCTCCGCGTCGCTGCTATCGAGCAGGGTTTTCCGGTAGGCCACGAGCATGGCGTCGAGCTGCTCTGCCGTGGCGCGCAGACCATCCAGGTCGGCCTTGGACAGCGCTTGCCCCTCGTGAGCGTGGCGATCGGCGTGGACTCCAAAGAGCTCCTGGGTCTTGAGCATGTGATCGGTCCAGGCAGTGCGTATCTTGCTGATGAAATACATGCCGGGCACCGCATCCTTGAGCACCTGGTCGGCACTTTTTTCGATGGTCACCATGCGCAGATAGGAGCTGATGGCCATCAACAGCATGATGGCGATGATCACCGCGAAACTTGCCTGGATACGCAAGCGAACAGTCCAGTTCTTCACATTCTTCCCCGTTACCGATGCCAGAACTCAATACGGCCCACGGCCGATGGCGGCGACTCTAGAGACAAGCTCGGCGACTCGCAATCGCCACGAAGCATGGAATTTCGTCGCCAGAATGTCGGCGGCACGAAACCATTGGGGAGTTTGGCAGAAAGTTGCCGAATTGCAGGGAGGGGATGCGCGTGGGGAGCGAACCCAGAACGGGTAGGAGCGAGCTTGCTCGCGAACAGTCCATCACACGACCTTTCGCGAGCAAGCTCGCTCCTACAGCTAAATGTACCGGCGGATTCGGTCAGGCCAGTTCCTGTCGAACCTGCCGCTCGAGTTCGACCTTGAGCCCCGGGTCAAGGCGCAGCTGGCGAGCCAGCTCTTCGAGGTAGGCGCGCTCCATGAAGTGTTCCTCGTCCACCATCAGCACGCTGGCCAGGTACATCTCAGCGGCCATTTCCGGCGTGGTGGCGGCGCGGGCCACTTCGGCGGGGTCCAGCGGCTTGTTCAGTTCGGCATCCAGCCAGTAGCGCAGTTCTGCGTCCTGGGTCAGCTTGGCCAGCTCTTCCTCTATCAGTTGGCGTTCGCGGGCGTCCACATGGCCATCGGCCTTGGCCGCCGCCACAAGCGCCTTGAGGATGGCCTGGCTGTGTTGCTCGGCCTGGGGCGCGGGCAGGCGGTCGAGGGTCCGGGGCTCGTTCTGCGGAGCCGTCGCCTGCTGGGCCTGCCAGTTGCCGTAAGCCTTGTAGGCCAGCACACCGAGCGCCGCCAGGCCGCCGTAGGTCAGCGCCTTGCCGCCCAGCTTGCGTGCGCTCTTGTTGCCCAGCAGCAGCCCCAGGGCTCCCGCCGCCAGGGCACCGCCGCCTGTGCCCTTGAGCAGGCTGCCGAGGTCGCTTCCGTTACCGGTTTTGCTGGCGGATTTGCCGGCCGCCTTCTGTTGCAGCAGGTCCTGGCCGGATTTCAGCAGTTGGTCGAGCAGTCCGCGGGTAATCATCGATGCCTCCAGGTCATTCCGATCTCACAGATCGACCGACTCTACCCGCAGGGATTCCTGGCGGCCCTTCACAGAGTGCTTCGAGATATTGCTACGGATCCGCAGGGTGGCGGAATTTGACGCAACCATCTAAAAAAGCGAAACCATTATTCATATTTCGATAAACCAAAATCACCGGACGCCATCCGCCATGATGACCCTCCGCCAGATCCGCCATTTCATCGCCGTCGCAGAAACCGGCTCCATCTCCGCCGCGGCCCAGGCGGTGTTCATTTCCCAGTCCACGCTAACGCTGGCCATCCAGCAACTGGAAGAAGAGATCGGCGTCAGCCTGTTCAACCGTCACGCCAAGGGCATGTCGCTGACCCACCAGGGCCACCAGTTCCTGCGCCAGGCGCACCTGATCCTGGCGACGGTGGAAAACGCCAAGCGCAGCCTGCAGCAAAGCACCGACCAGGTAGCCGGCAGCCTCACCATCGGCGTGACCAGCCTGGTGGCCGGCTACTACCTGGCCGACCTCATCACCCGCTTCCAGCGCGCCTACCCCAACGTGAAGACCCGCGTGGTGGAGGACGAGCGCCCGTACATCGAGCACCTGCTGGTCAGCGGCGAGATCGACGTGGGCGTACTGATCCTCTCCAACCTGGAAGACCGCCACGCGCTGCAGACCGAAGTGCTGACCCACTCGCCGCACCGTCTCTGGCTGCCCGCCCAGCACCCGCTGCTGGAGCGCGACAGCATCAGCCTGGCGGACGTGGCCGGCGAGCCGCTGATCCAGCTCAACGCCGACGAGATGGGCCTGCACACCCAGCGCATCTGGTCCCGCGCCGGGCTGACGCCCCAGGTGACCCTGCGCACCGCCTCGGTGGAAGCGGTGCGAAGCCTGGTGGCGGCGGGCCTCGGCCTGTCGATCCAGCCGGACATGACCTACCGCCCCTGGTCACTGGAGGGCGACATCATCGAGGCCCGCCCGCTGGTAGACCTGGGCGCCCCGCTGGACGTCGGCCTGGCCTGGCGCCGAGGCACCGCGCGCCCGGCCCTGGTGGACCCCTTCATCACCGTGGCGCGGGAACAGCCAAACAGCCGCAAGCCTTCGATTTAATCGAACGCCACTTTCAATATTTAGAATTTGTCGACCTCCAGCCCGGCCTCTAGTCTCTCCTCCCCATAAGCAGAGGCATGCCGGGCTCCCAAGGAGCACGGGATGACCACAGAACAAAAATCCGAGAAGAAAAGAGCCAGCAAGATGACCGGCGCCACCAGCACCCCGACCCTGCATACCGAACTGCTGATCGACGGCCAGCTCGTCATCGGCGAAGGGTTGGCCGAGCCGATCATCAACCCCGCCAGCGGCGAAACCCTGGTGACCATCGCCGAAGCTTCCATCGAGCAGGTTGAAGCCGCCGTCGCCGCCGCCCATCGCGCCTTCACCCACTGGTCGCGTACCACGCCCGCGCAACGCGCCACCGCCCTGCTGGCCATTGCCGACGCCATCGAGAAACGCGCCGATCAGCTTTCCCGCCTGGAAGCCTTGAACTGCGGCAAGCCGCTGCACCTGGCGCGCCAGGACGACATCCCCGCCACCGCCGACGTATTCCGCTTCTTCGCCGGCGCCGTGCGCTGCCAGCAGGGCCAGCTCGCCGGCGAATACGTGCCCGGCCACACCAGCCTGGTGCGCCGCGACCCGGTGGGCGTGGTGGCCTCCATCGCCCCCTGGAACTACCCGCTGATGATGGCGGCCTGGAAGATCGCGCCCGCGCTCGCCGCCGGCAACACGCTGATCTTCAAACCCTCCGAGCACACCCCACTGTCCATCCTGGCCCTCGCGCCGGCGCTGGCGGAAATCCTCCCGCCGGGGGTGATCAACATTCTCTGTGGCGGCGGCGACAGTGTCGGCAGCCAACTGGTCGGCCACCCGCGCGTGCGCATGGTGTCGCTGACTGGCGACATCGTCACCGGCCAGAAGATTCTCCAGACCGCCGCGCGCACCCTGAAGCGCACCCATCTGGAACTGGGCGGCAAGGCGCCGGTGATCGTCTGCAATGACGCCGACATCGATGCCGTGGTCCAGGGCGTACGCACCCACGGCTACTACAACGCCGGCCAGGACTGCACCGCCGCCTGCCGCATCTACGCCCAGGCCGGCATCCACGATCGCCTGGTGAGCGAACTGGGCGAGGCCGTTGCCAGCCTGCGCTTCGCCCGCAAGCGCGACCAGGACAACGAAATCCCCCCACTGATCAGCTCACGCCAGCGCGACCGCGTGGCCAGCTTCGTCGAGCGCGCCCTCGGCCAGCCGCATATCGAGCGGGTCACCGGCGCCGCCGTGCACTCCGGTGCGGGCTTCTACTACCAGCCCACCCTGCTGGCCGGCTGCAAGCAGCAGGACGAAATCGTCCAGCGTGAAGTCTTCGGCCCAGTGGTCACCGTCACCCGTTTCGACGACCTGGCCCAGGCCGTGGACTGGGCCAACGACTCCGAATACGGCCTGGCCTCCTCTGTCTGGACGCAGAACCTGGACAAGGCCATGCAGGTGGCCGCGCGGCTGCAGTACGGCTGCACCTGGATCAACACCCATTTCATGCTGGCCAGCGAGATGCCCCACGGCGGGCTCAAGCGCTCGGGCTACGGCAAGGACCTGTCCAGCGATTCGCTGCAGGACTACAGCGTCGTCCGCCACATCATGGCGCGCCACGGTACCGATTTTTAAGAGAGATAAGAGGCCCTCAGGGCCGGCTGTACCTGCTTCATCTGCCCCGACCAATAACGAAAAAGAGGGAACAACATGTCCGTGCGCAAAACCGCCCTGCTCAGCGCAGTGGCCACCGCCATCCTCGCCAGCGGCAGCCTGCAGGCCGCCGAAGCCCTGAAACAAGTCGGCGCCGGCGAAGGCCAGCTCGACATCATTGCCTGGCCCGGCTACATCGAGCGCGGCGAGTCGGACAAGAACTACGACTGGGTGACCCAGTTCGAGCAGGAAAGCGGCTGCAAGGTCAACGTGAAGACCGCCGCCACCTCCGACGAGATGGTCAGCCTGATGGCCAAGGGCGGCTACGACCTGGTCACCGCCTCTGGCGACGCCTCCCTGCGCCTGATCTACGGCAAGCGCGTCCAGCCGATCAACCCGGACCTGATCCCCAATCTGAAGAACCTCGACCCGCGCCTGAAGGACGCGCCCTGGTTCACCGTCGACGGCAAGTCCTACGGCACCCCGTACCAGTGGGGCCCGAACCTGCTGATGTACAACACCAAGGCCTTCACCAAGGCGCCGGACAGTTGGAGCGCGGTATTCGAGCCCCAGCAGCTGGCCGACGGCAAGGCCAACAAGGGCCGCGTGCAGGCTTACGACGGCCCCATCTACATCGCCGACGCCGCCCTCTACCTGAAGTCCGCCAAGCCGGAACTGGGTATCCAGGACCCGTACCAGTTGACCGAAGCGCAGTACACCGCCGTGCTCGACCTGCTGCGCAAGCAACATGGTCTGGTGCACCGCTACTGGCACGACGCGACCGTGCAGATGAGCGACTTCAAGAACGAAGGCGTGGCCGCCTCCAGCACCTGGGGCTACATGGCCAACACCCTGAAAGCCGAAGGCCAGCCCGTGGCCACCGTCGTGCCGAAGGAAGGGGTCACCGGCTGGGCCGACACCACGATGCTGCACGTCGACGCCAAGCACCCGAGTTGCGCCTACAAGTGGATGAACTGGTCGCTGGAGCCCAAGGTCCAGGGCGACGTCGCCGCCTGGTTCGGCTCCCTGCCCGCCGCCCCGGAAGGCTGCAAGGCCAGCGCCCTGCTCGGCGCCGAAGGCTGCGCCACCAACGGCTTCGATCAGTTCGACAAGATCGCCTTCTGGAAAACCCCGCAGGCCGAGGGCGGCAAGTTCGTGCCCTATAGCCGCTGGACCCAGGACTACATCGCGATCATGGGTGGAAGGTGATTTGCACCGATCTCCCAGCAGAAGTCACCCCTCTCCCTCTGGGAGAGGGGCCGGGGGTGAGGGAGGCCTGGGTCACCTCGGTATTTCCCTCACCTCTTGTGAACCAATGCTCTGAAACACCGAGCGGCTGACGCTCCCCTCATCCGCACGCGGCCCGCCCAGCCCTCTCCCAGAGGGAGAGGGAGCTACTCCGAGCCACCTGACACTTCCGGGTCTCCACCGCGAGGCCTCGCCCAAGTCATTTTTTCGCGTCACCGGAGCACCACACCATGACACTTGCTGTCCAGTTCACTGAGGTTTCCCGCCAGTTCGGCGAGGTCAAGGCCGTCGACCGGGTATCCATCGATATCAAGGACGGCGAGTTCTTCTCCATGCTCGGCCCCTCGGGCTCGGGCAAGACCACCTGCCTGCGCCTGATCGCAGGTTTCGAGCAGCCCACCTCGGGTTCCATCCGTATCCACGGTGAAGAGGCTGCCGGCCTGCCGCCCTACGAGCGCGACGTGAACACCGTGTTCCAGGACTACGCCCTGTTCCCCCACATGAACGTGCGCGACAACGTCGCATACGGCCTCAAGGTGAAGGGTGTGGCCAAGGCCGAGCGCCTGGCCCGCGCCGAGGAAGCCCTCGGCATGGTTGCCCTGGCCGGCTACGGCGACCGCAAGCCGGCACAGCTGTCCGGCGGCCAGCGCCAGCGCGTGGCCCTGGCCCGTGCACTGGTCAACCGCCCGCGCGTGCTGCTGCTGGACGAACCCCTCGGTGCGCTCGACCTCAAGCTGCGCGAGCAAATGCAGAGCGAGCTGAAGAAGCTGCAGCGCCAGCTCGGCATCACCTTCATCTTCGTCACCCACGACCAGGGGGAGGCGCTGTCCATGTCCGACCGCGTGGCCGTGTTCAACAAGGGCCGCATCGAGCAGGTGGACACCCCGCGCAACCTGTACATGAAGCCGGCCACGCCCTTCGTCGCCGAATTCGTGGGCACCTCCAACGTGCTGCGCGGCGACATCGCACGTCAGCTCACCGGTGTCGACCAGCCCTTCTCCATCCGCCCCGAGCACATCCGCTTCGCCCATGGCGAGCGCAACGGCAGCGATGTGGAAATCAGCGGCCTGCTTCACGACATCCAGTACCAGGGCGCCGCCACCCGCTATGAAATCCGCCTGGATAACGGCCAGAACCTCTGCGTCAGCCTGCCCAACAGCCAGTGGCAGGACGCCGCGCCGCTGCACCAGCAGGGCCAGGTGGTCACCGCCCGCTGGGCGCGCGATGCCATGGTCCAGCTGACCGAGGGCGTGTGACATGGAACTGACCCTCAACGCCGAGCGGCCGCGCGCCGCCAATGGCCTGATGCGCAGGTTCTCCAGCCTGCTCTATCGCAGGCCGACCCTGTACCTCTCGCTGCTGCTGGTACCGCCGCTGCTGTGGTTCGGCGCCATCTACCTGGGCTCGCTGCTGACGCTGCTCTGGCAGGGTTTCTACACCTTCGACGACTTCACCATGACGGTGTCGGCGGACCTGACCCTGGCCAACTTCGCTGCGCTGTTCCAGGCCGCCAACTTCGACATCATCGTGCGCACGCTGAGCATGGCGGTGGCCGTGTCCATCGCCAGCGCCGCCCTGGCCTTCCCCATCGCCTACTACATGGCGCGCTATACCACGGGCAAGACCAAGGCGTTCTTCTACATCGCGGTGATGATGCCCATGTGGGCCAGCTACATCGTCAAGGCCTACGCCTGGACCCTGCTGCTGGCCAAGGGCGGCGTGGTGATGTGGTTCGTCCAGGCGCTTCACCTGCAGCCCGTGCTGGAGCTGCTGCTGGGCTTGCCCGGCGTCGGCGGCAGCACCCTGTCCACCTCGCACTTGGGGCGCTTCCTGGTGTTCGTGTACATCTGGCTGCCGTTCATGATCCTGCCGATCCAGGCGTCCCTCGAGCGCCTGCCGCCGTCGCTGCTGCAAGCCTCGGCCGACCTTGGTGCGCACCCGCGCCAGACCTTCATGCACGTGATCCTGCCGCTGTCCATCCCGGGTATAGCCGCCGGCTCGATCTTCACCTTCAGCCTGACCCTCGGCGACTTCATTGTGCCGCAGCTGGTAGGCCCGCCCGGCTACTTCATCGGCAGCATGGTCTACGCCCAGCAGGGCGCCATCGGCAACATGCCCATGGCCGCCGCCTTCACCCTGGTACCGATCGTGCTGATCGCCGTGTACCTGTCCGTCGTCAAACGTCTGGGGGCCTTCGATGCACTCTGAAAAAGCGTCCTGGGGCCTGAAAGCGGCCGCCTGGGGCGGGCTGGCATTCCTGCACATCCCGATCCTGATCATCTTCCTGTACGCCTTCAACACCGAAGACGCCGCCTTCAGCTTCCCGCCGCAGGGCTTCACCCTGCACTGGTTCAGCGTCGCATTCGACCGCGCCGACGTGGTGGAAGCGATCAAGCTGTCGCTGCAGGTGGCGGTCATCGCCACCCTGATCGCCGTGGTGCTCGGCACCCTGGCAGCGGCCGCGCTCTACCGCCGCAGCTTCTTCGGCAAGGAAGGCATCTCGCTGATGCTGATCCTGCCGATCGCCCTGCCCGGCATCATCACCGGCATCGCCCTGCTCTCGGCGTTCAAGGGGCTGGGCATCGAGCCGGGGTTGCTGACCATCGTCATCGGCCACGCGACCTTCTGCGTGGTGATCGTCCACAACAACGTGATCGCGCGCTTCCGTCGCACCTCCCACAGCCTCATCGAAGCCTCGATGGACCTGGGTGCGGATGGCTGGCAGACCTTCCGCCACATCATCCTGCCGAACCTGGGCTCGGCCCTGCTGGCAGGCGGCATGCTGGCCTTCGCGCTGTCGTTCGACGAGATCATCGTCACCACCTTCACCGCCGGCCACGAACGCACCCTGCCGATCTGGCTGCTCAACCAGCTCAGCCGCCCGCGCGACGTCCCAGTGACCAACGTGGTCGCCATGCTGGTGATGCTGGTGACCATGCTGCCCATCCTCGCCGCCTACTACCTGACCAAGGGTGGCGAGAGCGTGGCGGGTAGCGGGAAGTAACGACATTCCCCTCTCGCTCGGACACCTCCCCTCTCCTCTTCAGGGAGAGGGGCCGGGGGAGAGGGCAGTCCGAGCCACACCGAATTTCCCTCACCCCAACCCCTCTCCCAGGGGGAGAGGGGCCAGACCGAACGAGGACTCAACCCATGCAAACCAAACTCCTGATCAACGGCCAGCTCATCGCCGGTGAAGGCCCCAGCCTCGCTGTGCTCAACCCGTCGCTCGGCACCGCCCTGGTGGAAATCGCCGAGGCCAGCCCGGCCCAGGTCGACGCCGCCGTGCGCGCCGCCGACGCCGCCTTCCCGGCCTGGTCGCAGACCTCGCCCAAGGACCGCGCCACCCTGTTGCTGAAGCTCGCCGACCGCATCGACGCCCACGCCGAAGAACTCGCCCGCCTGGAATCGCAGAACTGCGGCAAGCCCTACGCCGCCGCCCTGAATGATGAGCTGCCGGCCGTGGCCGACGTGTTCCGCTTCTTCGCCGGCGCCAGCCGTTGCATGAGCGGGTCCGCCGCTGGCGAGTACCTGCCCGGCCACACCTCGATGATCCGTCGCGATCCGGTGGGCGTGGTCGCCTCCATCGCGCCGTGGAACTACCCGCTGATGATGGCCGCCTGGAAGCTCGGCCCGGCACTCGCCGCCGGCAACACCGTGGTCCTCAAGCCTTCCGAGCAGACCCCGCTGACCGCGCTGAAGCTCGCTGAATTCATCGCCGAAATCTTCCCCGCCGGCGTGGTGAACATGGTCTTCGGCCGCGGCCCGAGCGTCGGCGAGCCGCTGACCACCCACCCGAAGGTGCGCATGGTCTCCCTCACCGGCTCGGTCGCCACCGGTTCGCGCATCATCGCCGGCACAGCCGACAGCGTGAAACGCATGCATATGGAACTGGGCGGCAAGGCCCCGGTGATCATCTTCGACGACGCCGACATCGACGCCGTCGTTGAGGGCATCCGCACCTTCGGCTTCTACAACGCCGGCCAGGACTGCACCGCCGCCTGCCGCATCTATGCGCAGAAAGGCATCTACGAGAAGTTCGTGGCCAAGCTCGGCGAGGCCGTCGGCAGCATCCAGACCGGCCTGCAGGACGACCCGTCCACCGAACTCGGCCCGCTGATCACCGAGCAGCACCTGGAGCGCGTCGAAGGTTTCGTCCAGCGCGCCGCCGCCGTGCCGCACATCACTGTCGTCACCGGTGGAAAACGCGTCGATGGCCCGGGGTTCTTCTTCCAGCCTACCGTGCTCGCCGGCGCCCGCCAGGACGACGAGATCGTTCGCCGCGAAGTGTTCGGCCCGGTGGTTTCGGTCACCGAATTCGACAGTGAAGAGCAGGTGCTGGAATGGGCCAACGATTCCGACTACGGCCTGGCCTCCTCCCTCTGGACTGCCGATGTAGGCCGCGCCCACCGCCTGTCCGCACGCCTGCAGTACGGCTGCACCTGGGTCAACACTCATTTCATGCTGGTCAGCGAAATGCCCCACGGCGGCGTCAAGCACTCCGGCTACGGCAAGGACATGTCCATGTATGGGCTGGAGGACTACACCGCCATTCGCCATGTGATGTTCAAGCACTGATCCGGGCTGTTGCGCTCGGCCATGCGGCGTTGAACGTCGGCTCGAAATGCTCATGTACCGCAGTACATTCCGCTTTCTCGCCGCCGTTCGCCTTGCCTGGCCTTCGCTCACGACGCCCGGATTCGTGCCTGCTCTTGTAGGGGCGAATTCATTCGCCAAGCAGGTCGCAGGCCTGCCCTTCGAATTCCCAGGGGGCGGCTACGTCGCCCTTGGCGATTGAAATCGCCCCCACAGAAAAGCCAAGCATGCTCCACAGGCAGTACCCGCAAAAACCACCAGGAGAACAAGCAATGCGTAACACCTTGCGTAATTTCAGCTTCATCCTGTTTTGCGCCATGGCCGGTATGGCCCAGGCGGCTGACGATGCCAAGGCCATAGTCGATGGCTACATGGCTGCCTGGAACGCCCACGACGCCGACAAGGCCGCCAGCTTCCTGGCCGAGGACGCGGAATATTTCGATGCCACCGTCGGCACGCCGCAGAAAGGTCGTTCGGCGGCTCGCGACAATGTGATCAAAGTCTTCGTCGGTGCCGTACCCGACCTGAAATGGAAGATGACCAGCGAGCCCATCGTCAGCGCAGATGGCATTGCCTTCCAGTGGGAGTTCGCCGGTATCAACAGCGGTGCCTGGAGTGCCGAAACCCCGGCCACCAACAAGCCGCTGAAGTTCGAAGGCGTGAGCTTCATCCGCGTCAAGAACGGCAAGATCACCTACCAGGGCGACTACTACGACGCCCTCGGTTTCAACAAGCAACTCGGCTGGTAAGTCCCTCTTCCCCCGCCCCTCTCCTCTTCAGGGAGAGGGGTCGGGGGAGAGGGCAGCGGTGCCGAAACCAGCTGCTTCCGCCAACCCCTTTTCCTTCAGCCATTCGGGGTTGAACAGCCGCCCGGCATACAAGCCGCCCCGGTCGCACAGCAGCGTCACCACGCGATGCCCCGGCCCCAACTGGCGCGCCACCTGCACGGCCGCAGCGAGGTTGATGCCGGACGATCCGCCAACGAACAGCCCTTCCTCCCGCAGCAGGTGATAGACCATCGCTACGCAGGCCCGGTCGTCCACTTGCACGGCGTCATCGATGGGCGTGCCTTCGAGATTGGCGGTGACGCGCGTGGTGCCGATGCCTTCGGTAATGGAGTTGCCCTCCGCCACCAACTCGCCGCGCTTCACCCAGTTGTACAGGGCGCTGCCCATGGGATCGGCGAGGACGATGCGGATGTTGGCATCACGGCCCTTGAGGTAGCGCGCCACCCCGGCCAGGGTGCCGCCGGTGCCGGTGGCGCAGACAAAGGCATCCAGCCGGCCTTCGGTGTCGGTCCAGACTTCCGGACCGGTGGTCTCGAAGTGGGCCTGCCGGTTGGCGGTGTTGTCGAACTGATTGGCCCAGATGGCGCCGGGCAGCTCTGCGGCCAGGCGGCCGGCAATCTTCTGGTAGTTGTCCGGGTCCTTGTAGGGCTTGGGCGGCACCGGGCGCACCTCTGCGCCGAGGGTGCGCAACAGGTCGAGTTTCTCCGGGGACTGGTTGTCCGGTATCACGATGATGCAGCGATACCCACGCGCCGCGCAGATATGCGCCAGGCCGATGCCGGTATTGCCGGCGGTGCCCTCCACCACCGTGCCGCCGGGGAACAGGCGCCCCTCGCGTTCGGCGTCGTCGATGATGTAGCGGGCGGCGCGGTCCTTCACCGAGCCGCCGGGGTTGAGGAATTCGGCCTTGGCCAGGATGTCGCAGCCGGTCTCGGCGCTGAGACTGTCGAGACGCAGCAGGGGCGTATTGCCGATGGTGCCGATGAAACCTTCGCGGATCGCCATGCTGCACCTCCTCGAGGAGCATGGGGACGAACAGTTTCAGTCTAGCCGCACGGTCATTCCCCTATGTCTTCGTTCCACAGCTCGGGACGGGCCTTGATGAAGTCCTCCATCAGCTTCACGCACTCGGCATCCTGCAACACCTCCAGCGCCACGCCCCGGGAACGCAGCAGTTCCTCCTCCCCCTGGAAGGTACGGTTCTCGCCGATGATCACCTTGGGAATCCCGTAGAGCAGGATCGCCCCGCTGCACATGGAACAGGGCGAGAGCGTGGTGTAGAGCACCGACTCGCGGTAGACGCTGGCAGGCTGGCGGCCGGCGTTCTCGAAGGCGTCCATCTCGCCATGCTTGATGGCGCTGCCTTCCTGGATACGGCGATTGTGGCCCCGGCCGATGATGCGGCCCTTGTGGACGATCACCGAGCCGATGGGAATCCCGCCTTCGGCCAGTCCTTGGCGGGCTTCTTCGATGGCAGCTTGCATGAAGGGGTCCATGTTCGTTCCTTGTGTTCCCGTGGATTGAGCCACTGGTTTACTCGCCCAGCTGCGGGTCCTGCAAGTCCTGCTTCGCCAACCAGATCCGGTAAGCGTTGATCCCCGCCCGCACCGAGCTGAACACCATTGGGGGCCTTAGCTCGCCCAGTTCGCCGGAGCGCTGCAGCAGCTCGTAGGCCGGTCCGAACAGGCGCGCGAAACCGAAGTGGACACCCCTGGCCGCGAGGGTCTGCTTCACTTCGCGCAGGGTGGCGAGGCCGGTGAGGTCGAGGTTGATCATGGTTTCGGCGTTGAGCAGCACCGCGCGCGGATGGTCGGCCTGCTCCACCAGGTGCAACAGGCGCTGCTTGAAGTAATCGGCGTTGAAGAACAGCAGGGGAGCATCGAAGCGGTAGATCAGCAGGCCCGGCAAGGTGGTCGCCTGTGGGTAACGGCTCATTTCCACCTGGCCGTCGACACCTTCCATCCAGCCCAGTACCGCGTCGGTGGGACGGTAGGTGAGGTACAGCAGACGCAGCAGGGCCAGGCTGATGGCGACGAAGATGCCCGGCAGCACGCCGACGCCCAGCACGCCCACCGTGGTCAGCAGGCACAGCCCGCACTCGAAGCGACTGAGGAGCCAGAATGCCTTGAGCGCGCGAAAGTCGATCAGCCCCCAGCCGGCCAGCATCAACACCGCGCCCAGGGCAGCGATGGGCACCCAGGCCAGCGGCCCGTGGAGAAACACCAGCACGGCGACTATCACCAGGGCCACCACCACGCTGACCATCTGGGTCTTGCCGCCGACCAGGTCATTCACTGCCGTACGCGAGTCCGCGCCGCTGATGACGAAGGCCTGGGACACCCCGGCGCCGACGTTGGCCAGGCCCAGGGCGATGAATTCATGGTTGGCGTCGATGGCATAGCCGTGGCGGGCGGCGAAGCTGCGGGCCGTGAGCATGGCGCTGCAGAAGCTGACGATGGTGATCCCCGTGGCATCGCGCAGCAGGCTGAGCAGTTCCGGATAACTGGCACGCGGCCAGCTCAGCTCTGGCAGGCCCGCCGGAACCGCGCCCAGCAGCTCCACGCCGTGACGGTCCAGCCCCAGGCCGGCAGCCGCCAGTGAAGCCAGCACGATCGCCACCAGGGCCACCGGCATCCGTGGCCAGCGCCGAGGCAGGAGGATCAGCACAAGCAGCGTCGACACCCCCAGAGCCAGGGTTGGCAGGTGGGTATCGGCCAGGTTGCGGATCATCGCCAGCAGGCCGGCGATGAAGCCGCTGGTTTCACTCTGGTAGCCCAGCAGCTTGCCGAGCTGGCCCGCCAGCAGGCTGAGGCCGATGCCGTTCAGGTAGCCGACGAGGATTGGCCGCGAAAGGAAGCTGGCGATGAAGCCGGCGCGAATGAAGCCGGCGACGATGGACAACAGGCCCACCATGACCGCGACGATCATCGACAGATGGATCAGCCGCTGTGGATCGCCGGCCGCCAGCGGGGTGATGGCAGCGGCCACCATCGCGGCGGTGGCGGCGTCGGGCCCGACCATCAGTTGCCGGGAGCCACCCACCAGGGCATAAATCAGCATCGGCAGGATGCAGGCGTAGAGCCCCACCTGGGCGGGGAAGCCGATGATCTGCGCGTAGGCGATGGCGGTGGGAATCTGCACGGCGGCGACCGACAGGCCGGCAGCCAGATCGGGGCGTATCCATTCGCGGCGATACTGGAAATCGCTGACACGGTTACGCAGCCGTTGAACCAGTTGCATCGGATCGGTCCTTCGAAGGGGCGATCCTGAAAAGCTTAACAACGGCGCCGGAAATTTCCCGGCGTCGCGGTCACTTTTGAGAATTATTGATCCTTCTCACAGTTGATCATCCAGGGCACGCCAAAGCGGTCCACCAGCATGCCGAAACGCGCGGCCCAGAAGGTCTGGGCCAGGGGCATCTGAATCTGGCCGCCTTCGGCCAGGGCGTTGAATACCCGCTCGGCCTCGACGATTCGGTCGACGTTGATCGAAACGATGATGCCGCTGATGCCCTGGAAAGGTGCCTGGGGTGGGCAGTCCGAGCCCATGATCACCTGGTCACCCACGGCCAGTCGGGCATGCATGATCTTGTCGCGGAAGTTCTCCGGCACATCACCGCAGGCGGGACTTTCGGCGAAGGTCAGGAAGGCTTCGAGGGTGCCGTTCAGCACCTTGGCGTAGAACTGGAAGGCAGGGCCGCACTGGCCATCGAACGTGAGGTAGGGGTCGATTTTCATAATGGTCTCCTGTCCGTGTTTTTCAGCGATCACTGCTGTTTGGCTTTCTCGAAGACGCGCTGTTCCTGCTCGCGCAATTCGGGAGTGAATTCAGCGCCGAAGTCCTCGGCCTCGAACACCTGGCGGATCTCGATTTCGGAATCGGAAAGCATCGGGTTGGGGCAACGCTTGACCCACTCGATGCACTCTTGCAGGGAATTGACCTTGAACAGCCAGAAACCGGCGATCAGTTCCTTGGTTTCCGCGAAGGGACCGTCGACGACGGTGCGATCCTTGCCCTTGAACTGCACGCGCGCCCCTTTGGAGCTGGGGTGCAGGCCCTCACCGGCGAGCAGGATGCCGGCATTGACCAGCTCCTCGTTGTACTGGCCCATGGCCGTGAGCAGCTCCGTGCTGGGCATGATGCCGGCTTCCGATTCCTTGGTTGCTTTGACTATCACCATGAAGCGCATTGTCTTTCTCCTGTTGGGTGGCATGAACGCCAGCCTGCGGCCGCTGCCTGCTGACTGTGCTAATTGGTCGAAGGGGAAACGACGAGATCGACAACAGGCCGAAAATATTTTTCGAGGGCGCAGGACTGGAACAGCGTAGCCCCGGATCGGAAGTTCGCGCAGATGGGGTGACGGGTGAGCACGTGGGGGTGATTTCAATCACCAAGGGCAGCGCGGAGCCCCCGTGCGATCGGGGCACGCTGCGCGTGCCTTGTTGGGCTTCGCTCTGCGCCAACCTACAGGAGATGTGCGCCCATCGAGGCTTCGATGTGGGGGCGATTTCAATCGCCAAGCAGGCCGAAGGTCTGCCCTGCGGGTCTGCTGGGGGAGGCTGCACCGCCCTTTCGCGAATGAATTCGCCCCTGCAAAGCCCCGTCAACCGCCAGAGTCAGCGCGGGGCGATGTGGGCGACCATCAGCTGCACGCTTTCCTGGCCACGGTATTCGTTCACGTCCAGCTTGTAGGCCAGTTCGGCCCAGCGAACGCTGGCGTTGGGCCATTGCTCGCGGTCGATGTTGAAGGCGATGCCGTCCAGTTGTACCGAGCCGCACTCGCTCTTGAGCACCAGTTTCAGGTGTCGCTCGCCGACAAGACGCTGCTGGACGATCTGAAACACACCATGGAACACCGGCTCGGGGAAGTGCTGCCCCCAGGGGCCAGCCAGGCGCAGGGCGCGGGCCAGTTCGAGGTGGAACTCCTCGATACTCAGTTGACCGTCGGAGAGCAGGCGGCCGGTGAGGTCATCTTCATCGAGCTGGCGGCGCGTTTCGGCGTCGAAGGCGGCAGCGAAGGCGCCGAAGTTTTCCACAGGCAGGGACAAGCCGGCCGCCATGGCGTGACCACCGAATTTGCTGATCAGTCCCGGATGGCGAGCGGCGACGGCATCCAGCGCATCGCGGATGTGGAAGCCCGGCACCGAGCGCGCCGAGCCCTTGAGCAGGCCATCGCCAGCATCGGCGAAGGCGATGGTCGGGCGGTGGTAACGCTCCTTGAGGCGCGAGGCGAGGATGCCGATCACGCCCTGATGCCAGTCCGGCTCAAACACGCAGAGGCCGAAGGGCATGTCTTCGATGGGCAGGTTCTTCAGCTGGGCCAGGGCCTCGCGCTGCATGCCCTGCTCGATGGCCTTGCGGTCCTGGTTGAGCTGGTCCAGTTGCACCGCCATGTCGCGGGCCAGGGCTTCGTCTTCGCAGAGCAGGCATTCGATGCCCAGGCTCATGTCGTCCAGGCGGCCGGCAGCGTTGAGGCGCGGGCCGAGGATGAAACCGAGGTCGGTGGAGGTGATGCGCCCCGCCGGGCGGCCAGCGACTTCGAGGATAGCCTTGAGGCCCGCACGGGCACGGCCGGCGCGGATGCGCGCCAGGCCCTGGTGGACCAGGATGCGGTTGTTGGCGTCCAGGGGCACCACGTCGGCCACGCTGCCCAGGGCCACCAGATCGAGCAGGTCGCCCAGGTTGGGTTCCTTGAGGCCGGCGCGGGCGAACCAGTCCAGCTCGCGCAGGCGCGCACGCAGGGCCATCAGCACATAAAAGATGACGCCGACACCGGCCAGGGCCTTGCTGGGGAAGTCGCAACCGGGCTGGTTGGGGTTGACGATGGCGTCCGCCGCCGGCAGTTCCGGCCCCGGCAGGTGGTGGTCGGTGACCAGCACCTTGAGCCCGGCGGCCTTGGCTGCGGCCACACCTTCGACGCTGGAAATGCCGTTATCCACGGTCACCAGCAGGTCAGGCCGGCGCTCCAGGGCCACGGCGACGATTTCCGGGGTCAGGCCGTAGCCGTATTCGAAGCGGTTGGGGACGAGGTAGTCGACATGGAAGGCACCGAGCATGCGCAGGCCGAGTACGCCGACGCTGCTGGCGGTGGCGCCGTCGGCATCGAAGTCGCCGACGTAGAGGATGCGCTGGCGCTTTTCCAGTGCTTCGACCAGCAGTTCCACGGCGGCATCGATGCCCTTGAGCTGCTGGTAAGGGATCAACCGTGCCAGGCTCTTGTCCAGCTCGGCCGCCGATTGCACACCACGGGACGCATAGAGGCGGGTCAACAGCGGTGGCAGGTCGCCCAGGTCGGGCAGGACATCAGGCAGGGCGCGGTGTTCGATACGCATGGCGGGTCCAATCTTTGAATCGACTTCCCCTCTCCCTCCCGGGAAAGGGCCTTGGGGCGAGTGCTGGGCACCCTACCCCCGGAAATCCTCCGGACTTCCGATCAACGTTCCCCGGCCAGCCACTCCAGCGGGATTTCGTGCTGGCCACGCTCATCGGTGATGAACAGCGAACCGTCGCTGATCATCACGCTCCAGCTCACCGAGCGAGGCAGGTCGCGGGCCAGTTCTTCCAGGGCTTCCTGGTTGACGCCGACGACGTTGATGTTCTTCAGGTTACGCACACCGTCCAGCACCTTGGTCTGCCATACGCGCAGGTTGCCGTAGGCCACCAGGCTGAAGCGCTCGGTGCGGCGCGAGCACCAGGTGATGCGCTCGGCATCCGGCTGACCCACTTCGATCCAGTGCAGGACGCGGTCGTCCAGGCTCTTTTCCCACAGCGCGGGCTCATCCACATCCGACAGGCCACGGCCGAAGGACAGCTGCTCGTGGTACCAGAGTGCGTAGGCGATCAGGCGCACGGCCAGGCGCTCTTCGGTTTCCGAGGGGTGCTTGGCGACGGTGAAACGCAGGTTCTCGTAGACGCTGCGGTCCAGGTCCGTGAGGTTGAGCTCGACTTTGTAGGGGGTCGCTTGGAGGGCCATGGCGGGCTTCTTGGTTATTCGCGGAGGGCGGCAAGTCTACCCTGATTCCGCTGCCTTGGCTGGGCCTTCCGGCTAATCGGCGGGATAGCGCTGGATGCGGTTGCGGCCCTTGTCCTTGGCGGCATAGAGGGCGTCGTCGGCCAGGGAAAGCAGGCGGAACAGGTCGTAGCCGGCTTCCCTGGAGCTGACGATGCCGATACTGACGCTGAGCTCGCCCGGCTCCTGGAACGGCAGTTCGGCGAACTCGCGGCGGATGCGCTCGGCCACCTGGGCGCCGGCTTCGTCGTCGGCGTCGGCCAGCAGGCAGGCGAACTCCTCTCCACCGATGCGGCCAAACACATCCTGCTTGCGCATGCTGCCGACGGCGATCCGGGTGAAGGCCACCAGGGCCTCATCGCCGGTGGCGTGCCCATAGTTGTCGTTGAGGCGCTTGAAGTGGTCGAGGTCGCACAGCAGCAGGGCCACCGGCTCTCCCCGATGCTCGCAGCTTTCCAGCAGGTATTCGCCGGTGGTCATGAAGGCGCGGCGGTTGCCGACGCCGGTGAGGGGATCGCAGTAGGCGGCGGCGCGGAATTTCAGTTCGGCGCGTTCCTTGACCATGGACAGGGTGACGAAGGAGATGCCGATGGCATAGAGCAGGGTCTCGAACACCAGCAGGGAGAAGAAGTTGGTGCCCTGTCCGCTGCTGGCCACCGCCGCGTCGAAGGGCATGCCGCGGTCGACGATGATGCGCACGCAGTAAAAGCCCATGTGGAAGAGGGCCAGGGCCAGGGCCGGCAGGTAGGCGACCTCCAGGCTCTGGCGGCTTCGCCACAGCTCGTAGGCGCTGAGGCCGGTGTAGCAGACGGTGATCAGCGAGCTGACCGCGATGCGCACCGTGAGGGATTCATAGAACGCCGGATTGAGGCAGAGCACCGTCCAGATCACCGCACCAGCGCAGATCCCCGGTGCATGCGGCGAGCGTCCGGCGAATACGCGCATGGTGGTCCAGGTCATGGCCGCGCTGATGTGCAGCACCACGTTGCCGAACACCAGCGGCAGGTAGTCCATACCCATGCCACGCAGGCTCCCCAGGACGGTGCCCAGCACGCCAAGCAGCAGCGCGGCGGACAGGTAGCCGAGGGTCGGCTCGCGGCGGCCACGGCGCCAGGCGTGGAGCATGAGAATGCCAACCAGGGCGAGGATGTAGATATCCACAAGCACCAGGGTGGGCACATTCAGTTGCATGGTCCCTCCTCCCGGCGCGTACTGGGCGACAAGCGGCTGAGGATGGCAGCACGTGTTGGCATGGCGTTCGGCGTGTGCGAATCGGGGTCCTGCCAAGCACTTTAAGTCGCCCTGCACAGGGGCGCCAGCGGTAAACCGGACTGTTCGCGGCAGGCCCCGCGGAGTAGAGTCGCCGCCATCGCCTGGACCCTGGATACCCCGATGAACGTCGCTGCAAAACCCCTCGCCGGCCTCAAAGTGATCGAGCTCGGCACGCTGATCGCCGGTCCCTTCGCCTCGCGCCTGTGCGCGGAGTTCGGCGCTGAAGTCATCAAGATCGAATCACCCGACGGCGGCGACCCGCTGCGCAAATGGCGCAAGCTGTACGAAGGCACCTCGCTCTGGTGGTTCGTGCAGGCACGTAACAAAAAATCGCTGACGCTGAACCTCAAGCACCCGGAAGGCCAGGAGATCCTCAAGAAACTGTTGGCCGAGGCGGACATCCTCATCGAGAACTTCCGCCCTGGCGTGCTGGAAAAGTTGGGGCTGGGCTGGGACGTGATCCATGCGCTCAACCCGAAGCTGGTGATGGTACGGCTGTCCGGCTTTGGCCAGAGCGGCCCGTACAAGGACCAACCGGGCTTCGGTGCGGTTGGCGAGTCCATGGGCGGGTTGCGCTACATCACCGGCTTCGAGGACCGCCCGCCGGTGCGCACGGGCATTTCCATCGGCGACTCCATCGCCGCACTCTGGGGCGTGATCGGCGCCCTCATGGCGCTGCGCCACCGCGAGGTGAACGGCGGCCAGGGCCAGGTGGTGGACGTGGCGCTCTACGAGGCGGTGTTCGCCATGATGGAAAGCATGGTGCCGGAGTTCGATGTGTTCGGTTTCATCCGCGAACGCACCGGCAACATCATGCCCGGCATCACCCCCTCTTCCATCCACACCGCCGCCGACGGCCGCCATGTGCAGATCGGCGCCAACGGCGATGCCATCTTCAAGCGCTTCATGCTGGGTATCGGCCGTGAGGACCTGGCCAACGATCCGACCCTGGCCAGTAACGATGGCCGGGACGCCCGCCGCGATGAGCTCTACGGCGTGATCGACCGCTGGGTGGGCTCGTTACCGCTGGACGAAGTGCTGGCCGTGCTGAACCGCGCAGAAGTGCCGGCCAGCCGCATCTTCTCTGCCGAGGACATGTTCGCCGACCCGCAATTCCTCGCCCGCGAGATGTTCCTCTCGGCGAAACTGCCGGACGGCAAGCCGTTCAAGATGCCGGGCATCGTGCCCAAGCTCTCCGAGACTCCCGGCTCCAGTGAATGGATCGGCCCGGAGCTGGGCGAGCACAACGCCGAGGTGCTGGCGGGGCTGGGTTATGACGCCGCGCAGGTGGCGGCGTTGAAGGCCGACGGGGCGATTTGATCGCTCTATAGGTTGGGCTGAGCGCAGCGAAGCCCAACAGTCCGAGCATCGTTGGGCTTCGCGTAGCTCAGCCACAACCTACGGGGATGCTGCGCATCCCTTGGCGAATGAATTCGCCCCTACAAGTTTCAGCCCCACCGTCGCGGCGAAATAAAAAGGCCGGCCCCTTTCGGGAGCCGGCCTTTTCGTTTCAGGCGCTATGGCTTACAGCGGCTTGCCGCGGTTGCCATGCTGGCTGACGAAGGCCTGGATCTGCTTCAGGTCGTTCGGCAGCACGGTGCAACGCTCTTCGCGCTGGAACAGGTCGGCGAGGTGCGGCGGCAGTGCCGGGGCCTGGCCAACGCCGGCCTTCTCCACGGCCTCGGGGAACTTCACCGGGTGGGCAGTGCCCAGGGTGACCATCGGGGTCGCCAGGCTGCGGCGGCACTCACGGGCGGCGCGTACACCGATCGCGGTGTGCGGGTCCAGCAGTTCGCCACATTCCTTGTAGACCTCGGCGATGGTTTCGCAGGTGGCTGCGTCATCCACGGCCAGGGAGTCGAACAGCTTGCGCGCTTCGGTCCAGCGGTCTTCTTCGACGCTGAAGCCGCCGCCCTGCTTGAAGGTATCCATCAGGTTGGCGATAGCGGCACCGTTGCGACCGTGCAGGTCGAACAGCAGGCGTTCGAAGTTGGACGAAACCATGATATCCATCGACGGCGACAGGGTCGGGTGCAGGGTGTCCTTGACGTACTGATTGCCGCTCATGAAGCGGTGCAGGATGTCGTTGCGGTTGGTGGCGACGATCAGTTGGCTGATCGGCAGGCCCATGTTGCGCGCCAGGTAGCCGGCGAAGATGTCGCCGAAGTTGCCGGTGGGCACAGAGAAGGCCACGGAACGCGCCGGGCCGCCCAACTGCAGGGCCGCGTGGAAGTAGTAGACGATCTGGGCCATGATCCGCGCCCAGTTGATCGAGTTGACTGCCACCAGGCGGGTGCCCTTGAGGAAGCCCTGGTCGGCGAAGCTCGCCTTGACCATCTCCTGGCAGTCGTCGAAGTTGCCTTCGACCGCAATGTTGTGGATGTTTTCGCCGAGGATGGTGGTCATCTGGCGGCGCTGCACCTCGGACACGCGGTTGTGCGGGTGCATGATGAAGATGTCGACATGCTCGCAGGCCTTGCAGCCTTCGATGGCGGCCGAGCCGGTGTCACCGGAGGTCGCGCCCATGATCACCACGCGCTCGCCGCGCTTGCTCAGCACATGGTCGAGCAGACGGCCCAGCAGCTGCAGGGCGAAGTCCTTGAAGGCCAGGGTCGGGCCGTGGAAAAGCTCCAGCACCCACTCGTTACCGTTCAGCTGGCGCAGCGGCGCCACGGCATTGTGGGCGAAGCCGCCGTAGGTCTCTTCGAGGATTTTTTTGAAGTCGGCATCGGCGATGCTGCCGGTCACGAAGGGGCGCATCACACGGAAGGCCAGCTCGTGGTAGGGCAGGCCGGCCCAGGAGGCGATTTCTTCCTGGGTGAAGCGCGGCAGGTTTTCCGGGACGTAGAGACCGCCGTCGCTGGCCAGGCCAGCCAGCAGCACGTCTTCGAAGTTCAGGGCCGGTGCCTGGCCGCGGGTACTGATATAGCGCATGTCTTAAAACCTTGGTTTCGAGCTGAAAGCACCGGCGCGCCGCTCCGGGGGATCGCCCCTCCGCGGCCGCGCCCGTACCTTGCGGCTGCTTAGTTCAGTTGCTCGACGCGGATGCGCACTACGCTGCCTACCACGTCTTCCAGAGCTTCCAGCGCGGCGATGGCGTCGTTGACGCGCGCCTCGACGACCCGGTGGGTAACCAGGATCATCGGCACCAGGCCGTCCTGCTCTTCGACTTCTTTCTGCATGATGGATTCGATGTTGATGCCGCGTTCCGACAGGATGGTCGCGACCTGCGCCAGCACGCCCGGATGATCCTTGGCCTGGATGCGCAGGTAGTAGGCGCTTTCGCAGGCTTCGATCGGCAGGATCGGGTGGTCGGACAGGGAATCCGGCTGGAAGGCCAGATGCGGTACATGGTTTTCCGGATCGGTGGTCAGGGCACGGACCACGTCCACCACGTCGGCGACCACGGCAGAGGCGGTGGCCTCCATGCCGGCGCCAGCGCCGTAGTAGAGGGTGCTGCCGGCGGCGTCGCCGTTGACCATCACGGCGTTCATCACGCCGTTGACGTTGGCGATCAGGCGGTCGGCCGGAATCAGGGTCGGGTGTACGCGCAGTTCGAAGCCGCTGTCGGTGCGACGCGCCACACCCAGGTGCTTGATGCGGTAGCCCAGGGCTTCGGCGTAGTTGACGTCGGCGCTGGTGAGCTTCGAGATGCCCTCGGTGTAGGCCTTGTCGAACTGCAGCGGGATGCCGAAGGCGATGGACGCGAGGATGGTCAGCTTGTGGGCGGCGTCGATGCCTTCGACGTCGAAGGTCGGGTCGGCTTCGGCGTAGCCCAGGGCCTGGGCTTCTTTCAGCACGTCCTCGAAGGCGCGGCCCTTCTCACGCATTTCGGTGAGGATGAAGTTACCGGTGCCGTTGATTATGCCGGCCAGCCAGTTGATGCGGTTGGCGGCAAGGCCTTCGCGGATCGCCTTGATCACCGGGATGCCACCGGCGACGGCGGCTTCGAAGGCGACCATGACGCCCTTCTCGCGGGCCTTGGCGAAGATTTCGTTGCCATGCACGGCGATCAGCGCCTTGTTGGCGGTGACCACGTGTTTGCCGTTCTCAATGGCCTTCATGACCAGCTCACGGGCCAGGGTATAGCCACCGATCAGTTCGATGACGATGTCGATTTCCGGGTTGTTGGCCACGTCGAAGATGTCGGCGGTGATGGGGGTAGCGCCGGTTTCACACTTCGGGTTGGGACGACGAGCGGCAATCTGGGCAACTTCGATTCCACGCCCGGCACGGCGGGCAATCTCCTCGGCGTTGCGTTTGAGTACGTTGAAGGTGCCGCCACCGACGGTCCCAAGGCCACAGATGCCTACTTTTACCGGCTTCACGCTGAACTCCCCATCATCACTGCGAAAACGGCCGGGTGAGTCCCGGCCGAGGAAAAGAGCCGCACTTTACGAAGCGGCTGAATATTGGTCAATCGAGGCAAGCGCCCGGATTACTTGGCCTCCAGGGCAAGTTTCGCCAGCTGCGGGGCTGGCTGGTAGCCCGGAATCATCTGGCCATTGCCCAGCACGATGGCCGGAGTGCCGTTCACGCCGATCAGCTGGCCCAGCTCGAACTGCTTGGCCACCGGATTATCACAGGTCGCAGCCGGCAGTTCTTCGCGGGACTTGGCCTTGTTCATCGCGGCCTGACGGTCCTTGCTGCACCAGACGCTGACCAGGCTGTTGTAGCCGTGGCTGCCAATGCCCTGACGCGGGAAGGCGACATAGCGCACTTCGATGCCGCGGCGATTCAGTTCCGGCACTTCGCTGTGCAGCTTCTGGCAGTAGCCACAGTCGGTGTCGGTGAACACGGTGATATGCGCCTTGGCCGGTTCCTTGGGCGAGAACACCACCATCTCGCTGGTGGGGATGGTGTTGATTTCCTTGGCGATGGAGCGGCTCTCGGCCTGCTCGGTGAGGTTCACCGGCTTGCCGTTCTGCACGTGGTAAAGGTAACCCTGCATCAGGTATTGGCCGTCGGCGCTGGTGTAGAGCATGCGACCGCCCTTGAGCTGGACCTGGTAGATGCCGGTCATCGGGCTTTCGCCGATGGACTCGATGGGCAGGCCAAGTTGCAGGGCGTCGAGGGTCTTGCGGATGGCCTGGTCCGGGTCGTCGGCGAGGCTGATGGTGCTGGCGAGGCCGAGGGCCAGGCCGGCGATAAGACGAGTCACGCGCATGGGTACTCCTGTCGAGCGGCGGACGTTCGGGAAACCGCTCAAGCCTAACACAGAAGCTCTGGCGCGCAGACCTCGGGTGCCCGGCGGCCGTTGCCGGAAGCCAGTCGGGCGTTTGTAGGAACAGGGCCCGTTCCCCATGGCCGGTCGTTCGCCGGGGCGACGCATGCGTCGCCTGATCCGACTCACCCGCGCGGGTGGTGGCGGGCGTGCAGTTCCTGCAGGCGGGCGCGGGCGATGTGGGTGTAGATCTGGGTGGTGGACAAGTCGCTATGGCCGAGCAGCATCTGCACCACGCGCAGGTCCGCGCCGTGGTTGAGCAGGTGCGTGGCGAAGGCATGGCGCAGGGTGTGCGGCGACAGGGACTTGCTGATGCCGGCGACCTGGGCCTGATGCTTGATGCGGTGCCAGAAGGTCTGGCGGGTCATCTGCTCGCCGCGCAGGCTGGGGAAGAGCACGTCGCTGGGTTTGCCGTCCAACAGGAAGGGCCGCGCCTCGCGCTGGTAACGCTCGATCCAGGCAATGGCTTCCTCGCCCAGCGGGACCAGGCGCTCCTTGCTGCCCTTGCCGAACACCTTGAGCACACCCTGGCGCAGGTTGACCTGCTCCAGGGTCAGGCTCACCAGTTCAGTGACCCGCAGGCCGCAGGCGTAGAGCACTTCCAGCATGGCGCGATCGCGCAGGCCGATGGGATCTTCCAGGTCCGGCGCTTCCAGCAAGGCTTCCACATCCGCTTCGGAGAGCGATTTGGGCAAAGGGCGGCCGAGTTGCGGCAGGTCCACCTGCAAGGTCGGGTCTTCAAGGATCAGGTTTTCCCGCAGCAGGAAGCGGTAGAAGCCGCGCAGGCCGGAGAGAAACCGCGCCGTGGAACGCGCCTTGTAGCCCTGTTCCAGGCGCCAGGCGAGATGGTCGAGGATGAGGTCGCGCCCGGCCTTGTCCAGGGCCATGCCCCGTTCATCGAGCCAGCCATTGAAGTGGGCGAGGTCACTGCGGTAGGCCGAGCGGGTGTGTTCGGACAGGCCCTTCTCCAGCCAGAGGGCGTCGAGAAAGCGGTCAATCAGGAGATGGTCTAGCGCGGGCATGAAAGGCGGCCTTGACTGTGCGAGGCGCTAGTCTTTCATAGCGCTGTATCCGATTCATCTCCGATAAGGACTTCCGATGAGCGAACACCATATCCTGCTGGGCCTGGGCGGCATTGGCGCGGCTGCGCTGTTCAGCCAGTGGCTGGCCTGGCGCCTGCGCCTGCCGGCCATCCTCTTCCTGCTGCTGGCCGGCATTCTCGCCGGCCCGGTGACCGGCCTGCTGGACCCACAGGCGCTGTTCGGGCCGCTGCTGTTCCCGCTGATTTCCCTGTCGGTGGCACTGATCCTCTTCGAGGGCAGCCTGACCCTGCATTTCTCCGAATGGCGCGAAATCGGCAGCGTGGTGCGACGCATGGTGACCGTGGGCGCGCTGGTCACCTGGGCGGTGATCGCGATCGCTACCCACTGGCTGCTCGGTTTCTCCTGGGAGCTGTCGCTGCTGTTCGGCACCCTGACCCTGGTGACGGGGCCGACGGTGATCGTGCCGATGCTGCGTGTGGTGAGGCCGCGCGCCTCGATCGCCAACATCCTGCGCTGGGAAGGCATCGTCATCGACCCCATCGGTGCGCTGCTGGCAGTGGTGGTATTCAGCTTCATCGTCAGCCGTGACAACGGAGGCTGGAACGCCAGCCTGTCGACCTTCGCTGCGGTCATCGCCTGCGGGACGCTGTTGGGCGCTGCCGGCGGCTGGTTGTTCGGCGTGGTGCTACGCCGCCACTGGCTGCCGGAGTACCTGCAGAACCTTGCGGCACTGGCGGCGGTACTCGGCGTGTTCATCGGCGCCAACCTGCTGGTGAACGAGTCCGGTCTGCTGGCGGTGACCGTGATGGGCATGGCCCTGGCCAACATGCGCAACGTGGATGTGCGGCAGATCCTGCACTTCAAGGAGAACCTCAGCGTGCTGCTGATCTCCGGACTGTTCATCCTCCTTGCCGCGCGCCTGGACTTCGCTGCGCTGGTGGCCATGGGACCGGCGACCCTGCTGTTGCTGGCGGTGATCCAGTTCATCGCGCGGCCATTGAACGTCGCGGTCAGCACCCTGGGATCGAGCCTCAGCTGGCGTGAGCGCGCGTTGCTGGCGTGGATCGCACCACGTGGCATCGTCGCCGCAGCCGTATCGGCGATCTTCGTCTTGCGCCTTCAAGCTGAGGGCAACGAACAGGCCGAGTTGCTGGTGCCGCTGACCTTCCTGGTGATCATCGGCACCGTGGTGCTGCAGAGCGCCACTGCACGCCCGCTGGCGCAACTGCTCAAGGTGGCGGAGCCCGCGCCGTCGGGCTTTCTCATCATCGGCGCCAATCCCGTGGCCCGCGAAGTCGGCAAGGCCCTGCAGAACCTTGGCAGCCGGGTACTGCTCACCGATTCCAGCTGGGAGAACATCCGGGCCGCGCGCATGGACAACCTGCCCACCTACTTCGGCAATCCGACATCGCAGCACGCCGAAGCGCACCTCGACCTGGTGGGCCTCGGCCACCTGCTGGCGCTCTCCCCTTCCAGCGAACTCAATGCCCTGGCCTGCATGCACTTCCGCCATGACTTCAGCGCCCAGCGCCGCTTTACCCTTCCCACCGGCAACGAAAGCCGGCGTACGGACAAGCACCGCATCAGCGAGACCGTGCGCGGTCGCCCCCTCGGTGGCCAGCCCCTGACATTCCCACAGTTCGCCAGCTATCTCGCCAAAGGCGCCGACGTGCGCACCACCACCCTGACCGCAACCTTCGGCTGGGCGGAATACCAGGCCCTGCACGGCAACCGCGCCACGCTTCTGCTGGCCCGCGACCCACGCGGCTGGGTGCACCTGGCTGGGCAACCGCTGGACTTCACACCGGAAAAGGACTGGACGCTGGTGTCCCTGATGGAAACCGAGGAGCAACCCGGTGTTACCGCTGATCGCACCTTGGCGCAAACACACTGACAGGCGGCATGGCCAGCCTATCCTTAGTCTGGTGACAGGATCGGGCTGGCCGTGGATGATTTCATCTTGCTATCACCCATTGCCGGTACCGGAACATGGCTAACCAAATGAACTCCCGCCTGGGACAGATCCTCATCAACAAGGGTCTGATCACGTCCCAGCAGCTGGATGCCGCAATCAAGATGCAGCTCACCAGCAAGATGCGGCTGGGTGAAGTACTCATAGCGCAAGGCCTGCTGACCCAGAAGCAACTGACCAAGGCCCTGAAGAAACAGAGCAACCTGCGTCTGGCGGCTACCCTCGTGGCCGCGTTGATGAGCCCCTTCCAGATGGCCAGCGCCGACATCCAGCGCCTGCAACCGCCCACCAGCATCAGCCGCCAGGAAACCCCGCGGGGCCTGCGCCCGCTGACCGACCTGGAGATGAGCAATGTCAGCGCCCAGGGACTGGACGACGTGTTGCAGGGCTTGTTCCTGCAAGCCGAACAGGGCGACGGGCTGGGCGCGGTCAAGCAACTGGCGAAGCTGGTGATGCCGGTACTGGACAGCCTGGATGCCGAGACGTCGATGAAGGATGTGGTCTACGACACCAGCAAGATGACCTCGGTGGTCAATTCGGATGGTTCGGTGAACCTGCGGTTGCCCAGCTCCATCGGCGAGTTGCGCTTCGAGAACATCCGAATTGCCGGCGCGCCGCAGAACCAGAGCTTCGGCAGCCTGACACTGAACAACATCGACCTGTCCCAGGCATCGCTGAAGATCAGCATGCGCCACTGACCCTGGTCGAATACGAAAAAGGCACCCATCGGGTGCCTTTTTCATTCACGCAGCGTCAGCCGCCTGGGGAAACGCCGGCAGGATCTGCACCGGACGCTTCTCGTCATCAATGGCGACGAAGCTGAACAGGCCGGTAATGGCCTTCTCGCGCGTGGCGCTGTACATGTCCTCGACGAACACTTCGACCTCGACTTTGAGGCTGGTGTTGCCCACCTTCACCACGCGCCCCACCAGTTCGACGATGGAACCGGCCGGGATCGGATGCTTGAAGTCGATCCGGTCGGTGGAAACGGTCACCAGGGGCAGGCGGCAGAAGCGTGTGGCGGCGATGAAGGACACTTCGTCCATCCAGGCCAGGGCGGTGCCGCCGAACAGGGTGTTGTGATGGTTGGTGCTGGGCGGGAACACCGCTTTGGTTACCCGGCTTTCGGACAGCTCTGTCCGGCGGGCGATCTCTTGCTCTCTCGGGGTCATGCCACTACTACCTGAATCGAAACCATGTGGCTGCCACTCGTGCGGCGACTCTTGTCGTTCTTCTATGCGCTGCCGGATGGGCAGGAATGCTCCCGTCCGTCTGGATCGGCGGGGCGTGGATTATCCCCCGCGCGCAGGCAAGAAAAAACCCGCCGAGGCGAACCTGGGCGGGTTTTTCGGGGAAGCTGAGGCGATTAGGCCAGCTTCTCCTTGATACGAGCTGCCTTGCCGGACAGGTCGCGGAGGTAGTACAGCTTGGCTTTGCGTACGTCGCCGCGGCGCTTGACGCTCAGGCTGTCAACCAGCGGGGAGTAGGTCTGGAAAGTACGCTCTACGCCAACGCCGTTGGAGATCTTGCGCACGGTGAAAGCGCTGTTCAGGCCGCGGTTACGCTTGGCGATGACCACACCTTCAAAGGCCTGCAGACGGGAACGGTCGCCTTCCTTCACTTTCACTTGAACGATTACGGTGTCGCCCGGGGCGAATGCCGGAATCTCTTTGTTCATTTGTTCAGCTTCGATCTGCTGAATGATTTTGTTGGTCATCGCTATGCTCCTAAGACAGGCCTTCTGGGCGTGCCATCGATACGTTAACTATCGTTCCGCTGGCGGATGTATTCCTCCAGCAGCTTTTTCTCTTCTCCAGAAAGCGAGCGGCAATCCAGAAGATCAGCCCGACGTTCCCAGGTGCGCCCAAGCGCCTGCTGCAAACGCCATCGCCGGATGTGTTCGTGGTTGCCGCTGAGCAGCACCTCCGGAACACGCTTGCCTGCATACAGCTCCGGACGGGTGTAATGCGGGCAATCGAGCAGGCCATCCGTAAAGGAGTCCTCCTCGGCGGAGTCCGCGTGGCCCAGAGCACCGGGCAGCAACCGCGTCACCGCATCGATCAGCACCATGGCCGGCAGCTCACCGCCGGACAGGACGTAGTCGCCGATCGACCATTCCTCATCGACGTGCTCCTCAATGAAGCGTTCGTCGATGCCTTCGTAGCGCCCGGCGATGAGGATCAATGCCTCCTCGTTCGCCAGCTCGCGCACAGCCGCCTGCTTCAGCTGGCGCCCTTGCGGCGAGAGGTAGATCACCTTCGCCTTCTCCCCTGCCGCTGCCTTGGCTGCCGCCAGGGCCCGTTCCAGGGGCTGGATCTTCATCACCATCCCGGGGCCACCGCCGAAGGGCCGGTCATCCACCGTCTGGTGGCGGTCTTCGGTGAAGCTCCGTGGGTTCCAGCAGTTGAGCTTGAGCAGCCCCTGCTTCACCGCTCGGCTGGTGATGCCGTATTGGCTGATGGCGGCAAACATCTCGGGAAAGATGCTGATGACTTCAACCTGCATGCCTTTCATGTCAGGTCCTCAGAAATCGGCGTCCCATTCCACCCGCATCTCGCCGGCTTCCAGGTCGATCGACAACACACACTGCTCCGTGTAGGGCAGAAGGCGTTCGCGATCATCCAGGCTTCCAGCGCAGGGCTTGACCACCATCACATCGTTGGCGCCGGTCTCCAGGAGGTGATCGATGCGGCCGAGCAGGTGCCCGTCCTGGTTGATCACGCTGAGACCTTCCAACTGGTGCCAGTAGAACTCGTCATCGTCGAGTTCCGGCAATTCGCTGACGGGAACGCAGACTTCAAAACCTGCGTAGGTCCGGGCAACCTCGCGGTCGTCCAAGCCTTTCAGCCTTACTACCAGGACCTTGCCGTGCACGCGTCCGCTGGCGACTTCGACCTGCTTTACCTCGTTGTCACGCTTGAGCGTCCAACGGCGATAATCGAGCACGTTATCCAGCGGATCGGTGAAGGAGTAGACCTTCACCTCGCCACGTACGCCATGCACCGAGAAAATCTTGCCGAGAACGATCAGTTCATCGGCGGGGGCCGGCGTCGTGCTCATAAAGATGCTTAGGCAGCAGCCTTGGCAGCTTCCTTCAGCAGCTGAGCAACGCGCTCAGACGGCTGGGCGCCCTGGCTCAGCCAGTAGCTGACGCGCTCCTGATTTACGGAGAGCTTGACTTCGGCACCCTGAGCAACCGGGTTGAAGAAGCCAACGCGCTCAACGAAGCGACCATCGCGCGCATTGCGGCTGTTGGTCACGGTCAGGTGGTAGAAGGGGCGCTTCTTGGAGCCGCCACGGGCAAGACGGATGGTTACCATTGAACTTCGTTCCTATAGTCGGTGCTTTTCAAGCTGTGCACACACATGGGCCATGGGCCCGAAAGGCCGCATATTCTAAGGATTATGCGGCCGATTGCAAATCTCTTTTTAGGGGCCACCGGTCGGCGGCCGGGCTCACATCTTCGGCATGCCGCCGGGGAACATGCTGCCCATACCGCGCATCATCTTGGCCATGCCGCCCTTGGCGGTGACCTTTTTCATCATCTTCTGCATCTGTTTGTGCTGCTTGATGAGGCGGCCGACGTCCTGCACCTGGGTGCCGGAGCCCAGCGCGATGCGGCGCTTGCGCGAGCCACTGATCATTTCCGGATCACGGCGTTCTGCGGGCGTCATCGAGTTGATGATCGCCTCCATCTGCTTGAACTGCTTCTCGGCAGCGTTCTGCGCGTTGCCCATCTGCGCCAGATTGACGCCACCGAGCATCGGCAGCTTGTCCATGAGGCCACCGAGGCCGCCCATGTTCTTCATCTGCTGCAGTTGGTCGCGGAAGTCTTCGAGGTCGAAGCCCTTGCCCTTCTTGATCTTCTTCGCAAGTTTCTCGGCCTTCTCGCGGTCCATGGTCTGCTCGGCCTGCTCGATCAGGCTAAGCACGTCACCCATGCCAAGGATGCGCGAGGCGACGCGGTCCGGATGGAAGGGATCGAGGGCTTCGGTCTTCTCGCCCATGCCGAGGAATTTGATCGGCTTGCCGGTGATGGCGCGCACGGAGAGCGCGGCACCGCCACGAGCATCGCCGTCGACCTTGGTCAGCACCACGCCGGTCAGCGGCAGGGCGTCGTTGAAGGCCTTGGCGGTGTTGGCGGCGTCCTGGCCGGTCATGGCGTCGACCACGAACAGGGTTTCCACCGGTTTGATGGCGGCGTGGACCTGCTTGATCTCGTCCATCATCTCAGTGTCGACGTGCAGGCGACCCGCGGTGTCGACGATGACCACATCGATGAACTTCAGCTTGGCTTCGCGGATCGCCGCCTGGGCGATATCCACTGGCTTCTGGCTGGTATCGGAGGGGAAGAAGGTGACGCCGATGTCGTTGGCCAGGGTTTCCAGCTGCTTGATGGCCGCCGGACGGTAGACGTCCGCGGAAACCACCAGTACCGACTTCTTCTTGCGCTCTTTGAGGAAGCGCGACAGCTTGCCCACGGTGGTGGTCTTGCCCGCGCCCTGCAGGCCGGCCATCAGGATCACCGCCGGCGGCGCGGCGTTCAGCGCCAGGTCCTCGTTGGCGGCGCCCATGAGCTCCACCAGTTCGGCCTGGACGATCTTCACGAAGGCCTGGCCCGGGGTCAGGCTCTTGGAAACCTCGGTACCGACCGCTCGATCCTTGATCTTGGCGACGAAGTCCTTCACCACCGGGAGGGCGACGTCGGCCTCGAGCAGGGCCATGCGCACCTCGCGCAGGGTGTCCTTGATATTGTCCTCGGTCAGCTTGGCCTTGCCGGTGACATGGCGCAGCGTCTGTGAGAGGCGGTCGGTAAGGTTTTCAAACATGCGCGTTCCTTTCGGGCTCTCGTGAGCCCCGGCTGAGCTTGCGGCAGGCGGCGGAGTATAACGAAGTGTCGGCTTTGCCGACACCGCCAGCGGTCTTTCACCAGCAGGCCTTGTATGCCACACTCACTGCCTTTCGGGCTTGCCTTACAAGGACTTATGCACCCTCTGCTGCCCAGCCTCCTGGCTGCATTCCTCTATGCGGGCATCACTGGCTACCAGGGCCTTCGCCTTGGCCAGCGCACTACGCCGGACAAGCGCCTGCTGATCATCGGCGGCGGCCTGGCGCTGCTCGCCCATGGCACCGCACTGTTCCTCGAGCTGTTGACGCCTGCCGGTCTCTACCTGGACTTCTTCAACGCCGCCAGCCTGATCGCCGCGGCGGTGATCCTGCTGACCATCGTGGCCATCGCGCGGATCCCCATCGAGAACCTGCTGCTCCTGCTATTGCCCCTCGGCGCCCTGACGGTGCTGGCAGCGGCGCTGGTACCGGGCGGCACCTCCCAGGCCATCGACGAAGAGCCGGGCATTCTCGCCCACATCCTGCTGTCGATCCTGGCCTACGGCCTACTGACCATGGCGGTGTTCCAGGCCCTGCTGCTATTGCTGCAGGACCACCAGCTCAAGCACAAACACCCGTCGGGGCTGATCAAGAACTTCCCCGCCCTGCAGACCATGGAAAGCCTGCTGTTCGGCTTCCTCTGGGCTGGCTGGTGCCTGCTTTCGCTGTCGCTGATTTCCGGCTGGGTGTTCGTCGACAACCTGTTCGCCCAGCATCTGGCGCACAAGACCATCCTGTCCTGTATCGCCTGGGTGGTATTCGGCGTGCTGCTCTGGGGCCGCCACCAACTGGGCTGGCGCGGGCACAAGGCCATCCGCTGGACCCTGGCGGGCTTCTGCCTGCTGATGCTGGCGTACTTCGGCAGCAAGCTGGTCCGCGAATTCATCCTCCACGTCTGAAGACACCATGCACGGACTGCTCGCCGGCCTCCTCCTCGGAATCACCCTCTCCCTGGTAGCCGGCGCGATAGTGGCCTGGCTGGCGACCCGGCGCCGCCACGGCGTCGAGATCCAGCCACAGTCCCGCCTGCCGGTGGCGGTGAGCGACGCACTACAGCAAGTCACCGTCAGCTCGATCATGATTCCCCGCAACGAAATCCAAGGCATCGACCTGGACACGTCGCCGGACGAGCTCCTCGCCCAACTGCAGAACGCCACCCACACCCGCCTGCCGCTCTACCGCGAAGACATCAACCAGATCGAAGGCATCCTCCACCTGCGCCAGCTACCGCGCCTGCTGACCGAAGGCACGACCAGCGCCGAGCAGCTGATGGCAGTGAGCCGCGAGACCTATTTCGTCCCGGAAAGCACGCCGCTGCTGACCCAACTGGTGAACTTCCAGAAACAGAAGCGCCGCCTGGGCATCGTGGTAGACGAGTACGGCGACGTGGTGGGCCTGGTCAGCCTGGAGGACATATTCCAGGAACTGGTGGGTGAGTTCGGCAGCCTGGAAGACTTCGCCCCCAACCCCGGCATCCAGTCCCGCGACGACGGCCGCTACGAGCTGGACGGCGCATTGCACCTGCGCGAGCTGAACCGGGTACTCGGCTGGCACCTGCCCTGCGATGGCCCGAAAACCCTCAACGGGCTGATCACCGAGGCCCTGGAGCAGATTCCCGACTGCAGCGTCTGCCTCAAGGTCGGCCCCTATCGCCTGGAAATCCTCCAGTCCGGCGAAAACCGCGTGCAGCGCGTGCTCGCCTGGCGCGCCGGGCTTACGCCGAAGGCCTGATCACCACCATCCTGACCGAGAAAGCCACGACAGCGGCCCGGCCTCATGCGCTCAGATCGAGCGCTACGCCTTCCGTCTCCCGGATAGGTTGAACCGAAGCGACGAACCAGTCCGCGAGCGACTCGCCCCAGACGCGATAGCCAATCGGAGAGGGATGGTAGCCATCCAGGGCCAGGTATTCCGGGCGCATCTCCAGGCTGGTGGCGCAACACGCCAGCCCTTCCCGCTTCGCCAATGCTCGCAGCTGACGATCCAGCAGGCGCGCCCGCCAGCCCAGCAACTGGCGCAACAGCCAGGGCAAGGCACTGAAGTGCTGCAGCGGCGGCACGCCCGCCAGAACGACCTGCGCGCCACGTTCGGTGAAGTGTCGGGCCAGCCCCTGAAGCGAGTTCAGCCAGCTGTGGCTGGAGCTGAAATGGGTGGTGTCGTTCACGCCAAACACGAGCAACACCAGATCGGCGGGATCCTCCGCCACCTGCGGCAGAAGCCGCTCCAGAGCCTCGCTGGCGGTGATGCCATTCTCGCCACAGGCACGCCAGGCAACAGGGCGTCCCAGGCGCATCGCCAGGGCAGCGGCCAACTGGCCGGCCAGCGCGAAGTCGAGGCAGGACGCACCGACGCCAGCCACTGTGGACTCGCCAATCAACAGAAGACGCAGGGGCTCGCCGTCGAAATCGCCCCCTGCAAGGCCACGCTCCGGCCCGGCGGCAGGTGCCAGGCGCAGGGCGGTACGGCGGGTATGCACGGCCATGGGCAATGCCAGGGGCAGCAGCGGCAGCGCCGCCGCCCACCAGCACAGACCGGCCAGATGCATCACAGCTGGACGTCGACCGCCTGGGCCGAACGCGTCGCCTTGGCCCGCGCGAGGTCGGTGGATTCATCCCGCGCCAGGGCTACGCCCATGCGGCGCTGGCCATCCACTTCAGGCTTGCCGAACAACCGCAGGGCGGTATCCGGCTCGCTGAGGGCGGCGCCCAGGTTGCCGAAGCTGACCTGGCTGGACTTACCTTCGACCAAGATCACCGCCGACGCGGAAGGTCCTACCTGACGGATGGCCGGGATCGGCAGGCCGAGGATGGCCCGCGCGTGCAGGGCGAATTCGGACAGATCCTGGGAGATCAGGGTGACCAGACCGGTGTCATGGGGACGCGGCGAGACTTCGCTGAACCATACCTGGTCGCCCTTGATGAACAGCTCCACGCCGAACAGGCCACGGCCGCCCAGGGCCTCGGTCACCGCCTGGGCGATGCGCTCGGACTCGGCCAGGGCCTTCGGGCTCATGGCCTGGGGCTGCCAGGATTCGTGGTAGTCACCCTTCACCTGGCGGTGGCCGATGGGGGCGCAGAAGCTGGTGCCGCCGATGTGGCGCACGGTGAGCAGGGTGATCTCGTAGTCGAAATCGATGAAGCCTTCGACGATCACCCGCCCCTTGCCGGCGCGGCCACCTTCCTGGGCATAGTCCCAGGCAGTCTTGAGGTCGGCGTCCGACTTCAGCACGGACTGGCCCTTGCCGGAGGAACTCATGATCGGCTTGACCACGCAGGGATAACCCACGCTGGCCACGGCGGCACAGTAATCCTCGAAATTGTCGGAGAAGTGGTACGGCGAGGTGGGCAGGCCCAGCTCCTCGGCGGCGAGACGGCGGATGCCTTCGCGGTTCATGGTCAACTGGGCGGCGCGGGCGGTGGGCACCACGGTGAAGCCTTCGGCTTCCAGCTCCACCAGCGTGGCGGTGGCGATGGCCTCGATCTCCGGCACGATGAAGTGCGGCTTCTCCTGCTCGATCACGGCGCGCAGGGCGGCACCGTCCAGCATGCTGATCACGTGGCTGCGATGGGCCACCTGCATGGCCGGGGCATGGGCGTAACGGTCGACAGCAATGACTTCGCAGCCCAGGCGCTGCAGTTCGATCGCTACCTCCTTGCCAAGCTCACCAGAGCCGCACAGCAGTACACGGGTCGCGCTGGGAGACAAGGGGGTTCCAATACGGGGCATGTCGTTTCCTCGGGGAGTCAAGAAGCCTGGGTCGGGGGAATGATGAACAGACCGCTGGCCTTGGCGCGTTCGAAGCAACGGGCCAGGACCTCGCGGCGCTCGGCATTGTCCATGCGGCCCCAGCGGGTGATTTCATCGGCGGTGCGCTGGCAGCCGCTGCAGATGTCGTGGTCGTCCAGCACGCAGACCTGCACGCAGGGCGAGCGGACGGGGCGCTCGGAGTCCATCAGTCGTCCTGCTCCGCCAGGTCGCGGGCATAGCGCTGGGCGTTGTGCACATAGTGGGCGGCGCTGGCTTCGAGCATCTTCTTCTGTTGCTCGGTCAGCTCACGCACCACCTTGCCGGGGGAGCCCATGACCAGCGAACCGTCGGGAATTTCCTTGCCTTCGGGAATCAGCGCGTTGGCGCCGATGATGCAGTACTTGCCGATCTTGGCGCCGTTGAGCACCACGGCGTTGATGCCGATCAGGCTGAAGTCGCCTACTGAACAGCCATGCAGCATGGCGTTGTGGCCGATGGTGACGGAACGGCCGATGTTCAGCGGGAAGCCCATGTCGGTATGCATCACGGTGCCATCCTGGACGTTGCTGTTCTCACCGATGTGGATCAGCTCGTTGTCGCCGCGCAGCACGGCACCGAACCAGACGCTGGCACCGGCGTCCAGGCGCACCTTGCCCACGAGGGTGGCGGTAGGGGCGGTCCAGCTGTCGGAATGGGCTTCGACCTGGGCAGTTCCAAGGCGGTATTTCATCAGGCGCTCCTCGAACGGGGCTTATTTGAGTCGTATGAAAGTCTCGGGGGCCCGGGTCATGTCTATCCCGGCGTCGTACACCAGGTTGACCAGCTCGACCACCATGATGGCGGTCAGGCCCCAGATCTTGTATTCGCCGTATTGATAGCTGGGCACGTACCAGCTACGGCCGAGGTAGTCGATGCGGTGGGTCACCTGGCGCGGATCATCGCGAAAGAACTCCAGCGGGACGCTGAACACCGAGTCGATCTCGCCATCGTTGGCCTTGTACTGGACGAAGTCCGGAACCAGACCGACGTAGGGCGTGACCTTGATGCCATGGCGGGAGACCAGCGGGCTGAGCGGGCCGATGACCTCCACCAGCCCCGGCGGCAGGCCGACCTCTTCCTCCGCTTCGCGCAGGGCCGTGCGGATCAGGTCCTGATCCTCGGGGTCGCGGCGGCCACCGGGAAAGGCTACCTCACCACCGTGGGTGGACAAGCCGCTGGCGCGCAGGGTCAGCACCAGTTCCGGCTCGTCGCTGCGGGTGATGGGCACCAGCACCGCGGCTTCGGGGAAGTCGTGATCGGTTTCCAGGGTTCTCGGGGAGTAGCTCTGCACGCGACGGAGCAGGTCATCCAGCATGGATTTTCTCGTTGTTCTCAACTGCCGGGCATCATGGCATGAACCTTGGGACCGCCCAAGTCCTACGCCGACAGGTCGCAGCATTCACTACCTTTTGTTTGCCCGGCACCCGCTTGCCGTGCGACACCGTGCCGCGCCAAGATGGGCGCCTGCCCCTGAGGAACCACGATGAAATACTGCAGCCAGTGTGGCGGCCCGGTCGTCCAGCGCATCCCCGACGGCGACAACCGCCTGCGCTATGTGTGCGAAAGCTGCCACACGATCCACTACCAGAACCCACGTATCGTCGCCGGTTGCCTGCCGGTGTGGGGTGAGCAGGTGCTGCTCTGCCGTCGCGCCATCGACCCGCGCAAGGGTTACTGGACGCTCCCCGCCGGCTTCATGGAGAACGGCGAGACCATGGAGCAGGCCGCCACGCGCGAAACCCTCGAAGAAGCCTGCGCGCGGGTGCGCAACCTCAGCCTCTACACCCTGTTCGACCTGCCACACATCAGCCAGGTCTACACCTTCTTCCGCGCCGAACTGGTGGACCTGGACTTCGCTGCCGGCGAGGAAAGCCTGGAGGTTCGCCTGTTTCACGAACGGGATATTCCCTGGTCGGAGCTGGCTTTTCCGACCGTGGGCCGTACCTTAGAATGCTACTTCGCCGATCGTGCCGGGCAGGTCTTCCCGGTGCGCAACGAGCCACTCGCGCCGTTGCTGGCCTATTACAAGAAAGCCTGACCGCTATTCTGCTTAATATGTGAACACTGTGGGGATGTCGTGCCGATGCGCTGGTTGCTAGTCGTACTTTTCATGAGCCTTGCCGCTCTCGCCCAGGCAAGCACTACGCCGACGCTGGGTGGCAAATCCATTGACAAGGTCCTGGTGGTGAAATCGGAACGCAAGCTGTTGCTGATGAATCGCGGCGACATCCTCAAGACGTACCGCATTTCCCTTGGCAAAGTCCCCACCGGCCCCAAGCTGCGTGAAGGCGACCAGCGCACCCCGGAAGGCTTCTACTGGATCGACTGGCGCAAGACCAGCGACAAGTTCAACCTGGCCATGCACATCTCCTACCCCAATGCCCGCGATGCCGCCAAGGCACGGGACAAAGGCGTGCCGCCGGGCGGCATGATCATGATCCATGGCACCCCGCTGGATGAGGAATACCCGGAGTGGTACTTCCACACCCTGGACTGGACCGAGGGCTGCATCGCCATGAAGAACGCCGACATGCGCGAGATCTGGAGCCTGGTGAAGGACGGCACCCTGATCGAGATCCGCCCCTGATTCCATCTGCAATGAAAAAGGCGCCATCTGGCGCCTTTTTCATTGGTTTTTCGGAGTTCTTCGGGAAACAGTCGACCAGGCGACGACCATCCTTCAGGCAGACTCAGGCCGAGGCGGCCAAAGGGCGAAAGCTGAAATAGAAACGCAGGGCATCGATGAGGTCCGCGTATTCAGCCGGCGGTGCCACCAGGGAAAAGCCGGAATCGTAGTTCCCCGGGGTCACGTCCTCATGGCACCACTGGCAGGTGGCGTAGAAGTCGATGAAGTGCAGCTGCCCATCCTTTCCCGGAATCTTCAAGCGCATGTCGAAGCGCGCGCCCACCAGCATGGGCAGCTGGCTGATCAGCATCAGGCCGTCCATGGAGACGTTGCCCAGATAACCCATGGGCTTGTCGGTGATGCGATTGAACACCTTCAGGTAGTAAGGCAACTGATGGCGTTCGATACGGCGCTTTGTCGGCATGATATCAAATCGCTATTAATGGCATTTCAGTATGGACTCGTTGCCGCTCCAGACCAACCTTCAATTGCAATCTCGGGCCAGGCTCTCGGCCAATTTGCGACGGAAGGACTCGATCTGTTCATCAGTGTAGTACTGTCGCTCGCCACGCTCGTCGAGACGGTAGTACGGTCCGCCGTAACTCAGCTGTCCTTGCTGATCGCGCCACTGGCCGCACAGCTTCTGCCGCTGTTCGCGTGCTACCTCGGCCTTCTCGACGGCGGCTGCCTGTTCCTGGCGACGCGCGTCGTGGATTTTCTCGGTGCGAGCCTCACGTTCTCGGGTCGCCTGATCCCGCTCCACTACCTGGGGTTTTACCGATACGACCTCGGCTCCCTCCTGTGGCGTCTCGCTGAAATGCACTTGTCCCTGCGCATCGGTCCAGCGGTAGATCTCCGCGCCGGCGATGGCCGGTATCAGCAACAGGCAGCACAGCAGGTGGCGCATTCCAGTGGCCCTCGGATAGAGGCTCAGCTTAGTCCCGGCCCATCGCAGCTCAAGCTGCCAACGACCGACGGCCGGGTTACGGGTCAGAGCGGCGCCGCGTTGGCCTTGGCGCTACTGCTGCTCACGCGACCGAGCTGCTGGAGCGTCTCCAGGCGCGCCTTGGCGCGGTAGGCGTACTCGCTGGAGGGGTAGCGGGCAATAATGAACTGATAGGTCTGCGCCGCATCGACGAACAGGCTCTGGCGCTCCAGGCACTGGCCGCGCAGCAGGGAGATTTCCGGCTGCAGATACTGGCGGGAGCGGCTCTTGCGCTCGGCCTTGGACAATTCGAGCATCACGTCTTCGCAGTCGCCGTCCTCGTAGGAGCGGTAGGCATTGTTCAGGTGATGGTCCAGGGACCAGCGCGTGCAGCCGCTCACGGCCGCCAGCAGGGTCAGGATGATCAGGGTTCGCATGGTTGGTTCCTCCGTCCACCGGGATATCGGCCGGGCGCGTCGCTTCTTCAGGCCACCGGGCGATCAGGATGCGAAGCATAACCTCCGATTGGTCCTGTCGGCGCCTGCCACGGATGGCACGCGGCCACTGCTAGACTGCGGAGGTCGCCCAAGGACCCGGTCCCGTCATGCATCCCAGCCTTCCCGCCCTGCTCGCCCTCTGCCTGCTGTTGGGCGCCTGTTCGCCCACTACCCCGTTGTTCATCGCGCAGGTCACCACCAACGAAGTGGTGGAGTACAAGACCATGAAGAGCAAGCGCATGGCCGCCGCCGTGGAAGAAGAAGGCGATCTGCTCACCTACAGCGCCATGACCATCCGCGACGCCAAGAGCCCGGAAGCGGAAGAGCTTTACCTGGTCGGCTACCGCGACGACAAGTTCAGCGACGACGTGCGCGCCATCGCCCTGTACCAGATCGGCCTGATCTACATGAGCCGCTTCAACGAGCAGCGTGATGACACCAAGGCACTGGCCTATCTGGAGCGTGTACTGAACGAATTCCCCAGCAGCCGTGCGGCCGAACGTGCCGAAGCGCGCATCCTGGTGGTCCGCCAGCGGGCGAAGGACCCGGTACAAAAGACCTCCCGCGAGCTCCTCGCCACCTGGCAGCCAAGCAACAATCTCGACCTGTACAAACCGGGGCTCGACCCGGACATGACCCTGCTCTCGCGTCGTGCCGTGCTCAAGGACCGCGTCGCCGAAGCCGAGGAACTCTATCTGCTGGCGCTATCCGATGCCCATGTGCAGCCGGACATCAAGCAGAAGGCGCTCTACCAGCTGGGCCTGATGTACCTGGCGCCGGACAATCCCCACGCCAACCGCGACAAGGCCATCGGCTATTTCCGCCGGCTGCTGGTGCAGTTCCCCGACAGCGACCTGGCCACCAAGGCCTCGCGCCACCTGGACCAGGCCCTGAACTCGGATCGCCCGTGACACCGCCCGGCGGGCCACCTGAAACAATTCAGCGGGTAGTGAAAAGGAACAATGACTACAGTTTTTCTGCGTAGTAGCCTCGGGCTCTGCTTGAAAAATGGAGTCTTCGCATGCCTTTCCGCCGCACCAAAATCGTCGCCACCCTCGGCCCGGCCAGCAACTCCCCGGAGGTCCTGGAGCAACTGATCATCGCGGGCTTGAACGTCGCCCGCCTGAACTTCTCCCACGGCAGCCCCGAAGAACACAAGGCACGCGCCCGCCTGGTCCGCGAACTGGCCGCCAAGCATGGCCGCTTCGTCGCCCTGCTCGGCGACCTGCAAGGCCCGAAGATCCGCATCGCCAAGTTCGCCAACAAGCGCATCGAACTGAAAGAAGGCGACAGCTTCCGCTTCTCCGTCACCCATCCCCGTGACGCCGGCAACCAGGAAGTGGTGGGCATCGACTACCCGGACCTGATCAAGGACTGCGGCGTCGGCGACGAGCTGCTGCTGGACGACGGCCGCGTGGTCATGCGCGTCGAAGGCACCAGCGCCGACGAACTGCAGTGCCGCGTGCTGATCGGCGGCCCGCTGTCGGACCACAAGGGCATCAACCGCCGTGGCGGTGGCCTGACCGCTCCGGCCCTGACCGCCAAGGACAAGGCCGACATCAAGCTGGCCGCGGAAATGGAACTGGATTACCTGGCCGTTTCCTTCCCCCGTGACGCCGCCGACATGGAACTGGCCCGCCGCCTGCGCGACGAAGCCGGTGGCAAGGCCTGGCTGGTGGCCAAGATCGAACGCGCCGAAGCAGTGGCCGACGACGAAGCCCTCGACGGCCTGATCCGCGCCAGTGACGCCGTGATGGTGGCTCGTGGCGACCTGGGCGTGGAAATCGGCGATGCCGAGCTGGTGGGCATCCAGAAGAAGATCATCCTGCACGCCCGCCGCTACAACAAAGCCGTGATCACCGCGACCCAGATGATGGAGTCGATGATCCACAGCCCGATGCCGACCCGCGCCGAAGTTTCGGACGTAGCCAACGCCGTGCTCGACTATACCGACGCCGTGATGCTTTCCGCCGAAAGCGCCGCTGGCGAGTACCCGGTGGAAGCGGTGCAGGCCATGGCGCGCATCTGCCAGGGCGCCGAGAAGCACCCGGACAGCCGCCGCTCGCACCACCGCGTCGGCCAGACCTTCGACCGCTGCGACGAAAGCATCGCTCTCGCGTCGATGTACACCGCCAACCATTTCCCGGGCATCAAGGCCATCATCTGCCTGACCGAAAGCGGCTACACCCCGCTGATCATGTCGCGCATCCGTTCCTCGGTACCGATCTTCGCCTACTCCCCGCACCGCGAAACCCAGGCCCGCGTGGCCCTGTTCCGTGGCGTGGAGACCATCCCCTTCGACGCCGCCGCGCTGCCGCCGGAGAAGGTCAGCCAGATGGCCGTGGACGAACTGCTGCAACGCGGTGTGGTGAACAAGGGTGACTGGGTGATTCTGACCAAGGGTGACAGCTACACCACCCAGGGCGGCACCAACACCATGAAGATCCTCCACGTCGGCGACCTGCTGGTCTGACCCGGCCTGGAAACAAAAAAACCGCCCTTCGGGGCGGTTTTTTCATGGGCGTGAACCAGCTGATTGCTTGTAGGGGCGAATTCATTCGCCATGCAGGCCGAAGGTCTGCCCTGCGATGTCGAAGGGGGCAGCCGAGCTGCCCTTAGCGAATGAATTCGCCCCCACAGTCAAAAAGCAGGTGTCATACGAACTTCGAGAAATCCGGCTTGCGACGCTGGGTGAAGGCCGACAGCGCTTCCACCGCTTCCGGAGAACGCAGGCGCTGAGTGAACAGCTCGCCCTCCTCCGCGATCACCCGGCGCAATTCCTCACGCCCCGGTGCCTGCATCAGGCGCTTGCTCGCGATCAGGGCCGAAGGCGCCAGGTCGAGGAATCGCAGCGCGGCCTCGCGGGCACGGGCCAGGGTCGCGGCACCATTTTCCAGGGCGGCGTTGGCGATACCCCAACTGGCAGCCTGCTCACCGGTGAAGCCTTCGCCCAACAGCAGCAGCTCAGCCGCTTTCGCATGACCGAGCAAGCGCGGCAGGATCAGGCTGGAACCGAATTCGGGGCACAGGCCCAGGTTGACGAACGGCATCTTCAGCTTGGCGTTGCAGCTGACATAGACCAGGTCGCAGTGCAGCAGCAGGGTGGTACCGATGCCCACCGCCGGGCCACTCACGGCCGCCACGACCGGTTTGGGGAATTCGAACAGCGCGCGCATGAACTGGAACACCGGGCTGTCCATCCCGCTCGGCGGCTCCTGCAGGAAGTCGACGATATCGTTGCCGCTGGTGAAGCACTCCTCGGTGCCAGTGATCAGCACGGCGCGCACTTCGTGATCGTCCCGCGCCGCGTCCAGCACTTCGGCCATGCGACTGTACATGGCACGGGTCAGGGCATTCATCTTGTCCGGACGGTTCATGCGCAGCGTCAGCAGGCCCTGCTCGCGCTCGACCAGAATATGCTCGCTCATGGCAACTCCTCGATTGGTGTTGGCCCGCGGCGTCAGGCTTCGCGGGTCAGGAAGGTATCGGCCAGCAGCTGATTACGGGGCAGACCGGCCAGATAAAGCCGGCGCGCGAACTCTTCGACGCTGGCGGGGTGGCCGCAGAGTAAGGCGATGGTTTGCCGCGAAACAAGACGGAATTGCGCCAAAACCTCTGGCAGCTCGGCCGGCGTGATCAGCTGGACGGCAAGCCCGGAATGGGCTGCAGCCAGCTCGGAGAGGGATTTGGCCAGATAATGCCCGGTGGCGTCATGGGCCAGATGAATGATGCGGATGGGGCCCTGATGATGATTCCGCAGCGCTTCCCGCAGCAGTCCCCAGAGGGGCGCCAGTCCAGTGCCCGCGGCAAGGAACAGCAGCGGCCGGGTGTCCCAGGCCGGTTCATAGTGCAACGCGCCGCCATGGAGTTCGCCCAGGCGCAGCTTGTCCCCCGGTGTCAGGCGCCGGGCCCGGTCACTGAACAATCCGGGTTTGCGGCAATCCAGGTGGAATTCGAGGAAGTCGTCGAAACCAGGCAGGCTGGCCAGGGAATAGGGCCGGGCGACGCCGTCGTCATTCCATAGCAGGAGATGCTGGCCGGCGCTGTAGCGCAGCGGCCGCGAAGGCACGAGTCGCAGGCGCAGGACGTCCGGGGCCGGCCAGTCGACGCCGACGACTTCTGCGTCCACGCCATCGCGTGCCGGGTCGAACACCTCCACCACCAGGTCCTGCACCACCAGGCACTGGCAGGACAGCCGCCAGCCTTCAGCGCGCTGGAAACTGTCCAGCGCTTCCGGCCTGGCGTCTGCCGGCTCGCCAGACAGGCAACGCACGAGGCAGGCATGGCAGCTACCGGCCCGACAGCTGTAAGGGACCTTACAGCCCCCGGCGTTCAGGGCATCCAGCAGGTTGCTTGCAGGTGCTACGGTCCAGCGTTTTCCAGCGACTTCGAGTTCAGGCACCCTGGCCCTCCCAGGCGGCATCGCAACGGTTACGTCCGCCGCGCTTCGCCCGATAGAGTGCCTGATCCGCACGCTGCAACGCATCATCCAGGTCGTCCCCGGCCGACAGCAGGGTCATGCCGGCCGAGAGGCTCAACCGCTCCACCTGTACCCCCACCGGCTCTGCGCTGGTGAAGGCTTCGCGCAGACGCTCGCAGCACGCGGTGAGGCGATCCGCATCACAACCGGGCAGCAGCAGGACGAACTCCTCGCCGCCGTAGCGCGCCAGGACATCACCGTCCCGCAGACAGGCACGCGCCACCGCGGCGAAGGTCTGCAGCACCCGATCGCCGGCGGCATGGCCGTGAACGTCGTTGATTCGCTTGAAATGGTCGAGATCGATCAGCGCCAGACCGTGCTGGCGATTCGGCGCCAGGCTGTCCAGCTCGCGGCTGGCAAGGCGCAGGAAATGGCGACGATTGAACAGCCCGGTCAGCTCGTCCGTCGCAACCAGGTCCTCCAGCTGGCGCATCATGCCGCGCAGAGTGTCCTGGTGCGCCTGCAGGGCGAAGCGGCGTTGGCGCATCCGCTGACGTAGCGCCTGAACATAGCTCCCGAACAGGCTCAGCCAGACCATCAGTACGAAGAGCACACAGACCTGAAGCAGCGCCAGGGCGGGGTCGGCCAGTTGCATCTGGTAGGCCTCGCACAGGTTGAGGCCGGCGAAGGCGAAGAAGCCGATCGCGGCACATCGGGCGAAGACCCTGGGCTTCAGCTGGAACACACCGAACATCATGATCAGCACGTAGACCGCCAGCAGGGTGCCCCGCGCGTTATCGACCATGGACATCAGCCAGGTGTTCCAGACCAGGGCGAGCAGCACCTGGGGTTCCGTCAGGCTGGGGTCGGAGAAACGCAGGTTGTGGCCGCTGATGAACAGCCAGAACAGCACGAGCTGGGACAGGGCAACGAGGCCGGAACCGATCAGCGCGGTACTCGCCGTAACCCGGAACAGCCCGCCCAACATGGCGATCCAGCACAGCAGCAGTACCATCGAGTAGGTAGCCACGGCCATGCCGAAGCGCTTCAGCAGCAGACTTTGCAAGGCTCTATGGCTGACCCGCTGGCTGGATGGGCTCATGGGCTCCTTCCCGTAATGGCACCATGCCTTCAATGTACGCTTGTGATCACAGATTGCCTAGTACGTAGGAAACGTCCGACAACCGACCAAGGTCGACTACCGGCGACTGTGCCCGACGGGCCCCACGCGCTATACTGCCGCGCCTTTTTTAGCCTCGCGCGCCGGGTCGTGGTCCGGCGCTTCCCTGATGTTCCCTCCAAGAGGAGCGCCCACATGACCGTGATCAAGCAAGATGATCTGATCCAGAGTGTCGCCGACGCCCTGCAATTCATCTCCTACTACCACCCCGTGGATTTCATCCAGGCCATGCACGAGGCCTACCTGCGCGAAGAGTCGCCCGCCGCGCGCGATTCCATGGCGCAGATCCTGATCAACTCCCGCATGTGCGCCACCGGCCACCGCCCGATCTGCCAGGACACCGGTATCGTCACCGTGTTCGTCCGCGTCGGCATGGACGTGCGCTGGGATGGCGCCACCATGAGCGTGGACGACATGATCAACGAGGGTGTGCGCCGCGCCTACAACCTGCCGGAAAACGTCCTGCGCGCCTCCATCCTGGCCGACCCGGCGGGCGCCCGTAAGAACACCAAGGACAACACCCCGGCGGTCATCCACTACTCCATCGTTCCCGGCAACACCGTGGAAGTGGACGTGGCGGCCAAGGGCGGCGGCTCCGAGAACAAGTCGAAGATGGCCATGCTCAACCCGTCCGACTCCATCGTCGACTGGGTACTGAAGACCGTCCCGACCATGGGTGCCGGCTGGTGCCCGCCGGGCATGCTCGGCATCGGCATCGGCGGTACCGCCGAGAAGGCCGCGGTGATGGCGAAGGAAGTCCTGATGGACCCGATCGACATCCACGAACTGAAGGCCCGCGGTCCGCAGAACAAGATCGAGGAAATTCGCCTCGAACTGTTCGAGAAGGTCAACCAGCTGGGCATCGGCGCCCAGGGCCTGGGGGGGCTGACCACCGTGCTCGACGTGAAGATCATGGACTACCCGACCCACGCCGCCTCGCTGCCGGTCTGCATGATCCCCAACTGCGCCGCCACCCGTCACGCCCACTTCGTGCTCGACGGCTCCGGCCCGGCCGAGCTGGAAGCGCCGTCGCTGGATGCCTACCCGGAAATCGTCTGGGAAGCCGGCCCGTCTGCGCGCCGCGTCGACCTGGACAAGATCACCCCGGAAGAAGTGCAGAGCTGGAAGCCGGGCGAGACCCTGCTGCTCAACGGCAAGATGCTCACCGGCCGCGACGCCGCGCACAAGCGCATGGTCGACATGCTGAACAAGGGCGAAGAACTGCCGGTGGACCTGAAAGGCCGCTTCATCTACTACGTCGGCCCGGTCGATCCGGTGCGTGACGAAGTGGTTGGCCCGGCTGGCCCGACCACCGCGACCCGCATGGACAAGTTCACCCGCCAGATCCTGGAAAGCACCGGCCTGCTGGGCATGATCGGCAAGTCCGAGCGTGGCCCGATCGCCATCGAAGCGATCAAGGACAACAAGGCCGTGTACCTGATGGCCGTCGGCGGCGCCGCCTACCTGGTGGCCCAGGCGATCAAGAAGTCCAAAGTCCTGGCCTTCGCCGAACTCGGTATGGAAGCCATCTACGAGTTCGACGTGAAGGACATGCCGGTCACCGTCGCCGTCGACACCAACGGCGAGTCGGTACACATCACCGGCCCGGCGATCTGGCAACAGAAGATCGCCGAAAACCTGGCGGTGGAAGTGAAGTAAACCTTCACCTTCGCTGAACGAAAAAGCCCGGCCATGTGCCGGGCTTTTTTGTTCTGCGCCCCGATTTACGAAACGCATCCTTCCCTGCGCTCAACCACCCCAGAGTATTTCCTGCAGGCTCATGCGGCCACGTTGCTTGCTAAGGACCTCTGGCGGAATCTCTTCGACGAAGAACTCGCGATTGATCCAGGCAGCCTTGGGAGTCGCATTGTCTACCGACTTGAACAGGTTGGGCTCACGCTTGCGCGCCAGCGCGAGGTCACGCTCCGCCTGGTCCTGCAGCAGGAAGATAGGCGGCCCTTCCCGCATACCCCCGGTAGGCCCCTGCCCTTCCGAAGCGACCGTCTGGTAGTTGCCCAGGTAGGTCGTAACACCGGGTCGCACAGTGAATGGGATAGAGAAAGGCGAGCTTGCGGAATAGATCAAGGGTGGAAGAATGCTCCCGCGGGAAATGATGGCGGAAAAATTGACGAACTCATATTCGCCAGGAGCCAGTTTTGCCACCAGCACCATCCCTTCGTCCTTTTCGCTCTGGTAGTCGGGTTTGGCGAAGGGCTGCAAGAGCGGTGGGTAGCTGAACCGGCTGTACTCTTCAAGGTTGCCGCCATTGAACATGGAGCGCCCGTAGTACAGCGACACGCTGCCGTACTGGGTTCCGGCCGACGCCCCAAAACCAATCACCGCATACCCGGCATCCGGGCCTTTGTAATCATCTTCGAGAGTCAGCCCACTCAAAGACTTGCAGCCAGCCAGCGATAACAGCAACAGCGACAACAACACACGCTTCATGAAGGCCTCCTTACCGACATGCATGGATGGGCCCCAATGCTAGCCAGTTGCCTTCACCACCGAAACGCTATCAACACAAAAATTCCGGTCCGATCACAGAAGCCCTAGACGCTCCGGCAGGAACTGCTCCGGCCAATCGCGCCGGGTGAAAACCTGCCCTTTCGCGCGTACCCGGCGCACTTCGTCCAGGTCGAGGTCGCAGATCAGCCACTGGCTGGTCGAGGGGCAGAGTTCGGGGCTTTCGGCGATCACACCGTTGCTCGGCATGCCGAAGTCCGGCGGCACGTAGAGGCCGGCGCGGCCGATGTTCTCGTCCAGCGCCGGTGACCAGGGGGCGAGCCCCACGGTAGGCGACTGCAGCACAGCGATCTGGTTTTCCAGCGCGCGAGCCTGGGCGCCGATGCGCACTCGGTTGTAGCCGGCCTCGGTGTCGGTGCAACTGGGAGCGAGGATCAGGTCGGCGCCGCCTTCTGCCAGGGTGCGGGCGAGCATGGGGAATTCGTTGTCGTAGCAGATCAGGATGCCCAGGCGGCCGAGAGCCGTGTCGAACACCTTGAGCCCCTTCCCTGCCTCGATGCCCCATTGCTCCCGCTCAAAGCGGGTCATGATCAGCTTGTCCTGATAACCCAGTTCGCCGCCCGGACCGAACAGCCAGGCGCGGTTGCGAAATCGCCCATCGGCATCGCGCACGGGAAGGCTGCCGGGTTGCAGGTAGACGCCGAGCTTCGCCGCGATACCGGCGCACAGCGCCCGCCAATCCTGAAGCAGGGGCTGGATGCCGGCGATGGACGCCTGGAGGTCACCGCGCTCGGCGGGCGGCAGCTGACCGGCCAGCACCAGGCCGGCGTATTCCGGCAGCACCAGCAGTTTCGCGCCCCTCGCGGCGGCTTCGGCACAAAGGCCCTCCAGGTGGGCGGCGTAGGTGTCCCAGCGTTCATGTAGCTCGATGGCGTACTGGCAGGCGGCGATCCTGATCATCGGGTGAGTTCCTTGAGCCAGAAGGACATGGGCTTGGCCGACTCGGTGTCTTCATCCAGGTCACGCCAGTGGTATTCGGTGCGCAGCTCCGGGTGGTGGCGATAACCACGCCGCGCCCAGAATTCGTTCAGGGGCTGGTAGCCGGGCGGGCGGCGCGGATGATCGGCCGGACGCTCCACCGCGCAGAACGCGCAGTGGTCGAAGCGCGCCAGGCGCCGCGCATAGTCCTCGCGCTCGGCAAAGAAGCGCACGCCCAGGCCACTGCCCCGGTACTCGGGCAGCAACACCGACTCGCCAAAATAAAAGATGCGCTCCGGCGCCCAGCCCTGTTCGCGGAAAGGCCGCTGGAATTCGTCGGTTTCGTCCGTCATCGGCAGGCCGGTAGAGGCTCCCACTACCCGCTCGCCGTCCAGCGCCAGCACGAACAGGCTTTCCTTCGACTCGGCGTAGGTCGCGAGGTAGCGCGCTTCGTACTCCAGCGTGCCGTCATACAGGTAGGGAAACTCGCGGAACACCGTGAGGCGCAGGCGCGCGAGGTCATCGATATGGGGCGCGATGGCGCCGCCGTGGAGAAGTCGGATCTGCATGGGAGCGGTCGTTCTGGCGATGTGGATGACGCCCCTGGCTAAGCCGGGCCTGGGTCAAGAACCTATCATGCCGGTCACCAACCGACTGACCCCATTGCGACAGGAACCCAGCCATGACCGCTATCGAACTGGTGCAAGCCTATTACGACGCCTTCAACGCCGGCGACATGCCGGCCTTCCTCGCCCTGCTCAGCGAGGACGTGGTTCATGACATCAACCAGGGTGAACGCCAGCAGGGCAAGGCCGCTTTCGCCGCCTTCATGGACAAGATGAACCGCTGCTACAAGGAGCGCCTCTCGGACATCGTGGTCATGCAGAGCGCCGACGGCAGCCGCGCCGCCGCCGAGTTCGTGGTGCACGGCCAGTACCTGGCCGACGATGAAGGCCTGCCGCCGGCCAAGGGGCAGACCTACGTGCTGCCAGCCGGCGCCTTCTTCCACATCCACTGCGGCAAGATTGCCCGCGTGACCAACTATTACAACCTCAACGACTGGGTCGAACAGGTGGTTTGAGGCCTCAACCCTGCACTCGCGCCTTCGGCAACTCGACCACCGTGGAGCGGCGCTGGGCCAGGTAACGGGTGCAGCTCACCCGCAGGAAGGACGCGAAGTTGACGACCTCGCCGCGGTACTCCATCACCTCGTCGTAAAGCTTGGTGATGAGCTGGTTGGTGGTCATGCCATCCACCTCGGCGATCTCCCGCAGGATGTCCCAGAACTGGTTCTCCAGGCGCAGCGTGGTGACGACGCCACGGATGCGCAGCGAGCGCGAGCGGGACTCGTAGAGAATGGGGTCGGCCTTGACGTACAGCTCGCACATGGCGCGCCTCCTGTTGTTGGCGATGCGGGATCAATTGGGCCGGGTAGGTTGGCGCAGAGCGCAGCGAAGCCCAACACACTCGATTGTTGGGCCTTGCACAGCTCAGCCACAACCTGCGATCACAACTCGATCTTCGTCCCGAGCAGCTTGAGGAAACCTGCCAGCCAGGCGGGATGCGCGGGCCAGGCCGGAGCGGTCACCAGATTGCCCTGCGTATGGGCAGCGTCCACCGGGATATCCACATACTGACCACCGGCAAGTTTCACTTCCGGGCCACAGGCCGGGTACGCGCTGCACTCACGGCCTTCCAGCACACCGGCGGCGGCCAGCAACTGGGCGCCATGGCAGACAGCGGCGATGGGTTTGCCGGCCTGGTCGAAGGCTTTCACCAGCTCCAGCACCCTGGCGTTGAGGCGCAGGTATTCGGGGGCGCGGCCGCCGGGGATCAGCAGGGCGTCGTAGTCCTCCGCCCGGACCTTGGCGAAATCGAAGTTGAGGGCGAAGTTGTGCCCCGGCTTCTCGCTGTAGGTCTGGTCGCCTTCGAAATCGTGGATCGCGGTGCGCACGGTCTGTCCGGCGACCTTGTCCGGACACACGGCGTGTACCGTGTGACCGACCATGAGCAGGGCCTGGAAAGGCACCATGGTTTCGTAGTCTTCGGCGTAGTCGCCGACCAGCATCAGAATCTTCTTCGCAGCCATTGCTCATCCTCCTGGATTGGAAGCCCTGGGGCTTCAAGGTTAGCCAATTATCCCCGGCGCCCTTCGACGCCAGGTAATAGGCCCCTACTACAGGATGGATGGCGGGGTCAGATGCCGATCTTGTCCAGCGCCCGCCCCACTCCGCGCCAGAACCCAACCTGGGGCCGCACCACTTCACCGTTGGCCGCTACGCGCTGGCTCGGCTGGACCTGGCGTGTAGCGGCAATTTCCTGGCTGCCCAGGGACTCCTCCACCAGCTGCAGTGGGCCATTGCCGGCACCGGGCTGCTCGCTGTTCTTCGGCGGCGGGTCCAGTTCGTCGTAGCGCAGGTAATAGGTACGTCCGGCGGAGGCTTCCAGGGCGAAGGAGCTGATGAGGGTGAAATCCAGCGGGCCATCGGCGAACAGGGTCCAGTAGCTGCCGAACAGCGGCCGGCGCATTTCCAGCTTGTAGCTGGCCGCGTCGAACTCCAGGGCCAGGTGGCCATTGCTCGGCAGACTGCCGATCAGTTCGTTGTTGAGGAAGATGCCAGGAGCTTCCAGTTCCTGGTCCGCCCATTCGCTTTGCGGGCGATAGAGGTAGACGAGTGCGTGATCGCCGTCACTCGGCGCGGAAGGCTGGAATTCAGGCCCTTTGGTCGCGCCGAAGAAGGCGCCCGGTGTGGAACAGCCGCCCAGCACGGCGCACAGCAGCAGGATCGGCAGGTATCGGCGGCCCATGCAGCCACTCCATCTCGTTGTTGTGAAGCAAGCCTAGCCCCACGTTGATCCGCAGGCACCCGACGAAAGTGCGGCGACTGGCTGTATACCGCTAACGGCGACGATCGAGAAGGTTCACCACCAGCCGGTCCAGCCAGCCCCAGAGGCGCTGGCGCAGGCGTTTCACCAGCGGGCGCGCGTGCCAGTCGTCCATGGTGATCTCGCGGCTGTCGGAGAAGTCCTGGCGCATGCACGCGTCCACCGCCAGGGTGAAGTTCGGGTCCAGCGCTTCCAGGTTGGCTTCCAGATTGAAGCGCAGGTTCCAGTGGTCGAAGTTGCAGGAGCCCACGCTGACCCAGTCATCGGCCAGCACCATCTTCAGGTGCAGGAAGCGCTGCTGGTACTCGAATATCCGCACACCGGCGCGTAGCAGGCGCGGGTAGTAACGCTGGCCGGCGAAGCGCACCGGCGGGTGGTCGGTGTGCCGGCTGGTGAGCAGCAGGCGCACCTCGACGCCTCGCCGCGCGGCCTTGATCAAGGCGCGGCGCACCTTCCAGCTCGGCAGGAAATAGGGCGTCGCCAGCCACACGCGATTGCGCGCCGTGCGAATGCTGCGCACCAGCGACTGGACGATGTCGCGGTGCTGGCTCGCATCGGCGTAGGCCAGCCTGCCGAGCCCCTCCCCCACCGCCGGATAGGGCGGCAGGTGGGCCAGCCCCGGCGCCTCACCCGGTTTCCAGGGGCGGCGGCCGAGGTTGGCCAGCCACTGGTAGTCGAAGATGAGTTGCCAGTGCGCCACCAGCGGCCCCTCGATGGCCACCATCACTTCGTGCCAGCGGCTGGTCTCCTGGCTCGGGTCCCAGAACTCGTCGGTGGCACCGGTGCCGCCAATGAACGCCTGGCGATCATCCACCACCAGGATCTTGCGGTGGTCGCGGTACAGGTTGCTGAAGCCGTGCCGCCAGCGCAGTGGGTTGTAGAACTGCAGCATCACCCCGGCCTCGCACAGGCGCTCACGCAGCGCCGCACCCAGCTTCAGGCAACCGAAATCATCGAACAGGCAGCGCACCCGCACGCCGCGCACGGCGGCCACGCAGAGCGCGTCCACCAGGGCCTGGCTGCAGTGGCCGTCTTCCACCAGGTAAAGCTCCAGCGCAACCTGATGCTCGGCCCGGGCAATGGCCGTGAGCATGGTCGGAAAGAACTGCGGGCCGTCGATCAACAGCTCGAAGCGGTTGCCGGACTTCCAGGGGAAGATCTGCCCCATCAGCGCTCCGTGAAGATCAGCACGGCGCCCACCGGCACCGACAGACTGATGCCAGGCAGACCGGCCACCTTGCGCAGGCCGTCCAGTGCTGTGGTCAGGCCGAAGTCCTCCACCTGCAGCACCAGCGGGGCCAGGGTCACTACCTGGAAGCGATGGTCATCCAGGCGCGTGGCCAGGAGTTCGGCGCGGTATTGCTGAGACTTATCGTGCAGCTTAACCGTCAGCGGCAGGCCCAGCTCCAGCTGGGCGCCGGGGGCCAGGTCGGTGATGGGACGCAGGTCGAGCTGGGCGGTGATCTCGGCCTCGGGGTACTTGGCGATTTCGAAGAACTGGTCACGCAGTCGCTGGTCACGCAGCGGGACCCCGGTGCTCACCGACTCCAGTTCGACGCGCAAGTGCGCCTTGCCCTCCTTGCCGATCTTGCCGTGCAGGGTGAGGAAGCGGTGCACCTCGGAAATGCTGCCGGCCTTAGTGGAGATGAAGGAGATGCGCGACGACTCGTTGTCCAGGTACCAGCTGGCCTGCACCGGCAGGACCAGGGCGCCGAGCAGGGCAATGAGGGGGTGTAACGATTTGTGCATGCGGGCTTCCTTTGGCATGTCGCTGACGGCCGGAAGACTTCGGCCGGACTCCATTGGTCACACGAATAGCCGCCGGGTTCCCGCTTGGGCGATCCCGACGGACGGCGATGGGTGCAAAGCTACCAGAGGAAACGAATTTTGGGGCTCGGCAAGACACCTGTAGGGGCGAATTCATTCGCCAGGCAGGCCGAATATCTGCGCTCTGGCAAACCCTCTCGGGACCGCTACGCGGTCCTTGGCGAATACATTCGCCCCTACAAGAACCCGCCCCCATTTCAGAGGCGCCTGTAACGGCCACGTTGGGCCTCGCAGGCTCGGACCAACCTACGGGGCCGCTGCGCGGCCCTTGGCGAATGAATTCGCCCCTACAAGGCTGGGCTGTTACAGGCGTGGGTAGTCGATATAGCCCACCGGGCCCTTGGCATAGAACAGCTCGGGGCGCGGTTCGTTCAGCGGGGCGTCCAGGCGCAGGCGCTCGGGCAGGTCGGGGTTGGCGATGAAGGGGATGCCGAAGGCCACGGCATCGGCTTTGCCACTTTCCAGCCAGGCACTGGCACTGGCCTTGGTGAAGCGCTCGTTGGCGATGAACACGCCACCGAAGGCTTCCTTCAATTGCGGCGCCAGACTGTCCTCGCCTTCCTTCTCGCGGGCGCAGAGGAAGGCCACACCACGCTTGCCCAGTTCGCGGGCGACGTAGCCGAAGGTACCGGCCAGGTCGGAGTCGCCCATGTCGTGGGAGTCGGCGCGCGGCGACAGGTGCACGCCGACGCGGCCGGCGCCCCACACCTTGATCACGGCATCGGTGACTTCCAGCAGCAGGCGGGCACGGTTCTCGATGGAGCCGCCGTACTGGTCGGTGCGCTTGTTGGTGCCGTCCTGGAGGAACTGGTCCAGCAGGTAGCCGTTGGCAGCGTGGATTTCCACACCGTCGAAACCGGCGGCCTGGGCGTTCTCGGCACCGATGCGGTAGGCCTCGACTATGTCGGCGATCTCTTCGGTTTCCAGGGCACGCGGCACCGGGAAGTCACGCAGCGGACGCAGCAGGCTGACGTGGCCCTTGGCGGCGATGGCGCTGGGCGCTACCGGAGCCTCGCCGCCCAGGTAGCTCGGGTCGGAGATGCGGCCCACGTGCCACAGCTGCAGGACGATCTTGCCGCCGTTGGCGTGCACCGCCTTGGTGATATTGCTCCAGCCCTTCACCTGCTCGTCGGACCAGATGCCGGGGGTATCCGGGTAGCCGACGCCGAGCGGCGTGACGGAAGTGGCTTCGCTGATGATCAGCCCGGCTGTCGCGCGTTGGGTGTAGTACTCGGCCATCAGGGCATTCGGTACGCGGCCCTCGTCGGCGCGGCAGCGAGTCAGCGGCGCCATGATGATGCGGTTGGAAAGTTCCAGGTCGCCGATCTTGATCGGGTCGAAGAGCGTGGGCATGTCATTTACCTCGGGTCAGTCGAGAGCCGCTTGCAGCTCGGGATTACGGTTGCTGAAGGTGAACAGGGTCGCTAACAGGGCGAGGATCGCCAGTACCGCAGCGGCCAGGGGAACGCTGGTGAGGCCGAATCCGTGGCTGATGACCAGGCCACCGACCCAGGCGCCGAGGGCATTGCCCACGTTGAAGGCACCGATGTTCAGGGTGGAAACCAGGTTCGGGGCGTCGCTGCCGAAATTCACCACGTTGACCTGCAGGGCCGGCACCGCGGCGAAGGCGGCCGTGGCCCAGAGGAACAAGGTGATCTCGGTGGGAATCAGGTTTGCGCTGGTCCAGGTCAGGACGCTGGAGGCGACGGCCAGGGCGACGAACACGCCCATCAGGGTCTGTGCCAGCTTCCAGTCCGCCAGGCGGCCACCGATCACGTTGCCCAGGGTCAGGCCCAGGCCGATCAGCAGCAGGCTCCAGGTCACGCCACGGGGCGAAACGCCGGTCACCTCGCCGAGCAGCGGCGCGACGTAGGTGAAGATGCAGAACACCGCGGCGGAGAACAGTACGGTGGTGGACAGCGCCAGCCAGAGCCCGGCACCCCGCAGGGCGGCGAACTCCGCGCGGATGTCGGTGGCCTCCTCGTCATCCTGGCGCGGCAGTACCCGCCAGAGGCCGATCAGTGCTGCGATGCCGATCAGGGTCACCGCCCAGAAGGTCGAACGCCAGCCGGCGACCTGACCCAGGGCGGTACCCAGGGGCACGCCGAGCACGTTGGCCAGGGTCAGGCCGGTGAACATCAGGGCGACGGCGGAAGCCTTGCGGTTGGCCGGTACCAGGCTCGCAGCCACCACCGAACCGATACCGAAGAAGGCGCCGTGGCAGAGCGCAGTGACGACCCGCGCCAGCATCAGCAGGCCGTAGTTGGCGGCGATGGCGCAAAGCAGGTTGCCGATGATGAAGACCCCCATCAGCGCCAACAGTGCGTGTTTTCGCGGCAGCTTCGAGGTGAGCATCGCCATGAACGGCGCGCCGATGGCCACGCCCAGGGCGTAGCCGGTTACCAGCCAACCGGCGCCGGGAATGGATACGCCGAGATCGGTGGCCACCTCCGGCAGCAGGCCCATGATGACGAATTCAGTGGTGCCTATCGCAAACGCGGACAAGGCGAGGACGAGAAGCGCAGTAGGCATGGGCCTGCTCCTGGGAGGTTTCGGGTTGTAGGCAGGTGCTGCAGTTACAGCTCGTCGCTCATCTGGCGAAGGAATTCAGCGATGACGGCTTCATTGCGTTTGAAGAAGTTCCATTGGCCCACCTTGCGGCTCGTGACCAGGCCGGCGCGCTGCAAGGTCGCCAGGTGCGCCGAGACGGTGGACTGGGACAGCCCGCAGCGCTGGTCGAACTTGCCGGCGCAGACGCCGATTTCGAATGGGTGGTCCTGCTCGACGAAGTACTTCTCCGGTTCCTTGAGCCACTGCAGCATCTCCCGCCGGACGGGGTTGGCGAGTGCCTTGATGATTTCGTCGAGGTCGATGGATGTGCTCATGGCCGTGGATTCGTATATCGAGATGGAACGAACTTTATATCGAGAAAGAACGATGCGTGATCGTTTGTGCCAATAGTCTTCATCGACCGTCATGATAAAAACGACTCTGGGTTAAGCTCCGCCAATGAACTACCTCGCCCACCTTCATCTCGGCGGCTCGCAGCCGGCGCAACTGCTCGGCAGCCTCTATGGCGACTTCGTCAAAGGGCCGCTGGCCGGGCGCTGGCCGGCGGATATCGAAGCCGGCATCCGCCTGCACCGGCGCATCGACGCCTTCACCGACAGCCATCCGCTGATCGCCCAGTCCAAGCTGCGTTTCCCCAGCGAGCGGCGGCGCTTCGCCGGCATCCTACTGGACGTTTTCTTCGACCACTGCCTGGCCCGCGATTGGGCGCTCTACTCCGCCGAACCGCTGGATGCCTTCACCCGCCATGTCTACAACGTGCTGGTCAACGAACCCGCACTGCCCGGACGCCTGGCGCTGATCGCCCCACGCATGGCCGAGCAGGACTGGCTCGGCAGCTACCGGGAGTTCGAGACCCTGGAACTGGTCATCGCCGGCATGGCACGGCGCATCTCGCGGCCGGAAGCGCTGGACGGTGCAATGGCCGAACTGGAAGCGCTGTATCAGCCCCTGTTCGATGACTTCCGTCAGTTCTATCCGCAGCTCCAGCAATTCGCGGGCACCCAGCCAGATATCAGTTGACCTGTATCAAGGGAAATTTCCTACAGCTGCAGTGGAATGGAGTCAGAACCCCACACTCTGGAGGTGCCCGATGAATGCGCTGATGCTGGCGACCGACCTTTCCAACCGCTCCGATCGCGCTTTGCGACGCGCGGCGCGGCTGGTCCGCCAGTTCGACTGTCCCTGGTTCATCCTTCACGTGGTCGACGAAGACCAGCCGCAGCTGCGGATCGAACTGGAAGTCGAGCAAGTCCGTCGCTATCTCAATGAACAAGTGGACTTCTTCACCGAACTCGCCGGCCGCACGCCGGAAATCTGGGTGGAGGTGGGTGACCCGGCCAAGCACATCGCCGACTGCACCCGCTGGGCCAACATCGACCTGCTGGTGGTCGGCAGCCACCGCAAGAACCCGCTGCGCGACATCTTCGTCGGGACCACCCTGGAGCGACTGGTGCGCACCAGCCACGTCCCGATCCTGCTGGTGAACAAGGCCGCCGAGGACGACTACCTGATGCCGCTGCTGGCCCTGGATTGCTCTCCGGCTTCCGCCCAGGCCGTGCGCGCCGCCCACGAGCTGGGATTGATCCCGAAATCCGGCGCCAAGGCGCTGCACGCTTTCGACCCGCTGGGTGGCGCCATGTTGCTGGCGGCTGGCGCAGGGGCCGGGACAATTCCGGGCGACTACGCCGCCGATGAGCGTCGCCGGGCGACCGCTGCGCTGGATGAGTTCCTCCTCAAGGAAGAACTGGGCGCCCTCATCGACGAGCGCTTGATCGAAGAAGGCCAGCCGATGACGGCATTGCGGCGGGTGCTGGAACGCGAACCGGTCGACCTGCTGGTGATGGGCACGCGAGGGCTGACGGGGATGAAACGGGTGCTGATCGGCAGTGTGGCGGATGCCGCCATGCGCGAACTGGACTGCGACATCCTCACGGTGCCGCCGATCAACTGGCCGGAAGCGAACAAGGCCTGACCACGCTCAGGCGGCCAGGGCCTCGTCTTCCACCTCACCGAAGAGCGCCAGTTGCACGGCGCTCTTCGCTTTCTGGCTCAGCACGGTACGGGTCAGCCCCTGGCTGTCTACCGGCTCGAGCAATTGGATTTCCACTTCGGACTGCTCACTGCGCAACAGGCGCACCAGGTGCGAGAGCAGATCGTCGTCGCCGATGAAGGGCGCAATCTCGTCACGCTGGCCATCACGCAGATAACGGATCGCCACCGGCTGCACCGGAACCTGGGTTTCCACGGCGCTGGTGAGCAGCCGGCTGTGGAAAGTCTTCAGCAGGCTGCCGTCGGTGGTAGTGCCTTCCGGGAAGATCAGCAGGTGGCGCCCATCCCCGAGGTGGCGGGCGAGCTGCTGGCCGACCAGGCCGCTATCTCCCGAGCCACGGCGGATGAACAGAGTGCCCGCCTTGTGCGCCAGCCAACCGGCCACCGGCCAGGCACGTACCTCTGCCTTGGACAGGAAGGACAGCGGCGCCACGGCGCCGAGCAGCGGGATATCGGTCCAGGACACGTGGTTGCTCACCCAGAGCATGGGCTGCTCCGGCACCCGACCAACGACCCGCACGCGAAACGGCAGCGCGCCAGCCAGGCGAGCGAGGAACCAGCGAGTCAGGCGCTGCCGGGTGGCCATCAGATCACGACGCCCCAGGCGTTCCAGCACGCCAACCCACACCGCCAGCGACAAGCCGAGGCCGATCACTGCCAGCAGGCGGACAACGCGGGCGTAGAAACGTACGGACTTCTGCATGCCCGGCCTCAGACCGCAGCCTTGAAGTGACGGGCGTAGCGCGGGCAAAGCTCGTCGCGCTTGAGCAGGATGAACACGTCTGCCACCTGGAAGTCCGGGTCCCAGCACGGCTCGCCGCAGATCTTCGCGCCGAGGCGCATGTAGGCCTTGAGCAGCGGCGGCATTTCAGCGATCACGTTGCCCGGCAGTTCCAGCGCAGGCAGCGGGTTCTTCGGTTCCGCGCGCAGGTATTCGGTGCACAGATGACGCTCGCGTAGGCGCTGCATGATGGCCTGTGCCTGGACGCCGCCGTCCTGCATCGGGATGCTGGCGCAGCCCATCAGGTAGCGGTAGCCGCCCTGGTTCAGCACTTCAGCCAGTTCCCCCCAAAGCACGGCGATGGTGGCGCCATTGCGATAGGACGGGGCGACGCAGGTGCGGCCGATTTCCAGCACCGGACCTTGCAGATCGCCGAGGCCGTGGAGGCTGAATTCCTCTTCGCTGTAGAAGCGGCCCAGGTCACGGGCGGCGTGGTGATCGAGCAGGCGGGTGGTGGCGACCAGCTCGCCGCTGTCCAGGTCGCGCACGCCGATGTGCTGGCAGTGCGGATCGTAGTCATCCATATCGAGACCGAACTCGGCGCCCTGCAGCTTGGCGTCGAACTCGGCGCTGAACACTCGAAAACGCAGGGCCTGCGCCTCACGCAGCGCAGCAATGCCTTCCAGGCGCTCGGCCTGGAGACGGCGAGGGCTTTTCCCGTTGGGTGCGACGCTGTCGCGGGTCATGGCGATCTGAGTCATGAATAAGCCTCCGTTGGCCGGCTAGATCCCGGTTGCAGCCGGACGATCTTGTTGTGCAAGCTCAGGCTAGGTAGACCCGGTGTCACCCCCATGACGATCCGATGATGCTTGTATGACATGGGTCCGCTGACATCCCGCAGCCACGCCCCCATCCCCCTCGAGGAGCCTTCAATGCCCTGGCAACGCCTGTTCGAAGCCACTGCCCGCCTGCCCTCCGGCCAACCGCTGGATGACTGGTACGGCGCCCTGCTCGACCGCCTGGGCGAGGTGACGCCCTTCGAACTGGCAGTGCTCGGCGGCAAGCTGTCCGCCACGCCCGGGCTGGCTTTCCTGGCCGGCTACCAGGGTGCCTTGCGCCTGCTCTGGCCTTCCGCGCCACAGAGCCTGGGCGCGCTGTGCGTGACCGAGAACCGCAGCGTACGCCCGGCCGACATGCAGACCCGCCTGAGCGGCCTCAGCCTCGCCGGACGCAAGGACTTCGTCACCGCCGGAGATGCCGCCGACTGGCTGCTGGTGGCGGCCCGCGAGGAAGCCGACGGCGAATCACCGCGCCTGGCCCTGACCGTGGTGCGCAACGGCGCCCCGGGTGTACGCGTCGAGCAGCTCAAGCCGCTGCCGCTGATGCCCGACATCCCCCACGCACGCCTGCATCTGGAAGGCGCCCATTGCGAGCGCCTGGCCGGGGATGGCTGGGACGCCTACGTAAAACCGTTCCGCAGCATCGAAGACCTCCATGTCCTCGCCGCGCTGGTGGCCTGGCTGTACGGTGTGGGCCGCGACAACGCCTGGCGCCAGGACCTGCAATTGCGCCTGCTGGCACTGCTCAGCGGCGCCGCGGAAGTCTCCCGCCAATGCGCCACGGCACCGGCCATGCACCTCCTGCTGGCGGCCCTCTTCGCCCAGTTCAAGGCGCTCAAGCCGGAACTGGACGCCGCCTTCGCCGGTGGACCGGAGGATTGGGCAAACCTCTGGAAGCGCGACCAGGGCGTACTGGAGATCGCCAGCGGACCGAGGGCGAAGCGACTGGAAAAGGCCCTGGCCGCACTGGGCACCGCCTGATCTCCCGTAGGTTGTGGCTGAGCGCAGCGAAGCCCAACGAGCAACCGCGCGAACCTTTCAGGTTGGGCTTCGCATCGCTAAGCCCAACCTACGGTTTAAGCAGTCGCCTATCTGGCTTGATCCAGGTCAGCACTCGTCCTTCAGAAATGTCTTACATCTGCGCGTCGCTTTTCCTACAGAGGTTTCCATGCGTCGCGAACCCATCGTGCTGTTCGACAACGGCACCCACCAATGCCTGATGTTCGACGATCTGGTCAGCGGCGACGGCGTGCAGTCCAACCAGTTCCTGATTACCGACAACGAGCAGTACCTGCTGCTGGACCCGGGCGGCGACCTGACCTACACCCCGCTGTCGCTGGAACTGTCCAAGCACATTCCGGTGCAGGACCTGACCTACATCTTCGCCTCCCACCAGGACCCGGACATCATCGCCTCCCTGGACAAATGGCTGCTGCACACCCGCGCAAAGGTGATCTGCTCCAAGCTCTGGGCGCGCTTCCTGCCGCACCTGACCGCCAACTACCTGGCCATCAGCCACGGCATCTCCACCTACGACCGCATCATCGCCCTGCCCGACCGCGGCCAGTCCATCACCCTTGGCCGCTGCCAACTGAAGGCGGTGCCTGCGCACTTCCTCCACTCGGTGGGCAACTTCCAGGTGTATGACCCGATCAGCCGCATCCTCTTTTCCGGCGACATGGGGGCGTCCTTGGTGGAAGACGCCACGCCGGTGCGCGACTTCGTCAACCACGTGCCGAACATGGAAAGCTTCCATCGCCGCTACATGGCCAGCAACAAGGTCTGCCGACTCTGGGCCTCCATGGTGCGCGGCATGGACGTGGAGATGATCGTCCCGCAGCACGGACGTCCCTTCGTCGGCAAGGAAATGATCAGTGCCTTCCTCTACTGGATCGAGAACCTGGAGTGCGGCATCGACCTCCTCGGGCCGGACGACTACCGGCTGCCACGCTGAACTGACGTAACGCGCCGAACAGTCCCACCAACCGGCACGTTCGGCGCTATTTACCGTCACGCGGGCCGTGCTAGGTTGCGCCCTTCGATAAGCAGAAGAGGCCCACCAATGCCCCTCCCCCTCCTTCGCCCGCTGGCCCTGGCGCTCGGTCTCGTGGCCGGCCTGGCCCAGGCTGAAACCTGGCCCGCCACGGACTGGCAACAAGGCCCTGCACCCACCGGCGCCGCAGTCCAGGCCTTCGAGAGCTACGCCTTTCCCCAGCGCGATGACAACGAGCGCAAGGGCGTACGTACGGACGCCGTGGTGGTGATCCGCGACGGCGAACTCATCTACGAGCATTACGCCAGCCCCACCAAAGCCGAAACGCCCCACCTCACCTGGTCGGTGAGCAAGAGCCTGCTGGCCTCCGTGCTCGGCGTGGCTTATGGCGAAGGCCGCTTCAAGCTGGACGAGCCGGTAGCGCGCTACTACCCCGCTTTCGCCGGCCACGCCAACGTCCACCTCAATGACCTGCTGCACTGGGCGTCCGGCCTCGCCTGGCAAGAGGACTACGAATACGCGCCGCTGAAATCCTCGGTGGTGGCCATGCTCTACACCCGAGGTCGCGGCGACATGGCCGCCTTCGCCGCCGAGCACCCGCTGGATGCCGTGCCCGGCAAGCGCTTCCGCTACTCCAGCGGCGATACCAATGTGCTGTCCGCCGCCCTGCGCGGCATGGTGGGCGAGCAGGCCTACGCGGAATACCCCTGGACCGCCCTGTTCGAGCCCCTGGGCATCCGCTCGGCGGTGTGGGAAACCGACGCCGCCGGTACCTACGTCGGTTCGTCCTACACCTACCTCACCGCCCGTGACCTGGCCCGCGTCGGCCTGCTGATGCAACGCGACGGCCGCTGGGGCGAGCGCCAGTTGCTGCCGGCGGACTGGGTTGCCTTCAACCGCAAGCCCTTCGCCGGCTACAAGCCTGATGCGGCCTCTCCCGGCGAGGCCGTGCCCGGGGGCCACTGGTGGCTGAACACCCAGGTGCAGGGCGCGGCGAAACCTTGGCCGGATGCCCCGGAAGACGCCTTTGCCGCCCTCGGTCACTGGGGCCAGGCGCTCTACGTGCTGCCCAGCCAGAAGCTGGTGATCGTGCGCTACGCCGATGACCGCGACGGCAGCTACCGCCACAACGACTTCCTCAAGCTGGCCCTGGCCGCATTCGCCCCGGAGGTGCAGCCATGATCGTCCGTCGTCCTGTGCTCAGCCTGTTCGTGCTGGCGCTCATCCTGCTCGCCGCCACGGTGTGGCAGAACCGCCAGCACCTGGCCGCCTTCCCCGGCATCATCAGCGCCTACACCGCCAAGGAGTACTGCTCCTGCCGCTACGTGATGGGCAACCCGGCCGACTACTGCCAGGGCTACGTGAAGCAGTACGTGCCCACCAGCGCGTTCCTCGACGACGCCGAGCACAAGCGCGTGACTGCCAGCGGCCTGGGCCGCAGCAACACGGCAGCATGGGTCAGCCCGCACCAGGGTTGCCGGCTGATGCCGGAGGCGGATAGCACGCTCTGACGCGTTGGGCTTCGTGGACTCAGACCAACCGACAGAACGCCCTGACGTCCCCGTAGGTTGCGGCTGAGCGGAGCGAAGCCCAACGCTGCTCGTCCCCTGTTCCACCCCGTGGAACCACCTTCGATTGTTCTCCTTTCATCCTCGCGGTTAGCTGAAGGCCTGCCGCGAAAGGCGGCAGCCGCCCCAACGAGGAGAACAACAACAATGACCCGTTACGCCCATATCCAGGCCTGGCTCGACGACGTCGCCGCCGACCTGAAGGCATTGCGCCAGGACATCCACGCCCACCCCGAACTCGGTTTCGAAGAACAACGCACCGCCGCCCTGGTGGCCCGTCTGCTGGACCAATGGGGCTACGAAGTCCACAGCGGCATCGGCCGCACCGGCGTGGTCGGCGTGCTGCGCAATGGTGACGCCCTCCGTTCCCTGGGCCTGCGCGCCGACATGGATGCGCTGCCCATCATCGAAGCAACAGGCCTTACCTACAGCAGCTGCCACACCGGGCGTATGCACGCCTGCGGCCACGATGGCCATACCGCCATGTTACTGGGCGCAGCGCGCTACCTGGCGGCCACCCGCAATTTCGAGGGCACCCTCAACCTGATCTTCCAGCCCGCCGAAGAAGGCCAGGGCGGCGCCGAAGCCATGCTCGCCGACGGCCTGCTGGAGCGTTTCCCCTGCGAAGCCTTGTACGGCATGCACAACATGCCTGGCCTGGAAGCCGGTCACCTGTGCTTCCGCGAAGGTTCCCTGATGGCCTCCCAGGACCTGCTGGACGTGGTGATCGAAGGTGTCGGTGGCCATGGTTCCATGCCGCACCTGACGGCGGACCCGCTCGTGGCCGCCGCCAGCGCGGTGATGGCGTTGCAGACGGTAGTCGGACGCAACGTCGACCCGCAACAGGCGGCGGTGGTCACGGTCGGCGCCCTGCAGGCCGGTGAAGCCGCCAACGTGATTCCCCAGAGCGCCCTGCTGCGCCTGAGCCTGCGCGCCCTCGACGCCAAGGTCCGCGAGCAGGTGCTGGAACGAGTGCAGGCGATCATCCACAGTCAGGCCGAAAGCTACGGCTGCCGTGCCAGCATCGTTCACCGCCCCGCCTACCCGGTATTGGTCAACAGCAACGCGGAAACCGCCTTCGCCCGTTGGGTGGGCGAGGAACTGATCGGTGCCGAACAGGTGCTGGAGGCTCCCACCGTAATGGGCAGCGAGGACTTCGCCTGGATGCTCCAGCGCTGCCCCGGCAGCTACCTGTTCATCGGCAATGGCGCCGGCGCCGACCGGCCGATGGTCCATAACCCCGGATACGACTTCAACGACGACATCCTGGTGCGCGGCGCCGCGTACTGGGCCGCGCTGACAGAGGCCTGGTTCCAGGCGCGGCCCGCCACTTCCCCAACTTCTGCCACTGCCGCCTGACTTCCTACGTTTCCGGAGAACTCCCCCATGCACGCTTCCCAGAGCGGAACCTCGCGCACCCCTCAGGTGACCGCCGCTGTCATCGGCAACGCCCTCGAGTGGTACGACTTCATCGTCTATGGCTTCCTGTCGAGCATCATCGCCCGCCTGTTCTTTCCCGCGGACAACGAATACACCTCGCTGCTGATGGCCCTGGCCACCTTCGGCGTCGGCTTCTTCATGCGCCCGGTGGGCGGCGTCCTGCTCGGCCTGTACGCAGACCGCAAGGGCCGCAAGGCAGCCATGCAACTGATCATCCTGCTCATGACTCTGTCCATTGCCCTGATCGCCTTCGCGCCAGGCTATGCCGCGATCGGGATCGGTGCGCCCGTGCTGATCGTGGTCGCGCGCATGCTGCAGGGCTTCGCTACTGGCGGCGAGTACGCCAGCGCCACGGCCTTCCTGGTGGAAAGCGCCCCGGAAAACCGTCGCGGCCTCTACGGCGCCTGGCAGTTGTTCGGCCAGTGCCTGGCCGTGTTCGCTGGCGCCGGCATGGGCGCCCTGGTGACCCACACCCTGTCCCCCGAAGCCCTGGATAGCTGGGGTTGGCGCGTACCCTTCCTCCTCGGCCTGCTGATCGGCCCGGTGGGTCTGTGGATGCGCCGTCACATGGAGGAGCCCGAAGCCTTCGTCGATGCTCGCCAGGCACACAAGGGCGAGTCCCTCAGCCTGATGCAGGTCCTTCGCGAACAGCGCCGCGCCGTGCTGGTGACCATGGGTAGCTGCATCTACGGCACCGTGGCGTTCTACGTGGTGCTGGTGAACATGCCGACTTTCGCCCACAAGCAACTCGGCCTGCCGCTGGATCAGGTGTTCATGGTGCAGATGCTGGCGGTGGCGTTGATGACCGTGATCATTCCCTTCGCCGGAGCGCTATCCGACCGCATCGGCCGCCGCCCGGTGCTGCTCGCCGGCAGCCTATCCTTCCTCCTGCTGGTCTATCCGCTGATGGCCTGGGTCGCCGAGGCGCCGAGCCTGGAGCGCCTGACGCTGATGCAACTGATGCTCTGCGCCATGATCGGTGTCTCCTACGGTCCCGCCCCCACCGCCGTCGCCGAACAGTTCCCCACCCGCGTGCGCTCCACCGGCCTGGCCCTGGCCTACAACATCGCGGTGATGCTGTTCGGCGGCTTCGCGCCCTTCATCGTCACCTGGCTGACCCAGGTGGGTGGCTCGCCGGTGGCGCCAGCCTACTACGTGCTCTTCGCGTCGCTGATCGGCGTGATCGCCACCTGCTTCCTGAGCGAAGGCGCGCCCGCAGCCCTGGAGCGCCGCCAGCGCCGCAGCCCCATCGCTACCTCTGCCCGGAGCCTGTGAATGACCTGTTTCGAAAGCCCCCTTCGCACCTCGACTTCGTTGCAACAGGACATCGTCACGCTGGACGCCCTGCCGCTGTCCGAGGCCATCCGCACGCGCCAGCTGTCCTGCCACGAAGTGATGCAGGCCTACCTGGAGCAGATCGAACGCTACAACGCGAGGGTCAATGCCCTGGTGGCGCTGCGCCCGGCCGAGGAACTGCTGGCCGAAGCCGACGAGCACGACCGCCTGCTGGCCCAGGGAAAGTGGCTCGGCTGGATGCACGGCATGCCGCAGGCAGTGAAGGACCTCGCCGCTTGCACCGGCCTGCCCACCAGCATGGGCTCACCACTGTTCGCCGGGCAGATGGCGCAGCATGACGCGATCGCCGTGTCGCGGGTGCGGGCAGCGGGAGCGATCTTCCTCGGCAAAACCAACGTGCCGGAATTCGGCCTCGGTTCGCAGAGCTACAACAACGTCTTCGGCACCACCGGCAATGCCTATGACCCGGCGCTCTGCGCCGGCGGCAGCAGCGGCGGCGCAGCGGCGGCCCTGGCCCTCCGCCTGCTGCCGGTGGCCGACGGTAGCGACATGATGGGCTCATTGCGCAATCCGGCAGGCTTCAACAACGTCTATGGCCTGCGCCCGTCCCAGGGGCGCGTGCCCTTCGGCCCCACGCCGGAACTCTTCGCCCAACAACTGGCCACCGAAGGCCCCATGGGCCGCAGCGTGGCCGACGTGGCAGCGCTGCTTCGCACCCAAGCCGGCCCCCATCGTGCCGTCCCGCTGGCGCTTTCCAGCACGGCGGACCTGATCGGCCCGCTGCAACGCGACTTCATCGGCACGCGCATTGGCTGGCTCGGCGACCTGGGTGGTCACCTGCCCATGGAAGCCGGCCTGCTCGGTCTCTGCGAAAGCGCTCTGGCGGGCTTCCGCGAGCTCGGTTGCCAGGTCGAGGCTTGCCTACCGGAGTACGACCCGAACCGCCTCTGGCGCTGCTGGCTGGTGCACCGCCAATGGCTGGTGGCCGGCAGCCTGGCCCAGGTCCACGCCGATCCGGCACGCCGCGCGCAGCTCAAGCCGGAGGCCATCTGGGAAGTGGAAAGCGGCCTCGGCCTCAGCGCGGCGGATATCTACCAGGCCTCAGTCGACCGCAGCGACTGGTACCGCGCCGTGGAGAAACTCTTCGAGCGTTACGACTTCCTGCTACTACCCAGTGCTCAGGTGTTCCCTTTCGATGCAACGCTGCACTGGCCCAAGGCTATCGCCGGGCGGGAAATGGATACCTACCACCGCTGGATGGAAGTGGTGATCGGCGCCACCCTCGCCGGCATCCCGGCCATGAGCGTGCCAGCTGGCTTCAACCCCGCCGGACTGCCCATGGGCCTGCAGATCATGGGCCCGGCCCAGGCCGACCTGGCGGTGCTGCAACTGGCCCATGCCCATGAACAGCTCACCCAGTGGGTAAGCAACTGCCCACCGCCCCTGCTCGATGATGCTCGCTAGACGAACGACGCCAGCCGCCACCGCGCCCAGGCCTGCATCTTGCAATATCCTCGCGGTGGGCCCACGAGGGGCACGACAGGGTATGGACATGCACGGCAGAGACGAAGGCGGCACGGTACGGTCGGTGGAGCGGGCACTGGCGATCATCGAACTGCTCGGCGAGCACCAGGAACTTGGCCTGGAGCAATTGCACTACCTCACCGGCCTGCCCAAGGCCACGGTCTCGCGCCTGCTCCACACCTTGCAGGAACAGGGCTGGCTCTATCGCGGCCTGTGCGACCGGCGCTACCGCCTTTGCTCCGGCAGGTTATACGGCGACCCGCGCCAGCGCTTCAGCCGCCGCCTGGTGGAACAGGCAGCGCCACTGATGCAGGAACTCAGCGAACGCACCGGTTTGGTGACCGATCTATCCTTCTTCGACGGCGACGACCTGCATGTGATGGAAAGCGTCATCCCCGACGTGCTGCGCAAGCGCTACCCGAGCAACCGCCTGGTCATCGGCCTGCAGGCCAGCCTGTTCCAGTCGGCCATGGGCAAGGCTTGCCTGGGCGAACTGGACAGCGACGAAGTGCAACGCCTGGCCCTGCGCCATCGGCTCAGCGGCGATGAGCTACTGCGGGCCCACGAACAGACCCATACCCAGGGTTTCGGCGAGCGCACCGAGGGCTCCTGGGAATACGCGGTGCGACTGCCCTTCCTGATACGCGCCGTGGCCCTGCCAATCCGCAGCGGAGGCCGCCCGGTGGGTAGCATCGCGCTGCACTGGCCACGGGATACCCACAGCGTGGAAAGTGTGCAGCAACGCCATCTGGGCAGCCTCGCCGAAACCGTCAGCCAGTTGCAGCAGAGCATCGGCTGACATTCCAACCTCTATATCCACGAAGTTTACGAGCATCTGATTTCGGAACTTTCGCTCGCCTGCCAATCACGTTTCACAAATTGCCTATTCCACTGCATGGAACCCAATTGAATTGCCCTTTATTTGCCTGATTCGACAATAGAGCCCGGCCCGAACACAGGCCCTATCGTCAGAACAAGAAAATAAAGGTGATGAGATGCGCAACGTTCGCTGCAAGTACTTGGGAGGGATTGCCGGGTGCTTATTGGCCGGGAGTGCCGGTGCCGATGGTTTTATCGATGACAGCCTCACCACACTGCGTTACAGCCAGTTCTACTGGAAGGAAAACGACGGCGGCGGCGTGGGGCCCACCCGCGACGAATGGGTCCAGGGAGCGCAGTTCAGTTTCTCTTCCGGCTGGTATGCAGACGTATTGGGCATGGACTACAGCTATGGCCTGGCCGACGACCTGAACATCGGCAGCGACGCCAACAGCATTACCAATCTCGAAGCCGACGACTCGGTGCAATCGCCCCACGGCCTGGCCAAACCCATCGAGGCCTACCTGCGCAGCCACCTCAAGGGCGATGCCGGCGACCTGGTGCTGGGCGGTGGCAAGAAGGTGCGACGCTATGCCCAGTACTTCGACGACGCCACGCGCATTCTCCCCGCCGCCACGCTGGGCGCGGATGCGGACTACCGCCAAGACGGCCTGAACCTGCGCTACAGCCATATCAAGGCATTCAGCCCACGCAACGAAAACGGCTGGGGCGACGACCTGACTAACTTCCGCGGCGAGACAATCGACAACCTGCAACTCTTCGCCCTGGGCTACCAGCTCCCCTTCGGCAGCCGGCTGCTGGCAGAGTACGCCGAGTCCAAGGATTACCTGCGTGCCGCCTCGCTCAAGGTGGAGCACAGCATCGACCTGGGCGTCGGCCGCTTGCTCGATTTCTATGTCACCAACGGCATGCAGCAGGACGCCGGCGACCTGTTCGAATTCAACGGCGTGCCAGGCATCTATCGTGCGGAAACTTCTCACGATGCGCGCTATATCGACTTGTCCGCCAAGTACAAGACGGCCAACTACTATCTGGGCATGACCTATAACAAAGTTCGCGGCGACGACTTTGATCGAGTCTTCTTCAGTAAGGATCATGGCGCCTGGAATAGCAGCGCGAAGTTGTTCTACTTCTTCGGAGCGGAAGATGAGGAAATGTTCAAGCTGATGGGCGGAACAAACTTTTCCGCCATCGGAGTTCCGCAACTAAGACTGGATGTGCATTACGCGTTTTCCGACCATGCGGCCGGTTACGACGGATTCTCCCGCCGAGAATTCCAGAGCCTCTTTCAATACAACTTCGACGGTTTGTTGAGAGGCCTCAGCCTGGTCTGGCTGCACAACGAATTCCACACCAAGGGCCAGCCGGATGGTATTGAGCGCGCCGCCGCCTCGCGCGGACCGGCGGGGATCATCACCCACAATGCCGAGCGCTTTTACCTGAACTACGTCTACACCTTCTGAAGCGCACATCCTTGCAGGAGCCCAAACGAAAAAGCTCCCGAATCCGGGGGCTTTTTCGTTGAAGCGAGGACCTCAGCGCATGTTGATCTGTTGCTGCAGGTTCTGCACCTGGCTCTGCAGGGTGCTGATGTTGCGGGTCATCTGCGCACGGAAGGCATCGAACTCGGCAGTGCTGGCGCCCTGGGACGGTGCCGGGCGGTTGTCCAGCTCGCTGCGCAGTACCAGCAGGTCCTGCTCCAGGCTCTTGATCGCCTGGTTCGGGTTGCCCTGCTTCTTCAGTGCTTCTACATCGCTGCCCAGGCCTTTCAGGCGGCTGTCGAGCTGGGCCATGTCGCCTTGGGCGGCCTTGAGCTTCACCTGCTCGGCAGCCAGGCCGTCGACCTTGCCATTCAACTGGCTGCCCAGTTGGGTCGCGGCGCCCTGGGCGGCCTTGATGTCAGCGGACAGCTGGTCGACGCGCTTGCCCTGGGTGCCCAATTGGGCATTCGCGGCTTGCTGCTGCTTGGACAGTTCGATCACCTTGGCCTGCAGTTGCTTGAGCTGCAGCTTCACGGACTCGTTGCCGGTGGTCATGTTGGATTCGGTGGCGACCACCTTGCCGGAAATGTCCTGGATACGGCCGGCGGCCTCTTCGCTGATACGGGCGAAGCTTTCCTGGGTGGCAACCAGTTGCTGCTCCATCAGGCTGATCTGCTGGAAGCTCCACCAGCCCAGGCCGCAGAGGGCGACGACCAGGGCAACCACCAGGGCCCAGAGCGGTCCGGTGCTGGCGGCCTTGGGCGCAGGAGCGGGAGTGGTATAGCCGTTGGTGTGACGGTGCAGCGGCTCGGCCGCCGGGTGATGACCGAACTCGTCGCGATCACGGGCATCGGTGGTCAGGCTGGGGACATCATCCACTTCATCGAGAGCGTCATTGCGCATGGGGGGACCTTTGGAGAGAAACGCAGAACCGCGAATGGCCGGAAGTATACCGGTTCGCACGGCGGTCTTCAGCGTCGCGCCATGGCGGTGCGGGTTGCACCGCACAGGGGCGGCGCCCCTCGATTGACCACGCCAAAGCCCCGCAGTTCCTGGCCTTCCGGCTTGGTACGGGGCTTGCTAGCCAGATGCCAGCCCCGGCACGGGGCCATGCCAGGAAATCACCATCCGGAGCCGAGCGCTCCGTCTGGCTCCGGACACTTCGCCAGGAAGGACGGAGCGCTCTTCGACCATGGGGGAAGAAGGAATGGAATTGACCAAGGCTGTGCTGGACTGCATGCAGACCCTGCGGCGCCAGCTGCGTGAAGAACAGGCTGTGGATATCCGCCTCAGCCAGCCCAACGCCATCCTGTCCATGCTCAACGCCTGCGCCGAATCCCATCGCGACGCCACCCGCGAGCTGGGCGAACATCTCAGCACCCTCACCGGCGTGCGCCTGAAGCCGGCGGTCCTCAGTGAGGAAGAACTGGTGCGCAAATACACCCAGTATGCCGGCCCGTTGCGTGGCTAGGGCTGCTGGGCGCCCCACCAGGCGCAGAACTCGTCCAGCGCTGTCCACACGTTCACTCTTGGCTCGTACTCCAGGTATTGCCGGGCACGGCTGATGTCCAGGGAGAAGTCCTTGGCCATCACCGCCACGGCCAGCCGATAGAGCGACGGCTCCGGCCGGCCCGGTAGAATCCGGCAGACGGACTCGTTCACCAGCGCGGCGCTGTAGGCCAGGCCATAGGGAACGTGGCGGCTCACCTGCGCCACACCCAGCTTGCGAAACACGTAGTTGATGACGTCCCAGATCGGCACCGGCTGGCCGTTGCTGATGTTGTAGACCTGCCCCAGCGCCGGGCCGGTGGCCAGCAGGCCGCTGAGCAGGGCGTCGTTGAGGTTCTGCACGCTGGTGAAGTCGACCTTGTTCAGGCCGTTGCCGATGATCTTCAGGCGGCCCTTGCGCTGCATGGCGATCAGCCGCGGGAAGATGCTGGTGTCACCGGCGCCGGTGACGAAGCGCGGGCGGAAGGCGATGACCTCCAGACCGAACTCCTCAGCGGCGAAGACCTTCTGCTCCGCCAGGTACTTGGTGGCGCCGTAGTGGTCGGAGAAGCGTTTGGGGACCTGCTCTTCACGAATGCCCACATGGGAGCGACCATCGAAGTAGACCGAGGGGGACGACAGGTGAACCAGGCGCCGCACCCGCTGCTTCAGGCAGGCTTCCACCACGTTCTCGGTGACCTGGACGTTGGCCTGGTGGAAGTGTTCGTACTTGCCCCAGACACCCACGGCGCCGGCGCAATGCACCACCGCATCGACGTCATCGCACAGGCCCAGCACCAGCTCCGGGTCCGACAAATCGCCCTGGATGAATTCGGCGCCACGCTTGACCAGATGCTCCACGCCTTCCGGACGGCGGCCGTTCACCCGCACATCGAGTCCCTGCTCCAGGGCGAAACGCGCGAAGCGTCCGCCGATGAACCCACTCGCCCCCGTCACCAGAATCTTCATCTATGGTCCCCTGCCATGCGTCGTGATGCCCGCGACTCTAGCAGCCCGGGCACCAGCCTGGTGTGGCGTCGCGAGCCAATAGAACGACTCTGAACGCAATCCCCTTCCATCGTTCCCGCCCGAACCAACGCCGTGGGCTACCTTTGTCTGCGAATCCCCCCAAGGAACCGCGCAGTGAACACCAGGACCTGGATGATATATGGCGCCTACGGCTACACCGGCCAACTGGTGGCCGAGCACGCCCTGCAACAAGGACTGACGCCGATCCTCGCCGGTCGCGACCCCGCCCGGCTGGAAGCCCTGGGCAGCCGCCTCGGCCTGCCGACCCGGGTCTTCGACCTGGACGACCCGGCCCACGCCGCCGAACGCCTGGAAGGCGTCTCGGTGGTCGCCCACTGCGCCGGCCCGTTCTCCGCCACCAGCACGCCGATGATCCAGGCTTGCCTGGCCAACGGCGCGCATTACCTGGACATCACCGGCGAGATCACTGTGTTCGCCCTCGCCCATGCCCAGGACGCGGCGGCGCGCAAAGCCGGCATCGTGATCTGCCCAGGCGCCGGCTTCGACGTTATTCCCACCGACTGCGTGGCAGCCTGTCTCAAGACCGCCCTGCCCGACGCCACGCACCTGGCGCTCGGCTTCGACTCCGACAGCGGATTGTCCCCCGGCACCGCCAAGACCAGCATCGAAGGGCTGGCCCTGGGCGGCCAGGTGCGGGAGAACGGCCGGCTGCGCCCGGTGCCCCTGGGGCACCGGCGCCGCGAGATCGACTTCGGCCGTGGCGCGAAATCTGCCGTGACCATTCCCTGGGGCGATGTGGCCACCGCCTTCTATTCCACCGGCATTCCCAATATCGAGGTCTACCTGCCGGCGCCCGCCGCCGTGGCATTCGGCATGCGCCTCATCGACCCGCTGCGCGGCCTGCTGGCCGGCGACTGGATACAGGCCAGGTTGAAGGGGCTGGTGACCCGGAACGTCGCGGGACCGGACGAAACCACCCGCCTGCGTCGCCCCACCTGGGTCTGGGGTGAAGTGCGCAATGCCGCCGGGGAGCGCCGCGTTGCGCACCTGGAAACCGCCAACGGCTACCAGGTGACGGTGCATGGCGTGCTCCATACGGTGCGCCATCTGCTGGATTACCAGGGTGAAGGCGGCTATTTCACGCCTTCGCAGCTGATGGGGGAGCGCTGCGTGGAGCAGTTGCCGGGCTCCGGGTCCATTCGCATCACCTGAACATCCGGGGTGCACGCACCGCTGTCATTGCGAGGCCAAGGGCACCAGCCAACGGCCCGCTGCAGCCGCCAGATGGTCGGTGAGCAGGCCGAGCAACTCGCCGCCATGGCGCCAGTGGTGCCAGTAGAGCGGCACGTCGATGGGGTGGTCGGGAATCAGTTCCTGTAATTCGCCCCTCGCCAGTTGCGCCCCCACTTGCTGCTCGGGCACCAGTCCCCAGCCCAGCCCGCCTTCGGTCAGTCGCACGAAGCCTTCGGAAGAGGGGCACAGGTGATGGACGAAGCCGCCCTCGACGCCCAGCCCCGCCAAATAGCGATGCTGCAACAGGTCATCCGGGCCGAAGACGATAGCCGGTGAGCGGGCCAGGGCCTGGGGCGTCACCCCCTTGGGGAAATGCCGCTCGATGAAGGCCGGGCTGGCCAGCGCACGATAACGCATGGCGCCCAACGGCAGGCTGCGCGCCCCGGCCACCGGGCGCTCGGCGGCGCAGACACAGGCCGCGACCTCGCCGGCACGCATACGCTTGAGGCCCACTTCCTGGTCTTCCACGACCAGTTCCATCAGCACCCGTTGCTCGGCGCAGAAGTCACCCACGGCGACCGCCCACCAGGTGGCCAGGCTGTCGGCATTGAGAGCGATGCGCAGGCGCTCCGGCAGGCCGCCCTCTTCCAGGGCTGGCACCTGGCGTTGCAGGTCGCGCTCCAGCAGGCGCACCTGCTGCACATGGTTGAGCAGGCGGGTGCCCACCTCGGTAGGAGCCGGTGGCGTAGCGCGCACCAATACCGGTTGGCCTACCCGCGCCTCCAGCAACTTGATGCGCTGCGACACCGCGGATTGCGACAGGCCCAGCAACTGGGCCGCGCGCTCGAAACCACCCTGCTCCACCACAGCCGCCAGGGCGGACAGCAACTTGTAGTCGAACAAATCAGTTTTCCTAATGAGAGATCAGCAATATTCGTTTTCCTTATACATTGCCGCGCCCCAGACTCGCCACATCCCAACTGCCTTATCGAAGGACGCACCATGGCCGGCGAAACCGCTCTCTCCACCCTGATCCGCAACATGTCGCCGCAGCTCAACCCCGGCCAGTACGTGTTCTGCACCCTGGACGACGCCGCCCGCCTGCAGGGCAGCGTGCCGCTGGGCACCTTCCGCGAGCAGGAAGGCCTGACGGTGATCCTCGAGCGCGACGAGGCCGATCGCCTTGGCCTCTCCTACGACTACACCGCTGCGTGGATCACCCTCCAGGTGCACTCGTCCCTCAGCGCTGTCGGCCTGACCGCCACCTTCGCCGCCGCGCTGGCCCAGGCTGGCGTGAGCTGCAACGTGGTAGCCGGCTATTTCCACGACCACCTGTTCGTCGCCAGCGAAGACGCCGAGCGCGCCGTTTCCACCCTGCGGGCCCTGGCGGCCAACGCCCAGCCGGAGTGAACGCCATGTGGCAGAGCTACCTGAACGGTCTGTTGATGGCGGCCGGCCTGATCATCGCCATCGGCGCCCAGAACGCCTTCGTGCTGGCCCAGAGCCTGCGCCGCGAGCATCACCTGCCCGTGGCCGCCCTGTGCGTGCTGTGCGACGCGCTGCTGGTCAGCGCCGGTGTCTTCGGCCTGGCGACCTTGCTTGCGCAAAACCCCCTGCTGCTCGCCATCGCCCGTTGGGGCGGCGTGGCCTTCCTGCTCTGGTACGGCATACAGGCGCTGCGCCGCGCCATCAGCCCCAGCGTGCTCGACCAGTCAAGTGAAGCCGGCCCCCGCTCGCGCCGCGCCGTGCTGCTGGCGGCCCTGGCAGTGACCCTGCTCAACCCCCACGTCTACCTCGACACCGTGCTGCTGATCGGCTCCCTCGGTGCGCAGCAGACGGTCCCCGGCGCCTACGCCCTGGGCGCGGCCAGCGCCTCGCTGGTGTGGTTCTTCGCCCTGGCGCTCGGCGCCGCCTGGCTCGCCCCCTGGCTGGCGCGGCCTGCCACCTGGCGCCTGCTCGACCTGGCAGTGGCAATGATGATGTTCGGCATGGCCGCACAATTGGTGAACGGTATCTGAGCTCGGAAGGTCCAGATGGGATAGGCGTGCCAGAGCCGCCGGCCATGGCTTAACCACACACTTGCTGCGTGGTTAAGCCCTATGCCCGGTGCTATGATCCGGACTTCGCGGCAAGAATGAGTACGAACTCGCAGCCGCATTCTCGGCCGACCGTGAACGGCCCCGCGCCTCGCGCAAAAATCCCGACCTGATGAAGGAGATAGACATGGCTTTCGAATTGCCGCCGCTGCCCTACGAGAAAAACGCCCTCGAACCGCACCTGTCCGCCGAGACCCTGGAATTCCACCACGGCAAGCACCACAACGCCTACGTGGTAAACCTGAACAACCTGGTTCCGGGCACCGAGTACGAAGGCAAGAGCCTGGAAGACATCATCAAGACCTCTTCCGGCGGCATCTTCAACAACGCAGCCCAGATCTGGAACCACACCTTCTACTGGAACTGCCTGAGCCCGAACGGCGGTGGTCAGCCCACCGGCGCCCTGGCTGACGCCATCAATGCCGCTTTCGGTTCCTTCGACAAGTTCAAGGAAGAGTTCAGCAAGACCTCCATCGGTACCTTCGGTTCCGGCTGGGGCTGGCTGGTGAAGAAGGCCGACGGCTCCCTGGCCCTGGCCAGCACCATCGGCGCCGGCTGCCCGCTGACCAGCGGCGACACCCCGCTGCTGACCTGCGACGTATGGGAACACGCCTACTACATCGACTACCGCAACCTGCGTCCGAAGTACGTAGAGGCCTTCTGGAACCTGGTCAACTGGGACTTCGTAGCCAAGAACTACGCAGCCTGAGACCCGCTCCAGCGGTAAGGGAAACCCGGCCATTCGCCGGGTTTCTTCATTTTTGTGCGTCATTCGTCGTCTTGCTGCGGTACAAGGGAAAAATTGTCGGACACCCCCTCAAGCTCGGACCTGTTCGCACCGACATAAAGACGAGGGGGAAATGAATGCGGCGATCGCGTCATTGGGTCGGCGTATTGAATAGTGGCAATCACATACTGGCCCTTTGACGGCCAGGGCCTGTTTGCCAATACTCACACCCGTCTGACGCCTGGCGGCATCGAACAAGGAATTTCCATTTGAAGCTGGATCTCAAACACAGCTTGTCACTGAAGCTGCTGCGCGTGGTGCTGCTGTCCGCACTGGTTGTCGGTGTGGTGCTGAGCTGCGCGCAGATCGTGTTCGATGTCTATAAGACACGGCAGGCCGTCTCCAATGACGCCAACCGGATCCTCGGCATGTTCCGCGATCCTTCGACCCAGGCGGTCTACAGCCTGGATCGCGAGATGGGCATGCAGGTGATCGAGGGTCTGTTCCAGCACGAATCGGTCCGCCACGCCTCCATCGGCCACCCCAACGAACCCATGCTGGCGGAGAAGGACCGGCCGCTGATGGAGCTGCCGACCCGCTGGCTGACCGACCCCATCCTCGACAAGGAACAGACCTTCACCACCCAACTGGTCGGCCGCAGCCCCTACAGCGAGTACTACGGCGACCTCAGCATCACCCTCGACACCGCCCCCTACGGCGAAGACTTCGTCACCAGCTCGGTGATCATCTTCATCTCCGGCGTACTGCGCGCCCTGGCCATGGGCCTGGTGCTCTACCTCGTGTACCACTGGCTGCTGACCAAGCCCTTGTCGAAGATCATCGAGCACCTGTCCAGCATCAATCCCGACCGCCCCAGCGAACACAAGCTGCCCATGCTCAAGGGCAACGAAAAGAACGAACTGGGCCTGTGGATAAACACCGCCAACGACCTGCTGGCCTCCATCGAACGCAACACCCATCTGCGTCGCGAAGCCGAGAACAGCCTGCTGCGCATGGCCCAGTACGACTTCCTCACCGGCTTGCCCAACCGCCAGCAACTGCAACAGCAGCTCGACCAGATCCTCGACGACGCCGGCCGCCTGCAGCGGCGCGTGGCCGTGCTCTGTGTGGGCCTGGACGACTTCAAGGGCGTCAACGAACAGTTCAGCTACCAGACCGGCGACCAGCTGCTGATCGCCCTGGCCGACCGCCTGCGCGGCCACAGCGGCCGTCTCGGCGCCCTGGCGCGCCTGGGTGGCGACCAATTCGCCCTGGTCCAGGCCGATATCGAGCAGCCCTACGAGGCCGCCGAACTGGCCCAGGCCGTGCTGGACGACCTGGAAGTGGCCTTCTCCCTGGAGCAGCAGGAAGTGCGCCTGCGCGCCACCATCGGCATCACCCTCTTCCCCGAGGATGGCGACAGCACCGAGAAGCTGCTGCAGAAAGCCGAACAGACCATGACCCTGGCCAAGAGCCGCTCGCGCAACCGCTATCAGTTCTACATCGCCAGCGTCGACAGCGAGATGCGCCGCCGCCGCGAGCTGGAGAAGGATCTGCGCGAAGCCCTCAACCGTGGCGAGATGCACTTGGTCTACCAACCCCAGGTGGACTACCGCGACCACCGCGTCGTGGGCGTCGAAGCCCTACTGCGCTGGCAGCATCCGCAGCACGGATTCGTGCCGCCGGACCTGTTCATCCCCCTGGCCGAGCAGAACGGCTCGATCATCCCCATCGGCGAATGGGTGCTGGACCAGGCCTGCCGCCAACTGCGCGAATGGCACGACCAGGGTTTCTCCGAACTGCGCATGGCCATCAACCTGTCCACCGTGCAGCTGCACCACGCGGAACTGCCGCGGGTGGTGAACAACCTGCTGCAGGTCTACCGCTTGCCGCAACGCAGCCTGGAGATGGAAGTCACCGAAACCGGCCTGATGGAAGACATCTCCACCGCCGCCCAGCACCTGCTCAGCCTGCGCCGCTCCGGCGCGCTGATCGCGATCGACGACTTCGGTACCGGCTATTCGTCGCTGAGCTACCTGAAGAGCCTGCCGCTGGACAAGATCAAGATCGACAAGAGCTTCGTGCAAGACGTGCTGGAAGACGAGGACGACGCCACCATCGTCCGCGCCATCATCCAGTTGGCGCGCAACCTGGGTATGCAGGTGATTGCGGAAGGTGTGGAAACCGCCGAGCAGGAGGCCTACATCATTGCCCAGGGCTGCAACGAGGGTCAGGGCTACCTCTACAGCAAACCCCTGCCCGCCCGCGAACTCACCCTCTACCTCAAGCAGGCCCGGCGCCTGTCCAATGCGGCCTCCAACCCGGCGACGCTCTAGGATAACGATGAGTTTCGCGGGCTCTACCCAGCCTACCGGACGGCGCCTTTATGGCTTTCGTAGGATGCGGTATAGCGAAGCGAAACCCATCGAGTGGACAGCGGCTCACATGAGCCCAGTCACTCTCAGCACATAGACCGTCGCCACCGCCCCGCCCACGCAAAACACCGCGCCGAACAGCGCCTGCCAGCGAAACTGCCGCGCCAGCACGTCTTCGCCATGGCTGGAGAGCAGGAAAGGCTGGGACTCCCTGGGACGGCGCATGTGGTTCATCGCCGGCGCCGCACTGGTACGGCGATGCCGGTCTTCGGCCTCCAGCTGCGCGGCCAGGCGCACGCGGTTCCATTCCGCCTCGTCCAGCTGCCCATCGCCATTGCTGTCGAAGCGCGTCAGCAGGCCGGTGAAGTCGCCCTTCCACTCGCGAATCACGGCACCCTGTGCTGCGTTCAGATCCAGCCCCTGACGGCCGCCACCGCTGGTGTGGAAGTCGCCGATGGCATAGAGCGGCTCCCCGGCATGCAAGCGTTCTTCCGTGTAGCGGTACTCGCCGCTACCGATCCAGGAACCCAGGCCGCTCCTGGCCTGCCCACGCGGATGACGTGAAGATCCCGTCCAGACCTCGCGGGAGGACGGGCGCACTTCGGCGCCGCGTGGATCGATCAGGCATTCGCCCGTGGCATCGGCCAGGCGCAGCCAGGCATCGCTGACACCGCTGTCCACGACCCGCCAGGTCTTGCTCTTACCGCTTTCGCTGTATTCCTCGATCCGATAGCGCCACCACAGGCAGGGCTTGCCCGTCAGCGGTGCAGCGAGCTGGCCGTCCCCCTGCTCGTGCAGGATGCCGTACAGCTCCACGTAGCCCTGGGCGGCGGAGCGGATCTTCGACGTCGGGGTATCCAGCAGCATCCGCGCCTGCGACAGGCGGCGCAGGCACCACCAGCCGCCACCGGCGAAAGCGCCAAGGCTGAACCCCAGGCTGATGGCCAGCCCGGCGACATCCACCGCCATGTCAGCCGAACAGGCTCTTGAGGTCGACGTCGGCCTTTTCTGCCTCGCTGAACTCCAGCAACTCGGCGGCCTTGAAGCCGAACAGGCCGGCGATGATCACGTCCGGAAACTGCTCGATGCGCACGTTGTTGAGGTTCACCGCCTCGTTGTACAGCTCGCGGCGGTCGGCGATGCCGTTCTCCAGGCCACTGATGCGCTGCTGGAGGAATTGGAAGCTTTCGTTGGCCTTCAGCTGCGGGTAGTTCTCCGCCAGGGCGAAGAGTTGCCCGAGGCCGGCGCGCAGGCCGCTTTCGGCCTGGCCGAGAGCGCCGATGTCGCCCTTCTCGCGAGCGCTGGCCACCGCGTTGCGCGCGGTGATCACCCGCTCCAGGGTGGTGCGCTCGTGCTGCATGTACTGCTTGCAGGTTTCCACCAGCTTGGGCAGCTCGTCATGGCGTTGCTTGAGCAGCACCTCGATGTTCGACCAGGCCTTGCCGACACCGTGTTTGAGACGCACCAGCGCGTTGTAGAGGATCACCGCGTAGGCGGCGACCAGTAGCAGAACCACGATCAGGGCGACGCTGGTCAGACTCATGCAGGCTTCTCCTTCAGGCTGCGGGTCATGGGGGCTGCAGCGATTCTAATGGTGTTTGGCCAAGGATGCGGAGACCCCGTACTCAGCTGTTGCAAAACGCCCGACAACAGCCTTTCCAAAAATGAAAATCTTTCGCATTATGTTGCGGTTTTCATTTGCGCAACTTCACATTGCCATCACCCAGAAGCAAAGGACCTCGCCCATGATTCGTAAGCCCCTGGCAGCCGCCAGCCTGCTCGCCATCGCTATCGCCCTCGCCGGTTGCGGTGAAGACAAGAAAGAAGCTGCAGCACCGCAAGCCGCCGCCCCGGCCGCCACCAGCACTGCCGCAGCCCCGGCTGCAACTGCCAAGGTCGACGAGGCCGAAGCCAAGAAGGTCGTGGCCCACTACGCCGACCTCGCCCTGGCCGTATTCACCGACGCCCACACCACCGGCGTGAACCTGCAGAAGGCCGTTGACGCCTTCCTCGCCAAGCCCGATGCCGACACCCTGAAAGCCGCCCGTGAAGCCTGGCTGGCCGCCCGCGTGCCCTACATGCAGACCGAAGTGTTCCGCTTCGGCAACCCGGTGGTCGACGACTGGGAAGGCCAGTTGAACGCCTGGCCGCTGGACGAAGGCCTGATCGACTACGTCGCCGCTGACTACCAGCACGCCCTGGGCAACCCCGGCGCCACCGCCAACATCATCGCCAACACCACCATCCAGGTTGGCGAAGACAAGATCGACGTCACCGAGATCACCGGTGAGAAGCTGGCCAGCCTGAACGAGCTGGGCGGCTCCGAAGCCAACGTCGCCACCGGCTACCACGCCATCGAATTCCTCCTCTGGGGCCAGGACCTGAACGGCACCGGCCCGGGCGCCGGTAACCGTCCCGCCACCGACTACGTGGTTGGCGAAGGCGCCACCGGCGGCAATACCGAGCGTCGTCGCGCGTACCTGAAGGCCGCCACCGACCTGCTGGTTTCCGACCTGGAATACATGGTCGGCCAGTGGAAAGCCGGCGTTGCCGACAACTATCGCGCCAAGCTGGAAGCCGAACCGGCCGAGTCCGGCCTGCGCAAGATGCTCTTCGGCATGGGCAGCCTGTCCCTCGGCGAACTGGCCGGCGAACGCATGAAGGTCGCCCTGGAAGCCAACTCCACCGAAGACGAGCACGACTGCTTCAGCGACAACACACACAACTCGCACTTCTACAACGGCAAGGGCATCCGCAACGTCTACCTGGGCGAGTACAAGAAGGTCGACGGCACTACCCTGACCGGTCCGAGCCTGTCCTCCCTGGTCGCCAAGGTCGACGCCCAGACCGACACCACCGTGAAGGCCGACCTGGAAGCCACCGAAGGCAAGCTGCAAGCCCTGGTGGACAGCGCCAACAAGGGCGTGCATTTCGACCAGCTGATCGCCGCCGACAACACCGCCGGCCAGCAACTGGTGCGTGACGCCATCGCCTCCCTGGTCAAGCAGACCGGCGCCATCGAAGAAGCCGCCGGCAAGCTCGGCATCACCGACCTGAAGCCGGACAACGCCGATCACCAGTTCTGATCGACGCGTTAGCAGGCAAGAAGCGGATGCGGCCCAGTGCCGCATCCGCTTTTTTATGTCCAGTGAATTCCCCCCTGACGGGCTGCTCTTCCTGTGGGGGCGAATTCATTCGCCAAGGGCGGCGCAGCTGCCCCCGCGGGACTTCAGGGCAGAACTTCGTCCTGCTTGGCGATTGAAATCGCCCCTACAACATTCAGTCGAACTCTCCCCGGCAGATACGTTGCCAAACGCAAATCCCTCTTATTCAGAGCCCCCAGTCCTGATAAGCTTGCCCGCCTGTTTCTCGCCGACCGGACCCCGCCAATGCTCGCTCCACCGGCCCTTCGCCGCCTGTCGCCCCTGCTGCTGGCCCTCAGCCTCAGTGCCTGTGACGACGCTCCGCGGTTTACCCAGGCCGAGCCCGGCGAACAGCTCTCCGGCGGCGCCGCGACAGTCGGCCAGTTCGACCACAACGCCTTCTCCATGCCCTCGGCCAACCTGACGCCTTCGCGCCGGCTGGACTTCAGCGTGGGCAACAGCTTTTTCCGCAACCCCTGGGTGATCGCCCCCGCCACCACCACGGCGCGCGACGGCCTGGGCCCCCTGTTCAACACCAACGCCTGCCAGAACTGCCATGTGAAGGACGGCCGTGGCCATCCTCCGGCTCCGGGTGCGAACAATTCGGTGTCCATGCTGGTGCGCCTGTCGATCCCCGCCGATGCCTCGGCCGCCCACGCGCAGCAGTTGGAACGCCTGGGTGTGGTGCCGGAGCCGGTGTACGGCGGCCAGTTGCAGGACGTTTCGATTCCCGGTGTCGAACCCGAGGGCAAGGTGCGGGTCAGCTACGACAGCGTGCCGGTGGCCTTCGCCGACGGCACCACCGTCGAGCTGCGCAAGCCGCGCCTGGAAATCACCCGACTCGGCTACGGCCCGATGCACCCTGACACCCTGTTCTCCGCACGGGTCGCCCCGCCGATGATCGGCCTCGGCCTGCTGGAGGCGATTCCGGAATCCGCGATCCTCGCCAATGCCGATCCGGACGACCGCGATGGCGACGGTATCCGCGGTCGCGCCAACCAGGTCTGGGACGACGTAGCCGGCAAGACGGTGCTCGGCCGCTTCGGCTGGAAGGCCGGACAGCCGAACCTGAACCAACAGAATTTTCACGCCTTCTCTGGTGATATGGGCCTGACCACCACTTCCCTGCCAAAAGATGACTGCACGGCGGCGCAGACCGCTTGCAAGGCTGCGGTAAATGGTGGCGAGCCGGAAGTCAGCGACAACATCCTGTCCCTCGTGCTGTTCTACACCCGCAACCTGGCCGTGCCGGCCCGGCGCGAGGTGGGCGCCGCACAGGTGCTGGATGGCAAGGGCCTGTTCCATCAAGCCGGTTGTCAGTCCTGCCACACCCCGAGTTTCACCACCGCGGCCAGTGCCGCCGAACCCGAGCTGGCCAACCAGGTGATCCGTCCCTACAGCGACCTGCTGCTCCACGACATGGGTGAAGGCCTCGCCGATGGCCGCACCGAGTTCCAGGCCGGCGGTCGCGACTGGCGCACCCCTCCGCTATGGGGTATCGGCCTGACCGAAGCGGTGAGCGGACACACCCAGTTCCTGCACGATGGCCGTGCGCGCAACCTGCTGGAAGCCATTCTCTGGCACGGCGGTGAAGCCGAAGCGGCGAAGCAGAAAGTCCTGAATTACAACGCCGAGCAGCGTGCTGCGCTGCTGGCTTTCCTGAATTCCCTATAAGGAGCCACGCATGTTCCGCCCCAAACTGCTGTTCACCAGCCTCGCCGCACTGGCCCTCGGCGCCTGCGCCCCGCAGGACCAGCAGGCGCAGACCGCGGCCGCCCTGGCCAAGGAAGTGATTCTGCCCACCTACAGCCGTTGGGTCGAAGCGGACCGCCAGCTCGCCGCCAGCGCCCTGGCCTTCTGCTCCGGCAAGGAAGACCTGGCCAAGGCACGTGCCGACTTCCTGGTTGCACAGAAAGCCTGGGCCGAATTGCAGCCGCTGATGGTAGGCCCGCTGGCCGAAGGTAACCGCGCGTGGCAGGTGCAGTTCTGGCCGGACAAGAAGAACCTGGTCGGTCGTCAGGTAGAGCAGTTGGTCAAGGCCCAGCCGAACATCGACGCCACTGCCCTGGCCAAGGCCAGCGTGGTCGTGCAGGGTCTGTCGGCCTACGAGTACATCCTCTTCGACAGCAACCTGGACATGGCCGACAACGCCCAGAAGGAACGCTATTGCCCGCTGCTGCAGGCCATCGGTGAACGCCAGAAGACCCTGGCCGAGGAAATCCTCGCACGCTGGAACAGCAAGGACGGCATGCTCGACCAGTTGAGCAAGTTCCCCAACCAGCGTTACGCCGACTCCCACGAAGCCATCTCCGAGCTGCTGCGCGTCCAGGTCACCGCCCTGGATACCCTGAAGAAGAAGCTCGGCACCCCGCTGGGCCGCCAGACCAAAGGCCTGCCCCAGCCGATGCAGGCCGAAGCCTGGCGCAGCGAAACCTCCCTCTCCAACGTCTCCGCCGCCCTGGCCAGCGCCGAGTCCCTCTGGCTGGGCGTCGACAAGCACGGCATCCGCAGCCTGCTGGGCGATGACCAGAAGGCCCTGGCGGAGAAGATCGACGCCAGTTACAGCGAGGCCCGCGGCAAGCTCGACGCCCTCAAGCAGCCCCTGGGCGAGCTGCTGGCCAGCGAAGAAGGCCGCAAACAGGTCAACGACTTCTACGACAGCCTGGATCGCGTCCAGCGCCTGCACTCCGGCGAACTGGCCAAAGCCCTGGGCGTGCAACTCGGCTTCAACGCCAACGACGGTGACTGAGATGCTCCGGCGCCAGGTCCTCACTCTCGCCAGCCTGCTGCTCGGTGCCGTCGGCCTGGGCGGCTGGACCCTGAGCCGCAAAGGCGACTCTCCCCTGCTGCTCTCCGCCCGCGACGACGCCGACGGCCACCATTACGCGGTCGGCTACCGCCTGGATGGCACGCAGGTGTTCGCCACCCGCGTGGCCCAGCGCTGCCATGACATTGCCCTGCATCCCAGCGAGCCGGTAGCGCTCTTCGTGGCCCGTCGTCCGGGTACCGAAAGCTACCTGGTGGACCTGCGCGACGGCCGCCTGCTACAGACGCTGACCTCACAGAAAAATCGCCACTTCTACGGCCATGGCGTCTGGCATCGCGACGGCCAGTGGCTCTACGCCACCGAGAACGACACCACCGATCCGGGCCGGGGCATGCTCGGCCGCTATCGCTTCGCAGGCGGCCAGTTGATTCACGACGGCGAGCTTTCCACCCACGGCCTGGGCCCGCACCAGGTGTACTGGATGCCCGACGGCGAAACCCTGGTGGTGGCCAACGGCGGCATCCGCACCGAAGCGGAGAGCCGGGTGGAGATGAACCTCGATGCCATGGAGCCGAGCCTGGTGCTGATGCGCCGCGACGGCAGCCTGCTGTCGAAGGAAACCCTGCCGCAACAGATGAACAGCATCCGTCACCTGGCCATCGGTGCCGACGGCACCATAGTCGCCGGCCAGCAGTACATGGGTGATGCCAGCGACCACGCCGACCTGCTCGCCATCAAGCGTCCCGGCCAGCCCTTCCAGCCCTTCCCGCTGGAAGACGAGCAACGCCTGGCGATGGTCCAGTACACCGCCAGCGTCGCCATCCATGACGAACTGCGCCTGGTGGCCCTGACCGCGCCACGGGGCAACCGCTTCTTCATCTGGGACCTGGACAGCGGCGCCGTGCGCCTGGATGTCCCCCTGCCGGACTGCGCAGGCGTCGGCGCGGTGAAAGACGGCTTCGTCGTCACCTCCGGCCAGGGCCGCTGCCGCCTGTACGACTGCCGTGGCGAGCAGTTCAGCGCCACCCCGCTGCAACTGCCGGCCAGCTTCTGGGACAACCACCTGCACCTGGCCTGATTGACTGTGGGAGCGAATTCATTCGCGAATGAATTCGCTCCCACAGTACAAGGTCTCTGAGCGAAAGCCCCGCCCCGCCTGGCTTCCTGGCACTTCCGTAGCCCACGAATTCCCTGTTTTCGCCCTTCAGCCGCACCTCGCCGTACCGACTAAGTGAATGCCTGCCCGACGTGCCCCAACGCGCCCTTCCGGCGATCGCACAACTGCAACATTCGTCTGGTAGAGAGCCCACATCTCCTTTCCTATTCCAAGAGGCGCAACACCATGTCTCTGCGACGCTCCCTGCGTGGCCAGATCCTCACCCTGCTGGGCGGCAGCCTGCTTTTGCTGCTGCTGACCGCCCAGGCCTGTTTCCACTTCCTTTCCGGCGGCATCCAGTCCTATCGCGGGCTGGTGGACGGCACGCTGGAAGCATCAAGCCTTGTGGATGAGGCCAACCTCGAGTTCAAGGTGCAGGTCCAGGAGTGGAAGAACGTGCTCCTGCGCGGCAAAGACCAGGAGAACCTGAACAAGTACTGGAGCCAGTTCGAAGGCCAGGAAGCCAAGGTCCAGGCCGTGCTCGGCAAGCTGGTGGACAAGGCCCAGGACCTGGGCGACAGCGTCCTCAGGAGCAAGGTGGAAAGCCTGCGCAACGAGCACCGCAACCTCGGCATCGCCTACCGCAAGGGCCGCGACGCGTTTGTCGCTGCGGGCGCCGACCCGGTGGCCGGGGACAACGCAGTCAAGGGTATCGACCGTGCCGCCAGCGAGCAGATGAGCGCCCTGGTGGCCGAGCTGCACGCCCGTGGCAACCAGCAGTCCGAGGCCATCAGCGCCAGCGCCGACAGCACCGTCAACCTGGGCATCGTGGTCATGCTGCTGTCGAGCCTCGGCATCGGCCTGTTCAGCCTGTGGCTGATCAACCGCAACCTGATCGCGCCCATCACCTCGCTGATCGACTACATCGCCCAGCTCAGCCAGGGCAACTTCGGCCAGCACGTGGAGGCCACCCGCGAAGACGAGCTCGGCCGCCTGGCACGTGCCGCCAACACCCTGCGGGATTTCCTCGCCGACACCTTCAACCGCCTCAAGCGGAGCACCGACCAACTGGACAGCGCCAGCGGCGAACTCCACGCCATCGCCAGCGTGATGGCCGAAGGCACCCGCGAGCAGTTTTCCCGCACCGACCAGGTGGCGACCGCCATGCACGAGATGTCGGCCACCGCCCAGGAAGTCGCGCGCCATGCCGCCGAAGCCGCCGGCGCAGCGGACCAGGCCGACCATTCGGCGCAGCAGGGTGGCGCGGTGATGCAGGCAACCATCCACAGCATCACCAGCATGCGTGGCGAGATAGCCAATACCGCTGAAGTGATCCGCCGCCTGGAAAGCGACAGCGGCCGCATCGGCAAGGTGCTGGAAGTGATTCGCGGCATCGCCGAGCAGACCAACCTGCTGGCCCTGAACGCCGCCATCGAAGCCGCCCGTGCGGGCGACCAGGGCCGCGGCTTCGCCGTGGTCGCCGACGAAGTCCGCACCCTGGCCCAGCGCACCGCAGAATCCACCGCCGAGATCCACCAGATCATCGACACCGTGCAGACCGGTGCCCTGAACGCCGTGCGCGCCATCGAGAGCGGCCAGACCCGCAGCGAGGAAAGCGTCGCCCAGGTCACCGAGGCCGGCGCCATGCTGCAGCGCATCACCGATGCGGTGGAAGCGATCCGAGACATGAACCGACAGATCGCCACGGCGGCGGAGGAGCAGACCTCCGTGGCCGAGGACATCTCGCGCAACCTCACCGAGATCACCGCCATCGCCACCACCAACGAGGGCAACGTACAGCGCACCCAGGGCGCCAGCCAGCACCTGCACGGCCTTTCCGGCGACCTCAACCAGCTCACCGCCCGCCTCCACGCCTGATCGCAGATGGCACAGGGACGTGCCACGCACTTCTGGACCGCCGATCAGTAACCGCCAGGTATGCACCTGATCAAAAGTTCTAAAAAAGCGCGATCTCCGTCGATTTCCCCCACCTAAAAGCGACTATTCCGCTGAAGGCAATCTTCTGCAATTTCTTGCCTTTGACTTGGTCTAACTCTGGTACTAAGGTGCTTGCCTCGCCTATTCCCAGGCCTCTTTTCCCCTGCCAAGGAACCGGAATATGTTGCTCCGCCGCATGCTCATCATGCTGGGGGTGGTTGCCCTCGTGGTGGCCGCCCTTGCCGCCTATAAATTTCTCTCGATCTACCAACAGATCCAGCAATTCTCTGCGCCCCAGCCTCCCATCAGCGTCTCCGCCGAGAAAGCCGTCGAGCTGCCCTGGCAAAGCCGCCTGCCGGCCATCGGTTCGCTGAAAGCCTTCCAGGGCGTCGACCTCACCGTAGAAGCCAGCGGTACTGTCCAGGACGTGCTGTTCCTTTCCGGCGAGAAGATCAAGGTCGGCCAGCCGCTGATCCAGATGGACAGCGACGTCGAACGCGCCAGCCTGGCTACCGCCGAGGCCGAACTGTCCCTGGCTCGTGTCGAGTTCGAGCGAGGCCGCAGCCTGGTCAGCCGGCAGAACATCTCCAAGAGCGAGTTCGACCGCCTGTCCTCAGAACTCCAGGCCGCCACTGGCAAGGTTGCCCAGCTCAAGGCCCTGATGGACAAGAAACGCATCGTCGCACCCTTTTCCGGCACCATCGGCATCCGCCAGGTGGACGTTGGTGATTTCCTTTCCTCGGGCACCATCATCGCCACCCTGCAGGACCTCAACACCCTGTTCGTCGACTTCTTCCTGCCGGAACAATCCGCGCCGCTGCTGAAGGTTGGCCAGAAGGTGCGCATCAGCGTTGCCGCGTTCCCGGGCGAATCCTTCGAAGGCGACATTGCCGCACTCAATCCCAAGGTCGAAGAAGCCACCCGCAACCTGCAGGTGCGCGCCGTGTTGCAGAACCCAGATGGCAAGCTGTTGCCCGGCATGTTCGCCAATCTCGAAGTACTGCTGCCGGGCGACCAGGAGCGCGTCGTGGTTTCGGAAAGCGCCATCACCTACACCCTCTATGGCAACTCGGTGTACGTGATCGACGAGAAGAAGAACGCCGAGGGCGAACCCGAGAAAGGCCAGGACGGCCAGCCTCAGCTGGTGGTGGAGCGCCGCTTCGTCGAAACCGGCGAACGCCGCGACGGCAAGGTCGTGGTCCTCAAGGGCCTCCAGGCTGGCGAAGAAGTCGTGACTTCCGGCCAGCTCAAGCTGGATAACGGCTCCCACGTCGCCATCGCGCCCGACCAGACCCTGTCCAATAATCCGGACAAACAAGCCCGCGCCCAATAAGCGACAGACGCGCGAAGGAACGGAACATGGCTTTCACAGATCCTTTCATCCGTCGCCCAGTACTGGCGACCGTGGTCAGCCTGCTGATCGTGCTGCTGGGCATGCAGGCCTTCAGCAAACTGGTCATTCGCCAGTACCCGCAGATGGAAAACGCCCTGATCACGGTGACCACCGCCTACCCCGGCGCCAATGCCGAGACTATCCAGGGCTACATCACCCAGCCGCTGCAACAGAGCCTGGCCAGTGCCGAGGGCATCGACTACATGACCTCGGCGAGCCAGCAGAACGCCTCGGTCATCCAGATCTATGCGCGCATCGGCGCCAACTCCGACCGGCTCTTCACCGAACTGCTGGCCAAGGCCAACGAAGTGAAGAACCAGTTGCCCCAGGACGCCGAAGACCCAGTGCTCTCCAAGGAAGCGGCGGACTCCACGGCGCTGATGTACATCAGCTTCTATAGCGATGAACTGTCCAATCCGCAGATCACCGACTACCTGTCGCGGGTGATCCAGCCCAAGCTGGCTACCCTGCCCGGCATGGCCGAGGCGGAAATCCTCGGCAACCAGGTCTTCGCCATGCGCCTGTGGCTGGACCCGGTGCGGATGGCCGCCTACGGCATCTCCGCCAACGACATCAGCGACGCGGTGCGCAAGTACAACTTCCTCTCCGCCGCCGGCGAGGTGAAGGGCCAGTACGTGGTCACCAGCATCAACGCCACCACCGACCTCAAGTCGCCGGAAGCCTTCGGCGCCATCCCGGTGAAGACGGTGGGTGACAGCCGCGTGCTGGTACGGGACATCGCACGGGTGGAAATGGGCGCGGAGAACTACGACTCCATCAGCTCGTTCGACGGTATTCCTTCGGTCTACATCGGCATCAAGGGCACCCCCAGCGCCAACCCGCTGGACGTGATCAAGCACGTGCGCGCGATCATGCCGGAGCTGGAATCCCAGCTGCCGCCGAACCTCAAGGTCTCCATCGCCTACGACGCCACCCGCTTCATCCAGGCCTCCATCGACGAAGTGGTGAAAACCCTCGGCGAAGCGGTGCTGATCGTGATCGTGGTCGTTTTCCTGTTCCTCGGCGCCTTCCGCTCGGTGCTGATCCCGGTGATCACCATCCCGCTGTCGATGATCGGCGTGCTCTTCTTCATGCAGCTGATGGGCTACTCCATCAACCTGCTGACGCTGCTCGCCATGGTGCTCGCCATCGGCCTGGTGGTGGACGACGCCATCGTGGTAGTGGAGAACATCCACCGACACATCGAAGAGGGCAAGACACCCTTCGACGCGGCCATCGAAGGTGCCCGCGAGATCGCCGTGCCGGTCATCTCCATGACCATCACCCTGGCGGCGGTGTACGCGCCCATCGGATTCCTCGAGGGCCTGACCGGTGCGCTGTTCCGCGAATTCGCCCTGACGCTTGCGGGCGCGGTGATCATCTCCGGCATCGTCGCCCTGACCCTGTCGCCGATGATGTGCTCCAAGCTGCTGCGCCACGACGAGAACCCCACGGGCCTCGCGCACCGCCTGGACATGATCTTCGACCGCCTCAAGCGTCGTTACCAGCACGCGCTGCACGGCACCCTCAACACCCGTCCTGTGGTAGTGGTGTTCGCGGTCATCGTGCTGTGCCTGATCCCTGTGCTGCTGAAGTTCACCAAGAGCGAACTGGCCCCCGACGAAGACCAGGGCATCGTCTTCATCATGGCCAAGGCCCCACAGCCGACCAACCTGAACTACCTGAACGCCTACACCGAGAAGTTCGTGAAGATCTTCAAGGAGTTCCCCGAGTACTACTCCTCGTTCCAGATCAACGGGTTCGACGGGGTGCAGTCGGGCATCGGGGGCTTCCTGCTCAAACCCTGGGATGAGCGCGAACGCACCCAGATGGAACTGCTCCATGAGGTCCAGGGCAAGCTCAATGAGATCCCGGGCCTGCAGATCTTCGGCTTCAACCTGCCGTCACTGCCGGGTACGGGTGAAGGCCTGCCGTTCCAGTTCGTGGTCAACACCCCCAATGACTACGAGTCGCTGCTGCAGGTGACCGAGCGGATCAAGGCCCGAGCCATGGAGTCGGGCAAGTTCGCCTTCCTCAACGTCGATCTGGCTTTCGACAAACCGGAAGTAGTGGTGGACATCGACCGGGCCAAGGCCGCGCAGATGGGTGTGTCCATGGAGGACCTGGGTTCGACCCTGGCGATCCTGCTGGGCGAAGGTGAAATCAATCGTTTCACCATCGACGGCCGCAGCTACAAGGTCATCGCCCAGGTGGAGCGCGCCTATCGCGACAATCCGGGCTGGCTGAGCAACTACTACGTGAAGAGCGACAGCGGCGCCATGGTGCCCCTGTCGACCCTGATCAGCGTGCATGACAGCGCCCGGCCGACCCGCCTGAAGCAGTTCCAGCAGCTCAACTCGGCCATCATCGAAGGCTTCCCGACGGTGAGCATGGGCGAAGCCATCGACACCGTGGCACAGATCGCTCGCGAAGAAGCGCCACGCGGTTACGGCTTCGACTATGCCGGCGCCTCGCGCCAGTACGTGCAGGAAGGCAGCGCGCTCTACGTCACCTTCGCGTTGGCGCTGGCGATCATCTTCCTGGTGCTGGCTGCGCAGTTCGAGAGCTTCCGCGACCCGCTGGTGATCCTGGTGACGGTGCCGCTGTCCATCTGCGGTGCGCTGATCCCGCTGTTCCTCGGCTGGTCGAGCATGAACATCTACACCCAGGTGGGCCTGGTGACGCTGATCGGCCTGATCAGCAAGCACGGCATCCTGATCGTGGAGTTCGCCAACCAGCTGCGCCGCGAGAAGGGCCTGTCGGCGCGCGAAGCGGTGGAGGAAGCCGCCGCCATCCGTCTGCGGCCGGTCCTGATGACCACCGCGGCGATGGTGTTCGGCATGGTGCCGCTGATCATCGCCACCGGCGCCGGCGCGGTCAGCCGCTTCGATATCGGCTTGGTGATCGCCACCGGCATGTCCATTGGTACGCTGTTCACCCTCTTCGTGCTGCCTTGCGTGTATACACTGCTGGCGAAGAAGGATCTGCAGCCCGAAGGCCAGCCGGCGACCAGCCACTGAATTCCGAGCTGACGAAAAAAGCCCCGCAATTGCGGGGCTTTTCGTAGGTTGGCGCAGAGCGAAGCGACGCCCAACGAGCGGACTTATGCCTGGTAATGTCGGGCTCTCAGCCGCAACCTACTTAGAGGCAATCAAAAAACCCCGCTTTCGCGGGGTTTCTTTTAATCCGGCCCTCACTCCTGGCCACGTAGTCCCTGCGACAGGCCAAACATGAACAGCAGCAGGTTCTGGTCCGGCTGCACATTGACCTTCAGCCGGGCATTGGGTGGTAGCGGGCAGTAACCCAGGCCGTTGACGCTGACCACGGAGGGCGAAGGCTCATGCCAGGCAGCCACCGCCAGGGAAGCCACCCCCAAGGCGCCGACGAGGAACAAAGCTCGCGTGACTTCTAACTTCATGATCGCAACCCCTTGATAGCGCTGCCAAACGCTGCTTCATAACCGTAGATCAGCAACTACCCGTGTGCCCAATGCAGCGACGAATGGCGCCTTTTCCTCCCCAGGCCGCACGCAGGAGCGGGGCCCACTGCCGGGCCTTCTCCGGCTCCATCTGGCCAGCCGAAAGACTGCCGCCCTGGTTCAGGCGGTCGAGGTTAGCAGCCGATTGTTGCAGTTCGAGTGAACGGAAACTTCAGGGCGGGCCGGGGAATGCTTGCTGGCCAATGTAGCCAGCAACTGGTGAAAAAATCGTCAAGAAGAGGGATTGGCGTTTCCCTTGAGGTCCACCTCGAAGCGGCAACCCGTGGGCTGAGAGGCGCTCAGGCTGACCGTCCAGCCCTGGTTGTCGCAGATCCGCTGTACCAGCGAAAGGCCCAGACCCAGGCCGTCGCCACGCCTGGCTGGCCCTCGGACGAACGGACGGAACATCGCCTCGCGATCCTCCTCAGGGATGCCGACGCCGCTGTCCTCCACGACGAATCCATCGTCCTTCAATACCAGGCGGATACTGCCGCTGTCGGTGTAGTGCAGGGCGTTGCGCAGCAGATTGCCCAGCACCGAGCGCAGGAAGGAAGCGTTGTAGCACCGCTCCTGGGGCTGCCCCGGCTGATATTCGAAGCGCAGCCCCTTGTACTCGATAGCGCCGCGCCATTGGCTGGCGAGGTCATCGGCCACACTGCTCAAGCTCGCCTGAGGCGCCACACTGGCCTCGTCGCGCTGGGAGCGCGCCAGCATCAGGAAGGTCTGCACCAGGTCGCGCATTTCCTCGGTGGCACGGGCGATACGCTCCACCTGAGTGCGGCCCCGGGCATCGAGGCTGGGGTTTTCCGCCAACAGCTCGCAGGATGTGGCCAGCACCATCAGCGGCGTACGCAACTCGTGGCTGACGTCACTGGTGAAGAGGCGCTCGCGGTTCAGAACGTCATGCAGCCGGCCCAGGGTGTCGTCGAAAGCCTGGGCCAGTTGGCCCACCTCGTCGGAGGCGTAATCCGGCGCCAGCGGCGGCGCCATGCCCAGCAACTGGTCGCGATGGCGGACCTGGCCGGCAAGACGCACCACGGGCTCGATGACCTTGCGCGCCAGCAGCCAGCCCAGCAGCAGGGCCAGCACCACGCTGATGCCGAAGCCGACCATTACCACGCGGTAGAGCACCTGTTCACGGGCCTCGAAATCGCTCTGGTCCTGCAGCATCACATACCGCCGGCCATCGATCTCGCGCACCAGCGCGTGGTAGGAATTCTCCCCCTCGAAGACTTCGTGGAAACCCAGCTTCAACCCGGCGAGGTCTTCCGGCAGCGCATAGGGGCCATGCCCATCGCTGCTGTAGAAACGGGTGTCGCTGTCCAGGCTGGGGGTCCGGCCCTGGGCGATGTTCTGGGTCAGGACCCGCGTAAGCTCGTTGTTCAGGTCGCGGGAGATCAACTGCTCCTCGATTACGTGCACCACCTCGATGATCCCCACCGCGAAGGTGCCGCCCACGAGAGCGGTCATCAGAACGAAGGCGATGAGAATCCGTCGAGCGAGGCTTTGCTTAAACTCCATCAGCCGACTCCGCCAGACGGTAGCCCAGCCCATGCATGGTGTGCAGCAGAGGCTTGCCGAAGGGTTTGTCGATCACCTGGCGCAGCTGGTGGATGTGGCTGCGCAGGCTGTCGCTGTCGGGGCAGTCATCTCCCCACAACGCCTCCTCCAGCGCTTCGCGGCGCACCAGGTGCGGACTCTTCTGCATCAGCACGGCCAGCAGCTTGAGACCGATGGGATTGAGCTTGAGCGTCTTGCCCGCGCGAGTGACCTCCAGCGTGTCCAGGTCATAGCTGAGGTCAGCCACCTTCAGGCTGCGCTTGCCGCCGCCCTGGGAACGGCGCAACACCGCCTCGATGCGGGCAGCCAGCTCGGACAATGCGAAAGGCTTGAGCAAGTAGTCGTCAGCGCCGGACTTGAAGCCCTGGAGCCGGTCGTCCAGGCCATCGCGGGCGGTGAGCATGATGACCGGCGTATCGCGCCGGGCTTCTTCGCGCAGGCGGCGGCAGAGGTTGTAGCCATCCAGCCCCGGCAACATGATGTCGAGCACGATCAGGTCATAGTGCTCGCTGCTGGCCAGGTGCAGGCCGGAGAGCCCGTCCCGCGCGCAGTCGACGCTGTAGCCCTTGAGTTCGAGGAAGTCGACCATGTTGGCGAGGATGTCGTTGTTGTCTTCGACTAGCAGGATCCGCATCGGCTCAACTCCATTCAACAGCCCAGTGATAGCCGCTTGCCGGCCAACGCACCTTCAATTGGGTTTCCCGTGGAAGTCCCCATCGGCGCCCAGTCACCGATCATAACCACGCGGCGTGCTCCCGCGCATTCTCGCGGACAAGAAAAAGCCCCGCACAAGGCGGGGCTCCTTCGGACCGGATGGCCGGGTGGCTTACATCATGCCGCCCATGCCGCCCATGCCGCCCATGTCAGGCATGGCCGGGGCCGGCTTGTCGTCAGCCGCTTCAGCAACCATGGCCTCGGTGGTGATCATCAGACCACCGATGGAGGCCGCAGCCTGCAGGGCGGAACGGGTGACCTTGGCCGGGTCCAGGATGCCCATCTCGATCATGTCGCCGTATACGCCGGTAGCAGCGTTGAAGCCGAAGTTGCCGGAACCTTGCTTGACCTTGTCGACCACGACGCTCGGCTCGTCACCGGCGTTGGCCACGATCTGGCGCAGCGGAGCTTCAACAGCGCGACGCAGCAGGGCGATACCGACGTTCTGGTCGTCGTTGTCGCCTTTCAGGCCTTCGATGGCCTGCAGGGCGCGAACCAGGGCTACGCCACCGCCAGGAACCACGCCTTCTTCGACGGCAGCACGGGTAGCGTGCAGGGCGTCTTCAACGCGGGCTTTCTTCTCTTTCATCTCGACTTCGGTAGCCGCACCGACCTTGATCACGGCAACACCGCCGGCCAGCTTGGCCAGACGCTCTTGCAGCTTCTCTTTGTCGTAGTCGGAGGTGGTTTCTTCGACTTGCTTGCGGATCTGGGCAACGCGGGCTTCGATGTCAGCCTGGGCGCCAGCGCCGTCGATGATGGTGGTGTTTTCCTTGCTCAGGACAACACGCTTGGCGTTACCCAGGTGCTCCAGGGAAGCGCTTTCCAGGGACAGGCCGACTTCTTCGGAGATCACGGTGCCGCCGGTCAGGATGGCGATGTCCTGCAGCATGGCCTTGCGACGGTCGCCGAAGCCCGGAGCCTTGACGGCTGCGACTTTGACGATGCCACGCATGTTGTTCACAACCAGGGTAGCCAGGGCTTCGCCTTCAACGTCTTCAGCGACGATCAGCAGCGGGCGGCCGGCTTTGGCGACTGCTTCCAGGACCGGCAGCATTTCGCGGATGTTGGAGATCTTCTTGTCGACCAGCAGGATCAGCGGGCTGTCCAGCTCGGCGACCATGGTGTCCGGCTTGTTGATGAAGTAGGGGGACAGGTAGCCACGGTCGAACTGCATGCCTTCTACGACGGACAGTTCGTTTTCCAGACCCGAGCCTTCTTCAACGGTGATCACGCCTTCTTTACCCACTTTCTCCATGGCTTCGGCAATGATGTTGCCGATGGAGTCGTCGGAGTTGGCGGAGATGGTGCCTACCTGGGCGATGGCCTTGGTGTCGGCGCAGGGCTTGGCCAGCTCTTTCAGCTGGGCAACGATGGCGATGGTCGCCTTGTCGATGCCGCGCTTCAGGTCCATCGGGTTCATGCCGGCGGCAACGGCCTTCAGGCCTTCGTTGACGATGGCCTGAGCCAGAACGGTAGCGGTGGTGGTGCCATCACCGGCAGCGTCGTTGGCCTTGGAGGCAACGTCTTTCACCAGCTGGGCGCCCATGTTCTCGAACTTGTCTTTCAGCTCGATTTCCTTGGCAACGGAAACGCCGTCCTTGGTGATGGTCGGAGCGCCGAAGCTCTTGTCCAGAACCACGTTACGGCCTTTCGGGCCGAGGGTGGCTTTAACGGCATCGGCCAGTACGTTTACGCCGACCAGCATTTTCTTGCGGGCGGAATCGCCGAATTTGACTTCTTTAGCAGCCATGTTGATCTGTCCTCAATTCTTTGGTGTTTAAACGGAGATTCGCGGAACTCAGGCTTCGACGACGGCGAGGATTTCGCTCTCGCCCATCACCAGCAGTTCTTCGCCATCGACCTTGATGGTGTTGCTGCCAGAGTACGGGCCAAACACCACCTGATCACCGACCTTGACGGCCAGCGGACGCACTTCGCCGTTGTCCAGCAGGCGACCGGTACCTACAGCGACGACTTCGCCACGGTTCGGCTTCTCGGCGGCCGAGCCCGGCAGCACGATGCCGCCAGCGGTTTTGGTCTCTTCTTCGCTGCGACGGATGACGACGCGGTCATGCAGAGGACGAAGCTTCATTGTCGATCTCTCCCAATAGTGTTGTTGCTCGACCGGTGCTTGCACCGGCGGGTTGGTAATGTCCGGCGGGGCCGGTTGCAGCGCGTCGGGCGCGCCGCTGGAATCTGACCTGCCGTCGGGCAGGAACCTTGCGGTGACGGATACATAGGGGCGCCTGGAACCATTTCAAGGGGCACCCACAAAAAAAATGCACTTTATTGGTCGCGACGCTCGTATTCGCCCTCGATCACGTGCGGGCGGGTCTGACCACTGCGAGCGGCCAGGTCGTCGGCGAAGGCGCGCTGGCGGATGGCCTGGGCTTCGGCGCGCTGGCGCAGGCTGCGGATGAACAGGCGGCGGGTGAAGGGGATCAGGCACAACAGGCCGAAGATGTCGCTGATGAAACCCGGCAACAGCAACAAACCACCGCCGACGGCGATCAGCAGGCCTTCGAGCATTTCCTGCTCAGGCACCTCGCCGCGGGCCAGGCGCTCGCGGGCACGCCAGGCGGTGGCGACGCCGGCCACCCGCAGCAGGACGCTGCCGAGCACGGCGGTACCGATCACCAGCAGCAGGGTCGGCAGGACGCCGATCGCACTACCGACCTGGATCAGGACGGCCAGCTCGATCAGCGGAAAGAGCAGGAACAGAAAGAGAAAAGCGCGCATCAGGGGTTTCCTTGGTGGAAGAACGGCTTCCGGTAATCCGTTAGATGAAGCCGACCTCCTCCCAATTCAAGCCACTGCCTCTCCACTGGTCGGCCAGGATTCGGCGCGAGCCAGCTGTACCAGGGCCTGACGGACCGCGCCAGGGTTGTTACAGGATGTTGGGAAGGGTAGCCAGTGAAGTGTCTGACCAATGCGTAGGTGGAATCCCTCAGTGTCGATTCCGACCATCTCTGCGGCAGGCTCCTTCGGCAGCCCGGCCAGTTCCACATAGTGGGCGATGGCATTGGCGTGGTCGCTGTTCATGTGCTCCAGCATGGAGATTTCACCCTCGCCGGCGAACGCGTTGGTCAGCACCAGTTGATCCACCCAGTGGATGGCGCCAAAACCGCCGATGAAGCGGGCGCGTACCGGCTCCAGGCGCCAGAAATCGAAGTCGTGGGTGCTGTGGTAGTCCGCCGCATGGGGGAAATAGCGGTAATAACGGGTGGCGGCGGCTTCCACCTCGGCGGCATCAAGGATCTGCCGCGCTTCTGCCAGCAGGGTCAGGCGGCCGGCGGCCTGGACATCTTCGGCACCGCGCTCGCCTACCAGCAGGGAGCACCTGGCGTCTTTCTGCAGGTTATGGGTGTGCTGGGCGATGCGGCTGATGAGGATCAGCGGCCTGCCTTCGGCATCCAGGCAATAGGGAACCACTGATCCGAAAGGGAAGCCCGGCATGGCTTTGGAATGGGTGGACAGCACACCCTGGTATTCCTTGAGCAGCAATTCTCGTGCATGCTTTGCGGCTTTCACGCTCACCTTATGACTCCTCGCAAAGAATCCGTCGGAAACGGACGAGCGACCAGAATAGCGGTTTCAGGTCGCAAGCGGGGGCAAAGCGACAGATATTCGAGGGGATTCTCATGCAACTCAAAGACAAGGTCATCATCATTACCGGTGGTTGCCAGGGCCTCGGCCGTGCAATGGGTGAGTATCTGGCCGCCAAGGGCGCAAAGCTCGCCCTGGTGGACCTGAATCAGGAAAAACTGGATGAAGCCGTAGCCGCCTGCAAGGCCGCCGGTGGCGATGCGCGCGCTTACATCTGCAACGTGGCCAACGAAGAGCAGGTGACCCACATGGTCGCCCAGGTGGCCGAAGATTTCGGCGCCATCAACGGCCTGGTGAACAATGCCGGCATCCTGCGCGACGGCCTGACCATCAAGGTCAAGGACGGCGAAATGACCAAGATGAGCCTGGCCCAGTGGCAGGCGGTGATCGACGTCAACCTGACCGGCGTGTTCCTCTGCACCCGCGAAGTCGCCGCCAAGATGATCGAACTGGAAAACCAGGGCGCGATCATCAACATCTCCTCCATCTCCCGCGCCGGCAACATGGGCCAGGCCAACTACTCGGCCGCCAAGGCCGGTGTGGCTGCCGACACCGTGGTCTGGGCGAAGGAACTGGCTCGCTACGGCATCCGCGTGGCTGGCGTGGCCCCGGGCTTCATCGAGACCGACATGGTCGCCAGCATGAAGCCGGAAGCCCTGGAAAAGATGACCTCGGGCATCCCCCTGCGTCGCCTGGGCAAGCCGATGGAAATCGCCCACTCGGTCGCCTACATCCTGGAAAACGACTACTACACCGGTCGTGTCCTGGAGCTGGACGGCGGCCTGCGCCTGTAAGGCCAGCGCCAAAGAAAAAGCCCCGCAAATGCGGGGCTTTTTTGCTTCTGTAGGGGCGAATTCATTCGCCAAGGGCAACGCAGTTGCCCTAACGGACACCGCAGGGCAGACCTTCAGCCTGCTTGGCGATTGAAATCGCCCCTACAGGCTCTTCACTCTCCGCACACCGGCAGCGCGCCGCACTGTCCTTTGCCGTTGGGAACCGCATCCAGCGGCGACGCCAAACGCGCGTCCCCCGGCGCCAACTGGCGAGCGCAGGCACGGGCATGTTGGGCCTGCGTCGTACAGCCTTTCTCGTTGAGTACTTCCGACAGGTTGAACCAACCCAGGGCGTAGTCCGGCTTGCGCTTCAGGCTTTCGCGCAGGGCCACTTCGGCGCCGTCGCGATCCCCTTCGGCATAGCGGGCGTTGGCCAGGGCGAAGAGCGGCAGCGGCTCCTTCGACCAATGTTCGGCAGCCGTGCGATAGGCGCGTTCCGCCGCTGGGCGCTGGGCGGTCTGCTCCAGATCGCTGGCAGCCTTGATCCAGGGTTCCAGTTGCGCTTCCGCCGGCAGCTTGTCCGTCGGCAGCGTCACCACGGCCCAGCGCTCAGCACGCTGCCAGGTGCGGTCGAAGCTGCGCAGGTCGGTCACCCAGCGCTTCTCGGTGCCGGAACGCAGCACCAGTTCATCCTTGCCACGGTCATAGCCCACTACCACCGCGAAGTGCCAGCGCGGCAGCCAGTCCAGCCCGAGGTTCTGCATCACCAGCACCGGATTGCCCGCAGCCACCTGGGCCAGCAGTGCATCCAGGTTCGGCTCAAGCGGGTACACGAGCATGCCGTACTGTCGCGCTGCGGCCACCAGCTCCAGCTTCAGGCTGCCCTCACGGGCGGGCAGATAGACCTTGGGAGTGAGCTCTTCAGGTGAAGTCTTCACGCCCCGCTGCACCAGCAGAGTGGCCAGCGCGGCCGGGCCGCACTGGTAGATTTCCTGCGGGTAGAACGGCGTCTGGGTCAGCTCCACCCGCTGGGGCAGCCGATCGCTCTGCGGCGTCAGCATGGGTTGCTGCCCGGCGCAGCCCGTCAGGGCCAGCACCAGGACGGCGAGCCAGAGCCGCATCAGTTGATGCACTTGATGAAGCTGAAGATGTCAGTGGCGCAGAGCATGTCGGTGATGATGAAGATCACCAGGAACAGCACGATGATCCCCACCCAGCCGCCGGCCGGTTCCTGCTCCAGGCGCTGGTTGAACTGCTGGAGCTCCGCTGGCGTCAAACTCGCAATTCGCGCCTCCACCTGCTCGCGGGGCACGCCGAGTGATTCGAGCTTCTGCTGCACCTGCTTGTCGTCGAGCATGGCGCGCAATTGCGCCTGGTCGACCGGTTGGTGCTGCTGCTGGGTTTGCTCCTGCATGGCCTGCGGCGTGCCGATCATGGCGGCCTGGGCCAGCGGCATCTGGGCAAGGAAGACGAACTGGCCGGCGATCAGGACGGAAGCGAGACGACGGTTGCAGTGACGCGAAAGCATAGTGGTTTCTCCAGATTTTGTTGGCAATTGACCACGGAGCGTGTTGGGCGGTTCCACCATTCCTACAGCAAGTTAAGAAGATTCTTCGATACCCGCTGATTATTGCTGAAGTCCGGCCAGCAACTATAGAATGCGAAACATTCCCATTTGCTTCCGAGACCCGCTCTTGAATCACGGCGCCGACGCCCTTTCACCTCCGCCAGCCGACTCCCTGCAGAAGCTCTACAGCGACCACCGTGGCTGGCTGACAGACTGGCTGCGCCGTCGCCTGGGCTGCCCGCAGAATGCCGCCGACCTCACCCAGGACACCTTCCTGCGGGTGCTGCTGGCGCGGGAAACGCCGGTGATTCTGGAGCCTCGCGCCTTCCTCACCACCGTGGCCAGGCGCGTACTGGCCAACCACTACCGCCGTCAGGACATTGAGCGCGCTTACCTCGAAGCGCTCGCCGCGCAGCCGGAAGCACTGGCACCGAGCGAAGAAGAGCGCGCCATCATCCTGGAAACTCTGGTGGAACTGGATCGCCTGCTGGACGGCCTGCCGCCGCAGGCGAAGAAAGTCTTCCTGCTCGCCCAGGTGGATGGCATGACCTACGCCGAAATCGCCGAGCAGCTCGACATATCCCTGTCCACCGTGAAGCGCCACATGGTCAGGGCGGCGCAGCGCTGCTACTTCGCGGAGAGCTTCTGAGATGAGACTTTCCACTGTTGATCGCAGCCACATCGCCCCGGCCGTGGCCGAACAGGCCGTGGAATGGCTGGTGGAACTGCAGAGCGGCGACATCAGCGAGCAGCGCCACCAGGCCTGGCAGGAGTGGCGCTCCGCCGATAGCGAGCACGAGCGCGCCTGGCAACGCATCGAAGCCATCAATCAGGGCCTGCGCGGCCTGGATACCCCGCTGGCCGTGGCGGCCCTCGGCGCCCCCGCCCAGCGCAACCGCCGCGAAGCGCTCAAGCTGCTGATGCTCTGCGCCCTGGTCGGCGGCGGGGCCTTCAGCCTGCGCGACAGCGAACCCATGATGGCCCTGCGCAGCGACGAATCCACCGGCGTCGGTGAACGTCGAGCATTGCACCTGGCCGATGGCTCGCACCTGGAGCTGAACACCGCCAGCGCGGTGGATATCCGCTTCGATGCGGGACAGCGGCTGATCGAGATGCGTCAAGGGGAAATTCTCCTCGACGGCGTCAGCGATCCGCGTCCGTTGCGAATCCACACGCCCCAGGGCCTGATCGAAAGCCGTGGCGGTCGCCTGAACGTGCGCGTCCTCGAACGCAGCAGCCGCGTCAGCCTGTTCGATGGCAGTGCCGACCTGCTCGCCGATGGCCAGCGCCAGTCGCTGATGCCCGGCCAACAGGCCAACCTCTCACCCACCCGCATCGACCCGCCCGCAAGCGCCAGCGAAGACAGCCTGGCCTGGACCCAGGGAATGCTGGTGGCAAGCCATATGCGCCTGGACGACTTCCTCGCTGAACTCGGCCGCTACCGACGCGGCCACCTCAGTTGCGACCCGCAGGTGGCCGGTCTGCTGATTTCCGGCAGCTACCCGCTGGACAACACCGAACGCATCCTCGCCCTGTTGCCCAAGGCGCTGCCGGTGGAAGTGCACAGCCTGACCCGCTACTGGATCAAGGTGCATCCGCGCGCCACGGGGTGACCGCGAGTTCGTAGGGTGGACCACGCTTCATCGGTCCACTGTTCGAGGCCCGATCGAGCTCCGTTGGTGGATGTGAAAAGCGACATCCACCCGCAGGGGCCAATCCATCAATTTCTTGCGAAAGCTGAGCCTTTTTTCCGATCTCGCGTGACAAGGCAGGCAGAGACCTTCCCAATTCACAGTCGAGACGCCTCCATGCAGTATCCGCCCTGCCTCCATCGCTTTGCCCGCAAGCCCCTGGTCCGTGCCATGCAGCCGCTGCTGCTCGGCCTCAGCCTGGCTGCCGCCCTGCCCTGCGCAGCCGTTGCCGCCAGCCTGGAAATCGGTGCAGAAAGCCAGCGTCAGGCCTTCGACATCCCGGCAGGCCCGCTGGAAGCCGCGCTCAACCAGTTCGGCCGTGAAGCCGGCGTGCTGCTGTCCTTCAGCCCCGAGCTGACCGCCGGCCGCCAGACCCAGGGCCTGCACGGCCAGTACGGCGTCGACGAGGGCCTGAACCAGTTGCTGGCCGGCAGTGGCCTGCACGCCGTGGCCCAGGACGGCGGCTACAGCCTGCAATCCTCCGGCGCCGCCATCGAAGTGGACCGCCAGGTGGTGGTCGGCTCCCGCGCGCCCACCAGCATCAGCGAGCTGCCGGGCACCGTGTGGATCATCGACGCGCCGCAGCTGCAGGAGCAGACCAAGGCTGGCGTACCCTTCAAGGAAGCCCTGGGCCAACTGATCCCCGGTCTCGACGTCGGCCCCCAGGGGCGCACCAACTTCGGCCAGAACATGCGCGGCCGCAGCGCCCTGGTGATGATCGACGGCGTATCACTGAACAGCTCCCGGGGCATCAGCCGCCAGTTCGACTCCATCGACCCGTTCAACATCGAGCGCATCGAAGTGCTCTCCGGCGCCAGCGCGGTGTACGGCGGCGGCGCCACCGGCGGCATCATCAACATCGTCACCAAGAAGGGCGAGGCGGGACCGGCGCGCTTCAACAGCGAAGTGGGCCTGCGCAGCGGCTTCGAGACCAGCCAGGACCACGACTGGCGTGCAGCCCAGTCCGTCAGCGGTGGCAGCGAGCAGATCAAGGGCCGCGCCTCGGTGGCCTACCAGAAGAACGGCGCCGCCTATGACGGCAGCGGCGACCAGGTAATGCTCGACATCACCCAGACCGACCTGCAGTACAACCAGTCGGTGGACGTCATGGGCAGCCTCGACTTCGCCTTCGCCAATGGCCACAGCCTGAGCCTCGGCGCCCATTGGTACGACTCCGGCTATGACGGCGACAAGGGCGTCGACCTCGGCCGCAACTTCGCTGGCCTGCGCGGCCTGGAACCCTTCGAGATCGAAGGCGGCGCCAGCTTCGACCGCGAGCCGCGCACCGAGCGCACCCAGTTCAACGCCACCTACCACGCCCCCGAAGTGCTTGGCCACGACCTCTACCTGCAGGCCTACTACCGCAGCGAAGAGATGGCCTTCCAGCCCTACCCGAGCATCAGCTTCACCGGCACCGGCGCCATCAACCCGGCTCGCTCCTACTACTCCGCTTCTCAGCAGGACACCGACTACTACGGGTTGAAGGCCGTGCTGGTAAAGGAGTGGGACCGTTTCACCCTGACCTACGGCGCCGACATCGAGCGTGAAAGCTTCGACTCCGACCAGGCCCTGTTCGACCTCAGCACCGCCGCCCAGACCGGCGGCCTGGTGGCCGACGAATACGCCAAGGTCGGCCGCTATCCGGGCATCGACACCGACAGCAACTCGCTGTTCGCCCAGGGCAGCTGGCGCGCCACCGACGACCTCACCCTGTCCGGCGGCGTGCGTCGCCAGCGCACCAACAACGATGTCGGCGATTTCGTCGCGGCAGCCCAGCAGATCCAGATCAGCAAGGGCAACGGCACCAGCGCCGACGCCATCCCCGGCGGCGAGAAGGACTATCAGGTCGACGTCTACAACTTCGGCGCCGTCTACAAGCTGAACAAGGCGCAGCAGCTCTGGGCCAACTACTCCGAAGGTTTCGAGCTGCCGGACCCGGCCAAGTACTACGGCCAGGGCACCTACTCCGCCGCCCCGGTCAACGGCCGCTGGGTGCTGCAGAAGGGCGTGAACGTGAAGGACTCGGCCCTGGACGGCATCAAGACCAAGCAGGTGGAACTCGGCTGGCGCCATTACGACGGCAGCCTGGATGCCCAGTTGGCGGCCTTCTATGCGTGGTCCGACAAGAGCATCACCTACAACCGCACCACCCTGCTGGTGGAGCAACTGGACAACAAGAAGCGCAACTACGGCCTGGAAGGCCAGGCCAACTACTGGCTGAACGACAACTGGCAGGTGGGCACCAGCGCCCTGGCCATCCGTTCCCAGCAGAAGATCGACGACCGCTGGCAGAAGCAGGACGTGACCGCCGCCAGCCCTTCCAAGCTGACCGCCTTCGTCGGCTGGCAGGACGGCGAAACCAGCCTGCGTCTGCAAGGCGTGCGTACCTTCAACCTGTCCGACGACGGCAACGTGCTCGCTAACGGCCAGTTCGACGGCAACGACCACAAGATCGACGGCTACGCGACCTTCGACCTGCTGGGCAGCCAGGTCCTGCCGGTGGGCACCCTCAACTTCGGCATCCAGAACCTGCTGGACAAGGACTACACCACCGTCTGGGGCCAGCGCGCGCAGGTGTTCTACAGTGCCAACATCCCCGCCGACCTGTTCGACTACCACGGTCGTGGTCGTACCTACAGTTTGAGTTACAGCGTGGAGTTCTAACGGGCCTCCCTCACCCCCGGCCCCTCTCCCGCAAGCGGGCGAGCGGTGACTATCGGCTCACCTCTGTGGCGACGGCTTTGTGGGGGCGATTTCAATCGCTAAGCAGGGCGCAGCCCTGCCCTTTCCTGGGGAAGCGAATTCATTCGCGAAAGGAAATGGCACCGAGTCGGCTTGAAATTTCCCTCACCCCCCGCCCCTCTCCCGCAAGCGGGCGAGGGGTGACTCTCTGCCGACCTTAGGCACAACCCTGTAGGGGCGAATTCATTCGCCAAGCGGGCCGCAGGTCCGCCCTGCCCCGCCAATCAATACGAAACCGTCTTGTCCTTCGACCCGATGTTCCAGCGGAACCAATCATCCAGCATGGTCTTCTCGTAGCGCAGACGGTCGTTGCTGAAGTAGTAGTTGCCGTGCTGCAGGTAGGACTGGTCGATCACCGTCACATCGCGGCTGACCAGCACCTTGCCGTCCTGCTCAAGGCTGTAGTGCAGCTTGATCCGGGGCCAGGTCACTTCGCGCATGAAGCGTACATCCTGGAAGTTCACCCGCCAGGGTTCATACTGGCCGGCCAGGTCGATGTCGCGGACGTCCACCTTGAGCGTCTGCCCGGGTTGCAGGTAGCGCTCGCCGAGCTTCTCGATGTGCGCCTTGAGGTCCTTCAGCACGAAGTCGTCTGCGCCACGGCCGTAATCACGGTACAGGCGCGCGTCGCTGTACTTGTCCGGATCGCTGAAGCTGACCTCGGTGGAGGATGCCAGAACGGACGGAGACAGGATCAGCAGGGCCAGCACGATGAGGGGCAGCGTGGGTCGCATGGAACACCTCCTGACGGTGATGCAGGGCACCGCCAGGACCAGTTTACGCCTGCCGGTATCCCGCGATATCGGCTCCAGTCGGACGGTTCAGACCAGAGCCAGCACGCCGCCTCCCAGCGGCAACAGGGCCACCAGCGGCAGCACCCAGCGAGCCTGCCAGGCCAGCAGTGCAACCAGCAGCAGACCGGCGAGCATCAGTTGGCAGAGCCAGATCACGCCGCCGATTTCTCCGCCCAGTTCGGCAATGGCCAGGACCAGGCCGACGAGCATGGCAAGCACCGCACCTATCTGCAGCAGGCGGCTGCGGGATTCACTCGGGGCGCCGCTGAATACCAGTTTGTGCTGGCGCGACATCGCCAGGGCAAGACCGGTCATGGCGAGGTAGCAGAAGGCAAAGCTCAGGACCAGCATCAGGCGCTCTCCTCTAACAAGCGACGGCGGACACGCGGTGCTTTCACCACCTGCGGTTGCGAACGGCGCCAGGCCAGCAAGCCGCAGAGCACGCCGGCCGCAAGCAGCACGAGGTCGATGCCGGCCATGTCCCAATCACCGCGTACCAGGGTGGCCAACAGGCTGCCCTGGGGCGTGAGCGCCGCATTGAGCAGCGGCAGGCCGAAAGCCAGGACGGCCACCACGGCCAGCACGTCGCGGGCGACCTTGCCGCTGTGTCGGCGCAGCACGGCCCAGGCCGCCACCAGCAGCCAGACGCCGACGAATAGCCAGGTTTCGGCACTGGCGCGCTCGGCCATGCCAGCCGGCAGCAGGCGATTGCCATAGAGCAGGCCGAGGCTGGCCACTGGCAGGCCACCGACCACTGCACCATTCAGTGCGCGCACCAGGCCGATGCCGTAGCCGCCGCGTGCTTCGCGCTTGCGAAGCCAGACCTGCAGGCCGGCCACCAGCATTGCGCAGCCCATCAGACCGAGTAGCAGGTAGAGGGCGCGGACGATCTGGCCGCCGAACTGTGCCATGTGCAGGTTGGTCAGCCAGGCATAGCTCTGGTAGCCGGGGCTGTAGGGTTTCTGTTCCTGGAGCAGCTCACCGCTGGCGGCGTCGTAGGACAGGGTCCACTGGAAGTCGACGATGCCGGACCGGTCGTAGCGGCGGATATCCACCACGGCAGCGGCATCGCCTGGATGATGCACGCTGATCCAGCCCGTCTCGTTACCGCCCCAACGACGGTGGGCATCAGCCACCAGGCTGTCGAGGGACATCGGCGGCGGCGCCGGCTGCTTCACGTCTTCGCGCGAATAAGCGCCCATCACGTCGTGGAAGAACGCCTCGGCATCGCCGTCGTAGGCGCGCTGGATGCCGGCGGGCATGTAGAACACCACGAAGATGGCCAGGCCCGTGTAGGCGATGAGCAGGTGGAACGGCAGCCCCACCACGCCGAACAGGTTGTGCGCATCGAGCCAGGCGCGCTGGCCGTTGGCGTCCGGGCGCAGGGTGAAGAAGTCCTTGAAGATGCGGCGGTGGATGATGATGCCGCTGATCAGCGCCACCAGCATGAACATGGCGGCGATGGCCACGATGTACATGCCGACCATCCCGGCGTTGAGGTCGTAGTGCAGGGTGAAGAAGAACAATCCGCCGACGGTTTCCGGCATCGCCTCGCCGGTGGCGGGGTCAAGGGCAAAACGTACGAACTCGCTTTCGTCGGCCGGCTCGTAACCGGCCCAGTAGAAGGGTTCGCGCTTACTCGGCGGACGAATCCAGATGGCGTGGGCGTCCGGCGCCTTGGCCAGCATCGCGTCGCGCACCTGGTCGACAGTCACGGCGAGGCTGGAGGGCTCATGCAGCGCGGGACGCATCCAGCGCTCCAGTTCCTTGTCGAAGCAGGCGATGCTGCCGGCGAAGAAGATCACGAACAACAGCCAGGACGGCAGCAGTCCGCCCCAGGTGTGCAGTCCGGCCATGGATTGGCGCAGGCTCATGGGCGTACTCCGAAGTCGCTGGGGAGGTAGGCCGCCAGCGCCATCAGGGCGGTTGCCCCGATCAGCACCAGCCAGGCCCGAAGGGCCGAGCGCGCGGCAATCGCATAGATGATGGCGAGGGTGTAAACGGCGAAGCAGGACAGGCTGGCGAATACCACACGGTCGCTGCGCACCAGCGGCAAATAGACCGACAGGAACGCCGTAGCCGCGTAGGCCGAGGCGTAGCCGCCGAGAATTGCCGCCAGCACCCGCGCGGTCACGTCCCAGCGCGAAGAGGTCTTGGCTTTGCTCACGTTGCTACCTTGCTCGAGGGCGCGCCCTGCCGGAGCGCATTCCGGCAGGGGCAGAGGAATTTTCAGAAATAAACTTGAGAATTATTTACATCCGATCTTGAATTGCAACTGACAATTTATATCACCCCACAAGGAACGACCCCGATCCGGCTATCCGCGACACCTGGTCGGAACACATCCCTACCACCGGTCCTGGCGGTTCGAACTTTGCAGCGCTCCGGGCGTCCATCGACTCATCGCTCGACCAACCAGGTGACAGGCCATGTACAACCCATTCCAGATTCTCACCGACGCGTTCCAGGCCGAATTCCGGGTCAACCTCAGCCTCGTCAGCCCGGACGGCGGCATCCTGCTGACCCTTACCAACGAACAAGGCGTGGTGGCGCGGCGCATGATCAGCGCGGCCCAGCGCAATGATCCGGTCCGGCTGAAGCGGGTGATCGAAAGCGTTCGCCTGGGGATCGCCATCGAGAGCGGGAACAAGGTGGGGGAACTGCTCACCAGCATGACCGGCGGTCATGTGGCGCCGGTGCGCACCGGGCAGGTGAACGTTGCACAGATAGCGCGCATCTGACGCACGCTATCTGTGCACGGGGTCAGGCTTCCTCGTCCACCTCGACCCGGCGCGCCAGGTTGCGACGACGCGGCGGGGCGTCGGTCTGTACCGAAGGGAAGCGAGAGGAGGCATAACGCACCACCAGAATGGCGAGCGCCAGCAACAGGATGGCGCCGGACACGAAGACCGCCCCCAGGTCCGGGCGGTGATGGTGCGAGACATCGGAAATCAGCAGGCGGGTCAGCGCGGTGATTGCCACGTAGATCAGGAAGCGCACCGGCATGTGGTTGGTCTTGAAGTAGATGCCGACCATGGCGCCCAATTCGAGGTAGATGAACAGCAGCAGGATGTCATCGACCGTGGCGTGCCCCTTGTCCACCATCCCCAGGAAAGCCACCACGGCAGCCCAGGCGGTGATCCCGCCGATGGCGAACAGCGCCAGGTAGTGGAAGCTCTCCACCAGGAGATTTCCCAGCGACTCGGCCAGGCCATGCACGTTTTCGCGCGTTCGTTCAGCCCAGTTGATTTTCACGATACAGCTCCTTGCGACGACGACCCCGATGGTGACGGGGAAAGGTGACATTGGGGTTATGCAGGATGGAGGCCGCCCTATCGCCTGCGCCACGAGGCAGGTTGTCGCAGCCCTTACCGCCAGGTGCGTCACGCAGGAAAAACTGCGTACTGGACATCACCGGCGCTCACCCCGCATAAACACCGCTCATCCCGAAATGGAGCTTCGTCATGAGCCGCCCGCTTCACCCTCGCCACGTCCTTTTCGCTGCCCTCGCCCTGGCCCTGCCGTTCGCCGCGCCCATCACCGCCCAGGCCGCGCCAGTGGCCAAGCAACAGACCCAGGTTCCCGGCTTCTACCGCATGGCCGTGGGCGATCTGGAAGTCACCGCGCTCTACGACGGCTACGTGGACCTCGGCACCAACCTGCTCAAGGGCGCCAGCGCGGAAGATATCCAGAGCCTGCTGGCGCGCATGTTCATCGAGTCCAGCAAGGGCGTGCAGACTGCGGTCAACGCCTATCTGGTCAACACCGGCAAGCAGTTGGTGCTGGTGGATACCGGCTCGTCGAAGTGCTTCGGCCCCACCCTCGGCGGCATCCTCGGCAACCTCAAGGCCGCCGGTTACCAACCGGAGCAAGTGGACAGCGTGCTGCTTACCCACCTGCACCCGGACCACGCCTGCGGCCTGTTGGACGCCGAGGGCAAACCGGCCTTCGCCAACGCCACGGTGTTCGTCACCCGGGATGAAGCCGGCTTCTGGTTGAACCCCGAGGTAGCGGCCAAGGCTCCGGCCGACTCGAAAGCCTTCTTCGAAATGGCGCAGAAGGCCGTGGCACCCTACAAGGCAGCCGGCAAGCTGAAGACCTACAGCGCGGGCGATGCCCTGGTGGAAGGCGTCAGCTCCGCGCCCTCTCCCGGCCATACCCCCGGCCATACCGGCTACCGGTTCAGCTCCAACGGCCAGGAACTGCTGGTCTGGGGCGACGTGGTGCACAGCCATGCCACCCAGTTCGCCAACCCGGACATCGCCATCGAGTTCGATGTGGATAACACCAAGGCCATCGCCAGCCGCAAGCAGGTGTTTGCCGCTGCCGCGAAGGACAAGCTCTGGGTAGCCGGCGCGCACCTGCCGTTCCCCGGCCTCGGCCACGTCCGTAGCGAAGGCGAAGGCAAGGGCTATGCTTGGGTTCCAGCGGAATTCGGCCCGATTCGCAGCGATCGCTGAGGCAGGCCGGCAAATGGAAATTTCCTACGGGCTATTTCCATTTGCCATCATTCCGAATACTGTACGCACATCCAGTATTTTCCAACCAATGAAGGTGAGGGGTGATGAATGGCCGTCGAAGTGGTGTACCGCAGCAGCCGCGATCCGGAGCGCCTGTTCATGGATAAGGCCGAAGCCGACCGTTACGACAAGATGCTCGAACTGGCCGAGTCCCTGGCCGAGGTCCTGCAAAAGGCGGTGCCGTCCCTGAGCGAACAGCAGGTGGAGGACATCGGCATCTTCATGGCCAAGCATCGCGATACCTTCGCCCGCGCCTTCAAGAATCAGCCCGACGCCTTGACCGAGCTGGAACTGCCCGGCGAGTGATCCGCCCGCTCCCCCGGCCCCTCTCCCTGAAGAGGAGAGGGGTGACTCGCGCCGGATGTGACGAGTAACTCCTGATGCGATGCGGCGGGGAATTGGTCTTTCAGGAGCAGATGCACCAATCAGCTGGGCCCAGGCAGTTCCCCTCCTGCATCACATGTTTTCCCGATTGACGTCCGGCCAAACCCGGTCTAATTTCGCCAAGTCCCCCTTCCGGGGCCCATCTCCTTCGGCGAATCCCAGATGCCCAACGCAAGCGCCCATTCCGCGATGATCACCGACCCCGTCGGTGCGCGCGTTCGCGCCTGCCTGTCGCCGATGTCCCCACCTGTCGCACCGCCGCCTGCCGTGCGGGCCGGCTTTCCGCCGCCGCCCCCGTACGCGCTGCTCGGCTGATCACCAGCCACTGATACCGCTCCGGTCCTGACCACTTTCGGTCGGCGTTCGCGCGCGCCGGAGCCTGTTGCTGCTCACTGACAGGTGAACATTCATGACGTTGGACAAATCCGTCTGGGGCGCTTTCGCCTCGACTTCACTCTTCGTGCTGCTCTGGAGCAGCGGCGCGATCTTCGCGCGCCTGGGCCTGGACCACGCCTCGCCCTTTGCCTTCCTCACCCTGCGCTTCGCCCTCGCCTTCGCCACCTTGCTGCTGGTCTGCGGCTGGCGCGGCCAGGCCCTGCCGCAACCGGGCAGCCGGTTGAAGGTGGCGGGCGTCGGCCTGTTGCTGATTGGCGGCTACACCATCTGCTACCTGCTGGCGCTGGATAACGGCATCACTCCCGGCGTGCTCGCTGCCCTGCTCGGGGTGCAGCCGATCCTCACGCTGCTGGTGCTGGAACGGCGCTTCTCCCTGGCGCGTCTGCTAGGCCTGGCCATCGCACTGGGTGGACTGGTGCTGCTGGTGTGGCAAAGCATCGGCCGGGCGCAGGTCTCCACCCTCGGGCTGGTCTACGCCTTCGCCTCGCTGGGCAGCATGACCTTCGGCGCCATCCTGCAAAAAGGCTTCAAGCAATCGCCCATGCAGGTCCTGCCGGTGCAGTACGGCGCCAGCCTGCTGGCCTGCCTGCTGCTGGTGCCCTACAAGCCCTTCCACTTCGAAGCGACCCTCGACTTCGCCATTCCCCTGCTGTGGCTGGCGCTGGTGATCTCCGTGCTGGCGCAGTTGCTGCTCTACCGGCTGATGCAGGCGGGCAACCTGGTGAACGTCACCAGCCTGTTCTACCTGGTGCCTGTGGTGACGGCGGGGATGGATTACCTCTTCCTCGGCAATGCCCTGGCGCCCCTGGGCATGGCCGGGATGGGCGGGATACTGGCGGGGCTGATGCTGGTGTTCAGCGTCGGTAACCGAGCCGCATGAAAACGGGCCAGGCGATTGCCGCACAAGGGCAATCGCCCGGTCCAACTTGCGCGGTTTGTTCAATCCCCGACGAGCACAGGACGCGATGCTGAAGGCCCCGAACAAGGAGCCCTCCCATGCGTTCACTCTTCGCCTGCCTCTATGCGCCGTTGTTTCTCTTCGGCTTTCTCGCTGCCGCGCTGTGGATAACCGCCCTGCATCCGGCCTACTGGCTTGTCGCCCTGCTGCTGCCGGCCATTGCCCTGGCCTTCCTTGCCGAAGCCTGGCTGCCCTACGAGCCGCAATGGAACCGGCCACGAGGAGACCGGCTGCGCGACGGCCTGCATGCGCTGGTCAACGAAACCCTCAACCTGCTCGGCATCGCGGCCATTCCGCTGGCAGCCGCCTGGATACCGAATGCCGGCGTCTGGCCCCACCACTGGCCTTTGCCGCTCCAGTTGCTGCTGGCCGTCCTGGTCGCCGACCTCGGCGTCACGCTGATGCATTACCTCAGCCACCGCCTGGAACCGCTCTGGCGCCTGCACGCCGTGCACCACAGCGTGCAGCGCATGTACGGGTTCAATGGCCTGATGAAGCACCCGCTGCATCAGGCCGTCGAAGCCCTGGCCGGCACCGCGCCTTTGCTGGTGATAGGAATGTCGGTGCAGGTCGCGGCCTTGCTCGCCTTCGCCATCGCCCTGCAACTGCTCTTGCAACACAGCAATGTGGACATGCGCGTCGGCCCGCTGCGGCACCTGTTTGCCTGGGCGCCGGTGCACCGCTTCCACCACATGAAGTACGGCCGCGCCGGAGACGTGAACTTCGCCCTGTTCTTCAGCTTCTGGGACCGCCTGCTGGGCACCGCCTTCCACAGCGACTACCGCATGGGCGTCGATGACCTCGGTATCGGCAGCCGTCCGGACTATCCCCGCGATTACCTGGCCCAGATGCTCGAGCCTTTCCGCCACCAGCCCCACGGAGCCAGCCCGGAAGCACCGGCCGGATTGCGTCGTGCCTAACCGATGAGTTGCAGCTTCAGCCGCGCCAGGTTGCGGTCGGCGCGGATGCCGAAGGTGGCGCGCATGGTGCGCGAGAAATGCGCGGCATCGGCGAAGCCGGCGTCCAGGGCGGCACGGGTCAGTGACTCGCCTTCCAGGGCCAGGCGCAGCGCCAGGCGCAGGCGGCGCCAGAGCACCAGGCGCCGCACCGAGAGCCCCACCTGGTCGCTGAACAGTCTTTCCAGCTGGCTCAGCGACAGGCAGGCCCGTTGCGCCAGCGCCGCCGCGCTGACCTTTTCCTCCAGCAAGGCATCCACCGTCGCCAGCGCCTTGGCGATGCGCAGGTCCAATCGTTGCCGGGGCGCGGCCAGCAGCAAGCCCGCCAGCGCTTCAAGGTCTGCTGGGGCATCCGCGAGCATCTGGCGCAAGGTCGCCGGACTGAAGGCCAGGGGTTCCGCATAGACGGCGACCACGTCCTGGCTGGGGTCCTCGATGGCATGGGCGCGCATCGACTCCACCAGCAGGAAACGCCCGCCACATGGTTCACCCTCCAGGGTCAGGCGCAATGGCGTGGCCTTGGCCAATAGCGCCTGATGGGCGTAGTGGGCGTGGGGACGCGCGCTGCCTGCAACGCCATCGAGCAGGCAGAAGTCGCGGGCCATCCATAGCGCGCCCTGCCAGGGTGATTCGATCATCGAGGGCCTCCTGCCGGTTCCAGGCAGACAGCAATAGCTGCCGGTTGCCGGTTCGGCAAGGGGTGGGCCGAGGTGACTTGTGGGGGCGAATTCATTGGCGAAATAGGTGGGCGCCGAGCGGACCTGACACAGCCCTCACCCCAACCCTCTCCCAGAGGGAGAGGGGGGCTGGCCGTGCCAGAGATTGGCCGTGCTTTTTCCTGTAGGGGCGAATTCATTCGCCAAGCAGGGCACAGCCCTGCCCTACGGCTGCTCCAGCGCCTGCACCAGCGCTTTCAGGAACCGCGCCGCTTCGCCCCCGGTCACCGCCCGGTGGTCGAAGGTCAGCGACAGCGGCAGCACCGGGTGGATTTCCACCTTGCCTTGCCAGGCCACCACCTCATCGCGAATACCGCCCGCCCCGATGATCGCCACCTGGGGCGGAACCACCACGGGGTTCGCATAGCGGCCGAACAGGGTGCCGAAGTTGGACAGGGTGATGGTCGCACCCATCATTTCCTGCGGTGGAATCGAGCGCGCCTTCACGTCGGCCCGCAGCCGCGCCATGCCTTCCTTCAGGTCCTCGGCACTGCGCCCACCGACATTGCGCAACACCGGCACGAAGAGCCCGTCCTGCGTGTCGACGGCAATGCCGAGGTCGAGCTCGTCGTGCTGGCGGATGGACAGGGCTCGGCCGTCGAACCAGCTGTTGAGGATGGGTTCCACCTCGCAGGCGGCGGCGATGGCCTTGCCCAGGCGGATCAGCGGGTCGCGGGCTTCCGGCCAGCGGTGCAGGTCGGCGTCGCCGAAGAGGGTCACCGGCACCACCTCGGCATGGGATCGCGCCATGTTGATCGCCATGCTGCGGCGCACGCCCCGCAGGCGCTCGCCGCCGAAGCTGTCGCGGGCGCTTTGGGCGGCCTGCTCCACATCCGTGCGCGTCACCAGGCCGTCGGGGCCGGAGCCGGCCAGGGCGGCAAGCTCAACGCCCAGTTGGCGGGCGAGCTGGCGTACCGCTGGGGTGGCGCGTGGCGCCAGGTGTTCGCGGGTAGATGGCGCGGCGCCGACGAAGAAGCTGTCGGCCTGGGCATTGCCTCCGCCTTCAAGACGACCGACCACGGTGCCAGCGTCGGCGTCCTCGCCCTCATAACCCAACAACGGCTCGCCGACGTGGAGAATGTCGCCCTCCTTGCCGAATGTCCTGGCCACCACGCCGTCATGGGGTGCCGGGATATCCACAAGCGCCTTGGCGGTTTCCACCGAGACGAGCAGTTGGTCGGCCTTGACGCTGTCCCCCACCTTCACGTGCCACTGGACGATCTCGGCTTCCTGCAGACCTTCGCCCAGGTCGGGCAGTTTGAAGTATTTCATCGTGCGCTCCTCGTCTCAGGCGTAGTTCAGCACCAGATCACAGGCCGCAAGAATGTCTTCCGGGCTGGGGATGTAGAGCTGCTCCAGGCGATACAGCGGCGGTGGAATATCCGGCGCGGTGACCCGCTGGATGGGCGCCTGCAGGTCGAGCAGAGCGCGCTCGTAAAGGCTGGCCGCGATCTCCGCGCCAACCCCGCAACTGCGCGGCGCCTCGTGGACGATCACGCAGCGGCCGGTCTTGCGCACCGACGCCTCCAGGGTGTCGAGGTCCAGGGGCTTGATGCTGGCCACGTCTATCACTTCGGCGGAGACGCCCTGCTCCTCCAGCTTCGCGGCGGCTTGCAAGGTTTCGTGGACGCTGGCGCCCCAGCTGACGAGGGTGATGTCCGAGCCTTCGCGCAGGGTGAAGCAGCTGTCCAGCGGCAGGCGCCTGCCGTCGTCGATGATCGGTTGCGGGTTCATCCGGTAGAGTCGCGTGGGTTCGAGGAAGATCACCGGGTCCGGGTCGTCGATGGCCGCCAGCAGCAGGCCGTAGGCCCGTGCCGGCGAGGACGGGATCACCACCCGCAGGCCGGGTATGTGGGCGAACAGCGCTTCGGTGCTTTCGCTGTGGTGCTCCGGCGCGCGGATGCCGGCGCCCATGGGGCTGCGCAGCACCATCGGGCAGGTGAGCCGGCCACGGGTGCGGCAGCGGATGCGGCTGGCGTGGGACACCAGGTGTTCCATGGCCGCGTAGATGAAGCCGAGGAACTGGATTTCCATCACCGGCTTCAGGCCCTGGGCGGCCATGCCCACGGCAAGGCCCCCGATCATGGTTTCCGCCAGCGGTGTGTCGATCACCCGCTTGAAGCCGAAGCGATCACGCAGGCCGAGGGTGGCGCGGAACACGCCGCCGTTGACGCCCACATCCTCACCGAGAACCACAACGTTCTCGTCTTCCTGCATGGCGCGGTGCAGGGCCAGGTTCACGGCTTCCAGCAGGGCGCGTTTTTCAGTGGTGGCGTTGAGGTTAGTCATGACTACCTCCTTGCTCACGCCGGGCAACCCGTTCCATCAGCATTTCGCGTTGCTCACCCAGGGCCGCGGGCCAACGTGCGTAGACGTGGTCGAGCACCGCTTCCACTGGCTGGATTCCGGCGGATTCGAAATTATCCACAGCCGCCTGCACTTGCCGTTGGCAGTCGGCGATCAACGCCTGCTCGCGCCCTTCGTCCCAGACCCGGTTGGCGGCGAGGAAGGCCTGCATGCGCTTGATGGGTTCTTCCTGCCAGGCCGCCTTGACCTCCTCGGCGCTGCGGTAACGGGTGGCGTCGTCGGCGGTGGTGTGATCGCCCAAGCGGTAGCTGAGGCATTCCAGCAGGACTGGTCCCTTGCCGTGGCGGGTACGGTCCAGCGCCCATCGCACGCGGTCATAGACGGCCAGCACGTCGTTGCCGTCCACTTGTTCGCCGTGGAAGCCGGCGCCAGTGGCCTTTTGCGCGAGGGTGGGTGCGCCGCTCTGGATGCGCCGGGGCACCGAGATGGCCCACTGGTTGTTGTTCACCACGAAGACCACCGGCAACTGCCAGGCACCGGCCACATTGAGGGCTTCGAGAAAGTCACCCTTGCTGGTGGCGCCGTCGCCGCAGGTGGTGACCACCGCGCGGTGCTGCCCACGGATCTTGATCGCCGAGGCCACGCCACAGGCATGCAGCGCCTGGGTGGCGATGGGCACGCAGATGGGGAAATCCTCTTTCGAGCGCGGGTCCTGGAAGTCGCTGCCGCGTTCGTCGCCGCCCCAGTAGAGCAGGATTTCCTCCATGCGCACGCCGCGCATCAACTGCACGGCCGTGTCGCGGTAATAGGGCACCAGCACATCCTCACCGCGCATCAGGCTGCCGATGGCGACGCCTATGGCTTCCTGGCCCAGGGTCGGGGCGTAGGTGCCGATGCGTCCGGTGCGTTGCAGGGCTACCGCCTTCTGGTCGAAGAGGCGGGTCAGCACCATGCGGCGATAGAGGTCGGTGAGCAGGTTGAAATCGTCGGCCCAGGCTGGCAGTTCGCCGACCAGCCGTCCCTCGGGGTCGAGGAAGCGCGTATAGGGCAAATCGATCCGATTGGACATGGCTTCGCTCCTTACACCTTTTGAGTGCCTGTGCAGTGCCCGGGGCTTGTGGCTCCGGGAGCTAACGGGCCGGGCCGCTGGTTGGCGGCCGTTCAGCCGAACAGCAGGCGCTCGGCCAGGGCGTCGGCGACCCGCGCCGGGGATCGCTTGTCGGCCTGGGCGTGCGCGTAAATCTCGGTGAGCCGCTGGTGGATCCGCGACAGGTGCGCGGTGATCGCCGGCAGCGTCTCGCCCTTGTGCTTGAGGGCGACGTAGATGAGCCCGCCGGAATTGATCACGTAGTCCGGCGCATAGAGGATGCCGCGTGCTTCCATCTCGTCGGCGATCTCGGGGCTGGCGAGCTGATTGTTGGCCGCGCCAGCCACCGCTGCGCACCGCAACTGACCCACCGTCTGGGCGTTGAGTACACCGCCCAGGCCGCAAGGCGCGAGGATGTCGCAGGGCGTGGTGAGGAAGGCATCGGCGGCCACCGGTTGGGCGCCCAATTGCTCGATGGCCAACTGCACGCGGCCGCTGTCCAGGTCGCTGACCAGCAGCTCGGCACCGACCGCATGGAGCTGTTCGGCCAGGGCATAGCCCACGTGGCCGAGGCCCTGCACGGCGATGCGCAAGCCTTCGAGGTCGTCGCTGCCGAGGCGCGCATGGGCGGTGGCACGGATGCCGGCGAAGACGCCGAGGGCGGTGTGCGGCGAAGGATCGCCGGCCGCCGTGGTGCTGGTGACGTGGCGGGTCTGCTGAGCGATGCAGTCCATGTCGGCGCTGGAGGTGCCGCTGTCCACCGCGGTGATGTAACGGCCATTGAGGGACTCGATCATGCGGCCGAAGGCTTCGAACAGCGATGCGCGATCATTCACGTGGGCCGGGCGGATGATCACCGCCTTGCCGCCCCCTTGGTCGAGGCCGGCCAGGGCGGCCTTGTAGCTCATACCCTGGGCGAGGCGGATGGCATCGCGGATGGCGCTTTCATCATCGGGGTAGGCGAGATAACGGCACCCGCCCAAGGCTGGACCGAGGCGGGTGTTGTGGATGGCGATGATGGCCTTGAGTCCGGTGGCGGGGTCGTTGGCGAGGTGCAACGCCTCCAGCCGGGCGGTTTCCATCATGGCGAACATGGCGGTCTCCCTTCCTGACTTTAGGGCCAGTATAGGTCGGCCTGCGCCATCCGCCCCCTTGCATCCGGACATAAGCCGGAGCGCCGAGATAACCGTCGTTCGTGCCACTACTGGACGAAAATCAACCAGTTGGCTACAAGGAAACAACCTCTCGGAGATACCCATGGACCCGCGCCAACGCTGTCTAGCCTGCCTCGAACGCGAGCCTCCGGCGATGCTGGAGGCGGCCCTGTGGATCGCCGCCGAACACAATCCGCGCCTGGACCCGGAACGGGTGCTGCGCGAATTCGGTGGCCTGCTCCAGCTGGTGGCGGCCGGCCTGCCGAACCTGGCGCCGGCCGAACTGGCCCAGCCGCTGCTGCGTCGGCTGAACGAGCTGGACTTCCACGAGGACGACGACACGCCCCTGCGCCCGCGTGCCGCGCTGCTGCCCGAGGTGCTCACCCGGCGCCGGGGACAGCCGCTGTCGCTGGCGCTGATCGCCCTGGAACTGGCCGCACGCCTGGGCATTCCCCTGGCCGGGGTGGGTTTTCCCGGCCACTTCCTGCTGCGCGTGCCCGGTGCCGACCACCTGCTCGACCCGAGCAGCGGCCGTCGCCTGTACACCCGCGATTGCCGCGACCTGCTGGCGCGTGTCCAGGGCCCGCAGGCCGAGCTCCAGGCAGCCCACCTGCAGACGGCCAGCGCGAAGGAAATGCTCCAGCGCCTATCTCGCAACCTGCGCATGCTCCACCAGGAGGCGGGCGAGTTCCTCGCCGCGCTGAAGGATGCCGAGCGCGTGCTGCTGCTCGGCCCGCCGACCATGCACGACCACCTGGCGCGTGCCGATATCTACCAGCGCCTGGATTGCCCCCAGGCGGAGCGCTACGACCTGGAGCGCGCCCTGCTGCTCTGCGACAACCCGGCCCAGCACCTGCAACTGGCCCAGCGCCTGCGCCGGCTGGGGCATGTGCAGCCGCTGCATTGATGGCGCCCCGGCGGCTCGGGCATGCTTTGACATTCCTCCCGCCGTGACCGCCCCATGAGTTCGCACGACCAAGCCCCCGCCCCCCAGACCGCCGCCACCCGTGACGTGGTGATGCGCTACCACTTGAGCTGGAAAGCCCGCGACATCGAGGCCGTTCTGGCGCTCTACCACCCCGACGTGGAATACAACGACTTCTTCCAGAACCGCTGCATGCACCGCGAAGAGCTGGCGGACTATGTCCGCGCCACCATGCCCAGCAGCCCCGAGGACTTCCTCGAACACAACGACCGCATCCGCATCGACGGCGACACCGCCTTCATCCAGTACGCCATCAGCGTCGCCGGCGGCGGCACCTTCCGCGCCAGCGAAGCCATCACCGTGCGCGACGGGCTGATCTGGCGGATCAACGAATACGCTCTGCTGGTGCAGCCTGCGTCCCAGTCCAGCAAAACCCCGTCGCAACGGCCGGCAGCCAGCCGCCTCGGACTGTCGGCACGCCAGCTCGGCCTGCTGGCGCGGGACATCGAGGAATACTTCCAGCGTTCCCAGCCCTACCTCGATCCGGCGCTGGACCTGCACCAGGTGGCCAGCGCCACCGGCTATACCCGCAACCAGATTTCCTACCTGCTGAACCAGATGCTCGGCCAGAGCTTCTACCAGTACGTCAACCACGCGCGCCTGCAGCACCTGCTCAAGCTGCTGGAAATCGCCGTGCCGCCGGTGCGCATCGACGAGCTGGCCTTCACCGCCGGTTTCAATTCGCTCTCCGCCTTCTACCGCTGCTTCCGCCAACACACGGGGCTGTCGCCCAAGGCTTATCTCAAGCAGTTGCCGACCTGACCGCAGGGTGCGCCGTGCGCACTGGCGGGGTTCAATTCCTGCACGGTGACGCTGGTGCGCGCAGCGCGCCCTACCGACAAGTCCCAGTACTTCATTCCCAGCGTGCCCGCGCACACGACAAGTCCCCGGCCAGGCTCTAGCCTTGCCAGCCACAACAACCTGCCAACGGGGACCTGCCTATGCCGAACTGGCGCTCGATCAGCCTGTGGATGGACACGCTCGACGAAGACCTCAAGCTGCGACCGGCGCTGTCCGGTTCGCTGGTGGTGGACGTGGCGATCATCGGCGCCGGCTACACCGGGTTGTGGACGGCCTATTACCTCAAGCGCCAGGCTCCCGGGCTGAAGATCGCCATCGTCGAGTCGGAGTTCGCCGGCTTTGGCGCCAGCGGTCGCAACGGCGGCTGGCTGATGGGCAACCTGCTGGGTGAGGACCGTGCCCTGGCGCCGCTGCCCAGCGAAGTGCGCAAGGCGTCCTTCGACCTGCTGCATGGCATACCCGACGAAGTGGCCGACGTGCTGCAGCGCGAAGAAATCGACTGCCACTTCCGCAAGGGCGGCATCCTCTATTGCGCCGCACGCTACCCGGAGCAGGAAAAGCGCCTGCGTGAGCAGTTGGCCGACCTCTATGCCGAAGGCCTGACCGAAGCCGACTACCGCTGGCTGAGCCCCGAAGAACTGAACGGCCAGTTGCGCGTGGCCAACCCCTACGGCGGCATCCACACCCCGCACTGCGCCACCATCCAGCCGGCCAAGCTGGTGCGCGGGCTGGCCAGGGCGGTGGAACGCATGGGCGTGCAATTGTTCGAGCAGAGCCCCGCCACCCACTGGCAGCCAGGGCTGGTACGCACTACCCAGGGCGAACTCAAGGCGCACTGGGTGGTACCGGCCATCGAAGGCTACGCCGCCAGCCTGCCGCCGCTGGGCAAGTACCAGCTGCCGGTGCAGAGCCTGCTGATCGGCACCGAACCGCTCTCCGACGAGCAATGGGCGGAGATCGGCCTGGAACACGGCCAGGCCTTCAGCGAGAGCAGCCGCCAGGTCACCTATGCACAACGCACCGCCGACAACCGCCTGGCCTTCGGCGCACGGGGCGGCTACCGCTTCGGCGGCAAACTGCGACAGGACTTCCAGCTCACCGAAGACGAAGTCGGCCTGCGCCGCTACCTGTTGGGCGAACTCTTCCCGCAACTGCGCAATGTGCGCATCACCCATAGCTGGGGCGGCAACCTGGGCATGGCGCGACGCTTCCGTCCGCACATGCTGGTGGACCGCAAGAACGGCATCGCGCTATCCGGCGGCTACGGCGGCGAGGGCGTGGGTGCCAGCAACCTGGGCGGGCGCACCCTGGCCGACCTGATCCTCGGCAAGGAATCCCTGCTCACCCGCCAGCCCTGGGTACTGGGCGACGGCCCGCTGGGGCGCCTCAGCGCCTGGGAACCGGAACCCTGCCGCTGGATCGGCTACAACGCCATCATCCGCAGCTTCGTCCACGAGGACCGGGTGCTGGCCAATCCCCACAGCGCGCCCTGGCGCCGGACCATGGCACTCAAACTGGCCGGCCTGCTGGAAGGCCTGATGCGCTAGTCCGCGCGAAATCTCACTGCATCCATTCGCGAGCAACGCTCGCTCCTACATCCCGGCATTTGCGGAGCCAACGACATGAAAGCCACCCTGCTGAAGAACACCCACGACCTTCCCCTGTCTGAACCGGCCCCGGTAGCGGTGCCCGTCGGCGAGCCGGTGCCGCACACCCGCGTGCATTCGGTGGAGCGCACCGATCAGGTGGAAACCGGCGTCTGGGAATGCAGCCCCGGCCGCTTCCGCCGGCAGATCGTCGAGCAGGAGTTCTGCCACTTCACCCACGGCAGCTGCACCTTCACCCCGGACGGCGGCGAGCCCATCGAAATCAAGGCAGGCGACGCCCTGCTACTGCCGGCCAACAGCCTGGGCGTGTGGGATGTGAAGGAAACCCTGCGCAAGACCTACGTGATCATTTCTCGCTGACGAAGCTGGAGCCGGCAGGGCTTTGCCCTGCTCGGCGAACGAATTCACCTCCACAGTGTTCCATCACGATCAATCGTCAAAGCTGCCGTGCCGCCCCTGCCCCGCCTTGAAAGACCGGGCGCCCGCCAGGGTTTCGCCGCTGTGGATAACCTTCATCCCACCCTTGAATTCATTGGCGATGGCGGCCTCGAAAGGCAGTTCCCACTGGGCATAGGCGCTGGCCCGATCCGCCAGCATGCAGCGCTGCGGGAAGGCAGCGATGGCGTGGGCCAGTTCCTCGGCTGCAGCGCGGGCTTCGCCCTTGGCCACGACCCGGTTCGCCAGGCCCATGGCCAGCGCTTCCTGGGCCTTGACCGGACGGCCGGTGAGGATCAGGTCCATCGCCCGGCCCTGGCCGACGATGCGCGGCAGGCGCACGGTGCCACCATCGATCAACGGCACGCCGAAACGCCGGCAGAACACGCCGAACACCGCGTCCTCGGCCATCACCCGCATATCCGCCAGCAGCGCCAGCTCCATGCCGCCGGCCACCGCGTGGCCCTCGATGGCGGCGATCAGCGGTTTCGCCAGTTGCATCCGGCTCGGTCCCATGGGGCCGTCGCCCTCGGAGTCCAGGCGGTTGCGTCGTGCGCCATCCTCGGCCACGGCCCCCAGGTCGGCGCCGGCGCAGAAGGTGCCGCCTGAACCGGTAAGCACCGCTACCCGCGCCTCTTCGTCCACCTCGAACGCCCGCAGCGCCGCGGCCAGGGCCTCGGCGGTGGGCCGGTCGACGGCATTGCGCACCTCGGGACGGTCGATGATCAGGGTGGTGACGGGGCCATTCTTCTCGACTCTGACGTTCATGGGGGCTCCTGGAAGTTCAAGGTGACGGAGAGCTGTAGGGGCGAATTCATTCGCCAAGCAGGCCGTAGGTCTGCCCGATGGAGTTAGACGGGGGCAGCTGCGCCGCCCTTGGCGATTGAAATCGCCCCTACAATCGATTCACTCGCTCCCACAAAATGAAAAAGGCCGGCAACAAGGCCGGCCTTCAACATAGTGCGTCTCCGGAGGAATGTTCAGCCCGCTGGCGGAACTGCCCCGGTGAACGGCGGGATCAGAGGGCGTACTTCTGCAGGTTGGCCATCATCTCGCGCAACGCCTCGACGTTGTCCGCCGGGTGGGCTGCATCAGTGAAGTCGCAGATGGCCTTCCAGTTAGCCGCCACGTCCTCGGCGTCGAAGCCGGCCTTGGGGTCGAAACCGAAGCCCAGGCTGCGCTCCCAGCGCACCTTGCCGATCCAGCCGCCGCCCACTTCGAACAGGCCGGAGGTTTCCTGGCACTGCTCGCTGCCGAGGAACACCACCAGCGGGCTCACCAGCTCGGGCTTGAGCTGTTCGAACACTTGCGGCGGGATCAGGCCTTCGGTCATGCGGGTGCCGCCGGTAGGGGCGATGGCGTTGACCAGGATGTTGTTCTTGCGGCCTTCGATGGCCAGGTTGCGGGTCAGGCCATAGAGGCCGAGCTTGGCCATGCCGTAGTTGGACTGGCCGAAGTTGCCGTAGATGCCCGAGGTGGACGAGGTGAAGATGACGCGGCCGTAGCCCTGCTCGCGCATGTGCGGCCAGGCGGCGCGGGTGACCTTGTAGGCGCCTTCGACGTGGACCTTGTAGACCAGGTCCCAGTCGGAGTCCTCCATCTTGTGGAAGGTCTTGTCGCGCAGGATGCCGGCGTTGTTCACCACCACGTCGACGCGGCCGAAGTGATCAAGCGCGGCCTGGACGATCTTCTCGCCGTCGGTCACCGAGTCATGGCTGGCCACGGCGGTGCCGCCGGCTTCACGGATTTCCGCCACCACGCGGTCGGCCGCCGAAGCGTTGGCGCCTTCACCGTGGGTGCTGCCGCCGAGGTCGTTGACCACAACCCGGGCTCCATGACGGGCGAACAGCAGCGCATGGGCGCGGCCAATACCGCCACCGGCGCCGGTGACGACTACGACTTTGTCTTCGAAGCGGATTGCATCGCTCATGGGCTGGCTCCTTGGCAGGCCTGGGTATCGGCCGAGTCTCCGGCAGCTTCCCCAGCCCCACAAGAATCGGAACCGCCATGAATGGTGCCCGATAAGGGCGACGTTACTTGATGGGAATGAACAGGGTTCCGCGTGGACGCAGCTTGAACAGCCACCAGTTGTAGCTGTGGCAGAGCAGCGCAAGCAGGGCAGAAGCCAGGAGGCATCCGATCGCGGCCAACCAGCTCCAGGGGCCCGGATCGCGCAGGATGGCGTAGCCGATGAGGCTCAGGCTGCAGATGAACAACAGGGCCGCGACGCCCGGCCCAAGGGTACGGATGACGGGATAGAGGAATACCAGGAGACGGAAAAGCATGAGTGGACCTCGATGCTGCCGGGCAGTTTCTGCCCGGCGGTTCAGGGAGGTCCGGATACTAGTGCCACGCCCCGTGGAGGCGGTCTAGGAATGATCCGATTCCGTTGTCAGAGCCGGTCCTGAAAAGCCAGGTAATGCTCCAGCACCTGCTCCGGCGCTTCGGTCTGTGGATAGTGACCGATGCCTTCGAGGAGGACGGTGTCCGCATCAGGGATCAGCTCGCGGTAGCGCGCCACCATGTGGACGCCGGAGATGGGGTCCACCGCCCCGTCGATCACCCGCAACGGCACCCCGCCCTTTTGCATCGCGGCCACCCAGCGGTCGCGCTGCTGGCGCCGTTCGGGAATGTAGTGGATCAGCCGGTGCATGACGGCGGGGCCGTCCTGCTCGGCGATCAATTGCCAGAAGTCGTCCAGTTCCCGGTCGCTGGGCTGGGTGTCGGGGCCGAACACCTGGGCGAAGCTGGCGGCCAGCTTGCGTCGCGAAAACAGCCGCCCGACCAGGCCACCGAGCGGGCTCAGCAGCAGCTTCTGCACCAGCACCGGACGGTGGGTTTCCGGGAACAGACCGCCGTTGAGGAAGACGCAGCTGGCCAGCGTGAAGCGCCCTTCGTGATGCCGCGCCAGCAACTCCTGGGCAACGCTGTCACCGTAGTCGTGGGCCAGCACGTGGACCGGCCCCTCCACGCCAAGGTGAGCGAGCAGCGCCTGCTTCAGGTCCGCCTGCTCCAGCAGCCGGTAGTCATGGCCGCGCGGCTTGGCCGAGTAACCGAAGCCCAGCATGTCGCAGGCGATGACGCGAAAACGCCGGGCCAGGGGCTGCCAGAGGTAGTGCCAGTCCCAGGAGGCGGTGGGAAAGCCGTGGATCAGCAGCAGCGGCTCGCCCTCTCCCGCCGTCCAGTAGCGGACGCGCAGGCCACGGAAGTCCATATCCTTTGCCTGGGCGCGCCAGTCGCCCAGGGGAATGCCGGCCAGCGCCGTCACTGGTCGTACCCGGGCATTTGCTGGTCGAGCTTGCGCAGCAGCGCCGGCCACGGCAGCGCACCGCCCATGCCGGTGGAGGTTTTCATTACGCCGGCGATCATCGCCCGGGCACCGTCGAGGATCTGCTGCGGGATGTGGATAAGTTCGCCGCCACCGGCCTGAGCCATTACCTGGATCTCGCAGGCGCGCTGCATGGTGAACATGCCGAGGAAGGCGTCGGCGATGCTGCCGAAGGCGGTGAGCAGGCCGTGGTTGGGCAGGATCATGAAGTTGGCCTGGCCGAGATCGGCTTGCAGGCGGGCCTTTTCCTCGTGGTGCAAGGCCACGCCTTCGTAGCCGTGGTAGGCCAGGCTGGCGAGCACGAACAGCGACTGCTGGGACAGCGGCAGCAGGCCGTTCTTCTGCGCGGATACGGCGATGCCGGCCGAGGTGTGGATATGCAGCACGCAGCCCACGTCCGGGCGTACCTCGTGAACCGCGCTGTGGATGGTGTAGCCGGCCGGGTTGATGTCGTACGGGCTGTCCATCAGCTTGTTGCCGGCCAGGTCGATCTTCACCAGGCTCGACGCGGTGATCTCGTGGAACATCAGCCCGTAGGGGTTGATCAGGAAATCTTCGGTGCCGGGAACCTTGGCGGAAATGTGGGTGAAGATCAGGTCGTCCCAGCCATACAGGGCGATCAGGCGGTAGCAGGCGGCCAGGTCGACGCGGGTCTGCCATTCGGCGGCGGACACCTTGTCCTTGAGGTTGAGCGACGGGAGGGCTTGAGCGGCGGTCATGGCGGAACCTCGTTGTTGTTGTATGTGCGACGAGTCTAGCCATGGGCCGCCAGGGCGATAGTCGCCTTGGCAGCCAGCTTAATGGCCTTGCGAGTCAGATCAGCGCGGCGACCAGCGGTGCGGCGAAGAGGTTGAGCAGGCCCATCAGCACCATCACCAGACCGGCCACCGTGCCCTCTTCGCGGCCCACTTCCTGGGCCCGGCTGACACCCGCGCCATGGGCGCCGACGCCGAACAGCGCGCCACGGGCCAGGGCGCTCTTCAGGGGCAGCCAGCGGATCAGCAGGCCACCGGCGACAGCGCCGAACACGCCGGTGAGCATGACGAAAACCGCCGTCAGTTCGGGCACGCCGCCGAGGTCCTGGGCGAGCGGCATGGCGAAGGGTGTGGTGATGGAACGCGGCACCAACGACAGGCTCACCTGGGACTCCAACGCCAGCGCATTGGCCAGGCCCCAGGAGCTGGCGATGGCCACGCCACTGCCGGCCAGCATGCCCAGCATCAGTGCCGGCCAGTGGCGGGCGAGCAAGGCGCGCTGCTGCCAGATGGGCACGGCAAAAGCCACGGTGGCCGGGCCCAGCAGCAGCATCAGCCAGTGGGTCGCCCCGGCGTATTCGGCATAGGCGGTATGCAGCGGCACCGCAACTGCCAGCAGCAGCGCGGGCACGAAGATCAGCGGCGACAGCAGGTAGCGGCCAGTGCGCCGGTACATCCAGCGGCTGGCCAGGTAGCCGGCCAGGGTCAGCGCCAGCCAGAACCAGGACATGGGCTCAATGTTCATGGCGCATCCTCCAGCGGCACACAGCTTCCACGGTCAGTGCAGTGGCCAACATCACCAGCAGGGTGCTGGCGCCGATCACCACCAGGATGCGCACGCCGTCCTCGCGCAGGAGCGCGCCGTAGTCCAGCAGGCTCATCAGCGCCGGGATGAAGAACAGCAGCATCTCGGCCATCAGCAGGCCGGCTCCCAGTTGCAGCGCCGCCGGTTTCACCCAGCCGCTGGCGAAGGCAGCCAGCAGCAGGCCAAGGCCGATCACGCCGCCGGGAATCGGCCAACCCAGCACCGCCGCGAGTTTGCAGCCCAGGGCATAGAGGCCGACCAGGGCAACGAGTTCGGCGGCGAGACGGCTGAAATGGAGCAGGCGGGAACGGTTCATGGCGGTGACCCTCGGTACTGGTGGCCAGCTTAGGTCCGCGCCTATCATCCCAAAAGCGAATTGTTCGACTTGCAGCCATTCGAGATTGGAATAGCCATGGAATTCCGCCAGTTACGCAGCTTCGTCGAGGTGGTCCGCCAGGGTGGCTTCACCCAGGCCGGCAAAACCCTGCACGCCACCCAGTCCACCATCAGCAAGCAGGTGGCCCAGCTGGAACAGCGCCTGGGCGTGCAGTTGCTGGAGCGCAGCGGCCCGCACCTGCGCCTGACCGACGCCGGCGCGGTGGTGCTGCGCCACGCCGAGGACATGCTGCGCCAGCGCCAGGACCTGCACAGCGAACTGGACGATCTCAGCCAACTGCGCCGTGGCGAGTTGCGCCTGGGACTGCCGCTGCTGGGCGGCGAGGTGCTCTTCGCCGAGCTGTTCGCCCAGTACCGGCGGCGCTATCCGAACATCGTGGTGCGGCTGTTCGAGGGCGGCAGCAAGCTGATGGAAGAGGCGTTGCTCCAGGGTGAACTGGAGCTGGGTGGCAGCCTCACACCCAACGACCCCGCGCTGGACTACCAGCCCTTCTGCAACGAGCCGCTGGATATCCTCGTGCCCGAGGACCATCCCCTGGCAGGCGAAGAGAGCCTCGCGCTCGCACAACTGGCCGACTCGCCCTTCCTGCTCTACCAGCAGAGCTTCACCCTCAACGACCGTCTGCTGCAGGCGTGCCGGCAGGTCGGCTTCACCCCGCGCGAAGTGGGCCGCAGCGGCCAGGCGGACTTCCTCGCCGCGCTGGTGGCCGCCGGCCAGGGCGTGGTGCTGCTGCCGCGCATCGTCGCCCGCCCGCTGCAACGCCCCGGCCTACGCCTGGTGCCGCTGCGCGACCCCGACCTGCACTGGGACATCGCCTTCGTCTGGCGGCGCGGTGCCTACCTGTCGCGGGCGGCGCAGGCCTGGTTGGAGTTATTGCGGGAGTATTCGCCGTTGGGACGAGATGAAGAGGTCTTGTAGGGGCGAATTCATTCGCCAAGCAGGCCGAAGGTCTGCCCTTCAAGGCCAATTGGGGCAGCTACGCTGCCCATGGCGAATGAATTCGCCCCTACAGGAATGCAATGCAGGATCAGATCAGTTCGCGATCCAGCAATGGCCATTCCCGCTGCGCCTGCGGGTCGTCGGACAACAGGCGAAAGCCGGCGAATTCGAAGCCGGGCGCCACGTTGCAGCCCACCAGGGTATAGGCCCCCAGGCAACGGGCCGCTTGCCAGGCGTGGGCGGGTACGGTGCGCTGGGGCAGGCTGCCCTCCGCCACCACGCCAAGGACTTCCCGGCGCACCTCGGCGGGCGATTCGGCAACCAGCAGTTCCAGCGGGTCGCCTTCGTAGAAGTGCCAGGCCTCGTCGGCATCCACCCGGTGCCAGCGGCTCACGCCACCCTGCGGCAACAGGAAGAAGATGGACGACGACGCGGCGCGGCCACCCGGCAGTTGGGTGGCCGATTCGAACACCCGGCGATAGAAGCCGCCTTCAGGGTGCGGCTCCAGTTGCAGTTCGCGGATGAGGAATTCGGCGCGCGGGTGCATCAGGCTTTCAGCGCGGCGATAACGGCGTTCAGCCAGGGCTCGGCATCCAGTTCCGGGGTGACGGTTTCGCTGGCGTCCAGGCGCTGCATCTCCACCACTTCGCGCAGGCCGAGCTCGGCATAGAGCTCGCGCATCAGTTCGCCGCCGCCGCAGAACACGTCGTAGCTGGAATCCCCCAGGGCGAGGATGGCGCCGGAACGGCCGCGCCAGTTGGGCAGGCGGTCGCGCAGCTCGGCGTACAGCGGCAGCAGGTTATCCGGCAGCTCGCCCATGCCGGTGGTGGCGGTCACGGTGAGCAGCGCTTCGGGGTCGAAGGCGATCAGGTCGTCCAGGCTCACCCGGGGCAGGTAGCTGGCCTCCAGGCCGGCGGCCTTGAGCAGCTTTTCCGCGTGACGGGCGACTTCTTCGGCGGTGCCGTACACCGAGCCGGACAGGATGGCGACTTTCATGAGGACTCCGAACTGAGGGGCGAAATGCCTCGCATTATGCCGCAACTGGCGAGGTCCGCAGGATGCCGTAGACTGCTTCCGGTCAGGTCGGACAGAGCCAGGAACATGATCAACGCCAAGCTGCTGCAACTGGTAATAGACGCGTCCAACGACGGTATCGTGGTCGCCGAGCAAGAGGGTGAAGACAACATCCTGATCTACGCCAACGCCTCCTTCGAGCGCCTCACCGGCTACCTCCGCGACGAAATCCTCTACCAGGACTGCCGTTTCCTCCAGGGCACGGACCGCAATCAGCTGGGCATCCCCGCCATCCGCCAGGCGATCCGCAATGGCCAGCCGTGCCGACAGATCCTGCGCAACTACCGCAAGGACGGCAGCGCGTTCTGGAACGAGCTGTCCATCACCCCGGTATTCAACGAGTCGGACCAGCTCACCTATTTCATCGGCATCCAGAAAGACGTCACCGAGCAGATGGAAGCCCGCCAGCGGGTACGCGAGCTGGAGGCGGAGGTTGCGGCACTCAGATCAGAACTTGCAGGACTAAAGGCGTAGGAGCGAGCTCTGCTCGCGAAGCGCTTTGATTAGAGCTTTCGCGAGCGGAGCTCGCTCCTACAACGGGACAACGGCCGTTTCAGGTATCCAGGTGCCCGGCCAGGAACTGCCGCAGGCGCCGCTGCATCAGCCGCCCCTCACTGCCCAGGCAGGCCACGGGAGTGCCGTCCAGTTCCTCACTCATCAGATCGGCGGTTTCGCCGGCCAGTGCCAGGGGGCAGTCCAGCCCCAGGGCCAAGCGGTTGAGCTGCTGGCCGAGGTCGTCGGCTGGCGGCTGGTTGGAGAACAGCACCAGCGCCTGGGGTTGCAGCTTGCCGCAAACCAGCTCCAGTTCCGCCAGCGGCTGGCCCAGGCCGAGCACGCTCACCACCACCTCGCCGCTGCCCAGCAACAGGCCGGCCACCAGCAACTCCAGCTCGCGCCCCTGCCCTGGCAACGGGGCCAGCAGCACCCGCTCCCGCTGGTTATTGCGCGACAGTTGCAGACGCTGCAGGACGCGGGCGCGCAGGAAGCTGTCGAAGAACACCCATTCGCTGCCGCGACCGAACTCGTCCTGGCGCAACAGCAGTGACTGCCAGACCGGCATCAGCACATCGGCGAACGCCACGTGCAGTGGATAAGTGGAAAACACCTGGCCGTAGACCCGTTCCAGTTCGGCCTCGTCCAGGGTGGCGACGGCATTGCGCACCTGGGCGCGCCGCTCGTTCCACTCCCCCGAGGCCGCATCCGGGTGGACAGGTGCCACCGGCATCCTGGCGGCACCGCTGCGAGCCAGCAGCTTGCCCACCTTGCTCACTGAAACGCCGCGCTCGATCCAGGCGAGGATGCTACGCACCGCCTCGACATCGGCCATGGAATACAGGCGGTGGCCGCTTTCGGTGCGGGTCGGCTGGATCAGCCCGTAACGCCGCTCCCAGGCCCGCAGGGTGACCGGATTCACCCCGGTCAGGCGAGAAACTTCCCGGATCGGGAAGAGTTCTTCCTGTTTCGGGGCGGCCGAGGCGATGGATGCACCGGATTCGGTCATGGCGTGGGAATCGTCAGGGGAAAGATTCACGCAGTTTAAACCTTGTTGCGGGGATTCCAATCGACCGAAGGCCGCGACAGGCGCGGGGACGACCCGCCGGTCATCCTTCCCGCTGGCGCTTTGGCGAAAAACCGGAATAATCCTTGCCTCTGTTTCAACGCAGCCCACCACCCCGGCGCTGCGTCACGTGCCCCGGCCCTATCCGGGCGGGCACCCGGTTGCAAGGAGATACACGATGTCTGCCGATCCCGTCACCCTGATGGTGGCGCGCCGCGTCGCCCGCGAGCGCTACCAAGACTTCATGGCCTGGCTGCGCGAAGGCGAGCAACTGGCCGCCGACTTTCCCGGATACCTCGGCTCGGGCGTGCTGGCACCGCCGCCGGATGACGACGAGTTCCAGATGATCTTCCGCTTCACCGACGAACCGACCCTGGCCGCTTGGGAGCACTCCGCGTCGCGCCGCGCCTGGCTGGAGCGTGGCAGCGGGCTGTTCGAGCAGCCCCACGAGCATCGCGCCCTCGGCCTGGACGCCTGGTTCGGCAAGGCCGAGCAGCGGCCGCCGCGCTGGAAGCAAAGCGTGGCCATCTGGCTGGCTTTCTTCCCCGTTTCCCTGGCCTTCAACCTGCTGTTCGGCGGCTGGCTGGGCGACCTGCCACTGGCCCTGCGGATATTCCTCAGCACCCTGGCGCTGACGCCGCTGATGACCTATTGGTTCATCCCGCTTTCCACTCGCCTGCTGGCACCCTGGCTACAGGCCAGCCGTCCCTCCCCGGTCCGCGTCGCGGCGGCGGTGCAACCCCGCTGAGGCCAGCCACCGGCAATTTGTACAAGCCCCACCCCTGGTATAACGTGGTGCAGATCAGGCCGTCTGCACCGCCTTCCGGCCATCGCCCTCAGTACCTCCCGCTTCGAGGCGTCAATGAGCCGACCCGCCCCAATCCTCATCACCGGCGCCAGCCAGCGCATCGGTCTCTACTGTGCCGAACGCCTGCTGGACGAAGGCCAGCCAGTGATCATCAGCTACCGCACCGAGCGCGACGGCGTGAAGCACCTGCGCGAACGCGGCGCCACGGCGCTCGCCGCGGACTTTTCCAGCGAAGCCGGCATCCTCGCCTTCATCGAAGCGCTCAAGGGCTGCACCGACAGCCTGCGCGCCATCGTCCACAACGCGTCGGACTGGCTGACGGAAACACCCGGCCACGAGGCCGACGCTTTCCAGCGCATGTTCAGCGTGCACATGCTGGCGCCCTACCTGATCAACCTGCATTGCGAGGAACTGCTGCGCCGCAGCAGCCCCGCGGACATCATCCACCTGAGCGACGACGTGGCGCGCCGGGGCAGCGAGAAACGCGTCGCCTACTGCGCCAGCAAGGCCGGGCTGGACAACCTCACGCTGTCCTTCGCCGCGCGCTTCGCACCAGACATCAAGGTCAACGGCATCGCCCCGGCGCTTGTGATGTTCAATGCCGAAGACGATGACGCCTACCGCAAGAAGACCCTGGCCAAGTCGGCGCTGGGCATCGAGCCCGGCCCGCAGGTGGTCTACCAGGGCCTGCGCTATCTCCTGGACAATTCCTACGTCACCGGAACGACCCTGACCCTCAACGGCGGCCGCCACCTCAAGTAGGCGCCGCAAGGACTGCCACCATGAGCGATGAACTGGACCTGCATTACCGGGAAATCCTGCGGGGGCTGGGGGAAAACCCTGACCGCGAAGGCCTGCGCGACACGCCCATGCGCGCAGCCAAGGCCATGCGCTACCTGTGCCACGGCTACGAGCAGAACCTGGAGGAGCTCGTCAACGGCGCCCTCTTCGCCTCGGACAACGACGAGATGGTGACGGTGAAGGACATCGAGCTCTATTCCCTCTGCGAACACCACCTCCTGCCCTTCATCGGCAAGGCCCATGTGGCGTACATTCCCACCGGCAAAGTGCTGGGCCTGTCGAAGGTCGCCCGCATCGTCGACATGTTCGCGAGACGGCTGCAGATCCAGGAGAACCTCACTCGCCAGGTCGCCGACGCGGTGCAGCGGGTGACGGGCGCCGCCGGCGTGGCGGTAGTGATCGAGGCCCAGCACATGTGCATGATGATGCGCGGCGTGGAAAAGCAGAATTCGGTGATGAGCACCTCGGTGATGCTCGGAGCCTTCAGGGAATCCCAGAACACCCGCCACGAATTCCTGAAATTGATCGGACGGAGTAACTAGAGAATGCCGAGACTGGAGCCCGGAATGGCGCGAATCCGCGTCAAGGACCTGCGCCTGCGCACCTTCATCGGAATCAAGGAGGAAGAAATCCTCAACAAGCAGGATGTGCTGATCAACCTCACCATCCTCTACCCGGCCACCGAGGCCGTGCGCGACAACGACATCGACCACGCGCTGAACTACCGCACCATCACCAAGGCGATCATCCGCCACGTCGAAGAGAACCGTTTCGCCCTGCTGGAGCGCCTGACCCAGGAAATCCTCGACCTGGTGATGGCCAACCCCAACGTGCGCTACGCCGAGGTGGAGGTGGACAAGCCCCACGCGCTGCGCTTCGCCGAATCGGTGTCGATCACACTTGCCAGCCATCGCGAGTAACAGGTCCGCTTTGTCGCTGACCTGTTCAGAGTCGATTGCCGGGGCCAAGGAGGGCTCCTATCATCCCCGCCAGCCCCTCCCGAAAGCCCCAGGAGAATCCTGCCATGACCGAGCAAGAACGCCTTGAACTCGAGGCCGCAGCCTTCCGCAGTCTGGTGCAACACCTGCGTAGCCGCCCCGATGTACAAAACATCGACCTGATGAACCTCGCCGGCTTCTGCCGCAATTGCCTGTCGAAGTGGTACAAGGCCGCCGCCGACGACCTCGGCCTGGAAGTAACGCCAGACCAGGCCCGCGAAGAGATCTACGGCATGCCTTACGCCGACTGGAAGGCCAAGCACCAGAAAGAAGCCAGCGCCGAGCAACAAGCGGCCTTCAACAAAGCGAACAAAGAATGAGCAACCTGAACGACTTCCGCGCCCGCCTGCACAGCGACCAGTTCCTCTTCGCCGAGACCCTGGCCTTCATCACCGAAGGCTACGACTACCAGCAGAGCGCCTTTGCCAATGGTTCGGTGGAAAACGCCGCTGGCCAGAACGAAGGTTCCTGCAAGACCCTCGGCCTGGCCCTGCTGGAAGGCTTCAGCCTGGAAGAAACCCTGCTGGCCTTCGGCGAGCACTACCGCTCCGTGCTGGCCACGCCGGAAGGCAACGACCACGGCAACATCCGCGCCCTGATGAACACTGGGCTAGCCGGCGTTCGCTTCGAGCGCCAGCCGCTGCAACGCAAGGCCTGACCCATCCAACCGCCCCGTCCGGGGCGGTTTTCTTACGCTTTGGCTTCCGCTTTCTGTCGGCAATGGCTGACAGCATTTTTCTACCAAACGCGTAGGATTCTCATCTGTTGTGGATGCTTGGCCTGATCGCTCCCACACGATTGGCCAGCGACAACACCACTTGCGGAGCGCACGGATGCAGCAAACCCTCGTATGGAAGCCCCTGACGACGTCCGGCGTGGAAAGCCTGCGCCTGTCCATGGATGAGCAGGGTATCCACGCCAGCAGCCATCTGGTGCAGAACCGCAACGGCCAGAGCATCGCCGCCACCTACGTGCTGGACAGCGACCCGCGCTGGCGCTTCCGTCATCTCTGGTTGAAGGTGGAAAACCAGGGCTCATGCAGCCTGCGCCTGGAGCGCGATATCCGCGGACGCTGGTTGCTGAACGGCCAGCGCCGCCACGACCTCGACCCGTGCCAGCTGGTGATGCTCTCCGCCACGCCCTTCACCCACACGCCGGCCCTGCAACGCTGCGGCCTGGACACCGGCCAGAGCGAGCAATTGCAGGTCGCCTACATCGACCTGCCGAGCCTGCGGGTGGAAGCCCGCCAGTTGCGCTACCACTGCCTGCGCCAGCAAGCCCAGAACAGCCTCTATCGCTGCGAGGCGGAGGGCCGCAAGGCCATCGAACTGACGGTGGACCGCCAGTCCCTGCTGCTGGAAGCCCAGGGCCTGTACCAGCGCATGAGCGCGCGGACGCTGTCGTTGAATACCTGGGTCTGATCCGTAGCCTGTGGGGCCGAAGGACTGCCGCGCAGGCCCCCTACCTCTCCCAGCCCCTCTCCCAGAGCGCGAGGGGTGACTCGCGCCGAAGCGCCTGCGTAGCCTGGCTACCGAGCAAATTCGGTTTGCCCAACGCCAAAGAAAAAGCCCCGCATTCGCGGGGCTTTCCTCATCTGGCGCTACTTACTGGCCGTCGAGATAACGCTCGACGTCCAGGGCAGCCATGCAACCCGCACCGGCCGAGGTAATGGCCTGGCGGTAGACGTGGTCGGCCACGTCGCCGGCGGCGAACACGCCGGGGATGTTGGTGGCGGTGGCGTTGCCTTCGCGGCCGCCGTTGACCACCAGGTAACCGTCCTTGAGCGCCAGTTGGCCTTCGAACAGCGAGGTGTTCGGGGTGTGGCCGATGGCGACGAACAGGCCGTCCACCTTCAGCTCGTCGCTGCCGCCGTCATTGCGCTTCAGGCGCACGCCGGTGACGCCCATGTCGTCGCCCAGTACTTCGTCCACTTCCGCGTTCAGCTTGAGGACTATCTTGCCTTCGGCGACCCGCGCCATCAGCTTGTCCTGGAGGATCTTCTCGGCGCGGAAGGTCTCGCGGCGGTGCACCAGGGTCACCTTGCTGGCGATGTTGGCCAGGTACAGCGCCTCTTCCACGGCAGTGTTGCCGCCACCGACCACCGCCACTTCGCGGTTGCGGTAGAAGAAACCATCGCACGTGGCGCAGGCTGAAACGCCCTTGCCCATGAACGCCTCTTCCGAAGGCAGGCCCAGGTAACGGGCGCTGGCGCCGGTGGCGATGATCAGCGCGTCGCAGGTGTAAGTGCCGCTGTCGCCCACCAGGGTGAACGGCTTGCCGGCCAGATCCACGGCATTGATGTGGTCGAAGACGATCTCGGTCTCGAAACGCTCGGCGTGTTCCTGCATGCGCTGCATCAGCGCCGGGCCGGTGAGGCCGTGGGGGTCGCCGGGCCAGTTGTCGACTTCGGTGGTGGTGGTCAGCTGGCCGCCCGCCTGCATGCCGGTGATCAGCAGCGGCTTGAGGTTGGCGCGGGCGGCGTAGACAGCCGCGGAGTAACCGGCAGGGCCGGAACCGAGGATGATGACCCGCGAATGACGTGCTTCGGACATAGCTGACTCCCGCCCCGTGGGGCATAAAAAGGGGCCACTGCGGCACTTGGGGAAGGCTTGGGATGCAGTGGCCCCGTTGAACAGGGGCTGGCCGTTCAAGACTGGCCAGCAATGGTCGCAAGGTTACCGGTGGGCGATCGATAGCGGAAATACCCGCTCTCAATCCCGCCCATAGGTGACACCTATTTGCATAACCGCGATCAAATTTGTTCCTAGCCTTTTCCGCGCTTTCCACGCCGTCGGCAAAGCCGTTAAGGTCGGCGCATTTTCAACCTGGAGGGACCACAATGCCTGCACCCGCACTTTCCGGACCGCAGTACCTCGGCGAAGGACTGAAACTGGTCCTCAGCCCCGGACTGCGCCTGTTCGTCCTGCTGCCACTGACCGTCAACCTGCTGCTGTTCGCCGCCCTGATCGGCTTCGCCATGCAGGAATTCAGCGGCTGGGTCGACGCCTTCATGCCCAGCCTCCCCGACTGGCTGAGCTTCCTCCAGTACCTGCTCTGGCCGCTCTTCGTATTACTGGTCCTGGTGCTGGTGTTCTTCAGCTTCACCATGCTGGCCAACATCATCGCCGCGCCGTTCAACGGTTTCCTCGCGGAAAAGGTGGAAGTGGTGGTACGCGGCAAGGACGAGTTCCCGGCCTTCAGCTGGGCCGAGTTGATGGCGATGATCCCCCGCACCGTAGGCCGCGAATTGCGCAAGCTGGCCTATTTCCTGCCACGGGCCGGCGCCCTGCTGATCCTGTCCTTCATCCCCGTCGTCAACCTGGTGGCCGCGCCGCTGTGGATCGTGTTCGGCGTCTGGATGATGGCGGTGCAGTACATCGACTACCCGGCGGACAACCACAAGCTGGGCTGGAACGAGATGCTCGCCTGGCTGCGCGAGAAGCGCTGGCAGAGCCTGGGTTTTGGCGGCATCACCTACCTCGCGCTGATGATTCCCTTCGTCAACATCCTGATGATGCCCGCCGCCGTGGCCGGCGCGACCCTGTTCTGGGTGCGCGAAGGTGGCGACAAGGCGCTGGTGAAGTAAGGCAGCGTCGCGGCAGGGTACCCAGTGAAAGCCTTGGGCACCCTGCCGGAGATGGGGTTATGAGCTACGTTCGGGGGTGCAGGAAAGCCTGGCGCTCGTGCTCCGGCCGATTGGCCGGCTGTCGACGAGAACCAGCGCGCTGGTGCCCGGTTCGAGCAGCGCTCGCTTGCCCGCCGGACGCATGGCGTCGGCCACACCCGGTTCGACCTGGCACTGGGCGGCCTGCACACCGCGGTTGGTGAGTTTGAGAATCTGACTGGCACCCCGGCTGATCGCAGAGGCATCGACGTCATGGATCAACGGTGCACTCAGCATCAGGTCGATATCGAGGCCGTTCAGTTCAGCCTCCATCCTGGCGTCGGCGAATGCCATCAGCGGCAGGCAAGCCGCGAATCCGCTTAAAAGAAGCACTTTGTTCATCTCGAACCTCCGGGAGATTCAGAGTGAGCCTCTACCTGGCCGTAGAGGCGGGGCACCCAGCGCTGGACGGGAAACGTCCGTCGGCTGGATCGATCCGCAGCCGGTGAGGGTCCGGTGCAGATGCATTGCCCATCATGTCAGGAGGGACGTGGTCACTGCCGGGCCATCCGCTGGCCTGTGCCTGGAAGCAAAGGATTACGGGGCCTCGCCGGCATGAGGGACATGCCCTGACAAGTCTAGGAGCGTCCAGCGACACACCCGGCAGCGGGCGACAGGCGTCCCCGTGGACCGAGCCCCGGAAGCGACGTCATTCAGCGGTCATCCAGCTGTCACACGGGCTACATCGCCAGTACCGACACTGGCGTCATGACCATAGCGCCCCTGTACATCTCGCTGATCAGCGAAACCTTCCTGCCCGAAGTCAATGGCGTGGCCAATACCCTTGGCCGCCTCTGCGACGGTCTGCGGGCGGCTGGCCACAAACTGCAGCTGGTGCGTCCGCGCCAGTCCTGCGACCAGGGCCGTCGGAGTGACGAGGATCTGCTGCTGATCCGGGGCTGGCCGCTGCCGGGCTACCCCGGCCTGCAATGGGGCCAGTCCTGCCTGCACAAGCTGTTGCGCCGCTGGCGCCAGCGCAAGCCGGATGTGCTCTACATCGCCACCGAGGGCCCGCTGGGCTTCTCCGCCCTGCGCGCGGCACGGCGCCTGGGGATTCCGGTGGTGAGCGGCTTCCACACCAATTTCCAGCAGTACACCGGCCACTACGGCGCCGGCCTGCTGACCCGGTTGCTGACCAACTACCTACGCTGGTTCCACAACGCCACGCGGCTGACCCTGGTGCCCAGCGTCAGCCAGTTGCAGGACCTCACCCGGCGCGGTTTCGAGCGCCTGCAGCTGCTCTCCCGCGGCGTCGACGGCCAGTTGTTCAACCCCGCCCGCCGTTGCCCGGACCTGCGCGCGCAGTGGGGTGTGGGTGAGCAGGACGTCGCGGTGATCCATGTCGGCCGCCTGGCTGCGGAAAAGAACCTCAGCCTGCTCGGCGACACCTTCCAGCGCCTGCAACAACGCTATCCACAGCGGAACCTGAAGCTGGTGGTGGTGGGCGATGGTCCGCAACGGACGCAGCTCCAGCGCGCCCTGCCCGAAGCCATTTTCTGCGGCGTGCAGCGCGGCGAGGAACTGGCGCGGCACTATGCCTCGGGGGACCTGTTCCTGTTCCCCAGCCTGTCGGAAACCTTCGGCAACGTGGTGCTCGAAGCCCTGGCTTCCGGCCTTGCAGTGGTGGCCTTCGACCAGGCCGCGGCCGCCCAGCACATTCGCCACGGTCACAACGGGGCACTGGCCCTGCCCGATGAACCAGCCAGCTTCATCGAGGCCGCCACCTGGCTGCTGGAAGACCCGGAATGCCTGCGCCGCGTTCGCCTCAATGCACGCATGCACGCCGGGCGCCAGGGCTGGGAAGCCATCGTCCAGCAGTTCGAGCAATACCTGCTGCATGCCCGCCGTCCTGAACGGGAAGCTCCCGTCGGCAGCCCCCTGCCCCCGCAGGCTTAGGAGAAAGCGGCAGGGGGCGCGGCGAAGGCCAGGCTCAGGGTGCCACGTCCGAGGTTGATCGCCCCGGTCGGACTGAGCATCGCCAGATGCAGCGTCACACCTCGCTCCACGCAGGACGCCTCCAGCTCAGCGAAGCCGGGCAGGTCACGAACCTGCGACAACTCCCCGGCAAAACTCATGCACAACTGCGGCGCCAGCAACTCGCCGGCCAGCACCCGCGAGCGGGCGTGAGCAAACAGTTTTTCCGCCGCCTTGTCGAAGCTGGGTGCCAGTGATACGGGCTTGTCTTCGCCCTGCAGCACGCTGATCACCGGCTTCACGTCCAGTAAAGATCCCAGCCCCAGCGCCGCCCCGCGCAGGCGATCGAGCAGGCCGCTGCGTTCGCCCTTCTGGAAACCACGCTGGCGCAGGTGCCCGAGGTCGTCGGGCAGCAGGAAGGTGCAGACCTGCCCGGACAACTGCTCCAGCCGCGTCCGCACGGCATTGGGATGGGCGCCATCGCCGATAAGCCGCATGGCCTCGGCGGCGAGCACGGCGGTGCCGGCGAAGATGTTGCCGCCATCCACCACGCGCATCGCGAAATGCCCGGCCACGCCTGCTGCCGCGCGGCGGTCGCGGTAGCGCTGGAGCAGGCCGAAGGAGGCCTGGGTGGCGTGCTCGAAGATCGGGCTGCGCTGGGAGGAGATGGTCAGGCAGATCACATGGTCGTAGCGAGTGACTAGCTCTTCCAGGAACCACTCCTGCATCTCCATGACCTGCAACGGCTCGCTGCGATCCGCCGCTCCGACCTTGGGTAGCAACTCGCTGTAGAAGGCCTGGATAGCCTGGGGTACACGACGGTCCACCAGCGAATGGTCCCCCAGCCGGATACGAATGGGCAGCACCGGAATGCGGTGCTTCTGGAGAAAGTCCTGGGGCAGGTCACAGGTGGCGTCCACTACCAGGCCAATGCGCATGGGTTACTCCTTCGGCCGGTGTGCCGGCGCTTGTTGTGATGCGCGCACAGTGCCGGGCGAAGGTGGGGGTGTCAGCCCAACTGAAAGAGGGTTTGAGGGGAAGTCCGAGCGGGATTGGCTACCCTCACCCCCGCCCCCCCGCTCGGCGCCCCGGCCTGATCGCTTCGCGCTCAGGCGTTCATCGGCACCGGAAGCGGTGCTTCCGAAAGCGTGCCTCTTCACCCCGCAAGCGGGCGAGGGGTGACCCTCGCCTGGCACGTTTTCTCAGTCCTGCACGGTTCAGCACCCTCTCCCTTTGGGAGAGGGCTGGGGTGAGGGAAGCCGAACTTTGCTGGGACTCGGGTCAAGCGCACAAACAAGAAGCCCCGCCTAAGCGGGGCTTGTTCAAACCAGTGCCTTACACCAGGCTGCCCAGCGCATCCCGGCTGAACGGCAGGATGTCGTGCATGCGGCCTTCACGCACCTTCACCGCCCAGTCCGGGTCCACCAGCAGGGCGCGGCCCACGGCGACCAGGTCGAATTCTTCCTTGTTCAGGCGCTCCAGCAGGCCTTCGATGTTGGCCGGCTGTGCGACCTTGTCGGTCTTGACCATGAACTGCAGGAACTCACCATCCAGGCCGACGCTGCCGACGGTGATGGTGGGTTTGCCGGTGAGCTGGCGGGTCCAGCCGGCCAGGTTGAGCTCGGAGCCTTCGAACTCCGGCTCCCAGAAGCGGCGGGTGGAGCAGTGGAAGATATCCACACCGGCATCGGACAGCGGCTTGAGGAACGCGCCCAAGGCCTCGGAGGTGGTCACCAGGCGCGCGGTGTAGTCCTGCTGCTTCCACTGGGAGTAGCGGAAGATGATCGGGTAATCCGGGCCGACGGCGGCGCGGATGGCCTGGATCACTTCGATGGCGAAGCGCGAGCGGTTGGCCAGGCTGCCACCGTATTCGTCGGTGCGCTGATTGGTGCCTTCCCAGAAGAACTGGTCGATCAGGTAACCGTGGGCGCCGTGGATTTCCACGCCGTCCATGCCGATGGCCTTGGCGTCACGGGCGGCCTGGGCGTAGGCGGCGACCACTTCCTGGATGTCGTCCTTGGTCATGCCGTGAACGACCACCTGGCCGTCCTTCACTTTTTCCGTCGGGCCGTAACCGGGAACGCTGGCGTCCGGCTCGGTGCCCAGGCGACGCACGTTGCCCACGTGCCACAGCTGCGGAACGATACGGCCGCCTTCGGCGTGTACCGCGTCGACCACTTCCTTCCAGCCCGCCAGGGCGTCTTCACCGAAGAAGCGCGGGACATGGGGATAACCGTTGGAGGCCTTGTGACCGATGGTGGTGCCCTCGGTGATGATCAGGCCCACGCCGGCAGCGGCGCGGCGGCGGTAGTACTCGACCACCTTGGCGTTGGGCACGCCGCCCGGCGAGAAGGAGCGGGTCATCGGCGCCATCACCACGCGGGTGGGCAGTTCCAGGCCGCCGAGGCGGAAGGGTTCGAACAGGGCTTGTACGGGAGCGGTCATGGGTTCTCCTGTGGCCGGCCATATGACCGGTCGTCTCGGTTTCAAGGCAATGAAAAATCAGGCCCGGAGCAGCAGCTCCAGGCGGTCGACGAATGCGTTCATGGGTGCGGTGCCACCGCCTACCTTCAGACGCGTGAGCACGCCCTGCCAGGCATTGGCGATGAAGGCCGCGAGGTTGGCGCAGTCTTCATCGGCCGGCAGCTCGCCAGTAGCCACGGCTTCTTCCAGGCAGGCCTGGAGGATGTCCACCGAACCCTGAAGGATGTTTTCCACCTGCTCGCCGATGGCGGGCGAGAGCTCGGCCATCTCGTAACCGAGGCTGCCGATGAAACAGTGGTATTCCGGTTTCTCGCGGCTGGAGAAATGCGCCAGCAGCTCGCGGTAATAGCCGAGGATGCGCTGGCAGGGGCTCAACGCCGGGTTGCCGAGGGCCTGTGCATAACGATCCAGCCGCGGCAGGTAGAGGTACTCCAGCGCCTGGACGGCAAAGTCTTCCTTGCTGGCGAAGTAGTGATAGAAGGAGCCCTTGGGGATCCCGGCGGCCTGGACGATCTCCTGCACGCCGGTGCCGTGATAGCCACGGCGGGTCATCACCTGGGAGCCCTTGGCGAGGATGAGGTCGCGTTTGTCGAGTCGGATACTGGTCATGGCGGCGAGCATATGACCGGTCGTCTCGCCCTGCCCAGCACTATTGATCAGCGTGATTGGCGATTACAGGAAAGGAAGGATTCGGAGCGGGAGAGCTCGGGGCGCGTCCTTTCGCCCCGGTCGCCATGAGTGAGGAAGGTGAATCAGGCCAGGGCCTTTTCGACGGCCTGGATCAGCGCGGGATCGTCCGGTGCGGTGCGCGGCGAGAAGCGCGCCAGTACGCGACCGTCCTTGCCAACGAGGAACTTCTCGAAGTTCCAGGTGATCTCGCCGGGGAACTCGGCACCCTCGCCTGCCAGCAGGCGGTACAGCGGGTGGCGTGCCGAGCCGTTGACCTCGATCTTGCTGCCCAGGGGGAAGGTCACGCCATAGTTCAGGCTGCAGAACTCGCGGATCTCTTCCTCGCTGCCCGGCTCCTGCCCGGCGAACTGGTTGCAGGGAAGGCCGAGCACGGTGAAGCCCTTGTCGCGGTATTGCTGGTAGAGCTTTTCCAGCCCGGCGTACTGTGGGGTCAGGCCGCACTTGGAGGCGACGTTCACCACCAGCACCACCTGGCCCTTGTATGGCGCCAACGGCAGGTCCTGACCGTCGAGCGCGCGCAAATTGAGGTCGTGGAACGCACTCATGACTGACTCCTCGAAAATCTCAGGGATTTCACAGCAGACAAAAAAGGCGCCCCGGGGCGCCTTTTCCGTTTTTTCAGCTTAGCAGCCGAATCGCGATTTGCCGGGTCGACAGTCGCGGACGATCGGTCAGTGGTGATGACCACCTTCGCCGTGGATGTGGCCGTGGGCGATCTCTTCGTCGCTGGCGTCACGCACGGTGACGACCTTGACCTTGAAGTTCAGGCGCTGGCCAGCCAGCGGGTGGTTGCCGTCAACGGTGACGTCGTCGCCGTCGATGTCGCGGATGGTCACGATCTGCATGCTGCCGTCCGGGCCGGAAGCGTGGAACTGCATGCCGACTTCCAGTTGGTCGACGCCTTCGAACATGGCGCGGTCCAGGGTGGCAACCAGCTCGGCGCTGTACTCGCCGTAGGCGTCTTCAGGCTCAACGGCAACGTTCAGCTCGTCACCCACCTGCTTGCCTTCCAGAGCGCGCTCCAGGCCAGCGATGATGTTGCCGGCGCCGTGCAGGTACACCAGCGGGGCGCCGCCGGCGGAACTGTCGATCACCTCACCGGCGTCGTTGGTAAGGGTATAGTCGATGGACACGGCCTTGTTGGCGGCGATCAGCATGGTGCGAGACCTTCTGGAATGAATGATGAAAGCGCAAGTTTAACCGCGCGGCCGGTCGATTGCGACCCGAACGCTGACGGGCGGCCCCGGCTCGTCGGCTACAGGCAAGACGAAGACGGTCACTGGGTGGCGGTGCTTTCCTGCGGCCATACTCAGCACTTGCGGCACCAGCCGCCCTGGCAGTCACGCACCTGGGTGCTCGACCCCGAACTGCGCGCCGCCCAGTTGGGTCGCCTGTTCCCCTGCGGCTGGTGCGCCCAGGGCCTGGCGCCCGAGTCCACTGAGGAAACCTGATGCCCGCACGCAACATCCTGGTGATCCACGCGCGCAAGACGTCGTTGCGCTTCGCCCTGGTCAACGAAGCCCACAGCCAGTTCATCCTCCACGGCATGGCCGACGGACTCGGCAGCCGCGACGCGGAATTGCGCTGGCAGCGCGGCGGCGACAAGGACAGCCTGATGATCCCCAACGCCGACCACCGCGCCGCGCTGTCGCAGCTGCTGCCCATCGTGCAGGGCGCCGCCGGCGGCAAGCTGCACGGCGTCGGCCATCACGTGCTGCATGGCGGCGAGCTGTTCACCTCCGCCTGCCGGGTGGACGCCCAGGTGGTCCGCCGCCTGCAGGCCCTGGTCCCGTTGGCGCCGCAGCAGATGCCGGCCAGCCTGGTGGGCATCGACGCCGCCATGCACCTGCTGCCGAACCTGCCCCATGTCGCAGTGTTCGACACGGCCTTCCACCAGAGCATGCCCGAGCACGTCTACCGCCTCGCCCTGCCGGACATCGTCTACCGCGACCACGGCCTGCGCCGCTATGCCTTCCACGGTAACAGCCACCGCTATGTCAGCCGCCGTGCTGCCGAACTGGCCGGGCTTTCCCTCGGTGACAGCTGCTGGCTCTCCGCCCATCTGGGCGAGCACTGTTCCACCTGCGCCATCGTCAACGGCCAGAGCCGCGACGCCAGCATGAACCTGGTGATGGCGAGGCGCAGCGGCGACATCGACCCGCACCTCTACACCCAGCTGCACCGCAGCCTCGGCTGGAGCCTGGAGAAAATCGACCAGGTGCTTCGCCAGGAAAGCGGCCTGCTCGGCCTCTCGGAACTGGCCGGCGACATGCGCAGCCTGGAACAGGCCCGCGACCAGGGCCACGCCGGCGCCACCTTGGCCATCGAAGTCTTCTGCTACCGCCTGGCCAGGACCCTGGCCGCCGTGGGTTGTGCGCTGCCACAGCTGGATGGGCTGATCTTCACCGGCGAGATCGGCGAGAATTCACCCCTTGTGCGCAGCCGGACGGTGGATCACCTGAAGCTGCTCAACCTGGCCATCGACCGCGAAGCCAACGCACGCTGCGTGCGTGGCGTCGCCGGCCCCATCCACAAGCGCGGCCATCCGCGCGTGCTGGTGGTGCCGACCAACGAAGAACGCCAGATCGCCCTCGACACCCTGGCCCTGCTTGCCTGAACCGCCTTTGCCAAGGAGCACCATGCACTGCTTTTTCATCGCCCCGACCGGTTTCGGCGTCGGCCTCACCTCCACCAGCCTGGGCCTGGTGCGCGCCCTGGAGCTGGCTGGCCTGCAGGTCGGCTTCCTCAAGCCCGTGGCCCAGCCACACCCCGGCGACCTCGGCCCCGAACGCTCCACCGAACTGGTGGCACGCACCCACGGCCTGAAGCCCCCGATGCCGCTGTCCCAGTCCCACGTCGAGCGGATGCTCGCCGACGGCCAACTGGAAGAACTGCTGGATGAGATCACCGGCCTGTTCCACCTGGCGGCCGAAGGCAAGGACGTGGTGATCGTCGAAGGCATGGTGCCGACCCGCCATGCCAGCTACGCCGCGCGGATCAACTTCCACCTGTCCAAGAGCCTCGACGCCGATGTGATCCTGGTGTCGGCGCCGGAAGATGAAAGCCTTTCCGAACTGTCCGACCGCTTGGAGATCCAGGCCCAGCAATTCGGCGGCCCGCGCGACCCGAAGGTACTCGGGGTGATCCTCAACAAGGTGCGCGACGAAGAGTTCACCCGCCGCCTCAAGGACCAGTCGCCCCTTCTGCGCGGCGACGACTTCCGCCTGCTCGGCAGTGTGCCCTGGCTGGATGAGCTGAACGCACCGCGTACCCGCGACGTCGCCGAATTGCTGCAGGCGCAGGTCATCAACGCCGGCGATTACGACCAGCGCCGGGTGCAGAAGATCGTGGTCTGCGCACGCACCGTGCCCAACACCGTGCAGCAGCTCAAGCCGGGTGTACTGGTGGTGACGCCGGGCGACCGCGACGACATCATTCTTGCCGCCAGCCTCGCCGCCATGAACGGTGTACCGCTCGCCGGCCTGCTGCTTTCCAGTGACATCCAGCCCGACCCGCGCACCCTGGAACTCTGCCGTGGCGCCCTGCAAGGCGGCCTGCCGGTACTGGGCGTGGCCACCGGCACCTACGACACGGCGACCAACCTGAACCGGATGAACAAGGAAATCCCGGTGGACGACCGCGAGCGCGCGGAGAAGGTCACCGAATTCGTCGCCCGCAACCTGGACCTCAACTGGCTGCGCGCCCGGTGTGGCGCCCCCAGCGCGAGCCAGCGCCTGTCGCCACCAGCCTTCCGCCATCGCCTGATCCAGCAGGCGCAGCTCGCCGGCAAGCGCATCGTCCTGCCCGAAGGCAGCGAGCCGCGCACCGTGCAGGCAGCCGCCGCCTGCCAAGCTCGTGGCATCGCCCATTGCGTACTGCTGGCCCGGCCGGAGGACGTGCACGCGGTAGCCCGCGCCCATGGCATCGATTTGCCCGAAGGCCTGGAAATCCTCGATCCGGAACTTGTCCGTGAACGCTACGTGCAGCCCATGGTGGACCTTCGGCAGAACAAGAGCCTGAACGCGCCGATGGCCACCGCCCAGCTGGAAGACAACGTCGTGCTGGGCACCATGATGCTGGCGCTGGATGAGGTGGACGGTCTGGTGTCCGGCGCCATCCACCCCACCGCCAACACCATCCGTCCTGCGCTGCAACTGATCAAGTCGGCGCCCGGCTACCGCATCGCCTCCTCCGTCTACCTGATGCTGTTGCCGGAACAGGTGGTGGTCTACGGCGACTGCGCGGTGAACCCCGAGCCCGATGCCAGCGACCTGGCGGAAATCGCCCTGCAGAGCGCGGATTCGGCCGAGGCCCTCGGCATCGTGCCGCGCGTGGCGATGATCTGCGATTCGCTCGATGAAGCCGCGCTGGCCAAGGTCCGCGAAGCCGCCCGCCTGGCCCGCGCCGCGCGCCCCGAGCTGACCATCGAAGGCCCCCTGCCCTGGTCCGCCGCCACCCGCGAGGGCAGCACCACGGTATTCGTCTTCCCCGACCTCGCCACCGGCGATGCCGCCTACAAGGACGCGCAGCAGAGCCACCCCGTGGTGAGCGGCGGCCTGATGCTGCAAGGCCTGCGCAAACCGGTGAACGACCTGCCGCGCAATGTCCTGGTGGACGACATCATCCACACCATCGCGTTGACGGCGATACAGGCGGCGTGTGGGAGCGAAGCCTAGCCACGGCGGGCGCTGAGCTTCTTTGTAGGGGCGAATTCATTCGCCAAGCAGGCCGAAGGTCTGCCCGCCTGACTCGACCGGGGCTGCTGCGCAGCCCTTGGCGAATGAATTCGCCCCTACAACAGAGCCACCGAATCAGCCTCGCTCCCGACCACCCGGTCACCCTTCGCGCTTGCAGTTGAGTGAACAACCGTTAACCTTTGCCACCATTCTGCCCGCAGTCAGGGAATGCAGCGGGCCCGTCCATAACGAGGTGGCCATGACCACCCCACGGTGAGGCTCCATCCCTTTCATGCTCAGCTTTATCCCCTCTCCCCTGCTCGGTGCCCTGGCGGCTGTCCTGCTGGCCCTCAACACCCTGTTCTGGTGCATGCCGCTGTTCGCCATCACGGCGCTGAAACTGCTGCTGCCGTTCCGCGCCACGAAGGGCGTGCTGAACTGGGCCGCGAGCTTCATCGCCGAAGGCTGGATCAGCTGCAACAAGGCGTGGATGCGCCTGGTGCGCGACACCCGTTGGGACGTCGACGGCCTGGCCGGGCTGGATTACCAGCACAGCTACCTGGTCACCAGCAATCACCAGAGCTGGGTGGATATCCTGGTGCTGCAGCACCTGTTCAACCGCCGCATCCGCCTGCTGCGTTTCTTCCTCAAGCAGGAGCTGATCTGGGTCCCGGTGATCGGCCTGTGCTGGTGGGCGCTGGATTTCCCGTTCATGAAGCGCTACTCCAAAGCCTACCTGGCCAAGCACCCGGAGAAGAAAGGCAAGGACCTGGAAACCACCCGCCGCACCTGCGCCAAGTTCCGTGACAACCCGGTGGGTATCTTCAATTTCCTCGAAGGCACCCGCTTCACCCGCGCCAAGCACGATCAACAGGGTTCGCCCTTCCAGTACCTGCTCAAGCCCAAGGCCGGCGGTATCGCCTTCGTGCTGGACGCCATGGGTGAGCAACTGCATTCGCTGGTCAATGTCACCATCCACTATCCCGATGGCAACCCGAGCTTCTGGACCCTGCTGGCCGGTCGCCTGCGTCAGGTCGTTGTGCGCATCGAGAAGCTGGATATCCCCCGCGAATTCATCGGCAAGAACTACGACCAGGACGAGCAGTACCGCCTGGCCTTCCAGCAATGGGTCAACCGCCTGTGGGAAGCCAAGGACGCCCAGCTGGCAAAGCTGCACCAGCAATTCCCGCCGGTCTGATGCCGGATACGAAAAGCCCGCCGATTGGCGGGCTTTTTCTTTTACACGCCTATGCGGTCTGTAACACCTCATCCACCTGGAGCAACGGCGCCAGGTTGGTGTAGTTGGGGATATCGGCGCTTATCTCGTCGCCGTTCAGTTCCAGCGTGCTGCGCAATTCCTCCACCGACAGTACCCAGATATTGGCTATGCAGATGAAGGGCGCCACCGCGCCATCCACTGCGGCCAATCCCTTGCGCACTTCGACTTTCACCAGGTTTTCGCCGATCAGGCGGGACAGGAGTGGGATGTGTTCCTCGCAGTAGTAGGTGAAGTCGAACTTGGCGCCCGGTGCATTGGGGTACGCCACAACAAAGCAGTACATGGAGCCTCCTTATCGCGATTGGCCGGGGACCTGATCCCGGATGCCCCGACAGGTGAAGTGTAGGCCTGTCGATTCTGGTCTGCGCGATGGCCCCCGCCCGGTCAGGGCGAGGGGGTGAGGCTATCGACACCCTCCTGCAGGGCACGCCAGTCCACCACCCTGGGGAAGGCCTCGGCCCGGGCCACCGGCAGCCCCGGCGCCACCAGGAAGCCCTGCATGAAGGTGCATCCATGCTCCAGCAGCCAGTCACGCTGGGCCATGGTTTCTACCCCTTCGGCAATCACTTCCAGGCCCAGGTGGCGGCTGAGGTCGATGATGGTGCTGACCACCGCAGCATCGCGCCGCGACTCCAGCATGCTGGAGATGAACAGGCGGTCGATCTTCAGGGTATCCAGCTCGAAGTGACGCAGGTACGCGAGGGACGAATAACCGGTACCGAAGTCGTCGATAGCGATGCGTACCCCAAGGGCGCGCAGTTGCCGCAACTGTTCGCGGGTCATTTCCAGGTCCTGCATCAGCGCGCTTTCGGTGACCTCCACTTCCAGCTGAGCGGGCCGCAGCCTGAACTCACCCAGCACCCGCCGCAGGTCATCCACCAGCTGCGGCATGCCGAATTGCACCGGGCTGACGTTCAGACTCACCACCAGGTCGTCGCCAAAGGACGACTGCCAGGTACTGCACTGGCTGGCGCCCTCGCGCAGCACCCAATCACCCAGGCGGTTGATCAGGCGGGTTTCCTCCAGCAACGGTATGAACACGTTGGGCGCCACGGTGCCGGCCACCCGGTGCTCCCAGCGCAGCAGCGCCTCGAACCCGCGCAGGCGGCCGGTCTCGATGTGGATCTGCGGCTGGTAGACGAGGTGGAAATCGTTCTGCTCGATGGCGTTGCGCAGGCTTTCTTCCAGCATCAGCCGCGAACGGGCGCGGCCATTCATCTCCGGCGAGTAGAAGCGGTACTGCTGGCGACCGGCGCGCTTGGCCTCGTACATGGCGATATCCGCCGCGCGCAACAGGCCGTCCACGCTCTGCCCGCATTCGGGGAAGCAAGCGATGCCGACGCTGGCGCCGAGGGTGACGTCGATGCCCTCGATGCGATGCCGGACCGAGACCAGTTCGATGAGTTTCTCTGCCACCCGCGCGGCATCCTCGGGATGGTCAAGGGTGTCCAGCAGCGCAGTGAACTCGTCGCCGCCCATGCGCGCCAGGATGTCGTAGGGGCGCAGGCAATTCTTCAACTGCTCCGCCACCCGCCGCAGCACGCGGTCTCCGGCCTCATGGCCGAGGGAATCGTTGATCAGCTTGAAACCGTCCAGGTCCAGGTAGAGCACCGCCATGCGCTTGCCGTTGCGCTCGATGCGCGCGAGCGAAGCCTCCAGCGCCTGGTGGAAACCACGGCGGTTGAGCAGCCCGGTAAGCGCATCGGTGATGGCCTGGGATTCGAGCTGCGCGTGCAACTGGCGCACCACCGACATGTCCAGGGCGATGACCACCATGGAGCGCTGCAGACGCGGCAGCGGCGACGACGACAGCGCCACCGGCAGGCATTCCCCACTCATGGTCTTGAGGCTGGCGTCGTGCAGGCGGTAGGTCTCGTTCTGTTTCCAGTGGCGGTAGAAGTCCGAGAACTTCCACTCACTGCCCGTCTCCGGATGGGCGATCAGGCTCAGCAGCGGCCGGCCTTCCAGATCCTCCACCGAGCCCTGGAGCATCTGCGCCATGGCCGGGTTGGCGAAGCTGATGAGGCCGTCTTCGCCAACCACCAGGATGCCTTCGGCGGCGTTCTCCAACACCGAAGCGTTGAAGGCGCGGGCGCTGTCCAGTTGCTGGCTGAGTTGCAGCAGGTCGCGTCGGTTGCGTTCGTGGGCCAGCAGGGACTGAATCTTGTGGCGCAACACCTGGGGGTCGAAGGGTTTGAGGATGAAGTCCACCGCTCCGGAGGTATAGCCGCGCAGCACGGCGTCCTGGGTGTGGGCGATGGCAGAGATGAAGATGATCGGCGTGAAGCGGGTCAGCGGACTGCTGCGCATCAGCCGGGCCACTTCGAAGCCGTCCATGCGTGGCATCTGCACGTCCAGCAGGACCAGACCGACCTCTTCTTCGAGCAGGCATTTCAACGCGGCTTCGCCTGAGTCGACGGTGCGCACCTGCCATTCGCCGTCGTCCAGCAGCGCCTCCATGGCAGCGAGGTTTTCCTGGCGGTCGTCCACCACCAGCAGGATGTTGTCCGCTGGGGCCTCCTTAAGCTGCAGGTGCGCCATGGCGACCTCCCGGTTGTTCCAGCCAGCGGTAGAGCATGTCCAGCAGTTCCTGGCGACTCACCGGTTTGGCCAGGTAGTCGTCGGCACCGGCGGTGATGCATTTCTCCCGGTCGCCCTTCATCGCATGGGCGGTCAGGGCGATGATCGGGATGCCACAGCCGTGCTCCTGCTTGAGCACACGGGTGGCGGTGTAGCCGTCCATATTGGGCATGGCCATGTCCATCAGGATCAGGTCGAAGGGTTCGCGCTGGAAGCAATCGATGGCTTCCACACCATCGCGGGCGGCGGTGACTTTCATACCGGTTTCATCGAGCAGGGCACTCAGGGCGTAGATGTTTCGTACATCGTCGTCCACCAGCAGAACACGACTGCCCTCCAGCGGATCCGCCACCGAGCCGTTCTGCGGTTGACGCAGGCCGGAGAGGAAGCCCTGGACCGCGGAACTGAGGTTGTCGAGGTCGTTGCCCGCCTTGCGCACCACCACCGCCGAATAGCGGCGCAGGCGCTGCAGGTTCTGCTGGTTGACGTCGACGCCGGTGTTGATGACCACGCGCGAGCCGTCCAGCGGGCGTTCGCGGTCGAGGCTGTCGAGCAGCTCGAAACCGTCCTGGTCGGGCAGGTCGAGGTCGATCACCAGGGCGGAGAAGTCACCTTCCGCGTAAGCCTTGCGGGCGCTCTCGCCGTTGGCGCTGGCGACCACATCGAATCCCAGTTGCTTCAGGTGCTCGCGATAGTGCTCGCGCTCCACTTCAACGTCTTCCACCAGCAGCAGCTTGCGATCCTCCTGCGGGTGGCCGCCTTCCAGGTCCTGGAATACCTGCTCCAGGTCCTCGCGGGCGATGGGTTTGACCAGGTAGCGGGTGGCGTCCTCGTTCCAGTCCTGGGGCTGGGGCACGCAGGAAATGATGTTCACCGGGGTGGTGCGGTGGTTCGCGTGGCCGCGCAGGCGACGGTAGATCTGCCAGCCGCTGATATCCGGCAGCAGGATGTCGAGGATCACCGCCGCGAACCGCTCGTTGTGCAGCAGGCTGATGGCCTGCTTGCCACTGCGGCAGTGGACGCTGGAGAAGCCGTGGGCCTGTGCTTCTTCGGCGATCACCGAAGCAAAGTTGACGTCGTCTTCGACGATCAGCACCGCCGCCCCTTGGCCGCTGCGCACCGGTTGTGCTGGTTCCTCGTCACCCTTCGGCTGGTTGGCAGCCACGGCCACCGGCAGGCGCACGATAAAGCGCGAGCCCCGTCCCGGAACGCTTTCCAGGGTGATGTCGCCGTCCAGGGCGAGCACCAGTTGGCGAGTGATGGCCAACCCCAGGCCGGTACCGCCGAAGCGCCGGCTGGTGGAGCCGTCGATCTGCTGGAAGGCCTGGAATATGCGTTCGTGCTGGTCCTCGGGAATGCCGATGCCGGTATCCCGGACAACGAAGCAGAGCACTTCGCGCTCGTCGATTGCCGCTGATGGGTCCAACTCCACCGACAGCTCCACCTCGCCCTGCTCGGTGAACTTGAGGGCGTTGGACAACAGGTTGCGCAGGATCTGGTGCAGGCGCACCCGGTCGCTGTGGATAACCCGTGGCACGCCCGCCTGGACATGGGTGTTCAGGCGCAGGCCCTTGATCTCGGCCATGGGACGCAGGCTGCCGTCCAGTTCCGCGAGCATGTCCTGCACATTGAGCGGTTCAAGCTTGAGCTGCATGCGTCCCGCCTCGACCTTGGCCAGGTCGAGCACGTCGTTGATCAGTTGCAGCAGGTCGCTGCCGGCACGGTGGACGATGTCGGCGTGCCGGGTCTGCTTCTCGGTGAGGTTGCCGACCATGTTCTGCCGCAACTGGTCGCTGAGGATCAGGATGCTGTTCAGCGGCGTGCGCAGCTCGTGGGACATGTTGGCGAGGAACTCGGACTTGTAACGGTTGGCCAGCATCAGTTGCTCGGCCTGGTCACGCAGTCGTTGTTCGGCAGCCTTGCGCTCACTGATGTCGATGATCACCGCCTGGACCATCAGTTCGCGGCCGGCACGGATCGGCGACAACCCGACCTCCAGCGGGACCAGGCGACCGTCGCGGTGCTGGCCGTACAGCTCGCGATTGCTCCCCATGCGCCGTTGTTCGGGTTTTTTCTGGAAGCTTTCGCGCATGGCCACATGGGCCTCGCGCAGGGACTCGGGCAGGAGCATTTCCACAGGAGAGTCGAGCATCTCCGCGCGGCTGTAGCCGAAGAGCTGCTCGGTTTGGCGGTTGACCATGGCGATCCGTCCACGGCTGTCCACCAGCACGATGGCGTTGGGCGAGGCTTCGACCACCAGGCGGAAGCGCTCCTCGGCGCTCTTGCGTGCCTGCAGATCCACCAGGTTGAACAGGTAGCGCTGGTCGGGGCCGTGATTGATGGTGCTCAGGCTGAAGGCCACGGCGATGCGCTCGCCGTCATCCTGCACAAGCTCCGTCTCCACCAGGTCGGCGGGTGCCTGCTTGGACAGCTGTTGCGGCAAGTCGAGCAGGCCCGGCAGGAACCGGCGCAGGTTCTGCCCCACGAGGTTTCCCGTCGCGCTGCCGAAGAGGTCCCCGGTGCGGGCGTTGGCCATCTCGATGCGGCCGTCCTCGAGGCAGGTCAGGGTCGCCACCGGCAGGTGCTGCAGCAGCAGGCGGAAACGCTCTTCGCGCTCGGCCAACTCGGAGGTGGAAGACAGGCTGAGCAGCAACTGACGCTCGCGCTGGTAGAGGTAGCCACCCACCAGCAGCGACAGCAGCATCGCGGCGGCCAGGCCGGTCCACAGGCTGAAGGTGATGCGATTGTTGCCGAGCATCGCCTCGTATTGGGCCGTACTGCCCACGCCCAGCGCCCAGGTGCGGCCAAACAGCTTCAGCTCCTCGACCCGGTGGAAGCGTGGCTGGCCGGCGCCGTCCTGGTGTTCGAGCATGGGCGCTCCGGGGCTGCCCTGGTCCTTGAGGTCGATGCGGTAGAGGTTGCCCTGGGCACCCAGGATGCCGTCCATCAGATCGTTCAGGCGAAATGCGCCGCAGACCATGCCGACCAGCGCTGCGCGCCGCTCTTCCTCCGTGCTGCTGGGCGCGTCCGTGCGGTACACCGGCATGTAAAGCAGCAGTCCGGTCTGCGCCTGCTGTTCGGTTTCCTGCCGAAGCTTGAGCGGTCCGGTGAGGCTGGGCTCACCACTCTCCCAGGCGCGCTCGATGGCGTCCCGACGCACCGATTCGGTCAGCATGTCGAAACCCAGGGTGCGGCGATTTCGCCAGTCCATGGGGCTGGTGTACTGCACCACCAAGTACTCCTCCCGCGGGTCCGTAGGAAACACGCGGAACTCCCGCCGGCCCTGCTCCCAGATCTCGCCGACAAACTCGTTGAGCTCCTCGTGCTTGAGGTAGCGTGCCCAAGCCAGTGCCTGGATGCCCGGGTAGCGCTCCTGCAATTGCAACTGGTCGGTGGCCCGCGCCCACTCTTCGGCCGACACGGAGGTACTGCCGACCATCAGGCCAGCCATGCCGCGCAGCACCATCTCGTAGGCACGCATCCTGATACCGATGCGCTGGGCGATTTCCTCCGCCTCGACCTGGAAACGCTGCTCGTATTCGGCTCGGTTACGCGCCTCAAGAGCTAGCCATTGCCAGAGCACCAGCCCCCCGGAAAGGAGCATCAGGGTGAGCGTCACCAGCAATGGCAGCAGGTACATGCGGAATCGGGGGATTTGACGTTCGTCCATGCAGTCTCCTGTCCTATCCATGGCCGCCGCCGCATTGCAGGGAATGCGAACAGGTGGTTCCGGCTGGGCTCAACGGAGCCCTGCAACGCAGTCTAGACAGGAAAGTGGCAACTGGCGTTGAGCCAGTAGTCGAGCGACGAGCGGCAGGAACGAAAAGGCCCGCTGCTGCGGGCCTTTTCGTTGAGGGCGGGGATTACTGCTGCGGAGCCTGGGCGCCCGGGATGGGGGTCAGCTTGATTTCCACGCGGCGGTTCTGCGAACGGCCGGCCTCGTTGGCGTTGGTGGCAACCGGCTGGTCCGGGCCCATGCCGCGGGAGCTCACGCGGGTACCGTTGACGCCCTGGGCCATCAGGTAGTTGGCCACGCTCTGGGCGCGCTGTTGCGACAGGTTCATGTTGTATTGGTGGCTGCCGGTGCTGTCGGTGTGGCCAACCACTTCGATGTTGTTCTGGTCGTACTGCTTGAACGACGTCGCCAGGTTGTTCAGCGGGGTGTAGAAGTTGCTGGCGATATCCGCCGAATTGGTGGCGAACGTGATGTTGCCGGGCATGATCAGGTTGATGTTGTCGCCCTGGCGCTGCACCTGCACGCCGGTGCCTTCCATGCTGCGGCGCAGTTCGGCTTCCTGCTTGTCGACGTAGTAGCCATAACCTGCGCTGGCGGCACCCGCCACGGCGGCGCCGATCAGCGCACCCTTGCCACGGTTGTCATGGTTGATCGCAGCGCCCGCTACGGCACCCGCCAGGGCACCCAGGGCGCCGTACTTGGCGGTTTTGCTCATGCCGCCTTCGGCGGGAGCCTGGACTTCGCCCTGTTGGTTGTAGGGGTTCTGAGCACAACCCGACAGCATGGCGAAAGCGGTAGCGGCGATGATCAGGCGACGCGGGGTGAACATGGACGATTTACTCCTGAGAAATCTTTTAGCCGGTGTGGCTGCCGGCGATTAGACATCAAACCGTGTAGAAATTCCGTAGTTCAGGCACGGACGAACGGATTTTCTCGCATCTCGTCGCCCAGTCGCGTGTCCGGACCGTGGCCGGTGACCACGGTGGCCTCCTCGTCCAGGCTGTACAGGCGCTGCTTGATGGACCGCTCAATGGTGTTGTAGTCGCCGCCCCAGAGGTCGGTACGGCCGATGCCACGGCGGAACAGGGTGTCGCCGGCGATCAGGAGCTTGGCCTCAGGGAACCAGAAACTCATGGAACCCGGCGTGTGCCCCGGGGTGTGCAGGGCGACGCCGCAACCGCAGGCCAGCTCCTCGTCGTCGGCCAGCCACTGGTCGGGAGCCGGCACCGGCTTGTAGGGCACACCGAACATGCGGCACTGCATTTCCAGGCTGTCCCAGAGGAACTGGTCGTCCTTGTGCAGGTGCAGCGTTGCGCCAGTGGCCTTCTTCAACTCGCCGGAAGCGAGGAAGTGATCCAGGTGGGCATGGGTGTGGATGATGCTGACCAGCTTCAGCCCATGGGCCTCCAGCCGCGCCAGGATCAGCTCATGGTTGCCGCCCGGATCGACGACGATGGCCTTCTTGCTGACGGGATCGCCGATCAGGGTGCAGTTGCACTGCAAGGGGCCGACGGGGAAGGTTTCGCGGATCAGGGCGGTGGACTGGGTCATCGGGCAGCTCCGGTACGGCGGTGCGCTCTGCGGCGCACGGGGAATGGCTTCACGGCCCGGAACGATAATCGCCTGGCAGCCTGCCCGTCCATTTCTTGAAGGCCCGGCGGAAGTTGGAGGGGTCGTTGAAGCCCAGCAGGTTGGCGATCTCGAACAACGGCAGTTGGGTCGTGCTGAGGTATTGCAGGGCCAGGCCCTTGCGCACCTCATCCAGCACCTGTTGATAACTCGTCCCCATGGCCGCCAGGTGCCGGCGCAGGCTGCGGCCGCTGGTGTGCAGAGCGCGGGCGGCGCCGTCGAGGTCAGGGAAGTCGCCAGGGCGCGCCAGCAGCAGGCGGCGCACGCGGGTCAGCAGCGCATCCTGCACGTCCAGCGTGGCCAGCAGCGCCTCGCACTGTTGCTCGCACATCTGCACCGTGGCCGGGTTGGCCAGGGCCATCGGGCGCTCCAGGTAAGCCTTGGGCAGGCTCAGCCAGTGACACGGCTGGCCGAACTGCGCCGGTACGCCGAATACGTCCGCGTAACGTGCGGCATACGCAGGCGCTGAATGGGCGAAACCCACCTGCTGGCCACGCAGTTCTTCGCCCACCAGGAAGCGGGCGATGCTGAAGAAACTGGCCAGCAATCCCTCACCGGCGAAGCGCCCCAGGGGCCCCATGGGGAAGGATTCGGTAGCGCGCAATTGTAGGCAATCGCCCTGCTCCGCCAGCTCCAGCTCATAGGCCAGGCCCAGCACCCGGTAGTACTTCAGGGCGAATTGCAGCGCACGGCCGAGGTTGGCGCTGGAAAGCACCGCGTAGCCAAGAATGCCGTGGGTGGACACGTTCAGGCGCTGGCCCAGCACCAGGCCCAGGGCCGGCTCGCGGCAAAGCTGCAAGGCGGCGCCGGCGAGTTGGTTGAAATCAAGGAAGGACAGCCGGCCATTAGGATTGCCGAGGATCTCCGGCCGCACCCTGGCGCCGGTGAACAGCGTCTCGCGCGCCACGCCCAGTTCTTCGGCCAGCCCCAGCAGGGCTTCGGCGTAGGCGACGGGCACCAGTTCGGCGGAGAAGGTCAGGGGTTGCTTCATATTGGCGTCTTGTTTTGTTGTGGCCGGATATGACCCGAAGGTTGGCAGAAGATAACCTTGTCCGAAAAAAGCCGGCAAGCGGATATTGGGACCATGGTCCATACAGCCTCAAGGAGCCCCCATGGCCAGCACCACACCCGAAGGATTGGTTATCCGTCCACGCCACATGGATTTCGAATTTCCCAATCCGCTGCCCCGCCACTGGCACAGCGGCGACGCCTTCAAGAGCCACCTGTTCGACGCGATGTCGGTGCTTTTCCCTGACGGCGAGCGCTTCTTCATCGACTCGGTGCGCCAGTTCCGCGACCAGATCGAGGACCCGGTCCTGAAGGAGCAGATCCGCGGATTCATCGGCCAGGAAGGCCACCACAGCCGTGAACACCTGGAGTACAGCAACCGCCTGCGCGACCTCGGCTACGACATCGGCGCCATCGAACGCCGTGCCCAGGCGCGCATCCGTTTCACCCAGAAGAAGTTCTCCGCCCGCCGCCAGCTGGCCGCCACTGCAGCCCTGGAGCACATCACCGCGATCATGGCCGACGGCCTGCTGAAGAACCCGGAATACATGGCCGGCGCCCACCCGGTGATGGCCCGCCTGTGGCGTTGGCACGCGCTGGAGGAAACCGAGCACAAGGCAGTGGCCTTCGACGTCTACAACCAGGTCTGCGGCAGCCACCGCATGCTGCGCCGGGCGATGATGATGGGCACCTTCTTCTTCGTCCTCGACACCACCCGCGGCCTGGCCCACATGCTCAAGCGCGACGGCCTGCTGTGGAACTGGCGCGTCTGGCGGGACGGCTTGATCTGGATGTGGGGCCGCCATGGCATTTTCCGTCCGCTGGTGCGCACCTATCTGGACTTCTTCAAGAAGGGCTTCCACCCCTGGCAGCACGACAACCTGGAGCTGCTGTACAAGACGCGGGAAGAGTTCGATGTGCCGCAGACGAGTGCGGCTTGAGCCCGGACAAGAAAAACGGCCCTTCGGGGCCGTTTTCTTTTGTGCTCGGAGTGGTGGCTGCTTCCCTCACCCCAGCCCTCTCCCAGAGGGAGAGGGAGCCTTCCGTACTTGGCTGGTAGCAAGTGCCAGGCAAATGTCACCCCAACAAGAACCTCATCGCATCCGCCGCACTCTGCTGTGGAATCTCTTCCATGGGGATATGCCCCACCCCCGGATAGGTCTTCACCTGGATACCCGGCAGGTCGCGCTGCCACAGCGGTACGTGCTTCGGCGAAATCCAGCGGTCCTTCTCGCCCCACATCAGCAGGGTCGGTGCCTTGATCTGCGCCACGCGCTGGCCGCTTTCCCCCAGCTCTTCCTGGTTGACCTTCAGCAGCACGCGGAAGATGTCCATCATCGCCCGGCGATTTCCCGGCCGGCGGGTGATGTCGTAGTAGCGGTCCACCACGCCGGGCCTGATGCGGCCGGGCTCGCCATAGACTTCCTTGATGCCCTGAGCGATCAAGGCGCGCGGCATCCACATCGGCATGGCCAGGGTCGCGCCGGGCAGCGCGGCAGCGGCGATCATCCAGGGCACCTTGCGCATCTGGTAGCCGGCCGGGTCGATCAACACCAGCTTGTCCACCCGCCGCGGCTGGGCCAGGGCGAAGTTCCAGGCGATGTAGCCGCCCAGGGAGTTGCCGGCGATGGACGCCTTGGCCACGCCCAGGTAGTCCATCAGCAGGCCGAGAATGCCGATCATGCGTTCGGCCGAGTAGTCGCCGCTACGCTTGGGCCCGGTGAGGCCGAAACCCGGCACGTCGAAGCGGATGATCCGGTAGTGCGGGGCGAAGGCTTCGACCCAGTCGTCCCAGGTATGCAGGGAGGCCACGACGCCGTGGATCATCACCAGCACCGGTTTGTCGCGGCTGCCTTCGTCGCGGTAGTGGACGTTGAAGCCATCCAGCTCGATGAAACGCGAACCGCTGTCGGCGCTGGCGTAGCGCGCCTTGAGGCGGTCAAGCGGCAGGGAGCCGAAGCCCAGGCGGGCGAAACCGACGGCAAGCGGCGGCGACAGCGGCAAGCTGGATGCGGACATGCGGGGCACCTCGTGGCTGTTGTTATCGAGGGCCTATCACAGCACGGGGCCCGGCCTGCCGCGCCCAACCTAGGTTGAGCGTCGACAGAGCGCCGAGATCAGCAGGTCGCCGAGGACGGTCTTGGCGTGTTCGATCCGTCCCGCCGACGCCGCACCGGCCAGCAGCTCCAGGGACGCCGCTTCCATCGCCCAGATCAGTGCGCGGTAGGTCAGCGGGTCGCGTTCGTCGCCTTCTCCGTGCAGGCGCTCTGCGAGCAGGCGGCCCATTTCCTCGTGGGCGCGCTGACGATGGCTGGCCAGGGGAGAGTCGGCGCGCAGGGCCTCTTCCTGCATCAGGCGAATGATCGGCCCCACCGCCAGGTGGTAGTCGAAGAAGCGCGCCACCATGCCACGCAGCCAGGCCTCGGCGCTGCCGGCGCCGCCCTGCATTTCGCGAAAGCGCGCCAGCAGCAGGACCACGGCCGTGCGGTAGATGCTTTCCAGCACGTCCATCTTGTTGGCGAAGTATTTGTAGAAGGTGCGCCGCGACACCCTGGCCGCGTCCAGCAGATCGTTCACCGTGGTGTCGGCAATACCCTTGCGGGCGAACACCGGGATGGCCGCCAGCTGGATATTGGCCCGCAGCAGGTGGCCAACCAACGGCCCTTCTCCGTCTCCTTGCTGGCGCACGGCGTTGAAGCCACCCAGGTCCTCGAACACCGCGCGTACGGCGCCCTGCTCGCTCGTTTCCATCGGCTTGCATCCCCAACCAAGGCGCGGGTGACGGCGCAGCACGGCCTCGCTACTCTTGGCCGGCCCTCCCCGCAGGATTGTCCAGACCGATGACGCTATCACGCCCCCTGCTCTGGCCGCTGGCCATCCTTTTGCTGGTTTTCGCGCGGCTAACGCCGGCTGCCGAGCTGTTCTACCTGGGGCAGAAGATCCCGGACATCCAGCGTCCCTGGGTCAGCGCCGACTATCACCAGTTGCTCCTGGCCCTGCAGAAAGTCGACACCACCCAGGTCAACGCCCTGCCCCGGCGCAGCGGCGAGTTCACCGGCCCGATCTACACGCGCATGGTCAGCGAAGACAACTTCAAGCCGCAGCTGAACATCTATGCACCGCTGGAGCTGCGGCAGAACGAGGCGCGTGACGTGCTGTTCCAGCTCAAGGAGCTGATGCGCCTGTATTTCGACTTCAAGGCCGCGCAGCAGCCCTACGGGGCGGAAGCCCTGGGCCTGATGACCTATTCGCTGCGCCAGCAGGCCATTCTCTTCACCCTCACGGTGGAGTTCTGGATGACGCTTTCGGAGAAGGAGCAGAGCAGCCAGATCCGCCTGCAGGGCCTGCAGGAAACCAAGGCCGCGGCGGCCATGCTGACCTCCAGCGCGCTGGATTACCTGGGCCTGACGCGCCAGTTCAACCGCGAGGACCTGGTGCTCTACAGCGCTGAACTGGCCAAGCAGTTACCAGAGCTGTTCGTGCACCTGCCGGCCGACATTCGCGGGCAGCTACTGGCGCGGGTGAGTGAACTGGCCGACAAGCATCAGTACAGCGAAGTGCGCGGCAACATGGCCGACCTGCTACCGGTGCTGGTCGGCATCCAGCAGGATGTGGACGCCCAGCTGGCCAGGCCGGCGCCAGCCAAGCCGGCCCAACCGGCGCTGGACCTCTCGGTACCGCCGGCCGCTTCAGCGAAGTAGGCCGAGGGCCTTGGCCCGGGCTACGGCCTGGGTCCGGCGCTCCACGCCCAGCTTGCTGTTGATGTGGCGGGCGTGGCTCTTCACCGTGTGCAGGGAGATGAACAGGCGATCGCTGATCTCCTGGTTCGAACAGCCCTGGGCGATCAACTGCAACACCGCCAGCTCACGTGAACTCAGTGCCTCGGCGGCGCCAGCGTCCGCCGGCATCACAACGTCGGCGCCGGGCAGCAGTTCGAGCAGTTCCCGCACATCGTCTGGTGAGTGCGTCGCCAGTTGTTCGCGCAGCCACTGCGGGTGCTGCTCCAGCAGCTCGCGATACGGCAGCAGGGAGCCGCATTTCAGGCTTTCCAGGGAGCGTTCGAGCAGCGCCGCGGCCTCTCGCTCGCGACTGGCACGCAGCAGGCTCACGAGTTGCAGCCGCGCGCCCAGCGCGACATGCATGATCCCCCGCCCTTCGGCCTTTTCCAGCAAGGCACGCAGACACGTCTCGGCCTCCGCGACCTTGCCCTGGGCACGGGCCAGCGCGGCCGATTGCTGCTCGATGCACAGCGGCAACAACGGATGGAATTCGGGTGCGGCGGCGGCGCCTTCGCCGGCATAGGTTTCCGCCAGGCGCGGGAGCCAGGCCTCGGCCAGTTCCAGCTGTCCCTGGGCCAGCCAGAGCTCGCACTTGGACAGGGTGATCATGGCCAGGTAATAGACCGGCGGCACGTCCCAGATATGCATCAGCCGCTCGGCCTCGGCCAGTTGCGCGAAGGCGGCGGCGAAGCGGCCCTCGCGGCCTTCCAGTGCGGCCAGGGCACAGTGTCCGATCAGCAGGCTGATGTCGCGGCAGGCACGGGCTTCGGCGATGCCGGCCTGCAGGCTGACCCGCGCGGCCTGGTTCTGCATGCGCATGCACAGCAGGAAGCCCTGGTAGAGCATCAATCGCGCACGGGCCACGCAGGCCCTGGGCACGTCGACACCGCGCAGACACTCCAGGCCCTGCTGCACCTCGGCCTGGGCACGCAGGGTTTCGCCCCGCACTTGCAGGACGCGGGCACGGTCGTAATGAACCAGGGATTCGAACAGGGGATTGGCGCCGCGCTGGGCCATTTCCAACGCTTCGCGATTGAGGCCGCGGGCGCGCCAGAGATCACCGCGCACCAGGGCGATGTTGCCCAGCAGGGACAGGCAGAGATGGCGCTGGCCGTAGTTTTCCGGCGACAACGCGGTCAGGGCCTCGGTACAGGAATTTTCCGCGCGCTCGATATCGCCACGGCCTCGGGCGATCAGCCCATTGATTGCCTGCCATTGCACCAGCAGGCTGCGTTGTTGTGCTGCATCCGGCGCCGGCAGGAAGCGCGCCAGGTTGCCGGCCAGTTCTTCCGCCGCGTCCAATTGGCAGGCCAGCCCCAGGGCCAGGCTGTAGAGCACGATCAGTCGTGGTGTGCTGGACAGGAGGCTGTCGGGCAGGTCCATCTTCCAGCGCAGCAGCATGGCGATGTTCTGGTTCGCCAGCAGTTGTTCTTCCGACAGGTTCTGCACCAGTGAGGCCGCCACATCGGGCTGGCCGGCGCGCAGCGCCTGTTCCACCGCTTCGTCCAAGAGGCCGCGCGCGCTGAACCAACGGCAGGCCCGCAAGTGCATGCCAGAGGGCGCCAGACTGGTGGTGCCGCGCGTGCGCAGCAGGTCGGAGAAAAGATGGTGGTAGCGGAACCACTGGCCCTGTTCGTCCAGCGGCACCAGGAACATCTGGTGGGCCTGCAGGTGACGGAGGATGGCGGCGCTGTCGTGGCTCTCGCGCACGGCATCGCAGAGTTCGGCACAGAAGCGCTCGAAGCGTGCGGTCTCGAAGAGGAACGCCTGCACCTCCGGCGGCTGGCGCTCGATGACTTCTTCCAGCAGGTATTCACGGATCAGGCTTTCGTCGCCTCGGGCAACCTGCTCCATGCCAGTGCCGGCAGGTGCGTCCTGACCGGAGAGCAGCCACAGGCGCAGGCCAGCAACCCAGCCTTCGCTGCGCTGTAGCAGACCTTCCAGTTCTTCACCCTCGAGCCTTGCACCCTGGCTGCTGAGCAGCGCCAGGCATTCGTCTTCGGTCAGGCGCAGGTCCTGTTCGTTGAGCTCCAGCAGGTGACGCGAAAGGCGCAGACGCGCCAGGTGCCAGTCCGGACGCTGGCGGCTGGTGACCAGCAGCACCCAGCCATCGGGCAGGTGGTTGAGCAGGAACTGCAGGCAGCGGTCGAGCACCGCGTTCTGCGCCAGGTGATAGTCGTCCAGCACCAGCAGCAGGGGCTGGTTGGCGTCGAGGCGTTCGGCAACCTCGTCGAGCAGGCCATCCAGCCACTGCTCGAAGGCGAACGGCTGGTGCCGCTGGCGCATCTTCAGGTGCCCCATGGCTTCGTCGCCCAGGCCTGGATAGAACTGGCGCAGGCCGTCCAGCAGGCGTTCGAGGAAGCGACCCGGATCGCTGTCGCGTCGGCTCAGGCTGAGCCAGAGACTGTGCCAGCCGTGGGGCAGGCTTTCGCAGAACTCGATGGCCAGGGAGCTTTTGCCGAAACCGGCCGGCGCGCTGAGCATCAGCAGGCGGCCGTCGAGGCCATCGGCAAGCCGCTCGCACAGTCGCGGACGCGGAACATGGCCGGCGGGGCGCGGCGGGCGGAAGAAGCGCGCATCCGCCAATGGGGCGGACGGCGTCACGGAGCGCGAACTGGTCAGTACGGTCATCACCCAGCTTCTAGGAATGTTGTGCGTGCGGAGGCGCAAACCCGAACGAGCCTAGCTGTTCGGGGGACCCAATAGAAGCCCCGCCGGGAAGGAAGTACAGACAAAGAAAAGCCGGCCCGGAGGCCGGCTTCACTACAAGGTGTTGCAGGTGTATCAGCGAACGCCCGCCTGGCGCAGGGCCGCCGGGGTGTAGTCGCTTTCGCCAGCGGTGTAGCTGAAGTCGTAGGACTGCTTCTCCTCGTTCTTCATGCCCAGCGCCAGGTAACGGCCGGACAGCAGGTCGTAGAGGCTTTCCAGCGTGTACCACGGTACCTGGTGGTTGTAGTAGTACTGGGAATGGGCCTCGGCGACGCGCCACAGGGTGCCACGACCGTCGTAGTGGTCGATGGCAGCGGCCTGCCAGGTGTCTTCGTCGATGTAGAAGTCACGCTTGGCGTAGATGTGGCGCTCCCCCGGCTTCAGGGTCGCTACCACGTGCCATACGCGGTGCAGCTCGTAGCGGGTGAGGTCCTGGTTGATGTGGCCAGCCTTGATGATGTCGGCGTACTTCAGGTTCGGACCATCCAGCTTGTAGCTGTTGTAGGGGATGTAGATCTCCTTCTTGCCTTCGAGCTTCCAGTCGTAGCGGTCCGGCGCACCGTTGTACATGTCGAAGTTGTCGGAAGTACGCAGACCGTCCGCGGCGGTACCCGGACCGTCGTAGGACACCTGCGGCGCACGGCGCACGCGACGCTGACCGGCGTTGTAGAGCCAGGCCAGACGCGGCTCCTTCACCTGGTTGAGGGTCTCGTGCACCAGCAGCACGTTACCGGCCAGGCGGGACGGCGCAGTCACGCGCTGCTTGAAGTAGAACAGCACGTTGCTCGGCTTGCTCGCGTCGTAGTCCTTCAACTTGTCGCGGAAGGTGAACTCATCCTGGAAGTACACCAGGCTGTAGGAACCGTTCGGCTGCGGGGTCGCCTGGGTCACCAGACGGCGCACGCTGCCGCCGCGATAGCGGGTGATGTGGTTCCAGATCGCTTCCAGGCCATCCTTCGGAATCGGGAAGGGGTTGGCGGTGCGGAAGTCTTCAAGGCCGTTGCCGCCTTCCACCAGCTTGGTGTGGGTGGCGTTGTACTGGGTAGCCTCGAGCACGTCCGCCGGAACGGTAGCCGAGCGGTGGGTCTTGAACACCGGCATCTTGTAGGTGTCGGGGTAACGCTTGAACATCGCCAGCTGGCCGGGGGTCAGCTTGTCCTTGTACTGGTCGACGTTCTGCGCGGTGATGGTGAACAGCGGCTGCTCACTGGCGAAGGGGTCCGACAGGAAGCCACGGGCATCAGCGGTGCCGGCATTCTTCGGCAGACCACCGGTCCACTCCGGGATGGAGCCATCGGCGTTACCGGCCTTCTCGGCGCCCAGCGGGGTCAGGGTGGAGCCCAGTTTGGCCGCCTCGTCGGCGGACACTGCCGCCATGACGCTGGTGGCCAGCAGGGAAAGCGCCAGCGCGCCGGTTTGCAGCAGACTCTTTGTTGTTTTCATTTTCATCGTCTTCCTCAAGATTGCAGTCCGCTTAGAAGTTCACGCCGAAGCTGAGCGCGAGGAAATCGCGATCAATCAGGGTGTTGTACTTGCCACCGAAGAAGTCGGTGTAGGCCAGGCTAGCGGTGTAGGTGTTCTGGTACTCGGCATCCAGGCCCAGGCTCACGGCCTTGGCGTCTTCGGTGAACAGGCCGTTCGGACCGTAACCGTCAACGTCGTGGGACCAGGCAATGTTCGGCTTCAGGTTGATGCCGGCGAAGACGTCGTTGTAGTCCCACACAGCACGCATGCGATAACCCCAGGCGGTGCTGGTGACAAAGCCGTCGTCTTCGCAGTACTTGCTGACGTTTTCAGCGGTGGGGCTGCCCAGGGTGCCGGTATTGAGAGCCACGCAAGTATTGTTCGGCAGCGGGCCAGGACCGAATACCGGATCGCGGCCGTAACGGGCCTTGGTGGTGCTCTCCAGGCCGCCCACGTGAACGACACCGACTTCACCCACCAGGGTCAGGCGGCTGGCGCCCATCACCTGATCGAAGAAGTGGGTGAAGGTGGTCTGGAACTGAGTGATTTCCTTGCGGCGATAGCCGTGGAGATCGCTATCCGGACGTCCCGAGAGAACCGATATGTTCGGGTTACCCAGCGGCGTGAGGCCGGCGAACAGAATATCGGTGGTGTTCAGCTGCACCGGGGCGTTGGGGCGATAGCTCACCTCACCGCTCCAGGCCGTGCCGGTGGGCAGGGTGGTGGAGAAGCTCAGGCCAAAGAGCTGGATATCTTCCGGGTATTCGATGAAGTACTGGCTATTACCTGCAATTGTGGCGGATGCCAGTCCCCTGGCGGCTTGTTGGAAGGCAGGGCTGCCCACCACCGCCGCCTGTACTGCCGCAAGCACCGCGGGGTTGGCACAGGCACCACCCAGAGCGGCGCACTGCGCGGCTACCTGAGAGGCAGCGAATCCTTGAGTCGCCGCGCCCGCGGCGGCAAAAGCGGCAGCCGGAGCACCGCGACCGCTGAAGATCGGGGCACGGCTGTGGTAGTTCATGAAGTAGGCGCCGAACTCGGTATCAAGTTCCTCGGCGAAATAGCGGAGGGCAGTACCCCATTGGCCGCTGTCACGGGCATCGCGATCCGCGCCCCTGGGGACAATCACCCCTTCGGAAGTCGTTTCATACCCGAAACCTTGAGCAGCTGCGAAAGGAGACAGCGCGCCGAGGGCGGGGCTGAGTACGGCGAGGTTCCGATCGCAACCGTCCGCCACCACGTCCGGCTGGGAGAAGAAGGTGCCGCAGTTGTCGATGACGGTCTGGTCCCACTCGATCTGGTAGAAGGCTTCGGCCGACAGGTTGTCGGTCAGGCTCTGGGACACGTAGAACATGTTGACCGGAATCAGGCCTTCCTTGATCTCGGAACCTGGGCGACGGAACGCGGACACGTCGACCGGGTTGATCGAGTTGATGCTGTTGCCGATGAAGGTGCTTTCACCCCAGCTCACCACCTGCTTGCCCAGGCGTACGCTGCCCGGCAGGTCGGCGATGTTGTAGTTGTGGTAGACGAAGGCGTCGAGCAGTTGTGCGCCGGAGGACTTTGCGCCTTCCTTGCGACCGCTTTCCTCGATGTCCTTGAACGGGCGGCTCTCGTCCTTCAGCTCGAAGTCGTACCAGTACTTGCCACGCACGAAGACGCCGGTATCGCCGTATTTCAGTTCGAGATCATGGATGCCTTTGAAGATCTTCGAGAAGGTTTCGCCCTTCTTGAAGTTCAGGTGGCCATCGTCGGAGGTCTGGGACAGACCATCCCCACCGTTGTTAACGCCGATCAGGTCCTTGTCGGCTCCCCGCATCGACCAACTGGCCCCCACGGACAGCGAAGAGTCGAACTGACCTTCGATTTCACCGATGTTGAACGTCACGCCGAATGCCGGAGCTGCAAGCGTGGAAGCGAGGCTGACGGCCAGCGGCAGTTTCGCCAGGCGCCAGAACGTTGTGGTTGTTGTCATCGACGCTACTCCATGTGTTTTTTGTTATTGATGGTTGCGGACTATAGCCAGCGGGTATTAGCGCTTGATCCCTCGAAAGTGTGATTTGGAACCCCCAGGCACTCTGGCTCGCACCTTCCGACGGTCTAGTCCGATCCTTCGGTAGGAAAGATAGCCAGTAATTCTCAGAAAGCAGCAATTAACAAGCCAAGCGTTTGCTTGGTTGCCTGCACAAAGAAAAGCCCAGGCCGCGCAAGGCGCGGCCTGGGCTGGGGTGAAGCGAAGCGGGGCAGGTCAGAGAGCGGAGAGGAAAGTGCTGCCTGTGGCCTGCCATTGGGCGATGTCGACACGAATGCGTTTCTTGTCCAGTTTGCCCACGCTGGTCTTGGGAATTTCAGTAACAACGGCGATCTGGCTGGGAATAGCCCACTTATTGATGTGACCTTGCTCAACGAACGGCTTGAGGTGTTCCTTCAGAACCTTGGCGTCGAGGGTCTGGTTGTCACGAACCACCACGAGGGCGAACGGACGTTCCCCCCACTGCGGATCGGGTACTCCTACCACGGCTACTTCACGTACAGCCGGATGGCGGCTGATCAGGTCTTCCAGTTCCAGGGAAGAGATCCACTCACCGCCGGTCTTGATCACGTCCTTGATGCGGTCGCGGATATCGATGTAGCCCATGCCGTCCAGCGTGGCCACGTCCCCGGTGTGCAGCCAGCCGTGCTCCCAGAGCTCCTCGCTCTTCTGCGCTTCGTTGAAATAGCCGTAGGTCAGCCAGGGGGCTCGCAGTACCAGCTCGCCCTGGGATTCCCCATCCACCGGCTGGAACTGGCCATCTGCGCCCATGATGGCCGCCTCCACCAGCGGCACCGGCACACCGGCCTTGATGCGGTAGGTAATGCGCTCGTCTTCGCTGCCGGCCAGCAGCTCTTCATTGAGGTGCGCCACCGAGATCAGCGGGCAGGTCTCGGACATGCCGTAAGCGGCGGTGAGCTGGATGCCACGGGACTTGGCGGTTTCGTACAGGCTGCGATTCAGCGCGCTGCCGCCGATGATCATCTTCAAGCCGCCGAAGTCGTGGCCCTGGGCGGTAGGCGCATTCATCACCATCTGCAGGATGGTGGGCACGCAGTGGGAGAAGGTCACCTTCTCCTCACGGATCAGCTTGCAGAGCATGTCCGGTTCGTAGCGGCCGGGGTAAACCTGCTTCACCCCGAGCATGGTGGCCACATAGGGCACGCCCCAGGCATGCACGTGGAACATCGGGGTGATGGGCATGTAGACGTCATCGGTGCCCATCAGGCGGATGCTGTCCAGCGCGCCGATGGTGGAAGCCATGGACAGGGTGTGCAGCACCAGTTGGCGGTGGGTGAAGTAGACGCCCTTGGGATTGCCGGTGGTGCCGGTGGTGTAGAAGGTGGTGGCCACCGAGTTTTCATCGAAGTCAGGGAAGTCGTACTTCGGGCTGGCGGCGGCCAGCAGGGTCTCGTACTCGCCCACCAGGTTCGGCAGGTCGGCGTCGTGGTCGGTGCCGTCGGTGAGCAGCAGCGTCTTCTCCACCGTGGTCAGCTGGCTGCCGATGGCCTTGAAGATCGGCAGGAACTCGCTGTTGACCAGCACGAAGCGGTCGTCGGCGTGGTTCATGGTGTAGAGGATCTGGTCCGGCGAAAGGCGGATGTTGATGGTGTGCAGCACGGCGCCGATCATCGGGATGGCGAACATGCACTCCAGGTAGCGATGGCTGTCCCAGTCCATCACCGCGACCGTGTCCCCAGCCTTCACACCGGCCTCGGTGAGCACGTTGGCCAGGCGCGCGACACGTTCGTTGAAAGTGGCGTAGCTGTAGCGGATGCGGTCGCGGTAGACGATCTCGCGGGTCTTCTCGTAGCGACTGCCGGACATCAGCAGGCGCTTGATCAGCAGCGGGTAGACGTAGGCGTTGTCGGCGGGCTTGATGACGCGGGTCTGAAGCATGAGGCGCACCTGGTGAGGTTGGAGGACTTTTTTGTTGTTCCTGACTTTAGGCCCCCTCGTCCAGGCGCAAATCAGTCAAAAGAGTGATTTGATGGGTGACTCTTTTTAGCTTTTCGGTCACGAGATAGAATCGTCGGCTCCGGCCGGTCGCGGCCCGTTTTCCACATAGGTAGGTTCGAGATGTCCGATATCGTTATCGTCAGTGGCGCCCGTACACCCATGGGCGGCTTCCAGGGCAGCCTGTCCGGCGTTTCCGCCGTGGACCTTGGAGCGCTGGCCATACGCGAGGCCGTCAGCCGCGCCGGCATCCAGCCGGCCGACGTGCAGGAGGTGATCATGGGCAACGTGCTGCCCGCCGGCCTCAAGCAGGGCCCGGCCCGCCAGGCGGCCCTGAACGCCGGCCTACCTGCCGCCACCGGCTGCACCACTATCAACAAGCTCTGCGGCTCCGGCATGAAGGCCGTGATGCTGGCCCACGACCTGCTCAAGGCGGGCACCAACTCGGTGATGGTGGCCGGCGGCATGGAAAGCATGTCCAACGCCCCCTACGTGCTGGAAAAGGCCCGTACCGGCCTGCGCATGGGCCACGGCGAGATCAAGGACCACATGTTCCTCGATGGCCTGGAAGATGCCCGTACTGGCCGCCTGATGGGCTCCTTCGCCCAGGAAACCGCCGACAAGTACGGCGTTTCCCGTGAAGAGATGGACGCCTATGCCATCGAATCCCTGAAGCGCGCCCAAGCCGCCATCGCCGATGGCTCGCTGGCCGCCGAGATCGTCCCGGTCACCGTGACCACCCGTAAGGGTGAGGTGGTGGTGAAGGACGACGAGCAACCGCTGACCGCCAACCTGGACAAGATCCCGGGCCTGAAACCCGCCTTTCGCAAGGACGGCACCATCACCGCAGCTAACGCCAGCTCCATCTCCGATGGCGCCAGCGCGCTGGTCCTGATGACTGCCGAAGAAGCCGAGCGCCGTGGCCTCAAGCCCCTGGCGAAGATCGTCGGCCACGCCACCCAGAGCCAGGACCCGGCGGAGTTCACCCTCGCCCCTATCGGCGCCATGACCAACCTGTTCAAGAAGACCGGCTGGAACAAGGACGACGTGGATCTGTTCGAGATCAACGAAGCCTTCGCCATGGTGACCATGCTGGCCATGCGCGAACACGGCCTGGACCACGCCAAGGTCAATGTCTACGGCGGCGCCTGCGCCCAGGGCCACCCGGTGGGCTCCACCGGCTCGCGCATCATCATCACCCTGATCAACGCCCTGCGTAACAAGGGCGGCAAGCGCGGCATCGCCTCGCTGTGCATCGGTGGCGGTGAAGCGACTGCGGTGGCGATCGAGCTGCTGTAAGCGTTGCTGGAACAGAAAAAGGCGCAGCTTGGCTGCGCCTTTTTTGTAGGGTGGGCGTCAGCCCACCCTACACACCTATGCCGCCACCACCTTCGGCACATGCGCCGGCGTTCTTGGAAACACCAGCGCCGCGGCAAAGGTCAGCACGGCAAAGCCCGTCAGCACCAGGTACAACCCCGTCAGCCCCTGCCGTGGCTCGATGAACGCGATCATCGGGATCGCCGCCGCACTGGCGCCAAAGGAAACGAAGTAGCGCAGCGCGAACACCCGCGCCTGCCACTGCGGCGCGACGAAGTTGGCCACCATCGAATCGTTTACCGTCACCTGACCGAACACCGCGAACATGAAGGCAGCGCCCAGCAGGATCACCACCCAGCCATCGGCCCAGGCCATCGCCAGAAGCAACGGTGCCTGGAAGAAGGTCAGCAGCACGAACGGCACCTTCAGGCTGACGCGGTCGATCACCCGGCCGATCAGCAACTGCGCGATGGCGCCGAAGGCATAGGCCAGGCTGACCACCACGCCGAGGGTTTCCGGTGCAGCGAAGAGGTCATGCAGGCGCTCCTGGAACAGCTTGGGATAGGTCACGGTGGAAGCATTGAACACCACGCCCCCGGTGGCGGTGACCAGGGCCAGCACACCGAAGACCAGCGGCATCGATACGCGCATGCCGCTCCCGATGCGCTTGGCTCCGGCGGCCAGGGCTGGTGGGGCATCGTCCTTCACGCACCAGGCAAACCAGACACCCAGCAGCAAGGCCACGGCGCCCGGCAGGATGAACGCAGCGCGCCAACCGAAACGTGCGGTGAGAAAACCGGTGAGCAAGGCGGCGAAGGCGACGCCCAGGTTGCCCCACATGCCGTTGATGCCGATTTCCCGCCCCCTATTCTCGGCGTGGGCCACCAGCATGGCCGTCCCCACGGGGTGGTAGATGGCGGCGAACACGCCCACCAGGGTCAGGCCAGCCACGAGCGCCGGCACCGACGTACTGAGGCCGGTGAAGATGGCGGCAGCACCAATGCCCACGAAGAACAGCAGTAGCATCTGCCGCCGGCTCCAGCGATCCCCGAGCCAGCCAGCCGGCAGGGAACAAGCACCGAAGGCGATGAAGCCCCCCAGGGACAGACCGATCAGCTCACCGTAGGACAGGCCGAAATCGCGGCCCATGCCGAGAACAGCGGCCGGGAAGATCAGCATGAACATGTGGTCGATCACATGGGCGGCGTTGATGAAACGGATGACGGTTCGAGGTCGATTCATGACGGTGTATTTCGGGTTATTGGAAACGCCATGCTAGGTTGTCCAGAACGATTCAACCTGCCATAGAAGTCATCGAAACTGACATGCTGATCAGACTCCACCAGCAAGGCCGCCTGAGCGCCGTCGCCCGCGACTATCAGGATGGCGCCCACGTCGAACTCCACCGCCATGACGAAGCGCAATTCCTCTATGCCGCACGCGGCCTGATGCGCCTGGTCACCGCAGCCGGCGCCTGGGTAATACCGCCGACCCAGGCGGTGTGGATTCCGCCAGGGGTGGAGCACCAGATATTCATGTCCGGACAGGTGGAGATGCGCACCCTGTTCATTGCCGCCGAGGCAGCCCCCGCGACGCTGGACGGTTGCTGCGTGCTGGCGGTGTCGCCGCTGCTGCGGGAATTGATCCTGCGGGCAATTCAACTGGAGGAGGTGGAAACCGGGGAACATCGGGTCCTGGTGCAGCGGCTGATCCTCCACGAGATCGCCGCCCTGGAGCACATGCCTCTGCATCTGCCGCTGCCGGACGACCGCCGCCTTCGCAGCATCTGCCTGGCCCTGCTGCAGGCACCTGAGCAAGGCCGCACTCTGGATGACTGGGGGCTGGAAGTAGGCGCCAGCAGCCGCACCCTTGCGCGGCTGTTTGCCCGTGAATTAGGCATGAGCTTCAACGACTGGCGCCAGCAACTGCGCCTCACCGAAGCCCTGCCCCGCCTGCTGGCCGGGCAGAGTGTGCAGCGCGTGGCAACGGACCTGGGCTATGGCAGCGGACGCGCCTTCAGCGCCATGTTCCGGCGCCTGCTGGGGGAGAATCCGCGGGAGTACGTGGCCAGCCTGGGTCAGCTGGCCACGCTGGAGAAGGAATGAACCGGAACCTGTAGGGGCGAATTCATTCGCCAAGCGGGCCGAAGGTCCGCCCAAAACGGTTCACTTCAGTTCGGTAAAGGCCAGCTTGATCCCCAGCCCCACCAGTACCGCGCCCATCAACCGGTCGAACCAGTGCCCCATGCGGGCGAAGCCGGCGCGTACCCGGCGCTGGCTGAACAGCATCGCAACCAGGCTGAACCAGGCGGCGGTGGCGAAGGCCAGGTAGACGCCGTAACCGGCCTGGATGGCCAGCGGCGTGTGCGGGTTGATGACCACGGTGAACAGCGACAGGAAGAACAAGGTCGCCTTGGGATTCAGGCCGTTGGTGACGAAACCGGTGACGAAGGCTCCGCGCGGGCTGCGTTCGCCAGCCATCAGGGCGGCCTCGGCGGCAACCGGGTCAGCGGGCTTGGCGCGCAGGGCCTTGATGCCGATGTACAGGAGATAGGCCGCCGCCGCCCACTTCAGCGCGTTGAACAGCATGATCGACTGGGACACGATCAGGCCGATGCCCAGCAGCGAATAGGCCACATGCACAAAGATGCCGGTGCCTACACCCAGCGCGGTCCAGGTGCCGGCGCGACGTCCATGGGCCACGCTCTCGCGCACAACGATGGCGAAGTCAGGTCCGGGACTGGCCACGGCCAGCAGGTGGATCAAGGCAACGGTGAGGAATTCCGTCCAGTACATGCGACCTCCGATGGATGTGACGGGACCTGTTAGGCTGGCAACCTTACGCCTTCCCACGCCCCCGAAAAAGGTACAGCCCGCATGAACAGCAGTCGCGCCGTCTTCCTCGATCACGCTTCCCTCGACCTCGGCGACCTCGACCTGGCTCCCCTGCGGCAGGCCTTCGGCCAACTGGAGCTGCACGCGCAGACCGCTAATGACGAAGTTGCCGAACGCCTGCGCGGCGCCCAGGTGGCGATCAGCAACAAGGTCCGCATCGACGCCGCCACCATGGCCGCCAGCTCGGACCTCAAGCTGATCCTGGTGGCCGCCACCGGCGCCAACAACATCGACCTCGAAGCGGCGCGCGCCCATGGCATCACCGTCTGCAACTGCCAGGCCTACGGCACGCCGTCGGTGGCCCAGCACACCCTCGCGCTGCTGCTCGCCCTGGCCACCAGCCTCACGGACTACCAGGCGGCCGTGCGTGCCGGCCGCTGGCAGCAGGCCAGCCAGTTCTGCCTGCTGGACTTCCCCATCTTCGAACTGGAGGGCAAGACCCTCGGCCTGCTCGGTCACGGCGAACTGGGCGGAGCGGTCGCACGGCTGGCGAAAGCCTTCGGCATGCGCGTACTACTGGGCCAGCTACCGGGACGCCCGCCCCGCGCCGACCGCCTGCCGCTGCATGAGCTGCTGCCCCAGGTGGATGCCCTGACCCTGCACTGCCCGCTCAACGAGCAGACCCGCGACATGATCGGCGCCGCCGAACTGGCCCTGATGAAACCCGGCGCCCTGCTGGTGAACACCGCCCGAGGTGGCCTGGTGAACGAAGAGGCCCTGGCCGCCGCCCTGCGCAGCGGTCATCTGGGGGGCGCTGCCACCGACGTGCTGACCCAGGAACCCCCGCGCAATGGCAACCCGCTGCTGGCCGCCGATATCCCGCGCCTGATCGTTACCCCGCACAGCGCCTGGGGCAGCCGTGAGGCCCGGCAACGCATCGTCCTGCAGCTTGCCGAGAACGCCACAGCCTGGTTCAAGGAATCGCCCGTCAGAGTCATCGGATAATTCCCACAAGACCCTGATAAAATTCGCTGCTTTTATCAGGATCTTCTTCAGATGGACCCACGCAGCGAAGTCCTGCTTCGACAGGCCGAACTGTTCCAACGCCCGCTGTTGCTGGCCGGGCTGCCAGCGGACGACATGCTCGGCACCCTGCCGCAGGCCAGCGGCTGGAGCTGGCACGCCGGCGACCAGGCCGCCCTGGAAAGCCGCTTCTCCGGACGCAGCCAGTTCGGCACCACGCCGCCGGAGCATGCCTTCGAGGCTGCCGTGCTGTTCCTGCCCAAGTCCCGTGAACTGACCGATTACCTGCTGGCCGCCCTCGCCGCCCGCCTGCCCGGAGGCGAGCTTTTCCTCGTCGGCGAGAAGCGCGGCGGCATCGAACGCGCCGCCAAGCAATTGGCCGCATTCGGCAAGCCGCGCAAGCTGGACAGCGCCCGTCATTGCCAGCTCTGGCAGGTGACCGTCGACCAGGCTCCGGCAGCCCCCAACCTGGAAGCACTGGCCCAGCGCTACCGCCTGGACCTGGCCGATGGCCCGCTGGACGTGGTCAGTCTGCCCGGCGTGTTCAGCCACGGCCGCCTGGATCGCGGTAGCGCCCTGCTGCTAGCGCAACTGGACGGACTGCCCAGCGGCCACCTGCTGGACTTCGGCTGCGGCGCCGGGGTGCTCGGCGCAGTGCTCAAGCGGCGTTATCCACAGAACCGGTTGAGCCTGCTGGACGTGGATGCCTTCGCCGTTGCCAGCAGCCGCCTGACCCTGGCCGCCAATAACCTTGAGGGCGATGTGATCGCCGCCGATGGTATTCACGGTGCCCCCGAAGGGCTGGCCGCCATCGTCAGCAATCCCCCCTTCCACCAAGGCGTGCACACCGACTACCAGGCCAGCGAGGACCTGCTGCGCGAGGCGCGGAATCACCTGCTGCCCAGTGGCGAGCTACGCATCGTGGCCAACAGCTTCCTCAAATACCCCCCGCTTATCGAGTACCATCTCGGCCCCTGCCAGACCCTCGCCGAGGGAGATGGCTTCCGCATCTACCGCGCCCGCCGGGGCTGACCTGGCGGGCCCTGGCCCTTTATCCATACTCAAGCGGCACCCGATAGCCCCCCTCCCCCGGTTTCGACCGGGGGACCTGGAGATTTTTGTGACTGATCTGAACACTGCCAGCGCCACTCCCGCCAAGGATGGGCTGCACCGCTCCCTCAAGCCCCGCCACCTGAACATGATCGCCATCGGCGGCTCCATCGGCACCGGCCTGTTCGTCGCGTCCGGCGCCACCGTGGCCACTGCGGGTCCCGGTGGAGCGCTGCTGGCCTACGCGCTGATCGGCCTGATGGTCTACTTCCTCATGACCAGCCTCGGCGAGATGGCGGCGCACATACCGGTTTCCGGCTCGTTCAGCACCTACGGCAGTCGCTTCGTCGACGATGGCTTCGGCTTCGCCCTTGGCTGGAACTATTGGTACAACTGGGCGGTGACCATCGCCGCTGAGCTGGTGGCAGCCCAATTGATCATGAGTTTCTGGCTGCCGGACGTACCCGGCATCTACTGGAGCGCCCTGTTCCTTGGCCTGATGTTCCTGCTCAACTTCGTTTCGGTGAAGGGCTTCGGCGAGAGCGAGTTCTGGTTTGCGCTGATCAAGGTGGTGACGGTCGTGGTGTTCATCGGCATCGGCCTGGCCACCATCTTCGGCATCATGGGCGGCATCGAATCCCCGGGCTTCAGCAACTTCACCCTGGGTGACGCCCCCTTCGTCGGCGGCCTGCAGGCCATGGTCGGGGTGGCGATGATCGCCGGCTTCTCGTTCCAGGGCACCGAACTGATCGGCATCGCCGCGGGCGAGTCGGAAAACCCGAAGAAGAACATCCCCATCGCCATCCGCCAGGTGTTCTGGCGCATCCTGATGTTCTACATCCTGGCGATTTTCGTGATCGGCATGCTGATCCCCTACACCGAACCAACCCTGCTGAAGAACGACGCCAGCGACATCAGCGTGTCGCCCTTCACCCTGCTCTTCGAGCGCGCCGGCTTCGCTGCTGCCGCCAGCGTGATGAACGCCGTGATCCTCACCGCCATCCTCTCGGCCGGCAACTCGGGCATGTATGCATCCACCCGCATGCTTTACAACCTGGCATTGCAGGGCAAGGCACCCAAGCTGTTCGCCAGCCTGTCCGCCAACGGCGTGCCGCGCAATGCGCTCTACGCCACCACCCTGGTGGGTGCGCTGTGCTTCTTCACCTCCATAGTCGGAGACAGCACCCTCTATACCTGGCTGCTCAATACCTCGGGCATGTGCGGCTTCATCGCCTGGCTGGGCATCGCCATTTCCCATTACCGCTTCCGCAAGGGCTACCTGACCCAGGGCGGGCGCCTGGCCGACCTGCCCTATCGCGCCAAGCTGTTCCCCTTCGGCCCGCTGTTCGCCTTCACCCTGTGCCTGCTGATCACCCTCGGGCAGAACTACCAGGCCTTCTTCGGCGATCGCATCGACTGGGCAGGCCTGGCCGCTACCTACATCAGCCTGCCGCTGTTCCTCGCCATCTGGCTGGGTTACCGCTTGAAGAAGGGCAGCCGACTGGTGAGCTATTCGGAGATGGACGTTCGCGGCGGCGACAACTGACCGCCCGACAATTCGCGCTTGCCGGGGCAACCCGGCTTGTGCACAATGCGCCCCGTCCTAGGGGAGTAGTCTCCCGCGAGCGCCCTGCTCGCCCGGCGTGCGTCAACACACTTGGTCCACAGACCATGGCGCATGCGACCCAGAACCTGCCTAGACAGGTCCGCGGTTTGACAAGACCTATGACACACACAACCTGACCCGGGGCGGGCAGATTGCGTGTGTCATGGTGATTAGTCGACCCGCCCCCGTAGGAAACCTGATGCTGGAATCCCTCTTCGTCCCGACCCTGATCGTTGCGCTCGCCGAAATCGGCGACAAGACGCAGCTGCTCGCGCTTCTTCTCGCCGCCCGCTTCCGCAAGCCCTGGCCGATCATCTGGGGCATCGTCGTCGCCACCCTAGCCAACCACTTCGCCGCCGGTGCCGTGGGTTCCTGGGTCGCCAGCTTCTTCTCCGCCGCCACCCTGAGCTGGATCCTCGCCGCCTCCTTCGCCGCCGTCGCCGCCTGGACCCTGGTCCCGGACAAGCTGGATGACGACGAAGAATCCGGCCTGAAGAAATACGGCCCCTTCGTCACCACCCTGATTGCCTTCTTCCTTGCCGAAATGGGCGACAAGACCCAGGTCGCCACGGTGATGCTGGCTGCCCAGTACCCGCATTTCGTCATGGTCGTCATGGGCACCACCCTCGGCATGCTGATCGCCAACGTACCGGTGGTACTGGCCGGCAACTTCGCGGCCGATCGCCTGCCGCTGGCTCTGATCCGTCGCCTCGCCGCCGCCGCCTTCGCCGCCCTGGCCGCCTACGCCGTCTACGAAGCCCTGAAGCTCAGCGGAATGCTCTGAGTAATCGAGTGAAACGATGCCCGTCACCGCCTCCGGCCGACGGGCATCGCAGCGCTCTCCCTCCCCCTGGCCGCGAACATGCCGCCAACCGGCGGCGTTTCGGCCAATGGCGGCTTCGGCCGAATCGGTAAAGTGGCGCACTGGATCAAGCGCGGGGGAGCGCATCGTGTCACTGGACGATATGAAGCGGCTGGTTCGCCAGCACATCGAGCTGTCGTGGAACAAGGGGCGCCTGGCCCTGGCCGAGCAGCTGCAGAGCAAGGACTTCCTCTACAAGAGCTCCTTCATCAGCCGTCCCTTCACCAGCAACGGCTACAGCCAGATGGTGGCGAACATTCGCGACGCCATGCCGGACCTGGAGGTGGTGGTCGAGGAATGCATCGCCGAGGGCAACAAGGTGGTGACCTGGTGCACCCTGATCGGCAGCATCCAGAAGCCAGCCCTGGGCTATCCGCCCAGCGACAAGGTGCTGAGCATCTCGGCCATGGCCTTCTGGACCTTCAACAGCCTGGGTGAGGTGCAGGAGATCTGCACCATGTTCGACATGGAAAGCTTCCGCGCCCAGCTCGGTCTCTCGACCCAACACCTGGCCGAGAAGGCCCTGCCCTGATCGGCGTTCGACGGCTTCTTGCACGGAATTAGAGATAGCCGTTGCTGCGGAACCAGGCGATGGTGCGTTCCAGGGTGACCTCCAGCGGCGTTTCGGCGACGAAGCCCAGTTCGTGGCGCGCCTTGCTGCCATCGAGGAACTGCCCGCCTGCCATGACCGCGATGGCCGTGTCATTCAGTTTGGGCAACTCACCCGACAACCGGAATCGCAGGCGTCCGAGCACCGCCATGCCCTTGGCCAGCGCCAGCGGCATCGGTTGCGGCGGCTGTACGCCGAGCAGGTTGGCAATGCGTTCGGTCAGCTCGGCCATCTCGATGTTATGCCCGGTGAGCAGGTAGCGCTCGCCCACCCGCCCCTTCTCCAGCGCCAGCAACAGGCCGCGTCCGGCATCGGCGGCGTCCACCAGGTTGCGCCGGCCGGGTACGTAGTGCGTCATCCAGCCTTCCGCCATGGCCGTGACGATGCGTCCGGTACTGGGGCCGACGTCGAATTCCCCCAGGCACATGCCAGGAATGCCGATGATCACCGGCAGGCCGCTGCGCGCCTGTTCGCGGGCTTGTTCATCCAGGGCCCACTTGCTCAGCAGGTAGGGGTTCTTCCAGCGCGGCATCCCTTCATAGAACAGCCCTTCGTGACCGGGCAGGCCTTCGGGATGGCGCGGCAGGGCGATGGCCGCGCCGGTGTAGAGGATGCGCGGCACGTGGGCGGCGAGGCAGGCGGCATAGAAATGGTTGGTTTCGTCGAGGGCGCTGGCGACTTCTTCCTGCCAGCGGCGCGGACGCTTCGGGTAGCTGGCAGCGCAGAAGATCACACCGTCCAGCCCAGTGAGAGCGCGGGTCAGCCCCGCATGGTCGAGCAGTTCGGCGGCCCGGCATTCGGGCTCCAGGTAGGACAGCCTTTCGATCCGTGAGGACGGCCGGTGAATCAGCACCAACTGGTGCCCCGCGGCCTTCACTGCCCGTGCCGTGTGATGGCCGAGCAGCCCTGTTGCTCCAATGACGGCGATTTTCACTGCAACTCCTCATCCGCTGGAGATTCACCACCCCGGGGTCTCCGGGGTGGCGGCAAGCAGTCTAGAACGCGGGTTGCCGGGATGCCAGGCAGGCGCATCCGGCGACCGAGGCCTCAGCGTTGGCCCTTGGCTTGCTGGTACAGCGGCATCACCTTCGGAATGGCCGCCTTCAAAGACGACATGCGCGAACTGGACGACGGGTGAGTGCTCATGAACTCCGGCGGGGCGCCACCACCAGCCTGCTCCATCTTCTGCCAGAGGGTGATGGCGGCGTTCGGGTCGTAGCCGGCGCGTGCGGACAGTTCCAGGCCGATCAGGTCGGCCTCGTTCTCGTTGGAGCGGCTGTTGGGCAGGGTCATCAGGTATTCCACACCCGCGTTGGCCATTCCCAGGCCGGCCTGGCCGACGCCCAGCACCGAGCCGATCTGGTTCGCCATCTGCACGCCATAGGCCTTGGACATGGCTTCGCGACTGTGCTCGCGCAGGGCGTGGGCAATTTCGTGGCCCATCACCGCGGCCAGCTCGTCGTCGGTGAGCTTGAGCTTATCGATCAGGCCGCTGTAGACGATGATCTTGCCGCCCGGACCGCAGTTGGCATTGAGCTCGTCGCTGTCGATGACGTTGGCTTCCCAGGCCCATTGCGCCGCGTCCGGGCGGAAGGCCGGGGTCTGCGCGATCAGACGCTTGGCGATGGCGTCGACACGGCGGGCGTCGCTGCTGTTCTTGTCCAGCACACCTTTCTGCTGGGCTTCGCTCAGGGTCTGCTGATAGGACTGGGCGTACATCTGATTGAGCTCGCTGGTCGACAGCATGCTGAACATGTACTGCTTGCGCTCGACGCCAACCGCTCCGCCACTGGTGGTATTGACGGCCTGGCATCCTGCCAGGAGAAGGGCCGCGGTCAGCCCGGACAGGTAAAACAGCTTGGCCATGTTGGCTCTCCATCGTTTCGCAAGGTGGGTAATGCTACGGCTGGCCCATGAGCCGGGCAACCGCGTCGCATGTAGACAAGCCGGCGACGCTTTTAACTGCACCGGCGACTTAGGAAATTTAATAGTCCGGCCGATATACAGATTCACGGTGAAATAGGTTTTTTGGAGCCCACATGAAATTCAGGTCCATTCAGTTCTCCATCGCAGCCCTGGCAGGGGCCAGCGTGCTGGCGGTGGTTGCCGCCCTGGTGCTCTACGCGCTGTTTTCCGGCGCCCGCACTCAGGAACTGGTGCAGCAACGCACCCAGGCGCTGCTCGAACAGGGCATCAAGGAACGCCTCGTGGCGCTCGCGCACTCCCAAGTCAGCCAGATTCAGCGCGAACTGGAGTATCCGCTGACCGTGGTGAAGGGCCTGGCCAGCACCAACCGCCTGATGGGCCAGACCGGCGCCGACGGGCAACCGGAACTGGGCCTGGTGCGCGAAGAAATGTCGCAGTTGCTTCGTGCCACCGTGACCGACAACCCGAAACTGCTGGATGCCTTCGCCGCCTGGGAGCCCAACGCCTTCGCCGGAAATGACAGCGACTATGCCGGGCGCAGCGCCGAAGGCTTCAGCCAGGACGGACGCTTCATGCCCTGGTGGTACCGCAAGGCCGACGGCAGCCTGACCGTCGAGCCCATGGGCGACACACTGGAAAGCGAGAAAAAACTGGCCACCGGCATCCGCGAGGGCGAGTACTACCTGTGCCCGAAGGAAACACGCCGCCCCTGCATCGTCGACCCGGCGCCCTACGAGATGGGCGGAAAGATGGTCATGATGTCCTCGTTCAACGCCCCCATCCTGGTCGAGGGCCAGTTCCGCGGTTCGGTGGGCGCCGACTTGTCGCTGGACTTCATCCAGGACCTGCTGCGCAACGCCGACCACCAGCTTTACGATGGCGCAGGTGAACTGGCGCTGATCTCCGCCAATGGCCGCCTGGTCGCTTTCACCCAGGATGCCAGCAAGCTGGGTGAACCGGCAGACGCGGCCATTCCGGGCGAGGCAATCAGGCAACTGGCGAGCCTGTCCGACGGCAAGCCCGTCTTCAGCACCAACGGCGATCAGATCCAGCTGCTGATGCCCTTCACCATCGCCGACACCGGGGTGCGCTGGACACTGTTCCTGCAATTGCCGCAGACAGCCGTGTACGGCGAACTCAATCAGCTGCAGACGGACCTGGCCGCCCAACGCGACGCCGACATCGTTGGCATGACCCTGGTGGGCTTGCTGATCGCCGGTCTCGGCCTGCTGGTGATCTGGTTCGTCGGCTACGGCATCGCCCGTCCACTGCGCCAGATGGTCGGCATGCTCGACGATATCGCCAAGGGCGACGGCGACCTGACCCAGCGCCTGCACAACGATCGCGCCGACGAAATGGGGGCCATTGCCGGCGGCTTCAACACCTTCCTCGGAAAGCTCCAGTCGATGATCAGCCAGGTCGTAACCTCGGTGCAGAAAGTCAGCGACTCCTCCGAGCACACGGCCGACATCGCCATCCGCACCAACCAGGGTGTGCAAAAGCAGCTGGCCGAAATCGAGCTGGTCGCCACGGCCGTCCACGAAATGACAGCCACCGCCCAGGACGTGGCGCGCAACGCCACCCACGCGGCGGAAGCGGCCAGCCACGCCGACCAGGCGGCCAACCACGGCAAGCGCATCGTCCACAGCACCGCCGAAGCCATCAGCGCCCTGGCCACCGAAATCGGCCGCGCCGTGGGCGTGGTGCAGAACCTGGCTAAAGACAGCGAGAACATCAACGCCATCCTGGTGGCCATTCGCGGCATCGCCGAGCAGACCAACCTGCTGGCACTGAACGCGGCCATCGAGGCGGCGCGCGCTGGCGAGCAGGGTCGCGGCTTCGCGGTGGTGGCGGACGAGGTGCGCAACCTGGCGCAGAAGACCCAGCAGGCCACTGAAGAAATCCAGACCATGATCCAGCAACTGCAGCACGGCACCCGCGAAGTGGTGAAGGTGATGCAGGACAGCCAGGACAAGACCGACACCAGCGTGCAACACGCCAACGAGGCCGCGCACGCGCTGGAGTCCATCACCCAGGCGGTATCGGTGATCAATGATATGAACACCCAGATCGCCAGTGCCGCCGAGGAACAGAGCGCGGTGGCCGAGGACATCAACCGCAACGTGATCAACATCGGCCAGGTGGCCAACGAGGTCGCCGGCGGCGCCGACGAGGCCTCCCAGGCCAGTGCGGAACTGACCAAACTGGCCGAGCAACAGCGACGGTTGATCAATCAGTTCAAGGTGTAAAAACAAGAGCCCCTCATACGAGGGGCTTTTTTCATGTGGCGTGCAATCTGCTCGTGTAGGTTGCATCTGAGCTCCGCGAAGCCCAACGCGCAGTCCAACCTGGAATCATTGGGTTTCGCTTCGCTCTAGCGGGACGGCGCCCGCACCAACCGACGTAACCGCGACACGTCAGGCCGGCGTCAGGCACTCCGGCCCATCGAGCTTGGGATCGTTCACCAGGGTGGCCAGGGCGCGTTCGCGCAATTGCGGGCCGGGATTGGTCAGCAGTTCGAGCAATTGCATCGGCGTCGAGTCAGCGGCGAGCCAGAGGCGCTGCGCCTCTTCGTCCAGCACCAACGGGCGGCGCATGTCGGCGACCGGCCGGGTGACCATGGCCAGGCTGAGGTATTCCATATCCCCCACCGGGTAGGCCTCCCAGAGCCCGGCCATGTAGAGGGTCCCGCCCTCAGCGCTGATCCAGTAGGGCCGTTTGCGCACGCCGCGCCATTCATAGAAGCCGTTGGCCAGGATCAGGCAGCGCCGCGAGCGGAAGGCTTCGCGGAACATTGGCTGGTCGGCCAGGGTTTCGGCACGGGCGTGAGCGGGCGTCTTCGTCAGGTCAGTAAGCCAGGCCGGGGTGAGCCCCCAGCGGGCCATGTCGGCGCGGCGCTGGCCGTCCAGTTCGCGCAGCATCAGCACCCGGCCGCCTGGCGCCAGGTTCCAGTGCGGCTGGTGATCGGCGGGGAATCCGGGAAGGGCCGCCAGCGTGGGCGTCCAGCGGAACAGGGCGAAGCGTCCAGACATTGGGCAGCCAGTTCGGGTCGGGGATCAGCAGAGCAGAGTGCCGGGGTAGCTGTCGGGCTCCTCGCCCGCCAGGGGTTGCGCGGCATTGTACGCGGCGATCAGCCCCCTGGCGCGTTCGGCGTCCTCGTCTTCGACCAGCAGGCCGAGCAGCCCGAACACCGGCAGCTCCCCGATGCCGCCCAGCAGGTGGCCGCCCGCCAGGTACGCCTCCACACCTTCGCTGGCCAACATGCCCATCAGCAATTCCGCTTCGATCAGGTCCCTGGGCTCATAGATGCGCCGCATCAGTCATCCTCCCGACGAACCTCCAGACTCCACTCCCGGCCATCGGTCCAGAGCAGGAAAAGGATGGGCCGGCAACACACCGGGCAATCCTCGATGTACTGCTGGTCGCCACCGGAAAGGTCAAGCACGGCTTCGACCGGCTCGCCGCAATAGGGGCATTGGTAGTGCTCTGTCTCCAGCATCCCGCCTCCCGTGTGACTTGCCTGTATAATCGCCGGTCTACTTCAGGCTCCGTGCTGCGGGGCCTCCACCTACACCCAGCCGATTCCAGAACAAGAGTGACCAATGGGCGAATTTGAAGCCATCCGACCCTATGACGATGCCGAGGTCTCGACGGTGCTTTCGCGCCTGTTCGCCGACGACGCTTTCCTCGGCACCCTCACCCGCTATCGTTTCCCGAAGCTGGCGGGCCCGCTGGGCTGGCTCCTCAAGCCTGTTATAGCTCATCGGCTGCGTCGCGAGTTCGCCAGCATCGATTCCGTCGCCGCGCTGCAGGACCGCATCGAGCCCTATGTGGACAACACCATCGAGCGCGCCACCGACGGCGTGACCTACTCGGGTGTGGAACGCCTGAAGCCGGGCACCGCCTACCTGTTCCTGGCCAATCACCGCGATATCGTGATGGACCCGGCCTTCGTCAACTACGCCGTGTACCACGCCGGCCTGCCGACTCCGCGCATCGCCATCGGCGACAACCTGCTGCAGAAGCCCTTCGTCAGCGATCTGATGCGCCTGAACAAGAGTTTCATCGTGCACCGCAACCTGGCCGGCCGCCGCGAGAAGCTGGCAGCCTTCCAATTGCTGTCGGCCTACATCAACCACTCGATCTGCAAGGACGGCCAGTCGATCTGGATCGCCCAGGCCGAAGGCCGCGCCAAGGACGGTGACGATCGCACCGATTCGGCGATCCTCAAGATGTTCCACATGAGCCGCAAGGACGAGCCGTTCCCGGACGTGATCCGCGACCTGCACCTGATCCCGGTGTCCATCAGCTACGAGTACGATCCCTGCGACCAGGCCAAGGCCCGCGAGCTGCAAGTCCGCGCCAGCACCGGCAGCTATGCCAAGGCGCCGGGTGAGGACGACGCGAGCATTGCCCTGGGCATCACCGGCTACAAGGGCCGTGTGCACATCGCCTTCGGCAGCGAGATCGGCAGCGCCAGCGAAGACGCCAAGCAACTGGCCCAGGAAATCGACAAGCAGATCCTCGGCGGCTACCGGCTTTTCCCCGTGCATTACCTGGCTTACGCCATGTGGAGCGAACGCGATCCCGAATTGCGCGTGCCGACGGCGGCCGAGGTCTTCGGCGAGGATGAAATGGCCCGGGCCCAGGCCGAGTGGCAGAAGCGCCTGGGCGCCTGCCCGGAGGTACAGCGCCCGTACCTGATCCAGCAGTACGCCACCCCGGTGCGCAATCAATACCGGATCAAGGCCGGTTTGCCGCTCTGATTCGCATCAAGGCTTGGCACAACAGAAAACGGCGACCCGGAGGTCGCCGTTTTTTATTGCCGGCTCAGACCTGGGTACTGGCCCAGGAGACGCCGAGGGCCACGGCCAGGCTGAAATAGCCGAAGGCGTAGAAGAAGCGATTCAGGCGCTGCGCCGACTCATCCTGGACGGTGGGGCCGTCCACCCCTTCCAGCTCGCTTTCGGCGGCCAGACGGGCGATGGAGCGCTGCTCGCGCCAACGGGTAGCCAGCAGCACCCAGGCACCAGCACATGCAAAGAACAGGGCCAGGCCATTCACGACCTGGGCGGGGTGGGCCAGAAACATGGCCCAAAGCGCCTGCAGCGACATCTCAAACTCCGCTTCAGGGGGTGCAGCCGTGCACGCAACCTGCAAGACAAGGAACAGTCCGCCCTGATTCCGGGCGGTTCTCGGGATGGCGCAGAGTTTACCGAACCGGCGGCTTCGCTGATGGACGTTCCGACGAATGCCGCCGCTGTCGGCTGGAAACGAAAAAGCCCGGCACATGGCCGGGCTTTCTCATTTGGCGTCCGCTTACTGCTGGGACAGGACCTGACCGATGGTCGGATCCTTGAAGGCTCGGGTCAGGGCATCGCTCAGCACGTCGCTCACCAGCTTGGTGTTGGTCTGCTGGTTCGGCGCGGTGCCGAAGCGCTGGTTCAGCGAAGCACCGTACTTGCCGCTGTAGCGACGGGCGCTGTTCTGCACATCGACACGGAAGCTTGCGCTGATATTGGCCTCGGTCACGTAGGTTTCCTTGGGCGACTGGTACTTCAGGTCAGCCAGGGTCAGGGTCAGCTGCGGGGCGTTGTAGGCGTTGGGCGACGGGGTGAAGCCCAGCAGGCGCACGGCGGCCTCGGCTTCAGCCTGCAGGCGCGGCAGGATGTCCTGGCCCTGGACGCTGATGGCGCTGGTGTCGGCATAGATGCCGCCACGGGTGCCGAGCACCGGAGACGGACGACCGTCGGCGACGCGCACCACCACCGGCTGGCCCTGGCCAACCGGAGTCAGCGGGCCGGTGAGTTTGGGTTGCGGGCTGAGTTGTTGCGGGCTGAGGGCACAGCCGACCAGGGTCAGGCTGAGGGCGGCCAGCAGGCCAAGCAACGGGCGTTTCAGCATGCTTTTATCTCTCCAGGAATGAAGGCAAAACGGCCGGCAGTATAACCACCCGGCCGAGGTACTGACAGAGCGCCAGCTCCCATGCAATATCAGACCGCCATCCGCATGCGCGGTTCCTGTCATGCCCCTGTCACGCCCGCGTGGGATAAAGGCGCTGCCCCCGTTGGAGTAGCCCCGATGATCCTCTTCTGGTCCCTGTTCGCCCGCCGCCCGCAACGCCGCAGCTTCGCCCTGGTGGATCAGGCCGGGATCTGCCGAGGCCTGCACCAGGGGATCGACCGTCCGGCCAGCGGCAACTGGGTCGAAGTCACCGAAGCCAGCCTCACCTGGCTCGACCAGCCCCTCCCCGCCAGCGCTCGCGTCGCACCGGTCGTCGGACAATCTTCGCGCCGCCGTGCGTTGGCAGCCTGACCGGCGGAAGAAGAAAAGTCACACCAAGCGCCCTATTCGCCCCATTTCATCGTTATAATCGCCCCCCGATTATAAGGTCGTCTCCTGATCGGGCCTCGCAACACCGCACCTCGCGCCAGCTTGGGCATCCGCACAGCCCCACAGAGAGCCGTCCACTTTTCGCGCTGCCACTCGTTGGCTTGCCGCATCCTTCCGCCCATATTGCAAACGTTTGTTGCAGGGACGCACGCGTAGCAACGCGCGTGCAGACGGAAGCGGCTTGTCCGGGAGCAGGCGAATCTTTTGAGGTTCACGACTCCAAAAGAGCGTGAGATGACGGTTTTTCACTACTTCACGAGAGAGTGGCGAGCAAATGGCGCAAAACGATTACGAAGCAGTGGACGTGTTGCTGGTCGGGGCCGGCATCATGAGCGCTACGCTAGCGGTACTGCTTAAAGAGCTCGATCCCGGCATCAAGCTGGAGATCGCCGAACTCCGGGAGTCGGGGGCCATCGAAAGCTCCAACCCCTGGAACAACGCAGGTACCGGTCATGCGGGCCTCTGCGAACTGAACTACACGCCCCAGGCGGCTGATGGCTCCATCGACATCAAGAAGGCCGTCAACATCAACGCCCAGTTCGAGGTGTCCAAGCAGTTCTGGGCCTACATGAGCGGCAAGAGCGCGTTCGGCTCGCCCAAGACCTTCATCAACCCTGTCCCGCACCTCTCCTTCGTGCGCGGCGACAAAGACACCGCGTTCCTCAGGAAGCGCTTCGAGCTGCTCCGCCAGCACCACGCCTTCAGCGAGATGGAATACACCGAAGACCGCGCCACCATGGCCAAATGGGCGCCGCTGATGATGAAAGGACGCGATGCGTCCGAAAAAATCGCCGCGACCCGCGCCATGAACGGCACCGATGTCAACTTCGGCGCGGTCACCAACCAGCTGCTGCAGTACCTCGAAAGCCTGCAGGGCACTCGCGTCAGCTACTTCCAGAAGGTCACCGACCTGAACCGCACCGACAGCGGCTGGAAAGTCAGCATCAAGAACACCCAGACCGGCGCCAATCGCGACGTGTCCGCTCGCTTCGTATTCCTCGGCGCTGGCGGCGGCGCACTGCCGCTGCTGCAGCTTTCCGGCATCGAAGAAGGCAAGGGCTTCGGCGGCTTCCCGGTCAGCGGCCAGTGGCTGCGCTGCGACAACCCCGACGTGGTCAAGCAGCACCAGGCCAAGGTCTACAGCCAGGCCGAAGTCGGCGCCCCGCCGATGTCCGTGCCGCACCTGGACACCCGCGTGGTCGATGGCAAGAAGTCCCTGCTGTTCGGACCCTATGCCGGTTTCACCACCAAGTTCCTGAAGCACGGTTCCTTCATGGACCTGCCGCTTTCGGTCCGCCCGAGCAACCTCCTGCCGATGCTCTCCGTGGCCCGCGACAACATGGACCTGACTCGCTACCTGATCAAGGAAGTCATGCAGTCCCAGGAACAGCGCCTGGATGCCCTGCGCAAGTTCTACCCGGAGCTCGACCCGGCCGACTGGCGCCTGGAAGTGGCCGGCCAACGCGTGCAGATCATCAAGAAGGACAACAAAAAGGGCGGCGTCCTGCAGTTCGGTACCGAACTGGTGTCCTCCGAAGATGGCAGCATCGCCGCCCTGCTGGGTGCATCCCCGGGTGCTTCGGTGACCGTCTCCATCATGCTCAACCTGATCGAGCGCTGCTTCGCCGAGCAGGCCCGTTCCGAGCAGTGGGCAACTAAGCTGAAGGAAATCTTCCCGGCCCGCGAAAAGGCCCTGGAAAGCGACGCGGCCCTGTACCGCGACATCAGCGCCCGTTCCGACGCGGCCCTGGGTCTGACCAGCGTCAACACCGCGACCCAGAGCATCGCCTGAGTCCCAGTGTTGAGCTGAAAGAAACCGCCCTTCGGGGCGGTTTTTTATTTTCGGCACAGCGCTGAAGTAGGGCGGGCTTCAGCCCACGTGCGCCTTGATGGTGGGCAAAAGCCCACCCTACAAATCGGCACAAAAAAGCCCGCGGGTCAGCGGGCTTTTTCAACAGCGGAGGGGATCAGCCGCGGGCGGCCTTGATCACCTCGATATAGGGCTCGGCCATGCGCTGATCCTGGATCAGGGCGATGAAGTCGTTGCCGTTTTCATCCTTGGCATTGAGGTCGTAACCGGCCTCGACGAAGAAGCCGACGAAGCGCTCGAAGTCGTCGATGCGCAGGCCACGATAGGCCTTGATCAGTTTGTGCAGCGAAGGCGGCGTGGAGTCGGCCGGCTCGACCGTGAGGAACAGCTTGATCGAGTCATCGGAGATTTCTTCGCCAATCACCTGCTTCTTGTCTTTACGCATCGCTCACATCTCTCGGGCCGGGTATCTCGGGGGCGGGCAGTTTACCCCCGCCCGGCCCCCACGCTCAACGCGGGCGTACCGCACCGCTGTGCAGGTCGGCCCAGACATGGCCATTGGGATAGCTGAGGAACTGGCAGTAGACCGGCCCGTTGCGCAGCAAATCGAGTACCGCCGCGTACTGCGCCATCGGGTAGTTCAGGCTGAGGATACGGGTCTGCGGGTCGTAGCTGGGCTTCTTCAGGCTCTTGCCTTCGCCGTCGAACTGGATCACCACCTGTCGCACGTCGGCGCCCTTGCTCAGCGGTTTGCCCTTCAGCCGCACCACAGCGGGCGAGGTGATGGGAATCGGTTGCTGGCTGGACTGACGCTGGCTGCCCAGCACGACCGCGTACTCGGTGATCTGGATCAGCTGTTGCAACTCGGGCTGTTCCTGGCGCAGCGACAGGTCGTCCGGTGGCAGGAACTGGGCATGCATGGGGGCGTTTTCGGCGGCGCCTGCGGGCAGGCAGAGGATCAGCAGAAGAGCAGCGCCAAAGCGCAGGGGGGCGGACATCGAAAGCTCCAACAGCGAGGGAGCGCAGCACTCTAGCACGGCCCCGGGGCGCACTGGCATACGACTCAGGTCAGTCCTGCACACCGCCGCCACGCCCTATACTCGGCGGGTTGCCGCGAAGGAGCCGCCATGTCCACCTACCTCCCCCCTCTTTTCGCTGCCCTGCGCCAATCCCTGCGCGAGGGCTACAGCCTGGCGAACCTGCGTGGCGACCTGGCCGCCGGGGTGACCGTCGGCATCATCGCCATCCCCCTGGCCATGGCGCTGGCCATCGCCGTCGGCGTGGCCCCGCAGCATGGCCTCTACACGGTGCTGCTGGCTGCACCGCTGATCGCCCTCACCGGCGGTTCGCGCTTCAATATTTCCGGCCCCACGGCGGCCTTCGTGGTGATCCTGCTGCCCATCACCCAGCAGTTCGGCCTCGGTGGCCTGCTGCTTTGCACACTAATGGCAGGTCTGATCCTCATCGCCATGGGCCTTGCGCGGCTGGGGCGGCTGATCCAGTTCATCCCCTATCCAGTGACACTCGGCTTCACCGCCGGCATCGGGATCGTCATCGCCACGCTGCAGATCAAGGACCTGCTCGGCCTGCAGCTGGCCAAGACGCCGCAGAATTACGTGGATCAGCTGTACCTGCTGGCCCAGGCGCTGCCGACCACGCACCTGGGCGATACCCTGGTGGCCATTGCGTGCTTCGCGGTGCTGGTGATCTGGCCGCGGCTGGTACCCAAGGTACCGGGCCACCTGGTGGCGCTGGCCCTCGGCGCACTGCTCGGCCTGCTGCTGGAAGTGCTGGGCCTGCCCGTGGCGACCCTGGGCGAGCGTTTCAGCTATGTGGCCGACGGCGTCAGCCATCCCGGTATCCCACCCTTCCTGCCCACCTTCGCCTGGCCCTGGCAGCTTCCGGGGCCAGATGGGCAGCCCCTGGGCCTGTCGTTCGAACTGATCCGCCAGCTGCTGGCACCGGCCTTCGCCATCGCCATGCTCGGCGCCATCGAATCGCTGCTCTGCGCCGTGGTGGCCGACGGCATGACAGGCACCCGACACGACCCCAACGCCGAACTGTTCGGGCAGGGCCTGGGCAATCTGGTCGCTCCGCTGTTCGGCGGCATCACCGCCACCGCGGCCATTGCCCGCAGTGCCGCCAACGTACGCGCCGGCGCCTCTTCGCCCATCGCCGCCATCATTCACGCCGGGGTGGTGCTGCTGGCCATGCTGCTGCTCGCCCCGCTGTTCAGCTACCTGCCAATGGCGGCCCTGGCGGCGCTGTTGCTGATGGTGGCCTGGAACATGAGCGAGGCCCGGCATGTGGTGCACACCCTGAGCATCGCACCGCGCAACGATGTGCTGGTCCTGCTCGCCTGCCTGGTGCTGACGGTGCTGTTCGACATGGTGCTGGCGGTGGGGGTCGGCCTATTGCTGGCCGCCGGCCTGTTCATCAAGCGCATGAGCGACCTCACCGACGTTGCGCCCCTGCCCCAGCACTTCCATGAAGCCCTGCGCGAGCTACCCAGAGAGGTGCTGGCCTACGCCATTCGTGGGCCGCTGTTCTTCGGAGCGGCGGAAAAGGCCCTGAGCGTGCTGCGCCGCTTCAATCCGGAAGTGAAGGTGGTGATCGTCGAGATGAGTGCCGTGCCGATGCTGGACATGACGGCACTGGCAGCCCTGGAAAACCTGCTGCACGACTACGGCCGACAGGGCGTCGGCCTGGTGCTGGTGGGTACGTCACCCCGGGTACGGCTGAAGCTGCGCCGCGCCGGCGTTCACCGTGAAGCCGGCCGGCTGACCTACGTGAAAACCCTGGATCAGGCTCGCACCAGGGCGCTGCGATGGTTGGAGCCCACCGAGCCTCAGTTGAACAGCGACGTCATCCAGGCCAGGTAGGCGGCAGCCCCCTCATCCCCCTCGCGGGGCGCCCAGGCCGGCTGCTCGGCCTCGCTGATGGGGCGATAGGGGCCGGCCTTGCATTCGAACAGGATGCTGTCCGGCTCCAGCACCACCAGCGCATGGAACACCCCCGGTGGCACGTCGACGCCAACGCAGTCACCAGCTGCCACGAGTTCACGCTGGTCAATCACCTTGCCGTCTTCGTCGAAGATCAGCAGGCCCAGGCGTCCCTTGAGCACCAGCAGGCTTTCCGCCTTATCGGCGGACAGATGACGGTGCGGCGGGATGTAGGTTCCGGGCTGCAACCCCACCGCCATGCGATGGCAGGGCTCCTCCATGGCGTGGAAGTTATGGTGCTGTCGCTTGCGCGGGCTCGCCGCGGACTTCCCGGCCAGTTCGGCGAACAAGGCCTGATCGAGGAAACGCGGCGAGCTCATGGCTTAGAGCCCCTTGACCGCAAAGATGCCGGCGGCGTTGCGCCAGTAACCCTTGTAGTCCATGCCGTAGCCGAAGATGTAGCGGTCTTCGCAGGGCAGGCCCACGTAGTTGGCCTTCAGGTCCGGACGGGCCTTGCGATCGTGGGTCTTGTCGATCAGCACGGCGGTGTGCACGTTGGCGGCACCCGCGTGTTTGCAGAAGTCGATGATGGCGGCCAGGGTGTGCCCTTCGTCGAGGATGTCGTCGATGATGAGCACATCGCGGTCGATGAAGGAGATTTCCGGCTTGGCCTTCCAGAACAGCTCGCCGCCGCTGGTTTCATTGCGGTAGCGGGTGGCGTGCAGGTAGGACAGCTCCAGAGGGAAATCCAGCTTGGGCAGCAGCTTGCCGGCGAAGATCAGGCCGCCGTTCATGACGCAGAAGACCACCGGGTTGCGCTCGGCCAGTTCGCCATTGATGACTTCAGCGACCTGGGAGATGGCGGCCTCGACCTGGGCGTCGGTGTACAGGCAATCGGCTTCGGCCATTACCTGGCGGATGTGTGCGAGATCGGCGGACATGGCAATTCCTCTGGATTCAGCGGGGACCATGCGCGGTTCCCGGTTAAAACTTGAACAGGTCGTCAAGATAAAAGTCGGCAAAGGTACTCATCCGCCTGCCCCTGAGCAAGCCCCGACGGACGAGCGTCGACCATACTGCAGCAGCCTGCTGCCGCGTGTGACAGTTCCTTGCGTGACCGCGACATCAGCGCCCCGGACCCACCAGTCAGTGCAGCACAGCCTGTAATCAATGGATTAAGCTAACGCAATTTTTTTGCCAGCCCGCCGGAGAACCCTCCCATGCCCATCCGTGAGATCCGCCATCCGCTGATCCGCCACAAGCTCGGCCTGATGCGCCGCGCCGACATCAGCACCAAGAACTTCCGCGAACTGGCACAGGAAGTCGGCGCCCTGCTGACTTACGAAGCGACCAACGACCTGCCCCTGGAAAACTATGAAATCCAGGGCTGGGCCGGCACCGTGCAGGTCGAGAAGATCGCCGGCAAGAAGATCACCGTGGTGCCCATCCTGCGCGCCGGCATCGGCATGCTCGACGGCGTGCTCAGTCTGATTCCGGGCGCCAAGGTCAGCGCCGTGGGCGTAGCCCGCAACGAAGAAACCCTGGAAGCCCACACCTACCTGGAAAAACTGGCTCCGGAAATCGACGAGCGCCTGGCGCTGATCATCGACCCGATGCTCGCCACCGGCGGTTCCATGGTCGCCACCATCGACCTGCTCAAGCGCGCCGGCTGCAAGGAAATCCGCGCCATGGTGCTGGTCGCCGCCCCCGAAGGCATCAAGGTGGTCAACGATGCCCACCCGGACGTGATGATCTTCACCGCCTCCATCGACCAGAAGCTCAACGAGCACGGCTACATCATTCCGGGCCTCGGGGATGCCGGCGACAAGATCTTCGGCACCAAGCAAAAGGAAAACTGATCGATGAGCGACGAATTCAAGGACCCGCTCTGGCGCCAGGTCATCTCCGGCGCGCAGATGCTCTTCGTGGCCTTCGGCGCCCTGGTGCTGATGCCACTGATCACCGGACTGGACCCGAACGTAGCGCTCTTCACCGCCGGCCTCGGCACCCTGCTGTTCCAATTGGTCACCGGCCGCCAGGTGCCGGTGTTCCTGGCCTCCAGCTTCGCCTTCATCACCCCGATCATCCTCGCCAAGGGCCAGTTCGGTCTGGCCGCGACCATGGGCGGCGTGGTGGCGGCGGGCTTCGTCTACACCTTCCTTGGCCTGGCCGTGAAGATCAAAGGCACCGGCTTCATCGACCGCCTGCTGCCGCCGGTGGTGATCGGCCCGGTGGTGATCTCCATCGGCCTGGCCATGGCCCCCATCGCCGCCAACATGGCCATGGGCAAGGGCGGTGATGGCGCCGAGCTGATCCCCTACTCCACCGCCATGTGGATTTCCATGCCGGCGCTGCTGACCACCCTGATCGTCGCCGTGTTCGGCAAGGGCATCTTCCGCCTGGTGCCGATCATCTCCGGCGTGGTCGTGGGTTTTGCCCTGTCCTTCTGGTTCGGCGTGGTGGACACCGCGAAGATTGCCGCCGCGCCCTGGCTGGAACTGCCGAACTTCGTCGCTCCGGAGTTCAACCTGCAGGCCATCCTGTTCATCGTCCCGGTGGCGCTGGCTCCGGCCATCGAGCACATCGGCGGCGTGATCGCGGTGGGCAGCGTGACAGGCCGCAACTACCTGAAGACGCCCGGCCTGCACCGCACCCTGCTGGGTGACGGCCTGGCAACTTCGGCCGCCGGCCTGTTCGGCGGCCCACCGAACACCACCTATGCCGAAGTGACCGGCGCGGTGATGCTGACCAAGAACTACAACCCGAAGATCATGACCTGGGCCGCCGCCTTCGCCATCGGCCTGGCCTTCATCGGCAAGTTTGGCGCGATCCTGCAGAGCATTCCGGTGCCGGTGATGGGCGGCATCCTCTGCCTGCTGTTCGGCTCCATCGCAGCAGTCGGTCTGAACACCATGATCCGCCACCAGGTGGACCTGGCCGAAGCCCGCAACCTGGTGATCGTTTCCGTGACCCTGGTATTCGGCATCGGCGGCATGCTGGTGGGCACCGGTACCGGCCAGGACGACTTCGGCCTGAAGGGCATCGCGCTCTGCGCCATCGTCGCCATCGCGCTGAACCTGATCCTTCCCGGGCACCAGACCTGGAAGCATCAAAGCGCGGACGACGCGCCGCATATCTGACCCGCCGCAATAAAAAAGCCCCGCATATGCGGGGCTTTTCTTTTGCCTGTTGGGTAACGCCTCGCCTAGGTGGAAGGCTGTGCCTCGCGGAGCACGTTGTCATCCTGTGACTCCACCCCCCACTGCTGCAGGCGCTCGAGGCTCTCGCGATAGGGCTTGAGGCCCAGTCCCAGCAGCAGCACCGAGCTTGCCACCGCAATGGTGGTGACGATCACCAGCGAATAGCGCAGGGCCTGGTCATTGGCGAACACATAGTCCGTCACCAGGGCCACGGCGGTGGGGCCGAAGCCCAGGCCGATCAGGGTGATGACGAACAGGTAGATGGCTGAAGCCTGGCCGCGCATGGCGTTAGGCATGATTTCCTGGATCGCCGCCGGCGCCACACCGAAGGGCATGCTCAGGCAGAACACCGTGGGCGCCATCAGCACCGTGACCCAGAACGAATCGTCCAGCAGCGGGAACAGCACCACCAGCGGCAGCGCGCCCAGGGCGGCGAACAGGCCGACTCGCATGTTGGCATCCGCCCGGCCGTGCTTGGCCATCCAGTCCGCCAGGCGTCCGCCGAAGACAATGCCGAGACAACCAAAGACCGCCACCAGGCTGCCGTAGATCACGCCGACCTGACCGGCATCCCAGCCATGGGTGCGGATATAGAAGGTGGGAATCCAGGCGGCACTGCCGTAGCCAGCGAAGGCCAGGCCGGCAAAGCCGAAGTTGTGGCAGATCACGGTGCGCCGGTTGCTGCGTAGGTAACGGCCGACCTCCGCGAGGGGCACCACCACGCCGGCACCGACACCGCGTCGTTGCGGTTCGCGCACCGCCAGCATCAGTAGGGTGAAGAGCGCGCCGGCAGCACCGAGGGCCAGGAAGATCAGCTGCCAGGGGCGTACCTCCCCCAGCAACGGCAGGTGCACATCGCCCTGCGCCGAGGCGAATTTGATCACCAATCCGCCCAGCAGGAAGGCCAGCCCGGAGCCGAGATAAACCCCCATGGAATAGACGCTGATGGCCGTGGCGCGGCGTTCCTTGGGAAAGCTGTCGGCGATCAGCGAATAGGCCGCCGGCGACAGCGCCGCCTCGCCAACGCCGACACCGATGCGACAGAGCAGGAACTGCCAGTAGAGCCTGGCCATGCCACAGGCGGCGGTGGCCGCACTCCAGAACAGTACCCCCACGGCGATCAGCCCACGCCGGCTACGGGTATCGGCCAGGCGCCCGAGCGGGATGCCGCAGACCGTATAGAAAAGCGCGAAGGAGAGGCCCATCAGTAGACTCATCTGCGTATCGCTGATGACCAGGTCGCGGCGGATGGGCTCCACCAGCAGGTTGAGGATCTGCCTGTCGATGAAGGACAGCACGTACGCCACCATCAGGATGGCGACGGTGGTCCAGGCACTCAGACTCGAGGGATAGCCGTTGTTCTTGTTCTGCACTGGGCTCTCCTCGGCGCCGCCGGTGCGGCGCACGACGGTGGTTGGGAGATTCCAGCTTAGGTGGCCATGGACGGCCTGAATACCGAGGAAGGCGCCATATAGGCGGGCTGAATGCGCGCCATGCCCTTCGGTTGATATCTGCTTCTGCCATAACCATCGCCGGAGCGAGCTCCGGCGTGGGACATCAGAGCGGGCGGACCGCCGTCTCGCACAGCCTGGCCAGGGCCGACACCCACTGCGGATGGCTGTTCAGGCAGGGTACCAGCACCAGCTCCTGGCCACCGGCTTCCTGGAACTGTTCGCTGCCACGCTGGCCGATCTCCTCCAGGGTCTCGATGCAGTCGGCCACGAAGGCCGGGCACATCACCAGCAGCTTCTTCACGCCCTGCTGCGCCAGCTCATCCAGACGGGTTTCGGTATAGGGCTCGATCCACTTGTCCTTGCCCAAGCGCGACTGGAAGGACACCGACCATTGGCCAGGCTGCAAACCCGCGCGCTCGGCGAAGGCTTCCGCAGTGCGCTGGCACTGGCTGCGGTAGCAGACCGCAAGGACCTCGTCGCTGACGCCCCGGCTGTCCGGAGCGCGCAGGTCGTGCTGCGGATCGATGTCCTTCACCAGCTTGCGGATGTGCCGCTCGGGCAGGCCGTGGAAGCTCAGCAGCAGGTGGTCGAAGCCCTGGTCCAGGTATGGCTTGGCGCTGGCCACCAGGGCATCCAGGTAATCCGCCTCGGCGAAGAAAGGGGGCAGCACCGATACCTCCAGCTTCAGGCCTTGCTCGCGGATCACGCGGCGAGCTTCTTCGATAGCCGTGGTGGTGGTGCTGTCGGCGAACTGTGGATAAAGCGGCGCCAAGGTCACGCGTTTGACGCCCTGCGCAGCCAACTTGCGCAACGCGCCTTCGATAGAGGGTTGGCCGTAGCGCATCGCCAGCTCCACCGGACCATGGGGCCAATGGGGAGCGATGGCGTCCTGCAACTCACGGCTGAGCACGATCAGCGGCGAGCCTTCCGGCCACCAGATGGACGAATAGGCGTGAGCCGACTGCGCCGGGCGCTTGATCAGGATCAGCGAGACCAGCAGACGCCGGAGCGGCCAGGGCAGGTCGACCACATAAGGGTCCATGAGGAACTGGTTGAGGTAGCTCCGTACATCCTCCACCTTGGTGGAAGCCGGGGACCCCAGGTTGACCAACAGCAGCGCGTGATCAGTCATCAAACATCCTTAGGCTTCAGCAGGTCGCCGAGCGCCATGTCCAGATCGGTGAATGCAAAGGTGAAACCCGCCGCCCTCAGGCGAGACGGCACCGCGCGCTGGCCCCCCAGCAACAGGCCGGACAGCTCGCCCAGCAGCAGGCGCAGGACGAAGGCCGGCGCCGGCATGAAGGCCGGTCGCCCCAGCGCGCGCCCGAGGCTACGGGCGAAGTCGCGGTTGCGGACCGGTTGCGGCGAGCACGCATTATAAGGACCGCGCGCATCGGTCCGCCGCAAGAGAAAATCCATCAGGGCGATTTGGTCATGCAGGTGCACCCAGGGCATCCACTGGCGGCCGTTGCCGAGCGGGCCGCCCAGCCCCAGCCGGAAAGGCGGCACCAGGCGTTTGAGGAATCCGCCATCGTGCGCCAGCACCAGACCGGTGCGTACCAGCACCACGCGGATGCCAAGGGCTTCGGCACGTTGCGCGGTCTCTTCCCAGGCCACGCAGAGCTGACTGGCAAAGTCATCGGTAATGGGCGAGGAGTCTTCGGTCAGCTCCCGCTCGCCCCCATCGCCGTACCAACCAACCGCCGAGCCGTTGAGCAGCACCTGCGGCATCTGGTCGCGCTTTCCCAGCCATTCCAGAAGCTGCTCGGTGAGCGTGATGCGACTGCCCCAGAGTTGTGCCTTGCGCTTGTTGCTCCAGGGCCGATCGGCGATGGGTTCGCCGGCCAGGTTGACGACGGCGTCCAGCGGTTCTTCGCCATAGTCGGAGAACTGTCCGATCCCGCGCACCGTACGACCGCACAGGCTGGCCACGCTCTGCGGCCGGCGACTCAGCACGGTAAGCTGATGCCCATCCGCCAGCCAGCGTTGACAGAGTGCCCGACCGATCAGACCAGTACCGCCGGTCAGCAATATGTGCATGGCATCCTCCTCGCATGGCGCTAAGTGCGGATATCGCCCTAGTCTGGTTTATGACGATCCCACGTGCCCCGGATCGGGCCACGCACCGTCAGACATTCAGAAGTCCGCGATTGGAACCGATCAACCTGTACAGTGCTTGAAAGTTGTACAGGTCTTGTCTAAAGCGTAGCCTGAAGACATAGGTAACGAGGTAGACCATGACTGCACCCATCGCCATCATCGGTACCGGTATTGCCGGCCTCTCCGCGGCCCAGGCGCTGCATGCGGCTGGGCAGAACGTAGAGCTCTTCGACAAGAGCCGCGGCAGCGGCGGACGCATGGCCAGCAAGCGCAGCGACGCCGGTTCCCTGGACCTTGGCGCGCAATACTTCACTGCCCGCGACCGCCGCTTCGCCGAAGTGGTACAGCAATGGCGCGACCGGGGCTGGGTGGCCGAGTGGTCGCCAAGCCTCTACAACTTCAGCGAAGGTCGCCTGCTGCCCTCCCCTGACGAGCAGATCCGCTGGGTCGGCACGCCCCGCATGAGCGCCATCACCCGCGCGCTGCTCGGCGCCCTGCCGGTGAACTTCGGCTGTCGCATCACCGAAGTCTTCCGTGGTGAACGCCACTGGGGCCTGCAGGATGCCGAGGGCCTCAGCCACGGCCCGTTCAGCCATGTGATCGTTGCAACCCCGGCGCCCCAGGCCACTGCCCTGCTGGCTGCCGCGCCCAAGCTGGCCGGCGCTGCCGCGAGCGTCGCCATGGAGCCCACCTGGGCCGTGGCCATGGGCTTCAGCGAACCGCTGGATACTCGCGTCGAAGGCTGCTTCCTGCAGGACAGTGCCCTGGAGTGGGTCGCCCGCAATCGCTCCAAGCCGGGCCGCGAATCCAGCCTGGATACCTGGGTCCTGCATGCCACCAACACCTGGAGCAAGCAGCACCTGGACCTGCCCAAGGAAACCGTGATCGAACACCTCCACGGTGCCTTCGCCGAAACCATCGGCTGCGCCGTGCCGGCCCCGACCTTCAGTCTGGCCCATCGCTGGCTCTACGCCCGCCCCAGCCAGGCGCACCAATGGGGCGCCCTCGCCGATGCCGACCTCGGCCTCTATGCCTGCGGCGACTGGTGCCTGTCCGGTCGGGTCGAAGGTGCATGGCTCAGCGGCCAGGAGGCTGCCCGCCGTCTGCTGGAACACCTGTGACCGTCACAGGACCCGCCTGGCACGAAATCCTGTTCTCGAGATGGACGGCCCTTTTGCCGTCCATTTGCGTTTAACGCCGCCACGCCAATCTCAGCGCCCCCTTCTGTCCAGAACTTGTACAAGCCATTTGACTTGTACAAGTTCAACTCTATGATTTCCAAAAACCTATACACGAATTGATCGCTGTATAACTTCTGTCCAGGCATCCATTCATGTTCATACCATTCGAGTTGCCGCAGCGCCCCAAACTGGGCATCAGCGCCTGCCTTCTCGGCAATCCTGTGCGCTACAACGGCGGACACAAGGAGTCGCGACTGTGCAGCCAGAGCCTTGCGAATCACTTCGATTTCGTGCCCCTCTGCCCGGAAATGGCCATTGGCCTGGGCGTGCCTCGCGAGCCCATTCGCCTGGTGGGCCAACCGACTGCCCCACGCGCAATGGGCGGCCCCCAACGCAAGCATGACCACACGGACGCATTGGCCGAATTCGGCGAGACCATGGCCGGGCAGCTAGCCGATATCAGCGGCTACATCTTCATGCAGAAGTCGCCTTCCTGCGGACTGGAACGGGTCAGGGTCTATCAGGCGAACGGCCACGGTATCGACAGTGGTGGTCGCGGCATCTTCGCCAGTGTGTTCTGCGCCCGGCGTCCAGACCTCCCGGTCGAAGAAGACGGCCGTCTCCACGACCCGGTACTGCGGGAGAACTTCTTCACTCGTGTCTACGCCCATGCCCAGTGGCAGCAACTGTGCAGCGAGGGTCTGACCCACAAGGCGATCATCACCTTCCACTCCCGTTACAAGTACCAGTTGATGGCCCACGATCCGCTGCAGTACAAGGCCCTCGGCCGCCTGCTCGGCAGCCTCGGCGAATACCCGGCAGAGGAAATCGGCCCGCGCTACTTCTCGGCGCTCATGGCAGCCCTGAAGAAGTGCGCCACCCGCGGCACACACAGCAATGTGCTGCAGCACCTCAGCGGCTACCTCAAGGCTCACCTCAACCGCGCCGAGAAGGCGGAACTCCAGCGCCTGATCGAGCAATACCGCACTGGCGTGATTCCGCTGGTGGTGCCAATCACGCTGCTCAAGCACCACTTCAACGGCCACCCGGATCGCTACATCGCCCAGCAGGCCTACCTGCAGCCGCATCCGGAAGAGCTCAGCCTGCGCAACGCCCTCTAGCCATGGACACGCCGATCGATACCCCACGGGAGAACGACTACCAGGCCGCCATGGGCCGAGGTCTGTTGCCGATACGCGAGGTGGCGCGCCAGACCGGCGTCAATCCGGTGACCCTGCGCGCCTGGGAACGTCGTTACGCACTGGTGGTGCCGCTGCGCACTGGCAAGGGGCACCGCCTGTATAGCGAGGAGGACGTGGCACGCATCCGCCTGATCCTCGCCTGGCTGGATCGTGGCGTTGCCGTCAGCCAGGTCAAGGCCCTGCTCAAGGACCAGGCAGCGACCACCGCCCTCGATAAGTCCCCCTGGGAAGAGCAGCGCCAGCACCTCCAGGAGGCCATCGGCAACCTCGCCGAACGTCAGCTCGACGAGCGTTTCAACTCCGCCATGGCGCTTTACCCACCGCAAACCGTCTACAAGCAGCTGCTGCACCCCCTGTTGGAAGGCCTGGAGCAGCGCTGGCGCGGCCAGTTCGGCGGCCAGTTGGAGCGCGTGTTCCTGCACTCCTGGCTACGCACCAAGCTCGGCGCACGCCTCTACCACAACAACCGCCAGCACAGCGGGGCGCCGATCCTGTTGATCAACCTCTCGGAGCTGCCCATGGAGCCTGGCCTCTGGCTCACCGCATGGCTTGTCAGCAGCACCGATTGCGCGGTTGAAGTCTTCGACTGGCCGATCCCCGCTAGCGAACTGACCCTTGCCGTGGCGCGCATCCGGCCACGCGCCCTGCTGCTCTATTCCAGCCAGCCACTCGGCCCCGGCCAGTTGCCCCGGCTGCTGGCCGGCCACCCCTGCCCTTGCCTGCTGGGCGGCCCCGCTGCGGCCATCCACCAGGCCGAACTCGACTCCAGCGCCATCGCGGCCGAAGGCCCATTGGACGTCCTGCAAGCCCTGTCCGACCTGGGCTTGCTGCACAACCACTAAAGGAACACACCATGCGCCAACTCATGTGGTTCCGTACCGACCTGCGCGTTCGGGACAACACTGCCCTGCACGCTGCCCTGACCACCGGTCCGACCATCGCCCTTTACCTCATCAGCCCCGGCCAGTGGCGAGCCCATGACGATGCGCCGGCCAAGGTGGACTTCTGGCTGCGCAACCTGGCGGAGCTGGCCTGGGCGCTGGATCGGCTGAACGTGCCGCTGCTGATTCGCCACGCCGATACCTGGGCCGATGCTGCGGAGGTGGTGCGCAAGCTCTGCCATGAACTCGATGTCGGTGCGGTGCAGGTCAACGAGGAATATGGCGTCAACGAAACCCGACGCGATCGAGCAGTGGCCGAACGTCTGGCAGCGGACGGCATCGTCCTGCGCAGCCACCTCGACCAGTTGTTCTTCCGCCCCGGCAGCGTGCTGACCCAGTCCGGGAGCTATTTCCAGGTCTACAGCCAGTTCCGCAAGGTCTGCTACCAGCGCCTGCATACCGCCCTGCCTAGCTGCCTGCCGCCGCCCAGGGCGCAGGAGGAGCTGGACATCCCCAACGACACACTGCCGGCCGCGGTGGATGGCTTCCCCGTTCCGCCGGAAAGCCTGCGCCAGCTCTGGCCGGCTGGCGAAGCGGCGGCCCTGGAGCGATTGGAGACCTTCGCCCTCGAAGAACTCTGGTGCTATGAAGAACGCCGTGACTTCCCGGCCCAGCCCGGCACCAGCCAGCTCTCGCCCTACCTCGCCGCCGGCGTGCTCTCGCCCCGCCAGTGCCTGCACGCGGCGCTTGGCAACAACCAGGGAGAGTTCGACAGTGGCAACCCGGGCGTCGTCTGCTGGATCAACGAATTGCTCTGGCGCGAGTTCTACAAGCACATCCTGGTCGGCTTCCCCCGTGTATCGCAGCACCGCCCCTTTCGCCAAGAGACCGAAGCCCTGGCCTGGCGCAACGCACCGGAGGAACTGGAAGCCTGGCAGCAGGGGCGCACGGGCATCCCCATAGTCGACGCTGCCATGCGCCAGTTGCTGGCCACCGGCTGGATGCACAACCGCCTGCGCATGGTGGTGGCCATGTTCCTCACCAAGAACCTGTTGATCGACTGGCGCGAGGGCGAGCGCTGGTTCATGCGCCACCTCATCGACGGCGACCTCGCGGCGAATAACGGCGGCTGGCAGTGGAGTGCGTCCACGGGCACCGATGCGGCGCCCTACTTCCGCATCTTCAATCCGGTCAGCCAGTCGCAGAGGTTCGACCCGGAAGGGCACTTCCTGTGCCATTGGCTGCCGGAACTGGCGCATCTGGACAAGCGAGATATCCACAACCCGGCCGGGCTCGGCGGCCTGTTCGGCGTGGAGGGCTACCCAGCGCCGCTCGTGGACCTCTCCGCCAGCCGCGAGCGGGCATTGGCAGCCTTCAGAAATCTGGCGGCACGGGAAGTGTGACGTGCCCGCACACATCGATTGGCTTCAATCGGCGGGCAATAAAAAACCGGGCCCCTGGCCCGGTTTTCTTGCTGCGGTAACGCCTCAGAACGACAGGCGATAGTGCAGGCTGTAGGACTCGACGCCATCGTTCGGCTGCTTGATGCCGGCGTTGGAGTAGTGCAGAGCGCGCACGCCGACTTCCTGGTTGGCGAAGCGCAGGCCCAGGCCCAGGCGGTCTTCGAACTGGAAGGAGGTGGCCAGGTCGTTGTCTTCGAGGTCGGTGTCGGAGAACAGCGCCACGCCGATACCGGCTTCGATGTAGGGCTTCACGGTCTCGCCGGCGAATTCGTAGACGAATACCGGGGAGAAGGAAATGCTGTGGTTGCTGGCGGTCTCGTCACCGTCCCAGTAGCTGTAAGCGGCATCCCAGTAACCGGTCACGCGACCCACGTCGCTCTGGAACCAGCTGCTGGAGAAATCGAACTGGGTGCCCAGGCGATACACCATGGTGGATTCACCGGTCTGACCGATGTCCAGTGAAACATCCGCAGCCTGCGCGGAAACAATCTGCCCCAGGGAAATGGCAGCTGCTGCGGCCCAGCCGAAAAGCTTCTTCATGAAAACAATCCTTTTTCTGAAGTGCTGACAGAATTCGTTAATACCTGACCGCGATTATAGATAGCTTTTTAAGCGGGGAAAGATATCCAGCAGAGCTTTCTGTCAGTTTGGGAATTTGTCCACCCGGGCAGATTCCCCCCACAGCACCGGCAGGATTTCCTGCATCGCTGCCGGATCGCCGCTGGACCAGAAACGGCAGGGTTCTGCCGGCGCCTCCGCCAGCAACTCGCCAGCCTTCAGCAGACGCTGCACCTGGCGGGCCACCGCAGCGCCCGTATCGATCAGGCTGATCGAGTCCGGCACCATCTGGTGCAACAGCGGACGCAGGAAGGGGTAATGGGTGCAGCCGAGAATCAGGGTGTCGCAGCCCTCGGCCAGCAATGGCTGGACATAACCCGAGAGCAACGCGCGCGTGTCCGGCCCCATCAGGTCGCCCGCCTCGATGCGCTCCACCAAGCCCGGGCAGGGCTGGGTGATCACCCGTACATCCCCGGCAAAGCGATCCAGCAACGCAGCGAACTTGGCACTCTTCAGCGTGCCGGTGGTTGCCAGCACACCCACCACGCCACTGCGGGTGGCGGCGGCGGCAGGCTTGACCGCCGGCTCCATGCCGACGATGGGCAACTGTGGATAACACTCGCGAAGATCAGCGACGGCAGCGACGGTAGCGGTGTTGCAGGCCAGCACCAGCGCCTTGGCGCCCCGCTCGAGCAGGAACTCGGCAATGCGATGGCTGCGTTCGCGGATGAAGTCGGCGCTCTTTTCGCCATAGGGGACGTGACCGCTGTCCGCGACGTAGAGCAGCGACTCGCCGGGCAGCAGGGAGCGGATTTCCCGCAGGACGGAAAGACCGCCGACGCCCGAGTCGAAGACCCCGATCTTGGCGGCTTCAGGCATGCCGCGCCCCGCAGACTTCGCAGGCCGGGTCGCGCTTGACGCGCAGCTCGCGGAAGCGGCTGCCCTGGGCGTCCACCAGCAGCAGGCGGCCCACCATGGGCTCACCAAAACCAGCGATCAGCTTCAGGGCTTCCAGGGCCTGCAGACTGCCTACCAGCCCCACCAGCGGGCCGACTACGCCGGCTTCGCTGCAGGTCAGCTCGGCTTCGCTGCCATGACCATAAAGGCAGTGGTAGCAAGGGCTGTCGTCACGGCGCGGGTCGAACACCGAGAGCTGGCCTTCGAGACGGATGGCCGCGCCGGATACCAGCGGCTTGCCAGCCGCCATGCAGGCCGCGTTGACCGCCTCGCGGGTCCCGAAGTTGTCGGTGCAATCCAGCACCAGGTCGACCGCTGCCACAGCGGCAGCCAGGGAGTCTTCGTCCAGCGCGCGGGAGTGCGGCACCAGGCGTACGTCCGGGTTCAGTGCCGACAGGCGTGCCATGGCCGAATCGACCTTGCTTTGCCCAACGCTGTTGCTGTCGTGGACGATCTGCCGCTGCAGGTTGGTCAGGTCGACGGTGTCGAAGTCCGCCAGATGCAACTCACCAACGCCAGCAGCGGCCAAGTAGAGGGAGACCGGCGAGCCCAGGCCACCGAGGCCGACGATCAGGACGCGGCCCTGCTTCAGGCGCAGCTGGCCGTCGACGTCGATCTGCGGCAGCAGGATCTGCCGGCTGTAGCGAAGGAGTTCCTGATCACTCAGCATGGCCATTGCCCAAGGCAGATACGTTCATGACCGCCCAGGTCACGGCGACTTTCTACCTGCTGGAAGCCCTGGCGGGACAGCAGATCACGCACATCCTGTGCCTGGTCATAGCCATGCTCCAGCAACAGCCAGCCGCCGGGCGACAGGTGCCGGGGCGCGTTCTGGATGATCTGGCGGATGTCGTCCAGGCCATCGGCGCCGGCCACCAGCGCGCTGGCGGGCTCGAAGCGCACATCGCCCTCGACCAGGTGCGGGTCCTGGGCGCGAATGTACGGCGGGTTGCTGACGATCATCGCGAAGCGTTGCTCGCCCAGCGCGGAGAACCAGTGGCTTTCCACGAACCGGGCATTGTTCAGTTTCAGTCGCGCACGGTTGCGCTCGGCCAGTTCCACGGCGGCGGCAACGCGATCGACGCCGGTGACCTTCCAACTCAGGCGCTCACAGGCCAGGGCCAGGGCGATGGCGCCGGTGCCGGTGCCCAGGTCGAGCACCTCGGCCGGATTGGCGGGCAGCAGGGCCAGGGCGGTTTCCACCAGCAGTTCGGTGTCCGGGCGCGGGATCAGCGTGTCCGGCGCCACTTCCAGGTCCAGGCTCCAGAAACCCTGGTGACCGAGGATATAAGCCACCGGCTCGCCGCCGCGGCGACGCTCCAGGTAGCTGGCGTAGCGCTCGGCTACTTCGCTGGAAACCACGCGCTCCGGCCAGGTATGCAGGAAGCTGCGCGGCTTGCCGAGGGCGGCGGCCAGCAGCAATTCGGCGTCCAGGCGCGGGGTGGGCGAGTCCGGCAGGCGGGCTTCGCCGAGGAGGCTGGCGATGATGGTCACGTCAGTCTCCCAGGGCCGCCAGCTGGTCTGCCTGATATTCGGCGAGCAGCGGCTCGATCACCGCTTCCACGCCGCCGGCCATGATGTCGTCCAGCGCATAGAGGGTGAGGTTGATTCGGTGGTCGGTGACCCGGCCCTGCGGATAGTTGTAGGTACGGATACGTTCGGAGCGGTCGCCGGAGCCCACCAGCAAGCGGCGGGTATCGGACATTTCCTTGTGGGCGGCGGCTTCCTGCTGGTCGTTCAGCTTGGCGGCCAGCCAGGCCAGGGCCTTGGCGCGGTTCTTGTGCTGGGAACGCTCTTCCTGGCACTCGACCACGATGCCCGACGGGATGTGGGTGATACGCACCGCCGAGTCAGTCTTGTTCACGTGCTGGCCACCGGCACCGGAAGCGCGGTAGGTATCGACGCGCAGGTCGGCCGGGTTGATCTCGATGGCAGCCTGCTCATCCGGCTCCGGCAGCACGGCGACGGTGCAGGCGGAGGTATGGATGCGTCCCTGGGATTCGGTTTCCGGCACCCGCTGCACGCGGTGCGCGCCGGACTCGAACTTGAGCTTGGCGTAGACGTTGTCGCCTTCGACGCGGGCGATCACTTCCTTGTAGCCGCCGTGTTCACCCTCGTTTTCGGAGAGGATCTCGACACGCCAGCCCTGGCGCTCGGCATAACGGGAATACATGCGGAACAGGTCGCCGGAGAAGATTGCCGCCTCGTCGCCTCCGGTGCCGGCGCGGACTTCCAGGAACACGTTGCGGCCGTCATTGGGGTCCTTGGGCAACAGCATGCGCTGCAGGCGGTCTTCCAGATCTACCAGTTGCTCGCGGGCCTGGGCCACTTCTTCCTCGGCCATTTCGCGCAGGTCGGGGTCGCTGTCCTTGAGCAGCGCCTGGGCGCCTTCGAGATCACCCTGGACCTTGCAGAACTCGCGGAACGCGAGGATCACCGGCTCGACCTCGGCAAACTCCTTCGAGTAAGCACGGAACTTAGCCTGGTCACTGATGACTTCGGCATCGCCGAGCAGGGCGGTGAGTTCCTCGTAGCGGTCCTGGAGGAGGTCGAGCTTGTTCAGCAGGGAAGCTTTCATTACGAACTTTTATCCGAGCCCTCGTCGAGGGCGAAGAGTTCCTGAGCCACGGCAAGCGCGTCGAAGCGACCGTCGGCGGAGAGTTTCTTCAGCTGCACGCTGGGGGCGTGCAGCAGCTTGTTAGTCAGGCCACGGGCCAAGTGGGCCAGCACTTCGTCGGCCGCGGTGCCGTTCTGCAGCATGCGCTGGGCCTTGGCGACCTCTTCATCACGCAGACGCTCGGCCTGCTGGCGATAGGCACGCAGCACGTCGACTGCCGCCAGCTCGCGCAGGCGCTGCATGAAGTCCTCGACGCCGGCGCCCACCAGCTCTTCGGCGGCCTGGGCCGCGCCTTGGCGGCTCTTGAGGTTTTCCGCGACCACCTCGTGCAGGTCGTCCACGGTATAGAGATAGACGTCGTCCAACTCGCCCACTTCGGGCTCGATGTCACGCGGGACGGCGATGTCGACCATGAAGATCGGCTTGTGCCGGCGCTGCTTCAGCGCGCGCTCCACCGCACCCTTGCCAAGGATCGGCAACTGGCTGGCGGTGGAGCTGATGACGATATCGCTGTTGACCAGTTCCTGAGGCATGTCGGCCAGCAGCACGGCGTGGGCACCGAACTCCTCGGCCAGCAGGCTGGCGCGTTCCAGGGTGCGGTTGGCGACCACGATGCGTTTCACGCCCTGCTCATGCAGGTGGCGGGCAACCAGGGTGATGGTTTCGCCGGCGCCGATCAGCAGTGCCTGGCTGCGGTGCAGGTCGGAGAATATCTGCCGGGCCAGACTGACAGCAGCGAAGGCCACGGAAACCGGGTTTTCGCCGATGGCAGTGTCAGTGCGCACCGTCTTGGCGGTGCTGAAGGTGGCCTGGAACAGGCGGCCGAGCAGCGGACCGACGGTACCGGCCTCGCGCGCCACGGCGTAGGCGGACTTCATCTGACCGAGGATCTGCGGCTCGCCGAGGACCATGGAATCCAGCCCGGACGCGACGCGCATCATGTGACGGACGGCAGCATCATCCTGATGCACGTAAGCACAGGCACGCAGTTCTTCCAGGCTCAGGTTGTGATAGCCGGCCAGCCAGGCAAGCACTTCATCGGCGCTGGGATGATCCTGCTCCAGATACAACTCGCTGCGGTTGCAGGTGGAGAGGATGGCCGCCTCGCGACTGGGCGTGATGCGACACAGTTGCTGCAAGGCCTCCACCAACTGCTCGGGAGTGAAGGCCACACGTTCGCGGACGTCCACCGAAGCGGTCTTGTGGTTGATACCAAGAGCAATGAAGGCCATGCAGGGTCGCTAATAGAAACGGGAGGGCGCGCAATTGTCCTACTTCACCCGAACGACGACAACCACCGATGATAATTGTCTGCCCGAACAGGTTTTCCCCAGCCGCAGGTTGGGCCCCGCCCCATGTGCTAGCCTGACTGCTTGTGTCATGATGGGCCACTCGCTGGTTAGTCGCCTTCCTTCCTATGAATAAATCCCTCGCGTTGCTGACCGCCCTCCTGTTCCTCGGCGGCTGTCAGAGCTTGACCCACAAGTCCCCGGACGGCACTCCGCCGGTCGAGGAAGGCAACCAGGCCTCCACGCCCGCCAAGCCTGAGGTCTATGGCTCGTTCAACCGCGAAACCCTCTATGCCCTGCTCGCCGCGGAACTGGCCGGGCAGCGCAACCGCTTCGACATTGCCCTCGGCAACTATGTACAGCAGGCCAACGCGACGCAGGACCCGGCCGTGGCCGAGCGCGCCTTCCGCATCGCCGAGTACCTGGGCGCCGACCAGGCAGCCCTGGATACCGCGCTGATCTGGGCGAAGAACGCCCCCGACAACCTCGACGCCCAGCGCGCCGCCGCAGTGCAGCTGGCCCGCGCCGGCCGCTACGACGAAGCCATGGCCTACATGGAGAAAGTGCTCCAGGGCCAGGGCGACACCCATTTCGACTTCCTTGCCCTTTCCGCTGCCGAAACCGACGCAGACACCCGCGCCGGCCTGCTGCAGAGTTTCGACCGCCTGCTGGCCAAGCACCCCGACAACAGCCAGCTGGTATTCGGCAAGGCCGTGCTGCTGCAGCAGGATGGCCGCACCGAAGAAGCCCTCAAGCTGCTCGAAGGGGTGCCCGCCGACGACAAGGAAATCGCCCCTATATTGCTCCGCGCCCGCCTGCTGCAGGCGCTCAAGCGCGGCGACGAGGCCCTGCCATTGCTGCAGAAGTCCATCAAGCAGCATCCGGACGACAAGCGCCTACGCCTGACCTACGCCCGCATGTTGGTGGAGCAAGGCCGTCTGGATGAGGCCAAGTCCGAGTTCTCCGGGCTGGTCCAACAGTTCCCCGATGACGACGACCTGCGCTACTCCCTGGCGCTGGTCTGCATGGAAGGCGAAGCCTGGGACGAAGCCCAGATCTACCTGGAAGAACTGGTGGACCGCGGTAGCCATCTCGACTCCGCCCACTTCAACCTTGGCCACGTCTACGAAAAGCGCGGCGACAAGGAAAGCGCCCTTATCGAGTACGCCCTGGTCGGCCCCGGCAACGACTACCTGCCGGCGCAGATGCGCCAAGTGGACATCCTCTTGGACAGCAGCCGCGCTGACGAGGCTGAAGCCCGCCTGGCAAAGGCCCGTGAAACCCAGCCCGACTACGCCATCCAGCTCTACCTGATCGAAGCCGAGAGCCTGGCCGAGCGTCAGCAGCCAGAGCGCGCCTGGAAGGTCGTCCACCAGGGCCTGCAACAGTTCCCGGACGATCTCAACCTGCTCTACACCCGCGCCATGCTGGCGGAGAAGCGCAACGACCTGACCCAGCTGGAGAAGGACCTGCGCTTCATCATCGAGCGCGAGCCGGAAAATGCCATGGCGCTGAACGCACTTGGCTACACACTGGCCGACCGCACCACGCGCTACGACGAAGCCAAAAAACTGGTGGAACAGGCTCACAAGCTGAACCCGGACGACCCGGCGATTCTCGACAGCCTCGGCTGGGTCAATTACCGCATGGGCAACCTGCCGGAGGCCGAACGCCTGTTGCGCCAGGCCCTGCAGGAATTCCCCGACCACGAAGTGGCCGCACACCTGGGCGAAGTGCTCTGGGCCCAGGGCAAGCAGGTCGAAGCTCGCAAGGTCTGGGCCGATGCCCTGCAGAAGCAGCCCGACAGCGCCATCCTCCGAGACACCCTGCAACGCCTGACCGGCTCCGGAAACATCTGATCCATGCGTTTACGTCACTTCCTGGCCGCCGGTGCGCTCGTCCTGCTCACCGGTTGCGCCGCCCTCTCCCCCCACGAAACCCTCGAAGGCCAGGGCAACCAGGCCACCTGGGACGCCCACAAAACCAGGGTCAGCACCCTCGATGGCTGGCAGATCAGCGGCAAGGTGGGCATCCGCGCGCCCAAGGACTCCGGCAGCGGCACCCTGTTCTGGCTGCAGCGCCAGGACTATTACGACATTCGCCTGTCCGGCCCGCTGGGACGCGGCGCGGCTCGCCTGACTGGCCGCCCGGGCAAGATCGAACTCGAAGTGGCCAACCAGGGCCGCTACCAGGCCGAAACCCCTGAAGCCCTGCTGGAAGAACAACTCGGCTGGCGCCTGCCGGTTTCCCACCTGCTCTGGTGGGTGCGCGGCCTCCCCGCCCCGGACAGCCGCAGCCGCCTGACGCTCGACGGTGACAGTCGCCTGGCTCGTCTCGAGCAGGATGGCTGGCAGGTGCAGTACCTGAGCTACGTGGAACAGAACGGCTATGCCCTGCCCGAGCGCATCAAGCTCAGCGGCGAAGACCTTGATGTCACCCTGGTGATCAAGGACTGGCAGCCGCGCCAGCTCGGCCAGTGACATGCAGGACGCGCAACTCATCCTGCCGGCTCCGGCCAAGCTCAACCTGATGCTGCACATCCTCGGCCGTCGCGCCGATGGCTATCACGAGCTGCAGACGCTCTTCCAATTCCTCGACCACGGCGACGAACTGGGCTTTTCCGTCCGCCAGGATGGAGAAATCCATCTGCGCACCGAAGTCCCGGGCGTCCCCCATGACAGCAACCTGATCGTCCGCGCCGCCCGCAAGCTGCAGGCCGAATCCGGTTGCCAGCTGGGCGCCGACATCTGGCTGGACAAGCGCCTGCCCATGGGCGGCGGCATCGGCGGCGGCAGCTCTGATGCGGCAACCACTCTCCTCGCCCTGGACCGCCTTTGGAACCTGGGCTGGAGCGAAGATCGCCTGGCCGCTCTGGGCCTCACCCTCGGTGCCGACGTGCCGGTATTCGTGCGTGGTCGAGCGGCCTTTGCGGAAGGGGTCGGCGAACAACTGACCCCGGTGGAACTGCCGGAACCGTGGTTCCTCGTTGCAGCGCCGCAAGTCTTTGTCAGTACAGCAGAAGTTTTCTCGGATCCCGAGTTGACACGGGATACTCCGCCCATTAAAGTTCGCAGCCTTCTTGAGGGGGGCGGTCGTAATGACTGCCAGCCGGTGGTCGAGAAGCGTTACCCGGATGTACGTAACGCGCTGATCTTGTTGAATAAATTCACTTCAGCTAGATTGACCGGCACTGGAGCTTGTGTGTTTGGGAGCTTCCCAAACAAAGGCGATGCTGATAAAGTTCGCCGCCAACTTCCGGCCACTCTGCCGAGCTTCGTAGCCCAAGGCCGCAACATCTCCATGTTGCACCGCAAGCTTAAAAGTCTGGCTTGAGAAGGAACGCAAGACTGTCGGTTGTCCGATACAGGGGCGTCGCCAAGCGGTAAGGCAGCAGGTTTTGATCCTGCCATGCGTTGGTTCGAATCCAGCCGCCCCTGCCATTAACCCAACGGGTTATACGCACAACGAAACGAAAGTCCTGCATAGCGAGTTACACACATAGGGGCGTCGCCAAGCGGTAAGGCAGCAGGTTTTGATCCTGCCATGCGTTGGTTCGAATCCAGCCGCCCCTGCCATACACTTGAAAAGCTGTTCAAAAGCCCACGGCCTTTGAACGGCTTTTTGATTCATCAGGTCTACCCTCAGCCGGCAGGTACTGCGCGTGTCCAAGATGATGGTCTTCACGGGGAATGCCAACCCCGATCTGGCGCGTCGCGTCGTACGTCAACTGCATATTCCCCTCGGTGATGCCTCCGTAGGCAAATTCTCCGACGGCGAAATCAGTGCTGAAATCAACGAAAACGTCCGCGGCAAGGACGTCTTCCTGATCCAGCCGACTTGCGCACCGACCAACGATAACCTGATGGAACTGGTGGTGATGGCTGACGCCTTCCGCCGTTCCTCGGCCTCCCGCATCACTGCGGTCATCCCCTACTTCGGCTATGCCCGCCAGGACCGCCGCCCGCGTTCCGCCCGCGTGGCCATCAGCGCCAAGGTAGTGGCTGACATGCTGACCGTCGTCGGCATCGACCGTGTACTCACCGTCGACCTGCACGCCGACCAGATCCAGGGCTTCTTCGACATTCCGGTGGACAACATCTACGGTTCCCCGGTCCTGGTCGACGACATCGAAGACCAGCGCTTCGAAAACCTGATGATCGTTTCCCCGGACATCGGCGGCGTGGTTCGCGCCCGTGCCGTGGCCAAGTCCCTCGGCGTTGACCTTGCCATCATCGACAAGCGTCGTCCGAAGGCCAACCAGTCCGAAGTCATGCACATCATCGGCGATGTCGAAGGCCGCACCTGCGTGCTGGTCGACGACATGGTCGACACCGCTGGCACCCTGGGCCACGCGGCCAAGGCCCTGAAGGACCACGGCGCCGCCAAGGTCTACGCCTACTGCACCCACCCGGTGCTGTCCGGCCGTGCCATCGAGAACATCGAAAACTCCGTGCTGGACGAACTGGTGGTGACCAACACCATCCCCCTGTCCGCCGCGGCACAGGCCTGCTCGCGTATCCGTCAGCTGGATATCGCGCCGGTTGTGGCTGAAGCGGTCCGCCGCATCAGTAATGAGGAATCGATCAGCGCGATGTTCCGTTAAGAACATCCCTGACGAAACGCGCCCCGCTCAGGCGGGGCTTTTTGCCCAACCGCCCGGATGCTGGTCGCAAGCATTACGGGCGTTTTGGTTATTTTGGAGAACTGTAATGACTGATTTCGCCCTGAATGCCGAAGCGCGTTCCGACCTGGGGAAAGGTGCGAGCCGCCGCCTGCGTCGTAATGCCAACCTGGTTCCCGCTGTTGTATACGGCGGCGAGAAAGCCCCGGTATCCGTAAGCCTGCTGGCCAAAGACCTGGCCAAGCTGCTGGAAAACGAAGCTGCCTTCAGCCACGTGATCGCCCTGAACGTTTCCGGTGCTACCGAAACCGTTCTGATCAAGGCCCTGCAGCGTCACCCGGCCAAAGGCTTTGTACTGCACGCTGACTTCCAGCGCGTGGTTGCCGGCCAGAAACTGACCGCCCACGTACCCCTGCACTTCATCAACGAAGCTACCTCCGTTGGCGTGAAGCAAGGTGGCGGCGAAGTTTCCCACACCATCGCTGAAGTCGAAGTCTCCTGCCTGCCGAAAGACCTGCCGGAGTTCATCGAAGTCGACCTGGCCAAGGTCGAAGTAGGTCAGATCGTTCACCTGTCCGACCTGAACCTGCCGAAAGGCGTCGAGCTGGTGGCCCTGGCCCACGGCAACGACCTGGCAGTTGCCAACATCCATGCTTCCCGCGTGGTGAAGGAAGAAGGCGAAGCCGAGTAATTTCTTACTCTGTATCAGCCTGATAAAGGGCCCCTGTAGTGACTGCCATTCAACTGATCGTCGGCCTGGGTAATCCCGGCCCCGAATACGACCAGACCCGGCATAACGCAGGGGCCCTTTTCGTTGAGCGCCTGGCCGACCGCGAACGGGTCAACCTGAACCTCGACAAGAAATACTTCGGCCTGGTCGGAAAATTCTCCCACCAAGGTCGGGACGTTCGTCTGCTGATCCCCACCACCTACATGAACCGCAGCGGTCAGTCCGTAGCGGCACTGGCTGGGTTCTTCCGCATTCCGCCCGAAGCCATCCTCGTGGCCCACGACGAACTCGACATGCCCCCCGGCGTCGCCAAGCTCAAGACCGGCGGCGGCCACGGCGGCCATAACGGGTTGCGCGACATTATCGCCCAGCTCGGCAACCAGAATTCGTTCCATCGCCTGCGGCTTGGCATCGGCCATCCGGGGCACAGCAGCCTGGTATCCGGTTTCGTACTCAGCCGCGCCCCGCGTAGCGAACAGGAACTGCTCGACACCAGCATCGATTTCGCCCTCGACGTGATGCCAGAACTGCTCGCCGGTGACCTCACCCGCGCCATGCAGAAACTGCACAGTCGCAAGGCCTGAACCCACTCCGCGCAGAGGCACATACCATGGGATTCAATTGCGGCATCGTCGGCCTGCCCAACGTCGGCAAGTCCACCCTGTTCAACGCCCTGACCAAGTCCGGCATCGCAGCGGAGAACTTCCCCTTCTGCACCATCGAGCCGAACAGCGGCATCGTGCCGATGCCCGACATGCGCCTCAATGCGCTGGCCGAGATCGTCAAGCCCGAGCGCGTGATCCCCACCACCATGGAGTTCGTCGACATCGCCGGCCTGGTAGCGGGCGCGTCGAAAGGTGAAGGCCTGGGCAACAAATTCCTCGCCAACATCCGCGAAACCGACGCCATCGCCCACGTGGTGCGCTGCTTCGAAGACGAGAACGTCATCCACGTTTCCAACAGCGTCGACCCCAAGCGCGACATCGAGATCATCGACCTCGAACTGATCTTCGCCGACCTCGATAGCTGCGAGAAGCAACTGCAGAAAGTCGCCCGCAACGCCAAGGGCGGCGACAAGGACGCCCTGGCCCAGAAGGCCCTGCTGGAAAAACTCATCCCCCATTTCAGCGAAGGCAAGCCGGCGCGCTCCCTGCTGAAAAATCTGGGTGACGACGAAAAGCGCCTGGTTCGCGGCTTCCACCTGCTCACCAGCAAGCCGGTGATGTACATCGCCAACGTTGCCGAAGACGGTTTCGAGAACAACCCGCACCTGGACGTGGTTAAAGCCATCGCCGAAGAAGAAGGCGCCATCGTGGTTCCGGTGTGCAACAAGATCGAAGCCGAAATCGCCGAGCTCGATGACGGCGAAGAGAAGGACATGTTCCTCGAAGCCCTCGGCCTCGAAGAGCCCGGCCTGAACCGCGTGATCCGCGCCGGTTACGACCTGCTCAACCTGCAGACCTATTTCACCGCAGGCGTGAAGGAAGTCCGCGCCTGGACCGTCCGCGTCGGCGCCACCGCCCCGCAGGCAGCCGCCGTTATCCACACCGACTTCGAAAAAGGCTTCATCCGCGCCGAAGTGGTCGCCTACGACGACTTCATCCAGTTCAAGGGTGAAAACGGTGCGAAGGAAGCCGGCAAATGGCGCCTGGAAGGCAAGGAATACATCGTCAAGGACGGCGACGTGATGCACTTCCGCTTCAACGTCTGATCCACAAAAAGCCCCGGAACTCCGGGGCTTTTTGCTTCTGCGTGATCGCGAAGCACGAAGCGAAGCCCTCCGCGTGCCTCTCCCCTGCCCCGCCGAACGTCACCGCGCCCTCCTGAAAACCCATCCACCACCTAAACAATTGAAAGATCACAAAATTATCTAAGAAAAAGGGTTGACAGCCCCCTGAGAGATACGGAAAATGCGCGCCACTCGGCTACATAGCTCAGTCGGTTAGAGCGCAGCATTCATAATGCTGATGTCCCAGGTTCAAGTCCCGGTGTAGCCACCATACAAAACAAAGGGTTAGCGAAAGCTAGCCCTTTGTGCTTTCTGGGTTAGTGACTACAAAGTGACTACACCCTGTCTACATCCCCCCTCAGTTGCACCACTGCTGCTCACACGGCACACCATCGTTGTTCCCGTCCATCTTCACTCCAGGGCAATGCTGCAGGAAGTAAGTCGCCTCTTCGCATGAGCTCATCTGCGAGCAGTAGGTCCGCCCATCACACGAATAGGTACGAGCAAGCGCGGGCGCAGACGGCTGGGCGGCAAAGCCAGAAGGTGCGGAATCACTATCGTAATTAGTGACTGTCTGGCGATCCTGGTGCTTGAAGTAGAACTGCCATGCAGCGAAACCGGCAGCGAGTAGGAGGATGAGCTTTTTCATATGGGGGCTTTAAACTTCCGTGTGGGCGTGAACTGGTTGGCCTGGTGCCGATAGTGAGGTCGATCGCGTGCATGCAGCAAGCCACTCATCCTCAGCGGTTCCCTACTCGCTCCAAGGATTAACCAACGGAATGCCAAACGCTTCGAAGTGACGGACGTTTCGAGTAGCGATCCTCGCACCATGAAGCCGGGCAATCGCGGCGATCTGCCCATCTGCCATGTCGGCTATTTTCCCCCTCCCCTCGCTGGCCGCGACCAGGTCTGCGTAGTGCACAGCCGCGTCGGCATCGAAGGCCAGGATGCTGCCTGCAAAGTCCTCTTCGAACATGGCAGAAGCGAGTACGTACAGCGAGTCCTTACGCTTACCATCGGGCATCCTCGCGATGCCGTACAGGATCTCTGCAACGGTGATGGAAGAGATGACCAGGTCGCTGCTTCTCTGAGCGTCCACCCAAGCGATGACATTCGGGTCAGGCTTCGCACGCATCAGTTCGGACAGCACATTGGTATCGAGCAGGATCATTCATCAAAGTCCGCTGCACGAGCCTTGGTCTTGCGGGCGGGTAATTCAATATCAGCGCCACCCACTGCCGCAAAGCGGCTATGAATCCGGGAGCCCATTCCGCTTGGTTTGTCCTGCCTCGAAAGCGCTTCAGCAAGGATCACCCTCACCTCTTCCTCCATCGACCGGCCATGACTGGCGGCAACGACGCGAAGCCGAGCTTTGAGATCGTCGTCCAGGTTCCGAATTGTGATGCTGGCCATGGCCACCTCCAGTGAAATCATTGCAATCACTGATAGCATACAGCGCAGCGAGCTTTCGACACCACTGACAACCGTCGCGATAAGGCAAATCGTCGGCCAAACGGAGGGGGGACTACTTTCCCCACACGATGCTGTAAACCAACGGGATCAGCATCAAACCAGAAATGATAAACAGGCAGTTTTCAGCCCAAACGTACGCCCTGACTACCCTTCTCCCAGATGCCGTCCAATAGGTTCTGCAGGCGTACATCGCAAAGGCCAATCCAGGAACAACGACCAACAAAAACTCGACGACATCCTTTCCTTCCAACCTGAGCCTCCTTTCTCGCACTGTGCTGCCGCTCTGATCCAGCCTGAACGTTACGATGCAGGCACACCTAGCGACTTTCCAAAACAGACGTTGAGTCACTATCCAACCGCACGTAGCGGTTCAATTTCATGCTCTATCTCTTCGCCGGCCACCGCGTAAGTAGTCGCCAAGGCGTACTCAGTCTGCAGGTTCATCCAGAACTGCGCGGACGTATCGAAGTAGCGGCCCAGTCGCAGAGCCATATCAGCAGTGATCCCACGACGCTCACGCACGATGTCGTTCACGGTTGGCGCGGACACGTGCAGCGCACGAGCGAGTGCAGCCGGTGTGATGTCCAGCGGCTCCAGGAACTCTTCCCGCAGAATCTCTCCAGGATGAATGGGCCGCATGCCATTGATTGTCATGGTGCCTCCTCCTCAGTGGTAATCAACTATCTCAACGTTTGCGGGGCCTGCCTCGGTCCACTCGAAGCAAATACGCCACTGATCGTTGATCCTGATGCTGTACTGCCCAACCCTGTTCCCAGCCAACTGCTCCAACCGATTGCCTGGTGGGGACCGCAAGTCTCGAAGCTCAGTGGCCGCGTTGAGCATCACCAGCTTTCGAGTAGCGACGTTCAGGATGTTTCTCCAGCGCCGCGAATCGCCCGTTTCAAACAGAGTTCGAGTTTCCTGACATCGAAAGCTCAAAATCACGCTTTAATCCTTAACGTTAAGCGTTAAACAATGCTAACCCACGCTTCCGCGTAGTGCCACCACCGAATGGCGACTCTGCTCGAGAGGCGACAGCCTCAGTGCCGACTCCAAGTGATCCGGCGACAGGTGCGCGTAGCGCATGGTCATGGCGATCGACGAGTGCCCGAGGATCCGATGCGGGCTGAGGATGTCCACTCCCCCATCATGTAGTGACTGGCAACTCGCGCAATGCTTCGTCATGGTCATCGACGATTGGGCAAGGATCCGCTGCGGCCCAGGACGATGAAGTAAATCGCATGCTGGCAGTCGCCTATCATCACTATTCCCGCTGGCTGACTTCAGGAAGAATTGCGGCTGAACTGGAATCGAAACTTCGACCTTTGCCGGTCGGACCGTGCTTCATACAGTGGCGCAGGTAATATCAACCAGTAATGCATGCACCGGTTCCTGAGCCTCACAATTCGCCCATACGGACAGATGAGAAAGTGAAAGACGACTTCGAAAGCATTCGAGCAGAACGAGAGACTCCGCCTCACCGCGTGGCCCCCACCAGAAACTACGCGGGTCTCTGGAAGCAGATCGCTCTGGGTATCATCGTCGGTTACACCGTGCTTGGCATCGTGAGCACTATTGGCTGGTTTATCTTCCTCAAGCTCAGCATGGGCAGTTTGCAGATCGCTATTCCCTGAGTGGGAGATGTAGACCGCTCTATCGAAAGTCCGAACCCTCCGTACGAAACTGCTGAACTCCACCTTCTCCCGTAGCACACCTTTCCGCTCCGTGGTCCCCTTCCCCGGTCATCCATGCGAGGCAATCCACATGCAGATTCATGTTGGCGAACGCAGGGAAGGTGACGTGCTTACGCTGAGGGTGCTGGAAGGAGTCTGCGAATCAGTGTTGATGGAGGTGTTGAAGGCGGAGGGGATCGAGATCGTGGTTGGGCCGATTGCGAATGGCTCGGCGCGGCTCGAGGTTCGGGCGCCTAAACGGATGTTGGTCCTGGTGGAGAAGGCTCTGCTGGGACCGCCGGAGATTGATTCCGGATGATTGTGGAAACCCCGCGTTGGCGGGGTTTTCAGCCGAAGTCTGTGCAGGGATTATCCCCTCTCCTTGACGCGGAGAGGGGTTACAGCGCACCCAGGATGCCCTTCCCGACTACCTGAGTCGTCTCGAAGCCGAAGTCGGCCTTGCCTTCTTCCCGCAAGAAGTTTTCCACAGCGGTTTCCAGGCGTTTAGCGAGAGCAGGCTTCTGCCAGTGGTAGCGCAGCAGCAGGGCCGCGCTGAGGATGGCGGCGATGGGGTTGGCGCGGCCGCTGCCGGCGATGTCGGGGGCGCTGCCGTGGACGGGTTCGGCGAGAGCGATGCCATTGCCCCAGTTGAGGGACGGGGCCAGGCCGAGGCCGCCGCTCCAGTGGCAGGCGAGGTCGGAGAGGATGTCGCCGAAGAGGTTGGTGGTGACGATCAGGTCGAAAGCCTCGGGCTGCTCCACCAGTTGCAGGGCAGCGAGGTCCACCAGGCGTTCGTCGATTTCGGCGGCCCAGCCATCCCCTTCCAGTACTTCGCGGCAGGTGTCGCGGAACAGGCCACAGGTCACGGGGAGGACGTTGGCCTTGTGGACCAGGGTGATGCGCCGGGCCTTGCGTGCCTTGGCCACTTCCAGCGCGCGGCGGGCCAGGGCTTCACAGGCATCGCGGCTGATGACCCGCTCGGCGATGGCCACGCCTTCGGATTCCCAGTGCTCGCGGCCGCTATAGAGGCCTTCGCTGTTCTCGCGCAGGATCATCAGGTCCACCCCGGACCGGTGCGAGATGCAGGGCCAGCTGCGCACCGGGCGCAGGTTCGCGTTGAGTTGGAGAACCTGGCGCAGTTGCAAGATGGCGCTGCGATAGCCGGGCACACGCTGGCTGGTAGGAGACGACACGGCGCCGAATATACCTGCTCCGCTGTCCCGAAGGGCCTGGAAGGTCGCTTCGGGTACGGCGCTGCCGGTGCGCTGGAAGCAATCCCAGCCAGCCTCGGCTTGCACCGTTTTCAGGTCGGGCAGGAGTTTCTCCAGGGCCTCGACCGCCACCGGCACCACTTCGCGGCCGATGCCGTCTCCGGGGATGACGACTAGCGTGTGCATGGGCTCACCTCAATGAGGGGCGCGTCGCCAACAGCAGGCCGGCGAAGATCATCGCCCCACCTAACCAATGGTAGGCCTGCAATCCCTCGCCCAACAGCAGGTAACCGAGCAGCGCGGTGAACACCGGCATCAGGTAGTTGGTGAGCACGGCCTTGGCCACCCCCAGCACGCGGATGCCCTGGTTCCACAGCAGGTAGGCCAGGAGAGAGGCACAGACGCCGGTGTAACCGATGGCGGCGAAGTTCTCGGCAGAGAGTTCGAAGCGCTGCCCACTGGCCAGTTCGAGCAGATAGAACGGCAGCAGCATGGGCACGCCACAACCCACCAGCGCGCCCAGCAGCACCAGCGGCGGCAGCTTGAAGTAGTGATTCCAGCGACGCAGCAGCAGGGTGTAGAGCGCCCAGTCGACTACGGCCAGCAGCATGATCAGGTCGCCCGGGTTGAACGATAGCGCGGCCAGTTGCGCCAACTGCCCCTGGGCGATCAGCACCAGCAGGCCGCAAGTCGCTACCGCCATGCCAAGCCAGGCGCGCCGGGGCGGCCATTCATTGAGCAGCACACCAGCTCCTATGAAAGTGGCCAGCGGCAGGCAGGTGTTGAGCAGGGTGAGGTTGATGGCCACGGTAGTGCGCGCCGCGAAGTAGAGCAGCACGCTGTAGGTACTGATGCCCAGGGCGGCCACTACCAGCAGGCGCCAGCCGGCGTAACGCAGCGCGCTGCGATGCTCCCACATGGGCCGGGCGACGAAGGGCAGGAGGATGGCCAGCGCCAGGCTCCAGCGCCAGAACGCCAGGGTGAACGGTGGAATGGCATCGTGGAAGGCACGGGCTACAAGGGCGTTTCCGGCCCAGAAAACGCTGGCCACAAGCAGGCCAAGCCAGGCCAGGGTAACGGCCCGGCTGTCGGGTTTTGACATGGTTCAGCTCTGTCCGAGAGGGCGCAGACGGTACTGCGGCGGCAGTTGTTCCATGCCGCTGACGGTGACGTTAAGGTTCTTCCAGATGCCGTCCTTGATGCCGTAGATACAGCCGTGGACGGAGAGCTCCTGCCCACGGTGCCAGGCGTTCTGGACAATGGTGGTGTGGCTGACGTTGGCCACCTGCTGGATCACGTTGAGCTCGCACAGGCGATCGACGCGCTCTTCCTCGGTGGCAAAGGTGGCCAGGTGCTCGCGCTGGTCGTAGTAGAGGTCGCGGATGGTCCGCAGCCAGCCGTCGATCAGGCCGTACTGGGTGTCGCGCATGGCAGCACGGACGCCGCCGCAGCCGTAGTGGCCGGTGACAAGGATGTGGCGCACCTTGAGCACGTCCACCGCGTACTGGATGACCGACAGGCAGTTGAGGTCGGTGTGCAGCACCACGTTGGCCACGTTGCGGTGGACGAACAGGTCGCCAGGCAGCATGCCGACGATTTCGTTGGCCGGCACGCGGGCGTCGGAGCAACCGATCCAGAGGTATTCCGGCACCTGCTGCTTGGCCAGCTTGGCGAAGAAGTCCGGGTCTTGCTGTTTGATCTTCTCGGCCCAGCGGGCATTGTTGTCGATCAGCTGTTGCAGGTCGCTCATGCGTCTTCTCCTCTCGTGGCTGGCGGCACCTTACGGAGCGCAGGGAGCTTTGGCAATGGCCCGCGCGGGGTTCAGTCGATCAGCGTGCAGGCCATCACCAGGGCGTCTTCGCGGCCACCCACGGCGGGGTAATAGTCGCGTCGACGGCCGATTTCATTGAAGCCGTAGCGCTCGTAAAGGCGGTAGGCGGACTGGTTGCTGGCGCGCACTTCCAGGAAGCATTCGCCGGCCTGCAGCTCGCGCGCGCGGTCCATCAGGCGTTCCAGCAGGAGCAGGCCCAGGCCGCGGCCCTGGCTTTCCGGCTTGACGGTGATGTTCAGCAGGTGGGCTTCACCAACGATGACATTGATCACACCATGGCCGACCTGCTGGCTGCCTTCGAACATCAGCCAGCAATCGTAGGACTTGAGGCTGTCGGTGAAGATGCCGCGCGTCCAGGGGTGGCTGAAGGCGGCATATTCGATTTTCAGGACGGCATCGAGGTCCGCCTCGGTCATCGGGCGGAAGGAAACGGCATCGGTCATTCAGTGTGCTTCCAGCGGCGCATCACACGGCGCATGGCTTGCCAGAGTTCGCCCTTGCGCTCGGGCTCGTCCATCAGCAGTTCAAGGCCCGGCAGGGCCCAGGCGGCGCCAAGGCCTTCGACCTGAAGCTCGCGATTGAAGGCGGTGGCATCGGTTTCACCGGCGAAGCGTACCGCCGGCAGGCCCACGAGCCAGAGGCAGGCGCAGTCGCCCTGCTCTTCCATGCGCATGCCGACGAAGCCCTGGACGAAGTCGCGAGCGGCGTCGGGCCCCTGGTCCATGTTGCCGCGGCTGAGCAACGGCCAGCGCACCGGCTCGCCGAGGATCTGCGGGCTGTCCGGCAGGCCGGCGGCGCGCAACAGATCCTTCAGCAGCAGGTAGGCCGGGTCGCGGCTCTGGAAGGGTTCGCCGGTGGGCAGTTCCACCAGCAGCAGGCAGTTGCCGGCACGCAGCAGCTGAAGGGAGAAACGCGGCGGGGGCAGCGCTTCGACCTTCGCTGGGGCGGCTTCGGGCTCGGTGACTGCTTCGGGTTCGGACTGCACGGCCGGGCGCGGGGTGCTGCCAGGGCGCGGAATCTCGATCCTGGCGCGCACCGAGGTCGCCGCCGGGCGGGCCTCGGCAGTTGGCGCTTCGGGGGTTACGTCGGCGACTGGCGCGTGGGCATCCTCACGGGGGACTTCCGGGGCCAGTGCCAGCAATTCGGGGTTGGAGGGCGCGGCAAAGGGCAATGCCGTGCGAGGTAGCCAGGTGGCTACCTGCATGGCATCGAGATACGCGCGACGACGGTGTTCTGTGATCAAACGTCAGCAACCTGTGGATGAGCCTTGCGCACGCCTGCCTGCATCAGGTTCAGCGCGTTGAGGTAGGCCTTTGCGGAGGCGACAACTATATCGGTATCCGCACCGTTTCCGTTGACGATTCGTCCGGCTTTTTCCAGGCGGACGGTAACTTCACCCTGGGAATCGGTGCCCTGGGTGATGGCATTGACCGAGTAGAGCTGCAGGCTCGACTCGGAGGTGGCCAGGCTTTCGATGGCCTTGAAGGTGGCGTCCACCGGGCCGGAGCCCTCGGCACTGGAGCCCTGCTCCACGCCGTCGATGGACAGCACGAGCTTGGCGTGGGGCACTTCGCCGGTCTTGGACGCGACTTCCAGGTAGACCAGCTTGAAGTGTTCCGGGGCTTCCTCGCCCAGGGTGTCGGAGACCAGCGCTTGCAGGTCTTCGTCGAAGATTTCGTGCTTCTTGTCCGCCAGCTCCTTGAAGCGGGCGAAGGCGGCATTCAGGTCGGCCTCACTGCCCAGCGCAATGCCCAGCTCTTCCAGACGGGTGCGGAAGGCGTTACGCCCGGAGTGCTTGCCCAGCACCATCTTGTTGGTGTGCCAGCCGACGGACTGGGCGGACATGATCTCGTAGGTCTCGCGGTGCTTGAGCACGCCGTCCTGGTGAATGCCGGACTCATGGGCGAAGGCGTTGGCACCGACGATGGCCTTGTTCGGCTGCACCGGAAAACCGGTGATGCCGGAGACCATGCGCGACGTGCTGAGGATGTGCGGGGTGTCGATGTTGGTGTAGACGCCGAGCACGTCCTGGCGAGTCTTGATGGCCATGACGATCTCTTCCAGCGCAGCGTTGCCGGCACGCTCGCCCAGGCCGTTGATGGTGCATTCCACCTGCCGCGCGCCCACGGCTACCGCTGCCAGGGAGTTGGCCACCGCCAGCCCTAGGTCGTTGTGGCAGTGCACCGAAAACACTGCCTTGTCGGCATTGGGGATGCGCTGCAGCAGCTGGCGCATAGTGTCCGCGTACTGGTGCGGAATGGCATAGCCCACGGTGTCGGGGATGTTGATGGTGCGAGCGCCGGCGTCGATGGCGGCTTCGATGATGCGGCAGAGGAAGTCGATCTCAGAGCGGCCGGCGTCTTCACAGGAGAACTCCACGTCAGCACAGAGGTTGCGCGCACGCTTCACGGCGCGGACGGCCTGCTCCACCACCTGGTCCGGCTCCATGCGCAGCTTGTACTGCATGTGGATGGGACTGGTGGCGATGAAGGTGTGGATGCGCCCGGCGTTGGCCCCGGCCAGCGCCTCGGCGGCGCGGTCAATGTCGGCGTCCACCGCGCGGGACAGGCTGCACACGGTGCTGTCCTTGATGCTGTCGGCGATCGCCTTGACCGCCTCGAAGTCACCGGGGCTGGCAATGGCGAAGCCGGCCTCGATCACGTCCACCCGCAGCCGTTCCAGGGCCTTGGCGATGCGCAGCTTTTCTTCCTTGGTCATGGAAGCGCCGGGGCTCTGCTCGCCGTCCCGCAGGGTGGTATCGAAGATGATGACGCGATCTTGGCTGCTCATGGCTCGCTCCTCACGGCCCCACCGTGCGTGCGGCCGGGGCTCTGGCTGATGGTGCCGGACTGCTTGTGGCGACGGCCCCAGATCAGGGAATTGTGGCGTGAAAAGCGGTGGGCGGAAAGGTCGGCGGGCGGGTGGTAGATAGGGGCCAGAGAAACACTGTAGGGGCGAATTTATTCGCCAAGCAGGCCGAAGGTCTGCCCAACATCGCCGAGGGGCAGCTGCGCCGCCCTTGGCGAATGAATTCGCCCCCACAGAAAGGCGGCGGCGCCCCGAAGGCTCAATTGATCGGCGTAGCCGTCAGGTTGGCGCTGATATCGGCGTTCTGCACCTTGATGCCGTACATGGAGGTAACCGCGCCGCCGGTGGGGTGGACATGTTGCAGGCGGTCGACGTTGATTTCCTTGAAGTGGATGCGGCCGTTGACCGCAAAACCCAGCGGGTCGGGGCTGACCGGAGTGCAACTGCCGCCGTTCTTGGCGCAGACCTTGGTGGGCGCCACGTCCAGGTTGAGGTCGGCGTTGAAGCCATAGGTGTTGGCGTTGGGGTCGCTGGGATTGCCGTCGGAGGTATAGAAGTTATCCACAACCATCTGGCTGCCGCTGCCGGCGGCGCCATTGACGCGGTTGGTTTCCCAGACGACCTGGTTGCGCTTCTCGTCCGTGGCCACGCCGTTGGTGGTGCTTTCGATGGCGGTGTCGCGGACGAAGACGTTCTTCAATTTGACCGACACGCCTTCATTGCCCCGGTCTTCCCAGCGGCCGCCGCTAGCCGAACAGGCACCAGCGTTGGTGCCGCTGCCGCCCACGCAGAGGGCGCCGGCACCGCCGGAGCTGAGCGCCAGCGTGGAACCCAGCTCGTAGCGCTTGAGCACCAGCCGGCCGAGGCTGGTACCGGTGGCGCGGTCGCCCCAGCGCAGGTCGCTGACTTCCAGCTTCGACCAGTAGGAGCCCTTGCGCAGCTCCACGCCGTTGTTGCTCACGTCCACCGAGCCATCGCGGAAGTGCATGTCGTAGGTCGTGCCGGCCAGCCACAGGCCCTTGCCGGTTTCGTCTACTGTGATGGCGGCGCGGGCATCGCTGAAGACGAAATCGGCGTTATAGCGCACGCCGTCGCCACTGCTGCCACCCGGCAACAGGGTGATCTGGCCGTTCAGGGTGAAGTCGTAGGCCGGGAAGATTTCCATCAGCACCAGCAACTCGGTGCCGCCCTGCAGCGGCGCGTCGGCCGACCCCACGCGCAGGCCGTCGAAGCTGTAGCCACCCTTGATGTTGGAAAGCCCCAGGCGCAGGCCGTCGAAATGGCCGTTGTAGCTACCCTTGCTCATGTCGCTCTGGGTGCCGGCGTAACAACCGGTGCTGGCCCCGCCGGCGCAGCTCTTGGTCAGGTCCAGGGTGATCTGGCCGGTGCCGTTGGTGCGCAGGCCGCTGAACCACATGCTGTTGCCGTTATCAGTGAGGGAAACCGAGCTGTTGGCCATGTTCCAGCTGACATCGGCGGTCAGGCCCTTGGCACCGGAGTTGGGGTCGCCACCCGGACGCAGTTTGAGCCAGTTCTGCTTGGCGCCGTCGTCGGCGAAGTTGAGGTCGATGGCCAGGCTGCCGAGCTTCTGGTTGGTCGGGTTGCCGATGATCAGGCCGCCCAGCGTGGCGTTGAGCTTGAGGTCCTGGAAGGCCACCTGTGCATAACTGCCACCCGCGTCCTGGGCCAGGTCGAGGGTCAGGCCGCCAAGGCTGCGCAGGGTGCCGGAGAAGTTCTCGGCACGCAGGATGCCTTCATCCTGGTACTGGAACAGGCTGCTGCCGATATTCAGGTCCGGCCGAATGCGGATGCCTTCGCCGCTGGCGCCCCCGCTGGCGACGCTGAGGCTGCCGCCCAGGCGCAGGTCCATGCTCAATTTGCCGAAACTGCGGCTGGCGTTGGGGTCGCGCAGGTCCGGCGCGGAGGGCGTCACGGGCGAAGCGGTTGGGTCGCCGTGGGCGAGGTCCAGGCTGATGCCACCGATGGTGCCGATGAAACGCGCGTCGCCGAGGTTGAGCTTGACCTCCTTGCCGCTGCCACCGCTGACGATGTCGAGGTAGGCGTTGTCCAGGTAGGTGTCGAAGGAGAGCCCTTTGACGACGAGATCGTAGCCATTGTCGCGGTAGTAGAAGGTCACGTCGCTGAGGGACAGCCGGCTGTCGTCCACCGCAATCCCGCTGACGCCGCTGGCCCCGCCGCCCTTGAGCTTCAGGGTGGCGCCCAGGGTGTAGAAGGCTCGGAAAGCACCGAAGCTCTTGCTGCTGCCATCCATCTCGATGTTGTTCACCGCCAGCACCTGGGGGCTGGAGCTGTGCTGGACCTGCAGCTGGCCGTCCTGCACGTCGAGGGTCGTCTGGGAGGTGCTGGTGGAGCCGCTGGCGGCGCGATTGCTCACATCGCGAAGGTTCAGGCTGCGGCCGTCCTGGGTGTAGCTGATATTGCTGGCCGACCAGCCCTGGCTGGAGGTTTCCAGGTTGATGCCGCCCTGGCCGCTGACCGCCGCCATGGACGAGTCGTCCAGGGCCTCCATTGCCTGCACCTGGGAGGCGAGGAGCATGCCGAACAGCAAGGGGGCTGGGCGCATGGTCGGTTCCTCAGTTCTTCGGGAAGACCAGCACGCTGCCTTGCATGCGGATGCTGCCGTCGATCTTCGCCGAGAAGATATTGGTCTGCTGGTAACTGGCATTGCCGCCATTGGCGACGGTGCCGGACTTGTTCTGCCAACCACCCTGGTTGGCCACACCGAAGGCGAAGCTGCCGTTCTTGAAACGCACCTCGTTGGGTAGGCCGAGCGCCAGCACGTCCTGATTGAAGGCTGCGCCATCGCCGCCGAAGCCACTGTTGATGAGGCGGGTATTCAGGGTCAGGCCTTCGAAACTGAAGATCCCATTGAGGTTGTCCAGCACGTACCAACCGCCGTTGGCCTCGGAGCGAATGGCGATGCGCAAGCCGCAGCTTTCCGGACTGCCGGCGCCGGCGATGGCGCAACTGCGTTCATTGGCTTTCCAGGTGGTCGGGTCATTGGACGCCGGCGTGTTCCAGAGCACGCCGCCGTTCTTGTTGATGCTGAATTCACCGGAAAGGTACACCCCGCCCTGCCCGCTCATCTGGCTCAGGTCGGCGTCCTCCAGCGCCTTCAATTCGGCTTGCGCCAGCATCGGCAGCGCCAGCAGCACAGCCAGGTAGAGCGCCCTAGAGATCATGGCTGGTTACCTTCAGATAATTGATGCTGAGGCCCTGGATGGCGTTGTAGCCGAAGTTGTAGCCGCCGCTGGCGGCGCTGCCACTGCCGGCCTGGAGGCTGTTGATAACGATGTTGGTGCGCGGTGCATTGGCGTAGAAGTCGGCGGCCAGCGCATCCTTCTGCGCCTGGGTGGTACCGGACGCGGTGGGGTTGGGCAGTTCCAGCACGAACTGGCCGTTGCTGCTCACGTCGAACAGCAATGGCTGGGTCTTGCCGTAGCCGAGGGAGATGTTGGCGTAGGCGTTGTTGAGGAAGATGGTGCGGTCACGCTGCTCGGTGGCAGTGGTGCAGCCCGTGGTGCCGGCCGCGCAGCTCATGATCTGCAGGCTCTTGGTGAAGATGTTGATGCGCGCTTCGCCCACCATCTGGCTGCGGCCACTGTCGCCCCACAGGCGCAGGTAGGAGCCGTCCATCGCCAGCTCGGCGAAGTCCAGGTTGAGGATGTCGGTGCGCCCGGCGGCGACCTGGAAGTCGAAGCGAATCCCCAGGTCCACCTTTTCGCTGGCGCGGCTGGAGCAGTTGTTGCCGGCTGTCGCGAGGCCCGTGATGCAGGCCTGGCCGGCGGCACCCGTGAGGCGCTCGGGGAACATGAACTCAAGGACGGTGATGTTGCTCGGCGTGGTCTGCACCCACTGTCCGTCGTCCCGCAGGGTGCGCATGTCTTCGCCCTTGGCCAGGTTGAGAGCGAAGGGATGATCGAGCCGGCCGATGGTCACGGGGCTCAGGTTCGCGCCTTTGTTGCTGCCAGTGGCACCGAGGTAGAACTCCTTCACCGCGATCGGGACGTTCTGCTTGGCGGCGTTGGTGATGTCGTTGATCGTGATGGTGGCGTTGTTGGCATCCAGCAGCACCTGGTCCAGCACGAAGCCAATGCCCGCCCCATCCACGCTGGACAACTCATCGTCGTCCAGCGCCTTGAGTTCGGCCTGTGCGGTGGCGGCGGCCAGTGACAGCAGGATCACCGCGGCTCGGGTCATCCTCAGCACCCCGCGGTGGCCGAGCCCAGGCAGGTGTCCTGGCGCGGAATGCCGTTGAACGCCTGCTCGAAGTCGATGTTGATCGGCGACACCAGGTTGCCGTTGGCGTCCCGGTACTTGGGCATGTTCATGAAGGCGCCCTTGAGGGCGGTCATGAAGGCGTTCTGATCCATGTCCTTCCAGGCGAGGTCCTGGGTCTGAAAGGAGATGAAGAAGCCTTTCGCCGCGCCGTCCATGGTGTTCATGTTGGAAATGTTGCCCACCGGCAGCGACTTGAAGTCGGCGAGCGGGAAGCAGGTGGACAGGGAGAGGATGGCACAGCCGCTGGACTTGAACAGGCCCAGCAGGGCGTCGGAGAGTCCGCCGAGGTTGCAACCGCTGACGCAACTCAGCCCTGAGCCATTGGGCATGCCGGCCAGGCCGCCGCGCACCGGATCGGGGTTGCCGCTGGCGTTCACCAGGGTGGCGTCCCCTTGCAGCTTGGTGGAGTTCGTGATGCCCGCCAATCCCAGCAGTATCTTGTCGCCGAAAGACGCCTTGTCGTAGATCGGCTTGGCGGTGCCGGTGATATGCACCGGGATGTTCCCGGTCAGGCTCTGGATATCCCCGGACAGCACGCCCTTGGCCTCGCCGAAGCCGATGCGCACGCCCACCACCTTGTTACCGGAGTAGGCCAGCTCGACGAAGGGATCGGCGATGCGGAAGGGGTTGATCGAACCATCGGCGTTCACGGTACCGAGGGCGAAGTTGTTGATCAGGATGTCGGACGAGCCGGCAACCTCCCCCGCCCGGGTAACGGCGTCGTCGTATTGGCCGAGCTGGAGTTTCTTCATGTTCAGCTGGGTATCGACCTTCACCCCGAAGTTGACGCGGGTGTAGTTGATTCCGGCATTGGCGTCGGTGGTCAGGTTGATGAAGGCCTGCCCGGTGATGTTGGACAGTTCGCTGTCGGGCAGCTCTTCCATGCGCGCCTGGGCAATGGACGCGGACAACAGCCCGGCCACGAACACGGCCTTGAGCTTCCAGGCAAGCAACGATTTCGAACGCATGGCGACTTCCCTGATTGTTCTTGTATGGGCAAGCGACGAAGACTCGTCCCCTTTCTAGCCACTATAGGGAGCGCGAAAGGGAAGCGTCCCGACCCATAGTCGAGTTGAGGGCGACTGTCAGGAAGTCGGCGACGGGAAGCTGTTACCCATCGCAACAACGGGGTAACGCCGAGGTCAGCCCTGGCGGAACAAGCCGATCAGGTGGTCGGCGATGGCGCCCTTGATGTTCGAAATCTCCAGCCGGGAGTTGCGTCTCATGCGGCTCGTATCGATGCGATGCAGGTGCAGCGACGGCATGCGCGCCTCGTACTCGCGCAGGTCGCCCTTGGCCAGCACCGGCAGGAATTGCTGGCCAAGGTTCTGGTAACGCTGGATCAGCATTTTCAGGCCGTCCTGGAAGGGCAGCTCATGGGAGGGGCTGAGGCGATGCTCGCCGGGAATCTTCAGGTAAAGGCCGGATGCACCCAGCACTTCACCGGGAAGGATATGGATGCCGGTGGGCAACACCGCGTCGGTCGGGATGTCGTGGAAGGTGTCGTGCCAGGCCATCTCGTCGGGGAGGATGGTGATGCTGCCGTGCTCTTCCTCAGGCACCACGAAGCTGTAGCGGCTGTAGAGCTTTTCTACGTAGCCGGAATACACGCACAGGCGGTTCTCGAAGTGCAGCAGGAAGTCGATGGCCTCTTGCCGGTTGGTGATGGCGTCGAGGTCCCAGTCCAGGTCGGTCTGGCGTTCCAGTTCGGCCCAGCGGGCGTCGGCGAGCAGTGCGATTTCGGGGCTCATGGTTCCTGCGGTCGTACAACGGTCACCGTCCTAACGCAGAAAACATGCCAGCGAATTCAATCACTTGGACAGGGGTTAAAGGCAAGTTCGGCGCAGTTGATGGCACGATGCCAGTCGAAAACTGCCCAAAATTGTCAGTCCGCGACGGGTGTCGCTCCTCTGATCGGTTGAAGCTCAATCGCCACCGACAACCTGAAGTACAATCGCCTCTTTTTTCAGCGAACCCCGGCCAATCGATGATCGATCCCAAGCGCGTACTGCGCGCCCTAGCCGAACACTGGACGTTGCTCGAGCCGCTCTGCGAGCGCTTCGATACCGGCACCCTGAGCCTGGTGGAACTGCGCGTGCAGCTCGCCGGCCAATTGCCGGAGGGCACGCCCACCGATATCACCGCCCTGCTCGACCTCTGGGTGCGCCTGGACATCCTGGTTCCCGTGGCCAAAAGCCCGAACCGCTTCGAGCTGAACGCGCAGATTCACGACTTCCTCGCCTACCTGCGGCGCGAACACCGCCTCGGTCTGTGCCTGGAGATCGAAGCCTACCTGCGCCACCTGGAACGCCTTGCCGGCTACATCCAGGAAGCCTTCGAGATCCGCGACGGCAACGACCTGGCGCGCCAGCTGCGCCTGCTCGACATGCGCGTTCGCGACGTACTGAAGAAGCTCGACAACGACGAGCAGGCGCTGGTGGCCGTGGCCGATCGCGCCAAGACCAGCGACCGGCAGATTCCCCTGCGCCAGCGCTACGCCGAAGTGCTGGCCACCTGGGACGAGTACGTCGAGCCGATGATCCAACTGGTGGCCGCCGACGGCGCCTTCGAACAGGGCGTGCGCCGCGTCGAGCAGGTGCTGCTGCGCCTGTTGGGCGAACAGCAGCGCCTGGGCCAACTGGTGGACGACGACCTGCTGCTTCGCACCCACGCGCGCATCCTGGAAATGCAGACCAGCGCCCAGCTGACCCTGCGCAAGGCCCGCGAGCTGTTGCTGCCGCTGCGTGAAGAGGCCCGCCGGCACAACGCCGTGACCCGTGGCGCCGCCCTGGCGCTGTCAGTGATTCGCAAGAAGGGCCTGGACGCCGTGCCCCAGGCAGCGATGCCGCTGTTCACCCGGCCGCAGACCACCTTCCTGGGCAGCGGCTCCCAGGTGGAGGCATACGTCTACGCCCTGGCGCGCTTCCAGCCCAAGCCGGCGCACTTCCCGAAATCCGGCGGCCCGCGCAAGGCCACCGCGCCGCGTTCGCCAAAGACCGCGCGGGAAATGCTCGACCGTTGCGAGCAGGCCCTGCCGCTGCCGGACCTGATGGTCTGGCTGCTGGAACAGGAGCCCGAAGGCGCCACCGACGAACTCCTCTACTGGTTCTCGCGTCTGTCCCGCGATGCGCGCTTCTCGCGCGATCGTCTGGAGCGCCGTGACTACCTGACCGCCGAGCACCAGGTCAGCCTGAGCTCCTATGCCCTGATCAAGAGCCCCACCGCCGCGGCCGAGAAGACTTCCTGATGAATATCGACCTGAAAGAAATGACCCAGCTCGCACCCATCTTCCGCGAGCTGTTCAAGGGCTATCACCTCTCCCGCAGCGAGCCGGAGTGCTACGCCCAGCTGTCCACCATGCAGGACCAGTACCGCGCCCTGTTCAAGGGCCTCGGTTTCGAGCTGGTGTGCGATCCGCGTGGCTTCTACTACTTCGTGCCCGAGCAGATGGGCGCCCAGGTGAACAAGACCGCCCAGCGCCTGGCGCTGTTCACCTTCATCCTGGTGGAGCACCTGGCCGACCAGGGCCGCGACCCGCTCTCGGTGCTCGACGGCGGCACCATCGGCCGCGATGAGCTGCCGGCGCTACTGGAGAAGTACCGCGACCTGTTCATGCAGGCTGAAGTGACCACCCACGAAGAGCTGGAAGAGAAGGTCATCCGCCGCCTCACCCAGCTTGGATTCGCCGAAGACAGTAACGGCGTGTACCGCTTCCTGCCGCCGATGCACCGTTTCCTCGACGTCTGCCTGGCGGTGCAGCACGACCGCGACCTGGCCGCCAGCCTGCACAGCACCGACCTGGAGCTGCACGCTCCGGTGCTGATGGATGACGACAGCGGCGACACCATCATCCCCGTCGAGACGTCTGAGTCCGTCGATGAATCGGAAGAAGACGCCCTGGCTCGCGCCATGGCCGAAGAACGCGCCGTCCAGGAGGAAGACGCATGAGCCAGGAACGCTACGGCATCCGCCGCTTCGCCCTGCTGAACACCGCCGGTTACAGCCTCGGCCTGTTCCCGCTGGAAACCCCGCTGTCGATCTACGGCGCCAACAACCTCGGTAAGTCGGCGTCGATCAACGCGCTGCAGTTCCCGATCCTGGCGCGCATGTCGGACATGAGCTTCGGCAAGTACAGCCTGGAGCAGTCGCGCAAGTTCTACTTCGCCACCGACACCAGCTACATCCTCGTCGAAGTGTCCCTGCCCCACGGCCCCCACGTGATCGGCGTCGCCGGCCGCGGCCCGGGCGGCGGCTTCGGCCATCAGTTCTTCGCCTACCGTGGCGAGCTGGACCTGGACCACTACCAGCGTGACGGCACCTGCCTGCGCCAGCGCGAGCTGTTCAACAACCTGGAGCGTGAAGGCATCAAGGCCTACGAGCTCAAGCCCGATGAACTGCGCCGCCTGCTGGTGGGTGGTCACACCTCCATTCCTCTGGACCTGACGCTGATCCCGCTGCGCTCCACCAGTGAACAGAGCCTGAAGACCTTCCGCTCGCTGTTCATCAACCTGCTGCACATGCGCGAGATCACCGCGGCCAAGCTCAAGCAGCTGTTCCTCGATGCCTTCGAGCACAGCCTGCGCTCCGGCAGCGTGGACTACATCGCGGCTTGCGAAGAGGCCTTCCGTGACGTACGCCGCATGGAGCAGGACTACCAGGCACTGGTGGCCGCCGGCCCGCTTGTGGAGGCCCTGGCCAACGGCGTGGCCCAGCGCGAGATCCTGCGCGGCAAGCTGCACCGCATCTCGCCGCTACTGGATTCCCTGCTGGGCACCTGGCAGGACTACTCCGGCGCCCGTCGCGAGGAGCTGGTGATCCAGGCCGAGCACTACCGTGGCGAGCAGGACGGCCTGCAGAACGAGCAGCGTGGCGGCACCCAGGAAATGATGCGCCTGGAGCGTGCCATCACCGAAAACCAGCGCTGGCTGGGCGAACTGGCGGTGCTGAAGAACCGCTTCGCCCTGGTGGACGACGCCAAGGTGCTGGAGCAGCAGCTGCTCGCCGCCAAGGACGCCCACGACGAACTGGCCGGCGCCCTGGCGCAGTCCCGTCAGTTCTCGGCGGAAGACCTGGACGAGCGCCTGCGTGACCTGGAAAAACGCCTGAAGGCGGTCAAGCAGCAGCTCGAGCACGCCGACAACAACAGCTACTCGCGCCTGCGCGAGGAGTTCTCCCAGGCCGACGTGGACCGCCTGATGCGCCTGTTCAACGGCCAGCTGTTCAGCCTGCCCCTGGGCGAGAAAGGCATTCAGCTGGACGACGGCGAAGCCTGGGTGAAGACCCTGGAAACCGTGCTCGACCAGTTCAAAGGCAGCCAGTTCGAAGTGCCCGGCCTGTCCATCGACCTGTCCCACATCGAGCCGCCGGCCCTGCAGGCCCTTGCCGACCGCGCCGCCCTTCGCGACCAGAAGGACCGCCTGGAGCGTGAGCTGAAGCAGCTCAGGACCCAGCAGTCCGTGGCCGCCGACCGCGCCGCGAGCAAGGCCCAGGCCGAGAAGCTGTACCAGGACGTACTGGACGCGCAGAAGGCCCTGGAAGACTTCCGCAAGACCCAGACCCTGTCCGCCGAAGAGCCGGCCAAGCTGGAAGAGCTGGCGCAACTGGAAGCCACCCAGGACGAGCTCAAGCGTTCCGCCGACGCCTTCACCGAACGCGTCCAGCAACTCTCCGCCAAGCTGCAACTGGTGGGCCGCCAGCTCGCCGACCTGGAAGCCAAGGAACGCACCCTGGAAGACGCCCTGCGCCGTCGCCAGCTGCTGCCCGCCGACCTGCCGTTCGGCACCCCCTTCATGGACCCCGTGGACGACAGCCTGGACAACCTGCTGCCGCTGCTCAACGACTACCAGGACACCTGGCAGGCGCTGCAGCGCATCGATGGCCAGATCGAGGCGCTGTACGCCCAGGTACGCCTGAAAGGCGTGGCCAAGTTCGATAGCGAAGACGATGCCGAGCGCCGCCTGCAACTCTTGATCAACGCCTACGCGCACCGCCAGGACGAGGCACTGACCCTGGCCAAGGCACGTCGCGCGGCGGTCACCGACATCGCTCGCACCCTGCGCAACATCCGCAGCGACTACGACAACCTGGAACACCAGCTGGCCCTGTTCAACCGCGAGATCAACAAGCGCCAGGTATCCAACCTCGCGAGCTTCCGCATCGTCCTCGCACCGAACAAGGAAGCCCTGCGCCACATCGACCAGATCATCCACAGCGCCGGTCAGTACGAAGAAGGTGAGACCCTTTCGGTGTTCGACCTGACCAACTCCAGCGACCAGGATGCGAAGAACGAAGAGGCCAAGGAATACCTTGCCCGCCTGGTGGCGGCCAACGGCAACCAACTGGGCCTGAAGGACCTGTTCGAACTGGCCTTCGAGATCACCAAGGTGCACGGCCAGCCGGTCATCCACACGGACATCGATGGCGCCGCTTCCAACGGCACCACCATGACCATCAAGGCCCTGACCAACATGTACCTGCTGCTGCACCTGATGGACCGCGAGCAGGCCGGCCGCATCCGCCTCCCCTATTACCTGGACGAGGCCGCGGACATCGACGAACGCAACCAGCAGGCGCTGATCGAGACCAGCCAGCAACTGGGCTTCACGCCGATCCTCGCGTCGGTGAAGCCGCAAGTGTCGGCCAACGTCGCCATCGACCTGGAAGGTGGCAGCGGCCCGAATGGCATCTACATCGACGAGGCGGACTGGAAGTTCATCAAGCGTCGCGATGTGGCCAAGGCCACCCAGGACGCGACGGACGCGGCGGCCGAACCCGCCTGATACCGTCGCCGGAAAAAAGAAAGGGCCGCATATGCGGCCCTTTCTTTTACGGGGTGGTCATTTCGCCAGGGGAATCTTCGGTGCCCAGGTCAGCCATTCGTCCTCGGCGTCGTCATGCAACGCGAAGGTCTGGCCATTGAGCGCGACATTGCCCATCTGCGCTTCGTTCGGCGTGGCGAAGGAAATCCCGCCTTCCACCATGGATTCCAGGGACCCGGTGCGGACCTTCACCCCGTTGAACAGGCTGGCGTCCACTCCGACCCCACTGGTGTGCCAGAAGCGGCTGCCGCTGTGCACCAGGGGCGCGAAGCGCGGTTCGATGAGCACATGGATGAAGACGCGGTCCGCGGTCTTGCCCAGCTCGTAGGAGAGCACCTTGCCCACCGGCACTTCGCGGTAGCTGACAATGACGCCCGGCTTGATGGACCCACGGCGCGGCGCACTGAGGGTAATGCGCAGGCCTTCCTGACGCGCGAGTGCATCCGGCGCTTCCGGCAACGCAGTGAAACGGGACTGCGAGGCACCCGGCTTGGGCGCCGGCAGCACTTCCAGGTACTGACCACTGACCAGGGTCTCCAGGTTGGCAGTACGCAGCAGGCCAAGTTCCGGACGCACCACCCAGAACTGGGTGCCGGCACGGGCGATGCGATCGGCGGCCTGGGTCAGACGCGCCTTGAGCGTCACGCCGGAGAGGTCGTTGTTCAGGGTCACCGTCTCCACTTCGCCGATGTCGATGCCCTTGAAGCGGATCGGCGTTCCTTCCTTGACGCCGTCAGCCTGGGGCACGGCGATTTCGATCAGGGTGCCTTTCACGATGGCCTGGGCCTCGTCGTCATACAGCGTGAAGCGGCGCGGACGGGTCACCGGCTTGGCCTTCGGATCCGGCGTGGTGAAGGTGATGCCGCCCGCCAGCAAGGTCTGCAGCGACTCGCTCTTGACCTCGACGCCCGACAGGCCGCCCTTGAGGGTGATGCCGCTGGAGTTCCAGAAGCGGGTGGATTCATTCACCAGCTTGGTGAACTCGGGCTCGATGTGGATGCCGATCACCACGCGCTGCTGATCGCGGGAGAGCTGGTAGCTCTGCACGCTACCCACGCGCAGCTGGCGGAACAGAATGGGGCTGCCCACTTCCAGGGAGCCGAGGCGGTCGCTGGTCAGCACCAGGTGCAGGCCGGGCGCATCGGTGTTCAGCGGCGGCGCCTTGGGCCGTACCTTGAACTCGCGGGTGGGCGTTCCTTCCTTGGCGAAGCGCACGGCGATGTAGTTGCCCTTCACCAGTGCCTCGATGCCGGTGATGCCCGCCAACGAAATGGACGGCTTCACGGTCCAGAACTCGGTGCCTTCCACCAGGTAATCTTCGGTACGCGGCTCCATGGTCAGTTCAGCGGTGGCGCCGGTGAAGTCCTTGTCCATGTCCAGCTTCTTCAGGGTGCCGACCTGCACGCCGTTGTACATCACCGGGGTGCTGCCCGGGCTGAGGCCGCTGACATCGTCCATGCGCAGCAACACGCGCAGGCCGGCCTCGGCGGCTTCGAAACCGTCATACAGGCGGAACGGGATGCTGGGGTCGGTGGGCGGACTGTCCTGGCGATGCTCCGGGGTGGCGAAGGCAATGCCGCCAGCCATGATGCTGAACAGGGATTCGGTGCGGATCTTCACCCCGGACAGGCCGGCGGTGACATTGAGGCCGCTGGCATTCCAGAAACGCGTGTGCTTGCGCACCAGATGCGCATAGGGCTGGTCGATGTGCACCTTGATTTCGACGGTGCGCTGGTCTTCAGCCAACTGGTAGCTCTTCACCTGGCCGACCTGGATCTGCCGGTAATAGACCGGGCTGCCCTGCTCCAGGGAACCCAGGCGCTCGGCCTTCAGGGTGAGGTGAAGACCCGGCAGGGAGTCGGAGAGTGGCGGTGGCTCGGCCAACGCGGTGTATTTGCGCGTCGGCTCTCCCTTGACCGGGTCGATGGCGATGTAGATACCGGATACCAGGGTTTCCAGGCCGGTCACCCCTGCCAGCGAAACGCGCGGGCGAACCAGCCAGAAGCGGGTTTCCTTGCTGAGGTAGGGCTCGGCCTCCTTCATCACTTCGACGGTGGCGATCACGCCCTTGATGTCCTGGCTGACATGCAGGTCGACCACCTTGCCGACCTGGATGCCCTTGTACATCAGCTGGGTCTTGCCGACCTGGATGCCGTCACCATTCTCGAAGCGGATCTGGATCTCGATGCCTGCTTCGCTCATGGCCTTCCAGGCCAGCCAGAGGCCAATGATCAGGGCCAACAGCGGTAGTACCCAGATGGCGGACCAGCTCGTGGTTTTGCGGGTTTTGGGCGTTGGCAGCTCAGGCATTCTCGTCGTCCATATCGGTGTTATCCCAGATCAGCCTGGGGTCGAAGGTCACTGCCGCGATCATGGTGATTACCACGACGCTGGCAAAGGCAGCGGCACCCAGGTTCGCTTCGATGCTCGCCAGGTTGCCGAAGTTCACCAGCGCCACAAGGATGGCGATGACGAAGATATCCAGCATGGACCAGCGGCCGATCCATTCAATGAAGCGGTACATCAGGATTCGCTGACGCGGCGACATGGGCAGCCGCCGCTGTACTGAGTAAAGCAGCAGTGCAATGCCTACCAGCTTGAAAGTGGGCACCAGGATGCTGGCCACGAACACCACCAGCGCGATGGGAACCATCTCGGCATGAATCAGTTCGAGCACGCCACCCATGATGGTGGACGGCGCTCCATTGCCGAAGAAGTTCACCGTCATGATCGGCAGCACGTTGGCCGGTATGTAGAGGATGGTGGCGGTGATCAGCAACGCCCAGGTGCGCACGATGCTGTCCGGGCGGCGTGGATACAGGACGGCGCCGCAACGGCTGCAGTGGCCGTGTTCGTCGTCCGATTCGGGGCGGTTCAGTTGATGGCACTCGTCACAGACGATGATGCCGGCATCAATGGCGCGCATGGGCTTCTCCTTCGGCATCCAGCGCATCCCAGACCTGGTGCGTCGACATGGTCACTTCCAGCCATACCTGGGCCAGCAGCAGGCCGATAAAGCAGACCAGGCCGATGCCCAGATGCAGGTCGGCGAGGTCGATCAATTTGACGATGGAAACGAGGATGCCCATGAGGTAGACCTCGAGCATCCCCCACTCCTTGAGGTGGTGGTATAGGCGATAGAGCTTCACGCCGAGGCCAAGTGCGCGGCGCGTATTGATGCAGACCAGTACGGCCAGCTGACAGAGCAGCTTGATCAGGGGGATGACCATGCTGCACAGGAACACCAGCAAGGCGACGCCTTCCATGCCGGTGTTGTAGAGCCCTACAACCCCTGTCCAGACGGTGTCGTGGGTGGTCTGCCCGAGCAGGTTGAGCTTCATGATGGGCAGGAAGTTGGCTGGCACGAACAGCAGTAATGCCGTCAAAACCAAGGCCAGGGCGCGGCGCTCCATCTGGGAACGATGTACCAGCAGCTCATAGCCACAGCGGGGGCAGCAGGCCTTCTGCTCTTCGCCAATGTCCGGGCGACGCATCAGCAGGTCGCACTCATGGCAAGCAATCAGATCATGCAGCGGTAGTTCGGATAGCGGACGTTGTTCAGCCTGTTCAGGCATGGCAGCAGGGCTCTCAGGGTATCGCGGCTATTCTAGACGAGCGGATCGGAAGCGGTGGCGATTCAAGAGTTTCCGGTCGCTACCAACTTCACGCCCCCCCTGAATCTTTCTCACGCGCAAAGACAAACCCCCGACACGCCTGGGCGTATCGGGGGTTTGGGATAGAAGCTTGACGATGACCTACTCTCACATGGAGAAGCTCCACACTACCATCGGCGATGCGTCGTTTCACT
>NZ_JACXBU010000004.1 GCF_014700075.1 Pseudomonas sp. JM0905a | reverse complement strand
AGAGATCACAGGAAACCACCAACTTTTATGGCGAGTGGAGAAGGCCTATCAAAGGCGGAATGTGCGCCGAATCGACCCCTGCGCCGTCCCTCTAGGGCGACTCCGCATAATCGCGGGCTGAACATAATTGCGGTTATGCGGAGCTCGACATAACCGCAAGAACTGGCTATTCAGCGACACCCCCAAGGGCGCCACGGCCAGCGCGCAGATCCACAGCCTGATCGAAACGGCCAAGGCCAACGGGCAGGAGCCCTATGCCTGGCTGCGCTATATCCTCGAACGCCTGCCGCTGGCCAATAGCATCGAGGACTTTGAAGCCTTGCTGCCGTGGGACTGCCCGCCGACGAGCGCATCCTGATCACGGCAACTCGTCAAAGGAAGACGGGGTTTATGGAGCGGATACGTTGATGTGCAGCTTCAGTCGCTCCGCCAGGAACGCCCTCATCTGCCCCAACAGCTGTTCACCTGCCGCCTTGCTGCGCACGTAGATGTTGCAGTCATCGACGTAGCGACAGAAAGCGTGGCCACGGCGCTCAAGTTCGCGATCCCAGTCCGTGAGCAGGATGTTCGACAGCAACGGCGAGAGCGGCCCGCCCTGTGGCGTGCCTTCGCGGCGCTGTGCGACCAGCCCATCACGCATCAGGCCCGCTTCCAGATAGCGCCGGATCAGCTTGAGCACACGGGTATCGCTGACTTGCCGGGCCAGCCGTGACATCAAAATGTCGTGGTTGACCCGGTCGAAGAACTTCTCCAGATCGATATCCACCACCCACCCACGGCCTGCCTGCACGACCGCTGTGCTGCCAGAACCGCCTGCAGGGCGCTGCGCCCTGGTCGAAATACAAAGCTGGATTCGAAGAGCGTTGGCTCGAAGAGTGGCTGGAGCTGCTGGAGCAACGCCTGCTGGATCAGCCGATCCAGAACAGTCGTGATACCCAGGGTGCGTATCCCACCCGCAGGTTTCGGGATATCCACCGCGCGTATCGCCTGGGGGCGGTAATCCCCGCCCAGCAGCGCTGCCTTGACACTCGGCCAGTGCGCTTTCAGCCACTCGGCAAACCCCTCGACTGAGAGGCCATCGAATCCCGCTGAACCTCGGTTGCCAGCGACTCGCCGGTACGCTAGCCACAGGTTGGCTCGATCCACCACCGCTTCCATCAGCGATGGCGCCCCCGCTTTCGTTTGCCCGGCAGCCGCCGTGCAGACCTCAACACCATGAGCAGCGCCACTGGAGTTCCGCCCCAGCAACGTGGTCATGGCTGCGCTTGTTCCACGCACGTGTGTCTCATCGGCCCGCATCGAGTCTCTGCCGTCCTAATCGCGGTCACTCATGTTCGGCCCTTCGGTCAGATCGCATCTATATGGCCTCTGCTGACTTCTCGCTCCGGCTGCCGCCGTCGCCCTTTCAGGCACAAGGCGAGATCTCCCCAGGTAAGAACGCAATCCTTCACCGCACAACCGCCGGATCTACACCACCGCCCTAGGGTCCCCCCAACATCCGAACTTCTTGATGTTGGGAGGTACCGCAGATCGCGACAACGATTTGCGGGTGCGAGCACTACCATCAGTCCGACCACCATCGGATTCAGACACTACTCGAACCTGAATGCTGCCCTTGTGCTTGGCTAAGGATAGCGAACTGCCGGCGCTCGCGGCTGACAAGCCTGCAAGTGCGCAAATGAACCTGCTCTCAAATCACCTCAAATTCGAGGCTCCACCGGCAGTCCGGTTCCCGGAGGAACTGCAACCCGGTACTGTGCTTGTCAAGAATATACTGATATATTAGTATTCATGCAGTGACGGATGTGATCGGTAATGGTCAAGCACCTTCACGGCCGCCACGTCCCATCGGCTAACACCAACAGAGCAGGTGATTGCATGAGCAGCAGTTCTTCCCAGTACGACGCCAACATTGGTCTCATCGGGCATTTCATTGCAGGCGAGGTCGTTTCGTTCCCTGGGGAGCGTTCGTCTGATGTCTTCAATCCTGCCGTCGGCAAGGTGCAAGCGAAGGTTTCCCTTGCTGCTCCTCAGACTGTCGAACAGGCCGTGGCTGCCGCCAAAGCTGCTTTCCCGGCTTGGTCCGAGCTGTCGCCGCTGCGCCGTTCGCGCATTTTATTCCGCTTCAAGGAGCTGCTCGACCAGCACCATGAAGAGCTTGCTCGCATGATCACTGCCGAGCACGGCAAGGTGTTCTCGGATGCAATGGGTGAGGTCACTCGCGGCATCGAGATTGTTGAGTTCGCCTGTGGTGCTCCTTATCTGCTGAAGACTGCGTTCACCGACAACATTGGTGGCGGCATCGACAACTGGAACCTGCGCCAAGCGCTCGGCGTGTGCGTCGGCATCACCCCGTTCAACTTCCCGGTCATGGTGCCCCTGTGGATGATTCCGATGGCCCTGGCTACCGGAAACACCTTCGTGCTGAAGCCCTCCGAGCGTGATCCGTCGCCGAGCCTGCTAATGGCCAAGCTCCTTAAAGAAGCGGGCTTGCCTGACGGTGTGTTCAACGTCGTCCAAGGTGACAAAGAGGCAGTCGACACGTTGCTGCGTCACCCGGATGTCGAAGCGGTGTCGTTTGTTGGCTCGACTCCGATTGCCGAGTACATCCATCGCGAAGCAACGCAGCGCGGCAAGCGTGTTCAGGCCCTGGGCGGTGCCAAAAACCACATGATCGTGATGCCAGATGCAGACCTGGACCAGGCGGCCGATGCGCTGATTGGTGCGGCTTACGGTTCTGCAGGTGAGCGCTGCATGGCCATTTCCATTGCCGTTGCAGTGGGTGACGTCGGTGACCAACTGATCGAGAAGCTGCTGCCGCGCATTGATCAACTGCGTATTCGCAACGGCGTTGATCCGGAAGCTGATATGGGGCCGCTGGTCACCTCCGTTCACAAGGTCAAGGTCGAAGGCTACATCGATGCCGGTGTGAATGAAGGCGCGAAGCTGTTGGTTGATGGTCGCGGTCTTCAAGTGCCGGGTGCCGAGGATGGCTTCTTCGTGGGCGCCACCCTGTTCGATCAGGTGAGCCCGGAAATGACCATCTACAAGGAAGAGATCTTCGGTCCGGTGCTCGGCATCGTGCGAGTTCCTGACTTCGCCTCGGCTGTGAAGCTCATCAATGCCCATGAGTTCGGTAATGGCGTTTCCTGCTTTACCCGCGACGGTGGGGTAGCGCGCGCATTTGCTCGCAGCATCCAGGTAGGCATGGTCGGCATCAACGTGCCGATTCCGGTACCGATGGCCTGGCATTCCTTCGGCGGCTGGAAGCGCTCGCTCTTCGGTGAGCATCACGCCTACGGCGAAGAAGCGCTGCGCTTCTATACCCGCTACAAGAGCGTGATGCAGCGTTGGCCCGACAGCATCGCGAAAGGTCCTGAATTCAGCATGCCGACTGCCAAGTAAGAGCTGGGCCAATAGGGGGCGTCAGAGGTCTCTGGCGGCCCCTTTTAACAACAAGACAGCCGAGCCTAAGGGTTCAGCACAAGCCAGCTGAGAGTTCGAGAATGAGTAAGCCAAAGCTGCTGATTACCGGTGCTGCAGGCCGAGTCGGGACCTTGTTGCGTCCCATCCTGCTGCAAGACTACGACCTGCGACTCTCCGATCTGCTGCCGCTTCAGGGGCTACAGCCGGGCGAGGAGAGCATTGTTGGTGACCTTGCAGATCCTGAAGTTGCCAACGCGGCAGTTGCTGGCACCGTTGGTGTGGTGCATCTGGCTGCAGCGGTTGCCCCGGATATCTCCTTCGAAGCAACCCTCAAGCCTAATTACTATGCCGTGCTGAATCTGCTTGAGGCTTGCCGAGAGTTCGGAGTCAAACACTTTGTGTTTGCGAGCAGCCACCATGCGGTAGGGCTTCACCCTGTCGCCGATAAGCCCTATCCGGCTAACACCGATGTCGCCCCTGACGGTTTCTACGGGCTGAGCAAGGCATTCGGCGAGGCCGCCTGTTCACTTTACGCACACCGCTTTGGCATCTCTTCTCTGGTGATTCGCATCGGAAACGCAGACGAGAAAGTGGTGGATGGCCGTCGCGAGCGGCTATGGGTCAGTGCGGCGGATCTAGTGCAGATCATCCGGCTGGGCCTATCCGAGCACGCCCAGCAGTTCGAGATCGTCTACGGCATATCGAACTGTCCGACGCCGCTTCTTCGCAACCACGCTTCGTTCGAACAGCGCTATCACCCGGGGGATTACTCCTACGAGAACCGCAGCTCCGAGTTCCGTCCTTTCACCTACCTCACGCAGCAAGAGGGCGCGGGTTTTGTCGGTGGCTTCTTCGCCATGAGCAACCTGCCTGACCCGAGGAAGCCCGCATGAAAATCGTTAAAGCAGAAACCTCCATAGTCGAGATTCCCTTCCAGCTTCGTGGCACCGGCGTGGGCATCATGCCGACCGCCTGGAAGAGCCTGGAGTTTGCACTTATCCGACTTGAAGACGAGCTGGGTAACGTGGGTTGGGGCGAAGGCTTCGGTTACTTCACCGTCGATGCCACCAAGGCAATCATTGATCGTCTGATCCTGCCGAGCCTGATCGGTTCGACCATTGAAGACATCCCCGCCTGGAATCGTCAGATGCAACGCAGCATCCATATGTTTGGACGCTACGGCATCACTATTTTTGCCATTGGGGGAGTGGACATCGCGCTGTGGGATCTCGCTGCCAAGCGGGCAGGCAAGCCGCTTTACAAACTGCTGGGCGAAGGGCAGCGTGAGCAGATCCCGTTTTACGCCAGCATGGTGCGTTACGGCACCGAAGAGCTCGCGACCATGACCTGCCGCGAGGTCATCGAGGCTGGATTCCGCAGCATCAAGCTGCATGAGATCGACCTCGACATCATCGAAGCCTGTCGTCGTGTGGCCGGGCCTGACAAGAACATCTGCGTGGATGTGAACTGTGCCTGGTCGGTGGATTTTGTCGAACAGAACCGCGCTCGTCTCGAGGCACTCAACCTGACCTGGTTGGAAGAGCCGATCTACCCTCCAGAGGACTTCCAAGCGTTGTCGAGCCTGCGGGGTTCCATCCCGATTGCCGCCGGCGAGAACTGGACGACTTCGTTCCAGTTTACCAAGGCCTTCCAGGCAAGCGCTGTGGATATCGTGCAGCCGAGCGTGACCAAGGTCGGTGGTATTTCCGAGTTCAAATCGATCATCACCATGGCTGAATCCTTAGGCGCATCGCTGATGCCGCACTCGCCGTACTTCGGCCCGGGTTTCTTCGCCAGTCTTCACCTAGCCGCTGCAAACCCTTCGGTACAGGCTCTGGAGTACAACTTCGTACAGCCTGACGCTTGGCTGGCTGACGTCGAGGGGCTGCGAAACGGCGACCTAATCAGTGTTCCGCAAGAGGCCGGCTTGGGTTTCAACCCGGACTTCGAAGTGATGAGCAAATACCGACGCGCCTGATAGCTAGCGCTGCGAGCGGGGCCCGCCGCGGCCCCGCGCCAAACAAATCCAATACGAGGCGCTGCGATGAAACCGAACAAGATCAAGCAGATATGGGGTGAGGGCAAAGCCGTTGTGAATGGCTTTCTTTCGATCCCATGCGCGTTTGTCAGCGAAATCATGGCTGAGCAGGGTTATGACGCGCTGACCATCGATCTCCAGCATGGAGTTGTCGACTATCAGACCTCCGTGGGGATGCTTCAGGCAATGCGTGCCAGTGAGGTCACCCCAATGGTCCGGGTGCCGTGGCTCGAGCCGGGCATCATCATGAAGGCACTGGACGCCGGGGCTTATGGTGTCATTTGTCCCATGATCAATACAGCGGAGCAGGCCGCTCAGTTGGTGTCGTTTGTTCGTTACCCACCTTTCGGTGTTCGCAGCTTTGGCCCCACCAGGGCGAGCATCTCTGCCGGCGCGAATTACGGTCGCGAAGCCAACGACAATGTCCTTTGCTTCGCGATGATCGAAACCCGTGAAGCGATGGAGAATCTCTCTGAAATTGCAGCGACCCTGGGTCTGGATGGTGTGTATATCGGTCCCGCAGATCTGACGATCGGGCTGACTGGAATGCGCTATCCGACCGGCTTTGATCGCGAGGAGCCGGAGATGATCGAAGCCATCAAGCACATTCTCCAGACTGCCCATGCGAACGGCATCAAGGCTGCCCTGCATTGTGGCTCGGCCTCTTATGCACTGCGGGCGATAGGCTGGGGCTTCGATCTGGTGACCCTGGCCAACGATGTGCGCATGCTCACGAATGCGTCCGGGGCTGCGCTGAAAGAGGTGCGCTCTGGTCTTGCCCGTGCGCCCAGCGAACAACCCCTGAACAGCGGTTGTCAGTACTGACCCGCTGGGGCGTTGGTCTGGCAAGCCGCGGCAAGTTCGTCTTTGAGGTATATCGATGTCTATTCCGCAGGTAAGCATTCCCGGGGTTCGCTTTATCGGGAGTGGTGATATCCCTGTCATCGTCATTCATGGCTGGATGGCGGGCAGCGAGCTGTTTGACCCTATGATTCCGTATCTGGATCACGCCAGGTTTACCTATGCGTTGATGGATTGTCGCGGCTATGGGGCGCGACTGAATGAGCGGGGGCCATTCACTGTCGTGCAGATCGCGCAGGATGCTTTGGCTCTTGCGGATGAGATGCAATGGGCCACGTTCCATCTGCTAGGGCATTCCATGGCAGGCATGGCGGCCCAGTGGCTGATGAGCAGCTGTCCGGAGCGTTTGGAGTCGGCAGTGTTGCTGGCGACGGTACCGGCTAGCGGTGCGGCGGTGTCCGAGGAGCGTAGGGCGCTGCTGACCACGGCGCTGCACGACCAGGATGCCCGGCTGGCACTAATCGACACGAACGTTGGCCACACACGCCCCGAGAAGTGGTTGCGCGAAGTGCTCGGGCTCAGCCTCCGCACCACAAGGCCTGATGTCATGCTCAACTACATGGAGTCCTGGATAGGCGATGATTTCGCTCACCAGGTCCATGGTGCAAAGGTTCCGACCTTGGTGCTGATTGGGGATCTGGATCCTGGTGCTACAAGCGTGACTATGGGGCAAACGGTTATGCGTTGGCTCCCCAATGCTCAGCTCAAAGAACTCCTTGGAGTAGGTCACTACCCAATGCGAGAAAATCCCCGGCCTCTGGTGGAGGCCATGGAGGCATTCGTGTCGCAGGTTCGCGACCGTGTAGTGGCATAAAAGCGCCTCTCTCTATTCTAAAAATCACGCACCAACCTCTTGATAAGCGGCCTAATCCTGTTATCTTCATTTGCATACCAATATATTGGTATGCAGGAACACCCGAAGTATCGAGGACACAACAATGAACAGCTCGAAATACCTCGCCTGTGCGGCTTTTGCTCTTTCCTCTCTGATCGGCACCGATGGTTGGGTGCATGCAAAGGATTGGCAAGTCGTTCGCATAGCTACCGAAGGCACCTATCCCCCTTTCAGCTATCTCCAGGGTGGCGAACTGGCCGGGTTCGATGTCGATGTTGCCAACGCGTTGTGCGCCAAGATTCAGGCCAAATGCGAAGTCGTGGCGCAAGAGTGGGATGGGATGATCCCTGGCCTTATGTCGGGCAAGTACGATGCCATCGTGGCCTCCATGGCGATCACTGAGGAACGCAAGCAGAAGATCGATTTCACCGACAAGTACTACGCCACGCCTGCGCGATTCATCGCGGCGAAGGACAGCGGAATCACCGACACTACCCCGCAGGGGATGACTGGCAAAGTCATTGGCGTTCAAGGCTCCACCACGCAGGGGACATACCTGGAGGACTTGTATAAGGACTCCGAGGTCAAGATCTACAAGACCGTGGATGACGCCGCGATGGACCTCGCCACCGGCCGACTGGATGCAGTCTTCTCCGATGCAGCGATCCTCTATGGGTGGCTCAAGACTGAAGAGGGCTCCTGCTGTGATTTCGTTGGGCAGGAAGTGCGAGACGACAAGTACTTCGGAGTGGGCAAGGGAATTGGCGTGCGCAAGGAAGATCAGGACCTGCGCGACAAGCTGAATGCGGCGGTGAAAGCTATCGTGGCAGATGGCACCTACCAGCAGATCAATCAGAAGTACTTCCCCTTTTCCATCTACTGAGCCCGCGGTCTCCCGCGCTCCTTCCCCTTCTGATACCCCTTGCTGAATTGCAGGGGGGATGGGCCTGATCATGAGCGAATATCTGCAACTCCTTTCATTCGAGCCGGAAGGCTGGGGCGCCGCCCTGTTTTCCGGAGCGCTCCTCACAATTCAGCTCGCTCTTGCGACCCTGCCGCTTGGCTTGGCGCTGGGACTTGCGCTGGCCCTTGGGATGGACAGCAAGCGTCCGCTGATCAGCCGATCGGCAACGGTGTTCGTGACCATCTTCCGTGGGCTCCCCGAGCTCCTCACCATCTTCATCATCTACTACGGCGTGCAGTTGCTGGTTAAACAGGCCGCAGAGTCGATGGGTTTCGAAGCCTTCCAGGTCAATGGCTTCTTCGCGGGAATGCTGGCTTTGGGGCTGGTCTTCGGCGCGTTCTCCAGTGAGGTATTCCTGACCGCGATCCGAGCGATCGCCAAGGGGCAGCGCGAAGCAGCGTTTGCCCTGGGGCTCTCGCGTGTCGACATGTTCCGCTTCGTCACCGCGCCGCAGCTTTGGCGAATCGCGCTACCTGGCCTGGGTAATCTCTGGCTGGTACTGCTGAAAGAAACCTCGCTGCTTTCGGTCATCGCGCTGACCGACCTGATGCGCCAGACCTACTTGGCAGTGAGCAACACCAAAGAACCGTTCTTCTTCTATAGCGTGGCGTGTGGCATCTACCTGCTGTTCTCCGTCGTCTCCGGCCAGGTACTGCACCTGATGGAGAAGCGCGCTAACCGATACTACGTTCGGAGCTGATCATGGACCTGGAGCTTCTATCCACCTATGGCCCGCGGATGCTGGCAGGCCTTGGAATGACGCTGAAAATTGTGCTGCTGTCCGTGGCCATGGGCGCAGTACTGGCCCTACCAATCGCCGCCGCCCGTATGAGCCCAAACAATTGGTTGCGCCGGCTGGCTTACGGCTACACCTACCTGTTCAGAGGAACTCCGCTGCTCGCGCAGACCTTCCTCGTCTACTACGGCGCCGGTCAGCTGCGGCCAGAACTGCAAGAGCTGGGGGTGTGGTGGTTCTTCCGTGATGCCTATTGGTGCACCGTGCTGACCTTCACCCTGAACACCGCTGCTTACCAGGCGGAAATCTGGCGTGGTGCCGTGCAGGCTGTTCCAAAGGGCCAGTGGGAAGTGATCCATGCGCTGGGCATGTCGAAATTGGCCGGCCTGAAAGATGTCATCGCGCCCCAGGCCTTCGTCGTTGCACTGCGACCGTTAAGCAACGAGTTGATCCTGATGCTCAAGTCGTCCGCCATCGCGAGCGTCATCGCGGTGCCTGAACTGATGGGCATGACGAGTCTGGCGTTTTCCCGCTCGTTCGACTTCCAAGTTTATCTGTGGGCAGCAGTGCTCTACCTGACCATGGTGGAGTCGATCCGGCGCTTCTGCGGCTGGCTCAGTGCTCGCCTTACCCGACACATCACCCACTGAGGGTAGAGAAATGATTCATTCCTTCCCCATCAACGACAACCAAGTACAAAGCGAATTGGAGGAGCGAACCATGGGCGCAGAAGAGCAATCCGAGCTCATCACCATGACCCCCGTGAGTAAACCCTCCACCGACCGCCCCGTGGTAGTCATGCGCGGCCTGAAAAAATGGTACGCAGACTTTGCGGTACTGGACGGCATTGACCTCGAAGTACGCAAGGGTGAACGCATCGTAGTGTGCGGTCCTTCTGGCAGCGGCAAGTCCACCCTGATTCGCTGCATCAATGGCCTGGAGGCTTACCAGGAGGGCCAGCTCATCGTGAACGGAACCGAGATGGGCTTGGATGGCAGCGGCGTCGACACAGTTCGCAAAGAGACTGGCATGGTGTTCCAGGGCTTCCACCTGTTCCCCCATCTCACCTCGTTGGAGAACTGCATGCTAGCTCCCATGCGGGTGCTGAAGAAGACCAAGGCGCAAGCCAAGGAACAAGCCCAGGCGCTTCTGGAGCGCGTTGGGATGGCCAACAAGGCCAACCATTACCCGAGCCAACTCTCAGGTGGCCAGCAGCAGCGCGTAGCGATTGCCCGCGCACTGTGTATGAACCCGCAGATCATGCTCCTGGATGAACCGACTTCCGCTCTGGACCCGGAAATGGTCAAGGAAGTACTGGATGTGGTCCTGGGTCTGGCCGAAAGCGGCATCACGCTCCTTTGCGTCACTCATGAAATGGGCTTCGCCCGCCAGGCGGCGGATCGAGTGATCTTCATGGATCGTGGGCAGATCGTCGAGCAAGCAGCCCCTGAAGAGTTCTTCCGGGCACCCAAAAGCGAACGGGCGAAGCAGTTTCTCAGCCAGATCCTGCATTGATTAAGTGCTTCTGAGACAGCGTTTAGCGTAGGGCGTGGGTATGCGTGGAGTCTTCAGCGAAAGCATGATCGATCAAGGGCTGCCGAAGGCTGCGCAGGTGTACCAGTTGCTGCGAGCGGCGATCGTTGGCCTCGAGCTTTCCCCAGGTGACGTGCTCAGCGAGAAAGAGATCAGTGATGAATTGGGCGTCTCTCGTACACCGGTTCGTGAAGCGGTACTGCGACTGGTCAATGAGCAGATGCTGATCGTCCGGCCGAATGCAGGGACATACGTCAGTACGATTCGCTTGCGGGATGTGTTGGAAGGCCAACTCGTTCGCGAAACGATTGAACTGCGCTGCGTTCGCCTGGCGGCCCGCTTCTTCAAGCCTCGCTTCGAGGACGAGTTCGAGACGCTCTTTTTGCGCAAGACCAAAGCGCTGGAGCGAAAGGAGTGCGGCGAGTTCTATGCCCTCGACGAAGCGTTCCACCGATTGATTTGCGACTGCGCTGGTTACTCGCACCTGTGGCACGTGATGCACAGTGCAATGGGGCAACTGGATCGCGTCAGGCGCCTGGCGTTCCCGATACAGCAGCACTTCGATGAGGTGATTGCGGAGCATCGAGAAGTCTATGCGGCAATCCAGGATCGCGATGAGCGTCGTGCCGAATCCCTGATGTCCCAGCACATGGACAGCATTTTCGAATCACTCGAGAAAGTCTGTGAGCAGCGAGGACTCCTGATCGAAGGCTTGACCAGCGATGAGATCCAGTCTGTGAGGCAGCTGAGTTCGCGAATCCGCTGAAGTGCTTGTTTTTGTCAGCAAACTAATATATTAGTATTTCATAGATTTTGAGGCCTCCCACATGAGCGACCTGCACAAGCCGAGCGACTTCAACGCAAGCCTGACCACGGAGGCTGGAGACATCAGCTCGGAGGAAGCGCGTCAGATTGCGTCCGACTTCTTCGGGGTGAGCGCCGTAAGCGTTAAGCGCTTGATCAGTGAGCGCGACCACAATTTCCATCTGCGGTGTGCAGAAGGCGGTTACGTGTTGAAGATTGCGCACCCGGCAGAGGACCGCCTGCTGAGTAACTTCCAGGCCGAAGCCCTTCTGCATGTTGAGAAGCGCGATCCAGGCATCCATGTCCAGCGTGTAGTGCGAGCGCTCACCGGTGAGACCGAGCTCAACCTTGTGTTCGACGGTCAGTCCCGGACCGTGCGCATGGTGACTTACATGGAAGGCACGCTGCTCCGCTATGCGCCGGTCACGCTGAATCAGCAGCGAAACCTTGGCATCGAGCTAGCCCGCCTCGGCGTCGCCCTAAAAGACTTCGATCACCCCGCTGCAGATCATGTCCTGCTCTGGGACATCCAGAATGCGGAGGGGCTGCGGGAGATGTTCGACGTGTTCGACCCCAAGCGTCGGTCCTGGATGGAGGAGTACCTGGACACCTTCGTTCAAGAGGTGAAGCCGCTGTTCAGCCATATGCGCAAGCAAGTGGTTCACAACGACCTGAATTCCGACAACGCCCTGGTGCAGCCCAACGATCCTGATCAGATCGCTGCGATCCTGGACTTCGGCGACATGGTCCGCACCCCGTTGGTCAACGATGTGGTGGTCGCAGCTGCTTACGCGCTTGGTGAGTCCGATTCGTTGCTGGATGCCCCCCGAGCCTTCCTTGAGGGCTACCAGTCGGTAACGCCGCTCACCGCCGAAGAACTGGACGTTTTCTATGACCTGCTGATGGTGCGGATGGTGCTCCGTCTGACCCTCACCGAGTGGCGTGCAAGCCGCTTCCCCGAGAACAGGGAATACATCCTGCGCAACACCCAGCGCTCCTGGATGCAATTCGAGCAATTGCGCTCAATGAGTCGAGCAGAGGTTGAGGAACGCTTGTTTGGGGCGGTCCGTCCCTCCGGCTCGACGATCGAATGGCGACTCTGAGCCGAGCTGACAACGCCATATCCGAAACAAACCGTGGCCGGAACGGCCGCACAACAATCAGTTTTTGGAGGTTGAGATGTCCGAACAATTTTCTCCCACAGCTGGCATGCAGAACGGGTTCGACCTGGCTCTTCTTCCGACCCTGACCCCTCATGAGCAAGCCGTGGTCGAGCGCCGCCAGCGTCTGTTGGGACCGTCCTACAAACTGATGTACCAGCATCCGGTGGAGTTCGTGCGCGCCGAAGGCGTGTACATGTACGGCCCGAACGGCGAGCAGTACCTGGACTGCTACAACAACGTGCCGTCCGTTGGTCACTGCCATCCGCGTGTAGTTGAAGCGGTATCGAAGCAGTTGGCCACGCTCAACACGCACACCCGCTACATGGACGAGAAGATCCTCAATTACACCGAGCAACTGGTGGAAACCTTTGGCGGTGGGATCGGCAATGTCATGTACACCTGCACCGGTTCCGAGGCCGTAGACCTCGCCCTGCGGATCGCCAAGTTCAACACCGGCGGCACCGGGATCATCGTGACCGATTACGCCTACCACGGTATCACCACCACCGTGGCAGCCATTTCGACCACCATGGGCAAGTACGTCCCGGTGGATCAGCATGTCCGAACCGTTCGCGCTCCTTATGCCTATCACGCTGAGCCGGGTCTCGACCTGGGCGAGCGTCTAGCGGCTGACATTGAGGCCGCTGTTGCCGATATGCAGCGTCATGGCATCAAGTTCGCCGGTTTCATCGCCGATAGCATTTTCTCCACCGATGGTCTTCTGCCCGACCCGACAGGCTTCCTGCAGAAAGCTATTGAAGTGGTCCACAAGCATGGCGGGGTGTATATCGCCGACGAGGTTCAGCCGGGATTCGCGCGTACCGGTCGCAACTTCTGGGGCTATCAGCGTCACGGTATCCAGCCCGACATCGTGGTGATGGGCAAACCGATGGGGAATGGCCTGCCGATCGCGGGCGTTGCTGCGAAGCCTCAATTGCTGGCCGACTTCGGGCCGAAGGTTCGCTACTTCAACACCTTTGGTGGCAATGCCGTTTGCATCTCTGCGGCACAGGCCGTTCTCGATGTCATCCGCGACGAGGGACTGCAGGAGAACTGCCATCAGGTCGGCAACTACCTGCTGGACGGCTTCAAGTCGATCGCGAAGCAGTACCCGTCCATCGGAGATGTGCGCGGTGCGGGTCTGTATTTTGCCGTCGAGTTCGTCACCGATCCTCAATCCAAGGCTCCGGATCAGGACCTGACCACCAAAGTCGTTGGTGGGCTACGCGAGCGCAAGGTTCTGATCAGCACCACCGGTCCTCACGAGAACTCTCTGAAGATCCGCCCGCTGCTGTGCTTCCAGAAAGCGCATGCGGACCAACTGCTCGAAACGTTCGCAGACACCATGGCTGCAGTGACTGCTGGCAAGGCGTGATTAGCTGCGTGGATGGGAAGCCATGCGGTTTCCCATCCGCCGGTGCATCGAGGAGAGAGCATGAATATTTGCATGATCGGCCACGGCATGATGGGTACTTGGCATTCCCAGAGCCTGCGAGATGCCGACTGCGTGCTGCATACCCTGGTCGGGCGTGAGGCCGATGCGACCGAAGCATTTGCCATGGACTATGGCTATTTGCACTGGTGCGTGGACTATCGAGAGGCGCTCAAATCTCCCGAGATCGATATCGTCATCATCGCCGGACCGAGCCAGACCCACGCCGAGATGGCGCTGGCAGCGTTGGAGCACGGCAAGCATGTACTGGTTGAAATTCCCCTGGCGCTAACCCTCGCGGATTGCGAAAGGATCGTCGCGACAGGCGAACGGTTGGGGCTAAAGGTCGGTGTGGTTCACCCGATGCGGTTCCGGCGCGAGCACCGCCACCTGATCGAGCGTCTGCGCAGTGGCAAAGAGCACGTGCTCCAGATTCAGTCACGGCTGTTCCTGCATCGCCGGGAGAACATTGGTTCCACGGGGCTCAAGCGTTGCTGGACCGACAACCTGCTATGGCACCACGGCGCACATCTGGTTGATGTGGCTCTGTGGTTAACCGGAAAGGGCGATCCATTCGCCGCCGAGGCAGACATCCTTACCGTCCACTCCGTCATGCCGGCTGCCGATGATCACACCGGTATTCCTATGGAAGTTGCGGCACTGATCGAGACCAAGCAACGGCAGTCGATCATCTGCACCGGCTCCTACAACTCCGCGGATCGCATCTTCGACATCTTCGTCATCACCGACCGAGACTCCTACCGCCTGGACATCCTTCGCGGCACGTTGAAGCAGGGCGTGGACGAGCTGGAAGTCGACTCCGAAAAAGCCAACAACGATCAGGTTGCGCGCGACTTCGTTGACGCAGTTCGCACTGGTGGTGAGCCGCTGGTGAGTGCGCGCTCCGTACTTCCGGCCATGCGTGTGCTTCACCAGATCGAACAAACTCACCAGCGATAGCGACATTCCCGCCGTTCAGCAGATTAGGAGGACAACAAGAATGACTGACAACTCCAACGCCAACGCGGCCACCAGCATATTGCGGGTCGCGCATAGCAGGCCCGATGTTCGTCTTCCTGCAGGCGCTTGTGATTGCCACGTCCACGTTTTTGGGCCTACTGACCGCTTCCCTTACTCGCCCATGCGCCCCTACACGCCGGCGCCGGCCATAGTTGAGGATCTCGCTCACCATCAGGATGTCCTTGGGTTGGAACGGGTGATCATCGTTCAGCCCAGCGTCTACGGCTCCGATAACCGCTGCACGCTGGATGCAATCGCGCATTTTGGTGCCAATGCTCGTGGCGTAGCGGTAATCGACCAGGCGACTTCCCGGGATCAACTCGATGGCCTGAAGAAGGGCGGTATCAGCGGGATTCGCTTGAACCTCGCAGCGGCCGGCAACGATGCCAGTGCAGCAATCAGTGCTCTGCGTCATGCGAACACCGTGGCGGAAGAGTTCGGCTGGCATATCCAAATCTTCGCCACGACCGAAGTAATTCAAGCCCTGCGGGGGGAGCTGAAACAGCTCAGCGTTCCCTTAGTTCTCGACCATTTCGGTGGAGTGCATGCCAGTGCGGGCGTGAAGCATGAAGGCTTCAAGACCGTGGTGAGTCTGCTCTCCGGCGGTAATTGCTACGTGAAGATTTCTGCCCCTTACCTGGTTTCCGAGCAGCCTACCCAAGACAACGTAGAACCACTCGTAAAAGGCCTGGCTTCTGTCAATTCGGAGCGCCTGCTTTGGGGCTCCAACTGGCCGCATCCGTTGGGGGGCTTGGGTGACGTTACTCGCGGTCCCGTGTCCTTGTTCCGCGAAGTTGACGATGGGGTGGGGGTCACACGCCTGGCCTCCTGGCTCCGCGACGAGTCGCTGCTGACTGCAGTAATGGTGGACAACCCCGCGAAGCTCTACGGCTTTGCTACGCGCCTCTGACCCGCAAACCGGAAAACAATCATGAGAAAGAAAGCCGAAGATCTGAGAAGTGCGCGCTGGTTTGCCCCTGACAATTTGCGTGGGTTTGGCCATCGCTCCCGAATCATGCAAATGGGGTACGCGCCTACTGATTGGGCCGGTAAACCCGTTATCGCAATTCTCAACACCTGGTCGGACATCAACCCCTGCCACGCTCATTTCAAGACCCGGGTCGAAGATGTAAAGCGTGGCATCTTGCAGGCTGGGGGGTTCCCTGTTGAGCTGCCGGCTCTCTCGTTATCCGAGAACTTCGTCAAGCCCACCACGATGCTCTATCGCAACATGCTGGCGATGGACGCAGAGGAGTTGATTCGCTCCCATCCGGTTGATGGCGTCGTACTCATGGGGGGGTGTGACAAGACCACTCCTGGTCTTTTGATGGGGGCCACCAGTGCAGGCTTACCCGCGATTTACGTGCCGGCCGGGCCGATGCTTCGGGGGAACTGGAAGGGCAAGATCCTGGGCTCGGGATCCGATGCCTGGAAGTACTGGGACGAGCGCCGCGCCGGCAACATCAGCGATAGCGATTGGCAAGATATCGAAGGCGGGATCGCGCGTAGCCATGGTCACTGCATGACCATGGGTACAGCTTCGACCATGACCGCTATCGCTGAAGCCATAGGCATGACGCTCCCAGGGGCATCCTCGATCCCCGCCGCTGACGTGAATCACATCCGAATGTGTGCCGAAGCGGGCCGCCGCGCGGTGGAGATGGTGTGGGAGGACTTGACACCCTCCAGAATCCAGACCCGCGGCGCATACAACAATGCGATTGCAGTCGCGATGGCCATGGGCTGCTCGACCAATGCTGTGATTCATCTTATTGCGATGGCACGTCGTGCAGGCCACCAATTGACCCTGGATGACCTTGATGCCGTAAGCCGACATGTTCCAGTCATCGCCAACGTCCGTCCCAGTGGTACCCAATACCTGATGGAGGACTTCTTCTATGCAGGGGGACTGCCTGCACTGATGCGTGTGATCCAGCAGTTCCTGTCCTGCAATGAACTCACCGCTAACGGCAAAACGATTGGCGAGAACATAGCCTCTGCCGAGGTCTACAAGGACGATGTGATCCGTCCGTTGAGTAATCCGATCTATGCGGAAGGTGCACTTGCCGTCCTGAAAGGAAACTTGGCCACCGATGGCTGCGTCATCAAGCCCTGCGCCATGGAGACGAGACTGCTCAAGCACACCGGACCTGCCATTGTTTTCGACGACTATCCCTCACTGAAGGAGGTCATCGATCGGGATGACTTTGAGGTCACCGCCGATCACGTTCTGATTCTGCGCAATGCAGGGCCTCAGGGCGGCCCGGGAATGCCCGAATGGGGCATGCTGCCGATTCCTGGCAAGCTAGTGAAGCAGGGCGTGCGGGACATGGTCCGCATCTCTGATGCCCGCATGAGTGGGACCAGTTACGGTGCGTGCATTCTCCACGTTGCACCCGAATCGTACGTGGGAGGGACCCTCGCACTAGTTCGTAACGGTGACCTCATTTCGGTCGACGTCGAAAATCGCAGCATCAATCTGCTGGTCGATGAAGGTGAGCTTGCTGCTCGCCGAGCAACGCTTCCGGAGCCGGCGCCTCGATTCGGTCGTGGCTACGGTTGGATGTTCGCGCAACACATTCTGCAGGCCGATAAAGGCTGTGACTTCGATTTCTTGGAGACGGATTTCGGCCCTCCGAGTGGAGAGCCAGCGATCTTCTGACCCCTGAAAATCACCCAGTTCAACCCTTGAAGGAGAGCCGTCGCACGTACCCAAACCTGAGATCGATAAGTGGCCTGTATGTTGTAACAAATCTAATATATTAATGTACGGCAGAGAGGTAAGCGTTATGAAATTCAGCAAGTATGTTCTCCTCGCGGCGTTCGGCTTGAGCGCATCTCTTTCCTTCGCAGACGAGATGAAGGAAGTCCGCATCGCCACCGAAGGTACCTATCCCCCCTTCAGCTACCTGGATAAGGGGCAACTGACCGGCTTTGACGTCGACATGGCGAATGCTATGTGCGAGAGGATGAAGATCAAGTGCACCATCGTGTCCCAGGAATGGGACGGCATGATCCCGGGCCTCGTTGCGGGGAAATACGATGCCATCGTGGCGTCGATGAACATCACTGACGAACGCAAGAAGAAGATCGATTTCAGCAACAAGTACTACGCGACACCGGCGCGTTTCATCACCGTGAAGGACGGTGGTGTAACGGGCAACTCTCCTGCGGACCTGGCCGGCAAGAGTATCGGTGTCCAGGTCTCCACCACGCAGTCGAACTACCTGGAGGAGAACTATAAGGATTCCGAGATCAAGCAGTACAAGACGGTGGATGACGCGGCGATGGACCTCGCCAATGGTCGCATCGATGCGGTGTTCTCGGATGCTGCGCTGCTGTATGTGTGGATGAAAACCAAGGATGGCGCCTGCTGCGACTTCGTCGGCGGGGATGTCATCAACGAGAAGTACTTCGGCGTCGGTAAAGGTGTTGGCGTGCGCCAAGGTGAGGCGGAGCTGCGCGACGGCTTCAGCAAAGCGATTGCGGAGCTCCGTGCTGACGGTACCTACGACAAGATCAACAAGAAGTACTTCCCGTTCTCGATCTACTGAGTTTTACCTCTTGCCAGCTGGGTCCGCCCAGCTGGTTTTTTTGTAGCGAGCTCGTGGCCTCCCTAGCAGGGAGTCGGATTATGCATACAGACGCTTGAAGTCTTCGACGCTGTCGCAATTGGTGATGGTGGCCGAATCTTCCGCGAAGAATCCTGGATGTTTCTTCGTGAGAATCTGCAGGGTTTCGAAGATGCTTTCGATGTGGAAACGCATGGCTTCGACAGCTTCCTCTTCGTTAGAGGCTCGGATCGCACTGGCGATTTTCTCGTGCTCCTTGATGACCTCCGGAAAATGGTTCTGGGCGGGGAAGGCCATACGGCGAACTCGATCCAATTGCCCTTTAGCACCATTTAACAAACGCCAGAGGTTCGGGTAACCGGAGCATTCGCAGATGATCCGGTGGAACTCCTCATCCAAGGCGTAGAATTCATCAACGCTTCCATGCTCGGAAGCGAATTTCTGTCTCATTAGCACAGTAGCAAAGGGGTCGATGCGATCCTTCTCGTAGAAGCGGGCGGCAAGCCTAACAGTGCGATACTCGATGCTCTCGCGGACCAACTGCCCTTCAATGACGTCCTTGAGCTTGATCAAGCTCACGGTCGTGCTGGAGTTGGGCTTGATGTTGATCAGCTTCTGGCTGGCCAGCTGCAGGATCGCTTCGCGCAGAGGCGTCCTGGAAATGTCCAACTGAGCACACAGCTCCTTCTCGTTGATGACATCACCTGGCTGAAGCCTCAGCGAAATGATCGCGTTCCGAAGCAGGTCATACACCTGGGCAGTCTTCGGGAGACGATGGTCGAGCATCTCGGGGTGGAAGACATGGGCATTCAAGGATGAGGCTCCAGAGGGGGAATACACTCGTATATTAGCTAAAGCGGATTCTGGTTGGCAGCCGTCTGAATCGCAAGGGGCCCTCATCGACAGGCGCTTTGTCGGCTTGATCTACAAGCTCGGTAAAAAATCATGGCCTGATGGTCGTGGCATCAGGCCATGGCATGCCAGTCTGAGGCATGGCAGTGTCTGGAGACCTCTTTCGAGATAACACCAGGCCTATAGAAGCGTCTGTCACCCCACCATGCAGTGGGGTTGGAGTTGCATCGGCATAGTTGGCCCTTTCAAACGAAAGGACAACGGTGTGATCCACGCCGGGTAGGCGACTGAATCTGGCTGCAGGAGGAGTTCCTGCGAGGTGAGTCAGTTCATGAGGCGGTGTGCTACGCGACGACTCACTGGGGCGGTTTTAACACCTTAAGGGCCCCTTTGGCCTTGTGAGCCAGCGGGGGTACATCCGGCCACAGGCCGAAAGAAGACGGGGTAACCCGCCAACTCATAGCGGAAGGATTACCTCCCGCGAAATCGTCACGCTCATCTCTGCGTTTGCCCCTGGTCTTACAAGCAGTAGGTTGTCCATAACCCGTGCGGTTTCAATGCACAGCATGCTTTTCCAGGAGGTTGAAGCGAACTGGTCCAGCCTGGTCGATTTATCCACCCATGGGTTCCAGAGGATCGCGGAGTTGCTGCCGGTAGTGCGTATGACTATTTGCCGGCCCCAGTTTGGATCATCAATCACCAGTCGATCCCCTAGGCCTTGATAGATCCGATCGGTCTCTCCCTCGATCAGCGGTTCACCACGCTGCTGCCGAGGAATCCAAGAGTCCAGGCAGTCGTAGAAGTCGAAGCCATCAAAGCCCCTCAGTTCGACCTTACGCACGTCGCTGGTCGCGAAATAGGTGTGGAGGGCCTGGGTAATGGCGAGCGCCGAATCTCCGGTATTGCATACCGTGAGGGTTACCCTTAGCTGTGCGTCTTGGACTGCGACCTGAAGCTTCAAATTGGCAGCATGCGGCCACGCAGGAGTCAGGGATGGCGAGGTTTGGTAGGAGAACCAGATTTGCGTGCGTTCAGTATCGGCATGCATGCCGTCTAGAGCCCACTCGGCTTGCCGCACCAAGCCATGAAAGGGGGCCTCAGCCTGCGACTTGTACCCAGATTGCACCACCTCAGGATTGGCCTGCAATGCGCCAAACCAGGGCCAGCAGACCGGAATACCCCCACGAATTGGCTCGCCAGGGACAAAGCGGGCATTGGGGTTAGCCCAGACAATTGGCGGTTCGCCGTTCACACCGAACCCGAGCACCTGCGCACCTTGGCTGGTGACCAACGCTTCTGTGTCGCCATGGCGTAACCGCCATGCCTTGAGGCCATTCAGCGGCGTCGGTTCAATCTGAGCGGGAAATGACATGCGGGTCTCGCGGGCAACGGTATGGCTCATGGGGCATGCCGACTGACTTGACTTCCAAGCCCTGAGCTGCCACCTTTAGTCATATCCTAATATATCAGTATAACAATAACAACAAATCTGGAGCGAACAGGTATGGCACGTACGCTGGTGCGAACGGTATTGCTGGCTGGAGCTTTCGTAGGATCGGTATACGCGGTTGAACCAGGACGGTTGCGCATCGCGACGGAGGGCACCTACCCACCGTTCAGCTACCAAGAAAACGGTCGCTTGTCAGGATTCGACGTGGAGATAGCCGAAGCGCTTTGCCGACGAATCGGTGCGCAGTGCAAAGTTGTTCAGCAGGAGTGGGAGGGAATGATCCCCAATCTGTTGGCCGGGAAATATGACGTCATCGTAGCCTCCATGGCGATTACTGCCGAGCGTCAAAAGCTGATTTCATTTACGCGCAAGTACTATTCGAATCAAGGGCGCTTCATAAAGCGTAAAGGCGACGACTTAGGAATGTTTGATGCGAATGGACTGGCGGGAAAAGTCATCGCAGTCCAGTCGCACACGACACATCAGAAGTTTCTTGAGGCCCAGTACTCCTCTTCCCAAATAGTACCATTCCCAGACACAGAAGCTGCGCTGGCTGCCCTCGCTGAAAAGAAAGTAGACCTAGTATTTGCGGATACCTACATGCTGTTTTCCTGGCTGAAAGGCGATGCTGGGGCTTGCTGCATCTTTGTGGGGCCAAGGGCCAGCGATCCTTCAGTCATGGGCGAGGGCAAGGGGATTGGTGTCCGCAAAGAAAATGTCGAGCTCCTCAATAGTTTAAATGCTGCCCTTGATTCGATTCTGCAAGATGGAACTTATCGCGAGATAAATGAACGGTACTTTCCGTTCTCTATTTATAAATAGCTTATGCATGCAGTGCTTGCAGTGACTGAGAATAATTATGTGAGGGGAGTATGAACTCTTTTCTAAGGCCGGGCGCAAAGTTAATGGAAGTGCTTCCGTTTTCTCGGAAGTTCCAGTTGTTGATGGTGGTTTTTCTCGTGCCTTTGGCTTACGGGCTTTGGATCATATGTTCCGAGTATTTCGAGAAGCTTGAAGCGATTGAGCACGAACGCTCAGGCGTTGCCCTACTGCTGCTTATGAGCGACTCCCAACTGGCATTGGCCGATCAAAAAAATCTGGCTGCCCGATGGCGCTCGGTTGATGGCGGGACCGTTGATAAGGGCACCATGCAGCGCGAAATGGCTTCATTCCTCGATAGCCAGGAAAAGCAGATTCAAAGCCTGAAGCAGACCATTTCACGCCTGGAGCAAGATGGCGAAAGTGCCGCGCTGCTCGAGGTGATTTCCCCGGAGCTGGCTCAGGTTTCTGCGGCGCAACGCAAGATGGCGGCTGCTCGCGCAGACGAACAGGCTCTAGCGAGTTGGTGGCCAGATGCTCACAACGAGTCCACTCGTGGTACCCAGTCGCTGGGAGCGCTCATAAAGGCGGTAACCAATCTGGCGGGGCTCAGGCGCGATCCCTGGCCGGACACCTCTCAGCTTATAAACATCGCCACTGTCGATGCCCCGAACATGACCAAGCAGCTGGGGAGCCTGGTCAGTATCAGCCAAGGAATCATTGGGGTGGGCGGATTCAATCTTCTTACCCGCTCGCAGCTGCGAGAGAGCACTGCCACGGCCGCGAGCATTGCCGAATCGCTGAAGGTTGCTGCCGAGGGTGTCAGTACAGGCTCTTCAGGTGCAGGCGCATGGCAGGCCGAATTTGGCGAGTCTGTGGAACGGTTGAGCCGCACTATTGAGCGGCTGGAGGGGGACTTCTTTAAAGGCGATATCAAGGGCCTGAATCCGACAGATTTGGCTACCTACGTGGGAGCGGCACTTGTTGATTCGGTCGACCTGCAAAGGGCGACCCTTCAACTACTCGACCAGCGCTTAGCACTGCATCAACAGGCCGCATGGCAAGGCTTCCTGGTCGCAGTTTCGGTGTTCAGCGTGACCGCACTGATTGCCTTGTACGGCCTCCTTTGCATGCAAAGTTCCATCAGACGTAGCACGGCGAATATCACCCGAGCTGCCCAGCTGATGAGCGAGGGGGATTTGCGTACCAGGGTGGAGGCATCTGGTAAGGATGAGCTGGCTCTAATTGGCGCCGCTCTGAACACTGCTTTGGACCAGCTACGGGGATCGCTCCTCGGGGTCAACGATCAAACACAGAGTGTCACTGCGATGGTGGCAGTCCTCGGGGACCAGGCAAATTCATCACTCAATGCGGCTGACAATCAAAAACTACAGGTAAGCCTGATTGCGTCGGCTGCAACTGAGTTGGCCGCCACGGCACAGAACGTTGCGGAGACGTGTGAGCAGGCGGCCGCACATTCAAGCGACGCTCGCACGCTGGCTCAGGAAGGTAGCCACCAGAGTACGGAGACCACCAGCAGCATGCAGAAGCTGACAGCGCGCCTGGACGAGACCGTCAGCTCTCTCGAAAAGCTAAAGGACCAGACAAAACGAATCGATCTGGTGGTGGACGTAATCAAAAGGATTGCCGAGCAGACAAACCTTCTCGCGCTGAACGCGAGCATCGAAGCGGCTCGGGCTGGTGAGCAAGGTCGTGGTTTTGCGGTAGTTGCCGACGAGATCCGCGAACTGTCTATGAGAACCAAGGACTCGACGCAGGAAATCAGCGACACCGTGGCCGATCTCCAAAACGTTGTGCAGTCCACCGCGGCACTTATCCATATGACCTGCGAGCAGGCGAAGGTGGATTCCGGCTTGGTGGACCGACTCGGAAATCACTTGGCGCAGATATCCGAGGCTTCGCTCTTGGTAAGCAGCATGCTGGATCAGATCGCTGCTGCGGCTGAGCAGCAGGCTGTGACGGCAGAAGACGTTAGCTCGAACATTCTGAGAGTCGATGAGGCATCGACTGTAATTCTCGCCAACGCACATGACGTGAAAGACGTGGCTTCCGGACTGAGCAAGGGGAGCCAGGCGTTGGAAGCAAATACATCCCAGTTCCTTCTCGCGTAGCACGAAGCCCCGCCTGAATAGTTGGTACAGAGCGGCTCTCGCGATGTGCCTATTGTCGTGTTCAGGGCCCGCTGAGGTTCATTTGTGTCGGCAACACAACCTCGGCGGGTTCTGGGCTCACCCCGAAAGATTGTCCCTTTCTCACAGTCCCTGGGCGCCTTCAAATCTGGCTCAATTGTCGCGAGCACATCGGGGACGATTCGTGCCGTAGAATGCTGCCGGCCTTTCGAGACAACTTCATCAGCATCGCCGAGGCCACCTGGTCGCAGCAGTTGCCGGACTGGTTGGGTTCCCATGCCCGGTGCTTCGCCTTTCTCGGCGGAGTGCCAGAGATCGTGGTGCCGGACAACCTGCGCAGTGCGGTGAGCAACCCCCGTCGTTTCAGCGCCGTGTAGTCCTCTGCTGAAGTCGCAGCTTTTCTCCAACGCCATCGGGAGATATTGGCGCGCTGCATGCAAGGAACATCCTGCCATCTCATCAAAAGTTCACGTTAGGCAGATGGCGGGAGATCAGGTATGAGCAGCTTCCGGACACGGCTCAGCGCAGCGGACATAGTGCACTGCTTTGATATGGTGCCGTGGCCGGTTGGGGCTCACCTGGTGTCTGATCGGACAGGCTACCTCCACCATGGCATCTATGTAGGAAACGGCAGGGTGATCCATTACGCTGGGCTTTGTGAGTCCTTGCGGTATGGCCCCGTTGAAGAGGTTTCACTGAGCCGTTTTTCCAGGCGCAACGATGTCTGGAGCATCGAAGATTGCGATTCGGAGTATCGCGCTCAGGATGTCGTTGCCAGGGCGCGGAGTAGAGTCGGTGAGTGTCGCTACAGATTGCTGACGAACAATTGCGAACATTTCTGCAACTGGTGCCTGTATGGCAAAGCATGGAGTGATCAGGTGCGTCGATTTTGGATCGATCCCATATTTGCGACGAGACTGATACGTTTTTTCGTTCTGGCGGTGCTGGGTTGCGTATGGGGCAGATAGCTGCAGCTCCAACCCGTATAACGGTCCATGTCCCGTGAATTGAGATCCGGGAGATTCAGGAGGGGATGGGGAGCAGGTTGAGTCGCCAGGAGAGCTAGTTCGAAGAGTCATGGGTGCCTTGGCAATGGCGCAAGGCACCCGAGCAACCAATCAAGCAATCGCTTCCAGCAAGCTCTCTTCCTTGAGGCTGCGGTAGCGGGCGATTTCGTCGATCGTCAGGATCGGGAGATCGTAGCGCTTCGCGTATTCCCGGATCTGTTCACCCCTGGCCATCGTTCCATCCGGATTCATCAGTTCGCAAATGACTGCCGCCGAGCGCTGGCCAGCGAGGATAGCGATATCGACGGCTCCCTCGGTATGACCGCGTCGGACGAGAACGCCGCCGTCTCGAGCGCATAGCGGAAAGACGTGCCCGGGGCTAACAATCCGGACAATGTCCGGCGTGGAGTTCAGTGCAGCCTGGATGGTTGTGACTCGGTCTGCAGACGACACTCCAGTCGATACGCCCTCAGCAGCTTCAATGGTCACCGTGAAGGCGGTCGAATGGCGGGACTTGTTCACAGGCACCATCGGCTTGAGGCGCAGCATTTCAACCGTCTGCTCATCCAGGCACAGGCACACGATACCGCTGCCATCACGAATCATCATCGTCATGGTTTCCACCGAAAGGTTTTCCGCAGCGGCCACGATGTCGCATTCGTCTTCGCGATCATCGTCGTCCATGAGCAGAACGGGTTTGCCGCTGCGATAGGCTGCGATAGCAGCGGCCAGGCGGGGGAAGTCATTGAAGTTGTTGTGATGATTCATAGCGCACACCTTGATGTTGACTGGAGAGGCCCCGCCGGAGAGGCCTGTCCTGAATAGCCTCATTGACCGGCAAAGCTGCTGTGGCAAACGGTGTTGCCTTTAGACTTTTTTCTGACAACGAGCCTGTGATCGAGGAAGAAGTAGAGGGCGAGTACCAGCGGAAGCGCGGCGAACAGCTCAAAGGACTTCACCGCTGCATAGGCGTTTACTTTCATCCACTCTGCCGAGTCTGGAATCAACGCTTTGAATGCCTCGGTGCCGCCTGCTGCCTCAATTTTGAAGCTGTCATAGAGTCCGCCAACCCAAGGCACGAAAACGTAACCTGAGGCCATGCCGGCAGCGCAAAGCATGCCGATTCCAAGGGCTCCGGTATTTGGGTAGCGTTCGGATGCAATGGCCAGCATGTTGGGCCAGAGGAGGGAACCGCCAATGCCGAGGAGGGCAGCGGCCAGGAGCGTCTGGCCTGTGCTGTGGGAATGTGCCAGGCCGATCAGGGCTAACGAAATGGCGAGGCAAGCGAAGATCAGGATGGTAACCGGGTGCACCTTCTTCAGGACGTATTCGGCAATGCTGCGCGCGAAGAAGTACGCGATGGCCACGTATATCAGAAGCCAGGTTCCTTTGATTCCAGAGGTCTGGCCAACAACGATATCCAGCCAGTTCTGAGGCACTACTTCACAGGCCAAGGCCAGGAACATCACTCCAACGAGGACGAAGATGCCGGGCTTTAGCACAACCTCTTTCCACATTCCCTTGAAGCTGACCCCGTTCGTGACCCGCTCGGTCGGCGGGAATTGAACAAAGAACATCATGACCAGCGCGATGGTTGCAGGCACGAAGGCTAGGGCGAACATGTAGTCCCAGCCGAACTCGTACTTTTCCAGAGTGATGGAGAGTAGGCCCGCAAGAATCCAGCCGAGCGGCCAACTGGTGTGTAGGCGGTTCAGCTTGGCTGCCTTGTCGTGCGGATAGAGAGAAGGTACGACTGGGTTGACTACTGATTCGATGCAACCCCAGCCGATGCCGTGCAGAAGAGCGCCAGTCCAAAGCACCTGGTAAGCGCTTTCCGAGCCAGGATCTGCAGTGATCATGACTGCTATACCTGCGTTGAAGATCAGCAAACCAACAAACAGGACTCGCTTGATATTCAGTGCATCGATAAACGGAGGGAGCAGGGAGTTGCAGATGGCGAACCCGAGGTAGGTGATCCCCATGATGCTTCCAACCATCGCGGCGGATGTCAGGGGCGAGGTGGTATCAAAGAACACGGCCTTGAGCGTCCCGGACAGGCACAGTTTGAGCATCATGGCGAAACCTGCCGCGAATAACGCAATCCAGCAGACGACGAAGGCCCGCGCGATCATCGACGGCGTTGGTGCAATGACCGTTGTCTTACTAATCATGGAGCTTTCTCTCTTGTTCTCGTTCTAGGGGTAAAACTGACGATCAAAGCCGGGGAGCCTCGTCTCATTTAAGTCTGGGCTATTGCCTGGAAACTGCTCAGTAACCGGCGTTGAAGTCGACCAGGCCGTCAAGCTTCTCTCCACTCTGGAAGCGTGAAAGGTTGTCCAGGAACATCTGAACCATCAGCTCAGGAATCTCTGGACCGGCGACATGGGGAGTGGCTTGGATGTTTTTCGTGTTCCAGAACTGGTGGGTCTGGGGAAGAGGCTCCTTGCGAAAGACGTCCAGCACTGCGCCGGAAAGCTGACCAGACTCCACGGCTACGATCAGGTCGTGATCAACTACTGAAGGGCCGCGGCCGATGTTGATAAAGAACGCCCCGCGCTTCACATCTTCGAACAGGGTCGCCGAGTAAATGTCTCGGGTGCCCGGCGTATCAGGAAGGACGTTGATGATGTAGTCGGCCGCTGCCACCGCTTGAGGAAGTTCACTGAGGGTGTACACCTGTTCGAAAGGTGGGATCGGTCGCTTATGGTTGGCCACACCGACTAGCCGGCTGCCGAATGGTTGGATGAACCGGGCAATTTCTGTACCGATGCTGCCGGCGCCTACGACCAGCACGTTCTTCCCGCGAAGGGTGCCCGGCTTGCTTGGCGACCAATGGAACCTACTTTGCTCGTCCCGGCGATACTGGTGTTGCTGCTCATTGGCCAGCAGATAAGAAAGCACGTACTCCGCCATGACCTGGCCGTACACACCAACAGCTCGCGTCAGGACGTAGTCTTTGGGCAGCTCTTGCGGCATCAGCCTGTTGATTCCCGCCCAAGTGAGCTGCAGCCATTCCGGCTTGAAACCCTTCTGCAGAAGGACTGCCGCAATATGCGGCTCGCCAAACCAGATCTTGCACTGCGTGAGTTCGGAAGAGGGCACGGTGGCATGCTCTTCAACCGGCAATGGCTCAATCCAAGGCGCTTGTGATTTCAGCAGAGAGGCGTAGTCGTAAGCGCGACTGTTCAGTACGAGAACTTTCGTACGCTGCATCTTTCCAGTCTCCGATAGCTATGCTGAGCGAGGGTTGGAGATAGGTGAGCAAGAGGTGTGCCAGCGTGCTTTTTATGTTTAAGTTATTGATATATATAGGTTTGATTGTGTTTCGTGCGAGGTTGTATCAACGGTGAGATGATAAAGATCAGATTTGAAATCACTCGGATCAGCAGCAATACGGCGGGATAACGGGGCACGAGGTCGGGGCTGAAAATGAGAAGGGGGCAGCAGAAGTTGCCTCTGCTGCCCCCCATTGGATGGCAAAGTGTTGGGCGGATGTGTCTAGCTCTTGATGCCGTATTTCTTCAACTTCCGGTAGAGCGTTGCACGACTCATTCCGAGTGTTTTTGCGGCCTCCTCGACGTTGCCGTCATTGGCTGCCATCGCTTCTGCAATTACCTTTCCTTCCGCCTCCGCGACCGCCATTTTGGCTGCGATCGAGGGTGACTCAAATCGATCAGAGACATCTTCGTAAGCACTTGGGCTTGGGAGGCGTAGTCTGTCCGCTGACGGCGTTGTTTCGCGGCGCTGGAACGGCAGAGAGATGTCCTTGGCGTCGATCACGCCGTCATCACACAGCAGACTGGCGCGATGTAGCACGTGCTTCATCTCTCTGACGTTGCCCGGCCAGGAGTACGACATCAACATTTCTTCGGCTGCCTTGGTCAACTGAACCGAGCTGGATGTACGGCACAGATCGGCCAACAAGGCTTTGATAATGAAGTCCTTGTCTTCCCGCTGGCGCAGGGGGGGCAGGTTCACGATTACGCCGGCCAGCCGGAAGAACAGATCTTCCCGGAAGGAGCCCTCCGCCACTTTGTCGTGTAAACGTTGGTTCGTCGCTGCAATCACCTGGAGATCGACATGTCGGGGTTTACCCGAGCCGAGCGGAGATACTTCTCCCGACTCAAGCACGCGGAGTAGCCTGGTCTGCAGCACCAACGGCATGTCGCCAATCTCATCCAGGAACAGCGTGCCACCGTGGGCCTCAACCAGGCGGCCCTGGTTGCCTTCCCTGTTGGCACCAGTGAAGGCACCCTTGCCGTAGCCGAACAGCTCGCTGTCGATTAGGGACTCAGGGACGGCGGCGCAGTTGAAGGCGACGAAGGGACCATCTCGTCGATCACTTTCCTGATGGATAGCTTTCGCCAGCGTGTCTTTGCCAACGCCGGTTTCACCGAGCAGCATGATCGGCAGGCCCTTGTTCATGATCTTCCGTACGAGCCGGACGTTTTCCTTCATCTGCCCGTCATTACCCGCACACGCGTCCAGGGCGGTGGGCTTATCTGCACGTGAGACGACAGGCTCGCCCCGATCAGGAATGTACAGATTCGGCCGGCCATTACGCTCATGTCGGCGCGCATCAAAGCGGATGATCGAAACTACTTCTGCCGAGTCCAACAGCCTGACTTGGTCGGAACTGCGCAGCTGATCTATCGCGGCGCCCGATTTGTGCAGGTCGAAGATCTCCCAAATAAATCTTCGGCCCATATCCATTTGGCTCATGGCAAAGCGCTTACGCATCGCCATGCTGGCGCCACGAATCACTCCCAGGTCGTCGTAGGCAACGAGGAATGCTTGTGTGCTGGCATTCCGGATACGAACGGAGGTGAAATCTTGGAAATGCTCGAGAAAGAGTCGCTCCTCCAACTGGACCGAGCTCTGGCAGGCAAGTTTGTAGACGATATGGTGCGCATTGATGTCCAGATATGGGTTGCAGGTGGTGAGGTTGAGGACACCTTGCAGATTCCCCATCGGGTCATAGAAGGGAGCCGCGACGCAGGCCTGCGCGGCGAAGTCGTAGTAGAAGTGGTCGTCCTTGAACACCGCTACCGGGCGCTGTTCGATAATCGAAGTACCGATACCGTTGGTCCCGCCTACCTCCTCAAGCCATATGCTGCCCAGTCTATCGCTCTCGCAGTAGTACTCCTGGGATGGCTTGACGCTTTCTGCAATGATTACCCCTTGCGAGTTGGCCAGGCTGGCTGAATAGCCCACTTCATTCACCATGGACATCAGGCTATTGAGCTCTTCAAGGGCATAGGAAAAGATCCTGTGTCCGAACTCGTCTTGAAGCTGGCGCAACTGGCTTTCGCCAACCTGGGGAATGGTCGCTCTGTTCTTGGGATCCAACTGGTGCTGCTCAAAGCAGCGACGCCAAGATTCCTGGTGGCTGTCTCTAACGATTAGGCCCTTGGAAGAGGAGGGGGCGACATCGGACGCAGGCTGTTCGACGCCGGCCAGTATGCGAGAGTTGTGCTCGTGAATATTCATAGAGTCCCATCCTGCAGCCAATCGAAAACAGCAACACATTTACTCTCGCAAGGAACTTGCCAATTCCCTTTGATCGAAACGTTTAAGGGACCAACGGCTATGCTGGAGGGGCCGCTCTAGAATGGGGCTTTCAGAGCGCACTGTCTCAGTGTTCTTGGCGCTGGCCTATCCGCTGGTGCTTTCGCAGTTACCAAGGTCCACAAGCCTGCCTTAAAGAGACAGCCTAGTCCTTGAATGGTGCCCATCCAACCCCTTTGTACTGGGCATTTGGAGCCTTGGGAAGGCTCCGATTCTGCTCGGAACCGGAGCCTCAAGCAAAGCACGCCGCTGGGGTTCAGCTGGCGCCGACGAAGGCGATGATTAGAAGCCAGCCCGGAACGACGACCATGCCTGGAGCCAGTCATCGTAAGTTGCGTACTGTTCCGAGGTGCGAGGCGGCTGCCCCTTCAGCGGCGATTGCTTCAGGAAGCTGTCGACGTTGTCATAGTCGAACAGTGCGCGTACGGACGGTTCCATCAGCGGTACAGCGCGCCGGTTCACGACAGCGGAGCTGACTGCTTTGCTCATTTTGGCCTGAACCTGCGGATCCAGCGCCTGGTTGATGAACTCGAGCGCAGTATCGATGTTTTCCGCCGTCGCGGGGATGAACCAAGCGTCCGCCCAGACTGCCCCACCTTCTTTGGGGAAGACGTACTTGGTGTCGACTCCCTGCTTCGCCGTTTCCAACGTGGCTGCAGTCCACGTGCAGAAGCATGCCGAAATTTCTTTCGCGACGAAGAGCGAGACCACGTCCCCGTTGCTGCCGGCGAACGTACGGCATTGCTCGCGGTACGGCTGCATGAGTTCGAATATCTCCTGAAGCTCGTCGGTGGTGACGTTGGGGAATTTGTCGCCGAAACCTGTGATTCGGGCGACCAGAGGCCAGACGGTCAAAGGGTTATCGAGGAAGGTAAGCTTGCCCTTGAACTCGGGGCGGAGAAGGTCCTTGAAGCTTTCCACGGGCTCAGTGGTTGATTTGGGGTCGTACACGATGGTGTCGACGCCCCAGGTCCACGGAATGGCGAACCGTTGTCCATCCCAGTACCACATCTCGCCGTCGTAGAAGTTGGCGTAGATGTCTGCTTTGTTGTAGTTCGGGATGCGGGACGTATCGATCGGCTTTAGCTGGTTCAGTTGCTTGTACAGCTCGTTGTAGCCGTTAGAGTACTCAGCCAGATCAAGGCGTACGCCCCCGCCCATAAGCTTGGCGGTCACGTCATCCTGGTTGCTCATGATGCTGGCGTTGACGTTGATTCCGTTCTGCTTGATCCAATCCGTGGCTTCGCCCTGCAGCGTGTAGCCTTCCCAGGCCATGATGTCTAGCCGCCCGCCTACTGCCGCTTCTGCGTTGGGAATCCAGCGACCCAGGGTGGCGCCGGCAGCGGCTGCTGCGGCCCCTAGCATTAATTTCCGACGCCCGATGGGCGTATTCAAAAGATTCTGAATCGACGATTCGCGCGAAAAGCTTTGATCTTTTGACATTCAAGTCACCCGCATTCTGTGAATCAATATTGTTTAAATTGGCAGATTCAATCTGGGGAAACGCTTTCTTGGGTTTTGTCTGGTGACTGCCTTTAGGTAAGCGCAGCACCAAGGCGGGCAAGGCAATTTCAATGCCAGTTGTTAAAAGACAGTGATTCTGCTGGGTGGCGACCAATACTTTGGTGAGAATTTCTCAGGGCTGACTTTGGAGTCTCAATTGCGCGACAAAAAAATCTCATGTTTGATATGGGGAGGGTGATATCAGTTGTTGGTGGAGAGGTTTTATGGAGGGCAGCCTTTATACGCATGCGTGGCCTTATCGCAGGGATGAAAAATTTTTCATCGCGAAGCTGAGAAAGTCCTGAGACGAGAATGATCATGGAAAATAAAAACGATTAAAAACAAATAGATAGAGTGTTTTTTGGTCTTGGCATCCTCCTTGCTTTTCCGGAAGTGCATCTAGCGATTTTGGAACCAGTGAAGCTGCTGGTCGATGAGCCCTAGCGGTACTCAGGTCCCTCTTCGTGTTGTGCGTGGCTAATCACTGGTTTTGCCAGAAGCTCGGGCAGACACCAGCCGGTAAACAATAAAGGAGTCACTATGAAACTCGGTCTTTTCATGATGCCGCTGCATGATCCGCGGCGTAATTACACCGAAATGCTGCATCAGGATCGGCAAGCCGTTCTTCTTGCTGATGAACTCGGTTACTCCGAAGTTTGGGTTGGCGAGCATTACAGCTGCAGTTCGGAGCCGATTGCTAACCCGCTGCAGTTCTTCGCATCTCTGATCGAACAGACCAAGAACATCAAGTTCGCCACCGGCGTGATCAACCTGCCGCAGCATCACCCGGCCGCTGTCGCGGGAGACGTCGCTCAGTTCGACCATCTGTCCAAAGGCCGTTTCATCATGGGGGTTGGCCCGGGTGGTCTGGTCTCCGATATGGAGCTTTTCGGCACTCAGGAAATGAACCGTGCTGAGATGACCGTCGAGTCCGTCGAGATCATCCACAAGATCTGGGCTTCGGATCCGCCCTACCACATTCAGGGTAAATACTGGAACGTGGTCCTCGAGAAGAACCTCATTCCGTCGCTCGGTTTCGGGCCGATGCTCAAGCCATACCAGCAGCCCCATCCGCCTCTGGCGATCTCGGTCATGAGCCCCCACTCCAGCAGTGCCCGCCAGGCTGCCGAGCGCGGCTGGAGCATCGTGAGTGCGAACTTCATTCCGCCGGTCTACGCGAAGTCCCACTGGGAACAGTACCTGATCGGTTGTGAGAACGCCGGCCGCCGTGCAGACCCTGAGCAATGGCGTGTAGCTCGTTCCATCCTGGTGACCGATACCGATGGCGAGGCTGCTGACTACCTGGCAAACCCGAGCTCGAGCTACGGCTGGTATTACGACTACATCATCGAGGACATGGCTGCATTCAACATGCAGAAGATCCTCAAGCCGAACCCCGACATTCCTGACAGCGAAGTGACCCGCGAGAAGTGCCTGGAATGGATGGTCATGTCGGGCTCCCCGAAAACCGTGCTGGATAAGCTGGTTGCGTTTGTGGATTACGTCGGCGCGCCGTTCGGCACTCTGCTCGCGACCCAGAAGGATTGGGAGCAGCCCAAGATCCACCAGCGCTCCATGCAACTGCTGGCTCAGGAAGTTATGCCGAAGCTGAAGGACTACTGCGCTTCCCTGAAGCAGCCGTCCTAAGTGGTACGGCATGGGCCTCATTGGAAAGAGGCCCGTGCCGGTTATCTGCAAAAAAGAACTCCTTACTAAACAAGAAAAGGACGCCCAAGTTTTGCGTCTGACATAGGAGAAGCCTTGCATGTTCATGATTAATTTCATTCCTATAATCTGCCCTCCATTTCTGATGCGATTGTGCTTCGCCACCGTTAATTCGGAAGTTTCCTGCGACTGCCAAAAATGAAGTCGCTGCCCTGATCGGGCGGCTCGCTATGGCTTTAACGTGGAAGGGGTGCGCTATGCGATTCAGTATTACCCAGCGCCAAAGATTGTTGGGAGGCTATCTGGCCTCTCCGTCCATGGCGTTCATGCTGTTCTTCTTCATATTTCCCTGCATGCTGCTGATTCTTTGCAGTTTCTGGACCGCCAAGTCCTTTGTCATAGATCCAACTTTCAATATAAATAATTACACCAAGACGCTAGGTGCCGAAGGGTTCTGGAAGACCAGTCTGACTGGGTTTCAAAACGGCCTTTGGACGGCGGTTGCCTCGGTTGTGCTAAGTTTTCCTGCTGCCTACTACATCGTCTATAGGGCGGCTAATAACAATGCGCTCTACCTGATTCTCTTGTCGTGGTTTTCAAGCTATCTGGTGAGGGTTTATGCCTGGCGCACGATCCTGGGCACTAATGGTCTGATAAATACCAGTCTGATGCAGATGGGAGTTATCAGCAGTCCACTTGATTTTATCCTGTTCAGCCCATTCGCATCAGTTCTAACACTTGTTCATATCATGTTTCCGTTTGCTCTTTTGCTATTAGTCTCGGCATTGCGCGATGTGAAAACGGATTACATCGATGCCGCGCGAGACTTGGGAGCATCTGGAGTCAGGGTGTTCACAAAGGTCATCATTCCCATGTCATACAAGGGGATTGTCTCGGCCTTTATGTTCACGTTTATCCTGGCTGCGGGAGATTATATAACTCCGCAACTTCTTGGTGGGCGGGATGGTGTCACCAGCGGATTGCTAATTGCTAACCAGTTTCGAAGCGCAGGAAACTTGCCCTTGGGCGCAGCTATGGCGTTCATCACGCTATTCCTTTTTGGTGGCGTGTACCTGATATTCACTCAGATGCTCAGTGTTCTCCGGCTAGCTCCTGGTCGTCGATACCATGATCTTGATCAGGGGGGTAAAGAGAAATGATGCTGCGGGCCTATCTCTGGTTATATCTGGCGTTTCTATATGCGCCGATCTTCATAATTGCTCTGTTCAGTTTTCACAGCGTGCCTTCACTGGCGTTTCCATTTGAAGGTTTCAGTCTTCGCTGGTATGAGCAGATCTTCAGTAATCCCACATTCACTACTTCGCTCTGGAACAGCATCATCGTGGCCACAGCCGCCTCGATAGGCACAACTGTTCTCGGCGCGACCGTGGCACTCGCCATGATCCGGATCAAGGGGCGGGCAAAGGCAGCAATCGCTGCGATCTGCTCTGTTCCAATCGGTCTGCCGGGGCTATTCCTGGGAATATCCCTGATCATCTGGTTCGCGCAGGTAGGTATTGGGCGATCTCTGGTCAGCGTGACCATTGCGCACATCCTGTATGCGCTGCCGTTTTTCGTGGCAACTATGCGTTCGCGTATCGAGTACTTCGATCAGTCTCTGGAAGAGGCCGCTCGAGATCTTGGTGCCACAACCTGGCAGTCGTTCCGCCTAGTGACCTTGCCCATATTGAGGCCCAGCATTTTGGGGGCCTCTGTACTCGTCTTCGCGCTTTCGTTTGACGAGTTGATCATCACCGTATTTGTCAGTGGCAATGACACCACTTTACCCATGATGGTCTGGTCAATGATGCGTCGGACGGTTGACCCGACTATTAACGCTGCCTCGATGGTCGCGTTCGCTCTTTCTCTTGTCGTCATCATGCTGGGCGGCCTGATTTATTGGCTTCAGCGTCGCGCCGCAATCAAATCCAGAAAGTCTATTTCGAGGGTCGAAGAAGATGAGCAAGTACATCGTGGAACTGAACAGCGTTCGGAAAACGTTCGGCCCATTCACGGCTTTGAATGACGTCAATCTTAAGATCGAGAAAGGGGAAATTCTGACCCTGCTGGGACCGAGTGGTTGTGGTAAGACGACTTTAATGCGGATCATCGCCGGATTTGAAGAACCGACCAAAGGTGAGCTTCTTATCGGTGGTGTGGATGCGACGCATCTTCCGCCGGAGCGTCGAAGTGTAAACATGGTCTTCCAGCGGTATGCGCTGTTTCCACACCTGGATGTATTCGATAACGTTGCGTTCGGCCTTCGCTTGAGAAATATGCCAGAGAAGGAAGTTAAGTCTAAGGTCCTGGCCATGCTTCATCTTGTTCAACTTGACTCCATGGCCAATCGCTGGATCAACGAACTGAGCGGTGGGCAGTCGCAGCGGGTTGCACTTGCGCGGGCGTTGGTGAACCACCCTGATGTATTACTCCTCGATGAGCCATTGGCTGCACTTGATCTGAAAATTCGCCATCACATGCTCAAAGAGCTGCGTCGTATTCATGATGAAACCGGTACGACCTTTGTTTATGTCACTCACGATCAGGACGAGGCAATGATACTTTCTGATCGAGTGGTGCTCATGAATAAAGGGCAGATCGAACAGTTGGGATCGCCTCAGGACTTGTACGGCGCGCCGGAAACTCTATTTTGTGCGAAGTTCTTTGGTGAAACGAATATTCTGGAGGGGCAGGTGACTGGTGTTAACGGTGGTGTAGCCGATATCCAGTCGTCTTCGATTCTCGTCAAAGGCATTGCAAGGAAAGTCAAGGAGGGCGAATCAGTCTCCCTCTCAATTCGCCCTGAGTCGGTGAATATCAGTGAAGTTTTGGATGGCAATGTTCATGCGGAAGTGAACTCCATCATTGGGACCCTCGAAGATGTCACGTTCATAGGAAGCCGTGTTGTCTATCAGGTAAGAACTGGCAATGCCAGCACTATAAATTGCCAGGAAACCCGTCCGGTTTCTGGTGTCCGTCATAAACCCGGTGAGCAAGTTCGTTTGAGCTGGTCGCCTGAAGCTGTAGTGGTACTCAACCAATGACTATAAATGAAGCGCCCCGTAACCTAGATTTAAGTCATGCAATGAACGTGAAGGAGAGCAAGGTGGTTGACTATATCGTTGTAGGCGGCGGTCCTGCTGCTTGCGCGGCAGCCTCCAGGCTTAGCGAGGATTCCGGTGTCAGCGTGACTCTCTTCGAGCAGGGACCGCGGGACTGGAACCCTTACATTCATATGCCCGTGACCTACTTCAAGACTGCCAAGGGGCAACTGCTGAGTCGCTATACGCTGCAGCCCCAGATTCACCAGGGCGGGATCACGCCGGAAATGGTCCAGGGGCGTGTCCTCGGTGGCGGCAGTTCGGTCAACGCGATGGTGTACATGCGGGGCTGCCCGGAAGACTACGACCATTGGGGCGAGTTGGGCTGCGATGGCTGGTCGTACAAGGACGTTTTGCCGTACTTCAAGCGTGCTGAAGACAATGAGCGCTTCTCCGGGGAAGCGCACGGACAGGGCGGCCCCCTTGGTGTGTCTGATCAGCGCCATACCCACTACCTGACCAAGGCATGGCTGAAGGCTTGCCAGGAGACCGGGATCAACTACAACCCGGACTTCAACTCAGGCAAACAGGCGGGCTGCGGTCTTTACCAGGTCACCATGCGCGATGGACTGCGTTGCAGTGCGGCGGTCGCCTACCTGAACCCCGCGCGTAGTCGACGTAACCTGCGTATCGAAACCAATGCCAAGGTGCTGAGAGTTCTCGTCGAGAATGGCCGTGCTGTTGGTGTTGAGTACCAGCAAGGCAACCAGCGCAAAGTTCTCCGTGCGGAGCGCGAAGTCATTGTCAGTGCAGGTGCGATCGGTTCACCGACTCTGCTGCTGCGTTCAGGCATCGGCCCGGCGGACCACCTGCGTTCCGTTGGTGTGCCGGTCGTGCATGACCTGAAAGGGGTTGGTGAGAACCTGCAGGATCACGTCGACATGTTCCTGATCTACGAGCTCACCGGTCCTCACAGCTACGACAAGTACAAGAAGCTTCACTGGCAGGCCTGGGCTGGGCTTCAGTATGCATTGTTCCGTAATGGGCCCGTTACCTCGAACATCTGCGAAGGTGGCTTGTTCTGGTATGGCAAGGACGATGATCCACTGCCGAATCTCCAGTACCACTTCCTTCCCGGAGCTGGTGTGGAAGAGGGGGCTGAATCGGTGCCGAGTGGCAACGGTTGCACGCTCAACGTATATCAGACCCGTCCGCGCTCTCGTGGAACCATTCGCCTGCGCGATGGCAGCCCGAACTCCGCGCCGCTGGTTGATCCTAACTACCTGGCTGACCCTTACGATGTGGAGTGCCTGGCGGAAGGCGTACGCATTGGCCAGGAAATCATGCAGCAGTCGGCATTGAGCAAGTACGTTGCGCGGTCCTACCGCCCGCTCCGGCCGCTCAACACCCTGGAAGATCGCATGCGTTTCGTCAGGGAGACCGCGCAGGGCGCGTTGCATCCGTCCGGCGCCTGCAAGATGGGCACCGATGACATGGCTGTAGTGGATCCTCAGTTCCGTGTGCACGGCATTGAGGGGCTTCGCGTCGCCGATACCTCGATCATGCCGACACTGGTTTCGGGTAATACCAACGCGCCGTCGATGATGCTGGGCGAGCGGTTGTCCGACTTCATTCGTGGCCGTTACATCGCCGGAACTGGAGGCAAGTAGATGGATCTCCAGCCGGCGCTTCCCGGAGCGGATTCCCGTCTGTGGTCGTGGTGGCGTGAAGACGTCAATTACGCCTATGGGCCGGCCAGCGCAGTGCTGACCGGCACCAAAGATGTGGACGTTGCCATCATCGGTGGGGGGTTCACAGGGCTCTGGACTGCCCTCGCGTTGCGTGAGCGAGCGCCGCATCTTTCAGTGGCGCTAGTGGAGGCATCGCGGGTCGGGGATGGGGCTAGCAGTCGCAATGGTGGGATGGTCCATGGTTACTGGGCATCCCTGAACAGCAACGCTCAGAGCATCGGAATTGGGCCCGCGCTGGAAATCGCGCGTCTGGGCAGTGACGCCCAGGATGCAATTCGCAAATTTGCGAATCGGCCTGGCGTGGATGTGTGGTGGCGAGAGGAGGGGAGTGTTCGCGTCGCCACCTGCCCGGCGCAGGAGCGCAAGCTGCTCGATTACTGGCGCGAATGCGAAGAACTAGGTGCCGGTCGATTCATCCAGAAGATCAGCCAAGCCGAAACCAGGGGGATGATCGACGCCCCCGTCTTCGGCTCCTCCCTGTATTTTCCCGAAGCAGCGAATGTGCATCCCGGTCGTCTGGTCCTGGCTCTGAGGGATGCTGCCGTGGCAGCAGGTGTCAGCATCTATGAGCAGTCGCCCGTGGAGCGCATCGACGAGGCACGGATCCATTCGGTGATGACCAAGCACGGACGACTCCGCGCTGGCCACGTGGTATTGGCTACCAATGTGGGCCTCTCCTCCATTCCCGAAGTTGGAGCGCGGATGAGTCTTTTCTCCAGTTTCGCGACCATGTCACGAGAGGTGCCGGATGCCCTCTCGAGATTAGGTTGGAATCACGGGGTAGGGGCAAGTGACTTCAGGATGTTCCTGCACTACTTCCGCCGAACCCACGACAACCGCGTGCTTATGGGATCCGGCTCTGGTCCCATTGGCTTTGGCAGTCAGACGGCGAACCCACTGCTCTATGGGGATGAAGTGACCAAGGAGAGGGCGCGAAGAGGCATGGCCAGGCTATTGCCTGAAGTGGCGCAAGCTGGGTTCGCGAAGAGTTGGGGTTGGCCGATCGATGTATCGGCGGACCGACTGCCATTCTTCAAGACCTTGCGACGGGGGATTTACTACGGGGGCGGCTATTCCGGTCATGGCGTCAACGCCACATGGATTGCTGGACGATGCCTGTCGTCCCTGGTGCTAGGCGTGAAAGACCAGTGGAGCCAATCTCCATTCTGTGCTCGCAAGGTGCCGCGCTTGCCTCCCGAGCCGTTCAAGTACATCGGCGCTAACGCGATTCGTTGGGGCATTTTGCGGTGCGAGGAGGCGGAGGAGGTTGAGCGGCGGTCAGATATTGCTGCACGAGGCCTGGCTGCACTGCCGAAACTTCTCGGTTTGAGGATAGGAGTGCGATAGCTCTGTAGCGGCAGGGGCTTGGCCCCTGCCGCTTTTTTACGCTCTGATAGCCATGCGAATTCACGTTTCCTTCATCGATCGCGTAGGCATTACTCAGGAAGTCCTGGCACTCCTGGGTGCTCGCAATCTCAATCTGGACGCGGTGGAGATGATTCCTCCGAACGTCTACATCGATGCTCCAGCGCTGTCCCAGACCGTACTCGAAGAACTCCATCAAGCTTTGTTGCAGGTCAGTGGGGTTAGGTCCGTGGAGCTCGTCGACATCTTGCCTGGCCAGCGCCGACGCCTGCAGCTCGATGCTCTGTTGGCTGCTGTGAATGATCCGGTCCTGGCAGTTGATTCCTGCGGCCATGTGTTACTGGCCAATCCGTCACTGATTGGATTGTGTGGTCGAGAGCCCGCCGGCGAGCATTTGTCGGCACTTTTTGCCGAGCCGGATCTGGCTCGGAAGCTCATCGAAAAAGGCTTTCGCCTACCCATGTGTGAAGTGAGGTTCAAGGGACAGGCCTTGCTAATGGATGCCACTCCGGTAAGCGGAGGGGGCGGGGGATTGCTCACGCTCTACCCACCGAGCCGTATTGGCGAACGTATTGCCTCGTTTCACCATGATCATGCTGAAGGCATGGAGGCACTCATCGGCAAGTCGCTGGAGCTCAAGGCACTGAAGACGCGTCTCCGTAAGGTGGCAAGCCTGGAAGCTCCGCTGCTGATTCAGGGCGAAACTGGCACCGGTAAGGAGTTGGTGGCACGAGCTTGTCATGCACTCAGTGCCCGTCGGGATGCTCCATTCTTGGCGCTCAATTGTGCAGCACTCCCAGAGAGCCTGGCCGAGAGCGAGCTATTCGGCTACGCCGCAGGCGCCTTTAGTGGCGCCCAGCGTGGTGGCAAACCGGGGCTGCTGGAGCTGGCCGACAGCGGTACGGTGTTCCTCGACGAAGTGGGGGAGATGTCGCCCTATCTGCAGGCCAAGCTGCTGCGCTTTCTCAGCGACGGCTGCTTCCGCCGCATTGGTGGCGACCGCGAGGTGCATGTAAACGTGCGTGTGCTCTGCGCCACCCACCGCAACCTGGAGCGTATGGTGGAGGAGGGGGGCTTCCGAGAGGACCTCTATTATCGGCTGAACGTACTTAACCTCGTGGTGCCTCCGTTGCGCGAACGTGGGCAGGATATCCTCGTGCTTGCTGAGCACTTTCTCCGGCAGGCCTGTGCCCAGATCCAGCGTGCCCCCTGTCGATTGGCAACGACTGCCAGCGCCGCACTTCTGATGAATCGCTGGCCCGGGAATGTGCGGCAGCTTCAAAACGTGGTTTTCCGTGCAGCGGCCATTTGCGAAACCGAGGTGATTGGCTGCGACAGTCTGGAACTGGCTGGTACTGCGCTTGGTAGCCAGGCAACAGAACCATTGGAAGTCACAAGCCTGGAAGAGGCCATGCAAGGGTACGAGAAGAAGTTGCTGCAAACGCTCTTCACGACTTATCCCTCCACAAGGCAGTTGGCGGCGCGGCTTAACACCTCTCATACCGCTATTGGGCAGCGACTCAGAAAGTATGGGATTTCCTCCAAGGCATGACGTCTGGATTGCCGCACCATGCATTTCACTTCAATCTCAAATTGGAAGTCTAGAAATTGCGACAAAGTCCCAGTCACTAGATTTTATTGAGATTCCGTTTGGAACTTCTATGTAAGCCTGGATCAATTTCGCTCCAGTGGAGCGTATTCAGTCCGCTTGTTCGGGAGCCTTCTACTACTGGGGTTTCGGCGGTTTTTCTCCATCGGGAACTTAATGGAGCCTGTAACGCTTTCATTCCGCAGGATGTATTTAGAGTCGACTCAAAGGGTAATTTTATTGGCTTGTAGCTAATTGTTTTTAGTTGGCACCGCTCTTGCTCTTCCCTAGTTCAGCCGAGCCTTGAAGGTCCGGAAAACAACTGATTACAAGAGGAAGATCCATGAGCATTCTGCGTTTTACCCCTGATCATGAATGGCTGCGTATCGACGCTTCCGGTGACGTAACTGTCGGCATTACCAGCTATGCCCAGGAGGCTCTGGGTGATGTCGTGTTCGTGCAACTGCCGGATGCCGGTAGCTACGAGGAGGGGCAAGAAGTCGCAGTGCTGGAGTCGGTGAAGGCCGCCAGCAACATAACCATGCCGTTGACCGGCGCAGTGCTGGAGGTGAATCAGGCTCTCGCCGACACTCCCGAGTTGGTCAATGAGTCTCCCCTGGAAGCAGGTTGGTTCTTCCGCTTTCGTCCGGAAAATCCTGAAGCTCTGGAGGCGCTGATGGATCAGTCTGCCTACGACAGCTTCCTTGCCGAAAACGCCTGAGCCGGGGAATGCCATGAGCCAAGCACATCTTTCCCTGGGAACGAGCAACGAGTTCATCGCTCGTCATATCGGCCCACGTGAGGCGGATATCTCCGCTATGTTGGCGCTGACCGGCCATGACTCTCTGGAAGCGCTGATTGCCAGTGTCATTCCTGAGAGCATCAAGGGCACCAGCGTGCTCGACCTGCCGGCAGGGCAGGGCGAAGCCGAGGCCTTGGCCGCCATCAAGGCGATCGCCGCTAAGAATCAGCTGTTCAAGAGTCATATCGGCCAGGGTTACTACCCTTGTCACACCCCGGCCCCTATCCTGCGCAACCTGCTGGAAAACCCGGCCTGGTACACCGCCTATACCCCCTATCAGCCGGAAATCTCCCAGGGTCGCCTGGAGGCCCTGCTGAACTTCCAGACACTGGTCAGTGACCTGACCGGGATGGAAATTGCCAATGCTTCATTGCTGGATGAGGGGACTGCGGCGGCGGAGTCGATGACCTTCTGCAAGCGCCTGGCGAAGAACAAGCGCAGCAACGCTTTCTTCGCTTCTCGCTATTGCCATCCGCAAACGCTGGACGTGCTGCGTACCCGCGCCGAGCCCCTCGGTATTGAAGTAGTAATCGGCGACGAGCATGAGATTGATGACGCCGGCGCCTACTTCGGCGCCCTGCTGCAGTATCCAGCCACCGATGGCGATATCTTCGATTACCGTGAGTTGGTAGAGCGTTTCCATGCTGCGGGCGCCCTGGTCGCCGTCGCTGCCGACCTGTTGGCCCTGACCCTGCTGACGCCGCCCGGCGAGTTCGGTGCCGACATAGTGCTGGGGAGTGCTCAGCGCTTTGGCGTACCGCTGGGCTTTGGCGGCCCGCACGCGGCCTACTTCGCCACCCGCGACAGCTTCAAGCGCGATATGCCTGGCCGCTTGGTGGGCATTTCGATCGACCGCCACGGCAAGCCGGCACTGCGCTTGGCCATGCAGACCCGTGAGCAGCACATTCGCCGTGAGAAGGCCACCAGCAACATCTGCACCGCCCAGGTGCTGCTGGCCAACATAGCCAGTATGTATGCCGTGTACCACGGTCCGCAGGGCTTGGCTGGCATTGCGCAGCGTGTGCACCGTCTGACCGCCATCCTGGCTCAGGGCCTGATTCAGCTTGGCCATCAGGTTGAGCAGTACCATTTCTTCGACACCCTGAGCGTCGTTTCCTCGACCACCGCCAAGGAAGTACATGCAGCTGCCCTGGCTGCGCGCATCAACCTGCGGGTGCTGGACGACGTGCGTGTGGGTATCTCCCTGGACGAGACCTGCGACGCCGCCAGCGTCGAAGCAATCTGGTCGGTATTTGCCAGCCAAGGCCAGACCCTGCCTGACTTCAGGACTCTGGCTGCCAGTACTGGCGATTGCCTGCCTTCGAAGCTGCTGCGTGAGTCTGCCTTCCTGCAGCACGAAGTGTTCAACCGCTACCACTCGGAAACCGAGCTAATGCGCTACCTGCGCAAGCTCGCCGACAAGGACCTGGCGCTGGACCGCAGCATGATCCCGCTGGGTTCCTGCACCATGAAGCTGAACGCTGCCAGCGAGATGATTCCGGTGACCTGGCCGGAGTTTGGTGCCTTGCACCCATTCGCGCCTGCTGAGCAGTCCCAGGGCTACCTGGAGTTGACCAACGAACTCGAGGCCATGCTGTGCAAGGCAACCGGCTATGACGCCGTGTCCCTGCAGCCGAACGCCGGCTCCCAGGGCGAGTACGCCGGTCTGCTCGCTATTCGCGCTTATCACGCCAGCCGAGGTGAAAGTCAGCGTGATATCTGTCTGATCCCGCAATCCGCTCACGGCACCAACCCGGCTACCGCTCAGATGGCGGGTATGCGTGTCGTGGTGACCGCTTGCGATGCCCGCGGTAACGTGGACATCGCCGACCTCAAGGCCAAGGCCGAGGAGCACAAGGACCGTCTCGCCGCGATCATGATCACCTACCCGTCCACCCACGGCGTGTTCGAGGAAGGCATCCGCGAGATCTGCGACGTCATCCACGCCAACGGCGGCCAGGTGTACATCGACGGCGCCAACATGAACGCCATGGTCGGCCTCTGCGCCCCGGGCCAGTTCGGCGGCGACGTCTCGCACCTGAACCTGCACAAGACCTTCTGCATCCCCCACGGTGGCGGCGGCCCGGGCGTCGGCCCGATCGGCGTTAAATCCCATCTGGCGCCTTTCCTGCCTGGCCACTGCCACATGGAAAGGAAGCTCGGTGCGGTTAGTGCGGCGCCCTTCGGCAGTGCCAGCATTCTGCCGATCACTTGGATGTACATCCGCATGATGGGGGGTGAAGGCCTTAAGCGCGCCTCCCAGTTGGCCATCCTCAGTGCCAACTACATCGCCCGCCGTCTGGAGGAGCACTACCCGGTGCTCTATACCGGCGAAAACGGTCTGGTAGCCCACGAGTGCATCCTCGACCTGCGCCCGCTCAAGGAGACCAGCGGCATCAGTGTGGAGGATGTGGCCAAGCGCCTGATCGACTATGGCTTCCACGCGCCGACTATGTCCTTCCCGGTGGCTGGCACTCTGATGGTCGAGCCTACCGAGAGTGAGTCGAAGGAAGAACTGGACCGCTTCTGCGAAGCCATGATCCGCATCCGCGAGGAAATCCGCGCAGTGGAGAACGGCGACCTGGACAAGGACGACAACCCGCTGAAGAACGCCCCGCACACCGCAGCGGAGCTGGTCGGCGAGTGGACCCACCACTACAGCCGCGAACTGGCCGTGTACCCCACCGCCAGCCTGGTGGAAGGCAAGTACTGGCCGCCAGTGGGGCGCGTCGACAACGTCTACGGCGACCGCAATCTGGCCTGCGCCTGCTTGCCCATGTCGGCGTATCAGGACGCCTGACGCCTATGGCCCGGAGCTCCTCCGGGCCATACCTCCGCCTTGAATCTAAAGGATACGAACATGTTCCATAAGAGTGTCACCCTGTCCGATTTTGACCCAGCGCTCTTCGATGCCATTCGCCGCGAGTCCCAGCGTCAGGAAGACCATATCGAGCTGATCGCCTCGGAAAACTACACCAGCCCGCAGGTGATGCAGGCCCAGGGCACCGAGCTGACCAACAAGTACGCAGAGGGATATCCGGGCAAGCGCTACTACGGTGGCTGCGAGTACGTGGATGTGGTGGAACAGCTGGCCATCGATCGCGCCAAGAAGCTGTTCGGTGCCGATTACGCCAACGTCCAGCCGCATTCCGGTTCCCAAGCCAACGCAGCGGTCTATCTGGCTCTGCTTCAGCCTGGGGATACCATTCTCGGCATGAGTCTGGCGCATGGCGGCCACCTGACCCACGGTGCCAAGGTGTCGTCTTCCGGCAAGCTGTACAACGCCGTGCAATACGGTATCGATGCCTATGGCCTGATCGACTATGCAGAAGTCGAACGCCTGGCCCTCGAGCATCAGCCGAAGATGATCGTCGCCGGTTTCTCGGCGTACTCACGAGTGGTCGATTTCGAGCGTTTTCGTCGAATCGCCGACAAGGTCGGTGCCTACCTCTTCGTCGACATGGCCCACGTCGCTGGTTTGGTAGCTGCCGGCCTGTACCCGAACCCGCTGCCCCATGCCGACGTGGTCACTACCACCACCCACAAGACCCTGCGTGGTCCTCGCGGCGGCCTGATCCTGGCCCGCTCCAATCCTGATCTGGAGAAGAAGCTGAACTCCGCTGTTTTCCCTGGCGCCCAGGGTGGTCCGCTGATGCACGTGATCGCCGCCAAGGCCGTGTGCTTCAAGGAAGCACTGGATCCGCCCTTCAAGGAGTATCAGGCACAGGTCATCGCCAACGCGCGAGCCATGGCAGAGGTTTTCGTCGGTCGTGGATACGACGTGGTCTCTGGTGGTACCGACAATCACCTGTTCTTGCTCAGCCTGATCAAGCAGGGTCTTACTGGTAAAGATGCTGACGCAGCTCTTGATCGTGTGGGTATCACCGTAAACAAGAACGCTGTGCCCAACGATCCACAGTCGCCCTTTGTGACCTCGGGCATTCGCATCGGTACTCCGGCAGTGACTACTCGTGGATTCCAGGTTCCGGAATGCCGTGCTCTGGCCAGTTGGATCTGTGATGTGCTCGATCACCTGGGGGATGCCGATGTCGAGGCTCAGGTAGCGCGCCAGGTTGCGGAGCTTTGTGCTCGCTTCCCGGTATACGCAGCCTGATCACCGAAGGGCTCACGGGAGTCGAGAAATGTCGCTAAGCGTTTTCGATCTGTTCAAGGTGGGTATCGGTCCATCGAGCTCGCATACCGTGGGCCCGATGCGAGCCGCAGCGGGTTTTGCGCAGGGCCTTAAGTCCGATGGCCTGCTGGCGAGGGTGGCCAGTGTTCGGGCTGAGTTGTATGGCTCGTTGGGTGCTACTGGCAAAGGGCACGGCAGTGATAAGGCCGTACTGCTCGGCCTGGAGGGCGAGCAGCCGGATAGCGTGGATACCGAGAGTGTGGAAGGGCGCCTGGCTGCAATACGCGGCGAAGGCAATATCAATCTGCTGGGCGAGAAGCCTATTCGTTTCGTGGAAAAGGAGCATCTGGCGATGATTCGCAAGCCGCTCCCTTACCATCCCAACGGTATGGTGTTCCGCGCTTTCGATGATGCAGGCATCCAGCTTCGCAGCAGGGAGTTCTATTCGGTGGGCGGCGGGTTCGTAGTGGATGAAGCCGCCGTTGGGGTTGACAGCATTGTTGAGGATCGCACGCCGCTGCCCTATCCGTTCCGCACCGCCAAGGAGCTGCTTGATCAGTGCACCAGGCATGGGCTGTCTGTAAGCGAGCTGATGTGGGAGAACGAAAAAGTCTGGCGCAGCCCCGAGGAAACCAGCGCCGGCCTGATGAAGATCTGGCAGGTGATGCAGGACTGCGTGAAGGCCGGTTGCCGCAAGGAAGGCATCATGCCCGGCGGGCTCAAGGTAAGGCGCCGCGCTGCCGCGCTCTACCGCCAGCTCAGCGAACAACCGGAGGCCAACCTCCGGGACAGCCTCTCGGTGCTCGACTGGGTCAACCTCTACGCCCTGGCGGTGAACGAGGAAAACGCCACCGGCGGCCGCGTGGTCACCGCGCCCACCAACGGCGCGGCGGGCATCGTCCCGGCGGTGCTGCACTACTACAGCCGTTTCATCCCGGGTGCGGATGAGGAGGGCGTGAAGCGCTTCCTGCTCACCGCCGCCGCCATCGGCATCCTCTACAAGGAAAATGCCTCCATCTCCGGCGCCGAAGTGGGCTGTCAGGGCGAAGTCGGCGTGGCCTGCTCGATGGCCGCCGGCGCCCTCTGCGAAGTTCTGGGCGGCACCCCGCTGCAGGTGGAGAACGCCGCCGAGATCGGCATGGAGCATAACCTCGGGCTGACCTGCGACCCGGTCGGCGGACTGGTCCAGGTGCCCTGCATCGAGCGCAACGCCATGGGCTCGGTGAAGGCCATCAACGCCGCGCGCATAGCCCTGCGTGGCGACGGTCAGCACTTCATCTCACTAGACAAGGTGATCCGCACCATGCGCCAAACCGGCGCCGACATGAAGAGCAAGTACAAGGAAACCGCCCGCGGCGGCCTCGCTGTGAACATCATCGAATGCTGAGGCCGCCGCACGGTGCCGTGCGTACCAACGAATCAACACTGGTGCGCGTGGCGCACCTTTTGGAGAGAATTACATGACCACTGAAAATCTTGCCAAGACTCCACTGCATGCGCTGCACCTCGAGCTAGGCGCGCGCATGGTGCCCTTCGCCGGCTACGACATGCCGGTGCAATACCCCCTGGGCGTGCTCAAGGAGCACCTGCACACCCGCGAGCAGGCCGGCCTGTTTGACGTCTCGCACATGGGCCAGATCATCCTGCGCGGTGCTCAAGCAGCCATTGCTCTGGAAAGTCTGGTACCGGTTGATATCGTCGATCTCCCGGTAGGCATGCAGCGTTATGCCCTGTTTACCAATGTCGAGGGCGGAATCCTCGATGACCTGATGGTCGCGCGCTTGTCCGAGAACGAACTGTTCGTGGTAGTCAATGCTGCCTGCAAGGATCAGGACCTCGCCCACCTGGAGCGCCACATTGGTGATCGATGTGGGATCGAGTCGCTGTTCGAGTCTCGTGCTCTGATCGCCTTGCAGGGACCCAAGGCCGCTCAGGCACTGGGCCGCTTGGCGCCTGACGTAGCGGGTATGACTTTTATGCAGTTCACCAGACTTGAGTTGATGGGTGTGAATTGCTACGTCAGTCGCTCTGGTTACACCGGTGAAGATGGGTATGAGATTTCCGTTCCGGTTGAACACGCTGAAGCCTTGGCTCGTGCTCTGCTGGAACAACCGGAAGTACAGCCCATTGGCCTCGGCGCCCGCGATTCACTGCGCTTGGAAGCCGGCCTGTGTCTTTACGGCCACGACATGGACCAATTCACGTCACCTATCGAAGCTAGCCTTGCTTGGGCCATTTCCAAAGCACGTCGCGCAGATGGTGTGCGAGCCGGTGGTTTCCCGGGAGACGACATGATTTTTGCCCAGCAGCAGGAGGGACTCGTCAGCAAGCGTGTTGGTTTGCTGCCGCAAGAGCGTATCCCTGTGCGTGAAGGGGCGGAAATTGTCGATGCCGAAGGCACTGCAATTGGTCAGGTCACGAGTGGTGGTTTTGGCCCCAGTCTCGGTGGCCCGCTGGCGATGGGATATGTGAAAGCGCCCCACAATGTATTGGGCTCGGAAGTGTTTGCCGTTGTGCGCGGCAAGCAAGTCCCCATGCTGGTGGCTAAGACTCCCTTCGTTCCGCAGCGCTACTACCGCGGTTGATCGATCCTCGTCTGCCCCGAAAGCCAACTGTGCCGGCCCGGGGATTCAAGGCGGGGGGCCAACCCCGCCTTCCTTTTTCAGGGGCTGAACCATGCAAACTAATGACACAGCTAATACGCCTGCGCGGGTCGAGGTCGGCGTAAAACTGCGCGGCGCCGAAAAGGTCGCGCGCATCCCGGTGAAGATCATTCCCACCGAGGATGTGCCTCGCAAACCGGACTGGATCCGTGTGCCCATCGCCGCCTCGCCGGAGGTGGCGCGGATCAAGCAGCTGTTGCGCAAGCACAAGCTGCACAGCGTCTGCGAGGAGGCGGCCTGCCCGAACCTGGGCGAGTGCTTCTCCGGCGGCACCGCCACCTTCATGATCATGGGCGACATCTGCACCCGCCGCTGCCCCTTCTGCGACGTCGGCCACGGCCGGCCGAAGCCGCTGGACCCGGACGAGCCGAAGAACCTCGCCGTGGCCATTGCCGACCTGCGCCTCAAATACGTGGTGATCACCTCGGTGGACCGCGACGATCTGCGCGACGGCGGCGCCCAGCACTTCGTCGATTGCCTGCGGGAGATCCGCAAGCTGTCCCCGGGCATCCAGCTGGAAACCCTGGTGCCGGACTACCGCGGGCGCATGGACGTGGCGCTGGCCATTACCGAGCAGGAGCCGCCGGATGTGTTCAACCACAACCTGGAAACCGTGCCGCGCCTGTACAAGGCAGCGCGTCCAGGCTCGGACTTCGAGTGGTCGCTGGACCTGCTGGAGAAATTCAAGCAGCGCGTGCCTCAGGTGTCGACCAAGTCCGGCCTGATGCTCGGCCTCGGCGAGACGGACGACGAGGTGACCGAAACGATGCAACGCATGCGCGAGCACGGGATCGACATGCTGACCCTCGGCCAGTACCTGCAACCCTCGCGCAATCACCTGCCGGTGCAGCGCTTCGTGCATCCGGACACCTTCGCCTGGTTCGCCGAGCAGGGCGCCGCCATGGGCTTTTCGAACGTCGCTTCCGGCCCGCTGGTACGTTCCTCGTACCACGCGGACCAGCAGATTCACGGGCAACCAATCCGATAAGCAATGTGGCAGAAGCGAAAAAGGCGACCTTGAGGTCGCCTTTTTCGCAGATGGGGCCAGTGATTCGCCAACGCAGGAAAGGGTTGGTCGGGCAACGAACTGCCAATGGCTTGGGAGCGACTCGCGTCGGTATTGAGCATGCGAGACCTTCGCAGCGCTTGAGAAAAAGAGAAAAAAGCAGCCCCGAGCTCATCTCAATATTGAGATTCCTGCCTTTTGTGTAAATTAAGCAATTGATTTTAAAGTATTTTTTTTTATGGCATCGAACTTGCTGAAGTCAGGCTAACGAGCAGCTCAGGGTCCACGGTTTCGGAGTAGTAAACAGACCGTGATTCCTGGACTGCATGCAAATCCAACGACCAACTGGCAGAGCCAGTATGAGAAGCGCAGGAGTTAGCATGGCTTATCCAGCAGTGAGTTTGTTCATCAACGGGGTTTGGCGAGAGGGCTCTGAAGGGCGCCGGGAAGATGTCGTCAACCCGGCTACCGGAAAGGTCATCGGAAGCGTTGCGCATGCAAGCCGTGCGGACCTTGATGACGTACTTGAAGCCGCTCAGGCCGGTTTCAAGGCTTGGCAGAACGTCTCCGTATTTGAACGCAGCAAAATCATGCGTCGCGCCGCCACGCTGCTCCGTGAGCGCGTTGAGGAAATCGCCACGCTGATTACCCTGGAAGAGGGTAAGCCGCTGGCCGAAGCCCGCATGGAGGTCAACTCCGGCGCTGACCTGATCGACTGGTTCGCAGAGGAAGCGCGTCGCACCTACGGCCGTATCATTCCGGCCCGTCTGCCCGGTGTCACCCAACTCGCCAACAAAGAAGCCGTTGGGCCATGCATTGGGTTCACGCCTTGGAACTTCCCTGTCAGCCAGATTCTGCGCAAAGTCGGCCCTGCACTGGCCGCGGGTTGCTCGATCATCATCAAAGGGCCGGAGGAGACACCGGCAGCTCCGGCTGCAATGTTCCGCTGCTTTGCCGACGCCGGCGTTCCCGCGGGTACTCTTGGCCTGATCTACGGGGTTCCTGCCGAGATTTCCTCGTACTGCATTCCGCATCCGATCATTCGCAAAGTGTCCTTCACCGGTTCCGTGCCTGTTGGTAAACATCTGGCAGCCCTGGCTGGCAGCCACATGAAGCGGGTCACTATGGAGCTGGGTGGACATGCTCCGGTGATCATCTGCAACGATGCAGACCTTCAAGCGGCGTGCCAAGCGCTCATCGCGTTCAAGTACCGCAACGCCGGCCAGGTTTGTATCTCGCCGACCCGCTTCATCGTTCAACGCGGTGTTCATGACCAGTTTGTCGAGATGTTCTCGTCGGCTGCGTCCGCGCTGAAGGTGGGTGATGGCCTGGCACCTGATACCCAGGTTGGTCCGTTGATCAACGAGCGCCGCCTGCAGGCAGTAGAGCGCCTGGTGAAGGATGCCGTTGCCAAGGGCGCCAACGTGGCGGCCGGCGGTAATCGTATTGATCAGGAAGGTTACTTCTTCGAGCCGACTGTGCTGACCGGCGTCACTGCAGAAATGGCTGCCATGAACGAAGAGCCTTTCGGCCCTGTTGCCCTGGTTCGTTCTTTTGATGAAGTCGAAGAGGCCTTGCAGGAGGCGAACCGACTGCCGTTTGGTCTGGCTTCCTACGCATGGACCCGTACTCAGTCGGTGGCGGACACCCTTTCCCGTCGCGTGGATTCGGGAATGCTCACCATCAATCACCTGGGCCTCGCACTCGCTGAAACACCCTACGGCGGCGTCAGGGATTCGGGTTACGGCTCCGAGGGCGGTATCGAAGCTCTCGACGGCTATCTGACCACCAAATTCGTCTCGTGCCTTAACCAGTGACCCTCTCGGCCCTGGCGGCAGGTGCTGCTCGGGCCGAGCCCTTCAAACCAGAGAGGTATCTGCCATGTTGACTCAGGAATTCCGTGAAGCAATGGGCCGGTTTGCCGGCGCTGTGAATGCCATTACCAGTTTCGAGGGCGACAAGCCGGTGGGCTTGATTGCGACTGCGGTCTGCAGTCTGTCCGCTGAGCCGCCGTCCGTAATTGTGTGCATCAACAAGTCGGCTTCGGCTCACGATGCGATTCTCAACAACGGCTATTTCGGTGTGAACCTGTTGTCCCCGCTACAGGCGCATGTAGTAGACCGCTTTACCAAGAGCAAAGGGGCTGACCGATTCTCCGAGTCTGATTGGGATCTGGAAGACTTCGCCGTGCCGATCCTGAAGGACGCTCCAGCCGGAATGGTCTGCAAGGTCGGCAATTGCTTCGATGGTTTTTCTCACACCATCTTTGTGGGCATCATCGAGTCGATCAACCTCAGCGATCCCGAGCGCAATCACTGCCTGCTGTGGAAAGGGCGTGGGCTGCATCAAGCCGTGGAGCTGAATATCGCCAGCTGATGCTGAGGTCGGATTCGGCGGGGGTGGTGGCCCCGCCGCCGCGATCTGAGAAAGAATTATTTCCCGAGGTAGCTAACCGCGAGTCGAGGCGCCTTGGACGGGTACGTAATACCAGAGGGCAGCATGCAAAGCAGATTCAACCGACTTCGGTCCTATGACAAGGATCTGTTCACTGCCTTGAGTGATGCGGCGTGGCGTGTCGAAAGCTGTCTGGATCTACGTGCTTCTGCCAACCATGTCAGCTCCCAGATCCTGGATGCGCTTGGGGGAAGCTTCGATAGCGGATTATCTCTCATGGGGAGATGCGAGTTCGAAGCGCTGGCGGCAGATCGAGCTCGACAACTGTTCAATGCTGATTACGCCTGCGTGACACCAGGGTCCGTAGAGCAGGCTATATCATCCATTTGCGACGCTCTGCTGGACCTGGGAGATGGCATTCTCAGCGTGGGTTGGGTCGGCAATGGTCACGCCCTCCAAGCCGGCAAATTTGTCACGGCCGGGGCAGCCTTCAATTGTTCCCTGCATGATGAGGTCGATCCCCGGGGTCTCGATCTCGACGCTTTAGAGCGAAAGATGCAGTTGCTGAGACCGAGGTTGCTAGTGGTCCGCGTCGCAGGTATTGGGCGGGGGATCGACTATCTCAGGCTACGCGCGATAGCGGACAAAGCCAGGGCCTATCTGGTAGTGGACTTCACTCTCATCGCCGGAATGGTAGCGGCGAGCCTTTGCTTGAGCCCGCTTCCTTTCGTAGATCTCGCCATTGCATCGACTGGTTCCACGTTGCGCGGCCCTGAAGGGGGGATGATTCTCGCCAAGGCAAACAGGCCGTTGCAGCAGATGCTCGATGCTGCAGCGGTTGAGCGGGACCCTATCCTACGAATCTCATCCGGTAACTTGGCCGCGAAAGCTCTGTCTCTCAAGGAGGCGATGTCTCCATCTTTTCAGAGTTATCAGGTCCAGGTGCTGGAAAATGTTCGTGCCGTCGCGGGTGCGTTTTCTTGTCGGGGGTACGAACTGCTTTCGTGTTTGGACGAGGGCGGTCCGGTATTGGTTGGATTGGCAGGGCGACCGCCTCAGTCGGTAGGAGTGGAACAGGTGCTTCGCCGAAGCGGGATATGTATGGAGTCTGGCAGCTGGCCTGGTCACGGCGCTGAAACCGACTATCTGCGATTTGGTACTGCTGCTATCACTACACGAGGCTTGGGGCCGTCCCACTGCGCAGAGATTGTTGGATGGATCTGCGACATCCTAGACAATCCTGGGGGCATTGAGGTCGAGGCGTTCGTGACGCGTCGCATCACGCGGGTGTGCGCTAGATATCCCGTTTATTCAGAGTTCCCCCTAATCCCTTTCTGAGTCGTTTCGGCGCGCGTCCGAATTGCACTCGGCATGGTCGTTATGCCTGAATTCGGGCGGACTCCAAAGTCAGCAAGTGGCGATGCAACTTCTTGCCTTCCGAGAGGTTGTGCTCTGAAGAGAGCTTTGCAGCCAGGTCGGCATCCCTAGCCAGAATGGCATCCACGATCGGGCGGTGGTGATCAATGAATGTCTGGAAGTCAGGCGTGAGGGCATCGCTGGATGCGATATAGACCCGGATCTGCTGCTGAACGATGCGATATTGCTGCTGCAGACGCTTGTGTCGCGATAGGGTCACGATCGTTTTGTGCAGCTTGAAGTCGGCCTCGGCAACTTGCGTCCGGTCCTGTTTCCGGCAGGCGTTGGCCAGCTCTTCAAATGCGCGCAGCAGCTCGGCGGAGCTGCTGCTGTCCATGTTCTGGCTGGCCAGCGAGGCTGCCAGCATTTCCAGGTTCGCTCTCAGCGTATAGAGCTCCCAGGCATCTGCCGATGATATCGGCATGACTGCCCAGCCACAGTACGGAATCTTCAAGAACAGCCCTTCCTGGGAAAGGTGGTGAAGTGCTGATCGGATAGCGCCGCGAGATAGCGCGAACAGGTCGGCCAGCCCGTTCTCAGTCACGCGAGATCCCGGTTCAAGTTCTGCCTGCAGGACTGCTTTTCGAAGTACCTGGACTGCCTGTTCATCAGCCGGCTGCCGCTTCGAGGCCAAGGTCTGATTTTCGATGAATTGCTTACTCATTTGATTCGGCCTGCCCGACGTTCTTCTCGATCCTTGCTGCTGAAACTCATTCGGGGCCACCGAAATTGAGTGATCTTCTGATGCGTCAAACATGAAATTTATGCAAGTTCCTGAGGGGGTGTTCTCAGCTTTTTCAGTTCTGTCTCAAGCTGTGGTCGCAGGAGGTTATTCCCTGTTTACAATCGCAAGAATGAGACTCAAATAAGAGATGAATATATAGCATAATCAATGCTTTGCGATGTTTTTGGATTGTTGACAATGAGAGTGCTGCTCCCTGATCTTCATTACACACCAACGGGCTGCCGATGGCGATATCCGGCACCAAATCAATGTGTCAGCTGAGGAACTACGGAGTACTCAACATGAAAATTACTTCTGCAAAGGTCTTCCTGGTCGAGAGCGGTTACGTCAAACCGATCATCGTCGAACTCACCACCGACGAAGGCATCACCGGCATTGGCGAAGCTGCCATCGCCTACGGTCTGGGTGCGACCGCTGCAGCAGGGATGATCAAGGACCTCTGCGAACGCTTGATCGTCGGTCAAGACCCGTTCCGCATTGAGCAACTTTTCACCGAGATGTACGACCATTCCTTCTGGGCCAAGGGCGGTGGCGCCATCGTCTTCTCGGGTATCAGTGCGATTGAGCAGGCGCTGTGGGATATCAAGGGCAAGGCCACGAATCTGCCGGTATACGAGTTCTTCGGCGGCAAGGTCTTCGATGAGGTGCCCGTCTACGCCAACGGCTGGAACTACCATTGCCTGGATGCCGACTCCTGGGCCCACGCCGCTGAGCGCCCGATCGCCGACGGTTATCGCGCTCTCAAGTGCTATCCGCTGGCGACTCAGGACTCGAAGGGTCGACTGCGGCATGTGACCCGTCGTGCACACGATCGCGAATTCATGGAACTGGCCTATCAGCGTGTGAAGAAGCTCGTTGAAGTGGCAGGTTCTGAGGTTGAGATTTACATCGACCTGAGCGGTGGCCTTACCACTGATGAAAGCATCCGCCTGATCAAGCGCTATGAGGACCTGGGTATCACCTGGATTGAAGAGCCTTGCGATGCCTTCGATGTTGGTGCAATGGCCAAGATCGCTGGCGCTACCAACACCTCCATGGCTGCTGGCGAGCGTCTGTACACCCGCCAGGGTTTCCGTCGCCTGATCGAAAAGCAGGTGGTAGACATTGTCCAGCCGGACGTCGGCAACACCGGCGGCCTGTCCGAGACCAAGAAGATCGCGGCAATGGCCGAGGCTTACAACATGCGTGTCGCACCGCATAACTGTGCAAGCATGCTGTGCACCGCGGCCACCCTGCAGGTGAGCGTGACCATGCCGAACTTCATGACCTTGGAGATCTACCCGTACTTCCCTGACTCGCCGAAGTATGTCCAGGTGCTGGAGAACCCGCTCGAAGACCGCATCAAGGGTGGCAAGTTGGTTGTGCCGTCCGACGTGGGTCTGGGTGTGACTTTGAACCAGAAGAATGTTGCGCCCTATCTGTGGGCAGAGTGCAAAGCCTAAGCATTGGTCCGTCTAATAGGGTCCATGGACGGGCCCTAGTCACGAAAAGCTTGGAGCGCTCACAGGTCCAATTCAATTGACAACTCTGAGCTGGTGCAGGGTTGTCCGTGCCTTGTGTTCCTCCAATCTGCGCATCTATCTCTCAGTTCTACCGATTAGTCGGACAGCTCCGCATTAATTCTCTTGGAAAAGAGCTCTACGAACATGGCAACCAGCTCCATTTCTAGCGCCGCCGTTGGTGTCCTCTTCAACGTCCTCGCATCGGTACTGTTCGCACTGATGTATGCCTATACCGGCTTTTTGACGTCCTTGGGTGGCGAAGAAATATATGGCTGGCGGACACTTCTCACAGTGCCGTGCTTGACTTTGTTTATATGCGCCACTGGCAGTTGGAATGAAGTAAGAGCGATAGCAGTCAGGTTGCGTTGCGAGAGCCTGTTCTGGGCCAAGCGTTTGATGTCAGCGTTTCTGCTTGGAATTCAGTTGTGGCTGTTCATGTGGGCCCCGGTTAATGGTTATGCCCTGGATGTGTCGTTGGGCTATTTTTTGCTGCCCATCACGGCGGCAATTGTTGGTCGGCTGGCTTTCAAGGAACCCATCAGCAAGCCTCAGTTCATTGCATGCATTCTTGCCGGGATAGGGGTCATCAACGAGATTGCCATCGCCGAGGATATCTCTTGGCCGGCATTTGTCGTATGTCTTGGCTACCCGTTGTATTTCTATCTTCGTCGTGTGATTGGTACCAACAACTTGGGCGGTCTGTGGTTCGACATGAGCTTCAGTTTGCCGATCAGTTTCTTATTCGTAATCAAAGGCGGAGTGGTGCTTCATGACTCAAGCACTTCCCTAACTCTGCCATTGTTGATCCTGGGCTTGGGGGCGCTCAGTGCTTCCGCCCTCGCATTCTGGGCGCTGTCTGCACCCAGATTGAACTTGACGGTATTCGGTCTGCTTTCCTACGTCGAGCCAGTGTTGCTCGTCCTTGCATCGCTGCTGCTCGGAGAAACTATTACTCGCTCTCAATGGCCGACTTATATCGCCATTTGGGCGGCTGTATTAGTTTTGATTATGGAGGGTTGCGTCGTGTTGTATAGGGTGAGCCAGCAACGGTAACTGTTTCGCTATTCGTACGTGGCAAATGTCATGTCAGTACTCGATTTTTTACTGTCAGGCGCATCAATACGCTTGTCGTATTTCACTTAAGCTTCGAGGTTAAGACAATGTCTATTCAACGTTTCCAGGCTCTTCCCGGTCGTCTCAGTCATGCCTTGGTGCACAACGGTATCGTTTACATTACCGGGCAAGTTCCCAGGGACGTCACCAGGGATGTTGCTGGTCAAACGGCGGAGGTTTTGGCGCGTGTGGACGAACTTCTGGCCGAAGCTGGTTCGGATAAGTCTCACATTTTGTTCGCTCAGATCTGGCTCAAGCATGTGGTCAAAGATTTCGATGCTATGAACTCGGTGTGGAAAGAGTGGATTCCCCATGATGCTCTGCCAGCGCGTGCGACGGTTGAGGCCAACTTGGCGAATGAAGGCATTCTCGTCGAGATTTCCTTGCAGGCCGCAGTAAAGGCTTAGGTTTGTAATAGCACACGTTCTGCTCATCAATTATTCAGCTTTGGATTCCCCCATGTCGCTAATTCCGCATCTGATCAACGGCGAGCGCATTTCCCTGGATGAGCGCAGCGCAGACGTGTTCAACCCGTCCACCGGCGAAGCCCACCGCAAGGTCGGCTTGGCCAGCCGTGCCACCATCCAGCAGGCCATCGACGCCGCCCAGGCCGCCTTCCCGGCCTGGCGCAACACCCCGCCGGCCAAGCGCGCCCAGGTGCTGTTCCGCTTCAAGCAACTGCTGGAAGCCAACGAAGCGGTGATTTCCAAGCTGATCGCCGAAGAGCACGGCAAGACCCTGGAAGACGCCGCCGGCGAGCTGAAGCGCGGCATCGAGAACGTCGAGTACGCCTGCGCCGCCCCGGAAATCCTCAAGGGCGAGTACACCCGCAACGTCGGCCCGAACATCGACGCCTGGAGCGACTTCCAGCCGCTGGGCGTAGTCGCCGGCATCACCCCGTTCAACTTCCCGGCCATGGTGCCGCTGTGGATGTACCCGCTGGCCATCGCCTGCGGCAACACCTTCATCTTGAAGCCGTCCGAGCGTGACCCGAGCTCGACCCTGCTGATCGCCGAGCTGTTCCACCAGGCCGGCCTGCCCAAGGGCGTGCTGAATGTGGTCAACGGCGACAAGGAAGCGGTGGACGCGCTGATCGAGGCGCCGGAAGTCAAAGCCCTCAGCTTCGTCGGCTCCACCCCGATCGCCGAATACATCTATGCCGAAGGCACCAAGCGCGGTAAGCGCGTGCAGGCCCTGGGCGGCGCGAAGAACCACGCCGTGCTGATGCCCGACGCCGACCTCGACAACGCGGTCAGCGCGCTGATGGGCGCCGCCTACGGTTCCTGCGGCGAGCGCTGCATGGCCATCTCCGTGGCCGTGTGCGTGGGCGACCAAATCGCCGACGCGCTGGTGGACAAGATCGTCCCGCAGATCAAGGGCCTGAAGATCGGCGCCGGCACCAACTGCGGCCTGGACATGGGCCCGCTGGTCACCGCCGCCGCCCGCGACAAGGTGGTCGGCTACATCGACGACGGCGTGGCGGCCGGTGCCAAGCTGGTGGTGGACGGTCGCGGCTACCGCATGGCCGGCCATGAAGACGGTTACTTCGTCGGCGGCACCCTGTTCGATAACGTCACCGCCGACATGCGCATCTACCAGGAAGAAATCTTCGGCCCGGTGCTCTGCATCGTCCGCGTCGGCAGCCTGGAACAGGCCATGCAGCTGATCAACGACCACGAGTACGGCAACGGCACCTGCATCTTCACCCGCGACGGTGAGTCCGCCCGACTGTTCTGCGACGAAATCGAAGTGGGCATGGTTGGCGTCAACGTGCCGCTGCCGGTGCCAGTCAGCTACCACAGCTTCGGCGGCTGGAAGCGCTCGCTGTTCGGCGACCTGCACGCCTACGGTCCGGACGGCGTGCGCTTCTACACCCGCAAGAAAGCCATCACCCAGCGCTGGCCCAAGCGTGCCAGCCATGAGGCCGCCCAATTCGCCTTCCCCAGCAATGGCTAAATGAATCAACGAGTTGTACGGACGCATTGAGGATCGATTGATGTCGGCATGAGGCCCTCAATGTCTGTCCGGGGCCGTGGATCGCTTGAGGTGATCCACGGCCTTTTTATTTCCGAAGATCGTCATCCGCGATCGACTCGTACCGAGTACTTCGCACCACTGGGTTGACTCGAGTCTTGCGCAGTCAACCAAAGACCAACGCCTCAAGGAGAGAAGATGTACCTGTCAAAGCTATCGATAAAAACAAAAATCACGGTGCTGGCTGGACTATGCATGCTGGCTGTTCTTGCGGTGCTCGTGGGGGTTTCGATCTTCCGTATCCAGGGGATATCGAAGGCGATAGACCAAACCAGCTCAGCAGCCCTGCAGCATCAGTCTCTTCAGCATTTGTACAAGGTGGGTGAGGCTGAGGCTCAGGCCATTGCGAAGCGCTTCAGTGAAAGCGCGATCTTTGGTGAGGCATTGGCGAGGCAAATCCTATTCATGAAAAAGCATGCGCAGAGCAGGGGAGGGGATCCAGCAGAGGTGCGCAAGGACATCTTCAACTTGATGCAGGAGCAGGTTGCAGCGAACCCCGGAGTACTCGGTGTCGGCGTGGCATTCGAACCGAATTCGCTTGATGGCCAGGACGACCGATTCGTTGGGCTCGGGGTTGGAGCAGGCAACGAAACAGGCCGATTCGCTTCTTATGCGACGACGCAGCTGAAAGGCTACGCGATGCCGGAGGATGAGATGGCGGACGATGGCCAGGCGTCGACTTACTGGTACCGCTGTGCTCGGGACTCCAAGCGGCTATGTGTAATTAATCCCTACACGTATACCACCTTGCAAGGTGTCGATGTCTTGATGTCCACCATCTCCATCCCATTGTTGGAGGATGGGCGTGTAATTGCTGTGATGAGCATCGACCTTGCGTTGAGTAGTCTCCAGGAAGTGGTGCAGGCCTCAAGTAATAGCCTGTACGGTGGTCGTGTTCAGATGAGTTTCATCAGCGCCGATGGTGCTGTGGCAGCGCGCAGTGGCGATAGGGATTCGCTGGGCAAATTGCTGACGGCCACGTTGCCCAAACTCGCTAGTGAGATTCTCAACCGGAGTCAGGCCGAGGCTGTCAGCCATATCGAAATGGACGGCGAGATTACAGTTGTCGCGCCGTTCTCGCCACTTCTAGGTACTCCGCATTGGAGTGTGGTGATTCAAGTCCCGACTTCAGTCCTGATGGCTCAAGTGGAGGAGATGCGCAAAAACCTAGACGAGGCAAACAGCGCCGCGACACGGATCCAACTGATCGTGGGTGCAGTAGGAGCAATGATGGGCTTGGCCCTGATCTGGTTCATGGCTGCAAGCATTGCCCGTCCGATTTTGAACGTGGTCGAAATGCTCAAGGACATTGCAAGTGGTGAGGGGGATCTCACAAAGCGCTTGGTACACGATGGGCGAGATGAGATAGGGCAGATGGCAGATTGGTTCAACCGCTTCCTGGACAAGCTACAGCCAATCATTTCCGAAGTGAGTGAGTCCGTTGATAACACTCGCCGTACGGCTGATCAGGCTGCGAGCATTGCTAGCGATACCAGCGGCGGGATGCAGCAGCAATTCAAGGAGATTGAACAGGTAGCAACAGCGGCGCAAGAGATGAGCGCCACTTCGCAAGATGTTGCCCGGAATGCTGCACTGGCTGCTGATGCGGCGCAGCGCGTCGATGAGGCTGTGCGGGAAGGCATGCAAACTATTGAGCGAACCACCCACAGTATCAACAAGCTCGCGAGTGAGATGAATCTCGCCATGCTTGAGGTCGGTCAGTTGGCTGAAAGCAGTGTGCAGATCGGTAAGGTGCTTGTGGTGATTCGTTCCGTCGCTGAGCAGACCAACCTGTTGGCGCTAAACGCCGCAATCGAAGCTGCTCGCGCTGGTGAGTCCGGCCGAGGATTCGCCGTTGTGGCCGATGAGGTGCGCCACCTGGCTAAGCGGACGCAGGATTCCGTGGAAGAGATTCAGGGCGTCATCCAAAACCTCCAGCACGGGACCCGAAACGTCGTGCTGACGATTCAGGCAAATCACGCCCAGGCCGACACCAGCGTCCAGCAGGTAGACCAGGCAGTCAACGCCCTTCAGAAAATCAATAAGGCCATCGAAGTGATCGGCGAGATGAATCTGCAGATTGCCAGCGCAGCTGAGGAGCAAAGTGCCGTGTCCGAAGAGGTCAATCGGAACGTATCTGCCATCAGGGATGTCACGGAACTACTGGCGACCCAATCGAAGGATTCTGCACAAATCAGCCAGTCGTTAACCGACTTGGCGAATCAGCAGCAGCGCCTCATGGGAAGCTTCAGGGTGTAAATAGAGCCCCTCTGGCTTGCAGATGCACTTGCCCTCAAAGCCTCCCCCTCGGGAGGCTTTTTTGTGCTTGACCGAAACGCCCTTGACGATACATCTATGAGACCTTTCTCAGTCTTGAGCGCGAACTGGTAGCAAGACTGAGATAGTGTCGGTGAACGGCGATCCATTTCTCAAATAAGCCCTTATAAATCATGGCTTTAAAAGATTTTTTTGGAATGGCACTCATTTTGCTGATTCTGTTTGTCGCGAAGCTTTTCAGAAACAGCCAATCGCTTGCTTTATGAGATTACCTCTCTGCTTGTAACGGCATTTCCTACTTCGGTGGCGTCAAAGGACTAAAGCGGTTTTGTCGAGGGACTTCGTAGCCATGCGGCTACGAACGGGATTCGTCGTGCGTTTGACTCCACAGCGACTCCACAGCGGCATTGAAGAGTCACTACAAGAACAATTAGCTCCAAGGAGTGCAACGTGCGCAACGCAACTGATACCTCCGATGCGGAACACCTGAAATCTCTAGGTTACGAACAGAATTTCGATCGTTCGATGTCGCTCTGGTCGAACCTGGCATTAGGCTTCCTTTACCTCTCACCGTTAGTCAGCGTTGTTGCGATGCTTGCGCAAGGGCTGGCAACTGCAGGTCCGCCGTCGATGTTCTGGATCCTCATCGTCGGGGCCGGTCAACTGCTAGTGGCTTTAGTCTTTGGTGAAATTGTGGCGCAGTTTCCCATTGCCGGTGGGTTGTATCAGTGGGCGCGGCGGCTTTGGAATGGGCAGTATGCGTGGATACTTTCCTGGATTTATCTGGCCTGCGTAATCGTCGCTATCGCTACAACAGCAATGTTCGGTTCGAGCTTCGTGGCAAACTTGTTCACCGGAACCAGGGATAGTGTTGGAGTACCCGTCACTCCTGGATTGAGTGCGTTGATCGCCGGTGCAATGCTGCTTGTTGGCCTTCTGTTGAACATGACGGGCACAAAGACGCTTTCACGAATCGCCAGTGCGGGCTTGGCGGCAGAGCTCATTGGCGTAATCGCCATTGGCCTATATCTGCTCGTGTTCGAGCGCCATAACGATTTCTCCGTGTTCTTCGACACCATGGGTACGGCTCTCGAGGGCGACTATTGGACTGCGTTCGTTGGCGCATCGCTGGTTGGCATCTTTATGGTCTACGGCTTTGAAGCCTGCGGTGAGGTGGCTGAGGAAGTGCCCAACCCGGGGCGCCGGATTCCACGTGCAATGATCCTGACGGTCGTCGTTGGTTGCAGCTCGGCACTGCTGTCTTTCGCTGGATACGTTCTGGCTGCGCCCAACCTGGTCGAGATCGTGAATGGGAACGTTGCTGATCCGATTCCCACAATCCTGAATGACTCCATCGGATTCATCGGCACGAAGATCTTCCTCGTCATCGCACTTACGTCGTTCCTGGCTTGCGTGATGGGGCAGCAAGCATCCTCCAGTCGCCTGGTTTACTCCTTTGCTCGCGACAACATGTTCCCTGGCTCTCACATCTTCGCCAAGCTCTCGAAGAAAGGGCATGTTCCGGTGTGCGCACTGGTCGGCGTCAACGCGCTCTCTGCACTGCTGCTGCTCTTCGTGTACCTGGTGCCCGACTCCCTCTATCGCGTGGCAGGCGGGCAGATGCTCGCGGGTTACCTGGCCTTCCAGATGGTGGTATTTGCTGCCCTGCGGGCACGGATGAAGGGTTGGAAGCCGGCGGGTGCTTTCTCTCTGGGACGCTGGGGATGGATCGTCAACCTTGGAGCTTTGGCCTACGGCATCTTTGCCTGCGTGATTCTTTCACTACCGTCCAGCAATGAGAGCCTGGGTCTGCTGGATCGCTGGATCGCGCTTGTGGGTTTGTCGGTCGTAGTGGTAACCGGCTTGCTCTACATGTACATCGCCAAGCCTCATCGCAACTCCACGGCTCCCGAAGGCGATGCGGTCGAGGTTGCGAATGCAATGCGGAAAAGCGCCCGCTTTGACCAGTCCGTGAACACGTCCTTGGTACGCGACGCCGATGTGGCTGCTGCTGTTAGGAGTATCCCGGCTCGCTAAGGCGTGCATCCAATTCCTAGGCACATGCTTGTACTGGCCGCCCGCCGGTAGCCAGTACAAGCCCTTACGTTTGGCGTTTGAACTTCTAGGCTTGTGGTGATTACTGAAGCCATTAGGTACGTCGATTTATGCCCCTCAATAGAGACGAAATGGTTCGTAATGACTGATGTGATTCAATGGCGCTGGCTGAACGAACCTGCAACTTGGCGACTGAATGAGTCCCAGGTGGTTGTGACTACCGATGCCAACACTGATTTCTGGCGGGAAACCTGGTACGGATTCTGTCGTCATAATGGACATGTCTATGGATGTGACGTCGGCGGAGACTTTACCTTTGAGGTCAAAGTCGAGGGGGACTTTTCCGCGTTGTACGATCAGGCCGGTTTGATGCTTGCTTTGGACGAGCAATGCTGGCTGAAAGCGTCGATCGAGTTCAACGATTCACAACCGATGATCAGCAGCGTGCTGACCAATCCTTTCTCCGACTGGGTGCCGGGAGTCTTCCCTGGAAACGCGCGGTGCTTTTGGCTTCGCCTGACCCTGAAAGGGGGCGCGCTGCGACTGCAGTATTCCACGGACGGTCGGCAATGGCCGTTGCTTCGACTGTGCTCTTTCCCAATCGGGGAGCGCTACTTCGTTGGGGCGATGTGCTGTACACCGGAGCGGGGTGGGCTCTCGGTCACCTTTTCCGATATGCGAATCTCAGCGCCATTGGATAAGGCGTTGCACGATCTGACCTAGGGGCGATTCAGGGGCTATCGAAGGCAAAAGCTGAGGAAATCGCCCTTACACTGCTCACACGCGTTGGAATGGCCGATCACTCGCACAAATACCCATCGATGCTTTCCGGCGGTCAGCAGCAACGAGTGGCGATCGCCAGAGCCTTGGCAATGGAGCCTCGGGTTCTGCTCTTCGATGAGCCGACCTCTGCACTGGATCCGGAAATGGTGACGGAAGTCCTGGATGTCATGAAGGAGTTGGCCGCCAGCGGCATGACCATGCTGATTGTGACCCATGAGATGGGCTTTGCTAGTGAGGTCGCGGACCGCGTAATCTTCTTCAGCCAAGGAAAAATTGAAGAAGATCTCCCCCCGAGGGAGTTCTTCGGAAATTGCGGAAACCCCAGAGTTCAATCCTTCCTGGGCAAGGTGCTTCAGCCTGGCATTGCTGCACATTAGCAAAGTCAACGTATCCAAACAGGAACCGGAGGCCTGCACAATGGCCTCCTGTTTTTTTGTAAGCACCTAAAATTAATGGTTGGCACCTTAGTAGGGTAATTAGCATGGATCTGGATCGAATCGATGCGAAGCTGCTGGATGAAATGCAGCGAAATAACCGTACCTCTAGCGAAGAGCTGGGAGAGCGGGTAGGGCTTTCCAGTACCGGCGTGCAGCGTAGATTGAAGCGTCTCAGGTCAGAAGGCGTAATTCAGGCAGATGTGTCTGTAATCAATCCTAAGGCAGTTGGTCGGGATGTAATGATGCTCGTGCTGGTTTCCTTGGAACGTGAGCGCGCCGACATTATCGACAAGTTTAAGCAGTCAATCCGAAGCACCCCTGAAATTATGAGTGGCTACTACGTTACGGGTGATGCTGACTTTGTTCTGCTCATAACGGCAAAGTGTATTGAGGACTACGAGCAGTTTACCAGGCAATTTTTCTACAATAATTCAAATATTAAATGGTTTAAAACGATGGTGGTCATGGATCGTGTGAAGGCGGGGTTTGCCATACCGATTCCTGGCGCGGTGGAAGTTAAGTAGCTTTCCCGCTTCGTCTCTATCTCAGATTTTGCAGATTTTATGCTGATATAGCCTGGAAGCGCAGGTTTACCGCTTGGCGCTCTCCGTATAGTCGGAAGAAACGGGGTTGTGCTAGGACGTTTTTATGCGGAATCTTTCTAGTGTCGCCGGTTCGCTTAGTAACTCAAGTATACTGACCAATAAGCTTCATGTGTTTGGCTGTTGGTTCGATAGCGAACATCAGTTGTCTGTGCTTGAACCGAACTCTGGGCGTGAGATCGCTCGAGTTTCCCGTTCCGATGGTGCTTGGATGGAGGCTGCGGTCGCAGCAGCTCTTCGCGCAAGCCATGATTGGCGGCTGATTGATGCTGAGGAGCGGCTTTTAGTCCTCTATCAGCTAGCATCCGAAATGAAAACCCACCTTGCAGACTTGGCGTTAATAGCTGAAGCTGAGCTAGGAGGGCAACCATCCGGCCATAGGGATCAAATTCTTGATGCCATCCAACATCTGGATTGCCTATCTCGAGTTACTTCTCCTAGTTCTGCAGCTTCTTCCGCCGTTTCTCCTTCGGTAGTTGCAATAGATTCAATCACACCATTCTCTGATCTCGTACAGCATCTTGGAGCATCCGTTCTGCGCGGAAGCCCTTTGATCGCTGTAACTTCGAGAGTCTGCTCTATTTCAGTTCTCGCAATTGCTAGGTTGAGCACTAGTTGTGGGTTTAGTCCTGGGCTCTTTCAGGTTCTCCCCGGAGACATTGAGGAGCTTTGCTCGCAGACGGCCTCTCATCAATGCATTGGCTCAGTAATTTTCACGCCCCCTCCAGATGAGGGTGCCTGCCCTCAATAAAATTACAGGCGAATAATATCTTGTTCATTAGGGTTTATCCTTTCAGTTTAAACTGAAGGGAAACGTCCCAGGTGGTTGTCCATGTTTTTACAATGAGCTGTCGCTATGTGGAGCTCTGCGCTACTTACATTGCCTCATTTAAGTCAATACGACCAAAAAGGAAGTTGTGCTAATGACCAATTTCTCTCGTTCAATTCTGGCGCTCGCCATTCCAATGGCTTTTTTCAATGCGGTTCAGGCCGCTCCGCCACTCTCGGCGGAAACGTCAAACCTTCCGTATATCGAGCAAGTTCACGCCACTAATGCATGGGTGGAAATCAACAAAGCGGCATTTGAAAGTAACATTAAAGCGCTCCAGACAAAGCTGCAGGGGAAGAGTCAGATTTGTGACGTCATGAAGGCCGACGCTTATGGCCATGGCATTGCTTTGCTCGTCCCATCAGCAATCGCAATGAAGGTTCCTTGTATCGCGGTGGCAAGCAACGAAGAAGCCCGGGTCGTGAGGGCCAAAGGCTTCACGGGGCGACTGATGCGGGTTCGGACCGCTACATTGGCCGAGGTGGAAAATGCCCTGCAGTATGACGTCGAAGAGTTGGTAGGGGGGCTGGAGTTCGCGCGGAAGGCTGGTGAAATTGCGGCAAAGCATGGCAAGACGTTGCGAGTTCACGTTGGCCTGAACTCTTCAGGAATAAGCCGCAACGGCCTTGAGATGGGCACGGACAACGGCAAGAAGGATTCGCTTGCTCTCGTTTCACAGAAGGGGCTGGAGGTCGTTGGGATCATGACCCACTTTGCCGTGGAGGATCGCGACGATGTGCTCAAGGGGCTGGATGCCTTCAAGCAGCAATCTCAATGGTTAATAGATAACGCCCACCTTGACCGATCCAAGCTGATTCTCCATTGCGCCGCATCCTTCGCGATCCAGAATGTGCCGGAGGCCTGGCTCGACATGGTTCGACCGGGCAACCTGCTGTATGGCGATCCGGTCGAGAACAGCCAGGAATTTAAGCGTGTGCTGTTCTTCAAAGCCACGGTTGCATCAGTCAATCCTTACCCGGCTGGGAATACCGTTGGCTACGATCGCACCTTCATCCTCAAGCGCGACTCGTTGCTGGCAAATGTGCCTGTTGGATATTCGGATGGCTATCGCCGGGCCTTCACGAACAAGTCCTATGTGCTGATCAATGGTCAGCGAGTTCCCACCGTCGGGAAGATCTCCATGAATACCGTCATGGTCGATGTCACCGACGTGAAGGGTGGGGTGAAACCCGGGGATGAGGTGGTGCTTTTCGGCAAGCAAGGAGCGCAGAAATCACGCAAGCTGAGCTTGAAGACTTCAACGGCGCCCTCCTCGCTGACCTTTACACCGTTTGGGGCAATTCCAACCCGCGTATCCTGAAGACAGACTGACGTAACAACGGCGAGACCATGCAGCGGCCTGGTCTCGCCATTCAGTTATCAATCAGGCCGACAGCAGTTGCCCGCTTCTGAGGGAATGCTCCCCTGCGATATAGGCGAGATCCATACCCGCCATGGCATAGCGGCGATTCTGCCTCGCGAAGAACACACCTTTGACGCCAGCATGGTGCCTACTGGTTTCCCCGGTAACGGGGTCGACGACATCCACAACAGCATCTCCAGGCTCCAGTAGATCGCCGCATTGAGCCAGGTAAACAATCACTCCAGGGCGATCGGAGAAGAGTACTTCCGTGCCGTCGAGAGGTGTCGCATTGTGATAGACCTGCGGCACATACACCTGCTCCTTCCCCTCCAGCACTCCTTGGAGCCTGAGATAATCAACGATTCGCTCGGCGTCTTCCTTGGCTTGACGATGGCTCACGTCCAGCTGGCCTCGCAATTCGACTGCGGTGCTGATGGTGGGAGTCGGGATTGGGTGCTCGGGTAACAGCTTCTGCAACTTCGACCAGAAGCTCACGCTGACCTCGTCAAAAGGACTGTTTCCCTGCTCGGATGCATACAAGGTTACCTGAGCGCCCATGAGTGCGGACAGCGGCATCACCTCATCAAGGTTGTCAGGATGGGTATAGAGATGCAGCACCGACTCGCAGTCGCAATGGAGATCGAGCACGACATCGGCATCGCACGACAAGCTGAGAAGGATCTTCCTGAGGGCGTCTACGTGCCGCACAGGCTCAAGGCTGTCCACATGACGCTTTAGCACGTCCCGCGCCAAGGACACGTTTGTCGAACCATCCTCGGTAAGCTGGCCCTTGAGTTGGTTAGCCACCGTTGTGGAAAGGTCCGGGAAGTAGCGGTTGAAATTTTCCCCGGTGTACAAGTCGAATCGCCCCATCTGATAGGTGAGAACGGTTTGATCCAGGCCAATGGGGTTGGCGATGGGCACGAGGACAACTTCACCGATCAGATTACCTGTTTCTTCCTCCTGCTGAAGGAGTTCCCGGAGGTAATGACTGACCAGCATCCCGGGCAGTTCGCTTGCATGCAACCCGGCCTGGATGTAGGCCTTACGGCCAGTCTGCTTTCCAAAATGGAAGCTGTGTACTTCCCTGCTCGTGCCGAGCGATACACCTGAAATAGCGTGAGATCGTTGTTGCATGGATCAGCTCCTGGGCACGGCGTCTTCCGACGCCGTGTGTCCCTTTAGACAGTTTTAAGAAAATTGGAGACTTTTAAGCTTCCGGCTGTTGATCGCCAGATAGATAGCGCCGAGGCCCAGCCAGACGAGGCCCATCTTCAAGGCATGCATATCAAGACTCAGCCAGACATATCCGATCACCACCAAGCCAAGCAACGGGACCAGGCCATCCTTGACCCATTTGCCGGAAGGCGTGCGAACCATGAACTGGTTGAGCACGCAGAGATGCAGTGCGAAGAAGGCGGTCAGCGCGCCGAAATTGACCAGGGAGGTCAGTGAGCCGACGTCGGACATGAACAGAACACTTACAGCCAGAGATACGGCGGCGACGAAGAGTGTGCTGACAAAGGGGGTTTGATACTTCGGATGAAGCTTGGCAAGTGCGCTCGGCAGTTGCCCATCACGAGCCATGCTCAGCAGGATCCGCGAAATAGCCGTCTGCGCCACTAGTGCACAAGAGAATCCCCAGGAAACAGCAGTCGCGACCGCGCACGCTACTTTGAGCGGGGTGCCGCCAACGGCATAGGCGACAGTATAGAAAGCGTTGTCCTTATCTTCGGCAAGCGCCCCGAAGTCCGGCCATGCCATCCCCGCAACCCAAGTCTGGACAATGAATAGGCCACCCATCAGGAAAAGAACGATGATGGTTGCCTTGCCTACGTCGCTCGCCTTGCCAGCGTTTTCCTCCGCCAGTGTGCTGATGGCATCGAATCCCAAGAAGCTCAGAGCCGCAATGGAGACCGCGCTCATGATCAATCCCGGACTAAAGGTCTCCTTGTTGTAAAGAGGTGCAATCGAGGGTTCACCAACGTGGCCTCCGAAAACCATGTACAAACCCAAGGTCACAAACCAGACCAGCACCGCCATAAGGCAAATGGCAAAGATGTCATTGGTACGCGCGGTGATATGGATCCCACGGATGTTTATCGCCGTATTGAAGGCAATGAATGCGACGAGCCAAAGCCATTTCGAGAAGCCGGTCACAGACTCCAGTGCCAACGCCGCCACGATGTAACACAGCGCCGGAATGAGGATGTAGTCCAGCAACACTACCCAGCCGATCAGGAAGCCAATTCGCTGGCCTAACGCGTGACTCGCATAGGCGTATATGGATCCTGCTTTGGGACAGGTTGATGACATCCTGGCGTAGCTCAGCGCGGTGAAGAGCATGGCGATCATCCCGACGAGGTAGGCCATAGTGGCCATGCCCTTCGCTTCGCTAACGATGTAGCCATATATACCCATCGGAGCGATGGGGATCATGAAGATCATTCCGTAGATAACCATGTCGCGCACAGTCAGGGTGCGCTTGAGTCCAACGTCATTACTCGGGGCTTGCATGTCTTTTGCTCCTCAACAAAGGGAACGATGAGAACCGTTCCCTGTGGGCTTTTATGGTTTAGTAGACAGCGGCATAAAGATCGCGAACGACTTTCTCTTCCTTGTTATCCATCTCCTTGATTTCGCTCTGCTTTATTGCCCGATAACAATTGAGCAGAGCCGGCCCAAGGCTGGCCGTGATTACTTCGTCTCGATCGAGTTCCTGGAGGGCGCTTTCAAGGTTCACCGGCAGCGCGCGCAGGCCGTAACGCGCGTGGTCAGTGGAGGGAATCGAGGCCGGGTTCGTGGTGACAAGGGCGGGCATTTCAAGCTTGCGCTTAATGCCATCAATACCCGCAGCGAGAATTGCCCCAAGCACGAGGTGGGGAGAGGCCAGGGCGTCGGCAGCGCGGTACTCGATATTGGCCTGCTTGGCCGCATCGCTGTCGTTGAGGTGAGTAATCGGAGCAATTCGGATTGAGGCTTCGCGGTTTTGCTGGCCGATGCAGGCGTAGGCGGCACTCCAGCTGTTCGGACGAAGCCGCTGGTAGGACACAACGCCAGGTGCGGTCAGGGCAGTCAAGGCAGTCATGTGCGCGAGGATGCCGGCGCTGAAGCGGCTGGCCAGTTCGGACAATTGGCCAGGACGGCTCGGGTCGTAGGTCAGCGGTTCGTCGCTTTCGCTCCAAAGCGAGACATGTACATGAACACCATTGGTGCCGGGATTTAGCGAGCTAACTGGGGAGAACGACACTGTGCGGTTTTGCCGTCGGCAAATTTCCCTTACCACCTCACGAACGTTGACGGCTCGGTCGGCTGCCTTCAGAGCCTCGGCAGGGCTACAAGTGACCTCATACTGTCGGGCCGCGTACTCCGGAATGCACATCTCCGGGTCGACGTTCGCTTCGATCAACGCTGCGGTAATCGCGGTGCACAGCGCTTCTTCAGTCCGCGAAGCGGCCAACGAGAAACAAGCAGCAGGCTCCTCGATATCAGTGAGCATGAACTCGTGCTCGAAAGACGCGATGGCCTTGATTCCCATTTCAGAGAGCACTGCTATCTGACGCTTCAGATACTGCCGCGGGCAGGCATCCCAAGGGCTGCCATCCATGTTCAGGAAATCGCAGTGGAAGTAGTGCAGCGGGCTGATTGAGCCCTCTCCGGATACACGGACCTCGCTATCGGCGTCGGGCATCATGATCAGGTCGCCTAGTGAGCCCCATTCGTTTTCAACGATGCTGCCAAAGGGGTTCAGGGCCAAGTTGGCTGGCGTCCAGCAGAGTCCCTTCTTCAGGTTGGACGCGAGCCGATGCTCAGGGAACGTCCTGGCGCGTGTGATCCCGGAGTAGTCCTGGCTGATGAAATGGGTAAGGGTGGGGCTCATCTTATTGTTTTGCATCGTCTTTTCACTCTCTCAGATGCGGGCGTCCGCCGTGATGGCAGCCAGCTCGCGCTTGTAACGACCGTTACAGATGCTGACGGCTTTCTTGTTTCAGCATGGAAACTCATGGTTCATGGCGATGGTGACATTCGTTTCATTTTTGTCGTGTTGATGAATTTCTGAAACTGATGTTACATTAGCAGTCATGAATGAGCACCGCAACAGGGACGGCTCAGAGCATCGCAATTGGCGACTATCGGTGCAGAACAGATACGGGAGGTACCGTGGACACAGCAGGCATCAAACGTCAGATCCAGGCTGCTAGCGCGAGTCTTACGCCTAGCGAGCGCAAGCTCGTACGCCTTCTAACGGGTAACAGCCCTGTGGTCGCCCTGGAATCAGTTCATCAGATTGCCGAGCGAGCAAATGTGAGCGCTCCCACTGTTGTCCGGTTCGCCGTGAAGCTGGGCTATGGTGGTTTTGCTGAGTTCCAACGCGCATGGCTTGTGGAGTTGGAGTCGATGCTGGAGTCGCCGCTGACACTGATGAATCAGGCTGGAAGCCGCGCTGAAAGCAATTTCGGAACCGAACTGGGCGAGATGGTCGAGCGTTCAATCGAAGAAATGAGAGACCTGGGCGCGGCAGTTGACCTGCTCGCCGATCAACGCCGACGGATTTATCTCAGGGGCGGGCGTTTCAGTCAGCCGCTCGCGGAGTATCTGTATGCCCATCTTCGCGAGATTCGCGGCAACGTCGAAATTCTCGGCCGTAATTGGGTGCATGACCTCGATGCGTCGCTGGACATGGAGAAGCGAGATGTTGCTGTGCTGTTCGATTTTCGTCGCTATCAAAACGACACCATCAAGCTGGCCAAGCACATCCAACAGCAGGGTGTGACGATCATCCTCTTTACCGATCGCTGGCTTTCCCCAATTGCGGAGCAAGCTAGGCATGTGCTGACCAGTGATATCGCGTCTTCTTCGGCCTACGACTCACTGGTCCCCGCGATGGCACAGGTGGAGCTCTTGGCCAAACGACTTGTAGAGCGTCTCGAGTCAAGCACGGCCGATCGGCTGCGACGCCTCGAGAACATTCGGGCTTCCGCTACACCAGCAGAAGCCTTGCGAGAAACCTGAAAATCCCCGTAATGCGAACAAGAGGAATCGTTGCAATGAAACGAGTAGATCCGGTGGGCATGACCCGCGAAACCCTGGTTAACCCTCAGCGCACTGCGCTGCTGATCGTGGATGTACAGAATGCGGAAGTTTCGCCCTACATCCAGGAAACCCAACCCGAATACTACAACCGGGTCATGAACGAGGTTGTACCCCGAATTAAGACCCTGATTCAGACGGCCAGGGAAGCGGGCAGTGAGGTGATCTACACCGTTATTGAAAGCCTGACGCGCGATGGCCGCGATCGCTCTCTGGACCACAAACTGTCCGGTCTGCTGGTGCCGAAGGGGGCATGGGGAGGCAAGGTTGTCGACGAGATTGCTCCGGGAGAGGACGACATCGTACTGCCCAAAACTTCCTCCGGCGTTTTCAATTCCACCAACCTTGACTACGTGCTGCGCAACCTTGGTGTTGAAGCCGTTGTGGTGGTTGGAGTGCTGACTGACCAATGCATCGACATGGCCGTTCGTGACGGTGCCGACAGGGGCTACTTCATGGTCTGTGTATCTGATGCGTGCGCAAGCTATACCGAGGCGCGCCATGAGAATGCCCTCGCCGCATTCGGTGGCTACTGCCGAACCTCGACGACCGCCAGGATGGCGGCCGAGCTGTCAGGTCAGCTCTAAGTCATTGCGGAGCGGTCAGTCAAATGACCGCTCCTGTTTCACCACGCATGCCTGACAATGCGTCGAAACCCTGGCTAGGGGCTATAGTCGGGCCTGTTCGGCAGGAGTAGGGCGATAACGCGGGAATGTCTTACGTCTAGCCAGACTGATTGATTGGCCTTGTGCAATGCAAGGCGCAGCGCAGATCCAAGAAATGCCCTCCGGTCGATAAGTCCTTCCACATCACGCTTTCTAATCGCCGCTGCCGCTCTTCCATGCAATGTCAGCGCTGCGCGCAGCTTTTCTACGTAATCCTGAAAATATCTCAGGAACGCAGAGCAAAAGGCCTATACAACGCCGAATGGCGGCGCGCCCTGGTTCCTAGAATGGCTTCCATAGAAACACGTCAACTTGACGCCGAGGCCAACAAAATGAAGAACCTTGCAAGAGCAGCTCTCGAGAAGCTGCGCCGCCCAGACCTCCTGGAAAAGCGTGCCTATGTAAATGGGCAATGGATTGAGGGTGAAGCCTGTTTGGCAGTGACTGATCCCGCTACCGATGAAGTCATCGCCCAGGTCGCCCATTGCGAAGAAGCCTGGATCGATAAGGCTGTAGACGCAGCCGCTCAGGCGTTCGAGTCCTGGCGTGATGTTTCGCCGGTTCAGCGTGGCGCGCTGCTGCGTCGCTGGGCAGCTTTGACGCGTGAGCATTCTTACGATCTGGCGATCATTATGACCGCCGAGCAAGGCAAGCCCTTCAAGGAGTCCCTCGGCGAAATCGCTTATGGTGCCAATTTCCTGGACTGGTTCGCTGCTGAAGCTGAGCGCAGTTATGGCGAATCGATTCCCAGCCATCTCGCGGGCAGCCAACTGATGACCAAGCTGCAGCCAATTGGTGTGACCGCCGCGATCACTCCTTGGAACTTCCCCTGCGCCATGATCACCCGCAAGGCAGGAGCTGCACTGGCGGCGGGCTGCACCATGGTGGTCAAGCCGGCACCAGAGACTCCCTTGTCTGCGCTCGCCCTGGCCAAACTGGCCGAGGAGGCCGGCATCCCGGCAGGCGTGTTCCAGGTTGTGACCGGTGACGCACCGAAGCTGTCGGCCCGGCTGCTGCAGCGTCCCGAAGTTCGTGCCTTCAGCTTCACCGGCTCGACCGAAGTCGGCCGCATTCTGCTGCGCCAGTCTGCCGACACGGTGAAGAAGGTGTCCCTGGAGCTCGGTGGCCATGCTCCCTTCATCGTTTTCGATGACGCCTCCCTTGAAGAGGCGGTGGCGGGCTGTATCGGTGCCAAGTTTGCGACTTCGGGCCAAGACTGCCTGGCGGCGAACCGCATCTATGTTCACCGCTCGCTCTACGAACCCTTTGTCACGGCTTTTGCCAAGGCCACTGCCGAGCTGCAGGTAGGCCATGGGCTGACCGAAAACGTCGATATCGGCCCGATGACTCGTGTGACCGTTGCCAACAAATGTCGCGATCACATCGGCAACGCGATCTCTCTCGGCGCGCGCGTCGTGACCGGTGGTATGGACTGCGCCCTGGGCAGCAGCTTCGTCACCCCGACAGTGCTTGCCGACGTAACCGACGCAATGGACATCGCTTTTGAGGAAACCTTCGGTCCGGTTGCTGCCGTGTTGCCGTTCGATACCGAAGAGGAAGTGATTTGTCGCGCTAACAACACGGAGTTCGGCCTCGCCGCCTACGTGTACACCAACGATCTGCGCCGCGCCGCGCGCATGTCCGATCGCCTCGAATACGGCATGGTGGCGCTGAACACCCCTAAATTCACCGGTGCGCCGATTCCGTTCGGCGGCTGGAAACAATCCGGCCTCGGCCGGGAAGGCTCCAAGCACGGTTTGGCTGAATACATGGAACTCAAATACATCTGCGCCGGCGGCCTTTAATCTCAGGAGACCCATCATGGACAAGCAAACTCAAGATCTGATCGCAGCTCAAGACCGCGGCGCGGTACTGCACCCCTTCACCCACTTGAAGGACTTCGCCAGTGGCAAGCTCGGCGACCCGACCATCGTGGAAACCGGCAAGGGTATCTGCATCACCGACGCCACCGGTCGTGAGTACATCGACGGCTTTGCCGGCCTCTACTGCATGAACGTAGGGTATGGCCGTACTGAAGTCGCCGAAGCGATTTCTCGCCAGGCCCACAAGCTTGCCTACTACCACTCTTATGCCGCCCACACGACAGAAGAACTGGCTCGCCTGTCCGACCGCCTGGTGCGTATGGCGCCTGGCAAGATGAGCAAGGTCTTCTATGGTCTGTCCGGTTCGGACGCCAACGAGACTCAGGCCAAGATCGTCTGGTACTACAACAACCTGCGTGGCCTGCCGAAGAAGAAGAAGATCATTGCCCGTGATCGTGGCTACCACGGCTGCTCCGTAGTATCCGGCTCCATGACCGGCATGAGCTTCTACCACGACTACATGGACCTGCCGGTGTCGGGCATTCTTCGTACCGGTGTTCCGCACCACTACTGGGGTGCTGAGCCTGGCGAGACCGAAGAGCAGTTCTCCGCTCGTCGTGCCCAGGAACTGGAAGAACTGATCCTGCGCGAAGGTCCGGACACTATCGGCGCCTTTATCGCCGAACCCGTCCTGGGCACCGGCGGCATCACCCCGCCGCCAGCCGGTTACTGGGCCGCGATCCAGCCGGTGCTGAAAAAGTACGACATCCTGCTGATCGCCGACGAGGTCATTACCGGCTTCGGTCGTACTGGCTCCATGTTCGGTTGCGAGAAGTACGGTATCGAGCCGGATCTGATTACCGTCGCCAAGGGCCTTACCTCGGCTTATGCGCCGCTCTCCGCGTCTATTGTCGGTGAGAAGGTCTACAAGGTCATGGAAGATGGTGCGGATCGCGTAGGGGCTTTCTCCCACGGCTACACCTACTCGGGCCATCCCATCGGCGTTGCGGCTGCCAATGCGGTCCTGGATATCGTCGAGCAGGAAAACATCCCCGGCCACGTTAGCCGAGTTGGTGACTACTTCCAGAAGTCGATGCAGGAAACCTTCGCTGGCCTGCCGATCGTGGGCGAAGTGCGCGGTGTGGGCCTGATGGCCGCCATCGAGTTCGTTGCAGACCCGGCTACCAAGAAGCGATTCGATCCAGCGCTGAAAATCGGTGCTCGCGTCTCCAAGGCAGCCCGGGACCGCAACCTTATTGCTCGCGCAATGCCGCACGGTGACATTCTTGGCTTCGCCCCGCCGCTGGTTACCACTGAGAAGGAAGTCGATCAGATCATCGACATCGCCCAAAAAGCAGTTCTCAGCGTTATGGACGAGCTGAAGGCCTAATCGCGCCGTTTAGGCACTCCAGATGCTTGTCACTTCTCGGCCGGTCCTCACCGGCCTTTTTTTTTGCGCCCGGCAGGGCGCACTCACTCGGAGGTGAAAGTCCTCTACACACCCGGGAAGGGGAAGTGTTAGCCAGAGGCAAGGGTGGCGTGGGCGACTGCGCATCTGGAGGAAGCCCGAGGCAAAGCGCTGGCCTGACGAACAGGAAGCGGATAGGAGGCGACGCGTTGGGGTGAGGCAGCAAAAAAAGGTCGAAGCCCGATACTTGCACGGAACGACGCGGCGTATATCCGACAGGCATAAGCGTGAAGGTGGGTGTGCCATACCGGGGAGATCTGCACGTTTGCCGCTGGGCTACTGACGTCGCGAGGCGTGAGGATGGCCGTGCAGAAGTCAGCAGAGGCCGTAGTAGTCGTTTTTTTGACGAAGGGTCGAACGAGAGAGAGCGCCGGAGGCCATCTTGCCCCGCCGATCCGGTGGCCGCAGCCTGGCTGATGTGGCCGGAAAACTGCACAGCTACCTCTTGGGATGGAAAGGGTATTTCGGGTTGGCACTAACTATGCGGGAGGCGAGCTAAGAAGTTAGCTTTCGCTCTTTGCGGAATCCCTGACAGCCTCCAGTCGCCTCAACCTTTGCGATGTTTTCTCACCGAGTGCCTTTAGTAACTGCATGGCTAGGTACTCGACTTGGGCCATCGCAGGAACCAGCGTGTCGTACGCGGAACCAGAGGCAATGTCGGAGACAACAATGTGCTGCGCGTACTCTGCTGCGGGTGAAAGCCATTTGTCAGTGAACAGAATTACTGCTGCACCTTGTTGGCTGGCTTGCTTACCCAGATGGATCGTATCGGCTTGATATCTTCGGTAATCAAAGAGAAAAAGGACGTCTTTCTTCGAGATATCCACGGTCACATCCAGGTCCTGCCCAGGGTTACGCCCCAAGAGCTCCGCGTTTCCGCGAATCTCTCGCAGATGAGCGAACAAGTACTCTGCCAAGGGCTGACTAAAGCGCCCACCTCTTACGTAGACCCGCCGCCGTACGTCTGAGAGCAGGGTAATCACGTTTGAGCTGCGGCTAATTTCTTCGATGCCTTGCTCAACTAGTCTGCCAAGGACTCGGCCAAATGTGTCCTCCCTCTCTTCGTCTCTGTGGTCGATCAGCGCTAGAGGAGAAGTGAGCATAGACTCGAGCTCGTTCAACCACGCCTTCTGAAACTCGGGAAACCCCGAATAGCCAAGCTTGACGGCAAACCTCAGGACGGTTGGAGCACTAACCTTTGCATGCTCCGCGAACTGGTGGATCGACCCCAGAGCAATCACGGGATTAGATCCCGTCAGCAGCCTGACGAGCTTTCGTTCGCTGGGAGTGAAAGAATCGCTGAGATCCTGTATCAGCTGTCGAATCGATTTTTCTGACGTCATTTCCAGTGTCTGCAGAGGGGACGGGGCGCTTCACGTCCTAACCCGAGTCCAGCATCGCTACCCGGATCAGCAATGGGTGCAAGTTATCAAGATTTCGCAGCAAAGTGATGGGCCAAATGGCCGAAGGAGGCTGCTTTCGCACGAATCAAATACGGTGTCGCCCTTTGCACAAGGAACTGGCTCTCACCGCAAACCTCCCGCTCGATCTCAAGTCGAAAGGGAGGCAAGGGGCTAGCTGCCGGAGCCGGCCAGGAAATCGACGGTAGCGCTGGCAACAAGCGAATTCTTAGCAGGCCAATAAAAAGGGCCGCTGAACATTGTTCACCGGCCCTTTCGTTTACTCCTGAATGCCTCCGTTTCCCTGGGGGCTAATGGTCTTGCCCTTTACCGCGTAGACAGCCTTGGCGGGCTGGCGCCGCTGCCTCCCCAGGCAGCGGCTGCGCATCGTCCTGGTGCGCCGTTTCAACATTCAGTGAAAAAGTTTCAGTGTTTGTTGAAAAACTACGCGACCCGCACTCAATCCCGGCTCAGCGCAGCGTCGGTCTGGTACTCGATGACGCGAGTTTCGAAGAGGTTCTTCTCTTTCTTCAGGTCCATGCTCTCGGACCTAGGGAAGGGTGCCCGGGTATTCTTTTGGGCGTGGACTTTCACTCAGCCCTCAATTCTGAGGTCGAAGGACTGGTCACTCCGACAGGCGGAGCCGACTCGCCAGCTACCCTGTCAGCGGTGATCGAAGACGCTATCCCACAGAAGGGTGCAATTGCGCACCAAGCATTTCGACCTATCCTTGCGGCTTCCTTGAAGCCAGTTCGACCACCTTACGGTCGTCCATCTTCTCCCTCAGAACACGGTTATCTTCCAACAGCACCTCATTGATGGAGGCGAGATTGGCGACCTTGGCCCGCAGCTCCTCGATCTCCTGACGGTAGCCAGCGGACTTTTTGCGCTCCGCAAGCAAGTCTTGGTGCTTCACATCTCGCATGGCGCGACTGGAGCGCCCCTGAGACTCGCGGATAGCTTCGGCAATGCCTGGGTAGTAGTTGTGGATCAGTGCCGTCGATACGCCCGCCTCGCGGGCGACTGCAGCGATGCTAAGCTTCGTTTCCCCTGTTTTGGCACGGCCCTTTTGGATACGGAGGAGGGCGAGTTTCAGATCCTTCTCGCGATCCTCAGCCGGCTTGTAGCTGGCCGCCTTTTCCTTGGGTTTCATGCGATCAGGATCTCCGGGTCGATCCCCAGCTGGGCCAATACATCGCGGCAGCGTTTCAGGTCGCGCTCAACGCGCTGACGGCCTCCCTCACCAATGTCCGGGCAGTGCAGCAGCTCTTTCAGAAGCTCGTAGAGTTGTTTGTAAAAGGGCGTGTGGGGGCGTCCGATAACGGCATTGTTGCAGCCGTTGCCGCAACGGGTACGCTCGAGGGTATTGCCGACGCAGCCGCCATCGTCCGCTGTACACCAGGCATGGCCGTTGCTGCGAATCGCAGTGCTCTCGGCAATGGACTTCAGCATCGAGGCGCGATCCTTGAAGATCAGCAGGTTCTGCGGTTCCCGCTGCCACTGCTTGAGCGCCCGGCCATAGCCACCGGCCAGGGGGGCATCCCCCAGCCAGCTGTCGACTACGCCGAGCTTGATATCGTCCAGCTCGGACTGAATCTCGTCGAACAATTCGAGGTCGAGGTGCTGTCCCCAACTGTCATCCATGGCGTAGCCCAAGGTCATGTCCAACGACCAATGCGCGTAGTGTTTCTTCAGATAGCGCAGGTCACCGAAGCGGCTGTGCGCGGCGTAGTTGGCGAACTTGCGGCGAAACTGGTGGCTGGCTAGATCCCAGCTCAGCCCACACCCCTTGGCGAATGCCTTGAGGTGGTAGTTCCAACCCGTGTTGGAAAGCGTGCGAACCTGATTGCCCTCAAGCTTACTTGCACCGAGAAAGAGTGTATGACGATGCTGGTGTGCCTCGACAATCTGCGGATCATGCGGGTTGGCACGGCGGCGCTGCACAATTTCGGCGGCGATCATGGCCTGGTAGGGCGTGGCCCAACGTTCCATAAGGCGCAGGGCACGCACGGCGGCCTCGGGGATCATCCAGTCGTGGATACCGGTATCGGTCTTGTCCGACCGTGAGTGCATCCAGTGGTAGACCGTGCCCTCATCGTCCTCGGTGCGGTGGTGCGCGCCCGACTGCAAGTTGGCCAGCTCGTGGTTGCGACAGCCGGAGGTGCTGGCCAGGACGATGTAGCAGGCCGTGCGCAGGTCGATCAGTGCTCTGTTGAGTGCTCTCAGACCGCCCATCCAACCAAGGCTGTCTAAGCGGCGGTTCTTGGCCACAGTGAGAACCGCGGGACTCTGCCCCATTCTCAGTTCCTTTCGCTGAGCCGTGAGGGCATCCAGAGCATCGCGCAGGTTAAGCAGATGCTGGCCGCGTTCGACCTGCTGGTAGGCCCGCTCGAACAGCATGCAGAACGCATCATCGGGGATCAGCGGTGTCTGGCTGTTCTGGGCGCCTTGACCGGTGAGCCCCGCCATCGCCATCGCGGAGGTTTCGGGCCAGGGATGCTGTGGCATCGGATCGTCGGTGTACTGGCTCAGCTCATGAAGCGCTTCGATGGCGATGAAACGGCCTAGCAGCCCACGTGGCGACAGCGGTTTACCCTTGCTTCGGCGGGTTTGCCGGTGCGCTTTGCAGGCGTCCACATAGGCCTTGCAGATCTGGGGTGTCGCCGCGCCCAGGTGATCGAGTTTGAGCGTCCCCAGGTAGTGCAAAAATGGCATCGCACAGAAGAAAATTTGTTGCAGCATGCGGCCTTTAGGCCGAACGGTCCCACGACGGCCGCGTCGTAGGTAGCGGTACAGTATCGCCTTCATCACCGCTCGGAACGCGGGCGGCACCTTGCCGAAGTCCAGCCTTTTCTTGTAGGCCAACACGTTGCTGCTGAAGCCCTCGAGTTGCCAGATGTCGTCACCGTAGCGGCTGCGGATGACCCATTGCCCATCGACCTGAATAACGCTGATGATCAGGGCGTCGCGTTCGGATTCGGTTAGCCCACGCACGTCGCTCGGCTGCGCGGCAAGGAGGGGGTAGGGTAGCGTTGGGAGAGGATTTTCGCTCATGCAAAGACCTCCAGACTGTCGATCAGATCAACCGACCAGAACGGATGCGGCTGGGTGCGGGCGCGCTCACGGGCGGCTTCCACGGCTGCGGTCTTGAAGGTGCCGCGTCGCAGCCCCTCGGCCACGATGTAGTGGTCGATCAAGCGGGGGATGTGGGCGTACTCCCGTGCCCAGCGCCGCTTGTCCATGCGCGAGCGCTCGGCCAGCACGCGAAAGTAGAAGCTGAACAGCTTGTACAGATCCTCGGCGGTTACCGCGTAGTGCTTGCAGCGCACGCAGTTCATGAAGTTCATGCAAGTCGCTCCCTCGAACTTCGGGGCGTACTGGCCGTACGCCGAGTCGGCGCAGTGGCCCAGAGGGGTGTCCTTGTAGGTCGCACCGATGGTCCGGGTCAGTAACTCCTGCACCAGTATTTCACCCATGAACCGCCAGTTGCGACGAACAGCCTCGCTGGGCGCTAGGTAGTGTTGGTCGGCCACTTGCTGGGAATTGCCAAGGGCCGCGGCAGTGGTCGCCAGGTCGCCGTCGGTCAGCTCGAAGATGCGGTTGGCGAAGGTCTTGCGCAGGCGCGAGACGTTGATGCGCAGTGGCTGTCCGTCGCTGTCAGTCAGGCCGTGCTCGGCGACCAGACGGCTTGTCGCCTGAACTAACATTGCTGCACTCAATACCGTGACTCGGCCGACACCCGGGCCGCCTCGAATGCGATACAGCCATACGCGTCCTCTGAGGTCGTCCGGGGCTTCTGTGTCCAGGGGTTCGGTCAAGGACATCACGCGGCGGATCAGGCGCTCCACGTTGGTTCGCACGGTCGGCGTGGACTCTAGTATGCGCTCGGTGTCTGGCTCGGCGCGCAGCGCCACTTTGCTGCTGGTGTAGCCGCGCCGCTTCCACAGCACCAGGAACATGGTGTTGTCCTTGGGGTGCGGGCGCAGGCAGTTGCGGCCCATTTCCAACAGTGGCGTGGTATTGCGTCCCGTATGCAGCGCCACGACCAGCAGGGCGCAGGCCAGCAGATCGGGGGTCAGAGGCGCATCGTCGGCCCAGATTGGCTTGATGGCCTGTCTGAGCGCCACGGTGAATGCTTGCCGCTCGCGCTTGGACAGCGCCGTCTCGCCTTTGGCCTTGCGGTTGCTGTTCGGGAACGGATTGGTTGGGAAGGTGGCCGCATCGCCGGATGTGACTAGGGGAATCAGCCCGCGCTGACCCAAGGCAAGTAGCACCGGCTTGGTATGCGTGTAGATGGCCCTTTGACCGCAAGTCGCCACGTCCAGGCGGGTCAAATGGTTTAGATAGCCGTCGATCAGGTCCCGATTCACATCGGCCAGGGCCAGTTCACGGCCCAGAGCCGTCGCCCGCAGCACACAACAGTCGAGGAAGTGACGCAGTCCAGAGGTGCAGTAGCCAGTCACGGTAGTGGACGTGATGGCGTTGTCCTGGTTGGCTAGGAAGCGTTCGATCTGGCGTTGGCAGGCGTAGGTGATGGGGTCGATACCGGCGTCGTACCAACGGGTAAAGTCGAATTTCCGAAGGTTTGTCGTGTTCCGCCCGAACTCGACCGTGGTTTTCGCCGGAGGAATGGTCTCAGGCAGAATGACCACATTACCTGCTGTGTCATGGCTGTGCTCGATTTGCGGGACGCTGAGGTCGGTCTTGGCAAATACCTTGCGCTTGCCCATCAGGCCGCCCCCGCCAGTGCGTTCAACTCGTCGTCATAGGCCAGCACCGCTTGGTCGGCCATTTCGTTGACCAGGTGCAGGTACACCATCGTCGTCTGAATCGAGCTGTGGCCGAGTTGCCGCTGAAGGTATACCAAAGGCTCCAACCCGCTCTCAGGGTTGCGCTGAAGGCTGACCAGAGTATGGGTGGCATAGGTATGCCGGAGCATGTGCGTATGGACCTTGAGTCCAGCCTGTTTGCCAGCCTCGCTGATGATCCGATTGAGGCTCTTGCCGTCTGCGCTATAGGGTTCCCCAAACTGGTTGAGGAACAGCGCCCTTTGCAAGGTCTTGCTCAGTGAGGCACGCTCGCCACGCACTTTCGTCACATAGCGATAGAGTTCAGCCATGAACTTGCGGCTGACACGAATTTCGCGCGGTTTGCTGCCCTTGGTCGCCATGCCGCTGCCGTCGAACGGATCGAGGCAAATGCGGAGGTTACGCGCTCTTTGTTCCGACTTGTCGGGATCGAAGACATAGGCCAGCGGGAAGGTGGCGATTTCCTCGCGGCGCAGACCCGTATACAGCGCCAGACGCATCATCATCCGATGATGGGGGTTCTCCGTTGCTGCCAGAAGCGCCTTGACCTCGACCATGCTCAGAAACTTGGGCAGGGCCTTGGGTTTACGAGGCATCACATCGTTCACCATGGCCTTACCACCACGGGCATCGAGATGCATTAGGAAACCTCTTTGTCGCTTCACGAGGCGTTCTTCATAAGTGAAGGGCAGGCGCTTCACCCACCCCTGATTTAGCGAAAATTCGTAGAACTCGCAGATGTAATGCAGGCGCTGGTAAGTGGTGCTCGGTGCCAGTTTGCATGAGTCCAGGCAGTAGTCCCGATAGGCCGCCACAAGGGACTTGGCCTCGCCCCGATCAACGTCGTGCCAGTCCAGGTCATGGGCCTCGATGAAGCTAAAGAAGTCGTACAGAGCGCGTCCTGTGCTGGGCCAGGATCGCTTGGAGCGAATGGCTCCGCGAAGCAGGTAGTGACGAAAGAACTGATTGGCTGGGATGCAACTCTCCATTGAGTTCCAAAGCAGAATGGGGAACCCCGGATAGGGTTGCCCAGCGATCACCAAATCCTCAGTAGCCCAGACAAGCTTCATCTGTTCGTCCCCTGCGCTGACCAGACACCCGATTCCTTGGTCTGCACTGGCAGAGTTAGGGGTATTGGATACGCCCATAGGTACCATCCTAGACTAGGTCTGTGTGCGTCTAAGTGTCTGATTTAAAAATGGAATTAGTGAATAATTACGCCTGGCGGGGCCCGTTCAGCGCCCCGCGAATCGGCGCATTTCTATTAACTAATACCGTCGCATCGGGAGACTCGATACCGCGAAACTGCACTTACCTCATGGTCAGGTGAATTCAACCTGACCATGAGGTAAGTGCGCGAGAATTTTCAGTGAGCAGCGGGCCCTCTGCGGCCCACTTGATGCGCCGAGAGAACCTCAAAAATGCAATTGGCTTCTTGAAGATGCTGTTGGAGAAAACAGACCAGTAGCAGCCAGCGCTTGCGCGAGCGAACACGCAGGCCGGCTTCGCGCATCAGTCGAGCAACCCGGTGCCGACCACACGCCTGCCCCATGGCCGTCAATTCAGCCTTGATGGGCGGATACCATTCACTTCATGGTGGATGGTGCGGATCTCTTTGCTCAGACGCTTATTCGCAATCTCTCTCGCCGAGGGTGGTCGCTGTTGCCAGGCATAAAAACCGCTGCGCGATACCCGCAGCAGTCGGCAAATCGGTGCTACGGGGTAACGACCAGCCAACGCCTCGATGGCGCGAAACTCACTTCGTGGGCTGCGAGAAGATGGCGAGCGCCTTTTAGTACGTCGCGCTCCAGGGTGACCTGGGCCAGTTGCTAGCGTAGGCGACGCAGCTCCGCTGCTCTCACCACGCTGCTTGCCGTTGCCCGCAAAGGCACCGTTACCTTGCTGCTCGTACTGGCGCTTTCATTTGCCCAGCAGGCTTTCAGCGAAGCCGAGCGTCTTGGCCACATGACGAAGCGGCGTATCGGCAAGCACTTGGCCTACCGCCTCGCGTTTGAAGGATTCGGGAAAACGTCGTCTGGTTTTGGGGCATGAACACTTCTTGCGGCGGACATTTCCACCTTAAGTCAGTGTCCGCTCACCTCAGGACAGACCAACTAGCTCGCCCCGGCCTGGCCATAGTAAGGCTGTCGGCCTTGGCCAACTATTACCTCAGGACAAAGACCTCGTCAGGGACGATTTCTTAATAGGGCCGGAATCTAACCTTTGTAAAGTACCAGATCAGTAAATAGTCCTTGTTGTATCTGGTGCTGTTTGGAAAGTTGCTCCGGCAATAAAATTATCCCGCCTCCCACGACGAGGCGCTTGCTGCCGTAAACATCACCGAAAGGTGTTGCGCTGTACCTTCGACCAGTTCGTGGAGAGCTGGTCGAAGTTCCAACTTCCAAGCACTCGGAAAACTATCCAATGAAAGCTCTCGCCTTGCTGGCACTCGCCGGCATGTCTGCCTTCGCCTTGGCCGAAGAACCGGTGGAAGCCGCTGTTACCGGGGAACCCGTTGTCGAGCAGTACCACTATGGAATGGAACTTGATATCGCCCGGATCATTTCCCGCAGTGAAATCCCCGATGTCTGTGGCGTAGTTCCGGCTTATATGACTTACGAAGATCACCAGGGCAAAGTTCATCGCCTGGAATATGTTGTGTTCGGCCAGGGTTGCAGTAACGGTTGATATATCTCTGAAGTTGTTTATGACGCCCGGCCTGAAGAGTCGGGCGTTGTCGTTTCAGGTCTTATGGAAAGGCGCCGGGGTGATTCGGATGGTAGGGGACGATCCGCCAATGCCGGTCGACACGTTCGCCCACAGGGCCTTGGGCGGGTCACGGGTTTTTCGTTAAACTCTTCATGAATAAACTCCCGGCCCACCCGATCATGCCCAGCCCAAGACCTTCCCTGACCCTGACCCTGCTCCAGGCCCGCGAAGCGGCCATGAGCTTCTTCCGCCCGCTGCTCAACCAGCACGACTTGACCGAGCAGCAATGGCGGGTGATTCGCCTGCTGCGCCAGCACGGCGAGCTGGAGAGCTACCAGCTGGCGGACCTCGCCTGCATCCTCAAACCGAGCATGACCGGCGTGCTGGCACGCCTGGAGCGCGATGGTGTAGTGGTGCGCCGCAAGGCGCCGCAGGACCAGCGCCGCGTGCTGGTGAACCTGACCGAAAAAGGCCACCAGTGCTTCCTCTCCATGAGCGAGGGCATGGAAGCCAACTATCAGAAGATCCAGGAGCAGTTCGGTGAGGACAAGCTCAAGCAATTGATCGAGCTGCTCAACGAGCTAAAGCAGATCAAGCCCTGATAGGGCGCTCCGCAAGCCAGGTCCTATGCCGGAAACGCAACGTTTCCGGTGCGCCATGAAAAGTGCAATCGAGACTCCGTAACGTCCATTCTTGGGGTTTGTGCCCCGTCTCATAATCGCCCTGCACCCACTTGGGGTATCCGTTTCAGGCTCCGGCTTCCCGTGCCTTTGTGCATCGAGATGAGCCATCTGCCTGGCCTTTTCCAAGTACTAACAATAAGCAGGGCCTCGACATGAAAAAGCCAAACTCCCTTCTCGACGACCTCAAGGCCATCCTTCCGGCCATCGCTGCCAATGCCTCGAAAGCCGAGCAGTTGCGCCAGGTGCCGGAAGAGAACATCGCCATGCTCAAGGGCATCGGCCTGCATCGCGCGCTACAGCCCAAGAAATATGGCGGCATGGAAATCTCCCTGCCCGAGTTCGCCGATTGCGTAGTTGCCCTGGCCGGCGCCTGCGCCAGCACTGCCTGGGCCTTCAGTCTGTTGTGCACCCACAGTCACCAGTTGGCCATGTTCTCGTCGCGTCTGCAGGAGGAGATCTGGGGCGAGAACCCGGACGCCACTGCCAGCAGCTCCATCGCACCCTTCGGCCGCATCGAGGAGGTGGACGGTGGGGTGATCTTCAATGGCGAGATGGGTTGGAGCAGCGGCAGCGACCATGCCGAATGGGCCATCGTCGGCTGCCGCCGCCAGAACCCCGAAGGGGAGCAGGTCTACTGCTTCGCCGTGTTGCCGCGCAGTGATTACGAGATCCGCGATGACTGGTTTGCTGCCGGCATGAAGGGCAGCGGTACCAAGACCCTGATCATCAAGGACGCCTTCGTGCCGAATTACCGCATCCAGGCTGCCAAGGACATGATGGAAGGCCGCTCCGATGGCTTCGGTCTGTATCCGGACAGCAAGATCTTCTACTCGCCCTACCGCCCGTACTTCGCCAGTGGTTTCGCCGCCATCAGCCTCGGTATCGCCGAGCGCATGCTGGAGGCCTACAAGGAGAAGACGAAGAACCGCGTGCGCGCCTACACCGGCGTGAATGTGGGCACCGCCACCCCGGCGCTGATGCGCCTGGCCGAGTCCACCCATCAGGTTGCCGCTGCCCGCGCCTTCCTGGAAAAGACCTGGCAGGAGCACGCCGAGCATGGCGAGCGCCACCAGTACCCCAGCCGCGAAACCCTGGCCTTCTGGCGCACCAATCAGGCCTACGCGGTGAAGATGTGCATCCAGTCCGTGGACCGCCTGTTCGAGGCGGCCGGTGGCACCAGCTGGTTCGAGAACAACGAGATGCAGCGCCTGTTCCGCGACTCCCACATGACCGGCGCCCACGCCTACACCGACTACGACGTCTGCGCGCAGATCCTCGGTCGCGAGCTGATGGGCCTGGAGCCTGATCCCTCGATGGTTTGATCCTTCGGTCTTCATTGCTCACCTGCGTGCCGGGCGGCCCTGTGCCGCCCAGTCAGAACAATCGCGCGGCCGTCCTTCGGAGGCGGCCGCCAGGAGCTGCGCCATGTCCTCTCAAGAAACCCTCTTCGATTCCCGTGCCTTCCGCCGTGCCCTGGGCAACTTCGCCACCGGGGTGACGGTGATGACCGCCACCGCGCCCGATGGCACCCGTGTGGGCGTCACCGCCAACAGCTTCAACTCGGTGTCGCTGGAGCCGCCGCTGATCCTCTGGAGCATCGATAAGCGCTCCAGCAGCCTGGCGGTGTTCGAGCAGGCTAGCCACTTCGCGGTGAACATCCTCGCGGCCGACCAGATCGACCTGTCCAACCAGTTCGCTCGTCCCCGTGACGACAAGTTCGAAGGTGTGGCGGCGGAGTCCGGCATCGGTGGCGCGCCGCTGCTGCCCGACTGTGCGGCACGCTTCGAATGTGAAATGCACCAGCGCGTGGAAGGTGGCGATCACTGGATTCTCATCGGCAAGGTGGTGCGCTTCGACGACTTCGGCCGTTCGCCGCTGCTCTACCACCAGGGCGCCTACTCCATGGTCCTGCCGCACACCCGCATGACGCAGAAGGCCGAGGGCCAGCCGGCTTCGAGTGCCTTTCAGGGGCGTCTGTCCCACAACCTCTACTACCTGATGACCCAGGCGGTACGTGGCTACCAGGCCGACTACCAGCCCAAGCAGCTGTCCACCGGCCTTCGCACAAGCGAAGCGCGCATGCTGATGGTGCTGGAGAACGATGCCGGCCTGGGACTGTGCGACTTGCAGCGCGAAGTGGCGATGCCCATGCGCGAAATCGAGGAGGCCGTGGCCATCCTCAAACGCAAGGGCATGGTGGCCGACGCGGAGGATCGTTACGTGCTGACCCCCGCCGGCGTGGAGCAGGCTGACGCGCTCTGGCGCATTGCTCGCGAACAGCAGGACAAGGTCTTTGCGCAATTTGGCGAGGAGCAGGTGGAAACCTTCAAACAGATGCTCAAGGCGGTGATTGCGTTGGGCTGAATGGCTTGCGTTGCAATGGAAATGGCGCCCCAGGTGGGCGCCATTTTTTTGTAGGTTGTGGCTGAGCTTTGCGAAGCCCAACGATTCAGGGGCGAGTCTGGGACGTTGGGCATCGTTCCTCAGCACCAACCTACGGCAGGACTGCGTCCTGCTTGGCGAATGAGTTCGCCCCTACAGGGGGCACGGGGCAATCAATACACCCCGCCACCCCCGCTCGCCGGAGTGGCCGTTCCCTTGAACGCACCTGCCAGGCTCTGCAAACCACGCATCAGCACCGTGGTATCCACCCCCACCGCAACGAAGGCGGCGCCCAGTTCGATGTAGCGGCGCGCCAGGGTCTGGTCGGCGGAGAGGATGCCGGCGGCCTTGCCGGTAGCGCGGATGCGGACGATGGCATCTTCGATGGCGGCCTGGACTTCCGGGTGGCCGGGGTTGCCGCGATGACCCATGGCGGCGGAGAGGTCGGCAGGGCCAATGAACACGCCGTCAACACCTTCCACGGCAGCGATCACGTCCAGGTTGGCCAGGCCTTCGAGGTTCTCGATCTGCACCAACAGGCACATCTGCTCGTCAGCCTGGTCAAGGTAGCCGGGGATGCTGTTCCAGCGCGAGGCACGGGCCAGGGCGCTGCCGACACCGCGGATGCCGAAGGGCGGATAGCGCATGGCACGTACCAGCTCGGCGGCCTGCTCGGCCGACTCCACCATGGGCACCAGCAGGGTCTGGGCGCCGATGTCCAGCAGTTGCTTGATCAGTACCGCGTCGCCAATGGGCGGGCGGATGATTGGCTGGGACGGGTAGGGTGCAATGGCCTGCAATTGGGCCAGCAGGGTGCGCAGATCGTTGGGCGCGTGCTCGCCGTCGAGCAGCAGCCAGTCGAAGCCGGCGTTGGCTGCCAGCTCCGCGCAATAGGCATCGGCAAGGCCGAGCCAGAGGCCGATCTGGGGTTGGCCGGATTGCAGGCGCTGTTTGAACGTGTTGATCGGCAGGTCCATGCAGGACTCCTTGGCAGGCATTGAATGTAGGAGCCAGATCTGCTGGCGAAGAGCTTCGCGAGCAAGCTCGCTCCTACAGGGGCGAGTCAGACGAAGCGGCAGGCGATGGAGCCCAGCTGGTCGTAGTCGACGTGGAAGGTGTCGCCGGGGTTTGCCGCCACAGGGCGCGTGAAGGAGCCGCCGAGAATGATCTGGCCGGCTTCCAGGGTGACGTCGTAGGGCGCCAGCTTGTTGGCCAGCCACGCCACACCCTTGGCCGGATGGTTGAGTACGGCAGCAGACACGCCGGATTCCTCGATCACACCATTGCGATAGAGGATGGCCGGCACGCGGCGCAGGTCGATATCTGTCGGGCGGACGGCGCGGCCGCCCATCACCACGCCAGCGTTGGCGGCGTTATCGGAAATGGTGTCGAACACCTTGCGGGTCACTTTCGTTTCGGGGTCCACCTGCTGGATGCGGGCGTCGATGATCTCCAGCGCGGGAATCACCCACTCGGTGGCTTCCAGCACGTCGAAGACGGTGCAGTTGGGGCCACGCAGCGGTTTGCCGAGGATGAAGGCCAGTTCCACTTCCACGCGCGGGACGATGAAGCGCTCGAACGGGATGTCGCTGCCTTCCTCGAACAGCATGTCGTCCAGCAGCGCGCCGTAATCCGGCTCGGTGATGTTGGACGAGACCTGCATGGCGCGAGAGGTGAGGCCGATCTTGTGGCCGACCAGCTTGCGACCGTCACGGATCTTCTGGGCCACCCAGGCGCGCTGGATGGCGTAGGCGTCGTCGATGCTGATGGACGGGTAGTCGAGGGAGAACTGACGCACCTGTTCACGGGAACGCTCGGCGGCGTCGAGACGGGCGGCGGCCTGTTGGATCAGAGTAGGGTCGAGCATGACGGGGGTCTCTAACGAGGATTGACGAGTTCGGCGGGCGTGCGAAGCACCAGCGCGGCGCCGAGGGCGATGAATACGGCCAGGACGAACAGCGCGAGGCTGGCGCTCTGAGTGGTGTCGCGCATCCAGCCGATCAGGTAGGGCGCGAGAAAGGCGGCAACGCTGCCGAAGGAGCTGATCAGTCCAATCCCGGCAGCCTGGGTGCGGATAGAAAGGAAGGCCGGTGGCAACTGCCAGAACATCGGCAGGGCAGCGCTGGCACCCATGCCGGCGATGATCAGTCCAGCCAGGACGGGGACGGTGCTGCCGGGTAACAGTCCGCTGATGGCAATGCCGGCAGCGCACATCAACAGCGGAACGCACAGGTGCCAGCGGCGTTCGCGGTGACGGTCCGAGGAACGACCGCAGGCCAGCATGAAGCAGACACCTGCCACATAGGGGATGGCGCTGAGCAGTCCAACCTGGCTGTCGCGGGCGACGCCGGTGCCGTGGATCAGGGTGGGCATCCAGAAGGCCAGGGTATTCACCGCCAGCATCACCGCGAAGTAGATCGCCACCAGGAGCCACACCCAGCGATCACGCAGGATGCCGGCGAAGGAGGTGATGGGCTTGCGCTGCTCCTCGATCGCCATGTCCTCCCGCAAGCAGCGCTTCTGCTCGTCGCTCAACCACGCAACCGCATCAAAGCGCTCCGGCAGGTTGAACCATACAACCAGGCCAAGGAGGATCACGGGGGAACCTTCCAGCAGGAACATCCACTGCCAACCGCGTAGGCCCAGGTGGTCGTGGAATCCTTCGAGTATGGCGCCGGACAGCGGCCCGCCTATTACCCCAGCCATGGGCACGGCGATGGCGAACAGGGCGGTGATCTGGGCGCGGCGACGCGCCGGGTACCAGCGGTTGAGGTACACCAGGATGCCGGGGAAGAAACCGGCCTCGGCCACGCCAAGCAGGAAGCGCAGCACGTAGAAGCCGGTGGCGTCCTGGATCAGGAACATGCCGCTGGACAGAAAGCCCCAGACCACCATCAGGAAAGCAATCCAGCGGCGCGGGCCGACCCGTTCCAGGGCCAGGTTGCTGGGTACGCCAAACAGGGCGTAGGCGATGAAGAACAGACCGGCGCCGAGGCCGTAGACGGTGTCGCTGAACTGCAGGTCAGCGCTCAGCTGCATCTTGGCGAAGCCGATATTGATACGGTCGAGGTGGGCGAACAGGTAGCACACCAGCAGCAGCGGCATCAGCCGCCAGGTGACGGCGCGATGGGTCGCATCGCGAGTGGCGTTTTCGGCGCCGGCAGGGCAAACGGAATCGATTGTGCTCATGGTCTTGTACTTTTTCTGAATGAGAGCGGGGGAGGTGGGGCGGCTTCAGCCGCCCTCGCCCCTCAGGAATGCATGCACGTTGTTGAGCTTGTAATTGAGCTCGGCATGCAGCTCGGTCATCTCGAAAGAGAGGGCCAGCAAACGGCGCGCCTGGAGTTCGGCGAAGTGCTGGGTGATCGTCTCGAACAGCGCGTCGGCCACCTGGCGGCGGGTCTCCAGGTCACGGCCGGCACCGACCTTCAGGGTCATGTGGACGAACGCGTAGTCGTGCTTGCCGTCCGCCATGCGCCAGGTATCCAGGCGCATGGCGCGGCTGCGGATGCCCCCGAGGGGAAAGACCCCCGAGGCGCCCAGGCAGGCGTGGACCTTCTCGAAGAGGCCCGGCAGGTCAGCCTCGGCCTCGATGTTGTGGGTGTATTCGACGATGAAGTGCGGCATGGCGCTGCCCCTCAGAGACGGCTGGTGGAGGCGACGCCGGCCGGGTTCGACGCCTGGGCGGCGGGAATGGCGGAACCGTCCTGCGGGGTGACCGGGAACACGGCGTTGATCTGGCCGGTGCCGGAGGAACCGAAGTAGGGGGTGACGACTTCGGCCTTGCCGTCGTACTTCGACCAGCCCAGGGCGCCCAGCAGCATGGCGGTGTCGTGCATGAAGCCTTCGCCGTGGCCCTTCACCGCGTACTCCGGGAGCATGGCGCAGAAGTCTTCCCAGTCGCCGTCTTCCCACATCTGCACCACACGGTGATCGAGGGTTTCCAGGAAGGGGCTCCACACTTTCGTGGCGAACTCGGGCGCCTGGCCGTTCTGGGCGAAACGGTGGGACAGCGACCCGCTGGCAAGGAAGGCCACCGTGCCGTCGTAGTGTTCTTCCACGGCCTTGCGCATGGCCCAGCCGAGGCGGGCGCTGTCGTTCAGGTAGTGGGAGGTGCACAGCGCCGAGACCGAGATCACCTTGAAGTGCTGGTCGGCGTTCATGTAACGCATGGGCACCAGGGTGCCGTATTCCGGGGCCAGGGTGGTCGCGTCGTGGGCCATGGTCTCCACGCCGTAGCGGTTGCATTCCTCGGCCAGCAGGCGGCCCAGTTCGGGGTTGCCGGGGAACCCGTATTCCATGTTGGCGATGAAGTGCGGCAGCTCGTTGCTGGTGTACAGGCCCTGGAATTGGGCGCCGCAATTGATGTGGTAGTTGGCGTTGACCAGCCAGTGGGTGTCGAACACGACGATGGTGTCAACGTTCAGCTCGCGGCAGCGGCGGCCGATTTCAATGTGTCCGTCGATAGCGGCCTGACGGAAGCCCTGGCGCGGGCCCGGCAGCTCGGACAGGTACATGGACGGAACGTGGGTGATCTTGGCGGCCAGAGCAAGTTTGCCCATGACGGTTCTCCTCGTGTCGTTCCCCTCCAGGGAACTTGTTGTTCGGTCGGTTGCACGCCGGCACTTAGGTTGCTCTTTTTTTAGACAGGTTATGAGCCTGTTCACGATCTCGCGAGCTAGAGAAGAACAAGGCGGAAATGGCTGAGGAGGCGGAGTTTACGAGCTGTAAATGAGCACTCCGAAGCCATTTCCAACGCAGTTATTCCGACGCGCAGCAGATCGTGGACGGGCTCACAGGCCCCAGCGCGGGATATGGTGGCTCCCCATGGAAATGCACACGTTCTTGATCTCGGCGAACACTTCGAAACTGTACTGACCGCCTTCGCGGCCAGTGCCCGAGCCCTTCACGCCACCGAACGGCTGGCGCAGGTCGCGCACGTTCTGGCTGTTGATGAAGACCATGCCGGCTTCGATGCCGCGGGCCAGGCGATGGGCCTTGCCGATGTCCTGGGTCCAGATGTAGGAGGCCAGGCCGTACTCGGTGTCGTTGGCCAGGCGCAGCGCTTCGGCTTCGTCCTTGAACTTCATCAGGCAGACCACTGGGCCGAAGATTTCTTCCTGGGCGATGCGCATGCGGTTATCCACATCGGCGAACACCGTGGGCTGGATGAACTGCCCCTTGGACAGGTGCGCCGGAAGGTTCGCCGGGCGCTCCAGGCCGCCGGCCAGCAGGGTGGCGCCTTCCTCGATGCCGATGCGGATGTAGCCGGTGACCTTGTCGTAGTGCGCTTGGGTGATCATCGAACCGACCTGGGTTTTCGGGTCCTGCGGATCACCCACGATCAGGCGCTTGGCACGCGCGGCGAATTCGGCGACGAACTGGTCGTAGACGCTCTCCTGGATGAAGATCCGGCTGCCTGCGGTGCAGCGCTCGCCGTTCAGCGAGAAAATGGTGAACAGCGCGGCGTCCAGTGCGCGGTCGAGGTCGGCGTCTTCGAAGATCAGTACCGGCGACTTGCCGCCCAGCTCCATGGAGTACTTCTTCAGGCCGGCGGTCTGCATGATCTTGCGCCCGGTGGCGGTGCCGCCGGTGAAGGAAATCGCACGCACGTCGGGGTGGCGGACCAGGGCGTCGCCAGCGGTGGCGCCGTAACCCTGCACCACGTTCAGCACGCCTTTCGGGATACCGGCTTCCAAGGCCAGGCGACCCAGTTCGTTGGCGGTCAGCGGCGACAGCTCGCTCATCTTCAGGACCGCAGTGTTGCCCAGGGCCAGGCAGGGTGCGGTCTTCCAGGTGGCGGTCATGAACGGCACGTTCCACGGAGAGACCAGGCCACACACGCCCACCGGCTGGTACAGGGTGTAGTTGAGCATCTGGTCATCCACCGGGTAGCTGTGGCCATCCATGCGAGTGCAGACCTCGGCGAAGAACTCGAAGTTGTGCGAGGCACGGGGGATCAGCACGTTCTTCGTCTGGTGGATCGGCAGGCCGGTGTCCAGGGTTTCCAGCTCGGCCAGGTGCGGTACGTTCGCATCGATCAGTTCACCCAGCTTGCGCATCAGCTTCGCGCGTTCCTTGGCTGGGGTGTTGGCCCACTTGGGGAAGGCTTCCTTGGCAGCGGCCACGGCGGCGGCGATTTCCTCGGCGCCCCCGCTGGCGACTTCACCGATGGCATCCATGGTGGCCGGGTTGTAGTTGACGAAAGTCTCTTTGCTTTCGACTTCCTGGCCGTTGATCCAGTGCTTGATCATCTTGTTCATGCCTCTTGTTGCTTGCGGGCGAAGCCCTTGCTTTCGAAGAAATCGGCTTCGCTGACGATTCGGTTGACCAGGCGGCCCACGCCTTCCACTTCCACCACCACTTCATCGCCCGGCACCACGTCGGCCAGGCCCTCCGGCGTGCCGGTGGCAATCATGTCGCCCGGTTGCAGGGTCATGAAGCTGGAGAAGTATTCGATCAGGTAGGGGATGTCGAAGATCATGTCCGCGGTGGTGCCTTCCTGCTTCAGTTCGCCGTTCACCCAGGTGCGCAGCTTCAGCGTCATCGGGTCGGCCACATCGGCGGCGTCGACGATCCAGGGGCCGACCGGGGTGGTGGCGTCGCGGTTCTTCACCCGCAGGTTGGGCCGGTAGTAATTCTCCAGATAGTCGCGGATGGCGTAGTCGTTGCAGACCGTGTAGCCGGCCAGGTAGGCGAGGGCATCTTCGCGTTTCACGTTGCGCGCCGGCTTGCCGATCACCGCCACCAGCTCGCACTCGTAGTGCATGTAGGCGACGTTGTCGGGGCGCCAGGTGACCTGGTTGTGGCCGGTGTAGGTACCCGGCGACTTGATGAAGGCCAGCGGCTCGGTGGGGGCCTTGAAGGCCAGTTCGGCGGCGTGGTCGGCGTAGTTCAGCCCCAGGGCGAACATGCTGCCGGTGGCCGGCGGCAGCCACTGGACCTGGTCTTCGGCCAGCAGGCGGCCATCGGCGAGGCGGACGGCGTTGCCTGCTTCCACGGTTACGGCGTGGACTTCGCCCTGGTAACGGATGCGTGCGTGTTTCATCTCGGGCTCCTTATTCCGCAACCACGGTGTTGGCGAGGCGGCCGAGGCCGGTGATTTCCACTTCCACCAGGTCACCGGGCTGGACGTCGACGCGGCCTTCCGGGGTGCCGGTGATCAGCACGTCGCCCTCGTGCAGAGTCATGAACTCGCTGATTTCCTCGATCAGTTGGGGGATGCCGCGCACCAGGTTGGCGGTGCTGTTCTCCTGGCGCAGTTCGCCGTTGACGAAGAGCTTGAGGGTCAGGGCGTGCGGGTCCTGCACGTCGGCAGCGGGGACGAGTTCCGGGCCGATGGGGCAGAAGCCGTCGCGGCACTTGGCCTTGACCGCCGGGCGGTAGTAGCTCTCTTCCGGCAGGCTGAATTCGTTGACGATCACATAGCCGGCCACATGCGCCAGGGCGTCGGCGGCGCTTACACGGCTGGCGCTCTTGCCGATCACTACGCCGAGCGCCGGGCCCGGCTGCAGACGCTCCACGCCTTGCGGGTAGACCACCGGCTGGCCGTGGCCATTGCGGGTGTTCGGGGTCTTGATGAACAGCACCGGCTTGACCGGCGGCTTCTGGTAGGGCGGTTGCTGGAATTCCTCTTGGCGGCTTTCCAGCAGGCCCCGGTAGTTCAGCGCGACGCCGAACAGGGTGCCGGTGGCGACTTGGTCGAGTGCGGGGCGCATGGTCGTCTCCTGTGAATAAAAAGCGGGTGGTGCCGTGACAGGAGCTCCACCCGTAACGAGGATTTCGTTAATGTGTTAACGTTATATTTAACATGTTAATGATCGTCAAGCCTTGCGTCTTCACCTTTCGTCATCGAAGGTGTGCGAAGGCAGCGGAGAAAGGTCGCCATGGCAGAGCGCCAGCCCATCCCCAACATCAACATCGGCCAGGTCTACGACCAGCGTTACGCCGACGCCGAGGTGCACTACGAGGCCCTCGGCAAGCTCGCGGATTTCTTCGGTCGCAACATGCCGGTGCACCGCCACGACCGCTTCTTCCAGGTGCACTACGTGAAGAGCGGTGCGGTGCGGGTCTATCTCGACGAGCAGCAATACCGTCAGGAGGGACCGCTGTTCTTCCTCACGCCACCGACCATCCCTCATGCCTTCGTTACCGAACAGGATGCCGACGGCCATGTGCTCACCGTGCGTCAGCAACTGGTCTGGTCATTGCTGGAGGCGGGGCAGGGCCTGGCCGATGGGCAGCAGATTTCGCCGGTGTGTGTGGCCTTCGCCGAGCTGGGGGAGGAATTACGCGAAGAGGTGCAGCGCCTGGACCTGCTGTTCGACCAGCTGCGCAGCGAATTCGCCGCCAACCGACCGGGTCGCGAGGCGGCGCTGTCGGCGTTGACCCGCCTGATCTTCATCAGCCTGCTGCGCCTGTCGGCGCGCTCGCTCAAGGCCCAGCCGGCACGCCACGAGGACCTGCAGGTGTTCCATCGCTTCAATGGCCTGATCGAGGGGCATTACCGCGAGCACTGGTCGCTGGCGCAGTACGCCGGGCAGATGGGCGTGACCGAGGCGCGGCTCAACGATATCTGCCGGCGCATTGCCGACCTGCCGTCGAAACGCCTGATCCACGACCGGGTGATGCAAGAAGCCAAACGCCTGCTGCTGTTCACCGGCAGCTCGGCCAACGAGATCTGCTACCTGCTGGGCTTCAAGGACCCGGCCTACTTCAGCCGCTTCTTCGCCCGCAATGCTGGCATGACCCCGAGCGAATACCGCCAGCGCAAGGCAGAAGACAAGGAAGAGGCCTGGCGCTGAGAGGGTCCAGGCGGGTTCGGATTCATTTGCCCGAGCCAGCAGGTTGAAGCCGATCCCCGCACCCGTGTGGGTTCGAATTCATTCGAAAAAGGGCCGCGAAGCGGCCCCCAAAGCTGATCTGATGGTTACCACAGCGGCAGCGTGTACCCCAGGATGATGCGGTTCTCGTCGAGATCCTGGGTCAGGCCATCTCCAGAGCGGAAGGTGACGTTGCGCAGGCGGATGTTGAAGCCGCGCAGGCTTCCGCTCTGTACGACGTAGGCCACGTCAGTGTCGCGCTCCCACTCGCGGCCGTCGCGCACGGCGCCCTGTTCCACGCCATCGCCGCTGATGTAGCGGGTCATGAAGCTCAATCCCGGAATCCCCAGGCTGGCGAAGTCGTAGTCGTAGCGCACCTGCCAGGAGTCTTCCTCGGGCTTGGTGAAGGTGTTGAACGTGACGAGGTTGACCACGTAGGGATCGCCACCGGTCAGGAAGGGAAAGGCGCTGTCGCCGGACAGTCGCTGCCAGGCTACGGAGAAGCGCTGGGCGCCGGCGGTGAGGCTGAACATGCCGTTGAAGTTGCGGTTATCCACACGGCCTGCCTTACCGGCGCCGCTGTCCCGGCTGTCGAAGTAGCGCAGGTCGCTCTTCAGGCTCATGCCCTCGCCCAGGGGCAGGGTATGCACCAGGCCGGCGAAGTGCTGGCGGTAGATGTCTTCCAGTTCCGAGGTGTAGGCGGTCAGGGCGAGGCTCTGGTCCAACGCCCAAGTGCCGCCGGCAAAGTCGAAGTGGTCACTGGTCTGGCCGGCGAAACCGATGTCGTCACGACTGGAGGAGTCCCGCAGGTTGGTTTCTGTGAGGCGCCCGGCGTTCAGGGTCAGGCCGTCGAATTCCTGGCTGGTGAGCATGCCGCCGGAGAAGGTGGAGGGCAGCAGGCGGGTGTCGTTGTACATGGCTATCGGCAGGGTGGGCATCAGGGTGCCCAGGCGCAGGGTGCTCTTCGAGGCGCGCAGCTTGGCGGTCAGGCCCAGCTCGCTGTAATCGTCCACCGGCTCCTTGCTGGTGGGGCCGAAGGGCAGCAGGCCAGTGCCGCGGCGGTCGCGACTGGAGTCCAGCTTCACCCCCAGTTCCCCCAGGGCGTCCAGGCCGACGCCGATGGTGCCGTCGGTGAATCCGGACTCGAAGCGGGCGATGAAGCCCTGTCCCCATTCGGCAGCCTTGGACTGGGGCGCTCCTTCCTGGCGGAAGTCGCGATTTATGTAGACGTTGCGCAGCTCGAGGCTGGCCTTGCTGTCGCCGGCGAAATCGGCCGAGGCGTGGACGCTGCATGCGAGTGCCAGCACGGTGATCGCGTGGCGGGGAAGGGCGCGGGACGGATGGGGCCGGGTCATTGTTCTTATCTCCTTTTGGCCGTTGTGTGGGCTCCAGGCCGCTTCAGCGGCCAATGGCGGAGCGGATTGTTAGCACTTGATTAACATTTTAACAATATGGTTTTTGCTTATCCCTGCCACGCGCACTTTCCTGATGTTGATCCGTGGATTCTGTTTTTTACTTATAAGATATTGATATTCATGAATTTATTTTGAGGTGGTGGTGAGCCTGTGACAGACGGTGCGAGTTGTCTGTGGTTGACAGGGACGTTTTAAAGATTAATGTATTAACGAGATCTTGAATGTGTTAACAAGATCGCCGCCGCCGATGCTGCATCGCGGGTTGGCAGGCGCACATGAGAACAAGAACAACGAGGCTCACCCCCATGAAGATGTCCAAGCTCGCCGTCCTCTTCGCTGCCGCCTGCACTTGCGCTGCAGCCCACGCGGAAACCACCTACACCCTCAAGGTCGCGCACTTCCTTCCCGCCAACTCCAATGCCCAGCGCAACATCATCGAACCCTGGTGCCAGCAGCTCGGTGAGGAATCCGCCGGGCGCATCAAGTGCCAGTTCTATCCATCGATGCAGTTGGGAGGAACGCCAGCCAAGCTGGCCGACATGGCCCGCAACGGTGTTGCCGATATCGTCTGGACCGCGCCGGCCTATTCGGCGGGCAAGTTCCCGCGCATCGAAGCCATGGAGCTGCCGTTCATGCTTCCGCCCGGCGCCAGGGCGAGCAATCCGATCATCTGGCAGTACTACGAACAGTTCGCCCGCGATGACTTCAAGGGCTACAAGGTGCTGTCCGTGCACGGTGACGGCGGCATGGACATCCACACCCGCGGCAAGGGTGTCGCCACCCTGGAGGATCTGAAGAACCTCAAGCTGCGCGCCTCCAGCCGCACCGCCGCGAGGCTGGTCGAAGCCCTCGGCGCCACTCCGGTGAGCATGCCGCCGGCACAGATGACCGAATCCATCTCCAAGGGCGTCGTCGACGGCGCGCTGGCCTCCTGGGAGGTCGTGCCGCCGACCAAACTGGACGAGGTGACCGATCACCACTCGGCCATTCCTGCTGGCCAGCCGGCGTTCTCCTACACCGTGCTGGCAATGCTGATGAACGAGCGCACGTTCAACAGCCTGCCCGAGGACTTGCGCGCCATCATCGAGCGCAACAGCGGCCCAGCCCTGAACGAACGCTTTGCCATCGCCTGGGACAAGGCCCTGGACGAAGCCCGCACCCGCACGCCTTCCGACCAGATGGTCGCCATCGACGCAACCGCCTACGGCGTGATGCGCCAGGCCGCTGCACCGGTAGCCGACGACTGGGCCAGCGCCGCCACCGAGAAAGGCCTCGACGGCAAGGCGCTGCTCGAAGGCGCCCGGTCGCTCTCCAGCAACGCCCGGTGATCGATCATGAACGAGTCCCTGTCCTTCGACTCTTCTCCCGCCGAGGGGGCTGGTCTGGCCAGCCGCGCACTGCAGCGCACCGCCCAGGGGTTCGCCTTGGGTGGCGGCTGCATCCTGCTGGCCCTGGTGGCCATGTCGCTGGTCTCGATCATTGGCCGCAAGCTGTTCGCCACACCCATTCAGGGTGATATCGAGCTGATGGAGATTGGCGCGGCGGTCGCCATTGCCGCGTTCCTGCCACTCTGCGAACTGCGTGGCCAACACATCAAGGTGGACGCCTTCACCCTGAAGCTGCCGGTTCGGGTGCAGGCCTGGCTGGACGCCAGTGCCCATTTCCTGTGCCTGCTGGTTGCTCTGGTGCTGGCCTGGCGCACCAGCCTGCAGGTGCTGGAAAGCCGTGAATACGGCGAAGTCTCCACGCTGCTCTCGGTGCCGCTGTGGATACCGCTGCTGGGCATCGTCCCGAGCCTCCTGCTGCTGGCGGTCACCGCCGGCGCCCGAACCTGTCAATGCCTCACCCGGGAGCAACGTCCATGAGCGGTCTCAGTCTCGGCCTGTTGGCGCTGGCCGCCACCTTCACGCTGCTGGTGCTGCGGATACACATTGGCCTGACCATGATGGTCGGCGGCGCCCTGTGCTTTCTCGCCGTGAACGATGGTGACCTCTCCGCGCTGCTGTTCAGCCTCAACAACCTGGCCTGGTCGCGCCTCTCCAACTACGACCTGGCGGTGATCCCGCTGTTCGTGCTGATGGGCCAGTTCGCCACCCATGGCGGCCTGTCCAAGGCGATATTCCGCTGCGCCGCAGCCTTCGTCGGTCATCTGCGTGGTGGTATCGGCATGTCCGCCATCGGCGCCTGCGCCGGTTTCGGTGCCATCTGCGGCTCGTCGCTGGCCACGTCGGCCACCATGAGCCAGGTGGCGCTGCCGGAACTGCGCCGGCACAACTATTCCGGGCGTCTGGCCACGGCCACTGTGGCAGCGGGCGGCACCCTGGGCATCCTCATCCCGCCGTCGGTCCCGCTGATCATCTACGCGGTGCTCACCCAGGAATCCATCGCCAAGCTGTTCGTCGCCGCTGTGGTGCCGGGCCTGCTGGCAGCGGTGGGCTACCTGCTCGTGGTGCGCCTGATGGTGGCGCGGGAGCCGGAGGGGCATAGCCGTAGCGAACCGGCCAGTGCCGCCGAACGATTCAAGGCGTTCCTGCAGGTGCTGCCCGTACTGGGCGTATTCCTGGTGGTGATCGTCGGCATCTACGGCGGTTGGGCCAACCCCACCGAAGCGGCTTCCATCGGCGCCGCGGCCTGTGGCCTGCTGGCCTTCTTCCAGGGCGGCATGCGGAGTGCCGGCTTGCGCCAGAGCCTGCTGGGCACTGCCGAAACCACGGCAATGATCTTCCTCGTGCTGCTGGGCGCCGACCTGCTGAACTCCGGCCTGGCGCTGACCCAGATGCCCACCGAGCTGGCCGAATGGGTCAAGCAGAGCGGGCTCGCCCCCATGCTGGTGCTCTGCGCCATCCTGCTGCTGTATCTGTTGCTGGGCTGCGTGATGGACTCCCTGGCGATGATCCTGCTGACCATCCCGATCTTCTACCCGGTGATCATGGGCCTGGACTTCTACGGCCTCACTGAAGTCCAGAAGTCCATCTGGTTCGGCATCCTTGCACTGATGGTGGTGGAGATCGGCCTGATCCACCCGCCGTTGGGCATGAACCTGTTCATCGTCAACAAGGTGGCGCGCGACGTGCCCTACCTGGAAACCGCCAAGGGCGTGCTGCCTTTCCTCGCCTCCGACTTGCTGCGCATCGTGCTGCTGGTCGCCTTCCCCGGCATGTGCCTCTGGCTACTGAGCCTGTGATCTTCGCGGGCCGCCCTGCGGCCCGTGCCTTTCCTGCCGTTGCGGAGTCCCCGATGACCCAGTCCACCACGCAGGCCGGCCGAGGCCTGATCGTTCTCCTGGCCGCCCTGGTGGCCTTCGCTCCCCTGTCCATCGACATGTACCTGCCCAGCCTGCCGGTCCTGGCGCGGGAGCTGGTGGCCACCGATGCCCAGGTTCAGCACAGCATCAGCGTGTTCCTGGTGGGATTGTGCATCGGCATGCTGTTCTACGGCCCCCTGTCGGACCGCTTCGGTCGTCGCCCCTTGTTGCTCGGCGGCATCGCCCTGTACGTGATCTCCAGCGTCGGCTGTTCATGGGTGGCCAGTGCCGACCAGTTGCTCATATGGCGCGGCCTGCAGGCCCTCGGTGGCGCTGCGGCTTCGGTGCTGGCGCGGGCCATCGTGCGTGATCTCTTTCCCTTGCAGCAGGCAGCCCGGGTGCTGTCGCTGATGCACCTGGTGACCATGCTCGCCACGCTGGTGGCGCCCCTGCTTGGCAGCTACCTGATGGACGTGGCCGGCTGGCGCTCGATCTTCATCGGCCTGCTCGGCTTCGCCACGCTCTGTGGCCTGGCGGTCTGGCGACGGGTGCCGGAGACCCATCAAGGCGAAGCCCGTGGGCACTCCCTGGGCAGCGCATTCGCCGCCTATCTCTCGATACTCGGTAACCCGCGCGCCGTGGGGCTGATGCTGTGCATGGAGCTGTCCTTCGCCGGCATGTTCGCCTACATCACCGGCTCGCCCTTCGTCTTCATCGACCACTTCGGCTTCAGCCCGAAGCAATACGCGCTGTTGTTCGGCGCCAACATCGCCGGGGTGATAGTCGCTACTTTTATCAATGCCCGCCTGGTGGGGCGTCTAGGTCCGGAAGCCATGCTGCGTCGGGGTTCCCAAGTGTCGGCTTTGGCCGGACTGGGGCTGTTGCTGGCGGCCTGCCTGCCGGCGTCCGGCTGGCCGGCCATTGCACTGGCGTTGCTGCTGTTTGTCAGCGTCACCGGGATGCTCGGTGCCAACGCCATTGCCAGTTTGATGGCGCTCTTCCCGCAGCGCGCCGGCGCCGCCGCAGCCCTGGCGGTAGCCGGGCAGTTCGGCCTCGGTGCCCTGGCCAGCTTCCTGGTGGGCCTGCTGCATGACGGTTCGCCCATGCCCATGAGCCTGGTGGTCGCCGTCTGTGGTGTCGGCGCTTTTGTGTCCTTGCGCCTGGCCGTACGCACCGGTGCGAGCCCAGCAGGCATAGCCGACCGGTAGGTTGGGTAGAGCGAAGCGAAACCCAACGGGCGAAGGTAGATCCAGCTCCTGTGGGTTCGAATTCATTCGAAAAAGGGCCGCGAAGCGGCCCCTGGGCGAGCATTCAATTTACCCGGTGACCGGTTCTGCACCCCCCTGGCGATTGAAATCGCCCCCACAGGAGAATGTGCTGCCATCGTGCCCCTACGGTGCGCGGCCGAATGCCTCCGCCATCTCGCCGATCAATCGGCTCTGCAACTGGCGCTGGGCTTCGCCGGGCTGTTGCAGGCCGATGAAGTCGCACAGCGGGTCCTGGACCTCGGTGCGGATGCCGGACAGTTCCTCCATCACCGCCAGACCACAGAAGGGCACGTAGGCTTCGGCATAACCGCCTTCGTGGACCAGTACCAGGCGGCCCTGGCACAAGCGCTCGGCGGCGTCGCGGACCAGGCGGGTCATGGCGCGGAAGCTGTCGCTGTGCAGCAGCATGCGCGCCAGCGGGTCCACGGCGTTGGCGTCGTAGCCGCAGGCGACCACGATCAGCTCCGGCTCGAAGCGTTCCAGGGCCGGAATCACGATTCGCTCCATGGCTTCCAGGTAGGCCTCATGGCCACTGCCGGCGAGCAGCGGGATGTTGATGTTGGTGCCCAGCCCCGCCCCTTCGCCGCGATCGTCCGTACCGCTGTAGCCTGGCGGGAAGCAGCCGTCCTGGTGCAGGGAGATGGTCAGCACGTCAGGCCGGTTGTAGTAGACCGCTTGTGTGCCATTGCCGTGGTGCACGTCCCAATCAATTACCGCCACCTTGCCCAGCCCGTGACGGGCTTTGGCCGCTTCGATGGCCAGCGGGATGTTCGCGAGGAAGCAGAAGCCCATGGCCTGGTCCGGCAGGCAGTGGTGACCCGGCGGGCGCGACAGGGAATAGGCGTTGTCGGCTTCGCCTTTGAGCACCGCATCCACCGCCGCCATGGCGAGGCCAGCGGAGAGCTTGGCGATCTCGTAGCTGCCCGGGCCGATGGGCGCGTGCTCGCCGAGGTTGCCGCCGCCGGCGTCGCTCAGGGCCTTGAAGCGTTTCAGGTAGTGCTCCGGATGCACACGCAGCAGGTCCTCGTCGCTGGCGGCCGGGGCGCTGCGCAGATCGAGCCGGGTGGTGAGGCCGGCGACATCCATCAGGTTCTTCAGGCGGCGCTTGGTTTCCGGGGATTCGGCGTGGCCGGCAGCCGAGGGCGGCTGCACCCAGCCTCCCACCGGAAGGATCAGGGCGTGCTGGCTGGCGCTGTGCCAGAGGGACAGTTCGTCGAAGAAGAAGGCAGTGCGGCGGCTCATGGTGAGTTACTCCTTGGCTTACAGGGATTGGGCGGTGGTGAGGGAAGCGGGGCGCAGGCGGCTGCCGAGTGTGGCGAGCAGGGACAGGGTGGTCAGGGTGCCGGCGGCCAGAAGCAGGGAATGGAAGTCGCCGCTGTCGCCGAGCAGGCGGCCCGCCATGGCGGGGCCCAGGGCCAGACCGGAGCCGATGACCAGGTTGCTCAGGCTCATCAGGCGGCCGGATTCATCAAGTTCCACCAGGCTGGCGAGGATGAAGGGCAGCACGTAGGTCCAGGTGAACTTGAACAGCAGGACGGCCACGGCGAAACGCGCCAGCTGGGGCTGGTCAAGCAGCAGCAGGGTGGCGGCCACCATCAGGCCGAAGCCGCTGCACAGCAGCGGTGTGCGCGGCAGGCGCTCGCCGATCAGGGTCGCGCAGCCGGCGCCGGCGATGCCCATGAGGGTGGCGATGGCGAGGATGTCGCCGCTGGCCTGGGCGTTCAGGCCGGCCTGGGCGCCGATGGCCCCGATGAAGGTCCAGACCGCGCTGAGGGCGACGTAGAAACCCAGCAGGCCGAGGACGGCCGCCGCGACTTTCCAGCGTGATGCCGAGCCATTGCGCGCGGGGCGTTCGGGCGCCCGATGGGCCGCTGGGAAGGCACGTACAAGGGGCAGGCCGAGCACCGTCAGGGCGGCCAGCAGCAGGTAAACGACGCCCATACCGTAGGCCTCGAACAGGCGTGGCAGCAGGCTCAGGCCGATGGCGCCGAGTACCAACTGGCCCAATACCCAGAAGCCATAGGCGCGGCTCGGATTGGGCAGTGTCGCCGCGCAGGACAGGCAGAGCACCATCAGTGAGCCGCCGGCCAGGGCGGTGACGAAGCGCAGCGCGGCCAGCGGCAGGTAGCTCGCCGTCGCCGCAGAGGCGAGATTGCCGGCGATGAACAGGAGGGCGGCGATCAGCGCTGCGCGACGGCAGTCGACCCGCTTCAGCCACCAGAAGGAGGGCAGGGTGGCGAGGCTCATGGCGCCCAGTTCGATGGAGAACAGGTTGCCGATCTGCTCCGGGGTCAGGCCCAGCTCGACGGCGAGGCGGGTGGCAATGGCGGGGGCGGTCAGCAGTACCGCCGAGGTGATGGCGGCGAACACGACGATGGCGGCCTGCAGCGCCAGAGGCTGCCTGGATTGGAAGGTCATGGCGAGGTCTCCTGGATCAGAACACGTGGGCCAGGCGAAGCAGGGCCTGGGCGCCGTGGTAGCCGTTGTCGGTGTCGACGTTGTGGGAGAGGGCAACCATCAGTTGGTTCTGCCGGTCCAGCCAGTGGCCGAGCTCCACACCCAGCTGGGTGTAACGCTGGTGGGTGTCGTCGAGGGTGCGGTCGTTCAGGCTGATTTCACCGCCGTCGGCATGCACCAGGCGCAGGGCGCCGTAGGTGGCCGGGGTGAAGTCATAGGAGGCGAAGGCTTGCAGGCGATAGAGCGGGTCCTGCTCCAGGTCCATGCCGTAGTAGTCGTCGTTCTTGCCGTAGATCTGGGCTTCGAGGTTGGCCTCCAGCACCCACTTCTCGCCGACGCCCTGGGTGTAGTTGTAATTGAAGGTCAGGCCCCAGCGGTTGGCGCCGGGGGATACATCCGGGTTGTTGCCGTGGTACTCGCCCACCGGAACGGTGACCAGGGTCAGCAGGCCGCTGTAGGTGCGGGTGGCTGGGTCGTTGATGATGAACAAGGTGCCACCCATCTGCGGGTCGCCGATGCCGCGCTCGCTGGTGTGGCCGGTGGCGCCGGGAAGGCGGGCGTCGATGTCGACGTAGGGCACGATGAACTGCGGCGTGCAGAGGGTGCCGCAGGCATCGGTGAAGAGCACATGGCGGTAGGCCATGGCGTTGACCTCCAGGTCCGCCTTGCCGGTGCGGTCGGCCGGACCGTGGAAGTCGTTGGCGCGATTGGTGGGCAGGTAGAGCACGCCGAGCTGGGTGCCCGATGGGGCGGAGAAGAAGTCGCGGGCGTTCATGTCGGCGGCCTGCGCGGCGAGGGGTAGCAGCACGCATCCGAGGAGGGCGTGACGGAAGGAGCGGGTGCGGGTCATGGGCGTTGCATCTCTTTTTCTGGGGGCGGTGGGTTTCTTCGGGCAAGGCGCCGCCCTGCCGCCCATGTGGGGCAGCCGGAGTTCAGGCGGCTGGGAAAGTGGGAATCAGTCGGGGGGCGAGTGGAGGAGGTGGGCGATGCTCGCCTTGTCCTTCACGCCGAGCTTGGAATAGATGGTGCGTATGTGGTGGCGCACGGTATTGGGCGCCAGGCCCAGATCGCGGGCGATTTCCTTGTAGGTCTTGCCTTCGCCAAAGCGCAGGGCCACGTCGTTCTCGCGCGCGCTGAGCTGCTGCAGCGGGCTGTGGCTGCGCGCGGCGAGGAGATGCAGGTCGCCCACCGCGGAGACTTCCAGCAACAGGCGCTCACCCTGATAACCCTCGGGGCTGATGCTCGCGGGCAACTGCGGACCGGTCCAGTCGGGCCACTCGGTGAGCAGCAGGTCGACGAAGCCGCGCTCGGCACAATGCAGGGTGCCGCGGGCGTCGCATACGGCCAGCGCCAGGTTGCGTGGGTTAGACAGGCTTTCCCGCTTGGCCACCAGGGTGCGGATCTGGTTGGCCGAGACGGCGGCGGCGAGGTGCCGCATCAACTGGTCCATCAGCAGTTGATCCTGGTCGTTGAAGGGGGCGGACGTCGGCGAGCGGTAGAGGGTCAGGTGGTCCACCAGGCCGGTCTGCGGATCGGAATGGATCACGCAGAGGAACTCACGGAAGCCGTGGCGCTCCCCCAGCCACTGCAGGCCCGGTGTGCTGTTGGCGCTGTCGACGATCACCGACTTGTCGGGCGCGGCGTTGACCAGGCCGACGGTGACGTCCTCGTGGCGGATCGACTGCCAGTCTTCCAGGTAGTGCGGCGGCAGGTTGAACAGGTGCGAGCTGTGTTCTTCCGGCAGGCCGTCGATCATCGCGGCGCGGCCCCACCAGGCCTTGTCGAAGGGCAGCAGTTGCTGGAGTTGCGTCAGTGCAAGGGCGTGGAAGCGCTCGATGGACCTGTCCCTGGCCAGGCGCTGGAGCTGCAGCACGGTGTCGCTGAATGCCTCCAGCAATGCGGTGGTGATCGTTCGATCAGCCTGGTCATTCCTGCTCATGCGGTATCCCCGGGTGCGACGTTGTTTTTGTTCTGTCACGGGTTCGAGTCATGGCCATTCGTCTTTGCGACGGGGCAGGGCCTGGAGCGAGTATCAGGTTCGCCTGAAGGAGCCGCCATCCTACAGATGCAGGATAGGGTCAGCGCGGGCTCTCGCTGCTCGCGGCGATATCCCGGCCCAGCAGGCGCTGGCGTGGCAGCAGCCAGGCGCAGTAGCCGAGCAGCAGCACGCCGGCGCAGGCCATGGCGGCAGGTGCACCGACGTGTTCGGCGAGTACGCCCGCCAGCAGCCCGCCGATGGCGTCGAAGCCGAATCGCGTCGAGGTGTAGAGCGACACGACGCGCCCCCGCAGGCGCTCCGGGGCCAGGCTCTGCAGGAGGATGTTGGTGCCGACGTTGCAGTTGGTGATGGCGAAGCCGAGCACGGCCATGGCCAACAACGAGAGGGCCAGTTGCTGGCTGGCGGCGAATGCCAGCAATCCCGCACCTCCGGCCAGGGCGCAGGCCATGATGCTCCGGACCAGGCTCGGCAGGGCGTGGCGATTGGCGAGGAACAGCGTGCCCAGCAATGAGCCAAGGCCCGCCGCCCCCCAGAGCCAGCCGAGCGTTCGTGCGTCACCATTGAAGATGTCCTTGGCGAACACCGGGAGCAGCACGGCGTAGCTGGAGGCGGTGAGGTTGACCACCAGCACGCTGAGCATCATCAGGCGGATGCTCGGCTTGCCGGCGACATAGGCCAGCCCTTCACGGAACACATCCCCGGTGGAGCCGGCGGCGCGAGGCGTGGGCGCCATGCGGATTACCAGCAGCCCCGCCGCCAGCCCCAGATAGGAGAGCGCATTGAGGGCGAAGCAGGCTGCCTCGTTGGTGAACCCCAGCAGCAGGCCGGCCAGGGGCGGACCGACGAAGCGCGAACTGTTGAACAGCATGGCATTGAGCGCCAGGGCGTTGGGCAGGTCCTCCTTGCCGCTGACGAACTGGCTCAGTAGCGATTGCCGTAGCGGGGTATCGAAAGCGTTGAGGACGCCCAGCAGCGCGGCCATGGCGACGATCAGCGTCGGCCCGATCAGGTCGCTGGCAGTAAGTGCCGCGAGGGCGATGGCCTGAAGGCCGAGCAGGCCCTGCACGCCGATCAGCAGGCGGCGCTTGTCGTGGCGATCGATCCAGGCACCGGCCAGCGGACCCACCAGCAATTGCGGCAACAGCGACGCGAAGGTGGTGATGCCGAGCAGGGCCGCCGAGCCGGTGAGGCGATAGATCAGCCAGGCGAGGGCGACCTGTTGCAGCCAACTGCCCAGGGTGGAAACGGCCTGGCCGGCGAAGTACAGACGAAAGTTGCGGTGGCGCAGGGCGCGGATGGCGGCGGGCCAGGGGCGGGCATCAGGCATTGGGGCAGCCAAGGGCGGGCGAAAGAAGAATGTTAATATCTTAACGTACTTCCCCGTGCCCCCGGCGCCTATTTCCGTAACCAAGGGTGGACCTCGCTCCACCGGTCCACCATTCGAGGCCAGGCATAGAGCCGTTGGTGGATGGAACGGCGCCATCCGCACTACGTGGCTACGCCGAGCAGGGGGACGGATGGAGCCTCAAATGCGTCCGAACGCCAAGGTCGGCACGTCCACGATGCTCGACCCGCCATCGGCCACCAGGTTGGCGCCTGTGATGATGGAGGCTTCGTCCGAGAGCAGGAAGCGGCAGACGCTGGCGATTTCCTCCGGCTTGGCCGGGCGGCGCAGTGGCACCTCGGCGGTAACTCGCGCATAGGCCGCCTCCAGGTCTTCGCCATGGCGCTCCATCAACGGCTGCATCTCGGCGTCGGCCATGGGCGTGCGCACCCAGCCCGGGCAGATGGCATTCACCCGCACGCCTTGCGGGCCGTAGTCCCGGGCCAGGGAGCGGGTGAGGCCGATGAGGGCGTGCTTGGCGGTGGTGTAGCCGCAAACGCCTTCGCCGGCCGCCAGGGCGGCGATGGAGGCCATCAACACCAGGGCGCCGCGCTGCTGTACCAGCAGCGGCAGGCTGGCGCGGGCGGTGTAGAAGGCGCTGTCCAGGTTGGCGCGCATTGCCGCCTGCCAGTCCTCGTCCGAGGTTTCGCTGGCGCTGCCCAGGCCATGGCCGCCGGCGTTGGCGATCACCCCGTCGAGGCCACCGAAGCGCTCGCGGATGGCCGGGATGAAGCGGGCCCAGTCGGCGCTGCTGGCGGCATCCCCGCAGAGCACCAGGCCGCCGGTCCTGGCGGCCACGTCCTCCAGCGGTTCGCGACGCCTTCCCACCAGCACCAGTTGCGCGCCGTCGCGGGCGAGACGTTGCGCACAGACCGCGCCTATGCCACTGCCGGCTCCGGTGATGAGCACGGTGCGGCCCTTCACAGCGGATACTCCGTGCGGTTCAGCACGCTGCAGTGGGAACTCACCGGGAAGTTCGACAACTGGCCGAAGTCGCCGCCGGCATAGCCGCAGATCTTGCCGTCGCTGCGATGGTGCTGCAGGTCGATCAGCACCACCCCGAGGGTGGGGATGATCTTCTCCCGCCAGACGAAGAGGTAGAGCGACTCGGCAATCTTCAGGGTGTGGCAGCGGTCGGTGTCCGCCAAGCCTTGTTCGACGCCTTTCAGGCACTGCCAACTGTAGAAGTTCTCGTTGAGGTAGAGGTGCTCGTAGACCTCGCTGGGGCTATAGCGGTAGAGGTTGCGCAGGCCTACCAGCTCGAGACTCGGCGCGTGAGGGCAGGCGCCTTCGCGCCAGGGGCGATCGAGGCTGCCGTGGAGGAATTCCGCCTTCACCGACGTCAGCTCGCCACCGGCGAGGGCCTTGCCGAACAGGTCGCCCCGGCATTCCGCCTCGCTGGGCATGCGCCCGAGCACGGCGGTGAAGGCGGCGTTGGTGATATCCAGCACCAGGCTCACCGAGACCGTGCGGCCGTTCTCCTGCTTGAGGAAGTCCACCAGGTACAGACCCTCGCGCACCGACGTGGCGCGGTAGGGAGCCTCTCCGCCGCTGCCGTCCTGCAATGACCAGGCGAGCTGCTCGGCGCCGAAGCGATGCTCGATCCGCCAGCCGTTCGCGAAGTGCAGGGTGAAGGTGCGGTCGGCAAGGTCCGCCAGGCTGGGCAGGATGAAGGCTTCCGGGGCGAAACCGTCAGCGAGGGCGCCGACAGTGATCCATTCGGGTTGGGTAGTCATGGCTCATCTCCGTGGGTTGGGATGGCGCCATGCTCGGTCGGATGGGGGTGGGGCGGTATCAACCGGAAGGTGGAGGTGGCTGATCTACGCTGGTCTCACCGTCTCCCTACGAGGTGTAGGTCATGCACACAGCAAGCTCACGGCTGCTCGGCAAGGTTGCGATCGTCAGCGGCGCGCATCTCTTGTGGATAACTGTTTCTCGTAGGTTTGAGCCGAGGGGCCTGCCTGCGGGACTGCCTTGCGGGCACGGACTGCTTTTCCTGTGGGGGCGATTTCAATCGCTGAGTAGACCGCAGGTCTGCCCTTGATGTCCGCAGGGGGCTGCTGCGCAGCCCTTGGCGAATGAATTCGCCCCCACATTTGTTCTGTTCCATTGAATCGGTATCAATCCCCGACACACCTATGGGAAGAGCTTTCTCACCAATTCTGTACGGCTGCGTGCACCGGTCTTGCGGAACAGGTGGATAAGGTGGGTCTTCACCGTGGCCAGCCCCATATCGAGCTGCCGGGCGAGGTCCTTGTTGGACAGGCCTTCGCGTAGGAGCAGGGCGATTTCCTGTTCCCGAGGGGTGAAAGCGGTCAGCCCATCGTTCTCCGCTGGAGCGTCCGGCAGCTGGCGCACGGCGAGGTCGAGCAGGCCGCGCAGGCCATTCAGGCGCTGCAGTTCATCGGCATCGAAGGGCGGTTGGGTGCCCAGGCGCAGCAGGGAGACGCCCGCCACCGGCCGCTGGCGAACATGGGCGATCACCTCGACCACGTCGCGGATGCCATGGCGGACCAGGAAGCCCTGGTAGATGCGCCGCGAATTGTCGGCCTGGCGTGCCATGGCTTCCCGCAGTGGCACCACGGCGCGGCGTTCGTCACGGCAAAGGGCGGGTTGCAGCGGGTCGAAGTCGCGGTAGTGATTGAGGTAGTCGCGGTGGGTCCGGGCGTCCATACGCAGGAGCTGGAAGTCGCGGGCGCGCAGGTGTGGGTCGACCTGGTAGAAGGCGAAGCAGGAGGCCGGGACAACCCGGCTGAAGGCCTGCAGACAGTGCAGGCCGAAGTCGTCGTGCATGGCGCTGCTCCCGAAAACGGAGGAGCGCGGCATGGGCCGCGCTCCGAAGGGTTACAGATGGGCTTCCTGAAAACCTATCGCGAGGGCATTGACGATGGTGTCGATCTGCTCCTGCTCGATCACCAGCGGCGGCGAGAGGATGATCTTGGTGCCCACCGGGCGCACCATCACGCCGTTGGCGCGGGCGATCTCGGCGACGCGGTTGGCGTAGCCACCCATGGGGTCGATCGGTTCGCGGGTCGCCTTGTCGGTCACCAGGTCCAGGGCCACCATCAGGCCCTTGCCGCGCACCTCACCCACTGCCGCAAAGCGCTCGGGGAACGAGGCCAGGCTTTTCAGCAGGTAGTCACCCTGTTTCGCGGCATTGGCCGGGAGGTTTTCCTTCTCGACGATGTCCAGGTTGGCCAATGCTGCGGCGCAGGCCACCGGATGCCCGGAGTAGGTGTAGCCGTGCATGATCGCGCCGGTGAAGTTGCCGTTGTTGGCGAAGGCCTGCTCGATGCGCTCGTTGACCACCGTGGCACCCAGCGGGATGTAGCCGGAGGAGATGCCCTTGGCCAGGCACATGATGTCGGGCTTCACGCCCCACAGGCGGCTGCCGAACATGGAGCCGGAGCGGCCGAAGCCGGTGACGATCTCGTCGGCGATCAGCAGTACGCCGTACTTGTCGCAGACCTTGCGGATCAGCGGCCAGTAGTTCTCCGGCGGCACGATTACGCCACCGGCGCCCTGGATCGGTTCGGCGATGAAGGCGGCCACGGTATCCGGGCTCTGGAACTGGATTTCCCGCTCCAGCAGGTCGGCGCAGATCTGGCCGAGTTCTTCCGGGTCCTGGCTGTAGGGGTTGCGGTAGAGCCAGGGTGTGTCGACATGGAAACAGCCCGGCAGCAGCGGCTCGTAGTTGCGACGGAAGACGGTGTTGCCGTTCACCGAGGCGCCGCCGAAATGGGTGCCGTGGTAGCCCTGGCGCAGGGAAATGAACTTGGTGCGGTCGGCCTGACCCTGCAACTTCCAGTACTGGCGGGCCAGCTTGAGTGCGGTTTCCACCGAGTCCGAACCGCCGGAGCTGAAGGCCACGCGACGCATGCCTTCCGGTTCCAGCATGCCGATTACCTTGGCGGCCAGTTCTTCGGCGCGGGGATGGCTGATGCCGTCGAACAGCTGGAAGTACTCCAGCTCGTCCAGCTGTGCCGTGATGGCCGCCTTGATCTCCTTGCGGCTGTGGCCGACGTTGACGTTCCACAACCCCGCCACGCCATCCACCAGGCGGTTGCCCCTGTCATCGAAGACGAAGCAGCCCTCGCCACGGAGGATGCGGATGGGCTCGCGCTGCTTCATTTCGTTGGGGTGCAGCATGGGGTGCCAGAAGGCGTTGTCTCGGGTGCTCATGAAAATTCTCCTCTAGTGCAGCGGTGCAAGCTGCGTGGCTCCATTTGTGCCTCAAGGCGCCACCGAATACTTGCACCTGCCTGCCAGCGGGCTTGCCTTTTCCTGCCAGTGAGCTGGCAGCCATTGGCAAGTCCGGCGGCAGCCAGGATCAAGATCGTTCACCGGGCTCGGCGCACAGTGCCTCTCGACTATCCGAGATACCCGGTCGCTGCGGCGGCCGCGCAAGAAGAGGAACCGAGATGAGTATTGCCCTTGACCCCCGTGTGGCGGCCTTTGTCCAGGCCCGCCACGGCCTGTTGATCGACGGGCAGTCCCGTCCCGCGCTGTCCGGCGCCGACATGGCGGTGCACAACCCGGCCACGGGTGAGGAACTGGCGCGAGTCGCCGTGGCCGCCAAGGCCGACGTGGACCAGGCGGTCGCCGCTGCGCGCCGCGCCTTCGAGGGCAACTGGGCCGCCCAGCGCCCGGCGGATCGCGAGCGCCTGCTGTTGAAGCTGGCCGACCTGCTGGAGCTCCATGGCGAAGAGCTGGCGCAACTGGAAACCCTGAACAACGGCAAGTCGATCAATCTGTCCCGTGCCATCGAAGTGGGTGCGGGCGTGGAATACACCCGCTACATGGCCGGCTGGGCCACCAAAATCGAAGGCAAGAGCCTGGATGTCTCCATCGGCGCCATTCCCGGCGGCAAGTACCGCGTCTACACGGTGCCGGAACCGGTGGGCGTCGTGGGCGCCATCGTGCCCTGGAACTTCCCGCTGATGATGGCCCTGTGGAAGATCGTGCCGGCCCTGGCCTGCGGCTGCACCGTGGTGCTGAAACCTGCGGACGAGACGCCGCTCACCGCCCTGCGCCTGGGCCAGCTGTGCCTGGAAGCGGGTATTCCGCCGGGTGTGGTGAACATCGTCACTGGCGTGGGTGCCGAGGCCGGCGCGGCGCTGGCAGCGCATCCGGGTATCGACAAGCTGGCCTTCACCGGCTCCACCCCGGTGGGCAAGCTGATCGGTCATGCGGCGGTGGAGAACATGACCCGCTTCACCCTGGAGCTGGGTGGCAAGTCGCCGGTGATCGTGCTCGACGACACCGCTCTGGACAACGCCGCCGCCGGTGCTGCCGGGGCCATCTTCTTCAACCAGGGGCAGGTGTGCACCGCCGGTTCGCGTCTCTACGTGCAGCGCAAGTCCTTCGACCAGGTGCTGGAGCGCCTCCACGGCATCGCCGGTTCACTCAGCATCGGGCCGGGGCTGGACCCGTCCGCGCAGATCAATCCGCTGATTTCCGCCAAGCAACAGCGCCGGGTGCTGGGCATGATCGACAGCGGCCGGGCCCAGGGCGCCAGCGTCATCTGCGGTGGCGAGGCGCACGGTGAGCAGGGCTTCTTCGTCAAGCCGACGGTGATCGCCAATGTGCGTCCGGACATGCAGGTGGTGCGCGAGGAAATCTTCGGCCCGGTGCTGGTCGCCACCGCGTTCGACGAGATCGATGAAGTGGTGCGGCTGGCTAACGATTCCCCCTATGGGCTGGCGGCGAGCATCTGGTCCAACGACCTGAAGCAGGTGATGGGCCTGATCCCGCGCCTGAAGGCCGGCACCGTCTGGGTCAACGCCCACAACCTGCTGGACCCGTCCATGCCCTTCGGCGGTTTCAAACAGTCCGGCATCGGCCGCGAGATGGGCCATGCGGCCATCGAAGCCTTCACCGAAAACAAGTCCGTGTGCATCGCCTACTGAGCGACGTCCCCTGCATCCATCCGTGAGGAATACAAGAATGAACAAGACCTCCGCCAACGGCCTTGATATGGCGACCCCGGCTTCGGCCGGCGCGTCCGTCCGGCCAGCGAAGAAGCCCCTGGGTTTCGCCACCATGATCGCCATTTGTATCGGTGTCGTGGTGGTGCAGGGCGCGATGATGTCGGCGTTGCAGGGCCTGGGCTTTGGAGGCCTTGGCTTCATCGCTGCCTTCGCCGTGGCCTTCATCCTGGCGCAGTGCTATGTGCAGAGTTTCGCCGAGCTGTCTCTGATGTTTCCCCAGGCAGGGACCCTGGCGACCTACACGCAGAAAGCCATCGGCCACTTCCCGGCCATCGTCGCCGTGTTCTCAGGTTACGTGATCGTGGCGATGTTCGGGCTCTCCGCCGAGCTGCTGCTGGTGGATGCGATCCTCGACAAGCTGTTCCCCGGCGTGTTCCCCGCGACGCTGGTGCCGCTGTTCATCCTGGTCGTACTCGCGGTGCTGAACATCCTCGGTACCGACGTGTTCGCCAAGCTGCAGAACGTCTTCACTTTCGCCATGGTGGCTGCCTTGCTGCTAGTGGGCCTGAGCGCCGTGGGCGGGCTGGCCGAAGCACCGGCGGCGAACTTCGTGCCGGATGTGAACTGGGGGTGGGGAGGCGTTCTCGACGGCAGCTTCATCGGTCTGGTTGCGCTGGCCATGTGGCTGCTGGTGGGGGCTGAGTTCATCTGCCCGCTGATCGGTGAAGTGCGTCGGCCGGAGCGCAATATCCCGCGTTCGATGATGCTCTCGCTGACCATCACCTTCACCCTGTTCGTGCTCTTCTGCATTGGCGCCAGTCGCTACCTGTCGGTAGAAGACCTGACCACCTCACCGCTTCCGTACCTGGACTATGTGTTCGCGGTATTCGGCAAGGGCGCGGTGATCATCGCCACGGTGATGGCGCTGACCGCCACCTGCTCCACCGTCAACACGGTGCTGGCGGCGGTGCCGCGCATGCTGTGCGGCATGGCTGAGAACGGCCAGGCCTTCCCGCAGATGAAGGTGCTGCACAAGCGCTTCGGCACGCCGTGGATCGCCATTGTTTTCGTAGCGATCATCATTGCCCTGCCGTTCCTGCTGATGGGGCCGGATTCGATCATCACCCTGCTGATCGCCGCGTCCACCAGTTGGCTACTGGCCTACATCATCGCCCACGTCAACGTGATGGTTCTGCGTCGCCGCCACCCCGACCTGCCACGCCCCTACAAGTCGAAGCTCTACCCGCTGCCGCAGATCGTCGGCATCCTCGGCATGGGCTACATCGCCCTGAACAACTCGCCGTCGCCAGAGATGACGCAAACGGTTTACCTGTTGACCGGTGCCGTGCTGGGAGTGGTGAGCCTGATCGCCCTGGCGTGGGTCAAGCTGGTGATGAAGCGTAAGCTCTTCGAGCCGGACATCTGAGTCCTGCTGCGGATGGCAGAAGGGTCGCATAGCGGCCCTTTTTTGTGCCCGCATCCTTCAGGCGGAGATGGCTTGTTGCTACATGATTAACATGTTAATTATGTCGCCATAATGACAAGGCCGGCTTCAGCCCGCTCCCGAGGTGTCCGATGGTTCCCCACGCTGTCCGCTCCCACGATTTCGATTCCTGGCTCCGTTCCCTGCAAGGCGTTTGTGGCCGCTTCGAGTCGCGCCCGGCACTCAGTCATGGCCTGTTCATCGGCGAGATAGCCCGCCAGGACCTTTCCGGCCTGGAGGTGGCGCAGATCCGCACCAATGCGGGGTCGATCAGCCGCCAGCGCACGTCCATCGACCAGGATGACGACCGTCACTGCTTCCTCATCGTCCAGCGCAGCGGCCGTGCCGAATTGCGCCAGAACGGTGAAAGCGTCGAGCTTGGCCCCGGCGAAATGGCCCTCATGGATTCGGCCCGCGCCTGCGAAATTCTCCCCCATGGCCTGATCGAACACGCTTCCTTCCACCTCTCCCGCGAAGACGTGTGCCGGCATATGCCAGAAGGGCGGCCGACGTTCGGCAAGCTCTCCCAGCACTGCGCCAGCGGCCGTGTCCTGCGCACCCTGGTGGAGCAGATCTGTGGCGGCGAACTGGATCATTGCGCCGGCCTGGAGGAGGGCGATGCCCTTCAGGAAGCGCTGATCGCGCTGCTGGCGCCGACCTTGCGGCAACAGGCCGGGCAGACCACCAGCGAACTGGACGGCTCCCACAATGCCGGCATGCGCAGCCTGGCCCAGCAACTGATCGACCAGTCGCTTTCGGAGCCCGGCCTGACGCCGCTGGCCCTGGCCAGGCAACTGAACATCTCCGTACGCCAGCTCTACCGACTGTTCGAGGAGCAGGGCGACAGCGTCTGCCGCTTCATCCAGCGCGCCCGCCTGAAGCGCAGCGCCGCCGACCTGGCCAACCCGCGCCTGCGTAACGAGTCCATCACCGACATTGCCTTCCGCTGGGGCTTTACCGATTCGGCGCATTTCAGCCGCACCTTCAAGAAGCATTTCGAGCAGTCGCCGCGGGATTACCGAGCCAGCGCGTTCGGGGGCTGACGCTGCCCGTAACCGCTGCGGTTGTGGGCTAGGCTGGTTTGACAGCCCCCATCGTCGCGAGGTGTACGCCATGCACGCTCAAGGTCAGCGCCTGCTCAACAAGGTCGCCATCATCAGCGGCGGCGCGGGCGGTTGTGGGGAAGCCGCCAGCCGGCTGTTCGCCGCCGAGGGCGCCAGGGTGGTGATAGTCGACCGCAACGCCGATGCCGCCATGGAAGTGGCCAGGCAGATCAAGGCAGACGGGGGCGAGGCGATTGGCGTGGGGGCCGATGTGTCCCGTGCCGACCAGGTGCGGTCGGCGGTGGCGGCGGGGGAGGCCGCGTTCGGTGGCGCGGATGTGCTGTTCAATCACGCCGGCACGCTGATCGTGAAACCGTTCCTCGATGTCGAGGAGGACGAGTGGGACTGGCTGATGGCGGTCAACGTCAAGAGCATGTACCTGATGACCCGCGCCGTACTCCCGCAGATGCTGGCCAAGGGTAAGGGCAGCATCATCTGCACCTCGTCCATCTCGGCGGAGTACGCCACGCCCGGCGAGGTGGTCTACAACGCCACCAAAGGTGCCTGCCAGATGTTCGCCCGGGCCATCGCCGTCGAGTTCCGGGATCGTGGCATCCGCTGCAACGCCGTCGCGCCGGGCTTCATCCGCACGGCCCACGGCATTCGCGAGATGAAGGAACTGCAGGCGATGGGTGTGGATGCCAGCGAGGCTGCCATTGCTGCGCAGCAGGGGCGCTTGTGCGAGCCGGAGGAAGTGGCGCGTGCCGCGCTGTTCCTGGCGTCGGACGAGGCGTCCTTTGTCAGTGGCGCGCACCTCTTTGTGGATAACTGTTTCTCGTCGGTTTGAGGATGGAGGCAGGGCGTGGTGCGCTGTGGGGGCAACGCATTAGCTCCTCTGGCGTTGGCTGTTGCAATGTTGAAGCGATCTTTCTAGCGAAGGTTTTCCCCGACTCCGCGCCAGCCTGGTATAGCCCTCACCCCCGCCCCTCTCCCTGAAGAGGAGAGGGGTGACTCGCGCCGGCGAGGTCCAAACAATCCTGAAGCAGCTTGCGGCCTGAAACTGAGCAACCGAGGTGGGGCAGCGACTCCGCCCCTTCAGGAGGCCGAGCGGAATCGTTGCAGAGGGGGACGAGCGGCATGGATGCCGCGAGAGGCGTGTGGGGCCATGGATGGCCCCTCTCGCCGTGCCCCCGGCGCAGCGATGGAGGGAGGGAAGTTCGGCGAAGCCGGACCCGGATGCAGGGGCAAGCCCTTTGGTTCCTTTCTGGCGTTTGAGAAAGGGACTCGCCTGGGAAGGCGAAACCAGAAACATCCGCAGAACTCGGCAAGCAGCTTGGCTCAGGACTTTCTTGCAACACTCCACACAGACATAGCCAAAGCCTTCAGCGCTCCTTGAGCCTGCGCGCCACACCACGCACGCCGGGTTCGTAGCGCGCCTGTTCCACCGCTGCCAGCGCCAGCCCGAGCACCTGGTCGGCGATCAGCTCATGCTGCTGGTACATGGAATTCACCGGCAGGGGCAGGAAGTCCAGCAACTGTGTATCGCCGAAGGTGCCCACGCGCATCCGCAGGGGCCAGTCGCCATGCTCGCGCAGGGCGTCGAGGACACCTGCCAGCAGCACGTAGGCGGTGGTGATCAGCACATCCGGCAGCTCGCCCCGTTGCAGCAGGTCGCCCATCAGGCGCCGACCACACTCGCGGCTGAACTCTTCTCCCTGGAGTTCCAGCGCCTCGCACTTGAGCCCCTGCAGGGCGTCGTGGAAGCCTGCGCTGCGCTCGGCGCTGATGGGCAGGTCCGGACGTGCGCCGAGCAGGGCGACGCGGCGCGGCCGGGGTTCCAGCAAGCTGCGGGTGAGCTGCTGGCTGGCCTGGCGGTCATCGCTGACCACCGTGCAGAAGCGTTGTGGATTGCGCACCCGGTCGACGGCGATCACCGGCAGGCCTTCGTCCAGCAGTTGCTCCAGGCTGTCGTCCTCGGGCGGCAGGCAGCTGGCGACGATCAGGGCGTCGCAGCGGCGCGCACGGAACAGCTTGAGCAACTGCCGCTCGCTGTCCGGCTCGTCGTCGGAGCTGGCGATCAGCAACTGGTAGCCCCGCGCCCGGGCGCCCTGTTCCAGCAGTTTGGCCAGGCGGGCATAGCTGGGGTTTTCCAGGTCCGGAAGGATGAAGCCCAGGGTGCGCGTCTGCCGGCTGCGCAGGCCGGCGGCCTGCGGGTTGGGCTTGAAGCCATGCTCGTCCACCACCGCCTGCACGCGCTCCACGGTCGCCGGGCTGATGCGCTTCTGCTCGGCCTTGCCGTTGATCACGTAGCTGGCGGTGGTCACCGAAACACCGGCCAGGCGGGCGATATCGCTGAGCTTCACGTTGACGACTCCTGTTATGCGTATGTGTTTCATCGGGCGGGCTTCAAGAATCGAAGATTATCGAGTAACGTGCCTGCTCAGTTTAGTGAAACGATTCAGCAGGCGTTCTGTCTACGCTTTTGCCAATCGGGACGACGATTGGAAACGCTGCTGATGGCAGGTGACAACGATAAGAAGGGCGCAAGGCCCGGAGAGGTGATGCGATGCTCGAACTGACCGCAGGGCAGATTTCCATGGGCCTGGTGGCGGCGGACAAGGCGTCCGCATTGCGCCTGCTGGCGGAACTGCTGGAGGGCGACGGCCTGGTGACGCCGGGTTACCTCGCCGGCCTTGAAGCACGCGAAGCCCAGGGCAGCACCTTCCTCGGCCAGGGCATCGCCATTCCCCACGGCACGCCGCAGACCCGCGACCTGGTGATCACCACCGGCGTGCGCCTGATGCAGTTCCCCGAGGGGGTGGACTGGGGCGGCGGACAGATCGTCTACCTGGCCATCGGTATCGCCGCCCGGTCCGATGAACACCTGCGCCTGTTGCAGGTCCTCACCCGCGCCCTGGGCGAGGCCGACCTCGGCAGCGAGCTGCGCCGCGCCGAAACCCCGGATGACATCCTCAAGCTGCTGCAGAGCGCCCCACAGGAACTGGCGCTGGACGACCAGTTGATCGGCCTCGGCGTGCCCGTGGAGGACTACGACGAGCTGGTTCTGCAGGGCGGTCGCCTGCTGCGCCGTGCCGAATGCGTGGGAGGCAGCTTTGCCGCCGCCTTGTTGCAGGGCGAGCCGCTGCCCCTGGGCGATGGCCTCTGGTGGCTGCACAGCGACCAGTCGGTGCAACGCCCCGGACTTGCCTACCTGACCCCGGAAAAGCCCCTGCGCTACCTCGACCAGCCCCTCTACGGCCTGTTCTGCCTGGCCAGCCTGGGTGATGCCCACCTGGCCCTGCTGGAACGCCTGTGCGCCTTGCTGATCGAGGGCCGGGGCCGTGAGCTGGCCCGCGCCACGCAGCGTCGCGCGGTGCTCGAAGCCCTCGGGGGCGAGGTCCAGCCCGACTGGCCCTGCCTGCGCCTGGTGCTGGCCAATGCCCATGGCCTGCACGCGCGTCCGGCCAAGGAACTGGTGCAACTGGCCAAGTCCTTCGACGGCGAGATCCGTCTGCGGGTGGCGGACAGCGTTGTCGCGGCCGTGTCCGCCAAGAGCCTGAGCAAGCTGCTGGGCCTGGGCGTTCGTCGTGGCCAGGTGATCGAACTGCTCGCCGAGCCGGCCATCGCCGACGCCGCGTTGCCGGCGCTCAAGGCCGCCATCGAGCAGGGGTTGGGCGAGGAGGTCGAACCCTTGCCGACCGCCGATGCGGCTGTGTCGCAAGAGTTGTGCGAAACCCCGGCGCCCACCGCGCCAGCCGCCGGCAGCCAGCTCCAGGCGGTGCCCGCGGCACCCGGCATCGCGGTGGGGCCGGCGCATATCCACCTGCGCAAGGAATTCGACTATCCGCTGCGTGGCGAGTCCCCCGGTTTCGAGCGTGAGCGCCTGCAACGGGCCATCGGCCATGTGCGCGTCGACATCGAGGGCCTGGTGCTGCGTAGCGAGGCCAAAGCCATTCGCGACATCTTCATCACCCACCTGGAAATGCTCGCCGACCCGGAACTGGGCGACGAAGTGGACGCTCGCCTGAAACAGGGCGAAAGCGCGGCCGCCGCCTGGATGGCCGTGGTGGAGAGCGCCGCCACCCAGCAGGAAGGCCTGCACGACGCCCTGCTGGCCGAGCGCGCCGCCGACCTGCGGGATATCGGCCGCCGTGTGCTGGCCCAGCTTTGCGGTGTGGAAGAGGCTCCCGAACCGGACGAACCCTACATCCTGGTGATGGACGAAATGGCGCCGTCCGATGTGGCGCGCCTGGACCGCGACCGCGTCGCCGGCATCCTCACCGCCCGTGGCGGGGCCACCTCCCACAGCGCCATCGTCGCCCGCGCCCTGGGCATTCCCGCGCTGGTGGGGGCCGGGGCCGGCGTGCTGCTGCTGGAACCGCGTACACCGCTGCTGCTGGATGGCCAGCGTGGTCGCCTGGTCGTTTGCCCGGATGAAGGGCAACTGCAACGCGCCCACCAGGAGCAGGAAAGCCGCCAGCGCCGGCTGCAATTGGCCGATACCCACAAGCTGGAGCCGGCCCTGACCCGTGACGGCCACCGGGTGGAAATCTGCGCCAACCTGGGCGACAGCGCGGGCGCTGCCAAGGCGGTGGCCCAGGGTGCGGAAGGTGTGGGTCTGCTGCGTACCGAATTCATCTTCATGGCCCTCCCGCAGGCGCCGGACCTGGCCACCCAGGAGACCGAGTACCGGCGCGTGTTCGACGCCCTGGACGGCCGCCCGCTGGTGGCCCGCACCCTGGACGTCGGCGGCGACAAACCCTTGCCCTACTGGCCGGTCGCGGAAGAGGAGAACCCCTTCCTCGGCGTACGCGGCGTGCGCCTGACCCTGCAGCGCCCACACCTGATGGAAACCCAGTTGCGCGCGCTGATGCAGGCCAGCCAGGGCCGGCCGCTGCGCATCATGTTCCCCATGGTCGGCACGGTCGACGAGTGGCGCCAGGCGCGCGACATGGCGTTGAAGGTGGCAGGCGACATTCCCCAGGCGGACCTGCAACTGGGGATCATGGTCGAGGTGCCGTCCGCCGCGCTGATCGCCCCCGTACTGGCCCGCGAAGTGGACTTCTTCAGCATCGGCACCAACGACCTGACCCAGTACTGCCTGGCCATCGACCGCGGCCACCCGACGCTGTCCGCCCAGGCCGATGGCCTGCATCCGGCGGTGCTGCAACTGATCGACCTCACCGTGCGCGCGGCCCATGCCCAGGGCAAATGGGTGGGCGTCTGCGGCGAACTGGCCGGCAACCCGCTGGCGGTACCGCTGCTGGTGGGCCTGGGGGTGGATGAGCTGAGCCTGTCTGCCGGTGGCATTGCCGAGGTCAAGGCTCGGGTGCGCGAATTCAGCCTCAGCGCCGCCCGCGAGCTGGCCCAGGACGCCCTGACCTTGGAAAGCGCGGCTGCCGTGCGCGAACTGGCGGAGCGCTTCTGATGGCTCGCATCCTCACCCTTACCCTGAACCCCGCCCTGGACCTGACCCTGCGCCTCGACCGCCTGGAGCCCGGCCAGGTCAACCGCAGCCTGGCCCAGGTCAGCCATGCCGCGGGCAAGGGCGTGAACGTCGCCCAGGTGCTGGCGGACCTTGGCCACAGCCTCAGCGTCGCGGGCTTCCTGGGCGCGGACAACGCTGACGCCTTCGAAACGCTGTTCGCCCGGCGCAGCTTCGTCGATGCCTTCGTCCGTGTACCCGGCGAAACCCGTAGCAACATCAAGCTGGCGGAAGCGGATGGGCGCATCACCGACATCAACGGCCCCGGCCCGGTGATCGATACCGCTGCCCAGAATGAGCTGATGGCTCGGCTGGAGTCAGTTGCGCCGGGCCATGACCTGGCGGTGGTGGCCGGCAGCCTGCCCCGTGGCGTCGAGCCGGGTTATCTCGCCGAACTGATCACCCGGCTCAAGCATCTCGGCCTGAAGGTGGCCCTGGACACCAGCGGCGAAGCCCTGCGCGCTGGCCTGCTCGCCGCGCCCTGGCTGATCAAGCCGAACACCGATGAGCTGGGCGAACTCCGTGGCCGGGCTGTGCATGACATTGAGTCCCAGCGCGAAGAGGCCAACCGACTTCAGGCACAAGGGGTCGAGCAGGTCGTCATTTCCCAGGGGGCTGCTGGCGTGAGTTGGTTCGGCCCCGGCCTCGCCCTGCATGCCCAGCCGCCGCGGGTGGTCGTGGCCAGCACCGTAGGCGCGGGTGATTCCCTGCTGGCCGGCATGGTCCATGGCCTGCTCAGCGGCTGGCCGGCCGAGCGCATCCTGCGCCACGCCACCGCCATCGCCGCCCAGGCAGTGACCCAGGTGGGCTTCGGCATCAGCGATGCCGCGCAACTGCAACAGCTCGAAGGCGCCGTCGCGGTCCAGGCGCTGCCAGAACAACAAGAGGTGTCCCGATGAAACTCGCCATAGTCACCGCCTGCCCCAATGGCATGGTCACCAGCGTGCTCTGCGCACGCTTGCTGGATGCCGCCGCCCAGCGCCTGGGCTGGAGCACCAGCGTCGAAGTCGTGGACCCGCAGCATCCGGAGAACGCGCTGTCCGCCTCTACCCTGGAGGCCGCCGACTGGGTGCTGGTGGTGAAGAGCGGCGCGCTGGACCTCTCGCGCTTCGCCGGCAAGCGCCTGTTCATCGCCAGCCCAAGCGAGGCCCTGCGCGACAGCGAAGCCTTCCTCCTGCGCGCTGCCGTCGAGGCCGGCGAACAGCAACCCGAAGCACCGCTCGCCGCCGTCGCTTCCCGACCGCGTGTCGTCGCCGTCACCGCCTGCCCAACGGGCGTGGCCCACACCTTCATGGCGGCCGAGGCGTTGAAACAATCGGCCCAGTGTCTGGGCATCGATCTCCAGGTGGAAACCCAGGGCTCGGTGGGCGCCCGTGATCCGCTGACGCCTGAAGCCATCGCCGCCGCCGATGCGGTGCTGCTGGCCACTGATATCGAGGTGGACACGGCCCGTTTTGCCGGCAAGAAGGTCTTCCGCTGCGGCACGGGGGTTGCCCTCAAACAATCCGAAAACACCCTAAAGCGCGCCTTGAGCGAAGGCCAGTTACAGGACGCCAAGGCCGGTGCCGACGCCCAGGCCGGCAAGGCCAAGGCTGAACCCAAGGGCGCCTACAAACACCTGCTCACCGGGGTGTCCTACATGCTGCCGATGGTGGTGGCGGGTGGCTTGCTGATCGCCCTGTCCTTCGTCTTCGGCATCGAGGCATTCAAGGAGGAGGGCACCCTGGCCGCCGCGCTGATGCAGATCGGCGGCGAGGCGGCGTTCAAGCTGATGGTGCCGTTGCTGGCTGGCTACATCGCCTATTCCATCGCCGACCGGCCGGGTCTCGCGCCGGGCATGATCGGCGGGCTGCTGGCCAGCACGCTCGGTGCGGGTTTCATCGGCGGCATCATCGCCGGATTTCTCGCCGGTTACTCGGCACGCGCCATCAACCGCCACTTGAACCTGCCGCAGAGCGTCGAGGCGCTGAAGCCGATCCTGATCATCCCGCTGCTCGCCAGCCTGTTCACCGGCCTGGTGATGATCTACGTGGTGGGCAAGCCGGTGGCCGGCATGCTCGCCAGCCTTACCCACTTCCTCGACAACATGGGCACCTCCAACGCCATCCTCCTCGGCCTGCTGCTGGGCGGGATGATGTGCGTGGACCTCGGCGGCCCCATCAACAAGGCGGCCTACGCGTTCTCCGTGGGCCTGCTGGCCTCCCAGAGCTACGCGCCGATGGCCGCCACCATGGCTGCCGGCATGGTGCCGCCCATCGGCATGGGCATCGCCACCCTGCTGATGCGTCGCAAGTTCGCTCAGAGCGAACGTGAAGCCGGCAAGGCGGCACTGGTGCTGGGGCTGTGCTTCATCTCCGAAGGCGCGATTCCCTTCGCCGCCAAGGACCCGCTGCGGGTGATCCCGGCCAGCATTGCTGGCGGTGCCCTCACCGGCGCGCTGTCCATGTACTTCGGCTGCAAGTTGATGGCGCCCCACGGCGGCCTGTTCGTGCTGCTGATCCCCAACGCCATCAACCACGCCTTGCTCTACCTGCTGGCCATAGTCGCCGGCAGCCTGGTCACCGGGGTGATCTACGCTGCGCTCAAGCGCGGCGGCGAGCAGGAGCTGGTGCTGGAGTCGCAGCGGGCGGCCTGAGCCGGGGCTTCACTCCAGCCCGTAGTCGCGCTCGACACAGGCCACCCGCGTGCGGAATGCCCGGTACCACTCGGCCCGCCCACGCCGTTGCGCTTCGCGGTGCTCGGCCTGGGCGCGCCAGGTGCGAATGGACTCTTCATCGCGCCAGTAGGACACCGTGATCCCCAGCCCGTCGGCGCCACGGGCCGACTCCACACCGAGGAAGCCCGGCTGCTCCCGCGCCAGTTCCAGCATGCGTTCGGCGGTGGCGGTGTAGTCCTGCTCGGAGTCGCTGCGCAGGGAGGTGAAGATCACCGCGTAGTAGGGCGGCTCGGGCGTGCGGGCGATCATTGGCCGTGCTCCTGGCAGGCGTTGACGAAGGCCGCGACCAGCGGCGGCAGGCGGCCGATCAGGGCGGCGCGCTCCGGCTGGAACAGGGTGGCGACGAAGAACGGATGGCCCTCCAGCTCCACCGCCCTGACCGCACCCGCGGCGTCGGTGGCCGCGACCCGCAGCGGCCCTTCGGTGAGTGCTTCGCGAAAGGTTGGATTCAGGCCGTAACCGCAGTGGTAGCCCTCGAAGGCTTCGGGCGTGCCATAGGCTGCGGCCAGGCGCGAGTCGGCGAGTAGCTGGATACGCTCCAGGGTTTCCCGCAGGGCGCAGGGCAGGGGGCTGATCACCGCACGCTGGGCACCGGGAGCGGTTTCGGCGTGTTCGGCATCGGCCCAGCCAAGCACGTTGCGCGCATATTCCAGCAGCGCGTGCTGGAAGCCGCCGCAGGTGCCAAGGAAGGGCAGGGCAGTGCGCCGCGCATGGGTGATGGCACCCAGGGCGCCTTCGGTGTCGCGGTAGGGGCTGCCGGGGACGCACCAGAGGCCGTGGAAGTCGTCGAAGCGGATTTCACCGAGGCCGTCCGTCGCCAGCCAGATGCCCTGCACCGCCCGCCCGCTTGCCTGGGCCGCGAGTTCCAGGGCGCGCGGAATGGCGCGGTGGGCGGTGATGCTGTCGTCCCTGTCGCCAACCAGGCCGATGCGCAGTTGCTTCATCTCTGTCCTCCGATGCGTGGCGCGGATTGCGCCCGTTCCAGCGGACTATATAGTTGCGCTGAGGCAATCAATATTGGCGATTGGGCAAGGCGGGATTGCATTGATGCAATACGAAATCGATCACATGGACCTGGCCCTGGTGCTGGCGCTGGTCCGTGGCGGCACCCTGGCGCGCGCTGCCGAGCTGCTCAAGGTGGATGTTTCCACCGTGTTCCGATCCCTGCGGCGCCTGGAAAAGGCCCTCGGCAGTGTGCTGTTCGAGAAGCGCCGCGCCGGCTATCTGCCCAATGCCGCGGCGCAACTGCTGGCGCAACAGGCCGAACTGGCGGAACGGGCGCTGGAGGCCGCTCGCCTGGGACTGGAGCAGGGCCGCGAGGCCGTCAGCGGCACCCTGCGCCTGACCTGCACCGACGCCGTCCTCCACGGCCTGCTGCTGCCCGCTCTGGCGCGCTTCATGCCCGCCTACCCGGCGCTGGAACTGGAGCTGACCACTTCCAACGACTTCGCCAACCTCAGCCGGCGCGACGCCGATGTCGCCTTGCGCCTGACCACCGCGCCGCCCGGCCACCTTGTAGGGCGCTGTCTGGGGACCGTGCCCTACGTGCTCTGCGCGGCGGACAGCTACCTGGTTCGTTCGTCCGAAACCGACCCGGCGAAAATGGCCTGGATAGCCCCGGACGACTTCCTGCCCAACCATCCCAGCGTGGTCTGGCGGCGCCAGCATCACCCCAAGGTGCAACCGGCCTATCGCTGCAACAGCACGCTGTCGGTGGTGCAAATCGTGCGCGCGGGCCTCGGTGTGGCGGCGCTGCCGGAGTTTCTGGTGCGTGGTGAAACGGGGCTCAAGGTGCTGGAAAAAGACTTGCCCGGCTGTACCAGTGCCCTCTGGTTGCTGACCCGTCCGGACTGCCGCGCGTTGCGCTCGGTCACCACCCTGTTCGAAGAGCTGGGGCGTCACATCAGGCTGCCGAGCACCGCCGCGCAGAGCGGCTAACCTTGTTCTGGCAGTACTGCCGAAGTGCCAGTCCACCTGCCTGCAAGCCCCTGGAGGGCGCCATGGTCAAAGCCATCCTCGTCATCATCGTCGTCGCGTTACTCGGCGTGCTGGGATACGCCGCAATCAGCCCGGATCACTTCCGCATCGAGCGTACGACCACCATTGCCGCGCCGCCGGAAAAGGTCTTCTCGCTGATCAACGACTTCCGTCAGTGGCCGGCCTGGTCTCCCTGGGAAAAGATCGACCCCGCGCTCAAGCGCAACTACACCGGACCGAGTCAAGGCGTGGGCTCCGCCTATGCCTGGCAGGGCAACAACGAGGTGGGCACCGGGCGCATGGAAATCACCCACAGCGAGCCGGCGTCCAGGGTGGAGATCAAGCTGGACTTCCAGATGCCCTTCGAAGCCCACAACACCGCCGAATTCGTCCTGCAGCCCAAGGGCGGCGGCACCCAGGTCACCTGGGCCATGTACGGGCCTTCGCCGTATACCCACCGGCTTATGCAGGTGTTCTTCGACATGGACGACATGGTGGGCAGCAAGTTCGACCAGGGCCTGAACAACCTCAAGGCCGCCGCTGAGAAGTAGCCTGAAACGGACCGCTCGGCCCCTCGACGGGCAAGGTGACGACGCGGGGCTATCCTGACTCCTTTCCTGCGGGAGCGAGTTCATTCGCGGATGAATTCGCGCCCGCAGGGCATGGTCAATCCTGATGAAAGAAGGAATTTTCCACAGGCCCTGTCGATTCCCGGCGCGGCCGAACGACCAATGGGTGTCAGTACCCCGCAGCCACCCGAGGAACCCATCATGAAATACCTGTGCCTGATCTATATCGAAGAAGCCAAGCTCGCCACCCTGACCGATGCCGACTACCAGGCCATCGCCGGCGAATGCGTGGACTACACCGAGCAGCTCACCGCCAGCGGTCATTACCTGGCATCCAATGCCCTGGAATCGGTACGCACCGCCACCACCCTGCGCATCCAGGGCGGGCGGGTATCCATGACCGACGGGCCCTTCGCGGAAACCAAGGAACAACTCGGCGGCTTCTACCTGATCGAAGCCCGCGACCTCAACGAAGCCCTGCAGATCGCCTCGAAGATTCCGCCGGCCCGCCTGGGTTGCATCGAAGTGCGCCCGGTACGCGAACCCGAAGTGCGGCCGACCCTGGGCGTCGCCTCGTGATGCCTGGGAGGGCCTGATGGACGAGGCCGTACTGCGCCAGCGGGTCGAGTCGATCTACCGCAGTGACTCGCGTCGTGTCCTCGCCACGCTGATCCGCCTCCTGGGGGATTTCGACCTGGCCGAGGAAGCCCTGCACGACGCCTTCATCGCTGCGGTGCAGCAATGGCCGCGGGATGGCATTCCAGCCAACCCGCGCGCCTGGCTGGTGTCCGCCGGTCGCTTCAAGGCCATCGACAGCCTGCGCCGGCGCGCCCGTTTCGACGCGTCGAAGCGTCACCTGGTGGCCGAACTGGAAGAGGCCGCCAGCGCCGTCGAGGAGGGCGAGGATGTGGAGGATGACCGCCTGCGGCTGATCTTCACCTGCTGCCACCCGGCGCTGCCGGCCGACGCCCAGGTACCGCTGACCCTGCGTGAGGTCTGCGACCTGAAGACCGAGGAAATCGCCCGCGCCTTCCTCAGCACCCCGTCGACCATCGCCCAGCGCATCGTGCGGGCCAAGGCGAAGATCCGCGATGCGCGCATCCCCTATCAGGTGCCGGCCCTGGCCGAACTACCGGAGCGGCTGGATAACGTTCTGCGGGTCATCTACCTGGTGTTCAACGAAGGTTACTCGGCCACGTCCGGGGATTCCCTGACCCGCACCGACCTGTCCGCCGAGGCCATCCGCCTGGCGCGGCTGCTGCTGGAGCTGTTGCCAGACCCGGAAGTCATGGGCCTGCTGGCGCTGATGCTGTTGCACGACTCGCGCCGCACCGCCCGAGCCAACGCGGACGGCGAACTGATTCTGCTGGACGAGCAGGACCGCACCTTGTGGGACCGGGCGCAGATCGCCGAAGGCCTGGCCCTGGTGACCCAGGCGCTGGCCAGTCGGCGCGTTGGCGTCTACCTGTTGCAGGCCGCCATTTCCGCCGTGCATGCCCAGGCACCGGATGCCGCGAGCACCGACTGGGGGCAGATCGTCGGCCTCTACGACGTCCTCCAACGCCTGGTGCCGTCGCCGGTGGTGGCCCTCAATCGCGCCGTGGCGGTCGCCATGCGTGACGGGCCGGAAGCGGGCCTGGCGGAAGTGGATGCCTTGCTGGAAAGCGGGGAGCTGCGTGACTACCACCTGGCTCATGCCGCCCGGGCCGACTTCTGCCGGCGCCTTGGGCGCAAGGACGAAGCGCGGGCGGCCTACCACAGCGCCCTGGCGCTGGTGCGGCAGGAACCCGAGCGGCGCTTCATCGAGAAGCGCCTGCGTGAACTGGAGGCGTGACGGCACCGTTCGTCGGTCGTGGCGAAACGGATGTCGAAGCCGGACGACGGCCCTCGACCAGAGGTGAATCCGCCGGCATGCAGCCGGTGCAGCCCTGGCGAAAACCTGGAGACGTACCATGAGCAGCGAAACCTTGAAGGCCACCACCGAACTGGAAGTGCACGACGTTTTCAACCACTGGCTGAAGGCCGCCCGTGCCAAGAACCTGGACGCGATCCTGGCCTGTTACGCGGACGATGTGATCGCCTACGACGCCATCCTCAAGTTGCAGTTCAAGGGCCTCGACGCCTACGGCCAGCACTGGCGTTATTGCATGGAACTGTGCGCCGGCGATGGCATTTTCGAACCCGCCGAGCCGACTATCCATGCCGATACCAGCGTGGCCTTCGTGCACTGCCTGATCCGTTGCGGCGGCGAGCAGGACGGTGTGGTGAAGACCAGCTGGATGCGTGGCACCCAGGGCTACGTCAAGCGCGGCGGCACGTGGAAGATCGTTCACGAGCACTTCTCCGCGCCCTTTGATATGGAAAGCGGCAATGCGCTGTTCGATCTGCAGCCCTGACCCCGGACGCGTTTGCGGCCCGTAGGGTGGGCTTCAGCCACGGACCGGGACACGTAGGAGCGAGCTTGCTCGCGAACAATCCGTGCACGATCTTTCGCGAGCAAGAACTCGGCGTCCCCTTCGCTCCTACACACGGCACGACGCGCCAGCCGGTAAACTCGGCCAACCTTTGAGCACCCGAGCAAACCCATGGATATCGACCTGGCGCGTACCTTCCTGGAGATCGTCCGCACCGGCAGCTTCGTCGCCGCCGCCGAGCGCCTGCACGTCACCCAGACCACCATCACCGCGCGGGTGCAGAACCTGGAGCAGCAACTGGATTGCCGGCTCTTCGTGCGCAACCGCGCCGGGGCGCGGCTGACTGCCGACGGCGAAGTATTCGTTGCCTACGCCAACAAGCTGGTGGAGACCTGGGAGGCGGCGCGGCGCGACCTGCCGTTGCCTGAGGGCTTCCGCGACGTGCTCAACCTCGGCGGCGAGGTGAGCTTGTGCAGTCCGCTGGTGCTCAGTTGGGTGATCCGCCTGCGTGAGCGCATGCCGTCCCATGCCGTGCGCGCGGAGGTCGGCGAGGCCGGCCATCTGCAGCAGCAGCTACAGAGCGGTCTGCTGGATGCCGCGCTGGTCTACCGCCCCGATTACTGGCCGGGCCTGCAGGTGGAACTGCTGATGGAGGAGAAGCTGATCCAGGTGCGTTCGACGACCAACCCCGAGCCTTACATCTACAACGACTGGGGGCCGGAATTCCGCCAGCGCCACGATGCCGCGCTGCCGGACAAGGCCAGCGCCGTGCTGGCCACCAACCTCGGCCCGCTGGCCCTGCATTACATCCTGCAATGCGGCGGCTCTGGCTACTTCCGCGCGCGCGTGGTGCAGGGGCACCTGGAAAACGGCGAGCTGGAGCGGGTGGAGAAGGCGCCGGAATTCACCTATCCCACGTACCTGGTCTATTCCCGCGAGAAGGACTCCCCGGCCTTGCGCCAGGCCATCGACCTGCTGCGAGAAGTCGTGGCCGAGGACATCGACTGGTCCCGGCGCTGGGACCCGATCTGAGTCGTAATGGTGGGAGCGACTTCATTCGCGATGCTCTTCTGTGGGGGCGATTTCAATCGCCAAGGGCAGCGCAGCTGCCCCATGCTGTGGATGAATTCGCTTTGCCAGCGCTACGTATTGCTGAAACGTCCTGAGCCAGGCTGCTTGCCGAGTTCTGCGGATGTCTCTGGTTTCGCCTTCCTAGGCGAGTCCCTTTTGCGAACGCCCAAAAGGAACCAAGAACGCTTGCCCCTGCATCCGGCCCGACTTCGTCGGGTCCCCTCGCTGCATCGTTGCGCCGGGGGCACGGCGAGAGGGGCCATCCATGGCCCCACACGCCTCTCGCGGCATCCATGCCGCTCGTCCCCCTGACTCGCTGCGCTCGCCCTTCGGGCCAGCCTTTGGCTGTTACTTCGCTTCGCTTCGTTTTGCAACGATTCCGCTCGGCCTCCTGACGGGGCGAAGTCGCCGCCCCACCTCAGTTGCTCAGTTTCAGGCCGCTGGCTGCTTCAGGATGGCTTGCGCCGTGCCGACGTGAGTCACCCCTCGCCCGCTTGCGGGAGAGGGGCCGGGGGTGAGGGTAGTTGTGCTGAGCGTGGAATCCCAAGGGCAGTTCTTCGATCTACCTGGCGAATGAATTCGCCCCTACAGGTGCCCTGCCAGGCTCAACTCGCCAGCTGCAACGCCGGTTGCTGGTGCAGGTCCTGCAGCCAGTTGCGATAGAGCGCGGCGATCAGGTCGCTCTGGCTGACGATGCCCACCACGCGGCCGCCGTCATCCAGCACCGGCAAGCAGTGCAGGCCCTGATCGGACAGCAGCGACACCAGTTCAACCACCGGTGTGTCCACGGTCACGCAGCGCACCGGGCGGGTCATCAGGCGTGACACCGGCGCTTCGCGGCGCGCGCGGAAGCGGTCGGCGAGGCTGCGTGGTGCGGCGCTGGCGGCGTGGCCGAGCAGGTCGGAGAGGGTCAGGATGCCCACAAGGTGCTGTTTGTCATCCAGCACCGGCAGGGCCTTCAGGTGGTGCCGATCGAGCAGCTTCCAGGCTTCGCTGACCGGTGCATCGGGCGCGATGGTACGCAGGTCGCGGGACATGATCCGCGCCGCCCGCAGGTCGCCCATGGTGCGGCGCAATGCATGCTTCTCGGTGAGCTGGAGCAGGCGCTGGAGGTCATCTCGGGTCACGTCGACGAAGCTGCCGAACTCGGACAGGGCCCGGTCCAGGTCGACTTCAGCGATGCCATTGCGCTCGCTCGGCAGTGGGTCGGCGGTCAGGTGTGGGCCGGCGGCCGGATGCGCGAGCTTGCGTGGATAGGAAATGCCGCTGAGGTTGTTGAACACCAGTGCCGTGCTCACCAGCAGCAGCGACCCGACCAGCACCGGCGGCAGCAGGTGCCAGCCCTGCGCGGCGACTATCGGCCCGCCCAGCGCGGCACCCAGGGCGACGGCGCAGCTCGGCGGATGCAGGCAGCGCAGGGCCTGCATGGCCACCAGTGCCAGGCCGAAGGCCAGTCCGGCGGTTGCCAGTGGCGGCAGGGCCCAGTGTCCGACCAGCAGGCCGATGGCCGCCGCCAGGACGTTACCGGCCACCACCGGCCAGGGCTGGGCCACCGGGCTGGAGGTCACGGCGAAGAGCAGCACGGAGGAGGCGGCGAAGGGCGCGGCCAGGCGTAGCGCCAGGTCACTGCCGAACAGCTGGATACCGGCCAGGGTGGCGAGGGAAACGGCAATGCAGCCGCCGATGGCGGCGCGCAGCCATTCCCGGGGAGGGGCGTTGCTGGCGTCCGGCAGCAGGCGTTGCAGCCAGAGACGCAAAGGGTTCTGGGGCATGGGCATGACACTAGGCAGTTGATAAAGGGAGGGGCCGGAGGCGCTGTACGGAAAGTGCCGAAGCCGGACGGCTTTTCGTACAGGCCCCTGGTCCCCTCAATCCCACCGAAGTGGGGGCTCCATCCCTGGATATGGAAACGTCTTTTTCTCGCGCGCGGTTCCTCGGAGGGGGCTGCTCATGCAGACCCTCGCCGGGCCGGGCGTCGGGGATGGGGGAATGCTAAGGGGCGGAAAGATAGAAGACTAATGAATGTTATTGCAGCTTAAGTGCAAGAAAACCTGATTAAAGGCTCGGCATTCCCCATGAGACGCTGAACGTTCTCGTGATGAATTCTTGACTCCTTTTTCACCTGCCGCTGCTTAGGGTTGGCGCGCAGGCAGATGCCTGATCGCTGGATACAGCCGTGCCGCTGGGGGATAGGTGGAGGGCTGGCGGCGGCCCATCCGTGAATTCAGGAGCCACACCAATGAACAAATTGCCTCAGATCACCCTGGCTTTCTGGGTGATGAAGATTTGCGCCACCACCTTGGGGGAAACCGCCGGCGACCTGCTGTCCATGACACTCGACGTTGGTTACGCCATGAGCTCGCTGATTTTGTTCAGCCTCTTTCTGGTCGCCCTGACCGGGCAACTGATGTCCCGTCGCTACAACCCGGGTCTCTACTGGCTGGTGATCCTCGCCACAAGCACCGCCGGCACCACCATGTCGGACTTCATGGATCGCACGCTGGGGCTGGGTTATGCCACCGGCTCGGCAATCCTGATCGGGCTCCTGCTGACGGTTTTCGCGGTCTGGCGCTTCAGCGAAGGCTCCCTGTCGGTGGAGCGTATCGCCAGTCGCAAGGGCGAACTCTTCTATTGGGTGGCCATCCTCTTCTCCAACACGCTGGGGACAGCACTGGGCGATTACCTGGCGGATGACTCCGGCCTGGGTTTTGCCGGAGGGGCCTTGCTGGTGGGCAGCCTGATCGCCTTGGTGGCGGTGGCCCGCTATGCCACGAAAATATCCCCGGTGGCGCTGTTCTGGATCGCCTTCGTCCTGACCCGGCCCTTCGGTGCGACCCTCGGTGATGTGCTGACCAAGATGCCGGACAAGGGAGGGCTGGGCTTTGGCACCGTCGGCTCTTCCGCGATCCTGGCTGCGGTGTTGCTGGTGATGGTGATGGTCGCCATGCGCGGCGCTGCCCGGAACCGCACCCGCTCCGGCGAATGCGCGGCGGAAATGACCTGAGGTCGGGCAAGCCAGGTGTTGCTCCAGCAACACCTGGCCAGCAGGTTGCTTGCTTTATTCATCTCTAACTGTTTGCTTGGATTTATAAGTTATTGATTTTTAAACAAAAATAAAACTGGCACGGGTGCTGCTATGTCCTTCTGCAAGTGAGGTCGCGAGTGTTCGCGGCGAAACAGCAGTGCAGAGAGCCCCATGTCGCAAACCCCGATTTCCGCCCAATACCCCGTCGGCATTCCCGACGCCCAGATCATCCGCAGCGATGCGCAGGCCATCGAAGTGGCCCACCGCGTGGCGGCCTTCCTGCTGGAAGGCGACGCTGAGCGCGATCGCACCCGCCAGGTTCCTTCGGAAGTGGTGGATGTGTTTTCCAACAGCGGCCTCTGGGGCATCACTGTGCCCAAGGTGTTCGGCGGCGCCGAGGTGAGCTACGCCACCCTGGCTGAAGTGATCGCCATCATTTCGGCCGCCGACGCCTCCCTCGGGCAGATTCCGCAGAACCACTACTGCCTGCTGGAAGACATCCGCCTGCAAGGCACCTATGAACAGAAGCGCTTCTTCTTCGGCCTGGCGCTGAAGGGCAACCGCTTTGCCAATGCGCTGTCGGAAACCGGCGGCAAGAACGTCCAGGACATCCAGACCCGTATCCGCCGCGACGGCGACGCCCATGTCATCAACGGTCGCAAGGGCTACTGCACAGGTTCGCTCTACGCCCACTGGCTGGCGGTGCTGGCCGTGGATGAGGACGACAAGGCCCAGCTGGCCTTCGTCCCGCGCGGCAGCGAAGGGCTGGTGATCGTCGACGACTGGTCCAGCATCGGCCAGCGCAACACCTCCAGCGGCACGGTGCTGGCCCAGGACCTGCGCGTGCCGGCGGCGAACCTGTTTCCCACCTACCGCTCCTACGAGAGCCCGACCCTGGCCGGCCCGTTCGCCCAGATCACCACCGCTGCCATCGATGCCGGGATCGCCCGTGCGGCCCTGCGCGACACCATCGCCTTCGTTCGCGACCACGCCCGCCCCTGGATCGATGCCGGAGTGGAGAAGGCCAGCGAGGACCCGCTGACCATCATCCAGGTGGGCAACCTGGGGATTCGCCTGGAGGCCGCCGAAGCTTTGCTGGAACGTGCCGGCAAGGTGATGGACGCCGCTCGCCCGGCGCCGGACGAGGACAATGTGGCCGCCGCTTCGGTCGCCGTGGCCAAGGCCAAGGTGCTGACCACCGAAATCGCCATCGAAGCCTCCAACAAACTGTTCGAACTGGGCGGCACCCGCTCCACGTTGGCGCGTCACAACCATGATCGTCACTGGCGCAATGCCCGCGTACACACCCTGCACGACCCGGTGCGCTGGAAGTACCACGTGGTCGGCAACTGGCTGCTCAACGGCGTGAAACCGCCGCGTCACGACTGGTCCTGAGGCGCGCGACATGAGCAAGCAGATTCGCCTCAACGCCTTTGCCATGAACGCCGTGGGCCACCTGTCCCCCGGCCTCTGGCGCCATCCGCGCGACCAGGCGCGGCGCTACACCGATATCCATTACTGGATCGAGCTGGCGCAAACCCTGGAGCGCGGCAAGATCGATGGCCTGTTCCTCGCCGACGTGCTGGGCGTCTACGACGTCTACCAGGGCGGCCCGGAGCAGGCCCTGCGCACTGCCGCCCAGGTGCCGGTGAACGATCCGCTGCTGCTGGTGCCGGCCATGGCCGCCGCCACCCGGCACCTGGGTTTCGGCGTCACTGCGTCTGTGTCCTTCGAACACCCGTACCCGTTCGCCCGGCGCATGAGCACGCTGGACCACCTCACCGGTGGCCGCGCCGGCTGGAACATCGTCACCTCCTACCTGGAGAGCGGCGCGCGCAACATCGGCCTCAAGCAGCAGCTCAACCATGAGCAGCGTTATGCCCTGGCTGCCGAGTACCTGGAGGTCTGCTACAAGCTCTGGGAAGCCAGTTGGGACGAGGACGCGGTGGTCGCCGACGTGGAGCGCGGCGTCTACGCGGACCCGGCCAAGGTGCACCCCATCGCCCATGAGGGCGCGCACTTCCAGGTGCCCGGCTTCCACCTCAGCGAGCCGTCGCCGCAGCGCACCCCGGTGCTCTACCAGGCCGGCGCTTCCAGCCGGGGCAAGGCTTTTGCCGCCGCCAATGCCGAATGCGTGTTCGTCGCCGCGCCCACCCGCCACATCCTGCGCAACCAGGTGGCCGACCTGCGCCGTCAGGCCGAGTTGGCCGGGCGCAAGGGCAGCGACATCAAGGTCTTCAACCAGCTCACCGTGATCGTCGCGCCCACCGATGCCGAGGCCCAGGCGAAATGGCGCGAATACCGCGAGTTCGCCAGTCATGACGGCGCCCTGACACTGATGTCCGGCTGGACCGGCATCGACTTCGGCCGGTACGCGCCAGACCAGGTATTGCGCCAGGTCGAGAGCAACGCGATCCAGTCGGCGGTGGATGCCTTCACCGCAGCGGACCCGAGCCGTACCTGGACCACCGCCGAGATCGCCGACTACTGCGCCCTGGGTGGCGACGGCCCCTTGCTGGTGGGCTCGCCGAAAAGCGTGGCCGATGAGCTGCAGGCCTGGGTGGAAGAGACCGACGTGGACGGCTTCAACCTGTCCAGCATCGTCGCGCCGGAAACCTTCGTGGACATCGTCGACCTGCTGGTGCCCGAGCTGCAGGCCCGTGGCCTGTTCAAGCGCGAATACGAAGACGGCAGCCTGCGCCACAAGCTGTTCGGTGAGGGCGACCGTCTCGCCGAGCCGCACCCGGCTGCGCGGTTGCGCAGGAGGGCAGGGCGATGAACGAGCTGCTCGCCAACCTCGACTGGGTGGAAATCGGCCAGGCCAGCATCGACACCCTGACCATGCTCGCCCTGGCGCTCGGCTTCACCGTGCTGCTCGGCCTGCCGCTGGGCGTGCTGCTCTACCTCACCGGCAAGAAGCAGATGCATGAGAAGCCCGGCTTCTACCGTTTTGCCTCGGCCGTGGTGAACATGCTGCGTTCGCTGCCGTTCATCATCCTGCTGATCGTGATGATTCCGCTGACCACGCTGCTCACCGGTACGTCGCTTGGCGTCGCAGGGGCCATCCCGCCGCTGGTGGCCGGCTGCACCCCGTTCTTCGCACGGCTGGTGGAAACCGCGCTGCGCGAGGTGGACCGCGGACTGGTGGAGGCTACCCAGTCCATGGGTGCCAGCACCTGGCAGATCATCTGGCACACCCTGCTGCCGGAGGCCCGCACCGGGCTGATCGCCGCCATCACCGTCACTGCCATCGTGCTGGTGGATTACACCGCCATGGCCGGCGTGATCGGTGGCGGGGGCCTCGGCGATCTCGCCATCCGCTTCGGCTACCAGCGTTTTCAGACCGACGTGATGGTGGTCACCGTGGCCTTGCTGATCCTGCTGGTGCAGGCCCTGCAGATGAGCGGCGACCGCCTCGTGATCCGCTACAGCCGCCGCTGAATCCCGCCGCAGGGCAGCCGGCTTTCGCTGCCCAATCCCGGCCTCACGTTCACCCCACGACGGCCAACCCAATACTGCCCTGGAGCACTTGCAATGAAAAAGGCACTCGCCATTCTCGCCGCCGTCGTCGCCTTCTCTGCCCAAGCCGGCGAGAAGCTCGTAGTCGGCGCCACTCCGGTTCCCCACGCGGAAATCCTCGAGTTCGTCAAACCCACCCTGGCCAAGGAAGGCGTGGACCTGGACATCAAGGTCTTCACCGACTTCATCCAACCCAACGTGCAACTGGCGGAGAAGAACCTCGACGCCAACTACTACCAGTACCGGCCGTTCCTCGATGAGTTCAACAAGAGCCGCCATACCGACCTGGTGCCGGTGGTGGGCATTCATATCGAACCCTTCGGCGCCTACTCCACCAAGATCAAGAAACTCGGCGAGCTGAAGGACGGCGCTTCTGTTGCCATCCCCAACGACCCGGTGAACACCGGCCGCGCCCTGGTGCTGTTGCACGAAGCCGGGCTGATCAAGCTCAAGGACCCGAGCAACACCCTGGCCACCCAGCGCGACATCGCCGAGAACCCGAAGAAGCTGAAGATCCGCGAACTGGAAGGTGCGCTGCTGGCCCGATCCGTGAGCCAGGTGGACCTGGCCTTCGTCTTCGCCAACTACGCCCTGGAAGCCGGCATTGACACCAACAGCGCGCTGATCGTCGAGAAGGGCAAGGACCTCTACGCCGAGTTCCTCGTCGCCCGTCCGGACAACCTCCAGGACCCGGGCCTGCAAAAACTGGCCAAGGCCCTGAACTCGCCGGAAGTCCGCCAGTTCATCGTCACCCGCTACAAGGGCCAGATCGCCCCGGCGTTCTGACTCACGCATTGCTTCCCCACGCTTGGATAAAACCCCCTCTCCCTTTGGGGCTCATGGACACGTTTTTGGAGGCACTGCCTCCTGTGTCCATGAGCGACTGAACGCGAAGCGTTCAGGCCGGGGCGCAGAGCGGGGCTGGGGTGAGGGAAGCCCAACTCGCTCCATTGCTGAAGGCCACACCGCATGACAAACGAAACCGCCCACCACGCATTTCGTGATGAAGCCCCGCCACTACTCCCGGCGGCGCTGATCGAGAACGACACACAGGCCCTGCAAGCCGCTCATGAGGTGGCGAAGCTGGCCAGGGAACATGCCGCACAACGCGACCGCGACCGCCTGCTGCCCTGGCGCGAGCTGGAACTCTTCACCCGCCTGGGATTGGGCGGCATCCGCATCCCGCGAGAGTTTGGCGGGGCCGAGGTCTCCTACGTCACCCTGGCTGACGTGTTCCGCATCATCTGCGCCGCCGACCCGGCGCTGGGGCAGATTCCGCAGAACCAGTTCGGCCTGCTCAATGTGGTCGAGAACGTCGGCACTGAAGCGCAGAAGCGCAAGGTGTTCGGCGGGATCCTCGCCGGGCGTCGACTGGCCAATGCCGGACCCGAGCGCAACACGAAGCACACCCTGGAGATCAAGGCGCGCATCACTCGTACCGACCAGGGGCTGAAGGTCAGCGGCGAGAAGTTCTACTCCACCGGCGCGCTGTTCGCCCACTGGGTGGCGGTCAAGGCCATCGACGACAACGGCGTCGGCGTGCTCGGCCTCGTTGAGCGCGGTGTACCGGGGCTGCGCATCGTCGATGACTGGTCCGGTTTCGGCCAGCGCACCACCGCCAGCGGCACCGTGCTGCTGGACCAGGCGCCGGTCGCCGACGACCTGGTTTTCCACAACAGCCGACTGGCCGAGGTGCCGAGCATCCAGGGCGCGGTGTCACAACTGATCCAGGCCGCCATCGATGCCGGTATCGCCGAGGCGGCCATCGACGACGCCATCGCCTTCATCCGCGAACGCTCGCGGCCCTGGGTGGATGCCGGCGTCGAACGCGCCAGCGAGGAGCTCTACACCCTCTTCGAGATCGGCCGCCTGAAGACCGAGCTGAATGCTGCCAACGCGCTGCTGGAACGCGCCGGCCAGGTGCTGGACGAAGTGGCCGCTGCGCCCATCGATGACGAGTCCGCTGCCCGCGCTTCCATCGCCGTGGCGGAGGCCAAGGTGCTGACGACGGAAATCAGCCTGCTCGCCAGCGAAAAGCTCTTCGAGTTGGCTGGCAGCCGCGCCAGCCTCGCCGAGTTCAATCTCGACCGCCACTGGCGCAACGCCCGCGTCCACACCCTGCACGACCCGGTGCGCTGGAAGGTCCAGGCAGTTGGCGCCTATCACCTCAACGGCGCCAAGCCGGCCCGTCATTCCTGGATCTGAGGAGTTCTCCATGACATTGCCGCAACCCGCACCGACCCTCAGCGTTGCCATCATTCGTGACGATGCCGAAGCCATAGAGGTGGCCCATCGCATCGCCGCCGAGTTCAAGCCCGGCGCCGCTGAGCGAGACCGCGACCGGCGCCTGCCCCATGAGGAGCTCGACGCCTTCAGCCGTTCCGGCCTATGGGGCATCAGCGTGCCGCGCGAGTTCGGGGGCGCTGGCGTATCGCGGGTGACCCTGGCTCGGGTCATCGCCATCATCAGCGCCGCCGACGCCTCCCTCGGGCAGATTCCGCAGAACCATTTCTACGCCCTTGAAGTCCTCCGCGTGAACGGCAGCAAGGCCCAGCAGCGGCGCCTGTTCGCCGCCGCCCTGGCGGGGCAACGCTTCGGCAACGCTCTGGCGGAAATCGGCACCCGCACCGCCAATGACCGCAATACCCGCCTGATCCGCGAAGGCTCGGGCTACCGCATCAATGGCCGCAAGTTCTATTGCACCGGCGCCCTCTATGCCGACCGGGTTCCGACCCTGGTGGTGGCAGAAGATGGGCACCAGTACCTTGCCTTCGTGCCGCGCAACGCGCCCGGGCTGACGGTCATCGACGACTGGTCCGGCTTCGGCCAGCGCACCACCGGCAGCGGCTCGGTGGTGTTCGAGAACGTGCCGGTGCGCACCGAGGACCTGGTGTCCTTCCAGGATGCTTTCGACCGTCCGACCACTGTCGGCCCCTTCGCGCAGATCCTCCATGCCGCCATCGATGCCGGTATCGCCCGCGCCGCCTACGAGGATGCGCTGGCGTTCGTGCGTACCCGCTCGCGGCCGTGGATCGACTCCGGCGTGGACAAGGCCAGCGACGATCCGCTGACCATCCAGGAGTTCGGGCGTCTGGCGATCCGCCTGCATGCTGCCGAGGCCATCCTCGACCGCGCCGGCCGCCTGCTGGATGCCGCCACCGCCCGACCCGATGCTGACAGCGTGGCCGCTGCGTCCATCGGCGTGGCCGAGGCCCGTGCCCTGACCACCGAGGTATCGCTGGCTGCCGGCAGCAAGTTGTTCGAGTTGTCCGGCTCCCGCGCCAGCCTGGCCGAACACAACCTCGACCGTCACTGGCGCAACGCCCGCGTACACACGCTGCACGACCCGGTGCGCTGGAAGTACCACGCGGTGGGCAACTTCTACCTCAACGACAAGCTGCCACCGCGCCGGGGGACGATCTGATGGCGCGCAAGCAGATCCTCCTCAACGCCTTCAACATGAACTGCGTGGGGCACATCAACCACGGACTCTGGACCCACCCACGCGACCGTTCGGCCGACTACCGCAAGCTGTCCTACTGGACCGAGCTGGCGCAGTTGCTGGAGCGCGGGCTGTTCGACGGCCTGTTCCTGGCGGACATAGTCGGCGTCTACGACGTCTACCAGGGCAACGTCGACCTGACCCTGAATGAAAGCATCCAGCTACCGGTCAATGACCCGCTGCTGCTGGTTTCGGCCATGGCGGGCGTGACCCGTCACCTGGGCTTCGGCCTCACCGCCAACCTGACCTACGACGCGCCGTACCTGTTCGCCCGGCGCATGTCCACGCTGGATCACCTGACGGATGGTCGGGTGGGCTGGAACATCGTCACCGGCTACCTGGAAAGCGCCGCCCGTGCCATGGGGCTGACGCAGCAGGTGGAGCACGACCGCCGCTACGACCAGGCCGACGAGTACCTGGAGGTGCTCTACAAGCTTTGGCAGGGCAGCTGGGAGGAGGGCGCCGTGGTCAATGACCGGCAGCGACGCATCTACGCCCAGGCGGACAAGGTGCACAAGGTTCGCCACCAGGGTGAGTTCTTCAACGTCGAGGGCTACCACCTTTGCGAGCCTTCGCCGCAGCGCACGCCGGTGCTGTTCCAGGCCGGTTCCTCGGCGCGTGGGCTGCGTTTTGCCGGCGAGCATGCCGAATGCGTGTTCATCAGCGGCAACAACAAGGCCGCCACCCGCGCCCAGGTGGACAAGGTGCGCGCCGCCGCCCAGGCCTCTGGCCGTGCTCCCCACGCGGTGAAGGTGTTCATGGGCATCAGCGTGATCGTCGCGCCGACGGAGGCCGAAGCCCGCGCCAAGCACGCCGAGTACCTGGCCCATGCCAGCGCCGAGGCGGGCGTGGCGCACTTCGCCAGCTCCACCGGGATCGACTTTTCCCGCTTCGAGCTGGACGAGCCGATTCCGTACGTGAAGACCAATGCCATCGAATCGGCCGCCAGCAAGCTCAAGGACAACAGCCTGACCCGTCGCCAGTTGCTGGAACAGCACGCTCTGGGCGGCCGCTACGTCCTGCTGGTGGGCTCGCCCGCCCAGGTGGCCGACGAGCTGCTGAGCTGGGTGGACGAAACCGGCCTCGACGGCTTCAACCTCACCCGCATCGTCACGCCGGAAAGCTACGCCGACTTCATCGACCTGGTGGTGCCGGAGCTTCAAGCGCGCGGCGCGTACAAGACGGCGTATGCCGAAGGCACCTTGCGGCGGAAGTTGTTTGGCGCCGATGACCGGCTGCCGGCCGACCACAAGGGCGCCGCTTTTTCTGTGGGGGCGAATTCATTCGCTATGCAGGCCGAAGGCCTGCCCCTCAGCAATTCAGGGAGCGCTGCGCGCTCCTCAGCGAATGAATTCGCCCCCACAAGGTAATTGCCAACCCGTTCCCCCGTTACTCAAGGACTAAAGACATGCCCAAACACCTCCTCAAAACCCTCACCCTCGGCCTGCTGCTGGCCTCCGGCATCACCCACGCGGCCGATTCCAAGGTCCTCAAGGTCGGCACCACCGCTGCCTTCGCCCCGCCGCTGGAAGTGGCGGTGGAAGAGGCCGCGAAGAAAGGCCTGAAAGTGGAACTGGTGGAATTCACCGACTGGAACTCGCCGAACATCACCCTGGCTGCCGGCGACATCGACGTGAACTACTTCCAGCACACGCCTTTCCTGGAAAACGCCAAGAAGGAAGGCGGTTTTGCCCTCAAGCCCTTCGCGCCCGGCGTGATCAACAACGTCGGCCTCTATTCGAAGAAGTACAAGGCCATCGCCGAGCTGCCGGAAGGCGCCAAGGTGGCCATCGCCAACGACCCCATCAATGGTGGTCGCGGCCTGCAATTGCTGCAGAAGGCCGGGCTGCTGAAGCTCAAGGAAGGCGTCGGTTACAAGGCGACCCTGGACGACATCGTCGAGAACCCGAAAAAGATCGACATCATCGAACTGGAAGCCGTGCAACTGGTGCGCGCCCTGGATGACGTCGACCTGGCCCAGGGTTACCCGCACTACATCCGCCTGGCCGGCACCCTCGATGCCAATAGTGCCCTGCTGTTCGATGGCATCGAGAACAAGGAATACATCATCCAGTTCGTCACCCGCGCCGATTACCAGGATGACGGCCGCCTGGGTGAGTTCGTGGACATCTACCAGCACTCGCCGCAGGTGCGCGCTGCGCTGGATAAGGCGCACGGAAAGCTCTATCAGCCCGGTTGGGAATAAGCAGGAGGAGCCCGCTTTTTGTGGGGGCGATTTCAATCGCTAAGCGAACCGCAGGTTCGCCCGGGGGCTGCTGCACAGCCCATCGCGAATGAATTCGCCCCCACAGAAGAGCAATACGGCTCCCGATCTATACGGAACAGAGAGGCCCCATATGGTCAGTTTCAACCGCAACATCAGCCTGGACCTGCCGCATATCCGCCTGCAGGGACTGGGCAAGGCCTATCAGGGCAGCAAGGGACCGGTGCAGGCGCTGCAAGGCATCGACCTGGAAATCCGGCGGGGTGAAGTGTTCGGCATCATCGGCCGCAGCGGCGCGGGCAAGTCGTCGCTCATCCGCACCCTCAACCGACTGGAAAAACCCACCAGCGGCCAGGTGGTGATCGACGAAGAAGACATCGGCCAGTTCGACGAGAAGCAGCTTGTGCTGCTGCGCCGCCGCGTCGGCATGATCTTCCAGCACTTCAACCTGATGTCGGCCAAGACTGTCTGGCAGAACGTTGCCCTGCCGCTGAAAGTCGCCGGCGTGCCCAAGGCCGATATCGAACGCAAGGTCAGTGAGCTGCTGCAACTGGTGGGGCTGGCGGACAAGCGCGATGCCTACCCGGCGCAGCTCTCGGGCGGCCAGAAGCAGCGCGTCGGCATCGCCCGCGCGCTGGTGCATCAGCCGGAAATCCTGCTGTGCGACGAAGCCACCTCGGCGCTGGACCCGGAGAGCACCCAGGCCATCCTTGCCCTGCTGCGCGATATCAACAAGCGCCTGGGGCTGACCATCGTGCTGATCACCCACGAGATGGCGGTGATTCGCGAAATCTGCGACCGCGTGGTGGTGCTGGAGCGCGGCCAGGTGGTGGAGCACGGAGAGGTCTGGCGTGTGTTCGGCGATCCGCAGCACGAGGTCACCCGGACCCTGCTGGGCACCCTGCGCCACGACCTACCGGATGACCTGCTGGCGCGGCTGGTCAGTCAGCCGGCTGAAGGTGCCAATGAACTGCTGCTGGATCTGCATTTCACCGGCGCCAGTGGCCGTGAGCCGGACCTGTTGGCCATCGCCCAGGCGCTCGGCACGCGGGTGAGCCTGGTGCATGGCGGCATCGACCGCATCCAGGGACGCGCCCAGGGGCATCTGCTGCTCAGTGCGACGCTGGCGGGACAGGGCGGGCTGGACCTGCTGGAGCGGGCACGGCCCCTGGCGGACAAGGCGGAGGTGCTCGGCTATGTCGGCCATGCTTGATCGGTTGCTGCAGGGCATCCTCGACACCTTGCTGATGATCGGCGCGTCCTCGTTGATCGTGTTCCTGGTGGGGATTCCCCTGGCCCTGGTGTTAGTCACCACTGGTCCCGGCGGCATCTTCGAAGCCCGCACGTTGAACCGCACGCTGGGCAGTGTGGTGAACGTGCTGCGTTCGATCCCGTTCCTTATCCTGATGGTGGCGTTGATTCCCTTCACTCGCCTGATTGTCGGCACCAGCTACGGCGTTTGGGCAGCGGTGGTGCCGCTGACTATCGCCGCCACGCCGTTCTTCGCGCGCATTGCCGAGGTCAGCCTGCGCGAGGTGGATTTCGGCCTGGTGGAGGCGGCCCAGGCCATGGGCTGCCAGCGGCGCCACATCATCTGGAACGTGCTCCTGCCGGAGGCGCGGCCGGGCATAGTCGCGGGTTTCACCATCACCCTGGTTACCATGATCAACTCATCCGCCATGGCCGGCGCCATTGGTGCGGGCGGGTTGGGGGACCTGGCCTACCGCTACGGGTATCAGCGTTTCGATACGCAGATCATGCTGACGGTGATCATCCTGCTGGTGGTGCTGGTGACCCTGATCCAGTTTGGCGGGGACCGGCTGGCGCGGGTGCTGAACAAGCGGACATAGGCGCGCGCATCCGGAAGCCCGATGCACGTTGGTAGGTTGGTGTAGAGCGAAGCGAAACCCAACATTGCTTCGTTGGGCCTCGCGCCGCTCGGACCTACCTGGGAGGGGCCCCTAAGAGAGAAGCCTGCGGAGAAGGGGAAAGACCATCAATCCATCACGTCTTGCAGCACTTCGTAGATGATCCCGGTGGCCACCGCGACCAGGATCAGGTCGGTGCCGGCGCGAACCCAATCGTAACCCTCGTAGTGGGGCAGGCGGTTGACCAGGCGGCCGTCGAGCTTCTTGGCGATCCCCGGCGGCAGCGGCTTGCCGCGTGCCAGGTTCTTCTGGATACCCGGCGGCAGGGCCTGGGCCGGACCCCAATAGTCGCGATTGTCGTCGAGGATGACGCGGATGCCGCCGATATCCACCTGCGGGCCGCCGGACCAGTTGTTGCCTTGGGCGCTGGATTGGCCCTTGTCATGCCCCTTGCCTTTGCCGGGGTCCGCCAGCAGGGCAGGTGAGCCGGTGACGAGCGCAATACTGGTGAGTGCGGCGATCAGGGTGCGGGTTTTAGTCATGTCCTTGGCCTCCATGGGGCTTTTCCCTTTGCTGATGGACTGCGAAAGCAGGGGCGAGTGCCGCCACTATTGCAGAAATTTCTCTGGCTTGAAGTGTGCGGTTTTGTGATGGCTTTCATGTTTTTCAAGCCGGACGTCGACCCAACCTGCCGCTCGTCTTCCGGCGGCGAACCAGCTTAGGGGAAAGGAGTCTCACCGCATACCGAGAAATAAAGCCTGTGGAGGCTCCAAATTGATGAATAAGAAAACCCTGTTGGCCGCAGCCACCTGTGCGATGGTCCTTGCGGCGGGTACCGTCCTGCCCGGCGGTGCATCCCTGGTCGACTCCGCCTACGCCCGAGGCAACGGCGGCGGAAATGGTGGCGGCAACGGTGGTGGCCATGGCGGCGGCCATGGTGGTGGCTTCGGCGGTGGTATGGGTGGTGGTCATGCCGGCACTCACGACGGCAAGGGCCATGGCTACGGCAAGAGCGCCGATCACACCGGCAAGGCCACCCGCAATGGCGAAGACAAGGGCAACCACTACGGCAGCCTGCGCAACGATGATAACGGCCATGGCGTGGCGACTTCCGCCGTCGCTCGCGACAAGGACAGCCGCGGTCTGGCCAATGCCCGCGCGGTAGCCGATACCACACCGGGTGATCACAACGCCGACGGCCTGGGCAAGGCGGGCGTTTCTTCCAGTAAGAACGACGGCAAGAGCCATCGCTAGAAACATCGCTGGAAATGAAAGGGGCAACCCGTTGGTTGCCCCTTTTTTTATTCAGCGTGCCGCCAGCAACACGCCTCGACATTCGCCGAAGCCGATGCGCGGATAGCCGTCCCGCTGGCAACGGGCGCGCAGGATCACTTCGTCGCCGTCTTCGAGGAAGGTGCGCTGCTCGCCGCTGGGCAGGGTGATCGGCTGCTTACCGCCGAAGGTGCTCTCCAGCAGGCTGCCGAAGGCCTGCGGTTCCGGGCCGGAGAGGGTGCCGGAGCCGAACAGGTCGCCGGCCTGCAGCTTGCAACCGCCGACGCTGTGGTGGGCAACCATCTGCGCCACGGTCCAGTACATGTTCAGGGTGTTGCTCAGTGCCAGGCGATGGGGCGCCAGACCCTGCTCGCGCATGGCGGGGGTGAGGACCAGCACCTCCAGTTCGATGTCGAAGGCGCCTTTGGCCTGGTCGGCTTCGTCCAGCAGATAGGGCAGGGGCTGCGGGTCGCCTTCCGGACGGGCCGGCTGGGCGGCGCGGAAGGGTTCCAGGGCTTCAGCCGTAACCACCCAGGGGGAAACCGTGGTGCCGAAGTTCTTCGCCAGGAACGGGCCGAGGGGCTGGTATTCCCAGGCCTGCACATCGCGGGCGGACCAGTCGTTGAGCAGGCAGTAGCCGGCGATGTGCTGTTGGGCATCGCTGATGGCGATGGACTCGCCCATTTCGTTGCCCTGGCCGATCCAGATGCCCAGTTCCAGTTCGTAGTCCAGGCGCTTGCTGGGGCCGAAGTTCGGCACTTCGTTACCTGGCGGCATGGTCTGGCCCAGCGGGCGGCGTACCGGGGTGCCGGACACGCAAACGGTGGACGCGCGACCGTGGTAGCCGATGGGCACGTACTTGTAGTTGGGCAGCAGCGGGTTGTCCGGACGGAACAGGCGGCCGACGTTATTGGCGTGGTGGATGCCCACGTAGAAGTCGGTGTAGTCGCCCACTTTCGCCGGCAGGTGCAGTTGGCAGGTGGACGCGGCCGGCAGCAGGGCCTGGCCCATGGCTTCCAGGCGCTCCTGGGCGCTGCTGCCTTCGGCCAGCAGGTCCTGCAGCTGCGCGCGCAGGGCGCGGCGGGCGGAGGCGCCGAGGGCGAAGAAGGCGTTCAGGCTATCGCCGCAGGCGGACTGCGCCGCTTCGGCCGCTTCGCCGCTGAACAGGCCTGCATCGGCGGCGACCTTGAGGTCGAAAATCGCGTCGCCGATGGCTACGCCACCGCGCGGCGAGGCGCCGGCCGGGCTGAAGACGCCCAGCGGCAGATTCTGCAGGGGGAAATCCGGGTGGCCGTTGGCGGAGGCGATCCAGCTACGGCGATTGTCTGTCTGGGTCATGTCAGATCCTGCCCTTGTCGAAGGTCTTGGCCATGCCGGCCCAGCATGCATCGTAGTCGCTCTGCAGCTGCGGGCATTCCAGCGCGTATTGGCTGGGGCGCAGCACGCGGCTGGTCTCGAACATGAAGGCCATGGTGTTGTCGATCTTGTGGGGTTTCAGATCGGCGGCGATGGCGGCGGTGGTGGTGGCGTTGTCTGGGCCGTGGGCGCTCATGCAATTGTGCAGTGAGGCGCCGCCCGGGGCGAAGCCTTCTGCCTTGGCGTCGTAAGCGCCCTGGATCAGGCCCATGAATTCGTTCATCAGGTTGCGGTGGAACCACGGCGGACGGAAGGTGCTCTCGGCCACCATCCAGCGCGGCGGGAAGATCACGAAGTCGACGTTGGCCTGACCAAAGGTTTCGCCGGGCGAGGTGAGCACGGTGAAGATCGACGGGTCCGGGTGGTCGTAGCTTACCGTGCCGATGGTGTTGAAGCGGCGCAGGTCGTACTTGTAGGGCACGTTGTTGCCGTGCCAGGCGACTACGTCCAGCGGCGAGTGGTCGAGGGTGGTGGCCCAGAGTTCGCCCAGGAACTTCTGCACCAGCTCGACCTTGCCATCGAGTTCTTCGTAGTGGGCCACCGGGGCGAGGAAGTCCCGCGGGTTGGCCAGGCCGTTGCTGCCGATGGGGCCGAGGTCCGGCAGGCGCAGGGCGGCGCCGTGGTTCTCGCAGATATAGCCACGGGCGCTGGCATCCAGCAGCTCGACGCGGAATTTCATGCCGCGCGGGATCACCGCGATTTCCAGGGGCTCCACATCCAGCAGGCCCAGCTCGGTTGCGATGCGCAGGCGACCTTGCTCGGGAACGATCAGCAGTTCGCCGTCGGCATTGAAGAACACCCGCTGCATCGAGGCGTTGGCGCGAAACAGGTGCACGCTGACGCCCGAGGCCTGTTCGGCATCACTGGTGGCGGCGATGGTCAGCAGGCCGTCGATGAAGTCGGTGCGCTCGGCGGGGATGTCCTGCGGATTCCAGCGCAGGCGATTGGGCGTCACCGGACCCAGGCGGTTGCCGGCGATCTGGCGCTCCATGCGCTGGTACTGCGGATGGTTGGCCGAAGGCTTGATGCGGTACATCCAGGTACGCCGGGCCTCGCTACGCGGCACGGTGAAGGCGGTTCCGGAAAGCAGCTCGGCGTACAGGCCGTAGGGCACTTTCTGCGGGGAGTTCTGGCCAACGGGCAGGGCGCCCGGCAGCGCTTCGCTGCTGAACTCGTTGTTGAAACCGGACTGGTAGGTGAGCGGAGCAGGGGAGACCATGGTGACCTCGCTGTTTTTGTAATTTGATTACGCATAACGTAATTTGAAAGGGAAAAGGGGTCAAGCTATAACAGCGGCCTCCACACCGACCAAGGCCATGACATGACGAGCGAGAACGACAGCGCGGGTGCACCGCGGCGGCAGAAGGTGCAGGCCGCCGAAGTGGGCACTGACATCCTCAAGGGGTTGGCGGAACTGGCGCCGGCTACCTCGCTGTCGAAGTTGGCCGAGCACGTCGGCATGCCGGCGAGCAAGGTGCATCGCTATCTGCAGGCGCTGATCGCCAGCGGCTTCGCCGAGCAGGACGCCACCACCAATCACTATGGTCTCGGCCGCGAGGCGCTGCTGGTCGGATTGGCTGCCATTGGGCGGCTGGACGTGGTGAAGGTGTCCATGCCGCACCTGGCGGAGCTGCGCGACACGCTGAACGAAACCTGCTTCCTTGCTGTATGGGGCAATAAGGGGCCGACGGTGGTTCACGTCGAGCAGGCCCTGCGCGCAGTGACCCTGGTGACCCAGGTGGGCTCGGTATTGCCGTTGCTGGGTTCGTCCACAGGCCTTGTGTTCAACACCTACCTCCCCGAGGGTGAAACCGCCTTCCTGCGGGACGAGGAAATGGCCCAGCCAGGGGCGCCCGCCGCCGCCGTGCTGCAAGAGCAGATGGCGCAGATCCGCGCCACCGGGCTGCACCCGGTGCATGGCCTGCTGATGCCGGGCGTGAATGCGCTGTCGGCGCCGCTGTTTGCCACGGGCAGCAAGCTCGCCGGGGTGATCACGGTGGTGGGGGCGGCCAGTGTGTTCAGCGCCGATACCGAAGGCTCCGCCGCCGAGCGCCTGCACCGGGCGGCCGAAGCCATCAGCCTGCGAATGGGTGGGCAGCAACCGGCCTGAGTGGTTCGCTGCCTACCGGTCGATCGCTATTCCGCGACCGTGAACAACTTGCTGCACTCCCTCGGGTCGCCGGAGTCGATGCCGATGTTCAGCCAGCGCAGGCGTGCCGCCGAATCGGGCAGGTCCAGCGGGTCGGCCATGGGCGGCAGGCCCGCGCCGGCGCGGGCGGCGTCGCGTTCGCGCACGGCCTTGAGCGCCGCGTCCAGCTGCTCGGGTTCCAGCCAGGCGTACTTGCGCCGCGCATAGCTGATCCAGCTGCCCACCAGGCAGTCCGCCACCAGTTCCTGGGTTACCCGCAGGCTCTCGCTGCCCTGGCTCGGGCCCAGGTCGGTATTGAGGTCCCTGAACCACCCCACCACACCCACCAGCTTCTGGATGTGGTGCGCGGCGGCGTGTGCGACCACGTAGCTTCGCGCGAGATCGCCCACCTGCGGAGCGTTCTTCTGCAGGTCGTCCAGATAGCCCATGTCGAGATACAGCTGCGAGGTGCCGGAGCAATACAGGGGGCCGCTGAAGGTGCCTTTGAGCTGGCAGGGCGACTCCAGCCGGTCACGGAATATCACCACCTTGGGCTTTTTATAGGAGTAGTCGGCGCGGGCGAGGAATTCGCCCCAGATGTCCTCGATGCTCTCCAGCATCAGGATGGTCAGCTCCTGAGAGTCGGCCGGCGCGTGCTGAATGGCGGCGGGGGGCGGCGCGGCGGCCGGCTTCGCCGCTACGGCCGGCTCCTCGATCACCTCTTCGGGAAACGCCGGCGGTGGGGGCATCAACCGGTCGATCATGTGCGCAGGACCGAAGGCCAGGTAGACCGCCACTCCTACCAGGGCGACGATGATCAGCAACCACGACAGCCAGCGCAGCAGTCGGAGCAGCAACCCCTTGCGGGGACTCGGGGTGGCGGCTTTTTCGGGCATATCGATGGGCTCCGGGGGATGTCGAGATTCAGTGTTGTCGCTTCCGTGCAACCGCGCCATGTTTTCATCTGTCTCGCGCGTGAGACATCTGTCACATGATGGCAACCTGATGCTGCTTGAATGCCCGGCACTCATCAGCCGCCCGGAGTACCGATCATGGCAGCCGAAAGCAGTCTGGCTCGCCTGCTCAAGACCGTGGAACCCCTCACCCCTGACATGAGCATCAGTGATGTGGCCGATCGCCTGCTGACCCGTGAACACAAGGCCTTCCTGTCCCTGCCGGTGGTGGACGGGCAGGGGATGCCGCTGGGCCTGGTCAGCCGCTACACGTTGCAGGACATCTTCATGCAGCGCTTCGGCCGCGACCTCTGGGGCCGCCGCCCGGCGTCCGACGTAATGAACCCGGCACCGCTCACCGTCGCCCTGACCAGTGGCCTGGAGCTGGCGGCCAAGCAGGTCACCGGACAATTGCAGTACCCGATTACCGAAGACTTCATCCTGGTGGACGAGCAGGGACGCTACTTGGGACTCGGTACGGTGCTGGACCTGCTGAAAGCCATGGAAATGCGCATCGCCCAGCGCAACCGGGTGCTGCGCCAGGCACTGGTGGACCTGAAGGAATCCCAGACGCAGCTGGTGCAGTCGGAAAAGATGGCGTCCCTCGGCCAGATGGTGGCCGGCGTCGCCCACGAGCTGAACACGCCGCTGGGCTACGTGAAGAACAACGTGCAACTGATGGAAGCGCTGACCACGCCGTTGTTCGCCCTGGCCGAAAGCCAGGCCGCGCTGGCCGCCTGCCTGGAAGACCCGGCCTGCGACGAGAACCGCCTGGCCGATGCCCTGGAACGCGCCGCCGCCAGCCGCGAGGAGGCCGCTCCCGAGCTGCTGGCCGGCGACCTGCGCCAGTTGTTCGGTGACACGCTGTATGGCATCGGCCAGATCGCCGAGCTGGTTTCCGGCCTGAAGGATTTCGCCCGCCTCGACCGCGCCATGAGCGAGGAAGTGGACCTCAACGAGTGCATCCGCAGTGCCTTGCTGATCGCCCGCAACAACATCAAGGACAAGGCCGAGGTGTTCCAGATGCTGGGCGAGCTGCCCCGCGTCACCTGCGCCCCATCGCAGATCAACCAGGTCTTGCTCAACCTCTTCACCAATGCCGCCCAGGCCATGGACGAACCGGGGCGCATCCAGGTACGCAGCTGGGCCGACGAGGCCGGCGTGTTCATTTCAGTGCAGGACAGCGGTCGCGGGATGCCACCGGACGTCATGCGACGCATCTTCGATCCCTTCTTCACCACCAAGCCGGTGGGCGAGGGAACCGGGCTGGGGTTGTCCATCAGCTACAAGATCATCCGAGACCACGGCGGCAGCATCCGCGTGGCCTCGGAGCCGGGGCGCGGAACGCGCTTTCTCATCAGCCTGCCGCGCAATCCGGCGGTCGAACTGAAACGGAGTGCCTGAGTCCATGTCGTCTTCCGTCCGCATTCTCTTCGTCGATGACGAGGAACGCATCCTGCGCAGCCTGGCGCTGCAGTTCCGCCGCCAGTACGAGGTGATCACCGAAAGCGACCCGTTGCGGGCGCTGGAGCGGCTCAAGCAAGGGGCGGTGCATATCATCGTCAGCGACCAGCGCATGCCGGGCATGAGCGGCGCCGAGCTGCTGGCCCGCTCGCGGGAGATCGCCCCGGAATGCCTGCGCATCCTGCTCACCGGCTATTCCGACCTGGACGCCGCGGTGGAAGCGCTGAACAGCGGCGGCATCTTCCGCTACCTGACCAAGCCCTGGGACCCGCAGGAAATGGCCTTCACCCTGCGCCAGGCGGCGGAAATCGCCCTGCGCCAGGCTGCCGCGCCGGTCACCACCGCCACCAGCAACCTGGCGGCTCCGCTGAACCTGCTGCTGCTGGATGACGACCCGGAAACCCTGCACTGCGTCCAGGCCTTCTGCCAGTCCGGTGGCCACCGCCTGCTGCGTGCCCACAGCCTGAGCGAAGCGCTGGTGACTCTGAACCTGGAACCGGTGGACTTGTTGGTCAGCGACCTCAAGCTGGGCGGCGAGGACATGGCGCCGTTGCTGAAATCCCTGGCCCAGGCCCACCCGCGCCTGCTTAGCCTGGTAGTGACGCCGTTCCGCGACACCCAGGCGCTGCTCAAGCTGATCAACGAAGCGCAGATCTTCCGCTACCTGCCCAAACCGATCCGCCGTGGTCTGTTCGAAAAGGGCCTGAAGGCGGCCGCCGAGCAGTCCTTCCTGTGGCGCGCGCAGCCGCTGGAAATGGTCCCGCGTGTGGCCGATGCGCCGAAGGAAGCCAGTGAGAACCAGCGTGTCGGCAGCCTCCTGGGAATGCTGGCGCGATTGCGTGAGCGGGTTATTGCCTGAGGCTCTGATCCCCTTTCGACTGCGAAGGGCAGACCTTCGGCCTGCTTGGCGATTGAAATCGCCCCCACAAGAGCGGAACCGCCCCGCAGCACCGAAGGCCGGGCGGGAGTCACCCCTCTCCCATTGGGAGAGGGGCCGGGGGTGAGGGATATAGACAGGCTCGAACCATCCGGCGAGCCCATTTCCTTGTAGGGTCAGATCCGCCCCGAGGGATGAGGAGTGCCGCGAAGGTCGAGCGGGGCCGCTCAGTACTTGATATCCCGCGCTCTTTCGCGCCCTTGCTGCTTGGTCTGGCGCTTGTCCTGGCGGCATTCGGCGTTGTACTGCACGTCGGCAGCGCGGCAGTCCTGCTTGATCTGGCGTGCGTCCTGGCGGGTTTCCTGGCGGACGTCCCGCGCGGCGCGGCGCTGTTGGGCCTGTTCCGTGGCCCAGGATGCGCCAGCCGAAACCAGCAGGAACATGGCAGCCAGGAGAACAGGAAAACGAGGAGTGCGCATGGCGTTGCCTCCCTTGGCGAAGGGGGTGTGGTGTTTCAGTACAGCCGATTTTGCGCGCAACCGCTGCGATTCCGCGGAGCGGTAGGTCCGGTCTGGCGTTATCCGGGCGCCAGCCGGGGCAGCTTGAGGTCGGCGCAGGTTCCGCCGCCTTCACGGTTGTACAGCGTGATGCTGCCGCCCAGGCGGGTGGCGATCATCTGCACGATGGCCAGGCCAAGGCCGGCGCCCTGGGGATTGTCCTGGCTGTAGAAGCGCTCGAACAGGCGTTCCAGTCGGCTTTCTTCGATACCGGGCCCCTGGTCTTCCACGCGCAGCAGGAAGAAGTCCCGGCCGTCTGGCAGCAGGCTGACCTTCACCTCGCCCCCGGGCGGGGAGAAGTTGGTGGCGTTGGTCACCAGGTTCTGCAGGGCGATGCCGATGGCGGCGGCGTCGCTGGTGGTGTGGAAGTCGTCGTCGGTCACTTCCAGGGCCAGTTCCAGGCCCTTGTCCAGCAACAGGGGCGTCAGCTCGGCCAGGTGCTCGCGGACCAGGTGTCCCAGATCCAGGCGCTGCCATTTCTGCCGCGCCAGTTCAGGCTCCACCCGGGCCATGGTGAGCAACTGGTGGACCACCCGGGTCAGTCGGTCGACGCCCACCGTCAGGAAACGCAGGGCTTCGGCGCGCTGCTCGTCGCTGGTGGCTTCGAGGGCGTTCTGCGCGTGCAGGCGCAGCACCGCCAACGGGGTGCGCATCTCGTGGGCGGCGTCGCCGATGAAGCGCCGTTCGCGCTGCAGCATCAATTCGATCTGCGCCAGCAGGCGGTTGATCGACGCCTGCATGGGTTCCAGTTCCTTCGGCAATGGCACGATCTGCAGCGGTGCCAGGGATTCGGCGTGGCGGCTGCGGATCACTCGTGCCATGTTCTGCAGCGGCAGCAGGCCCCAGCCGATGGCCAGCCAGACCAGCGCCGCGAGGACGAGAATGCCCACCAGGTTGGGCCCCAGGGTATGGCGGACGATGCGCTGCACCAGGTCCTGGCGTACGTCGTCGCGTTCACCCACCCAGATCAGCAGGCCCTGTTCCGTATCCGGCAGGACGAAGCCGCGCCAGTGATGGCCGGCCAGTTCGATGTTGTGGAAGCCGGTCTTCACCGGCGCGTGGTCGAAGGGCGGGGCGCTGGGCGATTGCACGAGGCTGCGGCCGTCCTTGCTCCAGACGTGGAAGGCCATCTTGCTCTCGTAAGGGTGGCCGACCTTGCGCGGGACGGCGCTGCTCAGGGCATTGTTGAAGGCGCGGTACAGCTCGTCCTGTTCGGGTTTGGCCAGGGGCATGCGCATCACGCCCATCAGCAGGCGCGCGTTCTGCGCCAGATGGGCGTCGTAGATCTCTTCGATCTCATGGCTGCTGTCGCGGTAGTTGAAGTAGGCGATGAGCAGGGTGCCGAGCAGCAACAACACCATCACCAGCCACAGGGTGCGGCGGCGCAATGAGGTCATGGGCGGCCATCCACGAGGTAGCCGATGCCGCGCACGGTGCGGATGAGGTCGCTGGAGAGCTTCTTGCGCAGGTGGTGGATATGCACTTCCAGGGTGTTGCTTTCGGCTTCCTCGTCCCAGCCGTAGAGGGTCTGTACCAGGCGCTCGCGGGTGATGACCTTGCCCGGTTGCGAGAGCAGTTCATGGAGCAACTGGTACTCCTTGGGCGTCAGGGCGACCGGGCTGCCCTGGTAGCTGACCTGCTGGCTGGCGGGGTCGAGTACAACGCCGTTGTGTTCGATCAGCACTTGCGGCCGGCCGGCGCTGCGGCGCAGCAGGGCGCGCAGGCGGGCCTTGAGTTCATTGAGGTCGAAGGGTTTGACCAGGTAGTCGTCCGCTCCCGCGTCGAGACCGAGGATGCGGTCTTCGGTAGCGTCGCGGGCGGTGAGCACCAGCACCGGCACGGTGGAGCCGCCGGCGCGCAATTGCTGCAGGACCTGCAGGCCGTCCAGGCGCGGCAGACCGAGGTCGAGGATTACCAAATCGAACTCTTCGGTTTGCAGGGCGTGCAGGGCGCTGGCGCCGTCGGTCAGCCAGTCGATTGTGTAGCCTTCCTGGCGCAGGCCGGCGCGTACGCCGGCCCCGAGGGCGTTGTCGTCTTCGACGAGAAGCAGTCGCATGGGCGTCCTTCAAGGGTTGCCGATTTCCTGCAGTAAAGCATCGATCTCCCGCCGGCGGCCCTGGTCAGCCAGCTCGCGACCGGGGCGCGGGGCGGCGGTCCTGGCCTTGAGCAGCGCTTCGCGCGCCTGCTGTGGGTGCCCTTGGCGGTACAGGTGGTCGCCCCAGAAGTACAGGCTGTCGATGCCCGCCGGATTGATCTCCAGGGCCTTGCGCAGCAACTGGTCGGCCTTGTCTTCGTCGCCGAAGCTGACCGGCCAGCCGGGCACCCGGTCGTACAGTGCGCCGAGGCTGGTGTAGGCCGAGCCCTGCAAGGCGTTCGGGTCGAGCTGGATGGCGCGTTCCAGGGCATCGCGGGCGTCCTTGACCTTGCCCAGGGCACCCAGGCCGCCTTCGGCGCCGGCCCAGCTGCTGGTGACGATGCCGTGCCAGATCCAGGCTTCGGCGGAGTTCGGGGCGCTGCGGGTGAACGCGCCGCTCTGGGCGGCGAGCTTCTCGAATTCGGCGGCGCGCTGCTGCTCCATCACCTGGTACTGGATTTCCGCCCAGCGCTGCTGGATCGCGGCCAGGCGCTGATTGCCGGTGTCGTCCAGGGCCCAGGCGGGGATGCTGAGGATCAGGAACAGGCCGAGGATGCCGATGAGCTTGTTCATCATGGATGGTCCTTGCCGTGGTGGGCACCGCTGAAGCGGCGGATGATCGGCAGTTGCTTGGACAGCGCCCGATCCACCACGCCGGGCAGCATGCCGTTGAGGCGGACGAAGAACTTCTCCGGCCAACCCAGGTAAAGCTCGCTGAGGTCCTTCTCGATGGCCGCGATCACTGCCCGGGCCACCTGATCCGGTTCGTCCACGCCAACCTTGAGTTCGGCATTCAGCGCCATGGCGGCCTGGCTGTTCATGCCGGTGCGGGTGGCGCGCGGGGCGACGTAGAGGACGTTCACCGGGGTATCCGCCAACTCCCGGCGCAGGGCCTCGGAGAAGCCGCGCAGGGCGAACTTGCTGGCGCAATAGACAGCGTAGCCGGGATAGCCGATGGAGCCGTAAATGGAACCGACGTTGACCACCAGGGCGTGCTTCTGCTGGCGCAACACCGGCAGCAGGGCACGGGTCAGTTGCACGGTGGCGGTGACGTTGAGGGCGAGCATGTCCTCGATCTGGTCGTCGTCCACTTGCTCCAGCATGGCGAAGCAGTTGACCCCTGCGGCATTCACCAGGACATCGATGCCGCCCAAGCCTCGGGCGACTTCCAGCACCCGCTGGCGTCCCTGGGCCTGGCGCAGGTCGGCGCCGGTCCAGGCCAGTTGCTGCCCATAGCGTGCACGCAGGGGCGCCAGGGCTTCCGGCTGCCGGCTCACCGCCATCACCTGGGCACCGCGTGCGCAGAGTTGTTCGGCCAGGGCCAGGCCGATGCCGCCGCTGGCGCCGGTGAGCAATACGCGACAATCAGCGAGTCGCATGGGGCACCTCGCTGGCACGGGGCAGGCCACGGAACATGTCGGCGTAGAGCTGGTAGACCACCTTGGCGGCATGGATAACGGCCTGCTGGTCGCCTTCATCGTCCAGGCGGTCCATCAGCCCGCGGTAGGTGGCCATGTGGTCCTGGTCGAGTTCGCCGTGGGAGGACAGGTAGCTGAAGGCGTCCGCCGGCAGGCCGAGGCTTTCGCGAATGCTGCCGGCGGCGTGGGTGGCCAGGGCGATGCTGGTGCCTTCCAGCACGTTGACCATGCCGAACAGGCCCACCGGATTGCTGCGGGCGATCTGGTCGTAGAGGAAGGCCACCATCAGTTCGATGGGCAGTGAGGGACGGCTGCTGCTGACGGCTTCAGGGTCGCCGCCGCAGGCTGCGATGTCGTTCAGGATCCAGCGCTCGTGGCCGTATTCTTCCTCGATGTATTCACACACCGCGCCGCGCAGCCATTCCAGCCGCGAAGGCAGGCGCGCGCCACAGGCCATCATCAGCGGCACGGTGTGGCGGACGTGGTGGTAGGCCTGGCCGAGGAAGGCGCGGTAACCCTCCAGGCTGACCTGGCCGGCCAGCGCCTCGCGTATCACCGGGACGCTGAATAGCGCCTCGCGTTCGCGGGAGGTGGCGGCTTGCAATTGGTCGAAGAAACTCATGGTCTTGCCTCGTTCTGGAGTTCGAGCAGGGTGTCGCGGTAGCGCGCGAGGATGGCCTCGCGGCGCAGGCGACCATTGCTGGTGAGCAGCCCGTCGGCGGCGTTGAAGGGGGTTTCCAGGCGGTGCCAGGCCCTGACCCGTGCATAGTCGGGTAGCGCGGCATTGGCGCAGGCCACGGCGTCGGCGAGGGTCTGCGCATCGCAATTCGGGTCCAGCGGCCAGAGCAGGGCGAGGTTGCCGGGCAGGCCCTCGCCGTGGACGAAGGCCTGGGCGACCACGCCGCGCTGGGTCAGTTCGGCCTCCACCCAGTCCGGGTTCACGTTGCGGCCGAAGCTGGTGATGAACTGGTGTTTCTTGCGGCCCTTGAGGTGCAGGTAGCCGTCGGCGTCGAACTCGCCCAGGTCACCTGTGGGCCACCAGTCGCCGGCAAAGGGCGCTTCACCCAGGTAGCCGAGCAGGGTGGAGCCGCTGACCTGTACTTCGCCGTCGTCCGCCAGGCGCACCCGGACATGGGGCAGGGGCTGGCCGACGCTGCCTGGACGCACGGCATCGGGGCGGTTCAGGCAGACCACCGAGGCGCATTCGGAGAGGCCATAGCCTTCGAACACCGGCAGCCCGACCCGCGCGGCGCGGGCCAGCAGGTCCGGCGAGACCCGTGCCCCGCCTACCGCGACGAAACGGAATTGCGCGGCGCCCAGGTGGCCCTGCTCGATGGCGGTGACCAGGCCCAGCAACAGCTGTGGCACCAGGATCAGGCTCTGGGCGCTGCTGAGGACGACGGTGGCCAGCAGCTTCGGCCAGTCCACGCCGCTGGCGCCCAGGATGCCCATTTGCCGCTGCGGCAGCAGGGTGACGCAGGCGCCGGCCAACAGCGCCGCATAGGTGCCGAGGTTCTCCAGTAGCACCGCTATCGGCAGCACCGCCAGGTAGTGGGCGGGTGCACAGGGGCGGCTGGCGACTTCCAGCTCATGGGCGACCCGCAGCAAGGCGTCGGCGCCCAGGCAGACGCCCTTGGGCTGGCCGGTGGTGCCTGAGGTGTAGGTGACCTTGAGGGTGCCGGCGGGCAGGGCGGCCTGGCCCTGTCCGGGCTTGCGCCAGAAGGTGCCGTCCGACTGGAAGCCGGCACCTTCCAGCTCGTTGGCGAAGCCGGCATCCAGCACCGCCAGGCCGACCTGGCATTGCTCCAGGCAGTGGGCGCGCTGCGCGGGGCTGAAGAAGGGCGGCAGGATCAGGCAGGGGCGCCCGCTGAAGAGCGCCGCCAGGTCCCAGATCAGCGCCTCCGGGCCATTGTCCAGGCCGAGGGCGAGAACGCCTTCGGGTTCGGCGCGCAGCAGGCCTTCCCTCCGTTCCACCTCGGCCAGCAACTGGGCGTAGGTGTAGCGCCGGGTGTCGCCCCGCAGGGCCAGGGGTTGCGGCAGGTGGCTGGCGTGCTTGCGCAGGATTTGGCGAAAGTCTTCAGGCTGCATGGTGGGCCGCCTCGTCGGCTTCAGGAAAACCCAGGCGCGCGATGACACCGTTGCGTTGCAACTGCTCGTAGCCGAAGTGGATGTTGCCGGTGAACACCTGGGGCTTCTGCTCGTAGTAGGACCCCCATTGCTCCTGGTCGTGGCCCAGGCGGCTGGGGTTGGCCTCGCCGAGATGCAGGGGTTCCAGGCCCAGCCGGTGGAAGCTGTTGATCAGCGCGGGAGCACCGGTGAACACCACCCACTCCAGGCCACGCTGGTGCAGCAGCCAGGTGACGGCAACGATGATCAGGCGCGCATTGCCGGCGCTTATCGACGCCAGGTTGCCCACTTCCACGACCTGCCGGCGCTCCACCGGGAGGCCGGTCAGGCTGGCGATCCGGGTTTCCACCGGCGCCTCCAGGTAATGCTCGAGGAACAGCGGCTCCTGCTCGGCGAGGCGGATGCCAGCCACGGCGCTGAGGGCTCCGTGGAAGTTGCGCATGCTCAGCAGCTCGGGCATGAACTGATGGATATCGGCACCGTGGGCGCTGAGAAAACGGCGATGGACGAAGTCCTCGACCTGGCCACGCCCTGCGTCACCGGCCAACAGCAGGGACAGGTAGTGTTGCTGCGACTTGTGACCGAAACGGAATGGGAACAGGGCGTTCCACTCGGCGCTGTTCATCGATGCCCTCCGGGCGCTTGGCTTAATGAGAGGCAGTATCCGCGTGAAGTCTTAAGGGACCCTGAAGACGCCTTGCGCGCCTGTCGACAAGCCTTCATCCCGCTGACACAGGGATGTCATCGGCATGGGGCATCCTGCTTGCAGGAACAGAAAGGGCACAGGAAGTGCCAGGGTGCAAACTGAAGCTGCCGGCGATGGCAGCTTTTTTTTTGCGCGCTTTTTTCCTGCATAGAGGCATGGCCGATGGATATCGCCCCTGGCCGAACTCAGAGCTTGTAGCCGATCTGCCTTAGCAGGTCCTTGCGCCAGGCGATGTCTTCCTCGCCTTCCACACCACGGGGCGAGCAGCCGTCCACCACACCGAGCACGCCGCGCCCCTGGTCGGTTTCGGCAAGGATGACCTGGGTCGGATTGGCGGTGGCGCAGTAGATGCGGCAGACCTCCGGCACCAGCTTCAGGCTGTTGAGCACGTTGACCGGGTAGAAGCCTTCGCCGAGGAAGATGATGAAGCTGTGCCCGGCGCCGATGGCCAGGGCATTCCTGCTGGCCAGTTCGAGCATGGCGTCGTCGGTGCCGGAACAACGCACCAGGCAGTTGCCCGAGGCCTCGCAGAAGGCCAACCCGAAGCGGATGCCGGGAACGGCGCCCACCAGGGTTTCGTGGATATCTTCGACGGATTTGATGAAGTGGGTCTGGCCGAAGATGAAGTTGATCGACTCCGGCTTGTCGATGCTGACGCTGACGAGTTGCATGTGGCGCGCCTCCAACCCCCATCGAACAAGCATAGTCAGGGGGGCTGGGTGCGGCGTCGGCGATACTGGGGCGGATAGCTGACCGCCTGAAACGAAAAACCCGGCAGAAGCCGGGTTTTTCGTAGGGGATAGAACCTTATTCGGTGCTCAGCACACCACGGCGGATCTGGTCGCGCTCGATGGATTCGAACAGGGCCTTGAAGTTGCCCTCGCCGAAACCGTCGTCACCCTTGCGCTGGATGAACTCGAAGAACACCGGGCCCATCAGGGTTTCCGAGAAGATCTGCAGCAGCAGGCGCTTGTTGCCGCCTTCGGTGGTGCCGTCCAGCAGGATGCCGCGCGACTGCAGTTCGCCTTCCGGCTCGCCGTGGTTCGGCAGGCGGCCCTGGAGCATCTCGTAGTAAGTGGCCGGCGGTGCGGTCATGAAGCGCATGCCGAGGGCTTTCAGTTCGTCCCAGGTCTTGATCAGGTCGTCGGTGAAGAAGGCGACGTGCTGGATGCCTTCGCCGTTGAACTGCATCAGGAATTCTTCGATCTGCCCGGAGCCCTTGGAGGATTCCTCGTTCAGCGGGATACGGATCTTGCCGTCTGGCGCGGTCATGGCCTTGGAGGTCAGGCCGGTGTACTCGCCCTTGATGTCGAAGTAACGGATCTCGCGGAAGTTGAACAGCTTCTCGTAGAAGTCCGCCCAGTACGCCATGCGGCCGCGGTAGACGTTGTGGGTGAGGTGGTCGATCAGCTTCAGGCCGGCACCCTTCGGATTACGGTCGACGCCTTCGATGAACTCGAAGTCGATGTCGTAGATCGAGGAGCCTTCGCCGAAACGGTCGATCAGGTACAGCGGGGCGCCGCTGATGCCCTTGATCGCCGGCAGGCGCAGTTCCATCGGGCCGGTGGGGATGTCGATGGGCTGGGCGCCCAGTTCCAGGGCACGGGCGTAGGCCTGGTGGGCGTTCTTCACGCGGAAGGCCATGCCGCACACGGACGGGCCGTGCTCGGCGGCGAAGTAGGCGGCCTGGCTCTTGGGCTCGTTGTTGAGGATCAGGTTGATCTCGCCCTGGCGATACAGATGCACGTCCTTAGAGCGGTGGGTGGCGACCTTGGTGAAGCCCATCATCGCGAAGATGGGTTCCAGGGTGTTCGGGGTGGGCGAAGCGAACTCGATGAATTCAAAGCCCATCAGGCCCATGGGGTTTTCGAAGATGTCAGCCATTTTTTGGCACCTCAAGCATTTGATTGGAAGTATGGGTCAATGCGAGGTGGCAGTCGGTGGCGCACAGGAAATGCCGCGTACGCTGCGGGCGAGGTAGTCGCCGATGGTGACTTTGAATCCGAGGCTTTTCATGGGCGTGGCCTCAGGCCGGCTTGTCGGCTTGCTGGTCGGGGTGCGCCTGGGTGAAGGCCGGATGCTGGAGGGCAAGGCGTTCGACACGGGCGATCTTTGGATAGTGTGACAGGTCCAGTTCGAAACGGTGCGCGGCATAGACCTGCGGTAGCAGGTAGACGTCAGCCAGGCCCGGTTCACCGAAGCAGAAACCTTCATCGCCTATCAGGGCTTCGACCGCGTTGAAGCCTTCGGCGATCCAGTGGCGAATCCAGCCCATCACCTCGGCTTCCTCCACCTTCAGGCCGCGCAGGCGGTTGAGCACGGCGACGTTGTGCAGCGGATGGATATCGCAACCGATGATGGCCGCCACCGCGCGCTGTTGGGCACGGGCCTCCAGGCCTTGGGGCAGGAGGGCGGGCTGCGGGTAGCGTTCTTCGAGGTATTCGATGATGGCGGGGGACTGGGTCAGGACCTGGCCGTCGTCGAGGCGCAGGCTGGGCACACGGCCTTGTGGATTGAGCGCCTTGTACTCGGGCTTGTGCTGCTGGCCGCCGTCCTGGATCAGGTTCACCGGGATATGCCGGGCTTCCAGGCCCTTCAGCGCCAGGGCAATACGCACCCGGTAGGAAGAGGTGGAGCGGTAATAGGTATAGAGGTCCATGGCAATCGCTCGGCGGCAGGCGTTCCGGTGTGAGGTCCGGGTGCCAGCATTATTGTTTTCGTAATCAATTTACACTTTGCGTAATTTGCGGGCTGGGGACGGGGCTGTCAAGCGCGACGCTGCGAGGGGAACGGTCTTGTAGGAGCGATTTCAATCGCGAATCGGGCCGCCGGCCAGTCAGGTGCCGGGGTGCACCGACACGCGGCCTTTCGCGAATGAATTCGCTCCCGCAACAGCGACCGAAAAAAAAAGGCCCCGCATCGAGCGGGGCCTGGGTCATCACTGGTTCTGTTTCGCGTCCTTCACGCCGGCCGTGTTGTTCAACAGGCTTCCGGTGGCGGTTTGCAGGAAGGCTTCCAGGTACTTCTGCAGGCGCGGGTCGCTGTCGCCGGGGACGCGTTCGGCCTTGGCATCGGCGCCCAGCTGGTACTGGTAGAGGCGCGCCGGGAAGTCCTTGGGCTGGATCAGAATGCGGTCGGCGCTGACGATGGCCACGGTCTGTTCGCCGCCGGACGGCTTGATCACACCGATGCCTGGGTCATTGGCCGGCAGGTTGAGCAGGTCACGTCCCCAGCACTGGTGGCGTACTTCGCCGCCCAGGCGGCCCATGATGGTGGGCACGATGTCGATCTGAGTGGCGACATTGTGGTTGATGCTGCCGAATTTCTCTTGCACGCCGGGGCCGATCAGCAGCAGCGGTACGTTGAAGCGGAACAGGTCCATTTCGGTGAGCTGCTTGTCGCTGCCGAAGCCGTGGTCGCCCACTACGACGAACAGCGTGTTCTTGAAGTAGGGCTCCTTGCGCGCCTTCTCGAAGAACTGGCCGAGGGCCCAGTCGGCGTAGCGCATGGCGGTCAGGTGCTCGTCATGGGCGCCATGGCCGGTCACCTTCTCCACCGGCAGATCGGCCGGCAGGGCGTAAGGCGTGTGGTTGGAGAGTGTCTGCAGCAGCGCGTAGAACGGCTTGTCGGTGGGCATCTTCGCCAATTCGGCGGCGCCACGGTCGAACATGTCCTGGTCGGACACGCCCCAGGTCTTGTCCATGAACACCGGGTTGACGAAGTCTTCGCGGCCGATGAAACGGGTCATGCCCTGGTTGCTGAAGAAGCCGGACTGGTTATCCCACTGGAAGTTGCCGTTGTAGACATACAGGTCGTTGTAGTCGCGGGCGCTGAGCAGTTGCGGCAGCCCGGAGAACTGGTGCGAACCCTCGGGGGTGCGCATCAGGTACTCGAAGCTTGGCAAGTTGGGGAAGCAGGCCATGGTGGCGAACATTCCCTGGTGGGTGTGGGTGCCGTTGGAGAAGAAACGGTCGAACAGCAGTCCCTCCTTGGCCAATTTGTCGAAGTACGGCGTGATGCCTTCCTGGCTGCCCAGGGCGCCGACGTAACGCCCCGCGAAGCTCTCCATCAGAATCACCACCACGTTGCGGATCGGCAGGGTGCCTTCGGCCGGCGGGGTGAAATCGCGACGGATGGCGGCCGTGTCGGCATCCACCAGCTTGTCGTTGGGGGTGAGTAGCATCTCGCGCACGGTCGCCACGGCTTCGTCTTCAGGCAGGGTGGCCTTCCAGGCGTTGTCGCGGTGGGAGGAGAAGCTGCTCTTGGCCGCGTCCACCAGGGTCAGAGTGCCGTTCAGGCCCAACTGGTTGGCGAACATGGAGTCAGTGGTATAGGCGTCACCCCAGCGCAGCGGCGGGCCCTGGCGCAGATGGCCACGAACGGCAACCACGGCCACCACCAGGCACACCATGAAAATCGCCACGCGGCTGAACCAGGGCGCGGTTTTGCGGGCGATGGGTTTGGTGCTGGCGCCGGTGCGCGGACGGCTGACCAGGTCCAGGCCACGGAACATCAGGTAGAGCAGGGCGGTGGCCAGGGCCCAGGCGATCAGGTAGCGACCCACCGGGAAGCCGTTCCAGATCATGCTGGCGACGGTGCCCAGGTCTTCCTGCAGGTACTGGAAGACCAGGCTGTTCAGGCGCTGGTGGAACTCGCGGTAGAAGTCCAGTTCGCTGATGCCGAGGAACAGGGTGAGGCTGGCGAACAGGGTCAGCCAGATCCGATGCAGGCCACGGGCGGCCATGGCGCGGACGCTGAGCAGCGACAGCAGCAGCGGAACCAGGGCGAATACCACCACGCGCAGGTCGAAGCGCAGGCCGTTGTAGAAGGCCTCGACGAACACCGAAGCGGGGCTGTCGCCGATCTGGTCGCTGTTGTACACCAGCAGTGCAACCCGCAGCAGGCTGTACATCACCAGCAGCGCTCCGGCGCTGAGCAGGGTGAAGGCGAGGTGGCTCTTGACGGTCGGTTTGTCCAGATTGAACGAGGACTGCCGGGTGGCTACGGGTTCCTGTGCGGTCATGCGATCAAGCATCCATTGGTCTACTCAGGGCGGGGCGGCATCTGGAGGTGAACGATGCCGGGGGTGAATAGATCACCTGATGGCACATTGGTTCCAGTTGGTCCGCCGAAAGCGTCGGACATTGCCAGAGGGAATGTGAAGAAAACGTCGAATGGCGTCGGGTGGCGACGCCGAGATGTGTCGGTCTGTTTCGTTTACGCAAGCGGGCATTGGTCAGTCGGGTAGCCCGAGGCCTGTCAGCTTCTCCGGGTTACGCACGATGTAGATGTTGCTGACCCGGCCTTCGTCGTCATAGGCGAAGGTGACCGAGGCGGCCACCTGGTCGCCATGGGCGAGGATCACGCCGCGTCCGCCGTTGAGTTCGGCGGGCAGCCACTGGTAGTCGCGCCAGTAGCCGCGCAGGGAGTCGAAGATGAACGCCAGCACCTCGGCCTTGCCGTGGAGGATGTGGCCCAGGGTCGGTACCTTGCCGCCGCCGTCGGCACTCAGTTCCACCTCCTCCGAGAGCAGGGCGGTGAGGCCAGCGGTGGCGCCGCTGGCGATGGCCGCGTGGAAGGCTTCCAGCAATTGCTCCTGGCGTTCCCGTGGCGGCTGGTGGCGCACCTTGCCTTCGGCCAGGCCGCTGCGCGCACGGGACACCAGCTTGCGGCAGGCCGCTTCCTGCACGCCGATGGCGCGGGCCACGTCCGGGTAGTCCAGGTCGAAGATGTCGTGCAGCAGGTAGGCTGCCCGCTCGCGCGGGGTAAGGCGCTCCAGCAGCAGGAGGAAGGCGGTGGACAGCGAGGATGAGAGTTCCAGCATCTGTTCCGGCGACTCCGTGGTTTCGCTGTGGATGGGCTCGGGGAGCCAGGTACCTATGTAGTCCACCCGTGCCCGGTGGCCCAGGCGCAACTGGTCGATGCAGTAGCGGGTGCAGAGGGTGGTCAGCCAGGCGCGCGGGTTGTCCAGAGTGGCGGGATTGCACTCGCGCCACTTGAGGAAGGTTTCCTGCACCGCATCTTCGGCGTCGCTGCGCGAGCCGAGGATGCGGTAGGCCAGGTTCAGCAGGAAGCGGCGGCTGTCTTCGAAGACCGCCGTGACATCGGTCACTCTCACTTCAGTGCCTCGATATCTGGATGCGGTTCCAGAGGTTGATCATCGCGACGGTGGCGGTCAGTGCACCGATCTCCACCTCGCTGAAATGCTCGCGCAGGGCAGTGCGCAGGGCAGCATAGTCGGTGCGGCGGTCGAGCTGGGTCAGCGCTTCGGTCCAGGCCAGGGCCGCCTTCTCGCGCGGGGTGAAGTCGTTGCAGTGGTCCCAGACCACCAGGCGGTCCAGACGCTCGCTGGTTTCGCCGTCTTCCCGCGCCTCGCGGGTGTGCATTTTCACGCAGAAGGCGCACTGGTTCAGTTGCGACGCGCGCAATTGCACCAGGTGGTGCAGGCTGCGTTCCAGGCCGAGGGCGTCCAGCGGCGAGTGCACTTCGCCCATGGCGTCGATGACGTCGGGGATGACCTGCTGGTAGTTGAGGGGGCTTGCCTGGTTCATCACGTGTTCCTCGTTCGGGGTTGAAAGGCGTTTACACCTTCACGACGAACCAGGGTTGGGGTTTGTGACGTGGCCTGGAGATTTTTGCAGTCATTGTGGGAGCGAATTTATTCGCGAATGAATTCGCTCCCACAGGGCAGGTTTGTCTACCGGCGTTCCCGGATGGCGGCGGCCTCGCGCGTCACCAGGTCGATGAACGATAGCGCCAGGGGCGAGCGTTCGTCCCGCCGGCGCACCAGCCAGACGGCGGTAGTGGCGCCCGGATCCAGCAGGGTGCGGTAGACCACGCCGTCGACGCGGGTGCGACGGAAGGAGGCGGGCAGCACCGATACGCCGAGCCCGGCGGACACCAGGCCGATGATGGTCATGGCTTCGCTGGCTTCCTGGGAGACCCGGGGCGTGAAGCCGGCGTCACGGGCGAGGGCGAGCATCTGGTCATAGAGACCGGTACCGAAGGTGCGCGGGAAGAACACGAAGGGTTCGTCGGCCAGGGCGCTGAAGTGGATGCCGTCTTCGCTGCTGGCGGCCAATGGATGGTCGGCGCGCAGGATGGCCACCAGGGGCTCGCGGAACAGTTCCACCGCCAGGAGGTTGTCCGGCAGGTTGAGGGGGCGGATCACCCCGACCTGCATGTTTTCCTCCTGCAGTGCCCTGACCGTTTCCGCGCTGCTGCCCTCGGTAAGCTCCAGGTGCACGTCCGGGTAGGCCTGGCGAAAGGCGCGGATGCTGCGGGGAATGGTGGAGGTGAAGGGGGCGGACGAGGTGAAGCCCACCTTCAACTCCCCCAACTCGCCACGGTGTGCGCGGCGCGCGATTTCCACGGCTTTGTCTACCTGGGCCAGCACCTGGCGGGCCTCGTCGAGGAAACGCCGGCCGGCTTCGGTCAGCTCGACGCGGCGGTTGGTGCGCTCCAGCAGACGTGCGCCGATTTCCTCTTCCAGCGCCTGGATCTGCTGGCTCAGCGGGGGTTGGGAAATACCCAGTTGCTCGGCGGCACGGCCGAAATGCAGCTCCTCGGCCACGGCGATGAAGTAGCGCAGGTGTCTCAGTTCCATGGGATGCCTATTGATATCCAGAACGTATCAAATGTGTCGAATAATATATTGGAGATAATATAAAACGCTCGATATCCTTCGGCCCATAACCCCAACAACGAATATTCCAGCCCCTGATCCAGGCGGCACGGCCTCGTTGTGCCTGCTCGCCGCAAATGCCCGAAGGTGCCCCGTGAGCAAATCCCAGGCAGTACTCAAGACCGAAGACGATCCCGCGTTTAGCGAGGCGGCCCGTGACGCAGCCAGCGCGCTGCCGGACGCCGCCGCCAACGATCCCGAACTCCCCACCTACATCAGGAAAGGCACGCCGCAGTTCATGCGCACTTCCCTGGCGCTGTTCTCCGGCGGTTTCGCCACCTTTGCCCTGCTGTACTGCATCCAGCCGATGATGCCGGTCCTGTCCAGGGACTTCTCCATCTCTGCCGCCCTGAGCAGCCTCGCGCTTTCTGTCTCCACCGCCATGCTCGCCCTCGGCCTGCTGGTGACCGGCCCGCTGTCCGATGCCATCGGCCGCAAGCCGGTGATGGTGGTGTCGCTGATCGCCGCCGCCCTGTTCACCCTGGCCAGCGCCGCCATGCCGACCTGGGAAGGCGTGCTGGTGATGCGCGCCCTGGTGGGCCTCGCCCTGAGCGGCCTCGCTGCCGTGGCCATGACGTACCTCAGCGAGGAAATCCATCCGCACCACCTTGGCCTTTCCATGGGGCTCTACATCGGTGGCAACGCCATCGGTGGCATGAGCGGACGCCTGATCAGCGGTGTGCTGGTGGACTTCGTTTCCTGGCATGCCGCCCTGGCGGCGCTCGGCGGCCTGGCGCTGGTGGCCGGCCTGGTGTTCTGGCGCGTGCTGCCCGAGTCCAAGCACTTCCGCCCGCAGCCGCTCCGGCCGTCCACCCTGCTGGAAGGCTACCGCCTGCACTTCCGCGATGCCGGTCTGCCCTGGCTGTTCCTCACCGGCTTCCTGCTCATGGGCGCCTTCGTCACCCTGTTCAACTACATCGGCTACCGCCTGCTGGCCTCGCCTTACCAGATGAGCCAGGCCCTGGTGGGCGTGCTCTCGGTGGTCTACCTGTCCGGTATCTACAGCTCCGCCTGGGTGGGGTCCCTGGCGGACAAGGTGGGCCGGCGCAAGGTGCTCTGGGCGGCCATCCTGCTGATGCTCGGCGGCCTGGTGCTGACCCTGTTCAGCCCGCTGGGAGTGATCCTGGCCGGCATGGCGATCTTCACCTTCGGCTTCTTCGGCGCCCATTCGGTGGCCAGCAGCTGGATCGGCCGTCGCGCCCAGCGGGCCAAGGGCCAGGCGTCGTCCCTCTATCTGTTCAGTTACTACGTCGGCTCCAGCCTGGCCGGTACCCTCGGTGGCCTGTTCTGGCACCACTACGGCTGGCAGGGCGTTGGCTTGTTCATCGGCGGTCTGCTGGTGATTGCAGTGGCCGTGGCTTTGCATCTGGCACGGCTGCCGGCGCTGCCCGGCAACGCCATCGTCCAGCCGGCGCACTGACATTCCACCCCGGGGCCGTTTGGCGGCCCCGGGGTGCGACATCCCGACACTCGCGAACCTATCCCCGATCGGCTGGCCGGCTGGCAGAATGTCCGGCCTACCCACCGGCCAGAGTGGGAGCATCCCTGCCTTCCATGCGTGCACAACCCGCCTCGATTCGACCAGGGAAGTACAGCATGAGCATCACCTCCACCGATATCTGCAACGCCGCCGACGCCCTCAAGGGATTCGTCGGCTTCAACCGCAAGCTGGGCAAGTACATCGTGCGCTTCAGCGAAGACTCCTTCGGCATGGACGTCCCCGATGACAGCATCACCCCGGCCTGCGAGTTCGTCTGGACGGCGAAGACCGACAAGGTCATGACCCTGAGCCGCGAATGCCTGCAGATTCTCCTGGAACAGAACATCAACGACCGCCTGAACCTGTGCGACCCCTTGCTGGTCTACCTGCGTCGCACCGATCTGCCGGAAATCAGTGCCGAGCGCTGGCGTCTCTGACGATCGGGCTCGGGGCAGCCAGCGCAGCCCCATCACTCCACCGACGATCAGGCCCACGCATGGCCGCATCAGGACCTGTGTGGGCCGAGTGGCTCAGTAGAGGCCGGGAATCAGCCGCGACGTGCGCGCGCAATAGGCCTCGTATTCCTCGCCGAACTCCGTGCGCAGCAGTGCTTCTTCAGCCTGGATGCGCGCCAGCAGCGGCGGCAAAGTCAGTGCAACCAGGACCAGGCCGACGCCGGAACGGAAGGCCAGGGCCCAGCCGATGGACGCGATCAACAGTCCCAGGTAGCTGGGGTGGCGGATCATGCCGTAGATGCCATCGGTCACCAGTTTGTGGCCGGGCTGAATGGCCACCAGGCCGCTGAAACGGTTGCCCAGCACGAACACCGGCCACATCCGCAGTGCACCGCCCACGGCGAACAGGAACACACCCAGCCAGCGCATGCCGTCGCCACCGAAGGTCCAGACGTCCAGGCGGTCGGTGTAGGCGGGGAGGAAGGCGCTGAGCAGGGCGATGATGCCGAATACCGGCAGCACCCAGCGATTGCGCCGGTCCTCGCGCACGCCGCTGCTGAGGTTGCCGCGAGTGAAAGGGGCCACTCCCGAGAGGATGAACAGCACCAGGGTCAGTGCCACCAGCGGCGGCTGGCTGAAGAAGGCCATGAACCCGCCCCAGCCGAGGACGGCCAGGCCCAGGTAGGCGAGGGTGCCGACGAGCGCGAGGAGCAGTGTGCGGGAGCGTGACATGGCGGATCACCCCTTCGATCGGCGACGACATGGCATTGGACCGCTGGCAGCGTGGCGGGTGCGGAGCGGGAGCTATAACTGAACGCCTTGGGGGATTCACCGTGGAGGGCGCCGTCATGGGACGCCTCGGAATCCTACTGCTGGTCCTGGCCGTACCGGGCGCCTGGGCCACACGCTATGGCGGCTCGTACTACGGGCCGTACCTGGGCACCACTTACTATCCCAGCAGTCCCCTGCAAGCCTATGTCTCGCCACCCCCCCGGCCCTTCGCCGACCTGCCGCCGCAGCCCTTCGTGGTGGTGCCCGAGTACCACCAGTTCCGCGATGCCCAACTGCCGCGCGTCAGCACCGAAAGGCCGCAGGTGCTGATCCGTAGCTTCGACCCGGAGCTGGGGGTGTATCGGGATGCCGAGGTGCGGGATGGGGAGGGGAGCCCGCCGGTGTGCGACGGGGATTACTGCAGCGATTGAGGCGGTATGGAGCTTGTAGGGGCGAATTCATTCGCCAAGGGCGCGCAGCGCCCCCGAGGAGTTTGCGGGCGGACCTTCGGCCCGGTTGGCGAATGAATTCGTCCCTACAGGGAAGTATTCGACAACATGACCTTCATGTTTCCCCCAGGCTCCTGCGCCCGAATCGCCGTCGATAATCCGTGGGCGATAGCCCGACCATCTTGTTGAACACCTTGCGGAAGGCTGCCGGGTCCTGGTAGCCGACTTCCCAGGCGATCTGGTCCACCGAGCGGTTGGTCAGCTCCAGCAGCTCGCGGGCCTTGGCCGCGCGCAGTTGCTGGCAGTACTCGGTGGGTCGCAGGCCAGTGGCCTGCTGGAAGCGGCGCAGGAAGGTGCGTTCGCCCAGCCCGGCTTCGGCGGCCATGGCGGGGAGGCTGACCTGGCGCGCATCCTGGCGTTGCAGCCAGCGCTGCACCTTGAGCACCGCCTCGTCGCCGTGGGTGAGGCGCGGGGTGAAGCGGCGGAAGTACTGCTGCGAGTGCCGGGTCAGGTCGAGGGCGAGGAAGCTGGCGGTATTCGCGGCGATGGTCGGCCCCAGCAGGCGGTCCACCAGGGTCAGGCCCAGGTCGGTCCAGGCCATCACACCCCCGGCGGTGATGATGTCGCCGTCGTCCACCACCAGTTTGTCGGCGTCCACCTTCACCTCCGGGTAGCGCTCGCCGAGGTCCTTGGCCAGGCTCCAGTGGGTGGTCAGCGGACGCCCAGCGAGCAGCCCGGTCTGGGCCAGCACGAAGGCGCCAGCGCACACCGAACAGAGGGTGACGCCGGCGGCGTGGCGAAGGCTGAGCCAGTCGACGAAGGGTTGCAGGGTTTCGGCAGCGGGCAGGGCGCCGATGCAGGGCAGGGCAATCACCACGGCAGTCCGGCTTTCGACGTCCGGGTGGCTGTCCCAGGTGCAGCGGATTTCGCTATCCGCGTCAGCGCTCCAGTGGCGCACCCGCAGGGCGGGCAGGTCGGCGTCGGCATGCTCGGCGGCCAGGCGATTGGCGACCGCGAACAGATCGGAGAGGCCGTGGGCGGCTGCCAGCTGGGCGCCGGGATAGAGCAGGAGGCCGATCTCCAGCATCGTTTTCATTGTCAGTTTTTCCTGCGAATTTGTCGGTTGCGCCGATCCTCATCCGGCGCCGGGAGGAGCACCTTAGGCCCACGTCTCCACTCCCACAACCTGAGGTGAAAATCATGAGCAAGCAAGCCGTCATCGTAGTCGACATCCAGAAGGACTATTTCCCCGGTGGGCTGTGGACCCTGAGCGGTGCGGACGCCGCTGCCGACAACGCCGCCCGGGTCATCGCCGCTGCCCGTGAGGCCGGCGACCTGGTGGTGCATATCCGCCATGAGTTCACCAGCCCGGAGGCGCCATTCTTCCGTCCCGGCTCCGAGGGGGCCCAGATCCATCCCAAGGTGCTCAACGCTGACGGCGAGCCGGTAGTCCTGAAGCACTTCGTCAACTCCTTCCGGGAAACCAATCTGAAGGACATCCTCGACGGCAGCGACGTGGACAAGCTGACCGTGGTCGGCAGCATGAGCCACATGTGCGTCGACGGCATCACCCGTGCGGCGGCCGACTTCGGCTATGAGGTCACCGTGATCCACGATGCCTGCGCCACGCGTGACCTGGAGTTCCAGGGCAAGACCATCCCGGCCGAGCAGGTCCACGGCGCGTTCATGGCCGCCTTGGCCTTCGCCTACGCCAAGGTGGTGTCCACCGACGAATACCTGGCGCAGCAGGCCCGGTAAGGCGGTCGCCGCGTTCCGCAGGCCAGCTTCGGCCTGCGGAACGTGGACCCTCTGTGAAACAGGTACGTCGATACGGACGGCAATTCGCTCTACTATTCCCAGCTGAAATTCTGCTGATACGTCCGAACCGGAGTGCCCATGAACGACCAGACCCTTCCTCCCGATTACCTGGAATTCGCCGAAGAGCTGGCGGATGCAGCGGCCAAGGTCACCCTGACCTACTTCCGCCTGCCCCTGGAGGTGGAGAACAAGGAGGCCGAGCGCTTCGACCCTGTGACCCTCGCCGACAAGGGCGCCGAGCGCGCCATGCGTGACCTGATCGCCCAGCGCTTTCCCGGCCACGGCGTGCTGGGCGAAGAAGAGGAAAACATCGCGGGCGAGGAGCCCTGGACCTGGGTGCTGGACCCGGTGGACGGCACCCGCTCCTTCATCAGCGGCATCCCGCTCTGGGGCACCCTGATCGCACTCAACGACGGCACCCGCCCGGCGCTGGGCGTGATGGACCAGCCCTTCACCCGCGAACGCTTCATCGGCGACGGCAGCTCGGCCTCGCTCAATGGCCGACCGATCCAGACCCGCGCCTGCCGCAAACTGGCCGACGCGACCCTGATGGTCACCAGCCCGGAGCATTTCCAGCAGCCGCCCTACAGCGATGTGTTCAGCAAACTGTCGAGCGAAGTGCGCCTGGTGCGCTACAGCGGCGATTGCTACGCCTACTGCATGCTCGCCCTGGGGCTGGTGGATATCGTTCTCGACCCGGGCCTCAAGCCCTACGACATCCAGGCACTGATGCCGATCATCCAGGGCGCCGGTGGTGTGGTGACCCGCTGGGATGGCAGCGACGCCCAGAACGGTGGCGACGTCATCGCCTGTGGCGACTCGCGCCTGCATGCGCAAATCCTGGAGCTCATGAAATAGGTTTGATCCGGTAGCCGTCTGGCGGCCCCTCACCCCTAGCCCCTCTCCCTGAAGAGGAGAGGGGAACTGTCCGTGCTAGCTGCAGGCTATGCACATCCCTGCGGGGGCGAATTCATTCGCCAAGCGGGCCGCAGGCCCGCCCTCAATACACATCCCGCACATAGCGCTTGTCCCTGGCCAGGGCGCTGACATAGGCCTCGGCTTGCTCCGCGCTCATCGCGCCGTGCTCGCGCACCACCGCCTTGAGCGCCGCATCCACATCCTTGGCCATGCGGCTGGCGTCGCCGCAGACATAGAAATGCGCGCCGTCCTCCAGCCAGCGCCACAGCTCGGCGCCCTGTTCGAGCATGCGCTGCTGCACGTACACCTTTTCCGCCTGGTCGCGGGAGAAGGCGGTGTCCAGACGGTGCAGGTGGCCGGAGGCCTGCCAGGCTTCCAACTCGTCGCGGTAGTAGAAGTCGGTGGTTTTTCGCTGTTCACCGAAGAACAGCCAGTTGCGGCCTTTGGCGCCCGCTGCCTGGCGCTCCTGGAGGAAGGCGCGGAAGGGGGCGATGCCGGTGCCGGGACCGACCATGATCATCGGCCTCTCGGGGTCGGCTGGTACGCGGAAGTGGGCGGACTTCTGGATGAAGATCGACACATCGCCCTGGCCGGCGCGGTCGGCGAGGAAGGCCGAGCAGATACCGGCGCGGTCCCGGCCTTCGCACTGGTAGCGCACGGTGGACACCGTCAGGTGTACCTCATCCGGCGTCGCCAGGGGGCTGGATGCGATGGAATAGAGGCGTGGTTGCAGGCGTTTCAGCCGGCCCAGCAGTTCGTCGGCGCTGACCCGGATGGGATGGGCGTGCAGCAGGTCGGCCAGTTGCCGCCCCCAGAGCCAATCGTCCAGCCTGGTCTTGTTCGCCGGGTCCAGCAGGGCCGTGAGTTCGTCGCTCGCGGAACGCTCGGCGACAAAACGTAGCAGGTCGGGGGTGATCTTCGCGATGTCGAAGTGACGGCCCAGTGCCGTCGACAGCGGCATCGCGCCCTGGTCCTTCACTTCCACTTGCTGATCACCGTCCAGCTTCAGCGCGTTCAGCACTTCATTCACCAGGTTCGGGCAGTTGCTCGGCCACACCCCCAGCGCATCGCCGGCCTGGTAGCGCAAGCCGCTGTCTTTGAGATCGAGCACGATCTGCCGGGTTTCCTTGCTGGAGCCGGGTGCATTCAGCACCGGGTTGCGCAGCAGGCGGGAGGCCAGGGGGCGCTGGCGGCTGTAAGTGGGCGCATCGACTTCTTCTGCCAGCGCTCCGATGGTCTCCGGCACGGGGGGCTTGACCACGGCGCCGGCGAGGGCGGCGCGGACGCTGGCCAGCCAGGCCTGCGCCGGTTCTTCATACTCCGGCTCGCAGTCCACCCGTGGTGCCAGGCGGCGCGCGCCGAGGGCTTCGAGGCGGGCGTCGAGCTTACGGCCGAAGCCGCAGAACTGGTCGTAGTTGGAATCCCCCATGGCCAGAACGGCAAAGTCCAGCCCGGACAGCGAAGGTGCGCTTTCCGCATTCAGGGCGTTCCAGAAGGCGGCGCCATTGTCGGACGGATCACCGTCGCCGAAGGTACTGGCGATCAGCAGCGCGGCACCGGCGCCGGCCAATTCGGCAGGCTGGGCGAGGTCCATGGAACGGACCTGTACTGCACGGCCGTCGGCCTTGAGGCTGTTGGCGCAATGGGTGGCGAAGCTTTCCGCATTGCCGGTTTGCGAGCACCAGAGCACCAGCAGCGGTTTTTCCGCAGCCGGCGCCTCGGCTGCTGCGGGCGTAGGCGTCTCCCAGCTACGGGAGAACAGCCCGGCGAGGATGCCGTCCAGCAGCAGTCGGGTTTCCGGGGCAAGCGGTGCGCTGGTCGGCAGGGTGGGCACGCCGCCCAGCTTGCGGCTCTCCTCGCTGCGCAGGCCGAGCAGGTAACCCTGCAGGTAGCGCTGCTCGGTGGGCGCCAGGCAGAGCTCGGCGCTGGCATCGAGGTTCAGCAGACGGGCGAAGGCGTTGATCGGCATGTCGGCGAGTTCCTCTGGAAAACCGGCAGCGGCGCTGGCCGCGACCGGCTCGACTTCTACCAATGGGATGAGCTGGGGGCTTGCCGGAGCGACGGGTGCCAGGGCAACGGCGCTGTACTTGAACTCCGGCTGCAGCGAAATGGGGTCGATGGCGTCGCTGGTCACGGCGTTGATCGCCAGGTCGTCGCCATAGCGGTCGTTCCAGTGGAAGGGCGCAAAGCAGTTGCCCGGCTGCACCCGGTCGCTGACCACCGCCGGCAGCACCGCGCGGCCACGGCGGGAGCGCACTTCCACCTGGCCGTTGTTAACGATGCCGAAGCGGCTGGCATCGCTCGGGTGGATCTCCACGAAGGGGCCGGGGTTTAGCTTGTTCAGGGTGGCGACCTTGCCGGTCTTGGTCAGGGTGTGCCACTGGTGCTGCACGCGCCCGGTGTTGAGTACCAGGGGAAACTCGTCGTCGGGCAGCTCCGCCGGCTCCATGTGGGGACGGGCCAGGAACACACCCTTGCCGTCCTCGGTGGCGAAGGCGATGGCCGGGCGACTGCCGTCGGCATCGGTCCTGGGTGCCTGGCTGACGCCGTCGTTGAGGTAGCGGACGGGGTTGCGTGCGTTGGCGGCGCTTTCCGGCGCGCAGGGCCACTGCATCGGCCCCTGGCGCAGCCGTTCATGGCTGGCGCCGCGTATGTCGTAGCCGGTCTTCGGGTTCCAGGCCCGTTTGATTTCCTCGAACACCTCGGCGGCGGAGATATAGCTGAAGGCCTCTTCGAAACCCATGGCACAGGCGACGCGGGCGATGATCTGCCAGTCCGGCAGGCTGTCGCCGGGGGCGTCCACGGCTTTCTGGGTGAGGGTGAGAGTGCGCTCGGAGTTGATCATCACGCCTTCCGCTTCGGCCCAGAGCGCGCCGGGCAGGAGAATGTCGGCGTAGCGGTTGGTTTCGGTATCGAGGAAGGCGTCCTGGGTGATGACCAGTTCGGCCGCCTGCAGGCCTTCGATGGCCAGGCGACGGTTGGGCACGGTGGCCGCCGGGTTGGTGCAGATGATCCAGCAGGCCTTGATGTCGCCGGCGGCCATCGCCTCGAACATGGCGACGGTGCCGCTGCCGCCGTCCTGGCGCAGGTGGCCGCGCGGCAGCTGCCACAGGTCTTCGATGAACGCCCGGTCGGCGTCCACCAGCAATGAGCGCTGGCCGGGCAGGCCGGGGCCCATGTAGCCCATCTCGCGGCCGCCCATGGCGTTGGGCTGGCCGGTGAGGGAGAAGGGGCCGCTGCCCGGACGGCAGATGGCGCCGGTGGCCAGGTGCAGGTTGCACAGTGCGTTGGTGTTCCAGGTGCCGTGGGTGCTCTGGTTGAGGCCCATGGTCCAGCAGCTCATCCAGTCCTGCGCTTCGCCGATCCATCGGGCGGCCGTGCGGATATCCGCTTCAGGCAGCCCGGTGATGGCGGCGACGCGATCCGGCGTGTAGTCCGCGAGAAAGTCCGGCATGGCCTCCCACCCGTGGGTATGGGCGGCGATGAAGGCCGGGTCGGTATGGCCGTTCCTGTGCAGCAGGTAGAGCAGGCCGTTGAGCAGGGCGAGGTCGGTCCCCGGCTTGATCGGCAGGTAAAGGCTGGCCTTGTCGGCGGTGGCGGTGCGGCGCGGGTCGACCACGATCAGCTTCGCCCCGGCCTTGACCCTGTCCATCATGCGCAGGAAGAGGATCGGGTGGCAGTCGGCCATGTTGGCGCCGGTCACCAGGAAGAGGTCGGCCTTGTCGAAGTCCTGGTAGGCGCCGGGCGGGCCATCGGAACCGAGGGAGAGCTTGTAGCCGCTGCCCGCGCTGGCCATGCACAGCCGCGAATTGGATTCGATGTGGCGGGTGCGGATGAATCCCTTGGCCAGCTTGTTGGCCAGGTACTGGGCCTCCAGGGACATCTGCCCGGACACATAGAAGGAAATGGCGTCCGGACCGTGGGTGTCGAGCAGCTCGCGCAGGCGCCGGGCGGTGTCGCCGATGGCCTGGTCGATGCTGCTGCGCACCGGGTCGCGGTTGCGTTCATGGCGCAGGTAGGCGTGCTCCATGCGGCCCGAGTCGGTCAGCGGCTGGGCGCAGGTGTTGCCCTTGGTGCAGAGGCGGCCGAAGTTGGTCGGGTGGGACTTGTCGCCGCTCACCTTGACCACGCGGTTGTCCGCCACCTCCATGACGATGCCGCAGCCGACGCCGCAATAGGGACACACGCTTCGCACTGTCTTGTTCGCCATATCCGTACCTTGCGCAGAAACGAAAAAGCGCCATGTCACCCACCGTCGGAACGGGGGAGACACGGCGCCTTTGTCGTGGGGTGGGGCAATCGGCATTGATTGCCTTGTTGCAGCTATCGCAAGGCACATGCCAAGTCCCCTGCGATGCGCGTGAAGGCTTGGCGGGACGCTGCTTGCGGGTAAATTCCCGCTTGATTCGCCATGTGCTGGATGAGCTTCAGGATGGGGCGCGGAAGGTGCATTCGCACCGTTTTGGTTCTTGCTCGGATGCTCGCCGGATTCGCTGTCGGCACCGGTCGAGGCAGCTACCGGACCTGCTGGAGGCCGCGCCGTTGCTGGCGTTGGGAAGGAAGCGCAAAGCGCGATTCGGCAATCTGGCACAGCCACTGCATAGGCAGGACCAGGCCCGCCGCGAACAGTGCGGAGGGCGGCCCGGCAGATCAAAGGCGATCACTCCCCCCGGGCTTACAGGTGCCCTGAGCAAAGTAGCTCGGCGGCATCGAAGAACGAACAGGCAAAGGCGCCTGGGACGAGTAGTCCCAGGCGCTTTTTTTTGCCCCCAGAAAACGTGATTGGCTTGGGCCGGGTGCTACCTATGAACTCCAACGTCGCTTCCACTGATGTGCAAACGCTGATCGTCATCGGCAATGGCATGGTCGGCCATCATTGCGTCGAGCAATTGATCGAGCGCGGCGCCCTGGATCGCTATCGCATCGAAGTCTTCAGCGAAGAGCCGCTGCGCGCCTATGACCGCGTGCACCTTTCCGAATACTTCACGGGCCGCGATGCGGAATCCCTGGCCCTCAGCGAGGCCAGCCTCTATCAGACGCCGGGCGTGACCCTGCACCTGGGCGTGCCGGTACTGGAGATCGACCGCGAACGTCGTGAGGTGATCACCGCCAATGGCAGCCTGGCCTACGACAAGCTGGTGCTGGCGACGGGTTCCTATCCCTTCGTGCCGCCCATCGAGGGGGCCGAAGGCGACTCGCGCCTGGTCTACCGCACCCTGGCCGATCTCGACACCATCCGCGCCGCTGCCGCCCAGGCTCGCCGTGGTGTGGTGGTGGGTGGCGGCCTGCTGGGCCTGGAGGCCGCCAACGCACTGAAGTCCCTGGGCCTCGACGCCCATGTGGTGGAATTCGCCCCGCGCTTGATGCCGGTACAGCTCGATGACCAGGGCGGCCAGGCGCTCAAGGCGCGCATCGAAGCGCTCGGCGTGGGGGTGCATCTCTCGAAGGCGACCCAGTCCATCAGTGCCGGCGAGGAATACCGCTACCGGATGAACTTCGCCGGTGAGGATTTCCTCGAAACCGACCTGATCGTCTTCTCCGCCGGCATCCGCCCGCAGGACGCCCTGGCCCGTCAGTGCGGCCTGGAACTGGGCGCGCGCGGCGGCGTGGCCATCGACGGCCAGTGCCTGACCTCGGATGCGGACATCTACGCCATCGGTGAATGCGCCGCCTGGAACGGCAGCATCTTCGGCCTGGTCGCCCCCGGCTACCAGATGGCCCGCAGCGTCGCCGCGCAGCTCTGCGGCGAGGACGCCGATCCCTTCATCGGCGCCGACATGTCCACCAAACTGAAGCTGCTGGGCGTGGACGTGGGGTCCATCGGCGACGCCCACGGCGCACTGCCGGGTGCCCGCAGCTACCGCTTCATCGACGAAGCCACCTCCAGCTATCGCCGCCTGGTGGTTTCGGCCGACGGCAAGCAGGCCCTGGGCGCGGTGCTGGTGGGTGACAACAGTTACTACGACACCCTGCTGCAGTATGTGCAGAACGGCATCAAGCTGCCGGCCGATCCGGCCAGCCTGATCCTGCCGATAGGCGAAGGCGCGCCGGCCCTGGGCGCCGATGCACTGCCGGCCACCGCCACCATCTGCTCCTGCCACAACGTCAGCAAGGGCGCTATCTGCTCCGCCATCGACAGTGGCTGCACCGACGTCGCCGGGGTCAAGGCCTGCACCAAGGCGGCCACCGGTTGCGGTGGCTGCGCGGCACTGCTCAAGCAGGTGGTGGAGCACGAGCTGTCGGCCCGTGGGGTGGCTGTGGATAGGAGCCTCTGCGAGCACTTCGCCTACACCCGCCAGGAGCTCTACGCACTGGTGCGGGTGGAAGGCATCGAGACCTTCGAGGAGATGCTCGCCAAGCACGGCCGCGGCCCTGTCGGCTGCGAGATCTGCAAGCCGGCCATCGGCTCCATCCTCGCTTCCTGCTGGAACCGACCGATCCAGAACCCGTGGCTGGTGCCGCTGCAGGACACCAACGACACCTTCATGGCCAACATGCAGAAGAACGGCACCTACTCGGTGGTGCCGCGCATCCCCGGCGGCGAGATCACCCCGGAAGGCCTGATCGCCATTGGCGAGGTGGCGAAGAAGTACAAGCTCTACACCAAGATCACCGGCGGCCAGCGCATCGACCTGTTCGGCGCCCAGCTCCACGAACTGCCGGAAATCTGGGGCGAGCTGATCGCCGCCGGGTTCGAGACCGGCCACGCCTATGGCAAGTCCACCCGTACCGTGAAGTCCTGCGTCGGCAGTACCTGGTGCCGCTATGGCGTGCAGGACAGCGTGAAGATGGCCCTGGACATCGAGAACCGCTACAAGGGCCTGCGCTCGCCGCACAAGCTGAAGTTCGCCGTGTCCGGCTGCACCCGCGAATGCGCCGAGGCGCAGAGCAAGGACGTGGGTGTGATCGCCACCGAGAAGGGCTGGAACCTCTACGTCTGTGGCAACGGTGGCATGCGCCCGCGCCACGCCGAGCTGTTCGCAACCGACCTCGATGACGAAACCCTGATCCGCTACATCGACCGCTTCCTGATGTTCTATATCCGCACCGCCGACAAGCTGCAGCGCACCTCGGTCTGGCGCGAGAGCCTGGAGGGCGGCCTGGACTACCTCAAGGCGGTGATCATCGACGACAGCCTGGGGCTGGCCGAGGAACTGGAGGCACAGATGCAACTGGTGGTGGACCGCTACGAATGCGAGTGGGCCAACGCCATCAAGGACCCGGAGAAGCTCAAGCGCTTCCGCACCTTCGTCAACGACGGGCGCGGTGATCCGGATATCCATTTCGTCAATGAACGTGGGCAGATCCGTCCGGCAACGGCGGCCGAGCTCACGCTGATCCCTGTAGCCGAGGAGGTGGTCTGATGATCGAAGCAAGCCTGCAACGCAATGAGGTCCGGGGCCGCTGGCAGCCCGTCTGCCGCCGGGAAGACTTGGTGCCCAACTCAGGCGTGGTGGCCTGGGTGAGCAATATCCAGGTGGCGCTCTTCTATCTGAAAGGCGAGGAGGGCGAGCAATTGTTCGCGGTGCAGAACCACGACCCACTGGCCCATGCCAACGTGATCGGCCGTGGCATCGTCGGCCACCTGGGCGGCTCCCTGGTGATCGCCTCGCCGCTCTACAAGCAGCACTACCGCCTGGAGGACGGTTCTTGCCTGGAGTATCCGGAGCAGAAGCTGCGGGTATGGCCGGTCAGGTTGCAAGGGGATGTGGTGGAAATCGGAGTGGTTTGAAGAGATGTTTCAAGAAGGGCAGGGCGGTGCCCTGCCTGGCGATTGAAATCGCCCCTACAGGAAAGGCCAGCAACTGCCGAGCTGGCACGGACGGCTCCCTCTCCCGCTGGGAGAGGGTTGGGGTGAGGGCGGTGTCAGGTCAGCGTGGTGCCAATCCCTTTCGCGAATGAATTCGCCCCCACAAAACAAAAGAGGTGCCAGCTCGGGCTAGGCCTTGCTACCGGCCCGTCCATGAGCCCGCGCATACATCAGGTGGGCATCCATCAGCAGCGCTTCCATCGCCGATAGCAGGACCTCCTGGCGCAGCTGGCCGGAGGCACCGGCATTCCGCTCGTGGCGCAGGCGCTCGATCAGGTTGGAAACCTGAGCCAGGCGGTAGTCGCCCAGTCGGTGGCAAGCCTCGGGGCTGGCGTCGGCGCGCACATCCAGAACGTCGATGGGGAAGTCTTCCAGGGTGGGAAAACGATGCGAAGTCATGCGCGGGGTGCTCGTAGCGGCTGGCGGGCTCGAAACGCTACGCACGGGCCCTGTAGGAATTCAAGGCAAACACATTGTGTGATCTTTCGTGTTGTGGATAAGGAATCCGAGGCGCCAGGCAGCGATCGCAGGCGAGAGGTTGGACCCACAGCGATCAGCTGAAACTCAGCGCACCCTGTTTGCAGCAGCGCACCAGGGCTTCCTCCAGCTTGCGGTCGGGCATGGCGTGGGCTCGCAGGATGTTCGCGGTCTTTTCCACATAGTCCCGTGTGCTGCCGTAATGACCGCTGGCGCCGTCGAAGACCTGGCGCAGCACGTGGTCCGGCAGTGCGCCGGCATAGCAGGCGAAGTCACGCCGCAGCACGAAGCCCAGGGCCTTCACCTTGGGGCCTCTCTCCAGTTGGCAGTTGAGCCATTTGGGCTCGTAGGCCGCATCGGGCATTTCCCGCTGCCAAAGGGCGATCAGGTGCTCCTGCAGCTGTTCCTCCGGCAGTCGGTAGGCGAAACCTGCACAGGAGCCGCCACGGTCCAGGCCCAGCACCAGCCCCGGAGATTCCGGAGTGCCGCGATGGATCAGGGACCAGAGGTAGAGCCCGCGATGGTAGCCGTGGATGCGCGCGCGGCGCCTTTCTTCCGTGGGACATTCCGGCCGCCAGATCAGCGAGCCGTAGGCGAACAGCCAGACCGGACCGCCCCTGTGGCGGGCCATGGTGTTTTCCAGGGAGGCGAGCAGTTCGGCGCGGGTGAGTTGCGCCGGCTGGTCGAGCAGCGGTGGGTAGGGAATGCTCTGTACGCTGGGGTCGGGGCCGTGCATGGCTGGCGAAAGGACTCTTCGGCGACGCCGCCAGTTTTACCAGTTGTGTCGCCGGACGCGAACAGGCATTCGTCGAAATTGCCCAGACGGTCGCGGCTGTCGTACGGAATGACGGTCAGATGGACCAGGCGACTGGTGAATGGAACCTCAAACCGGTTTCGCTGGCCGGGGGATTTTCAGGAAAGTCCGACACGTTTTGTTGCAAGGAACCCCGTCACACTGTCATGAAATGCTAAAAATCTGTCGTGAAATGCGAAGTGCTGAAAAGCGCTCATCCATAGGCTTTGCCGCCAGTCAGAAGAGGGGTGCAACCCGCAGGGTCAACCCCGTCAAACCTGGAGTCTTCTATGGTGAAACCGCTATTCGGATTTGCGCTGGCAGCGATCGTTATGCTGGGCAGCGGCTGTTCCAGCAAGGTCACCCAGCCCGAGGAGTATTCGGGCTTTCTGAGGGATTACTCGCAGCTCGAAGAGAAGATGTCCGCCAGCGGCCAGCCCGTGCTGCGCTGGACGGCACCGGACTTTGACCCGAAGCGCTACGGCACGCTCCTGGTGGAAAAGCCGGTGTTCCATCCGGCCCCGACCCCCAGCGACCAGATGAGCCAGCAGACCATGGACCAGATCGCCACCTACATGCGCCTGGCGCTGCAGCGCGAGCTGATCGGCAAGGCCCGCCTGGTCGGCACACCGGAGGCGGACACCCTGATCGTGCGTCCGTCCATCTCTGCCGTGGCGATCTCCAACGAGCACCTGAAGGCCTACGAGGTCATTCCGATCGCCCTGCTGGCGGCTGCCACCACCACGGCGGTGGGAACGCGCGACCAGGAAGTGGCCATCTACGCCGAAGTGGAAGCGGTGGACGCGGCCAGCGGCAAGCCCGTCGTCAGGGCGGTGCGCAAGGGACAGGGCTTGAGCCTGGAAAACCGCAAGACGCCGCTGGTGCTGGATGACCTCAAGCCGGTGCTCGACGACTGGGCGCGGGACGCGCGCGACTTCAGGCCCTGACGGGCCTCCCCCGATAAACCTCCAGGTGGGAACCGGTCAATGGCCGGTTCCTTTTCGTGTGCGCCGGAAACCCTGGCGCGCGACGGCCTGGCCACAAATCCGCAACAAGTCCGACGCCTTGCACAATCCAACCGGATGCGGATGTCCTCCCCCCGAAAACCAGGTGATGAAATGGTAAGTGACGGGATTCTCGATTACTTCGCCCTTGGCGTGCTGTTCTTCGTCGTGATCGTGCTGTTCTACGGCATCATCGTGATCCACGACATCCCTTATGAAATCTCCAAGCGGCGCAACCACCCGCACCAGGACGCCATCCATGCCGCTGGCTGGGTGAGCCTGTTCACCCTTCATGCGATCTGGCCGTTCCTGTGGATCTGGGCGATGTTGTACCGCGACGATCGCGGCTGGGGCTTCAGCACGCCGAAGGCGGAGCTGGAGCAGCAACTGGCCGAGATGCGCCAGCGCCTCGAACGCCTCGAAGGGCAGGGCGCTTCCCGTTCGGCCCACGCGGTAGAGGAGGCCTGACATGGACCTGTTGCTGATCCTCACCTACACGGCCATCTGCGTCGCCATCTTCAAGATCTTCAAGATTCCGCTGAACAAGTGGTCGGTGCCCACTGCCGCGCTGGGCGGCGTGGTGCTGATCGGTACGCTGATTTTCCTGATGAACTACAACCACCCCTACTCCGAAGTGGCGCGCAGCTACTTCGTGTCGACGCCGGTGATTCCGACGGTCAGCGGCCAGGTGGTGGAGGTGCCGGTAAAGACCAACCAGCCCCTGGAGAAGGGCGATGTGCTGTTCCGCATCGACCCGACGCCGTTCGAGAACAAGGTCAAATCCATCCAGGCGCAGCTGGTGTCGGCCCGCGCCGACCAGTCCCGCGCCCGTGAGCTGGCGGCGCGCAATGTCGGCAACCGCCGCGACGTGGACCTCACCACGGCGCGGGTGGATGACCTGCAGGCGCAGCTGAACATTGCCCAGTTCGACCTGGACCACACCGTTGTGCGCGCGCCGAGCAAGGGCTTTGTGACCCATGTGTCGCTGCGTCCCGGCATGATGGCCACGCGCATGCCGCTGCGTCCGTCGATGGTGTTCATCCCGGATGAAGGGCACTACATCGCCGCCTGGATGCGCCAGAACAGCCAGTTGCGCCTGACCCCCGGTGATGAGGCTGAAGTGGCGTTCGACGGCATCCCGGGCCAGGTGTTCAAGGGCAAGGTGAAGCAGGTGATTTCGGTGATCGGTGAAGGCCAGGTGCAACCCTCCGGCAACCTGCTCAGCTTCACCGGCACGCCGCCTCCTGGCCGGGTGCCGGTGATCGTCGAGATCACCGACCCGGACTATGCCCAGTACGCGGCCCTGATGCCCGGCGGCGCCTACGGCCAGGCGGCGCTCTACAGCGAGCATTTCCATCATGTGGCGGTGATGCGCAAGATCCTCCTGCGCATGGCGGCCTGGATGAACTACATCTTCCCCTTCCATTGAGCGTTGCACCTGCCTTTCGCCTCGGAACCCCCTGTGGATGCCGGGGCGACGGGCAGGTGATTTTTTTGGGCTGCGGGAAATCCGGTTTGGGCGGCGCAACGGTGTGCCGCCCTCCGGTTTCAAGGACTGGCGGGACGTTCCCGCCGGCCGGATGCGGGACGGTCACAGGGAGTACCCGAGCGTGTCCGGACAATCGGCTGGACTCCGCCCTGCGGAGTCCGGATGTCTGGAAGAGAGAGGGATGTATGACCGGGAAATCCGACAAATCCAGGGAATCGAGCAAAGCGCCCAGGATGCCGCGCAAGGAATACGAGGCGGAGCTGAAGCGACTGCATGTCGAACTGGTGAAGCTGCAACGCTGGGTCGTCCAGGAAGGCATGCGCATCTGCATCGTCTTCGAAGGGCGTGACGGAGCGGGCAAGGGCGGCGTGATCAAGGCGCTGACCGAACGCACCAGCTCGCGCATCTTCCGAAGCGTCGCGCTGCCGACGCCCACCGAGCGGGAGAAGTCGCAGATGTACGTGCAGCGCTACATCAGCCACTTTCCGGCGGGCGGGGAGGTCGTGATCTTCGACCGCAGCTGGTACAACCGCGCCGGTGTCGAACGGGTCATGGGGTTCTGCAGTGACAAGGACGTGGAGAAGTTCTTCGCCTTCACGCCCCTGTTCGAGCGCGCGGTGGTCGAGTCGGGGATCATCCTCCTTAAGTACTGGCTGGAAGTCAGCCCGGAGGAACAGCAGCGCCGGCTCGAAGACCGGATCAACGACGGCCGCAAGACCTGGAAGCTGTCGCCGATGGACATCCGCTCCTTCGGCCGCTGGGATGAATACACCCGCGCCCGCGATGAAATGTTCATCGCCACCGATACCTCCTGGGCGCCCTGGCACATCGCCCGCTCCGAGGACAAGCGCCGGGTGCGTCTCAACGTCATCCGGCACATCCTGGCCCAGGTGCCCTACCGGGAAGTCCGCGATGAGAAGGAAGTCAGGCTGCCGAAGCGCGGCAAGCTGGGGGCCTACCAGTCGCCCGACTATCCCTTCCGCTACATCGAAGAAAAATACTGACCCTACACACGGGCGCTGAACCTTGCCTTGCGTGCATCGCCGCTCTCAGACCGACCTGTCCGGCCTGGGGCGGAGCGATACGCTCCACGAACCAGACGACAGGAGCCCCGATGGGAACTCGAACACGGCGCGGACCGCTGCGCTCTCTGATGGGCTCGCTTGCCCTTCCGGCCGGCTTGCTGATGGGCGTGCTGCCATTGCCGGTGGCCCTGGCCAATGCCATGCCGCAGGAAGTCTCCCGGATTGCGGTACCGATTCTCGCCCCCGAGCCGCCACCGGATCGCACGGATGATTTCGACTGCCTCCGCGAGCGCCGCAGCATCCGCATCCTGGTGCCCTATAGCCGAACCTTTTTCCACATCGACCAGGGCCGCCAGAAGGGCGTGAGCCATGAGGTGGGCCTTGCCTTCGAACGCTGGCTGAACCAGCGCTACCCGCGCCAGGCCGGCAAGCGCCGCTGGCATGTGATGTTCATTCCGGTAAGCCGCGAACAGCTGCTGCCCAGCCTGGTCCGGGGCGTCGGCGATATCGCCGCGGGCGGGCTGGTGGAAGGGGAGGCCGCGCGTTTCGGCGGGCAGGTGGTCACCGCCCCCGGCGCGTTCCGGGCCGACCCGGTGCTGGTGACCGGCCCGGCCGGCGAGTCGATCGGCAGTCTCGATGACCTGTCCGGCAAGGAAGTGGCGGTACCGGCACTTGGCAACGATTTCTGGGAACTGCTGGCGCTGAGCCGGACCTTCATCGAGCGCGGCATGGCGCCGATCCGCGTGGTGCCCCTGGCCGAAGGGACCGAACCCGAAGAACTGCTGGCGCTGGTGGATGCCGGCGTCCATGCCGCCGCCGTGGTGGACCGGCGTGTGGCCCAGGCCTGGCAGCCCACCCTGGGCCGGATCGCAATCCAGCGGCCAGTGGAACTCGACTGGGGCGGCCATTACGCCTGGGCGGTGCGCCAGAACAACCCCGAGCTGCACGCGGTGCTGGCGGAGTTTCTTGCCGAACAGGATCGCGGCAGCCGCCTCGGACGGGACCTGCGCAACGGCAGTCGCGATCCGGGACGCTTTCTCGGCGAACCGGCGTCGGCCGAGGAGCTGCGCCGTTTCCGCCAGCTCAACCAGGCCTTCATCGCATCTGCCGGACGCTACGACCTGGACCCGCTGATGCTGATGGCCCAGGCCTTCCACGAGTCCCGCTTCAACCAGCGTGCGCGCAGCAGCCAGGGCGCTGTGGGCGTGATGCAGGTGCTGCCGAGCACGGCGGCCGATCCCAACGTAGGGGTGGCGGGTGTGCGCAACAGCGCGGAACGCAACGTAGAGGCGGCCAGCAAGTACCTGCGCTTTCTCGCCGACACCTATCTCGACGATCCGGCGCTCGATCCGGACGATCGCCTGTTCATGCTGCTGGCGGCGTACAACGCCGGGCCGGGCAACCTGCAGAAGGCCAGGCGCATGGCGCGGGAAAGCGGTCTGGACCCGGACCGCTGGTTCGGCCATGTGGAGGCGGTGGTGGCGAGGGAGCTGGGGCGTGAGCCCATCGACTATGTGAGCAACGTGTACAAGTACTACATCGCCTACAAGTTCGCCCGCGACCGCGAGCAGGCGCAGGCGGAAGGGCTGCTGGGGAGGCTGGAGGGGATCTGAGGAGGGCGCGGCCCGCTGCCGGGGCAGGGGCCGCGAAGGGCGTCAGAAAAGCAGGTAGGCGCTGGCGCTGGTCTGGTCGAGCTCGATGTCGCCGACCTTCAGCACTTCCTGTTCCAGGCGCACGCCGACGTTGCGGAACACGTCCAGTTCGACGCCGAGGCCGTAGGTCAGGTCCAGATCATTGCTGTCGCCAGCGACGTCCGCGTCGGCATCCCAGGCATGGACGCCAGCGCTGGCGAACAGGCGCACACGGTCACCCACCGGCACGCCAAAGTGGGCGGCGGCCTGTACGGAGTGGCCGTCGAAGTCGCCACGCTCGCCCTCGAAGCTACCGAGGTCGACCCAGGCGCCTTCGAAGGCCAGGTAGGGGTTCAGGCGGTAGCCGATGTAGGCCTTGTAGGCGTTGTCGTCGTCACCGAGGCTGTGCTCGTCGGTTTCCACCTTGGTCACGCCGCCACCCACGTAGAAGCCGCGGTCATCCGCGACGGCGTTGAGGGCGCTGAGGGCGAAGAGGGCGGCTGCCAGTTGTTTGCCGAATTTCATCTGTGGTCCTGCATGGTCTGTTGGTTGGAAAGGGGAAGGAGGGGATCAGGCCGATCCCTTGCGCTGGAATTCGCGGTCCAGGCGCTCGCGAATTCGGAGCGCCGCCGCGTCCATTGCGGGGTAGATGTCCTCGACCACGGGCTTGTCGGACTGCCCGAGGTTGCGGCCCTTGGCCCGGTCGACGGCACGGCCGAGGGTTTCGCCGGTCAGGCCGTCACGGACCTCGCTGTCGAAGAACACGTAGAGGGTCTCGTCGCGTACGCCGGTGGCGTGCAGGGAGAGGCCCACCAGGAAGCCGATGGGGATGTACTCCATGACGCTGGGATCGCGTGGGGTGCGTTCGAGGTCGCTGATCGACACGCGCAGCGACAGCGCCCCTGGCGTGGGTCGCGGCACCAGGCGGTAACCGGCGGAAGTCAGTTGCCGTTCCAGTTGGCCACGGAAGTGGAGGAGCAGTTTGTTGATATCCGCATCGGACTCGCCGAGTTGCGAGTCACTGCTGGTAAATGAAGAGGCTTTTGGCAAGTCGATGAAAACTGCCTTGTCATGGTTGCTGGAAAAGGCCGCCGGATATTTCTTCCAGGCGATGGTGCCGTCATCCCGTTCGATGACGTTCAGCAGTACATCGGTCTGTTGTCCGGAAACCATCGAGGGGTCGATGCTCGGCGCCATTGAACAACCGAACAGCGCCGTCGAAAGCGCAAGGATGGAAAGTTCTTTGAAGTGCATGGGGATTCCTGTTGAAGGCGCGTCGGCCTGCCCGCGCCCGGGACCGGCAAAGGCTCGCTGGTACCGGCATGGAAAGTGGCAGCGCGGCGTGCCGCCAGGAGGGGAGGAGAACTGCAACGCCGCGCTGCCGCGCCTTTTCCGGCGCCCCCGCACTCTGAGGCAGGGGCGCGAAAAACAAGAATCAAAAATCGTTATTTATGCCGTGGAGCGTGCAGCTGTAAGTCGATGTGCGAGAGAATTCGAAACCTCTCCTGCGGGTAATGAAATCAATAAGCTCAGAAAACTTTCATGAAAAGCCAGTTCAAGTTCCTGCTGAAAAGTGGCGGCACTGCAGTATTCGATGCCGCAAACAATCAGTTGCTTATAAGTTTGACTTCGGGCGATCCGCGCGCGGTGACCTTGTCCTATTCGGAATCACGCCTGTTGCAACTTCTGTTGGATAGTCCCGGGGAAACCCGTAGTCGCAACGAAATAATGGAATACGCCTGGGATAACCGCGTCGTTGCCGCGGGAAGTCTCAACCAGGCGATATTCACCTTGCGCAATCTGATCGAAGACGGCACCGACCACGAACTGCTGCAGACGGTCCCGCGCCGGGGCTATCGGTTCAATGCGCAGTGCGTGGTGGACGATTCGGCGCCCGAGTCCGCTGCGGCCATTGCCGACGCGCCAACTGCTATTGAGCCGGTGGAAGCTGTGCCAGCGGCTGCTGCACCAGCCACCGTTCGCGAGAATCTGCTGGCGGGCCTGCTGCGCTCGCCGAAGCTGCTGGTGCCGGCCTATGGGGCGATGTTCTGCCTGCTCGCCCTGGTGGCGCTGTATCGCCTGGGCGTATTCGATGGCGCCGTGTCCGACCTGATGGTCGAGGACGTGGCGGCGGGGCCGACGACCTTCCACTTCGTCGGCGACAGTGCCGAGGAGATCGCCCGCATGCGCGAAGCGTTCAAGCCGGCGCTGGATGCCCGTGAGGATGGATTGGCCGGGCATATCTGGATCAACCGGTCCAACCGTCTCTACGACCTCAGTTGCGTCCGCCCCGACGGCGCGACCGAGAACCTGATCTTTCTGGAGGACAACCCGATGGCCAACTTGCAACTGGAGATGGTCCGGCGCTGCATGAGGGGCTGGCCATGATGCTGCGCCGCTACAAGCATGCCTTCATCCTCGGCGGCCTTGCCCTGCTCGCGGTGGCTGGACTGGCGATCGATCACGCGGCCTATTCGCGAGGGGTTTCCTACCATGGCGCGAATCGCATCGTGCTCAACGACGGCAGCCTGATACGTTCGGAAGAGCGGGTCATCATCGGTGATGTGCTGAGCTTCGCCGCCATGGAGCGGGTCGGCTCGGAGGTGAACTACGCGTCCCTGCTGGCGGACGTCGTTCATGTCGGCCCACGCAGCCTGGAACTTGAGCTGCAGAAGGCCCAGACCAGTCGTGCCAAGCCAATGCAGCAACTGAGTGAGATTCCCGATGTGTTCTTCGGGCGACAGTACGGTCTGGCGACGGGGGCGACACTGCGCCTGGAATTCCTGCCGGTGCCCGATGACAGGGTGATCTGCTACTACGCCCGAGAGATCGACAACGTCCGTTGTCTCAACCGTTGAGTTCCAGGCCGGGGGGCGGAGTGGCGGCCACGTTGGGCCGCTCTCCTGTCAGGCGGTTTCCGGCAGGCGCAGCTCGGTCCGCTCCATGAGTTTTCCATCCAGGGTTCGGGTTTCCACGCTCAGGATGACCGTGGGCCGCTCCGTGCGAATGACCTTGATGCGAGTGAGGGTCTCCGGCGTCTGCTGGATGACCAGGGATTCCCCGACGTTTCGACACAAGACCAGCATTTCAAACGCTCCACTGAAGTTGTCACGCCGCCGATTGTCGAAGCCGCTCTGCGCCTGATGCGAATCAAAAATGGTCATTGCTGTTCGGGGGAAGGCGCTGGGGCTTGGTGTTGCCGGAAGGTTATGAGCCAAGCCGTTTGCCGAGTTCTGCGGATGGTTTTGGTTTCGCCTTCCCAGGCGAGTCCCTTTTTCAAACGCCAAAAAGGAACCAAAAGGCTTGCCCCTGCATCCGGCCCCGGCTTCGCCGGGGTGCTCTCCCTCCATCGTTGTTCCGGGGGTACGGCGAGAGGGGCCATCCATGGCCCCACACGCCTCTCGCGGCATCCATGCCGCTCGTCCCCCTGCTTAACGATTCCGCTCGGCCTCCTGACGGGGCGCAGTCGCCGCCCCACCCCCGTTGCCCAGTTTCAGGCCACTGGCTGCTTCAGGATGGTTTGTGCCTCGCCATCGCGAGTCACCCCTCGCCCTCTGGGAGAGGGGCGGGGGTGAGGGAGGTGTCAGCTGGTGCCGAGGTCTGAAAGAAGCCCCCTCCAAGGTCGCAACCACTAACGCAGGCATATCTCTCGCCCCCGGAATCCGCGGGCGGAGCATTGCTGACGGGAAATGAAGATTGCTGATTTTGATTTCCGTCTTCCCTCTCCAAGAATCCAGCTGTCCCGAGGTCGATGACCCGAGGAGGGTCACGGCCTTCCGGGAACATCCGGGACCAGTCTTGCTACGAGAAGGGGCATTGAATGAAGTTCGTACCTGTCATCCGGCCGATCTGCTGGATCGTCTGTTCGGTCCTGGTTGCCGCGTCTTTCGGGGTCATGGGCAGTTCCATCATCGGCGGATTGCTGATGCTGTCCGGTGCGATCTGGCTGTGCCCCGCGTCCTGGCGCGCAATCGAAAGCCTCACCGGGAAATCCGGCAGCAGCATCCCCGTGGCCATTCTCTCGGTGCCGCTGTTCCTTCTCGGCGTGCACATCAGCACCACCGCCAAGGACCTGGTTAGTGCGCCCGCTCCCGCGCTACAGGTCAAGGATGGCGATGCCCTGTCCAAGCAGGAGAGTGGGGATCACCCGCAGGTGGACCCGGGCGCCCTGAACTTCTTTCGCCACATCATGGAGCAGGACTACCTGGTGGCCCTGAGCGGGGGGAAGTCGGCGCTGAACGCGCTGTCGATGGTCAACCCGGTGGAGCGCATGCCCAGCTCGAAGCTGGCGCGGTTGTATGAAGGCGACGACGAGGCGGTCGATCCCTTCTTCAGGGGCCGCAAGCTCATTGTCACTGGCGAGGTCCTGGCGGTTCGCATCGACTATGCCGATGACGTGATCCTGGAACTGCCCGGCGCCAACGACATGTTCAACGTGCAGGCGGAACTCCACAGCGATCCGAAAAAATTCTCCGAACCGGTGGTCGAGGGGAAATACGTCGACCTCTATTGCACCGTGTACGGCAAGGTCAGCGATGAATCCGCAAGCAATCTCTACCTGAAGGACTGCACCGAAGTCGATTTCACCCCCGACGCCAAGGCCTATGCCGACAACCTGACCGAAGCCCTGCGCGGCTGGCTGCGTACCGGCGGCCGGCACATCTTCCCCACCGACAACGCGGCCACCTACTTCCTGGTGTCGTACCTGGCGGGCACGCAGCTGCCGCCGGGCAACCCCTGCCTGCGCGAGGAGGCGCCGCTGGAAGAGTGCGTGAGCTCCCTGGACAAGATGAAGGCCAGCGCCCTGTTCGAAAGTGCCCGTGGCGACCTGCAGCGCTGGCAGGAATGGTTGGGTCTGCCGACACCCGACGACTACAGCCAGTTGAGCAGCCGCTGATGGGATTTCCGCTGCGGGCATTGGTGATCTGCTGCCTGCTGGGGCTGGCCGCCGCCCCGGTCCGGGCGGCGGAGGTGCATCTGCGCGGGCACTGGCTGCAAGTGGTTGACGACGAGGACAGCCTGGTCGGTGTGCTCAGCCGCGCCGAAGAAGGCGACGCGGTGGCCGCCGAGCTGTACCTGCAGGCCTATCGCGATGGCGTTGCGGTCGGCGAGGAGGTGCACCACTTCGCCCTGGATGAAACGGTGCGGCTGTTCGCCATTCCGCTGGAAGATGACATCGACTGCTACCGCGTGATGGGCGTCGTCGGCCTGGATGCCGAGGGGCGACAGGTCAGCGCCACCGATGATTCTCCACCGGAGAAGGGCGAATGCTGCGGTCCCGAGGCGCTGCCCACCCAGGGCTTGCGGCCGAGCTGAGCGATCAGACCGACAACTGCACCTCGCGCTGGCCGTCGATGCGTTGCACGCCGCGCCGGCTCACCACCAGTTCGCCGATGGCGATCAGGCGACTGCGGGTGACGTTGCGGCTGAGCCCGAGCAGGTTGGCCGTGTGCACCTGGTTGTAGTGGCAGTGGCGGTAGGCCGCACGGAGCAGGGCGTCTTCCACCTTCTGGTGCAGGTTGTCGGCCTGCTCTGCGAACAGGCGCTGGAAAGCCTGTTGCAGTTGCGCCTCGGCGCCGCCTTCGAGGGCACGGGGTTCGTCCGGGCGGTCGATACGCAGGTTGGACAGGTGCAGGTCGGCGGCCTGGATCAGGCCGTCGCGGCAGATCAGCAAGGTGTGGTGAATGACGTTTTCCAGCTCGCGGATGTTGCCCGGCCAGGTATAGCTGCGCAGCTTGTGTTCGGCCTCGGCGCTGAGTTCGCTGCGGCCGTAGCCGAGTCGGCGGCTGTATTCGTCGATGAAGTGGCGGGTCAGCGGCAGGATGTCACCGGGCCGCTCGCGCAGGGGGCTGAGTTCCAGGCTGACGACGTTGAGCCGGTAGTAGAGGTCTTCGCGAAAGTGCCCGGCATTGATGGCCTTCTCCAGCTGCACGTTGGTAGCGGCCAGCACGCGCACGTCGATGGGGATGCTCTTGCGCGACCCCAGGCGCACAACCTCTCGCTCCTGCAGCACCCGCAGGAGCTTGACCTGGATGGGCATGGGCAGGTCGCCGATCTCATCGAGGAACAGCGTGCCGCCGTTGGCCGCTTCGAACCAGCCAGCCTTGGCCGCCAGCGCGCCGGTGAAGGCGCCCTTCTCGTGGCCGAACAGTTCGGCCTCCACCAGGGACTCGGAAAACGCGCCGCAGTTGACCGCCACGAAGGGGCCGTCACGGCGACTGCTGAGGTTGTGCACATGGCGCGCCACCAGCTCTTTGCCGGTACCGGTTTCGCCGATGATCAGCACGCTGGCCTCGCTCGGCGCTACCTGCTGCAGGTGCGCCAGCAGCGACTGGGACTTGGGGTCTTCGAACACCTGGGCAGTGGCCCGTACGGACGTGGCCAGGGCCGGGGAAGGGGGCAGGGTGAGCAGGCCGGAAGGGGCTTGGCGCGGTGCTTTCATGAGTAGAAGGTCGGCTTCGGCAGGGTCTGGTTGAGGGCCCACTCGCCCAGTTCGCGGACCTTGTAGTCCACCGGGTCGTGCAGGGTCTGGGTGCGCAGGTTGCGCCAGTGGCGGTCCAGGCGCAGGGCGGCATGGGTGGAGCGCGCGCCGGTCACCTCGAACAGGCGGCTGCACAGGTCGAGGCCGGTGCGGGTGGCCGCTACCTTGGCGGTGGCGATGGCCAGGGCCAGTTCGCCCCGCTGGGCCTCACCAAGGTCGGGGCCCTGGTTCCAGGCTGCGTCCAGCAGGGCGGTGGCCCGATTCACCAGGGCACGGACGCCTTCCAGGCCAACCCAGAACTCGCCGTAATGGGCCAGCACGTAGGGATCTTCACCGATGTGGCTGGCCGGTGATTTGAACCAGGGGCGGGCTTCCTTGAGCGTGTAGGCGCGGGCCTCCTCGAAGGAGCCTTCGGCAATGCCCAGGTAGATATGGGTGAAGATCAGTTGCGCGATCAGCGGGCGCAGACAGGCGAAGGGCGTGCTCAGCGGGCCCGGGTCCAGCAGCAGTTCGTTTTCCTCGACCCGTACCCGCTCGAAGATGGCGCTGCCGCTGTCGGTCTGGCGCTGGCCGATGTTGTCCCAATCGTCCGCCAGGCTGATGCCGCTGCGGGCCGTGGGGATGGCAGCGATCAGCAGCTTGCCGGTTTCTTCGTCCAGGCCGGAGGCGATCAGCATCTGCGAGTCGAGGGCGCCGGAGCAGAAGCTCTTCTTGCCGGAGAATTCGCGCCAGCCGTCGAACCGCTTCACCGTCGTGCGGGTATCCAGCGGGTTCAGCGCATTGCCCCAGAACCAGCTGCTGCGTGCGGTGAGCTGGAACCACGGCTGCCACTGCTCGGGACGGGAGAATAGGCGCACGGTCGCGAGCATCAGTTGCTGGAAGGCGAAGACGTGGGCGATGGAGCTGTCCACGCGGGCGAATTCGCGTACCACGCCCAGGGTGGTTTGCCAGTCCTGGCCGAGTCCGCCGTATTGCTCGGGAATGATCAGTGACAGCAGGCCGCTCTGGCGGATGGCATCGCGTTCGGCCTTGGGTGTACCGCCACGGGCGTCGCGCTCGGCGGCGGTTTCGGCAAAGCCGGCCGCCAGCTCGCGGGCAATTTCCAGTGGCGAGGGATGGGGGAGATGCTGCGGGGCATTCACGCGGGATACCTCTTCAGGTGAGATTCTTGTTGGGACGCCCCTTGGCGAAAAGGGGCGGGCAGGCTCAGCTCGCAGCAGCCTTGGGCAATACGTCGTTGGCGATCATTTCGCCGAACGGGCCGGTGAGGTTGGTGACGCCGCGACCGGCCAGACTGGCGTAGGGCTCGGGCAGCAGCGGGAACACCAGTTCGGCGAATCGGTAGGCCTCTTCCAGGTGCGGGTAGCCGGAAAAGATGAAGCTCTCGATACCGAGGTCGGCGTATTCCTTGATGCGCGTCGCCACTTGCTGCGGGTCGCCCACCAGGGCGGTGCCGGCGCCACCACGCACCAGTCCGACGCCGGCCCAGAGGTTCGGGGCGATTTCCAGGTTGTCGCGGCGTCCGCCATGCAGCGCGGCCATGCGCCGTTGGCCTTCGGAATCGAAACGGGCGAAGGATTGCTGGGCAGCGGCGATGGTGTCGTCGGAGATGTGCTCGATCAGCTTGCTGGCGGCGCGCCAGGCTTCTTCCGCCGTTTCGCGCACGATCACGTGCAGGCGGATGCCGAACTTCACGGTGCGGCCATGGCGGGCGGCACGTTCGCGTACGTCGGCAATCTTCTTTGCCACTGCTGCGGGCGGTTCGCCCCAGGTCAGGTAAACGTCCACCTGCTCGGCGGCCAGGTCATGGGCTGCGTCGGAAGAGCCGCCGAAGTAGAGCGGCGGGTAGGGCTGCTGGAGCGGAGGATAGAGCGCCTTGGCGTTCTCCACCTGGATGTGCTTGCCCTCGAAATCAACCGACTCGCCCTGCAATACGCGGCGCCAGATACGCAGGAACTCGTCGGTGACCTCGTAGCGTTCGGCATGGCTCAAGTGGATGCCATCGCCACGGTTTTCATCCGGGTCGCCGCCGGTGACCACGTTGATCAGCAAGCGTCCGCCGGAGAGACGGTCGAGGGTGGCGGCCATGCGCGCGGAGACGGTGGGGGAGATGATTCCCGGACGGATCGCCACCAGGTAGCGCAGGCGCTCGGTCAGCGGTGCCAGGGCCGAGGCCACCACCCAGGAATCCTCGCAGGAGCGGCCGGTGGGGATCAGCACGCCGTAGTAGCCGAGGCTGTCGGCGGCCTGCGCTACCTGCTTGAGGTAGGGCAGGGAGACCGGTCGCGCGCCCTGGTTGGTGCCGAGGAAATGACCATCGCCGTGGGTGGGGAGAAACCAGAAAACGTTCATGTCAGGTCCTTCAGGCGATCTTCAGCAGGTCGGCGGCAGTGCCGGTGAACAGCGGGGCGGCACGCTCGGCGGCGAGTCGGATGCGGGCTTTCAGCGCCTCACTGCTGATCTTGTAGTTGTCGAAGTCGGCCTCGGAGGCGTAGACGCCGATGGGCAGGGTCAGCGACTGGAAGAAGCTGAACAGCGGGCGCAGTTGGTGGTCGAGGACCAGCGCATGGCGCTCGCTGCCGCCGGTGGCGGCGAGCAGCACCGGGGTGTCGATCAGCGCGTTCTGGTCGATCAGGTCGAACAGGTGCTTGAACTGACCCGGATAGGTGCCGCGATAGACCGGCGTGGCCACCACCAGCAGGTCGGCATTTTCGATGGCACGCAGTTCGTGCTCGACGGTCTCCGGCAATTCCTTGCGGGACAGGGCGCCGCCGACCGAGCGGGCGATGTCGCCCAGTTCGATCAGGTGGCTCTGGATGGGCAGGTGCTGGGCCAGCTCGGTGACGATGGCCTGGGTCAGCACCAGGGTGCGGGAAGGACGGAAGGTGCTGCCGGTGACAGCGACCACCTTGATCGGCTTGCTCATGAGGTATCCCTTGTGATGTTGCTGGGTGTGCAGCAGGACAGAGCAAGGGGCGTACCAAGGCGCAAAGTGTGCGGAATCAGGGCAGTTCGGTGATGTTTTGCGGGTGTTCTCTGGCCGATGGGCAGCAGTTGTGTTGCTCGGGTGTTTCCCAGGCAACACAACTGCTGGCGGCCGGTCATCCTTGTATATGCATATATGGAATATATAAATACAAATAGATAATTTTTTTATCTATGCGGGTATCGGGCATCATGCCCCTGCGCTTTCGGATGCCAGGAATGCACCATGTCTCTGCTTACCCTCCCTAATGCCCGTGAATTGACCAAGTCCGTAAGGGCCACCGTGCTGGTTTTCGAGGACCCGGCCTCCCGCGACCTGCTCGGCCGCATCGAGCGCCTGGCGCCCAGCGAGGCCAACGCCTTGATCGTTGGGGAAACCGGTACTGGCAAGGAACTGGTGGCCCGGCATATCCACAACCTCAGTCGCCGCTCCGGTGGTCCGTTCGTGGCGGTGAACTGTGGCGCCTTCGCGGAAACCCTGGTGGAGAGTGAGCTTTTCGGTCACGAGAAGGGTGCCTTCACCGGCGCCACGCAGAGCAAGGCCGGTTGGTTCGAGGCGGCCAACGGCGGCACCCTGTTTCTCGACGAAATCGGTGACCTGCCGCTGAACATGCAGGTGAAGCTCCTGCGAGTACTGCAGGAGCGGGAAGTGGTGCGGCTCGGCTCGCGCACACCGATTCCCATTGATGTGCGGCTGGTGGCGGCGACCAACGTCAACCTGGCGGATGCCGTCATCGCCGGACATTTCCGCGAGGACCTCTTCTACCGGCTGCATGTGGCCAAGATCCAGTTACCGCCGCTGCGCGAGCGCAAGGGGGACATCCTGCCCCTGGCGGCATTCTTCCTCGGAGAACATTGCCGCCGCCTGGGCTACACCCCGGCGAGCCTGAGTCCGGAAGCCGAGCGCAAGCTGCTCGCCCATGGCTGGCCGGGCAACATCCGTGAACTGGAAAACGCTATCCACCACGCCCTGCTGGTGTGCCGCAATCGCCAGGTACAACCAGCCGACCTGCACCTGGTGGACATTCGCCTGGCCTCCCTTCGCCAGGACCAGCCGCTCCAGCCCGTTGGCCTGGAAGCCGCGCTGGAGGCGCTGTTCGAGGAGAACCGGCCGGACCTCTACGAACGCATTGAGGAACGCCTGTTCCGCACCGCCTACCGCTTCTGCCACGGCAACCAGCTACAGACCGCCCGCCTGCTGGGCATCAGCCGCAACATCGTAAGGGCGCGGCTGGAGAAGATAGGCGAACTGGAAGTCGCCCATCGCACCCCGGCGTTCGTCTGGCCTGAATCCACTGGCCCCAGGTCACGCGCGTCGATGATTGACGAGACGCGGTGTTGATCCCGAGATCGGTGCGCACAGCGCACCCCTGTGGGCAAGCGCTGGATCAGGCAAAAAGCACGGTTTTTTGACTCACGAAGTCGCGGATTTTGCAAGGCTAGGCCCGGCTCCTCCGGGCGGTGGCAAACAGCGGATTAACGGAAGCGTCAGTCGCCAGGCGCTCTAGAACGGGTGTTTCAGAAAATGGGCTGGCCCCCGAAATGGGTGGGGATGGCCCCGGCGTACCTCTCGGAATTGCCTTTGTAAGAACATATTTCATAGATAATTTAATAAAAAACAATGACTTAAATGATAGAAATGGTCGAATTCGGTAGGAGTGACGTACGCTTGACAGTGTTTTTTGGCGAATCTTTAGTCAGGTATGTAAGAAATTGTTTCGCATTGCGGACAGCTGCATCGTGAGGGCGTTGCAGCCTTAGCCGAGAAACAATTAACGCTAGGGAGAACGTCATGAGCACTGTTTCGCACACCGCATTCCCGGGGGCGCTTTCGCCCCTCTCGCAACATCTTTCCGAATTTCACGGTCCGCCAGGCAGATGACCTCCGGTGTCGGTACGACATTGCCGGCACCTTCAGGGATAGAACCTCCTGCTGAAGAGCGTGAATCGCGCTAGCACCAGCGTCGCTTCAAGGTAGGCGTCATCTAGTCCCCCAAATCCCGAAGTCAAGTCGAAAGCGTGGAGCCCTGCCCTTGCTGCCATGGCGCACGCCCTTACGCAGTCGGAATTGAGGAATCAGCAAATGGCCAATTTCAACCTCGCGGACCTGGATTTCATTCTCCAGCAGATTCTCATCGCTGAAGCCCACGCCAATGGCGAGGACCTCCTTGACCTGTTGCCCAACGTGCAGGTGCCTTTCGGCCTGCGCACCATAGACGGCTCGTTCAACAACCTGTTCGCCGGCCAGACCGAGTTCGGCTCCGCGGATAATCTCTTTCCGCGTCTGCTGGACCCGGTGTTCCGGACAGCCGATGCCGGCACGTCCTACGCGCAGACCACCGGGACGGTAATCGACGCCCAGCCGCGCATCATCAGCAACCTGATCGTCGATGATACCGCCAGCAACCCGGCGGCCGTGGCGGCGGCCTTCGATCCTGGCGTCGACGGGATCCTCGGAACGCCCGACGACGTGTTGAAGGACGGCGCCCAGGTCGTGACCAGCCCCGGCCTTGATGGGTTGTTCGGCACGGCCGATGACAAGCCGACCTTCTTCATTCCGAACGTTGCCCCTGACGCCGGGCTATCCGCGCCCTTCAACGCCTGGATGACCTTCTTCGGGCAATTCTTCGACCACGGCCTGGACCTGGTCACCAAGGGTGGCAACGACATCGTTTTCATTCCCCTGCAACCGGACGACCCGCGTTTCGTGGCGGGCAGCCCGACCAACTTCATGGTCCTGACCCGCGCCACCCAGTTCGGTGGCCCTGGCCTCAACCAGAACACCACCTCGCCATTCGTCGACCAGAACCAGACCTACAGCTCGCACCCGTCGCACCAGGTGTTCCTGCGTGCCTACGAGATCGGTGCCGATGGTCATCCCCATGCCACTGGCAAGCTGATCACCAACCGTGCCCTGGGCGCCGATGGCCAATTCGGTACCGCCGACGATACGGAACTTGGCGGCATGGCCACCTGGGCGGTGGTCAAGGCGCAGGCCCGCGACATCCTCGGGATCAACTTGACCGATGCCAACGTGTTTGACGTGCCGCTGCTGGCCACCGATGCCTACGGCAACTTCATCAAAGGGCCGAATGGCTTCCCGCAGGTGGTGATGAAAGGAGCCGACGGCCTGGCCGGCACCGCCGATGACATCCTGGTGGAAGGCAACCCGCTGGCACCGATCGACCTGACCAATGCGGTCGGCACCGGCCACCAGTTCCTCATCGACATCGCCCACAGCGCAGACCCCACGGGCGGTCTGACCGCGGATGCCGACAACATCATCAACGTGGGAACCGCGCCCGCAGCCGGAACCTATGACAACGAGCTGCTGGACGCCCACTACATGGCCGGTGACGGCCGGGTCAACGAGAACATCGGCCTGACCACCGTGCACCACGTGTTCCACTCCGAGCACAACCGCCTGGTGGAACAGACCAAGAGCACACTGCTGGCCTCCGGCAACCTGGCCGAGCTGACCCCCTGGCTGATGCCGGGCACGGCGCCGACCGTATTCCCGACCACTGCGGCCGAGATCGCCGCCCTGGACTGGAACGGCGAACGCTTGTTCCAGGCCGCCAAGTTCGGCACTGAGATGCAGTATCAGCACCTGGTGTTCGAGGAGTTCGCCCGCACCATCCAGCCGCAGGTGGACGAATTCCTGGCGCCGTCCGGCTATGACACCACCATCGATCCGTCCATCGTCGCCGAGTTCGCCCACACGGTTTACCGCTTCGGCCACTCGATGCTGACCGAGACCATCGATCGCTTCGACCCGAACTTCAACCCGATCACGGCGGACCCGTTGCACCCAACCAACGACCAGCAGCTGGGCCTGATCGCCGCCTTCCTCAACCCACTGGCCTATGCCGCCAGTGGCCCGACGGCGGAAGCCGCCGCCGGTGCCATCGTGCGCGGCGTGACCCGCACCGTGGGCAATGAGATCGACGAGTTCGTCACCGAGGCCTTGCGCAACAACCTGGTGGGCCTGCCGCTGGACCTCGCAGCCATCAACATCGCCCGTGGTCGTGACGCCGGCATTCCCTCGCTGAACGCCGCTCGCCGCGAGTTCTACCACATGACCGGCGACGAGCAGCTCAACCCCTACACGAGCTGGGTGGACTTCCTCGATCACCTGAAGCACCCGGAATCGCTGATCAACTTCATCGCCGCTTACGGCACCCACGCCAGCATCACTGGCGCCACTACCCTGGCGGCCAAGCGCACCGCCGCGACCCTGCTGGTGCTGGGCGGCGCTGGCGAACCGGCTGACCGCATGGACTTCCTGCACAGCACCGGTGCCTGGGCCAGCGGTGCCGATGGCGTGACCACCACCGGCCTGGACCTGGTCGACTTCTGGATCGGCGGCCTGGCCGAAGAGAAGATGCCCTTCGGCGGCATGCTCGGCTCGACCTTCAACTTCGTGTTCGAGACCCAGCTGGAGTCCCTGCAGAACGGTGACCGCTTCTATTACCTGTCGCGCACCGCGGGGATGAACTTCGGCACCGAGCTGGAGAACAACTCCTTCGCCAAGCTGGTGATGCTCAATACCGATGCGACTCACCTGGCCAACGCGATCTTCTCCACCCCGACCTGGACCCTTGAGGTCAACCAGGCCGCGCAGCACACCGGCCTGAACGACGCCGGCGCGGACGGTATCCAGGGCACCGCTGACGACGTGGTCGGCGCGGATGGCATCGCCGGAAACTCCGACCCCACCGGCGGCATCATGATCAATGGCGTGGTCATCACGCCGCTGGTGATGCGTGACGACCCCAACACGGCTGCGGTGGAAACCAACTACCTGCGCTACACCGGTGAAGATCACGTGGTGCTGGGTGGTACCGCGCTCGACGACACCCTCATTTCCGGCGATGGCGACGACACCCTTTATGGCGATGGTGGCAACGACGTGCTGGAAGGCGGCTATGGCAACGACACCGTCATGGGTGGCGCTGGTGACGACATCATCACCGACGCTGGCGGCGACAACCGCATGGAAGGTGGCGACGGCAACGACGTGATCGAAGTCGGCAACATGATGGCCGGCGGCGCCGGCAACCTGATCCTCGGCGGCAACGGCAAGGACTTCATCGTCACCATCGAAGACATGTCCACCACCTTCGGCGGCCAGGGCGACGACTTCATCTACAGCGCCAAGACCAGCCTGCCGCCCACCGGCAACGAGGGTAACGACTGGATCGAGTGGGGTACCCAGGACGGTGCGCCTGGCGACAACTTCGCGCCCCTGCTGGCTGACAACGTGATCGGTCACGACATCTTCATCGGCGGCGGCGGCTTCGACGAAATGATCGGGGAGGGCGGCGACGACATCTTCGTGGGCAGCGATGCCCAGGACAAGATGGACGGCATGTCCGGCTATGACTGGGTCACCTACAAGAACGACAACATCGGCGTCACCGTCGACCTGGCCCTGGCGGCCTTCCTCGGCATCGGTGAAGTGGGCGACCACATCGCCTTCCCGGTGGCACAGTCGCCGGCGTCGATCTTCGACCGCTTCGCCGAGGTGGAAGGCCTGTCCGGTTCCGCCTTCGCCGACATCCTGCGCGGCGACGACGTGGACCCGACCACCATCATCAACCATGGCGGTGCCACCGGCGGCGCCCTGACCAACCTCGACCTGATCACCGGCCTGCGGGCCTTCGTCGGTGACCAGGCCGCGGTGGGTGCGGACGCCATCCTCGGCACCGCGGACGACCTGGTGGACACCTTCGTCGGCGGCAACATTATCCTCGGCGGTGGCGGCAGCGACATCATGGAAGGTCGCGGCGGTAACGACCTGATCGATGGCGATCTCATGCTGAACGTGCGCATCAGCGTACGTGCCAATGCCGACGGCACCGGTGCGGAAATCGCCACCTTCGACAGCATGGTGGACCTGATCCCCCTGATGCTGAACCACACCTTCAACCCCGGTCAGCTGGTGGCGGTGCGTGAACTGCTCGATAGCGGTGCCGGCTTCGACACCGCCAACTACCGGGGGCGCGCTGCCGATTACACGGTGGTAACCAATGCCGACGGCTCCGTCACCGTGACCGACTCGGTGGCTGGGCGTGACGGTATCGATCGCCTGACCAACGTCGAGCGCATCCAGTTCTCCGACGGCAGGCAGGTGCTGGTCGCCGGCCTCAATGCGGAGCCGACGGGACTGCTGACCATCACCGATACAAACGGCGGTGCCCTGCAGGTCGGTGATTTCCTCACCGTCTCCGCGGCCGGCGTCAACGACGGTGACAACCCTGGCGGCGGCATCACCGACGTCAACTACGTTTGGCAGGTCGAGCGTGTTCCGGGCAGCGGCGTCTTCGAGGACATCATTGCCGCACCGGCGGGCGACCTGGCCTTCCAGAGCGCCAACGGCATCCGCTTCAGGATCACTCCGGACCTCGCGGGCCTGTCGCTCCGGGTCAAGGGCGTCTACCAGGATGCCGGCGGCGTCACCGAACAGGTGTTCTCCGCGCCTTCCGCTGCTGTGGCCGCCTTCACCCCGCCGCCGCCCACTCCGGTGGTCGATGTGGGGCCGGGCGTTGCCCAGAGCGGCCCCGGCATCCAGCTGGTGCGCGGGGACCTGAACTTCATCCTCGATCAGATCCGCATCGCTGAAGCACATGCGTCCGGTGTGGACCTGCTGTCCCTGCTGCCGAACGTGCGCGCCTCCATGGGCCTGCGCACCGTCACCGGTGAGTTCAACAACCTGCTGAACTTCTCCGGTATCGACCAGAGCCAGTTCGGTGCAGCCGACAACACCTTCCCGCGCCTGTTGCCGCCTGAATTCACCAACGAGAACGATGAGGTCGCCTTCAACGGCATCACCAACACCAACTACAACAGCTCCACCAGCGTGGTGGACAGTGACCCGCGCACCATCAGCAACCTGATCGTCGACCAGACCGCCAACAACCCGGCTGCGGTGGCGTCGACCTTCGATCCTGGCGTGGACGGCATTCTCGGTACGGCCGACGATGTGTTGAAGGACGGCAACCTGGTCGTGACCAGTCCCGGCCTGGACGGTCTGTTCGGCACCGCCGATGACCAGCAGGTGAACTTCATCGCCAACACCATGCCGGATGCCGGCCTGACCGCGCCGTTCAACGCCTGGATGACCTTCTTCGGGCAGTTCTTCGACCACGGCCTGGACCTGGTGACCAAGGGTGGCAGCGGCACCGTGTTCATTCCGCTGCAGCCGGATGATCCGCGTTTCGTCGCGGGCAGCCCGACCAACTTCATGGTCCTCACCCGCGCTACCCAGGTGGGTGGCGTACCGGGGCAGAACGAGAACACCACCTCGCCCTTCGTCGACCAGAACCAGACCTACAGCTCGCACCCGTCGCACCAGGTATTCCTGCGTGAGTACATTTCCACCCCGACTGGGCCCAAGGCGACCGGTGAGCTGATCACCAACCGCAACCTGGGTGCCGATGGCGAGTTCGGTACAGCCGACGACGTGGAAATTGGTGGCATGGCGACCTGGGCAGTGGTCAAGGCCCAGGCCCGTGACATCCTCGGGATCAACCTGACCGATGCCAATGTGTTCGATGTGCCGCTGCTGGCCACCGACGACTACGGCAACTTCATCAAGGGGCCGAACGGCTTCCCGATGGTGGTCTTCGTCGGTCCTGACGGCCTGCCGGGTACCGCTGACGATGTGCTCATCGAAGGTGACCCGACCGCCAACGGCGGTGTGGGGATCAGCCTGACCGGCGCGGTGAGCACCGGTCACCAGTTCCTCATCGACATCGCCCACAGCGCCGATCCCACCGGCGGCCTGACCGCCGACGCCGACAACATCGTCAACGTGGGTACTCCGCCGGCAGCGGGAACCTACGACAACGAGCTGCTGGACGCGCACTACATGGCCGGTGACGGCCGGGTCAACGAGAACATCGGCCTGACCTCCGTCCACGCGATCTTCCACTCCGAGCACAACCGCCTGGTGGCACAGACGAAGTCCACCGTGCTGGCCAGCAACGACCTGGCGTTTCTCGCCGAGTGGCTGCTGCCGGGTACGGCTCCGGCGGCCTTCCCGACCACCGCGGCCGAGATCAATGCCTTGCAGTGGAATGGCGAGCGTCTGTTCCAGACCGCCAAGTTCGGTACTGAAATGCAGTACCAGCACCTGGTGTTCGAAGAGTTCGCGCGGACCATCCAGCCCAACGTCGACCCGTTCTTCGCGCCGACCCAGGTCTATGACGTCAACCTCGATCCGTCGATCGTCGCCGAGTTCGCCCACACGGTTTACCGTTTTGGCCACTCGATGCTGACCGAGACGGTCGATCGCTTCGACGCCAACTTCAACCCGATAGTCGCTGACCCGCTGCACCCGACCAACGACCAGCAACTGGGCCTGATCGCCGCCTTCCTCAACCCGCTGGCCTATGCCGCGAGCGGTGTGACCCCGGAGGACGCTACCAGTGCCATCGTGCGTGGCGTGACCCGTACCGTGGGCAACCAGATCGACGAGTTCGTCACCGAGGCGCTGCGCAACAACCTGGTGGGCCTGCCGCTGGACCTGGCGGCGCTGAACATCGCCCGTGGCCGCGACACCGGCGTGCCGAGCCTCAACCACGCCCGGGCCTCGTTCTATGAAGCCACCGGCGATTCCAACCTGAAGCCCTACGTGAGCTGGGCCGACATGGTGATGCACCTGAAGCATCCGGAGTCGCTGATCAACTTCATCGCGGCCTACGGCACCCACGACACCATCACCGCTGCCACCCTGCTGGCCGACAAACGTGCCGCCGCGACCGCCATCGTCCTGGGCGGGGCAACCGCGCCTGCCGACCGGCTGGACTTCCTCAATGGCACTGGTGCATGGACCGGCGTGGAAACCGGTCTCAACCTGGTGGACTTCTGGATCGGTGGCCTGGCCGAGAAGGTCACGCCGTTCGGTGGCATGCTGGGCTCGACCTTCAACTTCGTGTTCGAGAACCAGCTGGAGAAACTCCAGGACGGCGACCGCTTCTACTACCTGGAACGGACCGCCGGCCTGAACTTCAACGCTGAGCTGGAAGGCAACTCGTTCGCCAAGCTGATCATGGCCAACACCCATGCCACCCACTTGCCGGGCGTGGTCTTCCTGACCCCCGCCTTCACCCTGGAAGTCAATCCGCTGGTGCAGCACACCGGCCTCAACGATGCCGGCGCGGATGGCATCCAGGGCACGGCAGATGACGTGGTTGGTGCCGACGGCATCGCTGGCAACTCCGACCCGCTGGGCGACAACCCGCTGTTGCCAGAGGTGAGCCGCGACAACCCGGCGACCCCGGGGACGGACACCAACTACCTGCTGTATCGCGGTGCCGAGCACGTGGTGCTGGGCGGCAGTGCCGGCAACGACATCCTGCGTTCCAGCGAGGGCGACGACACCCTCTACGGCGACGGCGGAGATGACCGTCTGGACGGCGGCTACGGCAATGACTTCATCAATGGTGGCGACGGCGACGACATCATCACGGACGTGGGTGGCGACGACAACATCAAGGGTGACAACGGCAACGACGTGATCCAGGGTGGCAACGGCGTCAACCTGATCCTCGGCGGCTTCGGCAACGACTTCATCATTACCGGTGAAGACGCCAGTGAAGCCTTCGGCGGCCAGGGCAACGACTTCATCCTGGGCTCGAAAGCCAACGAGCAGGACATGGGCAACGAGGGTGATGACTGGCTGGAAGCCGGTACCTCGGACGGCGCCCCCGGCGACAACTTCGATCCGGCTGGCAACGACCCGATCGCCGGCAACGACGTCTACATCGGCAGCGGCGAGAACGATAAGTTCAACGCCGAGGGTGGTGACGACATCATGGTCGGCAGCGCTGGCCAGGGTGACCGTTACATCGGTTCCTCCGGTTACGACTGGGCGACCTTCAAGAACGATACCCGCGGCGTCACCATCGACATCAGCGACCGCTTCTTCGATCAGCCGCAGATGCCGGGTTCGAGCGCCTCGGTGCTGACCCGCTTCGACTTCGTCGAAGGCCTGTCGGGTTCGGCTTTCGGCGACGTGCTCAGCGGTGACGATTCCGATGCCGCTTCGTTGCCGGTGGCCGGCGCCAAGGGCAGCGTGCTGACCAACATTGCGCTGATCTCCGGGCTCCAGGGCTTCCTCAACCAGATGCTCGGTACCGTGGCCGTGCCGTCCGTGGCCTTCTTCGACGGCGGCAACATCATGCTCGGCGGCAGCGGCAGCGACATCATCATGGGACGGGGTGGCGATGACCTGATCGATGGCGACAGATGGCTGAACGTACGCATCAGCGTGCGGGCCAACCTCGATGGCAGCGGTGCGGAGATCGCCAGCTTCAACAACATGACCGAGATGGTGCCGCTGATGGTCAACGGTACCTATCACGCCGGGCAACTGGTGATCGTACGGGAGATCCTGCAAGGCACCGCTGCGCTGGATACGGCGGCTTACCGTGGCCTGTCGTCGGAGTACGACTTCGTGGTCAATGCCGATGGCACGGTCACCGTGACCGACCAGGTGGCAGGTCGTGACGGCACCGACCACCTGAACAGCATCGAACGTCTGCAGTTCGCCGACGGCGTCATCGACCTGTCCGGCACCGATGCACGCCCGGTAGGCGCAGTGAGTATCAGCGATGCCACACCTGAAGTCGGTACGCTGCTCACCGCTTCCCTGGCTGGCGTGACCGATGCCGACAATGCCGGCGGCACCATCACCGGAGCGGTGTCCTACTACTGGCAGGTGGAAACCAACCCGGGCAGCGGCATCTTCGACGACATCACCTTCGTCGCCGCCGGAGAGGTCTCCCGCGCCACGGGCCGCAGCTTCCGCGTCACCGCGGACCTGGCCGGCCTGGCCTTGCGGGTGATGGCCATCTACAAGGACGCCAATGGTGTACTGGAGACCGTGCTGTCGAATGTGACGGATGTGGTCGCGGCTACTGCGGTCAATGATGCGCCGACCGGTGCGCCGCTGATCAGCGATACCACGCCGCTGGTGGGGCAGGCCCTGACTGCCACGCGCGGCACCATCGCCGATGCCGATGGCACGACGACTTCGGTGTTCAGCTTCCAGTGGCAGTCGTCGCTCAACGGGGTGGACTTCGCCAATATCGCTGGCGCCACCACGGCCATCTTCACCCCGGATGCGACCCTGGCGGGCCGCTTCCTGCGGGTGGTGACCACCTATGTCGATGACGGCGGTTTCAGCAACACGGTGAACTCGGCGGTGACCGCAGCGGTAGGTGTGGCGTTCATCGGCGGCCTGGCGGGTGAGACCTTCACCGGCACGGCGGGCGACGATGTGGCCAATGGTGGTGGCGGCGACGACATCCTCAACGGCCTGGCTGGCAACGACACACTGTTCGGCGACCTGGGCAATGACCAGCTCAACGGTGGGGACGGCAACGACACGCTCGATGGCGGGGCGGGGGATGACGTGCTCAATGGTGGTGTCGGAAATGACGCGATGGCGGGTGGGCTCGGCAACGATACTTATGCAGTGACCGATGCTGGCGACAGCGTGGTTGAGCTGGCTGGGGAGGGCACGGACAGTGTGTGGACTTCACTGGCCAGTTACACCCTGGGCGCCAATGTGGAAAACCTGTTGTATGGCGGTAGGGGCAACTTCACTGGCACGGGTAACGGTCTCAATAACACCCTCCAGGGTGGTGCGGGGAATGACACCCTGATCGGCGGCGCCGGTAACGACACGATGCGAGGCCGGCTGGGTAATGATATCTACGCGGTAACCGATACCGGTGACCGAGTGGTGGAACAGGCCGGGCAGGGCACGGACAGCGTCTGGACCTCGCTGGCCAGCTACACCCTGGGCGCCAATGTGGAAAACCTGTTGTACGGCGGCAGTGGCGACTTCACTGGCACGGGGAACGGTCTCAATAACACCGTCCAGGGAGGTGCGGGGAATGACCGTCTCAATGGTGCTGCGGGTAACGATGCACTTATTGGTGGTGTTGGTAATGACATTCTGATTGGTGGTACTGGAAACGACAGCATGTCTGGCGGCGCAGCTGACGATACGTATGCAGTTACTAACGCCGGCGATGTAGTGGCTGAGCTTACTGGACAAGGCGTTGATACCGTGTGGACCTCGTTGGCCAGTTACACCTTGGGTGTCAATGTCGAGAACCTGTTCTTTGGTGGCAACGGCAACTTCACTGGTACGGGTAACGGCCTCGATAACACTGTCCAGGGTGGTGCTGGTAATGACCGTCTCACCGGTGGTGCTGGCAATGACACCCTGATTGGCGGATTGGGCAACGATACCTTTGTCTTTGGGGTGGGCTTTGGCCAGGACCGCATCCAGGGCTTCGATGCCAACCCGGGCGGCGGCCAGGACCTGCTGAACATCGCCTCGTTGGGCATCACCGCAGCCACCTTCGCGGCGAACGTGGCGATCACCGATGTCGGGGCGGACACCCGGGTCACCATCGGCGCCAACAGCATCACCCTGGTGGGCGTGGCGGATGCCACTACCATCACCCAGGCAGACTTCATCGTCAGCTGAGGAGGCAGCCGAAAACTGAGTGGCAGTAATAAAGAAAGGGGAAGCACCCAGTGCTTCCCCTTTCTTTTTGTGTCTTTAAACAGGCTGTAGCCGCTCTATTCCGCACACTCTGGCCTGTCAGGCAGCTATCGTCGGCTTTCTGGCACCAGCATCCAATGCTCCGCAATTTCCAAGCAAAAAAGATGCCTCCGAATTGCCCGGATTTCCCATTTGAGTCAACGGTTGTATTCCGCTGATAAGTGGGAAATTCGCTTCCGGCCTCTCTGGAACGCCACTTTCAGCGATCCTTGTAAGTACGTCTCTGGACCGTGAGAAGAGTGCTACCACATGTTGAAGATCGGGCATCAACGAGTATTTGTCAGTTATTTGTTTTAAATCAGATAGTTGAGATGTTTTTACATTTGGAAATACATTGCGACGTTTTATTGACAGTGTCTGGGACGGGGGCTTTAGTCAGGGTGTGTACGAGCATGACTGTTTTTTGGCACGCAGTGGCGTTGAGGGACGCACCTGCGGAGTCGGCCACAAGAGTGCTAGGGAGAACACCGCAATGAGCATCGATTCAGTCTCGCCCTCTGCCGCCCCCCGCGTCCGCTTCCATGGACCACCTCACGCCTGAACTGGCGCGCCGCCTTCTGCGGCGGCGCTGACAGGGACAAATCCATTCAGTCGGAACTGAGCCACTTCCAAGGCTTGGCGGGTTCGGCCGCGACTGCGATTTGCCCGGCTTGATCGCTTTCCTTCGACGAAACGTGGAATCGCACCCGCGCGGGCGCGATTCGGCCTGACTTATTGCTGTCGGATTGAGGTAAACAACATGGCCAATTTCATCCTGTCTGACCTCGAGTTCATTCTCCAGCAGATCCTCATCGCCGAGGCCCACGCGGCCGGCGAGGATCTGTCGGCGCTTGTACCCAACTCGCAGGTGCCTTGGGGCCTGCGTACATTGGACGGATCCTTCAATCACCTATTGAGCGGACAGGAAACCGTCGGCGCTGCTGACGAACTCTTCCCGCGTATGCTGGAACCGGTATTCCGTCCGGCAGAAGAAGGCACCTCCTATTTGGGCAGCGGTACGGTAATCGACTCCCAGCCGCGGACCATCAGCAACCTGATCGTCGACCAGACCATCAGCAACCCGGCGGCGGTGCAGACCTTCGTCGATGCTGGCTTCGGCGTGCTGGCCGATGGCACCCAGCTGGATCCCGCCGGTGTTCCATTTCCGATTGGCACGCTGCTCGACCTCGCCGGGGTTCCCATTCCTGCTGGCCAGTCGCTGTTCCTGCCCAATACCACCCCGGACGAAGGCCTCTCCGCGCCCTTCAACACTTGGTTCACCTTCTTCGGCCAGTTCTTCGACCATGGTCTGGACCTCGTGACCAAGGGAGGCAACGAGGTTGTCTTCATCCCGCTGCAGGAGGACGACCCGCTGTTCGTCCAGGGCAGCCCGACCAACTTCCTGGTCCTGACCCGCGCCACCCAGTTCGCCGGCCCTGGCGCCGACGGTGTTGTCGGTACGGCCGACGACACCCAGGAAACCCAGAACACCACCTCGCCCTTCGTCGACCAGAACCAGACCTACAGCTCGCACCCGTCCCATCAGGTGTTCCTGCGTGCCTACGAGCTGAACGCCAATGGTGACCCGGTCTCTACCGGCCGGCTGATTACCAACCGTGACCTGGGCGCCGACGGCACCTTCGGTACCGCAGATGACGTCGAAATAGGCGGCATGGCCACCTGGGCGGTGGTCAAGGCCCAGGCTCGCGACATCCTCGGCATCGACCTGACCGACGCCGACGTGGGCAGCGTTCCGCTGCTGGCCACCGATGCCTACGGCAATTTCATCAAGGGCCCGAACGGATTCCCGCAAGTGGTCTTCCCCGGCAATGTGCTGGTCGAGGGCAACCCGGCGGCCCCCATCAGCCTGGTGGGTGCGATCCGTACCGGCCATGCCTTCCTGGATGACATCGCCCACGCCGCCAACCCCTTTGGCGACCATGACGGTAATCCGGCTACTCTGAACCAGTTGCTCGTCGCCGACGCAGATGATGTCGCCGGAGGCCCGCCTCCCGCGCTGGGCTCCTATGACGACGAACTGCTGGACGCCCACTACATCGCCGGCGATGGCCGCGCCAACGAAAACATCGGCCTGACCGCCGTTCACCATGTGTTCCACGCCGAGCACAATCGCCTGGTCGAGCACACCAAGGAAGTGATCCTGGCCTCCGGCGACCTGGCCTTCCTCAACCAGTGGTTGCTGACTCCGGTGGGTGCCGTGCCGGCGACCCCGGACGGGTTGAACTGGAACGGCGAGCGTCTGTTCCAGGCTGCGAAGTTTGGAACCGAGATGCAGTATCAGCACCTGGTGTTCGAAGAGTTCGCCCGCAAGGTGCAGCCCGCCGTTGACGCGTTCCTGGCGCCCAATGGCTTCGACGCCACCATCAACCCGGCCATCGTTGCCGAGTTCGCCCACACCGTGTATCGCTTCGGTCACTCCATGCTGACCGAGACCATTGATCGTCTCGACCCGAATTTCGCCAGCAGCGAGATCGGCCTGATCACTGCTTTCCTCAATCCGCTGGCGTTCGCCAGCAGCGGTGCGACGCCGGAAGCGGCGGCCGGGGCCATCATTCGCGGCACCACCCGCCAGGAAGGCAACGAGATCGACGAGTTCGTGACCGAAGCCCTGCGCAACAACCTGCTCGGCCTGCCGCTCGACCTGGCCACCATCAACATCGCCCGTGGCCGCGACACCGGTATCCCTTCGTTGAATGACGCCCGTCGTGAATTCCACGCGATGACCGGTGACAGCCAGCTGGCGGCCTATACCAGCTGGGTCGACTTCATGGGCAACCTCAAGCATGAAACGTCCCTGATCAACTTCATCGCCGCTTATGGCACTCACGCCACGATCACCGGGGCGACGACCCTGGAAGCCAAGCGCGCCGCGGCGATGGCAATCGTCCTGGGCACGGGGACCAACGTTCCAGTGGATCGTCTCGAATTCCTGAACGGTACTGGCACCTGGCTCGGTGTGGAAACCGGCCTGAACCTGGTGGACTTCTGGATCGGCGGCCTGGCCGAGAAGCAGATGCCCTTTGGCGGCCTGCTCGGCTCCACTTTCAACTTCGTCTTCGAGACCCAGCTGGAGGCGCTGCAGAACGGCGACCGCTTCTACTACCTGAGCCGCCTGGCGGGGCTGAATTTCCTCACCGAGATGGAGAACAACTCCTTTGCCAAGATGGTGATGGAGAACACCGATATCACCCGGCTGCCGGCGGATATCTTCTCCACGCCGGCATGGATTCTCGAAGTCAATCAGCTGGCGCAGCACACCGGATTGGGTGCCACCGGCCGCGATGACCCGCTGGGCGACAATCCGCTGCTGGCCCTGGTGGTCCGCGACAACCCGGACACCGCCGGACCGGACACCAACTACCTGCGCTACACCGGCGAAGACCATGTGGTGCTCGGCGGCACAGCCGGCGACGACATCCTGATTGCCAGCATCGGCGACGACACCCTCTGGGGTGATTTAGGCAATGACCGCCTGGAAGGCGGCGACGGCGTCGATAACCTCGATGGCGGTGCCGGCGACGACATCATCACTGACCTGGGCGGCGACGATAACATCAAGGGTGGCGAGGGCAACGACGTCATCCAGGCCGGCAACGGCTTCAACCTGATCCTCGGCGGAGGCGGCAGCGACTTCATCATCACTGGCGAAGACGTTTCGGAAACCTTCGGCGGTACCGGTAACGACTTCATCTATGGCGCCAAAGGCAACCTGCAGACTGCGGGTAACGAAGGCGACGACTGGATCGAGATCGGCACCCAGGACGGTGCGCCCGGCGACAACTTCTCGCCGTTCGCCCGCGATGAGGTTCCGGGTAACGACGTCTTCGTTGGTGGCGGCGGCTTCGACGAGGTGATAGGCGAGGGCGGCGACGACATCATGGTCGGCTCCGAAGGTTCCGACCACTTCGACGGCATGTCCGGCTGGGACTGGGCCACCTACCGTGGCGATCCGCGCGGCGTCAATGTCGACCTGATGGTCAACGACCTGGTGGAACCACCGGTCCCTGCCTCCAACGCTGGCCTGCTCGACCGCTTCGCGGAAGTCGAAGGGCTGTCGGGTTCCTCTTTCAGCGACATCCTCAAGGGCGATCACTCCGATGCCACCACCATTCCCACCGATGGTGAACTCGGCAGCACCCTGACCAACATCGCCCTGGTCAACGGACTGCAGGCCCTGCTCGACGAAGCCTTCGGGCCTGGCGTTGTGTCCTTCAGTGCCGGCAATATCCTGCTGGGCGGTGCGGGCAGCGACATCATCGAAGGTCGCGGCGGCAACGACCTGATCGACGGCGACCGCTGGCTCAATGTGCGGGTACAGGTCACCGGCAACGCCAACGTGACAAGCGTGCTCTCCATCCAGGAACTGATCCCGCGCATGCTCTCGGGCGAAATCAACCCGAGCCAGCTGAGCATCGTCCGCGAGATCCTCGATACCGATGACAGCATCGATACCGCGGTATTCGGCGGCAACCTGGCCAACTACACCGTCACCACGGTGGGTGGCGTGACCACGGTCACCGACAACGTCGGCACCGAGGGCTCGGACACCCTGCTGAACATCGAGCGGTTGCAGTTCGCCGATCAGACGGTGGTCCTCAGTGGTGCCAACAGCCTGCCCACCGGCCAACTGAGCATCCTTGATGCCACCAGCGGCCAGGTGGACAACACGCCGTCAATCGGTCAATTGCTGAGAGCCTCGGTGGCCGGAGTCACCGACGCCGACATCGATGGCGGCACCCTCAACGGTCGGCCGATCACCTTCATCTGGCAGGTCGAGACACTCGCTGGCTCAGGCATCTTCCAGGACATCGTCACCGAAGGTGGCGACGTACCGTCGACAGCCGCCCGCGGCACCTTCCGCGTCACTGCCGAACAGGACGGCCTGGCGATCCGCGTGAAGGCGATCTATCAGGACGATGACGGCGTCCTGGAAACCGCGTTCTCCGCACCGACCGCTAATGTGGCGGGCGTGGTGGTGCCGACCACGCCAGCGGCAATTCCGGTCGAAAGCCCGACCGAGCCCATCAATGGCGGTGTACATCTGATCCGTGGGGACCTGCAGTTCATCCTCGACCAGATCAAGATTTCCGAACGCCATGCTGCCGGCGAAAGCCTGCTGGACATCCTGCCGAACACCCGTGGCGCATTTGGCCTGCGGACGGTGGATGGCAGCTTCAACAACCTGGTTCCGGGGCAGGAGGACTTCGGCGCGGCCGACCAGCCGTTCCCGAACTTGCTGGATCAGTTCTTCCGTAATGAAAACGACGAGGCTCCCTTCGCTGGCGTCAACAACACCAACTACGCCACGTCCGGTCCAGGCGGCAGCGTGGTGGACAGCGACCCGCGCACCATCAGCAACCTGGTGGCCGACCAGACCATCACCAACCCGGCAGCCGTGCAGGCCTTCCTCGATGGCGGGCTTGGCACACGGGTAGTCGATGCCGCGGGTGTCCCGTTGTTCAACGCCGATGGCACGCCGAGGATCCTCGATGGCAATGGCATCGAGATTCCGCGCGGCCAGCCGCTGTTCATCCCCAATACCGCGCCGGACGAGGGGTTGTCGGCGGGCTTCAACTCCTGGTTCACCCTGTTCGGCCAGTTCTTCGACCATGGCCTGGACCTGGTGAGCAAGGGCGGTAACGGCCTGGTGTTCATTCCGCTGCAGCCTGACGACCCGCTGATCACCCACGGACGCGACGGCATTGCCGGCAACGGTGACGAGGTGTTGCCGCAGAACGCCTTCATGGTCATGACCCGTGCTTCCACCACGGCGGTGCAGGCCGGTACTGACGGGCAGCTTGGTACTTCGGACGACATCCATGTCCATGTGAACCAGACCACGCCCTTCGTCGACCAGAACCAGACCTACACCTCGCACCCGTCGCACCAGGTGTTCCTGCGCGAATACGTGCTGGATGCCAACGGTCGGCCGGTCGCCACTGGGCGCATGCTGGACGGCACCAACCCCGACGGCTCGTCCGGCGGCCTGCCCACCTGGGCTGACGTCAAGGCGCAGGCCCAGGCCATGCTGGGCATCCAACTGGACGACCAGGATCTGCTCAACCTCCCGCTGCTGGCGACGGATGCCTATGGCAAGTTCATCCCCGATCCGGACACCGGGTTCGCACAGATCGTCACGGCCGGCGGCCTGCAATCCGGCACGCCCGCCGCGCCCATCGACGCATCGCTGGCCGGTCGTACCGGGCACGCCTTCCTCGATGACATCGCGCATTCGGCCAATCCGTTCGGCGACCATGATGGCAACCCGAACACGCCGAACCAGGCGCTGCAGGCGGACACGGACGGCGCCGTCAACGCGCCGAACTCGCCGCCTCCAGTGGGGTTCTACGATGATGAGCTGCTCAACGAGCACTTCATTACCGGCGATGGCCGTGGCAACGAGAACATCGGCCTGACCGCGGTGCACCACGTGTTCCACGCGGAGCACAACCGCATGGTCGAGCACATCAAGGCAGTCGTGCTGGCCAGCAATGACGCGAACTTCATCGCCGAGTGGCAGCTGTCACCCGGTGTCTGGGATGGTGAGCGGCTGTTCCAGGCCGCGCGCTTCACCACTGAAATGCAGTACCAGCACCTGGTGTTCGAGGAGTTCGCGCGCAAGGTGCAGCCGCAGGTGGACGTGTTCTTCGCGCCGACCCAGGTCTACGACACGAACATCAACCCGGCCATAGTCGCCGAGTTCGCCCACGTCGTTTACCGCTTCGGCCACTCGATGCTGACCGAAACCGTGGACCGCTTCGATCCGACCTTCGCCAATGACAGCTCCATGGGTCTGATCACCGCCTTCCTCAACCCGCTTGCGTTCAATTCGTTGAGCGATGGCGCGGGAGGCACGGTCCAGGTGTCCGCCGACCAGGCGGCAGGCGCCATAGTCCGCGGCATGACCCGGCAACAGGGCAACGAGATTGACGAGTTCGTCACCGAGGCCCTGCGCAACAACCTGCTGGGTTTGCCGTTGGACTTGCCGAGCATCAATCTGGCCCGCGGTCGTGACACCGGCGTTCCCACCCTGAACATGGCGCGCCAGGAGTTCTTCAACGCAACCGGCGATACCCAGCTCAAGCCCTATACGAGCTGGCTCGACTTCGCGACGAACCTGAAGCACCAGGAGTCGGTGGTGAACTTCATTGCCGCCTATGGCACCCACGCCAGCATCACCGGCGCCACGACCATGGCGGACAAGCGCGCCGCCGCCGTGCTTCTGGTATTCGGTGGAGATGGCGCTCCGGCGGACCGTCTGGCCTTCCTCAACGGGCCGGCAGCCACTACTGGGGTGAATGACATCGACCTGTGGATCGGCGGCCTGGCCGAGCGGCAGATGCCCTTCGGCGGCCTGCTGGGTTCGACCTTCAACTTCGTGTTCGAGAACCAGATGGAGAAACTCCAGGACGGCGACCGCTTCTACTACCTGGAACGAACCGCCGGCCTGAACTTCCTCACTGAGCTGGAGAACAACTCGTTCGCCAAGCTGGTGATGGCCAATACCGACGCGTTGCACCTGCCGGGGGATATCTTCTCGACCCCGGCCTTCACCCTCGAGGTGAACCAGGCTGCGCAGCACACCGGCCTCGGTCTCACCGGTCGCGATGATCCGACCGGGACCAACCCCTTGCTGCCGCTGGTCGGCCGCGGGGACGGCCTGCTGGTCTATCGCGGCGAGGACCACGTTGTGCTGGGCGGCACTGCCGGCAACGACAGGCTGATTTCCAGCATCGGTGACGACACCCTGCACGGCGACGCCGGCAACGACCGACTGGAAGGTGGCGACGGCAATGACTTCCTGTTCGGTGGTGCCGGCGACGACATCATTACCGACCGGGGCGGCGACGATAACATCCAGGGCGGCGAGGGCAACGACGTCCTCCACAGTGGCAACGGCGTGGACCTGATTATCGGCGGGTTCGGCAACGACTTCATGATCAAACTCGAGGACGAGTCGGAATTCTTCGGTGGTGTCGGTAACGACTTCATCCTGGCCGGCCGTGCCAATGAGTTCAGCTTCGGCAATGAAGGTGACGACTGGATCCAGCACGGCATGGCCGACGGCGCCGCGGGCGACAACTTCGACCCCTTCGCCAGCGACCCGATCATCGGCCACGACGTCTTCTACGGCGAGTTCGGGATCATCGACCGGATGGATGGTGAAGGCGGTGACGACATCATGATGGGCAATGGCGGGGAAGGTGACCGCTATGTCGGGATGTCGGGCTTCGACTGGGCGGTGTTCCGCGACGACCCGGCGGGCGTCAACGTCGACATGCGCCTGCGCGCCTTCAACGAAGCGCCCATCGCGCCGTCCGTGGCGTCGGTGCTGTCGCGCTTCGAGTCCACCGAAGGCCTGTCCGGTTCCAGGTTCAGCGATATGCTGCGCGGCGACGACGCCGATGCCGTAATCATGGCCACTCACGGTGGAGCCACCGGCAGCGCGCTGACCAACATCGCGCTGATCTCCGGGATGCAGGAGTTCCTCGGCGCCGGGGTGACCTCGTTCGCGGCTGGCAACATCATCCTCGGTGGCAATGGCAGTGACCTGCTCATCGGCGGTGGTGGCGACGACCTGATCGATGGCGACAAGTCGCTGAATGCGCGCATCAGCATCCGTGACGGAGCAGGTGTCGAGATCGGTACCGCCAGCAGCCTCACCGGCGTGATCACCAACAAATCCGGGGCATTGGCAGGTACTGCGGCCAACCTGACCCTGGCGTCGGCGGCTCTGTCCGGCCTGGTGAATCCGGGGCAGATGGTCATTGTCCGCGAACTCGTCAATGGCACCGGCTTCAACTACGACACCGCAGTGTTCACCGGCAACTTCGACGAATACCAGGTCAGCATCGACAACCGAGGCACCACGCTGGACTTCTCGGATGACATCATTACCGTGACCGACACGGTGGATGGCCGCGATGGCATCGACCGCCTGACCGGCATCGAGCGCCTGCAGTTCGCTGACCAGGCCCTGCCGGCGGTTCCCGGCCTGAACAACGGACCAAGCGGGCTGGCGACAATCAATGATGCGACTCCAGAAGTCGGTACCCTGCTGCGGGCCTCCATTGCCGGCGTGACCGATGCCGACAATGCCGGCGGCACCATCACCGGGCCGGTGGCCTACTACTGGCAGGTAGATGATGGCGACGGCGTGTTCGTCGATATCGAGACGCTGAATGCTGGTGGCGACGCTGATGTGGCGGCAGGTCCGACCTTCCGGGTCACCGCCGACCTGGCAGGCCAGTCGCTGCGTCTGAAGGCCATCTACAGGGACCGCAATGGTGTGCTGGAGACCGTCTACTCGGCTGGCACGGCGCTGGTTTCGGGGACTCCGTCAAACGATGCGCCGACCGGTGCGCCGCTGATCAGCGATACCACGCCGCTGGTGGGGCAGGCCCTGACTGCCACGCGCGGCACCATCGCCGATGCCGATGGCACGACGACTTCGGTGTTCAGCTTCCAGTGGCAGTCGTCGCTCAACGGGGTGGACTTCGCCAATATCGCTGGCGCCACCACGGCCATCTTCACCCCGGATGCGACCCTGGCGGGCCGCTTCCTGCGGGTGGTGACCACCTATGTCGATGACGGCGGTTTCAGCAACACGGTGAACTCGGCGGTGACCGCAGCGGTAGGTGTGGCGTTCATCGGCGGCCTGGCGGGTGAGACCTTCACCGGCACGGCGGGCGACGATGTGGCCAATGGTGGTGGCGGCGACGACATCCTCAACGGCCTGGCTGGCAACGACACACTGTTCGGCGACCTGGGCAATGACCAGCTCAACGGTGGGGACGGCAACGACACGCTCGATGGCGGGGCGGGGGATGACGTGCTCAATGGTGGTGTCGGAAATGACGCGATGGCGGGTGGGCTCGGCAACGATACTTATGCAGTGACCGATGCTGGCGACAGCGTGGTTGAGCTGGCTGGGGAGGGCACGGACAGTGTGTGGACTTCACTGGCCAGTTACACCCTGGGCGCCAATGTGGAAAACCTGTTGTATGGCGGTAGTGGCAACTTCACTGGCACGGGTAACGGTCTCAATAACACCCTCCAGGGTGGTGCGGGGAATGACACCCTGATCGGCGGCGCCGGTAACGACACGATGCGAGGCCGGCTGGGTAATGATATCTACGCGGTAACCGATACCGGTGACCGAGTGGTGGAACAGGCCGGGCAGGGCACGGACAGCGTCTGGACCTCGCTGGCCAGCTACACCCTGGGCGCCAATGTGGAAAACCTGTTGTACGGCGGCAGTGGCGACTTCACTGGCACGGGGAACGGTCTCAATAACACCGTCCAGGGAGGTGCGGGGAATGACCGTCTCAATGGTGCTGCGGGTAACGATGCACTTATTGGTGGTGTTGGTAATGACATTCTGATTGGTGGTACTGGAAACGACAGCATGTCTGGCGGCGCAGCTGACGATACGTATGCAGTTACTAACGCCGGCGATGTAGTGGCTGAGCTTACTGGACAAGGCGTTGATACCGTGTGGACCTCGTTGGCCAGTTACACCTTGGGTGTCAATGTCGAGAACCTGTTCTTTGGTGGCAACGGCAACTTCACTGGTACGGGTAACGGCCTCGATAACACTGTCCAGGGTGGTGCTGGTAATGACCGTCTCACCGGTGGTGCTGGCAATGACACCCTGATTGGCGGATTGGGCAACGATACCTTTGTCTTTGGGGTGGGCTTTGGCCAGGACCGCATCCAGGGCTTCGATGCCAACCCGGGCGGCGGCCAGGACCTGCTGAACATCGCCTCGTTGGGCATCACCGCAGCCACCTTCGCGGCGAACGTGGCGATCACCGATGTCGGGGCGGACACCCGGGTCACCATCGGCGCCAACAGCATCACCCTGGTGGGCGTGGCGGATGCCACTACCATCACCCAAACAGATTTCACCCTCGCGGTATAGAGAGGCCGCCGGCAGTAGAAACCAGATGTAAGTAACCGAGAAATGGGGCGCTTGTCGCCCCATTTCGCATTATATTGGTTCTGCATCCATCAACTGCTGATGCTGAGCACCGCTCGCGTAGGAGCCGGCTTGCCGGCGAATCGTCGCGGTAGTCTGGCCGACCGCATCGCCAGGCGGCGTTCGTTCGTTAGGCTTGCTGCTTCCCTTAACTCCCGCTGCGCTGAACAAATCGTCCAGACGACTGTCACACCCCGCTGGGTACAAGGAATGGGCCTGCTGCCTGCACAGAGGGGCAGGGCGCTCCGGGAGGGAACTTAAAAGTGATCGCATGCCATGCGATAGACCTGTGTTTAGACGGACCCCAACCAACCTATGCCTGACCAACTGCAGCAATCCACCTATAAAAATGATGAAATCGATCTGGTCGAACTGTTTCGATCACTTTTCCAGCAAAAGTACCTGATTCTAGCCATTGCCTGCCTGGTCACCCTGGGTGCATGTGCTTATGCCTTCCTGGCGACACCGCACTACCAGGTGCAGAGCGTGCTGCGCCCGGTGGATCGCGGTAGCCTTGATGAATTGAATGGCACGGGCGTCTATGAACTGACGCCAGCCGAAGCATTGGGTCGTGTCGGAGCAGGGCTCTCTTCCTACGAGAACCGCCTCAAGTTCTTCCGTGAGAACCAACAGCTATTCACTGGTCTGGCCGAGCCTGGGCGCTCGCTGGAGCAGGTCTTCGAGGAGTTCAACCGCTCGGCGTTCACCATGTTGCAGGTCGACCCGAAGAAACCCAATAGCCTGAGCGAGTTCGTCGGTGTATCGCTGACTTACCCCAGGGGGGTAGATGGCGTGGCGGTAGTCAATGGCCTGGTCGCCTCCGTGCTGGAGGACGAGCGGGCGCGAATAGCCACCGACCTGAAGGTGCTGATAGCCAACCGCTTGTTTGCCCTCGAGCAGAAGATTGAGGCGGCACGGGCCAGCTACGAGGCGAGCAAGCAGGCGCAAATTGCCGGACTGCTCGAGCTGGATGCCTTGCGCCGGGCGCAATTGCAGGACGAGTTGCAGGCCCTGCGCAGCGAATTGAAAACGCGCCGTGAGAACCGCATCAAAAGCCTTGACGAAGCCATGCAGATAGCCGAGTCGCTGGGCATTCGCAAACCCACCACTCCCTCGGCCATGGCCGACGCACAGCGCCAGGGGCAGGTCGTGCGCACCGAAGTCAACAGTCGTGAAATTCCGCTGTACTTCATGGGCGTAGATGCACTGAAGGCCGAACGGCAGGCCCTCAGCGAACGCCGCTCCGACGATTTCAGCGAGCCGCGAATAGCCGAGATCGAGAAGGAGCTGGCCCTGCTGAGCCGCAATCGGCAGGTGGAAGTCCTTGAGCAACGCAAGAATGAAGATCTGTACCTCAAGGATTTGGCGCAATGGCGGGAGGAGGCGGCGCAACTCAAAGGTATCAAGTTCGATACCAGCACACTGCAGTTGGTCCGGCTGGACCAACTAGCGCTTGAACCGCTCAGGGCGGTCAAACCGAAGAAGGCTCTGGTCATCGGCTTGGGTGGTGTCGGTGGCCTGATGCTCGGCGTCTTCGCAGCGTTGCTACGCAACCTGCTGCGCCCCAGACAAACCGACAAACCCTAGGACAAGAGGCCGCTGTCGACTCGTATGGACCAACGCCAGTATCCCTGCCGTTTTTACCGTCGAACTCATAAGCTGTGTCTGCGTTAGCAGTTGTCAGAATCGACCATCGGTCCAGGAGCGTTGAAGGAGCTAGCTAGCGAAACGGGGCCATTCGCTGGCAAGCCAGCTTCTACAGGCAATGCAGGTGCTGCCACACTTAATGCAGGCGTAGCCATTGCACACGCTAAGCGGTAGCTCTCATAGGGCATTTTACTCGCGGGTGCCGGGAGACTTTCCCTGCTTAACGAGCGTTGGATGGTCTCCTGCCAGCCTAAAGGCTGCAGCGCTGAAAAACTCATCCATCTTAGTGGCAGAACGAGAGTTGATGCTCGGTAGGCGGTGATGGGGCACCACCTGCAGCACGCATCACGAACCTTGCCACTTGCCAGTGGACCAAGGCGTCAATGTGCGCAGTGCGGGGACATGATGCATACCAAAAAGTTCCCGTCCGTCTGCCTGTAGCTGCCAGCTGGTTGTCAAGGCTTGTAATGTAATACGACGTAGGCAAAATGCTGCCCAGTCTTTACTGGCGGGGGTGGGCATATGCCCGCTATGCCGTGCGCTCCAGGGTGAGCGGTCCATGGCAGAAGAGGATAACAACGTGTTGCCAAGGATCGTTGTCCCTCGCTGGTGTATCAGTGGCACACTTTTTGGAAGATGGACCTCAAGCCGTGAATGCAATCTCCCCCGCCATACAGCAAGCCGCCAGCGACGAAATCGACCTAGCCGCGTTATTTCATTCGCTTTGGGAGCAGAAGCGGCTGGTTGTCTTGGTCGCTCTGCTGGTCGGTTTGGTCGCGGCGGCCTACGCCTTCCTGGCCACCCCGGAATACCAGGTGCAAAGCGTTCTGCGCCCTGCGGGGCTCAAGGACCTCGACGCCCTGAACCGCACTGGTGTTTACGAGTTGAAGCCTGAGCAGGCCATGCAGCGTGTTGGGGTGGCTTTGGAGTCCTATGACAGCCGCCTGGAATTCTTCCGCGCCAACCAGGGTTTGTTCGAGGCCCTGCGCCAGCCCAATCGCAGCCTCGAGCAGACCTTCGAAAGTTTCAATCGGGAGGCTTTCAAGATGCTCCAGCCCGACCCGAAAAAAACCGACAACCTCAGCGCTTATGTTGGCATCCAGCTGACGTATCCGGCGGATGTCAATGGCGTCGCTCTGATCAATGGCTTGGTCGAGCACGCCATCCAAGCGGAGCGCGGGCGGATCGCTGCCGATTTGCAAACGGTGATCCAGAACCGTCTGAACCAACTCGATTTGAAGATGGCTGCGGCCCGCGCCAACTATGAAGCTAGCAAGGAAGCCAGGGTCGCCAAGCTGCTCGAAGCCGACAGCCTCAAGCGTGCGCAGTTGCAAGACGAACTCAAGGCCCTGCGTCAGCAGCTCAAGGCTCGCCGCGATAACCGCATCGCGCAACTCGATGAGGCGATCCGTATAGCCAAGGCGCTGGGTATCGGCAAACCCACCACACCCTCCGCGCTGGGCGAGGGCGAGCGCGTAGCGCAAGGCAGCGTGATTCGTACCGAAGTCAACAACCAACAGGTACCGCTCTATTTCATGGGCAGCGAAGCCCTAGAGGCTGAGCGCAACGCCTTGCTACAGCGCCGCTCCGACGACTTCACCGAGCCGCGCATTGCGCAGATCGCCAAGGAACTGCAACTGTTGACGCATAACCGTCAGGTCGAAGTGCTCAAACAGCGCGAAAACGAAGACCTGTTCCTCAAAGACCTGGCCACCTGGCGTGAAGAGTCTACCCGCCTGCGTAACCTGCAGTTCGATGTTGCCGATCTCAAGTTGGTAACGATCGATCAGGTCGCCGTCGAACCCCTGAAACCGATCAAGCCCAAGAAAGCGCTGATCCTGGTATTGGGTCTGGTGCTCGGGGGAGTGCTCGGCCTATTTATCGCCCTGTTGCGCAATATCCTGCGCCGTAAACCCGACGCTTTTGCCCTGGCTAACGCTGTATGAGAGTCGGCATATAACCAGGCGTCCCCGTCTTCGGCGCTGCGCTGTCGAGCAGCAAGCTGTGTAGAAGCCAGCGTGCTGGCGATCCGTCAACAGGCGCCAAGACGCACCAGAAAGTGATAGCCCGGTGGACTTAGGAGCGTAGCGAACGGTCCGCCTGTAGCCGTTCGAGTAGCATGCTGCTACGCGAGCACGACAGGCGCAGCAAAGTCCAAACACAGGCAGTGTAATGGCAGATCCAGAAACAAGCAGGGTGGCCGCTATCGAAGCGAACACGCCGCCATAAACCAGGGATGAATCCCGGCACCGATCCACCCGCCGGCATCGTTAACGGACTAACAGGGGGCGACCACATGAATTACCCCGACATCCAGCACCACGGCGCTAAGGACGGCGTCATCGGCTCCTGCCACCAACTGCTGATGGACGCCGAGCACTGTCTGCTGATCGAAGGCGGGCTATTTCAGGTGGCGGAAACCTCGGCCGAAGGCAAATCCGTTGCTGAACACCTGGCCATTGCGTTTTCCCTGGATACGATCAAGGCCCTGGTCGCCAGTTACGTGCAAATCGACCACGTCGGATTCATGCCCCATCTGCTGGTTTCAAGGGGCCGATACTCTGCAGTGAACCCTCCGCCAAGCTGCTGTCCATCGTGCTGGAGTATGCCTTCAAGCGTGGCCTCAGTCGCGAGCAGAAGGAGTCCTTGTGGGATAACGAAGCGCTGCAGCGCGTGGAGCACGGAAACCACTCGTCCGGCCATCGTCATTGCAGGGAACGGAATATGCCGCAGCGGTCGAATCGTCAATTACTTGAAATCCATGCTCGCGCGACCCGCGGCACAACGCTCTGCTCGTTGGCTAGGCTCAAGGCGACACCCCCGGCCTTATTGCCCGCGTGACGGCTATGCAGATCTGGACGGGCAACGCTATGACATTCGAGCTCGAATCCATACCATAGATGGCCATTCGGCCCATGCGGACCAGAAGGAGCTGGTGAATTTTGTTATGCGGAGGCGGGAGGGCCGTCTGAGGTGCGGATCGTGCATGGCGAGTCGAGGGCTAAGGAACAATCATCTTCTGCGCAACGTAAGTGCTACATAAATGAAGAGCACCGTCTGGCGATCATTATTCTCGGTAAATTAGGCGCTAACATAACGATCGGTAAAGCTAACTGTCACGGTGAGGAGTTAAGGGTGGAAGCTGGGTGGGAATATAAAGTGAAATTGGTTTTTTCTCTGAGTTGCCAATATGTTTCACAGGGTTTTTTACTGTAAGTGCGCCTCAGGTTTGGTCAGTGTGATGTCTGTTTTTGGAGTGGCTTGAATATTACTGGCGTCTTAGGTTGTTGACTGCTGCAATAATGGGTGTGGATGGGAAGTGATTTAAAATATGCAGGTCAAAAAAAATAGTACGTTTAAACGTTACTTTATAAATTCGTCCTGGATGATGGCTGAGCAGTTTCTGCGTATTCTCTCAGGTGTATTTGTTGGTATTTATATTGCACGCTACCTTGGACCTGAGCAGTTTGGGGTGCTGAGTTATATTTTAGCTATTTCGACGTTCATGATCGCCATCTCTCGCTTAGGGATGGATGCTATTCTTGTGCGCGAGCTAGTCAGTACTCCAGAAAGAAAACAGATGTTAATGGGTACTGCCTTTTGGATGATGTTTGTTGCTGCTTTATTTTGCTATCTGCTGGTTGGCATCGTGGTATGGAGCACGGGAGAAATTGTGAGCGTAAAAATTTACGCTAGTATTATTGCGGTTGGTACAATTTTTTGTTCTTTTCTGGTTGTGGATTTTTATTTTCAGTCGCAAGTGAAGGCCAAGTATTCTGCGATCTGCAAGTCGATAGCATTGTTTTTGATGTCAATAGCTAAATTGTACTTGGTTTTTGTTCAGGCGGATTTGATCTGGTTTGTTTGCGCATTTCTAATGGATCATGTGGTGTTGGCGGTAATATTCATTGTTGCGGCAATTGGTAACAGGAATATCAGTTTTTTTAAGTTTTTTTGCGGGCAACAAGCGAAGCAGATGTTGAAGAGCGCCTGGCCGCTGGTGCTCGGAGCTGTTGCAATTCAAGTGTATATGCGAATTGATCAGGTGATGATTAGAAATATGCTTGGTTTGCATGAGGTCGGCATATATTCTGCGGCGGTAAGAATATATGAAGCTTGGGCGATCGTGACGGCTGTTATTACTGTTTCACTTTTACCTGCAATAGTGAAGCTGAAGCAGGGTGACGAGGGTAATTATCATAAAAGACTGACGCAGCTGTTCAGATTGGTCATTTGGATGAGCGTTCTGGCTGCCGTTGTCGTTTCTCTGATAAGTGAGCACCTGATGGTTCTGGCATTTGGTGAAGAGTATAGAGAGTCTGCACCGGTTGTGGATATCGTCATGTGGACGGCTGTTTTTGCCGCGATGGGTTCTGTTTCGGCGCGTTATTTAAACGTTGAAAAAATGGAGAAAAAGTTCGCTCTGCGAACTGCTCTTGCAGCTGTGCTTAATGTCGGTCTAAATCTTTTGCTTATTCCTGTTTATGGGGTCAAGGGGGCTGCAATTGCAACCTTGGTCTGCACGTTTTTCGCAAACTATATGATGGACTGGTTTGATCAAGATCTGAAATCACTGCTCAAGATTAAGCATAGGGCAATGTTCGGTCACCCATTCAGCTGAGGTAATTATTCTGATGAAACCTATCGTGCTTCTCGACTGTACCCTGCGTGATGGTGGCTACTACAATTCCTGGGATTTTTCTCAAAAATTGATTGAGGACTATCTTCAGGCCATGCTTAGCATCGGCACGGACTATGTCGAGCTGGGGCTACGTTCGCTTAATCGAGACGGCTTCAAAGGTGGTTGTGCCTACACTACCGATAGCTTCATTCGCAGCTTGTCGATTCCGCAAGGCCTGAAACTGGGGGTCATGATCAATGCCAGCGAAATAGTAGGCCACCAAGAGGCGCTGGAAACAAGACTGCAACGTTTGTTCGCCCCGGCAAGTGAATCACCTGTCACGCTCGTACGTATCGCCTGCCATGTGCATGAGTTTGAAAGATCCTTGCCTGCCGCCACGTGGTTAAAAGAGCAAGGTTATAGAGTCGGTTTCAATCTTATGCAAGTGGCAGACCGGGCGCTTGAAGAAATCACGCAATTGGCAAAAACGGCGAGTGATTATCCGCTCGACGTACTCTACTTCGCTGACTCCATGGGTAGCATGAATCCGGCGCATACGCGTCAGGTGGTGGAGGCCTTTAAAGCGGGCTGGTCTGGTCCTCTGGGCATTCATACCCACGACAATATGGGACAGGCACTTGCAAACTCTGTCGCCGCGGTTGAGGCCGGTGTGACCTGGGTCGATGGCACCGTAACAGGCATGGGGCGCGGCCCCGGTAATGTTAAAACCGAATACTTGGTGCTCGCCCTTGAGGCCCAGCGTAGTACAACAACCAATATCACCCCCTTGTTAGGCGTAATACGTAAGCACTTCCAATCGATGCAGACCTATTACGGTTGGGGCAGTAACCCGTACTACTACTTGGCCGGCAAGCACGGTATCCATCCCTCCTATATTCAGGAAATGCTTGGCGACAGTCGCTACAGCGAGGAAGATATACTTGCGGTAATCGACTACCTGAAAACTGAAGGTGGCAAGAAGTTCAACCTGTCTACGTTAGAGGCTGCACGCCACTTCTACCGGGGCGAACCGAGAGGCAGCTGGAACCCGACGGACATGATCAAGGGTCGTGATGTGCTGATATTGGGGACGGGGCCCGGAGTACAGGCACACCGCCCTGCACTGGAAAGCTTTATTCGGCAGCAAAAGCCATTTGTCATTGCACTGAACACGCAAAAAAGTCTGGACGATGAGCTTATAGACATTCGTGCAGCTTGCCACCCGGTCCGCCTGCTTGCGGATTGTGATGAGCATGGGCGTCTGCCGCAGCCACTGGCGACCCCTGCTTCGATGCTACCAGGAGATGTGCGGGCGGCCTTGGCGGGTAAGCAATTGCTGGACTTTGGCCTGAGCGTCCAGCCCGAAGCGTTCGCCTTTCATCAAAGCCATGCCGAACTGCCAACGTCGCTTGTGATTGCCTACGCCTTGGCGATTGCTACAAGTGGCCAGGGTAAATCAATTTATCTGGCTGGTTTTGATGGGTACGGTGCGGATGATCCTCGCCGGCAGGAAGCAGACAAGATCTTTCATGTCTACCAAAACGCGAAGGGAGCTCTGCCGCTGTTAGCCATTACACCGACGTTATACGAGTTGGCCAGCACCTCCGTCTATTCACTTAACGCCTAGTCTAGAGTTCGTACGCATGAGAACTGTCATCATCATTCCGGCACGTTTCAAGTCTTCACGCTTTCCTGGTAAGCCGTTAGTACCGCTTCTGGGCAAACCTATGATTCTCTGGGTGGCAGAGCTTTGCGCAAAAGCACTACCTATACAGGATGTTTACATTGCGACTGAAGATCAGCGTATCGCCGATGTTGTAGAGGCAGCTGGTTTTAACGCGATTATGACCAGCGATAAAGCCCTTACAGGCACCGATCGCTTGGCTGAAGCTGCCGCTAAAATTGATGCGGATATATATCTGAACGTGCAAGGGGACGAGCCATTGCTTGATCCTCAAGATATTTTGAAAGTGTTGGAGTTTAAAAAACAGCATCCGAAAGACGTGATCAATGGTTACTGTCCATTAGGTCCTGCAGAAGATCCGCAGAGCGTAAATATACCCAAAGTCATTTTTACTGAAGACCACCGCTTGGTGTATATGTCACGCTTGGCGATACCCGGCTTCAAGAGTAAGGAGAACCGGCCTGACACTTACTTCAAACAGGTGTGTATCTATGCCTTTAGCCGAGAGGATTTGTTGAGGTATGGCCAGTTTGGACGAAAAAGCACTCTGGAGCAAAGTGAGGATATTGAGATCCTTCGTTTTCTAGAGTGGGGCACTCCAATCCGCATGGTCGAGACTCAACCGGGTAGCTTGGCTGTGGATATACCTGAGGATGTCCTTGTCGTTGAAGATGAATTGCGAAGAGTAATGCAATGAAGGATTTAGATATCAATCAATACCAAACTCTGGTTTTTGATTGTGATGGTGTGATTTTGGACTCTAACAAGGTCAAAACACAAGCATTTTACAAAGCGGCATTGCCCTATGGCGAATCTGCGGCTCAAGCGTTAGTGGACTATCATGTCAGTCATGGTGGAATATCGCGCTATAAGAAGTTTGAGTTATTTTTGCAAGAGGTAGTGGGGCGGACTGATATTGATAAAGCTGAATTGGACGGTTTGCTGGTCGTCTATGCGGAAAGTGTTTGGCAAGGCTTATTGAACTGTGAGGTGGCGCAAGGGCTATATCGGTTGCGTGAAAAGTATACTAATGGTCGTTGGTTGATTGTATCTGGTGGTGATCAAGAGGAGCTACGAAGGGTTTTTTTGAGGCGTAATCTTGATCATCTGTTTGATGGTGGAATTTTTGGCAGTCCAGACAATAAAGATATAATATTGGCGCGAGAGCTTGAGAAAGGAAATATAGTAAGGCCAGGAATCTTTTTTGGGGATAGTCAATACGATTATGAGTCGGCTAAGCGCGCGGGGCTAGATTTCGCCTTTGTTAGCGGCTGGTCAGAGTCAGCGTTCAATTTCAGTGAAGCGGATTATGTGCTTGAGAAGCTTGGTGTTTGCATTTAATGGTTGCAAGAATTGATGTGCGTAGCGATTTAGTTGCAGCAAATAGAGCCTTGTTTTTTATTGTTCGAGCTCTTGTGGTTTGTGTTGTTTTTTTGGGGAGTTTATATATAGGGCCGTTTTATGTTCTGGGGGATCAGGTCCATTATAGGAAGATCTATGATGGTCTAGCGGGGTTGTCTCTTTTTGAAGGCTATCTCTATTATACTAGTACTATAGATTCCCTAGAGTTTGTGCATTTCTTTTTGACTTGGTTGGCCAGCTCTTTTCTCGAAAAGGACTTGTTTATAGCGATCGCTAATGCGGTTCTTGCATGGGTCTCGCTTGAGGTGTTTCAGAAGTGGAGAGCTTCTCTTGTGATCTCTGCATTTCTTGTGTTGACGAATTACTATTTGATTGCCATGTACTTTTCGGCTGAGAGGCTTAAGTTTGGATTTATTTTTGTTGGGTTGTCATTTTTGTATGTTGAAAGGCTTAAGCTTTTTTATGTGTTCTCGTTTTTTGCATTGATTTCGCATGCGCAAACTTTTATTGTTTATTTTTCGCTGTTTTTTAGGTCGTTTTGCTATCAGGTTTTTAGGGTGGCATCTGCTGGAAAAATTTCGAAGATATTTTTAGTTGTAATGTTTTTATTGTTGATACCAGTTTCACTTATTTCGGCTCAGTTAGTATCGAAATTTAATTCTTATTATGAAGGTTTTCGTGGTGTGGAGGAGTTGGCGAGAGTTTTGGCTTTTCTTCTCTTGGCTCTCTATTATGCAGAGAAAAAGACTGAGGTATTACTCTTTTTTATTCCGTTGGTGGCGACCGTCATGTTGGTGGGCGGGGATCGTGTAAATATATTAGCGTATTTTGTTTTTTTGTACTACGCCCTTTCTGTGAGGGGTGGGTTTAATTTTGGTGTTTTGTTGACGGGGCTATATTTTGCAGTTGGTTCTTTTGAGTATGTGTCTAATATTTTTGAGTATGGGAATAATAAGCCGTAAATTATGAATGGCATGGGTCTAGTGTATTTTGAGAGGGTATGGTTTGAAGAAGGTAATTGAGTATGCCGCTTGTAATGAATCTTTCGCTTTGCATGGGGGCGCTGAGGGAGTGGGGGCTTTGTATTCTGCAGATTTTGTAGGGTTTTTAAATCGCAAGGCATCCGCTGTGAGTTATGTGTCGGATTACATAAATGAAATATTTATGCATTTTTATTTGAGAGTGGTGGAGGTTGCTTCTATATTAAATGCAAGTGGTGCAGATGAGATCGTGTTTAAGAGCTATAAAGGCGAATGGCCGGTTCATATGGCAGCGGCAAAGTCTGAGAGGCTAAATGTTCCCGCTATCAGCACGATTTTTTTTTATTTTATGAGCGCTACCTTGTATGTGGCTTCCTTTTTCTTGCTCGTGGCGAGTGCCTTGACCCTTCCGGGACTGGTATTGCTGACACGGCGAGGGAGAAGGGATAAGGTGACGCAAGAGTTCTCGGTTATTCGTAGTCCTGCGTCATATGACAAGATGCGCTTCTTGAATGAAACGCGGAAAGTGGCTTTTTACTACGATGATATCTTTCAGAAGAAACTCACTGCTCCGTCGATGTATTCATTTGGCAGTCCGCGCGAGCGATTTTTTTCTGTTTTGATTGTTCCTTTTCTGTCATTTCGCGATTTCTTTAGCGTCATGAGTGACGCCAGCAAGTTGCTGGGATGGGGTTTCACGGGGTTTGTTCTTTATTATTTCTCAAAAAGAATCGCGCACAAATGTGTCTTTGAGTATTATCTGAATTTTTTGATAAAACAGAATGGCATTTGTGCGTATTACACAGGAAACAAAGAGGATCGATTTGCGATTCTTGAGAAAAGGCTGTGCAAGAAATATGCGGTGCACTCTGTATGTGTGCCGCATGGTATCGAGTATGCTTTCAAGACCCCGGCTGGGCTGGTTGGGGATATCTTCTATTGCACAACCGAACATGCGCGGCAGCACTTGTCGAATTTATATGGTGAGCAGAAGTTTATTTATGATGAAAATGTTGCTCGGCAAATGTTTTCGCGTCGTCAGGACATTACCCCAGTGATGGGGATAGTTTTTTTTCCGGAGTCCAGGGATGCCGAAGTGAATCTAACCATACTAGGGCATTTGCTCGGTCTGGGCTATGAAATCGCCGTTAAGCTTCATCCCAAGGATAGCCTGGAGAATTACAAGGACTATGCCGATAAGCTGACCTTCGTTAGCGATTTTGATTCCTCGATATCCAACAAGATCTGTTTGGCAAGGAAGTCAACAGTTTTGGTTGAGGCGATTTATAATAACTCCATACCGATATCTGTTTTGACGGACCCAAGGGACAGAGGCTATGTTGAGTATATGCTGCCGTCCTTGACCGATGATCAGATAATGCGGGTCTATTCGTTTGAAGAACTAGCTTGTGTGCTTGCTAAATTTCAGGCTGCTGCTTAAAAATATTAATAGTTAAGTTTTTCGAGGTTGTTTATATGTTTCGTGGAAAAAAACTGCTAATAACCGGGGGTACGGGCTCATTTGGTAATGCGGTGCTTAAACGGTTTTTGGATACCGACATCGAAGAGATCCGCATTTTCAGCCGCGATGAGAAAAAACAAGATGATATGCGCAAGCGCTATAACAATGCCAAGCTCAAGTTCTACATTGGGGATGTTCGTGACTTCCAGAGTGTTCTGAATGCGACCTGCGGCGTGGATTACATTTTTCATGCCGCGGCATTGAAGCAAGTGCCTTCCTGCGAGTTCCACCCGATGGAAGCAGTCAAAACCAATGTGATCGGCACCGAGAACGTGCTGGAGGCGGCCATTCAGAACGTCGTCAAGCGTGTGGTTTGCCTGAGTACCGATAAGGCGGTATATCCGATCAACGCCATGGGTATCTCAAAGGCAATGATGGAGAAAGTCATGGTGGCCAAGTCACGCAATGCCGATGACGACAAGACAGTCATCTGCGGCACCCGTTACGGTAATGTCATGGCTTCGCGGGGTTCGGTCATCCCGCTGTTTATCGAGCAGATTCGTGCTGGTAAGCCTTTGACGTTGACTGACCCGAACATGACGCGCTTTATGATGACGTTAGCCGATGCCGTAGATCTGGTGTTGTACGCCTTCGAGCATGGCAACAACGGAGATCTGTTTGTGCAGAAGGCACCGGCCGCCACGGTGGAAACTTTGGCCAAGGCACTCACGCAGATGCTTGACAAACCTGAGCATCCCATTCAGGTGATTGGCACTCGGCACGGCGAGAAGTTGTATGAAGCGTTGCTTAGCCGCGAGGAGATGGCCTGTGCAGAAGACATGGGCGATTACTATCGTGTACCGCCGGATCTGCGTGATCTCAACTACGCCAAGTTTGTCGAGCAAGGCGAAGAGAAGATCTCGCATATGGAAGACTATAACTCGCACAACACCGAACGTCTTGATGTCGATGGAATGCAGCATCTGCTTCTCAAGTTGGATTTTATGCGTGCTATCCAGCGTGGTGAGCACGCTACGCCAGAGGAATGATCGATGAAAGTGCTTATCACCGGTGCCAACGGTTTTGTCGGTCGGAATCTTGTTGCGCATCTGGCGGAGCGACCAGATATCGAAGTGTTGTGCTTTACGCGAAATGATCCACTAGACGCGCTGGTTGGCCTTGTAGAACAGGTCGACTTCGTATTTCACCTGGCTGGCGTCAATCGCCCACAAGATCCCCAGGAGTTTCAAAGTGGCAATGCCGATCTGACGCGCAAGCTGTGTGAGGCGATCGAAAACAGTGGCCGTAAAATTCCGCTGTTGTACACGTCATCCAGCCAGGCAGAGTTGGATAACCCTTATGGCAGCAGTAAGCGCGGCGCAGAGCAGGCACTGCTTGACCTGACCAAGAGATACGGCTCTGTTGTTCACCTTTTCCGTTTACCTAATGTATTCGGAAAGTGGGCGCGCCCGAACTACAACTCGGCGGTGGCTACCTTCTGCCACAACATTGCTCGCGATCTACCTATCCAGATCAATGACCCACTGGCGCGCATCACCCTGGTTTATATCGATGATGTGATTGCCCATTTCATTGCGGTAATGGAAGGCCGGCTGGTCGGTACCCCCTTCGTCACGGTTGATCCGCAGTACAGCATCACCGTTGGCGAACTGGCAGAGCAACTGCGCACTTTCCGAGACAGCCGTCGAACGTTGATTACCGAGGCGGTCGGTACTGGGGTGGTGCGTGCTCTTTACTCGACCTACCTCAGCTATCTGCCGCCCGAGCGCTTCACTTATGAGGTGCCGAAATATGGTGATCCTCGCGGTGTGTTCGTTGAGATGCTGAAAACTCGCGACTCGGGTCAGTTTTCCTTTTTCACTGCACATCCTGGTATTACCCGAGGTGGTCATTACCACCACTCCAAGACCGAGAAGTTCCTCGTTATCAAGGGCGAGGCATGCTTCCGTTTCCGTCATATCGTCACCGGTGAATTCCATGAACTGTTCACCACGGGAGAGCAGCCGGAAATTGTCGAGACCGTACCCGGTTGGACCCATGACATCACTAATGTCGGTGATGAAGAAATGATTGTGATGCTTTGGGCCAACGAGATTTTTGACCGTGAACATCCGGACACCTATGCGCGAACGGTCGGCACCGAGGCGTAAGCCACTTCAACAGAGATTTGCAATGAAAAAGCTGAAAGTTGTAACTGTAGTGGGTACCCGCCCGGAGATCATTCGCCTGTCACGTGTCATGGCCAAGCTGGATGAGTACTGTGAGCATGTGCTTGTGCATACTGGTCAAAATTACGATTACGAGCTGAACGAGATCTTCTTTCAGGATCTAGGCATTCGCAAACCTGATCATTTTCTTAATGCAGCCGGCGCCAGTGGTGCGGAAACTATTGGTAATGTGATCATTGCCGTAGACCGTGTACTGGCCGAGGTAAAACCGGAAGCCCTGCTCGTGCTGGGCGATACCAATAGCTGTATGGCGGTGATTCCAGCCAAGCGCCGCAAGGTTCCGACCTTCCATATGGAGGCCGGTAATCGCTGCTTCGACATGCGTGTACCAGAAGAAATCAACCGTCGCATTGTCGATCACACCGCCGATATCAATCTGACTTACAGCACCATTGCGCGTGATTATCTGCTGCGCGAGGGCTTGCCACCGGACATGATCGTTAAAACAGGCAGTCCAATGTTCGAGGTACTCAATCACTACCGTGATGGTATCGAGGCTTCGGACGTACTGGAGCGTTTGGGGCTGGAAGCAGGAAAGTTTTTCGTGGTCAGTGCTCACCGTGAGGAGAACGTCGACTCGGACAAGAACTTCCTCAAGCTAGTCGATGTGCTCAATGGCGTGGCGGCGCATTACGGCTATCCGGTCATCATTTCGACCCATCCCAGAACACAGAAACGCGTCGATGCTCTGGGTGTAGAGTTCCATGCCAACGTGCGTTTGTTGAAGCCGCTTGGTTTCAAAGACTACAACAAGCTGCAGCTGACTGCCAAAGCCGTGCTTTCGGATAGCGGTACCATTAACGAGGAATCGTCCATCCTGAATTTCCCTGCACTCAATATCCGCGAGGCGCATGAACGTCCTGAGGGGATGGAGGAGGCTGCCGCCATGATGGTCGGTCTTGATCTAGAACGAGTCATGCAAGGACTGTTTGTGCTGGAAAAGCAAGGGCGCGATGAACAGCGCAGCCTGCGTCTGGTCTCTGATTACAGCATGCCGAATGTGGCAGAGAAGGTCGTCCGTATCATCCACAGCTATCGCGACTATGTGATGCGCAATGTCTGGAAGGTACAGTAGTCAGCTTGACGGTCCAATGTTCGTTGCCAGCGGGCCTGGGCTTCTTGTTGCTCTCCGTGCGCTAAATACTAGGCCGTCCTGTCGCCCCAGCGTCTTTGTGTAGCGTTTTCGGTCGTAGGGGAAACGTGCGCTGGGTGACGGGCGCATTCAATCGATCTGGATTGGCCGGAAGATCCACTTGACCTTCCCTCAAGGAGGTATTGGTCCAGCCTGCAAAGATGGGTTCGGAGAGGTCTGCAAACTGGGAGGTCGATGCGCTAAACGATAAGGAGGCGGGATATCCTAAAAGTTGAGCGGCAGATCGAGTTTGGCAATTAGTATTTCGGGAAGTTTGAGCTGGAACCAGAGAGTATGGGAAGGCGAGAGATTGTGAGCTCTTTCTCGCGAAGGGTATCTGGCAATAAGTGTCAGTTTCAAAAGTTTGGATGGTGTGGCACCTACCTATCAGGCGTGGCTTTAGTCACGCGACACAAATTGCCGTGAGGAGGGAGTGGTTTTCGTGCGAGTTCAGCTTATTACCCAGTTATTCGACCCGGAGAATGCAATCAAGGGGCTTTCGTTCGTTCAGGAACTCGTCAGACTTGGGTACGAAGTCGAAGTTGTTACCACCTACCCCAGTTACCCCGGTGGCCGGATCTACCCGGGCTATCGCATGCGCCTGATGCAGTTAGAAAACATCGAAGGGGTGCGTGTGGTTCGCTTGCCTTCCTATGTGGCTCACGGCAGTTCGGCACTCAAGCGGCTACTGAGTTATGCGTCTTTTTCGGCATCGGCGTTTTTCTATTCACTGTTTGTCGGCCGCAAGCCGGACGTTATCTACTCATACTTCCCGCCGGTGGTGGGGGGGATTGCCTGCGCCATTCTTGGCAGTATCCATCGGCGGCCATTCATCTATGACGTTCAAGATCTCTGGCCCGAGGCTCTGGTTGCCACGGGCATGCTCCGCAATCCGCGCGGAGTTAGCTTGATCGAGCGCTGCGTCGGCTGGGTCTACAAGCGTGCGTCGGCCATTGTGGTGCTGTCAGAAGGCTACAAGCGCACGCTTGTCGCGAAGGGAGTTCCTGAGAGCAAGATTCATCGAATTTACAACTGGTGCGATGAGTCGAGGTTAAAGCGTTCCGATCAGTCTCACTCCGGCACAAGCAGCTTCGATATTATCTACGCGGGCAATCTGGGGGCTGCCCAGGCATTGGGCAGCGTGATCCAGGCCGCTCAGTTGCTTCAGCAGGACGGCGAGCGAGGTATCCGGTTCATTTTCATAGGGGATGGAATTGAAAGCCAGCGTCTCAAGGAGCAGGTAGCCTCTCTGGGCTTGGAGAATGTGGAGTTTCGCGGTAGCGTTCCGCCGGAGGCCATCGGCGCCGAGCTTTCGAAAGCCGATGCATTGTTGGTGCACCTGGCGGATGATCCGGTATTCGCAATTACTGTGCCGTCCAAGACCCAGGCCTACATGGCGATGGGCAAGCCAATCCTGATGGCGGTGGCAGGGGAGTCGGCGGAAATCATTCAGAAGGCTGGTGCCGGAATGGTCGCCAGACCCTGCACGCCGACAAGCATTGCCGAAACTGCGTTGCAGATGGCTCGGTGTACGCCCGAACAACTCGCTGTATTTGGCGCAGCCGCTGAACGCTACTATCGAGAAAACATGTCCCAGAAGAATGGCGTCGAGCATGTTTCTCGTATCCTGGCCCTGGTAACGGAATAATTTGGACATGCCTGATTCTAACAGCGTTGCTGTTCGCCCTGCATTGCTTTCGGATTTGCCTTTAGTGGCGAAGATTCATCAAATGGCTTTTCCTGGCTTCCTTATGACCCTTCTGGGGCCGTCATTTCTTCAAGCGTATTACCAGACGGTATTTGATTACTCGGAAAGCTTGTTTTTAGTGGCTGAGGACGATGAAGGTAAACCTTTCGGGTTTGTCGCAGGCTTCGCTCAGCCGGAGAAGTTCTATGCGCTTTTGGGCTCGCGTAAGAAACGCATGATGATTTCAGCGGCGCTGTATCTGTCGATTCGCCCCAAGCTGTGGAAGCGTGTACTGGAAAACATGAAACTGGTCTCGCGGCGATCCACTGAAGGTAGTCAAGATGGCTTGCTCCGGGTTGAACTGGCATCTATCGGAATTTCTCCTGCTCAGGGGCGTCGAGGCTACGGAAAAGCTTTGGTCAACGCCTTCCTTGGTAGAGCTAGGGAAAGGGCGGCCGATATAGTTGAACTCAGCACCGATGCGAACGGCAATGATGCGGTTAACGGATTTTATCGGGGTCTTGGATTTACTCTTTCAATGTCAGAAGAGCGAGCCGGCGGCCGGCTTATGAACCACTACGCCTATAGTTTCCGTCATCTGAAAGATTGAACTCCACCAAATTGATTAACAGCAAGGTGTGTAAAGAATAATGAATGGATCGAGTGTTCCGTTTCTGCCGTTTGCTCTTCCCGAAATTGGTGAGGAAGAGATTGCAGAAGTTGTCTCTTCGCTTCGCTCTGGTTGGGTCACCAGCGGCCCTAAGGTCAAACAGTTCGAGCGCGATTTTGAAGAGTGGCTCGGAGGTGGCGTGGAAGCCATTTCCGTTAACTCCGCAACTGCTGGCCTGCACCTAGCACTGGAGGCGTTGGGAATCGGCCCGGGCGATGAGGTCATCACCACGACCCACACCTTCACTGCTACGGCTGAAGTCATTCGCTACTTGGGGGCCGATCCCGTTTTCGTCGACGTGGACGCTGATACGCTGTGCATCGACGTAGATGCCATTGAACAGGTCATCACGAGTCGCACCAAGGCGATTATCCCGGTGCATTTCGCTGGCCGAAGTGCGGATATGGGCAAGATCATCGACATTGCCAAGCGGCATGGCCTGAAGATTGTAGAGGATGCCGCCCATGCGCTCCCGACCACCTGCGATGGCAGGCTGATCGGTACCCTGGAAAGCGATGTCACGGTCTTCAGCTTTTATGCCAACAAGACAATTACCACTGGTGAAGGCGGCATGGTGGTAACACGCAATTCGGAAATCGCCAAGCGTGCTAAAATCATGCGTTTGCATGGTATCAACAGGGATGCCTTCGATCGGTTTACCGCCAAGGTTCCTAGTTGGTATTACGAGATTGTCGCGCCGGGCTTCAAGTACAACCTGACCGACATTGCCGCGTCCATTGGCATCCATCAACTGAAGAAGGCCCACGCTTTCCAGCAGAAGCGGCAGTACATAGCTGAGCGCTACAATGCCGCCTTGGCATCACTGCCTCTGATTCTACCGCCAAAGGCAGCGGGCAGTGACACGCACTCCTGGCACCTCTATGTTATTCAGCTAGCCGGCGATGTATCGGTCGACCGGGCCGAGTTCATCGAGCGGATGTTCGCCTTCGGGGTGGGGATGAGCGTTCATTACGTTCCTCTGCATCAGCAGCCTTACTGGCGTGACACCTATTGCCTCACTCCGGAGATGTTCCCGGTCAGCCAAAAAATCTACGAGCGCACTGCCACACTGCCGCTCTACACCCGGATGACCGATGCCGATATCGACAGAGTTGTTCGTGCCGTGAAAGAGTCCCTGAAGTGATAACACGTCATGCTTAAGCGTTTATTTGATCTTTTGGTGAGTGCACTTGCTCTGGTTTTCCTATTTCCTATATTCCTGCTGATCTCAATATGGATAAAGATTGACTCTCCAGGCGAGGTCTTCTTCCGCCAAGAGCGTGTAGGGCGTTACGGCAAGATCTTCCGAATCCACAAGTTTCGTACCATGACGGTGAATGCTGAATCCAAAGGGCTTCAGTTGACCGTCGGAAGCGATCGAAGGGTGACCGGCGCCGGTGCTTTCCTGCGCAAGACGAAACTGGATGAACTGCCGCAGCTACTTGATGTTTTTGTCGGGGACATGAGTCTAGTGGGGCCGCGACCAGAGGTTCCGCGATACATGGATCAATACCCGCCGGCGGTGCGTGAGGAGGTTCTATCGGTGCGCCCAGGCATCACTGACCGCGCGTCGATAGAGTTTAGGAACGAGAATGAGATGCTGGCAGGGTCGGCCGATCCGGAGCGCACTTATGTGGAGGAAGTGTTGCCCATCAAGCAGAAGTACTATCTAGCCTACGTCCGCTCCCATTCCTTATTGGGGGATCTGAAAATCATTCTCGATACGGTCGTAGCTATTGCGACGAAGTAAGTCTGCGTGCGTCTACGCAAACAGAGGAGCCTTTGCAATGATTGGGAATTTGGTGAATGAGTAGCTTACGTACTGCCCTGTTGGGGCTTCCTCGGCGTCGCAAACGGTTGCTGCAAATTCTCGCCGACGTAGTGCTCCTGTGGCTGTCACTCTGGCTGGCGTTCATCGTGCGCTTGGGTACCGACAATCTGATTAAACCATGGGAAGGGCATCTGTGGCTCTTTGTGATCGCCCCGCTGATTGCTATCCCATTATTTGTGCGGTTCGGTATGTATAGGGCGGTAATGCGGTACTTCGGTAACGATGCGCTGCTCGCTATTGCCAAGGCTGTCACCCTTTCTGCCTTGTTGCTCGCCCTTGTGGTGTATTGGTATCGCGATGCACCGATAGCAGTGCCCCGTTCACTGGTGTTCAACTACTGGTGGGTGAGTTTGGTGTTGCTTGGCGGTTTACGGTTGGCAATGCGCCAGTACTTTATGGGCGATTGGTTCTCAGCCAATAACCCGGTGCCATTTATGAACCGTGATGACGGTCTGCCTAAGGTGGCGGTCTACGGCGCCGGGGCTGCCGGTAACCAGTTGGTGGGCGCCCTGCGTATGGGGCGCGCGATGCGTCCGGTGGCGTTCATCGACGACGACAGCGATATTGCCGACCGAGTAATCGCCGGGCTGCGGGTGTTCAAGCCCAAGCACATTCAACAGATGATCGATGAAACAGGGGCGCAAGAGATCTTGCTGGCAATCCCTTCGGCCTCCCGCGCCCGTCGGCGTGAGGTGCTGGAGCACCTCGAACAGTTCCCGCTGCATGTGCGCAGTGTTCCGGGCTTTATGGATCTGGCCAGCGGGCGGGTGAAGGTCGATGACATCCAGGAAGTGGACATCGTCGACTTGCTTGGGCGTGATGCGGTTCCGCCGCAACAGGAGTTATTCGAGCGCTGCATTCGCGGTCAGACCGTACTGGTGACTGGCGCTGGCGGTTCGATCGGTTCTGAGTTGTGCCGCCAGATCATGGCGAGTGAGCCCAAGACACTGCTTCTGTTCGAGCACAGCGAGTTCAATCTGTACAGCATTCATTCCGAACTTGAGCAAAGGATCGAGCGTGAGTCCTTGCCGCTTCGGCTGGTGCCAATCCTGGGCTCTATCCGTAATCCAGAGCGTCTGTTGGACATTATGCGGACCTGGCAGGTGGACACCGTCTACCATGCGGCTGCTTACAAGCATGTGCCGATGGTGGAGCACAACATTGCTGAGGGCGTGCTGAACAATGTGATGGGTACGCTTTACACCGCTCAGGCCGCGGTGAAGGCTGGTGTTGAGCATTTTGTACTGATTTCCACCGACAAGGCTGTACGACCGACCAACGTGATGGGCAGCACCAAGCGTTTGGCTGAGATGGTTTTGCAGGCATTGAGCCGGGAATCGGGTCCGGTTTTGTTTGCAGACAAGGATGCCGTCCATCAGGTCAACAAGACCCGTTTCACTATGGTGCGTTTCGGGAATGTGCTGGGTTCTTCGGGCTCAGTGATCCCACGGTTCTATGCGCAAATTCGCCATGGTGGGCCGGTGACGGTCACGCATCCGAATATCACCCGTTACTTCATGACGATTCCTGAAGCTGCTCAGCTGGTGATTCAAGCCGGCTCGATGGGGCAGGGGGGCGATGTGTTCGTGTTGGATATGGCCGAGCCGGTGAAGATTCTCGAACTGGCGGAAAAGATGATCCATCTTTCCGGCTTGAGTGTGCGTTCGGAGAAGAATCCTCACGGGGACATCGCTATCGAGTTCAGTGGCCTGCGGCCTGGCGAGAAGCTGTATGAGGAGTTGCTGATCGGCGATAACGTCAGTCCGACCGGCCACCCGATGATCATGCGGGCCAATGAGGAGTATCTACCCTGGGATTCTCTCAAGACTGTGTTGGCAGCCTTGCTCGAGGCTGTTCAGCAGGACGATTACGCTAAAGTGCGTCAATTGCTTCGAGAGACAGTCAGCGGTTATGCCCCGGAAGGAGAAATCGTCGACTGGATACATCAGCAGCGCCGGATCGAGCCCTGATCGTTGGCAAGTTGGAGCCGAGATTGCTAATGACACCAAAGGCGAGAAATCTGCCGATGTGTAGAAAGCATTTCCTCCGTTCCACTTGCCATTCCTAGCACGACACAATTGGTAGAGTCCTTCGGCTTCAGGTGGCCTATTACGGCGCTTGATATTTCGAACAGCCGGTGCGTATTTTGTACAAGCCGCCATCAAGAGCGGCTGTAGTGCACAAGGACAACAAGCATGACTACCAAAGTCCGCAGCCCGCTCGCCGAGCGTCTGGCCGGCGTTGAAGAGATCGAGTGCGTCACCCCCGACCTGAATGGAGTGATGCGGGGCAAGGTGATGACGGGGGAGGGTTTCCTCTCGGGGCGCCGTCTGCAACTGGCGCGGGGCGTGCTGCTGCAATGCATCATGGGCGGTTACCCGCCCGCCCGCTTCTATGGCAGCGACGACGGCGACTTGGCCCTGGTCGCGGAGCCGAGCCAGATTCATCGCCTGCCCTGGAGCGAGCGGCCGCGCGCCCTGGCCATCTGTGATGCCCAGGAGCTGGACGGCCGTCCTTCAGGGCTGTCGACCCGGGGTCTGCTGCGCAAGGTGGTGGAGCGTTATGCCGCCCACGGCTGGAAGCCCGTGGTGGCCACGGAACTGGAGTTCTTTGTCTTCGCCCCGAATCCCGACCCGACTCAGGCCTTCCTGCCGCCGGTGGGGCTGGATGGTCGGCGCGAGGTGGGCTGCTCGGCGTTCAGCGCGTCCTCCAACAATGGTCTGCGGCCTTTCTTCGACGAGGTCTATCGCGTCATGGAGGCCTTCGGCATGCCGCGCGATACCTTCATGCACGAGATGGGCGTCAGCCAGTTCGAGATCAATTTCCTCCATGGCGATCCGCTGCTGCTGGCGGACCAGACCTTCCTGTTCAAGCACCTGCTCAAGGAGGTCGCGCTCAAGCACGGTATCCAGGTGGTTTGCATGGCCAAGCCGCTGGCGCACACGCCGGGCAGCTCGATGCACATCCACCAGAGCGTGGTGACTCTCGACGGCGAAGAGAACATCTTCAGCGATGCCAACGGCGAAGCGACTGCGGCCTTCGCCCATTTCATCGGCGGCCAGCAGGCGGCCATGGCGGATTTCACGGCGCTCTTCGCGCCGAACGTGAACTCCTACCAGCGCCTGTGCCATCCCTACGCATCGCCCAACAATGCCTGCTGGTCCCACGACAACCGCGCGGCGGGACTGCGCATTCCGGCTAGCGCGCCCGTGGCGAGGAGGGTGGAGAACCGCCTGCCCGGTGCCGATGCCAACCCCTATCTGGCCATCGCCGCCAGCCTGGCGGCCGGACTCTACGGGATTGAACAGCAGCTGCAACCGAGCGCGCCGATCCAGGGCGAGTTCGAGGCGCCGGATGAATTGCTGCTGCCCTGTACCTTGCATGCTGCAATCGAACGTCTGAAACGCAGTGATCTGGCGCGTGAACTGTTCGGCAAGGAGTTCATCGAAGGCTACATTGCTACGAAGACGATGGAGCTCAGCAGCTTCTTCGATGAGATCTCCCCATGGGAGCGGCGCATCCTCGCCTCCCAGGTGTGATCGTCCCAGGGTCGCCTGTCCGGGCGGCCCTCCCTGTACAAGGAGCCGTCTGGAGCGTCGATGCATCGGATCTGGAAGTCGTTTCGCGCACTGTATTTCGCCACCCTGCTCATGCTGATCGGCTCCGGCCTGCTCAGCACCTACCTCGGCCTGCGCCTGGCGGCAGACAAGGTGGACGGACTCTGGGTCGGCGCCCTGATGGCGGCCAACTACTTCGGCCTGATCCTCGGCGGCAAGCTGGGGCACCGGTTGATCGCCCGGGTCGGGCACATTCGCGCTTACGTGGCGTGTGCCGGGGTGGTGACGGCGGCCGTGCTTGGGCACGGTCTGATCAATTTTCTGCCGGCCTGGCTGTTCATGCGCATGCTCGTGGGCCTGGGGATGATGTGCCAGTACATGGTGATCGAGAGCTGGCTCACCGAGCAGGCCGACGCGAGCCAGCGTGGGCAGGTGTTCGCCGGCTACATGGTGGCGTCCTACCTGGGCCTGGTGCTGGGCCAGTTGGTGCTGGTGCTGCACCCCGGGCTCGGGCCGGAGCTGCTGATGCTGGTGGCCATGTGCTTTGCCCTGTGCCTGGTACCGGTGGCGCTGACCCGCAAGCTGCACCCGGCGCCCCTGCATCCGGCACCGCTGGAGCCGCGCTTCTTCATCAAGCGGGTGCCGCAATCGATGACCACCGTGCTGGTGTCCGGCCTGGTGATCGGTTCCTTCTACGGTCTGGCGCCGCTCTATGCCACCGCCCAGGGCCTGCCTATCGATCAAGTGGGTCTGTTCATGGGGAGCTGCATTCTCGCCGGTCTGCTGGTGCAATGGCCTTTGGGCTGGCTGTCGGATCGCCATGATCGCGCGGTGCTGATCCGCAGCACGGCCGCGTTGCTCGCCTTGTCGTCCCTGCCGCTGGCGATCATGCCGTCGGCGCCGCTGGAGGTGCTGTTCCCGGTGGGGTTCGTGGTCTGCCTGCTGCAGTTCAGTCTTTATCCCCTGGCGGTGGCGTTCTCCAACGACCATATCGAGGCGGAGCGCCGCGTGTCGCTGACCGCGATGCTGCTGATCACCTTCGGCGTGGGAGCAAGCATCGGACCGTTGCTGACCGGCGCCCTGATGAAGCAATTGGGACCGAACATGCTCTATGCCTTCGTCTGCTTCTGCGCGGCGGTGCTGGTGCTGCGGGTGCGGCCGGATGCGGTCACCGGCTTGCACAGGGTCGACGAGGCGCCGCTGCATCACGTGCCCACCCCGGACAACATGACCAGTTCGCCCCTGGTGGCGGCCCTGGACCCACGCGTCGACGAACGGGCGGTACACGACCAGATGCAGAACGGCGATACCCCGCCGCCTGCGCCGTCGACAGACGATATGCCGGAGCAACCGCAGCCGAATAAGTAGTGGCCCAACGCCACAGCGCTTTTGCCCAATTATCGACCAGTGTGGCTACCCGAGCTTCAAGCCCAAGGCCTGCCTTGGGACTTCAAGGAGGAACTGGTCATGACGTTGAGCATTTCCCTGCATCTGTTGGCCAGCGCCCCGCAGGCCGGCAACCTCCACCCCAGTCTGGTTCCTGAACTGGGGGAGGAGGGGGTGGATCGGTTGCATCGGCAACTGGTGGCACGCGTACTCAACCTTCCGCCGCTGGGCTTCAGTGAGCGAATCTTCTGGATCGAGGATAGGCCGGACGAGGCGCTCGAAGCCCTGGCCGAGGATAACGACTGGATGGTAGTGGGCCAGCCGGTCGGCGACCTGGGCGAGCGAATGCGACGAATCGCTGCCCTGGGCCTTTCCGAGAACGATGCCGTCGTGCTCATCGGCCAGTACTGCCCGACGCTGGATGCCGATTACCTGTCAGCCGCCTGCGAGGCACTCGATCACCATCACGCGGTATTGGGGCCGACCGAAGACGGGCGCTACATGTTGCTCGGCCTACGGCGCGTCGATCCACGCTTGTTCGAAGCCATGCCCTGGGGCAGCGACCGGGTTCTGGCCATGACCTGTGAACGCTTGCAAGAGCTGGATTGGCGGCACGGGCTGCTACCGTCGCTATGGGTGCTGGACAGCCCCGAGCACCTGCCTCGCCTGGGGCGAATGGGCATCAAGCTGGGGGTTGTCTGAACGCGGATGGACGAAACGACCGGGCCAGGCTCCGTGGACAGCAGCCTGGCCGTCGTTCGAATCAGAAGAGTTCGTCTTTCTCGAAGCGTCGCGCTTCGCGTTGCAACTGGTAGACGAAGCGCTCGACGTTGCGTTGCACCAGCCCGCTCATCTTGTGGAAGCGAATGCCGGCGAAGCTCATGCCGAGCTTTTCGTCGTAGCTCAGGTGGCGCAGTTCCACAGGGGTGGTGATGGGGCCGATGGGCATCCGGGCGGTGAAGCGCTCATAGACCTGTCCCGTTTGCAGGCGGCCGCTCAAGTCGCCTTCGAAGCGCAGTTTGCAACCCGTGGCAGAGACATCCAGCATCACGCCCTTGACCGGTGCCGACAGCCTGTCGCCATCCAGTTCGATGGGCACCAGCTGGGTTTGCTTGAGCGGGGCGCGGAAGGCGTTACGGCGCTGGTGATAGGTCACTTCAGCGGGCAGGGGGCACCAGTAGCAGCGGTCACCTTCGAACTCGCCGACCGTAGCCGGCTGCTGGGTTTCCCAGGCGATGCGCACGCCTTCGTGGAAGCCTTCGACGCGGAAGGTCTCGCCGTTCTTCAGGAAGCGTTCACCGTCGTTCGGGATCAGCTCATCCAGGGCGATCAGGCCGCGGTCGCGGTCCACCTCCACCAGGTAGCTCTGGAATCGCTGGTTGCGGTTGTGGAAGGTGATGATCAGGGGATCGTGGTGCTGCTGCAGCAGACGAAGATTGGCCAGGATTTCGACCGTTGCCTTGAGCACTTTGGGGGGCTGTGGGCCGTTATCTTCGTGGAATGGGTTGGACACGGTCCAGGTCTCTCCGAACGCAAAAGCGGGTCACACGAAGAGTGGCGGCGTCGTGCCTGCGTGTCTCCGTGCCTTTCTTGTAATGTCTTGTCAGGCCTGGCTGAGCGGGCGCTGCTGGCCGATTCTAGCCGTCGCACCTCGGCTGTCATAGAGGCTGGGCGTATCACCGCCACGCAGGATACCGAGCATGCTGCCAACCGATGCACGATTGGCGCGAATCAGGCGGCCATTGCGCTCGTTGGCCTCCTTGCAGCGCTCGAGCAGCTCGCCCAGTTCGTCGCTGCGCTCGAGCACTTCCTGGCCCAGGGCGAAACGTTCGGCGAATTGCTGCAATCCGGTGCGGTCGGTGCTCAGCTGGAGGCTGGTCAGCAGTTGGCTGCGCTGGCGAGCATGCTGGTCAAGTTGGGCGAGCAGGGGCTGCTTGTCGGCAAGCAGTTGTTCCAGGCGGGCGAGATCGCGTTCGCCCAGGGCCTGGAATTCTTCGTCCATCAGCTCAAGCAATCGTTGGGCGTGGCCGATATCGTCGGTGAACAGCTGAAGCAGGTTGGTATCGTGCATACGAGCTCTGGGGGATCGGGCGTCCAGGTTCCCCAGCGCTGCCCGTGGACTAGCGCTGGGATTCGAAGTTCAGCAGCTTGCCGGCCACGCGATTGCTGTCGACCTGATAGGTGCCGTCGGCAATGGCCTGCTTGAGCTTTTCAACGCGCTCCTTGTCCACCACGGGCAGGTCGCGCAGTTTTTCGCCGGCTTGCTGCAGCACCTGAGCTTCGCTGCTCAGGTGCACGGACTCGCCGCTCTTCGCAGCCGGAGCCTGCTCGCCGGTGTTCTGGGCCGGAGCAGCCTGGCCACTGGTGACGGTTTCGCTCTTGCCGACCTGGGTGCTGCCGGTACGCCCCGTGTTGGCGGGGGTGGGGCCGTTATTGAGCCGGTTGAAGTCGATAACCATGGTGCTGAACCTCGGACGCTATTTGGACGCTTACCGTTTTATCGGCCCTGTCCGGGATAACTTTAGAAAATTCTTTCGTACCGGCTGAGTTTAAGAAATCAGCCCGCTTCGGCGCCAGCGGATTCATGCCTACATGTCCACCTGGACCTGGCCGGGCGCCTTGACGCGGGCCTTGATCACACGGCCGGAGCTCAGGTTGCGAACCCGGATCTGTTCGCCTGGGGCGCCATTGGTCAGGGCCTCACCCGGCATGCGGACATTGATCGAGGCGCTCGCCGCGCTGATCACCACCTGATCGCCCTTGCTCACCACTTCGGCCTGCTGCAGATGCAGCGGCGCCAGTACCTGATCGGGGAGTAGGGCGCGAGTGGTCTTCTGGCCGATGATCTGCGCCGGGTCGGTAAGGAAACCCTGGTTCAGGGTGCCCACGTCGCGCTCGGCAACAGCCACGTCCTGGGCGGCGATCGGTGCTCCACGGCGCAGCGGCCGGGTCACCACCACCACCTCACGGTACAGCCTGACCTGGGCCGGGACGAACACCGTCCACGGGGCGCTGCCGTCACAACGAATCCTTACCGTGACGCGTCCCAGCGGCTGGGCGGGGCTTTCCAGCCGGGTCGTCAAATCCTTGTCGCACTCCGTCAGGCGCAGGCGTGGATCGAGGCGATTGACCTGGATTTCGCTGCGGCCCTGGATATTGCTCCGCTGCAGATATTCTTCGACGGCGAACTCAAGAAAGCCTTCGGCTGTGCCGATAAGTACCTCAGGTGACGTCAGATTCGCACTCGACGCGGGACTGTAGCCGAGACAGCACAAAGCAGGTAAAACAGCCGCAAGCGATTTGCGGCGTTTTGCCATCAAGTGTCGGAAAAGCGTCGTCATGGTGTTCATGCAAACATAGAAGCAAGGCTCGTGCCGCCTGCTAGGCTGATGCAGGCGTTCAGTGGCTTGTAATAGGAGTCTGGTCATGGCCGGAGTTTTGGATTCGGTTAACCAGCGTACCCAACTGGTCGGGCAGAACCGCCTGGAGTTGCTGCTGTTCCGTCTCGACGGATCGCAGCTCTACGGCATTAACGTGTTCAAGGTGAAGGAGGTGCTGCAGTGCCCCCGCCTCACCCTGATGCCCAAATCCAGCCCGGTGGTGCGAGGGGTCGCCAATATCCGTGGAGGTACCATTCCGATTCTCGACCTGTCCATGGCGACCGGGCGCAGAGGCCTGGATGACCTGAAGAACAGTTTCGTCATCATCACGGAATACAACACCAAGGTGCAGGGATTCCTGGTGCGCTCGGTGGAGCGCATCGTCAACATGAACTGGGAGGAGATCCATCCGCCACCCAAGGGAACCGGGCGCGAGCACTACTTGACGGCGGTAACCCGGGTCGACAAGCAGTTGGTGGAGATCATCGACGTCGAGAAGATCCTCGCCGAAGTGGCGCCTACCTCCGAGGTGGTGTCCGCCGGCGTGATCGATATCGAGACCCAGAGCAAGGCCGTCAGCAAGCGGGTCCTGATCGTCGACGACTCGTCGGTTGCGCGAAAGCAGGTGATCCGCTGCCTGGAAACCGTCGGTGTCGAGGTCAAGGCACTCAATGACGGGCGCCAGGCCTACAACTACCTGCGTGAGATGGTGGAGGAAGGCAAGGCGCCGGAGCAGGAACTGCTGATGATCGTTTCCGACATCGAGATGCCGGAGATGGACGGCTACACCCTGACGGCGGAAATTCGCAACGATCCGCGCATGCAGAAGTTGCACATCCTCCTGCATACTTCGCTTTCCGGCGTGTTCAACCAGGCAATGGTGAAGAAGGTGGGGGCGGATGACTTCCTCGCCAAGTTCAAGCCGGACGACCTGGCGGCGCGAGTCGTGGAACGCATCAAGGTAACGGACGGGGGCTGATTCGGCCCCCTGACAAGGAAACAGATCGGTGAGGCGCCCTTAGTGTCTTCAGGCAATGTGGAGTTCGAGCAGTTCCGGGTATTCCTGGAAAAGACCTGCGGCATCCTGCTGGGCAGCAACAAGCAGTATCTGGTCTCCAGCCGGCTGAACAAGCTGATGGAACAGAACGGCATCAAGACCCTGGGTGAGCTCACCCAGCGTATCCAGGGGTTCTCCCGGGGTGGCCTGCGCGAGCAGGTCATCGATGCCATGACCACCAACGAAACCCTGTGGTTTCGCGATACCTATCCCTTCGAGGTGCTGAAGAGCCGGGTTCTGCCCGAGTTGATCAAGGCCAGCCCGAACCAGCCCCTGCGCATCTGGTCGGCGGCCAGTTCGTCGGGACAGGAGCCGTTCTCCATTTCGATGGCGATCGACGAATACGAAAAGATCAATCTCGGCCAGCTCAAGGCGGGGGCGCGTATCGTCGCAACCGACCTGTCCAGTTCCATGCTGGCGGCCTGCCGTTCCGGCGAATACGACAGCCTGGCCATGGGCCGGGGCTTGTCCCAGGAACGTCTGGCACGCTACTTCGATCCGAAGGGGCCGGGGCGCTGGGCGGTGAAGCCGGCGATTCGCAGCCGTGTGGAGTTCCGTCCGCTGAACCTGCTGGACAGCTACGCGGCGTTGGGCAAGTTCGATATCGTCTTCTGCCGCAATGTGCTGATCTACTTCTCCGCGGAAGTGAAGAAGGACATCCTCACTCGCATCCACGCCACCCTCAAGCCGGGCGGCTACCTGTTCCTCGGCGCGTCCGAGGCCCTCAACGGCCTGCCTGACCTCTATCAGATGGTCCAGTGCAGTCCGGGGATCATCTACAAGGTGAAATGAAGAAGGGAGGCCAATGGCCTCCCTTTTTTCTTGCTCGCGCGTATTACACGAGGGTAAGGGTCACGTTGATGTTGCCCCGCGTGGCATTGGAGTACGGGCAGACGATATGCGCCTTGTCCACCAGCTCCTTCGCTGCCTGTTTGTCCAGGCCGGGCAGGGAAATCTTCAGTTCGACCTCGATGCCGAAGCCGGTGGGCAAGGTGCCGATGCCCACCGCGCCTTCTATGTAGGTGTCCTCGCTCAGGGTGATCTTTTCCTTGCCGGCAACGAACTTGATGGCGCCGAGGAAGCAGGCCGAGTAACCCGCAGCGAACAACTGCTCGGGGTTGGTTCCCTCGCCGCCCGGTCCGCCCAGTTCCTTCGGCGTGGTCAGCTTCACATCCAGCACGCCGTCCGATGACACGGCGCGGCCTTCACGGCCGCCGTAGGCTTCGGCATGGGCGGTGTACAAGGCTTTCTCGATGGGCATGGCGGGTCTCCGGATTGGTGGCAGAGACAAGCAAGCCTAGTCAAAGGATCGGATCTGCCCAGTGCCGTCCGACTGAAAAGGTTGTGCCTGTACCACCTGTAGGTGCACCCTGGTCGCTCCCTGCCTGGCTACGGCGCTGAGTGTTGCAGTTAACCGCACGGCATGCAGGCGCTGGCTTGCCAGCGAATGGCCCCTGTTCGCCAGCAAGCTGGCTCCTACAGGGTGGTTGCGGACCTGACCAATGAAAACGCGCCTCAGGCCGTCAGCCAGTCGATGAACAGGGCGAAAAGCTCTGCCTGGGAACTGATTTCCAGCTTGGTATAGAGATTCTTGCGATGCATGCGCACGGTTTCCGGGGAGATCTCCAGTACCTTGGCGCTGGACTTGGCCGAGTGCCCGCGCAGCAGCAGGTGGGCGATTTCCCGTTCGCGTTCGGTGAGCCGGTCGCTGCCGAAGTTCATGAAGGCTTCGCGGATCTGCTGGTTGAGGCCAGCGGGAGCAGCGCTGTGCAAGGGGGCCGAGCCGTGGCCATCCAGGCTGCGGATCAGGCCTCCGCGCTCGTCGAACTGACGAACCAGTTCGCGCACCAGCGGGTGCGCTGTCCGCAGCAGCGCGAGTTCTTCCTGGCTGAAGCGTGCCCCGCTGCGGCCCTGGTACACGCAGAGGGATACCTTGCGCTGTCCGCCGAGGTCGACGATGAAATGCGCGTCTTCCACCGAGCCGCATTTCAGGTAGTTGGTGCGGTAGTACTCGCTGTTGAAGAAATCGTCCGGGGCGATTTCCGAGAGGTGGTAGAAGCCTTCGGCCAAGCCGTTCTCCATGGCCAGGCAGAAGGGGTCCAGCAGGTAGCCGCGAGCGTAGTAGCGCTCGATCAGCGCCTCGCGGTACTCGGTGGGGATGCCGCACTGGTAGAGCGGTCGCGGCGCCAATCCCTTGCATTCCAGGCCCAGCAGCACCGACTCGATGGGCACCAGGCTTCGCAATGCATCGATCAGGCGCTCGCAGAACGAAGGTTCGGCGACGCTGGCCATGGCGCGGGCCAGCCCCGCATGCCAGGCATGCAGGGCGGCGTGGGTGGTGCTGGCAGGGTGGGACTCGGTCATGTCCGGCAGTCTACTGGCGTCGCCGGGCAGCGACCAGACGCCGTCAGTTGCCTGCATAGTCGCCACTTTTACGGAGAGCCTCGGCGGTTTCGAGGATCGCCTCGCGCAGTGTGTCGACGATCTCGTCCACCTGGGCGCGGGTGATGGTCAGCGGCGGCGACATCACGTTCAGGTGCACGATGGGCCGTACCAGCAGGCCGCGTTTCTGCGCCCGCAGGTGGATCTGTTCGCCGATGTTCAGCTCGTCGGGGAACAGGGCCTTGCTCGCCTTGTCGGCGACGAACTCGACGCAGGCCATGAGTTTCTTGCAGCGCACGCTGCCCACCAGCGGCAGGTCTGCGAGGCTCTGCAGGCGCTCCTCCAGGTAGGTACCCACCTCGTCCACGTGGGGCAGCAGGTTTTCCCGCTGGATGATCTCGATGTTCTTCAGCGCGCTGACGCAGCTCACCGGGTGGCCGCTGTAGGTGAAACCGTGGCTGAAGCAGCGTCCCTTGCCCGGCTCACCGATCACGTTCCAGATGCGGTCGGAGAAGATGCAGGCACCCAGCGGCAGATAACCGGAAGTCAGCCCCTTGGCGGTGGTGATGATGTCCGGCACCACACCGAACACCTCTTCCGAGGCGAAGAAGGCGCCCAGGCGGCCGAAGGAGGTCACTACCTCGTCCGAGATGTACAGCACATCGTGACGCTGGCAAACCTCCCACATGCGCTTGTGGTAGCCGGCCGGCGGGATGATCACGCCACCTGAACCCATGATCGGTTCGGCGAAGAAGGCTCCTACCCGGTCTGCGCCCAGGGTGAGGATCTTGTCCTCGAATTCGTTGACCAGGAATTCCAGGAACTGCGCTTCGTCCATGCCCGCTGGCGCGCGGTAGGGGTTGGGGCAGGAAATGTGGTGGATACGGTCCTTGAGGAAGTCGAACTCCGACGGGCGGTCCGCCGCCTTGCCGCCCAGGGACATGGTGAGGAAGGTGGAGCCGTGGTAGGCATTGATGCGGGTGATGACGTGCTTCTTCTCCGGCTTCCCACGGCAGTTCTGGTAGTACTGCACCAGACGGTAGGCGGTGTCCACGGCGGTGGAGCCACCGGTGGTGAGGAACACATGGTTCAGGTCACCGGGTGCCAGTTCCGCCAGCTTCTCGCAGAGTTCGATGGCCTTGACGTTGGCCATGTCGCAGAACGGATTGGAGTAGGCCAACTGGCGGACCTGGTCGGCGATGGCCTCGGCCATTTCTTCGCGACCCAGGCCGATGTTGGTACACCACATGCCGCCCACCGCGTCCAGGTAGCGGTTGCCGGCGGTGTCGTAGATGTAGGCGCCTTCGCCTGCTGCGATGTTCAGTGCGCCGTTTTCCCGGTGGTCGTCGAAGATGTGGTAGCCGTGCATGTAGTGCGCCTTGTCGGCGGCCACGAGGCTCTCATTGTCGAACTGGGCGAAGAAGTCGGCGTTTGGGGTCTTCATGGTCGTGCTCTCGGATGCTGGGCAGTTCAATTCATTTGCCGGTCTTGACCGCATTCCAGGTGCGGGTAATCAGGCGCATGGCCTTCTGCGGCTGGGTCTTCTGGGTGAAGAGGCGGGCGCGGGTTGCGTCGTCGGGGTAGATCGCCGGATCGTTGCGCACCTCGGCCGAAATCAGGGGCGTGGCGGCCTGGTTGCTGTTGGCGTAGCGGATGTAGTCGGTGACCTGGGCAATCACCTTGGGTTGCAGCATGTATTCGATGAACGTGTGAGCGTTCTCCACATGGGGCGCGTCCTTGGGGATGTAGAAGTCGTCGAACCAGATCAGCGAGCCCTCCTTGGGAATGAAGTAGTCCAGCTTCACCTTGGCGCCGGCCTCGGTGGCGCGGGCCTGGGCGGTGGCGTAGTCGCCGGACCAGGTCATGGCGATGCACTGGTCGCCATTGGCCAGGCCGTTGAGATAGCTCATGGAGTCGAACTTGCGGATGTAGGGGCGCACCTTCATCAGCAGATCCTGGGCGGCCTTGAGGTCTTCAGGGGCCGCGCTGTTCGGGTCGCGGCCGAGGTAGGCCAGCGCCAGTGGGAGCACATCGGTGGGCGAATCGATCAGGGTCACGCCGCAATCGGCGAAACGTGACACCACTTCGGGATCGAAGACCATCGCCAGGGAGCCGATGGGGGCGTCGGGCATGCGCGCCTTGATCATGTCGACGTTGTAGGTGATGCCGTTGCTGCCCCAGGTGTAGGGCGCCGAGTAGGTCACGCCCGGGTCGAAGTGCTCCAGGCTGGCCAGCACCTGAGGGTCAAGGTTGCCCCAGCTGGGCAGGCGGCCCTTGTCCAGCGGCTGGAAGACCCCGGCTTTCAACAGCGGCGGCACCAGGGCGGCATTGAGCACCACCAGGTCGTAGCCGGAACGGCCCGGCAGCAGCTTGCCCTGGACCGTCTCGTAGGAGTCGAAGGTGTCGTAGACCACCTTGATTCCGGTGGCCTTCTCGAAGTCGGCGAGGGTGTGTTCGCCGATGTAGTCCGACCAGTTGTACAGGCGCAGGGTGTTGCTATCGTCCGCCGGACTGAGTGCCGGCATCAGGATCAGTGTCGCACTGAAGGCTGCAGCCAGGGTCTTGCGCATGTCGGTTCACCTCTACTTGTTGTTATCGAGTCACCTTGCTGCCTACTGTGTGCTCTCTGCCGGGTAGCGGCCATAACCCGAACGGGTAGGTGGCGTGCCTCGGGTTCCTGTACAGTCGTTCAGAACTGCGAGAACGACTACAGGAGCTGTCGGCATGACAACCCAGGATGTGCGCTACTCCCGTCTGGACCCCGAGCTGCGCAAGGCCCACCTGATCGAAGCGACCCTCACCTGCCTCAAGCGACATGGCTTCCAGGGGGCGTCCATCCGCAAGATCTGCGCCGAAGCCGGTGTCTCCGTGGGGCTGATCAACCACCATTACGCGAGCAAGGACGAACTGGTGGCCGAGGCTTACCTGGCCGTCACCGGGCGGGTGATGAAACTCCTGCGCGATGCCATCGACGAGGCACCGCCCGGCCCGCGGGCGCGCCTGTCGGCGTTCTTCCAGGCGTCGTTCTGCGCCGAACTGCTGGACCCGCAGCTTCTGGATGCCTGGCTGGCCTTCTGGGGCGCGGTGAAGACCGCCCAGTCCATCAATCAGGCCCACGACCATTCCTATGGCGAGTACCGCGCCATCCTCGTCAAGGTGCTCACCGAACTGGCGCTGGAGGAGGGCTGGCAGGGTTTTGACGCGGAACTCGCCGCCATCAGCCTGAGTGCGCTGCTGGACGGCCTCTGGCTGGAGTCCGGGCTGAATCCGCAGACCTTCACCCCGGACCAGGGCGTGCAGATCTGCGAGGCCTGGGTGGATGGTCTCGAGGCGGGTGGAGTGCGGCGATTCCTGCGTCCTGTCGGGGCCTGTTGATCGGTCGTTCAACCGGCGATAACCTCCAGCCACTCCAACAATAAGAGCGCCCCGCCAACGTGCGGAGGCGGAGGGCAACTGCAATGGCTCCCAGTGTGCTGATCGTCGACGACGATCCGCTGATCCGTGAACTGCTCCAGTCCTACCTGGCCCAGGAGGGCTACCAGGTACGTTGCGCCAGTACGGCCGAACAGGCCGAAGCCTGCCTGGCGGAAAGCCCGGTGGACCTGGTGATGCTCGACATCCGCCTGCCCGGCAAGGACGGCCTGACCCTGACCCGCGAACTGCGGGTGCGCTCCGAGGTCGGCATCATCCTCATCACCGGCCGCAACGACGAAGTCGACCGCATCGTCGGCCTTGAATGCGGCGCCGACGACTATGTGGTCAAGCCGCTGAACCCCCGTGAACTGGTCTCCCGCGCCAAGAACCTGGTGCGCCGGGTACGTCATGCCCAGCAACCGGCCGCCGCCGCCCCCTCCACCCAGCTCAAGCGTTTCGCCGGCTGGATGCTGGACAACGACCGCCGCCGCCTGATCGACCAGGACGGCAGCGAAACCCTGCTCACCCACGGCGAGTTCCAGTTGCTCAGCGTCTTCCTGCGCAATGCCGGGCACACCCTCAGCCGCGACCAGTTGATGGACCAGATCCGCAACCGCGAATGGCTGCCCAACGACCGCTCCATCGACGTACTGGTCGGGCGCCTGCGCCGAAAGCTGCGCGACGATCCGGCCGAGCCGCAGCTGATCATCACCATCCACGGCGCGGGCTACCTGTTCACCGCCACGGCCAGCGCCGCCTGAACCCATGGTGCGCGCGTGGTTGCTGGCCATCTTCCTGTTCTGCGGTGCCGCCCAGGCCGCGCCTGCGGTGCGCTACTGCGATTACCCGGTCTATCCGCCGATTTCCTGGAGTGACGGCAAGCAGGTGCGTGGCCTGGCGCCGACCGTGGTCAAGGCGGTGTTCGCCAGGCTCGGCCTGGACGTGGAAGTGGTGGTGCTGGGCAACTGGAAGCGCTGCCTGATGGATGCCGCACAGGGGCGGGTGGACGTGGTGCTGGCCTACCGCACGCCCGAACGCGAGGCCACGCTGGCCTTCGCCGAAGTGCCGGTGCTGCGCGAGGAGGTGGCGGTGTTCTACAACCGCCGGCACCCGCTCCAGGTGGACAAGCTGGAAGATCTCAAGCGTTATCGCGGCGGCCTGTTGTTCGGTGAGAGCTACGGCGAAGCCTTCGATCAGATCGTTGCCCACGCCGGCAATATCGAGTGGGTCTCCGACAGCAGGCAGAACTTCGGCAAGCTGATTCGCGGGCGCATCGATTTCATCCCCTACGAGCGGCGCACCGGCCTGCTGTACATCGAACATCTGCCAGGCGGCGCTGACATCCGGGCGCTGCCCCTGACCCTGGCCGTCGACCACCTGCGCCTGGCGGTGTCCCGGCATTCCCCGCTGGCCGCGCGCATGGCGGAGATCGACGCCGAGTTGCAGCGCCTGGCCGACGGTGGCGAGATCGAGCGCTGGCTGGCCGAGAGCGAAGCTACCTATCGCGACATGGTCGCCCAACCGGAGTTCAGGCCATGACGGCATCGAAACCTGCCAGCGGCCTGCTGCGCCGGCTGTTGCTGTTCATCCTGCTGTTCAGCCTGTGCTTTACCCTGGTCGCCAGCGCAGTGCAGCTGCACCTGGAGTACCGCCGCGAGATGCGCGACATCGAGGCGCGACTGGAGCTGATCCGCGTCGGTTACCTGGCCAGCTTCGAACGCAGCCTCTGGGACCTCAACCAGGAGCAGTTGAAGATGCAGCTGCGCGGCCTGGCGGACTTTCCCGACATCGCCCGGGTGCGCCTGACCAGTGCCGATTTCGACCTGCAAGAAGGTGTCAGCGAGCCTACTGGCCCGCTGCGTCGCGCTAGCTTCCCACTGTCCTACCAGCCGCCCAGCGGTGAACGGCGCCAGCTCGGCGAACTGGAAGTCATCGTCGACCTCGGTGCTGTCTACCAGCGCCTGTATGCCACCGGTCTTACCAGCCTTCTGTGGATGGGGATCTTCCTCTGCGGCCTTGCCGTGGCGCTTTCCTGGCTGTTCCACCGCCTGGTCACCCGTCACTTGCAGGTGATGGCCGACTTCGCCCGCCGGGTCGGCGCCGGCGACTGGTACGAGGCGTTGCATCTGAACCGCCGACCCGGCCGTGGCGCCGACGAGATCGACACGGTTGCCCAGGCCCTGGATGACATGCGCCAGGCCATCCTCGACGACATCCAGCGTCGCGAGGAAGATCGCGCCGCCCTGCAGGGCATGGTGGAGCGACGCACCGCCAGCCTGCAGCGGGCCAAGGAAGACGCCGAGGCGGCCAACCTGGCCAAGTCGCGATTCCTTGCCACCATGAGCCATGAGATCCGCACCCCGCTCAACGGCATCCTCGGCATGGCCGAACTGCTGCGCGGTGCTTCGCTCAACGAGCGCGACGGCAAGCGCCTGGAGGCCCTGCACAAGGCCGCCGAGGGCCTGCTGGCGATCCTCAACGAGGTGCTCTATTTCGCCCGCCTGGAAGAAGGGGAGGGCCGGCCCGAACTGGTCGACTTCTCCCTCCCGGCGTTGCTGGATCAGGTACTGACCCTGCTGGAACCGCGGGCCAGTGCCAACGGCACCATCCTGCGTACGCGCATTGACTCCCGGGTGCAGGGCCGTTGCCACGGTGCCGAACAATTCCTGCGTCAGGTGCTGAGCAACCTGCTGGCCAACGCGGTGAAGTTCACCGAAGAGGGGGAGATTCTCGTCGAGGTGCAATTGCTGGAGTCGCGGGAGGCGGGACAGCACCTGCGCATCAGCGTCACCGACGACGGGATCGGCATCGCTCCGGAGCTGCAGGCGAAGATCTTCGAACGCTTCACCCAGGCCAGCGAGGCCGTGGCCCAGCGCTACGGCGGAACGGGCCTGGGGCTGGCCATCAGCAAGCGCCTGGTGGAGCTGATGGGCGGGCGGATCGGTGTCGAGAGCGTGGAAGGCGAGGGCAGCTGCTTCTGGTTCGAGCTGGAGCTGGCTGCCGCGCGAAACCTGCCTTCCGTTCCGAATGTTGTTCCGCAGCAAGAGCCACTGGATGTGCTGGTGGTGGAGGACGTCGCACTCAACCGCGAGGTGGTGTCCGGGCTGCTGGAGCGCGACGGCCATCGGGTCACCCTGGCCGAAGACGCCGAACCGGCCCTGCTACTGTGCCGGCAGCGGCGCTTCGACCTGATCCTCCTCGACCTGCACCTTCCCGGCATGTCCGGCATCGATCTGTGCCGGCTGATCCGTGCCGATGAACAAGGTGCCAACCGCAGTAGCCGCATCCTGGCCTTCACCGCCAGCCTGCAGCCGGCGCTGGTGCGCAGTTGCCTGGATGCCGGCATGCAAGGTGCGCTGGCCAAACCGCTGAAACTCGATGACCTGCGCCGGGCGCTGGCCGGGCAGGGGGGGACGCAGGATGGCGATGGCGCGGCCGAATTGCTGGACCGGCAACTGCTGGATACCCATCGTGGCCTGCTCGGCGAGCAGAAGGTCCAGGGGCTGCTGGTGATGTTGCGGCGCATGCTCGATGAACAGCGCGCAGGCCTGCTGGAGGCCCTGGCGGCCCAGGACTGCGCCGAAGTCGGGCACCTCTCCCACCGCCTTGCGGGCAGCAGCGAATCCCTCGGCCTGAGAGCCCTGGCGACGTGCCTGCGGGAGCTGGAAAGCGTGGCGCTGGCCGGGGATGCCGACGCCTTGCATGCGCTGAAGCCGCGTCTTGAAGAGCTGCTGGTGCGATCGACGGCGGTGCTGGACGCACAGCTGCAAGGCGCCTCGTAGGAATCGAACAAATTCCTTACGACTTTTTACAACTTCGATCCCCACGTACAACGGGGTCTTACAAGTCCTTCCAATAATCGCTCCGAACCGCGTCCAACGCGGTCCTCGTGGCCTATTGGAGACAAGAATAATGACCCGCGAAGCCCACCTGTCCCGCCACCTCCATCTGGAGGTGCGTCATGTCTGAAGATCGCATACAGCTCACCCGCGCGCTGAAAAGCCGCCACATCTTCATGCTGTCCCTCGGCGGCGTGATCGGCACCGGCCTGTTCATGGGTTCGGGCGTCACTATCAACCAGGGCGGCCCGGCCGGCGCCGTGCTGGCCTATCTGGTCGCCGGCGTGCTGATGTACCTGGTGATGGTCTGCCTGGGTGAGCTTTCGGTGCAGATGCCGGTATCCGGCTCCTTCCAGGCCCACGCCACCCGTTACATTGGTCCGGGCACCGGCTTCATGATCGGCTGGGTGTACTGGATGAGCTGGGCCACCACCGTCGGCCTGGAGTTCACCGCCGCCGGCATGCTCATGACCCGCTGGTTCCCCGACGTGCCCATCTGGTACTGGTCGGCGCTCTTCGTGGTGGTGCTGTTCTCCCTCAACGGCCTGGCCACCCGTGCCTTCGGTGAAGCCGAGTACTGGTTCTCCGGTATCAAGGTCGCTGCCATCCTCGGCTTCATCATCGTTGGCCTGCTGGCGATCTTCGGCGTCCTGCCGCTGGCCAGTGGCGAACCGGCGCCGATGCTCTCCAACCTGATTGGCGACAGCCTGTTCCCCAACGGCCTCTCCGCGGTGTTCGCGGTGATGATGGCGGTGGTCTACGCCTTCCAGGGCTGCGAGATCATGGGCGTGGCCGCAGGCGAAACCGACCAGCCGGAAAAGAGCATCCCGCGCGCCGTGCGCAATGTCGTGTTCCGCGTGCTGATCTTCTATGTACTCGCCATCGTCGTGCTGTCGGCCATCGTGCCCTGGCAGCAGGCCGGCCTGATGGAAAGCCCCTTCGTCCAGGTCTTCGACATGGTGGGCATTCCCTTCGCCGCCGACCTGATGAACTTCGTCATCCTCACCGCCATTCTCTCGGTGGGTAACTCCGGCCTCTATGCCTCCACCCGCATCCTCTGGGCCATGTCCAAGACCGGCATGGCGCCGCGCGGGCTGTCGACCCTGAGCAAGCGCGGCGTGCCCCTGCGTGCGCTGTGCATCACCCTGTGCTTCGCGCTGTTGTCGCTGCTGACCAGCGTGGTGGCCGCCGACACGCTGTTCATGGTGCTGATGGCCATCAGCGGCATGGCCGGCACCGTGACCTGGATCGTCATTGCCCTGGCCCAGTACCGCTTCCGCCGCGAGCACTACAAGGCTGGCGGCACGGTGCAGGACCTCAAGTACGCCGCGCCGCTGTACCCCTTCCTGCCGCTGGCCTGCATCCTGCTGTGCAGCTCGCTGTTCGTGTTCCTCGCCATGGATCCGACCCAGCGTCCGTCGCTTTACTGGGGCTTCGGTTTCGTTGGTGTCTGCTATGCCGCCTACTTCTTCCTGCAGTTCAAGCGTCAGCGCCAGGGGATGGTCGCTCCCGCGGTGTAACACCAGCGCGCCTTCTCTCTTCGGAGAGGGGCGCATCCTCAGACGAACTTCCGGGGTCAGGCCTGCGGCCTGATTGGCGAATGAATTCGCCCCTACAGGAAGAGCAAAAAAGCCCCGCTCCGCACGGACAGCCCCCTCTCCCTCTGGGGCGAAGAGGCACGCTTTCGGAAGCACTGCTTTCGGTGCCGATGAGCGCCAGATCGCGAAGCGATCTGGCCGGGGCGCAGAGCGGGGTTGGGGTGAGGGCGGTCAATCCTCCGCTCGAACTTCCTGCGCAGCTTGCTGGAAAGAATCGTCGGTTCCGAGTTGTTCAAAGATGTAACAACCGCCGCTCTCTCTCCGCTTGAATTCACACTAATTCCATTAAAAACAAGCAGTTAAGTTTCTGCTTCAGCGTTACATACCCCAAATGGGCAGGATTGCCGCCTTCCTGAACACTCGTTTAGGATCTTTCCACGTTCTTCCTCACAGCAATACAACAAGACGAGGGTTCCCATGACCACCTTGCTCAGCCAGGTTGATGGCGGCGTTGCCCGCATCACCCTGAACCGCCCCCATCAGCGCAATGCGCTGGACATCCCCACCCTGAAAGGCCTGCTCGAACTGCTCGATGCCCACGAGGCGGATCCTGCTGTGCGCGTGGTCATCCTGAGCGGTGAGGGGCGCAGCTTCTGTGCAGGCGCAGACCTTGCCGAGTGGGCCGAGGCCGAAGCCCGGGGTGAGCTGGAAACCTACGGCTGGACCGAAACCGCCCATGCCCTGATGAGCCGCCTGCACGGTCTCGCCAAGCCCACCATCGCCGCCGTCAACGGCACGGCGGTCGGCGCGGGCATGGACCTGGCGCTGTGCTGCGATTTCCGCATCGCGGCCGCCTCCGCGCGCTTCAAGGCCGGCTACACCGGCATGGCCTACTCCCCCGACGCCGGCGCCAGCTGGCACTTGCCGCGCCTGATCGGCGCCGAGCAGGCCAAGCGCCTGTTGTTCCTCGACGAACTCTGGGGCGCCGAGCGGGCACTTTCCGTTGGCCTGGTGGGCGAGGTGTGCGCCGACGAGCAGTTGCAAGCCGTTGCCGGTGACCTGGCTGCGCGCCTGGCCGCCGGCCCGACCTTCGCGTTCGCCCAGACCAAGGCCCTGATCCAGGGCGGCGCCAGCCGCAGCCTGGCCGAGCAGCTGGCTGCAGAACAGGCCGCCGGACTGCTGTGTGGCCGCAGCGAGGATGCCGCCGAAGCCCTGCGCGCCGTTACCGAAAAGCGTGCGCCCCAATTCACCGGTCGCTGATGCGCCGAACCCGCCAGAGGACAGAGCAATGAACTTCCAACTGACCCAGGAACAGGAAATGCTGGTCGACGCGGTGCGCGCATTCGTCGACAAGGAACTGCTGCCCCATGAAGAAGCCGTGGACCGCGCCGACGCCGTGTCACCCGAGTTGGCCGCCCAGATTCGCGGCAAGGCGCTCGCCGCCGGTTTCTACGCCTTCAACATGCCGGAGGAGGTGGGGGGCGGCGGCCTCGACTACCTGTCCCAGGCACTGGTGGAGCGCGAGCTGTCGAAGGTCTCCTGGGCGCTGCACGTGTTCGTCGCGCGGCCCTCGAAGATCCTCATGGCCTGCAAGGGTGAGCAGATCGAGCAGTACCTGCTGCCCTGCGTGCAGGGCGAAAAGATCGACTGCTTCGCCCTGACCGAACCGGGCGCCGGTTCCGACGCCAACTCCATCAAGACCCGCGCGGTCCGTGATGGAGACGACTTCGTGCTGAACGGCGCGAAGCATTTCATCAGCCATGCCGGCCACGCCGACTTCGCCATCGTTTTTGCCGTCACCGACACCTACGAGCACAACGGCAAGAAGCGCAATGCCGTCACCGCCTTCCTGGTGGACAAGGGCACCGCCGGCATGACCGTGCGCCGCGGTCCCCGGTGCGTCAGCAACAAGGGCTACCACACCTACGAGATTTTCTTCGACGACTGCCGTGTGCCGGCCTCCAAGGTCCTCGGCGAGGTGGACAAGGGCTGGGAAGTGGCCAACGCCTGGCTCACCGCCGGTCGTGTGATGGTCGCCGCCAACTGCGTTGGCCAGGCCCAGCGTGCCCTCGACCTGTCGCTGCAATGGGCTGCTGACCGCAAGCAGTTCGGCCAGCCCATCGGCACCTACCAGGGTATCTCCTTCAAGCTCGCCGACATGGCCACGCAGATTCGTGCGGCCGAGCTGATGACCCTGCACACCGCCTGGAAGATGGACCAGGGCACCATGACCGACGGCGAAGCCGGCATGGCCAAGCTCTTTGCCAGCGAAGTACTGGGCAAGGTGGCCGACGAGACGGTGCAGATCTTCGGCGGCATGGGGCTGATGGACGAAGGCCCGGTGGAACGCATCTGGCGCAACGCCCGGATCGAACGGATCTGGGAAGGCACTTCGGAAATCCAGCGCCACATCATTTCCCGCGAACTGCTGCGCCCGCTGCTGCGCTGAGGCTTTCGCTCCCCTCTCCCTCCGGGAGAGGGGCTAGGGGTGAGGGAAATCCTGGCAAATCCTATTCCGAGATCCGACATGAATCGAGACAACCTCAAGCGCCTGCTGGCGCCCCGGCACCTGGCCTTCATCGGTGGTCGCAGCATGGCCCGCGCCCTCAAGCGCTGCGCCGAAGGTGGCTTCGCCGGCCAGATGTGGCTGGTCAATCCGCAGCACGCCGAGCTGGAAGGCGTGCCCTGCGTGGCCAGCGTCGCGGACCTGCCGTGCGGGCCGGACGCGGTGTTCATCGCCACCAACCGTGAACAGACGCTGGACAGCGTCGCAGCCCTGGCCGCCAAGGGCGCAGGTGGTGCCATTTGCTACGCCTCCGGCTTCGCCGAAACCGGTGCCGAGGGCCAGGCCCTACAGGCGCAGTTGCTGGCAGCGGCCGGTGACATGGCGCTGCTCGGGCCCAACTGCTACGGCCTGCTGGACTACCTCCACGGCGCCGCCCTCTGGCCGGTGGCCCACGGTGGCCAACTGGTGGAGAAGGGCGTGGCCGTGCTCACCCAGAGCGGCAACTTCGCCTACAACCTGTCCATGAGCGATCGCTCCCTGCCGATCGCCTACATGGCCTCGGTGGGCAACCAGGCGCAACTGGGCGTGGCTGAGCTGATGGATGTGCTGCTGGACGAGCCCCGCGTCACTGCCATCGGCCTGCATCTGGAAGGTCTGAAGAACGTACCGGGCTTCGCCCGTGCCGCGCACAAGGCCCTGGAGAAGGGCATCCCGATCATCGCACTGAAGACCGGCGTATCGCAGATCGGCGCTGAGCTCGCCCTCAGCCATACCAGTTCCCTGGCCGGTTCCGATGCCTTGTACGACAGCCTCTTCGAGCGCCTCGGGGTGATCCGTGTCAGTGGTCCGGTGAGCTTCATGGAGACCCTCAAGGCCGCTGCCTGCGGCAAGCTGCCTGCCGGTCCCAGCCTCATTGCCCTGGCCTGCTCCGGCGGTGATGCCGGCCTGATCGCCGACTACTCCGAGGCCAATGGCCTGCAACTGCCGAAACTGGATGACGGCCAACGCCATGAGTTGGCGCAGGTCCTGCCGGGGTACGCCAATATCGCCAACCCGCTGGACTTCACCACCGCCATCTGGGGCAACGGTGACGCCCTGGAACGTATGCTCGACAGCGCCCTGCGCAGTGCTGCTGATGCGGCGTTGCTGGTGCTGGACTATCCAGGCGAGGAAACCGGCGAGCGGCCTCAGTGCGATCTGCTGCTGGAGTTGTATTGCGAAGCCCTGGAGCGTCATGGCAAGACCGGTTTCATTGCCTCCGCCTTCCCGGAACTGCTGCCGGAATCCGCCCGCGAGTACCTGCACGCCCGTGGCGTCGCTGCCCTGCAAGGCGTGGAGGACGGCCTGGCCGCCTGGAGCCGGATCGCCGCCTACCAGCAACGCCGTGAAGCACTGCTGGCCCGGGGCGAGTCGGCCCTGGTGCCCCTGAGTCCATCACCTCTGGCCGGTGGTGAGTTGCTGGATGAGTGGCAGTCCAAGCAGGCCCTGCGCCCCTTTGGACTTCCGGTTCCGCAAGCGCGGCTCAGCACGCCGGAACGGGCCGTGGAAGATGCCGGCCAGCTCGGCTATCCGCTGGTGTTGAAAGCCGTCAGCGCAGACCTGCCGCACAAGACCGAAGCCGGCGCGGTGGCCCTCAATCTGCGTGATGCCGACGCCCTGCAACGCGCCCTGGGGGAAATGCGGCAACGCATTGCCGCCTATGCGCCGGGCGTGGCCTTCGACCAGGTACTGCTGGAACGCATGGCAACCCCGCCACTCGCGGAGCTGATCGTGGGCGTCAAGCGCGAGGAAGGTTTTGGCCTGGCCCTGGTGATAGGTGCCGGCGGCATTCTCGTCGAGCTGCTGAAGGACAGCCGCAGCCTGCTGCTACCCACCAACGATGCCGCGATCCGCGATGCCTTGCTGAGCTTGCGCAGTGCGCCGCTGCTCACCGGCTTCCGTGGTCGCCCTGCAGCGGACCTGGACGCGCTGGTGGCTGCCATTCGCGCGGTGGCCGACTACGCCTGCGAGAACGCCGGGCGCTTGCTTGAGCTGGATGTGAATCCTCTGCTGGTCGGCGCCGATGGTGCCGTGGCGGTGGACGCGCTGATTCGTATCGCGGAATGACATCTCCCCTGTAGGAGCCAGCTTGCTGGCGATTCGCGAGCTCGCTCCTACAGGTCCTGGCATCGATTCGAGGAGACACCTCATGCAACACCAGAACACTCTCACCGGCGGCCAGGCCCTGGTTCGCCTGCTGGCCAACTACGGCGTGGACACCGTGTTCGGCATTCCCGGCGTGCACACCCTGGAGCTGTATCGCGGCCTGCCCGGCAGCGGCATCCGCCATGTGTTGACCCGCCACGAGCAGGGCGCCGGTTTCATGGCCGACGGCTACGCGCGGGTCAGCGGCAAGCCGGGCGTGGCCTTCATCATTACCGGTCCGGGCGTGACCAACGCCGCCACGCCCATCGGCCAGGCCTACGCCGACTCGATTCCGATGCTGGTGATCTCCAGCGTCAACCACACCGCCAGCCTCGGCAAGGGATGGGGTTGCCTGCACGAGACCCAGGACCAGCGAGCGATCACTGCGCCCATCACGGCCTTCTCGGCTGTAGCCCTGACCCCGGAAGACCTGCCGGAGCTGGTGGCCCGCGCCTTTGCCGTGTTCGATGGCGAGCGTCCGCGTCCGGTGCATATCTCGGTTCCGCTCGACGTGCTGGCCGCCCCTGTCGCGCGGGACTGGACTGCCGAGGTGGTGCGCCGACCAGGCCGTGGCCTGCCGGATGTAGGTTCACTGGATGCTGCCGCCCAGCGTCTGGCCACGGCCAAGCGGCCGATGATCATCGCCGGTGGTGGCGCGCTGGACGCGGTCGGCGCCCTGCAGGCGCTCAGCGAGCGCCTGGCCGCGCCGGTATTCACCAGCGTGGCCGGCAAGGGCCTGTTGCCGCCGGATGCCCCGCTCAATGCCGGTGCCAGCCTTTGCGTTGCACCGGGCTGGGAGATGATCGCCGAGGCCGACCTGGTGCTCGCCGTGGGCACCGAGATGGCCGATACCGATTTCTGGCGCGAACGCCTGCCGCTGTCCGGCGAGCTGATCCGCGTCGATATCGATCCACGCAAGTTCAACGACTTCTATCCCTGTGCCGTTGCGCTCAAGGGCGATGCCCGCAATACCCTGGAAGCGCTGTTGCAGCGCCTGCCGGAGACCGGCAGGGCAGGGGAGGCCGCCGCCGCCCGCGTTGCCCGGCTGCGTGAGGACATCCGCAATGGCCACGCGCCGCTGCAGGGTATCCACCAGGCGATTCTCGACCGTATTGCCGCTGCCTTGCCGGCAGATGCCTTCATCAGTACCGACATGACCCAACTGGCCTACACCGGCAATTACGCCTTCGCCAGCCGGGCGCCGCGTAGCTGGCTGCACCCCACCGGCTACGGCACCCTCGGCTACGGCCTGCCGGCCGGCATCGGCGCCAAGTTCGGCGCACCGGAGCGGCCCGGCCTGGTGCTGGCGGGGGATGGTGGTTTCCTCTACACCGCGCAGGAACTGGCGACCGCCACGGAGGAGCTCGACAGCCCACTGGTGGTGCTGCTGTGGAACAACGACGCCCTGGGCCAGATCCGTGACGACATGCTGGCCCTGGATATCGAGCCGGTGGGCGTGCTGCCGCGCAACCCGGACTTCGCCGGCCTGGCCCGAGCCTTCCATTGCGCCGTGAAGCAGCCCCGCAGCCTCGACGAACTGGAAGGCGACCTGCGCGCAGGCTTCGGCCACCCCGGCGTCACCCTGATCGAACTGAAACATGCCTGTGCTCGTTGAGCACCAGGCAAGGAGTTGAACATGCGCTTTTCTGACCTCACCCAACGCATTGCCGGCGACGGCGCGGCGGCCTGGAACATTCACTACCGCGCGCTGGAGCGCCAGGCCAGGGGCGACGACATTCTCCTGCTGTCGGTAGGCGACCCTGATTTCGACACGCCGCAGCCCATCATCCAGGCCGCCATCGACAGCCTGCTCAACGGCAATACCCACTACTCCGACGTGCGCGGCAAGTTCCCCCTGCGGCAACGCATTGCCGCCTGGCACAACCAGCGCAGCGGACAGAGCGTGGGTGCCAACCAGGTGGTGGTGCTGGCCGGCGCCCAGTGCGCGCTGTTCTGCGTGGTGCAGTGCCTGCTCAACCCGGGGGACGAGGTCATCGTCGCCGAGCCCATGTACGTCACCTACGAGGCGGTGTTCGGTGCCTGCGGCGCCAAGGTGGTGCCGGTGCCGGTGCGTTCGGAGAATGGCTTCCGCATCCAGCCCGAGGACGTGGCGGCCGCCATCACCCCGCGTACTCGTGCGCTGGCCCTGAACAGCCCGCACAATCCCTCCGGCGCCAGCCTGCCGCGTTCCACCTGGAATGCCCTGGCCGAACTCTGCATCGCCCATGACCTGTGGATGATTTCCGACGAGGTCTACAGCGAACTGCTGTTCGAAGGTGAGCACATCAGCCCGGCCAGCCTGCCGGGCATGGCCGAGCGCACCGCCACCATCAACAGCCTGTCCAAATCCCACGCCATGACCGGCTGGCGCGTGGGCTGGGTGGTCGGCTCGGAGGAGCTGACCGGACACCTGGAAAACCTCGCCCTGTGCATGCTCTACGGTTCGCCGGACTTCGTTCAGGACGCCGCCTGCGTTGCGCTGGAAGCACGCCTGCCGGAGCTGGAAGCCATGCGCGAGGCTTATCGCCAACGGCGAGACCTGGTGTGCGCCACCCTCGAAGGCTGCCCCGGCCTGCGTGCGCTGAAGCCGGACGGCGGCATGTTCGTGATGGTGGATATCCGCCCGACCGGGCTGTCCGCCCAGGACTTTGCTGATCGGTTGCTGGACAACCATGGCGTGTCGGTACTGGCGGGTGAAGCGTTTGGCCCCAGCGCAGCCGGGCATATCCGTCTGGGGCTGGTGCTGGGCAGTGAGCCGCTGCAAGAGGCCTGTCGCCGCATTGCCCGCTGTGCAGCCGAACTGATTGATCAACTAGAAATCGCATGAATGAAGGTTTGCGTTGCGCGGCGAATCCCTGATCGTTGGGCTTCGCTGCGCTCTGCACCAACCTACGGACCGTGCCATAAGGAACACCCATGAAGATTCTGATCGTCCATGCCCACCCCGAGCCACAGTCGTTCTGCAGCGCCCTGCGCGATCTCGCAGTGGAAACCCTGCAAGGGCAGGGACATGAAGTCCGCCAATCCGACCTCCACGCACTGGAGTGGAATCCGGTGGCCAGCGCTGCGGATTTCAGCGAGCGGCAGAACCCGGATTACCTGGTCTACGCCCTGGAACAGCGTGAAGGCGTGAAGGCCGGCAAGATTGCTCCGGATATCCAGCGCGAGCTGGAGAAGCTGCTCTGGGCCGACCTGCTGATCCTCAACTTCCCGCTTTACTGGTTCTCGGTGCCGGCCATTCTCAAGGGCTGGATCGACCGGGTGCTGGTGTCCGGCATCTGCTACGGCGGCAAGCGCTTCTACGACCAGGGCGGCTTGGCCGGCAAGAAGGCACTGGTCACCCTGACCCTGGGTGGCCGCGAGCACATGTTCGGTGAAGGCGCCATCCACGGCCCGCTGGAAGACATGCTGCGTCCGCTGCTGCGCGGCACCCTGGCCTATGTCGGCCTGGACGTGTTGCCGCCTTTCGTGGCCTGGCACGTGCCCTATATCAGCGATGACGCACGCCAGGATTTCCTGCGTGACTACCAGGCGCGGCTGCAGGGGCTGGAGCAGGATGTGCCGCTCGTGTTCCCCCGGCTGGACCAGTTCGACGACAGGTTGTATCCGCTGGCGCGATGAGTGCAGCGAGGCCGCCCAAGGGCGGCCTTCTTCTTTTCCCGGTGGGAGCGAATTCATTCGCGAATGAATTCGCTCCCACAACTCTTACCCCCGGCAAAGCGGCAAGCAGCGGCAAACCGCCCTTGCCGCTTTGCCGCCCGGCCAGCGTCTCTTGCCGCTTTTTGCCGCTTGTTTTTCCTTCAAGGCATTGAAAGTTAAGGAAAAACTAAAGTGGCACGGCCTTTGCTGAATGTCATGCAAGCAAAACCACATTGCCACTGGCAAAGGTTCCGGACATGAGCATCAGTTTCGAAAAGGCCCTCGGCATCCATCAGCAAGCCCTCAGCTTCCGCGCCCAGCGTGGCGAGGTGCTGGCCAATAACATCGCCAACGCCGATACCCCGAACTACAAGGCTCGCGACCTGGACTTCGCCAGCGTGCTGGCCCAGCAATCGGAGAAGGCCGCCCACGGCAGCTTCCAGGCCACCCGGACCAACGAGCACCACATTGCCGCCGAAGGTTTCGAGATCGCCGACGCCTCGCTGAAGTACCGCGTGCCGTTCCAGGCCGCCATCGACCAGAACACCGTCGACGCCCAGCTGGAACAGTCGAACTACACCGAGAACGCCATGCAGTTCCAGGCCAGCTTCACCTTCCTCAACAGCAAGTTCAAAGGGCTGATGAACGCCCTGCGCGGCGAATAACGGAGATCCCAGCCATGTCCCTGTCCAGCATCTTCAACATCGCCGGCACCGGTATGAGTGCCCAGAACACTCGGCTGAACACCATCTCCAGCAACATCGCCAACGCCGAAACGGTGTCCTCCAGCCTTGACCAGACTTACCGCGCCCGCCATCCGGTGTTCGCCACCGTGATGCAGGACAGCCTGGGCAACGGCGACCGTGGTTCGCTGTTCGCCGACCAGGACCAGTCCGGCGCCGGCGTGCAGGTTCTCGGTGTGATCGAGGACCAGAGCACCCTGACCCCGCGCTACGAGCCGAACCACCCGGCGGCCAACGCGGACGGCTACGTCTACTACCCGAACGTGAACGTGGTTGAAGAAATGGCCGACATGATTTCCGCCAGCCGGTCCTTCCAGACCAACGTGGAAATGATGAACACCGCCAAACAGATGATGCAGAAAGTGCTGACCCTGGGTCAGTGATAGCGCGCGAGGGAACAGCATGAGTGTCAGTAACGTAGCGTCCACCGATGGCCAGTCGTTCCTCGACCAGTACGCCATCAAGAACGAACCCAAGAGCAAGGACCTCGGCAAGAACGAGTTCCTCGAGCTGCTGGTCGCCCAGTTGAACAACCAGGACCCGCTGGCGCCCCAGGAGAACGGCGAGTTCATCGCCCAGCTGGCGCAGTTCAGCCAGGTGGAAGGCATCGAGAAGCTGAACAGCAGCATGGGTTCGCTGCTGTCCGGCTACCAGTCCTCCCAGGCACTTCAGGCCTCGTCCCTGGTGGGGCGCAAGGTCATCGTGCCCAGCGAGAAGGCCGTGGTGGATACCGCGGAAACTTTCAAGGCCAGCGCCAATCTGCCCATTTCCAGCAGCAACGTCTGGGTCAACGTCTACGACAACGCCGGCACCCTGGTGAACCGCATCAACCTCGGCGAGCAGCCGGCCGGCAGCGTCAGCTTCATGTGGGACGGCAAGGACTCCAGCGGCAAGGTCATGCCGCCGGGCACGTACAAGTTCGAAGCCCAGGCCCAGTACAGCGGCGAAACCAAAGCCCTCTACACCATGCTTCCAGCCAACGTCGACAGCGTCACCCTTGGCCAGAACGGCGGCGAGCTGATGCTCAACCTCGCCGGCATCGGCAGTGTCGGTCTGTCCAAGGTCCAGGTCATCGGTCAGTAACCTCCCGGTCAAGAGCGCCGGGAAGCACCGGCAAAGGAGAAAGTAATGGCGTTCAACATCGGTCTCAGCGGTCTGCGCGCAGCGACCAGCGACCTCAACGTCACCGGCAACAACATTGCCAACGCCGGCACTGCGGGCTTCAAGCAGTCCCGTGCCGAGTTCGCCGACGTCTATGCCGCCTCGGTGCTTGGCACCGGCAAGAACGCCCAGGGTAGCGGCGTGGCTTTGGGGGACGTGTCCCAGCTGTTCAACCAGGGCAACATCAACTACACCCAGAATGCCCTGGACCTGGCCATCAACGGCAACGGCTTCTTCCAGACCAGCAACAACGGCGAGATCAGCTACACCCGCGCCGGCTACTTCGGTACCGACCGCAACGGCTACATCGTCAACAACTTCGGCTATCGCTTGCAGGGCTACGGCATCGACGGCAATGGCAACGTTCAGAACGGCGTAGTCAGCGACCTGCAGATCCAGACTTCCAATCAGGCGCCCAAGGCCACCACCGAGGTCGCGCAGAAGTTCAACCTGAACTCCACCACCAAGGCGCCGACCAATACGCCGTTCGATCCGAGCGACCCGACGACCTACACCTCGTCCACCTCGGTCAACATCTATGACTCCCAGGGCAACGCCCACGTCATGACCCAGTACTTCATCAACAACTCGGACCCGGCCGCTACCCCGCCGGTGACCAACAACTGGACCATGGCCGTGCTGGTGGATGGACGCAATCCGTCCAACCCGGCCAGCACCGACCCGCACACCACCAACCTGCTGTTCAACGCCGATGGCAGCCTGAACACCGCCGGCATGGCGGCGGGTGGCGAGCTGAACTACGACCCCGCCACCGGCCTGATGAACCTCGACGACTGGGTGCCCGCGGTTTCCGACGGCGGTACTCCGGCCAACTGGTCGTCCAACGGCGCCACCGCCAACGCCGGCGGCATCAGCGTCGATATTCGTGGCTCCACCCAGTACTCCAGCGCGTTCGCCGTCAACAGCATCAGTCAGGACGGCTACACCACCGGCCAACTGGCAGGCCTGGAAATCGACGACACCGGTGTGATCTTCGCCCGCTACACCAACGGCCAGTCCAAGGTGCAGGGCCAGGTGATCCTCGCCAACTTCGCCAACGTCCAGGGCCTGACGCCGGTAGGCAAGACCGGCTGGGTGCAGTCCTTCGAGTCCGGTGAGCCGGTGGTCGGCACCCCGCGTTCCGGCACCCTGGGGGCCTTGCAGGCCGGCGCGCTGGAAGATTCCAACGTCGAACTGTCGGACCAGCTGGTGAACCTGATCGTCGCCCAGCGCAACTACCAGGCGAACGCCAAGACTATCCAGACAGAGGACGCCGTCACCCAAACCATCATCAACCTCCGCTGATAAATGGCTGCGCTTCGGTCTGGCGTTGTTGAAGGCACTCAAGGAATGCTCATTTACAGTCGTAAACTCCGCTTCCTTGAGCGCCTTCGCCTAGCCAGCCGCTAGCTCGCTCATTCATCCCCAGCGTCTGGCGAATCTGAGTGTGGAGCCCGCCGGGGCTCCGAGCGGCAAATCCCCTTGCCGCTGGTGGCATCCCCTCGCCGCCAGTGCTTTGACAAGGCCCTCGACAGGGCCTTTTTCTTTTCTGAAAAATCCTTTTATTTCAATATCTTGTGGATGATTTTCGAGTTTGGCATGGCGCTTGCTGCATGGCATGCAAAGCGCCAAGGGCGGCAACGCCCACTCGGAGAGATTCATGGACAAGATGCTTTATGTCGCAATGAGCGGAGCCAGCCAGAACAGCCTGGCCCAGCGTGCTCATGCCAACAACCTGGCGAACATTTCGACCTCCGGTTTCCGTCGCGACTTCGAACAGGCGCGCTCCATGCCGGTGTTCGGCGACAGCTTTCCGTCGCGGGTCTATGCCATGACCGAGCGGCCCGGCACTGACTTCACTCCCGGTGCCTTGCAGGAAACCGGTCGCGACCTGGACGTGGCCATCGAAGGGGAGGGCTGGATTGCCGTTCAGGCCGCCGACGGCGGCGAAGCCTATGTGCGCACCGCCAGCCTGCAGATCGATGCCCTTGGCCAGCTCCGCACCGGCAATGGTTTGCCGGTCATGGGCAATGCCGGTCCCATCGCCATTCCGCCGGAGCAAAAAGTCGAGATCGGCCAGGACGGCACCATCAGCATTCGTGCCCTGGGCGAAGCTCCCAACGTGGTGGCCGAGGTCGACCGCATCAAGCTGGTCAACCCCGATCCCAAGCAACTGGAGAAGGGCACCGACGGCCTGATCCGGATCAAGGACCCACAGCAGGCGGTGCAGGCAGATGCCAATGTCCGCGTGACTTCCGGCTTCATCGAAGCCAGCAACGTCAACGCCGTGGAAGAGATGACCGCGATTCTCTCGCTGTCCCGCCAGTTCGAGCTTTCCGTGAAGATGATGCGCACCGCCGAAGACAATTCCTCGGCGATGGCGCGGGTCTTGCAGTTCAGCTAATCACCAGTAGGCGGCGCCATGTTTCCGGCGCCCGAGGAGAAATAGATGCTTCCGGCACTCTGGGTCAGCAAGACCGGCCTGTCCGCCCAGGACATGAACCTGACCACCATTTCCAACAACCTGGCGAACGTCTCGACCACGGGCTTCAAGCGCGACCGCGCCGAGTTCGAAGACCTGCTGTACCAGATCCGCCGCCAGCCCGGTGGCCAGACCAGCCAGGACAGCGAACTGCCCACGGGCCTGCAACTGGGTACCGGTGTGCGCATCGCCGGCACCCAGAAGATCTTCACCCAGGGCAGCCTGCAGACCACCGAACAGCCGCTGGACATGGCCATCAACGGCCGTGGCTTCTTCCAGGTGCTGCTGCCCGATGGCACCGTCTCCTACACCCGCGATGGCAGCTTCCACCTGAACTCCGACGGCCAGATCGTCACCTCCCAGGGTTTCGCCCTGGAGCCGGCCATCGTCCTGCCCGCCGAAGTGCAGACCTTCACCGTGGGTGAGGACGGCACGGTCTCCGTGACCACCACCGGCAACCCCGCCGCCCAGGTGATCGGCAACATCCAGACCGCCGACTTCGTCAACTACGGCGGCCTGCAGGCCATCGGCAACAACCTGTTCCTGGAGACCGCTTCCAGCGGTGCGCCGCAGGTCGGTACTCCGGGCCTCACCGGCCTCGGCACCGTGCAGCAGAACACCCTGGAAAACTCCAACGTCAGCGTGGTCGAGGAGCTGGTGAACATGATCACCACCCAGCGCGCCTACGAGATGAACTCCAAAGTCATCTCCACCGCCGACCAGATGCTCTCCTTCGTCACGCAGAACCTGTAACGCCCTGAGGTAGTCGCCATGAACCGGCTGATCATTCTTCTCCCGCTGCTCGGTATCACCCTTGTCCAGGGCTGTGTGCAGCCGGCTCCGCGGCCGAACGATCCGTACTACGCGCCGGTCCTGCCGCGCACTCCGCTGCCGGTGGCGCAGAACAATGGCGCCATCTACCAGGCCGGTTTCGAGACCAACCTCTACGACGACCGCAAGGCCTACCGCGTGGGTGACATCATCACCATCACCCTCAACGAGCGCACCCAGGCCAGCAAGAACGCCAACTCGCAGATCCAGAAGGACAGCAACGCCAACATCGGCCTGACCTCGCTGTTTGGCGGCGGTGTGTCGGTGAACAACCCGAACGGTGGCCTGAACCCGCTGGATGCCGCGCGCCTGTCCCTGGATGCCGAGTACAACGCCACCCGCGATACCAAGGGCGATTCCAAGGCGGGGCAGAGCAACAGCCTGTCCGGCTCCATCACCGTCACCGTGTCCGAAGTGCTGCCCAACGGCATCCTCGCGGTCCGTGGCGAGAAGTGGCTGACCCTGAACACCGGCGACGAGCTGGTGCGCATCGCCGGCATGGTTCGCGCCGACGACATCGGCACCGACAACACCGTGCCGTCCACCCGTGTGGCCGACGCGCGTATCACCTATTCCGGCACCGGTGCCTTTGCCGATGCCAGCCAGCCCGGCTGGTTCGACCGGTTCTTCATGAGCCCGCTGTTCCCGTTCTGATGAGGCCGACCATGAAGCGACTGATCACCGCCCTCTGCCTGCTGCTCACCGCAGGCCTTGCCCAGGCCGAGCGCCTGAAGGACCTGGCGAGCATCCAGGGCGTGCGGAGCAACCAGCTGATCGGCTACGGCCTGGTGGTGGGCCTGAACGGCACGGGTGACCAGACCACCCAGACGCCGTTCACCCTGCAGACCTTCAACAACATGCTGGCGCAGTTCGGCATCAAGGTGCCGGCCAACGTCGGCAACGTGCAACTGAAGAACGTCGCGGCGGTGTCCATCCACGCCGACCTGCCGCCGTTTGCCAAGCCGGGCCAGACCATCGACGTCACTATTTCCTCCATCGGCAACGCCAAGAGCCTGCGCGGCGGCAGCCTGCTGATGAGCCCACTGAAAGGTATCGACGGCAACGTCTACGCCATCGCCCAGGGCAACCTGGTGGTGGGCGGTTTCGACGCCGAGGGCAGCGACGGCTCGAAAATCACCGTCAACGTCCCGTCCTCCGGGCGCATTCCATCCGGCGCCACCGTGGAGCGTCCGGTGCCGAGCGGCTTCGAGCAGGGCAACTTCCTCACCCTGAACCTCAACCGTCCGGACTTCACCACCGCCAAGAACATCGTCGACAAGCTCAACGAACTGCTCGGCCCGGGCGTTGCCCAGGCCGTGGACGGCGGCTCGGTTCGGGTCAGCGCGCCGCTGGACCCGGGCCAGCGCGTGGACTACCTCTCGGTGATCGAAAACCTGGAAGTCGAGGCCGGCCAGGCCGTGGCCAAGGTCATCATCAACTCGCGCACCGGCACCATCGTTATCGGCCAGAACGTGAAGGTGCAGCCGGCCGCCGTTACCCATGGCAGCCTGACCGTCACCATTACCGAGGACCCCATCGTCAGCCAGCCGGAAGCCTTCTCCGGTGGCCAGACCGCCGTGGTGCCGCGCTCGAAGGTCAATGCCGAGGAAGAAGCCAAGCCGATGTTCAAGTTCGGCCCCGGCACGACGCTTGATGAGATCGTGCGCGCGGTCAACCAGGTGGGCGCTGCGCCGTCCGACCTGATGGCCATCCTCGAAGCGCTGAAGCAGGCCGGCGCCCTGCAAGCCGACCTGATCGTGATTTAAGGGAATGCGATGAACGCGAAATTCTCCGCAGGTCTTGCCAGCAGTTCCAAGGTGGACAGCGGCGCCTACACCGACCTGAACCGGCTCAGCCAGTTCAAGGCCGGCAGGGATCGCGACAGCGAGGCCAACATCCGCAAGGTGGCCCAGGAATTCGAGTCGTTGTTCCTCAACGAAATGATGAAGTCCATGCGTCAGGCGGGCGAAGCCTTCGCCGAAGGCAACTACCTGAACAGCAACGAGACCAAGACCTACCAGGACATGCACGACCAGCAGCTGGCCGTGACCCTGTCCAAGCAGGGCGGCGTCGGTCTGGCCGATGTGCTGACCCGGCAGCTGTCCAAGACCAACAAGTCCACGGGCCCCAATCCCTTCGCCCAGGTGCAATCCGGCGTCCAGGCCAACTGGCCGGTGCAGGGCAGCAAGCAGGTGGCGAAAGCAGAGGCCTCGGGCTTCGCGGAGCGCGACGACTCCAAGCTGCTCAACCAGCGTCGTCTGGCCCTGCCTGGCAAGCTCAGCGACCGCCAGGCCGCCGGCATCGTGCCGTCGCCCGAGCAGGTTGCCGGTACCTCACTGGCCGGCAAGGACTGGACCCCGGCCAAGACCTACGCCGCGCCGGAGCGCGAGTCGGTGGGTATCGAGGCCACCAAGGGCACCAGTAAGCGTGTGTTCGCGTCCCGCAATGAATTCATCGAGACGCTGCTGCCGATGGCCGAGAAGGCCGCCGAACGCATCGGTGTCGACCCGCGCTACCTGGTGGCCCAGGCCGCGCTGGAAACCGGCTGGGGCAAGTCGATCATCCGCGAGGGCGATGGCACCAGCAGCCACAACCTGTTCGGCATCAAGGCCCACAAGGGCTGGGACGGTGACTCCGCGCGCACCCTGACCACCGAGTACAAGGGCGGCAAAGCGGTGAAGGAGGCGGCATCGTTCCGTTCCTACAACTCCTTCGAACAGAGCTTCCACGACTACGTGAGCTTCCTGCAGAACAACGACCGCTACGACAAGGCGCTGAATTCCGCCGACAACTCCGAGCAGTTCGTTCGCGAGCTGCAGAAGGCCGGCTACGCCACCGACCCCCAATACGCCCGCAAGATTTCCCAGATCGCCCGCGGCATGCAGGTTTACCAGGCCGTCGCTGCAGTCGACAGCACGACCACCAGGATATGAGGCTTGAGTCATGGCTGACTTACTGAACATTGGCCTGTCGGGACTGCGCGTGAGCCAGACACAGCTCACCGTCACCGGCCACAACATCTCTAACGTCAATACACCCGGTTTCACGCGGCAGAGCGCGACGCAGTCCACGACCCTGCCGCAGTTCTCCGGCTCGGGTTACATCGGCAGCGGCGTCACCCTGACGGATATTCGTCGCAGCTACAGCGAGTTCCTGACGGCGCAGCTGCGCAACACCACCTCGCTGAGCAGCGACGTGGATGCCTACAAGAGCCAGATCGACCAGCTCGACTCGCTGCTCGCCGGTTCTACCACCGGTATCACACCGTCGCTCAAAAGCTTCTTCGCCGCCATTCAGACAGCCTCGGAGGACCCGGCCAACATCCCGGCGCGGCAGTTGGTACTGTCCGAGGCCGAGGGATTGGCACGGCGTTTCAATACTGTTTACGACAGGCTTTCGGCGCAGAACGAATCGCTGAACAAGCAGCTGGCTTCGGTCAGTGATCAGGTGAATCGTCTGGCCGGCTCGATTGCCAGCCTCAACGATGCCATCGCTGTGGCGTCGGCCAACGGCCAGCAACCCAACGACCTGCTGGACTCTCGCGAAGAAGCAATCCGCCAGTTGTCCACTTACGTTGGCGTCAGTGTGGTGCCGCAGAGCGACGGTACCCAGAGCATCTTCGTCGGCACCGGCCAGCCGTTGGTGGTGGGGAGTACCGCCAACCGCCTGGACGCGGTTCCGGGCAACGGCGACCCCACACGTTTCGAACTCCAGTTCGTCAGCGGTGACTCGCGGCAGGGCATTACCAGCCTGATCAGCGGCGGTGAATTGGGCGGCCTGGTGCGCTATCGCACCGAGACCCTGGACACAGCGATGAACTCAGTGGGTCGGCTGGCGATGGCGATTACCGATCAGGTCAACAGCCAACTCGGCATGGGGCTCGACCTCAAGGGTAATGCGGGGGCGGCCCTTCTTGCCGATTACAACGACCCGGCACTGGCCGCATTGCGCGCACGCAACCTTGGCACCAATACCGGTAATGCCCAGCCGCTGCTGAACATCACCGATACCCGCACGCTGACTACCAGCGACTATCGATTGGAACTCACCGATTCCACTACCACGCCGCCGACCTTCTCTGCTCGGCGCATGTCGGACGGTGCGGTGATGACAGTGACCGCTACCGCCAACCCGGCTCCAACGGGCGGCTACAGTCTCAGCTTCAGCGATCCGTCGGGGGCGCCCAACGGCAGCCAGGGCTTCCAGGTGTCTTTCAGCGCAACGGAGCTGGGCAAGGCAGTCCAGGGCGACGTATTCCTGCTGCAACCCACGCGGCGGGGCGCGGCGGACATAGGTGCAGTCCTCGACCAGGCAGATCAACTGGCCTTCGCCGCACCCGTACGATCCGAGTCCAATTCCCAGAATCGTGGCACCGGCGTTATCGGCCAGCCCGATCTGCAAGGCACCAGCAGCCCGATCAACCCGGCAACGCTGGCAGTCGCCTTGCCCGTAGCTCTGACCTACGACGCTGCATCGGGCAACTTCTCTGTTCCGGCCGGTGCCACCCTTACCCGTATCAATTCGGACGGAACGCCAGCCACCCCGCCGACCTTCCAGTCCGGGCAGCAGAATACCTACGAACTCGCGCTCAGTGATGGCAGTACGGTGCGCTTTACCATGAGCGGGCGGCCGGAAGATGGCGACACATTCAACGTGGCATTCAACGACAAGGGTGTTTCGGACAACCGTAACGGCCTCAAGCTGGCCGACCTGCAATCCAAAGCGACGGTCGGAGTCGACCTGAACGCGCCAGGCACTACCGGTGTGAGTTTCTCCGATGGCTATGGCGACTTGGTCGAGCGAGTTGGCACCCTGACCGCCCAGGCGCGGGTGGATAGCGAGGCGAGTACCGCGATTCTCAAGCAGGCCACCGATAACCGCGACTCCCTCTCGGCAGTGAGCCTGGATGAGGAAGCCGCCAACCTGATCAAGTTCGAGCAGTACTACAACGCCTCGTCGCAAGTGATTCAAGTTGCGCGCAGCCTGTTCGATACCCTGATGAATGCCTTCCGGTAACGGGCCCGATCATGCGAATTTCCACAATCCAGCAGTACAACAATGGCGTGATGGGACTGCAGCGCAACTACTCCAACGTTACCCGCACCCAGGAGCAGATCAGCACCGGCAACCGCATTCTTACGCCTGCGGACGATCCGGTCGCCTCCGTGCGCTTGTTGCAGCTTGAGCAGCAGCAAGGCGTACTGGAGCAATACAACTCCAACCTGACGGCGGCGAAGAACAGTCTGACCCAGGAGGAAGTCACGCTTCAGTCCGTTACCACGGTTCTGCAACGGGTGAAGGAGCTGGTAGGGCAAGCGGGCAATGGCGCGCTTAGCCTGGATGATCGGAAATCCATCGCGGCCGAACTTGCCGAGCGCGAAGACGAGCTGCTGGCGCTGATGAATACCCGGAACGCCCGCGGCGAGTACCTCTTCGCTGGTTTCCAGGGTAAGTCGCAGCCATTTGTTCGTCAGGCCGATGGCAGCTATGCCTACATGGGAGATGAAGGTCAGCGCACGCTGCAGATAGCCAGCTCCCTTGAAGTGCCCATCAGCGACAACGGTCGGCAGGTGTTCCAGAACGCTCTGAATGCCGGCCGGCTGACCATCACCGACACCTCGATGCCTCCAGCACCGAGCGACACCATCAGTGGTGCGCTGGTGAAGGACGAAGTGTCGTTCTCCAGTTTCCCGGCGGGCGGTGTGCAGATCACCTTCGATTCCGCCGATCCGAAGAACTACACAATCACGCCGTTGCCGTCCGGTACGGCGGTGACGGGGCGCCTTGCCGAAGATGGCGACACTCTGGTCACCTATGGTGGCATCGGCTTTTACGTCAACGGCACGCCTCCCGCCTCTTCGAGCTTCACGCTGGCAGGGCCCGGACCCGCGACGAGTGCAACTGCGAGCGATCCGTCGGTCAAAACGGGCATCCTGGATAGCATCTCGCAGTTGCGCCAGGTGCTCGAATCCAGCACCGACGGGCGTGAGGTTCGAGATGCCGTCGCGCTGGGGCTCTCCAATGTTTCCAACGGCATGGCCGGCGTGGATCTGGCCCAGGGGCAGATCGGTGCCCGCCTGAACGTGGTCGAATCCAGCCTGACCGACAACGAAGACGTCGGCTTGGTCAACAAGTCCGTGCAGGCCGAATTGCGCGAACTGGATTACGCCGAGGCCCTGTCGAGGCTGTCGTTCCAGCAGTTGATCCTCGACGCGTCGCAGAAGAGCTATGTGGCGATTTCCCGGCTGAATTTATTCAGCAAGATGTGATGAGTCTTTTCGCCCGAACCTGAATTGAGGTGTGCCGGTGCCGCCTTGCCCACTCTTGGCAGGCATCTTGCTGTACATAGAGCCACAAGAATCCGCGTCACGAATCTGGCGCCTCTAGATGCCGGCTCACTCAATGCACGGTGCGAGCATGACTAAACCAATTCCGGTCACCAGCCCCTTACTGCCACCACTCGAAGATTTTCTTCCCTATCTGGAAGAGGTGTGGGAAAGCCGTCGTCTGACGAATGGCGGTCCCATGCATGAGCGTCTTGAGCGGGAGCTGGCCGAATACCTGGGGGTCGAGCATATCTGCCTGTTCGCTAACGGCACGCTTGCCCTGGTGGCAGCCCTCCAGGCTCTGCGGATCACCGGCGAGGTGATCACCACACCGTATTCCTTTGTAGCGACCGCGCATTCGGTGTTGTGGAATGGCCTCAAGCCCGTGTTCGTCGATATCGATCCGGTTACCTGCAATCTGGACCCTGCACGGGTTGAGGAAGCCATCACGCCGGCCACCTCCGCGATCATGCCCGTCCACTGCTACGGCATTCCCTGTGATGTGGACGGGATTCAGCGGGTGGCCGACACCTACGGTCTCAAAGTCATCTATGACGCCGCCCATGCGTTCGGCGTGCGTCAGGATGGCGTCAGCATCCTGCGAAGCGGGGATCTGTCGATCCTGAGCTTTCACGCAACGAAAGTGTTCAACACCTTCGAGGGCGGCGCCATCATTTGCCCGGATGCGAAGATCAAGAAGCGCATCGATTACCTTAAGAACTTCGGCTTCGCTGACGAGGTGACGGTGGTCGCCCCTGGCATCAACGGCAAGATGAACGAGGTGCAGGCCGCCTTCGGCCTCCTCCAGCTCACGCATCTGGACGGTGCCCTGGTGGCTCGTCGGCAGCTCTTTGAGCGTTATCGCGAAGCTTTCCTGCGCACTCCCGGCCTGCGTCTGGTTTCACCCGCGCCGGGGCTGGACTGGAACTATTCCTATTGCCCTCTGTTCGTGGACGATCAGTGCTTCCCCATTTCCCGTGATGCCCTGTTCCTGCGCCTGCGCGACGCTGGGATTCTCGCCCGCCGCTACTTCTATCCGCTGATCTCAGAGTTTCCCATGTATCGTGGGCTCGATAGCGCGCAGCCCAAGCGGCTCGGAAACGCATTCGACATATCCCGCCAGGTGATCTGCTTGCCGATTTTCCCGCATATGCAGGAGCAGGAGCAGGATGAGGTCATCGCAATCGTGCTCGATGCTGCGCGGGTCTGAGCCAGTGGTCGATCGTATTCGCTACGTCATCTTCACCGGCGCCAACGAGCGCGCCGTAATTGCCATATGCCGTCACTTCCGGCGGAACGGGATCGCCTGTTCCCTGATCGCCAGGCCGGGGACGGATCCCTTGCGCAAGACCCGCTTCGTCGGGTGGATCGAAGCGGTCCGCCGCGTAGACCGGCTCGACGTCGACGACATGCTGGCGGCGCTCGCGCGGATCAAGGCACTTCATTCGGGCGAGCGGCTGATCTTCCTGCCTACTGCGGAGTCGATCATTCGACTCGTGCTAGATCAGCGCGAGGCGTTCGAGGGAGTCGGCTTGGAAGTGCCCCTGGTCGACAAGTCGCTCTACGAGCGAGTTTCTGACAAGTCCAGCTTTCTGGACCTCATGGCCGGGGTCGGCATGCCCCTTCCCCCGCGAATTGACAGGGTGGTCGCCAGTGATCTTCCGGTGGTCGCCAAGCCCTTCCATGAAGTGTCGGCGCGGAGCGGCCGCAAGCTCTATCCGGAACTCATTTTCACCGAACAGGCACTCGAGGCCTTTCTCGCCAGCGATTTGGTCGACGACTATTTCTTCCAGCGTTACCTGGACGGGCGCAGTTACTACTTCCTGGCGTTTTTCCCGCGCTCCGGCGAGCCGACGGTGCGTTACCAAGAGAACCTGTTGCAACAGCCCAACGGCAAGTCGATGCTGGCCGCGCGGGTGTGCGAGTGTCCAGATGCCCGGAGTGAGGAGCGTCTGATTCGCGGTTTCCAGTCGGTGGGATTCTTCGGTTTCGTCATGGTGGAGCTGATCGAGGTGAAAGGCGTGTTCCACCTCATCGAAGCCAATCCACGGTTATGGGGGCCATTCGAGTTGGCCATCAAGGCGGGCTTCCGACCGGAGGCCATCGCAGGGGGCGCGCATCACGAGCGCGGCAGCGGGCGCGCGCTCTATTTCTGGACGAGTGGCCTGGCTCTTTCGCTGTTCGCGGGCGGACGGCCTCGCTGCTATCCGCAGTACCTGCGCAAGCTGGTGTCTCGTCCCTTCGCGCTGCTCGGCGCAGACATCTATCTGCGCGTAGATACCCTGCGTCTATTGGGACACGAGTTGGGCAATGCGTTTCTCTTGGCGTACTCCAGGCTGCGGCGTCGCGTATTGAGAGATGCGCTGTGATGGTGAGTTGGATTCCAGCCTGTTCCGTGAGTGTTCACCAGCGCTATTGCGCGGAACTGGTAATTATCCCTGCGCAAGAGCAGATTTCGTTGCGTTTCAGCGAGGTCGTGCAGGTTCATTCATATCAAGAAAGAGGGGCTGGCAATGTCATCGCCTGCTGAGCGGCTCGACAAACTTAAGTGCCTATTAGCCGATACCACGTGTACCCGAAAGCATTCGGCCTATCAGCTCCTCGCTGCACCTGTAGCGAAACTGCTGGGAGATACCGGCGTTGAGGTTCATTCCAAGCACGAACGCGAGCGGCTGAACTACATGCGCTCCAAGGTCGAGTTCTGTGATAAGGCGGTCCTTGATATTGGCTGCAATACGGGCTTCTTTCTATTCGAGTTGCTGCAGGCGGGAGCATCCCGGGTCACCGGCTACGAAGGTAGTCCAGCACACGCGGCCTTCGTCAGCGAGGCGGCATCGTTGCTCGGCCTGCACGAGGCAGTGGAAGTCCACTCGCAGTACTTCGAATTCGATCTCCGGCATGGTCGATTCGATGTCGCGTTGTTGTTGAATGTTCTGCATCACGTCGGCGACGACTATGGTGATCCGGCCCTGACCATCGAACAAGCCCGAGTAACGATCCTCGGACAATTGAACGGAATGAGTTGCCTGGCGGACAGACTGGTCTTCCAGTTGGGTTTCAATTGGCGTGGTGATCCGGCGCACTGCTTGTTCAGCCACGGCACCAAGGCCGAGATGATCGATTACATCCGCCAGGGTACTTCGAAATTCTGGGAGATTGAGGCTATTGGTGTCGCCCAGCGGCAGAATGGCGAGCTTGTTTATAGCGATATCAATGACCACAACGTTCAGCGCGATGATGCTCTGGGAGAGTTCCTCAATCGACCCATTTTCATCATGAAATCCCTAGGCAGCGGGAATTAAGGAAATCGCATGAAAAGCAGACTGCACCGTAGGCCTGGGCATCCATACTACATCCTGGCTCCGGACTACCGGGAGTCGTCCTCGGGCGTATGTGTACTTCACTATCTGTGTCATGCATTGAATCTGGAGGGGTTCGAGGCCTATATCGCGGGGGGCAAGAGGACCAACCCAGACCTAAAGACACCCTTACTGACCGATGAGATCAAGAAGCGCCATAAACAGGCTGGGAAAGTACCGATCGGCGTTTATCCAGAAGTTGCTTCCGGTAATGCGCTGATGACACCGGTGGTGGCGCGCTACATCCTGAACAAGGAAGGTCTGATCGGTGGCAATCAAATTGGCGCAGGAATCCATGACTTGTTCTTCTATTTCCGGCAGGAGTTCGTGGAGGCTGACCGCGCGGTCGATCTCCTGACTTTGCCGGGAACCGACATGGAGATGTTCTCGCCTCATCCTGTGCGCGAGCGGACTACGCCTCTCCTCTATCTCCATCGCGTTCCTCGTGACGCGGTCGATCTTTCTAGCCTACCGCCTGATATCGAAGTGCTGTCGATGGCCGATCCGCTTCCGCTGGCGCAGTTGGCCGAGAAATTTAGAGCCGGAAAGGTGCTCTATACGTTTGAGACCTCCTCAACTTGTACCAAGGCAATGCTTTGCGGCTGTCCTGTCGTCGCCCTGAAAGCCAAGGGTTACGAGCATCTTGCATTCACCGACGAAACTCTGGCGTTCTATCAATTCAACGGCGTTGCACTGGACGATTCTGCGAATGCGCTGGAGAAGGCGGTGAACAGTCTTCCAGCGATTCGCCAATGGCACGAGGAGTTGGAGGAGCGATTCTGGGAACAGCTGGCTGCATTTACCCGAATAACTCAGGGGCAGGCAGTCAAGGAAGCGATCACTCAACGCTTCTGGCTTGATCGTTGGATGAGTGCGCGAGTTCCGGCTGAAACCCATGTTCAACTGATCAATTCGGCTATCGAGGGGCATCCGGACGCACCGCGCCTTAACATCGTGATCAAGGATCTCGTTGGTGATCTGCAAAAGGTGATTGCCACTCTCAAGAGCTTGGATAACGATCGCTGCTTCTACAGGAACGTGAAGGTCACGGTGCTCACATCGCTCGATATCCCCGGGGAAAATTCCTCCGAGGATATTCGTTTCGTTCGAGTCACTGAGCAGAACCTGATCGATACGATCAATCGGGTCGTCATCGGGATCGATTTCGACTGGCTGATGCTGGTGGAGGCGGGGACCGAGTTTACTGCAGCCGGATTGCAGACCCTGGCGATTGAGTTACTGGCGGCACCGGGGTGCCGGGCGGTCTACGGGGATGAACTGGAAGTCGACCATGAAGGTACTTGCACGCCGCTGTTGAGACCCGGGTTCAATCTCGATTACCTGCTCGCATTCCCCGGAGCGATGGCTTCGCACTGGTTGTTCCATAAGGAAACCCTGCTTGCCCTCGATGGTTTCGATCCCGCGTTCGCCGGTGCGTTCGAGCTGGACTTCATCCTGCGGATGGTGGAGCACTGTGGCTTCTCGGGACTTGCCCATGTCGATGAGCCCCTGCTGGTCGCCGCGAGCAAAGCTCCCGCCGACAATGCGGACGAGCTCCGTGTGATCAGCCGGCACCTGGCGGCGCGCGGCTATGAAGACGCTTCGGTCGTATCCGTGTTGCCAGGGCGCTATCGCGTGCGTTATGCGCACAAGGAGCAGCCTCTGGTCAGTATCGTCATCCCGATCGAAGACGACCTCGCACGACTCGAGCAGTGCGTCGAAAGCATCCTGGAAGTCACGCGCTACCAGCACTACGAAGTGGTGCTGGTCGGTAGTTTGGACGACTCGTCACCCGTGCGCGACTGGCTGGACACCCTGGCCGGGATGGGGACCGGGCGAATCAGGGTTGCACGTTTAGAGGGGCGTTTCGACTTATCGGCCATGTGCAATCTGGGTGCAAGCACTGCGCGGGGAGAGTACGTGCTTCTGCTTGCCAGCAACACCTGGCAGAGCCAGCCGGAATGGCTGGACGAAATGTTGAATCACGCTCTACGTCCGGAAGTCGCCATCGTGGGCGCCAAGGTTCTCTATCGCTTCGGGCCGGTCAAGCACGCCGGGATCATCCTGGGGCTGCGGGGCCCGGCAGGTGGCGCCTTCATTGGCGAAGCGGGGGATGCGCCCGGCTACATGAGCCGTTTGCTGGTCGATCAGAGTTACAGCGCCGTGAGTCGTGCCTGCATGCTAGTTCGCAAGTCGCTCTTCGATGAAGTGGGTGGCATGGGCAGCGATGACATTCGCGGAGAGCATGCCGATGTCGACTTCTGCTTGAAGCTCGGCCAGGCCGGCTACCTGATTCTATGGACCGCGCATGCGGTGGTTCGTCAGGCCGGGGAGGCGCCAGCGGAGGGCGTCGAGGCGTCGTTCGAATCGCAAGAGCAGCAAAGGGCCCGGATTGGCATGTACAACAAATGGTTGCCCGTGCTTGCCCGGGACCCGGCCTACAACCAGAACCTGGCCATCAGCGGCTTCGGTTTCACCCCCGAATATTCCAAGACCCGTGAGTGGCAACCGATCGGGCAACCACTGCTCCCGCGTATCCTGTGTCATCCGTCCGATGGCGGCGGATGTGGGCACTATCGGCTCTACCAGCCCTTCCTGAGCATGGAGCGAGAAGCGCTGATCGAAGGAGTTTCTTGCGGGTCGTTGCTGTCGCCGGTGGAGCTCGAGCGCTTTGCTCCCGACAGCATCATTTATCAACGCCAGTTCACGCCGGAGAGCCTGTTCCGCAGGGAAGAGGGCGAAACCTATTCCGGTGCGTTCCGCGTGATGGACATGGACGATTTCATCCCTGGCGTTCCGCCGAAAAGCATCCACTTCAACAAGGTTCCCAAGAATGTAATGGAATACATCAACAAGTCGCTGAGCCTGGTGGACCGCTTCGTGGTGTCGACCGCACCGCTGGCCGAGGCCTTCGCCGGATTGCATCCTGATATCCGCATCATGCAGAACCGCCTGCCGGTGGAGTGGTGGAGCAATCTTCACAGCGAGCGGCGTGTAGGGCGCAAGCCTCGGGTCGGCTGGGCGGGCGGCTCCAGCCATACCGGGGATCTGGAACTCATTTTTGATGTGGTGCGTGAGCTGGCCAACGAGGTCGAATGGGTATTCTTCGGCATGTGTCCTGACCTGTTGCGCCCCTATATCCACGAGTTTCATCCAGGCATTTCCATTGAGCGCTACTCGGAGCGCCTTGCTCGCCTGAATCTGGACCTAGCCCTGGCACCGCTGGAAATGAATCTGTTCAACGAATGCAAGAGCAATCTGCGCATCCTGGAATACGGCGCTTGTGGATATCCGGTGATCTGTACGGATATCGATCCCTACCGTTGCGGCATGCCAGTCACCTTGGTGAAGAATCGCACCGAAGACTGGCTTGAAGCGATCCGCATGCACCTCTCCGATCTCGACGAGACGGCCAGGAGAGGGGATGCGCTACGTGAAGTGGTGCGCCGTGACTGGATGCTGCAGGGCGAAGCATTGCTGGAGTGGCGCAAGGCATGGTTGCCTGACTGACGCGCGTCACTCGCCGGGGCACTCGAGCATGGGTGCCTTCGGTTTTCGATCTTTCTCTAAAGTTTTCCTCCAACCCGCCGATGAGCTTGGTAAGGCTTGAGCAGTACGGTTTTCCGGTGTGCTCGAACCAGGCAAAAAACTGCGTATCAGGGCTAAAGGTTTTTCTCGAAGCGCCGATACGCCAAGTGAACGCGAACTCAATGGCCTCATGAGCTGCAGGCTCAGAGTCGCAAGCTCAGGCAAATAAGCTCGGTCCTTTGGAGGACAAAAATCATGGCATTGACTGTTAATACCAACGTTGCTTCCCTCAACACTCAGCGCAACCTGAACCGTGCGTCTGACTCGCTGAGCGTATCGATGCAGCGCCTTTCCACCGGTTCGCGTATCAACAGTGCCAAGGACGACGCCGCCGGCCTGCAGATCTCCAACCGTCTGACCAGCCAGATCAACGGCCTGAACGTAGCGGTGCGCAACGCCAACGATGGTATCTCCATCGCCCAGGTGGCCGAAGGTGCCCTGCAGCAGTCCACCGACATTCTGCAACGTATGCGTGAACTGGCCCTGCAATCGGCTAACGGCAGCAACAGCAGCGTTGACCGTACTTCCCTGAACCAGGAAGTGGTGTCCCTGCAGAGCGAACTGGACCGTATTGCCGACACCACCAGCTTCGGTAGCGGCAGCAACAAGCTGTACCTGCTCAATGCCAGCGATTTCAGCGGCGATGTGGATTTCCAGGTGGGTGCCGACGCCAACGAAACCATCAGCATCACCATGGGCTCGGCCTCGTTCGACGCGTCCGGTCTTGCCGTTGCCTCCGGTAATGTGGACATCACCACTGCTTCCGGTGCCCAGGCAGCTGTTTCCGCGATCGACGCAGCCCTGGCTACCATCGACAGCAAGCGTGCCGACCTGGGTGCCGTGCAGAACCGCTTCCAGAACACCATCGCCAACCTGCAGAACATCGCAGAGAACGTGTCGGCTTCGCGCAGCCGCATCAAGGACACTGACTTCGCTGCCGAGACCGCCAACCTGACCAAGAACCAGGTGCTGCAACAGGCCAGTACCGCTATTCTTGCCCAGGCCAACCAGCTGCCGTCGGCTGTCCTCAGCCTGCTGCAATAAGGTCTAACTCAGCAAGTTGAACAGGGGAGGGGTCCCAGGACGCCTACCCCTGTTTTTGCCTTTTCAAGGAGGCGGTTATGGATATCAATGTTCAAGGCGTCAGAAGCTCTGGCGTGATTGATATTGGGCCGGCCGCAGAGCAGAAGTCGCAGCGTTCCAGCGTGGCAAATGCGCGTTTCAACGAACGAGAACTTCCTTTCGAAACGATTGAATTGGCAGGGTCGTCCGAAGACAAGGCCGAGACCATCGGCGACACCGTTGCTTCTCTCCAAGAGTTTGCCCAGTCCATCCAACGGGATCTTTCCTTTAGAGTGGACGATTCCAGCGGGCGGATTGTGGTTGAGGTGCGGGACCAGTCTTCCGGCGAGGTCATTCGCCAGATCCCTTCCGAGGAGGCGCTGCAGTTGCTGAAGCATCTCGAGGAAGCGCGGAGCCTGATGCTCAATACGACGGCCTGAACACCTGGCTTGAATCCTGCTACTCACCTCTGGTGATGACGTTAGTGTCAAAAGACTGTCGAGGGAAGGAACATGGCAACGATTACTGGCACCGGTCTTGGCTCCGGACTTGATATCAACTCGATCGTGAAGTCGCTGGTTGATGCCCAGAGCGCGCCCAAAACTGCCCAACTCGATCGTCTCAAGAGTCAGACCGACGCCAAGATTTCCGGGGTAGGACAACTGCAGAGTGCCCTCGAGGCATTCCAGAAGGCCATGAAGGACCTGGGCGCCGGAGAGGCTTTCAATGCACTGGCGGCCACGTCGTCGAAGGCCGAACAGATCACCGTCAGCGCGGCGAACAACGCAGTCGCCGGTAGCTACCAGGTCAAGATCAATCAGCTTGCCACCGCTTCGAAGGTCGCGACTGGTTTCACTCCCTCGAGCGGTACTTTCAATGCAGGTTCGCTGACTATCAGTCTCGGCAGCAGTAATGACTTTACCGTGGACATCGCCGAAGGCGCTTCCTTGGTGGAGGTCCGTGACGCGATCAACACCAAGCTCAAGGACAAGGGGGTGACCGCCAACGTGGTGAGTGACCCTGCTAATCCGCAGGCGGGTTCTCGGTTGATCCTCAGTTCCACCGTTACTGGCGCAGGCAAGGACATTTCTGTATTGGGCTCCAACGTGTCCCTGGCCCAACTGAACGTCGATGGCACCCAGCAGCAACAAGGCAGTGGTGCGGGCTATATCACCAAGGCCCAGAATGCCGAGTTCGAGATAGACGGCCTTGCGCTTTCCAGCGCCACCAACAAGGTCGAGGGTGCGGTCAGCGGACTGACCTTCGAGCTGCTGGCCGAAGGAGTGGGTAAGACCACGACGCTGACCGTCGGGCCGAACAAGACTGGTCTCAAGGATTCGATCCAGAAGTTCGTCGACGCGTACAACCAGGTCGTCAAGGTAACCAGTTCCCTGACCAAGGTAACCAAGGGTGCCGACGGCACGACCACTACCAGTGGTGCTTTGGTGGGTGACTCCACCGTGCGGCAGATGATGAATATCCTGCGCAAGGAGCTGACGACCTCCTCCGATACCGGCAATGACGCGATCAAGATTCTTGCGGATCTGGGCATCAAGACGCAGAACGACGGGACCCTCTCCATTGAGCAGAGCAAGCTGGACAAGGTGATCCAGAACAGTCCCGAGACTATTGGCGCCTTCTTCAACGGTACCGATGGTCTGTTCAAGCGGTTGGACAATCAGATCAAGACCTATACCCAGACAGGCGGCATTCTCAAGGAGCGTTCCGAATCGCTTCAGGGCACACTCACTAACATCAGCAAACAGCGAGATGCTCATACGCGTGCTATGGCAGCGCTCGAGGACCGTCTCTATGCGCAATACAACGCCATGGACAATCTGGTCGGGCAACTAACCAGTACGGGCAATTCGTTACTGTCCAGTCTTGATGCTTTGGCGGCGCGCTCGAAGTCCTGAGCCCGACGTTGAAATAAAGCGGAAGAGACTCCTAAAGGTTTTGCGCTTCGTACCGATAAGCAAGGTATGTCGACAGCATCCCTGTGAGAACGAACATGAATGCCGCTTCCGCTCTTCGCCAGTATCAGAACGTCAACACCAATGTCATGGTTGCTGACGCTAACCCTCACCGTCTGATCCAGATGCTGATGGAGGGAAGCCTCTCGCGTATGGCCCAGGCACGTGGCGCGCTCGAACGAGGCCAGTTGGCCAGCAAGGGTGAACTGATCGGCAAGGCCATCTCCATCGTGGGTGGCTTGCGTGGCGCGCTCGACATGGAGCGTGGTGGTGAGGTGGCGACCAACCTCGATCGCCTGTACGAGTACATGGGCAATCGACTTGTCGAAGCTAATGCCAGGGATGACTCCGCGATACTTGATGAAGTTTCTCAGCTGATGCGTACAATCAAGTCCGGCTGGGACGCGATTGCGCCCTGAACGAGTGGGTTTCCAAGGAGCGTCCATGACTAAATCTGTCCAACTTCTCGAGGCTGCGGGCGCGATGCTGCGCGATGCATTGAATCGAAGGGATTGGGAGGCCATTGGTGTGCTTGACCAGCAATGCCGCCAGGCGATCGACGAAGCCATGGATGAAGTGCCAGTGGATGAAGCATTGTTGCGTACTCGCATGGAAGATCTCCTGGCGTTGTACCGTGAGTTGGTCGAGTGCTGCCGCAATGAACAGCAGCGCATCGCCGGCGAATTGCTTCAGCTCAATCAAGCCAAACAGGGCGCCAAGGTTTACCAATTGTTCGGCTGATGGCCGCACGATTCTCAACTGCCATTACTTCGATACTGCGCCGACAATTGCTTAGCCATTCCGTCGGCTCAATCAAAAAAAGCACGCCATAAAATTGACTCGGCAAAGGTTTTTCACTTTACTAGTGGCCAATTGCCGGTCGGTCCCTCGCTCGGGATGCACCGTCTGCCCATACGCCGTGGAACGCGGCGTTCAGCCCTAAAAGCAAGAACCAGACAATGTGGCGTGAAACCAAGATTCTGCTGATCGACGACAATAGCGATCGCCGCCGCGACTTCGCGGTGATCCTGAATTTCCTTGGGGAAGAGCACCTGGACTGTGCCAGCAATGACTGGCGCGACCTGACGGGCTCCCTGGATTCCAGCCGCGACGTCCTGTGCGTCATGCTGGGCGAGGTGAGCGCCAAGGGCGGCGTGCTCGAGCTGATCAAGCAGTTGCTGGCCTGGGATGAGTTCCTGCCGGTTCTGCTGATCGGTGATCAGGTCCAGGCGGACTGGCCTGAAGACCTGCGCCGTCGTCTGCTGGCCAGCCTGGAGATGCCGCCGAGCTACAACAAGTTGCTCGATTCCCTGCATCGCGCCCAGGTCTACCGCGAAATGTACGACCACGCCCGCGAGCGTGGCCGCCAGCGCGAACCCAACCTGTTCCGCAGCCTTGTCGGTACCAGCCGCGCCATCCAGCAGGTGCGCCAGATGATGCAGCAGGTGGCCGATACCGACGCCAGCGTGCTGATCCTCGGCGAGTCCGGCACTGGCAAGGAAGTGGTCGCGCGCAACCTCCACTACCATTCCAAGCGTCGCGAGGCACCCTTCGTGCCGGTCAACTGCGGTGCCATTCCAGCGGAGCTACTGGAAAGCGAACTCTTCGGCCACGAGAAGGGCGCCTTCACCGGTGCCATCACCAGCCGGGCAGGGCGCTTCGAACTGGCCAACGGCGGCACCCTGTTCCTCGACGAGATCGGCGACATGCCGCTGCCGATGCAGGTCAAGTTGTTGCGCGTGCTGCAGGAGCGCACCTTCGAGCGCGTGGGCAGCAACAAGACGCAGAACGTAGACGTGCGCATCATCGCCGCCACCCACAAGAACCTCGAACAGATGATCGAGGCCGGCAGCTTCCGCGAAGACCTCTACTACCGCCTCAACGTGTTCCCCATCGAGATGGCGCCGCTGCGTGAGCGTGTGGAAGACATCCCGCTGCTGATCAACGAACTCATCTCGCGCATGGAGCATGAGAAGCGCGGCTCCATCCGCTTCAATTCCGCCGCCATCATGTCCCTGTGCAACCACGACTGGCCGGGCAATGTCCGTGAACTGGCCAACCTCGTCGAGCGCATGGCGATCATGCATCCCTACGGTGTCATCGGCGTAAGCGAACTGCCGAAGAAATTCCGCCATGTGGATGACGAGGACGAGCAGCTCAAGGCCAGCCTGCGCGAGGAAATCGAAGAGCGTTCGGCCATTGGTGCCGGCCTGCCGGGTGTCTCCTCGCCTGCGCTGCTGCCGCCGGAAGGCCTGGACCTCAAGGACTACCTCGGCAACCTGGAGCAAGGGCTGATCCAGCAGGCGTTGGACGACGCTTCCGGCGTCGTGGCCCGTGCCGCCGAGCGTCTGCGCATCCGCCGCACGACGCTGGTGGAGAAGATGCGCAAGTACGGCATGAGCCGTCGCGACGAGGAATTGGCGGAAGAATAATTCCGATTTTTCCAAGTCGTTGTTTTTAAAGTAATAAATTTTAGGCACGGGTATTGCTTTATCTCCCTCGACCGACCGTCTGCTGACGGTCGATGGAGCGAGAGAAGAGCATGAGCCACGCCGTAATCCCCGCACAGAATCCGGAATCCGCCCCAGCCGAGCAGGCCAGTCGCGCTGGTCTTGAACAGGCCTTCGCGCTGTTCAACCAGATGTCGACCCAGCTCAGCGAGTCCTACAGCATGCTGGAGGCGCGGGTCACCGAGTTGAAGGGCCAACTGGCCCTGGTCAGTGCCCAGCGCATGCAGGAGCTGGCGGAGAAGGAGCGCCTCGCCAACCGCCTGCAGAGCCTGCTGGACCTGCTGCCCGGCGGTGTCATCGTGATCGATGGGCAGGGCGTGGTACGCGAAGCCAACCCCGTGGCGCGCAGCGTGCTTGGCCAGCCCCTGGTGGGCATGCTCTGGCGCGAAGTGATCGCCCGCAATTTCGCCCCGCGTGAAGACGATGGCCATGAAATTTCTCTCAAGGATGGCCGCCGCGTTTCCATCGCCACCCGCTCCCTCAATGGCGAGCCCGGCCAACTGATACTGCTCAATGACCTGACGGAAACCCGTCGCCTGCAAGATCAACTGGCCCGCCACGAACGCCTTTCCTCTCTGGGGCGCATGGTCGCTTCCCTGGCCCACCAGATCCGCACGCCGCTCTCCGCCGCCTTGCTCTATGCCAGCCACCTGGCCGAGCAGGTGCTGCCCACCGAGCAGCAGCAGCGCTTTGCCAGCCGCCTCAAGGATCGCCTGCACGAGCTGGAGCACCAGGTGCGAGACATGCTGGTGTTCGCCCGCGGCGAGCTGCCGTTGCCGGATCGCCTCGCGCCGTCCGCGCTGTTCTCCGCGCTGCGCGCCTCGGCTGACTCCCACCTCGAAGGCAAGCAGGTGCGCTGGCAGTGCGACCTGAGCGGGGGCGAGCTGCTGTGCAATCGCGACACGCTCGTGGGGGCGATGCTCAACCTGATCGAGAACGCCAACCAGGCCTCCGGCCGTGACCTGCGCCTCAAGGTTCATCTTTACAGGCGAGGGGGTGACCTGCGCCTGACCATCAGTGACAACGGCCCAGGCATAGACGCCGTCACCCTGGCGCGCCTGGGCGAACCCTTCTTCACCACCAAGACCACCGGTACCGGCCTGGGGCTGGCCGTGGTCAAGGCGGTGGCGCGCGCCCACCGGGGCGAGCTGCAGCTGCGCTCGCGTCCCGGCCGTGGCACGTGCGCCACCCTGGTCCTGCCGCTGATTCCAGCGGCGCAGTCGGTTGCACAGGAGTAATGGACGATGACTGCCAAAATTCTGCTGGTCGAAGATGACCGCGCCCTGCGTGAAGCCCTGGCGGACACCCTGATGATCGGCGGCTATGACTACCATGCCGTGGATTGCGCTGAGGCCGCCCTGGTGGCGCTGGGTGAGGAGTCCTTCGGCCTGATGGTGAGCGACGTCAACATGCCGGGCATGGACGGCCACCAGTTGCTGGCCATCGTCCGCCAGCGCTATCCGCAACTCCCGGTGCTGCTGATGACGGCGTTCGGCGCTGTCGAGCGTGCGGTGGATGCCATTCGCCAGGGGGCCGCTGATTACCTGGTCAAACCCTTCGAGCCCAATACCCTTTTGGATCTGGTGGCGCGTCATGCGCTGGGTCGCGTGAGCCAGCCCATCGGTGACGGTCCGGTGGCGCTGGAGCCGGCCAGCCGGCAACTGCTGGAATTGGCCGCGCGGGTTGCGCGCAGCGATTCCACTGTGCTGATCTCCGGCGAGTCCGGCACCGGCAAGGAAGTGCTGGCGCAGTACATCCACCAGCAATCGACTCGCGCCAATGGCCCCTTCATCGCCATCAACTGCGCGGCCATTCCGGACAACATGCTGGAGGCCACCCTGTTCGGCCACGAGAAGGGCGCTTTCACCGGCGCCATCGCCAGCGCGCCGGGCAAGTTCGAGCTGGCCGACGGTGGCACTATCCTGCTCGACGAAATCTCCGAAATGCCCCTCGCTCTGCAGGCCAAGCTGCTGCGCGTGCTGCAGGAGCGTGAAGTGGAGCGCGTGGGCGCGCGTCGTCCCATCAGCCTGGATATCCGTGTGCTCGCCACCACCAACCGCGACCTGGCCGGTGAAGTGGCAGCGGGGCGTTTCCGTGAAGACCTCTATTATCGTCTCTCGGTCTTCCCCCTGGCCTGGCGCCCGCTGCGGGATCGCCCGGCGGACATCCAGCCCCTGGCCGAGCGCCTGCTCGCCAAGCACGTCAAAAAAATGAATCACGCCGCCGTGCGTTTCTCTGCTGAAGCACTGGCAGCGCTGCTGGCCCATGCCTGGCCAGGCAACGTGCGCGAGCTGGACAACGCCGTGCAGCGCGCGCTGATCCTGCAGCAGGGCGGGGTGATCCGGCCCCACGACCTGTGCCTGACCGCGCCGATCGGCATGGCCATTGCGCCCGCCGCACCAGCATTCGCTGCCATGCCGGTGTCCGCTCCGGTGGTACCGCTACCGACGGCCGCTGCGCCGGCTGAAGCACCCAGTGCGCTGGGCGATGATCTGCGCCGCCACGAGTTCCAGATGATCATCGACACCCTGCGTTCGGAGCGTGGCCGCCGCAAGGAAGCCGCCGAGCGCCTGGGCATCAGCCCGCGCACCCTGCGCTACAAGCTGGCCCAGATGCGCGACGCCGGCATGGACGTGGAGGCGTATCTCTACGCCAGCTAAGCGAAGGGCCCCCGTGCTCCTCTTCTCGTAGGAGCGAGCTCTGCTCGCGAACAGCCCGCGCGCGAATTTTCTCGAGCAGAGCTCGCTCCTACAACATCAAAATTCTCCCCGTAACACCCTTTCCTGACATCTTGGCACCCTTGTTGCAGATATCCCTTCATCGGACCGCGTAGCGTCAAAAAAACGCGGCAGTTGGAGGAATGTGATGAGCCAGGGTGTTGAGTTCAATCGCCTGATGTTGGAAATGCGGGCCATGCAGATGGATGCGATGGCCCGTGCCAAACCCGCCCCCGTGGCTGCGCCTGAAGCCAGTGTGCCGAGCTTCGCCGACATGCTCGGCAAGGCGGTGAACAAGGTGGCTGAAACCCAGAAGATTTCCACAGACATGGCCACCGCATTCGAGGTCGGGCAGAAGGGCGTGGACCTCACCGACGTGATGATCGCGTCGCAGAAAGCCAGCGTTTCCTTCGAGGCCATGACCCAGGTGCGGAACAAGCTGGTCCAGGCCTACCAAGACATCATGCAGATGCCGGTTTGAGGACGGGTTGAAAAATGGCTGAAGCCGCTGTTGCAAAGGTTCCCGCCAAGGCGGATGCATCCGGGGCGTCGGAAGAGAAGAAGCCGCTGTTCGGCCTGTCCTTCCTGGAAAACCTCTCGCAGATGACCATGCTGCGCCAGGTCGGCCTGCTGGTCGGCCTGGCGGCCAGCGTCGCCATCGGCTTTGCCGTGGTGCTCTGGTCGCAACAGCCTGACTACCGCCCGCTATACGGCAGCCTGTCCGGAATGGACGCCAACCAGGTGGTGGAAGCCCTTGGCGCCGCCGACATCCCTTACAAGATCGAGCCCAACTCCGGCGCCCTGCTGGTGAAGTCCGATGACCTCGCCCGGGCCCGCATGAAACTGGCCGCCGTCGGCGTGGCGCCCAGCGATAACACCGTCGGCTTCGAGATCCTCGACAAGGAACAGGGTCTCGGCACCAGCCAGTTCATGGAAGCCACCCGCTACCGCCGTGGCCTGGAAGGCGAATTGGCCCGCACCATTTCCAGCCTGAACAACGTCAAGGGGGCGCGCGTGCACCTGGCCATTCCGAAGAGCTCGGTGTTCGTCCGCGACGAGCGCAAGCCGACCGCTTCGGTGCTGGTCGAGCTCTACCCTGGCCGTTCCCTGGAGCCGAGCCAGGTGATGGCGATCGTCAACCTGGTGGCGACCAGCGTGCCGGAACTGGAAAAATCCCAGGTCACTGTCGTCGACCAGAAAGGAAACCTGCTGTCCGACCAGCAGGAGCTCTCCGAGCTGACCATGGCCGGCAAGCAGTTCGACTACACCCGCCGCATGGAGACGCTCTACACCCAGCGCGTGCACAGCATCCTGCAGCCGGTGCTGGGCAGTGGCCGCTACAAGGCCGAAGTGTCTGCGGACGTGGATTTCAGCGCCGTCGAATCCACCTCTGAAATGTACAACCCGGACCAGCCGGCCCTGCGCAGCGAACAGAAGCTCGCCGAGGAACGCCAGAACAACGGTGGCCCGCAAGGCGTGCCCGGTGCGCTGTCCAACCAGCCGCCGGCCCCTGGTGCCGCGCCGCAACAGGCCACGAGCACCACGACCGCAAGCGTGCAGCCGGGCCAGCCGATTCTGGACGACAACGGCCAGCAGATCATCGACCCGGCCACGGGCAAGCCCATGCTCGCGCCGTATCCCACCGACAAGCGCGACCAGACCACCCGCAACTTCGAGCTGGACCGCTCCATCAGCTACACCAAGCAGCAGCAGGGCCGCCTGCGCCGGCTTTCCGTCGCGGTGGTGCTGGATGACCAGGTGAAGGTCGATGCGACGACCGGTGAAACCACGCGAGTACCGTGGACCGCCGACGAGATCGCCCGTTTCACCCGCCTGGTGCAGGACTCGGTGGGCTATGACGCCAGCCGTGGTGACAGCGTCAGCGTGATCAACACCGCGTTTATCGGTGACCAGGATGAGGTGATCCAGCTGCCGTGGTACGAGCAGGTCTGGTTCCAGATGCTCATCTCGGGCCTCAAACAAGTGTTCCCCGCACTGCTGATTCTGATCCTGGTGTGGTTCGTGCTGCGCCCAGTGCTGAACAATATCTCTGGCGGCGGCAAGTCCAGGGAACTGGAAGGTGGTCGCGATGGCGACGTCGACCTGGGCGAGATGGGCCTGTCCGGCGAGCTGTCGGATGACCGCGTCAGCCTCGGTGGACCGCAAAGCATCCTCCTGCCCAGCCCAAGCGACGGGTATGATGCCCAACTCAATGCCATCAAGAACCTGGTGGCTGAAGATCCCGGCCGCGTGGCCCTGGTAGTCAAAGAGTGGATCAACGCCGATGAGTGATAATCGCGCCCCCGCCAAACTGAACAAGGTCGACAAGGCAGCCATCCTGCTGCTGTCCCTGGGCGAGACCGATGCTGCCCAGGTGCTCCGGCACATGGGCCCGAAGGAAGTGCAGCGGGTCGGCGTTGCCATGGCGCAGATGCGCAACGTCCACCGTGAACAGGTGGAGCAGGTGATGAGCGAGTTCGTCGAGATCGTCGGCGACCAGACCAGCCTGGGCGTTGGCGCCGACGGCTACATCCGCAAGATGCTCACCCAGGCCCTGGGTGAGGACAAGGCCAACAACCTGATCGACCGCATCCTGCTGGGCGGCAGCACCAGCGGCCTGGACAGCCTGAAGTGGATGGAACCGCGCGCCGTGGCCGACGTGATCCGCTACGAGCACCCGCAGATCCAGGCCATCGTCGTTGCCTACCTCGACCCGGACCAGGCTGCCGAAGTGCTCAGCCACTTCGACCACAAGGTGCGCCTGGACATCGTCCTGCGCGTGTCCTCGCTCAACACCGTACAGCCGTCCGCGCTCAAGGAACTCAACCTGATCCTCGAGAAGCAGTTCGCCGGCAACGCCAGCACCACCCGCACCACCATGGGCGGCGTGAAGCGCGCGGCAGACATCATGAACTTCCTCGACAGCTCGGTCGAAGGCCAGCTCATGGACTCCATCCGCGAGGTGGACGAAGACCTCTCCACCCAGATCGAAGACCTCATGTTCGTCTTCGACAACCTGGCCGACGTCGACGACCGTGGCATCCAGGCGCTGCTGCGCGAAGTGTCGTCGGATGTGCTGGTGCTGGCCCTCAAGGGCTCGGACGACGCCATCAAGGAAAAGGTCTTCAAGAATATGTCCAAGCGCGCCGCCGAACTGCTGCGCGACGACCTGGAGGCCAAGGGGCCGGTACGCGTCAGCGACGTGGAGTCGGCGCAGAAGGAAATCCTCACCATCGCCCGCCGCATGGCCGAAGCCGGGGAAATCGTCCTCGGTGGCAAGGGCGGCGAAGAAATGATCTGAGGCGGTGTCCATGGCCAACAAGGATTCGGCAAGCGAACTGATCCGCGCCAAGGACGTCAACGTCTTCGACCGCTGGTCGCTGCCCAGTTTCGACCCGGACGCCCCGGAGCCCGAAGAACCGGAAGAACCGCAAGCCGAGGCGTCGCCCGAGCTCGAGTCTGAACCGCAGATCGAGGAGGTACCGGTCGAGGACGTCAAGCCGCTGACGCTGGACGAACTCGAGGCCATCCGCCAGGACGCCTACAACGAAGGCTTCGCCACTGGCGAGCGCGACGGTTTTCATGCCGGTCAGCTCAAGGCCAAGCAGGAAGCGGAAATCGCGCTGAGCGCCCGCCTGGCCCAGTTCGACACGCTGATGGGGCATTTGCTGGACCCCATCGCCGAGCAGGACCGGCAGATCGAGGAGTCCCTGGTGCACCTCACCAGCCTGATCACCCGCCAGGTGATCCAGCGCGAGCTGCGCATGGATTCCGGACAGATTCGCCATGTGCTGCGCGAGGCCCTGAAGCTGCTGCCCATGGGCGCCAGCAATGTGCGCATCCACATCAACCCCCAGGATTTTGAACAGGTGAAAGCCCTGCGGGAGCGCCATGAAGAAACCTGGCGCATCCTCGAAGACGAATCCCTGGAACCGGGCGGTTGCCGGGTCGAGACCGAGCACTCGCGCATCGATGCCAGCATCGAGACACGCCTGAACCAGGCTATGAAGCAGCTCTTCGAGCAACAGCGCGAACAGAAGGTCCACCCGCCGTCGGCCGACGTGATGCTGGACCTGGACGCCCCGGACAGCCTCGACCATGCGTATTGAGCGCGCCAGCTTCGCCAAGCGCCTGGCGGGATACAACGACGTCATCGATCTGCCCACGCAACCTTTGGTGGAGGGCCGCCTGCTGCGCATGGTAGGCCTCACCCTGGAAGCCGAAGGGCTGCGCGCGCCGGTGGGCAGCCGTTGCCTGGTGATCAACGACGACAGCTACCACCCGGTGCAGGTGGAAGCCGAAGTGATGGGCTTCTCCGGGAGCAAGATCTACCTGATGCCGGTGGGCAGCCTCTCCGGCATTGCCCCGGGCGCCCGCGTCGTACCTCTGCCGGATACCGGTCGCCTGCCCATGGGCATGTCCATGCTCGGCCGCGTGCTCGATGGCGCCGGTCGCGCGCTGGATGGCAAGGGCGGTATGAAGGCCGAGGACTGGGTACCGATGGATGGCCCCACCATCAACCCGCTCAAGCGCCACCCCATCAGCGAACCGCTCGATGTCGGCATTCGCTCGATCAACTCGTTGCTGACCGTTGGCCGCGGCCAGCGTCTGGGCCTGTTCGCCGGTACCGGTGTGGGTAAGTCGGTGCTGCTGGGAATGATGACCCGCTTCACCGAAGCCGAAATCATTGTCGTCGGCCTGATCGGCGAACGGGGCCGCGAGGTGAAGGAGTTCATCGAGCACATCCTCGGCGAGGAAGGCCTCAAGCGCTCGGTGGTGGTGGCGTCACCGGCGGACGATGCGCCGCTGATGCGCCTGCGCGCCGCCATGTATTGCACCCGCATCGCCGAGTACTTCCGCGACAAAGGCAAGAACGTCCTGCTGCTGATGGACTCCCTGACCCGCTTCGCCCAGGCCCAGCGCGAGATCGCCCTGGCCATTGGCGAGCCGCCGGCCACCAAGGGTTATCCGCCGTCGGTGTTCGCCAAGCTGCCGAAACTGGTGGAACGGGCCGGTAATGCCGAGCAGGGCGGCGGTTCCATCACGGCCTTCTACACCGTGCTGTCCGAAGGCGACGACCAGCAGGACCCCATTGCTGACTCCGCGCGTGGCGTGCTCGACGGGCACTTCGTGCTGTCCCGTCGCCTGGCCGAGGAAGGCCATTACCCGGCAATCGACATCGAAGCTTCCATCAGCCGGGTGATGCCCCAGGTCGTCAGCCCCGAGCACATGAAGATGGCCCAGCGCTTCAAGCAGCTCTGGTCGCGCTACCAACAGAGCCGCGACCTGATCAGTGTCGGTGCCTATGTCGCCGGTGGCGATCCTGATACGGACTTGGCCATCGCCCGCCAACCGGCCATGAGCGCCTTCCTGCGCCAGGGCCTGGATGAAAGCGAGCGCCTGGCCCAGAGCGCCGAGCGCCTGGCCGCGAGCCTGGGCGTCAAGGGCTGATAGGGCATGTCGCGCAATCGGGCGGCGCGCCTGGCGCCGGTGGTGGAAATGGCCGAGCGCGCCGAGCGTGAAGCGGCGCGCATGCTTGGTCGCTGCCAGGGCCAATTGACCCAGGCGGAGATGAAGCTCGGTGAACTCGAGCGCTACCGCGCCGACTACCAGCAGCAATGGATCGAAGAGGGGCGGCGCGGCGTTTCCGGCCAGTGGCTGATGAACTACCAGCGCTTCCTGTCCCAGCTGGAATCCGCCATCGGCCAGCAGATGCAGAGCGTCAACTGGCATCGCGATAACCTCGACAAGGCCCGTAGCGCCTGGCAACAGTGCTATGCCCGCCTGGAAGGCCTGCGCAAGCTGGTGCAGCGCTACCTCGACGAAGCCCGTGCCGCCGACGACAAGCGCGAGCAGAAGCTTCTGGACGAACTGGTGCAGCGCCTGCCCGTTGGTCGCGAGGACTAGGGGCCTGACCTTGCAGGGGCGAATTCATTCGCCAAGCAGGTCGAAGGCTTGCCAGGCCCTGTGCTCGTTCGTTGGGCTTCGCTTCGCTCAGCGCCAACCTAAGACACCGTTCCCTTCATGCTGTTCTTCAGCGCGTCATCTCAGAACCATAAATTCTCCCGCGACGCGGCTTTCCAGTTGCCCTGCCTCAAGGTGGGTGCTAAATCTTCACCACGCGCTTTCCGAACTTGAACAAGGAGCTTTGCATGGCCATCACCTCGATGCCCTCCGATGATGGGCAGGAGCTGACCATCTACATCCAGGGACGATTCGATTTCGGCGCCCATCAGGAATTCCGCGACGCATACGAGCGCGTCAATACCACGCCCAAGCGCTATGTCGTGGACCTCAAGGGCACCACCTACCTCGACAGCTCTGCCCTGGGCATGCTGCTGCTGTTGCGCGACCACGCCGGTGGCGAGCGTGCGCAGATCCGCCTCGCCAACTGCAATCCCGACGTGCGCAAGATCCTCGCCATTTCCAACTTCGAACAACTGTTCCAGATCGCCTGAGGCCCGTTGCCATGCCGTCGCCGCTGACGATCCTGATTGCCGAGGACAACGCGGCGGATCGGCTGCTGCTGTCCACCATCGTCAGCCGCCAGGGCCACCGCGCCTTGACCGCAGCCAATGGCCGCGAGGCCGTGGCGTTGTTCCGGCAGGAACAGCCGCAACTGGTGCTGATGGATGCCCTGATGCCTGAGATGGACGGCTTCGAAGCCGCCCGCCGGATCAAGCAACTGGCGGGCGAGTCGCTGGTGCCGATCATCTTCCTCACCTCGCTGACCGAAAACGAAGCCCTGGTGCGCTGCCTGGAAGCGGGCGGCGACGATTTCCTCGCCAAGCCCTACAACCGGGTCATCCTGGAAGCCAAGATCAAGGCCCTGGACCGCCTGCGCCGCCTTCAGGACACCGTGCTGCAACAACGCGACCTGATCGCCCGGCACAACGAGCACCTGGTCACTGAACAGCGGGTGGCCAAGGCTGTGTTCGACAAGGTGGCGCACTCCGGCTGCCTGAGCGCCCCGAATATCCGCTACCTTCAATCGCCCTACGCGCTGTTCAATGGCGACCTGCTGTTGGCTGCCTACAAGCCCTCTGGCGGCATGCACGTGCTGCTGGGCGATTTCACCGGCCACGGTCTGCCGGCGGCCATCGGTGCCATGCCCCTGGCCGAGGTGTTCTATGGCATGACCGCCAAGGGCTATGCCATGGCGGACATCCTGCGGGAGATGAATGCCAAGCTGAAACGCATCTTGCCGGTCGGGGTGTTCTGCTGCGCCACCTTCCTCAACCTGAGCTTCCAGCGGCGCATGGTCGAGGTGTGGAACGGCGGCCTGCCCGAGGGCTACCTGCGTCGCGCCGAGACCGGCGAGCTGCTGCCACTGGTGTCGCGCCACCTGCCGCTGGGGGTGCTCGACCAGGGCAGTTTCAACGCGCACTTCGAGTCCTACCCCATCGAGACCGGCGACCGCATCCTGCTGGTGTCCGATGGTGTGCTGGAGACGCGCAACGACAGCGACGAGACGTTCGGCGACGAACGCCTGCGCGCCGTGTTCGACGCCAATGGCGACGGCAATCGGCTGTTCGACGAAATCCAGTTGGCCCTGAGTGCCTTCCGCGGTCATGCCCAGGACGACGTGAGCATGATCGAGATTCGCATGCTCGATGAGTCGACCGAACGCGCGAAACTGGCCTTCACCGACAGCGGCCAGGCCAGTCCGCTGGACTGGTCCGCCTCCTTCGAATTCCGTGCGCAGACCTTGAAACGCTTTAATCCGCTGCCGTTCCTCCTGCAGCTGTTGCTGGAGGTCCAGGGGCTGCGCGATCAGGGGGGCGCCCTCTATACGGTGCTGGCCGAGCTGTACTCCAATGCCCTGGAGCACGGCGTGCTGGGGCTGGACTCCTCCCTCAAGAGCAACGCCGAGGGGTTCGCCCGCTACTACCGCGAGCGCAGCGAACGCCTCGCCAAGCTGGAGGTGGGATACGTGCGCTTCAAACTGCAGCTGGTCCCCGAGGGTCGGGGAGGGCGGTTGCTGATTCATGTGGAGGACAGCGGCGAGGGGTTCGACCTGGGCGCGGCGCTGGCCAGCCAACCATCGATGGAAAGCTTCTGTGGCCGCGGCCTGAGCCTGGTGAAACAACTCACGGCGCGCTGTGAGCCCGCCGAAAACGGCAAGGGAATCCACGTCGAATTCCACTGGCCCGTTAGGGCATAATTTTCCGAGGTTCAGTACAGGGAGCGAAGGGTTTGTCCGATATCCATCTCGACCATTCTGTGCTGTCTGCCCTGCGGGACGTCATGGAGGACGAGTTTCCGGTGCTTCTGGATACCTTCCTGACGGATTCGACCGAACGCTTGCGGCAGATCCAGCAGGCCATCGCAGTGTCCGACTGCCAGGCCCTGCGCCTGGCCGCCCACAGCTTCAAGGGCAGCTGCAGCAATATGGGGGCCCTCGTGCTGGCTGGCCTATGCAAGCAACTGGAGGACATCGCCCGGCGCGAGCAGCTTGCCGATGCACCCGGCATCATCCTGCAGATCGAGCAGGAATTCCTGATTGTCCATGATCTGCTGCTGGAAGAGCGTCGCGGCCTGGCGCACTGATCGACGTCTTTTCTTCTTCGCCAGAATGTTGGCCCATCCCTTGCAGTCCTTCCGGCACGAACCAACCCGAGCGGAGAGTGCCCATGCCCGTTGCCCCCGATCTGCTTCTTCAGGCCAGGCCTGATGTGAAGCCGAAAGCACCGGCCGCAAAAGCCCCGGAAAAACCGGCGGAAACCAGCAAGGGCGAGGCTTCCAGCTTCGCCCAGATGTATGCGAAAGAACGTCAGGCCAAGGCTGCCGAGCGTAGCGAAGCGACTACAAAACAGGCCAGGGCCAAGGCGGATGAGGCGACAAGCCAGGACAAGCCGGCGGCCGGTCCTGCCGCTGGCCAGTCTGCCGTTGCCGAAAGCGGCAAGCCCTTGCCGGCCGAAGAAGGCGATACCACGCAGTCCTCCGACGAGCCGGTGATGGACCCGCTGCTGCTCATGGCCATGACCGGGCAATTGCCGGCCGATGCGCCAGTCGAGGCGGACGGCGCCTTGCCGGCCCTGCCCGAGACGCCGCAGGTGAACAGCGGCGCTCCGGCGACCCTGACCGAAGCCAGCCTCGATCCGGATCTGGATCAGCTCAACGGCTTGCCGGCGGTGAAGATGGCACTGGACCAGGGGGCTCAGGCGGCCCAGCAGGTGCAGAACGCTACCCAGGCGGCGCACGCTGCGCCCACGGCTGACCAGGACTTCGCCGATGCCATGGCCGCGCTGTCCGACAAGCCGCTGGAGGCGGGTGAGGGCAAGCTGGACAAGGCCCTGTCGTCCGCCGAGCTCTCGGTGGAACTGACCGAGGGTGTGGGCGAGAACAAGGGCGAGGTGCGCAACGAACTGCTGGCGAATCGTCTCAACGCCCTGAGCCAGGCCATCAGCCAGCAGACTGCGCAGACCCAGCGCGCGCCGGCCCTGGTACCGGGGCAGCCGGTGAACATGCAGCAGGGCGGTTGGAGTGAAGCTGTGGTGGATAGGGTGATGTGGCTGTCCAGCCAGAACCTCAAGTCCGCCGAGATCCAGCTCGATCCGCAGGAGCTTGGCCGGCTCGAAGTCCGGGTACACATGACCCAGGACCAGACCCAGGTGACCTTCGCCAGCCCCAATGCCAACGTCCGTGACGCCCTCGAAGGGCAAATGCACCGCCTGCGCGACATGTTCGCCCAGCAGGGCATGAACCAGCTCGACGTGAACGTCTCCGACCAGTCCCTCAGCCGTGGCTGGCAAGGGCAGGGCAGTGATGGCGAGCGTCGTTCCGCTGGCGGTCGCGCCGATTTCGGTAGTGGTGGCGACGAAGAGATCAGTGTGAGCCACAGCGAAATCCGCCCGGCTTCGACGGCGGGTGGTCGCGGGCTGGTGGATTTCTACGCCTGACTTCGCTTCCCTCTCCCCAACCCCTCTGCGCTCAGGTGAGAGGGGCGGGGGCGCGGGCATTCCCCCGCGCCAAGATTTCCCGCAACCCCTCGTGACAGCTGCCCCCCGACACTGGTATATCCGCAGCCCTGAAGCAATTGCCTGAGCCGCCGGCTGGCCGCCGAGCTGGCATAACACTTGCTCATACCCCAGGAAAAGGCGGGTTTGTCCCGCTCGGCGACGGATTATTGGCATGGCGAAGAAAGAAGCGAAGGCCCCGGCAGAGGGCGCCGCTGCAGCAGGCGGCAAGAGCAAGCTGAAGCTCATCATTCTGGGCGTTGTCGCGCTGTTGCTGGCGATCGGCCTTTCGGTGGGGGCCACCTGGTACTTCCTCAGTCGCGGCGACAAGGCCGCCGAGCCCGCCAAGGAGGACGCTGCCGCTGCTGCCCCTGCCAAGCAGCCGGCCATCTACCAGGACCTGGCACCCGCCTTCGTCGTCAACTTCAGCCAGAACGGTCGCCAGCGCTACATGCAGGTGAGCGTTTCGCTGATGGCCCGTGACCAGGCGCAGCTGGACGCGCTCAAGGTGCATATGCCGGTGCTGCGCAACAAGCTGGTCATGCTCTTCTCCGGGCAGAATTTCGACACGCTGGTCACTCCCGTCGGCAAGGAAATGCTGCGTCAGCAGGCCACCGCCACCGTGCAGGAGCTGGCCAAGCAGGAAACCGGCGCAATGACCGTCGAACAAGTGCTCTTCACCAACTTCGTATTGCAGTAGGCAAGGTACGACCATGGCTGTTCAAGACCTGCTGTCCCAGGATGAGATCGACGCGCTTTTGCACGGCGTCGATGACGGCCTGGTTGAAACCGAAACCGATGCGGATCCGACCAGCGTCAAGAGCTATGACCTGACCAGCCAGGACCGCATCGTCCGGGGGCGCATGCCGACCCTGGAAATGATCAACGAGCGCTTCGCCCGCTACACCCGCATCAGCATGTTCAACCTGCTGCGTCGCTCTGCCGACGTAGCCGTTGGCGGTGTGCAGGTGATGAAGTTCGGCGAATACGTGCATTCGCTATACGTGCCCACCAGCCTCAACCTGGTGAAGATGAAGCCGCTGCGCGGTACCTCGCTCTTCATCCTCGACGCCAAGCTGGTGTTCAAACTGGTGGACAACTTCTTCGGTGGCGACGGTCGTCACGCCAAGATCGAAGGCCGCGAGTTCACCCCCACCGAACTGCGCGTGGTGCGCATGGTGCTGGACCAGGCCTTCGTCGACCTGGCCGAGGCCTGGCACGCGGTGATGGATGTGAACTTCGAGTACATCAACTCGGAAGTGAACCCGGCGCTGGCTAACATCGTCAGCCCCAGCGAAGTGGTGGTGGTGTCCACCTTCCATATCGAACTGGACGGCGGTGGCGGCGACCTGCACATCACCATGCCCTATTCGATGATCGAGCCGATCCGCGAGATGCTCGACGCCGGCTTCCAGTCCGACGTCGACGATCAGGACGAGCGCTGGATCAAGGCGCTGCGCGAGGACATTCTCGATGTCAGCGTCCCGGTGGCCGCTACCGTGGTGCGTCGCCAACTCAAGCTGCGGGACATCCTGCACATGCAGCCGGGCGACGTGATCCCGGTGGAATTGCCCGAACACATGATCATGCGCGCCAACGGCGTGCCGGCCTTCAAGGCCAAGCTGGGGTCGCACAAGGGCAACCTGTCCCTGCAGATCCTCGAACCGATCGAACGTCAGCGCTGATCGCGCGCGTCCCACGAATTCAGAGCCAGCCGAGGTCAAGCGATGGCAAACGATATGGATACCCCCACTCCCGAAGAGCAGGCACTGGCTGATGAATGGGCCGCCGCCCTGGCCGAGGCCGGCGATGCATCCCAGGACGATATCGATGCGCTGATGAATCAGGGCTCCGCCGCGCCCAGTTCGCCGCGCGCGCCCATGGAAGAGTTCGGCAGCGTGCCGAAGTCCAGCGGTCCGGTCAGCCTGGACGGCCCTAACCTGGACGTGATCCTGGACATCCCGGTGTCCATTTCCATGGAAGTGGGCAACACCGATATCACCATCCGCAACCTGCTGCAGCTCAACCAGGGTTCGGTAATCGAACTCGATCGCCTGGCCGGCGAGCCGCTGGACGTGCTGGTCAACGGCACCCTGATCGCTCACGGCGAGGTGGTGGTGGTCAACGAGAAGTTCGGTATCCGGCTGACCGATGTGATCAGCCCGAGCGAACGCATCAAGAAGCTGCGCTGACACCATGCGTCGACTCTTCTCCGCGGGGCTGGCGCTGCTGCCCCTGAGCGGCTTCGCCGCCGAGCCCGCTGCGACCGTTCCGGCGCCTGCTGCGGCCGCCACCGTGACGCAGGCCGGCAGCGGTATGGCCGCGCAACTCGGCCAACTGGCCATCGGCCTGCTGCTGGTGGTGGGGCTGATATTCGTGCTTGCCTGGCTGCTGCGCCGGGTACAACAGCTCGGTCCGCGCGGTGGCCAGGTGATCAGGCTGGTGGCCAGCCAGGCCCTCGGCCCGCGTGAACGACTGGTGCTGGTGCAGGTGGGTGGGGAACAGATCCTGCTCGGCATCAGTGCCGGGCGCATCACGCCGCTGCATGTACTGAAGGAACCCGTGCATCAGGCCGGAACCGAGGTTGCGCCTCCGGAATTCGCCCAACGCCTGATGGAACTGCTCGGCAAGGACAAGCACTGATGCCCCTGCACCGCCTCCTCATCGCGCTGCTGCTGGTGCTGGCCGCGCCCCTGGCTCTCGGCGCCGACAATCCGCTGTCGGTGCCCGCCATCACCCTGTCCACCAACCCGGAAGGCCAGCAGGAATACTCGGTAAGCCTGCAGATCCTGCTGATCATGACGGCGCTGAGCTTCATCCCGGCGTTCGTCATGCTGATGACCAGCTTCACCCGGATCATCATCGTCTTCTCCATCCTGCGTCAGGCATTGGGCCTGCAGCAGACGCCGTCGAACCAGATCCTCATCGGCCTGGCGCTGTTCCTGACTCTGTTCATCATGGCGCCGGTGTTCGACCAGGTGAATCGCGAAGCCCTCCAGCCCTATCTCAACGAGCAGATGACAGCTCAGGATGCGATCACCAAGGCCGAAGTGCCGATCAAGAACTTCATGCTGGCGCAGACCCGATCCAGCGACCTGGACCTGTTCATGCGCCTGTCCAAGCGCACCGACATTCCCAGCCCGGATGCGGCGCCGCTGACCATCCTTGTCCCGGCCTTCGTCACCTCAGAGCTGAAGACGGCGTTCCAGATCGGCTTCATGATCTTCATCCCCTTCCTGATCATCGATCTGGTGGTAGCCAGCGTGCTAATGGCGATGGGCATGATGATGCTCTCGCCGCTGATCATCTCCCTGCCGTTCAAGATCATGCTCTTCGTCCTGGTGGATGGTTGGGCGCTGATCATCGGTACGCTCGCCGGCAGCTTCGGCGGCGTCTAGGAGGCTTGCGATGACCCCGGAAGTTGCTGTCGACCTGTTCCGTGACGCGCTCTGGCTGACCTGCCTGATCGTTGGCATCCTGGTGGTGCCGAGCCTGGTGGTGGGCCTGATCGTCGCCATGTTCCAGGCCGCCACCCAGATCAACGAACAGACCCTGAGTTTCCTGCCGCGCCTGCTGGTGATGCTGCTCACCCTGATCTGGGCCGGCCCCTGGCTCACCCGCCAACTGATGGAGTACATCCAGACGCTCTATCAGAACATCCCGATGCTGATCGGCTGACCATGCTCGAGCTCAGCGACGCGCAGATCGGCGGCTGGGTCGGCAGTTTCGTGCTGCCGTTGTTCCGGATCGCCGCGATGCTGATGACCATGCCGATCATCGGCACGCAGCTCGTGCCGACGCGGGTTCGCCTGTACCTCGCGCTGGCGATTGCCGTGGTACTGGTGCCGACCTTGCCGCCCATGCCGCAGGTGGATGCGATCAACGTCGGCAACATCCTGCTGATTGGCGAGCAGATACTGGTCGGCGCCTTGCTCGGTTTCGTGCTGCAACTGTTCTTCCATGCCTTCGTGGTGGCGGGGCAGATCATCTCGATGCAGATGGGCCTGGGCTTCGCGTCCATGGTCGACCCCACCAACGGCGTTTCGGTGCCGGTGCTCGGCCAGTTCTACCTGATGCTGGTGACCCTGCTGTTCCTGGCCATGAACGGGCATCTGGTGGTGTTCGAGATACTCGCCGAAAGCTTCGTCACCCTGCCGGTAGGTGGCGGGCTGCTGACCAACCATTACTGGGAAGTGGCCGGCAAGCTCGGCTGGGTGATGGGGGCGGGGTTGCTGCTGTCGCTGCCGGCGATCACTGCGCTGCTGGTGGTCAACCTGGCCTTCGGCGTCATGACCCGCGCCGCGCCGCAACTGAACATCTTCTCCATCGGTTTCCCGCTGACCCTGGCCCTTGGCCTGGTGATCGTCTGGATCGGCATGGCCGACGTCCTCGCCCAGTACCAGGTGCTGGCCAGCGATGCCTTGCAGCTCATGCGTGAGCTGGCGAAGGCGCGATGAACAACCCTTTATCCGTCCCGGCGGTTACCCGGGCCTACTGCTGAGGTGAGCCATGGCAGAAAGTGACAGTGGGGCGGACAAGAGCGAGGAACCCACAGGTAAACGGTTGCAGGAGGCCCGCGAGAAGGGCCAGATCGCCCGTTCGCGGGAGCTCAACACCCTCGCCGTGACCCTGGCGGGCGCTGGCGGCGTGCTGGCCACCGGCGGCGGCATGGCGGACATGCTGATGAAGATGATGCAGTCCAACTTCGACCTGCCGCGGGCGGTGCTGATGGACGAGCGCAGCATGGGGCTGTTCCTGTTGGCTTCGGGCAAGATGGCGCTCGATGCGCTGCTGCCGCTGCTGATCACCCTGCTGGTGGTGTCGATTGTCGGCCCGATCTCCCTCGGCGGCTGGCTGTTTTCCACCGAAGCCCTGATGCCCAAGTTCAGCCGGATGAATCCGTTATCCGGGCTCAAGCGGATGTTCTCGCTGCACGCTCTGGCGGAGCTGCTCAAGGCCTTGGCGAAGTTCGCGTTGATCCTGCTGGTGGCGCTGGCGGTGCTCAACTCCGACCGTGACGACCTGTTGGCGATTGCCCATGAGCCACTGGACATGGCCATCCTGCATAGCGTCCAGGTGGTGGGTTGGAGTGCGGTCTGGCTGGCCTGTGGACTGATCCTGATCGCCGCCGTGGACGTGCCTTTCCAGCTCTGGGACAACAAGCAGAAGCTGATGATGACCAAGCAGGAAGTGCGCGACGAATACAAGGACTCCGAGGGCAAGCCCGAGGTCAAGTCGCGCATCCGTCGCCTGCAGCGTGAAATGGCCGAGCGCCGCATGATGGCCGCCGTGCCCCAGGCTGACGTGGTCATCACCAACCCGACCCACTTCGCCGTGGCGCTGAAGTACGACGCCGAGAAGGGCGGCGCGCCGGTGCTGCTGGCCAAGGGCAACGACTTTACCGCGTTGAAGATCCGCGAGATCGCCCAGGACAACAAGGTGACGGTCATGGAATCCCCGGCGCTGGCGCGGGCGGTGTACTACTCCACCGAACTGGACCAGGAAATCCCCGCCGGCCTCTACCTGGCAGTGGCCCAGGTGCTGGCCTACGTCTACCAGCTCAAACAATTCCGCGCCGGTCGCGGCAAACGCCCGGCGCCACTGCAAGACCTGCCGATTCCGCCGGATTTGCGGCGCGACGAGTGATTCACCGCAGGGGCGATGCTTTTCTGTAGGGGCGAATTCATTCGCCAAGCAGGCCGCAGGTCTGCCCTATAGCCCAATAGGGGGCAGCTTCGCCGCCCTTGGCGAATGAATTCGCCCCTACATGGCCTTCCCGAATTAATCCTTTTCGATCAACCCCTTAACGAAGTTGGAAAGCTTCTTGCACAAGGGGGATCAGGACGCATCGACGCGTCAAAAGATTGGATGTGCGGAGCAGGGCTCCGCGAAAGGGGTAGGGGAGTAGCAGTGGATCGTACGCAACTGATCGGCAATGTCCGCAACAACCTGCTGGGCATCGGTCGTGGCAACCTCGGGGTGCCGCTGCTGGTGCTGGTGATGCTGGGCATGATGACCCTGCCGGTGCCGCCGTTCCTGCTGGACGTCTTCTTCACCTTCAACATCGCCCTGTCCATCGTCGTCCTGCTGGTGTGCGTGTACGCCATGCGCCCGCTGGACTTCGCCGTCTTCCCGACCATCCTGCTGGTCGCCACGCTGCTACGCCTGGCACTGAACGTCGCCTCCACCCGTGTGGTGCTGCTCCACGGCCAGGACGGCCATGACGCCGCGGGCAAGGTGATCCAGGCCTTCGGCGACGTGGTGGTCGGTGGCAACTACGTGGTCGGTGCCGTGGTCTTCGCGATCCTGATGATCATCAACTTCGTGGTGGTCACCAAGGGTGCGGGCCGTATCTCCGAGGTGAGCGCGCGTTTCACCCTGGACGCCATGCCCGGCAAGCAGATGGCGATCGACGCCGACCTCAACGCCGGCCTGATCGATCAGGCCGAAGCCAAGAAGCGCCGCTCCGAGGTCTCCCAGGAGGCCGACTTCTACGGCTCCATGGACGGTGCCAGCAAATTCGTTCGTGGCGACGCCATCGCCGGTCTGCTGATCCTCTTCATCAACCTGCTCGGCGGCATGGCCATCGGCATGCTGCAGCACGGCCTGAGCTTCGGCGACGCCGGTCGCATCTATTCGCTGCTGACCATCGGTGACGGCCTGGTGGCGCAGATCCCGTCCCTGCTGCTGTCCACTGCCGCCGCGATCATGGTGACCCGCGTGTCTTCCTCCGAAGACATGGGCCAGCAGGTCAACCGCCAGATGTTCGCCTCGCCCAAGGCGCTGGCGGTATCGGCGGCCATCCTCATCGCCATGGGCCTGGTGCCGGGCATGCCGCATGTTTCCTTTATCGGCCTGGGCCTCGTGGCCGCCGGCGGTGCCTGGTTCATCTGGCATCGCCAGAAGCAGGTCAAGGAAGAGGCGGTACAGGAAGAGAAGCGCCAGCAGGAACTGCTGCCGGCCCAGCGCGCCCAGGAAACCAAGGAGCTGGGTTGGGACGACGTGACCCCGGTAGACCTCGTCGGTCTGGAAGTGGGCTACCGGCTGATCCCGCTGGTGGACCGCAACCAGGGCGGCCAGTTGCTGGCGCGGATCAAGGGCGTGCGCAAGAAGCTGTCCCAGGAGATGGGCTTCCTGATGCCCTCGGTGCATATCCGCGACAACCTCGACCTGCTGCCCAACGCCTACCGCCTGACGCTGATGGGCGTCAGCGTGGCCGAGGCGGAGGTCTACCCGGACCGCGAACTGGCGATCAATCCCGGCCAGGTGTTCGGCACCCTCAACGGCGTCGCCGCCAAGGATCCGGCGTTCGGCCTGGAAGCGGTGTGGATCGACGCCAGCCAGCGCGACCAGGCGCAATCGCTGGGTTACACGGTGGTGGATGCCAGCACCGTGGTCGCCACCCACCTCAACCAGGTGCTGCACAAGCATGCCCATGAGCTGCTGGGCCACGAAGAAGTCCAGCAGCTGATGCAGAACCTCGCCAAGAGCTCGCCGCGCCTCGCCGAAGAATTGGTGCCCGGCATGGTGTCGCTGTCCACGCTGCTCAAGGTGCTCCAGGCGCTGCTGCAGGAGCAGGTGCCGGTACGCGACATCCGCACCATCGCCGAAGCCATCGCCAACGTGGCACCCAAGAGTCAAGATCCCGCCGCGCTGGTGGCGGCTGCTCGCGTCTCGCTGTCCCGCGCAATCGTGCAAAGCATTGTGGGACTAGAGCCGGAGCTGCCTGTGATCACTCTGGAACCCAGGTTGGAACAGATATTGCTCAATAGCCTGCAGAAGGCCGGACAAGGTTCGGAAGATGGCGTTCTCCTCGAACCCGGAATGGCCGAGAAGCTGCAACGTTCCCTGGTGGAAGCGGCGCAGCGCCAGGAAATGCTCGGCAAGCAGGCGATCCTGCTGGTGGCCGGGCCGATCCGGGCGATGATGTCGCGCTTCGCAAGGCTCGCCGTGCCAACCATGCACGTACTGGCCTACCAGGAAATACCGGACAACAAGCAGGTCACCATAGTCGCGACTGTGGGGCAGAACTAACCGAGGTCAAGGACCATGCAGGTCAAACGTTTCTTCGCCGCCGATATGCGTCAAGCCATGAAGTTGGTGCGTGATGAACTGGGCGCGGATGCTGCCATCATCGGTAATCGTCGGGTTGCCGGCGGTGTCGAGCTGACCGCGGCCCTGGACTACCCGCTGCCCGCGCCGGCCCCGAGCAAGCCGAACCCGGCCCTCGAAGCCGAACTGCGCAAGACCCAGGCGCGCATCGCCCAGGCCCAGGCCGAACTGACGACCCGTGCGATTGCCGATGCCGGCAAGGACCGTCAATTGTTCGCCGGCCAGCCGCTGACCGCCATCGAGCCGGAACTGCCGGAATCCGCCCTGGCCGCTGCCATCGAGCGTCCGCGCGCCGCGCCGCGTCCGGTGGAACCAGTCAGCGCGCCGAAATCTGCCGGCGTGGACCAGGCCGCCCTGGACGCCATGCGTTTCGAGCTGAGCGGCCTGCGTGAACTGATCGAAGTGCAGCTGGGCTCCATCGCCTGGAGCCAGATGCAGAGCCGCCGTCCGCAGCAGGCCAGCCTCTGGCGTCGCCTGCAGCGCATGGGCCTGCCGGCCGAACTGGCCCGCGCCCTGCTGGACAAGGTCGCCAAGGTCAGCGATCCGCGCCAGGCCTGGCGCATGCTCCTGGCGCACCTCGCCCACGCCATTCGCACCCCGCAGGTCGAGCCGATGGAAGAGGGTGGCGTGATCGCCCTGGTCGGCCCGGCCGGCATGGGCAAGACCACCACCCTGGCCAAGCTGGCTGCCCGCTACGTGCTTAAGTACGGCGCGCAGAACGTCGCCCTGGTGAGCATGGACAGTTTCCGCATCGGCGCCCAGGAACAGATCAAGACCCTTGGCCGCATCCTCAATGTGCCGGTGACCCTGGTCGATCCGGGCCAGTCCCTGACCCAGGCTGTGGCCCCGCTGGCGCGCAAGCGCGTGGTGCTGATCGATACCGCTGGTCTGCCAACCAACGATCCGGCCCTGACCATGCAGCTCGAAGCGCTGGCCAGCCGGGCGATAAACGCGAAGAATTACCTGGTGATGGCGGCTACCAGCCAGAGCCAGGTGCTCAAGGCTGCCTATCACAGCTACAAGCGTTGCGGCCTGGTCGGTTGCATCATTACCAAGGCGGACGAAGCGGCCAGCCTGGGCGAGGTTTTGGGACTGGCTATCGGCCAGCATCTCCCGGTAGCCTATCTGGCCGACGGCCCGCGAATTCCGGATGATCTGCAGGTTCCCCGTAGCCACCAGCTGGTGAGCCGCGCGGTCAGCCTTCAGGCTCCGGAAGACCCGAGTGAAGAAGCCATGGCCGACCTGTTCGCCGGGCTTTATCAGAATCCGGCGCGGCGCGCCGGTTGAAGAATGTGTAAGCCGCCCAGAGGGGCGGTGCTGGACAGCCAAATGGCCCAGTCGACCTAAGGCAAGGTATTTGAAATGGGTAGTATGCATCCCGTACAGGTGATCGCGGTGACCGGCGGCAAGGGTGGCGTCGGCAAGACCAACGTGTCGGTGAACCTCTCGCTGGCACTGGCCGATCTCGGCCGCCGCGTCATGTTGTTGGACGCCGACCTCGGTCTGGCCAACGTCGACGTCCTGCTCGGCCTCACCGCCAAGCGCACACTGGCTGATGTGATCAATGGCGAATGCGACCTGCGCGACGTGCTGTTGCAGGGGCCGGGGGGCATCCGCATCGTCCCGGCCGCCTCCGGCACCCAGAGCATGGTGCAGCTTTCGCCCATGCAGCACGCCGGCCTGATCCAGGCATTCAGCGAAATCAGCGACAACCTCGACGTACTGGTGATCGACACCGCCGCCGGTATCGGCGATTCGGTGGTCAGCTTCGTCCGTGCGGCCCAGGAAGTGATTGTGGTGGTTTGCGACGAACCGACCTCCATCACCGACGCCTACGCGCTGATCAAGCTGCTCAACCGCGACTACGGCATGAGCCGATTCCGCGTGCTGGCCAACATGGCCCACAGCCCGCAGGAAGGGCGCAACCTGTTCGCCAAATTGACCAAGGTCACTGACCGTTTCCTCGACGTCGCGCTGCAGTACGTGGGCGCCGTTCCGTACGACGAGTCGGTGCGCAAGGCCGTGCAGAAGCAACGCGCGGTCTATGAAGCCTTCCCGCGCTCGAAGTGCTCGCTGGCCTTCAAGGCCATCGCGCAGAAGGTCGACAGCTGGCCGCTGCCGGCCAATCCGCGGGGCCACCTGGAGTTCTTCGTCGAGCGGCTGGTCAAGCAGCCCTCCGCGGAAACGCCTGTATGACACCCGCCACTGGACTGCGTATGTACGGCAAGGCTCAGGCAAGGGATTCACAGCATCAGTTGATCGAGCGCTATGCCCCCCTGGTCAAGCGCATCGCCTATCACCTGCTCGCGCGCCTGCCAGCCAGCGTACAGGTGGAAGACCTGATGCAGTCCGGGATGATCGGCTTGCTCGAAGCCTCGAAGAAATACGACGGCAGCAAGGGCGCCAGCTTCGAAACCTACGCCGGTATCCGCATTCGCGGAGCCATGCTCGACGAGGTCCGCAAGGGCGACTGGGCACCGCGTTCGGTGCACCGCAATACCCGCATGGTGAGCGACGCCATTCGCACCATCGAGGCAAGAACAGGGCGCGACGCTAAAGATCAGGAAGTTGCTGCCGAACTTGGATTGAGTCTCGAAGACTACTACGGCATCCTGAGCGACACCTTGGGCAGCCGCCTGTTCAGCTTTGACGACCTGTTGCAGGAAGGCGAGCACGGCGGTCTGCGCGAGGACGCCGGTGTCACCCAATTTTCACCTTCCCATGATTTGGAAGACGAACGCTTCCAGGCTGCGCTGGCCGATGCCATCGCGAACCTGCCCGAGCGCGAGCGCCTGGTGCTGGCGCTGTATTACGACGAAGAACTGAACTTGAAGGAAATCGGTGAAGTGCTGGGGGTCAGCGAATCACGTGTCAGCCAGTTGCATAGCCAGTGCGCGGCACGTTTGCGCGCACGGCTCGGCGAATGGCGCGCGCGCTGAACGGCACACCGCTTTCAGATTTGAATGGCGCACCCGGCAAGAGGGGCGTTTGAGACTGTACGGAGGTCGACTTGGACAAGAACATGAAAATCCTCATCGTTGACGATTTCTCGACGATGAGACGCATCATCAAGAACCTCTTGCGCGACTTGGGCTTCACCAATACCGCCGAAGCCGACGACGGCACCACGGCCCTGCCGATGCTGCACAGCGGCAACTTCGATTTCCTCGTGACCGACTGGAACATGCCCGGCATGACCGGCATCGACCTGCTGCGCGCCGTGCGTGCCGACGAGCGCCTGAAGCACCTGCCGGTCCTGATGGTGACTGCCGAAGCCAAGCGCGACCAGATCATCGAGGCCGCCCAGGCCGGTGTGAACGGCTATGTGGTCAAGCCTTTCACCGCTCAGGTGCTGAAAGAAAAAATCGAGAAGATCTTCGAGCGGGTCAACGGCTGATGTCAGCCGCGAGGGCACCATGGACCAGAATGAACACCTGCTGGGAGACTTCGAGTCGACCCTGAAAGACCGTGCGCGGGAACTGGTGGAAAGCCTCGAGAAAGGCAACTTCACCGACGCCGTGCAACTCATCCACGAACTCAATCACGTCCGTGATCGCGGCCTCTACCAGGAAGTCGGCAAGCTCACCCGTGAGCTGCACAACGCCATCGTCAACTTCCAGATCGACCCGCATCTGCCCCACGCCCAGGAAATGTCGCAGATCGCCGACGCGACCGACCGCCTGTCCTACGTGGTGCAGATGACCGAGAAGGCCGCCAACCGCACCATGGACCTGGTGGAGGAAAGCGCGCCGCTGCTCAACGGCCTGAGTGACGAAGCCCAGCAGCTGGGCGAGGAGTGGGGCCGCTTCATGCGCCGGGAAATCGGCGCGGACGGGTTCCGTGACCTGGCTCGCCGCATCGAGCAGTTCCTTGCCCGCAGCCAACGCGATACCGACGCCCTGTCGAGCAAGCTCAACGACATCCTGCTGGCCCAGGACTACCAGGACCTCACCGGTCAGGTCATCAAGCGCGTGACCCAACTGGTCACCGAGGTGGAAAGCAACCTCGTCAAGCTGGTGATGATGGCCAGCCAGGTCGATCGCTACGCTGGCATCGAACACGACCACGACGCACTGCGCGCCGAGCTGGAACAACAAAAAAATCCTTCCAGGGGTGAAGGTCCGCAGATCCATGCCGATATACGTGAGGACGTGGTGTCCGGACAGGACGACGTCGACGATCTGCTATCCAGCCTTGGCTTTTAGGGAGCGCTCATATGAGCTTCGACGCCGATGAAGAAATCCTCCAGGACTTCCTGGTAGAGGCCGGCGAGATTCTGGAGCAACTGTCCGAGCAGCTGGTCGAGCTGGAAAGCCGCCCGGACGACATGGACCTGCTCAACGCGATTTTCCGTGGTTTCCACACCGTGAAAGGTGGTGCCGGCTTCCTCCAGCTCAATGCGCTGGTGGAGTGCTGCCACATCGCCGAGAACGTCTTCGACATCCTGCGCAAGGGCGAACGCCGCGTGGATGCCGAACTGATGGACGTGGTGCTGCAGGCCCTGGATACGGTCAATGAGATGTTCAGCGAGGTGCGTGAGCGCAGCGAACCGACGCCCGCCACGCCGGAGCTGCTGGCTGCCCTGTCGCGCCTGGCCGAACCGGCCGGCGCCGAGCCTGCACCCGTAGCGGCCGCGCCGGCTGCACCCGCGCCCGTCGAAGCACCTGCTCCCGTCGAAGCTAACGCCGACATCACCGACAGCGAGTTCGAGCAGCTGCTCGATGCGCTGGGTGATAGCGCCGGCAAGGCCGCCGAACCGGTCGCCGCTGCCGCTGATGAAATCACCGACGACGAGTTCGAAGCGCTGCTCGACCAGCTGCACGGCAAAGGCAAGTTCGTCGGCGCCGCTGAGCCGGAAGCCGCTGTCGCTGCCCACGCCTCGGCCTCGGCGCCCGCACTGGCCACTGCCGGTGCGGGCGACAATATCTCCGACGACGAATTCGAAGACCTGCTCGACCAGCTACACGGCAAGGGCAAGTTCAACGGTGCCGTGGAAGCAGTCGCCAGTACCCCGGCTGCGCCCACAGCTCCCGCCGCGCCGGTCGCTCCCGCTGCCGGTGGCGAACACATCACCGACGATGAATTCGAAGCGCTGCTCGACCAGTTACATGGCAAGGGCAAGTTCAACGGTGCAACGGAAGAAGCGGTCGCCGCTCCCGTCGCGAGCCATCCGGCCCCCGTTGCCGCACCCGCGCAGGCCGCCAAGCCTGCTGCCAAGGCCGCACCAGCACCGACCCCTCGTCAGCCCGCAGCACCTGCTGCCGCTGGCAATGGCACCGCCGGCCCCGCCGTGGCCAGCGAAGCGGAAACCACCGTACGGGTGGACACCGCGCGCCTGGACGAGATCATGAACATGGTCGGCGAGCTGGTGCTGGTGCGTAACCGCCTGGTGCGCCTGGGCGCCAACAGCGGCGATGAGTCCATGGCCAAGGCCGTCTCCAACCTGGACGTGGTCACCGCCGACCTGCAGACCGCGGTGATGAAGACGCGGATGCAGCCGATCAAGAAAGTCTTCGGTCGTTTCCCGCGTCTGGTCCGCGACCTGGCGCGCAACCTGAAGAAGGAAATCAACCTCGAGCTGGTGGGCGAGGACACGGACCTCGACAAGAACCTGGTCGAGGCCCTGGCCGACCCGCTGGTGCACCTGGTGCGCAACGCCGTCGACCACGGCATCGAGTCCCCGGACGAACGCGAGGCCGCCGGCAAGCCGCGTACCGGCCGCGTGGTGCTGTCCGCCGAGCAGGAAGGCGACCACATCCTCCTGATGATCACCGACGACGGCAAGGGCATGGATGCAGCCGTGCTGCGTGCCAAGGCGGTGGAGAAGGGGCTGCTGGACAAGGACGCCGCCGAGCGCCTGACCGAGCTGGAGTGCTACAACCTGATCTTCGCACCGGGCTTCTCGACCAAGACCGAGATTTCCGACGTGTCCGGCCGTGGCGTCGGCATGGACGTGGTGAAGACCAAGATCTCCCAGCTCAACGGCACGGTGAACGTCTACTCGCAGAAGGGCTCGGGCTCGAAGATCGTCATCAAGGTCCCGCTGACCCTGGCGATCATGCCGACCCTGATGGTGATGCTGGGCAACCAGGCCTTCGCCTTCCCGCTGGTCAACGTCAACGAGATCTTCCACCTCGACCTGTCCCGCACCAATGTGGTGGACGGCCAGGAAGTGGTGATCGTCCGCGATAAGGCGCTACCGCTGTTCTACCTCAAACGCTGGCTGGTACGTGATGCAGCGGTGGAAGAGCAGGGCGAGGGCCATGTGGTGATCCTCTCCGTGGGCACCCAGCGTATCGGCTTCGTGGTCGACCAACTGGTGGGCCAGGAGGAGGTGGTGATCAAGCCGCTGGGCAAGATGCTCCAGGGCACGCCGGGCATGTCCGGCGCCACCATCACCGGCGATGGCCGTATCGCGCTGATCCTCGACGTGCCGAGCATGCTCAAGCATTACGCACGCCGTGGTTGATCTGGGGCGGCCAGGACTGGCCGCCCGCTAGGAGCTTTTTTCTTATGGCAGTCAAGGTTCTGGTGGTGGATGACTCCGGGTTCTTCCGCCGCCGTGTTTCGGAAATCCTTTCTTCCGACTCCAATATCCAGGTGGTGGGTACCGCTACCAACGGGCGCGAAGCCATTGATCAGGCGCTGGCGCTCAAGCCCGACGTCATCACCATGGACTACGAGATGCCGATGATGGACGGCATCACCGCCGTGCGGCACATCATGCAGCGCTGCCCGACGCCGGTCCTGATGTTCTCCTCGCTGACCCACGAAGGCGCCCGCGTCACCCTCGACGCGCTGGATGCCGGTGCGGTGGACTTCCTGCCGAAGAACTTCGAGGACATCTCGCGCACCCCCGAGAAGGTCAAGCAGCTGCTCTGCGAGAAGGTGCACAGCATTGCCCGCAGCAACCGCCGCTACAGCAGTTTCAGCGCGCCGGCGCACTCGGCCCATCCCAGTCCGGCTCCGGCCAGCAGCGTCCCGGCGCGTCCGGCCCATGTCCCGGCACAGCCGAGCCACGCCGCGCCAGCTGCCCCGGCCAGCTCCGCCGCCCCAAAGCGTAAGGCCTACCGGCTGGTCGCCATCGGCACTTCCACCGGCGGGCCGGTTGCCCTGCAACGCGTACTTACCCAGCTGCCGGCCAATTTTCCGGCACCCCTGGTGCTGATCCAGCACATGCCGGCGGCCTTCACCAAGGCTTTCGCCGAGCGCCTGGACAAGCTCTGCCGGATTTCCGTCAAGGAAGCCGAGGATGGCGACGTGCTGCGCCCGGGCCTGGCCCTGCTGGCGCCCGGTGGCAAGCAGATGATGGTCGACGCCCGTGGTGTGGTCCGCATCCTGCCGGGTGACGAGCGCCTCAACTACAAGCCCTGCGTGGACATCACCTTCGGCTCGGCGGCCAAGTCCTACAATGACAAGGTCCTGGCCGTGGTGCTGACCGGCATGGGCGCGGATGGACGTGAAGGCGCGCGCCTGCTGAAGCAGGGCGGCAGCCAGGTCTGGGCCCAGGACGAAGCCAGCTGCGTGATCTACGGCATGCCCATGGCGGTGGTGAAGGCCAACCTGGCCGACGCCGTCTATGGCCTGGACGATATCGGTCGCCACCTGGTCGAGGCCTGCATGTAATGGAGAAACCCAGGTAATGGATGTACTGAGCCTCATCGGGGTAATCCTGGCCTTCGTCGCCATCATCGGCGGCAATTACCTCGAAGGCGGCCACGCCGCGGCCCTGCTCAACGGGCCGGCGGCGCTGATCGTCCTGGGCGGCACCCTGGGCGCGGCATTCCTGCAGACGCCCATGAGCATCTTCAAGCGCGCCCTGGCCATCATTCGCTGGATTCTCTTTCCGCCCCAGGTGGACCTCGCCGGTGGCATCACCCGCGTGGTGAACTGGAGCATGACCGCGCGCAAGGAAGGCCTGTTGGGCCTGGAGCCGGTGGCCGACGGCGAACCCGATCCCTTCGCGCGCAAAGGCCTGCAACTGCTGGTGGATGGCGCCGAGCCGGAATCCATCCGCAGCATCCTCGAAGTCGACCTCTTCACCCAGGAAGGCCGCGACCTGCAGGCCGCCAAGGTATTCGAGAGCATGGGCGGCTACGCGCCCACCATCGGCATCATCGGCGCCGTCATGGGGCTGATCCACGTCATGGGCAATCTGGCCGATCCCAGTCAGCTCGGCGGCGGCATAGCCGTCGCCTTCGTCGCCACCATCTACGGTGTCGGCTTCGCCAACCTGCTGCTGCTGCCCATCGGTAACAAGCTCAAGTCCATCGCCATACGCCAGTCGCGTTATCGCGAGATGTTGCTGGAGGGCATCCTGTCCATCGCCGAAGGCGAGAACCCGCGCTCCATCGAACTCAAGCTGCAAGGCTTCATGGATTGAGGAACGGAGCATGGCGCGCAGGCGGCATCAGGAAGAACACGAGAATCACGAACGCTGGCTGGTGTCCTACGCGGACTTCATCACCCTGCTGTTCGCTTTCTTCGTGGTGATGTACTCCATCTCCTCGATCAACGAAGGCAAGTACAAGATCCTTTCCGAAACCCTGGTGGGCGTGTTCAACCAGCCGGACCGTTCGATCAAGCCGATCCCCGTGGGCGAGGAGAAGCCGCGCACCAGCGAGCCGGATCGTTCCATGGTGGAGGAGAGCGAACGCGCCCAGACGTCGATCGACGATCCGGGCGCCGATCCGTTGCAGGAGATCGCCCAGAGCATGCGCGACGCCTTTGGCGAGCTGATCAATTCCAACCAGGTGAACGTGCGCGGCAATGAACTCTGGGTGGAGATCGAAATGAACTCCAGCCTGCTGTTTCCCAGCGGCGATGCCATCCCCAATGACACCGCGTTCAGCCTGATCGAGAAGGTCGCCAGGATTCTGGCACCCTACGACAACCCGGTGCATGTGGAAGGCTTCACCGACAACATGCCCATCGCCACTTCGCAGTTCCCGTCCAACTGGGAGCTGTCCACGGCCCGGGCCGCCAGCATCGTGCGGATGCTGGCGATGGATGGTGTGGCACCGGGACGCCTGGCGGCAGTGGGCTACGGTGAATTCCAGCCGGTGGCGGACAATGCCACCGCCGAAGGGCGTTCGCGCAACCGCCGCGTGGTGCTGGTGATTTCCCGCAACCTCGATGTGCGCCGCGCCGTGAGCGGTGTCGGCAGTGCCAATGCGAAACCGGATGCCGCGTTGAAGCGGGCTGGCACGCAACCTGCACCAGCAGCGCCAGCACAGGCCCCTGAAACGGGGGCCGTCAATTCCCCGTCGCCTGCCCCGTAGGGCCGGTGAAGAGTCTCGGTGCCAGCGCAGCCGGGAGGATGAAGAAGATGAGAGTCTGGGCAGTAGCCAACCAAAAAGGTGGAGTCGGCAAGACCACCACATCCATCGCCCTCGCGGGCCTGCTGGCGGACGCCGGCAAGCGCGTCGTGGTGGTGGACCTCGATCCCCATGGGTCGATGACCAGCTATTTCGGGCATGACCCGGACACGCTGGAACACAGCTGCTTCGACCTGTTCCTGCACCAGGGCGGCGTGCCCGACGGCCTGCCGCGCGAATTGTTGCTGCAGACCAGCCACGAACGCATTTCCCTGCTGCCGTCCAGCACCGCACTGGCCACCCTGGAACGTCAGTCGCCGGGGCAGAATGGCCTCGGCCTGGTGATTGCCAAGAGCCTGGCGCAGCTCTGGCAGCAGTTCGACCACGCCATCATCGACAGCCCGCCGCTTCTCGGTGTGCTCATGGTCAACGCCCTGGCGGCCAGCCAGCAGCTGGTGATTCCGGTACAGACCGAATTCCTCGCGGTGAAGGGCCTGGAGCGCATGGTCAGCACCCTCGCCATGATCAACCGCTCGCGCAAGCAGGCACTGCCCTACACCATCGTGCCGACCCTGTTCGACCGCCGGACCCAGGCGTCGCTCAACACCCTCAAGGTGCTGCGCAACAACTACCCGGAGAACCTCTGGCAGGCCTACATCCCGGTGGACACTCGCCTGCGGGATGCCAGTCGCGCCGGCGTCACGCCGTCCCAGTACGATGCCAACAGCCGTGGCGTGATTGCCTACCGCGCCCTGCTCAAGCACCTGCTCAGCCAGCAGCTGGCTGCCCAGGTGGCCTGAGATGCCGTGTGTCATCGATCGCCGGAGCTCAAGTGAAGGGCGCCGCCTGCCGATAGGCTCTACAGATCAATCCCGTGGGTTCCCAACATGAGTCGTCCCGTCGCCACCGCCACCCGCCCGCAACTGGCCTTGCAGTCCTACCTGGATGCGCTGTTGCACGAGGCCTCGGTCGAGTTGGCCGAAAGCATCAGCCGGGACGAGTTCGAAGCCGCGGTGCTGGAAGAGCAGGTTCGTGACGCTCGCCTGACCCGTGTGCTGGCTGAGGCGCCTCTGCTGGCACCCGAGCCGCTGGCCGCGCCGGTGGCGCTGGCCGTCGAGCCGGAAGTGGAACCGCTGCTGGTGTTGGAGCCCGAGCTCCTGGCGCCTGTCGTGGCCGAGCCCGAAGCGCTGCCGGTACAGGCGCGCGTCGAACCGCTGGTGGAACTCGGCGTTTCCAATACGTCGCAGGCCGATGTGCCGCTGCTCATAGCCGAGGGCCGTCCGGCCTGGGGCGAGGAGCCCTTCGAGTGCCTGCTGTTCGACGTGGCCGGCCTGACCCTGGCCGTGCCCCTGGTGTCCCTCGGATCCATCTATGCCCTGGCTGGCCAGGAACTGACGCCGCTATTCGGTCAGCCGGACTGGTTCCTCGGCATACTGCCGTGCCAGGCGGGCAACCTGAAGGTGCTGGATACCGCGCGTTGGGTGATGCCCGAGCGCTATCGCGACGACTTCCGCGAGGGCCTGCAGTACGTCATTTCGGTACAGGGCTACGAGTGGGGCCTGGCGGTGCATCAGGTCAGTCGCTCCATCCGCCTGGACCCGAATGAAATCAAATGGCGCAGCCAGCGTAGCCAGAGACCCTGGCTGGCCGGTACCGTGATCGAACATATGTGCGCGCTGCTGGATGTCTCGGCCCTTGCCGAGCTGATCGCCAGCGGCGCCATCAAGCGCATGTCGCTGAATTGAGGGGAGAGGTCCTGCAGGCTGCGGGACCCTGTGAATTAGACAGCGGGTCAACCCGCGAACGCCGCCCAGGGTGGCTCAAGAGAGGCTAGGGAACATGAAGAAATCGTCCGCTCAAGGTGCCGAAGATCCCATCCTGCAATGGGTGACTTTCCGCCTGGACAACGAAACCTACGGCATCAACGTGATGCAGGTGCAGGAAGTCCTGCGCTACACCGAAATCGCGCCGGTGCCGGGGGCGCCGAGCTACGTGCTCGGCATCATCAACCTGCGCGGCAACGTGGTGACCGTGATCGACACCCGCCAGCGCTTCGGCCTCGGCCCGGCACCGGTGACCGATAACACCCGCATCGTCATCATCGAGGCGGACAAGCAGGTGGTAGGCATCCTGGTCGACAGCGTGGCCGAGGTGGTTTACCTGCGTCAGTCCGAGATCGAGACCGCGCCCAACGTCGGCAACGACGAGTCCGCCAAGTTCATCCAGGGCGTCTGCAACAAGAACGGCGAACTGCTGATCCTCGTCGAACTGGACAAGATGATGAGCGAGGAAGAGTGGTCCGAGCTGGAGAGCATCTGAGTTGATCTGGATTGCACTGCTCGCGTTGGCCCTCGCCCTGGCCTGCGTGGTTCTGGGCTGGACCTGCCACCGGCTGGCCCAGCGCCTGCGCCAGGAGGTCGAGGCGCAGGCCGCGCGCGATGCGGTGCGTGACCAGAAGTTCAAGGAGCTGACGCGTCGCCTGGAGACCTATCTGGAAGGCACCGTGCGCATGGGCGAAGAGCTCCACGAACTGCGTCGCGTGGTTGCGCCCCTGCCGGACAAGCTGAGCCAGCTCGAACAACGCGACCCCAGCAACCTGTCCTTCTCCCAGGCCGCGCGTCTGGTGGGGCTCGGCGCCAGCGTCGACGACCTCACCCAATCCTGCGGCCTGACCAAGGCTGAAGCCGAACTGGTGAGCAAGCTGCACCAGGCCCGGAAAGATTACGACTGAGCCATCCCCGGACGGGTTGCGTTCGTCTCGTCCGGGCGCCCCGTTCGCAGGGCGCCATCGATGCCTAGATCACCCGCACCTCCATCGCCACGCCGCCGACGATCCTGCCGTGTTCCCGCTGCAGCAGATCGACGGTGAAGCGCGAGCCGCGCTTGGCATTGCCCGGAACCTGGATCCGCAATCCAACCCGAAGCGCTTCCGATGGTCGCAGGAGCACCGGCAGCCGCGTGTGCTCTCCGTGGGCGAAGGCGAGCTCCAGTGCCCCCGGAAACTGTTCGGCGAGACGTTCCGGCGCGTGGCTGGTGAGCATCGTCGCGGCGAAGGCCGTCTCGCTGTCCTGATGGCTGCAGGAGCAATCCAGCCGCGAGGCGTCCTGGTGCGGCGGTGCTACCGGCAGCACACGGGCACTGCCCCGGACTGAGGGTGGCAGCGCGCGTTTCTCCAGCAACAGCCCCGCCGCCAGTGCTTCGAGTCCCTTCGGCCGCACCAGCTCAAGCTGGACGGTGCGCGAGAGTCGCGGTCGCAGGTTGATCGCCAACAGGGGCAGTACGATCCAGGCGTTCGGTGCCAGGTCGACCACCGTCAGGTTCTTCTGCGCCAGGTTGTTCTGTTCCCAGACGTGGCGCCCCGCCTGCGGGCGGTCGAAGCGGGTGAAGACGCTGGCCAGCAGGCAGGGATGGCTACCGGTGGGGGGAATCGCCGAGCGTGGCAGGCGCGCCTTGAGGATGCGGCTTTCGCCGGGACCGAGGTCGAAGGCGGCGGCTGCCGTTACGGCGGGCAGGAAGTCGGATGGATAGGTGAACTGGCTGCCGGCGTATTGCTTGATGTTGAAGCTGACCACCAGGTGGCGTGCAGTGGCGATGGCGCTGCGATTGCGCACGCGTGCGTGGATCCAGTTGTCCTGACCGTACTCCGGGTTCTGGTGCTCCAGGCCGTCATCATTCCGGTTACGCACCCAGAGGTCGGGCGAGTCCCAGAAACGGCCGGGCCAATCATTGGCGCCAGGATCGGCTGCATCATCGCGCAGCCAGAGATCGGGCAGCGGCGCTGGATCGGCAAAGCCGTAGACGAAGCGGTGAAAGGCGTCCACGCAGTCCGGCTGTCCGGTGCGCGCCAGGAGGTGGCATTCGATGTCTTCGCTACGGACCGGGCGCGCGTGGCGAGCCTGGTAGAAGGCGCGCATCTGGTCGCGCAAGGCGGCCGCTCCTGTCAATGCGGCGATGCCTTTCCAGAGGCGTTCGCCGGCGCCATAAGCGTCGAGGTGAGTGACCCTGACCCAGGGGTTGCGTGGGCACAGGGCGAGGGCAGGGGCTGTGAAATCGAGAGGCTGCACGCCCCCGGCGCCGTTGTCGTTGTAGACCGTCCAGGCTTCGTCGAACCAGGCGTCGGGCTGGCTTGCCGGCTTCAGGCCGCGTGCCCACCAGCTGTGGAACGCCTCGTGGCGCAGCGGACCGGTGCCGCTGGTGGTGCCGCCGTCGTACTCCATGCCGCCCTGGTGAATGAAGGCGGTGAAGCGCCCGCCATGGACGTAGCGCCCGGAGCTGTTCTCGTTGTCGGCGAGGAATCCGGCTATGGCGCTGGCCTGGGTGGCGACGTTCACCGCGCTGCTGGAGAGTTTCCAGGCTGTCACCGCCACGGCGCTGCCCGAGACCGGCAGCACGGTATTGACCGTGGCGCTCTGCAGGCTGTCGCTCGGGCGCAGTTCCAGTAATGGCGAGAAGGCCGTGCTGCGTGCCGGAAAGGCGATGCTCCAGTGATTGCTGCCGAGGGCGCTGACGCTACCGTTGCTGATGGGCGTGTGGGCGACTGGCGTGTTCAGAAGCTGCAGATCGAGCAGCAATTCGAACTGGTCGTAGATCAGGTTGGCCGGGACGAATGCTTCGAGGTAGCGGCCGGCGCCGAGGTCGGTGAAGCCGAAGTTGAACACCAGCCGGGGACCTGCGCTCCAGGTAATCTGCGGCGCATAGGAACCGGCCGTCGACGCTTGCGGCATGCCGACCGCGTAGGTCAGGCGCAGGCTGTGGGTGCTGCCGGCCTCCAGCACGCGGGCGAGTACGCGCAGGCTGGCGTTGGCGCCTCCGCCGAAATCGTGTGCGGCCACGTCGGCGAGTGGAATGGGGGCGCCGTCCAGCCAGGCCCCTGTGGGCGTCTGGCGCAGGTCGAAGATGGGGCAGCCGGCATTGACGCCCAAGCGGAACTCGAAGGTGGCGTCGCCACTGGCCTGTTGGGTCGCCGCGTCAAAAGTGAGTGCAGCCTCGATTCGGGCTATGTCCACCGGCACGGCCCAGAGCCCATCGACGAGACGGGGCGGTGGCGCCAGGTCGAAGTTGCTGCCTGAGTTGTCAGTCAGGGATGGCAGCAGGTACAGCAGTCCGGCGAGGCCGGTGGCACATTCGCCGTCGCCGGGAATACAGGCGCTGCCATTGCGCTTGAGTATCGCGCGCCAGCCATAACCCCGTGCGGCGAGCACGTCTGGCGCGGATTCACTGATGAAGATCGCGCGCTCACTGGCAGCATCATGCTTCGCCTTCTGCCGGGCCAGGTCGAAGACGGGTTGTGCCGGTTTGCCGACATTGCCGGGGATCTCGGTGGACAGGGTGATGAGGCCGGGTTCGATGTAACGGCTCAGGTGCAATTGGTCGAGTTGTGCCTGGACGGCCGCGACTGTGGTGCCGGCCGCCTGGTTGCTCAAAAGGCCCAGGCGGTAGCCGCGCGCCTTGAGGATCTGCAGGCAGTCGAGGGTGTCGGCGTAGAGCTGGCGCATGCCGCCCACGGTGGTGACCAGCGTGTCGCCCAGATCGAAGAAGATCGTGGTGGGATAGGGGCCTGGCATATCGCCCTCCTGGCAATGATTCAGGCCGGCGTCTCAGGCATCGCGGTGATAGGTGATGCGGCAACCCGAGGCATCGGTGATGGTGAGGGTGTCGTGGTCCAGCTGGTAGCGGTAGACGACCACGGCGTCATTGGCGGTGGAGAGCGCGAGCCTGCCCGGTGCGTGGATGGCCCAGGTGCCGCCGTCCCACCAGGTGAAGGTGTCGGGAGGGGAGGCCTGCCCGAAATAGAGTCCGTTGGCCTGGAAGTGAAGGTGGCCCGCATAGCGTTTCGCAGCGGCGGCCTCCGTGCGCCTTCGCCATTGGCCTACCAGTCGCGTATCCAGCTCTGTCATTCGTGTGACTCCGTAAAGGCTGGCGCGCCGGCCCAGGCCGACGCGCCAGGTTTGCGCTACGTGTTACTTGGCACGTGCCAGTGCAGCTGGCTTGGCCTTGCCCTTGAGCGCTTTTGCCAGGTCCTTGGTGGCGGCGCCGCCCGCGTCATCGATCAGTGAGGCCAGCTTGTCGCGCTCGGCATCGCTCATCACAACATCGTGTTCAAGCAGTGCCGCGGCGGCCTTGGCGTCGGGCTTGCGCTTGAGGAAGCGGCGCGCCAGTCGCTTGGCGGCGACGGCGGCAAAGTGGGGTCTCAGCACCGCCGAGTCGAGTGCCGCGTCCAGTGCTGCCAGGCCTTCGTCGAGGTGATCCCCGCCCAGAGCGAGCACCAGGTGCAGGTCGGGCGTGGCGAGTACTTTGTGCGCGGCTTCTGCGTGGCGGGCGTCTACTGCAGCGGTGACCATCACGGTCGTGCTGCCGGCCGCATGGGCGACCATGCCGTCGATCTCCCAGTGCACTTCGACCCGGACGTCGTGGATGCCCGGCACACCGAAGAGTGCGCCTTCGGCTCCGCGCAGGAGCGTCATGGAGCCTTCCAGGCGCTCGCCGGATTGCAGTACGCGGAACGGACGGTCTTCGATGCAGTGCACCATGGTGCGGAAGCTGCGCACGCTGCCTGCCGGGTCTGCGACGCTGCCGCTGACGAAGTCGCTCTTCAGGCTCAGGGTCGCGGGTACCCGGACGGGTTGGTCTCCTCGGTTGACCAGGGCCACGCCGACGCGCACGGGGGCCCCCAGCGGTACCTCGCCGAGCAGCGGCGTGACCTCCACCGCCAAGCCGAAGACTTCGGCTTCGAGGTCGGTCGGGGTGATGTTCGGGGTGCTGGTGGACGCACCGCCGAAGGCCACCGAACCGGGACGCACGAAGGGGTCGGGGTAGTGGCGCAGTTGCTTGAGGTTGTCCGGGTGGAAGGACCACTGGATGTTGCTGGGGAAGGGGGTGGCCGGTGTGCCGGCGCTGGCGATCACGTCGCTGGTGCACATGAAGCCGTGATCGGCGAAGTTGTGATAGAGCCCCATGGCATGCCCCAGTTCATGCACTGCGGTGCGGAAGTAAGGCGCCGCCGCTGTACCGAAACGCTGGCCGCTGACCGTGCCCCAACCGGGGTCGATTATCCAGTGCGAGGCGATACCGATCCCTTCGCGCGGCACATTGTTGGAGTCGGTGCCGCTGGCGTCGTACATGATTCCGCGCGGCGTGGAGTCGATGTTCTTCACCGCGAGGATGTGGTAACGCCATTCGCTGTCGAGGTTCACTACCGCGCGGCGCGCCAGCATCGCCGCGTGCATCTCGGCGTCGGACCAGGAGTTGCCGGAGGGTTCGGCGACATTGGTGTCGCTGAGGTTCACTGCGGTCTGCCAGCCGATGGCGTCCATCACCGTCGCCCAGGTGTGGCCGATGCCGCTATTGGTGGGCCGTTCGGAACCAGACACCGTGTCGATCTCGATGCTGCAGCGGCGGAAGTAGCTCGACAGCCAGCCCATGGTCAGGCGTCCGACCACTGTGTTGGCGGCGTTCTTCACGTCGCCTTCGGCGTAGTCGGATGGTGAGGGATAGCCGGCCGGTGCGGTCATGCGCGTCATTTGTGCGGTGAGGGTGGACTCCAGCGCCCAGCTGTTCGGCGCGGTGAAGCGGTAGAGCTGGAAGGTCAGTCCGAAGCTGTTGCCGAGGTAGAAGTACTCCGGCAGCGCGGTCACACGGATGTAATAGCGGTAGCGCGAGCGCGCCAGGATGGGGATGCCCGATGCCGGATTGGGCCCGGCGAGGAGGATCGGCTTGAGCGGCAGGTCGTGGGTGACCACCGGCTGCCCCTGCAGCACCGGGAAGGGCGTGGGGATGGGGATCGGCAGGAAGATCACCGGCCGCTGGTAGAGGTCGCCGCTGGCGGTGCGTCCGTCGCTGTGGCTTTCCACGCGCAGGGTCCCGTCGTAGGACACCAGCGGTGCGCCGCTCGGCTTGTAGTTCAGCAGCCAGCAGCCGGCGCGCACGCTGCGGATAGGCGGCAAGGTGATGCGTCCCGGCACCGGTAGCGGCAGGTTGGGATTGAGCGCGGCGGGGGCTGGACCGTCTTCCTGGGTCGGCAGAATCAGGTCGGGCATGGGGGGAACGTTGTTTTGTTCTGGCAGGTTGGACACGTTGAACACTCCTATTCAACAAGGGGCGCACCCTGCCCGTGGAATCCAGCTTGCACGCGAGCGACTGCACTTCCGGTACGGTGCCCTTGAATTTGTCTCCTTCGATGAGGTTGGGTCATGCACGGCGACAATCACATGACGTCAAAAATTATGGGTCCACAGAGGCTCCTGTAAAACACCACTCATCGCCTGGAAGCCGCTTGGGACGCGGGTTCCAGCTAATTCGGAGTTTTCTGGAAGCGGGTTAGCGCGGAGTGTTCTTAGCCCGTCGTCGGGCCGTATTGGATGCACCGGGCCCGGGCAGGCGGACTGACCTAAGCTTAAATTCCGGGGCTTCTCTCCGGGGAGGTCCGGCGATGCGTCTACTTCCGATTCTGCTCTTTTGCCTGGTGCCGTATCTGCAAGCCCAGGAGGCCCCCATGGAAGTAGAGGGCGCAATGACGGTGAACGTGCTGCAGGCACGTTACCTGTATGAGCGCGGGGCGATATTCATCGACGTGCGGCCCACGCGGGAATGGACCTGGGGCCACATCCACGGCGCCCTGCACCTCGACCTGCTCGACCATTTCAACGACCTGGCACAGCCGCAATGGCCGCGGCAGATGCCGCTGGTGATCTATTGCGACAGCGAAGTCTGTCCTCACGGCGCCCATGCGGTGAAGATGGCCGTGAGCTGGGGTTACCGGCAGGTCTTCTACTTCCGCGAAGGCTATTTCGCCTGGCAGTTGCTGGACTTCCCGCAAGGCAAGGGCCTAGCGGGCGAGCGCTTGGTGTTCAGTCGCCCGGCCCCGTGAGCAGCGGCGGGGCAGGGGAGACGTCGCGCTCTGCGTTCTGGTCGAAGCCGGCCGGGCACTTGCCCTTGAGGTACCAGGCGAAGGCGATGATCTCCGCGATGGTGCGGTAGAGCGCCTCGGGAATGGCATCGCCCAGTTCCAGGCGCGCCAGCAGGCGCACCAGTTCGGCGTTTTCGTAGATGGGCACTTCGTACTCGCGGGCGATGGCGAGGATGGCTTCGGCCAGTTCGTCGTCGCCCTTGGCGGTCAGGTTGGGGGCGCTGGCGCCGTCGTAGGAGAGGGCGATGGCCTGACGGGGCTTCTTGCTCATTCCACCCCCCTTGCAAATGTGCAGCACGAAGGCAAGTGAGCCGCGACGAGACAGTACGAACAGTACGGTGAGGAGCTGGGAGCGCAGCCGACAAAGCTGAACGCATGCAAAGGTGTTGGAATCATGCGGTTTCGTCCACCCAGCGTTGCTCCAGTTGGGTCCGCTGTCCCCGAGGGGGCTTGCCCTGGTTGCAGGCCAGCTCGCCGACGGTAAGGCCCGCCGCCAGCAGGCGATCGCGCAGGTTCGGCAGTTCGCGATCGATCAGTCCGGCAGTGTCGGCGCGCTCCGCCCAGAGCTGGCTGGACAGGCTGCCCTGGACCAGTTGCGCCTGGACCTGCAGCGGCCCAAGCGGCTCCAGGTCGAAGGCCAGTTCGATGCGCCAAAGGCTTTCCTTGCGCTCGCTCTTGTCCTGCTTTCCTTCCTGCTCCTGCTGCAGCTTGATCTGCAGCGGCACAATTTCCTGTTGATTGCGCATCGGCACTTCGAGCTGCCAGGTGGTCAGCAGGTTGCCTTCGGGCGTCACCTGGGTCTGGGCGAGGCTGGAGAGCTGGTGGGTCTGCAGCCGGGAAACGGCGGCAGCGGCCAGCTTGAGCAGGGTTTCCAGGTCGCCTTCTTCTTCGGCCGTCTGCGCCAGGCGCGAGGGCAGTGGGAAGCTGAGTGCCTGCTGGCGTGCGTTGGCCTGGCCGAGGGCGCCCAGGGCGCTACGGATGAAGGCCGGCAGGGCCTGGGCCATGGCGTTGCTGGTGCCGATGGTGGGCAGACTGGTGGGCGTTGGCAGGGCGGGTAGCAGTTGGGCGATCAGGCGCAGCAGGTTGGCCTTGAAGTCCTGGGGCAGGGCGCCGGACTGGCCCGCCAGCAGACGCGACTCCAGCAGCGCGCCGCTGTTTTCCAGGGCGGCGGCCAGGGCCTTGGGATCGCCGAGCTGGCGGATGTCGGGCAGGGCGCCGAGCAGCTTGTCCATGGCCGCGCGTAGGCTGTCCGGCAGGTTTTCGCGGCCGGTGGACTGCAATGCACTCAGCAGGGCATCCAGGGAGCCCTGGCGGTTCTGTTGTCCGGCCAGTTGCTGGGTGAGTTCGAGCTGGTCCAGCTGCGTCGCCAGGGGCAGGAACTGCAGCATCTGGCTGCCCTGCACTTGGGCGCTGAGCAGGCTGCCGATGGCCAGCGGGCGGGGGCTCTCGATATTGAGCTGGCTACCGGCCAGCGGGGTGTTGAGCACATTGACCAGCACCTTGTAGACCGCCGCCTGGGCCTTGCCCTGGGCGGCGAGCTCACTGGACACCACCTTGCCCTGGACCAGGGTCCCCACCGGCAACAGGTCGAGGTCGAGGCTGCCAAGGGCGCGTTCGCCACCCTTGAGGGCCATGATCAGGCGGGTATCGGACAGGGCGGTGACGTTGAGCAGGCTGCCCTGGACCAGCGGGCGCGGGCTGCTGGCTTCCAGGGTGGTCTGGCTACCGTTGCCCAGGGTCAGCTTGAGCAGGACCTGGAAGCGCTGCGCCGTTTCCTTCAGTGCGATGACTTCGGCGTCGGCGCTTTCCCCGGCAGAGAGCAGGCCGTCCAGCGGCTGCAGCAGCTTGAGCGCCATGTCCACGGGGTTCTGCGCGGGGCGGACGGCGGGCTGGGTCGGAGGCAGAGGACGCGTGCCGCTGATTTCGGTCATAGAAGGGGTTACAACCTGTCGAAAAAGCTCGCTTCGGGGGTGGGGGTTGGCATGTATAATGCCGCCCCGTCCGGGCCGGCTGCGAGCCTTGGAGTTCTCCAGTATAGCGGCCGGCACCTCCCTGACTTGAATACATCCCGGGTACCCATGCCGTGACCAGTCCCTATCTCGAGACCGTGGCCCTCGCCTGCGAGCGGGACTGGCGTCTGCTGTTCGAGCGGCTGGACCTGCAATTGGCCCGGGGCGAGATGCTCCAGGTCGCCGGGCCCAATGGCAGCGGCAAGACCAGCCTGCTGCGCCTGCTTTGCGGCCTAATGCAGCCCACCGCCGGGGAAGTTCGCCTGAACGGCAAGCCGCTGGCCAGCCAGCGCAGCGAACTGGCGCGCAATCTCCTGTGGATCGGCCATGCCGCCGGCATCAAGGGATTGCTGACCCCGGAGGAAAACCTCCGCTGGCTCTGCGCCCTGCACCAGCCCGCCGAGCGCGACGCCATCTGGCGGGCGTTGGAGGCCGTGGGCCTGCGCGGCTTCGAAGACGTGCCCTGTCACACCTTGTCTGCCGGCCAGCAGCGCCGTGTCGCCCTGGCACGTCTGTACCTGGATGCGCCGCCCCTGTGGATTCTCGACGAACCCTTCACCGCCCTCGACAAGCAGGGCGTCGCCCAGCTCGAGGCGCATCTTGCGGCGCACTGTGAGCAGGGCGGGCTGGTGGTCTTCACCACCCACCACACCATGGGTCAGGTGCCCGCCGGTTATCGCGAACTCGACCTGGGGCAGCGCCGCGCATGAGTAACGTCTTCACCCTGCTGGTCGCCCGCGAAGCTCGCCTGCTGGTACGCCGTCCGGCGGAATTGGCCAACCCGCTGGTGTTCTTCGCCATAGTGGTCGCATTGTTCCCGTTGGCCGTTGGTCCCGAGACCCAATTGTTGCAAAGCCTTTCTCCTGGCCTGGTCTGGGTAGCCGCCCTGCTGGCCGTGCTGCTCTCGCTGGACGGGCTTTTCCGCAGTGATTTCGAGGACGGCTCCCTCGAACAGTGGGTCGTTTCGCCGCACCCCCTGCCGCTTCTGGTCCTGGCCAAGGTGCTGGCACACTGGCTTTTTTCCGGATTGGCCCTCGTACTGCTGGCGCCGCTGCTGGCGCTGATGCTCGGTTTGCCTGCGCGTTGCCTGCCGGTGCTGTTGCTCTCGCTGCTGCTCGGTACCCCGGTGCTGAGCCTGCTGGGCGCCGTCGGCGCCGCACTGACCGTAGGGCTCAAGCGTGGTGGCCTGCTGCTGGCGCTGCTGATCCTGCCGCTGTACATCCCGGTGCTGATTCTCGGCAGCGGGGCGTTGCAGGCGGCCCTGCAAGGACTGCCGACCGTCGGCCACCTGTTGTGGCTGGCGAGTCTCACCGCCCTGGCGGTGACCCTGACACCCTTTGCCATTGCCGCCGGCCTGACCATCAGCGTCGGTGAATAAGAAATAGAGTTGCCTGACCATGAGAAAGCTGTCGATGTCCGAACAGGCTCAAGCGCCGAGCGGGTGGTCCCGATGAACTGGACCTGGTTCCATAAGCTTGGCTCGCCAAAATGGTTCTACGAGATCAGCGGCCGCTGGCTGCCCTGGTTCGCCTGGGGCGCGGTGATCCTGATCGCCGTCGGTCTGGTCTGGGGCCTGGCCTTCGCGCCGCCGGACTACCAGCAGGGCAACAGCTTCCGCATCATCTATATCCACGTACCGGCGGCCTTCCTGGCCCAGTCCTGCTACATCATGCTGGCGGTGTGCGGCGTGGTCGGCCTGGTCTGGAAGATGAAAATCGCCGACGTCGCCTTGCAGGCCGCTGCGCCCATCGGTGCCTGGATGACCTTCGTGGCGCTGGTCACCGGCGCCATCTGGGGCAAGCCGACCTGGGGCGCCTGGTGGGTGTGGGATGCCCGACTGACGTCGATGCTCATCCTCCTTTTCCTGTACTTCGGTGTGATTGCCCTCGGCCAGGCGATCAGCAATCGTGACAGCGCTGCCAAGGCCTGTGCGGTGCTGGCCATCGTCGGCGTGATCAACATTCCGATCATCAAGTACTCGGTGGAGTGGTGGAACACCCTGCACCAGCCAGCCACTTTCAAGATCACCGAGAAACCGGCCATGCCGCCGGAGATGTGGGTGCCCCTGTTGATTATGGTGCTCGGCTTCTACTGCTTCTTCGGTGCCGTGACGCTGATGCGCATGCGCCTGGAAGTACTCAAGCGCGAGTCACGCGCCAGCTGGGCCAAGGCCGAGATTCAGGCACAAGTGGGTAAGGTCTGATGAGTTTTTCTTCCTTCACCGATTTTCTCGCCATGGGCAACCATGGCCTGTATGTCTGGACCGCCTATGGCATCAGCCTGGTGGTTCTGGCCATAAACGTCGCCATGCCGCTGATCGCGCGGCGCCGTTACCTGCAAGACGAGGCGCGCCGTCTGCGCCGGGAGGAGTCGAAGTGAATCCGGTTCGCAAGAAGCGCCTGTACATCATCCTGGCCATCCTGGCCGGTGTGGGAGTCGCCGTGGCGCTGGCGTTGTCTGCGCTGCAGCAGAACATCAACCTGTTCTACACCCCCACCCAGATTGCCAACGGCGAGGCCCCCCAGGACACCCGCATCCGCGCCGGTGGCATGGTGGAAAAGGGCTCCGTGCAGCGAAGTGGTGACTCCCTGGACGTGCAGTTCGTGGTGACCGACTTCGCCAAGAGCGTGACCATTCGCTATCACGGCATCCTTCCTGACCTGTTCCGTGAAGGGCAGGGCATCGTCGCCCTCGGCAAGCTGAATGGCGATGGCGTGCTGGTGGCTGACGAAGTGCTGGCCAAGCACGACGAGAATTACATGCCGCCGGAAGTGACCAAGGCCCTCAAGGAAAGCGGCCAGCTCCCCAAGAAAGAGGGTTGATTCGATGATTCCCGAACTCGGCCACCTGGCCCTGATTCTTGCTTTGTGCATGGCCGTCGTGCAGGCGACCTTGCCGCTGATCGGCGCCTGGCGCGGTGATCGCCAGTGGATGAGCCTGGCCCAGCCGGCCGCCTGGGGGCAGTTCGCCTTCCTGGCCTTCGCCTTCGGCTGTCTGACCTACGCCTTCATGGCGGACGACTTCTCCGTCGCCTACGTGGCCAGCAACTCCAACAGTGCGCTGCCCTGGTACTACAAGTTCAGCGCCGTGTGGGGTGCCCACGAGGGCTCGCTGCTGCTCTGGGCGCTGATCCTCGGCGGCTGGACCTTCGCCGTGTCGATCTTCTCCCGGCAGTTGCCGGAAGTGATGCTGGCCCGCGTGCTGGCCGTGATGGGCATGATCAGCATCGGCTTCCTGCTGTTCCTGATCATCACCTCCAACCCGTTCAACCGCCTGCTGCCGAACATGCCGGCCGACGGCAATGACCTCAACCCGCTGCTGCAGGACTTCGGCCTGATCGTTCACCCGCCGATGCTCTACATGGGTTACGTGGGCTTCTCGGTAGCCTTCGCCTTTGCCATCGCCGCACTGCTCGGCGGCCGGCTCGACGCCGCCTGGGCGCGCTGGTCTCGGCCGTGGACCATCATCGCCTGGGCCTTCCTCAGCGTCGGCATCGTGCTTGGCTCGTGGTGGGCCTACTACGAATTGGGCTGGGGCGGCTGGTGGTTCTGGGACCCGGTGGAAAACGCGTCTTTCATGCCCTGGCTGGTCGGCACCGCACTGATCCACTCCCTGGCGGTGACCGAGAAGCGCGGCGTGTTCAAGAGCTGGACCGTGCTGCTGGCCATCGCGGCCTTCTCCCTGAGCCTGTTGGGTACCTTCCTGGTCCGTTCCGGCGTGCTGACGTCGGTGCACGCGTTCGCTTCCGATCCGGAGCGCGGCGTGTTCATCCTGGCCTTCCTGCTGCTGGTGGTGGGTGGTTCCCTGGCGTTGTTCGCCGTGCGTGCGCCGGTGGTCAAGAGCCAGGTGGGCTTCGCTCTCTGGTCCCGCGAAACCCTGCTGCTGGTGAACAACCTGGTGCTGGTGGTAGCGGCCTCGATGATCCTGCTGGGCACCCTCTACCCGCTGGTGCTGGATGCCCTGTCCGGCGCCAAGCTGTCGGTCGGCCCGCCGTATTTCAACGCCCTGTTCCTGCCGCTGATGGCCGTGCTCATGCTAGCCCTGGCCGTCGGCGTGCTGGTGCGCTGGAAAGACACCCCGCTCAAGTGGCTGTTGGGCATGCTCGGCCCGGTCCTGATCGGCAGCCTGTTGCTGGGCGGTCTGGCCACCTTCCTCTTCGGTGACTTCCACTGGGCGGTGCTGGCCGTGGGCGCGCTGTCTGCCTGGGTGGTGCTGGCCGGTGTCCGCGACTTCATCGACAAGACCCGCCACAAGGGCATGCTCAAGGGCGCCGCTGGCCTGACCCGCAGCTACTGGGGCATGCAGCTGGCCCACGCCGGTATCGCCGTCTGCGCCCTGGGTGTCGTGCTGTCCAGCCAGTACAGCGCCGAGCGTGACCTGCGCCTGGCGCCGGGCGAGGCGGTGGAACTGGGGGGCTACCGCTTCCTCTTCGAAGGCGCGGAGCACCACGAAGGCCCGAACTTCACCTCCGACAAGGGAACGGTGATCGTCTTCAACGGTGACAAGCAGATTTCCGTGCTGCACCCGGAAAAGCGCCTCTACACCGTGCAGCAATCGGTCATGACCGAGGCTGGCATCGACGCCGGCTTCACCCGCGATCTCTACGTCGCCCTCGGCGAACCCCTGGGCGATGGCGCCTGGGCGGTGCGAGTGCATGTGAAACCCTTTGTCCGCTGGATCTGGCTGGGCGGCCTGCTGATGGGCCTTGGCGGCCTGCTGGCGGCCTTCGACCGGCGCTACCGGGTGAAGGTGAAGACCCGCGTCCGCGAGGCGCTGGGCATGGCTGGAGCCCAAGCATGAAGCGTCTGATCCTCGTCCTGCCCCTGGTGGGCTTCCTCGCCATCGCGGTGTTTCTCTATCGCGGGTTGTTTCTCGATCCGGCGGAGCTGCCCTCGGCGCTTATCGACAAGCCGTTCCCGGCCTTCTCGCTGCCCAGCGTCACTGGCGAACGCACCCTTACCGAGGCCGACCTCAAGGGCAAGCCGGCGCTGGTCAACGTCTGGGGCACCTGGTGCGTGTCCTGCCGCGTCGAGCACCCGGTGCTGAACAAGCTGTCGCAGATGGGCGTGACCATCTACGGCGTCAACTACAAGGACGACAACGCTGCCGCGCTGAAATGGCTGAAGGAGTTCCACAACCCCTACCAGCTGGACATCCGCGACGAGCAGGGCAGCCTCGGCCTGAACCTGGGCGTCTACGGCGCGCCGGAAACTTTCCTGATCGACAAGGACGGCATCATTCGCCACAAGTTCGTCGGCGTGATCGACGAAGTGGTCTGGCGTGAGCAGCTGGCGCCGCTGTACCAGTCCCTGGTGGATGAGGTCGGCAAATGAAGCGCCTGATCGTCGCCGCGCTGCTGGGCCTGGCCCTGACCGGCATCGCACGGGCCGCCATCGATACCTACGAGTTCAAGGACGAGGCCGAGCGCGAGCGCTTCCGTGTCCTGACCGAGGAACTGCGCTGCCCGAAGTGCCAGAACCAGAACATCGCCGACTCGAATGCGCCCATTGCCACTGACCTGCGCCGGGAAATTTTCCGCATGCTGGAAGAGGGCAAGAGCAACGACGAGATCGTCGACTTCCTGGTGGCCCGCTATGGCGATTTCGTGCGCTACAAGCCGCCGGTCAACACCCGCACGCTGCTGCTCTGGTGCGGTCCCGCCGGCCTGCTGGTAGGCGGCCTGGTGGTGCTGGGCATTATCGTCGTGCGCCGTCGCCGGGTAGAGAACAGCCCGGCCCAGGTACTGCTTTCCGCCGATGAGCAGGCGCGCCTCGACGCTCTGCTGAATTCCGAGAACCAGGACAAGAAAGACTCATGATCGATTTCTGGCTCGCCGCCGGCCTGCTCCTGCTGGTCGCCCTGGCCTTCCTGCTGATTCCCGTGCTGCGCGGTCGCAAGGCCCAGACCGAGGAAGATCGCACCTCCCTCAACGTTGCCCTGTATCAGGAACGCCTGGACGAACTGGAATCCCAGCGCGCGGCCGGCACCCTCACCGCCGAGCAGTTCGATGCCGGCCGCGCCGAGGCGGCCCGTGAACTGCTGGCTGATACCGAGGGCGCCGACAATGGCCGTACCTCGCGCCTGGGCAAGGCCCTGCCGCTGCTGGCCGCCATCATCGTGCCGGCGCTGGGTTTCGGCCTGTACCTGCATTGGGGCGCCAGCGACAAGGTGGAACTGGCCCGCGAACTGCGTGAACAACCACGCAGCATCGAAGAAATGACCTCACGCCTTGAGCGTGTGGTCGAGGCGCAGCCGGAGTCCGCCGAGGGCTGGTACTTCCTGGGACGTACCTACATGGCGCAGGACCGCGCCGCTGATGCTGCCCGCGCCTACGAGCAGGCGGTCAAGCGTGGCGGCCGCGAACCCGAGCTGCTGGGGCAATGGGCCCAGGCGCTGTACTTCGCCAGCCAGAAGAAGCTGACCCCTGAGGTCAAGGCCCTGACCGAGGAAGCGCTGAAGGCCGATCCCAATGAGATCACCAGCCTTGGCCTGCTGGGCATCGCCGGCTTCGAGGAAGGCCGCTACCAGGACGCGATCACCTATTGGGAGCGCCTGACCGGTCAGCTGCCGGTGGACGATCCTTCCCGTGGCGCGCTGCAGGGTGGCATCGACAAGGCCCGCGAGAAGCTGAAGGAAAGCGGCGTCGCAGTCGAAGAACCCAAGGCCGCCCCTGCACCGGCCGGTGCGGAGCTCAAGGTTCGCGTGGACCTGGCCGCCGACCTGAAGGACAAGGTGCAGCCCGGCGACAGCGTGTTCATCTTCGCCCGCGCCACTGCGGGCCCGCCCATGCCGCTGGCGGTCAAGCGCATGACTGTCGCCGACCTGCCGGTGGAAGTCAGCCTGAGCGACGCAGACGCCATGATGCCGCAGCTCAAGCTTTCCAACTTCCCGCAGGTGCAGTTGGTCGCCCGGATCTCCCGTAGTGGCAATGCGACCGCAGGTGAATGGATAGGAAGCAGTTCGCCGCTGTCTACTGGTTCGTCGGATACCCAACGACTGACCATCGACAGCCCGGACAAGAAATGACCACCCACACCGCACTCCCGGCAGCGCCGAGCACCCGCTTCGGCCTGCCCCTGATCTGCCTCCTCCTGACCCTGGCCGGCTGCGCCGGTCAGGGCCCGTACCAGGAACCCGGCGAACCCGACTGGGAACCTTCCCGCAAGCCGCCTGCGGTCCAGACCCCTCCGCCGCAGAATCGCCCGATGCCGCCGGCCGAGCCGCAACCGCCGAAGCAGGCTCCGCGCATGAAGGCCCACCCGCGCTTTGCGCCGCCGCCAGGTGGCAACTGCTACTGGGATACCGGCCTCGGTGTCTACGTGCTTGAAGGCCAGCGCAACGTCTTCTACCGCGAGCGCGTCTACTATCGCTGGGACAACGGCTGGAGCTTCTCCAACAGTCCCCAGGGGCCCTGGCAGCCTACCGATTCCAGCGGCGTTCCAGCCGGCCTGGGACGGCATTTCCGCTGACCCTTCCATGACGGGGCGGGCCTGCGGCCCGCTTCGCGAATGAATTCGCTCCACAGGGTCTGTGCACTCCTGCAAGTCGTTGCTTGCGGGATACCCTCCATATCTCCTGACTACTGCTGTTGCTCCACGAATTCGGCTTCTGTAACGTGATGGCATTCCGCTATCTCGGAGGTCACGGATGCTGCCCCGTTTCGCGTTTGCCGCTCTTGCATTGCTGTTGTCCCAGTCCCTTGCCGCCCAGGTCTACCAATGGCGCGATGCCGATGGGAAGGTGCATTTCACCGACACGCCACCGCCGCAGAGCCACGCGGTGGAAAGTGATCATCAACGGGTCGAGAGCCTGAACGCTCTACCGCTTGCGCAGCCCGAAGCCATCGCACAAGTGCCCGAGTTCAATACCAACCAGCTCCACGACAAGGGCGCGCAGCAGTGCTCCGCCGCCATCGCACGCATGCCTACGCTGATCAACGACACGCAGAAGCTCGGTCGCGATGCGGTACGCAAGCAGAAGATCAGCCAGAACCAGCTCGACAACGCGATGTACAAGATGGACGACTTCTACAAGGGCCTGAAGCGTAACGAGCGCGAGTGCGTGAACGACTACGTGGCCAGTGAGAAGAGCCGGACGTCCATCGACTGCCTGGCGGACACCCCCGATGTGCTGACCTTTGGCCAGTGCATGCAGTTTGCCGAGTGGGCGGAGACGTTCCGATAGGCTGCCGGGGCGCATGAGCGCCCCGAGGCGGGAGAGTTACTGGCGGTCGGGGAGGGAGGTGGTGATGACTTCTGCCCGGCTGCGCTTGCGGGCCAGGGCGACCAGCAAACGCATGACTCCGTAGCCGGCGATGATCAGCAGCGGATAGGCCGCCATCAGTTCGGCCAGGCTGTACTTCCACGCCAGTGGCCGGCCCACACCGAGCAATGCCGCGTAGAACCAGGACACCGCCGAAACCGTGCCCGCGAACAGCGTCAGGCTGCGTACAGCGGGTTGCAGAGCCAGCAGTGAGCCGGCGCGTGCCAGGGCGGGCAGTACGGCGCGATGCAGCAGCATGCCATTGACGGTCAGCAGTGCAACGATCAGGACCTTGGCCTGCAGCTTGGGATTGAGCAGGTAGGTCCAGTCCTTCACGGACATGTCCAGCAGGATGATGGCGGCGCCCGTCACCCAGAGCGCCAGCAGGGACAGGGAAATGGTGCGTTGCAGGGATTCCAGGTGGGACGGCTGGCAATGTGCGGAGTCGTCGCCTCGCAGCAGTTGCCTTGCCATGGCGAGGTCGCTGGTGACCACCAGGCCAACGGCCACGCAGCAGGCGATCAGGTGCATGTAGACGACCGCAAGGCGAACCAGTTCGAGGTTGGCCTCCTGCTTCAGCAGAGCAGTGACCAGGTGAAAGAATTCCATGCTTTGTCTCTTGTTCTATGAAATCGCCATCCCCGTCCCACGTCTGGACGACGCGGGGTGCTGCGGTGTGGTCTGCGAAGGTAGGGCGCATAACCGAGAATCATTACCGCAGGTATGGTGATGTTATTTGTAAATAATTATTAGCGTCAAATGAATATAGGATGACGCTCGTCCCAATTTGTGCTGGCGGGGGAGGGCGAGTGGCGGCCGGGGGGCGTGTGGAGAAATGTGCCATTGGATCAGGGATTCTGCGGATCGTGGCCGAGGGCCTGGATGAACAGCGAGAACAGCTCCGGCTGGGACGAGATGTCCAGCTTGGCGTAGAGATGGCGGCGATGGACCTTCACCGTTTCCGGGGAAATGGCCAGCCGCTCGGCCATCGCCTTGGAGGAATAACCCCGCAGGATCAGCCGGGCGATCTCCAGCTCCCGCTCCGACAACACCCCCGCGCCGAAATGGCTCAGGGCATCACGCACCTGCGAGGCCATATCGCTCTGGCCTGGTGATGGCGTCACCTGCATGCACTGCTGCCAGTGCTGCCCCATCAGCGCCAGCACCCAGCTCGACAGTATTCCCAGCATCCCACACTCCTCGGTGCCGAAGCGCCGGCGCATGCCCAGCGAGAGCGACAGGTTGCCCAGGCCCGGCAACTGGAGGATGAACTGCACTTCGTCCTCCAGCACGTTGTCGTGGAAGTAGCTCAGGTAGTACTCGCTCTGTCGGAAGTGATCCGGGGCGATCTCTTCCAGCCGGTAGAAGCCGCTGGACAGGCCTTCGCGGCAGGCCTGGTAGAAGGGATCGAGCAGGTAGAGGCCATCCAGGTAGATCGGCATGGACGCCGGGCCGGCCTGGGGCTCGGTGTCGTACTCCTCCAGGGGCTGTGGCGCGCCGCCGGTGGGGTAGAAGGTGGCCAGTGCATTGTCGAACGGCAGGCAATGGTGAAGCAGCAGGATCAGTTGCTTCCAGAAGCGGTCGCCACCGATCTGCTCGATGGTGCGACCCAGGCCGGCGTGCAGGGCCGCTTCCCTGAACAGACTGTCCATCCGGTTCTCCGATTTCGTGGTGGGGCAGGGGTACACAAGCTTGGCTGATCCGGGGCGGCCATCGTCAAGTGGCGTACTCCAATAGGGTGATTGGCGCTGTGCGGCGCGCTGTCGAGAATCGCCCCACAACTACAGCGTCCCCATGCGGCGACACACGTCGCCGATTCCTACTGCCTCAACTGCCAATAACAATCAGAGGATCAGGATATGACCACGTCCACCCCGGAGAACGGGGTGCTCAAGCCCAGGCTGAGCACCGCCGATGTCGTCGCCATCACGGTTTCCAGCGTTACCCCCGCCAGCTCGGTTTTCGTCATCGCCCCCTTTGCCATCCAGCAGGCCGGCAGTGGCGCATTCCTGTCGTTCGTGCTGGCCGCCGTGCTGGCCCTGATGTTCGCCTGGTGCTACGCAGAACTGGGGCGCGCCCACAAGTCCGCCGGTGGCGAGTACGTCTATGCCAAGCGCGTATTCGGCGGCTTGGCCGGCTACGCGACCTTCCTCATGGTGCTGGCGATGCTGCTGTTCATTCCGCCGGTGCTGGCCACGGGAGCGGCGACCTACCTGAACGTCGCCCTAGGAACCGACTTCGACTCACAGCTCGTGGCGCTGTTGGTCGTGGCGGCCAGCTACCTGCTGGGCATCCTCAATATCAAGCTCAATGCCTGGGTCACCGGTGCCTGCCTGTTGCTGGAGGTGGCGGCCTTGCTGGTCATAGTCGCGCTGGGATTTGGCAATGCCACGCAGCCCGCCAGCGTGCTCTTTCATCCACAGATCGTGGAGAACGGCGTAATCGGGGTTGCCCCGATGGCGCTGGTGCTGGGTGCGGTCGGCACGGCGCTGTTTTCCTACAACGGTTTCGGTGGCGCGGTGCTCATGGCCGAAGACATGAAGTGCGGGGGGCGCGGCGTACCCCGGGCGGTGCTCTGGTCATTGCTGCTGGTGGTGGCCATCGAGCTGATCCCGCTGACCGCCATCCTCATCGGCGCACCCTCGCTGCAGGAGATGATCGCCAGCCCCGACCCCATCGGTTACCTGCTGTCGAGCCACGGCAACGAGACGCTGTCCCGGCTGGTCAGCGCGGGTATTTTCCTTTCGGTGTTCAACGCCATCATCGCCATCGTCATCCAGATCGGCCGCGTGATCTTCAGCAGCGGTCGCGACGAGCTGTGGATGCCGGCCCTGAACCGTGCCTTCACCCGTATCCACCCCCGCTGGGAGTCGCCCTGGCTGGCCACGCTGTTCCTGGCGATCCCCTCGGCGCTGCTCAGCTTCAGCTCCAACCTTGCGGAAATGACGTCCTTCACCGTGCTGCTGATTCTCATGGTCTACCTGATCATCGCACTCTGCGCGCTGTTCAGCCGCGCGCTGCGGCGCGACGTGGAGCACAGCTACCGCATGCCGCTCTGGCCGCTGCCCGCCGTGCTCGCGGTCACCGGCGCGGGTTATCTGCTGCTCAACCTCGTGTTGGAAGCCTCCCTGCAGGACCTTTCGATCATCTTCGGGCTGCTGGCCGTATCGATCCTCCTTTACGGTACCTACGGCAAGCTCAGCCCCGCCTTCCAGAAACTCTGAGTCACAGGAGTCGCCATGCGCGCGCGTCAACTTGGTATCAGCATCGGTCTCGGTACGCCGGGTGAGTTCAACGCCATCACGGATGTACCGGGGGTTCGGGTCGGGCACAGCACGATCTGCGAGGAGCGCGACGGAAAGCCGGTCCGCACCGGCGTGACGGTGGTGCAGCCCCGGAGCGGCTCGGCGCGCGAGCAACCCAGCTTCGCCGGCTGCCATGTACTCAACGGAAATGGTGATGCCACCGGACTGGAATGGATTCGCGAGGCAGGCTTGTTGACCACGCCCATCGCCATCACCAATACCCACAGCGTCGGCGTAGTGCGCGATGCGCTGGTGGCCACCGAAAGGGACGCCGCCGGGGATTCCGTCTACTGGTGCATGCCGGTGGTGATGGAAACCTTCGACGGCCTGTTGAATGACATCTGGGGCCAGCACGTCGGTGCGGCCCAGGTGCGGGAGGCGCTGGCCGAAGCGCGCGCTGGCCAGGTGGCCGAAGGACCGGTCGGCGGCGGTACCGGCATGATCTGCCACGAGTTCAAGGGCGGTATCGGCACCTCGTCGCGGCGTCTGGCGGCCGAGCAGGGCGGCTGGACGGTGGGCGCCCTGGTCCAGGCTAACCACGGCGTGCGTCGTGAACTGCGGGTGGACGGCTACCCGGTGGGGCGGCAGTTGCAGGAGATCGAATCGCCCTTTACCGAGCGCGACACCCCCGGCATGGGCTCCATCGTGGTGATCATCGCCACCGATGCGCCGCTATTGCCGCACCAGTGCCAGCGCCTGGCCCAGCGCGCCTCCATCGGCATCGCCCGCACCGGCGGTGGCACGGAGGACTCCAGCGGCGACATCTTCCTGGCCTTCGCCACCGGCAACCGGGATTTGCCGCCGGTGGACTACGCACGCAAGGACCTGCCCTTCAGCGCGCCACTCGCCATGGTCAACAACGATCACATCTCGCCGTTGTTCGCCGCGGCAGCGGAAGCGGTGGAGGAGGCCATCGTCAATGCGTTGCTGGCCGGGTATGAGATGACCTGTGCCGATGGCCGAAAGGTGCCGGCAATGACCGGGGATCTGCTGCTGGAGGCATTGAAAAGCCTGGGATGGAAACCTGCCCGCTGATGCGGGCAGGTCAGGGGGCGATTACTGCGCGGTGTAGACCTGATCGAAGATGCCACCATCGTTGAAGTGGGTCTTCTGCACGTCACGCCAATTGCCGAAAGTCTTTTCCACAGAGAGGAATTCCACCTTGGGGAAGCGGTCGGCGAACTTGGCGAGAATCTCCGGGTTGCGCGGGCGCAGGTAGTTGTTGGCGGCGATGGTCTGGCCTTCGTCGCTCCACAGGTACTTGAGGTAAGCCTCGGCGGCAGCGCGGGTGCCCTTCTTGTCCACCACTTTGTCGACTACGGCCACCGGCGGCTCGGCCTCGGCGGAAACGCTGGGGTAGACCACTTCGAAACCGCCACGGCCGAATTCGCGGGCGATCATTTCGGCTTCGTTCTCGAAGGTCACCAGCACATCACCGATCTGGTTCTGGATGAAGGTGGTGGTGGCGGCGCGGCCACCGGTATCCAGCACCGGTGCCTGCTTGAACAGCTTGCCGACGAATTCCTTGGCCTTGTTCTCGTCGCCGCCGTTCTTCAGTACGTAGCCCCAGGCGGAGAGATAGGTGTAGCGGCCGTTACCGGAAGTCTTGGGGTTCGGTACCACCACCTGCACGCCGTCCTTGAGCAGGTCCGGCCAGTCCTTCAGACCCTTGGGGTTGCCCTTGCGCACGATGAACACGGTGGCGGAGGTGAAGGGAGCGCTGTTGTTCGGCAGTCGGGCCGCCCAGTCCTGTGGCACCAGGCCGCCGTTGTCGGCCAGGGCGTTGATGTCGGTGGCCTGGTTCATGGTGATGACATCGGCGGGCAGGCCGTCGATCACTGCGCGGGCCTGTTTGCTGGAACCGCCGTGGGACATCTGCAGGGTGATGTTCTCGCCTTTCTCCGCTTTCCAGTGTTTCTGGAAGGCAGCGTTGTAGTCCTTGTAGAAGTCGCGCATCACGTCGTAGGAGACGTTGAGCAGCGTGGGCGCGGCTTGGGCGGCGCTGGCCAGGGCTAGGCCGGCGGCGAGGAGGGAGGCGGAGAACAGTCGTTTCACAGGGCGTTCCTTCTGGGCAGTGTTAGCGGGCGACTATAACGGAACGGCATATGTCCTTTTAATACTGAAAATTCATTTGATTATTCCCATTTTGCTCAGCCAGCTCCTGTAGGTTGTGGCTGAGCTATGCGAAGCCCAACACGCAAATGTTGGGCTTCGCTGCGCTCGCGGAACGCCGCCCGGCCCAACCTACAAAAGCAGACAGGCTCAGAAGACGCGACCGAGGTTGAGATAGAGCGCGCGCTCCGCTTCGTCGTTCAGGCCGTAGCTGAAGTCCAGCGGCCCCAGGGGCGTATCGAAGCTGATGAAGACGCTGGCGGCATTGATGTAGCCGCTGTCGAAGCTGTCGTCGTTGTTCCAGGCGCGGCCGCGTTCCAGGCTGCCGCCCAGGTACACCGGGAAGTCCAGCGGCAGGAACGAACGGCGGGTCAGGCGGCGGTAGTAGACCGCCCGCGCCAGGCTGATGTTCTGGCCGCTGATGGAGTCCTGGCGGAAGCCCGAGAGCTGGCGCGCGCCGCCCAGCAGGAAGCTCGAGGTGACCACCTCGGCATCGTCGATGGTGCGTCCATAGCGGCCGCCGAGGACGAAAGTGTCCGGCCCCGAACCCAAGGCCTTGTCCAGGCTCAGCTGCCACTGCCGGTAGCGGTCGTCCGAACCAAGATCCGGATCGTACTGGCGCAGGCTGAGGCCGATGTCCTCGCCTTCATGGGGGTAGTCGACGTTGTCCAGGGTGTCGAAGGAGTACTTCAGCTCGTAGTAGCCTTCGGAGAAGTCGAAGCTGGGCAGGTCGCGTTCGCCCACCCGCACATCCGCCTGGCCCCAGGCCTGGCCGACGCCGAAGCGGATTTCGCCGTTGTTGGCGATCTGCCGGCCGAGGTTGAGGCCATAGCCGTAGCGTTCCAGGCGGTATTCGGCGATGGGATCGTTGTCGAGGATGGCCTCGATGTTCTGCGCTTCGCCGAACAGGTAGGGGGCGACGAAGTAGCGCGAACCGGCATCCAGCGGTTGGTAGAACTCGCTGTAGAGCTCCTGGTGATCGCCCAGTTGCAGGCGGGTCAGCCATTCGGCGCCCAGTTCGTTGATGCCGTTCTTGCGGTAGCTGGCGCCCAGGTTGAAGGCGCTGTCGCCGCGCATGTCGTCGGACAGGTTCAGGCCCAGGCGCAGGTAGTCGGTGCCGGCGCGCTTGCCTCGGGCGTTGATCACCAGGGCGTTGCCATTCTTGCGGCGGACCACGCGGTAATGCACCTGTTCGAAGTAGTCCAGGCCGTAGAGCGTGCTCATGTCGCTCTGCAGGCGCTCCAGGTCCAGCGGGGCACCCAGCGGCTGGCGGATGTAGCGGCGGATGACGGCGTCGCTGACCTTCGAATCGTTCTCGATGAGGATGCTGCGGATCACCGGCGTGCGCTCGCTGGGCAGGCGCGCGCTGTCCAGGGCCAGGTCGCGGCTGCTGGACAGCGGACGCAGTTCCGCCAGGCGAGGGGCGAGTATCTGCGCGGCGCGATAACCGGCGTCGATCATCTCGCGGGAGTGGCCGAAGTCGGTGGCGCTGTAGCCGGCCAGGGGCGGCTGGATCAGCACGTCGGTGGGTTTGAGGGTGGCCAACTGGGCCTCGGAATTGGTGCGGGTCATCAGGGTGACCGACTGGTTGAGCACGTCAACCACGGTGGCCAGTTCCTTGCGTGAGCGCAGGGGCGTGCCGATGTCGACCACGATCACCCGGTCGACGCCCATCTCGCGCGCCACGTCCACCGGGATGTTGTCCACCATGCCGCCGTCCACCAGCAGGCGGCCGTTCACTTCCACCGGCGCGAACACGGCGGGAATCGACATGCTGGCGCGGATCGCCTGGGGCAAGTGGCCTTTGCGGAACACGACCTTTTCACCGGTGGCGATGTCGGTGGCTACTGCGCGGAAGGGAATGGCCAGCTTGTCGAAGTCGCGGGTGTCGCTGGTGTGCACCAACAGGCTTTCCAGCAGCAGGGCGAGGTTCTGCCCCTGGATCACGCCCAGCGGCAGGCCGAGGCTGCCATCGTCGCGAAAGCTCAGGCGCTGTTTGACCAGGAAATCACGGTCGTCCTGTTTGCGGCGGAAGGGGACCTCCTGCCGCGGCGGGTTGTCGGAGAGCGCCTGCTGCCAGTCCATGTGGATGGCGATCTTCTCCAGTTCATCCACCTTGTAGCCCGCCGCGTAGAGCCCGCCGATCACCGCGCCCATGCTGGTTCCGGCAATGGCGTCGACCTTGATGCCCTGTTCCTCCAGCGCTTTGAGCACACCGATATGGGCCAGGCCGCGCGCGGCACCGCCGGACAGCACCAGGCCGATGCGGGGTTCGGGTTGTGCGAAACAGAGGAGGGGGAGGAACAGCAGGCAAAGCAGAAGGCGGCGCATAACGCATCCCTGGTCAGGCGAAGATCCGAAGCCGGCTATTATAGGGCCCCCAACCTGTCGCCGAGCCCAACATGTCAGCCAGCAAGCCCGAAATCGTCATCACCTATTGCACCCAGTGCCAGTGGCTTTTGCGTGCCGCCTGGCTGGCCCAGGAGCTGCTCAGCACCTTCAGCGACGACCTCGGCAAGGTGAGCCTGGAGCCGGGGACCGGTGGGGTTTTCCTCATCACCTGCAATGGCGTGCAGATCTGGGAGCGCAAGGCCGATGGCGGTTTCCCCGAGGCCAAGGTGCTCAAGCAGCGGGTCCGCGACCAGATCGATCCGGCGCGGGACCTGGGCCACAACGATCGATCCTGATCCGTCGTCTTTTGCTACAGATCAACAGGCGAGCAGGGGGCGAGGCATAGCCTGACGGCATTTCCACCTTCTGGAGGAAGTCCGTCATGAGCATCATCGTCACCGGTGCCGCCGGCTTCATCGGCAGCAACCTGGTCCAGGCCCTCAACGCCCGCGGCGAGACCGACATCATCGCCGTGGACGATCTGACCGAAGGCGACAAGTTCCGCAACCTCGCCGATGGCGAAATCGCCGACTACCTGGACAAGCGCGACCTGCTCCCGCTGCTGCGCGAAGGCCGCTTCGGCCTGCCGCGCGCGGTGTTTCACCAGGGCGCCTGCTCCAGCACCATGGAGGGCGACGGGCGCTTCATGATGGACAACAACTACCGCTACAGCTGCGAGTTGCTGGACGCCTGCCTGGCCCAGGGCGTGCCCTTCATCTATGCGTCATCGGCGGCGGTCTATGGCGGCAACCGGGTGTTTCGCGAGGAGCGCGAGGCGGAACGCCCGCTGAACGTCTACGGCTACTCCAAGTTCCTCTTCGACCAGCGCGTGCGCCGCCTGCTGCCGAGCACGCGCAGCCAGGTGGTGGGGCTGCGCTATTTCAACGTCTATGGGCCGCGCGAGAGCCACAAGGCTCGCATGGCCTCGGTGGCGTTTCATTGCTTCCGGCAGTACCGCGCAGACGGCAAGGTCAGCCTGTTCGGCGGCTATGACGGCTACGCGGGCGGTGAACACCTGCGGGATTTCGTCTCGGTGGAGGACGTGGCGCGGGTCAACCTGCATTTTCTCGACCAGCCGCAGCGCTCCGGCATCTTCAACCTCGGCACGGGGCGTGCCCAGCCGTTCAACGATGTGGCGTGGAGCATGGTCAATGCCCTGCGCGCCCACGACGGCCTGCCGCCGCTGAGTCTTCCGGCCATGCGCGAGAAGGGCCTGCTGGAATACAGCGAATTTCCCGACGCCCTGCGTGGCAAGTATCAGTGCTTCACCCAGGCTGACATCAGCCGTCTGCGTCAGGCCGGTTACCGCCAGCCTCTGCTGGATGTGCAGCAGGGCGTGGAACGCTACTGCCGCTGGTTGCTGGAGCAGGAGGCGGGTGGGTGGCTGCCTGAGATGGGCCAGGCGGCCTGAGCGCGTTTCGCGGAACGGGGCAGGGAGTGTGATTCCGATGAAGGCAGGCAGAGGGCGCCGCTCGCTTGCCCCGTTTCGCGATCCCGAGGCAGACCTTGTAGGAGCGAGCTTGCTCGCGAACTTCCTGAGCCAGCCCTTTCTGCCGTTTCGCGAATGAATTCGCTCCTACAGCGTTACGGCGTCGCTGGGGCTGCCTTGGCTTCGGCCGGCGCGCCTTTGCGCGCCGACAGGGCGATGGCGAAGATGATCAGCGCGCCGCCGGCCAGCATGCGCAGGCCGGGTTGCTCGTCGAACAGCCACCAGGCGAAGGCGATGCCGTAGACCGGCTCCAGGGCGAAGATCACCGCCGTGGTACGGGCCTTCAGCACCTTCAGGCTGGCCACGAACAGGCTGTGGGCCAAGCCCGTGCAGAACACCCCGAGCAGGGCGATCCAGAACCAGTCGATGGGTTTCACGTCGTGCAGCAGCGGCCAACTGAACGGTGCCAGGCAGAGCACGATGGTGAGGTTCTGGCACAGCGCCGCCTTCACCGGTTCCAGGCCCTTCACGCTGACGCGGTTGAGCAGCGACAGCAGGGAAAACAGAAGGCCCGACAGGATGGCTGACAGCAGGCCCTGGGTGGCCTCGCTGCCCCAATCGAAGCTGGGCGTCACCAGCACCAGGCCGAAGCTGACCAGACCGACGATCAGGATTTCCTGGGCGCGGATGCGTTCGCGGAACAGCAGGCCCTCCAGCAGCAGGGTGAAGGCCGGGAAGCTGGCGAAACCGAGGGTGGCGATGGCCACGCCAGCCACCTGCACCGCGTGGAAGAAGGTGATCCAGTGAGCCCCCAACAGCAGGCCGCCGAGGCCCAGCATGGCCAGCTGGCGCAGGTTGGGGTTGGCGCTGCGGCCACGGGCGATGAGCTGGGCGAAGATTGCCAGGGCGATGACTGCGAACAGCCCGCGACCGAAGGTGATGATCATCGGCGCGGTATTGGCGAGCTTGCCGAAGATGCCCGAAAGCCCGAACAGCAGGGCGCCCAGGTGGATCGCGAGCAGCGCGTTACGTTCCTTCATGCCAGGCGTGCCCCATTGGGCAGAGGCTTGTCAAAGCTGGCCAGCACTACCTTGTTCTCGTCGTCATGGACGCCGGTGACCAGCACTTCGGAGCGGATGCCGGCAATGCGCTTGGGGGCGAAGTTGCACACGCACAGCACTTGTCGGCCCACCAGGTCGTCGGCCTGGTAATGGGCGGTGATCTGTGCGCTGGAGGTTTTCACCCCGAGTTCGCCCAGGTCCACTTCCAGCACGTAGGCCGGTTTGATTGCCTTGGCATTGGGGGCGGCGGAAAGGATGGTGCCGACGCGCAGTTCGACGCGCTCGAAGTCGCCCCATTCGATGGTGGACATAAGGTTCTCCCTGATAACGACCGCCACCAGTCTAGTGAGGACGAACCGCCTTGTCTGTCGCCAGGCTCGCGGGCTTTGTCGCGTTACTCGCGGCCATTGCGCAGGGCGCGTGGGGTGATCCCGAACTCGCGGGAAAGGGCAGCGGTGAAGGCGCTCTGGGAGCTGTAGCCGACCTTTGCGGCGATCTCGCCCACGGCCAGTCGGCTTTCCAGCAGTAGCTGACGGCCGAGGTGCAGACGCCGGGCGCGCACGTAGTCCATGGGCGTCTGCCCGGTTTCGGCCAGGAAGCGGGCGTGGAAACGCGCCACCGAGAGGCCGCTGAGGCGTGCCAGGTCGGCCACCTGCAGGGGGCGGGCGGCGTGCTGGTCGATGTGGGCGTCGAGCGCCGCGACGGGCAGGGCGCCGTTGTCCTCTACCTGAGAGCCGGGGGCGGCCAGGCTGGCCAGCAACAGTCCGGCGGATTGCCCGGAAATCACTTCATCGGCCAGGGGACTGGCGGCGATCCAGCTCACCAGCTGGCTTTGCGCCGGGTTCAGGTTCAGCGCGCCGGGGCGTTCCAGCAGACGCCGGCCGGCGTCGAAATGTCGGCCAAGGGTGAGTCGCAACCAGTCGTCGTCGGGTACGTCCACTACCAGGCAGAGGCTTCCGCCAGGGCTGCCGCAGGCGTGCTGTGCTTCAGGCGGCACCACCGCCAGGGTCTGACGCTGTACCCGCGCGCCACGGCCATCCACTTCGAAGTCCAGGCTGCCGCTCAGGCCGAACACCAGCTGGGCGTGGTTGTGGCTGTGGACCAGCAGGTCGTGGTTGTACTGGCGCAGGGACAGGATCGAATGCATGGCGCTCACCTCGGGGCAGGCGGCCATTCTACTCCCAGCGACGCGCCGTGCGTTGTCACAGGCCTGCAACCTCGCGTTCATTCTCGATTCACCCCAAGGGCTCACCATCGGATAAACCCCGCCGGAGGTCGCCCATGAGCAGCGTCGAACGCCTGGAACCCGTCACCAAGACCAAGCCCCGCAAGCAGCGCGTGCGCACCCTGTGGATTTCCGACGTCCACCTGGGCACCCGCGACTGCCAGGCCGAGCATCTGGCGCGGTTCCTCAAGCAGTACCATGCCGACCGCATCTACCTGGTGGGCGACATCATCGATGGCTGGAAGCTTCGCGGCGGCATTTACTGGCCGCAGGCGCACACCAACGTGATCCGCCGCCTGCTGACCATGAGCAAACGCGGCACCGAGGTGATCTACGTCACCGGCAACCACGACGAATTCCTGCGCCGCTACTCGGCACTGATGCTGGGCAATATCCAACTGGTGGACGAGGCGGTCCACGAGACGGCGGACGGCCGCCGCATGCTGGTCATCCACGGTGACCAGTTCGACGTGATCACCCGCTACCACAAGTGGCTGGCCTTCCTCGGCGACTCCGCCTACGAATTCACCCTGACCCTCAACCGCTGGCTCAACCACTGGCGTGAGCGCTGGGGCTACGGCTACTGGTCGCTGTCGGCCTACCTCAAGCACAAAGTGAAGAGCGCGGTGAACTTCATCAGCGACTTCGAGGAGGCAATCGCCCACGAATGCGTCAAGCGCGGCCTCGATGGCGTGGTCTGCGGCCACATCCACCACGCGGAAATCCGCAAGGTGGGTGGCGTGGAATATCTCAATTGCGGCGATTGGGTGGAATCCTGCACGGCCCTGATCGAGCACTGGGATGGCAGCATCGAGCTCTATCGCCTGGCCGATGCCCAGGCGCGCGAGCTGGAAGCCCGGGCCGTGGAGCTGGTCGAGCCGGCGGCATGAGGATACTGATCGTCAGCGATGCCTGGTCGCCCCAGGTAAATGGCGTGGTCACCAGCCTGCAGGCGCTGATGACCGAACTCGAGGCCCTGGGTCACCAGGTCATGCTGCTGTCGCCCCAGGGCTTCCGCTGCCGGCCTTGCCCGAGCTACCCGGAAATCCCGCTGGCCTGGGACCTGTGGCGGGTCGGTCCGATGATCGAGTCGTTCCAGCCGGACAGCGTCCACCTGGCGACCGAAGGTCCGCTCGGTTGGGCCGCCCGGCGCTGGCTGGTGAAGCGTGGGCTGGCCTTCTCCAGCGCCATCCACACCCGTTTCCCCGAATACATACATGGTCGCTGGCCCTGGGTGCCCCTGTCCTGGGGCTATACCTTCCTCCGCCTGTTCCACCGCCCCAGCCAGGCGGTGCTGGTGACCACCGAGCGTATGCGCGAGACCTTCGCCAGCCACGGACTGGTCTGGCTCAACCTGTGGCGCAAGGGGGTGGACACGGCGCTGTTCCGCCCGCTGGCGCTGCCCAGGCCTGAGCGGCCGGTGTTCCTCTGTGTCGGCCGCCTGGCCACCGAGAAGAACCTGGAAGCCTTCCTCGACCTGGACTTGCCGGGGGACAAGTGGGTGGTGGGCGATGGTCCGCTCCGTGCCGAGCTGGAGGCGCGCTATTCCGCTGTGCAGTTCTTCGGCTATCGCCAGGGCGAGGAACTGGCGCGCTTCTACGCGCAGGCCAGCGTGCTGGTGTTCCCGTCGCTGACCGATACCTACGGCCTGGTGATGCTAGAGGCCCTGGCCTGCGGTACGCCGGTGGCGGCCTTCCCCGTGGCCGGCCCGCTGGATGTGCTGGAGTCGGGCGTCACCGGTTGCCTGGACGACGACCTGCAGCGTGCCTGCCTGGCAGCGCTGGAGCTGGACCGTGAGCGTTGTGCCGAGCGGGCGGGGCGGTTGTCCTGGCGGGCTTCGGCGCTGGAGTTCCTGGCGCGCCAGCCGTTGCTGGACGGGGAGCCCTGTCTTGAGTCGACCCTGACGGCGATCCCCTACAGGTGAGATTCCACCCATGTGAATGATCAGGGAATGATCTTGTCCCGCAGCTTCTCGGCGGCCTGTTGCAGGGCCTGGATGACCTTGGTCTTGTCGTAGTTCTGGATGCTGTTGGTATCCAGGTACATGGAGAAGCCGGGCAGTTCGTGCTCGACGTAGCTGGAGGCGGCGCCCAGGTCACGGCGGAAGTCCACTACCTGGTAGATCTGCACCGGCCGGCTGAAACCCTTGACGTTTATCTGGCCCTTGTCGCGGCACATGATCACGTCCTTCACCAGCGAATAGGTCTCGTGGGAGATGAGGATTTCGCCGGCGTCCGAAGCGCTTTCCAGGCGGCTGGCCAGGTTCACTTCGCGGCCGATGATGGTGTAGTCCATGCGCGTGTCGGCGCCGAAGTTGCCCACGGTGCAGTAGCCGGTGTTGATGCCCATGCGGATTTCCAGGGGCTTGGTGATGCCCTGGGCGCGCCATTGCTGGCGCAACACCTTCATGTGCTTACGCATGGCCACTGCCATGGACACGGCAGCCACTGCGTCCTTCTTGGCGCCCTGGGTGGCGGGGTCACCGAAGAACACCATCACGCTGTCGCCGACGAACTTGTCGATGGTGCCGCCGTACTTCAGGGCGATCTTCGACATGTCGTTGAGGTAGTTGTTGAGCAGGTCGGTCAGGGCTTCGGCTTCCAGTTCCTCGGACAGCTCGGTAAAGCCCTTGATGTCGGAGAAGAACACACTGAGCTTCTTGCGCTGGGTTTCCAGGCGCACGCTCTTCTTGCCGCTGAAAATCATTTCCCAGACCTGGGGCGACAGATATTTGGCGAGGTTGCGGGCCAGTCGGGCGGCCTTTTCCTGCTCGCGCTTGATCTCGCTGCGGGCCTGGGCCAGACGCAGGCCCTGCTGATGCACGAAGAAGGCGGTAATGCAGATGTAGAAGGTAGTGAGGAGCACGCTGACGATGGCCACCAGCGCCGGCGTGCCCGCCCTGAATGCGGGCTGCAGGGCGAGGCCGACGACGGTCATGCTGATCAGCGCCCCGCCCAGCACCAGGGTCATCTGGCGCAGGCCGCCGAGGATCATGGCGCTGAAACACAGGGTCAGCACCACCATCAGCGTGGGGACCACCGAGAATCCCAGCAGGACGACGGATGCGCCTGCATGGAAGGTGTCCACGCCGAGGAGGATGCGGTCGGTGCGCTGCCCGGCGAAGCGCAGGCTCAGGTGGTGGGCCAGATGCGGATAGAGAAGGGCGTAGGGGACCATCCAGAGGATGTCGAAGCCGAAATGCTGGACGTAGGTACCGGCGGCGATGCTGGCGGCGACGGCCATATAGGCCAACACGCGGGAGTAGTACTCACGCAGCACGGGCGTCGCGGTGGAAGGGTCGAGCAAGGTGGGCTTCATGGCTTGGATCTGTCCCTGGTGCTTTCTTGACGCCGGGTTGCGGCGTTGGGGAAACGCTGCAAGTCCTGGGCCATGACTTCGGCTGGTGCGGGATCATAACCAAGCGAGGGACGGGCGGCCAGGTTGGCGCCAGTCCCTTCGTTCTCAGAACCTGTTCACGGTCTTGCGAGCTAGAGCCATGCAAGGCAAAGGCAGGCAAGGAAGCGGAGTTTACAGCTGTAAATGAGCATTCCGTGCCTGCGTTTAACGCAGCAGGGCCGACGCGCAGCTGAGCGTGAGCAGGTTCTCAGAAGCGGATGCGACCGGTCAGGGCATCCTTCAGCATCACCCAGTCGCCCATGAAGCTGTAGAGCGGATACTTGAAGGTGGCCGGCTTGTTCTTTTCGAAGACGAAGTGCCCGACCCAGGCGAAGCCGTAGCCGGCGAAGGGGATGGCCAGCAGCCAGAGCCATTGCTGGGTCGCCAGGGTGTAGCCGAGGATGCAGAGCACCAGCAGGCTGCCCACGTAGTGGAGGCGGCGGCAGGTGTCGTTGCTGTGCTCCTGCAGATAGTAGGGGTAGAACTCGGCGAAGCTTTGGAAGCGTTGGACAGACTCGGCGGGCATGGCGGCGGCTCCAGGTTCTTGTTGTCTGGAGCAGTTTAGGACGGGTGTCTCCGGGGGCCAGTGACAATGGGCGCCACTTTAGTATCCTTGCCGGCACGTCGCCCTGCCGGCGGCGGCCTTGAACTTCAGAACAAGAAGGCGCCATGAGCGAACGCACGACTTCTTCGAGCTGGGCCCTGGGAATCGTCCAGGCGCTGGAAATGGGTGGAGTGGACTGCCGCAACCTGTTTCCCGAACTCGGCCTCGACTACCAGGCACTGAACGATCCCGATGCCCGTTTCCCCCAGGACGGCATGACCCGTCTCTGGGTCCGCGCGGTCGAGCTGTCCGGCAATCCTGCCATCGGCCTCAACATGGCCAAGGTGGTGCGCCCGGCATCCTTCCACGTTGTGGGTTACGCGCTGATGTCCAGCAGGACCCTCAAGGAGGGCTTCGCCCGGCTGGTGCGCTACCAGCGGATCATCGCCGAGGGGGCTGACCTCAGTTTCTGCGGCACCGCCGAAGGTTATGAACTGCGCCTGTCCATCCACGGCGACCGCCTGCCACCGGCGCGCCAGAGCGTGGAGGCCTCCATGGCTTATTGCCTGGCATTCTGTCGCTGGATGACGGGGCGGCCGATCAACCCGCTGGAGATTCGCTTCCAGGGGCCGGCGCCGGCAGATCTGGAGCCCTATCGCCAGGTGTTCCAGGCACCGCTGCGCTTCAACGCCGAGCACTGCGCCCTGCTGTTCAGCCGTGCCGACATGGATACGCCGCTGCCCACCGCCAATGAATCCCTGGCCCAGTTGCATGACCGTTTCGCCGGTGACTACCTGGCGCGCTTCTCCGGTACCCGCGTCACCCACCAGGTGCGGCAGGTGCTCTGTCGCCTGCTGCCCCAGGGCGAGCCCAAGCGCGAAGTGGTGGCAAGCCTTATGCATCTGTCGCAGCGCACCTTGCAGCGTCGCTTGCAGGAGGAGGGAGTCAGCTTCCAGCAGTTGCTGGACGACACCCGCCGCGAGCTGGCCGAGCAGTATCTGGCGCAACCCAACCTGACCCTGCTGGAAACTGCCTATCTGTTGGGGTTCGCCGATCCGAGCAACTTCTTCCGTGCCTTCCGTCGATGGTTCGACAGCACCCCCGGCGAGTACCGCGCGCGGCTGGAAGAGATCTGATTCGCTCCCGTTGGGGGAGATTAGCGGTCCCGCAGGTTGGTCCGAGTCTACGAGGTCCAGCGTGGCAAGTTACAGGCGCCGAATCGTTGGGTTTCGCTGCGCTCTAGCGGAGCGCCGCCCGCACCAACCTACGAAAGCCAGCGGGAGCGAATGGAATCGCTCCCTCCGTTAAGCGTCCCGCGCAACGGGCCTTTCGGCCTTAGTGCCGCCAGAAATAGGGCGTCATCAGCACCAGCACGGTGAGGATTTCCAGACGGCCCAGCAGCATGCCCAGGGTCAGCAGCCATTTGGCGGCGTCCGGCAGGCTGGAGAAATTGCCGGCCGGGCCAATGATCTCGCCCAGGCCCGGACCGACACCCGAAACGGTCGCGGCCGCGCCAGTCAGAGCGGTGATCCAGTCCAGCCCCAGCAGCGACAGGCCCAGGGCGATGGCGCAGATGATGATGGTGAAGAAGAACGAGAAGGTCAGGATCGAGCGGACGATATCGTCGTCCAGGCGATGGCCGTTGTAGACCTGCTTGATCACCGCCCGAGGGTGTACCAGTTGCTGGAGGTTGGCTTTGAGCAGGATGTAGGCCACCTGGAAACGGAAGATCTTGATTCCGCCGGCGGTGGAGCCGGAGCAGCCGCCGACGAAGCCCAGGTAGAAGAACAGCATCAGCGAGAAGTTGCCCCATAGGCTGTAGTCGCCCAGGGCAAAGCCGGTTGTGGTGAGCACCGAGGTGGTGTTCACCGCGACGTGGCGCAGCGCGTCCAGCCAGTGCAGCTTGGTCGTCAGCCAGTACCAGGTGCCGAGCACCAGCCAGATGACCAGCAGCAGCGCGAGGAAACCTTGCACCTGCTCATCCTTGAACAGTGCCATGCGATGGCCACGCAGCACCGACACATAGAGCATGAACGGCAGGCTGCCGAGGATCATCACCACCACGGCCACCCAGTGCACTGCCGGCAGGTCCCACTTGGCCAGGGACTGGTCGGAGGTGGAGAAACCGCCGGTGGAGATGGCCGACATGGCGTGGTTGACCGCATCGAACAGCCCCATGCCCGCCGCCCAGAAGGCCAGGCTGCCGAGCACGGTGAAGCCCACATAGATGGCGACGATGTATTTGGCCACCATGTGCGAGCGCGGCATGACCTTTTCCGAGCGGTCGGAGGATTCGGTCTGGAACAGGCGCATGCCACCGATGCGCAGCAGCGGCAGGATCGCCACCGCCATGCCGATGAAGCCGATGCCCCCCAGCCAGTGCAGCAGCGAGCGCCAGATGAGGATGCCTGGAGACATGGTGTCGAGGCCGCTCAGCACGGTGGCGCCGGTGGCGGTGATGCCGGACATGCTCTCGAAGTAGGCGTCCGTGTAGCTGATGTGCTGGGTGAACAGGAAGGGCAGGGCCGCGAAGGTACCCACGATGATCCAGCTCGACACCGTCAGCAGGTACATGTCTCGGGGACGCAGGTGCACGTGTTCCGGACGGCCGGGGATGATCAGCGCCAGGCCCGCGACAAAGGTGATCAGGCTGGACCAGACGAACGAATTGATGTCGTCGGTGCGGTCGTAGAACACCAGGGTCAGTACGGGAATGGCCATGCTGACCGCGAGGGTGATCAGGAAAATGCCGATGAGAAAGCCGATGATGCGGAGAGTCGGCAGGGCCATGGGTTCTTTTTCTGGATGATTGGCGAAAGGCGCAATTCTAACCGCGCCCCGCTCGCTGTAAACCTGCTCAGTGCTTCCAGAAGGCCGGCGTGAACAGTACCAGAACCGTGAGGATTTCCAGACGGCCCAGGAGCATGCCGATGGTCAGCAGCCACTTCGCCGAATCCGGCAAGGTGGAGAAGTTGCCCACCGGCCCGATGATCGGGCCCAGGCCCGGCCCCACATTGCACACGGCGGTGGCGGCGCCGGTAAGGGCGGTGACCCAGTCCAGGCCGATCAGGCAGAGGCCGAATGCGATCACCGCGATGGTGGTGGTGAAGAAGAAAGAGAAGGTGATCAGCGAGCGGACGATGTCATCGTCCAGATTGTGCCCGTTGTACTGCTGCTTGATCACCGCGCGCGGGTGCACCAGCTGTTTCAGGTTGGCGTTGAGCAACTGCCAGGCCACCTGGAAGCGGAAGATCTTCAGGCCGCCGGCGGTGGAGCCGGAGCAGCCGCCGATGAAGGTCAGGTAGAAGAACAGCATTACCGAGAAGCTGCCCCAGAGGGTGTAGTCGCCGAGGGCCACACCGGTGGTGGTGACCACCGAGGTGATGTTGACCGCGACGATGCGCACGGCATCCAGCCATGGGTTGTCGGAGTTGGCCCAGAGCCAGGTGCCTACGAGCAGCCAGGTGACCACCAGGAAACCGAGAAAACCGTGCACCTGGTGGTCGCGCAGCAGGGCCGTTCGATTGCCGCGGAAGGTGGCCACCAGGAGGGTGAAGGGCAGGCTGCCGAAGATCATCACCGCCACCGCCACCCAGTGCACCGCGGGTTGTTTCCAGTTCGCCAGGGAAGCGTCCGAAGTGGAGAATCCGCCGGTGGAGATCAGCGACATGGAGTGGTTCACCGATTCGAAGGGGGTCATGCCCGCCAGCCAGAATGCCAGGGTGCCGAGCACGGTCAGCCCGGCGTACACCAGCACGATGAACTTGGCGACCATGTGCGAGCGCGGCATGACCTTCTCGCCCCAGTCGGAGGATTCGGTCTGGAACAGGCGCATGCCGCCAACCCGCAGCAGGGGCAGGATGGCCACCGCCATGCCGATGAAGCCGATACCGCCCAGCCAGTGCAGCATCGAGCGCCAGATCAGCAGGCCGGGCGAGGCGTGATCCAGGCCGGTGAGCACGGTGGAACCGGTGGTGGTGATGCCGGACATGGTCTCGAAGAAGGAGTCCGTGTAGCTGATGTGCTGGATCAGCACCATGGGCAGGGCGGCGAAGCCGCAGACCACCACCCAGCTGGCCGTGGTCAGCATATACATGTCCCTTGGGCGCAGGTGGGTGTGCTCGGCGCGACCGGGAGCGATCAGGGCCAGGCCGGTGGCGAAGGTGATCAGGCTCGACCAGAGGAAGGCGGAGATGTCATCGGTGCGCTCGAAAGCCAGCAGGGTGAGCATGGGAATGACCATGCTCGCGGCCAGGGTGATGAGGAAGATGCCGATGATGAAGCCGATGATGCGCAGGGTCGGTAGAGACATGGGACCCTCTGGTCGGGGTGAAGGGCGCGTCATTCTACCGACCCTTCGGAGGCCGGGAAACGCCCGCAGGCAGGGGCTTGGCGGGTTTTCGTCGCTGGATGGACCCGCTTCCGGGGGCTGGTCAGTCTTCGTTGCAGCCGGCTTAGGTGCCGAGGCGGGACGCCTGATCGCAGCAGACGCAAGACTGAATCGCGTTATCGGCTAGAATGCCGGCTCCCTGATTTCTGGAGGTGGCCGATGGAGGCTCTCGACGCTCTGCTCAACCGCGTATCCCTGGCCCGCCTGCAGGCGCCGGCGCCGGACGCCGCCCAGCGCGAAGTGCTGTTCCGTGCCGCCCTGCGCGCGCCGGACCACGGCTACCTGCGCCCATGGCGTTTCCTCAGCATCGAGGGCGCGGCGCGCGAGAAGCTCGGCGAGCTGTTCGTTTCCGCCGTGCTGGCCAAGGACCCGCAAGCCCCGGAAGCTGCCACGACCAAGGCCCGCAACATGCCGATGCGGGCGCCGTTGATGGTGGTGGTGATCGCTAAATTGCAGGCCGGCCACAAGGTACCGGAGATGGAGCAACTGCTCTCGGCCGGCTGTGCCGCCCACAGCATCCTGTTGGCCGCCCATGCCCAGGGCCTGGGCGCCATCTGGCGTACCGGTGACATGGCTTACGACCGCACCGTCGCCACTGGACTCGGGCTTGCGGAGAACGAGCGGGTGGTCGGGTTCCTCTACCTGGGCAGCGTCGAGGGCGAGCGTCGTGCCGCGCCGGAGCTGGCTCCGGCGGACTTCGTCCAGACCTGGGGCTGATCAGGCCTTCAGTGCAGCGGGCAATTCCAGGGTGGCGATGAAGCCGCCCTCGGGATGATTGTCCAACTGCAGGTTGCCTCCGAGGCGTTCTACCGCCCGGCGGGCGATCGCCAACCCCAGCCCGTGGCCGGCACCGGACTGATTGGGCGCGCGGAAGAAGGGGTCCCCCAGCTGTGACAGGTGTTCCGGCAGAACCCCGGGGCCGTGGTCGCGGACCCTGATCGTCAGGCCGGCGTCCTGCTCTGTCACCGTTAACTCCACCGGCTGCCCCTGCGGGTTGAAGCGCAGGGCATTGCGCAGCAGGTTGTCCAGTGCCCGTTCCAGCATGTCGGGCCAGCCGTCGAGCTGCGGCTCGCCGTTGCAGTCGATGCACACTTCCTGTTCCGGCGCCAGCAGCCGGGCGTCTTCCTTCAGTTTTGCCAACAGCGGCCGCACGGCAATGGTCTGGCGTGCGCCCGGTTCCGCGTCCAGTCGGGCCAGGGCGAGAATCTCGGCAATCAGTGCTTCCAGGCGGTCGCATTCCTGACCCAGGCGCGGCCAGAGGGCTTCCCGCTGCTGCGGTTCGGCCCGCTCCGCCAGGGCTAGGGCGATGCGCAGGCGTGCCAGGGGCGAGCGCAGTTCGTGGGAGACGTCGCGCAGCAGCTGGCGCTGGCTGCCGATCAGGCCCTGCAGGCGCTGGCCCATGCGGTTGAAATCGCCGGCCAGGACGCCCAGCTCATCCCGGCGCCGAGCCAGTCGTGCGAGGCTGTCCTGTTGGTAGGCGGTCTGGCCGAGGTCGTGCACGGCCCGCCGTAGACGGTCCAGCGGGCGGGTGATGGACAGGGTCAGGGCCAGGCTGAACAGGGTCAGTACCACCAGGGCGATACCCAGTGCGCTGATGGGCCAGAGCAGGCTGCCGCGATGCCAGGCGTCCAGTTCGGGGTAGGGGATACGGTAGATGAGCAGGTAGGACTCACCGCTGGCCGGGCTGGTGTATTCCTCTGTCAGGCGTCGCCAGGGCAGGCGGCGCGGATTATGGTGGCGCGCTTCGAAAGCCGCGGCGCGAGGCGGGAAGGTACCTTCGACCACGGGTTGGCCGGTGTCGTTGAGAATCTGCACATCGATCCGTGCTCGGTGGCGGAAGTGCTCCAGATAGCGCTGGGTGTCTCGCGGCCCCTGTTCCTCGAAGCGTTGCACCAGGCGTTCGGCCAGGCCCTGGAGGGAAGGATGGTGGCTGAGGATCCAGGCATCCTGGTTCAGGGCGCGACCCAGCAGGATGGACAGGCCGGCCACCAGGGCCAGGGCCAGCCACAGGGTGGCCAGGATTCGCCAGAAGAGTGAACGCACGGGGTAGCTCCTGAACGGCAAAACCCACCAGGCCGGGAGGGGATGACCTGGTGGGTGTCGGGGTCGGTGCCGGCGGCCGCGGCCGCCCAGCGATTATTGGGCCTTCTTGTCCTTCTCGGCTTTCCAGGCTTCGAACTCGGCGCGTTCGGCGCGGCGTTCTTCCATCTTCTTCTGGATGTCGTCGAAGGTCTTCTGCTGCTCGGGTTTCAGCTTGGCGCGGATGGCGTCGCGGTTCTTGGTTTCGGCGGCCTTGAGTTCGTCCTGCATGGCTTTCTTCTCGGCGGCAGGCAGCTTGTCCAGGTAACGCTCGGTGATGTCGTGACGAGTCTTCATCTGGTCGCGCATCAGTTTGCCGATCTCGTGGCGCTGTTCCTCGGTCAGGTTCAGCTCCTTGAACATGTGGCCACCGAAACCGCGCTCGTGGCGCGGGCCGCCTTCCGGCATGGCCATGGCCATGGTCGGCAGGGTAGCGGCGAGCAGCAGGGCGGTGAGGGTCTTGCGCATGGTGGTTCTCCTAGTCTCGATTCCGGCCGGTTGCCGGATGTGCCCAGTCTAGGGATGGCAAGGTCAAGGGCGGTCAGAGGTGGGTAAAGGCTAGGTAAATTCCGGCCGACTACGCGCTGTAGTAATAGCCGCGGCTCCGCAGCGCCAGGATGCGTGGGCGGCCGTCGGCGTGCGGGCCGAGCTTCTTGCGCAGGTTGCTGACGTGCATGTCCAGGCTGCGATCGTAAAGGGTCAGCTTGCGACCAAGCGCCAGTTGCGCCAGTTGCTGCTTGTCCAGCGGTTCTCCAGGCTGGCGAAGCAGGGCTTCAAGCAGGCGGCCTTCAGACAGGGTCAGGCTGATTTCGTGGCTGCCGACCGTGACGATTCCGCGCGCCGGGCTGTAGCAGAGGTCGCCCAGCTCCAGTTGGCTGGAAGGCTGCGGCGGCTGGCTGCGGCGCAGCACGGCGCGCAGCCGGGCGGTGAGCTCACGGGGATCGCAGGGCTTGGCCAGGTAGTCGTCGGCACCCAGTTCCAGGCCGAGGATACGGTCCAGGGGCTCGCCACGGGCAGAAAGCATGAGCACCGGCAGCTCGGGATGGTCGCTGCGCAGTTGCTTGAGCAGCTCCAGGCCGCTGCCGTCGGGCAGCATCACGTCGAGCACCACTGCCGACGGGGCGTGCTCGGCCAGGGCGGCGCGCGCCGAATGGCCGTCATGGCAGGCGCGGACGTGGAAGCCTTCCTGGCTGAGCCAGCTGATCAGGAGCTCGCAGAGTTCCTGGTCGTCGTCGATAAGCAGCAGTTCACTCATGGTGCGGGTCAGTTGATCCATTGACGGCGCTGACGGCGCCCGCCACGGGCAATCAGGCCGGTAAACAGGGAGAGCAGGGCAACGCCGCCGCCCACCGCGAACCAGGTCTGCTGTTCGCTCAGCAGGCGCGGAGCCTGGGAAGCCTGGGCTTCCTTGAGCTGCAACTTCAGGCGCTGGTTTTCCTGGCGAAGGCGAGCGAGCTGGGCGTTCTCCCGCTCGCCGCTGGCGGCTTCAAGCTGGGTGTTCAGCTCGCTGCGTTGGCGTTCGCTGTCTTCGAGCTGGCGCTTGAGCTGGTCGAGTTGGGCGACCAGGGCGTCGTTCCCGGGCACCGGCGCGGCGGAGGCATTCGCAAGCGCGGGAGCGATTTCCGCCGCCGGCGCCGTGGGTTGGGGTTCTTCAGCCTGGGCCAGGCTGCAGAGCAGCGCGGCGGTAAACAGCAGGGGCAATCGACCGACGTGCATGGGAACTCCTTTTTCCTGGCGTTGGACGGCTGGAGAGTAGTGCCTTAGGGGAGGACCTGCTTGAACGGTTTGACCACTACGTCGGCGTACACGCCGGCGGCGCGGTAGGGATCGGCGTCGGCCCAGGCCTTGGCGGCTTCCAGGGATTCGAATTCGGCGACGATCAGGCTGCCGGTGAAGCCGGCACTGCCCGGATCATTGCTGTCCACTGCCGGGTGCGGGCCGGCCAGCACGATGCGGCCTTCGGCTTTCAGTTGCTCTAGGCGTGCGAGGTGCGCGGGGCGGGCGGCGAGGCGGTTTTCCAAGGAACCGGCAACGTCGGTGGCGATGATGGCGTAGAGCATGGCAATCCTTACTGTTGGGGCTTTTCGGTTTCGCCGTCGTGGATATGGCGGGCCAGGTAGACGCCCTGGCCGACCAGGAAGAGCACGGTCATGCCGAGGCTGCCGAAGACTTTGAAGTCCACCCAGAACTCGTGGAAGGTGAAGGCCACGAACAGGTTGGCGAAGCCGCAGACCAGGAAGAACACGATCCAGGCCAGGTTCAGGCGTACCCAGATGGCCTGTGGCAGGCTCAGGGCGTGGCCCATCATGCGCTGGATCAGGGGCTTGTCGCCGATGAAGTGGCTGCCGGCAAAAGCCAGGGCAAAGAGCCAGTTCACCACCGGCGCCTTCCATTTGAGGAAGGTCTCGCTGTGGAAGGCCAGGGTCATGCCACCGAACACCAGGCAGGCCACGAGGGTCAGCCACTGGCCTTTTTCAAGGCGGCGCTGGAGCAGGAAGATGGTGCCGTAGACGATCACCGAGCTGATGATCAGAACCGCTGTGGCGCTGAAAATACCGCCTAGCATATAGGTATGCCCGGCCAGCTCGACGGCGCGTGGTTCCAATTTGTAGACGATGAAGAAAAGGATAAGCGGGATGAAGTCGATGAATTGTTTCACGGCGGCAGCCAGAAGCGGGATGTGGCGGCATAATAACAAACCATTCCCCTAGCGAAAGCAGACCCCATGCAGATCGACCTGCATTGCCACAGTACGGCCTCAGACGGTGCCCTGGCCCCCGCAGTCCTGGTTGCCCGCGCCCATGAGCGCGGCGTGCGCGTGCTCGCGCTGACCGACCACGACACCCTGGAGGGCCTCGACGAGGCCCGTGCAGCGGCTGAAACGCTGGGCATGCAACTGATCAACGGCATCGAGCTGTCCTGCACCTGGGGTGGTGCCACCATCCATGTACTGGGTTATGCCTTCGCCACCGACGCGCCGGCCCTGGTCGAGGCCATCGCCGACCTGCATCGCGGACGCTGGTCGCGTGCCGAAGAGATCGATCGGCGCCTGGCCGCCAAGGGCATGCCGGGCGCGCTGGAGGGTGCGCGGGCAGTGCAGCAGGAACTGGGGGACAGCGGCAACGCGCCGGCGCGCCCGCATTTCGCCGAGTTCCTCGTCCGCGCGGGTTATGTCAGCGATCGCGCCGATGCCTTCCGCAAATGGCTGGGTGCTGGAAAGCTGGGGGACGTGAAGCAGCATTGGCCGACCCTGGCCGAAGCCGTGGGCACCTTGCGTGCCGCGGGCGCCTGGATCAGCCTGGCGCACCCTTGGCAGTACAACTTCACCGGGGCCAAGCGGCGCCGGTTGGTAGCAGATTTCATTCAGGCTGGCGGTCACGCACTGGAAGTGGTGAACGGCCTGCAGCCTGCGGACCAGGTGGGAAGCCTGGCTGTGCTGGCGCGAGAATTCGGCATGCTGGTCAGTGCCGGTAGTGACTTCCATGCACCCTGCGATTGGTCGGATCTGGGTATGTACCGACCCTTGCCGGATGACCTGCCGCCGATCTGGGGGCGCTTCCGCCATGCACACAGCCCTACTGCTACCCTCTGAACAGGGAGACGTCGTGAGTCAATTTTTCCAGATTCATCCGGATAATCCACAGCCGCGCCTGATCAAGCAGGCCGTGGAAATCGTCAAAGCGGGTGGGGTGATCGTCTATCCCACCGATTCGTCCTACGCCCTGGGTTGCCTGATCGGCGACAAGGGCGCGGTCGAACGCATTCGTCGACTGCGCCGGCTGGATGAGAAGCACAACTTCACCCTGGTATGCCGGGATCTGTCCGAGATCGGTGTGTTCGCCAAGGTGGATACCGCCGCGTTTCGCCTGATCAAGGCACACACTCCCGGCCCTTACACCTTCATTCTCAGCGCCACGCGCGAAGTCCCGCGCATGCTGATGCACCCGAAGCGGCGCACCATCGGCATGCGGGTGCCGGATCACCCCATCGCGCTGGCGCTGCTGGAGCAGCTGGGCGCGCCCCTGATGAGCACCAGCCTGATCCTTCCGGGTGAAGACCTGCCCATGAGCGACCCTTACGAGATGCGGCAAATCCTCGAGCATCAGGTGGACCTGATCATCGATGGCGGCCACGGGGGAATGGCGGCTTCCACCGTGATCAATCTCTCCGAAGGCAAGCCGGAGGTCGTGCGTGTGGGCTGCGGCGACCCGCAGCCCTTCCTGGATGAGGATTGACGGAACCGCCTAAAGCAGGATCGCCACCAGGATGATCACCAGCAGGATGATGATGAAGTCGGTACTGCTGATGTTCCCGCCCGCGGGCACGACATTCATCTTCTGCGCCAACTGGGCGGCTTCCTCATTGGTCAGTGCCTGTACCCTGGCGCGGGCCGTGGCTACATCCACGCCCATCGCGCGCATCTGGTCCTGAACCTCGGATTTGCTCAGAAAAGCGTCGATTCGGGCTCGATCGCCGGATTGCTGCTGGGTGGAGACCGCTTCGTCGGTGCCAATCATGCCTGCCTGTGCTGTTGTTATTGGCACCAGGGTGAGGCTGAGGAACACGAGGACGGCACTGAACATCAGGGTGACGAGTTTCATTTGAACCTCCATGAGCGCTTTGCTCCAAACCTGACCAGGGGTGCTGCGTCGTACTTTTTTAGTCTGGCACATGGTGCTAATTTGCCCGCTTTCCCGCCGGCCGGTCCTTGCCGGCAGGCCTGATCGAGAAAACCGTGATGCACGAAACACCGCCAACCGAGTCGCCGGATCCCCAGGCGGGCGCCCAGCAGGAGCTGCCCTTCGCCCTGGTCTACGGCCAGGCGGTGACCGAGTTGCCGCAGGACCTCTATATCCCGCCGGATGCGCTGGAGGTTTTCCTCGAAGCCTTCGAAGGCCCGCTTGACCTGCTGCTCTACCTGATCCGCAAGCAGAACATCGACATCCTCGACATCCCCGTGGCCGCCATCACCCACCAGTACATGGCTTATGTCGAGCTGATGAAGTCGGTGCGCCTGGAACTGGCCGCCGAATACCTGGTGATGGCCGCCATGCTGGCCGAGATCAAGTCGCGCATGCTGCTGCCGCGTTCGAACGAGGCGGAAGAAGAGGAAGAGGACCCGCGCGCCGAGCTGATCCGCCGTTTGCAGGAGTACGAGCGCTTCAAGGCTGCCGCCGAAGGCATCGACGAACTGCCGCGCGTTGGGCGCGACCTGATCGTGCCGCGCCTGGATGCCCCCGACGCGCGGGCGCGCAAGTTGCTGCCGGACGTGGCGCTGGAAGAAGTGCTGTTGTCCATGGCCGAAGTGCTGCGCCGTGCCGATATGTTCGAAAGCCACCAGGTGACCCGCGAGGCGCTGTCGACCCGCGAGCGCATGAGTGAGGTACTGGAAAGGCTGAAAGGCGGCGCTTTCGTGCCCTTCGTCGCGCTGTTCGCGGTGGAGGAGGGTCGCCTTGGCGTGGTCGTCACCTTCATGGCGGTGCTCGAGCTGATCAAGGAACAGTTGGTGGAACTGGTGCAGAATGAACCCTTTGCCCCCATCCATGTGCGCGCCAGAGCCGAGTAGATGAACCTCAACGATCCCAAGGAACTCGCCTCGCTGCTGGAAGCCTTTCTCCTGGCATCCGGAAAACCCCTGTCGCTGGAGCGTCTGGCCGAACTCTTCGAAGAGGCCGAGCGCCCCGAGTTGTCGGTGATTCGTTCCGCTTTGGCCATCCTCGGCAAAAGTTGCGAAAAGCGCGCATTCGAGCTGCGAGAGGTGGCTTCCGGCTATCGACTGCAAGTGCGCGAGCGGTTTTCGCCCTGGGTCGGCCGGCTCTGGGAGGAGCGCCCGCAGCGTTATTCCCGCGCCATGCTGGAAACCCTGGCGCTGGTGGCTTACCGCCAGCCCATCACCCGTGGCGAGATCGAAGACATCCGTGGCGTGGCGGTCAACAGTCAGATCGTCAAGACGCTGCTGGAGCGCGAGTGGATTCGCGTCGTTGGCTACCGTGATGTGCCCGGCAAGCCGGCCATGTTCGCCACCACTCGCGCCTTCCTCGATCACTTCAACCTGAAGAGCCTGGAAGAGCTGCCACCACTGGCCGCTTTGCGCGAGCTCGAACCGGAACCGGTGCTGGCCCTGGAAGACGGTGAAGAGCCGGTGCCCGAAGGGCTCCAGGCCCGAGCCGATGCTGAGCTGCCGGCCGAACCACGTGAAGAAACCAGCTTCCGCAGCCTGCTGGCCGAACTGGACGTCATGGAAGAAGGCCTGAAGACCGACTTTGACGACCTGCTGCTCGCCGAGGATGACGATGCAGTCGAGGCCGCTGCTGAAGAAAACGACGAGTCGCTGTCGGACGAAACCCTGCATTGATCGCCGCCGGTCAGCGGTCAGGCTGACGTCGGGGCATTGCTCAACTAGCCTGAGTGCCAGTGGCCGCGTATGATGCGCGGCCTTTTTACTGATACACCGGGAGGTGCCCAGATGAGCGAAGTCGAATACAGCCCCGCAGGGGAAAAGCTGCAGAAGGTCCTGGCCCGCATGGGGCTGGCTTCTCGCCGCGATATCGAGGCCTGGATTACTGAAGGCCGAGTGAAGGTCAATGGCGAACCCGCCACTCTCGGCCAACGCGTGGACAGCCATGACGCCATCAGCGTCGACGGTCGTCTGCTCAAGCGCGAAGAGGAAGCCGAAAGCGTCCGTCGCGTGCTGATCTACAACAAGCCGGAAGGCGAAGTCTGCACCCGCGATGATCCGGAAGGCCGTCCTACCGTCTTCGAGCGTCTGCCGCGTGCGAAGGTTGGTCGCTGGATCAACGTTGGCCGACTGGACATCAACACCACCGGCCTGCTGCTGTTCACCACTGACGGTGAGCTGGCCAACCGACTGATGCACCCCTCGTTCGAGATGGACCGCGAGTACGCGGTGCGCGTGCGTGGTGAGGTCACCGAGGAAATGCTCGAGAACCTCAAGCACGGCGTGATGCTGGAAGATGGTCCCGCGAAGTTCACCGACATCCAGGAAGCGCCCGGCGGCGACGGCCTCAACCATTGGTACCACTGCGTGGTGATGGAAGGCCGTAACCGTGAAGTGCGCCGTCTGTGGGAGTCCCAGGGACTGGTGGTCAGCCGCCTGAAGCGCGTGCGCTTCGGTCCGGTGTTCATCACCTCCGACCTGACCATGGGTCGCTGGCGCGAAATGAGCCAGACCGAGGTGGACATCCTCAGCGCTGAAGTCGGTCTCAAGCCTGTGGCCCTGCCGGCCATGAAGGGCAAGTTCCGCGAGAAGCTCGACCGCCTGCAGCGCAAGTCGCCGAAGCCGGCAGGTGCCCGTGCTCCGCGTCGTGAAGGTGACGAGCGCCCCTCCCGTGGTCCGCGTCACGAGGGTGATGAGCGCCCGGCCCGTGGTCCGCGCCATGAAGGTGGTGAGCGTCCGGCTCGCGGCCCGCGTCGCGAGGGTGACGAGCGTCCGGCTCGCGGCCAGCGCCGTGATGGTGATGAGCGTCCCGCACGTGGTCCGCGTCGTGAGGGTGATGAACGCCCGGCTCGTGGCCCGCGTCGCGAAGGTGATGAACGTCCGGCTCGCGGTCAGCGCCGTGACGGTGATGAGCGTCCGGCCCGTGCTCCGCGTGGCACGCCGGTTGCCGATCGTCCGCGCGACGTGAACAAGAAGCGCCCGGCCAAGCCCCAGGGCGAGCGTCCGGCTGTTGAGCTGGCTGATCGTCCGGCGCGCAAGCCCCAGCGTCCGCAGCACAAGCGCAGCGGCCCGCCCGGCGGCGAAGGCCAGCGTCCGGGGTTCGGTCGCAAGCGCTGATAGCCGGTGAAATGAAGAAGGGGCTCAGATGAGCCCCTTCTTTTTTTGCGCTGTGGGAGCGAATTCATTCGCGATCGAAATCGCTCCCAGCGTATGTCAGCCCGCCATGGACAGCCGGTTGCGGCCTTCGCGCTTGGCCACGTAGAGGGCGTTGTCCGCCCGGCGCAACAGGCTTTCCACCGATTCCGCCGGCAGCAGGGTGGCGCAACCGAGGCTGATGGACAAATCCAGGGGGCGGCCCTGTACCAGGTGCTGCAGTTCGAGGATGCCCATGCGCAGGCGTTCGCCTACCAGGGCAGCAGCTTCACGGCAGGTACCGGAGAGCAGCACGAGGAATTCCTCGCCGCCGAAGCGGAACACCATGTCGACGTTGCGCAGACGGGTCTTGAGGGTATTGGCTACCGCTTTCAGTACTTCGTCGCCGGTGCTGTGGCCGAATTCGTCGTTGATGCGCTTGAAGTGGTCGATGTCCAGCATCAGTACCGACAGTGGTTGCAGGTTGCGTCGAGCGAGATCGACTTCGCGCTGCAGGGTCTGCTCCATGGCGATGCGGTTGCCGGTGTCGGTCAGCGGATCGCGCAGGGCGCTCTGGACGGCGGCGCGGTAGAGCAGTGCGTTGCGCAGCGGGAAGAGCAGGGTGGCGAGCAGGGATTCCAATTGGTTCAGCTCGTGTTCGTCGAAGCGCTGATTGCGGCGGAAAATCAGTTCACCCAGGTACTCGCCTTCGTGGGTCAGGCGATAACCGGCCGAGTGGCTCGAACGGCTGCCGTACTCCAGGCGCAGGTCGCTGCTCTGGTGCTGGTAGCCCAGGGCGTCGAGGGGTACCAGGCGCTGAACCTCGCTGAAGAACAGGTTGACGATGCGCTCCACCTCCAGGCTGGTCTGCAGCTGCAGGGTCAGCTGACGACGCAGCTCCGCCAGGCTGATAGGACGCAGCTTGGGCTGGCGCTTGCCGGAGAAGCCGAGGCGCTGCAGCTTGGCTGCATCGAAATCGATGGTGTTGGTCTGGATGGGAGGAACCATTGAGTTGAACCTCTGACGCAAAATGCGACGACACCGGGCATGGAGCTATTTTCGTGCCAGGAGTTCGCGATCCCTTGCAATCGCTTTAATTTCAATACGTTAGGTTTCTATTGCCAGCTCCCGCGGCAAGCCCTTGCCGGTTTGATGGCGAAATAATGGCAATGTGATGCCGGTCACAGGGAGAAGCTGCCGGAAAATTGGCAGAGGCTGCGGCGGTCAGATGACCGCCGCGGAGGGAAGTCATTGCGCGTCGAAAGCCTGGCCGTTCACACCGGCGCTGTCTGGCCCCATGAGATAGAGGTAGACAGGCATGATTGCCGCTGGTTCCGGATTGTTTTCGGGGTTTTCACCTGGATAGGCCTGCGCGCGCATGCTGGTGCGAGTCGCACCGGGATTCACGCTGTTGGCGCGCACGCTGGCGATGCCGTCCACTTCGTCGGCCAGGACCTGCATCAGGCCCTCGGTGGCGAATTTGGACACTGCGTAGGCGCCCCAGTAGGCGCGGCCCTTGCGGCCGACGCTGCTGGAGGTGAACACCACCGAGGCGTCCTTCGACAGCTTGAGCAGCGGCAGCAGGGTGCTGGTCAGCATGAACATGGCGTTGACGTTGACCTGCATGACGCGCATGAAGTTTTCGCCGGAAAGCTGCTCGAGGGGCGTGCGCGGCCCAAGGATGGAGGCGTTGTGCAGCACGCCGTCAATGCGCCCGAATTCCGCTTCCAGGGTTGCTGCCAGTTCGTCGTACTGGTGCGGTTGGGCGGTTTCCAGGTTGAAGGGGATGACTGCGGCCTGCGGATGGCCAGCGGCTTCGATCTCGTCGTAAACGGCGTTCAGGCTGGCTTCGGTCTTGCCCAGCAGCAGCACGGTGGCACCGTGGGCGGCGAAGGTCTTGGCGGCGGCGGCGCCGATGCCACGGCCGGCGCCGGTGATCAGGATCACCCGGTCCTTGAGCAGGTCGGGGCGGGCGGAATACTGGAACATGTGAGTCTCCTACGGGGCGCTGCCGGTATCAGCAGCTGCACAGCGCGCGGTCGAGCACGGCGCGCAGTTCGAGCGGATGGTGGACCACCACGTCGGCACCCCAGTGCGCGGGGTTGTCGCTGGGGTGGATGTAGCCGTAGCTGACTGCCGCGGTACGGGTGCCGGCGGCGCGGCCGGACTCGATGTCGCGCAGGTCGTCACCGACGAAGAGCACGCTGGCCGGGTCCAGGTTCAGCTTGCTGCAGGCCAGCAGGAGCATTTCCGGGTCCGGCTTGCTGTTCTTCACGTGGTCGGGGCAGATCAGCACGGCGGAGCGGCCTGCAAGGCCGAGCTGCTCCATGATGGGTTCGGCGTAGCGGACCGGCTTGTTGGTTACCACGCCCCAGATCAGCTTGGCCTGCTCGATGTCCGCCAGCAGCTCGTCGATGCCATCGAAGGGGCGGGTGAGCACGGCGCAATGGCTCTGGTAGCGCTCCAGGAATTCCAGGCGCAGCGGCTCGAATTCAGGTGCTTGCGGGTCCATCTCGAAGGCGGTGGCGACCATGGCGCGGGCACCGCCGGAAACCACGTCGCGGATCGCTTTCTCGTCCTGCGGTGGCAGGCCGCGGTCGGCGCGCATGGCCTGGCAGATGGCGATGAAGTCCGGCGCCGAGTCGAGCAGGGTGCCGTCCATGTCGAAAAGTACCGCTTGAAGTCGCATGCCAGTCACTCCTCGCGCAGGGTCTGGATCATGTAGTTGACGTCCACGTCGGCTTCCAGCTTGTAGTGCTTGGTCAGCGGGTTGTAGGTCAGGCCGATGATGTCCTTAACCTGCAGGCCGGCGGCGCGGCTCCAGGCGCCCAGCTCGGAGGGGCGGATGAACTTCTTGAAGTCGTGGGTGCCGCGCGGCAGGAGGCGCATGACGTACTCGGCACCGACGATGGCGAAGAGGTAGGCCTTGGGATTGCGGTTGATGGTGGAGAAGAACACCTGACCGCCCGGTTTGACCAGGGTGTAGCAGGCGCGGATCACCGAGGCCGGGTCCGGCACGTGTTCGAGCATCTCCATGCAGGTCACCACGTCGAACTGGCCGGGCATCTCGGCGGCCAGGGCTTCGGCGGTGATGCGGCGATACTCCACCGGCACGCCGGATTCCAGCTGGTGCAGCTGGGCGACGGCTAGCGGGGCTTCGCCCATGTCGATGCCGGTGACGGTGGCGCCGCGCTGAGCCATGGACTCGCTGAGGATACCGCCGCCGCAGCCGACGTCCAGCACCTTCTTGCCGGCCAGCTTGACCCGCTCGTCGATCCAGTTGACCCGCAGGGGGTTGATGTCGTGGAGGGGCTTGAACTCGCTCTCGCGATCCCACCAGCGGTGGGCGAGGGCCTCGAACTTGGCGATTTCGACGTGATCGACGTTAGTCATGGAATGTCCTCGAAACAAAATTCAGCGGCCGGCGATGCGATCGCCCCAGGCACGGGCAGTGGCGCCCAGGCGCTCTTCGTCCAGGCGCGTCAGGCGGCCGTCGTCCAGCAGTTGCCTGCCGTCGACCCAGAGGTGCCGCACCGCGTCGCGCCCGGTGGCATAGATAAGTTGGGAAACCGGGTCGTAGACAGGTTGCTGGGCCAGTCCGGAGAGGTCGAAGGCTACCAGGTCGGCAGCCTTGCCCAGTTCCAGGGAGCCGGTGTCCTGGTCGATGCCGAGGGCCCGCGCGCCATTGAGGGTGGCCATGCGTAGGGCGCGATGGGCATCCAGGGCGCTCGCCGAGCCGGAAACGGCTTTGGCCAGGAGGGCGGCGGTACGGGTTTCGCCGAGCAGGTCCAGGTCATTGTTGCTGGCTGCGCCATCGGTGCCGACGGCGACGTTCACGCCAGCCTGCCACAGGCGCTCGACCGGGCAGAAACCGCTGGCCAGCTTGAGATTGGACTCGGGGCAGTGGATTACGTTGCTGTTGCTTTCCACCAGCAGGGCCAGGTCGGCGTCGTCCACCTGGGTCATGTGCACGGCCTGGAAACGCGGGCCCAGCAGGCCGAGGCGGGAGAGGCGCACCATCGGGCGCTCGCCGCGCAGCTCCAGGCTCTGCTGGACTTCGAAAGCGGTTTCCTGAACGTGCATATGAATGCCGGCGTCCAGTTCCTCGGCCAGCACGCGGATGTTCTCCAGCTTGTCATCGCTGACGCTGTAGGGGGCGTGGGGGCCGAAGGCGACCTTGATGCGCGGATGGTGCTTGAGGTCGCTGAACAGCTCGACGCCACGGCGAATGGCCTCGGCAGAGTCGGCGGCGCCGGGAATGGGGAAGTCCAGCACCGGAATCGCCAGTTGCGCCTTGATACCGGCAGCATGTATGACGGAGCTGGCCTGCGCCGGGAAGAAATACATGTCGGAGAAGCAGCTGATGCCGCCCTTGATCTGCTCGGCCACGGCCAGTTCGGTGCCGTCGCGGACAAATGTCTCATCGACCCATTTGGCCTCGGCGGGCCAGATGTGTTCCTGTAGCCAGGTCATCAGCGGCAGGTCGTCGGCCAACCCACGGAACAGGGTCATCGCGGCGTGGCCGTGGGCGTTGATCAGCCCGGGAGCCAGCAGCATGCCCGGCAGTTCGCGGCGCTCGCGGGCTTCGGCGCGCAGCGCGACGTCACGTGGGGCGAGCAGGGCGATACGACCGTCGCGGATGCCCAGCGCATGATCCCGCAGCACAACGCCGGCAGGTTCCACCGGGACTATCCATGACGGGAGCAAGAGCAGGTCGAGCGGGGCGTTGGAGCTGGGCATGGCGGCGCATCCTGGGCGCAGATTGAAGTGGCGGCAGTATACCCGAGCCAGAAGGGCTCCGGCTCGCTATAATCTGCGGTTTTTCCGCGAGTTACGGGTGGCGAGGTGGTCGATGCGTGAACAATTGTTAGCAGCCGAGAAGGTCAAGGCAATCGACTGGCGTGACGGCATGCTTCATCTGCTCGATCAGCGCCTGCTTCCGGCGGAGGAAAACTGGCTGCCCTACGACTCCGCCGAAGGTGTGGCTCAGGCCATCCGCCAGATGGTGGTGCGCGGCGCGCCGGCCATCGGCATCAGCGCCGCCTACGGTGTGGTGCTGGGTGCTCGGGCGCGCATCGCTGCCGGTGGCGACTGGCGCGCGGCGCTGGAGGCCGATTTCAAGGTGCTGTCCGAATCCCGGCCGACGGCGGTCAACCTGTTCTGGGCGCTGAACCGCATGCGCGAGCGGCTGGAGCGCGTGCGTGATGGCGAGACGCCGCTGCAAGCGCTGGAGGCAGAAGCCGTTTCCATCCATGAGAGCGACCGCGAAGCCAACCTGACCATGGCTCAGCTCGGCATGGAACTGATCCGCAAACATCAGGGCAGCCCGCAAGCCCTGCTGACCCACTGCAATACCGGCGCCCTGGCCACCGGCGGCTTCGGGACCGCCCTCGGCGTGATCCGCGCCGCTCACCTGGATGGCCTGGTGGAGCGTGTCTATGCCGACGAAACCCGTCCCTGGCTCCAGGGCGCGCGCCTGACTGCCTGGGAGCTGGCGAACGAAGGCGTGCCGGTGAGCCTCAATGCCGACGCCGCCGCTGCCCACCTGATGAAGACCGCCGGGATCACCTGGGTGATAGTCGGTGCCGACCGCATCACCGCCAACGGCGATGTGGCCAACAAGATCGGCACCTACCAACTGGCAGTCAACGCCATGCACCACGGCGTGCGTTTCATGGTGGTGGCACCCAGCTCCACTATCGATATGTCCCTGGAAAGCGGTGACGACATCCCGATCGAGGAGCGTGACGGTTCCGAGTTGCTGGACCTGGGCGGTCGTCGTGTCGCGGCGGAGGTCCATGCGGTGAACCCGGTATTCGATGTGACTCCGGCGGATCTGATCGATGCCATCGTGACCGAAAAGGGCGTGGTTGAGCGTCCCGACGCTGCCAAGATGGCGCAATTGATGTGCCGCAAGCGCCTCCATTAATAGCGCTGGTGCGGCATTTTCACCCCACCGGTGGGGCGCCCGGCGGGGTAGGTGCAAGGCGGTGACTGTGGTAAGCTCCGGCAGTTATTGCCGCCCCTCCATCGAGGCGGCCCAATTGCACAGATCCTTGGCTTAACTCGTTGATTTGTCGTGAGTCGCTGCAGCATCTGGCCGCAGTGACGAGCTTCGCGCCGCTCAGGATGAGAGGGGCGGAGTTTCATCAGAAAAAGGAACCAGGCTTCTCATGGGCGAACTGGCCAAAGAAATCCTCCCGGTCAATATCGAAGACGAGCTGAAACAGTCCTACCTCGACTACGCGATGAGCGTGATCGTCGGGCGCGCCTTGCCGGATGCGCGCGACGGCCTGAAGCCAGTACACCGTCGCGTGCTCTACGCGATGAGCGAACTGGGCAACGACTGGAACAAACCCTACAAGAAGTCCGCCCGTGTGGTGGGTGACGTGATCGGTAAGTACCACCCGCACGGTGATACCGCGGTCTATGACACCATCGTGCGTATGGCCCAGCCTTTCTCGCTGCGCTACATGCTGGTGGACGGCCAGGGCAACTTCGGTTCGGTGGACGGCGACAACGCCGCGGCCATGCGATACACCGAAGTGCGCATGGCCAAGCTGGCCCATGAGCTGCTGGCCGACCTGGACAAAGAAACCGTGGACTGGGTGCCCAACTATGACGGCACCGAACAGATTCCCGCGGTCATGCCAACCAAGATCCCGAACCTGCTGGTCAACGGTTCCAGCGGTATCGCCGTGGGCATGGCCACCAACATCCCGCCGCACAACCTCAGTGAAGTCATCGATGGCTGCCTGGCACTGATGGACAATGCCGAGCTGACGGTCGATGAACTGATGCAGTACATCCCGGGCCCGGACTTCCCCACCGCAGGCATCATCAACGGTCGCGCCGGCATCATCGAGGCGTACCGTACCGGCCGTGGCCGCATCTATATACGCGCCCGTGCCGAAATCGAGGACATGGAAAAGGGCGGTGGTCGCCAGCAGATCATCGTCACCGAGCTGCCTTACCAGCTGAACAAGGCGCGTCTGATCGAAAAGATCGCCGAGCTGGTGAAAGAGAAGAAGATCGAAGGCATCACCGAACTGCGCGACGAGTCCGACAAGGACGGCATGCGCGTGGTCATCGAGCTGCGTCGTGGTGAAGTGGGCGAGGTGGTGCTGAACAACCTCTATTCCCAGACCCAGATGCAGAGCGTCTTCGGTATCAACGTCGTGGCCCTGGTCGATGGCCAGCCGCGCACGCTGAACCTGAAGGACATGCTCGAAGTGTTCATCCGTCACCGCCGCGAAGTGGTGACCCGCCGTACCGTCTACGAGCTGCGCAAAGCCCGTGAACGTGGCCACATCCTCGAAGGCCAGGCGGTTGCCCTGTCGAACATCGACCCGGTGATCGAACTGATCAAAACCTCGCCGACTCCGGCCGAGGCCAAGGAACGTCTGATCGCCACCGCCTGGGAATCCAGCGCTGTGGAAGCCATGGTCGAGCGCGCTGGCGCCGATTCCTGCCGTCCGGAAGACCTGGACCCGCAGTACGGCCTGCGTGACGGCAAGTACTACCTGTCCCCCGAGCAGGCCCAGGCAATCCTGGAACTGCGCCTGCACCGCCTGACCGGCCTGGAGCACGAGAAGCTGCTGGCCGAGTACCAGGAAATCCTCACTCTGATCGGTGAGCTGATCCGCATCCTCACCAGCCCCGAGCGCCTGATGGAAGTCATCCGCGAGGAACTGGAAAAGGTGAAGGCCGAGTTCGGCGACGCCCGCCGCACCGAGATCGTCGCGTCCCAGGTGGACCTGACCATCGCCGACCTGATCACCGAAGAAGAGCGTGTCGTCACCATCTCCCACGGCGGCTACGCCAAGTCCCAGCCGCTGGCCGCCTACCAGGCCCAGCGTCGTGGCGGCAAGGGCAAGTCCGCCACTGGCGTGAAGGACGAGGACTACATCGAACACCTGCTGGTCGCCAATAGCCACGCCACCCTCCTGCTGTTCTCCAGCAAGGGCAAGGTCTACTGGCTGCGCACCTTCGAAATCCCGGAAGCCTCGCGTACCGCACGTGGTCGTCCGCTGGTCAACCTGCTGCCGCTGGATGAGGGCGAGCGCATCACCGCCATGCTCCAGATCGATCTGGAAGCCCTGCAGCAGAGCGCAGGCGCCGACGAGGACCTGGAAGAGAACGAAGGCGTGGTGATCGAAGGCGAAATCGTCGAAGCCGAAGGTGGCGACGATGAAGGTGCCGACCTCGACGACGAGCAGGACGAGCCGACCGGCGCGTACATCTTCATGGCCACCGCCTTCGGTACCGTGAAGAAGACCCCGCTGGTGCAGTTCAGCAAGCCGCGTTCGAACGGCCTGATCGCCCTGAAGCTGGAAGAGGGTGACACCCTGATCGCGGCGTCCATTACCGATGGCGCCAAGGAAGTCATGCTCTTCTCCGACGGCGGCAAGGTCATCCGCTTCAAGGAAAAACACGTTCGCACCATGGGCCGTACCGCTCGTGGCGTACGCGGCATGCGCCTGCCGGAAGGCCAGCGCCTGATCTCCATGCTGATCCCCGAAGCGGGCGCGCAGATCCTGTCCGCTTCCGAGCGTGGCTATGGCAAGCGCACCCCGCTGGAAGACTATCCGCGTCGCGGTCGCGGCGGCCAGGGCGTGATCGCCATGGTCACCAACGAGCGTAACGGCAAGCTGGTCGGTGCAGTGCAGGTGCAGGACGGCGAGGAAATCATGCTGATTTCCGACCAGGGCACCCTGGTGCGTACCCGCGTGGACGAAGTCTCCAGCTCCGGCCGTAATACCCAGGGCGTGACCTTGATCAAACTGGCCAAGGACGAAACCCTGGTCGGTCTGGAACGCGTCCAGGAGCCGTCCGGCGGCGACGAGGACGAAGAGCTGGAAGGCGTAGAGCAGATCGACGCCGTAGCCGATGCCGAAGCAAGCGACGTTCAGCAGGACGACGCACAGCCGGCTGGCGACGAGTAATAGTTGTAGAACCGGGCAGGCCATCGCCGGCCTGTCCATTCGGTAGGTAACAATTTGCGGGGGCACTGGTGCCCCCGCGCTACCCAGTGAGAATGGATGTGAGCAAGCGAGCCTTTAACTTCTGCGCCGGCCCGGCCGCGCTTCCGGAAGCTGTTCTGCAACGTGCCCAGGCGGAACTCCTCGACTGGCAGGGTAAAGGCCTGTCCGTCATGGAAATGAGCCACCGCAGCGATGAGTACGTCGCCATCGCCGAAAAGGCCGAGCAGGATCTGCGCGACCTCATGTCCATTCCCTCGAACTACAAGGTGCTGTTCCTCCAGGGCGGTGCCAGCCAGCAGTTCGCCGAGATTCCGCTGAACCTGCTGCCCGAGAACGGTGTTGCCGACTACGTCGACACCGGCATCTGGTCGAAGAAGAGCATCGAGGAAGCCAGCCGCTTCGGTCGCGTCAATGTCGCTGCCAGCGCCAAGGGCTACGACTACTTCGCCATTCCTGGCCAGAACGAGTGGCAGCTGTCGAAAGACGCCGCCTACCTGCACTACGCCTCCAACGAAACCATCGGCGGCCTGCAGTTCGACTGGATTCCGGAAGTGGGCGACGTACCGCTGGTGGTCGACATGTCTTCCGACATCCTCTCCCGTCCGCTGGATGTATCCCGCTTCGGCCTGATCTACGCCGGCGCGCAGAAGAACATCGGCCCGAGTGGCCTGGTGGTGGTCATCGTCCGCGAGGACCTGCTCGGCCGCGCCCGCGCCAGCTGCCCGACCATGCTGAACTACAAGATCGCCGCCGATAACGGCTCCATGTACAACACCCCGGCCACCTTCTCCTGGTACCTCTCCGGCCTCGTTTTCGAGTGGCTGAAAGAGCAGGGCGGTGTCGAGGCCATGGAGCAGCGCAACAAGGCGAAGAAGGAACTGCTCTATGGTTACATCGACAAGAGCGACTTCTACACCAACCCCATCGCCCACAACGCCCGCTCCTGGATGAACGTGCCGTTCCGCCTGGCCGATGAGCGCCTGGACAAGCCGTTCCTGGCCGGTGCCGATGCCCGTGGCCTGCTGAACCTCAAGGGCCATCGCTCCGTGGGCGGTATGCGCGCTTCCATCTACAACGCTGTCGGCCTCGATGCAGTCGAAGCCCTGGTGGCCTACATGGCGGAGTTCGAGAAGGAGCACGGCTGATGACGGATGTAATCTCCGAGCAAGAACTCAAGGCGCTACGCCTGCGCATCGACAACCTCGACGAGAAGATCCTCGAGCTGATCAGCGAGCGTGCTCGCTGCGCCCAGGATGTGGCCCGTGTAAAGATGGCTTCCCTGCCCGAGGGCGAGAAGCCGATCTTCTACCGCCCCGAGCGTGAGGCCTGGATCCTCAAGCGCATCATGGAGCGCAACCAGGGCCCGCTGGACAACGAAGAGATGGCGCGGCTGTTCCGCGAAATCATGTCCTCCTGCCTGGCCCTCGAGCAGCCGCTCAAGGTCGCCTACCTCGGTCCGGAAGGCACCTTCACCCAAGCCGCGGCGCTCAAGCACTTCGGCCACGCGGTGGTCAGCTCGCCGATGGCTGCCATCGACGAAGTGTTCCGCGAAGTGGCCGCCGGTGCGGTCAACTTCGGCGTGGTGCCGGTGGAGAACTCCACCGAGGGTGCGGTCAACCATACCCTCGACAGCTTCCTCGAGCACGACATGGTGATCTGTGGCGAGGTGGAGCTGCGCATCCACCACCACCTGCTGGTGGGCGAGAACACCAAGACCGACAACATCACCCGCATCTACTCCCACGCCCAGTCCCTGGCCCAGTGCCGCAAGTGGCTGGACGCCCACTACCCGAATGTCGAGCGCGTGGCGGTGTCCAGCAACGCCGACGCCGCCAAGCGGGTGAAGAGCGAGTGGAACTCGGCGGCCATCGCCGGCGACATGGCGGCGAGCCTCTACGGCCTGACCAAGCTGTGCGAGAAGATCGAGGACCGTCCGGACAACTCCACCCGCTTCCTCATCATCGGCAGCCAGGAAGTGCCGCCCACCGGCGACGACAAGACCTCCATCATCGTCTCCATGCGCAACAAGCCGGGCGCACTGCACGAACTCCTGGTGCCGTTCCACAACAACGGCATCGACCTGACCCGCATCGAGACCCGCCCGTCCCGTAGCGGCAAGTGGACCTACGTGTTCTTCATCGACTTCGTAGGCCACCACCGCGACCCGCTGATCAAGGACGTGCTGGAGAAGATCAACCAGGAAGCCGTTGCCCTGAAGGTGCTGGGTTCCTACCCCAAAGCGGTGCTTTGAATTCGCGAAGGGCCGTCGCGCTCCAGCCTGGGTTGGGGCGCGCCACGGCGGCCCCTAGCCCGTAGTTGAGGCTGAATCCATGAGCTGTGACTTCCTCGCCCTTGCCCAACCGGGCGTGCAGAAACTTTCGCCTTACGTACCCGGCAAGCCAGTGGATGAACTGGCCCGCGAGCTGGATCTCGACCCGGCCGGCATCGTAAAGCTGGCCAGCAACGAGAATCCCCTCGGCCCGAGCCCCAAGGCCCTCGAAGCGATCCGTAACGAGCTGGCCGAACTGACCCGCTACCCCGACGGCAATGGTTTCGAGCTCAAGCGTCGCCTGGCCGAGCGCTGCGGCGTGACCCCGGCCCAGGTCACCCTGGGCAACGGCTCCAACGACATTCTCGACCTGGTGGCCCGTGCCTACCTGGCGCCCGGCCTGAACGCCGTATTCAGCGAGCACGCCTTTGCCGTGTACCCCATCGCCACCCAGGCCGTGGGCGCCGCCGGCAAGGTGGTTCCGGCCAAGGACTTCGGCCATGACCTGCCGGCCATGCTGGCGGCCATCGACGCCAATACCCGCGTCGTGTTCATCGCCAACCCGAACAACCCGACCGGCACCTGGTTCGGCCCGTCCGCGCTGGAAGACTTCCTCGCCAAGGTCCCGGAAAACGTGCTGGTGGTGCTGGACGAGGCCTACATCGAGTACGCCGAGGGCGAAGAATTGCCCGATGGCCTTAACTATCTGGCCCGTTATCCGAACCTGCTGGTGTCCCGCACCTTCTCCAAGGCCTACGGCCTGGCTTCTCTGCGCGTGGGCTACGGCCTGTCCAGCGCTCAGGTGGCCGATGTGCTGAACCGCGTGCGCCAGCCCTTCAACGTCAACAGCCTGGCCCTGGCCGCCGCCTGCGCCGCCCTGGATGACGCCGAGTACCTGGCCGAAAGCCGCCGCGTCAACGATGCCGGCATGGCCCAGCTGGAAGGGGGCTTCCGTGCCCTGGGGCTGACCTGGATTCCCTCCAAGGGCAACTTCATCGCCGTGGACTTCGGTCGCGATGCCGCCCCGATCAACCAGGGCATGCTCGCCGAGGGCGTGATCCTGCGTCCGGTTGCCGGCTACGGCATGCCGACCTTCCTGCGCGTCTCCATTGGCCTGCCGGCCGAGAATGCGCGTTGCCTGGAAGCACTGGCCAAGGTGCTTGGCCGTGGCTGATGTCATGACCGTGCAACAGGGCGCCCCTATCTTCGGGCGCCTGGTGGTGATCGGCCTCGGCCTGATCGGCGGCTCCTTTGCCAAGGGGCTGCGCGAGAAGGGCCTGTTCGCCGAAGTGGTGGGCGTGGACAAGGATCACGAGTCCTGCCGTATCGCCGTCGAGACCGGCGTGGTCGACCGTTGCGAGAGTGACCTCGCAGCGGCCTGCCGCGGTGCCGATGTGATCCAGCTGGCCGTCCCCATCCTCGCCATGGAAAAGCTCCTCGCCGAACTTGCCACCCTTGACCTGGGCAACGCCGTGTTGACTGACGTCGGCAGCGCCAAGGGCAATGTGGTGCGCGCAGCGCGCAAGGTTTTCGACGGCGTGCCGGCGCGTTTCGTGCCCGGCCACCCCATCGCCGGCTCGGAGAAGAGCGGGGTGGAGGCTGCCAACGCCAGCCTGTTCCGCCGCCACAAGGTCATCCTCACCCCGGTGGAAAACACCGATTCGTCCGCTCTGCAGTGTGTCGACCAGCTCTGGCGCGCCCTCGGTGCGGATGTGGAACATATGGAAGTCGAGCACCACGATGAGGTGCTCGCCGCCACCAGCCATTTGCCGCACCTGCTGGCATTCGGACTGGTCGACTCGCTGGCCAAGCGCAGCGAGAATCTGGAAATCTTCCGTTATGCCGCCGGCGGCTTCCGCGACTTCACGCGAATCGCCGGCAGTGACCCGGTAATGTGGCACGACATCTTCCTCGCCAACCGCGAGGCCGTGCTGCGCATCCTGGACGCATTTCGCGATGACCTCGACGCCCTGCGCGGCGCGGTCGACGCAGGGGACGGGCATGAATTGCTGGGCGTGTTCACGCGCGCCCGCTTCGCCCGCGAGCATTTCAGCAAAATCCTGGCCCGCAGGGCCTATGTGGACGCCATGCACAATAACGATCTGATTTACCTGGCACAGCCGGGTGGCAAACTCGCCGGCCGTGTTCGCGTTCCGGGCGACAAGTCCATCTCCCACCGTTCCATCATGCTCGGCTCCCTGGCCGAAGGCACCACCGAAGTCGAAGGCTTCCTCGAGGGCGAAGACGCCCTGGCGACCCTGCAAGCCTTCCGCGACATGGGTGTGGTCATCGAAGGGCCGCATCACGGCCGCGTAACCATCCACGGCGTCGGCCTGCATGGCCTGAAGCCGCCGCCCGGCCCGCTGTACCTCGGCAACTCCGGCACCTCCATGCGTCTGCTCAGCGGCCTGCTGGCGGCCCAGCCGTTCGACACCACCCTGACCGGCGACGCCTCCCTGTCCAAGCGCCCGATGAACCGCGTGGCCAAGCCCCTGCGCGAAATGGGCGCGGTGATCGAGACCGGCGCTGAAGGCCGTCCGCCGCTGACCATCCGTGGTGGCCAGCGCCTGTCCGGCATGAACTACGAAATGCCCATGGCCAGCGCCCAGGTGAAATCCTGCCTGCTGCTCGCCGGCCTCTACGCTGCCGGTGAAACCTCTGTCACCGAGCCGGCCCCGACCCGCGACCACACCGAGCGCATGCTGCAAGGCTTCGGTTACCCGGTGAAGGTGGACGGCAACACCGCCACCGTCGAAAGCGGCCACAAGCTCAGCGCCTCCCGCATCGAAGTGCCTGCCGACATCTCCTCCGCTGCCTTCTTCCTGGTGGCGGCGAGCATCGCCGAAGGCTCCGAACTGGTGCTGGAACACGTCGGCATCAACCCGACCCGCACCGGCGTGATCGACATCCTCAAGTTGATGGGGGGCGACATCACCCTGGAAAACCAGCGTGAAGTAGGTGGCGAACCCGTTGCCGACATCCGCGTACGTGCGGCCAAGCTGAAGGGCATCGATATCCCCGAAGACCTGGTTCCGCTGGCCATCGACGAGTTCCCCGTGCTCTTCGTCGCCGCCGCCTGCGCAGAAGGCCGCACCGTACTGCGCGGTGCCGAAGAACTGCGCGTGAAGGAATCCGACCGCATCCAGGTCATGGCCGACGGCCTGCAGGCGCTGGGCGTGAAGGCCGAGCCGACCCCGGATGGCATCGTCATCGAAGGCGGCCCGATGGGCGGCGGCGAGGTCTGGAGCCACGGCGACCACCGTATCGCCATGTCCTTCAGCGTGGCCTCGCTGCGCGCCGGTGCGCCGATCCGCATCCATGACTGCGCCAACGTCGCCACCTCCTTCCCGAACTTCCTCGGCCTCGCGGCCCAGTCCGGCATCCGCGTCGCGGAAGAGGGCAAGGCATGAACGCCAACTTGCCTGTGATCGCCATCGACGGACCCAGCGGCTCCGGCAAGGGCACCGTCGCTGGCCGTCTGGCCAAGCGCCTGGGCTGGCACCTGCTGGACTCCGGTGCGCTGTACCGGCTGCTGGCCTTCGCTGCGCGTAACCACGGCGTCGACCTGACCAACGAGGAATCCCTCAAGGTGCTGGCGGCACACCTGGACGTGCAGTTCAACGCCAAGGCCGGTGGCGGCCAGAGCATCGTGCTGGAAGGCGAAGACGTTACCGACGTGATCCGCTCCGAGCAGGTCGGTGCCGGCGCCTCCCAGGTCGCCGCGCTGCCTGCGGTGCGTGAAGCCCTGCTGCAACGCCAGCGTGCCTTCCTCGAAGCCCCCGGCCTAGTGGCCGATGGTCGCGACATGGGCACTGTGGTGTTCCCGCAGGCGCAGCTGAAAATCTTCCTCACCGCCAGCGCTGAAGAGCGTGCCCGTCGCCGCTACCTGCAGCTCAAGGGCAAGGGCATGGAAGCCGACCAGGCTGCGCTGCTGATGGAAATCCAGGAACGCGACGAGCGTGACAGCCAGCGCTCTGTGGCTCCGCTGAAGCCGGCCGAGGATGCGATCATCCTCGACTCCACCAGCCTCAGCATCGACGAAGTTCAGGACAAGATCCTCGAAGCCTTCGCCGCCCTTGGCCTGGACGACTGAAGTCCCGGCTCCACGAAAACGCCGCAGTCACTGACTGCGGCGTTTTTGTTTGTGGAGCGGGGAGGTTGTACTGGTCAGCTTGTGGGGGAGTGAGCGCTGGGTATCGCTTCGCTCCAGCGGAGCGCCGCCCGCCACATCCTGCGAGGGGCTCCGGTGGAGCTACCGGTAGGGTGCGTCTTGCGCACCAGTTGTTCAGCGAAGGCGAGAAAGCAGGTGCCGCCCTGAAGTGGCACCTGATCCCGGGTTGGAACCTCAATCCGCAGCGGCACGCACCGGATTGCGGAGGGCGGCAAGCGAGTTGTACGCGGCGCTAATCGGCTGGTCATTCATCAGCGCTTTGCACAGCGATACACACAGTCCCACCATCACCAGCAGGAACGGCGCGGCGAAAATGATGGCGGCGGTCTGCAGCGCATTCAGGCCACCCATCACCAGCAACACAGAGGCCGCCGCGCTGGTCAGCACACCCCACAGCGCCACCAGCCAGCTCGGCGGCTTGAGGTTGCCGTGGGCGCAGAGCATGCCCATGACAATGGAGCCCGCATCGGCCCCGGAGATGAAGAACACGCCCACCAGCAGAATGGCCGCAAATGAGGTCAGTGCTGCGGCGGGATACTGGGCCAGCAGCATGAACAGCGCCACCGCTGGTCCCTGGTCCTTCACGGCTGCAGCGATGCCACCCGCGCCGGCCAGCTCCGAGTACAGGGCCGAGCCGCCCATGATCGCGAACCACACCATGGTCACTCCGCTGGGAATGACGATCACGCCGATCACGAATTCGCGAATGGTGCGGCCGCGCGAGATACGCGCGATGAAGGTGCCCACGAACGGCGCCCAGGAAATCCACCACGCCCAGTAGAAGATGGTCCAACCCGCGAGCCACTTCCCATCACTGAACGCGGCGGTGCGGAACGACATCGGCACCAGTTCCTGGAGGTATTCGCCTATCGAAGCCACCAGTGTGTTGACGATGAACACACTGGGGCCCACTGCGGCCAGGAAGAGCAGCAGTGCCACTGCGACCCACATGTTCAGGTTGCTCAGGAACTGCACCCCCTTACCCACGCCGGAGATGGCGGAAAGGATGAAGAACACCGTCATCACCACGATGATCGCCAACGCAATGTTGTTCGATTCGCCAGTGTTCCAGAGGTAGTTCAGGCCGCTGTTGATCTGCTGTGCGCCCAGGCCGAGCGAGGTGGCGGTGCCGAAGAGGGTGGCCAGGACCGCCAGTATGTCGATCGACTTGCCCAATGGCCCGCGCACACCCTTCTCGCCAATCAGCGGTGTAAAGGCGCTGGAAATCAGGTTCGGCAGTCCCTTGCGGAATGAGAAGTAGGCGATGACCAGGCCGACGATGGCGTAGATCGCCCAGGGGTGGAATGCCCAATGGAAGTAGGCGTAGCCCATTGCGATCTTGGCCGCTTCCCTGGAGTGCGGCGGGGCCAGTTCGGGCGGTATTGTCGAAAAGTGCGTGATCGGCTCGGCCACGCCCCAGAACATGAGCCCGATGCCCATGCCGACGCTGAACATCATCGCGATCCACGATGACGTGCTGAACTCGGGTTGTTCATCGTCCTGGCCCAGTTTGATCCGGCCGAAGCGGCTGAATGCCAGGAACAGGGCGAAGCCCAGAAAGAATGCGGTGGAGAGGACGAAGCTCCAGCCGAACCAGTCGATGATCTTGTCCAGCACCGCCTGCGCCGCAGTCGACAAGGCCTTGGGCCAGAGCGCTCCTCCAGCGACCAACGAGGCCGATATCACGACAGCCCCCCATAAAACGACCTTGTCGACGGGTGATTTGGGTGTCTTGTGCATAGGCCTCCTCAAGCATTGCGTGCTTTTTCTTGTAAGTGCGAAACCTGCCGTGCGGGCGACAGTCAAAGCCCCTTAATGGTCGCGTGGTCGGTGAAGCGCTTCTTGCGCATGGACGATGCCCGCCGATCCAATTGCGACAGACTTCGACCGAGCGGTCGCGTTGGCGCAGACGCCGGCGATAGACGGTCGGTCCAGGCCACAAAAGCAAAACGGGCCCAGAGGGCCCGTTTTCGATTGGACAAACATCGCTTCCTTCAGATCACTCACGCCGAACGCAGAATCTCCGCACCCGTCTCGGTTCCGGAATCTGCATCGATCTCCTCCATCCCCATATGTGCCGTCTCCCGCAGCAGGAACGAGCACACCGCCACCAGCGCCAGCGCAGCCGCACCATAGGCGGCCACGCCAAACGGGCTGCCGGTGGCGATGAGAATCGCCGTCGCCAGGCTGGACGCCGTGCCGCCACCAATGGCCGCGCCCATCTGGTAGGCGGCGGACATGCCGGAGTAGCGCATGTGGCGCGGGAACTGTTCGGCGAGGAAGGCGGGGATCGGGCCCTGGGTCGCGCCCATCAATGCACCCACCATGACATACGCCATGCAGGCGATGGGCAGGCTGTGGCGGCCCACCAGGGCGAAGAAGATGAAGAAACCGGCGGCCATCAGCAAGGCGCCGAGGATCATCACGGTACGTCGGCCCAGGCGGTCGGAGAGGCTGGCGAACAGCGGGGCGCTGATGACGATGGCAACGGACAGGGATACGTCGAACAACAGTGCTTCGGTGCTGCCGTAGCCCAGTTGCGTGGCGTAGGCGAGGAAGAAGGTGCTGCCGATATAGGCGATGGTCACGTAGCCGAAGGCGATGCCGGTGCACAGCAGCATCTCGCGAGGGCGCGAGCGCAGTGCCGCGACCAGGGGCAGGCGGGTGCTCTCTCTCGGTTGCAGCGGCTTGCTGGCGGGATTCGACAGGCGCGCGTAGAGGCCGATCAGCACCAGCACGCCGCCGAGCCAGAAGGGAATGCGCCAGGCGAAGTCGGCCAGGTTGTCGTCGTAGGCGGCGCTGACGATGGCGAATACGGCGGAACCGAGGATGCCGCCGATGCCGATGCCCATGCTGGTGAAGCTGCCCCAGAGGCCGCGTTTCCCGGCCGGGGCGGATTCGATGCCGAAGAGGGCCGCGCCACCCCATTCACCACCGGCGGCGAAGCCCTGCACCAGGCGCAGCAGTACCAGCAGGATAGGCGCGGCAGCGCCGATGCTCTCGTGGGAAGGCAGACAGCCGATGGCCAGGGTGCTGAAACCCATCAGCAGCAGGGTGACCACCAGTGCTTTCTGGCGGCCGGCCTTGTCGCCGAAATGGCCGAACACCATGCCGCCCAGCGGACGGGCGAAGAAGCCCACGCCGAAGGCGCCGAAAGCGACCAGCGTGGCGGTGAGCGGGTCCAGGTCGGGGAAGAACACCTGGGGGAATACCAGGGCGGCGGCGACGCCATAGATGACGAAGTCGTAGAACTCCAGGGCGGTGCCCAGACCTGAGACGAAGAACGTCCTGAGCGCCGATTGCGATCCCGTTGCCGGGGAAGGTTGATTTGCCATATGCCTTTGCTCGTCTTGTCGTTGTTGGAGGGAGCTGTTGGCGGCAGGTGGCTGCCTGCCGCCGTTGCGGTCAGAAGCGCACGCTGCCCGAGCGGGCCAGCACCACCGGGTTGCCCTCGGCGTACTCCAGCTCGAACGCTTCGGTGTCGATGCCGATGGTGAGCAGGGTTTCCCAGCGCTCCTTCGGCGGCAGGCTCAGGTCCGGGTGGAAGCAGATGGGGGCCTGCTCGCCCGGCTCTCCGCACATGGCGCTGGCGCGCGAGGCCAGGGTCTTGCCGGTCATGGCGTCGAGGTTGCCGTTCACGTGGTCCAGGCGGGCGTAAGTGGTGGAGACATCCAGGGTGCGTTCGCCGGGTACCAGTTCCGGTGCGAGGAAGTGGTTGGTGTGGGTGATCCAGCCGTCCTCGCGCGCCAGCACCACCGCAGTTGCGTGGCGAGACAGCTCGATGCTCGCGGCGCGGGGCGATGTATCGTGACGGGAGAACACGGTCAGTACGGTGGAGGCGCTGACCCGTGCGGAGCGGGCGAGGGCGATCGCTTCGTCCACGCTGCGGGCTTCTTCCAGCAGGCGGCGGGCGATGGCATGCACCGGCACGCCGGCGCTGTCGTTGTCGCTGGCGTGGTGGAGGATGTTGAAGTGCAAGCCCAGGCCAGCGCTGTTCACGCCGATCTTGCCGAGCATGCCGAACTCGGTGAATAGCTTGACGCCCAGGCCAGCGCTGCCGGTGAGCTGCAGCATCATGCCGTGGGGCACGAGGGCGTCGTGCCAGTCCCAGGTCTGGATGGTACGCGGTGCGTTCGCGCCGCGCGGGGCGAATACGGCCGTGGAGCACTCGCCTTCGGGCGGCGTGGGCATCACCGCGAGGATTTCCGTGCGGGCATTCAGCGCTGCCAGCTGCCACAACGGCAGGCCGGCCGCTTCGGCGGTGGCGACCACTTCCTGGGCGAGAGACGGGCTCCAGGCTTCGAGGGCGGCGAGGCTGGCTTCACCGATGCTGCGCACCGTGGCCGGATCGACATCCACCTGGGAGAAGAAATCGAGGTAGAGCGATACGGTCTGCCGGATCTGCTCCGACCACCGCTCACCGATCTGCCGGCCACGAATCTGCGGGTTCTGGGTGTCGGTGACGAAGGTATGGACTTTCACTGCGAATTACCTGTTCAGCATTGGATTGTTACGGACGTGAAGCGTCCCGGCGCCTCGGGATGAGGCCCCGGGACGGGAGAAACGGAGTCAGCGATTGCGGGTGTAGACGTCGCGGCCAGCGAACCAGGTCTTCAATACCTGGGTGTCGCGCAGGGCCTCGGGCTCGACCTGGAACACATCGCGATCGAGCAGGATCAGGTCGGCCTGCTTGCCGGGCTTGAGCGAGCCGATGCGGTCGTCCAGGCGAATGGCGCGAGCGGCGTTGAGGGTGTAGGCCTGGAACATGGTCTCGCGGTCTATCTCCTCGGCCGCATTCAGCACACCTTTCGGCCCTTTGCGGCTGACCGCCTGGTAGATCGCCTTCCAGGGCTCTGGAGTAGTGATGGGCCAGTCGCTGGCGCCGGCGATGGTGGCGCCGTTCTTCAGCAGCGAGCGCGCCGGGTACTGGTACTGGAAGGCCATGGCGCTGACGTAAGGCTTCACCAGGTCGACGCTGAGCTCGTCGGCGGTGGCCCAGTAGAGCTGCATCGAGGCGATCACATCCAGCGGCTTGAAGCGGGCGAACTCCTTCGGGTTGACCATCTGCAGATGGGTGATGGAGTGGGGAATGCCGCTGTTGCGGGCCTTGCGCGCCTGCTCGATGCCATTGAGGGATTCGCGCACCGCGCGGTCGCCGATGGCATGCACATGCACCAGCCAGCCGCGGGCGTCCGCCGCGTTCACCAGTTCGCCGAACTGGACCGGGTCGAATAGCAGTTCGCCGCTCTTGCTGGAGTTCTTGTAGGGCTCCAGCATCGCCGCGCTCTGTGCCGGGTGCTCCGCTACGCCGTCGGCGAACACCTTGATGCCCGGAAGGGTGAGGTTGGGCACGCCCTGGAACTGCTGGCGCACCTTGTCCAGTTCGTCCAGGTCCTTGGGCGTGGCCTTCGAGTCGGCCATCAGCAGCGCGGCGACGTGGGCGCTGAGCTCGCCGGAGTCGGCCATCGCCTTGTAGGTGGGCAGCACGCCGACGGAGCTGTTGTCGATGGGGCCGCCGGGAATCTCGTTGGCCAGCGGGTCCATCCAGGCGGTGATCCCCAAGCTGTTGTAGTAGTGCAGGGCATCGCGGGCGCCGGTCAGCAGCTCCGCCTGGGAGGGCAGGGGAATCAGCTCCTGGGCAGCGTAGAGGCCAGCGTCCACCAGGAATCCGTTGGGCTGGCCGTTCTCATGGTGGCCGATGGTGGCGAGTTCTTCGCCCTTGAGCGACTTCACCTTGGCGGCGTCGATACCGGCGCGTTTCAGCATGGCGCGGTTGACCCAGCCGGTGTGGTAGTCCCAGCCGGCGAAGAGGATGGGCGTGTCGGCCCACTCGCCGGCATTGAAGCGCTGCTCGAAGGCGTCGAGCTGGTCCCAGTAGCTGGTGGGCACGCCGCCGACCACCAGGAAGTCGCCGCGTTTGGCCTTGCCGTCCTCACGCCACTGGCGCAGGCGCTTCTCCAGCCCGTCCAGCGAAACCTCCTCGCCATTGAGGTTGGCCTGGTGCATCTGCAGGCCGCCCTTGACCACGTGGGCGTGGGAGTCGATGAAGCCGGGCATCAGCACCTTGCCACCCAGGTCGAGCAATTGGGTATCTGCCTGCTTGAGTCGCAGCACCTCGGCATCGGAACCCACGGCAACGATCTTGCCGTTCTCGATGGCGACCGCCTGTTGCAGGGGCTGGCCGGGTTCGGCGGTGTAGACCTTGGCGTTGTGCAGGATGAGATCGGCGGCTGCCATAGTTTCCATGGAAGAAAAGGCGAGGGCGACGGAGAGCGTCAGGGAGACAATCGGCTTCATGGGGTGTTGGCCTTGATTCTTGTTGGTCTGAGGCGAAGACTACCCAGTCGCCGTGCCGGGAATAACGCCGAGGCCGGCATAACTTCTTTTCTGAAGTGGAAATAAAAATGGACCGATTGACCGCGCTGGGCATGTTCGTGGCCGCCGCCGAACAGGGCAATTTCAGCCGCGCCGCCGAGCAGCTCGGCACCACGCCGTCATCCCTGACCAAGGCCGTGGCGCAACTGGAAGAGGGGCTGGGCACCAAGCTGTTCGAGCGCACCACTCGTCGGATGTCCCTCACCGAGGCAGGGCACATCTACCTGGAGGGAGCCCGCCAGGCGCTGATGCAATTGCAACTGGCCGGCGAGGGCGTCGAGCAGTTGCAGCACGAGTTGCGCGGCAGCCTGCGCATCACCGCGCCGCCATCCTTCGGCCCGGCCTTCCTCAATGCCGTGTGTTGCCGCTTCCTGCGCGAGTACCCGCATGTGCACCTGGAGGTGGACCTTTCCGACACCTATGTGGACCTGGTGGACGGCGGCTACGACCTTGCCCTGCGTGACGGGCCCACCGACCTGCCCAGCGTGATCGCCCAACCCCTGGTGGAGAACCGCATCACCCTCTGCGCCAGCCCCCGCTACCTGGCGGAGCGAGGCGGGGACGTGACCCTGGAGAACTACCTGCAGCACGACTGGCTGATCTTCCGCCACCCGCTGCTCAACCGGCATTTCTGGTGGGTGACCAAGGGCGACCAGCGCATCCGCCTCAGCCAACCGGTACCGCGCCTGGCCAGCGACAACTACGACTTCCTCCTGGCGTGCCTGCTGGATGGCCTGGGCCTGCAGTTCATTCCGCAATGGAGCGCAGCCCCTTACCTCGCGAGCGGCGAGTTGGTGGAAGTAATGCCCGAGTACTGGCGCGAGCCCAGCGGCTTTGGCCCGCAGGTCTACGTGCTCTACCTCACCCACCGGCGCAACACGCGCAAGGTGAAGGTGTTCATCGAGCACCTGAAGGCGTACTGGCGGGACAGCGGTATCGAGGGCTGATCGCCGGGGCAGGGTGTCGGACTCGAATGGATGCCGCGTGTGGTGAGCGCGCCCTGCAATCCGCATAATCCGCGCATTGCCCGAGCTGGCTGCAGTATGCAGTCAGCACCTTCCCGAACGAGGTTCCCCATGAACGAACACATCGCGCCGGTGGCGCTGGACCGTGCCTATCGCCTGCTGAATCACGGCCCCACCGTGCTGGTGTCCGCCAGCCACGACGGCACCGACAACGTCATGGCCGCCGCCTGGTCCTGCGCACTGGACTTCTCGCCGCCCAAGGTGACCGTGGTGCTGGACAAGGCCACCCGCACCCGCGCGCTGGTGGAGAAGAGCGGCTATTTCGCCTTGCAGGTGCCCAACCTCAGCCAGCTGGAACTCACCTACAAGGTCGGCACCCGCAGCCTCAACGAGCTGCCGGACAAGCTGGCGCAAAGTGGCGTCGAACTGTTCCGCATGGATGGCTTCGACGTGCCCCTGGTGGCCGGCAGTTCCGCCTGGCTGGTCTGCAGACTGATCCCCGAACCCCATAACCAGCAGACCTACGACCTGTTCATCGGCGAGGTAGTCGGCGCCTGGGCCGATACCCGTGTGTTCAAGGACGGCCACTGGCAGTTCGAACAGGCCGACGCGCGCTGGCGCAGCCTGCACTACATCGCCGGCGGCCATTTCTATGCCATCGGCGATGCGGCGGTAGTGCGGGAAGACTGAGCGCTTGGCGGGAGGGTGCGCCATGCGCACCGATCCCGGGTTCAGTCCGACCTCCTGACTCGCCCTATCTCCATTTCGTCTGCAAAAGCTCCACCTCAGTGGGCGGCATCGCGTATAAATGCTTCGCAATTACCACACGATTCCAAATACCCAGTCCCATTGCCGAAGGTCAGCCGTTCATGGATGTTCTCTCGCTTGCCTATGAGCGTCTGACCGAGCTGGTCATCGAGCCTGTTGCCGAGCAGTTTCTCGGGATCTTCGATCTGAACGGCCGACTCGGCGTTCTGTTTCTTTTCCTGTCCTACAGCATCGCCTACGGCCTGTTCCGCTACCGGAAGCATCGCGGGCTGACGGACGCGCGTTCGTTCTGGCAGTTCATCGGCGGGAGCCGGGTGTATTTCCACCGCTCGGCCTGGCTGGATTACCGCTACTACTTCGTGCGCGCCATCCTGAAGGTCGCGCTGGTGTTGCCCGTCGTCGGCCTGGTCGATCCCTACATCCTGAGGTCCGGGGATTACATCGCCTTCTTCACCAACCTGTGGGGCGCGCGTCCGCAGCTCGGCGAGAACCTTGCGCTTTCCCTGCTCTACGGGCTGGGTGTATTCCTGCTGAAGGACTTCACGCATTACTGGGCTCACCGGGCCTTTCATTCCCGCTGGCTATGGGCGTTTCACAAGGTCCACCATTCGGCGCCCGTTCTGGTGCCGGCAACCGCGAGCCGGGTGCATTTCCTGGAAAAGATCGTCGAGAAGCTGGCCGTTGGTGTTCTCCTCGGCCTCTATGCCGGGGCCTTCTGGTACGCCTGTGGCGGGGAAGTCAGCCGTTACACCCTGTTCGGCGTGACCTATCTGGTCTTCATCTTCAATGGACTGGCGGCGAACCTGCGGCACAGCCATGTCTGGCTGTCGTTCGGGCCGGTGGTCGAGCATGTGCTCAACAGCCCGGCCCAGCACCAGATCCACCACAGCGACGCGCCCCGGCACTTCAACAAGAACTTCGGCACCAACCTGTCGCTCTGGGACTGGATGTTCGGCACCCTCTACGTCACCACCTCGAAGCCCGAGGCGATCCGCTTCGGCACCGGCGAAAAGGACCGCGAACGCTACCTGACGATCTACGGCCTGATCGTCACCCCCTTCGTGGACACCGCCCGCAAGCTCGCCCGGCAAAGGCGCCCGCAGCGGATTTCGCTGCGCAATGGCTGAGCCTGTGCGTTTCTCGCGGGGCTATGTCGGTATCAGCTGCTGCCGAGAGGAATGGAACTCTCTGGCTGTAGGCCTCCTGGACGTCTGTGCCGGCCGTTCCCCTCTCCCCCGGCCCCTCTCCCTGAAGAGGAGAGGGGTGACTCGCGCCGGCGAGGGAAAAATCTTCCTGAAGCCAGCAGCGGCCTAAAACTGAATGCCTGAGGTGGGGCCGCTCGTAGGATGGGTGGAGCTTGCGATACCCATCGATCAAGGCTGATCGGGGCGCATATTGCTCAACCACATCCTGCAAAGTCGTTGCGCTTCGCTGCGCTCAGACCAACCTACCGGGTGTCGTGGGTTTTCTGGGCCAGACGTTCGCGGCAGAAGTCCACGAACAACTGCGCCGGCTTGGTGAGCTGGCCGCGCTTGAGGCGGGCGGCGACCAGGCCGGAGGTGGCGACGGGTTCGGCGATGTCGACGGTGACCACCTTCTTGCCGTCGTAGGTGCACTCCGAATGGGGGCGGGTGACCAGCAGGGAGAAGCCGAAGCCCTGGCCAACCATGCCGCGCACCATCTCGATCGACGGCGAGCTGAACACGATATTGGGCGTCAGGCCCAGCTCGTGGAATAGGCTGACGAAGTAGGTCCGGCTCGGCTGCACGTCCAGGAGGATCATCGGCTCCAGGCAGAGGTCGCGCAGGGACACCTGGGCCTGGCTGGCGAAGCGGTGGTTCTCCGGCAGCAGGGCGTATGGCTTCTGCGGTGGCATCAGCGGTTCGGTGGCGATGGTGCTGTCCAGGTCGTGCTCGTAGAGGAAGGCGAGGTCGAAGGTGCCGGCGGTCAGGCCTTGCACCAGTTCCTGCTGCTCGCCGTCGCGAATGCGGATGTCCACCCCCGGATACTGCTCGCGGAAGCCGGCGATGAGCTGGGGCAGGTAGAGCGGGGCGACGGTCTCGAAGCAACCGATGTCGATCTGCCCGGCGACGATGTCGTTGTCGGCCAGCGCGTTCTGTTCGAACTCGCGGGCCACCCGCAGCAGCTCCTGGGCCTTCTCGTAGAAGCGCGTGCCACTGGGCGTCAGCGACACGCCTTGGGCGTGGTGGCGGATGAACAGCTGCACGCCGAAGCTCTCTTCCAGGCCCTTGATGGCGGTAGAGATGGACGGTTGGGCGATGTACAGCTTGCGCGAGGCTTCGGCCACGCTGCCGGCCTCCACCGTCGTCACGAAATACTTGAGTTGTCGCAAGGTATAGGTAGCCACGGGCACCTCTGTCTGTTGGCCGTCTGCGCACGCGCGGGGCGGCTCTGTGTGCTTGTCGTTATGGGGTGAACCTTACCCCAGGCGGCACCTGCGAGGCCGCATGGGCTGCCGAGTTTTTTCATATGACTCGAGCATATTTTTAATAATTTTCCTCTGCCGGAAGCTGGCGCACCATCTGCCTCAACCTGAATAACAACGTGACCGCACAGACGGTCGATCTGGGAGTGCAGCGTGTTCGATCTCGGCTATTGGCAGCAGCGGGCTGCCCGGCAAGCATTCACTGACAAGGCGCTGATCGGCGGTCGCCAGGTGGCCGCCGCTTCCGGCGCAACCTTCGACTCGATCAACCCGGCCACCAACCAGTTGCTGGCCCGCGTTGCCGCTTGCGGCGAAGCGGAAGTCGATCTGGCAGTACGTACCGCGCGCCGCGCTTTCAACGAAGGCCCCTGGGCCCGCATGGCGCCGGTGGAGCGCAAGAAGGTGCTGCTGCGCCTCTCCGAGCTGATGCTCGCTCACCGCGAGGAGCTGGCCCTGCTGGACTCGCTGAACATGGGCAAGCCGGTGATGGATGCCTACAACATTGACGTACCGGGTGCCGCCCACGTGTTCGCCTGGTACGGCGAGGCCCTGGACAAGCTCTACGACCAGGTCGCCCCCACCGCGCCGAACGCGCTGGCCACCATCACCCGCGAAGCGCTGGGCGTGATCGCCGCCGTGGTGCCCTGGAACTTCCCTCTCGACATGGCCGCCTGGAAGCTGGCTCCGGCCCTGGCCGCCGGTAACAGCGTGGTGCTGAAACCCGCCGAGCAGTCGCCGTTCTCCGCCTTGCGCCTGGCCGAGTTGGCGCTCGAAGCCGGGCTGCCGGAAGGCGTGCTGAACGTGGTGCCGGGCCTGGGCGAAAGCGCCGGCAAGGCCCTTGGTCTGCACCCGGATGTGGATTGCCTGGTGTTCACCGGCTCCACCCAGGTGGGCAAATACTTCATGCAGTACTCGGCGCAATCCAACCTCAAGCAGGTCTGGCTGGAATGCGGCGGCAAGAGCCCGAACCTGATCTTCGAGGACTGCCGCGACCTGGACCTCGCCGCCGAGAAGGCCGCCTTCGGCATCTTCTTCAACCAGGGCGAAGTCTGCTCGGCCAACTCGCGCCTGTATGTGCAGCGCTCCATCCAGGACGAATTCATCGAACGCCTGCTGGCCAAGGCCCGCAACTGGATGCCCGGCGATCCGCTGGACCCGGCCAGCCGCGCTGGCGCCATCGTCGATGCCGGGCAGACCGCCCGCGTCATGTCCTTCATCGAGGGGGCGCAAGGGGAGGGCGCACGCCTGCTCGCCGGCGGTCGCCGCCTGACCTTCAACGGCTCCAGCAATTTCGTCGAACCCACCGTCTTCGCCGATGTGAACAGCGACATGCAGCTGGCGCGGGAAGAGGTGTTCGGCCCGGTGCTGGCCATCAGCACCTTCGATACCGAAGAAGAGGCCCTGCGTCTGGCCAACGACAGCATCTACGGCCTGGCCGCCTCGGTGTGGAGCGACGACCTGCACCGCGCCCACAGGGTCGCCCGCGCGCTCAAGGCGGGAACAGTGTCGGTGAACACGGTGGACGCTCTGGACGTCACCGTGCCCTTCGGCGGCGGCAAGCAGTCCGGTTTCGGTCGCGACCTCTCGCTGCATTCCTTCGACAAGTACAGCCAACTGAAAACCACCTGGTTCCAGCTTCGTTAAACCACCTGTTCAACCGGCTGCGTGCCACTGCAGCGCGCGGCCGCTCATAACAAGAAACACATCCCTGCCGCGTGGTGCCACGCGCGGGCTCATGACTGCCTCAGCAACTGACCACAACTTACAAGTAGTGAGGGAGTTTCCATGCTCAAGTCCTTCCCGTGCATCCGTGCCACCCTCGGTATCGCCCTGCTGGCCGCCGCTAGCGCGCCGGCCCTGGCCGAGTCCTCCAATCTCACCGTGATCTCCTTCGGTGGTGCCACCAAGGCCGCGCAGGAAGCGGCCTATTTCAAACCCTTCGAACAGAGCGGCGCCGGCAAGGTGGTGGCCGGTGAGTACAACGGCGAGCTGTCCAAGGTCAAAGCCATGGTGGACATCGGCCAGGTCACCTGGGACGTGGTGGAAGTAGAGAGTCCCGAACTGCTGCGCGGTTGCGAGGAGGGGCTATTCGAGCGCATGGACCCGGCCGTGCTCGGCCAGTCCGCCAGCTACATGCCCGGCACCGTCAGCGAGTGCGGCGTGGCCAGCTACGTCTGGTCCATGGTGTTGGCCTACAACGCCGACAAACTGGCCAGTGCGCCGAGTTCCTGGGCGGACTTCTGGGACACCCAGCGCTTCCCCGGCAAGCGCGGCCTGCGCAAGGGCGCCAAGTACACCCTGGAAGCGGCGCTGCTGGCCGACGGGGTGAAGCGCGAGGACCTGTACAAGGTGCTGGAAACCCCGGAAGGCGTATCCCGTGCCTTCCGCAAGCTGGACGAGATCAAGCCGTACATCCAGTGGTGGGAAGCCGGCGCCCAGCCGCCGCAATGGCTGGTGGCTGGCGACGTGGTGATGTCCGCCGCCTACAACGGCCGCATTGCCGCCGCGCAGAAGGAGGGCTCGAAGCTCGCCATCGTCTGGAACGGCAACCTCTACGACCCGGACCACTGGGCCATCGTCCGTGGCAGCCCGAACAAGGCATTGGCCGAGCGCTTCATCGCCTTCGCCAGCCAGGCGGAAACCCAGAAGACCTTCTCCAGCCAGATCCCCTACGGCCCGGTCCACAAGGACGCCCTGGCCGCCTTGCCCGCCGCCACCCAGGCACAACTGCCCACCGCACCGGCCAACCTGGCCGAGGCGCAGCTGGTCAGCGCCGAGTTCTGGGTCAACCACGGCGAAGAGCTGGAAGAGCGCTTCAACGCCTGGGCGGCACGCTGAAATTCGCGCCCCTTGGCCGCCACGCATGGCGGCCGAGAGCGGCGTGATTGACGGGTACGGCGCAGCCGTGTCCGGTACCACCAAGCCCGCCGGCATCCACGGCCAGGCGGGCGGATAACAAATACAAGATTGGAGAGTGTCATGAGTGCAAGTGTGTCCGTTCCTGCCCATGGGCAGGCGGAAGCGGGCGGTTTCCGCCGGGTGCTGGGTCTGGGGGCGCTGCTGTCCGTCGCCATCGGTCTGGTGGTGTCCCAGGGGGTGATGGTGTTGATGCTGCAAGGTGCCGGTTTCTCCGGCCTGGGCTTCATCGTGCCGCTGGGGCTGGCCTACCTGTTGGCCCTCAGTTACGCGTGTTCCTTCTCCGAACTGTCGCTGATGATTCCCCGCGCTGGCGGCCTTTCCAGTTACACCGAAGTGGCGCTGGGGCACTTCCCGGCCATCCTCGCGACCTTCTCCGGTTACGTGGTGGTCGCCATGTTCGCGCTGTCGGCCGAACTGCTGCTGCTCGACCTGATCGTCGGCAAGATCTATCCGGGCGTGTTCCCGCCGTTCAGCATCGCCTTCGGCGTGCTCGGCCTGTTCACCGTCCTCAACCTGATGGGCATCGACATCTTCGCCAAGCTGCAGACCGCACTGGCGGTGGTGATGGTGTTCGTGCTGCTGTTGCTGGGCATTGCCGCCATCGTCCAGGGGGCGCCGAGCGAAACCGCCAGCACCGTGATCCAGGGCGATTGGAACCCCATGGGTGCCGGTGTGCTGACCCTCACCGCGCTGGCCGTGTGGGGCTTCGTCGGCGCCGAATTCGTCTGCCCGCTGGTGGAGGAAACCCAACGGCCGGAACGCAACATCCCGCGCTCGATGATCATCGGCCTGACGGTGATCTTCCTCACCATCGGCCTCTACTGCCTGGGGGCGCTGTTCATGGTGCCGCAGGAGGCTCTCACCACCGACGCGCTGCCGCACTACCTGTTCGCCACCAAGGTGTTCGGCAAGGCCGGTGAGCTGTTCCTGGTGATCGCCTCGGTCACCGCCACCTTCAGCACCCTGAACTCATCCCTCGCGTCCATTCCGCGCATGCTCTACGGCATGGCGCAGAACGGCCAGGCCTTCCCGATCTTCAAGCGCCTCAGCCCGCGTGCCCGTACTCCCTGGGTGTCTGTGCTGTTCGTGTCGGCCATCACCGGCCTGCCGATCCTGGTGCTGGGGCAGGACGCCGCTTCGGTCAACCTGCTCCTGCTGGCCGCCGCGCTGGCCTGGCTGCTGGCCTACATCATCGTCCACCTCGATGTGATCGCCCTGCGCCGCCGCTACCCGGCCATCGCCCGTCCGTTCAAGACGCCGTTCTATCCGCTGCCGCAGCTCTTCGGCATCGCCGGGATGCTCTACGCCATCTGGTATGCCTCGCCGAGCCCGGACATGACCGGGAAGATCTTCGGCATTGCCGGCGTGGTGCTGGGCCTGGTGTCGCTGATCGCCCTGGTCTGGATCAAGGTCGTGATGCGCAAGGACCTGTTCCGCCCCGAAGCCCTGGAGGGCGCCCACTGACCCAGTGACCGATTCACCCGGGGCCGGTCCGGCCCCGATCCCGCCCGGCAGCATGCCGGGCCCCTGCCTGCCGCCGGCCCACCAGAGGCCGGCGCAGTGGAACGACCTTGGCCTTCTGGCCAGCAACTGCCCTGCAATCCAACAACAAGCAAAGCCATCAGGCTGCGGGAGACTGTTCCATGTTCAAACCCTTGCTGCGTCGCATCACCAAACCCCTTTGCTACACCGCCCTGGCCGCAGGCGTCGCCACTGGCGCGCAGGCTGGCACCCTGTCCATCGGCCATACCACCTGGGTTGGCTACGGCACCCTGTACCTGGCCCGCGATCTCGGCTTCTTCAAGGAGCAGGGCCTGGACGTCGAGCTGACCACCATGGAAGAGGCCTCGATGTACATGGCCGCCCAGGCGTCCGGCCAGCTCTCCGGCTCGGCCTCGACCATCGACGAAGTGCTCAAGTACCGCTCCGGCGAATTCTGCTTCAAGGCTGTGGCCGCACTCGACGACAGCTACGGCGGCGACGGCGTGCTGGTGGGCGACAAGGTCACCAGCCTGAAGGAATTGAAGGGCCAGTCGGTGGCGGTCAACGAAGGCTCCGTCTCGCAGTTCTGGCTGTCCTATCTGCTCAAGCACAACGGCATGAGCATGGCCGACCTGGACGTGCAGAACATGACCGCCGACGACGCCGCGACCGCCTTCATCGCCGGCCGCGTGCCCGCCGCCGTGACCTGGGAGCCGCACCTGTCGATGGTGCGCCAGAAGGGCGAGGGCAAGGTGCTGATCGACAGCACCGAGACGCCCGGCGTGATCGTCGACGTGGTGGCCCTGTCCTGCGATGTGATCGAGAAGCAGCCGGAGGATGTGAAGGCGCTGGTCAAGGGCTTGTACAAGGCCGTGCAGTTCACCCGCGACAACCCCGAGAAGGCCTACGAGATCATGGCCAAGGGCGTCGGCGGCTATCTCTCCGACCCGGCCGAGCTGGCCAATGCCGCCAAGGGCGTGCGCTTCTACGACCAGGCCATGAGCGAGGCACTGCTGGGTACGCCCGGCAAGCCGGGGCAGATCCAGGAGGTGATCCGCCTGGCCAACGAAACCTGGAGCAGCCTGCAAGGCAAGCCCTTTGCCGTCAGCTTCGACGACCTGGTCGATACCCGGTTCGTCACCCCTTGAGCGGAGACCGTCATGACTTCCAAGCAGAATTGGTTCAGCCGCTGCCTGACCCCGAAAGTCGACCTGCCGGCGCAGCTGATCCTCAGCGCCAGCGCTCTCGGCTGGCTGCTGGTGCTGGGCCTGTGGGCCGGATTGTCCTACGGCGGACTGGTACCGTCGATGTTCCTGCCGACACCGGGCGCGGTGCTGGAGGCGGCCGGGCGACTGGCCGCCGACGGCACCCTCGGCAAGCACGTGCTGGCCAGCGTCGAAGTGGTGCTGATCGGCTTCATCCTGTCGTCCCTGGTGGCGGTGCCGCTGGGGCTCCTGATGGGCAGCTTCCGCATCGTCCAGGCTTTCCTCGAACCCCTGGTCAACTTCATTCGCTACCTGCCGGTGACCTCCTTCGTACCGCTGTTCATCCTGTGGATCGGCATCGGCCTGGAGCAGCGGGTGACGGTGATCATCTTCGGCGTGTTCTTCCAGCAACTGGTGATGATCGCCGACGTCTCCAAGGGCGTTTCCAAGGACCTGATCAACGCCTCCTACACCCTGGGCTCCAACCGTCGCGATGTGATCTTCCACGTGCTCGGCCCGGCATCCTTGCCCGGCGTGCTGGATACCCTGCGGGTGACCATGGGCTGGGCCTGGACCTACCTGGTGGTGGCCGAGCTGGTCGCGGCCAGTAGCGGCCTGGGTTACATCAGCCTGAAGGCCATGCGCGGCTTCCAGGTGGACGTGATCTTCCTCGCCATCGCCATCATCGGCCTGCTCGGCCTGGTGACCGATCAACTGTTCCGTCTGCTCCGACTGAAGGTGGCCTCATGGGCTCAGTAACCGCAATGCACAGAGACGCGGCCGTCAATCAGGCGGCAACCGGAAACCAGCAGGACCGGCTGCGGGTGGAACAGGTCTGCCTGCGCTACAACACCCCGGATGGCCAGACCTTCACCGCCCTGGAGAACGTTTCGCTCAGCGTGCCGGACCAGCAGTTCGCCGTGCTGGTGGGGCCATCCGGCTGCGGCAAGTCGAGCCTGCTCTACCTCACCGCCGGGCTGGCCGAACCCACCTCGGGTGAAATCTACGTCGGTGGCAAGCGAGTGGAAGGGCCGGGCGCCGACCGCGGCATGGTGTTCCAGAGCTACACGCTGTTCCCCTGGCTCAGCGTGCGGCAGAACATCGAGTTCGGCTTGAAGCGCAAGGGCATGGTCAACGCCGAGCGTGAGGAGATCGTCGACTTCTACCTCAACGAGGTGGGCCTGACGCAGTTCGCCGACCGTTATCCCAAGCAGCTCTCCGGCGGCATGATGCAGCGCGTGGCCATCGCCCGCGCCCTGGCCAACGACCCGCAGATCCTGCTGATGGACGAACCCTTCGGTGCCCTCGACAGCCAGACCCGCATGCAGATGCAGCAATTGCTGCTGCGGGTGTGGGAGCACAGCAAGAAGACCGTGGTGTTCGTCACCCACGACATCGACGAAGCCATCCTGCTGGGCGACCGGGTCTACGTGATGGGCGCGCGACCGGGGCGGATCAAGCGCGAAATGGATGTGCCCATGCCGCGCCCACGCGACATGGACATGGTGATGGAGCGCCAGTTCATCGAGATGAAGCGGGAGATCCTCGGCCTGCTGCACAACGAGATGGAAGAGCCTCACTGAGGCCCATGGCCGGGCGGCGTGCTGTTCGTCGCCCACGCGTCTGTCCGTCGGCCCTGCGCCCCGCCAGGTGGCGGGCGCCAGGGTGTCTGGCGGGCAGGGCAGCTTTTTCGTATAGCCCGAAGACAAATTTAGTAATTTCGCTGCCCGGCGGCTTCGGCCAGCATCAGTACCACTGAATACCGGGACGAGGAGACCCCTAACAATGAACGCTCAATTCCAGGCCCAACGCGAAACCCGTGACTACCAGGCATCCGATGCGGCCCACCACATCCATGCCTTCCTCGACCAGAAGGCGCTGAACGCCGAAGGGCCTCGGGTGATCGTTGGCGGCGAGCGCCTCCATCTCTGGGACAACGACGGCAAGCGCTACCTCGATGGCATGTCCGGCCTGTGGTGCACCAACCTCGGCTACGGCCGCAAGGACCTCACCGCTGCCGCTACCCGTCAGCTGGAGCAGCTGCCGTACTACAACATGTTCTTCCACACCACCCACCCTGCGGTGGTGGAACTGTCGGAACTGCTGTTCAGCCTGCTGCCGGGCCACTACAGCCACGCCATCTACACCAACTCCGGCTCCGAGGCGAACGAGGTGCTGATCCGCACCGTGCGCCGCTACTGGCAGATCCTCGGCAAGCCCGAGAAGAAGATCATGATCGGCCGCTGGAACGGCTACCACGGCTCCACCCTGGGCGCCACGGCCCTCGGCGGCATGAAATTCATGCACGAAATGGGCGGCATGCTGCCGGACATCGCCCACATCGACGAGCCGTACTACTTTGCCGACGGCGGCGACCTGACGCCGGAAGAGTTCGGCCTGCGCGCCGCCCGCCAACTGGAAGAGAAGATCCTCGAACTGGGCGCCGACAAGGTGGCCGCCTTCGTCGCCGAACCCTTCCAGGGCGCCGGCGGCATGATCTTCCCGCCGGAAAGCTACTGGCCGGAAATCCAGCGCATCTGCCGCAAGTACGACGTGCTGCTGTGTGCCGATGAAGTGATCGGCGGCTTCGGCCGTACCGGCGAATGGTTCGCCCACCAGCACTTCGGCTTCGAGCCGGACACCCTGTCCATCGCCAAGGGCCTGACCTCGGGCTATATCCCCATGGGCGGCCTGATCCTCAGCAAGCGCATGGCGGAAGTGCTGGTGGAGCAGGGCGGCGTGTTCGCCCACGGCCTGACCTATTCCGGCCATCCGGTGGCGGCGGCCGTGGCCATCGCCAACCTCAAGGCGCTGCGTGACGAAGGCGTGGTGACCCAGGTGAAGAACGACACCGGCCCCTACCTGCAGCGGTGCCTGCGTGAAGTCTTCGGCAACCACCCGCTGGTGGGTGATATCCAGGGCACTGGCTTCGTCGCTGCCCTGCAGCTGGCCGAGGACAAGGCCACCCGCAAGCGCTTCGCCAATGAGAACGACATCGCCTGGCGCTGCCGCACCATCGGCTTCGAGGAAGGGCTGATCATCCGCTCCACCCTGGGTCGCATGATCATGGCGCCGGCCCTGGTGGCCACCCGTGCCGAGATCGACGAGCTGGTGAGCAAGACCAAGATTGCGGTGGATCGCACCGCGCAGGAGCTGGGACGTCTCTGACGCCCACTACGGACTGCCGGCGACCAGGGCCGGCGGTCCGACACCACAGCTGCTAGGCAGTTTTACGGCGCCCGGGATTGCTGCCCGCGCGCCGTTTTTTATGGCGGGATTCTGGTGGCCTGCCCCTTGGGGTCGCTTCGCAACCCTTGGCGATTGAGATCGCCCTACAACGATTCAGCACCACAGAGACCTGACGACGAACGGTTGGCGAAGATATATTGCACTCGTAATATTACGAGTGTAATTTAAGCCCATCGCTTGGAACCCCAAGCCCTTTCCCCGGAGATAGATCCATGAGCGAACAGAAGCACCAAGGCGTTGCCCTGATCACTGGCGCATCCACCGGCATTGGCGCCACCTATGCCAAGCGCCTGGCCGAACGGGGCCATGACCTGCTGCTGGTCGCCCGTGACCAGAACCGCCTGGAAGCCCTGGCCGCTCAGCTGCGCGAACAGGCGGGGGTGAAGGTGGAAGTGTTGAAGGCCGACCTGACCGACAAGACCGACCTCAGCCGCGTGGCCCAGCGCCTGCGCAGCGACGCCGCCATCAGCGTGCTGGTGAACAACGCCGGCGTGGCCATCAGCGGCAGCCTGCTGGACACCGACCTGGACCGCTTCGACGCGATGATCCAGCTCAACGTGGTGGCCGTGACCCATCTGGCCGCCGCCGCTGCCGCCAACTTCGTCGCCCAGGGGCGCGGCACCATCATCAACATCGCCTCGGTGCTGGCTCTCGCGCCGGAAATGTTCAACGGCACTTACAGTGGCACCAAGGCCTTCGTGCTGAACCTGAGCCAGTCGCTGAATTCGGAAGTGAAGGACAAGGGCGTACGCGTGCAGGTGGTGCTGCCGGGCGCGACCCGCACCGAAATCTGGGAACGCTCGGGCACCGGTATCGAGAACATCCCGCAAGAGATTCTCATGGACGTGGGCGAGATGGTGGACGCCGCACTGGCCGGCCTGGACCAGGGCGAACTGGTGACCATCCCCTCGCTGCCGGAAAAGGAAGACTGGGACCGCTTCACCGCCGCACGCTTCCATATGGCGCCAAATCTGTCGCGCTCGTCCGCGGCGGATCGTTACAAGGCCTGATCGGCAAATTGAATGCAAAAGGCCGGGCAAATGCCCGGCCTTTTTGTTGCACGAATGAATTCGCTCCCACAGGACGCGTCCGGACTTCCAGGCCGGCTCGGAAAGCTCCCTCTCCCTCTGGGAGAGGGTTGGGGTGAGGGTAGCCATAGGCCGACTCGAAATCCGCTCATTCGCGAACGAATTTGTGCTTGCAGGTCAGGCAAACACGAAGTATTTGCGCACCGTCTCCACCACTTCCCAGGTGCCTTTCATGCCCGGCTCGATCACGAACACATCGCCGGCCTTCAGGTGCTTGGGTGCCTCGCCTTCGGGCGTGATGATGCAGTAGCCGTCCAGGAAGTGGCAGTACTCCCACTTCTCGTAGTTCACCTCGAACTTGCCGGGGGTGCAGATCCAGGTGCCCATGATCTTGCTGCCGTCCTTCGACAGGTAGGCGTTGAGGTTCACGGTGTGCGGATCGCCGCCGATGCGCTTCCACTTGGTGGCGTCCAGCACGGGGGTAGGGCAGGTCTCGCGCAGAACGGTGATGAAGTCGGACATTTCAGCTCCAAACGATCTGATGAAAGGTCCGCCACCATAGGTCTAATGCTGTGCCGGGAGTTGTCTGGATTCGACCCCCAGGTGTCTGGGAACGCGCCGGCAAAGTTGGCAAAAGGGCGCTAACGTGAATCCAGGGGCCCGGCCGGCCCCAGGCGGCGGCCCTGGTCGGGTTGCCTCGGCAGTAGCCCGGTGGAGCGATGGTGCTTCACGAGGAGGTGCTCTCATGAACACCCAGTGGTTCAGGCACGACAACGGCGCTTCGGAAGGCAGCTTCGACAAATGGTGGGATACCTATGGCGAGTGGTTCGATTCCCAGGACCAGCTCCTGAGCGGTGAAAGCGGCATCCAGCGCCTTCACGCGCCGGATGGCCAGGTGTTGTACAGCAAGCGGCAGATCAACCACTTCCACCGCGATCTTGTTCATCCCTTCGGTGAGCCCACCATCCTGCATGAGATGAAGGCGCTGCAGGCCCTGGCCCAGCTGGGCATCCGCGTGCCCAAGGTGGTGTTCAGTGCCGCGCGCAAGACCGACACTGAATGGCAGGCGTTGCTGGTGACCGAGAGCCTCGATGGCTTCATCAGCCTCGAAGAGTGGTACGCCCAGCCGGAATCGGCCGACCTGCGCCAACAGATGATTCAGCAACTGGCCAACACCATCGGCCGCATGCACCGGGCGGGCTGGGAGCATGGCCGGCTGTATCCAAAGAACATCTTCGTCAAGGTCAGCGGCGAGCGGGACAGGAAGGTGGAGATCGCTCTGCTGGGCCTGGCCAAGAGCAACCACCGCCTCACGGCCTACAGCGCATCCAAGCACGATTACGAGCTGTTCAAGCAGCACCGCAAACCCATGCCCGATGAAGACTGGAAAGCCTTCGCCACGGCCTATCGCGATGTGATGGAGAGTGATTACGTGCCGTAGTCCGGCCCTGTCAGGGCGAAGGAGCTTTCGTAGGTTGGTGTAGAACGCAGCGAAACCCAACGCTGCGGCGCCTGTGTCGTGGTGCGTTGGGCCTCGTGGACTCGGACCAACCTACGGGGCCGCTACGCGTCCCTTGGCGAATGAATTCGCCCCTACAGGAAGCGCGCGGGCTTTCAGGATTGCACGGACAGCTCCCTCTCCCTAGGGGAGAGGGTTGGGGTGAGGGGGAGCCGGCCAGCTCGGTGCCCGTTCAATTCGCGAATGAATTCACCCCCACAGAAGTATGCGGACAGTCAGGGCTTCTCCAACGCCTTCAATGCCCCTTCATGCAGTGGAATCGCCAGCCCGCGCCGGGCGTTGGCCTTCGATAGCTGCTCGCCCTGGATACTGCCGGCCGCCAGCCAGTCGTTGTCCGGGGCGAAGAGTTGTTGCACCAGTTGTTCGGCTTCGCCCGCACTCAATTGTTCGTCGCACAGCAGGAGCGCGCTCACCGCAATGGTGGGCACCGGCGCCGTCTGGTTGGGATAGGTCGCGGCGGCCACCTGGGCGGCGAAGGTGCCGGGGCGACTGGTTTCCAGTTGGCGGATGGCCGACTCCTCCAGCGGCAGCAGGCGCAGCTGCATGGCTTCGCTGGCGGCGCGGATGCTGTCGGCGGGGGCGCCGATCACTTGCAGAGTGGCGTCCAGGTTGCCGTCGCGGATGGCGGTCAGTGCCTGTTGCAGGTCCAGGCTGGTGGCATCGGCCAGGTCCGCCGTGCCGAGGCCATGGGCCGCCAGCACGGCGACGGCGGTGTCCCGCGAGGCCGAGCCCGGCTGGCCGAGGTTGACCCGTTTGCCGCGCAGGCCCGCCAGGTCATGGATGGGGCTATCGCCGCGTACCAGCACATGCACAGGCTCGGGATAGAGGCTGGCCAGGGCGCGTAGCCCGGTGTAGGGGCCGCCCTCGGTGAAGGGGCCGCTGCCGCTCACCGCCAACTGCGCCATGTCGCTCTGGGACAGGGCCACTACCACGTCACCCCGACGCAACATGCGCAGATTGTCGAGGCCGCCTTCTGTCGTCAGCGGCGTCAGTTGCAGGCCCTTGGGCCGCATCAGGCTGGCCATGGCCTGGGCCAGCCGCGCGTACTGGCCGGACGCCGGGCCACCCGCCAACGGGTAGCCTTTCTGAAGCCGGCTCAGGCGGCTCTGGATATTGTTCAGCGAGCGGCTCAGCTCGTCGGCGATGATGGCCCGCTCCTTCGTCCCGGTACCGCCTGGGGCCAGGTTCAGCGCGGTGCCGATGGCGGCCACCAGTTGTTCGCGGGTCTGCCCCACGCCGGGCTCGATGGTCTCGGGCGCGGGCGGCGCCTTGAAGCCCTGGGGCACGACGGCCACCCAGCCGCTGTCCGTCTCGCGGTAAATCAGGCTGCCGTGGGCGCTCAGCAGGTCGCCCTGTTTGTTGCCTTCGTTGCGGATGCCGGACAGCCCGCGCGGCCCGGCACCGAGGGCGCTGATCAGGCTGGCGACGCCGGGGGAATCCCAGGAGCCGAAATCCTGGTCGCGCTCCACTTTCAGCGTGCTGTCGAAGTAGATCACCAGGCGTTTCTCGCCATCCGGCGCGTTGGCGTCCCGGGCTGAACCGCGCCGGCTCAGCTCGGCAAGGCTGAGCACGCCGCTGCCAAAGGCCTGCTTCAGGCGTTGTTGCACTTCGGTTTCGAGCGTCGCCTGGTCGGGACCACGGGAACAGGCGGTGACGGTCAGGGCGAGGAGGGCGATGAGGAGGGTGCGCAGCATGGTCAACCTCCCATTCCCGGCAGTGCGAGAAAGCCCGTGAGTACCAGTGCGTTGAGCAGGTCGATGAGGAAGGCACCCACCAGCGGCGCGACGATGAAGGCCTCCGGCGCCGGGCCGTACTTGTGGGCGATGGCCTGCATGTTGGCGACGGCGGTGGCCGTGGCGCCGATGGCAAAACCGCAGAAGGCCGCCGAGAGCACGGCGCTTTCGTAGTCGCGGCCGGTGTAGCGGTAGACCACCCAGGCGCCGTAGAGCATGGCCAGGGCCGACTGGGCGATCAGCATCACCAGCAACGGCCCGGCCACGCTGGCCACATGGCCCAGGCTCAGCGCCATCATGGTGATCACCAGGAACAGCGACAGGGTGACCGACGCCATCAGGTCGATGGCGCCGTCGTTCAGCCGCACTCCCACCAGCGGCAGGACGTTGCGGATCACCACGCCCAACAGCAGGCACCAGAGAAAGCTCGGCAGGGTCACAGCGCCTTCGCCGAATATCCCCGCCAGGAACTGACCGCCCACCAGGGCCGCCATGGTGGCCGCCAGCACATTGAGGAAGGTGCTGGCGGTGACCGGTGGGGCCGTTTCGCCGGTGATCTCGTGATGCTCGCCGGTGGGGCCGCTGCCCGCCAGCTTGTGGCGCTTGATCAGCCATTGCGCCAGCGGCCCGCCGATGATGCCGCCGGCCACCAGGCCAAGTGTGGCGGAGGTCATCGACAGTTCCATGATCGCCTGCAGGTTGTTCACCTCGGCGAAGCGCTCGGCATAGGCCGCCCCGGTGCCATGACCACCGACCAGGGTGATGGTGCCGCCCACCAGGCCCATCAGCGGGTGCATGTCCAGGCCCCAGGCGACCAGGATGCCGAGGATGTTCTGCAGGAACAGAAAGGGGATCAGGGCGATGACGAACATCAGCAGGCGCTTGCCGCCGTGCTTGAGCATGGCCAGGTCCGCCGACAGCCCCACTGCGGAGAAGAACGCCAGCAGCAGGGCCGGTTTCATGGTGGTGTCGAATTCCACGTTGAAGTCGCTGACCGCGCCGGCAATGGCCAGGGCGATGGCGAACAACAGGCCGCCGGTAATGGGTTCGGGGATGTTGTAGCGCGACAGCAGGGGGATCAGGCGGTTGACCAGGCGCCCGAGCAGCAGGGCGAGGGCGGCCAGGAGAAGGGTATCCAGGGGACTCAGCGTCACGTCGGTGCTTCCTGCCAGGGACTGCCCCGCAACAGGCGGGACCACATGCCTGGAGGTCTAGCCAAGGATGGCGGGCTTGTCGACCCGCTCAGAGGCGGGTGTCCAGCGCGTGGGGCCCCTCGGCGAGCTGCTCCTTGAGGAAGTCGATGCAGAGCTTCACCTTGGCCGAACCCGAGGACCGCGCGGCCGTCACCGCCCAGACATCGGCGCTCTGCTGGTAGGCCGACAGCACGCGCACCAGCTTGCCGGCGCGGATGCTCGGGGCGGCATCCCAGACCGATGCCATGATCACCCCGTGGCCCTCGTGGGCCCACTGGCGCACCACGTCGCTGTGATTGGAAGCCATGGGGCCGGTGACCTTCACCGTTTCCTCGCCATTCGGGCCGGACAGGCGCCAGACGCCGAACCCCAGTTCGCGTTCGCGGAACAGCAGGCAGTCGTGTTGCGCGAGGTCGGCCAGGGTGCGCGGCTGCCCGCGTCGGGCCAGGTAGGACGGTGCGGCGCAGAGCATGCGGTAGCTCTCGGCGATCTTGTGGGCGATCAGGTGCGGCTCGTGCACCTCGCCCACGCGCAGATCGATGTCGAAGTTCTCGCCGATCAGGTCCACCCGCCGGTCCAGCAGTTCCAGCCAGACCTCCAGCCCCGGATGGCGCTGGCGCAGTAGCGACAGCACCGGCGACACGTAGTCCCGCCCCAGGCGCAGACTGGTGGCCAGGCGCAGCACGCCGCGCGGTTCGCCCTTCAGGCCCGAAAGCGCCTCCACCATGCCTTCCACGTCTTCGAGGATTTTCTGCGCCCAGAGGAAGGCCGCCTCGCCATCGGCGGTGATGTTCACCCGCCGTGTGGTGCGGTTGAACAGCTTGACCCCGAGGGACTCCTCCAGCATCGCAATGCGCTTGCTGACATGGGCGGGTGAGATGCCCAGCTCGGTCGCGCCGGCGACGAAGCTGGAGCGCCGCGCCACGGTGCAGAACAGCAGGAGGTCGCGGAGGAAGGGGTCATTATTCGCTAAAAGCGCATTCTTATTTTTCATGGGGGCTGATTATTGATTGGATAGTGAATATTAGTCTCTCGATCGACCTTCCTCCCACCGGAATCGATCGAACGACATGAGCAGCCTCCGCATCGCCATTGCCGGCGCCGGCCTGATCGGCCAGCGCCACCTCGAACTCCTCCAGGCCAGCGCCTCCTGCGACCCCGTCGCCCTGGTAGACCCGGCTCCTGCCGCCGAAGCCGTGGCGCAGCGCGCCGGCCTGCCGCTGTTCCCTTCGCTGGAGGCGCTGTTCGAAGCCGGACGCCCCGACGGCATCATCCTCGCCACCCCCAACCAGCTTCATGTGGAGCAGGCCCTGACTTGCCTGCAAGCGGGGGTGCCGGCGCTGATCGAGAAACCGGTGGCCCACACGCTGGAAGCCGGCGAGCGCCTTCTGGCGGCCGCGCAAGGCTCGAAAGTGCCGCTGCTGGTGGGCCACCACCGTGCCCACAGCCCGATCCTCGAGCGGGCGCGATCCATCATTCGCGAGGGGCGCCTGGGCAACCTGGTGGCGGTGATGGGCAGCGCGCTGTTCTACAAGCCGGACGACTACTTCGACGTCGCGCCCTGGCGCCGCCAGGCGGGAGGTGGGCCGGTGCTGATCAACCTGATCCACGAAATCGGCAACCTGCGCTCACTGTGCGGCGAGATAGTCGCCGTACAGGCCCTGGCTTCCAATGCCACCCGGGGTTTTCCGGTGGAGGACACAGTGTCCATCAGCCTGCGCTTTGCCAGCGGCGCCCTGGGCAGCTTCCTGCTCTCCGACACTGCCGCCTCGGCCCGCAGCTGGGAGCAGACCTCGCAGGAGAACCGTGACTACCCGAGCTACGACGACGAAGACTGCTACCTCATCGCTGGCACCGGCGGTTCCCTGGCTGTGCCCACCATGCGCCTGAAGTGCTACGACCAGCCGGAGGATCGCTCCTGGTGGAAGCCGTTCAGCTGTGAAGTGGCCGATTTGTTGCGCGAAGACCCGCTGGCACGGCAGCTGGAGCATTTCTGCCAGGTCATCCGTGGTGAAGCGGAGCCGCTGGTGAGTGTGCGCGACGGGCTGCAAAACCTGCGGGTGGTCGAAGCCATCGCCCAGGCGGCGCGGGAAGGTGGGACAGTGGTGGTCGCGCAGTAGTTTGTGGGGGCTAAGAACCTGCTATCGGGCAACGCGAGAGGGAATCGCTTGTTTGTGGGGGCGATTTCAATCGACAAGGGCGGCGCAGCTGTCCCCTTGCGGAGTCCGCAGGGCAGACCTTCGGCCTGCTTAGCGAATGAATTCGCCCCCACAGGGTGCTCAGAACCTGCCATCGGGCGACGCGGAAGGGGATCGCTTTCTTGTGGGGGCGATTTCAATCGCCAAGGGCGGCGCAGCTGCCCCTTTGCGGAGTTTGCAGGGCAGACCTTCGGCCTGCTTGGCGAATGAATTCGCCCCTACAAGTCAGGTTGCCTTCCACTCCCGATACGCCTCCTTCATGCACCGTGCACAAGGCCGATACCCCGCCGCCCGTGCGGTGGCTTCATCGAGAAAGAACACCCGCTCTCTCGCATACCCACCCCGTGCGATGGCGCGTAGGGCGGTGGGGCAGTCGAGGCGGCCGTAGATGCGCGACTTGCGGTGCCCACCCAGGGTTCCGGGGGCGGGGCTGGCATATGACCTCCCATCCGCTCCCAGCAGTGTCCAGGTTTTCACCTCTCGGCCTCGAGCTCCAGCAGACGGCGCTTGCGTTCCACGCCCCAGCGATAGCCGGAGAGGTTGCCGTCGCTGCGGACCACCCGGTGGCAGGGGATGGCCACCGCCAGGCTGTTGGCCGCGCAGGCCTGGGCCACGGCGCGTACGGCGCGGGGCGAGCCGATGCGCTCGGCGATTTGCGCATAGCTCGCGGTGCTGCCCGGCGGAATCTCCCGCAGGGCCTGCCAGACCCGTTCCTGGAAGGCCGTGCCGCGAACGTCCAGCGGCAGGTCCAGGCCCAGCCTGGGGGCTTCAATGAAGCCGATGACCTTGGCCACCAGTTGCTCGAAACCGCTGTCGCCGCCGATCAGGCGTGCGCGTGGGAACTTGTCCTGCAGGTCCCGCAGCAGGGCATCCGGGTCGTCGCCCAGGAGAATGGCGCAAACGCCGACGCCGCTCTGCGCCACCAGGAAGTGGCCCAGGGAGCATTCGCCCAGGGCGAAGCGGATCTCGTTGTTGGCACCGCCAGCACGGTAGTCGGCCGGCTTCATGCCCAGCACCTGGGTCGAGTCGGCGTAGAAGCGGCTGTTGGAGTTGAAGCCGGCGTCGTAGATCACCTCGGTTACCGAGACGCCCGGGCCGAGCTGGTCGCGCACCTTGCGGGCGCGGCGAGCGCGGGCATAGGCCTTGGGGGTCAGCCCGGTTACCGCCTTGAACACCCGGTGGAAATGCGAGGCACTCATGCCCGCCGATTCGGCCAGGGCCTCCAGGCCAGGCACTTCCTCGGCCATTTCGATCTGCCGGCAGGCGGCTGAAACCAGGGCTGCATGCTGCTCGGCCACGTGGGTGATGCTGGCTGCGGCGCGGCGACTGGGGCGGTAGCCGGCGGCTTCGGCCTGCTCGGCGCTGTCGAAGAACTCCACGTTCTCCGGACGCGGCAGGCGGGTCGGGCTGCTGGGGCGGCAGTAGATGCCGGTGGTCTTCACCGCGTAGACGAACTGCCGGTCGGCGGCCGGGTCGCGTGCCTGCACGGCGGCCCAGCGCGGGTCCTGTTCGATGGCGGTCATGGCTGCGGGCTTCATGGTGCTCTCCGCTTTCTGTTCGGTCATGGCAGAGAGTATGCGGCCGGCCGGGGGCGTGCATCCCGACTCTTGCGGTCGAATTCGTTCAGAGCGCGTCATGGAAAATCACCCCCAACGTATGCCGCCTGCCGGCCCCCACTTTGCTGACGCCGTGGCGCAGACGAACCCTGTGGAAGCCGCGCAGGCCGTGCGCCGGGCGGAAGTTCACCGCGAACAACACACCATCGCCAAGGCCCAGGGGCACCACCTGCACCCGCGATTGCATGCGCGGGCGCTGCTCGGTGACGACGAACTCGCCGCCCTCGAAGTCGCGGCCAGGCTCGGACAGCAGCACCGCCAACTGCAGCGGGAAGACCTGTTCGCCATAGAGGTCCTGGTGCAGGCAGTTGTAGTCGCCTTCGACATAGCGCAGCAGCAGCGGGGTAGGGCGCAGCTGGCCGGCGGCGTGGCAGCGCTGGAGGAAGTCGGCGTGTTCGGCGGGAAAGCTGCCTTCCAGGCCCAGGCGCTCGTGCCAGAGGTTGGCCAACGGTGCCAGGCGCGGATAGAGGCGGGTGCGCAGGGTGGCCACCAGTGGCGGTAGCGGGTAGTCGAAGTACTGGTATTCGCCCTGGCCGTATCCGTGGTTGGCCATGCGGATGCGCGAGCGGAATCGCTCCTGCTCGTCGTACAGGTCGACCAGCGCCCCGCATTCACGCGGGTCCAGCAGTTGGCGGACCAGGGCCCAGCCGTCGCGATCAAGGTCCGCCTCGATGCGTGGCCAGTCCAGGCTGTCGATGGCTTTCATGTCCGTGCCCCTGTTCTGTGATGGGCGCCGAGCATAGGCAGGCGCAAGCGCCGGGGCACTCCGTCGCTTGCGCTCGAATTCGCCGCCCTTCAGGGACGCGAATACACCTTGAACAGGGTCTGGTCCAGCTCGCCGGGGGCGCCGAAGTACTGGCTGTAGAGCGGCACGATGGCGCCGGATCGATAGACCTGGCTCAGCGCGGTATCCACCACCAGGCGGAAGTCCTCGTCGTCACGGGCCAGCGCCAGGGCCACCGGCTCGAACTCGAAGCGGCGGTCCAGCACCATCAGGTGGGTGTTGGCGGTTTCTTGTGCCACCAGGCTGCGCAGCATCATCTGGTCGGCGAAGAAGGCGTCCACCTTGCCGTTGGCCACCTGTTCCACGCCTTCGGCCGGGCTGGCCACGGTTTCCAGGGTCACCAGTACCTTCAGCAGGCGCAGCTTCTCCCGCGCCCAGGTTTCCACCAGTGAGCCGCTCTGCACCGCGAAGCTGTGGGCGGCCAGGCCGCGATTGAGGGTGGCGCGCCAGGTGGGGCCGGTCTGCTCCACCTCACCGTTGAGCACCTTCACCAGGGAAACAGGGGCTTCCTTGCGCACTACGACGCCGATCCCGGCGGTGTACACCGGCAGGGAGAAGGACACGCTCTGGCGGCGCTTCAGGGTTTCCACCATGGGGCTGCAGAGCAGGTCCACGCCACCGCCTTGCACCACGTCCAGCGCCTTGTCTGGCGCCAGGGGCACGAAGCGCACCTTGAGCGAGGACAGCCCTGGCTGGCTGCGGATCTGGTCGGCGACCTGTTGGCAGAGGTCGATGGTGTAGCCGGATGCGCCTTCGCCCTCGGCGGACGAGAAGGGCGGCTGGTCCGGCAGGTAGCCGAGGGTGAAGGTGCCGCTGGCACGGATGCGGTCCAGGGTCTGAGCCGGGGCCAGCGACGGCAGCAGCAGGGTCAGCAACAGTGGCAGCGAGGCCAGCGCTTTCGGGCTCATGCGTTGTCCTCCAGGCCAAGGGCGCGGACCTTCGCGGCGCGTTCTTCGAGGAAGCGGTCGGCGATGTAACCGAACATCAGGTAGCCCACTGCGGTGACGATCATGCCGCCGAACACCGCCTCGGTCCCGGACGCGTAGAGCGCGTAGAAGCTGTAGGCCATGGCGATGATCAGCACCACGACGTTGCGGTGGTGCGGGTAACCCGTCACCCCGGCTTTCTGCATGATCACCAGCAGCGCCGACAGCGAGGTGATGTAGGGGACGATGTTGGTCACCGCCGCCAGGTTCACCAGCTTGCCGAACTGTTCCGAGGCATTGGGCGAGATGGTCGACACCGCCATGGCGCTCTGCAGCACCGCGTTGGCCACCAGCCCGGCGATGGGCGCGCCGAGCAGGGTGACCTTGGCGAACAGCGCCGGGAACATCTGCTGGTCGGCGGTGACCTTGGCGGTCTGCGCCAGGGTGAACTGCCAGCCCAGCAGCGAGCCGACGCAGGCCATCACCGCCAGCGCCATGATCACATCGCCCACCAGCGGGTTGAACATCTTCGCGTAGACGAAGGCGAAGGGCGCGCTGGAGTTGGCCAGCTCGGGGTTGGGCACGATGCCCATGATCACTGAGGTGGACAGCACGTAGATCACTGCCGCGCCCAGGGTGCCCAGCAGGCAGGCCAGCGGCACGTTGCGCTTGGGGTTCTCCACGGCGTCGGAGTTTTGCGCCGCCGACTCCATGCCGAGGAACGCCCAGAGGGTGAGTGGAATGCTCTGGGTGATGGCGTCGCTCATGGCGATTCCGTTGGGGTTCCAGGCAGCGTCGAAGGTGTTGGCATCGAACCAGAACCAGCCGATCACCGACAGTCCGGCCACCGGGATGATCACGCCCCAGACGGTGATCGAACCGATGTGCCCGGTGATCTTCGGACCGCCGAAGTTGGCCAGGGTGGTCAGCCAGATGAGTGCCACTGCACCAATGAACAGCGGCACGGCGCCGGTGCCGAGCCAGGGGATGAAGGGCGTGAGATAGCCCACGGCGGAAATGGCGATGGCCACGTTGCCGATGGCCAGGGAGAGGAAGTAGAGATAGGAACAGAGGAAGAAGGCCGACTTGCCGTGGGCTTCTTCCGTGTAGGCGGACATCCCGCCCGAACGCGCGCAGAAGATGCCGCACTGGGCGAAACAGTAGGCGATGGCCATGGAGCCCACCGCGGTGATCACCCAGGACAACAGGGAGATCGCCCCCAGCTGCGCCATGCTGGACGGCAGCATGATGATGCCCGAGCCCATCATGTTCACCGCCACCAGGGTCGTAAGCCCGGTCAGGCCCATTTTCTTGCCGGAAGCCGCCATTTCCGAATCCTTCTAGGGAAAACATCTTCAGAAAGATAGGCGGCGTCCGGCGTTGTTGCTGGCATGCGAGGCGTAGAATTCACCTTCCTGCAACAAACCGCACAGAGCAGCCCATGCCCCTGCAACCTGAAGACCTCGCCAGCATCACCGCCGCCACCCTCGACGACTACAACCGCAACGCCGAAGGATTCCGCGAAGGCACCCGCGATCACGACGTGAGCCAGAACATCGAGGCGTTGCTACGGCATATCCGGGGCGGGGCGCCTTTCACCATCCTCGACTTCGGCTGCGGCCCCGGTCGCGACCTCGCTGCCTTCACCCGGCTGGGCCACAAGGCCATCGGCCTGGACGGCGCGGAAAGCTTCGTCGCCATGGCCCGTGCCGACTCCGGTTGCGAGGTCTGGCACCAGGATTTCCTGAACCTCGACCTGCCAGCCGCTCGTTTCGACGGCATCTTCGCCAATGCCAGCCTGTTCCACGTCCCGCGCCAGGAACTGCCTCGCGTCCTGCGCCAGCTCTGCGGCACCCTGAAGCCCGGCGGCGTGCTCTTCAGCTCCAACCCCCGTGGCGAGAACGATGAAGGCTGGAGCGGCAGCCGCTACGGCTCCTGGCACGACTACGAGAGCTGGAAGGCACTGCTGGAAGAGGCGGGCTTCGAAGCCCTGGAGCACTACTACCGTCCAACCGGCCTGCCACGGGAGCAGCAGCCCTGGCTTGCGAGCGTGTGGCGCAAGCGCACCTTGTAGGGGGGATCCCAATGCCGAATCAGTAGGGTGTACGGGGCATGCCCCGTGCAGCAGCGCAACCATCGTGCTGAGTGGCTTCGGCTACTTCATATACGAGCGCAACAAGGTGGCGATCTGGTCAACCTCAGCGCGGCGCGCTTCGGCGCTCAGGTCTTCGGCCCCCAGGTGGTCGCGGATATGCCCCTCCATCACTTCGGCCATCAGGCCGTTCACCGCGCCACGGATCGCCGCGATCTGCTGAAGGATCGCCAGGCAGTCACCTTCCTGCTCCAGCGCGCTTTCCAGGGCGCTGGCCTGTCCCTTGATCTTGCGTATCCGCGTCAGCAGCTGTTTCTTGCCTTTGAGCGTATGCGCCATGGCTTTTCTCCTTGGTAGGTATACTGGGGTATAGTATTCGGGCAATTTTTCTGGAGCATGATAGCCATGACCACGCGTGACCCGGAACACTGGGTGCACTCCCACCAATTCCACCAGAGCAACCTGTCGGCGGAGCGCAAGACGCGCCTGGCGATGTGGATTACCGCGGTGATGATGTTGGCCGAGATCGCCGGGGGCTGGTACTTCAACTCCATGGCGCTGCTGGCCGATGGCTGGCACATGAGCTCCCACGCTCTGGCGCTGGGCCTTTCGCTGTTCGCCTATGCCGCCGCGCGCAAGCTGGCCCACGACCGGCGTTTTGCCTTCGGGACCTGGAAGGTGGAGATACTGGGCGGCTATTCCAGCGCCATCCTGCTGCTGGGGGTGGCGGGCCTGATGGTGTTCCAGTCGGTGGAGCGCCTGCTGTCGCCGGGGCCGATCCACTACGATGAAGCAATCGCCATCGCGGTATTGGGGCTGGTGGTGAACCTGCTCTGTGCCTGGTTGCTGCGTGATGACCACGACCACCATCACCACGATCATGGTCATGGGCACGCCCATCACCATCACGACCATCCCTATCCCCATCACCACGACCTCAACCTGCGTTCGGCCTACTTGCACGTGGTCGCCGATGCCGCGACCTCGGTGCTTGCCATCGTTGCCCTGTTGGCCGGCAAGTTCTGGGGTGCGGCATGGCTCGACCCAGTCATGGGCCTGGTGGGCGCCGTGCTGGTGGCGCGCTGGGCCAAGGGGTTGCTGCGGGATAGCGCCCGGGTGCTGCTGGATGCGGAGATGGACGCGCCGGTAGTGGAAGAGATCCGCGAGGTGATTGCCGCGATGCCAACGGCCCCCACCATCACCGACCTGCATGTGTGGCGGGTCAGCAAGGACCGTTACGCCTGCGTCCTCACCCTGGCCACGACAGGGGTGATGGAGGCCGACAGCGTGCGGCAGGCACTCGCCATCCATGAGGAACTGGCGCATGTGACAGTGGAAATCAATCAGCTGGTGGCGTCGTTGCCAGCCTGATCCACGGGACTGTGCGGATGAGCACCTCGCAGGGGGGAGCTTGCAAGGTTGATGGGTTTTGCTTCGCTCTGCCGCATCCTGCGGGCCTGCAATTGGCTATACCGACGCACTGCCTGAAAAGAGAAACGCCGCACCTTGTGAGTGCGGCGTTTTTGCGAGGGCGGGTCGTCGACCCGCTAAGCGATTGAAATCGCCCCCACAGTGAGCCCGGTCGGGCTCGTTGAAGGCATCAACCCTCGCGCGGCAGTTGCTTAGGCAGGTCTTTCCCCGCCTCGGGCACCTTGGGGTGGAGGAGGGCCTGGCGGACTTTCTCGTAGTCGTCGTACGGCAGGCCGGCGCGGCTGAGCATTTCCAGGGCGAACTGCTTCACCTCTGCATCGGTGTAGGGGCGTTGCTCGGGTTCGGGTTGGCTGGCACAGCCGGCGAGGATCAGCGCCATTACGGACAGCGCAAGGATGTGTGCGTGCTTCATGGGGGGCCCCGGTGTGCATGAGTGAGTGCGTGCAGGCTACCAACCGACCGGGAGGGCGAAAAATCATCCCCGTAGATAATGACTATTGCCTCAACCGCAAGGATGCCGCGATTGCAGGGATATAGTGAGCAGGCTAACCTTTTCTTTCTCAAATTCATCGGATGATTGGATGTTTGCCATGTCCGCTCCCGCCCTCAAGCGCTCCCTGGTGGATATCGCCCTGGAGCAGATTCGCCAGCGCATCGACAACGACACCTGGCCCCTGGGCCAGCGCCTGCCACCCGAACCCGAACTGGCCGATATCATCGGCATCAGCCGCAACACCGTGCGCGAGGCCGTGCGGGTGCTGACCTTCTCCGGCGTGCTGGAAGTGCGCCAGGGCGACGGCACCTACGTGCGCGCCTGTGCCGATCCCCTGGCCACCATGCAGGCGCTGGCCCGCAGTTCGGTGGAGCAGGCGCTGGAAGCCCGGGGGATGATCGAGATCGAGGCCTCGCGCCTGGCCGCCCTGCGTCGTACCGAGGATGACCTCGCGGACCTGCGCGTGGCCCTGGCCGCATCCGCCGCGCGTTCCGGCTACGAGGACCTGGAGGACTACATCGTCCACGACCTGGCCTTCCATCAGCGGGTGGTGGACAGCGCCCACAACCCAGTGCTGAGCCAGCTGTATCGCTACTTCTCCCAGGTGATTCGCGTTGGCCTTGAGCGCACCATCTCCGACCCCGAGCGGCCGCAGCCGAGTTTCGACCTGCACCGCGAACTGCTCGATGCCATCGAACGACAAGACGCGGACGCCGCCGCAGCGGCCAACCGTGCGTTGCTGATCTGACCTGCCCCCTTATTGGAGCTGCCTTGCATGAACGCCCCGAACCCCATGGATGACCCCAAGCCGGCCTGCCCGCCGGAAGAGCTGCTGATCGACGCCGAAGCCGACGACGAACCCCAACCCCACGTGCTGCGTGGCAGCTCCTGGCTGCTGCTCGTGGGATTGGTGATGGTGGCGCTGAACCTGCGCCCGGCGCTGTCCAGCCTGGCGCCGATGCTCAACATGGTGCGCGAGGCAACGGGCCTGTCGGCCACCGGCGCCGGCCTTCTGACCACCTTGCCGGTGCTCTGCCTCGGCCTGTTCGCGCCGCTGGCGCCCATCCTGGCGCGGCGCATGGGCAGCGAGCGCACGGTGCTGCTGATCCTCCTCACCCTGGCTGGCGGCATCGTGCTGCGCAGCCTGTTCCCGGTGGCGGGACTGTTTTTCGGCAGCCTGGTGGCGGGGGCGAGCATCGGCATCATCGGCGTGCTGCTGCCGGGCATCGTCAAACGCGACTTCCCCCATATCGCCGGGCTGATGACCGGTGTCTACACCATGGCCCTGTGCCTGGGCGCGGCGCTGGCCGCCGGCGCCACGGTGCCGCTGGCCGAGTTGATGGACCATGCCTGGCAACCGGCGCTGGCCTTCTGGGCGTTACCAGCCATCCTCGCCGCATTGATCTGGCTGCCCCAGACCCGCCAGGCCCAGCACGGCCACCGCCAGGCCTACAAGGTGACCGGCCTGTGGCGCGACCCGCTGGCCTGGCAGGTGACCCTCTACATGGGCCTGCAATCCTCTCTGGCCTACATCGTGTTCGGTTGGTTGCCGTCGATCCTGATCGACCGTGGCCTTAGCGCGGTGGAAGCGGGGCTGGTGCTGTCCGGGTCGGTGATGGTGCAGCTGATCAGCGCCCTTGGCGCGCCCTGGCTGGCCACCCGTGGCCGTGACCAGCGCGCTGCCGTGGTGCTGGTGATGGGCCTGACCCTGGCTGGCCTGCTGGGCATGCTCTATGCGCCGCTGTCCGGTATCTGGGGCTGGGCGGTGGTGCTCGGCCTGGGGCAGGGCGGCACCTTCAGCATTGCCCTGGCCCTGATTGTGCTGCGCTCGCGGGATGCCCACGTGGCCGCCAACCTTTCCGGCATGGCCCAGGGCGTGGGTTACACCCTGGCCGCCATGGGGCCGCTGATGGTGGGCGTGGTGCATGACCTGACCGAGGGTTGGAGCGCGGTGGGGATCATCTTCGTGGTGATCAGTCTGGCCGCCACGGCGTTCGGCCTCGGTGCCGGGCGCAACCTGCACGTCGCGGCGCGTAGCGAGCATCTCTGACGGCTGGCATTGCGCCTTATGCCGCTGTCGTAGGGTGGATCACGCTTTACCGATCCACCATTGGATTCCGGCGCGGCACATTGGTGGAAGTGAAGAGCGAATTCCACCCTACGCCCGGCTGAGATGTGGTAGAGCGGAGCGAAACCCATCATACGAAGCAATGCCAGCCTGCGGCTCAGGGTCGCCAGTTGGCATTGAACTTCTCCGCCAGCTTCTGCCCGCGGAAGCGTTCGACGATGAAGTCGATGAACACGCGGGTCTTGGCCGGCAGCAGTTTCTGCGCGCTGAAGTAGAGGGACAGGCTGCCGGTTTCCACGTACCAGTCCGGTAGCACCCGCTCCAGCGTTCCGCGTTGCAGGTGGGGCAGGGCGTGCACGGTGCTGACCAGGGTTACGCCCAGCCCCTGCATCGCCGCATGGCAAGCCGCCTCAGGGTCGCTCATGGTCATGCGAAGTTTCAATTCGAAGGTGGCTTGGCGGTCGTCGCGGGTGCGCAGCGGCCAGTTGCGCACGCGGCCGGTCTGGGGCGAGCGGATGAGGATGCCGTCGTGCCGGGCCAGGTCGTCCGGTGATTCGATGGCCGGGTGCCGGGCCAGGTAGTCCTTCGATGCCAGCAGCACCCGGTGGCCCGGCGCCAGTTGGCGGGCGATCACCCCGGGCGGCAGCTCGAAGCCGCCGCCGATGGCTGCGTCGAAACCTTCGCCGATCAGGTCCACCGGGCGGTTGTCGAAGTGCCAGTCGGGGACTATCGCCGGGTAACGGGCGAGGAAGTCGGACAGGTGCGGCAGGATGTAATCGCGGCCGAAGGCCACGCCCATGCTCACCTTGAGGGTGCCCGCTGGCTGGCCCTGGCTGGTGGCCAGATTGGCCACGGCGCCCTGAATGGTCGCCAGGCCGCCACTCACCTCCGCCAGGAAGCGCTCTCCCGCTTCAGTCAGGGTCAGGCGTCGGGTGCTGCGCAGGAACAGGCGCACACCCAGGCCAGACTCCAGTCGGGCCACGTTCTTGCCCACCGCTGCGGGCGTCAGGCCCAGGCGCCGCGCGGCTTCGGCGAAACTGCCGGCCTCGGCTGCGCGCACGAAGCATTCGATGCTGCTGAGGGTTTCCATGGGCTCTCCATAAACCTTTGGTATCGACTGAATATAGCGATTGCCAGCTTATCGGTTGCGAATGCGAGGTGAATACTGGGGCCGTCTTCCACCCACTTCCCCGTTTCAGGAGACCTAAAATGAGCACCAGCAAAACCCTCGAAGGCAAAGTCGCATTCATCCAGGGCGGTTCCCGTGGCATCGGTGCCGCCGTTGCCCTGCGCCTGGCCCGTGACGGCGCATCCGTCGCCCTGACCTACGTCGCTTCCGCCGCTGGCGCGCTGGACGTGGTGCAGACCATCGAAGCCGCGGGCGGTCGCGCCATTGCCATCCAGGCCGACAGCCGCGACGAGCAAGCCATCCGTGCTGCCATCCGCCATACCGTGGATACCTTCGGCCGTCTCGACATCCTGGTGAACAACGCCGGCGTACTGGCCGTGGCACCCATCGAAGAGTTCCGGATCGAAGACCTGGATCGCACGCTGGACGTGAACGTGCGCAGCGTGGTGATTGCCAGCCAGGAAGCTGCACGCGTAATGGGCGAGGGTGGCCGCATCATCACCATCGGCAGCACCAATGCCGAACGCATGCCCTTCGCCGGTGGTTCGGTGTATGCCCTGAGCAAGGCGGCGGTGGCCGGTTTCACCAAGGGCCTGGCCCGCGACCTCGGCCCCCGTGGCATCACGGTCAACAACGTGCAGCCCGGCCCGGTGGATACCGACATGAACCCGGATGATGGCGATTTCGCCGACTCCCTCAAGCAGCTCATGGCCCTGCCGCGCTATGGCAAGGCGGAGGAGATCGCCAGCTTCGTGGCCTACCTGGCCGGTCCGGAGTCGGGTTACATCACCGGGGCGAACCTGATGATCGATGGCGGGTTCTCGGCCTGAGGACGGCAGATGGTCGCCCGTAGGATGGCGTAGAGCGAAGCGAAACCCATCTGCGATGGTCGATGGGTTTCGCGGGCTCTACCCATCCTACGGATCGGAGTCGGGCATGACGCCGACGGTGGAAATGAAGACCGATTTCCACCCTACAAAAGCTGACTCAGGCGCCCGCGAAATGCCTGATCCGCTTCCTTCCCCCGTCCTGCCTGGAGGTTGTCCAGCATGTGGCGGGGGTTTCCCGTCCCGGGGATCGCGCAGGTCACCGCCGGATGGCTCAGGCAGAATTTCAGCAGGAGTTGCGACCAACTGGTGCAGCCATACTCGCCAGCCCACTCCGGCATTGGTTGCTGCAACAGGTTGCGCAGCAGGTTTCCGCCGCCGAAGGGACGGTTGATCAGCACTGCCACACCGCGTTCCTGCGCCAGGGGCAGGATGCGCCTTTCGGCATCGCGGTCGTTGAGGGCGTAGTCGATTTGCAGGAAATCCAGCTTTTCGGCACGCAGCACCCGTTCCAGTTCGTCATAGGCACTGGAGGTGTAGTGGGTGACGCCGAGATAACGGATGCGGCCTTCCTCCTTCCATTGCCGCAGGGTCGTGAGGTGCTCCTGCCAGTCCACCAGGTTGTGCACCTGCATCAGGTCGATGCGCTGGCGCCGCAGCAGGCGCATGGAATGCTGCATCTGCTCGACGCCGTGCTGGCGACCCTGGGTCCACACCTTGGTGGCAACGAAGGCCCGGTCCTGGGCCTTGAGTTCGTTCAGCAGGCCACCCACCACTTCTTCCGCCTGGCCATACATGGGCGAGCTGTCGATCACCGAACCACCGGCGGCGAAGAGTGCTTCCAGCACCTTGCGACAATCTGCCCAGGCCTCGCTGGCGTTGTGGGAGATGTCGAAACCCCGGTAGGTGCCGACGCCGATCACCGGCAGCTGTTCGCCGCTGGAGGGAATGGCACGACGGAGCACCGGCTGTTGCCCCATGTCTGCGCCGAGGCCGAAGGGGCTCATGGCCAGGAGCGCGGTGCCTGCACTCAGGCGAAGGAATTCGGCGCGGGTGATGCCGGTTCTCATGGCTCGGTCTCCTGTGCGGGTGACGAGGACCCAGTGTGCTCGTGCCAGTGGCCGAGACGCCAGCCCAGTGCGGACCAGGCCAGGGCTACAGCCGCGCCCACCAGCGCCACCGCGGCGGCGGCCAGGCCGATGCCGGTGAGCAGGGCATTGAGCCAGGCGCTCAGGGCGTCGCCTCCGCGATAGACAACGGTATCGATGAAGCTCTTCGCTCGATATTTCTCGGGGGCGCCGAGTGGTACGAAGAGCATTTCCCGGCCCGGCCGCACGAAGGCGTACTCACCGACCCGGCGCAGCACCATCACCGAGGCCAGTACGGAGAATTGCGGCAGCAGCGCCAGACCGATAAAGCCCAGGGCCACCAGCAGCGGTACCACCGCCAGCAGCGCGCCGACGCCAAAGCGCTGCGCCACGCGTCCGGCGATGAACAGCTGGCAGGCGAGGGACAGGGCCTGCACGGTGAAGTCGATCAGGGCGAAGACGCGTACTTGCTGGTGACTGTCCGGAAACAGCGCCGCCACCAGCCGCGCCTGTTCGAAGTAGAGGAAGGTGCTGGTGCAGGACAGCAGCAGGACGAAGGCGCAGATGCCCAGCAGGTAGCGCGAGCCCAGCACCTGGTTGATGCCGGAAAAGGGGTTGCCGGGCACCGGTCGCTCCGGTGGCTCGCTTTCCGCTCCGGGCCGCCCGGCGCCCCCGCTTCCTCGCCAGTCCATCAGCACACGGCGCAGGGCCAGGGTGGGCAGCAGCAGTATGGCGGCCAGTATCAGCAGTCCGACGGTCCCCAGATCGCTCACCAGCAGGCCACCCACGAGCGGGCCGATCAGCCCGCCGAGGCTGGCGCCAGCGGCGATGGAAGGGAACAGCCGTTTGGCCTGGCGGCGGTCGAACACGTCGGCCAGCACGCTCCAGGCCAGGGACACCACGAACAGGTTGTAGACAGACAGCCAGACGTAGAAGGCCCGCGCCGCCCACAGCGGGTCGGGCGTGCGCCACAGCAGCCAGGCGAAGCCGAGCAGGTTGCTGGCGAAGAACAGGTAGACGCAGTCGAGGAAGATCCTCCGGGGGACCCGCGCATTCAGCCAACCATAGGCCGGCACCGCCAGCAGCATGACGACGAAGGTGGCGCTGAACAGCCACTGCAGGTTCTCCACACCCCCGGCGACGCCCATGGACTCACGCACCGGGCGCAGCATGAAGTAGCCGCCGAACAGGCACAGCAGCAGGGTGAAGGCGGCCAGGGCCGGAGCCAGTTCACCGGGCCTGGCATGGATGGCGCGGTGCAGGAGGGACATGGTGGCGGTTCGTGTGGGGTGGTCTGGTGGTTTTAGACCATGGCGGAGCGGGAGTCGCTTTTCCTGTGGGGGCGATTTCAATGTAGGGGCGAATTCATTCGCCAAGGGCAGCGCAGCTGCCCCTTCAGACATTCATGGGCAGACCTTCGGCCTGCTTGGCGATTGAATTCGCCCCAACAAGGTCGCTTCCGCCCTTTTACAGCCCGTACTTCTTCACCTTGTCGAACAGCGTGGTCTTGGCCATGCCCAGCGCAATGCAGGCCTGGCTGAGGTTGCCGCCGTGGCGTTCGAGGGCGGCGCTGAGGAGGGATTTTTCGAAGGCTTCCACCGCCTCGGCAAAGCGCGGTTCGTTGCCGTCCGGGGTCTGGCCGCTTTTCTTGAATACCGGCAGGCCGAGGGCGAAGCGTTCGGCCACGTTGCGCAGTTCGCGCACGTTGCCGGGCCAGTCGTGGGCCATCAGGGCGGAGACGGTGGCGTTGTCCAGCTCCGGCGCGGCGCGATCGAAGCGCAGGGAGGCCAGCTGCAGGAAGTGCTCGAACAGCAGCAGGATGTCTTCGCGGCGGTCGCGCAGCGGGGGCAGTTCCAGGGTGACCACGTTAAGGCGGTAGTAGAGGTCGCTGCGGAAACGTCCGGACTTGCCTTCTTCGTTCAGGTCGAACTTGGTGGCGGCGATCACCCGGCAGTCCACCGGAATCGGCTGGTTGGAGCCCAGGCGCTCCAGGGTCTGCTCCTGCAGCACGCGGAGGAACTTGATCTGCAGGTTGATCGGCATGCTCTCGATTTCATCGAGGAACAGGGTGCCCTGGTGGGCGTGCTCGATCTTGCCGATGCGTCGTTTGCCGGCGCCGGTAAAGGCGTGGGCTTCGTGGCCGAATATCTCGCTGTCGAACAGGTTCTCCGGCAGGCCACCGCAGTTGAGGGCGACGAATTCGCGCGTGTGGCGCCGGCTGGAGTCGTGCAGGCAGCGGGCGACCAGTTCCTTGCCGGTGCCGGTCTCGCCTTCGATCAGCACGTTGGCCGAGGTGTCGGCGACGTTGGCGATCAGTGCTCGCAGGGCCTGGATCGCCGGCGAGCGGCCGATGATGCGCTGCTCCAGGGATTGGCGGCTGGCCAACTGACGGCGCAGGCTGCTGACTTCGCGGTCCAGGCGGCGTTTCTCCAGGGCGCGGCGGGTGACGTCCACCAGGCGCTCGGGGGAGAAGGGCTTTTCCATGAAGTCGTAGGCGCCGCTGCGCATGGCGCCGACCGCCATGCTGATGTCGCCGTGGCCGGTGATCAGCACCACCGGCAACTGGCGGTCGCGGGCCTTGAGGCGCTCCAGCAGGGTCAGGCCGTCCATGCCCGGCAGGCGGATGTCGCTGATGATGATGCCGGCGAAGTCCTCGCCCACCGTTGCCAGGGCTTCCTCGGCACTGCCGACACCGATGCTGGGGATGTCTTCCAGGGCCAGGGCCTGCTGGCAGCCGAGCAGGACGTGGGGATCGTCTTCGACGATGAGGACGTTGAGCGGCTCGGTCATGGTCGGGGGCTCGCGTTCGAATCGGGGCTGTCCAGCAGCGGCAGGCTGAGCTCGAAGGCGGTGCCGCCGCTGTCGGGGTGGTGCGCCGCGAGGCTGCCGCCGGCGGCGGTAGCAAGGCTCGCGGAGAGGGTCAGGCCCAGGCCGAGCCCGTGTTCGCCGGGCTTGGTGGTGAAGAAGGGCTCGAACAGGTGCACGCGGTTCTCCGGGTCAATTCCGGGGCCATTGTCGCGCACCTGCATGCGGTAGACGCCGCCGTCGGCCCGGCCGCTGAGCCAGAGCTGGCAGTCGGTCTGGCCACTCATGGCGTCCAGCGCGTTGGTGATGAGGTTGACCAGGATCTGCTCCAGACGCGTCTGGTCGATGGCCAGGAGCACGTCGTCCACGTCCCGGTGCAGCGCCAGCGGTGAGCGCTCCAGACGGGCGTTCAGCAGGAACAGGGCCGCGTCCACCGCCTTGCCCAGGCGAGCCTGCCCGTGGTCGTCGGAACGCCGGGCGAAGGCCCGCAGGCTGGCGGTGATGCGGCCCATGCGGTCCACCAGTTCGTTGATGGCGGAAAGGTTGGTGGTGACGGTGTCCAGGGCGCCGCGCTCGAGGAAGCGCATGGCGTTGCCGGACAGGGTGCGCAGGGCGGCCAGGGGCTGGTTGAGCTCGTGGGCGATGCTGGTGGACATCTGCCCGATCACCGCCAGCTTGCCGGCCTGGACCAGGCGGTCCTGGGCTTTGCGCAGGTTGTCTTCGGTCTGCTTGCGTTCGCGGATTTCCGCCAGCAGGCGGCTGTTGCTGGCGCGCAGGTCCTGGGTGCGTTCGGCGATCTTGCGTTCCAGCTCGTTGTTGGCCGCCAGCAGCGCTTCACGGGCGGCCAGGCGGGTGGCGATGACCTTGCGGCGCTCGTTCCAGGCGATCAGCAGGAAGGCCAGCAGGGCGAAGCCGACGGCAGCGAGCATGCCCTGGATCACCGCTTCGCGGCGCAGGTCGGCCAGCGGCGAGAGAAGGGTGAAGTGCCAGGGTGTGTCGTTGAGGGTGCGGGTCTGCGCCAGGTAGGCGACGTCGCCTTCCGCCTCGCCCTGCGGGCCGCTGGCGGCGAAGCTGATGGCTTCCAGGCCTTCGCCCAGCACCTCGCGGGTGCGGGGCTCCCATTCGTTCAGCGCCCACCAGTAGTACTGCAGGCTGCGGGCCAGGCGCTCCTTGTCTTCGGCGGAAAGCGGACGCACCGCCTTCATGCGCAGGGCCGGGTCGCTGGAAAGGATGATGATGCCGTTCTCGTCGCTGACGAAGGCTTGCAGGCGGGCCTTTTCCCAACGTTCCTGCAGGGCTTCGAGCTTCACCTTGACCACCGCCACGCCGATGATCCGGCCTTGGTAGCGCAGGCCATGGGCCAGGTAGTAACCCGCTTCGCCGGTGGTGCTGCCGATGCCGTAGAAGCGGCCGGGGCGGCCCTGCACGGCTTCCTGGAAGTAGGCGCGGAAGGCGAGGTCTTCGCCCAGGTAGCTGTCGGCATCGCGCCAGTTGCTGGTGGCCAGCACGCGGCCGTTGGTGTCCAGCAGGTAGATGGCGCGGGCGCCGCTGCGGCGGTTCAGGCCTTCGAGGTAGTCGTTGACCAGGTTGCGTCGGTAGGGCGTGGGGTTGAGCAGCAGGTGGCTGACGCTGGACTCCAGCTCCAGCAGGCTGGGCAGGTAGGTGTAGCGGTTGATCTCGCTTTCCACGGCGCGAGCGTGGAGTTCCAGCTGGCGCTCGCCGTTGACCCGCAGTTGGCGAATGCCGGCTTCCTCACTCAGGTGAAAGCCGATGTAGCCGAAGCCCGCCATGCACAGGAGCAGCAGCAGGAACAGCAGCAGGTGGCGGGAAAGACGCGGTTTCACGGTCAGGGCGGGCGGCATGGCGCGGAAGCTGGCGGTGGGGCATTGCATCATAGACATCCGGGCCGTGCCAGTCGCCGCCCGGCGCGGAAGCCGAGCGGCGGGGGAGGTGGATCAGTGCTGGAGGATCTTGGCGAGGAACTGCTGGGCGCGATCGGAGCGGGCGTTCACGTCACCGAAGAACTCGTTCTTGGCGCAGTCTTCGACGATCTGCCCGCGGTCCATGAAGATCACGCGGTCGGCCACCTTGCGGGCGAAGCCCATTTCATGGGTCACGCACATCATGGTCATGCCTTCCTGGGCCAGCTCGACCATCACGTCCAGCACTTCGTTGACCATTTCCGGGTCCAGTGCGGAGGTGGGTTCATCGAACAGCATCACCACCGGGTCCATGGCCAGCGCACGGGCGATGGCCACGCGCTGCTGCTGGCCGCCGGAGAGCTGGCCGGGGTGCTTGTGGGCATGGGCCTTGAGGCCGACGCGGTCGAGCAGCTTCAGGCCTTTCTCCAGGGCTTCGTCCTTGTTGCGGCCGAGCACCTTGGTCTGGGCGATGGTCAGGTTCTCGGTGATGGACAGGTGCGGGAACAGCTCGAAGTGCTGGAACACCATGCCGACGCGGGAGCGCAGCTTGGGCAGGTTGGTGGCCTTGTCGGCGATGGAGGTGCCGTCGACCACGATGTCGCCCTTCTGGAAGGGTTCCAGGGCGTTCACGCACTTGATCAGGGTGGACTTGCCCGAGCCCGACGGGCCGCACACCACCACCACTTCACCTTTTTTCACCTCGGTGCTGCAGTCGGTCAGCACCTGGAAGTCCCCATACCACTTGTTGACGTTCTTGATGGAAATCATACGGCTAACCTTTTCTGCAGGAGTTTGACCAGCTGGGAGGCGATGAAGCTGACGCTGAAGTAGACCAGGCCGGCGAAGATGAGGAACTCGTGGGGCTGGCCGATGATGTCGCCACGGGAGCGGGCGGCGTTGAGGAAGTCCATCAGGCCCACGGTGTAAACCAGCGAGGTGTCCTGGAACAGAATGATGCTCTGCTGCAGCAGCAGCGGGGTCATCTTGCGGAAGGCCTGGGGCAGGATGATCAGGCGCATGCTCTGGCCGTAGGTCATGCCGAGGGCCGAGGCCGCACCCATCTGGCCTTTCGGGATGGCCTGGATGCCGGCGCGGACGATTTCGCAGAAATACGCCGCCTCGAACATCATGAAGGCCACCAGGCACGAGGTGAACGCGCCCACCGGCGTGTCTTCACCGGTGATCGCCCGCAGCAGGAAAGGCACCGCGAAGTAGAACCAGGTGATCACCAGCAGCAGCGGGATGGAGCGGAAGTAGTTGACGTACAGCCCGGCGATCTTAGACAGCAGCGGGTTGTGCGACAGGCGCATCAGGGCCAGGACGGTGCCCAGGGCCACGCCACCGAACACGCCCAGCACCATCAGCTTGAAGGTCATCAGCAGGCCGTCGGCCAGACCCGGCAGGGCGGGAATGATTGCGGAGAAATCCATCACTTACCCCCTACGGAGATCAGGCCGGGCACCGCGACCTTCTTCTCAACCAGGCGCATGAACAGCATCAGGCTCATGTTCAGGGTGAAGTAGATCAGGGTGGCCAGGGTGAAGGCTTCGAACAGGTTCGCGGAGAACTCGGCGGTCTGCTTGGTCTGCGCCAGCAGTTCCATCAGGCCGATCAGTGACGCCACGGAGGAGTTCTTGAAGATGTTGAGGAACTCGCTGGTGAGCGGCGGAATGATGATGCGGAAGGCCTGGGGCAGCAGCACGTAGCGGTAGATCTGCGGCAGGCGGAAGCCCATGGCACGGGCGGCGCCGAGCTGACCCTTGGGCAGTGCCTGGATACCGGTGCGCACCTGCTCGCATACGCGGGAGGCGGTGAACAGGCCGAGGCAGACAACCACGCTCAGGTAGGCCGAAGTGGCCGGATTGAGATCCTGCTTGAACCAGATTTCCAGCGGTTCGGGCAACAGGTCCGGCACCAGGAAGTACCAGAGGAACAGCTGCACCAGCAGCGGCACGTTGCGGAAGATTTCCACGTAGACGGTGGCGAAGCCGGATACCCAGCGGTTCGGTACGGTGCGCATCACGCCGAGCAGCGAGCCCAGCAGCAAGGCGATGATCCAGCCCGCCAGGGCGATGGCGATGGTCCAGCCCAGGCCGGTGACGAACCAGTCCAGGTAGATTTCGCTGCCGATCCCGGTGGACTTGAAGAACACGCCCCAGTCCCAGTTGTAATTCATCAGGGTTGTCCCCTATCAGGTCGATCTGTCTGCGGATGAAGGCAGTGGAAGGGGGGGCGGTCAGGAGTACGGCGATATTTCAGGCCGACTCCGGACAGCCCCCTCTCCTCTGGGAGAGGGTTGGGGTGAGGGCTGCATGACATCGCACGGAGCCCACCACCCTCACCCCCGCCCCTCTCCCTTTGAGAGAGGGGAGCAAGGCGTCAGATTTCTTCAGCCGACTTGTCGGAGGGATTGGCGACCAGCTTCTTCAGCTCTTCGCTCATCGGGAAGTTCAGGTTCAGGCCCTTCGGCGGGATGGGCTGGGTGAACCACTTGTCGTAGATGCCGTTGATTTCGCCGGAAGCGAAGGTGTCGGCGATGGCCTTGTCGACCACTTTCTTGAAGGCTTCGTCGTCCTTGCGAACCATGCAGCCGTAGATTTCGAAGGACTGCGGCTTGCCGGTCACGACCCAGTCATCGGGCTTCTTGGCCTTGGCCATTTCGCCGTAGAGCAGGGCGTCGTCCATCATGAAGGCCACTGCACGGCCGGACTCGAGCATCAGGAAGGACTCGCCGTGGTCCTTGGCCGAGATGATGTTCATGCCCATCTGCTTCTCGGCGTTCATGGACTTGAGCAAGCGCTCGGACGTGGTGCCGGCGGTGGTCACCACGTTCTTGCCTTTCAGGTCGTCGAACTCGTTGATGTTGGCGCTCTTCTTGGACAGCAGGCGGGTGCCCACTTCGAAGATGCCCACGGAGAAGCCGACCTGCTTCTGGCGCTCCAGGTTGTTGGTGGTGGAGCCGCACTCGATATCGACGGTGCCGTTCTGCACCAGCGGGATACGGGTCTGGGAGGTCACCAGGTTGTAGCGGACCTTCAGTTCCGGCATGCCCAGTTCCTGCTTGATGGCCTCGACCACTTTCAGCTGGATGTCATGGGAGTAGCCGATGGGCTTGCCCGGCTCGGTGCCGAGGTAGGAGAAGGGGATGGAAGCGTCACGGTGGCCGAGGGTGATGGTGCCGGTCTCCTTGATCTTCTTCAGGGTACCGGTCAGCTCGGCGGCAAAAGCCGGAGCGGAAATCAGGGTTGCTGCGATAGCGGTGGCCAGAACCTTGGGGAGCATACGCATGAACGACAGTCCTCGATGATGTTTGTTTTTATCGGCGCGAGTAGGAAGTCGCGTCCGTCGAGATCTGTATTGGCAGAATGCGTGCCAGCTGTATGGTGGTCTGAAATTTTACTTAAGTTGTTGATATTTAAATATTTTATATCGATAGGAAACTATGTGGATTTGGGGTGTGTCCGGGCTTCCGAATATGCGCCCCGAATGTCGTTCGGGTTTCCGAACGGGTGACTTTGCGGTCATGTTTGGAGGGGGTGATGCCAAGGCAGAAAAAGCCCCCTCTCCCTCTGGGAGAGGGTTGGGGTGAGGGCAGCGGCAGCTCGCTGGAGGTTCCAGGGCAGACCTTCGGCCTGCTTGGCGAATGAATTCGCCCCTACAAGTAAAAGCAGGTCGGTGTTTTGTGGGGGCGAGTTCATTCGCTGAGGGCAGCGTAGCTGCCCCTGATAATCAGCAGGGCAGCCCTCCGGTCTGCTTTGCGATTGAAATCGCCCCCACAAGTAAAAGCGGTTCGATCAATCGACTGCCTTGGATACCTCACTCGCCCTCGGCTTGGGCGCGAACTTCGCGGCCAGGCGCATGGAGGTGGTGACCAGGCGTTGGTAGAGCGTCGGCAACAGGCGCTGCATACCGTCCAGGGCCCAGGCGTCGGCGCCGATGAGGATGCGGCGGCTGTCGCGTAGCACGCCGCGAAGGATGACTTCCGCTGCCTTGTCCGGGCTGGTGCGCAGTAACTGGTCGTTGAACTGCTGCCGGGCGCGGCTGGATTCCTGGCCGGTGACCTTGGCCAGGCTGTCGTTCATGCGTGCCGTCTTGGCGATGTTGGTGCGGATGCCGCCGGGGTGTACACAACTGGCCGATACCCCGCAGCCTTCCATGTCCAGTTCCTGGCGCAGCGACTCGGTGAAGCCGCGCACGGCGAACTTGGTGGCGTTGTAGGCGCTCATGCCGGGCTGGGCGAACAGGCCGAACACGCTGGACACGTTGACCACATGACCTTCGCCGCTGGCCTTGAGGTGTGGCAGGAAGGCCTTGGTGCCGTACACCACCCCCCAGAAGTTGATGTTCATGATCCACTCGTATTCCGAGTAGTCACTGCCATCCACCGTGCCGGCATGGGCGACGCCGGCATTGTTGAAGACCAGATTGACCCGGCCATGGTCCAGCACCACCTGTTCGGCCCAGGCGTGCACGGCATCGCGGTTGGCGACGTCGACGCGGGTCTCGGTGACTTGCACACCCAGCTTGCGCGCCATGGCGGTGGTTTCCGCCAGGCCATCGGCGTTCACGTCGGCGAGCGCCAGGTGGCAGCCCTGGCGGGCGAGGGCGCAGGCCAGGGCGCGGCCGATGCCGGAGCCGGCACCGGTGACTGCAGCGACTTTGTTCTCGAAGGATTTCATGCCGGCACCTCCTGGGTGGACATTTGCAGCGGGCCCTGGGCGGTGTGCACCGGCACGCTGCGGCTGAAGTGATAGGCCGCCGGGTCGAAATTGCGGGTCAGCAGGCGGAAGCGCCAGGTGAAGCCGGGCCATACGGTGCAGTTGCGTCCGCTTACCGGGTGCAGGTACCAGCTCATGCAGCCGCCGGCATTCCACACGGTATTGCCCAGGCTGCCCTGGAGCTTGCCGTTGAACTTGTCCTGCACGTCGCGCTTGACCTCCAGGCTGCGCAGGCGGCGCGCGTCGAGCAGGTCGAGGGCACCGAGCACGTAATGGATCTGCGATTCGATCATGTAGACCATGGAGTTGTGGCCCAGGCCCGTGTTCGGCCCCATGAGGAAGAACAGGTTGGGGAAGCCGGCGGTGAGAGTGCCCTTGTAGGCTTCGGGGCCTTGCGGCCAGGTGTCCAGCAGGTCGACACCGTTACGCCCGAAGACCACGCCGCGGGGCAGCGGGTCGCTGGGGGTGAAGCCGGTGCCGAAGATGATGGCGTCGATTTCGCGTTCCTTGCCGTCGGTGGTGACGATGCTGTTCTTGCGGATTTCCTGGATGCCGTCGGTGATCACGTCGACGTTGGATTGGGTCAGCGCCGGATAGTAGTCATTGGAGATCAGCACCCGCTTGCAGCCCATGGTGTAGTCGGGCGTGACCTTGGCGCGCAGGACCGGGTCCTTGATCTTGCGCTTGATGTAGCCCCTGGCGACCAGTTCGGCGAGTTTCATCACCTTCGGCGTCAGGGCGAAGCCAATCACGCGGCTTTCGAGGATGGCGTAGATGGCGCCGCGCCAGAGCTGCTGCAGGAAGGGGAAACGCTTGAAACGGGAGCGCTCGCCCTCACTGATGGCCCGATCCGGCTTGGGCATGATCCAGGGCGCGGTGCGCTGGTAGAGGTCGAGCTGGGCGACCTGCTTCTGGATCTGCGGCACGAACTGGATGCTGGAGGCGCCGGTGCCGACTACCGCCACGCGTTTGCCGGTGAGGTCGTAGTCGTGGTTCCACTGCTGGGAGTGGAACGTCTCGCCCTTGAAGTTCTTCAGACCGTTCAGCGCCGGGATCGACGGGGTGGACAGGGCGCCCATGCCGGAGACCACGAACTGCGCGCTGTAGTGGTTGCCGGCGGCGTCTTCGATCTGCCACAGCTCGTCTACGTCGTTCCAGGCCAGGCGGGTGATCTCGGTGCTGAGCAGAGTCTTGTCCTGTAGGTGGTACTTTTCCCAGCAGCCTTCCAGGTAGGTCTTGATCTCTTCCTGCTTGGCGAACATCCGCGTCCAGTTCGGGTTTGGCTCGAAGGAGAAGGAATACAGGTGCGATTGCACGTCACAGCCGCAGCCCGGGTAGTTGTTCACCCGCCAGGTGCCGCCGATGCCGGGCTCCTTCTCGAACATCAGGAAATCGTTCTCGCCTTTCTGCTTCAGGCGGATCGCCATGCCGAGGCCGGAGAAACCGGAACCTATGATGGCGATCTTGCAATGGCGGGCAGAGGGTCGGGGTGACGCAGTCATTGGCCGGGCTCCTGTTCTTATTAATTGCGGCGTATACAGCTGTATACCAAGGTAGACATCTGTATACTCGCCGGCAATCCAGCGTCGTCACAACCAACCTTAGGTAGGGCCAGAGATGAATTCCGCCAGCGGCGACGAGCTCCAGTCGCCAGAACGAGCTCCCGATGCCCCCGGCAAGCGCCTGCTCATGGAAGCCGCGCTGCGCCTGGGTTCCCAGAGCCGCAGCCTGGGCAGCCTGGGGCTGCGCGAACTGGCGCGGGAGGCCGGGCTGAACCCCAACACCTTCTACCGCCACTTCAAGGACGTGGATGACCTGGGACTGGCCATCATCCGCAACATTTCCACCCAGTTGCGCCAGCCCCTGCGTGATCTGCGCCGGGAAGCGGCGGCGCGAGCCGTGCAGGGCGACGGCGGTGTGTTGCCGAAGCTGATGGGCATCGACCTGGGACGCGGCCGGCGCGTCTGCCACGAGACGGTGCAGCTGTTCTTCGATTTCGTCGACGGCAATGCCGAGGCCTTCATCATCGGCGTGCGCGAACTGCATGGCGCCTCCCCGGTGCTGCGCGAGGCGCTTCAGGAGGTGATGGAGGGGTTTGCCGCTGACATGGCCGAGGACGTCCGCGAATTCAAACTGCTGCCGGCGCTGGTGTCGGAGCCGGTGGTGCGCCGCGTGTCACGACTGATCAGCCGCAACCTGTTCCAGATGTCCCTGGACTACATCGGCGAGCCGGAACGCCGCGAGGCGATCCGCGCGGAGGCGGAGGAGCAGGTGCTGTTCCTCTTCACCGGCGCCAGCGTGTTGCAGGCGGTGGGTGCCGTGTAGGGGCGAATTCATTCGCCAAGCAGGCCGAAGGTCTGCCCTGATCCATTGGGGGCGCTTTGCGTCCCTTGGCGATTGAAATCGCCCCCACAAGAGCCCTTCACTCCTCGTTCTGCTCCACCGCCGCGTTCTCTTCCTTCGACTTGGCCATGCTGTGGTGGAGAAATGCCTGGGCGATCACGGCGCGGAGCTGTTCGTCGTCCCAGGGCTTGGTGAGGAACTTGTAGATAGCGCCCTGGTTGATGGCATCGGTGACGGATTTGAGGTCGGTGTAGCCGGAGAGCACGATGCGGATGGTGTCCGGGTAGAGGTCCTTGACCCGGCTGAGGAACTCGGTGCCGTTCATTTCCGGCATGCGCTGGTCGGAGAGGATCACCTGGATGTCGTGCTTGGCCAGTTGCGCGAAGGCGTCCTGGGCGCGGCTGGCGGTGAGGATCTGGTAGCCGTCGCGGCGCAGCACGCGGGTCAGGGCGCGGAGGATGTTTTCCTCGTCGTCGAGCAGCAGCAGGGTCTGGGTGTTGCTGGAGCCGGCGCGGGTATCCAGGTACGCCGCCGGGCTCTTGTGGTGCTCGTGGAGGAACTGGTCGAGCTGCTCGAAGGGCATGGGCCGGGCGAAGTAATAGCCCTGGAATTCGTCGCAGTGGCTCTTCTTCAGGAAGGCGAACTGGGATTCGCTTTCCACCCCTTCGGCGATCACGCGCAGGCGCAGGTGATGGGCCATGGAGATGATGCCCTGGGTGATCGCGGCGTCGTGGCGGTCGCTGATGATTTCCTGGACGAAGGCGCGGTCGATCTTCACCTTGTCGATGGGCAGGCGCTTCAGGTAGTTGAGGCTGGAGAAGCCGGTGCCGAAGTCGTCGATGGACAGGCGTACGCCCAGGGCTTTCAGCGCCTGCAGGGTGGCGATGGCGCGCTCGGCGTTGTCCAGCAGCACGGTTTCGGTGATCTCCAGTTCCAGCAATTCAGCGGGTAGTCGGGTTTCCTCGAGGACGCGCCGCACGCTGTCGACGAAGATGTTGCGCTGGAAGTGCACTGCCGAGATGTTCACCGCCACCACGGTTCCGGTCATGCCCCGATCGAGCAGTTCGCGGCAGGCGCGGCAGGCGGTGGCCAGCACCCATTCGCTCAACGGGATGATCTGCCCGGTGTCTTCGGCCACCGGCACGAACTGCGCCGGCGAGATAAAGCCGAGCAGCGGATGCTGCCAGCGCAACAGGGCTTCGAAGCCAGTGACACGGCCATTGCGGCCGTCGATCTGCGGCTGGTAGTAGAGCATGAAGGCGTTGGCTTCCAGGGCCTTCTGCAGTTCGTTGCGCAGGGTCACGCGCTCGCTGACCTTCTGCTCAAGGTCAGTGGTGTACCACTGGTAGCAATTGCGCCCCTGCTGCTTGGCCTTGTACATCGCAAGGTCGGCCTGCTGGATCAGTTGCATGGGTTGCTGCATGCCTTTCTCACTCATGGCGATGCCCAGGCTGGCGGTGATGTGCAGTTCGCTGCCGGCGATGGGATAGGGGCGGGCGATGCAGTCGATGACCCGCTCGGCCACTTGCAGCACGTCTTCCTCGCGGGCCAGGTCCGGCAGGATCAGGATGAACTCGTCGCCCCCGAGCCGCGCCACGGTGTCGCCGGGGCGCACCTGCTGGGTCAGGCGCCGCGCCACTTCCACGAGGATCTGGTCGCCGATGCCGTGGCCCATGGAGTCATTGATTGGCTTGAAACCGTCGAGGTCGATAAACATCACCGCCAGCTTGCGCTGGTAGCGTTGGCTGATCTGGCAGCCCTGGCGCAAGCGGTCTTCCAACAGGGAACGGTTGGGCAGGCCGGTGAGCACGTCGTGGCTGGCGTTGTAGGCCAGCTCCGACTCCACCCGTTTCTGCTCGGAGATGTCGTTCTGCACGCCGATGAAGTGGGTGATCTCGCCATGCTCGTTGGGCACCGGGGCGATATAGAGGTCGTTCCAGAAGGGCGTGCCGTCCTTGCGGAAGTTGCGTAGCACCACGTGGACTTCGCGCTTTTCCGACAGCGCGTGGCGGATCTCGGCGATGCCCGCCTGTTCCCGATCGGCACCCTGGAGGAAGCGGCAGTTGCGGCCCATGGCCTCGGCGGCGCTGTAGCCGGTGATGCGCTCGAAGGCCGGGTTTACGTAGACCACCGGCAGGTCGTCGGAGGTGGCATCGCAAATTATCGCGCCGTTGTAACTGGCCTCGATGCTGCGCTGGAGGATGCGCAGCTGCTTCTCCGATTCCTTGGCGCGGCTGATGTCGCGGAAGGCGATGACCCAGCCGCCGAGGGTCTGTGCGTGCAGCAGCGGCGCGCAGTCGTAGGCGATATGCAGTTCGCCGTCCAGGCTGACCTCGCCGTGGCGGCTGCCGGTGGCCGGGGCACTGTAGAGGTCCAGTGGCAGGTGCGCCGCCAGGGGTTGGCCGAGCAGGATTTCGACACTCTGGCCGAGCAGCTCGGCGGCGGCCGGGTTGACGAAGTTCAGCCGGCCTTGCCGATCCACCGCCAGCAGGCCTTCGCCGACGCTGTCGGTGATGGCGGAGGTGAAGTCCAATTGTTCCTGCAGGCGCTGTTCGCCGGAGAGCACCTGCTGCACCAGACGGATGTTCTCCAGTGCCGCCACTGCCATCTGGGCGAACTGCTGGGCGATGGCCAGGTCGTCCTGGTTGAAGTCACCGTCGAACTTGTCTGATAGCTGGATCAGGCCGAGGTGGCGTCCGCCGTGGTCGATCAGCGGCACCGCCAGCCAGCCTTGCAGCGGCAGCCGGCCGGAGCCTTCGTCGCCGTTGGCGTCGAGCTCGGCGCGGGTCAGCATGATCGGCTGATTCCCGGCGCAGGCGCGGGCATAGAGCGCGAGACCTTCGGCGGGCAATTGCGGTGCCTGCCAGGCCTGGTACTTGGTGGAAAGGGAGAAGGCTTCCAGGCCCTGATCGTCGGTCAGGTTGAGCAGCGACTGGTGCGCGCCCACCAGCAGGCGCAGTTGTTCGCACATGAAGTCCAGCAGCGCACGGGTATCGAGGATGCCGCCAATGCGCAGTGCGGTATCGCTGAGGCCGCGCAGCAGCAGGGCCTTGCGCTCGGATTGAGTCAGGGTTTCCTGCAACTCGCGGGTCATGCGGTTGCGCCCACCGATGTCCTTGGCGATGCCGAACACGCCGACTATCCGGCCTTCGACGACGATGGGCAGATGAGTGATGTCCAGTTCCAGCAGCCCACCGGCGCGGTTACGGCAGCGGAGTTCGAAGCGTTGCGCCTGACCGTCGAGGGCGGCGCGGAAGTGCTGGAGGCCATGCTCGACGTCATCTTCCTGCACCAGGTCGGAGAAGGGCTTGCCGAGCAGTTCCGTGGCGCTGTAGTCGATGAGCTCGCAGCCGGCCTGGTTGAGGCTGAGGAAGCGTCCTTCGCGGTCCAGGGAGAACACTGTGTCGGGGTTGAAGATGAACAGGGAGCGGTAGCGCTGTTCGCTTTCCTGCAGGCGCAGGCGGTCGTGCTGGCGCTCGATGGCGATGGCCGCCAGCTGCCCGGCAGTGCCAATCAGTTGAAGGGCCTCGTCATCCGGGGCGCAGGGTTGGCACAGGTAGACGGCGAATGTGCCGAGCACGTCGCCGTGGTGGGATATCAGCGGGATCGCCCAGCAGGCGAGCAGTCCGTGGCGCAGGGCCTGCTCGCGGTGCTCATGCCAGAGGGGGTCTTCGCTGATGTTTTCACTGACCACCATCTGCCGACGGAACACGGCGGTGCCACAGGCGCCCGCCAGGGGGCCGATCGGCAGGCCGTCCAGCGCCTGGTTGAAGGCATCCGGCAGGCTCGGTGCCGCGCCCAGGCGCAGGCGCTTGTGCTCGGCATCCACCAGCAGCACCGAGCACAGGGCGGTCGGGTCCAGGGTTTCGCTCATCAGGCAGATGGCCTTGAGGATTTCCGGCAGCGGCTGGTCGGTGGAGATCATGCTGAGGATGTCGCGTTGGTCCTCGGCATAGGCTTCGTGGCGCACCAGGCTGGTGATGTCGTGCGCGACGGCGAACAGGGTGCGTTCGCTGTCCGACCAGCCGGCGGACCAGAGCAGGTGGACCACGCTGCCGTCCTTGCGCTTGCAGCGGTTGCGCACCGCGTCCCAGGACTCGCCACGGATGATGGCCTGGAACTCGGCGCGGGTGCGATCGCGGTCTTCGAGCAGGACGAAGTCGGTATAGGGGCGACCGATCATCTCGTCAGGGCGATAGCCGAGCACGCTGTGACAGGAGGGGCTGACCTGGATGAAGCTCTCCTTGGCGTCGACGGAGCAGAGCACGTCCATGGAGTGATCCATGATCCGCTGGTTCTGTGCCTGCAATCGGGCCTGGTGCTGCAGGCTCTGCTCCAGGTCGAGGTTGCTTTCTCGCAGTCGCCTGCTGCGTTCGATGGCCAGGCGCGAGAAGCTCTGGCTGACCATCAGCAGGAAGGTGAAGCCGAGCCCGAAGAGCATGAACAGCGGTGGCAGGTAGACGGCGGCATTGTCCCGGCCAGGCAGGGCCTGGTAGGTGCGCATGCGCCAGCGCCCTTCAGGGCCGAGTTCGCTGCGCTGCTCACCCACCGGGAACAGGCTGTGGCCATCGATGCCGGTACCGGATTGGTAAATGCGCTTCGGGCCTTCGAAGACTTCCAGGGCGAAGCCGTCCAGGTCCCGGCCGAGCTGACGGTCCAGGGTGGCGCCGATATCCAGGCTGGCTACCAGCAGCGCGGCGCCTTGCCCGTCGACGCGCAGCGGCGTGGCCACCAGGGTGCTGATGTTGTCGGCGCTGAAGTTCTGGGCCGGGCTCATTTGCGCCTCATTGCCCTGGCGAACCTGCTGCAGCCAGTCGCGCAGCTCGGATTGGGACAGGAAGCGCTCCAGCCAGCGGTCGGCCTGGCGATTGCGGGAGTGTTGGCGGACCGGCTTGAGGTCTGCGCCCAGCACGGCGATCAGGTTTAGGTTGGGGAAGTCGCGCAGGTAGCTGTCGACTTCTTGCTGCCAGAGGCTTTTCGGTGGCATGCCGTGCAGGCTCTGCCAGCGTTCGGCCATGCGCTGGACCAGTTGCCGGCGCACGGTGACGGTGTTTTCGATGGACGACTGGGCGCGCAGCAGCAACTGGTGGCTGTGGGCGCTGAGGGTGGAGACTTCGTTCAGACTGAGCAGGTACCAGCCGATGCAGGTGGTGACTGCGCCCATCAGACCGGTGGCCATGCTGCGCCGATCGAGCAGGCGCCTGTGCTCTTCGGGCAGCGCACAGAGCATCAGCACCGCGGCACCGAGCAAGGCGATGAACAGATTGGCGACGTGTCCGGATTCCGGCCGGAAGGCGAAGCGCGGCAGGCCGTACTCGGCGCCCAGCAGAGAGAGTTGCGAGAGCAGGGCCAGGCCGAACAGGGTGAGGCCGCAGACCTGGCTGAGCCATCGCCCGCCCTGGCGCGTGACCGCCAGAAGCATGGCCAGGCCGAACAGGCAGGCGACTATGGCCAGCTCGCTGCGAATCCGAAAATAGCCGCTGACCAGCGAGCGGCCCTGGTCGCTGCCGCCAGCCAGCACGTTGTGCCCGAGGCTGTAGCCGGCCAGGGCGATCAGCGCCAGGCCCGCCAGCAGCGAGGTGCGGCGCAGATTGCGGGTGGCACCCAGCAGCGCGATGCCGGCGAACAGGGTGATCAGGGCGCTGTCGGGCAGCAGCACCAATTCATGGCGTGCGGGGCTGGCGTTGGCCAGGAAGGCGCCCAGGCTGATGACGCCAAGCGCCATGAGGGCGAAGGCCAGGCAATGCAGGTAGGCCTGGTAGCCGAGGTCGCGGTTGTGCTTGGCCATGGTGTCGTGCCGGTCCGTTGGCTGGGGCTGTCCTGGCTGACGGAGGTCAGTCATCCAGGTCATAGCCCTCTAGCAGAACGGCGCCGTCGGCGTCGCGGCGCACGCGGGTCAGCCCCGGATGCTCGGTCTCCAGGCGCAGCAGTTCGCGGCGCTGGCGGTCGAGGGTGTTCTGCTGGCCGCGTACCTGTTCCAGCAGGCGGCGGTTCTCGTCGCGCAACTGGTAGAGGTCGACGGCGGCCTGCAGGGTGCTTTCGATTTCGTAGTTCTCCCAGGGTTTGGAAAGGAAGCGATAGACCTCGGCGCGGTTGATTGCCTGCATCAGCGTGGTGCGGTCACCGTGGGCGCTGAGCAGCATGCGCAGGGCTTCGGGCTGGCTCTGACGGGCGAACTGCAGGTAGGTCAGGCCGTCCAGTTGCGGCATGTTGAGGTCGCAGACGATGACGGCGTAACGGTGCTCGGCCAGTGCCGACAGCGCGGTCTCGGGGTTGTCGAAGGGGTGCAGGACCCAGCCTTGTGGCCGCAGGAGGCGTTGCAGGGCGCTGAGGATGTGGGGTTCGTCGTCCACCAGCTGGATCTTGATCATCGGAGCTGCTCCTTGGCCGGGCTCGCGTCAGCCTCGGGCTGGCGGACGTGGAGGGTGTAGCGCGCGCCTTCGCTGGCCTCGAAGGCGATGAGCTTGTCGATCAGGGTGCGGCTGAGCTGCTTGCCGGCGTTGAGCAGGAGCATGCCGCTGTCGGCCTGGAGGTTGCGGGCCAGGACCATGCCCGGTTCCAGGCGGCGGGTGTCTACCGCAAGGATGCTGGAGTCGGTTTCCAGGAGGTCCGGCGCGCAACGGGTGCACAGGTCGATGAATTGCTTGCACAGCTCCGGGTCATAGAGGCGCCCGGCATAGCGGGCAAGAAATTGCAGGGCTTCCTGGCGCGGCAGCGGACGTTGCAGCACCTGGCCGCATTGCAGCTCGACGAAGTCCACCGCGAGCTTCAGCAAGCGGGCACCGAAGGGGATGGCCTCGCCGTGCAACTGGTCGGGGAAGCCGGTGCCGTTCCAGCGCTCCTGGTGATGGCGGATCAGCCGCCCGGCGTCGTGCAGCGGCTCCAGGGCCATCAGCAGGCTTTCCCCCAGCAGCGGATAGCGGCAGTAACGCTCGCGCTCCTCGCGGTGCAGCAGGTCACTGGGGCGGTTGAGCAGGTGGTCGTCCCAGGTCAGCTTGCCGAGGTTGTAGAGTGCGGCGGCCATGGCCAGGTCGCGGCTCTCCGTCTCCGCCAACTGGTGTTCGCCGGCGAAGGCGCGCACCAGCGCGATGACCTGGGCGTTGCCTTGCTTGTCCCCCGGCAGACGCTTGGTGAGCAGGGAAGAAAAGACTTCGGTGGCGGTCACGTAGCTGCGCCGCAACTCGTCGTAGGCCAGGTCGAGCATGTCGGCGGTCTGTTGAAGCTCGGCGGTGCGGTCGCGGACCCGCTGCTCCAGGCTGGCGTTGAGTTCCTGCAGGCGGTGGTTCTGCTCCAGGGTGAGGCGTTCCAGGCGCTGGTGCTCGCGTTCGGCATGCTGGTGGGCCAGGGCCTGGCGCAGGGTGAAGCGCAGTTCATCGTCATTCCAGGGTTTGCCCAGGTAGCGGTAGATCTGCCCCTGGTTGATGGCGCGGATGCTGGTGTCCAGGTCGGTGGCACCGGAGAGCATCAGGCGCAGGGTGGCTGGCCAGCGCCGCTGCACTTCGGCCAGCAGGGCAGGGCCATCGAGACCGGGCATGCGGGCGTCGGAAACCACCAGGTCGACGTCATTCGCGGCCAGTACGGCCAGGGCCTCGTTGCCGCCATTGGCGGTGAGCAGTTCGTAGGGTTCGCCACGCAGGACGCGGCGCAGGGCGCTGAGGATGTGCTCTTCGTCGTCCACCAGCAGCAGGGTGGGGCGGCGCTGGGCTTCGCTCATGCTTGTACCCCGCTGGCTTGGGGCTGGTGCTGCGGCAGCCAGACACGGAAGCGGGTGCCATGGCCGGGATGACTGACGACCTCGATGCGCCCGTTGTGCTTCTGCACGATGTTGTAGGAGAGCGCGAGGCCGAGCCCCGTGCCTTTGCCGACCGGCTTGGTGGTGAAGAAGGGTTCGTAGATGCGGTTGAGGATGCTCGGGTCGATGCCCTTGCCGTTGTCTTCCACTTCCAGCCAGATCCAGTCGCCCTGGTGGCCGCTGCGCAGGGTGATGCGGCCGAAGCTCTCGATGGCGTGGGCGGCATTGATCAGCAGGTTCATCACCACCTGATTGATCTGCGAGGGGATGCATTCCACCAGCGGCAGGTCGCCGTACTCGCGCACCACTTCGGCCTTGTACTTGAGTTCGTTGTTGACCAGGTTGAGGGTGCTGTCGAAGCCCTTGTGCAGGTCGGCGGCGCGAAATTCCTCTTCCTCGATGTGGGAGAAGTCCTTGAGGGCGCTGATGATCTTCTTGACCCGCTCGATGCCGTCTTCGGACTCGTGGATCAGGGCTTCGACGTCGTTGCGGATGTAGTCGTACTCCAGGCTGCGCTTGAGCTGCTGCAGCTCTTCCAGGCTGCCGACGCCGTCCACCGCGTCGACGATGCGCAGCAGGTCGTTGACGTAGCCGCTGAGGGTCTTGAGGTTGGAGAAAACGTAGCCGATGGGGTTGTTGATCTCGTGGGCGACGCCGGCCGCGAGTTGGCCAATGGCGGCGAGCTTCTCCGATTGGAGCAACTGGGCGTTGGCCTTTTCCAGCTTGTGGATCAGTTGTTCCTGCTCCAGCTGCTTGCTGCCCAGGGCGTTGAGGGCAGCCGCCAATTGCTCGTTGGAACGGGCAAACTCGGTGGTGTCGTAGAGCAGCAGGCCGAAGCAGCGTTCACCCCGGCAGTCGAAGGGAAAGAGCAGGGTGCTCTGCAGGCGCAGCGGCGTCACCTGGCCTTCGGGGCTGTAGGGCAGCTGGATCAGGTAAGGGTCTTCGCGCCAGTGGGTGTACGCATGCAGGCCCTGATCGCGAGCCTTGGCCACCATCTGGGCGAGTCGAGGTGTATCCGCTTCCGGGAAGACACAGGTCAGGAGCTGCCCTACGGCAGGGCCGAGGGCCTTGCCGCTGCGCTGACTGACGAATTCGTTCCAGTGAAGGACGTGCAGACCTGGGTCGAGGACGATGACGCCCACCTCGATCTGTTCAACCAGGGCTCCGGCAAGATCCAAAGGGCTGCTTTCCATGATGTCGCCCGCTTTTTTTGCTGTGGAACGGTTGGCAGGGTTGAATTCCGGCTCGTGTCCTACTTTGTTGTACGAAGTGTATGACAGATTTCAGGCGTCTGAATCCTGTCGAAAAACGTGTGGGACAGCGCCGACATTTCCCTTCAACAGGAAGGCAAGGGTAGACCATGGGGCTGGAGCCGAGGGCTGATGAACGGGTGCGCTACGAGTTCGGCTTTCCGGATGGCCGTCTCTGGGTTCACGAGGTGGACCTGGCAGGTACGGGCGGCCGTGTGGAGACCGGACCGGAATGGGCGCTGCTGGGTTTCCAGCAGTGCAGCCATTGCCCGCTGAACGCTGCAGAGGTGCGCGACTGCCCCTTTGCATTGGCACTGGCGCGGCCGGTGGCGGTGCTGGCGCGTTCCCCCTCCTATGAGGAAGTGCGGATGGCGGTGTTCTGGCGGGGGCGGGAGATTCGCCAGCAGACCACGTTGCAGAGGGCCCTGGGGTCTCTGCTGGGGCTGCTCGGGGCGACCAGCGGTTGCCCCCATACCCGGATGCTGCGGGCGATGGCCTGGTTCCATTGGCCGTTCAGCTCCTCGGCGGAAACTCTGTATCGCTCGCTGGGCACTTACCTGCTCGGCCAACATCTGCGCCGCCAGCGTGGGCTGGAGCCCGACTGGGACATGGACGGGTTGCGCGAGCTCTACCGCAACCTGCGGCTGGTCAACCTGGGAATGGCCGGGCGCCTGCGCGCCGCCGCCGAGGAGGATTCCAGCCTCAACGGGTTGATCCTGCTGGATCTGCTTGCAGCCGACACCCTGTACTCGCTGGATAGCTACGAGGGCGAGCTGGACGGGTTCTTCGCGGAGTATTTCGAGGAGGGGTGAAGCGCTTTTGGGCGATCCCTGTGGGAGCGAATTCATTCGCGAATGAATTCGCTCCCACAGGGAGGATGGCGCGATTCAGCCGTTGAAGCCCAGGCGTTCCTTCCAGCGCTTCTCCAGTGCCTTGGTTTCGTGGTCGAAGGGGTGGAAACCGGGACGGTAGTAGTCCAGGTACGGCTTGATCATCTTCGGGAAGTAGCCATTGCGTGGGCCGAGCAGGGTTTTGAGGCCACGGGCCCAGCTGCGCCAGTTGAAGAGCTGGCCGTCCTTGCGCATCAGGTGGACCTGGAAGGTCATGATCACGCCGAAGAACAGGAAGGTGGTCAGTGCCATGGTGATGGTGCGGATCAGGTAGCCACCGCCGATGGCGTTGTACGCGTCGTAGCAGACCGCCTTGTGCTCGTTTTCCTCGATGGCATGCCACATCCACAGCTTGTACATCTTCGGGTCGTCCATCTGGGTATTGATGTCTTCCCGACGCAGCAGTTGCTCGGCCATGGTGGCGGTGAAGTGTTCCAGGGCGCACGTGGCCGCCAGGCGCTGCTTCCGGGTGGTGAAGCGGGTGACCCATTCCAGCAGCACCTTGATGCGCAGTTCCAGGCGCTCCAGGTCGATGCCGTGTTCGGCGGCGTAGTCGTTGTAGGTCGCGTGTTCCTTGGAGTGCATGGCTTCCTGGCCGATGAAGGCACTGATGTCCTTCTGTAGCTGCGGATCGCTGACCTGGTCACGAACGGCGCGCACGCTGTCAACGAAGAACTTCTCGCCGTAGGGGAAGAGCGAGGAGAGGTTATTCATGAAGTGGGTCATGAAGGGGTCGCCGCTCCACCAGTACTTCTGGGTCGACGCGAAGCTGAAGTCCATGCGGCGAACGGGGAAGTTGGCCTTGGGCAGGGAAGCGCTGGCGCTGGCTGTCATGCGGGAATCCTCTCGGGCTCTGCGAGCCGTCCATTTGTTGTTATCGGTGGGCACGGCGACCGTGCCATCAGTCGATGTAACTATTGAGGATCACAGGAGCAGGCGCGAGGGCCTGGGCGCCAACTTTCGGCGGGTGATTGCAGCGGTGGTTGGGGCGAGGAGTAACGCCGGGCGGCAGGGATGTAACCCGGTCAGGGTGGCCGTGCTTCAGTTGGGGCGGGTCCGCCGGTACGGACCCGCGCGCCGATCAACGCTCGTCGAGGGCGAAAGCGGTGAGGGCGAAGGTGGGGATGCCGGCGTCGGCCAGGCGCTCGGAGCCGCCCAGTTCGGGCAGGTCGATAATGGCGGCGGCCTCGTAGACGCTGGCGCCCATGCGGCGGACCAGGCGCGCGGCGGCCAGCAGGGTGCCGCCGGTGGCGATCAGGTCATCGAAGATCAGCACCTTGTCGCCGTCGCACAGGCTGTCGCTGTGCACTTCGAGGAAAGCTTCGCCGTACTCGGTCTGGTAGGGCTCGGAAAGTACGTCGGCCGGCAGTTTGCCCTGTTTGCGGAACAGCACCAGGGGTTTGTTGAGTTCGTAAGCGATGATCGAGCCGATGAGGAATCCACGGGCGTCCATGGCGCCGATGTGGCTGAAGTCGGCCTCGACGTAACGCTGGATGAAACTGTCGGCCACCAGGCGTAGGGCTCGAGGCGACTGGAACAGCGGAGTGATGTCGCGAAATACCACGCCGGGCTTGGGAAAGTCCGGGACAGGGCGGATCAGTGTCTTGATGGAGAAGTTGTCGAAGATCATCAATGATGCCTGCGAAAAAGGGGCGCGATGGGACGGGCGAGCCCACCAGGACCGTGGGCTCGCGAGGGTCAGCTTTCGATGCTCCCGCCAGCCATGGCACAGAGTTCGATGGGGTCGAGGATGTGCACTTCCTTGCCCTCGGCGGCGATCAGGTTGGCCTGCTGGAAGCGGGTGAACACGCGGGAAACGGTTTCCACCGCCAGACCCAGGTAGTTGCCGATTTCGTTTCGCGACATGGCCAGGCGGAACTGGTTGGCGGAGAAGCCACGGGCGCGGAAGCGTGCCGAGAGGTTGACCAGGAAGGTGGCGATACGCTCGTCGGCGGTCTTCTTGGACAAGAGCAGCATCATCTGCTGGTCGTCGCGGATCTCGCGGCTCATCACGCGCATCAGCTGGCGGCGCAGCTGCGGCAGCTGGACCGAAAGCTCATCGAGGCGCTCGAAGGGGATCTCGCATACCGACGTGGTTTCCAGGGCCTGGGCGGAAACCGGGTAGAGCTCGGTATCCATGCCGGAAAGGCCTACCAGCTCGCTGGGCAGGTGGAAGCCGGTGATCTGCTCTTCGCCGGTGTCGGTGACGGTAAAGGTCTTGAGGGCGCCGGAGCGCACGGCGAAGACGGAGCCGAAGGCATCACCCTGACGGAACAGGAGTTCGCCCTTCTTCAGCGGGCGGCCGCGTTTGACGATTTCGTCCAGCGCGTCCATGTCCTCCATGTTCAGAGACAGGGGGAGGCAAAGGGCGGCCAGGCTGCAGTCCTTGCAGTGGGCCTGGGGTACGTTGCGCACCTTGATGATTTCGGACATGGGCAGTTCCTTGCAAGACATACACACAATGCCCGTAAGGGTAACGCAGGGTGTATGCAACGGCCAGAAAAAGCCTACCTGACTTGTTGCTCAAGTTTCGCCGGCACGGGCCGATATCGGGGGCGAAATTCAGGCAAGGAGCAGCCTATGTTGCGCTTGGACACCAACAGCATGATTTCCAACGTGGCCGAGGCGGTGCGGCGACAGGTCGCACGCCGGGAAGGAGAGCCGGTGGACGCCCATGCTGTGCGCCAGGGCATACGCGTCAGCCTGTCGGACCTGGGCAGACCCAGCAAACCTCAAAAGAATGAGGACATCGATAAAAGCAGCCTGCCGGACGGCATCAAGGAGCTGCTGAAGATGATCCGCGAGCTCAAGGCACAGATCGCGGAGCGTCGGGCGGAGTTGGAGGCCATCGCAAGCGACCAGAGCCTCGATGACGAAACCCGCACCCAGCGGATGGAAGGTCTGCGCAATCAGCTCGCGTCGCTGCAGAGCGCCCTGAGCAGCGCCAATCTCAACCTGGCCAAGCTGGTCCGTGAATCCGACCTCAGCGACGAGCAGGCGGTAGAGCTCGGCCAGTTGCTCGCCGCCTGAGGCGGATCAGATGACGCGGGAGAACCGCTGCTGGTTCTGCCCAGCGAGGTGGACGTCGAACAGCATGCACAGTGAACGAACCAGCAGGCGGCCGGCAGGCAGTACGTCTATCCGGCCGTCGCTCAGTTCGATCAGTCGATCCTGGTGCATTTGCTGGAGTTGCGGCCAGATTTCGTCGAAATAGCCTCTGAATTCGATGTTGAAGCGGGATTCGATGCTGCTGAAATCCAGTTCGAACTCGCAGATCAACTGCTGGATCACCGCACGCCGAATGCGGTCATCCTCGTCGCAGATCAGCCCCCGATTGGTGGCCAGCAGGTTCTGCTCCAGGGCGCTCTGGTAGTCATTGAGCTGCACGGTGTTCTGGCAGTAGAGGTCGCCGATCTGGCTGATGGCGGATACCCCTAGACCGATAAGGTCGCAATGGCCATGGGTGGTGTAGCCCTGGAAGTTGCGTTGCAGGCGGCCGTCTTCCTGGGCGATGGCCAGTTCGTCGTCCGGCAGGGCGAAGTGGTCCATGCCGATGTAGCGGTAACCGGCGGCGCTCAGCTGTTCGATGCTGCGCTGGAGCATTTCCAGCTTCTGTCCGGGGCTGGGCAGGTCCTCGTTGCGAATCCTCCGTTGCGGCAGGAAGCGCTCTGGCAGGTGCGCATAGTTGAACACCGAGAGTCGGTCCGGCTGCAGGGCGATCACCTCATCAACGGTGCGGGCGAAGCTGTCCGGCGTCTGCTTGGGCAGTCCGTAGATCAGGTCCAGGTTCAATGAACGGTATTGCAGGGTGCGCGCGGCTTCGACGATGGCGCGGGTCTCTTCGAGGCTCTGCATGCGGTTGACGGCGCGCTGCACGGCCGGGTCGAGGTCCTGCACGCCGAGACTGACGCGGTTGAAACCCAGATCACGGAGCAGGCCCATGGTGGACCAGTCGGCTTCGCGCGGGTCGATCTCGATGCCGTAATCGCCGGAGTCGTCGTCCAGCAGATTGAAGTGTTTGCGCAGATGGCCCATGAGCCGGCGCAGCTCATCGTGGCTCAGGAAGGTGGGGGTGCCGCCGCCGAAATGGAGTTGCTCGACTTGTTGTTGCGGATCGAGGTGGCACGCGATGAGCTCGATTTCCCGCTCCAGGCGCTCAAGGTAGGGCAGGGCGCGGCCGCGGTCCTTGGTGATGACCTTGTTGCAGGCACAGTAGTAGCAGATGTTCGCGCAGAACGGCACGTGAACGTACAGCGACAGTGCCCGGCGGGCCTTGCGGCTATCGCGCAGGGCATGGAGCAGGTCGAAGGAGCCCACCTTGTGGTTGAACTGCACGGCGGTGGGGTAGGAGGTATAGCGGGGGCCTGGGGTGTCGTAGCGGCGGATCAGGCCGGCGTCCCAGCGAATGTTGTCGAGCATGCGGGGGTCCCCGGTTTGGCTGTCAGTGCCAGGGAGTCTAGGGGGCCCCTGTCAGGGCGATCTTGATTTGTATCAAGACCATTCAATGGCTGTGCTGGTGCCCGCTGCTGGCAGAGCTGCCGTGGCTCCCGTGTCCCATCAACCAGGCCTGGTGTGGGCCGGGCAGTGTCCAGAGACCGAAGAGGATAACCAGAAGGCCACCGGCGATTCGCACACCGCGTTTGCGCAGCAGGGCGGTCAAGCGTTCGGCGGCCAGGCCGGTGGCGATCAGAACTGGCAGCGTGCCAATACCGAAGGCGAGCATCAGCAGTGCGCTGTCCGTCGCCGACCCCTGGCTGGCAGACCAGAGCAGGGTGCTGTAGACCAGGCCACAGGGCAGCCAGCCCCAGAGTCCGCCCAGTAGCAGTGCGCGGGGCAGGGTGGACACCGGCAGCAGTTTGCGCGCCGCAGGCTGGATGCGGCGCCAGAGGCCGCGGCCAAGGGCTTCGATGCGGGTCAGGCCGCTCCACCAACCGGCCAGGTAGAGGCCCATGCAGATCAGCAGCAAGGCAGCTACTACTCGCAGTGCCATGGCGGCCGGGCTGCTGGCGATGGCCCATCCGGCGAGACCAATGAGCAGGCCGGCGATGGTATAGCTGAGGATGCGGCCGAGGTTGTAGGCCAGCAGCAGGCGCAAACGGTGGCCGCGCTGTTCCGGGGGGATGGCCAGGGTGAGGGCGCCCATCAGGCCGCCGCACATGCCCAGGCAGTGGCCGCCGCCAAGCAGGCCAAGGATGAGCGCGGAGAGCAGCAGGGGAGCCAGTTCAGCCACGGGGCTTGTCCTGCTGGTCCGTCTTGTCCTTGTTGCTGCCCTCTGCTTCGGCAATACCGGCCTGATGCTTGGGGTCTTCGTCATCGAAGAGGATGCTGTGGGCCGGGCCGTCCAGGTCGTCGTACTGGCCGCTGTCCACGGCCCAGAAGAACAGCCAGATGGCGAAACCGACCAGGCCGATGGCGACCGGGATCAGTACGTAAAGCGCTGGCATCAGGGACTCCGATTTATATGCGTGGGTCAGGTACGGGCCAGTCGCAGGGCATTGACTACCACCAGCAGCGAGCTGACCGACATGCCGAAGGCCGCCCAGAGCGGGGTGATCCAACCTACGGCGGCGAACGGCAGTACCAGGCCATTGTACAGGGTCGCCCAGGCGAGGTTCTCGATGATGATGCGCCGGGTCCGGCGAGCCAGGGAGAGAGCTTGCACCAGGCTGTCCAGTCGATTGGACAGCAGAACGGCGTCGGCGCTGGTCTTGGCCAGGTCGGTAGCGCTGCCCATGGCGATGCTGATGTCCGCGCCGGCCAGTACCGGCACGTCATTGACGCCGTCCCCCAGCATCAGGACCTTCTGGCCCTCCTGGTGGAGTTGGCGAAGCACTTCCAGCTTGGCGTCCGGGGTGAGGCCGCCGCGGGCGTCTTCGATGCCAAGCTGGCGGGCGATGCCGGCGACCATGGGGGAGCTGTCGCCGGAGAGCAGCAGGAGCTTCCAGCCCCGTTCACGGCAAGCGTCGAGCAGGGCAGGGGCATCTTCACGCAGACGGTCATCGAGGACGAACCAGGCCAGCGGTCCCTGTTCGTCACCCAGCAGCAGCCATTGGCCCTGGTCACCGGGAATGACCGGCGCGGGTTGGCCGCTCAGGTCGGCAACGAATTCCGGTTGACCGATACGCAGCAGTCGCGCACCTACGCGGCCTTCCAGGCCACGACCCGGCACGCTTTCGACATGGTCGGCGGCTTGCGGGGCACGGCCGAAGGCGCGGGCGATGGGGTGCTCGGAGCGATTCTCGAGAGCGGCGGCCAGCGCCAGGCAGGTGTCACCGTCCAGGGCCCCCAAGGGATGGATGGCACTCAGGGTCAGGCGGCCTTCGGTGAGGGTGCCGGTCTTGTCGAAGATCACCGTGTCGATCTGGTTCAGCCCCTCCAGCACATGGCCGCGCGTGAGTAGCAGGCCGAGTTTGTGCAGGCTGCCGGTCGCAGTCGTGAGGGCTGTCGGTGTTGCCAGGGCCAGGGCACAGGGGCAGGTGGCGACCAGGAGGGAAAGAACGACCCAGAAGGCGCGGTCCGAGTCAATTTGCCACCAGACGATGCCGACAATGGCGGCTGCGCCCAAGACGATCAGCAGGAACCACTGAGCCACCTTGTCTGCTACTTCGGCCAGACGCGGCTTGTCGGCTTGCGCGCGCTCCAGCAGGCGGACGATGGCGGAGAGGCGGGTATCATCGCCCAGGGCCTGAACTTCGATGGTCAGCGGGCCGTCGACGTTGAGGGTGCCGGCGGTGACGCCATCGCCTTTGCCGCGAGCGAGGGGCAGGTACTCACCGGTGAGCAGCGACTCGTCGACGCTGGACTGGCCGGAAAGGATCGTCCCATCTGCCGGCAGCAACGAGCCCGGCGGTACCAGCACGCGGTCGCCGACTTTCAACTCGCTGAGCAGGATACGTTCACTATGCCCTTTGGCGTCCAGGCGCAGGCAGGAGGCTGGCAGCAGATTGACCAGTTGCGCAGTGGCTGCAGCGGTGCGCTCCCGGGCGCGGCGTTCCAGGTAGCGGCCCGTCAGCAGGAACAGGGCGAACATGCCGACGGCGTCGAAGTACAGCTCGCCGACGCCGGTCACTGTGGACCAGATACCGGCGACGTAGGCACCGCCGATGGCCAGGGAGACTGAGACGTCCATGGTCAGGTGGCGGGTGCGAAGGTCGCGCAGGGCACCGCGGAAGAACTGCCCGCAGCAGTAAAAGACAATGGGGGTGGTGAGGAACAGGCTGACCCAGCGCAGGATGGTATCCAGCTCGGGGGAAAGGTCGATGTTGAATTCCGGCCAGGTGGCCATGGCGGCCATCATCACCTGCATCCAGAGCAGGCCGGCGACGCCGAGTTGGCGCATGGCGCGGCGGTTTTCGTTGGCCAGGCGCTCGGCGGCCTCATCCGCCTTGTAGGGGTGGCCGGCGTAACCGATCTTGCGCAGTTCCTTGAGCAACTGGCTCAACGGAATCTGGCTGTCGGACCAACGCACTTGCAGGCGATGGTTGGACAAGTTGAGGCTGGCTTCGGCAATACCCGGCAGGGTCTTCAGGTGTTTCTCGATCAGCCAGCCGCAGGCGGCGCAGTTGATGCCTTCGATGAGCAGGCAGGTTTCGCTCAGTTCGCCTTGATGCTGGACGAAGGGTTGCTGGACTTCGGCGCGGTCGTAAAGCGCCAGCTCGTCAGGCAGTTCGCGGGGCAGGGCGTCGGGATTGGGGGCTGTGTCGCTGCGGTGGCGGTAGTAGTTTTCGAGGCCGCCGTCGACGATGGCCTCGGCCACTGCCTGGCAGCCCGGACAGCACATGGCCCGCGTCTCACCCAGCACGCGGGCCTCGAAGCGGCTGCCGGCGGGAACCGGCAGGCCACAGTGGTAGCAGGAAAGCGGTGCGGTCATCGGGCGCTTATTCGCCGAGACGGATGTCACTGCCCTGATTCAGGGTTTCTTCCTCGAACAGACGCCAATCCTGCCCTTGCTCTTGGCCGATCAGCTCGACGAAGCGACGTCCGCTGACCGAGTCCTGCAGGTGACCGCGGTAACGACCGTCGGCCTGGGGCTGGAGGACGACGCGACGATCCTTTTCCGGCTGGGTGGGGGAGAGCAGGCTCAGCACCAGTTGCTGCGGGCGGCTTTCACCCACCAGTTCCAGGTCGACTTCGCCATTGGTTTCATTCACTTGCAGACTGGCCTGCATGCCGAGTTGTTTGGCGAGGTTCTCGCGCTCCAGCGAGGTATTGATGCCCTTGCCGACTTCGTAATAGTTGTCGGAGACCAGGCTCGGCGGATTGCGGGTGGCAATCACCAGCATGGTGGTGCCGAGCACCACGGAGGTGCCGAGGATGCCGAGGATGAACCAGGGCCAGGGTTGCTTGTACCAGCGGCTGGGAGTTTCGGACTGCATGGGTCTTCCGTTTGCTAGCGGACGCTGGGGCCGATGAAGCGGCTGTCGGCGTCGGTCTTGATACTCGGGTCATCCGCGCTGTGGACGCGGAAGAGAATCTTGTTGGTGCTGGACGGCAACTGGTCGGGTTCGATGGACAGCTCCACCGGCACCGAAAGCACTTCGCCAGCGTCGGCGCGCACTTCGCGCTTGCCTTCGTAGACCAGGCCGTCGAGGCCTTCAGCGTCGATGACGAAGGTCTGGTCGGCCTGGGACTTGTTCATGATCTTCAGGGTATAGACGTTCTCGATCCGGCCCTGCTCGTTTTCACGGAACAGCACGCGGTCCTTGATCACGTCCAGTTCCACCAGGGAACGGATGGCCACGGCATAAGCGAAGAGGCCGATCATGGCGACGAGGGCGATAGCGTAACCGATCAGGCGCGGGCGCATCAGGTGAGTCGTCTGGCCGTTGAGGTTGTGCTCGGTGGTGTAGCTGATCAGGCCTTTCGGGTAGTTCATCTTTTCCATGATGCTGTCGCAAGCGTCGATGCAGGCGGCGCAACCGATGCATTCGATCTGCAGGCCGTCGCGGATGTCGATGCCGGTGGGGCAGACCTGGACGCACATGGTGCAGTCAATGCAGTCGCCGAGGCCCTGGGTCTTGTAGTCGATGCCTTTCTTGCGCGGGCCACGGGACTCACCGCGGCGCGGGTCGTAGGAGACGATCAGGGTGTCCTTGTCGAACATCACGCTCTGGAAGCGGGCGTAGGGGCACATGTAGATGCACACCTGCTCGCGCAGCCAACCGGCGTTGCCGTAGGTTGCCAGGGTGAAGAATCCGACCCAGAAGTAGGCCCAGCCACTGGCGTTGCCGGTGAAGAATTCAATGACCAGCTCGCGGATTGGGGTGAAGTAGCCGACGAAGGTCATGCCGGTAGCGAAGCCGATCAGCAGCCAGAGGCCGTGCTTGGCGGATTTGCGCATGAGTTTTTGGCCACTCATGGGGGCCTTGTCGAGCTTCATGCGCTGGTTGCGGTCACCCTCGGTGACCTTTTCGCACCACATGAAGATCCAGGTCCAGACGCTCTGCGGGCAGGTGTAGCCGCACCAGACGCGTCCAGCGAATACGGTAATGAAGAACAGGCCAAAGGCGCAGATGATCAGCAGCCAGGAGAGGAGGACGAAATCCTGGGGCCAGAAGGTGGCGCCGAAGATGTAGAACTTGCGCTCGGGGAGGTTCCACCAGACAGCCTGGCGATCGTTCCAGTTGAGCCAGACGGTGCCGAAATAGAGCAGGAAGAGGAAGGCGCCGCCGGTCATCCGCAGGTTGCGGAAGATCCCGGTGAAGGCTCGGGTGTAGATCTTTTCGCGGCTGGCGTACAGGTCGGTGGATTCACCGCCCTTGGCAGGGGAAGGGGTGACATTCTTGACGGGAATCTGTTCGCTCATCGTTCTCATACCACGGCGGTTGCAGGTGCTCTGACCAGTGCATTGCCGGTCCGAGTCTCTCTAGTCCGCTATATATGGTACGCCTGATAGCGGCCTGCCATGTGCGACAGTGCGTCGCGCATGGCAGGCGAGGGTATTACTTGGCGTCAGCTTCTGCAGCAGGTTTCTGCGACAGGCTGTAAACATAGGCAGCCAGCAGGTGCACCTTGTCATTGCCGAGGACTTGCTCCTGGGCAGGCATGGTGCCTTGGCGACCGTAGCGGATGGTCTGTTGCAGCTGGGCGTAGCTGCTGCCGTAGATGAAGGCGTTCGGGTGGGTCAGGTTCGGCGCACCCATTGCCGGGGTGCCCTTGGCTTCGGCACCGTGGCAAGCCACGCAGTTGGCAGCGAAGATGGCCTTGCCAGCTTCCGGATCGGCCTTCACGTCCTTCGGCAGCTCGCGACCGTGCAGGGTCACGCGCAGGAAGGCGGCAACGTCGCGTACGCCCTGGTCGCCGATGACTTCGCCCCAGGCAGGCATCACGCCGTGACGGCCACCCAGGATGGTGGTCTTGATGGTGGCGGCTTCGCCACCCCAGCGCCAATCGTGGTCGGTCAGGTTCGGGAAGCCGTAGGCGCCCTTGGCGTCGGAGCCGTGGCACACGGAGCAGTAGGACGCGAACATGCGGCCGCCCATTTTCAGGGCTTTCGGGTCCTGGGCCACTTCCTCGATCGGCATGGCTGCGTACTTGGCGAAGATCGGACCGTATTCCTTATCGGCCTTGTCCATCTCCTTTTCCCACTGGTGCACGCCGGTCCAGCCGCTCTGGCCGTTAGCGAACGGCTTGCCTTCGGCCACTTCGCCGTAGCCGGGGAAAATGCCCTTCCAGTTGCCCATGCCCGGGTACATGACCAGGTAGCCGACGGCGAAGATCAGGGTGCCGACGAACAGCATGAACCACCACTTGGGCAGCGGGTTGTCATATTCCTCGATGCCGTCGAAGGCATGGCCGACGGTTTCTTCGGTGCTTTCCTGACGCTGGCCCTTGCGGGTGGCGAAGATCAGCCAGGTCAGCGCCACCAGCGTAGCGCTGGTGAGCAGGGTTACGTACCAACTCCAGAACGAAGTCATTCTTTGTTACTCCTAGAAGCTTGCTCGTCGCGCTCGGAGGATTTGGGCGGCTCATCCGCGAAGGGCAGGTTGGCCGCTTCATCGAAGCTGCTTTTGCGCTTGCTGCTATAGGCCCAGAGCACGACGCCGATGAAGGCGACGAAAACGATGAAGGTACCTATGCCGCGGAGAGTCCCGATGTCCATCTTGCGTTACCGTTTGTTCTTGATAGCGGTGCCCAGACCTTGCAGGTATGCCACGACGGCATCCATCTCGGTCTTGCCTTTGACTGCTGCCTTGGCGCCGGCGATGTCTTCGTCGGTGTAGGGCACGCCCAGCTTGCGCAGAGCTTCCATCTTGTCGCCGGTGTGCTTGCCGTCGAGCTTGTTCTCAACCAGCCACGGATAAGCCGGCATCTTCGACTCCGGCACTACGTTGCGCGGGTTGTACAGGTGCGCACGGTGCCAGTCGTCGGAGTAGCGGCCGCCAACGCGGGCCAGGTCCGGACCGGTACGCTTGGAACCCCACAGGAAGGGGTGGTCCCAGACGCTTTCGCCGGCGACGGAGTAGTGGCCGTAACGTTCGGTTTCGGCACGGAACGGACGGACCATCTGCGAGTGGCAGCCTACGCAGCCTTCGCGGATGTAGATGTCACGGCCTTCGAGTTCCAGTGCGGTGCGCGGCTTCATGCCTTCGACCGGAGTGTTAGTCACGTCCTGGAAGAACAGCGGCACGATCTGCACCAGGCCACCGATGCTCACGGCGATCACCATGAACAGGGCCAGCAGGCCGATGTTCTTCTCGACTAATTCGTGTTGCTTCATTAGTGAGCTCCTTGCGGGATCTGCGCAGCGGCGTCGTATTCAGCCGGCTTGGCAGCACGTACGGTGCGGTAGGTGTTGTAGGCCATCAGCAGCATGCCGGTCACGAAGAAGGCGCCGCCGATCATGCGCACCAGGTAACCCGGGTGGCTGGCTTCCAGGGCTTCGACGAAGGAGTAGGTGAGGGTGCCGTCTTCGTTGACTGCGCGCCACATCAGGCCCTGGGTGATGCCGTTGACCCACATGGAGGCGATGTACAGCACGGTACCGATGGTAGCCAGCCAGAAGTGGGCGTTGATCAGGCCAACGCTGTGCATCTGCTCACGAGCGAACACCTTCGGAATCAGGTGGTACAAGGAGCCGATGGAGATCATCGCTACCCAGCCGAGGGCGCCGGCGTGTACGTGGCCGATGGTCCAGTCGGTGTAGTGGGAGAGGGCGTTGACGGTCTTGATGGCCATCATCGGGCCTTCGAAGGTGGACATGCCGTAGAAGGCCAGGGAAACCACCAGGAAGCGCAGGATGGGGTCGGAGCGCAGCTTATGCCAGGCGCCGGACAGGCTCATCATGCCGTTGATCATGCCACCCCAGCTCGGAGCCAGCAGGATCAGGGACATCGCCATGCCGAGGGACTGGGCCCAGTCCGGCAGAGCGGTGTAGTGCAGGTGGTGCGGACCGGCCCAGATGTACAGGGTGATCAGCGCCCAGAAGTGCACGATGGACAGGCGGTAGGAGTAGATCGGACGCTCGGCCTGCTTCGGAACGAAGTAGTACATCATCCCGAGGAAGCCGGTGGTCAGGAAGAAGCCTACGGCGTTGTGGCCGTACCACCACTGGATCATCGCGTCGGTAGCGCCGGCGTACATGGAGTACGACTTGAAGGCGTAGACCGGCATTTCCATGCTGTTGACGATGTGCAGCATGGCGGTAACCAGGATGAAGGCGCCGAAGAACCAGTTGCCCACATAGATGTGCTTGGTCTTGCGCTTCAGGATGGTGCCGAAGAAGACGACGGCGTAGGTGATCCAGACGATACCCAGGAGGATGTCGATCGGCCACTCGAGCTCAGCGTATTCCTTGGAGGAGGTGTAACCCAGCGGCAGGGTGATGACTGCCAGCACGATTACGGCTTGCCAACCCCAGAAGGTGAAGGCAGCCAGACTGTCGGATACCAGGCGAGCCTGGCAGGTGCGCTGCACCACGTAGTAGGAAGTGGCGAACAGTGCGCATCCACCGAAGGCGAAGATCACCGCGTTGGTATGCAGGGGGCGCAGGCGGCCGAACGAGGTCCAAGGCAGGTTCAGGTTGAGTTCCGGCCACACGAGTTGTGCGGCGATGAACACGCCTAGACCCATCCCTATGACCCCCCAGATCACCGTCATAATGGCGAACTGGCGGACCACCTTATAGTTATAAGCAGTCTGACTGATTGCTGTGCTCATGCTAGGGGTTCCACGGTTAATGGAGTTTTTTGGGGACAAAAAATCGGCGGCAAGTATGGAGAAAGAGGGTAGCCATTGCAACGACACAAGCCGACACAATCCAGGCTGGGAGGCCCACTGGACAAGGATTTGCGGCTGTGCTGGCGGCTCTCTTCGGTGCGCCGTCGAAGCCTGATGTGTCGCGTGACTGGAAGGATCGCCTTGGAGTTGTGACAAGTGGCGACTGGAAAGCAGCTTAGCCCATGTCAAAGCGAGGAGGGTGCAACTGGTCGGAGAGGTGCGACACTGAGTCGCACTATATAAAAGGAGGGGTGGACACTTCCCTGTGTCCCAGGCACCCGGCTCAGGATGCCATTTTGCGCGGCTTGCAGTTCGGCTCGAGAGCCTGGCTGCCAGGTTGGAGCTGCGCATCCCTGCGCCGCTCCGACTTCGGGGTTATTTGACGGCCAGCTCCTGATCCTTGCGGGAGAGGTTGTAGATGTACGCAGCCAGGACATGGACCTTGTCCTGACCCAGGTATTCCTGCTGGGCTGGCATCTGGCCGTTGCGGCCGTGGCGGATGGTCTGTTGCAGCTGGGCAAGGCTGGAGCCGTAGATCCACCCGGCTGGATGGGTCAGGTCCGGTGCGCCCATGAGGGCCGTGCCCTTGCCTTCTGCTCCGTGGCAGGCAACGCAGGTGGTGGCGAACAGCGACTTGCCCGCTTCCACGTCGGCCTTGGCGTCTTCCGGTAGCTTCAGGCCGGCCAGATCCTGGCGCACATAGGCGGCGACGTTTTTCACGCCTGCGTCACCCAATACTTCACCCCAGGCCGGCATGGCGGCCATCCGGCCGTGAAGGATGGTGGTCTTGATGGTTTCCGGCTCTCCGCCCCAACGCCAGTTGCTGTCGGTGAGGTTGGGGAAGCCTAAGGCGCCCTTGGCGTCCGAGCCATGGCAGATGGAGCAGTAGGTGGCGAATAGGCGGCCGCCCATTTTCATGGCCTGCGGATCCTTGGCCACCTCTTCGATGGACATGGCGGAGTAGCGGGCGAAGATCGGGCCGTACTGTTGCTCTGCCTTGCTGACTTCGCGCTGCCACTGGGACTCCTGGTTCCAACCGTCGGCATAGCCGGGGAGGAGGCCTTTCCAGTTGCCGAGGCCAGGATAGAGCACCAGGTAGCCTGCGGCGAAGATCAGGGTGCCGATGAACAGCCAGAACCACCATTTGGGCAGCGGGTTGTCATATTCCTCGATGCCGTCGAAGGCGTGGCCCATGGTCTGGTCGGTGGTGCCTTTCGACTCGCCACGGCGGGTGGCGAAGATCAGCCAGGTGAGTGCCAGCAGGGTGAAGATGGTGAGCAGGGAGATGTACCAGCTCCAGAATGTGGTCATGCGCGGTTGCTCCTAGATTCGTTCCGGTCGTCATCGGCGAAGGGCAGATTCGCCGCTTCGTCGAAGCTCGCCTTGCGCTTGCCGCTGTAGGCCCAGCAGATCACTCCGAGGGTGGCGATCAGCACCAGCAGGGTGCCAAGGCCACGCAGGGTTCCGATGTCCATGACCCTACCTCTTGTTTTTCAGGCTGGTGCCCAGCACCTGCAGGTAGGCGACCACGGCGTCCATCTCGGTCTTGCCTTTCACCGCTGCCTGGGCGCCCGCGACGTCCTCCTCGGTGTAGGGCACGCCGAGGGTCTGCATGGCGCGGAGTTTCGCGGCGGTGTCCTTGCCGTCCAGGGTGTTCTCAACCAGCCACGGATAAGCCGGCATCTTCGACTCCGGCACTACGTTGCGCGGGTTGTACAGGTGCGCACGGTGCCAATCGTCGGAGTAGCGGCCACCAACGCGGGCCAGGTCCGGGCCGGTACGCTTGGAGCCCCACAGGAAGGGGTGGTCCCAGACGCTTTCGCCGGCGACGGAGTAGTGGCCGTAACGCTCGGTTTCGGCACGGAACGGGCGGATCATCTGCGAGTGGCAGCCGACGCAGCCTTCGCGGATATAGATGTCACGGCCTTCCAGTTGCAGGGCGGTATAGGGCTTCATGCCGTCGACCGGGGTGTTAGTCACGTCCTGGAAGAACAGCGGCACGATCTGCACCAGGCCGCCGATGCTAACGGCGAGCACCATGAACAGCGCCAGCAGGCCGACGTTCTTCTCGAGTTTCTCGTGCTGTTTCATCAGTGGGCTCCTTGCGGGATCTGCGCAGCGGCGTCGTATTCAGCGGGCTGGGAGGCCTTGGCAGTGCGCCAGGTGTTCCAGGCCATCAGTAGCATGCCGCTGAAGAAGATGGCGCCGCCGATAACGCGTACCACGAAGCCGGGGTGGCTGGCTTCCAGGGCTTCGACGAAGGAGTAGGTGAGGGTGCCGTCCTCGTTGACTGCGCGCCACATCAGGCCCTGGGTGATGCCGTTGACCCACATGGAGGCGATGTACAGCACGGTACCGATGGTAGCCAGCCAGAAGTGGGCGTTGATCAGGCCGACGCTGTACATCTGTTCGCGGCCGAACACTTTAGGGATCAGGTGGTACAGGGAGCCGATCGACACCATGGCAACCCAGCCGAGGGCGCCGGCGTGCACGTGGCCGATGGTCCAGTCGGTGTAGTGGGAGAGGGCGTTGACGGTCTTGATGGCCATCATCGGGCCTTCGAAGGTGGACATGCCGTAGAAGGCCAGGGAAACCACCAGGAAGCGCAGGATGGGGTCGGAGCGCAGCTTATGCCAGGCACCTGACAGGGTCATCATGCCGTTGATCATGCCGCCCCAGCTTGGCGCCAGCAGCACCAGGGACATCACCATGCCGAGGGACTGGGCCCAGTCCGGCAGGGCGGTGTAGTGCAGGTGGTGCGGACCGGCCCAGATGTACAGGGTGATCAGCGCCCAGAAGTGCACGATGGACAGCCGGTAGGAGTACACCGGGCGCTCGGCTTGCTTCGGAACGAAGTAGTACATCATCCCGAGGAAGCCGGCGGTCAGGAAAAAGCCCACGGCGTTGTGGCCGTACCACCACTGGATCATGGCGTCGGTGGCGCCGGAGTAGAGGGAATAGGACTTGGTCAGGGTGACCGGGATCTCCAGGTTGTTCACCAGGTGGAGGATCGCCACGGTCAGGATGAAGCCACCGAAGAACCAGTTGCCCACATAGATATGCTTGGTCTTGCGCTTGACCACTGTCCCGAAGAAGACAATCGCGTAGCTGACCCAGACAATGGTGATCAGGATATCGATCGGCCATTCCAGCTCGGCGTATTCTTTCGAGCTGGTCCAGCCCATCGGCAGGCTGATGGCAGCCAGCAGGATGACCAGCTGCCAGCCCCAGAAGGTGAAGGCTGCGAGCTTGTCGGAGATCAGTCGGGTCTGGCAGGTGCGCTGCACCGCGTAGTAGCTGGTGGCGAACAGTGCGCATCCGCCGAAGGCGAAGATCACTGCGTTGGTGTGCAGCGGGCGTAGTCGACCGAAGCTCGTCCAGGGAAGGTTGAAGTTGAGTTCCGGCCAGGCCAGTTGTGCGGCAATGAGAACGCCGAGCCCCATCCCGACGATTCCCCAAACCACCGTCATGATGGCGAACTGGCGGACCACCTTGTAGTTATAGGCGGTACTGCTTGCTGTGCTCATGTTATGGGCTTCCGTCCACGGTTTTTTAGATAGCGCGGCAAGCATGGTGAAAGCCCATTTGGCGGCTATTGATCTGGATCAATCGCCCACTATCGACGGAGAAGTCTGAATGCTGCTGTGGAGCAGGCCTGTAGGCCCGGTTTCGTACACCCTCATACTCGCCCATGGCGCGGGCGCGCCGATGGATAGTCCCTTCATGGACGACATCGCGCAAAGGCTTGCCGCTCGTGGCATTGCCGTGGCTCGTTTCGAGTTCCCTTACATGGCCGCCCGGCGGGAGGATGGTCGTCGCCGTCCACCCAATCCCCAGGCCCAGTTGCTGGGCTGCTGGCGGGAAATTCATGCCCTCGTGCGACAGCAGGTCACAGGGCCGCTGGCCATCGGCGGCAAGTCCATGGGCGGGCGCATGGCCAGCCTGCTGGCCGATGAGTTGGGCGTCGATGCGCTCGTATGTCTGGGCTATCCGTTCCATGCCGTGGGCAAGGCGGACAAGCCGCGTGTCGCCCACCTGGCCGATCTCAAGACCCGGACGTTGATCGTGCAAGGTGAGCGCGACCCCATGGGGGACCGCCTGACGGTGGCGGGTTACAGCCTGTCGGATGCCATTCACGTGCAATGGCTGGTGGCGGGGGACCACGACTTGAAGCCGCTCAAGGCCTCGGGTTTCAGCCATGAACAGCACCTGGACAGTGCGGCGGAAGCCGTGGCCGTATTTCTGGCGGACTGAATCCTGCCTACTTGCGGGCTACGAGCAGGTCCAGCACCCCACCGCCGTCCTTGATGGTCTGCAGGATGATCTCGGAGCGGATATCGGTGACCCCATTGGCGCGGTTCAGCCGGTTCACGATGAAGTCGGAGAACTGCTTCAGGTTGCGCACCTGCACCCGCAGTACGTAGTTGCTGTGGCCGGTGACGATGTAGGCGGCAATCACTTCGGGCCAGCCCTGTACCTTCTGGACGAAGCGTTCGTGCCAGCCTTCCTCGTCTTGACGCATGGAGACATGGACCAGCGCTTCCAGCTCGACACCCAGGCGCTCGGCATCCAGTACCGGGCGGTAGCCGCGGATGATGCCTTCGTCCTCCAGGTTGCGTAGCCGACGCAGGCAGGCCGAAGGCGAAAGCGCGACCTTCTCTGCAAGCTCCTGATTGCTGATGCGCCCGTTCTGCTGCAGGCAGAGCAGAATGCGCAGGTCGGTGGTGTCCAGGTTCAATTGAAGAATATTCTGTTGATATGGTTTTTTGCAGAATTAACTGCGAACAAATGGAGTGAATGGCGCAAAGATAGCACGAAAATTCGACAGGCCTTGCAGCATGATTTTCTCGCTTGAAGAGGAGAACGAACATGCACGACGGCAAGGTCCTGTGGGACATCAGCCCGCCACTGGACAGCAGTACCCCGACTTGGCCGGGCGACACGCCTTTCCAGGAGGAGCGCTGCTGGCGGATCGACGAACACTGCCCGGTCAATGTCGGGCGCATTACCTTGTCGCCCCACACGGGCGCCCATGCCGACGCGCCGCTGCATTACGACGCTTCTGGTGCGGCCATCGGAGCCGTGGATCTCGAGGTTTACCTCGGTCCTTGCCGGGTCATCCATTGCCTGGATGCCGGGCCGTACGTGCGGCCCGAACAACTGGCAGCGCACCTCGACGGGGTGCCGCCCCGAGTACTGATCCGCACCTGGCGCCAGTCGCCCCTGGATGCCTGGCCTGAGCATTTCGCCGCCATCCACCCCGATTGCATCGAGCTCCTGGCCCATCACGGCGTAATGCTGGTGGGCACTGACACGCCTTCCCTGGACCCACAGGACAGCAAGAGCCTCGACGCCCACCGCGCGGTGGCACGTCGGCGCATGGCCATCCTCGAAGGCCTGTTGCTGGATGAGGTGCCACCCGGCGACTACGAACTGATCGCCCTCCCTCTGAAGTTCACCCATCTCGATGCCAGCCCGGTTCGTGCCGTGCTGCGTCGTCACTCGAATTAGGAAATGACCATGACAACAAGAGAAGACTGCCTGGCCCTCGATACCCGCGATCCGCTGGCCGCGTTGCGTGAGGGCTTCACCCTGCCCGAGGGGGTGATCTACCTGGATGGCAACTCCCTCGGCGCTCGCCCGGTGGCGGCCCTGGAGCGCGCCCGGCAAGTGCTGGCGCAGGAGTGGGGTGAAGACCTGATCGGTAGTTGGAACAGCGCCGGCTGGCGTGGCCTGCCAGAGCGCCTGGGCAACAAGCTGGCTCCGCTGATCGGCGCTGGCGAGGACGAAGTGGTGATCACCGATACCACGTCCATCAACCTCTTCAAGGTGCTGGTAGCCGCCCTGCGCGTGCAGGCCGGACGCGATCCGTCGCGCAAGGTGATCGTCACCGAGACCAGCAACTTCCCGACCGACATCTACATGGTCGAAGGCCTGGCCGACATGCTGCAGCAGGGCTACAGCCTGCGTCTGGTGGACCGCCCGGAGGACCTGCCGGCGGCCATCGGCAATGACACCGCCGTGGTGATGATCACCCAGGTGAACTACAAGACCGGCTACCTGCACGACATGGCCGCGCTCACCGCGCTGGCCCACGAGTGCGGCGCGCTGACCATCTGGGACCTCTGCCACTCGGCTGGCGCGGTGCCGGTGGACCTCAAGGCCGCAGGTGCCGACTACGCCATCGGCTGCACCTACAAGTACCTGAACGGCGGCCCCGGATCACCAGCTTTCGTCTGGGTTTCCCCGACGCTGAGGGAGCTTGTCTGGCAGCCGCTTTCCGGCTGGTGGGGGCATGCCCGCCAGTTCGGCATGGAGCCCCGTTATGAGCCGGCGCCCGGTATCGGTCGCTACCTTTGCGGGACCCAGCCGGTCACGTCCCTGGCCCTGGTCGAGTGCGGCCTGGATAGCTTCGCCAAGACTAATATGGCGGCCCTGAGGCAGAAGTCCCTGGCCCTGACCGATCTCTTCATCGAGCGGGTCCAGGCCCGCTGTGCAGGGCATCCTCTGACCCTGGTGACGCCGCTGGAGCATGCCCATCGCGGCAGCCACGTGAGCTTCGAGCACCCCGATGGCTACGCGGTCATCCAGGCGCTGATCGACCGGGGCGTCATCGGTGACTACCGCGAGCCGCGAATCATGCGCTTCGGCTTCACGCCGCTCTACACCCGCTTCGTCGATGTCTGGGATGCCGCAGAAGTCCTCGGCGAAGTGCTCGACAGTGGGGGCTGGCGCGAAGAGCGCTTCATGACCCGCAAACAAGTGACCTGATCCGGACCCACAAGCCTTGCCCGGGCGGCATCCGCAGGGATGTCACCCAGCCTCGACCCCATAAACACAACAAGAGGTTGAATCCATGAAGCTGAATCCGTCGTCGGCGTGCCTGCTGCTGCTCGGTGCCTTTAGCCCCCACCTGATGGCCGGGGAAGCCGAAGGTGGCTTTTTCGACGACAGTCGCCTGGTCCTTACCCAGCGCAACTTCTACTTCCATCGCAACATCCTGAATAACCCGGGTGGGCAAAACTACCGTGAGGAGTGGGCCCACGGCATGATCCTGGACTACAGCTCCGGCTTTACCCGGGGCATTGTCGGTTTCGGCATCGATGCCTACGCGAACCTCGGCCTGAAGCTCGACAGCAGCCGCGCTCGCACCGGTACCGACCTGCTCCCGGTGGATTCCGAAGGGCGGCCCGAAGACGAGTACTCGGAAGTGGGCGCCGCAGTGAAAGTGCGCCTCTCTCGCAGTGAACTGAAGTACGGCAGCCAGGCCCCCATGAACCCGGTGTTCGGTACGGGCAACGCGCGTTTGTTCACCCCCATGGCCATCGGCCTCTCGCTCAACAGTCGGGAGATCGATGATCTGCTGGTGGATGCCGGCCACTTCACCGCGGGCAATGACGGCAATTCCACCAACTCCGATGGGGCGCTCAAGGCGCTCTATGCCCAGGTGGAAACGCGTCGGGTCGATTACGCGGGGCTCAACTGGACGCCCACCAATGGCACCAGCCTCGCTGCCTACGCCTCGCGCTTCGAGGACATCTGGAGGCAGTACTACGCCAGTGCCAGCCAGCGCCTGGACCTCGATCAGGGGCGGGCGCTGACGTTCGACCTGAATCTCTACCGCACCCTCGACCAGGGACAGCAGCGGGCGGGTGAGATCGACAACACCACCTGGTCCCTGTCCGGACGCTACAGCCACGGCCCCCACGCATTGACCCTGGCCTACCAGCGGGTGCAGGGCGACGAGCCATTCGACTACCTGGGCTTCGACCGCCAGCCGGGCACCTCGATCTTCCTTGCCAACTCGGTGCAGGTGCTGGACTTCAACGCTCCCAACGAGCGCTCCTGGCAGCTGCGCTACGACCTCGACCTGGCAGCCTTCGACGTGCCCGGCCTGAGCTTCATGACCCGTTACGTCAGCGGCGACCACATCGACGACAGCCACTACCGGGGCGGCCCGAACGGCGCCTATGGCCGCTATGGCGAGGATGGCAAGCGCTGGGAGCGCGATATCGAGATGCGCTACGTGGTGCAGTCCGGTCCGGCGAAAAACCTCTCGCTCCGCCTGCGCCAGGCCAGCATCCGTTCCACCGAAGCGGTGGCCCGTGCCGATACCGCGGACAACAACGAAGTGCGGGTGATAGTCGAGTACCCGCTGCAATTGCTCTGACGCCTGCCACAACGACAAGACATACGAGGCACACATGACCAACAAGACTGGATTCGCCGCGATAGCGGCTCGTGAGCAGGGGCTCAAGCGCCAGCTCACTTCGGCGCAGATGAGCATGATCGCCATCGGTGGCGCCATCGGCACCGGGCTCTTCATGGGCAGCAGCTTCGCCATCGGCTTCGCCGGGCCGGGCGTGCTCATCAGCTACTCCATCGGTGCGCTCATCGCGTTGTTGCTGATGGGTTGCCTGGCGGAAATGACCGTGGCCCATCCCACCTCCGGCTCCTTCGGCGCCTACGCCGAGTACTACGTCGGCCCAATGGCGGGCTTCCTGGTGCGCTATGCCTACTGGGCGGCCATCGTCCTGGCGGTAGGCACCGAAGTCACCGCCATTGCCTTGTACATGAAGTACTGGTTCCCCGAGGTGGCGGGCTGGGTGTGGATCGTGCTGTTCTCCTCGGTGTTGATCCTGACCAATGCCATCAGCGTCAAGGCGTTCGGCCATTTCGAGTACTGGTTCTCGGCGATCAAGATCAGCGCCATCCTCGCCTTTATCCTGCTGGGCGCCTGGCTGGTGTTCGGTGGTCAGCACCCGGAATACGGATTCCACCATTACGTCGGACATGGCGGCTTCCTGCCCCATGGCCTGTCGGGCGTCTGGGTTGCCGTCATCATCGCCATCTTCAGCTACCTCAGCATCGAGATGATCGCGGTGGCGGCCGGCGAGGCGGAGCAACCGGAGGTGGCCGTGAAGAATGCCTTCCGCGTGACCATGGTGAGGCTGGTGGTGTTCTACATCTTCACCCTGGCGCTGATCCTCGCCATGGTGCCCTGGGACCAGTCGGGGAAGGGCGCCCAGAGTCCCTTCGTCATCGTGATGGAGCAGGTGGGCATCCCCGGTGCCACGGGCCTGATCAACTTCGTGATCCTGGTGGCGGCGCTCTCGGCGATGAACAGCCAGCTCTACACCACGACGCGGATGATGTTCAGCCTCTCCCGCGCGGGGCACGCGCCAAAGGCCATGGGCCGGCTGAGCAGCGCTGGCGTGCCGCTGAACGCCCTGGCGATGTCCTGTACCGGCATCGCCCTGGCGACCCTGGTCAACCTGGCGTTCCCCGAGGAGTCCTTCATGCTGATGATGGCCATTTCCATCTTCGGCGCGCTCTTCGCCTGGATGATGATCTTCCTCACCCACTATCGTTTCCGCCGCTACCACGAACGTCGCGGCAGCGCGCGACTGTCCTTCCGCATGTGGGGCTTCCCTTGGGCGACCCTGCTGGGTCTGGGGTTGATGCTGGCGATTCTGGTGACCACCGCCTTCGTACCGGCCTTCCGCATGACCCTGGTGTTCGGCGTGCCTTTCCTTGCATTGCTGGCGCTGGCCTACCAGCTGTATTTCCGCCAGGGCTCGGAGGTGGTCCGGGAAGGGCAGGAGGCGTAAAGGTCGTTGTGGGCCTCTCGATCGGTCCACGCGCAGAAAGAAAAAGGGCGCCTTTCGGCGCCCTTTTTCATGGTCGGGGTCAGCGGTTGAACCGGTCCACCAGGGAATATTGCCCCTGGGCAGTGTGGGTCAGTTCTTCGCTGAGCAGTGCCGTGCGCTGGGCCTCGCCAGACGTCTGGTCAGCCAGTTGGGCGATGCTGCTGATGCTCTGGTTGATCTGCTCGGCCACCGCGCTCTGCTCTTCGGTGGCAGCGGCGATCTGGTCGGCCATGTCAGCGATGTTGGCGACCGCCTCGCTGATGCCCACCAGCGCCTGGTCGGCCTGGAGCACGCGCTCGACGCCTTCGTCCGCCTGGCGACGACCATGTTCCATGGTGTGCACGGCTTCCTCGGCGGTCTTCTGCAGTTGCGCGATCAGCTGATGGATCTGCCCGGTGGATTCGGCCGTGCGTTGGGCGAGCTGGCGCACCTCGTCGGCGACCACGGCGAAGCCACGGCCCATTTCACCGGCGCGGGCGGCCTCGATGGCAGCGTTGAGTGCCAGCAGGTTGGTCTGGTCGGCGATGCCTTTGATGACATCCACCACGCCGCCGATCTCGTTGCTGTCCTGAGCCAGGCGCGTGACGGTTTCGCCGGTCTCACCCACGGACTGCGAAAGGCGCTGGATGGCTTCGCGGGTTTCGGCGGCGATGTTGCGGCCCTGGCTGGTCAGGCGGTTGGCTTCCTGGGTGGCATCGGCGGTGCGCTGCACGTTGTTGGCCACTTCCTGGGTGGTGGCGGCCATCTGGTTAACGGCAGTGGCCACCTGCTCGGTTTCCACCCGTTGGCGCTCCAGCCCTTCCGAACTGTTATGAGCCAGGGCGTCCGCCTGGCGAGCCTGCTGCGTCAGGTGTTCCGCAGTGTCCTGCAGTCGGGTCAGGCAGGTCTTCAGGCGCGCTTCCTGGCTGAGCATGGCCATTTCCAGGCGCGCCTGCACACCACGGCTGTCGGTGTACATCTGCGCGATCAGCGGGTCTGAGGTGGTCTGCTCGGCCAGTCGCAGCAGGCGCTTGATGCCACGGTTCTGCCAGGCCAGGCCAGTCAGTCCGAGCGGCACGGAAAGCAGGGCGGCAAGGAGGAAGCCCCAGTGGGAGTTCAGCCAGGCACCAATGAGGAAACCGATCTGGCTGATGAGAATGAACGGCAACCAGTCCTGCAGCACCGGCAGCCACTTGTCGCGGCTGGGGATGGCGGCCTTGCCGGCATTGATGCGCTGGTAGAGGGCTTCGGCGCGGCGGATCTGCTCGGCGGTCGGCTTGATCCGTACCGACTCGTAACCGGTGACCTGGCTGCCCTCGAAGATGGGCGTGACGTAGGCATTCACCCAGTAATGGTCGCCGTTCTTGCAGCGGTTCTTCACCACACCCATCCACGGACGCCCTTTCTTCAGGGTCGACCACATGTGGGCGAATACCGCGGGCGGCACGTCAGGGTGGCGGACCAGATTGTGGGGCGAACGAACCAGCTCGTCGCGGCTATAGCCGCTGATGTCGATGAAGGCGTCGTTGGTGTAGGTGATGACGCCTTTGCTGTCCGTGGTAGAGATCAGGCGTTGCTCGGCGGGGAAGCTACGCTCCCGCTGGGTGACAGGTTGGTTGTTTCTCATTGGTATCCATCCGCAAGGCTTACAGCATCTATCGGCATCCAGGCGCCAAGGTTGAGCCTTTTTTTGGGGGCGCCAGTGTACTCGGATTTCAGCCCTGTCCGTTCGATAGGCCGCAGTGGAGTGGTCGATCACCGCCCGCGCTCGTGGCGCGAGCGAGATCGGCGACCGCCTGCGACGCCCGGAGCATCGAGACGCTCCGGGGAACTGCAGGCAGGGCGCGTGCGTCAGCCGGCCAGCAACTGCCGCAGCACGTAGTGGAGGATGCCGCCGGCCTTGAAGTACTCGACCTCGTTCAGGGTATCGATTCGGCACAGCAGCTCGGCCTTGTCTTTCGATCCGTCCTCGCGGGTGATTTCCAGGTGCAGGGTCATCTGCGGACGCAGGCTGGCGCCATCCAGTCCAAGGATGCCCAGTGTTTCCCGTCCGGTCAGGTTGAGACTCTTACGGTCCTGGCCGTCCTTGAACTGCAGGGGTAGCACGCCCATGCCGACCAGGTTGGAGCGGTGGATGCGCTCGAAGCTCTCGGCGATCACCGCCTTGACCCCCAGCAGATTGGTGCCCTTGGCCGCCCAGTCGCGGGACGAGCCGGTACCGTATTCCTTGCCGGCGATCACTACCAGCGGGGTGCCCTCGGCCTGATAGCGCATGGCGGCGTCGTAGATGGCCAGCTTCTCGCCGCTGGGCACATGCAACGTGTTGCCTCCTTCCTCGCCGCCGAGCATCTCGTTGCGGATGCGGATGTTGGCGAAGGTGCCGCGCATCATCACTTCATGGTTGCCCCGCCGCGAGCCATAGGAGTTGAAGTCCGCCGGGGCCACGCCGTGTTCGCGCAGGTAGCGCCCGGCGGGGCTGTCGGCCTTGATGTTGCCGGCCGGCGAGATGTGGTCGGTGGTCACCGAATCGCCCAGCAGGGCCAGGATGCGTGCCTGGCGTACGTCCTCGACCTTGGGTGGGGCGCCGGTGATGTTCGCGAAGAACGGCGGATGCTGGATATAGGTGGAGTCCGCCTGCCACTCGTAGGTGTCCGATTCGGGGACCTTGATCGCCCGCCATTTCTCGTCGCCGGCGAAGACTTCGGCGTATTCCTTGCGGAACATGGCGGTGTCCACCTTCTGGATGGCCGCCGCGATTTCCTGCTGGCTCGGCCAGATGTCCTTGAGGTAGACCGGTTGGCCATCCTTGCCCTGGCCCAGGGGCTGGCTGCCGAGGTCCAGGCGAACGCTGCCGGCCAGGGCGTAGGCCACCACCAGGGGCGGGGATGCCAGCCAGTTGGCCTTGACCAGCGGATGCACCCGGCCTTCGAAATTGCGGTTGCCGGAGAGCACCGAGGCCACCGTCAGGTCCGCTTGCTGGATGGCCTTCTCGATGGGGTCGAGCAGGGGGCCGGAATTGCCGATGCAGGTGGTGCAACCGTAGCCCACCAGGTTGAAGCCGAGCTGGTCCAGGAAGGGCGTCAGTCCCGCCGCACGGAAGTACTCGGTCACCACCTTGGAACCGGGCGCGAGGGAGGACTTCACCCAGGGCTTGCGGGTCAGTCCCTTCTCCACTGCCTTCTTCGCCAGCAGGCCGGCGGCCATCATCACGCTGGGGTTGGAGGTGTTGGTGCAGGATGTGATGGCGGCGATGACCACGGCCCCTTCGTCGAGGTTGAAGCTCGCGCCGTCGTCCAGCTTCACCGCGGCACTGCCGGCGCCTGTCGTGCCAGTGGACTTGAGCTGTAGGCCCAGCAGGTCGTCGAAGGCCTTGGGCACCAGGGGCAGCGGCACGCGGTCCTGTGGGCGGCGGGGGCCGGCCAGGCTGGCTTCGACGCTGCCGAGGTCCAGGGAGAGGGTGTCGGTGAACACCGGCTCATGCCCCGGTTCGCGCCACAGGCCCTGGGCCTTGCTGTAGGCCTCCACCAGCTGCACGGTCTCGTCCGGGCGGCCGGAAAGGCGCAGGTAGCCCAGGGTGATGTCGTCTACCGGGAAGAAGCCGCAGGTAGCGCCGTATTCCGGCGCCATGTTGGCGATGGTGGCGCGGTCGGCCAGGGGCAGGTCGGCCAGGCCGTCGCCGTAGAATTCGACGAATTTCCCCACCACGCCTTTCTTGCGCAGCATCTGGGTGACGGTCAGCACCAGATCGGTCGCGGTAATGCCTTCGCGCAACTTGCCGGTGAGTTTGAAGCCGATGACCTCGGGAATCAGCATCGACACCGGTTGGCCGAGCATGGCGGCCTCCGCTTCGATACCGCCCACGCCCCAGCCAAGCACGCCAAGGCCGTTGATCATGGTGGTGTGGGAGTCGGTGCCCACCAGGGTGTCGGGGAAGGCGTAGGTCAGGCCGTCTTCCTCGCGGGTCCAGACGGTGCGGCCCAGGTATTCCAGGTTCACCTGGTGGCAGATGCCGGTGCCCGGCGGCACCACGCTGAAGTTGTCGAACGCCCGCTGGCCCCAGCGCAGGAAGGCATAGCGCTCGCCATTGCGTTGCATCTCGATTTCGACGTTCTGTTCGAAGGCGGACTGGGAGGCGAAGCGATCCACCATCACCGAGTGGTCGATCACCAGGTCCACCGGTGACAGCGGGTTGATCCGTTGCGGATCGCCGCCGGCCGCCGCGACGGCCGCGCGCATGGCAGCCAGGTCAACCACCGCCGGCACACCGGTGAAGTCTTGCATCAGTACACGGGCGGGCCGGTACTGGATTTCGCGATCCGACTGGCGTGGGCCGAGCCAGTCGGCCAGGGCCTTGAGGTCGGCGGCGCTGACGGTTTCGTTGTCCTCCCAGCGCAGCAGGTTCTCCAGCAGCACCTTCATCGACATGGGCAGCTTGTCGATCTCGCCCAGCCGCTTGGCGGCTTCGGGCAGGCTGAAGTAGTGGTAGGTGTTGCCGGCGACTTCGAGTCTGCGTCGGCAGTTCAGGCTATCCAGGGAAGGCATCGGGATTTCTCCTTGAGGCCCACACGGCATGGGCCGGCTGCTCGTACGGAAACTGAAAAGCTAGCTCTGGATGGCAGGTCTCGCCATTTTCAACCGACCGGCAGGGTGGCACCGGGTTCCCCGTTCAAGGCGCCCGGCTGTAGGAAATTCCTTTCCAGGCTGTGTGAAAACGGGCGTCGCGCAACTATAGTGCGCGCCCAGGAGGAGCCCACCCGATGAACACCATGCTGTTGCACTGCCGCCCCGGATTCGAGGGGGAGGTCTGTGCCGAGATTTCCGAGCTCGCCGCCCACCTCGATGTGGCCGGCTATGCCAAGGCCAAGCCGAACAGTGCCTGTGCCGAGTTCATTTGCAGCGAGCCCGGCGGCGCCGAGCGGATGATGCGCAAGCTGCGTTTCAACCAGCTGATCTTCCCGCGCCAGTGGGCTCGTGGCGAGTACGTGGAGCTGCCGGAAACCGACCGCATTGGCGTACTGCTGGAGGCGCTGGTCGACTATCCGGTGTGCGGCAGCCTCTGGCTGGAGGTGCTGGACACCAATGAAGGCAAGGAGCTGTCCACCTTCTGTCGCAAGTTCGAAAAGCCCCTGCGCGCTGCCTTGACCAAGGCTGGCAAGCTCAAGGACGACCCCAAGCTGCCGCGTCTGCTGCTGACTTTCCGCAGTGGCCGCGAGGCGTTCGTCGGCCTGGCCGAGTCGAATAACTCGGCGCTCTGGCCCATGGGCATCCCGCGCCTGAAATTCCCCCGCGAGGCACCGAGCCGTTCCACCCTCAAACTGGAAGAGGCCTGGCACCACTTCATTCCGCGCGCCGACTGGGACAAGCGCCTGGCACCGGGGATGACCGCCGTGGACCTGGGCGCCGCGCCGGGCGGCTGGACCTGGCAACTGGTACAGCGGGAGATCAAGGTCACCGCCGTCGATAACGGCCCGATGGCCGAAAGCCTGATGTATTCCGGCTACGTCGAGCACCAGCGCGCCGACGGCTTCACCTTCAAGCCGCGCCGGCCGGTGAACTGGATGGTCTGTGACATCGTCGAGAAGCCCGCACGTACAGCTGCGATGATCGAAACCTGGCTGGGCGAGGGCTGGTGCCAGGAAGCCGTGGTCAACCTCAAGCTGCCGATGAAGCAGCGTCATGCCGAGGTGCAGAAGCTGCTGGCGCGTATCGACACAGGGCTGAAGGCCAGGGGGCTGAAGGTTTCCATCGCCTGCAAGCAGCTCTATCACGACCGTGAGGAAGTGACCTGCCACCTGCGCAGGTTGTAATCGCGGGAGCTGCGGATCGTTTTCTTGTAGGGGCGAATTCATTCGCCAAGCAGGCCGCAGGTCTGCCCTTCAAGGCTTGATAGGGCAGCTGCGCTGCCCTTGGCGAATGAATTCGCCCCTACAGCGACATCCGCTCCACCCAGTAGCTCTGCTTGTGCCCCCGGGCCTGGTATTCCGCCATCAGGCGCTCGGCCTCGTCGCGGGTCAGGCGATCCCGCAGGACGAACACGTTTCCGTTGTCATCCAGCCGCTTCACGCACCAGTGCTGCACAGGGGAATCCGGCATGCCGTGCCCTCCGGGAAAGCCCCATGCTGCGCCGCATTTCACTGGCTGGCGAGCGGTGCCTCCAGTGGCAGCAACGACGGCAGGCTGACCTGGCCCTTGAGTGTCGTCGAACGCAGGCTCCAGGAACTATTGAACAGGTACTGGCCACTGAATCCGCTGACTTGCAGGCCCAGTTCATCGCCGGGCTGGAGCAGGGCGCTGGCGGCGGCCAGGTCCACCTGCCGGGCATTGAGCGGCGTGCTCTGCTCGCTGAGCACCTCGATGCCGCCATTGGCGCGGCGTACCGCCAGCGAGGCGAACAGCAGCGGCGCACCTTGATCACGGTCCAGCTCAAGGCGCGTGCTGCCGACCAGGCCGCTGACCGCTTCGACCTTGCGTAAGGGGATGAAGCTGGACGGGCTGAGCCAGCCGCTGGTGAGCGGGCGGACGCGGGTTTCCGGCAGGGGCTGGGGCGCATCGTCCTGTGGCGGCTGTTGCAGCGCCAGTCCGTGGTCCAGATCGAGGCTGAGGCAGAGCTCAGGCACGCTGTCGGCGGCGCCCGGGCGGCCGCGCAGCTTGTCTTCATACCAGGCGACCACCGCCTGGTAGAGGTTGATGGCGCGGTCGCCACAATGCAGCACCGGCTCGTTATTGAAGGGCGGCAGACCGCTCCAGCGCTGCAGCGGCGGCGGCAGGATGTGCCCGCCCTGCATGCCTAGCAGGCGGACGTCGGCATCGCCCTGATCCAGGCAATCGCGGATGGCCAGGCCCTGGTCGAGGGGGAACAGGGTGTCGCGCAGGCCCTGGATCAGTAGAGCGTCGGCATGGGGCCGCTGCGCGCGCTGGCAGTAGCTAGTGAGGCTGTGGGCCTTGAGTTCGCTCTGTACTTCCGGCGTCATTTCGCCACCCGCGCTCTTCAGGTAGGGCGCCTGGGTGAACTTGCCAAGGTCGTAGCCGGTGGCGAGTCCCAAGCCCAGCAACACGCCGGTCCAGCCCACTTTCATGCGCCCGCCCGGTGCCAAGGCCTCGGACAGGTCGTACCAGGTGGCAATGGGTACGATGGCGTCGATGCGCGGGTCTTCGGCCGAGGCCAGCAACTGCACGGCCCCGCCGTAGCTCTCGCCGAGCATGCCGACGCGGGGATCGCCAGGGCCGTCCATGGTCAGGCGCGGCAGGTGCTCGCCGGCCCAATCGATCACTGCCAGGGCGTCCTGCACTTCATAGCGCGGGTCCATCATTTCGATATCGCCGTCGCTGCCGCCCCAGCCACGCTGGTCGTAGCTGATTACCCAGAAACCGGCACGCCAGGCCTTGAGCGCAGTACGCCCGGACATCATCTGCTGGCCATAGAAACCGTTCGGACCAGTCACCCGCCAACCGCCCCAGCCATGGGTGTGGACCACCAGAGGCGCCTGTTCGCCGGGCTTGAGCGCCGGCTGGAAGACGGTGGCGGAAAGCCTGGTGCCGTCACGCGCGGTGATCACCGTTTCGAAGTGAGTGGCGGGTAGCCCGTGGTCAGCGAGGGCACGGTAGTCGGGCAACTGTTCGCGGGCGGCGCAGCCACCGAGCAGGAGGAGGGCGAGGACCAGGTTGGCGAGGCGCATCGGGTTTCCGCTGACGGGGATGATCCGTGCAGCATGCCCGAGTGATGGAGCCGATCGCGCCCATCCAAGGTTGTGTGTCGCTGTGGCCGGACGTCGCAGCGGGGGCGACAAGGCTGTGCGTCTACCCGGCTTTGCGCCACAATAGCCGGCAGTTTTCGGAGTGCCCCATGTCCCAACAACCTGATGCCATCCTCGACGCCACCGGCCTGAATTGCCCTGAACCGGTGATGATGCTCCACAACAAGGTGCGCGACCTGCCGGCCGGCGGCCTGCTCAAGGTGATCGCCACCGACCCCTCCACGCGCCGCGACATCCCCAAGTTCTGCGTCTTCCTTGGCCATGAACTGCTGGATCAGTCGGAAGAGGCGGGTACCTACCTCTACTGGATTCGCAAGAAGGCCGACTGATGTCCTTCTACTTCGCCTATGGCTCGAACATGAACCCGGCGCGCATGCGCAGTCGTGGTCTGGTGTTCAGCGAAGCGATGGCGGGGCGGCTGGAGGGTTACGCCCTGTGCTTCGACAAGCGCGCCCACGACCGTCCCGGCCGCTCATACGCCAACATCCGCTACCAGCGGGACGGTGTGGTGGAAGGTGTGCTCTATCGCCTGGCCCATGAAGACGAGATCTGGAAGATGGACCCCTTCGAGGGCACGCCCATCTTCTATAGCCGGGAGCGCATGCCAGTGTTGACCGCGCAGGGCGTGCAGCCGGCCTGGGTCTATGTCGCCAATCCGGCCATGCGCGAGGAGGGCCTGTGGCCCACCCGTGGTTACCTGGAGCACCTGTTGGCCGGCCGTGAGTTCCTTTCTTCTGCCTATTGGGAATCCCTGGCGGCAGTGCCCGCCCACGCAGACGAATGAAGCGCAGACATCGCCAATGAAAAGGGCCGCATCCAGCAGCCCTTTTTCGTTACATCCTGATCCTCGCCCGTGCACTGCGCGTCAGGCGCACGCTGAGCAGCACCGCGGCGCAGGTCAGACCTACCACCAGGCCCTGCCAGAGCCCCTTGGGGCCGCTCGGTTCGCCCAGCCAGTTGGAGAGGCCCAGGGCGTAGCCCACCGGCAAGCCGATGCCCCAGTAGGCGAACAGCGTGATGACCATGGTCGCGCGCGTGTCCTGGTAGCCGCGCAGGGCACCGGCGGCGGCGACCTGGATGGCGTCGGAGAACTGGAACAGCGCGGAATACACGATCAGCATGGCCGCCACGGCAATCACCGCAGGATCCGGCGAGTACATCTTCGCAATCAGCTCGCGGCACAGCAGCATCAGGCTGGCGGACAGGCAGGCATAGGCCAGTGCCACGCCGATGCCGACGCCGGCCGCGAAGCGTGCTGCGCGGGGCTCGCCACGGCCGAGGGCCTGACCAACGCGCACGGTGACGGCCATCGCCAGGGCGTAGGGGATCATGAACACCAGCGCGCTGAAGTTCAGGGCGATCTGGTGGCCGGCGACCACGGTGGCACCAAGGCCGCCGATCAGCAGGGCGATCACGGCGAAGATGCTCGACTCGGCGAATACCGCGATGCCAATGGGCCCGCCCACGGAGAGGAGACGCTTGATCACCGGCAGTTGCGGCTTGTCGAAGCGTTCGAACAACCGGCTCGGCTGGTAGACCGGAGCGCGGGACACCCAGCTCAGCATGCCCAGCAGCATGAACCACATCACGGTACCGCTGGCCCAGCCGCAGCCGACGCCGCCCATGGCAGGCATGCCCACGTGGCCGTAGATCAGGATGTAGTTCAGCGGAATGTTCAGCAGCAGGCCGCAGAGGCCCAGCACCATGCTCGGCCGGGTGCGGCCCAGGCCATCGCTGAAGCAGCGAAGTACGTAGTAGAGCGCCACGGCGGGGAAGCCGAAGGCGATGCCCTGCAGGTAGCCCATGGCCGGATCGATGAGTTCCGGGTCGACGCCCATCAGCTGCAAAACCGGCCGAGCATTGAGCAGTACCAGCGCGCCGGCCAGGCCCACGACCAGGGCGAGCCACAGGGCCTGGCGCACCAGCGGGCCGATCTCTTCCTGACGGCCGCCGCCGAAGCGTTCGGCCACCTTGGCGGTGGTGGCCAGCAGGGTGCCGGTCATCAGCAGGAATACCGGAATCCAGATGGAGTTGCCGAGCGCTACCGCAGCCAAGTCGCGCGGACTGACGCGGCCGGCCATCACGGCGTCGACGAATCCCATGGCGGTGTTGGAGAGCTGGGCGACCATGATGGGCGTCGCCAGCTTGAGCAGTGCGCGCAGCTCCGCGATGGCGCGACTGAAACGGGATTGAGCGTGGGACACTGAAAGTTCCATATCGATAAGTCATCCTCCGGGCGTACCGGTGGTGTCCATGCAAAAGGTGGCTGAAAGGAATTTGGGGCATTGCCTGGTCGCGACGGGCTCGCGACGGTGCACTGTCCCCGCCTTTGCAGAAGAGGCTGCCGGCGGAACGGGACGTGGAGGCTGAGGGATGGCTAGTCTACGCCCTGACGTAATGGTCAGAAAAGAGGGCGGCGGCCCCGTGATGCGGGCGCCCGACAGGGGGATTGCGTAGAATGGCGGTCTCTCTGCTGGAGCCTGCCATGCGAATAGTTGCCGACGAAAACATTCCCCTGGTCGATGCCTTTTTTGGCGGCCTGGGCGACATCCGCCGCCTGCCGGGCCGCGCCATCGATGCTGCCTCCGTGGCCGACGCCGACCTGCTGCTGGTGCGCTCGGTGACCCGTGTCGATAGCACCCTCCTGGCCGGTACGCCGGTGCGCTTCGTCGGCACCTGCACCATCGGCACCGACCACCTTGATCTCGGATACTTCGCTCAGGCCGGCATCGGCTGGTCCAGTGCGCCCGGCTGCAATGCACGCGGCGTGGTGGATTACGTGCTGGGCAGCCTGCTGGTGCTGGCCGAGGACGAGGGTGTGGACCTTGCCTCGCGCACCTTCGGCGTCGTGGGGGCCGGTCAGGTGGGTGGCCGCCTGGTGGACGTGCTGCGTGGCCTCGGTTGGCGCGTACTGGTCTGCGACCCGCCGCGACAGGCGGTCGAAGGCGGCGATTTCGTCGACCTGGAAACCATTCTCCGCGAGTGCGACGCCATCAGCCTGCACACGCCGCTGGACGCCGGTGGTGAGCATCCGACCCACCACCTGCTGGATGCCAGTCGCCTCGAGCGCCTGCGACCCGGCGCGTGGCTGGTCAATGCCAGCCGTGGCGCGGTGGTCGACAACCAGGCCCTGCGCGCGATTCTGGAGCGTCGTACTGACCTGCGCGCGGTGCTGGATGTGTGGGAGGGCGAACCCCAGGCGGACGTGGCGCTGGCGCGCCTGTGCCGCATCGCCACGCCGCACATCGCCGGCTACAGCCTGGACGGCAAACTGCGCGGTACCGCGCAGGTCTATCAAGCCTGGTGTCGCTTCAGCGGGCGGGCGCAAAGCGTGCAGCTGGACGAGTTGCTGCCCGCACCCTGGCTGGATGAGCTGACCCTGGATGCCGGCACTGACCCGAACTGGGCGCTGGCGACCCTGTGCCGCGCGGTGTATGACCCGCGCCGCGACGATGCGGATTTCCGTCGTAGCCTGGTGGGGAATGAAGGACAGCGTCGTGCTGCCTTCGATGCCCTGCGCAAGCACTATCCCGTGCGGCGGGAAATCGACGGTCTGCGGGTACGTTTGAAGGGGGATGCGCCCCGCTTGGCGGACATCGTCCGGGCGCTGGGGGCCGAACTGGTATAGGAAGCGGCCCGGGATTGCCCCGGGCGCTGGCGTATCAGGCTTGTTTCAGCTCGGATTCCAGTTGCTTGTGCAGCTCCTGGCAGGCGCGCTGGATCATGGTTTCGGTAATCGGAATCTCACGGCCCTGGGCATCGATGATCGCGCCGCCAACCGGGCGGCGTTGCTGCAGCGGAATTACGCGGCGATCGGAAGAACTGTCGTGCAAGCTCATGGCCTGTCTCCTCTTCAGGTGGTGCGCGCAGTCTAGGAAGGGTAGATGAACACGCAGTGACAGCCGGCGTCAGCAGTACGCCGGAAAAACGAAAGACCAGGAAACACTAGCAGTGAATGTGCCAACCGCTAGCGTCCTGGTCCTGATGGGTGGACCCCCTGCGCGGGGCGAGAGTTCAGTTCGAGGTAAGCATGTCCTTGTTTCATATGGGCCTGATCATCAATCCCCTGGCCGGCCTGGGTGGCCCCGCGGCGCTCAAGGGCAGTGACGGCGTCGCCGCAGAAGCCCTTGCCAGAGGCGTTGAGCCACGGGCCGCAGCACGCACCCGCCTGGCGCTGGAATGCCTGTTGCCGCTCGTCGGACGCATCCAGTTTCTGACCTTCCCCGGCCCCATGGGCGCCGACCTGCTGACAGAGATGGGATTTGCCCACAAGGTGCTGGGGTACCTCGACGGTCCGCTGACGTGCGCCGACGACACCCGTCACGCCGTCGAGGCCTTGCAGGACGCCGGTGTCGCCCTGATTCTCTTCGCCGGTGGCGATGGTACGGCGCGGGATGTCAGTTCCGCCGTGCGCGAGGGGCAGCCGGTTCTCGGGATTCCCGCCGGGGTGAAGATCCACTCCGGGGTTTACGCCATCAGTCCGCGCGCGGCCGGCGAACTGGCGCGACGCCTGGTGGAGGGTGGGTTGGTGCGCCTGGCCAGTGGCGAGGTTCGCGACCTGGATGAAACCGCCCTGCGCGATGGCAAGGTGGCGGCTCGCTGGTATGGCGAACTGACGGTTCCCGTGGAAGGCCACTTCATGCAGCACGTCAAACAAGGCGGCATGGAGTCCGAAGAGCTGGTGCTGGTGGAACTGGCCGATTGGCTGAACGACAGCTGGGAGGAGGGCGTGCGTTACGTGTTCGGCCCCGGCTCCACCCTCCATGGGCTGGCGGCCAATCTGGGGCTGGAAACCACGCTGCTGGGGGTCGACGTGATCGAGAACGGCGCGGTGATCGCCCGTGACGTGACTGAGTCCCAGCTCTTCGAGTTGGTGGACGGCCACCCGGCGCGGCTGCTGGTCACCGCCATCGGCGGCCAGGGCCACATCATTGGTCGCGGCAACCAGCAGATCAGCCCGCGGGTGTTGCGTGCCATAGGCCTGGATCACATCCGGGTAGTGGCCACCAAACGCAAGCTGGGCACTCTGGAAGGCCGGCCGTTGCTGGTGGACAGTGGCGACCCGGTCCTGGATGAGGCCTTCCCCGACGCGGTGAGGGTCTGGGCCGGCTACAAGGAAGAACTGCTCTATCCCCTGGGCTGGGGCGACCTGGCCTGAGGCTGTTCACCCGCTTGTGGGGAGATCGGCTACCATCGACGACAATTTCCCGAGGTTGCAGGAGCATCGCGATGGATGCCGAGCAATACCCTCCCCATGTCGGCCCCGGAGAGCGCGTCGTGCTCTTCGACGGGGTGTGCAAGCTCTGCAATGGCTGGGCGAAGTTCCTGATCCGCCATGATCGGGCGCGGACCATCAAGCTTGCCTCGGTGCAGTCGGCCGAAGGGCAGGCGATCCTTCACTGGTTCGGCTTGCCGCCCGACAGCTTCGCCACCTTGCTCTATGTCGAAGGGGCCGAGTTGTTCGTCCGCTCCGAGGCCATTGCACGAATCCTGCGCCAGCTGCCGGCGCCCTGGCCGTTGCTGGCGATCTTCCGTTTCCTGCCGCTGGGTTTTCGCGACTGGTGCTATGACCGCGTCGCGCTGAATCGCTATCGTCTCTTCGGTCGATATGACGTCTGCCTGATGCCGTCCCCAGACCATGAGGGGCGCTTCCTGAATGCCGATCGCTGAACTGCGTCGATTCGCCTTGCTGGCTCGCTGGGGGCTGGCGCTGCTGTTCCTCTACCATGGTCTCGTGCCTAAGCTGCTCTGGCTGAGCGCCGACGAGAAACTGATGATTGCGGTCCACGGGTTGGCCCGCGTCGAGCTGGTGGCGACCCTCGCCGGGCTGGCGGAGATCGTCATGGCGCTGGTCCTGATCATGGTTCGCCAGTCGCGCTGGCCGCTCGTCGTATCGGCGCTGCTGCTGGCGGGGCTGCTGCTGGACGTGGCGCTGTTCACACCGGGCCTGCTGATCCAGGCCTTCAATCCCCTATCCACCAATCTGGTGGCGCTGTGCCTCTGCCTGGTGGGCTGGTGGGCGGAAGCTCCGGCGCGAGGTGGACAATCCCCTGGCCTGGCTGACTGAGTCCTTCGATGGCATCTCTCCTTTCCTCACGGCAGCGTAATGCGCTGCGCATGGCTGCGCGCTTCGTCGCGCCCTACCGCTGGCGCGTGATGGGTGCCTTGCTGGCGCTGCTGTTCACCGCCGCCATTACCCTGTCGATGGGGCAGGGCATCCGCTTGCTGGTGGACCAGGGTCTGGCTACCCAGTCCGAAGCGTCGCTGCAGCATTCGATCATGCTGTTCTTCGGCCTGGTGCTGGCTCTGGCGCTGGGCACTTTCACGCGCTTCTACCTGGTCTCGTGGATTGGCGAGCGCTTCGTGGCGGATATCCGCAAGCGCGTGTTCGACCATCTGATCCAGCTGCATCCGGGCTTCTACGAAAGCAATCGCGCGTCCGAAATCCAGTCCAGGCTCACCGCCGACACCACCTTGCTGCAGTCGGTGATCGGCTCGTCGCTGTCCATGGCCTTGCGCAACGGCATCATGCTGGTGGGTGGTATCGGCCTGCTGTTCGTCACCAACCCGAAACTGACCGGCATCGTCCTGCTGGCGCTGCCACTGGTGCTGGCGCCCATCCTCCTCTTCGGCCGGCGGGTGCGGCGCCTCTCGCGGCAAAGCCAGGACCGTATCGCCGACGTCGGCAGCTACGTCGGGGAAACCCTGGGGCAGATCAAGACGGTACAGGCCTACAACCACCAGGAACAGGATCGCCAGAGATTCGCCCGCACGGTGGAGGGGGCCTTCGACACCGCGCGCCTGCGTATCACCCAGCGCGCCTGGCTGATCACCCTGGTGATCCTGCTGGTGCTGGGCGCGGTGGGCGTGATGCTCTGGGTCGGCGGTATGGATGTGATCGCCGGGCGCATATCACCCGGCGACCTGGCGGCTTTCGTCTTCTACAGCCTGATCGTGGGGGCGGCCTTCGGTGCCATCAGCGAGGTGATCGGCGAGCTGCAGAGCGCTGCCGGTGCCGCTGAGCGAATCGCCGAGCTGCTGCAGGCGCGAAACGATATTCATGCGCCCGCGCAGGGACAGGTGTCGCTGCCGGAGCGGGTCAGCGGTCGCATCGAGCTGGACGCCGTGCGCTTCGCCTATCCTGGTCGGCCGGAAGTGAACGCGCTGGACGGCGTCAGCCTGGAGGTTCGCCCCGGCGAGACATTGGCGCTGGTGGGGCCTTCAGGTGCGGGCAAGTCGACGGTCTTCGAGCTGTTGCTGCGCTTCTTCGATCCCCAGGGGGGCAGCATCCAGGTGGAGGGCGTTGAGCTGAAGCAGCTGGAACCGGCCCACCTGCGCCGCTGCTTTGCATTGGTTTCGCAGAATCCTGCGCTGTTCTACGGCAGCGTTGAGGACAACATCCGCTACGGTCGCCCGTCAGCCACGGACGCCGAGGTCGAAGCGGCTGCCCGCGCCGCCCATGCGCACGAGTTCATCACCCGCCTGCCGCAGGGTTACCAGACCCATCTGGGAGAAGGTGGCATCGGTCTCTCTGGCGGCCAGCGGCAGCGCCTGGCCATCGCGCGCGCTCTGCTGGTGGACGCGCCCATCCTGTTGCTGGACGAAGCGACGAGCGCCCTGGATGCGGAAAGCGAGCACCTGATCCAGCAGGCACTACCGGCACTGATGAGCGGACGCACGACGCTGGTGATCGCCCACCGCCTGGCCACGGTGCAGAACGCCGACCGAATCGCGGTGATGGAGCGGGGCAGGGTAGTGGCGGTCGGTCGTCACGCGCAGCTGGTGGCCAACAGTCCGCTCTATGCCCGGCTGGCGGAGCTGCAATTCGCGACCCAGGTAGGAGACGAAGTGGAATAGCGGGCTTCTATATTTCGGACAAGAAAAAAGGGGATGCCATTGGCATCCCCTTTTTCATTCAGGACTGGTTTCAGACGACCGGTTTGGTCTCGTCCTTGGCTTCGTCCTTCTCTTCTTCCTCAGCCTTGGTCTCGGCTTCGGCCGGCGCTTGGGCTTCGGTCGCTTCGGCTGCTACTTGCTCGGGTTGTTCGGCCGGAGCTTCCACGACTTGTTCAACAGCTTCCTCGACCTTCTGCTCGGCAGCGACCACTTCCTCTTCCACACCAGCGACGGCGTGGGCGGCAGCGGATACTGGCTCGGCGGCGGCTACGGCTTCAATAGCCTGGGCGGCAGACGCTTCGGCTTCCTTGGCCAGGCGCTCGGCTTCGCGCTGACGACGACGTACTTCACGCGGGTCGTTGGCGGCGCGGCCGGTGCTGGACGGCGCTTGAGCAGCTTCCTGAGCCGGCGCTTCCTCAGCAGGAGCCGCGACAGGAGCTTCTACCACGACTTCGGCGGGGGCTGTTTCAGCGACAGGAGCTTCCACCACAGTCGGGGACTGCTCTACCACCGGAGCCTGTTCGGCAGTCGGGGCGGCTTCAACAGTCTCGGCAGCCGCGGCTTCTGCGGCCGGCGCTTCAACGACTGCTTCGGCAACCGGAGTTTCCACCTGGACCGGAGCTTCAGCGGTGGCTTCGGCAACCACTTCAGCAGCCACGTCGGTGGCAACAACAGTGGCGGCGGCTACGGAAGCGGCCTGGACTGCGTCGGCCGGAACGGCCTGTTCAGTGCCTTCCTCGTCTGCACCCAGCTCTTCGCCATTGGCTTCGCGCTGACGCTCGCGACGGTTGCTGCGACGACGCTGACCACGGGAGCGACGACGGGGACGCTCACCATCGGCGCCTTCCTGATCGTCGTCTTGCAGCAGTTCTTCGTTGTTCAGCAGTTCTTCGTCGACCACTTCAGCCTGGGCCACTTCGGCACGCGGCTGGCGCTCGTCGCGGGGCTGACGCTCTTCGCGCGGCTGACGTTCTTCGCGGGCCGGACGCTCAGCGCGCTCGCCACGCTCGCGACGACCTTCCTGGCCTTCGCGGGCTTCACGCGGCTGGCGCTCTTCGCGGGGTTGACGCTCCTCACGGGGCTGGCGCTCTTCACGCGGTTGACGCTCTTCGCGCGGCTCGCGGGGCTGGCGTTCCTCGCGGGGCTGACGCTCTTCACGCGGCTGGCGCTCTTCGCGGGCCGGACGCTCCGCACGTTCACCACGCTCGCGACGAGCTTCCTGGCCTTCACGGGCTTCGCGCGGCTGGCGCTCTTCACGCGGTTTGCGATCTTCCTCGCGGCGGCCTTCACGACCTTCGCGGCTGTCACGGCGGCGGTTCTGCTGGCGGCCGTTGCGACGCTCGTCACCGCGCGGCTGGCGCTCGGCGGCAGGCTTCTCGGCTTCGACCTTGGGCTCTTCCTTGCCGGCGAACAGGCCCACCAGGGACTTCACCAGGCCTTTGAACAGGCTCGGTTCCGGAGCCGGTGCCGGCGGAGCCAGCGGGGCGGCCGGGGTCGGTGCCGGGGCAGGGCGCTCGGGGGATACGGTCTTCACCGCGGCTTCCTGGCGGACCAGGGTGCGGGTGGAGCTGACCTGCTGGACTTCTTCAGTCTCGGCCGGGGTCATTTCGTAGCTGGACTGGTTGCTCTGCACTTCCGGGCTGTCGTCGCGCAGGCGCTGGACTTCGAAGTGCGGGGTTTCCAGGTGGTCGTTCGGCAGGATGACAATGCGCGAACGGCTACGCAGCTCGATCTTGGTGATGCTGTTGCGCTTCTCGTTGAGCAGGAAGGCGGCAACCGGGATCGGCACCTGGGCGCGTACTTCGGCGGTGCGGTCCTTGAGGGCTTCTTCTTCGATCAGGCGCAGGATGGCCAGCGACAGGGACTCGACGTCACGGATGATGCCTTGGCCGTCGCAACGGGGGCAGACGATGCCGCTGGTCTCGCCCAGGGACGGACGCAGACGCTGACGCGACATTTCCAGCAGGCCGAAGCGGGAGATACGGCCGATCTGCACACGAGCGCGGTCGGCTTCCAGGGCTTCGCGGACTTTCTCTTCCACGGCGCGCTGGTTCTTGGCCGGGGTCATGTCGATGAAGTCGATGACGATCAGGCCGCCGATGTCACGCAGGCGCAGCTGGCGGGCGATTTCTTCGGCCGCTTCCAGGTTGGTCTGCAGGGCGGTTTCTTCGATGTCACCGCCCTTGGTCGCACGCGCCGAGTTGATGTCGATGGACACCAGGGCTTCGGTCGGGTCGATGACGATGGAGCCGCCGGACGGCAGCTTCACTTCGCGCTGGAAGGCGGTTTCGATCTGGCTTTCGATCTGGAAGCGATTGAACAGCGGAACGCTGTCCTGGTAGAGCTTGATCTTGCTCTGGTACTGCGGCATCACCTGGCGAATGAAGCTCAGGGCTTCCTCGTGGGCTTCGACGCTGTCAACCAGCACTTCGCCGATGTCCTGGCGCAGGTAGTCGCGGATGGCGCGGATGATGACGTTGCTTTCCTGGTAGATCAGGAAGGGGGCGCCACGCTCACCGGAGGCTTCCTTGATGGCGCTCCAGAGTTGCAGCAGGTAGTCCAGGTCCCACTGCAGCTCTTCGCTGGAGCGGCCGAGGCCTGCGGTGCGGACGATCAGGCCCATGTCGGCCGGAGCGTTGAGACCGTTTAGCGCTTCGCGCAGTTCGTTGCGCTCTTCGCCTTCGATGCGACGGGAGATGCCGCCGGCACGGGGGTTGTTCGGCATCAGCACCAGGTAACGGCCGGCGAGGCTGATGAAGGTGGTCAGGGCTGCGCCCTTGTTGCCGCGCTCTTCTTTCTCGACCTGGACGATGACTTCCTGGCCTTCGCTGAGCACTTCCTTGATGTTGATGCGACCTTCGGGGGACTTCTTGAAGTATTCGCGGGAGATTTCTTTCAGGGGCAGGAAGCCGTGGCGCTCAGCGCCGAAGTCGACGAAGGCTGCCTCGAGGCTGGGTTCGATGCGAGTGATTCGGCCTTTGTAGATGTTGGCTTTCTTCTGCTCGCGGGCACCCGATTCGATGTCCAGGTCATACAGGCGTTGGCCGTCGACCAGAGCAACACGCAACTCTTCGGGCTGAGTCGCGTTAATCAGCATTCTTTTCATGTGGTACCAATAGGTTTCCGGGCTGCCGGAAACGGCGATTGGCGCACACGACTCTCGCGGTCGGTGTCAGGTGCGTGTCAGGGGTGGAGGGCCACCCCAGTGTCCAGCGAGCTCCAGCCAATGGGGCCGGAATCGCGACTACGTCTCCTGCTTGCTGTGTCGTGACAGAAGCACTTGTTCAGGAGGAGGAATCAACGGTCGGTAGCGGACGAAATGAAGCGTCTTGAAACTACGCAGTCCGACGGTTATGCATCTCCACCCTACACTTATCCCTTGAAAATCGGGTGCCGCTCGCTGAATCCGTAGCGGGTTGCATTTACCGCAATCTCCCATTGAAAGGGGCGATCACGCGTCATGGCTCGAGGCTTTGATTTCGGAAAATTCGCGGCCATTGCGGCGACTTTTCTGTCGGACGGCCTTACGTCCTGAAAGGGTTGCAGCGGTTGGGGTGGCAGATATGGCGAACACCCCGAAACCAGGCCGCTTTTGGCGGCGTTCGCGACTATAGCAGTAATCATTAAGTGCTTCAAATCCATAAAAAATTGTTATGATGCGCAGATGAATACTCCCGCCTCTCCAACCTCCGGCGTCCAGCTGCTTGAGGTTGCGCCGGAATATGCCGGCCAACGAATCGACAATTTCCTACGCACCCAGCTGAAAGGTGCGCCCAAGACATTGATTTATCGCATCCTTCGCAAGGGCGAAGTTCGCGTGAACAAGGGGCGTATCAAGCCTGAGTACAAGCTCCAGGCGGGCGATGTGGTACGGGTTCCGCCGCTGCGCCTGTCCGAACCGGACGAACCGGCTCCGGTTGCCCAGGGGATGCTGGAACGGCTGGAGGCTGCGATCGTCTACGAGGATAAGGCGCTGATCGTGCTGAACAAGCCGGCCGGCATCGCGGTTCACGGCGGCAGTGGTCTCAGCTTTGGTGTGATCGAGGCCTTTCGTCAGTTGCGTCCCGAAGCCAAGGACCTGGAGCTGGTGCATCGCCTGGATCGCGACACCTCCGGTCTGCTGATGATCGCCAAGAAGCGCAGCATGCTGCGTCACCTTCACGAGGCGCTGCGTGGCGATGGTGTCGACAAGCGTTACCTCGCGCTGGTGCGCGGCAGTTGGCCGACCTCAAAGAAGAAGGTCAGTGCGCCGTTGCTGAAGAACAACCTGCGCTCCGGCGAGCGGATGGTCGAGGTGAATCCCGAGGGCAAGGAAGCGCTGACCGAATTCCGCGTCGTGCGTCGTTTCGGCGAGTTCGCCACGCTGGTGGAAGCCAGTCCGATCACCGGGCGTACCCACCAGATTCGTGTGCATGCCAAGCACGCCGGTCATTCCATCGCTGGCGACCCCAAGTACGGTGACGAGGATTTCACTCGCGAGATTCGCGAGCTGGGCGGCAAGCGCTTGTTCCTGCACGCGCATTCCCTGGCGATCAGTCTTCCCGATGGCGGCGAACTGAAGCTGGAAGCTCCGGTGGACGAGATGTGGGAAAAAACCCTGGAGCGTCTCGGTGCCTGATTACCAGCTGCTTATATTTGACTGGGACGGCACGCTGGTTGACTCCATTGCCCGTATTGTCGAATCCATGCGTGTGGCGGCTGACGTATCCGGGCTGCCGTGGCGCGATGATGTTGCAATCAAGGGCATCATCGGTCTCGGGTTGCCGGAAGCTATCGCCACTCTTTATCCGGAGCTCGAGGATTCGCGCTGTATCGACGCGTTCCGCAAACGTTACGGTGAGCACTACGGTGCTCTGGAGCGCCAGCCTTCGCCTCTGTTCGAGGGTGTGGCCGAGGCGCTGGAGGCGTTTCGTGAGGAGGGCTATCGTCTGGCGGTGGCCACCGGCAAGAGTCGCCGCGGCCTCGATCAGGTGCTGGCGGGGCGCGGTTGGCTGGATTATTTCGACGTTACGCGCTGTGCTGATGAAACCGCGAGCAAGCCTGATCCGCGCATGTTGCAGGAAATCCTGGCTCATTGCGGGTTGGTGGCGGAGCGGGCTGTGATGGTGGGGGATTCGCCCTTCGATCTACGCATGGCGCATCGGGCGGGGATGGATTCCGTGGCAGTGGGCTATGGTGCCCAACCGCTTGCAGAGTTGCTCAAGGAGTCGCCGAAGTTGGCGATCGAGCGTTTCGAGGAACTGCGACACTGGCTGAAGGGTGATCTGAGCCGGCAATCCCGAGAGGTGGAGACCTATGTCTGACGAATGGAAAGAACCGGCTGCCGACAAAACTGAAGAGAAGAGCTGGAAGCTGCTGGAAAAGGCTGTTCTGGCAGGTGTTCAGGAGCAGCGTCGTGCGCGGCGCTGGGGTATTTTCTTCAAGCTTTTGACCTTCATTTACCTGTTTGTCGCTCTGGTGATGCTGTCGCCGGCCTTCGATCTGCAAAAAAGCGCGGCGCGCGGCCAGGAGCACACTGCTCTGGTAGAGGTTCGCGGCATGATCGCCGATGAAGAGGCGGCCAGTGCCGACAACATCGTGACCAGCCTGCGCGCGGCCTTCGAAGATCCGAAGACCAAGGGGGTGGTGCTGCGCATCAATAGTCCGGGCGGCAGTCCGGTGCAGTCCGGCTACGTCTATGACGAGATTCGCCGTCTGCGCGAGGCACACAAGGGCATCAAGGTTTACGCCGTGATCGCTGACCTGGGGGCATCTGGTGCCTACTACATCGCTAGTGCTGCAGATGAGATCTATGCCGACAAGGCCAGCCTTGTCGGGTCCATCGGTGTCACCGCAGCGAGCTTTGGATTCGTCGATGCCATGGGCAAGCTGGGTGTTGAGCGCCGTGTCTATACCTCGGGCGAGCACAAGGCCTTCCTGGATCCTTTCCAGCCGCAGAAGCAGGAAGAAACCGAGTTCTGGCAAAACGTCCTGGACACCACTCACCAGCAGTTCATCGAGAGCGTGAAGAAGGGGCGTGGCGATCGGCTCAAGGTAGATGGCCATCCCGAATTGTTCAGTGGCCTGGTCTGGTCCGGTGAGCAGGCGCTGGAGCTGGGGTTGGTGGATAAGCTCGGCAATACCAGCTTTGTTGCTCGCGAAGTGATCGGTGCGAAGGAGATCGTCGACTACACCGTCCAGGAGTCTCCCTTCGATCGCTTCTCGAAGAAGTTCGGTGCCAGCGTGGCTGAGCGTCTCGCTCTTTGGATGGGGTTCCAGGGGCCGAGCCTGCGTTAAGGTTGGCAGTTGTCCTAATGAAGAAAGCCCGGCCAGTGCCGGGCTTTCCTTTATATGTGGGTCAGGGAATCTGCACGCCTTCGGCGAGCAGCATATCTACCAGTCGAATCAGGGGGAGGCCGACCAGGCTGGTGGCGTCCGTGCCTTCGGTGGTGCGGAACAGGCTCACGCCAAGGCCTTCTGCCTTGAAGCTGCCGGCGCAGTCGTAGGGTTGTTCCGCTTCCAGGTAGCGGCTGATGCGCGCTTCGTCCAGGTCACGGAAGTGCACGGTGAATGGCACGCAATCGACTTGGTGCTGTCCGGTTTCGCTGTTCAGCAGTGCGAGGCCAGTCATGAAGCTGACGCTGGTGCCGCTCGCGGCCAGCAATTGGTCGCGGGCGCGTTCGAAGCCGTGAGGCTTGCCGAGGATCTGTTCGCCCAGCACGGCGACCTGGTCGGAGCCGATGATCAGGTGATTCGGGTATTGGTTGGCGAGGGCTCGAGCCTTCTCCAGAGCGAGGCGGCGCACCAGTTGTTCGGCGGATTCCTCAGGTTGGCGGCTTTCGTCGATGGCCGGAGCGCTCCAGGTAAAGGGGAGGCGCAGGCGTTCGAGCAGTTCGCGGCGATAGGGGGAGCTGGATGCGAGCACCAGGGGCAGCATTGGCGATCTCCGGGCTTGTGGGGTGGGCGATTCTATAGACGCGCTCCGGCTGCGGACAATGCGGAAATTCCTTTGACAGGGGAGGGGGGCATCCCTAGAATGCTGCGCCTATGTTGAATGGGCCGATTCCACCTCATGTAGATCCGCGCAAGCTGGCGGACCGCGAAGTCACTCTAGAGGGTGAGATCGCACTTGCCAGCCTGGAGCGGCTCTGCGACCCCCTTGCGGACAATGCGGGCAGCATTCATGCACGCCTGGCGTTTGGCCGTGATGAGCGTCGCGCTGTGGTCATCCACAGTCGGATCGACGTTGAGGTCAAGATGGTTTGCCAGCGTTGTCTAGAGCTGGTCGCCCTGAACATCCACAGCGAATGTGATTACGCCGTGGTGAGGGAAGGGGCTGACAGTCAGTCGCTGCCGAAGGGCTATGACGTGCTGGAAGTGGGAGAAGATCCGCTGGATCTGATGACTCTGGTCGAGGATGAGCTGTTGCTCGCCCTGCCCATAGTTCCGGCCCATGACCCTGAAGATTGCCAGCAGCCGGCGGGTCTCGATGAGCCCGAACCGAGCGAGAACGAGGTTTCGCGGTCCAACCCGTTCAGCGTACTGGCGCAGTTAAAGCGTGACCCAAACGTTTAGGAGTTAATTGATTATGGCTGTTCAGCAGAACAAAAAATCCCGCTCGGCACGCGACATGCGTCGTTCCCACGACGCCCTCGAAGCCAACGCACTGTCCGTAGAGAAGAGCACTGGTGAAGTTCACCTGCGCCACCACGTTTCTCCGGACGGTTTCTACCGCGGTCGCAAGGTGGTCGACAAGGGCGCTGCCGAGTAATCCTTGGCTGCCTCGATCATCGCGATTGATGCAATGGGCGGGGACTACGGTCCCCGCTGCATTGTTCCAGCCAGCATCGCCTGTCTGGCTGAATTCCCCTCGCTTCACCTGGTCCTCGTCGGCCAAGCTCCCCTCCTTGAAGAACTAGTCGCCCGCATTCCAGCGGTTGATCGCCAGCGCCTGCAAATCGAGCATGCCAGCGAAGTGATCGCCATGGATGAGCGCCCGGCGCAAGCCTTGCGTGGCAAACCGGATGCCTCGATGCGTGTTGCGCTCGATCTGGTGCGAAACGGTCGTGCCCAGGCCTGCGTCAGTGCCGGCAACACCGGCGCCCTGATGGCGCTTTCCCGCTATGTCCTGAAGACCTTGCCCGGCATCGATCGTCCGGCGATGGTCAGCGCCATTCCCACGGCTCGTGGTCACTGCCACTTGCTGGATCTGGGGGCCAACGTCGATTGCAGTGCCGAGCATCTCTATCAGTTTGCGGTGATGGGGGCGGTCGCTGCGGAGGCTTTGGGCACTGATCGTCCGCGGGTTGCACTGCTGAACGTCGGCACCGAAGACATCAAGGGCAACCAGCAGGTCAAGCTGGCGGCGAGCTTGCTGCAGCAGGCCGAGGGCCTCAACTACATCGGCTACATCGAGGGCGACGGCCTGTACCGTGGTGATGCAGATGTGGTCGTGTGCGACGGTTTCGTCGGCAACATCCTGCTGAAGTCCAGCGAGGGGTTGGCTTCGATGATTTCCTCGCGCATGGAGGCCTTGTTCAACGAGAGTCTCGGCTCGCGCATGGTGGGTGCGCTGGCGCTGCCGCTGTTGCGTCGCCTGCGCACCGATCTGACGCCTGCGCGCCACAACGGAGCCAGCTTCCTCGGGTTGCAGGGCATCGTCATCAAGAGCCATGGCTCGGCTGGTTCGGATGGTTTCCAGAGTGCCATTCGTCGCGCGCTGATCGAGGTTCGCGAGAACCTGCCGCAGCGTCTTCACGGCCGTCTCGAGCATCTGTTGCTGTAGGATGTGACCACTACCGGCAGCCTGTCATCCAACTGTCAGTTTCCTGCGCTTGGCTATGCCGGGCGTCCATCTCCCTATACCGCCAGATAAGGGACCTCACTCAATGTCCGCATCCCTCGCTTTCGTTTTTCCCGGTCAGGGCTCCCAGTCTCTGGGCATGCTGGCCGAGCAGGGGGGCCAGCAGAAGCTGGTCCTGGATACCTTCGCCGAAGCCTCCGAGGCGCTCGGTTATGACCTCTGGGCGCTGACCCAGCAAGGTCCGGAAGAACAGCTCAACCAAACCGACAAGACCCAGCCCGCTATCCTCACTGCCTCCATCGCCCTGTGGCGCCTTTGGCTCGCTGAAGGTGGTGCGCGTCCGGCCTACGTCGCCGGCCATAGTTTGGGCGAATACTCCGCCCTGGTAGCTGCCGGCAGCCTGGGCTTCGCCGATGCGGTGAAGCTGGTCGAGCTTCGTGGTCAGCTGATGCAGCAGGCCGTACCGGCAGGGCAGGGCGGCATGGCTGCCATTCTCGGCTTGGAAGATGCCGACGTGCTGGCTGCCTGCGCCGAGGCAGCCCAGGGCGAAGTCGTCAGCGCCGTGAACTTCAACGCGCCTGGCCAGGTGGTGATCGCTGGTTCCGCTGCCGCGGTCGAGCGCGCCATCGAGGCTTGCAAGGCTCGTGGCGCCAAGCGCGCCATGCCGCTGCCGGTGAGTGTTCCGTCCCATTGCGCGCTGATGAAGCCCGCCGCCGAACGCTTCGCCGAATCGGTCGAGGCCCTGGCCTGGCAATCTCCGCAGATTCCGCTGGTGCAGAATGTCAGCGCAGCAGTAGTGGCCGATCTCGCCGAGCTCAAGCGCGACCTGCTGGCCCAGCTGTACAGTCCGGTTCGCTGGGTCGAGTCGATGGTGAGCCTGTCCGAGCGTGGCGTTACCGACCTGGTCGAGTGCGGCCCGGGCAAGGTGCTGTCCGGCCTGAACAAGCGCTGCGTGAAGGGTGTCAACACCCACAACCTGGATACCCCTGATGCTTTCGCAGCCGCCCGTGCTGCGCTGGCCTGAACAAGGAGAAGACCTATGAGTCTGCAAGGTAAGGTGGCATTGGTCACCGGTGCGAGCCGTGGCATTGGCCAGGCTATCGCCCTCGAACTGGGCCGTCAGGGCGCCGTGGTGATCGGCACTGCGACCTCCGCTTCCGGCGCCGAGCGCATCGCCGAGTTCCTCAAGGAAAACGGCATCGAAGGCGCCGGTCTGGTGCTCGACGTCAGCAGTGACGAATCGGTCGCCAGCACCCTGGAACACATTCAGCAGCACCTCGGTCAGCCGCTGATCGTGGTGAACAACGCCGGCATCACCCGCGACAACCTGATGCTGCGCATGAAAGACGACGAGTGGTTCGACGTCATCAACACCAACCTCAACAGCCTGTACCGCCTGTCCAAGGCCGTCCTGCGTGGCATGACCAAGGCTCGTTGGGGGCGCATCATCAACATCGGTTCGGTGGTGGGTGCCATGGGTAACGCCGGCCAGACCAACTACGCCGCAGCCAAGGCCGGCCTGGAAGGTTTCAGCCGCGCTCTGGCGCGTGAAGTCGGCTCCCGCGCCATCACCGTGAACGCGGTGGCTCCGGGCTTCATCGATACCGACATGACCCGTGAGCTGCCGGAAGCCCAGCGCGATGCGCTGCTCACCCAGATTCCGCTGGGTCGTCTGGGCCAGGCCGAAGAGATCGCCAAGGTAGTCGGATTCCTCGCTTCCGACGGCGCTGCCTACGTCACCGGCGCTACCATTCCGGTGAACGGCGGCATGTACATGAGCTGAATGTGACGAATCCCTTCAGGAAGCTGTCATATGCCCTGTCTAGAATTCGCTATAAGAGTGCAGTCGGGTTATAGACATTTCGTTGCGGCGATCCTGAAAGGGTTCAGGCGTTCAGCTTGAAATGCGGAAAACCCTTTCTATACACTGCAGCCCCAGCTGCACGGATTTTTCCATAGGAGTGAAAACAAGGTATGAGCACCATCGAAGAACGCGTCAAGAAAATCGTCGCCGAGCAACTGGGCGTCAAAGAAGACGAAGTCACCAACAGCGCTTCCTTCGTTGAAGACCTGGGCGCCGACTCCCTTGACACCGTTGAGCTGGTGATGGCTCTGGAAGAGGAATTCGAGACCGAAATCCCGGACGAGCAAGCCGAGAAGATCACCACCGTTCAGGAAGCCATCGACTACATCAACGCTCACGCGCAGTAATGTAGTCGTCGGTTACCCGACGCGGAAAAGCCGCACGACCCGACTGGGCGTGCGGCTTTTCTTTAGCCGATTGTTGAAAAACCACGGATTGCACGTTACCTGCCGGGCTTTTCAACAGTCTGTTAATCCGAATCAACCGCCGTGTAGAGATTGAAGAAGGAGATCGCTGTGTCGCGTAGACGCGTCGTGGTCACTGGCCTTGGCATGCTGTCGCCGCTGGGTACTGATGTATCGAGCAGCTGGCAGGGAATTCTGGCTGGCCGCAGTGGCATTGGCCTGATCGAGCATATGGACCTGTCCGCCTATTCCACCCGTTTCGGTGGTTCGGTGAAGGGGTTCAATGTCGAGGAGTATCTGTCGGCCAAGGAAGCGCGCAAGCTCGACCTGTTCATCCAGTACGGCCTTGCAGCGAGCTTCCAGGCCGTTCGCGATTCCGGTCTCGAAGTTACCGACGCAAATCGCGAGCGCATCGGCGTGGCCATGGGCTCCGGTATCGGCGGCCTGACCAACATCGAGAACAACTGCAAATCCCTGCACGAGCAGGGTCCGCGCCGGATCTCGCCGTTCTTCGTTCCGGGCTCGATCATCAACATGGTGTCCGGCTTCCTGTCGATCCACCTGGGTATCCAGGGGCCGAATTACGCTATCGCCACCGCGTGCACCACCGGTACCCACTGCATCGGCATGGCCGCTCGCAACATCGCCTATGGCGAAGCAGACGTCATGGTCGCCGGTGGTTCCGAGATGGCCGCCTGCGGCCTCGGCCTCGGTGGCTTCGGCGCAGCCCGAGCGCTGTCGACTCGCAATGACGATCCGACCCGCGCCAGTCGTCCATGGGACAAGGGGCGTGATGGTTTCGTGCTGTCCGATGGCGCCGGTGCCCTGGTACTGGAAGAGCTGGAACACGCCAAGGCCCGTGGCGCGACCATCTATGCCGAGCTCATCGGCTTCGGTATGAGTGGCGACGCCTACCACATGACTTCTCCGCCGGAAGATGGCGCCGGTGCCGCCCGTTGCATGAGCAACGCCCTGCGTGATGCCGGCCTGAATGCCGACCAGGTGCAATACGTCAACGCCCACGGAACCTCCACTCCGGCCGGCGACGTGGCTGAAGCCATGGCGCTCAAGTCGGTGTTCGGTGATCACGCTTACAAATTCGCCGTCAGCTCCACCAAGTCCATGACCGGCCACCTGCTGGGTGCGGCGGGCGCGGTAGAGGCGATCTTCAGCGTGCTGGCCCTGCGCGACCAGGTGGCGCCGCCCACTATCAACCTGGAGGAGCCGGACGAAGGCTGCGATCTCGACTTCGTGCCTCACGAAGCGCGTTCCATGCCTATCGATATCGTCCTGTCCAACTCCTTCGGCTTCGGTGGCACCAACGGTTCCCTGGTATTCCGTCGGTTCGTGGGCTGATGCCGAGCTGGGTCGACGGTCACCCGGCTGAGTCGCTTTCCATCAAGGATCGCGGCCTGGCCTACGGCGATGGGCTTTTCGAGACCATCGCCGTGCGTGCCGGAAGGCCCCCACTTCTCGAGTACCACATGGCGCGTCTGGCCGAAGGTTGTCGGCGCCTCGGTATTCCACTGGATCTCCAACTGATGCGCACCGAGCTGCTGGCCTTTTCGGCTGGGCTGGGTGAGGGCGTCACCAAGTTGATGATCACCCGCGGCGAAGGCTTGCGTGGCTACGCGCCACCGCCTGTCGCGTTGCCTCGACGCATTCTGCAGAGCAGTCCGTTCCCGGCCTATCCGGAAGTTAATGGGGAAGAGGGCGTCCAGCTCTATCCCTGCTTGACTCGCCTTGCCGAACAGCCCCTGCTTGCCGGTCTCAAGCACCTGAATCGACTGGAGCAGGTACTGGCCCGGAGCGAGTGGCAGGGCAGCGAGTTTGCCGAGGGACTGATGCGTGACCTATCCGGTCGCGTAATCGAAGGCGTGTTCAGCAACCTGTTCATCGTGCATGAATGCGCGCTGATCACCGCGGACCTTTCGCGCTGCGGCGTGGCCGGTGTGATGCGAGCAGCCCTGCTCGACAGCGCCAGGGCCGAAGGCCTGAAGGTCGACGTGCGCGACATCCCCTTCGAGGACTTCCTCAAGGCCGACGAGGTGTTCCTCTGCAACAGCCTCTTCGGCGTCTGGCCGGTGCGTTCTGTAACAGGCCATCACTGGCCGGTCGGGCCGCTGACCCGTAAACTTCAGGCCATCGCCCGCGATCTACTGGACATCTGATTCGTGATACGCAAATTCCTGCTGATGCTGGAGGCAGGCCTGCTTCTGGCCGGCCTGCTCGTCGCCTTTGCCGGCTGGCAGCAGAGCGTCACCCTCGAGCAACCCCTGAACATCTCCGCCGAAAGGATGCTGGACGTGCCGGCCGGCGCCACGCCAGGCGGCCTGCTCAATCGCCTGGAAGAGGAGGGGGTACTGAACAATGCCTTCTGGCTGCGCCAATACTGGCGCTTCAATCTGGCCAACGAGTCCCTGCACAGCGGCGAATACCGCCTGACGCCGGGGATGAGCGCCGGCGACCTGCTGGGGCTCTGGCAGCGCGGTGAAGTGGTGCAGTACAGCCTTACCCTGGTGGAGGGCTGGAACTTCCGGCAGGTGCGTGCGGCACTGGCCAAGCAGACCAAGCTGGAGCAGACCCTGGCCAATGTCAGCGACGCCGAACTGATGGCCCGTCTCGGCCGCCCGGGCGAGTATCCGGAAGGCCGCTTCTTCCCCGATACCTATCGCTTTGTGCGCGGCATGCGCGATATCGACCTGCTCAAGCAGGCGAGGGACCGCCTCGATCAAGTCCTGGCCGAGGAGTGGGGCAAGCGCGCGGACCGGCTGCCCTACAACGATTCCTACCAGGCGTTGATCATGGCCTCCCTGGTGGAGAAGGAAACCGGCGTGCCGGCCGAACGCGGACAGATCGCCGGCGTTTTCGTGCGCCGCCTCAATACCGGGATGTTGCTGCAGACGGACCCGACCGTTATCTATGGCCTGGGCGAGCGCTATAACGGCAACCTGACCCGCGACCACCTGCGCGAGCCGACGCCCTATAACACCTATGTCATCAGCGGCCTGCCGCCGACCCCGATTGCCCTTGCCGGCCGCGAGGCCATTCATGCCGCATTGCATCCGGCTGCGGGCAAGAGCCTCTATTTCGTCGCCCGAGGCGACGGCAGCCATGTATTCTCCGAGACCCTGGGCGAGCACAACCAGGCCGTGCGTGATTTCCAGCTGAAGCGCCGCAACGGCTATCGCTCCAGCCCAACCCCGCAATGAAAAAGGACACCCAGTGAGCGGTCTGTTCATCACATTGGAAGGCCCGGAAGGTGCCGGCAAAAGCACCAATCGCGAATACCTCGCCGAGCGTCTGCGCAGTCACGGCATCGAGGTCGTGCTGACCCGTGAGCCCGGTGGTACGCCGCTCGCCGAGCGCATCCGCGAGCTGCTGCTGACTCCTAGCGACGAAACCATGGGGGTCGATACCGAACTGCTGCTGGTATTCGCCGCTCGCGCCCAGCACCTGGAAGGTGTGATCAAACCTGCGTTGTCTCGTGGTGCCGTGGTGCTCTGTGATCGATTCACCGATGCCACCTACGCCTATCAAGGAGGCGGCCGCGGCTTGCCGGAGGTGCGCATCGCGCTGCTGGAAAATTTCGTCCAGGGCGACCTTCGTCCCGATCTGACCCTGGTATTCGATCTGCCCGTGGAGGTCGGCCTGACCCGCGCGGCCGCTCGCGGTCGCCTCGATCGCTTTGAGCAGGAGCAGCGCAGTTTCTTCGAAGCCGTGCGCCAGACCTACCTGCAGCGCGCACAGGCCGCTGCCGACCGCTACAAGGTGATCGACGCCTCGCTGCCGCTGGCCGAGGTGCAGGCCAATCTCGACAAACTGCTGCCCGAGTTGCTGGAGCGTTGCCATGGCTGAGGCCTATCCCTGGCAGGAGGCGCTCTGGCAGCAGCTGGCCGGCCGTCCACGGCACGCGCACGCCTATCTGCTGCACGGTCCTTCCGGCATCGGCAAACGTGCCCTGGCCGAGCGCCTGATGGCACGCCTGCTCTGCCAGAGCCCGGCTGGGCTCGATGCCTGCGGCCAGTGCAAGGCGTGTCTGCTGCTGGCGGCCAGTACCCATCCGGATGCCTTCGTACTGGAGCCGGAAGAGGCCGACAAGGCCATTCGCGTCGACCAAGTGCGCGAACTGGTTGGGTTCGTGGTCCAGACCGCGCAGCTCGGCGGGCGCAAGGTGGTGCTGCTGGAGCCGGCCGAGGCGATGAACATCAATGCCTCCAACGCCCTGCTCAAGAGCCTGGAAGAACCCTCGGGCGACACCGTACTGCTGTTGATCAGCCACCAGCCCAGCCGTCTACTTCCGACCATCAAGAGCCGTTGCGTGCAACAGGCTTGTCCGCTGCCCAGCACCGCCCAGAGCCTGACCTGGCTGGGAGGCGCGTTGCCGGAAGCATCCCCCGAAGAACTGCATGAACTGCTGGTACTGGCCGGCGGTTCGCCGTTGTCGGCCCTGCGTCTGGAAGGGCAGGGTGTGCGTGCCCAGCGCGGAGAAGTGGTGGAGGGCGTGAAGAAGCTGCTCAAGCAGCAAGTAGGCGCCAGTCAGTTGGCCGAGGGGTGGAATGCCGTGCCTCTGCCCCTGCTGTTCGACTGGTTCTGCGACTGGGCACAACTGATGCTGCGCTTCCAGCTCACCCGTGATGAGGCGGGATTGGGGCTGAACGATATGCGCAAGGTAGTGCAGTACCTCGCGGAGAAAGCCCCGCAGCACAAAGTCTTGGCCATGCAGGACTGGCTGCTGCTGCAGCGGCAGAAAGTCCTGAACAAGGCCAACCTCAATCGTGTGTTGCTTCTCGAAGCGCTACTGGTGCAGTGGGCAAGCCTGCCCGGGCCGGGCTAGAATCGGTGGCTGAAACAGCTTTCCAGGAAAATCGCATGAGCCTGCCGCCGAATCTGGGCCCGCGTAACGGGATCCTGTCCTTGACCATCAAGGACAAGTCCGTGCTGTATGCCGCCTACATGCCGTTCATCAAGAATGGTGGCCTGTTCATTCCGACCAACAAGACCTACAAGCTGGGCGACGAAGTATTCATGCTGCTCAACCTGATGGATGAGCAGGAGAAGATCCCGGTCGCCGGCAAGGTGGTCTGGATCACCCCCAAGGGCGCCCAGGGCAACCGCGCAGCGGGCATCGGCGTCCAGTTCAACGACGGCGACAGCGGCGCACGCAACAAGATCGAGACCTACCTCGCTGGCGCCCTCAAGTCCGACCGTCCCACCCATACGATGTAACCGGCCGTCGGGCTCCGGCTGCAAGCGGCAGGCTTGAAGCTTGGCGCCTGCGCCTGGAGCCTCAGAAGCATGTTGATCGACTCCCATTGCCACCTGGACCGCCTCGACCTGGCCGCCCATGATGGCTCCCTCGATGCCGCCCTCGATGCCGCCCGTGCTCGCGGTGTCAGCCAGTTCCTCTGCATTGGCGTGAGCGCCGACAATGCGGCGGCGGTGAAGTCCCTCGCCGAGCGTTACGACGACGTGCATTGCTCCGTTGGTGTTCACCCGCTGGACCTGCAGCCGGGCGAATCCCTCGCACTGGACTGGCTGCTCGGAGAGCTGGGACACCCGCGTGTTGTGGCGATTGGTGAGACGGGCCTGGACTATTACTACGAGCCTGAAGCCGCCGAGCTCCAGCAGCAGGCATTCCGCTTGCACCTGGAGGCGGCGAAGGTGACTGGCAAACCGGTCATCGTGCACACCCGTGACGCCCGAGCTGACACCCTTGCGCTGCTGCGCGATGCGGCGCTGCCCCAGGCCGGTGTGCTGCACTGCTTCACCGAGGACTGGGAGATGGCCCGCGCCGCACTCGACCTCGGTTTCTATATTTCGCTTTCCGGCATCGTCACCTTCCGCAATGCCGATGCCCTGCGGGAAGTTGCCCGTCAGGTGCCGGCCGACCGCCTGCTGGTGGAAACCGATTCGCCTTATCTCGCGCCGGTGCCTTACCGCGGCAAGCCCAACCTGCCGCAGTATGTGCGTGAGGTGGCGGAATTCCTCGCCGAGTTGCGAGGCGTGTCGTACGAGGCATTCGCCGAGCAGACCGGCGAGAACTATCTGCGCCTGTTCCCCCTCGCCCGACGCGGCTGAAGTGATCTCCCTCGGCGGTCGACAAAAGCCGCGCACAAAAAAAACCCGGGTTCTGGGGGATGAATCCGGGTCAAGACCATTAGGAGTAAAACAAAGGAACGCGATCCACGGTTCCTCGACTGGCTGGGCACTTGGGGGGAGATGCCGCGCGCCAGTAAGAAGAAGTATTGGTCATTATCCCCGCGCGTCCAGATAGCCCGGTGGCGTTTCTTAAACCTATTTGGAATACAGTGGCGTCGGCTGAGTCCTCATGTGTCTGCCATCTGGCGTACCAGCCCAAGCGTCTCGTCCAGCACGCGGAATTCGGTGTAGAAGTGAGGCGAGAAGCGGATTCCGCCGCCGCGCTGGGCGCACACCACCTGCTCGGCGCGCAGGCGTTCGAATAGCGCCTGGTTGCCCCATCCGTCCAGACGGAAACTGAGAATGCCGGCCCGGCGCAGCGGGTTCAGCGGGCTCAGCAATTGCACGCCAGGAATCCGGACGAGGCCGTCCTGCAGCCATTGCACGCGCTCGGCCAGGTCCTTCGCCACTTGTTCCAGGCCGACTTCCTCCAGCAAGGACAGGCTCGCCTCCAGCGCCATGGCGCCCAGCATGTTGGGGCTGCCGCATTCGAAACGGCGTGCGGTGCGCGAGGGTTCCCAGTCGGCTCGCTCGTAGTCTCCGGGGTGTTCCAGCATGTGCCAGCCGTACTCGTGGAGTTTCAGCTGCTGGCGCAGGTCGGCGCGGCAATAGAAAACCCCGAGGCCTTCCGGACCCAACATCCACTTGTGACCATCGGCCATGGCGAAGTCGCAGTCGATGGCCTGGACGTCGAAGGGCAGGGCACCCAGTTGCTGGATGGCGTCGACGCAGAAGAGCACCCCGCGCTTGCGGCACTCCTGGCCGAGGCGGTGCAGGTCCAGGCGCAAGCCGCTGGCGTATTGCACCGCGCTGATGGACAGCAGGCGGGTGCGCGGGCCAATGGCGGCGATCAGGGCGCCTTCCGGATCGAGGCCATTCAGTGGCACCTGGAGGGTATCCACGCCGAAGCGCTTAAGCGCTTCCCAGACGACCCGATTGGACGGGAATTCCTGGTCGCTGATGACGACCTGATCGCCTGCACTCCAATCCAGACCAAAGGCAACGAAAGACAGGGCTTCCGATGTATTCTTGACCAGTGCAAGATCAGCTGTGGTCGGAGTGTTCAGTAGTCTGGCCAGGCGTTCGCGCAGACGACGCTCCACTATCATCCAGTCTGGATAGTCCCTTGCGCCGAGATGGCAGTTCTCTTCGGCGAAGCTCTGGACCGCGCGGGTCGCGCGTTTCGGCCAGGGCGCGACGGCGGCATGGTTGAGATAGCGGAGCCCATCGGCCTGGGCAAACTCATCTTGCAATAAGCTCATAGTCGGATGATCCGTGCATTTTTACGCCAGATAGGCATAATACGCGGCTTGATTTTTGACCCCACAGTCCCTTTATGCAGAAAGAACCCCGTAAAGTCCGTGAGTTCCGCCGCCGCGAGCAGGAAATTCTCGACACCGCCCTGAAGCTCTTCCTCGAAGAGGGCGAAGACAGCGTTACCGTCGAGATGATCGCCGACGCAGTGGGTATCGGCAAAGGCACCATCTACAAGCATTTCAAGTCCAAGGCGGAGATCTATCTGCGCCTGATGCTCGACTACGAGCGTGACCTGAACGCGCTGTTCCATTCTGCGGATGTGGACCGTGACAAGGAGGCGCTGTCGCGCGCCTACTTCGAGTTCCGCATGCGTGACCCGCAGCGCTATCGCCTGTTCGACCGCCTGGAAGAGAAGGTGGTGAAGAACAGCCAGGTTCCGGAGATGGTCGAGCAGCTGCACAAGATTCGCGCGTCCAACTTCGAGCGACTCACCCACCTGATCAAGGGTCGTATTGCCGAAGGCAAGCTGGAAGACGTACCTCCGTACTTCCATTACTGCGCTGCCTGGGCTCTGGTGCATGGCGCTGTCGCGCTCTACCACTCACCGTTCTGGAGCAATGTGCTGGAGGATCAGGAAGGTTTCTTCCAGTTCCTCATGGACATCGGCGTGCGCATGGGCAACAAGCGCAAGCGCGAGGCCGAGTCGCCCGCCGGCTGACGTATTCAGTGCGCCTATAACGCGGTCTCGGACATGTGCTGTAGGGGCCGCAGGGATATACTCCGGTGTACTACATGCCGGAGCGTCCCATGATCGTCGACCGCCAAGGCAGGCGCTTCCGCAACCTGCGAATCAGTTTGACTGCCGCCTGCAACTACGCCTGTACTTATTGTGTGCCAGACGGCAAACGACTGGTGGCGGCACAGGATGAACTCTCCGCCGAGGCCATGGTTCGTGGCGTGGCCTACCTCATCGAAGCCGCCGGCATAGAACGCCTGCGGATCACCGGCGGCGAACCGCTGGTGAGTCCCAAACTCGATCCTTTCCTTCGCGAAGTCAGCAAGCTCGGCCTCGATGACATCAGCATCACCAGCAATGGTCAGCTGCTGTCCCGCAAATTGCCGCTGCTGCTGGACTGCGGCATCCGCCGTCTGAACATTTCACTCGATACCTTGAATGCCGACGAGTTCCGCAGCATCGCCCGTGGCGGCGACCTCGCCACGGTGCTCAAGGGGCTCGACGAGGCGAAGGCGGCCGGCCTCAAGGTCAAGATCAACATGGTTCCGCTGCGCGGCAAGAACCTCGACCAGGTCCTGCCGCTGCTGGACTACTGCCTGGAGCGTGGCTTCGAGCTGCGCTTCATCGAGTTGATGCGCATGGGCCACCTGGCTCGTGATCCCAACACCTTCCACCAGCAGTTCGTGGGGTTGGAAGAGTTGCTGGCGCTGATCCGTACCAGTCATGAGTTCGTCCAGGCCGATGCGCCGCTGGATGCCACGGCCATTCGCTATCGCGTACCGGGCGAGGGCTACTTCGGGGTGATCGCCAACGAGAGCGTGCCATTCTGCCGGACCTGTTCGCGCCTTCGCCTGTCTTCCACCGGGTGGCTGCATGGTTGCCTTTCCTCGAGCAATCGCCACTACGTCGGCGACCTGTTGGAGAAGCCCCGGCACGAAGCGCTGCCAGCGTTGCAGCGACTGCTGGTCAAGGCTCTCGCGGACAAACAGGACATCGCGTTTTCAGGCGGCGTCACCGTGATGAAGATCATTGGCGGTTGATGGCGCGGAAGCTGCATTGATTCTCTATCCGCCGGTTTTTCGTCGCCGGCGCCTGGAGGACACACGATGCGTAGTTTGATTCTGCTGCTGGCGTTTCTCGGCCTGGCTGGCTGCATGAAGGTCAGCGACATGGCCGAAGGCACCCGCGAACAGCTGAGCGATGCCGGATTCCTCGACCACAGCGAAACCCGCCGCGCCAGCCCGTGGCGCCTGCAGCCTGACTCCTTCATCTTCATCGCCCAGGGCTATTTCGTACCGCCTGGTTCCGCTTATCCGCGGCCCAATGTGGTGGCCGAGGAAGCCTTCAACGGCTTTGTCGAATACTTCCCCATGGTGCGCCGCGCAGCGGGGCCGGCCGGCCTGGAAGAGGCCATGGGACAGGCTCGTGCGGTTGGTGCGCACTACCTGCTGTATGCGCGTTTCGCCAGTGCCGACGACCGCATCGGCACGGTCGAGGAGTGGGAAGATCAGGAGGCGTTGGATCGCGTTGGCCGCGACCGTGGCGTGATCCAGCTGATGCTGATTGAAACCAATACCCGTTACCTGGTGGATTCCGCGCGAATCCGTAATCGTGGCGGTTTTCTGACGTTCTACGACTCCAAGCCTGAAGACCTGATCGGGCCGCCGCTGGAAGAGTATGCTCGCAGCCTGATTGGATTGAGTCGTTGAGGAGATTGAAATGAGCGATCCCGGCAAGGCCGGCGACCTGCTGGCGCAGATACCCAAGGGCGACAAGCCCGGCGGTGCGCCCGTTCATTTGTGGAACCCGCCGTTCTGCGGTGACATCGATATGCGCATCGCCCGGGACGGCACCTGGTTCTACCTGGGCACGCCAATCGGCCGCAAGCCCATGGTCAAGCTGTTTTCCAGCGTGATCCGCAAGGATGGCGCGGACTATTTCCTGGTCACGCCCGTCGAGAAGGTGGGTATCCAGGTAGAAGATGCACCCTTCGTGGCCGTTCAACTGCAGGTCGAGGGGGTAGGGGAGGAGCAGCAGCTGCGCTTCGTCACCAATGTGGAGGACGAGGTGGTCGCGGGTGCGGTGCATCCGCTGCGGGTCGAGTTGGACCCGGAAACCCAGGAGCCCTCGCCCTATGTGCTGGTGCGCACCAACCTGGAAGCGCTGATCCATCGCAATGTCTTCTACCAGCTGGTGGAGCTGGCAGAGCCTCGCGAGATCGATGGCATTACCTGGCTTGGTGTGTGGAGCGGTGGGGAGTTCTTCCCCATCGGGCCGTTGCCGGAATAGCCGGAAGACGGACATGAAAAAAGGCTCCCGAGGGAGCCTTTTTCGTGCCTGCATTACATGTTGGGGTAGTTCGGGCCGCCGGTGCCTTCCGGGGCTACCCAGGTGATGTTCTGGGCCGGGTCCTTGATGTCGCAGGTCTTGCAGTGGACGCAGTTCTGGGCGTTGATCTGGAAGCGCTTGGCGCCATCTTCCTGAGTCACCACTTCGTACACGCCTGCCGGGCAGTAGCGCTGTGCCGGTTCATCGTACAACGGCAGGTTCTTCGCGATCGGGATGCTCGCGTCGGCCAGCTTCAGGTGGCAGGGCTGTTCCTCTTCATGGTTGGTGTTGGAGAGGAATACCGAGCTCAGCTTGTCGAAGCTGATCTTGCCGTCCGGCTTCGGATAGTCGATGCGCTGGGACTGGGCTGCCGGCTTCAGGCAGGCATAGTCCGGCTTGTTGTCGTGCAGGGTGAACGGGAGTTTGCCGCCGAACCAGTTCTGGTCGATGTAGTTGAACGCACCGCCTACCAGTGCACCGTACTTGTGAATGGCCGCGCCGAAGTTACGGCTGCGGAACAGTTCGTCGTACAGCCAGCTGGATTTGAAGGCGTCGACATAGTTGGTCAGCTCGTCACCGCCTTCCTTGCCGGCGGCCAGGGCGGCGGCCACGGATTCGGCGGCCAGCATGCCGGACTTCATCGCGGTGTGGCTGCCCTTGATCTTGGCGAAGTTCAGGGTGCCCAGGTCGCAGCCGATCAGCGCGCCGCCCGGGAAGACCATTTTCGGCAGCGAGTTCAGGCCGCCTTTGCAGATGGCGCGGGCGCCGTAAGCGACGCGCTTGCCGCCCTCCAGGTACTGCTTGATCACCGGGTGGTGCTTGTAGCGCTGGAATTCGTCGAAGGGCGACAGGTAGGCGTTGGCGTAGGACAGGTCGATGATCAGGCCTACGACCACCTGGTTGTTTTCCAGGTGATAGAGGAAGGAGCCACCGGTGTTCTCGGTGCCCACGATGTCCATCGGCCAGCCGGCGGTGTGGACTACCAGGCCGGGCTGATGCTTGGCCGGGTCGATGTCCCAGATTTCCTTGATGCCGATGCCGTAGTGCTGGGCGTCAGCTTCGGAGTCCAGGTTGTACTTCTTGATCAGCTGCTTGCCGATATGGCCACGGCAGCCTTCGGCGAACAGGGTGTATTTGGCGCGCAGTTCCATGCCGGGGGTGTAGTAACCCTCTTTCGGGTTGCCTTCACGGTCCACGCCGAGGTCGCCGGTGATGATGCCACGTACTACGCCATTCTCGTCGATCAGCGCTTCCTGGGCGGCGAAGCCCGGGTAGATCTCAACGCCCAGGCCTTCGGCCTGCTGGGCCAGCCAGCGGCAGAGATTGCCCAGGGAAATGATATAGTTGCCCTCGTTGTGCATGGTTTTGGGCACGAACAGATCGGGAACCTTGATCGCGGAGTCGGCATCCTTGAGCATATAGATGTCGTCGCGGGTTACCGGGGTGTTCAGCGGGGCGCCCAGTTCTTTCCAGTCAGGGAAGAGTTCGTTAAGGGCTCGCGGTTCGAATACGGCGCCAGAGAGAATGTGGGCGCCCACTTCGGAACCCTTCTCGACCACGCATACGCTGATCTCTTGACCAGCTTCCGCGGCCTTCTGCTTCAGTCGGCACGCGGCGGACAGGCCAGCAGGGCCAGCGCCGACGATGACGACGTCGAATTCCATGTATTCGCGTTCCACAGTCAATCTCCTCAAGGCTCTTCGATATTTTGTGTTGGAGGGCTAGGCTCGATCCCTGACCTGAGCTGGCGCATTATATCCAGAGCCTGTGGCGGGTCCAATACAAACGTTTGTTTGAATTTTGTGAAGCCCTGATAGGATAAGGCTCTGCGGCTTATGGCGGGGCATTTTGCTGTATTGACCGGAATAGGCGATCCGGTCAAGATACGGGCGGTTTTGCGCTCGCTGTCTGGGCTGAGAGTCGGTTCCGGCCGACCTGCATCACTGGCCAGGCTCGTCTTGGCGACATTCTTATTAACCGGAGAGTAACGAGGAATCCATGAAGGTTCTTGTAGCTGTCAAACGAGTGGTCGACTACAACGTCAAGGTCCGCGTCAAGGCGGACAACTCCGGCGTCGACCTTGCCAACGTGAAGATGTCGATGAACCCCTTCTGCGAAATTGCCGTAGAAGAAGCCGTCCGTCTGAAAGAAAAAGGCGTAGCGAGTGAAATCGTCGTCGTCACCATCGGCCCGAACACCGCTCAAGAGCAGCTGCGTACTGCCCTGGCCCTGGGCGCAGACCGCGCCATCCTGGTCGAGTCCAATGACGAGCTGAACTCCCTGGCCGTCGCCAAGCTGCTGAAGGCTGTGGTCGACAAGGAGCAGCCGCAACTGGTCATCCTCGGCAAGCAAGCCATCGATAGCGACAACAACCAGACCGGCCAGATGCTGGGCGCCCTGACCGGCTATGCCCAGGGCACCTTCGCCTCCAAGGTTGAAGTTGCTGGCGACAAGGTCAACGTCACCCGCGAAATCGACGGTGGTCTGCAGACCGTTGCGCTGAACCTGCCGGCGATCGTCACCACCGACCTGCGCCTGAACGAGCCGCGCTACGCGTCGCTGCCGAACATCATGAAGGCCAAGAAAAAGCCGCTGGACGTGGTCACCCCGGACGCCCTGGGTGTTTCCACCGCTTCCACCGTCAAGACCCTGAAAGTCGAAGCGCCGGCTGCCCGCCAGGCCGGTATCAAGGTCAAGTCCGTGGCCGAGCTGGTCGAGAAACTGAAGAACGAAGCGAAGGTGATCTGAGATGGCCGTCCTTGTAATCGCTGAACACTCCAATGCCGCGCTGGCGGCCGCCACCCTCAACACCGTGACCGCCGCTCAGAAGATCGGTGGCGACATCCACGTTCTGGTTGCCGGTCAGGGCGCAGGCGCTGCTGCCGAAGCCGCGGCCAAGATCGCTGGCGTATCCAAGGTGCTGGTAGCCGACAACGCTGCCTACGCCCACCAACTGCCGGAAAACGTCGCTCCGCTGATCGCCGAGCTGGGTAAGGGCTACAGCCACGTGCTGGCCCCGGCCACCACCAACGGCAAGAACTTCCTGCCGCGCGTGGCCGCGCTGCTGGACGTCGACCAGATCTCCGAGATCATCGCCGTTGAAAGCGCCGACACCTTCAAGCGTCCGATCTACGCCGGCAACGCCATCGCCACCGTGCAGTCCTCGGCTGCCGTGAAGGTGATCACCGTGCGTACTACCGGTTTCGACGCCGCGGCCGCTGAAGGCGGTTCCGCTGCCGTTGAAGCTGTGGGCACCGTATCCGACGCCGGCAAGTCCGCCTTCGTTGGCGAAGAGCTGGCCAAGTCCGACCGTCCGGAACTGACCGCAGCCAAGATCGTCGTCTCCGGCGGCCGTGGCATGCAGAACGGTGACAACTTCAAGCACCTGTACGCCCTGGCCGACAAGCTGGGCGCGGCTGTCGGTGCTTCCCGTGCCGCGGTCGACGCAGGCTTCGTGCCGAACGACATGCAGGTCGGCCAGACCGGCAAGATCGTCGCCCCGCAGCTGTACATCGCCGTGGGCATCTCCGGTGCCATCCAGCACCTGGCTGGCATGAAGGACTCCAAGGTCATCGTCGCGATCAACAAGGACGAAGAAGCCCCGATCTTCCAGGTGGCTGACTACGGCCTGGTGGCTGACCTGTTCGAAGCCGTACCGGAACTGGAAAAGCTGCTGTAATAGCGCTTCCCGGCTAGCCGTACAGAAAACCCGCTCCTCGGAGCGGGTTTTTTATTGCCCTGGATAGTTGGATGAGTCCGTGCTGGCAGGGCGCGCCGACAACTCACAGCGGCGCCAGGGGAGTGAACCCCGAACTGCTACATTCAGCCACGGCTTGCGTCGAGGAAGGCCTGATAGTGGCGGGCGGTTTCCTCGGGGCGCTCGATCATGGGCGCATGGCCGCAGTCCCGCATGATCACCACGCTGGGCTTCTTCAGCAGCGGCTTCATCACTTCGATGCTGGACACATCCAGCACCCGGTCGCGATCTCCCCAGAGCAGCAGGGTAGGGGCGTCGATTCTTGGCAGTTCTGGCTCAAGCGGAACATAACGTTCGCGAAGCTGGCGGAAGACTTCGTCGTAGTGAGCCTCATTGGCCATGGACTGCTCGGCCAGGTAGGACTTCACCGACTCAGGCAGGGGCGGCGGCTCGACGAAAACGAAATCCAGCATGCGCTGGAAGTCCCCGGCGCTGCGCACCACCAGCGGATTGGGCTGGCCGGTTTCGATCAGGCGGAACAGTTCGCTCTTGTTCGGCGCCGTGATGCCGCCGTTGTCGAACATCGCGAGGCTGCGCACCTGCTGCGGGTAGCGGGCTGCGAAGAGGCCCGCGATATGGCCGCCCATGGAGTTACCCACCAGGTGCACCTTACCCAGCTCCAAGGTCTTGATGAAGGACTCCAGGCGCTCTGCCTGGGTGCCGACGTCGTAGCTGCCGGTGGGCCGGTCGCTTTCGCCGAAGCCAGGCAGGTCCAGGGCGATGACGTGATAGCGTTGGGTGAAGTGGCGGGCGAAGCGCAGCCAGTTGTCCTTGTTGGCGCCGAATCCGTGAATCATCACGATGGTTTCGCCCTTGGCCGGGCCGCCCTCGTAGTAATGGATGCTAAGATCGCCCAGCGCGACCTGCCGCTCCGACAAGCCGGCGAGCTGGCGTTCCACCAGGCGCACGCTGGCGGTCAGCGTAGCGGGGGAGAAGTAGAGGGTTGCCGCCGCAGCCGCCAGCAGCATGACGACTGCGATGATGAATTTCTTCATGGCCTGTCCTTATCACGAATAGTTCTAGATGCTGCCTGTACGCTAGCATGAAGCTCGTTCCAGGCGATGCCGCCCACGCTGCGGCCAATCTAATGTCCAGTCCGGGAAACCTCAGATGCCAAGATTCCACCGCTCGTTCCTTCTCCTCCTGCTGTGCCTGCTTCCCGGACTCGGGCACGCGGCCGGGAAGTGCGAGCGCCTGGTGGCCACCGGCAATCCCGAGTACCCGCCCTACCTCTGGCGTGATCCGGAGAACCCAAAGCAACTGATAGGCGCCAATGCCGACCTGCTCAAGCAGATCGCCAGGGAGCTCGGGCTGAAGGTGGAAATCCTCTACACCGGCCCTTGGTCCCGCGCTCAGGATGAAGTCCGCACCGGCCGGGTCGATCTGATAGCTGGGGCCTTCCTCACGCTTCCGCGCCTGGAAACCATGGACTACGTGCATCCGGCCTTCCTCGAAACCCAAAGCGTCGTCTGGGTGAAGCGCGACCGGGCATTCCCCTACAGCGGCTGGGACGACCTGCGCAGCCACACTGGTGGCACCTTGGTGAAGAACAGCTTCGGCCAAGCCTTCGACCAGTTTGCCAGGGAAAACCTCAAGCTCGAGGAGGTCCCCAGCCTGACCCAGGCCTACCAGAAGCTTCTGCTTGAGCGCACCGAGTATGTGCTCTATGAGCGCTACCCCGGCCTGGTGCTGGCCGACACCTTGGGCATGGCCGACGATCTGGTCGCCCTGGAACCGCCGATTTCCAGTGAAGGTCTGTACCTGACCCTGTCCCACAACTCAGCCTGCAACGATCCCTGGCTGCGCGGACAGTTGGCCAAAAAGATGACAGAATTGGTCGCCGCCGGAGTGCCGGAAACCCTGCTGCAGCGCAACCTGGAACGCTGGAAGGCACTGCAGATGCAACCGGTCGCCACGCCCGAATGATTAGGAACCCTCTAGTGAGCAAGACACCCCTGTTTGCAGCCGGCCTGGCTGTGCTGGCCCTGGCCGGCTGCGCCAACGACCCGGCGCCCATCGAACAGATGCGCCTGACCCACAAGGCGGTGGAGCAGGCCACGGCCGTTGGCGCCACCGATCAGATCGAGGAAATGAAGCTTGCCCAGGAGAAGCTCGCACTGGCCGAGAAGAATATGGGTGAGCAGGACTACAAGCGCGCCCGTATCCTCGCTGAGGAAGCCGAACTGGACGCGCGCCTGGCCGAGGCCAAGGTGCTGACCAAGAAGAGCCAGGACCAGTTGGCCGAGCTGACGTCGCGGATCAATCGCCTGCGCAAGCAGTTGGGAGATGTGCAGTGAAGCGGAATCATACATTGACCGCCGGCCTGCTGATCGGCCTCGGTCTGCTCGGTGGTTGCGCCAACCAACAGCAGACCGAACAGAGCCTGGAGCAGGCCCGGCAGATGTTCCAGAAGGTCAAGGAGGACCAGAGCGTCCTCAGCGCCGCACCCAAGGACGTGATCCGAGCCGGCGAATCCCTCGCCCGTGCCGAGCGACTGTCCAGCTACTGGGGCAACGATATCGACGTCGTCCATTACGCCTACCTGAGCCAGCGCTACAGCGAAATCGCCAGCCAGAACAGCGAGCAGAGCCAGAACCAGGCCCGCGCCGCCAAGCTGCAACTGGAACGCGAGCGCCTGCAGTTGGCACTGCGTGAAGCCAAGATGCTCAGCGTTCAGCAGCAGGGCAAGTGGCTGGAAGAGCAGATGATCGCCCTGGCCGCGACAGAAACCGATCGCGGTCTGGTGATGACCCTGGGTGATGTGCTGTTCGATACCGGTCACGCCGATCTCAAGGCATCCGCCAATCGCACCGTGCTCAAGCTGGTGCAGTTCCTCCAGCTCAACCCGCGTCGCGTCGTGCGCATCGAGGGCTATACCGACAGCAGCGGTACCAAGCCGGACAACCTCAGGCTTTCCACCGACCGCGCGCAAGCGGTGGCCGACGCCCTGGTCGACCTCGGTATCGATGCCAAGCGCATCCAGGTCCAGGGCTACGGCGAAGCTTTCCCGGTGGCGGAAAACGCTTCCAACCGGGGCAGGGCGCAGAACCGCCGCGTGGAGATCGTCTTCTCCAACGAAAAGGGCGAGCTCGGCCCGGGACGTTGATGCCTGAAACGAAGGGCCCCGGTTGCCGTTCGGCGCCGGGGCTTTTTAGTGCCTGGACAAATTCACTGTAACGCCCACAATTTCCAGATCTGTACCGGTGCAGTTGCAGGGTGTTCGGATAGTGTTTCGGTCCAGTGATACAGGTGCCGCCTACATGACCAATCTGTTGCTCTACCAGCGCATCGCCCAGCAACTGGCCGATGACATCCGCCGTGGCGTTTACCAGCCCGGCGAGCGTGTGCCCTCGGTGCGCAAGCTCAGTTCCCAGCTCAGTGTCAGCCACGCCACCGTGCTGCAGGCCTATGCCAGCCTGGAAGACCAGGGGCTGATCCGTGCCCGTCCGCAGTCCGGCTTCTACGTGCACCAGACGCCGGCCCTGACCGCATCCACCCCGGATATCGCCCGCGTCGAGCGCCCTGGCCTCGTGACCCGCGCCAGCATCATCCAGCAGGTACTGGCCGAATCCCGCCGCGAAGGTGTGTTCCCGCTGGGCGCGGCTGTGCCCCATGTCGACTACCTGCCGGTGCGCACCCTGCACCAGCAACTGGCCAAGGTCACCCGTTTCCATAGTCCGCGTGCCTTCAGCTACATGTTCAGCCCTGGCTTCGAGCCGCTGCGGCGCCAGGTTGCCATCCGCATGCGCGATGCCGGCGTGGTGGTGGACCCGAGCGAAGTGGTCATCACCCACGGCTGCGTGGATGCCCTGCAGATGAGCCTGCGGGTGCTGACCCGTCCCGGTGACCTGATCGCCACCGAGTCGCCGACCTATTACGGCCTGCTGCAACTGGCCGACCTGCTCGGCCTGAAGGTGATCGAGATTCCCAGCGACCCCACCACCGGCATCAGCCTGGAGGCCCTGCAGCTGGCTGCCAACCAGTGGCCGATCAAGGCGCTGGTATTGACCGCGCGGCTGAGCAATCCGCTGGGTGGCACCATCCCCGAGGAGCGCCAGAAGCAGCTGTTGTGCCTGTCTTCGGACTTCGACATCCAGATCATCGAGGACGATATCTACGGCGAGCTGATGTTCGACCAGGGGCCGTCCAAGGCGATCAAGGCCTACGACCTCGATGACCGGGTGATCTACTGTTCCAGTTTCTCCAAGACCCTGTCGCCTGGCGTGCGCATCGGCTGGATGATCGCCGGCAAGTACCAGGCGGAAATCCAGCGCCTGCAGACCTTCAGCACCCACTCGGCGTGCAGCGTCACCCAAATGGGGGTGGCCGCGTACCTGGAGAACGGCGGTTACGACCGGCACCTGCGCTACATCCGCCAGGAGTACCGGAAGAACCTCACCGCGTTCCAACTGGGCGTGCAGCAGTACTTCCCCGAAGGCACCCAGATTACCCGGCCCAATGGCGGCTTCATCCTCTGGATCAGCCTGCCGGCCAAGGTGAACACCAAGGACCTGCACGTGCGCGCCCTGCAGCAGGGCATCAGCATCGCGCCGGGGCTGATCTTCAGTAATACCGAGCAGTTCAACCACTGCGTGCGGCTGAACTGCGGCATCCCATGGAACCGTGAGGCCGAGCGGGCCATCATGACCCTCGGCATGCTGGCCAAGCAGCTCTGCCAGGAGGCCGGCCTGTAGGGGCGAACTCATTCGCCAAGGGCTGGCGACAAGCAGCCCTTCAAGATTCCACGCAGCCTTGACCCGTTCGGCGCAGCGCCTCCGTCTACTGGTGCGAATGGCTCATTCGCTCCCAGGAGGCGCCCCATCTCCAGCCACAGTTTCCTTTCGCACCAACCCCTGGCCGCCGGCTTCACCGCCGGCCTGCTGCTGGCCCTGGCCGCCTGCAGTGCGCAGGATGCGTCCGCCCCCGTCAGCGGCAAGGCCGAGGCGCCGCCGCCCGCATCGATCCAGGTGGAGCCGGAATTGCGCGAGGAGAGCAAGGCCAGCGTGCCGGCAGCCATGGCCAAGCGCGCCGATTACGCGGCCGAGGTACGGCAGATGCCCATGATCGCGCCTGCCCCCATGGCGGATGCACTGCAGCCGGGCTATCGCGATGTGCCCCGCGAGCAGTACCAGCACCTTCCCGACAACCCGGTCCACGCGGTTGCCAGCGATCCGGTTTCCACCTTCAGCATCGATGTCGACACCGGCAGCTACGCTAATGTGCGGCGCTTCTTGAACGGCGGACAACTGCCGCCGGCCGATGCCGTGCGGTTGGAAGAGATGGTCAACTACTTCCCTTACCGCTACCCGCTACCGGAAAGCGACGTGCCCTTCGGCATCGGTATCGAGCAGGCGCAGACCCCCTGGAATCCGCAAACCCGCCTGTTGCGCGTGGCGATCAAGGCCTCCGACAGCAGCGTCGAACAGCTGCCCCCGGCCAACCTGGTATTCCTGGTGGACGTCTCGGGCTCCATGGACCGCCGCGAAGGCCTGCCCATGGTGCAGGGCACCCTCAAGCTGCTGGTGGACCAGTTGCGCCCGCAGGACCGGGTCTCCCTGGTCACCTATGCCGGGGAGGCGAGGGTGGTGCTGGGCTCCACGCCCGGCAGCGAGAAGGCAAAGATCCGCGCCGCCATCGAACAGCTCAGCGCCGGCGGCTCCACGGCGGGCGAGTCGGGCATCCAGCTGGCCTATGCCGAAGCGCAGAAGGGCCTGATCCCGGAAGGCATCAACCGTATCCTCCTGGCCACCGACGGCGACTTCAACGTCGGCATCAGCGATTTCGACAGCCTCAAGCAACTGGCCGCGCAGAAGCGCAAGGGCGGGGTTTCGCTGACCACCCTGGGCTTCGGCGTGGACAACTACAACGAGCAGTTGATGGAGCAACTGGCCGATGCCGGCGATGGCAACTACGCCTACATCGACAACCTGCGCGAAGCACGCAAGGTGCTGGTGGACCAGCTCGGCTCCACCCTCTCGGTGGTGGCGCGGGACGTGAAACTGCAGCTGGAGTTCAACCCCGCCGAAGTGAGTGAGTACCGCCTGCTGGGCTATGAGAATCGTGCCCTCAAGCGGGAGGACTTCAGCAATGACAAGGTGGATGCCGGCGAGATCGGGGCCGGGCATACCATCACCGCGCTGTATGAGATCGTGCCCACCGGTGCCAAGGGCTGGCTGGAACCGCTGCGCTACCAGAGCGCCGTGAAGGCCGAGGGCAAGGCTGGCGAACTGGCCTGGCTGCGGGTGCGCTACAAGGTGCCGGGGTCGGAGCAGAGCCGCTTGCTGGAACGCCCCATCGCAGCCGGCAAGGCCCTCCCGCTGGATCAGGCCAGTGAGGACCTGCGTTTCGCCGCCGCGGTTGCGGCCTTCGCCCAGCAACTCAAGGGCGGCCAGTACACGGGAGAGTTCGGCCTGGCCGACAGCGCCGGGCTGGCTCGTGGGGCCCGTGGCGATGATCGCTTCGGCCTGCGTGGCGAGTTCGTTCAACTGGTGGAACTCGCGCAAAGCTTGCAAACTCCTGCCCCATCCCACGCGCGGAAGGAATGACGTGAACGCGACTCTCACGGACGACGACGCCGCTTTGCTGCGGCGTTACCGGAATGGCGATGCCGAGGCCTTTGGCGTGCTCTACGCGCGCCATCGTCTCGGCCTCTACCGTTTTCTCTGCGGCCTGTGCGGCGACGGTGTGCTGGCTGAGGAAATCTTCCAGGAGACCTGGCTGAACCTGATCCGCAGCGAGTCGTCGCCACTCGGACAGGCCAGCTTCAAAACCTGGCTCTACCAGATCGCCCGCAATCGCCTGATCGACCATTGGCGCAAGCACGGCCGTCTGCAGGGCCGTGAAGAAGCCTTCGATGAGACGCTGCACGGCGAAGCGCTGTCGGGGGAGAGCCAGGACCCCGAGCGGGAGCTTTCCCTCAGTCAGGATCAGCAGCGCCTGCGCGCCGCGCTGGACGAACTGCCGGGCGAGCAGCGCGAAGTGTTCCTGCTGAGAGCCCACGGCGACCTGGAACTGACCGAGATCGCCGAACTTACCCGCACCCCCGCAGAGACGGTGAAAAGCCGCCTGCGCTATGCGTTGCAGAAGTTGCGTCGGCTGCTGGCCGACCCGGCTGCGGCCGAGGAGGTATCCGCATGAACCAAGACCCGCACAAGCCGGACGCCATGGAACGGGAACTGCTCGAACACTATCGTCGCCACAGCCACGACGAGCCTTCGGCGTCGCTGGACCAGCGCATCCTCGCCGCGGCTGCTGCCCAGGCCGCCCAGAACCGGCCTGAGCCTCGCCCGTCGCTCGGTGAGCGCCTGCACGCCTGGCTGTTCGGTGCCGGCGGCCGGCAGCGCTGGGCGGTTGCCGTGGCCGGCTTCGCCACCCTGGGCATCGGCCTGAGCCTGACGATGCGTACCCAGGAAGAGGCCAGGCAGCGCTTCGACGCACCGCCCGCCAGCCCCGCGCAGTATTCCGCGCCGGCACCGGCCGCCGCGCCCATGTCCAGGGCCGCACCGGCCACGCTCGCCAGCCCGCCGGCCCAGGCCGAGAAGAAGGCATCGGCCATGGCCGACAGCGTCAGTGAAGAGGCACGCCAGGCGGAGCCTATGAGTCTGGAGGCCGCACCCAAGACGGAGATGGCCAAGGCCACGGCGGCACAACCTGCCGAGATCGACGCCGAGCTGCGCCGTGTGCTGGAACTGGATAAGGCCGGCAAGCGCGAAGAAGCGCACAAGCTGCTGGACGAACTGCAGGCCCGCTATCCGCAGCGAGATATCGCGGCGGAACTCCGTGAGTTGGAAGGCGAGCGTTGAAGTCGATCACGGCGGACTTGCCACGATGCTGGCCAAGGTGGAGCATTGCGCCATCTTCGCTCTGGCAAGTGCTTTCATGCGTTCGATTCATCTGCTTTGTGCCGCTCTGGCACTGACCCTGTTGACGGCCTGCGACAAGGAAGCGCCGTCCCAGCCCAAAGCGCCTCCGGCGCCGCCGCCGCTGACCTCCAGCCCGGCGCCGGAGCCGGCCGCGCCTGTGGAGCCGCCGCCCGCGCCTGAGTCCAAGCCGACTCCACCACCGCCTGCGCCGGCACCGAAACCTGCGCCAACGCCTCCCGCCCCGGCCAAGCCGGCCGAACCGGCGGCAGAGTCGGCTGCCACGGCCTCATTGCCCGCAGCCAAGCTCGACCTCAGCCTGCCCAAGGATCTGGTGGACCAGTTGCAGCCGACCGAGGCGGCGGCCGACCTGCCTGATCAACCGCTATTGCCGCAGATGTTCGTGGAAAAGCCCGTCCCGGAAAGCCCGTTCCAGCTCAACGGCAAGCTGATCCACAACGAGCGGGAAGACGATTACTGGCGTTCGGTCGAGGGCGCCGAATTGCAGTTCGAGTTCAAGCGCTAGGGCGTCGCCCTCACAAGGCCGGGTTCAAGACTCAGAAGCGATAGTCCCCACGCTGGATCGCCTGATACAGCGCGCCGTCCAGTGGGCGGAAATGGGGTTCGCCGGGCAGGCGGGCAAAAAGGGGCTCGCTCACCGCAGCCGGATCGTAGGCCTGCTTCTTCAGGTCAGTCTTCTTGTACTTGAAGGTGCCCGTGGTCTCCACCTCCGCCAGCAGGCGCACGAACAGCGGCGAGGCGTAGGCCGGCAGTTCGCGATCCAGGTGAACGGCCAGGGCCTGGCCATCCAGACGCGCGCCACTGCCCAGGCGCAGGGCCGCCATGCCGCAACGACCGTTGGTGCCGGGAATCTCCACGCCGTAGACCACCGCATCTTCCACGCCGGGGAAGGCGCCGAGGGCGTTTTCGACCTCGGTGGTGGAGACGTTCTCGCCTTTCCAGCGGAAGGTGTCGCCGAGGCGGTCGACGAACTGCGCGTGCTTGCAACCGATGCCGCGCATCAGGTCGCCGGTGTTGAACCAGGCGTCACCCTTCTTGAACACATCCCGCAGGATCACCGCTTCGCTTTTGGCCGGGTCGGTGTAGCCGTCGAAGGGCCACTTGTCGCTGATTTCGCTGATCAGCAGGCCCGTTTCGCCCTTGCCGACTTCTTCCATCAGGCCCCGGTGGTCTCGCAGCGGGCGGTCGTTTTCCAGGTCATAGCGGACGATGGCGAAGGTGGCCGGCGAGAAGCCCACCGTATTGTCGAAGTTGAACACGTTGGTGAAGCCGATGTTGCCCTCGCTGGAGGCGTAGAACTCCATCACCCGTTCGATGCCGAAGCGCGTCTTGAACTCGGCCCAGATCGACGGGCGCAAGCCGTTGCCGATCATGCAGGTCAGGCTGTTGCCCTGTTCCTCGGCGCAGGGCTGCTGGTTCAGCAGGTAGCGGCAGAGCTCGCCGATGTAGCCGAAGCAGGTGGCCTGGTAGCGGGCCACGTCCTTCCAGAAGTTGCTGGCGGAGAACTTGCGGCGCAGGGCGATGGCCGCGCCGCCGGCCAGCACCGAGGCCCAGCTCACGGTGACCGCATTGTTGTGGTAGCAGGGCAGGGTCAGATAGAAGACGTCGTTCTCGTCTAGGCCCAGACCCGAGTGGCCGAAGCCGCCGAAGGCCTTGATCCACTTGCCATGACTGAGGATGGAGGCCTTGGGCAGGCCGGTGGTGCCCGAGGTGTAAATGTAGAAGCAGGCGTCCTTGAGGCGGACCTGGCCGGTTTCCACCGGGTTGTCGCTGGACTGATCCTGGGCCAGTCGCATCAGGTTCTGCCAGCCGGGTGGGGCGTCGCCGGGGGCGGCCAGGCAGTCGCCGTCGGCCACCCAGTAGCAGCGGCGGGCGTCCTCCAGTTCGTCGCGGACCTCGTCGAAAGCGCCACGCAGTTCCTCGCCCACTACGAAGTGCCGAGCCTTGACCAGATTGAGGCTGTGACTCAGCACCTTGCCGCGCTGGGTGGTGTTCACCAGGGCGGCGATGGCACCCAGCTTGGCCAGGGCGCCGAGCACCGCCAGCACTTCGATGCGGTTCTCCAGCATCACCGCCACGACGCTGCCATGGCTGACGCCTTCGGCCTTCAGGGCATGGGCCAGGCGATTGCTCCAGGTGTTGAACCCGGCGTAGTTGATCCGGCGGTGTTCATCGATCACGGCCGGGCGCTCGGGATACAGCCGCGCGGCGCGTTCCAGCGCCCAGCCCAGGGACAGCGCCTTTTCGCGGTTGCGGATGCCGGTGTAGTAGAGGCCCAGTACCATGCGCGGCAAGCGCGGAAGGTTGGCCGGCAGGCGGGCGATGAAGCTCAGCGGGGAGATCAGATCGACTTGGCTCATGGTTCTCGCGTGTTGTCGTTGTTGTACGCAGATGTGCCCCTGACTCTAGAACCGTCGACCGGGCCCCGCCATGACCCTGGCGCGGCGGGGGAGGGGCAGATGGGCAAATGGTGGTGGTGAGGCTGTGGTGGCTCCTTGTGGGGGCGAATTCATTCGCGATGCAGGACGCAGTCCTGCCCTTCGGCCTCAAGGGGCTGCTGCGCAGCCCATAGCGAATGAATTCGCCCCCACAAACGGACTCAGTCCAGGAACAGATCCGGCACCAGCGAGCCACCCTGCGGGTCGTAGCGGTACTGCTCGAACTCGGTCTGGCCCTGCTCGCGCAGAATCTCTTCGTCGATCAGCAGGCGGCCGGTGATGCTGCGGCCCTGGCTGGTGAGGATGGCGTAGGCGGCGTCGGCCATGATGGCCGGGGTGCGGGCGCGCTTGAAGGCGTCGCGGCTGCCCAGCTCGAACTCGATGGCGGCGGTGGCGATCATGGTCTTCGGCCACAGTGAGTTGACGCTGATGCCGTAGCGCTTGAACTCTTCGCTCATACCCAGCGTGAGCATGCTCATGCCGTACTTGGTGACGGTGTAGGGGCCGTGCTGGGTAAACCATTTGGGCGCGAGGTTGAGGGGCGGCGAGAGGTTGATGATGTGGGCGCTGGCGCTTTGCTTCAGATACGGCAAGGCGGCCTGGCTGCAGACCATCACCGCGCGGGTGTTGATCTGGTACATCAGGTCGAAGCGCTTGGGGTCCAGGCGTTCGACGCCCACCAGCTTGATGGCGCCGGCATTGTTGACCAGGGCATCGATGCCGCCGAAGTGTTCAGCGGCCTTGGCCATGGCGTCGCGCACCGCGTTTTCGTCACGCACGTCCAGTTGCAGTGGCAGGGCCTTGCCGCCGACGTCTTCCACTTCCTCGGCGACGCTGAAGATGGTGCCGGCGAGTTTCGGATGGGGCTCGGCGCTCTTGGCGGCGATGACGATATTGGCGCCATCGGCGGCGGCGCGCAGGGCGATCTCGCGGCCGATGCCACGGCTGGCGCCGGTGATGAACAGGGTTTTGCCGGAAAGGGACATTGCGTTGCTCCTGTTGTGATTCTTGTTTTGGTCAGGGGGCAGTTCGCGAGCAGAGCTCGCTCCTACGGAAAGCATCCGGTTACAGGGCTTCCTCCACCTCGACCAGCGGCTGGCGGCTCTTCACCTGGTCACCGCGGCTGACCTGGACGCGGCGGATCACGCCGTCCACGCCGGCCTTCAGTGGGTGCTCCATCTTCATGGCTTCCAGCACCACCAGCAGTTGGCCCTTGCCGACCCGATCACCCTCGCTCACCAGCACGTCGACGATGGCGCCATCCATGGGCGCCTTTACCGTGCCGGAGGTGGCGCCGGCCTGTCCGCCGGCGGGCTCGTGGGTGACGTCCTGCAATTCCAGGTTGCCGTTCTGGCCGAACAGCCAGAGCTGCGTGGCCTGTTGGTGGTAGGCGACGCGGCGGCGGATGCCGTCCAGCTCAAGCACTGCCCAGCGGCCGTCGGCAGCCTGCAGGCGAATGGCGATCTCCGTGTCGGCCACTCTGGCCTGCAGGCGCGGTTGCTGGCCGGCGTCCTGCACCGTCAGTTCCACACTGTGCTTCTGCTCGCCCTGACGCAGGGTCAGGCGCCAGGGAGCGCTGCCGGCGCTGCGCCAGCCGGCCAGGCCACCCTGGTGGGCGCTAGAGGCGGCAGAGGCCTGGTAGAGCAGGGTGGCGGCCATCGCCAGCTCGGCGGGAGATGCTGCCTGCGGTGTCAGGCTCGGGTCCGCGCCGAACGTTTCGCCGATGAAGGCGGTGGTGGCTTCCCCAGCGGCGAATTGCGGGTGGCGCAACAGATTGGCGAGGAAGCGCTGGTTGCCCTTCACGCCGAGGAGCACGCAATCCTCGACCGCGCGAGCCAGCTTGCGCCGTGCTTCCTCGCGGGTGGCGCCCCAGGTGATCACCTTCGCCAGCATGGGGTCGTAGAAGGGTGTTACGGCCTGGCCTTCCACCAGGCCGTGATCGATGCGGATGCCCTCCAGTTCGGCCGGCTCCCAGCGCAGCACGTCGCCGGTCTGGGGCAGGAAGCCGGCGGCCGGATCTTCGGCGTAGAGGCGCACTTCCATGGCATGGCCGTCGAGGCGGATCTCGTCCTGCTTCAAGGGCAGCGGTTGGCCCTCGGCCACGCGAATCTGCCAGGCGACCAGGTCCTGGCCGGTGATCAGCTCGGTCACCGGATGCTCGACCTGCAGGCGGGTGTTCATTTCCAGGAAGTAGAAGGCGCCGCTGGCATCCAGCAGGAACTCCACCGTGCCGGCGCCCACGTAGTTCACTGTGCGTGCAGCCTTCACCGCGGCTTCGCCCATGGCCTGGCGCAATTCCGGCGTCATGACCGGGCAGGGGGCTTCTTCGATGACTTTCTGGTGGCGGCGCTGTACGGAGCAGTCCCGCTCGCCCAGGTAGACGAGGTTGCCGTGCTGGTCGCCGAACACCTGGATTTCCACATGGCGCGGCTGGATCACGGCCTTTTCCAGTATCAGCTCGGCACTGCCGAAGGCGTTCTGTGCTTCCGAGCGGGCCGTGCGCAGCTGCGCCGTCAGCTCATCCGCGTCGTTCACCAGGCGCATGCCGCGTCCGCCGCCGCCGGCACTGGCCTTTATCATCAGCGGGTAGCCGATGCGTGCTGCTTCGCGGCCGAGCGTGGTGTCGTCCTGCTCGGCGCCTTCGTAGCCGGGAATGCACGGCACGCCGGCTTCGAGCATGGCCAGCTTGGACAGGCGCTTGCTGCCCATCAGGTGGATGGCGTCCACCGTGGGGCCGATGAAGATGATTCCGGCCGCCTCGCAGGCTCGGGCGAAGTCGGCGTTTTCGGACAGGAAGCCGTAGCCGGGGTGGATGGCGTCGGCACCGGTCTTTTGCGCGGCGTCGATGATGGCCTGGAGCGACAGGTAAGACTGGCCTACCGGCGCCGGACCAATGCACACCGCTTCGTCAGCGAGACGAACATGGCGCGCGTCGGCATCGGCTTCGCTGTAGACGGCGACAGTGCGATAGCCGAGGGCCTGGGCGGTACGCATCACTCGGCAGGCGATCTCGCCTCGGTTGGCAATCAGGATCTTGTTGAAGCTGGGCATATTCTCTGGCTCCTCGGATTCTATTCCTCTCTCCCCCTGGGAGAGGGGCCAGGGGTGAGGGAACCACCTGTGCGCGGCGGGATTCCCCTCACCCCAACCCTCTCCCAGAGGGAGAGGGCGTAAAGGCTCACTGCGCCCAGGTGGGCTTGCGCTTCTGCACGAAGGCCAGGGTGCCCTCGGTGCCTTCGGGGCCGGTGACGGCAGCGGCGAACTGTTCGGCGGCGTTGTCCAGCAGGTCGGACAGCGGCTCGTCTTCAGTAGCGAGCAGCAGGGCCTTGGTCCGGGCGTTGGCGCCGGGGGCGCAGCGCCGGATCTGTTCCAGGCTCTCGGCCAGGCGCTGCTCCACGCCGGCCGTTTCGGCCTCGGCGAAATGCACCAGGCCCAGGCGCAGGGCCTCGGCGCCATCGAAGCGCGCCGCGGTGAGCGCCAGGCGGCGCGCCTGGGTCAGGCCGATGCGCTTGACCACGAAGGGCGCGATCTGCGCCGGCAGCACGCCGAGGCTGGTTTCCGGCAGGCCGAACTGGGCGCTGGCGTGGGCGATGGCGATATCGGAGACGCAGGCCAGGCCGAATCCGCCGCCCAGCACTGCGCCTTCCAGCACCGCCAACAGCACCTGAGGCTGCGCCTGGGCTTCTTCCAGCAGGCTGCCGAAGGCACGGTTCAGGCTGCGGTAGGCATCGCTGCCGGTAGCTCGGGCACTGGCCATGTCCTTGATGTCGCCACCGGCGCAGAAATGCCCGCCGGCACCGCGCAGCACCAGGGCGCGCACGCTTGAGTCGGTGCGCACGGCGGTCAGGACCGCGCGCAGTTCCTCGACCATGGCCAGGCTCATGGCGTTGCGGCTGTCCGGCCGGTTCAGGGTGATGTGCAGCACGCCGGCGGCCTGTTCCAGCAGCAGGGTTTCGCAGTTCGGCAGGGTCATGGCGTCAGCCCTTCTTCTTGCCCGGCAGGGTGCCCATCAGCTTGCAGATGATGCCCAGCATGATTTCGTCGGCGCCGCCGCCGATGGACACCAGGCGGGTATCGCGATAGGCGCGGGAGACGTGGTTGTCCCACATGAAGCCCATGCCGCCCCAGTACTGCAGGCAGGCGTCGGTGACTTCGCGGCCGAGGCGGCCGGCCTTGAGCTTGGCCATGGAGGCGAGGCGGGTGACGTCCTTGCCGGTGACGTACAGCTCCACCGCCTGGTAGACCAGGGCGCGCAGGGCTTCGATCTCGGTCATCAGCTCGGCCAGGCGGAAGTGGATCACCTGGTTGTCGATCAGCGGATTGCCGAAGGTCTTGCGTTCCTTGCAGTAGTCGATGGTGACGTCCACGCAGTGCTCCAGGCCCTTGATCATGTTGGCAGCGCCGAACATGCGTTCTTCCTGGAACTGCAGCATCTGCATCATGAAGCCCGCGCCTTCGTGGCCGATGCGGTAGCGCTGCGGCACGCGGACGTTGTCGAAGAACACCTGGGCGGTCTCGGAGCTGCGCATGCCGAGCTTGTCGAGGTGGGGGCTGAGGGTGATGCCGGGGGTGTTCATCGGCACCATGATCAGCGACTTGTTGATATGCGGCTTGTCGTCCGAGGTGTTGGCCAGCAGGCACATGAAGTCGGCGCTGGGGGAGTTGGTGATCCACATCTTGCTGCCGTTGATCACGTAGTCGCTGCCGTCCTTGCGGGCGGTGGTCTTCATTCCGGCCACGTCGGAGCCGGCACCCACTTCCGAAACACCGATGCAGCCGACCATCTCGCCGGCGATGGCCGGGCGCAGGAACTCGTCGCGCAGCTCATCGGAGCCGAAACGGGCCAGGGCCGGGGTGCACATGTCGGTCTGCACGCCGATGGACATGGGAATGCCGCCGCAGTGGATGGTGCCGAACTCTTCGGCGGCGACGATCGAGTAGCTGTAGTCCAGGCCCATGCCGCCGAATTTCTCCGGCTTGGAAATGCCCAGCAGGCCGAGTTCTCCGGCCTTCTTGAACACTTCGTGGATCGGGAAACGGCCGGCTTTCTCCCACTCGTCGACGTAGGGGTTGATCTCCTTTTCGACGAAATTGCGCACCGTGCGGCGAAGTTCCTCGTGTTCCTGGGTGAAGATCATTGTTGTTGTTCTCCTTGTAGTGTGCGCCGTGCGCACCGTGATCAGTTCGTTCGGCGCGCATCGCGCACCCTGCGGATCAGAACCTCGCTACCCCAAAACTATTGCCTTTCAGCGGTCGCACGTCCGCCTCCGCGCAGATATCCAGCAGATAGCCCAGCAGCCGGCGGCTGTCACGGGGGTCGATCAGGCCGTCATCCCAGAGGTTGGCGGTGCCGTAGAGGGCGGTGGACTGGCTCTCGAGCTTCTGCGCGGTCATCTGTTCGAGCATGTCGAGCACCTTCGGATCGGGCTCCTTGCCCTCCTTGGCGTGCTTCTCCTCGGTGACGATGCGCAGCACCTTGCCGGCCTGGGCGCCGCCCATGACCGCCGTACGACTGTTGGGCCAGGCAAAGATGAAACGCGGGTCCAGGCCACGGCCGCACATGGCGTAGTTACCGGCACCGTAGGAACCGCCCACCACCAGGGTGAGCTTGGGCACGCGGGCGTTGGCCACGGCCTGGATCATCTTCGAGCCATGCTTGATCACGCCCAGCTGCTCGGACTCGGTGCCGACCATGAAGCCGGTGGTGTTGTGCAGGAACAGCAGCGGCACGTTGGCCTGCTCGCAGAGCTGGATGAACTGCGCCGCCTTGGCTGCACCCTGGGGCGTGATGGGGCCGTTGTTGCCGATCAGGCCGCAGGGGCGCCCTTCGATGCGCAGGTGACCGCAGACGGTCTGGCTGTCGAACTCGTTCTTGAAGTCGAGGAATTCCGAGCCGTCGGCGATGCGGGCGATGATCTCGCGTACGTCGTAGGGCTTCTTCGGATCGGCCGGAACCACCCCCAGCAATTCTTCGGTGCTGTACAGCGGTTCGCGCCATTCGCCCTTGCGATGGGGCGGCAGTTGCGCATTCCAGGGCAGCATCGCGAGGATCTCGCGGGCCAGGCGCAGGCCGTCGGCATCGTTCTCCGCCAGGTATTCGGCTGTGCCGGCCACCTGGGCGTGCATTTCGGCGCCGCCCAGCTCTTCGTCGGTCGCCACTTCACCGGTGGCGGCCTTCAGCAGGGGCGGGCCTGCGAGAAACATCTTGGCTTTGCCGCGCACCACGATCACGTAGTCCGACAGCCCCGGCTGGTACGCGCCGCCGGCGGTGCTCGAACCATGCACTACGGTGACCTGGGGGATGCCCATGGCGGAAATCCGTGCCTGGTTGGCGAAGCCGCGCGCGCCCTCGACGAAGATTTCCGCCGCGTAGTTGAGGTTGGCGCCACCGCTTTCGGTGAGGGCCACCAGCGGCAGCTTGTTCTCCATGGCGATCTGCTGCAGACGCAGGGTCTTCTTCAGCCCCGTGGGGGAGATGGTGCCGCCCTTGATCGCACTGTTGCTGGCACTGATCAGGCAGCGGATGCCGGAGATGTAGCCGATGCCGGCGATGATGCCGCCGCCGGCCTGGGTGCCGTCCTTGTCGTCGTGCAGCTTGTAGCCGGCCAGGGAGCAGAGTTCGAGGAAGGGGCTGCCCGGGTCCAGCAGCAGGTTCAGGCGCTCGCGGGGCAGCAGCTGGCCGCGCTTTTCGAACTTCGGCCGGGCTTCGGCGGCCTTGTCCAGCACCTTCTGCTCCACCTCGCGGAAACTCGCGATGGCGCTGAGCATGGCTTCGCGGTTCTTCGCGAAGTCCTCGCCCTGGGCATCGAGTTGGGATTGGATCGCGGTCATCACTCTTGATCCTTCAGCACGTCGGGTAGGAAAGCCCGGTGGAACCCGTTGTAGGCCTTGCTCTGACCGGGCTTGGCCTTGGCCAGGGGGAAGGCGCGGCTGCCCTGGCTGGCGGCGCCGTCGATGCGGATGGTGTTGCCGCTGATGAAGGCGGCGCCGGGGGAGAGCAGGAAGACGATGGCGGCGGCCACTTCGGATTCGCTGCCGATGCGCTTGAGTGGTACGTGCTCGCGCAGTGTGGGGATGATGGCGCGGAAGGCGCCTTCGTAGGTGTCCATGCCGCTGGAGGCGATCCAGCCCGGTGCCACGGCGTTGACCCGCACCCCGGCGTAGCCCCACTCGATGGCGGCGGTCTTGGTGAAGTTCTCCATGCCGGCGCGGGCGGCGCCGGAGTGGCCCATGCCGGGCATGCCGCTCCACATGTCAGCGAGCATATTGACGATGCTGCCGCCGGTCTTGCTCATCGACTGGTTGAACACTTCGCGGGCGACCAGGAAGCCGCCCACCAGGTTGGTGCGTACCACGGTCTCGAAGCCTTTCTGGCTGATCGAGGCCAGCGGCGCGGGGTACTGGCCGCCGGCGTTGTTGACCAGGTGATGGATCGGTCCTCGCTCGGTCAGCACGATGGCGACCATGGCTTTCACCGCTTCTTCGTCGCGGATGTCGCACGCCTGCCAGCTGGCGCTGCCGCCGTCCTCGCTGATCTCGCCAGCAGTCTTCTCCAGTTTTTCCGCCTTGCGGCCGACCAGCACCACGTGGGCGCCCAGGGCCGCCAGCTCATGGGCGGTGCAACGGCCGATGCCGCTGCCGCCACCGGTGACCATGATGGTCTGGCCGCTGAACAGGCCGGGCTTGAATACCGAATCGTATGCCATGGGTTGCGTCCTCAGAGGCTGTCGGCCAGGGCCTGGGGCACCGGCACCGGGAATTCCAGGAGCTGCTGGGCGAAGGCCTTGCCTTGCGGGTCGATGCGCAGGCTGGCCACGCCGCCGCCGCCCAGGGCGTTCTCCAGCAGGAAGTTCAGGCTGTGGCTGCCCGGCAAGTACCAGCGCGCCACGCGGCCGATCTGCGGGTCGAGTACGTGGCCCATCCAGTCGACCACGGCTTCCGGGGTCAGGGCTTCGGCAATCCAGGGCAGGTACTCCGGCTTGCGCGCCATAACGCCGATATTGCTGTGGTTGCCTTTGTCGCCGGAGCGCGCAACCGCCAGTTTCACCAGGGGGACGCTGGCGCTGGCCTGGCCTTCGGCGGCTGGAGGCGCCAGGTCGTCGGCCAGGGCTGTGACGTCGAAGCCGTGCAATTGCGGCAGGTCGCAGGGGCTGCGCTGGCCATCCATTTCCACTTCGAGGTGGCAGGCGGATTTGTCCACCAGGAAGGAAAACAGCCGGATCACCGGGTAGACCGTGGGGCGGCCGCCGACGATGCCGGTCAGGCCTGGCGCCATGCCGGTGGCGGCCTGGGCGATCTCGCGGGAGAACAGCACCAGGGCGTCTTTGCGGCTATGGCTGACGGCGATCTTGATGACCACCTCGCGGCTGTCCTGGCGCTGGCCGTGGGGGCCGTAGGTCGCTTCGCTGCCCAGCAGTTCGACGTTCACCTCGCGATAGCGGCCCCAGCCGCGTTCGGCGAAGAGTTCTTCAGTCTTGGCGATGATGGCGCGGCTCACCCGCTCGGCCTTCTTCACCGCGTCGATGCCGGCCAGCAGGCAGCTGGCGGTGCAGCGGAAACCGTCGGGGTAGGTGGCGCTGACCTTGTATTGCGGCGTCGGCGGCAGGCCGCGGGCGCCAAGCACGCGCACCCGGTTGGTCCCGGCCTGTTCCAGGTTGACCCGGGTGAAGTCGCAGACCACGTCGGGGAGCAGATAGGCGCGCGGGTCGCCGATCTCGTAGAGCATCTGCTCGCCGACCGATAAAGGCGTAACCAGGCCGCCGGAACTATCCGGCTTGGTCACGCAGAAACTGCCGTCGGCTTCCACTTCGATGATGGGGAAGCCGATATGTTCGTAGTCGGGTACCGATTCCCAGTCGGTGAAGTTGCCGCCGGTGCACTGGGCGCCACATTCGATCAGGTGGCCGGCGAGGGCGGCCTGGGCCAGCTTGTCGTAGTCGCTCCAGGACCAGCCGAACTCGTGGACCAGGGCGGCGCTGACCACCGCGCTGTCCACGACCCGGCCGGTGATGACGATGTCCGCGCCCTGTTCCAGCGCGGCCACTATGCCCGGCGCGCCCAGGTAGGCGTTGATCGAGACGCACATGGGCGGCAGCGGGGCGTCGCTGAACATTTCGCGGATGCCGGACTTGGCCAGTTCGCCCATTCGGGGTTGCAGGTTGTCGCCGTGCAGCACGGCGATCTTCAGTGACACGCCGGCCTTCTCGCAGGCGGCGGCCAGGGCGCTGGCGCAGGCACCCGGATTGACCCCGCCGGCATTGCTGATCACGCGGATCTTCTGCTGCGCGATGGTCGGCAGCAGGGGCGCCAGGACTTCGACGAAATCGGTGGCGAAGCCGGCATTCGGGTCTTTCAGGCGGGCGCCGGCCATGATCGACATGGTGATCTCGGCCAGATAATCGAAGACGAGGTAATCCAGCGTGGCGCCATTTACCAGTTGGGCGGCGGCGGTGGAGGTGTCGCCCCAGAAGGCGGAGGCGCAGCCGATGCGTACGGTTCTTGTCATTGGCGTATTCCGCAGCACTGTTGGGTGATGGGAAGAACACTACCAAGCAAGCGCTTGGTTGAAAAGTGGCGGTTCAGTTCTTTTTCACCCGAGCGCTTGCTTGGGCGGATCACCCGGCATAAATTTCGCTAATCAAGACAGAGACTTGCGGACCATTCTTAAGTTGGAGTGGCTGACTGCAGCGGGGATTCCAATGAGCCTTGACGACGAAAAAGCCCAAGCGGTGATGCAGGAACTGGTTGCCGGCGGCCAGATCACCGACCCTGAAAGCGCCCGCGGCAAGCTGCTGCAGACCGCCGCCCACCTGTTCCGCAGCAAGGGCTACGAGCGCACCACGGTGCGCGATCTCGCCAGCGCCGTCGGTATCCAGTCCGGCAGCATCTTCCATCACTTCAAGAGCAAGGATGAGATCCTCCGTTCGGTGATGGAGGAAACCGTCCTCTACAACACCGCGCTGATGCGCGCTTCCCTGGCGGACGCTGGCGACCTGCGCGAGCGGGTGCTGGCGCTGATCCGCTGCGAGCTGCAATCCATCATGGGGGGCACGGGGGAGGCCATGGCGGTGCTGGTGTACGAGTGGCGCTCGCTGTCCGAGGAAGGCCAGCACCATATCCTCCAGCTACGCGAAGCCTATGAGCAGCTCTGGCTGGAGGTGCTGGGTGAAGCGCGGGCCGAGGGCTACTTCACCACCGATCCCTTCATCCTGCGGCGTTTTCTCACCGGGGCGCTGAGTTGGACCACCACCTGGTTCCGCCCGGAAGGGCCGATGAGCCTCGACCAGTTGGCCGAGCAGGCGTTGTCCCTGGTCATCAAGGACGCCTGAGGCAAGCGTGAACTGCGTCACGGTTTGCTGGGGACGTCTGAAAAGTTGAAGCATTAATCACGTAGGCTGCGGCGCAGGGCCGTATCTGCAGGGAGCAGCGGTAGAAATGGAAGTAAGCAGGGGGCATTCCCTGAAGGCGTTGTGCTTCTCCTTGGTTCTGCTGGTTTCCGCGCCTGTGGCGGCGTCGCAGACCGTCCAGGTCGCCGGTGCGCATTTCCCGCCTTATGTGGTCAAGCCGGAATCGGCCGAGGCCAGCGGGTTGCTTCTGGACATGCTCGCGGCGCTCAACGCGTTGCAGACGGACTACCGCTTCGTCGTGCGTCCTACCGCCATTCCCCGGCGCTTCCGGGATTTCCAGGAAGGGCGGATCGATCTGGCTGTGTTCGAGAATCCGGACTGGGGTTGGCAAGGCATCCCCGGTGCGCGCATCGACATGGGACTGGAAGATGCGGAAATCTTCGTCGCCAAGGCTCAGCCCGGGCGTAGCCAGCATTACTTTGGCAAGCTGGCCGGCAAGCGCCTGGCGCTCTACAGCGGCTATCACTACGGCTTTGCCGGCTTCAATCCCGACCCCGCATTCCTCCAGCGCGAGTTCGACGCGAAGCTCACCTATTCCCACGACAGCAACTTGCGGATGCTGCTGCGCGAGCGTGCGGATATCGCCCTGGTGACCCGTTCCTATTTCAATGCCTACCTGGAGCGAAACCCGGAGCAGGCGGGCACTTTCCTCGCCAGCGACCGAATCGACCAGAGCTACCATCACTACGCCTTGCTGAGGCCGGGAGCTCCCATCAGTGCCGAGCAGTTTTCCGCACTGCTGGAGCGGCTGCGCACCGGGGGCCAGTTGCAGCAGATATTCGGGCGTTATGGCGTGCTGGTCAGGCCAGCCGCAGCGGGTAGCTCAGCAGCATCAGATGGCAAGCATTGACCGCCAGATGCAGGGCCACCGCCATCGACAGCCGGCCGCTGTAGTGGAAAGCCAGCCCGTAGCCCAGGCCGGCCAGCCCCGCGACTAACGCAAACAGTGGGCTGAACGGCAGGTGGACGGCTCCGAAGATCGCCGCCGTGAGCAGCACGCCATCGCGTGCACCGAGCCGGCAGACCAACACCGGTTGCAGCAATCCGCGAAATACCAGTTCTTCCGCCAGCACGGTGACCAGCAGGTTCACCGCCAGCCATTCCCAGATCATCTCCGGCCATTTCGGCTGCCAGCCCACCAGGCCGATGGCCAAGGCCAGCAGCGGCACCAGCAGCAAGGTGGCGAGGGCGGCGAGCCAGGCGTTGCGCGGCGCAGGCGCAAGCGCTCGCGGTGTCGGGCGGCCCAGCCACCAGGCGAGCAGGGTCATGCCCACCAGCAGCTTGTCCCAGGAAACGCGCAGCGCGTAGGGCGGCGCGTCGGGGCTCAGGCGCTGCGGTTCGCCAAGGGGCAATGGGCTGAAGCCCGGCACCAGATGGGCGGCGAGTGCGACGGATGAGAGCAGGGTGACCGGCAGCCAGAGCTGTACCGGCAGCTGCCTATCGGCGAAAACCCAGCCGGCGTAGGCGACGCCCGCCAGCAGGGCGGTGACTTGTACGCCACCCAGCCCTTGGCCAAGGGCGAGGACGATCAGCGGGAACAGCAACTGCAGGTGGAGCGGCATGACGCTTCTCAGCGACGCTGCCGCGCTCTGTTGTTCGGGGGAGGGCACGGGGTCAGCGGTCCTTGGCTTCCTTGGCATCCATCTCGGCGTTGCGCTCGCGGATGCGTTTGAGCTGCTCTTCGGTCAGCGGCAGTTTCTTCGCTGTATCGCGCAACAGCATCAGGCTACCGACTATGGAGCCGATGGCCAGGACCAGTATCAGCCAGGCATACCAGGGCATGATGTTCTCCTGCGAAAAAGGGGTCACTACTCTATTCGATTGTGCGCGCCTTTCCACGTTCCCGGGAGCCTGTGATTTCCGTGCGGCTCAGCGGGCGCCGCAATCGGCGGCGCCGTCGGCCCGGCCTTCCACCAGGCGGGCGCGCAGCGCGTCGTAGGTCCAGTTGAACGCCAGTGTGTAGGGCAGGAAGAACAGCAGAAGCCCGATATCCAGCAGGAAGGCTTCCAACAGCCCGATCGACAGCCACCAGGCCGCCAGCGGAACCAGCACGACGATCAGCCCCAGTTCGAACAGCATGGCGTGGGCCACGCGTACCGGCAGGGTGCGCTGGAAGCCGAAACGCTGCTGGGCGCGGTCGAACAGGCTGTTGAATGCCATGTTCCAGAGCATCGCCACGGTAGAGAACATCAGGGTGAGCGCACCCATGTGTGCCAGCGATTTGCCGAGCACCAGCGACAGCACCGGCGCGGTCAGCAGCACGGCCAGGCCCTCGAAGGCCAGGGCATGGAAAACCCGCTCCTTGATGGATTTGTTCAGGGCGGCGGTGGTGGTCCGGGTCATGGTGCTCTCCTGGCTCCGAGTGAAGACATGGCCTGTATTCTCATCGGTCGATGGGATAGGGTTAAGTGAGATGCCATCGGGAAAACCGATATGAACTACTCCCCTGAATCCCTCGAAGCCTTCGCCCAGGCGGTCGCCCTTGGCTCCTTCAGTGCCGCCGCGCGCAAGCTGGGCAAGAGCCAGTCCACCATCAGCGAAGCCATTGCCCGACTGGAGATCGACCTTGGGTTGGAACTCTTCGACCGCAGCAGCCGCCAACCGCAGCTGACCAACGCCGGCCGCGCCCTGCTGGGGCGGGTCGATGAGATCCTCGCCGCATCCGACCGTTTGCAGCACGCTGCGGCGCAACTGGCTGGCGGGCTGGAGCCGCGGGTCAGCCTGGCGCTGTCGGACGCCTACCAGTCGGCGCAGTACGAAGAGCGCCTGACGGAGCTGGATCAGCGTTACCCCGACCTTGAGTTTGAATGCCTGATCGCCGAGCACCACGACGTGATCGAACTGGTCGTGCAAGGGCGCGCCACCCTGGGACTGCTGGCGGCACAGGGCAGCTATCCGCCGGAGGTGGGGTCGGCGACCGTGGCCGAGCGGGCGGACTTCGGCTTGTTCGCGGCCCGGGAGCACCCGCTCGCGCAGCTGGCCGATGTCAGGGAGAGCGACCTCGCCGGCTGGCGGCTGCTGCGCCTGAACACCGTGGGCGACGCCATGGCGCTGGACGACGGGCTGCCGTTCAGCGGCGGTCGTTGCTGGTCAGCGCCGAGCTACCTGTTGCTGCTGGACATGGCCAGCAACGGTTTCGGCTGGGCGGAACTGCCGCGCTGGCTGGTCAGTGGCTACGCCAACGGGCGGCTGAAGGAATTGCAGGTGCCCGGCTGGCCGCGCAGCCAGGCCGTGGATGTGGTCTGGTCCCGCCAGCGTCCGCTGGGGCCGGCAGCGAGTTGGTTGCTGGAGCGCCTGCTGGACCGTCCGGCGGCGCGCTGAGACTGTTCTGGTAGCCTGGGCCCCGGTTATTCAAGGAGGAAGGACATGCAGATTCCCGTCACCATTGAAGCCGGTCTCTGGGGCTGGCTGGCCGCCAGCAGCCTGTTGATCGGCGCCGCCATCGGTTTTCTGGTGAAGCTGCCGCAGAAGGTGGTGGCCTCGATCATGGCCTACGGCAGCGGCGTGCTGGTCGCCGCCCTGTGCTTCGGCCAGATTCCCGAAGCCGAGCGCATCGGTGGTCTCTGGCCAACCATGGCGGGGCTGCTGGCCGGCGGCGCCGTGTTCGTCCTGGCCAGCCAGTACATCGATCGCCTGGAACGCCACCATCGCGGCAAGAGCAGCAATGGCGGCAGCGGCATGGTCGCCGTGCTGATCGCCGTCGGTGCGTTTCTCGACGGTATTCCCGAATCCCTCGGCCTGGGGCTGGGGGTGCTGGATGGTGGCGAGGTCAGCCTGCTGATGCTGGTGGCCATCTTCCTGGCCAACCTGCCCGAGGGCCTGGCCAGCGCCGCAGGGCTGCGTGCGGAGAAGCGCAGCGGCTGGATGGTGTTCGCGCTCTGGGGCGTGATCGCATTGCTGTCCGGAGTGGCGGCCATGGCCGGTCCGGGGCTGTTCGCCGACCTCCAGCCCCATTGGCTGGCCTTCGCCCTGGGCTTTTCGGCGGGGGCGGTGCTCTGCATGCTGGTGGATACGCTGATTCCCGAGGCGTTCGAGAGTACTCACGCCTGGACCGGGCTGATCACCCTGGCGGGCTTCATGACGGCCTTTGCCCTCGATCATCTGGTCTGAGAGCAGCGGCGCGCGCTGGCTTCCGCTACAATGCGCGCCGTTTCCGATTAGTATGAGATTTCCTCCATGTCCGCCTGTCAGACGCCGATCATTGTCGCCCTCGACTTCCCCACCCGCGAAGCCGCCCTGCGGTTGGCTGACCAGCTGGATCCCAAGCTGTGCCGGGTCAAGGTGGGCAAGGAGCTGTTCACCAGCTGCGCCGCCGAAATCGTCTCGACCCTGCGTGACCGGGGCTTCGAGGTTTTCCTCGACCTGAAATTCCACGACATCCCCAACACCACGGCGATGGCGGTGAAGGCCGCTGCCGAGATGGGCGTGTGGATGGTCAACGTGCACTGCTCCGGCGGTCTGCGCATGATGGCGGCCTGCCGCGAAACCCTGGACAAGTTCAACGGTCCCAAGCCGCTGCTGATCGGCGTGACCGTGCTGACCAGCATGGAGCGCGAAGACCTGGCCGGTATCGGCCTGGATATCGAACCCAAGGAGCAGGTGCTGCGCCTGGCGGGCCTGGCCGACAAGGCCGGCATGGACGGCCTGGTGTGCTCGGCCCAGGAAGCTACCGACCTCAAGTCCGCCTATCCGCGCCTGCAACTGGTGACGCCGGGTATCCGCCCGGCCGGTAGCGCCCAGGATGATCAGCGCCGCATCCTCACCCCGCGGCAGGCCCTGGATGCCGGTTCCGACTATCTGGTGATCGGCCGCCCGATCAGCCAGGCCGCCGATCCGGCCAAGGCCCTGGCCGCCGTCGTCGCCGAACTGGCCTGACGCCGCTGGCGCGCTGCCCCGGGCAGCGCGCCTTTCGTGCCGATCAGCGCACCTTCAGTACCAGCTTCCCGAAGTTCTCCCCGCTGAACAGCCTGCCCAGGGTCTCCGGGAAGGTCTCCAGTCCGCTCACCACGTCTTCCTTGCTCTTCAGTTCGCCGCTGGCGAGCCAGCCGGCAATGTCCTTCACCGCCTCGCCGAAGCGCGGCGCGTAGTCGAACACCACCATGCCTTCCATGCGCGCACGGTTGACCAGCAGCGCCAGGTAGTTGGCCGGGCCCTTTACCGCTTCCTTGTTGTTGTACTGGCTGATGGCGCCGCAGATGACGATGCGCGCCTTGCGATTGATGCGGGTGAGCACGGCATCGAGGATGTCGCCACCGACATTGTCGAAGTACACGTCCACGCCCTTGGGGCATTCGCGTTTGAGCGCGGCGTGAAGGTTCTCGGCCTTGTAGTCGATGGCGCCATCGAAGCCCAGTTCCTCCACCAGGTAGCGACACTTGTCGGCGCCGCCGGCGATGCCCACCACGCGGCAACCCTTGATCCGTGCGATCTGCCCGGCGACGCTGCCCACCGCGCCGGCGGCCCCCGAAACGACCACGGTTTCCCCGGCTTTTGGCTGGCCCACGTCGAGCAGGGCGAAGTACGCGGTCATGCCGGTCATGCCCAGGGCGGACAGGTAGAGGGGCAGGGGAGCCTGGTTCGGGTCAACCTTGTGGAAGTCGCGCGGCTCGCCCAGGAAATAGTCCTGCACCCCCACCACGCCGCAGACATGATCGCCTGTCTTGTAGTCCGGATGCCCGGAAGCCACCACCTTGCCGATGCCCAGCGCGCGCATCACTTCACCGATGGCCACCGGAGGGATGTAGGAACGCGCGTCGTTCATCCAGCCGCGCATGGCCGGGTCCAGGGACAGGTAGAGGTTCTCCACCAGAATCTGTCCGGAGGCGGGCGCGCCGACCGGGGTTTCCACGTAGGAGAAGGTCTCCCGCGTAGCCGGGCCGATCGGGCGGTGGGCAAGGAGGAACTGACGATTGAGCGTGGACATGGCAGGAACTCCAGGAGGGAAAGTTCTGGTGATAGTCGGCCAGCCGGGGAGGGGCAAGTTCGGTGATCGGGCGGAATGTCCCGTCATGGATGGCAATGATCTGGTGGCGCGCGCTTCATCAGCGTTCTGGATGGCGTGTTCACCAGAGCCCTGATGATGCTGACGTTGCACGCAGGCGACTGACTAGACTCCGCCCCTGTTTCCACTCCCGTCGAGGATGCACAGATGAGCATGAAGTTCTCCGGCCAGGTCGCCCTGGTAACCGGCGCCGCCAACGGTATCGGCCGCGCAACCGCCCTGGCGTTCGCCGCCGAGGGCCTGAAGGTGGTGGTTTCCGATGTGGACGTCACCGGGGGCGAAGGCACCGTGGAGCTGATCCGCGCTGCCGGCGGCGATGCCGTGTTTATCCGCTGCGACGTGACCCGTGACGCCGAGGTCAAGGCGCTGATGGAAGGCACCCTGGCTGCTTACGGCCGCCTCGACTACGCCTTCAACAACGCCGGCATCGAGATCGAAAAGGGCAAGCTGGCCGACGGCGACGAGGCGGAATTCGACGCCATCATGGGCGTCAACGTGAAGGGCGTGTGGCTGTGCATGAAGCACCAGATCCCGCTGATGCTGGCCCAGGGCGCTGGCGCCATCGTCAACACCGCTTCGGTGGCAGGCCTGGGCGCCGCGCCAAAGATGAGCATTTATGCCGCGTCCAAGCATGCGGTGATCGGCCTGACCAAGTCGGCGGCCGTCGAGTACGCGAAGAAGAAGGTCCGGGTGAATGCCGTATGCCCGGCGGTGATCGACACCGATATGTTCCGCCGTGCTTATGAAGCCGACCCGAAGAAGGCCGAGTTCGTCGCCACCATGCACCCGGTGGGGCGCATCGGCAAGGTCGAGGAAATCGCTGCGGCGGTGCTCTACCTCTGCTGCGATGCGGCTGGCTTCACTACCGGTCATGCCCTGGCGGTGGATGGTGGAGCCACTGCTATCTGATTCTCCCCCAAAGACAAAGGCGCCTTCCGGCGCCTTTTTTCATTTGTCCTTGCCGGTGTCGACGTTGAGGATCAGCAGGGTCAGCACCCCGGCGATCAGGCCCCAGAAGGCGGAGCCGATGGACAGCAGGGTCATGCCCGAAGCGGTGACCATGAAGGTGATCAGCGCCGCTTCACGCTCCTTGGGCTCCTGCATGGCGGCGGTCAGGCCGTTGCTGATGGAGCCGAACAACGCCAAGGCGGCGATGGACAGCACCAACTCCTTGGGCAGGGCAGCGAAGAGTGCCGCCAGGGTCGCGCCGAAGGTGCCGGCGATGCCGTAGAAGATCCCGCACCAGACGGCGGCGGTGTAGCGCTTTTTGCGGTCTTCGTGGGCATGGGGGCCGGTGCAGATGGCCGCACTGATGGCCGCCAGGTTGATGCCGTGGGAGCCGAAGGGTGCCAGCAGCAGCGAGGCGATTCCGGTCACCGAGATCAGTGGCGAGGCCGGTACCTGATAGCCGTCGGCGCGCAGTACCGCGATGCCGGGAATGTTCTGCGAGGCCATGGCCACCACGAACAGGGGGATGCCGATGCTGATCACGGCGGTGACCGAGAACTCGGGGGTGGTCCACACGGGTTCGGCCAGGGCGAACTCGAAGCCGCTGAAGTCCAACAGGCCCAGCGCCGCCGCCATCACACAGCCCACCACGAGCGCCACCAGTACCGCATAGCGTGGCTGCAGACGCTTGAACAGCAGGTAGCTGAAGAACATCGCCAGGACCAGGGCAGTGCGATGCTGGGCGGCGACGAAGATTTCGCTGCCGATCTTGAACAGGATGCCCGCCAGCAGGGCAGCCGCCAGGGAGGAGGGGAGGCGGCGCATCAGGCGCTCGAAGCCTCCGGTCAGGCCAACCAGCGCAAGCAGGGCGGCGCAGACGACGAAAGCCCCGATGGCTTCGCCGTAGCTTACGCCCGGCAGGCTGGTGATCAGCAGGGCCGCGCCCGGCGTGGACCAGGCAACGACGATGGGGGTGCGGTAGCGCAGGGAAAGGCCGACGGTGGTCAGGGCCATGCCGATGGACAGCGCCCAGATCCAGGACGAGATCTGCGCGCTGCTGAGCCCCGCGGCCTGGCCGGCCTGGAACATCAGCACCAGGGAGCTGGTGTAGCCGGTGAGCATGGCGATGAATCCCGCCACCACGGCGGAAGGCGAAGAGTCGGCCAGGGGGCGCAGCCGTGCGGGGTTGGCCGGGGATTCCGAAACTTGGGTCATCAGATCTTTCCGTTGACGTCGACCAGGATGGGGTAGAGCGAAGCCACCAGCAGAAGGGCCATGCCGATGTTGAACAGGCGCAGTATGCGCGGTTCGGACAGCCAGCGACGCATCAGGCTGCCGGCCACCGTCCAGAGGCCGACGCTGGGGCAGTTGACCAGGGCGAACAGGGCGGCGATCAGCACCACGTTGACCACGAAGTTTTCCTGCGGCGTGTAGGTGGTGATGGCGCCGATGGCCATGACCCAGGCCTTGGGGTTCACCCACTGGAAGGCCGCGGCCTGGAGGAAGGTGAAAGGCTTCGGCCGCTTCTCGGAATTGTTGGCGTCCGGTGCGCCGGAGCCGGCGATCTTCCAGGCGAGGTAGAGCAGGTAGGCGGCGCCGATGTAGCGCAGCGCGATATAGAGCTCGGGGAACTGCCGGAATACCTGGGAAAGCCCCAGGCCCACGGCCATCACCAGCACCATGAAGCCGAGGCTGATGCCGAGCATGTGCGGCACGCTGCGGCGCACACCGAAGTTCACGCCCGAGGCGAGCAGCATCATGTTGTTGGGGCCGGGAGTCACCGAGGTGACGAAGGCGAAGAGGATGAAGGCGAAGATCAGTTCCAGGCTCATGGCGGTCACCTTGTCGTTGTGTCCGCAGACTAAATCCAGGGAGATTGCAGCGTCCCCATACAGCAACACGCGCGTTGAGCGATACAGTCGATTGGCACCGGTGGGATCTGCGGCTACTGTGTTGGTTTTCCGCCTGGAGAGACGCACATGGACGAGAATCCCTACGCCGCGCCACGGGTGGATCTGGTCGAAGACGCCGGTCCACGGCAGATGAACGGCTGGACCCCGGGAAGCTTGAGGCTGCTGGGCTGGCTGAGCCTGGTCAGCGCGGTGGGCACCCTGGTCATCACCGGTCTCGCGGTAGCCGCCGGCGTCACCGAGGACCCACGGCTGGTCAGTCTTTCCGACTGGATCGGCGTGGCCCTGACCTTCCTCGGCTGCTACCTGCTGATCCGCTTCAAGCTGTTCGCCGAGGCGCGATTCTCCGCCGAAGGGCTGGCGCCGCCGATCTGGGCGGTGATCGTCGGCAGCCTGGCAATGGAAGTGCTGGACCTGCTGATGGGCGATGCCAGTACCGAACCCGGCTGGCCCATGCTGCTCTATTTTGGGGTGATTGCCTTGCTGGGGGCCCTGACCGCGTGGTTCGGGGTGCGTCTGCTGAAGGTTCAGAACGTCTATCCGGTGTTCCGCGTGATGGCCTGGCTGGACCTGGTGGGCGGGATCATGATGGCCACCATCGTACTGATGATGCCGGGCCTGCTGCCGCTGATCGCCAGCAGTGTGGCGATGATGCTGGTGTTTTTCCGTGGCGCGCGGGAGCTGGCTTCTGCCGCCTAGCCTTCCGCGGCTTCTCCCTGGCGTGCGGTGCACAGGGCCTGGTTGACCTCCAGCCAGCCGCGCACCGCTTCTTCGCCGGCCTCGCCAAAGGCACGCTGCAGCAGGCGCGCCTGCTCCCGGCGCAGGGCCTGTTCCAGCTTCGCCCCTTCGCTGGTGAAACCGAGCATGCGCTTACGCTTGTCATCGATTGCGGCCACGCTTTCCACCAGCTTCATCTCGACCAGTTGCCGCAGCGGCGTGTTCAGCGCCTGCTTGGTCACGCCCAGGTAGCCCAGCAGCTCCTTGACGCTCAGCCCCGGGTACTTGGCGATGAAGAACAGGATGCGGTGATGCACCCGCGACAAGCCCCGGCGGGCGAGGATTTCGTCCGGCTTGCTGGTGAAGGCCTGGTAGCCGAAGAAGAAGGCTTCCATGGCGGCTTGCTGAATGGTGGGATTTTTCAGGTCAAGCATATTGACGTATCTGTCGCGGTCGTCGTAGTTTCGGTCAAGCAGTTTGACTTAATTTCCTCGCTTCCGCACCCGGTGACAATCCATGGCCTTCTCCGAACGCATCGCCCGCCTGAAAAGCTCCCTGATCCGCGAAATCCTTGCAGCCGCCCAGCGTCCGGAAGTGATGTCTTTCGCCGGAGGCCTGCCGGCCGAGCCGATGCTGCCGAAGGTGGATTGGGACGAGATGCCGGCCAGCATGGGCCAGTACGGCATGAGCGAAGGCGAGCCGGCGTTGCGTGAAGCCATCGCCGCCGAAGCGCGCGCCCTCGGCGTGCCCTGCGAGGCGAGCCAGGTGCTGATCGTCAGCGGCTCCCAGCAGACCCTGGACCTGGCCTCCAAGCTGTTCATCGATCCGGGCACCGAAGTGCTGCTGGAGGCTCCGACCTACCTGGCGGCCCTGCAGGCCTTCCAACTGTTCGGCGCCGATTGCATCGCCGTGCCCCAGGAAGCCGACGGCCCCGAGATCGCCGCCCTGCGCCAGCGCCTGGAGCAGCACAAGCCGTCCTTTGCCTACCTGATCCCGACTTTCCAGAATCCGTCCGGCACCCGCTACAGCGAGGCCAAGCGCGATGCGGTCGCCGCGCTGCTGGACGAGTTCGGCGTCACCCTGATCGAAGACGAGCCCTATCGCGAACTGGTGTTCGATGAAGGCGCCGCCACTCCCATCGTCAGCCGCCTGAAGAAGGCCAGCTGGATCTACACCGGCACCGTGTCCAAGACCCTGCTGCCCGGCCTGCGCGTGGGCTTCCTGATCGCCACGCCGGACCTCTTCCCGCACCTGCTGCGCCTGAAGCAGTCCGCCGACCTGCACACCAACCGCATCGGCCAGTGGCAGGCGCTGCAGTGGTTCGGTACCGAGCAGTACCGTCAGCACCTGGCCGAGCTGCGTGATTTTTACCGCGTGCGCCGTGATTCCATGCAGGCGGCGCTGGAAGAGCACTTCGGCGAGCTGGCCACCTGGGAAATCCCCCAGGGTGGCCTGTTCTTCTGGCTGACCCTGAAGCAGCCGCTGGACACCCGCACCCTGCTCAAGCCGGCGCTGGAGCAGAATGTCGCCTTCATGCCGGGCGAACCCTTCTTCATCGATCCGGACCAGCACCCGGGCCACTTGCGCCTTAACTTCAGCCACGTAGCACCCGAGCGGCTGGGCGAAGGCCTGAAGCGGCTCGCGGGCGTCATCCGTCAAGCCCAGGCAGCGGAAGCTGCCTGATCACCGGGGAGGGAGTAGCGATGTACAAGGTTTATGGCGACTACAAATCCGGCAACTGCTACAAGGTCAAGCTGATCCTCAACCTGCTTGGTCAGCCGTACCAGTGGATTCCGGTGGACATTCTCAAGGGTGAGACCCAGAGCGCCGAATTCCTGGAGAAGAACCCCAACGGCAAGATCCCGGTGCTGGAATTGGAAGATGGCACGACCCTGTGGGAGTCCAACGCCATCCTGAATTTCCTCGCCGAAGGCACCGACCTGCTGCCCGCCGAGCCGCGCCTGCGTACCCAGGTACTGCAGTGGCAGTTCTTCGAGCAGTACAGCCACGAGCCCTATGTCGCAGTAGCGCGATTCATTCAGCTGTACCAGGGCATGCCGGAAGATCGCCTGGAGGAGTACAAGGTCTGCCAGGTGCGTGGGAACAAGGCACTGAAGGTGATGGAGAAGCAGCTGCAGCGCACGCCCTACCTGGTGGGCGACCAGTACTCCATCGCTGATATCGCCCTCTACGCCTACACCCATGTTGCCCACGAAGGCGGCTTCGACCTCTCAGGCTACCCGGCGATCCTCGCTTGGCTGGACCGAGTGGCTAGCCACCCGCGCCATGTGGGCATGTTCGGCTGAGATCCTCTGGTTCACGAAAAAGCCGGCGCAAGCCGGCTTTTTGGTCTCTGGCGGACAGCGAGCGCCAGGCGGAAATCAGCTGCTCCGGGCTGTCCGGTGTTCAAGCTCCGGGAACCCCTCGCGGTGAGTCGCAATACTGTTCACGACCTGGCTGCAGGTTGTTCTCATCTTATTGATTGGAATCAAGATTATCCCCTTTGCCAGCCACTAGCCTACAGGCCGTTTCTATTTTTCAGACAACGCCGGGCGGCATGGTGAGGAGAGGAAGTGGTGTATCTCGAGTGGGAAAGTGATCTGGACACCGGCATTGAGGTCATCGATGGCCAGCACAAGCGCATCGTCGAGATGATCAACGACTTGCATGCCGCTCAATTGCAGATGGACAAGGCGGCTGTGGCCCGGGTAATCGAGGAAGTGGTCGACTACACGCTGTCGCACTTCGCCTTCGAGGAAACGCTGCTGGAAGATGCCGGTTACCAGTTCAGCCGGGCGCACAAAAAGGTCCACGAACTGTTCATCCGGCGAGTGAACGTGTTCCGCACACGTCATCAGGCCGGTGATGACGTGGCCGACGAACTCAAGGATCTGCTCGGCCGCTGGCTGTTCAATCACATCCGCAACGACGACGCCAACTACGTCGAAGCAGTCAAGGCCAACATGCAGCAGTTGACCCGGGATGACAGCAGCGGCGGCTGGCTATCGCGCTCGATGAGACGCTTCTTCGCTTGAGTGCTTTTTGCCGCCCCTTTTTGGCATTCATGGCGGACCTACCGACCCTGTACTAAGTTGGACGCTCCAGCCTGCCAACAGGCGTTTCCAGGAGTGTCGACCATGAAATACCGAGGCAGTTGCCACTGCGGGAAGATCGCCTTCGACGTGGAAGGCACCCTGGAGCAGGTCATGGAGTGCAATTGCTCGCTGTGCAGTCGGCGCGGCTACCTGCTCTGGTTCGTCCCGCGCGAGCAGCTCAAGCTCGCCACGCCCGAGTCCGATCTTTCCACCTACCGCTTCAATCGCATGCATATCGCCCACCACTTTTGCGCCAATTGCGGCTGCGCGCCGTTCGGCGAGGCCACCGACCCGAAGGGAAAGGCCGTGGCCGCAGTGAACGTGCGCTGCCTGGAGGACGTGCCCCTGGACGGGCTCAAGGTGGTGAAGGTGGATGGGCGGAGTTTCTAGTCGGCGAAGCTCAGGCCGCTGACCAGGCCGCTGTCGAACAGCCTGCCCAACGCCTTGCCGGCTTCGGCTTCGTGCGCTCCCAAGGGGTAGGCCGCCAGCACCCATTCGCCGACAACAGGCTGCTCCAGATGGCCGCCGAAGCGCGCGACCAGAAGGTGCAGGTGCTGTTGCAGCTTTCTCGCACTCCGGCGCTGGGCGCGGATCAGGATTGTGCAGGGCGTTGAGGTCGACATGGTCCATCTCCTTCCGAGAGGCGTGAGCCGGGGGAATGCTTGGAGATGCCAGATTGCGCGCGCCATCGTGACAATCCGATAGCCAATCGCCCGGAATACACCGGGGCCAATCCCGGATTGGACTCTGCGCCATGCGTAAAACAAAAAAGCCGGCTCGCGCCGGCTTTTTCGGGGGCAGCGAAACTCAGTTGTTGATCAGGCTGAGGAATTCGCTACGGGTGGCGGCGTTTTCGCGGAATTCGCCGAGCATCACCGAAGTGACCATGGAGGAATTCTGCTTCTCCACGCCGCGCATCATCATGCACATGTGCTGCGCTTCGATGACCACGGCAACGCCCAGGGCACCGGTGACCTTCTGGATGGCTTCAGCGATCTGGCGGCTGAGGTTTTCCTGGATCTGCAGGCGGCGGGCGTACATGTCGACGATGCGCGCCACCTTGGACAGGCCCAGCACCTTGCCGTTGGGGATGTAGGCCACGTGAGCCTTGCCGATGAACGGCAGCAGGTGGTGTTCGCAGAGCGAGTACAGCTCGATGTTCTTCACCAGCACCATTTCGCTGTTGTCGGAGCTGAACAGGGCGCCGTTGGTGACTTCTTCCAGCGTCTGCTGGTAGCCGCGGCAGAGGTACTGCATCGCCTTGGCGGCACGCTTCGGGGTATCGAGCAGGCCTTCGCGGGAGACATCCTCGCCGAGCTGGCCAAGGATCGCGGTGTAATGCTGTTCCAGGGACATGGAAATTCCTGTGGGGGTTTACGCAAAGGCGCAGGGTAGGGTGCGAAGGGGCGGCTGGCAAGGGCGCCATGCGCCAGCGTGAGTCATTTTTCGGGCGCGGGCAGACGGCTGGCCCAGTGCTCGGCCCATTCCGCCAGCGGCAGGCAGTGCAGCGCCAGTTCTTTGCCGTCCGCCGTCAGCTCATAGCCCGCCTCGCCGTTTTCCACCAGCAGCGCCTGGCGTAATTCCCCCAGGCGGGTGTTGAGAACAGAGGGTGACAGGCCTTCGCAGCGTGCCTGCAAGTCGCGAAAGGTCGCCGGACCCTGGTGCAGTTCCCAGAGGATGCGCAGGGTCCAGCGACGGCCGAGCAGGTCAAGCAAAGCCATGATCGGCCGCCCGCTGGTGGAGCCGCGAACCGGTTGGCCGGGAAGGGGTGTGGTCATGATCGATCCTGCTGCTTCTAATTTAGTAGCGTGTCTTGATTCTGGGTGCTACGTTTTCGGTAGCGTATCAGCCCAACAGGAGCATCGCCATGAACGAACCTCGTATCCAGCCCGTCGAGGCGCCCTACGATCCGGACATCCAGGCCGCCTTCGACCGGGTGATGTCTGGCGCTCTGCCCCTGCTGCTGTTCCGCTGCGTTGCACGCAATCCGCGCGTGCTGCAGCGGATGATGGCCGGCGGGCTGCTGGATCGCGGAAGCATCAGTCTGCGCGAACGGGAGCTGCTGATTCTGCGCAGCACCGCCCGTTGCGGCGCCGAGTACGAATGGGGCGTGCATGTGGCGGCGTTCAACGCCAAGGCGGGGTTCAGTCAGGCCCAGTTGGCCGACACCTGCCGGGTGCCGGTGGATGCTGGGCTTTGGGAGGCGTCGGAGTTGGCATTGCTGGCCATGGCCGATGCCCTGCATGAGCAGGCGGATATCGACGACGACCTGTGGCAGCGCCTGCGCGGACACTTCAGTGAGGAGCAACTGGTGGAGTGCGTGATGCTGGCAGGCTTCTATCACGCAGTGTCCTTCCTGGTGAAAGGCCTGCGGGTGGCGCTGGAGGACTTTGCGCCGAGGTTCCCGTTGGTGGACCAGTGAGGATCTCGCGAGCTGGGCGTCGGCGATGCTGGTCCAGCGCGCCGCCGACGGCGAAGTAGGCAGAGGCGACTTCGACGGTGTCCTTGCCGGTGACGTCGGACGCCTCGATGATCGGCAGCAGCGTGTACAGGTGGCTGGTGCCGG
>NZ_JACXBU010000043.1 GCF_014700075.1 Pseudomonas sp. JM0905a | reverse complement strand
GCCAGCCTGGAACTGCGCAACTTCTACTTCAACCGCGACTTCCGCCAACACGCCGCGCCGCAGAGCAAGGCCGAGGAATGGGCACAAGGCTTCCTCCTGCGCTACGAGTCGGGCTTCACCGAAGGCAGCATCGGCGTCGGCCTGGACGCTATCGGCCTGCTGGGCGTGAAGCTGGACTCCAGCCCCGACCGCGCCGGCTCCGGCCTGCTCAAGCGCGATCGCGAAGCGCCCAAGCGCGCCCAGGACGAATACGGCGAACTGGGCCTGACCGCCAAGCTGCGCGCCTCGAAAAGCACCCTCAAGCTCGGCACCCTGATGCCCAAGCTGCCGGTGCTGCTGGCCAACGACTCGCGCCTGCTGCCGCAGACCTTCGAGGGCGGCCAGCTCAACTCCCTGGAGATCGACGGCCTGACCTTCGACGCCGGGCGCCTGCACCAGGTGAACCAGCGCGATTCCTCCGATTACGAAGACATGAGCATCACCACGGTTGGCGTGAAGAACATCCGCGCCCGCCA
>NZ_JACXBU010000042.1 GCF_014700075.1 Pseudomonas sp. JM0905a | reverse complement strand
CATGCAAGACCTCGATCCCGTCGAAACCCAGGAATGGCTGGATTCCCTGGAGTCCGTACTCGACAAAGAAGGCGAAGACCGCGCGCATTACCTGCTGACCCGCATGGGTGAGCTGGCCACCCGCAGCGGCACCCAACTGCCCTACGCCATCACCACCCCCTACCGCAACTCGATCCCGGTAACCCACGAAGCGCGCATGCCCGGCGACCTGTTCATGGAACGCCGCATTCGCTCCATGGTTCGCTGGAACGCGCTGGCCATGGTGATGCGCACCAACCTGAACGACCCGGATCTGGGCGGTCACATTTCCAGCTTCGCTTCCTCGGCAACTCTGTACGACATCGGCTTCAACTACTTCTTCCAGGCTCCCACCGAAGAGCATGGCGGCGACCTGATCTTCTATCAGGGCCACGCGTCCCCCGGCATCTACGCCCGCGCCTTCATGGAAGGCCGCATCACCGAAGACCAGATGGTCAACTTCCGCCAGGAAGTGGACGGCAAGGGCCTGTCCTCCTATCCGCACCCCTGGCTGATGCCGGACTTCTGGCAGTTCCC
>NZ_JACXBU010000041.1 GCF_014700075.1 Pseudomonas sp. JM0905a | reverse complement strand
CACCTGGCGCTGATCAGGAAACCGCTCCCCTACCACCCCAACGGCATGATCTTCCGCGCGTTCGACGACGCCGGCATCCAGATCCGCTCTCGCGAGTACTACTCGGTGGGTGGCGGCTTCGTGGTGGACGAGGAAGCCGCGGGCCTGGACCGCATCGTCGAAGACCGCACGCCGCTGCCCTACCCGTTCAAGACCGCCAGGGACCTGCTCGCCCACTGCACGACCAGCGGCTTGTCCATCAGCGGCCTGATGCGCGAGAACGAGAAGGCCTGGCGCACCCCCGAGGAGACCAGCGCCGGCCTGATGAAGATCTGGCAGGTGATGCAGGACTGTGTGAAGGCCGGCTGCCGCAAGGAAGGCATCATGCCCGGCGGGCTGAAGGTCAAGCGCCGCGCCGCCGCGCTGTACCGTCAGCTCAGCGAGCAGCCGGAAGCCAACCTGCGCGACAGCCTGTCGGTGCTCGACTGGGTCAACCTCTACGCCCTGGCGGTGAACGAGGAAAACGCCACCGGCGGCCGCGTGGTCACCGCGCCCACCAACGGCGCGGCGGGCATCGTCCCGGCGGTGCTGCACTACTACA
>NZ_JACXBU010000040.1 GCF_014700075.1 Pseudomonas sp. JM0905a | reverse complement strand
GCGAGCACCGCCAGGCCGGATTCCAGGGAGCGCCGTTCGCGCTGGATCTGCTGGCGCAGGGCACGTTCCAGGCGGTCCTGGTGGTTGATCGCCTGGCTCAGGTCGCCGGGCTGGCCGCCCTGCACCTGGATCGCGGCGAAGCCGGCCTGGGCCACGTGGGCGGCGGCGCCAGCGTGTTGCTGCAGTTGCTCGGCGGCGCTGTCCAGGCTGGTGGCGCTCCAGAAGCGCTTCTGGAACTGGCGGTCGCGGTGTTTCAGGCGGGCGAACTGGATGCCCTTGACCAGGGCCAGGCCCCAGGTGACGACGGAGAAGCCGATGAGCAGCCAGATCACCAGGTGCTCGATGGAGGCGAAGGGATTGGTTAACAGGTCCATGGTGAATTCCTCTCTACACGCAAAGGCGCTGAATCAGTTCAATTTGAAATCGATGGGCACGCTGACCCAGCCGTCGCGGGCGACCTCGCCCTGCTTGGCCGGCACGAAGGTCCAGCGCTTGACCGCGCGCACCGCGGCCTCGTCGAGCAGTTCGCGGCCGCTGCTGGTCTGTACCTGCACCTCGCTCGGCAGGCCCGTGGCGAGCACATGCACGCGCAGCAGCACGGTGCCCTCCCAGCCGCGCCGCTGGGCGAAGGCGGGGTACTCGGGCGCCGGATTCTTCAGGTA
>NZ_JACXBU010000003.1 GCF_014700075.1 Pseudomonas sp. JM0905a | reverse complement strand
ACGCCCGCGCCTTCATGGAAGGCCGCATCACCGAAGACCAGATGGTCAACTTCCGCCAGGAAGTGGACGGCAAGGGCCTGTCCTCCTATCCGCACCCCTGGCTGATGCCGGACTTCTGGCAGTTCCCTACCGTGTCCATGGGCCTCGGCCCGATCCAGGCCATCTACCAGGCGCGTTTCATGAAGTACCTGGAAAGCCGCGGCTTCATCCCCGCCGGCAAGCAGAAGGTCTGGTGCTTCATGGGTGACGGCGAGTGCGACGAGCCGGAATCCCTTGGTGCCATTTCCCTGGCTGGCCGCGAGAAGCTGGACAACCTGATTTTCGTCATCAACTGCAACCTGCAGCGCCTCGACGGCCCGGTTCGCGGCAACGGCAAGATCATCCAGGAACTGGAAGGCGTCTTCCGCGGCGCCCAGTGGAACGTGAACAAGGTGGTCTGGGGCCGCTTCTGGGACCCGCTGTTCGCCAAGGACACCAACGGCGCCCTGCAGCGCCGCATGGACGAAGTCGTCGACGGCGAGTACCAGAACTACAAGGCCAAGGACGGCGCGTACGTCCGTGAGAACTTCTTCAACACCCCGGAACTCAAGGAAATGGTCAAGGACCTTTCCGACGACGAGATCTGGAAGCTCAACCGTGGCGGCCACGACCCCTACAAGGTCTATGCGGCCTACCACCAGGCGGTCAACCACAAGGGCCAGCCCACCGTCATCCTGGCCAAGACCATCAAGGGTTACGGCACCGGTGCGGGCGAAGCGAAGAACACCGCCCACAACACCAAGAAGGTCGACGTCGAGAGCCTGAAGCAGTTCCGCGACCGCTTCGACATCCCGGTCAACGACGCAGACCTGGAAAAGCTGCCGTTCTTCCGTCCGCAGGAAGGCAGCGCCGAGTACAAGTACCTGCACGAGCGCCGCGCCGCCCTGGGTGGCTACGTGCCGCAGCGCCGCGTCAACAGTTTCAGCATCCCGACCCCGCCGCTGGAAACCCTCAAGGCCATCCTCGACGGCTCGGGCGACCGTGAAATCTCCACCACCATGGCCTTCGTGCGCATCCTGGCGCAGCTGGTCAAGGACAAGGAACTCGGCCACCGCATCGTTCCGATCATCCCGGACGAAGCCCGCACCTTCGGTATGGAAGGCATGTTCCGCCAGCTCGGCATCTATTCGTCCGTGGGTCAGCTCTACGAGCCGGTCGACAAGGACCAGGTGATGTTCTACCGCGAGGACAAGAAAGGTCAGATCCTCGAGGAAGGCATCAACGAAGCGGGCGCCATGTCCTCCTTCATCGCCGCCGGTACCGCCTACAGCAACCACAACCAGCCGATGCTGCCGTTCTACATCTTCTATTCGATGTTCGGCTTCCAGCGTATCGGCGACCTGGCCTGGGCCGCTGGCGACAGCCGTGCCCGTGGTTTCCTGATCGGCGGCACCGCTGGCCGTACCACCCTGAACGGCGAAGGCCTGCAGCACGAGGACGGCCACAGCCACATCATGGCGGCCACCATCCCGAACTGCCGCACCTACGACCCCACCTTCGGCTACGAGCTGGCGGTGATCGTGCGTGAAGGCATTCGCCAGATGACCGAAGAACAGCAGAACATCTTCTACTACATCACCGTGATGAACGAGGCCTACACCCAGCCCGCCCTGCCGGCAGGCGCTGAGGAAGGCATCATCAAGGGCATGTACCTCCTCGAAGAGGACAAGAAGGAAGCCGCACACCACGTGCAGCTGCTGGGTTCGGGCACCATCCTGCGCGAAGTCATCGAAGCGGCGAAGATCCTCCGCGAGCAGTTCAACGTCGGCGCCGACGTCTGGAGCGTCACCAGCTTCAACGAGCTGCGCCGCGACGGCCTGGCGATCGAGCGTCACAACCGCCTGCACCCGGAGCAGAAGCCCAAGCAGACCTACGTCGAGCAGTGCCTGACCGGCCGCAAGGGCCCGGTCGTGGCCTCCACCGACTACATGAAGCTGTTTGCCGACCAGATCCGCCAGTGGGTCCCGAGCAAGGAATACAAGGTCCTCGGCACCGACGGCTTCGGCCGCAGCGACAGCCGCAAGAAGCTGCGCCACTTCTTCGAAGTGGACCGTAACTGGGTGGTCCTGGCAGCCCTGGAAGCCCTGGCGGACCGCGGCGAGATCGAGCCCAAGGTCGTGGCGGAAGCCATCGCCAAGTTCGGTATCGATCCCGAAAAACGCAACCCGCTGGACTGCTGAGGAGACGCATTGTGAGTGAACTGATTCGCGTACCCGACATCGGCAGCGGCGAAGGTGAAGTGATCGAGCTGTTCGTCAAGGTTGGCGACCGCATCGAAGCCGATCAGAGCCTGCTGACCCTGGAATCCGACAAGGCCAGCATGGAAATCCCGGCCCCCAAGGCCGGCGTGATCAAGAGCCTGAAGGTCAAGCTGGGTGATCGCCTCAAGGAAGGCGACGAACTGCTGGAACTGGAAGTCGAGGGTGCCGCCGCTGCGGCGCCCGCGCAGGCTGCTGCTCCCGCGCCCAAGGCCGAAGAAAAACCCGTCGCACCGGCTGCAGCCCCCGCCCCGGCGGCCACCGGCTCCAGCGTGCAGGAAGTCTTCGTGCCGGATATCGGTTCTGACGGCACCGCCAAGGTCATCGAGATTCTGGTCAAGGCCGGCGACACCGTCGCAGCCGAGCAGTCCCTGATTACCCTGGAATCCGACAAGGCCAGCATGGAGATCCCCTCCCCCGCCGCAGGCGTGGTGGAGAGCGTTGAGGTCAAGCTGGATGCAGACGTCGGCACCGGCGCCCTGATCCTCAAGCTGCGCGTTGCCGGCGCTGCTGCCGCCCCGGCTCCGGCCCAGGCTGCTGCGCCCGCCGCACCGGCCCCTGCCGCTGCTCCGGCTGCAGCCCCCGCCCCGGCGGCCACCGGTTCCAGCGTGCAGGAAGTCTTCGTGCCGGACATCGGCTCGGCCGGCAAGGCCAAGGTGATCGAGGTCCTGGTCAAGGCTGGCGATACCGTCGAAGCCGAGCAGTCGCTGATCACCCTGGAATCCGACAAGGCCAGCATGGAGATCCCCTCGCCGGCTGCTGGCGTGGTGGAAAGCGTCGAGGTCAAGCTGGACTCGGAAGTCGGCACCGGTGACCTGATCCTCAAGCTCAAGGTTGCGGGCGCCGCCCCGGCAGCAGCTCCGGCTCCGGCCGCCGCTGCGCCGTCGGTACACCGCGTACCCGAGGGTGCCCATCCGGTCGCGGCCGCCGAAGTCAGCGCCATCGCCTCGCTGGCCGCCGCTGCTGCGAACACCACCGGCGTACCGGCCCGCTCCAGCGGCGCCAAGGTCCACGCAGGTCCGGCGGTTCGCCAACTGGCCCGCGAGTTCGGCGTCGAGCTGTCTGACGTCCCGGCCACCGGCCCGCACGGCCGCGTGCTGAAGGAAGACGTGCAAGCCCACGTCAAGGCCATGATGCAGAAGGCCAAGGAAGCTCCGGCAGCGGCTGCCGCCGGCACCACCGGTGGTGCCGGCATCCCGCCGATCCCGGTCGTGGACTTCAGCAAGTTCGGTGAAATCGAAGAAGTGGCCATGACCCGCCTGATGCAGGTCGGCGCCGCGAACCTGCATCGCAGCTGGCTCAACGTCCCGCACGTGACCCAGTTCGATTCGGCCGACATCACTGAGCTGGAAGCCTTCCGCGTCGCCCAGAAGGCCGTGGCGGAGAAGGCCGGCGTCAAGCTGACCGTCCTGCCGCTGCTGCTGAAAGCCTGCGCCTACCTGCTCAAGGAACTGCCGGACTTCAACAGCTCCCTCGCCCCGAGCGGCAAGGCGCTGATCCGCAAGAAGTACGTGCACATCGGCTTCGCCGTGGACACCCCGGACGGCCTGCTGGTGCCGGTGATCAAGAACGTCGACCAGAAGAGCCTGCTGCAACTGGCTGCCGAAGCCGCCGCCCTGGCCGAAAAAGCCCGGACCAAGAAGCTCTCGGCGGACGACATGCAGGGCGCCTGCTTCACCATCTCCAGCCTCGGCCACATTGGCGGCACCGGCTTCACGCCGATCGTCAACGCGCCCGAAGTGGCGATCCTTGGCGTGTCCAAGGCCGCCATGCAGCCGGTGTGGGACGGCAAGGCCTTCCAGCCGCGCCTGATGCTGCCGCTGTCTCTGTCCTACGATCACCGCGTGATCAACGGCGCCGCCGCCGCGCGCTTCACCAAGCGTCTCGGCGACGTACTGGCGGACATCCGCACCATGCTGCTGTAACTCGTTGCTATTCGCGAGCACGCCACGCTCGTACCTCAACCCCGCCCCCCTGAGGCGGGGTTTTTTTTGACCGTTCGACAGCCCCGCCCATACGTCGACTGTGCGCTCACGCACAGTTCCTGCTGCCCCTCATCCGCTCGCGAATTGCACCGCGCGGCGCGCTTGCCAGTGCCATCATCATGATGCACCCTTGCCCGATGCTTTGATGATGTAGGCCGGACCCTCTCCCGGTCAGAGAAGTGGAAGCCCAGCGCCCGATGAAGAGCCATCCCGATGCCGCCAGCCGTACGGTGGCCGAGATAGTGACGCAGTTGCCCGTCCCGTCGAGGCTGGGCCTGATGCGTTTCGAGCGGCTCAATGAAGCCAGCTGGGCGATGCTTTTCCTCGATCCGACCTGCGAACGCACCCTGGGCCTGCCGGCGAGCGAACTCTGCGCCCTGATCGATGCGCCCTACGCCAGCCTGATGGAACCGGAAAGCCGCTACCGGCTGCACGACGACGTGCAGCTGCAACTGGCCCGACATCCCCACTACTCCATCCAGTACACCTTGCACGCCCCCGACGGCCCGCTGTGCCTGCAGGAGGTCGGAGAGACCTTCCAACAGCACGGACGGCAGCTCTTGCGCGGCTACCTGCTGGTGGTGAACGAGCCCACCGAAAACAAGGACCGGCTGAAGAACCTCGACCTGGAGGCGCAGAACAGCCAGTTGCGCACGTCACTGGAACTCTTCCAGCGCTCCAAGGATGACCACCTGCAGCACCTGATCCGCTCCCGCGCCCAGCAGAGCCTGATCGTGCGCCTGGCGCGCCATCGCTACACCTCCAGCAATCCGGCCGAGGAAGCCGCGCGACTCATCACCCAGGCGGCCTGCGAAGCCTATGACGTGGCGCGCGCCAGCATCTGGATGCTCGACGGCAGCCAACTGGCGGCGGTCAGCCTGTTCCGCCGCAACGAAGACCACCACGAACACCCGGGCACCATGGATATGAGCCCGTTCCCGCGCTACCTGGAAGCCCTGCACAGCGGCCGTGCCATCGACGCCCACAATGCCCAGATCGATCCCCGCACCAGCGAGCTGGCCCAGGGATACCTCAGGCCCGAGGGCATCACCGCCCTGCTCGACGCCAGCATCCGCGTCGGCGGCGAGGTGGTCGGCGTGCTCTGCCTGGAACACATCGGCACCTCCCGCGTCTGGCAGGTCGACGAGATTGCCTTCGCCGGCGAGCTGGCCGACCAGTTCGCCCAGGTCCTGGTGAATCAGCAGCGACGTCACGCCACCAGTGCCCTGCATTTGTTCCAGCGCGCTGTGGAGCAGAGCGCCAGCGCCTTCCTGCTGGTGGATCGCGACGGCCTGGTGGAGTACGTCAACCCGAGCTTCACCGCCATCACCCAGTACAGCGCCGATGAAGTGCATGGCCGACGCCTGTCGGACCTGCCGGCGCTGGAGAACCTCAGTGAGCTTCTGTTCGATACCAGTTCAGGGCTGGCGGCTTGCAACAGCTGGCAGGGCGAGTTCCGCAGCCGGCGCAAGAACCTCGAGCCCTACTGGGGCCAGCTGTCGATTTCCAAGGTGTTCGGCGAGCACGGCGAGCTCACCCATTACATCGGCATCTACGAGGACGTCACCCAGAGCAAGCTGGCGCAGCAGCGCATCGAGAAGCTGGCCTACACCGACAACCTCACCGGCCTCGGCAACCGCCCCTATTTCATCCGCACCGTCGAAGAGCGCTTCCACAGCGACCGCGACACGCCGCTCTGCCTGCTGCTGGTGGACATCGACAACTTCAAGCGGATCAACGACAGCCTCGGCCACCAGACCGGCGACAAACTGCTGGTCAGCCTGGCGCGGCGCCTGCGCAACAGTCTTTCCCCCAATGGCGTCCTGGCGCGTTTTGCCAGCAACGAATTCGCCGTGCTGCTCGACGGCGCCGACCTGGAGAGTGGCCAGAAGATCGCCGCCCAGGTCCTGCAAACCCTGGACAAGCCGCTGTTCGTCGACAACCAGCTGATCAGCGTCACCGGCTCCCTGGGCCTCGCCTGCGCACCGCTGCACGGACGCGACCCCCAGACCCTGATGAAGCACGCGGGCCTCGCCCTGCACAAGGCCAAGGCCAACGGCAAGCACCAGCTCCAGTTGTTCACCGAGGCGCTGAACGCCGAAGCCAGCTACAAGCTGTTCGTCGAGAACAACCTGCGCCGCGCCCTGGCCCAGAACGAGCTGGAAGTCTTCTACCAGCCCAAGCTGTGCCTCAAGAGCGGCCAGTTGCTCGGCATGGAAGCCCTGCTGCGCTGGCACCACCCGGAGAAGGGCATGATCAGCCCGGACCAGTTCATCAGCGTCGCGGAAGAAACCGGCATGATCATCCCCATCGGCAAATGGGTGATCCGCGAGGCCTGCCGGATGAGCAAGCGCCTCACCGCCGCCGGCCTCGGGGATCTGCAAGTGGCGATCAACCTGTCGCCGAAGCAGTTCAGCGACCCCGATCTGGTGGGCTCCATCGCCGCCATCCTCAACGAAGAACAGCTGCCGCCCAAGCGCCTGGAGCTGGAACTCACCGAAGGCCTGCTGCTGGAAGCCACCGACGAGACCCGTCACCAGCTCAATAACCTGAAGAGCCTGGGCCTGACCCTGGCGATGGACGATTTCGGTACCGGCTACTCGTCGTTGAGCTACCTGAAGAAATTCCCCATCGACGTGATCAAGATCGATCGCAGCTTCATCAAGGACATTCCCGAGAACCAGGACGACAAGGAAATCACCTCGGCGGTGATCGCCATGGCCCACAAGCTCAAGCTCAAGGTCGTCGCCGAAGGCATCGAAACCGCGGCCCAGCTTGGCTTCCTGCGTCGCCAGCACTGCGATGTCGGCCAGGGCTACCTCTTCGACAAACCGATTTCCGGCAAGCACCTGTTCGAGAACCTCGGCCGCTACCCCTGCCGCAAAGGCGTCTGATCAGCCGTTGAAATACCACCGCGCAATCGGGGTAACATCGGGCTTCATTGCATTCCCGAGGAGATGGCTGATGGTCCTGCGTTCGCAAATACTCGCCCACAAACTCGAGCTGCCCAGCGCCGCACAGGCGCTGCCCGGCCGCGAAACGCCGATGCCAGTGCCCGACAGCCATTACGTCAACGGTCGCCCGCTGCAAGGCCCCTTCCCCGCCGGCCTGCAAATGGCCCAGTTCGGCCTCGGCTGCTTCTGGGGTGCCGAGCGGCGCTTCTGGCAACAGCCGGGGGTCTGGACCACTGCCGTGGGTTACGCCGGCGGTTTTACGCCGAACCCCACCTATGACGAAGTCTGCTCCGGCCTGACCGGGCACACCGAAGTGGTGCTGGTGGTGTTCGACCCACAGGAAACCAGCTTCGAGCAGTTGCTGAAGGTGTTCTGGGAAGCCCACAACCCGACCCAGGGCATGCGCCAGGGCAATGACGTCGGCACCCAGTACCGCTCGGCGATCTACTGCTACGACGAGGCCCAACTGGCCGCCGCCCGCGCCAGCCAGGCGCTTTTCCAGGCCGAGCTGGAAAGGTCCGGCTTCGGCGCCATCACCACGGAAATCGGAGAAGCGCCCGCCTTCTATTACGCCGAGGCCTATCACCAGCAGTACCTGGCGAAGAACCCCGGCGGCTATTGCGGCCTGGGTGGCACCGGAGTGTGTCTGCCCGACTGAAGAAGGGCAGGCAGGGCGGTTGCCGAAGGATTAGACTCCACTGGCCAGTAGCCACCAGTCACTCGGTATGCCGCCCCGTCCCCATTACATCCAGCCCGAACAACTCCGCATCGGCCTCTATATCCAACTGGAGTTGGGCTGGTGGGAGCACGACTTCGCCTTCAGCAACTTCAAGATCAAGGACGAAGCGCAGGTTCGGGCGCTACAGGCCCTCGGGCTCCAGCGACTGCGCTATGACCCGGCCCGCAGCGATTGCGAGCCCCTGCCCGTTACCGCTCCCGAGGCACCGCCGCCGCCGGTTGTGGAAGATCCGGACGCCCGCGCGCGCGAAGCCAGAACCGAGAAGCTCCGCCTGCTGCGCCAGCGCGTAGCCGAAGTGGACCGGCGTTTCATCCAGGCCAGCCTGCAGGTCAAGTCGCTCAACCAGACCTTGCGCAGCCGGCCGGAAGAGGCCGTGAAGCAGGCGGGCGCCATCGTCGGCGAACTGGTGGAAACTCTGCTGGGCCAGCCGGGGGCGGTCCTCCACAGCATCACCGGCAAGGCCGCCGAGGACAGCTACTTCCACGCCCTGAACGTCACCGTGCTGTCCCTGCTGCTGGGCCGCCAGCTCGGGCTGGACACCGAGGCCTGCCACAGCCTGGGGCTAGGCGCGCTGCTGCACGACATCGGCAAGATGGACGTCCCGAGCAAGGTGCTGTTCAAAAGCGAGCCGCTGACCAAGCCCGAACAACAATTCCTGCAATTGCATACCGACTTCGGCCTGAAGATGGGCCAGCGACTGATGCTCGATGACGAAGTGCTGCGGATCATCCACGAGCACCACGAGCACTGCGATGGCAGCGGCTACCCGCGCGGTCTCAAGGAAGCGGGCATCGGCCGCCTGAGCAAGCTGGTGGCCATCGCCAACCAGTTCGACAACCTGTGCAACCCGCTCGACCCACGCACGGCCCTGAGTCCCCACGAGGCCTTGGCGCTGATGTTCAAGCAGCAGCGCCATCGCTTCGACGAGGTGGCGCTGAAAGCCTTCATCCGCGCCATGGGCGTCTATCCGCCCGGCAGCCTGGTCCAGCTGGATGATGAACGCTACGCCCTGGTGCTGGGCGTGAGCCCTGCCCAGCCGCTGAAACCGACGTTGATCCTCCATGACCCCGCCATTCCCAAGCAGGAGGCGCTGATCCTGGACCTGGAGCAGGAACCACGCCTGTCCATCGCCCGCAGCCTGCGTCCGGCGCAATTGCCGCTGGAGGTCCTGGAGTACCTCAGCCCGCGCCGGCAACTGAGCTACTACATCGAACCGCAGCCCGGCCGCAGCTGAGGCCGAACGCGGCCGGCCCGGATCACTCTTCGATCAGCCAGTCCAGCTGCCAGCCGCCCTTGCTCTGCGCCAGGTGCTCGGCAAGCCAGGGCAGGGTCTGGCGAAGCTCGTCTTCGATGCCCCAGGGCGGGTTGGCGATGGCCAGCCCGGAACCGTTCAGCCCGGAATCGGCGGTGTCGGCCGCATGCACGCGCAATTCCGCCCGCAGCATCTTCGGCGCACCGCTGGCCTGCAGGCCCTGGTAGAAGCGCTTGAGTTGGCGCTGGTCCTTGATCGGATACCAGATGGCGACCACCGTCTGGCGCATGCGGCCAATGGCTTCGCCGAGGGAAGTGACGCAGCGCTCCAGTTCGTCGGCCTTCTCGAACGGCGGGTCGATCAGCATCAGCGCGCGCTTCTCCGCCACCGGCAGCAGCGCCCGCGCGATGTGCCAGCCCTCGCCCAGGTGCACGGCAACGCGGCGGTCACCGGCCATGTTGTCTTTCAGCGACTGGCCATCTTCGGGGTGTTTTTCGTTCAACTGCAGCCGGTCCTGTGGACGCGTCAGACGCCGCGCCAGCTCAGGCGAACCGGGGTAGTAGCGCAGGCTGCCGTCCGGGTTCAGTTCGCGGATGACCTTCAGGTAATCCGCCATGGGCGCCGGCAGGTCGGGCAGGTCCCACAGGCGGCCGATGCCTTCGCGCCATTCGTCGGTGCGGCTAGCCTGGTCACCCAGGAGGTCGTAGAGGCCGACGCCGGCATGGCTGTCCAGGTAGGCGAAGGGTGCCTCCTTGCGCGACAACAGTGCGATAAGGCGGGCCAGGGTGAAGTGTTTGAGCACGTCGGCATGGTTGCCGGCGTGGAAGGCATGGCGGTAGTTCATGGGGAGTCCTCGCAAGGCGCGCATTCTACCAGTCCCGGGTTCACCACGGCTTCACCGGCTTTATCACGCTCATGGATGTTGCTAGGCGCCCTTAATTCACCGTTCTAGACTCGGCTGATCCTACCGGAGAGCCATCATGTCCGAGACCCTGCTCAGTTCCCGCAACCTGGCCTTCGAGCTCTACGAAGTGCTGGACGCCGAAGCCCTGACCCAACGCGAGCGTTTCGCCGATCACAACCGCGAAACCTTCGACGCCGCGCTGGGCACCGCCCGCAGCATCGCCGAGAAATTCTTCGCCCCGCACAACCGCAAGGGCGACGAAGAGGAACCGGAGTACGTGGATGGCGCCGCCACCCTGATCCCGGAAGTGAAACCCGCGGTAGACGCCTTCCTCGAAGCCGGCTTCCTCAATGCCACCCGCAGCTTCGAGCAAGGCGGCATGCAACTGCCGACCCTGCTGTCCCAGGCCTGCTTCGCGCACTTCCAGTCCGCCAACGTCGGCAGCTCGGCCTACCCCTTCCTCACCATGGGCGCGGCCAACCTGATCGAAAGCTTCGGCAGCGAGGAACAGAAGCAGCGCTTCCTGCAGCCGATGATCGACGGCCGCTTCTTCGGCACTATGGCCCTCACCGAGCCCCACGCCGGCTCGTCCCTGTCGGATATCCGCACCCGCGCCGAACCGGCCGCCGACGGCACCTACCGCATCAAGGGCAACAAGATCTTCATTTCCGGCGGCGACCACCCGCTGTCGGAGAACATCGTGCACATGGTGCTGGCCAAGCTGCCGGACGCACCGCCCGGGGTGAAGGGTATATCGCTATTCATCGTGCCCAAGTTCCTGGTCAACGACGACGGCTCCCTCGGCAAGCGCAACGACGTGATCCTGGCTGGCCTGTTCCACAAGATGGGCTATCGCGGCACCACCTCCACTGCGCTGAACTTCGGCGATAACGGCGACTGCGTCGGCTATCTGGTGGGCAAGCCCCACGCTGGCCTGTCCTACATGTTCCAGATGATGAACGAGGCCCGCATCGGCGTCGGCATGGGCGCGGTGATGCTCGGCTACGCCGGTTACCTCTATTCCCTGGAATACGCCCGCGAACGTCCCCAGGGCCGCCTGCCGGACGGCAAGGACCCGACCGCCCCCCAGGTGTCGATCATCCAGCACGCCGACGTGCGCCGCATGCTGCTGACCCAGAAGGCCTACGTGGAAGGCGCCTTCGACCTCGGCCTCTACTCCGCGCGCCTGTTCGATGACACCCAGACGCTGGCCACCGAGGAACAGCGCCAGCAGGCCCACGAACTGCTCGACCTGCTCACCCCGATCGTCAAATCCTGGCCCTCGGAGTTCTGCCTCAAGGCCAACGAACTGGCGATCCAGATCCTCGGCGGCCACGGCTACACCCGTGAATATCCGGTGGAGCAGTACTACCGCGACAACCGCCTGAACCCGATCCACGAAGGCACCCACGGCATCCAGTCCCTCGACCTGCTGGGCCGCAAGCTCACGCAGAACAAGGGTGCGGGCCTCAAGCAACTGACCCGACTGATCAATGAATGCTGCGAGCGCGCCGCCGCATACGAGTCGCTGAACGCCCTGCGCCAGCCGCTGGAACACCTGGCTGCACGACTTTCCAGCGTCACCCTGGCCCTGCTCGGTGACCTGATGCAGGGCAAGGTCAACGAGGCGCTGGCCAATTCGGCGCTGTACCTGAAGGTCTTCGGCCATACCGTGATCGGCTGGCGCTGGCTGGAACAGGCGATCCGTGCGGAACAGGGCCTGGCCCGTGGAAATTCCGCCGACGCCGACTTCTATCGCGGCAAGCTGCAGGCCGCGCGCTACTTCCTCACCTGGGAAGTGCCCGGCTGCCACCACGAACTGGCACTGCTGGAAGCCCGCGACGACACCTGCCTGGCCATGCAGGACAACTGGTTCTAGCCCTTTCCAGGGTTCTTCACGCCCCGCGCACATGCGGGGCTTTTTTATTACACCTGGGGAAACGCCAATAACGGCACCCGAAACGCCATCGCTCGTTTCTTCATCGTCCTTTATCCCCTTCCGGGAACCTCGAACCACTTCGCCTGCCCAACAGCTTCCTCACGCTGGCAAGAACCCTGCATGAAATCTTGCAGAGCCTTGCCACCGGCAGGTTAGAATTCCTCGGCATGCGCCCCCTGCATGTCCCGTAGTCCATCCCCCTAATGCAAGGAGCCGCCAGTGGATGCCGCCACCGTCAATAGCCTGTTCCTGATCGGCGCGGTGCTGGTAGGCATGAGCATCCTGGTCAGCGCCTTCGGATCACGCTTCGGTGTCCCCATCCTGGTGGTCTTCCTCGTCGTCGGCATGCTGGCCGGCAGCGACGGCCCCGGTGGCATCGTCTTCAACAACTATTCCCAGGCCTACCTGGTGGGCAACCTGGCGCTCGCGATCATCCTGCTCGACGGCGGCATGCGCACCCGGGCAGCGACCTTCCGCGTGGCGCTCTGGCCGTCGTTGTCCCTGGCCACCATCGGGGTCCTGGTCACCGCCGGCTTGACTGGCGTCGCAGCCGCCTGGCTGTTCAACCTGAGCACCCTGGAAGGCCTCCTGATCGGCGCCATCGTCGGCTCCACCGACGCGGCGGCGGTGTTCAGCCTGCTCGGCGGACGCGGCCTCAACGAACGGGTCAGCGCCACCCTGGAAATCGAGTCGGGCAGCAACGACCCCATGGCCGTGTTCCTCACGGTAACCCTGATCGAGATGCTCGCTACCGGTCAGTCCGGTTTCAGCTGGAGCTTCGTCGTCCATATCATCCAGCAATTCGGCGTCGGCACCCTGATGGGCTTCGCCGGCGGCTGGCTGATGCTGCAACTGATCAACCGCCTGACCCTGGCCAACGGCCTGTACCCCCTGCTGGTGGTGGCCGGCGGCCTGCTGATTTTCGCCCTGACCAACGCCGTGCACGGCAGCGGCATCCTCGCCGTCTACCTGTTCGGCCTGTTCCTCGGCAACCGGCCGATCCGTTCCCGCCACGGCATCCTGCACATGCTCGACGGCCTGACCTGGCTGGCGCAGATCGGCATGTTCCTGGTGCTGGGCCTGCTGGTGACGCCCCATGAGCTCTTCCCGATCATCCTGCCGGCCCTGGGCCTGGCCCTGTGGATGATCGTGATTGCCCGACCGCTGTCGATCTTCCTTGGCCTGGCGCCGTTCCGCGCCTTCCATGACCGCGAGAAGGCCTTCATCGCGTGGGTGGGACTGCGAGGCGCGGTGCCCATCATTCTCGCGGTATTCCCGCTGATGGCCGGACTGCCCAACGCCCAGCTGTTCTTCAACGTGGCCTTCTTCATCGTGCTGGTGTCCCTGGTGCTGCAAGGCACGAGCCTGCCCTGGGCCGCGAAGTTGCTGCGCGTCACCGTACCGCCCGAGCCCGCCCCCATTTCCCGTGCCGGCCTGGAAGTGCACCCCACCAGCGAGTGGGAGCTGTTCGTCTACCGCCTGGGCGCCGAAAAGTGGTGTATCGGTGCCGCCCTGCGCGAATTGAAGATGCCGGAAGGCACCCGTATCGCGGCACTGTTCCGTGGCAGGGAATTGCTGCACCCCTCGGGCAGTACCACCCTGGAAGCCGGCGATATCCTCTGCGTGGTTGGCCATGAACATGACCTCCCGGCCCTGGGCAAGCTGTTCAGCCAGGCACCGCAACGCGGCCTGGACCTGCGCTTCTTCGGCGATTTCGTGCTGGAAGGCGATGCCCAGCTGTCCGCCGTGGCGTCGCTCTATGGCCTGAAGCTCGGCGAGCAGGACGGCCATCAGCCCCTCGGCCGCTTCATTGCCCACGAAATCGGTGGCGAACCGGTGGTGGGCGACCAGGTGGAGTGGAACGGCCTGACCTGGACCGTTGCGCTGATGGAAGGGAACAAGGTGCGGAAAGTGGGCGTCAAATTCCCCGAAGGTCAGGGCCGTCCGGGGTTGTTCCTCTAGGGAAACCCGTCTACGACGGCCCTCCCGGACCTTCAGGCCCCCGCCATGGAAACCAGGGGTTCGCCAATGCGCGAACCCGGATCACAACCGCTCGTGCCCGGCAGCCCCGCAACGGCCGCCGTGGCATATCATTAGCCGCATTTGAACCCGAGCTGCCTGATCGCGATGATTGCTTCCTTGCGCACCTTTATTGCCGCCACCCTGCTGGGCCTCTGCCTGACTCCGGCCTACCTGCAGGCCGCCACCACTGCTACCCCTGGCCTGCCCAAGCCGGCTGCCGCGCCTGCCGAGAGCAAGCCCGCCGAAGGCGAGGCCCAGGCCAAGCCCTCGATCGATGAACAGACCCAGACTTTCGTCGCCAATCAGCAGGAAAGCGAGAAGAGCCTCGCCGCACTCAAGCGCCAGCTGAGCGATGCGCCGCGCCTGGTCGGCGAGGCCCAGCGAGAACTGGCACGGCTGAAAACCAGCCCGCCAGTGCCGGTGAAGGAGCGCTACGGCAAATCCGAAATCACGCAGCTGGAAAAGCTGCTGGACGAGCGCAGCAACGAACTGGCCGAGCGTCAGAAGTCGCTGGCCGACGCCAACAGCCTGATCATCACCTCTCAGACCCGTCCGGAGCGGGCCCAGGCCGAGATCAGCGCCAACCAGACCCGCATCCAGCAGATCAACGCCATCCTCAAGACCGGCAAGGACAGCGGCAAGGCCATCAGCGAAGAGCAGCGCGCCCTGCTCACCGCCGAGCAGGCCGCCCTCGCCGCCCAGACCGAGTTGCGCCGCGAGGAACTGGCCGGCAACAGCCTGCTGCAGGACCTCGGCAACAGCCGTCGCGACCTGCTCGTGGAACGCATCCGCCGCCTGGAGCAGGAAACCCTGGACCTGCAGTCGCTGATCAACGAAATGCGCCGGGAAAGCTCGGAGCAGACAGTCGCCGAACTCTCCCGCGACGCCGATCAGACCACGCCGGACAGCCTGGTGGCGAAGGAAAGCGCCATCAACCTGAAGATGTCCGACTACCTGCTGCGCTCCACCGACCGCCTCAACGAACTGACCGGGCAAAACCTGCAGACCCGCCAGCAACTGGACAGCCTCAGCCAGGCCGACCAGGCCCTGGAAGAGCAGATCAGCGTGCTCAAGGGCAGCCTGCTGCTGGCCAAGATCCTCTATCAGCAGAAGCAAGCGCTGCCGCAACTGCACCTGGACAAGAACCTGGCCGACGAGATCGCCGACATCCGTCTCTACCAGTTCGAGCTGAACCAGCAACGCGACAAGCTGGGCAATCCCGACGCCTACGTCGAAGGCCTGCTTGCCGACCAGCCGCCGGAGCAGGTCACCCCGGAACTGCGCACCACGCTCACGGACCTGATCAGCACCCGCAGCGAACTGCTCGATCGCCTGAGCCGCGAACTGAACAACCTGCTCAACGAATCCATCACCCTGCAGCTCAACCAGAAGCAGTTGCAGGAAACCTCCCGGACCCTGCGCAACACCCTCGACGAGCAGATGTTCTGGATTCCCAGCAACAAGCCGCTGGACTTCAACTGGCTGAAATCCACCCCGCACATGCTGGAACGCCAACTGGCCGAGATGCCCTGGGGCGCGGGCGTGCGCGAACTGGGCGAAGGCCTGGTGGACCGGCCCTGGCTGTTCCTGCCGCTACTGCTGCTGATTGGCGGCCTGCTGTGGAAGCGCCGCTACATCTACGCCAGGCTCAACGAGATCAACCAGGACGTCGGCCACTTCAAGCGTGACAGCCAGGTGCACACGCCCGTGGCCCTGTTCCTCACCGTGTTGCTGGCCCTGCCCGTCAGCCTGTTCCTGCTGCTTTGCGGCCTTGCCCTGCAGATCGATGCACGCGGCCAGAACGCCACGCTCGGTGCAGCCCTGATGGAGATGGCCCAGGCCTGGATGGTGTTCTACACCCTCTACCGCATACTCGCCCCGGGCGGCATCGCCGAATTGCACTTCCATTGGGATCGCCCGCAGGTCGCTTTCCTGCGTGGTCAGATCCGTCGCCTCGGTGGCGTGGTCATGGCGCTGGTGGCCATCGTGACCGTGGCCGAGCACCAGCCCGCCGCCCTGGCCGACGACATCATCGGCGTGATCGTGGTGCTGAGCTGCTACGCCCTGATGACCCTGGTCCTGAGCAACCTGCTGCTGGCCGAACCGATGCGCGAGCAGACTTCGCCCTTCCGCCTGCTGATCGGCGTCGCCTTCACCCTGCTGCCTCTGGCGCTGATCGTGGCGGTGGGCTTTGGCTACTACTACACCTCGCTCAAACTCACCGACCGCCTGATCACCACGCTCTACCTGCTGATCCTCCTGTTGCTGGTGGAAGCCACCTTCGTCCGAGGCCTGGCCGTGGCCGCACGGCGCCTGGCCTACCAGCGAGTGCTCGCCAAACGCCAGGCACAGACCAAGGAGAACGCGGACGGCGAGGAAGTGGTGGTGGAAGAGCCGGCCCTCGACATCGAGAAGGTCAACCAGCAATCGCTGCGCCTGATCCGCCTGGCGCTGCTGGGCGTGTTCCTCGCCTGCCTGTACCTGGTCTGGGCCGACCTGATCAGCGTGTTCGCCTACCTCGACCAGGTGACCCTCTACCAGTACTCCACCGGTACCGGCGACGCCACCACCCTGGTCCCCATCAGCATGCTGGATGTGCTCGGCGCGCTGATCATCGCCGGCATCACCACGGCCCTCGCGCGCAACCTGCCGGGTCTGCTGGAAGTGCTGGTGCTGTCGCGGCTGAAACTGGCCCAGGGCAGCGCCTACGCCACCACCACCCTGCTGTCCTATGCCATCGCCGGCATCGGTTTCGTCAGCGCGCTGTCCACCCTCGGGGTCAGCTGGGACAAACTGCAATGGCTGGTGGCAGCGCTCTCGGTAGGTATTGGCTTCGGCATGCAGGCGATCTTCGCCAACTTCATTTCCGGCCTGATCCTGCTGTTCGAACGCCCGGTGCGTATCGGCGACCTGGTGACCATCGGCACCGTCACCGGTACGGTCAACCGTATCCGCATCCGCGCCACGCACATCACCGACAGCGACCGCAAGGAAGTGATCGTGCCGAACCAGACCTTCCTCACCAGCCAGCTGATCAACTGGACCCTGACCGATACCGTCACCCGCATCGTGCTGGTGTACAACGTCAACCGCAGCTCCGATCTCGACCTGGAACTGGTGCGCAAGCTGCTCTTGCAGGCCACCATGGAAAACTCGCGCGTGCTGCGTGACCCGGCACCCACCGTGCAACTGAAGACCTACGGCGCCACTACCCTGGAGCATGAGCTGAAGATCTACGTGCGCGAACTGGGCGACCGCGGCCTGGCGACCGACGAACTGAACCGGCGCATCGACCAGTTGTTCAAGGAGCACGACATCAACACCTCCAGCACGCCGAAGATGGACGTCACTCTCACCCGCAAGATCGAGAAACATGCTGCGGACGACGTCGAAGCCGTATCGATACCGGTCAAGGACAAGGTGCCGGTTCCGGAGTCCCGATGAGCCATGCCATCCCGGTTCTTCCGAACGCCCCGGCGGCATGACAAGCTGAAGCCATGAAGACACTCGACGAATTGCAGTTCGACAACCGCTTCGCCCGCCTGGGCGACGCGTTCTCCACCGAGGTGCTGCCCGAGCCCATCGCCGAGCCGCGCCTGGTGGTAGCCAGCCCGGCGGCCATGGCGCTGCTCGACCTCGATCCGGCCGAGGCGCAGACCCAGGTCTTCGCCGAGCTGTTCTCCGGACACAAGCTCTGGTCCGAGGCGGAGCCACGGGCGATGGTCTATTCCGGGCACCAGTTCGGTGTGTACAACCCGCGCCTGGGCGACGGCCGCGGCCTGCTGCTGGGCGAAGTGCTCAACGACGCCGGCGAGCACTGGGACCTGCACCTCAAGGGCGCCGGGCAGACACCCTACTCACGCATGGGCGATGGCCGCGCGGTGCTGCGCAGCTCGATTCGCGAGTTCCTCGCCAGCGAGTACCTGAATGCCCTGGGCATCCCCACCAGCCGCGCCTTGTGCGTGACCGGCTCGTCGAGTCCGGTGTACCGGGAAACCCGCGAGACCGGCGCCATGTTGCTGCGCCTGTCGCCGAGCCACGTGCGCTTCGGCCACTTCGAATACTTCTATTACACGCGCCAGCACGAGCAGCTCGAAGCCCTCGGCCGACACGTCATGGAATGCCATTTCCCGCAGTGCCTGGAGCAGGAGCAGCCCTGGGCCGCCTTCTTCCGCGAGGTACTGGAACGCAATGCCGAGCTGATCGCCCTCTGGCAGGCCTACGGCTTCTGCCACGGCGTGATGAACACCGACAACATGTCGATCCTGGGCATCACCTTCGACTACGGGCCCTACGCATTCCTCGACGACTTCGACGCCAACCACATCTGCAACCACTCCGACGACGGTGGCCGCTACAGCTTCAGCAACCAGGTGCCCATCGCCCACTGGAACCTGGCCGCCCTGGCCCAGGCGCTGACGCCCTATGTCGAAGTAGAGCAATTGCGCGAGACCCTCAACCTCTTCCTGCCGCTCTACCAGGCCCACTACCTGGACCTGATGCGCCGGCGACTGGGCTTCACCTCCGCCGGGGATGCCGACGAGGCGCTGGTGCAGCGCCTGCTGCAGCTGATGCAGGGCAGCGCCGTGGACTACAGCCAGTTCTTCCGCCGCCTGGGCGATGAGGCACCGGAACAGGCACTGCGCAAACTGCGGGAAGATTTCGTCGACCTGGCCGGCTTCGATGTATGGGCAGCCGACTACCAGGCCCGCGCAGCGCTGGATGGCGACGACCAGCAGGCGCGCCGCTCACGCATGCACGCCGTGAACCCCCGGTATGTCCTGCGCAACTACCTGGCCCAACGCGCCATCGAGGCCGCCCAGCAGGGCGACTATGCCGAGGTACGCCAACTCCACGCGGTGCTGTCCCGCCCCTTCGACGAGCAACCGGGCATGGAACGCTATGCCGAGCGCCCGCCGGAATGGGGCAAGCATCTGGAAATCAGCTGCTCGTCCTGACGCACTGCTATCCGTAGGGTGGGCCATGCTTTACCGGCCCACCACCGCCGCCCCGAGCGGACCCTGTCGGTGGATATGCAAAGCCGATGCGCCCCTAGGATCTGCCACCCAGCATCCACTCCAGCCCCATCGCCACATGCCGCTCGCCGCTGTCCACCAGCGGTAGCGGCGATTCGCAGCCTTCCAGCAGCAGCCCGATCTCGGTGCAGCCAAGTATCGCCGCCTGCGCACCCTGCGCCCTCAACTGCGCCAGCTGGTCGAGGTAGAAGGCGCGGGCATCGGGCAGGAACTGGCCAACGCACAGTTCCTGGAAGATCACCCGGTCGATTTCGCTGATGGCCTGGGCATCCGGCACCAGCACGTCGATGCCGTAGCGCTGGCCCAGGCGCTCGCGATAGAAGGCCTCCTGCATGGTGAAGCGGGTGCCGAGCAACGCCGCGCGCTCGATCCCTTGCCCATGCAGCGCCTGGCCGACGGCATCGCCAATGTGCAGGAGCGGGATATCCACAGCCTGCTCGATGGCAGCCGCCACCTTGTGCATGGTGTTGGTTGCCAGCAGCAGCGCCGTGGCGCCGGCACCCTCGAGCCCCCTGGCCGCCTCGGCCAGCACCTCGCCCGCAGCCTCCCATTCGCCGGCCTTCTGCTGCGCGGCGATCGGCGCGAAGTCCACCGAATGCAGCAATAGCGGCGCGGAGTGCAGACCACCCAGGCGATCGCGCACGCCGCGGTTGAGCAGCTGGTAGTAGGTTACGGTCGACTCCCAACTCATCCCGCCCAGTACACCCAGCATGCGCATGGCAACCCTCTCCTCGATATGGAAAACCCCAGCCTAGTCCAGGCCCACCGCAGGTCGGGAATACAGTTGCCAGGCAACTGGGAGGTACAGCCACATCGAATGAACGCCAGCCGGCTGCAAAGGCCAGCGTGCACGAAATGGAATATAAACCTGCACAAATCTTCTTAGACTCTCTAAGAAAAGCGAATTATCTTCGGCACCCTGCTTATTCCAGCCTGTTCTACCACCCACTGTCAGGCGCTGTACCCGCATGAAGATTCGCGACCTCGACCTCAGCCAGAGTTCGATCAACACCGAACACGAAGCGCTGGGGATCCCGCCAGTCGAAGACTTCGTTTCCCATCCTGACGACCACCCGGTCCTGCGGGCTGCGATGTGGGCGGCGATCCTCATTCTGGTCGGCCTGCTCAGCTTCCTCGCCTGGCGCCTGTTCTTCGACAACGGCGGCGGCAGCGGCTTGGAGATCATCGAGAACGCCCTGACCAGCAAGGGCTTCTGGAGCGCGGTGGCCGTAGGCTTCTTCGCCCAGGTCATCGACGGCGCCCTGGGCATGGCCTATGGAATCACCGCCACCACCTTCCTGCTCAGTGCCGGCGCCTCCCCCGCCGCAGCCAGCGCCAGCGTGCATATCGCCGAGGTCTTCACTACTGGTCTGTCGGGCATCTCCCACGTGAAGCTCGGCAACGTCAACAAGTCCCTGTTCCTGCGCCTCTTGCTACCGGGCATCATCGGCGCCGTGCTTGGCGCGGTGCTGATCACCCAGTTCGACGGCGCGGCACTCAAACCCTTCATTTCCGCCTACCTGCTGCTGATGGGCCTGTACATCCTGAGCAAGGCCTACCGTCATGTGGCCAAGCGCAAGGCGCCCAAGCACGTCGCCAAGCTGGCACTGTTCGGTGGCTTCGTCGACGCCGCCGGCGGCGGTGGCTGGGGGCCGGTGGTCACCAGCAGCCTGATCGGCTCCGGTACCGACCCGCGTACCACCATCGGTTCTGTGAACTTCGCGGAGTTCTTCCTGACCATCTCCAGCGCCACCTCCTTCATCCTCCTGGCCGGCGCCCCGGACACCTGGAAGATGGTTGCCGGCCTGGTATTCGGTGGCCTCTTCGCTGCGCCCCTTGCCGCCCTGCTGTGCAAGAAGCTGTCGCCGCGCACGCTGCTGATCATCGTCGGCTGCCTGATCACCCTGATCAGCGCCTTCAACATCTACAAGTCCCTGGGCTGATCACGCGACGACGATCTAAGTACAGAAGCAAAGATTCTAGCGCCGGCCCCTGTCAGTCCTTTCGACGGATTGACCGGGGCCGGTGTGTTTTCACATGCTGCGTGCCTCCAACTGCCGAAGGAACGCAACTGCATGAAACCGGAAACCCTCGCCGTCCACGCCGGCTACAGTCCCGACCCTACCACCAAGGCCGTGGCCGTACCGATCTACCAGACCACCTCCTACGCCTTCGATGACACCCAGCACGGGGCTGACCTGTTCGACCTCAAGGTGGCCGGCAACATCTACAGCCGGATCATGAACCCCACCAACGACGTGCTGGAAAAACGTGTGGCGGCTCTGGAAGGCGGCGTTGGCGCCCTGGCGGTCGCCTCGGGCATGGCGGCCATCACCTATGCCATCCAGACGCTGGCCGAAGCCGGCGACAATATCGTCTCGGTAGCCAAGCTCTATGGCGGCACCTACAACCTCTTCGCCCACACCCTGCCGCGCTCAGGCATCCAGGTACGCTTCGCCGCCCATGACGACATTGCCGCCTTGGAAGCGCTTATCGACGAACGCACCAAGGCGGTCTTCTGCGAGTCCATCGGCAACCCGGCGGGCAACATCGTCGACCTCGCCGCCCTGGCCGAGGCGGCCCACCGCCACGGCGTGCCTCTGATCGTCGACAACACCGTAGCCACGCCCATTCTCTGCCGTCCCTTCGAGCACGGTGCGGACATCGTGGTGCATTCGCTGACCAAGTACATCGGTGGCCATGGCACCAGCATTGGCGGCATCGTTGTCGACTCCGGCCAGTTCCCCTGGGCCCAAAACAAGGATCGCTTTCCGCTACTCAATACCCCCGACCCGTCCTACCACGGCGTCACCTACACCGAAGCCTTCGGTCCCGCAGCCTTCATCGGCCGCTGCCGCGTTGTACCCCTGCGCAACATGGGCGCGGCGCTCTCGCCGTTCAACGCGTTCCTGATCCTCCAGGGTCTGGAGACCCTGGCCCTGCGCATGGAGCGTCACACCGGTAACGCGCTGGAAGTCGCCCGTTTCCTGCAAGCGCACCCGCAAGTGGCCTGGGTGAAATATGCCGGCCTGCCGGATCACCCCGAACATGCCCTGGCGCAGCGCTATACCGGCGGCAAGCCGGCCTCCATCCTCAGCTTCGGCATCCTCGGCGGTATCGAAGCCGGTACTCGCTTCATCGATGCCCTGAAACTGGTGGTACGCCTGGTGAATATCGGCGACGCCAAGTCCCTGGCCTGCCACCCGGCCTCCACCACCCACCGCCAGCTCAACGAGGAGGAACTGGCACGGGCAGGGGTGAGCCGCGACATGGTGCGTCTGTCCATCGGTATCGAGCACATCGACGACATCCTCGCCGACCTGGCCCAGGCCCTGGAGGCCTCCCGCGGCTAAGGCCTGGGACTTGATTTGTGCCGGTTCCGGCTCCAGATCAGGGTCAGTCCCGATCTGGAGCCGACCATGACCGATCCCCTGCTCATTCCCTGCGCCCACTGCGCCGGGCTGAACCGTATCCCCGCTGCCCGCCTGGGCGACTCTCCGCGCTGTGGCCACTGCAAGAACGCCGTGCTTCCTGCAGCGCCCTTCGACCTGAATGAAGCCAGCTTTGCCAAGCAACTGCGTGGCGACCTGCCCTTGCTGGTGGACGTCTGGGCCGACTGGTGCGGCCCCTGCAAGGCCTTCGCACCCATCTACCAACAGGCCGCCGGCCAGCTCCAGGGGCGCTGCCGCCTGGGCAAGCTCGACAGCGAAGCCAATCGCAATCTGGCCGGCCAATTGGGCATCCGCTCCATTCCGACGCTGATCCTGTTCAAGGACGGCAAGGAAGTCGCCCGCCAGAGCGGCGCCCTGCCGCTGCCGCAGTTGCTCAGCTGGCTCAATTCCCAGGGCATCTGATCGGTTCGGTCAATCGCGCTGGCCATCCCGGTCATTGCCGGGCTCGCCGCGCCGGCTAGGCTCTGGAAATCCCAACGCCGGAGCCCGCCATGTCCATGCCCCTGGAGCTGGTTCGCCAGCTCACCGAAGAACAGATCGCCTTCGTCAAACGCAGCGGCCTGCAGGCCGAAGTCCTGGAGCCCGGCCACGTGCGCCTGCGCATGCCGCTGGAAGGCAACCAGAACCACATCGGCACCCTGTATGCCGGGGCGCTCTTCACACTGGCCGAGATGCCCGGCGGCGCGCTGTTTCTCACGAGTTTCGACGCCCGCCGCTTCTATCCCATCGTGAAGGAGATGAACCTGCGCTTCCGCCGGCCGGCCAAGGGCGACATCACGGTGGACGCACGCATCGACCAGGCGGAAATCACGCGCATCCAGAACGAAGCCGACGCCAGCGGCAAGTCCGAGTACTGGCTGGAGCTGCAGCTATTGGACGCCGAGGGAGAGGTGGTCGCTGAAAGCCGCGGGCTGTACCAGATGCGGGCACATTGAGCGGCCTTGCGCTGGATCAATCTGCCGCGCGACGAAACGCCGCAGAGTGTGGCCTCCAGAGGAGGTCCACACCATGTTCAAGCACATCCTGGTTGCCCATGACCTCAGCCGCGAGGCTGACATCGCATTGAATCGCGCCATCCAGCTCGCCCGCCAGCACGGTACACGCCTCTCCGTCCTGCATGTCCTCGAAGATCACCTGCCCAACGCCGTCCAGAACAACCTGCGCGTTGCCGCCCAGCAATACTTCGGCGAGCACCTGGCGCGACTGGGCGCCGAGGATTGCCAGCTGCTCCTGCGCAAGGGCCGCCCGGCCCAACAGATCCTCGAAGAGATTGGCGACAGCCAGGCCGATCTGCTGGTGATCGGCCGGCACCATCACAACGCACCGGAACTCTTCATCGGCACCACTCTGGAGCGAGTCGCCCGTCACCTGGGCGCGCCCTTGCTGCTGGTGATGGGCGAGCAGGCGGACAAGCCTTACCAGAAAGCTGCCGTGGCGCTGGACTTCTCCCTCTGCGCCTGCGACGCCTTGCGCAACGCCTGCTCCCTGTTACCTCAGGATGCCCGCTTGGTCGCCCTCAACGTGATGGAACTGGGCAGCCGACTCCTGTTGAAGAGCGGCAATTCGGCCGACTTCCTCGCCACTCAACGGGAATTGCTGGGGAAACTGCTGGAGGACGAACTGTCCGGACTTGCTGGCCAGATCCCGACCGTGGAGCTGGAAGTGATACGCCGCGGCGCCCTGCCCCGGGCATTGGATGAGGCCGTCGCCGAGCAGCGTCCACAATTGCTGGCCCTTGGCAGTCATGGTCGCAGCCTGATATCCCAGGCCCTGCTGGGCAGCCTCGCCTTGCGATACCTGCAAGCCCCGCCCTGCGACCTTTTGCTGGTCAAATAACGCATTCGCCCCGGAAAGCCGGGGCGAATGCGGACTTCGACGTAATCGTTACCTTCAGCTTTCCAGCAGATCGTGCAGCTCGACGAATTGCTGGGTCAGCTTGTGCCGGGGCTCGAGGTAGATCAGCGGTTTGCAGGCCTGGTGCGACTCGCGCATCTTCACCGACATCATCAGGTTCACCGGCAGCACCGGCAGCCCTTCTTCCACCAACTCATCCAGCAACTGCTGCGGTAACGACGCCCGCGGCTGGAATTGGTTGACCACGATGCCTTCCACTTCCAGGCCTTCGTTGTGGTCTTCCTTCAGCTCTTCGATCTCCGCCAGCAGGCCGTAGAGCGCATTGCGCGAGAAGCTGTCGCAGTCGAAAGGAATCAGGCAGCGATCGGCAGCGATCAGTGCGGAGACCGTATAGAAGTTCAAAGCTGGCGGAGTATCCAGATAGATACGGTCGTAGTCCTCGCTCAGATCCTCCAGCAGTTTTCGCAGCTTGTTGATCTTGTGCTTGGCCTCCAGCTTGGGCTGCAGGTCGGCCAGTTCGGCCGTGGCAGTCACCACGTGCAGGTTGTCATAGGGGGTTTCGTAGATATCCACCTTGCCCTTGCGGAAGGCGGTGGCCGACAGGGTCTGCTTGAAGAAATCGGCGATCCCCATCGGAATCTCCTCGCCGGTCAGGCCGGTGAGGTAATGCGTGGAGTTGGCCTGGGCATCCAGATCGATCAGCAGGGTGCGATACCCCTGCGAAGCGCTCACCGCCGCCAGGTTGCAGGCAATGCTGGATTTGCCCACTCCGCCCTTCTGATTGAAAACCACGCGCCGCATGAACTTCCCTCCTGGTGCCTTTGGGTACCGCTGGATTCTATGCGCAGGACATGCCAATCGCGAGCGATACCGACGGGTCTGATCCCGCTTCAGGCATGAAAAAGCCCGGCATCACCGGGCTTTTTCATTTTCGGCAGGCGACTCAGGCGTGGTACTGCGCCGAGAGCTCGTGCACCGCCTCGAAGAAGGCGCCGGCGTGGGCCGGGTCGACTTCCGGGGTGATGCCGTGGCCGAGATTGAAGACGTGGCCAGTGCCATTGCCATACGCCGCGAGGATGCGGCCCACCTCGGCGCGGATAGCAGCCGGATTGGCGTAGAGCACAGAGGGATCCATGTTGCCCTGCAGCGCCACCTTGCTACCCACGCGGGCACGGGCGCTACCGATGTCGCAGGTCCAGTCCAGGCCCAGGGCTTCGGCGCCGGTATCGGCCATGGACTCCAGCCAGAGGCCGCCACCCTTGGTAAAAAGGATCACCGGCACACGACGACCGTCGTGCTCGCGGATCAGGCCGTCGACGATCTTCTTCATGTAGGCCAGGGAGAATTCCTGATAGGCCGCTGCGGACAGCGCGCCGCCCCAGGAGTCGAAGATCTGCACCGCCTGGGCGCCGGCCATGATCTGGCCGTTGAGGTAGGCGGTCACCGACTGGGCCAGCTTGTCCAACAGGGCGTGCATGGCCTGCGGATTGTCATAGAGCATCGCCTTGGACTTGCGGAAGTCACGGCTCGAGCCGCCTTCGACCATGTAGGTCGCGAGCGTCCAGGGACTGCCGGAGAAGCCGATCAGCGGCACCCGGCCGTTCAGCTCACGGCGAATGGTGCGCACGGCGTCCATCACATAACCCAGGTCCTTCTCCGCGTCGGGAATCGGCAGGGCGTCGATGTCAGCCTGGTTATTCACCACTTTCTTGAAGCGCGGACCTTCGCCAGCCTCGAAGAACAGGCCCTGGCCCATGGCGTCGGGGATGGTGAGGATGTCGGAGAAGAGGATCGCCGCGTCCAGTTGCGGGTAGCGATCCAGCGGCTGCAGGGTCACTTCGCAGGCCAGCTCGGGGTTCATGCACAGGCTCATGAAGTCACCGGCCTTGGCGCGGGTTGCGCGGTACTCCGGCAGGTAGCGACCGGCCTGGCGCATCATCCAGACAGGGGTGACGTCGACTGGCTGCTTCAGCAGCGCGCGAAGGAAACGGTCGTTCTTCAGAGCGGTCATGGCAGGATTCCAGCAAAAAAGTGCGGGCATTTTCGCAGAGCCCAATGCAAAAGGCACGGCGGGTGCCGTGCCTTTTGTCCATCGCGACGAATTGACGCGTCGTCCGGTATTTCTAAGCGTCGCGAGCGAAGGTCAGGCTAGGCGAAAACAGGCGAGGAAGCGGAGTTTACAGTTGTAAATGAGCATTCCGAGCCTGTTTTCAACAACGCCTGGCCGAGCGCAGCAGCTTAGACGCCCAGGTAGTCCAGGATACCTTCGGCAGCCGTCCTACCTTCGAAGATCGCAGTCACCACCAGATCGGAACCACGGACCATGTCGCCACCGGCGAAGATCTTCGGGTTACTGGTCTGATGCTTGAACTGAGCCTGGGCGGGCGCCACTACGCGGCCCTGGTTGTCGATGCTGATTTCGAACTGCTCGAACCAGAGAGCCGGGCTCGGACGGAAACCGAAGGCGATCAGCACGGCCTCGGCCGGGATGATCTCCTCGGAGCCTGGAATCGGCTCGGGGCTGCGACGGCCACGGGCATCCGGCTCGCCGAGACGGGTCTCGACCACCTTCACGCCTTCCACCTTGTCCTCGCCGACGATGGCGATGGGCTGGCGGTTGAAGAGGAACTTCACGCCCTCTTCCTTGGCGTTCTTCACCTCCTTGCGCGAACCCGGCATGTTCTCTTCGTCACGACGGTAAGCGCAGGTCACGGCCTTGGCACCTTGGCGAATGGAGGTGCGGTTGCAGTCCATCGCGGTGTCGCCACCCCCCAGGACCACCACGCGCTTGCCCTTCATGTCGACGAAGTCCTCGGGGGACTTCTCGAAACCGAGGTTGCGGTTGACGTTGGCGATCAGGAAGTCGAGCGCGTCGTGCACGCCCGGCAGGTCTTCGCCCGGGAAGCCGCCCTTCATGTAGGTGTAGGTACCCATGCCCATGAAGACCGCATCGAATTCCTCGAGCAGCTGGTCCATGGTCACGTCCTTGCCCACCTCGGTGTTCAGGCGGAATTCCACGCCCATGCCGGTGAACACTTCGCGGCGGCGGCTCAGTACGTGCTTCTCGAGCTTGAACTCGGGGATGCCGAAGGTCAGCAGACCGCCGATTTCCGGGTTCTTGTCGAAGACCACCGGGGTCACGCCGTTACGCACCAGCACGTCGGCGCAGCCCAGGCCAGCCGGGCCGGCACCGATCACGGCGACGCGCTTGCCGGTGGGCTTGACCTTGGACATGTCCGGGCGCCAGCCCATGGCGAAGGCGGTATCGGTGATGTACTTCTCCACCGAGCCGATGGTCACGGCACCGAACCCGTCGTTCAGGGTGCAGGCGCCTTCACAGAGGCGGTCCTGCGGGCACACGCGCCCGCAGACTTCCGGCAGGGTGTTGGTCTGGTGCGACAGCTCGGCGGCGGCCAGGATGTTTCCTTCCGATACCAGCTTCAGCCAGTTCGGAATGAAGTTGTGCACCGGGCACTTCCACTCGCAATACGGGTTGCCGCAGCCGAGGCAGCGGTGAGCCTGGTCAGCCGCTTGCTGCGGCTTGAACAGGTCATGGATCTCGACGAATTCCTTCTTGCGCTGGCGCAGCAGTTTCTTCTTCGGATCCTTGCGCCCGACCTCGATGAACTGGAAGTCGTTGTTCAGACGTTCAGTCATTAAAAAAACCTCATCAAACCACTTCAGGCGCTGTTGTTATTGCGGGTTGGCACGGGTGCTGGAGAGCAGCGAAGCCAGGCTCGCAGCCTTCGGCTTGACCAGCCAGAACTTGCGCAGGTAGTCGTCCAGGTTCTCGAGCAGGTGAGCACCCCAGTCGCTGGAAGTTTCCTTCACATACTCGACCAGCACGCTGTGCAGGTGGCTACGGTAGGCCTCCATGGACTCGTTGCTGATGCGCTGGATTTCCACCAGTTCGTGGTTGACCCGGTCGACGAAGCTGTTGTCCTGATCCAGCACGTAGGCGAAGCCGCCGGTCATGCCGGAACCGAAGTTGTAGCCGGTCTTGCCGAGAACGCAGACGAAACCGCCGGTCATGTACTCGCAGCAGTGGTCGCCAGTGCCTTCCACCACGGCGTGGGCGCCGGAGTTACGCACCGCGAAGCGCTCGCCTGCGGTACCGGCGGCGAACAGCTTGCCGCCAGTGGCGCCGTAGAGGCAGGTGTTGCCGACGATGGCCGACTCCTGGCTCTTGAACGGGCTGCCCTTCGGCGGGGTGATCACCACCTTGCCGCCGGTCATGCCCTTGCCCACGTAGTCGTTGGCGTCGCCTTCGAGGTATAGGTTCAGGCCGCCGGCGTTCCACACGCCGAAGCTCTGGCCCGCGGTACCACGGAAGCGGAAGGTCACCGGAGCGTCCTTCATGCCCTGGTTGCCGTGACGACGGGCGATCTCACCGGAAATGCGCGCACCGATGGAACGGTCGCAGTTGCAGATTTCCAGATCGTAGACGCCGCCGGTCTTGCCTTCGACGGCAGACTTGGCGATACCCCACATCTTCTCGGCCAGCAGACCTGGGTCGAAGGGCGGGTTCTTCTCAACTTCGCAAAACTGCGGCCTGTCGGCCGGCACGTGGTCGCTGCCGAGCAGCGGACTCAGATCAAGGAAGCCCTGTTTCGCGGTGTCGCCCGGCAGCATTTCCAGCAGGTCGGTGCGACCAATCAGCTCGCTCAGGCTGCGTACGCCCAGCTTGGCCAGCCACTCACGGGTTTCTTCGGCGATGTAGGTGAAGAAGTTCATCACCATTTCGACGGTGCCGATGAAGTGGTCCTTGCGCAGCTTGTCGTTCTGAGTGGCGACGCCGGTGGCGCAGTTGTTCAGGTGGCAGATGCGCAGGTATTTGCAGCCCAGGGCGATCATCGGCGCGGTACCGAAGCCAAAGCTTTCGGCGCCGAGGATGGCCGCCTTGATGACGTCGAGGCCGGTTTTCAGGCCGCCGTCGGTCTGTACGCGCACCTTGCCGCGCAGGTCGTTGCCGCGCAGGGTCTGGTGGGTTTCCGCCAGGCCGAGTTCCCACGGGCTGCCGGCGTACTTGATGGAGGTCAGCGGGGATGCGCCGGTACCGCCGTCATAGCCGGAGATGGTGATCAGGTCGGCATAGGCCTTGGCCACGCCAGCGGCAATGGTGCCGACGCCGGCTTCAGCCACCAGCTTCACCGAAACCAGCGCCTGCGGGTTGACCTGCTTGAGGTCGTAGATCAGCTGGGCGAGGTCTTCGATGGAGTAGATGTCGTGGTGCGGCGGCGGCGAGATCAGGGTGACGCCGGGCACTGCGTAGCGCAGACGAGCGATCAGGCCGTTGACCTTGCCGCCAGGCAGCTGGCCACCTTCACCGGGCTTGGCGCCCTGGGCGACCTTGATCTGCAGCACTTCGGCGTTGACCAGGTATTCCGGGGTGACGCCAAAGCGGCCGGTGGCCACCTGCTTGATCTTGGAGCTCTTCACGGTGCCGTAGCGCGCCGGGTCTTCACCGCCCTCCCCGGAGTTGGAGCGGCCGCCCAGGCGGTTCATGGCTTCTGCCAGGGCCTCGTGGGCCTCGGGAGACAGCGCGCCCAGGGAGATACCGGCGGCATCGAAGCGCTTGAAGATGGACTCCAGCGGCTCGATCTCGTCCAGCGGCAGCGGCTGGTCGGCGACTTTGACCTTGAGCAGGTCGCGCAGCATCGACACCGGGCGGTTGTCCACCAGAGAGGTGTATTCCTTGAACTTCTCGTAGTTGCCCTGCTGCACGGCGGCTTGCAGGGTGTTCACCACGTCCGGGTTGTAGGCGTGGTACTCGCCGCCGTAGACGAACTTCAGCAGGCCGCCTTGCTGGATGGCCTTGCGGTTGTTCCAGGCTTCATTGGCCAGCAGCTTCTGCTCGGACTCGATGTCGACGAAGCGCGCGCCCTTGATGCGACTGGCAACGCCACGGAAGCTGAGGTCGACCACTTCCTCGGACAGGCCGACAGCTTCGAACAGCTGCGCACCGCGGTAGGAGGCAATGGTGGAGATGCCCATCTTCGACAGGATCTTCAGCAGCCCCTTGGAGATGCCCTTGCGGTAGTGCTTGAAGACTTCGTACAGGTCGCCCAGCACTTCGCCGGTGCGGATCAGGTCAGCCAGCACTTCATAGGCGAGGAACGGGTAGACGGCGGAGGCGCCGAAGCCCACCAGCACGGCGAAGTGGTGCGGGTCACGGGCGGTGGCGGTCTCGACCAGGATGTTGCAGTCGCAACGCAGGCCCTTCTCCACCAGGCGGTGGTGCACGGCGCCAACGGCCAGGGAAGCGTGGGCGGGCAGCTTGCCAGGGGCGATGTGACGGTCAGTCAGGACCAGCAGCACCTTGCCGGAACGTACGGCTTCTTCGGCCTGGTCGGCCATGTTGCGCACGGCCGCTTCGAGACCGAGGCTCTCGTCGTAGTTCAGGTCGATGATGTGACGCTCGAAGCCCGGGCGGTCCAGGGACATCAGTGCGCGCCACTTGGCAGGGGAGATCACCGGGCTGCTGAGGATCACGCGGGTGGCGTGGTCCGGTGACTCGCTGAAGATGTTGCGCTCGGCACCGAGGCAGATCTCCAGGGACATGACGATGGCTTCGCGCAGCGGGTCGATCGGCGGGTTGGTAACCTGCGCGAACTGCTGGCGGAAGTAGTCGAACGGCGAACGTACGCGCTGGGACAGCACGGCCATGGGCGTGTCGTCACCCATGGAACCAACCGCTTCCTGGCCCTGCTCGGCCAGCGGACGCAGCACCTGGTCACGCTCCTCGAAGGTGACCTGGAACATCTTCATGTACTGTTTGAGCTGGTCGCTGTCGTAGCTGGCCACACCGTGGTCGTCGTCCAGCTTGGCCTGGATGCGCACGGCGCTCTGACGCAGCCACTGCTTGTACGGGTGGCGCGACTTCAGGCGGCTGTCGATGTCGTTGGTGTTGAGGATCTGGCCGGTCTCGGTGTCCACCGCGAGGATCTGCCCAGGACCGACACGGCCCTTGGCGAGTACATCTTCCGGCTTGTAGTCCCATACGCCGATTTCCGACGCGAGGGTGATGTAGCCGTTCTTGGTGGTGACCCAGCGGGCCGGGCGCAGGCCGTTGCGATCGAGCAGGCAGACGGCGTAGCGGCCGTCGGTGAGCACGACGCCGGCGGGGCCGTCCCAGGGCTCCATGTGCATGGAGTTGTATTCGTAGAAGGCACGCAGGTCGGCATCCATGGTTTCCATGTTCTGCCAGGCCGGCGGGATGATCATGCGCACGCCACGGAAGAGGTCGATGCCGCCGGTGACCATCAGTTCGAGCATGTTGTCCATGCTGGAGGAGTCGGAACCAACGCGGTTGACCAGCGGGCCGAGCTCATCGATATCGGGTAACTGTTCGTTCGCGAACTTGGTGCGACGCGCCACCGCCCAGTTGCGGTTGCCGGTGATGGTATTGATCTCGCCGTTGTGGGCGAGGAAGCGGAAGGGCTGCGCCAGCGGCCACTTCGGCAGGGTGTTGGTGGAGAAGCGCTGGTGGAACACGCAAATGGCGGTCTGCAGGCGCTCGTCACCCAGGTCCGGGTAGAACTGCTGCAGGTCGGCCGGCATCATCAGGCCTTTGTAGATGATGGTCTTGTTCGAGAAGCTGCAGATGTAATGGTCGGCGTCCGCGGCGTTGGCCACGGAAGAGCGACGACGGGCGCTGAACAGCTTGACCGCCATTTCCTGGTCGCCAAGGCCGTCGCCGCCGATAAACACTTGCTCGATCTGCGGCAGGCGCTCCAGGGCCAGTCGGCCGAGGACGCTGGTGTCGACCGGGACCTTGCGCCAGCCGATCAGCTGCAGGCCGGCAGCGAGGATTTCGCGATTCATGTTCTCGCGAGCCGCTTCGGCACGAACCGGGTCCTGGTTGAAGAAGACCATGCCGACCGCGTACTGGGCAGGCAGTTCGACCGAGAAGGTTTCCTTGGCGATGGCGCGCAGGAAAAGGTCAGGCTTCTGGATCAACAGACCACAACCGTCACCAGTCTTGCCGTCGGCATTGATGCCGCCGCGGTGGGTCATGCAGGTCAGGGCTTCGATGGCGGTTTTAAGAAGATGGTGGCTCGCCTCGCCCTGCATATGGGCGATCAAGCCGAAACCGCAGTTATCCTTGAATTCATCAGGATGGTACAGACCTGCTTTCATAGGGGAACTCTCACCAGGGTTGCCTTCAGAAAAAGGCAGAATTGCTTTGTAATTCAACTCCTTACCATACGCGCCGGACTTGACGCCAGCTTTTGCGTAGGGCAAAGGGAGGTCATTGTACATAGCCCATTGGTCGACCACAAATCTTAGTGACCAACCAGTGAAAGTCGATGTCGCAAAAATGAATGAATGAACCAGGAGGTCGTGCTAGCGACCACCTGGTCATAAGGCGGGGGATCAGGCTCGCAGAAAACTAGCGAGCCATTTCCTGCTGGATGCTGGCGAAGGTCTTGGGCCAGGGTTTGCCAGCCTGAACCTTGGCCGGCAGGGACTTGATTGCCGCCTGGGCCGCAGTCCGGCTGGGGAAGCTACCGTAGGTCACGACGTAGAGCACCTTGCCCTGGTGCTGCTTCTTGAAGTAGCGGTACTGCCCGCCGTTCTGCTGCACGAAGGCCTTTGCGCTGCTCTCCGAACTGGTGCCAAGCACCTGCAGGGCGAAGTGGCTGGCGGTCTGGCTACGATACCAGCCATTGCCTGCAGCGCCAGCCGGGGCGACCGACGCAGTTGTCGGGGCCAGCTTCTCGGAAGGCTTGGCCGCGGCCTGGGCAGGCGCGGAAGCCGGCTTGGACGCTGGGGCCGGAACCGGTGCTGCAGCCGGGGCCGGCGCAACTGGCTTGGGTGCAGCAGCCTGGACTGCCGGAGCTACGGGCGCAGCTGCAATGGGTTGAGCCGGCTTGGACAGCGGTTGTGCCGGCACGATGGGCTCCACCGGTGCGATGGGCTCCGGACTGGCGGTCGCGCCCTGGGGCGGTGCAATGGTGGTCACGGTAGGCGGCACGTTGGCGGCCTCTGCGGGTGCCGGTCCATCCTCCGGCTCGCCCTGGCCAGCAGCCTGGGCCAGCGGCTCGCGAATCACCGGCTGAGCCTCACCCACCAGCGGCAAGGGCAGCGGCTGCGAGGAACCTGCAAACTCGACGGCCGGAGCACCCGAATCATCCTGGCTGGGAGCCTGACCGGCTGGCGCCTGCTCCAACGGCAGCTGGGCAGTGGCAGGAGCTTGCTCGACGCTGCCTTCATTGCGCCCCTGCATCATCCAGGCGGCGATCACACCCACCCCGACCACAGCCAGAGCCAACAGGTGCTTCTTCGGCAGATTGAAGCCGCCGGCGGATTTCCGCGACGCTCCGCGCTCGGCAAGCATGGCTTCGATCATGAGATCGCGCGCGACCTGGTTGATTGCACCCGGCCAACCGCCGGACTGCAGATGGATCTCGTCCACCTGCTCATCACTCAGCAGCTCGACGCCACGACCGGCGCCTTCGAGACGCTGACCAAGGTACTCGCGGGTTTCCTCCTGGCTATAGGGCTGAAGCTCGATGACGTGGAAACGCTCTTCACCCTCGGCGAGCGCATCAAGGCGTGCGAGCAGGGAATCCTCGCCAAACAGAAAGACATGGGTGCGCGCCTCGACATTGCCCTCGGCCAGGGCCAGCAGATTGTCGAGGGCGGCATCGTCCAGCTCTTCGGCGTCATCAACCAGCAGGTACACCTCCTGGCCGGTCAGGGCCAGTTGGGCGACCTGGGCAAGGATGGAACGCACATCGGCCTGAGCAATGTTCAGCCCTTGGGATATCTGGCGCAGCAAGCCGCCAGCTTCAGCCGAATTACGCGCCGACACGACCAGACTCTGCACGGCCTGCTTGTTGGTGCTGGCCACCAGCGCCTGGCGCAGCAGTGTCTTGCCGCTGCCGTGGGGACCACTCACCACCAGCATCAGCTGGCTATAGCGGGCAAGGTGGTGAAGCTGACCCAGCACGGGTTTGCGCTGAGCCGGGAAGAACTTGAAGCCAGGCACCCGCGCCGCGAACGGGTCATGGGTGAACTGGTAATGGCCGAGGTAGGCCTCGTCGGCGTGCAGGCTGCTCATGGGAATTCCTTACTCTCCAAGCTGGTCGGCCAGGGCGCGATAGTCAGCGGCCAGGGTGGCCTCCAGCACGTCGCGCGGATAGTCGGCAGTCACGACGGCCTCGCCAATCCGGCGCAACAGCACCAGGCGCAATTGACCGTCGAGCACCTTCTTGTCTACGGCCATGTGCTGGAGGAAATGTTCCGGCGTCATGTCCGCCGGGGGTACGACCGGCAAGCCGGCGCTGCGCAGCAGGCGAATCGCCGCGTCGCGCTCGTCGGTTGAAATCCAGCCAAGCCGGCTGGACATTTCGAGGGCCATGACGGTACCTGCCGATACCGCCTCGCCGTGCAGCCAGGCGCCGTAACCCATCTGGGTCTCGATGGCGTGGCCGAAGGTGTGGCCCAGATTGAGGATGGCGCGCAGGCCGGATTCGCGTTCATCCACCCCAACAACTCGCGCCTTGGCCGCGCAAGAGCGCTCGATGGCCTCGGTCAGGGCTCCAGCGTCAAGGCCGCGCATGGCCGGCATCTTTTCAGCCAGCCAGGGCAGGAAGGGCTCGTCGCAAATCAGTCCGTACTTGATCACTTCCGCAAGGCCGGCGGAAAGCTCGCGCTCTGGCAGAGTACGCAGGCTATCGGTATCGATGATCACCGCCTTGGGCTGGTAGAAGGCACCCACCATGTTCTTGCCCAGCGGGTGATTGATCCCGGTCTTGCCACCAACCGAAGAATCCACCTGGGACAACAGGGTGGTAGGCACCTGGATGAAGTCCACACCACGCTGGTAACAGGCTGCGGCGAAGCCCGCCATGTCACCAATCACTCCGCCCCCCAGGGCGATGACGGTGGTACGGCGATCGTGGCGAGCACCCAGCAGGGCGTCAAAGATCAGCTGCAGGGTTTCCCAGTTCTTATGGGCCTCGCCGTCAGGCAGCACCACCGGCAGAACCGAGTAGCCCTGCAGCGTCCGGGTCAGCGTTTCGAGATAGAGGGGGGCCACAGTCTCGTTAGTGACGATGGCCACCTGCTTACCGGCGATATGTGGCGTGAAGAGCTCTGGCCGCGATAGCAGGCCAGAACCTATATGGATGGGATAGCTACGCTCGCCAAGATCGACCTGAAGTGTCCGCATGGGGCCCCCGATATAAAAAGGGCTAAAGGATAGCGCAGTTCCGCCCTCGCTTTAACGGGGCGGCAATGCCTGTAGGCGCGCCAGTATTTCTTGCACCACCATGCGCGGCGGCCGTTCGTCGGTTTCGATGATGATGTCCGCGATCTCGCGGTAGAGCGGATCGCGAATCGCCATCAGGTCGCGCAGGACCTTCCCCGGGTCGGCCGAACGCAACAGCGGCCGATTGCGGTCACGCGAGGTGCGTTCAATCTGTTGCTCCACTGAAGTGTGCAGATAGACGACACGACCACCGCCACGCAGGGCCTGACGATTGGCCGGACGCAGAACCGCGCCGCCACCGGTCGCCAGGACAACGCCATCATGGCCGCAGAGCTCCTCGATCATCGCTTGTTCGCGATCACGGAAGCCCTGCTCGCCCTCGACATCGAATATCCAGGGGATATCCGCGCCGGTGCGCTGTTCGATTTCCTTATCGGAGTCCTTGAAGGGAAGACGCAGCTCTTTGGCAAGCAAACGCCCGATGGTGCTTTTCCCAGCTCCCATCGGGCCGATCAGAATCAAATTACGCACCGATATCAGCGACTCACCGCAATGGCCTGATTGTTCATGATGCGGGGAGTGAGGAATACCAGGAGCTCGGATTTCTTGTCCTGAACCACGTCGCGACGGAACATGCGGCCGAGGTAGGGCAGGTCGCCGAGGAAGGGCACCTTGTCCACCGCCTTGGTTTGGGTGTTGGAGAATACCCCACCTATCACGATGGTTTCACCATCATTGACCAGCACCTTGGCGTTTACCTCGTTCTTGTTGATCGGCGGCACACCGTTCAGGGCGTTGGCGAAGTCCGGTGCGTCCTTGGTGACCTTCACCTCCATGATGATGCGGTTGTCCGGCGTGATCTGCGGAGTGACTTCCAGGGACAGGGCCGCCTCCTTGAACGAGGTACTGGTGGCGCCGCTGGAGCTGGCTTCCTGGTAGGGCACTTCCTGCCCCTTCAGAATCTTCGCGGTTTCCTTGTCAGAGGTGACCACCTTCGGCTGCGATACGATTTCGCCGTTACCGGTCTTCTCCATCGCCGACAACTCGAGGTCGAGAATGGTGTTGTCGGTGATGAAACCGATACCAATACTGGACGTCGCGTTTTCAGCGCCGAGATCGACGAAAGGCGCGTTTGCCAGGTTGACGTTACCCGCCTGCCCGGCAGCCGGACGGCCAGCGCCGCCACCACCGATGACGAAGTTGTTGTCGCCGATGCTCGCACCACGCCAGTTCACGCCCAAGGCCTTGTCGTAATCAACGTTGGCTTCGACGATGCGGGCTTCGATCATTACCTGGCGAACCGGGATATCCAGCTGCGTGACGATACGACGCAACTCCTCCAGCTTAACTTCGGTCTGGTAGGCGATGATGCTGTTGGTACGGTCATCCACCGTAATGGAGCCGCGCTCGTCAGCCCCTGCAGCAGCGGGATCGCCACTGGTGACGGACTGGAACAGCTTGGCGATATCGGCAGCCTTGGCGTAGTTCACCTGGATCAGCTCACGGCGCAGAGGCGCCAGTTCGGCGATCTGTTTCTGCGATTCCAGTTCCTGCCGTTCGCGGGCGGCGATTTCGTCCGCAGGCGCAACCAGCAGGACGTTGCCCACTTTGCGCTTGTCCAGACCCTTGGTCTTCAGCACCAGATCCAGCGCCTGGTCCCAGGGCACGTTCTGCAGGCGCAGGGTGATGTTGCCTTGTACGGTATCCGAAGCCACCAGGTTGAGGTCAGTGAAGTCAGCGATCAGCTGCAGCACCGAGCGCACATCGATGTCCTGGAAGTTCAGCGACAGCTTCTCACCAGAATAAGCGAAGCGCTCAATCTTGCGCTTCTCCACATCTTCCTGGGTCAGCGGTTTGATGCTGACAGTCAGCTTGTTGTCGGTCTGATAGGCCAGGTAGTCATAATAGCCGGTGGGCTCGATGCTGATGCTGGCGTCGTTGCCCGAACCGGCGGCGCTGACGAACTGCACGGGAGTAGCGAAGTCCTTCACGTCCAGGCGAACGCGCAGCGGCTCAGGCAGCTGGGTCTTGGGGAAGGCCAAACGGATCTTCCCGCCCTGCTCCTGGATGTCCGGGCTGACACTGGGATCGGACAGGGTAATAACCACATTGCCCTCACCCTGATCGCCACGCTGGAAGTCGATATTTTCGATGGCCCGTCCGGCACGGGCGTAGCTCTTGACCGGCTGCGAAGCGGCCAGGGACGCGGCGGCCGGGGCGGGCGCCGGGGCAGCAGCAACAGGACGGGGAGCTGCCGGAGCCGAAGCGGAATCTCCAACCAGCACATAGAGGTTTCGGCCATCCACGCGAGTGCTGTAGGGCACGAGCGTGGACAAGTTGATGATCAGGCGAGTGCGGTCCTTGGCTTCTACCACGGTCAAGCTGCGGGCATTGCCCACGCCCAGCTCTCGATTCTTCGAACCCAGCTTGTTGGATACGCCCGGCAGGTCCAGGGCAATGCGAGCTGGCTGCTCGATGGTATAGCCACGAGGAGCTACCACCGGCTCGTCAAAGGCCAATTTGAGTTCGACCCTGTCGCCCGGCAGGGCCGCAACATCCAGCCCCTGCAGGTTCGCCGCCAGCAGCGCAGGTGACATCAGGGCGGCCAATAGCGTGATACCAAGGCGCGATAGCGAGCTTTTCATCATCTGGTTCCGTTGTGCAGACCGGTAATTATTCTTCATCGGTGGTTAACCTCGCCCTCAAGAGCGCTCCCTGAGCGCGAGACTCCGCGGACGTTCCAGCCATCCGCCCTCCCCGTCCGGGACAATCTCGATCACGTCGACCTTGGACTCGTCGATGCCGACGACCTTGCCATGGTTGCGCCCCAGATAGTCCCCCACCTTGACCCGATGCACCCCTCCAGCGCCACTGATCAAGGCAAAGCTCCCCGCGCCATTGGACAGGGTTCCCACCATTTCGAAGGACTCGATATTGAACCCTTCGAGGAACTGTTTGACCCGGGTTTCATCCGGGTGAATATCCTTCGAACCCTTCTGCTGCTTGGCCAGATCGATCTTGATCGGCGGCTGGAAGGGGCTGCGCAATGCCGCTGCGCTGTAGGTAAAGGCTTCGTATGGCTGAAATTTCGGCAGGGGTTCAATGGAACCCTTTGGACGGGCGCGAACCTCATCCATGTAGGCCTGCAGGTCGCTGAAATCGCCACCGACACCACAGCCGGACAGACCGAAAAGCACCAGGGCACAGAGCGCCAGACGGGCGCGAGGACTACTCATTTCTGCAGCCCCTTGTCGTTATAACGGTAGGTCTTGGCCAGGATAGACATACGCAGCTTGGAACCGCTGTCATTGGCGAGCGGTTTGATCTCGAAATCATGCAACGTCACGATCCGCGGCAGGCTGGCGACACCACTGACGAAGGTCGCCAGATCGTGATAGCCACCCACCACGGAAATCTGGATCGGCAGCTCAATGTAGAACTGCTGGGCGACTTCCGGCAGCAGCTTGATCTCTTCGAATTCGAGACCGCTACCCAGACCGGTACGAGTGATATCTTCCAGCAAGCCCGGCACTTCGGTGTCGCTGGGTAACTGGCGCAATAATGCACCGAAGGAGGTCTCCATCTCCTTCATCTGTTCCTTGTAAGCTTCGAGGTTCGCGGCCTGGAACGCCTTCGCGGAAAACTGCTCCTTCAGGGTCGCCTCTTCGGCTCGCTTCGAGTCCAGCTGGAGTTCGAGGTCCTTGAGGTGGAAGTTGTATCCCAGCGCCAGCACGAGGATCAGCAACAGCACACAGGTGATGACCTTGACCGCAATGGGCCAGGAACCGAGGTTGTTGACGTCCAGGTCAGCAAGGTCAATCTTGCGCAGGCTTTCAAGGGAGTCGGAGAAACTCATTTCGCGGCTCCTTTAGTGGCGGCAGCATTCTTGCCGTTCTGCTCTTCGGAACCCGGCTGGGTTTGCTGCACGGTCAGCTGGAAGACGTTGGCCTGATCGACGGCCCCTGCGGTCACCGCCTTGACCTCGGTGAGGTTGGGCGATGCCAGCCACTCGGATGCATCCAGGTTGCGCATGAGGTTGGAAACCCGGTTGTTCGACTCGGCGGCACCTACGATAGCGATGCTCTTGCCAGCCATTTTCACGCCGGTGAAGAAGACGCCATCCGGCAGCGTACGCACCAGCTGATCAAATACACGCCCGATGATCGGCCGATTGCCCTGCAGGTCCTGGATGATCTTCATGCGTTCGAGAAGCTGCTGACGACGGGTCTTCAGCTCACTGATTTCCTTGATCCTGGCATCCAGGACAGCGATTTCCTTGCGAACGAAGTCATTGCGCGCCTGCTGGTTCTCGATGGCGCTATTCAAGTACTGGTCACCCAGGAACACCGCCCCGGCACCCAAGGCCAGAACGGCTCCCATTGCCACCAGGAAGCGCTGCTTGCGCTCCTCGCGAAGTTGCTCGCGCCAGGGGAGTAGGTTGATGCGCGCCATCAGTCGAAACTCCTCATCGCCAAGCCACAAGCAATCATCAGGGCAGGCGCATCGCTAGCCAGCGCGCCAGCATTGACCTTGCTGCTCAGCGCCATGTCAGCGAAGGGATTGGCAACCAGCGTCGGGGTACCGATCTTCTGCTGGATCAAGCGATCGAGATCCGGGATCGAAGCTGTGCCGCCCGCCAGGAGGATGTAGTCCACATCATTGAACTGGCCAGCAGCGAAGAAGAATTGCAGCGATCGGGAGACCTGCTGAACGACAGCATCCTTGAACGGTTGCAGAACCTCGCTGTCGTAGTCATCCGGAAGACCGCCCTGCTTCTTGGCGAGACCAGCTTCTTCAACGGAAAGGCCATAGCGACGCTGGATCTCCTCGGTCAGCTGACGACCACCGAAGAGCTGTTCGCGGGTATAGATGGTGCGACCGTTGTGCAACACGCTGAGGGTCGTCATGGTGGCACCGATGTCGACGACGGCGACAGTCAGTTCGTCATGAGCATCGCCCAACTGAGCCGAAAGCAGCGAATAGGCGCGCTCCAGGGCGTAGGCCTCGACGTCAACCACCTTGGCGGAAAGTCCGGCCAGGGCGAGTGCGGCCTCGCGCACCTCGACGTTTTCCTTTCGGCAGGCCGCGAGCAGCACATCGACCCGCTCCGGGTTACGTGCCGATGCACCCTGCACCTCGAAGTCGATGGCAACTTCTTCCAACGGATATGGAATGTACTGGTCGGCCTCGATCTTCAGCTGGTTCTCCAGATCGTCTTCGGAGAGTCCCGCTTCCATTTCGATGGTCTTGGTGATCACGGCCGAACCGGCCACGGCCACTGCCGCAACCTTGACGCCGGTGCGCGCCTTGCTGACTACTCGGGAAAGTGCCTGCCCGACGCCCTCCAGCTCCGCGATGTTCTTTTCGACAACCGCGTTTGGCGGGAGCGGCTCGACGGCGTAGGACTCCACTTTGAAGCGGCTTCCCGAGCGACTCAATTCAAGGAGCTTGACTGAGGTCGAGCTGATGTCGATCCCCAACAGCGAATTCGCTTTCTTATTGAAGAGCCCTAGCACGACCGATTTCCTATCAGCGTCCGAGACTTACGGACGATTTATGTTTTTCCACATTAAATAGCAGTCTTGACAGAAGCGCAAATGGCTCCCCCGGAAAAAAAACGCTTATAATGTGATCGGCTTTTGCCTTTTATGATTACCTTCCGCTTAACTCATTCTTTTGCCTGGAAATCCACAAGCCTTGATGCGCCTGCTGAAGTTATTCTGGTGGTCCTTCGTTGCCGTCTTCTGTGGCCTGCTGCTCAGTTTCAGCGGCGCCTACCTCTATCTTAGCCCCAGCCTTCCATCGGTCGACTCGCTGCGTCGAATCCAACTCCAGATCCCGCTGCGCGTCTACAGCAGCGATGGCAAACTGATCGCAGAATTCGGCGAAATGCGTCGCTCTCCGGTCCGTTTCGCCGACATTCCGCCGGACTTCATCCAAGCCCTGCTGGCCGCCGAGGACGACAATTTCGCCAACCATTATGGCGTCGACCTCACCAGCCTGATGCGCGCTGCCACGCAATTATTGAAGACCGGCCACATCCAGACGGGCGGTAGCACCATCACCATGCAGGTGGCGAAAAACTACTTCCTCACCAGCGAAAGAAGTTTCTCTCGCAAGATCAATGAAATATTGCTGGCACTGCAAATAGAGCGGGAACTCAGCAAAGACGAAATTCTTGAACTTTATGTGAACAAGATCTACCTCGGTAACCGCGCATACGGTATCGAGGCCGCCGCACAGGTCTATTACGGCAAGTCGATTCGTGAAATCAGTCTGGCCCAAATGGCCATGATTGCTGGCCTGCCCAAGGCTCCGTCTCGCTTCAATCCACTGGTCAACCCGACTCGCAGCAAAGAGCGGCGCGACTGGATTCTCGGGCGCATGTACAAGCTGGGCCGAATCGATCAGGACCGCTACCAGCAAGCGATCAACGAACCGATCGATGCCAGCTACCACGTCCCCACCCCGGAACTGGCTGCCCCCTACATCGCCGAGATGGCCCGTGCCGAAATGGTCGGCCGATATGGCAGCGACGCCTACACCGAAGGCTTCCGCGTTACCACGACAGTGCCCAGCGACCTCCAGCAGGCAGCCAATACCTCGCTGCGCGAGGGCCTTATCGAGTACGACCAGCGCCACGGCTATCGCGGCCCGGAAACCCGCTTGCCCGGTATGACCAAGGAAACCTGGCTGCTGGAACTGGCCAAGCAGAAATCCCTAGGCGGCCTGGAGCCGGCCATCGTCACTCAGGTCGAGAAGAGCGGCATCCTGGTCCTGACCCGCAGCGGCCAGGAAGAGGCGGTTAGCTGGGACAGCATGAAATGGGCCCGCCCGTTCCTGAACACCAACAGCCTGGGCCCGCGCCCGCAGCAGCCAGCCGACGTCAGCCAGGTCGGCGACCTGGTCCGCGTGCAGCGCCAGGCCGACGGCAGCCTGCGCTTCGTCCAATTGCCGGCCGCCCAGAGCGCCCTGGTCTCCCTGGACCCGCAGGATGGTGCCATTCGCGCATTGGTCGGTGGCTTCTCATTCGAGCAAAGCAATTACAACCGCGCAGCCCAGGCCAAGCGGCAACCGGGGTCCAGCTTCAAGCCATTCCTCTATGCCGCCGCCCTGGATAACGGCTTCACCGCCGCCAGCCTGGTGAACGACGCCCCAATCGTCTTCCAGGAAGCCGGCATGGAAGAAGCCTGGCGCCCGAAGAACGACAACAACACTTTCCTTGGCCCGATCCGCCTGCGTGAAGCCCTGTACAAGTCGCGCAACCTGGTATCGATTCGCGTGCTGCAGGCCATCGGCATCGACTACGCACTGAACTACGTCAGCCGCTTCGGCTTCAACAAGGACGACCTGCCACGCAACCTCTCCCTGGCGCTCGGCACCGCGAACCTCACTCCGCTGGAAATCGCCGGCGGCTGGAGCACCTTCGCCAACGGCGGCTACAAGGTTCAGCCCTATCTGATCGAGCGCATCGAAAGCCGCGACGGAAAAACCCTGTTCGTCGCCAATCCGCCACGGGTTCCGGCAACCGAGGCGCAGTCCAACGAAGTCGCGCAAAGCAGCGGCGCACCGGATACCCTGCTCGCCTCCACCGAGGCCTCGGCACCCCAGAGCCAGACGCCAGCGGTCGCCGAACGCATCGTCGATCCGCGCACGACTTACATCCTCAACAGCATGCTGCAGGACGTGATCAAGCGCGGTACCGGTCGCCGGGCATTGTCCATGGGACGTAGCGACATCGCCGGCAAGACCGGTACCACCAACGAGTCGAAGGATAGCTGGTTCTCCGGCTACAACGCCGACTACGTCACCACTGTCTGGGTCGGCTTCGACCAGCCGGAAAGCCTGGGTCGCCACGAGTACGGCGGCACCGTCGCACTCCCCATCTGGATGAACTACATGGGCGCCGCACTCAAGGACAAGCCCGCTCACGTCCAGCCGGAACCTGCCGGACTGCTGACGTTGCGTATCGACCCGCTCAGTGGCCGCGCCGCCAGCCCGGGAACGCCTGATGCCTTCTTCGAACTGTTCAAGAGTGAGGACACGCCCCCGCCCATGAGCGAATTGGAGCCAGGGCTAGCCATTCCCGGCAGCCCGCTGCCGGCCGACGAGGCCGCCCCCATCGACCTGTTCTGAGGAACAGGCGCCCAAAAAGAAAAAGCCCCGCGATTGCGGGGCTGTTTCATTGCATCTCGGCTTAGCCGTTGAACACTTCGTCCACCGACTTCAGCGGATAGTGCTTCGGATACGGCAGGGTAGCCACGCCGGATTCGATGGCGGCCTTGGCCACGGCATCGGATACGACGGTGATCAGGCGCTTGTCCATGGGCTTCGGAATGATGTACTCACGACCGAATTCCAGGGAAGCCACACCGTAGGCGTCACAGACGTCCTGCGGCACCGGCAGCTTGGTCAGGTCACGCAGGGCCAGGGCAGCGGCGATCTTCATTTCTTCGTTGATGCGGGTGGCGCGTACGTCCAGGGCACCGCGGAAGATGAAGGGAAAGCCCAGCACGTTGTTGACTTGGTTCGGGTAGTCGGAACGACCGGTGGCCATGATCACGTCGCTGCGGGTCTCGTGCGCCAGTTCCGGCTTGATTTCCGGATCCGGGTTGGAGCAGGCGAACACGATCGGGTTGGGCGCCATGCGGTTGAGATCTTCCGGACTCAGCAGGTTGGCACCGGACAGGCCTACGAACACGTCCGCACCGTCGAGGGCCTCGGACAGGGTGCGCTTGTCGGTCTCGTGGGCGAACACGGCCTTGTACTGGTTCAGGTCGTCGCGACCGGCATGGATCACGCCCTTGCGGTCGATCATGAAGATGTTCTCGACCTTGGCGCCCATGCTCACCAGGAGCTTCATGCAGGAAATGGCAGCAGCGCCGGCGCCGAGGCAGACGATCTTGGCTTCGGCCAGGGATTTGCCAGCGATTTCCAGGGCATTGAGCATGCCGGCGGCAGTCACGATGGCGGTGCCATGCTGGTCATCGTGGAAGACCGGGATGTCACACTGCTCGATCAGGGTACGCTCGATCTCAAAGCACTCGGGTGCCTTGATGTCTTCGAGGTTGATGCCACCAAAGGTGATGGAAATGCGCTTGACGGTGTCGATGAAGGCCTGCGGGCTTTCAGCGTCCACTTCGATGTCGAATACGTCGATGCCGGCGAAACGCTTGAACAGCACACCCTTGCCCTCCATTACCGGCTTGGAAGCCAGCGGGCCGAGGTTACCCAGGCCGAGGATTGCGGTGCCATCGGAAATGACCGCTACCAGGTTGCCCTTGCCGGTGTACTTGAAGGCCAGTTCCGGATCACGCGCGATTTCGCGCACCGGCTCGGCGACGCCCGGGCTGTAGGCCAGCGACAGGTCGCGGGCGGTGGCAGTCGGCTTGGTCAGCTCGACGCTGAGTTTCCCGGGGCGGGGCTGGGCATGGTATTCGAGAGCGGCCGTTTTCAGATCAGACATTTTGGCATTTCCGCTTTTTGCTTGTGACAGACGTGACGGGCGAGCATACGCAAGATACATGGGGCTAACAAGACCGTTCAGTCACCCGGCGTCAACCCCTCTAACGTACGACTTTTAGCCAATCTCCGGGCTTTGGCTCGCCGATTGGATACAAATTATTCAACAATCGGATACGATTTTCCAGATCCGCTTGCGTACCCGGCAATTTGCTCTCCCAGGCCAGGCTGGCGACCGTCTGGCCGGACTTTGCCTGGATCAGGTGCAGGCGCAACGGCTGGGCCAAGGCCAGTTCCTCCTTCTTCATCGGACGGAAACTACGGATCACCGAGAGGAACTTGTCGTCCTCGCTCTCCAGGGATGCCCCATTGCGAATCGCACCGACGAACAGAAAAGCCTTGTCGTCCTTGTAGATGGCCGCCACACGGCGCGCCGGTTTTCCCGGCAGCACAGCGGTGGCGCCCTGCAGCCCGGCCTGCTGCAGGGACTCTTCCATGGCCAGCCGCTGGCCCCCAGCCTTCTGCCGCAGATAGTCCGCCGGAGCCAGGTTCGGCTTGCGCCCATCCAGGGTCATGGCGATGAAGGCCTGCTGGTTGGCGCTGTGGGTAATCACTGCATCAGGGCGATTGACCAGCCCCCAGCCATCAGGAAAGTGCAGGGTGAAATCCAGTTCGGCGTGATAGAAGTCCTGCCCCCGGCGCACTCCGGTTTCAGCCGAGTCGCCGAAGGGCAACCCTTCAAGATGCTTGAGGAAGACCTCCCGGTTCACCAGTTGGTTGCCCCCCACCAGCGCCTTGGCCGGACCCACCACCTGCTGCAGGCGGGTGTCGTTATCCGGGTGGGTATCGAATACGCCGTGGTAGCCCGACGGTGCCTCCGCCTGGCCTTTGCGCCGAGCCTGGTCGCGGGCGAATTCTTCCTGGTTTTTCAGCACTTTCACCACTTCGATCATGGCCTGCGGGTCATAGCCGCTGCGCGCCAGGTACTGGGCGCCCAAACCGTCTGCTTCCAGCTCCATGTCACGCCCATAACCGCGCACGAAAGCTGTGCCCAACACATTGGTCAGGTCGCCTGCAGCGCCAACGCCGGTACCGATGGCGACCGCCTGCCCCAGGATGTTCCACGCGGTGGATTGGCTCTGCTGCTGCACGCTGTGCCGCGCGGTGACGTGACCCACCTCGTGCCCCAGCACCGCAGCGAGTTCCGCTTCCGAATTCAGGTAAGAAAGCAGGCCGCGATGGATATAGATGTAGCCGCCCGGAAGGGCGAAGGCGTTGATGTCTGGCGAGTCGACCACGGTGAAGTGGTAGGCAATATTGCTGCGGTGGCTGTGGCTGGCAACGCGCTGTCCCACTTCCTGCACATAGGCCTGCAGTTTTTCGTCCGCATAGCGAGGGTTCTGCTTGGCGATTTCCTGGTTGTACTGGCGACCGAGATCCAGCTCCTGCTGCTCGCTCATCATCACGAAGTTGGTCTTGCCGGTCGCGGGGTTCACCGCGCAACCGGCCAGCAGGGAAGAACCAAACAGCAGCGCCAAGACGAGCGCAGGGGATCTCATCGAATCACCTCAAGCATTCCATTGTGGGTAAGGGGGAGCATCCAGCGGGGATTCCTCGTATTTACGCTGCCCCTGCGTGCACGGTCAATTACCCAGCCTCGTGCTTCTATTTGCCGCCCTTCCAGGCGCTGCAACGCGGCGGCATCGAACTGGCGCAGTTGCTTCAACTCGACACGCAATACCAAGGGCCCGTCCAACTGCAGCCAGACCCCGCCACGGTTGCGTTCGACCCTGGCAACGCGCCCCTGCACCAGGGCAAAGCCACCCCGGCGCAGCTGCCAGGGCGACTGCAATGGCGGTCGGCGCCAAAGGCCCCGACCGGCACGGCGCGCCTCCCGTTCCGCAGCAACATGGCATCCGCTGAGCGCGGCGTTGGGCGCAATTGCGATGTGAAACGCCAGCCCCTCGGCAAGCATGCGCTCCTCGAGGTTGCGCCCGCGATTGTCATAAAGGTGGGCCAGGGTGCGGCCATAGCGGTCTTTCGGCTCGCGCCCGAGGCGCAATCCAACACGCCCGCCATTGGTTTTCACCAGCTCGGCAAGACGTCCCTGCGCCGCTACGGCGTAGGGTTCATCCGACCGCCCCTTGCGCGCCAACTCAGGCGCGTTCAGACCAATCAGACGAACGCTTCGCCCATCGACCAGACGCAAGGTGTCGCCATCGACGACTTTTCGGACTTTATAGGTAGGAAGATTGCCCGGAAGCGGGCAGGCGGCATGAAGGGAGAAACTCAGAAGCCAGAAAAAGAAAAAGGCGCCTGTCAGAGGCGCCTTTCTCGTCAGCGGGGACCTGGCCATCAGGCCTTCCCGGGCTGTGTCGGCTCTTACTTGGCGCCGAACACGCCGAAACGCTGCTTGAAGCGATCGATACGGCCGCCGGTGTCCAGAACCTTCTGCTTACCGGTGTAGAACGGGTGGCACTCGGAGCATACGTCGAGGCTGATGTTCTTGCCGATGGTGGAGCGGGTCTTGATGACGTTACCGCAGCTGCAGGTAGCTTCGATCGCGACGTACTCGGGATGGATTTCCGGTTTCATTGCTTGATCCTCAGGTCTGGCGTGCCGCCACCCGACCCTATGTCGAGTACCGCACGGAAACAGGCGGCGGATGATACCAGAGTGAGGGGGCGTTGCAACCTACCGGCCGAGCCGGCTGTCGCGCGGCGCCATGCTAATATCGCGCCTTTTCCGACAGGATCCGCGCTTGCCTGACGCCCCCATTCTACGCCTCGCCCTGCCCTCGCCGCTGCGCCGCCTGTTCGACTACCGGGCACCTGCCGGTGTGCCTCGCGCCGTCCTGCAGCCGGGGGTTCGCCTGCGTGTGCCGTTCGGTCGACGCGAGATCATCGGCGTACTGGTGGAAGTGACGGACAAGAGCGAAGTGCCTGCGGACAAGCTCAAACCGGCACTGGAGCTGCTGGATAGCCGCCCGCCACTCCCGCCGTCGCTATTCAAGCTCTGTCTCTGGACAGCCCAGTACTACCAGCACAGCCTCGGTGACACCCTGAGCTGGGCCCTTCCGGTACTGCTGCGCCAGGGAGAACCGGCGGAGGCCCGGCAGGAGCGATTCTGGCATGCCGCTCCCGGCGCCAGCCTCGATGACCCGCGCCTGGCCCGCGCACCGCGCCAACGCCAGGCCCTGGCCATCCTGGCGCAACATCCCCACGGCGTGGCGCACCAGTTGCTCAGCCAACTGCAACTGAACAAGGACAGCCTCGACATCCTCCTGGAAAAGGGCCTGGCCCGCGTCGAAGTGCGCCGGCACGCCCCCAGCGATCGCCATGGACCATTACTGGCGCAGCCGGAACTGCCGCTCAATCCCGAGCAGCGTGCCGCCTTCGACGCGGTGCATGCCTCCTTCGGCAGCTTCAATGCCCTGCTCCTGGCCGGGGTCACCGGCAGCGGCAAGACCGAGGTCTACCTGCAACTGATCCGCCAGACCCTCGAAGCCGGCAAGCAGGCCCTGGTACTGATCCCCGAGATCAACCTCGGTCCACAGACCCTGGAACGCTTCTCCCGCCGCTTCAACGCGCGAATCGCCCTGCTCCACTCGGCAGTGAACGACCGCGAACGCCTGGACGCCTGGCTGGCCGCCCGCGATGGTGAAGCCGACATCGTCATCGGCACCCGCTCGGCACTCTTCACGCCGCTGAAGAACCCGGGGCTGATCATCATCGACGAGGAACACGACGCTTCTTATAAGCAGCAGGAAGGCCTGCGCTACCACGCCCGCGACCTGGCCCTGGTACGCGCCCGCCAGGAGAACATCCCGATCCTGCTGGGCTCGGCCACACCTTCGCTGGAAAGCCTGCAGAACGCCCATGCTGGCCGCTACGGGCTGTTGCGCCTGACCCAGCGCGCCGGTGGCGCCAAGCAACCGCGCTTCCTGCGCCTGGATGTGAAGAGCCTGCCACTGGACTCCGGCATCTCCATGCCACTGCAACAGGCCATCGCCCAGACCCTGGCGGCGGGCCAGCAGGTGCTGGTGTTCCTCAACCGCCGCGGCTTCGCGCCGACCCTGCTGTGCCATGACTGCGGCTGGATCAGCCAGTGCCCGCGCTGTGACGCGCGCATGACCCTGCACCAGCGCTACAACGAGCTGCGCTGCCACCATTGCGGCCACACCCAGCGCCAGCCGGCCTGCTGCCCCGACTGCAACCGGGTCGACCTGCGGCCGGTGGGTGCCGGCACCGAGCGCGCCGAAGAGCGCCTGGCGATCCTGTTCCCGAAGACGCAGGTCCTGCGTATCGACCGCGACAGCACCTCGCGCAAGGACGCCATGGACAAGCTGTTCGCCACCATCCAGCGCGGCGACCCCTGCATCCTGGTCGGCACCCAGATGCTCGCCAAGGGGCACCACTTCCCCCGCGTGACCCTGGTGGCCATCCTCGATGCCGACGGCGGCCTGTTCTCCGCCGACTTCCGCGCCAGCGAGCGCATGGCCCAGCTCATCGTCCAGGTCGCGGGCCGGGCCGGGCGGGCCGAGGAGCCGGGCAAAGTGATCATCCAGACCCACCTGGCCGAGCATCCTCTGCTGGTGCAGCTCACCGAGCAGGGCTACTTCGCCTTTGCCGATCAGGCCCTTTCCGAGCGGCGCGCCGCCGGCCTGCCGCCCTTCGCGCACCTGGCCCTGCTGCGTGCGGAAGCGCACAAGCCGGGGCAGGCGGAAGACTTCCTCGACAGCGCCTGCACCGAAGCCGAACAGCAGCTGGCCGAAATGGGCGTCAACGGCGTCGAGTTGCTGGGACCGGTCCCCGCCCCCATGGAACGCCGCGCCGGCCGCTATCGAGCGCAGCTTCTATTGCAGGCAAACGCCCGTGCGCCCCTGCATCGCCTGCTGACGCCCTGGAGCCAGGCGCTGGAACAGTTGCCTGGAGGCCGCGCGGTGCGCTGGTCGCTGGATGTCGATCCGATAGACCTGTTCTGACCACCGCCACCCAGCCGATATCACAGAAAGTCCCTTGCAGCTCGCCGCTTAAAACTTGAAGCTGCAGCCGCAGCCCGCCGATAATGCACAGTTTTCAACCAGCGCCAGCCCTCTCCGGGGCGGCCGGAAGAGCAGAAGATGAAAGACACCATTCGCCAGCTGATCCAGCAAGCCCTGACCCGTCTCGCCAGCGAGGGCGTGCTGCCCGAGGGCCTCAGCCCGGCCATCCAGGTGGAAAACACCAAGGACAAGAGCCACGGCGACTTCGCCAGCAACATCGCCATGATGCTGGCCAAACCTGCCGGCATGAAGCCGCGCGACCTGGCCGAGAAGCTCATTGCCGCCCTGCCCCAGGATGAGCAGGTGGCCAAGGTGGAGATCGCCGGCCCCGGCTTCCTCAACTTCTTCCAGAATACCCAGGCCCTGGCCCAGCGCCTGGAAGCCGCGCTGGCCGACGCTCAGCTCGGTGTGCGCAAGAACGGCCCGCAACAGCGCGTCGTCATCGACCTGTCGGCACCGAACCTGGCCAAGGAAATGCACGTCGGCCATCTGCGCTCCACCATCATCGGTGACGGCGTGGCCCGCGTCCTGGAGTTCCTCGGCGACACCGTGATCCGCCAGAACCATGTGGGCGACTGGGGCACCCAGTTCGGCATGCTGCTGGCCTACATGCAGGAGCAGCCGGTAGGCAGCGACGCCGAACTGTCCGACCTGGAATCCTTCTATCGCGCCGCGAAGAAGCGCTTCGACGAATCTTCCGAGTTCGCCGACCGCGCCCGCGAGCTGGTGGTCAAGCTGCAGGCAGGCGACCCCGACTGCCTGAAGCTGTGGACCCGCTTCAACGACATCTCTCTGAGCCACTGCCAGGCCGTGTACGACCGCCTGGGCGTGAAGCTCACCATGGCCGACGTGAAGGGCGAAAGCGCCTATAACGACGACCTGGCCAACGTCATCACCGACCTGCGCGCCAAGGGCCTGCTCACCGAAAGCGACGGCGCCCTGTGCGTGTTCATGGACGAGTTCAAGAACGCCGAAGGCAACCCCCTGCCGCTGATCGTGCAGAAGGCCGGTGGCGGTTACCTCTACGCCACCACCGACCTGGCCGCCACCCGCTACCGCGCCAACGTGCTCAAGGCTGATCGCGCGCTGTACTTCGTCGACCAGCGCCAAGCCCTGCACTTCCAGATGGTGTTCGCCGCCGCGCGCCTGGCCGGCTTCGTACCGCCAAGCTTCGAAATGGAGCACATGGGCTTCGGCACCATGAACGGCGCAGACGGCAAGCCCTTCAAGACCCGCGACGGCGGCACCGTGAAGCTGATCGACCTATTGGACGAGGCCGAGCAACGCGCCTATGACCTGGTGAAGGGCAAGAACCCCGATCTGGACGAAGCCGAGCTGCGCCAGATCGCCCGCGCCGTGGGCATCGGCGCGGTGAAGTACGCCGACCTGTCCAAGCATCGCACCAGCGACTACAGCTTCAACTTCGAGCTGATGCTGAGCTTCGAAGGCAACACCGCGCCCTACCTGCTCTACGCCTACACCCGCGTGGCCAGCGTGTTCCGCAAGCTTGGCAAGGACTTCTCCGAGATCGACGGCCAGATCATCCTTGCCGCCGAACAGGAGCAGGCCCTTGCCGCCAAGCTGGCTCAGTTCGCCGACACCCTGGGCAACGTGGCCGAGAAGGGCGTACCGCACATCCTCTGCGCCTACCTCTACGACTTGGCCGGCCTGTTCTCCAGCTTCTACGAGAACTGCCCGATCCTCGCTGCAGAGGACCAGGCCACCCAGCAGAGCCGCCTGCGCCTCGCCGCGCTGACCGGCCGCACCCTCAAGCAAGGTCTGGAGCTGCTCGGCCTGCAAACCCTGGAACGCATGTAACGGACTATGGCGAAGAAAAAACCTGCACCCAAGCGCGGGGCCAGCCGCTACCAGGCGCCGGCCAAGAAACCGGTGCCCGGCTGGGTCTGGTTGGCCATCGGACTGGTCATCGGTGGTTTCGTGGTGTTCCTCAACCAGCTCGAGCCCGGCCGCGACGAAGTGCGCCGGACCAAGCCCGAGCAGGCCACGAACGGCGCCGCCAGCGGCAAGGCCAACAGTGACGCCGGCAAGGCCCAGGTCAAGCCGGCGACGCCGCCAGCCCAGGAACCGGCGAAGCCAAAGTACGACTTCTACACCCTGCTTCCGGAGTCGGAAGTGATAGTGCCGCCGGAAGCGGTGCCCAAGGAGACGCCGGCCACGCCGCCCGCGCAGAAACCGGTCACCCCGGAAGAAGCCGCCAAGATCGATGCTGCGCGCGCCCAGGCCGCCCTCAACGGCGAAACCCCGCCGCCCGCGCCGCCGGTAGTGGCCAAGGCGCCGGTCACCAATCAGTTCTTCCTCCAGGCCGGTTCGTTCCGCAAGCGTGACGATGCCGACCGGGTGCGTGCGCAGATCATCCTGCTCGGACAGAACGTCCAGGTGGAATCCGGCACCGTCCGCGAGGAAACCTGGTATCGAGTGCTGGTCGGCCCCTTCGCCAACCGCGAGCAACTCGCCTCGGCGCAGAAGCAACTGGCCGGTAGCGGCTTCAGCAATCTGCTGTTACAGCAGCGCCAGAGCCGTTGAGCGGCGGGCAGCTGATTGAAAAACGTTGGCGAGGCAGTCGAGACGAGGCAAAAACAGACGAAAAAGCGGAGTTTACGAGCCGTAAATGAGCATTTTGAGTCTGTTTTTAACGACGCATCGACAACGCAGGTAGTTTTTTCAACAGACTGCCAATCGTCCTTGCCCGGTTGAAAAGCCGGGCAAGGCCCCCCATCTGAGTTTCCATTCGGGCATTTCCGCCCCGCTGCGTGGAGACTCTCCCCTTGACCACCATCGTTTCAGTCCGCCGCAACGGCAAAGTCGTCATGGGCGGCGACGGCCAGGTTTCCCTCGGCAACACCGTCATGAAGAGCAACGCCCGCAAGGTCCGCCGTCTCTACCACGGTCAGGTCCTGGCCGGCTTCGCCGGTGCCACCGCCGACGCCTTCACCCTGTTCGAGCGCTTCGAAGGGCAACTGGAAAAACACCAGGGCCACCTGGTCCGCGCCGCCGTCGAGCTGGCCAAGGACTGGCGTACCGACCGCTCCCTGAGCCGCCTGGAAGCCATGCTCGCCGTGGCCAACAAGGATGCTTCGCTGATCATCACCGGCAACGGTGACGTGGTCGAACCCGAGCACGGCCTGATCGCCATGGGCTCCGGCGGCGGTTTCGCCCAGGCCGCCGCCCTGGCACTGCTGCAACACACCGAACTGTCCGCCCGCGAAGTGGCCGAGACCGCCCTGAACATCGCCGGCTCCATCTGCGTGTTCACCAACCAGAACCTGACCATCGAGGAGCTGGACAGCGCCGAGTAAGGCAGCCGTCCCGCATTGGAGCCATTTTCATGTCCATGACGCCCCGCGAAATCGTCCACGAACTCAACCGCCACATCGTTGGCCAGGACGACGCCAAGCGCGCCGTCGCCATCGCCCTGCGCAACCGCTGGCGCCGCATGCAGCTGCCGGCGGAACTGCGCGCCGAGGTGACACCGAAGAACATCCTGATGATCGGCCCGACCGGTGTCGGCAAGACCGAAATCGCCCGTCGCCTGGCGAAGCTCGCCAACGCGCCCTTCATCAAGGTCGAAGCCACCAAGTTCACTGAAGTGGGCTACGTCGGCCGCGACGTCGAATCCATCATCCGCGACCTGGCTGACGCTGCCGTGAAGATGATGCGCGAGCAGGAAATGCACCGCGTGCGCTACCGCGCCGAGGACGCCGCCGAGGAGCGCATCCTTGACGCCCTGCTGCCTCCGGCCCGCACCGGCTTCGGCGATGAAGCGCCGCGCGAGGACTCCAACACCCGCCAGCTGTTCCGCAAGCGCCTGCGCGAAGGCCAGCTGGACGACAAGGAAATCGACATCGAAGTGGCCGAATCCCCGGCCGGCGTGGAAATCATGGCCCCGCCCGGCATGGAGGAAATGACCAACCAGCTGCAGAACCTCTTCTCCAACCTCGGCAAGGGCAAGCGCAAGTCCCGCAAGCTGAAGGTCAAGGAAGCCATGAAGCTGGTGCGCGACGAAGAAGCCGCGCGCCTGGTCAATGAGGAAGAACTGAAGGCTGCCGCCCTGGAAGCGGTGGAGCAGAACGGCATCGTCTTCATCGACGAGATCGACAAGGTGGCCAAGCGCGGCAACGTCGGCGGCGCCGATGTCTCCCGCGAAGGCGTGCAGCGCGACCTGCTGCCGCTGATCGAAGGCTGCACCGTGAACACCAAACTGGGCATGGTCAAGACCGACCACATCCTGTTCATCGCCTCCGGTGCCTTCCACCTGTCCAAGCCCAGTGACCTGGTGCCGGAACTGCAGGGCCGCCTGCCGATCCGCGTCGAGCTGAAGGCCCTGTCGCCGGAAGACTTCGAGCGCATCCTCACCGAGCCCCACGCCTCGCTGACCGAGCAGTACAGCGCGCTACTGAAGACCGAAGGCCTGAACATCGAGTTCGCCCAGGACGGCATCAAGCGCCTGGCCGAAATCGCCTGGCAGGTGAACGAAAAGACCGAGAACATCGGTGCCCGCCGCCTGCACACGCTGATCGAACGACTGCTGGAAGAAGTGTCCTTCAGCGCCGGCGACCTCGCCGCGCAGCACGACGAAAAGCCAATCCTCATCGACGCGGCCTACGTCAACGGCCACCTCGGTGAACTGGCCCAGGACGAAGACCTGTCGCGCTACATCCTCTGACAGGCGCACACTGGATACAGCCGGCAATTGCCGGCTGTATCCGTTTGGAGACCCCCGAAATGCGCATCCCCAGCGGTATCGAACTACACAAGGCCTCCAGGACTCTGACCCTGAAGTACGGCCCGCAGGAAAGCTACACCCTCTCCGCCGAGTTCCTGCGCGTGCACTCGCCTTCGGCAGAGGTGCAGGGCCACGGCAAACCCATCCTCCAGTACGGCAAACTGAACGTCGGCCTGACCAAACTCGAGCCAGCCGGCAACTATGCCCTGAAATTGACCTTCGACGATGGCCACGACAGCGGCCTGTTCACCTGGGACTACCTCTACCAGCTTGCCACCCGTCAGGAAGAGCTGTGGAACGACTACCTGCAGGAGCTCGCAGCCGCCGGCCGTTCCCGCGACCCCGACGAATCGGTGGTGAAACTCATGCTCTGACGCGGTGCAGGCCGCGCTCCATTCCCGCGCATACCGCCCAAGGTTAGGGCGCATTTTCTAATGCCTCGCGACATACTCGTGGCGCAGCGTCCTCTCAGCGGTCGGCTTGCGCAAACTGACAAACTCAGGTAACCAATTTCTGGCAAGTTCCATGCATTTGGCATCGCCAGATACAGAGAAATACGCGAAGTTCGCTTCGCCTTCCCGGTAACCCGAGCGTGTCAGCGCGCTGCTTCGCCAGGGCGCTGTTCGACTCAGGACAATGGAGCGTCGTAGATGAGCAACAAGAACAATGAAGACCTGCAGCGCCAAGCCTCGGATAACACCTTGAACCTCAATCCGGTGATAGGTATCCGTGGCAAGGATCTGCTGTCTTCAGCGCGGATGGTGCTGCTGCAAGCCATCAAGCAACCTTTCCACAGTGCAAAACACGTCGCCCATTTCGGCCTGGAACTGAAGAACGTGGTGCTCGGCCAATCCGGCCTGCAACCTGAAGCCGACGACCGCCGTTTCAGTGACCCGGCCTGGAGCCAGAACCCGCTGTACAAGCGTTACCTGCAGACCTACCTCGCCTGGCGCAAAGAGCTGCACCAGTGGATCGAGCACAGCAATCTCTCCGAACAGGACACCAGCCGCGGTCATTTCGTCATCAACCTGATGACCGAGGCCATGGCGCCCACCAACAGCATGGCCAACCCGGCTGCGGTGAAGCGCTTCTTCGAAACCGGCGGCAAGAGCCTGCTGGACGGCCTTTCTCATCTGGCCAAGGACCTGGTGAACAACGGCGGCATGCCGAGCCAGGTGAACATGGACGCCTTCGAGGTCGGCCAGAACCTCGCCACCACCGAAGGCGCGGTGGTCTATCGCAATGACGTGCTGGAGCTGATCCAGTTCAAGCCCATCACCGAAAGCGTGCACGAGCGCCCTCTGCTGGTGGTGCCACCGCAGATCAACAAGTTCTACGTATTCGACCTGTCGCCGGAAAAGAGCCTGGCGCGCTTCTGCCTGCGCAACGGCCTGCAGACCTTCATCGTCAGCTGGCGCAACCCGACCAAGGCGCAACGCGAGTGGGGGCTGTCCACCTACATCGATGCCCTCAAGGAAACCATCGACGTCATCCTGAAGATCACCGGCGCCAAGGACCTCAACATCCTCGGCGCGTGCTCCGGCGGCATCACCACCGTCGCGCTGCTCGGCCACTACCAGGCGATCGGCGAGAACAAGGTCAACGCCTTCACCCAGATGGTCAGCGTGCTGGACTTCAATCTCGACACCCAGGTCGCCCTGTTTGCCGATGAGCAGACCCTCGAAGCCGCCAAGCGCCGCTCGTACCAGGCCGGTGTGCTGGAGGGCAAGGACATGGCCAAAGTGTTCGCCTGGATGCGCCCCAACGACCTGATCTGGAACTACTGGGTCAACAACTACCTGTTGGGCAACGAGCCACCGGCCTTCGACATCCTCTACTGGAACAACGACACCACGCGCCTGCCTGCCGCGCTGCACGGCGAGCTGGTGGAAATGTTCAAGACCAACCCGCTGACCCGCCCCAACGCGTTGGAGGTCTGTGGCACCCCCATCGACCTCAAGCAGGTCACCTGCGACTTCTACTGCGTGGCCGGCACCACTGACCACATCACCCCCTGGGAAGCCTGCTATCGCTCGGCGCGGCTGCTGGGCGGCAAGTGCGAGTTCGTGCTGTCCAACAGCGGCCACATCCAGAGCATCCTCAACCCGCCGGGCAACCCCAAGGCGCGATTCTCCACCAGCAGTGAAATGCCGGAGGATCCGAAGGCCTGGCTGGAGAACGCCACCAAGCACGCCGACTCCTGGTGGCTGCACTGGCAGCAATGGATGGCCGAGCGCTCCGGCAAGACCAAGAAAGCCAACTTCACCCTGGGCAACAAGGCCTACCCGGCCGGTGAAGCCTCGCCCGGCACCTACGTGCACGAGCGATGAAAGACTGCGCCCTGCGCACCACTGCCCATGGCACCGGGATGTGCCCTGCGCGCCGCCGGCATTTGCCGGCGGTGCCAACCAGGCACTGCCTGGCGATTTCGGAAGCAGCCGCTGGCGGCCGCTTCCGGTTTTATCTTCAATAGGGCTCCGCGCATGCCGCTACCTTTCGTATTCCGAACCATCGAGCTGGATGGCCAGACCATCCGAACCGCCGTCCGCCCCGGCCAGTCGCACATGACGCCGCTGCTGATCTTCAACGGCATCGGCGCCAACCTCGAACTGGTATTCCCCTTCGTCCAGGCCCTGGACCCGGACCTGGAAGTGATCGCCTTCGACGTGCCCGGTGTCGGCGGCTCGTCCACCCCCAACACGCCTTACCGCTTCTCCGGCCTGGCCAAGCTCGCCGCGCGCATGCTGGATTACCTGGACTACGGACAGGTCAGCGCCATTGGCGTGTCCTGGGGTGGCGCCCTGGCCCAGCAGTTCGCCCATGACTACCCGGAGCGCTGCAAGAAACTGATCCTCGCCGCCACCTCGGCCGGCGCCGTCATGGTGCCCGGCAAGCCCAAGGTGCTCTGGCGCATGGCCAGTCCGCGGCGCTACATCCAGCCGTCCTACGGCGTGCATATCGCCCCGGACATCTATGGCGGCGCCTTCCGCCGCGACCCTGGCCTGGCCATGGCCCACGCCAGCAAGGTGCGCTCCTCCGGCAAGATGGGCTACTACTGGCAGCTGTTCGCCGGGCTCGGCTGGACCAGCATCCACTGGCTGCACCGCATCCGCCAGCCAACCCTGGTGCTGGCCGGCGACGACGATCCGATCATCCCGCTGGTGAACATGCGCCTGCTGGCCTGGCGCATTCCCAATGCGGAACTCCACGTGATCGACGACGGTCACCTGTTTCTCGTGACCCGCGCCGAAACGGTGGCGCCGATCATCATGAAATTCCTCGCCGAAGAGCGTCAGCGCGCGGTGATCCACCCCCAGGCCGTGCCACTGCGCAGTAGCTGAGAACCTGCCGCTCCCTTGTGGGGCGGCCGCATGACGCCCGAACCAGGCCGGTGCGCGCTGTCATCAACTTGAATTTTGCTGGAGATAGTCTGGAATGCCCTTCGGGCTCCTGGTGGTACAAGCCTTGCTGTAGTCCTCCTGAACCACGGACCGAATACGGAGCGTTGCCCCATGCGAGAAAAACAAGTCCCGGGCACCTTGCCGGTACCCGCCGCCTTCATGAATGCGCAGAACGCCATCGTGGGGCTTCGCGGCAAAGATCTGTTTTCCACGGTACGCAACCTGGCGCTGCAAGGACTGCGGCATCCGGTGCACAGTGCGCGACACATGCTCGCCTTCGGCGGCCAGGTCGGCCGCGCACTGCTCGGCGATACCCTGTACCAGCCAAACCCACAGGACAGCCGCTTCGCCGACCCGTCCTGGCAGCACAACCCCTTTTACCGCCGTGGCCTGCAGGTCTACCTGGCCTGGCAGAAACAGCTCAGCACCTGGATCGACGAGAGTGACCTCAGCGACGACGACCGCGCCCGGGCCCGCTTCGTCCTGGCCCAGTTGAGCGATGCCCTCTCGCCCACCAACAGCCTGCTCAACCCGCAGGCGGTGAAGGAGCTGTTCAACACCGGCGGCCTCAGCCTGGTGAAGGGCCTCGGCAATCTGGTGGATGACCTGCTGCACAACGACGGCATGCCCAGCCAGGTCAGCAAGCACGCCTTCGAGATCGGCCGCAACCTCGCCAACACCCCCGGCGCCGTGGTCTTCCGCAACGAGCTGCTGGAGTTGATCCAGTACAAGCCGATGAGCGAGAAGCAGTACCTGCGCCCCTTGCTGGTGGTGCCGCCGCAGATCAACAAGTACTACATCTTCGACCTCGCGCCGGATAAGAGCTTCGTCCAGTACGCCCTGAAGAACGGCCTGCAGGTGTTCATGGTGAGCTGGCGCAACCCCGATGCGCGGCATCGCGAATGGGGCCTATCCACCTATGTACAGGCCCTGGAAGAAGCCTTCGAAGCCTGCCGCGCCATTACCGGCAGCAAGGAGGTAAACCTGGTTGGTGCCTGCGCCGGCGGCCTGACCATCGCCGCCCTGCAGGGCCACCTGCAGTCGCGTCGGCAGCTGCGCAAGGTCACCAGCGCCACCTATCTGGTCAGCCTGCTGGACAGCCAGGTGGACAGTCCGGCCGTGCTCTTTGCCGATGAGCAGACCCTCGAAGCCGCCAAGCGCCGCTCGTACCAGGCTGGCGTGCTCGACGGCAAGGACATGGCCAAGGTCTTCGCCTGGATGCGCCCGAACGACCTGGTGTGGAATTACTTCGTCAACAACTACCTGCTGGGTCGCGAACCCCCGGCCTTCGACATCCTCTACTGGAACAACGACAACACCCGCCTGCCCGCCGCGCTCCACGGCGACATGCTGGACTTCTTCAAGCACAACCCGCTGACCCGCAGCGGCGCCCTGGAAATCTGCGGTACGCCCATCGACCTGCAGAAGGTCACGGTGGACAGCTTCAGCGTGGCTGGCATCAACGACCACATCACCCCCTGGGACGCCGTCTACCGCTCCGCCCTGCTGCTGGGCGGCGACAGCCGTTTCGTGCTGTCCAACAGCGGCCATATCCAGAGCATTCTCAATCCGCCGGGCAACCCCAAGGCCAACTACTACGAGAACGGCAAGCTCACCTCCGACCCGCGCGCCTGGTACTACGACGCCAGGCACGTACAGGGCAGCTGGTGGGCGCAATGGCTGGGCTGGATTCAGGAACGCTCCGGCGAACAGCGGGAGACCATCATGGCCCTGGGCAACCAGGATTACCCCGCGATGGAACCCGCTCCGGGCACCTACGTGCACGTGCGCTGACCCCAGCGGCCGGCCCGGCGATCGCCCGGCCGGCCCTTCACCTCTTTACGGAAAGGCTGGCAGTACCCTGGATGAAGACCCGCGACCGCATCCTCGAATGCGCCCTTGAACTGTTCAATCGCAATGGCGAACCCAACGTCACCACCCTGGAAATCGCCACCGAGCTGGGCATCAGCCCCGGCAACCTCTACTACCACTTCCACGGCAAGGAACCTCTGGTGATGGCGCTGTTCGAGCGCTTCCAGGAGGAACTGGCGCCGCTGCTCGACCCGCCGGCCGACGCGCGACTGGATGCCGAGGACTACTGGCTGTTCCTGCACCTGATCGTCGAGCGGCTGTCGCGCTACCGATTCCTCTTCCAGGACCTCTCCAACCTGGCGGGTCGACTGCCGAAGCTGGCGAAGGGAATGCGCAACTGGCTGAACCACCTCAAGCGGACCCTGGCTGCCCTGCTGGCCCGTCTGAAGGCCGAAGAGCAACTGGTCAGCGATACCGAGTCCCTCGGCCAGCTGGTGGAGCAGATCACCCTGACCCTGCTGTTCTCGCTCGACTACCAGCGGGTTCTGGGAAGCGGCGGCGAGATTCGCCTCGTGGTCTACCAGGTGATGATGCTGGTCGCCCCGCACCTTCGTCCCGGCTCCCGGCACGCCGCCGAAAGCCTCGCCAGACGATACCTGGACGCCTGAAACGAAAACGCCCGGACAAGCCGGGCGTTTTCGTCATACCGATACCAATCAGGACTGGCTGGTCGGCGGGGTTGCCGGAGTAGCCGGTGCTACCGGAGCCGGAGCCACGCTGGGTGCCGGAGCGGCCGCAGCTGCAGGCGCTGCCGGGGCGGCCGGAGCCGGTGCCGCAGGCTTGGCGGCCTTGGGCGCGGCGGGCTTCTTCACTGCCGGCTTCTTCGCCGCTGCGGGCTTGGCTACTGCAGGCTTGGCCGCGGCGGCCGGCTTGGCAGCGGGCTTCGCTGCGGCGGGCTTGGCGGCTGCGGCCGGTTTCGCGGCAGCAGGCTTGGCAGCCGGTTTGGCGGCGGCTTTGGCTGCAGGCTTGGCAGCAGCGGCAGCCGGCTTGGCGGCCGGTTTCGCCGCAGCTTTGGCCGCAGGCTTCGCAGCAGCGGCTTTGGCTGCCGGCTTGGCGGCGGCAACCTTGGCAGCAGGTTTGGCGGCTGGCTTGGCAGCGGGTTTAGCGGCGGCCTTGGCTGCCGGTTTTGCGGCAGGCTTGGCTGCAGGTTTGACCGACTTGGCCGACACGCCAGTGAGTTTCTCGAGCTGCTTGGTCAGGGCATCCACCTTGCCTTGCAGATCCTTCACTTCGCTGCGGCTGGGCACGCCGAGACGGGAAATGGCGCTGTTCAGACGCTTGTCGAAAGCCTCTTCCAGCTCGCTCCACTTGCCGATCGCCTTGCCCTTGACCTCTTCGACCTTGGACTTGGCCGTGCCCACGCGGGAGCCAACAGTCGACTTGACCGCGTCTACCTGCTTGTCCACCTCGGTCTTGGCCTGCTTCTCGGCCTTCTCTCCATCCTTGACCAGCGTATCGAACAGCTTGGAGCCGTCGTTGCTGATCTTCGAGTAGGCCCCCAAGCCAGCCAGCCAGATCTGGCGCGAGTATTTCTCGATCTCGCCGATCCAGGAGTTGGTGTCTTTATCGGTTTTCTTCTTGCCAGCCATCCTGCTCTCCTTATTTGGTTCGCGCGACGTGCTCGAGCAACGCGCTCAGCTCATCAAGCTTAGCAGAGAGTGCCTCAACGTCCTGCCGCGAGGGAATACCGATGCGATTGAGGGCGCTGGCCACACGGTTGTCGAAAGCCTTCTCGATCTTGTCGAATTGAACTTCGACCTTTTCCTTCACGCCGGTAACGCTGTTCTTGACGCTGTCGAACTGGCTGTTGGCGGCTTCGACCTGCTCGTCCACCAGCTTCTTGCCCTGCTTCTCGACGCCTTCGCCGGCCTTCACCAGCTCCTTGAAGTAATCGACGCCCTCGGCGCCAGCCTTGGCGTAGGCACCCAGGCCAGCCAGCCAGATCTTGCGGGCATAGAGCTTCACGTCGGCGATGACGGTGGACTTGCTTTCGGCTTTCTCGACTTTCTTTTTGACGGCTACTTTGGCCATGGTGCACCTCACGCTGAAAGGTAGATGACTCGCCCTTTTTCAGGACTTGTGCGCAAGGTAGCGAGGAAAATTAGAAACCGCATACTAGCCGCGCCGCGGACTGTTTCGGGCACGGTACCCGTGGGAACGAATTCATTTGCGAAGGGCCGCGAAGCGGCCCTCTGGAGCAGGCTGGCTCAGGCCAAATACTCGTCCAGCGCCCTCTCGATTTCGCGCTTGATACTGCCGCTCATGGCCGAGAGCAGCAGGCCCAGCTTGACCTCGACACGCACCCTGGCGTCACTCACCTCGATCGAACCGTCGGCACCGCTGCGCTTGAATTCCAGGGTGTCGCCGCGCCACTGGTAACGCACGTCGTACTCACGCGCCAGGCGCTGTGCCAGCTTCTCGGCTTTCTCCCGGACGGCCTCAAGACCGAGGGCGTGGGGACGTTCGACATGGATGCGGGACATTGGGGTTTCCTGTACTGCGACCTTTGGTCGCGCGACTATACCAGCCACCGCGCGCCCTGGCCGCCCCTGCAACACCCGGTCGCCAAGACAAAGCCGGGCGTCGGCATTAGAATGGCCGCCATTCAATTCCGGTGGCATTGACATGAACGACCCGCGCAAAGGCAACGACGCCGAACCCACGACTCACTTCGGTTACCAGCAGGTCCCCGAAAGCCAGAAGGCAGACAAGGTCGCCGAGGTATTCCACTCGGTTGCGGCCAAGTACGACCTGATGAACGACCTGATGTCCGGTGGCGTCCACCGCCTGTGGAAGCGCTTCACCATCGAGCTGTCCGGCGTGCGTCCGGGCAACCGTGTGCTGGACATCGCTGGCGGTACAGGCGACCTCACCCGTCAGTTTTCGCGCCTGGTGGGCGTGACCGGCGAAGTGGTGCTGGCCGACATCAACGCCTCGATGCTCAAGGTGGGCCGCGACAAGCTGCTGGACAGCGGCGTGGCCGGAAACGTCAGCTTCGTCCAGGCCGATGCCGAGAAGCTGCCTTTCCCCGACAACCACTTCGACGTGGTCACCATCGCCTTCGGCCTGCGCAACGTCACCCACAAGGACGAAGCCATTCGTTCCATGCTGCGTGTGCTCAAGCCGGGCGGTCGCCTGCTGGTGCTGGAGTTCTCCAAACCCACCAGCGGCCTGCTGTCCAAGGCCTATGACGCCTACTCCTTCAGCCTCCTGCCGCTGATGGGCAAGCTGATCACCAACGACGCCGAGAGCTACCGCTACCTGGCCGAGTCGATCCGCATGCACCCGGACCAGGAGACCCTCAAGGCGATGATGGTCGAAGCGGGCTTCGAACGCGTCACCTACCACAACATGACTGGCGGCATCGTCGCCCTGCATCGCGGCATCAAGCCCTGATGCTGACCCAGGCGCTGCTGGCCGGTATCGAGCTCGGCCTGAACAGGGTGCTCGCCCTGGACAGCACCGCGTTGCCGCGCATGTCCGCACTGGAAGGCAGCGTCATCGAGGTCGACTGCCAGAGCCCGGCACTGACCCTGTTCCTGCTCCCCGGCGGTGATGGCCTGAAGCTCTCCGCCCACTGGTCCGCCCCTGCCGACTGCCGCCTGCGGGCGCCTGCCAGCAGCCTGCTGAAGCTGGCCACTACGCGGGAAAAGACCGCTGTCCTGCATAGCCCCGAAGTCACCCTGGAAGGCGACAGTGCCGTGCTGCTCGAACTGGCAGCCATCCTCCAGGACCTCGAACTGGATTGGGAATACGAGCTGTCTCGCTGGCTCGGCCCAGTCGGCACGCAATTGCTCGCCGGCCACCTGAAGAGCCGCGCCAGCTGGGCCGGACAGGGTCTGGACAACCTGCGGCAGAACCTCGCCGACTACCTGGCCGAGGAGTCGCGCACCCTGGTGGGCCGCCGCGAAGCCGACGCACGCTTCGCCGAACTGGACCGCCTCAAGCTCGCCCTCGACCGCCTCGATGCCCGCGTCGAGCGCCTGAACCAGAGAACCAAGCCCAACGCATGAAGCTGCTCGCCGCCCGCCGCCTGTTGCGCATCCAGCAGGTCGTCATCCGCTACCGCCTCGATGACCTGCTGCTCGAACTGCCGCTGCCCTGGTGGCTGCGCACGCTGAGCTACGCCCTGCCCTGGCGCTGGCTGCCTCGCAAGGAACTGCCGCTATCCCGCGGTGCGCGCCTGCGCCTGGCGCTGGAAGACCTCGGCCCGATCTTCATCAAGTTCGGCCAGTTGCTGTCCACGCGCCGCGACCTGATGCCGCCTGACATCGCCGACGAACTGGCCCGCCTGCAGGACCAGGTACCGCCGTTCGCGCCGGAAAAGGCCGTCGCACGTATCGAGGAACAACTGGGGGCCAAGGTCAGCGAGGTGTTCGCCCGCTTCGACGTCGAGCCACTGGCCTCGGCCTCGGTGGCCCAGGTCCACGCCGCCCAGCTGAAAAGCGGCGAGGAAGTGGTGGTGAAGGTGATCCGCCCGAACCTGCGGCCGATCATCCGCCAGGACCTCGCCTGGCTGTTCCTCCTCGCCCGCCTGGCCGAACGCGTGTCCGCCGACGCCCGCCGCCTGCGCCCGGTGGAGGTGGTGGACGACTACGAAAAGACCATCTACGACGAGCTCGACCTGCTGCGCGAGGCGGCCAACGCCAGCCAGCTGCGACGCAACTTCGACGGCTCGCCGCTGCTCTACGTGCCCCAGGTCTACTGGGACTGGTGCCGCCCCAAAGTGCTGGTGATGGAACGTATCTACGGCATCCCGGTGACTGACATGACCACCCTTGCCGACCAGCGTACCGACATGAAGCTGCTGGCCGAGCGAGGCGTGGAAATCTTCTTCACCCAGGTGTTCCGCGACAGCTTCTTCCACGCCGACATGCACCCCGGCAACATCTTCGTGGCCACCCGCCAGCCCTGGAACCCGCAGTACATTGCCATCGACTGCGGGATCATCGGCAGCCTCACCCCCGAGGACCAGGACTACCTCGCCCGCAACCTGATCGCCTTCTTCAAGCGCGACTACCGCCGCGTGGCCCAGCTGCACATCGACTCCGGCTGGGTGCCGGCAGAAACCAGGGTCAACGACTTCGAAGCGGCCATTCGCACCGTCTGCGAGCCCATCTTCGAGAAGCCGCTGAAGGACATCTCCTTCGGCCAGCTGCTGCTGCGCCTGTTCCAGACCGCCCGCCGCTTCAACATGGAAGTCCAGCCGCAGCTCGTGCTGCTGCAGAAGACACTGCTGAACATCGAAGGCCTGGGCCGCCAGCTCTATCCGGACCTGGATCTCTGGAGCACCGCCCAGCCGTTCCTCGAACGCTGGATGCGCGAGCGCGTCAGCCCCCTGCAACTGCTGCGCAACCTGCAGCAACAGGCCGAACAGGTGCCGCACCTGTCGCAGATCGCCCGCGACACCCTGGAGCGCCTGGCCAAGCCCGTCAGCGCACCGCAGAAAACCGAGCAGCCAACAAGCGTCCAGTGGCCGGCCCGCCTGCTCGGCGCGCTGCTGGTCGCCGGCGCCGCGACCCAGGGCCTGGCGCCCACCACCGAAACCTGGCCGAGCTGGCTGATGCTGGCCGGCGGTCTATATCTGGTGCTGCGCCGATAGCCAGCCCGGAGCGGCACTGGCACACTATTTCGATTCGAGTGCCGGTCCTGCGGGCCGGCCCAGTTGTGGATGACACGATGAAAGACTGGCTGGAAGAGATTCACTGGAACGCCGAAGGCCTGGTGCCGGCGATCGCCCAGGACCACAAGACGGGCCGCGTACTGATGATGGCCTGGATGAACCGCGAAGCCCTCGCCCTCACCGTTGCCGAAAACCGTGCCATCTACTGGTCACGCTCCCGTGCCAAGCTCTGGCGCAAGGGCGAGGAATCCGGCCATGTGCAGCAGCTCCACGAGCTGCGCCTGGACTGCGACGCCGACGTCGTCATCCTGCTGGTTGAACAGCTGGGCGGCATCGCCTGCCATACTGGGCGCGAAAGCTGCTTCTACCGCGTCTACGAGAATGGCGGCTGGAAGACCGTCGACCCCGTGCTCAAGGATCCGCATGCCATCTACGCCGCAGGACACAGCCATGAGTGATACTCTCGCCCGCCTGGCCGAGGTACTCGAAGAGCGCAAGAACTCCGCGCCCGATAGCTCCTATGTCGCCAGCCTTTACCACAAGGGCCTGAACAAGATCCTGGAAAAGGTCGGGGAAGAGGCGGTGGAAACCATACTCGCCGCCAAGGATGCCGCCACCAGCGGCGATGCCAGCGACCTGATCTACGAAACCGCCGACCTCTGGTTCCACAGCCTGGTCATGCTCGCCGCCCTCGGCCAGCACCCCCAGGCCGTACTCGATGAACTGGACCGTCGCTTTGGCCTGTCCGGGCATGCCGAAAAGGCCGCCCGCCAGCCATCCGCCTGACAAAGACAATCAAGAGGAACACACCATGGGCATCTTCGACTGGAAACACTGGCTGGTCATTCTCATCGTCGTCGTGCTGGTCTTCGGCACCAAGCGCCTGAAGAACCTCGGCTCCGACGTTGGCGAGGCCATCAAGGGCTTCCGCAAGGCCATGAACACCGAGGAAGCCGACAAGGCCCCCGAGCAGACCACCGCCCAGCAATCCGGCACCCCGCTGAACCAGCCGCACACCATCGACGGCCAGGCGCAGCAAGTGCAGGACCCGGTGACCCGCAAGGACTGATGACCCATGTTCGGTATCAGCTTCGGTGAACTGCTGCTGATCGGCCTGATCGCCCTCCTGGTGCTCGGACCTGAACGGCTGCCCGGCGCGGCGCGCACCGCCGGCCTGTGGATCGGCCGTCTCAAGCGCAGCTTCAATGCGATCAAGACCGAGGTCGAGCGCGAGATCGGCGCCGACGAGATTCGTCGCCAGCTGCATAACGAACACATCATGGCGCTGGAGAAGCAGATCAAGGAGAGCATCGTGCCTCCGACAGTCGAATCCCTGCTGTCCGATTCCGAATCTGAAAGCGCCGCACCGGCCGCCGCGCCCGCGAGCCCGGCACCCGCCAGCGCCGCACCGGCTACTCCGGCCAGCCCGACGGCTCCTGCAGCACCGGCACAAGCCCAAGCGCCTACTCAGAACCCAACCGCCCAACCCGCGCCCGCCCAGTCGCCCGCCTCCACGGCGGCCACCCCGGCAGCGCCGGCTGCGACCCAGGCCCCCGTCGAACCGCAACAGCCGTCCCGCATCCCATGAGCGACCAGAAGCCGGAACAGGACCAGGAAATGCCCCTGGTCTCACACCTCACCGAACTGCGTACACGCCTGTTGCGCTGCGTGGCGGCGATCTTCCTGATCTTCGCGGGCCTGTTCTACTTTGCGCAGAAGATCTACACCCTGGTCTCGGCGCCCCTGCGCCAGTACCTGCCGGAAGGCGCGACGATGATTGCCACCGACGTGGCCTCGCCCTTCCTCACCCCGTTCAAGCTGACCATGGTGGTGGCGCTGTTCCTCGCCATGCCGGTGATCCTGCACCAGGTCTGGGGCTTCATCGCTCCCGGCCTGTACAAGCACGAAAAACGCATCGCCCTGCCACTGCTGGTGTCGAGCATCGTGCTGTTCTACGCCGGCATGGCCTTCGCCTACTTCCTGGTGTTCCCGCTGATCTTCCACTTTTTCGCCAGCGTGACGCCCGAAGGCGTGTCGATGATGACCGACATCACCAGCTACCTCGACTTCGTGATGACGTTGTTCTTCGCCTTCGGCGTCGCCTTCGAAATCCCCGTGGCGGTGGTGCTGCTGATCTGGATCGGCGTGGTCGACGTCGCCTACCTCAAGCGCATCCGTCCCTACGTGATCATCGGCTGCTTCGTGGTGGGCATGATCCTCACCCCGCCGGACATCTTCTCCCAGACCCTGCTGGCCGTGCCCATGTGGTTGCTGTTCGAGGTCGGCGTATTCTTCGGCGGACTGATCCGCAAGCGCGGCGACCATCCGGAAGACGACACCGAAGAGCCCGGCGACCAGCCGCCCGCTACCCGCCCGTGAACCTGCTCCTTCTCGAAGACGCCGACTTCATCGCGGCGGACCGCGTGCGCCTCGAAGGCCGGCGCCTCAAGCACCTGCATGAAGTCCACCGCGCCGAGGAAGGCGACAGCCTGCGGGTCGGCCGCCTCGGCGGTCAGATGGGCCAGGGACGCCTGCTCAGCCTCGATGCTGCCTGCGCCGAGCTGGAAGTGAGCTTCGACCAGCCACCGCCAGCCAAGCTGCCGCTGACCCTGCTGCTGGCCCTGCCACGGCCGAAAATGCTCCGCCGCGTGTTCCAGACAGTCGCCGCCATGGGCGTGCCGCGCCTGGTACTGCTGAACAGCTATCGCGTGGAAAAGAGCTTCTGGCAGACCCCTTTCCTCGAACCGGCGGCCATTCGCGAGCAACTGATCCTGGGCCTTGAACAGGCGCGGGATACCGTTCTGCCTGAAGTGGTCATCGAAAAGCGCTTCAAACCTTTCGTCGAGGACCGCCTGCCGCAGCTCGCCGCCGGCACCCTGGGGCTGGTGGGCCACCCGGGCAATCACCCTCCCTGCCCACGCGCGGTGAACGAGCCCATCACCCTGGCCATCGGCCCGGAAGGCGGCTGGATTCCCTACGAAGTGGAGAAGCTGCATGAAGCGGGCCTGCAGCCGGTACAACTCGGCGAACGCATCCTGCGTGTGGAAACGGCGGTTACCGCCCTGCTCGCCCGGCTGTTCTGAGACGACGAATCGACTTCAAGCGCGCGGCTTCCCTGCCGATAGCAGGGATATTGGAGGCGGCTCATCGCCCACCATGCTCGCAAAGGAGTGCTCCGCATGCTTCGCTGGTTCAGCAACATCAGCGTCAACCTCAAGCTCGCCACAGGCTTCGGCCTGGTCCTGCTGCTGACAGTCCTGATCACCCTTACCGGCTGGCTCGCCCTCAGCAGCACCATCGAACGCGGTGAAAAGTTGAGCGAGAGCGCAAGCTTGAGCGAACTGACCAAGGATCTGCGCATCAACCGCATGCAGTTCCAGATCAAGCAGGACCCGGCCGTCGCCGCTGCGGTGAACGATAGCCTCAAGGCACTGGAAGACCTTGGCAGCCACCTCTCCAGCGTCCTTCTCGATCCCCAGGACCGCGCCCTCGTCGCCGAGCAGGGCAGTGCCACCCGCAACTACCAGGACACCTTTACGCAGCTCGTACAGGCCTACCAGGCCCGTGAGGCGGCCCGCGCCAAGCTGGGCGAAAGCGCGGACCAGGCAGTGGCGGTGATCGATCAGATCGAGCGGCGCATCCTCGACGACATCACCCTCGACGACGGCGGCCGCCTCGCGCAGTACCGCACCCTCGTCCAGCTTCGTCTGTCCGTGCAGCAGGCCCGTTTCCAGGTGCGCGGCTACACCTTCAGCAGCGACCCGAACCTGGAAGAAGCCGCCCTGAAGGCGGTGGACGGCGCGCTCGCCGCAGTGGTCAAGCTCGGCGAGGCCATCGGCAGCGATGACGCGGACCTGGGCAAAGTCGGCGTCTCCCTGAACGCCTACCGCGCAGCGATAGTCGAATTCCGCAACGCCACCAACAGCACCGGCACCCACCTGGAAACCATGCGCGGCCTGGGCGAAAAGCTCATGCAGGTCAGCAGCTCGCTGGTCGAACGGCAAACCGACAAGCGTAACCACGAAACCGGCACCAGCCGCAGCCTGCTGCTGACAGCCCTGGTTCTGGCGTTGCTGATTGGCATAGGTGCCGCCCTGGTCATCACCCGGCAGATCGTCCGCCCTCTGCAGCGCACCCTGGGTGCCGCAGAGCGCATCGCCGCCGGCGACCTCAGCGAAGACCTGCATGCAGACCGCAACGACGAACTCGGCCAACTGCAGGGCAGCATGCAGCGCATGACCCTGAACCTGCGCCAACTGATCGGCCAGATCCGCGACGGCGTCATCCAGATCGCCAGCGCGGCCGAACAGCTCTCGGCGGTCACCGGGCAGACCAGCGCAGGGGTCAACAACCAGAAGATGGAAACCGACCAGGTCGCCACCGCCATGAACGAGATGGCCGCGACCGTACAGGAAGTCGCGCGTAACGCCGAGCAGGCCTCCGAAGCGGCCAGCGCGGCTGATCGCCAGGCGAAGGAAGGCGAGACGGCGGTCAACGATGCCGTTGCCCAGATGGACAGGCTGGCGGCCGAAGTAGGCCGTTCCAACGACGCCGTCGACCGCCTCAAGCAGGAGAGCGAGAAGATCGGCAGCGTGCTCGATGTCATCAAGTCGGTGGCCGAGCAGACCAACCTGCTGGCCCTCAACGCCGCCATCGAGGCTGCCCGCGCGGGCGAAGCCGGACGCGGTTTCGCCGTGGTGGCCGACGAAGTGCGGGGCCTGGCGCAGCGCACGCAACAGTCCACCAAGGAGATCGAGGAACTGATCGACGGCCTGCAGAGCGGCACCCAGCGGGCCGCGAGCCTGATGGACACCAGCCGCAGCCTGACCGACAGCACCGTCGAGCTGACCCGCCGCGCCGGGCGGCGACTCAGCGCCATCGCCCAGGCGGTTTCCACCATCCAGGCGATGAACCAGCAGATCGCGGCTGCGGCCGAGCAGCAGGGCGCCGTTGCCGACGAGATCAACCGCAGTGTGGTCAACGTGCGTGACATTTCCGAGCAGACCGCGTCCGCCAGCGAGGAGACCGCCGCCTCCAGCAGTGAACTGGCGCGCCTGGGCAATGAACTGCAGGCGACCGTCAGCCGCTTCCGCATCTGACAATCCACAGGGCTTGGAGGTAGGATCCGGTCATGTCTCCTACCTTCGAGTGCCCCACCATGCGCCCGTTGACCATTGACCTCGACCAGATCGCCTTCGCCCTCAATACCGAGGGTCTCGATCACTACCTCGACCTGCTCAGCGGCAAGGTCCTGCTGATCCCCGAAGAAGACGCCGATCCCGAACTGGAGACTCTGCTGCGGGAAGAGCCGGAGCGCTTCCTGCTGGTGGAGCCGCTGGGCCAGGGCGACGAACTGCGGCTGATGCAGGAGTTCCTCCATGAAGTGGTCCACCCCCATGCCTATTCCGCCCTGGAACAGGCCCTGACAGGCCGCAAACCCGCCCGCAGCTTCCGCCATGTGCTGATGGAGTACCCGGTGCTGCTGGAGGCCTGGCACCAGTTCGAAGCCGCCCGGCTGCGCGAACTGGCCCAGGACTGGCTGGAAGAGAACGAGCTGCAGCCGGCGAAGCCGCTGCACTGACCCGTTATGGGGCTCGGGATAGCCACAACCTACAAAAATCCCGCTCCGCCTGCCTGGTCACGAACCGTAGGATGGGTGGAGCGAAGCGATACCCATCAAAAAAGGCCGGTCGGATAATCCGAACCGGCCTTCATCTGCTCTTCCCGGCGGGGTAACTCAAACCCCACCTTCGTCACGTGCCTGCAGGGACGATTGCACCGCCTCCCTCTCCTCGGGCCCTCTCCCTGAAGGGAGAGGGAAGCATGTCCGTGCCAATCCGCAGAATTGCGCGCCAGGGTGGGGCGCCGTTGGCGGATCGGTGAAGCGTGATCCAACCTACTCCGAGCTTTACAGCACCTGCCGCAGGAAGCTCTGCGCGCGCGGGTCCTGGGGCTTGTCGAAGAACTGCGCGGGCGGGGCGTCTTCCAGCAGTTTGCCGTGATCGAAGAACAGCACCCGGTCGGCCACTTCACGGGCGAAGCCCATTTCGTGGGTCACGCAGACCATGGTCATGCCTTCCTGGGCGAGCTGTTTCATCACGTCCAGCACCTCGCCGACCATTTCCGGGTCCAGCGCCGAGGTGGGCTCGTCGAACAGCATCACCTTGGGCTCCATGCACAGGGCACGGGCAATGGCGACGCGCTGCTGCTGGCCGCCGGACAGGCGCGAGGGGTACTCGTTGGCCTTCTGCGCGATGCCGACCTTGGCCAACAGCGCCTGCGCCTTGGCCTCGCGTTCGGCCTTGCCACGCTTGCGGACGATCTTCTGCGCCAGGCAGAGGTTTTCCAGCACGGTCATGTGCGGGAACAGGTTGAAGTGCTGGAACACCATGCCCACTTCGCGACGGTAGGCGTTCACGTCGGTCTTCGGGTTGGCGAGGTCGACGCCGTCGATGCTCACCGAGCCGGAATCCAGCTCCTCCAGGCCGTTCAGGCAGCGCAGGAAGGTGGACTTGCCGGAGCCCGATGGGCCGATCACCACCACCACTTCGCCACGTTTCACCTGCGTGGAAACGTTATCCACAGCCCGAACTTCATGGCCGCGTGCATCGAAGACTTTCACCAGATTGCGGACTTCAATCACTTTTCCCGAGCCTCCGTTCCAGACGGCTGGCGATTTGCGACAGCGGCAGGTTGATGACGAGGTAGAGCGCGGCAACGCAGAACCAGATTTCGAACGTGGAGAAGGAGGTCGTGATCGCTTCGCGACCGCTCTTGGTCAGTTCGGTAATGGCGATCACCGAGACCAGCGAAGTGTCCTTGACCAGGCTGATGAACTGCCCGGCCAGCGGCGGCAGCACGCGTTTGAAGGCCTGGGGCAGGATCACGTGGCGCATGGACTGGCCGGCGGTCAGGCCCAGGGAACGCGCCGCCTCGTTCTGGCCACGGGCGATGGACTGCACGCCGGCACGGACGATTTCGCCGACGTAGGCGCCGGTGAACAGCGCCAGCGCCGCCACCCCGGCGAACTCGCGGGAGAGGTTCAGCACGGTGCCGATGAAGAAGTAGAAGATGAAGATCTGCACCAGCAGCGGCGTACCGCGCACCAGTTCGACGTAAACGGTGGACAGGTCGCGCAGCGTGGGGTTGTTCGACAGGCGGCAGAGGCCGGTGAACAGGCCGATCAGCAGGCCGAAAGCGCCAGACACCACGGATATCCACAGGGTGGTCCAGAGGCCCCAGAGCAGCGGACCGGCAGCCCAGTGACGGGTCACGCCGATCTGGTCGCCTTCGGAAACGTCATCGCCCTGACTCACCTGCAGGCTGTCACGGGCCACTTCCAGCACCTGTTCCTCGCCACCCTCGGCGGTCAGGGTCACGCGGGCGTTGTCGCCGGCATCGGCAATGGCGCTGACGGTGCCGTAATCGGCAGCGCGCTGGCTTTCTTCCGCCTGGTAGGCGAAGTACTGAGGCACGCGGTTCCAGCGCCATTCGTAGGAAATCAGCGAAGTGGAGTACCAGAGTCCCCAGCCCATCACGACCAGGATCAGACCGGTCAGGATGTGCCAGGGCCAGGTGCGGCGATGTTTTCTAGTCACGGTAAATCTCGCTCATGGCGGGGAACAAAAGGCAGGCCCGGCCTTGTGGGCCGGGCCTGTCGCAACCAACGCGGCCCGGAGGCCGGCGCGGGTTTATTCCATCTCTTTCAGCCAGTCGGTTTTCTTGAACCACTTGGCGTGGATGCGCTCGTAGGTGCCGTCGTTGCGGACCTGGTGCATCCAGTTGTTGACCCAGTTCAGGCTGTCGTAGTCGCCCTTCTTCAGGCCAAAGGCCAGGGGTTCGAAGGTGAAGGGCTCTTCCAGGAACACCAGCTTGCCGGCGCCGGCCTTGTTCACGGCCACGACGTTGTACGGGGCGTCGTAGATGAAGGCGTCGGCCTTGCCGTTGACCACGTCCATCACCGCTTCCTGCTCGTTGTCAAAGCCGTGGTACTGGGCCTTGGAGATCAGCTTCTTGGCGACCATTTCGCCAGTGGTGCCGATCTTGGAGGTGATGCGGTACTTGGCATCGTTCAGGTCCTTGTAGGACTTGATTTCGCCTTGCAGCTCCTTGCGGATCAGCAGGGTCTGGCCGACCACGATGAAGGGTTCGGAGAAGTTGATGCGCAGGTTGCGCTCCTGGGTCAGGGTCATGCCGGAGCCGATCATGTCGAACTTGTCGGTCAGCAGGGCCGGAATGATGCCGTCGTAGCTGGTGGAGACCAGTTCCAGCTTGACGCCCATGGCCTTGGCCATGGCCTTGAGCAGGTCGACTTCGAAGCCGATGATCTCACCGCGCTTGTTGGTCATTTCGAAGGGCATGTAGGTCGGGTCCATGCCGACGCGCAGGGTGCCGCGCTTGACTGCATCATCGACCATGCCAGCGTGGGCCAGACCGGTCAGGGCGCTGGCGGCGAACAGCAAAGACGCGAGAAGCTTTTTCATTCTTTCTCCTAATGGGGCGGCCCGTTGAAAAACGTTAACGAGGCAGTCGAGGCGACGCCTCGGCAACGCAGGTCGCGTTCCAACAGCCTGCCAACGGGGCAGATCATTGTTGTTGTCCAGCCCACGAACGACGGGGCATGGCGCGCATGCTAAACCGCATCTCCGTGGATGGCGAGTCGCAAGAAGCAGATATCGGGCCAGCTCAGCTTTCGAGCAGGAAAGTGACGGGGCCGTCGTTGACCAGATGCACCTGCATGTTGGCGCCGAAGCGGCCGGTGGCCACCTGCGGATGCTTGAGGCGAGCCTGTGCCACGAGGTAGTCGAACAGCTCCTCACCGCGCGCCGGAGACGCTGCGGTGGAGAAACTCGGACGCAGGCCGCTCTTGGTATCGGCGGCCAGGGTGAACTGGGAGACCAGCAGCAAGCCGCCACCAACGGCGCCGAGGGATAGGTTCATCTTGCCCTCGGCATCGGCGAAGACGCGGTAGTTGACCAGTTTGTGCAGCAGTTTGTCGGCGCTGGCCTCGGTGTCCTGGGGTTCGACGCCCACCAGCACCAGCAGGCCCTGGTCAATGGCACCGACCACCTCACCTTCCACTTCGACGCGGGCGGCACTGACTCGTTGCAGCAGTGCCTTCATCAGGCGTCTTCCTCGGGCGGCAGCTCCAGCAGGCGGCGGGCCATCTGGTTGGACGCGCGCACCAGAGCGTCGGTGATGCCGGCCTCGGCGGCCGCATGCCCCGCATCGCGGACGATCTGCAGTTCGCTGTTCGGCCAGGTCTTGTGCAGGGCCCAGGCATTGTCCAGGGGGCAGATGGCATCATAGCGGCCATGCACGATCACACCCGGCAGGTGGGCGATGCGCGGCATGTCGCGGAGCAGCTGGTTAGGCTCGAGGAAAGCGTTGTTGACGAAGTAGTGGCATTCGATGCGGGCGATGGACAGGGCGCGCATCGGCTCGCTGAAGCGCTCCACCACGGGCGCGCTCGGGCGCAGGGTGGCGGTGCGGCCTTCCCAGGTGGACCAGGCCTTGGCCGCGTGCATCTGGGCGATCTGGTCAGGGCCGGTCAGACGCTTGTAGAAGGCCTGCATCAGGTCGCCGTGTTCCTCCGCCGGAATCGGTGCCAGGTAGTCTTCCCAGTAGTCGGGGAACATCCGGCTGCAGCCTTCCTGGTAGAACCAGTGGAAGTCCTCCGGCCGGCACAGGAAGATGCCCCGCAGGATCAGGCCGTGCACACGTTCCGGATGCGCCTGGGCATAGGCCAGGGACAAGGTGGAGCCCCAGGAACCGCCGAACAGCACCCACTTGTCGATCTCCAAGTGCTGGCGGATGCGCTCAAGGTCGGCCACCAGGTCCCAGGTGGTGTTCTTTTCCAGGCTCGCGTGGGGTGTGGAACGGCCACAGCCACGCTGGTCGAAGGTGACGATGCGATACAGGTTCGGATCGAAGAAGCGCCGGCTCATGGCGTCGCAGCCGGCCCCCGGGCCACCGTGGATGAACACCACCGGCAAGCCTTCCGGCGTACCGCTTTCATCCACGTAGAGCACGTGCGGCGCATCCACCGCCAACTCGTGCCGGGCGTAGGGTTTTATCTCCGGATACAAAGTCTGCATTCTGGGCTCCCGAAACTGTGCGTAAGGTCGACCCCTGGACGAGTCCGGCCTTCTAATCTGCCGGGCATCATAACGAGGAAAAAGGAGTTCAGCATGCTACTCAGGAAGATCGCTCTGCCGACACTCTGCGTACTGGCAATCCTAGCCGGTTGTGGCCGGAACGACCCGGCTGCGGAGCTGGATGCAGCAGTACAAGAGCTGCAGGACAACCTCGAAGCGAAGAAAACCAGCGCGGTGCTGGAGCAGCTGCACCCGCAATTCATCGCCCAGCAGGAGAACGACCGCGACTGGGCCAATCGCACCATGACCCTGCTGTTCATGCGCCACAAGAATGTCAGCGTGATCGCCCTCAGCAAGGCCAACAGCCTGGACCCGACCTACCGCGAGAAGGGCTATACCGACGCCCAGATCGCCCTCACCGGTGCCGAGGGGCTGATCCCCGACAGCGCCCGGCACTATGGGGTGAAACTGGAGTGGTGGCGGGACGATGGCGAATGGAAGCTCGCCCGGCTGGCCTGGCAATGAGCGCGCCACTCACCCATCGCATCCGCGCCGCCGGCCTGCTGGTGCGCGATGGCCGCATCTTGCTGGTCAGGCACGAGGTGGGCGACGACACCTATTGGATACCGCCGGGCGGAGGCTTCGAATCGGTCAAGGACCAATCCACCCGCGACACCGTGCGCCGCGAGTTCATGGAGGAAACCGGTCTGGAGGTGGACGTCGGCCCGCTGGTCTATGTCCGCGAATTCGCTGAGCCGGCCATGGGCCGCTTCCACATGGAGCTGTTCTACCGGATCGACGCCTGGCGCGGCGAGCTCACCCTGGCCAACCTGTGCGGCCTGGGAGGCGACGAGTTCGACATCAAGGAACTGGCCTGGATCAGCCGCGACGAACTGGCCGCCCTGCCCTTCTATCCGGCCGAGCTGCTGGATGATGTCTGGGAGCGGATCGCCGCCGAAGTGGTCGTGATCCGCCACCTCGGCCTGCAGCGCTAGAGCCCTTGGCTATCGTCGCAATCACCCTTTGATCTGGGGTCCGTGGTTAACGGGACTAGCCTTGGGGGGCGGGGGTTTGCACTTTCGCGAGGACAGTCGCCATGCACCCGGACCTGTTGGAAACCGACTATCTGGTGATCGGCGCTGGCGCTGCAGCGATGGCCTTCGTCGACACGCTGCTCAGCGAATCCGACGCCACCGTGGTGATGGTGGACCGCCACGCCCAACCCGGCGGCCACTGGAACGACGCCTACCCCTTCGTCCGGCTTCACCAGCCCTCGGCCTGCTACGGCGTGAATTCCCGTGAGCTGGGCAGCGGCAGGAAAGACAGCTCCGCGCTGGGGGAGAACCTCTACGAACTGGCCTCCGGCACGGAAATCCTCAGCTACTACGAGCAGGTGATGAACCAGCAGTTCCTGCCGTCGGGGCGGGTGCGCTACTTCCCCATGTGCGACTACGTCGGGGATCGCACATCGGACCATCGTTTCGTTTCCTTGCTTGGCGGCACGGAGTACCGGGTGCAGGTACGGCGGAAACTGATCGACGCCACCCACGCCCAGACCCAGGTGCCTTCCACTCACCCGCCGAAATACCGGGTGGCCGCCGGGGTAACCTGCGTGCCGCCCAACGAGCTGCCGCAGATCCGCCAGCCCCATCCCGCCTATGTGGTGGTCGGCTCCGGCAAGACGGGCATCGATACCTGCCTGTGGCTGCTACAGAACGGCGTCTCGCCGGGGTCGATCCACTGGATCATGCCCAGCGATCCCTGGCTGGTGGATCGCGCCACCCTGCAGCCCGGCCTCGAGTTCTTCGAGCAATGCATCCACGGCGTCACCGCGCAGTATTCGGCCCTTGGTGCCGCCACCTCGCTCGCAGACCTGTTCGACCGGCTTGAACAGTCCGGCCAGTTGCTGCGCATCGATCCCTCCGTCACGCCGCGGGCCTATCGCGGTGCCACCGTCACCCGGAGCGAGCTGAACGCCCTGCGCGGCATCGAACACAAGGTGCGGTTGGGCCATGTCGAGGCGATCGAGCCGGGCAAGGTCCTGCTGGAGGGGGGCAGCGTCGAGGTGCCCGCCGGGGCCTTGTTCATCGACTGCAGCGCCAGCGCCCTGGCCGGATGGAAGGTGGTGCAGGTGTTCGACGGGAACAGGATCAACCTGACCTTCGTCAGCAACAACCAGCCGGTGTTTTCAGCCGCCCTGATCGCCTACGTCGAATGCCACCTGGCCGACGACGCGGCGAAGAACGCCTGCTGCCAGCCGGTTCCGGTACCACGGGTTCCCGAGGACTGGCTCAGGGTCTGGGGCGTCTACCTGGGCAACTTCCAGCGCTGGCGCGAAAACCAGGCCCTGACCCAGTGGCTGTTCAGCTCCCGCCTATTCCTGATGACCACCGTGGTACGCGACGTCCGGCCGGACGACAGCGAGCGCCACGCCCTGCTCCACGAACTGACCCTCGCCAGGCAGCAGGCAGCGGTGAACCTGCCCAGGCTGATGGCGCTGCTCGCCTGAGCAGAAGACCCGGACATGGGCGCCCCGACGCTGGAAACCCTCACCGTCAACGGTATCCGCATGCGCGTCGCAATGCAGGGCGATGGTCCACTGGTGCTGCTGTGCCACGGGTTCCCGGAGCTGTGGTACGCCTGGCGGCACCAGCTCGACGCCCTCGCAGCAGCCGGCTTCAGGGCGGTCGCTCCGGACATGCGCGGCTACGGCGGAACCGACGCCCCGCAAGCCGTGGAGGCCTACTCCAGGCTGCACCTGGTCGGCGACATGGTGGACCTCGTGCGGGTGCTGGGGGAGCGCCAGGCGGTCATCGTCGGGCACGACTGGGGGGCCATGGTGGCCTGGGCCGCCGCCCTGGTGCGGCCGGACCTGTTTCGCTCGGTGATCGGCATGAGCGTGCCCTTCACTCCGCCCGACCCGACGGACTTCCTGAAGGTGCTGGAAGACCGGGGCATCCGCGATTACTACATGCAGTACTTCCAGCCCCCCGGCGTGGCGGAAGCCGAGCTGGAGCGGGATGTCAGCGCAACCTTCCGCCGCATGCTCTTCTGCGGTTCCGGTGATTGGCAGGGCTTGCCGGCATTCGGTCGCTTGCAACCCGGCCAGGGCTTCCTGGGGCACATGGAGGAACCCGACGTGCTGCCGGCCTGGCTCACTGAGGACGACCTCGACTACTACGTGCAGGCATTCCGCCGGAGCGGTTTTCGCGGCGGGCTGAACTGGTACCGGACCATGCGCCTCTCCAACGAACTCATGGCGCCGTGGCGCGGCGACATCATCCGTCAACCGTCCCTGTTCATGGCCGGAACACGAGATTCGGTGCTTGGTTTTCCGGTGATTCCCCGGTTGATTGCTGCGTTTCCGCGAACGCTGCCGGGGCTGCGGGGCTGCCACCTGCTCAATGGCGTCGGGCACTGGGTGCAACAGGAGCGGCCGGAGGAGGTCAGCGAGCTGATGCTGGACTTCCTCCGCGCCCTCTGAGGCAACGGCGGGTCAGCGGCCGTAGCGCTGCTGACCCCACGCCAGCATCGCCTGCAGCAAGCGATTCAGTACCGCCTGGGTCGGCACCGCGAGGTCTTCGCGGTAGTCGAAGGGCACCTGCTCGTCCATGTAGGTGCATTGCGCCAGTTCCAGTTGCACAGCGTGGATGTGCTGGTCCGGCTGGCCGTAGTGACGGGTGATGTGGCCGCCCTTGAAGCGGCCATTGAGCACGTGGCTGTAGTCCTTCGCCTCGGCGCAAACCGCCACCAGGGCATCGGCCAGGCCCGGATCGCAACTGGCGCCGGCGTTGGTGCCGAGGTTGAAGTCCGGCAGGCGGCCATCGAACAAGCGCGGGACGAAGGAACGGATGGAGTGGGCGTCGAACAGCATGGCGTAGCCGAACTCGGCCTTCATCCGCGCCAGCTCATCGCTGATGGTCTGGTGATAGGGCGTCCAGATCTCCGCCAGGTAGCGCGCCCGCTCCGCCGCCGAGGGCTCCTCGCCGTCGTGGTAGAGCGGCTCGCCATCGAACAGGGTCGACGGATACAGGCCGGTGGTGGCGGTGGCATAGAGCGGCTTGTCGTCGGCCGGGCGATTGAGGTCGATGACATAGCGCGAATACTGCGCCGCGAGGGTACTCGCCCCCAGCTCGCCGGCGAAATCGTAGAGGCGCGGGATGTGCCAGTCGGTATCGGTGAGGTCCCAGCCAGCCTCCACCATCCCGGCTTCCACCGCCGGGGTCAGAAGGGTGCCGGGATGCGGCATGCTGATCAGCAACGGCACGCTGCCGCGGCTGAATGAGAGAACGTTATCCACAGTCGATCTCCTGTCCGTGTCGAATCACCCGCTTGGGCAGGTCGCCACCCAGCCAGTAAGCGAGTTCCGCCGGGCGCTGGATGTCCCAGGCGATGAAGTCGGCCACCTTGCCCGCTTCCAGGCTGCCATGGCTGCCGGCCAGGCCGAGGGCCCTGGCGGCATGCAGGGTGGCGCCGGCCAGCGCTTCTTCCGGGGTCAGGCGGAAGGAGGTGCAGGCCATGTTCAGCATCATCCGCAACGAAAGCGCGGGCGAGGTGCCGGGGTTGAGGTCGGTAGACACCGCCATCGCCACGCCGTGCTTGCGCAGGGCATCGATGGGCGGCAGCTGGGTTTCCCGCAGCAGGAAGAAGGCGCCGGGCAGCAACACGGCGACGGTGCCCGAGGCAGCCATGGCGATGGCGTCGTCCTCGGTCATGTATTCCAGATGATCCGCCGACAGTGCCTGATAGCGCGCCGCCAGGCTGGAGCCATGCAGGGAAGACAGCTGCTCGGCATGCAGCTTCACCGGCAGGGCCAGCTCGCGGGCTGCCTTGAACACCCGCTCCACCTGGGCCGGGGAAAACGCCAGGTGCTCGCAGAAGGCGTCCACCGCATCCACCAGCCCCTCGTTGGCCAGGGCCGGCAGCATCTCGCGGCAGATGTGGTCGATGTAGTCGTCAGCCCGGCCGGCGTATTCCGGCGGCAGGGCATGGGCGGCCAGGCAGGTGGCACGTACGGTGATCGGCAGGGTCTCGCCCAGGCGCCGCGCGACGCGCAGCATCTTGCGCTCGCTGGCCAGGTCCAGGCCGTAGCCGGACTTCACTTCCAGGGTGGTGACGCCGTCGCGCAGCAACTGGCGGGCGCGGCGGGTGGCGCTTTCGAGCAGCTCGTCCTCGCTGGCCTCGCGGGTAGCGCGCACAGTACTGGCGATGCCGCCGCCCTGGGCGGCGATCTCGGCGTAGCTGACGCCTTCCAGGCGCTGCTCGAACTCGCGGCTGCGGTCACCGCCGAACACCAGGTGGGTGTGGCAGTCGATCAGCCCCGGAGTGACCCAGGCGCCGTTGAGGTCGACGTCCACGTCATACGGAATCGACGGCAGTTCCGCACGCGGGCCGATCCACTCGATGCGCCCGGCGTAGGTGAGCAGCACTGCGTCTTCGATGATCGAGTACTTGCCGCCTCGCATCGTGGCGGCGTGGCAGTTGTGCCAGAGGTGTTTCATTGCAGGCCTCCAATGCGCGCGGCAATGCCGTCCAGCGCGGAGCGGTCGCCGAGCAGGTCGGCGGCACGGGCGATGTCCGGCGCCAGCCAGCGGTCCTGGTCATAGGCCGGCACCCGCTCGCGCAGGGCTTCCCAGGCCGCCCCGGTGCCCGCACCGAAGCCCTTGGGCTTGTGGAATTCGAAGGCCTGGGCGGCCAACAGGTATTCGACGGCCAGGATGCGCCGGCAGTTCTCCACGGACCGGCCCAGCTTGAGCGCGGCACTGGTGCCGAGGCTGAGGTGATCTTCCTGCAGGCCGGACGTGACGAAGTTATCCACAACGGCGGGCTGCGCCAGCTGGCGGTTCTCACCGGCCAGGGCGGCGGCGACATACTGGGCGATCATCATTCCCGAGTTGACCCCGGGCTGGCTCACCAGGAAGGCCGGCAGGCCACTGACCAACGGATTCACCAGGCGATCCAGGCGCCGCTCGGCGATGCCGCCCAGCTCGGCCACGGCAATGGCCAGCAGGTCCGCCGCCATGGCTACCGATTCACCGTGGGGGTTGGCCTGGGACACCACCTTGTAGTCATCCGGCGTGCCCAGCAACAGCGGGTTGTCGTTGGCCGAGGCCAGTTCGGTGTCCACCTGCTTCGCGGCATGGGCCAACTGGTCACGGCAGGCGCCGTGCACCTGCGGTATGGAACGGATGCTCAGGGCATCCTGAGTGCGGATGCCCCGACTTTCGGCGACCACTTCGCTGCCGGCCAACAGGGCCAGCAGGTTGGCGCCCACCGCCTGCATGCCGGGGTACGGCTTGAGGGCGATGATGTCCGGGTCGAAGGCGGCGATCTGCCCTCGCAGGGCTTCGAAGCTCATGGCGCCGATCACATCGGCCCAGCGCATCAGGCGCTCGGCGTCGTCCAGGGCGAGGCAGGTCAGGCCGGTCATACAGGGCAGGCCGTTGACCAGGCAGAGCCCGTCTTTGGCGCCCAGGCGCAGCGGCTCCAGTCCTTCGGCAGCCAGGGCCTCGGCGGCAGGCACCACCTGGCCGCGATAGCTCACTTCGCCAACGCCCAGCAAAGCGATGCCGACGTGGGCCATGTGGGTCAGGTAACCCACCGACCCCTGGGAGGGCACGCGCGGAGTGATGCCTCGTTCCAGCAGTGCCAGGAGCGCTTCCACCACCTGCCGCTGCAGGCCGGATCGGCCATGGCTGTAGTTGGCGATGGCGCAGCAGATGATGGCGCGGGTCTGCTCATCGGCCAGCACCGGACCGACGCCGCAGGCATGGCTGAGGAGGGTATTGCGCGACAGCGCGGCGAACTGTTCGGCGCTCAGCACCACCTCGCTCAGGGCGCCGAGGCCAGTGCTGATGCCATAGGCGCGCTCGCCACGGGCAACGATGCGCTCGACGATGCCACGGGCATTGTCGATGCGCGCCCACGCCGACGGCGTCAGCTCCAGGCGCGCGCCGTGCCGGGCCACCGCCACCACCTGGCGCCAGGTCAGTGGCGAATCGCCCAGCAGGACTTTCTCGGGTAACGACATTTCGGCTGTCCCTTACAGATTGGCCACGCGGCGCTGCACGAAGCGGTCGACGTAATCGTCCGCCGGCTGGTGGAGGATCTCCTTCGGCGTCCCCACCTGGATCAGCTGGCCGTCCTTGAGGATGGCGATGCGGTTGCCGATGCGTACCGCTTCGTCGAGGTCATGGGTGATGAACACGATGGTTTTCTGCAGGGTCTTCTGCAGCTCCAGCAGCTGCTCCTGCATGTCGGCACGGATGAGCGGGTCGAGGGCGCTGAAGGCTTCGTCCATGAGGATGATGTCGGTGTCCGCCGCCAAGGCACGGGCCAGGCCGACGCGCTGGCGCATGCCACCGGAGAGTTGGTGCGGGTAGGACTTCTCGTAGCCCTTCAGGCCCACGGTGGTGATCCAGTGCTGGGCGCGTTCCAGGCAATGAGCCTTGTCCTCGCCGCGAATCTTGAGGCCGTAGGCGACGTTGTCGATCACCGATTTGTGCGGCAGCAGGCCGAAGCTCTGGAACACCATGCTGATCTTCCGGCGGCGGAATTCGCGCAGCTGCTCCATGTCGTAGCGCAGGATGTCCTCGCCATCGACCAGGATCTGCCCGCTGGTGGGGTCGATCAGGCGGTTGAAGTGGCGCACCAGGGTGGACTTGCCGGAACCGGACAGGCCCATGATCACGAAGATCTCGCCGGCGCCGATGGACAGCGACAGGTCGTTGACCCCGACCACGCAGCCGGTGTTGGACAGCACATCGGCCTTGCTCTTGCCCTGCTGAATCATCGCCAGGGCTTCATCAGCGCGCTGGCCGAAGATCTTGAATACGTTCTTGACGACGATCTTGCTCATGCTCTCGCCACTCATTTGCTGGCTGCGTGCCGCGAACGGCCGTAAGCCTGGGTGATGCGGTCGAAGACCACAGCCAGGATGACGATGGCCAGGCCCGCTTCGAGGCCCTTGCCGACGTTGAGGGTCTGGATGCCCACCAGGACGTCTTCGCCGAGGCCACGGGCGCCGATCATGGAGGCAATCACCACCATCGACAGGGCCATCATGGTGGTCTGGTTGATGCCGGCCATGATGCTCGGCATGGCCAGCGGCAATTGCACGCCGAACAGCTGCTGCCAGCGGTTGGCACCGAAGGCGTTGATTGCTTCCATCACCTCTCCATCCACCTGGCGGATGCCGAGGTCGGTGAGGCGGATCAGCGGCGGCGCGGCGTAGATCACAGTGGCGAAGATCGCCGGCACCTTGCCCAGGCCGAAGAGCATCAGCACCGGGATCAGGTACACGAAGCTGGGCATGGTCTGCATGATGTCCAGCAGGGGCATCAGCACCGCGCGCAGGCGATCGCTGCGGGCCGCGAGAATGCCCAGCGGAATGCCGATCAGCACCGAGATGAAGGTGGCCACCAGCATCAGCGCGACGGTCTGCATCAGCTTGTCCCAGAGGCCGACGGCGCCCACCAGGAACAAGAGGCCGGTGATCACCACCGTCGGCAGGATGCGCCGGGTGGCATGCCAGGCAATCCCGGCAACCACGATCAGCACCAGCCACCAGGGCGTGGCGCGCAGCAGGCCTTCGAGGTAGACGATGGCGTAGAGCAGGGTGTCGGAGATGTGGCGGAATACGTCGCCGTAGTTGGTCACCAGGCTGTCGACCCAGCCGTTGACCCAATCGGCGATGGAGAAGGTGAAGCGTTCAGGGAACATGGCTCGCTCCGGTCAGGTGATGGGCCCGCCCTTTCTTCCGAAGAGCGGGCCTCGATATGGGGACTGCCCCGGCCTCAGAGGGCGGCTTCGATCTTCTTCGCCGCGTCTTCGCTGACCCAGGCGCGCCACACTTCCGGGTGCTCCTTGAGGAAGACCTTGGCCAGGTCCGCCGAATCCATCTTCTCCTTGGCCATCTTCGCCAGGTTCTGGTTCAGCAGGTCGATCGGCAGGTTGACCTTCTCCAGCACGGCCACCAGCTCCGGGGCCTCGTCATGGAAGGTCTTGGACAGGCCGACCTGGATGGTCACGCTCTTGTCCACGCCGGGCTTCTCCTCCAGCTTGACCAGGTCGGCCTGCCCCATCAGCGGCGTCGGCGACCAGTAATAGAAAAGGATAGGCTCGCCACGGCGATAGCTCGACAACACGGCCGCATCCAGGGCCGGGCCGGTGCCGGGACGGAAGTTGGTGAATTTTTCTACCAGGCCGTAGCTCTTGAGCATTTCGGAGTTATCCAGCTCGCAGGTCCAGCCGGCCGGGCAGTTGTAGAAGCGGCCCTTGCCCGGTTCTTCCGGGTCGCGGAAGAGTTCGGCGTACTGGCCGAGGTCAGCGATGGCCTTGAGCTGCGGCGCCTTGGCCTCGATACCACGCTTGGCATCGCCCTCGATCACGTAGCGCGGCACGTACCAGCCTTCGGTGGCGCCGATGATCGGTGCGCCTACGCCCACCACCTTGCCGGCGGAAGCGGCCTTGTTCCAGGCGTCGCTACGGCCGATCCATTCCTCGGCGAAGATCTGGATGTCGTTATTGCCCAGGGCCTGCTCCATGGTGATGGAGTTGCCCGGCAGACTGTCGGTCTCGCAGCCGTAACCGTTCTTAAGCACCAGTTGCAGCACGTCGGTGAGCAGCATGCCGCTTTCCCAGTTGAGTCCGGCGAACTTCACCGGCTTGCCGGATTCGCACCAGCCAGCAGCCTGGGCGGAAGCCGCACCAGCCAGCAGACCCGCCGCACACATGAGGCTCAACACTCGCTTCTTGAATTGCATGTTCCGACGCTCCTGAAACTTGGTAAGAGGATTAGGGCAGTTCAATCGGGGTCGACCACCGGCCCGGGCCGGCGGTCGCTGCCAGTGACTGGCGCTTTTCTTGTTCGCCACGGGTGGCCTCTACTGGCTGCCGTGGGGTGTTACACGCAACGCACATCAGTCATCCAGACCTGCCGCGGGCACAGCAGAAACCCGCCCTTCCATGTTTCTCGGCCGCACCCACAACCAGTAGGCGATCACCAGCAGAGCAATCCAGACCATGCCGACCCAGAGGGCTGCCTGGGTGTCCGGGAAATAACCGAGCACCGCGAAGACGAACAGCATGAAGCCGATAGCGGCGGCCGGCGCGGCGGGCCACAGGGGCACCGGGAATTTCAGTCCGGCCACTTCCTTCGCGCTCATGCCGCGACGCATACCGACCTGGGCCAGCAGGATCATCAGCCAGACCCAGACGGTGGCGAAGGTGGCGATGGACGCGATCAGCAGGAACACGTTCTCCGGGATCAAGTAATTCAGCACTACGCCAATCAGCAGCGAGACACCCATCACCACCACCGTCAACCAGGGCACGCCTTGGCGGGAAACCTTCGCGAAGCCAGCCGGTGCCTGACCCTGGCGGGCCATGCCGTAGAGCATGCGGCCAGCACCGAACACGTCGCTGTTGATGGCGGAAACGGCTGCGGAAATGACCACGATGTTGAGGATGGCAGCCGCCGAGCTGATGCCCAGGCTGTCGAAGATCTGCACGAAGGGGCTGCCCTGGCTGCCAATCTGCGGCCAGGGGAAGATCGACATCAGCACGAATAGGGTCAGCACGTAGAACAGCAGGATGCGCATGGGCACGGCGTTGATCGCGCGAGGCAGCACGCGCTGCGGGTCCTTGGCCTCGCCGGCGGTGACGCCGATGATCTCGATGCCACCGAAGGCGAACACCACCACGGCGAAGGAGGCGATCAGGCCGCTGATGCCGTTGGGCATGAAGCCGCCGTGCTCCCACAGGTTGTGCACGCCGGTAGCGGCGGCGCCTTCTGCCAGGCCGAAGCCGAAGAACATGATGCCGAGGCCAGCCAGGATCATCGCCACGATGGCGCTGACTTTGAGTAGGGACAGCCAGAATTCCAGTTCGCCGAACACCTTCACGCTGCACAGGTTCAGCGCGCCGATGAAGAAGATGATGGACAGGACCCAGATCCAGCGCGGCACGTCAGGGAACCAGAAGCCCATGTAGATGCCGAACGCCGTCACGTCCGCGAGGCAGACGATGATCATCTCGAACGCGTAGGTCCAGCCAGTGATGAAGCCGGCCAGCGGGCCGATGTAGCTGCTCGAGTACTGGCCGAACGACCCGGCCACCGGGTTGTGCACGGCCATCTCACCCAGCGCGCGCATCACCATGTAGACCGCCGCACCGGCGATCAGATAGGCCAGCAGAACCGCCGGCCCGGCCATCTTGATGGCCGATGCGGAACCGTAGAACAGACCGGTGCCGATAGCCGACCCGAGGGCCATGAAACGGATGTGCCGCGCGCTGAGGCCGCGCTGCAGTCCGGGTTGAGTCGTCATTCCTCTGCACTCCTCATTGTTCTTGTCGTGCACTGGGTGACGGCCGCCCCTCCCCAGGGGCGGCCGGATTGCGTCAGAAGCTGGGCAGCAGGCCCACCGGTACGAGTGCGTTCAGGCAGCCGCTGGCGAGCAGGTCGCTGGCGGTCTCGATGTCCGGCGCGAAGAAGCGGTCTTCCTGGTAGTAGGGGACCTTGGCGCGCAGCAGGCCGCGGGCTTCTTCCAGCTTCGGCGAACTCTTCAGGCCAGTACGGAAGTCCAGGCCCTGGCAGGCGCCCAGCCATTCAATGGCAAGGATGCCGCGCACGTTGTCGGCCATGGCCCAGAGGCGCTTGCCGGCGTTCGGCGCCATGGACACGTGGTCTTCCTGGTTGGCCGAGGTGGGCAGGCTGTCGACGCTGGCCGGATGGGCCAGGGCCTTGTTGTCGCTGGCCAGGGCGGCGGCGGTGACCTGGGCGATCATGAAGCCGGAGTTGACCCCGCCGTTTTCCACCAGGAAAGGCGGCAGCTGGGACATGTGCATGTCCATCATCAGCGAGATACGACGCTCGGACAGCGAACCGATCTCGGCGATGGCCAGGGCAATGTTGTCGGCCGCCATGGCCACCGGCTCGGCGTGGAAGTTGCCGCCGGAAATCACATCACCTTCCTCGGCGAACACCAGCGGGTTGTCGGATACCGCGTTGGACTCGATCGCCAGCACTTCGGCGGCCTGGCGCAGTTGGGTCAGGCAGGCGCCCATGACCTGCGGCTGGCAGCGCAGGGAATAGGGGTCCTGCACCTTGTCGCACTTCTCGTGGGAACGGGCAATCTCGCTGCTGGCGGTGAGCAGGTCGCGGTAGGCAGCGGCGACGTCGATCTGGCCGCGCTGACCACGGGCAAGGTGGATGCGCGCATCGAAGGGCGAGCGGGAACCGAGCATGGCTTCGACGCTGAGGCCGCCGCAGACTGTGGCGCCTGCAAACAGGTCCTCGGCCTCGAACAGGCCACGCAGGGCGTAGGCGGTGGAAACCTGGGTACCGTTGAGCAGGGCCAGGCCCTCCTTCGCGGCCAGGGTCAGCGGCTCCAGACCGGCAATCGCCAGGGCCTCGGTGGCCGGCAGCCACTGGCCCTTGTGACGGGCCTTGCTCTCGCCCAGCAGCAGCAGGGACATGTGCGCGAGCGGTGCCAGGTCGCCGGAGGCGCCCACCGAGCCCTTCAGCGGGATGTGCGGGTAGACCTCGGCGTTGATCAGCGCCACCAGGGCGTCGATCACCTTGCGGCGGATGCCGGAGAAGCCACGGGCCAGGCTGTTCACCTTCAGCAGCATGATCAGGCGCACCATGGCGTCATCCAGCGCCTCGCCGACACCAGCGGCGTGGGACAGCACCAGCGAACGCTGCAGCTTTTCCAGGTCGGCTGGGGCGATGCGGGTCGAGGCCAGGAGACCGAAACCGGTGTTGATGCCGTAAGCGGTGCGGCCTTCGGCAATGATGTTCTCGACGCAGGCGACGCTGGCATCGATGGCCGCGCCGGCGCTGGCATCCAGGGCCACGCGCACGGGGGCGTGGAAGGCCTGGCGCAGCTGCGCCAGGGTCAGGGTTCCGGGTTTGAGGTTCAGCGAATTCACACTCAGGCTCCTTTGCCAATCATCGGCAGGTTCAGGCCCTGCTCACGAGCGCAGTCTATGGCGATCTGGTAACCGGCATCGGCATGACGCATCACGCCGGTGCCAGGGTCGTTGGTCAGCACGCGGGCGATGCGCGCGGCGGCTTCATCAGTGCCGTCGCAGACGATCACCATGCCCGAGTGCTGGGAGAAGCCCATGCCCACACCGCCGCCGTGGTGCAGCGACACCCAGGTGGCACCGCTGGCGGTGTTCAGCAGGGCGTTGAGCAGCGGCCAGTCGGAAACGGCATCGGAACCGTCCTGCATGGCTTCGGTTTCGCGGTTCGGGCTGGATACCGAGCCGGAGTCCAGGTGGTCGCGGCCGATGACGATCGGGGCGGACAGTTCACCGCTGCGGACCATTTCGTTAAAGGCTAGGCCGAGCTTGGCGCGCAGGCCCAGGCCGACCCAGCAGATACGTGCCGGCAGGCCCTGGAAGCTGATGCGTTCGCGGGCCATGTCCAGCCAGCGGTGCAGGTGGGCATCGTCCGGGATCAGTTCCTTGACCTTGGCGTCAGTCTTGTAGATGTCCTGCGGATCACCGGACAGGGCAGCCCAACGGAACGGGCCGATGCCGCGGCAGAACAGCGGACGGATGTAGGCCGGAACGAAGCCTGGGAAGTCGAAGGCGTTGGCCACGCCCTCTTCCTTGGCCATTTGACGGATGTTGTTGCCGTAGTCGAAGGTCGGAACGCCCTGCTTCTGGAAATCCAGCATGGCCTTCACGTGCACGGCCATGGACTGCTTGGCAGCCTTGACCACGGCAGCCGGCTCGGTTTGCGCGCGGTCACGGTACTGTTCCCAGGTCCAGCCGATCGGCAGGTAACCGTTCAGCGGATCGTGGGCGCTGGTCTGGTCGGTGACCATGTCCGGGCGTACACCACGGCGCACCAGTTCCGGCAGGATTTCAGCAGCGTTGCCCAGCAGGGCGATGGAGATGGCCTTGCCCTCGCTGGTGTACTTGGCGATGCGCGCCAGGGCGTCGTCCAGGTCGATGGCCTGCTCGTCGACATAGCGGCTGCGCAGGCGGAAGTCGATGCTGGTCTGCTGGCATTCGATGTTCAGCGAGCAGGCGCCAGCCAGGGTCGCGGCCAGGGGCTGGGCGCCGCCCATGCCGCCGAGGCCCGCGGTCAGGACCCACTTGCCGGTCAGGTTGCCGTTGTAGTGCTGGCGACCGGCTTCGACGAAGGTTTCATAGGTGCCCTGGACGATGCCCTGGCTGCCGATGTAGATCCAGCTGCCGGCGGTCATCTGGCCGTACATGGCCAGGCCCTTGGCGTCCAGCTCGTTGAAGTGTTCCCAGGTGGCCCAGTGCGGCACCAGGTTGGAGTTGGCGATCAGCACGCGCGGGGCGTTGGCGTGGGTCTTGAACACGCCGACCGGCTTGCCGGACTGCACCAGCAGGGTTTCGTCTTCGTTCAGTTCTTTCAGGGTCTCGACGATCTTGTCGTAGCACTCCCAGTTGCGCGCCGCGCGACCGATGCCGCCGTAGACCACCAGTTCCTTCGGGTTCTCCGCCACCTCGGGGTCGAGGTTGTTCATCAGCATGCGCAGCGGCGCTTCGGTCAGCCAGCTCTTGGCGTTCAGCTTGTTGCCACGCGGGGCGCGGATCTCGGTGTCACGGAATTTGGTCATGCCTGGCTCCTCGTAGGGTGGTAGCGGTGGGCAGCGTTACTGCCTGACTGCGCGGGAAAAGCAGCGCACATCTGCACACATATAAGCTTGTACATACAAGCATATGCAAGCAAGAGGCCAAATCCTCATGGACAATTGGCACAGGCAGGGAAAAGCCCCGTGGCACAAGGGCTTCCAACATGAAGATGTATAGACAAGTAAAGCAGGGAGGGGGGAAGAACGCTGTTACCGCGCACCAGAAATGCCCGATTTCGAAGCGAGCGTGCGCCGAAGTGGGGTATTAGGTAACAGTTACTTCAGGGAAGCATCGAGGTGTTGAGCGACATCCGCGGGCACCCAGGTCGACCAGATTTCCCGGTGCTCACGGAAGAAGGCATCCGCCACGGGCCCCGCATCGGCGTGCTCCTCGGACATCCGCGCGAGGATGCCATTGAACAGCGGCAGCGGGATTTCCACCTTCGAGAACGCCTGAACCAGCGCCGGCGCCTTGTCGCGCAGGTCGCGGGAAACGCCGATTGAGATCTTCGCCGGCAACGAGCGGGTGCCAATGGGCTTCGGGTTGTTGGGGTCGATCAGGGTTTCCCAGGCCTTCTGGTCGAAGGGGGGCTCCTCCAGCTGCACCAGCTTGTAACGTCCCATCAGCGGCGTCGGCGACCAGTAGTAGAAGAGAATCGGCTGCTGCTGGCGGATCGCCGAGCTGATGGCCGCATCCAGCGCCGGGCCGGTCCCGGTGCGAAAGTTCACGTAGCTGTCTTCCAGGCCATAGGCCTTGAGCTTCTGGCTGTTGACCCCTTCGCAGGTCCAGCCGGTGGGGCAGTTGTAGAAGCGGCCCTTGCCGGGGGATTCAGGGTCCTTGAACAGCGCCTTGAAGCGCGGCAGGTCGCTGACCGAGCGGAGTCCGGCAGCAGGTGCGCCCTCCCCTTTCACCAGATATTCCGGCACCCACCAGCCCTCGGTGGCGCCCTTCACCGGCTCACCGACGGCGAAGACTTCACCGGCCGCTTCGGCCTTGCGCCATAGTTCGCTGCGCCCGGCCCACTGCTCGGCGATTACCTGGATATCGTTCTGCCGCAGCGCGTTTTCCATGGTCAGGGTGTTACCGGGCAGCACGTCGGTCTTGCAGCCGTACCCCTTCTCCAGCAGCACCCGCAGTACTTCGGTGGCGAACATGCCGCTTTCCCAGTTCAACCCGGCCAGCACCACGGGCTTGGGATAAGGGCATTCAGCGGCTTCGGCCTCCAGCGAAGCCGGCAGGACCAGGGACAGGACGATGGCAGCGAGAACGCTGTGGCGGGGCATGGACGACTCCGGTAGGCAAAACGGGCGACAGGATTAGGTTTAGACCCTGTGGCGCGGTCGTGCCCGGACCCTACAACAAACTCAGGTCCCTACCTGGCTTTTGTAGGTTGCGGCTGAGCTATGCGAAGCCCAACGCTCACGGTCACCCCGCACGTTGGGCTTCGTTCCTCTGCCCAACCTACGGCAGGCCTGCTTGGCGAATGAATTCGCCCCTACAAATGAATTGGCCGTGTGCCTTAGCGCGGCGTCAGCTCGATCAGGCAGCACGCGCCCGTGCCATCCAGCTTCAGCTCGGCCAGTGCGCCGGTGGTTTCCAGATGCAGGCAGTCATGTTGGCCCAGCACTTCGGAGCGCTGGCCATCAAAGGTGAGGCTGACGCCCGACTCAGCGGCGAACAGCAGCACGGTGCTTGCAGAAGAAAACAGCTTGAGCCCGCCGTCCGCCCGCAGCCACTGCAGACGAGCGGAGTAACGCTTGGGCGAGTAGATGAGGTTGAAATCGCGGATCGGCCCATCGACCAGCTCGCACTGCACCGTGCTACCGCCATCGAATGCGAAGGCGTCCAGGGTGGTGAGATCGCGGGAACGCTGGCCATCCACTTCCAGGCGCATGCCGGCGCCTTCCAGAACGGTGATCACCCGCTGATAACCGGTGAAGGCAGAGAAGCCGCCGGACTCGCCGACATCGGCAATGGACAACCGCCAGCCGAAGCCGTCGAGTCCATCACCCGCGTCGCGGGCGATCTCCAGGGTGGAACCCGTGCCGTTCTTCCACGGCATACGGGGGTAGTCGGCGGAACGCAGCAGACGGGATTGGCTCATGAACCGAAACGTCCTTCGAGGCGATAGCGGGAACCGGGGTAGAGCAGGCGCGCGCTGGTCACGGTATTGCGCCCGGACCAGGTGCGACGGCGAATCAGCAGGCAGGGCTCGCCGCGCTCGATCTGCAGCAGCTTGCATTCATCGGCGTCGGCCAGGATGGCTTCCACCACGTGCTCGCCTTCGGTGAGCGGTGCTACCTGCGACAGGTAGGCGTAAGGCGTCTGGCTAGTGAAGTCCTGCTTCAGGTAATCGGGGGCGACCGAGGGATTCACAAAGCGGTCTTCGATCTGCACCGGCACATCGTTCTCGAAGTGCACGATGCGCGAGTGGAATACGCGTTGTCCTTCACGCAGGTCGAGCGCCAGCGCCCGCTCCGGGCCGGCCACTTCGTCCAACAGGCTGACCACCACGCAGTGATGGCGATGGCCACGCTGGGCGATTTCTTCAGCGATGTTGTGCACTTCGAACAGGGCCGACTGGCCTTTAGGCTCAGCGACGAAGGTGCCGACGCCCTGCATGCGCACCAGCAAGCCTTCGGCGGTCAGCTCGCGCAGGGCGCGGTTGATGGTCATGCGGCTGAACCCCAGCTCGTTGACCAGCTCGCTCTCGGAAGGCACCCGATAATGCGGCGGCCAGGCTCCACTCTGGATCTGCTGGCTGATCATCTGTTTGACACGCGCATACAGGGGCGCAGGGGCCTCCCCTATCTGGGCGGCCAGCGAAGACGGTGCGTTGGGCGAACTGGGCACGGGAATCTCCTTGTCGGCGAAGAGGCAGGACCCTGGATGGCAAACAGGCGTAGCCCCGAACCGGCTGCCCGCCTCCGGCATGTACCGGATTCGACAATTCCAGACAAGTGCGCGACTGACGTGAGTTTACGTTACCCATAAACGTCTGTATATGTATATACAAATAAAACAACCCACCCCCGGTGCCTCATCATGTCCGCTTTCTTCGCAGAACGCGCCCTGCTGCCGCAAGGCTGGGCTCGCAATGTCCGCTTCGAAGTTTCTTCCGACGGCCGGATCGAAAAGTTGCTGGCCGATGCCAGCGGAGAAGGCGCCGAACGCCTCCAGGGACCGGTTCTGGCGGGCATGCCGAACCTGCACTCCCACGCCTTCCAGCGCGCCATGGCCGGCCTTGCCGAAGTGGCGGGCAACCCCAACGACAGCTTCTGGACCTGGCGCGACCTGATGTACCGGCTGGTGGGCCGGCTCGATCCGGAGCAGGTGGAAATCATCGCCCGGCAGCTCTATATCGAGATGCTCAAGGCCGGTTACACCAGCGTCGCCGAGTTCCATTACGTACACCACGATGCCGACGGCCGCCGCTACGCCGACCCGGCCGAACTCTCCCTGCGGGTCAGCCAGGCCGCTGTCGACGCCGGCATCGGCATGACCCTGCTGCCGGTGCTCTATAGCCACGCCGGCTTTGGCGGACAGTCACCGAATGATGGGCAGCGCCGCTTCATCAACAGCACCGACAGCTACCTGGCCCTGCAGGAACGCCTGCACGCGGAAATTGCCCGCCGGCCGAACCAGCAGCTGGGCCTGTGCTTCCACTCGCTGCGCGCGGTGACGCCTGAACAGATCAATGCGGTTCTGGCGGCGGAACAGGGCTCGCGTCCCATCCATATCCACATCGCCGAGCAACAGAAGGAAGTGGACGACTGCCTCGCCTGGAGTGGCCGCCGGCCGTTGCAGTGGCTTTACGAGAATGCCCCGGTGGATGAGCGCTGGTGCCTGGTCCATGCCACCCACGCCGAGCCGGACGAAGTGGTCGCCATGGCGTCCAGCGGCGCGGTGGCCGGGCTGTGCCTGACCACCGAAGCCAACCTCGGCGACGGCATCTTCCCGGCGGTGGACTTCCTCGCCCGGGGCGGCCGCCTGGGCATCGGTTCCGACAGCCATGTCTCGGTGAGCGTGGTGGAAGAACTGCGCTGGCTTGAATACGGCCAGCGCCTGCGCGACCAGCGCCGCAACCGCCTCTATGGCGCCGACCAGCCACAGGTCGGCCGCACCCTGTTCGATGCCGCCCTGACCGGCGGCGCCCAGGCCCTGGGGCAGCCCGTGGGCGCCCTCGCCGAAGGCAAGCGCGCGGACTGGCTGGTGCTGGACGGCAACGACCCCTATCTCGCCACCGCCGAAGGCGACGCGCTGCTCAACCGCTGGCTGTTCGCCGGCGGCGACCGCCAGGTGCGCGATGTAATGGTGGCCGGCAAGTGGGTAGTGCGAGATGGCCGGCATGCGGCCGAAGCGGAAACCGCGAAGGCCTTTGCCGGGGTGTTGCGAGAAGTCCTGCGCTGACCCGTTCCCCTCACCCCCGGCCCCTCTCCCCGAAGAGGAGAGGGGTGACTCGCGCCTGACACCGCAATGCTCACCGGCTACTCCGCGTCCATCCAGGCATTGAACCTGCCGTCGGCACGAACAAACTCCCTTCTCCCTTTCAGGGAGAGGGGCTGGGGGTGAGGGCGCTGTCCGGCGTGCGCCAGATCAGCAGGTCGGTGTCATACCCCTGCTCTTCCGCCACTTCCAGCAGTTGCTCGCGGGTCTTCTCTGACACCACCGGCGTGCGCGACAGCAGCCAGAGATACTTGCGATCCGGATGGCCCACCACGGCGGTACGGTAGTCGTCGTCCAGGTACAACACCCAGTACTCACCCTTGGCGACACCCGGCAGGAGCCGGGAGAACCAGTTGTCGAAACGCACCCAGAGCTTATCGGTGCGTCCTTCCACCTGGGGCTTGGCATTGCCCTGCGCCTCTTTCCAGCTCCCATCGAGGGTCCGGCAGCGGTTCAGCACGCCCAGGCTGCCGTCGTCCCGCAGGTCGTAGTGTGCTTCGGACTGGGCGCAGCCGCGCTGGAAGAACATCGGCAGCCGCGCCAATTCGTACCAGGTGCCCTGGTAGCGCGTGAGGTCCACCCCCGACACGGTGCGAGGCGGCACGGGCGCTTCGCCATGGCTGGCGCAGCCGGCCAGCACCAGGGCGGCCAACAGCGCAGCTGCACGCTTCACTTGAGCCCCTTTCCGGAGAACATCAGCACCTTCTCGCCGGCGTACTGCACGCTGACGAAGGTCTTCTCATCGCCCCAGGTGCAGCTGGTGAAGCCAACGGCGCCGGAGCACTCGGTCGGGCTGCCGAGCAGCTGCTCCACTTCGGCCTTGGTCATGCCGGACTTGAGCTTGGAATAGTTCTCCTGGTTGAGCTTGTTGCAGGCGGCCAGCACCAGGCAGCAGGACAAGAGGGCGAGGGTACGCAGCGACATGAAGCACTCCTTGGCGGATGGAATACGGCCCGCCAGAGAGGGCGGGTCGCAATATTGTTCCATTCGATTCTAGAAGCGCGAACCGGGTTCCCGCAGAAATGCGCTTTCTTCGTCGCTGGAAGGGCGACCGAGAACGGCATTGCGATGGGGAAAACGACCGAATCGGGCGATGACCACCCGATGGCGCTCGGAGAAATCGAGGAAGTTCTCGAACAGCGACCGCTCGGCGGTGTCGGCACCATCCAGCAGCAGGCGGTAGCGGTACAGCGCGCGCTCCTGGCTGGCCAGGTCTTCGGCGTGTTCCAGCACCAGGTAGATGAACACCTGGCGAATCGGGCTGAGATGCCGGTCCAGGCCACGAGCCAGGCCCTCGGCAACCAGCGCCTGGGCGCGGGCGTCGCCGGCGAAGCCACGGGGGTCGTTGCGGAAAATCATGCGCGGCAGCTGGTCCAGCAGCACGACCAGCGCCAGCCAGCCATCCGGCTGGTCGGCCCAGTCGGCAAGACCACCGTCCAGGGCCTGTTCCACCAGGCCGCCGAAGCGCTCGCGGGCCTCGGCATCCTGATGGTCCTTCTTGCCGAACCACAACCCGTGGCGCGCCGCGGCGGTCTGACTGGCGGAGGCCTCAGGTCCGAACCACCAGTCCAGCAACGGCTGCCAGGGCTGCATGGGTTACTCCTGGTGGTAACCGGTGACGCGGGCGACTTCTTCCTTGGAACCCAGGAAGACCGGCACGCGCTGGTGCAGGGAGTTGGGCTGGATGTCGAGGATGCGCTGACGGCCATCGGTGGAGGCGCCGCCGGCCTGCTCGATGATGAAGGACATCGGGTTGGCTTCGTACATCAGGCGCAGCTTGCCGGGCTTCTCCGGCTCACGGGCATCCCAGGGGTACATGAAGATGCCGCCGCGGGTCAGGATGCGGTGCACGTCGGCCACCATGGAGGCGATCCAGCGCATGTTGTAGTTCTTGCCCAGGACGCCTTCCTTGCCGGCCAGCATCTCGCTGACGTAGCGCTTCACCGGGGCTTCCCAGTGACGCTGGTTGGACATGTTGATGGCGAACTCGGCGGTGGTTTCCGGCACGCGGATGTTGTCGTGGGTGAGCACGAAGGAGCCCAGCTCGCGATCCAGGGTGAAGCCCTTCACGCCGTCGCCCAGGGTCAGCATCAGCATGGTCTGCGGACCGTAGATGGCGTAGCCGGCAGCAACCTGCTTGGTGCCCGGCTGCAGGAAGGCCTGCTCGTTGAGGGCGTCGTTCTGCGAGAGGTGTTGCTCGGGGCAACGCAGCACCGAGAAGATGGTGCCCACCGACACGTTGACGTCGATGTTGGAGGAGCCGTCCAGCGGGTCGAATACCAGCAGGTAGGCACCCTTGGGGTACTTGCCGGGGATCTGGTAGGCGTTGTCCATTTCCTCGGACGCCATGCCGGCCAGGTGGCCGCCCCACTCGTTGGCTTCCAGCAGGATTTCGTTGGACATCACGTCCAGCTTCTTCTGCACTTCGCCCTGCACGTTCTCGGTGCCCATGCTGCCGAGCACGCCGCCCAGCGCGCCCTTGGACACCGCATGGCTGATTTCCTTGCAGGCGCGCGCGACGACCTCGATGAGGAAGCGCAGATCGGCAGGAGTGTTGTGGCTTCGGGTCTGCTCGATCAGGTAGCGACTCAGGGTAACGCGGGACATGAAATGGCTCCGGAGGGTGGAAAAATGCGCGCAGTTTAGCGCGAGTCGTTTCGCAATGCCTCTCAGCGGGATGGAAGGCGCTGAAATGGCGGTAATGACAGCCTGACAGGGGCTGCGAATTTATCTGACGCCGGTCTCGGCCACTGGTTCAGCCGTCAGTCGGCACCTGTAGCAGCCAGTCGCCGCACCTGGTTCCGGCCGTTGCGCTTGGCGTCGTACAGCGCGGCGTCTGCGACCTGCATCAGCTCCTCCAGCGTCTGCCCCTGGGCCGGCCAGACGGCCAGGCCGGCGGAGAGGGTCACCGACAGCGGTCCCTCGCGGGTGGGCAGCGGCTGGCCAGCCAGCGCCTGGCAAAGCGTCTGCAGGCGGGCGAATGCCTCATCGCCGGCGGCGCCGGGCAGGAGGAGGAGGAATTCTTCGCCGCCGATGCGGAACACGGCATCGCTGCCACGCAGGTTGCCCGTCAGGTGGATAGCCACGGCGCGCAGCACGTCGTCGCCCACCAGGTGGCCGTGGCGGTCATTGAGCTGCTTGAAGTGATCGAGGTCGATCAGCGCCAGGGAAATGGGCGTGCGCTCGCGCTGGCTGCGGGTCAGCTCGCGGGCGAACAGTTCGCCCAGATGGCGGCGGTTGTAGAGGCCGGTCAGCGGATCGCGCAGGGCCTGCTCCTGCAACTGTTCGTGCAGGCGGGTGATGGTGCGCAGGCGTTCCTCGCTGGTGGCCAGCGCCTCGGCCAGCTTGAGTTCGCTGCAATGGCGCTCGGTGATGTCACGCAGGTAGAACATCTGCCCGAGGATGAAGGTACCGCTCCGGGTCACCCGCTCGATATCGCGGGAGCGCACCTCGAAATAGCGCGAGGAGCTGGCCGGGATCAGCAGCATCTCCTTCTCTCCCGCCGTCAGCATCGCGTTCAGTTCCACGCCGTAGACCGGCCAATTGGACAGGGTCGTGCCCTGCCAGGAGGCGGACTGCCCGGCCAGTTCCAGCGCGGCGGGGTTAGCGTCGATCACCCGGCGCTGCGGGTCGACCACCAGCACCGGGTCGGGCAGTTCCTCCAGCAGCAGGTGACGCGCGACCGGCAGCAGATCGAACAGGCGTACACCGAGGATCAGGCAGGCGAAGGCCACCAAGGTGAAGGCGAAGCTGAATGGCGTGGGATCGAAACCGAACAGGGTCCAGCCGTAGACCACATAGCTCAGGTTGGCGCCCCAGGGCACGCAGGTGACCAGCACGAAGGCCAGGTAGTGCCGTCGGTGCAGGCCGTGGCTGGCCAGGGCGGCGCGGGTCACCACGGCCAGGCAGAAGATCATGAAGACGTAGACATAGATGGCCACGGCATCGAACAGCGGGCCGTGGTCATAGCGGATCGCCGCGCCCAGGCTGTCGTCCACCGGCAGCGTGCCGGGGCCGTAGAACAGCTGGTGCCAGGGGTTGCTCAGGGCCATGGCCGAGGCGACCAGCGGGCCGATGCCCAGCAGCAGGAAGCCGCGCAGCGTCAGAGGTTCACGGGTGCTGTTGACGAACTGCCAGAGAAACACCGCCCAGAAGGTCGGCACACCGATGATCCCCGGCCACGCCATGCTGGCCCAGAACACCTTGCACTGCGGACCTTGTGCTGCAAGCTCCAGCCCCGCTGCGGCGAGCCACCAGCAGATGCCGGCATGCAGGACGATGAAGCTCTCGCGACCGGGGAAGTGGCGCTGGCGGCTCACCCAACGCGCCATGAGGATCACCCCGATGCCGACCGCGAGGGTCAGCGCCACCGGCCAGCTGAAGCTCCAGCCACCGGTCAGGCAGGTGTTCATCGCCGGGCTCCGGGGAGCCTGGCAAGCGAGGCAACGAAGTGGAACTGTTTGAGGCTGGTCACTGGCCGTCCTGACCTGAATAAGGGCCGTCTGCTGCAGCCCGTGGAATGACGGAACAAAGATACATCAAAACGCCACCACTTCCGCCTGCGAGCCGCGTCACCCATCAGGAACGAGCGGCCGGCCGGCGCAGCAGGCTGAACGCCATGACGCCCAGCAAGCCGACGCCCAACAGCAGCACGGCCCAGAGGCCGACGCGCTTCCAGACGACCTGCTCGGCAGTCTGCCGCTCCGCCGGATGTTCGCCGACCTGCGCCGGTATCGCCACCGCCTCGGCGCGCCCCATCTTCTCCAGGCTGGAAGCGTCGAAGCCCGGCACCAGCGTGGCCAGGGGCAGCTCCGTTCGGCTGGCCTCGGCATTGCCCAGCGCCAGGGTGAACGGCGGGTTGCCACGGGCGAGGAACACCACCTGGGTGGCATGCATGCCCACCTCCAGGCGGGGCACCTGCTGGCCGAAACCGCCGGCGCGCTGGTCCACCGTCAGGCGCAGCTGCTTGACCGCCATCCAGCCCGGCAGGTCCAGTTCCTCCTGGGCCACTTCCTTGCCGTCCTGGGGCAGGCGGTAGAGCAGGCCCGAGGCCAGCGGCTGCCATTGCGGAGCGCCGTCACGACGCGCCTCCACCTGTATCGGCAACAGGCTTCCGGGACGCTCCACGGCAATGCGCAGACGCTCGATGGGCAGCCCTAGGGGCAGGTCCCAGAGGTACTGGCCATCCTTGCTGCTGACCGGCTCCAGCGGTGCCGACCAGGCCATCGACGCCGGCAGGCTCTCGCGGCTGGCGCTCACCACCTTCACGGCGGTCAGTTCCGGGGCTTGCCGCGGACTCTGCCAGAGCAGGCGCAGATAGCGCGCCGGTCGTCCCGGCAAGGTCACTTCGCGCTGGTCGATGCGTTGATCGGCAAAGGACAGCCGGGCCACCTGGCCATCGCCCCAGGCTTCCCAATGCTGCAGGTCATCGCTGGCCTCGATGCTGAAACGCTGGAAGCCTTCGCCACCACCGCTCCAGTCCAGGCTGAGTTTCTCCAGGGGCGCCTGCACGCCGCTCGCGTCCAGTAGCCAGCCGCGCAATTGCTCGCCAGCCGAAGCCGGGCTCTCCGGCACCACCTGCACCACCGTCCCCGTGGTGCTGCGCTCAACCCGCACACTGGGCAACCCTGCCGCGCTCTCGGTGGAGCCGTGCAGGGGGAACCAGCGCAACGGATGTTCATGACGGGCACGACGCTCACTGGCGCTGCTGCGGGTCAGGGCGTAGGCCAGGGCCTCACCCTCGGCGTTGAACACCCGCAGGTCGCGCAGGTCGGCATGGCGCGCGGCGAAATGCACGGCCATGGGCATGTCCAAGCGATACCAGGGCCCCTGGCCTTCCACGCGCAGTTCGACGCGGGTGGTGAAATCCTCGGGTTGCTCGGCGGCGAGCAGCGGCTGGCAGAGCAACCCCAGGCCAGCCAGCAGGGCCAGGCCGGGGCGGCGCAGGGAAGACAAATCGATCATGCGTTGACCCGCTCCTGTTCAGGTTCCGCGCGCCTGGGCGGCAGCGGCGCGAAGTAGCCGACGATCAGCAGCAGGACGCCGACGCCGATGAAAGACACGATGCGCTCCAGGCCACCGCGGTTGCCCAGTTCGACGAAGAACAGCTTGGCCACCACCAGCGCGATCAGCACCGCACCCACCAGCCAGAGCTGGCGCCAGGCACGCAGGTGGCCGACCACCATCAGGCCGAGGGCGATGCTGGTCCAGACGATGGACAACCCGGCCTGCACCAGCATGGAATCCAGCTGCGCCTCCAGTTGGTACGGCACACCGCCCCAGTGATGCGCGCAACGGAATACCGCCGCCGTGGCCAGGGCGAACAACGAAACACCCGCCACACCCTGGATCGGCCAGGCCGGCAGCTCAGGCAGGTCGAACCGGGGCAGGCAGTCGCGCACCCAGAGGTAGACGCCCAGCAGCGCGAACAGCAGGCCCAATTCCAGCGGATTGAGCAGCGGCAGATAGGGCAGCGGCTCCGCGGCGCCATCGCTCCAGGCGTTGGCGATCCAGAACCAGGCCAGCATCAGCAGTGCCAGCGGCAGCGAGGCCCACAGGCGGTATTCCCGTGGATAGGCCGCCACCGGCCAGGGCAGGCGCGGACGCAAGGCCACCAGCAGCAGCCAGGCACTCGGCAGCAGCGCCCAGCCCAGCCAGCGCCAGGCGTTGTACTGCTCGGACAACAGCATCAGCAGGTAGCGGAGTTCCAGCGCCAGCACGCCGAGCAGCAGCCAGCATGCCAGCACATGGGAGGCGCTGCGCGCGCCGCCGGGCAGGAGCCCATCCAGCCTGCGCAGCGCCAGCAGGTGCACGACGAACAGCGCGCCCCAGCCTGCCCAGCCAAAGCTCGCCGCCGGGTGGTATTGCGGCTCCCAGGCCACCCCCAGCGCCACCACCCCAGCCGGGGCCAGCGCCAGGCACAGCAGCGCCAGGGCACGCCATTGTTCGCGGCCGGCCAGCCAAGTGGTGAAGGCTGCGCTCGCGGACGCCAGCAGCAAGGCCAGAGGCACCTGTAATTCGGGCGCGGCGAAACGGCCGATCTCCGCCAGCCAGGCCATTGCCCACCAGCCGGCACTCCAGGCCAGCAGCAGCTGCGCCAGGTGCGCGAGGCTGAGGCCACCCATGGCCACCTCCGCCCGAGCAGCCCGTTGCAGGCGCCAGGCACCGACGAAGGCCGCCAGCGCCAGCACCGCCGGCGTCCAGAAACCGGCATGGGCCAGCGGGCTCAGGTCTTCACCACTCAGCTCGCCCAGCAACAGCGGACTCACCGCCAGGAAGCTGAAACCGGCCAGGAGCTGCAGGAACAGGCCAAACCAGAACGCCGCGCGCTGTTGCAGATACAGGCTGAGCCAGAGAATCAACAGACCGCTGCCCGCCCACACCGCGCCTGCGGTACGCCAGGGCAGCACGAACAGCACCGCCAGGTTGACGAAGGCCAGCCCCGCCAGCAGCACCAGCGACAGGCTCCGCAGCAGCCGCACATCCGCACGCGCCAGCGGGTGACGGGCGGCCAGCAGCATCCCGGCGATCAGCGCCAGGCCGATGAGCGACGCCACCAGCAACCCGCGCCACCCCGGCACGGCACCGCTGCCAAGGCCGGAACCGTCCAGATCGAGCAGGAAGATCGCGCCACCGAGCAACTGCACCGCGAAAGCGCTGAACAGGAACGCGCGGGAGAGCAGACGCAGTCCGACGAAGATCGTCGCCAACCCCGCCAGCGCCCAGGCGATGGCCGTGCCTTCGGCCGCAAAGCAAAGCGGCGCTATCAGGTAGAGGAACGCCAACCCCGCACAGGCGAATACCGGCGCGCTGCGCTGCTCCAGCCCCGTCGCCGCGTCGGCAGGTGCCCGGCGCAGTTGCCAGAACACGAACAGCAGCGCGGTACCCAGCATCAGCGCGCCCAGGGGTGAGCCATCCAGCAACGTGTAGCTGCCCGCCCGCAGCCCACCGAGGAAAGCCACCGCCGCGCCGAACTGCAGCAGCAAGGCGAACGCCCGCGCCAGCGGCCGGCCCTGGCGCAAGCCGAGCCAGTAGATGCCGGCGCCTTCCACCGCCCAGGCGGCGGAAGTCCAGCGGGCATCCAACCCCAGAGGAATCGCCAGACTGCCGAACACCACGCCCAGCGCCAGGCAGGTTTCCACCAGCAGCAACGCGCGGCCAGCGGTGCGGCCCGCCAGGATGCGCGCCAGGACGATGTAGAACAGCCCGAGGGCAAGGGCGCTGAAGGCAGTGCCGAACTCGATATGGCGGATCAGCGCCACCTGCAGGCCGAAACCGATGATCGGCGGGCCGAACAACACGGTACCGTCCACCGTGTCCGCCTGGCGCGCCGACCAGCGCAGCAACTCGCCGCGCTCCTCTGGCGCATCCGTCGCTTCGGCCAGTTTGCGCCGAGCGAAGAGCAGGCCGATGCCCACGTACATCAGGAAGAACAGCACCAGGAAGGGCTCGGTGCTGGCGAAGAGCTCCGGCCGATAGGAACGCAGGCCCCAGGCGAAGCCGATGCCGAAGGTGCCGACGAAACCGATCAGGTTGAGCAGGCGCCAGGCCTTGAACCAGGCGATGGCGAAGATGCCCGCATTGAGCAGCGCGAAATAGCTGAACAGCGCCACATGGTCGCCGCTGCCGCTGGAGGTGAGGATGGGCGCGGCAAAGCCACCCAGCGCCGCAGCGGCTGCAAGGCCCAGGGCGTCCTGCGCCACCGCGAGGATCGCGGAAAACAGGGTGACCGCCACCAGCAGGCCGAAGGCCATTTTCGGGTCCAGCAACGGGTGCAGGCGCATGGCCGCGAATACCGTCAGGTAGAGCACGGCGATCCCGGCGCCCTGAAGCATCAGGCCGTAATTGGGATTGCGTCGGCGTAGCCACCAGCCGAGCCCCAGTAACGCGATGGCGGCCAGCGCTACCCCGGCGTAACGCAGCTCCACCGGCACCACCATGCCTTCGGTGGCGTAGCGCAGCAGGAAGGCCAGGCCGAGGAACAGCAGCACAACGCCGATGCGCAGCACGGTATTGCCACCGAACAGCCAGTTGCGGGCGGCGGCAAAGCCCCGTTCGAGCAGGGAGGGCTCGCGAGGCTTGGGGGGAATCGGTGGCGCACGGCGTGGCGCCTCGGGGCGCGCTTCCTGGCCCCAGGCGTCAGCAGGAGCAGGCTCGGGCGCCGGTTCGGCCGCCGCAGTGGGCTGTTCCAGCACGTCAGCCGGCAGTTCCCAGACCAGTTCGCTGTCGTCGGGTGCCGGTTCAGGCGCGGCCTGTGCCACAGGCGTGGCCGGTTCGGCAACGGGAGGCGCTGCTTCAACCGGCTGCGCCCTGCCCTGTTCCACCTTGAGCAGGCGCTCATGGATGGCCTGGGTGCCCTTGTCGAAACGGGCGGCGAAGCTGGCCAGCGACTTGCGCAGCTCGGCGTTCTCCCGCGTCAGCCACTGGAGGCGAATGGCCTGCCCCAGCCCCAGGCCCATCAGGCCGCCGAGCAGGGCACCCGTGACGCTTTCATCTATCCCGGCCCCGAAGGCCAGGCCAATCAGCATGAAGATCCATTGCATGCAGCGATTACTCAGATGGTTGGGCAGGTTGGCCGCATTCCTCGCGACCGGTATCAGCTAGAAGCTACAAGAGAACCGGTATCGTCCCCAATAAGAGACGTCTCAGTTCTGACTCACAGACACAGAAGATTCCTACAGCTCAGCACAACGCCGGCACAAATCTGTAGAGACAAAGGGAAATTTCATGTTCCCCGACGGGAAACTGTTCACTTTTTCACCGACATCGCTATGATGCCCGCCCTTCTCCCCTTGCCTGCTCGCCGACCATGAAGACCATGATGATCGTCGGTGCCGACCTCGACCGGACGGACACCTGGATCAAATACGAAAAGACCATGTGCCACGCCTGCGTTTCCAGCTGCTGCACCATGCCGGTCGAAACGCGTCTGAGTGACCTGATCCGCCTGGAACTGGTGGCCGAGTTCGAGCGTGGCGAGCCGCCGAAGAACATCGCGAAAAGGCTGATGAAGGAAGGCGTGGTAGAGCGCTTCAACCAGAAGTCCGGCATCTTCACCCTCACCCGCATGGGCAACAACGACTGCTACTTCCTCGACCGCAAGAGCCGGCTGTGTACCGTCTACGACAAGCGCCCGGAAACCTGCCGCAACCACCCGCGCATCGGCCCGCGCCCCGGCTACTGCGCGTTCAAGCCCAAAGACTGACGGCCCTCACCCCAACCCTCTCCCCGAGGGAGAGGGAGCAGTCCGCGCGGCATCTGGCCGCCGCGCTTTCCCTGTAGGGGCGATTTCAATCGCCAAGGGCTGCACAGCAGCCCCAATCAACCTCCGAGCAGCGACTCGCCCTCACCCCAACCCTCTCCCCGAGGGAGAGGGCGCAGTCCGCGCGGCATCTGGCCGCTGCGCTTTCCCTGTGGGGACGATTTCAATCGCCAAGGGCTGCGCAGCAGCCCCAACCAACCTCCGAGCAGCGAATCACCACCCCGTAGGGTGCGCCGCGCGCACCGGGAACCTGCTTCGGGGCAATCGATCAACCCCTGACGGCGCCCAGCACTTTCTTCACCAGGCTCACCCCGGCCAGCGCCAGCGCGCCGGAGACGATGCCCGCCACGCCGTCGATCAGGATCTGCACCAGCCAGGAGAGGCCGCCAGCAGCGGCCAATACCGGCTCCAGCAGGTGGTGAGCGGCGGGAATGCCGTGGAGGATGATGCTGCCGCCCACCAGGAACATGGCGGCGGTGCCCAGCACCGACAGGCCCTTCATCATCCAGGGCGCGGCGGCGAGGATGCCGCGGCCGATGGCCTGGGCCGTCGAGCTGGCCCGGCGTACCAGGTAGAAGCCGAGGTCGTCCAGCTTGACGATGCCCGCCACCAGCCCGTACACGCCCACGGTCATGATCAGCGCGATGCCCACGAGCACCGCCACCTGCTTGCCGAACACCGCATCGGACACGGTGCCCAGGGTGATGACGATGATCTCGGCAGAGAGGATGAAGTCCGTACGGATGGCGCCCTTGATCTTGTCCTTCTCCATGGCCACCAGGTCCACGTCCGGGTTGGCCACGGCTTCGGCCAACGCTGTGTGGGCCTGCTCATCCTCTTCATGGCTGTGCAGCCACTTGTGCGCCAGCTTCTCGAAGCCCTCGAAGCAGAGGAAGGCACCGCCCAGCATCAGCAGCGGGATCACCGCCCAGGGCGCGAGGGCGCTGATCAGCAGGGCCGCCGGTACCAGGATCGCCTTGTTCACCAGCGACCCCTTGGCCACCGCCCAGACCACCGGTAGCTCGCGCTCGGCACGTACGCCGCTGACCTGCTGGGCGTTCAGGGCCAGGTCATCGCCCAGCACGCCGGCGGTCTTCTTCGCGGCGACTTTGGTCATTACCGAGACGTCATCGAGCAGGGTCGCGATGTCGTCGATCAGGGTCAGCAGGCTGGCTCCGGCCATGGTGTGTCCTTGCAGTGGGGGGCGTTGATGCCGCAATTCGGCGAAGGCGAACTACAGACAAAATCGCCCCGCCGGTCAACCCGGTGGCCCCTTTCTGCCAGCAGCTTCTCGTTCGCCACTGACCACTTCCATGTCAGGCGCCTTGGCCTTGGGCTTGATCAGGCTGAAATCGATCAGTGCCTTGGGCTGGTAGGGGTCGCCAATCAGCAGCGGGCGCGGCTGGAAGGCGGCGTTGACCAGGCTGCGGCTGGGGTCGAAGTCATCGAAGCTGAGCCCGGCCAGGTCCGCCCAGGTGTGGATGAAGCTGGAGCTGCTGTACGGCCGGTCCAGGCTGGCACCCAAATCCTGCGGATGCTCGGCACGCCACTGGGGCGAGCGCCAGAGCATGAAGGGGATGGTGTACATGGGCGCGGTCGGCGCTGCCTCGTTACGTCCCAGCACGTCGGGATGCTCCGGGTCGAACACCGCTTCGCCATGGTCGGAGAGATAGAGCAGGAAGCCGTTGGCGCGGCTGCCGGAGAACTTCTCGATCAGGCTCGACACCACATGGTCGTTGAACAGCACAGCGTTGTCGTAGCTGTTGTAGGTGGGCAACTGGTCATCGGTGACGTTGGCTGGCACGCCCTGGCGGTCGGTGAAGCGCTCGTACGCCTGCGGGTAGCGGTACTGGTAGCTCATGTGAGTGCCCAGCAGGTGGACCACGATGAACTTGCGCGGCGCCGAGTCGGCCAGCACCTTCTCGAACGGCGGCAGTACATCGTCGTCGTACTGGCGTGCATTCTGGTTGCGGTTGTTGTTCAGGTAGAACTGCTCATCCGCCTGCTTGGAGAAGTTGGTGAGCATGGTGTTGCGCTTGGTGAGGGTCTGCTGGTTGGTGATCCAGTAGGTCTTGTAGCCGGCCTGCTTCATCATGTTCAGCAGCGACGGCTTGGTCAGGTAGAGGTTGGGGTTCTGCTCGTCGGCGAAGGTCAGCACCTGCTGCAGCGCCTCGATGGTGTAGGGGCGCGGGGTGATGACGTTGTCGAAGACATCCAGCTGGTCGCGGAGGCGATCGAGGTTCGGCGTGGTCTGGCGCGGGTAGCCGTAGAGGCTCATGCGCTGGCGGTTGGTGGACTCGCCGATCACCAGCACCAGGGTGGCCGGCAGGCCAGCGTTGGCATCCTTGAAGTTGGCCAGCGGCGCGATGCGGGCGTTGCCTTTCAGCAGGTCATGCATGTCGGCCAACTGCTGGCGGTACTGGCGGTAGCCCACCAGCAACTGCCAGGGCACGGCCGGTTCCATGCGTTTCTCGAAGCTGTCGCGGGCCGCCTCGAAGGTCTCGTTGCCCAACCCCTGCTTCAGCGCTGGATAACCCACCAGCGCGGCCAGCAGCGCCAGGCTCGCGAGCATCGCCTTGCCGCGCGGCAGGTGGACCGGACGCAGGCGCGTCCACAGCAGCACGGCGCCCAGGGCATAGCCGAGGAAAGCCGGCACCATCCACCAGGCGAAGTACTGGGTCAGGTACTCCGAGCCTTCCGCCACGTTCGATTCGAACATGATGAAGATGACGCTCTGGGAGAACTCCTGGCCGTACACCAGGAAGTAACCGAAGGCTGGCAAGGAGGCGAGCCAGAGCAGCGCCCCCAGGACGGCAGCGATGGCTCGCGTGCGCGCCGGGAAGAGCAGTACCGGGATCAGCCACAGGCCGCTCAGCAGGAACGCCTGGCGGAATCCGCTGAAACCGCTGGTACCGGTTACCTGGATGAGGAACTGGGTGACACCCGAGAAATACCAGAAAAAGAGAAAGAGCCAGCCTAATCCGGCCCAGTCGAATCGCCGATCCTCGGCGCCTTTCACTCCGATCGTCATAAACACCCGCCTGGTTCAGCCCCGACCAGTCGATCTGGCCGCAAAGCGATGAATATGACTGCGAAGCCGTGAAAAGTTCGTCAATTGATCGATCAACGTGAGGTGTTCAGGGGTGAATCGCGCCCCTGCCGAACAGAGCCGCCTCAAGCGACGGCTCTGTGGACGTTGGCAGGCCCCGTCACTGATTTGCGTTAGGCGCGACCTCCGCTCGCAGGGGCTCGACCTTGACTGTGAAATTCCTCTGCTGTCCCCGCTCCTCGATCTGGTGGACGCCGATGCCGGAGACCGTGCCGGTGGTGGAGGCTGGGAATGACCCAGCTTCTTCACCCCTTACCCTGAAATCACGCCGGGACTCGCAATCGCAGTCCGGAGCGCCCGGGAAGGGACCTGGGTTGAACGTGCCATCCTGGTGAAAGTGCGCGAAGCCCGGGTGCTCGTCGGCGACGAACTCGTTGTCGTCGTCATCGAGTTTGGGGCTGTCATCGAAGGCCTCGCCCCTGATGCCCCGAAGCAGCTGGAACTGGTTATCCAGCGTCACGTTCCAGGTAATGCGTAGGCCAAAGCTATCTTCGGCTGGCGCAGTTTCCTCCACGAACTGAATGGGAATGGGTGTTTGGTCGACAACTCTCAGCGTCAGGCTCAGCGTCCCTTTGTTGCGACCATCCCCGGGGTTACCGGTGAACACGCAGTTGCTGACCTGCGCGTCATCGAAGGTGATCGACCAGCCGGTATCCCGGTTGCCGTCGGCCAGTTCGCAGACCCCGGCGCTGGCCGGACCGGCATGGATTCCCACGCCGGCGATGCTGATCGCGAATGGAACGGAATAGACCTTCAACCAATGAGTGAACATGGCTTGCCTCCTGAACAAGGAGAGGGAGCGAGGTCTTTCTTCCTGACTGTTCGCCGCGTAACGCCGCGGCCCTCGCCCAATGCGTGCCTAAGACTTCTTGCTGGGTTGTGCTTGGGACTCCCTCATAAGAGCGGCCGAATTACACACGACTCTGGCTCCTGCCCTCTCCGCCACAGGCGGAAGTCCGGGTTCGCGATTGGTGAACCAAATAGCCAGTCTATCGGCCAGCAGGCTGGGCCGTTGTGCAGCTATTGCAGCGACTTGTGCGTGTTCTGCGGCGTGGCATCGCGGCGATATTCCGTTGGCGTGATGCCCATGCGCTGGTGGAAGGTCCGGGTGAAGTGGGAAACATTCGACATGCCGACCGCGCAGGCGACCTCCGACACCGTCGCCCGTGGGTTAGCCAGCAGTTCCCGCGAGCGTTCGAGGCGGAATCGGCACAGGTATTCGCGGAAGGTCAGGCCGAAGGCGCGCTTGAAGGTCCGGCTGAATGTGCAGGCGTCCATCTGGCAAGAACCGGCGACATCCCGCAGTCGCAGCGTCTCCGAGTAGTGGTGTTCCACATAGTTCGCGGCGAGTTGCGCCGCCTGCATCGACAGGCCCGGCGCGCCAATGCGGCTTTCCCGCGGAATGAACGGCACCGGCATCGCAATCTCCCGACATTCCTGCCCGCGCGTCGGGAGGACGGGCAGGAGTGCGGCGATCCGCTGGCTCAGCTGTTCGGCGGTCACCGGCTGGACCAGGAAGTCCCAGACCCTGGTACGAAATGCCCACACGGCCAGGGCCTCGGAGTGCTGGAGGGTGAGCATCAGGATCGGCAGGGACGGATAGGCCTGCTTGGTGGAGCGCAAGGCCTGCAGGGACGGGACGTCGGGATAGTCGTATTCGAAGCAGGACAGCAGCGGTGTGGCCTGATCGATATTCAGCGGTATCGCGGCCCGTTCAACCACGCGCCGGACTTGAAACTGCTCTTCCAGCGCCCCGACCGGGCTGGATGCTGCCCTGTTGATGCGAAGATCCGCCCAGATAAGACACGGCAAGCTCATCGCGTTGTCTCCCGCCACAGCTCAGGTCGACAATCCCGCCATCTTAATGGCAAGGCGCAGCAAGGGACCCACGGACTGACTGACGGAGGCCGGGCGAACCCATGACCGTAGGATGGGAGGAGCGAAGCGATACCCATCATTCCGAAGCAAAAAAGCGACAAAAAAGGAAAAAAGGGGACAGATTTATTTTCCCTACTCTAATTTCGGCCTGCCCTGCTTCCGGTGCTCAATCCGCACTCCGGCAATACGCTCGACTTCATCCACGAAACGACTGGTCCCTGTAAGTTGGCCACGTTGAATGGCCTCTCGGATAAGGCTCAGTTCCTCGGAAGGAACCGCTTGCCTTACAAAATCGGCATACCGGTGGCGTCGCTCCTCAACCGTAACGCCGAGCGCCTTGAAACACGGGTCTTCGTCCAACCAGTTCTGCTCAGGCGCGGCATCAATACGGAGGGAGTAACTCGACCAGGGATAATCCCCAGCCTCCGCCACCATGCATGCCCGCACAGGATTCAGTTCGATATATCGACTGCAGGCCAACAGATAACTATCGGACTGCACGATGCTCGACTTGTAGCGGCTTTCCCACACGACATAAAAAGGGGACAGATTTATTTTCTTTACTCTAATCTCATCCCGCGAGTCAGATTTAGAGTAGGAAAAATAAATCTGTCCCCTTTTCTCTCCTTTTCTCTCTGTCTACTTTTCTCTGCGCTCACTCATTCTTTATTATTCACACTCAAATAATCACTAGGAAGATGATAGCCATCAGGAATTATGGGCCATCCATACTCCTCCGAAAAAGCAACACTCTCAATATCCTCAAAAATCCCCTCAAACTGATTAAGAAGCCTTAGAGCCACACCTCTTGCCACAACCAAAGCAGCAACCTGAACCAACTTATCATTTTTTTCCAGCGCCTTACTGAATATACAGATCTGTTCATTAAGCCTTCTTAGAGATCCACAGAATTCATCACTCCAGTCAATAGAGAAATCACTAGAAAAATCGTTAATGCGCTCTATCGGAAATCCTTTAGATTCAAATAAATTCAAAAGCGCGATCCTTACACAATTCAGTTCAATATCATTTTTCACTATATTTTCCTCCCAACTGCAGCCTGTGTCTTTGACGCATTAATTTCACCATCTAAGCTTAGGGGGACCCCAAAAGGGGACAGATTTATTTTCTTTACTCTAATCTCACCCCGCGAGTCAGATTTAGAGTAGGAAAAATAAATCTGTCTCCCTTTCCCTCCTTTTCCTTTAATCATTCATTCCTAAGCAATTCAATGCCAGTCTTTCTTAACAGCATTCTAATTACCGCTGCCGCGCGTTCGGTGCAGTTTATATAAAGCAGCACCTTGTGATTAGGAAATTCGTCCTCTGGAGGCTCATCATCATACGGATCAACATTCTCCTTTAAAACAAAATTCTCAGAGCTCCTTTCTCCATACACATAATACACCCCCCCTTGATACAGGCTCTCCCGCTCTTCAAAAACGAATCCAAAAACCCCTTCAACAACCCCTCTAACCTGACAAATAGAACCATCACGAGCGCCAAACAAAATATAACTGGACATAGCATATATCACTTAGATAGAGAAATACCTGCACCACGACTCTTGGCGGTTTCCGCAGATCCATAGATCATAAAATTCAAATCACGACCGGCCTGTGCCTTAAGCTGATTAGCCAATTCAGAGAGCCCCAACTCTTGCAAATCCTTTTGAGGAAAAAAAGGGGACAGATTTATTTTCTGTACTCCAATCTCGCCCTACCAGTCAGGTTTAGAGTAGGAAAAATAAATCTGCCCCCTTTTCCCTCCGCATTTTTGTGGACTTTCTGGGACTACGAATTCCCAATATAGATACTACCATCCGGAAAATTTATCACCCAAGGTTCATACGAAGAAGAGCAAAAAACATCTAACTTTCTACCATCAGAAAAAATAAATGACGGGTCAATTGGCTGATCACCAAAAATCCATGACAGGTCAATTATTTCAAGCCCCACCAAATGCTCTATCAATTCGTTTGCATCATCATCCCAGCATGCAATTAGTAGCTCTTTATCTTTAGATATCCTCCACGCACTACTTGTGACAAAGCTCCACCCGTCTCCTGAGATAATCAAGAAATCGCCATCCCACTCAACATCCTTAACATATAGCGGCAAAAAATAAGTAAATAGACTTATAAAATCAAACATTAATCAACCTGCCCGATATAAGCAAAAAATGGGACAGATTTATTTTCTGTACTCTAATCTCGCCCTACCAGTCAGGTTTAGAGTAGGAAAAATAAATCTGTCCCCTTTTCCCTCCTGCTTGCGCCGCTCCATACCTTGACGCCAAAGACATCCTTCAACTCTCGAAGATCGGCCAGGTAGCTCTGGGCATCTTCCGCAAAGACGACCTGACGGTAATGGCCGTGTTGCACAATATGGTGAAGATAGTTGGGCAGCAGTACTCGTCCCATCCTGGGCAGGTCGACATCCCTCCCTGAGTCATCTGGCAGACTGATGATCCGGGAGGTTGGCATACCTCCCTACGCGTATCGATCCCGCGATGTCTGAAATTAGAGTGGGAAAAATAAATCTGTCCCTTTTTTACTCGTTACCTGCCATCAGCAATTTATTACTGGAACATACGTATCCTCCTTAATCCTATAATTCACAGGAGAAATATTGAACACCTCTCCATTCACAAAAAATTCAGGAAAAATCACCAAAAAATTATCAATCTCCCCATTCGATAGAGACACAGAAATAGCCTTATTTTCCTGACTATTCGCATCGAAACTGCCCGGTATATCAATCTTAATTTTTCTCCGCTCCCCATAACTCGACACAAGCACAATGTAGGGTGAAGACACACTGATAACCGCAGGGCTCTCGGCGGCCCTTTGCTGTTCATCGTACGCTTTCCTGGTCTTTTCCTTGTCTTCTGTGCTTAAGGCCCAAAAAGGCTTAGCCCTGTTCGGATATAGCCAGAATTTAATTATCAACTTTGTATCAACTGCACTGATAATTGATTCCGTAGCAGGGTCCCATTCCGGCGTGCCTGGTAGTTTTGCGTGAATAACCGCAGCCACCACTCCCGAAAAAGGCGCAGGATCCTTAACGCCATACCATCTGGCCTCAAGAGCACGAGGACAGGTCCGATTAGCTGAACGGAGAACGCCGGTCACCGCCTCAGGATGAAGATATGGACCAGTGCTGCATCCAGAAATCAACAGAGCGAAACTAATCGCAAGCACTCTTTCCAACATGAACACCTCTACCACAAAAAAGAGGACAGTTTTAGAGTAGGAAAAATAGATCTGCCCTCTTTTTACTCTGATCTCGTCCACGAAGCGGCTGCTGCCCGTCAACTTCCAGCGGAAAAGGCCGCGAAAAAGCGCGAAAAAGTGGACAGATTTATTTTCTGTACTCCAATCTCGTCCCACCAGTCAGGTTTAGAGTAGGAAAAATAAATCTGTCCCCTTTTCCCGCTCTCATTCGATATGAATCAGCATGCATTTCCCATCTATCTTTCCAACCAAACTTATTGACTTCCCACTCACCCCCCCATCAGCCGACATTTCAACCACTAAATCCTTATCCTCAAAAGTTTCCAACTCAACAATCAACTGCCTGATTGTTTTCCCGGCCACTTTCCACCTTTCATCTTTCAATACTTTATCCATGAAGCTAGTCACCTATACGATTAAGATTTCTATCATATGTACCCATGCACGCATCCTTACTCGAAAGGCCCTTTATGGAAGTGGCCATTTTCCATGCGCCACCGTTGTGACCATCCTGAAAAAAAGGGGACAGATTTATTTTCCCTACTCTAATTTCGGTCTGCCTTGCTTCCGGTGCTCAATCCGCACTCCGGCAATACGCTCGACTTCATCCACGAAGCGGCTGGTCCCGGTAAGTTGGCCGCGTTGAATGGCCGCTCGAATGACGCTTAACTCCTCGGAAGGAACCGCTTGTCTTACAAAATCGGCATACCGGTGGCGTCGCTCCTCAACCGTAACGCCGAGCGCCTTGAAACACGGGTCTTCGTCCAACCAGTTCTGCTCAGGCGCGGCATCAATACGGAGGGAGTAACTCGACCAGGGATAATCCCCAGCCTCCGCCACCATGCATGCCCGCACAGGATTCAGTTCGATATATCGACTGCAGGCCAACAGATAACTATCGGACTGCACGATGCTCGACTTGTAGCGGCTTTCCCACACAGTTCCGGAGCGACCTTCCAAACGATTACGGTAGCGTGTGGTGCGAGCGGCCAAGGTCTTCATCAACTGGCTGAGTCCACCGAGCGAATCATTCGGAGCCAGCAGCAGGTGCACATGATTGGTCATCAGGCAGAACGCATAGACCTTTACCCCGAAGGCATCCTTCAACTCGCGTAGATCAGCCAGGTAACGCTCGAAATCAGTGTCCTCGGCAAACACGACTTGTCGGTTGTGGCCCCGCTGCACAATGTGATGCGGGTAGTTTGCCAACAGGACCCGCCCCACCCTGGGCATGGTTTCTCCCTCCATGAAGACTTAAAAGAACGTGTTCTCTATTCAAAGGATTAGAGTAGGAAAAATAAATCTGTCCCCTTTTTCGGTCGCATCAAATACCGGCAAAGAAACTCAAGAAGCCTCATTCAAATAACTCCCGGCCATTTTCGACCAACCCATCCCAAGCCCCCATGACGGATAATATATTTTCCAATTTTCCAGCAACTTCCGGCGCGACGCCTCTTGAAGTTGCATAAGACTCAAAACCAACACTCAATGCTGCGGAGGTGGCAGCCCCAGACAAATCACCTTTCAGGTAACCTGAAATATGGCTAGGAATATTAGAAGCAACCCCTAAACCTGCGGCAAGCCCACAACAAAAAAAGGGGCAGATTTATTTTCTGTACTCTAATCTCGCCCTATCAGTCAGGTTTAGAGTAGGAAAAATGAATCTGTCCCCTTTCTTCTCATGCCCCCTTTCCCCCCAGTCCTCTCTCCCCCCAAATTAATACTTCCTAAAGAAAAACAAAATAATATATATAAACAATGAAAAACCACCAACCATAACCCTTACATATATGTTTGATTCACTTCCAACCCTGGCCCCTGCCGAAAAAAAAAATCTCCCGACCACATACGAACGAATAAACACAGTTCCCGAACCATAAATGCCCAAGCAGCACCCCCCAAAACACCTCCCACCGCCCCAGCAGCGACAACAAATTAACCAACGAGAATGAAACCATAAGAACAAGAATAACCTGACTCTTACAATGCAACCACCTAACAACCCTACTCACCACTTGCAAATACCTCTCGTACATTTTCCACCAGAGAGTCCCACACCCCCATAGCCGCAAGTGAGTTTGCTATTTTGCCCGCGACGTCCACTGGAATACCCTTAGATGCAGCATAGCTCTCGAACCCAGCGCTTAATCCAGCAGACGTAGCAGATCCGACAAAGTCCCCTTTAAGATATCCTGCCATAAGCCCAATAGTTGCGGATCCGCCTGCCATGAAAGACGCAGTTCCCCCACTTGTGACCACCGCACCTGCAGCCATAACCCTACTCAAGTCGCTCACCGCTTTAGCATCAGCAGCTCTAACCCACCGTAAAGTATCAACATCTGAGAAATCTATATTCGCCCCGCTTGTTATGCACTCGACGGTACCACAAGAGTGAAATCGAGGAATATAAGATGAACCATCAACAACAACGGGAACTCTATAGCCGTTACGTTCATCCAAGACATAACCAGTAAGGCGATCCCTTGATTCACTCCCAGTACCACTCGACCATTCAGCCTTAATTAATCGAGAATACCCATACTCAACCTCAGGCATCCACATATACTTACCTGTATTCTGTTTTATGTACGCAACAACATCCATATCGCCTCTAGATATCCTCTGAAGCTGATACCCACCACCTAGAGCAACCCAACTTCCGTCAGGATCATAAATACCAATACCGTCTTTTACGACCATATCGGTAGAAGGAGTGATTTCTGTTCCTTTTACGAAGGACAACCTCAACTGCTCCTCAATTTCCTCTGCTGTAAATTTCCCATCGCTTTTTTCTGCCAGAGCTTTTGCTAGGTCTTTCTCATTCGAGTGCAACTGCCGGTTATATTGCGTAGCGTTCTGCGCGACCCACGCGCCCTTCTCGATGTCCCCATCCACCGCCGCCGCCGCGACAAGGCCAACCAGTCGCGAGGACATGGTCAGCAGGTTCGGATCACCCTTCACCAGTGCATCGAGCTGTACAACCAACGCTTCGTTGGCACCTGCTGCAATGGCGCCGCTCTTGAAATCGCCTCCAGTGGCTTCGCTGAGCAGGCCGCCGACGATGGCGTGGATAGCCACCTTTTGCGGGGAGCCATCGACCCACTTGTCTTCGGTGAAGTCGCCAACGGCGTTGAAGGCGGCTGCGGCCAGGGTGTTGTAAAGCGCGCCCTGCAAGGCATCCCTGAACGAAGCATCACGCCCCATCAGCTTGTTCAGCGCCGCCGCCGTGCCACTCTGGGCCAGTTGGTTGCCGGCGAAGTTGCCGACGCCTTCCAGCGTCCCCAGATCGACGTTATTGACCTTGTCCGTGAAGGTGTTGGTCTGGGTCCCGAACAACTTGTCGAAGAGGCTTGAGGTCAGCCCCGCCGTGGCGCCGGCCACGACGTAATCCTTCAGGCTCTCTTTGGAGGTAACGTCCTTGAACACGGCGCCCAGATCGCCCTGATTGTTGATGACGCTGACGCTGCCTTTGGTCGCGGCCGTGGTCGCGACCGCTCCGACTATCGCGCCGCCAGCGCCTCCTCCTACAGCCGCGCCGGCCGCCGGCCCCACGGTCGCCGCCATAACGATGGCAATCGCCAGTTGCGCCCCAGCGCCCAACCCGGAATGGCTGTACTTGAAGGAGTCGTGAATCTCCTGCACCCGCCGCCAATCGACGTCGCCGCGATCTTCCATCTGCTTCAGCCAGGCCAGATTCGGATCGGCCTGGACCATCGCATCGATGGTCTGACTAACGGTCTGCTGGTCGATGTGCTTGAGGTCGACCTTGAGGCCATCTACGGCGCGGATAGCGATTTCACCTTGGGCGATGAGTTCGCTCTGGCGCACTGTCTCGTCGGTGGTGCCCTTGCCCTTGGCGCTGTTCCAGGCAAGGTCGCCCTTGCTCTTTTCAAAGCTTTCCTGGTGCAGGTCCTTCACCGCTTCGAAAGCAATGATGCCACCGCTGTCCAGGGTCAGGTCGGCACCGGAGTCCAGCGTGGCCTTCTGGTAGCGCTGGTCGCCTTCGCTGACGAGGGTGAGGTCGCCGCCGCTGATGATTTCGCTGCCGGTGTTGCGTACATCGGTGACTTCATCGCGCTGGGTCTTCTTGCTGCCAAAGCTGCCCTTTTTCTTCTTGTCGTACAGCGAGTAGTCGCTGTCTTCGGCCGCCAGCAAGCTGAGGTCGTTGCCCGCGTAGAAGTAGGCTTCATCGCTTGCCTCGAGGCGGCTCGCGGTGATGCTCAGGTCGTTGCCGCTGATGACGCTCAGGTCGCCACCGGCGGTGATTCCACTGCCCTGTTGGCGGACCTGGTCGTTCTGGATATCGAGCTTCTTGCCACCGCCCTTGTAGTGGTACTCGTAGTGGCTTTCGTTGGCGGCTGAGGCGATATCGAGATCACGCCCGGCGGCAAGGTCGATATCGCCACCGGCGCCAACACGACTGGCAATGACCGCCAGATCGCGGCCGGATTCGATCTTGAGGTCGCCACCAATCTGCACCTCGCTGCGATGCTGGGCGATGTCGGTTTCAGTCCAGCGCGACTTCTTGGCATGGCCTTCGGCGGTATCCACCTCGGTGGCGGAGGCGATGAGTAGATCGCGCCCCGCGCTCAGGCTGGCATTACCACCAGCACTCAGCACACTGCCGATGTTGACGAGATCGCGACCCGCCGAGAGGCTGAGATTGTTGCCAGCTTCGATTCGGGCAGCGTTATCCATGACGCTGTCCTGGCGTGTGGTGGGGCCGACATTCCGCAACGAGCCCTGGCTACGTTCGTTGATGATGTCGCCAGTGAGGGCGATGGCACTGACATCGCGCCCAGCGATGATGCCGCCCTGGGCGTTACGGATACTGTCGGTGGCCAGCAGGTCAAGGCGGTTACCTGCTTCTATCAGACCGCTGTTGGCGATATTGCCGCCGGTGGCGCTGAGGTTGTTGCTTGCGCGCAGGGTGCCCTGGTTGCTGAGCTCGCCACCGGAAATCAGTGCCACGTCCTTGCCCTGGATGAGCGCGCCGTTGGGGGCGAGGCGGTTGTTGGCCTGGGCCAGGTAAAGCACTGGGACCAGCACCTTCTCGCCATTCACCTCGTGCTCTTCGAGCCAGACGATGTCGTGGGTCAGGGCCGCCACCTGGGCGGCAGAGAGGCTCACGCCGACGCTGAGGCCAAGCTGCTGCTTGCTGGCAACGGCGTTGTCCATCAGGTAGCGGAACATTGCTTCGTCAGAGGTGAGGCCATCGAGGAAGCGCTGGCCAGTGCGGGCGGCGATGGCCTCGCGCACCAGGCGCTGTTCGTAGAGGCCATCGCCCAGGCGCTTCTGTGTCTGGTCCGGGTCGTAGCCGAGGTTGCCGAGCAGGTAGTCGGAGCTGAGGAACTGCTTGAGGTTAGTGAGTTCCGGGTTGGTTTCGATCAGGTATTTGTGCGGCTTGGATTGGCCATTGGAGGCCGGTAATTCCTGGACACGATCGACCGTCTGAGCGGGTGGATTGATGATGCCGCCCGGCACGCCCGCGATGGCATCGCCCTGGGAAGGATTGCCGGTCACGCCGGTCCGCTCGGGAGCTGCAGCGCCAGCGGACGCACCATCTGTCTCTATGCGAATGGACCCAATGCTGGCGCTGTCGATGAGCTGACGATCGCCCAGCCCCAACTGGCCAGTAGCAATGCTTGCCGGCCCTCGCTCATCGATTTGGGCCTGGCGCGCGTGGGTGTCAGTCAGGTCGCGCTCACGCTCGGCGAGATCGATGCTGCCACCGGTCATATCCCAGCTCTGCGGGCCGTGTTCGGCCTGCATCGCATCGACATCACTGGCGGAGATGCCGCTCAGGCGGAATAGGCCATTTGGCTCACTGGGTATGCGGAAACCAGGGAGGGTCAGGGGGTTGACCTGCTGCTGGGCCAGATCCGGTGGCAACTGGGCATTGATACGAATCGCTGTGCCGCTCGTGCCGGAAGCCACGGAGGTGTCGGAGGTCCTGTTGATGCCGCCCGCATGGGCGACATTGCTGCGACTGACGCCATTCCCCAGGCTGCTGGACGCATTGATGGACACGTTGCCGCCAGCCTGGACGATGGCGTTCGCCGCGACACCGCTATTGATAGTGGTCTCGGAGGAACTGGCCAGGATGTAGCTGTAGAAGCGGTCCGGTATTCCGTGCTCAAAACTGGGATTGAAGTATGGATTGGGTGTACTGGTTACCTGATCCTTGGTACCCAAGATGATCTCGACTGGCTCCCGGCCTCCAATCTTCTTCGTGTACTGATGGACGAATCTCGAGTTGTACTTGTTGTATTCCGCCAACTGACCATTGATGAATCCGTAGAACACGGAAGAAGGCTCGGTATCGTCGGTTTTGCGGAATGTGCGGGAGCGAATGATGCTCTCCGTTGCAGCGCCTTCGTTATTGAAGACATCAGTGCTGATCGTGAGGTTGCCCGCAGCCGATACCAGGCTGTGTTGGTTGTTGAAGGTGCTGGAAGAAACGTTGAGGTTGTTGCCTGCCGCGATAGTCGAAGCAGCCGAGTCCGCCGTTACCGTGCGCTCGATTTCTTCGTTGACGAAGTAATCGAAGTCGTAGTGCCTCCCCTTGCAGTCGTAGCAGTGGAAGGTAATGGAGCCGGCAACCAGTCGCTCGGATACGGAGAAAAAGTCCTTACGGTTGATGATGCTAGCCGCCGCCAGACTCATATCACCGACGCTTTCCAGCGTTGCGGAGATGTTCTCCAACAAAGCGCTGAGCGCGCCTTCGTCGTTCGCGGCGATATCCAGCGCGCCGAGGCTGTACACATCCGCATAGCGGTTGGTGAAGCTGCCCACCCGCAGCGCCATGTCGCCACCGCTGAAGATCAGGCCGTTCTCGTTGAGCAGGGTCGGCGTCGTCAGGCGCAGCTGATCTGCGCTGCCCAGGGTGCCGTAGTTGTTCAGCTGTCCTGCACTGACCATCAGGCCACTAGCCGAGGTCATCACGCCGCTGTTGCTGAACAGGCCGCCCACCCACACGTCGGTGCTACCACCCCCGGTGATGCGTCCGGCCGTGGGCAGGATCAACTGGGTGGCACTCATGCTCAGGTCGCCTAGGCTGGTGACCCGTCCGTAGCCGCTATAACTGCCGCCGAGGACGAGGCTGAGCACGCCGTCGCTGGCGATCAGGCCATCGTTGCTCCAATTTCCGCCGCTGCCGACGAAGGTGTTGCTGGCCAGCAATTGGCCGCTGGCGGTTTGATGGAACTGGCCGACGTTCACCGTCAGGCGGCCGGCCTGGATGATGGAGCTGTTGGTCCAACTGTCGGCGGCGAGGGTGAGGCCGCCGTTGGTGACAATGCTGCCGCCGGCATTGGCGACGTGGGGCAAGGCGATGTCGAAGGCGCCACTGCCGACGTGCAGCAGGGTACCGCCGACGTTCTGCAGACTGCCCGCCGCCAGGCCGAACTCGAGGTTGGCGGTTTCCAGGGTGCCGTTGCGGTTGTCCAGCATGCCTTGCACGGTCAGTTGGGTGCGGCCATCTGTGCCTAAGGCGCGCAGCTGACCACTGCGGTTATCCAGGGAGGCAGCGGCCAAGGTCAGAATGCTGTCGCTTTCGATGATGCCGGCCTGGTTGTTCAACGCCCCGGCCAGGCTGAAGTCCACCGTGCCGGCGGCGATCTGCCCGGCGTTGGTCAGGTTGTTGCCGTCGACCTTGAGCAGCTGCTTGGCAAACAGCGCACCCTGGCTGTTGTCCAGGCTGGCGACGCTCAGCAGGGCGTTGCCGGAGCGGGCCGAGAGGTGCCCGCCCTGATTGGCCACCGAGGCGGCTGCAAGCTCCAGGGATTGCCCCTGGAGTACACCGCCCTTGTCAGCGTGAAGACTGTTGTTGAGCCAGCCACTCAGGCGGGCCTTTACCCAGCCCTGCAAGCTAGCGAGGGTGCCGCCGCGGTTGTCCAAGGTGTCGGCGTTGATATCCAGGTTGCCGACCTGACTGATGGCCCGTCCGCCGAGGTTGGAGAAGGCGCCGCTGACAATCTCCAGATCGCCATTGGCCTGCACGGTGCCCAGGCCGTTGTCGATGCTGGCGGACTGGATGCGCACACCAGCATCACGGCTGTAGATGAGGCCGTCGTTGTCGTTCTGCACCGCGCCAGTCACTGTCAGCAGCAGGGCGTCATTGGCCGCGACGGTGCCGCGAGTGCGGTTGTCCAGGTTACCGGTGAGCAGGGTCAGCAGGCCCTGGCTGACGATCTGGCCGTTCTGGTTGTCGACTTGGGTGGCGCCCTGCAGCAGCAGAGGACCCACGCTGGCCAGCTTGCCGTTAGCGTTGGCGAAGACGCCGAGGAGGTTGAGGGTGAGCGCGGCGTTGCCGGCGATATTGCCGGCACGGTTGTCCAGCGTGGCGGCGTTCAGGGTGAGCGCCCGTTGCGCCTGCACTGTACCGGCGGTGTTGTCCAGGCGGGCGGCCTTCAGGGTCAATTTGGCGCCGCTGTCGATCTGCCCGCCCGCGCTGTTGTCCAGCAATGTGGCGACATCGAGCTGCTGGTCACCACCGCTGGAGAGAATGCCCTTGTTGCTGTTGTCGAGGCTGACGGCCTTGAGGTCCAGACTGCCCTGGCTGGCCAGGGCACCTTCGTTGGTGTTCTGCAGGGCGCCGCTCAGGATGACGGACAGATTGCCGTCACGGCTGGAAAGGGTGCCAAGGTTACGGTTGTCGAGACTCTGGCCACTGACACTGAGGCCCTGCCAACCGGAGAGCAGGCCGCCCTGGTTGCGCAGCTGCGCGCCGCTCAAGCCGAGCTGACCGCTGCTGATGAGCTTGCCGCCGCTGTTCTCAAGGTTGCGCAGGGCAAGGACGAAACTCTCGCTGCTGCTGATTTCGCCGCCCTGGTTGGCCAGGTCGCGCAGGCGCTGGAGGTTGAGCGGCCCCTGGGCGAGGATCAGACCGCCCTGGTTGTCCAGGTCACCGCCGTTGAGGTCGAGGGTCAAGCCGGAGGCGCCGATTAGGCGGCCCTGGCGCTGGATCAGCCGGTCGACGAACAGGCTCAGTGCGCCCTTGGCGGAGACTTCGCCACCCTGGCTGGAATCCAGTGTCAGGGTCTCAAGGCCAAGTTCGCCCTGGCTGTTGATCAGGCCGTTGTCGCGGTTATCGATGGCTTGGGCGCGCAGGTCGAGGGCGCTGCCGGCCAACAGGCTGCCGCCACGGTTGTCCAGGCTGCCGGCCTTCACGGTGAGCTGCTGGGCGGCGTTGATCAGGCCCTGCTGGTCATTGGCCAGGGCGTCGCTGATGTTCACCCGGGTATCGCTGCGGCTGGTCAGAGTGCCATCGGCGTTGGCCAGGCTGGCTGCCGCGACGTCGAGACTGGCGGCGGCAATCAGGCCCTTGAGATTGGCCAGCGCCTGGTCAATGCGCAGGGTTAACGCGCGGGCGCCGAGCAGCTTTCCGCCGGTATTGTCCAGGCTGCGCGCGGCCAGGGTGAAGGCGTGTTGGCTGGAAATTTCGCCGCCCCGGTTGTCGACGCTGCCGAGGCGCTTCAACAGCAGCTGACCGGGGGCGTTGATCAGGCCCTGGCGGTTGTCCAGGTCACCGCCCTGGAGGTCGAGGCTGAGGCTGGCATTACTGAACAGTTGGCCGCCCTGCTGCGCCAGGCTACTGGCTCGAACGCTGAGGTCCTGCCGGCTGCCGATGCGGCCGCCGTGGTTGCTGAGTTCGCCCGTGGTCAGGTCCAGGGCATCGCCACTGGTCAGTTGCCCCTGGCGGTTGTCGAGACGGCGGGTGCTGAGCTGGGCCGTGCCCGTGGCGGACAGCACGCCCTGACGGTTGCTCAGGCTGTCGCTGGCCAGCGTCAAGGTGCTGTCCGTCAGCAGTTGGCCGCCGTCGCTGCTCAGTGCACCACGACTGAGGATATCCAGGGCGCCCGCACTGGATATACGGCCGCCGCCGTTGTCGACATTGCCGGCAGAGAGGTCGAGACCAGCTTCGCTGTCAATCAGACCCTGCTGGTTGATCAGCGCTTTGCCGAGGGTAATGGTCACGGCCTGCTGGCTGAGCAGGCGACCGCCGCTGTTGTCCAGACTGCGACCTGCCAGGTCCACGCCGGCCTTGCCGGAAATCAGGCCTTTGGTGCGGTTGATCACATGCTCGACGGCAACACCCAGGCGGGTCCCGGCCAGCAGCCGGCCTTCATCGCTGTTATCGAGCTGCTCGCCGACGATCCGGACGGCCTCCTGGCTGGAGATTTCGCCGCCGCGGTTATCGATTTCATCGATGGCGAGGGAAAGGCCCAGGCTGGCGCCGACCAGGCCGTTGCCGCTGTTGTCGAGGCGCTGCCCCTTCAGGGCCAGAGCGCCTTGAGCGATCAGCAGCCCGCCGCGCTGGTCGAGGCTGCCGACGCTCGCCTTTACATCCGCCTTGCCGGCGATTTCGCCAACACGGTTGTCCAGGGTGCTGGCCGTCAGGTCGAGCAGGCCGCTGGCCGACACGGCGCCAAGCTGGTTGTCGAAGTGGCCGGTGACCACGAGCGTGGACAGGTCACGGCTGCTGAGCAGCCCTTCACGGTTGTCCAACCTGCCTGCACGCAGGTCCAGCCCCTTGGCGGAAACCGTGCCTTTGACGTTATCCAGGGCCTGGGCGATGCGCAGCACCAGCGTCTGGTTGCTGAGCAGCTTGCCGCTGGCGTTATCCAATTGGCGCGCGGCCAGGGTGAAACCCTGTTGACTGGAGATTTCGCCGCCTCGGTTGATGACCTGCCCCAGGTTCTGCAGCAGGAGCCGGCCGGGGCTGTTGATCAGGCCGCCGTTGGCGTTATTCAACTGGCCCTGCTGCAGGTCGAGGCTGAGGTCGGCCTTGCTGAACAGTTCGCCGCCGTCGTGTTGAGCCAGGCCAGTGACCTTGGCGATCAAGCCCTGGCCGGCGGCGATGCGGCCCTGGGCGCTGTTGTCGACCTGGCCGGCGTCCAGCTCCAGGGTACCGGCGCTGCTGAGTTCGCCACCCTGGCGGTTGTTCAGCGCCCCGGTGTCTATACGTGCGTTGCCCTTGGCGCTGAGGACTCCCGCCTCGCTGTTGTCGAGGGTGGCGCTGGCCACGGCGAAATTGCCGTCGCTGACGATGGAGCCGCCCTTGTTGTCGACCTGGCCGGAGCTGACCAGCCCGAGGTCGGCGGCGCTGGAGAGGACGCCCCCCTGGTTGTCGATCCGGCTGGCCTGGAGCGCCAGCGTGCCCTCACTGCTGATCAGGCCCTGGCGATTGACCAGTTCGCCTTCCAGCCCGCCGACCTTGGGCGCCAGGGCAATGACCAGGGACGTGGCGCTGCCCAGAGTGCCACCGCTGTTGTCCAGGCGGTGGACGTCGACGCTGGTGGCCTGACGGCCGAAGATCAGCCCCTTTGTCTGGTTGATCAGGCGATCCACGGCAAGGGCCAGCTGGTTGCCGGCCAACAGCTTGCCGCCGCTGTTGTCGAGACGCTGACCGACAAGGCTGACGCGAGCCTGGCTGGACAGCTCGCCGCCACGGTTGTCGATTTCGCCAACCTGGAGTTTCAGCGCTTTCGTGCTGCCCACCAGGCCGCCCTGCCGGTTGTCCAGGCTACGGGCGCGAAGTTGGAGTGATCCCTGGGCGACCAGTTCACCTCCGTGCTGCGCCAGGGTCCCGAGCGTCGCGCGCAGGTCGCCCTGGCTGGCGATACGGCCCTGAGCGTTCTGTACCTCCTCGGCCTCAAGAGACAGCGGACCGGAGGCAGTGATGCGGCCACTCTGGTTGTCCAGCTGATCCGTGTGGAGCACCAGCGGCCCGTTCGCCGCAAGCCTGCTACTGCCATTGTTCAGCTGGTTGGTGTCAATCGCGACCGAACCCTGGCCACTGACCTGGCCAGAGCGGTTATCCAGCCGATTGGCCTGAATCGCCATGGAGCCCTGTGCCAGCAGTCGTCCTTGCTCATGGTTGTCGAACTGGCCGCTGACCCGAGCGTTCAGCGCTCCGTCCGCCACCAGTGTGCCCCGACGGTTGTCGACGCTTGCAGCCTGCAGTTCGAGGTCGTGCCCAGCGCCGAGCGTGCCTCCCTGGTTATCCAGGGCCCCGCTCAGGGACACCACCAGGCCGTTGTCGCCCAGCAGGTCGCCGCCCTGGTTATCCAGGCTGGCGGCTTCCAGCCGGGTGACACCACCGCTGGAGATTTCACCGCTACGGTTGCCTACCTGGCTGCCAACCTTCAACAGCAGGTCGCCGGTGCCGGTCAGCAGACCACCGCCGTTATCCAGGGAGGCGCTGCGAACATCGAGTGCAGCGGCGGAAATCAGGCCCTTTATATTCTTAAGAGTCTGGTCGATGCGCAGGGTCAGGGACTGGGCGCTGAGTAGCTTGCCGCTGCTGTTGTCGAGGCTACGCGCGGCCAGGGTGAAGGCCTGCTGGCTGGAGATTTCACCGCCCTGGTTGCGGACATCACCCGGGTTCTTCAGCAACAACCGGCCGGGCGCGTTGAGCAGGCCGCCGCTGTTGCTCAGGGTGCCGCCATTGAGGTCCAGGTCGAGTTCGGAGTTGCTGTACAGCTTGCCGCCGTCCTGCTGGTCCAGCCCGGCGATGCTGGCCGTCAGCTTGCCATTGCTGGCGATCCGGCCTGAATTGCGGTTATCCACAAGACCGGTTTGCAAATCCAGGGTCGAACCACTGGTGAGTTGACCTGCGCGGTTATCCAGGGAGCCCGCCTGAACCCTGGCGGCGCCATTGGCGCCAATCCGGCCTTGGTCGTGGTTGTCGAGTTTGCCCGCTACCTGCACATCGAGGTCGCCCTGGCTGCTGACATCGCCTTGCTGGCTGTTATCGAGGCTGGTGACCTTGACCTGCAGTTGCTGGTTGGCGCCAAGGCTGCCGCCCTGGTTGTTCACCGCGCCACTGGCTTGCAGTTGCAGCGTCTGTTCGCCGATGACCTTGCCGCTGCGATTGTCGATGCTGCCGGCCTGCAGCGAGACGCCGTTTCGGCTGGACAGCTCGCCACCCCGGTTGTCCAGCTGGCCCAGCTGGGCCTGCACCTGGCTGGCGCCGTTCACCAGCCCGGCCTGGTTGTCCAGTTCGACGGCGCTGAGCGCCAGGTCGCCCCCGGTCAGCACCCGGCCCCGGCGGTTGTCCAGCTTGCCAGCAGAGACGCGGGCGTTGCCTTGGGCGCTGAGGGTGCCGCCCTGGTTGCCCAGGGTCTGGCTGACATTGACGTCGATGTTGCCACTGGCCACCAGACTGCCGCTGTTGCGCAAGGCCTTTGCCGATGCATACAGGTCGCCTGTGGCATTGCGGCTGCCGTCCGGGTTGACTCCGGCCTCGATAACGCCCTGGTTGCCAAGCTGGCCAGCACTGGAAAGGCGAACCTCGTTGCGGGCAGCGAGGCCCTGGTGGTTTTCCAGGTCACCTTTAGTGACCAGGGTCGCGCTGCCGCCGGCATAGGTCTTCCCGATGAGTTCGGCGCTTTGGGCATTCACACGCAGATCGCCGCTGGCCGCTGCCTGCGCCAGGATCAGCTTGCCGTTGGCGTCGATCTTGATATCTCCACCACTGGCGGCCATGTCGCCCGCCAGCCTCACGCCAACGCCCGCCTCGGTACCCACCAGGCGAATGGCGTCGGCGTACATGCCGCCCAGGGCGGAGCTGTCGATGGCCAGTCCGGGCTGTGCACTGCCATCGTCAGCACGCGCGGTCGCCGCGAGGCTGTCGGCCTTCACATCATTACGACCGGTGACGATGTCCAGGTTCCGGGCATGAAGTTCGGCATTGAGCTTGGCGCTGCGAGTGATCAGGTCGAACTCGCCGATATTGCTGGCGTTGAGGCCAGCGCCTTCGATGGCAATGTCACCACCGTCCACCTCGAAGCGATCGAGCCGTCCTGATTCGATCACGGGATTACCGGTGCTCAGGGTGGCGCGCGGGGTGTTGATGAAACCGCAGCCGCTACAGGTGATGCCGTGGGGGTTGGCGACAATTATCCGGGCTGACTGGCCGGCGACCTCGGTATAGCCGGACAGGCGGCTGCGGTTGCCACCGGTGACCTCGTTGAGGATGGTGCTGGCGGCACGGCCCTGCAGGTTTGGGTTGCCAATGATGATCCCGCCCAACTGGGTGGACTGGGTCTTGTTAGTCGCGTTATTGAGGATCAGGCCCTGATGGCCAACGTTGTACTCACGGAATTTGTTGTGGGACAGCCCACTGCCGTTGGGCGTGGCGATGTTGACCACCGGCACGCCATTGCCGGCCTGTCCCAGCTGCGTGTTGCCCCCGGCGGCCTTGTCCACCGCAAGTTCGGCGGCGGCAGCAACGATCGGATCGAGAAACAGGATACCGACCAGTGCCAGGGCGATGCATTGGTTGAGGGGGCTGCGAACGTCCATGTGTTTCCTCTCGGGCGGCCGCTACACGACCGCGAAACGCTGAATCAAAGCCCGCTCGGAAAGGTCCGGGAGCGGGGCGAAATGTCTGGTAAGTCGACCCGCTAGAAGAAGGCGTCGACGCGGAAGTAGATCGGGCTCTCGCGGTGTTCGATCAGGTCGGGGCGCTCCAACGAACGGGCGAACGTCACCGAAGCGGCGAGGTACTGCCCACGCAAGTTCAGCTCGATGGCGTCGCCACTCATGCGCCCATGCGCCTGCGGGTTGTGCCGGTTGCCATGGATCACGCCCAGGTCATAAGCCAGTGCCGCGCCGTACTCCTGAAACCACGGCTGCAGCGGCTCCCAGGTGATCGCTCGACGCCAGCGCAACTGATTACGCCAATAGCCGCCGCTGTCCCCGGACAGGGACTGGTCCTTGAACCCGCGTATCGAGCTGAGGTCGCCGAGGCTGATGCGCTGGGGGCCGAACAACACGTCTTCGCTGCGCTGCCCGTAAGCGAGGCTGTCGAAGCTGAAGTTCTCGCCCCAGAGCTGAAAGGGCTGCAAGTAGCTTAGGGTGAGGCTGTACTTGGTGTAGCGAGCCACCGGTTCGCTGCCATGGGGATCGCCCGCTCCCTGAGCGTCCAGCGCGCCGTTGCCGCGCTGCAGGCCGGCATCCAGGTTGACGAAGGCAGTACCTACGCGGCGGCCATGGTTGAAGCCCAGCTGACTTTCAGTGAGTCGCGTGCTGGAAACGTCAACCAGGGCGTTGTCGATGTAGTTGCGGGTGCGCAGATGGCTGAGGCCAAGGTTGAAAGCCGTCTTGCTCAGGTTGTCGCGGTGCAGGACGCGCTCGGCGCGCAGCTGGTGGGTCTTGCTGTCGCCATCCAGGGCGAAGGCGAATCCGGAGCTGTCATTGCGGGTGCGGTAGTAGCTCTGGCTGTAGTTGTAGCTGAACGTCCACCAGCCCCAGGGCAGGCTGTAGTAGAGGCTCTGGTTGTCGGAGTGCCGCCACTGGTCGCTGACCGCATCGCTGTTGGCACGCAGGCTGAGCTGGTCGGCCAGGCCCAGCGGGCTATCCCAGTCCAGCCCGAGCCCCATCTGCTGCTCGCCAGTGCTGATGTCGCCATCGTTGTTGCGCGTGGCCGAGGCTCGCCAGGCCTTGCTGCGAGTGCCCTTGAGGTGCACACGGCTGCCACCGACCTGTTCGCCGGGTACCAGTTCCAGCTGCGCCTGACGGGATGGCAGGCGATTCAGATGGTCGACCAGTTGCTCCAGTTCACGAAGATTGAGCACCTCACTGGTGCGGCCGGGGAAAGCCATGGCCAGCTCGCGGTCGCTGGCGAGTTCGGAGCTGTCGAGGCCTTCCAGCTTGCCCTCGATGACGATGATCTCGAGCCTGCCGGTGGAGAGGTCCTGCTGCGGCAGATAGGCGCGGGTGGTGACGTAGCCCCGATCCAGGTAGTGGCCGGTGATCAGTTTGAGCAGTTCGTTGAGCCGGGGGACACCGAGGCAGTGGCCGATGAAGGGGGCCAGCAGTTCATCTCGCTTGTCTTGCGCCAGGAGCGTTGCGCCCTGGATATCGACCTGGCGGATCTCGAAGCAGTGCCCCTCCTCTACTATCTGCGCCGTGGCGCTTTCGAAGGACCTGCCGGGTAGTTGCTGGAGCTCTTCCAGGCGCTTCTGCTGTTCCTGCAGCAGGCGCTCCTGTCGCTCACGGATCAGGTCGCGGTCGCCGGGCGAGACTTCCGCCAGTACAGCCAACGGCGTGAACGTCACCAGCAGTAAAACGGGGGCGATAAATCGAGAAAAGAGCAACGGGCAGTCCTTCGCAATCGACTGGGTTCAAACCGATGCGAATGGAAGCAGTCATCCGTATGGGGGTATGCAGGACGGCAACTTAGCCAGCAGTGGAAATTTCGCTATTGCCTGTGTGAAGGAGAGTTCGTAGGGGACCGAAGACCCAGAGGCTGGCTGGGCGCCCAACAAAAAACCCCCGCCGGATCACTCCGGCGGGGGCTTTTCAATTCACTGCGCGAGGTTAGACCTTGCTGCGCTCGTAGCGCTTGCGGTCGTTCTCGTTGAGCAGCTTCTTGCGCAGGCGGATGGACTTCGGCGTCACTTCCACCAGCTCGTCTTCGTCGATGAATTCCAGGGCCTGTTCCAGGGTGAATTTCAGCGCCGGGGTCAGCTGGATGGTTTCGTCCTTGCCGGAAGCACGCATGTTGTCGAGCTTCTTGGCCTTGGTGGGGTTGATCACCAGGTCGTTGTCGCGGCTGTGGATGCCGGCCAGTTGGCCTTCGTAGACTTCGTCGCCCGGGGACAGGAACAGCTTGCCGCGGTCCTGCAGGGTTTCCAGGGAGTAGGTCAGCGCGGTGCCGGTGGCCATGGAGACCAGTACGCCGTTCTGGCGGTGAGCAACGTCACCGGCCTTCACCGGACCGTAGTGGTCGAAGGTGGAGGTCAGGATGCCGGTACCCGAGGTCATGGTCAGGAAGGCGTTACGGAAGCCGATCAGGCCGCGAGCCGGGATGATGTATTCCAGGCGGATACGGCCCTTGCCGTCGGGGATCATGTTGGTCATGTCGCCCTTGCGCAGACCCATCTGCTCCATCACCGGACCCTGGTGCTGTTCCTCGATGTCGATGGTGACGTTCTCGTAGGGCTCCTGCTTGACGCCGTCCTTCTCGATGATCACCACTTCCGGGCGGCCCACGGCCAGCTCGAAGCCTTCGCGGCGCATGGTTTCGATCAGTACGGACAGGTGCAGCTCACCACGGCCGGACACCTTGAACTTCTCGGCCGAATCGCCGGCTTCAACGCGCAGGGCAACGTTGTGCAGCAGTTCCTTGTCCAGACGGTCCTTGATGTTGCGGCTGGTGACGAACTTGCCTTCGCGGCCGGCGAACGGCGAGTCGTTGACCTGGAAGGTCATGCTCACGGTCGGCTGGTCAACGGTCAGCGGCGGACGGGCTTCGACGTTCTGCGGGTCGCACAGGGTGTCGGAGATGAACAGCTCTTCCATACCGGATACGCAGACGATGTCGCCGGCTTCGGCTTCGGCCACTTCCACGCGCTGCAGGCCCGAGTGGCCCATGATCTTCAGGATACGGCCGTTGCGCTTGGTGCCGTCGTCGCTGATGGCGACTACCTGGGTATTGGACTTGACGCGGCCACGGGCGATTCGGCCGATGCCGATCACGCCGAGGAAGCTGTTGTAGTCCAGCTGGGAGATCTGCATCTGGAACGGGCCGTCGACGTCGACGTCCGGAACCGGCACGTGGTCGATGATGGCCTGGAACAGGGCGTCCATGTTGTCGTCCATCTTCTCGTGGTCCAGACCGGCGATGCCGTTCAGGGCACTGGCGTAGACGATCGGGAAGTCCAGCTGCTCGTCGGTGGCGCCGAGGTTGTCGAACAGGTCGAAGATCTGGTCGATGACCCAGTCAGGACGCGCGCCCGGACGGTCGATCTTGTTCACCACCACGATCGGACGCAGACCGGCCTTGAACGCCTTCTGGGTCACGAAGCGAGTCTGCGGCATGGGGCCGTCCTGGGCGTCCACCACCAGCAGTACGGAGTCCACCATGGACATCACGCGCTCAACCTCACCGCCGAAGTCGGCGTGGCCGGGGGTGTCCACGATGTTGATGTTGTAGCCGTTCCACTTGATGGCGGTGTTCTTCGCCAGAATGGTAATGCCGCGCTCTTTTTCCTGGTCGTTGGAGTCCATCACGCGCTCGCTTTCCGCTTCTTTGCGGTCGAGGGTGCCGGACAGCTTCAGGAGCTTGTCCACCAGGGTGGTCTTGCCATGGTCGACGTGGGCGATGATGGCGATGTTGCGGAGTTTTTCGATCACGTTTGTATCTCGATCAGAGGATTCGGTTTGCCGCGAATTCTAGGCGGCGCATATGAATGAAGTGCGAATCAGGGCCGGCAATCGGGAGGGCGATGGCGGATGCTGCCGCCGAACAGCCCTGGCTGTTTAGGCCGGGCGATAAACGCGCACATTGGCGTGTCCCTCGCTGAGCAGGTGGTGAGCATGCAGGCGGCTCATCACGCCCTTGTCGCAATACAGGAGGTACTGGCGGTTGGCGTCCAGTTCCTTGAAACGGTTGTTGACCGCGTAGAACGGCAGGGCCTGCACCTCGATGCCCGGCAGCTCCAGCGGATCGTCTTCCTGGGCATCGGGGTGGCGGATGTCGATGACGATCTGCCCCGGCAGGGCTTCGTTCACTTCTTCCACCTTGAGGTCCTGGCCCAACTCGTCGATCACGCGGTCGATCGGCACCAGGCGCGCACGTTCCAGGGCGCGCTCGAGGATGGCCATGTCGAACTGCTCTTCCTCGTGCTCGATACGACCGAGCTTGGCCTTGGTGGTCGGGTTCACCGAAATCACGCCGCAGTACTCGGGCATGTGCTTGGCGAACTCGGCAGTGCCGATGCGGGTGGCGGTGTCGATGATGTCTTGCTTGTGGCTGGCGATCAGCGGACGCAGCACCAGCATGTCGGTGGCCGAATCGATCACCGAGAGGTTGGGCAGGGTCTGGCTGGACACCTGGGAAATGGCTTCGCCGGTAACCAGCGCATCCAGGCTCAGGCGGCGCGCCATGTGGGTGGAGGCGCGCAGCATCATGCGTTTGAGCACCACGCCCATCTGGCTGTTGTCGACCTTGCTGAGGATTTCACCGACCACTTCCTCGAAGGGCACGCTGATGAACAGCACGCGCTGGGAACGGCCGAACTTCTCCCACAGGTAGTGGGCCACTTCCATCACGCCCAGCTCGTGGGCGCGGCCGCCGAGGTTGAAGAAGCAGAAGTGGGTCATCAGGCCGCGGCGCATCATCTGGTAGGCGGCGACAGTGGAGTCGAAGCCACCGGACATCAGCACCAGGGTCTGTTCCAGGGAGCCCAGCGGGTAACCCCCGATGCCGTCGTGCTGGTGGTGGATGACGAACAGGCGCTGATCGCGCACCTCCATCCGCACTTCCACTTCCGGGTTCTTCAGGGAAATGCCGGCGGCGTTGCACTCCTGGCGCAGGCGGCTGCCGACGTGGCGCTCCAGCTCCATGGAGGTGAATTCATGCTTGCCGGCGCGCTTGCAGCGCACGGCGAAGATCTTGCCGGGGATCTGGTCGGCGTAGTGCAGCTTGCACTTTTCCAGCACGTCGTCGAAGTCGCCCAGCGGGTACTCATGCACTTCGAGGAAGTGGGTGATACCGGGGACGCAGGTCAGCCGCTCGATCATTTCGCGCAGGAGCTTCGGCTCGGTCTGGCGAGTCTGGACTTCAAGGTTGTCCCAGACACCGGTCACCTCGAGCTCCGGGTCCAGGTCTTTCAGGACCGCGCGGATGTTCTTCGAGAGCTGGCGGATGAAATGCTTGCGCACCGGCCGGCTCTTGATGGTGATTTCCGGGAAGACTTTGACGATGAGTTTCATGAAAAACAGCGCGTGGGCGGCGGCCGAAAAAGAGGGGCGCGGATTATAGCGGAAATTGTTCAAGCTTTGACCAAATTCCTTCAGCAAAGCCTGTTGCGCACCAAAATGGATCACATGCACCGCAATGAGCACAAAAAAGGTGCGCAAAAACGCGCACAATCAGGGCCAAGCCCCCGCCAGGCGCGAGTTTTAGGGCTTCTGCCCATAACGGGGCACTGGCACGCTAATTGCTCCCTTGTGAGGCAGGTCGCCCTGGCGGACTATCCCGCCCCGGCTTCACTACGAATTCTTTGAGGGGTTAACGGTTCCCCGCCCCCTTTCCATCCGGAGGACAACATGTCGAAGTCGCTTCAACTGATTAAAGAACACGACGTGAAGTGGATTGATCTGCGCTTCACCGATACCAAAGGCAAGCAGCAGCACGTGACCATGCCGGCCCGTGACGCCGATGACGATTTCTTCGAACACGGCAAGATGTTCGACGGCTCCTCCATCGAAGGTTGGAAAGGCATCGAAGCTTCCGACATGATCCTGCTGCCGGACGACGCTACCGCCGTTCTGGACCCGTTCACCGAAGAGCCGACCCTGATCCTGGTCTGCGACATCATCGAGCCGAGCACCATGCAAGGCTACGACCGCGACCCGCGCGCCATCGCCCGCCGCGCCGAGGAATACCTGAAGACCACCGGTATCGGTGACACCGTATTCGTAGGTCCGGAGCCGGAGTTCTTCATCTTCGACGAAGTGAAGTTCAAGTCCGACATCTCCGGCTCCATGTTCAAGATCTTCTCCGAGCAGGCTTCCTGGAACACCGACGCCGACATCGAAGGCGGCAACAAGGGCCACCGTCCGGGCGTGAAGGGCGGCTACTTCCCGGTACCGCCGGTCGACCACGACCACGAAATCCGTACCGCCATGTGCAACGCCCTGGAAGAAATGGGCCTGGTGGTAGAAGTTCACCACCACGAAGTGGCCACCGCTGGCCAGAACGAGATCGGTGTGAAGTTCAACACCCTCGTTGCCAAGGCTGACGAAGTCCAGACCCTGAAGTACTGCGTGCACAACGTTGCCGACGCCTACGGCAAGACCGTGACCTTCATGCCGAAGCCGCTGTACGGCGACAACGGCTCGGGCATGCACGTTCACATGTCCATCTCCAAAGATGGCAAGAACACCTTCGCTGGCGAAGGCTATGCCGGCCTGTCCGACACCGCCCTGTACTTCATCGGCGGCATCATCAAGCACGGTAAGGCCCTGAACGGCTTCACCAACCCGGCTACCAACTCCTACAAGCGTCTGGTTCCCGGCTTCGAAGCTCCGGTCATGCTGGCCTACTCCGCCCGCAACCGATCCGCTTCCATCCGTATCCCGTACGTGAACAGCCCGAAAGCCCGCCGCATCGAAGCGCGCTTCCCGGACCCGGCTGCCAACCCGTACCTGTGCTTCGCTGCACTGCTGATGGCTGGTCTGGACGGTATCCAGAACAAGATTCACCCCGGCGATGCCGCCGACAAGAACCTGTATGACCTGCCGCCGGAAGAGGCCAAGGAAATCCCGCAGGTTTGCGGCAGCCTGAAAGAGGCTCTGGAAGAACTGGACAAGGGCCGTGCGTTCCTGACCAAGGGCGGCGTGTTCTCCGACGACTTCATCGATGCCTACATCGAGCTGAAGAGCGAAGAAGAAATCAAGGTGCGCACCTTCGTGCACCCGCTGGAATACGACCTGTACTACAGCGTCTGATCCACGAATACCTATAAATAGCGTCAACATTAAGGCCTCCTTCGGGAGGCCTTTTTTATTGCTGGGCCGGTGGTAGAGGCTGCTCTTCCTGTGGGGGCGAATTCATTCGCCAAGGGCAGCGCAGCTACCCAAATCAGGATCGCTGGGCAGCCCTTCGGCCTGCCTGGCGAATGAATTCGCCCCTACAAGGGAGTGATTCGCTCATATCCCCCCCGCCACCGGCACGCCCTGCCCTTCCGGCGGTTCGGCCCTTGGCTGGCGCATGCGGCTGAGCTGGACGTTCAGGCGCGGCATCGCCAGTTCCAGGCCGGTCTGGTCGAGGCGCCTGCGCAGGCGCAGGTTGAATGCCCGCTGCACCTCCCACTGCTTGATCGGCGCGGTCTTGAAGCGGAAGCGCAGGATCGCCTGGCCATTGTCGAAGCTTTCCACCCCCTGCAGCTCCAGGGGAGACCACAGGCTGCGGCGCACTTCCGGATCGCCGCGCAGTTCCTTGGCCACTTCGTGCACCAGCGCCACCGCGTCGTCGATCGGCATGCTCGCCGGCACCGGCCAGCGGAACATGGCGTAGCCGAACTGCCGCGAGTAGTTCTTGATGCTTTTGATCTCGCTGAAGGGGATGGTGTGCACCACGCCGTCCAGGTCGCGCAGGCGCACGGTACGGATGGTCAGCCCCTCCACCGTGCCCAGGTGGCCGCCCACGTCCACGTAGTCGTCGATGGACAGCGAGTCCTCGATGATGATGAACAGGCCGGTGATCAGGTCCGCCACCAGGGACTGCGCACCAAAACCGATCGCCAGGCCGATGACCCCCGCGCCGGCCAGCAGTGGCGTGACGTTCATGCCCATGTTGGCCAGGGCGACGATCAGCGCGATCACCGCGATGGTCACGAACAGCACGTTGCGGATCAGCGGCAGCATGGTCAGCGCCCGGGTGTTCGCCCGGCTCTTGCCGTTGACGCCGAGGCTGTGCTGAACGGCGGTGTCGGAAAGGATCCAGACCAGCCAGGCGACCAGCAGGGTGGTGCCGAAGCTGACCATCTTCATGCTGATTTCCGAGCCCTCGCCTTCGGCGTAGCGGATCAGCGACATACCCCAGACCCGCAGCCCCACCTCGACGAAGAACAGCACCACGAACAGGTGCACCAGGGTGAGGCCGAAGCTCTGCAACTGCTCGACGTAGGGGGCACTACGCCGATGCCCCTCACCACCACGACCGGAGCGCCGGCTGAGCAGGCCGATCACCGTCATCGCCACCACCGCCAGGACCGCGCAGACCAGGGCACGGCGCAGGGCGACGCTGCTGTCGGCGGCGGACACGAAGGTGGCGAAGAGCGAGGTCCCCACCAACAGCAGCACCGGCACGAACCACAGGGAGCCGACCAGTTCCACCAGTTCGTGCAACCCACGGCGCTTCAGGCGGCGCTCCAGCGGCTGGTTGCGGATCAGGTGGGCAATGGGACGGCGGAAGCGCAGGACGAACAGCGCGGTGAACACCGCCGCGGTGGCGTTGGCCAGGGTGCTCAGGCAGAGCGCCGTGTGCTCGCCCAACCCCGCCACCAGACGCGGGTCGTGGGCCGCCTCGCCCAGGGCCGCCAGGCTGCCGATCAGCCACAACGGACGGAACGCCTGGCGTCGCAGGATATCCAGTGCACGGATTCGGTGCGGGCCGCTGAGCATCGACAGGCAGATCACGCAGAGGGCGGAGAACAGGGTGCCGCAGACCAGCACGTAGGCCATGACCATCGCCAGGGTCTTGCTCAGGGAACTGGGCAGCACGAACGACAGGTAGAGGGTGATGAAGAAGGCGATCAGCCAGGGCCCCAGCTTGCGCAGGGCGAACAGCACCAGGTCGCGGGTCTTGGGATGCTGCGGCAACTCCGCCGACAGGCCGAACCGCTCACGCATGCGTCGCCCCAGCCAGAGCAGCGCGCTGGCCAGGCAGGCCCAGAGCAGGATGACCACGCCGAAGTTGAACACGATCCCCGGCCAGTCGCGCCAGCCGGGCAGGCGCTCTACCACTTCGGCGCGTGCCAGGCGGAACTGGTTGCTCCAGATCACCAATGGGCTGTTGTCCCCCTGGAACTGCTTTTCCAGGCTGCCCAGGGTATCGCCGATCAGGCCGATCACTCCGCCTTCGCTTTCCTTCTCCTTGCCGGTGACATCGCGCAACTGCTTCAGCTTCTTCAGCAGGTCGGCGCGTTGTTGGTCGTTCTCCAGGGTCTTGATCACCTGGTTGAGCGACTGTTCGAGCTGGGCATTGCTGACCTGTTCGCTGCCCGTGGAACTCACCGCCAACGGATTGGGCAGCGCCGCCTGACCCTGGGCGGGGACAAGCATGCCGACGAGCAGGCAGAGCAGCAGCGGGAACAGGAAGCGGATGGCGGGCAAGGATGGTATTGGCACGGAAGGAGTACCCACAAACGATGAAAGCGAATCGCATCATACAAAAGCTGGCGCGCCACCCACTCACGCGGGACGGTCGGCTTCGCACTCAGCAGCGGCAACAGTGACAGCGCGGGCTCCCGAGGGTTCGCTCCAGCGAGATCCGAGCGGCCGCCGCCTGTAGAAATGTGCCAACGTGTTGCACCGCACACCGGCCATACCGACGCTGTCGCACAATGCCTAACTTGCCAGCCCGCCATCCGGGTGCAAGGCTTGGCATGGGTTTCCGGAGACCGCCCTCATGCGCCTCATCATCAGTTGCCTGCTGCTTGCCGCCGCCCTGCCGGCCGCCGCACAGATCTACAAGTACACCGACGCTAACGGCAACACGGTGTTCACCAACCAACCCCCGGATGGCACCGCCAGCGAAAAGGTGGAGCTGCCGCCGACCAACGCGATCCAGGCGCAGCCGCCGAGCCAGCCGGCCAACACGGAGGCCAATGCCGAACAAGTGGCGTCCTACGAGGTGGTGGAGCTGACCGGCATCCCCGACGAGGAAGCCATGCGCGCCAACAACGGCACGTTCAGTGTCGGCGTGCGCCTGGAGCCGCGCCTGAAGCCCGGCCACAGCCTGCGCCTGCGACTGGACGGCCAGCCTTATGGGCAACCGGCCAACGTTCCGCGCCTGCAGGTGGTGAACGCTGACCGTGGCGAGCACAGCCTGGTGGTCGATGTCCTTGCCGGCACCACTGTGGTGCAGAGCAGCGCACCCGTTACCTTTACCATCCAGCGGGTCAACACCAGCAGCCCGGCGCTGCGCCCACCACCCCCCACGCCACGGCCCAGCAACTGACCGATGATCCGTTTCCTGCTCCTCGCCCTCCTGCTCCTTGGCCAGCCCGTGCTGGCCGAGGTCTACACCTACATCGATGAAGAAGGTAACCGCGTCTTCACCGACCAGCCCAAACCGGGCAACGCCAAGCGCCTGGAAATCGCCCCGGCGCCCAATGAAATGAACGCGCCAAGGGATATCCAGCCACCGCCGCTCTACCCCAAGCCCATTCCCCGCGAGCAGGGCTACCAGGTGCTGCGCATCCTGGTGCCCGAGCCCGATGCCACCATCCGCGACGGTGAAGGCAACCTGATCGTCAGCGCCATGAGCGAACCCGGCCTGCGCGGCAACCACAGCTATCGGCTGCTGCTGGACGGGCAGCCCATGGGCGAGCCCGGCCGCAGCCCGGTGTTTCCGCTGAAGAACCTGGATCGCGGCACCCATCAGCTGGCAGTGGAAATCGTCGACGAGCAGGGCCGCGTGGTAGAGCGCACCCCTGGCCAGCCGGTACATATCGTGCGCATGTCGCTGTCGCAGAAACGCCTGGCCCGCCCGTGCAAGAAGGACGACTACGGTGTGCGCCCCGAATGCCCGCTGAAGGACAAACCCAAGGACGAGGATGAGGACGACATCGCCATCCTGCCGTTCATCTGATTCCCCCCGACGGCCGACAGAGCAGGGTGACATTCCGCTCCGCCGGCCTGACCATTCGCTCAATGCGCACCATTTCGGTGCAAGCCACTGCACCGCTTTCTATACTCTCCCCATTTTGGTTCGTCCTGCACCGAACTATCTGCTCTGAAAAGCACCCTCGGCCAGCGGAAACCCTGTTTTCTCGCGCCTTTTCAGGGCTTTGGTTTGCTTCTTGCATTTTCTTGTCATCGCCACGAGCGCCGAAGCCATGACCATCAACGACGCCCTGCACCGACTGTTGCTCGACAACCTGACCACTGCGGTGATCCTGCTCAACGCCGACCTGCGGCTCGAGTACATGAACCCGGCGGCTGAAATGCTCCTGGCCGTCAGTGGCCAGCGCAGCCATGGCCAGTTCATCAGCGAGCTGTTCACCGAATCGCCCGAGGCCCTGGCCTCGCTGCGCCAGGCGGTGGAACAGGCGCACCCCTTTACCAAGCGCGAGGCCATGGTCACCTCGCTGTCCGGCCAGACCCTGACCGTGGATTACGCGGTGACCCCCGTGCTCAATCGCGGCGAAACCCTGCTGCTGCTGGAAGTCCATCCCCGCGACCGCCTGCTGCGGATCACCAAGGAAGAAGCGCAGCTGTCCAAGCAGGAGACCACCAAACTGCTGGTGCGCGGCCTGGCCCACGAGATCAAGAACCCCCTGGGCGGCATCCGTGGTGCCGCCCAGCTGCTCTCCCGCGAACTGCCGGAAGAGTCCCTGAAGGACTACACCAACGTCATCATCGAAGAAGCCGACCGCCTGCGGAACCTGGTGGACCGCATGCTCGGCTCGAACAAGCTACCGTCGCTGGCCATGACCAACGTCCACGAAGTGCTGGAGCGGGTCTGCAGCCTGGTGGAGGCGGAAAGCCAGGGCGGCCTCAATCTGGTGCGCGACTACGACCCGAGCATTCCCGACCTGTTCATCGACAAGGAGCAGATGATCCAGGCGGTGCTCAATATCGTGCGCAATGCCATGCAGGCCCTCGCCGGGCAGAACGACCTGCGTCTGGGCCGCATCACCCTGCGCACTCGCACCCTGCGCCAATTCACCATCGGGCATACACGCCATCGCCTGGTGACCAAGGTGGAAATCATCGACAACGGCCCGGGCATCCCGGCCGAGCTCCAGGAAACCATCTTCTATCCCATGGTCAGCGGCCGTCCGGACGGTACCGGACTGGGGCTGGCCATCGCCCAGAACATCATCAGTCAGCATCAGGGCCTGATCGAGTGCGAGAGCCATCCCGGCCACACCGTCTTCTCGATCTTCCTGCCGCTGGAACAAGGAGCCGCTTCGTCATGAGCCGTAGTGAAACCGTCTGGATCGTCGACGACGACCGTTCCATCCGCTGGGTCCTGGAAAAGGCCCTGCAGCAGGAAGGCATGAACACCCAGAGCTTCGAGAGCGCCGACAGCCTGCTCGGTCGCCTGTCCCGGCAGCAGCCGGACGTGATCATCTCGGACATCCGCATGCCAGGTGCCAGTGGCCTCGACCTGCTGGCGCAGATCCGCGACCTGCACCCGCGCCTGCCCGTCATCATCATGACCGCCCACTCCGACCTGGACAGCGCAGTCGCCTCCTACCAGGGCGGCGCCTTCGAGTACCTGCCCAAGCCCTTCGACGTCGACGAGGCGGTCTCCCTGGTCAAGCGCGCCTACCAGCACGCCCAGGAGCAACAAGGCCTGGAAGCTCCGGCGAGCCAGGCACGCACCCCCGAGATCATCGGCGAAGCGCCGGCCATGCAGGAGGTCTTCCGCGCCATCGGCCGCCTCAGCCACTCCAACATCACCGTGCTGATCAACGGCGAATCCGGTACCGGCAAGGAACTGGTCGCCCACGCGTTGCACCGCCACAGCCCGCGCGCCGCGTCTCCGTTCATCGCCCTGAACATGGCGGCGATCCCGAAGGACCTGATGGAATCCGAGCTGTTCGGCCATGAGAAAGGCGCCTTCACCGGCGCGGCCAACCAGCGGCGTGGCCGCTTCGAGCAGGCCGACGGCGGCACCCTGTTCCTCGACGAGATCGGCGACATGCCGGCGGACACCCAGACCCGCCTGCTGCGGGTGCTGGCCGATGGCGAGTTCTACCGTGTCGGCGGCCACACGCCGGTGAAAGTGGACGTACGCATCATCGCCGCCACCCACCAGAACCTGGAAAACCTGGTGCAGGCCGGCAAGTTCCGCGAAGACCTGTTCCACCGGCTTAACGTCATCCGCATCCACATCCCGCGTCTGGCCGACCGCCGCGAGGACGTTCCGACGCTGGCCCGGCACTTCCTTGCCCGCGCCGCCCAGGAATTGGCGGTGGAGCCCAAGCTGCTGAAAGGCGAGACCGAGGACTACCTCAAGCACCTGCCCTGGCCGGGCAACGTGCGCCAGCTGGAAAACACCTGCCGCTGGATCACGGTGATGGCCTCGGGGCGCGAGGTGCACGTCGACGACCTGCCGCCGGAGCTGCTCACCCAGCCCCAGGACGCCGCCCCGGTGACCAACTGGGAACAGGCCCTGCGCCAGTGGGCCGACCAGTCGCTGGCCCGCGGCCAGTCGGGGCTGCTCGACACCGCCGTACCGGCCTTCGAGCGGATCATGATCGAAACCGCCCTCAAGCACACCGCCGGCCGCCGCCGGGATGCAGCCGTGCTGCTGGGCTGGGGCCGCAACACCCTGACCCGGAAGATCAAGGAACTGGGCATGAAGGTGGATGGCGGCGACGAGGACGACGGCGACGAAGCCTGATGCCTTCGGGTGGGGCGCAATGCCCCGCCCTCCCTGTTTTCAACCCCACGACTCGTGATTTATCCAGCACACCGGCGGCTATCGCCGGTGTGCTCGCGTTCCCTCTACACCTTTGCCGTGTGAATCACCTGGGTATTCCGAAATCCCGGCAGCGTCTTCTTCCATCTTTCACGCGATTGGTCCCTCTGCAAAAGGACCATCCCTGGTGCCCGAATCACGCTGACGCCTCAAAAAAGTGCTCCGCCCCCAGGCACTCGCAACGGTGAGATCCCGCCGCCGGCGCCCTCTCCAACAACGCGCTTTCTCCTTCAAAGCCACAGCCCACGCGGCCTCCAGGCGATCGAAGGAACCTGAACAGGTGCCCTGGGAAAAATTGGCACGCCCCCTGCAATAGTCCAGTTAACAGCGGTTTCGGGGGCCCTGGTACAGGCAGGCCAGGGAATCCCCGCTCTTATGACAGGCAGGCTGACCTCCAGCCGCCACGGCTCCAGAAGAGCCGCATGCAAGACAGCGTCGCCCACAGGCGACCAGGTTTCAGGGGGCCTTGGTACAGGCAGGCCGGGGAATCCCCTCTTTTATTCACAGGCGTGCTGGCTTCCAGCCGCCGGGCTCCACGAGCGGCCCATGCAGAACAGCGTCATCCGCCACGGCGGGCGACCACCCTTCAGGGGGCCTTGGTACAGGCAGGCCGGGGAATCCCCTCTTTTATCCACAGGCGCGCTGGGTTCCAGCCGCCGGGCTCCATGAGGGCCCAGTGCAGAACCGCGTTGTCCGTCACGGCGGGCGACCACCCTTCCGGGGGCCCTGGTACAGGCAGGCCGGGGAATCCCCTTTCTTATTCGGCGCGCAGGCTGACTTCCAGCCGCCAGCGCCCATCCGCCGCGGCGCCGTGCCATTCACCGTGCAGGGGCCGCGCCGCCACGAAGCGCACCATCACGCCGTGGGTCGAGCGCAACACCTTCCAGCTCACAGGTGCAGTGCCGAGGGTCAATTGCCCCCGAGCGGACTGCCCATCTGCTCCGAGCATCAGCGCGTAGGCACCTTCCAGCTCTTCGGCCTGCACCTCGGGCTCCTGGTCGAACCAGAGCGCGAGGCCGTCCTCGCGCACCTCGATCTGCTCCAGATGCACGGGCTCGGGCGTCGTCAGGCGGCCGAGCATCATTCCCACCAGCAGGCCGAACAGCGCAAGGGAGAACAAAAAGCGCGGCCACAGGCTCGGTCGCGGGTCATCATCGGGAGTAGAATGCCGCCCGTCTTCGGGCTCGGGGCCACCCATGTTTCACGTCATCCTGTTTCAACCGGAAATTCCGCCGAATACCGGCAACATTATCAGGCTGTGCGCCAATTCTGGCTGCCACCTTCATCTCATCGAACCCCTCGGATTCGAACTGGACGACAAGCGTTTGCGACGGGCCGGCCTGGACTACCACGAGTACGCCACCCTCAAGCGCTACAGCGACCTGGAAAGCTGCCTGGAAGCCCTTGGCCATCCCCGGGTATTCGCCTTTACCACCAAGGGGACCAAGCTGTTCCATGAGGTGGCCTTCGAGAAGGGCGATGCCTTCCTCTTCGGCCCGGAAAGCCGTGGCCTGCCTCAGGAAGTGCGCGAGAGCCTGCCGCCCGAGCAGCGCCTGCGCCTGCCGATGCGTCCCAACTGCCGCAGTCTGAACCTCTCCAACACCGTGGCCGTGGCGGTTTACGAGGCCTGGCGGCAGCATGATTTCAGCCTGGACTGAACTGCGCAGAATGTCTTCGGGCACACATTCCCTACAAGATTTCTTCCCCCAACAAAAAAGCGCCCCGCAGGGCGCTTTTTCGTGAGGCCGGATAACTCAGGCCTGGGCTTCGCCGGCAGCCTGCAGACGCGCCAGTTCCTGGGCGTACAGGGCGTCGAAGTTGACCGGGGAGAGCATCAGCGCCGGGAAGGAGCCACGGACAACCAGGCTGTCCAGGGTTTCGCGGGCGTAGGGGAACAGAATGTTCGGGCAGAAGGCACCCAGGGTGTGGCTCATGGAAGCCGCGTCCAGGCCCTTGATCAGGAAGATACCGGCCTGCTGCACTTCAGCGATGAAAGCGGTTTCTTCACCATTCTTCACGGTCACGGACAGGGTCAGCACTACTTCGTGGAAGTCGCCGTCCAGCTGCTTCTGGCGGGTGTTCAGGTCCAGGGAAACGCTCGGGGTCCACTCCTGACGGAAGATCTCCGGGCTCTTCGGTGCTTCGAAGGACAGGTCGCGCACGTAGATGCGCTGCAGGGAGAACTGGGGATTCTGGTTTTCGCCGTTGCTTGCTTGTTCGGTCATGGTTCTGCCTTGTTCTAGTGCGTTTCCGTTTGCGGGCTGGCCTGGAGCAGCGCGTCGAGCTTGCCGGCGCGTTCCAGAGCGTACAGGTCGTCACAGCCGCCCACATGGGTCTGGCCGATCCAGATCTGCGGCACCGAGGTGCGCCCGGCCTTGCGGGTCATCTCGGCGCGAATTGCGGTGTTGCCATCGACGCTGATTTCTTCGTAGCGCACACCCTTGCTGTCCAGCAGATGCTTGGCACGGATGCAGTAGGGGCACCAAGCGCTCGAATAGACGACGATTTCGGCCATCTCACTTCACCAGCGGCAGGTTGTCGCCACGCCAGGTGCCGATGCCACCGGACAGCTTGAGCGCGTTGAAACCGGCTTTCTGCAGGTCACGGCAGACGGTGCCGGCATGCTGGCCCATGGAGTCGACCACGATGATGGCCTTGTCCTTGTGCTTCTCCAGTTCGGCGATGCGGCTGGCAAGCTTCTCGTAGGGGATGTTCAGGGCATCGACGATATGGCCGCCGGAAAAGTCCTTGGTGGCGCGCACGTCCAGGACCACGGCCTGGCCGCCGTTGACCATGGTGGTCAGCTCGCGGGTGGAAATGGCGCGGCCACTACGGCGCAGTTCATGGGCCAGCAGCAGGGCCAGCAGCACCACGAACGATCCACTCAGTACATAGTGGTTAGTGGCAAATTCAATCAGCTTAGCGAGCATCGTCGGCTTCCGGGACGGTAAAATGCCGGCCAGTATACACAGCCCCACAGGTCGGCCAAACCCCGTCCAGCGGTGACGCCGACGGAACCAGACCGTAGAATGCCGCGTCTTTTTTCCGGGGCCTTGCCCGCAACTTTCCACCCATTGCCGCAGACGAGTCGGACACTATGACAGCCACGCCCAAACCCCTGGTCCTGATCATCCTGGACGGTTTCGGTCACAGTGACAGCCCCGAATACAACGCTATCTACGCCGCCAGCACCCCGGTCTACGACCGCCTGCGCGCCACCCAGCCCCACGGCCTGATTTCGGGCAGCGGCATGGACGTCGGCCTGCCGGACGGCCAGATGGGGAACTCCGAAGTCGGCCACATGAACCTGGGTGCAGGTCGCGTGGTGTACCAGGACTTCACCCGTGTGACCAAGGCGATCCGCGACGGTGATTTCTTCACCAACCCGGAAATCACCACCGCCGTGGACAAGGCCGTGGCCGCCGGCAAGGCCGTGCACTTCATGGGCCTGCTCTCCGACGGCGGTGTGCACAGCCACCAGGACCACCTGGTCGCCATGGCTGAACTGGCCGCCCAGCGCGGCGCCGAGAAGATCTACCTGCATGCCTTCCTCGACGGCCGCGACACCCCACCCAAAAGCGCCGAGCCCTCCATCAAGCTGATGGACGAAACCTTTGCCCGCCTCGGCAAGGGCCGCGTCGCCAGCCTGATCGGCCGCTACTTCGCCATGGACCGCGACAACCGCTGGGACCGCGTGGAAGCTGCCTATAACCTGATCACCGAAGGTAAGGCCGAATTCACCGCCGCCACCGCCGTCGAAGGCCTGGCTGCCGCCTACGAGCGCGGCGAGAGCGACGAGTTCGTCAAGGCCACCCGTATCGGCGATGCCGTGAAAGTGGAAGATGGCGACGCCGTGATCTTCATGAACTTCCGCGCCGACCGCGCCCGCGAGCTGTCGCGTGCCTTCGTCGAGCCGGGCTTCAAGGAGTTCCCGCGCCAGCGCGAGCTGAAGCTCGCCGGCTACGTGATGCTGACCCAGTACGCGGCCAGCATCCCCGCCCCCAGCGCGTTCAAGCCCGAATCCCTGGACAACGTGCTGGGCGAATACCTGGCCAAGAACGGCAAGACCCAGCTGCGCATCGCCGAGACCGAGAAGTACGCCCACGTGACCTTCTTCTTCTCCGGCGGCCGCGAAGAGCCCTTCGAAGGCGAAGAACGCATCCTGATCCCGTCGCCCAAGGTCGCCACCTATGACCTGCAGCCGGAAATGAGCGCCCCCGAGGTGACCGACAAGATCGTCGACGCCATCCTCAACCAGCGCTACGACGTGATCGTGGTGAACTACGCCAACGGCGACATGGTCGGCCACACCGGCGTGTTCGAAGCCGCGGTCAAGGCCGTTGAGTGCCTGGACGGCTGCGTCGGCCGCATCGTCGAAGCCCTGGACAAGGTGGGCGGAGAAGCGCTGATCACCGCCGACCACGGCAACGTCGAGCAGATGGAAGACGAAATGACCGGCCAGGCGCACACCGCCCACACTTGCGAGCCGGTTCCCTTCATCTATGTAGGCAAGCGCCCGGCGAAGATCCGCGAAGGCGGCGTGCTGGCCGACGTGGCCCCGACCCTGCTGACCCTGATGGGCCTGCCGGTACCGGCCGAGATGACCGGCAAGACCATCGTCGAGCTGCAATGATCGGCCCGGGCCGCGGCCACGGCGCGGCCCGAGCGCGGAAAATCTGCGCGCCTCATCAGGAAACGCCCCGAACCCCTGGTTCCGGGCGTTTTTTTTGCCCGGCTCCACGGGCATACTAGGCCGGTCCTCCCCCCTGGTGCCCCACGCCCCATGCTTCGCACCCTCGCCCTCGTTATCCTCGCCAGCCTGATGACCCCGGTCATGGCCGACCAGCGCACCGAAACCCAGCAGCAGCTGGACCAGGCCGCCAAGGACGTTGGCGAGTTGAAGAAACTCCTGAAGCAATTGCAGGAGGAAAAGTCCGGTGTTCAGGCCGACCTGAAGAAGACCGAAACCGAGATGGGCAACCTTGAGCAGCAGGTCAAGGACCTGCAGCAGGAGCTCAAGAACAGCGAAGGCGAGATCCAGCGCCTGGATGGGGAGAAAAAAAAACTCCAGGACGCGCGCGCTGAACAGCAACGCCTGATCGGCATCCAGGCTCGCGCGGCCTACCAGAGCGGGCAGCAGGAATACGTCAAGCTGCTGCTCAACCAGCAGCATCCCGAGAAGTTCGCCCGCACCCTCACCTACTACGACTACCTGAGCCAGGCCCGCCTGGAGCAGCTCACGGCGTTCAACGAGACCCTGCGCCAGCTGGCCAACGTCGAGCAGGAAATCACCGCCCAGCAGGACCAGCTCAACGAGCAGAAAGCTGCCCTGGAAGGCCGCCGCGAGCAGTTGGCGACTGCGCGCAAGGAGCGCCAGCAGGCCCTGGCCAAGCTCAACCAGGACTTCAGTGACCGCGACAAGAAGCTCAAGGCCCGCCAGCAGGACCAGGCCGAACTGGGCAAGGTGCTGAAAACCATCGAAGAAACCCTGGCGCGCCAGGAGCGCGAGGCCCGGGAAGCCGAGGAAGCCCGCAAGCGTGCCCTCGCCGAGCAGCAGCGGCAGCTGCGCGAACTCCCGGCCGGCAGCCCCGCGCGCCCCGCCAATGGCCCGATGGTGTCCAGCGCCGGCGGCAATTTCGGCGGCCCCTTCGCCAAGGCCCGTGGCCAACTGCCCTGGCCGGTGGACGGCCGCGTGGTGGCACGCTTCGGCTCGGCCCGTGGCGGCGACTCCCGCGCCAAATGGGATGGCGTGCTGATCGGCGCCCCCGAAGGCAGCTCCGTCCGCGCCGTGCATGGTGGCCGCGTGGTGTTCGCTGACTGGTTGCGCGGCGCCGGGCTTCTGGTCATTCTCGACCATGGCAACGGCTTTCTGAGCCTTTATGGGCACAATCAGCGCTTACTGAAAAATGCCGGCGATATCGTGAAAGCAGGCGAATCCATCGCCACCGTCGGCAACAGCGGCGGGCAGGACACGCCCGCACTGTACTTCGCCATTCGCCAGCAGGGCCGACCCACCGACCCGGCACAATGGTGCCGCGCCCAAGGATAGGCGCCACCTCATCTAGCAGGAGTTAGTTCGCATGCCGCATCTGTCTCGCCTCACTTCCCTGGCCATGGCATTGGCGCTGCTCGGCGGCGCCCCGCAGCTTCTGGCCGCCGAGGAGCCGGCAACCCTCCCCGCCACGGCGGTGAGCGGCAAGGCGCCGCTGCCGCTGGATGAGCTGCGCACCTTCGCCGAGGTGCTGGACCGCATCAAGTCCGCCTACGTCGAGCCAGTTGACGACAAGACCCTGCTGGAAAATGCCATCAAGGGCATGCTCAGCAACCTCGACCCGCACTCCGCCTACCTGGAGCCGGAAGACTTCCAGGAGCTGCAGGAAAGCACCAGCGGCGAATTCGGTGGCCTGGGCATCGAGGTCGGTGCCGAAGACGGCTTCATCAAGGTGGTTTCCCCCATCGACGACACCCCGGCCTCCAAGGCCGGCATCCAGCCCGGCGACCTGATCGTCAAGATCGACGGCCAGCCCACCAAGGGCATCTCGCTGATGGATGCGGTGGACAAGATGCGCGGCAAGGCCGGCAGCAAGATCACCCTGACCCTGGTGCGCGACGGCGGCCAGCCGTTCGACGTCGAGCTGGTTCGCGCGGCGATCAAGGTCAAGAGCGTGAAGAGCCAGCTCCTGGAGAAGGGCTATGGCTACGTGCGCATCACCCAGTTCCAGGTCAATACCGGCGAAGAAGTCGGCAAGGCCCTGGCCAAGCTGCGCAAGGACAACAACGGCCGCCTCTCCGGCCTGGTGCTCGACCTGCGCAACAACCCCGGCGGCGTGCTGCAGTCGGCGGTGGAGGTTTCCGACCACTTCCTGAAGAAAGGCCTGATCGTCTACACCAAGGGCCGCATCGCCAACTCCGAGCTGCGCTTCTCTGCCGATCCGGCCGACGCCAGCGAAGGCGTGCCGCTGGTGGTGCTGATCAACGGCGGCAGCGCCTCGGCGGCCGAGATCGTCGCCGGCGCCCTGCAGGACCACAAGCGCGGCGTGCTGATGGGCACCGACAGTTTCGGCAAGGGCTCGGTACAGACCGTGCTGCCGCTGAACAACGACCGCGCCCTGAAGCTGACCACCGCGCTCTACTACACCCCCAACGGCCGCTCGATCCAGGCCCAGGGCATCGTCCCGGACATCGAAGTGGCGCGCGCCAAGGTCACCCGCGAGCAGGACGGCGAAACCTTCAAGGAAGCCGACCTCGCCGGTCACCTCGGCAATGGCAACGGCGGCGCCGACCGTCCGAGCTCGAGCAAGAAGTCCGCAGAACCGCGCCCGCAGGATGACGACTTCCAACTGAGTCAGGCCCTCAACCTGCTGAAAGGCCTGAACGTCACCCGCGAGAACTGAGGATGAGCTGGAAGGCCTGGCTGCTGGCGCTCTGCCTGAGCGCGATGGCAGCCAGCGCCTGGGCCGCCCCGCCGGCCCGCCTGGCCCTGGTGATCGACGACCTGGGCCAGAATCCCGCCCGTGATCGCCGCGTCCTCGCCCTCCCCGGCCCGGTCGCGCTGTCCATCCTTCCGGATACGCCGCACTCCCGCGAACTGGCCCAAGCTGCCCACGCCGCCGGCAAGACGGTGATGCTGCACCTGCCCATGGACCCGGCCAACGGCCCCTACGCCTGGCACCCCGGACTAACCACCGCCGAGCTGGAAAGGCGCCTCGACGCCGCCCTGCGTCAGGTGCCCTACGCGCGCGGCCTGAACAACCACATGGGCAGCCGCATGACCCTGCAGCGCCCGGCCATGGCCTGGCTGATGCAGCGCCTGCAGCAGGATCACCGTTTCTTCATCGACAGCCGTACCAGCGCTGACACCGTGGCCGCCGCCGAGGCGCAGAAAGCCGGTCTGGCCAGCCTCTCACGCGATATCTTCCTCGACGACGACCAGAGCCCTGGGGCTGTAGCCGCCCAGTTCGACGCCGCCCTCAAGCTCGCTCGCAAGCAGGGCTCGGCGCTGATGATCGGCCACCCGCACCCAGCAACCCTGGAGTTGCTCGAACGCGAGCTCCCGCGCCTGAAGCAGCAAGGCTTCGAGCTGATCGATGTGGAAATGCTGATTGCCCTGCGCGGCAACCGGGCCATGGCGGCCCATGGCAAGGCGGGGGTTTACCGCTAGACAATAGGGACACCTTGTAGGGGCGAACTCATTCGCCAGGCAGGCCGCAGGTCTGCCCTGCAAGCCCTCCCAGGGCAGCTGCGCTGCCCTTGGCGATTGAAATCGCCCCTACAGAAAAGCATCGCGAATGAATTCGCCCCCACAAGGAAAGGCGATCCTGTAGCGCTGTTACAGGTAGTTCTGGGTGATCTCGTCGACGTAACCGTCGTTGCGCATCTCATCCAGGGCCTTCTGCAGACGCTCGATGACCTCGTCCGGGGTGTCCTTGTTGAAAGCCAGGTAGAGCTCCGCGCTGTTGAAACGCAGCACCGTCTGCAGGCCGGTCACGCCTTCCTGCTTGGCCAGGTAGCGGCCCACCGGATCGGTAGTGGCCCAGAGGTCGATCTGGCCCTTGAGCAGCTTCTTCACGTTTTCCTGGTCACGCAGGGCGTTCTGCGGCGCCATGCCCTGGCTTTCCAAGTGCTGGCTCACGGCGTCGTTCTTGTAGGCGCCGATGCGGTACTGGGACGCGCTCTTCAGGTCCTTGACGCTCAGGTTGTTGCCTGGCGCGGCGAGCAGCACCCACTCGGTCTTGGCGATGGGGCCGACCCACTTGAACAGCGGCTGGCGCTCCGGGGTGAAGGTGGTGGAGAACAGGCCGTAGCTGGGCTTGTCGAGGGTGAGGCGATAGAGGCGGTCCCAGGGGAAGCGCAGGGTCAGGCTGTAGTTGATGCCGGCACGCTTGAACATCTCGCGGACGATATCGGTGCTGATGCCGTCGATGCCGTCGTCACGGGCGAAGTTCTTGTCGTCCACCGCCATGTTGAACGGCGGGAAGTTCTCGGTGAGCAACACCACCTTGTAGTCCGCCGGCAATTCGGCACGCGCCGTGAAGGCGAGGAACATCAGGCCCAGGGTCAGGGCGCGTTGGATCAACTTCTGCATTGTCATACCGCTCGCTTGAGTTGTGGTTGTGGCTAAGCGGCTTCCTTGCGTGGGCTCCCCACCCACGGACGTACGACTCGACCCGTCCTGCCTTCCATGGCAAGCGACCGGCTTGTGGCCGGTCGCTGAGGTCTGGTTCTACTGTCTTGCGGCTACCGATCAGAGGTAGCTGTTGAGGATCTCCTCGACGAAGCCCTCGGCGCGCATCTGGTCCAGCGCAACCTGCAGTTTCTTCACCACTTCGTCGGGGACCTCCTTGTTCAGCGCCAGGAACAGCTCCGCCTGGTTGAAGCGCAGTACGGTTTTCAGGCCGTTCACGCCCTCCTGTTTGGCCAGGTAACGGCCAGCGGGGTCGCCGGTGGCCCAGAGGTCGATCTGGCCCTTCTCCAGCTTCTTCGCGTTCTCCTGGTCGCGCAGGGCGGTGACGGGCTCGAGCTTCTGCTGGGCCAGGTACTCGGCGATAGCGTCGCCCTTGTAGGCGCCCACCTTGTACTTGCGGGCGTCGTCCAGGCTGCCGAGGGCGATCCGGCTGTCGGCACGGGCCAGCATGATCCAGTCATCCGGACCGATCGGACCGACCCACTTGAAGGACTGCTCGCGCTCGGGCAGGCGAGCGGTGACGAAGACGCCATAGCCCGGCTTTTCCAGCGCCAGCTTGTAGATGCGGTCCCAGGGGAAGCGCAGGGTCAGGCTGTATTTGACCCCGGCGCGCTTGAACATCTCGCGCACGATGTCGACGGCGATACCGTCGATGTTGTCTTCCTGGGCAAAGTTCTTCCCGTTGATCGACATGTTGTACGGGGGGAAGTTTTCGGTCAGGAGAACGACGCTGTAGTTCTCATCCACTTCGGCGCGGGCGGCACCGGCAAGCACCATCAGGGTACCGGCCAACGCCAGCAGCAGGCGTTTCGACATAGACGATTACCTTCCAGGAGAGATGGGAAATGCGCTGAGCTTAACCTCGCGGGAGCGAGGCTCGGGCATCAGCAGCCCAGGCTGCGAAGTCCGTCACGTGTGCAGCCTGGGCGAATGCTAGGCAAGATTCGTGCTCAACGCACGAGGATTCCGCGGCTGGCGAGATAGGCCTTGGCCTCAGGCACGGTGTATTCGCCGAAGTGGAAGATGCTCGCCGCGAGAACGGCGTCGGCCTTGCCTTCGAGGATGCCGGCCGCCAGGTGCTCGAGATTGCCGACGCCACCGGAGGCGATCACCGGAATTCCGACGGTTTCGCTGATGGCGCGGGTGACGCCGAGGTCGTAGCCGCTCTTCACGCCGTCCTGGTCCATGCTGGTGAGCAGGATCTCACCGGCACCCAGGTCTTCCATCTTCTTCGCCCAGGCCACGGCATCGAGGCCGGTGGGTTTGCGCCCGCCGTGGGTGAAAATTTCCCAGCGCGGTGTTTCTCCGGGGCCGGACACTTTCTTGGCGTCGATGGCGACCACGATGCATTGGGAGCCGAAACGCGCCGCGGCTTCGCCGACGAACTCCGGCGTGAACACCGCGGCGGTATTGATCGACACCTTGTCGGCGCCGGCATTGAGCAGGTTGCGGATGTCCTGCACGGTGCGCACACCGCCACCCACGGTCAGCGGGATGAACACCTGGCTGGCCATGCGTTCCACGGTGTGCAGGGTGGTGTCGCGGCCGTCGACGCTGGCGGTGATGTCAAGGAAGGTGATCTCGTCGGCGCCCTGCTCATCGTAGCGACGGGCGATTTCCACCGGGTCGCCGGCATCGCGGATGTTCTCGAACTTGACGCCCTTGACCACGCGGCCGTTGTCCACGTCGAGGCAGGGGATGATGCGTTTTGCGAGAGCCATAACAGTGTCCCGTAGGGTGCGCCGCGCGCACCGTGAGCCGTCGATTAACCCTTGTAGCTGTCGCAGAAGGCCTGGGCCTCGGCGACGTCCAGGGTGCCTTCGTAGATGGCGCGGCCAGTGATGGCGCCAATGATGCCGGGGGCCTTGGCGGCCAGCAGCTTCTCGATGTCACCGAGGTTGTGGATACCGCCGGAGGCGATCACCGGAATGCGGCTGGCGGCGGCCAGGGCGGCGGTGGCTTCGACGTTGCAGCCCTGCATCATTCCGTCTTTGGCGATGTCGGTGTAGACGATGGCGGACACGCCGTCGGCCTCGAAGCGGCGCGCCAGGTCAACCGCCTGTACGCTGCTGACTTCGGCCCAGCCGTCGGTGGCGACGAATCCGTCCTTGGCATCCAGGCCGACGATGACCTTGCCCGGGAAGGCCTTGCATGCCTCGGTGACGAACTCGGGTTCCTTCACCGCCTTGGTTCCGATTATCACGTAGCTGACGCCGGCCTTCACGTAGTGCTCGATGGTTTCCAGCGAACGGATGCCGCCGCCGATCTGGATCGGCAGGTTCGGGTAGCGCTTGGCGATGGCGGTGACCACCTCGCCGTTCACCGGCTTGCCTTCGAAGGCGCCGTTGAGATCCACCAGGTGCAGGCGGCGGCAGCCACCTTCCACCCACTTGGCGGCCATGCTCACCGGGTCGTCGGAGAATACGGTGGAGTCTTCCATGCGGCCTTGGCGCAGGCGCACGCAGGCGCCGTCCTTCAGATCGATAGCGGGGATAATCAGCATCGGTTCAACCTGTTCGAAGTCAGTGGATTCGGCTTGGCGCTCAGTCTTTCTCGAGCGCCCACAAGTCGCTCTCGATGCTTTCGAACCTGTCTTTCAGGTGCGCCTGCACATCGAAGATCGCCTTGTTGTAGAAATGCGGCGCGAATTCCCGGGCGAAGAAATCGAGCACTTCCTCGGCCTCGAAGGAACCCAGCTCCAGCTCGAAGCGATCAGCCATGAAACGCTTGATCGCCAGCACCGCGTCCTGGGTCTGGGCGGCGTCGAGCTGCAAACTCGGAGCCTTCTTCGCGCGGCTCATGGGCTTACCAGCGGCCGTCCCAGGCGGCGAAGTTCTGCAGCAGCTGCAGGCCGTGGGTGTGGCTCTTTTCCGGGTGGAACTGCACAGCAAAGCGCGAACCGTCGGCCAGTGCGGCGGCGAAGTCCTTGCCGTAGTGACCGCGACCGACCACCTGCTGCGAATTGCCGGCCTCGATGTAGTAGCTGTGCACGAAGTAAAAGCGTGCGCGGTCGGGGATGTTGTGCCAGAGCGGGTGAGCAACGTTCTGCTCCACCTCGTTCCAGCCCATGTGCGGCACCTTCAGGTGCTCGCCATCTTCCACCAGGTTCTTGCCGAAGAAGCGCACCTGGCCGGGGAACAAGCCGATGCAATCGACGCCGTCGTTCTCCTCGCTGCGCTCCAGCAGGGCTTGCATGCCGACGCAGATACCGAGGAAAGGGCGGTCCTGGCTGACTTCGCGCACCAGGCTGTCGAAGCCCAGGCGGCGGATCTCGGCCATGCAATCCCGGATCGCGCCGACGCCGGGGAATACCACCCGGTCGGCTTCACGAATCACATTGGCGTCACTGCTGACCAGGACGCGACCGGCGCCAACGTGCTCAAGGGCCTTGGCAACCGAGTGCAGGTTGCCCATGCCGTAATCGATGACTGCAACCGTCTGCATCAGAGCACGCCCTTGGTGGAGGGCATCTGGCCAGCCATGCGCGGATCACGCTCGACGGCCATGCGCAGGGCGCGGCCGAAGGCCTTGAACACGGTTTCGATCTGGTGGTGGGTGTTGTGGCCACGCAGGTTGTCGATGTGCAGGGTCACCAGGGCGTGGTTGACGAAGCCCTGGAAGAATTCCTGGAACAGGTCGACGTCGAAGCCGCCAACCACGGCGCGGGTGAACGGCACGTGCATCTGCAGGCCGGGGCGGCCGGAGAAGTCGATGACCACACGGGACAGCGCTTCATCCAGCGGCACATAGGAATGGCCGTAGCGGACGATGCCCTTCTTGTCACCGATGGCCTGGGTGAAGGCCTGGCCGAGGGTGATACCGACGTCTTCCACGGTGTGGTGATCGTCGATATGCAGATCGCCCTTGCACTCGATGTCCAGGTCGATCAGGCCATGGCGGGCGATCTGGTCGAGCATGTGCTCGAGGAAAGGCACGCCGATATCGAAGCGTGCCTTGCCAGTACCATCCAGGTTGATCGAGACCTTGATCTGGGTTTCCAGGGTATTGCGTTCGACGGATGCCGTGCGTTCGGCCATCACCAGCTCCACAAAAGGCTCACGAAAAAGAGCGCCATTATAGGCCGCAGGCCATTGGCGCCGCTACCGACGGCGGTCGGCGGGGATTACACTGCCCGGCCCTACCCGCAATCTCCTCCAGGAGCCGCCATGCCCGTGATCGTCGAGACCCTGAACAGCCCCTCCGAGCAGGATCGCGGCGACCTGGCGAAGATCTACGCCGATGCCCCGGACTGGCTGCTGCCGCCCTACGCAGATGCGGCGGAACTGGTGGAACGCGGCCTGGCCGACGGGCTGCTGGTGGCGGGACGATTCAACGATCGCCTGCTGGGCGCGGCGCTGGTGGTACGCAGCGAGCAGCACTGGCAGCTGTCCCACCTCTGCGTGCGCAAGGTGACCCGTCATCGTGGCGTCGGCCGCCGCCTGGTGGAAGAAGTGGCCCGACTGGCACGGGATGCGGGCAAGCCGCTGCACCTGGCCGCGCCGAAGGACCACCTGGAAAGCCAGGCCTTTGCCGCGCGCCTGCACCTGCCGCTGGAAAGCCTCTGATCCATCGGTGATTCCGTGCGCTGAACCGACAGCGGAAATCACCATCCAAAGTCCCTGACAAGTGGACGAACCCCGCGCCGCAGCCCTCCACCCGTAATGGCCCGGCGCTATACTCGGCACCTTCAATTCACGCGATCCACCACAAGGACTGGCCAATGAAAGCCTTCGGCAAAATCCTGGGCCTCATCTTCCTCGGGCTGTTGCTGATCATCGTGGCGGCGGGCTTTGCCCTGACCCACCTGTTCGACCCGAACGATTACAAGGACGAGATTCAGCAACTGGCCCGCGACAAGGCCAACCTCGAACTGACCCTCAACGGCGATATCGGCTGGAGCCTGTTCCCCTGGCTCGGTCTCGAACTGCACCAGGCAACCCTGGCCAGCGCCGCCACTCCGAAAAAGCCCTTCGCCAACCTCGACATGATCGGCCTTTCGGTCCGCGTCCTGCCGCTGCTGCGCCGTGAAGTGCAGATGAGCGACATCCGCGTCGAAGGCCTCAACCTCGACCTGCAGCGCGACGACAAGGGCCACGGCAACTGGGAAGACATCGGCCGCCCGGCCAAGGCTCCGGAAAGCGCCCCGACCGGCACGCCGGCCGCCCCTGCACCGGCCGAAGAGGCCAAGCAGGCGCCCGCCGCCGATGAACCCGCACGCCCGATCAAGCTGGATATCGACAGCCTGACCGTGCGCAATGCCCGTATCGATTACACCGACGCCAAGAGCGGCAAGCAGTTTTCCGCCGAGGGCATCGAGCTGACCACCGGCGCCATCCGCGAAGGCGCCAGCATTCCGCTCAAGCTCAGCGCCTTCTTCGGCACCAACCAGCCGGTACTGCGCGCCAAGACCGACCTCACCGCCAACCTGCGCTTCGAGCGCGCCCTCAAGCGCTACCAGCTGGAAGACCTCAAGCTGAACGGCGAAGCCTCGGGCGAGCCCCTGAAGGGCAAGACCCTGACCTTCAACGCCCAGGGCCAATTGCTGGCCGACCTGGCCGCCAACGTCGCCGAATGGAACAGCCTGAAGCTCTCCGGCAACCAGCTGCGCGCGCTCGGTGAATTGAAAGTGCACAACCTCGACAAGGACGCACGCCTGGAAGGCGGCCTGTCCATCGCCCCGCTCAACCTGCGCGAGTTCCTCACCAGCGTCGGCGTCGAGCTGCCGCCCATGAGCGACGCCACCGCCCTGCAGAAGTTCGAGCTGGTCACCAAACTCAATGGCAGCGCCAACAGCCTCGCCTTCGAAGGCCTTAACCTCAAACTCGACGACGGCACCTTCAGCGGCCGCCTGGCCGTGGCCGACTTCGCCAAGAAGGCCGTGCGCGTGCAACTCAAGGGCGACAAACTCGACCTCGATCGCTACCTGCCGCCCAAGTCCAAGGCCAAGCAGGAAGCCCAGACCGCCCGCCAGGCCGAAGTGAAGCCGGCCGTGGCCGCCGCGACCCAGGGCACCACGCCGCTGCCCAACGCGCCGACCCAGGCGGCCTGGAGCGAAGCCCCGGTGCTGCCGGTAGACCAGCTGCGCAAGATCGACCTGGAAGCCACCCTGGACTTCGGCCAGTTCACCGTCGACAAGCTGCCCATGGATGACGTCAGCCTCAAGGCCAATGGCAAGGCTGGCCTGCTGACCTTGGAAGACCTGCGCGGCGGACTGTTCGGCGGCACCTTCCAGGCCAACGCACAGATCGACGCGCGTCCGGCGGTACCGCTGCTCAAGGCACACAAACGCATCAACAACGTGCCGGTGGAAAAACTCCTCCAGGCCCAGGAGCAGAAGCCTCCGGTGCGCGGCCTTCTGGACATGACCGCCGACGTCACCAGCAGCGGCAACAGCCAGAAGGCCTGGGTCGACGGCCTCAACGGCACCGCCAGCTTCGCCCTGAACGATGGCGCGCTGCTCGACGCCAACCTCGAACAGCAGCTCTGCCAGGGCATCGCCACCCTCAATCGCAAGTCGCTCTCCAGCACCCGCGGCGGCAGCGAAACACCGTTCCAGGAGCTCAAGGGCTCGCTCACCTTCAATAACGGCGTTGCCACCAACCCCGACATGCGCGCCAGTATTCCCGGCCTCAGCGTCAAGGGCGATGGCGCCGTCGACCTGCGCGTGCTCGGCCTGGACTACCGCCTCGGCGTGGTCATCGAAGGCGACAAGAGCGCGATGCCGGACCCGGCCTGCCAGGTCAACGAGCGCTATGTCGGCCTCGAGTGGCCGCTACGTTGCCGCGGCCCGCTGGAACTGGGGGCCAAGGCCTGCCGCCTGGACAAGGACGGCATGGGCAAGGTGGCCGCCAAGCTGGCCGGCGACAAGCTCAACGAGAAGATCGAAGAGAAGCTCGGCGACAAGGTCAGCCCGGAACTCAAGGATGCACTCAAGGGGCTGTTCAAACGATGACCCCTGAGCAGTTCTCCGGCGCCGTACTCGACTGGTACGACAGCCACGGCCGCAAGGACCTGCCCTGGCAACAGGGCATCACGCCCTACCGCGTCTGGGTGTCCGAAATCATGCTGCAGCAGACCCAGGTCAGCACCGTCCTGGGCTACTTCGACCGCTTCATGGACGCCCTGCCCACCGTGCAGGCCCTGGCCGCGGCGCCGGAAGACGAGGTGCTGCACCTCTGGACCGGCCTCGGCTACTACACCCGCGCCCGCAATCTGCAGAAGACCGCGAAGAAAGTCGTCGCCGAGTTCGACGGCGAATTCCCCCGCGATGTGGATAAGTTGGCGGAGCTGCCGGGCATCGGACGCTCCACCGCCGGCGCCATCGCCAGCCTGTCCATGGGACTGCGCGCGCCAATCCTCGATGGCAACGTCAAACGCGTGCTGGCCCGCTACGTCGCCCAGGAGGGTTACCCAGGCGAGCCGAAGGTAGCGAAGCAGCTCTGGGAAGTAGCCGAGCGCTTCACTCCTCAGATCCGGGTGAACAACTACACCCAGGCGATGATGGATCTCGGCGCCACCCTCTGCACCCGCAGCAAGCCCAGCTGCCTGCTGTGCCCATTGCAGAGCGGATGCCGCGCACACGCGCTGGGCCGGGAAACCGCCTACCCGGTTTCGAAGCCACGCAAGGCGCTGCCGCAGAAGCGCACCCTGATGCCGCTGCTGGCCAGCCGCGACGGCGCCATCCTCCTCTACCGCCGCCCTTCGAGCGGCCTCTGGGGCGGTCTCTGGAGCCTGCCGGAGCTGGACGACCTGGATGCCCTCGCCCCGCTCGCCAGCCAGCATTCGCTGCACCTGGGCGAGCGTCGCGAACTGCCCGGGCTGACCCATACCTTCAGCCACTTCCAGCTGGCCATCGAGCCCTGGCTGGTGGCCGTCGAAGGCAGCGCCCCCGCCGTGGCCGAGGGCGACTGGCTCTGGTATAACCTCGCCACCCCGCCGCGCTTAGGGTTAGCCGCCCCGGTGAAGAAGCTGCTCAAGCGCGCGGCCGACGTATTGAATGCAGGAGAACCGCGATGACCCGCACCGTGATGTGCCGCAAGTACAAAGAGGAACTGCCGGGCCTGGAGCGTCCGCCGTATCCGGGCGCCAAGGGCGAGGACATCTTCAACAACGTCTCGAAGAAGGCCTGGGATGAGTGGCAAGCCCACCAGACCATGCTGATCAACGAGCGTCGCCTGAACATGATGAATGGCGAAGACCGCAAGTTCCTCCAGGCCGAAATGGACAAGTTCCTTTCGGGCGAGGAGTACGCCCAGGCCGAGGGTTATGTCCCCCCGAGCGCGTAAGCGCCCGAAAAAACTAAAAATTTTTTCGAAAGGGTGTTGACGAGGTGCCGGCAAATCCGTTTAATAGCGCCCCGTTGCCCAGGTAGCTCAGTCGGTAGAGCAGGGGATTGAAAATCCCCGTGTCGGCGGTTCGATTCCGTCCCTGGGCACCAAAATACCGTCAAAAAGCCCCAGCCATGCGCTGGGGCTTTTTGTTTTCCGGCCCTTCATTTTCCCCACCGGGCACGATACCCACAGCACTGCTAACCTCACAGCGAAGCGCCTCAAGGCAACCCCGAAGAGGGTCTGGCCGGAGGAAACCCGGGGGGATGGCATGAAGGGAATCGTCTTCAATCTGCTCGAAGAAGTAGTGACCCGACACCAGGGAGAAGATTCCTGGGACACCCTGCTGGAACGCACCGGCCTCGACGGCGTTTACACGGCTCTCGGCAGCTATCCCGACGAGTTCATCTTTCGCCTGACGGCAGCGGCCTCCGAGTTGCTCGACATGCCACCCTTCGAGGTGCTGCGCTGGTTCGGCCGCGAGGCGATGCCCTCCCTCGCCATCCGCTACCCGGCCTATTTCGACACCCACGACTCGACGCGCTCATTCATCCTCAGCGTCAACCAGATCATCCATCCCGAAGTCCGCATGATTTATCCAGGCGCGGATGTTCCAACGTTCGGCTTCCGCGACGAACCCGACGGCGCGCTGATGATGACCTACCGCTCCCCACGCCGCCTCTGCGCCCTCGCCCACGGGTTCATCGAGGGCGCCGCCGTGCACTTTGGCGAATCCCTGGGAGTCGACCACCTGTCCTGCATGCACAAGGGAAATGCGGAATGCCGTTGTCGTATCACCTTCCACGGCAAAAGCCAGGGCTGACCGAACATGGATGGTGGACCGCACAACCCGGAAACCGACAAGCTGCGTCGCCGCCTGCAGCGCGAACACCAGGCGCGCCTGGAAGCGGAACAGATCGCCGAACGCGGCCTGCGCGAGCTCTATGAGAAGCAGCAGCAGCTGCAACTGCTGGAATCCATCGCCGACGCCGCCAACGGCGCGGCCTCGGTGGCCGACGGCCTGAGCTTCACGGTGTCCAGCGTCTGCCAGTACACCGGCTGGCTGATCGGCCATGCCTACCTGACGGACCACGTCGAGGGCGAGGTACAACTGCGCTCAGCCAGCATCTGGCATTACGCCGACGAGCAGCGCTTTCGCGACTTTCGCCAGGTGACCGAGGCCATGGAGTTCCCATCGGGCTTCGGCCTGCCCGGCCGCGTGCTGTCCAGCGGCGCCCCGGCCTGGATTTCCGACATCAGCCAGACTCCGGAATTCTGCCGCGTTGACGCTGCCGAGCTGGCCGGGCTCAGGGCCGCCGCCGCCTTTCCGGTGCTGGTGGGCAGCGAAGTGGTGGGAGCGCTGGAGTTCTTTGCCGGCAACGTGCTGGAGCCAGACGACAAGCTGCTGCACCTGATGGCGCAGATCGGTGTGCAGATGGGCCGAGTAGTGGAGCGCAAGCGCGCGGAAGAGCAACTGGTCGACGCCTTCCACGACCCGCTCACCGGCCTGCCCAACCGCGCCCTCTTCGCCGACCGCCTGTCCCGAGCCGTCGCCCGCTGCAATCGGCATCGCGAGGCAGCCTTCGCGGTGCTGTTCATCGATCTCGACCGTTTCAAGCTGGTCAACGACAGCCTTGGCCACCTGGCGGGTGATTTGTTGATCGTCCAGGTCGCCACGCGCCTCGGCAGTTGCCTACGCCAGACCGACACCCTGGCGCGCATGGGTGGGGATGAATTCACCATCCTGCTGGATTGCATCGGCAATTCCGAGGCGCCAGCGAGCGTCGCCGAGCGCCTGCTGAATGCCTTGGAACCACCTTTCCTGGTCAATGGCGAACAGCTCTATATCAGCGCCAGCATCGGCATCGCCTCGAGCGATCTGGGCTACGAGTCGGCCGAAGAAATCCTGCGCCACGCCGACCTCGCGATGTACCGCGCCAAGACCCTCGGCAAGCACCGCTTCGAGCTGTTCGATCACAGCATGCATGAGCTGGCCGTGGGTCGCCTGAACCTGGAAACCCGGCTGCGCAATGCGCTGCAGAATGGCGAGTTCGTACTCCACTACCAACCGATCGTGCATCTGGCCAGCGGGAGGCTCGCCGGCGTCGAGACCCTGGTGCGCTGGCAGAAACCGAGCGGTGAGCTGGTCTACCCGGGCGACTTCATCCAGGTCGCCGAGGACACCGGCCTGATCCTGCCGCTCGGCCTGTGGGTGCTGCGCGAAGCCTGCCGCAGCATGGCGTGCTGGCACGAGGAATATCCCTGCCCTATCCCACTGACCGTGAGTATCAATCTTTCCGCCCGGCAGTTCGCCCAGCACGACCTGGTTTCACAAGTGGCCGCCATCATCGTCGAAACCGGTATACCTCCGGCTTGCGTACGCCTGGAGATCACCGAGAGCGTCTCCATGGCCGACTCCGAACGAACCATCGCGGTACTCCAGCAGCTGCACGACCTGGGCGTACGCATCAGCATCGATGACTTCGGCACCGGCTACTCCTCCCTCAGCTACCTGCATCGCTTCCGCCTGGACGTGCTGAAAGTCGACCGCTCCTTCGTGACCCAACTCGACCAATGCCCGGAAGGTCTGCAGATCGTCCAGACCATCCTCAGCCTGGCGCGCAACCTGGGTATCGAGGCAGTCGCCGAGGGGGTCGAGACGGAGCAGCACCTGCAGATCCTCAAGTCCCTGGACTGCGATTTCGGCCAGGGCTACTACTTCGCCCGGCCGCTGCCCGCTTCTGCATTTATTGCGCTGCTAAAGGAAGGCCAGCATCTGCACATGAAGTAAGTGATTGACTACAAAGAAGAAAGCCATAGAAAAGGTGCAAAGCCGCGCCATTCTGGAATTCCAGCCCGCCACCGGGGCTTTTTAGCTACCGCGACAAGCAACTGCAGCGATGCGACAACCGCGCCCGCAGAGCCATTTCAGGGCTCTCCGCCGGCTTTCGCCTGGCAAGGCGCTATGCTAGGTTGGCCCTCGCCAGGAAGGCCGCCCCACCGCCAGAGTGCCCCCGAACAATAAGAGGACCCCCCATGGCCCAAGCCACGCCAGCGCTTGAAATCCGTAATCTGCACAAACGCTACGGCGATCTAGAAGTGCTCAAGGGCATCTCCCTCACCGCCAATGACGGTGACGTGATCTCCATACTGGGGTCGTCCGGCTCCGGCAAGTCCACCTTCCTGCGCTGCATCAACCTGCTGGAGAACCCGCACGAGGGCCAGATCCTGGTCGCCGGCGAGGAGCTCAAGCTCAAGCAGAGCCGCACCGGTGAACTGGTTGCCGCCGACAACAAGCAGATCAATCGCATGCGCAGCGAGATCGGCTTCGTATTCCAGAACTTCAACCTCTGGCCGCACATGACGGTGCTCGACAACATCATCGAAGCGCCGCGCCGTGTGCTCGGCCAGAGCAAGGCCGAAGCCACCGAAATCGCCGAGGCCCTGCTGGCCAAGGTCGGCATCGCCGACAAGCGCCACGTCTATCCGACCCAGCTTTCCGGCGGCCAGCAACAGCGTGCAGCCATCGCCCGCACCCTCGCCATGCAGCCGAAGGTGATCCTGTTCGACGAGCCCACCTCGGCGCTGGACCCGGAAATGGTACAAGAAGTGCTTAACGTGATCCGCGCGCTGGCCGAGGAAGGCCGCACCATGCTGCTGGTCACCCATGAAATGAACTTCGCCCGGAACGTCTCCAGCGAAGTGGTTTTCCTTCACCAGGGCCTGGTAGAAGAACAGGGACCGCCAGCGCAGGTATTTGACAACCCGCAGTCGGCGCGCTGTAAACAATTCATGTCCAGCAATCGCTAAAACACGGAGCAAGAGCGCAATGAAGAACTACAAGAAGATTCTGCTGGCCGCGGCCGCCACACTCGCTTTCGGCACCAACGCCATAGCCGCCGACAAACTGAAGATCGGCACCGAAGGCGCCTACCCACCCTTCAACCTGATCGACGCCAGTGGCCAGGCCGGCGGCTTCGACGTGGAAATCGGCCAGGCCCTCTGCGCCAAGATGAAGGTCGAGTGTGAAGTGGTGACCTCCGACTGGGATGGCATCATCCCCGCCCTGAACGCCAAGAAGTTCGACTTCCTAGCCGCCTCCATGTCCATCACTGAAGAGCGCAAGCAGGCCGTCGACTTCACCGATCCCTACTACACCAACAAGCTGCAGTACATCGCTCCGAAAAGCAGCGACTTCAAGGTCGACAAAGACAGCCTGAAAGGCAAGGTCATCGGCGCCCAGCGCGCGACCATCGCCGGCACCTGGCTGGAAGACAACATGAAAGACGTTGTCGACATCAAGCTCTACGACACCCAGGAAAACGCCTACCTCGACCTGGCCTCCGGCCGCCTCGATGGCGTACTGGCTGACAAGTTCGTGAACTGGGAATGGCTGAAGAGCGACGCCGGCAAGGACTTCGAGTTCAAGGGTGACCCGGTATTCGACAACGACAAGATCGCCATTGCCGTGCGCAAGGGTGACCCGCTGCGCGAGAAGCTGAACGCCGCGCTGAAGGAAATCGTTGCCGACGGCACCTATAAGAAGATCAACGACAAGTACTTCCCCTTCAGCATCTACTGACCTGCCCGTCCGGTGCCGCCCCTGCGCGGCACCGGCGCTTGAATTCCCATGACCCTAGACCTTCACGGATTCGGCCCGGCCCTGGCCGCGGGCACCCTCATGACCATCAAGCTGGCGCTGTCCGCGCTGGTATTGGGTCTGGTGCTCGGTCTGCTCGGCGCCCTGGCCAGGACTTCTTCCATCAAGCCGCTGCAGTGGCTGGGTGGCACCTATTCCACCATCGTGCGTGGCGTTCCCGAGCTGCTCTGGGTTCTGCTGATCTACTTCGGCACGGTCAACCTGATGCGCAGCCTGGGCGAGTCGCTGGGCTACCCGGAGCTGGAACTGAACGCCTTCGCCGCCGGCACCATCGCTCTCGGCCTGTGCTTCGGCTCCTATGCCACCGAGGTATTCCGCGGCGCCATCCTGGCCATCCCCAAGGGACACCGCGAAGCGGGCATGGCCCTTGGCCTGTCCAGCGGGCGCATCCTCTGGCGGGTGATCCTGCCGCAGATGTGGCGCATCGCCCTGCCTGGCCTGGGCAACCTGTTCATGATCCTGATGAAGGACACGGCACTGGTTTCCGTGATCGGCCTCGAGGAAATCATGCGCCGCTCGCAGATCGCCGTGACCGCCAGCAAGGAGCCCTTCACCTTCTACATGGTGGCCGCCTTCATCTACCTGGGCCTGACCATCCTCGCGATGATCGGCATGCATTGGCTTGAGAAGCGCGCAGGCCGCGGCTTCAAGCGGAGCGCAGCATGAACTGGGAAGTCATCGTCAAATACCTGCCGCAACTGGCCCAGGGCGCCATCCTTACCCTGGAGCTGGTGGCCATCGCGGTGATCGCCGGCCTGATCCTGGCGCTCCCCATGGGCATCGCCCGCGCATCGCGCCACTGGTACGTACGCGCCCTGCCCTATGGCTACATCTTCTTCTTCCGTGGTACGCCACTGCTGGTGCAGCTGTTCCTGGTCTACTACGGCCTGGCGCAGTTCGACGCGGTGCGCAAAGGTCCGCTCTGGCCCTATCTGCGCGACCCGTTCTGGTGCGCCGTGATCACCATGACCATGCACACCGCGGCCTACATCGCCGAGATCCTGCGCGGGGCCATCCAGGCCGTTCCGCCAGGCGAGATCGAAGCGGCGCGAGCCCTGGGCATGTCGCGCTTGCAGGCACTGGTCTACATCATCCTGCCGCGCGCGGCGCGCATCGGCCTGCCGGCCTACAGCAACGAAGTGATCCTGATGATCAAGGCCAGCGCACTGGCCAGTACCGTTACCCTGCTGGAACTCACCGGCATGGCACGTACGATCATCGCCCGCACCTACCTGCCGGTGGAGATCTTCTTCGCCGCCGGCCTGTTCTATCTGCTGATCGCCTATGTTCTGGTTCGGGCCTTCCGCCTGCTGGAACACAAGCTGCGGGTAGACGCCCTGCAGGGTCGCTGAGCCCTCTACCGCTCCTCGTCCCCGGATGAGGAGCGGAGGTGGCGGCGCTATAATCGCCGCCCCTGATTCGCACCGCCTCGCCACATGACCAGCCCCGCGCCCCTCCAAGGCCCGCTCCTGCGGGAACGCTTCGCCGCCCTGGACGACTTCCTGCGCGCGCACCAGGACATCTGGCGCCCGACTCCCTTTACCGAGCTGGAACTCCCCTGGGAGCGCGAGCACCCCGAACTGGCCGCGTGGCTGCGCGGTCGCAGCCTGGTGGAGGCGGACGCCATCCACAACCAACCGGAACGACTGCAGGCCCCGGCACCTTATCCACAGCTTGCGGCGCAATCTTCCAGGCTCAGTCAGATAGGAGAACTGCCGTCCACGCAGACGGAATCAATTCCCAACACATTCACCGTGGATGTTCCCGGACGCAAGTGGCAGCAGATCGACGCCTTCGCCAGCCGCCTCGGCTTTCGCCAGGCGCCCGGTCACTGGCTGGACTGGTGCTCCGGCAAGGGGCATCTGGGACGCCGCCTGGCCCACGACGGCACACCGCTGACCTGCATCGAACTCGACCCACAGCTGGTCGCCAGCGGCCAGCAACTCAGCCAACGCCTGGGGCTCGCGGCCCAGCACCACGAACAGGATGCCCTGGCGAATGACGCCGGCCTCCACCTCACCGCAGCCCACACGGCGGTGGCCCTGCACGCCTGCGGCGACCTCCACGTGCGCCTGATGCAACTGGCCAGCGCCGCCGGCTGCCGCCAACTGGCGGTAGCCCCGTGCTGCTACAACCGTATCCAGACACCGGACTACCAACCCCTCTCCGCAACGGCCAGAAGCTCCGCACTGCACCTCAGCCAGGCAGACCTGCGCCTGCCGCTCAGCGAGACCGTCACTGCCGGCGCCCGCGTTCGCCGCCAGCGCGACCAATCCATGGCCCGGCGATTGGCTTTCGACCTCCTGCAAAGAGAGCTGACCGGCAAGGACCAGTACCTGTCCATCCCCTCTCTCGCCACCAGCTGGCTGGACAAGCCATTCCCGGAGTACTGCCGCGATCTCTGCGCTCTCAGAGGCCTGCCCGCCCCGGCAGATCGCAACTGGCAGGCACTGGAAGCAGCAGGCTGGCAACGCCTCGCCGAGGTGCGCAACCTGGAACTCCCCCGCAGCCTGTTCCGCCGCCCCATGGAACTCTGGCTACTACTCGACCGCGCGCTGTTCCTCGAAGAACACGGCTACCAAGTGACACTCGGCACCTTCTGCCCGCCCCAGCTCACACCACGCAACATCCTGCTCCTGGCCGAGCGCTGAACTTACTCACAAAACCTGTGGATAACTTTGTTGATGAAATCTGGGCAAACACCCGGAAAGCCTTGCTGTGTGCACCATACGGAGTCTGCTCATTTTTTACACGAACAATGAAAAGCCAAGGAATACAGGAAGTTGCGAAATGCTGAGACTCAGCGCACAAATTCTCAGAACGAAGGTGCCAGGACGAAGTACCTTTGTGCATAAGCCCCACCGCCCTGATGCCAGAACCTGCACCGACAAGCATCGAAGAGGTTTACTCGCCACATCCAATCGCTATAATGGCGGCCCTTCCTAGCCGGTATAGCTCAGCTGGTAGAGCAACTGACTTGTAATCAGTAGGTCCCGGGTTCGATTCCTGGTGCCGGCACCATGAATTTAAAAGCCCCGCAGCAATGCGGGGCTTTTGTCTTTCAGGGGTCGGCTGAGATGTTCACATCCCCAGCCACGCGCGACAGGACGACGCCCGTGATGAGCGCCAGCTCTGAAGAAGATTGGCGCTATTCCATCGGACTGCTTTATATGGCGTCCGATCGCCAGGTTCCCTCGCTATCCTGGCCATGACAGTCGTCAAACGCTTGCATCGGGCAGTCACTGCCAACAATCTGTGCGCCAACCAAATCGTCAGGATTGAGTTATGCACCTTTTTGTCACCGGCGGAGCCGGCTTCATTGGCTCTGCTCTCATTCGCCACCTGCTGACTGAAACCCAGCACGAGGTGCTGAATCTCGACAAACTTACCTACGCCGGCAATCTCGAGTCGCTGGCCTCCGTCTCGGACAATCCGCGTTACCAATTTCTCCAGGCGGATATTGCCGATAGCCAAGCCGTCGGCGAAGCGCTGGCCCGATTCCAGCCCGACGCAGTGATGCACCTGGCAGCGGAATCCCACGTCGATCGTTCCATCGACGGTCCGGCAGACTTCATCCAGACCAACATCGTCGGCACCTACAGCCTGCTGGAAAGCGTACGAGCCTACTGGCTGGGCCTCGATGCGGAACGCAAGGCCGCGTTCCGCTTCCACCATATTTCCACCGACGAGGTATATGGCGACCTGCATGGCGTGGACGACCTCTTCACGGAGACCACGCCTTACGCTCCCAGCTCGCCCTACTCTGCCAGCAAAGCCGCATCCGACCATCTGGTCCGCGCCTGGCACCGCACCTACGGGCTGCCGGTGGTATTGACCAACTGCTCGAACAACTACGGCCCCTATCACTTCCCCGAGAAGCTGATCCCGCTGATGATCCTCAACGCCCTGGAAGGGAAGCCGCTACCGGTCTACGGCAATGGCCAGCAGATTCGAGACTGGCTGTTCGTCGAGGACCATGCACGCGCGCTGATCGAAGTGGTTACTCGCGGCGCAGTCGGCGAGACGTACAACATCGGTGGGCACAACGAGCAGAAGAACCTTGACGTGGTCCGCTCGATCTGCGCCCTGCTGGAAGAGCTGGCACCGCAGAAACCAGCTGGCGTCAGCCGCTTTGAGGACCTGATCACCTTCGTCAAGGACCGCCCTGGCCACGACCTGCGCTACGCAATCGATGCCGGCAAGATCGAGCGTGATCTCGGCTGGACGCCACGGGAAACCTTCGAAACCGGCCTGCGCAAGACCGTGCAGTGGTACCTGGACAACCTGGATTGGTGCCGCCGCGTACAAGACGGCAGCTATCAACGTGAAAGACTTGGAGCAACGATATGAAAGGAATCATTCTCGCCGGCGGTTCCGGCACCCGCCTCCACCCCATCACCCTGGGCGTGTCCAAGCAGCTGCTGCCGATCTACGACAAACCGATGATCTATTACCCGATCTCGGTGCTGATGCTCGCCGGCATTCGCGAGATCCTGATCATTTCCACCCCCCAGGATCTGCCCCAGTACCGCAATCTGCTGGGTGACGGCACCCAGTTCGGCGTTCATTTCAGCTATGCAGTGCAGCCCTCCCCGGATGGCCTGGCCCAGGCTTTCCTGATTGGTGAGGACTTCATTGGCACTGACTCCGTTTGCCTGATCCTGGGCGACAACATATTCCATGGCCAGCATTTCACCGAGAAGCTCAAGCGCGCTGCCCAGCTGCCAAGTGGCGCCACCGTTTTCGGCTATTGGGTGAAGGACCCCGAACGCTTCGGCGTGGTGGAGTTCGACGACCAGGGTCGCGCGGTTTCCATCGAGGAAAAGCCGACCAAGCCCAAGTCCAGCTACGCAGTAACTGGGCTTTACTTCTATGACAACGACGTGATCAGCATCGCCAAGGCAGTGAAGCCATCTGCACGCGGTGAGCTGGAAATCACCGACGTCAACAACGCCTACCTGCAGCGTGGCGACCTGCGGGTCGAACGCTTTGGCCGCGGTTTTGCCTGGCTGGATACTGGCACTCACGACAGCCTGCTGGAAGCCTCCCAGTATGTGCAGACCATCGAGCATCGCCAGGGTTTGAAGGTCGCCTGCCTGGAAGAGATCGCCTTCCAGAACGGCTGGATCACCAAAGACAAGCTGCTTGAGCGAGCGAAGGCCTTCGGAAAGACTGGTTACGGACAGTACCTGCTCAAACTGGCTGGGGAGCATGAGTGAAAATCGTTGAGACTCAATTGACCGATGTTCTGGTACTGGAGCCCAAGGTCTTCGGCGACGAGCGCGGTTTCTTCTTCGAAAGCTTCAACGCCCGCACCTTTGCCGAGGCAACTGGCGTGCACCGCGATTTCGTCCAGGACAACCACTCGCGCTCCCAGCGCGGCGTCCTGCGAGGCCTGCACTACCAAGTACGGCAACCTCAAGGAAAACTGGTACGGGTTACCCAGGGGGAAGTCTTCGATGTCGTGGTGGACTTGCGCCGCAGCTCCGCGACGTTCGGTAATTGGGCCGGCATCATTCTGTCCGCCGAAAACAAGCGCCAACTCTGGGTACCGGAAGGCTTCGCCCACGGCTTCCTGGTGCTGAGCGAATACGCCGAGTTCCTCTACAAGACCACCGACTACTACGCCCCTGAGCACGAGCGTTGCATTCGTTGGGATGATCCGGATCTCGCCATCGACTGGCCGCTGGTCGAGGCGCCGCAGCTTTCTGCCAAGGACAAGGCCGGCGTCAACTTCAAAGACGCAGACCTGTTCGCATGAAGATTCTCATCACCGGCAACAGCGGCCAGGTGGCGCGGGAGCTCCAGCTCGCCCTTGCTGGCAAGGCAGATGTGATCGCCCTGGGTCGTGATCAGCTCGATCTGGCTGACCCCGAGACAATTCGCCAGCAAGTGCGCATCCTGTCTCCCGACTTGCTGATCAACGCCGCCGCCTACACAGCGGTGGACCAGGCCGAGAACGACCAGGACGCCGCCTTCGCCATCAACGCAACGGCTCCTGGCGTGCTCGCCGAGGAAGCGGCAGCTCTCGGCATTCCGCTGATCCACTACTCCACCGACTACGTCTATGACGGCGCCAAGGCTGGCGCCTACAGCGAGGACGACCCGACCAATCCTCTGGGCGTCTACGGCAGCAGCAAGCTCGCCGGCGAACAGGCGATCCAGGCCGTCGGCGGGCAGTACCTGATCCTTCGGACCAGTTGGGTCTATTCCCTGCACGGTCGCAATTTCCTGCTCACCATGCAGCGCCTGCTGCAGGAGCGCGAGGAGCTGCGCGTGGTGGATGACCAGATTGGCGCGCCGACCTGGGCCGGCAGCATCGCCCAGGCCACGCTCGAAGTCATCGAGCAGTGGCAGGCGGGCAATCACCGCTGGGGGGTCTATCACCTGACCAATCAGGGCGAAACATCCTGGTTCGGCTTTGCCAGCGCCATCGGCGAGCAGCTGAAAGCTGCCGGCAAGCCGTGCGCGCGTCTGGTGCCCATCCCGTCGAGCGCATACCCGACGCCGGCCAAGCGCCCGCTGAATTCCCGCCTGGACGGTCGCAAGCTGGCGCAGGACTGGCAGGTCAGCCTGACTGACTGGCGCAGCGCCCTGGCGGAGTGCCTGCGGCAACCGCGCTAAGCCCCTGCGGAGGAGAGGGTATCGCGCCCCTCCCCCTGCCCCGCTGCCATTCCTGCCACCGAGTTCGGGTGCGATGCCATAATGCGCCTCATCGACCGGCGCACAGTGATCGCATGACAGCCATCCCCACTCCCCACCGTCCACGCTGGCGCAGCCTGGTGCTGCTGGCGCTGTTGCTGGCGCCGCTACTCTGGCCACTGCACCACTTCAGCGAGCGCTACTACAGCGAGTCGCTGGCCGAGCAGAACCGCCAGACCCTCGACCTCTACGTCGCCAACCTGCTGGGCACCCTGCACCGTTACGAGGTGCTACCCCCCATCCTCGCCAACCTGCCGCCACTGCGTGAGCTGCTCGCCTCTCCCGACAGCACGACCCTGCAGGCCGAGGCCAATCGCGTACTGGCGGAAGTCCGCAAGAACACCGGGGCCGACGTGATCTATCTGATGAGCCCCGCCGGCCTCACCCTGACCTCGTCGAACTGGGACCAGCCCGACAGCTTCGTCGGCCGCAACTTCACGTTCCGTCCGTACTTCCGCGAGGCCCTGTCCGGCAAGCAGGGGCGCTTCTTCGGCCTGGGCACCACCTCGCGCAAGCGCGGTTACTTCTTCGCAAGTCCGGTAAGGGACGAAGGACGGATCGTCGGCATCCTGGTGGTGAAGGTGGACCTGGACGACGCCGAGACGCTCTGGGGCAAGACCCCGGAACAGCTCATGGTGACCGATGCCAATGGCGTGGTGATCATCTCCTCGCGTAGCGACTGGCGCTTCCGCGCCACCCGCACGCTGGACAATGCCGAACGCGCCGCCATCGCCGCCAACCAGCCCTATCCGACGCAATCGCCGTCGCCGCTCACCCTCGACCAGAACGCCTGGATGATCCAGAGCCGCGAACTCCGTGAAACGGGCCTGACCGCCAGCATCCTCGCGCCCCGCCAGTTGGTGGACCGCCAGGTGACCACCACCGTCGCCATCGGCGGCGCCACCCTGCTGACCCTCCTGCTGCTGCTCGGCCTGATGATGCAGCGCCGTCGCCACTATCTCGACCGCATCGCCCTCGACGCCCGCGCCCGCCGCGAGCTGGAGATGCGTGTACTGGAACGCACCCAGGACCTTGAGGCCCTGAACAGCCGGCTCAAGGATGAAGTGCTGGAGCGCGAACAGGCCCAGCAGGAATTGGTGCGCGCCCAGGATGAGCTGGTCCAGGCCAGCAAGCTCTCCGCCCTGGGCACCATGTCCGCAAGCATCAGCCACGAGCTGAACCAGCCCCTGGCGGCGATCCGCAGCTATGCCGACAACGCCGGCGTGCTGCTGGACCACGAGCGCTACGACGACGCCCGCGGCAACCTGCGCCAGATCAGCGAGCTGACCGGCCGCATGGCCTCGATCATCGCCCACCTGCGCGCCTTCGCCCGCCGCGACCGCCACGCACCGGAAAGCGTCGCCCTGCAGCCTGCCCTGGAGGACGCCCTGGCCCTGGTGGCCCAGCGCCGGCGGGCCATGGACGTCGAACTGATCCGCGACCTGCCGGATGCGCCGCTCTGGGTCCAGGCCGGTGAAACCCGCCTGCGCCAGGTGCTCGGCAACCTGCTCGCCAACGCCCTCGATGCCCTGAAGGAAAAATCCCAGCCACGCCGCATCTGGCTGAGCGCCGAAACCACGGCGGACGGCGTCGACCTGCACCTGCGCGACAACGGCCCCGGCTTCTCCGAGGATGCCCTGCGCCATGCCCGCGAGCCCTTCTTCACCACCAAGACCAGCGCCCAGGGCCTTGGCCTGGGCCTGGCCATCTGCGATAGCCTGATGCGCGCCCTCGGTGGCGAGCTGCTGCTCGCCAACCACCCCGAAGGCGGCGCGCTGCTCACCCTGCGCCTGCGCAACGCTGCACCCGGCGTCATCCCACAGCCTCCCGAGGACCTCTCTGCATGACCAACGCCCTTGATGCCCGTACCCAGGTGTTGCTGATCGACGACGATCCGCACCTGCGCCAGGCCCTCAGCCAGACCCTCGACCTGGCCGGCCTCAAGGTGCTGGCCCTGGGGGACGCCCAGGGCGTGGCCGAGAAGATCGAGAAGGACTGGCCGGGCGTGGTGGTCAGCGATATCCGCATGCCCGGCATCGACGGCCTGGAGCTGCTGCGCCAGCTGCGCGAACGCGACCCTGACCTGCCGGTGCTGCTGATCACCGGCCACGGCGACGTGCCTCTGGCCGTGCAGGCCATGCGCGCCGGCGCCTATGACTTCCTGGAAAAACCCTTTCCCAGCGACCAGTTGCTGGACAGCGTGCGTCGCGCCCTCGACCTGCGCCGCCTGGTGCTGGAGAACCGCAGCCTGCGTCTCGCCCTGTCCGACCGCCAACAACTCAGTGGGCGCCTGGTGGGCCAATCGCCTGCCATGCAGCGCCTGCGCGGGCAGATCGGCGCCCTGGCCGCCACCAATGCCGACGTGCTCATCCTCGGTGAAACCGGCGCCGGCAAGGAGGTGGTGGCGCGCGCCCTGCATGACCTGTCGGCGCGCCGTGACGGTCCCTTCGTCGCCATCAACGCCGGTGCCCTGGCCGAATCGGTGGTAGAGAGCGAGCTGTTCGGCCACGAGCAGGGTGCCTTCACTGGTGCGCAGAAGCGCCGCATCGGCAAGTTCGAGTTCGCCAATGGCGGCACCGTGTTCCTCGACGAGATCGAGAGCATGAGCCTGGACGTCCAGGTCAAATTGTTGCGTTTGCTGCAGGAGCGCGTGGTCGAGCGTCTCGGCGCCAACCAGCTGATCCCCCTGGATATCCGCGTGATCGCCGCCACCAAGGAAGACCTGCGCCACGCCGCCGACCAGGGTCGTTTCCGCGCCGACCTCTATTACCGTCTTAACGTCGCCAGCCTGCGCATTCCGCCACTGCGTGAGCGGGGTGAGGACGCGCTGACGCTGTTCCAGCATTTCACCGACGCGGCCAGCAGCCGGCACGGCATGGCACCTCGCAGACTCGACAGCAGCCAGCGCGCCCTGCTGCTGACCCATGGTTGGCCAGGCAATGTCCGCGAACTGCAGAACGCGGCCGAACGCTTCGCCCTGGGCTTGGATCTGGCCCTGGACAACACGCCGATGGACCTGCCGAAGGTGGAAGGCGGCCTCAGCGAGCAGGTGGAAGCCTTCGAGCGCGCGCTAATCGCTGCCGAGCTGACCCGCCCCCACAGCTCGCTGCGCAGCGTGGCCGAAGCGCTCGGTCTGCCGCGCAAGACACTCTCGGACAAGCTGCGCAAACACAACCTCAGCTTCAGTGGCGGAAATCCCGCAGATGAGCAGGACTGATCGGCAAGAATCCGCTCAGCAAGGCAAAGGAAAAATACGGGAACGCCCGGGCCAGAGCGGTTTCACCGCAGTGGCACAAGGCTTGCCCTATTAGCGTCAATCCCTGCTTCGTGCAGGGTCAGGAGGCAAGGCTCGTGAGCGCCACGCCTCTCCCCAGGCGGGCCACAAGCCGACCAAGGGGTCTTCCCATGATCGCCATCGGGCCCACCCCCGGAGGCACCACCCGGCTACCCGCCGGGTGATCGAAGCCCGGCCAAGCGCCGGGCCTTTTATTGCCTGCTGCCCCGCTTGCTGGCCGGCCCGGAACCTGGGCCGTCAGCGCCGGCTCCGCCTAGGGGCGTTCCTGGAGGAAGCGGTCCAGATCGACCGGATGGCCGGGTGCAATGCCCAGCCTCTGCCGCAAGTCGGCATACGCCTTCTCGAAATCGACGTGCAGCTCGGGCGTGCGCGCCAGCCCCTGCATGACTCCGTATTTCCGCAGGCGCAGGCCGGCACTGTGGAGAAAGTTGTAGGCCACGTCGCGGTGAAGAGAAAAGCGTTCGTGCACCGGTTTTCCATCGATTTGCCCGTGCAGTTCGAAGTTCACGTACTGGCCCTGTTCGCGCTTTTCAATTTCATAGTCGAGTACCAGTTCATACCCGGGACTTCGCCCGGACGCCGGTCGATTGATAGCAATATGCCCTGGCTTGAACATGATATTTCCTACCCTTTCTTAAGACTTTTCCTACTTAAAAACTCCTCATTTATCGCTAAAGAAAGCGACATCCATCTGTAATTTCCTACAGCGAATATGGTGATAAGCCCTAGCAAGTGCAGCGACGAAACTGCAACTTGAAGGCCCGGAAAAACCGGCTAGTTTGTATTAGGCGCAGCCCGGATGGCGCGCCGAACCCTTCTATCTTGCTCGCTTCGGGCGGCGATCTGCAGTAATCCCTCCCTCTTCGACAGTAAGGAAATTGTCCGAATGACTCATTAGCTAGCTATTGATCTGGATCAGAACGCAGTCACAAGACCAAGCGCTCAATAAGCACAGTTCCTACTCCGGATGGAGGTGCACAATGTCAGAATCTTCCGACAAACTTCGACTTGGTGCGTTAGTTGCACTCGTAGTCGGCTCGATGGTGGGCGGGGGCATTTTCTCGCTGCCACAGAACATGGCGGCCAGTGCCGATGTCGGCGCCATTCTTATCGGCTGGGGTATCACCGCGGTGGGCATGCTCACCCTGGCGTTCGTCTTCCAGACCCTGGCCAATCGCAAGCCAAACCTCGACGGCGGGGTGTACGCCTACGCCAAGGCCGGGTTCGGCGACTACATGGGTTTCTCCTCGGCCTGGGGCTACTGGATCAGTGCCTGGCTGGGCAACGTCGGCTACTTCGTGCTGCTGTTCAGCACCCTCGGCTATTTCTTCCCGATCTTCGGTGAAGGCAACACGCTGGCCGCCATCATCGGCGCCTCCATCGTGCTCTGGGCCGTGCACTTCCTGGTGCTGCGCGGTATCAAGGAAGCAGCCTTCATCAACCTGGTGACCACCATCGCCAAGGTTGTTCCGCTTTTCCTGTTCATCCTCATCTGCCTGTTCGCCTTCAAGCTGGACATCTTCACCGCTGACATCTGGGGCTCGAAGAACATTGAGCTCGGCAGCGTGATGAATCAGGTGCGCAACATGATGCTGGTCACCGTCTGGGTGTTCATCGGCATCGAGGGCGCGAGCATCTTCTCCGCACGTGCCGAGAAGCGCAGCGACGTGGGCAAAGCCACCGTGCTGGGCTTCATCATCGTGCTGCTGCTCCTGGTGCTGGTGAACGTGCTGTCCCTCGGCATCATGACCCAGCCGGAACTGGCCAAGCTGCAGAACCCGTCCATGGCGGCAGTACTGGAGCACGTGGTCGGCCACTGGGGCGCGGTGCTGATCAGCGTCGGCCTGGTCATCTCCCTGGTCGGTGCCCTGCTCTCCTGGGTTCTGCTCTGCGCCGAAATTCTCTTCGCCGCAGCCAAGGACCACACCATGCCGGCCTTCATCCGCAAGGAGAACGCCAACCAGGTGCCGGCCAACGCCCTGTGGCTGACCAACGCCATGGTGCAGCTGTTCCTGATCATCACGCTGTTCAGCGCGAGCACCTACCTGTCGCTGATCTACCTGGCGACTTCCATGATCCTGGTGCCCTACCTCTGGTCCGCCGCCTATGCAGTGCTGCTGCCCCTGCGCGGTGAAACCTACGAGCAGGATGCCAAGGACCGCAGCAAGGACCTGGTCATCGCCGTCATCGCGCTGATCTACGCCGTCTGGCTGCTGTACGCCGGCGGTGTGAAGTACCTGCTGCTCTCCGCCCTGCTCTACGCCCCGGGCGTGATTCTCTTCGCCAAGGCCAAACGGGAAGTTGGCCAACCGGTATTCACCAATGTCGAGAAGCTGATCTTCGCCGCCGTGGTAATCGGCGCGCTCGTAGCGGCCTATGGCCTCTACGACGGCTTCCTGACCCTGTAACCCGTAAGGAGACCCTGCCATGTCCAAAGTCAAACTCGGCGTTCATTCGGAAGCCGGCAAACTGCATAAGGTAATGGTCTGCTCGCCGGGGCTCGCACATATGCGCCTGACCCCCAACAACTGCGACGAGCTGCTGTTCGATGACGTGATCTGGGTTAACCAGGCCAAGCGCGACCACTTCGACTTCGTCACCAAGATGCGAGAGCGCGGCATCGATGTGCTGGAAATGCACAACCTGCTCACCGACATCGTGCAGAACAAGGAAGCCCTGAAGTGGATCCTTGATCGCAAACTCACCAACGACCAGGTCGGCGTCGGCCTGGTGAATGAAGTGCGCTCCTGGATCGAAGGCCTGGAACCGCGCAAGATCGCCGAGTTCCTCATCGGCGGCGTTGCCGGCTCCGACCTGCCGGAAAGCGAAGGCGTCAGCGCCATCAAGATGTACCGCGACTACCTGGGCCACTCCAGCTTCATCCTGCCGCCACTGCCCAACACCCAGTTCACACGTGACACCACCTGCTGGATCTACGGTGGCGTGACCCTCAACCCGATGTACTGGCCGGCCCGTCGTCAGGAAACCCTGCTCACCACCGCCATCTACAAGTTCCACCCGATCTTCACTGAAGCCGAATTCGAAGTCTGGTACGGCGATCCTGACAAGGACCATGCGGCGTCCACCCTCGAGGGCGGCGACGTGATGCCCATCGGCAACGGCGTGGTCCTGATCGGCATGGGCGAGCGGACTTCCCGCCAGGCTATCGGCCAACTGGCCCAGTCGCTGTTCAGCAAGGGCGCGGCCCAGAAAGTCGTCGTCGCCGGCCTGCCCAAGTCCCGTGCCGCCATGCACCTGGACACCGTGTTCACCTTCTGCGACCGCGACCTGGTCACCGTTTTCCCGGAAGTGGTCAAGGAAATCGTGCCCTTCGTCCTGCGCCCGGATGAAAGCCGCCCGTACGGCATCGACATCCGCCGCGAAGAGAAGGACTTCATCTCGGTGGTCGCCGAGTCCCTCAACCTGAAGAAACTGCGCGTGGTGCAAACCGGCGGCGACGCCTTCGAGGCCGAGCGCGAGCAGTGGGACGACGGCAACAACGTCGTCTGCCTGGAGCCCGGCGTGGTGGTTGGCTACGACCGCAACACCTACACCAACACCCTGCTGCGCAAGGCTGGCGTCGAGGTGGTCACCATCAGCGCCAGCGAACTGGGTCGCGGCCGTGGCGGCGGCCACTGCATGACCTGCCCGATCCTGCGCGACCCGATCGATTACTGAGTTGATATCCCCGGCGGCTCCAAATCCGGAGCCGCCTGCCCCGCCAGCCAAAAGCTGTTCTGACGGAGCCTGGTTTCAAGTTACCCACAAGGAGAAAGAATCATGGCCTTCAACATGCACAACCGTAACCTGCTCAGCCTGATGCACCACAGCACTCGTGAGCTGCGTTACCTGCTCGACCTGTCCCGCGACCTGAAACGCGCCAAGTACACCGGTACCGAGCAACAGCACCTCAAGGGCAACAACATTGCGCTGATCTTCGAGAAAACCTCGACCCGTACACGCTGCGCCTTCGAAGTCGCCGCGTATGACCAGGGCGCCAACGTCACCTACATCGACCCGAACTCCTCGCAGATCGGCCACAAGGAGTCCATGAAGGACACCGCTCGCGTGCTCGGCCGCATGTACGACGCCATCGAGTACCGTGGCTTCAAGCAGGAAATTGTCGAAGAACTCGCCAAGTACGCCGGCGTGCCGGTGTTCAACGGCCTGACCGATGAATACCACCCGACCCAGATGCTCGCCGACGTGCTGACCATGCGTGAGCACAGCGACAAGCCCCTGCACGAAATCAGCTACGCCTACCTGGGCGACGCCCGCAACAACATGGGCAACTCCCTGCTGCTGATCGGCGCCAAGCTCGGCATGGACGTGCGCATTGCCGCACCGAAAGAGCTCTGGCCGACCGAGGAGCACGTCGCCGCCTGCAAGAAATTCGCTGAAGAAAGCGGTGCACGTATCACCATCACCGAAGACCCGAAAGCAGCGGTCAAGGGCGTGGACTTCATCCATACCGACGTCTGGGTTTCCATGGGCGAGCCGGTGGAAGCCTGGGGCGAGCGCATCAAGGAACTGCTGCCCTACCAGGTCAACCTCGAGATGATGAAAGCGGCCGGCAACCCGCGCGTGAAGTTCATGCACTGCCTGCCGGCCTTCCATAACAGCGAAACCAAGGTCGGCAAGCAGATCGCCGAGCAGTACCCGAACCTGAAGAACGGCATTGAAGTCACCGAAGACGTCTTCGAGTCCCCGTACAACATCGCCTTCGAGCAGGCGGAAAACCGCATGCACACCATCAAGGCGATCCTCGTTTCTACCCTCGCCGACATGTAAGTCCCGATACGCCCCGGACCGCGACGCGTTCGCCGGTCCGGGACGCATTTTCACTCTCTGGAGGAAATCAATATGCGTATCGTCGTCGCATTGGGTGGCAACGCCCTGCTGCGTCGTGGCGAGCCCATGACTGCCGACAACCAGCGCACCAACGTGAAGATCGCCGCCGAGCAGATCGCCAAGGTCGCACCGGGCAACGAACTGGTGATCGCCCACGGCAACGGCCCTCAGGTCGGCCTGCTGGCCTTGCAAGGCGCGGCCTATGACAAGGTCACCCCGTACCCGCTGGACGTTCTCGGCGCCGAGACCGAAGGCATGATCGGCTACATGATCGAACAGGAAATGGGCAACCTGCTGCCGTTCGAAGTGCCGTTCGCCACCATCCTCACCCAGGTCGAAGTCGACGCCAAAGACCCGGCCTTCCAGAACCCGACCAAGCCCATCGGCCCGGTCTACTCCAAGGAAGAGGCGGAGGCCCTGGCCAAGGAGAAGGGCTGGAGCATCGCTCCCGACGGTGACAAGTTCCGCCGCGTGGTCGCCAGCCCGCGTCCGAAGCGCATCTTCGAGATCCGCCCGGTCAAATGGCTGCTGGAGAAAGGCACCATCGTCATCTGCGCCGGTGGCGGCGGCATCCCGACCATGTACGACGAGTCGGGCAAGAAGCTCTCTGGCGTCGAAGCGGTGATCGACAAGGACCTCTGCTCCGCTCTGCTGGCCCAGGAGCTCAGTGCCGACGTGCTGATCATCGCCACTGACGTGGACGCAGCCTACATCGACTGGGGCAAACCCACCCAGAAGGCCATTGCCCAGGCCCACCCGGACGAACTGGAACGCCTCGGCTTCGCCGCCGGTTCCATGGGTCCGAAAGTCCAGGCCGCCATGGAGTTCGCCCGCAATACCGGCAAGGACGCGGTGATCGGCTCCCTGGAGAACATCGTGGCCATCACCGAAGGCAAGTCCGGTACCCGCGTCAGCACCAGGAAAGCCGGCATCGAGTACCGCTGATCCGCTGGCATGGCATCGGCCATGCCCTTGTAGGGGCGATTTCAATCGCCAGGCAGGCCGCAGGCCTGCAAGTCGAATAGGCCGGGGCAGCTGCGCTGCCCTTGGCGAATGAATTCGCCCCTACAGGTTTTCCCCCTCCGCATAGCTCTCAATCTCCCGCCGAATGACCAAAGGAGTGACTTGATAGTCACACCCCGCGTCAGGTAGACATCCCATTTATTCGAGCTGCCACCTGGCTCATGCCACCTGGCCCGTGACGCTTGACCCCGCAAATTGCCGCCCCCGACACGCGGCGCCCTGCGGCCAAGCCATCCCGCCGGCATGAGATGGTCTTTTTGAGGAGTTTCCGAGAGATGTCCCGACTTCCAGTGATTGTGGGTTTTGGTGGCTACAACGCGGCCGGGCGAAGCTCGTTCCACCACGGGTTCCGCCGCATCGTGATCGAGACCCTGGACGCCCAGTCGCGCCAGGAAACCCTGGCCGGCCTCGCCGTGATGACGAAGCTGGTATCGGTCACCGACGGCCAGTACCTCGATGCCGAGGGCAAGGTCCTGACCCTGGCCGAAATCGAGAAGCGCTACGCCGCTGAAATTCTCGAATCCACCCTGGTGCGCCGCATCGGCAAGCAGCATCTGGATGTGGACGCCGCCCACTGGCACAAGAACCTCAGCGTTTCGGCCGCCGATGGTGAGGCAGTCAGCTTCATCACCTCGCGCAAGCAGCTCCCCGAGCCGCTGCCGGCCAACTGGGACGTGGAAACCCTGGACAACGGCGAAGTGCGCGTGTCCCTGAAAGGCGCGTTCGACTTCAAGGTGGACAGCTACCGCGAGCTGCCGGTGAAGTCCGCCGGCCAACTGCCCACCGGCTTCGAACCGGGCGAGCTGTACAACTCCCGCTTCCACCCACGAGGTCTGCAAATGTCGGTGGTCGCCGCTACCGATGCCATCCGCTCCATTGGCCTGCCGTGGAAGGACATCGTCGACCGCGTGCAGCCCGACGAAATCGCCGTGTTCTCCGGCAGCATCATGAGCCAGCTGGACGAGTACGGCTTCGGCGGCATGATGCAGTCGCGTCTCAAGGGCGGCCGCGTCACCGCCAAGCAGTGCCCGCTTGGCCTTAACACCATGCCTGCCGACTTCATCAACGCCTACGTGTTGGGCAGCGTCGGCACCACCGGCAGCGTCACCGGCGCCTGCGCCACCTTCCTCTACAACCTGCAGAAGGGCATCGAGCTCATCACCTCCGGCCAAGCCCGTGTGGCCCTGGTGGGCAACGCCGAGGCGCCGATCAACCAGGAATGCATCGACGGCTACGGTGCCATGGGCGCCCTGGCCACCGAGGAAGGCCTGCGCCAGATCGGCGGTCGCGAAGATGTGGACTTCCAGCGCGCCAGCCGCCCCTTCGGCGAAAACTGCGGCTTCACCCTGGCCGAGTCCAGCCAGTACGTGGTGCTGATGGACGACGCACTGGCCCTGGAACTGGGTGCCGATATCCACGGGGCGGTGACCGACGTGTTCATCAACGCCGACGGCTTCAAGAAATCCATCTCCGCTCCCGGCCCGGGGAACTACCTGACCCTGGCCAAGGCCGTGGCCGCTGCCGCCCAACTGGTCGGCGCGGACGGCGTGCGTGAGCGCAGCTTCGTCCACGCCCACGGCTCCAGCACCCCGGCCAACCGAGTCACCGAGTCCGAGCTGCTGGACCGCGTTGCCGGTGCGTTCGGCATCGAGCAATGGCCCATCGCAGCGGTCAAGGCCTACGTCGGTCACTCCCTGGCCACCGCCAGCGGCGACCAGGTGATCGCCGCCCTGGGGACCTTCAAGTACGGCATCCTGCCGGGCATCAAGACCATTGACCGGGTGGCCGACGACGTCCACCGCGAGCACCTGTCCATCGAGACCCGCGACCGCGTCCTGGGCGACCGCCCGCTGGATGTCTGCTTCATCAACTCCAAGGGCTTCGGCGGCAACAACGCCACAGGCGTGGTCATCTCCCCGCGCCAGGCCGAGAAGATGCTGAAGAAGCGCTACGGCGAGGCCGCCTTCGCCGCCTACTGCGCCAAGCGCGAAAAGACCCGCGCCAACGCCGAGGAATACGATCGCCGCGCCCGCCTGGGCGAGCTCGACATCATCTACAACTTCGGCAACGACCTGATCGACGAGCAACAGATCGAGCTGAGCCCCGAAGGCATCCAGGTGCCCGGCTTCGCCCAGACGCTGCGCTATAAGAAGGACGAGCGCTTCGCCGATATGCTGGATTGATCAATCGGCAGACCTCCGGCCTGCTTGGCGAATTCATTCGCCAAGGACCGCGCAGCGGTCCCACCAGATCAATCCCATGAAAAAGGGCCCCTCGGGGCCCTTTGTCGTTTCCGGCGTTCTCAGTCCAGCGCGCGCGCCAGCTGGATCAGCTCCGCGCGCCATTCGGCGGCCACCGGCAGCGCCAGGAAGGAAGGATTGAGGAAATTCTCACGAGCCTCGTAGGTCAGGGCTTCGCCGGCGAGATTCAGCACCTCGCCACCCGCCCCTTCGAGCACGCCCTGGGCGGCGGCAGTGTCCCATTGGGAAGTGGGCGCGAGACGTGGATAGCAATCCGCAGACCCTTCGGCCAGCAGGCAGAACTTCAGCGAGCTGCCGATACTGGCCAGTTGCAGATCCCCGAAGCGTTCACACAGCCAGGCCAGCAAACGCTCCTGGGCCGGGCTCGAATGGCGCTTGCTGGCAACCACGGTGAACGCCTCGTCCGGCGCGACACGCACGCTGACTTCAAAGGGTTCCTCATCGTCATCCTGGCACCAGGCACCGATACCGGCACCACCGTAGTAGCAACGCCCGGTCACCGGCATGCCGACCACGCCGAACACCACGCGGCCGCGCTCCACCAGCGCCACGTTGACGGTGAACTCGTCGCTGCCGGAGATGAATTCCTTGGTGCCATCCAGCGGGTCCACCAGCCACCAGCGCTGCCAGGCGGCGCGTTCGGCCAGGGGAATGTTCGCCGCCTCTTCGGACAGGACCGGAATGCCACCGTCCAGCGCGGCCAGGCCAGCGTCCAGCACCTTGTGGGCGGCCAGGTCAGCGGCGGTGACAGGAGAAGCGTCGTCCTTTTCGGTCACGTCCAGGTCGCCGCGCCAGAACGGCAGGATGGCCTCACCGGCCTGGCGTACCAGCTCAATAACGGCGGGAAGCAGAGGATGGCTCACGATTGGTACTCCCCACGCTGGGTCAGTAGGTCCCGGGTCAGGTAGAGCGCGGCCAGGGCGCGCCCTTCGCTGAATTGCTGGTGCTGGGCGAGGCTGGACAGCTCGCGCAGGCTGATGCGGTCGACCCGCAGCGGCTCCGGTTCATCGCCGGGAAGGCTTTCTTCATAGAGGTCGCGGGCCAGGACCACCTGGATCTTCTGGCTCATGTACCCCGGCGACAGGGACAGCTCGGTGAGGTGTTCCAGCTGGCGCGCACCGAACCCGGCCTCTTCCTTGAGCTCGCGGTTGGCGGCGGCGAGCACGTCTTCGCCCGGTTCGATCAGTCCCTTGGGCAGGGACAGCTGGTAGTCGTCGGTACCGGCGCAGTACTCCTCCACCAGCAGCACGTGCTCGGTGTCGGCCATGGCCACCACCATCACGGCACCGTAGCCGGAGCCCTTGCCCACCAGGCGTTCGTATGTACGCTCGACGCCATTGGCGAAGCGCAACTGCAGCTCTTCGACACGGAACAGACGGCTGCTGGCGACGATTTCGCGAGCGAGCACCGTGGGCTTCTGACGCATAACGGACTCCTTGGCATGACCGGCGGGTTATCATACCCCGCCTTTACGCTTTGTCCGTGCTGGAGATTGCACGCCAGCGACGGCCAGCAACGCAATGACGACAGCCCACCGCAACCACCGATGCCGACCATGCAGCAATTGCCCTGGAACGAGATCGACACCGTCCTGCTCGACATGGATGGCACCCTGCTCGACCTTCACTTCGACAATCACTTCTGGCTGGAGTACCTGCCGCAGCGCTATGCCGAGCACCACGGTATCAGCCGCGAACTGGCCGAGGCTGAACTGCTGCCGCTGTTCCGCGACAACGCCGGCCAGTTGAACTGGTACTGCACGGACTTCTGGAGCCGCGAACTGCGCCTGTCGATCCGCGACCTCAAACGCGAAGTCGCGCACCTGATCGCCCTGCGCCCGGATGCCGACCTGTTCCTCGCCGCCCTGCGCCGCTCGGGCAAGCGCGTGGCGCTGATCACCAACGCCCACCGCGACTCGCTGTCACTGAAGATGGAACGAGTGCACCTGGCGCCCTGGTTCGACCGCCTGATCAGCTCCCACGATTTCGGCTATCCCAAGGAAGACCAGCAGTTCTGGCACGCCCTGCAGCAGGACTTCGGCTTCGACGCCGCGCGCAGCCTGTTCATCGATGACAGCCTGCCGATCCTGCGCAGCGCACGGCGCTATGGCATTGCGCAGCTACTGGCCGTGCGCGAGCCGGATAGCCGCAAGGGCCCGAAAGACACCGAGGAATTCGCCGCGGTGGAGAGCTATCGCACCCTGATCCAGGGGCTCTGACCTTTCCCGCAGAGGAACCGGCATGGACATCAAGCAACTCAAGTTCCTCATCGCACTGGAGGAAACCCGCCACTTCGGGCAGGCCGCCGCGCGCTGCCATGTCACCCAGCCGACACTTTCCATGCGCCTGCGCAGCCTGGAAGAAGAGCTGGGCCTGGAACTGGTGGTCCGCGGCCAGCGCTTCGAGGGGTTCACCGACGCTGGCCAGCGCGTGCTGGCATGGGCGCGCAGCCTCCTGGCGGCCCACGACGGGCTCTACGCTGAGGCGGCGGCCTGTCGCGGTCAACTGGTCGGCACTCTGCGCCTGGGTGTGGTGCCGCTCGCTGGCTTCGACCCCATGCGCCTGGTGGAGGCCTTTTCCGGCCCGCACCCGAGCCTGCGCTTCCAGTTGTTCTCGATGAGTTCCGAACAAATCCTCGAAGGCCTGGCGCGCAACCAGCTGGACCTGGGCCTGTCCTACCTCGACCGCCTGGATCGCGAGCATTTCGAAAGCCTGGAGCTGGCGCAGACGCGGATGGGCCTGCTGCACGACCGCCGCCACTTCAGCTTCGATGTGCCGGCTCTGCCCTGGGAAAGCCTGATAGACCTGCCCCTCGGGCTGCTCTCCGGCGGCATGCACTTCCGCCAATCCATCGACCACGGCTTCCGCAGCCGCGGCCTGTCGCCCCAGCCCCGTCTGGAAACCGATGCCGTGCACCAGTTGCTGCAGGCCGTCAGTGCCGGCCTGTGCTGCGCCATCATGCCGCTGGACAGCGGCCTCGACGACTTCACCGAGCACCTGGCTCTGACGCCCATAGAGGACGCCCGTACCCTGGCGCCGCTGGGCCTGATTCTGCGCCGTGGCGCTCCCCGCTCGGCGCTCGCCGATGCCTGCTTCTCCGAAGCCCGCGCCTTGCTGGAGCCCGGCCGCAGCTCTTGATAAGCGCGCTCGATCAAGGAATCGGGAATAGCGATTAGACGCCCGTGCCAGACGGGCCTAGGATGGCTGAGTCAAACCGTCGCAGGGGCAGAACCATGCCGAGCCCAGACGCCAAGCGCCATCTCACTGCTGTAGATAACCCGACCGAACCGACCGGCTATCAGTACGCCGAGCTGGACGGCGAGGCGCGCGTGGAAGATGCCGCCCTGGCTGAAGAGTGCGCCCTAGCGATTTCCTACAACGGCATCAGCTATGCCGTCATGATGGTTTCCCCCAGCGCCCTGGAAGACTTCGTCGCCGGCTTCAGCCTGAGCAGCGCCGTGGTGCAATCCATCGACGACATCTATGACATCCAGATCGAAGGTGAAGGCATCGCCCTGCACGCCGAAGTGGATATCGGCAATCGCGCCTTCTGGTCGCTCAAGGAACAGCGCCGCAACCTGGCCGGCACCACCGGCTGCGGCCTCTGCGGCGTGGAAGCACTGGAACAGGCGCTACCCGAACTGCGTTCCCTGGACCCTGCGCCCCTGCCGCCGGCCGAGCACTTCGTGGACCTGCGCCAGCGCATCAACGAGGCCCAGGAACTGGCCCGGCGCAGCGGCGCCCTGCACGCCGCGCTGTTCGTCGATGCCGACGGCGCACTGCGCCTGTGCCGCGAAGACATCGGCCGTCATAACGCCCTGGACAAACTGATCGGCGCCCTGCTGCGACAAGGTCTGGACCCACGTGCCGGTTTCGCCGTGGTCACCAGCCGCTGCAGCCTGGAACTCATCCACAAGGCGGTACGCGCGGGCCTGTCCACCTTGGTCAGCCTGTCCGCGCCTACCACCCTGACCGTGGAATGGGCACGCCGGCACCACCTCAACCTCATCCATTTGCCCCATCACAGCGCCCCCCGGGTCTACAGCCCGGCGCCGCAAGCGAAAGCCGACATCGAATGAGCCTGCAACCCGTAAACCCCCGCTACAAACCCTACAAGGGCGCGGCGGCCGGTTGGGGTGCGCTGAAAAGCGTCACCCGCTTCTGGCTGGACAGCAAACAGCCGTTCAAGAACCTCCGCGCCCTGCTCAAGACCAACCAGAACGGCGGCTTCGACTGCCCCGGATGCGCCTGGGGCGACTCCCCCGAGGACGGCCGCGTCAAGTTCTGCGAGAACGGCGCCAAGGCGGTCAACTGGGAAGCCACCAAGCGTCGGGTGGATGCCGCGTTCTTCGCCCGCTACAGCGTCAGCCAGTTGCGCGAGCAGAGCGACTACTGGCTCGAATACCAGGGCCGCCTGACCCAGCCCATGCGCTACGACCGCCAGACCGACCACTACGTGCCGGTCAGCTGGGAGCACGCCTTCGCCCTGGTGGCCCGCCACCTGCGCAATCTGGAAAGCCCGCACCAGGCCGAGTTCTACACCTCCGGCCGCGCCAGTAATGAGGCGGCGTACCTGTACCAACTGTTCGTCCGCGCCTTCGGCACCAACAATTTCCCCGACTGCTCGAACATGTGCCACGAGGCCAGCGGCGTCGCCCTCATCCAGAGCGTCGGCGTGGGCAAGGGCAGCGTGACCTTCCACGATTTCGAGCATGCCGACGCCATCTTCGTATTCGGCCAGAACCCCGGCACCAATCACCCGCGCATGCTCGAACCGCTGCGCGAAGCGGTGAAACGTGGCGCCCAGGTGGTCTGCTACAACCCGCTCAAGGAACGCGGCCTGGAGCGATTCCAGCACCCGCAGCATGCCCTGGAGATGCTCAGCAACGGCTCGCGCCCGCTGAACACGGCCTTCTTCCGCCCGGCCTTGGGTGGCGACATGGCTGCCGTTCGCGGCATCGCCAAGTTCCTGCTGCAGTGGGAGCGTGAGGCCCAGGCAAAGGGCGAGGCACCTGTGTTCGACCACGCCTTCATCGCCGAGCATACCGACGGTGTGGATGCCTACCTGGCTGAAGTGGACGCCACGTCCTGGACGCAGATCGAGCAGCAGTCGGGCCTGACCCTGGAGGAAATCGAGACCTCCGCGCGCATCTACCGCGATGCCGGGAACGTGATCATCTGCTGGGCGATGGGCATCACCCAGCACCGCCATTCGGTGCCGACCATCCAGGAAATCGTCAACTTGCAACTGTTGCGCGGCAACGTCGGCCGCCCCGGCGCTGGCCTCTGCCCGGTGCGCGGTCACAGCAACGTGCAGGGCGACCGCACCATGGGCATCAACGACCGGCCGCCGGCGGCACTGCTGGATGCACTGGAAAAGCGCTTTGGTTTCAAGGTGCCGCGCGAGAATGGCCATAACACGGTGGAAGCGATCAACGCGATGCGGGGTGGCGAAGCCAAGGTCTTCATCGGCCTTGGCGGCAACTTCGCCCAGGCCACGCCGGACAGCGATCTCACCCACGCCGCGTTGCGGAATTGCGAGCTGACGGTGCAGATCAGCACCAAGCTCAACCGCAGCCACCTCACGGTTGGCCAGGAAGCGCTGATCCTGCCGTGCCTGGGCCGTACCGACATCGATCGCCAGCTCGACGGGCCGCAGGCGGTGACGGTGGAAGACTCCTTCAGCATGATCCACGCGTCCTATGGCCAGCTGGAGCCCTCTTCCGGAGAGATGCGCTCTGAACCGGCGATCGTCGCCGGTATCGCCAAGGCCACCCTGGGCAACCACCCGGTGGACTGGGACGCGCTGATCGCCAACTACGACCGTATCCGCGACCTGATTGCCGAGACCATTCCCGGATTCGAGGACTTCAACCGTCGCGTGCAGCATCCGGGGGGGTTCTACCTGGGCAACACCGCCAACGCCCGGCAGTGGAGCACACAGAGCGGCCGCGCCAACTTCGCGGCCAATCCACTGCCGGCGGACCTGCTCCACGAGAAGGTCCGCAGCACCGGCGAGACGCCGCACCTGATCCTGCAGACGCTGCGCTCTCACGACCAGTACAACACCACCATCTACGGCCTGGACGACCGTTATCGCGGCGTGCGGGGTCAACGCGAGGTGGTCTTCGCCAACGAGGCCGATATCCGCCGGCTGGGCTTCGAACCGGGGCAGAAGGTGGACTTGGTAACGCTCTGGGACGACGACGTGGAGCGACGGGTCTCCGGCTTCAGCCTGCTGGCCTTCGACATCCCCACCGGACAGGCTGCCGCCTACTACCCGGAAACCAACCCGCTGGTGCCACTGGAAAGCTACGGCGACGGCAGCTACACCCCCACGTCCAAGTTCGTGGCCATCCGCCTCGAAGCCTCTCGCGATAACGGCCGCATCCTCTGAAGTGGCCACCCCTGGGCTGGCGCTGACCAGCCCGGGGCGCGACAACGCAAGCACACAATGCTGCGTCTGAAATCATTCTTTAATTGAACTACGAGAAGTTTGTTCCGCGAACTTCTATTCGCCAGAAACAATTTGAAATACGGATTCGATGCCTATATAAAGTCACGACGGAACTTTATGGTTTTTTGGCACTTTGCCAGCATCAAAAGAGGCTGAAAGCCAGGGAAAAAGCAGGAGGGAACAGGTCTCTGACAGCCCGATCCTGAAAAAGTTCTGCCGAAAAATCAGACAATTAAAAAAATAAGAAAAGTTGCTGCTTTTCGTCGCCAGATACTTGCTTAAGAAAATTCCTACAGTAAATATCGCCTCACCAAAACCACTGAGGCGATCCTCACCATGAAGTACACCTCGATCCTTCTTCTGTCCCTTGGCCTGGCCAGCGGCAGCGCCTTTGCAGGCGGCAATACCGATGCCGGTATTGGCGGCGCGCTGGGCGGGGTTGTGGGGTCCGTTGTCGGCAACGCAGTCGGCGGCAGCACCGGTGCAGCTATTGGCGCCGGCGTGGGTGGTGCAGCAGGCGGCGCAGTAGCGGCCCCGAAACGTAACCGTACCGAAGCCGCCATCGGCGGTGGCCTGGGCGCGGCTGGTGGTCAAGTTGTCGGCCGGCAAATGGGCGGCACCACTGGCGGCCTGATCGGTGCAGCCCTTGGTGGCGGCGCCGGCGGTGCCCTCGGCAACGAGTTCGGTGACCGTAACCGCTACGACGATGACGACTACGATGACGACCATCGCCACTATCGTCGTGCCTACCGCGATCACCCCGGTCGTGGTCATGCCTGGGGCCACCGCAAGCACAAGCACCGCCACTGGGACGATTGATCAACGCACCCTGCGAAAAAGCCCGCTCCAAGCGGGCTTTTTCCAGACATGAGGCCTGGTCGAACGACAGCCGGCCCCTTCCCGCCCCCATAATCTGACCTGCGTCATGGGCCATCTTGGACAAGCCGAGGGACCATGGACTCCCCCCTTTGCAATGGAGACAAAGCACGATGCGTAAAGCAGTAACCGCCCTCGCCCTCAGCCTTCTGGCCACTCAGGCCGTAGTGGCTGGCGAAACCACCAACAATGCCATCGGTGGCGGTCTCGGCGGCGTCCTTGGCAACGTTGTTGGCAACGCTGTTGGCGGCAGCACTGGCGCGGCCATTGGCGCCGGCCTGGGTGGCGCAGCGGGTGGCGCCATGACCGCCAAGAGCGGCCGCAAGACCGAAGCCGCCATCGGCGGCGGTCTGGGCGCAGCGGGTGGCTCGGTAGCCGGTCGCGCACTGGGCGGCTCCACTGGCTCCGCCATTGGCGCTGGCCTGGGTGGTGCAGCGGGTGGTGCCATCGCCACCGAGCTGACTAAGGACGATCACGACGGTCACCACCACAAGCACCGCAAGCATCGCCACTGATCGCTGCACCCATGAAAAAGCCCGGCATTTGCCGGGCTTTTTTTTGCGGGCGGGATTCAGCCGATCTGTTCGGCGCGCGCCTCATCCACGTCGCCGCTGGCCATGCAGGCGGCAGCGGTGAAGAGAACGTCGGTGGACGAGTTGAGCGCGGTTTCGGCAGCGTCCTGAAGGATACCGATGATGAAACCGACGGCGACTACCTGCATCGCCACTTCGCTGGGGATGCCGAACAGGCTGCAGGCCAGCGGGATGAGCAGCAGGGACCCCCCGGCTACACCGGAAGCGCCACAGGCACAGATGGACGCCACCACGCTGAGCAGGATGGCGGTGGGAATGTCCACCGCGATGCCCAGGGTCTTCACCGCTGCCAGGGTCAGCACGGTAATGGTGATGGCCGCGCCAGCCATGTTGATGGTGGCGCCCAGGGGAATGGATACCGAGTAGGTGTCCTCGTGCAGGCCAAGCTTTTCCGACAGCTGCAGATTCACCGGGATGTTGGCGGCCGAGCTGCGGGTGAAGAAGGCGGTGATACCGCTTTCGCGCAGGCAGGTCAGCACCAGCGGATAGGGATTGCGGCGAATCTTCCAGAACACGATCAGCGGGTTCACCACGAAGGCCACGAAGAGCATGCAGCCCAGCAGCACCGCCAGCAGGTGGGCGTAGTCGGCGAGCACGCCGATGCCGCTTTCCGCGAGGGTCGAGGCCACCAGGCCGAAGATGCCCAGCGGGGCGAAACTGATCACCACACGAACAATCAGCGATACGCCATGGGACAGGTCGCTGAACACGTTGCGGGTGGTTTCGCTGCCCTGGCGGATGGCAATGCCCAGACCCACGGCCCAGACCAGGATGCCGATGAAGTTGGCTTCCATCAGCGCGGTCACCGGGTTGGCCACGGCGCTGCCCAGCAGGCTCAGCAATACCTCGGAGATGTTGCCGGGCGGTGCCAGGTCAGCGGCACCGGTGGTCAGCGTGATGGTGGAGGGGAAGAGACTGGAAGCGAGCACCGCCACCACGGCGGCGGAGAAAGTGCCGATCAGATAGAGCACGAGGATCGGGCGGATATGCGTACGCTCGCCCGGCGTGTGATTGGCGATGGCGGCGATCACCAGGACGAACACCAGTACCGGCGCCACGGCCTTCAGGGCCATGACGAAGAGCTTGCCGAGCAGGCCGACGGCACTGGCGGACGAAGGGGCGATCAGGGCAAGGGCGATGCCGGTGATCAGGCCGATGATGATTCGGGTCACCAGGCTGGTGCCTTTCAAGCGTTGCAGGATGGAGCCGTTTGCATGGGTCATGGCAGGTACCGCTGAACGTCGGGCCGCACGAGGAGCCGGCCCGGGAATGGCAATTGGACTCCGATGACGCCCCGTCCTCCATGCTGCAGATCAAGCAAAAAGAAAGAACCCTGCCGCGTGGTGTTCACCTCACAGCCGGTTGGGACGTTTCGGGTTTGGCGCGCATTGTGCGGATTCGCACAAACGATGGGTAGAGCGGACAGACGGTCGGGGCGCTGTATGTCGCGATTTCGGCCATTTCAGGTCGAATGGCTGAAAGTTGTCTGTAGGGGTGAATTCATTCGCCATGCAGACCGCAGGTCTGCCCCGAGACTCTCCAGGGGACAGCTCCGCAGTCCTCGGCGAATGAATCCGCCCCTACATGAAAAGCAGTCGGTCAGGTTGCGATCACCAACTCCGCCAACGCCAAACGCAGCGTCTCGGGAATCGGCACTGGCCGGTTGCTCTCGCGGTCAACGAAGACGTGCACGAAGCGTCCGGCGGCGCAGGCTTCATCCTCGCCCTGCTTGAAGATCGCCAGTTCGTACTGCACCGAGCTGTTGCCCAGCTTGCCGACCCGCAGGCCGACCTCGATGCGGTCGGGGAAGGCGATGGAGGCGAAGTAGTCGCAGGACGAACTGACCACGAAGCCGACCACGCCGCCTTCGTGGATATCCAGCCCACCCTGTTCGATCAGGTAGGTGTTCACCGCACTGTCGAAGTAGCCGTAATAGACCACGTTGTTCACATGGCCGTAGATATCGTTGTCGTGCCAGCGCGTGGTGATGGGCTGGAAGTGGCGGTAGTCACCGCGCAGGTGCTGGGGTTGGCTCATGGGAGTCCTTGGATTGATTCGGGCGGTCGAAGGGTCAGAAGGCCGCCTGGTAGATCGCCAGGGCCTGCTCTTCGCTGACCTCGCGTGGATTATTCACCAGCAGGCGCTGCTGCAACATGGCATCGCTGGCCAGTCGCGGCAGCATGGCCTCGGGCACCCCGGCGTCGCGCAATCGAGCGGGCAATCCACTGCGTTCACTGAAGGCGGCGAGTTCGAGGATCAACTGGTCGGTGAGCTCCGCCTCGCTGCCCGGCTGGAGTTTGCTACCGAGCACCAGCGGCGCCAGCTCCGCGTAAAGCGGTGCAGCCACTTCGGCGTTGAAGCGGAGCACGTGGGGCAGCACCAGAGCGTTGGACAGGCCATGGGGAATGTGGAAGTGCCCACCCAGCGGATAGGCCAGTGCATGCACGGCCGCCACCGGGGCATTGGCGAACGCCTGGCCGGCCAGGCATGCGCCCAGCAACATGGCCTGGCGCGCTTCGCGGTTGCGACCGTCCTGAACCACCGCGTCGAGATTGCCAGCCAGCAGGCGCAGGGCCTCGCGGGCCAACAGATCGGACAACGGATTCTTCTTCAGTTTGCTGGTGTAGGACTCGATGGCATGGACCATCGCGTCGATCCCGGTGGCCGCAGTGACCGCCGCTGGCAAGCCGAGCGTCAGGTCAGCGTCGAGCAGCGCCAGGTCCGGCAGCAGCAGCGGCGAAACCACACCCATCTTGGTGGTCTCGCCGGTGGTGACGATGGCGATGGGCGTCACCTCGGAACCGGTGCCGGCGGTGGTCGGCACCTGCAGCAGCGGCAGGCGGCGGCCGCGTGCATTGCCCACGCCGTAGATGTCCGCCAGCCCCTGCTGGCAGTCCGGGTGCGCCAGCAGCGCCACCAGCTTGGCCACGTCCATCGAGCTGCCGCCGCCGAAACCCACCACCAGCTCGGCGCCAAGGACTTTCCCCAGCTCCACGGCCTCCAGCACCACCGCCTCGGGCGGATCGGCCTGGACCTGGTCGTAGACCGCAACGCTGATGCCCTCAAGGGCGAATCCGAGGAGGATGTCGTCCAGCAGGCCAAGCCGGGTGATGCCCGGATCGGTAACCAGCAGCACGCGGTGCGCGCCGCGCTCACGGCAGAGTTCGGCCAGGCGCGCGGCCGAGCCGGATTCGCAGAGGATCTGCGCGGTAGTGGCGAAACTGAAGGGCTGCATCGGGGCGTCCTCCGTTGTTGTTGTGGGGGCGCACCGCATTCACGCGGTGCGCCGGCTCGCCTGGTCAGAAGGCGAAATGCGCCTCGGGCAGCGCCATCAGGCAATCCGCGCCGCCCAGCAGGGCCTCTCGGTGGCTGCTGGCACGGGGCAGGACACGACGCAGATAGAAGCGCGCGCTGTGCAGCTTGGCCTGGTAGAAGTCCACCTCCGAACTGCCCGCCTCCAGGGCGTCCTGGGCGCGCGCCGCCGCCTGCAACCAGAAACCCGCCAATAGGGCATAGGCCGAGTACTGCAGGAAGTCCACCGACGCGGCACCGATTTCCTCGGGGTTCTCCCGCACCCGGTCCAGCAAGGTCGTGGTCAGGCCACGCCATTCCTGCAAACGCGCCAGCACAGCACCGGCCAGCTCGGCCAGTTCGGTGCGTGCAGCCTGGGCATCGGCCAGCGCGGCAAACTCGTCCTGCAGGGCAGCCAGTTCGGCGCCACCGTCGCCCATCAGCTTGCGGCGGATCAGGTCCAGCGCCTGGATACCGTTGGTGCCTTCGTAGATCTGGGTGATGCGGCTGTCGCGCATCAGTTGCTCCATGCCCCACTCGCGGATGAAGCCGTGACCGCCGTAAACCTGCACGCCGAGACTGGCCACTTCCTGGCCCATGTCGGTGAGGAAGGCCTTGACGATGGGGATCAGCAGCGCAGCGCGACGGCTGGAAGCCTTGCGTTGGGCCGCGTCCGGATGGCCGTGCTCCAGGTCCAGCTGGCGCGCGCAGTAGGCGGCCAGCATGCGGCTGCCCTCCACCAGGGTTTTCTGGGTCAGCAGCATCCGCCGCACATCGGGATGGTGGATGATCGGGTCCGCCGGCTTGTCCGGTGCCGCCGCCCCGTTGAGGGCGCGGGACTGCAGGCGTTCGCGGGCATAGGCCAGGGCGCCCTGGAACGCCTGCTCGCCGATGCCGAGCCCTTGCAGGCCGACCTGGAAGCGCGCGTCGTTCATCATGGTGAACATGCAGGCGAGGCCCTGGTTGGCTTCACCGATCAGCCAGCCGGTGGCGCCGTCGAAGTTCATCACGCAGGTGGCGGCGCCCTTGATGCCCATCTTGTGTTCGATGGCACCACAGGAAACAGCGTTCTTCGTTCCCAGCGTGCCATCGGGGTTGGCGATGAACTTGGGCACCAGCAGCAGGCTGATGCCCTTCACCCCGGCCGGCGCATCGGGCAGGCGCGCCAACACCAGGTGGACGATGTTCTCGGACAGGTCCTGCTCGCCGCCGCTGATGAAGATCTTGCTGCCACTGACCTTGAAACTGCCGTCGGCCTGGGGCTGGGCGCGGGTGCGCAGCAAGGCCAGGTCGGTACCGGCCTGGGGTTCGGTGAGGCACATGGTGCCGGCCCACTGGCCGCTGACCAGCTTCTCCAGATAGGCCTGCCGGAGGGCATCGCTGCCGTGCTTGTGGAGTGCCACGACTGCACCCTCGGTCAGGCCCGAGTAGACGCGGAAGGACAGGCTGGCGCCCATCAGCATCTCGTGGAAGTTGCACGCGACCATCTGCGGGAAACCCTGGCCGCCGAATTCCTGCGGGCCGGTCATGCTCGCCCAGCCGTTTTCGCAGTACTGCCGATAGGCCTCGCGGAAGCCCTTGGGCGTGGTCACCTCGCCCTGCTCCAGGGTCACGCCTTCTTCGTCGCTGTTGCGGTTCAGCGGCGAAACCACTTCGGCCGCGTAGCGCGCGCCCTCTTCCAGCACGCCGTCGATCAGTTCGCGGTCCAGGCCGTTGGCCAGCAGCTCGCAGTGGGCGGAAACGTCGAAGAGTTCGTGGAGCACGAAGCGCATGTCGCGCAGGGGTGCCTTGTAAGCCATGTCAGGCCTCCTGTTGGAAATCGGCGAAGGGGTGGCCGGACTCGGCCAGGCGACGGATCAGTGCGGCCGGCTGCCAGTGGCCGCCGAAGCGCTCGGCCAGCGCCTCCAAGCGCGCGCGGATAGCCGGCAGCCCCTGGTTGTCGGCCCAGGTCATCGGCCCACCCTTGTCAGCCGGGAAGCCGTAGCCGTTGAGGTAAACGGTGTCGATATCGGCGCTGGAGGCCGCGATGCCTTCTTCGAGGATCTTCGCGCCTTCGTTGACCAGGGCCAGCAGGCAACGCTCGAGGATTTCCTCGGGACCCACATTGCGACGCTCGAAGCCGAGCTGTTCAGACACCTGCAGCACCAGGGCGTCCACTTCCGGGTCGTGCTCGGCCTGACGGCTGCCTTCGACGTAGCGGTAGTAGCCCATGCGCGACTTCTGGCCGAAGCGGCCAAGGCCGCAGAGGCGATTGTCCACCTGCACCGCCGGGTCATCCTGGCCCTTGCCCGCCAGTTCACGGGCGCGCCATTCCAGGTCGATGCCGACCACGTCGTACATTCGGAACGGGCCCATGGCGAAGCCGAAGCCCTGCAGCGCACTGTCCACCTGATGAGGGAACGCGCCTTCCAGCAGCATCATGCGCGCCTCGCGTACGTAGGTATGGAGCATGCGATTGCCGATGAAACCTTTGCAGTTGCCGGCCACCACGCAGACCTTGCCCATACGCCGGCCCAGTTCCAGGGTAGCGTCCAGCACCACCTGCGCCGTGAGTGCACCGCGGACGATCTCCAGCAGCTTCATGATGTGCGCCGGGCTGAAGAAGTGCAGACCGAGGACCTGCTCCGGGCGCCCGGTCACGGCGGCGATGGCATCGATATCCAGGGCGGAGGTGTTGCTCGCGAGGATGGCCGTCGGCTTCAGACGGGCATCCAGCTCGCGGAAAATGGATTGCTTGAGTTCAAGATTCTCGAAGACGGCCTCGATCACCAGATCGACATCGGCCAGCGCGTCGTAGCCGCCCACCGGCTGGATGCGGGCGACGCGCTCGGCGGCCTGGGCCTCGCTGATACGGCCCTGGCGCACGCTGTGAGCGTAGGTCTCGGCAACCACGCCCTGCGCCTGTTCGAGCATCTGCGGGTTGTTATCCAGCCAGCGGACCTCGAGGCCGGCACTGGCCAGGCTCATGACGATGCCACGGCCCATGGTGCCCGCGCCGATCACGGCGGCACGCTGGATGTTGAATGCGCTCTGGGTCATGGATGGCCCTCTTGTTGTTCTGATGGGAAGACAAATCGCCAATCACCTTAAGGAAGCCGGTACTATTTTTGAAATTTAGTCTTGTGATGAATGGCATTCCCTTGGTGAATATCTCCAATTTCGACCTCAATCTCCTGCGAGTGCTGGACGCCCTGCTTCGCGAGCGCAACGTCTCCCGCGCGGCGGAGCGCCTGGCCCTCAGCCAGCCGGCGGTGAGCAATGCGCTGAACCGGCTGCGCGAACTGCTCGGCGACCCACTGCTGGTGCGCGTGGGCCGGGCGATGCAGCCGACGCCCCGGGCGCTGGCCCTGGAAACGCCGATCCGCGCCGCGCTCAAGCAGATCGAGCAGAGCCTGGTGATCGGTGAAGGTTTCGACCCGACACGCAGCCGCCAGCGCTTCACCATCGCCGTGACGGACTACGTGGAACTGATCTGCATGCCGCGCCTGCTGCAGCAGCTGGCCGAGGAAGCACCGGGGGTGAAGATCGCCATCCGCCACCTCTCCCCGAGCCTGCCCGCCGCCGCGCTGGACCACGGAGAACTGGACCTGGTGCTGGGTCGCTTCGAAAGCATTCCCTCGCGCTTCGCCAGCCGTCGCTGGATGAGCGAAACACTGCGTCTGGTGGCCCGCCGCGACCATCCTCAATTGCAGGAGGCGCCCGACCTCGCCGGCTTTCTCAGGCTACGCCACCTCTGGGTACACGGAGGCCAGACCAAAGGCATGGTCGATCAGTGGCTGGGGGAACAGGGACTGGCGCGGGACATCGTCTACACCACGCCCAACTATCTGCAGGCGGCCCATATCGTCGCCAGCACCGACCTCAGCGTGGTGCTGCCGGCGCGATTGGCCCACCACTTCGCCGGCCTGCTGCCCCTGCAGGTGCATCCCCTGCCCTTCACCGTCGGCCCCTTCCATCTCGATCTGGTGAGCGTGGCCCAGCGCGAAGAGGATGAAGCCCTGCAATGGCTGATCGAGCATTTGATGGGCATCGGCCGGATATGAAAACGCCACCGCTGCAGAAGGCAGCGGCGGCGTTTGTAGGTTGGTGCAGAGCCAAGCGAAGCCCAGCGTTCCAATGCCAGTAATGAGGGGGAACGCTACGCACTCCATGTTGGGCTTCGCGGGCTCAGCGCCAACCTGCGAAGCTCATCAGAACTGGTCGCGGATCACCGCTTCGTCGAAGGCCAGCTTGCCGATGCGCGGACGGGCCGGCTCGGTCTGCTTGCCGACGGCGACCATCAGGCCGATGGCATGATTCTCCGGCAGGCGGATCAGGTCGGCCACGGCATCGAAATCGAAGCCGTCCATGGGGCAGCTGTCCAGGCCCTTGCCGCGCGCGGCGAGCATCAGGGTCTGGGCCACGAGGCCGCAGCTGCGCATCACTTCATCGCGCTGCACCTGCGGTTTTCCACGGTAGTAGGTGTCGATGGCGCCGGCCATGAACTCCTGCACCGGCTGCGGGGCTTCGGCCCAAACACGAGCGGAATCCTGCTCCCAGGCATCGAGGCGGGCGCAGACGATCACTAGCATCGAAGCCTCGGTCACCTGAGCCTGGCCCCAGGCCACATCGCGAATGCGCTGGCGCAGGGCCGGGTCGCTGACGTCCACCAGACGCACGTGCTGCAGGTTGAAAGCGGTGGGTGCGAGCAGGGCCAGCTCCAGCAGCGCGTCCTTGTCCTCGCGGCTCATGCTGTAGCTGGTGTCGTAGTTCTTGATGGCCCGGCGGCTGCGGATGGCGTCGTCAATGTGCATGTAGGAATCCTTGGGAGAAGCTGGATTGAAAGTGGCGCCATCCTAAGCAGCCAGGAGGCCCGCTTCCAACACTGAATAACGATGTCATCGATCAAAAAATCCGTTTGGCCCGACCTCCCTGTTGGGAGACTGGCTTTTCCTGTAGGGGCGAATTCATTCGCCAAGGACCGCGAAGCGGTCCCGCAATGCCGAAGGGCAGGCCTTCAGCCTGCTTGGCGAATGAATTCGCCCCTACAAGTCCCGCTGTTGGCTTACCCAGTCGCGCACCTCGGCGTAGGGATAGGCCTCCAGCGCAGCGAAGCCCGGCAGGTTGCGCGCCTTGAGCCGCGTGAAGAGCGGCGCGCTGATGCCGCAGAGCAACCGGGTCAGGCATTCAGCGCTGGGCAGCTCGCCCCTCAGTTCCTGGTAGCGCTGGCTGAAGCCGCCACATAGGGTGTTGAAGTTCCGCTCCGCCAGGGGCGCCAGGGTTGGCGGCTCCGGCAGACGCGCCACGCGGCCCTGGCAGACCGAGCAGTGGCCACAGTGCTCGGGGACCTCGTGGTCACCGAAGTAGTGGGCCAGCCGCGCGCTGAGGCAAGTCTCGCTGGCGAACAGGGCCAGCATCGCCTGGATGCGTGTGATTTCGCTGTCTTCCTGCTGGCGGAAGTAACCATGCAGTTCGACGGCCAGGGCTTCCGGCTCGAAGTCGGGTTTCTGCAGGGCGTAGACCTCGGTCATCTGCTTGCTTTCCAGCTCGATCCAGCCGCGCTCCTGAAAGTAATCCAGGGCCTTCACCACGCGGCTGCGCTCGGCGTTGTACTCGCGATAGAGACGATCGAAATCCACGCTGCACCAGGTGCGTGCTCGGGTGGAGGTGCGCAGCAGCGCCTCGACGAACTGGCGACGCTCACCTTCGAACCGCTCCACCAGGGCTTCAGGCGCCAGCAGATGCTTGAAGCGGTACTCGGCGAAGTAGGCATAGAGCGGCGCGATGATGCCGCGCAGCTCCAGCTGCACCAGCAGGGTTTTCAGGGGCAGCTGGCGAATGTTGCTCTGGTCGGAGAGCGCGCCAAGCATCAGCTCCCAGCGGTCTCCGCCCCGCCCGGCCGCCTTCAGGTCCGCTAGCAGCAGGCGGATGCCGGACAGCTCCGGCGTATCGCCATAGACGAAGTTTTCCAGCACGTTGAGGCTGTCGCGATTGGCCAGCACCAGGCAGTCCGAGGCCTGACCGTCGCGCCCCGCGCGGCCGATTTCCTGGCTGTAGTTTTCCACCGACTTGGGCAGGTCGTAATGCACCACCTGGCGGATGTCGCTTTTGTCGATGCCCATGCCGAAGGCGATGGTGGCGACCATCACGTTCACCTCGCCGGCCATGAACCGCCGCTGCAGCGCCTCACGCTCTTCATGGGCCATGCCGGCGTGATAGGCGCTGGCAGCGACGCCACGCTCGGTCAGCCACCCGGCCACGTCTTCGGCAGTTTTCTGCAGGGTCACGTAGACGATGGCCGGCTGCCCGGCGCGATCGCCCAGCCAGTTCGCCAGCCGGTCCAGCTTGCGTACTCCGGCCACCGGCTCCACCAGCAGGTTGAGGTTTGGTCGATAGAAGCCGGTGGTGATGACGTCGGCATCGGCAATGGCGAACTTGCGCTGCATGTCGGCGATCACCGTCGGCGTCGCCGTGGCCGTAAGCAGCAACACCTGGGGAATGCCGAACTGGCGCTGGTAATCGGGCAGTTTGAGGTAGTCGGGGCGGAAGTTGTGGCCCCATTCGGAAATGCAGTGAGCCTCGTCCACCACCAGCAGTGAGATCGGCACCTGCTGGATGAATCCACGGAAACGCTCGTTCTTCAGGCGCTCGACGGAAATCATCAGGATCTTCAGCTCACCGGCGCGCGCCCGCGCCATGACCTCGGCCGCCTCTTCGCGGCTCTGCGCCGAGTCGATGCTGGCGGCGGCGATGCCGTGACGGTGCAAGAAGGCCAACTGGTCCTGCATCAGCGCCAACAGCGGCGACACCACCAGGGTCAGGTGCGGCAGGTGCAGGGCCGGCAATTGGTAGCACAGCGACTTGCCGGAACCGGTGGGAAAGATGGCGGCGGACGAACGGCCGGCCAGCACGGCGGAGATGGCGGCTTCCTGGCCGGGGCGGAAATGGTCGTAACCAAAAACCTTGGCGAGGCTGGTTGCGGGCATGGGGATCACTCCTTCGATGGGGCATTGATCATGGACCCGAAGCACACCGCCTCGGTGCGCCAAATGGGTGGGACGAATCCGGAACTCCGATGCGAATGGTAGGGCTCGGTGCGGTCGTAGGGTGGGTCACGCTTCATCGCCCCACCATCGAGGTCAGGCCGGGCTCCGACGGTGGATGTAAACAGCGACATCCACCCTACGTACTTCGACGCGTTGGCCAATAAAAAAGCCGCCCGGAGGCGGCTTCTTCACAAGGACGCGATGCGGCTTAGAGCTGCGGGCCGGCGTTCTTGATGGCGTCGGAGACGTCGAACTTCTTGAAGTTCTCGATGAACTGCGCGGCCAGGGCCTTGGCAGCTTCGTCGTAGGCAGCCTTGTCAGCCCAGGTGTTGCGCGGGTTGAGCAGGTTGGTGTCGACGCCCGGAACGGCCTTCGGCACGTCCAGGTTGATGGTATCCAGGTGCTCGGTCTCGGCGCCGATCAGGGCACCGCTCTGGATGGCAGCGATCACACCGCGGGTAGTCGGGATGTTGAAGCGCTTGCCGACACCGTAGCCACCGCCGGTCCAGCCGGTGTTGACCAGGTACACCTTGGAGCCGAAGCCCTGGATGCGTTTGATCAGCAGCTCAGCGTACTCGCCAGCCGGACGCGGGAAGAACGGCGCGCCGAAGCAGGTGGAGAAGGTGGACTTGATGCCGCCGCCGGAACCCATTTCGGTGGAGCCGACCAGTGCGGTGTAGCCGGACAGGAAGTGGTAGGCAGCCTGCTCGTTGTTCAGGATGGAAACGGGCGGCAGCACGCCGGTCAGGTCGCAGGTCAGGAAGATCACTGCGTTCGGCTCGCCGGCACGGTTGGCCTCGACGCGCTTCTCCACCAGGTGCAGCGGGTAGGCGGCACGGGTGTTCTGGGTCAGGCTGTCGTCGCTGTAGTCAGGCAGGCGGGTTTCCGGGTTCAGCACCACGTTTTCCAGCACAGCGCCGAACTGGATGGCTTTCCAGATTACCGGCTCGTTCTTCTCGGACAGGTCGATGCACTTGGCGTAGCAACCGCCTTCGATGTTGAACACGGTGCCCACGCCCCAGCCGTGCTCGTCGTCACCGATCAGGTAACGGCTCGGGTCGGCGGACAGGGTGGTCTTGCCGGTGCCGGACAGGCCGAAGAACAGGGTGGTGTCGCCTTCTTCGCCAACGTTGGCGGCGCAGTGCATCGGCAGCACGTCTTTTTCCGGCAGCAGGAAGTTCTGCACGGAGAACATGGCCTTCTTCATTTCACCGGCGTAGCGCATGCCGGCGATCAGGACTTTCTTGGCGGCGAAGTTGAGGATCACGCAACCATCGGAGTTGGTGCCGTCACGCTCCGGTTCGCAGACGAAGTTCGGCGCGTTGAGGATCTGCCACTCCTGGCGGGACTGCGGGTTGTACTGTTCCGGGTTGATGAACAGGCAACGGCCGAACAGGTTGTGCCAGGCAGTCTCGGTGGTCATCTTGACGGCCAGGTAGTGCTCAGGATCGGCGCCAACGTGCACATGGGAGACGAAACGCTCACGTTCGGTCACATAAGCTTCAACGCGAGCCCACAGTGCATCGAATTTGTCCGCCGGGAAGGGACGGTTGATGTTGCCCCAGGCGATCTTGGCGTCGGTGCTCGGCTCTTGAACGATGAAACGATCTGCCGGAGAACGACCGGTGCGGTGGCCGGTTTTCACTACCAACGAACCGTTGGCGGCCAGTTCACCCTCACCACGGCGGATGGCCTCTTCGACCAGTTGCGCGGCGCTGATATCGGTGTACACGGCGTTATTGGCTTGCGTCATGTGGTTCCCCGTCGGCGAAAAGCCGAGTCCTCCAAGCGATTTGTAGTGGGTACTGCGACCCCCTACAGCGAAAAAAGTGCGCGCGATTATGCCAGAAAAGCCCGCTTTGGGTAGAAACCTCCTGTCAGTCGGGCATATTCCTGACCGATAATCGCACCCCGGTCACGCAGCGACCCGATGGGCACACTACATGTTCAGTGGCGCGTTTCCGACGGTGCGGCGCTGCCGCCGCCGGCGAACAACTGGGCGATATCCGCCGCGTCGAACGAGTAGCGCTGATTGCAGAACTGGCAATCGATCACCACTGTGCCGCCGCTTTCCAGCAGCAGGGCTTCAGCATCATCCTTGCCCAGGCTGACCAGCGCGTTGGCCGAACGCTGACGCGAGCAGCTGCAGCGGAAATGGATGACCTGTGGATCGAACAGGCGTACCGCTTCTTCATGATAGAGGCGGTGCAGCACGGTTTCGTTGTCCAGGCCGAGAAGCTCCTCGGCGGTCAGGGTGTCGGCCAGCGTGGTCAGGTGCTGCCAGTTGGCCTCGCGGGCCTCAAGGTCCTTGAGGCGGTCCGCCGGCAGGGCCTGGAGCAGCATGCCACGGGCATTGCGGCCATCGGCGTTGAGCCAGAAGCGGGTGGGCAACTGCTGGGAATTGTCGAAGTAGCTGGACAGGCACTCGGCCAGGGTCGCGCCTTCGAGGGCGACGATGCCCTGATAGCGCTGACCCTGCTTCGGGTCCACGGTCAGGGTGAGCGAACCTTCGGGCATCAGTTCGCGCAGGCCGGCGGCGGGCGTGACCTGGCTCGCGTGGTAACGGGCGATGCCACGCACTTCGCGGTCGCTGGAGCATTCCACCATCAGCAGTGGAACTGCGCCGGAGGAGCGCGCCTGCAACACCAGCAGGCCGTCGAACTTCAGGGTGCCGACCAGCAGGGAAGCGGCGGCGAGCATCTCACCGAGCAGTTGGGCAACCGGTTCCGGGTAGGGATGCTTGGCCAGGACGTGGGCGTAGCTCTCGCCAAGGGAGACCAGTTCGCCGCGCACATCGGTGTCGTCGAACAGAAAACGTTGGGTGAAATCGGTCATGCCGGACTCGCTGCATTTGGGCCAATTTGGCCGAAAGGCTGGCGATTTTATGCGCAAATCCGCCGGCTGACCAAGGGCCGGTTGTCTATCACCGATGCGGGCGTTTTCTATCGATCGAAAACCCGGCGGCAGAGGCCAGTCTTCACTGTGACCCTATTCGTGGCCGCCGCGCAGGAAATGAATCTGCCGGCGCTGTTTCTTGGTCGGCCGGCCATCGGTCTGGATACCCAGGGCGCCGGCCTTGCGCATGGCGGCGGCCTCTTCGCGCCTGGCCAGGCTCTCGGCAGTTTCCTCGTAGAGGGTCTGCGCCTCGGGGGCACCACGACGGACCACCGCCAGTGCGCGGACGACGACAGTGCGCTCATCAAAACCGGTGCGAATCACATATTCGTCCCCGACCCGAGGCTCCTTGGACGGCTTGCAGCGCTCGCCGTGATGGTGGACCTTGCCTCCCTCGATGGCTTCCTTGGCCAGGGCGCGAGTCTTGTAGAAGCGCGCGGCCCACAGCCACTTGTCGAGGCGAACCTTGTCGTCGTCTTTGTCGTCTTTCTCTTTCGCACGCATGACTCGTTTCCATCCTGCACGGGCTGCCCCATTCGCCAGCCCGGTCTAAGCTCAGCCAGGGCCAGATGCAGTTGTCACATCGGCCCACTAGAATGCGCCAACTTTACCGGAAAGCCTGCATTGAAGACTTTCGACCATCTCTCCGTGATCGGACTCCGCGAATGGATCGCCCTGCCAGAACTCGGCATGGTCGGCCTGCGTGCGAAGATCGATACCGGTGCCAGCACCTCCACCCTGCACGCCAGCGACATCGTCCCCTTTGAAAAGAAAGGCAAGCAGTGGGTTCGATTCACCGCGCACCTCGGCACCCTGGTGCAGCGGCGACATCGTTGCGAAGCGCAAGTGGTTTCGGTGAAGACCATAAAAAGCTCCAACGGCCAGGCACAGACCCGTTATGTCATTCGCACCCTGCTCGCGCTGGGTGACCGGACCTGGCCTATCGAGTTCACCCTGGCCTGCCGCAAGACCATGCGTTACCGCGTTCTGCTGGGCTCCAAGGCCCTGGTCCAGGCGCAACTGGTGGTCAACCCGGCACTCACCTACGTTCAGGAAAAACCGACACTTTCCCTTCCGGGTGCCCAATGAAAATCGCCGTGTTATCGCGCAATCCGCGCCTGTATTCGACTCGCCGCCTCGTCGAGGCCGGCCAGCAGCGCGGCCATGAGATGGTGGTCATCGACACCCTGCGCGCCTATATGAACATCGCCAGCCACAAGCCGCAGATCCACTACCGCGGCCAGCCGCTGGAGGGTTTCGACGCGGTAATCCCGCGGATCGGCGCCTCGGTCACCTTCTATGGCTGCGCCGTGTTGCGCCAGTTCGAGATGATGGGGGTATTCCCGCTCAACGAATCCGTGGCCATCACCCGTTCGCGGGACAAATTGCGTTCGCTGCAACTGCTTTCTCGCAAGGGCATCGGCCTGCCGGTGACCGGCTTCGCCCACTCCCCCGACGACATCCCCGACCTGATCCGCATGGTCAACGGCGCGCCGCTGGTGATCAAGGTGCTGGAAGGCACCCAGGGCATAGGCGTGGTGCTGTGCGAAACCGAGAAGGCGGCCGAATCGGTGATCGAGGCCTTCATGGGCCTGAAGCAGAACATCATGGTGCAGGAATACATTCGCGAGGCCGGCGGTGCCGATATCCGCTGCTTCGTGGTGGGCGACAAGGTGATCGCGGCGATGAAGCGCCAGGCCAAGCCAGGTGAATTCCGCTCCAACCTGCATCGCGGCGGCAGCGCCAGCCTGATCAAGATCACCCCGGAAGAACGCTCCACCGCCATCCGCGCGGCCAAGGTCATGGGCCTGTCGGTGGCGGGGGTGGATATCCTGCGCTCCAATCACGGCCCGCTGGTGATGGAGGTGAACTCCTCTCCCGGCCTGGAAGGCATCGAGACCACCACCGGGCACGACGTGGCCGGCATCATCATCCAGTACCTGGAAAAGAACGCCTGTCCCAATTCGACCAGGACCAAAGGCAAGGGGTAAACGCCCCGCTCTGTGGGGGCGATTACAATCGCAATGGCCAGCGAAGCTGGCCCCATGCAAGTCAGCCAGGCGGACCTGCGGTCCGCTTCGCGAATGAATTGCCCCCACATAGGCAGATTCATTCGCCTTACAGGCTCTGCACCACCGCCTGCCGCCCTTCCCGCTCGCGAATCCATCCCCGGAAGTCTTCCTCATCCAGCGGCCGGCTGAAGAAATAGCCCTGGCCCAGTTCGCAGCCGCGCTGGCGCAGCATGGACAGCTGCTCTTCGCTCTCGATGCCTTCGGCGATGCATTCCAGGCCGAGGTTGCGACCGATGGCCAGGATGGTTTCCACCAGGGCCAGGTCGCTCGCGTCCAAGGCCAGGCCATCGACGAAGCTGCGGTCGATCTTCAGCCTGTCCAGGGGCAGGCGCTTGAGGTAGGCCAGGGATGAATAACCCGTGCCGAAATCGTCAATGGCGAAGCGCACGCCCAGCGACTTGAGCGCCTGCATGGCGGAGATGCACTGCTCCACCTCTTCGAGCAGGCTGCCTTCGGTGATTTCCAGCTCCAGCCGACCAGGCGGCACGCCATGGCGCTTGAGGGCGCTTTCGATGCGCTCGAAGAAGCCGGGTTTGCGCAGCTCGCGGGGACTGACGTTGATGGCCAGCACCAGCCACGGCATGTCGGTCTGCCAGGTGGCGAGGCAGGTGCAGGCGCGTTCCAGCATCCAGTCCGAGAGTTCGAGGATCAGGCCGGTTTCTTCGGCCAACGGGATGAACTGCGCTGGCGGCACTTCGCCGCGTGTGGGGTGATGCCAGCGCATCAGCGCCTCGGCGCCCAGCACGCGGCCATCGGCCAGGGCCAGTTGCGGTTGGAACTCCAGGCTGAGCTGGCCGCGGTCGATGGCCTGGCGCAGCTCGCTCTGCAGTTGAAGGCGCTGGTCAATGGCCGCCTGCATTTCCGGCGCGAAGAAATGCAAGGCGTTGCGCCCGGACTGCTTGGCCCGATACATGGCGGTGTCGGCCTGCTTGAGGACGTCGGCGGCTACCTGCTCGATGAAGGGATGCAGGGCGATGCCGATGCTGGCGCTGACCACCAGTTCGTGCTCGCCGATGATGTAGCTGCCGTGCAGGCTCTGCAGCAGTTTGTCGCCCACTTCCGCAGCCAGTTTGCCGGCCTGTTCCGGGCTATCGGCCAGGGCTTCCAGCAGCACCACGAACTCGTCGCCGCCAAGTCGCGCCAAGGTGTCTTCGTTGCGCAGGCAACCGGCCAGACGTGCCGTGACCTCCCGCAGCAGGGCATCGCCCACTGGGTGGCCAAGGCTGTCGTTGACCGTCTTGAAGTGGTCCAGGTCGATGAACAGCAACGCCCCGTAGCGGCCCTCGCGCTGCTCACGGGCCATCGCATGTTGCAGACGATCGAGCAGCAGGCGGCGATTGGGCAGGCCGGTGAGCTCGTCGCTGTAGGCCAGGCGCTCGATTTCGCGCTGGTAGCGCTGGCGCTCGGAGATATCGGTGATGCTCAGGCGGATCAGCGGCCGGCCCTCGCCGGGCAGGCGCACCAGGCGCACCTCGCAGGGACGCACGCGGCCGTTCACATCGCGCATCAGCCAGTCGAAGGTGGGCGTGTCGCCCTTGAGCGCGGCGCGGGTATAGGCATTGCCCAGCTCCCGCGACGAACGGCCATCGGCCTGCAGCGGTGGGCTGAAGCTGGTGGGCATGTGGCCGTGCAGCAGCTCGCGGGACATGCCGAACAGGCGCGCGGCGTTCTCGTTGGCTTCGACGATGCCGTGCTGCGGATCGAACACCAGGATGGCTTCCGGCGCGTGCTCCACCAGGGTCCGGTAACGCGCCTCGGCCTCGTGCCGGGCGCTGATGTCTTCTACCAGCGCCAGCAGTGCGTAGAGCTGACCGTCCAGGTCACGCACACCGCGCACGTTGACCCTTGCGTGCACAGTGCCGCCGGAGCCTTTCATGAAGCGCTTGTCGAGCTCATAGCCATCGCGTTCGCCCTTGCGCACCTCCTCCAGCAGGGCTTCTTCGGCAGCGCGGTCCTCGGCCACCGTCATGCTCATCCAGTCGACGCCGCGCAGCTGTTCGCGGGAGCGGCCGAGAATGCTGCAGAGCTTGTAGTTGACCTCTTCCCAGCGTTGGTCAGGAGTGCACAGGGCCATGCCGATCAACGGCGCCTCGAAGAACAGGTGCAGGTGCTTGTCGCGCTCGTGCTGCAGGCGCTCGGCGCGCTTCTGGCTGGTCAGGTCGAGCATCGCGCCATAGATGCGGATCACCTGGTCGCCATCGTGCTCGGCCAGCCCCTTGATCCGGAGCCAGCGCGGAGTACCGCGAGCGGCCTGGACGCGCAGTTCCACGTCGAAGGGCTCGGCGCTGCGCAGGCACTGCTCCAGGGTGTCTTCCAGCAGCGAGCGGCTGGCCGGGTCGAAGTAGCTGAGCATCTGCCCGAGACTGGGAGCGCCGGCGCTCGGGTCCAGTTCATAGATGCGGAAGCTGCCCTCGCTCCAGGCCATCTTCAGGGTGGCGATCTCCAGCACCCAGCTGCCGATATCGGCGATGGCTTCGGTCTGGTTCAGCAGGTGCGTCTGGCGCAGCAACTCGTCGCGGCGGGTATCCAGTTCTTCGGAGAGCATTTCGCGGCCGCTGACGTCGTGCTGCAGGGCGACGAAGTGGCTGATGCCCAGAGCGTCGCGCATGGGCGCCACGGTGATCTCGTTCCAGAACAGACTGCCGTCCTTGCGGTAGTTGCGTAGCACCAGCTGGCACTGTTCGCCGTGCTCCAACGCATCCTGCAGACGCGGCAGCTCGGACTGGTTGCGGTCGTGATGGAGCAGGAAGCGCCAGTGATTGCCCAGGGCCTCGTCTCGCGAATAGCCGCTCATCCGTTCGAAGGCCGGGTTGCAGTAGATCAGCGGCTGGTCGGCCTGGCGCGCGTCGACGATGGTCACCCCCAGGGGGCTGGCCTGCAGCGCCAGATTGCTCATGGCCAGTTCCTTCTGCATCTCGTCGCGGCGAGCCAACGCCAGGCGCAGGTCGCTCAGACTACGCCCGACCAGCAGGGCGGACATCATCAGCAGCAGCACACTGAAATAGAGTTCGACGCCCGACTGCGGCTCGGCCAGACGCGCAGCGCCATCGAACTGGCGCAGCGCCGGCAGGGCGAGCACGGTCAGTGCAGTAAGGCCGGCGCCGCAGAGGGCACCGGGAAAGCCCCAGACCAGACCCAATCCGAGCATCATCAAACCGATGGGCGGCAGGGTGAGGATCAGCGGCACGACGGTCAGCAGCCAGGGAATGAGTAGCGCCAGCACCAGCAGCAATGGCCAGGGAGGAAGGCGGTGCAAGGTCTCCGGCAATGCCTCCACCGGCTCCGGCACCCAGCCACGGCGGCTGAAAAGCGGCGTGAGGTAGGTCAGCAGTGGCAGGCTGACTGCCAGGGTGGTCAGGCACGCTCCAGGCCAGACCAGCAGGGCGGAGTTGCCCCAGCTCTCGCGTGCCGTGCTATGGCTCAGCATCAGCGCCGCCTGCTCGCCGTAGACCAGCAGGCTCACCGGCAGCAACACGCCATAGAGCATGAAGCGCAGCAATTCGGGGAAGTCGCGCAAGTCAGCGTGGCAGCCCGCACGCTTGAGCGCCCACCAGCCCACGGCGACGCTGAGTGTTTCCGGCACGGCGTAGAGCGGCGCCCAGTACCAGTTGAGGTCCCACAGGGGCACGCTGAGCAGCGCGTTGAAATAGATGGCGGGCAGCACCCGCGCGCCCCACCACAGGCACAACACCAGGCCGAGGGCAAAGGGCAGGTACCAGACGGCCAGTCCACTGGAAGCCTGGGTACCAAGGGAAACCCAAGTGGCCAGATGCAGCAGCGGCAGAGGCAACCACCAGGTCCATTGGGGTAGTCGGAAAGAAGCAGCTGGCATACTGACCTCATGTCGGTGCGCAAGCTGAGGATAGCCCAGCGCCGGGCTAGCGTACGCCGAACGACTGGCGTCGTAACAGCACTGCCGATGGCAGGTCCGAATCAGTGACCAAAGGAGTCGCGGAAAGGGAACCCGAATGATGCGCCGGGGCAATCCCGCTCTGGACGAAAGCGCGCCGGACGATGTCCGGCGCGTTATCTCGATCCCTACACAGCGTCGCGGGGAAGCAACAATCCCAATGGCAGGCAGACGCGGGCTTCCAGGCCCCCACCGGAGCGATTGCGCAACTCGACGCTGCCACCGTGCTGCGCGGCGATGCGTTTCACGATGGCCAGCCCCAGGCCGGTGCCCTTGCCGCCACGGGCGCGGTCACCACGGATGAAGGGGTTGAAGATGTCCTGCAGCTCCGACGGATCGATGCCCTGGCCGCGGTCGAGCACGCTCAGAACCACGTAGGGCGCGGCGTTGTCGCCCGCGAGGAAGGCCGCCACCTCGACACCGTTGCCGCCATATCGCAGCGCGTTCTCGATCAGGTTCGCCAAAAGGCGCTTGATCGATACCCGCCGCAACGGGAACGGCGGCAGCGGCTCCAGGCACAGGCGCACCTGTTCGTCCTTCTGGTTGTAGGGCGCAACCACTTCGCGCACCAGTTCGCCCAGGTCCAGCTCTTCCACCCGCTCGTCGCGGCCATCACGGATGAAGGCGAGGAACTGGTCGAGGATGGCGTCCATGTCCTCGATGTCGCGGACCATGTCTTCGGTCAGTTCGGAGTCGTTGCACATCAATTCCAGGGACAGGCGCAGGCGCGTCAACGGCGTGCGCAGGTCATGGGAGACGCCGGCCAGCATCAGCTCGCGCTCGCGGGCGCCGCGCTCGACGTCCTCGGCCATCTGATTGAAAGCGCGGTACACCTCGGCCATCTCGCTCGGTGTGTCGCTTACCGGCAGGCGCACGCTGCGGCCCTGGCCGACCTGGCGGGCGGCGAAGACCAGGCGCTTGAGCGGGGCGTTGAGCTGGCGCACGAAGATCCAGGCGGCGGCGGTGGAGAGCAGGCCGATGCCGAGGAACCAGCCGAGCACGCTCCAGATACGCTGGCCACGCAGGGGGTGTGGATAAAGCGGGATACGCACCCAGTCCGGGCCCAGCTCCGGGGCGTGAACCCAGAGCGCCGGCGGGCTCTGGGCGCGCAGACGCACTTCGGTGCCGGGGCCTAGCTCGGCCTGCATCTGGCGCTGGAAGATTTCGCTGTAGGGCCAGTGCTGTTCGCTGGCGGGCACGGCATCGCGGGTGACCCGCTTGAGCCCGGCAGCCTTGGCCAGGTCGTGACGCTCTTCTTCACTCGCCGCCCAGTAGGCGCGCAGGGTCAGCGCGGCACCGTGGCTGTACTGGCGGTCCACCAGCACGTCCTCGTTCATCATCAGGTAGACCAGGGTCAGCGCCTTGGAGAACAGGACGACGATGAGCACCAGCCACAGGGTGCGGGAGAAGAAGCTCTGCGGGAACCAGTAGGGGGTGCGCATCACCACCCTGGGTTGCCCGGCGGCGGGAACCCCCGCCGCGCGCTCACTTGTTGCCATCGGGCACGAACACGTAGCCGACGCCCCAGACGGTCTGGATATAGCGCGGCTTGGAAGGGTCCGGTTCGATCAGCCGGCGCAGACGAGAGATCTGCACGTCGATGGAGCGCTCCAGGGCGTCCCACTCGCGGCCACGGGCCAGGTTCATCAGTTTGTCGCGGGTCAGCGGCTCGCGGGCGTGCTGGACCAGCGCCTTGAGCACGGCGAACTCACCGGTGGTGAGCATCTGCACATCGTCGCCTTTCTTCAGCTCGCGGGTGGCGAGCGACAGCTCGTACTCACCGAAGCTGACACTCTCGTCCTCGCTGGCCGGGGCACCCGGTACCTGCGGCGCCTGGCGGCGCAGCACGGCCTTGATCCGCGCCAGCAACTCGCGGGGGTTGAACGGCTTGGCCAGGTAATCGTCGGCACCCAGTTCCAGGCCCTGGATGCGGCTGGTCTCGTCGCCCTTGGCGGTGAGCATGATGATCGGCACCTGGTTGTTGGACGCACGCAGGCGGCGGCAGGCCGACAGGCCGTCTTCGCCGGGGAGCATCAGGTCCAGCACCACCAGGTTGAAGAGTTCGCGAGCCAGCAGGCGATCCATCTGCTCGACGTTCTCCACGGCGCGCACGCGAAAGCCCTGCTCGTCGAGGAAGCGCTCGAGAAGGCGCCGCAGACGGGCGTCGTCATCGACTATGAGGATCTTTTCGCCTTCAGCGGTCGGGTTGCTGCTCATGTTTTCTCCTGTTGTGCAAGCCGCGCATTATCGCCTGCCGGCAGCGCGTAGCGGCTTGCCCATTGTTAGCAGATTTTTCCCCGAACGGTTCCCTACCCTTCGAAACTCGGTGTTTATAATGCGGCGCCTTTCATCACCGGCGAGCCCTGGCTCGCCGGTCTGTTTTTCTGCGGTAGCCGCCGTGACCCGACCCGGGCTGCCGCCCATGCAGGTGTTTTCAATGGATATCAACAACCGCATCGCTGAAGAACTGGGCGTGCGCCCGCAACAGGTCGCCGCCGCCGTGGAACTGCTGGACGAGGGTTCTACCGTCCCCTTCATCGCCCGTTACCGGAAAGAAGTCACCGGCAGCCTCGACGATACCCAGCTGCGTACCCTGGAAGAACGCCTGCGCTACCTGCGCGAAATGGAAGATCGCCGCGGCGCGATCCTCGCCAGCATCACCGAGCAGGGCAAACTGACGCCGGAACTGGAACGCGAAATCAAGCTCGCCGACACCAAGACCCGCCTCGAAGACCTCTACCTGCCCTATAAGCAGAAGCGCCGCACCAAGGGCCAGATCGCCCTGGAAGCTGGCCTCGGCGAGCTGGCCGACGCGCTGTTCAACGACCCGTCCCTGGCCCCGGAGGCCGAAGCCGAGCGTTTCATCGACGCGGAAAAAGGCTTCGCCGACGTCAAGGCCGTGCTCGAAGGCGCCAAGTACATCCTCATGGAGCGCTTCGCCGAAGACGCCACCCTGCTCGCCAGCCTGCGCGGCTTCCTCAAGGACAGCGCCACCCTCAGCGCCCGCCTGGTGGCCGGCAAGGAACAGGAAGGCGCCAAGTTCAGCGACTATTTCGAACACGACGAAAACCTCAAGGGCGTGCCCTCGCACCGTGCCCTGGCGATCTTCCGTGGCCGCAACGAAGGTGTGCTGAGCATCGCCCTGAAAGTCGGCGAAGAGCTGCCGGGCACCATGCACCCGTGCGAAGTGATGATCGGCGAGCGTTTCGGCATCCAGAACCAGGGCCGCGCCGCCGACAAGTGGCTGGCCGAAGTGGTGCGCTGGACCTGGAAGGTCAAGCTCTACACCCACCTGGAAACCGACCTGCTGGGCGAGCTGCGCGAAGCCGCCGAAGGCGAAGCCATCAACGTCTTCGCGCGCAACCTGCACGACCTGCTGCTGGCCGCGCCGGCCGGCCCGCGCGCCACCCTGGGCCTCGACCCGGGCCTGCGCACCGGCTGCAAGGTGGCCGTGGTCGATGCCACCGGCAAACTGCTGGACACCGCCACCGTCTACCCCCACGTACCGCACAACAAGTGGGACGAGACCCTGGCCATCCTCGGCAAGCTCTGCGCCAAGCACAGCGTCGACCTGATCGCTATCGGCAACGGCACCGCCAGCCGTGAGACCGACAAGCTGGCCATCGAACTGATCAAGAAGTTCCCCGCCCTGAAGATGACCAAGATCATGGTCAGCGAGGCCGGCGCATCGGTGTACTCCGCCTCCGAGCTGGCGGCAAAGGAATTCCCGGACCTGGACGTGTCCCTGCGTGGCGCCGTGTCCATCGCCCGCCGTCTACAGGACCCGCTGGCCGAGCTGGTGAAGATCGACCCGAAATCCATTGGCGTCGGCCAGTACCAGCACGACGTGTCCCAGGTGCAGCTGGCGCGCAGCCTGGACGCCGTGGTCGAGGACTGCGTGAACGCCGTGGGCGTGGACGTGAACACTGCGTCCGCAGCCCTGCTGGCGCGCATCTCCGGCCTCAACGCCACCCTGGCGCAGAACATCGTCAGCTACCGTGACGCCAACGGCGCCTTCAAGACCCGCGACGAGCTGAAGAAAGTCAGCCGCCTGGGCGAGAAGACCTTCGAGCAGGCCGCCGGCTTCCTCCGCGTGATGAACGGCGACAACCCGCTGGACGCCTCCGCCGTGCACCCGGAAACCTATCCGCTGGTGCAGCGCATCGCCGCCGATACCGGCCGCGACATCCGCTCGCTGGTCGGCGATTCCGGCTTCCTCAAGCGCCTGGACCCGGCCAAGTTCACAGACGAAACCTTCGGCCTGCCCACCGTCACCGACATCCTCAAGGAACTGGACAAGCCGGGCCGCGACCCGCGTCCCGAGTTCAAGACCGCCGAGTTCCAGGAAGGCGTCGAGAGCCTGAAGGACCTCAAACCCGGGATGACGCTGGAAGGTGTGGTGACCAACGTCACCAACTTCGGCGCCTTCGTCGACATCGGCGTCCACCAGGACGGCCTGGTGCACATCTCCGCGCTGTCGGAGAAGTTCGTCAAGGACCCGTACGAAGTGGTCAAGGCCGGCGACATCGTCCGCGTGAAGGTCATGGAAGTGGACATCCCGCGTAACCGCGTCGGCCTGTCCATGCGCATGAGCGACACCCCCGGCGAGAAGGTCGAAGGTCCCCGTGGCGGCGGTCGCCAGGGCGGCCAGCCGCGCCAGCAGCAGAGCGCCCCGCGCAACAGCGCTCCGCCGGCGACCGGCGCCATGGCATCGCTGTTCGCCAACGCCAAGCAGATCAAGAAGAAGTGACGATGGACTTCACCGACCAGCAAACCACCAGCGCCTACAGCAAGCTGCTGGGTATCGAGCCGCTAAGCCTCGGCGATGGCATTGCCGAGGCACGCCTGGTCATGGACGAGCACCTGCGCAACCGTGGCCAGGTCATGCATGGCGGGGCGATTTTCTCGCTGCTGGACATCACCATGGGGCTGGCCTGTACCAGCACCCATGGCTTCGAGCGGCGCAGCGCCACCCTGGAGTGCAAGATCAACTACATCCGTCCGGTGGCGGAGGGCGAGGTGATCTGCAAGGCGCGGGTGCTGCATGCGGGCAAACGCACGCTGGTGGTGGAGGCCGACGTGCTGCAGGGCGACAAGCTGGTCGCCAAGGGACAAGGCACCTTCGCTCAGCTGTAACCGCGGGGTGGTGGCAAGGCTCTATTCTGGACGAAGCGACAACGCGAACCGCCGGCTGGAAAGTTATTTCGGCCAGCGGCCAAGTCCGCCTCTTGTAGACAGCTTGGTCCACCCCCATATTGGGGCGACCGACGCGTGAAGGATTCCAAATTGAGCGATCTTCTTTCCCGCCGCCTGGCCTTGCTCGGCGAGCGCGCCAACCTGCCCCTGCTCACCCAGTGCCTGCACGGCATCGAGCGTGAATGCCTGCGGGTCGATGGCAATGGCCAACTGGCGCTGACGCCACACTCCCCTGCCCTGGGCTCGGCCCTGACCCATGCGCAGATCACCACGGACTATTCCGAATCGCTGCTGGAGTTCATCACTCCGGCCGAGGCCGATCCGGCGCAGACCCTGGCGGACCTGGAGAAGATCCATCGCTTCACCGTGGACAAGCTTGGCGACGAACTGCTCTGGAGCCCGTCCATGCCCTGCCGTCTGCCGGGGGAGGAAGACATCCCCATCGCCCGCTACGGCACCTCGCCCATCGGCCGCCTGAAGTACGTCTACCGCAAGGGCCTGGCCGTGCGTTACGGCAAGACCATGCAGTGCATTGCCGGCATCCACTACAACTATTCCCTGCCCGAGGCGCTCTGGCCGCTGCTCAAGCAGGCCGAAGGCGATCCGCAGAGCGACCGCGAGTACCAGTCCGCGCGCTACATCGCGATGATCCGCAACTTCCGCCGCTACAGCTGGCTGCTGATGTACCTGTTCGGTGCCGCCCCGGCGCTGGACAAGAGCTTCCTGCGCGGCCGTCCCCATGACCTCGACAGCCTGGACGCCGACACCCTGTACCTGCCCTACGCCACCAGCCTGCGGATGAGCGACCTGGGCTACCAGAACAACGCCCAAGCCGGCCTCACTCCCTGCTACAACAGCCTCGACAGCTACCTCGGGAGCCTGCGACAGGCGGTGTCCACGCCCTACCCGCCCTACGCCGAGATCGGCACCAAGCAGGACGGCGAATGGGTGCAGCTGAACACCAACGTCATCCAGATCGAGAACGAGTACTACTCGTCGATCCGCCCCAAGCGCGTCACCTACACCGGCGAACGCCCGATACAGGCGCTGATGGCCCGTGGCGTGCAGTACGTGGAAGTGCGCTGCCTCGACATCAATCCCTTCCTGCCGCTGGGCATCGACCTCACCGAAGCGCGCTTCCTCGATGCCTTCCTGCTGTTCTGCGCCCTGCAGGACAGCCCGCCGATGGCCGGCGAGGAATGCCGCAGCGCCACCGACAACTTCCAGCGTGTGGTCAAGGAAGGTCGCCGTCCCGGCCTGCAACTGCAGCGCCACGGCCATACCACCAGCCTGACCGAGTGGGCCGATGAGCTGCTCGACCGCATCGCCCGCACCGCCGAGTTGCTGGACGCCGCCCAGGGTGGCCAGGAACACGCCGAGGCCCTGGCCGCCCAGCGTGTCAAGGTCGCCAACCCGGAGCTGACCCCGTCGGCACGTGTCCTGGCCGAAATGCGCGAGCGTGGCGAAAGCTTCAGCCAGTTCTCCCTGCGCCAGAGCCGCCAGCATGCCGACTACTTCCGCAGCCAGCCGCTCGCCGTCGAGGATCAGGACCGCTTCGAGAACATGGCCCGTCAGTCCCTGGACGAGCAGGCGCGCCTGGAAGCCGAGCCGGAAGTGGACTTCGATACCTTCGTCGCCGCCTACCAGGCGAGCATCCTCGGCTTGATCAGTAACTGAGCATCCGCTCCGGCACGGGCCTTCGGGCCCTTGCCGGAGCGGCAGCCTGAATCACTCCTCGAACGCGGCGTCCACCGGCACCCGGTAGCCCACGGCCAACCGATTGGTTTCATTGGCCATGCCGATCACCGCCATCAGCTCACCCAGCATCGCCTCCGTCATCCCCGCCTTGCGCGCCGCAGCCGTGTGCGAGGCGACGCAGTAGCCGCAGTTGTTGGTCACGCTCACGGCGATATAGAGCAATTCCTTGGTCAGGGGATCGAGGGCGCCGTCGGGCGCCATCACCTCCTTCAGGCTCTCCCAGGTCCGGCGCAGGGTTTCGGGGTGCCGCGCCAGCGCCTTCCAGAAGTTGTTCACCTGGTCCACCCTGCGGGTGGCCATGATGTCCTCGAATACCGCGCGTACTTCCGGACTGGCATGTTCATATTCGATCAAGTGTTTTGACGACACCGCTGGACTCCACTCAAGTTCTGGGCCAGACCAGTATAGGCATCGGTCCACACCGTCCCGCGTCCACCATGGAGAAGGTCATATGTCGAAGCATCAACGGGGCCGTCTGGCCCTCGCCCTTGCACTGTCCTTGCCGCTGCTCGCCCAGGCCGCACAGCCCGGCCTCTGGGATACTTACAGCACGCTGAAATCCCGGAACTGGGTCGACCTGACCCACGCCTACGACGAGCAGATTCCGCATTGGAAGGGCTTCGAGAACGCACAGCGCAAGACGCTCTACACCGTGGACAAAGACGGCTTCCAGGTGGACCTTTACAGCCACGTCGGCCAGTGGGGTACCCACATCGATCCGCCGGTTCACTTCCACAAGGGCTTGCGCAGCGTCGACCAGATCGACGTGAAGGAGCAGCTGCTGCCGCTGGTGGTGCTGGACGTCCACGAACAGGTGGCGAAGAACCCCGACTACGTACTCGGCCTTGCCGATGTGAAAGCCTGGGAAGCCAAGCACGGCCCGGTGCCGGAGGGCGCCTTCGTCGCCATGCGCACCGATTGGTCCAAGCGTTGGCCGAGCCAGGAGAAGATGCAGAATGCCGATGCCCAGGGCGTGGCCCACTATCCGGGCTGGAGCAAGGACGTGCTGGTCTATCTGTACGAGACCCGCAAGATCACCGCTTCAGGCCATGAAACCACCGATACCGATCCAGGCCTGGCCACCAGCAAGGACGATTACTCGCTGGAGTCCTACATCCTCGGCAAGGACCACTACCAGATTGAGCTGCTGACCAACCTCGACCAGCTACCCGAGGCTGGCGCCCTGGTCGTGGTGAGCTTCCCGAAGATCGCCCGTGGCAGCGGATTCCCTGCGCGGGTATTCGCCATCCTGCCCTGACCGTGACACGGCCCGGGGAGAGCCCCGGGTCGCCTGTCAGAGTGCCTTCTCGAAGACCTGCGAATTGCGCTGGAAGTTGTACAGCGAGGCGCGCGCCACCGGCAGGCGCTCGACGCCGCTGGGCTGGAAGCCGCGCTCGCGGAACCAGTGAGCGGTGCGAGTGGTGAGGACGTAGAGAGTCTTCAGGCACAGGGCTCGGGCGCGCTCCTCGATACGTTCCAGCAGTTCATCGCCACGACCGCCATGGCGGTATTCCGGGTTCACCGCCAGGCAAGCCAGTTCGCCGGCGTCGGAATCGGCGATGGGATAGAGCGCCGCGCAGGCGATGATCAGGCCATCGCGCTCGACGATGGTGAATTGCTCGATTTCCCGCTCCAGCACTTCCCGCGAACGGCGTACCAGGATGCCCTGGTCCTCCAGCGGAGTGATCAGGTCGATCAGACCGCCGACGTCGTCGATGGTGGCTTCGCGCAGGGATTCGAACTGCTCCTGGTCAACCAGGGTACCGCCACCATCGCGGGTGAACAGCTCGGTGAGCAGAGAACCATCCTCGGCATAGCTGACCATGTGGCTGCGCTTGACCCCGGCGCGGCAGGCCTGGGCGGCGGCATCGAGCAGCTCGGCCTGGTAGTTGTTGCCCAGGCGCGCCAAGTGCGGCGGTACCTGCTGCGGGCGCAGCTCGCGCACCAGCTTGCCGGATTCGTCGATCAGGCCGCGCTCGGCGCCGAACAGGATCAGCTTGTCCGCTCCCAGGTCGATGGCGACGCGGGTGGCCACGTCCTCGCAGGCGAGGTTGAAGATTTCCCCGGTGGGCGAGTAGCCAAGCGGCGACAACAGCACGATGGTGCGCTCGTCCAGCAGGCGGCCGATGCCCTTGCGATCCACCCGGCGCACTTCCCCGGTGTGGTGGTAGTCGATGCCGTCAACGACGCCGATCGGGCGCGCGGTGACGAAGTTGCCGGTACTCACCCGCAGCCGCGAGCCCTGCATCGGCGAGGCGGCGATATCCATGGACAGGCGTGCCTCGATGGCAATGCGCAGCTGGCCCACGGCATCGATCACGCATTCCAGCGTGGGGGCGTCGGTGATCCGCAGGTCGCGGTGGAAGTGCGGGGTCAGGCCGCGCGCGGCCAGGCGCGCCTCGATCTGCGGGCGCGAGCCGTGCACAAGCACCAGGCGCACGCCCATGCTGTGCAGCAGCACCAGGTCGTGGACGATATTGCCGAAGTTCGGGTGAGCGACACCCTCGCCGGGCAGCATCACCACGAAGGTGCAGTCCCGGTGGGAGTTGATGTATGGGGTAGCGTGGCGCAGCCAGTTGACGTAGTCGAGCATGGTTCCGTGAGCCTGTCGTAGAGCGAATTGACGAGTGCGATCCCCGGCTTGTCCGGGAATGAAAGTGAGGCGGCGCGTTATCGTCGTCGCATGAGCATCAACGGAAACCCTCCTGATCAGGACTTGGTGGCGGATTGCAGGCAGTAATGCTGGATGAGCTGGCGCAATAGCGCAACGGTAGGCTCGATCCGTGACAGTTCGAGATGCTCGTCCGGCTGGTGGGCGCAGGCGATGTCGCCGGGGCCGAGCACCAGGGTCTCGCAACCGAGCTGCTGAAGATACGGTGCTTCGGTGCCGAAGGCCACCGACTGCGCGGTATGGCCGGTAAGACGTTCGGCCAGGCGCACCAGATCACTTTCCGGCGACTGCTCGAAGGGCGGCACTGCCGGGAACAGCGGCTTGAAGTCGATCTTCACCTGGTAATGCTCGGCGACCGGACGCAGGCGCTGGCGGATCACCGCACGCAAGGTGTCCGGATTCATGCCCGGCAGCGGGCGCAGGTCGAACTCCAGGCTGCACTGGCCGCAGATGCGGTTGGGGTTGTCGCCACCGTGGATGCAGCCGAGGTTCAGCGTGGGCTGAGGCACGGTGAATTGCGGATTGCGGAATTCCTGCTGCCATTCGCCACGCAAGGCGATAAGGTCGCTCATCACCGCATGCATGGCTTCCAGGGCGCTGTGGCCCAGGCTGGGATCGGAGGAGTGGCCGCTCTGCCCGAGGATGTCGATGCGCTCCATCATCACCCCCTTGTGCAGGCGGATGGGCTTGAGCCCCGTCGGTTCACCGATCACCGCCGCGCGGCCCAGGGGCCTGCCGGCCTCCGCCAGCGCGCGGGCACCGGCCATGGAGCTTTCCTCGTCACAGGTGGCGAGGATGATCAGCGGCTGCTGGAACCGCTGGTCCAGCAGACCACGCACGGCCTCGATGACCAGCGGGAAGAAGCCCTTCATGTCGCAGCTACCCAGACCGTACCAGCGGTTGCTGACTTCACTCAGCCTGAGCGGGTCGGTTTTCCACAGGGCGGCGTCGAAAGGCACCGTGTCGCTATGGCCAGCCAGCACCAGGCCGCCGGGGCCCGTGCCGTAGGTCGCCAGCAAGTTGGCCTTGCCCGGCGAGACCTGCTGGACCTCGCAGCGGAAACCAAGGTCACCAAGCCAGGCGGCCAGCAACTCGATCACCGCCTGGTTCGACTGGTCCCAACTGGGCTGGGTACAGCTCACCGAGGGGGTGGCGATCAGCGCGGCGAACTGGGATTTCAGGTCTGGAACGGACATCGGGGGGCCTCCACGGACGAGCGATCATCATAGGCCCAAGGTTGCACAGGGTGAAACCGCTGCGGCACGGGGTCCGCCCGTCCTGTAAACTTCACCGCCTTGGCAGCCACCCCCTGGCTGCGTCCGAAGACCCCGGCGATGAACAAAGAGACCGAAATCAAGCTTCGCGCCAGCCGCGAGACCCTGGAAGCCCTGCGCGACCACCCGCTGCTGAAGAAGCGCAACAAGTCCGGCTGGGAACGCCGCGAACTCTTCAACCAGTACTTCGACACGCCCGACCGCGATCTGGCCCAGGCCCGTGTGGCCCTGCGCCTGCGCCGCGACGGCGAGCAGTTCATCCAGACCCTCAAGACCCGCGGCCAGAGCGTGGCCGGGCTGTCCGAGCGCAATGAGTGGGACTGGTACTTGGACAAGCCCAAGCTGGACCCGAAGAAACTCACCGACGACTGCTGGCCCGCCAGCCTCGCTGAACTGGACAAGAAGCAGCTCAAGCCCATCTTCACCACCGACTTCCACCGTGACCGCGCCGAGATCGCCTGGGGCCGCGGCAAGGCCAAAGTGGTGATCGAGGCCGCCCTGGACCAGGGCAAGGTGATCGCCGGCAAGCTGGAAGAAGACATCTGCGAACTGGAACTGGAACTGCGCCAAGGCGAACCCGAAGCCCTGCTGGAACTGGCCGCCGAGCTCGCCGCCGATCTGCCGCTGATGCCCTGCGACATCAGCAAGGCCGAGCGCGGCTATCGCCTCCATGATGCCAACAGCTACCACCTCAGCCTGCCGGCGCCGGCCCTGTCGGCCGAACTGCCGCTGGACGACGCCTTCGCCGCCCTCGCCTGGCACCTGCTGGGCAGCAGCCAGCGCCTGGCCGAGCAATACCGCTTCAACGGCCACTGGAAGCTGCTGGTGGACTGGCTGCAGCAACTCATCGACCTGCGCGCCCTGATCGGCAGCCTCGGCCAGGCCGCCCCGCGCGCCAGCAGCCATGACCTGCGCGAAACCCTGGACGCCCTGCTGGGCGACTGGCGTCCGCGCGTGCAGGCCGGCGAGCTGAACGAAGCCGTGCGCCACGCCGCACCGCAGCAGTTCGACGAAGAACTCGCCGACACCCGCTGGGGCCTGTTCTCCCTCAATGTGTCCCGCTGGCTGCTGACCCGCGCCTGGACCGCCGAACGCAATGAGCGCGGCAACCGCCAGGGCAAGGCCGTGCTGGGCAACTGGCTGCCGCGTCTGATCGCCGAGGAAGGCGAAGCCCTCAAGCTGGATCGCTACAAGCGCCAGCCCGAGGACCTGTCCGAGCAGCTGCCGCGCATCGAGCGCCTGCTGGTCTGGCTGCGCCTGGCGCGCCAGGTGCTGGAAGTGCCGGAAGTGGACCGCGCCTACGGTGAGCTGTCCAAGTTCGCCGAACTGGCCGCGCAGCCGCTGGACGCGGAAGTGCTGGCAGCCCGCAGCGAGCAGGCCCAGGCCCTGATCAGCCTGCGCAGCTGGAAGGCACTGACCAGGTAAGGCACCGGCCCGGGAACCCGCCATGCTCAAGCAAAGCTTCCGCTCCGTGGTCACCACCTGGCTCACCGGCCTGCTGGCCCTGTTGCCACTGGTGCTGACTCTGGCCCTGCTGGCCTGGCTGGTGAGCCTGCTGAACAGGCTGGTGGGGCCGTCCACAGTGATCGGCCAGCTCCTCGGCGCCCTCGGCCAGCCCTTTGCGAGCAACCCGGTGCTGGCCTATCTGGTGGGCACCCTGGTGCTGCTGGGCAGCCTGTACCCCCTGGGCCTGGCCGTGCAGCTCGGCCTGCGCCGGCCGCTGGTCTGGCTGCTGGACATGACCCTGCGCCGCGCACCGCTGATCGGTAGCCTGTACGGCCTGGCTGACCGCTTCGTCGGCCTGCTGGACCGCAGCCAGAACGCCGACATCGCTGCCATGAGCCCGGTCTGGTGCATCTTCGGCGGTGAAGGCGCCGCCGTCCTGGCCCTGCGCCCGAACCCGGAAACCTTCGAACTGGACGGCCGTCCCTACTGCGCCATCCTCGTCCCCACCGCGCCCATTCCGGTGGGCGGCGGGCTGATCTACGTACCGGTGGAGTGGGTCCGCCCGGCGGAGATGGGCGTGGAGGGGCTGACCAGCATCTACTTGTCCATGGGCCTTACGCCGCCGCACCAGGCCGGGAAGCTGGCGAAGGAGCCAAAGCCTCCTGAAGCTCTCGTGTAGGGGCGAATTCATTCGCCAAGCGGGCCAAAGGTCCGCCAATTCTGGTGAGCTGGATGGGCAGCTGCACTGCCCTTGGCGATTGAAATCGCCCCTACAGAGGCTCTACTCGATATGCAGGCTGGTCGTGGACTTGATCTCCGACAGCGCGACGATGGAGTTCACCTCCTGTATCCCCGGCACCAGCGACAACTTCTCGAAGAAGAAGCGCTCGTAGGCCTCGATGTCCCGGGTAACGATGCGCAGCATGAAATCCACCGCGCCCATCAGCACATGGCACTCCAGCACCTCGGGAAACTGGCGCATGGCCTCGGCGAACTCGGTGAGGTTGGAGCGCCCGTGGGCGTTGAGTTTCACTTGGGCGAAGATCTGCGCATTGAGGCCCACCTTGCGCCGGTCCAGCAGGGTGACCTGGCGGCGGATCACGCCCTCGTCCTTCAGGCGCTGGATGCGCCGCCAGCAGGGCGATTGGGACAGCCCCACCCGTTCGGCGATTTCGGCGGTGGACAGGCTCGCATCCTCCTGAAGCAGGTCGAGAATGCGTTTGTCGAAGCTATCCAGGATGACGGACATAAAAATTCCAGACTCCGATCAATTTCAGGAAAGTCTATCCAAAGAATCCGCCCATCAGCGCAATTAAGGCAGAAAAATCCCGCTCCAGGCTGGAAAACTATCGGCGTCCAAACCGAGGAATCTCCCATGCTCAGCCTGCAGACCGCTCCCGCCACCCGCGAAGACCACTGGCACCCACGCGCCACCCAGTTTCAGGCCCGCGAGATGCAGTTCGCCATCATTGCCGAGGCGGAAGCGGACATCCTCGGTCGCCTGCTCGCTTTCTTCTCCCAGCTGCAACTGGTGCCGCACTGGCTGGAAGTGAACCGGCTCGGCGACAACTTGCTGGTGCAATTGCGCCAGCCGGGGCTGACGCCGCACCGGGCAGAAGTCATCGCGCAGAAGATGCGTTCGCTGGTCAGCGTGTTCTCGGTGGAGCTGGAAAACGCTGCCGTTCCTTGATCCAGCACTTAGTCGAAAACCTGCGATTCGGGCATGCTTGCCGTCCCGCGAGAAGAGCGATTGACTACTCTTCCAGACTGAGCAGCGTGACCGAGGAGCATGCATGTCCGCCTTTGCCTCACCCGCCCAGGATCGTTGGCTGGACCTCAACGACCTGATGCGCGAACTGGTGGCCCAGGGCCGCCTGAGCCAGGACCAGGCCGAACACTGCCTGGCCATTCGCCGTAGCGCGGTGAACAACCAGCAGCATCCCCTGGAGTTTCTTGCCAGCCAGCAGGTGGACGACCTCAAGCGTCCCGGCAAGAAGCTGGACCTGGAAACCCTCAGCCACTGGCTGGCCGAACTTGCAGGCCAGCCCTACCTGCGCATCGACCCGCTGAAGATCGACGTTGCCGCCATCACCCCGTTGATGTCCTACGCCTTCGCCCAGCGCCACAAGATCCTCGCCGTGGCCGTTGATAGCGAGGCGGTGACCATCGCCAGCGCCCAGCCCTTCGTTCAGAGCTGGGAAAGCAACCTCACCCACGTGCTCAAGCGCCCCATCAAGCGTGTGGTGGCCAACCCGGGGGACATCCAGAAGTTCACCCTGGAGTTCTATCGCCTGGCCAAGTCGGTCAGCGGCGCCAGTGCGGTGGACCAGAAGATCAGCGGCGTCGGCAACTTCGAGCAGCTGCTCAAGCTCGGCTCCAACGAGCAGGAGCCGGACGCCAACGACGCGCATATCGTCAACATCGTCGACTGGCTGTTCCAGTACGCCTACCAGCAACGCGCCAGCGACATCCATATCGAACCGCGTCGCGAGCAGGGCACCGTGCGTTTCCGCATCGACGGCGTGCTGCACACCGTCTATCAGTTCCCGCCGCAGGTCACCATGGCGGTGGTCAGCCGCCTGAAGAGCCTCGGGCGGATGAACGTGGCGGAGAAGCGCAAGCCCCAGGACGGCAGGGTCAAGACCAAGACCCCGGACGGTGGCGAAGTGGAGCTGCGCCTGTCGACGCTGCCCACCGCCTTTGGCGAGAAGATGGTAATGCGGATCTTCGACCCCGAAGTGCTGCTGAAGAGCTTCGACCAACTCGGCTTCTCCCAGGACGACCTGCGCCGCTGGCAGAGCATGACCAACCAGCCCAACGGCATCATCCTGGTCACTGGCCCCACCGGCTCGGGCAAGACCACGACGCTTTACACCACGCTCAAGCAGCTGGCCACCAGCGAGGTGAATGTCTGCACCATCGAAGACCCCATCGAGATGATCGAGGGCGCCTTCAACCAGATGCAGGTGCAGCACAATATCGACCTGACCTTCGCCAGCGGCGTGCGCGCCCTGATGCGCCAGGACCCGGACATCATCATGGTCGGCGAGATCCGCGACCTGGAAACCGCCGAAATGGCCATCCAGGCCGCGCTGACCGGCCACCTGGTGCTCTCCACCCTGCACACCAACGACGCCCCCAGCGCCATTACCCGCCTGCTGGAACTGGGCGTGCCCTATTACCTGCTGCGCGCCACCCTGCTCGGGGTCATGGCCCAGCGCCTGGTGCGCACCCTGTGCCCGCACTGCAAGGCGCCGATGGAGTTGCGCGAGGACGACTGGGCCGGTCTGACCAAACCCTGGAGCGCACCGCTGCCCACCGGCGCCCATCGCGCCGTTGGCTGTCTGGAATGTCGTGATACCGGCTACCGGGGCCGCGCCGGGGTGTACGAGATCATGCTGCTGTCCGACGGCATCAAGCCGCTGATCACCGCCGATACCGATCTCATCGCCCTGCGCCGCGCAGCGTTCAAGGAAGGCATGCGCAGCCTGCGCCTGTCCGGCGCGCAAAAGGTCGCCTCGGGCCTGACGACCATCGAAGAAGTGCTGCGGGTCACGCCACAAAGCGAGCAGAAATGAAATGCTTGGCGGCTGGGGCGGAGGGGCCCCAGTCACCGAGATACAGCCAGCAAAAGGAGCACATCCCATGGAAATCGGCAGTGTCGTCATCCTCTTCGTCGCCCTGGCGATCGCCATCGTCTTCATGGGCTTCAAGGTCGTGCCGCAAGGCTTCGAGTGGACGGTAGAGCGCTTCGGCCGCTACACCAATACGCTCAAGCCGGGCCTCAACATCATCGTGCCGGTGATGGACCGCATCGGCCGCAAGATCAACGTCATGGAAAGCGTGCTGGACATTCCCCCGCAGGAAGCCATTAGCGCCGACAACGCCATCGTCACCATCGATGCCGTGTGCTTCTTCCAGGTGATCAACACCGCCCAGGCGGCCTACGAGGTCAACGACCTGGAGCACGCCATCCGCAACCTGGTGATGACCAACATTCGCACCGTGCTCGGCTCCATGGAGCTGGACGCCATGCTCAGCCAGCGCGATGCGATCAACGAGCGCCTGCTGCGCACCGTGGATGAAGCTACCGCGCCCTGGGGCATCAAGGTCACCCGTATCGAGATCAAGGACATCACCCCACCGGTCGACCTGGTGGAAGCCATGGCGAGCCAGATGAAAGCCGAGCGCCTGAAGCGCGCCCAGGTCCTCGAAGCCGAAGGCCGGCGCCAGGCTGAAATCCTCACGGCCGAGGGCGAGAAGCAGGCGCAGATCCTCAAGGCCGAAGGTGAGCGTACCGCCGCCTTCCTCGAAGCCGAAGCCCGTGAGCGTGCTGCCCAGGCCGAAGCCGAAGCGACCCGCGTGGTGTCCGAGGCCATCGCCCACGGCAATGTGCAAGCGGTGAACTACTTCGTCGCGCAGAAATACGTGGACGCGCTGGGCAAGCTGGCCAGCGCCAACAACAGCAAGGTGGTGCTGATGCCCCTGGAAGCCAGCCAGGTGATTGGCGCCGTGGGCGGCATTGGCGAAATCGTCCGTGCCACCTTCGACGGCAAGAAGGGTTGAAACGATGTGGAACTACCTTCAGCACCTGACCTACTGGGACTGGTTGGCCCTCGGTACCCTGCTGCTGATCCTCGAAGTCTTCGGCGCCGGCGGCTACCTGCTGTGGATAGGCGTAGCCGCAGCCTGCGTCGGGGTGATCACCTTCATCGCCCCGGAACTGCACTGGGCTATCCAGTTCCTGCTCTTCGGCGTGCTGTCGATTCTCACCGCCGTGTACTGGTGGCGCCGCCAGCGCAGCGCCGGAAAGGTCTCCGAGCAGCCCGGCCTGAACCAGCGCGGCCAGGAATTCATCGGCCGCCAGTTCGCCCTGCATGAAGCCATCAGCGGCGGTCGCGGCAAGATCCGCGCCGGCGATTCCGTCTGGCTGGTGTCCGGTCCCGACCTGCCTGCCGGCAGCCAGGTCCGGGTCGTCGGCCAGGATGGCGTGCTGCTCCGGGTAGAACCTGTCTGATCCCCGCCTGCCCGACGGGCAGGCCCGCCATCGCCAGCTAGGCTTGCATAGCCGAACCTGGCAATGGCGAAGGGAGTAGCGAAATGTCAGTCACCCAGCACCTGCGTCCGCTGCTCGCGGCGGGCGTCCTGCTGTTGCTTGCCGCCTGCGCGAACATCGACGCGCAGACCACCGAATACGTCGGCGTGCCCCACGCAGCGCCCACCAACCCGGCCGGCGTCGAAGTGCTGCGCCGGGAGCCCATGCGCCCCCACGACCGCCTCGGCGAGGTGGTCGTGGACGCCAGCACCGAGCCACCGCCTCCGGTTACCGACATCGAGCAGAAGCTGCGCGAGGAAGCGGCGAAGATCGGCGGCAATGCCGTGGTGGTGGTGTACGACCGTATCCAGCCGGTTTCCGCCTACGTCAGCGGGCCACTCTGGGCGCGGGATGTGGAGACCATCGAAGGGCGCAAGCTGAAAGGCATCATCATCCGCTATCGCTGAGCGGGATCGACATGCAGCCTTGACGGCCTCCGGGGCATTCATCGAACCTGCACGCCCGTGAAGCACGCTTGCCTGTACAGCGGATGTCTGCATGTCGAAGCACCACAAGATCGCCCCGCCCAAGCCTGTCCGGCGCCCTGTCTATCCGGTCCTGGCAGCCCTGCTGCTGTTGATCGGACTGGGCACCTGGCTGTACCTCAAGGGCGGCAGCGGTGCGCTGCCGGGCAAGGTCCTGACCCAGGCCGGCATCCAGCCCGCGAGCATGGTGGACGAAGGCCAGTGCTCCGGTTGCCATGCCCAGCAGGCGAACGACTGGCGGGGCAGCCACCACCAGCTGGCGATGCAGGAAGCCGCCGACACCAGTGTGCTGGGCGACTTCAATGACGTCACCTTCCAGGGCGAAGGCGAAACCACCCGCTTCTTCCGCAAGGACGGTGGCTTCTGGGTCAATACCCCCGGCGCCGACGGCAAGCCTGCCGATTTTCGCGTTGCCTACGCCTTCGGCGTCGCGCCGCTGCAGCAGTACCTGATCGAGATTCCGGGCGGACGCCTGCAGGCCCTGGGCGTGGCCTGGGACGTGGACAAACGCGCCTGGTTCCACCTCTATCCCGGACAGGGCGTGGACTTCCGGAATCCCCTGCACTGGAGCCGCCCACAGCAGAACGCCAACTTCATGTGCGTGGAATGCCACACCACAGGCTTCAAACGTAACTACGACCCGACCGCTGATCGCTTCTCCAGCCAGTGGAACAGCCTGGGTGTCGGCTGCCAGGCCTGCCATGGCCCAGCCTCCCGCCATCTCGACTGGGCGGCGAAGAAGCTCGATGCGGCGAACGCCGGCTTCGCCATCGACCTTGGCCGCACCAACAAGATCAAGGCCGTGGAAACCTGCGCCCGCTGTCATTCGCGCCGCGCACCACTGGACGACGGCTACCACCAGGAAAGCCGCCTGATGGACGACTACCTGCCCAGCGCGCTGACCCGTGAACTCAATGAACTGGACGGCAAGATCAAGGACGAGGTGTTCGAGTACGGATCCTTCGCCCAGAGCCGGATGTTCGCCAAGGGCCTGCGTTGCAGCACCTGCCACAACCCGCACAGCACGGCGCTCAAGGTGACGGGCAACGGCCTCTGCCTGCAGTGCCACAACCCGTCTGGCAAGACCGACATCGCGGGGATCGACGACAAGGGGCTGAAGGCGAAGAACTACGACAGCCCCGAGCATCATCATCACGCCCAGGGACAGGCCGGCTCGCAATGCGTGGATTGCCACATGCCGGGCAAGTTCTTCATGGTCAACGACTATCGCCACGACCATGGCTTCACCCTGCCCAACCCGGCGCGTGCCCTGCGCCTGGGTACCTCGGATGCCTGCCTCGGCTGCCACCGCGACCGGCCGGGCGAAACGGTCGCCGAGCAGTTCCGCCTCTGGTACAGCGAAGCCAAGGCCGACACGGCCCGCTATGACGAAAGCCTGTGGCTGATTCGCAATGGCCGGCCGGGTGCCTCCCGGGCGCTCTACCAGCAACTGGAAGTCCGCGAGCTGCCGGCCATTCGCCGCGCCACCCTGCTGGCGGAACTGCCGGTCTATCCCAGCGAACGGGCGCTCAAGGCCGCCGCACGGGACCTGACGCACCCCGCACCGCAAGTGCGCCTGGCCGCGGTCCGTGCGGTTGCGGCCCTGGTGCCGCCGGAGCAGCGCCGCAATCTGCTGGCACCACTGCTCACCGACCCGGTGCGTGGTGTACGCATCACCGCCGCCTATGAGCTGCTGGGGCTGCGCGTCACTGGCCTGGGCAATTACGAGAAAGCCTGGGACAAGGCCATCGCCGAATACGAGGCCGCGCAGCTCAACCTGCAGGAGCGCGCCGAGGCCAACCTCAATCTGGCAATGCTCTATCAAGCCAACGGGCGCAGCGACGCCGTGGAGTCGCGCCTGCGCACGGCGCTGCAGCGCGATCCGGAATTCCTGCCGGCCCTGGTCGCCCTGGTGCAATGGCTGGATGGCAACTTCCGCTGGGAGGAAGGCCGAGCCCTGCTCGACCGGGGTCTCAAGGAACATCCCCAGTCCGCCCTGCTGCAACATGCCAACGGGCTGATGCTGGTGCGCAAGGGCGATCTGCCGGCGGCGCTCAAGGCCTTTGCCGAAGCCGTCCGCCTGGAGCCGCAGAACAGCCAGTACGACTACGTCTACGCCGTGGCCCTGCACGACAGCGGCCAGTTGGAGACGGCCTGCCATCGACTGGAGGAATTGCTGGAACGCGACGCCGCCAACCGCGAGGCGCGCCTGGCTCTGATCAACTACTGGCGCGAAGCCGGCCAGATCCAGAAGGTCCAGGCGCTGCTGGCGGAACTGGAGCAGCAGAACCCGGACGATCCTGCACTACGACGAGAGTAGAGGGAACCTGCCGGCCGCCCGTCCCTCAGACGGCCCGGCGCAATGACCGGTGGGCAGCGAGGTTGAACTACGTCATCGGCGGCCGAATCTGATGTTTCAGGCCCACCCGAGAACGGAGTAACAGCCTATGCGCACCCGCCTCTATGCAGCCGCCCTCGCCCTGATCGCCGTGCCCTTCGGTTCGGCCATGGCAGACAGCGATTTCTGGCGAGACATCATTTCGTCCGGTGCCACGACCGCTTCAACCTACCTCACCTTCAAGGACGACAAGCTGGTAGTCGCGGCCCGCGACGATGCCAGCAGCTTCGTCGCCAGCGGCGGGGAAATCCGCGGCCCCTACCTGGAAGCCGCATTGCAGCGTATTCGCAGCGAACACCCCGACCTCAAGGCCAGCGACGCCGAACTGGCCGGTGCGATTCTGGCAACCGAGGAGTGACGCCAGCAACGAACGCCCCGCCCGGCTGTGAGTCGTGCGGGGCGTTTTCATATGCACAGCCATAGACAGCTCGCAATTGCGCCGCTGCCCCTGGGTTTGTGCTGGCACTCACCGCCTGATGCACGCAAAATGCATAGCACTGTTAACTAATTACCCCAGGCGCAGGTGCGATGGCCAAGCATGAACAATCCCCGGCAGCGGAACTGACCGCCCCCCCCTCCGAAACGGTACTGGACACTTCCCTCGATGAACTGATCGGCTATGCCCTGCGCCGTGCCCAGCTGAAGGTGTTCCAGCACTTGATCAACCGGCTGTCGGCCCATGACCTGCGACCAGCTCAGTTCTCTGCCATGGCGATCATCGACCAGAACCCCGGCCTGATGCAGGCGGACCTCGCCCGCGCCCTGGCCATCGAGCCACCGCAACTGGTGCCCTTGCTGAACAAGCTGGAAGCCCGCGCCCTGGCGGTGCGGGTGCGCTGCAAGCCGGACAAGCGCTCCTACGGCATCTTCCTCAGCAAGACCGGCGAGCAACTGCTCAAGGAATTGAAGGCAGTGGCCTTCGAGAGTGACAACGAATCCACCAGCGCCCTTACCGATGCCGAGCGCGGCGAGCTACTGCGACTGCTGCGCAAGGTCTACCGTGAAGGCTGACGCGCTCGGGGTGCGCAGTGCGCACCCCGCTTGCCGAAACGCCTTTTCTACTGTGGAAACGCGCCTGGCTTCCAGTCGCCCATGGCCAGCCGTATGCGGTGCCCTGCTTCCGGGAACAGGTAGCGGAAAAAGAACTGCGCAGAAGCCTCCCGTTCATCCACCAGCCCACGTTCGCGGCTGACCCGCGCCGCCCGCAGCCAGGCGTAGCCCTGCAGCATTGATGCGGTGGCATGCAGCAGGTCGACGGCCGCCTCGTAGGGCCGCTGCGGCTGCTCGGCCTGCTCCTGGCGCAAAGTCTGAAGCGCCCGCTCCCACTCTCCCAGCAAAACCGCCAGGTCCTCGGCCCGGCCCTGCAGCGCCGTACCTTCCGCCCGCCGGCATTCGCTTCGTACCTGACTCGCCAGCAAGGCTGCGCCCGGCGCCCCGACCGGTAGCAGCTTGCGCAGCAACAGGTCGTTGGCCTGAATCTCGTTGGTGCCTTCGTAGATCATGGCGATGCGGCTGTCGCGCAGGGTCTGCTCGATGGGGTACTCGCTGCAGTAGCCGTAGCCGCCGAACACCTGCAGCGCCTGACTGGCCAACTGGAAGCCCTGGTCGGTGAAGCAGGCCTTGATCAGCGGCGTCAGCACGGACGCCAGCGCCAGCGCTTCCACTCGTTGCGCGGATTCCACGCCGTGCTCAGCGGTGTCCAGCAGATGCGCGGCCCAGAATCCGAGCATGCGCATACCCTGGCTCTGCACCTTCAGTGTCATCAGGATGCGCTGCATCGCCGGGTGCGCGGCAATGACGTCCGCCGCGCCGACCGCATCCTTCGGGCGGGGCACCGCGCGCATCTGCCGGCGCTCCCCGGCATAGGCCCTGGCCTGCTGCCAGGCAAATTCGGCGTGCCCCAGCCCTTGCAGGCCGACATGCAAGCGCGCGCCATTCATCATCACGAACATGGCGGCCAGCCCCTTGTGGGGCTCCCCTAGCAACCAGCCCTTCGCACGTTCGAAACGCAGGCTGCAGGTGGCACTACCCTTGATGCCCATCTTGTGCTCGATGCCATCACAGATGACGCCGTTCGCCAGGCCGTCGACCCGCTTCGGAACCAGGAACAGCGAGATGCCCGCTGTACCCGGCGGGGCATCCGGCAAGCGGGCAAGCACCAGGTGCAGGATGTCCTCGGTGAGATCGTGCTCACCGCCGGAAATGAACAGCTTGTTGCCATCGAGGCGATAGCTGCCGTCCTCCGCCAACTCCGCACGGCAGCGCAGCAGCCCCACATCGCTTCCGGCCTGGGACTCGGTCAGGCACATGGTGGGCAGGCAGGTGCCATCAACCAGGCCGGGCAGATACTCGGCCCTGAGCCCATCGCTGGCGAACTGCTGGAGGCATTCGTAGGCGCCATGGGCAATGCCCGGGTACATGGCCCAGGCGTGATTGGCGGCGTAGAGCATTTCCAGCAGGCCGACGTTGAGCAACTGCGGCAACCCCTGCCCTCCCGACTCCACCGCGCAGGCCAGTGACGGCCAGCCCGCCTCGACATAGGCCTTATAGGCATCGGCAAAGCCGTCCGGGGCGAACACCCGGCCCGCTTCGTAGCGGCAGCCCTGACGATCGCCCGGCGCATTGAGGGGGGCCAGGCGTTCTTCAGCAAAGCGCGCGGCCTCCGCCAACACCTGCGCAGCCAGCGAGTAGTCGACTTCGGCGAAGGCGGGCATGCGCTCCCAGTCCTGACGGGCGTCGAGCCAGTGCTCGATGACGAAGCGCATTTCGTCCAGCGGCGCTTGGTAGTTCTGCATTGACCAGATCCTTCAGCGGTAGGCGGGGTTTTCCAGCAGCAGGGCCATGCCCTGGCCACCGCCAATGCAGGCGGCAGCAATGCCGTAGCGGGTGCTTCTGGCTTTCAGCTGACGTGCCACGCTGTGCACCAGGCGCAAGCCGGTGGCCGCGAGTGGATGGCCAAGGGCAATGGCGCCGCCATGGCGGTTCAGCCGCTGCGGGTCCAGCTCCAGCTCACGCTGCACCGCCAGCACCTGGGCACCCTGGGCCTCATTGACTTCCAGACTGTCGATGTCGTCGAGGCGCAAGCCCACCCTCTCCAGTAGCAGGCGGATCGCCGGGGCCGGGCCGATACCCATGAATTCCGGCGGCACGCCGACCACGGAGCTGGCACGGAGCAGCGCCAGTGGGGCTTCACTTTCGCGGGCGTCCCCCACCAGAGCGGCTGCGGCGCCATCCACCAGAGCACAGCTGTTGCCGGCGGTCTGCACCGATTCCGGCGTCACCGGAGCCAGCGCCGACAGCGCCTCGAAACTGGTTTCGCGCGGGTGGCTGTCCCGGGTGATGTCGACCACCTTGCGCGGGAGGTCCAGGCGTCTGGGCTGATAGCCGGGCAGCTCGAAACGGGCACCTTTCACCGGCAGAATTTCGTCGTCGAACCAGCCCGCATCCCGCGCAGCCAGTGCCTTCTGGAAGCTGGCCAGGGCGAAGCGGTCAACCTCATCCCGGCCAATACCGTAACGCTGGGCGAGGTTCTGCGCGGTGTCGATCATGGTCTGGCCGATGGCCGGGTCCAGCAGCGCTTCCCAGAGGAAATCCTTGAACTGCACCGGCGCGCCGAGGCGGAAGCCGTTGCGGTGCTCGTAACTGGCGATGGGATTACGCGACATGGACTCAGCCCCCACGCACAGGGCCAGACGCGCGGTTCCGCGTTCCACCTGCTGTCCACCCTGGCGCAGCAACTCAAGGCCCGTCCCGCAGATGCGCTGAACCGCCAGGGCCGGCACTTCCAGCGGTACCCCCGCATACAGTCCGATATGTCGCGGCAGCATGTACGCATCGAAGCTGGCCTGAGCCATGCTGCCGGCCAGCACGCTGTCCACCCGCGTCGGCTCGACCGTGGCACGTGCCAGCACGCCCCGGGCGACATGAATACCCAGGTCGATGGGTGAGACCTGCGCAAGCGGGCCGCAATAATCCACCCAGGGCGTGCGTGCGGCGGCGAGGATGGCGACCTGCCCGAAGACGTCGACCTGGCCGTTCATACCGCCACCTCGGCCTGCACGCAGAGGGGATGCGTCTGGTGGTACAGGGTGTCGATCAAGGTATTGCGCCGGGTCAGCACCGCTCGCTGGTTGAGCGAGCCCTTATCGGTGATCTCGCCGGCATCCAGGCTTGGCGCCTCAGCCATCAGGCAGGCCCAGGCAATATGCGAAGCCAGGCCAGTGGCTTCGCAATTGAGGTCATGCAGCAGCCCGCGCAGCCAGCTCAATACCGCCGGGGCAGCCAGCACTTCCTCCACCGTCGCGGATGCCGGCAGTTGTGCCAGTTCGCGGCAGGCGACCAGGTTGGGAAACACCAGCAGGCCGATGCGCTGCCGATCGGGGCCGGTGATGACCACGTCCTGCACATAGGGCGCGCCCTGCAGGATCACCCGCGCACGCAGCGGCCCCACGCTGACGAAGACGCCGCTGCTGAGCTTGAAGTCCTCGGCAATGCGGCCGTCGAACATCAGTCCCCATTCGGGGTGCTCCGGGTCGGCGAATCGCAGGGCATCGCCGGAACGGTAGAAGCCCTCCTCGTCGAAGGCAGGCCCGTTGAGCTCCGCCTGGCGCCAGTAGCCAGGCATCACATGCGGCCCACGGAAGCGCGCCTCCAGCTTGCCATCCACGGGCGCCAGCCTGACCTCGCAGCCAGGCGCCGGTAGCCCGACGTAGCCGGCCATGGACAAGGGCCCGGTGGTGAAGGTGCAGGACGGCGCGGTCTCGGTCATGCCCAGGCCCGCCATCATGCGGATGCGCTCACCGCAATGCCGTTCGGCCACCCGGTCGAGGCGGTCCCAGATCGCCTGGCCGAGGCCCGCGCCAGCAAAGAAGAACAATTTGATGCGGGCAAAGAAGGTCTCGCGCAGCTCTGCGTCTCGCTCCAGGGCATCGACCAGTTCCTCCCAGCCCTTGGGCACCGTGAGGTAAGCCGTGGGAGAGATTTCCTTCAGGTTGCGCAGGGTTTCATGGAATGACTGGGGCGTCGGCCGGCCGTCATCCAGATACAGGGTGCCGCCGTTGTACAGCACGATGCCGACGTTGTGACTGCCGCCGAAGGTGTGGTTCCAGGGCAGCCAGTCCACCAGCACCGGCGCCTCCCGGGTGAACTCGGGAAAAGTCTGCAGGAGCATCTGCTGGTTGGCGCAGAGCATGCGCTGGGTGGTGACCACGGCCTTGGGCATGCGGGTGGAGCCACTGGTGAAGAGGAACTTGGCAATGGTGTCGGGCCCGGTACGCAGGAACGCCGCGTCGGCGACTGCACGGTCCAGGGGATGCAGCAAACTGGCGAAACGCCGGCTCTTGCGGCCCTCGACCTCACCCTGCACCAGCAGAAGCGGCGTTTCAGCGGGTACCACGGCCTGGATCGCGCGACTGAACGCTGCGCCGTCGGCAGCCATCACCAGACCCGGTTCCAGCAGCTCGAAGATGTGCCGCAGCTTGCCGTAGTCCTTCGCCACCAGCGAGTAGGCTGGCGACACCGGGCAATAAGGCACGCCGATGTAGAGCGCCGCGAGGGCCAGTTGCAGGTGTTCCAGGTCATTGCCGGAAAGGATCACCAGTGGCCGCTCCGGGCTCAGGTCGTAGTGCAACAGGTGCGCCGCCAACTGGCGCACACGTTCCAGCATGTCGCGGTAGCTGATGCGCTGCCACTGGCCATCGGCGCCACGGCGGGCGACGAAGGTTTGCTCACCGCGCACTTCAGCCCAGTGCAGCAGGCGATCCAGCAGCCGTGGCGGCAGCGCCTGCAGCGGCTCCCTGGCCGTCAGGTAGAGGCTGCCGGCACGCTGTTCAATCCGCACGTCCGGCATACCCAGGGCCACCTCGCGATAAGCCATGCCGGCAGCTCGAATGGAGGACTTGTCGTTCACTGTTATCACCTCCGGCCGCGCCACCGATGGAACCGGGCGCGGCACTTCGCCGGACCCGTGGCCCGGTCTTTCATTGTTTTGGGTAGCCGCCGAAGCGGCTCAGATCGGGTAGTGCCGGGAGCCGTTCTGCACCGTGACCCAACGCAGCTGGGTGAAATGGTCGATGCTGGCACTGGAGCCGAAGCTGCCGTAGCCGCTGGACTTCACCCCGCCGAAGGGCATCGGCGCCTCGTCGTGCACGGTCGGGCCGTTGATGTGGCAGATACCCGACTCCACACGCTGGGCCAGGGCCAGGGCACGGGACACGTCACGACTGAAGATGGCCGCTGACAGGCCGAACTCGGAGTCGTTGGCGAGGTTCAGCAGGGCCTCGTCGCCCTCCCCCCGCAACAGCACCGCCACCGGGCCGAAGGACTCTTCGCGGTACAGGCGCATTTCCGGCGTCACCCGATCCAGCAGCACCGGCTGCATCACGCTGCCGTCGATCTCGCCACCGGCCAGCAATACCGCCCCCTTGTCCAGGGCGTCCTGCACCAGGCCCATGATGCGTTCGCCGGCGCGAGCGTCGATCAGCGAACCCAGCACCGCCTCGCCTGGCAAACCGGCACGCAGGGTGGAAACCTTGCGCGCCAGGCGCGCGGCGAAGTCGTCGGCGATACGTTCGTCGACAATCAGCCGCTCGGTGGACATGCAGATTTGCCCCTGGTTGAAGTAAGCCCCGAAGGCGGAGGCCGCCACGGCCTGGTCCAGGTCGGCGTCATCCAGCACCAGCAGCGGAGCCTTGCCACCCAGTTCGAGGATTGCCGGCTTCAGATGGCGCGCGGCGAGCTGGCCGATGATGCGCCCGACGTGGGTCGAGCCGGTGAAGTTGACGCGACGCACCATCGGATTGGCGATCAGCCGTTCGACAATGGCCGCTGCGTCATCCGGTGCATTGCTGATCACGTTGATCACGCCGTCGCCCAGTCCTGACGCCTGCAGCACTTCGCCGATCAGGGCGTGCACCGCCGGGCTGTTCTCCGAGGCCTTGAGCACCACGGTATTGCCGCAGGCGAGCGGCATCGCCAGCGCGCGGGTGGCGAGGATGATCGGTGCATTCCATGGAGCGATGCCCAGCACCACGCCGCAAGGCTGGCGCAGGGCCATGGCAAAGCTGCCCGGCACGTCCGACGGGATCACCTCGCCCTTGATCTGCGTGGTCATGCCGGCGGCGTCGCGCAACATGTTGGCCGCCAGCTTCACGTTGAAGCCGTACCAGCCGGCGGTCGCACCGGTTTCCGCCGCCATGGCCATGAAACGGTCGCTGCGTGCCTCCATCAACCGGGCGGCTTCCAGCAGACGCGAGCGGCGCTCGGCCGGTCCCAGCGCAGCCCAGGCCGGGAAAGCCCGCTGCGCGGCGGCCACGGCGGCATCGGCGTCTTCCAGGGTGGCGGCGGCTACGCGGCTGACAACCTCACCGGAGAAAGGGCTGTGGCGCTCGAACACCGCACCATTGGAAGCGGGGCGGGCGATGCCACCGATCAGCAGAGGCACTTCAAACATTCCGGCATTCCTCATTCTTGTTCTGGGGTCGACACCGGAGCCGGGGAGTCCCGGTCACCGGCGTTCGGTGGCTCAGCGGCGGTAGGCCTGCAGGCCCGGCTTGATGCTCTTGTCATCGAGGAACTGTTTCAAGCCCTGGGCGCGGCCGCCTTCGGGGTCACGTTGCTGGGCCTGGTCGAGCTTGGCGTAGAGGTAGTCTTCGCCCTGCTCCCAGGTCAGTTCCCGGGCGCGCTTGAAGCCGTGCTTCGCCGCACGCAGTACCACGGGGTTCTTGTCCAGCAGGTCGGCAGCCAGCTCGATCACCGCGTCGCGCAGTTCGGCCAGGGGCACGCTGCGATTCACCAGGCCCATCTGCGCGGCCTTGGGGCCCTCGAAGGTCTTGCCGGTCATGATGTAGTACAGCGACTCGCGATGACCCACGGTGTCGGCCATGGCCTTGCTCACCAGGTTGCCCGGTGGGATGCCCCAATTGATTTCGGACAGGCCGAAGGTGGCTTCGTCGGCGCAGATCGCCAGGTCGCAGGCCACCAGCGGGCTGAAACCACCACCGAAGCACCAGCCGTTGACCATGGCGATGGTGGGCTTGCTGTACATGCGCAGGCGCTTCCACTGCCATTCGGAGGCCTCGCGGCGAATCTTCTCCTGGAAAACTTCCGGTGCTGCGTCCACTTCACGGAAGTACTCCTTCAGGTCCATGCCGGCGGTCCAGGCGCTGCCGGCGCCGGTCAGCACCAGTACGCCAGCTTCCGGATCCTGCTCGATCACGTCGAGGATCTCGATCATCTCGCGGTTGAGCGTGGGGCTCATGGCGTTGCGTTTTTCCGGGCGGTTGAAGGTTACCCAGGCGATGCCCTGCTCAACGTTGACGGTTACGGTCTGCCAGCGGTTTTCGTACTTGTTCATGTCACACCTGCTTGTTGTGGTTGGGCTCAACGGTATGCCGTCAAAATAGTTATGTCAATTAACTAATAATTTGGAGTGTTCGCTAATCGGACCACTTCTAAGGCCCTGGAGAAGTGAACGATTACTTTGGTTAAGTTGATTGGAGAAACCTTTCCACGGCCCGGCGCCCAGGGGCGCCGGGCCGGAATCCGCAAGGGGTCAGGCCGAGGCCAGGGAACGGTTGGCACCTGCATTCAGGGCCAGGATGACCGCCGCCGCCACCAGCAGGCCCGGAGCCGCCGCGGTGAGCACGCCAGCAGTACCAGCCCCGGCGGCCAGGATCTTGCCCGCGGCCAGCGGGCCGGTCACCGAGCCCAGGCGGCCGATGGCCACTGCCGCACCGACGCCCGTCGCTCGCACCAGCGTGGGGTAAAAGGCCGGAGCCAGTGCATAGAGCACCAGTTGCGCAGCCATGACGAAGCCACCGGCGGCAAAGCCTGCGGCGATCATGGCCGAGAGGTTGTCGGCCAGACCGATGCCCGCCAGCGCCAGCAGCAGGCCGCCATAGATGCACAGCACCACGAGCCTGCGGCTGTAACGATCCAGGAGCACGCCGCCGGCCAGCGAGCCGATGGCCCCGCCGATGTTGAACGCCATCTGCACCACACCGGCCTGGGGCTTGCTGAAGCCCAGTTCCAGCAGCAGCGACGGCAGCCAGTTGAGCAGCATGTACATCACCGTCAGGGTGAAGAAGTAGCTGACCCAGAGGGACAGGGTGACGCGGGTGCGGCCTTCCCCGCAGAGGGCGGTCAGGGTGGAGGGGCGCGCCACGGCGACGCCTTGCTGCTGGCGGCTGAAAGCGGTGGACTCCGGAAGCATGGCGATCATTAGCGGCACGATGGCCAGGGGCGCAACACCGCCGACGATGAACACCCATTGCCAGGCTTCACCAGCCGCCATGGCCACCAGGGCTGCGGTAGCCCCGCCCAGGGGGACGCCGCAATACATGATGCTGATGGCCGTGCTGCGCTGACGCTCTTCCACCGCTTCGGCGCAAAGCGCGATGAGGTTGGGCAGCGCCGCACCGAGTCCGAGGCCGGTGAGAAAGCGCGCCATCAGCAGGCTGTTCAGGCTGCCGGCGTATGCCGTCCACAGGGAGAAGATGCCGAATAGGACCACGGCGGCCACCAGTACCTTCTTGCGGCCGACGCGGTCTGCGATGCAGCCGCCGAGGAAGGCCCCCGGCAGGAGGCCGATGATGCTGGCGCTGAACATCCAGCCCATCATCGCCTGGTCAAGGTTGAAAGCAGCGCGGATGCCGGCGGCGGCGATACCGGCGGATTGCAGGTCGAGACCTTCGATCAGGGCGACGATGAAGCACAGCAAGATGGTACGCCGCGATCGGCGGGATGCAGTTTCCATGGAGAACCTCGCTTTTATTGTTGTTGTACCGGGCGCTCGCTTGTGAAGGCGCCTCGACAAAAGATTAACAAACAAAACTAAAATCGCACCCATTTCTCCTGCCACCAATGAATCCTAAATAAATCCATTAATATCAATGTGTTAATTGGTTTAAATGACTAAAACACGAAATTAGTTAATGCTTTTAACGTTCGTTTATCGGCCATTTTGAATTGCTAACAGGGATAAGCAATCCCATGCTGCCGGCGCAACGGCCACCCGCCGGCCGCTCCCACAACAACAAAAAAGGCCTTCCACCATGACCGCACGCTCGCACAGCACGTCGTTCCGTTCCCGGCCCAAATACCAACTGGTCGCCCTCGCCGCCGCGGTCATGACGGCCGGCGCCCAGGCGCAGGGTTTCTTCGAGGACAGCCATGGCACCCTGACCCTGCGCAACTACTACCTGGACCGTGACTACCAGGACGATGGCGCCAAGTCCGAGGCCCGCGAATGGGCTCAGGGCTTCATTCTCAAGCTGCAATCGGGCTTCACACCGGGTCCCGTGGGGTTCGGACTCGACGTCACTGGGCTACTGGGGGTCAAGCTGGACTCTTCACCAGACCGCAGCGGCACCGAACTGCTGCCGGTTTCCGCCAGCAGCGGCCGCGCCGCCGACGAGTACTCGCGACTGGGGCTCACCGGCAAGATCAAGGTCGACAAGTCGCTGGTGCAGGCCGGAGACCTGACCCTGGCCCTGCCTTCCGCCCTTTCAAGCCCGTCGCGCCTGCTGCCCCAGACCTTCCGGGGAACCTACCTGCAGTCCAACCAGATCGACGGGCTGACCCTGCACACCGGCTACGTCGACCGGATCGCCAAGCGCAATTCCACCAACTACGAAGCCATGACCGTCGCCTCGCCCAATGGACGCTTCAATGGCCGGGCCACCACCTCGCACATGGCCTTCGTCGGCGGCGACTACGCTGCCAGCCCGGCCCTCACCCTCAAGGCCCACTACATGGAAGTGGCCGACCTCTATGAACAGGGCTACCTCGGTGCCCTGCACAAGACGCCGGCGGGGCCGGGCACCCTGAGTACCGATGTGCGCGCCTTCTTCAGCGACGAGAATGGCAGTGCCGACGCCGGTAATGTGGATAACCAGCACCTGTCCTTGCAGTTCGCCTATGGCCTGGGTGGGAACCGCTTCACCCTGGGCTATGCCCACCAATTGGGCGACACCGCAACGCCTTACATCTCCGGCACCGAGTTGATGGGCATCAGCGAAACGACCATGAGTTCCGACTACTTGAACGCCAAGGAACGCATGTGGCAGGCCATCCACGACTACGACTTTGCAGCCGCCGGCATTCCAGGGCTAAGCAGCCGCCTGCGTTATGTGCGGGGTGACCACATCGAGCTGGCCGCCCTGGGTGCGACCAATCGCAAGGAACGAGAGCTGCAATGGGAAATGGGTTACGTGATCCAGAGCGGCCCGCTGCGCAATGTGGGTCTGCGGGTGCGGCAGTCGTTCTACCGCAATGACTTTCCAACCGGCGCAGCCTTCAGGGACGAGAACCAGACGCGGGTGCTGGTCACCTACAGCCTGCCGATCTGGTAGGAAGGAAGCGGCCCGGGATTCCGGGCCGCCTGATTGACCAGTGGATTTTCCGTGCAGGCCGGCCGGTGGCTACTCGCGATAGTCCTCCAGCGGCACGCAAGCGCAGAACAGGTTGCGGTCGCCGTAGACGTTGTCCACCCGGTTCACCGTCGGCCAGTACTTGTGGGCGCGGGTGTGCCCGGTTGGGGTGACGGCTTCCTCGATGCTGTAGGGGCGCTCCCAGTGGCCGATGACATCGGCCAGGGTGTGGGGCGCACGTTTGAGCGGGTTGTCTTCGGCCGGCCAATCGCCCGCCTGCACCTTGGCGATCTCCGCGCGAATGCTCAGCATCGCCTCGATGAAACGGTCCAACTCGTGTTTGTTTTCGCTTTCCGTGGGCTCGACCATCAGCGTGCCCGGCACCGGGAAGCTCATGGTCGGCGCATGGAAGCCGTAGTCCATCAAGCGCTTGGCCACGTCCTCCTCGGTAATCCCGGTTTCCGCCTTGAGCGGCCGCAGGTCGAGGATACATTCATGGGCCACCCGGCCATTGCGCCCGCTGTAGAGCACCGGGTAGGCGTCGCCGAGCTGCCGGGCCAGGTAGTTGGCGTTGAGGATCGCCACTTCGGTGGCATCGGCCAGTTCCGGCCCCATCATGGCGATGTACATCCAGCTGATCGGCAGGATGCTCGCGCTCCCCCAGGGCGCCGCGCTGACCGCGCCATTCTCCGGGTTCGGCCCCTTCAGCTCGATCACCGGGTGGTTGGCGACGAAGGGCGCCAGGTGCGCGCGCACGCCGATCGGCCCCATGCCCGGCCCGCCGCCGCCGTGGGGAATGCAGAAAGTCTTGTGCAGGTTCATGTGCGAGACGTCGGCGCCGATATCCGCCGGACGCGCCAGGCCCACCTGGGCGTTGAGGTTGGCGCCATCCATGTACACCTGGCCGCCGTGGCTGTGGATAACCTCGCAGATCTCGCGGATGCCCTCTTCGTACACACCGTGGGTCGAGGGGTAAGTGGCCATCAGGCAGGACAGCTGACCACCGGCGTCCTCGGCCTTGCGCTTGAGGTCTTCCAGGTCGACGTTGCCGTCCTGGTCGCACTCGACGATCACCACGCGCATGCTCGCCATCTGCGCCGAGGCCGGGTTGGTGCCGTGGGCCGAGGCGGGAATCAGGCAGATGTTGCGATGCCCCTCGCCACGGCTCTCGTGGTAGCGGCGGATGGCGAGCAGACCGGCGTACTCGCCCTGGGCGCCGGAGTTGGGCTGCATGCAGATGGCGTCGAATCCGGTGATGGCGCATAACCAGGCTTCCAGCTCGTCGATCATCAGCCTGTAGCCGAGGGCCTGCGCGCGGGGCGCGAAGGGGTGCAGGTTGGCGAACTCCGGCCAGGTGATGGGGATCATCTCGCTGGTGGCGTTGAGCTTCATGGTGCAGGAGCCCAGCGGGATCATCGCCTGGTTCAGCGCGAGATCCTTGTTCTCCAGCTGCTTGAGGTAGCGCAGCATCTCGGTTTCGCTGTGGTGGGCGTTGAACACCGGGTGATCGAGATAACCGCTGCTGCGCGAAAGCTCCGCCGGGATACCGGGAACCAGTACCGCCTGGTCCAGCTCGTCGACGGACAGGCTGTGGTCGGCACCGAGGAAGATGCTGAACAGCTGATTCACGGTTTCCGTCGTGCAGGTTTCATCGAGGCTGACCCCCAGCTTGCCGCGACCGAGGATACGCAGGTTGACGCGCGCGGCCTTGGCCGTCTCGATGATCGCCGTCTGGCTGCCGCCGACATCCAGGGTCAGGGTGTCGAAGTAGTACTGGTTGTCACGCTGGACACCCCGGCGCGCCAGGCCTTCGGCGAGGATCGCGGTAAGCCGGTGGACCCGCTGGGCGATGCGTTTAAGCCCCTCGGGGCCGTGGTAGACGGCGTAGAAGCTGGCGATATTGGCCAGCAGCACCTGGGCCGTGCAGATGTTGGAGTTGGCCTTCTCGCGGCGGATGTGCTGCTCGCGGGTCTGCAGGGCCATTCGCAGGGCGACGTTGCCACGGGCATCCTTGGAGACGCCGATGATCCGCCCGGGCATGGCGCGCTTGAAGTCGTCACGGGTGGCGAAGAACGCGGCATGGGGGCCGCCGTAGCCCATGGGCACGCCGAAGCGCTGGGCCGAGCCGAACACCACGTCCGCCCCCAGCTCGCCGGGCGGGGTGAGCAGCAGCAGGCTGAGCAGGTCGGCGCCGACGCAGGCGATCGCCTGCTGCCCGTGCAGGTGCCCGATCAGCGGGCGCAGGTCGCGGATCTCGCCGTGGGTGTCCGGATACTGCAGCAGCGCGCCGAATACCTGGTGCTGGGCCAGGTTATCCACATGGTCCACCACCAGGTCGAAGCCGAAGGCCTGGGCCCGGGTCTGCACCACGGAAATGGTCTGCGGGTGGCAATCCTCGTCGACGAAGAACAGGTTGCTCTTCGACTTCGCCACGCGCTTGGCCAGCGCCATGGCTTCAGCGGCGGCGGTGGCTTCGTCCAGCAGGGATGCACTGGCGAGGTCGAGGCCGGTGAGGTCGATGGTCAGTTGCTGGAAGTTCAGCAGCGCTTCCAGCCGGCCCTGGGCGATCTCCGGTTGGTAGGGGGTGTAGGCGGTATACCAGCCGGGGTTTTCCAGCACGTTGCGCAGGATCACCGTGGGGGTGATGGTGCCGTAGTAGCCCATGCCGATCAGGCTGGTCCACAACTGGTTCTGGTCAGCGTAGCCGCGCAGCTTGGCCAGGGCCTGCTGTTCGTCCAGTGCCGCCGGCAGATCGAGTGGGCGATTGAGGCGGATCGCCGGCGGCACCGTCTGCACGATCAGCTCATCGAGGCTGTCGAGGCCCATGGCCTCAAGCATGGCCCGCTGCTCCGCCTCGTCCGGCCCCAGGTGGCGACGGAGGAAGGCATCGGGCTGTTGGAGCTGGGACAGCGAGGGCATCTGGGACATGGGCAGAACCTCGTTTGGCCGCATCAAAAAACAAAAAGCCTCGACTAGCGAGGCTTTTTGAAGGATAGCGGGTGAATCAGCTATCGGCGTCGGCGGCTGCCTTGTAGGAGGCGGCATCGAGCAGTTTGTCCAGCTCGGCGACGTTGCTCGGCTTGAGCTTGAAGAACCAGGAGCCGTACGGATCGCTGTTGACGCTCTCGGGGGCATCACTGACGCCTTCGTTCACGGCGATCACTTCACCGCCGATCGGCGCGTAGATGTCGGAAGCGGCCTTCACCGACTCCACCACGCCGGCTTCCTGACCAGCGGCCAGGGTCTTGCCGACTTCCGGCAGCTCGACGAATACCACGTCGCCCAGGGCTTCCTGGGCATGGTCGGTGATGCCCACGGTAACGATGCCATCGGCTTCCAGACGGGCCCACTCGTGGCTGGGGGCGTAACGCAGTTCAGCGGGGATGTTGCTCATGTCGAATTCCTCAGAGACTGTGGCGGATGGCCCGCCTGCAAATTTAGATCAAGGCTTTGCCATTGCGCACGAAGTTCGGCCGCACGATGCGTACCGGGAACCACTTGCCGCGTATTTCCACTTCGGCACGCTCGCCGGCGGCCATCGGCAGCCGCGCCATGGCGATGGATTTGTTCAGGGTCGGGGAGAAGCTGCCACTGGTGATCTCGCCCTCGCCCACGCCCTCTACCCGTACCACCTGATGGGCACGCAGCACACCGCGCTCTTCCAGCACCAGGCCGACCAGCTTGCTGGCCACGCCGGTGGCGCGTTCTGCTTCGAGGGCCTGACGGCCGATGAAGTCACGGGTTTCGGGTTCCCAGGCAACGGTCCAGGCCATGTTGGACACCAGCGGGGAGGCCTCTTCGCTCATGTCCTGGCCGTAGAGGTTCATGCCGGCCTCCAGGCGCAGGGTGTCGCGGGCGCCGAGGCCAATGGGGGCGATGCCGGCGCCCACCAGTTCGTTGAAGAAGCCGGCGGCCTGATCGGCGGGGAGCATGATTTCCAGGCCGTCTTCACCGGTGTAACCGGTGCGGGCAACGAACCAGTCGCCTTCCGGCAGGCCCTGGAAGGGTTTCAGTTCGTGGATCAGCGACGCGCGCTCGGTGCTCACCAGCTCGGCCACCTTGGTGCGGGCGCTGGGGCCCTGGATAGCCAGCACGGCCAGGTCGGCACGCTCGTCGAGCCGGACGTCGAAGCCCTGGCTGTGGGCCTGCATCCAGGCCAGATCCTTGTCGCGGGTGGCTGCATTGACCACCAGGCGATAGCCGAAGCCGGTGAGGTAGACGATCAGGTCGTCGATCACTCCGCCCTGCTCATTGAGCATGGCGCTGTACAGGGCCTTGCCGGGGGTTTGCAGGCGCTCGACATCGTTGGCCAGCAGGTACTGGAGCCAGGCCTTGGCCTGGGCGCCGGACACGTCGACGACGGTCATGTGGGAGACATCGAAGACGCCGCAATCGCGGCGCACCTGGTGGTGCTCCTCCACCTGGGAACCGTAGTGCAGCGGCATGTCCCAGCCGCCGAAATCGACCATCTTGGCTCCCAGCGCCAGGTGCTGGTCGTGCAATGGAGTGCGCTGTCCCATGGGTTTCTCCTTCCGGGCTTGGCGAGGATGCGGCGGACCTTGGGCGCGGGATCATCCGCTGCCGCAGCTGGGGGGCCGCAACGAATGGCGCGCATTGTAGCCGCAAGGTAGGGCAGTGGACACTCCGGCTGGCAGTCAGCAAAAAGTGTGGTCGCGTATTAGCAAATTGCCATCGAGCCCTGCCTGCGCCGAACTCGCCACCCCTTGTCCCACCGCGTTCAGTGGCCGATCCGTCGTGCCGAACGGCGTATCAAGCCGATCACCGGCAGCAGGCCGACCAGCACCAGGGTCAGGGCGGGCAATGCGGCGCGGGCCCATTCCCCTTCGCTGGTCATTTCGAAGATGCGTACGGCCAGGGTGTCCCAACCGAAGGGACGCATCAGCAGGGTGGCGGGCATTTCCTTGAGGACGTCGACGAACACCAGCAACGCGGCGCTCAGGGTACCCGGCACCAGCAACGGCAGGTAGACACGGAAGAACAGCGCCGGGCCGCCGACGCCGAGGCTGCGGGAAGCCTCCGGCAGCGACGGACGGATGCGCGCGAGGCCGTTTTCCAGCGGACCGTAGGCCACCGCCATGAAGCGCACCAGGTAGGCCAGCAGCAGCGCGCCGAGGCTGCCCAGCAGCAGCGGCTTGCCGGCACCGCCGAGCCAGCCGGACAGGGGGATCACCAGGTGTTTATCGAGGTAGCTGAAGGCGAGCATGAGGGACACCGCCAGCACGGAGCCCGGCAGCGCGTAGCCGAGGTTGGCCAGGCCGACGGCGGCGCGCACCGGTCGGGCCGGCGCCAGGCGGCGGGCGAAAGCCAGCAGCAGTGCCACGCAGACGGTGAGCAGCGCGGCCATGCCGCCGAGGTAGAGGGTGTGCAGGATCAGCCCGGCGTAGCGCTCGTCGAGGTCGAAGCGGCCACGCTGCCAGAACCACACCAGCAGTTGCAGCATGGGAATGACGAAGGCGCAGGCGAATACCAGGGAGCACCAGAAGGTCGCCGCCAGGGCCTTGATCCCGTGCAGGTGGTAAAGGGCCTTGCCCCGGGGCCGCTCGCTGGCCGGGCGGCTGGCGCCCCGGGCGCGGCGCTCGCCATAGAGCACCAGGCAGACGCCGAGCAGCAGCAGGCTGGCCAGCTGGGCGGCGCTGGAGAGGCTGAAGAAGCCGTACCAGGTCTTGTAGATGGCAGTGGTGAAGGTGTCGAAGTTGAACACTGCCACGGCGCCGAAGTCCGCCAGGGTTTCCATGACCGCCAGGGCCAGGCCGGCGCCGATGGCCGGTCGCGCCATGGGCAGGGCGACCCGCCAGAACGCCTGCCAGGGCGATTGCCCAAGCACCCGGGCGGCTTCCATCAGCCCCTTGCCCTGGGCCAGGAACGCGGCGCGGGCCAGCAGGTAGACGTACGGATAGAAGACCAGCACCAGCACCGTGATCACCCCACCGGTCGAGCGCACCCGCGGCAATCGCAGACCACTGCCGAACCACTCGCGGAGCAGGGTCTGCACCGGGCCGGAGAAATCGAACAGGCCGATGAAGACGAAAGCCAGCACGTAGGCCGGTACGGCGAAGGGCAGCATGAGCGCCCAGTCCAGCCAGCGCCGGCCGGGGAATTCGCAGAGGCTGGTAAGCCAGGCCAGGCTGACGCCGATCACGGTCACGCCCACCGACACGCCCGTGACCAGCACCAGGGTATTGCCCAGCAGGCGCGGCATCTGGGTGTCCCACAGGTGGGACCAGATTTCCCCATCCACTTCGCCCCAGGACAGCAGCAGGACGCTCAGGGGCAGCAGAACCAGGAAGGCGACGGCAAAGCTGATGGGATACCAGCGACGCTGGGCGGGATGGGCCACGCAAACCTCTCGGGGATCGAAACAGGACGCCCCGGACTGGCCGGGGCGTCGAGTATAGCGGCAGTGCGGTGGATCAGTTCCAGCCGACGCGATCCATCATCTTGATGGCCTCGGCCTGGCGCTTGCCGGCCACTTCCACCGGGATGGTGTCGGCCTTGAAACTGCCCCAGGCGGCGACTTCATCCGACGGCTTGACCTTCGGGTTGGCCGGGAACTCCTGGTTGATGCCGGCGAACAGGCTCTGCGCCTCGTCGGTGGTCATCCACTCCACCAGGGCCTTGGCGGCCTCGGGGTGCGGCGCGTGCTTGGTCAGGCCGACGCCCGACAGGTTGACGTGCACACCGCGATCAGCCTGGTTCGGCCAGAAGATCTTCACCCGCAGCTCCGGGTTTTCCTTGTGCAGGCGGCCGTAGTAGTAGGTATTGACGATGCCCACGTCGCACTGGCCGGCATCCACCGCCTGGATCACGGCGTTATCGTCGGCAAACACGTCGGTGGCCAGGTTGTTCACCCAGCCCTGGAGGATTTCCTCGGTCTTGGCCGCGCCATGGGTTTCGATCAGGGTGGCGGTCAGGGACTGGTTGTAGACCTTCTTCGCGGTACGCAGGCAGAGGCGGCCTTCCCAGTTCTTGTCGGCCAGCGCCTCGTAGGTGGACAGCTCTTCCGGCTTCACTCGCTCGGTGGAATAGACGATGGTCCGCGCGCGCAGCGACAGACCGGTCCAGGCATGGCTGCCGGCGCGGTACTGGGGCGGAATGTTGGCGTCGATGGTCGGCGAGGTGAACGGCTGAAGGATGCCCATCTGCTCGGCCTGCCAGAGGTTGCCGGCGTCCACGGTTAGCAGCAGATCGGCTACGCCGTTATCGCCCTCGGCCTTGATCCGCTGCATCAGCGGAGCTTCCTTGTCGGTGATGAACTTGATCTGCACGCCCGTCTTGACGGTGTAGGCATCGAATACCGGCTTGATCAGCTCATCGATCCGCGAGGAGTAGACCACCACTTCATCGGCGGCCTGGGCCGAAACAGCGGCGGCGGACAGCGCCAGGAGCGCGAAAAGGGACTTACGTACCCGCATTGCAGGAGCCTCTTGTGTGGCGACAAAGGCTGAATGATAGTCAACCTCAGTTGTGGGCGGGAAATCTTTTCGATGTCGGGTTGTTTCCCAAGCTGAAAACCAAACACGCCACTGCGCAACGGCCGGGATTCACAGGTACGTCGCGATGAAGGTGAGCGCCCCGTTTGCCGCTCCGGGTGTTATATGCCGATCCGTTTGGAGATAGCTGGCCGAGAAGTCGAGAGATTGTTTACCTTCAACTGCCTCCCGCATGAACATGGGTTTTCCAAACGTCACCGGCTGGCCGGACTCCTGGTTGGTGATACGAATACCGACACCCTCTGCAGTTGAATCGCTAGAAAGGCTGATGGCGCCAGGGAACTGCTGAATCTGCAGGGTACCGTCGAACTCCAGATTGATCCTGGCCCCCGATATGCAATCAAAATCAATTGAGAACGGGATTTCTTCTGTCGTGCTGCCTGCACCTGAAAAATCACTGCTCGCGACTTCCTTCATATCTACCTTGACGACATCCTTGACCAACGAGCAAGAGGCACTGGTAACAACCATGGAACCAGGGAAGGAGATGGTATAAACCGGTTCATCAGGACGAATATTATTGCCGCCTGCCTGTTTCAATGAAATCGGTGGAATGGTGAATAGATTCCCCCCCATTAGCAATTTACCCGTTTTCACCAATTCGAATTCCTCTTCAAAGTAATGAACTTCGATGCTGGTGACATCTTCGGATGGATGTCGGATACCTCTTTGAGTGGACGTATCGTTAAGTCTGGTGTTTGTCATGGCTTTGGGACCTGCTTGAGATGTCGTATTGACCCAACGCAGCCCAATTCCCGGTGTTCCAGTTGGCACCACCGCATACAAACCGTCTACGGGTCCACCCGATACAGCATTGTCCGCAGACAGGTAGATAGCCATCGTATATTGGCCAAGCTCCAGGACTGGCGGGCGGCAAGTCACAGTGTGCGCAGCTCTTGATTTGGCAATTACAGTTCCCACGGGAGCATCACCCTGAATATCCATAATCCCGGGGAACTCAATATTGATCAAAGGTTTATCACTGGTACAAAGTGCCAATGCATCCCAAGAAAACATCAATCCTATAGAGGCGAGCATCACTCGCAGCGCCAACTGACTTTTCAACCTAACTCCACTCCCATTACATTACAGACAACAAACCAGTCCTGCCTCGGAACTGGTAGAGCGCGCTAAAGTATAAAACCCATCCTTGTCAGCCATATCTTAAAGACCGGTAGGCACAGCGCTCAGGAAGACAATGGTTTCACCAGGGCATATCCAGCCTGGCCGCCTGGTGCTTTCGAATGCTCGGGGAGAAGTTGACGGAACCCTCCACTTCAAGGGTTGCTTTGCTCAGTCCGGACGGACTTGTTGTCCTGGGAGCGCGCGATCAGTGTCCGCCAACAGGTTCGACAACGAGGGCAATGTCACCCGTTGGGTCCAGCGCAGTGCCAAACCGCGAAAATACGCGTCACGCAACCCTGCTAGCGATTGAGAAGAAACGACGTTGGGCGCGCGGAAACACCATCACCCGCGCCGGGTCGGTCAGGCTTTCGCCAGGTCCGGCAGATCCCCGGACAGCCCCAGCGCCTGGCGCACGAAAAGCGCCTTGGCCTCGGGCATGCCGTCGACCCATTTGAGGCCGCTGTTGCGCAGCCAGCGCAGTGGCAGCGGATTGGCCTGGAACAGCCGTTCGAAGCCTTCCATCGCCGCCATCATCGCCAGGTTGTGGGGCATGCGCCGGCGCTCGAAGCGGCCCAGCACACGCTCGTCGGCCAGACGCTCGCCACGGGCATTGGCATGCAGCAGGACTTCGGCCAGCACCGCAGCATCGAGGAAGCCGAGGTTGACCCCCTGCCCTGCCAGCGGATGGATGGTGTGGGCGGCATCGCCGATCAAGGCCAGGCCCTCTTCCACATAACGTTTGGCGTGGCGCTGACGCAGCGGGATGCACAGGCGCGGATCGGCGCCGAGCACCTCGCCCAGGCGCCATTCGAATGCACGGCCGAGCTCGCTGCAGAAGACGGCATCGTCCAGGGCCATCAGGCGCTCGGCCTCGGCCGGGGTCACCGACCAGACGATGGAGCACCAGTGCTCGCCTCCTCGCTCCAGGGGCAGGAAGGCCAGCGGGCCGTCATCGGTGAAACGCTGCCAAGCGGTGCGCTGGTGCGGTTCGGCACAACGCACGCTGGTGACGATGGCGTGGTGCAGGTAATCCCACTCGCGGGTGGCGCAACCGGCCAGGCGGCGCACCGCCGAGTTGGCGCCGTCGGCGGCGACTACCAGGGGCGCGCGCAGTTCGCGGCCGTCCACCAGGGTCAACAGCCAGTCGTCACCGGAGCGGCGCAGGCGTTCCAGGCGCGCACCGGGCATCAGGCCGATACCGCTGTCGTGCAGGGGTTCCATCAGCGCGTCCTGGACCACGCGGTTCTCGACGATGTGGCCCAATACCTCGGCATGCACGCTGGAGGCGGAGAAGTGGATCTGTCCGGTACCGGAGCCGTCCCAGACACGCATTTCGGAATAGGGGCTGCTGCGCCGCGCGAGCACGCCCGGCCAGGCGCCCAGGCGCAGGAGGATGCGCTGGCTGGCGGCGGACAGGGCGCTGACGCGAGGCTCGAAGGCCGCGGTCGGTTCGAATGGCTTGACGCTGAGCGGGCTGCCGTCGATCAGCAGGATGTCCAGGCCACTGTCTTTCAGCGCCAGGGCCAGTGCACTGCCGACCATGCCGGCGCCAACGATGATCAGATCCGCGCGCAATTCCATATCAGGCCTTGAGGCTCCCTGTGTGTCCGTTCGAGGCACACCCGGTCAGTCCGGGCGCGTGCCCAGGCCCATGGCCTGGCGGGCGAACCAGCGTTTGGCCGGCGGCAGCAGGTCGAGGCCGAGCAGGCCCAGGTTGCGTCCGGCGGCCAGCAGCGGCTCGGCGTTGGAGAAGAGGCGGGTCACCTGGTCGGAGAAGCCCACCGTGAGGTTCTGGTCCAGGCGCTGACGCTGCACGTAGCCCTGCAGGGTGGCGAAGTCGCCTGGCAGCCGGTCGCTGGCCAGCAGTGCCTCGGCCAGAGCCTGGGCGTCACGCAACGACAGGTTGTAGCCCTGGCCGGCAATGGGATGCAGGCTGTGGGCGGCGTTGCCCAGCACCACGAGATTGGAGCGTACCTGCTCTTCGGCTTCCACCAGCTCCAGCGGATAGAGGTGGCGCGCGCCGACCTGCTGGAATGCCCCCAGGCGATAGCCGAAGGTTGCCTGCAGTTCGTCGAGGAAGCGCCGCTCGTCCAGTCGGGCCAGGCGTTCGGCGTCGTCGCCAGGGCGGCTCCAGATCAGCGCACAGCGATTCTCCGGCAGCGGCAGCAGGGCCATCGGGCCGTCATCGGTGAAGCGTTCGAATGCCTGGCCACGGTGGGACTCCAGCGGGCTGACGTTGGCGATCAGCGCGGTCTGCTGGTAAGGGGTGCGGCGCACGCCGATGCCCAACTGTTCGCGCAGACCTGAGCGGCCGCCATCGGCCAGCACCGCGAGGTCGCAGTCGAGCTGGGTCTCGTCATTCAGGGTTAGGCGGTAGCCACCCTCCAGAGCCTGCATGCCGACCACTTCGGCCGGGCAGTGCCAGGTCACCACGTCCTCGTCCAGGGCCTGCCAGAGGCACTGGCCGAGCCAGGCGTTCTCCACCACATAGCCCAACGCCGGCACACCCTCTTCCATGGCGGCGAGGCGGGCGGCGCCGAAGCGTCCGCGATCGGAAACGTGGATCTGCAGGATGGGTTCGGCGCGCTGGGCGATGGTCTGCCAGAGGCCATGCCGCTCGTAGATTTGCCGGCTGCCGAAGGACAGCGCGGACGAACGGGCATCGTAGCTGGGCTGGAAGCTGTTGCCGGGGGCGAAGGGCTCGATCAGGACGATCTTCCAGCCCCGCGCCCTGGCGCCTTCCTGCAGCGCCAGGGCGAGGCTGGCGCCGACCAGTCCGCCGCCGATGATTGCGACTTGGCTGTGGTGCATGTCAGGCGGCCTGGCTGCGCGCAGCGGCCATCAGCGCCTCGATTTCGTCCACGGTCTTGGGCACGCCGCCGGTGAGGATTTCGCAGCCGGTCCTGGTCACCACCACATCGTCCTCGATGCGCACGCCAATGCCGCGCCACTTCTTCGCCACGTCCTGGTTGTCGGCGCCGATATAGATGCCGGGCTCGACGGTCATCGACATGCCGGGCTCCAGCACGCGCCACTCGCCGCCGACCTTGTATTCGCCGACGTCGTGCACGTCCATGCCCAGCCAGTGGCCAGCGCGGTGCATATAGAAGGCCTTGTAGGCTTCGGAAGCGATCAGTTCATCGACATCGCCCTTGAGCAGGCCAAGCTCCACCAGTCCGGCGGTTATGACCCGCACGGTGGCCTCATGGGCTTCGTTCCAGTGCTTGCCGGGGGCGATTTCGAGGAAGGCGGCTTCCTGGGACTTCAACACCAGTTCGTAGATGGCCTTCTGCTCGGGGCTGAAGCGGCCGCTGACCGGGAAGGTGCGTGTGATGTCGCTGGCGTAGCAGTCGAGCTCGCAGGCGGCGTCGATCAGCACCAGGTCGCCATCCTTCAGGGGCGCATCGTTCTCGCGGTAGTGCAGGATGCAGGCGTTCTTGCCGGCGGCGACGATGGAGCCGTAGGCCGGCATCTTCGCGCCGCCCTTGCGGAACTCATATTCCAGCTCGGCTTCCAGGTGGTATTCGTACAGGCCGGCGCGAGAGGCTTGCATGGCGCGCACGTGAGCACGGGCAGACACTTCTGCGGCCTCGCGCATGACCTTCACTTCCGCCGCCGACTTGTACAGGCGCATGTCGTGCAGCAGGTGATCGAGCGCGACGAATTCCTTCGGCGGCTGGGCGCCCTGGCGGGCCTTGGAGCGGATGGTGTTGACCCACTCCATGAGGTGCTGGTCGAACTCGGTGTTGGTGCCGATGGAGTAGTAGACGCGGCTGCGCCCTTCGATCAGGCCGGGCAGGATGTCGTCGATATCACCGATGGGGAACGCGTCGTCGGCGCCGAAGTCGCGGATGGCGCCTTCCTGGCCAGCGCGCAGGCCGTCCCAGAGTTCACGCTCCGGATCGCGCTCGCGGCAGAACAGCACGTACTCGCCATGCTCGCGGCCGGGAATCAGCACCAGCACCGCTTCGGGCTCGGGGAAGCCGCTGAGGTACTGGAAGTCACTGTCCTGGCGATAGACGTGCTCGACGTCGCGATTGCGGATATGCACGGGCGCGGCGGGCAGGATGGCGATGCTGTTGGCTTCCATCTGCGCCATCAGCGCCTTGCGGCGACGGGCGTATTCGGCCTTGGGGATACGGGTCATGCGCGCTCCTTCAGGGCGGGCACGTGCCCGCCACAAGGGTCAATGCAACGAGGGTTTGGCAGCTGGCGCGGCGGGCTTGGCGCACTCGGCGAAGAGCAGCAGGGGCGCCACGCGCAGATACTCCATCACTTCCATATAGTCGCTCTCGCCGTCGTCGGAGTCTTCCAGGGCGCTCTGCACCTGGGCGATCGAGGCGAGGTCCTGGAGCACTTCCACAGCCTCGCCGGACAGCGCGCCCTCGCGGGCGGTCAGGCCGAAGCCACCGAGGAAGCCCTGGCACCATTGGCCGAGGGCGGCGGCGCGTTCGGCCAGCGGCGCGTCGTCGCTGGGCAGCAGCAGGACCACGGCCATTTCGGTGCCGGTCAGCTCGCTCTTGACCATTTCCTGCAGGCCGATCAGGGCCTGGCGCAGACTGTCCTGGGGTGCGCTGCCGAGCAGCTCCTCGGCGTCGACCAGCCAGGGCTCGGGCTCGAAACCGGCACCGGCGCAGCTGCGACCAAGCAGCATGCCATGCAGTTCGGCGGGGGAAACCGGCTGGCCGGAGGTGGCCAGAAGCGCAGCGAAAGCGTTGTAGGGAGAATTCGAACTGGACATAAGGGTGGCTAGGCGCCAGAAGGCGCAATCACTAGAATGACGGCCTCGTATCCTAGCAGCCTGGCGCCCTGAAGGCAGCATTGGCCGCCCGGCCACGACGCCCTATCTGCGTACCTGCGACAATTCGCACCGGCAGTTATGGGTTTGACCCTTCCTCGCGTCGATCCTATATAGTCCCGGTCACTCCTCACCAAGTAGATAGCCCATGGAAGACGCCGAACTGCATGCACTGACAGCCAAGCTGGAACTGCTGATCCAGCGTGTCGAGCAGCTCAAGGCCCAGAACCGGCTCCTGCTTGCCAGCGAGAAGGCCTGGCGTGAAGAACGCGCTCATCTGATCGAAAAGAACGAAATGGCCCGGCTCAAGGTCGAAGCGATGATTTCGCGCCTGAAAGCCCTGGAGCAGGATTCATGACCCAGTCCAACACCGTCACCGTCCAAATCCTCGATAAGGAATACTGCATCGCCTGTCCCGCGGACGAGCGCGCCAACCTGGAAAGCGCCGCCCGTTACCTGGACGGAAAGATGCGCGAGATTCGTTCCAGCGGGAAAGTCATCGGCGCCGACCGCATCGCCGTGATGGCTGCGCTGAACATCACCCACGACCTGTTGCACAAGCAGCAGCGCCTGGACCAGGAAGCCACCTCCACCCGCGAGCGGGTACGTGACCTGCTGGAGCGTGTCGACCACGCCCTGGCCGCCGATCCGGACGCACAGCAGGCCTGAGCATCGCCCGGACACGGCAAAGTGACGCTCCTTGACGTTTTTTGACGCAGCCGGACCGACGCACAGCAGTTTCCTGAATGGTTCTTGGGGTATACTCGCCGCCAGCTCCCTGGTGTGTTGGCCAGTCGGTGATGTCCCTGAGCCGATAAATGCAACCACGGGGGTTGCAAGTTGAGGCCGGTGTGCATGTCCGCCTGACGGAAAGCCTTAACGCCTCCTGCAGCCTCCACCTTGAACTTTCGGGTTCAAGGGCTAACCCGACAGCGGCACGACCGGGGAGTCTATTTCTTTCATGATCTGCGCCGGATCCCACTCCCGCCAGAGCCTGCGCCGCCTGCTCCGCCAGGCCCGTCGCGCACTCACCCCCCTTCAGCAGAAACAGGCCGCCAAGGCCCTGTACCGCCAGCTCGCGCAGGATCCGCTGTTCCGCCGCGCGCGGCATGTCGCCCTCTATCTGCCCACCAACGGCGAGATCGACCCCCGCCCGCTGCTGCGTGAAGCCCAGCGCCGGGGCAAGCGCGCCTACCTGCCAGTGCTCAATGCCTGGCCACGGGAAAAGATGGTGTTCCAGCGACTGCTGCCGGGCGAACGGCTGCAGAAGAATCGCTTCCGCATCCTCGAACCGCGCGCCAATCAGGCGCAGCAGCGCAAGGTCTGGGCACTGGACCTGGTCATGATGCCCCTGGTGGGCTTCGATGAATTCGGCGGACGCCTGGGAATGGGCGGCGGCTTCTACGACCGCAGCCTGGCCTACCTGGCACGCCGACGCCAATGGCGCAAACCGACCCTGCTGGGCCTGGCGCATGAATGCCAGAAAGTGGACAGGCTGGAGCTGGCCAGCTGGGACGTGGCCTTGCAGGCGACCGTAACGGACAGAGGCTGGTACTGAGTAGGCTGACGGCGGCACCGCGGTCCTTGCGGTGCCGGTCGGGATAGGATCAGGGCTGTTGGGTCAGATTGATGGGCGCGCTGCTCTGGCGTTCCCACAGACTCTGGGTGTAACCGGTGGTAACTACACCCAGGCCGAAAATGATGACCAATACCCAGAGGATGTCTGGCTTTTTGCGTTTCATCGATTGCCTCCCCCTTGCAGGCAAACTTCGCGCGATGACCGATGGCGAATTGTTGTTTTGGTTTTGACCGTACGGCGGCAGCAGCTTAAAGCGCGGCATTTTCCGGCAACGTGAGCGAACACGCAATTTATGACGCCAACCGGCTGTCGGCCAGATTCCAAGCTTGGAAGCCCCAATTAAGGACGAACGTACAGGAGCAAAGTTCATGCCTTTCTGGCTGATGAAATCCGAACCCGACGAACTTTCCATCCACGACCTGCAGCGCCTGGGCAAGGCACGCTGGGACGGCGTGCGTAACTACCAGGCGCGCAACTTCATGCGTGCCATGCGCCCGGGCGAACTGTTCTTCTTCTATCACTCGAGCTGCCCGGAACCGGGCATCGCCGGCATTGCGCGGATCGCGGGAGAGGTCTATCCGGACCCCACCGCGCTGGACCCGCAGAGCCACTACCACGATCCCAAGGCCAGCCCGGAGAAGAACCCCTGGAGCGCCCTGGACGTGGAGTTCGTCGAGGCATTTCCGCAGGTCATCTCCCTTGGCCAGATACGCCAGCAGGCGGTGTTGTCCGGCATGCCGCTGGTGCAGAAAGGCAGCCGCCTGTCGGTAATGCCGGTAACCGAAGAAGAATGGGCCGGGGTACTCGCCCTGCGTTGAGTCGAACATGGCCCTGTGCTATGACGGAGGGGAATTCCCCGGGGCGCCCCCATGTCGCATCCTCATCCCGCCTGGCTGGTCCGAACGACACTCGCCCTGCTCTTCCTGGCGCTGTGCGGCACCAGCCTGCTGCTCTGGAAACAGATGGAAAATTCCCAGCAGGAGCGCATCCGCGACCGCGTCGGCTACCAGGCTCGCGCTCTGGCCGCCGAACTGGAAAACAATCTGGTGGACGAAGTCGAGGGCCTGCGCCGCATGGCACTGCTGTGGAACCATCAGGACCGGATTCCGCGTGACGAATGGACCCTGGAAGCCAACTTCGCCATGGAGCACTTCCCCGGTTACCAGTCCATCCAGTGGATGGGCGCTGACCTGCGCATGCGCTGGGTGCTGCCCGAGAAGGGCAACGAGGCGGCGATCGGTTTCCGCCTGACCCGCAACCATCCCAACTTCAACCTCGCCATGCAGGCCAAGGCCAGTGGTGAGGCGCAACTGTCCAACAGCTTCCCCCTGGTCCAGGGCGGGCGCGGCTTCGTGCTCTACACCCCGCTCTACATCAAGGATGAACAGGGCGACCACGCCTTCGACGGCTTCCTCCAGGGCGTCTTCCGTGTCGAGCCGTTGATGGACGCGCTCCTCGCCAGCCTCGACAACAGCGACTTCAGCGTGCAGCTATTGGAATCCGGCCAGTCCATCTACCAGCAGGAGCAGCCGGATAGCCTGACCTCGCTCAGCCAGCGAGTCCCGCTGCACTTGCTCAACAACAGCAACTTCGCCCTGCAGCTCTCACCCACCCGCAAACTGGTGGAACAGCTCAGCTCGCCCCTGCCCCAGGTGGCACTCGGTGCCAGCCTGCTCACCAGCCTGCTGCTGGTCGCCGCCCTCGCCCTGGCGCTGGAGAACGCCCGCCGTGCCAGCGCCCTGCAGGATGGCTACCGACGCCTGAATGATGAAGTCAGCCAGCGCGAGCATGCCGAGCAGGACCTGAACGAAAGCCGCGAGCGCCTGCAACTGGTCCTCGACCTGACCGACTTCAGCCAGGATGGCCTGTTCATCTTCGACCTCGCCAGCCGCGAGATCCTGCACATGAACCGGGCCACCCACGCCAGCCTCGGCTACAGCGCCGAAGCCTTCCGTCACCTGCTGAAGGAGGACCCGGAGCAACTGCTGCCAGGCTTCCACACCTGGCTGGAACTGGTGCGCCAGGCCCGCCGGGATGGCGACTCGGGCATCTTCCAGCGCGAGATGCGCCGCGCCGACGACAGCCTCCAGGCAGCGGAGATCAGCGCCCAGCTGGTGAGCCTGAACGGCCGCGACTACTTGATTGGCGTCTCCCGCGACAATCGCGAACGCCTGGAACTGGAAGCGCGCCTGCAACGGTTGTCCCAGCAGGATGGCCTGACCGGCCTTTACAACCGCCGCTACTTCGACCGCCAGCTGAACGGCGAATGGCGCCGCCTGCGCCGTCTCGGCGCGCCGCTGGCACTGCTGATGCTGGATGTGGATCACTTCAAGGCATTCAACGACCGGCTCGGCCACCAGGCCGGTGACGACGCCCTGCGCCGGGTCGCCCAGGCCCTGCAGCAGAGCCTGCAACGCGAAGGCGATGTGGCCTGCCGTTATGGCGGCGAAGAGTTCGCCATCATCCTCGCCAACACCGCCGAAGACGGCGCTCAGCATGTGGCTAGCCGGGTGATGGAACAGGTGGCCGAGCTGGATATCGATCATCCGGGCAGCCCGGTCGGGCGACTGACCCTGAGTATCGGCATCGCGGTCTCCGACCCGGCCCGCGAAGACCAGCCCGACAGCCTGGTATCACGCAGCGACGCCGCGCTTTACCGGGCCAAGCACGAAGGGCGCAATCGCACCTGTCTGTGGGAGAAGGCTCAGGGCTGAATGATCAGGTTGTTGAACAGCAGGTCGTCCACCAGGGGGGCGCCTTCCTCGCCATGCAGAACCTGCTGCACCTGCTTGAGGGCTTCCTGGCGCAGTTTTTCCTTGGAATCGGACGAGTTCAGGGTCTCGTCGGTCTGCTGGGAGAACAGCATCACCAGCTGATTGCGGATCAGCGGCTCATGACGCGTGACCTTTTCCTCCGCTTCGGGGCCGGTGACCCGCAGGGAGATGTCGGCCTTGTAGTACTTCAGGCGCGGACCCGGCCCGTAGTTGCCCACCAGGGACGGCACCAGGTCGATGTAGGCAACCTTGGGCGCCTCGCCTTCCTTGGCCTCCTCTTCGGCCATCGCCAGCAAGGGGAGGGTCAGGACCAGCAGCATTGCAGTCAGTCTTTTCACCGGGATCATCCTCAGCACGAATGGCGCCTAGCATAGCCACAGGCGCGGCCGCCCCCAAGACCTCCGTTTATGCAGCTCCATCAGGCCCAGCCATGCTGATTGACCCCAGGAGCCCCCCACCTACACTGCAAGGCCACATGCCCGGGGCCAGCGCCCCACGCCAAGGAGCTCCGCGATGAAAGCCGTCCTGTGCAAAGCCTTCGGTCCCGCCGACACCCTGGTGCTGGAGGAAGTCGCCAGCCCCGAACCCAAGAAGAATGAAATCCTGATCGATGTGCACGCCGCAGCGGTCAACTTCCCCGACACCCTGATCATTGAAGGCAAGTACCAGTTCAAGCCGCCCTTCCCCTTCTCCCCGGGTGGTGAAGCGGCTGGCGTCGTCGCGGCGGTAGGCGAAAAGGTCAGCCACCTCAAGCCGGGCGACCGAGTGATGGCGCTGACCGGCTGGGGCAGCTTCGCCGAGCAGGTGGCGGTGCCGTCGTACAACGTGATGCCGATTCCCAAGGGCATCGACTTCAACTCCGCCGCCGCCTTCGGCATGACCTACGGCACCTCGATGCACGCCCTGAAGCAGCGCGCCAACCTGCAGCCCGGTGAAACCCTGCTGGTACTTGGCGCTTCCGGTGGCGTCGGCCTGGCGGCAGTTGAAATCGGCAAGGCCATGGGCGCCCGGGTGATCGCCGCCGCCAGCAGCGCGGAGAAGCTGGAAGTGGCGAAGGCCGCCGGTGCCGATGCGCTGATCAACTACAGCGAGGAAAGCCTCAAGGATCGCGTCAAGGAACTCACCGGTGGCCAGGGCGCCGACGTGATCTACGACCCGGTGGGCGGCGACCTGTTCGATGCCGCCGTGCGCTCGATCAACTGGAACGGCCGCCTGCTGGTGGTGGGTTTCGCCAGCGGCCGCATCCCCGAGCTGCCGGTGAACCTCGCGCTGCTCAAGGGCGCCTCGGTGGTCGGCGTGTTCTGGGGCTCCTTCGCCCAGCGCCAGCCCCAGGATAATCTGGCCAATTTCCAGCAACTGTTCGCCTGGTACGCCGAAGGCAAGCTCAAGCCGCTGGTGTCCCAGACCTTCCCGCTGGAGCGCGCAAGCGATGCCATCAATGCCTTGGCCACGCGCCAGGCAGTGGGCAAGGTGGTGGTCGAAGTCCGCTGATTGCTGGCTCCTGCCGACACTCAAAAGCCCCGCACTGGCGGGGCTTTTTTCGTGGGCAATGGTTGTGGGGCTTCCCCTCCGAGATTTCCGGCGAACTCCTACTACCTGCCTTCACCCTTAACAGTCCCCTCTCCCTTCAGGGAGAGGGAGCGGAGTCATTCCGAACTCAAGGCCTCAGCTGTACAGCGACTTGAACTGCTCGCGCAGCACGTTCTTCTGCACCTTGCCCATGACGTTGCGCGGCAGCGCGTCGACCACCATCACCCGTTTGGGCTGCTTGAAGCGCGCCAGCTTGCCGTTCAGGGCGGCGAGGATTTCCGCTTCGCTCGGCGTGTGATCCTTGGTGGCCACCAGCACGGCGGTGACGCCTTCGCCGAAGTCCGGGTGCGGCACGCCGATCACCGCCGATTCGGCCACGCCCGGCAGGGTGTCGAGAATCTGCTCCAGCTCCTTCGGGTACACGTTGTAGCCGCCGCTGATGATCATGTCCTTGCTGCGGCCGACGATCTGCACGTAGCCCTTGTCATCGATGAAGCCGATGTCGCCGGTCATGAAGTAGCCGTCGGCGCGCAGTTCCTCGGCGGTCTTCTCCGGCATGCGCCAATAGCCCTGGAACACGTTCGGCCCGCGCACCTCGATCATCCCCGGCTCGCCCTGGGGCAGCACGGTCGCTTCGCTCGCGCCCGGATCGGTGATACGCAGCTCGACGCCCGGCAGCGGGAAGCCGACGGTGCCGGCGATACGCTCGCCATCCAGCGGGTTGGAAGTATTCATGCCGGTTTCAGTCATGCCGTAGCGTTCCAGGATCGCCATGCCGGTACGCTCGAAGAAAGCCCTGTGGGTCTCGGCAGTCAGCGGCGCGGAACCGGAGATGAACAGGCGCATGTGCGCCACCGCTTCGCGGGTCAGGCCGCTCTGGTCGAGCAGGCGGGTGTAGAAGGTCGGCACGCCCATCAGCAGGTTCACCTGCGGCAGCAGGCGAAGGATTTCCGCAGCGTCGAACTTGGCGAGGAACAGCATCGATCCGCCGGCCATCAACAGGCTGTTGATGGCCACGAACAGGCCATGGATGTGGAAGATCGGCAGCGCGTGGAGCAGCCAGTCGGAGGAGCTGATCTTCCAGTAATCCACCAGCGCGCGCGCGTTGGACACCAGGTTGCCGTGACTGATCATCGCCCCTTTGGAACGTCCGGTGGTGCCGGAGGTATAGAGGATCGCGGCGAGGTCGGTAGAGGCGCGCGGCACGTCGGCAAAACGACCCGGCTTGCCTTGCACCGCGTCCATCAGCGAGCCGTCGCCGGCATCGCCCAGGGTCGCCACGCGGGCCACGCCGCTGGCCTGCGCAAGTTCGCGGGCTTGCGCTTCGAAGGCCGGTGCACAGACGAACAGCGAGGGCTCGGCATCATCGAGGAAGTAGCGCAATTCCTCGCCCGTGTAGCCGCTATTGAGCGGCAGGTAGACCGCGCCCACACGCAGCACGGCGAGGTAGAGCATCACCGTCTCGGGGCTCTTGTCGACTTGCACGGCGACGCGGTCGCCCGGCTGCACGCCGAGCTCCACCAGCGCGTGGGAGAACTGCGAGGTGCTGCGCAGCATCTCGGCATAGCTGTAGCCGCCGCCGTCCGAAGTTCGGATGAAGGGTTTGGAAAGGTCGCTGGGCAGGTGTTTGCCGACTTCGGCGAAAAGGCTCTGGTTCATGGTGAGTCCTAGCGGTTTGTTTTCGCCGACAGGGTGGCCAGCTTGCGGACCTCGGGGGAGGCCGTGACTGCACCCTGGTTGGCGTAGGCTTCGTGGTTCTTCTCGATCTGGCGCAGCTCGTAGCGGTAATTGACCATCAGCCCGGCGGCCTGGCGCAGGCCGGTGGCGGAGAGATCGCCGCGCCAGTTCAGGCGTTCCAGGCGGGCGCCGTTGCCGAGGTGGAAGCGCGCCACCGGGTCCAGCGGCAGGCCGGCGCCGTTCTTGGCGTGCAGGAAGTACTCGGCGGCCAGGGCCAGCAGCGGTTGCTCCAGACGCGGCGGGGGCGGCGCGTCCGGCTTGAGCGACTTGAGGCATTCGGCAGCGGCCGCGCCCAGTTGCGCGTTATCACCCAGGCTGTCGAGCCAGCGGCGCAAGCCAGGCACCGGCGAGAGGGTGACGAACTGGCGCAAGCCGGGAACCTCCCGTGCCAGCTCCTCCACCACCTGCTTGATCAGGAAGTTGCCGAAGGAGATGCCGCGCAGGCCGTCCTGGCAGTTGCTGATGGAGTAGAACACCGCTGTATCCGGCGCCTCTGCCGGCTGCGCCTCCGGGTGCTGTTCGAGAATCTCGGCAATGGCACCGGGCATGCTGCGGGTCAGTGCCACCTCGACGAAGATCAGCGGCTCGTCGGCCAGTGCCGGGTGGAAGAAGGCGAAGCAGCGGCGGTCGGCCGGCTGCAGGCGACTGCGCAGGTCGTCCCAGTCCTTGATGGCATGGACGGCTTCGTACTTGATGATCTTTTCCAGGATCGACGCCGGGGTCGACCAGTCGATCCGTCGCAGCACCAGGAAGCCTCGGTTGAACCAGGAGGCCAGCAGGTGCTGCAGGTCGTGATCCACCGCCGCCAGTTCGGGCCTGCCCTTGAGTTCCTGCAGCAGCAGGCGGCGCATGGCGATCAGCTCGGCGGTGCCGCCCGGCGCCTGGTTGAGCCGGCGGAACAACTCTTGGCGCGGCGGCTCGCTGGCCTGGAACAGCGCCGTGATATTGCTTGCCGACGGGTCGTCCAGATAGCGCTGGCAGGCTTCGGCCAACACATCGTGGGGTGGCGAAAAGTCCTTGAGGAGAATGTCGAAGAAGGCCTTCTGCTGCGCCTGCGGGCAGTCGCGGTAGGCGCACAGCACCTGCTGCGCCAGCGCCACGCCCGAGGCTTCACCGTGGCTGGAAATCAGCTTGCGGCTGGCCTCGGCCAACGCCTGGGCATTGCCCGGCGGCGGCTCGCGCGACTCCAGCAATTGCCGGCCTCGCTCGGTGATGCTTTGCAGAAGATCCTGGAAGAAGCTGGTGTTCATGTGTCACCCCTTCTGGCGAATGTTCAGTCCTGCGCGAGTAGCGACGGCGGGCAGCGCTGGTACCAACGCGAGGCCTGCTCGTAGGCGTGCGCCAGTTGCAGCACGGCGAAGTCGGTGTGGTGCCGGCCGATGATCTGCAAGCCCATGGGCAGCCCCTGTTCATTGAAGCCCACCGGCACGTTGGCCACCGGGCAACCGGACAGGGTGGCCGGGATCACAACTTCCATCCAGCGGTGGTAGGTGTCCATCGACTTTCCAGCGATCTCTTTCGGCCAGTCCCAGGTCTTGTCGAACGGGAACACCTGGGCGCTGGGCAGCAGCAGGTAGTCGTAGCGCTCGAACAGCTTGCTGATGGCGCGGTACCAGTCGCTGCGCGCGGCGGAGGCGCGGAACACATCCACGGCCGAGAGCTTCAGGCCGTTCTCCACTTCCCAGATGGCTTCGGGCTTGAGCTGCTCGCGCTTGGCCGGATCGGTGTAGGCCGCGCCCAGGGAGCCGGCGACCATCCAGTGGCGCAGGGTGCGCCAGGTGTCCCAGAGGCGCTCAGCGGAGAAGCCCAGCGTGGAGTCTTCGACCTGGCAGCCGATGGCTTCGAAATCGGTGAAGGACTTGCGGCACAACTCCAGCACTCCGCGCTCCATCGGCAGGTGGCCGCCGAGATCGCCCAGCCAGCCCAGACGCGCGCCCTTGAAGTCGCGTTCCAGCCTGCCAGCGAACTGCTCGCCGGATTCAGCGATGGACAGCGGTGCACGCGCATCGAAGCCGGCCTGCACCGACAGCAGCAGCGCCACATCGCGCACGTTGCGGCCCATGGGGCCTTCATAGCCGAGCTGGTCGATGAAAAGGTCAGCGCTGTCGTCGAAGGGCACGCGGCCCTGGGAGGGTCGGAATCCGACGATGTTGTTGTACGCAGCCGGGTTGCGCAGCGAGCCCATCATGTCGCTGCCGTCGGCCACCGGCACCATCTGCAGCGCCAGCGCCGCCGCCGCGCCGCCGCTGCTGCCGCCGGCCGTGCGCTCCGGTGCGTAGGCGCAGCCGGTGGCGCCGAAGATCGGGTTGTAGCTGTGCGAACCCAGGCCGAATTCGGGGGTGTTGGTCTTGCCGATGATGATCGCGCCAGCAGCCTTGATGCGCTCGACCATGATGCCGTCGCGCTCGGGCACATAGTCGCGGAACAGCGGCGAGCCGAGGGTGGTGCGGATGCCCCGGGTCAGCGACAAGTCCTTCACTGCATGCGGCAGGCCGTGCATCCAGCCGCGGTACTCGCCGCGCGCCAGTTCGGCGTCGCGCTGGTCGGCTTCGGCCAGCAGTTGCTCTTCGGGCTGCAGGCTGATGATGGCGTTGACCGCCGGGTTGTAGCGCTCGATCTGCGCCAGATGCGCCTGCATGACTTCGCGGCAGGATACCTGGCGCTGGCGGATGCGTTCGGCCAGCTCATGGGCCTGGAGCTGGACGAGTTCGTTGTTGTGCTTGTACTGGCTCATGGAGCGCGGCCTTTTTCATCAGGGCTTCCCGCAGGCGGGAAGGTTTAGTCGGGTTCAGCGGCCCCGCGCGATGGCGGGGCTTGTTGCGTTCTTCAGGCCGAGCGATGCCGCTGCACCGAGGGGCGCAGGCGCGCATCGCTATGCCGTGGTCCCTTGAGGGAATCAGCGCATCAGGTTGGTCCAGATGCGATCGGCCAGGCGGATCGCGCCTTCGCCGCAGGTCTTGCTGAACACCACCTTGGTGCCCTCTGGGATATGCAGCTCGGGCGCATCCTTGAGGCTGGCATCGAGGAAGGGTTCCACGCCCTTGATCGGGCTCTGGTGCTTGAGGAAGTTCTGGGTCATCGCCGCGTTCTCAGGCTGGCTGAGGAAGGCGATGAACTTCTTCGCGTTCTCAGGGTTCTTCGCGCCAGCCGGGATCACCAGGTTGTCCACCCAGGCCATCACGCCCTCTTTCGGGTAGAGGTACTTCAGGCTGGATTTCATCTCACGCGCCCGCATCGACGAGCCGCCCCAGAACATCGACATGTCGACTTCGCCCGAGGCTAGGTTTTCGCGGATCGAGCCGGCCTTGGAGCTGTACGTCTTCACGAAGCCCTTCTGGTTCTTCAGCAGGGTCAGCACCTGTTGCATCTGCTTGGGATCCTCGCTGCACAGCGGGATGCCCAGGTAGAGGCTGGCGGTGTCGATCACTTCGCTGGAGGAGTCGAACATGTTGATCCTGCCCTGCAGCTCCTTGGGCGGAGTGAACAGCACCGAGTAACTGTCGGCCGGGCCGCTGTACTTGGCACCGTCGAGGACCACGCTGGTGGTGCCCCAGATGAAGGGCACGGCGTACGCGCCTTCCGGGTCCCAGGTGGGTTTCTTCAGGTTGTCTTCGATATTCGCGTAGTACGGCTGATTGACGGGATCGAAGCGCTCCAGCAGTTTCTCCTGCACCAGGATCGGCACGAACTGGTGCGAGGGAATGGCCACATCGTAGCCGGTGCCGCCCTGTTTCAACTTGGCCAGCAGGGTCTCGTTGGAGTCATAGGAATCCACGGTCACCTTGATGCCGGTTTCCTTCTCGAACTTCTCCAGGATCGGCGGCGAGAAGTAGCCGCTCCAGCTCACCACGTTCAGTTGTTCGGCGGCCTGTGCACCGGCGGCCAGGCCCAGCGAAAGTGTGGCCCCTACAGCAGCGATCAGTTTGCTCATGTTCAACTCCGAGAGTGGGCTCAGGCCTTTTTCTTGCCGAGCAGGTAGGACAAGGTTACGAACAGCACGGAAACGCCGAGGATCAGGGTCGAGACCGCATTCACGTCGGGCGTCACGCCCATCCGCAGCAGGCCGAAGATGAAGATCGGCAAGGTGGTGGTGCCGGCCTGGGAGACCATCATCGAGATCACGAAGTTATCCAGCGAGACGATGAAGGCCAGCATCAGCCCGGAGACGATGCCCGGCGTCAGCAGTGGCAGGGTGACCTTGCGGAAGGTCCGCCAGGGGCCGGCGTAAAGGTCGGCGGCAGCCTGTTCCAGGGACAGGTCCATGTCGTTCAGCCGAGCGCGGATCGGCAGGTAGGCGAACGGAATGCAGAACACCGTGTGGGCGATGATCAGGTTGCCGTAGCCCAAGGACAGGCCGAGGGTGGAGAACAGCGCCAGGGTGGCGACGCCGACCACGATTTCCGGCAGCACCAGCGGCAGCATGATCGCACCCATGGACAGGCGCATGCCCTTGAACTTGGCCCCACGCGAGGTGCCGAGCGCAGCCAGGGTGGCGATCGCGGTGGCGATCACACTGGCGCACACGGCAATCAGCAGACTGTTGCCGGCGGCCTGGCGCAGCGCCTGGTTGGCGAAGGCGGCGCGGTACCAGTCGAGGCTGAAGCCGGTCCACACGGTGGCGGACTGGTTGGCGTTGAACGACAGCACCACCAGGACCACGATGGGCGCGTAGAGGTACAGGTAGAACAGGAAGCTCAGCCCGCCGAAGCCGGGGAAGTCCTGTACGCCGAGACGGCGCTTGAACAGCAGCGAAAGCATCATTCACCTCCCCGGGCAATGCGCAGGCGCTCGGCGCGCATCGCATAGAACATCAGCACCAGCATCACCGCGGCCATCAGCACCAGCGACAGGGCCGCGCCGAAGGGCCAGTTCCGCGCATCGCTGAACTGCCGGAAGATCAGGTTGCCGAGCATCATCTTGGTGCCGCCGCCGAGCAGCTCGGGGGCGATCATCGCGCCCAGGCAAGGCACGAAGGTGAGAATGGCGCCAGCGAGGATGCCCGGCCGGGCGATGGGCAGGACGACCTTGCGCAGGGTGCGGATGCGCCCGGCGTAGAGGTCCTGGGCAGCTTCGAGCAGGCGCATGTCCATCTTCTCCAGGGTCGAGTAGATCGGCAGCACAACAAAGGGCGCGTAGGTGTAGACCAGACCCAGCAGCACGGCGCCATCGGTGTACAGCAGGTCCAGCGGTTGGTGGATTACGCCCAGGCTCATCAGGGTGCCGTTGACCACGCCGGTGCCGCGCAGCAGCAGGATCCAGGCGTAGGTGCGGATCAGCAGATTGGCCCAGAACGGTACGGTGATCAGGAAGATCAACAAACCGCGCCGGTGCGCCGGCTGCATCGCCAGCCAGACCGCCACCGGGAAGCCCACCAGCAGGGTGATGAGCGTGGTCGCAGCGGCGATGCCGATGGAGCGCAGCGCGATCACCAGGTAGGAGTCGGCAAAGGCCAGGCTGTCGTCCAACTGACGCTCGAACAGCAATGACACGTAGGCGTCGATGCTGAACTGCTGGTTCACCCCGCCGTAGGGGTTGGCCTGCATCAGCGAGTAGGCGACCACGATGAAGATCGGCACGATCAGGAACAGACCGATGGAGATCAACGCGGGCGACACGCCGAGGAAGCTGCGCAGCGCCTTGCGCCGCTCCAGCGAACCGCCGGTTGTGGATAACTCGTTCATGCTCACCCCCGCTCAGTCCACCAGGACGCTGGCGCTGCCCTTCTCGAACAGCAACCCGGCACGCTGCCCGGGCACCAGCCGCTGACGCTGGCCGGCGCTGTTAGGCGCGCGGACCGTCAGGCGAGTGCCGTCGGCAAGGCTGACCTGGTATTGCAGGTCGGTGCCCAGGTAGATCTGCGCGACGATGCTGCACGGCGTCGCCGTCGGCGCGTCTTCGCTCACCAGTTGAAGGCGTTCCGGACGGATCGACAGAGTGACCTCGGCGCCGACCTTCAGGCCCTCGCGACTACCGGCCTCGATCAGCTGGTCGCCGGCGATGCGGTAGTACGCGCGCTCATCAATGAAGTTCTCGACGCGGGCCGGAAGGAAGTTGGTCTCGCCGATGAAGTCGGCGACGAAGCGGTTACGCGGGCGCTCGTAGATGTCGTCAGGACGGCCCACCTGCTGCACCTCGCCCTCGGAGAGCACGGCGATGCGGTCGGACATGGTCAGCGCTTCTTCCTGGTCGTGGGTGACGAAGATGAAGGTGATGCCGGTCTTGGCCTGGATCGCCTTCAATTCCTCACGCATGGCCTGGCGCAGCTTGAGGTCGAGCGCGGAAAGCGGCTCGTCGAGCAACAGCACCTTGGGATGCGGCGCCAGCGCACGGGCCAGGGCCACGCGCTGTTGCTGGCCGCCGGAGAGCTGGGTCGGCTTGCGCTGGGCGAAGCGCTCCATCTGCACCAGGGCGAGCATTTCACGCACGCGCTCGGCGATCTCCGCCTTGCCCATGCGCTTGCCCATCGGGTGCGATTCCAGGCCGAAGGCCAGGTTCTCGGCGATGGTCATGTGCGGGAACAGCGCATAGTGCTGGAACACCGTGTTCACCGGTCGCTCGAAAGGCGGGCGGTCGGCGATGTTCTCGCCGTACAGGCGGATTTCCCCAGCGGTGGGGAACTCGAAGCCGGCGATCATGCGCAGGAGGGTGGTCTTGCCGCAGCCGGAGGGGCCGAGCAGGGTGAAGAATTCGTTGTCGCGGATGTCCAGATCGACGCATTTCAGCGCCACGGGACCGCTGGCCGGATCGCCGTAGACCTTGCGCACGGAGCGGATCGAAACCGCTGCCGTCTGCAGGCTATGCAGGGCACTCATGTGAAACCTCCGGTTCCTTCCCCACGGGTGGGCGGGGGGTCTTGTAGTTGTTCTGGCAGGACTAGAGAAACGCCGGATGCAGCGCTGGCCGGGTTATCGGCTCCGATTGTTGTGGTGCTGCTGGGATGGATATTCGGAGAAAGGTGATTGAGCGGAAAGCTCAATTTTCTTACATTCGATATTAAAAAAATTAACAGCTCTCACCGAGGTCCAGGCCCATGTCCATCCAGCGCCTTCCACCGCTCAACGCCGTCCGCGCCTTCGAGGCCGCCGCCCGGCTGGGCAGCTATGTCGCGGCCTCCAAGGTCCTGCACGTGACCCAGCCGGCCATCGGTCGCCACGTGAAGCTGCTGGAGGACTGGCTGGGCGTGCAGTTGTTCGAGCGCACACCGCGCGGGGTGAGCCTGACGCCGGCCGGGCAGCGCTATTACGCGAAGATATCCACAGCCCTGCAGCAGATCGCCGACGCCGGCCATGAGCTGGCCCCCGGCGGCACCGCGCGCTGGCTGAAGATCATGGTAGTGCCCGCCTTCGCCAAGCGCTGGCTGATGCCGCGCCTGGAATCCCTGCGCCAGCAGCGGCCGGGGATGAAGGTGGCAGTGGAACCCAACCCGACTTTCACCGAAGTGGACGGCAAAACCGCCGACCTGGGCATCGTCTACGGCCTGCCGGGCGTCTACTCGCAGTGCCACAGCACCCTGATCCGTCCGACGGTGTTCCCGGTGTGCTCGCCGTCCTACCTGGCCGAACAGGGCCCGCTGAACAGCGTCAGCGAGCTGGCGCAGCACAAGCTGATCCACGTGGACGACGGCGAATGGTGGAATCTCTGGCTGTCCACCGTCGGCCTCTCGCTGCGGGTGAGTTCGGACGTGCTCTACGTCAGCAATGACCACGCGCTGTCGATGGCCGAGTCCGGCCACGGAATCGCCCTGGCCAATGCGGTGCTGGTGAAGCACCAATTGGCCGCCGGCACCCTGGTGCGCCCGCTGGCGGAAGAGGTGCAGCTGGAGAGCTACCAACTGCTGCTGCCCCCAGGGCCGGTGAGCGCCGATGTGGAGTGGTTCGAAGGCTGGATTCGTGCGGCGCTGCAAGAGGAATTCGCAGCTCCGACGCCAGCCAGTTGAATCAGCCTCGCGGGGCGTAGGCGAAGACGTCGGCACGCATCTGGTGGGCGTCCATCCCGGCCGCCACCAACGCATCCAGCGTGGCGTACACCATCGCCGGCGAGCCGCTGGCATAGACGTGCAACTGCTTGAGGTCCGGGAAGTCCTCGCACACGGTTTCATGCAACAGGCCACGACGGCCCTGCCAATCACAGGGGTCGCTGACTACCTTGTGCAGGAACAGGTTTTCCAGGCCCTGCCAGTCTTTCCAATGGGCCAGTTCGTAGAAATCCTCAGGCTGGCGCACACCCCAGTACAGGTGTACCGGATGCTTGAAGCCAGCCGCGCGGCAGTGCTCGATCAGGCTGTGCATCTGCCCCATGCCGGTCCCGGCGGCGATCAGCACCAGGGGGCCATCAGGCAGCTCCGCCAGGTGGGTATCGCCGAACGGCATCTTCACCCTGGCGATGCCGGTGCGCTGGATTTGCGCGAGCAGTGCCTTGGCGCTGTTCTCACGGCCGAGGATGTGGAGTTCGATGTCCCGCCCGGCAATCGGTGCCGAGGCCATGGAGAACGCCGAAGACTCTCCATTGTCACGTTCGATCAGCAGGTACTGCCCGGCGTGATAGCGTGGCGGTTTACCGGCCGGCGCGCGCAGGCGCACGCGCCAGACGTCGCCGCCCACTTCCACGCATTCGCTGACCTGGCAGCTCAAGTCGCGCACCGGTAGTTCGCCCGGCGCCAGCACGCCATCCCAGTGCAGCACGCAGTCTTCCAGGGGCTCGGCCAGGCAGGTGAACAGCTCACCCTGGCTCAGCTCGGCGCCGTTCTGGCGAACCCGCCCTTCCACCAGCAGGGCGGCGCAAACATGGCAATTCCCGTTGCGGCAGCTTTGCGGGCACTCGTAGCCGAGCCGGCGCGCCGCATCCAGGATGCGCTCGTTTGGAGCCGTCTGGATGACCGCGCCGGAAGGTTGCAGGGTGACACGCATCAATCGATTCCCAGTGAAGACCAGAGCTCATCGACGCGGCGCTTGACCGCTTCGTCCTGGACGATCACCCGACCCCATTCGCGGTTGGTCTCGCCCGGCCACTTGTGAGTGGCGTCCAGGCCCATCTTCGAACCGAGGCCGGAGATGGGCGAAGCGAAGTCCAGGTAATCGATCGGCGTGTTGTCGATCATCACCGTGTCGCGCTTGGGGTCCATGCGCGTGGTGATGGCCCAGATCACGTCGTTCCAGTCCCGCGCATTGACGTCGTCGTCGGTGACTATGACGAACTTGGTGTACATGAACTGTCGCAGGAACGACCAGACACCCAGCATTACGCGCTTGGCGTGGCCCGGGTACTGCTTCTTCATGGTCACCACCGCCATCCGGTAGGAGCAGCCCTCCGGCGGCAGGTAAAAGTCGACGATCTCGGGGAACTGCTTCTGCAGTATGGGCACGAAGACTTCGTTCAGCGCCACGCCGAGGATGGCCGGCTCATCCGGCGGCCGGCCGGTATAGGTGCTGTGGTAGATCGGCTTTTGCCGGCGGGTGATGCGCTCCACGGTGAACACCGGGAAGCTGTCCACCTCGTTGTAGTAACCGGTGTGGTCGCCGTAGGGACCTTCGTCGGCCATCTCGCCGGGGTGGATCACTCCTTCGAGGACGATTTCGGCACTGGCCGGCACCTGCAGGTCGCTGCCGATGCACTTCACCAGTTCGGTGCGGTTGTCCCGCAGCAGGCCGGCGAAGGCGTACTCGGACAGGGTGTCCGGTACCGGGGTCACGGCGCCGAGGATGGTCGCCGGATCGGCACCCAGGGCCACCGCCACGGGGAAGGGTTCGCCCGGGTGCTTCGCGCACCACTCGCGGTAGTCCAGCGCGCCGCCCCGATGGCTCAGCCAGCGCATGATGACCTTGTTGCGGCCGATCACCTGCTGGCGATAGATGCCGAGGTTCTGCCGTTCCTTGTTGGGGCCGCGGGTGACGGTCAGGCCCCAGGTGATCAGCGGGGCGACGTCGCCCGGCCAGCATGTCTGCACCGGCAGCTTGCTGAGGTCGACGTCATCGCCCTCCTCCACCACTTCCTGGCAGGGGCCATCCTTCAGCACCTTGGGTGCCATGGCGATGACCTTCTTGAAGATCGGCAGCTTGGACCAGGCGTCTTTCAGGCCCTTGGGCGGCTCGGGCTCCTTGAGGAAGGCCAGCAGCTTGCCGATTTCGCGCAGCTCGCCGACATCCTCGGCGCCCATTCCCAGGGCGACGCGGCCGGGGGTGCCGAAGAGGTTGCCGAGCACCGGGATATCGAAACCGGTGGGCTTTTCGAAAAGCAGCGCCGGCCCTTGCTTGCGCAGAGTGCGGTCGCAGATTTCGGTCATTTCCAGCACAGGCGAAACCGGAGTGGCGATGCGTTTGAGCTCGCCACGCTGTTCCAGGCCGCTGATGAATTCGCGCAGATCGCGATACTGCATGCTTGAGCCTCTCAGGGCGTGCAGGTCGGGGCGCAAAGTTTAGCGCCGAACTGGGTTATTCAGAAGAACAAAGGGCCAGTGCAGAAACGCAAAAGCCGGGTTTCCCCGGCCTTTGCAGCACATCCAAGACTTACTTGCGCTTCATCGACAGGAAGAATTCGTCGTTGGTCTTGGTGTCTTTCAGCTTATCGATCAGGAACTCGATGGCGGCGATCTCGTCCATCGGGTGCAGCAGCTTGCGCAGGATCCACATGCGCTGCAGTTCGTCTTCGGCAGTCAGCAGCTCTTCGCGGCGGGTACCGGACTTGTTGATGTTGATAGCCGGGAACACGCGCTTCTCGGCGATGCGGCGGTCCAGCGGCAGTTCCATGTTGCCGGTGCCCTTGAACTCTTCGTAGATGACTTCATCCATCTTCGAGCCGGTTTCGACCAGCGCCGTGGCGAGGATGGTCAGCGAGCCGCCTTCCTCGATGTTGCGGGCGGCACCGAAGAAGCGCTTGGGCTTCTCCAGGGCGTGGGCGTCGACACCACCGGTGAGCACCTTTCCGGAGCTCGGGATTACGGTGTTGTAGGCACGGGCCAGGCGGGTGATGGAGTCCAGCAGGATGACCACATCCTTCTTGTGTTCGACCAGGCGCTTGGCCTTCTCGATCACCATCTCGGCAACCTGCACGTGGCGGGTCGGCGGCTCGTCGAAGGTGGAGGCGACCACTTCGCCGCGCACGGTGCGCTGCATCTCGGTCACTTCTTCCGGACGCTCGTCGATCAGCAGGACGATCAGGTGGCACTCGGGGTTGTTGCGGGTGATGTTGGCCGCGATGTTCTGCAGCATGATGGTCTTGCCCGCTTTCGGCGGAGCGACGATCAGGCCGCGCTGTCCCTTGCCGATCGGCGCGCAGAGGTCGATCACGCGGCCGGTGATGTCCTCGGTGGAACCGTTTCCGGCTTCCATCTTCAGGCGCTCATTGGGGAACAGCGGAGTGAGGTTTTCGAACAGAATCTTGTTCTTGGCGTTCTCAGGGCGATCGAAGTTGATGGAGTCGACCTTGAGCAGCGCGAAGTAACGCTCGCCTTCCTTCGGAGGACGAATCTTGCCGACTATGGTGTCGCCGGTTCGCAGGTTGAAGCGACGGATCTGGCTGGGCGAGACGTAGATGTCGTCGGGACCGGCCAGGTAGGAAGAGTCGGCGGAGCGCAGGAAGCCGAAGCCGTCCTGGAGAATCTCCAGCACGCCGTCACCGGAGATCTCCTCGCCGCTCTTCGCGTGCTTCTTCAGCAGGGCGAAGATGATGTCCTGCTTGCGCGAACGGGCCATGTTCTCCAGGCCCATGGCGTCGGACATTTCCAGAAGTTCGCCAATCGGCTTTTGCTTGAGTTCGGTCAGATTCATAGGAATGACGTTGGTAGAAAAAGGAGAAGGGAAAGCGTTTAGCTTTTTAGGCCGCGCCGCAAAGAAGGCGACAGGATCGCTGTGCTTATTCGAATTAGGAGTGCGTCGGCGACGGCGTGGAGGGCTGCAAGAACGAGCAGCGGTCCGAATGTAACACCGGCGCAACGGGGAGTCTAGTGCAGTCCAATGAAAAAGCCCCGCATTTCGCGGGGCTTCTCCGGGACGCTTCAGATGCTGTTCCGGCGGCGCTGGAGGCCGCGCGGATCAGATGTTGGCGTCGAGGAATGCGGCCAGCTGGGACTTGGACAGGGCGCCTACCTTGGTAGCTTCGACGTTGCCGTTCTTGAACAGCATCAGGGTCGGGATGCCACGCACGCCGTACTTCGGCGGAGTGTCCTGGTTCTCGTCAATGTTCAGCTTGCAGACTTTCAATTTGCCCTGATAGTCCTTGGCGATTTCGTCGAGGACCGGAGCAATCATCTTGCAGGGACCGCACCACTCGGCCCAGTAGTCGACCAGCACCGCGCCATCGGCCTTGAGCACGTCCTGCTCGAAGCTGGCATCAGAGACGTTGGTGATGAATTCGCTCATGGAAGGATCTCTCCGTGTTCGGAAGCAAAAAAGTGGAGCCATCATATCCCGGCTTTCCTGGGACCGAAAGCCAGTGGTGATTGAGCTTTGCTATGGCGACATCGGGTAAAACTGATGGATGCGCCCACCGGCGTCAATCCGCCTACCGGTCAGGATGCCAGGCTGGCGGACAATCGGAACCAGCAACGCGCGACTGTCATATCCCACCTATAGTGTGGACAGCCAGTCATTCGCCAGAGAAAGCCGCCTCCATCCCACTGCTCCAGGCTCGCGCCACATTGGTACGAACGTACCTCTATTCGCATTGGCTCGACCGGACAACCGTGGCAGGATTGCGCGGTTCAGCCTCGAGACCCGAAACCATGCCGCAAAAGCCTGCCGAAATCCCGTCCCTGATCGCCGCCATCGACCTCGGATCGAACAGCTTCCACATGGTGGTAGCCAAGGTCGACCATGGTGAGATCCGCATCCTGGAACGGCTCGGCGACAAGGTCCAACTGGCAGCCGGCCTGGACGAGGAACGCAACCTCAGCGAAGAGTCCATGCTGCGCGGCCTCGAATGCCTGCGCCGCTTTGCCCAGATGATCGCCGGCCTGCCGGAAGGCGCGGTACGCATCGTCGGCACCAACGCCCTGCGCGAGGCGCACAACCGCGCCGAGTTCATCCGCCGCGCCGAGGAAGTCCTCGGGCACCCGGTGGAAGTCATCTCCGGCCGCGAGGAAGCACGCCTGATCTACCTGGGCGTCTCCCACACCCTGCCGGACACCCCCGGTCGCCGCCTGGTGGCGGACATCGGTGGCGGCAGCACCGAATTCATCATCGGCCAGCGCTTCGAATCGCAATTGCGGGAAAGCCTGCAGATGGGTTGCGTCAGTTACACCCAACGCTACTTTCGCGACGGCAAGGTCACCCCGGCGCGCTATGCGCAGGCCTACACTGCCGCGCGCCTGGAGCTGATGGGCATCGAGTACAGCCTGCGCCGCCTCGGCTGGCAAGAGGCCGTCGGGGCCTCCGGTACCATCCGCGCCGTTGGCCTGGCAATCCAGGCCGCGGGGCTCGGCAACGGCGAGATCAACCCTGAGGGCCTGGCCTGGCTCAAGCGCAAGCTGTTCAAGCTCGGCGACGTGGAAAAGATCGACCTGGACGGCATCAAGCCGGACCGCCGCCCGATTTTCCCGGCTGGCCTGGCGATCACCGAAGCCATCTTCGAAGCCCTTGATCTCACGCGCATGACCCATTCCGAAGGCGCCCTGCGCGAAGGCGTGCTCTACGACCTGCTGGGCCGCCACCACCACGAGGACGTGCGTGAACGCACCCTGAGTGCGCTGATGGAGCGCTGCCACGTGGACCTGGAGCAGGCCGCACGGGTCGAAGCCAAGGCCCTGGCCGCCCTGGAACAGGTCGCCACCAGTTGGGGGCTGGATGATGACTGGCACCGCGACCTGCTGCTGTGGGGCGCGCGCGTGCATGAAATCGGCATGGACATCGCCCACTACCACTATCACAAGCACGGCGCCTACCTGATCGAGCACTCGGACCTGGCCGGTTTCTCCCGCCAGGACCAACTGATGCTGGCCCTGCTGGTGCGCGGCCACCGCCGCAACATTCCCAAGGATCGCTTCGCCGAATTCGGCGAGGAAGGCGTGAAGCTGCTGCGCCTTTGCGTGCTGCTGCGCTTCGCCATCCTCTTCCACCACATCCGTGGCACGTCCGCCATGCCCAAGGTGAAGCTGAGCGCCTCGAACAACACGCTCAAGGTGCAGTTCCCTGAAGGCTGGCTGGAAGCCAACCCACTGACCCAGGCCGACTTCGAACAGGAAGCCGAGTGGCTGAAGCGCATCGAGTTCGAGCTGAAGGTGAGCTGATCGCTCGCCAGGCAGAGGAGATCTGCCTGGCCGAGTTATCCACAGCACGAAAAAAACGGGGCCCGAAGGCCCCGTTTTCATGTCCGCGTTCAGCGTGCGCTGATTGGCGGGTTGGTCAGCTTGTCCAGCAGGGTCGCCTGGGCGTTGCGCGAGTTCTGGTTACCGCTCGGGCTGTTGCGCAGATAACGGCCGTCCGGCTGCAGCACCCAGCTCTGGGTGTTGTCGCTGATGTAGGCCTCGAGTTCCTTCTTCACGCGGGTCAGCAGCTTTTTGCCTTCCACCGGGAAGCAGGTCTCCACACGCATGTCGAGGTTGCGCTCCATCCAGTCGGCGCTGGAAAGGTACATCTTCTCGTCGCCGCCATTGAGGAAGTAGTAGATCCGGCTGTGCTCGAGGAAGCGGCCAATGATCGAACGCACCTGGATGTTGTGCGACACGCCGGGGATGCCCGGGCGCAGGCAGCACATGCCACGGACCACGAGGTCGATACGCACGCCGCTCTGGCTGGCCTTGTACAACGCGCGGACGACCTTGGGATCGGTCAGCGCGTTGACCTTGACCATGATGTGCGCTGGCTTGCCTTCGCTGGCGTGCTGGGCTTCGCGGGCGATCATGTCGAGCAGTGTCTTCTTCAGGGTGAAAGGCGCGTGCAGCAGTTTCTTCATGCGCAGCGTCTTGCCCATGCCAATCAGCTGGTTGAACAGCTTGTGCAAGTCCTCGCAGAGTGCATCGTCGGCGGTGAGCATGCTGTAGTCGGTGTACAGGCGCGCGTTGCCGGCGTGGTAGTTACCGGTGCCCAGGTGGGCATAGCGGCGCAACTCGCCGTTCTCGCGACGCAGGATCAGCATCATCTTGGCGTGGGTCTTGAAGCCCACCACGCCGTAGATGACCACAGCACCGGCCTGCTGCAGGCGGCTCGCCAGCTGCAGGTTGGATTCCTCGTCGAAACGCGCACGCAACTCGATCACCGCGGTGACTTCCTTGCCGTTGCGCGCCGCCTCCACCAGGGAATCGACGATCTCGGAGTTGGCACCGGCGCGGTAGAGGGTCTGCTTGATCGCCAGGACGTTCGGGTCCTTGGCGGCCTGGCGCAGGAAGTCCACCACCGGGGTGAAGGATTCGAAGGGGTGCAGCAGCAGGATGTCCTGCTTGCCCACCACGCTGAACAGGTTCTCGGCCTTCTGCAGGAGCTTGGGGATCACCGGGGTGAAGGACGGGTGCTGCAGCTCCGGATGGCTTTCCAGGCCGGTGATGCTGAACAGGCGGGTCAGGTTCACCGGGCCGTTGACCTGGTACAGCTCGCTTTCGGCCAGGCCGAACTGCTTGAGCAGGTAGTCCGACAGATGCTTCGGACAGGTGTCCGCCACTTCCAGGCGCACGGCATCGCCATAGCGGCGCGAGAACAGTTCGCCGCGCAGGGCACGGGCGAGGTCGTCGACATCTTCGGTGTCCACCGAGAGGTCGGCGTTACGGGTCAGGCGGAACTGGTAGCAGCCCTTCACCTTCATGCCGGGGAACAGGTCGTCGGCGTGGGCGTGGATCATCGAGGACAGGAAGACGAAGTTGTCCCCCGCACCGCCGATGTCCTCGGGCACGCGGATGACGCGCGGCAGCAGGCGCGGCGCCGGGATGATCGCCAGGCCGGAATCGCGGCCGAAGGCGTCGACGCCTTCCAGCTCGACGATGAAGTTCAGGCTCTTGTTCACCAGCAGCGGGAAGGGGTGAGTCGGGTCCAGGCCGATGGGGGTGATGATCGGCGCGATTTCGTCGCGGAAGTAACGACGCACCCAGGCCTTCAGCTTGGCCGTCCAGTAGCGGCGGCGAATGAAGTTGACCTGGTGCTTGGCCAGTTCCGGCAACAGGATGTCGTTGAGGATGTTGTACTGACGGGTGACCTGCTCGTGTACCAGTTCGCTGATGCGCGCCATGGCCTGATGCGGCAGCAGGCCGTCGGCACCAGCTTGTTCGCGGGCGAAGGTGATCTGCTTCTTCAGGCCGGCGACACGGATCTCGAAGAACTCGTCGAGGTTGCTGGAGAAGATCAGCAGGAACTTCAGGCGTTCGAGCAACGGATAGGACTCATCCAGCGCCTGCTCCAGCACGCGGATGTTGAACTGCAGCTGGGACAGTTCGCGGTGGATGTACAGGCTGGTGTCATCCAGGCTCGGCACCACCAGCGGCGCCGGCACGGGCGCCGTGGCAGCAGGCACCGCGTCGACGACGGGGGCCTCGGGGACCGGAGGAGCCACCGGAACTTCGGTGGCCTCCGTCAGGGGTTCGAGCAAAGCGCTGGGGTTGAGTCCTTCAGTGTTCATCTGCAGTTCCTGGGGGGAGATCAGGCTCCCGTCTTGAGCATTTCTGCGGCGCGCACGGCGAAATAGGTGAGGATGCCATCGGCGCCGGCGCGTTTGAAGGCCACCAGGGATTCGAGGATGACGGCGTCGCTCAACCAGCCGTTCTGGATCGCCGCCATGTGCATGGCGTACTCACCACTGACCTGATAGACAAAGGTCGGCACGCGGAATTCATCCTTCACCCGACGAACGATGTCGAGGTAAGGCATGCCCGGCTTGACCATCACCATGTCGGCGCCTTCTGCCAGGTCGGCCGCGACTTCGTGCAGGGCTTCGTCGGTGTTGGCCGGGTCCATCTGGTAGCTGGCCTTGTTGCCCTTGCCGAGGTTGGCGGCAGAGCCGACCGCATCACGGAAGGGACCGTAGTAGGCGCTGGCGTACTTGGCCGAGTAGGCCATGATGCGCACGTTGGGGAAGTCCGCCAGCTCCAGGGCTTCGCGAATGGCCTGGATTCGGCCGTCCATCATGTCCGAGGGAGCTACCACTTGGGCGCCGGCTTCGGCGTGGGACAGAGCCTGCTTGACCAGTGCATCGACGGTGACGTCGTTCTGCACGTAGCCGTTCTCGTCGAGGATGCCGTCCTGGCCGTGGGTGGTGAACGGGTCCAGGGCCACGTCGCTGATCACGCCCAGCTCCGGGAAACGGTCACGCAGGGCGCGGATGGCGCGCTGGGCGATGCCGTCGGGGTTCCACGCTTCGGCGCCGTCGAGGGATTTCTTCTCCAGTGGCGTCACCGGGAACAGCGCCAACGCCGGAATACCCAACTCGACCCAGGCCTCGGCTTCCTTGAGCAGCAGGTCGATGGACAAGCGCTCGACGCCAGGCATCGAGGGCACGATTTCGCGGCGGTTCTCACCGTCCAGCACGAATACCGGGAGGATCAGGTCGTCGACGGTCAGGACGTTTTCGCGCACCAGGCGGCGGGAGAAATCGTCACGGCGGTTGCGGCGCAGGCGGGTTGCGGGGAACAGGCGGTTGGCAGGGGTAAAGCTCACAGCAGACTCCAGGGCCCGGAACGGACGCAGTGTGACAAATATAAGGGCCGATTATGACCGAATGGTAACAATCCGGGACAGCGACCCGAGGTCGCGTCGACCGCTGGGGAGGGAGATGGGTATTGTCCGCGGTCAATCTGATGGCATTCGGCACCGGTCGGAGCTTTTCCCGGGGCGCCATCCCGGTTAGGCTTCGCGTTCATTTCGCTGCGCACCCCAACCATGCTGCAACAATTTCTCCAGGATTTCGGCTACTTCGCCCTCTTCCTCGGCACCTTCTTCGAGGGTGAGACGATCCTGGTCCTGGCCGGCTTTCTTGCCTTCCGGGGCTACATGGACATCAACGCCGTGGTGGCCACGGCGTTCTTCGGCAGCTATGCCGGCGACCAGCTCTGGTACTACCTGGGCCGCCACAAGGGCCGCCAGATCCTTTCCCGCAAACCGCGCTGGCAGGCCATGGGCGACCGCGCCCTGGCGCACATCCGCCGCCACCCGGACATCTGGGTCCTGAGTTTCCGCTTCGTCTACGGCCTGCGCACCGTGATGCCGGTGGCCATCGGCCTCTCCGGCTACCCGCCGCTGCGCTACCTGATCCTCAATGGCATCGGCGCGCTGATCTGGGCGCTGGCCCTGGGCTTCGCCGCCTTCCACTTCGGCGCCGTGCTCGAAGGCATGCTCGGCAACCTCAAGCGCTACGAGCTGATGGTCCTCGGCGGCCTGCTGGCCATCGGCGGCCTCCTCTGGCTGAGGCGCCGCCTGCGCAACAACGGCAGGAAAGCCTGATCAGACGGCCAGCGCCGCCTCGCGGCGCGACAGGCCGAACAGCGCCAGCAGACTGACCAGGCTGTACAGCCCCAACAATCCCCACCCCATCGCCCCCATCGGCAGCAGCCCGAGCGCTGCGCCCGCCCAGAGCGCCGGCCAGTTCAGCGCCAGTCGCGCCAGCTCCAGCCAGCGCGCCCAGGGGCGGTTCTCCAGCCACGTACCGATCGCGTAGAGGCCGAAGGCCATCCACGCCCAGGCCAGCCAGAGCCCGGCGAGCGACGCCTTGTCGCCGATGCCCAGCAGCCAAGTGCCTGCCACCACGTAGAGGGCGAACTGCAGCCCGGCGTACCACGTCTGTGCACGGCCCAGGGGCACCTCGAACTTGATGAAGCGCGACAGGTCGGGCTTGGCCTGTGGATAACGCTCGGCCACATCCGCCGGGCGCCAGCCGGTGCGCATGAACCAGATGCGCAGCTTGTCCCAACGGGATTCGGCGCGCACCGCGTCACGCCAGAGCTGCACGTAGAACTGCAGGTTGGCCCAGAGCGGGTTCCAGCTGGCGAGCGGCGTGGTCACGCCGAAGATCACCGGCTCTTCGTCCAGCTCCTCCTGGAAGGTGCCGAACAGGCGATCCCAGAGGATGAACACGCCGCCGTAGTTGCGATCCATGTACACCGGGTTCTGCGCATGGTGGACGCGATGGTTGGACGGGGTGATGAAGATCCACTCCAGCCAGCCGAGCTTGGGCACATGGCGGGTATGCACCCAGAACTGGTAGAGCAGGTTCAGCGCACCCACGGTGAAGAACACCAGGGGCGGCACGCCAGCGAGAGCCATCGGCAGGTAGAAGACCCAGCCGAGGAGGAATCCGGTGCTGGTCTGGCGCAAGGCCGTGGAGAGGTTGTACTCCTCGCTCTGGTGATGCACCGAATGGGCCGCCCAGAGCACATTGCGCTCATGGCCCAGGCGGTGGTTCCAGTAGTAGCAGAAGTCATAGAAGACGAAGGCCAGCAGCCACACCCACAAGCTGCTGGCGGACATTTCGACAAGCGCCAGGTGCTGCCAGGCGAAGGTGTAGGTCAGCAGCCCCACCACCTTGGTCAGCAGGCCGCTGGTGGTCGACAGCACCCCGGCGCTCAGGCTGTTCAGGGCGTCGGCGGCGCGATAGCTGCTTTTTCCGCGCAGGCGGTCAGCGATCAGCTCGATACCGATCAGCAGAAAAAAGAAAGGCACGGCATAAAGGACATAGTTCATGGGGCAGCCTTGTCGTCGTTCTTGTCCGGTGACCCACAGGCGGCGAACGGGGTTGGCGCAGTGCTCGCGGCCCGATTCCCCGGCCTGCTAGGATTGCTCGTCAGGGTCCGTACGAAACGCCGCCGCGCTGGTGGCATTCGTCCAGTACCCGGGATGCTACTCTCGCAGCCGGCCTTCCCCCTCGGCATGGCGTGCCAACCCAAGCGGCATATGACGACAGCATGCGCAAACTCCTGAAACCCGCCCTGATCGCCCTGCTTCTCCTGGCCTGCGCGGCCTTGCTCGGACTCTATCCCTATCGCGCCGCACTGCTGCCGCAGACCGCCGACCTGCCTGCGGCTGAACAACGCCTGGCGCCGCACCTCAGCCTGTTCACCCCGGAAGGCAGCGGCCCCTTCCCCACCGTGCTGGTGTTCCACGGCTGCAGCGGCCAGAGCGAGCTGTTCATGCGCAACGTCAAAGGCTGGCTGCTGCCCGCCGGCTACGCCGTGATGTTCGTCGACAGCCACGCCGCGCGCGGCATCAAGGACTGGCGGCCGGTGTGCGACGGCAAACGCCTGTGGGGCAATGAGCGCGCCATCGACGTCTACGCCGCCCTGGCGCTGGCACGAAGCAATCCGGCCATCGATAGCGACCGGCTGGCGCTGCTCGGGTATTCCCACGGCGGCTGGACCATCCTCGACGCGCTCTCCTACGACGGCAGCGCCGGCCACGGATTCCCGGCCACCGGCAAGGGCGCGCTGGCCGGCGTGCGCGGCGTGATCACCTATTACCCCTACTGCGGCTTCCCCGCCCACCTGCGCGACGGCCTTGGACACAATGCCCCGGTGCTGATGTTCCTCGGCGGCAAGGACCACGTCACCGACCACCAGCAATGCCTGTCGGCCCTCGACCAGCTCACTGGCGATCGCCTGCAACTGGTGCAGTACGGCAATGCCGATCACGTCTTCGACCAGCGCAGCGACCTGAATACCTACCAACCCGGCCCGGCCCAGGATGCCCAGCAACGCGCCCTGGCGTTCCTGCGCGAGAACCTCGGACCGGCCCAATGACCTGGAGATATCCATGACCAAGAAAGTTGCCGTGATCCTGTCCGGCTGTGGCGTTTACGACGGTGCGGAAATCCACGAGAGCGTGATCACCCTGCTGCGCCTGGACCAGCGCGGCGCCAAGGTTCAGTGCTTCGCCCCGAACATCGCGCAGCACCACGTGATCAACCACACCACCGGCGAAGAGATGCCGGAAAGCCGCAACGTGCTGGTGGAATCGGCACGCATCGCCCGCGGCGAAATCAAGGATGTGCGTGAACTGGCCGCCGCCGACTTCGACGCGCTGATCGTTCCCGGCGGCTTCGGCGCAGCGAAGAACCTCTCCGACTTCGCCATCAACGGCGCCAACTGCACCGTGCAGCCCGACGTACTGGCCGCAGCCCGCGACTTCGCCGAGGCCGGCAAGCCCGTGGGGCTGATCTGCATCGCTCCGGCGCTGGCGGCGAAGATCTACGGCGAAGGCGTGACCTGCACCATCGGCAACGATGCCGGCACCGCCGCCGCCCTGGCCGAGATGGGGGCCCAGCACGTGGACTGCGTGGTCGCTGAAATCGTCGAAGACCACAAGCGCAAGCTGGTGACCACCCCAGCCTACATGTTGGCGCAATCGATCAGCGAGGCCGCCGCCGGCATCTACAAACTGGTGGACCGGGTGCTGGAACTGGCCCACTGATGTCCCCGAGCGGGCGGTTCCAGCCGCCCGCTTCGTGCCAATCCGGCCAATCCGCCCGTCTCTCCCGCCGTCCCCCTTGGCACCTTTGCCGCAACTAGGGCAGCGTCGGATCATCGTTGCTCGCAGGAGGTGCCATGAGCCAGACCGACTTCATCCTCACCCCGGAACTGCAACAGGCCGTCGCCGGGTTCTTCGAACGCATTCCCTTCAATCGCGTGCTCGGCATCCAGCTCGGCGAGATGACCACCGAAAAGGTGGTGATGCACCTGCCGATGAAGGACGAACTGATCGGCAACTTCGTCCACGGCATCCTCCATGGTGGTGTTATCTCCAGCCTGCTCGACGTGGTCGGCGGTGCCATGGCGCTGATCGGCGCCTTCGAACGGCACCAGCACTTATCCACAGCCGAACGCATGGCGCGACTGTCCAAACTCGGCACCATCGATCTGCGCGTCGACTACCTGCGCCCCGGTCGGGGCCGGCACTTCACCGCCACCGCCGTGCTGTTGCGCTCGGGCAACAAGGTCGCCGTGGTGCGTTCGGAACTGCACGCCGACGACGGCACCCTGGTCGCGGTGGGCACCGGCACCTACCTCTGCGGTTGAGTGTCCGGGCGCAGACGGCCGCTCGACACCCAGTTGCGGTTGGCTATCGCCGGCCAGCTCAACACCAACACCCCGCGCCATGCGGTGACATGAATAGACGCCAACGTGGCTCCGCCTGGAAACGGATCAGGGGACACGCTAACCCCGGCTCAGCTTCGTCAGCAGTCGGTCCAGGGAATTGGAGAAGGCCTGCCGCTCCCGGTCGCCATAAGCTGCCTGGCCACCGCCCATCTGGCCTTGGTCGCGCAGGTCGGTGAGCAGGTTGCGCACTGCCAGCCGCTCGCCCATGTTGCGCTCGTCGAACTCGCGACCGCGCGGGTCGAGCGCCGCCACGCCCTTCTTCACCAGGCGATCGGCCAGCGGCACGTCGCTGCAGATCACCAGCTCGCCAGGTACGGCATTCTCCACCAGGTAGTCATCGGCCGCGTCCGGGCCGCTGGGCACCACCACCAGGCGCACGCAGGCAAAAGCCGGTTTGACCTGGCTCTGCCCAGCCACCAGCACCACCTCGAACTTGCGCTTCAGAGCGAACTTGATCACCAGGTCCTTGGCCGCCCGGGGGCAGGCATCGGCATCGATCCAGACGCGCATGGGATAGTTTCCGCAGATAAGAAAAAGGGCGAAGAGTTTACACCCCTCGCCCTCCATTCAGGCTTGTGCCACGTTGCGCTCGCGCAACCAGCTGCGCCCGTAGAGCGCCGCGATGGCCAGCAGCGCCAGGCCCTGGGCCGACAGCGTGTAGGCATCGGGGTGGATGCCCAGCCAGTCGAACTCGAAGAACGGCACAGGACGAGTGCCCAGTACACCGGCTTCCTGCAGTGCCGCCACGCCATGGCCAGCGAACACCACCGACAGGGCGCAGAGCAGGATGGCGTTGGCGGTGAAGAAAGTGCCCAGGGGCAGCTTCGCCGAGCCGCGCAGGATCACCCAGGCCAGCCCCACCAACAGCACCAGAGCGGTGACCGCCCCGGCGATGACCATGCCATGACCAGCCGGACCGGCCTGCAGCCACAGGGTTTCGTAGAAGAGGATCACTTCGAACAGTTCGCGGTACACCGAGAAGAACGCGAGGGTGGCGAAGCCGAAGCGGCCGCTGCTGCTCAGCAGGTGCTCCTTGATGTAGCTCTGCCAGGCGGCGGCGTGGCGGCGGTCGTGCATCCACACGCCGAGCCAGAGCACCATCACGCAGGCGAACAACGCGGTGAAACCTTCCATCAGCTCGCGCTGGGCACCGCCGACATCGATCAGGAATGCCGCCACCGCCCAAGTGGCGAAACCGGCCACGATGGCCAGGCCCCAGCCGATGTGTACGCTGCGCACCGCATTCTCCTGGCCGGTCTTGCGCAGGAAGGCGAGGATCGCGGCCAGCACGAGGATGGCTTCGAGGCCTTCACGCAGCAGGATGAGCAGGCTGGAAATGAAGCTCAGCGAGCCGCTCAGGCCGTCGCCGCCCAGAAGTCCGGCGGACTTCTCCAGTTCGGCCTTGGCGTGCTCCAGCAACTGCGCGACCTGACCGACCGACTGGCGATCCTGCAGGGCTTGCCGGTACGCCATCAACGCGCGCTCGGTAGTCTTGCGCTGCACGGCATCGAGGTTGTCGAGCGAGCTTTCCACCAGCTCGAAACCTTCCAGGTAGGCCGCCACCGAGAGGTCGTAGGCCTGATCGGCGTCGCCGTCGCGATAGGCCTTGAGGCTCTGTTCCAGGGTGGAACGGGTATGGGCGATCAGCTCCTTGGGCCCGCGCTGCTGGATCGGCGGCTGGGCGCGCTGGGCGCGGAACAGCGCCTGAGCGGCGGAGCCCTGGCTGGTCCCCACTTCTTCCGGCGTGCGGCCGGCCAGCTCACCAAGCGAGATGGCCTCGCCCTTCACCGACGGGTCGGCGCTGAAGCCGGCGATGTAGCTGGCCAGGTCCCAACGCTGACGGTCATCCAACTGGTCGGCGAAGGCCGGCATGTCGGTGCCTTCCACGCCCAGCCCCAGGGTGTTGTAGAGGTCGTAGAGGCTCATCCGGTCCATCCGCGCCTGGTCGCGCAGATTGGCCGGCGGCGGCTCCAGGCCCATGCCCGCGGGGCCGTCACCGGCGCCGGTGTCGCCATGGCAGACGCTGCAATGCTGGGCATAGAGCGGCGCGCCACGGGTGGGGTCGGGCGTGATGAGCGGGGCTTGGCTGACCTCGTAGGTCGCTGCCAGGCGGGTGGCCAGTTGGCGGGCCTGACGGGCCACGCTGGCGCCATCCTGCTTGCCTTCGACAGCCTGGTGCAGGCTGGCAACGCCCTGCTCCAGTTCCTTCTGGCCGTCACGGGCCGGCAGGGCAACGATCAGCGCCTGCAGGGCGCCGAGGAATTCGATCTGTTCGCGGTATTCGCTGGCGTCGATGACCTTGCCATCGACCACGGTGGCCGGGTAGTCGGCACCGATGTAGCTGAGCAGGTGAAGGGCCTGGGCGGCGCCTTCGGTCTGGTCGGCCATCAGGCCGAAGCTGCAGACCAGCATCAGCGGCATCAGGAGCCAGCTGAGCAATCTCGGAATGGGGAACATGAGTCAATCTCAAATGAGAATGGGGAAACGAATTGTTACCGTCCTAACGATCCAGCTCAACCCCGGATGTCCACCCGGATTGCGGCGGTTTGTCGCAAGGAATCCATGAAGGCCGCATGATTACTGGCCTTCAGGTCAATTGATGAATGCTGGAAGCAGATCGGAAGAAGAAGATTTCCGACGGAATAGAGCCGGCGGCGCCGGCTCCGGGGTCACACCGGTGCGCGGCGGACGGTGGCCAGCAGCGCTGCCGCACCCACGAACAGGGCGGCGAAGCTGCGGTTCATCACGCGCTGCTGGCGCGGCGTACGCAGCAAACGCAGGACGCGCGCGGCGAGTCCGGTGTAGCCGGCCATGACGATCAGGTCGACGGTGATCATGGTCACGCCCATCACCAGATACTGCTCCACCAGCGGCGCGTGGGGATCGATGAACTGAGGCAGCACGGCGAGCATGAACACGATCGCCTTGGGGTTGCTGAAATTCACCAGGAAGCCGCGCAACACCAGGGTCAGCGGGCGGCCGATGGGACGCTCGGCAGCGTTGTCGGCCATGTCGCTGGGCAGCGCCTTCCACTGCTTCACCGCGAGGTAGACCAGGTAGACGACACCGAACCACTTGATCAGGCTGAAGGCCAGGGCGGAGGTGGCGAGGATGGCGCCGACGCCGGCGGCAACGATGGCGATCTGCAGGGCCAGGCCGATCTGCAGGCCGAGGGCGTTCCAGTAGCCACGCCGGAAACCGTACTGCAGGCCGGAGGACATGGAGGCGATGGCACCAGCACCCGGTGAAAGGCTGATCACCCAGCAGGCAACCAGGAAAGCGAGCCAGGTCTGGAGCGCCATGGCAGATACCTCGAAAACGAAAAAGGGGCAGGCCGCAAAGCCTACCCCTTCGCCAGGGCACTGCACAGTACCGTCAGCGCCAGCGGCGCACCGCCTTCTGGAAGAACAGGCTGTTGGGCACCTGCACCATGGCGCCGGCGTTGTCTTCGCTGAGGTCTTCGAGGGTGGTGTAGAAGAGGTTGATGGCGATCACCCTGCCCTTCACGCCCGGCTTGTCGGCGCTTTCGATCACTTCCACCTTGTCGCCCATGCGGAACGGCCCGAGGGAGAAGATCAGCACCGCGCAGAACATGTTGGAGAGCACGCTCCAGATGGCGAAGAACGCCACCGCGGCCACGGCAGCGAAACCGGTCAGGGCAGTCCAGAGCACCTCGGCCGACACACCGAAGCGCTCCAGCACCAGCATGAAGGCGCTGCCGAGGATCATCCAGCGCAAGAGGCCGCGCAGCGGCAGCATCAGTTCCGGAGGCAGTTGTGGATAACGCGTCCCGAGGCGGGTGATGCCGCGGGTGACGATGCGCTGCACCAGCCAGGCCAGCAGCACGATCAGCAGCACCTGGGCGGCGCGGATCAGCGGCTCGCTCCAGGCCATCAGGAGTTGCAGGTCATCCATCAGTCCGCGGCCTCCAGTTGCCGCTGCAGCTCCTCCAGGGTTTCCAGCGCGAGGAGCCAGGCTTCTTCCAGTTCGGCCTCGCGGCCTTTCAGGCGTGCCTGATCGGCCAGCAGGTCACGCAATTCGTCCTTGCGCGCCGCGTCGTAAATCGCGGAATCGCCCAGGCGTTCCTCGACGCCGGCCAGTTGCTCCTGCACCTTGCCGAGTTCCTTCTCCAGCTTGTCGGCTTCCTTCTTGTGCGGAGCCAGTTGCTGACGCAGGGCTGCGGCGGCCTGGCGCTGGGCGCGCTTGTCGGTCTTGTCCGGATTCGCCGGGCTGCTGGCCACGGGCGCCTGGCGCGCACGGAAATCCACCAGCCAGCGGGCGTAGTCGTCGAGATCGCCGTCGAAGCTCTGCACGCGGCCATCGGCTACCAGCAGGAATTCGTCGGTGGTGCTCTTGAGCAGATGACGATCGTGGGACACCACCAGCACGGCGCCGGCGAAGTCCTGCAGGGCCATGGTCAGGGCCAGGCGCATTTCCAGGTCGAGGTGGTTGGTCGGTTCGTCCAGCAGCAGCAGGTTGGGCTTCTGCCAGGCGATCAGGGCCAGGGCGAGGCGCGCCTTCTCGCCGCCGGAGAAGTTGGCCACCGCTTCGTCGCAACGGTCACCCCGGAAGTCGAAGCCACCGAGGAAGTCGCGCAGGGTCTGCTCGCGTTCGGCGGGCGCGATGCGCTGCAGGTGCAGCAGCGGGCTGGCCTTGGCATCGAGCGCGTCCAGTTGATGCTGGGCGAAGTAGCCGATGGCGAGGTTTTCGCCACGGGCGAGGCGGCCGCCGAGGGGATCGAGGTCACCGGACAGGGTCTTGATCAGGGTCGACTTACCCGCACCGTTCGGGCCCAGCAGACCGATGCGCGCACCCGGCGCGAGCTGCAGCTTGACCTGCTGGAGCACCGCCTTGTCGCCGTAGCCGAGACGGCCTTCGGACAGGTCCAGCAGCGGGCTGGAAATCTTGTCGGCCTCACGGAAGCTGAAGTCGAACGGCGAGTCCACATGGGCCGGCGCCAGTTCTTCCAGGCGCTCCAGCGCCTTGATGCGGCTCTGCGCCTGACGGGCTTTGGTCGCCTGCGCCTTGAAGCGGGCGATGTACTTTTCCATGTGCGCACGCTGCGCCTGCTGCTTCTCGTACGCCTGTTGCTGCTGCGCCAGGCGTTCCGCGCGGGTGCGTTCGAAGGCCGAGTAGCCGCCGCGGTACAGGGTCAGCTTTTGCAGTTCGAGATGCGCGACGTTGTCGACGACCGCATCGAGGAAATCACGGTCGTGGGAAATCAGCAGCAAGGTGCCCGGATAACCCTTGAGCCACTCTTCGAGCCAGAGGATGGCATCGAGGTCGAGGTGGTTGGTTGGCTCGTCGAGCAGCAACAGCTCGGAGGGGCACATCAGCGCCTGGGCAAGGTTCAGGCGCATCCGCCAGCCGCCGGAGAAGTCGCCGACGCGTCGGTCCATCTGCTCCGGGGAGAAGCCGAGGCCGGCCAGCAGCTTGCGCGCACGAGCGTCCGCCGTGTAGCCATCGGCACTGTCCAGCTCGATGTGCAGGCGGGCGATGGCGGTGCCGTCGTGGCCCGCTTCGGCAGCGGCCAGCTCGCGCTGAACCCGGCGCAGGTGCTGGTCGCCGTCGAGCACGTAGTCCACGGCCAGGCGTTCCAGGTTGTCCACTTCCTGGCGCATGTGGGCGATGCGCCAATCGGCGGGCAGCAGGCAGTCGCCGGCATCGGGCCCGAGCTCGCCACGCAGCAGGGCGAACAGACTGGATTTGCCGGCGCCGTTGGCGCCGATGAGACCGACCTTCTGGCCGGCGTGCAGGGTCAGTTCAGCGCCTTCTAGCAGGCGCTGCGGACCACGCTGTAGAGTGAGATTTTGCAGTCGGATCATGATGGCGGCGGAGTTTATCAGCTTCGTGGCCCTGCCGCCCGAGGAGCACCATGCCTTCAGACCTGTGGACTTTCGCCCTGCGCCTGTACACCGAACCCGGTGTCGAACAGGCCTGCCTGCATCTTCAGGATAGCGGTGGCGATGTCTGCCTGTTGCTCACGGCCTGCTGGCTGGGACGACGCGGTGCCGCCTTCGACGCATCTCGCCTGGACACGCTGCTGAGCGTTTGCGAGCCGTGGCAGGAAGAGGTGGTGAAGCCGTTGCGAGCACTACGCCAGAACTGGCGCGCGCAGGCTCAGGACGACCCGGCGCTGGCCGGTTTGCGGGAACAGATCAAGGCGCTGGAACTGGAGGCCGAACGCAAGCTGCTGGCGCGTCTGGAGAGCGCTGCGGATGGTTGGGCGGAAGGTGGGATGGAGCAGGTGGAGAACTGGCTGCTGGGCTGCTGCCCAGCGCTTGAAGCAGCGGACCGCGACGCGCTCGATCTGTTGCGCGCCGCGGCCCTGGCGCTTTAGTTCGACGGCGAAGTCGGAGCGGCACCATTGCTGCTGGCCGGAGCCACGCTGGCGACCGGTGCGGCGGCCGGGACGGCCGGAGCAACAGCGGCAGCCGGGGTAGAGGCGGCAGGCTTGGCGGTCGGAGCCGGTGCCGGCGCTGCGGGCTTCGCGGCAGCGGGCTTGGCCGGAGCGGCCTTCTTCACTGTCGGCTTGGCGGCCGGTTTCTTCGCGGCAGGCTTGGCGGCAGCTGCAGGCTTGGCGGCAGTTGCGGCCGGCTTGGCTGCGGCAGCGGGCTTCGCAGTTGCAGGTTTGGCAGCAGGCTTCGCGGCAGCCTTGGCGGCGGGTTTCGCAGCCGGCTTAGCGGCGGGTTTCGCGGCAGCAGGCTTGGCTGCGGCTTTGGCGGCAGGCTTCGCGGCAACTTTCGCAGCCGGTTTCGCTGCGGGCTTCGCAGCAGAGGCGGCCTTGGCGGCAGCCGGTTTCGCGGCTGGTTTCGCAGCAGGCTTGGCAGCGGCGGATTTAGCAGCAGGCTTCGCGGTAGGCTTGGCTGCAGCGGATTTAGCAACAGGCTTCGCGGCAGGCTTGGCTGCAGCGGATTTAGCAACAGGCTTCGCGGCAGGCTTGGCTGCAGCGGTTTTAGCAACAGGCTTCGCTGCAGGCTTGGCTGCAACCTTGGCAGCGGGCTTCGCGACAGGCTTGGCGGCAGCGACCTTGGCGGCAGGCTTGGCAGCCGGTTTCGCGGCAGGCTTGGCCGCAGTCCTGGCAGCAGGCTTCGCGGCAACCTTGGCTACAGCGGGTTTGGCTTCGCGGGAGGTCAGAGCCTTACTGGCGGCCTCACGCACTTTGCCTACGCCCTGGGCGAGCTTCAGGCTCTCCTGGGAGTCACGCTTGAGCTGGGCGATGTAGGTACGGGTCTCGGCCTGACGATTCTTCAGGGTCTCGAGCAGCGCTTCGAGTTCACCGATGTTGGCCTTGGCCTTGGCTTGCGCCTTGGCTTTTCCAGCCTTGGCGGCATCCTGCAGCTTGGTGCGAGCGGCGTGCAGTTTTTCCTGGCTCTTGCCACGCTGCTTCTCCAGTTTGGTCAGCAGCTTTTCAGCGTCGACCGAAGCTTGGGCGCAGGCTTTTTCGAGGTGTTCGAGCAGGCTGTGGGAAAGCTGATGCAACAGGTGCAGCGGGGTGCTTACGGGCTTCTTCTTGGCCGACATGGTATGCCTCCTGGCGGGCGTTATTTGGCCCATACTAGTCGCCTGTTTCGCGAGTCGCCAGAGGCCGCGCAATTCCGCCCGCCAGGGCCTTGCGACTGATCGCCGGTGCAAGGTCTCACGAGTGCGATCCAGACCTGGACCTGCGAGGTCGGAAAACCCTCTTTGCACCGACAGCCACACAATGCCGCAATGGCTCTGGAATCAGATTTCCAGCGAGGCTCAACACCCTGATTCCAGCGCCGTCAGGACAGTGATCAGGCCGGTTGCGAGGCCTGGCCCTGGTGGGCGTTGTGCAGCACTTCGATCAGGCAGTCTTCCAGCTCGAAGCGTTCGTGAAGCAGCTGCCCGAGATTCTTCAATTCGCTAGTCAGGCAGAGGTCACGGCAATCGCCGTTGTCGCAGCGGTCGTTGAACGCCAGGGCGACTTCGGTGATGGCTTCGATACGTGGATAGATTTGCTTGGCGAGGTCGAGGCCGCGTTGGTCGCCAAACGCTTTCGCCTCATTGAGCAATTGCTCGTAGACCTCGAAGTGTCCTGCAGAAACATAGTCCAGCAGGACCTCACAGAACCTTTGCAGCCCTTCTGCGTTGGCACTGGGGGCTTGTGGTTTTTCGCTCAGCGAGCTGTATACGCGGACCAGCTCATGGCGCTCCTGCAGCCAGCGGTCGATCAGCTGGTGCACGCCACCCCAACGTTCCTGAGCGTTCTGGCAACTTTCGAGCATGGTGACGACCTCACTTCCCTAATTCGGTAATGCCGTTATACGTCCGCTCCGAGACGGTTTTTTGTCGACCGGTGCAAGATCTTGGGAAGACACCACCAAAACGGCAATATTCCGGCGGCGCGTGCGGGCCAGATTATGCCCGCCGGGCAGTGCCATCAAGGCACTCGCGGGAAAAAATTCATACGCGCGTTTAATCGATAGGCCGCGACCCGTCTGGCCGGAGCGGTCTGGCCGACGCGACGAATTGGCGCAGTCAACGAAGGGCAGGAAAAAGGCGGGAAAGCGCAACGAAAGGGCGCATGGCAGACCATGCGCCCGAGGGGTCAAGTGCGACGCAGCAGCTGATAGAGCGAGAACAGGATGCAGCCGGCGAAGGCCAGCAGGCTCCATTCGGGAATGCTCATGCCGAAGAGAGTCCAGGTCACGGCCGCGCAGTCGGCGGTGCCATGGAGCATGGTCTTGACGATCTGCAGGAAGGGCCACGCCTCGATCATGTAATCGAAGCTCGGCAGGCACGCGGGCAACTGGTCTGCCGGCACGCTCTGCAACCAGATCTGTCGGCCGGCGAAACCTGCGCCACCGGCAGAGAAGAGCAACGCCAGCACGGCGTAGACCCGCCGCCCGGTGCGCTCGGGACCATGGATCGCGGCGATCAGGCAGACGATGCCGAAGGCGATGATGAAGACGCGCTGGACGATGCACAGCGGGCAGGGTTCGAGACCCAGGGCGTGTTCGAGGTAAAGCGCGCCGCCCATGACAGCAACGCAACCGAGGAAGGCGAACAAGAAGAGTGAACGCGGGCTTGCCAGGGACATGGCGGCTCCGTTGGGTTATCAGGAAGGGCGTTACGGTAGTGGAAAGCGCCTTGGGCTTTCAAGGCGACCGACTAGGCTGGATGAGGTTGCCTATCTGGAGAACACCGCCATGTGTCGGCTACTCATGCTTGCCCTGCTCCTGTTGTCCGGGGTGGTCAACGCCGCACTGCCGCTGGAGCGCATTCACCTGCCCGAGGGGTTTCGCATCACGCTGGTGAGCCACCAGGTGCCCGATGCCCGGGGGATGACCTGGGGCGAGCGCGGCACGCTCTTCGTCGGCAGCAACGCAGCAGGCGCCGTCTATGCGCTGGACCCCGCCAGCGGCAAGGTTCGCACCATCGCCAGCGGCCTACAGCTTCCAGTTGGCGTGGCCTACAAGGGAGGCGACCTTTACGTCTCCGCAGTCAGTCGAATCCTGCGCCTGCACGACATAGAGTCGCGACTGGATTCTCCACCCAAGCCCGAGGTGGTGTATGCCGACCTGCCACGAGAAACCCATCACGGCTGGAAGTTCATCGCCTTCGGTCCCGACGGCAAGCTCTACGTGCCAATCGGCGCGCCCTGCAATGTCTGCGCTGAAGACCCCGACCTCTATGCCGCCATCCACCGCATGAACGCCGATGGCAGCGGCATGGAGCTGGTGGCACGCGGCGTGCGCAATACAGTGGGATTCGACTGGCACCCGCAGACAGGCGAGCTCTGGTTCACCGACAACGGTCGCGACCTGATGGGCGACGACATGCCCGACTGTGAGCTGAATCGCCTGGAAAAAGTCGGTCAGCATTTCGGCTTTCCCTACTGCCATGCCGGCGAGGTGGCCGACCCGACCTTCTCCCAGCGACCCTGCAGCGAATTCGTCGCCCCTGTGGCGAAGCTGGGTCCGCACGTGGCGCCGCTCGGGGTGCGCTTCTACACCGGCGAGCAGTTCCCTGCGGAATACCGCAACAACCTGTTCATCGCCGAGCACGGCTCGTGGAACCGCAGCGAGAAGATCGGCTATCGGATCAAGCGGGTCGAGCTCAACCCGGACGGCAGCCTGAAACGCCAGAGCGTATTCGCCGAGGGCTGGCTCGAAGATGGCGATGTCTGGGGACGTCCGGCAGACGTGCTGGTGACGCCAGACGGCGCACTGCTGGTGAGCGATGACTATGCCGGGGCTGTCTACCGCATCGACTACGTGGGAAAGTGACCCTGCACTGCAATGAAAAAGGCCCGGGACTTCCCGGGCCTTTCTGCATCAGGCGATCTTCTCGGCCGGCAAGGGCAAGGCAGGCAGACGCTGATCGAGCAGGCCAAGACCTTCCTGGAACAGCTGATTGCTGCGCTCCACTTCCCCCATCTGCGCCAGCAGGCGGGCGAGCTCGGCACAGGTTTCAGGGTCACGCCGGAAGCTCAGGCTGCTCTCGAAGTACTCCCGCGCCTTGCCCCAGAGGCGATTGCGCAGGCACAGGCGGCCAAGGGTGAGCAACAGCGCACTGTCACCGGCATGCTCCTTCAACCAGCCCTCGGCCGTCTGCAGCTGACGGGCCGAGTCGCGACCTCGCAACAGGCCGTAGAAGCGCACCAGGGCCTCGTCGTAGCCGCGCTTGATGGCACTACGTACGGACTCCTCGGCCTCTTCCTCGGCCCCCAGGCGTTGCAGCTGTTCGGCAAAGGCCAGCACCAGGCGAGGCTCGTTGCGCTGTGCGGAGGAGAGTTGCTGCCAGGCGCGGGTCAGGGGCTGCAGGGCGGTTTCGCCTTCGTTCAGTCCTTCTTCGCCGGCCTGATGCAAGCGGGCGCTCCAGACACGCAACTCGAGTTCGGCCAGCTGCCCCTCCGGCAGGGCCTTCTCCTTGCGCAAGGTCGGCAGCAGGCCAACCAGGGCGGCCCAATCACCACGCACTTCATGCACATGGAGCAATTGACGCAGCACCTGGTGGTGACGCGGATGACGCTCGTGCACGGCCTTGAGGGTTTCCAGCGCGGCTACCGAATCGCCACGGTCCAGTTGCAACTCGGCATGGGCCAGGGCGATAGCCAACTCGGCCTGGGGCTGACGCTCCAGGGCACGCTCCAGCAGTTGCTCGGCCTCTTCGGTCTGGCCGATCTTCTGCGCAGCACGGGCCGCCCCCAGGTAATAGATCAGCGGCTGCGGATCGCCCTCCGCAGCGCGCTTGAGGTGGCGCAGCGCGCGGGCCCAGCGGCCTTCGGCGAGATCCAGCAGCCCCTGTTCGGAGGCCAGCCGCGCGCGACGCCGGGCATTGCGCCGCGACCAGGGATTGACCACGCCGCCGGACACCGCCACCAGCCGCAGCAGGTATCGCAGGGCGATGAACAGCAGCCAGAGGGCTGCCAGCAGCGCCAGGGTCGCCCAGAGAGTGGACTCGTAGCGGAAGCCCTTGTAGGCCACGAGCACGTAGCCCTTGTGCTGGGCGACGGCCATGCCGATGAGGGTGGCGGCGGCACCGATTACCGCGAGGATCAGCAGGACCTTGAGCAGGCGTTTCATTGGCCGGCCTCCTTGGCCGGCTCGGCGGCGGCCGGCGCCTCGGAGTCCTCAGCAGCCGCGCCCGGAGCTCTCTGCAGGTAGGCCTGCAGCGCGCTCAGTGCTGGCGCGAGATCAGGCGCCTGGACCTCCACCGGCTGACCGGCAAGTTCGTCGAGGCGGGCGAGCAGCGCGCGGCTGTCCGGATTCTCTTCGTTGAAGTGGCCGTTCAGCACTTCACGGGCCTGCCGCAACGACTGTTGGTAGACCTGGGTCTGCCCATGCAGCGCGCCCCATTGCGCCTGCTCCAGGGCCAGCGACAGGGCGAGGCGGACCTGGGACAGGCTCTGCCCGGCCAGCAGCGGCTTGATGTCCTGGCTGGCGTCCAGCTGGATGCGGAAGTAGTGCGAGAGCTTTTCCAGCCATTCGGCCCAGGCGCTGCCACCGTCGCCTTCGGCGGCCATGTCCATCAGTACGCCGCCTTTGTCCTCGAAGGACGGCACCAGCGGGTTGAGCTGGGCCGCCTGCTCACGCAGCGCGCCGAGCTGGAGGAACAGGCCGGTACGATCCGGCTGCTCGGTGCTGCGCAGGGCGGCAAGGCTCTTCGCCAGTTGCTCGCGGGCGGCATAGGCACCGGGATCGTCCTGCTCGCGGAGGATGTCGTCGGCGGCCTGCACCAGGGCGGTCGCACTGTGGATATCCCGCAGCGCGGAGAGCCGCAGGCTGGCCAGGCGCAGCAGGTGCTCCGCCTCGGCCAGACGCCAGTCCTTGCGGCTGGCGCCGAGGATGGTTTCCAGGCGCTGGCGCAGCTGCTGCTGATCGCCCTGGAGGTCCACCAGCAGACGGCGACGCTCGTCCAGTTCGGCAGCGCTGGGCAGTTCTTCCAGACGTTGGGTGAGTTGCTGTTCGCGCTGGGCCAGGGCACGGGTCTGGCCACGGGCATCCTCGACCATGCTCAGTTGTTGCTGGTCGCGGCTTTCCAGGGTGCGCACCTGCCAGAGGCCCCAGCTACCCACGGCGATGCCGGCGGCGCCCAGCAGCAGGGCGAACAGCGCCAGGCCATTGCCCCGAGGAGCAGGCGCGACGCTGGCAGGGGTTACGGGTTCGGCGGCTACGGTGTGTTGCTCTTGGTTCGGGGCTTCTGCTTCGCTCACGTATCCATCCTTCGCATCAGTGGGCCGGCGCCGGATACTGCCTGAGCGCCGCCAGCAAGGCCGCGGCACTGGCGCCACGACAATCCACAACATTCTTCACGCCCGCCTCTGCGGCCTGCTCGGCCACACGCGGGCTGGGTACGAACAGGGTCAGGCGGGCCAACTCAGGCCAGGCGTCGCCCGCCAGGCGCTGGAGGTTCTCAAGGCCCTGACCACTGCTGACCACCAGACCATTCAGGCGTTCCGACTCAACGCGGCGCGCCAGGGTGCCGGCCGGGTAGTCCGGCTGGCAGCGCCGATAGAGTTCCAGATAGTCGACCGCGACGCCTTGGCCGCGCAAGCGCTCGGCGAGGAATTCTCGGCCACCCTCGCCACGCATGATCAGCAGCTTGGGGTCGGGTACGGAAAGCGCTTCGACCAGTTGCGGCAGCGCCAGCAAGGCTTCGCTGTCGTCACCCTCCGCGGGCCAGGCCGTCGGCAGGCCGTACGCTTCGAGCAAGGCTCCGGTGGCCGCGCCAACGCTGAACCAGCGCTGGTTGGCAGGCGGTTGCGGCCAGTAGCGGTCGAGCAGTTCGAGACCGAGACGCGCCGCCGGCTTGCTGACCACCACCACCGCGCAGTAGCGATCGAGTTCGAGGATGATGCCGCGCTGCGCGGGCGTCTCCTCGATGGGTTCGATGGCCAGCAGCGGCAGGCTGAAGCTGAACACCTGCTGCTCGGACAGGCTCGCGGCCAGGGCTTCGCACTCCTCGGCGGGGCGCGTCAGCAGCAACCGCCAGCCTGTCACGGGTGACCGGCCTCGCCGTAGACGGCCTTGAGGATGTCGCCAGCGCCCTGCTCAAGCAGCTCATCGGCGACCTTCACGCCCAGTGCTTCGGCATCGGCGGAGGCGGCACGGGCCTCGGCACGCAGCAGCTTGCCGCCATTGGGCTCACCGACCAGGCCACGCAGCCAGAGCTGGTCGCCGTCGAGAATGGCGTAGCAGGCGATGGGCACCTGGCAACCACCGTTCAGGTGCTTGTTCAGGGCGCGCTCGGCGGTGACGCGCAGGGCGGTCGCCTGGTGATGCAGAGGCGCCAGCAGGGCGTGGATTTCGCTATCGGCAGTGCGGCACTCGATGCCCACGGCGCCCTGGCCGCCAGCCGGCAGGCTGTCTTCGACGCTGATGGAGGAACGGATGCGGTCCTCGAAACCAAGGCGGATCAGGCCGGCGGCGGCGAGGATGATGGCGTCGTACTCACCGGCATCCAGCTTGGCCAGACGGGTATTCACGTTGCCACGCAGGAACTGGATCTTCAGGTCCGGCCGACGGGCCAGGAGCTGGGCCTGGCGACGCAGGCTGGAGGTGCCGACCACGCTGCCGGCAGGCAGGGCGTCAAGGCTGTCGAAACGGTTGGAGACGAAGGCATCGCGCGGGTCTTCACGCTCGCAGATGCAATACAGGCCGAGACCTTCGGGGAAGTCCATGGGCACGTCCTTCATGGAGTGCACGGCGATATCGGCCTCGTTCTCCAGCAGGGCGGTTTCCAGCTCCTTCACGAACAGCCCCTTGCCGCCGATCTTAGCCAGCGGCGCGTCGAGCAGCTTGTCGCCCTTGCTCACCATGGGCACCAGGCTGACCTTGATGCCGGGATGTGCTTCTTCAAGACGGGCTTTGACGTATTCGGCCTGCCACAGGGCCAGGGCACTCTTGCGGGTGGCGATGCGGATCTCGCGGGACATGATCATTTCCGGAAACGGTAATGCCCGGAATCATAACAGGCCCGCGCACTGCCAGGGCGCGGGGGGATGTCGCGCAGCGACACGGTTTGTCGAAGAAACGCAGCGCTAACGGAACGAGCCGACTGACGGCCCGCTACAGGTTGTTCATCAGTTTCCGCACTCCGGCCACATGGCGACGGCTGACGGTCAGGGCCTCCCCGTTCATACCCTTGAGGTAGAGCTGGAAGTGACCCAACGGGGTACGCTGCAACCGCTCGATGCGCTCGCGGGCCACCAGCGCGTTGCGGTGGATGCGCACGAAACGGTCGCCGAACTCGTCTTCCAGCGCCTTGAGGGGCTCATCCAGCAGCACCTCGCCATGTTCATGGCGCAAGGTCACGTACTTGTGGTCGGCGATAAAGAAGATCACCTGGTCCAGGGGGATCAGCTCGATGCCTTTCCGGGTTCGGGCACTGATGTGACTTCGGGGACCGCTCCCGCTGACCGCAGCAGGACGGGTCAGCGCAGCGAGTTGCACACGATTGGGACGCTCGGCCTTCTTCAGCGCTTCGGCCAGGGACTCGGAGCGCACGGGCTTGACCAGGTAACCCACGGCACTGACCTGGAAGGCCTCCAGGGCGAATTCGTCGTGGGCCGTGCAGAAGATCACCGCCGGCGGCGCTTCGCGTTCACAGAGCTTGGCGGCCACCTGCAACCCGTCCAGGCCTGGCATTCGAATGTCGAGCAGAACGACATCCGGCTTGAGGCTGTCGATCAAGGTGAGCGCCTCCTCGCCATTACTGGCGGCAGGCTCCAGTACTCGGTACCCCTCGAGATCGCCGACCAGTCGGCTGAGGCGCTCGCGGGCTAGGGGTTCATCGTCGACGATCAGGACATTCATATCGCACGGGCTTCCTGCGTGAGTCTCGCACAAGGATAGCGTAGACAGGTGAAGTGGCGGCCGTCACGGCGCTCCACGCTGAGACTTGCCCGCGGCCCGAAAAGTGCCGTCAGGCGCGCGTCGATATTGCGTAGAGCCTGCTGGGTTCCACGCGATGGCGACTGCCCCTGGACCTCTTCGTAAGGGTTGCTCACGCAGAGGCGGAACATGCCGTCGCGATAATCCGCTTCGATTTTTACCAGCCCCCCTTCGATGCGCGGCTGGATGCCATGGATCAGGGCATTCTCCAGCAACGGCTGCAGCGTCAATTGGGGGATGGGTAGATCGTCCGGTACTTCATCCACCTGCCAATCCAACTGTAGTCGGTCTCCGAGACGATATTGCTCGATCGAGAGATATCGTTTCGCCAATTCCACTTCCTCGCCCCAGTCGACCAGGGTGCCGGGCTTGGCCAGGCTGGCACGGAAAATGTCGGAGAGGTCGAGGACAGCCTGCTCGGCCTTATCCGGATCAATCACCACCAGGCTGGCGATGCTGTTCAAGCTGTTGAACAGGAAGTGCGGGCGGATGCGCGCCTGCAGGGATTCGATGCGAGCCTTGAGTTCGGCCTGCTGCTGCTTGCGCCACTGGCTCTGGAGGTAGAAGTAGCGCAGCAGCAGCGCGGACATGATCAGGCTGATCAGTCCATGGCGCAGGTAAAGGTTGACCTCGCCACTGCGTGGCAAGGGCCCGCCGAGGTCGAAGTAGTCGGCCACCGCGGTTCCGGCCAGGGTCAGTCCCACCACCAGGGCGCAGCACAGGCTTCCTGCCAGGGCCGCCCGCATGCGCGCCAGCAACGGTCTGAGCTGACACAACACCGCCGCCGAGAGCAGGACGATCCACTGCACGAAAAGAGAGGTCAGGGCCAGGCGCACCCAGTTGAAACTGGGCAGCATGGGCTCGGCCAGCACCAGCACCAGCACCAGCAGTTCGGCCAGCAGCACCAGTCCGAGCAAAGCCTCGGGCAGGCACAACTCCGGCAGAAAGAAATCGTCGTTGGCGGTTTTGGAACGCGCTTTCTTTTTCAGGCGCTTTGGCATCCCGGACATATCCCCAATGGCCCGGCGAGCGACCAGCCGGGGTCGCCGGGCAAAAGCCTGTACTGAACCATCAAACCCACGGAAATTCCGTGAAGGCAGCGGCAAACTGCCCAACCCCCGACCGGACAGGCCGCGCCGGTTTTTCCGGCAACACTGTTATTATCGACGGTATTTTCCGGCCCATCGGCTTTCTTTCACCTTCCGCACCGAGTGAACCCATGAGCACCGACAAGACCAACCAGTCCTGGGGTGGCCGCTTCAGCGAGCCCGTCGACGCCTTCGTCGCCCGTTTCACTGCGTCCGTAGACTTCGACAAGCGCCTGTATCGCCACGACATCATGGGCTCGATCGCCCATGCCACCATGCTGGCACAGGTCGGCGTACTCAGCGATGCCGAGCGCGACGCCATCATCGACGGCCTGAAGCAGATCCAGGGCGAGATCGAGGCCGGCAGCTTCGACTGGCGCGTGGACCTGGAAGACGTGCACATGAACATCGAAGCGCGCCTGACCGACCGCATCGGCGTCACCGGCAAGAAGCTGCACACCGGCCGTTCGCGCAACGACCAGGTCGCCACTGACATCCGCCTGTGGCTGCGCGACGAAATCGACACCATCCTCGGCGAAATCACCCGCCTGCAGCAGGGCCTGCTGGGTCTGGCCGAAGCGGAAGCCGACACCATCATGCCCGGCTTCACCCACCTGCAGACCGCCCAACCTGTGACCTTCGGCCACCACCTGCTGGCCTGGTTCGAAATGCTCAGCCGCGACCACGAGCGCCTGGTGGACTGCCGCAAGCGGGTCAACCGCATGCCGCTGGGCTCGGCCGCCCTGGCCGGCACCACCTACCCGATCCAGCGCGAGATCACCTGCCAGCTGCTCGGCTTCGACGCCGTTGGCGGCAACTCCCTGGACGGTGTGTCCGATCGTGACTTCGCCATCGAATTCTGCGCCGCGGCCTCCCTGGCGATGATGCACCTGTCGCGCTTCTCCGAAGAGCTGGTGCTCTGGACCAGCGCCCAGTTCCAGTTCATCGACCTGCCGGACCGCTTCTGCACCGGCTCCTCGATCATGCCGCAGAAGAAGAACCCCGACGTGCCTGAGCTGGTACGCGGCAAGTCCGGCCGGGTGTTCGGCGCCCTCACCGGCCTGCTGACCCTGATGAAGGGCCAGCCGCTGGCCTATAACAAGGACAACCAGGAAGACAAGGAACCGCTGTTCGACGCCGCCGATACCCTTCGCGACAGCCTGCGCGCCTTCGCCGACATGGTTCCGGCGATCAAGCCCAAGCGCGAAATCATGCGCGAAGCGGCCCGTCGCGGCTTCTCCACCGCCACCGACCTGGCCGACTACCTGGTGCGCAAGGGCCTGCCCTTCCGTGACTGCCACGAGATCGTCGGCCACGCGGTGAAGTACGGCGTGGACACCGGCAAGGACCTGGCCGAAATGAGCCTCGACGAACTGCGCCAGTTCAGCGACCAGATCGGCGACGACGTCTTCGCCGTGCTGACCCTGGAAGGTTCGGTCAACGCCCGTGACCACATCGGTGGCACCGCGCCGAACCAGGTCCGCGCTGCCGTCCAGCGTGGCAAGGACCTGCTGGCCACCCGCTGACCGCTCTCCGGGCGGCGACCCACGCCGCCCGGTTTCCCCCGACGACAGGACATCGCCATGACCGACGACATTGATGACGGTGAAGAGGCCTTCGCCGAGGCCACCCTGACCCAGGCCATCGAGAACCAGATCGAGGCCGGCGAACCGCCTGCCGCTCGCGCCACCTTCAACAAGCTGACCCTGGTGGGTTATGAGCGCGAGGAAATTCTCCAGTTGATGGCCCTGGTCCTGGCCCACGAAATCGACGCCATGCTCGCAGCGGACCGCCCCTTCGACACCGAATGGTACGAAAGGGCCTTGCGGGCACTGCCGGACCTGCCCGAAGATCAGGCCTGACCTCGCCTACACTCCACAGACTCCAGATTCCGGCCGGCCATCGTCGGCCTTTGCAGTACAACAAGAACTAGGAGCGACCATGGTCTTCACCCCCGAACTCATCGCGGAATTCGAACTGCTGGCCCTGTTCAACCTGGACAACACCCAGGAAGGCCTGAAGGTTCACAACAACGCCAACCCCAAAGCCCAGGCCGCAGTCATGCGATTGCACCAGAAAGGCCTGATCACCCAGCCCGACGGCGGCTACCTGACCAGCCTCGGACTGGACGCAGCCGAACACGTCCAGGCGCTGCGCACCATCCTCGTGCCCCAGCCCGCCTGACACCGCCGCTCAAGTCGGCAACATAACGGGCGATACAATGCGGATGCCTGCCGGCGGTGAAGGCCGCCGGCGAGCCTCCAGCATCGGGACAAGAACAGAGCATGACGCGCACCCAGGAAATCCGCCCGGACATCGACGACGGCATCGACCGCAAGGTCCTCGCGCAACTGCGCGCCCGCTTCCTCAAGATCAATGACGGCCGCCTGGATCGTGCCATGCAGGCCCTTTCCACCCGCCAGCAGCTGGTCCTGAAGCTGTTGCCGTTGCTGTTCCACGTCAATCACCCCCTGCTTCCCGGCTACGTATCCGGCACCACACCTGCCGGACTCTCCGCCTTCGAGCCTGATGACGACCTGCTGGCTGAAGCCCAGCGGCTGACCCGTTCCTTTGCCTACAAGGCACGACGCGGTCCGCAGCCGACGCCCATCCACGGCCTGTTCCTGATGGGCAGCCTGGGCACCATCGCTCAGGCCGAGCAGAGCGACATGGACATCTGGGTCTGCCACGCACCGGAACTGGATGCCGCTGCCATCGCCGAGCTGCAGCGCAAATGCACGGCCCTGGAAGAGTGGGCGGCCAGCCAGGGTGCCGAAGCGCACTTCTTCCTGATCGACCCGGCGCGCTTCACCCAGGGCGATCGCGAAACGCGGCTGACTTCCGACGACTGCGGCACCACCCAGCACTACCTGCTGCTGGACGAGTTCTATCGCACCGCCATCTGGCTCGCCGGGCGCACCCCGCTCTGGTGGCTGGTGCCGGTGTACGAGGAAGCACGCTATGCCGAATACACCAGCACGCTACTGTCAAAGCGTTTCATCCGTGCCGAGGAAGTTCTCGACCTTGGCCACCTGGCGCACATTCCCCCTGGCGAGTTCATCGGCGCCAGCATGTGGCAGCTGTACAAGGGCATCGAGTCTCCCTACAAGTCCGTACTCAAGCTGCTACTCACCGAGGTGTACGCCAGCGAGCACCCGCGAGTGGCCTGCCTGTCGTTGCGCTTCAAGGAAGCGGTCTACGCCAACCGCCTGGACCTGGACGAGCTGGACCCTTACATGGTGGTTTACCGCCGCCTGGAGGAGTACCTGCGTGAGCGCAACGAGACCGAGCGGCTGGAACTGATTCGCCGCTGCCTTTACCTCAAAGTGAACAAGAAGCTCAGCCGGCCGCCGCGCAACCGCAGCAAGAGCTGGCAGCGGCTGTTGCTGGAACGCCTGACCGCCGAGTGGCACTGGCAGCCTCGGCAACTGGCGATGCTGGACAGCCGCAGCCAATGGAAGGTGCGCCAGGTGCTGGCCGAGCGTCGCGCGCTGGTCAACGAACTCACCTACAGCTATCGCTTCCTGTCCCAGTTCGCACGTAGCGAACAAGCTATCGGGACCCTCAGCAGTCGCGATCTGGGCGTGCTCGGACGGCGCCTCTACGCCGCGTTCGAACGCAAGGCGGGCAAGGTCGAGTTCATCAACCCGGGGATCGCCCCGGACATCGCCGAAGACACACTGACCCTGGTGCAATACCCTAGCCCGGACGCCGGGGGCGAGACCCAATGGGCGCTGTTCTCCGGCAGCCTGAATACCCTCGAGTGGCGGGACTTCGCGCCGCTCAAGCGCAGTCGCGAACTGATTCCCCTGCTCGCCTGGTGCCACCGCAATGGCGTGATCGATGCCGGCACCCGCCTGTCCCTGCATCCGGGCACCAGCGACCTGACCGAACAAGAGCTGTCCAACCTGCTGGCCAGCATGCAGCAGACGTTCCCCCAGCCACTGGGGCAGGTGGATGAAAACGCCCTGTTGCGCGCGGGAGTGCCGTCGGAAGTGCTGTTGCTGGTGAATGTCGGGGTCGACCCGCTGAAGCAGCACAGCCAGAAGAACCTCCACATGACCACCGAACGTACCGACGCCCTGGGCTACTCCGGGGTGCGCGAGAACCTGGTGGTGACCATCGATCAAGTCATCCTGAACAGCTGGAACGAGCTGCTGGTCAGCCGCTACGACGGCCCGGATGCCCTGCTCGCCTGCCTGCGCGACTACCTCAACAGCCTGCCTGCCAGCGGCGAACGGCCCGGCCTGCGGGTGCGCTGCTTCTGCCGCAACCGCGCCCAAGCCATTGGCCAGCGGGTGCAGGAGTTGTTCGACGACGCCCAGGAGCTGCTCGGTGCTGCCGGAGTACCCCGCTTCCTGCTGCAGGTGCAGCAGCGCTTCCATGTGCTGCAACTGGAACCGGGCCAGGTCAGCCACGCGAGCCTCACCGACCTGCCGGCCCTGGTGGAACACCTGGGCCGCGACCTGCCGGGCTACAGCCCGCTGCAGCTGGACCGACATGCGCTGGAGGACCAGGACCTGGCGGTGATTCTCCCCCTGGGCCGGCCGAACTGCATCCAGGTGTTCTATCGCCAGGTCGGTGAGATCGCCGAAATCAGCCTGCTGGACGAACACAACGCCCTGTGGCGCCAGCGCCTGCCATTCCGCGACGAACAGAGCTTGCTGACACCGCTGCACCGCTTCCTGCAGTCGCTGCTCTACCGGCGCAATGCCCTGCTGCCACTGGACAACCCCGTGGCCGTGCCGACGCCGGAAATCTTCTATTACGAGGTGGTGCGTCAAGGCCGCCAGTTGGAGCGCCGCGCAGCGCCGTCAGCAGCGGTCAGCCATCCCTTCTATGACGTGCAGGCCATCGTCGAGCCGGCCGAGCAGGGACAGGTGCACGTGACCCTCTACTGCAACCACCGGGAGTTCTCCGAGCTGGAATACGGTGCCGGCCTGTTCGCCGCCGTGGCCCGGCACATCCTCGCCCAGCGCCGAGAGCCGGAACGCTACCCCTGCTACATCACCGACCTCGACCTGTCGCGGGTGGCGGGTCGGGGCCAGGCACAGACCGTGCACTACCTGCGCTACAAGGTTGAGCTGGAAGAAAGGCTGAACCGCGCGTTGCACGACGGTTGAATCAGCAGGACAAGGTCCTGTCGTAGGTTGTGGCTGAAGCCACGAAGCCCAACGGGTTGGACTCAGCTGCCGGGCTTGCGCTGTAGGGGCGAATTCAATCGCCAAGGGCGGCGAAGCTGCCCCCATGTGAACCACAGAGAGCGAACCTACGGTCCGCTTGGCGATTGAAATCGCCCCTACAACAGCTCAGCCCGAAAACGCAGCAGAGGATGAATCAGCGCGCGTATTCGCCGGCCGCTTCGGGCTGGTACTCGACAGCCAGCAGGGTCAGTTTGAGGGTCTTGCCACCAGGCACCGGCCAATCGATGTGCTGGCCGACAGACAGGCCAAGCAATGCGCTGCCCACCGGGGCAAGGATGGATACCTTGCCTTCGCCACCCGCGTCTTCCGGGTAGACCAGGGTCAGGTGGTAGTCCTTGCCACTGCTTTCCTCACGGCAATGCACGCGGGAATTCATGGTGACGACGCCCGGCGGAACCTCCTCGTGGCCAACCACCTGGGCGCGAGCCAGCTCGCGTTCCAGCGCCTCGGCGGCGGGGCCGAACTCCTCCAGGCTGTCGAGCAGGCGCTCCAGGCGTTGCAGGTCGAGACGGGTAATGGTGATGGACGGGTGGGTGTTCATGGCGAACGCGCGACTCCTTTGCAGGTTACGAAAAAAGCAAAACCCCGCCCGAAGGCGGGGTTTCAGATTTTGTCTGGCCGGACAACTTGCCCGGAAGCCCGACAGTACGTCAGGCCGCCTGCAATTGGCAAGACCGCCCGGTCAGCCCGGCGCAGGCCGCCGTCGTTGCTGGGCGGAGGCGCAGATTTCGCGGCGCCGCTGGTCGCTGGCCCCGTTCCACTCGCAGATTTCCGCCAGGGTACGGCCACAACCTACGCACACGTCGCTGTCGTCCAGACAACAGCGTCGGATGCATGGCGACGGGTAGCGTGCCGAAGGCGCGCTGTCAGAGTTCGTCGAACTCAATGTCTTCGCCCGCCTGCTCGCGGGTCACGCGGTTGAGTAGCTCGCCCAGGGGCTCTTCGCTGCTGTCGCAGATCCAGCGACCGCTGGCCTGGTCGTAGTCGAAGTGGAAGCCCCCCGAACGCGCCGCCACCCAGAGCTGGCGCAGCGGCTCCTGGCGGCTGAAGATCAGCTGGCTGCCGTTCTCGAAGCGCACGGTCAGGACGCCGCCGCTGTTTTCCAGGTCCAGGTCCAGGTCGCTGTCGTCGAACACGTCTTCCACGCGCTCCTGGACTTCGTCCACCAGATCGTGGAACTGGGCTTCGCTCAAACTCATCAGGGTTTACCTCAGGGCATTAATGGGGGTGAAGGGCGACGGTAGTCACCCAGGCTCTGGCCGGTCCAGCGGCGAAAGGCGCGGCCCAGGGAGCCAGGCTCGCTGAATCCGACCAGGAAGGCGATATCGGCCAACTCAAGGGCGGGGTCGCGCAAATAGTGCAGCACCAGTTGCTGGCGCGTCTCGTCCACCAACCGGCTGAAGGATAACCCGGCCTCGCGCAGACGGCGCTGCAAGGTACGCGAGCTCAGCGCCAGGGCCTTGGCCAGGTGCTCCAGGTCCGGTCCTTCGGCGGACAGCTGAGCGGCCAGCAGCTCGCGGGCGCGATCCAGCACGCTGTGGCCCTGGCGCAGCTCCCCGAGCAGGCGCTCGGCATAGTCGTCGAACAACCGGCGGACATCGGCATCGGCCTGGCCGAGGGGCGTGGCGAGCAGGCGCTTGGGGAAGACCAGCGCATTGTCCGCCTGACCGAAAAGCACCGGGCAACGGAATATCCGCTGGTACTCCGTGGTGTCCGTTGGCGCCGGATGCTGGAAGCGCACCTCGGTGGGCGGGATGTCCAGCCCAGTGATCCAGCGGCCGAAGGTCACCCAGCCGGAAAGGGTTTCTTCCGCCAGCAGCGCGCGCTGCTGCGGCAGGATGGACTCCCAACTGTGCGCCACCTGGGGCTCCAGGCCGTCGCGGGGCGGCTCGTCGGCCAGCTCGACCCGGCCCAGGTTGCCCACCAGCGCCGCATAGCGCGCCTGGCGATGCAGGGCGTCAGCCAAGGTCGCGCAGCTCATCAACAGGAAACCCAGCACGCCGTAGTGGCCCGGACGCACCGCCTCGCCCAGGTGCAGGCCGAGGTGGGGATCGCCGGATAACCGCGCGGCATGGCCGAGCAGCTCTAGATAAGCACTGGCGGCGATGCGCTGGTCACGCTGGGCCAAAATCGCGGGGGTCAGGTGGACATGGCCAAGCAGCTTGGCAGGGGCCACACCGAACTGTTCGATGCGCTCCACCAGGCCTTGCAGATAGGCGACCGAGACCGAGCCGGCGAGGGTTGCGGCGTTGTCCATGAGCGCTCCTTTTCAAGCCGCCAATGCTAGCTCCGCACAGGCCCGCAGGCCACGCCGGACGGGAATTTCACTGAATAGGCAAGGCGTCGGGGGGTCGGTATACTCCGGAACAATTCACGTTTTCTGCAAGGATTCCGTCATGAAGCGACTCCACGCCCCCTTCGTCGCCCTGCTCGCCGCCGCCTGCCTGCTGGCCGGCTGCGGCCAGAAAGGCCCGCTCTACATGCCTGACGACGAGAAAGCAGCGAAAGAACACCAGAAAGACGTGTACATCCGCTGATCAGGGGAGCAGTCATGGACGCTTTCACGTACCGCGACGGGGAGCTGTTCGCGGAAGGCGTAGCGCTGTCCGATATCGCCGCTCGCTTCGGCACGCCCACCTATGTCTATTCCCGCGCAGCCATCGAGGCCGGCTACAAGGCTTACGCCGACGCTCTGGCCGGTCATGCGGGCATGGTCTGCTACGCGGTCAAGGCCAATTCAAACCTTGGCGTGCTGAACCTGCTGGCCCGCCTGGGTGCGGGTTTCGACATCGTTTCCAGCGGTGAGCTGGAGCGCGTGCTGGCCGCAGGCGGCGACGCCTCGCGCATCGTCTTCTCCGGCGTCGGCAAGAGCCGCGACGACATGCGCCGCGCCCTGGAAGCCGGCGTGCACTGCTTCAATGTCGAGTCGCGCAATGAGCTGGAACGCCTGCAGAACGTGGCTGCGGCCATGGAGACGAAGGCGCCCGTGTCCCTGCGGGTCAACCCGGACGTCGATGCCGGCACCCATCCGTACATCGCCACCGGCCTGAAGGAAAACAAGTTCGGCATCTCCATCGACGAAGCCGAAGCTGTCTATGTCCAGGCCGCCAGCCTGCCGAACCTCGAAGTGATCGGCGTCGACTGCCACATCGGCTCCCAGCTCACCAGCCTGGAGCCCTTCCTCGATGCCCTCGACCGCCTGCTGGCTCTGATCGATCGCCTGAACGAGCGCGGCATCAAGATTCGCCACCTGGACCTCGGCGGCGGCCTTGGCGTGCGCTACCGCGACGAGCAGCCTCCGCTGCCCGGCGAGTACATCCAGGCGGTGCGCCAGCGCATCGATGGCCGCAACCTCGAGCTGCTGTTCGAGCCCGGCCGTTCCATCGTCGCCAATGCCGGCGTGCTGCTGACCCAGGTGGAATACCTCAAGCACACAGAACAAAAGGATTTCGCCGTGATCGACGCGGCCATGAATGACCTGATCCGTCCGGCGCTCTACGAGGCCTGGATGGACGTGGTGCCGGTGCAACCGCACAGCGGCGCCGAGCGCACCTACGACCTGGTTGGCCCGATCTGCGAGACAGGCGACTTCCTCGCCCGCGAGCGCAATCTCGTGCTCGCCGAGGGCGATCTGCTGGCGATTCGCTCCGCCGGCGCCTACGGTTTCGTGATGAGCTCCAACTACAACACCCGCGGCCGCGCCGCCGAGGTGCTGGTAGATGGCGAGCAAGCCTTCGAGGTGCGCCGCCGCGAAACGATCGAAGACCTTTACGCCGGCGAAAGCCTGCTGCCGCAGTGAGGGCGCATCCATGCTATTGCGCTTCACCAAGATGCACGGCCTCGGCAACGACTTCATGGTCCTCGACCTGGTCAGCCAGCACGCCCATATCCAGCCCAAGCACGCCAAGCAGTGGGGTGACCGCCACACGGGCATCGGTTTCGACCAACTGCTGATCGTCGAAGCGCCGACCAATCCGGACGTCGACTTCCGCTACCGCATCTTCAACTCCGATGGTTCGGAAGTGGAGCAGTGCGGCAACGGCGCGCGCTGCTTCGCCCGCTTCGTCATCGACAAGCGCCTGACGGTGAAGAAGCGCATCCGCGTCGAAACCAAGAGCGGCATCATCGAGCTGGATGTCCGCCCGGATGGGCAAGTGACCGTGGACATGGGACCACCGCGCCTGGTCCCACAACAGATTCCCTTCGTCGCCGACGCCGAAGCCCTGAACTACCCGGTGGAAGTGGACGGCCAGATCGTCGAGCTGGCAGCCATTTCCATGGGCAACCCCCATGCCGTGCTGCGCGTCGATGACGTCGCCAATGCCCCGGTGCACAGCCTGGGGCCGAAGCTGGAGCACCATCCGCGCTTCCCGCAGCGGGTGAACGTGGGCTTCCTGCAGATCGTCGACCGCAAGCAGGCGAAACTGCGCGTCTGGGAACGTGGCGCCGGGGAAACCCAGGCCTGCGGCACCGGCGCCTGCGCCGCGGCAGTCGCCGCGATCCGCCAGGGCTGGATGGACTCCCCGGTACAACTCGAACTGCCTGGCGGCCGCCTCTCCATCGAGTGGGCCGGCCCGGGTCAGCCCGTTATGATGACCGGACCCGCCGTCCGCGTATTCGAAGGACAGGTTCGCCTATGACCGACCAGCACCAGGAACCGCCGCAGCACCTCGACTCCGAGACGGTGGCCGCTTACCTGCGCCTCCATCCGGAGTTCTTCGTCCAGCATGAAGAGCTGATTCCCGAGATGCGCATCCCCCACCAGCCCGGCGACGCCGTGTCCCTGGTGGAGCGCCAGGTGAAGCTGCTCCGCGAACGCAACATCGAGATGCGCCATCGCCTTTCGCAGCTGATGGACGTAGCGCGGGAAAACGACCGGCTGTTCGACAAGACCCGTCGCCTGGTGCTCGACCTGCTCGATGCCTCCAGCCTGGAAGAAGTGGTAGGCGCCGTCGAAGACAGCCTGCGCCATGAGTTCCAGGTGCCTTTCGTCAGCCTCATCCTGTTCAGCGAAAACACCCTGCCGGTGGGCCGCAGCGTCACCACCGCCGAAGCGCACCAGAGCATCGGGGGCCTGCTGGCCGGCGGCAAGACCATCTGCGGCGTGCTGCGCAGCCATGAGCTGGAATTCCTGTTCGGCGCGCAAGAACGCGACCAGGTCGGCTCGGCGGCCGTGGTCAGCCTGGCACATCAGGGCCTGCATGGCGTGCTCGCCATCGGCAGCCCGGACCCGCAGCACTACAAGAGCTCCCTCGGCACCTTGTTCCTCGGCTACATCGCCGAAGTGCTGGCCCGAGTACTGCCGCGCTTCGCGACACCCCTACGTTCGGTGAGATAAGCCGCAGCGCATTCCAAGGAAGTCCCATGAATGCCGACCTGGACGCCTACCTGAGTCACCTGCGCAGCGAGCGCCAGGTGTCGGCCCATACCCTGGACGGCTACCACCGCGACCTGCTCAAGGTTCGCGCGCTTTGCGAGAAGTACGGCATCGCCGACTGGAACGACCTGGACGTCCGCAGCCTGCGCAGCTTCGTCGCCCGGCTGCACCAGGAAGGCCTGTCCAGCCGCAGCCTCGCACGCCTGCTGTCGGCCGTGCGCGGCCTCTACCAGTACCTGATCCGCGAAGGCCGTTGCCGTCACGACCCGGCCAATGGCCTGGCCGCGCCCAAGGGCGCCCGCCGCCTGCCGCGCGCCCTCGACGCCGACCGCGCCCAGCAGTTGCTGGACGGAGGCGTGGAAGACGATTTCATCGCCCGCCGCGACCAGGCCATGCTGGAACTCTTCTATTCCTCCGGCCTGCGCCTGTCCGAGCTGGTGGGGCTGGACCTCGACGGCCTGGACCTTTCCGCGGGCCTCGTGCGGGTACGCGGCAAGGGCAACAAGACCCGCGAGCTGCCGGTTGGCAGCAAGGCCCGCGAAGCCATGGAAGAGTGGCTGCCCCTGCGCGCAGCGGCCAATCCGGGCGACCGGGCAGTCTTCATCAGCCGACAGGGCCGCCGCCTGACGCCTCGCGCCGTTCAACTACGCGTGCGCGAAGCCGGCGTTCGTGAACTGGGCCAGCATTTGCATCCGCACATGCTGCGGCATTCCTTCGCCAGCCATATGCTGGAGTCATCCCAGGACCTGCGAGCCGTACAGGAATTGCTCGGCCACGCCGACATTTCCACAACCCAGATTTATACCCACCTGGACTTCCAGCACCTGGCCTCGGTCTACGACCAGGCCCACCCAAGGGCGAAGCGAAGGGGAGCGGACGAATGAGTATCCAGCTGATCACTTTTGACCTGGACGACACCCTCTGGGACAACCGGCCGGTAATCGAAGGCGCCGAAACCGCCATGCGCGACTGGCTGATGGAACACACCCCCGCGCTGGGCACCCTGCCGGTGGAACACCTCTGGGCCATTCGCGGCGAGATCCTCGCTGCTGAGCCTAGCCTCAAGCACCGCCTCAGCGAGCTGCGTCGCCGCACCTTGCGCCGCGCCCTGGAGGGTGTGGGCTATTCCGCCGACGACGCCGTCGACCTGGCCGAAGGCGCCTTCCAGGCCATGCTTCAGGCACGCCACCGCATCACCTTCTTCCCCGACACCGTGCCCACCCTGGAACGCCTCGCCATCCGCTACAGCCTGGGCGTGATCACCAATGGCAACGCCGACGTGCGTCGCCTGGGCCTGGCCGACTACTTCAAGTTCGCCCTCTGCGCCGAGGAACTGGGCATCGGCAAACCCGACCCGGTGCCCTTCCTTGAAGCGCTGAAGCGTGGCGGCGTCAGCGCCGGGGAAGCCGTGCACATCGGCGACCATCCGGCCGATGACATCGAAGGCGCTCGCCGAGCCGGCCTGCGCGCCATCTGGTTCAACCCACTGGGCAAGGAATGGAGCGGCGAACAGCTGCCCGATGCCGAAATCAACAGTCTGCGGGAGCTGCCCGAGGTACTGGCGCGCTGGGCCAGGTGGCACTAAGGGTAGAAGCCGTTCCGCCCGCAACGCCGCAGCGTATTGCCGGTACGCACGGCGCCCCCTGCAAGATCGGCTTCGTCCCGGTCGTCACGCCGCTTTTCCCTCGCCCATGAAAAAGCCCGCCAATGGCGGGCCTTTCGACGGGTGCCGACCTCAGATGGGGCGGCTGCCGTACTTGCTGTCCGGCTTCTTCGGCGGGTCGGCAACCACGTTGGGTTCGACCTCCTGCACCTTGCCACCACGGGCCAGGAATTCTTCCATGGCCTTGGCCAGGGCATCACGCTCTTTCTGCTTGGCTTCGATGCTGGGCATCTCTTCGACTTCGACCGCAGCCTTGGCCTTCTTCCCGGAGGGGGCAGGGGCCTCGCCTTCGTCGTCGCTGTCGCCTTCATCGGCTGCAGCCAGCTCCTCGCCGTCGTCCTCGTCGGCCGCTTCCAGCTCGTCTTGTTCCAGTTCTTCGTCGCTCATGTTCTACCTCATGCCTTGCCAAAGCAGGTTAGTTATAGCCCAGCTGCGCCAGCTTACTAACGCTGCCGGAAAAAATTCAGGACGCCTCGCCTTGCAAGGTCGCCAACACCCGGCGCGCACCGCCGTGATCACGGTGCTCACCCAGGTAGACACCCTGCCAGGTGCCCATTGCCAATTGTCCGTCCCGTAGGGGAATACTCAGCTGGCAGCCGAGCAGGCTGCCCTTGAAGTGCGCGGGCAGATCGTCCGGACCTTCATAGTCATGTTCATAGCCGCTTTCACCCTGGGGCACCAGTCGATTGAAGAATCGCTCGAAGTCCCTGCGTACCGCGGGATCGGCATTCTCGTTCACCGTCAGTGACGCCGACGTGTGCTGCAGCCAGAGGTGCAACAGACCGACGCGATAGCGTCGCAGTTCCGGCAATGCCGCGAGGATTTCCTCAGTGACCAGGTGGAAGCCACGCGGCCTCGGGCGCAAGGTGATCAGGGTCTGCTGCCACATCCGCAAATACCTGTCTCGGCTCGTACGGGCGGCATTCTAGCGCGGTCGATGAAAAAGCAAAGGGCGCCTTTCGGCGCCCTTTTCGGCAGTGCTGCCAACTTCCCCGCCGGCAGCCGCCGAACGGGGAAATCCTCGGGATCAGAGGTTGTAGCCGCGCTCGTTGTGCTGAGCCAGGTCGAGGCCGACGGTCTCTTCCTCTTCGTTGACGCGCAGGCCCATGACCACGTCCAGCACCTTCAGGATCACGAAGGTCACGACGCCGGTGTAGACCACGGTGAAGGCCACGCCTTCGAACTGGGTGAGCAACTGGGCGCCGATGTCTTCCACGGTGCCGAAACCACCCAGGGCGGGCGCTGCAAACACGCCGGTCAGCAGGGCGCCGATGATGCCGCCGACACCGTGCACACCGAAGGCGTCCAGGGAGTCGTCGTAGCCCAGCTTGCGCTTCAGGCTGGTGGCGCAGAAGTAGCAGATCACGCCGGCAACCAGGCCGATGATCAGGGCACCCATCGGGCCGACGGTACCGGCGGCCGGAGTGATGGCGACCAGGCCGGCAACCACACCGGAAGCGATGCCCAGGGCGCTCGGCTTACCGTGGGTCAGCCACTCGGCGAACATCCAGCCCAGGGCGGCAGCGGCAGTGGCGATCTGGGTGACCAGCATGGCCATGCCGGCGGTGCCGTTGGCGGCCACGGCGGAACCGGCGTTGAAGCCGAACCAGCCGATCCACAGCATGGCGGCGCCGACCAGGGTGTAGCCCAGGTTGTGCGGAGCCATCGGGGTGGTCGGGTAGCCCTTGCGCTTGCCCAGCACCAGGCAGGCCACGAGGCCAGCGACACCGGCGTTGATGTGCACCACGGTGCCGCCGGCGAAGTCCAGCACGCCCCAATCCCACATCAGGCCACCGTTGCCGCTCCACACCATGTGGGCGATCGGGGCATAGACCAGGGTGAACCAGACGGCCATGAAGATCAGCATGGCGGAGAATTTCATGCGCTCGGCAAAGGCACCGACGATCAGGGCCGGGGTGATGATGGCGAAAGTCATCTGGAAGGTGATGAACACGCTTTCAGGGATCGCGTACACCAGGCTGCTGGTGTTCAGGCCGCTGAGGAATGCCTTGGACAGGCCGCCCACGAAGGAGTTGAAGTTGATCACCCCCTGCTCCATGCCGGTGGTGTCGAAGGCCAGGCTGTAGCCGTATACCACCCAGAGGATGCTGATCAGGCCCGTGATGGCGAAGCACTGCATCATCACCGAGAGGACGTTCTTGGAGCGCACCATGCCGCTGTAGAACAGCGCCAGGCCGGGAATGGTCATGAACAGCACCAATGCAGTGGCGACGATCATCCACGCCGTGTCACCACTGTTCAGCACAACCTCGTCGGCGGCCATGGCCAGGCCGGGGGTTACGAGGGACAAAAGGGCTCCTAGCCCTGCGGCTTTACGCAGAGTCATGTTGTTTTCTCCTGGGGCGTTGGGGTTCGGAGGCTTAGATCGCGTCTGTGCCGGTTTCGCCGGTACGGATACGGATGGCCTGTTCCAGATTGACTACGAATATCTTGCCGTCACCGATCTTGCCGGTGTTGGCGGCCTTGGTGATGGCCTCGATCACGCGGTCCAGCTGGTCGTCAGCGATGGCTACGTCGATCTTCACCTTCGGCAGAAAATCGACAACGTATTCCGCACCGCGGTACAACTCGGTGTGACCCTTTTGCCGTCCGAAGCCCTTGACCTCGGTGACAGTGATGCCCTGCACGCCGATCTCAGACAACGACTCGCGCACGTCGTCGAGCTTGAAAGGCTTGATGATGGCGGTGACTAGCTTCATGAAACTCTCTCCCGTGTTTGGTTGACTTGCCCCAGGAAAAACACGAACCCGGGTCAAGTCTAAGCGCAGTGTCTGGCTTTTGTAACGCGTCGGCCCGCCCTGGCTCGGGACTCCGACACCAACCAACCGCTTCTGGCGAAACACTCCCCCGCCTCGCCCGGTGCACCGGAACTGCATCAGTGCATGCGTCGCTCTGCTCCAAGCAGAATTCTTGCCAGCTCCTGGGAAAGTGCCTTTTTTCAAGAAGATAGTGGCGGGATGCTAGTCAGATGGGCTCGACATGCCGTCCGTATCGCACCAAAGCAGTGCGCAGCGCCCCAGGCCATTGCTCAAAAATCGTGCGCCCGCCATCGCCGGACCGGCGCCCGGGGGCAGCGTGGTAGACTTCCGCCCATTCACCTTCGGATGCCCGCCATGCTGCCGCCCAAAGCCCTGCTCGATACCCTCGCTTCCACCGCCTCGCGCCTGTTCAGCAGCGACAGCCCGCTGCCCCGCGCCGAGGTTGAGGCCCAGTTCAAGGTCCTGCTGCAGAGCGCCTTCGGCAAGCTCGACCTGGTAAGCCGCGACGAATTCGACAGCCAGATGGTGGTACTCGGCCGTACCCGTGCGCGCCTGGAAGCGCTGGAGGCCAAGGTCGCGGAACTGGAAGCCAAGCTGAACCCGCCGCCAGCGGAGTGACACCACTCCGGCCCGGCGGACCGATCAAGGAGTGATCAATGTCCCTGGCCATCGTCCACAGTCGCGCGCAGGTCGGCGTCGAAGCCCCTGCCGTGACCGTCGAAGCCCACCTCGCCAACGGCCTGCCGTCCCTCGCCCTGGTAGGGCTTCCGGAAACCGCCGTGAAGGAAAGCAAGGACCGCGTGCGCAGCGCGATCCTGAACAGCGGCTTCGATTTCCCGCCCCGACGCATCACGCTCAACCTCGCCCCGGCTGACCTGCCGAAAGACGGCGGCCGCTTCGACCTCGCCATCGCCCTTGGCGTGCTCGCCGCCAGCGGCCAATTGCCGGCCAACGCCCTGGAAGAAGTGGAGTGCCTGGGCGAACTGGCGCTTTCCGGCACCCTGCGCCCCGTGCAGGGCGTACTGCCCGCCGCACTGGCTGCCCGCGCCGCCGGCCGCACCCTGGTGGTGCCCCGGGAGAACGCCGAGGAGGCCAGCCTCGCCAGCGGCCTCAAGGTCCTGGCGGCCGGGCACCTGCTGGAGCTGACCGCCCACTTCGCCGGCCATACGCCCCTCGCCCCCTACGAGGCCAGGGGACTGCTGGAAGATCGTCCGCCCTACCCCGACCTCGCCGACGTCCAGGGCCAGGTGGCCGCCAAGCGCGCCCTGCTGGTCGCTGCCGCTGGCTCCCACAACCTGCTTTTTTGCGGCCCGCCGGGCACCGGCAAGACGCTGCTCGCCAGCCGCCTGCCCGGTCTTTTGCCACCGCTGGAAGAGCAGGAAGCCCTGGAAGTGGCGGCGATCCATTCAGTCGCCAGCCACGCGCCGCTGCAAGCGTGGCCCCAACGACCTTTTCGCCAGCCCCACCACAGCGCCTCCGGCGCAGCCCTGGTGGGCGGTGGCTGAGACAAAAGGCAATTGGTGAGAAACGAAAGAATATTTTGAGACGGGCGATGGACCTGCTTCTTTCTCAGTGATGACGCTTGAACACTCATCTCCTTCCGTTGGCGCGCCGCCTCCCCGTATGATCCATCTGGAGCATGTATCTCAGTCACCGGCTCTAGAATGGGGATTCGCAGTGGTTCAACGGATCGAACGCGTCGCGTACCGTCCTTCTCCCTCTCGACAAAGGACCTATGAATGCAACCTAGGCCTACCAGCCGGAGACTGGATCGTCTGGTGGTACAGCACAGTCGTCCGCAACGACATGGACCACACGGTACCGCTGGTCAATGTGGTCTTTCGGAAGCTGAATGAAGATGTGCTCACCGACGAATTTGTTACAAGAAGGATCGCCTTAAGTCGTCTCTGCTTCTACCAGCCAGGCTACATCTTGGTGAACAACCTTGTTGCAGCTAAGGTTGCTGCGGAAACCCATTGGTTTGATGTGAATTTCCGCATCACTGGTACCCACTGGAGTTTCCAAACCGCGGAGCAACTGAACCTCGGCTCCCCGAACAGCCCTCATTTTCTCCCGCCCCATTGCGCCAAAGATTGGTCGATCGCTTTTAGCCAGGGCAAAGGATTGTTGCTGCTGAACTGCATGGAGTTCTTGGTTCGTGGGTATTCAAGGCGATCTGAGATTCCTCGGATCCTCACCACCTACCACTGGGGCGAGGCTGAGCTTCGCCTTTTGGCAAAGCCAACACCGTCTGAAGAGAAAATCGTCAAGAAGAAGCAACCTGCGGGAGGTGAGAAGTGGATCGTCTACCCGCACAAGGACATGGTGACGGAGGACGACGTTTTCCTCGCGCATATCGCCAATGATGACACCTATGCAGCCACGGCAGCGAGATCCCTATTTGCCCAAGTCAACGGCGATGATTTCAAAAGCGGAACCCCAAAAACACTGCAGGTTCGTCCCTGGTTCAACAGCGAAACAAAGCTGAAATGCCGAGGATTTTGGTTCGACGACAACAAAAGCTTCTTCTGCACCGAGCTGGTGGGCCTGCAAGAACCTTCAGGTTGTTTAGTCGAAGCTAGGCGCGAAAAAGCAGTGAAAAAGGAAGACGCGACCGAAGACCGGTTGATATCGGATGCCGAACGCCTGTTACGAGAGAACCCCGAGACGCTGGTCCTTACTGACTTGAACCAACCACGGAGCGCCTACCCTCGCGAAGAGATTGAGGATGGCACGTTCGACCTCATCCGCACTCGAACGGTCAGGAGAATCAAGATTGCCAAGCCCACTGACCGCCAGAAAGTCCTCAAGAAAGACGAGCTGCCCGTAGAGAAGCTCTCGACAGGTGACCCATGTGGTCAGCGTGACAAGAACACCGGCAAGGCAGTCCTGGCTACGCGAGAGATCGGAGTTAACTCGGATGGAGTCTTGCAGGAGATGTGGAAGTCGTTCCTCCGACTCAAAGACGCGGGAGAGATCGAGCAGCTCTGGTGGTTCGTGCCACCCAGTCAGCGCCACAAAATCGGCCCGCCCCAATGCGTGGCGTTTACCGAAGACCCGACGAACATAGAGCGCACAAAGTGGCTGACGTTGAAGGATGGTCGCACCCGAGGACTTCTTTTTCTGCTGATCTGGGCAGAATCTCAGTTTTTCCTGGTAGTTGAAATCGAACGCGAGCTGAAAAAGAAACAAGGCAAGCTCGAGGAAGAACCATTCCGTGGATTCATCTGTCCAGTCGCGGACGCAGTGGAAGCTACAAGGATCATCGGTTTTCTCGATGCCGAACTTCCGAAATGTAAGGGTGTGTTCAAGAACATCGAAGATGATCTACCTGACGGGCATGACCTCTTTGACCACCAGCCCACGCAAAATGCAAAGGCATGGTTTGACGCGACAGCGGTTCAAGCTTTGCAAAAAATGAAGCTGAACGTTAAGCGTCCTGCTCTGACGGAGGAGCTGGAGGAGTCGAGGGAGTTGAGGGACGAAACGATTCGACGTCCTGTACCTGACGCCGTGGTAACCGCCTAATTGGCCCCGTCAACAAGTCTCAGCTAATCGCTGCACCTTACCTCGCCGAACAGCCCCGTCGACACTGCGTTGGCGGGGCTCATCTTTCTCCCTACCAAGCCCCAACACCACCCCTCTCGGCTGATGCGCCCCGGCGTTGATATCGCTGAGGGGTTTTGTTGCGTCCAAATCAGGCAGCAGCCGGTCCATTACGTTGCCCAGCAACCTGAACCACCTCTTCAGTTCCCCTCAGGAATTCTGCCGTGCTGTCCCCAACCATGAGCAGGCGTTCCAGGCAGGAGACGAGCGGCATTTGCTCTAATGTCAGAAATCAATTTAAATATCTGACATTAATATCTTACAGAGCCCTCATATGCCCTCCATCCCGCAGGCGATATTGGAACGCTGCCGTTCTCTGGCAGAAGGCGTCGTTCTGGCGCCTAAGGAATTTCTGCATCTGGGCAGTCGATATGCCGTCGACCAGGCGTTCTCCCGTCTCGCGAAGGCAGGGCACCTGATTCGGATTGGCCGCGGGCTCTACGTCTCACCCGTGCAAACAAACAATCAAACACGGGCGCCGTCCCTTGAACGGGTCGCGGAATCGCTGGCAGCCCAAGGGAAGCAGAGGATTGCGGTAAACGGTGCTCGAGCTGCCAAGTCGCTTGGCCTGACGCAGAACTCGCCTCGTGAAGGCGTGTTTCTCACCACTGGCCGTAGCAGGCAGCTACAGATCGGAGACGCGACAGTGGCTCTCCAGCATGCGCCGTACTGGATGTTGGCCCTAGGTTCATCCCGAGCCGGTGATGCAATCAGGGCATTGGCATGGATGGGGCGAGACCATGTAGACGCCGCAACGTCGGCGCTTTACCAGCGACTCCCAAGGGATGAGTGGGACACCCTCGCATCGGTCCGCGCAAGCCTGCCCAGTTGGATGGCTGTCTCAATCGGCAAAGCGGCAACTCGAAACGAACTGGGCAGGTCCAACGCTGGCAGTTGACCTCTACTGCCAGGGGCGTTCACGCGTTCACGGTCAAATCAAGTCTTAACGATTACACTACCCGCACGGTGAGGTTGAACACTATGGCTAGTGGCGAACATCTAAAAGCGCTTCTGCGCTCGCACATCAAGGGAGATGACACCCATTTCCTTGCCGTTGCCATGCAGTTGGCGGCACATGAGGCAAAACAGGGGCACGGTAAGCTTGCAGATGATCTGCGGGCCCTCATCGACTCGGCCAAGAAGAACCGCCTGCCGTCGAGCTCTCCAGTTCCGATAGGTCAGCCTCGGGGTGAGCTGGGCAACCTGCTGAGCGCTGTCTTACCACGCACTCGATTTGCGGAAATGATCTTGGATGAGGCCACCCACAATCGCCTGAACCGGATCATCAATGAGCAACGCAACTTCGAAAAGATCCGCGCACACGGCCTCTCCCCCCGTCGCAAACTGCTCCTGGTAGGCCCGCCCGGTACCGGCAAGACCATGACCGCCTCGGCGCTCGCTGGGGAGCTTGGAATCCCACTGTACGTGGTTCGCCTCGACAGCCTCATCACCAAATTCATGGGTGAGACGGCCGCCAAGCTGCGCCAGATCTTCGATGCTATTCGCGATACACGTGGCATCTACTTCTTCGACGAGTTCGATGCAATCGGTTCACAGCGCGGCTTGGCCAATGATGTGGGCGAGATCCGCCGCGTCTTGAATAGCTTCCTGCAGATGATCGAACAGGATCAGTCCAACAGCCTGATCATCGCGGCCACGAACCACCCTGAAATTCTCGACTACGCCTTGTTCCGCCGCTTCGATGATGTTATCGAATACGGACTGCCCAATTCGGACCAGACCAAGGCTGTGCTGAAGAATCGACTCGCGAATTTCTCGAAGTCGATTCGCAGTTGGGACAAGCTCTGCGAGGTTGCAGAGGGTCTCAGCTACGCAGAATTGGCAAGGGCAGCAGACGATGCGATCAAGGACGCGATCATTCATGACCGAGCCGAGGTCGCTATCAAGGACGTGGAAAAGCACCTTGAGGAGCGAAAGGCTTTCCACGGGAGACAGCGCTCCTAAGCATTAGAGCATCTCGATGACGGAACCGATCGAAGGACAACGGCCACACTTCTACCTCCAGGGAAAGGGACAAGCAGAACGGTTCCAATCCACAGCCTCCGCCACCCGAGAGCCTCAGTACCCACCGCGAGCCCGCGGGGCACATGGGGCAAGCCTACTTAACCAACTCGAAGTCGTTGGCCGAAGAATGGCCGAAGCGGTGCAGCTTCAGCGCCAGGCCCGAGAAGAAGGCGGTGGGTTAGGTCTACAGATTGAGTTCCAAAGCGAACCCGGTTTCGCCCTTGCGTTTGAAGGCCTCGCCCGAGGCCCCCAGAAGATCGAACTCCTGAACGTACGGTATGTGCCAGAGACCGAAACCGAGCTGGCAACCGTGTATGTACCCGACGGGAAGCTGACGGCCTTCGAAAGCCTGGTTCAGGCGTATCTCGAGACAGATACGAAATCGGGCAAACCTCGAAACGCCCCCCTACTTAACCCCGTACAGCAAATCCGCGTTGCAGCATTCAGTGCGCTCTGGACCGACGATCCTTTGGTGCTGCCTGCAGACGAAAACGAAGTCATCTGGTGGGAGTTCTGGCTTCCCGTCCGGGAAAACCGCGAGCATGTCTTCGAACGTTTCCGCTCGATTGCAGCAATGTGCGGATTCGAGATCTCGGACAAGAAGCTCAACTTCCCCGAGCGCACCGTCCTCAATGTCCGTGCGTCCCGCGCGTCGATCACCAACAACCTCTTGTTGCTCAATGAAGTTGCGGAGATCCGCCGAGCCAAGGACACCGCAGAGTTCTTCGATGCCATGCCCCCTGTCGAACAGCAGCAATGGGTCGATGAGTTGCTTTCTCGGGTCTCACCTGCGGATGACAGAGCCGTCCGCGTCTGCCTGCTGGATACCGGGGTAAACCACGGGCATCCACTGCTGACCCCGCATGTTGGTGCCGCTGATCTGCACACGGTCGACGATAATTGGGGCCCCCAGGACAACATTGGCCATGGCACGGAGCTAGCGGGTGTTGCGCTCTACGGTGACCTATTTGACCCCCTCGTTAGCACGGCTCCGGTAGTTCTAAGGCACCGACTCGAGTCGGTGAAGCTGCTTCCTGCCGCGCAGTGGGACAAGAAAGAACCCTATGGCGCCCTCACGATGTCAGCGATTGCCCTTCCTGAGTTCGCCCAACCGGATGTCCAGCGCGTGTTCAGCATGGCTGTTACCAGCCTTGATGATCGCGATCGTGGCCGTCCCTCCGCCTGGTCCGCAGCGGTCGATGAGCTTGCGTTCGATGTTCTGGGCGAGCGGGAAAACCAACGTTTGATCGTCGTGTCAGCGGGTAATGCTGACACGAATAACGCCCTGCACTATCCAGCCAACACCACCAACGACGGTATCAATGACCCGGCTCAGGCGTGGAATGCTCTATGTGTGGGCGCGTATACCGCGAAGGTCACGATCGACCCACCCAACGCCGCTCTGAAGCCAATCGCGGCAGCCCACAGCCTGAGCCCGTTCAGCACCACATCAGGCACGTGGACCAAGCCAGCCTGGCCCCTCAAACCCGACGTAGTTTTCGAAGGCGGAAACCTCGCGACCGACAGCCAGGCGGCCTATTGCGAACCATCGTTGTCCTTGCTGACGACCTCTCACTTGCCGGAGCAGCGACTGTTCGCCACGACCAGGGCAACCAGCGCAGCTTCTGCACTGGCAGCCCGCATGGCAGCTCAGGTGCGCGCGAACTACCCAGGCTTCTGGCCTGAGACCGTACGCGCCCTTATTGTCCACTCCGCTGAATGGCCCGAGCAGATGCGGCAGGACTTCCTGGCAGGCGAAGGCAAAAGGGCGTACGAGAACCTGGTCAAACATTGCGGATTTGGCGTGCCAGATCTTGGACGGGCCCTGTGGAGTGCCGGAGACTCCTTGACGCTGATCGCGGAAGACACCCTGCAGCCGTTCATGAAGCAGGGGAGCAAACCCGCTACTGCTCGCGATATGCACCTCCACGACTTGCCATGGCCCCAGGAGGAACTTCTCGCCCTGGGCAACGTGGACGTCGAGATGCGAGTGACGCTCTCGTACTTCGTGCAGCCAAACCCTGGCGTGGCCGAGCGCGGCATCAGCGGCCGCTACCGGTACGAATCGCATGGCCTGCGCTTCGACGTGCGTCGTCCCAACGAAGATACGGACGCCTTCCGCCAGCGCATCAACAAGCGAGCCCGAGACGAGGAAGACGGCGTCTACCAAGGCGGCGGCTCAGATCCGAATTGGTTGCTGGGGCCTCAAGTCAGACACCGCGGCTCGATCCACTCCGACATCTGGAAAGGTACAGCAGCCGAGCTGGCTGGCCGTGGCATGATCGGTATTTACCCCACCCTCGGATGGTGGAAAACCCTGGTGAAGCAGGAGAAGTACAACGACACCGCGAGGTACAGCCTTGTGGTCTCGATCAAGACGAAACAGACCGATGTGGATCTGTATGCCGCAGTCGAAAACGTGATTGCAGCTGAAGCTGTCGTCCACGTCTGATTCTGCCCTCGGCGTAGCACGGTGCAGTCATGGTCACAGTGTCCATGACTGCATTCGGCCCAGGCCAATAGAAGGCCGGTTCAGCTCAACTCACGCAATCTTTCGCTGCTTGAACCAGACATGCGCGGGGCGGAAGTAAAAGGCCTTGCGAACGTCCTTCATGAACTTCGCTGGTGTCGTGGCCGAACCGACGTAGCGGCAGAACGTCAGGTCATGCAGATATTCAAGAATCGATTGCTCATTGTCGCTATCCGACTCGTCGAAGGGATGACCCTCAGACTCATCCTCCGCCTTCCACGACATGAACAGGTGGCCATGGAGGTGGCTACCAGAGCAGCAGGCGCCGGGTGGCGGCGCAATGCCATACTCTCCAAACTCCGCGTTTCTGGGGCTCGGCCTTGATTCTGAAGAACACCACCTGGGGTGCCCGCTGCACCCTGTCGCCAAACTTCACCCTCTACTTCACTGACGACGAAGTCACGCTGTCGCTGAAGGGGAAGAAGCACGTCTGGCCGCTGCCCGCCATCGGGACCTTGGAGACGTTGCCGGGGTTGGTCTGGGCGGCAATAGTGATCACGCCACTGGAAGGAGTTGAGATTCGCCTAGGTGGCGTGGACAAGAAGGAAGGCGACCGTTGGCAGGCCGCATTCACTGCGGCGCACCTAAAGCGCGTTGCAGAGACCAGCAATGAGGCCTGTCTGCGGTTTCTTCTCTGGTCAGGCAGAGTCGAAAAAGATCTTCCTACGCAGTGGCACCCATCCTGGCTGGCGCATCAACTCTATAAGACGCGACCCACGCCGAAACTAAGTTGCGGTGTTACTTACGACAGCTTCGCCAGGCACCCTGCACTTGCGCAGGCGCTGGCGGCCCATCCAGACATTCTCCGCACCCTTCCTGAGCCACCTGAGCGCTGGATATCAACAACCCTTGAGCGCCGGAACGAGCAGAGATTCCGCGAACACGTCGATCTGCCGCTCTTCGAGACTCTCGAAGCGACACCCCTCACCCAGGAGCAACGCCGAGCAGTCATCTGCTTCGATTCGAAGCTGCTGGTTGTTGCGGCTGCAGGATCGGGCAAGACCGCCACAATGGTCGCCAAAGCTGCCTACGCCATCACCATGGGAATCGTGCGGCCGGAGGAGATCCTCATGCTGGCCTTCAACACCGACGCCGCGACCGAACTCCAGGAGCGCGTCGACAAGCGCTTGGTGAACCTCGCCAACGCCGACCAGGTGGCCTGCAGGACCTTTCACAGCTTCGGGCTTTCTGTCATCGGAGAAGCGGCCGGCGCCAAGCCTCGCCCAGCAGCCTGGCTCGAAGGTGGTCAGGACGTCGCCAAGGTAGTCGCACTGATGAAGGAGTTAGCCGAGAAGGACAAAGCGTTCGGGATGACGCTGATGCTGGTGCGCACCGTGTTTGCTGAGCCACTGGGTAATATGTCCAGTAACTGCTCGGACCCAGTCAGCAGCACTGACGTCTTTGTTACTTGCCGCGGTGAGACGGTGAAAAGCCGCGAGGAGCAGTTGATCGCCGACTGGCTATTCATCAACGGCGTGAACTACCAGTACGAGGTCCGCTACAAGGTCGACACTGCCGACGCGCAGCACAGCCAGTACCACCCGGACTTTTACTACCCCGAGATCGACCTCTACCACGAACACTTCGCCCTGGACGCGGCCGGCAACCCGCCACCGCACTTCAAGGACTACGCCGCTGGCGTCGCCTGGAAGCGAGCCCTGCACCAGGAACACCAGACCCAGCTGGTGGAGACCACCAGCTACACCCTCCGCACCGGCGAGGGTTTGAAAGCTCTGGAGCAAGCGTTGGTGAGCCGAGGAATCAAGCTGAATCCAGACCCCGATCGCATGCCGCCGGGCCGCCCTCCGCTCGATAACGAGGCCCTGGCGAAGATCCTTCGGAATCTGATGACGCACGCGAAGGGTAATCAACTGGACGTTGGCGAGCTCACTGCCCGCGCCAGCAGGACCGATCCGCTCCGGGGTCCGCTGATCGTCAGTCTCTACGCGGAAGTACTGCGACGGTGGCAGGAAGACCTTGCCGCGACCAACACCGTCGACTTCGATGACATGATCAACATGGCCATCGAGCAAGCCGAGTCCAGCCGCTACCGCTCACCGTACAAGTTGGTCATTGCGGACGAGTATCAAGACTCGTCCGTCGCTCGTGCTCGCCTGCTCCGCGCGATTACAACCACGCCTGGCACCTTCCTCTGTGTCGTTGGCGACGACTGGCAAAGCATCAACCGGTTCGCCGGCGCCGACAGTGGCGTCATGCGCCGCTTCAAGAGTTTCTATGGCAGCGGTACCGTCCTCCAATTGACTCGCACCTTTCGCTGCCCGGAGCAGATCTGCCGCGTCTCCAGCGATTTCGTCCAGCAGAATCCGGATCAACTACCCAAGGAGGTGAGCACGACCTCCACCGTGACTGGCAACGCGATCCAGTGCTTTGCCGCTGGCACCCATGAGGAAATGACCCAGATGGTCGAGCGCATGCTGACGCGATTGGCCAAAAAGCTACAGGCCGTTTGGGACTCGCCCCGGAAACCCACCGTCATGCTCATGGGCCGGTACCGCTCCGATCGGCCGGCGAACTGGGGACAGTTAAATAGGATCTGCGGTCCTGGCATCGACCTCACCTTCACCACGGTGCACAGCAGCAAGGGCACTGAAGCTGACTATGTGCTGCTGCTAAACGTCATCAAGGGCCGCCGAGGCTTCCCCAGTGAAATTGAGGACGACCCCATTCTGCAGATCGCCATGCCGGATCCAGAGGTGTACCCCTTTGCCGAAGAGCGCCGCCTGTTCTACGTCGCCCTAACCCGAGCTCGCCGCGGCATTTTCATCTTCACGTTGGCCCAACGGCCTTCTCGTTTTCTGGTTGAGCTGCAGAAACGGAGGCAGATAGTCATCGTGGGGACCGATGGCGCCCCCATCGCGACAGATTCATGCCCCAAGTGTGGCGAGGGTTTCCGGAAACTGAAGACAGGTCGATACGGCGACTTTTACGGCTGCTCGAATCACCCTGCCTGCAACTGGACAGAGAATGTCGGCGTACCCGGCAACCATGTGAACGCTAAGAGACCGTCGCAACAGAATCGGACCATGTAATTCCATTCTCCGACGTAGGAGCGTGGATTCAGATCTAATCTCAGTTCCTGGTTGACGGATCTTCGCCTTGATCGAGAACCTGCGCGAAAAGGCAGAAGCATGACGAACACTGCCTTGTGAACGAGATAGCTATGAATTGTGTGGACTTGCTAGACGACGTAATCGAGCAGGTACTCAATGCCGGCAACCTATTGGCCGCAGAGTGGGATCGCCCCCAAGGCCCGAGAGGTGAAGGCGACAAAGCTGAGGTTGATGTCGAGATTGAGGAGGTGCTGCGCCGAGAGTTGCTGGCTCTCCTGGACTGCGACTTCTGGGGTGAAGAGACTGGGAGCAGGCTCACCGGAAATGAGTTCTGTTGGGTGGTCGACCCCAATGACGGAACGTACGATTTTCTGCAGGGGCGCCGAGGTTCAGCAGTGTCGGTTGGTCTCTTGCGCAATGCGGTTCCGATACTGGGAGTCGTGTACGCACCCGTAACGGACGACCGAGGCTCAGACTGCATTTCCTGGGCAAATGGCTTAGGCGGCATCCAGCGCAACAGTCTGCTCCTCCAGACTCGGCTCGATCGATTGGAGCTTGAGCCGGGTAGCGTTGTGCTGGTGAGCACTGCCGCCGCCGGCAAACCTGAGCTGAATGCCGAGCTTTGTGCCCCCGCGAACTTCGTCCCCATGCCAAGCATTGCCTATCGGCTTGCTCGCGTGGCTGCCGGAGACGCCGTGGCCGGCATCGCCGTAGTCCCAGTTTCTGCGCATGACATCGCTGCTGGTCATGCACTTCTAATCGGAGCGGGGGGCGTACTGCTCGATCAGCGTGGTGACCCCATCAGCTATAGATCGAAGGAGCATCTAGCTGAAGCTTCACTGAGGTGTTTCGGTGGAGCCCCACGAGCCTGCCAAGAGCTTTGCCAAAGGAATTGGGACAAGCTGTTCATCACATGATGTCTTCGACACCGGCTGTTGCTCAATACGGCTCATGTGAAACGACAACTGCCGATCAAGAATGATGGACTTAGCGGCGGGGATTGATACCAGACTTCACACGCGTTAGCCTCACCCGAGCCAAAACACCATGAGCCAAGGGAACTGCAGGAATGGTGTACAAAACTCGTCAACCAATCCGCACCAACCTCACTCCAGATTACTCCTGCGAACTTTACAACTCATGTTGCCTGTCAGATGGTGCGCATTACACGCTATCTGACGCAAATTTATAACCATACCTAAACCAAAATTATCCAGCATCGAGCCAACATGAACGAAATTGATATATACGACATATCGCCAAAAAAGTTCGAAGAGCTAGCGCTCAGTTTTCTCAAGGAACAGGGCGACTTGACTGCATTTGGAGAAATAAAGCCTGGAAATCTCAACTCTCGCTATGACTTTAGCGCCACTCTTAACGATAAAGACGGAAAGCCACGCAGAGTCGCCATTGAAGCAAAGCACAGACGAAACTTAACTATTCAGGACCTGCACAAGATCGCCGAAACTGCCGCCCTAATGAAGGAAGACTTCGACGATTTCATATTTATAACGTCGGCCAAGCTTGCACAAGATAAGCAAGAGCTACTAACAGGCCTAGTCCAGAAATCAGGATATTCGCTTGTCAAAATATACCAAAACGTCACATTTGAAAGCTTAACCAGAGCAAGCAACTCTCAGGCCGTTAACGAGATAATTGAGTCCAAAAAATCCGAAAGAACCCACTTTGTTTATGGGTCCGCATCGATTGCCGCCGGCTTGGCCGGGGCTCTAATATCGGTCATTACCAACCTTCCATACTTCCAAGCGGAAGAAAAAAATATTGACTCCCGGATAGAGAATGTAGCCAGTGCACTGGATAGCATAAAAAGCCTTGAAAAACATCTATCCGAAATAAGAGCAGACATGCAAAAAACCCAGCATGAGTCCGAGATAATAAAAAGAGAGTATGAAAAATCTCAGGCCTTAAAACAGCTTACGGACGATCAACTGACCGCCCTCAGATCTGCTATTGGGGCCTCAAGTCCAGCCTGGTGGGTAAAGCCTCTTGATTATATATTTGGCTTTGTATTAGGCATTGGCGCATCAGTAGTCGCCAGCATTATCTATGAACGATTCAAGCGGAATAAAGCCCTAAACTCTCCAGCGTGATCGGCATGACAACGCGTTCGATTCCGCCCGCTTTCCTAAGCGGGCTCGGAGCCTTGGAGCGTTGCTCGCCGTCATGCCTCGTACCAAAACGTCAGAGAATTTCATATGACTTCTCAGGCTATCCAAACTTTCAGCCACTCTATTCAAGATGCAACTGAGCTCCTGAACCATTTTGATGCTCTTAACACCAACCCGCCACCGCCCAATGCCGAAGTTCTTAAAAGAGCCAGCCTTGTAATGGCATTGGCTGCACTGGAAACGTACATAGAGGACCGAATTATTGAAGCCGCTACCAAGGTCGCCGGTGGCGGATCGAATGGCGGTCATCTAGCCAGTTTTTTTATTTCCTCCCTACAAAATGACTTGAAATACTTCCACACCCCGAGCACCGATCGAGTCCGGCCAATCTTCGAGAAGTATCTTGGCATCGACATAACAGAGGGTTGGACCTGGAACCACTTTGATCCAGCGCGTGCGAAAGCAGAACTTAACAAAATTGCAAAGAAACGCGGCGACATAGCCCATCGCTCACTCCGCCCCCAGGCCGGACAGCCCGTGCCGCATGCTGTAACACGCGACGAACTACGCAAGCACATTAGATTTATTTGTGATCTTGTTACTGCAACAGACAAATACCTTGAGGAAATACTCTAATATTTCGCCCACCCACTTCAAAGGCCTCAACCTTGGAAAAGAACAAAATTTATGAGTCGCTGATTTATCTGGATAAAGAATATATATCAGCCAAATACGAAGAAATTTCAGGCATTGACCCCATCACATCAATCACCAAGACAGAAGGTTTGAATGCAGGACTTAAGATCCCCCTCTTAAGCGCTGGTGCAAGCTCAATAGAAAGTAAAACTTACACCATTTCAACCAACTCCATGCTCGCCAACATAATTGATGAGCTAAATTTAATTGGTAAGTTTGACCTCCAAAAACACGCCATTGGTCAGAAATCGAAAATTGCGTGGGTAGAAGGGACCTTATCTGTTGCAAAAGTCACATCAAGCAAGACAAAAAAAACAGAAACGATTATCGGAAAGCCCAAAGAGAGCGACGGAATAACCACTGAAAAGCTTGCTGAAGAGAGATTTTTCAAAATTGGCGGAGAGGACAACCTCGAGTTAGCCCTTATTACGTCCCCTGATTATTTTTCATCTGGGATTGACTCGTTCCAATCACTGTTAGGCACTGTCGTTCACCAGGTGAACATTCCAGTTAAAGCTCTCGTCCGGGTATTCTCGTCCAAGAGTGCTTTTGACGAGTGGATTGCCTGCCCGTTAGTTATCATCGAGAAGAGCTGATAACAAAACACTCAACTGCCTAATTAATTTTCCCTCAGGTTGATTTCAGCCGGTGCCGGAAGGCAGCTATTGGCCGATTCTGTTGAAAAACTCGAATCCGAGCCTCGCCCTCCTATGACTACGTCGACGCCGGCCTCATCCATTGGCCCTGATCGATCTGTTCAATCAGGCGAGCTGAATCAGGTCAGTCGATGGAGCCATGAAGAGCCCAGATGTACCCGAAAGGGTCAACAAGGACGCCAAGCTCCATTCCGTCTTCGGACTGGTGCGTGAGTTGGTCACCTAACCGTTGAGATGCCCCTAGCTGCATCGCCCGATTCATGACGCCACAGAGGTCGTCGACCAGAACCGGGATCAGCGTGCTAACACCGCCAAGTCGCCTGGGGCTGTTCGCCCAGCCGTGCCGAGGAGTTGTTTCGACTCGGGGATTAACCGAGATGATGCGGAAAACACCATTGCCTATTCGAATGTCGACCGACGGAGGACGTGACGGCTCGATAGAGGTCCAACGCTGAAGAACCTCGGCTCCGAATCCATTAACGTAGAAGTCTAGGGCTGCTACTGAGTTGGGGACGAAGATGCATAGGCCCACCCAATATCCTTGAGTTGCTGGCGCACTCGCTGCGATCAGGTCACTTGGAGTCAGATCGAACGCAGAGGCCAGGGCCATTTTCGACTCGGCGGAGCAGACTCCACTGCGCTCTATACGTTGAATGGTGCGAACGCTGAGGCCTGAAATGGCGGCCAATTCATCCTGCGACCAAAATCGCTGCTGACGAAGCTGCCTGACCCTGGCTGTGTCGAATGTTGGTTGCATCCCTGACCTCCTTGATATTCGGTGGCGAAAGGATCGCATAAGAGTCTCGTGGAGAGGACGTCAGGCACACGACAGGGACAATAGCGCGGCGGCTACGGATTTGGCTGCCCTCTCAATCCGCAGGCAGAATCAGTGAGTCGGCGAACATGAGGGCAGGCAGCATGATGGGGCAGTTACCGGGGGGACAGCAGCGCCTGTTCTACTCGTTCAATCTGGAAGATCACGTCCCAGTCCAACACCTGCTGCGCAGCATTGACCAGTGCTTGGATCTCAGTGATCTGCGCGCCTACCTGGCGGACTTCTATAGCCCTATCGGGCGCCCCTCGATTGACCCGGAATTGATGGTGCGCATGCTGGTTGTGGGCTACTGCTTCGGCATCCGTTCCGAGCGGCGATTGTGCGAAGAGGTGCACCTGAACCTGGCCTACCGCTGGTTCTGCCGGTTGGGTCTGGAAGACGAAGTCCCCAATCACTCGACCTTCTCGAAGAATCGCCATGGCCGGTTCCGTGACAGTGGCCTATTTCGTTGGCTGTTCAATGAGGTGCTGCGGCGCTGCATGACGGCCGGCCTGATCAAGGGCGAAGGCTTCGCCGTCGACGCCAGCATCATCAAGGCGGATGCCAGCCGGCAACGTGGGGTGGCGGGCGATGAAGTCGACTGGCGCGATCCGGCGCTCAGCAGCCGCGCCGTGCGCGAGTACCTCGAAGCCCTTGATGAAGAGGCGCTGGCCGAAGCCCTGCCCAAGAAAATTTCACTCACCGATCCGCAGTCCCGGTGGACCGCCGCGCCAGGTGGTCCGGCCTTCTTTGCCTACGCTACCAACTACCTGATCGACACCGAGCACGGCGTGATACTGGATGTGGAAGCCACCCCGGCGCATCGGACTGCCGAAGTCGAGTCGACCAAAACGATGGTCGAGCGCGTCGAAGCGCAGTTCGACCTCACACCGGAACGCCTGATCGGCGATACCGCCTATGGCACGGCCCCGATGCTGGCCTGGATGGTCGAGGAGAAGGACATCGCGCCGCATGTGCCGGTGTGGGACAAGACCGAGCGCAAGGACGACAGTCTCTCCAGCAACGACTTTCACTGGAATCAGGAGGCCAAGGAATACCGCTGCCCAGCCGGCAAACCGCTACGCAGTGAATGGCGCGCCTTCACCCAACAGAGAACGCGGGTGACCAAGGCCAACACCATCATCTACCGCTCCAGCCAAGCCGACTGCGCCACCTGCCCGCTGAAAGCCAAGTGCTGTCCCAATACGCCGAATCGGAAGATCGTCCGCAGTATCCATGAGGCTGCTCGCGACGTAGCTCGACGCATCGCCAAGACACCGGAGTACCTCGTCTCTCGCTGCGAGCGCAAGAAGGTGGAGATGCTGTTCGCCCACCTCAAACGGATCATGAAACTCGACCGTTTACGGCTGCGTGGCCTGACCGGCGCCACCGACGAATTCACCTTGGCCGCGACGGTGCAAAACCTGCGACGCATGGCCAAACTCATGCCTCACGGGCCACCGATCACGGGATAGGTACGCCTGCTGCGAGCAGAAACCCTCGAATTAACCCGCAAATCTGAGCCCGGTGGCTCAGTGAAACGCCGAAAGGCAACTTGAAGTGGCTTGCAGCCACTTCGAAAGCTGGCGCACCTGGCCGACTGGCTGCCGCAGAACTGCCTTTTTCAACAGAATCGGCCGAAAGCGGACGCTCAGCAATGGGAACGATCCATGGAAATATCGTGCAGTCAGTCGAGCGCGCCCTGGATTGAGATCCCGTCTATTTTTAGATTTCTGTTTGCTTTCGCGGGAGGCTCTGCCAATGCGTATCCAGACGATCAGCTACCTCAAACAGCACGCAGCAAATTTGGATCTCGACGAGCCGCTTTGCATCACCCAGAACGGCCTTCCCACGATGGTCATTCAGTCCTACGAGCAGTATCTGCAAACCCAGGAGGCTATCGCACTGGTGAAGCTGCTCAGCATGGGTGACAAAGATATCGAGAGCGGCCGACTCGTCACCGGCGACGAACTCCTGCAGAAACTGGCGAGTCGCCCCCCTCGCACTGACAACTCGGGCCTCTGAGATGGACATCGGCACCTGCTGCTTTCGGCCGTCGTTAGCGGCCACTCGCCAATAACCCCAAATGGAGCGAGGTGGACCCGAGTGTCACGCCTACGGTGCAGCCGCAGATCGGTCAGGCAAGCTCTTGGCCGCAGCTCGCTCTGATGTTGAATGGCGGCGGTGGGCATTGTCATGCGCAGGCTGTCGCGATACTGCTCGGCTGGCGCTTCGTGGGTGACCTCGACGGCAGCGTCGTAGTTCGCCCGAATGACCGCCTCGATCTCAGCAATGTCCGCCCGGAAGAACTCCTTGCGTCCGTTGACCTTATTCAGGCGGCCGGCGACAAGCAGAGCCACACACCTTATGAGCGCCGAATTCGCCAGGTGACGGAAGCCATTCTGTAGGGCCTCAAAAAGAACAAACCCCCTGGTGCGCAGTACGGGATTGAATCCCGCCCGAGGCGTGGGGGTTATGGTCTGCGCCCATTGTATTTGGGGCAGCTGCGTCGTCAACTCATCCTTCGACTGCAGAAATTATGAATTTTCACATAATTGCACATAATTTCGTGTAGCCAGATATCAAGCCTATCAAACCAAGGATTACCGCAACGAATCACTACCAATGAAGATGATGCCGCCATAAATCTTCATGGCAGATTCGGGCGTCGTCTCAGTGCAAGACGCAGGCTGAGCGGTGAACTCGATCCATGGCATTCACCCGATATGCATCAATTGCGGTGCATGGCCTGGTCGACTCGCACGAAAGGCAGCCCGTCGCGCTCTCGGCTGGATTTACGTCGAAAGGGTGCAGTCGTTCCTTAGCTGATTTGGCCTGATTAGCTGGACAGCTAAACATCAGCTCAGAGCTAAGCCTTAGGCCAAATGGCTAGATTCGCCGGCTTGCTCATCCTGGATGTGAGCCGATTCCTGATCAGTTTGCTGAACGGCCTCGGCCTGATGGCGCAGCGACAGGGGCGCCAGCGCAGGAATGGCAAGGCCGTCTAGATCAGACGTCTTCATGCGTGCTCCTTACGAAACCAGATGGCAAACTGCCAGGCCAGACACCAACGCAAGAGCTTTGCTGTTGGCCACAATACAGTCAGAACCACCACGCCAAGGAGTGGCAATGCCAGAAGTTGAACTATCCAACCTGCTCCCTACGATGAAGGATTTGATTGCCCCGGTGATCATTGGTGCAGTGCTGTGGATTGCCAGAAAGGTCCTTCCTGTCATAACCGGCAAGCTTCACAAGGCGGGAAAGAGATGGGTCGTTAGCGACCTCCGAAAAATCAGAAGCATCCGTAGGTGCCCATTCGCAATTCAGCGTCAGATTGCTAAAGAGGGCGCACTTTTCAATGCCTTCCTAACCATCACCGTCGTCATGCTGGGAGCCATCATGCTGCTTTCACGCCAGCTGCCGCTTCAAGTACAGCTCACGTACTTCAGCATCTGCATGACGCCGGTCCTACTGCTGGAGTGGTGGTGGCTTATCGTTCGCGACCTCAACGAACAATTGCTTCGGGCGTCGATCAGGATTGGGCCCGGATTCAAGCGCGTCGTTCCGCACAGAGAGCAGTCTGAAAGACGGATTCAGGCGCGGAAGCAGCGCCAGGCAGCAATAGTGAAAAGAAAGTCGACGAAGAAGGCCGAAGTACGAGTAGTGGCTCGACGGTTAGCTTGATCGTACCGCCCTGCTTGAAAAGAAAAGCCCCGCGCTGGCGGGGCTATACCTTGCAACGTACGAGCGCGATTGAACCTGTCTCCAACCCCCTGCTTCAATCGAGTCAAAGCAATGGAGGAGCTCGGACTGATTCGCCAGCAAGTGCCCCTGCTGGCTCCAGAGTTGCTTGGGCTGCACGTCAACGTGTCATCCACGTGAGCTTGGAGAAACAGGTAGAAGACGCCCTGCAGCGCTTCGAAGCTGCGATCGCCGAGCGGCCAGAAGTGATGGAGTGCTATTTGATGACAGGGGATGCGGACTACCTGCTGCAGGTCTTGGTACCCAACATCCAAGCATTGGAGCGATTCATCTTCGACCACCTGACCAAGGTCCCCGGCGTGGCCAACATTCGATCCAGCTTTGCGCTGAAGCAGGTGCGCTACAAGACAGCCCTGCCACTTCCGCCCAACGGACTAGTGGTACAAGAGCGGTCCTGATCTGTGGTCGGGCACCGTGTCATTGCTGCAGGATACTGGCATCAAGAAACAGATGCCACTGGCACCCAGTACTCCTGGTTTTGATAGGTCACGATGAACCCCGGCTGTGCATCTTGGTTATCCGGGCGGTAGTTGAAGGAATTCACCCCGACGCGCCCCAACTCGTGAAAGCAGGAAAGAGCTGCGCTAATCCACCGGCGCTCAAACACCTCACCCGCTCCCGCCTCCGCGTAAAGCTGCAGTAGCTTGCTCTCCCTCAAAGCACGAGTGGCTTTCAATCGCCAGGCGGGATCGACCCATGGGTCCATGCCACGGGAGTACCGGTGATTCAGGAAGCTCACGAATCCAAACAGAGAAGCCCACAGCCCCGGCCGTGTGCGCAGCAGCTTCAAGAGATCACGCTGATTTGGAAGCTTCTGACCACCTTCATCAGCGATGTATTGCAGCCTCACTGCGGAGCTCAACGCCAGCCGCATGGACCGCAGCTTCATTTTTCCGTCGTTATGACGGCTTTGCAGCAACCGGTGATAAGCATGCAATGCCGCTTGCCCCGCCCCCTCCGGAAAGACCCCTAGCGAGTGAGCGATCCTGCGCATCTCGCTGGAGCGCTCACGCGCCACTGGGTCGATCTGAATCTGGCCAGTCTCCTCTAGCCACTGCACTACCAGGCGTACTCGTCGCAGGCCTTCAGCAGTCACATGGCTCAGCAGTTCCGAATAGTTAGGCAAATCAGCCCAGCGGCTGTGAAGCTCATCCAGGAAAGGGACATAGCGTTGAATGTTGAGCGCCGCGTACTGGGCTCCTCGTCGCGCTTTCAGCCAAGCAGCGAAACCTGCTAGTGACGTCTGAACTCTCAGATCACTTACATCGGCCTGCAGCTGCACTAGACGCATCTCAAAGGACGCTTCCCAGGAACACGAGTCGCAGGACTTCACACGACCTGCCGGCATCATGCTCGAGCAGATCGGGCACGGTACTTCCCCCAGAGAAAAACACCTTTTGCACAGCGGCGGTCCCTCTGTCGTGACAATTACCCTGGGGCGCCGACAAGCTGAGCAGCAGGAGGTAGTCACCTGAGAGATACAGGCCGGGCAACACCGCAATACCGAGCCATTTGTGGGTGTGCGGACCAGCCGAGTTGAGGGCTTCGAGCAGCGCTCGCAGGGTTCGGCCGTTCGGAAGTAATGGGCGCAAGAAACGCAGGCCGGACCCTCGGCCGTCAGCTTGCCGACTTTCAAGCCCGATCGGTGGCACCGGACACAGGGCCTCTGCAGCTCACAGGACCTACAAATCGCCTGCGGATCAAACCTATGCAGGCGGGCAAAGTTTCCGCACGCCGCGCATAGCATCCGTTTGAACACTCGGGCATAGCAGGTCTCGCAGTACTTCTGGCCGCGGTGAACCTTCTTGGCTTTAGTCATCCTTCGCCCGCACTCGTAGCAACGGCAGGACTCGAACGTGCCGCTATCGGGCAGAGCATGCGAAGGGAGGTAATTCAAATTGCCAAACCTCGTGTCATCGGCAGCGCCGTGGGCTAATGGATTACACCTAAGCGGTGCGCTTTTCGCTGAAACCGAAGCCAAGCTCTCACTACCGACTGCCGCTTGCGCGGCCTCGAGCGATCCGAGCCACAAGCCACATGACGTCGCGGCGTCGTGTCAGGGAGCAACTGCGAGAGGCATGACAGGTCACGTCCAATGGCGGCCTTGCAGGTCGAATGGCACAGACAGGCCGATATGGCCGCCGCAGAGAATCGGGCAGCTCCGGCGCTCAGGATGGTGTTCACTGCGGATAGATAGGCCACTCGATCAGGGATCGGAAGACACTCCAGCGTAAGTGCCAGGGTCGCACGCGGAAGCGCATCAATATCTACATCGAGAAGACCTAGGAATTCCCTGGCTGGGCCTGTGCGATGAATCGCCAGAGCCCTCATCAACCGGTACAGGCCCCTGATGAGGGAGAACCACTCCTCAGCGGGCATCACCAGACCGCCAAAACCACTCTGGTTACCTCTGACAATCGAGTCCGCGAACGCCTCAAGCTCTTGGGATCCTCGCTCCACAGAGTCAATCGCCGCGTCTCCGAGCACACCACCACAGGCATGACACCGAGAGAGATCACCAGCCATGTAATCCAGGCGGTGAGGAGAAACGATTGCCTGGCAGTGAGGACATCGATCACGCAGCAATACCCCGTGGTCAGGACAACTGGTGTACCACGCTAAACGCCACTGCACGCGGTAGAACGGCAGTGACTCGGCAAAGCAGACGGGGCAGTACTGAAGTCCACCGGCACGAGAGATATTTCTGCTTCCCTGACTCAGTATCCAAGGCGTGACAGAAGTGGGTGGCAATTGAAAATTGAGGACCCGGCGCACCGGCTCCAGGGTGGACTCGCGCAGTGTCCTCTCAGCCATGCCGGAATGCTTGGAAAGCTCGGCCATGGGAAGAACACAGGCGCTCAGATCGCAGTCTCGAGTCCAGATGCGACGCATCGGCCAGAGCAAATGCGAGATCTCCAACGGATCACAGGCATGACAGAGAGAGCAGCGGATTAGCCAGGACGAAAAGAGCTCGTCCCCACGCAGGGCAGGGACGAGGGGCCACCGCTGATTTACGGGGCGACTTCCCGCGTGCCAAAGGAATCGATGGTCCATTTCGGCTGGCTCAGCAGATCGAGGTCAATGCGCTCCCTGCCCGTCGTGATTGCCTTCCGAGCGCAGCCAAGCAACAGCTCCTCGACCCGAGAGGTGTTGCCACCTGTTTTCTTCAGAATGAAAGCGGCCATCTCAACACTCGCGAGATTTGAAGGCTGTCTCAGCGGTAACCAGGATTCAAAGCCCTTCAGAAACTGCCGGAAAGCCGGCGAAGCCTTCCAATCGGGCACGGTCACCGTCACGAACCGCTTGAGGTACTGGTCATCTTTCGGCAACAACTGGCGAGCAGCGTCTACCCCCACACCGATGATAGAAATACCTGCTTTGTTGCTGAGGCGCTTTATAAGTGTCGCCATTGCAGTCACTTCACGAGCAGTACCCTGATTGAGGGACTGAATTTCATCAATAATCAGCATTTTTGTCTTGCAACTTCGAAACAGATTCATCACTTGAAAGAAGAGCTTGCTTTCTGTCGCGTCTGGATTATAGGGCGACACCGAGGTATCCAGAATATCAATTAAAAATTCCCTCGCGTTGGGCTTAGACACCTCAACCAGAAGTACAGGCTTTTCCCGAACTCCTTCGATGTTTATGAACTCAGGGGCATGCACCTCGATGAATCGCTTTATCAGTGTGGTCTTGCCCATTCGCGGCTCACCAAGAATAAAGATATCCGGCTGATCTCGATGACCGCAGAGCTTTGCAAACAACATTTTATGAAGCTTGTCCGCGAACTCATAGTCGATCCAGCGGGGACGAATAGCCGCCAGTCGTTCCGCGTCCGACAAGCTTAACAATCCCCTGAATTCGGGAAGCAGATGCTGGTAGTCAATCACGAAACACCTCCGTAAAGGCCGACCTCATCATCACCCCAGGTATCGGCTTCGACCGATTCGGCAGCGGGTTCCGGAACTTGGTTTGCTGGAGGAGAATCAACATACACTTTAGCGGGCGTTGTACCTTTTGCTTTGTTCTTATTGCTCTGCTTGAGGCGCCGAGCCGCTTTTGATTTCCCGGCTTCCTCCTCAACGACGCCTCTCATCACATTCAGCATTTTCTTAATCTGCACATCGTCAACCAGACTCAACCCATGCTCTTTTACTTTGCGCTTCGCCTTTACATAGGACGCGACTGAAACGCCAGGGAAAGGTCCTGTGGTAATGGGAATGCGGTAGTACTTCTTCGCCCTTGGCTCAAAGAACCAAATACAATTCACATCGCGCGGGTCACGCCTAAAGAACAATCTGGTAGCTTTTTTTGTTTTAGGATCCTGATGACCAACCCAGGGCCGAAGAACTTCGGCATAGTAGAACGCGTCCCACTCCACCCCATAGGTCTGGACAGTCCTTGACGTTGACGGCAGAAAGTCGAGTTCCAAGGTGATTGGATCTTCCGGAATAGGCGGTAGGCCACAAATAGGCTTGCGTAAGCTGCTGCCAAAGAAGGCTTCGTTCCACTTCTCTTTAGGCGGCATAAACTCGATTCCGCTATGCGGCTGGTTGTTATATTTGATGACCTGGGCAAGAAACCACTTCTCGAATGCAGCAAAACTAACAACGGCCTCCTTATCGGAATCTACATCACCTCGCTCATCAACATTACGCCCAGTTGCACCAGGCAGTGTCGCAAATGCTCTGGCTTTGGTATTCATCAATCTTTCAATTTGCCCCCCCCAAGTAGGGGTTTCACGGGGACGAAACTCGCGCTCGATACCATGAAGAATGCAGGACTTAATAAGGCTTTCCTTTTTGAAATCCGGCCCGTTATCGGTATGGACTTCATACGGTTTTCCCCAAGCGTTCCATTCGCCTTCTACCCCATGAAGATTGAGCCACTTGTGCTTGGGCAGCATCGCGTGAACTAAACACATCGCCACTGAAACTGCAGAAGGGGCATCGAGCGAGATGAAATAACCTACTATCATCCGCGTGTACATATCGATGGCAAGCGAGACATGAGGACGACCTATCGGCATGCGATATTCATCATCGACGATGATCACATCGGCTGGTGTATGGTCTATCTGTATTCGATGAAGCGGATAATCAGCTGAAAAACTACCTGGCTCAGCCTCGTAGGTATCTCGTGCAATGTCTGAATAGCCGCGTGCTTTCAAAACCTGTTTGCGCGGGAGCATTTTGATTCGCTCTGACACCGTGGGAATCGACGGCGGCTTCAGACCCTGAGCCTCGCAAATCGCAACGACCTTGGCATGCACATCTTTCTGAGATTTTCTTTCGGTAGTTAGATACTCACGAGCAATCGTATTGCGAATTATCCTTTCAATTTCTTCAGATACTCTAGGTGTCCCTTTCCTCCAGCCTCGTTTTCTGGGCATTAAGCTCAAGAATTGATCGCCCTCGATGTAAGCACTCAACCATCGATACACGGTTGCCTTACTGACACCACTTTCTCTAGCCCTAGTCTCAACAGCGCCGGACTCGAACATTTTGCCCTGTAGCAGCGGTTGGATGATCGCCATACGCCTTTCAGCTTCCGCCCACAATTCGTCCGCAATGTCATCCAGGGAGTAGTTCGCATAGGGGCCTTTAACTCTGTCCGGTTTGACCCTCTTGAGCTCGGCAATGGGCAGCAGCTTGGATGTCCCGATGACCACATCGACACCGACAATGTGGCTGAAACCGACTGTTGCCGTGAGCCTGTAGGTCAACTGTCGATGGCAAACGAACTCGCCAATCTGGAGGCTGATGGAGTTGCGGTTCAGGTCATGTCCTTCTGTCTCAACGCCCTTCATCGCACGCCCTCAAGATCGTGTGTTCATCCAGCTCGTGGTCCAGATCAGCAGTGACTTGGCCGGCGGCAATCAGATGCCAGAGATGCGACCGGCCGATGCCCTCATTCCCGGTGAAATGCAGCGCCAAGAGGTGATGGAAGGGGGCGGCCCTCATAAGCGAGAGCGTTTTCCGCACAGCCTCGGTGAAGACGGGGTCGAAACTGAGATTTCGGTAGCGCTGAAGGAAATCAATGTTCTGAAGGCGGGGGCCGCGAATCCTGGATTCGTCGTAAATCCGAAACTCCCACCCTTGCTCACGGGCATATCTCCGAGCGGCCTTCCATTTGTAGGACCACTCGCGCCAGTTCAGCTCCCATTGCTCACGCATCTTGACCTCAACGAGCAGCGGCTTGCGCCCAGATCGCTCGTTGAAGTGCACAAAGAAGTCGGGGGGATAGATGTAATTGCGCCCGTTGCGAGCGGTGAAAGGGATCTGTGCTGGCTGTGCAACTACAGCAACCACGTCCGGGTCCAGCAGCCAGCTCCGGATGAAATCCCGCTCCAGGCCTGACTCATACGTCACGCCCTGCCCGCAGATAGGGAAAACCCCGGAAAAGCTCCGGGTCATAGATTTGCTTTTCCGGGTTTGCGAGATCACCCGGCCGTTGTAGGTAGTAGAGGACATAGGGCACCCATCGGCTTATCTGCCAGTGATGCTACCCAGTGCTCTGCGGCAAAAAGCTCCAATTCGACCCCTTGGGAGGGTCTGAACTCCGGACCAGCAATCAGTTCTCAGTCGAAATGGCTGGTCGCAGCTTCCACCTGGGTCCGATTGCTGCTTCCAGCAAAGGTCGGCCGGGTAGAGCGTAGACGGTTGGTGTCGCCTGCCAAGGACACGAAAAGGCCTACTCTCAGCTATTTCGCGAGTTTCCCGACTTGGTCGCAGCTATTGGCTGGATTCTGTCGCGGCTATTGCCTCTTTTTTTCACAGAGGAATGCGGGTTACAGAGGTGAAACGTCGCATTAATTGCGTTTTGCCTCAGTGGCAGCCGCCCCAAACCCGGCGAGATCACACTGGCGCATCAAGGCGTGTTGTTCCTCGACGAGCTCCCCGAATTCGACCGTAAGGTCCTGGAGGTCCTACGCGAGCCGCTGGAGAGCGGTGAGATCGTCATCGCCCGCGCCCATGACAAGGTGCGATTCCCCGCGCGCTTTCAGCTGGTGGCGGCGATGAACCCCTGCCCCTGTGGATATCTGGGTGATCCCGGTGGCCGCTGCCGCTGTACCCCGGAGCAGATCCAGCGCTATCGCAGCAAGCTTTCCGGCCCCTTGCTCGACCGCATCGACCTGCACCTGACCGTGGCGCGAGAAGCCACCGCACTGCAACCGCCCACCAGTGTCGGTCCCGGCAGCACGGAGGCCGCCGCCGACGTCAGCCGTGCGCGGCGCCTGCAGCTCCGGCGCCAGGGCTGCGCCAACGCCTTCCTCGACCTGAAGGGGCTGCGCCAGCACTGCCTCCTCACCGACGACGACCGCGCCTGGCTGGAAGACGCCTGCGAGCGCCTGAACCTGTCGCTGCGCGCCGCCCACCGCATCCTCAAGGTGGCACGAACCCTGGCCGATCTGGAGCAGGTTGAAAGCATCGCCCGCCATCACCTGGGAGAGGCGCTCCAGTACCGACCGGAGCCCTTGTCGTGAGCCATTGAAAACTATCAACAAAAGCAACCTAAAAGACTTTTTCTATTCATCCTGTTAGAATGCCGCGCCTTCCGCCCTTGGCGGCCATCCGATTACAAGGAGAGCTAGCTCAATGGAGGCACGTTCGTCTTCGCAATCCACCCTCAATCCGCCGGTCTTTTTCGGCTCCGCAATCCTCATCATCGCCCTGGTGCTCTACAGCACCCTCGCCCGTGACCAGGCGCAAACACTGTTCGGCCACATCCAGGGCTGGATCATCGTCAACGCCAGCTGGTTCTACGTCCTCACGGTGGCGCTGATCCTCATCACCGTGGTCTTCCTCGCAATCAGCCGCTTCGGCGACATCAAGCTCGGCCCCGACCACAGTCAGCCCGACTACCGCAACGGCACCTGGTTCGCCATGCTCTTTTCCGCCGGCATGGGCATCGGCCTGATGTTCTTCGGCGTTGCCGAGCCCCTGATGCACTACGCCAACCCGCCGGTGGGCGATGCCAACACGGTGGCGGCGGCCAAGGAGGCCATGAAGCTGACCTTCTTCCACTGGGGCCTGCATGCCTGGGCGATCTACGCCATCGTCGCGCTGATCCTGGCGTTCTTCTGCTTCCGCCACGACCTGCCCCTGACCCTGCGTTCGGCGCTCTACCCGCTGATCGGCGAACGCATTCATGGCCCTATTGGCCACGCTGTGGATATCTTCGCCATCCTCGGCACGGTGTTCGGCGTGGCCACCTCCCTCGGTTACGGCGTGCTGCAGATCAACAGCGGCCTCAACCACCTGTTCGGCCTGCCGGTGAGCGTGCCCGTACAACTGGCGCTGATCGCCGGCACCTGCGCCCTGGCGACCCTGTCGGTGGCCAGCGGGCTGGACCGGGGGATCCGCATCCTCTCCGAGTTCAACCTGCTGCTGGCAGTGATCCTGCTTGCCGTGGTGCTGGTCCTGGGGCCCACCGTGTTCCTGCTCAAGACCTTCATCCAGAACACCGGCGGCTACCTCTCGGAAATCGTCAGCAAGACCTTCAACCTCTACGCCTACGAGTCCAGCGACTGGATCGGCGGCTGGACCCTGCTGTACTGGGGCTGGTGGTTGTCCTGGTCGCCCTTCGTCGGCCTGTTCATCGCGCGTATTTCCCGGGGCCGCACCATCCGCCAGTTCGTCTGCGGCGTCCTGTTCGTCCCCGCCGGTTTCACCCTGCTGTGGATGACCGTATTCGGCGACACCGCGATTCACATGGTCCTGCACGAAGGTGTCCACAGCCTGGCGGACACCGTGGCCCAGGACAGCGCGCTGGCGCTCTTCGCCTTCCTCGAACAGTTCCCCTTCTCCTCCCTGCTGTCGCTGGTGGCGGTGCTGATGGTGGTGGTGTTCTTCGTCACCTCCGCCGACTCCGGCGCCCTGGTGGTGGACATGCTGGCCTCCGGTGGCCGTGAGGTGACGCCGCTCTGGCAGCGCCTGTTCTGGTCGATCCTGATGGGTGTGGTGGCCATGGCGCTGCTGCTGGCCGACGGCCTCAAGGCGCTGCAGACCGCGACCATCGCCAGCGCCCTGCCCTTCGCCATCGTCCTGCTGGCGGCTACCTGGGGCCTGCTCAAGGCCCTGCGCCTGGACGCCACCAAGCGCGGCATCCGCTACCAGGCGCTCAACCTCTCGCGGCCGGCCCAGCGCCAGCACGGCGGTTGGCAGCGGCGCCTGCGCAACATCCTGATGTTCCCGCGCCGCAGCCATGTCACCCGCTTCATCGATGAAGTGGTGCGCCCGGCCTGCCAGGAAATCTCCGAGGAACTGCGCAAGCAGGGCTACACGGTCGACGTGCAGAACGGCGAGGATGGCCGTTGCAAACTGAACGTCGGCCACGGCGCCGAAGTGGACTTCAGCTACGAGGTGCGACCGCGGGCCTTGCCGCTACCGGCCTTCGTCAGCCGTGATGGCGAGGAGAGCCAGGACTCGCGCAAGTACTTCCGCGCCGAGGTCTACCTGCGCGAAGGGGGGCAGGACTACGACGTGATGGGCTGGAGCCGCGACGAGGTGATCGGCGACCTGCTCGACCAGTACGAGAAGCACCTGCACTTCCTCCACGTCGTGCGCTGAGGCAGTTCCTCCCCAGAAACATTTATCCACAGCCTGGCGCTGCCCCATCAGCGCCGGGCTGCGATACTCGCCGCCTCGTCCCACGGAGTCCGGCATGACCAGCTTCAACCTCGGCCCCCTCGCCATTCCCATGCAGCACGGGCTGCTCTACCTCGGCTTCTTCGCGGCGCTGTTCGCCGGCTGGTTGGCCGGGCGCGGACGCAGGGTAAACCCCGAGGGAACGCTGTTCGCCATGCTGATCGGCGGATTGCTGGTGGCGCGGCTGGCGTTCGTCGGCCAGTACTTCGAACAGTACGCGGCAAGGCCCCTGAGCCTTGTGGATATCCGCGACGGCGGTTTCCTGTTCTGGCCAGGTCTGGTCAGCGGCGCCCTGATCGGTGCAGGGCTCGCCTGGCGCAAGCCGGCCCTGCGCCGGTCACTGGCGATCGCTGTGCTGGTCGGCGGTAGCCTCTGGGGAAGCGGCCTGGCACTGGTCTCGGCCCTGGAGCGCAGCCGCCAACTGCCGGAGTTGAGCCTGATGGACTTGCAGGGCAATCCGGTGGACCTGCGCGCGCTGGACGGCCGCCCGCTGGTGGTCAATCTCTGGGCCACCTGGTGCCCACCATGCCGTCGCGAAATGCCGGTGCTGGAAGCGGCGCAGAAGACCCATCCCGACGTGCGCTTCCTGCTGGTGAACCAGGGCGAGCACGCCGAAGCGGTGACCCGCTATCTCGCCGAGCAAGGCCTGGCTCCCCGGGATGTAGTGCTCGACAGCGGCAATCGCCTCGGCCAGGCCACCGGATCGTTCGGCCTGCCCACCACCCTCTTCTACGACGCCAACGGCAGGCTTAACCACAGCCACATGGGCGAGCTTTCCAGCGCCAGCCTCGAACATGGGCTGCGCCAGTTGCCCTAACCCAGTAGCTCCACCTTTGGTAGTTGCATGGCAGCTACTTCTGCCTGGAGAAAGTCACGCAACCGGCGCAGGCGGTCCTGGCCGCTGCGGGCGCGGGGCCAGACCAGGTAGTAGCTGTCGCCACTGGCCACCGCTGTCGGCCAGGGCAGGCCGATGCGCCCCTGGGTGACGTCCTCGGTCACCATCACCAGATCGCCGATGGACACGCCATAGCCCCGCGCCGCAGCGACTATGCCCAGTTCCAGGGTGTCGAACACCTGGCCGCCCTTGAGTGAAACTTCCTCGCTGAGATCCATGCGCTGCAGCCAGCGGCGCCAATCGCGGCGGTCCGGCGTCGGGTGCAACAGCTCAGTGGCCCGCAGTCGCGAAAGGCCCCAGGGCTCCCCGGCCTGAGAAGGCTCGCAGACCGGAATCAGCCATTCGCTGAACAGCAGGGTCACCTCCCAGTCCTGGCTGAAATGGCCGTCACTGAGCAGTACCGCGCAGTCGAAAGGCTCGTGCTGGAAGTCCACCTTGTCCACATCCATCCAGGCGCTGGTCAGCTGCACCTCGATGTCGGCGTTGAGATGACGGAAACGGCTGAGGCGCGACAGCAGCCAGCGCATGGTCAGGGTGGAGGGTGCCTTCAGGCGCACCGTGGCGTCGTCGACCCGCAGCGTGGTGCAGGCGCGCTCCAGGGCGTCGAAACCATCGCGCAGACCGGGAAGCAACATGCGCGCCGGCTCCGTGAGCTGCAGGTTGCGCCCCTGGCGCTCGAACAGGCGGCAGGAGAAATGCTCCTCCAGGGTGCGGATGTGCCGGCTCACTGCGCTCTGGGTGATCGCCAGCTCCTCAGCGGCACGGGTGAAGGACGCATGGCGGGCGGCGGCCTCAAAGGCACGCAGGGCGTAGAGCGGGGGCAGACGGCGCGACATATGCCTCGACCTATGAGTAATAGTCATGGATGGCATCATTTTTTTCCTTTTGTGCCAATCCAGCAAGGCTCGGAGAATTGCTGAATCCAAAGCCGGACAAGGGGATTGGCCGGCCTTTCGAAACAGTGAGCCTTACTCATGCCGCAGAGCATACGCAATGAACTGGTGGCCATCCTGCGCCTGGCCGGACCGCTGATCGCGGCCCAACTGGCCCACGTGGTGATGGTCTTCACCGACACCGTGATGATGGGCCTGATCGGTCCCGAAGCCCTGGCCGGTGGCGGCCTCGGCGCGGCCAGCTATTCCTTCGTGTCGATCTTCTGCGTCGGCGTGATCGCCGCCGTGGGTAACCTGGTCGCCATCCGCCATGGCGCCGACGACAAGGCTGGCGCCACCCGCCTGACCCAGAGCGGACTCTGGCTGGCCCTCGGCATGGCGCTTGGCGCGGGCCTGCTGCTGTGGAACCTGAAACCCGCCCTGCTCGCCTTCGGCCAGGCACCGGAGAGTGTGGAAGGCGCCATGCAGTTCCTCTCCACCCTGATCTTCGCCCTGCCCGGCTATCTCGGCTTCATGGCCCTGCGCGGCTTCACCAGCGCCATCGGCCGCCCCGGCCCGGTGATGGCCATCAGCATCAGCGGAGCCCTGGCGAACTTCCTGCTGAATTACGCGCTGATCCACGGCATGTTCGGCCTGCCGAAAATGGGCCTCGCGGGTATCGGCCTGGTCACCGCCGTGGTGATGAACGGCATGGCGCTGCTGCTGGCATGGCACATCGTGCGCAATCCGGCCTACGCGCCCTACCCGCTGCTCAAGGGGCTGCTGCAGCCGTCCCGCGAGGCGCTGGCTGAACTGGTGCGGCTGGGCCTGCCAATTGGCGGCACCTACGCAGTGGAGTCCGGCCTGTTCGCCTTCGCTGCCCTGTGCATGGGCGCCCTCGGCAATACCCAGCTGGCGGCGCACCAGATCGCCATCCAGTCGGTGTACGTGGCCTTCATGGTGCCAGTGGGGATCTCCTACGCGGTGACCTTCCGCATCGGCCAGCACTACGGCGCCGGCCGGCTGGAGGAAGCGCGCCGCGCCGGACGACTGGGCATCGGCTTCGGCGCCGGCTGCATGCTCGCCTTCGCGGCTCTGTTCTGGGTGGCGCCGGAGCTGGTGGTGGGGCTGTTCCTAGACCACCATGCCCCGGAGTTCCAGGGCATCGTGCAATTGGCCGTGAGCCTGCTGGCAGTGGCAGCCTGGTTCGAGCTGTTCGACGGCATCCAGACCATCGCCATGGGCGCGATCCGTGGCCTGAAGGACGCCAAGACCACCTTCCTGGTCGGCCTCGGTTGCTACTGGCTGGTGGGCGCCCCGACGGCTTGGCTGCTGGCCTTCCCCCTGGGCTGGGGCGCCACCGGCGTCTGGTGGGGCCTGGCGCTTGGGCTGGCGTGTGCAGCGTTGGGACTGACCCTGGGCTTCGAGTGGAAGACCGCACGGCTGCTGCGGCCTGTGGATAACTGCGCGGGGACTGTAGGTTGTGGCTGAGCTACGCGAAGCCCAACATTCCCGCCCCACCTTCCCACGTTGGGCCGCGTTGCGCTTGGCCCAACCTACCGGTATCCGCCAGACACAGCTGGCGAATCAAAGCTCCTGGCTGGCGAACAACGCCTGGCGAGTGCCGAACACCAGGAAGCGCGCCAGCTCGGCCAGGGGCAGCGGCCGGCTGATCCAGTAACCCTGGGCCTGGTCGCAGCCGAACTGGCGCAGCAGCGACAACTGCTCGGCGTTCTCCACGCCTTCGGCCACCACTTCCAGATTGAGGTTCTGCGCCAGGTTGATCATCGCCTTTACCAATTGGCGATTCTCCGGACGGTCGTGCATGCCGCCGACAAAGCTCTTGTCGATCTTCAGCAGGGCGATGGGCAGGCTGTTGAGATGGACGAAGGAGGAGAAGCCGGTGCCGAAGTCGTCCAGGGAGAAGCGCACACCCAGCCGGCCCAGGGCGTCCATGGTCTGGCGCACCTGCTCGCTGCGGCGCATCACGGCGGTTTCGGTCAGTTCGAACTCCAGCCAGCGCGCGTCGACGCCGCGCTCGTGGATCAGCCGGCTCAGGGTGGAGAGCAGCTGGCTGTCCTGGAACTGGCGGAACGACAGGTTCACCGCCATGTGCAACGGCGGCAGGCCGCGTCCGCGCAGCCACTGCATATCGCGAAGGGCACGGGAGATCACCCAGTAGCCCAGGGGCACGATCAGGCCGCTTTCCTCGGCCAGCGGCACGAATTCGTTGGGGGTGAGCAGGCCTCGCTCGCCATGGCGCCAGCGCACGAGGGCCTCGAGGCCGAGGATGTTGCCGGTCTTCAGGCACAGCCGCGGCTGGTAATGCAGCTCCAGCTCGTCACGGCGAAGGGCGCGACGCAGCTCGCTTTCCAGGTCGGCGCGGCTGCGCGCACTGCGATTGATGCGTTCATCGAAGATGTGGAAGGTGCAACCCTGGCTGGCCTTGGCCTGCTGCATGGCGATGTGGGCATGCCACATCAACGGATCGGCCCCCTCACTGACACGGGAATGGGCGATACCAAGGCTGCAGCCGAGCAGCAGGCTTTCGCCATCCACCTGATAGGGCTCGGCGAGGGCTTCGGCAATGCGCTCGGCCACCCGCTCGGCGCGGGCCGGGTCGCGACGGGTATCCAGCAGCAGGGCGAACTCATCGCTGCCCAGGCGTGCAACCTGGTCGCCGGCACGCAATTGCGCCTTGAGCCGCGCTACCACCTGCAGGATCAGGCGGTCGCCGGCCTGGTAGCCGAGGGCGTCGTTGGCGTGGCGGAAGTTATCCAGGTCCAGGTGGCCGAGGGCCAGGCCGCGCCCTTCGTACTCCACCAAGCGCGCAGCCAGCAGGGTCTGAAAGCCCTGGCGGTTGGCGATACCGGTAAGCGGGTCCTGCTCGGCCAGGCGCTCCATGGCGCTTTGCAGGTTCCGTCGCTCGCGGACGTGGCGCAGGGTACGGCGCAGGGTGTCGACGCCCAGATGCCCGCGCACCAACCAGTCGCTGACGCCCTGGGGGGCTTCAGCGGGCTCGTCTTCCAGCAGCAGGATGATCGGCAGCGGGCAGCGCCCGGCGGATGGCAGCAGGCCAGGGGTGCAGAGCACCAGGGCACAGTCCAGGTCGTCCATCAGGCAGCTGGCGGCATCCCAGGAGCCGGCGGTGATCAGGGGGGATGCGCTGCCCATCGCGGCCAGGAGGTCGCGAAGCAATACTGCCCAGGCCGGCGATTCCGCCAGCAGGAGCATGCGCATTGGCTCGACGAGCGCGGACAAATGACCTCCCCCGGTCACGGAAACTTCGGCGCTTTCGCGCCAGGCTGCGCCATTTTCGGCGTCGTTCTTACCACACTTCCCTGCGTGGCCTTCGCCAAATCGCCGACGAAGACGGCACCATCGTACTGTCTATCAGGAATTTTCCAAGGAAAACCCACCAGCAACAGAGGTTACATCACAGTTGCCCGGAGGTACTTCGGTACAACCCGGCCGGCCTGCTAGAATGCGCGGCCATTCGCCTTGATCCAGCCCCCAGCATGTCCCGACTCAACCCTCGGCAACAGGAAGCCGTGAACTACGTCGGTGGTCCGCTATTGGTGCTCGCCGGCGCAGGCTCCGGCAAGACCAGCGTGATCACCCGCAAGATCGCCTACCTGGTGCAACAGTGCGGGATCCGCGCGCAGCACATCGTCGCGGTGACCTTCACCAACAAGGCGGCGCGCGAGATGAAGGAGCGCGTCGGCACCCTGCTGCGCGGCAGCGAGGGCAAGGGCCTGACCGTCTCCACCTTTCACAACCTCGGCCTGAACATCATCCGCAAGGAACACGCGCGCCTGGGCTACAAGCCAGGGTTCTCGATCTTCGACGAGTCGGACATCAAGGCGCTGCTGACCGACATCATGCAGAAGGAATACGCCGGGGATGACGGCGTCGACGAGATCAAGGGCTACATCGGCAACTGGAAGAACGACCTGATCCTGCCGGACGAGGCGCTGGCCAAGGCGCGCAACCCGAAGGAGCAGACCGCCGCCGTCGTCTACCTGCACTACCAGCGCACGCTCAAGGCGTACAACGCGGTGGACTTCGACGACCTGATCCTGCTGCCGGTGAAGCTGTTCCAGGACAACCCGGACATCCTGGAAAAGTGGCAGCACCGTGTGCGCTACATGCTGGTGGATGAATACCAGGACACCAACGCCAGCCAGTACCTGCTGGTGAAGTTGCTGGTGCAGCACCGCGCGCAGTTCACCGTGGTGGGTGACGACGACCAGTCGATCTACGCCTGGCGCGGCGCGCGGCCGGAAAACCTGATGCAGCTGAAGGAAGACTTTCCCTCGCTGAAGGTGGTGATGCTGGAGCAGAACTACCGCTCCACGAGCCGCATCCTCAAGTGCGCGAACATCCTCATCGCCAACAACCCCCACGTATTCGAGAAACAGCTGTGGAGCGAGATGGGCGTGGGCGACCCGATCCGGGTGATCCGCTGCCGCAATGAGGACGCCGAGGCCGAGCGCATCGCCATGGAAATCCTCACGCTGCACCTGCGCACCCAGCGGCCCTACAGCGAGTTCGCCATCCTTTACCGGGGCAACCACCAGGCCAAGCTGATGGAGCTCAAGCTCCAGCACCACCAGATCCCCTATCGGCTGTCCGGCGGCACCAGCTTCTTCGGCCGCCAGGAAGTGAAGGACCTGATGTCCTACTTCCGCCTGCTGGTGAACCCGGACGACGACAACGCCTTCCTTCGCGTGATCAACGTGCCGCGCCGGGAAATCGGCTCCACCACCCTGGAGAAGCTCGGCAACTATGCCACCGAACGCGGCATTTCGATGTACGCCGCCTGCGACGAGATGGGCCTGACCGAGCACCTGGACAGCCGCTTCACCGACCGCCTGCAGCGCTTCAAGCGTTTCATGGACACCGTGCGCCAGCAGTGCGCACAAAATGATCCCATCGCCGCGCTGCGCAGCATGGTGATGGACATCGACTACGAAAACTGGATTCGCCAGAACGCCTCCAGCGACAAGGTCGCGGACTTCCGCATGGGCAACGTCTGGTTCCTCGTCGACGCCCTGAAGAACACCCTGGAGCGCGATGAAGAAGGCGGGATGACCATCGAGGAAGCCATCGCCAAGCTGGTGCTGCGCGACATGCTCGAGCGCCAACAGGAGGAAGAGGAAGGTGCCGATGGCGTGCAGATGATGACCCTGCACGCCTCCAAGGGCCTGGAATTCCCTTACGTCTTCATCATGGGCGTCGAGGAGGACATCCTCCCCCACCGCTCCAGCATCGAAGCCGACACCATCGAAGAAGAACGCCGCCTGGCCTACGTGGGCATCACCCGCGCGCGGCAAAATCTGGCCATGACCTTCGCCGCCAAGCGCAAGCAGTACGGCGAAATCATCGATTGCTCCCCCAGCCGCTTCCTCGAGGAACTGCCTCAGGAAGACCTGGAATGGGAAGGCATGGAAGACGCACCAGTAGAGGTGAAGGCCGCGCGCGGCAACACTGCCCTGGCCGACATCCGTGCCATGCTGAAGAAGTCGTAATCAAAACCCCGGCAAAGACCGGAATACATGAGGGTACAGGCGTGGAAGCGCTGAAACAGAAGATTCGTGAAGAAGGCATCGTACTGTCCGAGCAGGTACTGAAGGTCGACGCCTTTCTCAACCACCAGATCGACCCGCGCCTGATGCAGCAGGTGGGCCATGAGTTCGCCGAACGCTTCAAGGGCCAGGGCATCACCAAGATCGTCACCATCGAAGCCTCGGGCATCGCCCCGGCGGTGATGGCCGGCCTGGAGCTGGGCGTGCCGGTGATCTTCGCCCGCAAGTTCCAGTCGCTGACCCTGAAGAACGACCTGCTGATCTCCAAGGTGTTCTCCTTCACCAAGCAGACCGAAAGCACCATTGCCATCTCGGCCAAGCACCTGACTGCCGCCGACAATGTACTGGTGATCGACGACTTCCTCGCCAACGGCCACGCCGCCAAGGCGCTGATCGACCTGATCCAGCAGGCCGGCGCCAGCGTTGCCGGTATCGGCATCGTGATCGAGAAGTCCTTCCAGGAGGGCCGTGCCCTGCTGCAAAGCGAGGGCTACCGGATCGAATCCCTGGCGCGCGTCGCCTCGCTCGCTGATGGCAAGGTCACCTTCGTCGATTGACCCCGCCAATCTCAATCGCGATGCAGGACAGAGTCCTGCCGTAGGTTGTGGCTGAGCCCACGAAGCCCAACAGGCGTCTCAGCGGCTAACGTTGGGCTTCGCAGAGCTCAGCCCAACCTACAGGTCCGAGGCAACCGGTTACCTGTGAGCGATTTCAATCGCGAATGAGTTCGCTCCGGCTGCGGCAACAGGTCGCATGCTGCAGGCACAAAAAAGCCGCCCTTGGGCGGCTTTTTTATCGATGGCGGACTATTACAGGCCGGACATCTTCTTGATGGTGGCTTTCAGCTCATCATCGGTGCAGTCGGCGCAGGTGCCCTTCGGCGGCATGCTGTTGATGCCGGTGATGGCCTTGGCCAGGATGCCGTCGAGGCCGCCCTGGTGGTCAGCACGCTCTTTCCAGGCAGCGGTATCGCCGATCTTCGGCGCACCCAGCACGCCAGCGGTGTGGCAGGCGCCACAGTGCTTGGCAATGATGTCGTCCGGCGTACGCGCGCCGCCGCCAGCAGCGGCTGCAACGGCGCCAACACCTTTGCATTCCTGACCCTGTACGCAGACCTCGCCTACCGGCTTGATGCGCTCGGCAACGGCGTCGTCGGTCGCGGCCTGGGCGCTAACAGCCCACAGGGCCAATACGGCAGCATGAGCTGCCAGCATCTTCTTGATTAGGTTCACCCTTACACCCTCATCGTGGCTAGTATCGCCCGCGGCCACGGTTTCGCGAGCGGGCGCAAGTATATACGGTTAGTTCGCCACGCTGAAACAACCCAACATGTCGCAGGGAAATTCGCGTGGCGCTCATGGAATTCAGAAGTTCGCCGGCGTGGTCGCGCTGATCAGGCGAGCCGGGGCGTCGAACGGATTGCGGAAGCGGTGCGGTTTGCTGCTTTCGAAGTAGTAGCTGTCGCCGGGTTCGAGGACATACACCTCGCTGCCGATGGTCAGCTCAAGGCGGCCTTCCACCAGCATGCCGGCCTCTTCGCCGTCGTGGGCGTACATCTCGTCGCCGGTATCGGAGCCCGGCGGATAGGTCTCGTCGAGGAAGGCCAGGGCGCGACTGGGATGGGCCTTGCCCACCAGCTTCATGGTGATGGCGCCGCTGCAGATATCAGTGAGTTCGGAAGCCCGATAAACCACCTGGACCTGGTTTTCCTGCTCAAGATCGAGAGAGAAGAACTCAACCAGCGACATGGGAATGCCACCCAGCACCTTCTTCAGCGAACTGATGGAGGGGCTGACACTGTTCTTCTCGATCATGGAAATCGTGCTGTTGGTGACACCCGCGCGCTTGGCGAGCTCACGCTGGGACAGGCCTTTCAGCTTACGGATGGCTTGCAGTCGAACACCGACGTCCAATGGCGGGATCCTCCTTGGGGATCAGGGGTGGTCACGGTCGCCGTATCATGGCAACAGCGTTCAGTATTTACAACACTCGGGCCGTCAATACCGCGCAAACTTTCCCCACCCCAAGGAGAGCCTGGGAAAAGCCGCTATCTTGCACGAAACGTCGGCCAAATGATCGATTTAATGATCATTCGGCCCTTCCTGATGGATCAGACGTAGACGAGCGGTACCCGGCGCAGGTTGCAGAAGATCTGGTACGGAATGGTGCCAGCGTGGACCGCCACATCACTGGCCAGGACTTCCTTGCCCCAGAGTTCGACGCGGCTGCCGAGGCCTGCGCTGGGCAGGTCGGTGAGATCGACCGTGAGCATGTCCATGGATACCCGGCCGATCAGTCGGCTCGGCTGGCCGTCGATGCTCACCGGGGTGCCGGTGGGCGCATGGCGCGGGTAGCCATCGGCATAGCCCATGGCGACCACGCCGACGCGGGTCGGGCGCTCGGTGACGAACTTCGCACCGTAGCCGACCGGTTGGCCGGCAGGCAGTTCGCGCACACTGATGATTTTCGATTCCAGGGTCATCACCGGCTTCAGCTTCTCGGCCAGGGAATGCGCCTGTTCGAAGGGGGTGGCGCCATAAAGCATGATGCCGGGACGCACCCAGTCGCTCGGAACCTGCGGCCAGCCCAGCACGGCCGGCGAGTTGCGCAGGCTGACCTCAGCCTCGAGACCGACGCGGGCCTGCTCGAAGACGGCGAGCTGCTCGCTGCTGCTGGTGCAGTCCAGTTCGTCGGCACGGGCGAAGTGGCTCATCAGGACGATCTTCTCGACCTTGCCACTCGCCTGCAGGCGCTGCCAGGCATCCCGGTATTCGGCCGGGTGGAGGCCAACGCGGTGCATGCCCGAGTCCAGCTTGAGCCAGACGGTCAGCGGCTTGCGAAGAGAGGCGGCTTCGATGGCCTCCAGCTGCCAGCTGGAGTGCACCACGGTCCAGAAATCGTGCTCCTGGATCAGTGCCAGTTCGTCGGCCTCGAAGAAGCCTTCCAGCAGCAGGATCGGCTTGCTGATGCCTGCCGCGCGCAACTGCAGCGCTTCCTCGATGCAAGCCACGGCAAAACCGTTGGCCTCGGACTCCAGTGCCTGGGCGCAGCGCACCGCACCATGGCCGTAGGCGTCGGCCTTGACCACGGCAAGGGCCTTGGCGCTCGTGACTTCGCGGGCGAGGCGGTAGTTGTGGCGCAGGGCTTCGAGATCGATCAGGGCACGGGCGGGACGCATGGCGAGGGCTTCTTCTAATTGATCGGATGGAAAAAACCCGGCGCGAACGCCGGGCTGAGCAAGAAACTAGGGAAGTGCAGCGACGACCGTCATCTCCACCAGCACGTCAGGCGAGTACAGCTTCGCCTCGACGCAGGCACGGGCCGGAGCGGCGCCCTTCGGCACCCAGGCATCCCACACCGCGTTCATCGCGGCGTAATCAGCCTCCATGTCCTTCAGGTAGATGGTCACCGACAGGATGCGGCTCTTGTCGGTGCCTGCCTCGGCCAGCATCGCGTCGATGGCGGCGAGGGTTTCACGGGTCTGCTGGCCGACACCCGCACTGTGCTTTTCGTCCAACTGGCCGGCCAGGTAGACCGTGCCGTTGTGGATGACGATTTCGCTGTAGCGGGTTTCAGTGCGCAGGCGCTGGATTGACATTGTCCGGAGTCTCCTTGGAATTGCCGTAACGGAAGATGTCCAGGCCTTCGGCGCTGATCTGCGGACGCTTGCGCGCCATCAGGTCGGCCAGCAGGCGGCCGGAGCCGCAGGCCATGGTCCAGCCAAGGGTACCGTGTCCGGTGTTGAGGAACAGGTTGCGGAACGGGGTGGCGCCTACGATCGGGGTGCCGTCCGGGGTCGCCGGGCGCAGGCCGGTCCAGAAGCTGGCTTGGGACAGGTCGCCACCTTCCGGGTAGAGGTCGGCGGTGATCATTTCCAGGGTGTCGCGGCGAGCTGGATTCAGGTCCAGGTTGAAGCCGGTGATCTCGGCCATGCCGCCCACGCGGATGCGCTTGTCGAAACGAGTGATGGCGACCTTGTAGGTCTCGTCGAGAATGGTCGAGGTCGGAGCCATCGCCGGATTGGTGATCGGTACGGTCAGCGAATAGCCCTTGAGCGGATAAACCGGAGCCTTGATGCCGAGCGGCTTGAGCATTTGCGGGGTGTAGCTGCCCAACGCCAGCACGTAGCGGTCTGCGGTTTCCAGCTTGCCGTCGATCCATACGCCGTTGATGCGGTCACCGGCGAAGTCCAGGCGCTCGATGTTCTGGCCGAAGCGGAACTCCACGCCCAGCTTTTCCGCCATCTCGGCGAGGCGAGTGGTGAACATCTGGCAGTCGCCGGTCTGGTCGTTGGGCAGGCGCAGGGCGCCGGCCAGCTTGTGCTTGACGTTGGCCAGGGCTGGTTCGACACGGGCGATGCCGTCACGGTCCAGCAATTCGTAGGGCACGCCGGACGCTTCGAGCACGGCGATGTCCTTGGCCGCGGCGTCTACCTGGGCCTGGGTGCGGAACAGCTGGGTGGTACCGAGCGCGCGGCCTTCATAGCTGATGCCGGTTTCGGCGCGGAGCTCGTCGAGGCAATCGCGGCTGTACTCGGACAGACGCACCATGCGCTCCTTGTTCACCGCATAACGGGCGGCGGTGCAGTTGCGCAGCATCTGCGTCATCCACAGGTACTGGTCGATGTCGCTGGTAGTGCGGATGGCCAGCGGTGCGTGCTGCTGCAGCATCCATTTGACGGCCTTCAGCGGCACGCCGGGCGCCGCCCAGGGCGATGCATAACCGGGGGAAACCTGGCCAGCGTTGGCGAAGCTGGTTTCCATGGCCACGGCGTTCTGGCGGTCGACCACGACCACCTCGAACCCCGCCTGGGCCAGGTAATAGGCGCTAGTCGTACCGATCACACCACTGCCAAGGACCATCACTCGCATGTCTGTCTCCATTCGCAGCGGGGGATTCGCTGCGTTTGTTATTTTGAGCGTCATTGGCGCGCAGTATAGGGAGACGACCCCAGTGATATTCACTATATAGCCAGCTATATTTGGCGATAATTCTCGGCAATATGCGCTTCAGCGGAGGGGCATCCACCATGCGCACCCAGCATCAATCCCGTCGTGAACTCGACAAGATAGACCGGAATATTTTACGAATCCTGCAGGAAGACGGCCGCATCTCCTTCACCGAGCTGGGCGAACGCGTGGGGCTGTCCACCACGCCCTGCACCGAGCGCGTCCGCCGCCTGGAACGCGAGGGCATCATCCTCGGCTACAACGCGCGCCTGAATCCGCAGCACCTCAAGGCAAGCCTGCTGGTGTTCGTCGAGATCAGCCTGGACTACAAGTCCGGTGATACATTCGAAGACTTCCGCCGCGCCGTGCTCAAGCTGCCCCACGTGCTGGAGTGCCACTTGGTGTCGGGCGACTTCGACTACCTGGTGAAAGCGCGAATCAACGAGATGGCCTCCTATCGAAAGCTGCTCGGCGACATCCTGCTGAAGCTGCCCCACGTGCGTGAATCCAAGTCCTACATCGTCATGGAAGAGGTGAAGGAATCGCTGAATCTGCCGATTCCCGAATGATGTGTTACGCGCGTTCCGAACCCCTTGGCATGGTCGGGGGGTTCGCCTTATTCTGCCCGGGCGTTAAATTTTCCAAACAATAAAATCAGGATTTCGCACATGAACGCCCGCGTTCGTATCCCGGTGCACACCGAAGAACACGCCCCCTCCTATTACGCTGCGACCGCCAACCGTCGCATCGAATATCCGTCCCTGGCGGGAGAGGAGCTGGCAGACGTGTGCATTGTCGGTGGCGGATTCTCCGGGCTGAACACAGCGATCGAACTAGCCCGACGCGGCCGCTCGGTGGTGCTGCTGGAGGCCCGGCAGATTGGCTGGGGCGCCAGCGGGCGCAATGGCGGACAACTGATTCGCGGCGTCGGCCACGGCGTCGAGCAGTTCGAGCCGGTGATCGGCGCCGAAGGCGTGCGTTCCCTCAAGCTTATGGGGCTGGAAGCGGTGGAGATCGTCCGTCGCCGGGTGGAAGAGTTCGCCATCGACTGCGACCTGACCTGGGGCTACTGCGACCTGGCCAACAAGCCCGGCGATTTCGCCGGTTTCGCCGAGGACATGGAAGAGCTCAAGGGCCTTGGCTACCGCCACGAGTTGCGCCTGGTGCAGCCTGGCGAGATGCGCAGCGTGGTGGGCTCGGATCGCTACGTCGGCGGCCTGATCGACATGGGTTCCGGCCACCTGCATCCGCTCAACCTCGCCCTGGGCGAAGCCGCTGCGGCGCAATCCCTTGGCGTACGCCTGTTCGAGCACTCCGCCGTCACCCGCATCGAGTACGGCGCCGAAGTGAAGGTGCATGCCGCCAGCGGCGTGGTCCGCGCCAAGACCCTGGTGCTGGGCTGCAACGCCTACATGAACGACCTCAACACGACGCTTGGCGGCAAGGTGCTGCCCGCCGGCAGCTACGTCATCGCCACCGAACCGCTGCCCGTTGAAGTGGCCCGCGAGCTGCTGCCGCAGAACATGGCGGTATGCGACCAGCGCGTCGCCCTGGACTACTACCGCCTCTCCGCGGACAACCGCCTGTTGTTCGGTGGCGCTTGCCATTATTCCGGACGCGATCCGGCGAATATCGGCGCCTATATGCAGCCGAAGATGCTCAAGGTCTTCCCGCAACTGGAGAACGTGCGCATCGATTACCAGTGGGGCGGCATGATCGGCATCGGCGCCAACCGCCTGCCGCAGATCGGCAAGCTGCCGGACCAGCCCAACGTCTACTTCGCCCAGGCCTACTCCGGCCACGGGCTGAACGCCACTCACCTGGCCGGCCAGCTCCTGGCCGAAACCATCTGCGGCGAGCAGAGCAATGGTTTCGACGTTTTCTCCAAGGTGCCGCACATCACCTTCCCCGGCGGCCGACACCTGCGCTCACCGCTGCTGGCCCTCGGGATGCTCTGGTACCGGATGAAGGAAGCAGTGGGGATCGCCTGATCCCGCGCATGAAAAAGGGCCGCTTGGCGGCCCTTTTCTGTTCAGTCGGCGACGACCTCGACACCGTCATCGAACAGCTCGCGGCTCCAGGCCAGCCAGACGAACCCGGCAGCACCCAGCGCCATCATCAACGGCAGCGCGTGCCCACTGATCCACTGGCTCGCCGCACCGGTCACCAGCGGCCCCACCAGGCAGCCGATCCCCCAGAGCTGGGCAACATGGGCGTTTGCCCGCACCAGTTCGTCATCCCGATAGCGCTCGCCGATGAGGATCAGCGCCAGGGTGAACAGCCCACCAGCGCTGGCGCCGAACAGCACCCATACCGGCCAGATCAGCGGCGTGTGCAGCAACAGCGGAATGCCCAGGCTGCTCAGCAGCAGCGTCAGGCCACAGGCACGGAACAAGGTGCGCCGCGACATGCGATCGGCCAGCCAGCCGATGGGCAGTTGCAGGGCGGCATCACCCACCACCACCACGCTGGCCATCAGCAGCGCCACCTCTTGGGTGAACCCCTGACGCAGGCCGTAGATCGGCAGCAGGGTCAGCATCATCGCCTCGAATGCGGCGAACAGCACCACTGCCCAGGCGATGGTCGGCAAGCGGGCGCAAAAGGACCATAGCCCACGCCCGGAGGCGCTGTGGGCGTCGACGCTGGGCGCGCCGGTGCGGCCGAGCAGCAGCAGCGAGCCGCCGATCAGCAGCCCGGTTCCAGTCCAGAATCCGAGGTCGTTGCCGGTGCCGATCGCCGTCAGCAGCAGCGGGCCGGACAACTGACTCAGGGCGTAGCCGGTGCCATAGAGGGCCACCAGGCGTCCGCGCCATTCGTCCACCGCCAGTTGGTTGATCCAGCTTTCACCGAGGATGAACACCACCGTCAGGGCGACGCCGATCAACAGCCTCAGCACCAGCCAGACCGGGTAGGACTGCACCAGCGCCAGCGATGCCACCGACAAGGCCCCCACCAGCAGACACATCTGCATCAGGGTGGTGGTACCGAAGCGCGCAGCCAGTCGCCCGGCAATTACCGCACCGAGCAATACACCGACCGCCGGGGTCGCCGCCATCACGCCGATGGCGAAACTGCCGTGGCCCCAACTTTCCAGTCGCAGCGACACCAGCGGCATGGTCACACCCAGGGCGAGGCCGATGCTGATGACCGCGCCGCAAACCGCGAAGTAGGTTCCCCAACGCATTGCCGACGTCCTCCCTTTCCGTTTGGCGCAAAGCAAAAAAGGCCGGGCTCCATCACTGGAAACCCGGCCGCAGGCGTGGCTCGTAGAGCCGGCCCCTCGAACCGCGAGGGGCGGACCTCAATGGCGTATCAGAGCTTGATCCAGGTGGACTTCAGCTCGGTGTACTTGTCGAAAGCGTGCAGGGACTTGTCGCGGCCGTTGCCGGACTGCTTGAAGCCGCCGAAGGGCGCGGTCATGTCGCCGCCGTCGTACTGGTTGATCCAGACGCTGCCGGCGCGCAGGGCCTTGCCGACCAGGTGGGCACGGGACAGGTTGTTGGTCCACACCGCCGCAGCCAGGCCGTAGATGGTGTCGTTGGCGATGGCGACGGCTTCCTCTTCGCTGTCGAAAGCGATGACCGACAGGACCGGGCCGAAGATTTCTTCCTTGGCGATGCGCATGGCGTTGTCCACGCCGTCGAAGATGGTCGGCTCGACGTAGGTGCCGCCGGTCTCTTCCAGTACGCGCTTGCCGCCGGCCACCAGCTTGGCGCCGTCGTCATGGCCGGCCTGGATGTAGGACAGCACGTTGTTCATCTGAGTGGTGTCCACCAGGGCGCCGACGTTGGTCGCCGGGTCCAGCGGGTTGCCCGGCTTCCAGGCCTTGATCGCCTCGACCACCATGGGGACGAACTTGTCCTTGATGGAGCGCTCGACCAACAGGCGCGAACCGGCGGTGCAGACTTCGCCCTGGTTGAAGGCGATGGCGCCAGCGGCGGCTTCGGCGGCGGCCTGCAGATCAGGAGCGTCGGCGAAGACAATGTTCGGGCTCTTGCCGCCGGCTTCCAGCCAGACGCGCTTCATGTTGGATTCGCCGGCGTAGATCATCAGTTGCTTGGCGATCTTGGTGGAGCCGGTGAACACCAGGGTGTCGACGTCCATGTGCAGGGCCAGGGCCTTGCCCACGGTGTGGCCGAAGCCCGGCAGCACGTTGAACACGCCTGCCGGAATGCCGGCCTCGATGGCCAGCTGGGCAATGCGGATGCCGGTCAGCGGCGACTTCTCGGACGGCTTGAGGACGATCGAGTTGCCGGTGGACAGTGCCGGGCCGAGCTTCCAGCAGGTCATCAGCAACGGGAAGTTCCACGGCACGATGGCGGCGACAACACCTACCGGCTCACGGGTCACCAGACCCAGTTCGTTATGCGGAGTGGCGGCGACTTCGTCGTAGATCTTGTCGATGGCCTCACCGCTCCAACGGATGGCGCGGGATGCGGACGGGACGTCGACGCTCAGGGAGTCACTGATCGGCTTGCCCATGTCCAGGGTTTCCAGCAGGGCCAGCTCTTCGGCGTGGGCGTCGATCAGGTCGGCGAAGCGGATCATGATCTCCTTGCGCTTGACCGGCGCCAGACGCGACCAGACGCCAGATTCGAACACGGCGCGGGCATCTTTCACGGCCAGCTCGGCATCGGCCAGGTCACAGCTGGCGACCTTGCCCAGCAGACGACCATCGACCGGGCTGATGCAATCGAACGTCTCGCCGGAAACGGCGCTGGTGTATTCGCCATGAATGAAGGCGCGGGTCTCGATCTGCACGGACTTGGCGCGTTGTTCCCAGTCTGCACGGGTCAGGGTGGTCATCGGAGCTTTCCTCTTATTAGAAGAGTGCCGCCAGCTCAGGCATGCACTGTCAAAAATTCTGCAAGGCCGACGTACATCTGGCCATCCTCGCAACCCTAAACCAGAGAGGATAGCCTTTTCAATATATTTTACAGTTGCCAGCCAAACGCCCTTGTCATGTTCGTTATATTAAACATAGACTCCGTCAAAATCACTACAACACCTCACCTTGCCTTTTCCGGTGCTCACAATGACAAATGCCTTTGCGCCAAAACCGGGCAGAATATCCAACAGTCTCGATGATTTCTGGATGCCCTTCACCGCCAACCGCCAGTTCAAGGCCAATCCCCGCCTGCTGGAAAGTGCCGAAGGGATGTACTTCACCAGCGCCGACGGTCGCAAGGTCCTGGACGGCACCGCCGGCCTCTGGTGCTGCAACGCCGGCCATGGCCGCCGCGAGATCACCGAAGCGGTGAGCCGGCAGATCGCCAAGCTGGATTTCGCACCCACCTTCCAGATGGGCCACCCGCTCCCCTTCGAGCTGGCCGAGCGCCTGGCCGACGTCGCCCCCAAAGGCCTGAACAAGGTGTTCTTCACCAACTCCGGTTCCGAATCGGCGGACACCGCCCTGAAGATCGCCCTCGCCTACCAGCGCGCCATCGGCCAGGGCACCCGCACCCGCCTGATCGGCCGCGAACTGGGCTACCACGGCGTGGGCTTCGGCGGCATTTCGGTAGGCGGCATGGTCAACAACCGCAAGGCCTTCCCTGCCCTGCTGCCGAACGTCGATCACCTGCCACACACCCTGGATATCCAGCGCAATGCCTTCAGCCGTGGCCTGCCGGAATTCGGCATCGAGAAGGCCGATGAGTTGGAGCGCCTGGTGACCCTGCATGGCGCCGAGAACATCGCCGCCGTGATCGTCGAACCCATGTCCGGATCGGCCGGTGTGATCCTGCCGCCGGTGGGCTACCTGCAGCGCCTGCGCGAGATCACCCGCAAGCACGGCATCCTGCTGATCTTCGATGAGGTCATCACCGGCTTCGGCCGCGTCGGCCAGGCCTTCGCCGCCCAGCGCTGGGGCGTCACCCCGGACATCATCACCTGCGCCAAGGGCCTGACCAACGGCGCCATTCCGATGGGCGCGGTGTTCGTCGCCGAAGACATCTACCAGGCCTTCATGCAGGGCCCGGAAAGCGCCATCGAGTTCTTCCACGGCTATACCTATTCAGGCCATCCGGTGGCCTGCGCCGCCGCACTGGCGACCCTGGACATCTACCAGGGCGAGCGACTGTTCGAGCGCACCATCGAACTGGAAGGCTACTGGCAGGATGCCCTGCTCAGCCTGAAGGAACTGCCCAACGTGATCGACATCCGCGCGGTGGGCCTGGTCGGCGGCGTGCAGCTTGCACCGAGCGCCGAAGGCGTGGGCAAACGCGGCTTCCAGGTATTCGAACAGTGCTTCCATACCGGCGTGATGGTGCGCGTCACCGGCGACACCATCGCCATGTCGCCGCCGCTGATCGTGGAGAAGGAACAGATCGACATTCTCGTCGGCAAGCTCGCCGACTCCATCCGCAAGGCCGCCTGAACAGGGACCGCACAATGAACATCCAGCAGATCGTCGACTTCGCCCAGGCCACCACCACGCCGGAACACTACCGCCCAGCGCCCGAGAAGATCCTCAAGGGCGATCCCGAGCAGAGCGTACGCAACCACTACGGCAGCCCTTGCGGCCAATTCAACGTGGGCATCTGGGAAGGCGCGGTGGGCCACTGGACGGTGAGCTACACCGAGCACGAGTACTGCGAGATTCTCCAGGGCGTGTCGGTGATCCGCGATGCCGACGGCAATGCCAAGACCGTGCGCGTCGGCGACCGCTTCGTCATCCCGGCCGGCTTCTCCGGCACCTGGGAAGTGCTGGAGCCGTGCCGCAAGGTCTACGTGATTTTCGAACAGGCTGCTCGCTGAGCCCGTTCACTCCCATGCTTGTCACCCTTCAGCCCGCCATTGGCGGGCTTTTTTATGGGCAACAGCCAAGGACTGCTTTTTCTGTGGGGGCGATATCAATCGCTGAGCGGGCCACAGGCCTGCCCCTCACTGGATCAGCTCCGCCGCCCTTAGCGAATGAATGCGCCCCCCCAAACCAGCTCCGTAGCCCGGTCCATCAACCGGCAGAAAATCCCGGGCATGAAAAAGCCCGCACAAGGCGGGCTTCTTCGACAAGGGCCGGATCAATTACTTGATCTTGGCTTCCTTGTAGATCACGTGCTTGCGCACAACCGGATCGAATTTCTTGATTTCGATCTTGTCGGGAGTGGTGCGCTTGTTCTTGTCGGTGGTGTAGAAATGGCCGGTACCGGCACTGGACACCAGACGGATCAGTTCACGCATGATTGACTCCTTAAACCTTTTCGCCGCGGGCGCGCAGTTCGGACAGAACTACGTCAATGCCGCGCTTGTCGATGATACGCATGCCCTTGGCGGAAACGCGCAGACGCACGAAGCGCTTCTCGGACTCGACCCAGAAGCGATGGTGCTGCAGGTTCGGCAGGAAACGACGACGGGTTTTGTTGTTTGCGTGGGAAATGTTGTTCCCAGTAGCCGGACCCTTACCGGTTACTTGACAGACTCTCGACATGCCTCAGCCCTCTAAACCACATGCCCAACCCGGCATGGGTTGGCCGCTTGAACTCTCACTTTGTGGGCGCTTGAGCGCCCGTCTCGTCAGGGTCTTACCGGCCGCAATTTGACTGCGAAAGACCGGGCCCCCAGAAAAGAGCGCTGCTTTATATCAGAAAGCCCCTAGTGCAGCAAGGGTCGTAGCGATTTACCCACAGCCCCGGGGACGCCGCAATTATGCCCGCATCGCCGCGCCAAGGGGATCCGGGCGGAGCGACCGCTCGTCGCCCACAACGCATTGTCCGCTGACCGGGCTTGGTCTAGGGTATGGCCTTTGGCTCGCAATGAGCCTCCCCACCGCAAAGGAGCTTGCCATGCGCCTCGCCGCCCTCCCGCTGCTGTTCGCCCCGCTGCTCACCCAGGCCGCCACCTTGAGCGTCTGCACCGAGGCCAGCCCCGAAGGTTTCGACGTGGTGCAGTACAACTCGCTGACCACCACCAACGCCTCGGCCGATGTACTGATGAACCGCCTGGTGGAGTTCGACGCGCAGAACGGCAAGCTGGTCCCAGGCCTGGCCGAGCGCTGGGACGTTTCCGCCGACGGACTGACCTACAGTTTCCAGCTGCGCCAGGGCGTAGCTTTCCATTCCACCGACTACTTCAAGCCGAGCCGCCCACTGACCGCCGACGACGTGGTGTTCAGCTTCCAGCGCATGCTCGACCCGGCCAATCCCTGGCACAAGGTGGCCCAGAGCGGCTTCCCCCACGCGCAGTCCATGCAGCTGCCGAGCCTGATCAAGAGCATCGACAAGGTGGACGACCACCAGGTGCGCTTCGTCCTCAACAAGCCGGACGCCACCTTCCTCGCCACCCTCAGCATGGGCTTCGCCTCCATCTATTCAGCCGAATACGCCGACCAGTTGATGAAGGCCGGCACACCTTCAATGTTCAACGCACAGCCCATCGGCACCGGTCCCTTCGTTTTCCGCCGCTTCCAGAAGGACGCCGCGGTGCGCTACGTCGCCAACCCGGACTACTTCGGCGGCAAGCCCGGTGTCGACGGCCTGGTCTTCGCCATCACCCCGGACGCGAACGTGCGCCTGCAGAAGCTCCGTCGCGGCGAGTGCCAGATCGCGCTGTCGCCCAAGCCGCTGGATGTGCAATCCGTCGCTGACGACAAGAACATCAAGACGGTCCAGACCTCGGCCTTCATGACCGCCTTCGTCGGCATCAACAGCCAGCATCCACCGCTGGACAAGCCCGAGGTGCGCCAGGCGATCAACCTCGCCTTCGACAAGCCGAGCTATATCAAGGCCGTATTCGAAGGCAGCGCCACCGCAGCCGATGGCCCTTACCCGCCGAACACCTGGAGCTACGCCAAGGACCTGCCGGCATACCCCCACGACCTGTCAAAGGCGAAAGCACTGCTTGCCAAGGCCGGCCTGAAGGATGGCTTCAAGACCACCATCTGGACCCGCCCCTCCGGCAGCCTGCTCAACCCCAATCCAAGCCTCGGCGCCCAACTGCTGCAGGCCGACCTGGCCAAGGTGGGCATCCAGGCTGAAATCCGCGTGATCGAGTGGGGCGAGCTGATCCGCCGCGCCAAGGCTGGCGAGCATGACCTGCTGTTCATGGGCTGGGCCGGCGACAACGGCGATCCGGACAACTTCCTCACCCCGCAATTCTCCTGCGCCTCGGTACAGTCCGGGCTCAACTTCGCCCGCTACTGCAACGCCGAACTGGACAAGCTGATCGCCGACGGCAAGACCCACGCCGACCTGGCAGAACGCACCCGCCTCTATGAAAAGGCCCAACGGATCATCCGCGAACAGGCACTCTGGCTGCCGCTGGCCCATCCCACCGCCTTCGCCCTGACCCGCACCAATGTGGAGGGCTACCAAGTGAACCCGTTCGGCCGGCAGGATTTCTCGAAGGTGAGGCTGGATTAGATCCAGCCCATCTCCGCCATCGACAGAGGCTCGCCATCGCCAACGATGAAGTGATCCAGCACCCGCACGTCGATCAGCGCCAGCGCCTCCTTGAGCCGCTGGGTCAGCTGGCGATCGGCCTCGCTGGGCTCGGCGATGCCTGAGGGGTGGTTGTGGCTGAGGATGAGCGCGGCCGCGTTGTGGGCCAGGGCGCGCTTGACCACCTGGCGCGGGTAGACGCTGGCGCCGTCGATGGTGCCGTTGAACAGCACTTCGAAGGCCAGCACCCGGTGCTTGCTGTCGAGGAAGAGACAAGCGAACTGCTCATGATGGGAATGACGCAGTTGTGCCTTGAGAAAATCGCGCACCGCCTGCGGGCTCTCCATCGCGGAGTCGCGCCGCAACCCTTCGGCCAGGTGACGACGGGACATTTCCAGCACCGCCTGCAATTGGGCGAACTTGGCCGGGCCGAGGCCGAGGTGCTGGCTGAAGTCCTGCAACTCGGCCTCCAGCAAAGCGCGCAGGCTGCCAAAGTCGTTGAGCAGGTGGCGGGCGAGGTCGACGGCGCTGCGGCCAGCCACCCCGGTACGCAGGAAAATGGCAAGGAGTTCGGCGTCGGAAAGGGCCGCCGCACCCAGTTCAAGAAGCTTCTCCCGCGGACGTTCCGCCGCAGGCCAATTGCGGATGCTCATGACACCTCCATGGTTGAGCCGCGCCGCTGTTCCAGTGCAGTCGCTGTGCTATCTTAACCCACCTTTTTTGCGCGGCGATCGGCCTGGGGAGGCGCCTTCGCCGCAGCACATCCTCCACTTCATAAAAGGCAGGCCTATGCAGCGGCTCTATCGGAAACGCATCCTCCTGGGCGTGGGCGGCGGCATTGCTGCCTACAAGAGCGCTGAACTGGTTCGCCGCCTGCGCGACCAGGGTGCCGAAGTTCGCGTGGTAATGACCCAGGGTGGCCGCGAGTTCATCACGCCCCTGACCCTCCAGGCCCTATCCGGGCACCCCGTCCACCTCGACCTGCTCGACCCCGCCGCTGAAGCGGCCATGGGCCACATCGAACTGGCCCGCTGGGCCGACCTGGTGCTGATCGCGCCGGCTACTGCGGACCTGATGGCGCGCCTGGCACAAGGCGTGGCGGACGACCTGCTGACTACTCTGGTGCTGGCCACCGACGCCCCTGTCGCCCTGGCGCCCGCGATGAACCAGGCCATGTGGCGCGACCCGGCCACCCAGGCCAACCTGGAACTCCTCGCCAAACGTGGCCTGCGCCTGTTCGGCCCGGCCGCCGGCAGCCAGGCCTGCGGCGACGTCGGCCTCGGCCGCATGCTGGAGGCCGGGGAACTGGCCCAGCTCGCCGCCGACTGCTTCGAGCACCGCGCCCTGACCGGCCGTCATGTGCTGATCACCGCCGGCCCGACCCAGGAAAACATCGACCCGGTGCGCTACATCACCAACCACAGCTCCGGGAAGATGGGCTTCGCCCTCGCCGAAGCCGCGGTGGAAGCCGGCGCCAAGGTGACCCTGATCACCGGCCCGGTCCACCTGCCCACCCCGGATCGCGTCAACCGCATCGACGTGGTCAGCGCCCGCGACATGCTGGCCGCCTGCGAAGCGGCCATGCCCTGCGACCTGCTGATCGCCGCCGCGGCCGTCGCCGACTACCGTCCGGAAGTGGTCGCGCAACACAAAATGAAGAAGGACCCGACCAGCGGCGAAGGCCTGCTGCTGCAGCTGGTGCGCAACCCCGATATCCTCGCGACGCTCGCCGGCCGGGCCGATCGCCCCTTCAGCGTGGGCTTCGCCGCCGAGACCGAAAACTTGCTCGAGTACGCCTCGCGCAAGCTCAAGGACAAGAACCTCGACCTGATCGTCGCCAATGACGTGGCCAACCCCAGCATTGGCTTCAACAGCGAGGAAAACGCCATCACCGTCATCGACCGCGACCTGGGCCAGAACAGCTTCGCCCAGACCAGCAAGGGCAAGATCGCCCGCCAGCTGATCGCCTTCATCGCCGATCGCCTCAACCAGGCCTGAGACTCCATGCACTCACTGCAAGCCAAGATCCTCGATTCCCGCATCGGCAGCGAATTCCCCCTGCCGCAATACGCTACCCCAGGCTCCGCCGGCCTCGACCTACGCGCCATGCTCAAGGAAGAAGTCGTCCTCGAACCGGGCCAGACCATCCTCATCCCCACCGGCCTGTCGATCTACATCGCCGATCCGGGCCTGGCCGCGCTGATCCTGCCGCGCTCGGGCCTTGGCCATAAGCACGGCGTGGTGCTGGGCAACTTGGTGGGCCTGATCGACTCCGACTACCAGGGCGAGTTGATGGTGTCCTGCTGGAACCGCGGCCAGACCGCCTTCCGCATAGCCGTTGGCGAACGCATCGCCCAGCTGGTTCTGGTGCCCGTGGTCCAGGCGCACTTTGAATTGGTCGACGAATTCCATGAGAGCGAGCGCGGCGCCGGCGGTTTCGGTCACACCGGCAGCCACTGACAAGCCAGAATCAGGACGACGATTCGCCTAGGAGACGTTCAGTGAAACTCTTCAAGCGCAGCAAGGACGCCGCCGGCAACGGTACAGCCCGCCTGTCGCCCGAGACCAAGCCTGCCCGCAAGCAGTCCGACGACCTGCTCCCCGGCGCACTCGCCGCACTCGCGGGCGTGGCCGCTGCCGGCGCGCTGCTCTGGTTCGGCGCGATAGTCCCGTCCGAGCAGAGTCGAACCGGACAACTCGCGCAGGCCTGGGGTGACAGCCAGGCCTCAGCCCTTCGCCAGGCCATCACCCAGTTGCGAGCCGACACCGCCGCGGCCGCCCACGATCCAAGCCTGATCGACGCCCTCACCAGTGGCGATGCCGGCCAGCTGATGACCGCCGAGCGCGGACTAGGCTATCGCGACGGCGTGATCGACGCCCACCTCAACCTGCCCGGCCAGGCGCAGCAGAACAGCCAGCGCGCCGCGCCGATGAACTTCGCCGCGCTGGACCTGCTGCGTCGCCTGGAAGGCGGTCAGCAGCCCAGCCCCGAAGCCTACAAGGTGGGTGAACGCTGGCTGATCTACAGCGCCGCGCCGCTGCGCCTGAACGATCAGAGCGCCCCCCAGGGCACGCTGTTGCTGGTGTTCGACCTGGATCGCCTGATGCGCAGCCTGCCGGCACTGCCGGACGGCGTTGGCCAGCTGCAGCTGGTCCAGCAGTTCAACAATGCCCCAGCCCAGGTACTGGCCCAGCGCGGACAGCCCGGCGACGCCGCGCCCATCGCGCTGGACAGCGGCAATCCGAACTGGAAGCTCAGCTTCGTTCCCGGCGCGGCGCTGACCGGGGAAAGCGTTTCTCCGCTGCTGCTGGCACTGGCCGCACTGCTCGCCCTGGGCGGCGCGGTGCTGGGCCTGAAGCTTTACCAGGGCACGCTACAGCGCAAGCTGCGTGATGACGCTCAGCAACTCAATCAGATGCTGCAAGAACTCTCGAACGGCAAGAGCGTCAAAGCCTTCAGTCTGCGCCTGCCGGCGCTGGACAACCTGGCCCAGGCGATCGCCCGCCAACCCAGGCGCAAACCCGAGCCGGCGCCGGACAACGGCCAGGCCCAGGCGGTCGCCAGCAACCCTGTTGCCCCGGCTCCCGCACAGCCAGCCACATCGGCTGACCCACTTTTCCAAGATACCGACATTCTCGATATCGACATCCTCGACGAAGACCAGGACCTCCTGGGATTGGAGCAAGCCCCCGCCATGACCAGCATCGAACAGATCGCCCCCACCCTGCCCGCCAGCATTTTCCGCGCGTATGACATCCGCGGTGTGGTCGGCGACACCCTCACCACCGAGACCGCCTACTGGGTAGGTCGCGCCATCGGCTCCGAGAGCCTGGCCCGCGGCGAGTCCAACGTCTCGGTCGGCCGCGATGGTCGCCTGTCCGGCCCCGAACTGGTTCAGGCCCTGATCCAGGGCCTGCTGGACTGCGGCTGCCAGGTCAGCGACGTCGGTATGGTGCCAACCCCGGCGCTCTATTACGCGGCCAACGTGCTGGCCGGCAAATCCGGCGTGATGCTCACCGGCAGCCACAACCCGCCGGACTACAACGGATTCAAGATCATGGTCGCCGGCGAAACCCTGGCCAACGAACAGATCACCGCCCTGCACACCCGCATCCAGAACAACGACCTGGCCAGCGGCGTCGGCAGCGTCGAAGTGGTGGACGTGCTGGATCGCTACTTCCGTGAAATCCGCGACGACATCGCCATGGCCAGGCCCATGAAAGTGGTAGTGGACTGCGGCAACGGCGTAGCCGGCGTGATCGCGCCGCAGCTGATCGAGGCCCTGGGCTGCACCGTGATTCCGCTGTACTGCGACGTCGACGGCACCTTCCCCAACCACCACCCGGATCCGGGCAAGCCCGAGAACCTGGAAGACCTGATCGCCAAGGTGAAGGAAGAGAAGGCCGACTTGGGCCTCGCCTTCGACGGCGACGGCGACCGCGTCGGCGTGGTGACCAACGAAGGCACCATCATCTACCCGGACCGCCTGCTGATGCTGTTCGCCAAGGACGTGGTATCGCGCAATCCGGGCGCCGACATCATCTTCGACGTCAAGTGCACCCGCCGCCTGACCTCCCTCATCAGCGGCTACGGCGGTCGCCCGGTGATGTGGAAGACCGGCCACTCGCTGATCAAGAAGAAGATGAAGGAAACCGGCGCGCTGCTGGCCGGCGAAATGAGCGGCCACATTTTCTTCAAGGAGCGCTGGTACGGCTTCGACGACGGCATCTACAGCGCCGCGCGCCTGCTGGAAATCCTCAGCCAGGACAAGCGTGACGCCGAACTTGTGTTCTCGGCCTTCCCGAAAGACGTCTCCACTCCGGAAATCAACATCACCGTCACCGACGAGAGCAAGTTCCGCCTGATCGAGCGCCTGCAGCGCGAGGCCAACTGGGGCGAAGCGAACCTCACCACCCTCGATGGCGTGCGTGTCGATTATCCGAAGGGCTGGGGCCTGTGCCGCGCCTCCAACACGACTCCCGTGTTGGTGCTGCGCTTCGAGGCCGACACCGAGGAAGAGCTGGAACGCATCAAGCAGGTGTTCCGCAGCCAGCTCACCCTCATCGCCCCTGAAATCAACCTGCCGTTCTGATCCGAGTCACTGGAGCCCAGCATGACCCTCAGCCTCGACGCTGCTTCCCAAGTCGCCCAGGTCCTGTCCGAAGCACTGCCCTACATCCGCCGCTTCGTCGGCAAGACCCTGGTGGTCAAGTACGGCGGCAACGCCATGGAAAGCGACGAGCTGAAGGCCAGCTTCGCCCGCGATGTGGTGCTGATGAAGGCTGTCGGCATCAATCCGGTGGTGGTGCACGGCGGCGGTCCGCAGATCGGTGACCTGCTCAAGCGCCTGTCCATCGAGAGCCACTTCGTCGACGGCATGCGCGTGACCGACGCGCAGACCATGGACGTGGTCGAGATGGTGCTGGGTGGCCAGGTGAACAAGGACATCGTCAACCTGATCAACCGCCACGGCGGCAGCGCCATCGGCCTGACCGGCAAGGACGCCGAGCTGATCCGCGCGAAGAAGCTCACCGTCACCCGCCAGACCCCCGAGATGACCCAGCCGGAGATCATCGACATCGGTCACGTGGGCGAGGTCGCCAGCGTCAACACCGACCTGCTGAACATGCTGGTGAAGGGCGACTTCATCCCGGTGATCGCGCCGATCGGCGTGGGCGCCAACGGCGAGTCGTACAACATCAACGCCGACCTGGTAGCCGGCAAGGTGGCCGAGGCGCTGAAGGCCGAGAAGCTGATGCTGCTCACCAACATCGCCGGCCTGATGGACAAACAGGGCCAGGTACTCACCGGCCTGTCCACCGAGCAGGTCAACGACCTGATCGCCGATGGCACCATCTACGGCGGCATGCTGCCGAAGATCCGCTGCGCCCTGGATGCGGTGCAGGGCGGCGTGAATGCCGCGCACATCATCGATGGCCGCGTCCCCCACGCCGTGCTGCTGGAGATCTTCACCGACACAGGCGTCGGCACTCTGATCACCAACCGCAAGCGCGGTTGAGCGGAGCGACACCCAGACAGGCCGGAGCGATCCGGCCTGTTCTTTTTGAGGAGCCGGCAATGGCCAAGCTGTCCCGTGATGACTTCCGCTTCTTCCACCCCCTGCGCGTGCGCTGGGCCGAAGTCGATCCGCAAGGCATCGTCTTCAACGGTAACTACCTGACCTACGCCGACGTCGCCATCACCGAGTACTTCCGCGCAATGGACGTGGCCTATCCGGCCGATCTGCTGAAGGACGGCGGCGATTTCTTCGCGGTAAAGACCTTGCTGGAGTACCTGGCGCCGGCACGCTTCGACGACCTGCTGGACATCGGCGTGCGCGTCAGTCGCCTAGGCGGTGCGAGCATGGCCTTCGAGCTGGGCATCTGGCGCGGGGAAGAACAACTCACCTCGGGTGAGGTGGTCTATGTGCACGCTGACGCCGACAGCCGCAAAAGCTTGCGACTGCCGGACTGGCTGAGAGAGCGGGTGCGGGAGTTCGAACGGATCGCGCCGGCCGACTGAAGCCGGCTAGCGAGCGCCGCCAAGCAGTTCGGCGAGCCGCGCACGGTCGGCGGCATAGCCTGCCTTGGCGATATCGCGGTCCTTTTCGTAGCGGGCGATGTCCTTGTCCAGGCTCTTCTGCTGGTCGCGCAGGTTGTCGATCTGCTCCACCAGGTGGGCGGGCACCTCGCGTCCGGCCCGCTCGCTTTCCGCAGCCTGACTCTGCAGGCTGGACTGCTGGGCACGCAGCGATTGCTGGTTGCCACGGGCGACGCCGATCAGGCCATCGAGCTCGGCCATCTTGCGCTCCAAGGCACGATCGACATCTTCGACGCTGGTGTAGAGACGCAGCAACTGGGCATCGGACCTGGCGCGAGCCTTCTCATCCAGCAGACGCTGCATTTCCTCACGGCTCGGCGCCGGCGGGACCACACGCACGACCCGCCCGTGCTCGTTGAGCACTTCGTACCCCTTGCCGATGTATTCCGGCGGAACGCCCTGGCGATCCAGGACGGTCACACCTTTGTCGTCGACGTAGCGATACAGTTCCGCCGCGCCAGCCAACGCCGGCGACAACAGGGCCAGTGCCAGGCTGTAGCGAAGTGCAAACGGCTTCAGCATGAGGACTCCCGGCCCCGAATGGTCAGATACCGAAGTTGGCGCGATAGGTTTCCACGGCGGGCAGGTGCTTCTTCAGCTCGGCGTCACCAGCCAGGTACTCCAGTACCTGCTCCAGAGAGACGATGCTGACCACCGGCATGCCGAAGTCACGCTCCACTTCCTGTATAGCCGAGAGTTCGCCCTGGCCGCGTTCCTGACGGTTCAGTGCGATCAGCACACCGGCCGCCTGGGCGTTCTGCGCCTGGATGATCTGCATGACTTCACGGATCGCCGTACCGGCGGTGATCACATCATCGATGATCAGCACGCGACCTTCGAGCGGCGCGCCAACCAGGGTGCCGCCTTCGCCATGGTCCTTGGCTTCCTTGCGATTGAAGCACCAAGGGATGTCGATCTGATGATGTTCGGCCAGCGCCACGGCAGTGGCTGCCGCCAGCGGAATGCCCTTGTAGGCCGGGCCGAACAGCACATCGAAAGGAATGCCGCTATCCACCACGGCGGCCGCATAGAATCGGCCTAGCTTGGCAAGGGCAAGGCCGCTGTTGAACAGGCCGGCATTGAAGAAATAGGGGCTGGTACGCCCGGACTTGAGAGTGAACTCACCGAAACGCAGAACCCCGCGCTCGATGGCAAAGCGAATGAAATCGCGCTGGTACGCCTGCATGAAAAGCCTCGGACGGCACGGATTTAGCTAAAAAGAAAGAGCTCGGGTATCATACACGCACGTGTTTTTGGGGGCCATTTATGCGGATCATCAGTGTGAACGTGAATGGTATTCAGGCAGCAGCCGAGCGGGGTCTCCTCAGCTGGCTGCAAGCCCAGAATGCCGACGTGATCTGCCTGCAAGACACACGTGCCTCCGCCTTCGACCTGGACGACCCTGCCTTCCAACTGGATGGTTATTTCCTCTATGCCGGCGATGCCGAAGTGCCTGCCCAAGGTGGCGTGGCGCTCTATTCGCGGTTGCAACCCAAGGCGGTGATCTGGGGACTCGGCTTCGAGTCCTGCGATCGGTACGGACGCTACCTGCAGGCAGATTTCGACAAAGTGAGCATCGCCACCCTGCTGCTGCCTTCCGGGCAAGGCGGGGACGAGAACCTGAACCACAAGTTCAAGTTCATGGACGACCTCACCCATTATCTGAACAAGCAGCGCCGCAAGCGCCGCGAGTACATCTACTGCGGATCGCTGTACGTTGCGCACCAGAAGCTGGATGTGAAGAACTGGCGCGACTGCCAGCAGATTCCGGGCTTCCTGGCGCCTGAGCGCGCCTGGATGGACGAAGTGTTCGGCAACATGGGCTACGTCGATGCCCTGCGCGAAGTCAGCCGCGAAGGCGACCAGTTCAGCTGGTGGCCGGACAGCGAGCAGGCTGAGATGCTCAATCTCGGCTGGCGCTTCGACTACCAGGTGCTGACGCCGGGCCTGCGCCGCTTCGTACGCAGCGCTAAGCTGCCGCGTCAGCCGCGCTTCTCGCAGCACGCGCCGCTGATCGTCGACTACGACTGGCTGCTCAGCGTGTGATCCAGGCAGAAAAAAGCCGGCTTTCGAGCCGGCTTTTTCTTGTCCACGATTCGGCCTATTTCACCAGCCGCCAGCAGAAGGGGTAGCGATAGGCCTGACCTTCGTTGGCCTTGATACCGGCGATGATGGTCAGTACCAGCGCACCGATGCTCACCAGGCCGAGCAGTGGGAAGCCAATCACCACCAGCATCAACAGGAAGCACAGCACCACAGCCAGCGCCACGGTGATCTGGAAATTCAGCGCTTCCTTGCCCTGGGCATCGACGAAGGGATCGAGGTCCTTCTTGATCTGCCAGACGATCAGCGGACCCAGCAGGTTGCCAAAGGGGAACACCAGGCCGAGGAAGGCGGAGAAGTGGCAGAACATCGCCCACTGCCGAACTTCCCGGGTAGGCTCCTGATACTCAGTTGGCTCGTCCATTCCTGCACCTCCTCGTGCAATTTCGGCGTCAGTCGGCCAGGGCGGCGCGCTGCAGCTCGAACAGATCATTCAGGCCCTTGCGCGCCAGTTCGAGCATCGCGTTCAGTTCTTCCGGCTGGAAGGGAGCGCCCTCGGCAGTACCCTGGACTTCGATGAAGCCGCCGGCATCGGTCATGACCACGTTCAGGTCGGTCTCGGCAGCAGCGTCTTCCAGGTAGTCCAGGTCGAGCACCGGTTCGCCCTGGTAGATGCCCACGGACACCGCGGCGACCATCTGCTTCAGCGGCTCGCCCTTCAGGGCACCGCGCTTCTTCAGCACCTTCAGCGCATCCACCAGGGCCACCATGGCGCCGGTGATGGACGCGGTACGGGTGCCGCCGTCGGCCTGGATCACATCGCAATCCAGATAGATGGTGTTCTCGCCCAGCTTGGTCATGTCCAGCGCGGCGCGCAGCGAGCGGCCGATCAGACGCTGGATTTCCAGGGTGCGGCCACCCTGCTTGCCACGGCTGGCTTCGCGCTGGTTACGCTCACCGGTGGCGCGCGGCAGCATGCCGTATTCGGCGGTCAGCCAGCCCTGGCCCTGCCCCTTGAGGAAGCGCGGCACGCCGGCTTCGACGCTGGCCGTGCAGATCACTTTGGTATCCCCAAACTCCACCAGCACCGAGCCTTCGGCATGCTTGGTGTAGTTGCGGGTGATGCGGATCGGGCGCAGCTGATCGGCCGCGCGGCCACTGGGACGTTTCATGGGGCTTACCTGTTCGGGAGAAATCTGCCGCCCATTATAGAGGCCCGACGGCATGGGGGACATCGCCGCGTTGGGAGGCGCAGGCCGCCTGGGCTACAATCCCCTCCTTTGATCGCCGAAACCGAGAAGAGGAAACCCCATGGTGCACAGCATGACCGCCTTCGCCCGCGTTGAACGGGCCGGCTCCCACGGCACCCTGAGCTGGGAACTGCGCTCGGTGAACCACCGCTATCTCGAACCCCATCTGCGACTGCCGGAAGCCTTCCGCGACCTCGAAGGCCCGGTGCGCGAGGCCCTGCGCCAGGGCCTTTCCCGCGGCAAGGTGGAATGCACCCTGCGCATGGCCGAAGAAAGTGCCGGCAAACCGCTGCAGGTGGACCGCGAGCGCGCCAGCCAGCTGATCCAGGCCGCCGAGAGCGTCGCCGCGCTGATCCAGCAACCGGCACCGCTCAATCCCCTGGAAGTCCTCGCCTGGCCGGGCGTGCTGGTGGCCGATGCCGCCGATCCGCAAGCGCTCAACGCCGCCGCCATGGAAGCCTTCGCCCAGGCCCTCGCGGAGCTGAAGAACGGCCGCTCCCGCGAAGGTGCCGAGCTGGCCCGCCTGCTCAATGAGCGCCTGGATGCCATGCAGGAGGAAGTCACCGCCCTGCGCGCACTGGTTCCGCAGATGCTCACCGCCCAGCGCCAGAAGATCCTCGACCGCTTCAACGAGATGAAAGCCGAGCTTGACCCGCAGCGCCTGGAACAGGAAATGGTGCTGCTGGCGCAGAAGAGTGATGTCGCCGAAGAACTGGACCGCCTCGGCACTCACATCGCGGAAGTCCGCCGTGTGCTCAAGGCCGGCGGTGCCGCTGGCCGCCGCCTGGACTTCCTGATGCAGGAGCTCAACCGCGAAGCCAATACCCTGGGCTCCAAGGCCTTCGACCCGCGCAGCACCCAGGCTGCGGTCAACCTCAAGGTGTTGATCGAGCAGATGCGCGAACAAGTCCAGAACATCGAGTAAGAGTACGCCCCCATGACCGCCACCCCCGGCACCCTGTACATCGTTTCCGCCCCTTCCGGCGCCGGCAAGACCAGCCTGGTCAAGGCGCTGATCGACGCCGAGCCGAACATCCGCGTCTCGGTATCCCACACCACCCGTGGCATGCGCCCGGGCGAGGTGGATGGCGTGAACTACAACTTCGTGTCCCGCGAAGAGTTCGTGCACATGCTCGAGCACGGTGACTTCCTCGAGCACGCCGAAGTCTTCGGCAACCTCTACGGCACGTCCCAGCGCTGGGTCCAGCAGACCCTGGCCGAGGGACATGACCTGATCCTCGAAATCGACTGGCAGGGCGCCCAGCAGGTCCGCCATCTGATGCCCCTGGCCAAGTCGATCTTCATCCTGCCACCGAGCCAGGAAGCCTTGCGCCAGCGCCTGGACAACCGCGGCCAGGACAGCAACGAGATCATCGAACGCCGCATGCGTGAAGCAGTCAGCGAGATGAGCCACTACGTCGAGTACGATTACCTGGTGATCAACGACGACTTCGCCACCGCCCTGGACGATCTCAAGGCCATTTTCCGTGCCAACCAGCTGCTTCACGCCCCGCAGCAGGTTCGTCACGGCGCCCTGCTCGCGCGTCTGCTTGAGTAAGCGCGCAAGCGTCTATCACGGCCATAGCTGGCTCCCTGGCCCGCCTTGAGCCACACTCCACCACAGAAGCGCCGAAAATCGGCGCTTCCCTAAATGGTGGCGATTTTTTAGACTATTCAGTCCGCTCGCCCGATCCGGGCAAAGTATCAGCCACCCATTTCGTGCTACGAGGAACACCATGGCCCGCGTTACTGTTGAAGATTGCCTGGAAAACGTCGACAACCGCTTCGAGCTGGTCATGCTCGCTACCAAGCGTTCCCGTCAGCTGGCCACCGGCGGCAAGGAGCCGAAGGTTGCCTGGGAAAACGACAAGCCGACCGTAGTCGCCCTGCGCGAAATCGCTGCCGGCCTGGTCGACTACGAAGTCGTCGCCCAGGAAGACATCGTTGAAGAAGAGCCGCTGTTCGCCGCATTCGAGGACGAGGCCAACGAGGCCCTCTGATCCCATGCCTGGTCGACGTCGCACGGCGCAGGGTAACGAAGGCCGGCAAGGAGAAATATCTTGCCGAGCATAGACGCCCTTGCGGAACGACTTTCGACCTATCTCGGCGCCGACCAGGTCAACCTGGTGCGCCGAGCCTACTTCTACGCCGAGCAGGCGCACGACGGCCAGCGCCGTCGCAGCGGTGAAGCCTACGTCACCCACCCGCTCGCCGTAGCCAGCATCCTCGCCGACATGCACATGGACCATCAGAGCCTGATGGCCGCGATGCTGCATGACGTGATCGAGGATACCGGCATCGCCAAGGAAGCCCTCAGCGGGCAATTCGGCGAAACCGTCGCCGAACTGGTGGACGGGGTCAGCAAGCTGACCCAGATGAACTTCGAGTCCAAGGCCGAAGCCCAGGCCGAAAACTTCCAGAAGATGGCCATGGCCATGGCCCGCGACATCCGCGTGATCCTGGTCAAGCTGGCCGACCGCCTGCACAACATGCGCACCCTGGAAGTGCTGTCCGGCGAGAAGCGCCGGCGCATCGCCAAGGAAACCCTGGAAATCTACGCCCCCATTGCCAACCGGCTGGGCATGCACAGCATGCGCGTGGAATTCGAGGACCTCGGCTTCAAGGCGATGCACCCGATGCGCTCCGAGCGCATCCGCGCTGCAGTGCGCCGCGCCCGCGGCAACCGCAAGGAAATCGTCAACAAGATCGAGGAATCGCTGACCAACTGCTTGCGTCGTGAAGGCATGGAAGGCGAGGTCATTGGCCGCGAGAAGCACCTCTACAGCATCTACAAGAAGATGCGCGGCAAGCGCCGGGCGTTCAACGAAATCATGGACGTCTACGCCTTCCGCATCATCGTCGACAAGGTCGACACCTGCTACCGCGTGCTCGGCGCCGTGCACAACCTGTACAAGCCGCTGCCCGGCCGCTTCAAGGACTACATCGCGATTCCCAAGGCCAACGGCTACCAGTCGCTGCATACCACCCTGTTCGGCATGCACGGCGTACCCATCGAGATCCAGATTCGCACCCGCGAGATGGAAGAGATGGCCAACAACGGCATCGCCGCCCACTGGCTGTACAAGTCCACCGAGGACGACCAGCCCAAGGGCACCCATGCCCGCGCCCGCCAGTGGGTCAAGGGCATCCTGGAACTGCAGCAACGTGCCGGCAACTCCCTGGAATTCATTGAGAGCGTGAAGATCGACCTCTTCCCCGACGAGGTCTATGTGTTCACGCCCAAGGGCCGCATCATGGAACTGCCGAAAGGCTCCACCGCGGTCGACTTCGCCTACGCCGTGCACACCGACGTTGGCAACACCTGCATCGCCTGCCGCATCAACCGTCGCCTGGCGCCATTGTCCGAACCGCTGCAGAGCGGCGAGACGGTCGAGATCGTCACCGCGCCGGGCGCCCGGCCGAACCCGGCCTGGCTCAATTTCGTCGTCACCGGCAAGGCACGTACCCACATCCGCCATGCCCTCAAGCAACAGCGCCGCTCCGAGTCCATCAGCCTCGGCGAACGCCTGCTGAACAAGGCCCTGGCCGGCTTCGAGAGCCACCTGGACAAGATCAGCCCCGAGCGCATCCAGGCCGTCCTCGGCGAGTACCGCCTGGACGTGATCGAAGACCTGCTGGAAGACGTCGGCCTCGGCAATCGCATGGCCTACGTGGTCGCCCGCCGCCTGCTGGCCAGCGACGGCGAGCAGTTGCCAAACCCGGAAGGTCCGCTGGCGATCCGTGGCACCGAGGGCCTGGTGCTCAGCTATGCCAAGTGCTGCACGCCGATCCCGGGCGACCCCATCGTCGGCCACCTGTCCGCCGGCAAGGGCATGGTGGTGCACCTGGAAAACTGCAAGAACATCAGCGAAATCCGGCACAACCCGGAGAAATGCATCCAGCTGTCCTGGGCCAAGGACGTCGCCGGCGAGTTCAATGTCGAACTGCGCGTGGAGCTGGAACACCAGCGCGGCCTGATCGCCCTGCTCGCCAGCAGCGTCAATGCCGCCGATGGCAATATCGAGAAGATCAGCATGGACGAGCGCGATGGCCGCATCAGCGTGGTCCAGCTGGTGGTCAGCGTGCACGACCGAGTGCACCTGGCCCGCGTGATCAAGAAGCTGCGCGCGCTCAAGGGGGTGATCCGCATCACCCGCGTGCGGGCGTAGCCGATCCCAAGAGCCCCAAGGAGTTCTCATGAGCAAGACCGTCATCAGCAGCGACAAGGCCCCCGCCGCCATCGGCACTTACTCCCAGGCCATCAAGGCCGGCAACACCGTCTACATGTCCGGCCAGATCCCGCTGGACCCGAAAACCATGGAACTGGTCGAAGGCTTCGAAGCCCAGACTGTTCAGGTGTTCGAAAACCTGAAGGCCGTGGCTGAAGCCGCCGGCGGTTCCTTCAAGGACATCGTCAAGCTGAACATCTTCCTGACCGACCTGTCCCACTTCGCCAAGGTCAACGAAGTCATGGGCCGTTACTTCGAGCAGCCCTACCCCGCCCGCGCCGCCATCGGCGTTGCCGCCCTGCCGCGCGGCTCCCAAGTGGAAATGGACGCCATCCTGGTCCTCGAATAAGTCGCCATCGCCACGGGCCGCCCGGCCCGTGGCATCGTTCCGGAAGGAATCCGAAATGCGTCATACCCTCCCCCTGCTGCTTTGCGCGGCCATTCTTGGCGGCTGCTCCAGCACACCGTCGGACCCCAGCGGCATCTGGATCAACCAGGCGGCGATCAATGCCGCGGCCAAGGAGGGCAAGCTGCGCGAATCCTTGCTCGCCTACGGCCCGAACCTGGAATGGCAGATCGACCAGAAGACCGGCGAAGCCCACTACAGTAATGGCTTCGAGTTGGGTGAAGGCCGTCTCGCGGCCCAGGAAGACGGCAACTGGCGGGTGGACTTCTACGGCGACTACCACGAAGTGCTGGAAGTGGACGGCAAGGAGCTGGTGCAACAGGCCAGCGAGAACCTCCCCGAGCAGCGTTTCGTCCATCCGGAAACAGCTCCGGCAGAAGGTGCCCCACCGGGCAGCGCCTTTGAGCACGCCCTCTACTCCGCTTACCTCGGCGGCGACTGGAAGATCGTCGAAGGCCAGGGCGAGGGCGGCCTGGTCAGGTTCAACGCCGATGGGAGCCTGGAAGGCCTGCCGGGTGCGGATCGTTACGCCCTCTGCCTGGCTGGCGACTGCGCAGCCATGAGTGGCGAGAACGACAGCATCTGGCTGCAACAGGGCAACCAGGGCGCCGCCTGGATCTTCGTCCACGACGGCGATGAACTGGAAATCCTCGAAGCCCGCAACCGCGCCCAGATCGACGAAATGCCCGAATACGCCCCCGGCAAGCGCGCCTGGCTGTTGGAACGCGACTAAGTTTCTCCCGCACGCACGGACGTAGGCGCAAGCTCTGCTCGCGAAGCTCCGTGCCGTGCCGATCGCGAGCAAAGCTCGCTCCTACAGGCTGACCACCAGCCATAGCCCCAGCGCCAGCAGAAACGCACCGCAAAGCCTATCCAGCGCCCTGACTCGCAACTGCAGCCAGCCACGCCATCGCGGATAACCGAGCAGCCGCACCAGCGCCATATCCCAGAACAGCACCACCGCGGTCATCCAGGCCATGCTCATGGCCAGCCCCCACCCCGGCATTGCCGCATTGCGCAATACTCCAAACAGGCCCGCGTAGAATATCGGCAGCTTTGGATTCAGGCTGCTGGCCAGCAAACCCTCAGAGAATCCATGGCGCCATGAGCCGCGCTGGCCGGTTTCGGCTTCCGGCAGCACCAGCTCTCTCCGCGCCAGCAGTGCCTGGCCACCGATCCAGACGAAATAGCCACCGCCAACCAGTTGCAGCACCAGCCAGAATGTCCCGCCCGACTCAGGCAACAGGCTCAACGCCAGCAGCACCAGCAGCATGCTCAGCAGGTTCGCCAGGGCGATTCCGGCGGCGCAGCCGTCGGCATGGCGAAGCCCTTTCACCAATCCGGCGCGCATTAGCAGGAAGAAATCCGGCCCAGGCGACAGCAGGGCGGCGAAATGGGTGCTGGCGACCAGCAGGAACAACGCGAGCATGGCTTCGGACCTCCGTGGAACACGGCGGGCAGTGTCGAAGCCAGACGGGGCGGTGGTCTTGGAGAAAACTCAGGTGCACGCGGCGCGACGGAAATGCCCCGGTGTAACGCCGGTGAAGCGTTTGAAGGTGCCGGAGAAGTGCGCCTGGTCGTAGAAGCCCAGGGATAGCGCCACGTCCAGCGGCGACTGGTCGTCCAGCAAAAGGCGCTTGGCCTCGCGCACCCGGCGTTGCAGCAGGTAGGTATGCGGCGGCACGCCGTAGGCGCGACGGAAGGCTTCGATCAGGTGGCGCGGATGGCGCTGGACCAGGCCCGCCAGCTGTTCGAGGCTCACCGCCTCGGCGTAGTGCGCTTCCAGGTAGTCGCGCAGGAAAGCCGTCACGCCACCATCGCGCGCGGCAGGGGCTGCCGCGCGCAAGCCACCGTGGCGAATGAACACCCGCTCCAACACCTCCAGCAGCTCGCTTTCCACGGCCAGCGCATCGCCGCGCTCGAACTCCGTGGCCAGGCGTGCGAGCCCGGCCGCCACCTGCCCGTCATCGGCCGGATTCAGCTCGCGGAAGCCACTGGGCAGACGCTTGCGCCCGAGCAATGCGGGGAGGCGCGACTCTTCGACGTAGAGCATGCGATAGACCAGCCGCTCCGACTCGGCATGGCCGGTATGCGGCTCCTCGGGGTTCATCAGCGACAGGGTGCCAGCCGGCAGGGCATGCCGCGCCCCCCGGCATTGATAGCCGCCGACGCCTTCGAGGATGGCGCCGATGGCGAAGGCATCATGGCTGTGCCGACCGAACTGCTGCCCGGAAAAATCCGCATGGAACAACTCCACCCCGGGCAGCCAGGGGCGGGCCAACATGCGGTTGGCGTCCATCCTCAGGGCTCGCCGAGGATGGCCGCATACCCTTCGCGATAGCTCGGGTAGCGCGGCGCCCAGCCCAGGGCGCGGGCACGGGCGTTGCTGCAGCGCTTGCTGCCGGAGCGGCGCACGGTGGACTCCTCGGCCCACTCGGTCACCCCCATCCGCTCGCGCAGCCAGCCCACCACGTCATGCAGCGGAGCCGGCGCATCGTCGACGCCGATGTAGCAGTCCTGCAACGCCGCACCGCCGGCTTCGGCCTTGAGCAGATGGGCCAGGAGCCCGGCACAATCGTCGACGTGGATACGGTTGGCATAAAGCGGCGGCTCGCTGACCACCCGGTAACCCATGCGCACCTGCTTGAGCAGCCACTCGCGTCCGGGACCGTAGATCCCTGTCAGGCGCACCAGCGTCGCGGGGATGCCGCTGTCCATGGCGATGCGCTCGGCTTCCAGCATCACGCTGCCGGAGAAGCTCTCGGCTTCAGCGGGCGACGTCTCGTCGACCCACTCACCGTCGCGCTGGCCATAGACGCCGCTGCTGGAGACGAACAACAGGCGGCGTGGCGTCTGGCCGCGTTCGGCCAGCCAGCCAAGGACGTGGCGCAGGCCCTCGACATAGGCAGCGCGGTAGCCCGCTTCGTCATGCCGGGAAGCCGCCACGCAGTAGACCAGGTAATCCAGCGGCCCCTGCGGCCAGGCAGTTGGGCAGGCGGGCTGCTCCAGATCGCCGGCCACCGGCAGGACACCCACCGGCAGCGCTGCGACCTGGCGTCGCAGGCCATGGACGGTCCAGCCGGCCTGCAGCATCTGTTGCGCCAGGCGGCTGCCGACGTCGCCACAACCGGCAATCAGGAGAGTAGGGGTATCGGACATCGGGGAGGCTCCGAAAAAGTCCTCAGGATAGGGGCACTACCGGTTATCGCCAAATCGGGTCGAGAAGGGGGCGAAATGCAGAGTCAAGGCGCAGTTGTTATAAAGTCACTTTTACAAACAAGAATTACTTGCAATAATGCAAACCCTTCGGTCCAGGCCGACGCTCCAGCGCCGATGGACGAAACCGCCTCCTTTCCTTCAGGTCCGGCCAGCATGAATTCCAACGCCCGCAACGCACAGCCCAACACCGCCTCCCATCCGCCACGCCTGCTCGCGGCCCTGCTGATCAGCCTGATGCTGACACCGCAAGTTTCCTTCGCCGAGGAGCCGACCGCGCAATCCGTCCCGGCTGCCGCCAGCCAGACCGCCGCACCGGCACCTGCCGCTGATGCCGCCAACGCGCCCGCCGCCACCCCGGTCAACGGTGCCGCTCCGGCTGTCGACGCCGCCGCCCAGGACCCGAACGCCCTGCCGGCCGACCCGCTGGCCGCCGAGCAAGAAGGCGAGCAGATGCTGGCCCACGACCTGTCGCCCTGGGGCATGTACCAGAACGCCGACATCGTGGTGAAGGCCGTGATGATCGGCCTGGTGCTCGCGTCCGTCCTGACCTGGACCGTGTGGATCGCCAAGGGCTTCGAGCTGACCTCCGCCAAGCGCCGCCTGCGTCGTGAACTGGCCACCCTGAAGTCCGCCCGCACCCTGAACGACGCCGGTGAGAAGGTCAGCAACGGCAACTGCGTGTCCCACCTGCTGGTGCAGGACGCCCAGGAAGAGATGAAGCTCTCCACCAACACCCGCGAGAAGGAAGGCATCAAGGAGCGCGTCAGCTTCCGCCTCGAGCGCCTGGTCGCCGCCAGCGGTCGCCAGATGAGCCAGGGCACTGGCGTGCTCGCCACCATCGGTTCCACCGCGCCATTCGTCGGCCTGTTCGGTACCGTCTGGGGCATCATGAACAGCTTCATCGGCATCGCCAAATCCCAGACCACCAACCTCGCCGTAGTCGCCCCCGGTATCGCCGAAGCCCTGCTGGCCACCGCCCTCGGCCTGGTCGCGGCGATCCCTGCCGTGGTGATCTACAACGTCTTCGCCCGCTCCATCGCTGGCTACAAGGCACAGGTGTCCGACGCTTCCGCCCAGGTCCTGCTGCTGGTCAGCCGCGACCTCGACCACCAGCCGGCCGACCGTGGCCAGTCTCCGCACATGGCAAAAGTGGGCTGATCCATGGGAATCCATCTGAACGATGGTGGCGATGATCTCCAGGAAACCCACGAGATCAACGTCACCCCCTTCATCGACGTGATGCTGGTGCTGCTGATCATCTTCATGGTCGCAGCCCCCCTGGCGACAGTCGACATCAAGGTCGACCTCCCCGCCTCCACCGCCAAGCCCGCGCCCAGGCCGGACAAGCCGATCTACCTCAGCATCAAGGAAGACAAGAGCCTGTACCTGGACAACGAACAGGTCACCGATGAGCAACTGGGCGGCGTGCTGGACAAGCTGACCAACTCCGACAAGGACAAGACCATCTTCGTCCGTGGCGACAAGGTGGTGGAGTACGGTCGCCTGATGGAAGTCATGGACACCCTGCGCGGTGCCGGCTACCTGAAGATCGGCCTGGTAGGACTCGAGACGGTCGGCACTAAATGATCCAGGGCAAACGCAAGCTGTCGCAATGGGGCGTCAGCCTGGTCGTGGTGCTCGGCCTGCACCTCGGCCTCGGCCTCTGGGCGCTCTACTGGCGTCCCCATGCCGAGCCGATCGAGCTGCCACCGGCGGCCATGATCGTGGAGCTGGAGCCGCTGCCGGCCCCTGCGCCCAAGCCGGCCCCTCCGCCGCCGCCCCAGGTCGAGCCCGAACCCGAGCCGCTGCCCAAGCTGGTTGAAGCGCCGAAGCCGAAGATCGCCATCGCGCCCAAGCCCAAGCCGAAACCCAAGCCGCCGAAGCCGAAGCCGCCGGAACCCAAACCTGAAAAGCCGCGGGAAACCGAGAGCGTGAAGGAAAGTGTCGCCGCGCCGACCACGCCGGCTCCGAGCGACAGCAAGCCCGCCGCCCAGCAGCAGGCTGCTTCCAGCGCACCATCGGACGCCAAGCCGACCTGGCAGAGCAAGCTGCTGGCACACCTGGCGCGCTACAAGCGTTACCCGGACGACGCCCGCCGTCGTGGTTTCGAAGGGGTCAACCGCCTGCGCTTCGTGGTCGATGGCGAAGGCAAGGTGATCTCCTACTCCCTGGTCGGCAAGTCCGGCAGCGCCTCGCTGGATCGCGCCACCCTGGAGATGATCCGCCGCGCCCAGCCGCTGCCGCCGCCCCCGCCGGAACTGCTCAACAACGGCTCCCTCGAAGTGGTCGCGCCCTTCGTCTACTCGCTGGACCGCCGCTGATTTCCGAGCGTCTGCGCACCTCGCGCAGGCGCTTGGTTCCATTGACTCCAGCCGCTATGCTTGCGGGACCTCAATGGAAAAATGCTATGACCCTCACCGAACTGCGCTACATCGTCACCCTCGCCCAGGAACAGCATTTCGGCCGTGCTGCCGAGCGCTGCCACGTGAGCCAGCCGACCCTGTCGGTCGGGGTGAAGAAGCTGGAAGACGAGCTCGGCGTGCTCATCTTCGAACGCAGCAAGAGCGCGGTACGCCTGACTCCGGTCGGTGAAGGCATCGTCACCCAGGCGCAGAAGGTGCTGGAACAGGCCCAGGGCATCCGCGAGATGGCCCAGGCTGGCAAGAACCAGCTCGCCGCACCGCTCAAGGTAGGCGCCATCTACACCGTCGGCCCCTACCTCTTCCCGCACCTGATTCCGCAGCTGCACCGGGTTGCCCCGCAGATGCCGCTGTACATCGAAGAGAACTTCACCCACGTCCTGCGCGACAAACTGCGCACCGGCGAGCTGGACGCGATCATCATCGCCCTGCCCTTCGCCGAAGCCGACGTGCTGACCAAGCCGCTCTACGACGAACCCTTCTACGTGCTGCTGCCTTCCGGGCACCCCTGGACCGCCCGCGAGTCCATCGACAGCGAGATGCTCAACGACAAGAGCCTGCTGCTGCTGGGCGAGGGCCACTGCTTCCGCGACCAGGTGCTGGAAGCCTGCCCGAGCCTGCGCAAGGGCGGTGAAGACAGCGCCAAGCACACCACGGTGGAATCCAGCTCCCTGGAAACCATCCGCCACATGGTCGCCTCGGGCCTGGGCGTATCGATCCTGCCGTTCTCCGCGGTGGACAGCCACCACTACGCCCCCGGCGTGATCGAAATCCGCCCGCTGACGCCGCCGGTGCCCTTCCGCACCGTGGCCATCGCCTGGCGCGCCAGCTTCCCGCGCCCGCGCGCCATCGAAGTGCTGGCGGACTCCATCCGCCTCTGCTCCGTGGCTCACCCGGCAACCCAGGGCGAACCACAGCCGGCATGACCGAGCTGTCGCAAGTCCCGGTCACCGTGCTCAAGGGCGTGGGCGCCGCCTTGGCGGAAAAGCTCGCCAAGGTGGGCCTGGAGAACCTGCAGGACATCCTCTTCCACCTGCCCACCCGCTATCAGGACCGCACCCGCATCACCCCCATCGGTGAACTGCGCCCCGGTCAGGACGCGGTGGTAGAAGGCATAGTCGCCGGCGCCGATGTCGTCATGGGCCGCCGCCGCAGCCTGCTGGTGCGCCTGCAGGACGGCACCGGCACGCTCTCCTTGCGCTTCTTCCACTTCAGTCAGGCGCAGAAGGACGGTCTCAAGCGCGGTACCCAGTTGCGCTGCTACGGCGAAGTCCGCCCCGGCGCCACCGGCCTGGAGATCTACCACCCCGAATACCGCTCCCTCAGTGGCGATGAACCGCCACCGGTGGAACAGACCCTGACGCCGATCTACCCCACCACCGAAGGCCTCACCCAGCAGCGCCTGCGCAGCCTCAGCCAGCTCGCGCTGGCCCGCCTCGGCCCCCAGAGCCTGCCCGACTGGCTGCCCAGGGAGCTGGCGCGCGACTACCACCTGGGCTCGCTGGACGAAGCCATCCGTTACCTGCACCGGCCGCCGCCGGACGCAGACCTGGAGGAACTCGCCGAAGGCCAGCACTGGGCCCAGCAGCGCCTGGCCTTCGAGGAGCTGCTGACCCACCAGCTGTCCCTGCAGCGCTTGCGCGAGAGCCTTCGGGCCCAGCACGCGCCGCAGCTGCCGCCCGCGCGCAAACTGCCAAAGCAGTACCTGGCCAACCTCGGCTTCCAGCCCACCGGCGCCCAACAGCGGGTCGGTGCGGAAATCGCCTATGACCTGGCACAGCAGGAACCCATGCTGCGCCTGGTACAGGGAGACGTTGGCGCCGGCAAGACCGTGGTCGCCGCCCTTGCCGCCTTGCAGGCCCTGGAGGCCGGCTACCAGGTGGCGCTGATGGCCCCCACCGAAATCCTCGCCGAGCAGCACTTCCTGAACTTCAGCAAGTGGCTGCAGCCACTGGGCATCGAAGTTGCCTGGCTCGCCGGCAAGCTCAAGGGCAAGGCCCGCGCCGCCGCCCTGGAGCAGATCGCCGGCGGCACACCCATGGTGGTCGGCACCCACGCGCTGTTCCAGGACGAGGTGAAGTTCAAGCGCCTGGCCCTGGTGATCATTGATGAGCAGCACCGCTTCGGCGTCCAGCAGCGCCTGGCCCTGCGCCAGAAGGGCGTGGACGGCCGCCTCTGCCCGCACCAGCTGATCATGACCGCCACACCCATTCCGCGGACCCTGGCCATGAGCGCCTACGCCGATCTGGATACCTCCATCCTCGACGAGCTGCCCCCCGGCCGTACCCCGGTGAACACCGTGCTGGTGGCCGACAGCCGCCGCATCGACGTGATCGAGCGGGTCCGCGCCGCGTGCCACGAAGGTCGCCAGGCTTACTGGGTCTGCACCCTGATCGAAGAATCCGAAGAACTGACCTGCCAAGCGGCGGAAACCACCTTCGAAGAGCTCTCCTCGGCGCTGGGCGAACTGCGCGTGGGTTTGATCCACGGGCGAATGAAGCCCGCCGAAAAGGCCGAGGTGATGGCCGAGTTCAAGGCCGGCGCCCTGCAATTGCTGGTGGCCACCACCGTGATCGAGGTGGGCGTGGACGTACCCAACGCCAGCCTGATGATCATCGAGAACCCCGAGCGCCTTGGCCTCGCCCAGTTGCACCAGCTGCGCGGACGCGTTGGCCGGGGCAGCGCCGCCAGCCACTGCGTGCTGCTCTATCACGCACCGCTGTCGCAACTCGGCCGTGAACGGCTGGCGATCATGCGCGAGACCTGCGACGGCTTCGTCATCGCCGAAAAGGACCTGGAACTGCGCGGCCCTGGCGAGATGCTCGGCACCCGCCAGACCGGCCTGCTGCAGTTCAAGGTGGCCGACCTGATGCGCGATGCCGATCTGCTGCCGGCCGTGCGCGACGCGGCCCAGGCGCTACTGGCCCATTGGCCTCAACATGTCAGTCCACTATTGGAGCGCTGGCTGCGCCACGGTCAACAGTACGGCCAAGTGTGATGCAGTTCACAGCTCAACCGTCGCCTCGCCCCGACCACTCCCTAGCTGCTCGTTATACTCCGGGCAGAAAAATTCAAAGCTGGATGCTGCCATGACCGAAGTCGCCCTCGCCCCGGATTCCTCGCCACAACCGCCCGAAGTGATAGTGCAGCTGCTGGAAAAGCTCGGACTGGCCTTCCAGGTTCGACTGGAGCATCCGGGTCTGTCTGCTGCGCAGCGGGTCCAGTCGGTGCTGCTGGAAGACGCCGTCGGCGCCCTGCTGGTGCTCTTCCCCCGCAGCCAGTTGCTGGACCTCAACCGCCTCGCCGAACTCACCGGCCGCAAACTGGTGGCGGTCAAGCCCGAGCGCCTTGAGCGCATGCTCGGCAAGCACCTGCTGGGCACCCTGCCGGGCCTGCCGCCGCTGACCAGCTCGCCGTGCCTGTACGACGAGCGCCTGCTGCAGGAGCCGCGCCTGCTGGTGGAATCCGGCCAACCCGGCGTACTGCTGGAGCTGGCCAGCGAGGACTACCGCAAGCTGCTGAGCAAGGCCAGCGCCGCACGCTTCGGCGAGCCCCTGGCGAGCATCCGCCCGAACCTCGATCGCCCGGCCGACGACCGCGCCGAAATCACCCAGGCCGTGCAGGCCTTCACCGCGCGCCGTATCCAGCAGCGCCTGGAAGAAACCATCGAGATTCCGCCGCTGGCCGAATCCGCGCAGAAGATCATCAAGCTCAGGGTCGACCCCAACGCCACCGTGGAAGACATCACCGGCGTGGTGGAAACCGACCCGGCCCTGGCCGCCCAGGTGGTCAGCTGGGCGGCCTCGCCCTACTACGCCGCCCCCGGCAAGATCCGCTCGGTGGAAGACGCCATCGTGCGCGTGCTCGGCTTCGACCTGGTAATCAACCTGGCCCTTGGCCTGGCCCTGGGCAAATCCCTGAGCCTGCCCAAGGACCAGCCGCAGCAGGCCACCCCGTACTGGCAGCAGGCGATCTACACCGCTGCGGTAATCGAAGGCCTGACCCGCGCCATGCCGCGCGCCCAGCGCCCCGAAACCGGTCTGACCTACCTCGCCGGACTGCTGCACAACTTCGGCTACCTGGTGCTGGCCCACGTCTTCCCGCCGCACTTCTCGCTGATCTGCCGGCATCTGGAGGTCAACCCGCACCTTTCCCATAGCTACATCGAGCAGCATCTGCTGGGCATCACCCGCGAGCAGATCGGCAGCTGGCTGATGCGCTTCTGGGACATGCCGGAAGAGCTCTACACCGCCCTGCGCTTCCAGCACGACCCGGACTACCAGAACGACAACGCCGCCTACCCCAACCTGGTGTGCCTGGCGGTCAGCCTGCTGCGCAACCGGGGCATCGGCGCCGGCCCGGAAGTGGCGATTCCCGACGATCTGTTCGAGGCCCTGGGTATCAGCCGCGAGAAGGCGGACGATGCGGTGAACAAGGTGCTGCAGGCAGAGGCCGCGCTGCGCGAACTGGCTTCGCAGTTCAACACGCCGCACTGATCCTTAAGGCATGAAAAAGGGGCGCCACTGGCGCCCCTTTTTTTGCTGCTCTCCCCTAGCCATTGCAGGGGCGGCGGAGCCGTCAGGCGGCTTTCTTTTCCACAGCCTTTTTCTTCGGCACCAGGTGCTTGGTCAGGCCCTGGAACCAGATGACCAGCGCCGGGTTGCCCTGGATCTGGATGTCCTTGTTCTGGATGCCCTGCATGAAGGCAAGCTGCTTGTTCTTTGCGCTCATGGTGGCGAAACCGTAGGCACCGTCCTTGAAACCGATGGCGAAGGCGGGCGCGCTGGCGACGCCACGTTTGCTGACGACGCGCATGTCCTTGACGATGAAGTGACGGGCGATCTTGCCGTCCAGGGTGTGCAGCTGGAACACCAGGTCCTTGCCCGCCAGCTGCTGCTGGAACTCGGCATTGTCACGGCTGGCCTTGGCCATCAGGCGACCCAGCATCCAGAGAAGAAAGCGGAATTTCATGCGCGCACGGCCTCGAAAGTTTGAGAAAGCGGCGCATTGTAGCGGTTTGCCGGCATGACTACAGCCAGCCAAAGGAGGGTATGGAGAGAGCGCGGGTGAACTGCCCGGAACCTCCCCGGTTCCGGGCAGAAGAAGCTCAGTTCACGGCTTCTTTCAGCGATTTGCCCGGTTTGAAAGCAACGGTGTTGCTGGCCTTGATCTTTACCGGCTGGCCAGTCTGCGGGTTCTTGCCGGTGCGGGCCCCACGGTGACGTTGCAGGAAGGTGCCGAAGCCCACCAGCGTCACGCTGTCCTTGCGGTTCAGCGCGTTGGTGATTTCTTCGAGCACCGCATTGAGTACGCGATTGGCCTGATCCTTGGTGAGATCGGCCTTTTCGGCGATAGCGGCGGCGAGTTCCGGTTTACGCATAGATGCCTCTTTGACGGTTTGTTGTTTTTGTGTCCGTGCTGTTCTTCCAGAACAGCGCCTAAGGCGCCGCAACGGCTCTGCGCTGCGGCAGACCACGGGGAGGATGGCACGCCGATTGGCACTCCGCCAGTGTCCTCAGCGGGAATTCCGAAAGAACAGAACGATTATTCCGACAGAAGGGCTGACATTTACGCCAGCAACGGCGGTAGCTCGCGGTTCAGGGCCAGTTTTTCCTGCACTGCAGCGCCGGTCAGGGCATAGCCGAGCAGTCGGCCGGTGGCGTCGCGGCAGAGCGCCTTGATGTCCGCCCCAGAGCCTTCCACCGTCCAGTTGCCCTCCGAGCCACGGGGCGGCGGCGATACCACCAGCGGGCACACCGGCGTCTTCACCGTCACCGGCATGGCGCCGTAGGTCACCGCCGTGGGATTGCCCGCCAGGGTCTGGGCCAGGGCGCGGGCGCAGGCCATCAGAGGCATCACATAGAGCAGGTTGAGGCCATCGACCTCGGCACAATCGCCCAGGGCGTAGATGTTGCCGTGGGAGGTGCGCAGCTCGCGGTCCACCACCACGCCACGGTTCACTGCCAGGCCCGCGGCAGCGGCCATGTCGGTACGCGGGCGCAGGCCCACGGCGGACACCACCAGATCGCAGGAGATACGGGTTCCATCGGAGAGCAGCGCATCAAGGCCGTTCTCGCCACGGTCCAGGCGCGCCAGCACCGGCCCCAGGTGGAAGCGCGCACCCAGGCTTTCCAGCCCGGCCTGCACGGCCGCCGCGGCTGCCGAATGCAGCAGGCCCGGCATGACCTGTTCGCAAGGCGCCACCAGCTCCACTTCCAGGCCGCCCAGGCTGAGGTCGTTGGCGAATTCGCAACCGATAAGGCCGGCGCCGAGGATCAGCACCCGGCGCTTGCCGGCGGAGGCTGTGCGGAAGCGTGCATAGTCTTCCAGATCGTTGATCGGGAAGATTGCGTCCTGGGCGTCGCCTTCCACCGGCACGCGGATGGTGTCCGCACCCCAGGCCAGCACCAGATCGCGATAGGACACAGCCTCTTCGCCTATCCACAGGCGCTTGTGAGCCGGATCGATGCCGGTAATGCGGGTATGGGTGCGGATTTCCGCCTTGAGCTGCTCGGCCATGGCGCCGGCCTCGGCCATGGCCAGGCCGTCGGCGTCCTTGTTCTTGCCGAAACCGGTGGACAGCATGGGCTTGGAGTAGGAGCGACCGTCGTCGGCGCTGATCAGCAACAGCGGGGTTTCGCTGTCCAGCTTGCGAAACTCCTTGGCCAGGTTGTAACCGGCCAGGCCGGTGCCGACTATCACCACGGGTGCACTCATTGCTCACTCCTGCTCGTGAAACGACTCGACGGCCCACAGACCGTCGCTTGAATGGGGTTGGATGGTGGGGAGGATCAGGCGATCTCGATCATCTCGAAATCGATCTTGCCGACGCCGCAATCGGGGCAGCACCAGTCCGGCGGGATGTCTTCCCAGCGCGTACCGGGCGCGATGCCCTCTTCGGGCAGCCCTTCGGCCTCGTCGTAGATGAAACCGCAGACAATGCATTGCCACTTGCGCATGACCACCTCCGCCGGCGCGGATACCGTACTGAACCTACTCCAATCGACCGGCGCCCGCCAAGGGCCGCCGGGCCAGTCCAGACAGAGGATAGGCCCAACCTGCGGACACGAAAAAGCCGGCTCGGCAGACCGGGTGAATTTCGTCGCGCTGGATCGTGCGACGGTGCACCCCGGCCCGCCGGCCGGCTTTTCCGGATCGGGCGATCAGTTGATTTCGATCATCTCGAAATCCAGCTTGCCCACGCCGCAGTCCGGGCAGAGCCAGTCCTGCGGGACGTCTTCCCAGCGGGTGCCGGCGGCGATGCCGTCATCCGGCCAGCCCTGGGACTCGTCGTAGACCAGGCCACATACCACGCATTGCCACTTCTTCATCGTTCCTACCTCATCGATCACGCGTTCTCGAGCCGCAGCCTCTGGCGGGCTTTCCGGACATGTCAGGGCCGCTTTGTACTGGTTCATCCGCCAGTGGGCAAGAGGCAGCCGACAGCTACCGGCCGTGCTAATCTGCGCCGTCTTCCACCGCCCAAGCCCAGCCCGTGCCCCACGCCGCCCTTGCCCATCCGCCACGCTGGCTGACCGCCGCCCAGCTCCATCCCGCCCCCTGCGCCGCTGTCCGCGACTGGCTGTTCGACCAGGGCTCGCTGACCCGCCGGCTGACCGCGCTGTCGAACAACGCCTTCAGCGTCACACCGCTGGAAGAAGGCTGGCAGACCCTGCGCGCCGATGAGTGCGTGGCCCTGGGCATCCCCGCCGGCAGCCAGGGCTGGGTACGCGAGGTCTACCTGCGCGGCCACGGCGATATCTGGGTGTTCGCCCGCAGCGTGGCGGCCCGCAGTGCCCTGGAAGGCTCGGGGCTGGACCTGCACCAGCTCGGCAGCCGTTCCCTCGGCGAGTTGCTGTTCAGCGACCGTGCCTTCGACCGGGGCGCCATCGAAGTCACCCGCTATCCGGCACCGCTGCTGCCGGCCGAGGTGCGCGACGAGCGCCTCTGGGGACGCCGCTCGTGCTTCTCGCGCGGCGAACTGGGGGTGCTGGTGGCGGAAATCTTCCTGCCCAGGCTGTGGCATCAGGCGGGCGTCGAAGCCGTATAATCCGGCCCTTCGATGGGAGAGCCGCCGATGTACCTCACGCTGCTGCAATCACTGAACCGCCTGCATCCCCGCGCCATGGATTTCATCCAGCTGACCCGGCTGGACAAGCCCATCGGCATCTACCTGCTGCTCTGGCCCACGCTGTGGGCGCTGTGGATCGCCGGTGAAGGCAGCCCCAGCCTGGCCAACCTGGTGATTTTCGTCCTCGGTGTGATCCTGATGCGCGCCGCCGGCTGCGTGATCAACGACTACGCCGACCGCAATTTCGACGGCCACGTCAGCCGCACCCGCGCCCGGCCCCTGGCCAGCGGCCGGATCACGCCACGGGAAGCGCTGGTGTTCTTCGCCGTTCTGGTGGCCATCAGCTTCGTACTGGTGCTGTTCACCAACGCCACGACCATCTGGCTGTCATTCGGCGGCCTGGCACTGGCCGCCTGCTACCCCTTCATGAAGCGCTACACCTACTACCCGCAGGTGGTGCTGGGCGCGGCCTTCTCCTGGGGCATGCCGATGGCCTTCACCGCCGAGACTGGCGAGCTGCCGGCCGCGGCCTGGCTGCTGTATATCGCCAACCTGCTGTGGACCGTGGCCTACGACACCTATTACGCGATGACCGACCGCGAGGACGACCTGAAGATCGGGGTGAAATCCACCGCCATCCTCTTCGGCGACGCCGACCGCCTGATCATCGCCATCCTCCAGGGCCTGGCGCTGCTCTGCCTGCTGCTGGCGGGCAATCGCTTCGAACTGGGGACCTGCTTCCAACTGGGCCTGGTGGCCGCCGCCGCCTGCTTCGCCTGGGAGTTCTACAGCACCCGCAGCAAGGAACCCCAGGCCTGCTTCAAGGCCTTTCTGCACAACCACTGGGCGGGCCTGGCGATCCTCGCCGGCATAGTCGCCGACTACGCGCTGCGCTGAGGCGCAGCGCGTAGATCACCACCCTTTTCCTGGTCGGTTGGAAAACGCAGAATCGGCAACGCAGGTCGTTCTCCAGCCAACTAGTAAGCTTCGGGCTTGGCGACGTGCCAAACCCCCATCTTGCCGTCACCGGTCACATCCCCGGCCTTCTTGTCCATGACGAAGGTGTACACCGGCTTGCCGTCGTAGGCCCACTGCATGGAGCCGTCGTCGCGCTTGACCACACTCCACTCGCCTTCGGCCTTGGCCCCGGCCTCGGCCATCAGCGGCGGCCAGTTCTGCGCGCACTGGCCGTTGCAGGCGGACTTGCCGTCAGAGTCCTTGTCGTAGGTGTAGAGGGTCATACCGTTGTGATCCACGAGCATGCCGTCCTTCTCCATTGCCGGCTCGGCCGCCAGGCCCATCAGGGGCCAGCTCAGCAATGCGCCAGCGAGCAACGGAACGAACCGCGGGGAAATTCTTCTCATTTTCTAGCCTCTCCTCGGAATGAACAGCGACAGCCTGGCGGCAGCTGTGATCACGGCTGGAGGTCGCAGCGGAACAGGACGGAAGGAGCCACGAACTCCCATCAGGCCGATGGGGCCCTGTGCCAGGCTCCGGGCCGCCGCTGATTGGCGGCAGCCTCATTGAGCATAGACGAGGCTGCTTCGCCGGAGTTCCGTGACGCAATGCGCGATATCGCGGGCTGTGCCGGCAGTCAGGGAGACGGGGGCCGGGATGTCACATCCCTGCAATAATTCCGTTATCTAATGCGGCGCAAACAGTCATACACGCGACCTTTCTTTGAGGCTTGAACATGGTTGGCAAGAACATCCTGATAGTCGACGACGAAGCGCCGATCCGCGAGATGATCGCCGTCGCCCTCGAGATGGCCGGCTACGACTGCCTGGAAGCTGAAAACACCCAGCAGGCGCACGCCATCATCGTCGACCGCAAACCCGATCTGATCCTCCTCGACTGGATGCTGCCCGGTACCTCCGGCATCGAGCTGGCCCGCCGCCTGAAGCGCGACGACCTGACCAGCGACATCCCGATCATCATGCTCACCGCCAAGGGTGAAGAGGACAACAAGATCCAGGGCCTGGAAGTGGGCGCCGATGACTACATCACCAAGCCCTTCTCCCCGCGCGAACTGGTGGCCCGCCTGAAGGCCGTGCTGCGCCGCGCCGGCCCCAGCGACAGCGAAGCGCCGATCGCCATCGGCGGCCTGTTGCTGGACCCGATCAGCCACCGCGTGACCATCGACGGCAAGCCCGCCGAGATGGGCCCGACCGAATACCGTCTGCTGCAGTTCTTCATGACCCACCAGGAGCGCGCCTATACTCGCGGCCAACTGCTGGACCAGGTATGGGGCGGCAACGTCTACGTCGAGGAGCGCACCGTCGACGTGCACATCCGTCGCCTGCGCAAGGCCCTCGGCGAGGTATACGAAAATCTGGTTCAGACCGTTCGCGGCACCGGCTATCGTTTCTCCACCAAAAGCTGACCCCGGGCCCTTCACAAGGCCGAGCACAAGGACGCGATAGGTGAATCAAGACTGGCGCGGCGTAGTCATCCGCCGCCTGCTACTGCTGATCGGTGCCTGCCTGCTGGCCGGCCTGGTCACCGGCCACTATGCCTGGGCCCTGGTGATCGGCCTCGGCGCCTATCTTGGCTGGACCCTGGCGCAACTCCTGCGCCTGTACAAATGGCTCAAGGAACACCAGCCCGACGAACCGCCGCCTGACGGCTACGGCCTCTGGGGCGAAGTGTTCGACAGCATCTACCACCTCCAGCGCCGCGACCAGCGCGTGCGTGGCCGCCTGCAGGCGGTGATCGACCGCGTGCAGGAGTCCACCGCTGCCCTGAAGGACGCCGTGGTGATGCTCGACAGCGACGGCAACCTCGACTGGTGGAACCGCGCCGCGGAAACCCTGCTGGGCCTGAAGACCCCGCAGGACAGCGGCCAGCCGGTGACCAACCTGATCCGCCACCCGCGCTTCAAGGAATACTTCGAGCAAGGCCAGTACCTCGAGCCGCTGGACCTGCCCTCGCCGGTCAACGACCGCCTGCGCCTGCAGTTCCACATCACCAAGTACGGCAACAGCGAGCACCTGATGCTGGTGCGCGACGTCACCCGCCTCCATCAACTGGAGCAGATGCGCAAGGACTTCGTCGCCAACGTCTCCCACGAGCTGCGCACGCCGCTGACGGTGATCGCCGGCTACCTGGAGACCCTGCTGGACAACGTCGAGGACGTGAACCCGCGCTGGACCCGCGCGCTGCAGCAGATGAGCCAGCAGGGCAAGCGCATGCAGAACCTGCTCAACGACCTGCTGCTGCTGGCCAAGCTGGAAGCCACCGACTACCCCTCGGACAACCAGCCGGTGGCCGTGGACCTGCTGCTGCTGCAGATCAAGGCCGACGCCATCGCCCTGTCCGGCAACCGCCACCACCGCATCAGCCTGGAAGCCGACCACAACTTCAAGCTCCGTGGCAGCGAGGCCGAGCTGCGCAGCGCCTTCTCCAACCTGGTGTTCAACGCGGTGAAGTACACCCCGGACGAAGGCGAGATCCGCATTCGCTGGTGGGGCGACGACACCGGTGCGCACCTCTCCGTGCAGGACAGCGGCATCGGCATCGAGGTCAAGCACCTGCCCCGCCTGACCGAGCGCTTCTACCGCGTCGATTCCAGCCGCAACAGCAGCACCGGCGGCACGGGCCTCGGCCTTGCCATCGTCAAGCACGTGCTGATTCGCCATCGCGGCCGCCTCGACATCAGTTCGGTGCTCAACCACGGCAGTACCTTCACCTGCCATTTCCCCGGCACCCAGGTGGTCCGGCGCACCTGAAGGCCAAGCCCCCGACTTGCAAAGTCGGGGGTCAGCCTTCAACCTTAGCCGGTCATTTCCAAGCAAAAACCTCCATGGACCCTTCCCCTAGTTCCAGCTTTCTCAGTTACTTCGCCGATTTCGGCCTGATTCTCTTCGCCCTTTTCCTCGTGCTGCTCAACGGCTTCTTCGTGGCCGCCGAGTTCGCCATGGTCAAGCTGCGCTCCACCCGCGTCGAAGCCATCGCCGACCAGCACGGCTGGCGTGGACGCATCCTGCGCACCGTGCACAACCAGCTGGACGCCTACCTGTCAGCGTGCCAGTTGGGCATCACCCTGGCCTCCCTGGGCCTCGGCTGGGTCGGTGAACCGGCCTTCGCCCACCTGCTGCAGCCGCTGCTCGAGTCCGTCGGCATCGAATCGCAGAAGCTGGTCCACGGCATCGCCTTCTTCACCGCGTTCTTCATCATTTCCTACCTGCACATCGTGGTCGGCGAGCTGGCCCCCAAGTCCTGGGCCATCCGCAAACCCGAGCTGCTCTCGCTGTGGACCGCCGCGCCGCTGTACACCTTCTACTGGCTGATGTACCCGGCCATCTGGCTGCTCAACGCCAGCGCCAACACCATCCTGCGCATCGCCGGACAAGGCGAACCCGGCCCGCACCACGAGCATCACTACAGCCGCGACGAACTGAAGCTGATCCTCCACTCCAGCCGCGCCCGCGATCCCAGCGACCAGGACATGCGCGTACTGGCCTCGGCGGTGGAGATGGGCGAACTGGAAGTGGTGGACTGGGCCAACTCCCGCGAAGACCTGATCTACCTGGAGCACGACGCACCGCTGGCGGACATCCTCAGCGTGATCCGCCGCCACAAGTACAGCCGCTACCCGGTGCACGACGACCAGAAAGGCGAGTTCATCGGCGTCCTGCACATCAAGGACCTGCTGCTGGCCCTGTCGGCGCTGGACAGCCTGCCGGAATCCTTCGACCTCGCCGAACTCACCCACCCGCTGGAGCGCGTAACCAAGCACATGCCGCTGTCGCGCCTGCTGGAACAGTTCCGCCAGGGCGGCGCGCACTTCGCACTGGTCGAAGAGGCCGACGGCAAGGTGGTGGGCTTCCTGACCATGGAAGACGTGCTGGAAGTGCTGGTGGGCGATATCCAGGACGAACACCGCAAGACCGAACGCGGCGTGCTCGCCTACCAGCCGGGCAAGCTGCTGGTGCGCGGCGACACCCCGCTGTTCAAGGTGGAACGCCTGCTGGGCATCGACCTCGACCACGTCGAAGCCGACACCCTCGCCGGCCTCGTCTACGAGACCCTCAACCGCGTGCCGGAAGAGGAAGAAGTGCTGGAAACCGACGGCCTGCGCATCATCGTGAAGAAGATGAAAGGCCCGAAGATCGTCCTTGCCAAGGTGCTCAAGCTCGATTGAGCACCCCGCGCTCGCGGATTCATTCGCGAACGCGGACTACCAGGCTAACCCTCGAATCCTTCCCGAACTCCGCTCTCCTCTTCCAGAGGTAGAGGGGAGACAATTCTTTTGACGGGTGGCTCAGTACGACGTAGCCCCGCTCAACTTGGGGTCTCCAGCCATTCGCCCATGTCGATTCAAAACAGTTCGTGCCTGTGATTTCGACACCTGCCGGCGGAACCTGGTGCTACCATTCTTTGGCAAAATTTGCCAAAAGGTGGTTTCCCATGAGCACCATGAACATCTCCCTGCCCGATGCCCTCAAGAGCTTTGTCGATGACCAGGTCAGCCAGCGCGGCTATGGCACCAGCAGCGAGTACGTCCGCGAACTGATCCGCAAGGACCAGGACCGCCAACGCCTGCGTAACCTGCTCCTGGAAGGCGCCGCCTCCTCTCCCGCCGCCCCGGCTGATGACAACTACTTCGATGCACTGCGCAACCGGGTACGGAACGCCAAGGCATGAAGGCCAAGCCGATCATCCCCCGGACACGGGCCAATCAGGATATCGACGACGCCATCGGCTACTACCTGAACGAAGCAACCGAGCAAGCTGCACTCGGTTTCATCGACGCCCTGGAACGGGCCTACAAGCACATCAGCCGGCATCCCGAGTCCGGTTCATCACGGTACGCCCACGAACTCGATCTGCCGGGGCTGCGCTCCTGGACGCTCAAGCGCTATCCCTATCTGGTCTTTTATATCGAGCGCGAAGATCGCATTGATGTGTGGCGCGTGCTGCATGGGATGAGGGATATCCCAGCCTGGATGCAGGACAGCGACGGAAAATAGATTTCCCCTCAAGGTACTCAAGCTCAACTGCCCCGTAGGATGGGTGGAGCGAAGCGATACCCATGCTGAGCACGGCCCGATGTAGGTTGGGCAAAGCGTAGCGAAGCCCAACGACAGTGCTTCGGCGCAGACCGATGTTGGACTTCGCATAGCTCAGCCGCGACCTGCGCCAATCCCCGCCCCTACTCCCCACCCACCGCGAAGTTCGGCAGGGTATCCACCGGTTGGGCGAAGTCGAAAGGAATGGATTCCAGTGCCAGGCCCATGTTGCGCTGGATGACGAAGTGCAGGTGCGGGCCGGTGCTGTTGCCGGTGTTGCCGGATCGGGCGATGCGTTCGCCAATGGCCACCTGCTGCCCCTCGCGGACCTGCACCGAACCGCGCATCAAGTGCAGGTAGACGCCCATCGTGCCGTCGTCATGCAGGATGCGCACAAAGTTGCCGGACGGGTTGTTGCCCCGGCCGCTCTGGTCGTTCTCGATCTTCACCACCACGCCGGGACGCGCCGCGACGATCGGCGTGCCTTCGGGCATGGCGATATCCAGGGCGTAGCGGCCCTTGGGCGTGAAGTGGCTGTAGCGGCCATTGGCGCCCTGGGTCAGGCGGAAGGGGCCGCCCATCCAGGGCAGCGGATAGCGGTAGAGCACCGGCTGCAGGCGCGGGTCACCCATGGCGTAGCGCAACTTGGGCTTGTAGCGCATGGGACGGCTCGGGTCGGCCGGAGCCAGGGTGGCCATGCGCATGCTGCTGCGCGGCGCCAGCACCCAGCGGATGGGTTTATCGGGAACGCCCGAGACGTTTTCCGCCTGGTCGATGCGCAATTCCACTTCCACCGGGGCGAACAGGTCATTGCGCAACAGCAGGGTTTCGCCGGCGTCGTGCTTCTTCGTCTCCAGCTTCACCGACAGGTCCAGACGCTCCACCATGCGGTCACGGAAGACGAACACCTGGGCACCGGACACGGCCTTATCGGTGTAGGTCACCACACCATTGGCGTCGGTGTACTTGTAGATGGTCAGCGCAGCGGCCGGCAAGCTCATGCCGAGCAGCAGCGCCAGAGAAAGGAGTCGCCCCAGCATCTCGTCCCGTTGTCTTTGTGTGCTCCGAGAAGCCGAAGACTAGCAGCGCAACCCAACGTCGGCGAGACGTCGCCCGTCGGGCTGTGACGGGGTTGGCTGGACGATCAGGCGCCGGGGACGAAATGCTTCTGCGCGGTACCGCGGGCGATCAGGCGGGACAGGTAGTCGAGCTTCTGCGGGTCGCCATCGACGAAGCGGAAGGTCAGCTGCAGCCACTCGCTGTCGGGCTTCGGCTCCAGCGCCGCCACCGAGTGCAGGTAGCCGTTGAGCCGCGCCACTTCGCCACCCTCGCCCTGTTCCAGGTCGAGCACCGCACTCTCCAGTACCTGCGGCAGCGGCTCGCCACGGCGCACCACAAGCTGCGCATCCTTCAGGCTCAGGGCCTTGATCACACAGGCCAGCACGCCCGCCGGAAGTCGCAGCTGGGCCTGGCCACGGCCACCGGGGGCCTGGGACGCGGATTTCACCGACGGGGTCGGCGCGGCGGGTTTGGCCACGGGCGCGGCAGGCGCCGGCGCGGCAGCGGGGCGGACCACCTCGGCCTTGCCGCCGGTGAGGGCGGCGAGGGAATCATTGGCAAAGCCGCCGGCGTTGGGCAGCTTCACCGGCGAACTGGACATCAGGGCTTCGAGCTTGCCACTGCGGGCCAAGGCCTTCTTCACCTTGGTGACCAGCTGATCGTTGGAGAAGGGTTTGCCAATGTAGTCGGAGACGCCGGCCTGGATGGCCTGGATGACGTTCTCCTTGTCACCACGGCTGGTAACCATGATGAAGGGCGTGGTCTTCAGGTTGTCCTGCTCGCGGCACCAGGTGAGCAATTCCAGCCCCGACATCTCGGGCATTTCCCAGTCGCAGAGGATCAGGTCGATACTGGCGCGGGCGAGCAATTGCTGGGCCTTGCGCCCATTGATCGCTTCTTCGATCTGGATGCCGGGAAAGTTGTCGCGCAGCCCCTTTTTCACCAGATCGCGAATAAAGGACGCATCATCCACCACCAGCACGTTGACCTTGCCCATCGACTACTCCTTGGAAATCGGGGCTAAGAATAGCCTTGGCTGATAGCCAATTGCCAAGTCCGATTTGCGACCTGCGCCCGGTCCGCGACCGACGGGTCATCCACAGGCCCGAAAAGCAGAACGCCCGGCACGAGGCCGGGCGTTCCGCAAGCGAGAAGCAGGATCAGCCCTTGGCGGCGTCCTTGTTGGCGCCATTGCCCTTCACTTCTTCGGTCATGCGCGCCAGGCCCATGTGGCGAACGTCGGTGCCGCGCACCAGGTAGATCACCAGCTCGGAAATGTTGCGCGCGTGGTCGCCGATACGCTCCAGGGAACGCAGGGCCCAGATGACGTTGAGCACGCGGCTGATGGCGCGCGGGTCTTCCATCATGTAGGTGACCAGTTCGCGCAGCGCGGTCTTGTACTCGCGGTCGATGTTCTTGTCGTACTGGGCCACCGACAGGGCGAGGTCGGCGTCGAAGCGGGCGAAGGCATCCAGGGCTTCCTGGACCATCTTGCGCACCTGGTCGCCGATGTGGCGCACCTCGACGTAGCCGCGCGGGGCAACGCCTTCCTCGCAGAGTTGGATGGCGCGGCGGGCGATTTTCGAGGCTTCGTCGCCGATGCGTTCGAGGTCGATCACCGACTTGGAGATGCTGATAATCAGGCGCAGGTCGGACGCCGCCGGCTGGCGACGGGCGAGGATGCGCACGCACTCCTCGTCGATGTTGCGCTCCATCTGGTTGATCTGGTCGTCGATCTCGCGCACTTGCTGGGCGAGGCCCGAGTCGGCGTCGATCAGCGCGGTGACCGCGTCGTTGACCTGCTTCTCGACCAGGCCGCCCATCGCCAGGAGGTGGCTGCGCACTTCCTCCAGTTCGGCGTTGAACTGCTGGGAGATGTGATGGGTGAGGCTGTCTTTGTCGATCATTTTCTAACCCTTGTTGAGCAGAATGCTTTTCCTGGTGGTAGTGGCCTTCAAGTAGCCACTAGCCGTAGCGACCGGTGATGTAGTCCTCGGTCTGCTTCTTGGCCGGATTGGTGAACAGGGTATCGGTATCGCCGAACTCGATCAGCTTGCCCATGTACATGAAGGCGGTGTAGTCGGAAACACGTGCCGCCTGCTGCATGTTGTGGGTCACGATGACGATGGTGTACTTGCTCTTGAGCTCATAGATCAGCTCTTCCACCTTCAGGGTGGAGATAGGGTCCAGGGCCGAGCAGGGTTCGTCGAGCAGCAGGACTTCCGGCTCCACGGCGATGGTACGGGCAATCACCAGACGCTGCTGCTGACCGCCGGAGAGGCCGAGGGCGGATTCGTGCAGGCGGTCCTTCACCTCGTCCCACAGGGCAGCGCCCTTCAGCGCCCACTCCACGGCTTCGTCCAGCACGCGCTTCTTGTTGATGCCCTGGATGCGCAGGCCGTACACCACGTTCTCATAGATGCTCTTGGGGAAGGGGTTCGGCTTCTGGAACACCATGCCCACACGGCGGCGCAGCTCGGCCACGTCTTCGCCCTTGCGGTAGATGTTGCTGCCGTCGAGGCGGATCTCACCGTCGACGCGGCAGCCGTCCACCAGGTCGTTCATGCGGTTGAAGCAGCGCAGCAGGGTGGACTTGCCGCAACCGCTTGGTCCGATGAAGGCAGTCACGCGCTGCTTCGGGATGTTCATGCTGACGTTGTGCAGCGCCTGCTTCTCGCCGTAGAACAGAGACAGGCCGGGCACTTCGAGGGCGACGGTCTCGTTCGCCAGGCTCAGGTTCTGCTTGTCGCGGCCAAGGGCGGAAATGTTGACGCCGTGGCTGTGGGTTTCGTGTTGCATGTGTTCACTCCGTTCGTAGCTTCGAGCTACAAGCTGTAAGCCTCAGGCAATTCGTTGGGCGGCGGACGATCAGCTGTCCAGCGCCTTGTATTTCTCGCGCAGGTGGTTACGGATGGCGACGGCCGAGAAGTTCAGCAGGGCGATCACCATCACCAGCAGCAGCGCGGTCGCGTAAACCAGCGGGCGCGCGGCTTCGACGTTCGGGCTCTGGAAGCCGACGTCATAGATGTGGAAGCCCAGGTGCATGATCTTCTGGTCCAGGTGCAGGTACGGGTAGTTGCCGTCCACCGGCAGGCTCGGCGCCAGCTTCACCACACCCACCAGCATCAGCGGGGCCACTTCACCGGCCGCGCGGGCCACGGCGAGGATCAGGCCGGTCATCATGGCCGGGCTGGCCATGGGCAGGACCACCTTCCACAGGGTTTCGGCCTTGGTCGCGCCGAGGGCCAGGGAGCCTTCACGCACGGCACGCGGGATTCGCGCCAGGCCTTCCTCGGTGGCCACGATCACCACCGGTACGGCGAGGATCGCCAGGGTCAGGGACGCCCAGAGCAGGCCCGGGGTGCCGAAGGTCGGCGCCGGTGCGGACTCGGGGAAGAACATGCGGTCCAGCGAACCGCCCAGCACGTAGACGAAGAAGCCCAGGCCGAACACGCCGTAGACGATGGCCGGAACGCCCGCCAGGTTGTTCACCGCGATGCGAATCACACGGGTCAGCGGGCCCTGCTTGGCGTATTCGCGCAGGTAGATGGCGGCGATCACACCGAAGGGGGTGACGATCACAGCCATGATCAGGGTCATCATGATGGTGCCGAAGATGGCCGGGAAAATACCGCCTTCGGTGTTGGCTTCACGCGGGTCGTCGGCGAGGAATTCCCACAGCTTGGAGAAGTAAAAGCCGAGCTTGGCACCGGCGCCCATGGCGTTCGGCTGGTAGGCATGAACCACCTTGCCCAGGCTGATTTCCTGCTCCTGGCCGCCGGCTTCACGGACCACCACGCTGTCGCGGTTGAACTCCTGGTGCAGGCTCATCAGCTGCTCTTCCAGGCCCTTGTAGCGCTTCTCCAGCTCGGCGCGCTGGGCGGCGATGTCGGCCTGGGCCTCAGGGGTCAGGGCATCGTTCAGCTCCAGCTTGCGGGTCTGCAGGCGCAGGCGCTCCAGGCCGTGGTTGATACCGCCGATGTCCTTCTTCTCCAGCTGGTAGAGCTTGCCGTAGAGGTCATTCACGCGCTTCAGGCGCTCTTGCAGCGCGGGCATGGCCGCGTCGCCTTCGGCCACGACCTGGCCGTTCTCCTTCACCGCCACCAGGCGGCCGTAGAAGTTGCCCCACTCGCGGCGCTCCAGCGCCACCAGGTCGGCCGGGTATTTCTGGTCCAGCAGCCAGTCGCCCACCACCCAGGTGAAGTCGCTGCCGTAGACGTCACGGTTGCCCACCTTGAGCAGCTCGCGGGTCATGAATTCCGGGCCATCTTCCGGTACCGGCAGGCCGGCACCCTTCAGGCGCACACGGGACACTTCCTCGATCTGCACCGCTTCGCCGATGACCGGCTTGGCGGGCTGGCCGGGAATGGAGTACTGCGCCTCCACCAGGTCCGCCGGCCAGAAGTGGGCCAGACCGCGCACGGCGATCACCGACAGCAGGCCGATGGTCATGATGACGGCGATGGAAACTGCGCCACCACTTATCCAGACGCCCGGTGCGCCGCTCTTGAACCAGTTTTTCAGGGAAACCTTTTTCACGGATTTCTCCAACGCGTGAGTCTTTCAGTTCCTCCCGCCAGGGGCCGGAGGTTTCATGTATTTACTCCCTCTCCCCTACGGAGAGAGGGCTGGGGAGAGGGGGTTGCACGAGGCACCACCCTCTCCCGCCCTTCGGGCACCCTCTCCCTGAAGGGAGAGGGTCATCAGAGGCGACGCCGGAGGCGTCGCGTTTTTAAAGAGATGCGTACTTCTTGCGCAGTCGCTGACGGATCAGCTCGGCCAGGGTGTTCATGACGAAGGTGAACGTCAGCAGCACCAGCGCCGAGAGGAACAGCACGCGGTAGTGGGTACCACCGACCTCGGACTCCGGCATTTCCACCGCCACGTTGGCGGCCAGGGTGCGCATGCCTTCGAAGATGTTCACTTCCATCACCGGGGTGTTGCCGGTGGCCATCAGCACGATCATGGTCTCGCCCACGGCGCGGCCGAGGCCGATCATCAGGGCCGAGAAGATGCCCGGGCTGGCGGTCAGCAGGACCACGCGGGTCATGGTCTGCCAGGGCGTCGCACCCAGGGCCAGGGAGCCGTAGGTGAGGCTGCGCGGCACGCTGAACACGGCGTCTTCGGCGATGGAGAAGATGTTCGGGATCACCGCAAAACCCATGGCCAGGCCGACGATCAGGGCGTTGCGCTGGTCGTAGGTGATGCCCAGGTCATTGCTGATCCACAGGCGCATGTCGCCGCCGAAGAACCAGCTTTCCAGGATCGGGCTCATGCCAAGGGCGAACCAGGCGGTGAGTCCCACCACCGGGATCAGGATCGCCGCTTCCCAGCCGTCCGGCACGCGCAGGCGGATGGACTCCGGCAGGCGGCTCCAGATGAAGCCGGCCAGCAGGATGCCGATGGGGGTCAGCAGCAGCAGGCTGAAGATGCCCGGCAGGTGGCCTTCCACGTAGGGCGCCAGGAACAGGCCGGCGAAGAAGCCCAGGATCACGGTGGGCAGGGCTTCCATCAGCTCGATCACCGGCTTCACCTTGCGGCGCATGGCCGGCGCCATGAAGTAGGCGGTATAGATGGCGGCGGCGATGGCCAGCGGAGCGGCCAGCAGCATGGCGTAGAAGGCGGCCTTCAGGGTGCCCCAGGTCAGCGGCGCCAGGCTCAGCTTGGGCTCGAAGTCGGTGTTGGCGGCGGTGGACTGCCAGACGTACTTCGGCTCGTCATAGCTCTCGTACCAGACCTTGCCCCACAGCGCGCTCCAGGAAACTTCCGGGTGCGGGTTGCGCAGGCTGAACGGCATCAGCTGGTTGCCTTCCTCGACCACGATGCGGTTGGCGCGCGGCGACAGGGCCATCAGGCCGGAACCGTCGGTCACGGACTCGACCAGCAGGGTGCGGTTGGCGGTGCTGTGGAACACGCCGAGGTGGCCGGTGGAGTCCAGGGCGGTGAAGCCCTTACGGCGCTCTTCGGCATTGATCTGGACCACCGGGTTGCTGCCCAGCTGGAAGTCACGGATGTGCTTCAGGCGCGAGGAGCCGTCCGGATCGCGGGCCATGAACCACTGGGCGATGCCGCCCTTGGAGTCGCCCACCATCAGGGAGATGCCGCCCAGCAGCATGGTGCTGGCGGAGACTTCGCGCTCGCCGTCTTCCAGCAGCTTGTAGCGGCCGTTCAGGGCCTTCTCGCGCAGGCTGAAGACGTCGGCGTGGGCACGGCCATTGAGCACGTACAGCCACTGGTGGCGCGGGTCGATGTAGATGGCCTTGATCGGTTCGGCGATCTGCGGCAGCTCGATGCTGCTCTGCTCCTGGGTGGTTTCGCCGGTCATCATGTTCTCTTCGCTGACGACCTGCTGCACATGCAGCTGGCTGCCGGTGGAGCCGGCCAGCACCATGGTTTCGTCATTGATGCTCAGCGCCACGTGCTCCAGCGCGCGGCCCTGGGCGTCGAGGGCCATGGGCGCTTCGCCGTAGGGGAAGCTGACCAGGGGCTCGATGGTTTTCTTGTTGTCCGGGTAGGTGACGTTGTAGCTGTGCTTGAAGATCAGCGCCTGGCCGTTGGACAGGCCCAGCACAACCAGCGGGCTGCCCGGCTGGTCCTGGCCGATGGACACCACACTGGCGCCGGCCGGCAGCGGCAGTTGCTGGCGCTTCAGCAGGCTACCGTCCTTCGTCGAGAAGAACTGCACTTCGCCCTTGTCGGCGACGCGCATGCCCACCATGTTCTGTTCTTCCAGGGCCAGCAGCAGCGGCTTTCCGGCGTCCTGCTGTTGCAGCCAGGCCGGGCTCTGCACCTTCTTCGCCGTCAGCTCGGCGCCCTGGAACAGCGGCAGCACCACATAGGCCAGGTAGAAGAAGATCAGGGTGATGGCGCCAAGAACGGCGAGGCCGCCGACCAGCACGTACCAGCGGGTCAGGCGGTCCATCAGCGCGCGCATCTTGCGCTTGCGCACCAGCGCAGGCGTATTGAAGTCGATGCGGGCGGGCGGGTTCTTCGAAGAAGTCAGGGAATTGGCCAGGTCAGTCATGGATTCGGGCTCTTGCCACTTTCGGCTCGCGCAGGCTTTTACGATGGGCGCAAAGACTACGGACTTCGTGTGACAGAAAAATTACAGCGAGTTGACGTGGCGAAGCCCACCCGGAGGAGTCCTCGGGTGGGCTTCTGCGACAGGGGTCTCCCGTCGCCCTTGCGTCCTTGCGGAGCGGCGTGCGTCAGGCCGCCGCCCCCTTATCCGGCCTGGATTACAGGCCCAGTTCCTTCAGGGTCTTCTCGGCCACTTTGGCCGGGACCGGGATGTAACCATCTTTTACAACGATTTCCTGGCCCTGCTTGGACAGCACCATCTTCACGAACTCGGCTTCCAGGGGAGCCAGCGGCTTGTTCGGCGCCTTGTTCACGTAGACGTACAGGAAGCGGGACAGCGGGTAGCTGCCGTTCAGGGCGTTCTGCTCGTTGTCTTCAACGAACTCGCCACCTTCTTTCTTGGCCAGGGCAACAGTCTTCACGCTGGAAGTCTTGTAGCCGATACCGGAGTAGCCGATGCCGTTAACGGACTGGCTGATGGACTGAACAACGGAAGCGGAACCCGGCTGCTCGTTCACGTTCGGCTTGAAGTCGCCTTTGCACAAGGCTTCTTCCTTGAAGTAGCCGTAGGTGCCGGATACGGAGTTACGACCGAACAGCTGGATCGGCTTGGAAGCCAGATCGCCGGTCACGCCAACGTCACCCCAGGTCTTGATGTTGGAGGTGCCGCCGCACAGGCGGTTGGCGGAGAAGATCGCGTCGACCTGCTGCATGGTCAGGCCTTTGATCGGGTTGTCCTTGTGGACGAAGATCGCCAGGGCGTCGACGGCAACCGGAACAGCGGTCGGCTTGTAGCCGTACTTCTGCTCGAAGGCCTGCAGCTCGACGTCCTTCATCTTGCGGCTCATCGGGCCCAGGTTGGCGGTGCCTTCGGTCAGAGCCGGCGGCGCGGTGGAGGAACCGGCGGCCTGGATCTGGATGTTCACGTTCGGGTATTCGCGCTTGTAAGCCTCGGCCCACAGGGTCATCAGGTTGGCCAGGGTGTCGGAACCAACGCTGGACAGGTTGCCGGAAACACCAGTGGTCTTCTGATAGGCCGGAATGGACGGATCGACAGCAGCGACCGCACTGGCGGTAGCGACGCCGGCGGCGACGAAGGTCAGGGCCGCCATCAAACGCTTCAGTTTCATGCCTTGCTCCTAAGCAGGACGAGGGGGTTGAATGCAACGGGGGCCAGTATCGAGAGGCCGTATGACCACTCTATGAATTGATTGTGACAATTGGATGAATGGCCATCACCCGCTGTCCAAGGTGGATCAAGACCCGCGATTCGTACGGAGACAGTCCCCATGAAGCCCCTTCCCCTGCTGCCCTTCGCCCTTCTGGCGCTCTGCACCGCGTGCAGCGAAATGGCCACGTTGACGGTCGAGGACGGCACCGGTCCCGACCCGCTGCTGCCACCACCGAGCCGCGGCCTCATCCCCACCGTCAATGTCGCCCCCGCCGTCGGCTGGGCACAGGGCGCCACCCCCGTGGCGGCCAAGGGCACCCGCGTCCAGGCCTTCGCCGAGAACCTGCAGCACCCGCGCTGGCTCTACGTGCTGCCCAATGGCGATGTGCTGGTGGCCGAAAGCGCAGCGCCGGGCACCGACAATCCGACGGGCATCAAGGGCTGGGCGTCGGGCTTTTTCATGAAGCGCGCCGGTGCCCAAGTGCCGAGCGCCAACCGCATTTCCCTGCTGCGGGACATCAACGGGGATGGCGTCGCCGACCTGCGCAGCACCTTCCTCAAGGGACTCAACTCGCCCTTCGGCATGGTGCTGGTGGGCAAGGACCTCTACGTCGCCAACGCCGACGCCCTGCTGCGCTTCCCCTACGAGAAGGGCGCCACCGAGATCGACGCACCGGGCACCAAGGTCACCGACCTGCCCGCCGGCCTCAACCACCACTGGACCAAGAACGTCATCGCCAGCCGTGACGGTCGCAAGCTCTACATAACGGTGGGCTCCAACAGCAACGTCGGCGAAAACGGCATGGAGATGGAAGAGGGCCGCGCGGCGATCTGGGAACTGGACCGCGCCAGCGGCAACAAACGCCTCTATGCCACCGGCCTGCGCAATCCGGTGGGCATGGCCTGGGAACCGCAGACCGGCAAGCTGTGGACGGCAGTGAACGAGCGCGACGAATTGGGTAGCGACCTGGTGCCCGACTACATCACCTCGGTGAAAGACGGCGGCTTCTACGGCTGGCCTTACAGCTACTTCGGCCAGCACGTGGACGAGCGCATCCAGCCGCCGCGCCCTGATCTGGTAGCCAAGGCCATCGTCCCCGACTACGCCCTCGGCCCGCACACCGCCTCCCTGGGCATCGCCTTTGCCAAGGGCAGCAAGCTGCCGAAGCTCCAGAACGGCCTCTTCGTCGGCCAGCACGGCTCCTGGAACCGCGAGCCCCGCAGTGGCTACAAGGTGATCTTCGTCCCCTTCAAGGGCGGCAAGCCCAAAGGCCAGCCGGTGGACGTGCTCACCGGCTTTCTCGACGACCAGGGCAACGCCCAAGGGCGCCCGGTGGACGTGAAACTCGACAGCAAGGGCGCGCTGCTGGTGACCGACGACGTCGGCAACAAGGTATGGCGGGTGAGTGCGGCGAAGAAGTGAGGACCGAGCGGGGCCGGCTACCCTCACCCCCAGCCCCTCTCCCAAGGGGAGAGGGGTGAATCACGCCTGGCACGCATTGACCATCCTGCACGGTCAGCCCCCTCTCCCTCCGGGAGAGGGTTGGGGTGAGGGGCGGGAGGAAACTCAGCGCTTCTTCGCGATCAGGAACAGCCCGATCAGCATCGCCACGCCACACAGCGACGCCACGTAATAGGCCGGGCCGAGGCTGTCCCACTTCATCAGCAGGGAAACCACCATCGGCGTCAGGCCGCCGAAGATGGCGTAGGCCAGGTTGTAGGAGAACGACAGGCCGGAGAAACGCACCACCGGCGGGAACGCCTTGACCATCACATAGGGCACCGCGCCGATGGTGCCGACGAACAGGCCGGTCACCGCGTAGAGCGGGAACAGCAAGTCCGGGTTGGTCTTGAGGCCGGTGTAGAGGCTCCAGGAACTGATGGCCAGCAGCGCGCCGCCCACCAGGAAGGTGCGGCCCGCGCCGATGCGGTCGGCGATGGCACCCGCGGCCACGCAGCCGATGGAGAGCAGCACGATGGCCAGGCTGTTGGCCTTGAGCGCGGAGGCCGCATCGAAGCCGTAGACGGTCTGCAGCAGCGTGGGGGTCATCAGGATCACGACCACGATGGCCGCCGACAGCACCCAGGTCAGCAGCATCGACAGCACGATGGCGCCGCGATGTTCGCGCAGCACCGCCTTCAGCGGCACTTCCTCGGCCAGCGCCTTGCGCTGCTGCATCTCGGCGAACACCGGGGTCTCGTGGAGCCACTGACGCAGGTAGACGGAGAACAGGCCGAATACACCGCCCACCAGGAACGGCAGGCGCCAGGCCCAATCCAGCACTTCGGCCGGGGTGTAGATGCTGTTGATCAGGGTCGCCATCAGCGAACCCAGCAGAATGCCGGCGGTCAGACCCGACGTCAGGGTGCCGCAGGCGTAACCGATGTGGCGCGACGGCACGTGCTCGGCCACGAAGACCCAGGCGCCCGGCACTTCACCGCCAATGGCGGCGCCTTGCACCACGCGCATCAGCAGCAGCGCCAGGGGAGCCCAGATGCCGATCTGCTCATAGGTGGGCAGCAGGCCCATCACCAGGGTCGGCACCGCCATCAGGAAGATGCTCAGGGTGAACATGCGCTTGCGGCCCAGCAGGTCGCCGAAGTGCGCCATGACGATGCCGCCCAGGGGGCGCGCCAGGTAGCCGGCAGCGAAGATGCCGAAGGTCTGCAACTGACGCAGCCATTCCGGCATCTCGGCGGGGAAGAACAGCTTGCCCACCACGGCAGCGAAGAACACGAAGATGATGAAGTCGTAGAACTCCAGCGCACCGCCGAGGGCAGAGAGCGACAGGGTCTTGTAGTCGCTGCGGGTCAGCGGACGCGAGGCGGACGCCTCGGAGGCGAGCACGGAAGACATGTGGGGCGATTCTCGTCTGGGGGGTGCGGGGCGCTTGCCGCTACTTGGGCGGCAAATCGCCAGGCAACATATCAAAAAACAACTCAGGTTATCCCCTAGAAGTCCACAAAACCGCCTCAGGCGCGTCACAGCGGTCGTCTGGCGCCACCGCATGGCTATATACTGCGCGCTGTTCAGCGCAGGTCGGCATGCAGTGGGTCGGCTGGCGCATTGGGAAAGGAGAAGGGCACGTCCCTCTCCGGCATTGGCGCCACACACACGAAACAGGCAGTTCCGGCATGATCGATATCGAAGAAGAAGAGAACCTCACCCCGCAAGGCGACCTCGCCCTGCAGATCACCGCGCTCCCGCGGGAAACCAACGGCTTTGGCGATATCTACGGCGGCTGGCTGGTTTCCCAGATGGACCTGGCCGGCACCGCCATGGCCAGCAAGGTGGCCGCAGGCCGCGTGGCCACCGTGGCCATCGACCGCATGGCCTTCCTGGTGCCGGTGGCCGTGGGCGCCCAGCTCTCCTTCTATACACAGACCCTGGAAATCGGCCGCAGCTCGATCCAGATGCTGGTCGAAGTCTGGAGCGACGACCCGCTCTCCAGCGAATGGCGCAAGGTCACCGAAGCGGTGTTCGTCTTCGTCGCCATCGACGGCAGCGGCCGCACCCGCCCGGTCCCGCCGCGCCGGGGCTGACGCCATCGCACGAAGGGCCGCATCAGCGGCCCTTTTTCGTTGGCGGAGACCTTGTGGGAGCGATTTCAATCGCGAATGAATCCGCCCCCACAACCAGCGAAACACCATCTGGCCTTCATTCCAGGCGCAAGGCATCGACAGGGCGCAGCCGGGCCGCGCGCCGCGCGGGCGCCAGGCCCGCGCCCATCCCCACCAGCACCGACAGCAGCAGCGCCAGCAGCACCAGCGGCGGGCTCAGACTCAGCGGCAGCCCGGGCACCATCAGGTGCAGCAGCCCAAGCAGGACGCCCACCATCACCAGCCCCAGCACCCCGCCAAGCAGCGATAGCAGCGTCGCCTCGACGAGGAACAGCGCCAGCACCTGGCGCGGTGCGGCCCCCACGGCGCGGAGCAGGCCGATCTCGGCGGTCCGTTCGCCCACGGTGGTGGTCATGATGGTGAGGATGCCTACCGCCCCGACGAACAGGGAAACCCCGCCGAGCGCCGCGATGCCCAGAGTGATGGTGGCGAGGATGCGATTCAGGCTGCCCAGCAGGTCGCCCTGGGAGGTCATGCGGAAGTCCTCACGGCCGTGGCGCTCCACCAGCAGATGGCGCACCGCGTCGGCGAAGGGTTCGGCCGGCGTGCTGTCATCGAACAGCACGTGGATCTTCACCAGGCCCTCGCGGTTGAACAGGCTCTCGGCCCAGTCCACCGGGATGTAGGCGATGTCGTCGAGGTCGAAGCCCAACAGGTTACCCTTGCTCGCCATCACCCCGATCACCCGGAAGCTCATGCCACCCACCCGCACCCGCTGGCCCACCGGGCTGGCGCCGCCGAACAATTCCGTCGCCAGCTTCGCGCCGAGCACTGCATAGGGCGGCGTGCGTCCGTCCCGAGAAGGCGGCAGGAATTGCCCCTGTGCCATGTGCACGCGCCAGGCCTCGGCCAATTGCGAGCCGGTGCCGAGAATATCCACGCGCCGCCGCCGGCCTTCCGCCTGGATATCGCCGTTGCCCTGGATGATCGGTACCACGGCTTCGGCATGGGGCAGACGGCCCAAGGCGTCGGCATCGGCAATGGTCAGCGGCCGCGCGCTGGCGAGAATGCCGCCGATGCCGCCCGTGGGCAGGGTGCCCGGACGCACCGTGACGACCCGCGTGCCGAATTGCGCGAAGCTGTCCAAAACACGGTTGCGCAAGCCCTCGCCCATGGCGGTGAGCAGCGCCACGGCGGCGATGCCGATGGCCACGCCGAGCAAGGTCAACAGGCTGCGCAGGGGCTGACTGGAGAGCGCCGAGCCGCACAGGCCGAGGCCATCGCGCCAGCGCATCAATGGCTCCCTTGCGGCTGCAGCGCCTGCACCGGCACCTGGGCCGCGGCGTGCCTGGCCGGCAACCAGGCGAACAGCAGCGCCGCCGCTACCGCCAGCGACGGCGCCCCCAACCGCGCCCACCAGGGCGCATGCAGCGGCAGGTCGGTGGCCAGCCGTCCGGCCCAGAGCAGCAACTCACCCAGCACCAGCCCGGTAGCGGCCCCCAGTAACGCCAGCAGGACCGCCTCGCCGAGGAACAGCAGCCGCACCTGCGCCGAGCTGGCGCCCACCGCCTTGAGCAGGCCGATCTCGGCGGTGCGCTGCAGCACGGCGATCCAGGTGACGTTCATGATCAGAATGCCGGCCACCAACAGGCTGAGGGCCGCGATGCCGGCCAGGGCCAGGGTCAGCCCGCTGAGGATGCCGTCGAAGGCCGCGAGCATGGAGTCCTGGCTGAGCAGGGTGACGTCTTCCTCGCCCTGGTGACGTTCGGTCAGGGTCGCCAACACCTGCCGCCGCGCGCTTTCCAGATAACTGGGGCCACGGGCCTCGACGAACACACGGAACAGCCCCTCGCGATTGAACAGCGCCTCGGCGCTGGCCACCGGGACGATCAGCGCCTCCGAGAAATCCATCCCCAGGGATTCGCCGCGCTCGTCCAACACCCCGATCACCCGGAAGCGCCGGTCGCCGGCCCGCAGCCAATGACCCAAGGCCGGGGCGCTGCCGAACAGTTCCTGACGCAGGCGGCTGCCGATCACACACACCTCTCCCCCCAGCCCCGGTTCCAGCGCCGGTAGCGGTTGCCCCTGGGCAAGGCGCAGTTGGCGGATGGCGAAGAAGTCGCGGGTGGTGCCCAGGGTGAGGGCCTCGCGATTGCGGTTGTCGTGGCTGATTTCCACCTGCCCGGCATGCAGCGGCGCCACGCGGCGTACCGCCGGCAGGCGGCCGAGGGCGGCGGCATCCGCCTGGGTCAGGGACCGGGGCGCCATGCCGGTGATGGGCGGCACACCGCCCGTGGTTTCATTGCGGCCCGGCAGGACAATGAGAATGTCGCGCCCGAGCAGGGAGAACTCCCCCAGCACGTAGGCCCGCGCGCCCTCCCCCAGGCCGCCCAGCAGGGTCACGAAGAACACCCCCACGGCCATCGCCAGCAGCAGCATGGCACTGCGCGATCCATGCCCGCGCATCGCGCCGAGCCAGAAGCGGCAGGCGTCCAGCGGGTCCATCAGTGCAGCGCCCCCTGGCGCCGGTCGCAGAGGATGCAGCCGTCGCGCATCTGGATCTGGCGATGGGCACGGGCGGCGTGCTGGGCGTCGTGGGTGACGAGGATCAGGGTCAGGCCCTCGGCGTTGAGTTCTTCCAGCAGCTCCACCACTTCGGCGCCGGACTGGCTGTCGAGGTTGCCGGTGGGCTCATCGGCCAGCAGCAGGCGCGGCCGCATCACCATGGCGCGGGCGATGGCCACCCGCTGGCGCTGACCGCCGGACAGCTCGGCCGGATGATGCCGCAGCCGCTCGGCCAGGCCGAGGCGCTCGGCCAGTTGCAGGCTACGGCGGTGCCGCTCGGCGGGTTCGATACCGGCCAGCAGCATGGGCAGCTCGATGTTCTCCAGCGCGGTCAGGCGTGGAATCAGGTGGAAGGACTGGAACACGAAGCCGATCAACCGGCTGCGCAGGGCCGCGCGGCGCGCTTCACACAGGCAGGCGGTGGGCTCCTCGTCCAGCCAGAATTCGCCGCTGTCCGGCGCATCCAGTAGCCCGAGGATATTCAGCAGGGTGGACTTGCCCGAGCCGGACGCGCCGGTAATGGCCAGGTACTCGCCATCGGCCACGTCCAGGTCGAGATGGTCGACACCGCGCACCCGCTCCTGCCCCAACTGGAAGCAGCGGCTGACCTGGTGCATGAGAATCATGGCGCCGCCTCTGTGGAATTGGCACTGGGGCTGACCACGCTGCCGTCGGCCAGGCCCTCATGCTGCAGGCTGGGCAGGATGCGATCGCCAGCGGCCAGCCCGCCCTTCACCTCGCTCCAGCGCCAGTTGGCCAGGCCGATTTCCACCTTCTGTTCCCTCAGGTGGCCGTTGCTCGGGTCGTAGCGCAGCACCTTGCCGCCTTCCAGCAGGCTTTCCGTGGGCACCCGCAAGGTCTGTTCCCGCTGCGCCAGGAGGATTTCCACATCGGCGCTGTAGCCGCTGAGCATCATCAGGTCCGCCGGAACCTGTTCGAACTTCACTTCCACGTCCACCGTGCGCGCCTGCTTTTCCAGCTCACGCACGAAGGGCGCGATGCGGCTCACCCGACCCTCGAAGCTGCGCCCACGGAAGGCGTCCAGGGTGATGCGCACCGGCATGCCCGGACGCACCAGGGCGGCGTCCACTTCGTCGATGGGCGCTTCCACATAGAGACATTGGTCGTCGATCAGGTCCACCGCAGGCGGCGTGGGGATGCCCGGTGGCGAGGGCGTCACCACCTCGCCCAGCTCGCCGTTGATCTCCGCGACTATGCCGGCGAAGGGCGCCCGCAGGGTGGCCTGGTCCAGTTGCGCCAGTTGCAGGTCGAGGTTGGCTTCGGCCTCGCGGATCTTCGCCTCGCCGCCGCTGCACAGCAGCTGCGAGAGCCGCGCGCGGGTGACGCTCTGGTCCAACAGGTCCTCGGAGGCCAGCTTGCGCTCAGCCAGGCGTTCGAGGCGCTGCTGGTCGCGGCTGTCCTGGCTGGCCTGGCGGCAGCTCTGCTCACGCAGGTTGCGCTGGGCATCGAGGCGCGCGCGGGCTTCCTCCACCCGCGCCTGCAGATCGTCCTGGCGCAGGCGCATCAGCACGTCGCCCGCCTGCACCCGCTGTCCGGCATGGATCAGCAGTTCGCTGACCTGCCCGCCGGTCTTGAACGACAAGTGCGCACGCCGGCACGCCTTCACCGTACCCGCCCGGGTGTTGGCCACCAGGGTTTCCACTTCACCTTTACCCACTTCCACCAGTTGCACGGGCACGGGATCAGGCCGCGCCCAGAGCCCCAGCAACATCGCCAGGGAGGCGAAAATAGGAATAATTATCAGTAGCTTGCGCATGGCACCGACTCCACTTGCGAGCGGATTAAGCTGAGTCTAGGTGCGCTGTTGCGGGCCCTTTCCGGCACCTGCGTGCCGCTATTCCGCGGTTTCTGGGAAGGACCGCCCATAAATGAAGAGCTTAGCGATGGGTCCAGCAGCCCGCGCCAGCCGGGGCCCCTGACCATCCATGTCAAATTGCCGACAAGTGGAAGAGCACTTAGGAAGGCAAGACGAGAACGCGTCAAAATAAAATCATTGGCAACCTCAGCGCCCGGTCCCTGGTCGAATCCCGAGAAAGCCCTCGCCGCCTCTGCCATGCTGTTTCCAATAGCAGATGGCGCCCTGGCGGCCCGACAGCACAGCAAGCGGAGATTGCGATGTACGACGAAACCCTGCCCACCGTGGAACAGCTGGAGGTGGATGAACTGGTCTGCTGGCGGGTGCATACCCGTCACGGGGAATTGTTGATGGCCCAGCAGGGCGCGCAGGTCCTGAGCTACCAGCCCCACGGCGAGGAGCCGGTGATCTGGCTCAGTGGCCAGGCCGCCTACCAGAAGGGCAAGGCGGTGCGCGGCGGCGTACCGGTGTGCTGGCCCTGGTTCGGTGACCTGCGGCGCAACCCCGCCGAAATCCAGGGCATGCACCAGGGCGGGCCGATCACCCCGGCCCACGGCCTGGTACGCGAGCGCGACTGGACGCTGCTGGGCATCGACAGTGAAGGCCCGGCGGTGCGCCTGGACTTCGCCCTCGACACCGCCAGCGAACCGCTGCCCGGCTGGCCCCATGCCGCCGAACTGAAGCTGTCCATCCTGATGGACGAGCAACTGCGGATGACCCTGTCCACCCGCAATACCGGCGACCGCCCCCTGGCCATCAGCCAGGCCCTGCACAGCTACTTCGCCGTCAGCGATATCCAGGGCGTGGAAGTGGAAGGCCTGGACGACTGCCGCTACATCGAAACCCTGGAAGACTGGCAGGAGCGCAGGCAGAAGGGTTCTGTCACCTTCCGCGGCGAAACCGACCGCATCTACCAGGAAACGCCTCGCCGCATGGCTATCGTCGACCGCGCCTGGAACCGCCGCATCCTGCTGGAAGTCGACGGCTCCGCGTCCGCCGTAGTGTGGAACCCCTGGATCGACAAGTCCCGGCGGCTGTCCCAGTTCGCCGAGGATGCCTGGAAGGGCATGCTCTGCATCGAAACCGCGCGGGTGATGGACGACTTCCTGGTGCTGCGGCCCGGCGAAGAACAGCAGATGGTGCTCAACATCAGCAGCACGCCGCTCTGATGCCGGTGGTGGGCTGAAGCGGAACGCCGCCCGGCCCACCCTACGGGCTCTCTATGGTTCGGGTGGATGGCGCTCTTTCATCCACCAGCGCAATACGGCCGAGCCCCGATGGTGTACCGAGGGAGCGTGGTCCACCCTACAAAAGCAGCTCCGCCAGGAAGCACTACAGATCCCCCTCCTCCACCAACCGCACGCTGCCGGCATCCATGGCATAGGCGGCGTCGGCCAGGTCGTTGCTGACCTGTTCCACCTTGAGGGTGCCATCGACCCAGATGGGGGCGTAGATGTCGTCGAGCTGGATGCCCTTGGGGTAGCGCACCAGCACGATCTGGTTCGGTGGTGGCGGCGGGACGTGGATGCAGGCGCCCGGATACGGCACCAGGAAGAACAGCGTGCTGCGGCCCTTGGCATCGCTTTCCAGCGGCACCGGGTAGCCGCCGATGTGGATCTTCTTGCCGTTGAACGCCGCCACCGTCTTCGCGGAATACATCACCGCCGGCAGGTTCTTGTCCTGCTGCTTCAGGCCACCCTGCTGGCCGAAGGTGCCGTCGGCCTCGGGCGAGTCGTGGCTGATGTCCGGCATTTCCTCGAGGGCCTTGCGGTCCTCTGGCGGCATCAGCTCCAGCCAGTCGGTTTCAGGGAGTTCGGCGCGGGCGAGGGTGCAGCAGAACAGCAGGAGGAGGCAGGCGAGACGACGCATGGAAGGACTCTTCAACGCATGGGGCGGGAACATCAGGCGCTAAGGTTAACCGCGCGGGAAGTCGGTTCCCAGCCCCACGGAGGAGCGGTCAGCTAACTCTTCTTCACCACCCCGTAGATCACCAGCAACACCACCGCGCCTACGACCGCGCCAATGAAGCCCGCGGCCTGCCCGGCCTGGTAGATGCCCACAGCCTGGCCGCCATAGGTGGCCAGCAGCGAACCACCGACACCGAGCAGGATCGTCATGATCCAGCCCATGCTGTCGTCGCCGGGTTTGATGAAACGTGCGATCAGGCCAACGATCAGCCCGATGATGATGGTGCCGATGATGCCCATGTCATGCCCTCCCGAATGTAGTTGAGGCATGCCTGAGCCTAGATGCACTTGAGAACGCTTGCCATCGGCCGCCCCGCAGGGCGGCCGGATGGACGTCAGGCCTGGGCGATCAGCGCTTCGACTGCGGCGATCTGGCGATCGAGCGTGGCGCGATCCGCGCAGCGCAGGGTGGCGTGGCCCACCTTGCGGCCGGCCTTGAAGGCCTTGCCATAGTGGTGCAGGTGGCAGTCGTCGACCGCAATCACCTTATCCACAGCCGGCACTTCGCCGATGAAGTTGAGCATCGCACTCTCGCCCAGCTTGGCGGTGGAGCCCAGCGGCAGGCCGGCGACGGCACGCAGGTGGTTCTCGAACTGGCTGCACTCGGCGCCTTCGATGGTCCAGTGACCGGAGTTGTGCACGCGCGGGGCGATCTCGTTGGCCTTCAGGCCGCCGTCCACTTCGAAGAACTCGAAGGCCAGCACGCCGACGTAATCGAGCTTGGTCAGCACGCGGCCGACATAGTTCTCGGCCAGGGCCTGGAGCGGATGGTCGGTGCTGGCGATGGACAGGCGCAGGATGCCGTTCTCGTGGGTGTTGTGCACCAGCGGGTAGAAGCGGGTCTCGCCGTCACGGGCACGCACCGCCACCAGCGAGACTTCGCCGGTGAAGGGCACGAAACCTTCGAGGATGCAGGGCACGCTGCCCAGTTCGGCGAAGGCGCCGGCCACGTCTTCCGGCTTGCGCAGGACCTTCTGGCCCTTGCCGTCGTAGCCCAGGGTGCGGGTCTTGAGCACGGCCGGCAGACCAATGCTGGCAGCGGCGGCGTCGAGATCGGCCTGGGACTGGATATCGGCGAATTCCGGGGTGGGGATGCCAAGGTCCTTGAACATCGACTTCTCGAACCAGCGATCGCGGGCGATGCGCAGGGCCTCGGCGCTCGGGTAGACCGGCACGAACTGCGAGAGGAAAGCCACGGTCTCGGCCGGCACGCTCTCGAACTCGAAGGTCACCAGGTCCACTTCATCGGCCAGCTGGCGCAGGTGGTCCTGGTCGCCGTAGTCGGCGCGGATGTGCTCGCCAAGAGCCTGGGCGCAGGCATCCGGCGCCGGGTCGAGGAAGGCGAAGTTCATGCCCAGCGGGGTGCCCGCCAGGGCCATCATGCGGCCGAGCTGGCCGCCACCGATTACGCCGATCTTCATGGGTCAGGCCTCACGCGGGTCCGGGTTGTCCAGGACCATGTCGGTCTGCTCGCGGCGGAAGTCCTTCAGCGCCACGTGGTATTTCGGGTACTTGCCGCCGAGGATGCTCGCGGCCAGCAGGGCGGCGTTGATCGCACCGGCCTTGCCGATGGCCAGGGTGGCGACCGGGATGCCGGCGGGCATCTGCACAATCGACAGCAGGGAGTCGACGCCCGAGAGCATGGACGACTGCACCGGCACGCCGAGCACCGGCAGGTGGGTCTTGGCGGCGCACATGCCCGGCAGGTGGGCGGCACCGCCGGCACCGGCAATGATCACCTCGATGCCACGGCCTTCGGCCTCTTCGGCGTACTGGAACAGCAGGTCCGGGGTGCGGTGGGCGGATACCACCTTCACTTCATAGGGAATGCCCAGCTTTTCCAGCATGTCGGCGGTGTGGCTGAGGGTGCTCCAATCGGACTTGGAGCCCATGATCACGCCTACCAGTGCGCTCATCGTCGTGCCTCATCAAAGTGCGCCGGTTGGCGCGACCAAAAACAACAAGCCACGCAATGGCGTGGCTTGTCTGCGATGTGGGCCGTGCATGCGGGGCGCGCTGCCGGCCGAAGGCCGCGCAGTATAACGCAAAGCCGCAGCCGGCGTGCATTTGCACTTACCACTCGTCCAGAGCTGGCGGCGCAGGGCGTGGACACGGCTAAACCTTGCTCCAGCGCAATGCTCGCAGGAGGTAGCAGCGCAGAATCGGAAGCCTTTTCCAAGGAGGTGCATGCCATGAACCAGACCATGAAAGCCGCGGTTGTCCACGCCTTCGGCGAGCCGCTACGGATCGAGGAAGTGAAGGTTCCCCTGCCCGGCCCGGGGCAGATTCTGGTGAAGATCGAAGCCTCGGGCGTGTGCCACACCGACCTGCACGCCGCTGAAGGCGACTGGCCGGTGAAACCCAGCCTGCCCTTCATTCCCGGCCACGAGGGCGTGGGCTACGTCGCGGCGGTGGGTGCCGGCGTCACCCGCGTGAAGGAAGGCGACCGCGTGGGCGTGCCGTGGCTCTACACCGCCTGCGGCTGCTGCGAACACTGCCTGACGGGCTGGGAAACCCTCTGCGAAAGCCAGCAGAACACCGGCTACTCGGTGAATGGCGGCTACGCCGAATATGTGCTGGCTGACCCGAACTTCGTCGGTGTCCTGCCGAAAAACGTCGAATTTGCCGAGATCGCGCCGATCCTTTGCGCCGGTGTCACCGTCTACAAGGGCCTGAAGGTGACCGGCGCCCGGCCCGGCCAATGGGTGGCGATTTCCGGCATCGGCGGTCTCGGCCATGTGGCGGTCCAGTACGCGCGCGCCATGGGGCTGCACGTCGCAGCCGTGGATGTGGATGACAGCAAGCTCGAACTGGCGCGCAAGCTCGGCGCCAGCCTGACCATCAATGCACTCGACGAGAACCCGGCCGAGGTGATCCAGCGCGATATCGGCGGCGCCCACGGCGTGCTGGTCACGGCGGTCTCCAACAGCGCCTTCGGCCAGGGCATCGGCATGGCCCGGCGCGGCGGCACCGTGGCCCTGGTGGGTCTGCCCCCAGGCGACTTCCCGACGCCGATCTTCGATGTGGTGCTGAAGGCCATCAGCATCACCGGCTCCATCGTCGGCACCCGCGCCGACCTGCAGGAAGCCCTGGACTTCGCCGGCGAGGGCCTGGTGAAAGCCACCATCCATCGCGACAAGCTGGACAACATCAACGGCATCTTCGAGCAGATGCGCGCCGGCAAGATCGAAGGCCGTATCGTCGTCGAAATCTGACCCCCTCCTTTCTCGATGACTCATTACAGCGTGCGGCCCCAGCCGCGCGCCGTAATGAGCACTACCTCCCAAGCCTTTCCTCGGACAAGTGCAAGTCCCCCTCCTGGCATAGCGCACCCTACATTCATTTCAGAATTTGCTTACTCCCACAACATACGCCCGCCGGCATAAAAGCTTTTCTGCGCACTTAATACTCCCCGCGTTCGTTTACCTCTAATTCCAGACAGTTGAAAAGTCCAAGCCTGGCACCGCACATACCGAGAGCAATAATTAATCTGTATTCAGGCCTTGAACGCATCCAACACCATATAAGTTCAGAGCCGCAGAAAATGAGACCAACCAAAACCATTTCTTCTAGATTCGTCGCCGCTTTCTTCGCATTACTGAGCAATAGCGCCTGGGCAGACATAAATTTTGACGGATATACACGCTTCATTTTTGAGAGCAGCCATAAACAACTGACTTTCAATGTCGTCAATGAAGCCAATGAGGCGGCGCTGGTTCAAGTCACACTTGATTGGGGAGAAAATCGAAACTCGGCCTACGTTCCCATGGCCTTATCTCGACCATTGTTGGTGATCCCGGCCAATGGCAAAGCCTCTGTGGATATTCTTTACGAGGGCACAGGCCTGCCCGACAACCAGGAATCCTTCTTCCTGTTGAGTGTGCTGGAAGTTCCGAAAAAACCAACCGAGGAAAATGTTGCCCAGATTACCCTGCAACATAACCTGAAGCTGTTCTACCGCCCTCACCTCAGCGAATCCCGTGAAGAGGCAGTCGAGAAACTTCGCTGGACCCGGGCAAACCGCGATGCCCCCGTACAATTGCAAGCGAACAATGACTCTCCGTATTACCTGACACTCACGGAAATCGGGCTACTCGGCGCGCAGGGGCAACACTGTGGAACCCCGGTCAACCATCTGATGGTGGCGCCGTTCAGCACCTTCGACCTCGCCATCCCTGACTGCACCGAGCCGCCGAGCCAGCTCTCCTATCAAGTGATCAGCGATGGGGGTGTTGCACACCCGCGAAAGTACGACCTGTCTCCAAAACACGCCAATCAACAACAATGACCGAATTCATGTTGCATTCAAATATCGCCAACAAGGAAGTCCTACATCATGAAAATAAAACAATTACCATTAATCTTCCTGACGTTTTTCCTGTGCATTCCCGATAGCTACGCGTTGATTTGCCAGAAAATTTCTTCTGGCACCATCAACGACTCATACGATATCTACCCGAATGCGCCAATTCCCAGCACACTATACCTAAAGGCACGATTTTCTGGCGGCAACCCAGACAATCCATCATGGTGGAGTGCTGGGTAGACATAAATGGACAACCTGCCGATAGAGCCTACCTCTACGCAAACCCACGCAATATAAATTTAGGCAGCAACATCGAAGCTGGAATTACGTACCAGGGCAAAGACTATCTTTTTTCGTCGCTTGAAGGTGGAAGGCTGAATCTTCTTTGGGAATCTGTCGGGGGCTGCCCCGAGGGCGATACCTGTGGCTGGAAGAAGGAGCGAAACACCCTGACCTATTCGATCTTTTTCGCAAAAAAATCCCATCCCACTGAAAACCAGGAAGGAACGCTTACAGTCCAACCTAGTTGGCGGGCATTCCAGATTGAAGGCCGAAAAGGGGTTCGCCCAGACAAAAGCTACAATCTCACCCTCAGCGATCTGCGCAGGTTCAAATACTTGCCCTGTGCGTCGACCGTCAGCATATCCCCAAGCACCATCGACTTCGGACCGATCGGGACCACCGGCGCCAAGGCCGGCGCCACGATTGAAGAGGCCCCCTTCACCATCACTGAGGAGCGGTCATGTGACGCTGTTTACGGCGTCAGTGGCAATCTGCAACCTTTGAACGCAACCTTGTCGTCAGACGCGAAGATCCTCATACCAACCGACAACGACTCCGTAGGCATCACTATCCTCGACGCCGGCGACCAGACGGTGATCCCTTTCAAACGGGAATTCGTCCTGTCGCCCAAGAGCAGCTTTCGGTCCAACTCGCGGGAGTTCCTGGCACGCCTGACGTGGATGGACGACAAGCCCAAGCTCGGACGCTTCAATGCTGGTGCGACTTTGAATATCTACTACAGATAGCCCGCCTCGCGCGGCAGATTTCAACCCTCGCCACCCACCCCGCCTTCCAATTTGCGCCACAGCAGACGAATCGCTGCCTTGCGCACCAGGGCACAGCGGTACAGGCGGATTTCCAGCGGCACGTGCCACTGGCTGCCGCCACAGATCACCAGGTCACCACGGGCCAGCTCGGCCTGGGCGCTGAAGCGCGGCACCCAGGCCACCCCCAACCCTTGCAGCGCCATACTCTTCAGGCTGTCGGCCATGGCCGTTTCATACACCGTGGTCGAACGCAATGCGCGCTGGCGCAGCAGGATGTTCACGGAACGGCCGAGGAAGGCACCGGCGCTATAGGCCAGTAGCGGCACGCTCTGGCCGCTGTCCAGCTCGAAGAGCGGTTTGCCGCTGGCGTCCACGGCGCAGACCGGCAGCATTTCGGTTCGCCCCAGGTTCATCGAGGGGAAGATTTCCGGGTCCATCTGCAGCGCCGCGTCCGGGTCGTAGAAGGCCAGGATCAGGTCGCACCCCCCTTCACGCAGCGAATGCACGGCCTCGCCGACGTTAGTGGCGATCAGGCGGCTGGCGATGTTCAGGCCGTCAGCCCGCAGCCGGGCGATCCACTGCGGGAAAAAGCCCAGCGCCAGCGAGTGCGCGGCGGCGAACTGCAGCACCTCGCCCTGCTGGCCTTCCAGGTGATGCAGGTGACGCACCACCTCACCCAGCTGGTCCACCATGCTGCGCGCGGTCACCAGGAACAGCTGCCCGGACTCGGTCAGCTCGATGGGGGTGCGCGAGCGGTTGACCAGCGTCAGCCCCAGCGCCGCTTCCAAACTGCGGATACGTCGGCTGAAGGCCGGCTGGGTGACGAAGCGCCGCTCGGCGGCCTGGGAAAAGCTGCGGGTGTTGGCCAGGGCGACGAAGTCTTCCAGCCATTTGGTTTCCAGGTTCATCTGCGTATTCCGGAATGCTCGATTTTGGTGCGCACGTTCGCGGTGCAACCCGCGTCACGTGGACATTATGCCGATTGTGCATGACCCAGCGAATAACAGCATTGGCCGACAAACGGCTACAGGCCTAGATTATTGGGCATCGCGGCACTGGCCGTGTTCTCCCAGAGATGAATTGCATCATGTCCTCCGCTGCATCCTTCCGCATCGAAAAAGACCTGCTCGGCACCCTCGAAGTACCCGCTGACGCTTACTACGGCATCCAGACCCTGCGCGCGGTTCACAACTTCCGCCTGTCCGGCGTACCGCTGTCGCACTACCCGAAGCTGGTCATCGCCCTGGCCATGGTCAAGCAGGCCGCCGCCGATGCCAACAAGGAACTCGGTCACCTCAGCGCCGACAAGCACGCCGCCATCAGCGAAGCCTGTGCACGTCTGATCCGCGGTGACTTCCACGACCAGTTCGTGGTGGACATGATCCAGGGTGGCGCCGGTACCTCCACCAACATGAACGCCAACGAGGTGATCGCCAACATCGCCCTGGAGGCCATGGGCAAGCAGAAGGGCGAGTACAAGCACCTGCACCCGAACAACGACGTGAACATGGCGCAGTCGACCAACGACGCCTACCCCACCGCCATCCGTCTCGGTCTGCTGCTGGGCCACGACGCCCTGCTGGCCAGCCTCGACAGCCTGATCCAGGCCTTCGCCGCCAAGGGTAAAGAGTTCGCCGACGTACTGAAGATGGGCCGTACCCAGCTGCAGGACGCCGTGCCGATGACCCTCGGCCAGGAATTCCACGCCTTCGCCACCACCCTGGGCGAAGACCTCGACCGCCTGCGTCGCCTGGCGCCCGAGCTGCTGACCGAAGTGAACCTCGGCGGCACCGCCATCGGCACCGGCATCAACGCCGACCCGGGCTATCAGAAGCTGGCCGTCGAGCGCCTGGCAGCCATCAGCGGCCACCCGGTCGTTCCGGCTGCCGACCTGATCGAAGCCACCTCCGACATGGGCGCCTTCGTGCTGTTCTCCGGCATGCTCAAGCGCACCGCGGTCAAGCTGTCGAAGATCTGCAACGACCTGCGCCTGCTCTCCAGCGGTCCGCGTACCGGCATCAACGAGATCAACCTGCCGCCGCGCCAGCCGGGCAGCTCGATCATGCCGGGCAAGGTCAACCCGGTTATCCCGGAAGCCGTCAACCAAGTGGCCTTCGAAGTCATCGGTAACGACCTGGCCCTGACCCTGGCAGCCGAAGGCGGCCAGCTGCAGCTGAACGTGATGGAGCCGCTGATCGCCTACAAGATCTTCGACTCGATCCGCCTGCTCCAGCGCGCCATGGACATGCTGCGCGAGCACTGCATCGTCGGCATCACCGCCAACGTCGAGCACTGCCGCCGCCTGATGGAAAACTCCATCGGCCTGATCACGGCGCTGAACCCGTACATCGGTTACGAGAACGCCACCCGCATCGCCAAGGAAGCCCTGGAAAGTGGCCGCGGCGTGCTGGAACTGGTGCGCGAAGAGAAGCTGCTGGACGAGTCCATGCTGGCCGACATCCTCCGCCCGGAAAACATGATCGCCCCGCGCCTCGTGCCGCTGAAGGGCTGATCGGGCAAACGAACTCACCAGGAGGGGCCTCGCCCCTTCATCCTTCGAGGATGGCGCCAGCCATCCTTTTTTTTGCCTGTGGAAAAGTGCTCCGGCGGCATCAGACCTACCCCCTCGTAGGAGCGAGCTCTGCTCGCGAATGGCGGACAAAACCGTTACCCATGTCTCCCGACAAAACGCTTCGCGAGCAAGCTCGCTCCTACAGGTGCCACGCCTTGCGGAGGGTACGGATTGCCTCGGCGATCTGCGCTTCCGGCACCGCGGCAAAGCCCAGCACCAGCCCGGCACGGTTATCCACAGGCTCCACGCTGTTCTCCAGCCAGTATTCGCTAAGGCCGTTCAGCTCCACCCCGGCCGCTCGGGCGGCACTCACCAGCTCCCGTTCCCGCGCCAGGCTGTTCACCCGCACGCACAGGTGCAAACCGGCATCCACCGGCGGCATGGGCGCGCAGCCGGGAATGGAGTCGGGCCAGTCACGCAGCAGCGCATCACGGCGGGCACGGGCGGCCAGGCGCATGCGCCGTACGTGGCGCTGGAAATGCCCGGCGGCGATGAACTCGGCCATCACCGCCTGGGTGCCGATTTCCGAGTGACGCATATCCAGGGCGCGGCGTCGGGCGAAGGATTCGGCCAGGGCTGGCGGCAGCACCAGATAGCCCAGGCGCAGCGCTGGGAAAGTGATCTTGCAGAAGGTGCCGACGTAGATCACCCGCCCCTGCCGATCCAGCGCAGCCAGGGGCGCCAGCGGGGTTCCGCTGTAGCGGTACTCGCCGTCGTAGTCGTCCTCGACTATCCAGCCATCGCGGCGTTCGGCCCACTCCAGCAGTTCCAGGCGCCGCGCCAGGGACAGGGTCACGCCCGTGGGGTACTGGTGCGAAGGGGTGACGTAGACCAGCCGGCAATCCTCCACCTGCGCCAGCGCGGCGCAGTCCAGGCCGTCGTTATCCACAGGCACGCCGCACAATTCGGCCCCCGCCACGGCGAAGGCATGGCCGGCGGCGCGATAGCCGGGGTTCTCGATGGCCACACGGTCGCCGGGCTGCACCAGCAACTGGGCGCAGAGGCTGATGGCCTGTTGGGCGCCGCAGGTGATCACTACCTGCGCCGGCTCGCAGGACAGCCCACGACTGCTACGCAGGTAGGCGGCCACCAGTTCGCGCAGGTTCCAGTCCCCCGCCGGGTCGCCATAGCCCAGACGCGCCGGCGATGGCTTGCGCCAGAAGCGCGCCTGCAGGCGCGCCCAGGTTTCGAAAGGGAACAGATCGAAGGCCGGCACGCCGATGCGGAATGCCCTCGGCGCGCCCGTGACCGGTGGCGGCAAGTGGTGCTCCTGCAAGCGCTGCAACGCCGGGCCAGGCGCAGGCCCCACCGGTGGCTGGGGTACGGGGCGCGCTGTGGATAACTCGGCTACATAGGTGCCGTCACCCACCCGGCCTTCCACATAGCCTTCGGCGTAGAGCTGGTCGAAGGCACGGGTCACGGTGTTACGGGAAATTCCCAGCAGCGCCGCCAGGTCGCGGGTCGCGGGCAGGCGTGTGCGACTGCCCAAACGGCCGTCGAGAATGCGTTCGCGCAGGGCCTGGTAGAGCTGGCGCGACAGGCCCTGGCCGGGGTCCAGGCGGATGCCGGAAAGGTCGACGGGAAGCGGTGGCGTGGCAGGCATGCTCGGGCCTCGGATTGGCTCTATCGAACTGACGGGAAATGGCTCTTACAACAGTCCAATATCCTGCCTAGCATGGAGCCATTCCGCCAGGAGAAGCCTTCATGTACGTCCCCTCCGCCTTCCGCCAGAACGACCTCGCCCAGCTCCATGCTCAGATGCAGGCCACCGGCCTCGCCGTGCTGACCAGCGCAGGCAGCCAGGGCCTGCTGGCCAGCCACCTGCCGCTGGTACTGGAGCCCGGTGAAGGGGAATACGGCACGCTCTATGGCCACTTCGCCCGCGCCAATCCGCACTGGCGCGACCTGGCCGAAGGCGCCGAGGCACTGGTGGTATTCGCCGGCCCGGACGCCTACGTCACGCCCACCTGGTACCCGGCCAAGGCGGAGCACGGCAAGGTCGTGCCCACCTGGAACTACATCGCCGTGCATGCCTGGGGCCAGGCCGAGGTATTCGACGACCCCGAGCGCCTGCTGCAGGTGGTCAGCCGCCTCAGCAACCGCCACGAAGCCGGCCGGCCGCAACCCTGGGCGGTGGACGAGGCACCCCGCGAATACCTCGACAGCATGCTCCGCGCCATCGTCAGCTTCGCCCTGCCCATCCGCCGCCTGGAAGGCAAATGGAAGCTCGGCCAGAACCGTTCCGCCGCCGACCAGGCTGGCGTTCGCGAGGGTCTGGCGGCATCCGCCAACCCACGCGACCGCGAACTGGCCGAGCGGATGACCCTGATCGACTGACCCCAGCAAGGAAGAAACCCATGTCCGCCGCACCGCTTGAAATCCGCCCGGTCAGCGCCGCCGACCACGCCGCCTGGCTACCGCTCTGGCAGGGCTACCAGCGCTTCTACAAGACTGAAATCCCCGCCGAGACCACCGCCGTGACCTGGCAGCGCTTCCTCGATCCGGCCGAGCCGATGAACGCCGCCCTGGCCTGGCGCAATGGCGAGGCCGTGGGCCTGGTGCACTTCATCTACCACCGCAGCTGCTGGACGGTAGGCGACTACTGCTACCTGCAGGACCTGTACGTCGCCGAAGGCGTGCGCGGCGGCGGCATCGGCCGTCAGCTGATCGAATACGTCTACGCCGGGGCCCGTGCCGCCGGCGCCTCGCGGGTCCACTGGCTGACCCACGAAACCAACACCGACGCCATGCAGCTCTATGACCGCATCGCCGACCGTTCCGGCTTCGTCCAGTACCGCAAGATCCTTTGACCGGAGAGCAGCATGAGCAACCAGGACCTGAGCCATTGGCAGCCCCTCCCCGCTCCCGACCACTCCTCGCTGACCGGCCGCTTCGTCCGCCTGGAAGCGCTGGATACCGCTCGTCACGGCGATGATCTCTGGGAAGGCCTGCAAGGCCCCGACCCGGCGCTGTGGGACTACCTACCCTACGGCCCCTTCGCCAGCCGCGAGCCCTTCGACGCCTGGCTGAAGGGCAACGCCGCCAGCCGCGATCCGCTTTTCTATACGGTCGTTGACCTCGCCAGCGGCCGCGCCCTGGGGGTGCTCAGCTACCTGCGCATCGCCCCGAAGGACGGCGTCATCGAGATCGGCCACATTGCCTTCGGCAAGGCCATGCAGCGCACGCCGGGCTCCACCGAAGCGGTCTGGCTGCTGGCCCGCCACGCCTTCGACGACCTCGGCTACCGCCGCCTGGAATGGAAGTGCAACGCGCAGAACGCCCGCTCCATGCGCGCTGCCGAGCGCCTGGGCTTCAGCTATGAAGGGCTGTTCCGCCAGCACATGATCGTAAAAGGCCAGAACCGCGATACCGCCTGGTTCTCCATCATCGACGGCGAATGGCCGAAGTGCCGGGAAGCGTTCGAGCGCTGGCTGTCTGTGGATAACTTCGATGGGGAGGGGCGGCAGCGCCGATCGCTAGAAGGGTTCAGGCGTTGAGCCAGGGGACCGCTGCGCGGTACTTTCGCGACTGAAGTCGCCCGCACAGGGTAGGAGCCGCCTTTTCTGTGGGGGCGAATTTATTCGCGATGCAGGCCGCAGGCCTGCCCAACCCCTCACTCGATCTCGAACAACCCGTTCTTGAGCGGCGCCACATCCAGGCGCTGGCGCACGTCGTCGTCGATGCGGGGATCGTCGGGGCGGTAGAGCTTCACTTGGCGGTAGGCGGCGACGCGGTTGATTTCCGGGCCGAGGAATTCCCAGACCACGCGGGTGCAGGCCGGGTTGCGGCGGTCGCCGCTGGAGACGCCGGTCTTCAGGCCATTGAGGCGCGTAATACGGCTTTTGTAACTGGGAATGAGGATGGTCTGGCTCATCTCGTTCAAGGTGAGCGATTCGTAGTCCACCAGGAACAGGCGATCCTGCAGCTGGAAGGCCGCGCCGAGGTAGCGGCAGCGCACCCAGTCCTCAGCCTGTGCGTCCAGGCTGCTGGAGCGCTCCTGACGCTCCTGGCGCTCGAAGAGGAAGTTGCCGTCCTCTTCCCACAGGTGCACCAGCGACAGCAGCACCGTGCCCGGCACGGACATGCAGTTGGAGTATTCGAAGTAATAGCCGCAGTAGCGCGACAGGTTGCCGGAATGCTCGCGCAAGGGCTGCAGCAGGCTGAGCAGCGGGTCGTTGGCGCGGGCAAGGCTTTCTGATTGGCGAACGCCGATCAGTCGGGCGAACTGTTCGGTCGGCAGGGCCAGTTCGTAGTCCTCGACGCCGAAAAAATCACCGATGCGCTTGAGGTTGTAGGCGGTCGGGTGGCTCTGCCCGCTCAGGTACTTGTTGAACTGGGCGCGGTTGATCGCCAGCTTGCGGCAAACCTCCGAGATAGAGCGGTAGTGACTGCACAGTAGCTTGAGGTTTTCGCCAAGATTGTCCGACACCGCCCGTTACCCCCTGTTGCAAGTGGCGCGACTATAGCATCAAGTCGCATCACGTCGAATAAAGCCGCGAAATTGTCTGATATGTCGCATTCCCCAACCATGCGCGGCAACGGCAGAGGCGTGTCCGCCCGAAGCCTTCGTCCATCACGCGAACAAAATAAGAATCGAGGTCTCACTCATGCTTGAAGTGATCAACGACTTCCTCTCGGGGAAAGTGCTCATCGTGCTCATCGTCGGGCTCGGCACCTATTTCACCCTCCGCTCCCGCTTCGTCCAGTTCCGCCACTTCGGCCACATGTTCAGCGTGTTCAAGGAATCCATCCGTGGCCAGGCCGGCCAGCTGAGCTCCTTCCAGGCCCTGATGCTGAGCCTCGCCGGCCGCGTTGGCGCCGGTAACATCGCCGGTGTCGGCCTGGCCGTAACCCTCGGCGGCCCCGGCGCCGTGTTCTGGATGTGGGTCACCGCACTGGTCGGCATGTCCAGCAGCTTCTTCGAGTGCACCCTGGCCCAGGTCTACAAGCGCGCCGATGGCGACGGCCTGTACCGCGGCGGCCCGTCCTACTACATCCAGCATGGCCTGAAGCTGCGCTGGATGGCGCTGACCTTCGCCGTGCTGCTGCTGGTGACCTACGGCTTCGCCTTCAACGGCCTGCAAGCCTTCACCGTGACCCACTCCCTGGAAAACGCCTTCGGTCTGCCGGTGCAGTACACCGGTATCGGCCTGGCCGTGCTCCTGGGCCTGGTGTTCGTCGGCGGCATCAAGCGCATCGCCTCGGTGTCCGACCTGCTGGTACCGGTCAAGACCCTGGCCTACATCGCCGTCACCTGCTACGTGATCATTTCCCAGATCGAGCTGGTGCCGGACATGCTGGTCACCATCGTGAAGAGCGCCTTCGGCCTTGAGCCTGCCTTCGCCGGCCTGCTGGGCAGCGCCATCGTGATGGGCGTGAAGCGCGGCGTGTTCGCCAACGAAGCGGGCCTGGGCAGTGCGCCCAACGTCGCCGCCGTGGCTGCCGTGAAGCACCCGGCCGCCCAGGGCGTGGTCCAGGCGTTCAGCGTGTTCCTCGACACCTTCGTGATCTGCACCTGCACCGCACTGCTGATCCTGCTGTCCGGCTTCTACACCCCGGGCTTCGAAGGCGACGGCATCGTGCTGACCCAGAACTCCCTGGCCGCCGTGGTCGGTGAATGGGGCCGCGTGTTCATCAGCGTCGCGCTGAGCCTCTTCGTCTTCACCTGCATCCTGTACAACTACTACCTCGGCGAGAACGCCCTGCAGTTCCTTGCCGGCCGCAGCCGCGCCGCCCTGCTGAGCTACCGTGGCCTGGTGCTGGCACTGATCTGCTGGGGTTCCATGCAGAACCTGGGCACCGTATTCGCCTTCGCCGACATCACCATGACTTGCCTCGCGTTCGTCAACCTGCTGGCCCTGGCCATGCTGATCAAGGTCGGCCTGCGGGTGATGCGCGACTACGACGAGCAGCGCAAGGCGGGCATCAACCAGCCGGTGTTCGACTCCGCCAAGTTCGCTGACCTGGACCTGGACCGCGACGCATGGCCGGCCAACCCGGCGCCGAGCGAGGACACCATCCCCGTCGCTCACGGTCTGGCGCAAAGCCACCGCTGATCGCGCGTTCCGGTAGTACCTGGTGCCGCTCCACCGCTGATGCGGGGAGCGGCACTGTCGTTTCTGCACCCTGCTTTAATCGAGTTTTCCAGACCCATGAATGCTGTGAAGAACCTTTTCGTGCTCTACACCGGCGGCACCATCGGCATGCTGCAGACCCCTGAAGGCCTGGCCCCGGCCAGCGGCTTCGAGGCACGCATGCGCGAGCAGCTGGACGACCAGGGAGTGGCACTGGATTGGCACTTCCAGGAACTGCTGCCGCTGATCGATAGCGCCAACATGCGCCAGGCCAACTGGCTGGCCATGCGCGATGCGATAGTCGACGCGGTAGAACGCGGCCACGACGGCGTGCTGCTGCTGCACGGCACCGACACCCTGGCCTACAGCGCGGCGGCCCTCGGCTTCCTGATGCTGGGCCTGCCGGTACCCGTGGTGCTGACCGGCGCCATGCTGCCGGCCGGTAGCGACGGCAGCGATGCCTGGCCGAACCTGCTGGGCGCCATCCGTGCGCTGCAGGCGGGAGTCGCACCCGGAGTACATCTCTTCTTCAATGGCGAGCTGCTGCACGGCGCCCGCGCCAGCAAGCTGCGCTCGGAGGCCTTCGACGCCTTCGCCGTACTGCCGCGCCCACGGGAGGGCGAGCGCGCCGGCCGGATTCCCGCCGGCCTGGATTACCGCAGCCCGCGCCAGCCGGTGAACCTCGCGGTGCTGCCGCTCTTCCCCGGTGTGGCGGCGAGCCATGTGGAGGCACTGCTGGGCAGCGGCGTGCAGGGCCTCTTGCTGGAGTGCTACGGCAGCGGCACCGGCCCGTCCGACGACAAGGCGCTGCTCGACGTCCTGCGCGCCGCCCACCAGCGCGGTGTGGTGCTGGCAGCCATCAGCCAGTGCCCGGCCGGGCATATGCAGGCGGGCGTGTACGCCGCCGGCAGCCAGTTGCTGGCCACCGGCCTGGTGCCGGCCGGCGGCATGACCCGCGAGGCCGCGCTGGGCAAGCTGTTCTCCCTGCTCGGCGTCGGCATGCGCCAGGAAGAAGTGGAGCAGTGGTTTGCCGTGGATCTGTGCGGGGAGATGGTGGACTGAGTGTCCGCCAATGACTTCGTCGGGGGCAGCAGAGCTGCCCTTGGCGAATGAATTCGCCCCTACAGGGAAACCGTCCGGAACGGTGGGCTTCGCGAATGAATTCGCTCCCACAGGCTTCAGCCCACCACAGGCGCCGCAGTTCAGAATGGCCACCAGCCCCGCCCCTCTTCCAGCTCCGCGCGGCATTGCTGCAATTGCTGACCATAGGTAGCGGACTGGCGCTCGACCTTGCGCGCCACTTGCATCAGCCAGGGTTTCTGGCGGTAGCTGCCGCGCCGGAATCCGCCCCGCCCCTCGTGATAGGCCAGGTACTGGTTGTAGGCATCCCATTTCGAGAGCCCCAGGTGGCGATTGCTGGCGTCGGTGTACCAGCCGATGAAGTCGGTGGCATCGTCGAAATCGCTCCGTGAGCCGCCGTCTCCTGTCGCCCGCTGATAGTCGTCCCAGGTGCCATCGAGCGCCTGGGCGTAACCGTAGGCGGAGGTGACCCGTCCCCAGGGAATGAACCCCAGGACGTAGTTGCGCGGCGGTGCCGTGGCACAGCCCGCGAGCAGGAGAACGATCAGCAGAATCGGGACGATTCGACGCCCCCGCCCAGCTGTCAGACCCGCTCCGGCCGGCCAAGCCGGTAGCCCTGGAACAGCTTGAACGGAAGCCCCTTGGCCACCTCGTACTGCCAGTCAGTCTCGACTCTTTCGGCGACCAGCTCCACGGGGTAGCGGTGGATGAACTGGTAGAGCCTTTCCATGAGGCCGGCATAGTGATCCGACATGAAGGCCTCGTCTCTGCGCCAGGCGAGGCCCAGGTCGAAGAGATCGAGCTTCACCACGTCGCACAAGCCCAGGTCGAGCTCCCAGTGGATGGGGGAATGGATGTCGTAGTCATCGAGGGCGACCTGCACGCCCTCCTGCCGCAGACGGATCAGCCCATTCATGTAGGCCTTGAACGCCTCCGGGGCTTCCAGCGGGCGCTCGGTGACCTCGACCACCAGTTGGGCACCCGTGCTGAGCAGGTCGGCAGCGCTTTCGATCAGTTCGTCGACCATCGCCGGCTTGGCCAGGCTGCGCTTCTCGACATTGACGAAGTGCCGCACCATTGCCTGCCCGCCGCGCTGGTCGTTCAGTTGGCGGTGGTAATGGGTGTCGAGCAGGCAACGCATGCGCAGCCCCAGCAGCAGCTCCAGGGTAACGCTGTGCAATAGGTCGTCGGACAACTTGTAGATGGGCAGCTTGCCGGTACCGTCGAAGCGCGCCAGGTTCTCGAAGCCGATGATGCATTCCTGCCGGTCCAGGATTGGCTGCAACCGGGCCACGGCCAGCCAGGCCGAGAGAAAAATAGGCTTGCCGGCAGGCGGCGCGGGCGGAACGTCGCGCATGGGGTGAAGGGGCATGGACCTGCTCCCGCAATTGGAGATGCGCGCAGGCTAGGGATCCGGTCCTCGATGATGGAAATCAGAAATCGTCATTGCCATATTCAGACGGCGCCAAGCAGGGATTTGCAGGGTCTGACAGGATGCCACTGATCCGGTTGCGCACCGGCGGTTTGACCTGATGCCGTGGTGGCTCCCGGAATCGGTTCGCACAGCGCACCCTACGACCCCGACCGAGCCAAAGACATCGACCTGCTGCACGGAACGAGCTCGCCAATTTCTCGGACAAAAAAAGGGAGCCTTGCGGCTCCCTACGGGGACTATCGCCGGAGCAATCAGGCGATTTCGATCAGGATCTCGCCCGGGTTCACGCGATCGCCCTTGGCCACGTGGATGGCCTTGACGGTGCCGGCGATGGGCGCCTGGACTTCGGTTTCCATCTTCATCGCTTCGGTGATCAGAACGGCCTGACCGGCTTTCACCTGGTCGCCTTCCTTCACCAGCACGTCGACGATGTTGCCCGGCATGGTGGTGCTGACATCGCCTGGGGCGCTGGCCTGCTTGCGCTTGTTGCTGGCGCCGCCGATGAACGCGTTGAGCGGCTCGAACACCACTTCTTCCGGCATGCCGTCGATGGCGAGGTAGAAGTGACGCTTGCCGTCGCTCTTCACACCGACACCGGTGATGTCGATGCGGTAGCTCTCGCCGTGCACGTCCACCACGAACTCGGTCGGAGTGCCTTCGACGCCGACCGGGGCTGCACCCTGGCCATTGGGGATGGGCAGCAGCTCTTCAGGTTTCAGGGTGCCGGCTTCGCGCTCTTCGAGGAACTTGCGGCCGATGTCCGGGAACATGGCGAAGGTCAGCACGTCCTCTTCGCACTTGGCCAGGCTGCCGATGTCGGCGCGCAGCTTGTCCAGCTCGGGCTTGATCAGGTCGGCCGGGCGCACGTCGATGACTTCTTCGTTGCCGATGGCCTGGCGGCGCAGCTGCTCGTTGATCTCGCCCGGGGCCTTGCCGTAGCGGCCCTGCAGGTAGAGCTTCACTTCGTTGGTGATGGTCTTGTAGCGCTCGCCGGCCAGCACGTTGAAGAAGGCCTGGGTACCGACGATCTGCGAGGTCGGGGTCACCAGGGGCGGGTAGCCGAGGTCGGCACGCACGCGCGGGATTTCTTCCAGCACTTCGGCCATGCGGTTGAGGGCGCCCTGCTCCTTCAGCTGGTTGGCCAGGTTGGAGATCATGCCGCCCGGAACCTGGTTGACCTGCACGCGGGTGTCCACGCCGGTGAATTCGCTTTCGAACTGGTGGTACTTCTTGCGCACGGCGTGGAAGTACATGCCGATTTCCTGGATCAGTTCCAGGTCCAGGCCGGTGTCGAAGGGGGTGTTGCGCAGGGCGGCAACCATCGACTCGGTGCCCGGGTGGCTGGTGCCCCAGGCCATGCTGGAGATGGCGGTGTCGATACGGTCGGCGCCGTTCTCGATAGCCTTCAGCTGGCACATGCTGGCCACGCCAGCGGTGTCGTGGGAGTGCACGACCACTTCCAGCGGCAGGGCGTCCTTCAGGGCCTTGACCAGGTCGCCGGTGGCGTACGGGGTCAGCAGGCCGGCCATATCCTTGATGGCGATGGAGTCGACGCCCATGGCCGCCATGGTCTTGGCCTGGTTCACGAAGGCATCGATGGTGTGCACCGGACTGGTGGTGTAGGCAATGGTGCCCTGGGCGTGCTTGCCGGCAGCCTTCACCGCTTCGATGGAAACGCGCAGGTTACGCACGTCGTTCATCGCGTCGAAGATGCGGAACACGTCGATGCCGTTGACCGCCGCCTTGGCAACGAAGGCACGGACCACGTCGTCGCCGTAGTGGCGGTAGCCCAGCAGGTTCTGGCCGCGCAGGAGCATCTGCAGGCGGGTGTTGGGCAGGGCGGCCTTGAGCTTGCGCAGGCGCTCCCACGGGTCTTCCTTGAGGAAGCGCACGCAGGCGTCGAAGGTGGCGCCGCCCCAGACTTCCAGCGACCAGTAGCCGACCTTGTCGAGCTTGTCGCAGATCGGAAGCATGTCTTCGGTGCGCATGCGGGTGGCCAGCAGGGACTGGTGCGCATCGCGCAGGATGGTATCGGTGATCGAGATCTTCTTGCTCATGTTCTGAATCCTTCCCCTACAGGCCGGCGTGGGCGGCGATGGCGGTGGCGATGGCGATGGCCAGGTGCGACGGGTTGCGCTTGATCGAGTACTGGGTCAGCTCCGGATGGCTCTCGACGAAGCTGGTGTTGAACTCGGCGCTGCGGAACTCGGGATTGCGCAGGATTTCCTGGTAGTAGGGCGCGGTGGTCCGCACACCCTGCACGCGCATGTCGTCCAGCGCACGCAGGCCACGGTCCAGCGCTTCTTCCCAGGTCAGTGCCCAGACGATCAGCTTCAGGCACATGGAGTCGTAGTACGGCGGGATGGTGTAGCCGGTGTAGATCGCGGTGTCGGTGCGAACGCCGGGGCCGCCAGGCGCGTAGTAGCGGGTGATCTTGCCGAAGGACGGCAGGAAGTTGTTCTTCGGGTCCTCGGCGTTGATGCGGAACTGCAGGGCGAAGCCGCGGTGGATGATGTCGTCCTGCTTGACCGACAGTTCCAGGCCCGAAGCGATGCGGATCTGCTCGCGGACGATGTCGATGCCGGTGATTTCCTCGGTGATGGTGTGTTCCACCTGCACGCGGGTGTTCATTTCCATGAAGTACACCTCGCCCTCGGCGAGCAGGAACTCCACGGTACCGGCGTTCTCGTAGCCCACGGCCTTGGCCGCGCGCACGGCGAGGTCACCGATGTAGGCACGCTGCTCGGGGGTGAGCTGCGGGCTCGGGGCGATTTCGATGAGCTTCTGGTTGCGGCGCTGGATCGAGCAGTCGCGCTCGAACAGGTGCACGGTGTTGCCGAAGGAGTCGGCGAGGATCTGCGCTTCGATGTGCTTCGGGTTGACGATGCACTTCTCGAGGAAGACTTCAGCCGAGCCGAAGGCCTTGGTGGCTTCGGAGATCACGCGCGGGTAGGCCTGTTCCAGCTCCTCGCGGCTGTTGCAACGACGGATGCCGCGACCGCCACCACCGGAGGTGGCCTTGAGCATCACCGGGTAGCCGATGCGCTCGCCTTCGCGCAGCGCTTCTGCGAGGTCAGCGACGTTGCCTTCGGTGCCGGGGGTGACCGGTACGCCGGCCTTGATCATGCTGCGGCGCGCTTCGGTCTTGTCGCCCATGCGGCGGATCACTTCGGCGCTTGGGCCGATGAACTTGATCCCGCGCTCGGCGCAGATTTCCGCCAGCTCGGCGTTCTCGGAGAGGAAACCGTAGCCCGGGTGCAGGGCATCGCAGCCAGTCTCGACCGCCAGGTTCACCAATTTGCGCGGGTTCAGGTAGCCCGCCAGCGGATCGTCGCCGATGCTGTAGGCCTCATCGGCGCGCTTGACGTGCAGGGCGTGCCGGTCGGCATCGGAGTAGATGGCCACCGAGCGGATGCCCATTTCGGCGCAAGCGCGCACGATGCGGACGGCGATCTCACCACGGTTGGCGATCAGGATTTTCTTGATCACGAGTTTTCCCTCGACCAAGTGAACAGGCGAACGGCTGGGCCGGTCGTTGAGTGACCGCTGATCGTGAAGCGGTCGCGTCATTACCCTACGCCCTCGACGTGAATAACCCCAATCAATAATTATTGGGTTATCCATTAGGATCGTCTTATAGTCAGCCACCCCTGCCCATCCGCGAGGCCACCCACCGATGCGCAAGACATTGCTGCGCATGACCCTGCGCCAGCTCCAGGTGTTCCGAGCCGTGTTCGAAAGCCGCTCCTACAGCCGGGCGGCCGAAGAAATGGCCCTGACCCAACCGGCCGTCAGCCTGCAAATCCGCCAGCTCGAAGAACTGGTGGGCCAGCCGCTGTTCGAGTACGTCGGCAAGAAGCTCTACGTGACCGAGGCGGCCGAGGCGCTGATGCGCGCCAGCAACGACATCTTCCAGCGCCTGGCCAGCCTGGACATGCAGCTCTCGGATCTGCAGGGCTCGCTGCAGGGCCAGCTCAACCTGGCGGTAGAGTCGAGCGCCAAGTACTTCGTTCCGCACCTGTTCGCTGCCTTCCGCGAACAGCACCCGGACGTCAGCCTGCACCTGGTGGTGACCAACCGCGCCCAGGTCATCAAGCGCCTTTCGGATAACCGCGACGACCTGGTGATCATGTCCCTGGTGCCCCAGGACATGGCCCTTGAGTTCCTGCCCTTCCTGAACAACCCGATCGTGGCCGTGGCGCCGCCGGGTCACCCGCTGTGCAATGCCGCCAAGCTGACCCTGAAGGACCTGGAGCCTTACACGCTGCTGGTTCGCGAGGCCGGCTCGGGCACCCGTAAGGCCTGCGAGGAATACTTCCAGCAGAAGCGCGCGCACTTCGCCCAGACCATGGAAGTGGCGTCACTGGATGCGCAGAAGGAGTGCGTGGTGGCGGACCTGGGGATCGCCCTGATCCCGCGCCACGCCGTGAGCCTGGAACTGGCAACGGGGCTGCTGCGGGAGCTGCCGGTGGAGGAGCTGCCGCTTTACCGGAGCTGGTGCGCGGTACACGCCAAGGGCAAGCGGCTGTCGCCGGTCGCCCAGGCGTTTTTAGCCTTTATCCGTGAAGAACGCGCCCAGATCAGCGCGCTTTCGCACCGTTTTTCCGGCGCACTGCCTTTGACGACAACAGGTAGTTAACAGCGATCAATTCGGGGTAGGGATAGTCCGAGCACTCCACTTGCAGGCGGCGTTGCTCGACTCGGTCTTCGATGGCGCGGCGGAACTGCATACGCCGTTGGTCCTCCAGTTTGCGCCGGGTCTTGCTGTCCAGATGTACGGATTCATCGTGAAAGCGGTGCATGGCGTCTCTCCCAGGGTGGGTTCGGAAGCAGGCTGACAGGCGCAGGATCACCCGCGCCTGTGACGCTTTCGCGAAGGCTCGGTGAATCTGTGGTGAAGCGGGAGTTTCAGGCCGCTGGACAGACTACCGGGGCCGGACTTTGCTCAGCAGTAGACGGGTAACGCCGCTGGAGGACGCCATGAGCAATGCCGTCGAGTTCTTCCAACGCTTTCCGATCCAACGGGTGCGCGCCAGCATCATCGATGACGTACTGGCCAGCGAACGGCAGAAGCTGGTGCTGCTCTACCTCTGGCAGGACGACTGCCCCCTCTGCGACGTGGCCAAGCACGACCTGTTGCGCACCCAGGAACGCTGCCAGTGGCCGCAGGTGCGCTGGCTGCACGACGAAGTGGACGAAGACCCGGCGCTGGCGCTGCGCTATGGCTTGCACGGGGTGCCCACCTTCGTCGTCCTCTACCACGGTCGACCGCTGGGACGGATCACCAGTTGGCCGGGCAGCGGGCCCTTTATCGATGCGATAGAGCGGTTGCTCGTGCGTCAGGGGCTGGCCTGAGCAGAACGGGCCGGGTTCCCCTGAACTGGCCTGGGATCAGTCGTCGGCGCTCTTCACCGATTTGGGCGACAGGCGCAGGCTGCGCAGGCTTCGCTTCACGCTCTTGAGGTGGTTCACCAGACTCGGGCCACGGGCCATGGCAACGCCCATGGCGAGCACGTCGATCACCACCAGGTGGGCGATGCGCGAGGTGAGCGGGGTGTAGATCTCGGTGTCTTCCTGCACGTCGATAGCGAGGTTTACCGTGGCGAGATCCGCCAGGGGAGTCTGGCTCGGGCACAGGGTGATCAGGGTCGCGCCGGCTTCACGCACCAGGTTGGCGGTGATCAGCAGGTCCTTGGAGCGGCCCGACTGGGAAATGCAGATGGCCACGTCGGAAGGCTTCAGGGTGACCGCCGACATCGCCTGCATGTGCGGGTCGGAATAGGCCGCCGCGGTGAGCAGCAGGCGGAAGAACTTGTGCTGGGCGTCGGCCGCCACCGCACCGGAAGCGCCAAAACCGTAGAACTCCACGCGCTGGGCCTGGGCGCAGGCGCCGATGGCGCGCTGCAGGGCTTCCGGGTCGAGCTTCTCGCGGACTTCCATCAGGGTGTGCAGGGTGGTGTCGAAGATCTTCAGGCTGAAGTCCGCGACCGAATCATCTTCGTGTATCGCGAACTGGCCGAAGCTGGCGCCGGCGGCCAGGCTCTGCGCCAGTTTCAGCTTGAGGTCCTGGAAGCCGCCGCAGCCGATGGCGCGGCAGAAGCGCACGATGGTCGGCTCGCTGACCCCGACGCCCTGGGCCAGATCGGCCATGGAGCTGTGCATGACCGCTGCGGGATCGAGCAGGACGTGGTCGGCGACTTTCAGTTCCGACTTGCGTAACAGATGGCGCGACTGGGCGATATGTTGCAGCAGGTTCACAGGGCGGGCTCTATCTGGAATGGGGTTCTTGCCGGATTCTTCCGTCATGCAACGGCTCTCGACTCGGTTATGATCGGCTGAACCAGGCTGTAGTGATCTTGTAGTTATACTACATGAGCCGCTTCTGCGCCCAGTTGAACCACTTTTTCTCCGTGTGCAAGGAAGGGAGAGCACATCCTTGACCAGCTCCTGCGACATGCTCGTCTTCGGCGGCACCGGCGATCTCGCCCTGCACAAGTTGCTTCCGGCCCTCTATCACCTGCATCGCGAAGGACGCCTGCATCCCCAGATGCGCATCCTCGCGCTGGCCCGCAATACCCTCGACCGCGATGGCTTCCGCGCCCTGGCCGAGCGCCGCTGCCGGGCCCAGGTGGCTCGCGCAGACTTCACCGCCGAGGCCTGGCGCGGCTTCTCCGAACGCCTGGACTACTTCGCCATGGACGTGTCCCAGAGCGCCGACTTCGGCCGCCTGGCCCGCTACCTGGGGCCCGATCCCGGCTGCGGGCGGGTGTACTACCTGGCCACCGCACCCGACCTGTTCGAGGACATCGCCGCGCACCTGTCCATCGCCCGCATGGCCACCCCGCAATCGCGCATCGTGCTGGAGAAGCCCATCGGCCATTCGCTGGATTCAGCCCGTGCGATCAACGCCGCCATCGGCAAGGTGTTCGACGAATCCCAGGTATTCCGCATCGACCACTACCTGGGCAAGGAAACCGTGCAGAACCTGATGGCCCTGCGCTTCGCCAACGGCCTGTTCGAGCCGATCTGGCGCGCCGGGCATGTCGACCATGTCCAGATCAGCGTCTGCGAAACCCTCGGCGTGGAGAACCGCGGCGCCTACTACGACCGCTCCGGGGCCATGCGCGACATGGTGCAGAATCACCTGCTGCAGCTGCTCTGCCTAGTGGCCATGGAGGCGCCGGTGCGCTTCGACGCCGAGGCGGTGCGCAACGAGAAGGTGAAGATCCTCGAGGCACTGAAACCCGTCTCCGGCCAGGATGTGCGCGACAAGACGGTGCGCGGCCAATACAGCGCCGGCAAGATCGGCGGCCAGGAAGTGCCCGCCTACTACTTCGAGAAGAACGTCGACAACGACAGCGACACCGAGACCTTCGTCGCCGTGCAGGCAGAGATCGACAACTGGCGCTGGGCCGGCGTGCCCTTCTACCTGCGCACCGGCAAGCGCCTGGCGCGCAAGTACTCGGAGATCGTCATCCAGTTCAAGCCGGTGCCCCATCGCCTGTTCGCCGACGGCGAGGCCAATCGCCTCTTGATCCGCCTGCAGCCGGAAGAGCGCATCAGCCTGCAACTGATGGCCAAGAGCCCCGGCAAGGGCATGAACCTGGAGCCGGTGGAGCTGGACCTGAACCTGGCCAAGGCCTTCAGCCACCAGCGCCGCTGGGATGCCTACGAGCGCCTGCTGCTGGACGTGATCGAGGGCGATTCGACGCTCTTCATGCGCCGCGATGAAGTGGAAGCCGCCTGGCGCTGGGTCGACCCCATCCTCGAAGGCTGGCACGAGCACTACCAGAGCCCGCGCCCCTACCCCGCCGGCTCCACCGGCCCGGAACAGGCCCACAGCCTGCTGGAACCGCACGGCCGCGCCTGGCACGACTGACCGGGCGACGGTAGGTTGGTGCAGAGCGCAGCGAAGCCCAACAGGCAGAGGTTGGACCGGCCAACGTTGGGCCTCGCTTCGCTCGGACCAACCTACGAAGGACGTTCTGCTGCAGCCCCATTGCTCCAGAGCAATATTTCTCCCCGCCACCCTCCCTAGAATCGCGCGCCCGTCCTCCAGACTCCGCGAGCCGCGCCATGCACAGCCCCGAACTGCTCTCCCCCGCCGGCACCCTCAAGGCCATGCGCTACGCCTTCGCCTACGGCGCCGATGCCGTCTACGCCGGCCAGCCGCGCTACAGCCTGCGGGTACGCAACAATGAATTCGACCACGCCAACCTGGCCCTCGGCATCCAGGAGGCCCACGCCGCCGGCAAACGCTTCTACGTGGTGGTGAACATCGCCCCGCACAACGCCAAGCTGCGCACCTTCCTCAAGGACCTGGAACCGGTGATCGCCATGGAGCCTGACGCGCTGATCATGTCCGATCCCGGCCTGATCATGCTGGTTCGCAAGCATTTCCCGCAGATGCCCATCCACCTCTCGGTACAGGCCAACGCGGTGAACTGGGCCAGCGTGACGTTCTGGCAGCAGCAGGGACTGAGCCGGGTGATCCTGTCCCGCGAGCTGTCACTGGAGGAAATCGGCGAAATTCGCCAGCAGGTGCCGGGCATGGAACTGGAGGTCTTCGTCCACGGCGCCCTGTGCATGGCCTATTCCGGCCGCTGCCTGCTCTCCGGCTACCTCAATCACCGCGACCCCAACCAGGGCACCTGCACCAACGCCTGCCGCTGGCAGTACGACGCCAAGCCCGCCCATGAGGACGAATTGGGGCAAGTAGTGCCCACCCTCGGCTGCGGCCAGCCGAGCGACCAGGTGGTCCTCTTGGAGGAAGCCAATCGTCCCGGCGAACTGATGTCCGCCTGGGAGGACGAGCACGGCACCTACATCATGAACTCCAAGGACCTTCGCGCCGTGCACCACGTGGAGCGTTTGCTGCAGATGGGCGTGCATTCGCTGAAGATCGAGGGTCGCACCAAGTCGCACTTCTATGTGGCGCGCACCGCCCAGGCCTATCGCAAGGCCATCGACGACGCCCGCGCCGGCCGCCCCTTCGATCGCAGCCTGATGGACGATCTCGAATCACTGGCCAACCGTGGCTACACCGAAGGTTTCCTGCGTCGCCACGTGCACGACGAGTACCAGAACTACGAGCACGGCTACTCGCTGTCGGAGCGCCAGCAATTCGTCGGCGAGCTGACCGGGGTGGTTCGCCAAGGGTTGGCGGAGGTGCGGGTGAAAAACCACTTCGCCGTCGGCGACCGCCTGCAACTGATGACCCCGCAGGGCAACCTGGACTTCCGCCTGGAAGCCCTGGAAAACCGCTATGGCGAGCGCAAGGCGGTGGCCCCGGGCGACGGCCACACCCTGTACCTGCCGCTGCCCGCTGGCGCGGACCTGGAGAACGCCCTGCTCCTGCGCTGGTTCAGCAACGGCAATAGCCGCACAGCCGCCAGCGCCTGACCGTAGGATGGGTCGGGCGGCGTTCCGCGAGCGGAGCGATACCCATCGCCCCGCCCGACTGATCAGCGCCAGAGCGCTGCCGCCTGCTCCTTGAGCAGCCGCACGAACTGGGGCGCTTCCACCGGCGGGCTGATCAGGTAGCCCTGGATCTCGTCGCAGCGCTGGCTACGCAGGAAGCTGAGCTGCTCGTGGTTTTCCACACCCTCCGCCACCACCTTCAGCTCCAGGCTGTGGGCCATGGCGATGATCGCGCGGGTGATGGCAGCGTCCTCGCTGCCGGCGGAGAGGTCGCGGATGAAGGTCTGGTCGATCTTCACGTAGTCCACCGGGAAGCGCTTGAGGTAGCTCAGGGACGAGTAGCCGGTGCCGAAGTCGTCGATGGCCAGCTTCACACCGATCTGGCGCAGCTGGTGGAAGGTGGCGATGACGTTCTCGACATTTTCCAGCAGGTGGCTTTCGGTCAGCTCCAGCTCCAGCAGGCGGGCCTGCAGGCCGGTTTCCTCCAGCACCTGGCGTACCAGGCTGACCAGGTTGCCCTGGCGCAACTGGTGCATCGACAGGTTCACCGAGACGCGGATATCCGCCAGGCCCTGGCGCTGCCATTCGCGGGCCTGCTGGCAGGCCTGGCGCAGCACGAATTCGCCGATGGGGGCGATCAGCCCGGTTTCCTCGGCAAGACCAATGAAGTCCCCCGGCGGCACCAGCCCCTGCTGCGGATGGCGCCAGCGCACCAGCGCCTCCGCCGCATTCAGGCTGTTGTCGGCCAGGCCCAGCTTGGGCTGGTAGAAGACCTCCAGCTGGCCTTCCTCGATGGCCTTGCGCAGCTGGTTCTCCATCTGAAGACGCTCCAGGGTGCAAGCCTGGAGGTTGTCGGTGAAGAACTGGAAGGTGTTGCCGCCCAGATGCTTGGCATGCTGCATGGCCATGTTGGCCTGGCTGATGAGGGCGGAAATATCGCGCGCGTTGTCCGGCAGCAGGCTGATGCCCAGAGAGCCGCTGATCACCAGCTCGTGGCCGCCCACGGTCATCGGCATGCGCAGCTTGCCGAGCAGGCGGCTGGCCTGGCGCGCGAGGTTGGCGACGCTTCCATAGGCGTCGAGGATCACCGCGAACTCATCACCCGCCAGGCGCGCGATGGTGTCGGCCTCCGGCACGGCCTGGGTCAGGCGGCGGCTGACCTGGCGCAACAGTTGATCCGCCCCTTCATGACCGAGGCTGTCGTTGAGCACCTTGAAGCGGTCCAGGTCGATGTGCAGCAGGGCCAGGCTACGGCCGCTCTGGCGCGCGCGCTGGCTGGCTTCGTGGAGCCGGTCCTTGAACAGGGTGCGGTTGGCGAGCCCGGTGAGGTCGTCATAGCTGGACAGGTAGCGCAGGCGCTCTTCCGCCTCGCGGCGGGCCGTGAGGTCGGCGAAGAAACCGACGACGTGGCTGACATGGCCCCGCGAGTCGCGCACCACGTTGAGCTGCAGCCATTGCGGGTAGAGCTCGCCGTTCTTGCGGGTGTCCATCAGCTCACCCTGCCAGCTGCCGCTCTGCTCCAGCTCTTCGCGGATCAGGTGGTAGCGGCGGCGGGCTTCGCGGGTGCCGATCAGGGTGGCGACGCTGCGCCCGATCACTTCTTCCTGGCGATAGCCGGTGACCTGGCTGAACGCCGCATTGGTCTGGATTACCCGGTAGTCCGGGTCGAGGATGACGATGCCCTCACTGGCCGCGTCGAATACCGTCGCCGCCAGGCGCTGCTCCTCGTCCTGGAGCTTGCGCGCGGTGATGTCGCGGCGGGTGCCGAGCATGCGCAGCACCTTGCCCTCCTCGTTCCGCTCCACCACGCGGCCACGGTCTTCCACCCAGACCCAGTGGCCATCGGTGTGGCGTACCCGGTAGTCAATGGCATAGCCGTCCGTACGGCCCTTCAGGTGCTCCACCAGGGCCCGACGCAGCAGCGGCAGGTCGTCCGGGTGCAGGCGTGGCTTGAGGTCGCTGAGTACGCGGGTGACGTCGTCTGCGTCGATGCCGAAGATGGCTTTGAGCTGTGTGTGATGGACTTCGTCGGTTTCCAGGTTCCAGTCCCACAGGCCGAGTTCGCTGGCCTCCAGGGCCAGGGCCAGGCGCGCTTCGCTCTTCACCAGAGCGTGACTGGCATCGGCCAACTCCAGCGTGCGCTGGGCCACGCGCATTTCCAGCTCGCCATGGGCACGGCGCAGGTCGCGCTCGGCGCGGCGGCGCTGCTCCACTTCGCGGGCCAGTTCTTCGTTGAGGCCTTCGGCGCGGCCCTTCGCCTGCTCCAGGTGGCTGATCAGCGCCTGGTTCTGGAAGCGCTGCAAGAGGCTGCGCTGCACCAACCGGTTGACCTGCCAGGCCACCACCATGAGCGAGGCGGCAAGGATCACCCCGAGCACGCCCCAGCCGCGCAGCAGCGGCGTATCGCCCAGCAGCAGCCAGGTGATGGAGGGCAGCAGGCAGGGCAAGGCGAAGGTAAGGAAAGCCGAAAGGCTGACGGCATAGGCAACGCTGGCGGAGAGGATCGCGGCGGCGATCAGCCCGTAGACCAGCGCCTGGGTCAGGAAGGCGTCCGGCGGCACAAGGGCCACGGCGGCGAACGCCAGGGTCAGGCCAGAGGCGCCGGCACCCAGCAGGAAGACCCTGCGCCAGCGCGGGCAGGCCTGCTCCGAGGGCAGCGCCTGTTTGAATGCGGCGACCTGGGTCAGGCGCAGGATGGCCAGCAGCACCAACCACGCCAGCCAACCGCCGAGCAGCAGGCTGTTGCCCGGCCCCCAGAGCAGGTAGGCGCAGGCCAGGCCGTTGAGCAGCATGAACAGGGTCGGAACCTGGGACCCCTGGTAAAGAAGGCGCGTGCGTTCGGCCGCAATGTCGGTCGCGAACTGCTGGCGAATCTCGCGGCTGTCGGCCGGGGACAGCGTCTGCCCGGCAAACATTGAATTAGCGGTCATAGGCGCTTGTTTTTGTCTTGGTCTGCCTAAGCGAGCCCGGAGCTTACCCGAGCGAGGAGAAGCTGCAATAGCTTTATGTGCGAGGTTCCGGACGAGCGTCCCCCAACTTTAGGAGGGTCGCCCGCCCCGGCATCGGCGACCGTCCAGCTGACCATCCGGTCATCGGTTTGCCCTGCCCCGGCCGCCCCCCTAGAATGCCGCGATGCATGACGATCTCTCCCTCCTCCTGAACTCCCTCAACGACGCTCAACGCCAGGCCGTAGCGGCCTCGCTGGGGCGTCAACTGGTGCTTGCCGGCGCCGGTTCCGGCAAGACCCGCGTGCTGGTGCACCGCATCGCCTGGCTGATCCAGGTGGAGCAGGCCTCGCCCCATTCGATCCTGTCGGTCACCTTCACCAACAAGGCCGCCGCCGAGATGCGCCAGCGCATCGAACAACTGCTGGGGATCAACCCGGCGGGCATGTGGGTCGGCACCTTCCACGGCCTGGCGCACCGCCTGTTGCGCGCGCACTGGCAGGAAGCGGGCCTGGCCGAGAACTTCCAGATCCTCGACAGCGACGACCAGCAGCGCCTGGTCAAGCGAGTGATCCGCGACCTCGGCCTCGACGAGCAGCGCTGGCCGGCACGCCAGGCGCAGTGGTTCATCAACGGGCAGAAGGACGAGGGCATCCGTCCGCAGCACATCCAGGCCGGCGGCGACCTGTTCCTCGGCACCATGCTGAAGATCTACGAAGCCTACGAGGCCGCCTGCGCGCGCACCGGGGTGATCGACTTCTCCGAGCTGCTGCTGCGCGCCCTCGACCTCTGGCGCGATCGCCCGAGCCTGCTGGAGCACTACCAGCGGCGCTTCCGCCACGTGCTGGTGGACGAGTTCCAGGACACCAACGCCGTGCAGTACGCCTGGCTGCGCCTGCTCGCCAAGGGCGGCCAGAGCCTGATGGTGGTGGGCGACGACGACCAGTCCATCTACGGCTGGCGCGGTGCACGGATCGAGAACATCCAGCAGTTCTCCAGCGATTTCCCCGACACCGAGGTGATCCGCCTGGAGCAGAACTACCGCTCCACCGCGGGCATCCTCAAGGCCGCCAACGCCCTGATCGCCAACAACCAGGGGCGCCTGGGCAAGGAGCTGTGGACCGAGGGCGAAGACGGCGAACCCATCGGCCTGTATGCCGCGTTCAACGAGCACGACGAAGCCCGCTACGTGGTGGAGAGCATCGAGAGCGCCTTGAAAGACGGCATGGCCCGCAGCGAGATCGCCATCCTCTACCGTTCCAACGCCCAGTCGCGGGTGCTGGAAGAGGCCCTGCTGCGCGAGAAGATCCCCTACCGCATCTATGGCGGCCAGCGCTTCTTCGAACGCGCCGAGATCAAGAACGCCATGGCCTACCTGCGCCTGCTCGACGGCCGTGGCAACGACGCCGCGCTGGAGCGGGTGATCAACGTACCGCCGCGCGGCATCGGCGAGAAAACCGTGGAAAGCATCCGCGAGTTCTCCCGCGTCAACGAAGTCTCGATGTGGGAAGCGATGCGCCTGATGATCGCCAACAAGGCCCTGGCCGGTCGCGCCTCCAGCGCCCTGGCGGCCTTCATGGAACTGATCGAGAACCTGACCGCGAAGTGCCTGGACATGCCTCTGCACCTGATGACCCAGACGGTCATCGAGCAGAGCGGCCTGGTGGCCTACCACAAGGACGAGAAGGGCGAGAAAGGCCAGGCCCGGGTGGAAAACCTGGAAGAACTGGTCAGCGCCGCCCGCGCCTTCGAGAACGAAGAGCCCGAGGACGACCTCACCCCGCTGCAGGCCTTCCTCAGCCACGCCTCGCTGGAGGCCGGGGAAACCCAGGCCGACGCCTTCGAGGACAGCGTGCAGCTGATGACCCTGCACAGCGCCAAGGGCCTGGAGTTCCCACTGGTATTCCTGGTGGGCATGGAAGAAGGCCTGTTCCCGCACAAGATGAGCATGGAAGACCCGACCCGCCTGGAGGAAGAACGCCGCCTGGCCTATGTCGGCGTCACCCGCGCCATGCAGCGCCTGGTGCTGACCTACGCCGAAACCCGCCGGCTCTACGGCAGCGAAACCTACAACAAGGTCTCGCGCTTCGTCCGCGAAGTGCCGCCGCAGCTGATCCGCGAAGTGCGCCTGAACAACAGCATCAGCCGTCCCATGGGCGCCGGCAGCCGCCACGGCTCCATCTTCGATGGCGCCGCCGTGCCGGAAACGCCCTTCTCCCTGGGCCAGCGGGTGCAGCACGCCTTGTTCGGCGAGGGCACCATCCTCAACTTCGAAGGCGCCGGCGCCCAGGCGCGGGTGCAGGTGAAGTTCGAGAGCGAAGGCAGCAAGTGGCTGATGCTGGCGTACGCCAAGCTGCAGCCGCTCTGATTTATCTGTGGGGGCGAATTCATTCGCTGAGCAGGCCGCAGGCCTGCCCTTGGTAGTCAAGGGGCGGCTTCGCTGCCCTTAGCGAATGAATTCGCCCCCACAAAAGCAGCAGCCGCCCCCTTCGGCATAACCCTCCGCCCGTCCGATGCCCCTGTCACCGCCGCGCACTTGGCCATACTCAGTGGCGGAGGTAATTCCATGCCCCGCTCCCCCAGCGCCCAGCAGATTCTCGATTGCGCCCTGAACCTCGCCGACAATTGCGGCTGGGAGCAGCTGCACCTGTTCGAGGTGGCCAACAAACTCGGCGTCGGCCTCGACGCCATCGCCAAGCACTTCCGGCAGAAGGATGACCTGGTCGAAGCCTGGTTCGACCGCGCCGACCTGGCGCTGCTGGAGCGTGGCAAGGGCGGCGACCTGACGGCACTGAACGCCGAAAAGCGTCTGGAAGAACTACTGATGGCCTGGCTCGGCGCCCTGGCGCCGCATCGCTCCGTGACCGGGCAGATGCTGCTCTACAAGCTGGAGCCCGGCCATTTCCACCTGCAGGTGCAGGGCCTGTTGCGGGTCAGCCGCACCGTGCAGTGGTGGCGCGAGGCGGCGCAGCGGGAAACCCTCCATCTATGCCGCATCGCCGAGGAAAGCCTGCTCACCGGTGCCTACCTGCGTACCTTCGTCCACTGGCTGCGCCATCCCACGGAGGAGGAGGCCGACCTGCGCGCCCTGCTGCGCAGGCAACTGCGTTGCGGTCCGTTGATCCTGCTATTGCGCAGATGAACGGTATGGCCGGAAAAGGCCGATTTCACTGCCAGACAAAATCCCGAAACACTCTGCCCCTAGCTATCGCGCGACTGACTGTGCAGCATGGCGCGCGTAGATTCATAACCAAGAGAAGCCTCTGATGCGCCGATTCCTCAGTATTGCCCTGGCCCTCTGCGTCGGCCTGACGCTGAGCCTGGATGTCAACGCCGCCAAGCGTATGGGCGGCGGCAAGTCCTTTGGCTCCGCGCCGACTCACCAGACCCGCCAGGCAGCACCTGCCCAGCAAACCCCGAATGCCGCCGCGCCTGCCGTAGCCGGCAAGCCCGCTGCCGCAAGCGGCGCCTCCCGCTGGCTGGGCCCGCTGGCCGGCATCGCCGCCGGTGGCCTGCTCGCCTCCATGTTCATGGGCGACGGCTTCGACGGCATGCAGATCTTCGACTTCCTCATCATCGGCCTGATCGCCTTCCTGATCTTCCGCTTCCTGGCCGCGCGCAAACGCGCCCAGCAGCAGGGTCAGCCCGCCATGGCCGGCCACGCGCCGTTCCAGCGCGAAATGCCGCAGATGCCGCAGCAGTCGCCGATCTTCGGCAGCGCCGCCCCGGTGACCCAGCCGGCCTTCAACGCCCCGAGCTGGTTCAACGAGCAGCGCTTCGTCGAAGCCGGCCGTGAACACTTCATGGCCCTGCAGCAGCACTGGGACGCGGCCGAGATGGACAAGATCGCCGAGTTCGTCACTCCGCAGATGCTGAACTTCCTCAAGGAAGAACGCGCCAGCATGGGCGACGCCTACCAGTCCACCTACATCGACAACCTCCAGGTGCAACTGGACGGCATCGACGAGCTGGCTGACAAGACCGTCGCCACCCTGACCTTCAGCGGCATCTCCAAATCCTCGCGCTTCGACCAGGGCGAGGCGTTCAGCGAGAGCTGGCGCATGGAGCGCGTGAATGGCGACAACCAGCCCTGGCTGGTGGCGGGCATCCGTCAGAACTGATCGCTACTGCACTGAAAAACCCCGGGCTTGTCCCGGGGTTTTTCTTTTCACTGGCGCCGACCTCCACCGCGCCGCCAACGCCGGCGGGCGATGGAGCGACGGAACCAGAATGGCGGCGGTTGCGGCGGCCGTGCGCCTTTGAGCCTGTTCATGGTCCGGTGTGAGCGCAGCGCAGCAAATCATGCTCGCTAATGACAGAGCTCGCAGACTTCGGCATCCGGCACCAGCTTCAGATAGTCATCCATCCGCATATGCACCAGATTTTCGTGGTCACCTGCTTCCAGGTAGATGTCCTTCTGCCGGGTCAGCTGCGGGTCCACCACCATATTCATGCCGTAGGGTTCACCCACTGCCGGCACGGCGCCGAGTTCGCAGTCCTTGAACAGCCGGGCCAGGTCGGCCTCGTGGGTGAGCTGCCAGAGCCTGGCGTCCTTGCGCACCTTGCCCACGTCCAGATGGCGGCTGGCAGGCACTACCGCCATGAGGAAATGGCCTTGGCGGTCGTCGAGGATCACCGTCTTGGCCAGGCGCTCGGCCGGGATGTTGGCGACCCGCGCCGATTCGAGGCTCGTGGCCGAATGCGGGTGCGGCACCACATCGAACCGGGTATGGGAACGCGCCAGGCTACGCTGCAGGGTTGCGGCCATTCGCATGATGCACCTCCTGTGGATAACCAGGGATGGTTGACTGCCCGGGGCAGCCGTATCGGTGCACAAAGTTTAGCCAGCGAGCCCCCGCCGGGCTGAAGCAGTTGGTACTGAGCCGCGCCCGTTAAAGCAGCTTGAGGCCTAAGCGCGACGCATGCCGATGTGGGGAATGCCGTCGTCCAGGTAGACCTCGGTCACCGGCGAGAAGCCATAGCGGCCGTAATAGCCCTGCAGATGCGCCTGGGCGGAGAGGTACACCGGCATCCCCGGCCAGCGTCTTGCGGCTTCATTCAGGGCACGCTCCATCAACCCGTGCCCCAGGCCACGGCCACGCGCCTCGGCTGCACTGACCACCCGCCCGATCACCACGTCGCCGCCCTGGGTCGCCGGGTCCAGCAGGCGCAGGTACGCCAGCAGTACGCCATCTTCCCAGGCCATCACATGACAGGTATCGGCCCCCAGGTCCTGGCCATCGACATCCAGATAGGGACAGTTCTGCTCCACCACGAACACCTTGCAGCGCAGGGCCAGGAAGCCATAGAGCTCGCGAGTATCGAGTTCGCTGTGGTGCTTGCAGGTCCAGGTTATGGCCATGAAGGGGTCCTCGGAAAAAGGTCGAGCTTAACGGTTTGATGGAGCCATGCGCCTGCGGGTGACGATCAGGTGCTTTTCTTCCCAGGCCCCGGCTACTGTATAAAGCGCATCCCAATGCATGAGGGCCTGCCGCCATGGAAGAAGTCATCGAACAGCTGCGCGAACTCAACGAGCCGGTGCCGGTTCCCCTGGAACTCCCGGACGAGGAGTTGCTGGTGGAGATCGAGGAGCAGTTGCTGATCAACCTGCCCTTCGAGCTGCGTGAGTTCCTGCTCAAGGTCAGCGACGTGGTCTATGGCCGCCTGGAGCCGGTGACCGCCACCGACCCGCAATCCCACACCTTCCTGCCGGAAGTCGCCGCCGTGGCCTGGGACATGGGCGTCCCCCGCGACCTGGTGCCGCTGTGCCAGGATGGCCGCGACTACTACGTGGTCGATGGCGAAGGCGAAGTGCTGCTGTGGGACGGCGACGAAGGCGAGCTCACCGACGAAAGCTGGGATTCGGTCTGGCACTGGGCCAGGGACGTGTGGCTCGCGAGCTGAACCGCTCCCCACAATGACAGAAGCCCCGCAAGCGCAGGCCTGCGGGGCTTCTTCGTTTTCGCGCCATCAGCGGTGATGCTGGTCCTGGCTCTGCTCCAGGGTCTCCATCAGCGCGATCTGCATCCGCGAATGCACGCGGATCAGCCAGCGCCAGAGCAGTGCGCTGACGCCCGCCGCCAGCAGGGCGATCAGCACCAGCAGTTCCAGCGTCGGCAGGATGCTCGCCGACAGCGCCATCAGCAGCAGCATGATGCCCAGCAGCGACAGCAGCGGAATCACCTCGGCGATCACCTTGCGCACCCGCTCGGTGTGGCGGCCGGCCTTGTCCGGCGTCACGCCCATTTCCGCCAGCAGCATGGAAAGCGCCTTGAGCTTGCGGTAGGCGGCGATCAGGAAGGGCAGCGACAGCAACAGCGCACCGCCCCAGATCAGCGCCTTCTGCAGGTTGGGCGAGGCCACCCACTCGCTCAGGTACTCGGCGAGGGTTCCGGCGAAATAGGCGCTGCCCAGGAAGATGGCCACCACCAGCGCCAGATTGACGATCACCTGCAGCAGGATCTTGCGGATCATCCCCGCCAGCACCGCGCTCTGGCCCTGGGGCTGGATACTGCGCAGCCAGTCGCCGTAGTAACCGAACACCCGCGCCAGCGGGCGTGGCATGGCCTTGGCCAGCTTGATCGACAGCGGGTCGGCGGCGCGGATCAGGTAGGGCGTCAGCAGGGTGGTGATGGCCGACACGGCCACGGCCACCGGATAGAGGAAGTCGCTGGTGACCTGCAAGGTGATGCCCAGCGCGGCGATGATGAAGCTGAACTCGCCGATCTGCGACAGGCCCATGCCGACCCGCAGCGAGGTGCGGCCGTCATTGCCGGCGATGAACGCGCCAAGGCCGCAGGACACCATCTTGCCCAGCACCACCGCCAGGGTGATGACGACGATGGGCCAGGCGTACTCCACCAGGACCTTGGGGTCGATCAACAGGCCGATGGCGACGAAGAAGATCGCGCTGAACATGTCGCGCACCGGCTCGATCAACCGTTCGATCTGCATCAGCTGGCGCGACTCGGCCATGATCGCGCCGATCAGGAAGGCGCCCAGCACCATGCTGTATTCCAGCTTCACCACCAGCAGGCAGAAACCGAAGCAGAGGCCGAGCACCGTCACCAGCAGCATCTCGTTGCTCTCGAACTTCGCCACGTAGGCAAGCAGGCGTGGCACCAGCAGGATGCCGATGACCAGCGCGACGATCATGAACAAGGTGAGCTTGCCCACCGTGGCGAACACTTCCCCGGTTTCCACCGAGCCGCTCACGGCGATGCCCGAGAGCAGCGCGATGATGCCGATTCCGAGGATGTCTTCGACGATCAGCACGCCGAAGATCAGCTGCGCGAAGCGCTCGTTCTTCATCTTCAGGTCGCTGAGCGCCTTGACGATGATGGTGGTGGAAGAGATCGCCAGGATCGCGCCGAGGAACAGCGAATCCATGGTCTTCCAGCCGAAGTAACTGCCGATCTCGTAGCCGATCCAGATCATCAGCACGATTTCCAGGAAGGCCGCGATAAACGCGGTGGCCCCCACCTTGAACAGCTTGGCCAGGCTGAATTCCAGGCCCAGGCAAAACATCAGGAAGATCACCCCCAGCTCGGCGAGGGTCTTGATGGTTTCTTCGTCGTGGATCAGCTCGAAGGGCGGCGTGTGCGGGCCGATGATGAAGCCGGCGACGATGTAGCCCAGCACCACCGGTTGTTTGAAGCGGTGGAAAAGGATGGTCACCATGCCCGCGACCAGCATGATCACGGCAAGATCCTGGATGAAAGCGATGGCATGCATGGCGATGGACTCCTTTTCTGCAATGCGCGGCACAGCGGTCCCGCGCGCGGGCTACTCGCTTGGCTCCGGTGGAGCCATGTAGGAATTAGGGAAAATGAGGTTAGGAACGGCCGCAGATTATCATCGCCACCTTTCTCTCCAGGGCGATGCAATATGCAGTAACACTTGCCTGAAAGGTCCTACGGGAGCGAGATCGGCCCGCTCCCGAGGAATGGCGGGTCAGCCGCTGCGGGCCTGGGCGAAGTCCAGTTCCAGCAGGTTGAGGAGGGATTGGCCGAAGTAGGTGAGGTCCTGCTCGATGGCGAAGCGCGCAGCCTTGCCGTCACCGGCCTGCAAGGCCTTGAAGGCGTCTTCGTGGAAGTCGTTGAGACGCAACGACAGGTCCGCCTCGGTGAACAGGCGATTGAAGAAGGGGCCGACTTGCAGCCAGAGGGTTTCGATGGTGCGCAACAGGACCGGGTTGCCGCAGGCGCCATAAAGCACCCGGTGAAACTGGCTGTTGTCGGTCAGGTAGCCCTGCACGTCGCGCTGTTCGATAGCCGCGTCCATGCGCCCCATGCAGCCCCGCAGGATTTCCAGTTCATCCTGGGAAAGCCGGCCCGCCGCCGCCTCCACCGCCATACCTTCCAGCGCCATGCGTACCTGGAAGATCTGCTTGAAGCGTTCGCGGGTCATGGGCGGCACGCGCACCGAGCGCTGTGGCTCGCCCTCGAGGGCACCTTCGGCCACCAGGCGCTGCAATGCGGCGCGCACGGGCATCGGACTGGTACCCCAGGCGGCGGCGAGATCGCGGATCTTCAGGCGCTCGCCGGGTTTGAAATGGCCTGCCAGCAGGCCCTCGCGTAGTCGTTGGTAAAGCTGTTCCTGCAGGTTCTCGGCCATGGGCATATCACCGTGCAAGGGCCGGCGGCGCCGGCAGTTGGTTCAGGGTCAGGCTGCAGTTACGCATGCTCTTGTTCGCCTTCTATTGCTGGGTTGATCGCTCCGACCACAGGTCGAGTCCGGACCAGCGGAGACTTTCCATCTGGTCTATCGTTCGATCCTGTGATCACAAATATGCTTTCAAGTTAATTTTCAGGGCCTTTTTTCGCAAGCCTTGACAGAATTGTGATCACAAAACACGATGTGCAGAAATTCGAACGAGGTGTTCAACATGACTGCCAGTGGAATCAGCCAAGCCGCCGTGGAAACCTTTGCCGCCCGCGAGCGCGCCCGTTTCCTGGAGCGCAATCCGAAATCCGTCGCCCTCGCCGAACGCGCGCACAAGTCCCTCTACGCCGGCGTGCCGATGCACTGGATGGCTGATTGGTCCACGCCCTGCCCGTTGTTCGTCGAGCGCGCCAAGGGCGCCCGCTTCTATGACGTCGATGGCCACGAGTACATCGACTTCTGCCTGGGCGACACCGGCACCATGTTCGGCCACTCGCCGGACCCCATCGCCCGCGCCATCGCCGAGCAGGCCAACAATGGCCTGACCACCATGCTGCCGGGCGAGGACGCCGTGGTCTGCGGCGAGCTGCTGGCCCAGCGCTTCGGCCTGCCCTACTGGCAGGTGACCGCCACCGCCACCGACTCCAACCGCTACGTGCTGCGCTGGGCCCGCGCCATCACCGAGCGCAAGACCCTGCTGGTGTTCGATGGCTGCTACCACGGCACCGTCGACGACGTGATGGTGCGCTACCGCGACGGCGAAACCGTGCCTCGCTCCGGCCTGGTGGGCCAGGCGTACGACCTGACCCAGTACAGCCGCTCCATTCCCTTCAACGATGTCGAAGCGCTGGAAGCCGCACTGGCCAAGGGCGACGTCTGCGCCCTGCTCTGCGAGCCGGCGATGACCAACATCGGCATGGTCCTGCCCGATCCGGGCTTCATGCAGAAGTGCCGCGAGCTGACCCGCAAGTACGGCAGCCTGCTGATCATCGACGAAACCCACACCATCTCGACCGACATCGGCGGCTGCACCCGCCTGTGGAACCTCGACCCGGACTTCTTCGTGGTCGGTAAGCCAATCGCCGGCGGCGTGCCCTGCGGCATCTTCGGCTGCAGCGCGGAGATGGCGGAACGGATGCTCGCCTCGCGCAAGAAGGCCCAGGAAGACAGCCACGGTCACGGCCACAGCGGCATGGGCACCACCCTCTCGGCCAACGCCCTGGCCATGCACTGCATGCGCGCCAACCTCGAACAGGTAATGACCCAGGCCGCCTACGACCACATGCTGCCGCTGGCCAAGCGACTGGCCGACGGCTTCCGCAGCCTGATTGCCAAGTACGACCTGAAGTGGTCGGTAACTGAACTCGGCGCCCGCAGCGAATTCCAGTTCTGCCCGGTGTCGCCGCGTACCGGCGCCGAGGCCGAAGCCGCCTTCCACGACGAGCTGCAGATGGCCCTCCACCTCTACCTGATCAACCGCGGCATCCTGATCACGCCGTTCCACAACATGACCCTCTGCTGCCCGGCCACCACCGCAGCCGACGTGGACAAGCTGATCGCCACCCTGGACGAGGCCATCGGCGAGCTGCTGGCCATCCCCGGTGCCCGGCTCTGATTCCGACATCGAACTGATTCGTAGGATGGGTTGAGCGAAGCGATACCCATCAAGCCCGACGATGGGGCGTTGCCCCATCAAAGACAGGCCAACCACCGAGCCCTGACCATGCAATTCGCCAATCCCCAGGAAGCCCGCGACTTCCTCGAACAACACCCCGATGTACGCAGCATCGAACTGATGCTGATCGACGCCAACGGCATCCCACGCGGCAAGCTGCTGCACCGTGACGAGCTGTTGCCGATCTTCGAGAACGGCCGCCCGCTGCCCAGCTCCATCCTCTCCCTGACCATCCAGGGCGAAGACGTCGAGGCCAGTGGCCTGGTCTGGGAAGTCGCCGACGCCGACTGCTGGACTTACCCGATCCCCGGCTCGCTGTCGCTGCAGCCCTGGCGCGCCACGCCCACCGGCCAGGTACAGGTGAGCATGCACCCGACCCAGGGCCTGCCTGCGACCCCCGGCGACCCGCGCCATGTGCTGGCGCGCACCATCGACCGCCTCAAGGCCGACGGCTACCACCCGGTGATGGCGGTGGAGCTGGAGTTCTACCTGCTGGACAAGCATCGCGACGCCAACGGTCGTCCGCAGCCGGCGCTGCAGGCCAACGGCGTGCGCCCGCAGGCACCGCAGGTCTATGGCGTCTACGAACTGGAGCAGCTGCAGCCCTTCCTCGACGACCTCTACGCCGCATGCGAAGTCCAAGGCCTGCCGGTGCGCACCGCCATCTCCGAGTACGCCCCCGGCCAGCTGGAGCTGACCCTGGAGCACCGCTTCGACGCGCTCCAGGCAGTGGACGAAGGCATCCGCTACAAGCGCCTGGTCAAGGGCGTCGCCAACAAGCACGGCCTCATCGCCTGCTTCATGGCCAAGCCCTTCGGCGACCTCGCCGGCAGCGGCCTGCACATGCACGTGAGCCTGGCCGACGAGCAGGGCAACAACCTGATGGCCAGCGAAGACCCGCACGGCACGCCGCTGCTGCGCCATGCCATCGGCGGCATGATGGCGACCCTCAACGACGCGCTGGCGATCTACTGCCCCAACGCCAACTCCTACCGCCGCTTCCAGGTCAACAGCTACGCGCCGCTGGCAAAAAGCTGGGGCGTGAACAACCGCACCGTGTCCTTCCGCGTGCCGGGTGGCCCGGCCAAGAGCCGCCACGTGGAACACCGCATCTGCGGCGCCGACGCCAACCCCTACCTCGCGGCAGCAGCGATCCTCGCCGGCATCCACAAGGGCATCCGCGAGCAGATCGATCCGGGCGAGGCCATCGTCGGCAACGGCTACGAGCAGGCCCGCGAAACCCTGCCCACCGACTGGCTCACCGCCCTGCGCAACCTGGAGCAGTCGACCTGGGCCAAGGACACCCTGGGCGAGGACTTCCTGAAGATCTTCCTCGCCATCAAGTGGGAAGAATTCCGCCAGTTCGTCAGCGAAGTGGGTGAGCAGGATTGGCGCTGGTACCTGACCCACGCCTGATGGCGGACGCAAGGTCCGCGATGGTGCCCGGCCGGTCTGGCCGGGCACTGAAGTTTCCCCGAGCCGCTGCTAGGCTGAAGGTCATTCCCTACCCTTCCAGGCCCGCCCGATGAAGGCTGCGATGTTAGCGCTGCTGTTCCTGGCCCTCGGCGTCTGCCAAGCGGAGCCACTGCGCATCGGCCTGGAAAGCCACGACTACCTCCCCTATTACCGCGCCCTCCCCGGCAAACCTGCCGAAGGCTATGCGATCGCTGTGCTGCAGCTCTTTGCCAACAGCCAGGGGCGCGCGCTCGAACTGGAAGCCCTGCCGATCAACCGACTGCACCGCAACCTGCAGACCACCGACCGGCTGATGCTGGTGTTCCCCGACAACCCGGCCTGGTCGCGTCAGCTCAAGGGCGATGCGCGAATGCATTACAGCCGCCCGGTGATCCGCGTGGTGGACGGCAGCCTGGTGTTGCGCGAACACCTGGGACGGGGCATCGCCTCGGTGCGGCGCCTCGGCACGGTGCGCGGCTTCACTCCGGAAGCCTGGCAGGAGCGCCTGCGTGACGGCCAGGTGCAACTGGTGGAGGCCAGCGACATCGCCAGTCTCGTGCGCATGCTGCTGCGCCTGCGCATCGATGCCATCTATGCCAACCCGGAAGTGCTGCACCACTACCTGGAGACCAGTACCAACCTGGGTGGCGACCGCCTGCTGCTGGACCCGGAATTGCCCCTGGCACAGACCGCCTTCCACGCCAGCAGCCTGAATCACCCGGAGATACTCGAAGCCTTCGACCGCTTCCTGGTCGAGCAAAGCGACGAGCTGGCGCAACTGCGCCGCGAACACGGCCTGGCCTGCGGCCCTAGCGACCTGGTGGAAGAACGACCGGCCTGTCAGCAAGCCAACCAGACGCCCTGACCGCAAGTTATCCACAGCGGTCCCGGAATTGCGCGACACTGCAACTGTGGCGCCCAGGCCCCGACCCGCGTCTATCCCGGACAGACCCCACAGCGACGAGGCCAGCAATGGAACCCGGAACCGCACAACTGTCGATGACCGTCCTGATGACCCCGGACATGGCCAACTTCTCCGGCAACGTCCACGGCGGCACCTTGCTCAAGTACCTCGATGAAGTGGCCTACGCCTGCGCCAGCCGCTATGCCGGCCGCTACGTCGTGACCCTCTCGGTGGACCAGGTGATCTTCCGCGAGCCCATCCACGTAGGCGAACTGGTCACCTTCCTCGCCTCGGTGAACTACACCGGCAACACCTCGATGGAGGTGGGCATCAAGGTGGTCACCGAAAACATCCGCGAGCGTTCGGTTCGCCACACCAACAGCTGCTTCTTCACCATGGTGGCGCTGGATGACGAGCGTCGCCCCGCTGCAGTTCCGCCACTGCAGCCGGCAACCCCCGACGAAAAGCGCCGTTATGCCCAGGCCAAGCAGCGCCGCCAGATCCGCCAGGAACTGGAGCAGCGCTACCAGGAAATGCGCGAGGGCAACTGAACCCTCGCTTTTCCACCCTGTTCCCCAAAATCAGTGGAAGGGCCTGTGGATAAGGTGTAGACCGAGCTCCAGGCCCCGCACCACGTGGGCTTTCCCGCAATATGGCGATTTTCTGAGCATTTTCAACGACTTGGCTTGTGCGCTGCTCACAGTTGCTGTGCAACAGGCTGTTGATAACCTGTTTGGATACGGCTCTGAGCCACGCCACTCCTGGCTTTCCGGCAATTGATCAACTTCTGATCAATATTTCGGGACCGCGAAACGCCTGGCCCGGCACCGGGCCGCCTCCTAGCCGTAACTCCCATGGCAGAGCCGTTTCCCCCATTTTCCGTGGATGCCACTGTGGATAAATTGTCGATGGATGCCTGGGAAGCAGGCGCGACGCAGCTTTCCACCAGCTGGGTATTTTTCGAGCAAAATCATAGGGATAACTACTTCGTTGCGCACAATATCTGTGCAGCCATCTGTGCATAACTTGTGCGGACAATGCTGAGAGCTACGCCCCCCGTGACTCGCAGAGCATTGTTCAATTTTCACCCAATTCCTCTGAATGCCCTTCTGTTGTGAATAACAGATAGACGCCATCGCCGGGTGGGTGCCGCTCCATCGGCAATCGATGGGTCATCCAGGGCTATCGAGCGCTGTTTAGGCCCCGATTCGCACCCGCCGCAGCGATTTGTTCACAGGTGGGCGGAGTTTTTACCCAAATCCCGTGGATGCTGTTGTGGATAAGCTGTAGTTCGAGCGCCAGACGCAAGAGCAGCCGCGGCTTTCCGCGCTTTGTTCATTTTTCGTTCTGATTCAAGCACTTGGCCCACATATTCTGTGCAGCCATCTGTGGATAAGCTGTTTGGCCATGGCTGTAGCCCAGCAAGGATAAGGCTTTCGGCGTCATGATCACTATTTGATCAGCCTTGCATGCCGAACCTGGCAGCACAGCTCCAGGCCAGGCCCGGTCGATCTCCGCGTCATTAATCCACAAGCGCCAGCACCCGGATTTCCACGCTTGTGCCCAAATTGCGTGGATTGCTCTGTGCATAAGTTGTCCATGGATGGCTGCAGGCCAGGCAGTACGCGGCCTGCCGAAGAATGTACGTTTTTCGAGCAATATCAACGAGTTAGCCAGCCGGCTGCACACAGAATCTGTGCAACCGGCTGTGGATAGCCTGTGAGGCCCACGCTGCAGCCCACGGATGACGGGGCTTGCGCGAACCTGATCAATAAACGATCAGGTGCCCAGGGCCGACTTATCCCCCGCAACACCCGCAGACCGACATGGCGCCGGGCTCGGTGGTCTTCCAGTTACCGTTCCAGCCGCCCTTGTTGCTGCACACCTGTGGACAGGTCTGCGCGGCCTGGTCGTTGTTCCAGATGGGGCCGGCCTGCACGTCCTGCGGCGTGGTGCACTGGCCCTGCATCACGTCATCGAAGATGTGGCTCAACTTCGCCCAGGGGATGGTGTTGCTGTTCCCGCTGCCATTGAAGTTGTGGCAACCGAAGCAGTTGGAAATGAACGACTGGCTCGGGTCCACGTTCTGGTAGGTGGTTTCCATCACCGTATTGGCCAGGCGCATGGAGCCACGCTGGTTGGAGAAGTTGGAGGACGGCTGGGTGACGTCGTTCTGCCAGATGGCGCCGACATTCATGTAGTTCTGCCAGACGGCCATCGGATTGTCGCTGGACAGTGCCGAGAGGAAACCCTGGATCTGGGTGTTGAGGCTGTCGATGTCGGCGATGTTGTCGGAGGCCTCGTGGTCCGAGACATCGGTACCGTCGTGGTAGACCCGGCAGATTTCCGAAGGCGTGCCGGTGAGGCTGGAGCTCGGCTGCGCCTGGTTCATGTTGCAGCTCGCAGGTGGGTTATCCACAGCGCAGGTGGCGCTGGTGAAGGACCAGCCACCCGTAGGTGCAGTGGCCGGATTACTGCATTCCGGCACGTTGCTGCGGTGCTCGAAGGTGGCCCAGATGAATTCCGGGTGCAGCGCGGTGGCGATGGCCATGTGGAATCCGACCATGCCCAGCAGTTCGTTGCCCGGCACGCCGTCCACGTTGGCTTCGATCCAGAAGTAATTGGGCTTGTCGGCATCCGTGATGATTCGCCACGCGCTCTTCAGTTCGGTGGTTCCGCTCGGGTAGTTCAGCGCGCTCTGGATCTGCGGGACGTTGCACAGGCTCTGGCTGAAGCGGATCTCGTAGAAGACCACGTTGCCGTTCTGGTCGAAGATGGTGTCGCCGCCACCGGCCTGGCCGGTGCGGTCGGGAATCTGGAAGGGTGTGTTTGCAGCGGCAGGCTCCACACGGCGCACGAACATCACCTCGGCCTGCTGCGACGGGTCGCAGGAGTTGGTACCGGTGGCCTGGAGGATCGGGTAGTTGGTGTTGACCTGGAAGTTGCGCAAGCTGGGGTCACTGGCCGATGGGCTGACCAGCTGGAAGAACCATTGCCAGGCGAACTGGTAGAAGTCGCAAAAGTCGGCGTTGCTGCCTTCAGGTATCTCGCTGGGTGGGTTGGGGTTGGTGATCCAGCCCTGGCTGGCGCTGCACACAGGGCTCGCCGCTTGCGCCGGGCTGGCCACCAGCAAGGGGCCGGTGCAGGCAAGCATCAGGACCAGCAACCAGGCGACGCGGAATGTCCTTGTAGCGTTCATCTTCCCTCTCCTTTTCTGCTCATCAGGGCGCGGGCCGGCGGAGCGCTGCGAAACGTGCAGCGCCCTGGCCCAAGCGGTGCATCGCCAGGAAACAGTGAGGGCAGATGATTCAAGCGGGGCCGCGCAATGCGCGGGGCTGGCGTCCTGCCGGCGGGTGCTCCATGCGATGAAATCAGGCTAGAAGAGGCACCACGCCCCGGCAAACCATGCCGCCGAGCGGCATTGTGGATAACTTGCGCGGGATAGCGCGGGGCCGGCCGGCCCCGCACCCCGACGTCAGTGCTGGTGCTCGGCCGCCGCCGCCGGTGCCTGCGTTTGCACGTGGACTTCCACCTCCAGGTCGCCGGCCTTCTGGAAGTGCAGGGTCATGGGGAACTTGTCGCCATCGTTCAGCGGCTGCTTCAGGCCGAACATCATCAGGTGGTAGCCGCCCTGCTCGAAGCGCGCTTCGCCACCGGCGGGAATCTCCACGCCCCCTTCGACCTTCTGCATCTTCATCAGGCCGTCCTTGTGCAGGTGCTCGTGGATCTCGGTCTTGCCGGCGCGGGCGGTATCGGCGCCGAGCAGCTTATCCGCTTCCGTACCCTTGTTGTGGATAACCAGGTAGGCGGCGCCGTTGGGCGACACCGCGGGCACGGCCATCGCCCAGGGGTGCTCGATATGCAGCGACCCGAAGGTGTAGTCATGGGCGGCCAGGGTGCCGGAAAAGCTCAGCAGGGCCCCCAGGGCCAGCAACGTCTTGCGCATGTCGGAACTCCATTCATTCGATTGACTGGCACCCACCCCCGGCGGGTGCCGATTGCTCTCCATCGCGGACGCGGCCCGTGAGCCACGCCTGCAGGACCGGCCTAGCCGGCCACCACCTTGCCGTGGCCGATGCGCGACAGCACCGCCCAGTCCAGCGCCCAGATCGCCAGCAGGGACAACCCCACCAGCGGGAAGGCGATGCCGAGGCCGATCATGATCACCACCGCGGTTTTCCACAACGGCAGGTCGTGGCGCAGCGGTGGTACGCCCAGGCTGCCTTGCGGGCGGCGCTTCCACCACATCACCAGGCCGCTCACGGAACTCAGCAGGATCAGCAGGCAGACGCCGAACATCAGCAACTGGTTGGCCAGGCCGAAGAACTTGCCCTCGTGCAGCACCACGCCCATTTCCACACTCTTGGCCACCACGCCGTAGTCCTGCCAGCGAATGTCGGCCAGCACCTTGCCGCTGTACTGGTCCAGGTGCAGGGTCGCGTCGTTGCGCGGGTCATCGGCGAACACGGAAATGCTGTACACCCCGGTCTCGTCGGCCGGCAGGGTGATGCTGTAGCCCGGTACCACACCGCGCTCGGTGGCGGTGTCCACCACCTGCCGCAGGCTCACCTGCCCGCTTGTCGCGGCCATGCCGGTGACGCCGTGTCCCTTGTGCGCGGCGTGAGGGTCGGACGCCGGCAGCGGGGTGTTTTCCACTGCCCAGGCCACGGTCTGATCGGCGGCGGTGTTCAGGCTGCGGGCCTGCTGGTCGGACTTGGGCACCTCGTTCCACATGGCGGCGGGGAAGCGGTTCCACACATCGGAGAATTGCTCGCCCCAGAAGCCGGTCCAGGTCATCCCGGTGAGCAGCATGAACAGCAGCACCAGCGAGCCCCAGAAACCGGTCACCGCGTGCAGGTCCCGCCAGAACAGCCGGCCGCGATTGGCCAGGCGCGGCCAGAAGACGCCGCGCATGCCCTGGCCCCGTGGCCACCAGAGGTAGAGGCCGGACACCACCAGGACGATGGCCCAGCCGGCGGCCAGTTCGATCAGCCGGTCGCCGACCGTGCCTATCAGCAGCGTGCCATGCAGCGCGCGGGAAATGGCCTGGAGGTTGTTCTGCGCGTCCTGGGTGCCCAGCACCTGGCCGCTGTAGGGGTCGAGGAACAGATTGGTCTTGCGCCCGTCCAGGCTGACCACGAACTGCGCGCTGTGCTCGGCGTCCACGGGCGGCAGGTATTGGCTGACGGCGGCCTGCGGGTAGGTCTGGCGGACCTTGTCCAGTTGCTGGTCGGCGCTGAGCGCCTGGCCGGCCGGGCGGACCCGCATCAGGTCGCTGTAGAGCAGGTTGTCCAGCTGGGGTTTGAACAGATAGATGCTGCCGGTGACCGCCAGCATGATCATGAAGGGGATGACGAACAGCCCGGCATAGAAGTGCCAGCGCCACGCCAGGTTGTAAAAGGAGACAGTGTTCTTCGACATTGTCGTGCTCCCTGATGAACCAGTGGTCCGCACGCACGCGCGCCTGAACAGGGCGTGCGCACGGTAAGGAAAGGTTGCGTGGATCAGGAAAGCGCGACGGGGGGTGCACGGGTCAGCGCACCGGGGAAGACGCTCCGTCCGCCGTGGCCGGCCAGGGGCGCCAGCGCAGCATGCGGGCTGGTGAGGCCGGCCAGGTCCAACCCGTGCAGGGTGGCGGGGGTCAGGGCCGGGGAGTTGAACAGCAGGGTGCAGTAGCCGCACTTGGCCCAGGACATCTCGTGGTCGGGCATCGTCGGCTGATGGCTCGGACCGCCATGCTCGGCGGCACAGGCCAGCTCACCCATCCAATCGGGCACGCCTCCCTGCCCCATGTCCCGCGACTGGGACACCAGCGGACCAACGAGCACCAGCAGCATGGCCAGAAGGCCAAGCCAGGCGCCGCGTTGTCGTGCTCTGCCGTAGGTCACAGGGTGGGTTCCATGCCGGTCGATCCGGGGGGCGCCTATGCTAGCCATGCGCCTGCCTGGGTTGAAGCCTAGTCGCTGGGACAGAAGGACGCAGGTCGGGTGCCGGAGATTTCCAACCGTTCGGTCACAAGACAGCCCCTCCCGGGTGTGGCCGATGCGGCGCTGTACCGCCGCCAAGCGACTGGGAAGAAACCGTATTGAGCTGGCCCTCTGAAACCACCGTGGATGGTTTAAGCTTGGGACTAAGTTTCCGGAGTCATCATGCTGAGCCTGGCTGACGTTTTCCTGCTGATGTTGTTCGCCGCCGGCGCGGCCTGGTTGTGGCGCGGGCACGGCGTGCGCGAACGCGCCCTGGTGCTGGCCAAGCAGCACTGCGCGCGGCTGGATGTGGAACTGCTGGACGGCAACGTCGCCTTCCGCCGCCTGGCGATGGTCCGCGACGGCAAGGGCAACCGCCGCCTGGCACGTATCTACGACTTCGAGTTCACCGTAACCGGCGAGCAGCGCCTGACGGGAAGCATCCAGATGTTCGGCAACCACCTGGGCCGTATCGATGTGGAAGCGCACCCCTTCCAGGCCGAACCCCAGCACGACGGCAAGGTTATCCACATGAACGAGTGGCGCCGCAGCCATCCCAAACCGGATGAGCAGCGACGGGTGGATTGAGCGGGCTGGACCACGCTTCACCGGTTCGCCATTCGCGTTCCGAACAGGTTCCGATGGTGGATGTAAAAAGCGACATCCACCCTACCGCCAGCTTCAGCCGCAGCATTCATCCACGCAGCAGGAACTCGGTCACGCGCTCGGCGCTGGCCTGTGGATATTCCTGCATGAAGCAGTGACCGCCCTCCACCACCTGGGCGCTGACATGGCCGTTGAGCACGGTCAGCCGTGCCACTGACTTGGCCACGAAGGGGTAGCTGTGCTGCCCGTGGAGGATCAGTGTCGGCGTGACGATGCGGCCCAGCGACGGCCACAGGCGCTTGGGGAAGGAACTGAAGATTTCCGCTTCGCGACTCGGCCGGCACTTCAGTTCGACACCGTTATCCACAGCCTTGATGGCGTGATCCACATAGCCCTGCAGCGCCTCCTCGGTCCATCCCTTGAAGATGCCGCGGCCATGCAGGCCGTTCCACGCCGCCTCACGGTCGGCCCAGTGGTTGCGCCGGGCGCGTGCACGGCTGGCCATGGTGGTGCGGCGGTGCAGGCCGAGCACTTCGGAGAAGGCCATGGCGCCGACCATGGTCGGGGTGAAGATCACCGGATCGAGCAACACGGCGCGGCTGAACAGCTCGGGATGGCGAGCGAGGATCAGGCTGCTCAGCACTCCGCCGAAGCTGTGCCCCACCGCCATCCGCGGAACTTCGCCGAACTGCCCGCGCCCGGCCTCGAAGGCCTCCACCGCCAGCTCGGCATTGCGGTTCCAGCCGAGGAAGCGGCCGCCATGGTCACTGTCACCATGGCCCTGGATGTCGCAGAGCCAGAGATCGAAGTCCTTGGCCAGCGCCTCCAGCATCGGCGTATAGGTGCGGCCGCAGAAACCGTTGCCATGGAGAAAGTGCAGGAGCGGTTTGCCAGAGGCCGGCGTGTGCCAGCCGCGCAGGGTGAATCCGGCGGAAGAGGAGTGAGACCAGGGGATCAATTGCATCGAACGTGCCTCGAAATGACTGCGCGAAGTGTATCCGCAGACTTCCGTCCAGAGCAGTAGGCAGGGTCGGCCGTGGTATCGTCGCCGCCACCGACCCCACGGACGCCGCCCTTGATTTCACGCCAACTGCGCATCGCCCTGCTGATCCTGCTGCTGCTCGCCGGCCTGTTCCTGGCGATGCACTTGGCTGGCCGCCAGGCCGAGCATCAGGCCCTGCGCGACGAAGGCGAACAGGCCCGCGAGCAGCTGACGCTGTACGCCGGCAGCCTGCGCACGCTGATCGACCGTTTCCGCGCCCTGCCCGCCGTGCTGGCGCTGGACCCAGAGCTGCGCAGCACCCTGAGCGGGCCTGTGGATAACGCCGCGCAGCACATGCTCAACCTCAAGCTGGAGCAGATGAACCGCGCCGCCGGCTCCACCACCCTGGAACTGCTGGACCGCGAGGGCCTGGCCGTAGCCGCCAGCAACTGGCGCTTGCCCACCAGCTTCGTCGGCCACAACTATGGCTTCCGCCCCTACTTCGCCGAGGCACGGCGCCTGGGCAGCGGCCGCTTCTATGCGGTGGGCGTGACCAGCGGGATTCCTGGCTACTTCCTCGCCAGCGCCGTGCGTGGCGCGGAGGACGCCTTCATCGGCGCCATCGTGGTGAAGCTGGAATTCCCCGAACTGGAACAGGAATGGGGACAACGTTCCGACATCATCCTGGTCAGCGACGCCCGTGGCGTGGTGTTCATCGCCAACCAGCCGGGATGGCGCTACCGCGAGCTGCAACCGATCTCCGCCGAAGGCCGCGCCGAGATGGCGGCAACCCGGCAATACGACAAACAGCCGCTGGCGCCACTTATCCACAACACCCGGCTCGATTTCGGCGATGACAGCCGCCTGGCCCGGGTCGAGGGGCCTGACGGCCCCCGCGACTACCTCTGGGAAAGCCTGCCGCTGCCCAGCGAAGGCTGGACCCTGCACCTGCTGCGCACCCCGCAGGAGGCTGCCAGTAGCGCCCGCGCCGCCAGCCTGGCTGCCGGGGGCGCGTGGTTGGCGGTGTTCTTCCTGGCGCTGTTCCTGCACCAGCGCTGGCGCCTGGCACGCCTCCGCCAGCGCAGCCGGGAGGAGTTGGAACAACTGGTGGAACAACGCACCGCCGCCCTGCGCACCGCCCAGGATGGACTGATCCAGGCCGCCAAGCTGGCCGCCCTCGGACAGATGTCCACAGCCCTGGCCCACGAAATCAACCAGCCGCTCACCGCCCTGCAGATGCACCTGGCGAGCCTGCGCCTGATGCTCGACAACGGCCAGCTGGAGCAGGCCCGCAAAGCCCTGGGGCGCCATGACGAACTGCTGCAACGCATGGCTTCCCTCACCGGCCACCTCAAGACCTATGCGCGCAAGACGCCCGGCGGCCTGCGCGAGTGCCTGGAACTGGGCAGCGTTGTGGATAAGTCCCTACAGCTGCTGGCACCCAACCTGCGTGACGCGAAGGTGCGGATCAGCCAGGAGCTGACAGTGCCGGCCTGGGTGTCGGGCGACGCCATTCGCCTGGAGCAGGTGCTGGTCAACCTGTTGCGCAACGCTCTGGACGCGGTGGCTGGCGAGGCCGATCCACAATTGTGGATAACCCTGCGGCGGGACGGCGACCACTGGCTGCTGGAAGTGGCCGACAACGGCGGCGGCATCGCGGAAGACGACCTGCCACGGGTCTTCGACCCCTTCTTCACCACCAAGCCGGCGGGTGCCGGCCTTGGAATCGGACTGGCGGTGTCTTACGCCATCGTCCATGAACTGGGCGGCACCCTGAGCGCCGCCAACCAGGGCGAGGGCGCGCTGTTCAGCCTGCGCCTGCCTGTGGATAAAACCAGAGAGGAACAGCCATGACAGCCCAGGTGATCTTCGTCGACGACGAAGCGGCCATCCGTGACGCGGTGCGCGAGTGGCTGGAGCTCTCCGGCTTCGAGGTGCGGGTGGAATCCAGTGCCGAAGATTGCCTGAAGCGCCTCGATGCGGACTTCCCCGGCGTGGTCATCAGCGACCTGCGCATGCCCGGTATGGATGGCATGGCCCTGCTCCAGGCGGTGCAGGCGCTGGACCGCGAGCTGCCGTTCCTGATGGTCACTGGCCACGGCGACGTGCCCCAGGCAGTGGAAGCCATGCGCCTGGGCGCCTATGACTTCATCGAGAAACCCTTCACCGCCGAGCGCCTGCTGGAAAGCCTGCGCCGCGCCCTGGAAAAACGCCGGCTGGTTCAGGAGAACCGTCGCCTGCGGGTTCAGGCGGACCTCAAGGACCAGCTCGACGGCCGCCTGCTGGGCGTATCCAAACCCATGGTGCAACTGCGCCGGAAGGTGCTGGACCTGGCCGTTACCCCTGTGAATATCTTGCTGCGGGGCGACACCGGTGCCGGCAAGGAAATGGTCGCGCGCTGCCTGCACGACTTCGGCCCCCGCGCCAGCAAGCCCTTCGTGGCGCTGAACTGCGCGGCCATTCCGGAGAACCTCTTCGAGAGCGAGCTGTTCGGCCACGAGAGCGGCGCCTTCACCGGCGCCCAGGGCAAGCGCATCGGCAAGATCGAACACGCCCACGGCGGCACCCTGTTCCTCGACGAGATCGAAAGCATGCCGCTGGCGCAGCAGGTGAAGCTGCTGCGGGTGCTGCAGGAGCAGCGCCTGGAACGCCTGGGCTCGAACCAGAGCATCGCTGTGGATATCCGCGTAGTGGCCGCCACCAAGCCGGACCTGCGCGACGAAGTCCGTGCCGGGCGCTTCCGCGAAGACTTGCTCTACCGCCTCAACGTGGCCGAACTGCAATTGCCCGCGCTGCGTGAGCGCCGCGAGGACGTTCCCCTGCTGTTCGAGCATTTCGCCCGCCAGGCCAGCGAGCGCCTGGGCCGCCCGCAACCGACGTTGACCCCAGCCGAGCTGGCCCAGCTGCTGGCCCACGACTGGCCGGGCAACGTACGCGAACTGGCCAACGCTGCCGAACGCCATGTGCTGGGTTTATCCACAGGCCAGGCAGATCGTGCCGAGGGGGACCCCTCCCTGACCGAACTGATGGAAGCCTACGAAGCGCAATGCCTGCGCCAGGCCCTGGCGCGCTGCCAGGGCGACATCAAGGCGGTGATGGACCTGCTGCGCCTGCCGCGCCGCACCCTCAACGAGAAGATGGTCCGCCACGGCCTGGCCCGCAGTGAGTTCCTGCGCGGCGAGGACGACTGACTCGCGGCTTCCTGTAGGGGCGAATTCATTCGCCAAAGGCGGCGCAGCTGCCCCGTGATAATCCAGAGGGCGAACCTGCGGTCCGCTTGGCGATTGAAATCGCCCCCACAAGTAATACCCCCGCCATCGGCGGAATCTTGCTCATCGCCATTCCGGTATCGGCAGGATTCCGCGCATGATCCTCGTCTCAGAGCGCTGAAACCCCTCTATTCCGGGACTTTCCTCCCCTGGCACAGCTCCTGCTATGTGCCCGGTGCCCGAAGCGCCGCCACAGAGCAGCGCCTCCACAACAACAACTACGCGTCGAGGAAAGATGATGGATAACTCCAGCACCCTGGCTGCCTCTGCAGAACCCCGCACGACATCGCAACGCATCAAATCGATTTTCAGTGGCTCGGTAGGCAACCTGGTCGAGTGGTACGACTGGTACGTCTACGCGGCCTTCTCGCTGTACTTCGCCAAGGCCTTCTTCCCCCAGGGCGACATGACCGCCCAACTGCTAAACACCGCCGCAATCTTCGCCGTAGGCTTCCTGATGCGCCCCATCGGCGGCTGGCTGATGGGCATCTACGCCGACCGCAAGGGCCGCAAGGCTGCCCTGCTGGCCTCGGTGCTGCTGATGTGCTTCGGCTCGCTGATCATCGCCCTGACTCCCAGCTACGAGACCATCGGCGTCGCCGCGCCGATCCTGCTGGTGGTCGCGCGCCTGCTGCAGGGCCTCTCGGTGGGCGGTGAATACGGCACCTCGGCCACCTACCTGTCGGAGATGGCGACCAAGGAGCAACGCGGCTTCTTCTCCAGCTTCCAGTATGTGACCCTGATCTCCGGCCAGCTCATCGCCCTGGCGGTGCTGATCATCCTCCAGCAGACGCTGACCACTGAACAACTGGAAAGCTGGGGCTGGCGCGTACCCTTCTTCATCGGCGCCCTGTGCGCGGTGGTGGCCATGTTCCTGCGTCGCGGTATGGAAGAGACCGACTCCTTCACCAAGAAGAAGGACAAGCCGAAGGAAAGCCTGCTGCGCACGCTGATGCGCCATCCGAAGGAAGTACTGACCGTGGTCGGCCTGACCATGGGCGGCACCCTGGCCTTCTACACCTACACCACCTACATGCAGAAGTACCTGGTGAACACCGTGGGCATGAGCAAGGACGACTCGACCATGATCTCGGCCGCCACGCTGTTCCTGTTCATGCTGCTGCAACCCATCGTCGGCGGACTTTCGGACAAGATCGGCCGTCGCCCGATCCTGATCGCCTTCGGTGTGATGGGTACCCTGTTCACCTACCCGATCCTCAGCACCCTGCACAGCATCGAAACCTGGTGGGGCGCGTTCTTCCTGATCATGGCGGCGCTGATCATCGTCAGCGGCTACACCTCGATCAACGCCGTGGTGAAGGCCGAGCTGTTCCCCACCGAGATCCGCGCCCTGGGCGTGGGCCTGCCCTACGCGCTCACCGTGTCCATCTTCGGCGGCACCGCCGAGTACGTGGCCCTGTGGTTCAAGAGCATCGGCATGGAAAGCGGCTTCTACTGGTACGTCACCGCGTGCATCGCCTGCTCACTGCTGGTGTACGTGTTCATGAAGGACACTCGCACCCATTCGCGGATGAACCAGGACTGATCCCTCCTCCGGATCGACACGAGACGGGCCCTTCGGGGCCCGTTTTCGTTTCTGGGGGGGAATGCCTCCGAGCATTCGTTGTAGGGGCGATTTCAATCGCCAAACGAACCCCAGGTTCGCCCTATGGCCTTGCATGGGGCAGCTACGCTGCCCTTGGCGAATGAATTCGCCCCTACAGGCAAGCCGACGATCCTCAGCCCTTCTCACTACCCAACCGGCAAGCCTCCATTCCCGCTTTCAGCGGCACCTCGTCCTGGGGCCCGGCGAAGATCAGTTCCAGACGCGAATCCTTGCGCCATTCGCTGGCCTGCCAGCGGATCGGCGCGCCATCCAGGGCGTTGCCGGAGAGCCAGCCAGCGTTGGTCTGCAGCACCAGCTTGGCGCGGCGCCAGGGCAGGCCGGCCAGCCACTGTTGCAGGCGCATCAGCTCGAATCGCTGGCTCGGGTGCCAGCGCCAACCAATGCTCCAACCGTCGTCACTGGCCTGGATCTGGCAGATGGGTTCGGCCTGATTCCTCCACAGGACGGGAGGTTTATCCACACCTGTTGGTAAGTCGTTGATACCAACAGCTTTTCCAGAATGTGAATGAATGCCTGGAAGCTGCTTAATATCTAGTCTTCCTTGCGTCGTCCACAGCAGGGGGACGTTGGGTAGTTTCGCGGCAAGTTGTTCACAGGTAGCCGAATCCAGGCTTTCGGCCTTGTTTAGTAGCACTAGGCCAGCATCCAAAAGTGCCTCTCGCTGGCTGTCTGGCAGTAGCTGGCCCGTAGCCAGGGCCGCCGCGTCGAGCACCATGACGCTCGGCTGTAGCGCCAGGACGCCCTCCCAGGGGGGTTCGCGTAGCTGTCGCAGTAGCTCGACCGGGTGTCCGAGCCCGGAGGGCTCGATCAGTAGCCGGTCCGGCCGCGCCTTGCGCAGTAGCCGGCCAAGTCCGACCTGGAAGGGCGCGCCGTTGACGCAGCAGACGCAGCCGCCCGCCACCTCGGCGATGGCGATGCCGCCGTCGCTGCTGGAGAGCAGTGCCGCGTCCAGGCCGATCTGGCCGAATTCGTTGATCAGCACCGCCCAGCGTTCATGGGCAGGCCGCTGCGCCAGCAGCTGGCGAATCAGGCTTGTCTTGCCGGCACCCAGGGGCCCGGCGATGAGATGGGTAGGGATATGAGTAAGCATGGACCTATGGTGCTGCTTCACAGCCCGCCGAGAAAGCCTCGTGCTAGAGTCGCGTCCTTCATGATCCGGAAGACCTCCCATGCGTATCTGGTTGCTGCCCGTGCTGCTGTTGCTGTCCGTCGACGTCCATGCCGAAGCCTGTGTTGTCCACAGCCAGGGCAACGGCCTCGACGTGAAGCTCTGCCAGGAAAACCGTAGCATCCCGTCGCAACTCTTTCGCGACGGCTTCTGCAAGCCGGAGATGAAGGGACAGAAAGTGGAAGTGAGCTTTGTGGATAACTGCCCGACCGGTGCATTCGGCGTGTGCCGCAACGCCAAGGTCAGCAACCAGCTCTACCGCCAGGATATTCACTACTACGGCGTGGCCAGCGATGCGCGCTACCTGAAACCCTTCTGCGAAGCCCAGAGCCAGGGCAAGTGGGAGTAAAACGAATCCTCCCGATCCCTGTATGGGCGAATGCATTCGCCAGGCAGAGCGCAGGTCTGCTCTGAAGCGCCCTTCTGGTAGAGCGCCTATCCCCACCCATCCAGCGTCAGCCGTGGCGACCTGTGGGTAATTACCTGACCTTCGCGTGCTGCTTATCCACAGAGGACGCCGCCGGCACCGGATAAGTCGTCCCTCGGCACCTGTCGCGCCAGCATCAGGCCGCCTCCTCGTCGTGCCAGGGGTCGAAAGGATCAGGCAGCAGCGCCCAGTCTTCCAGACCTCCAGCCATCTCGTTGTCGTCCAGCAGGCAGGCGTCCAACTCCGTGCGCAGGCGCTCGAAGTCTATGCCCTGGCCAATGAACACCAGCTCCTGGCGGCAATCGCCAACACCCGCCATCCAGTGCTGGAAAACGGCACTCAAACCCTCGCGGTCATCCGGCCAGCGCTCGCGCGGCACGAAGCGCCACCAGAGGCCCGCCAGGCCGTGGCGCATCAGGCCGCCGGCCTGAGACCAGCTGCCCGCCTCGCGATAACGGCTGGCGAGCCAGAAGTAGCCTTTGGAGCGCAGCAGGCGGCCATTGCTCCACTCGCGATTGACGAAGCTGAAGAAGCGCTGGGGATGGAACGGCCGCCGGGCGCGATACGCCGTGGAGGCGATGCCGTACTCCTCGGTTTCGGGCCTGTGCTCGCCGCGTAGCTCCTTCAACCAGCCAGGCGCCTGGGCGGCACGGTCGAAGTCGAAGCGGCCGGTGTCGAGGATACGCCCGAGGTCGACCTGGCCCATCACCATCGGCAGCACCTCCGCCTCGGGATTGAGACGCCGCAGGATGGCAATCAGCTCCTCACGCTCGGCGCTGGAAATCAGGTCGGTCTTGCTGATGAGCAGCACGTCGGCAAACTCCACCTGCTCGATCAGCAGGTCGCTGATGGTGCGTTCGTCGTCCATCCCCAGGGACTCGCCGCGGCTGTCGAGGCTTTCCGCGGCGTGGTAGTCACGCAGGAAGTTCACCCCATCGACCACGGTGACCAGAGTATCCAGACGCGCCAGGTCGGACAGGCTCCGGCCCTGTTCGTCGCGGAAGGTAAAGGTTTCGGCCACTGGCAGTGGCTCGGAGATCCCGGTGGACTCGATCAGCAGGTAGTCGAAGCGCCCTTCGCGAGCCAGGCGGCTGACTTCTTCCAGCAAGTCTTCGCGCAGGGTGCAACAGATGCAGCCATTGCTCATTTCCACCAACCGTTCCTCGGCGCGATTCAGGCTGACGTCGCGCTGGACCTCGCTGGCATCGATGTTGATTTCGCTCATGTCATTGACGATCACGGCCACGCGCAGCTGGTCGCGGTTCCTGAGCACATGATTGAGCAGGGTGCTCTTGCCGGCGCCGAGGAAGCCGGAGAGCAGGGTGACGGGTAGACGTTTATCCATGGGGGTTCCTCTCAGGCTTGGCGTTGGTGGCGTTCCTGTTGTTCCTGACGCTGCTTGGCTTCCAGGCAAAGGGTCGCGGTGGGCCGCAGCAGCAGGCGGCGCAGGCCGATGGGCTCGCCGCTTTCCTCGCACCAGCCGTACTCGCCACTGGCGAGGCGATTCAGGGATTCGTCGATCTTGTCCAGCAGGCGCTTCTCCCGCTCCAGCAGCCGGAGCTGCCACAGGCGCTGTTCCTCCCGGCTGGCGAGATCACTCTCATCGCTGACCGGCTCCACTTCGCGCAATGCACCGAACTCGGTGTCGATGCGCTGGCGCAGTTCTTCACGCTGGCGTTCCAGGAGGCCGCGGAAAAACGCCCTTTGAGCCTCGTTCATGTAGTCCTCGGCGGGCATGGCAAGGAGTTCTTCGCGGTTGAGCAGGGTGTCTGGCATGGTGGCGATCTTCATAGGCTTTATTTGTTATAACATAACATTTATTGCCGATTTCAAGAGCCCGACCGATGAACGCCCTCTCCCTCCCGGATATCGCCGCGCAAACCTCTACCTTCGAGCTGCCCCTGGACTGGGTCGGCATGTGCGGCATTGCCCAACCCGTGGTACTGGCGGGACAACGCATCGCCACGCAGGTCGACGCTGGCGTCAGCCTGGATGACGCCAGTGCCCGTGGCATCCATATGTCGCGTCTCTACCTGGCATTGGAGGAACTGGAACGGGAGGAGCTGTCCGGCGCCCTGTTGCGACGGGCTCTGGCGCGCTTCCTCGATAGCCACCAGGGCCTGTCCGCCAGCGCCAGCCTGAGTGTACGTGGCGAGGCCTTGCTGCAGCGGCCAGCGCTGGTGAGCCCTCTGGCCGGATGGAAGGCTTATCCCTTCGAGGTCCGTGCACGCCAGGATCGATGGGGGTTCCACGTGGAACTTCAATTGCAGCTGGCCTATTCCTCCACCTGCCCCTGCTCGGCAGCGCTTGCCCGCCAGCTGATCCAGCAGCGCTTCGCCGAGGACTTCCCCGACCAGCACCTGCCTCGGGAACAGGTGCTCGCCTGGCTGGGCAACAGCCAGGGCATAGTCGCCACGCCCCATAGCCAGCGCAGCACCGCCACCTTCTGGGTGCGCCTGGGTGCGAGAGAGACCATCCCCCTGCTCCGTCTGGTCGACCTGGCAGAGCAGAGCCTGGGCACAGCGGTGCAGACGGCGGTGAAACGGTCGGACGAGCAGGCCTTCGCCTTGGCCAACGGCCAGAACCTGATGTTCTGCGAGGACGCGGCCAGGCGCCTGGGCAGTGCCTTGCAAAAGCAGGATTGGCTGGAGGGATTCAGGCTACGGGTCGTGCACGCGGAGAGCCTCCACGCACACGACGCCGTTGCCGAGTACGCCTGGCGCTATCGGACGTAGAGATCCGCCCGGCTCCATGGCAGCTCATGGGAGCCATCCGCGCGGGGCTTGGTGGCGAGTATCTGGTGCAGATTGATCCAGCCCTTCTGGAAGGCATGGGAGCAGCCCGCCAGGTACAGCCGCCAGATGCGCAGGGCCTGATCCGGAACCAGCCTGGCGGCCTTGGCCAGGTTGGCTTCCAGGTTGGCGCTCCAAAACTCCAATGTGCGCGCGTAGTGCAGGCGCAGGCTTTCCACATCCACCACTTCCATGCCGGCCAGGCTCAGCTCGGTGACCATGGTGGCCAGATGCGGCAGCTCGCCATTAGGGAAGACATAGCGGTCGATGAACTCGCCGGCGCCACGTCCCACCGGGCGGCCATCCGGGTGCCGCGAGGTGATGCCGTGGTTCATCACCAGCCCGCCGGCACGCACCGCGCCGAACAGGCGTTGGCAATAGATCGGCATGTTGGCGTGGCCGACGTGCTCAAGCATGCCGACGCTCACCACCTTGTCGAAGCGGCCGTCCTGGGGCAGGTCGCGATAATCCAGCAACTCCAGCTCCACCTGCCCTTGCAGCCCATCAGCCTCGACCCGTTCCCGGCCAAGGGCCAGCTGTTCACGGCTCAGGGTGATGCCGAACACCCGCACGCCGTACTCGCGGGCCGCGAACCTCGCCAGGCCGCCCCAGCCACAGCCCACGTCCAGCAGGTATTCGCCCGGCTTCAGACGCAGCTTGCGGCAAAGGTGATGCAGCTTGGCCTGCTGGGCGCTGTCCAGATCCTCGGTGCCAGTGGGAAAATAGGCACAGGAGTAGACCATCTCGCGGTCCAGCCAGAGGGCGTAGAAGTCGTTGGATAGGTCGTAGTGGTAGGAGATGGCTGCCGCGTCGGTGGCCTTGTCGTGGGACTGGCGCAGCGGTGTCGAGTCGTCGTCGTCACCCACCAGCGCCTCGCTCAGGGCATCACCGACCCGGATCACTTCCAGGATCGGCCCGGTCAGCTCCACACGCCCTTCCACGTAGGCGGTTCCCAGTGTTCCGAGGCTCGGTCGGTTCAACAGGGAAACCGCGCTGGGATCCTTCACCGTCATGGTCACGGTCGGGTTGGGGCCGAGATCGATTTCCTTGCCATCCCAGAGCTGCAAGCGTAGCGGCAGCTTCAGATCGCGCAGGACCGGTGGAAGTTGCGCAAGCATGGGAACTCCTCCTTTTCCAAGAACACTGGAAAGGTAGACCACCCTGTACAGTTGTCAGGCTATCGATTCGATAGTCCCCCTCAATTGAGCGGTCCGCAAGCGACTTCAATACGCACTTTCGGGGCGCTCATGGCATTCGACCACCCGTCCATGACAATCGCTCAACCTGTTTTCCGGCACGCACTGGAACATCACCGTAATTCACACGTTCATTGATTACAGAATTGTAATCAGCGGCTCATCTCCAAGTTATCTCCCGCTTGCAACGATAAGCGCCGGCTCGTTCCGGGAGATGCGCAATTGCCTCTCGAAGCACGGTCCCATAACAACAATTCCTGGCAACTAGAAAACCAATAACTGCCGATACGAGAGGAGCAATCAATGCGCAATAAAAGAACCCGCTTATCCATCGCGATACTTTGCTCGCTGGCTTCCGGCGCCACACTGAATGCGGCCGAGGAGTCCGCGGAAGGGTTCATCGAAGGCAGCAGCCTGTCGATCCTCAACCGCAACTTCTACATGAACCGCGACTTCCGTCATGGCCAGTCCAGCTCGACGGGCAACGGCTACAGCGAGGCCTGGGCACACGGCATCATCGGCCGCTTCGAATCCGGCTTCACCCAGGGCACGGTGGGCTTCGGCATCGACGCCTTCGCCATGCTCGGTCTCAAGCTGGATACCGGTGACGGCCGCTACGGCCCGGGAGGGACCGTGAACCTGCTGCCGGTCAACAGCGAAGGCGAGGCCGAGGACGAGTACTCCAAGCTGGGTGGCGCACTCAAGGCGCGTCTGTTCGATACGCTGATCAAGGCCGGCGACGTGTTCCCCACCACCCCGGTGGTGCACTACGGCGATTCCCGCCTGCTCCCGGAAACCTTCCGCGGCGTGACCCTGGAGAACGCCAGCATCGACGGCCTGAAGCTCCAGGGCGGACGCCTGCACGCCATGAGCCAGCCACAGCAGAGCGGCATGCGCGGCGACTTCGCCACCTTCTACGCCGGCACGGTGGATTCGCCTTGGGTTGCGTATTTCGGCGGCGATTACCGGGTCAGCGACAACCTTTCCGTCAGCCTCTACAGCAGCCGCCTGGAAGACGCCTGGAACCAGCATTACGCCGGCCTCTACGGCGAGTACCCGCTGGCCGGCGAGCTGACCCTGTTCGGCGGCCTGAACTACTACAAGGCCGTGGACCAGGGCCAGAAGTTGCTGGACGAGTTCGACAACGACATCTACAGCGGCAAGGTCGGCGTCCGCCAGGGCGCCCACAGCCTGGCCCTGTCGTACCAGCGCAACGCCGGCGACGACGACTTCGACTACCTGCGCCAGTCCGACTCGATCTTCGTCGACAACTCCATCCAGTACAGCGACTTCAACTCGCCCAAGGAACGTTCCTGGATGCTCCGCTACGACCTGGACATGGCGAGCTTCGGCATCCCCGGCCTTTCCTTCATGACCCGCTACGCCCGTGGCAGCGATGCCGACTACTCCAACGCCAATGCTACCTACATGCGTCGCGACGCCAATGGTGACCCGCTGGTGGATCAGAAGCGCTGGGAGCGCAACATCGAGGCGAAGTACGTGGTGCAGACCGGCTCCTTGAAGGACATGTCCTTCCGCGTCCGCCAGATGACCACCCGCGCCACGGACTTCGAGTCCGATCTCGATGAAGTTCGCCTGATCGTCGAATACCCGCTGGAAGTTCTCTAACGTCATTCAAGCGCGGGCGAAGTCCAACAACTTCGCTCGCCCTTTCTGTCACAAATGTAATGTTCGCCTCACCTTGCCGTTAGTTCCGTCTTTTTAAGATTCAGGGGTAGTTGCAGGACTCCGAATGAATCGAAACGAGGCGAACTTCATGAACGTACGCAAACTTCTCCTGATTACCCTCCTCAGCCTGGGTTCCACCGCCGCGCTGGCCGAAGACGGCTACGGCCGCTCCCTGCAGATGGTGCAGGAATTCCGCGCCAGCCAGGCCGAACTCAAGGGCAAGCAGTTCTTCGCCCGCGACGGTGACAAGGCCTCCGACAGCAAGGGCGATGCCCAGCAGCTCAGCGCGCAGAACGACCGCGACGGCGACTGATTTCTCCCGGCAAAACCGTTCACCTTCAGAAGCTCCACGCTCCTATTGGTCGAGGTGAACCCTGGGCGCCCCATGTGGGCGCCTTTTTTATTGGCCAGACTTGCCCAACCGTGCGGTGCGCCCTGTGCTCGAATCGCGAGATCGGCACCACACGACGCTCCACCACCGGCACGCATGACGCACCTATGCTTCGCGAGCAGAGCTCGCTCCTGCGGGGGCTGGGTTGTGGAAAGCGGAAAGGCCCCTCGCATTGCGCGAGGGGCCTCGAGGGTCAGGCCGCGGCGTCTTCCTGCTCATCCTTCTGGTGAGCGCGGAAGTAGAGGGCAGGCAGCACCAGCAGGGTCAGTGCCGTGGAAGAGAGGATGCCGCCGATCACCACGGTGGCCAGCGGACGCTGGACCTCGGCGCCGGTCCCGCTGGCCAGCGCCATGGGCACGAAGCCGAGCGACGCCACCAGGGCGGTCATCAGCACCGGCCGCAGGCGGGTCAATGCGCCTTCGATCACCGCCAGGGCCAGCGGCTTGCCCTGCTCACGCAGGTTGCGGATGAAGGCGATCATCACCAGGCCATTGAGCACCGCCACCCCGGACAGGGCGATGAACCCCACCCCGGCGGAGATGGACAGCGGAATGTCCCGCAGCCACAGCGCCAACACCCCGCCGGTAAGGGCAAAGGGAATGCCGGTGAACACCAGCAGGCCGTCCCTGAGGTTGTTGAACATCATGAAGAGCAGCGCGAAGACCAGCAGCAGCGCCACCGGCACCACCACCTGCAGGCGCTTGGCGGCGGACTGCAGCTGCTCGAACTGACCGCCCCAGCTGGTCCAGTAACCGGCCGGCACCTCCACCTGGGCCTGGATGCGTTCCTCCGCCTCACTGACGAAGGAGCCGATGTCACGCCCCCGCACATTGGCGCTCACCACCACCAGTCGCTTGCCGTTCTCGCGGCTGACCTGGTTCGGGCCGAGTACCAGATCCAGGCTGGCGACGTCGGACAGAGGAATGAAGGCGATGCGTTCCGAACCACCAGCGGCCGGTACCGGTATCAGCAGACGCGACAGCCCTTCGATGTCGGTACGCAACTCATCGGAGAGACGCACCACCATGTCGAAGCGGCGGTCGCCTTCGAACAGGGTTCCGGCCAGGCGGCCGCCTACCGCCACCGCGACCGTGTCCTGCACATCGCCGACGTTGAGCCCGTAGCGCGCGGCCTTGTCGCGATCGATGTTGATGGTCAGCACCGGCAGGCCGGTGGTCTGCTCCACCTTCACCTCGGAGGCGCCCTCCACCATCTGCAGGGTGGCGGCGATCTTCGCGGCGGTGGCGTTGAGCACGGCCATGTCGTCGCCGAAGACCTTCACCGCCACATCGCTGCGCACACCGGAGATCAGCTCGTTGAAGCGCAGCTGGATCGGCTGCGACAGCTCATAGTTGCTGCCCGGCATCGTCGCGCTGGCGCGCTGGATATCGGCGATCAGCGCCTCTCGCGACTTATCCGGATCGGGCCACTGCTCCTTCGGCTTGAGCATCACATAGCTGTCGGAGATGTTCGGGGGCATGGGATCGGAGGCGATCTCCGCGGTGCCGGTGCGGGCGAACACCCGCTGCACTTCCGGCACCTGCTGGACGATGGCGCGTTCCAGGCGCTGTTGCATGTCCAGGGACTGCGACAGGCTGGTACCCGGCACGCGCAGTGCCTGCAGGGCGAAGTCGCCTTCGCTCAGGCTGGGCACGAATTCGCTGCCCATGCGGCTGGCCAATACGCCGGAAACCAGTACCGCGCCGGTGGCGAGGGCGAAGGCCAGGTTGCGCCGGCGCATCACCCAGGCCAGCACCGGTGCATAGCCACGCCGCGCCGCGCGCATCACCGCGTTCTCCTCTTCGCGCACCTTGCCGGTGATGAACAGGGCGATGGCCGCCGGCACGAAGGTCACCGAGAGGATCATGGCGCCCAGCAGGGCGATGACCACGGTGAAGGCCATTGGGTGGAACATTTTCCCCTCGACGCCGGTGAGGGCGAAGATCGGCAGGTACACCACCATGATGATCAGTTGGCCGAACACCAGGGCGCGGCGCGCTTCCTTCGATGCGGCGAACACTTCGTGCAGCCGCTCGCTACGGGTCAACAGACGGCCGTGGTGGCGCTGGGCGTGGGCCAGGCGGCGGATGGCGTTCTCGACGATGACCACCGCGCCATCGACGATGATGCCGAAGTCCAGCGCGCCCAGGCTCATCAGGTTGGCGCTGACCTTGTTGGCGAACATGCCGCTGAAGGTGAAGAGCATCGACAGCGGAATGACCATGGCGGTGATCAGCGCCGCGCGGATATTGCCGAGGAACAGGAAGAGCACCGCGATCACCAGGATGGCGCCTTCCACCAGGTTCTTCTTCACCGTGGCGATGGCCTTGTCCACCAGGTGGGTGCGGTCGTAGACCGGCACCGCCAACACGCCCTTCGGCAGGCTTCGGTTGATCTCTTCCAGGCGGCTGGCCACTGCCCGCGAGACGCTTCGGCTGTTTTCGCCGATGAGCATGAACACCGTGCCCAGCACCACTTCACGCCCATTCTCGGTAGCCGCGCCGCTGCGCAGTTCTCGGCCGATATCCACACTGGCGATGTCGCGCACGCGGATCGGCGCACCGCTGCGGTTGGCGACCACGATATTGGCGATGTCGCCGGTGCCCTCCAGCTGGCCGGGGGCACGGATCAGCAACTGCTCGCCGTTGCGCTCGATGTAGCCAGCCCCGACGTTGGCGTTGTTGCGCTCCAGGGCGGTTACGAGGTCGGTCAACGTCAGGCTGTAGGCGGCCAGGCGCTTGGGCTCCGGGGCGATCTGGAACTCCCTGGCGAAGCCGCCGATAGTGTTGATCTCGGCCACCCCGGGCACGGTGCGCAGCTGCGGCTTGATGATCCAGTCCTGGATCACCCGCAGGTCGGTGGGGCTGTAGGCGCTGCCATCATCCTTGTGGGCGCCCTCCTCGGCTTCCACCGTCCACAGGAATATCTCGCCGAGCCCGGTGGAGATCGGCCCCATCACCGCCTCGGTGCCTTCCGGTAGCTGCCCGCGCACTTGCTGCAGACGCTCGTTGACCAGTTGCCGGGCAAAATAGAGGTCGGTGCCGTCCTCGAAGGTGACCGTGACCTGGGACAGTCCGGAGCGCGACAACGAGCGGGTCTGCTTGAGGTGCGGCAGGCCGGCCATCGCGGTTTCGATGGGTAAGGTGATGCGTTGTTCGGTCTCCAGCGGCGAGAAGCCGGCCGCCGAGGTGTTGATCTGGACCTGGACGTTGGTGATATCGGGCACCGCGTCTATGGGCAGCTTCTGGTAGCTGGCGATGCCCAGCCCGGCCATGGCCAGGACAGCCAGCAGCACGATGAGGCGCTGCTCGATGGCGAATTGGATGATGCGTTCGAACATGGCGGCTACTCGTCAGTGGGCGTGCTCGGCGCTGGCCTTGCCCAGCTCGGACTTGAGGATGAAGCTGCCGGCGGCTGCCAGCTCGGTGCCTGCGGCCAGGCCCCCGATGATTTCCACGTGGCCGTCGTCGCGCTCGCCCGGGGCGACTTCCCGCGCCTGGAAGCCGTCGGGCACACGGACGAACACCACAGGTTTGTCCTCGAGGGTCTGAATCGCCTGCTGCGGAACCGTGACCTTCACCTCACGGGATTCGGTGGCCAGCAGCACGGAGACGAACAGGCCGGGGCGCCAGGCGCCTTCGGGATTCTCCAGGGTGGCGCGGGCGGTGGCGCTGCGGGTCTGCTCCCCCAGCAGGTTGCCGACGTAAGCCACTGAGCCGCTGACTTCTGCGCCCAGCTCCGGCGCGCTGATCCGCACAGGCCGGCCGACCTGCACCAGGCGTAGGTCCTTGGGCGAGACGTTGAAGGTGGCCCAGACCCGCGAGAGGTCGGAGAGGATGAAGGCGTTGGTTGCGTCGCTGACCACCTCGCCCGGCACCAGGTGCTTCTCCACCACCACGGCATCGAAGGGGGCGCGCAGCTCGTAGCGGTTGCCGCCGGCTAGGGTGACGCTGCCGCTCAGGGCACTCATCTTCTGGCGCGCGTTGCCCAGCGCGATCTCCGCTTCTTCCAGGGCCTGGCGTGCCTGCAGGTAGTCCTGCTCGGCGGAGACGCCGTCACGCCAGAGCTGGCGCTCGCGTTCCAGGGTGGTCCGCGCCAGCCCGGCGCGGCGTTCGGCGGCAGCCAGTTCGCTGCGCTGCTCGGATACCTGCTGGCTGGCGATCACCGCCAACAGCTCGCCCTTCTTCACGGCCTGGCCGAGATTCACCCGCACCGACTCCACGACGCCGCCGGCGCGAGGAAAGATGTGGGCCGTGCGGTCGTCGTCCAGACGAATCTCACCGGCCAGGGAAATACGCTTGCTCAGGGTGCGCGGCGCGGCCCTGGCCAACTCGATGCCGGCAGCCTCGATCTGCGCCGCACTGAGCTCCAGGCGGCCCTCCTCGGCGTGGCCTTCGCCCTCCTCTGCGTGCTCGCCGTCGTCGCTGTGACCGTTCTCGCTCGCCACGGGCTGGCTGATGCAGTCAGTAAGGAGCAGGGTACCGATCCCCAGGCCGAAGGCCAGCAGCAGGGCCAGGGCGATGCCTCTTTTCTTGTCCATGGATGTTCCTCGGTTGATACGTCTCCCGGCCCACAGGGCACGCCGTCAGGGCTGCCGGCCAGGCCAGGAGAAGGAGATTCGCGGTCGTTGGCGGCGATGGATTTCAGGCCTCGGCCGGGCTGGAGAGATCGCCATACAGGCGAACCAGGGCTGCCCAGGCATCGGTGGCCTCGGCGACGGCCTGGAGGTAGCGGCCACGGGAGTCGATCAGGGTGCGCTGGGCATCCAGCACGTCGAGGAAGGCGAACTTGCCCATCTGGAAGCCGCGCGTGGCGGAGTCCACCGCACGCTGTGCCGCCGGCAGGATGGACTGCTCGAACGCGCGGATATCCGCCGCCGCACTGCTCCACTGCTCCAGCGCCTGGCGGGTTTCGCTGCGCAGGCGGAGTTTCGTGGCATTGCGCAGGTCCCGCGCCTGATCGGCACGCCGCGCCGCCGCGAGGACGTTGCCCTGGTTGCGGTCGAACAACGGAATGGGCATGGACAGCCCCACCAGGTTGACACGCTCGCGGTCTTCCGCACTGTACTGGCTACCGACGCTGATACTGAGGTCGGGGATGCGGTTGGCCTTCGCCAGCGCCAGCGATGCCTCCTGCTGACCAACCTGGCGAGCCGCCAGGCGCAGCTCGGCGGTTTCGTCCAGACGCCCGAGGAGGACGGCGGCGGCCGGTCGCGGCGGCAACCCGCCGAGCTCGCCCTGCACACGGCTGAAGCTGGGCTGCGCCTCACCCATCACCATCGCCAGCTGTTGGTACGCCGCTTCGCGCTCAGCGTGGGCTCGGCCCAGTTCAAGGCGCATCTCGGAGCGCTGCACATCGGCACGCAAGGCTTCCACCGGCGCAGCCTTTCCCGCGCGAATCCGCGCCTCGGCCACCGACAGGCCGCGCTCGGCCAGGCGCAGGGATTCTTCCGCCAACTCCACTCGAATCTGGGTGCGCAATGCACTGTGGAACGCAACGATGGCGTCGGCACGCAAGTCATTGCGCTTCTGCTCCAGCTCCAGGGCAGCGATGTCCTGACCGCGCTCCGCCACCTCGATCCGCGCACCACGCTTGCCACCCAGCTCGATGGGCTGGCTGATCTGCACGGTGGTGGTGCGGGTATCGCTGCGGGTGTCTTCGGCCTCCCAGGACAACTCCGGGTTGGGGATGACCGCAGCCTGGCGGCGTTCCCCTTCGGCGATGCCGATATTCCAGCCGGCGGCGGCCAGGTCCGGGTTATTGCGGTAAGCGGCGTCCAGCGCACGCGGGAAGTCGAGATCGGCGGGGCTGGACGCCAATAACGGGCCACTGAACAGCGCCAGGGCGCCGAGCAGGGCGGCTCGCCAACGTTCGCGAAGGGGTGATCCGTGCAATGGGAAAGTCCTCTGCAACTCGAAAGGGTGCCCGGCCGTGCAACCCGGACGTTCACGGCACATTGAGATGTCTGGGGCTATTCGATATTCGCGACGACTTTAGTTATTCGCACTTATCCGCAAGGTGACTACAAAATTACAAATATGTAATTGGCGAATATCTGTGTTTCACCTGTATTAGCATCACTTCCGCTGCAGATATCCGGCGATAACTTCCGTAGCAAAATGAAACAACTTACCCATGCCGCGCAACCGCCATTCGCCGTGCCAACGCCGCAGGTGGCACGCCTGAAAGCCGCGTGGATCAACAGCCGGGCATTGACCCTTGAGCTGCTACAGGGTTTAGCCTCCACGCCCGCTCGCCACCCCGTCAGTTGTGGCGAAGTTGAAACTTCCAATCGGTGCATGGCCCACATGAACAACTAGCGCATGGGCATGGCAATAACTTGCAGGACGAATTGATATGCGAATCCTTATTGTCGAGGACGAGCCCAAGACTGCCGAATATCTGCATCAGGGCCTGAGTGAAAGTGGCTATGTCGTGGACAGCGCCAACAATGGCATCGACGGCATCCACCTGGCCCGCCAGCACGCCTATGACCTGGTGATCCTCGATGTGAACCTCCCGGAGGTCGACGGCTTCGGGGTACTCGGCAACATCCGCCAGTGCGGCAACACGCGGGTGATGATGCTCACCGCCCGTGGCCGTCTCGCCGACAAGGTTCGCGGCCTCGACCTGGGCGCCGATGATTACCTGGTGAAGCCCTTCGAGTTTCCCGAACTGCTGGCTCGGGTACGCAGCCTGTTGCGGCGCAGCGAGCAGATCCAGTTGCCAGAGGTGCTGCGCGTGGCCGATCTGGAACTCGACCCGGGCCGCCACCGGGCCTTTCGCGGCACCCGGCGCATCGACCTGACCACCAAGGAATTCGCCCTGCTGCACCTGCTGATGCGGCGCGCCGGGGAAGTGCTGTCGCGGACCCAGATCATCTCCATGGTCTGGGACATGAACTTCGACTGCGACACCAATGTGGTGGAGGTATCGATCCGCCGCTTGCGGGGGAAGATCGACGATCCCTTCGATAGAAAACTTATCCACACCCTGCGCGGCGTCGGCTACGTACTGGAGGACCGTGGATGAAACCAGCCAGCCTGTCCGCTCGCCTGGGGCTGTGGGTAAGTCTGATGGGCGCAGCGCTGGTGGTACTGCTGGCGGCCCTGGCCTACCTGGTTCTCACCCACGAACTGGACAACCTCGCCCGGCGCGAACTGGAGGCCAAGCTGGCGCAGATCGAACACAGCCTGGCGCTGGACCTGAGCACCCGCGCCGAAAACCTGCGCCCGCATATCCTCGGCGACCAGGTGAAGGGACATGACGACCTTCAACTGACCATCTTCGCCAACGAGGTGGGCGGGCCGGCACTGCTCAGTCTTGGCCGCCATGTCCTGGAACGACGCCTGGCTGACATTCCCGCCGATGCCGATACCCGCTTCCAGGCCACCGACGACGGGGATGGCGATCGTACCCTCAGCGCCTACCGCGAGATGACCCTGCCGGATGGCGACAGGGTGCGCGTGTTCCTCTCGCTCGACCGACGCAGCGACCTTGCCCTGCTCGCCGCCTACGTCAAATCCACCCTGGTGGCCCTGCCCTTCGTGCTGCTGCTGATCGGTCTCGGCGCGCACTTCGTGGTGCAGCGCGGGCTGGCGCCCCTGGCGCAGTTCCGCCGGGTGGCGGCCAAGGTTTCCGCCCAGGACCTCACCCACCGCATCCCCGTGGACCAGCTGCCGCGAGAACTGCATGACCTGGCCCAGGGCATCAACGTCATGCTGCATCGCCTGGACGGCGGCGTGCAGCAGCTCGCGCAGTTCTCCGACGATCTCGCCCACGAACTGCGCTCCCCCATCAGCAACCTGATGGGCAAGGCGCAGGTGACGCTGTCACGGGAACGCCAGCCGGACGAGTACAAGGCGGTGCTGGAGTCCTGCACGGAGGAGTTGGAGCGGGTCTCGCGCATCGTCACCGACATGCTGTTCCTCGCCCAGGTCAGCCACCCCGCGGCCCTGGTCAGGTTCGAGCGCATCAGCCTGCGGGCCGAAGCGCAGCGCGTGGTGGACCTGTTCGCCCTGGCGGCGGAAGAGAAGCTCATCGCCCTGGAAATCAGCGGCGACGGCGCGCCGCTCGGTGACCGCCTGATGATCCAGCGGGCGATCTCCAACCTGCTGTCCAATGCCATCCGCCACAGTCCGCCCCGTAGCCTGGTGCGGCTACGCATCGAAGCACTTGTGGATAACTTCGCGCTGACGGTGGAGAACCCCGGAGCGGGCATTCCGGCCCGTCACCTGCCCCACCTGTTCGAACGCTTCTACCGAGTGGACGCCAGCCGCGCCCGGGCCGATGGCGGCACCGGCCTAGGGTTGGCCATCGCGCGTTCGATCATGAGCCTGCATGGCGGCAAGGTGGAGGCCAGCAGCGAGCCGGAGGGGCTTACCAGATTCCGCCTGCTGTTCCCGAAAACACGAACGGCGCCCTGAGGCGCCGTTCGTTCCAGTGGGCTGTGGATTACTCCACGGTCACCGACTTGGCCAGGTTGCGCGGCTGGTCGACGTCTGTGCCCTTGAGCACGGCAACGTAGTAGGAGAGCAGCTGCAGCGGGATGGTGTAGAGGATCGGCGCCAACGCGTCGTCGATGTGCGGCATGGCCACGACATGGACGCCCTCGCCGTTGTCGATGCCGGCTTCGCGATCGGCGAAGACAATCAGCTCGCCACCACGGGCACGCACTTCCTGCAGGTTGGACTTGAGCTTCTCCACCAGCTCGTTGTTCGGCGCCACGGTGACTACCGGCATGTCGCTGTCCACCAGTGCCAGCGGACCGTGCTTGAGCTCGCCGGCCGGATAGGCTTCGGCGTGGATGTAGGAGATTTCCTTGAGCTTCAGCGAGCCTTCCATCGCCACCGGATACTGGGCGCCACGGCCGAGGAACAGGGTGTGGTGCTTCTCGGCGAACAGCTCGGCGACCTTTTCCACAGTCTTGTCCATGGCCAGGGCTTCGCCCAGGCGGGTCGGCAGGCGACGCAGTTCTTCCACCAGGCCGGCTTCCACGCCAGCCTCGAGGGTGCCGCGCACCTGGCCGAGGGACAGGGTCAGCAGCATCAGGCCGACGAGCTGGGTGGTGAAGGCCTTGGTCGAGGCCACGCCGATTTCCGGACCGGCCTGGGTCAGCAGGGTGAGGTCGGATTCGCGCACCAGGGAGCTGGTGCCGACGTTGCAGATGGCGAGGCTGGTCAGGTAGCCCAGTTCCTTCGCGTTGCGCAGGGCGGCCAGGGTGTCGGCGGTTTCACCAGACTGGGAAATGGTGACGAACAGGGTGTCCGGCTGCACCACGACCTTGCGGTAACGGAACTCGCTGGCCACTTCGATCTGGCAGGGGATGCCGGCCAGGTCTTCGAGCCAGTAACGGGCAACCATGCCGGCGTGATAGCTGGTGCCACAGGCAACGATCTGTACGTTGCGCACCTTGGCGAACAGCTCGGCAGCTCGCGGACCGAAGGCGTTGACCAGGACGTGGTCGGCGCCCAGGCGGCCTTCCATGGTGCGCTGCACGACCTTGGGCTGCTCGTGGATTTCCTTGAGCATGAAGTGACGGTACTCGCCCTTGTCGGCAGCTTCGGCACCTTCGTGGTACTGCACTTGTTCGCGCTGCACGGCGTGGCCTTGCTCGTCCCAGATCTGCAGGCTGTCACGGCGGATCTCGGCAATATCACCTTCTTCCAGGTAGATGAAGCGGTCGGTGACCTGGCGCAGGGCCAACTGGTCGGACGCGAGGAAGTTCTCGCCCAGGCCCAGGCCGATCACCAGCGGGCTGCCGCTGCGGGCGGCGAGCAGGCGGTCCGGCTGGCTGGCGCTGATCACCGCCAGGCCATAGGCGCCATGCAGTTCAGGCACGGCAGCCTTGAGGGCGTCGGCGAGGTCGGGGATGGTCTTCAGCTTGTGATGCAGCAGGTGGACGATGACTTCGGTGTCGGTATCCGAGGTGAAGACATAACCCAGGGCCTTGAGCTGTTCGCGCAGGGCTTCGTAGTTCTCGATGATGCCGTTGTGGACAACGGCCAGCTGCTCGCCGGAGAAGTGCGGGTGGGCATTGCGCTCGCTGGGGGCACCGTGGGTAGCCCAGCGAGTGTGGGCGATGCCCAGGCGACCGACCAGGGGCTGCTCGGCCAGGGCCTGCTCCAGTTCAGCGACCTTGCCGACACGGCGGCGGCGGTCCAGCGCGCCGTCTTTGGTGAAGACGGCCACACCGGCGCTGTCGTAGCCACGGTATTCGAGGCGCTTCAGGCCCTCGACCAGGATGGGGGTGATGTTGCGCTCGGCGATGGCGCCAACGATGCCACACATGGCTCTTCTCCTATTTCAATCTATGCGCGCGCAGATCAGCTTGACCCCACGCGCGGCTATCTGTTCGCGCGCTTCGGCAGAAAGGCGCTCATCGGTAATCAAGGTGTGGATGCTGCTCCAGGGCAGCTCCAGGTTGGGAATGCGCCGGCCGACCTTGTCGGACTCGGCCATGACGATCACTTCGCGGGCCACTTCGGCCATGACGCGCGAGAGGCCCAGCAGTTCGTTGAAGGTGGTGGTGCCGCGCTGCAGGTCGATGCCATCGGCGCCAATGAACAGCTGGTCGAAGTCGTAGGAACGCAGGACCTGCTCGGCCACCTGGCCCTGGAAGGATTCGGAGTGCGGATCCCAGGTGCCGCCAGTCATCAGCAGCACGGGCTCGTGCTCCACCTCGCGCAGGGCGTTGGCGACATTGAGGGAGTTGGTCATCACCACGAGGCCAGGCTTGTGGCCGAGTTCCGGAATCATCGCCGCGGTGGTGCTGCCGCTGTCGATGATGATACGCGCGTGCTCGCGGATGCAGCCGACGGCGGCTCGGGCGATGGCCAGCTTGTAGGACGACACCGGCTGGACGCCTTCGCCGATCAGCTCCTGGGGCATGGGCACGGCCCCGCCGTAACGACGCAACAGCAGGCCGTTCTTCTCCAGGGCGGTGAGGTCCTTGCGGATGGTCACCTCGGAGGTGGAAAAGGCCTTGGCCAGCTCATCGACACTCACCTCGCCCTGCTCGTCGAGCAGCGCAAGGATGGCATGACGGCGCTGTGGTGTGTTGCGTTTGGTCATCACCGAAAGTTTCGTTTCGAAAGATAATGGCGCGAATCAAAACCTAATATGCTTCTCGCGTCAATCCCGAAAACGACAAAAGGCGGACTGAGCCGCCTTTTGCATGGGCCGTGGGTTATCCACAGCCCAGGTTTTCCACAACCTTACTTATTGATTTTCACCGGGCGCTTCCAGCCTTCGATATTGCGCTGCTTGGCACGACCAACAGCCAGGGTGTTGGCTGGCACGTCCTGGGTGATGGTGGAACCGGCACCCGTGGTGACGCCGTCGCCCAGGGTGACCGGAGCCACCAGGGAGCTGTTGGAGCCTATGAACACGTCCTCGCCCATGACGGTGCGGAACTTGTTGGCGCCGTCGTAGTTGCAGGTGATCGTGCCGGCGCCGATGTTGGTGCGCGCACCGATCTCGGCATCGCCCAGGTACGACAGGTGGCCGGCCTTGGCTCCCTCGCCCATCACGGCGTTCTTCAGTTCGACGAAGTTACCCACATGGGCCCTGGCGCCCAGTACGGCGCCCGGACGCAGGCGTGCGAACGGACCGCAATCAGCGCCCTCGCCCAGCTCTGCACCTTCCAGGTGGCTGTTGGCCTTGACCACGGCGCCGCGGCGCAGGGTGCTGTCCTTGATGACGCAGTTCGGGCCGATCTGCACACCGTCCTCGATCACGACCTTGCCTTCGAGGATGACGTTGACGTCGATCAGCACATCGCGGCCGACGCTGGCTTCGCCACGCAGGTCGAAGCGGGCCGGGTCCAGCAGGGTCACGCCCTGGGCCATCAGACGGCGGGCAGCACGCTTCTGGTAATGGCGCTCGAGGTCGGCAAGCTGGATACGGTCGTTGGCGCCCTGCACTTCCATGGCGTCATGGGGGTGTTCGGTGGCCACCACCAGGCCGTCGGCCACGGCCATGGCAATCACGTCGGTGAGGTAGTACTCGCCCTGGGCGTTGTTGTTGGACAGGCGGCCCAGCCAGTCGGCCAGGCGCTTGCCGGGCACCGCGAGAATGCCGGTGTTGCCTTCGCGAATCGCGCGTTGCTCGGGCGTGGCGTCCTTGTGCTCGACGATCGCCTTCACCACGCCGGTGGCATCACGGACGATGCGGCCGTAACCGGTGGGGTCGTCCAGTTCGACGGTGAGCAGGGCGAGCTGGTCGTCCTTCACCTTCTCCAGCAAGCGCTGAAGGGTTTCCACTTCGATCAGCGGCACGTCGCCGTAGAGGATCAGTACACGCTCGGCAGTCAGCTGCGGCAGGGCCTGGGCGACGGCATGGCCGGTACCCAGCTGTTCGGCCTGGAGGACGAAATTCAGGTCATCGGCAGCCAGGCGCTCGCGTACGGTCTCGGCGCCATGGCCGATCACTACGTGGATGCCCTTGGGCTCGAGTTTGCGGGCCGAATCGATGACGTGGCCGAGCATGGCCTTGCCGGCCACCGGATGCAGGACCTTGGGCAGGGCCGAACGCATGCGCGTGCCCTGGCCAGCGGCGAGGATGACGATATCGAGGGACATGGAGGGGATCACCGAATCAGGCTGGTAAGCAAAAACCGGAATGCCGGAAAAGAAAAAGGGTAGCCAAGGCTACCCTTTAACTTGTCTGCAATGAAGCCTTGGGCCCAAGAGCTTATCCACAAGATCGTGAATGGGCTCTTAGCCGCCGAACTTCTTGCGGATCTGCTGGACGGTACGCAGCTGGGCTGCGGCCTCGGCCAGACGAGCAGAAGCAGCAGAGTAATCGAACTCCGCGCCCTTCTCGTGCAGGGCCTTCTCAGCAGCCTTCAGGGACTCCTGAGCAGCAGCTTCGTCCAGGTCGCCGGCGCGCAGCACGGTGTCGGCAAGGACCTTCACCATGTTCGGCTGGACTTCGAGGAAACCGCCGGAGATGTAGTACACCTCCTCCTCACCACCCTGTTTGACCAGGCGGATCGGACCCGGCTTGAGGTCGGTGATCAGCGGGGCGTGACCCGGAGCGATACCCAGATCGCCCAGGTGGCCGTGCGCAATCACCATCTCCACCAGACCGGAGAAGATCTCCGCTTCGGCGCTGACGATATCGCAATGGACAGTAATAGCCATACGCTTGCCTCACGTAAGCGCCCGTTGCCGGGCGCTCAGGGGGTTACAGTTTCTTCGCTTTCTCGATGGCTTCTTCGATGCCGCCGACCATGTAGAACGCCTGCTCGGGCAGGTGGTCGTAGTCACCGTTGAGGATGCCTTTGAAGCCAGCAATGGTGTCCTTCAGCGACACATACTTACCCGGGGAACCGGTGAAGACTTCGGCCACGAAGAACGGCTGGGACAGGAAGCGCTGGATCTTACGAGCACGGTTAACGAGCTGCTTGTCCGCTTCGGACAGTTCGTCCATACCCAGGATCGCGATGATGTCCTTCAGTTCCTTGTAACGCTGCAGAACGTACTGGACGCCACGAGCGGTCTCGTAGTGGTCCTGACCGATCACCAGCGGGTCCAGCTGACGGGAGGTCGAGTCCAGCGGGTCAACGGCCGGGTAGATACCCAGGGACGCGATGTCACGGGACAGTACGACGGTGGCGTCCAGGTGGGCGAAGGTGGTCGCCGGGGACGGGTCGGTCAGGTCGTCCGCAGGAACGTATACGGCCTGGATGGAGGTGATCGAACCGGTCTTGGTGGAGGTGATGCGCTCTTGCAGAACGCCCATTTCCTCGGCCAGGGTCGGCTGGTAACCCACAGCGGACGGCATACGACCCAGCAGCGCGGACACTTCGGTACCGGCCAGGGTGTAACGGTAGATGTTGTCGACGAACAGCAGAACGTCGCGGCCTTCGTCACGGAACTTCTCGGCCATGGTCAGGCCGGTCAGTGCAACGCGCAGACGGTTGCCCGGCGGCTCGTTCATCTGGCCGTATACCAGGGCCACTTTGTCCAGAACGTTGGAATCCTTCATCTCGTGGTAGAAGTCGTTACCCTCACGAGTACGCTCACCCACGCCGGCGAACACGGAGTAACCGCTGTGCTCGATCGCGATGTTACGGATCAGTTCCATCATGTTTACGGTCTTGCCTACACCGGCGCCACCGAACAGGCCGACCTTACCGCCTTTGGCGAAGGGGCAGACCAGGTCGATTACCTTGATGCCGGTTTCCAGCAGCTCGTTGCCACCCGCCTGCTCGGCGTAGGACGGAGCATCGCGGTGGATAACCCAACGCTCTTCTTCGCCGATGGGACCAGCTTCGTCGATGGGGTTGCCCAGCACGTCCATGATGCGGCCCAGGGTCGCTTTACCGACCGGGACGGCAATGGCCTTGCCAGTGTTGGATACGTCCAGGCCACGCTTGAGGCCTTCGGTCGAACCCATTGCGATGGAACGAACCACGCCGTCGCCCAGCTGCTGCTGGACTTCCAGGGTGGTTTCGACGCCGCTGACTTTCAGCGCGTCGTATACGTTCGGCACCTGATCACGCGGGAATTCCACGTCGATAACGGCGCCGATGATTTGAACGATACGTCCGCTACTCATATCTGGTTCCTCTAAATATATGAACCGGTCTTAAACCGCGGCAGCGCCGCCGACGATTTCCGAAATCTCTTGAGTGATCGCTGCCTGACGCGCCTTGTTGTAGATCAGCTGGAGGCTGCTGATCAGGTCACCGGCGTTGTCGGTGGCGTTCTTCATCGCGATCATCCGTGCCGCCTGCTCACAGGCGTTGTTTTCAACCACGGACTGATACACCTGGGATTCCACGTAGCGCACCAGCAGACCCTCGAGGATCTCCTTGGCGTCGGGCTCGTAGAGGTAGTCCCAGTGGTGCTTCAACTCTTGATCGGCGTCGGCCACCAGCGGAACCAGTTGGTCCACGGTCGGCTTCTGCGTCATGGTGTTGACGAACTTGTTGGAAACCACGAACAGGCGGTCGATGCGGCCGTCCAGGTATGCGTCGAGCATGACCTTTACGCTGCCGATCAGGTCGTTGATCGAAGGTTCCTCGCCGATGTGGCTGATAGCTGCCACGACGTTGCCGCCGTAGTTGCGGAAGAAGCCCGCACCCTTGCTACCAATCACGCAGAGGTCGATCTCCACGCCTTGTTCGCGGTAACCCGCCATGTCCTTGACCAGGGCCTTGAACAGGTTGATGTTCAAGCCGCCACACAGACCGCGGTCGCTGCTCACCACGACGTAACCGACGCGCTTGACTTCACGGTCGATCATGAACGGGTGGCGGTATTCCGGGTTCGCGTTGGCCAAATGACCGATCACCTGGCGGATGCGCTCCGCGTAGGGGCGGCTGGCAGCCATACGCAGTTGTGCCCTGCGCATCTTGCTGACCGCCACCTTTTCCATGGCGCTGGTGATCTTCTGCGTGCTTTTGATGCTCGCAATCTTGCTGCGAATCTCTTTTGCGCCTGCCATGTAACACCTATCGGGTTAGCAGGCGGGGGGCCTTTCGACCCCCCGCTGCGGCTTACCAGGTTTGGGTGGCCTTGAACTTCTCGATACCAGCCTTGATGCCGGCGTCGATTTCGTCGTTGAAGTCACCCTTCTCGTTGATCTTCGCCATCAGGGCGGCGTGATCACGGTTGAAGTAAGCGATCAGGGCTTGTTCGAAGGCGCCGATCTTGGACAGCTCGATGTCCTGCAGGAAGCCACGCTCGGCGGCATACAGGCTCAGCGACATGTCGGCGATGGACATGGGCGCGTACTGCTTCTGCTTCATCAGCTCGGTAACGCGCTGACCGTGTTCCAGCTGCTTGCGGGTAGCCTCGTCCAGGTCGGAAGCGAACTGCGCGAACGCAGCCAGTTCACGGTACTGGGCCAGGGCGGTACGGATACCACCGGACAGCTTCTTGATGATCTTGGTCTGGGCAGCACCACCAACGCGGGATACCGAGATACCGGCGTTAACGGCCGGACGGATACCCGAGTTGAACAGGGCGGATTCCAGGAAGATCTGACCGTCGGTGATGGAGATCACGTTGGTCGGAACGAACGCGGAAACGTCACCAGCCTGGGTTTCGATGATCGGCAGGGCGGTCAGGGAACCGGTCTTGCCTTTCACGGCGCCGTTGGTGAACTTCTCTACGTACTCTTCGGAAACGCGGGAAGCGCGCTCCAGCAGACGGCTGTGGAGATAGAACACGTCGCCCGGGTAGGCTTCACGGCCCGGCGGGCGGCGCAGCAGCAGGGAGATCTGACGGTAGGCTACGGCCTGCTTGGACAGGTCATCGTAAATGATCAGGGCGTCTTCACCGCGGTCGCGGAAGTATTCACCCATGGTGCAGCCAGCGTACGGAGCGATGTACTGCAGGGCAGGAGATTCGGAAGCACTGGCGGCCACGATGATGGTGTTGGCCAGGGCGCCGTTCTCTTCCAGCTTGCGAACTACGTTGGCGATGGTCGATTGCTTCTGACCGATGGCAACGTATACGCAGCGGATGCCGCTGTCTTTCTGGTTGATGATGGCGTCAACGGCCAGGGCGGTCTTACCGATCTGACGGTCACCGATGATCAGCTCACGCTGGCCACGGCCGATCGGGATCATGGCGTCGACGGCCTTGTAACCGGTCTGCACCGGCTGGTCTACCGACTTACGCCAGATCACGCCCGGCGCTACTTTTTCCACCGCATCGGTGGCAGCAGCGTTGATCGGACCTTTGCCGTCGATCGGGTTGCCGAGGGCGTCAACGACGCGGCCCAGCAGTTCCGGACCAACCGGTACTTCCAGGATGCGGCCGGTGCACTTGGCGCTCATACCTTCGGCCAGGCCGAGGTATTTGCCCAGGATTACGGCACCAACGGAGTCTTGCTCCAGGTTCAGCGCCATACCGTAGATGCCACCCGGGAACTCGATCATTTCACCGTACATCACGTCGGCCAGGCCGTAGATGCGCACGATGCCGTCGGAAACGGAGACGATGGTGCCTTCGTTGCGGGCTTGGGAAGAGACGTCGAGTTTCTCGATACGTCCCTTGATGATTTCACTAATTTCGGAAGGATTGAGTTGCTGCATTGCTCTGCTGCCCCTTCAAACTCAAGATTTCAACGCTTCGGCCAGTTTCGCGATTTTGCCGCGAACCGAGCCATCGATAACCAGGTCGCCGGCGCGGATGACTACACCACCAATGAGGCTGGAGTCTTCCACGGCGTGCAGACGCACTTCCCGGCTGAGCCGTGCGCTGAGAACCTTGGCGAGTTTGTCTTGCTGTTCATCGCTCAATGCGAAGGCACTGGTGACTTCCACATCTACCGATTTCTCTTGTTCGGCCTTGTACAGCTCGAACTGTTCGGCGATTTCCGGCAGCAGCACGAGGCGGCCGTTCTCGGAAACAACGTGGATGAAGTTCTGTGCCTGGGCGTCGAACTTGTCGCCAACTACCTCGACAAAGGCGTTGGCTTTCTCTGCGCTCGTCAGACGCGGGGCTTTGAGCACGCGCTGCATGGTGTCGTCCTGCGACACCGCAGCGGCCAGGCCTAGCATGGCCGACCAGGCGGCCAGCTGCTGATGGGCCTGGGCGTACTCGAAAGCAGCCTTGGCGTAAGGTCGGGCCAGCGTGGTCAGTTCTGCCATGATCGCCCTCGCTTAAATTTCGGCTGCCAGTTTGTTAACCAGCTCCGCGTGCGCGTTTTGATCGATAGTGGCACCCAGGATCTTCTCGGCACCATTGACCGCCAGGCTGCCCAGCTGGGCGCGCAGCGCGTCTTTGACGCTGTTCAGTTCCTGTTCGATCTCGGCCTGAGCTTGCGCCTTCAGGCGCTCGCCTTCAGCACGTGCCTGATCGCGAGCTTCGTCGACGATCTGGGTAGCGCGCTTTTTGGCTTGCTCAATGATTTCTGCCGCTTGACCTTTGGCTTCGCGCAGTTGCTGACCCACTTTTTCATGGGCCAGCTCCAGGTCACGAGCCGCACGGTTGGCAGCGTCCAGGCCATCAGCGATCTTCTTCTGACGTTCACGCAGAGCAGTGATGACCGGTGGCCACACGAACTTCATGCAGAACAGTACGAAGATGAAGAACGCAACGGACTGGCCGATCAGGGTTGCATTAATGTTCACGCCAACACCTCGCTCGTTCGTTGTCAGTCGAATCCTCGAAAATCGAGGATTACTGGGCTACCTGAGCAATGAACGGGTTAGCGAAGGTGAAGAACAGGGCGATACCAACGCCGATCATGGTTACGGCGTCGAGCAGACCGGCCACGATGAACATTTTAACTTGCAGCATCGGAACCATTTCCGGCTGGCGAGCAGCGCCTTCCAGGAACTTGCCACCCAGCAGACCGAAGCCAATGGCGGTACCCAGGGCACCCAGACCAATCAGCAGAGCTACGGCGATCGCGGTCAGACCTACTACAGTTTCCATTTTTCCTCCCGACTTTATGTCGTGTTGGTTAAGGTTTAAGTGAAGCGGTAAAGCGAAATCGTTGTTTCCCACTGCCCTTGCGGGCTTTCCGGCCCAGAGCCGGAACCATCTCAAACTGACTGAGCACCCTCTCGGCCTTTCTCTCTTCTCGGGAGAAGGTCAGTGGGTGCGCAGCGCGTTATTAATGGTTGTCCTCATGCGCCATCGACAGATAGACGATGGTCAGCATCATGAAGATGAAGGCCTGCAGGGTGATGATCAGGATGTGGAACACAGCCCACGCCCACTGCAGTGCGATACCCAGGCCGCTCAGCAGCAGGATGCCGGCGCCGAACATCACGGCGATCAGGATGAACACCAGCTCGCCGGCGTACATGTTGCCGAACAGACGCAGCGCCAGGGAGATCGGCTTTGCCACCAGGGTGACGAATTCGAGCAGGAAGTTGACCGGGATCAGCAGGATCTGAACCAGCATGTTCTTGCTGCTGAAGGGGTGCAGGGTCAGTTCGCCGAGGAAGCCGCCGATGCCCTTGACCTTGATGCTGTAGAAGATGATCAGGCCGAAGACCGAGAAGGCCATGCCGAGGGTGGCATTCGGGTCGGTGGTCGGAACAGCGCGGAAGAACAGGTGCTCATTGCCGGTGATGGTGGCAGCCAGCATCGGGATCCAGTCGACCGGAATCAGGTCGATGGCGTTCATCAGGAAGATCCAGACGAAGATGGTCAGCGCCAGCGGAGCGATCAGCGGGTTGCGGCCGTGGAAGGTGTCTTTCACGTTGCTGTCGACGAAGTCGACCATCACTTCGACCAGGTTCTGCAGGCCGCCGGGAATGCCGGAAGTGGCTTTCTTGGCCGCCATACGGAAGAGGAGAACGAAGAGCAGACCGAGGCCGATGGACCAGCCCAGGGTGTCGACGTGGAAGGCCCAGAAGCCCATTTCCTTGGCTTGCTCGGCGCTGTGGGCGAAGCCCCAATCGCCATTGGGCAGACGACCGAAGGTCAGGTTCTGCAGGTGGTGCTGGATATAGCCCGAAGCGGTTTGCTCTGCCATGTTTGCCTCAAACGCCCTAAGGTTTCGAAAATCTTGTTCTCATCAGCAGGGGCGCGAACCAGTTGACCGACTGGGTCAGCAGGAAAACACCGAAAACTGCCGGCGCATCCAGAGGTTTCACACCTGCAAACGTCAGTGCGAACAGCACTGCCGTCAGAATCAACTTGCCCATCTCGCCCGCATAGAAAGAGCGGACTATCGCCTGGGCTGCACGGGCTCCACTGTAGCGGAACGCCTTGCGGGCGAAATACAGGTTCGGCACCCAGGCGATAAGCCCGCCGCACAAGCCAGAGTATCCAGCCACCGTGCCACGCCACTGCCAGAGAACAACAGCGGCGAGCAGCAGGACGACCAGTTGGACCAGCAGCACCGGGAAGACCGGTAGGCGATGGAAGGGCAGGCGGTTTGGCGTGCGGATATCCATCGCAGCAGTTCCTCTGGCGTCGGCCGCTGAATTCAACGACTTGGCATACTTTGTGCCGACAAAATTGCGCGCAGAGTATAGGGGGGGAACCCCCCCTGTTCAACTGCCGGGTAGTGAAATCCGACCGCCGCTACAGCCCCAAGTGTTTCAGCGGATGTGGGCCAGGACGCCCTGCAATTCGTCGAGGGAGTTGTAGCGGATAACCAGTTGGCCTTTGCCTTTCTGGCCGTGCTTGATCTGCACCGGAGCGCCCAGCCGCTCAGCCAGGCGCTGTTCGAGGCGGCTGATGTCTGGATCGGCCTTGACCGGTTCGACAGCTTTTTCCTTGCTGTTCAACCAGTGCCGTACCAGTGCCTCGGTTTGGCGCACGGTGAGGCCTCGTGCGACAACATGTCGCGCCCCTTCCACCTGCCGTTCGAGGGGCAGGCCGAGCAGGGCACGGGCGTGTCCCATCTCCAGGTCACCATGGGAAAGCAGGGTCTTGATCTCTTCCGGCAGGCCGATCAGGCGCAACAGGTTGGTGATGGTGACACGCGACTTGCCGACCGCTTCCGCCACCTGCTGCTGGGTGAGCTGGAACTCCTGCTGCAGGCGCTGCAGGGCGATGGCTTCCTCGATGGGATTGAGGTCCTCGCGCTGGATGTTCTCGATCAGCGCCATGGCGATGGCGGCTTCGTCCGGCACTTCGCGGACCAGGGCCGGGATCTTCTCCAGTCCGGCCTGGTGGCTGGCGCGCCAGCGGCGCTCACCGGCGATGATCTCGTAGCGGCCTGCACCAATCGGGCGCACCACGATCGGCTGCATCACACCCTGGGCCTTGATGGACTGGGCAAGTTCTTCCAGGGCGGTCGGGTCCATGTCGCGGCGGGGCTGGTACTTGCCACGCTGGATCAGCTCCAGGGGCAGGTGCTGCAGCTCGCGGCTGTCGATCTGGACGGCTTCTTCTTCGAGTTTGGTGACGGTACTGCCGCCCAGCAGGGCGTCCAAGCCACGGCCCAGACCTCGTTTTTTCGCGGCCATGCGGATTCCTTATGCGGTAGCGGTTTTGGCTTTGGCGCGCTGACGGCGAACCAGCTCACCTGCCAGCGCCAGGTAGGCGACGGCGCCACGGGATTGCTTGTCATAGACAAGCGCCGGCATGCCGAAGCTCGGCGCTTCCGCCAAGCGGACGTTGCGCGGAATCACGGCGTCGTAGAGCTGGTCGCCGAAATGGGCCTTGAGCTGGGCCGAGACTTCGTTGGTCAGGCTGATACGCGGGTCGTACATGGTGCGCAACAGACCTTCGATCTTCAGGCTCGGGTTCAGCAGCTTACCGATGCGCTGGATGCTGTTGACCAGGTCCGACAAGCCTTCGAGTGCGTAGTACTCGCACTGCATGGGAATGATCACGCCATCGGACGCCGAAAGGGCGTTGATGGTGAGCATCGACAGCGAGGGTGGGCAGTCGATGAGAATGTAGTCGTAGTTCTCGCGGATCGGTGCCAGGGCCTCGCGCAGGCGATGCTCCTTGTTCGGCACATTGAGCAGGGCCACTTCAGCCGCGGTGAGGTCGCGGTTGGCGGGCAGCAACTGGTAGCCGCCGTGCTCGGAGAACTGCATGGCGGTCGCCAGATCGCATTCTCCTGTCAGCACGTCGTAGATCGAGTGCTCCAGTGCGAGCTTGTCGATGCCGCTCCCCATGGTGGCGTTGCCCTGGGGATCGAGGTCGATCAGCAGCACGCGTCTCTTGGTGGCGACCAGCGACGCGGCGAGGTTTACACAGGTGGTGGTCTTGCCGACCCCCCCCTTCTGATTGGCAATTGCGAATACCTTGCCCATGGCTGCCTTCCCCCTCATAGCGTGCGGCGCAGTATCAGCAGATGGCGCTGACCTTGGCAACCGGGAACCTCCAGCTGATGCGCGGACTCGACGCGGAAGTCCGCCGGCAGTGCCTGCAGCTCGTCGTCCGGGTGCAATCCCTTCATCGCCAGCCAGCGGGTTTCACCATCGCCGAGATGGCGGGTCCAGTTGCTGAAGTCCTCCAGCGAGCTGAATGCGCGGGAGACGATGCCGCTGAACGGCTGTGCGGGCGTGAATGCTTCGACGCGGCTGTGGACAACTTCAAGGTTGGCGAGTTTCAGCTCCAGCTTCACCTGGGTGAGGAAGCGGGTCTTCTTGCCGTTGGAATCGAGCAAGGTGAAGCGTCGCTCGGGGAACAGGATGGCCAGCGGGATGCCAGGCATTCCGCCACCGCTGCCGACGTCGAGCCAGTTATCCCCAAGTGCGCCGACAAAGGGCACGACGCTGAGGCTGTCGAGCAGGTGACGGGAGACCATTTCATCCGGATTGCGCACGGCAGTCAGGTTGTAGGCCTTGTTCCACTTGATCAGCAGGGCCAGGTAAGCCAGGAGTTTTTCTTGGGTTTCCGGCGTGAGTTCGACAGCGAGTTGCTGTGCGCCACGGGACAGTTCGTCTGCGTGGCGCGCGGTAACCAGGGACATCAGGCGCTCTGCTCCAGCTGACGGCCGGCGCCGCGTTTCTTCAGATGAATCAGCAGCAGGGAAATGGCTGCCGGGGTAACGCCGGGGATACGCCCCGCCTGTCCCAGGGTTTCCGGACGGGAGTTGCCCAGCTTGTGCTGGATCTCCTTGGACAAGCCGGAGATGGTGGCGTAGTCCAGATCCGCCGGCAGGCGGATGTCTTCACTGGCACGCAGACGGGCGATTTCGTCCTGTTGGCGATCGATGTAGCCAGCGTACTTGGTCTTGATCTCGACCTGCTCGGCGACTTGCGGGTCTGCGGCGCCGCCGCCGGTGAGTTCCACCAGGCCGGCGTAATCGATTTCCGGGCGGCTAAGCAGATTGAGCAGGTTGTACTCATGGGCCAGCGGTGTGCCGAATCGTTGGGCGATGGCATCGCCCTCCGGCGTGCCGGGACGGACCCAGGTGCTCTTCAGACGCTGCTCTTCGAGGGTGATGCCCTCGCGCTTGGCTTCGAAGGCGGCCCAACGCTTGTCGTCCACCAGGCCGAGCTCGCGGCCCTTTTTGGTAAGACGCAGGTCGGCGTTGTCCTCGCGCAGGATCAGCCGATACTCGGCGCGTGAAGTGAACATGCGGTAAGGCTCCTGGGTACCCAGGGTGATCAGGTCGTCCACCAGCACGCCGATGTAGGCCTCGTCGCGGCGCGGGCACCAGGCCTCCTTGCCCTGGGCGCGCAGGGCGGCGTTGGCGCCGGCGAGCAGGCCCTGGGCACCGGCTTCTTCGTAGCCGGTGGTGCCGTTGATCTGGCCGGCGAAGAACAGGCCGGCGATGAATTTGGTTTCCAGGCTGTATTTCAGGTCACGGGGATCGAAGTAGTCGTATTCGATGGCGTAGCCGGGACGCACGATATGGGCGTTCTCCATGCCACGGATGGAGCGCACGATTTCCAGTTGCACATCGAACGGCAGCGAGGTGGAGATGCCATTGGGATACAGCTCATTGGTGGTCAGGCCTTCCGGCTCGAGGAACACCTGGTGGCTGTCCTTGTCGGCGAAACGGTGAATCTTGTCTTCGATGGACGGGCAGTAGCGCGGGCCGATGCCTTCGATCACACCCGAGTACATCGGCGAGCGGTCGAGGTTGCTGGCGATGATCTCGTGGGTGCGCGCGTTGGTGTGAGTGATCCAGCAGCTGACCTGACGCGGGTGCTGTTCCTTGGAGCCAAGGAAGGACATCACCGGGATCGGTGTGTCGCCTGGCTGCTCGGTCATCACCGAGAAATCCACAGAGCGGCCATCGATACGTGGCGGCGTCCCGGTCTTCAGACGACCGACGCGCAGCGGCAGCTCGCGCAGACGGTGGGCCAGGGCAATCGACGGCGGATCGCCGGCACGGCCGCCGGAATAGTTCTGCAGACCGATGTGGATAAGTCCGCCGAGGAAGGTGCCAGTAGTGAGCACCACCGATTCCGCGAGGAAGCGCAAACCCATCTGGGTCACTACACCCTTGACCCGGTCGTTCTCGACAATCAGGTCATCGCAGGCCTGCTGGAATATCCACAGGTTCGGCTGGTTCTCGAGGATTTCTCGAATCGCCGCCTTATAGAGCACGCGATCCGCCTGGGCGCGAGTGGCACGTACGGCCGGGCCCTTGCGGCTGTTCAGTACTCGGAACTGGATGCCGCCCAGGTCAGTGGCGGTCGCCATGGCGCCGCCCAGGGCATCGATCTCTTTGACCAGGTGGCTCTTGCCGATGCCGCCAATGGCCGGATTGCAGCTCATCTGGCCGAGGGTTTCCACATTGTGGGTCAGCAGCAATGTCTTCACGCCCATGCGTGCAGCCGCCAGAGCGGCCTCGGTGCCGGCATGGCCGCCGCCGATCACGATCACGTCAAAACGGGAAGGGAAATCCACCACGCACCTCGTGCCTGTTCAAGGCTGGGAAATAGAGAAAGCCGCACAGTATAGGGGAATTTCACCATTGACATGAAGCCGTCTGGACAAAAAATAGCCAACCCTTCCGATCAATGCTTTCCCCTGAAAGTTATCCAGATGGGGAAAAGTGGTTGTGGGTAAAAGAAAATAAGAGAGAAGAATTTCTTAAAAAGCCTGTTTTTATTTTTATACCTTGGGGCAAGGCCTTTCTGTGGATAAGTGATCTGGGCCCAGTTATATCAATGGTTACAGCGAATGATAACCCTGTTACCTTCCTGCCCGTAGCCGTTGTGTATGCCGTCAGAAACCTGTGCACGCAGCAAGCAGTTATTCACAGGCAATTTATCCCTCGACTTTTCACCAGGCTTATGGACCGGGTTACGGGCAACTTATCAACAGGGTTCAGGCGCGGAGTTTTTCAGCCGAACAGGCACGAACGGACCGCCCGGCAAGCAGGCAGTCGCGTTCGTTGTGGATAAGAAGGAGGGGCGCTTCGGCTTATTTGCCGATGCAGAAGCTGGAGAAGATGCGACCGAGCAGATCGTCCGAGCTGAAGGCGCCGGTAATTTCACCCAGGGCTTGCTGGGCCTGGCGCAGGTCTTCTGCCAGCAGCTCGCCGGCGCCCGCCAGGGTGAGCTGGGAACGGCCATGATCAAGGAAGGTATTGGCCTGGCGCAGGGCTTCCAGGTGGCGTCGGCGGGCGCTGAAGCTGCTTTCGGCCGTCTGTTCATAACCCATGCAGGCCTTGAGATGCTCGCGCAGGAGCTCCAGGCCGTCTCCTGAGCGGGCGGACAGGCTCAACGTGACATGGCCGTCGTCGCTCACTTCCAGGCCTGTGGATTCACCGCTGAGGTCGGCCTTGTTGCGGATCAGGGTGACCTTGGCCGGATCGGGTTTCTGGTCGAGGAACTCGGGCCACAAAGCAAAGGGATCTGCTGCCTCGGGTGCAGTAGCGTCCACCACCAGCAGCACGCGATCTGCTTCACCAATGGCTTTCAGGGCGCGCTCGACGCCAATCTTTTCCACATGGTCGTCGGTGTCGCGAAGGCCTGCGGTATCCACCACATGCAGAGGCATCCCATCGATGTGGATATGTTCGCGCAACACGTCCCGCGTGGTGCCGGCGATGTCGGTCACGATGGCAGCTTCACGCCCTGCCAGGGCATTCAACAGACTGGATTTGCCGGCATTCGGACGCCCGGCGATCACCACGGTCATGCCGTCGCGCAGCAGTGCGCCTTGTCCCGCCTCGCGAATAACTGTGGATAAGTTTTCCCGCACACCATCCAGCAGACGCAAGACGTGGCCATCGGCGAGAAAATCGATTTCCTCCTCGGGAAAGTCGATCGCTGCTTCCACGTAGATGCGCAGCTCGATCAGCTTTTCGGTCAGCTCATGCACACGCTTCGAGAAGGCTCCCTGCAGCGAGCGCAGGGCGTTACGTGCAGCCTGTTCGGAGCTGGCCTCGATGAGGTCGGCGATGGCTTCGGCCTGGGCCAGATCGAGCTTGTCGTTGAGGAACGCGCGCTCGCTGAACTCGCCCGGGCGGGCCTGACGAGCTCCCAGCTCCATGCAGCGGCGCAGCAGCAGGTCGAGCACCACGGGGCCGCCGTGACCTTGCAGCTCGAAGACATCCTCACCGGTGAAGGAGTTGGGGCCGGGGAAGTACAGGGCGATGCCCTGGTCCAGGGTTTGTCCGGCGCCATCGAGGAAAGGACCGTAGTGGGCGAAGCGGGGCTTGGGGATCCGGCCGCTGATGGCTTCGGCTATCCGCGCGGCGTGTGGCCCGGATACGCGGACGATGCCTACCCCGCCACGACCCTGGGCGGTGGCGACGGCGGCGATGGTTTCACGGACAGGATTCATCTGTGGATACCTTGAGGTCTGCGGATGGCGGATAGCAAGACGCCCCCAGAGGGGGCGTCTTGTTCAAGCTGACTGGCGTCGCTGTCAGGCTGCTGCCTTCTTGCTGGCCGCCTCGATCTGCCGGGTAATGTACCACTGCTGCGCGATCGACAGGACGTTGTTGACCACCCAGTACAGGACCAGGCCGGCCGGGAACCACAGGAAGAAGAAGGTGAAGATGATCGGCATCAGCTTCAGTACCTTGGCCTGCATGGGGTCCGGCGGAGTCGGGTTCAGCTGCTGCTGGATGAACATGGTGGCGCCCATGATGATCGGCAGGATGAAGAACGGATCCTTGATCGACAGGTCGGTGATCCAGAACATCCACGGTGCCTGGCGCATTTCCACGCTTTCCAGCAGAACCCAGTAGAGCGCGAGGAAGACCGGCATCTGTACCAGGATCGGCAGGCAGCCGCCCAGCGGGTTGATCTTCTCCTTCTTGTACAGCTCCATCATCGCCTGGGACATCTTCTGGCGATCATCACCGAACTGTTCCTTCAGCGCTTGCAGCTTCGGCGACACGGCACGCATGCGCGCCATGGACTTGTAGCTGGCGGCGGACAGCGGGAAGAAGGCGCCCTTGATCAGGATGGTCAGGACGATGATGGACCAGCCCCAGTTGCCCAACAGGCTGTGGATATGTTGCAGCAGCCAGAAGATCGGCTGGGCGATGAACCACAGGAAGCCATAGTCGACGGTCAGTTCCAGGCCCGGGGACAGTTCCTTCAGGTGGTTCTGGACTTTCGGACCGGCGTACAGGGTGGCGGATGTTTCGGCGGAGGCACCGGCCGGAACGTTCAGCGAGGAACCCACGAGGCCGACGATGTAGTTGCCTTTGGAGTCCTTGCGAGTCTGGATGACGTTGTTCTGGTCCTTGTTTGCGACCCACGCGGTCACGAAGTAGTGCTGCAGCCAGGCAACCCAGCCGCCCTGGACGGTTTCCTTGAAGGGCTGCTTGTCCATGTCCTTCATGGAGATCTTCTTGTACGGCTCGTCCGGGGTCCAGACCGCAGCGCCCAGGTAGGTGGATACGCCGGTAGCGGTGGTGGAGGACGGGTCGGCGCTGGCGTCACGTTTCAGCTGTGCGTACATGCTGCCGGTCCAGGGCTGGGCGCTCTGGTTGTCGATCTTGTACGACACCTGAAGCTCGTACTTGCCGCGAGTCAGGGTGAAACGCTTGGTGTAGTTGACGCCAGCTTCGCTGAAGGTCAGGTCTACGATCAGCTGCTCCTGGCCATCGGCCAGTTTGTAGCTGCGTTGAGTTGCGCTGTACAGCGGGCGGCCGTTGGCGCGGGCATCCGGACCATTGGCACCGACCAGGCCGCTTTGTGCCTGGTAAAGACGCTCGCCGCCGTTGTCGAACAGCTGGAACGGCACGTCAGGACGGTCCTGGCGGCGCGGGAACTTCGGCAGGGTCAGCTGGACGATGTCACCGCCGTTCGGGTCGATGGCCAGATTGAGCACATCGGTTTCAACGCGGATCAGGTCGCTGCTGGGCGCAACCTGGGTGACTGCCGGTTCGTTCTGCTCGGCACTGGCGGCAGTCGGAACGTCGTCGCTGGACTTGGCGGTTGCGGTGTCGTCCGGCAGGGTCGCTTGAGCGCTGTTTGCGCTGGTGCCCGCGGTCGGCAGGGCGGCTTGACCGTAGTCCTGGTTCCACTGGAGAACCATGAGGTAGGACACGATTGCCAGGGCGACGATCAGGATCGAGCGTTGAATATCCATGATTACTCGGCCATCGAAGAGGATTGGGAAGTGTTGGCGGGTGGCACCGGGTCATAGCCGCCCGGATTCCACGGATGACAGCGGCCCAGCCGACGCAAGGTCAGCCAGCCGCCACGCAGGACGCCATGCTGTTCGATGGCTTCCTGCGCGTAGCAGGAACAACTGGGATAGAAACGACAGTGACTGGCCATCAGTGGGCTGATGGCATAGCGATAAAACTGGATCGGAGCGAGGGCCAGTTTACGCATGGGGACTGTCGGACACCCCTGATCCGGTTGATGGTTCAGGGCGAGCCCGGCTGCGCGCTAGACGCTTCCAGAGTTTGCCGAACTGATGTCGCAGCTCGGGATTCTCCAGGTCGCCAATGCCTTTACGCGCCACGATCACGATATCCCAACCGGCCAACAACTCGAGGTTATGGCGGAAGGATTCGCGAATCTGACGCTTGAGGCGATTGCGCTCTACGGAGAGCTTGACGCTCTTCTTGCCGATCACCAGACCCAGGCGGGGATGATCGAGACCGTTGTCGCGCGCGAGGAGCAGGACGTGCTTGCCGGGAACCTTCCCGGTCGGTGAGTCGAAGACTGCCTTGAATTGTCGGGGAACCAGCAGACGCTTTTCCCGACCGAAGCCCTGACTCACCACCCGTTCCGGATAATCAGACGGTCAGGCGCTTGCGGCCCTTGGCGCGACGACGCGACAGGACTTGACGGCCGTTCTTGGTGGCCATACGGGCACGGAAACCGTGGGTGCGAGCGCGCTTGATGGTGCTGGGTTGGAAAGTGCGTTTCATGATGCTTTACCTGGTGGTCACTACGGGCCGGAAGTGGCCCCCGTTTAAAGAGACCGGCAATTCTAGTGAAACGGTGCGGGCAGGTCAATTTCCAACCAGTGCCGTCGAGCGAAAGAATATAGAAGGAAGGATTTTTTAAAGAAAGGCTGGTTATGTTTTTTAAAGCTGGGCCCGGGGTCTGCCTGTGGAAAACCTGTCTTAACCCGCATGCTGCCTGTTGATGAGCTTACTAACAACCCTGTCGAGAAGCGGTTATCCGGCTGTGGGGTATCTGGGTGGAAGCTGGGGGCGAAACGACGATTTACCCACAGGCAGGTTGTTCATGGGGTTTTCCCCAAGGTCGAACGGGTGGTTATAGCGCGGTTATCCACAAGATTCATGCCAATCAAAAGCGTATCCGGGGCGGTGAATAACACATTGATTTTATTCAACCATTGACCATCTTTCGTGTGGATAACTCTTCCCGTGGCGGCTACAATGACGGCTGTTTTTTTGCGTCCGGCATCTTTCCGACTTGGGGGACATCCGTGTCAGTGGAACTTTGGCAGCAGTGCGTGGAACTCCTGCGCGACGAGCTGCCTGCCCAGCAATTCAATACCTGGATCCGCCCATTGCAGGTTGAAGCCGATGGAGACGAGCTGCGCGTGTACGCGCCGAACCGGTTCGTGCTCGATTGGGTCAACGAGAAGTACATGGGGCGGCTCCTCGAGTTGCTCGGCGAACGGGGCAATGGCCTGGCGCCTGCTCTTTCCTTATTAATAGGCAGCAAGCGCAGCCCGGCTCCGCGGAAGGCTCCACCGCCGCCGCCTCCGGTCATGGCTCCGCCGCCCCCGCCTGCTCCGGTCGCACCGCCGCAGATGCGCATCGAGACCGTGGAAGAATCCCGCGATAACCTCGATCCCTTGGCTTCCGTCGTGCCCGCGCCGGCGATCCGTACCGAGCGTTCCGTGCAGGTGGAAGGTGCGCTCAAGCACACCAGCTATCTGAACCGTACCTTCACCTTCGAGAACTTCGTCGAGGGTAAGTCGAACCAGCTGGCCCGCGCTGCGGCCTGGCAGGTAGCGGACAATCCGAAGCACGGCTACAACCCGCTGTTCCTCTATGGCGGCGTTGGTCTCGGCAAGACTCACCTGATGCACGCTGTGGGTAACCACCTGCTGAAGAAGAATCCGAATGCCAAGGTGGTTTACCTGCATTCCGAGCGCTTCGTCGCTGACATGGTCAAAGCCCTGCAGCTCAACGCCATCAACGAGTTCAAACGTTTCTACCGCTCGGTGGACGCACTGCTGATCGACGACATCCAGTTCTTCGCCCGCAAGGAGCGTTCGCAGGAAGAGTTTTTCCACACCTTCAACGCTCTGTTGGAAGGCGGTCAGCAGGTGATTCTCACCAGCGACCGCTATCCGAAGGAAATCGAAGGCCTGGAAGAACGCCTGAAGTCCCGCTTCGGCTGGGGCCTGACGGTGGCCGTCGAGCCGCCGGAGCTGGAAACACGCGTCGCGATCCTGATGAAGAAGGCCGAGCAGGCCAAGGTCGAACTGCCGCACGACGCTGCGTTCTTCATCGCCCAGCGCATCCGCTCCAACGTGCGGGAACTGGAAGGTGCGCTCAAACGCGTGATCGCCCATGCCCACTTCATGGGCCGGGACATCACCATCGAGTTGATTCGCGAGTCGCTGAAGGACCTTCTGGCTCTGCAGGACAAACTGGTCAGCATCGACAATATCCAGCGCACCGTAGTCGAGTACTACAAGATCAAGATGTCCGACATGCTCTCCAAGCGCCGTTCGCGCTCGGTGGCCCGGCCGCGGCAGGTCGCCATGGCGTTGTCCAAGGAATTGACCAACCACAGCCTGCCGGAAATCGGCGATGCATTCGGCGGACGAGACCACACCACGGTGCTCCACGCCTGTCGTAAGATTGCGCAATTAAGGGAATCCGACGCGGATATTCGCGAGGATTACAAGAATCTGCTGCGTACACTGACCACCTGACCGCAGCCCAAGAGGCAAGGGACTAGACCATGCATTTCACAATTCAACGCGAAGCCCTGTTGAAACCCCTGCAACTGGTCGCCGGCGTCGTAGAGCGCCGCCAGACCTTGCCGGTCCTCTCCAACGTACTGCTGGTGGTCGAAGGCCAACAGCTGTCGTTGACCGGCACTGACCTCGAGGTCGAGCTGGTCGGGCGCGTTGCCCTGGAAGAGCCGGCTGAGCCAGGTGAGATCACCGTACCGGCCCGCAAGCTGATGGACATCTGCAAGAGCCTGCCGGGCGATGCGCTGATCGACATCCGCGTCGACGAGCAGAAGCTGCTGATCAAGGCAGGCCGTAGCCGCTTCACCCTGTCCACCCTGCCGGCGAATGACTTCCCCACCGTGGAAGAAGGCCCGGGTTCGCTGAACTTCAGCCTGGTACAGAGCAAGCTGCGTCGCTTGATCGAGCGCACCAGCTTCGCCATGGCCCAGCAGGACGTTCGTTACTACCTCAACGGCATGTTGCTGGAAGTGAATGCCGGCATCCTGCGCGCCGTTGCCACCGATGGTCACCGCCTGGCGATGTGTGCCATGCAGGCCGGCATCGAAGGTGTGGATCGTCACCAGGTGATCGTGCCGCGTAAAGGTATCCTCGAACTGGCGCGTCTCCTGACCGAACAGGATGGCGAGGTTCGCATCGTACTTGGCCAGCACCACATCCGTGCGACTACCGGTGAATTCACCTTTACCTCCAAGCTGGTAGACGGCAAGTTCCCTGATTATGAGCGCGTGCTGCCCCGCGGCGGTGACAAGCTCGTGGTGGGCGATCGTCAGGCGCTGCGTGAAGCGTTCAGCCGCACTGCGATTCTCTCCAACGAGAAATATCGTGGTATCCGTCTGACCCTGGCTTCTGGTCTGCTGAAGATCCAGGCCAACAACCCCGAGCAGGAAGAGGCCGAGGAAGAAGTCGCCGTTGAGTACGGTGGCAGCAACCTGGAGATCGGTTTCAACGTGAGCTACCTGCTGGATGTGCTGGGTGTGATGTCCACCGAACAGGTTCGCTTGATCCTGTCCGACGCGAACAGCAGCGCTCTGGTGCAGGAAGCTGATAACGATGATTCCTCCTACGTCGTAATGCCGATGCGCCTGTAACGACTCAATGTCCCTCAGCCGTATCTCGGTCACCGGTGTGCGCAACCTGCACCCGGTGACCCTCTCTCCCTCCCCCCGCATCAATATCCTCTACGGCGCCAACGGCAGCGGAAAGACTAGCCTGCTTGAAGCGATCCACCTTCTCGGCCTCGCCCGTTCATTCCGCAGTACCCGCTTGCAGCCCGTCATTCAGTACGAGCAGCCCGCGTGTACCGTGTTTGGTCAGGTGAGCCTTCCTGAGGGTGGTCAAAGCAATCTCGGTATATCGCGGGATCGCCAGGGCGAGTTTCAGATTCGCATCGACGGAGAGAATGCCAGGAGCGCTTCGCAACTTGCCGAAGCGCTACCGTTGCAGCTGATCAATCCAGACAGTTTCCGCCTTCTGGAAGGTGCTCCGAAGATCCGCCGGCAGTTCCTCGATTGGGGAGTGTTCCACGTGGAACCTCGCTTTTTGCCGGCCTGGCAAAGGCTGCAGAAGGCCCTGAGGCAGCGGAACTCGTGGCTCCGGCATGGTACACTGGACGCCGCTTCGCAGGCGGCTTGGGACCGGGAGCTGTGCCTGGCCAGCGATGAAATCGACCAGTATCGTCGGGCCTATATCCAAGCATTGAAACCGGTCTTTGAACGGACTCTTGCTGACCTTGTGGAACTCGATAGTCTCACGCTCAGTTACTACCGCGGCTGGGACAAGGATCGGGAGCTGTCCGAAGTGCTGAACACTTCCCTCCTCCGCGACCAACAGATCGGGCACACCCAGGCAGGGCCACAACGCGCTGACCTGCGATTGCGTTCAGGTGCACATAACGCGGCTGACATACTATCGCGCGGCCAACAGAAGCTGGTCGTATGCGCTCTGCGAATTGCGCAGGGCCATTTGGTCAACCACGCGAAACGTGGACAGTGCATCTACCTAGTTGACGACTTACCGTCAGAGTTAGACGAACAGCATCGACAGGCACTTTGTCGATTGCTGGAAGATTTGGATTGCCAGGTGTTTATCACCTGCGTTGACCATGAATTTCTGAGGGACGGCTGGCGCACGGATACGCCGGTCGCCATGTTCCACGTGGAACATGGCTGTATCAGCCCCACGAACATCGGGAGTGAAGCATGAGCGAGAACAACACGTACGACTCTTCCAGCATTAAGGTGCTGAAGGGACTGGATGCCGTACGCAAACGCCCCGGTATGTACATCGGCGACACCGATGATGGGACAGGTCTGCACCACATGGTGTTCGAGGTCGTCGACAACTCGATCGACGAAGCACTTGCCGGCTTCTGCTCTGAAATCAGCATTACCATCCATACCGATGAATCCATCACCGTTCGCGACAACGGCCGTGGCATTCCGGTGGATATCCATAAGGAAGAAGGGGTTTCTGCCGCGGAGGTCATCATGACCGTTCTGCACGCCGGCGGTAAATTCGACGACAACACCTATAAGGTTTCCGGCGGTCTGCACGGTGTGGGTGTGTCGGTGGTGAACGCCCTGTCCGAAGAACTGCGTCTGACAATTCGCCGCGCTGGCCAGGTCTGGGAACAGATTTACCACCATGGCGTACCGCAGTTCCCGCTGCGCCCGGTCGGTGAAACCGAAGGCACGGGTACCGAGGTGCACTTCAAGGCTTCTGCCGAGACCTTCACCAACATTCACTTCAGCTGGGACATCCTTGCCAAGCGTATCCGTGAGCTTTCCTTCCTGAACTCCGGCGTGGGCATCGTGCTGCGTGACGAGCGCAGTGGCAAAGAGGAAATGTTCAAGTATGAGGGCGGCCTCAAGGCGTTCGTCGAGTACCTGAACACCAACAAGACTGCCGTCAACGAAGTGTTCCACTTCAATGTCCAGCGTGAGGAAGATGGCGTTGGTGTAGAAGTCGCCCTGCAGTGGAACGACAGCTTCAACGAAAATATCCTCTGCTTCACCAACAATATTCCCCAGCGTGACGGTGGTACCCACCTGGCAGGATTCCGCTCTGCTCTCACCCGTCACCTGAACAACTACATCGAGCAGGAAGGCCTGGCGAAGAAGTACAAGATCGCCACCACCGGTGACGATGCTCGTGAAGGTCTGACTGCCATCATTTCGGTCAAGGTGCCGGATCCCAAGTTCAGTTCCCAGACTAAAGACAAGCTGGTCTCCTCTGAGGTGAAGACCGCAGTGGAACAGGAGATGGGCAAGTACTTCGCCGACTTCCTGCTGGAGAACCCGAACGAAGCCAAGGCTGTGGTCGGCAAGATGATCGATGCCGCACGCGCCCGTGAAGCTGCACGCAAGGCCCGTGAGATGACTCGCCGCAAGGGCGCCCTGGATATTGCAGGTCTGCCGGGCAAACTGGCTGACTGCCAGGAGAAGGACCCTGCCCTTTCCGAACTGTACATCGTGGAGGGTGACTCCGCGGGTGGCTCGGCCAAGCAGGGCCGTAACCGCAAGACCCAGGCGATCCTGCCGCTCAAGGGCAAGATCCTCAACGTGGAAAAGGCGCGCTTCGACAAGATGCTGTCCTCCCAGGAAGTCGGCACCCTGATTACCGCACTGGGCTGCGGGATCGGCCGAGAGGAGTACAACATCGATAAGCTGCGCTACCACAACATCATCATCATGACCGACGCCGACGTCGACGGTTCGCACATCCGTACGCTGCTGCTGACCTTCTTCTTCCGTCAGATGCCTGAGCTGGTCGAGCGCGGCTACATCTACATCGCTCAGCCGCCGCTGTACAAGGTCAAGAAGGGCAAGCAGGAGCAGTACATCAAGGATGACGAGGCCATGGATGAATACATGACCCAGTCCGCCCTGGAAGACGCCAACCTGCACGTCAACGAGAACGCACCAGGACTTTCCGGTGAGGCTCTTGAGCGCCTGGTAAACGACTACCGCAGTGTGATGCGTACCCTGAAGCGTCTGTCGCGCCTGTACCCGCAGGAGCTGACCGAGCACATGATCTACCTGCCTCGCGTTGGCGTGGAGCAGCTCTCCGACCAGGCGGTAATGCAGAACTGGCTGGAAGCGTTCCAGGCTCGCCTGAAGGCCGCCGAGAAGTCTGGCCTGACCTACACTGCCAGCCTGCGCGAGGATCGTGAGCGTCACCTGTGGCTGCCAGAAGTGGAGCAGACTGCCCACGGTCTGTCTCACTACATCACCTTCAACCGCGACTTCTTCGCCAGCAACGACTACCGCCAGGTGACCGAACTGGGCGACCAGCTCAACAACCTGCTGGAAGACGGTGCCTTCGTCCAGCGTGGTGAGCGCAAGAAGCCGGTGGCCACCTTCAAGGAAGCCCTGGCCTGGCTGATGACCGAAAGCACCAAACGCCACACCATCCAGCGCTATAAAGGGCTGGGTGAGATGAACCCCGAGCAACTGTGGGAAACCACCATGGATCCGAACGTCCGTCGCATGCTCAAGGTCACCATCGAAGACGCCATTGCCGCTGACCAGATCTTCAACACCCTGATGGGTGATGCTGTGGAACCGCGTCGTGACTTCATCGAGAGCAACGCCCTCGCGGTGTCCAACCTCGACGTCTGACACACCAGAAGAAGAAAACCCCCGGCCAGTGTCGGGGGTTTTTGTTCTTGGAAGGAGATAATTTGTGCCCGTTCCCTAAGAAAGGGACACGTGGTCTGTGCCATGGCGCGCTGCCAGAATAGTGCAGGACACGTGGAGGAAAACCAGCGATGCGCATCATCCTGAGCCGTAAAGGTTTCGATTCATCCGCTGGCGGTTGTCCGAGCCCGATCCTTCCGGATGGGCGACTCTGTTCATTACCCATTCCAGACCCGGAGTCCGCCATCTGCTTTGGTGATATCGCCTTTGGCGGCATCAACCTGGGTGACGTGGTGAGCGGACTGAGTCGCGAGGCGGGCTGGCATCATCGGCGTGCACATCTGGACCCGGATCTGCGACCCGATGCCCTGCCCCGCCTACCCGGCTGGAGGCCAATGCTGGGCCAAAACGGCAGCGCCCAAGGGCATTTGCGCAATGAGGGCATTGCCATTGGTGACCTGTTCCTCTTCTTCGGCTCCTTTCGTCCAGTCGAGGAAATGGGGCATGGCGATTGGCGATTTATCCCTGGCCAGCCCGCTCGCCAGGTGATCTGGGGATGGTTGCAGGTTGGCGAGATTCTAAGGGTCGACGATGTACCCACCGACGCGATGCCCTGGGCGCGCTACCACCCTCACTTTGCCTACGGCCAGGACGCCAGCAATACCCTATATGTGGCTACGGAAAGGCTTTGTCTCGACGGTCTGTCGGAGGACGTTCCGGGAGCCGGCAGCTTTCGGACCCTGGATGAGCGCCTGGTGCTGACTGCACCTGATTCGACGCTACAGACGCTCTGGCAGGTGCCGGCCTGGTTTGCTCCCTGTGCGGAGCGATCAGGCTTGAGCTTTCACCGGAATCCAAATCGATGGACCACAGCTGGTGATCGTTGCACGCTGAACAGTGCATATCGGGGCCAGGAGTTCGTCTTCGACACGCTTGGGGAGCAAGCGCCACTGGATTGGATCAAGGCGTTGCTCGGGGCGGCATGACACAGCTGGTCGCGCGAGAAAATTCGTTCTACGGCAATGAGTTAGGTGCCGGCAACAAGGGGTAACACTCTGGCTGGGGAAGGGGGCATGGAGTGTTACCCACAACTCGGCTCGCGGGTACCCGGACGGGTCGTAAGGGAACAACTTGGGGCAAAGAATCGTGATTTTGAAACGAGTTATTTTTCTAACATATTGATTTATAAGGGTTTTATAAAAGTTGGCACGAGGTGTGCTCTATATATGGCACAACAACAATAAAAAGCTTCAAAAAGAAAGTTTTCGACTCTGACAAAACAACAACAACAGCCCAGAGAAGAAGCAAACCGATTTTTTTGGACAGGGTGTGTCGTTCCATACCCGGTGACTAGAGCAATAGAACAATAAAACTACCTCAAGGTAGCGGAGCTCTGGTTGGTTCAGTAATGACGATGGCATGATCAGCGTCCAAAAAAATCCGTTTGCCCTCGGTCCATGTTGGGACCAGCCAATTCTGGCTCGCTAGTAGCCAGTAGCGAAGAACAACAACGAATACGTAATAAGAACAACAACAAGAATGAAAAACCATTTGAGGGGAGCTTCGGCTCCCCTCAGTGCTTTCCGGCTTTCGTAAACTTCCCTTTCCCCCGCTTCCTAGCGCATCCAGATTTGGGATGGGGCGTGAGCGTGCGTGGCTGGGAAGCGTAGTCTGGAACGGCTTGTAGAGGCCTTGGAGGCCATAGAGGAGCGGCGGGATGGATGAGAACCGGGACGATGTACCGAGCGTCACCGATGAAGAGATTGGCGCCTACATGATGCGGCAGCTGCGGTCGGGTCGGGTCAAGGCGTCGGTGCTGGTGGTGCTGACCGAGAAGAACTTCCCGGGCGTTGCCCGCGAGCGGATCATCCGCTGCTTCAACGCCCTCGATTCGAAGTACCTGAAGGGATAACGCCGGTGCATGGCGAGAAATCGTTATGCACTTTCTCGCTAAGCTTTATTGTGAAACGCAAAGCCTTGTAAATCATGGGCTTGAGCTGTGATTTCGGCGATTCGCCAAATTTTTGTTCACAGCTTATCCACAGATCAGGCCGGGGTCTCGACCTTGGCGGTGGTTTGCGTGCCTTCCAGCTCTCGCTGAGTCGCTTCCACCCAGGCAAAAGCCCTGTCATTCAACTCGGCGATGGCCCTGGGTCCCTCGCCTTCCGCGTACATCACCGGACCGATGACGACCTGGATGGTGCCCGGGTGCTTGGCCCAGCCTTCCTTCGGCCAGAAGTGGCCGGCATTGAGCGCCACCGGCAGGACCGGCAGCCCGGCATTCACCGCCAAGGCCGCGCCGCCGCGGGAGAACTTGCCCATCTGGCCAACCGGCACACGGGTGCCCTCGGGGAAGATCAGCACCCAGGCGCCCTGCTTGAGGCGCTCGTCACCCTGCGCGGCGAGCTGCTTGAGCGCTGCCTTGGGGTTGCTTCGATCGATGGCGATGGGCTTCATCAGCGCCATGGCCCAGCCGAAGAAGGGGACGCGCAGCAGCTCACGCTTGACCACCTGGCTGAGGGGTTCGAAAGCGCCGGAGAGGAAGAAGGTTTCCCAGGTGCTCTGGTGCTTGGCGAGGATCACGCAGGGCTGTGCCGGAACGTTCTCCATGCCTTTCACTTCATAGCGGATGCCGACCATCACCTTCGCCAGCCAGACGGCAAACCGGCACCAGCGCCAGACGATGAAGCGGTAACGTGCGCGGAACGGCATGAAAGGCGCGAAAAAGAGGCTCAGCGTGCCCCAGATGAACGCGCTCAACGACAGCAGCAGGTAGAAGATGAAAGTTCTGATGGCCTGCACTGTCGTCATGGGAGCTGTTGACCTTACTGAAGGAGATGCGCGGCAACTGCCGCAAGATCGTCGAATACCAGGGTGCCCGCCGGCAAGGTTTTAGCCAGGGTGCGTTCGCCCTTGCCGGTCTTCACCAGAACGGGCTGACAATCGACGGCCAGCGCGGCTTCCAGGTCACCACTGCTGTCGCCGACGAACCAGATTCCAGCAAGGTCCACGCCATAGTGCGCAGCGATGCGCTTGAGCATGCCGGGGCGCGGCTTGCGGCAATCGCAGCCTTCGTCGGGGCCGTGCGGGCAGAACTGGATGATGCCGATTTCACCGCCCTGTTCCGCCACCAGCTCGCGCAGGCGGGCATGCATGGAATCCAGGGTGGCAAGGTTGTAGTAACCGCGCGCGATACCGGATTGGTTGGTGGCCACCGCGACGGTCCAGCCGGCCTTGCTCAGGCGGGCGATGGCCGCGATGGCGCTGGGAATGGGGATCCATTCCTCAAGGGATTTGATGTAGTCGTCGGAGTCTTCGTTGATGACTCCGTCGCGGTCGAGAATCAGTAGTTTCATGAACGACGCCTGAAGCGTGGAGCCGGAGCGCCCGAAGCGTATTGCGTCGGTGCTCCGGCCCACGGGCTTGCCTTAGCCCAGTACCGAGATGTCCGCTACGCCCAAGAACAGGCCGCGTAGCTTGGCCAGCAGTGCATAGCGATTGCCACGAACGGCGGCGTCTTCGGCGTTGACCAGCACCGCCTCGAAGAAGCTGTCCACTGGCTCGCGCAGGCTGGCCAGGCGCTCCAGGGTTTCGCGGTAGCTGCTGGCGCTCGCCAGGGCCTGCTCGGCGTCGGCAACGGCCTTGGCCAGGGCCTGCTCGGCGGCTTCCTGCAGCAGGGCGTTGTCCACGCTGCCCGGAACATTGCCTTCGGCCTTGCTCAGCAGGTTGGACACGCGCTTGTTGGCGGCGGCCAGGGCAGCGGCCTCCGGTAGCTTGCGGAAGGCCTGGACGGCCTGCACGCGCTGGTCGAAGTCCAGGGCCGAGGACGGCTGCAGGGCGCGTACCGAGAGGTACACGGCCACGTCCACGCCTTCGTCCTCATAGCGGGCGCGCAGGCGGTCGAAGACGAACTCCAGCACCTGCTCGGCGAGGCCTTCGGCCTTCACCTTGGAACCGTAGAGGTCGATGGCGAAGGCGACGGCTGCAGCGAGGTCGAGGTTCAGTTGCTTCTCGATCAGGATGCGCAAGACACCCAGGGCCTGGCGACGCAGGGCGAAGGGGTCCTTGCTGCCGGTGGGCAGCATGCCGATGCCGAAGATACCCACCAGGGTGTCCAGCTTGTCGGCCACCGCCACGGCGGCGCCGGTGAGGGTCTGCGGTAGTTCGGCGCCGGCGCCACGAGGCATGTACTGCTCGTTCAGCGCCTGAGCGACGTCTTGCGGCTCGCCATCGTTGATCGCGTAGTAGTAGCCGGCGATACCCTGCATTTCCGGGAATTCGCCGACCATTTCGGTGGCCAGGTCGCACTTGGCGAGGATGCCGGCGCGAGCGGCGCGGGCCGGATCGGCACCGATCTGCTCGGCCACGAAGCCGGCCAGGCGGGATACGCGCTCGGCCTTCTCGTACACGGTGCCGAGCTGGGCCTGGAACACGACGTTCTTCAGGCGCTCGTTGAAGCTTTCCAGCTTCTGCTTCTTGTCCTGCTTGAAGAAGAATTCGGCGTCGGTGAGGCGCGGGCGAACCACTTTCTCGTTACCGGAAATGATCTGCGCCGGATCCTTGCTGACTATGTTGGCCACGGTGATGAAGCGCGGCAACAGCTTGCCGTTGGCGTCCAGCAGGCAGAAGTACTTCTGGTTGTCCTGCATGGTGGAGATCAGGGCTTCCTGGGGCACGGCGAGGAAGCGCTCCTCGAAGGAGCACACCAGCGGTACCGGCCACTCGACCAGCGCGGTCACTTCGTCCAGCAAATCGGCGGGCACCACGGCAGTGCCCTTCTGCTCGGCGGCCAGTTCGGCCACGCGCTTGGCGATGATCTCGCGGCGCTCGGCGAAGTCGGCCAGCACGTGGGCGCTGCGCAGGTCTTCCAGGTAGGTGGAGGGCTTGCCGATGCGGATGTTGTCCGGATTGTGGAAGCGGTGGCCGCGGGACTCACGACCGGCTTTCTGGGTGAGGATCTCGCAATCCACCACGTCGTCGCCGAAGAGCATGACCAGCCACTGGGTAGGACGGACGAATTCTTCGCGACGAGCGGCCCAGCGCATGCGCTTCGGAATCGGCAGGGCAGCCAGGGAGGCCTCGACGATACCCGGCAGCAAGCCCGCGGCGGGCTGGCCGGGGATGGACTGGCTGAACTTCAGCTTCGGACCGCTCTTGTCGATCTGCTCCAGGTCGACACCGCACTTGCGGGCGAAGCCCAGTGCGGCCTGGGTCGGCTTGCCTTCGGCATCGAAGGCGGCCTGGATCGGCGGGCCGTCGAGGTTCACGCTGCGGTCGGGCTGCTGGGTAGCGAGTTGCTCGACCAGGACCGCCAGGCGGCGCGGGGCGGCGAAGACCTGGGCCTTGGCGTAGCCCAGGCCGGCGGCCTTGAGGCCTTGCTCGATGCCGCCGAGGAAGGCGTCACCCAGGGTTTTCAGGGCTTTGGGAGGCAGCTCTTCGGTGCCCAGCTCTACCAGAAAGTCTTGTGCACTCATTCTTGAGCCTCCAGCTTGGCCAGTACTTCGTCACGCAGTTCGGGGGTGGCCATCGGGAAGCCGAGGCGGGCGCGGGCCTGCAGATAGCTCTGCGCCACGTTACGGGCCAGGGTGCGCACACGCAGGATGTAGCGCTGACGCTCGGTTACCGAGATGGCACGGCGGGCGTCCAGCAGGTTGAAGGTGTGCGAGGCCTTGAGGACCATTTCATAGGTCGGCAGCGGCAGTTGCAGCTCGATCAGGCGGTTGGCTTCGCTCTCGTAGAAGTCGAACAGCTCGAACAGCTTCTCGACGTTGGCGTGCTCGAAGTTGTAGGTCGACTGTTCCACTTCGTTCTGGTGGAACACATCGCCATAGGTGACCTTGCCGAAGGGGCCGTCGGCCCAGACCAGGTCGTACACCGAATCGACACCCTGAATGTACATGGCGAGGCGCTCCAGGCCATAGGTGATCTCGCCGGTGACCGGGTAGCACTCGATGCCGCCGACCTGCTGGAAGTAGGTGAACTGGGTGACTTCCATGCCGTTCAGCCAGATTTCCCAGCCCAGGCCCCAGGCGCCGAGGGTCGGCGATTCCCAGTTGTCTTCAACGAAGCGGATGTCATGCACCAGTGGGTCGACGCCGATGGCCTTCAGCGAGCCGAGGTACAGCTCCTGGAAGTTTTCCGGGTTGGGCTTGAGGACCACCTGGAACTGGTAGTAGTGCTGCAGGCGGTTGGGGTTTTCGCCGTAGCGGCCGTCGGTCGGGCGGCGGGACGGCTGCACGTAGGCGGCGTTCCAGGTCTCCGGGCCGATGGCGCGGAGGAAGGTGGCGGTGTGGAAAGTACCGGCGCCCACTTCCATGTCGTAGGGCTGGAGCACCACGCAGCCCTGCTCGGCCCAGTACTGCTGCAGGGCGAGGATCAGGTCTTGGAAGGTGCGCACGGCGGGCGTAGTCTGGCTCACGAAATTCACCTGTGCTGGGTCTTCGACGGAAAATGCCGGAGTATACCCGATCCGACCCCGCCGCAACCGCATGGAAAGCCTTATGCCACGCTGCTTCTGGTGCAATGACGACCCCCTCTACATCGCCTACCACGACACCGAATGGGGCGTACCGCTGAAGGATCCGGCGGCGCTCTTCGAACTGCTCCTGCTGGAAGGCTTCCAGGCCGGCCTTTCCTGGATCACCGTGCTGAAGAAGCGTGAGCGTTACCGCGAGGTGCTGTTCGGCTTCGACCCGAAGCGCCTGGCGGTGATGAGCGACGAGGAGATCGAGAAGCTGATGCAGGACCCGGGCATCATACGCAACTTCCTCAAGCTCAAGGCCGCCCGGCAGAACGCCCGGGCCTGGATGCGCCAGGAAGACCCGGTGGCGCTGCTCTGGTCGTTCGTGGGCGGCAGGCCGAAGATCAACCACTTCAGCGAGCGCGGCCAAGTGCCGGCGGTCACGCCGGAGGCGGAGGCCATGAGCAAGGCATTGAAGAAGGCCGGCTTCACCTTCGTCGGCCCGACCATCTGCTACGCCTTCATGCAGGCCGCTGGCATGGTCATGGATCACACCACGGACTGCGACCGTTACCGTGAACTGACCGCCTGAGGCGGCATCGTTCACGCGGCGAGGGTAGAATGCGCGCTTTTCGATCTACTGGAGATGCCTGTGGATAAGCTGAAAGGCGCGCTGGTCGTTGGTTTCCTGCGCCTCTTTGCCCTGCTCCCGTGGCGCGCCGTGCAAGCGGTCGGCGCCACCATCGGCTGGCTGATGTGGAAACTGCCGAACCGTTCCCGCGAAGTGGTGCGGATCAATCTGTCCAAATGCTTTCCAGAGCTATCGCCGGCCGAACTGGAACAACGAGTGGGCCAGAGCCTGAAGGACATCGGCAAGACCTTCACCGAGAGCGCCTGCGCCTGGATCTGGCCGGCGGAGAAATCCATCGGCCTGGTGCGCGAAGTGGAAGGCCTGGACGTGCTGCATGAGGCCCTTGCCAGCGGCAAGGGCGTGGTGGGCATCACCAGCCACCTGGGCAACTGGGAAGTCCTCAACCACTTCTACTGCGCCCAATGCAAACCCATCATCTTCTACCGTCCGCCCAAGCTGAAGGCGGTGGACGATCTGCTGCAGAAGCAGCGCGTTCAGTTGGGCAATCGCGTGGCGCCCTCCACCAAGGAAGGTATCCTCAGCGTCATCAAGGAAGTGCGCAAAGGTGGCGCGGTGGGCATTCCCGCCGACCCGGAGCCGAGCCTGTCGGCCGGTATTTTCGTGCCCTTCCTCGGCACCCGGGCGCTGACCAGCAAGTTCGTTCCCGGCATGCTAGCAGGCCACAAGGCCCGCGGTGTGTTCCTGCACGCGCTGCGCCTGCCCGATGGCTCGGGCTTCAAGGTGATCCTCGAAGCTGCCCCGGAAGGCATGTACAGCGAGAACGTCGAAGAAGCCGTTGCGGCCATGAGCCAGGTGGTGGAGAAGTACGTACGGGCCTACCCGACCCAGTACATGTGGAGCATGAAACGCTTCAAGAAACGCCCCGAGGGCGAAAAGAAGTGGTACTGACGAGGAAGGCGCCGAGAGGCGCCTTTTTTGTTGCCATCGTCTGGCGCGGGGAGGGTTGTTCCAGATCTGATACACCGTTAACGTCGGCAACTCACCGGCTCAGGACGATGCGATCCCATGGCGAACCAGCGGCAATTTCCCCGAACTCCGATGAAATGCAGGATCAAGATCAGCCACCCGAGCTTCGGTGATCTGGTTGCCCAGACCCGCGACCTCTCCGATGGCGGCGTCTATGTCCGTCATCCGGACCTGGCCGCCCTTCCCGCCGGCAGCATCGTCCGGGGCCAGGTGCAGGACCTGCCCTTCGAGGCGCCTGTTCTGGCGATGGAAGTGATGCGGGCGGATGCCGATGGCGCCGGCTTTCGTTTCCTGGCGGAAGGTTGATTCGACCCCGCCGCGCTCGCTTTCCGCCCGCGCATACCGATCAGCGCAGCGTATAGCCGCTGTCCACGACCAGGTCCTGGCCAAACAGGCCGCGTCCTGCCGACGAAAGCAGGAACAGGATGGCGTCGGCTACGGCGCCGGATTCGAGGAATCGGCCGCCCACCAGGCGTTGATTCACCGTGGCGGCCACTGCCGCCAGTTCGTCGCTGCCAAGACCGAGCGTTGACCAGATGGGCGTATCGGTCGGTCCGGGCGAGACCATGTTCAGGCGTACGCCGCGCGGAGCCATCTCCACTGCCAAGGTTCGCATCTGTGCCTTCAAGGCGGTCTTCGAAGCGATGTAGGCCGCCAGGCCAGGGAAGGTCACCTGCGAGAGGAAGGTGCCGATGAATACCACTGAAGCCGGTTCAGCCAGCTGGGCGCTGAGGGCGGCGAGGGTATTGAGGGCACCGGAACCATTGACCGCCCATTGCTGCTCGAAGGACGAGACATCCAGGCCGTCGGCGAGGCGGGCGATCCCGGCATTGGGAACCAGGTAGTGGATGGGGCCGAGGTCTCGGGCGATCTGCGCCAGCGCGGTCAGGTCACTGGCCTGGGTAACGTCGCCGGCTTGCCAATGCAGTTGCTCGCCGAAGCGCGCTTGCAGCCCGTGGAGTTCTCCCGGTCGCCGGCTCATGGCCAGGACCCGGGCGCCTCGCGCCAGCAGGCGTTCTACAACGGCAAGACCGATGCCGGAGCTGGCACCGGTAACGACGGCAAGGCGATTCTCGAATTCGTGTTGTGACATGACAGGTTCCTGTTCCTGTAGAGAAAGTGCCGTAGCAGGACCACGACGCGATCTGGAGGAACAAGAAACGGGCCATAAGTTATGGCGTTATTAATCAATGCTTTAGGAATGGTTGATGTCAAAATGACGTCAATCGTTAGAGTCATTTGAACACAGTGAAGAGTCAATTTGACTCTTGGTGAGGGATCAGGCCGACGCGCCGCCCCGCTTGTCCAGGCGCTTGAGGAACACCGTCATTTCTTTCTCCGCCTGCTTGTCGCCATGGGCCTGGGCGGCCGCGAGGCCTTCGGTCCAGGCCGCGCGGGCGGCGGCTAAGTCGCCCTGGGTTTCCAGGGCCTTGCCCAGCAGCTTCCAGGCGGCGGAATACTTCGGGTCCTGCTCCACGCAGCGTCGCAGGTGCTCGGCCGCCTTGGCGGCGTCGCCCTGGTCGAGGTAGCCCTTGCCCAGGCCGAAGCGCAGCAGGGGGTTATCCACACCCTTGGCCAGCATCTTTTCCAGTCCTTCGAGCATGGGACGTGCTCCTAGAGTCTGTTTACGATCTTGCGAGCTAGAGCCATGCAAGGCAAAAGCAGGCGAGGATGCGGAGTTTACAATCTGTAAATGAGCAAATCCGAGCCTGCTTTTAACGCTGCAGGGCCGACGCGCAGCTGATCGTAGACGGGCTCTTAGAAGAAAGTCAGGCCCACCTGGAAGAGCCGCTCGGCATCGCGGATGTACTTCTTGTCCACCAGGAACAGGATCACGTGGTCACCGGATTCGATCACGGTGTCGTCGTGGGCGATCAGCACTTCCTCGTCGCGGATGATGGCGCCGATGGTGGTGCCCGGTGGCAGGGCGATGTCTTCGATCATCTTGCCCACCACCTTGCTCGACTTGGCGTCGCCGTGGGCGATGGCTTCGATGGCCTCGGCCGCGCCACGGCGCAGGGAGTGCACGCTGACGATGTCGCCACGACGCACGTGGGTCAGCAGGGTGCCGATGGTGGCCAGCTGCGGGCTGATGGCGATGTCGATGTCGCCGCCCTGCACCAGGTCCACGTAGGCCGGGTTGTTGATGATGGTCATCACCTTGCGTGCGCCCAGGCGCTTGGCCAGCAGCGAGGACATGATGTTGGCCTCGTCGTCGTTGGTCAGGGCGAGGAAGATGTCCGCGTCGCTGATGTTCTCTTCCACCAGCAGGTCGCGGTCGGAGGCGCTGCCCTGGAGCACGATGGTGCTGTCCAGGACTTCCGAGAGATGGCGGCAGCGTGCCGGGTTCATCTCGATGATCTTCACCTGGTAGCGGCTCTCGATGGCTTCGGCCAGACGCTCGCCGATATGGCCGCCGCCGGCGATCACCACGCGCTTGTAGCTGTCTTCCAGGCGGCGCAGCTCGCTCATGACAGCGCGGATGTGCGCCTTGGCGGCGATGAAGAAGACTTCGTCATCGGCCTCGATCACGGTATCGCCCTTGGGCAGGATCGGCCGGTTGCGGCGGAAGATGGCGGCCACGCGGGTATCCACGTTGGGCATGTGCTCGCGGATCTGGCGCAGCTCCTGGCCCACCAGTGGCCCGCCGTAGTAAGCCTTGACTCCCACCAGCTGTGCCTTGCCTTCGGCGAAGTCGATGACCTGCAGGGCACCGGGATACTCGATCAGGCGCTTGATGTAGTTGGTCACCACCTGCTCGGGGCTGATCAGCACGTCCACCGGAATGGCTTCGTTGTCGAACAGGCCGGCGCGGGTCAGGTAGGCCGCTTCCCGTACCCGGGCGATCTTGGTCGGGGTGTGGAAGAAGGTGTAGGCCACCTGGCAGGCGACCATGTTCACTTCGTCGCTATTGGTCACCGCCACCAGCATGTCGGCGTCGTCGGCACCGGCCTGGCGCAGCACGGTGGGAAAGGAGCCGCGTCCCTGCACGGTACGGATGTCGAGGCGGTCACCGAGGTCGCGCAGGCGGTCGCCGTCGGTGTCCACCACCGTGATGTCGTTGGCCTCGTCGGAAAGGTGTTCGGCGAGCGTACCGCCCACCTGGCCCGCACCGAGAATGATGATCTTCACTGCTAGCTCCGTTAGCCGCGTGGCGAGGCGGCGATCTTGATCAGCTTGGCATAGTAGAAACCGTCATGGCCGTCTTCCTGTGCCAGCAATTGGCGGCCATGGGGTTGTTTCAATCCGAAGGGACCAGGGATGTCCAATTCGCGGGCGCCGGGGGTGCGGGCGAGGAAGGCGGCGATGTTGTCGCTGTTCTCCCGTGGCAGGGTGGAACAGGTGGCATAGAGCAGCACGCCACCCACTTCCAATGTCGGCCAGAGGGCGTCCAGCAGCTCGCCCTGGAGCTGGGCCAGGGCGGTGATGTCTTCTTCCTTGCGGGTCAGCTTGATGTCCGGGTGGCGGCGGATCACGCCAGTGGCCGAGCAGGGCGCGTCGAGGAGGATGCGCTGGAACGGCGTGCCGTCCCACCAGCTGGCAGTAGCGCGGCCGTCAGCGGCGATCAGCTTCGCATCCAGGCCCAGGCGGTCGAGATTCTCCCGTACACGGACCAGGCGGCTCTCTTCCAGGTCCACCGCCACCACTTCGGCTAGACCCGCTTCGGCCTCCAGCACGTGGCACGTCTTGCCGCCGGGCGCGCAGCAGGCGTCCAGCACGCGTTGACCGGGTGCCAGCTCAAGCAGGTCGGCGGCCAACTGCGCGGCTTCGTCCTGCACGCTGACGCGGCCTTCGGCGAAGCCCGGCAGGGTTTTCACGTCGCAGGCTTCGATGAGGCGGATGCCGTCGCGGCTGAAGGTGCAGGGTTCGGCTGCGATGCCGGCCTGTTGCAGCTCGGCCAGGTAGGCGTCGCGGTTGCCGTGGCGGCGATTGACCCGGAGGATCAGTGGCGGATGGGCGTTGTTCGCCGCGCAGACCGCCTCCCAGTGTTCCGGCCAGGCGGCCTTGAGGGCCTTCTGCAGCCAGCGTGGGTGGGCGGTACGCGCCGCCGGATCGCGTTCGAGCTCGGCGAAGATCGCATCGCCCTGGCGCTGGGCGTTGCGCAGCACGGCATTGAGCAGGCCCTTGGCCCAGGGCTTCTTCAGCTTGTCCGCGCAGCCGACGGTTTCGCCGATGGCCGCGTGGGCGGGGATACGGGTATGGAACAGCTGGTAGAGGCCGACCAGCAGCAGCGCCTCCACATCCTTGTCGGCGGACTTGAACGGCTTCTGCAGCAGGCGCTCGGCCAGGGCAGCGAGGCGCGGTTGCCAGCGCGCGGCGCCGAAGGCGAGGTCCTGGGCGAGCGCGCGATCGCGCGGCTCCACCTTGTCCAGTTGCGGCGGCAGGCTCCCGCCGAGGGAAGCCTTGCCGGAAAGCACCGCGGCCAGGGCTCGGGCGGCGGCAAGACGTGGATTCATGCGCCCAGCACCTTGCCCACGGCGAATTGCTCGCGACGGCTGTTGAAGAGGTCGGCGAAGTTCAGCGGCTTGCCGCCGGGCAATTGCAGGCGGGTCAGGCGCAGGGCGCCGTCGCCACAGGCCACGGTCAGGCCGTCCTTGCTGGCGGCGAGTATCTGGCCGGGCGCGCCCTTGCCGTCGCCCAGCGCGGCGGCGAGCACTTTCAGCGGCTCGCCGTCGAGGGTGCTGTGGCAGATGGGCCAGGGGTTGAAGGCGCGAACCAGGCGTTCCAGTTCCACCGCCGGGCGGCTCCAGTCGAGGCGCGCCTCATCCTTGTTCAGCTTGTGGGCGTAGTTGGCCAGGGCGTCGTCCTGCACCTCACCTTTCAGAGTGCCGGCGGCAAGACCTTCGATGGCTTCCAGCACGGCCTTCGGACCTAGTTGCGCGAGGCGGTCGTGCAGGCTGCCGCCGGTATCTTCCGCGCTGATCGGGGTGGTGACCTTGAGCAGCATCGGACCGGTATCGAGGCCCGCCTCCATCTGCATCACGGTCACGCCGCTTTCCGCGTCTCCGGCCTGCACCGCGCGCTGGATCGGCGCCGCGCCACGCCAGCGCGGCAGCAGCGAGGCGTGGCTGTTGATGCAGCCCCGGCGCGGGGTGTCGAGCACCACTTGCGGGAGGATCAGGCCGTAGGCGACCACCACCATCAGGTCGGCGCCGAGGGCCTTGAGCTCGGCCTGGGCGGCCGGATCGCGCAGGGTCGGCGGCTGCAGCACCGGAATGCCGTGTTCGACCGCCAGTTGCTTGACCGGGCTCGGCATCAGCTTCTGGCCGCGACCGGCCGGGCGGTCCGGCTGGGTGTAGACGGCGATGACCTGGTGGCGGGAGCCCAGCAGGGCTTTGAGGTGCTCCGCGGCAAACTCCGGGGTGCCGGCGAAGACGAGGCGCAGGGGCTCAGTCATGGGTACTCGCTAAAGAAAAAAGGCTTGCCGGGGCAAGCCTTTGGATCGGGGGAATCAAGCCTGTTGGCGATGCTGCTTTTCCAGCTTCTTCTTGATGCGGTCGCGCTTGAGGGACGACAGGTAGTCGACGAAGAGCTTGCCGTTGAGGTGGTCGCACTCGTGCTGGATGCACACGGCCAGCAGGCCTTCGGCGATCAGTTCATAGGGCTGGCCGTCGCGGTCGAGGGCCCTGATCTTTACCTTCTGCGGACGATCGACGTTTTCATAGAAGCCCGGTACCGAAAGGCAGCCTTCCTGATACTGGTCCATCTGGTCGGTCAGCGACTCGAACTCGGGGTTGATGAAGACGCGCGGCTCGGATTTGTCTTCCGACAGGTCCATCACCACCACACGTTTGTGGACGTTCACCTGGGTGGCGGCCAGGCCGATACCGGGAGCGTCGTACATGGTTTCGAACATGTCGTCGATCAGCTTGCGGATGGAGTCGTCGACCACCTCCACCGGTTTGGCGATGGTGCGCAACCGCGGATCGGGGAATTCGAGAATGTTCAGAATCGCCATATGCGTTTGTGATGCACTTGTGGAATAAGTTGAAAATCCGCTGCTAAGATGGTGCGCAGCATCGAAAAACGGCTGCAGAGCCCGGTTGGGGCGGCTCTCAGGGCGTTTCATGTGAATGAACATAATAAAGGGATTCACCGCATGAGGAAATCACTACTCGCCCTGCTGCTCCTGGCCGCCAGTGGCCTGACCCAGGCTGCGGTGGAACTCAAGGAAGGGCATCCTGAGCGATATACCGTCGTCAAAGGCGACACGCTCTGGGACATCTCGGGCAAGTTCCTGAGCCAGCCGTGGAAATGGCCGGAGATCTGGCACGCTAACCCGCAGATCGAAAACCCGCACTTGATCTATCCCGGCGACGTGCTCAGCCTGGTCTACGTCGATGGCCAGCCACGCCTGATGCTGAACCGTGGCGCGTCCCGCGGCACCATCAAGCTGTCGCCGACCGTGCGCAGCACGCCGATGGCCGAAGCCATCCCGGCCATTCCGCTGGAAGCCATCAACGCCTTCCTGCTGAGCAACCGCATCATCGACGATCCCAAGGAATTCGAGGGCGCGCCCTACATCGTCGCGGGCAACGCCGAACGCGTGGTCAGCGGCGCTGGTGATCGCGTCTATGCCCGTGGCAACTTCTCCCATGAGCAGCCGGCCTACGGCATCTTCCGCCAGGGCAAGACCTACCTGGATCCGGAAACCAAGGAATTCCTCGGCATCAACGCCGACGATATCGGCGGCGGCGAGATGGTGGCCGACGAGGGTGATATCGGCACCCTGCAACTGACCCGATCCACCCAGGAGGTTCGCCTGGGCGACCGCCTGTTCCCTACCGAGGAACGCGCGATCAACTCCACCTTTATGCCCAGCGCGCCGGACCGTGATATCAGCGGCGTGATCCTCGATGTACCGCGCGGCGTGACCCAGATCGGCCAGTTCGATGTGGTCACCATCAACAAGGGCAAGCGCGACGGCCTGGTGGAAGGCAACGTGCTGGCGGTCTACAAGACCGGCGAAACCGTTCGTGACCGCATTACCGACGAGTTCATCAAGGTCCCGGACGAGCGCGCCGGCCTGCTGATGGTGTTCCGCACCTACGACAAGCTCAGCTACGGCCTGGTGCTCGCCGCCACCCGCCAGCTGGCGGTGCTGGACAAGGTACACAACCCGTAACACGTCCAAGCCCCCGCCATGCGGGGGCTTGTTGTATTGATGGCGGTTCTGCCGCGATTGCGGCGCGATCAAGGACCGATCGAATGCCATCAATCTCCCCCGCCGAACTGGAAGCTCGCCTTCGTCTGCATCACCTCCCTGAACTTGGCCCTGCGCGTTTCCGTCGCCTTATCGAAGCCTTTGGTTCCGCCTCCGCGGCCCTGAGCGCACCGGCCTCGGCCTGGCGTTCGCTGGGCCTGCCGGAGGCCTCAACCGACCCACGACGTAGCCCGGAGATTCGTGATGCGGCCGCCCGCGCCCTGGCGTGGCAGGAGCGACCCGGTCACCGGTTGCTATGCTGGGACGATCCCGCCTACCCCGCCCTGCTGGCCGAACTCGGCAACGCGCCGCCGCTCCTGTATGTCGCCGGTGATGCGTCCCTGCTGGAGCGTCCGCAACTGGCCATGGTCGGCAGCCGCCGCGCTTCGGCGGCCGGGCTGGATACCGCCCGCGCCTTTGCCCGCAGCCTCGCCGGTGGTGGCTTCGTGATCACCAGCGGCCTGGCCCTGGGCATCGACGGCGCTGCCCATCTGGGCGCGCTGGAGGTCAAGGGCGCGACGGTGGCGGTACTCGGCACCGGTCTCGAACGCATCTACCCCAATCGCCACCGTGGCCTGGCAGCCCGCATCGTCGACGAAGGCGGCGCTCTGGTGTCTGAACTGCCGCTGGAATGTCCGCCCCAGCCGGCCAACTTTCCGCGGCGTAATCGCATCATCAGTGGGCTGTCTCTCGGCGTTCTGGTGGTGGAAGCCAGCCCCTCCAGCGGCTCGCTGATCACCGCACGCCTGGCCGCCGAGCAGGGGCGTGAGGTCTACGCCATTCCCGGTTCCATCCACCATCCCGGCGCCCGCGGCTGTCACCAACTGATTCGAGAAGGCGCGGCCCTGGTGGAGAAGGTCGAAGACATCCTCGAAGCGTTGCGTGGCTGGCAGACGGTGGCGTCCGAGCCGCGGATCGAGGCGCCCCTTCAAGCGGAGCATCCGCTGCTCGATCTGCTGCGCGCGGCGCCCTACAGCAGCGAAGCCCTGGCCCTTGCCAGCGGCTGGGAACTGCCGCGCGTGCTCGCCGAACTCACCGACCTGGAACTGCTGGGGCGCGTCGCCCGTGAGGCGGGCTGCTGGGTGCATCGCCAAGGTTGAGCCCTGTACACTTTAGCGATCCAGTATTTCGGGAGCGGGTGATGGTCAGCAGTTGGCGTGTGCAGCAAGTGGCGCGGATCGTGCGTGAAGGCGGGGTCATCGCCTATCCCACCGAGGCGGTCTGGGGCCTGGGTTGCGACCCTTGGAACGAGGACGCGGTCTATCGCCTGCTGGCGCTCAAGGAGCGTCCCGTAGAGAAGGGCATGATTCTGGTGGCGGACAACATCCGCCAGTTCGACTTCCTCCTTGAAGGCCTGCCGGATGCCTGGATCGACAAGCTCGCCAGCACCTGGCCGGGCCCCAACACCTGGCTGGTGCCACACCAGGACCTGCTGCCGGAGTGGATCACCGGCCAGCACGACAGCGTCGCCCTGCGCGTCAGCGACCATCCGCTGGTGCGCGATCTCTGCGCCCTCACCGGGCCGCTGGTTTCCACCTCCGCGAACCCGTCGGGCCGTCCGGCCGCGTACTCGCGCCTGCGCGTCCAGCAGTATTTCGGCGACAAGCTGGACGCGGTGCTGGGGGGCGCCCTCGGCGGGCGGCGCAACCCCAGCGTGATCCGCGATCTGGCCAGCGGGCGCGTTCTCAGGGGATAAGCACGGTCGAACCGGTGGTCTGGCGGCTGGCCAGGGCGGTATGCGCCTTGGCAGCGTCGGCCAGGGCGAAGCGCTGGTTCACCTCCACCTTGATGCGGCCGTCGGCGATCAGTCCGAACAGCTCATCGGCCATGGCCTGCAGGCGCTCCGGCGTGCTGGCGTAGCCGAACAGTGTCGGCCGGGTGACGAAGAGCGAGCCCTTCTGCGCCAGGATGCCCAGGTTCACCCCGGTCACCGGCCCCGAGGCATTGCCGAAGCTGACCATCAGGCCGCGTGGCGCCACGCAGTCCAGCGAGATTTCCCAGGTGTCCTTGCCTACCGAGTCGTAGACCACCGGGCACTTGGCGCCATTGGTGAGCTCCTGCACCCGCTGCACCACGTTCTCATGGCTGTAGTCGATGGTCGCCCAGGCACCGTGGGCCTTTGCCTGCTCGGCCTTTTCCGCCGAGCTGACGGTGCCGATCAGTTTCACGCCAAGGGCGCGGGCCCACTGACAGGCGATCAGCCCCACACCGCCGGCCGCGGCGTGGAAGAGGATGGTTTCGCCGCCCTGCAGCGGGAAGGTCTGGCGCAGCAGGTACTGCACCGTCAGGCCCTTGAGCATCACCGCCGCAGCCTGTTCGAAGCTGATGCCCTCCGGCAGGCGCACCAGCTTGTCCGCCGGTAGCACGTGCAGTTCGCTGTAGGCGCCCAGAGGCCCGGTGGCATAGGCGACGCGATCGCCCACCTTGAACTGGGTCACCGCGCTGCCCACCGCCTCCACCTCGCCGGCGCCCTCGGTGCCCAGGCTGGTGGGGAAGTTCGGTGCCGGGTAGAGGCCGCTGCGGTAGTAGGTGTCGATGAAGTTCAGGCCGATGGCGCGGTTGCGCACGCGCACTTCCTGCGGCCCCGGCTCCGCCGGCTGGTAGTCCGCGAACTCGAGGACCTCCGGACCGCCGTAGGCGGAGAACTGGATGCGTTTGGCCATGCTTGCAACCTCCTGGTCGGAAAAGCCCCCATCCAACGCCTCGGCTTGATTCCCGTCAAGCCACCAGGCCCCTCGGGCGGTGGTATGCTTGCCTGCTGATTTTTACGCCACTCCACCTGCTTCCAGGGTTGACCACGTGACTGACCGTATCGAGGCCGTGAAGGCCTACCTGCTCGATCTGCAAGACCGCATCTGCGCCGCGCTCGCGGCCGAGGATGGCAAGACCGGTTTCTACGAGGACGCCTGGACCCGTCCCGCCGGTGGTGGTGGCCGCACGCGGGTGATCGAGAACGGCGCGCTGATCGAGAAGGGTGGCGTGAACTTCTCCCATGTATTCGGCGCCAACCTGCCGCCCTCGGCCAGCGCCCACCGTCCGGAACTGGCCGGGCGTGGCTTCCAGGCCCTCGGCGTGTCCCTGGTGATCCACCCGGAAAACCCCCACGTACCCACCTCCCACGCCAACGTGCGCTTCTTCTGCGCCGAGAAGGAAGGTGAAGAGCCGGTCTGGTGGTTCGGCGGCGGTTTCGACCTGACCCCCTACTACGCCGTCGAAGAAGACTGCGTGCTCTGGCACAAGGTGGCCCGCGACGCCTGCGCGCCCTTCGGTGCCGACGTCTACCCGCGCTACAAGGAATGGTGCGACCGCTACTTCCACCTCAAGCATCGCAATGAGCCGCGAGGTATCGGCGGCCTGTTCTTCGACGACCTGAACCAGTGGGACTTCGACACCAGCTTCGCCTTCATGCGCGCCATCGGCGATGCCTACCTGGACGCCTACCTGCCGATCCTGAAGAAGCGCAAGGACACCCCCTTCACCGAGCAACAGCGCGAGTTCCAGGCTTTCCGCCGTGGCCGCTACGTGGAGTTCAACCTGGTGTTCGACCGCGGCACCCTGTTCGGCCTGCAGTCCGGCGGCCGCACCGAGTCCATCCTCATGTCCCTGCCGCCGCACGTGCGCTGGGGCTATGACTGGAAGCCCGAGCCGGGCAGCGAGGAAGCGCGCCTGACCGAGTACTTCCTCAAGGATCGCGACTGGCTCGGGGAGGCAGGGCTGTGACCGATCGCTACTGCGTCTTCGGCAACCCCATCGGCCACAGCAAGTCGCCGCTGATCCACGGCCTGTTCGCCGAACAGACTGGCCAGCAGCTCACCTATGAAGCCGTGCTGGCGCCGCTGGATGACTTCACCGGTTGCGCCCGGCAGTTCTTCGCCACGGGCAAGGGTGGCAACGTCACCGTTCCGTTCAAGGAGCAGGCCTACCAACTGGCCGGCAGCCTCAGCGCCCGCGCCCAGCGCGCAGGTGCCGTGAACACCCTGAAGAAGCTGGATGACGGCAGCCTGCTCGGCGACAACACCGACGGCGCCGGCCTGGTGCGCGACCTCACCCGCAACGCTGGCCTCGATCTGGCCGGCAAGCGCATCCTCCTGCTGGGGGCCGGTGGCGCCGCGCGCGGTGTCATCGAGCCACTGCTGGCCGAGAAGCCGGCAGCCCTGGTGGTCGCCAACCGCACCGTGGAAAAGGCCGAAGCCCTGGCCCAGCTGTTCGCCGACCTGGGCCCGGTGTCCGCCAGCGGTTTCGACTGGCTGGAAGAGCCGGTGGACCTGATCATCAACGGCACGTCGGCAAGCCTCGCCGGCGATCTGCCGCCCATCTCGCCGAGCCTGATCAAACCGGGGCACACCGTGTGCTACGACATGATGTACGGCAAGAAAATGACCGCCTTCAACCGCTGGGCCGCCGAGCACGGCGCCGCGCGCACCCTCGATGGCCTGGGGATGCTGGTGGAGCAGGCTGCCGAAGCCTTCCTGCTGTGGCGCGGCGTGCTGCCGGACAGCGCACCGGTGCTGGCCGAACTGCGCCGCCAGCTGGCGCAGGGATAGGTTCGCAAGGTTTCTGGTGGGCTGAAGCCCACCCTTGCTACGGTCAAGCCCGACCTACCCCTCGATCACCAACTGACTGCCCTCGCCTTCCAGCTTGCGCAACTCCCGCTCCACTTGCGGGCGGGCCCGGCGGAGCACCAGGCTGCGCCCTTCCCCGCCCAGCCGTCGTGCTTCGTCATGGAGCATGCTCACCCCGGCGTAGTCGATGAAATTCACATGGTGCGCATCCAGCACCAGGCGCCCGGCGCGGCTGCGCTGGATCAGCTTCTGCAGATATGGGCAGGCGCCGAAGAAAATCGACCCCTCGATGCGCAGGACCTCGGCGTCTTCTTCGGTCGCCTGCAGCACCCGTGGCTGCGAGGTGCGCTTGAGGTAGAAGAACAGCGACGCCAGCACCCCGGCGTAGATGGCGGTCTGTAGCTCCAGCAACAGGGTGGCGACGCAGGTCAGCGCCATCACCACGAACTCCGCCCGGCTGACCCGCCAGAGCTGGCGCACGCTGCGTCCATCGAGCAAACCCCAGCAGATCAGCAGGATGCTCGCCGCCATGGCGGGTAGCGGAATGTGGGCGATCAGGCTTGCCCCCAGCAGGGCGAACAACGCCACCCAGAGTGCCGAGAACACCCCCGACAGGGGCGACTGCGCGCCGGCCTGGAGATTCAGTCCGGAACGGGTGAAGGAGCCCGCCGAGAGGTAGCCGGAAAACCAGGCACCGATCAGGTTGGACAGGCCCTGGCCACGGCACTCCTGGTCTGCATCCAGCACCTGGCGGGACTGGCAGGCCAAGGCGCGGGCGATGGACAGACTGGTGACCAGACCGAGCAGACCGCAGGCGACCGCTGAGGGCAGCAGGCGCAGGATGTCTTCGGCATCGAAGGGGATCGCGGCCAGCGGCGGCAGGCTTCCGCTGAAGGGTTGCACCAGCGGGACGCCGGCGAAGGCGCCGGGCAACGCCAGCACCAGCAGGCTGCCGCCGATGATGCCGATCAGCAGGGCCGGCATGCGCGGCCACAGGGTGCGCACCAGGATCGACAGACCCAGTGTGACGACCGCTACCAGCAGCGACGGCCAGTGTACTTCGCGCACATGCCGCGCCAGTTCCAGGGCGCTCTGCCAGGCCGTTGCGCGCCCTTCCAGATGGGCCAGACCCAGTAGGTTCGGTACCTGGCCGAGGGCGATCACCAGCGCCGCGCCCAGGGTGAAACCGAGCACCACCGATTGCGAGACGAAGTTGGCCAGCGAGCCAAAGCGCAGGGCGCCCAGCAGCCACTGGAAGGCTCCGGCGAGGAAGGTCAGCAGCAGCACCAGGCCGACGTAGTCCTGGCTGCCCGGCAGGGCCAGCGGGCTGACGCTGGCGAAGAGCACCACCGAGATGGCCGCCGTCGGTCCGCAGATCAGGTGGCGCGACGACCCCCAGAGACAGGCGATGATGACCGGCACGACCGCCGCATAGAGCCCGTACTCCGCCGGCAACCCGGCGATCAGGGCATAGGCGATGGACTGGGGCAGGGCGAGGATGGCGCCGGTCAGGCCCACCAGCGCGTCGCGGCCGAGGCCGCGAGGGCGAGTGGTGGGGAGCCAGGTGAGGAAGGGGAAGAGGTCAGGCAGTTTCATCTCGGTGGCCGGGCTCTTGTAGGGGCGAATTCATTCGCCAAGGGCAGTGCAGCTGCCCCGGTCGGGCTCGAATGGCAGACCTTCGGCCTGTAGGGGCGAATTCATTCACCCCTATAGGCCAGATCAGCCTCCACCCGGCTCAGAGCTTCGCCTGCACCGCCGCCACGGCATCGCCGCCCTCTCGGGTGGTCACGCCCTGCAGCCAGCCCTGCACCACCGCCGGGTTGGCCTTGAGCCAGGCCTTTACTGCCGCGTCGTTGTTGGCGTTGCCGTTGAGCACTTGGTCCATGATCGAGTTCTCCATCTCCTGGGTGAACTGCAGGTTGGTCAGCAGCTTGCCCACGTTCGGGCACTGCGCGGCGTAGCCCTTGCGCACCAGGGTATTCACGCTGCCGCTTTCGCCGAAGTACTTCTCGCCGCCCTTGAGGTAGGCCATGTCGTACTGCACGTTCATCGGGTGCGGCGTCCAGCCGAGGAAGACCACGAACTGATCGCGTTTCACCGCCCGGCCCACCTGCACCAGCATCGCCTGCTCGCTGGACTCCACCAGCTTCCAGTCGCCGAGGCCGAATTCATCCTTGGCGATCATCTGCCGGATCGACTCGTTGGCCGGCGAGCCGGAGGCAATGCCGTAGAGCTTCTTGTCGAATTTGTCGGCGAAGCGGTCCAGGTCGGCGAAGGTCTTCACGCCCGCGTCGAAGGCGTAGCGCGGAACCGCCAGGGTGTACTCGGTGCCGCTGAGGTTCTGCGCCACCTTGTCGACATTGCCGGCGGCGACGAACTTGTCGTAGTTGCTCTGTTGCGCCGGCATCCAGTTGCCGAGGAAGGCGTCGATCTGCCCCTTGTGCAGGCCGGCGAAGATGATCGGCACCGCCAGGGTCGGGGTTTCCGTGCGATAGCCCAGGCCATCGAGCAGGATGCGCGCCACACCATTGGTCACGGCGATATCGCTCCAGCCCGGATCACCCAGCTTCACCGTCGCGCAACTGGCGTCCTCCGCCTGGACGTTGAACGCAAGGCCGGTCAGCAGCAAGCCGCCGGCAAGCACCGCATTGATCGTCTTCATGTCTTGGCTCCTCGCAAGAGTGGGTCAGGGTTGGGGAAAGCGCGCGCGGCGCTCCAGGTCGTCCAGGTCGATGTGGTTGCGCATGTACTGCTGGCTGGCGTCGACGAAGGGCTGGTGGTCCCAGCTCTTCAGCCGGCCGTGGGTCAGGGCGTCGGCGACGAAGCGGCGACGGCGCTGGCTGGCCAGTGTGGCTTCGGCGATGGTTGGGATATCCCAGCGCACGCGGGCCTCGTCCAGGAATACCGCAAGCAGCGCCTGGTGGTCCGGTGAAGTGGCCAGGTTCTCCAGTTCCTGCGGGTCGTTGGCCAGGTCGAAGAGCAGGCAGGGGTCTTCTTCCGAGTAGATGAACTTGTAGGGACCGCGACGGATCATCATCAGCGGGCTGGTGGTGCCTTCGGCCATGTACTCGCCCAGTACGCCGTCGTGCCCGCCCTCGCCCCGCAGGTGTGGCAGCAGCGAACGGCCATCCAGCGGCAGGTTGCGTTCCAGCGTGCCGCCGGCCAGTTCCACCAGCGTGGGCAGCAGGTCGACGGTGGAGACGGACTGGCTTACCCGGTGCGCCTGGAAGCGGCCGGGAGCGTGGACCAGCAGTGGCACGCGGGCGGCCATCTCGAACCAGTGCATCTTGTACCAGAGGCCACGCTCGCCAAGCATGTCGCCGTGGTCGCCGGAGAACACCACGATTGTGTCCTGGTCCAGGTGGCAATCGGCGAGGGTCTTGAGCAGCGCACCGATCTGGTCGTCCACGTAACTGCAGGCGCCGAAGTAGGCACGGCGCGCGTCGCGGATCTTCTGTTCGGGCAGCGGTTTGCCCCAGAGGTCGATGACCTTGAGCAGGCGCTGGCTGTGCGGGTCCTGCTCGGCATCGGCGAAGCGCAGGCGCGGCAGGGGAATGTCCACATTCTCGTAACGATCCCAGTACTCCGCCGGAATGGTGTAGGGATCGTGCGGATGGGTCAGCGACACGGTCAGGCAGAAGGGCTGCTCGGCGTTGTCGCGAACATGGTCGTAAAGATACTGGCGCGCCTTGAACACCACCTCTTCGTCGAAATCCAGCTGGTTGGTGCGCACGCAAGGCCCGGCCTGCAGCACCGAGGACATGTTGTGGTACCAGCTCGGGCGCACGTCCGGCTCGTCCCAGTTCACGGCCCAGCCGTAGTCCGCCGGATAGATGTCGCTGGTCAGGCGCTCCTCGTAGCCGTGCAACTGGTCCGGGCCGCAGAAGTGCATCTTGCCGGACAGCGCGGTGCGGTAGCCCAGGCGGCGCAGGTAATGGGCGTAGGTCGGCACGTCGGCGGGAAAGTCGGCGGCGTTGTCGTAGGCACCGATCTTCGACGGCAGTTGCCCGCTCACCAGGGTGAAGCGCGAGGGCGCGCAGAGCGGGCTGTTGCAATAGGCCGAGTCGAACACCACGCCTTCGGCGGCGAGCCGCGACAGGTGCGGCACCTTGATTGGCGAGGGCGCGTAGAAGGGCAGCAGCGGCGCGGCCATCTGGTCGGCCATGATGAAGAGGATGTTGGGTCGTTTCATCGTTCGCTTATCCATACTGTCGAATTATGCGAAAGTGCTGGGAACGATGATTGCGCCAGCGATCAGCCCGGTAAACCGCATAGCGGAACATGACTCGGATAAGAGTTACTTATGGCAGAACTACAGTCTGAGCTGTCCCTGGACCTGCTGCGGGTGTTCGAGTCCGCCGCCCGCCATCTCAGCTTCACGGCCGCCGCAGTGGAACTGGGCACCACCCAGCCGGCGGTGAGCCAGCAGATCCAGCGCCTGGAGAAGCAACTGGCGACCCGCCTGTTCGACCGTGTTTATCGCGGCATCGAGCTCACCGACGCCGGTCGCCTGCTGTTCCTCCATGTCCAGGAAGGCTTGCAGGCCATCAGTGCCGGTCTCGAAGCCATCGGCTCGCGGCCGCAGCACGAGGTGCTGCAGGTGGCCACCGACTTCGCCTTCGCCGCCTACTGGCTGATGCCGCGCCTGCACCGTTTCCACGAAGCGAACCCCGAGATCGACGTCAGCATCGTCACCAGCGATCGCACCATGAACATGCTGCGCTCGGAGGTGGATATCGCCATCGCCTTCGGTGACGGCCGCTTCAAGCACGGCGACGCGCTGCTGCTGTTCCGCGAAGAGGTCTTCCCCATTGCCAGCCCGCGCCTGCTGGCCGGGCGCGACAAGCCACTGCCGGTGACGGCCCTGACGGAATTGCCGCTGCTGCACCTCAAGCCCGAAGTGCGGACCCGCTGGTTCGACTGGGGCGCGCTGTTCCGCGAACTGGGAATCCCCCAGCCGCCGGGCTCGGGGATGTTGCGCTTCGACAACTACACCCTGCTGATCCAGGCCGCGATTGCTGGCCAGGGGGTGGCCATCGGCTGGCGTTACCTGGTGGACGACCTGCTCGACCAGGGCCTGCTGGTGCCGGTGCTGGAAACCAGCGTCAGTTCGGACTTCGGCTATTACCTGGTGCAGCCGGAGCGCAAGCGCCGTGCGCGGCTGATGAAATGCTTCGTCGACTGGCTGCAGCAGGAACTGGGCGACGAGGCGCGCCAGGCGCAGCTCATCCGGCACCGGGAAGGCATCGCCATCTGAAGGGGCGCGCAGGCCCAACTATCGGTTGGTTCTGCGCAGATCTGAGACTTTCGTGCCGAAATCGCGCCGCACTGTCATGCAGCGGGAAAGAACCTCGGCTATCAGTTCTGGCTTCATTCACTTCATGAGCGTTGCCGATGAAAGTCTTCACCTGCCTGGCTGCCGGCCTCAGCCTCTGCGTCCTCGTCGGCCAGGCCAACGCCTGGTCGCAACCGACCCACAAGAACATCGTCAAGGATGCCCTGGCCTACATGAATTCCCCCTATGCGACGGCGGAAATGCGTGAGGCCTACCAGTTCTACGTGAGCGCCGCCGGCAGCGAAGCCAAGGCCGGGGAAATCCTCGGTCAGGCCGCCTTCGACGTGGATGACTTCAAGGACACTCGCCTCGGTGGCTGGTGGGTCGGCTACGAGTACGCGCCGGTGTGGAACGCCGCCGCCGGCGTGGTGAACTACACCTCCTACTGGCACTTCCTCAATCTCACCCGCGACGGCGACGCCCATGGCAACGCCCATGGTGGCTACGACTATCGCTACCACAAGGTGGACGGCGGCATTGCCGACGTGGACTGGTACGCCATGGTCTATCTCTACAATCGCGAGCTGAAGCGCGGGGACTTCGACACCACCGAAGCCCACTACCGCCGGGGCTCCAGCTCCAACTGGCAGGAGCATTACGGCGACTTCCAGACCGCCGCCTTCCAGCCCATCGATAACCTTGCCGGCTACTGGTTCGACCAGTTCCGCGCCGCGCCCTCGTTGCAGACCATCGGCTACGCCCTGCACGCCACCGGCGACGTGGCGCAGCCGCACCACGTGTGGGTGACTTCGGCCAACGGCCACTCCAGCTGGGAAGGCTGGGTCGACGACCATTACGCCAGCGAGAAACTCAATGACCAGGCCGCAGTGGCCAACCTCATCGGCCGTTACGACCCCAATCGCAGTATCCGCGAGCTACTGACCCAGACCGGGCAGGTCGCTTATGCCCACCCTGAGCCGCTGTATGACACCAGCTACGTCACGCGCCTGCGGGTGGCCAGGGAGCTGATCCCGGAGTCCATTGCCCTGACCGTCACCGTGTTGACCAAGGGAGCCGACAGCTTCAATGCGACCGAAGGCATCTGAGGTGCGCAGGGCGATCGCCGGCCTGATGCTGGGTTTGTGCCTGGGGGGCGTACAGGCCATGCCGGCCGCGCCGGATTTGCGGATCGACGGCGAGCTGCTGCCGGGCAAGAGCATCGCCCTGCTGGAACAGATGCTCAGCCGGGTGAAGTTCAACACCGACCCGCAACAACTGCGTCGTGGGCTGTTGGAAAACCACCTGTTGGCCCGCGAGGTGGCGGGCGAGCTGAACGCCCAGAGCCGCAGCGATCTGGACGCCAGCGTCGAGATGGAAGCCGGCAATCTGCTTGAGCAGTACTACGGACGTGCTGGCCGGCAGGATCTGAGGCCCTTCCTGCGCCAGCCGCAGCCACTTAGTGCCCAGCGCCTGCGGGACGTGCTGGCGCCGGCGTCCCGAGGATTGGTGGAGAACAGCCTGCAGCTCAGCCCCGAGCAACAGCGCGAAGCCGCGCAGGTGGAGCTGACCCGCTGGCAGTTCCCCGGCCAGCCAGAGCAGCGCCTGGACCTGTTGTCCCTCTATCAGGGCGACAACATCCAGGGTCAGGTGGAACTGCAGCAGGGTAACCTGGAATACCTGGCGCACCAGGTGCAGACCCGCGTGCAGCGTGACTACCTGTGGTTCCGACTGGTTCAGGACGGCTTTACCCCAGCGGAACGAGCGGGGCTGAAGACCCTGGTGCGGGATCGCCTGGTGCGCCAGCGCTACCTGCACCAGATCGGCCTGTACAGCGACTTCCACCATGAATCCGATGCCCTGCGCGAGTTGGCGGGCAAGGTCACCGACGCTGAGGCAGAGGCCTATTACCAGCGCAACCAGGCGCGTTACCTCAATGTCGCGGGCGTACAGGCGGCACATATCCGCCTGCCCGACCAGGCCAGCGCCGATCGCGTCTATGCCGAGTTGCAAGAGGGCCTGGCGTTCGACGAGGCGGTGCGCCGCTATTCCCTGGCGCAGGACAAGGAGCGTACGCCTCCCGGCGATCTCGGTCTGATCCGTCCTGAGGATGGCGAGCTGGACCTGCTGCGCAAGACCGCGCTGATCCAGAAGGCCGACACCTTGTCGCAGCCCATGCGCATTGGCGGTGCTTTCGAGCTCGTCCGGGTACGCAGCCGTGAAGACCGGCAACTGCCCCTCAGCGACCGCAGCGTGCGTTACGAGGTGAACCAGGCGGTGGCGCGAGAGAAGCTGGCCGCCGAGTTCGAAGAACGCCTGGGCCGCCTGCTCGCCAGTGCACGGGTGGAGGGGCTGTGAAAGCCTGGCTCGGCGTGGCCCTGGCCTGCAGCACGGGCGTTGCGGCGCTGGCCTGCGCCACCGTGTTGCTGACACCGACGCCGCAGCCGGTATCGGCGTCCAGACCCATACCGCCGCCGATCATCGCCCCCGCGTCTTCATTGCCGGTGGCGCCTCCTGCGCCTGCCCTGCCTGCGGAAGGTCGAGGCAGGCCCCTGGCTGTCGCTGCGCCGGAACGTGAAACACCGCGGCTGGACCAGGCCGAGGCTACCGAGCTCATGCAGTGGATGGCTGAGAAGGGCGACCCGCGCAGCCCGTCCCTGGGCGGCCTGAAACCACGCCAGGGTGCCACCGCCGCCGAGCTGGACGACCCGCGTCAGTACGCGGCCCTGGAGGAACGCCAGACCCGCGAGCTGCTCCAGGCCTATGCCGGTGGCGTGCAGCAGATTCCGGAGATTCGTGCGCGCATCGAGGCGGCGGAACAGAGCGGCGAACGCAGCACAAGCGAGCTGGACGAAGCGCGCGCCGCCCTGGAACAGCTGGAAGCCATGAAGGGCCGGCTCGAAAGCGAGGCGCCGCAGTTGCTCCCCGACGCTGGCGCCCAGGCCCCGGGCAAGGACGGATAGCGGCGGAAATCCCCGCGGCCAAGCCATCGCTTGCAGGTACCATGGGAGCCTTCGCATTCCGGGAGGCGTGATATGCAGGACTTCTCCACACCCCGCATCAAGGGCTTTCACGCCCACGTTTACTTCGACGCCACGACCCTCGAACAGGCTCGTACGCTCTGCGAGGAAGCAGCGCGGCGCTTTCCACTGAAGATGGGGCGCGTGCACCAAAAGCTCGTCGGCCCGCACCCGGACTGGAGCTGCCAGCTGGCGTTCAAGCCCGATCTGTTCGGCAAAGTGATCCCCTGGCTGGCGCTGCACCGCAACGGTTTGACGGTGCTCATCCACCCCATCACCGGCAGCGACCTGCGCGACCACCGCGACTACCCCATGTGGATGGGCGCCGTGCGGCCGTTGGATCTGTCCTGCCTCGAAGACGGCGAGATCGAGTACGACCTGTGAAACGATGGACTGTGGGTTCGAATTCATTCGAAATGGGCGCGAAGCGGACCCATCTGGCGAGCCTTCGGCCCGCTTGGCGAATGAATTCGCCCCTACAAGGAGCGTCCGAGGCGGGTGGATCACGCTTCACCGATCCACCATCAATGCCCACCTTGGGACCACGACCCAGAAAAAAGCCGCTGTTCCCCTGAGGGACAGCGGCTTTCTTGTGCTGTTGGTGTGAATCAGGCGCGAGCGCCGCGGACGCCTTCGGCCAGGGTCTTGCAGAGGCTGAGAACGCCGTCCACGGCCTGTTCCGGGGTTTCGGCCTTGGCGATCTGGTCCACCAGGGCGGAGCCCACCACCACGCCATCGGCCAGCTTGGCGATGTTGGCGGCGTGTTCGGCGGTGCGGATGCCGAAGCCGATGGCCACCGGCAGGTCGGTGTGGCGACGCAGGCGGGCGACGGCTTCCTGCACGTGCTCCAGGGTGGCGGAGCCGGCACCGGTCACGCCGGCTACCGACACGTAGTAGACGAAGCCGGAGCTGCCATCGAGCACCACGGGCAGGCGCTTGTCGTCGGTGGTCGGGGTGGTCAGGCGGATGAAGTCGATGCCCGCGGCCTGGGCCGGGTGGCAGAGGTCTTCGTTATGTTCCGGCGGCAGGTCGACCACGATCAGGCCGTCCACGCCGGCTTCCTTGGCGTCGCTGATGAAGCGGTCCACACCGTAGTAGTGGATGGGGTTGAAGTAGCCCATCAGCACCAGCGGAGTGGTCTGGTTGCCGGCGCGGAATTCGCGAACCATCTGCAGGGTCTTGGCCAGGTTCTGCTTGGCACCCAGCGCGCGGATGTTGGCCAGCTGGATGGAGGGGCCGTCGGCCATCGGGTCGGTGAAGGGCATGCCCAGTTCGATGACGTCGGCACCGGCTTCCGGCAGGCCCTTGAGGATCGCCAGGGAGGCGTCGTAGCCCGGGTCGCCAGCGGTGATGAAGGTCACCAGGGCGGCGCGGTTCTGTTCTTTCAGTTCGGCGAAGCGGGTCTGCAGGCGGCTCATGCTTTCTGCTCCTGTTGCATGTGGTGCATAACGGTCTGCATGTCCTTGTCGCCGCGGCCGGAGAGGTTCACCACCATCAGGTGGTCCTTCGGCAGCTTCGGCGCGCGCTTGAACACTTCAGCCAGGGCGTGGGAGCTCTCCAGCGCCGGAATGATGCCTTCGAGGCGGCAGCACTGGTGGAAGGCTTCCAGGGCTTCATGGTCGGTGATCGAGGTGTACTCGACACGGCCGATGTCGTGCAGCCAGGCGTGTTCCGGGCCGATGCCGGGATAGTCCAGGCCGGCGGAGATCGAGTGGGCGTCGATGATCTGGCCGTCCTCGTCCTGCAGCAGGAAGGTGCGGTTGCCGTGCAGCACGCCCGGTACGCCGCCGTTCAGGCTGGCCGCGTGCTTGCCGGTCTCGATGCCGTGGCCGGCAGCTTCTACGCCAATGATGGCAACGCTCTTGTCATCGAGGAAAGGGTGGAACAGGCCCATGGCGTTGGAACCGCCGCCGATGCAGGCGACCAGCGAATCGGGCAGGCGCCCTTCCTTCTCGGCCAACTGCTCGCGGGTTTCCTTGCCGATCACGGCCTGGAAGTCGCGGACCATGGCAGGGTACGGGTGCGGACCGGCAACGGTGCCGATCAGGTAGAAGGTGCTGTCGACGTTGGTCACCCAGTCGCGCAGGGCTTCGTTCATCGCGTCTTTCAGGGTGCCGGTGCCGGCGGTGACCGGGATCACTTCGGCGCCGAGCAGCTTCATGCGGAAGACGTTGGCCTGCTGGCGATCGATGTCGGTGGTGCCCATGTAGATCACGCACTGCAGGCCGAAGCGGGCGGCCACGGTGGCGGTGGCCACGCCGTGCATGCCGGCGCCGGTCTCGGCGATGATGCGCTTCTTGCCCATGCGCTTGGCCAGGAGGATCTGGCCGATGCAGTTGTTGATCTTGTGCGCGCCGGTGTGGTTCAGCTCTTCGCGTTTCAAGTAGATCTTCGCGCCGCCGAAGTGCTCGGTCAGGCGCTCGGCAAAGTACAGCGGGCTCGGACGGCCGACGTAGTCGCGCTGGAAGTAGGCCAGCTCTTTCTGGAATTCCGGATCATCCTTGGCCTTTTCGTATTCGCGGGCCAGGTCGTGGATCAGCGGCATCAGGGTTTCGGCGACGTATTGTCCGCCGAAGCTGCCGAAGAGGCCCTTGGCATCGGGGCCGGTGCGCAGAGAGGTCATGCTGGACTCCTGTTTCTGCACCCCTCGCGCGTCGGCGGGGGCTGGGGAAGAGGGTTGATGGCGCCATTCTACCCCTGGCGAGGTGACGGAAAAGCGATTAGATTGCTTTTACCTGTCAGAAAAACTCACGAATAGCCATGAGCCGCGACCTGCCTCCCCTGAATGCCCTTCGCGCTTTCGAGGCCGCCGCCCGACTGCAGAGCATCAGCCGCGCGGCGGAAGAGCTGCACGTTACCCACGGCGCCGTGAGCCGGCAGGTGAGGATGCTGGAGGAGGAGCTGGGCATCGCCCTGTTCAGCAAGGACGGTCGCGGCGTAAAACTCACGGATGCCGGCCAGCGTTTGCGCGATGCTGCCGGTGATGCCTTCGAGCGCCTGCGCAGCGCCTACGCCGACCTGCAGAAACGCAGCGAGGACGCACCCTTCGTCCTCGGCTGTCCGGGCAGCCTGCTGGCGCGCTGGTTCATTCCACGCCTGGACCGCCTCAACCGCGAACTTCCCGAACTGCGTCTGCAGCTCTCGGCCAGCGAGGGCGAACTGGACCCGCGCCGCCCTGGCGTGGACGCCACCCTGTGCTTCGCCGAGCCGCCCTGGCCGGCGGACATGCGGGTGTTCGAGCTGGCCGCCGAATCCATCGGCCCGGTGCTGAGTCCACGCTATGCCCGCCACGACCTGCTGGCCCGCGCCGCGCCTGCCGCGCTGCTGGATGAGGCCGTGCTGCACACCGTGTCGCGCCCCCAGGCCTGGCCGCAGTGGGCCGCCGCCCAGGGGCTGGACTCGGGCCGCCTGCGCCAGGGTCAGGGTTTCGAGCATCTCTACTACCTGCTGGAGGCGGCCGTGGCCGGACTCGGCGTGGCCATCGCCCCGCAGCAGCTGGTCGCCGACGAACTCGCCTCCGGCCGCCTGGTGGCGCCCTGGGGCTTCGTCGAAACCCCGGCGCGCCTGGCGCTCTGGGTGCAGGCGCGGCAGCTGGATCGTCGTGCCGAACGCCTGGCCCACTGGTTGAGCAATGAGTTGGCCGGCCGATAGCGGCAATCTTGGCTAGCCTTGCAGGGGAACCCACCTGGGCCAGTCACAGGAGATACACCATGTCTGATCACCGTACCTACAAGAAGATCGAGATAGTTGGCACCTCCCGCAGCAGCATCGACGACGCGATCAACAATGCCATCACCGAGGCGTCGAGGACGGTCCGCAACATGGACTGGTTTGAAGTCGTGGACACCCGTGGACATATCGAGAACGGCAAGGTGGCGCACTTCCAGGTGACCCTGAAGATCGGCTTCCGCATCAGCGACAGCTGACGCGCCGCCCGCTCACGCGTGGGATAGCGAGGTGACGCACATCCCCCCTCGCCTGAATTCGGCTAGTCTCTGGCCGTCCACTCCTGGCCTTCCTGGAACCAGGCGGGAGCGGATGGCTCGTGCGAGCCCATCATTCATTACGAGGGAGCGTTACACATGAAGAAACTGCTGTTGGGCCTTGGCCTGTTCGCCCTGGCCGGTTCGGCCTTCGCCGCCGTCAAACCCTGCGAAGAGCTCAAGGCCGAGATCGACGCCAAGCTGAAGGACAAGGGCGTGGTTTCCTACAGCCTGGAGGTCGTCGACAAAGGCAGTGCCGCCGGCAAGCAGGTGGTGGGTACCTGCGAAGGTGGCACCAAGGAGATCGCCTACCAGCGCAATTGATCGCGCGGCATTCCCCGGGCCGGCGCCTGTGCCGGCCCAATCCTTACCTTCTGGTGCCCTGGTTACTGAAAAGTGCCTTCTAGCGGCCTTGGACGCCAATCCCTAGAGTAAGACCTACTGATTCACTCGGATAAGGCTCCACGCCTTTCCCCTGCCAAGGTCTTGCTTATGTCTGCCCTGTCCAAGCTGCCCCTCTCCGTCCTCGATCTGGCCCCCGTGCGTGACCACGGCGGCGCCACCCAGGCCCTGTACAATTCCCTGGAGCTGGCGCGTCACGTCGAAAACCTGGGTTTCTCGCGCTTCTGGGTGGCCGAGCATCACAACATGGACGGCATCGCCAGTTCCGCGACTGCCGTGCTGCTCGCCTACCTGGCCGGTGGTACCTCGCGCATCCGTCTGGGCTCCGGGGGCATCATGCTGCCCAACCACGCGCCGCTGGTGGTCGCCGAGCAGTTCGGCACCCTCGCCAGCCTCTATCCGGGCCGCATCGAACTGGGCCTTGGCCGCGCGCCGGGGGCCGACCATCTCACCGCCCGCGCCCTGCGCCGCGACCGCCTGGGCAGCGCCGACGACTTCCCGCAGGACGTCGAAGAACTGGAAATGCTCCTCGGCCCGCGCCAGCCGGAGCAGAAGGTGATCGCCATGCCGGGCTCGGACACCAACGTGCCCATCTGGCTGCTCGGCTCCAGCCTGTTCAGCGCCCAGCTGGCCGGACAGAAAGGTTTGCCCTATGCCTTCGCCTCGCACTTCGCACCGCGCTACATGCATGAGGCGATTCGCGTCTACCGCAACCATTTCCGCCCCTCGGCGGTGCTGGACAAGCCCTACGTGATGCTGGGCGTGCCGCTGGTGGCGGCGCCCACCGACGAAGAGGCGGAATTCCTCGCCACCACCGTGTACCAGCGGGTCCTGGCGCTGATTCGTGGCGAAAGCCTGGTATTGCGGCCTCCGGTGGAAAGCATGGCGGGTCGCTGGCTGCCCCATGAGAAGGACGCGGTAGGCAGTTTCCTGGCGATGGCCATGGTGGGTGGTCCGGAGAAGATCCGCGTGCGCCTGCAGGTGCTGCTGGACCAGACCGATGCCGACGAGCTGATCTTCACCTGCGACCTCTACCAGCACGAGCACCGGCTCAGGGCGTTCGACATCCTCGCCGGCCTGCGCGACTGAAGCACGCTGGCGAGGCAGCAGCGGCCAGGGCGGCCGCTTTCGATTCAGAAGGGACCGCAGCGCGGGAAGATCTCATGGCGCGCCAGCACGTTGCGCTGGTCGTCATAGAGCCAGGCCATCGGTTGGTTGGCGGCGTTCCGAGCTTCCACGCGGTAGCGCTTGCCGGCTTCGAACTGGTCGTAGTGCAGCTCCATATAGCAGGTGATGATGGTGGGTTCGGCGTTCATGCCGAAGCCGCCGCCACCACCGCCACCAGCCTCGAACTGGTAGCGCAACTCCAGCTCATGCTTGCCGGGCATCACCTGGTAGTAGCGGCCGTCGCCCCAGCGCTTGTCGTCGAGGCGGTTGGCCATGAGGGTGTCACTGGGGTCGGGCGAGACGTCGATCCACGCCATCCGCGGATCGGGTTCGGGCAGCTTGCTGGCGCAGGCGGAGAGGCTGGCCAGCAGCGTCAGGGCCAACAGCATGCGCATGGAGAAGCTCCTGATGGGGAAAGTGCGTTCAGCATACCCCCATGTCGGAGATTTCAGACATCGCCGCAGCGACTTTCCCGCGCCTTGGCGACTTCCTGGTTGCGCTCGTCATACAGCCTCACCCAGGGACGGAAACCGATTCCGCCAGCGTGCAGCAGATAGCGCTCACCTGCCGCGAAGTCGGCATAGGCCAGCTTGAGCAGGCAGGTGCGCCGATAACTCGCGCTGCCCTGGCCGATGTCGTGGCCACCCACGTCGAACTCCAGGCGCACCTCCAGTTCGTGCCGGCCCGGCGTGACCTGGAAGTAGCGCGGGTCGGAGAGTGCCTTGTCATCCACCCGGCTGGCCTGGATGTCCTGGCCTTCCTGCTTGTGCAGGGAGATCCAGGCCTGGTTCGGGTCAGGGCTGGGCAGCATAAGGGCGCAACCGCCAAGACTGAGTAGCGGCAGAAAAAGCAGCAAAGGGCGCATGGAAGGCTCCAACAGGCCAGTAGTGGTGGATGGCTCCGATGCGCTAGTGTCGCCGCATGCTGACCACCCTTCTTATCGAACTGCTTGACCGCATCCGCAGGCCCTGGGTTCCCCTTCTGGGCGCTGTGCTGCTGAGTGGTTGTTCCAGCCTGGATTACTACGGCCAGTTGGCGCGCGGACAACTCGCCCTGCTGCACGCCCGCCAGCCGGTGCAGGCGCTGATCGACGACCCCGCCCAACCGCAACAGCTGCGCCAGCGCCTGGCACTCACCCAGGAGGCACGGAGCTTCGCCAGTTCGTCACTGGGGCTGCCGGACAATGACAGCTACCGCGTCTACGCCGATATCCAGCGGCCCTATGTAGTGTGGAACCTGTTCGCCACGGCGGAGTTCTCCCTGCAGCCGGAAACCCAGTGCTTCCCGATTGCCGGTTGCGTCGCCTACCGCGGCTACTACCAGTTGAGCCGTGCCAGGGGCGCCGCCGCATTGCTCCGGCAGCAAGGGCTGGATACCTGGGTCGGTGGCGTCGAGGCCTATTCCACCCTGGGCTGGTTCGATGACCCGTTGCTCAACACCATGCTGCGCTGGGATGACGACCGCCTTGCGGCGCTGATCTTCCATGAGCTGGCTCATCAGCAGCTCTATGTGCCGGGGGATACAGCGTTCAACGAGTCCTTCGCCAGCTTCGTCGAGCGCGAAGGCCTGAACCAGTGGCGCGCGAGCCGTGGCCTTTCCACCCGGGGGGATGAAGATTCCCGCCGCCGGGACGCCCTGACCCGCCTGGTGCTCGATGCCCGCGAGCGCCTGGAACACCTCTACGCCAGCAGCTTGCCGCCCGAGCGCATGCGCCAGGCCAAGGCCGAAGAATTCGAGCGCCTGCGCCGCGACTATCGCGCCATGCGCGACCGCGACTGGGGCGGCTATAACCGCTTCGACGCTTGGGTGGAAGGGCCGATGAACAACGCCAAGCTGCTGCCCTTCGGGCTCTATGACCAGTGGGTACCGGCCTTCGCCGCGCTGTTCCGCGAGGCGGGAGGAAACTGGCAAGCCTTCTACCGGCGCGCTGGGGAACTGGGGGACCTGCCCCAGCAGGAACGCACGCGAGCACTGGAAAGCCTGGCGGCGAACCGCTAGAACTTGCCTGGCTGGTCGTCAGTCCAACGGCCGGGAGACCAAGGAAATGGAGTTGCCGATGAGAAGAATGGCTGTAGTCCTGATGCTGGGCGCGTTGGCGGGCACCGCCGTGGCGGCACCCAAGCCTTGCGAGGAGCTGAAGCAGGAAATCGAAGTGAAGATCCAGGCCGCCGGGGTCACCAGCTACACCCTGGAGATAGTCCCCAATGCCGAAGTGAAGGACCAGAACATGGTGGTCGGCTCCTGCGAGAACGGCACCAAGAAGATCATCTACCAGCGCAATGGGGATTGATGCCGACGCTGGGTTGGCCCTGTAGGGGCGATTTCATTCGCCAAGCTGGCCGAAGGCCTGCCCTGCTGGATCATTGGGGCCGCTGTGCGCCCCCAGGCGAATGAATTCGCCCCCACAAGTCATTGACCCAACCTGCCCCCTCAACCAAACGCCCGGCTCAGCTCATCCAGGCTGGCGAAGTAGTAGGCCGGCGCCTCACCCATCAGCTCCTCGCGGCTGCCGAAGCCGTAACCCACGCCCGCCCCGTGCAGGCCGTTGCGGCTCGCACCGATCAGGTCATGCTTGCGATCGCCGATCATCAGGGTGTCGGCGCGGTCCAGGCGTTCCTCCTCCAGCAGGTGGGCGATCAGCTCCACCTTGTTGGTGCGGGTGCCGTCCAGTTCACTGCCGTAGATGTGCTTGAAGTGCCGGTCGAAGCCGAAGTGCCGGGCGATCTCGCGGGCGAACACCGTCGGCTTGCTGGTGGCGATGAACAGGGTACGGCCCTGTTCGCGCAGGCGTCCGAGCAACGCTTCGATGCCGTCGAACACGCGGTTTTCGTAGAGCCCGGTGACCTTGAAGCGGTCGCGGTAGTGGTTCACCGCTTCCCAGGCGCGCTCCTCGGGGAGGTCGTAGGTCTGCATGAAGCATTGCAGCAGCGGCGGGCCGATGAAGTGCTCCAGCTTCGCCAGGTCCGGTTCGTGGATGTCCAGCTTGCCAAGCGCGTACTGCACCGAACGGGTGATGCCCTCGCGCGGGTCGGTGAGGGTGCCGTCGAGGTCGAAGAGGATGTTGCGGTAATCCATCTCAGACCCCGTAGCCTTCAGCGATGTGCAGGTCCTTCAGCTTCACGTAGTTGGCCGCGCTGTAGGTGAAGAAGGCCTTTTCCTTGTCGCTCAGCAGTCGGGCCTGTTTCACCGGGCTGCCGACGTAGAGGTAGCCGCTTTCCAGGCGCTTGCCCGGCGGCACCAGGCTGCCGGCGCCGAGCACTACGTCGTCCTCGATCACCGCGCCGTCCATGACGATGCTGCCCATGCCGATCAGCACCCGGCTGCCGACCTTGCAGCCGTGCAGCAGGGCCTTGTGGCCGATGGTCACGTCGTCACCGATTTCCAGCGGGTAACCGTCGGGGTTGAACGGGCCGGCGTGGGTGATGTGCAGCACGCTGCCGTCCTGCACGCTGGTGCGCGCGCCGATGCGGATGCGATGCATGTCGCCGCGAATGGTCACCAGCGGCCAGATCGAGCTGTCGTCGCCAAGGTGCACATCGCCGATGACCACGGCGGAGGCGTCGACGAAGACTCGCTCGCCAAGCTGGGGACTGATGCCCTGGTAGGTTCTGATCGGGTTCATAGAGATTCCTGAGGCTGCGTCAGCCGGCGATTGTAATTAAGATGGCTCCCATTCGGGCTGTGTCTCGTCTCCTCGCGCAGCCCGCGCCCTTCCTCGAATACAGGTGAATGCCGTGACCCTGAGCAATCCCCTCCTGCAAGACTTCGACCTGCCGCCCTACTCCGCCATTCGTCCGGAACATGTCGAACCGGCCGTCGACCAGATCCTCGCCGACAACCGTGCCGCCATCGCCGAGCTGCTAGAACGCCAGGATGGCACCCCCACCTGGCAGGGGCTGGTGCTGGCGCTGGACGAGCTGGGCGAACGCCTGGGTCGGGCCTGGAGCCCGGTGAGCCACCTGAACGCCGTGTGCAACAACGCCGAACTGCGCAATGCCTACGAGGCCTGCCTGCCCAAGCTGTCCGAATACTGGACCGAGATGGGCCAGAACCGCGCCCTGTTCCAGGCCTACGAGGCACTGGCCGCCGGTCCTGAAGCTGCCGGCTTCGATGTTGCGCAGAAGACCATCCTCGACCACGCACTGCGCGACTTCCGCCTGTCCGGCATCGACCTGCCGGCCGACAAGCAGCAGCGTTACGGCGAAATCCAGATGAAGCTGTCCGAGCTGGGCAGCCGCTTCTCCAACCAGCTGCTGGACGCCACCCAGGCCTGGACGAAGGAGATTCACGACGAGGCCGCCCTGGCCGGCCTCACCGATTCGGCGAAGGCGCAGATGAAGCAGGCCGCCGAAGCCAAGGGCCTGGGCGGCTGGCTGATCACCCTGGAATTCCCCAGCTACTATGCGGTGATGACCTACGCCGATGACCGCGCCCTGCGCGAAGAGGTCTACACCGCCTACAGCACCCGCGCCTCCGACCAGGGGCCGAATGCCGGGCAGAACGACAACGGCCCGGTGATGGCCGAAATCCTCGACCTGCGCCAAGAGCTGGCCCGCCTGCTGGGCTTCGAACACTTCTCCGACCTCAGCCTGGCCACCAAGATGGCCGAGTCCACCCCACAGGTGCTGGGCTTCCTCCGCGATCTGGCCAAGCGCAGCAAGCCGTTCGCCGCCAAGGACCTGGACGAGCTCAAGGCCTTCGCTGCCGAGCGCGGCGTGAGCGACCTGCAGAGCTGGGACGTGGGCTACTTCAGCGAGAAGCTGCGCGAGCAGCGCTACAGCATTTCCCAGGAGACCCTGCGCGCCTACTTCCCCGTCGACAAGGTGCTGTCCGGTCTATTCGCCATCGTGCAGAAGCTCTACGGCATCGAAATCCGCGAGCTGTCCGGCTTCGACACCTGGCACCCGGATGTGCGCCTGTTCGAGATCAGCGAGAACGGCCAGCACGTCGGCCGCTTCTTCTTCGACCTCTATGCCCGCGCCAACAAGCGCGGTGGTGCATGGATGGACGGCGCCCGCGACAAGCGCCGCAACGTCGGTGGCGAACTGGTGAGCCCTGTGGCCAACCTAGTCTGCAACTTCACGCCAGCGGTGGGCGACAAGCCGGCCCTGCTGACCCACGACGAAGTCACCACCCTCTTCCACGAGTTCGGCCATGGCCTGCACCACCTGCTGACCCGCGTCGAGCATGCCGGTGCGTCCGGCATCAACGGCGTGGCCTGGGACGCGGTGGAGCTGCCCAGCCAGTTCATGGAGAACTGGTGCTGGGAGCCGGAAGGCCTGGCGCTGATCTCCGGCCACTACCAGTCCGGTGAGCCCCTGCCTCAGGACCTGCTGGACAAGATGCTGGCGGCGAAGAACTTCCAGTCCGGCCTGATGATGGTGCGCCAGCTGGAGTTCTCCCTGTTCGACTTCGAACTGCATGCCACCCACGGCGACGGCCGAAGTGTCCTCGATGTGCTGGAAGCGATCCGCTCTGAAGTGGCGGTGATGCGTCCGCCGGCGTTCAACCGCTTCGCCAACAGCTTCGCGCACATCTTCGCGGGCGGTTACGCAGCCGGTTACTACAGCTACAAGTGGGCGGAAGTGCTGTCCGCCGACGCCTTCTCCCGCTTCGAGGAAGAAGGTGTGCTCAATCCGGCCACCGGCCGCGCATTCCGCGAGGCCATCCTGGCCCGTGGCGGTTCCCAGGAGCCCATGGTGCTGTTCGTCGACTTCCGTGGTCGCGAGCCCTCCATCGACGCCCTGCTGCGCCACAGCGGCCTGACGGAGGACGCAGCATGACCGCCACGCCGAAACGCTTCATCGCGGGGGCCGTGTGCCCGGCGTGCAGCGAGATGGACAAGATCCAGATGTGGGACGAGGACGGTGTGCCGCACCGCCAGTGCGTGGCCTGCGGCTACGCCGACACCCTGAACGCCCAGGGCCAGTCGGTGCCGAAGGAGCTGGGTACCCGCGTCAATCAGCCCAAACCCAAGGTGGCCGATCCCAAGGTGCAGGGGGTGCAGTTCTTCCCCAATCCGAAGCTGAAGAAACCCAGCGAGTGAGCGCAACGCCAAGGAGGGCGCATGTGGCATCTGGTGTGTGGTGATGTGGCGGCGGAAGGCGTAACCCGCGTCATCGGCGAGGCCGCTGCCGCCCGCGCATTGCGCGTCCTGCGTGACGACCTGGCCGTGGGGCCGCTTGTGGATGTCGAGACGCCGCCTTGCACCGCCCGCACGCAGTTCTGGCTGGACGTCTGGCCCACCGCAGTGCCCCTGCGGCCGGACTTCGGCACGGGCCTTTCGGCCGATGCCGACTGGCTCGCCGCGCTGAAACGTCAGGATCAACCGGTCACCGTCTGGCATGGCGACAGTTGCTCCGAACAACTCCTGCTGGCCCGTGTCGCGGCCGCCCTGGAAGGCACCGACCTACCGTTATGGGAAGTGCCTTGCGGCACCGGCGACAGCAGCGTCGAGACGCGTCGTGCGGTCGGCATGATCGACCCCGCCGGTCTGGGCGCCTACTTCCTGCCGAAGCAGGTCGATGCCGGGCGCAAGGCGTCGCTTGCCAGCCAGTGGCGCAGCGCGGTGGCCGGCAACGCCGATGTCCGCCGCTGGCAAAAGGGCGATTTCCAGGGTGAGGATCACCGCAAGGTAGACGCGATCCTCCTCGGTGCCTGCACGGCGGACTGGCAGCCGCTGGCGCGGGTGATGGCGGAGCTGATGGGGCAGAGCGACGGCTTCTTCGTTACCGACTTCTTCGCCCTCTGGCGCGCCCAGGAGCTGGCTGCCGAGGGGCGTCTCGAACTGGACGGCACCGCTGGCCAGCATGGCTACGGCGGACTCACCGTTCGCCTGAGCTGACGATTGTTCTGCTTTGCCAGGGCGAATTCATTCGCGAATGAATTCGCTCACACAGGTATCCCCGTCATGGCAGTCGTAGGGTGGACCACGCTTTACCGGTCCACCATTCGAAGCCCGGCATGGCGCCGCTGGTGGATGGAAAAGCGCCCACACCCTACAAGGCTGCGGTGCTGACATGGAATCTCCCACGGCATCCCCGCCTCAGAGGACGCACCGCCCGGCAGAATTCGGCTAGTCGTAGACAGAATCTCCATATACTGTATGAATATACAGTTTGCGGAGATTCTCCCATGCCTGCTCCTCTTCCGCCCCGTGGCCGTGGTACGGCCAGCAACCCCTTCAACCGCTTTGCACCTACCACCTCGGTGGCGATGGACGACGGCTGGTTCCAGGAAGTCCCGCCCAGCCGCGCGACCGAAGTCCGGCAGGAAACCGCGAAGAGCATCATCACCCGCAACCAGTCGCCGGACCTGCCCTTCGACCGCTCGGTGAATCCCTATCGCGGCTGCGAGCACGGCTGCATCTACTGCTACGCCCGGCCCAGCCATGCTTACTGGGACATATCGCCGGGGCTGGATTTCGAGACCCGGCTGATCGCCAAGACCAACGCCGTCGCCCTGCTCGAACAGCAGCTCTCCAAGCCGGGTTATCAGTGCGCGCCGATCAACCTCGGTTCCAACACCGACCCTTACCAGCCCATCGAGCGCGAATACCGCCTCGCCCGCCAGACCCTCGAAGTGCTGCTGCGCTACCGCCACCCGGTGACCATCGTCACCAAGGGCTCACTGGTGTTGCGCGACCTCGACCTGCTCAGCGAACTGGCGGAGCAGAACCTGGTGGCGGTGATGATCAGCCTCACCACCCTCGACGACGAATTGAAACGCACCCTGGAGCCCCGCGCCGCCGCTCCGTCGGCGCGCCTACGTGCCATTCGGGTGCTGAGCGAAAACCGCATCCCGGTGGGTGTGCTCTGTTCACCGATGATCCCGATGATCAACGACATGGAACTGGAGAACCTGCTGGAAGCGGCTCGGGATAATGGTGCGCGGCAGGCGAACTACATGCTGCTGCGCCTGCCCAGGGAGGTGGGCCCGCTGTTCGAGGAATGGCTGGAGGCGCATTACCCGCAGCGCGCCGCCCATGTGATGAGCATCATTCGCCAGTGCCGGGGCGGAGAAATCTACGACAGCCGTTTCGGCCACCGCTTCAAGGGCCAGGGGCCTTTCGCCGAGCTGCTGGCGCAGCGTTTTGCCGTGGCTATCCGCAAGCTGGGACTGAACCGGCGACGCGACTATGAGCTGGACTGTTCACGCTTCTGTCCGCCCGGCGGACAAATGGCGTTACTTTGAAGTGTGACTCGGAGGGTTGTAACGACAGTCCTGTAGGAATTCAAATGCCGGCAATACGTGGATAATGGGCGGCATAACAGACAATTCCTACGATGACCGAGGTTGGCAGCATGAGCAACGAGCACGACAAGCTGGGCAGTGAAAGCGCCGAAGAAGCCCTGCGGAACATAGTCGAGGGCTTCCAGCGGTTCCGCGACGAAGTCTTCCCGCAACAGGAAGAACTGTTCAAGAAGCTCGCCCATGAACAGAAACCCCGCGCGATGTTCATCACCTGCGCCGACTCGCGCATCGTGCCCGAACTGATCACCCAGAGCTCGCCGGGCGACCTGTTCGTCACCCGTAACGTCGGCAACGTGGTGCCGCCTTACGGCCAGATGAACGGCGGCGTGTCGACGGCCATCGAGTTCGCGGTGATGGCCCTCGGCGTGCACCACATCATCATCTGCGGGCACTCCGACTGTGGCGCCATGAAGGCGGTGATGGACCCGCAGACGCTGGAGCGCATGCCCACCGTAAAGGCTTGGCTGCGCCATGCCGAGGTGGCCAAGGTGGTGGTCCAGGAAAACTGCGGCTGTGCCAGCCACGAGTCTCTGGCAGTACTCACCGAAGAGAACGTGGTGGCCCAGCTCGACCACCTGCGCACCCACCCCTCGGTGGCGGCGCGCCTGGCCAGCGGCCAGTTGTTCATCCACGGCTGGGTCTATGACATCGAGACGTCCGTCATCAAGGCCTACGACGCCGAGCAGGGGCGCTTCCGCGTGATTGGTGACGGTCCGCTGCCGATGGCCACGCCGCGGCCGCGCTACCAGGCGGATTGATGAAAAAAGGGGCTGCCGGTGCAGCCCCTTTTTCATTCAGCCGGCAGAACGTTGGCCCTGGTTCAGTTCCAGTCCGACGCCCAGTTGCTGGGACATGCACGGCCAGCGTTTCCAGGCTTCCTCCACCTTGGGGTCGTGAAGTTGCTGGCGATAGGCCTGGGCCGAGGGCTGGCTGAACACCTCGTCGTCCAGCAGGCCGTCCACGGCATGGTGTACGGCTTCGTCCAGTTGGTTGGCGAAAGGCTCGCCGATCAGTTGGTGGGCGATCAGGTTGGCCACTGTGGTATCCAGCGGAATCAGCGGCTGGCCGAAGTGCACGATGTAGCGGTCATTGACCTCTTCCACCAGGCGATGGGCCAGGTAGGCCTCGTCGAGCAAGCCCTCGAGGCCTTCGTGACCGGCCATCAGGGCCGGGGGCTGCAGGAAGAACTGCTCGGCGACCTTGAGCACCGGCTTGATGCAGGCTTCGATCCCGGCTTCACGGGCGACATTGGCGGCGGCATCCAGCACGTCCGGGACCTGTTCCACATAGGCGGCGATGAAACGGGCGAGCACGCCCTGGGCATCGTCTACCGGCAGACGAATGGCGGGGTGCAGGCTGGCGACCTGGGCTTCCAGTATCCGGGTCAGTTGGGAGGAGGCGACTTCGTTCTGGAGGGCGCGCTGGATGAGTTCGCGCAGTGCGGCGGTGTTCATGACTGCTCCTGAAAAGGACATGGCGGTTGCAGGTGAATGAAAAGTTGAAGACAAGACCTTAGCTCGCTCAGCGGAACTGCTAAGACCGGATCGTCATAATTGCCTGGCGTTTATTCGGGCGGGCTATAACAGCACTTTGCCATCTGCTTGCAACCCACGCCAGCCGTGGCGTTTAGGACAAGGCTTACGCGCCTTCAGCCATTTCTTCGGTCGCGTTGCGCACCCGAAGTCCCTGTCTATACTCCGACTCGAAAGGCATTACCTGATGGAACCCGACTGTGCACCTGCGTGCCGAGGTCGGCGGTCCGAGTTTGGTAGTCCGGGCAGCCGTCCCCAAGCCGTTGGCCCAGCCGGCGGGATAACAAGAACGAGAAGGGGAACCCGCAATGATGCGACATCCACGAGTCTGGATGGGACTCCTGCTGCTGTCTGTTCTCAGCCAGGTGGAGGCTGCCTGGACAGTCAACATGGCGCCTGGTGCAACCGAGGTCAGCCGCACCGTTTTCGATCTGCACATGACCATCTTCTGGATCTGCGTCGTTATCGGCGTACTGGTCTTCGGTGCCATGTTCTGGTCGATGATCATCCACCGCCGCTCCACCGGCCAGCAGCCGGCGCACTTCCATGAGAGCACCACGGTTGAAATCCTCTGGACCGTCGTGCCCTTCGTCATCCTCGTGCTGATGGCGGTGCCGGCGACCAAGACCCTGATAGATATCTACGACACCTCCGAATCCGGGCTGGACGTGCAGATCACTGGCTACCAGTGGAAATGGCACTACAAGTACCTGGGCCAGGACGTGGAGTTCTTCAGCAACCTGGCCACGCCTGCTGACCAGATCCACAACAAGGCGCCGAAGGACGAGCACTACCTGCTGGAAGTCGACCAACCGCTGGTGGTGCCGGTGGGTACCAAGGTGCGCTTCCTGATCACCGCCGCCGACGTGATCCACTCCTGGTGGGTGCCGGCGCTGGCGGTGAAGAAGGACGCCATTCCCGGCTTCGTCAACGAATCCTGGACGCGCATCGAGAAGCCCGGCATCTACCGTGGCCAGTGCACCGAGCTGTGCGGCAAGGACCACGGTTTCATGCCCATCGTGGTCGAGGCCAAGTCTCAGGAGGACTTCGCCAAGTGGCTGGCGGCCCGCAAGGAAGAGACTGCCAAGCAGAAGGAGCTGACCGACAAGGATTGGACCCTGGAGGAACTGGTCGCGCGGGGTGACAAGGTCTACCACACCACCTGCGCCGCCTGTCACCAGGCCGAGGGCCAGGGCCTGCCGCCCATGTTCCCCGCACTCAAGGGTTCGAAGATCGCCACCGGTCCCAAGGCCGATCACCTCGGCATTGTCTTCCACGGCAAGCAGGGCACTGCCATGGCCGCCTTCGGCAAGCAGTTGTCCGAAGTCGATATCGCCGCCGTCATTACCTACGAGCGCAATTCCTGGGGCAACAACACCGGGGACATGGTGACGCCGAAGGAAGTGCTGGCCCTGAAACAGGCGGAAAGCCAATGAAGAAGACACCGGCCTATATGGAGACTGACATGAGTGCAGTGATCGATCACGATCATGCCGGGCATGATCACCACCACGGCCCGGCCAAGGGCCTGATGCGCTGGGTGCTGACCACCAACCACAAGGACATCGGCACGATGTACCTGTGGTTCAGCTTCGCCGCCTTCCTGCTGGGGGGCTCGATGGCGATGGTGATCCGCGCCGAGCTGTTCCAGCCCGGCCTGCAGATCGTGCAGCCGGAATTCTTCAACCAGATGACCACCATGCACGGCCTGATCATGGTGTTCGGCGCGGTAATGCCGGCTTTCGTCGGCCTCGCCAACTGGATGATCCCGCTGATGATCGGCGCGCCGGACATGGCCCTGCCGCGTATGAACAACTTCAGCTTCTGGCTGCTGCCGGCGGCCTTCGGTCTGCTGGTCAGCACCCTGTTCAGCGCAGGTGGCGGACCGAACTTCGGCTGGACCTTCTACGCGCCGCTATCGACCACCTACGCACCGGAGAGCGTCACCTACTTCATCTTCGCCATCCACCTGATGGGCATCAGCTCGATCATGGGCGCGATCAACGTGATCGCCACCATCCTCAACCTGCGCGCCCCGGGCATGACCCTGATGAAGATGCCGCTGTTCGTCTGGACCTGGCTGATCACCGCCTTCCTGCTGATCGCGGTGATGCCGGTGCTGGCCGGCTGCGTGACCATGATGCTGATGGACATCCACTTCGGCACCAGCTTCTTCAGTGCTGCCGGTGGTGGCGACCCGGTGCTGTTCCAGCACGTGTTCTGGTTCTTCGGCCACCCCGAGGTGTACATCATGATCCTGCCCGCCTTCGGTGCGGTCAGCTCGATCATCCCGGCCTTCAGCCGCAAGCCGCTGTTCGGCTACACCTCGATGGTCTACGCCACCGCGTCCATCGCCTTCCTGTCCTTCATCGTCTGGGCGCACCACATGTTCACCGTGGGCATCCCGCTGACCGGTGAGCTGTTCTTCATGTTCGCCACCATGCTGATCGCCGTACCCACCGGGGTGAAGGTGTTCAACTGGGTGACCACCATGTGGGAAGGCTCGCTGACCTTCGAGACGCCCATGCTGTTCGCCGTGGCCTTCGTCATCCTTTTCACCATCGGCGGCTTCTCCGGCCTGATGCTGGCCATCGCCCCGGCGGACTTCCAGTACCACGACACCTACTTCGTGGTGGCTCACTTCCACTACGTGCTGGTGCCCGGCGCCATCTTCGGCATCTTCGCCTCGGCCTACTACTGGCTGCCGAAGTGGACTGGCCACATGTACGACGAAACCCTCGGCAAGCTGCACTTCTGGATGAGCTTCATCGGCATGAACATGGCGTTCTTCCCCATGCACTTCGTGGGGCTGGCGGGCATGCCGCGGCGGATTCCGGACTACAACCTGCAGTTCGCCGACTTCAACATGATCTCGTCCATCGGCGCGTTCACCTTCGGCGCCACCCAGTTCCTCTTCCTGTTCATCGTCATCAAGTGCATCCGTGGCGGCAAGAAAGCCCCGGCCAAGCCCTGGGACGGTGCCGAGGGCCTGGAGTGGACCGTGCCGTCGCCGGCGCCCTACCACACCTTCACCACACCGCCGGAAGTGAAATGAGATGAGCGGGGAAATGAGCACTCGCCGCCTGATCCAGCGCCTGCTGTTGCTGGTGGTGGTGATGTTCGCCTTCGGTTTTGCCCTGGTGCCGATCTATGACGTGATGTGCCAGGCCTTCGGCATCAACGGCAAGACCACCGGGTCGGCCTACGAGGGGGCGCAGAACGAAGACCAGCAGCGCCAGGTGCGGGTGCAGTTCCTCGCCACCAACGCGGCGGGGATGAGCTGGGAATTCCGCCCCAAGGCGGATGACCTGGTGGTGCACCCGGGGGCGAGCAACGAGATGCTGTTCATTGCCTTCAACCCCACCGACAAGCCGATGACGGCCCAGGCCATTCCCAGCGTGGCGCCGTCGAAGGCGGCGGCGTTCTTCCACAAGACCGAATGCTTCTGTTTCACCCAGCAGGTCCTGCAGCCTGGACAGCGCATCGAGATGCCGGTGCGTTTCATCGTCGACCGTGACCTGCCGGCCGATGTGCATCACCTGACCCTCGCTTACACGCTGTTCGATATCACTGCCCGCAAGCCACCAGTCGCCAGGAATGACGGCTGACGGGCCGATAAGGAGAACAACAACGATGGCTAGTCACGAGCAGTACTACGTCCCGGCCCAGAGCAAGTGGCCGATTATCGCCACCATCGGCCTGCTGACCACGGTCTACGGCCTGGGCACCTGGTTCAACGACCTCAAGGCCGCGCGCCCGGATTCAAACGGCCCGATCATCTTCTTCGTCGGTGGGCTCATCGTCGCCTACATGCTGTTCGGCTGGTTCGGCAATGTGATCCGCGAGAGCCGAGGCGGTCTCTACAGCCCGCAGATGGACCGCTCCTTCCGCTGGGGCATGAGCTGGTTCATCTTCTCCGAGGTGATGTTCTTCGCCGCCTTCTTCGGCGCGCTGTTCTACATCCGTCACTTCGCCGGTCCCTGGCTCGGCGGCGAGGGCGCCAAGGGTGTCGCCAACATGCTCTGGCCGAACTTCGAATACACCTGGCCGCTGCTGAACAACCCGGATTCCAAGCTGTTCCCGCCGCCCAAGGCGGTGATCGATCCGTGGCACCTGCCGCTGATCAACACCCTGCTGCTGGTGACCTCCAGCTTCACCGTGACCTTCGCTCACCATGCATTGCGCAAGAACAAGCGCGGTCCGCTCAAGCTCTGGCTGGCGCTGACCATCCTGCTGGGGGTGACCTTCCTGGGCTTCCAGGCCGAGGAGTACATCCACGCCTACAAGGAACTGGGGCTGACCTTGGGTTCGGGCATCTACGGCGCCACCTTCTTCATGCTCACCGGCTTCCACGGCGCCCACGTGACCATGGGGGCGCTAATCCTGACGGTGATGCTGGTGCGCATCCTGCGCGGCCACTTCGACCCCGAGCATCACTTCGGATTCGAGGCGGCGGCCTGGTACTGGCACTTCGTGGACGTTGTCTGGATCGGCCTGTTCACCTTCGTCTACGTGCTGTGAAGGCGGTGGCCGGAGGCGGGGGCTTCCGGCTTACCAGGTGACATGGGAAACGAACTGGCCGCTGTAGAAACCCCAGGCGATGAGCGCCAGGGTCAGGGCGGTCAGGATTACACGAACCGTTAGCGCATTGACCACGCGGGAGCTGCGTCCTTCGTCCCTGACCAGGAAGAAAAGGCCGCTGAACAGGCTGACCACCGTGGCAAGCAACATGAGGACGATCGCAGCTTTCAGCATGCGTGACTCCGGGGGAAGGGGGATGTTTTGCAGTATAGCCAGCCCTGTTCTGCCTCGCGGACGGCGGCCATGAGCGCCTTCCGGCCCGGCCTGGCGCCCACCCTGGTGGTGCTCGCCCTGCTGCCGGTGCTGCTCGGGCTGGGCTTCTGGCAGCTCTCCCGCGCCGAAGAGAAACGCCAACTTCTGGCTGCCGCTGATGCCCGTCGCATTGCCGCTCCTGTCGATATCGAGCGCCTTCGCACCAGCCCCGATCCGGCCTACCTGCGGGTGCGTCTGAATGGTCATTTCGACGCCGCCCACAGCCTGCTGCTGGACAGCCGCATCCGTGACGGCAAGGCCGGCGTCGAGCTGCTGCAACCCATCCAGGACAGCGCCAGCGGCCAGTGGCTACTGGTCAACCGTGGCTGGCTACCCTGGCCGGATCGCCGCGTCGCACCGGCCTTCACCACCCCCGATGGCGAGCAGGCGCTGGTTGCCTGGGCCTATGTGCCGCCGGGGGCCGCGTTCGAACTCAAGCACCTGCAAGCGAGCGGCTGGCCGCAACTGGTCAACCAGGTGGATGCCGCTGCCCTTTGGCAACACCTCGGCCGCAACGGCCTGCCCCTGGAGCTCCGTCTCGAGGAAGGCCCGGCGGCCTACCGCACCGACTGGCCGGTGGTCGCCATGGGGCCGGAAAAACACATCGGCTACGCCGTGCAGTGGTTCACCCTCGCGGCGGCCCTGCTTGGCCTGTTCATTTATTTCGGATTGCGCAAAGGACGGGAGAACAACAATGAACCCAGCACTCGCCATGCCTGAGGCCGCGCCGCCGCGCCGCCGTGGGCGCATCCAGCTGCTGCTGATCCTGATGGTGGTGATCGGCCCGATGATGCTCGCCACCGCGATGTACAAATTCAGCTTCTGGGTGCCGGAAGGCCGCAGTTATCACGGCGCCATGATCGGCAACGGCCAGACCAGCGCCGATATCGGCGTCCAGAACGCAGCGCCGCAGGAGACCTGGCAATTGCTGGTCACCGCACCGGGCGCCTGTGAGGCCGATTGCCAGCAGATGGTCTACCTGGCGCGGCAGATCCACATCGGCCTGGGCCGCGATGCGTCGCGCGCCAGCCACTCCCTGGCGGCTGCCGATGTGCCGGCGGACTATGCCGACAAGCTCAAACTGGAATATCCACAGTTGAAACGCTATGGCCTGGACACGGTCACCTACGGTAAGGCCACTGACAACCTGGGGGGGGCCCGCCTGTGGATCGTCGACCCCCACGGCAACCTCGTCCTGCGTTACGACGGCACCGCCAAGGGCAAGCAGATCCTCAACGACCTGCGCCACCTGCTGAAGCTTTCCAATATCGGTTGATCGACCCCTTTCTCGGGAAAGGTGAGGAGCGACTGCTGTGGATACCTACAAGAACCGACCCGGATTCCGCCTCGCCCTGTTCGCCACCTTGCTGGCGCTGGTCGTGGTGCTGCTGGGCGCCTATACCCGCCTGACTCACGCCGGCCTTGGCTGCCCCGACTGGCCGGGCTGCTACGGCTTCATCAGCGTGCCGCAGACCGACGCCCAGCTCGCCCATGCCGAGGCCAATTTCCCCCACGCGCCGGTGGAGGCCCAGAAGGGCTGGAACGAGATGGTCCACCGCTACTTCGCCGGCACCCTGGGCCTTGTGATCCTCGGCCTGGCCATCCATGCCGTGCGCCTGCGCGGCCGTGACGGTCAGCCGCTGAAGCTGCCGCTGCTGCTGGTGGCGGTGGTCGTCGCCCAGGCTGCTTTCGGCATGTGGACGGTAACCCTGCAGCTCTGGCCCCAGGTGGTGACCGCGCACCTGTTGGGCGGCTTCACCACGCTCTCGCTGTTGCTGCTGCTGAGCCTGCGGCTGTCCAACGCCTTCCCGCCGCTGCAATTGCCGCAGCGGCTGCGGCTGTGGGCGGCCCTGGGGCTGGCGCTGGTGATCGGACAGATCGGCCTCGGCGGCTGGGTCAGCTCCAACTACGCGGCCGTGGCCTGCGTCGACCTGCCCACCTGCCACGGCCAGTGGTGGCCGGCGATGGACTTCGCCAACGGCTTCCACCTCACCCAGCACATCGGCCCCAACTACCTGGGCGGGCAACTGGACAGCGACGCCCGTACCGCCATCCACATGACCCATCGCCTCGGCGCACTGGCTGTGACCCTGGTACTGCTGGCCCTTGCCTGGCAGCTGCGTGCCGCTGGGCTCAAAGGCTTGGCCGGGTTGCTGCTGGCGGCCCTGTGCCTGCAGGTGGGCCTGGGCATCAGCAACGTGATCTTCCATCTGCCGCTGCCGGTGGCGGTGGCCCACAACGGTGGCGGCGCCCTGCTGCTGCTGGTGCTGGTCACCACCAATTACCGGGTGCGCGCTTCAGCCCTTCCGGTAGGAGCGAGCTCTGCTCGCGAACGCGGGATTGCCGGGGAGTCGCGAGCAGAGCTCGCTCCCACGGTGATCACTTCGCCCAGCAAATAAGGAGTACACGCCATGGCCACTCTGCTCAGCCAAGGACACAGCCAGGCCCGTGCCAGCTGGCGCGACTACCTGGAACTGACCAAGCCCAAGGTGGTGGTGCTGATGCTCATCACCTCGCTGGTGGGCATGTTCCTCGCCACCCGCGCCGGGGTGCCCTGGGAGGTGCTGCTGTTCGGCAACCTCGGCATCGGCCTCTGCGCCGGGGCGGCGGCGGCGGTCAACCATGTGGTGGACAGACGCATCGACTCGATCATGGCGCGCACGCTGAAACGCCCGGTGGTCAACGGCCGGGTCTCGCCGGTGGCGGCCTTGAGTTTCGCCTTCGTGCTGGCCGTGCTCGGTCAGGCACTGTTGCTGGCCTTCACCAATGAGCTGACCGCCTGGCTGACCCTGGCGTCGCTGGTGGGCTACGCGGTGCTCTACACCGGTTTCCTCAAGCGCGCCACGCCGCAGAACATCGTCATCGGAGGCCTGGCCGGTGCTGCACCGCCGCTGCTGGGCTGGGTGGCCGTCACCGGGCATATGTCCGCCGAGCCGCTGCTGCTGGTGCTGATCATCTTCGCCTGGACCCCGCCACACTTCTGGGCCCTGGCCATCCACCGCAAGGAGGAGTACGCCAAGGCCGATATCCCCATGCTGCCGGTGACCCACGGCGAGCACTACACCAAGGTGCACATCCTGCTCTACACCCTGGTGATGTTCGCGGTCAGCCTGCTGCCCTATGTCATCCACATGAGCGGCCTGCTCTACCTGGCGTGCGCGGTAGCCCTGGGGGCGCGCTTCCTGCAGTGGGCCTGGGTGCTGTACCGTGACAGCAAACCGCACGCTGCGATCAAGACCTTCAAGTACTCTATCGCCTACCTCTTCCTGCTGTTCATCGCCCTGCTGGTGGACCACTACCTGATGCTGAACCTATGACCAGAATCCAGAAAACCGTCTTCGTCCTCGTCGCCGTCGTGGCCGTGGTACTCGGTCTCACCGTGCACCGCGTCCTGACCAGCCAGGGCCAGGCCGACCCCACCAAGCTGCTCGACGCCGGCATCGTCCTGCTGCCCCAGAGCCGCACCCTGCCGGCGCTGGAAATGGTCGACCAGAATGGCCAGAAGGTCGCGGTGGACCAGCTCAAGGACAAGTGGAGCCTGGTGTTCTTCGGCTACACCTTCTGCCCCGACATCTGCCCCACCACCCTGGCGCAGATGCGTGAGCTCAAGGGCCTGCTGCCGCAGCAGGCGCAGGACAATCTGCGCTTCGTCTTCGTCAGCGTCGACCCGAACCGCGACACCCCGCAGCAGATCAAGCAGTACATCGGCTATTTCGACCCGACCTTCGTCGGCATCACCGGTGACCTGCCCACCCTGCAGAAACTGGCCAATGCGGTGAGCATCCCCTTCATTCCGGCCGACACCAGCAAGGAAAACTACACCGTCGACCACAGCGGCAACCTGGTGGTCCTCGGCCCGGACGGCACCCAGCGCGGCTTCATTCGCTCGCCGCTGAACAACCAGAAGCTCAAGGAGCAGCTGCCGGGGTTGGTGACGCCGAAGGGATAGGGAGGAAAAACCTTGTAGGGGCGGAGTTTGCAACCAAACGCCGTGCAACGACCCACAAAAAAGCCCGCTCATTGAGCGGGCTTTTTCATTCAGCCGGACGCGATCAGAACGCCGGGACCACGGCGCCCTTGTACTTCCCCTCGATGAATTTCTTCACCTCGGGGCTGTTCAGGGCCTTGGCCAGTTTCTGCATGTCGGCGCTGGCCTTGTTGTCCTCGCGGGACACCAGGATGTTCACGTAGGGCGAGTCGCTGCCTTCGATCACCAGGGCGTCCTTGGTGGGGTTCAGCTTGGCTTCCAGGGCGTAGTTGGTGTTGATCAGCGCCAGGTCGACCTGGTTCAGCACGCGCGGCAGGGTCGCGGCTTCCAGTTCACGCACCTTGATGCCCTTCGGGTTTTCGACGATGTCCTTCGGAGTGGCGGTGATGCTGGTGTTGTCCTTCAGCTTGATCACGCCGGCCTTGTCCAGCAGGAGCAGGGCGCGGCCGCCGTTGGTGGCGTCGTTGGGGATGACCACCTGGGCGCCTTCCGGCAGGTCGGCCAGGGATTTCACCTTGCTGGAGTAGGCGCCGAAGGGCTCGACGTGTACGCCGGTGACGGAAACCAGCTTCACCTTGGTCTGGCGCGCCTTGTTGAACTCATCGAGGTAAGGCTGGTGCTGGAAGAAGTTGGCATCCAGGCGGCCTTCGGCAACCTGCACGTTTGGCTGTACATAGTCGGTGAAGACTTTCACCTGCAGGTCCACGCCTTCTTTGGCCAGCTGCGGTTTGATGAACTCGAGGATCTCCGCGTGGGGCACCGGGGTGGCGGCCACTTTCAGGGTGTCGGCCTGGGCGGAGAGGGCGGTCAGGGCGGCGAAGGCCACCAGCAGTTTCTTCATGAGCGGCTCCTTGTGGGAAGTCATCGGCCCGGCGCAACTGGCGCCGGCGCCAGGTCATTTACGGGAAAAATGCACCACCAGCTTGTCGCCGACGGTTTGCAGGATCTGGACGAGCACCAGCAGCAGTACCACGGTGACCACCATCACGTCGGTCTGGAAGCGCTGGTAGCCGAAACGGATGGCCAGGTCGCCGAGGCCGCCCGCGCCCACCACGCCGGCCATCGCGGTGTAGGACACCAGCGTGATGGCGGTGACAGTGATGGCGGCGAAGATACCCGGTCGGGCTTCCGGCAGCAGGGCGTTCCAGATGATCTGGCGCGTGGTGGCGCCCATGGCCTGGGTGGCTTCGAGGATGCCGCGATCCACCTCGCGCAGGGCGGTTTCCACCAGGCGCGCGAAGAACGGCGTGGCACCCACCACCAGCGGCGGGATGGCGCCGGCGACACCCAGGGAGGTACCGGTGAGGAACACAGTGAAGGGGATCATCACGATCAGCAGGATGATGAAGGGCAGCGAACGCAGCACGTTCACCAGCAGCGACAGCAGGCCGTAGACGGTCTTCTGCTCGAACAGCTGGCGCGGGCCGGTGAGGAACAGCAGCACGCCGAGCGGCAGGCCCAGCAGCACGGTGAACAGCAGCGAGCCACCGAGCATGAGGAAGGTATCGAGGGTGGCGAGCCAGATTTCGTACCAGTCGATATTGGCGAGCAGGGCTTCCATCAGCGCAGGATCTCCAGGTGCACGTCCGCCTCGCGGAAGCAGCCAAGCGCGGCGTCGATGTCGCCGCCGGTCAGGGCCAGGGTCAGCTGGCCATAGGGGGTGTCCTTGATGCGGTCGATGCGCCCGGCAAGGATGCTGTAGTCCACGCCGGTCTGGCGCGCGACGGTGCCCAGCAGCGGGGCGTAGGTCGCCTCGCCACGGAAGGTCAGGCGCAGGATGCGGCCGCTGACGTGGGCGAAGTCATCGTGTTGCTCGTTCTCGTCCACCTGCTCGTCTTCCAGCACGAAGCGCTGGGTGGTGACGTGCTGCGGGTGCAGGAACACATCGGCCACCGCGCCCTGCTCGACGATCACACCACCATCCATTACCGCCACGCGGTCGCAGACCCGGCGAATCACGTCCATCTCGTGGGTGATGAGGACGATGGTGAGCTTCAGCTCGCGGTTGATCTCGGCCAGCAGTTGCAGGACCGAGGCGGTGGTCTGCGGGTCGAGGGCGCTGGTAGCCTCGTCGCAGAGCAGAATCTTGGGCTGGGTAGCCAGGGCGCGGGCGATGCCGACGCGCTGTTTCTGGCCGCCGGAAAGCTGTGCCGGGTACTTGCGGGCGTGCTCGCTGAGTCCGACGCGGTCCAGCAGTTCGGCAACGCGGCGATCGACTTCGGTGCGGGACAGCTCGCCCGCCAGCTTCAGTGGCAGGGCGACGTTCTCGGCGACGGTCTTGGACGACAGCAGGTTGAAGTGCTGGAAGATCATCCCGACGCGCTGGCGGAAGCGGCGCAGGCCTTCGCTGTCCAGGGCGGTGATGTCTTCGCCATCGATGACGATGCGACCACCGGTTGGTTCTTCAAGGCGGTTGATCAGGCGCAGCAGGGTGCTCTTGCCGGCGCCCGAGTGGCCGATCAGGCCGAACACTTCGCCGCTCTGGATGGCGAGGTCGGTCGGCTGCAGGGCCGGGATTTCGCGGCCTTCGACGCGGTACGCCTTGTGGACGTTATGGAATTCGATCACTGCGGAAACCTTGTGGGTTCGTCGTTAGCCGGATCGGCTAAAAACCGGCAAGTTTACCTGCTGGCACATAGGCACAGAAAATCTTTCTGGACCTATGGCTATAGCAAGAGGGAATAAGCGACAGGCGGACTCCGTGGAGTCTAGCTGCCGCCGGCCGGGACGTTCAGTGGCGCGGGCTGAGCACCAGGCGCGGCACCTGGTCGGGGTTCAGGGCCTGGCTGTACTGGGTCTTGAAGCCGGGATCGAGCTTCTTCACCCGTGCCGACAGCAGGGCGGCGACCCAGGGATAGTCCTTGGCCTCGCGCACCTGGATCTGCACGGCGCAGTCGTGGGCGACGATGTCGGCGGCCACGTCATCCAGCAGGCGGCGCAGGTTCTCGTTGTCGTCGCGATCGAGCATGGGCAGCTCCACCAGCGGTTTCAGCGTGCGCGGCGTGCTGGCCTGGACAACGGGCTTTTCGCCCTGGGGAGCGTTGGGCAGGACGGTCTGCGCCTGGATGGCGGCAGCCTGGCGCTCGGCGGCTTCGCGCAGTTGACGGGCCTGTTCCAGGCGCGCGGCATTTTCCTTGGCAGCGGCGGCCTCGGCGGCGCGGCGGGCCTGCTCGGCGCGGGCCTCGGCGGCTTCGCGGGCCTGGTCGATGGCGCCGTCCAGGCCGGTGGTCAGGGCGGGCGCCTGGGGCATCAGGCCACGGGCGTGGCTGAGGGCCTTGGTGGCGTTGTCCAGGTCGCCCTGCTGCAGGGCGTCCTGGCCGCGCTTGAGCCAGGCATCGGCCAGCTGGCGCTGGTATTGCTCGAGTCGGGTGTCGCCAGCGGCCCTTTCTTCCAGGCCCTTGAGCTGCGCCTCGGCTTCGGTGAGCTTGCCGTCTGAAAGGTCCTGGTCGAGATGCCGGAAGCTGCTGACCAGATCGTCAGTCGGTACTTCGGCCACTTGCTGGGCAGTCTGACAGGCGGCCAACAGCAGGGAAAAGGCGACAACGGGCAGGCAACGAGTGGCGAACAGCTTCATTCCAGCGGGTCTCTGATTGCTCAAAAAACGCGCGATTCTACACTGTGGTGCTGATCAGGACAAAAAGTAGGGGCAAAACGGCCGCGAAGATGGCATTTCCAGAGGCATCTCAGTGGCCTTGCAGACCTTTCCCAGCTCCTGTCGGAACTGCCACTGCTGCAATATGGCCAGCCACAACGACAAGAACGGCGAGGATTGCCATGTACCCAGCCCTCCAGGACTTCGACTACCTCATCGTCGGTGCCGGCCCGGCCGGCTGCCTGCTGGCCAACCGGCTTTCCGCCGACCCCGGTGTGCGTGTGCTGCTGCTGGAAGCCGGTGGCCGTGACAGCTACCCGTGGATCCACATTCCGGTCGGCTACCTCTATTGCATCGGCAACCCGCGCACCGACTGGTGCTATCGCACCGAGGCCGAGCCCGGCCTGCATGGCCGCAGCCTGGGCTACCCGCGTGGCCGGGTGCTGGGTGGCAGCTCCTCGATCAACGGGATGATCTACATGCGTGGCCAGGCCGCCGACTACGACCGCTGGGCCGAACTGGGCAATCCAGGCTGGAGCTGGAACGACGTGCTGCCGCTGTTCCTGCGCAGCGAAAGCCACTTCGGCGGCACCAGCGAATTCCACAACGGTGCCGGCGAGTGGCGGGTCGAACGCCAGCGCCTGTCCTGGGAAATCCTTGACGCGTTCCGGCTGGCCGCCGGCGAATGCGGCATTGCCCCGGTGGACGACTTCAACACCGGCGACAACGCCGGGTGCGGCTATTTCCAGGTCAACCAGCGCGCCGGGGTGCGCTGGAATGCGTCCAAGGCGTTCCTGCGGCCGGCGTCGCAACGGCCCAATCTCACGGTGCGCACCGGGGTGGAGGTGCAGCGCCTGCTGCTGGAACAGGGACGCGCGGTGGGTGTATCGGGGCGCTGGGAAGGCGTGCAGCATGAATTCCGGGCGCGGCGGGAAGTGATCCTCTGCGCCGGTGCTGTGGGTACGCCGATGCTGCTGCAACGTTCGGGAATCGGGCCGCGACCGCTGCTGGAACGCCTCGGCATCGGCGTGCGACATGAGCTCGCCGGGGTGGGCGGCAACCTGCAGGATCACCTGCAGCTACGGCTGATCTTCAAGGTTTCCGGCGTGCCGACCCTCAACCAGATGGCCGGCAGCCTGTGGGGACGGCTAGGCATGGGGCTGCGCTACCTCACCAGCCGCAGCGGGCCGTTGGCCATGGCACCGAGCCAGCTGGGCGCCTTCGTCCGCTCCAGTCCCGAGCAGACCCGGGCGAACCTCGAATACCACGTGCAGCCGCTGTCGCTGGAGCGCTTCGGTGAACCGCTGCATCCCTTCCCGGCGTTCACCGCCTCGGTATGCAACCTGCGCCCGCGGAGCCGTGGCCGAGTGGATATCCGTTCCATCGATCACCGGGCGCCGCCGCTGATCCGGCCCAACTACCTGAGTGATACCGAGGACCTGAAGGTGGCCGCCGATGCTATTCGCCTGACCCGGCGCATCGCCGCCGCGCCGGCGTTGGCGCGCTACCGGCCGGAGGAATACCTGCCGGGTCCGGCGCTGCAGAGCGAAGTGGAGCTGCATGAGGCGGCGGGGCAGATCGGCACCACCATCTTCCACCCGGTGGGTACCTGCCGCATGGGGCAGGATCGGGACGCCGTGGTGGACGCCGATCTCAAAGTGCATGGCATTCCAGGGCTGCGCATTGCCGATGCCTCGGTGATGCCGGAAATCGTCTCCGGCAACACCTGCTCTCCCACCCTGATGATCGCGGAGAAGGCCGCGTCCCTGGTGCTTGCCGACCTCAGGCGCGGCGCGGCAGCGCAAAGCTGAAGAGGAACAGGCTGGCGGCGGAAACCACGATGGACGGGCCGGCCGGGGTGTCCTTGAACCAGGACAGCGCGAGGCCCGCGCAGACCGCCACCAGGCCCAGCAGGCTGGCGCCCAGGGCCATCTGCTCGGGGCTGCGCGCGTGGCGCTGGGCGGCGGCGGCCGGAATGATCAGCAGCGAGGTGATCAGCAGCACGCCGACGATCTTCATCGCCACGGCGATTACCACTGCGATCAGCAGCATCAGGGCGAGGCGGATGGCCGCCACCGGCAGGCCTTCCACCCGCGCCAGTTCCTCGTGCACGGTAATCGCCAGCAGCGGCCGCCACATGGGGATCAGCACCAGCAGCACCAGGGCGCTGCCGCCGAGGATCCAGGCGAGGTCGGTGCGGCTGACCGCCAGCAGGTCGCCGAACAGGTAGCCCATCAGGTCGATACGCACTTCGCTCATGAAGCTCAGGGCCACGAGACCCAGGGACAGGGTGCTGTGGGCGAGGATGCCCAGCAGCGTGTCCGACGCCAGCGGCTGGCGCTGTTGCAGGGTGACCAGCAGCACCGCGAGCAAGACGCAGCCGACGGTCACGGCCAGGGTCGGGCTGACGTCCAGCATCAGGCCCAGGGCCACGCCGAGCAGCGCGGCGTGGGACAGGGTGTCGCCGAAATAGGCCATGCGCCGCCAGACCACGAAGGAGCCGAGGGGGCCGGCCACCAGGGCCAGGGCGAGGCCGGCGAGCAGTGCGTTGAGCAGGAAATCAGCCATGGTTGCAGTCGGGGCCGTGCTGGTGGACGGGAGTGAAACGGGTGCCGCTGGGGAAAGGTTGCTTTACCACTTCGCCATGCAGGTCGTGGGCGTGATCGTGGTGGTGGTGATAGACCGCGAGGCTCTTGGCGTCCTGGCCGAACAGCTCGACGAAGGCCGGGTCGCCGCTGACCTGCTCCGGGTGGCCGGAGCAGCAGACGTGGCGGTTCAGGCAGACCACCTGGTCGGTGGCGCTCATCACCAGGTGCAGGTCGTGGGAGACCATCAGTACGCCGCAGCCGTGGCGGTCGCGCAGGCGGCTGATCAGGCGGTAGAGCTCGGCCTGGCCGGCGACATCGACGCCCTGCACCGGCTCGTCCAGCACCAGCAGTTCGGGCTCGCGCAGCAGGGCGCGGGCCAGCAGCACGCGCTGCAACTCACCGCCGGAGATGTTCTGCAGCGGGCTGTCGATTACCTGGGCGGCCCCTACTTCATCCAGCGCGCCGAGGGCCGCCTTGCGGTCGACACCCGGCACCAGGCGCAGGAAGCGCAGCACGGTGAGCGGCAGCGTGGCATCTACCTGGAGCTTCTGCGGCATGTAGCCGATATGCAGGCGCGGCTTGCGCCAGACATCGCCCTTGTCCGGCTTGAGCAGGCCGAGCACGGTGCGCACCAGGGTGGTCTTGCCGGCGCCGTTGGGGCCGATCAGGGTGACGATCTCTCCAGCCTTCACGGCCAGGTGCACGTCCTGCAGGACTGGCTGGCCCGCGAAGTCGACGCCGATCTTGTCGAGGCGGATCAGGACGTCGCTCATGCGGCCACCTGGCAGCTGGCACAGAGACCGACGACTTCGACGGTCTGGCCTTCGACGACGAAGCCGACGGATTTCGCGCTGTCGACGATGGCCTGGCTGATGCTCGATTGCTCCAGCTCGATGGCTGTCTGGCAATTGCGGCAGATGAGGAACTGGCCCTGGTGGGACTCGCCCGGATGGTTGCAGCCGACGAAGGCGTTGAGCGATGCGATGCGGTGCACCAGGCCGTTTTCCAGGAGAAAGTCCAGGGCACGGTAGACGGTGGGCGGCGCTGCGCGGCGGCCATCTTCCTCGGTCAGCACGCCGAGGATGTCGTAGGCGCCCAGCGGCTTGTGGCTCTGCCACACCAGTTCCAGCACGCGTTTGCGCAAGGCGGTCAGGCGCAGGCCCTGCTGGCCGCAGATGGCTTCGGCCTCGGCCAGGGCGTTGGACACGCAATGGGAGTGGTCGTGGGGGCGGCAGGCCAGGGGGGCTTTTGCGCTGATCGGCTTGAGCATGGCGGCGGCGACGTCTGGAGAAAGAGACGTTATTCTATAACTCTTTTCCCGCCGAGTCTGTGCCGTGTTCCGTCTATTCGTCTCCCTGTTCCTCAGCGCCTGCGCCTTGTCGGCCCAGGCCGACGTACGCCTGCTGACCAGCATCAAGCCGCTGCAACTGATCGCCGCAGCCGTGCAGGGCGGCGCCGGCCAGCCGGATGTGCTGCTGCCCCCCGGAGCCTCGCCGCACCAGTTCGCCCTGCGCCCTTCCGACGTGCGCCGGGTACGTGAGGCTGACCTGTTCTACTGGGTCGGCCCCGACCTCGAAGGCTTCCTGCCCCGTGTGCTGACAGGGCGCGACAAGCCCAGCGTGGCAGTGCAGAGTGAACCCGGCATGACCCTGCGCCACTTCGAGGCGCTGCAGGATGAGCATGAAGGCGAGCACGACGAACACGAGCACGACCATGACCATCGCCCCGGCTCCCTGGACGCCCACCTCTGGCTGCTGCCGGCCAACGCCCGGGTGATCGCCGCGCGCATGGCCGCCGACCTGGCTGCCGCCGACCCGGCCAACGCCGCACGCTACCAGGCCAACCTGACGGCGTTCCAGGGCCGCCTCGACCAACTCGATGCCACCCTCAAGGCGCGCATGGCCAAGGTTGCCGACAAGCCGTTCTTCGTCTTCCACGAGGCCTTCGACTATTTCGAGGCGGCTTACGGCTTGCGCCATGCCGGCGTCTTCAGCGTCGCCAGCGAAGTCCAGCCCGGCGCCCGCCACGTCGCCGCGATGCGGGAGCGGTTGCAGGCGGCCGGCCCGAGCTGCGTGTTCAGCGAGCCGCCGGTACGCCCGCGCTTGGCCGACACCCTGACCGCCGGCCTCTCGGTGCGCCTGGCCGAACTGGATGCCCTGGGGATGAGCGCCCCAGTGGCCGCCAATGGCTACGAGAAGCTGCTGCAGAACCTGGGCGACGGCCTGGCGGGGTGCCTGGAGGCGCTCTGAGTATTGCTCGCCCTTCCCTCCGGTGGGCTGAAGCGGTTTGCCGCCCGGCCTACCCTACAAGGGCATTTCGCACGGACTGCTAAGGTGAGAGAGGGGCCGCGGGCCGTCTTGATGTGAATCAACGGCCGGCATTCGTGGTCAGACTAGTCTGGACTCTTCATCGAGGGAGGGCAGCGGATGGCCAGGACGGGAACCCCCCGGCAGGTCCAGGGTAACCACGGCATCGCCTTGCAGGCGGCGTCGCAAGACATCTGGGACAGCAAGTACCGCCTCAAGCACAAGGACGGTACGCCGATCGATCTCACCCCTGACGCCACCTGGCAGCGCGTGGCCCGCGCCCTGTCGGAGGTGGAGTCCGATGCGGCAGCCCGCGAGCACTGGTACGAACGCTTCCTCTGGGCCCTGCGCAACGGCGCTATCCCCGCCGGGCGCATCATTTCCAACGCTGGCGCCCAGGACATCAAGCCGGCCACTTCCACCATCAATTGCACCGTTTCCGGCACCATCCTCGACTCCATGGACGACATCCTCGGCAAGGTCCATGAAGCCGGGCTCACCCTCAAGGCCGGCTGCGGCATCGGTTACGAATTCAGCACCCTGCGCCCCCATGGCGCCTATGTTTCCGGGGCAGGCGCGCAGACCAGCGGGCCGCTGTCCTTCATGGATATCTACGACAAGATGTGCTTCACCGTGAGCTCCGCCGGCGGCCGCCGTGGTGCGCAGATGGGCACCTTCGACGTCTGCCATCCGGACGTGCGTGAGTTCATCCGCGCCAAGCGCGAGGACGGCCGCCTGCGCCAGTTCAACCTCAGTCTGCTGGTGAGCGATGCCTTCATGCACGCGGTGGAGAATGACACCGAATGGCCGTTGCTCTACCCGGTGCACCCGAAGGAGCGCGAGGAACTCGACTTCGGTGATTCGACCCAGGTGATCTGGCGTGACTGGCCGGTGCATGAGGGCTACATCACCCGCGAGGACGGCCTGGTGGCCTGCAAGGTCTACGGCCGCGTCCAGGCCCGGCATCTGTGGGACATGATCATGGTCTCCACCTACGATTTCGCCGAGCCCGGTTTCATCCTCATCGACCGGGTCAACGAGCTGAACAACAACTGGTGGTGCGAGGCGATCCGCGCGACCAATCCGTGCGGGGAGCAGCCACTTCCTCCTTATGGCTCCTGCCTGCTGGGTTCGATCAACCTCACCGCCTTCGTCGAAGAGCCATTCACCGAGGACGCACACTTCGACTGGGAGCGCTTCCGCGCCGTCGTGCGGGTCTTCACCCGCATGCTCGACAACGTGGTGGAGATCAATGGCCTGCCGTTGGCGCAGCAGCGCGAGGAAATCCTCGGCAAGCGCCGCCACGGCATGGGCTTCCTCGGGCTGGGCTCGGCCCTTGCGCTGCTGCGGTTGCGCTACGGCAGCACCGAGGCCTGCGTATTCACCGAGGAAGTGGCGAGGGAAATGGCCCTGGCCGGCTGGCAGGTGGCCTTGGAACTGGCGCGGGAGAAAGGGCCGGCGCCTGTCCTGGCGCTCGACTACGAGGTCACCGCCGCCATGCTGCGCAAGCGTCCGGAAATGGTCGACGACGGCTACAAGGTGGGTGACCGCGTGCCCGGTCGCATTCTCCACGCCCGCTATTCCCGTTACATGCAGCGTGTCGCCGAACATGCCCCGGAACTGGTGGCCGAGCTGGCCGAAGTGGGCGCGCGCTTCACTCACCACAGTTCCATCGCACCCACCGGCACCATCAGCCTCAGCCTGGCGAACAACGCCTCCAACGGCATCGAGCCGAGCTACGCCCACCAGTATTCGCGCAACCTGATCCGCCCCGGGCGCAAGACCAAGGAGAAGATCGAGGTCCGCAGTTATGAGCTGCTGGCCTACCGCTCCCTCATCAACAGCCAGGCCCGGCCGGATGCCGAGCATCCGGCGCAGCGCTTGCCGGATTATTTCGTCAGCGCTGACGACATCAGCCCGGCCGAGCACGTGGATATGCAGGCGGCGGCGCAAAAGTGGATCGACTCGTCCATCTCCAAGACTGCCAACGTACCCACCGACTTCCCCTTCGAAGCGTTCAAGGACATCTATCTGCACGCCTGGCGCCAGGGTCTCAAGGGTTGCACCACCTTCCGCTTCAATCCGGTGGCCTTCCAGGGCGTACTGGTGAAGGACGCGGATCTGGAGAGGACGGTTTACCGCTTCGAGTTGGAGGACGGCACCCTGGTGGAGCTGCGCGGTAACGAAGAAGTGGAGTACGACGGCGAAGTGCACACCGCCGCCAACCTGTTCGAGGCCTTGAAGGAAGGCTACTACGGCAAGTACTGAACGATCGGAGGCGGTCATGACCATCAAGATCGAGAAGAAGATCAGGGGCTTCAGCCTGGTGGACCTGGAACAGGAAAAGGCCCGCAAGGCCGCCGAAGAAGCGGCTGCCGTGGTGCAGATGGACGAAACCCTGCAGCGTCCGGAAACCCTGGTGGGGGCGACCTACAAGATCAAGTCGCCGCTGTTCGAGCACGCGCTCTACGTGACCATCAACGACATCGTGCTCAACCCCGATACCGCCTTCGAGCAGCGCCGGCCCTTCGAAATCTTCATCAACTCCAAGGGCATGGAGCACTTCCAGTGGATCGTTGCCCTCACCCGCATCATGTCGGCGGTGTTCCGCAAGGGCGGCGACTGCACCTTTCTGGTGGAAGAGCTGAAGGCGGTGTTCGATCCACGAGGCGGTTACCTCAAGCGAGGGGGGGTCTACATGCCGTCACTGGTGGCGGAGATCGGCGCCGTGCTGGAGCGCCACCTGATCGCGATCGGCCTTATGGAAGGCCAGAAGCTGGACGAGGAGCAGCGGCTCTACCTGGCGGAGAAGCGTGCCGCCTATGAGGCCAGCCAAGGCATCACCACCGCCGAACCCGGCGAGGGCTTCCCGCCCGGCGCCCAGCTCTGCGGCAAGTGCAATACTCAGGCGGTGGTGCAGATGGATGGCTGCGCGACCTGCCTCAACTGCGGCCATTCCAAGTGCGGGTGAATTCGTTCAGAACGCACACATATCGTCGGGCTGGAGCGAACCTTGTGGGGGCGAATTCATTCGCCAAGCAGGCCGAAGGTCTGCCCTGACGGCTGTCGGGACAGCTGCGCTGTCCTTCGAGAATGAATTCGCCCCCACAGGAAAAGCGAAGAACTCGCGTCCTTCTCAGAGCGCAAACGGCAACGGCAGCTCGACCTTCTGCCGCTGCGCCAGGCGCCGCTGGAACACACTCGGATCGTGGATCAGCACGTCCTGCCCGGCAAAGGCATTGGCGGCGATCAGGCGTGACAGCCAGAAGCGCACGCAGGCGATGCGCAGGGCGGTCGGCCAGAGTTCGGCTTCGGCGGCGGTGAAGGGGCGCAGCGCGGCGTAGGCACCGAGCAGGGCGCGGGCAAGCTGGCCGTCGAGGCGGCCGTCGGCGTCCGAACACCAGTCGTTCAGGCAGATGGCCAGGTCATAGAGCATCGGCCCGGAACAGGCGTTGTAGAAGTCGATCACGCCGGACAGGTGGGTGCCGTCGAACAGGGCGTTGTCCTTGAACAGGTCGGCGTGCAGGTTGGCGCGCGGCAGGGCGAGGAAACGCGCCTTCACCTCGCCGATTTCCTTCAGTGCGTCACGCAGCAGCGGCAGGGCCGTCTCGTCCAGTTGCAGGGCCAGCGCCGGACCTTCATCGAGCATCCAGTCCAGGCCGCGATCGCTCTTGCGCTCCAGTACCCGCTCGCGGGTGGCCAGGTGCAGGCGCGCCAGCAGGGCGCCGACTTCGGTGCAGTGGTGGGCGTTGGGCTGGTGCACGTGCTTGCCCGGCAGGCGCGGTTGCAGCAGCGCTGGCTTGCCGGCGAGTTCGCGCAGGGCGTCGCCGCTTCCGGTGCGCAGTGCAAAAGGGACCGGCAGGTCCGCGTCGTGGAGCACATCCAGCAGTTCGATGAAGAACGGCAGGTCGTGGACCGGGCCGCGCTCCACCAGGGTCAGTACGTATTCACCCCCTTCCAGGCTGACGAAGAAGTTGCTGTTCTCGGAGCCTTCGGCGATGCCCTGGAAGTCCTTCAGCCGGCCCAGCCCGTAGGGGGCGAGGAAAGCTTCCAGTTCCGGACGTTCGAGCGGAGTGAATACAGACATTGGACTACCTTGTTACGGGGTTGCGTGTGCACTACCAGCTGAAGATTTCCCAGGCTGGGATGAGCATGTCGGGATAGTCCGAGCGGACGAAATTGTTTTCGCCGTCGGCGCGGACCAGGAAGTACGGCTTGCCACCCTTGGGGGTCACCTTGATGGCGTAGAGGATGCCGTTGACGCGGTATTCCTGGATGGTTTTGTCGCCTTCCTGGCGGATGGTCACGTCCGGCTCGGCGGACGGCTCGTCTGCGGCGAAGGTGGCGACTGGTGCGAGAGCCAGCAGGCTGGCCAGCAAAAGGCGGTTCAGTGCGCGCATGGTAACCTTGTCCCTTCTCGTCAATGATCGGTCCATTCTACTTCGGGTCCGGTGAATAAAGGTTGAATTCACGCATGAGCCAAGCCCCCCTCGTCCTGGTGGACGGATCCTCCTACCTGTACCGCGCCTTCCATGCCCTGCCGCCGCTGACCACCTCGGCCGGCCTGCCCACGGGCGCGGTCAAAGGCGTGCTGAGCATGCTCAAGAGCCTGCGCCGGCAGTTCCCGGACAGCCCCTTCGCGGTGGTGTTCGACGCCAAGGGCGGCACCTTCCGCGATGAAATGTTCGCCGAGTACAAGGCCAATCGCCCTTCGATGCCGGATGAGCTGCGCGTGCAGGTGGAACCGTTGCATGCCAGCGTGCGCGCACTGGGGTTGCCGCTGCTCTGCGTGGAGGGTGTGGAGGCCGACGACGTGATCGGCACCCTGGCCCGGCAGAGTGCGGCGGGCGGGCGTCCGGTGGTGATCTCTACCGGCGACAAGGACATGGCGCAACTGGTCGACGGGCACATTACGCTGGTCAACACCATGACCGGTAGCACGCTGGATGTGGATGGCGTGAAGGAGAAATTCGGTGTCGGTCCTGAGCTCATCATCGACTACCTGGCGCTGATGGGGGACAAGGTGGACAACATCCCCGGCGTGCCCGGCGTCGGCGAGAAGACCGCCCTCGGCCTGCTCACCGGCGTGGGCGGCGGCCTGGACGTCCTCTACGCCAGCCTGGACAAAGTGCCCGCCCTGCCGATCCGCGGCGCCAAGGGCCTGCCGGCCAAGCTCGAAGAGCACAAGGACATGGCCTACCTGTCCTACAAGCTGGCGACCATCAAGTGCGACGTTGAGCTGAACGTCGAGATCGACGCCCTGCACCCCGGTGAACCCGACCGCGAGGCCCTGGCTGAGCTGTATCGCACCCTGGAATTCAAGACCTGGCTGGACGACCTGCAGCGCCAGGCCAAGTCCGACGGCGAGCAACTGGAACTCGTCGACGCCGCGCCTGCCGAGGCCGAGGCGCGCTATGAAGTGGTCCTGGAGCAGGCGCAATTCGACGCCTGGCTGAAGAAGCTGGAAGCCGCCCCACTGTTCGCCTTCGACACCGAAACCACCAGCATCGATGCCCAGCAGGCGCAGGTGGTGGGCGTGTCCTTCGCCGTGGAAGCCGGTGAAGCCGCTTACGTGCCCCTGGCCCATAGCTATATGGGCGTACCGGCGCAGCTCGATCGCGACGCTGTGCTCAAGGCCCTAAAGCCGCTGCTGGAAGACCCGGACAAGGCCAAGGTCGGTCAGCATGCCAAGTACGACATGAACGTCCTGGCCAACGCCACGACGCCCATCGCCGTACAGGGCATCACCTTCGACACCATGCTCGAGTCCTACGTGCTGGACGCCACGGCCACCCGCCACGACATGGACAGCCTGTCCCTCAAATACCTGGGGCACAGCACCATCCGTTTCGAGGACATCGCCGGCAAGGGCGCCAAGCAGCTGACCTTCGACCAGATCGCCATCGAGCAGGCCGGCCCCTACGCCGCCGAAGATGCGGACGTCACCCTGCGCCTGCACCAGACCCTGTGGCAGAAGCTGGAAGCCATTCCCTCCCTGGCCAAGGTCCTGCGCGAAATCGAGATGCCGCTGGTGCCGGTGCTGGCGCGCATCGAGCGCAATGGCGCCTACGTCGACGGCAAGTTGCTGGGCCAGCAGAGCCTGGAACTGGGCGAGAAGATGGTGGCGCTGGAGCGCCAGGCCTATGACCTGGCCGGCCAGGAGTTCAACCTCGGCTCGCCCAAGCAGCTCGGCGCCATCCTCTATGAAAAGCTCGGCCTGCCGGTGCTGGCCAAGACCGCGACCGGCCAGCCTTCCACGGCCGAGAATGTGCTCGCCGACCTCGCCGAACAGGATTACGAGCTGCCCAAGGTGATCATGCAGTACCGCTCCCTGAGCAAGCTCAAGAGCACCTACACCGACAAGCTGCCGGAGCAGATCAACCCGCGCACCGGGCGCATCCACACCTCCTACCACCAGGCGGTAGCGGCTACCGGGCGCCTGTCGTCCACCGACCCGAACCTGCAGAACATCCCGATTCGCACCGCCGAGGGCCGGCGCATCCGCCAGGCCTTCGTCGCGCCCAAGGGCTACAAGCTGCTGGCGGCGGACTACTCGCAGATCGAGCTGCGCATCATGGCGCACCTGGCCAAGGATGAAGGTCTGCTGGATGCCTTCCGCCATGACCGCGATGTGCACCGTGCCACCGCTTCCGAGGTGTTCGGCGTGCCGCTGGACGAGGTCACCTCGAACCAGCGCCGCAGCGCCAAGGCGATCAACTTCGGCCTGATCTACGGCATGAGCGCCTTCGGCCTGGCCAAGCAGATCGGCGTCGAGCGCAAGGAAGCCCAGGCCTACATCGACCGCTATTTCGCCCGTTATCCGGGCGTTCTGGCTTATATGGAGCGCACCCGCGAGCAGGCTGCGCAGCAGGGCTTCGTCGAAACCCTGTTCGGTCGCCGCCTGTACCTGCCGGAAATCCACTCGAAGAACCAGGCCATGCGCAAGGGCGCCGAGCGCACCGCGATCAACGCGCCGATGCAGGGCACCGCAGCCGACATCATGAAGCGCGCCATGGTGGCTGTGGATAACTGGCTGCAGGAAAGCGGCCTGGACGTCCGCGTCATCCTCCAGGTGCACGACGAACTGGTGCTGGAAGTGCGGGAGGATCTGGTGGATCAGGTATCCGAGCAGATTCGTCCGCTCATGAGCGGTGCCGCCGAGCTGGATGTGCCGCTGGTGGTGGAAGTGGGCGTGGGTGACAACTGGGATGAGGCGCACTGAGTGCGCCTTAGGGGCGGGTACCTGTTTCATGGATGAAACAGATGCTTAGTTCCTGATCGAATAAACAGATTTTTTTGATAGCAAACTGTTTTTAGGAAGGGTCTGAACTTTCTGCGAAGCGGGGGAGTCACACACATGAATGGCTGGTGAAGCCTTTCGATGCTCCTTTTGCTGTGTTTAGTGTTGGCAGATATCTGAACCCCGCCCTAGCGGTTCAGACTTAGACCCCGAACTTCCCCCTCCCCATACGAAGTCCGGGGTTTTTTTTGCCCGGAATTCAGGCTTCGGCCTCGCCTTCTTCCAGATCCAGCTGCAGCCAGTGCGACAGCACGGCGTGGGCTTCCTCGATGCCCTGGCGCTTGGGCGCAGAGAACAGCTGGATGCTCACGCCCTCGCCCCAGCCCTTGCGGATTTCCTGACGCACCTTGAGCAGGGCGTTCTTCGCCGCGCCGAAGGCCAGCTTGTCGGCCTTGGTCAGCAGGATGTGCATGGGCATGTTGCCGGCAGTGGACCAGTCCAGCATCAGGCGGTCGAAGTCGGTGAGCGGGTGGCGGATATCCATCAGCAGGATCAGGCCGGCGAGGCTTTCGCGGCTGCTGAGGTAGGCCTCCAGGTGGTGCTGCCAGTGTTGCTTGAGGGGAATCGGCACCTTGGCGTAGCCGTAACCGGGCAGGTCTACCAGGCGACGTTCTTCGTCCAGGGAGAAGAAGTTCAGCAACTGGGTGCGCCCCGGGGTTTTCGAGGTGCGCGCCAGGCTGGCGTGGGTCAGGGTGTTCAGCGCGCTCGACTTGCCGGCGTTGGAACGTCCGGCAAAGGCCACTTCCAGGCCGCTGTCCGGCGGGCACTGGTCGACCTTGGCGGCACTGATGAGGAAGCGGGCCTGTTGGCACAGGCCGAGAATCGGGTTCTTCGATGACATGGGGAATCCAGGGGTGCGACGCGGTGTCGCATAGGGCGGTTTCGTTTCCGTTTATGCCTCGCCAGTATATAATGCCGCAGATTTAGTGTGCGCTTTATCCCCCAGGGTCTGGTGTCCACGGCAACGACCGACGCACGAAAGAATGCGCGGCAATGCCCTCCCGATGAGGTTGATCATGAAGAAAGTACTGCTCGTCGCTAGCCTTGCGGCGCTGTCCTTCGCCGCTCAGGCGGCTCAGGATCCGGAAGCGGTTTTCAACAGGGCCTGTGGTGCCTGTCACTCTGGTCAGCTGCCGATGGCGCCGAAAAAGGGCGACAAGGCTGCCTGGGAACCGCGACTGGCCAAGGGCATGGACACTCTGGTGCAGAGCGTCACCAATGGTTTGAACGCCATGCCGCCGAAAGGCCTGTGCATGGATTGCAGTGCCGAGGACTACAAGGCCGTCATCCAGTGGATGAGCCAATAAAGTAGCCCGGCACATAACACCTTTACCCTTTAGCCGTAGTTGGATTAGCTGATGAACAAAGTAATCGTGAGTCTGCTGTTGACCCTGGGCATCACCGGCATGGCCCACGCCGCTGGCGACGCCAAGGCTGGCCAGGCCAAGGCCGCTGTCTGTGGCGCTTGCCACGGTCCGGATGGCAACAGTGCCGCCCCGAACTTCCCGAAACTGGCTGGCCAGGGCGAACGCTACCTGCTCAAGCAGATGAAGGACATCAAGGCCGGTAACCGTACCGTGCTGGAAATGACCGGCCTGCTGACCAACGTCAGCGACCAGGACATGGCCGACATCGCCGCCTACTTCTCCAGCCAGAAGGGCAGCGTCGGTGCAGCCGACCCGAAAGTGGTCGCCCGTGGCGAAGCCCTCTTCCGCGGCGGCAAGCTGGACCAGGGCATGCCTGCCTGCACCGGCTGCCACGCTCCGGACGGCTCCGGCAACCCGACTGCCGGCTTCCCGCACCTGGGCGGCCAGCATGCCCAGTACGTGGCCAAGCAGCTGACTGACTTCCGCGAAGGCAACCGTACCAACGATGGTGACACCATGGTCATGCGCAGCATCGCGGCCAAGCTGAGCAACAAGGATATCGAAGCGGTTTCCAGCTACATCCAGGGTCTGCACTAAGACCCGTTGTCTGGAATCTGAACAAGGGTGGCTTCGGCCACCCTTTTTCGTTCTGCGGCCCGCTACAATGGCCGGAACCCGCTGTGTAGCCGCAGGTCGAATCATCGCCCTCGCGGCCCCATTACCCCTCAAGGAGTGAAGCATGCGTAACCTGATCCTTTCCGCCGTTCTTGCCGGCGCCAGCCTGCTGGGCATGAGCGCCGTCCAGGCTGACGACATCGAGGCCGGCAAGCAGTACGTCGAGCTGAGCAGCCCGGTTCCGGTATCCGTACCCGGCAAGATCGAAGTGGTGGAGCTGTTCTGGTACGGCTGCCCGCACTGCTATCAGTTCGAACCGACCCTCAACCCCTGGGCCGAGAAGCTGCCGGAAGATGTGAACTTCGTGCGCATTCCTGCGATGTTCGGCGGCCTGTGGAACGTCCACGGCCAGCTGTTCATCACCCTCGAAAGCATGAAGGTCGAGCATCAGGTACACAAAGCCGTGTTCGATGCCATCCACAAGGAAGGCAAGAAGCTGGCTACCCCGGAAGAGATGGCTGAATTCCTCGCTGGTCAGGGCGTGGACAAGGACGCCTTCCTCAAGGCCTACAACTCCTTTGCCGTGAAGGGCCAGATGGAGAAAGCCAAGAAGCTGGCCATGGCTTACCAGATCACCGGCGTTCCGACCCTGGTGGTCAATGGCAAGTACCGTTTCGACATCAGCTCCTCGGGCGGCCCGGAGCAGACCCTCAAGGTCGCCGAACACCTGATCGAGAAGGAGCGCGCCGCGAAGTAAGCGGCGCATTCGCCCGATGCTGCGACGCTGGGTGGGTGAGCGGGCGGCGAGCTCGTGCGATGCACGGGTGAACCCCCATTGCGACAGGGGCGGGCTGCCCGCCGATGGCCGCCTGCGCTTGCTCAGCTTCAATATCCAGGTTGGCATCAGCACTGAGCGGTACCATCACTACCTGACCCGTGGCTGGCAGCACCTGCTGCCGCACACCGGCCGCGCCGGAAATCTCCAGCGCATTGGCAGCCTGCTCGGCGACTACGATCTGGTCGCCCTGCAGGAAGCCGACGGCGGCAGCATCCGCTCCGGCTTCATCAACCAGGTCGAACATCTCGCCCAGCTTGGCGACTTCCCCTACTGGTACCAGCAGCTCAATCGCAATCTCGGGCGCATCGCCCAGCACAGCAATGGCCTGCTCAGCCGCCTGCAACCCAGCCTGCTGGAAGACCATCCCCTGCCGGGCCCGCCCGGTCGCGGCGCGATCCTGATGCGCTTCGGCAAGGGTTCCGCCGCCCTCGCCGTGGTGATGATGCACCTGTCCCTCGGCGCCCGTACCCGCACTCGCCAACTGGCGTACATCCGCGAGTTGGTGGCCGGCTATCGCCACCTGGTGCTGATGGGTGACATGAACACCCACGCCAACGACCTGCTGGAGCGCTCGCCCCTGCGCGACCTCGGCCTCCTGGCCCCGCAGGTCGAAGCGACCTTTCCCAGCTGGCGACCACAGCGCTGTCTCGACCACATCCTGCTCAGCCCCAGCCTGACCTTGGAGCGGGTGGCGGTGCTCAGCCAGCCCATATCCGATCACCTGCCCGTGGCCGTAGACATCCGCTTGCCGGTCGAGCTTCAGGCCGACCTGCCCCTTGCCCTCAGCCAACCCAAGCGCGGAATCCCTGCATGAGCGACGACGCCCAGCGCTGGAAAACCAAATACCTGGAAAACCTTGAACAGCAGGAGAAGCTGGAAAGGCGCTGGGATGCCCGTCTCGACCTGTTGCGTCGCGGCCTGGTGCGCAGCTCCCTGGCGGCCGAGGGCTCCGACAAGGCGGTCGACCAGTGCATGCAGGAGCTGCGCGAAATCATCCGCGGCGAGCAGATGGATGCCGGCCTCGCGGCCCTGATTCCGCGCCTGGAAAAGGCCGTGCTGGACTCCGAGCAACGCCGCCAGCAACGCGTTGAACAGAACGTCAGCGCCCTGACCGGTATCACCAGCCACCTGCTCGCCCTCGACTTGCCCCGGGAAGTGCGCAAGGGCCTAAAACAGTTCGCCAAACGCATCGACGAACGTGCGCGCCAGTCCCGCGAGCTGCCGGCAGTGCTGGCCGAGCTGGGTGTGCTCCAGGGCCAGGCACTGCAGGCGCTTACCAATGAAGACGTGACGGTCGCCAGGCCCGGCCTGCTGCAGCGTCTGTTCGGCAACGGACGTGACGAGCCTTCGGCCGAAGCCGCGCCTGCTCCCCAGGCAGACGCCCTGCCCGAGCCCGTTGATCACCGCCCGCCGACCGAAGCAGAGCCTGCCTCTACCCGACCGCTGACAGCGCCCGTCGAGCCCGCGCTAGCCGCGCCCGCCTCGGCTGCCCCGGCGCGCAGCAGCACCCTCGACAGCCTGCCGCTGGCTGCCTCCATCCTGACCGGCGAGGGCGACCCCGAGTACGCCCTGCCGGCCCAGCCAGAACCTGGCTACAGCGCCATCGCTCCCCATGTGGCCGACAGCCTGCGTTCACTGCTGGATGAGCTGGACCTGCCCGAACACCACCAACCTCAGGCAGCAATGCTGCGTCAGCGCCTGGAGGGTGGGCTCAACTGGTACGAACTGGTGCCGGTGCTGGATGACTTCGGCGTGCTGGTGCTGGCGGTAACCGACAATGGCCACCGCGAGTTCGCCGGCTACCTGAAACAGCTCAACCAGCGCTTGACGCTGTTCCTCGAACACCTCAGCGCCGCCCAGGAAGGTTATGCCGAGTCGCTGGACAGCGCCCGCGCCCTGGACGACCAGCTGCGCGAACACGTCAGTGGCCTGCAGGCCAGCGTGCAGGACGCCACCGACCTCGACCATCTGAAGCAGAGCCTGGAGCATCGCCTCGACGGCCTGCTCGACACCATGAACCGCTACCAGCAGCAGCGCTCGGCCCGCGAGCAGGAAGTGGGCGAGCGCTTGCAGGCATTGATGGCACGGGTGGCGACCATGGAGGATGAAGCCAAGGTCTTCCACGACAACCTTGAGGTCCAGCGCCAGAAGGCGCTGCAGGACCCCCTGACGGGTCTGCCCAACCGCGCTGCCTGGAACGAGCGCCTGGAGATCGAACAGGCTCGGCAGCAGCGCTACGGCGGCGACCTGCTGCTGGCGGTGATCGATATCGACCACTTCAAGCGCATCAACGATGGCTTCGGCCACCTGGCCGGCGACAAGGTGTTGAAGATCATCGCCGGTGAACTCGCCCGGCGCCTGCGCAAGACCGACTTCATCGCCCGCTTCGGGGGTGAGGAGTTCGTCCTGCTATTGCCCTCCACTCCCGTGGAAGGCGGCAAGCAATTGCTGGAAAACCTGCGTGCGGCCATCGAAGCCTGCCCCTTCCACTTCAAGGGTGAGCGCGTGTCGATCACCCTCTCCGCCGGGCTGACGACCTTGATGGCCGGTGAGCCCAGTGATGTCGCCTTCCAGCGTGCCGACCAGGCGCTCTATCGGGCCAAGCACGAGGGGCGCAATCGCGTCGAGCTGGCGCTGGTGCAGCCTTCCGGACGTGGCGAATCCGGCGCGCAGGGCGCACCTCAGCCGGTCTGAACCCTCAGGCCGCGCTGGAGATATAGGGCTTCCAGTTTTCCGGAATGTGCTCCAGGCGCGGGTAGTCGAGCCCGGCGAACTGGAGTTCGCTGAGCATGAACGGGGTGTGCCGCTGTTCAACCGGCAGGCCGCGCAGCTCCGGTAGCCAGAGGCTGACATAGGTCGCCTCCGGATCGTACTGGCGAGCCTGGCGCAGGGCATTGAAGGCCAGTGCGCGTTGCGGGTCGCTGGCGACGCCGGCGAGGTAGGCCCAGTTGCCCCAGTTGCTCGCCGGGTCGTAGTCCAGCAGGTGTTCTTCGAACCAGGCCGCGCCGTAGCGCCAGTCCTGCTGCAGGTCGTTGACCAGGTAGGCGGCGACTATCTGGCGGCCGCGACTGGACATCCAGCCGGTCGCCATCAGTTCGCGCATGTTGGCGTCCACCAGCGGCATGCCGGTGCGTCCGTTGCACCAATGCAAGTAGCGCTCATCGAGGGTCTTCGGCGCCCGAGCGGTGGCTTTCAGACCATCCGCGCGGAACAGGGCGCTGCCGTAGCGCAGCAGCGTCCAGCGGAAAAACTCGCGCCACAGCAATTCCATCCGCAATTGCTGGGTGGACTCGTTACGGCCGTGCTGCGCTTCCAGGCGGTGCAGCTCGGCGGCTACGCGGCGTGGCGACAGGCTGCCGTTAGCCAGCCAGGGCGACAGCTTGGACGAGTACTCGCTGCCGATCATGCCATTGCGCGACTCCTGGTACTGATGCACGCCCTGGGTTTCCCACAGGTAATCGCGTAGCCGCGCCAGGGCCGCAGGTTCGCCGCCTGCGAACGGAAAGGCGGTGGACGGCACCCCCAGGGGTTCGCCTAGACCCAGCCGGGACAGGGTCGGCAGTGGCTCTATCAGGCTGGCTGCGCCACTGGGCAGCGGTGGCAGGTTCTGGGGGATGGGGCGTGGCTGAAAGACATGCAGGCGCACTTCCAGCAGCTCGCGGAATTGATTGAAGACCGAAGGCAGCTCGTTCAGAGGACGGGGCAGCTCTTCCTCGCGCAGCAGGTTATTGCCCTGCAGCTCGGTCAGTTGCACACCCAGGGTATGGCGCACCCGGCGCAGCTCGTCGCGCTCGTAGGGAGCCATCTCTTCCAGGGTCAGCACCTCATCCAGGCCAAGGTGCTCCACCAGAGTGGGGATCACCAGTTCGGCATGGCCCTGCGCCACCATCAACCGCGAGCCGTGCTGGCGCAGGCCAGCATCCAGCGCCGCCAGGCTTTCCAGCAGGAAGCGCGCGCGATGTACGCCGAGTCGACGCGGGCCGAACGGCGAAGGGCGAAGCAAGGCGGGATCGAAGACGTAGAGAGGCAACAGGCGATCAGCCTGGAGCGCCGCCTGGAGCGCCGGGTGGTCATCGAGCCTGAGATCCTGCTTCAACCAGAGCAGCGCGCGGCGCATGTCGGTCTTCCTCGGCGAGGTTTCCCTTCCCTACAACATTACCTGCGGCGGCCATTTCCAACTCGCCGTTCATCCTGGCCTGTAGGCCCCATGTCCGATAACCCCAGCAGCATTCGGCTATAATTCGCGCCCTTTTTCTCCCGGGGCCCGCGTGCGGGGAAGATTTCGCAACAGCTTCACCATCCGCCCCGGGGACTGCGCGCAGACGCCAGCGCAACCGCCCATTACACTTCTGCCCATTGGTACAGGGGAGCCCCCCATGGAAATCCTCGGCATTGCCGTACTGATCTTTCTGGTCACCGACCCCTTCGGCAACATCGCCATCTTCATCGCTGCCCTCAAGGGCGTGGCCCCCGAGCGCCGTCTCAAGGTGGCGCTGCGCGAGTTGCTGTTCGCCCTCGCCCTGCTCCTGCTGTTCCTCACCTTCGGCGACAAGATCCTCAGCGGGCTGGGCCTGTCGCGAGAGTCCATCGCCATCGCCGGCGGCATCATCCTGTTCATCATCGCCCTGCGCCTGATCTTCCCGCGTCCGGAAGGCGTGCTCGGCGACCTGCCCGGTGGCGAGCCGATGCTGGTGCCCCTGGCCACCCCGGCCGTGGCCGGCCCCTCGGCCCTCGCCGTGCTGATGACCCTGCGCAACACCCACCAGGGCGAGCTTTGGGAGCTCTATGTCGCGGTGATCCTGGCCTGGGCTTGCACTGCCCTGATCCTGCTGCAGGCCGCGTTTCTGCAGCGCTTTCTCGGCGATCGCGGCCTGATGGCCGTGGAGCGTCTGACCGGTATGCTGCTGATCATGCTCAGCGTCGACATGCTGCTCGACAACCTGCAAAGCGTCCTGCACCTGACCCCATGAAGACCTTCGTTCTAAGTCTCGCCTTGCTGCTACTCGGTGGCTGTGCAGGCGGTCTGCAAATCGACGACAGCCAGCGCTCGGTGAGCCAGAGCAGCCGCGTGCAGTACGTGGTGCTGCACTACACCTCCACTGATATGGAGCGCTCCCTGCGCCTACTGACCCGTGACGGCGTCAGCAGCCATTACCTGATTGGCGACCACCCGGCGAAGATCTATCGCCTGGTGGACGAAACCCGCCGCGCCTGGCATGCCGGGGAAAGCGAATGGCAGGGCCGCACCTGGTTGAACGCTAGCACCATTGGAATCGAACTGGTCAACGACGGCTATCGCGATGCTCCGGGCGGCCGGGTCTACCAGCCCTTCAGCGACGAGCAGATCGACGCCCTGATCCTTCTCCTCAAGGACATCGTCCAGCGCCACAACCTGCCGCCGGGCAGCATCATCGGCCACAGCGACATCGCCCCCCAGCGCAAGGTCGATCCGGGCCCGCTGTTCCCCTGGAAGCGCCTGGCCGACGCCGGCCTGGTGCCCTGGCCGGATGCCAACGCGGTGGCCCGTGAGCAGGCACGCTTTGCCGTGGCCCTGCCCACCGTCGGCTGGTTCCAGCAGCAGTTGGTGCGCCAGGGGTACTCCACGCCGCAGACCGGCGTGCTGGACAAGGAAACCCGCAACGTCATCGCCGCCTTCCAGATGAAGTACCGGCAGAAGCTGTTCGACGGCCAGCCCGACGCCGAGACCGCCGCGTTGCTGCTGGTGCTCAATGGGATGCGGCACTGAGCCGTAGGGGCGAATTCATTCGCCCGGTCTGCGTTGAGCGCTGCTGGAAAGTCCTGAGCCAAGCCGCTTGCCGAGTTCCGCGGATATTTCTGGTTTCGCCTTCCCAGGCGAGTCCCTTTCCAGTCGTTGAAAAGGAACCAAAAAACTTGCCCCTGTATCCGGGTCCGGCTTCGCCGGACTTCCCTCGCTCCATCGTTGCGCCGGGGGGCACGGCGAAAGGGGCCATCCATGCCGCTCGTCCCCCTCTGCAACGATTCCGCTCGGCCTCTTGAAGGGGCGAAGTTGCCGCCCCACCGCTTCTGCCAGGTTTCAGGGCGCTGGTTGCTTCAGGATGAATTGACTCTCGCCGACGCGAGTCACCCCTCTACCTCTGGGAGAGGGGGCGGGGGTGAGAGGGAGCGGGCTAGCGCGAAAACCTGGATAGTTTTGTAGGGTGGCTCCAAGGATCCCCTACACCGGCAAGGTCATATAGAACTGCGCCCCCTGCCCCGGCCGTGAATAGAGGCCGACGCGCCCGCCGTGCAGTTGCACGATCTCCTTGCACAGTGCCAGGCCCAGGCCGGCACCACCCTTGCGGTGGCCGACCTGTACGAAGGGTTCGAAGATCCGCGCCTGCTGGCTGTACGGCACGCCGTCGCCGTCGTCCGCCACGCTCACCAGCACCCGTTCGCCGTGACGTCGGGCCTGCAGGCGGATGTTTCCGCCGTTGGGGCTGTGGCGGATGGCGTTGCCCACCAGGTTGTCCAGTGCCCGCTCGATCTGCAGGCGGTCCAGCCTCACCCGCGGCAGTGGCGGGTGCAGTTCCAGCTCGATCTCGATGCTGCGTTCGCTGGCCTGGGCGCTGTACCGTTGGCGCAAGGCGCAGAGCAGCTCCTCCAGGTCGCAGGGTTCGCGCTTCAGGGCCTGCACGCCGCTCTGGTAGCGGGAGAAATCCAGCAGGTCGTTGATCAGTCGCACCAGCCGCTGCATCTCTTCGTCCACGGTGGTCAGCAGGTCGGCCTCGCGGCTATCCGGGTCGAAGCGCAGGCGCTCGTTGAGCAGCCCGAAGGCCATCTGCATGCCGGTCACCGGCGTCCGTAGTTCGTGGGAGGCGCGCAACACGAATTCCTTGCGTACCCGTTCGAAGGCGCGCTCTTCGGTCACGTCGCGCAGCACCATCACGCCTCCCAGCAGACGTCCGTCCTCCAGCGCCACCGGGACCATGCGCCAGCTCAGCAGGCGCTGCTCGGCGTCGGCCATGACCACCAGGTCCTCGGGCTCGTCGTCCCGAGGGTCGCCGCGCAGCACGCGCTGGGCCTGCTCGTCCAGTTCCGGTCGGCCGAGTGCCTTCGACAGGAGGTGGCCGTGCGGGACCTCTTCCCAGGACAACTGCCGCTGGGCCACCGGATTCGCGTGCTGGATGCGTCCCTGGCGATCGAGGATCAGCAAGCCATCGTCAATGCTGTCGAGCACCGCCTTCAGGCGCTGTTGTTCGCCCAGCAGTTTCTCCACGTTGGTTTCCTTGAGCATGCGCAGGGCTTCGGTCATCAGGCCGAAGCGGCGGATGAGCGCAGCCATCTCGTTGACCGGCGACAACGGCAGGGTGACCTGGAAATCCCCGCGCCCCACCTGGTCGGCCGCCTTGGCCAGGGCGTCGATGGGCGCGCCGAAGCGACGGGCGATGCCCTGGGCGGTGATGAAGCCGATCAACAACACGGCGCCGCTCACCAGTCCGAGCAGCCCGGCGATCATCTGGGCGCGGTCACGGGTCGCCGTTTCCGCCGTCCTGACGATGGACAGGGAATGGCGCTGCAGCTCCGTCAGGTTGCCGCGCAGGGCCTCCAGGGCGCGGTCGGTTTCGCGCTGGTCCAGCAGACTCGTGCGCAGGCTGGCAGGCTGGCGCACGACATCGAGGAAGACCTGGTAGGACGCGGCAATCTTCTCGAAATACTCGTGCGCCTGCGGGTCGGAGGTCGAATCCAGGCCTTCCTTCAGCGCCTCCATGAACTTCTGCTGGGCGTCCTGCAGGGCCGCGATGTCCACTTCCTCCCCCAGCAGGTTGACCATCTGGTCGCCCAGGTGCTGGCGCATGCGCTGGCCGAGGTCGAGGGTCGAGAAGGACTGGTTGATCAGCCGCTCCCGGGAGTCGGCGATCTGGGTCACGCTGACCAGCCCCAGCAGCAGGCCCACGAGGGCGACGGTGATCAGCGCCGAGATACTAAGAAACAGCCGCGTGCGCAGTCGCATGACCGTTGCCTAGCTCAGAGGCCGTAGAGCTTTCGCTTGCGGTACAGGGTCGAAGCGTCGATGCCTAGGGTGCGGGCGGCCTGGTCCAGGGTTTCGCTGCTGGCCAGCACCCCGGCGATATGCGCCCGCTCCAGTTCCTCCAGACTCAGAGGTCCGCCCACTCGCGGCGCATTGGCGGCGGGTGCGTCGCCCAACCCCAGGTGGCTGACCTCTACCACCTCCTGGTTGCAGATGATGCTGGCGCGTTCGATCACGTTGCGCAGCTCTCGCACATTGCCCGGCCAACGGTAACCCTGCAGCGCCGCCGTCGCCTCCTCACTGAAGGCGCGCGCGGGGCGTCCGTAGTCGCCAACGAAGCGGGCGAGGAAGCGCTCGGCGAGGTCGAGGATGTCTTCGTGGCGCTCTCGCAGCGGCGGCATGCTCAAGGCAATCACATTGATGCGATAAAGCAGGTCCTCACGGAAGCGCCCGTCGCGGGACATCTCTTCCAGGTCGAGGTTGGTGGCGGCGAGGATGCGCACGTCGGCATGACGGGTGACCGGGTCGCCCACGCGCTCGTATTCCTTGTCCTGGATGAAGCGCAGCAGCTTGGGTTGCAGGCTGAGGGGGAAGTCGCCGATCTCATCGAGGAACAGGGTGCCGCCGTCGGCCTGGCTGACCCGGCCCAGGGTGCTTTCGCTGGCCCCGGTGAAAGCGCCGCGGTTGTGACCGAACAGCTCGCTCTCCATCAGGTCGGCCGACAGCGATGGGCAGTTGACGGTGACGAAGGATTTCTTTGCCCGCTTGCTCCAGCCGTGGATGGCGCGGGCCAGCTCACCCTTGCCCGTGCCCGATTCGCCGAGGATGAGGATGTTGGCGTCGGTGCCGGCCACCTGTCGTGCAGTTTCCAGCACCGTCATCATCGCCGGGCTCTCGGAGGTCAGGCCTTCGCCGGTGCGGCGTATCTCGCCCTCCAGGGCTTCCAGGCGCGCGGTGAGCTGGCACATTTCCAGCTGCTTGGCCGCAGCCATGCGCAACTGGTCAGGGCTGCAGGGTTTGACCAGGTAGTCGGCGGCGCCTGCCTGCATGGCATCCACCGCCGTATCCACCGCCGAATGCGCGGTGACGATCACCACGCGCATCCAGGGAGCCTGCACGCGCATCTGCGCCAGCACGTCCAGGCCGTTGTCCTCGCCCAGGCGCAAGTCGAGGAAACACAGGTCGAACACCTGCCGTTGCAGAATCGCCTCGGCCTGGGCCTTACCGCCCGCCGTGGCAACACTGTAGCCCTCATCTTCGAGGCAGTAGCGGAAGGTCCGCAGGATGGCGGCTTCGTCATCCACCAAGAGAATTCGTCCCTGGTTCTCGGTTGCCTGTTCCATGATCTCGCTCCATTTCCGAGTCATAGAAAGTTAGTCCAAGAATCATCGTGCAAGTTGCACGCGCTTTTCCTACAGGATTTGCAGTATGCAAGCGTAGGAATACTCGGCTGGAGGTCCAGGTCGCTGATTTCCGCGGATTTCTTTCATCTGGAGGGCTGGCACGGGCATTGCCCCTGTTCCCTTACCTGAATGCAGAGAGGGTCCATTTCTGTGGGGGCCGTTTCCAAATCAGGTGCAGTCCGCCCGGAACAGGGATGCTCCGGGCCTTCGGCGGTGCGTGATCTACCCGAGGGATCACGCCGAATCGGTCCAGATTCCGTCGGGTCAGATTGGAAGACGCGAACAACCAGATCGAGTTCATGGAGGTTCATTCAAGGTTTTGAATGGCGTGGGGAAGTGCTGTCGAAGATCCAGCGCCGGCTCGTCCGGCAAATCCAACCCAAGGGAGGACCAGATAATGACCTCTTACCTTTCGTACTCGCCCGAAACGCCAGAAACCCCGCTGACGGGTCCACACTTCTTGCTCGGCCTGATAGGGATTCTCGGTCTGCTCGGTCTGCTCTCTGAATGGCTGCCGTACGAGTGGGGTCAATCCACCTGGAGCGATTTCAGTCGCCTGACGCCATAAATCCAGGAACTGCCGGGGGGCGGTGAGGGACATCGCCGTCACCCCGGGCTTCGCGCTGTGCATCGGGCTCAGGCCGCGCAGTGCACCTCCAGTCACTCGACCGCAGCCGGTCCTGGCTGCCAGTCTGCCCAGCCATCAAGAAATATCGTGCAAGTTGCACGCACTTTTCCTGCGCGCCTTGCAGCATGCAAGCGTAGAAAGCTGCGGGACGGATGATAAGGCACTGATTTATAAGGCAGCATTTCAACTTGAGAGACTGGCACAGGCCTTGCGATATCCCTGGTACCTGAAGGCGCGTCGGTCTTTCTACCTCTTGTGACCGTTGCGCACCCCAGGACCACTCCGCCTGGAACAGGGAGGTTCCGGGCCTTTTGTCAGCGGCGATCCGCCCGGGAGCAGGGCCGGAATTGCCGTTGAGGCTGGCAGGGATGCCGGCGCAAGCGAGTGACCTCAGATGTATTCAGGGCCTCGAGTGGCATGGCCGTGCGTCTGTAGTCTCGAGATCGATCGAACATCCGCCCATGGGGAGGATTCGAGGATGAAAGGTTTCCAGTGGTGGTCGCCCAGGTGGCTCATGGTGCTGCTGATCGCGCTCGTGGTAGTGCTCGGAATGCTCGCGGACTACCTCCTGCGCGAACGCGTGCAGCCTACGCCGCTGCAGATCCCCGCAGGGGAACATAGCAGCAGGACGTCGCCGGTTGGTGCTGACGGGCCGCTGCACGAAGTGAGTCAGCCCGTGCAGACCGAGGTCGTCACCCAGGTGCGTTGGGTCTTCTGAGTCCGCATAAGGAGCATCGCCATGTGGAGCCTTGCCGCCGTCCGGATCTCTTCGCTGCGCTGCCTCACCTTGTTGCGCAGCGGTTTTCACAGATTTGCAACACCCATCGACGCGGCGCCCTGCGCCGTGACGATCGTCCAGGGGCAGTCGTGCCGAAGGCCGTTGCGCTGAAAACGCCAAAGCAAAAGGAGAAAGGCCATGTTGAGTTGGGCACTTACGTTTCTCGTCATTGCCATTGTTGCCGCTGTGCTGGGGTTTGGCGGCATCGCCGGGACCGCCGCGGGCATCGCGAAGATACTCTTCATCATCTTCCTGGTGTTGTTCGTGGTGTCTTTCATCATTGGCCGACGAGCGCCCTGAGCAGGTTGCGTGGAGAGCCGGAACAAGGACGGCGTCCGGGGACTCTATGTGCAGGTACCGGATGCTTTGCCGTCCGGTAAGTCGCCCAGTCGACATGCCAGTTTCCGCTGGCTCGGCGAGCCGGATGACGAAGTCCGACGCATCCTCGACGAGCAATTGAAGGCGGACCCGAACTGGTATTGAAGGTCAGATGGAACAAGGCCCGCTGATGGGCCGAGGGACCAGGGGGCCGGGTTGTTCCGCGTCGTCAGGAGCGGCGTGACCCAGGGGCAGAAGGGGTGCCTCCGCAGCCATGCGGGCCAGGTCAGGAGAGCTGCTGCCGGGAGCTGGATGACCTCCAGTTCCCGGCGGGCAGCGGAAGCACCACGCAGGTAAACACCCTCTGTAGGGGCGATTTCAATCGCCATGCAGACCGGAGGTCTGCCTGTTGGCCCATCGGGGATGCTGCGCATCCCTTGGCGAATGAATTCGCCCCTACAGGTTTTTCACCTTCCCCTCAGTTCATCCTGCTTACCAAGGTCGCCACATGCGCGCCCTGGAATTTCGCCAGGGCCAGCTCCTTGGCGCTCGGCGTGCGCGAGCCGTCGGCGCCGGCCACGGTGGCTGCGCCATAGGGCGAGCCGCCGCGCAGTTCGCTGATGTCGGTGAGTTCCGGTGCCGAGTAAGGCAGGCCGGCCAGCAGCATTCCGTGGTGGGCCAAGGTGTGCCAGAAGGAGGTGATGGTGGTTTCCGAGCCGCCGCCGGTCCCGGTGGAGGTGAAGACGCTGCCGATCTTGCCGATCAGCGCCCCTTTCACCCAGAGCCCGCCGGTCTGGTCGAGGAAGCTGCGCATCTGCGCACTCATGTTGCCGAAGCGGGTCGGCGTGCCGAACAGGATCGCGTCGTAGTTCGCCAGTTCCTGCGGACTGGCCACGGGTGCGGCCTGGTCCAGTTTCGCGCCGGCGTTGCGGGCCACATCCTCGGGCATGGTTTCTGGCACGCGCTTGAGGGTCACTTCGACGCCCGGAACGCTGCGCGCACCTTCGGCGACCGATTCCGCCATGCGTTCGATATGACCGTACATCGAGTAATAGAGCACCAGGACCTTCTTCATTTCAGCTCTCCATCCGATCGAAACTCTGGGACCCGAACGGGTCGGCCCCAGATAGCCTAGATAGTGCTCACGCACTTTGCCGCCGCACATTCGGGGAAATTACCCATGCCGAAATTGCTATTTCGCGGCCTCTGGAACCACCGTTCCATCTAGTTTTTTTCATGCCGATTCGGCATGGGGTAGGCGGTTACGGCATTAGACGATCATTAGCCACCTATGAATCATGTCGCCCCTTTTGCGGTCCGCCCGGCCATCCCGGACGGTGCCGTGCTCCCGACTTCCACAAGAAATCAGAGGGTGACGACTATGACCAAGGCCAGACTGAGCCTCGCATGGCAGATTCTCATCGGGCTGGTGCTGGGTATCGCCATTGGCGCCCTGCTCAACCACTTCAGCGCAGAAAAGGCCTGGTGGATTGCCAACGTCCTGCAACCGGCGGGCGACATCTTCATCCGCATGATCAAGATGATCGTCATCCCGATCGTCATCGCCTCGCTGGTCGTCGGTATCGCCGGCGTGGGCGATGCCAAGAAGCTTGGCCGCATCGGCCTGAAGACCATCATCTACTTCGAGATCATCACCACGGTGGCGATCGTGGTCGGCCTGCTGCTGGCCAACTTCTTCCAGCCCGGCTCCGGGATCGATATGAGCACCCTGGGCACGGTGGATATCTCCAAGTACCAGCAGACGGCCCAGGAAGTGCAGCATGACCATGCACTGATCTCGACCCTGCTGAACCTGATCCCCTCCAACATCTTCGCCGCCGTGGCCCGTGGCGAGATGCTGCCGATCATCTTCTTCTCGGTGATGTTCGGCCTTGGCCTGTCCAGCCTGCCGGGCGAGACCCGCGAACCCCTGGTGAAGGTGTTCCAGGGCGTGTCCGAGACCATGTTCAAGGTCACCCACATGATCATGGCTTACGCGCCCATCGGTGTTTTCGCGCTGATCGCGGTGACCGTGGCCAACTTCGGCTTCGCCTCCCTGCTGCCGCTGGCCAAGCTGGTGGTGCTGGTCTACTTCGCCATCGCCTTCTTCGCCTTCATGGTGCTGGGCCTGGTGGCCCGCCTGTTCGGCTTCTCCATCATCAAGCTGATGCGCATTTTCAAGGACGAGCTGATCCTCGCCTACTCCACCGCCAGCTCCGAGACCGTACTGCCACGCATCATCGAGAAGATGGAAGCCTACGGGGCGCCACGTGCCATCAGCAGCTTCGTGGTGCCCACCGGCTACTCCTTCAACCTCGACGGTTCGACCCTGTACCAGAGCATCGCCGCGATCTTCATCGCCCAGCTCTACGGCATCGACCTGTCCGTTGGCCAGCAACTGCTGCTGGTGTTGACCCTGATGGTCACCTCCAAGGGCATCGCCGGCGTTCCGGGCGTGTCCTTCGTGGTCCTGCTGGCCACCCTTGGCAGCGTCGGCATCCCGCTGGAAGGCCTGGCCTTCATCGCTGGCGTCGACCGCATCATGGACATGGCGCGCACCGCCCTGAACGTGATCGGCAACGCCCTGGCGGTGCTGGTGATCGCCAAGTGGGAAGGCATGTACGACGCCGAGAAGGGCCAGCGCTACCTGGCCTCCCTGCACACCCTGGGAGGCGTTGAAATGCAGCCCAAGGGCCGTGCGGTCATCGACTGAGATCGCGCCGCGCAAATGAGAAAGCCCCGACCTGGTCGGGGCTTTTTTTTGGGGGGTGCCCAGGCTCAAGTACTAGCAGGGGCTCGACTGCCCTCACCCCAGCCCTCTTCCAGAGGGAGAGGGAGCTGATCGTGCAGGCTGACACGAATTTGCCAATCGCGAGTCACCCCTCTCCCCCTGGGAGAGGGGCCGGGGGTGAGGGAGGATTGGTATTGCACAGACTCAAAGGCAGATTGAATTCGCCGCTGTACGAGCTGCCCCGCTAGAATCCGCCTCACTGATTTCTGGGGGACTGCAAATGCTCAACGGCCTGTGGCTGAGCTTCTTCCTGGTGGCGGCGGTGGCCGCGCTGGTGCGCTGGATCGGGGGGGACCCGGGGGTGTGGGCGGCGATGGTGGAAAGCCTGTTCGCCATGGCCAAGCTCTCGGTGGATGTGATGGTCCTGCTGTTCGGGACCCTGACCCTGTGGCTGGGCTTCCTGCGCATCGCCGAGAAGGCCGGTCTGGTGGATATCCTCGCGCGTCTGCTCGGCCCGTTGTTCGCCCGCCTGATGCCGGAGGTTCCGCGGGGGCACCACGCCCTCGGCCTGGTCACCCTGAGCTTCACCGCCAACGGCCTGGGCCTGGACAACGCCGCCACACCCATTGGCCTCAAGGCGATGAAGGCGCTGCAAGAGCTGAACCCCAGCAGCACCTCGGCGAGCAATGCCCAGGTGCTGTTCATGGTGATGAACGCCTCCTCCTTCGTGCTGCTGCCGGTGACCATCTTCATGTACCGCGCCCAGGCCGGTGCGACCGATCCGGCCCTGGTGTTCCTGCCGATCCTCCTGGCCAACGCGATTTCCACCATGACGGCGCTGCTGTCGGTGGCCTTCATGCAGCGGATCAAGCTGACCGACCCGGTCCTCCTCGCGTGGTTCGGCGGCGCCGCGCTGCTGCTCGGCGGGTTCATGGCGGTGCTGGCCGGCCTGTCGGCGACCGCGCTGACGGCGCTGTCCTCGTTGCTTGGCAACCTGACCCTGTTCGCGCTGATCCTCAGCTTCCTGGTGATGGGCGCGCTGAAGAAGGTGCCGATCTACGAGACCTTCGTGGAAGGCGCCAAGGAAGGCTTCGAGGTGGCGAAGAACCTCCTGCCCTACCTCGTCGCCATGCTGTGCGCCGTAGGTGCGCTGCGCGCCTCGGGAGCCCTGGACCAGTTGCTCGACGTCATCCGCTGGGCGGTAGAGGGCCTGGGGCTGGACAGCCGCTTCGTCGAGGCGCTGCCCACCGGCCTGGTCAAGCCCTTCTCCGGCAGCGCCGCGCGGGCCATGTTGATCGAGACGATCCAGTCCCAGGGCGTCGACAGCTTCCCCGCGCTGGTGGCCGCCACCATGCAGGGCAGCACCGAAACCACCTTCTACGTGTTGGCGGTGTATTTCGGCTCCGTGGGTATCCAGCGTGCGCGCCACGCCGTGGGCTGCGCCCTGCTGGCGGACCTGTCCGGCGTCATCGCGTCCATCGGCGTCTGCTATTGGTTCTTTGGCTGACCGGTGGGTTACCGCTGGCGGTGATGCTTTGTGTAGGAGCTCAGTGGGGTTTGGGCGGCAGCTCTGAGGGAGTGACCTTGAAGCGCAGGGTGCCGATCATTTGCCCCGCCTCGGTAAGGACCTGAACCTGCCAGCGCCCCACCGGGTTGCTAGGGAAGTTCTGCTTGTGGGTCCAGGCGCGGTAGCCGGCTTCACGGCCGCCGTGGATGCCGAGGGCGATGCGGTCCACCTCGCGGCCATTGAAGCGCCACACGTGGTAGATGCGCTCGTTCAGCCCGCGCGGCGCATTGATCGCGGTGTAGGCATAGAGCCCCTTGCTGCGCAGTTCGGCGGCGCTGACTTCTTCCACGCCATCGCCTGGTGTGCGCTGGTGGTTATCCAGGTCCGGAGTCACCGCCACTTCGGTGAGCCAGAGGGTCGCCGGCGGTACCCAGACCCGCGTCACCCAGCCCAGCCCGCCCAGGGCCAGGATCAGGACCGCCAGGCCCAGCACCCGCCACCAGCGCTGCCCACGGAATACCCCGAGCAGGCTGACGAAGGACAACGCGACGGCGGTGCCCAGCGCCCAGCGATAGCTCTGTGCGGTAGTCTGCTGGAGGATCAGCGGCAGCGCGGCCAGCAGCACGGCGAACAGCGTCAGTGTGTGATAGGCCAGGAACAGCCAGCGTCGCGGCGCCAGGTGGCGGTTGTAGATCGGGTCGGTGATCGAGCACAGCGCCGCCACGCCCAGTAGCCCGGTGAACAGGGCCTGGCCGCTGTTCCAGCTGGTGGTGATGGCGAAGAACGGCAGCACGAAGAACAGGCTCTCTTGGTGGATCAGCTGGGTCAGGAAACGCATCAAGGGTGGCGGCAGTTCGATGCCGAAGAGGCGCTCGACGCTGCGTCGGAACAGGTTTTCCAGCATCAGCCAGACCCAGCTCACCAGCAGCAGGATGGCGATCACCTTGGCCACCCGCGCGCCCCGGTCCACCAGGAAGAAGCTCGCCATGCCGGAGCAGAAGCCATAGAGGGCGATCAGACGTGGATGGCGTTGCAGCAGCTCGATGAGCTTGAGCACTTGCGGTTTGAAGGTGGACAGCAACATCGGTCGCGACTGGGCTGTGGGCGGAGGCGCGCAGGATACTGCCCACCGGGAGCCCTGAGAAGGCGCGCCGGACGGCCTGCGGCTCAGCTCAGCAGCAGGCGCATCTTCTGCGGCTGGTCGGCGCGGCCGTTGGGCAGGGTCACCGGTGGCAGGTCCGACAACCAGCGAAAGGCGAAGCGCTCATAGAGGCGGATGGCCGCTGCGTTGGACTTGAGCACCGTCAGCTCCACCCGGCGCATGTCCAGCCGGCGGCAATGTTCCAGCGCCGCTTCCATCAGGTCCCCGCCCAGGCCCTGGTTGCGGTGGGCCTTCTTCACCTGCATGCCGAGCACGCCGAAGTCCTCCCCGGAGCCATCCTCCATGCGGCAGAAGCTGGCGGGGAAAACCTCGATGGACCCCACCAGGTCGCTTTCGACTTCGGCGACGAACTGAGGCAGGTCCAGCGGCAGCGAGCGCAGCAGCATCGCCCGCATCTGCGCGATGGGCGGCGCCTCGCCCCGCAGCAGGAACTCACCCTCAGCGCAGACCTCGGCGAAGAGGCGATGCAAGGCTTCGATATCGCTGATGCGCAGCTTCCTGATCGACATGGGCGTCCTGCTCCGGGGAAATGCTGGCACTCTCGCCCAGGGCTCGTTGTCTGGCAATGCCTCAACCGTGCCGGTGGCGCCTCTCCCAGAATTGCTGGGCCAGCGACTGCAGCTCCGCCGCCAGCTCCGCCACCTGGTGGGCGCTGTGCTGGCTGTGCCAACCGCTTTCGGCATTGCTGTCGGCGGCGATGCGGATGCTCGCCAGGCTGTGCTGGATTTCCTCACTGGCAGCGCTTTGCTGCTCCACCGCGCTGGCGATCTGCAGGCTCATGCTGCTGATTTCGCTGACCTGGCCATTGATCCGGGCCAGGGAATCGCTGGCGCGCAACGCCTGTTGCAGGCTTTCGGACGCCTGCCGGCAACTTTGCTGCATCGCTTCCACGGCATCGCCGGCGCCCTGCTGGAGCCTGGCAATCAGCGTGTGGATTTCTTCCGTGGAGTGCCGGGTTCGCGAAGCCAGGGCGCGCACCTCGTCGGCGACCACCGCGAATCCCCGACCGGACTCGCCCGCGCGGGCCGCTTCGATCGCGGCGTTCAACGCCAACAGGTTGGTCTGTTCGGCAATGCTGCGGATCACCTCCAGGATCTGGCTGATATCGCCGCTGTGGCTACGCAGTGCCTGCACGGTGCTACTGGCCTGACGAACCTCTTCTTCCAGGCTGGCGATGTGCAGGCGGGTGGCATCCACTTCCTCCCGGCCGGCACTCGCGGCGGCGTCGGTCTGGTCGGCGGCGGTGGCGCCTTGCTGGGCGCTGCGCGCCACTTCCTGGACGCTGCAGGCCATCTGCTCGATGGCACTGGCGACATGCTCGGTATCCAGCTGCTGGCGGCGGGTCGCCTCGCTGGTGCTAGCCACCGACGACGCCAGGTGGCCGGCATGGCCAGCGAGCTGCCGGGCGGATTCAGCGATACGCCCGACCACGGCGCCCGCCTCGGTTTCCAGCATGCGCATGGCGAAGTCGAGTTCGCCGAATTCGTCGGTCCGGCCGCAATAGAGCCACTGGCCGAGGGGGTTGTCGGCAATGCGCCTGGCCTTGTCCAGCAGTGCGTTCAGGGGACGCAGCTGCCAGTGAATCCAGGCACCACAGGCCCCGAGGCTGGCGAGGGCGGCGGGAACGCTGGCGAGCGACAGTGAGCCGTCGAGTGTCAGGGTGAGGCCCAGGCCGGCGAGGCCGGCGGCGCCGCAACCTGCCAGCAGGCGTGAGCGCAGGCCCAGGAGTGGACGCCGCAAGGCAGCTGGCAGGCGCCCTTCCCGCAGGCTCGCGTAGAGCCGTTCCGCCGCCGCGGCCCGGGCGGGTTCGGGACGGGTCCGCACCGATTGGTATTCCACCACCTTGCCGTTCCGCACCACCGGCGTGACATAGGCGCTGACCCAGTAGTGGTCACCGTTCTTGCAGCGGTTCTTCACCAGCCCCATCCAGCTGCGGCCACCCTTGAGGGTCTGCCAGAGATGGGTGAAGGCTTGGGGCGGCATGTCCGGGTGACGCACCAGGTTGTGGCTGCGCCCCAGCAGTTCGTCGCGATCGAAGCCGCTGATGGCCAGGAAGTCGTCGTTGACGTGAGTGATGATCCCTTTCAGGTCCGTTGTGGAGAGGATGTTGGCATTGGCGTCGAACTCGACCGCTCGTCCGCTGACCGGCAAGTTGATCTTCATCGGCTGCTCCCCTGGCTATCTTCCCGGGGCCTGGCGGCCGGTCCCGGCAGGCATCCTTCGCCCTCGAACCCTTCTTCGCCCAGCAACAGCGGTTCGAGCATGGCCGGTGGCCGAGGGCGGCTGAACCAGTACCCCTGCGCGTAGCGGCAGTCCTGGCCAAGCAGGAAGTCCAGGTGCGCCGGGTCTTCGACGCCCTCGGCCACCACTTCCAGGCCGAGGCTGCGGCCCAGGCCGATGATGGCTCGGGAGATGGCGTTCAGTTCGGGGTCGTCCGGCGCGCCGCCGATGAAGCTGCGGTCCACCTTGAGGATCTGCAGCGGAAAGCGCTTGAGGTAGCCGAGGGAGGAATAGCCGGTGCCGAAGTCGTCCAGGGCCAGGCGGACCCCAAGCACGGCCAGTTCGCGCAAGCAGGCCAGGGTCTCGGCGCTGTCCTGCATCAGCAAGCTCTCGGTGATTTCCAGCATCAGGCAGGTGGGTCGCAGCCCGCTCTCGCGCAGGATGGCCGCGACCCGTTGGGCGAATCCCGGTTGCAGCAGCTGTCGGCTGGAGAGATTCACCGAGCAGCACAGGTCCTCCTGGCCGGACAGTTGCCAGTGGCGAGTCTGCCGGCAGGCCTCCCGCAGTACCCAGTCGCCCACCGCGATGATCTCGCCGGATTCCTCCAGCGCGGGAATGAACTGCAGGGGTGATTCCAGCCGGCCATTCCGGCGCCAACGCAGCAGGGCCTCGACCGTGGTGACCTGCGGCCGGCCGTCATCGATGCGGCAGATCGGCTGGTAATGCAGTTCGAACTCGTCGCGAGCCAGCGCGCGGGCCAGTGCGTTGTGCAGGTCGAGGCGCTTCTGGGCGGCGGCCTGCAGCTCGGTGCTGTAGCGGGCGAATTGGGCCTTGCCGGCTTCCTTGGCGCGGTACAGGGCCAGGTCGGCGGCCTGGAGGGTGTCCACCGCCTGCCCCTCGGCCAGTAGCCCGGTAATGCCGATGCTGGCGCTGACCGCCAGACTGTGGTCGTCCAGGTGCAAGGGCTGGTGCAGGCTGTCGAGCATGCGCTGGGCGACCTGTTCGGCGTCGGCCAGGCAGGCCAGATCGTCCAGCAGCACCACGAACTCGTCGCCGCCGAAACGTACCAGGTGGTCCCCTGGACGCAGGCAGCGGGTAAGGCGCTGGCTCACTTCCACCAGCACGCGGTCACCCATGGCGTGGCCCAGGCTGTCGTTGATCAGCTTGAAGCGGTCGAGGTCGATGAACAGTAGCCCGGCCTCTCTGGCGCCGGGACGCTGGCGGCGTTGCAGTGCCTGTTGCAACAACTCGTCCAGGCGCAGGCGGTTGGCCAGGCCGGTCAGGGGATCGTGGCGGGCGGCGTGGCGCAGTTGCTGTTCGGAGAGCTTACGCTGGCTGATGTCGGTCTGCGAACCGGCCATGCGCCCTTCTTCCGCCACGCCGCGCACCAGTACCCAGAGGTAGGCGCCGTCGCGACGGCGGATACGGTACTCATGATTCAGCCAGGGTGTGTCGCCGCGCAGGTGGGCATCCACCGCCTGGCGCAGGCCCGGCAGGTCGTCCGGATGAACCCGGCCAAACCAGCTGGAGCTGCCCTCGCCCAGGCTGTCGCGGCCCAGGCCAAGCATTGCCGCCCAGCGTTCGGAAAGGTAGATCCGGTCCGTTTCCAGGTCCCAGTCCCAGAGGCCGTCGTTGGCCCCGCGCAGCGCCCGGGCGAAGCGCGCTTCGCTGTCCTCCAGGGCCTGGTGTTGTGCGCTGCTGTAGGTGTCGATGGCCAGCGCCATGTCGAAGAACACTGCCTTCAGCAGGCTGCCGTAGATGGACTGGTCCGCGCCTTCGCCCAGCAGTGCGCCGAGCATGTGGTCCAGGTACAGGCGGTAGGCGCCCAGGTACCATTTGAGGTCCACCCCCACGTGCTGGTGCACCAGGCCCACGCGCAGCCGGTCGAGCACGTAGCCACGGTCGTAGGGGCCACGCCAGAGCCGCTGGTAGTAGTCTAGCTGGCTGTGCTTGAGGCGTTTCAGGGTGACCGGGTCGTGGAGGATGCCGGCGATGGGCTCGAACTGCGCCAGGTGGTCGTACAGGCGTTCGACGAAGGCCTGGTGGCAGTCGTCCAGATTCGCGCCCCGGCTGGCCAGGTGCGCTGCGTCCTCGTCCTGCCAGTCCAGGTAGCGGCAGCGCATCGTGACTTCCGCGCGTGACAGGCCGATGCGGCCGAGCATCCCCTCGAGTTGTCGTTCCAGGCCCATGCATCCTCCCTTGGATGTTTTCTGCGGGCATAAAAAAAGCGCCGTGATCGACATCCCCCCGGAGGAGATGCCGATCACGGCGCTTTGTCTTGCAGGCCCCTTGCGTCCTGCCCGGCAAAGCCGGCTTCCGCATTGGCGGAACCTTGCGGCCCCGTTTTTACCTCAGTCCTCGGGAGGCGGCAACTCCCCCAGTGCCTGTTCGAGTCGTTTGCGCAGGCGGCCCAGTTCACTGGAACGGAAGGCGTGGCGGGTGCGGTCCAGCACCTCCACCGCCTCGCCCAGCAGGGCATGCACACGACCGGAATGGTTCAGCGGCGCGTTCTTCAGCCAGCGGCACAGCGGGGCCTTCGAGCAGTCGCTGCTGGTGGTCAGCACGGTGCATTCCAGGGCGTTGTACGTCAGCAGTTGGCGTGCCTGGTCTGCGAGCACACGGTCATCGCTGATCAGCAACAGGGGCGGGAGGATGCGTGGCATGGCGGATTAGCCTGATATCAATTAGCCATCAACTTTATCCGCGTGCCTGTGGACAAATATTGATCCGCATCAGTTGTCGCGATTGGCCACTCGCGCTGGCGATGTCGGCCACTGTCGCTCCCGGGGCGGACGACTAAGCTGCTCTGGCCTTGCGCTCGCAAGCGGCAACAGAAGAACAACAAGAGAACCCATCGATGAACTACGACAGTAGTCAGCAATTGATACTCGGGCTGGTGCTCGCCGCGCTGATCTTCGGCGTGGCCCTGGAGCTGCGCCTGGCCCATTTCCTCCTGGTCCTGCGACGGCCCCTGCCGGCACTGCTTGGGCTGCTCTGCCAGTGCCTGCTGCTGCCCTGGCTGACCTTCGTGGCCACCCTCTTCCTCGACCTGCGCCCCGGCCTTGAGCTGGGCATGCTGCTGGTGGCCGCCTGCCCCGGTGGCAACCTGTCCAACGTCATCACTCACCTGGCACGGGGCAATACGGCGTTGTCGGTGAGCGTCACCAGCCTGTCGAGCCTGCTGGCGATCCTCAGCCTCCCGCTGAACTTTGCCGCCACCGCCAGCCTCAACCCGGACACCGCCGCCTTCCTGCATGGGCAGATGAGCAGCCTGGACGTGGACGCCAGCGGCATCATCGGCGGCCTGGTTGTGCTGCTGGTGCTGCCACTGCTGGCCGGCATGGCGGTGGGCAACCTGGCGCCGGCCTTCAGCGCCCGCGTGCTGCCCTGGTTCAAGCGCTTCTCGCTGCTCGCCTTCGGCCTCTTCCTGGTGGTAGCGGCAGCGGGCAACTGGCAACTGCTGGTCGCCAATGCCGGTCTGGTGCTGCTGGTGGTGGTCGGACACAACGCCGGCGCCCTGCTGCTGGGCTGGAGCGCCTCGCGCCTGGCCGGTCTCGCCGACGCGGACCGCCGCGCCCTGACCATCGAGGTCGGCATGCAGAACTCCGGGCTGGCCCTCGGGCTCATCCTCACCCAGTTCGGCGGCCAGGTGGACATGGCCCTGGTGTCCGGCTTCTGGGGGCTCTGGCACATCGTTTCCGGCCTGGTGCTGGTGGCTGTCTGGCGGCGCAATCCGCCGCGCGGCAAGGAGGAACTCTCGTGCGCGTCCTGATCACTGGCGCTGCCGGCTTCATCGGCCAGCAACTGCTGCGCGACCTGGCCCTGCGCCACCCGGATTGGACCCTGGTCGCCGCGGACATCCGTCCGCTGAGCCATCAGGGGCTCAATACCAATATCGAACCGGTGTCGCTGGACATCAGCTTGCCCCGCGAAGTGGCCACTTGTGTTCAGCGCTGGAAGCCCGACGCCATCGTGCATCTGGCCTCCGTGGTGACCCCGCCACGGGGCATGAGCGAGGCACGCCTGCACGCCATCGACGTAGGCGGCACCCGCGCTGTGCTGGATGCTGCCCTGGCCCAGGGCGTCGGCCAGTTGATCGTCACCAGCTCGGGCGCCGCCTACGGTTATTACCCGGAGAACGCCGAGTGGATTGACGAGCAGCATCCACTGCGCGGCCATGAACGCTTCGCCTACGCCCGCCATAAGCGTGAGGTGGAGCTGCTGCTGGCCGACGCGCGCAAGCGACATCCGCAACTGCGTCAACTGGTGCTGCGCCCCGGGACCATCCTGGGCGAGCAGGTGAATAACCAGATCACCGAACTGTTCCAGAAGCGCTCGGTGCTGGGCATCAAGGGGCATGACAGCCGCTTCGTGTTCATCTGGGACCAGGACGTGGTGGCGATCATCCGCGAAGGCCTGGAGCGCAGCGCCGAAGGCATCTACAACCTGGCCGGCGACGGCGCGCTGAGCATGGCCGAGATCGCCGGCATCCTCGGCAAACCCTACCGACCACTGCCTGCGGGTTTGCTGCGTGCCGCCCTGGCCCTGCTCAAGCCCCTGGGCCTGACCCGGTACGGCCCGGAACAACTGGACTTCCTGCGCTACCGACCGGTGCTGGACAACCGCCGCCTGAAGGACGAGTTCGGCTATCGGCCGCAGTACTCCAGTCGTGAGGCGTTCCTGGCGTTTCTCAAGGCGCGTGGAATAGCGTCGAAGCTGAGCTGAATCCTTGTAGGGGCGAATTCATTCGCCAAGGGATGCGCAGCGTCCCCCTGGTCATCCTCAGGGCCGCCCTTCGGGCTGCTTGGCGAATGAATTCGCCCCTACGAAGAGCAAGAGACGCTCAGCTGCTGTGCTTCTGCCGGTACTCCCCCGGCGTCAGCCCGGTCCACTGGCGGAAGGCGCGGAAGAACACGCTGGGCTCGGAATAACCCAGCAGCACGGCGATATCGGCAATCGGCAGGCGGCCCTCCTCCAGATGGCGCTCGGCCAGGTGGCGGCGGGTGTCGTTGAGCAGTTGCTGATAGCTGCTGCCTTCTTCCGCCAGGCGCCGTTGCAAGGTCCGTTCGCTGATGCCGAGGGCCGAAGCCAGAGCGCCGCGATCGGGTTCGCCACGGGCCAGCTGGGCGCCGAGCAGCGCGACGACCCGCGCCCGCAATCCTTCGCTGGGCAGGCGCGCCAGCAGCGCTTCGGCGTGCTGGCGCAGTACCGCCTGCAGCGGCGGGTTGGCCTGCTTCAGCGGGGCCGTACGCAAGGCCAGGGGCAGCACCAGGGCGTAATCCTCAGCCTCGAACTGCAATGGGCAGGCGAAACACCGCTGGTAGAGGGTGGTATCCGCCGGCGCGGCGTGCACGAAGCAGGCCTTGAGCAGACGCAGGTCCGCCAGCAGCGGACGCATCAGCTCCAGCCAGAACGCCATCAGCGCCAGCACCCGCGCACGGGTCGCCGGCAGTGTCGGGTGCAGCGGGCGGTACAAGGTCCAGAGTTCATCGCCGCGCACTTCCAGGGCCAGGCTGCCGCCCTCGCCCACCAGCCGCTGGTAGCGCAGCTCGGCCTCCAGGGCTTCGCCCAGGGTCGGGCTGCTCTGCAGCAGGTAGCCGAGCACACTGAACTGGCCGGGCGCCAGGGCGCGGCCGATGGCCAGGCCCGGTTCGGGATGCGCCAGGCGGCTGTGGATGGTTCCCCAGAGAGCTTCCTGGGCGCTGAAGGGGATGCGCGCGTCCGGGTCGGCGAGGCGGCTTTCGTCGAGGTTGCTGGTGCGCAACAGTTCTTCCCGGGCGAGGCCGAGCTGGGTGGCAGCGTGCAGGAGGGCCTGGGTCAGACTGGCGCTGACCGAGGCGCTGGAAGGGTCATGAGGCGTCATGCCCGGATTCTGCCCAAGCGGCCCGCACGCTGTGAAGAGTGCAGTTCAGCGATGCGAGCCGATCTCCGGCTCGAAGAAGCGCGGGGGCGCGACGGACACGTGCTCGTCCTCCATCACATCGGGGGCGTCCGGGTTATCCAGCACCGCGTAGGCGATGGCACAGAACAGCGAGTTGAGACGTTTCATGTCGCCGATCAGGCCCAGGTGCAGGGCGCTGGTCTCGATGCTCTGCACCACCTGCTGGTGCAGCCGCGAGACGTGGGCGTGGGCAAAGCGCCGTTCAAGGATGCGGAAGCGCTGCTTGGCACGGCGCAGGCGCTTGGCGTTTTCCACGTCGCCATTGAGGAACACCGAGAGGGCCAGGTGCAGGTTCTCCACCAGATGGTCGTGGAGACTGACGATCTCCCCCAGGCCCTCCTCGGAGAAAGCCCTGCCCTGGGCGTTGTTCTTGCTCTGCACGTCGTCGAGCATGCGCTCGACGATGTCCCCAGCCTGCTCCAGGTTGATGGTCAGCTCGATGATTTCCGCCCAGCGCCGGCTGTCGCGCTCACCCAGATCCTCACGGGGCATGCGCGCCAGGTAGAGCTTGATGGCGGTGTAGAGGGCGTCGATGTCGTCGTCGAGGCGGTGGATGTCCTTGCCCAGCAGTGGGTCGCCACCGCGCAGCAGGTGCAGCAGGTTGTTCAGCATCTGCTCGACGATATCGCCCATGCGCAGGGTCTCGCGCACGGCGTTGGCCAGCGCCAGGCTGGGGGTTTCCAGGTCGGCGGGGTCGAGGTGGCGAGGCTTGGCCACATCGTCGGGCTGCGGGCGGTCTGGCAGCAGCCAGTCGCAGAAGCGCGCCATGGGTACCGTCAGCGGCAGGCAGAGGGTGCAGCGCACGCTGTTGTAGAGCAGGTGGAAGGCGATCACCAGTTCGGCGGTGGAAATCGGCCAACTGTCGATCCAGTTTGCCAGTGGCCCCACCAGCGGCAGCACCAGGATGCAGCCGGCCAGCTTGAACAGCAGGCTGCCAAGGGCCACGCGGCGCCCGGCGGGGTTCTGCAGGGTGCTGCTGAGCAGGGCGAGGACGCCGCTGCCGAGGTTGGCGCCGATCACCAGGCAGAGCGCCACCTTGAGGGAAATCACCTTGGAGGCCGCCAGCGTGGCGGTGAGTAGCACGGCCGCCAGGCTGGAGTACGAGACCATGGCGAACAGCGCGCCGGTCAGGGCGTCCAGCAGCACGTCGCCGGTCAGCGAGGAGAACAGCACCTTCACGCCCTTGGCGGTGGTGATGGGTTCGGCGGCGGCGATGATCAGTTGCAGGGCGAGGATGATCAGCCCCAGGCCGATGGCGACGCGCCCCAACTGCCCCAGGCGGGTCTGCTTGCGGGAGAGAAAGAAGATCACCCCGAAGAAGATCAACAGCGGCGACAGCCAGGACAGGTCGAGGGTGAGCACCCGGGCCATCAGCGCCGTGCCGACATCGGCGCCGAGCATGATCGCCAGGGCCGGCGCCAGCAGCATCAGGCCCTGGGCAACGAATGAACTGACCAGCAGCGCGGTGGCGTTGCTGCTTTGCACCAGGGCGGTGACGCCGATACCCGAGGCGAAGGCCAGGGGCCGGCGGCGTACGCTGTGGCTGAGCAGGCGGCGCAGGTTGGAGCCGTACACGCGAAGAATGCCCGTTCGCACGATGTGCGTGCCCCAGATGAGCAGGGCGACGGCCGAGAGGAGATTGAGCAAGGTCAGCATGGTGGCCCTCCTGGCGATCTAGAAGGCGGCTCTGCCCGTGGGCGGGAACGCGGCGGCCCTGGCAGGCGATCTGTAACAATATTGTCATCGTTGGACCGTCCCGGCCCTGACTGATTACCGCTGCGTGCCTGACTTTTTCTTCACCTGCTGACAAGTAAAGCCCGTCTCCGGGGTTTGTGCTCGTTGCCGATCAATAAGTTGGCGCAAAAAGCTGAGGTGGTTTCCGCATGGGGTTGCCCGATCCCGTGGCGCGTGATGGGGGCGCCCGTCACACCCTACCCACAAACAAAAAGCCCGGCATCCGCCGGGCTTTGAGGTTTTGCAGGCTGCGATCAGCTGATGCGCTGGGCTTTCAGCAGACGGTCGGCACCGCCTTCGGCGATACGGTTGGCACCGGTTCGGTCAGCGCCGCCTTCGGCGACGCGGTTGGCGCCAGTGCGGTCGGAGCCACCTTCAGCCACGCGGTCCAGGACCATGAAGCTACCTTCGGCGGCAACCGGGTCGATGACCTGAAGGGTGGTGGCTTCTTTCGACTCACCCAACACTGGCTGCGACTCGGACGGCAGGGCAAAGGCGGAGGTGCTCAGGGCAGCGATGAACAGGGCAGCGAAGGCTTGGGTTTTCATGATCTTTGGCTCCGTGAAGGGGGGAGGAAACTTCTTCTGGAGCCCATGTTACGGATGGGGTTCTGATTAAAAAGTGATCACTCGGCATAGAAAACATCAACGCCGTTAATGATTCCGCGGAGCGTTTCGAATCAATGAGTTGGCGCGCTGGGTTGTTCGTGCCCAATGAAGAACGGGGCCATTCGGCCCCGTTCTTCATTGCTTCGGCTTACTGCCCAGGAATGTCCTTGCGCAGTTTCACCGGGTCTTCCTTGCGACCGCGAGCGATGCGCATGCGGATGTTGAGCGCCTCCACGGCCAGGGAGAAGGCCATGGCGAAGTAGACGTAACCCTTCGGCACGTGGACTTCGAAGGACTCGGCGATCAGCACGGTACCGACCACGACCAGGAAGGCCAGTGCCAGCATCTTCAGGCTCGGGTGCTTGTCGATGAAGGCGCTGATGGTGCCAGCGGCCAGCATCATCACCAGCACGGCGACGATGATCGCAGCCACCATTACCGGCACGTGGGAAACCATGCCGACAGCGGTGATCACCGAGTCCAGCGAGAACACGATGTCGATGATGGCGATCTGGATGATGGTGCCGATGAAGTTGCGCGCTGCGCCGTTGGGCGCGGCTTCGGATTCATCTTCGCCTTCCAGGCTGTGGTACATCTCGGTGGTGCTCTTCCACAGCAGGAACAGGCCGCCGAAGAAGAGGATCAGGTCACGGCCGGAGATGCCCTGGCCGAACAGCTGGAACAGGTCGTTGGTGAGCCGCATGATCCAGGTGATGGAGAGCAGCAGCAGGATGCGGGTGATCATCGCCAGCGCCAGGCCGAAGAAGCGGGTGCGTGCCTGCATGTGCGGCGGCATGCGGCCCACGAGGATGGCGATCATGATGATGTTGTCGATGCCGAGGACGATTTCCAGGGCGGTCAGGGTGAAGAAGGCGACCCAGATTTCCGGGCTGGTCAGCCATTCCATGATGCGTTGATCCTCACAAGTTTCTTGGTCTAGGGATGGAACACGAACAAGCCGGAAAGAGCTTACGCAAATTCCGGCTTGTTCGAATGTCAGTTAGCGACTGTCAGTGTGATCCGAAGAGCGGGAACACACCCAGCAGCAAGGCGGCGACGAGGATACACAGACAAATCATCACCGCCCACTTCAACGTGAAGCGCTGGTGGTCGCCGAACTCCACCTTGGCCAGGCCCACCAGCAGGTAGGTGGAGGGCACCAGCGGGCTCAGCAGATGCACCGGCTGGCCTACGATAGACGCCCGCGCCATCTCCACCGGGCTGATGCCGTAATGGCTCGCGGCCTCGGCCAGAACCGGTAACACGCCGTAATAAAAAGCGTCGTTGGACATGAAGAAGGTGAACGGCATGCTCACGACCGCAGTGATCACCGCCATGTACGGTCCCATGGACGGCGGGATGACCGTCAGCAGGCTCTTGGACATGGCTTCCACCATGCCGGTGCCGGAGAGGATGCCGGTGAAGATGCCCGCAGCGAAGATCAGGCCGACCACCGCCAGCACGTTGCCGGCATGGGCCGCGACCCGTTCCTTCTGCTGCTGCAGGCAGGGGTAGTTGATGATCATGGCCAGGCTGAAGGCGATCATGAACAGCACCGGCAGCGGCAGCAGCCCGGCGATCAGGGTCACCATCAGGGCGGCGGTCAGCGCGCCGTTCACCCACAGCAACTTGGGACGGCGGGCCTCCGGGTACTGCGACACGCTGATTTCGTCGTGATTGATCTGGTCATCCGGCAGGTGCAGCACGCCGAGGCGGGCGCGCTCGCGTTTGCCGTAGGCCCAGGCGAGGCCGAACAGGGCGATGGCGCCGGCGGCCATGGCCGGGATCATCGGCACGAAGATGTCCGACGGGTCCACGTGCAGGGCGCTGGCGGCGCGGGCGGTAGGGCCGCCCCAGGGGGTCATGTTCATGATGCCGCCGGCGAGGATGATCAGGCCGGCCATGATCAGCGGGCTCATGCCCAGGCGGCTGTACAGCGGCAGCAGGGCGGCAACGCAGATCATGTAGGTGGTGGCGCCGTCGCCGTCGAGGGAGACGATCAGCGCCAGGGCAGCGGTGCCCATCGAGACTTTCAGCGGGTCGCCCTTCACCAGCTTGAGGATCTTGCGTACGGCCGGGTCGAACAGGCCGGAGTCGATCATCAGGGCGAAGTAGAGGATGGCGAACATCAGCATCACGCCGGTGGGGGCGAGCTTGCCGATGCCTTCCAGCATCATCGGACCGATGCCCGCGGCAAAGCCGCCGATCAGGGCGAAGACAATGGGGACGATGATCAGGGCGATCAGGGCAGACAGGCGCTTGGTCATGATCAGGTACATGAAGCAGATGACCATGGCGAAGCCGAGCAGAGTCAGCATGGCGGTTCTCCGGACGTTATTCGGGTGGGGCGAGGACGGTCAGCGCGTGGCCGAAGGCGTGCGGAGGGAGGACGAAGAGATGCCGGGCAGGCAGCGGGAGCGGAGCATATCGATCACCAATCTTGTTGTTGTCGGGTTACCGGTCTGGTGCCGGTAGTGGAGGCGGATGCTAAGGCGCCAACCTTTCAACGAGCTTTCGGCGGTGATCGCGTCCGATCTGGTAGGGATTTGTCGACGAACGGTGGATTTGCCTCCGTGGCCTCAGGCGGACAGTGTGCGCATCACCAGCAGCAGGCTGCCGGCGGCGAGCAGGGTCTGCAGGGTGATGATGCCAGCCATCAGGTGGCTGTCGCCGCCGAGCTGGCGGGTCAGCACATAGGCCGTGGGCGCCGTGGGTAGGGCGAAGAACAGCACCAGGATGCTGCTTTCCATGGCGGGCAGGCCGAGCGCGCGGGCCACCAGGAAGGCGAGGGCGGGCATGGCCAGCAGGCGCACGGCGCAGTTCCAGGCCAGTGCGGGAGCCTCGCCGGCCAGCTCCTGGGGGCGTAGCGCTGCGCCGACGCAGAGCAGGCCCAGCGGCAGGCTGGCCACCGCCAGCAGGTTGAGCAGGCGGTCGGTGCCGCCGGGCAGGCCGATGCCGGCCAGGTTGACCAGGGCGCCGGCCAGGCAGGCGAGGATCAGCGGGTTCTTCGCCACCGGCAGCAACAGGCCGCGCAGGCTCACGCCGCGATCGGCGGTCAGGGCCCAGACCGACATCAGGTTCACCGTCGGCACCATCAGGGCCAGCATCAGCGCCGCAATGGCCAGGCCGTCCTTGCCATGGAGGCTGCCTATGGCGGCCAGGCCCAGGTAGGTGTTGAAGCGCAGGATGCCCTGGGTGATGGCGCCGAAGCGCGAGGCCGGCCAGTTCAGCAGGCGTCGCGCCAGCAGCAAGGCGGCCCAGCCGATGCCAAGGCCCAGGAACACCGCCAGCGCCAGCCGGGGTAGCGCCGGGTTGCCGAGCGGTGCGGTGGCCAGGCTGCTGAAGAGCAGGGCGGGGAAGAGAATGAAGTAGTTCAGACGCTCGGCGGCGGGCCAGAAGGCTTCGCCGGGGAAGTCCCAGCGACGCAGCAGATGGCCGCCGACGATCAGGGTGAAGAGGGGCCAGAGGGCCTGGAAGAGGGTGAGCACGGCGACATCCAGTCAGCGGGAAGCCCTCATCTTCGGTATGCAGACGGCCCTGCGCAACCGCCTGCTAGCGTTAAGCAGGACCCCGCGAGCGGAGACTGCCATGACCGACCTGCACACCGGCGGCTGCCACTGTGGGCAGCTGCGCTACACCGTCGAGGCGCCCTTGACCGACGTTGCCCACTGCCATTGCTCGATCTGTCGGCGGACCACCGGCGGCATCGTCACCACTTGGGCCACGGTACCCCTGGCGAGCTTCCGCTGGACCGCCGGTACCCCGGCCGAGTACGCCTCGTCCGCCGATTGCATCCGCTACTTCTGCGCGAACTGCGGCAGCCAGCTGGCGTTCTTCACCCAGCTCGCCCCGGACACCCTGGACCTGACGGTAGCCACCCTGGACCGGCCCGAAACCGCTCCGCCGAACCGGCATATCTGGGTGAAGAGTCGTCTTCCCTGGCTGCATCTGGACCCGCAATTGCCGGAGGAGGATGAGGAGCAGCTGTGAGTCGGGACCGCGTAGGGTGCTCTGCGCGCACCGAAATCTCCGCACGGGGTGCCGGTCCGCATGGCGCACCTTACGCACTGGCGGGCCTTTCGTAGGTTGGCTAGAGCTGCGCGAAACCCAACGGCCCCGAGTGCGGAGAGCACATGGCGTGCTTTACGGAAGGACCAACCCGCCGGACTGCTTGTGCAACTGGCGCAGGTGCGTGCCAATGGCCTTGAGGTTGGCTTCGGTGGCATTCAGCTCGGCCAGGCGCTGGGGTTCCAGCAAGCTGCGGACTTCGCGGTCGAGGTCGTCGTTGAGCTTGCGCATGGTCTGCTGGCGGCTGCTGCTTTCAGCTTCCAGGCGTTGCCACTCGGTGCTTTGCGGCAGACCGTAGCCGCCTTGCAGCAATTCTGCCGGGCGGCTGAGGAAACCGCTGTTGGCGAGCATCTGTTCCAGGGTGCCGCCGGCCTTGGCGAAACGGGTCTGCCCGGCCTGTTCGCGGGAGCTGAGGTAATTTCGCTTGAGCTCGTCCTGGGCCAGCAGCAACTGGCGGCGCTGAGCGGCTTGTTCAAGCAGGAGCAGGGCGGCGCTGGCGCGCAGGTCGGCCTCGTCGAACCAGGGGCGGCGCTGTTCGGCGGGTAGTTCCAGCCAGTCTTCCACTTGTTCCTGCGGCACGTTCAGGCGCTCGCGGAGGATCTTGAACATGGCCTGGTAACGGTCGCGGAAGGAGTCGAAGCGATAGCCCAGGCGCAGGGCTTCCTTGGGATCTTCCAGGGGGGTGGGGTCGGCCACACCGCGACCCTCCAACAGCTTCAGGAGGCCGTTGGGCATGATGCTGTCGAGGTCGCGCAGGGCCGGGTGGTCGGTGCCGCTGCGCAATAGCTTGAGCGTTTCCACGGCGCAGTTGTTGGAGAGGAACCAGTAGTCGCCGTCGTAGCTCCAGTGCATCTCGGCGGCGTGTTCCACCAGGGTTTCCACTTCCTCGCGGCTGAGCTTGAGCGGCACCGACGCCAGGCTGCGGAGCTCGACCTTGGTGTATTCCTCGATCACCTGGTGCAGTGGCAGCACGAACAGGCGCGACGGATAGGCGCCGGTGAGACCGTCCCAGCTGGAGAGCTGTACGTCGCCGACGAAGGCGCGGTAGGACAGCACCAGGTGCTGGTCGAGGTCGAGGCGGCAGTCCGGCCCGCGCGGGCGGCCGGGGGCACAGATCACCAGGCGCAGCATGCTGTGGCCCCAGCGGCTCACCCAGTTCTGGTTGGCTTCGGCGAACAGGTAATCCACCTCGTAGACGCGCTCGGGGTCGAGCTTGCCCAGGGGCTGCTTGCCGAAGTCGCGACCGGCGTTGAGATAGGCGTAACCGTCATTGCAGGTGCCTTGCCGTTCCGGCGCCCAGCCGAAGTGTTCGCGGTAGTAGCGGTAGAGCGCCGGACGACGGCAGCCATAGGTCGGGTCGAGGAGGAAGTACTCCATGTTCACCGCGACAAATTCGCGGGGGTTCGACAGCTCGTAGATATCCGGGCTGCGCGCCACCTGGTGGTTGTCCTGCTCGCGCTGGCCGCGCTTGCCGACGTACTGCGGCCAGCCGGCGAGGTCGAGCAGGCGCGGGTCGTCGCTCAGGGTGAAGCGGCGCTCGGTCTGCCCGCGGCAGTCGCCGGGCAGGCCCACCAGGCCGTTGCTGCCAGCCTGGTTGCGGCAGCGGAACTGTTGCGTCTTCTCGGCGGCGGACCAGAGTCGCGCGCGGTCGTAGAGGTGGGTCAGTTCGTGGAGCACGGTGGCGAGCAGTTCGCGGCGCACCGTGCCGTGTACGCGATTGGTCTTCTGCGTCGCCGCGCTGCCGTCGGTGAGGTTCGCCAGCAGGTTTCGATTGAGCACCAGGGCATCGAAGCGGGTGGCTCGACCGTAGCCGTTCTCCGGCAGGTCATCGCTCCAGCCCACTTCCACTTCCCGATCCAGGCGCTGGATGAAGGTCGGCGGCAGGGCCGCAAGGGCCTCGTCCAGCAATTGCTGGCTGGCCTGACGCTGGGCTGCGGTCAGCCCTTCGTCATCCAGTGCCAGGCGCAACTCGGCCTGAGCGCTGCCTGCCAGTAACAGACCGCCCAGGCAGATTCGGCGAAACCAGGTGTTCAGGGGCTGATGCTCGTGAGGGTCAGAGGGCGACGATGGTTTCCGCCAGGGCCAGGTCGCTGGCCTCGCGGGCTTGCGGGAACTGTTCGCGCAGGGCGGCGAAGGCCGCTTCCAGCTGGGCGCCACGGATCTCGCCGGCGCTGGCGACGAAGCTGGCGGCGTCGTCACGGGCAGCCACGACGACCTTCATATCGCGGATCGAAGTGGTGGTGTCGGAGGTGAAATCGAGGGTGCGATCCAGCGCGCGGACGATGATGTTGCTGGTCGCCACCAGGGTCTGGGCCTGGGCGGCACCGGCAACGAGGGAAAGGGCGATGGCTGCGACAGACAGCGAGCGGCGCATGGAAGCTCTCCGTTGGAAATTTCTAAGGCATTGGACGAAATTGCCCGTCGGCAGTTCTCAGCCTCGGGCGCAGGGCGCGAAGGTTAGCGGAATGAGCGGACGAGAGCCAGGCGGCACGCGGTGTGCAGCCCGTTGGGCCGCGACGTGCGCGGCCCGGAGGGTGCCGTCAGAGGGCGAGGATGGCCTGGGCCAGTTGCAGGTCGCTGGCCGCCAGTTGCGGCTGTGCGCTGCGGATGTGCTTGAACGCGGCTTCCAGCTGGGCACCACGGATGTCGCCGGAGCTGGCGACGAAGCTGGCGGCGTCGTCACGGGCGGCGAGTACGATCTTGTCGTCCTTGAACGAAGAGGTGACGTCGGATGTGGCATCCGAGGTGGCCGCAACGGCGTTGACCACAGCGTCAGTGGTAACCACGAAGCTGGTGGCCGAGGCGCTGGTGGCGAGCGCCAGCAGGGCGGCTGCGCTGAGCAGGCGAATAGAGGTCATGGGGGGCTCCTTTTACTGACCGGGCCGGCGGCGTGATAAATGCCGCCGGCTGGAGGGAAAGCCTAGTCAATATGGCTGTTCCAGGCCAGTACTGGCCAAGCGCCTGAGAGTGGCGGCTGCGCGTCGGAGGCGCTGATGCATTCCGACGCGTGTGCCGCACATCGGTGCTCAACGCCAGAAGGGACGCTCCAGCTCCTGGTGGCGCTCGCTCGGACTGATCCCCACATCAGCCAGGGCGCGGGTGTCCAGCTGGGCGAGCTGGCGCCGCGTGCGCGCATTACGCTGCCACTGGGCCAGGGTGGCGAAGACGCGCAGGTACCAGTGGGTGCGCGGGCGGCTGGATTCGAACTGGGCAGTGGCAGAGGCAGTAAGGGTGCGGTCCATGGCGCTTTTCCTTCCCGCAGCAACGCGGGGATTGGTTATGGAAGGCCATGATCTCGTTCGGCAGGAAAACTGTGCAGTCACAGCGAGGATTAATTGTGCTGTAGCAGATACGTTTTCTTTTGAACTGTATTGGTCTGATCCAGCGCAGCTGTGTTGGGGCTGCGTCCTAGGGTGCGCCGAGCGCACCAGGAAGTCCGGGAATTTCGTTGCGCGCAGCGCACCCTTCAGTCGCCGGAGAATTCCGGGCCCCAGAAACGACGAAACCCGTCGCGGGCGGCGACGGGTTCTGTCTGGGGTGTTGCATTCGGGCCTCTAGGCCCGGCGAACTGCTTAGCGCCAGAAGGGCTTGTTCAGTTCGGCTTCGCGCTGTGCTTCGCTGATGCCAGCGTCGGCCAGCAGGCGATGGTCCAGCATGGCCAGTTGATGACGGCTGGCGATGCGGCGCTGCCACAGCAGCAGGGTGGAAATAGTGCGCAGGGCCCACGAGGATTTCGGGGATTGTTCGGCGCTATCGAAAATCAGGTCGGAACTGAGGGTACGTTCCATGGCGGCAGGTCCTTCCCGCTTGTGGCGGGGCTTGGTTATCAACTGGTGCCTATGATGGACCCGGAACAGCCGCCTCTGTAGTCACAGTTGCTCTAAATTGTGTTGGTCTTTATTAGCATGCTTATCAACTGTTTCGCTGAAAAACCACGCAACTGTATAGGTGCCCCGTTGAATCACTCGTGATTCAACGGGAAACCACAGTTTTTCCTGTTCAAATTGCGAGCAGTAGGGCTTTTGAACAGTACAGTTCTGGATTTTCAGAAGCTGTTTTTTGATCTCTCCGTCAGAATCAATGGTTACAAGCCCATAACTGTTTTGCTCCGACCGGATCAGTTGGCCAGCATCCGGCCGGTTTCTTCCAGATTGATATGCCAGGACATGGCTTCGCGCAGCAGGTGCGGGGTATGGCCGCCCTTGGCGCAGGCGCGCTCGAAGTAGTCCAGCAGTTCGTGGCGGTAATCCGGGTGCACACAGTTGTCGATGATCGCCCGGGCGCGCTCACGTGGTGCCAGGCCACGCAGGTCGGCCAGGCCCTGTTCGGTGACCAGGATGTCCACGTCGTGCTCGGTGTGGTCCACATGGCTGACCATGGGCACCACGCTGGAAATGGCGCCGCCCTTGGCGATGGACTTGGTGACGAAGATGGCCAGGTGGGCGTTGCGGGCGAAGTCGCCGGAGCCGCCGATGCCGTTCATCATTTTCGTCCCGCCCACGTGGGTGGAGTTGACGTTGCCGTAGATGTCGAACTCCAGGGCGGTGTTGATGCCGATGATCCCCAGGCGCCGCACCACTTCGGGGTGGTTGGAGATTTCCTGCGGGCGCAGGACCAGCTTGTCCTTGTAGCGCTCGAGGTTGCTGAAGACGTCGCTGTTGCGACGGGCGGACAGGGTGATGGAGCTGCCCGAGGCGAAGCTCAGCTTGCCGGCGTCGATCAGGTCGAAGGTGGAGTCCTGCAGCACCTCGGAGTACATGCTGAGGTCCTGGAAGGGCGATTCGATCAGGCCGCACATCACCGCGTTGGCGATACTGCCGATACCGGCCTGCAGCGGCGCGAGGTTGTTGCTCATGCGCCCGGCCTCCACTTCACGCTTGAAGAAGTCGATCAGGTGGTCGGCGATGGCCTGGGTCTCGTCGTCCGGCGGCAGCACGGTGGACAGGGAGTCCGGCTGGTCGGTGATGACGATGGCGGCGATCTTGGCCGGGTCGATCGGGATGGCGGTGCCACCGATGCGGTCGTCCACGCGAGTCAGCGGGATCGGCGTGCGGGTCGGCCGGTAGGTCGGGATATAGATGTCGTGCAGGCCTTCCAGGTTGGGGTTGTGCGCCAGGTTGATCTCGACGATCACGCGCTTGGCGAAGATCGCGAAGCTGGCGGAGTTGCCCACGGAAGTGGTCGGCACGATGTGGCCCTGTTCGGTGATGGCCACGGCCTCGATCACGGCGATGTCGGGCAGCTTGAGCTGGTGGTTGCGCAGCTGCTCGACGGTTTCCGACAGATGCTGATCGATGAACATCACCTCGCCGGCGTTGATCGCCTTGCGCAGGGTGCTGTCGACCTGGAAGGGCATGCGGCGGGCCAGCACACCGGCCTCGGTGAGTTGCTTGTCGAGGTCGTTGCCGAGGCTCGCGCCGGTCATGAGGCTGATCTGCAGCGGCTGCTCCTTGGCGCGTGCGGCCAGCGCCTGGGGCACGGCCTTGGCCTCACCGGCACGAGTGAAGCCGCTCATGCCGACGGTCATGCCGTCTTCGATCAGGGCAGCGGCCTCGGCCGCACTCATCACCTTGTCCAGCAGGGAGGACAGGCGCACGCGCTCGGAGTACATGGGGGAAAACCTCGGACAACGGGGTAGGAGCCGCGCAGTCTAGGGGCTGAAGGGACGTCCGACTTCTATACCAAGGTCGAAGAAATGGCTCTATTTGGGGTCTTTTGTCGGAGCAGCGAGGAGAACGGCTTCTCTGTAGGGGTGAATTCATTCGCCAAGCAGGCCGAAGGTCTGCCATCCGCAATCTATTCGGGGGCCGCTGCGCAGCCCTTGGCGAATGAATTCGCTCCCACAGGGAAAGCAAAGACAAAACCGTGTCCCCAAACAAAAACCCCGGCACCAGGCCGGGGTTTTTGGTATCGCGGGACAGGTATTAGTCGACAGCCTTGACCATGTCCTCGATCACCTTCTTGGCGTCGCCGAACACCATCATGGTCTTGTCCATGTAGAACAGTTCGTTGTCCAGGCCGGCGTAGCCGCTGGCCATGGAGCGCTTGTTCACGATGATGGTCTTGGCCTTGAAGGCTTCCAGGATCGGCATGCCGGCAATCGGCGACTTCGGATCGTTCTTCGCGGCCGGGTTGACCACGTCGTTCGCGCCGAGCACCAGCACCACGTCGGCCTGGCCGAACTCGGAGTTGATGTCTTCCATCTCGAACACCTGCTCGTAAGGCACTTCGGCCTCGGCCAGCAGGACGTTCATGTGGCCCGGCATACGGCCGGCAACCGGGTGGATCGCGTACTTCACGTTCACGCCACGGTGGGACAGCTTCTCGGACAGCTCCATCAGCGCGTGCTGGGCACGGGCCACCGCCAGGCCGTAGCCGGGAACGATGATCACGCTGTCGGCGTTGGTCAGCAGGAAGGCCGCGTCGTCGGAGGAACCGGACTTCACCGGACGCTGCTCCTTGCTACCACTCGCTGCACCGGCATCCGCTTCGGCACCGAAGCCGCCGAGGATGACGTTGAAGAAGGAGCGGTTCATCGCCTTGCACATGATGTAGGAGAGGATCGCACCCGAGGAGCCCACCAGGGAGCCCGCGATGATCAGCATCGAGTTGTTCAGCGAGAAGCCGATACCGGCCGCCGCCCAGCCCGAGTAGCTGTTCAGCATGGACACCACCACCGGCATGTCCGCGCCACCGATCGGGATGATGATCAGCACGCCGATGACAAAGGCCAGCGCGACCAGCAGGGCGAAGGCGCCGATGTTGCCGGTGAAGGTGAAGTACAGACCCAGGCCGATGATCGCCAGGCCAACCAGCAGGTTCAGCTTGTGCTGGCCGGCGAACTGCACCGGGGCACCCTGGAACAGGCGGAATTTGTACTTGCCGGACAGCTTGCCGAAGGCGATGACCGAACCGGAGAAGGTAACCGCACCGATGGCCGCGCCGAGGAACAGTTCCAGGCGGTTACCGGCCGGGATGGCGTCACCGAGGGTGGCAACGATACCCAGGGATTGCGGCTCGACGACGGCGGCGATGGCGATGAACACCGCGGCAAGGCCGATCATGCTGTGCATGAAGGCGACCAGCTCCGGCATCTTGGTCATCTCGACGCGCTTGGCCATGATCGAACCGGCGGTACCGCCGACCAGCAGGCCGACGATCACGTAGCCGATACCCTGGGTGGCGAGATCCGCGCCCAGCTTGTAGATGAGGCCGATGGTGGTAAGCACGGCGATGGCCATGCCGACCATGCCGAACAGGTTGCCGCGACGCGACGAAGTCGGGTGCGACAGGCCCTTGAGCGCCTGGATGAAGCACACCGAGGCGACGAGGTAGAGAACAGTGATCAGGTTCATGCTCATGGTCAGTGTTTCTCCGCAGCCGCTTTCGGCGCTTTCTTCTTGAACATTTCCAGCATGCGACGGGTGACCAGGAAGCCACCAAAGACGTTCACCGCGGCCAGTGCCACCGCCAGGGTGCCCATGGCTTTGCCCAGCGGGGTGACGGTGAGGGCGGCGGCCAGCATGGCGCCGACGATCACGATCGCCGAGATGGCGTTGGTTACCGCCATCAGCGGGGTGTGCAGGGCCGGGGTGACGTTCCACACCACGTGGTAGCCGACGTAGATGGCCAGTACGAAGATGATCAGGTTGTAGATGCCGTCGGAAATAAGGTCCATGGTCTCTATCCTTATGCGTTCACTTTTTGCGGAGCAGCGGTCCCGGCGGGAGCGCCGTTGCTACGCACGACATTGCCGTCGCGGCACATCAGGCACGCGGCAACGATGTCGTCTTCGAGGTTGACGTTGAGCTGGCCGTCCTTGTCGATGATCAGCTTGAGGAAATCCAGCAGGTTGCGCGCATAGAGGGCGGAGGCGTCCGCCGGCACCATGGCGGCCAGGTTGCTGTAGCCGACGATGGTCACGCCGTGCTTGACCACTACCTGGTCGGCTTCGGTCAGCGGGCAGTTACCGCCCTGGGCAGCGGCCAGGTCGATGACCACGGAGCCCGGCTTCATTTCGGCAACGGTGGCCTCATGGAGCAGGGTCGGTGCCTTGCGGCCCGGGATCAGCGCGGTGGTGATGACGATGTCGGACTGCTTGGCGCGCTCGTGCACGGCCTTGGCCTGACGCTCCATCCAGGAGGCCGGCATCGGACGGGCGTAACCGCCAACGCCTTGGGCGCATTCGCGCTCTTCATCGGTCTCGAACGGCACGTCGACGAACTTGGCGCCGAGGGATTCGATCTGCTCCTTCACCGCCGGGCGCACGTCGGACGCCTCGATCACCGCACCCAGGCGCTTGGCCGTGGCGATGGCCTGCAGGCCCGCTACGCCGGCACCGAGGATGAGGATGCGCGCGGCCTTAACGGTGCCAGCGGCGGTCATCAGCATCGGCATGAAGCGCGGGTAGTGGTGAGCGGCCAGCAGCACGGCCTTGTATCCGGCGATGTTGGCCTGGGACGACAGCACGTCGAGGCTCTGGGCGCGAGAGGTGCGCGGCGCCGCTTCGAGGGCGAAGGCGGTGACGCCGCGAGCGTTCATGCGCGCGATGGTCTCGTTGCTGAAGGGGTTGAGCATGCCCACCAGCACGGCGCCGGCACGCATGTGGGCCAGTTCGCCTTCGGTCGGGGCTATCACTTTCAGCACCAGGTCGGCACCGAAGGCGGCGGCGTCGTTGCCAATGACGGCACCAACGGCTTCATAAGCGCTGTCCGGAATGCTGGCGCTGACGCCGGCACCGCTTTGGACCGTCACCCGGTGGCCTTGGCTCACCAGCTTCTTGATGGTTTCGGGCGTCGCGGCAACCCGCGTCTCGCCAGCATGGCTTTCGAGAGGAACACCGATGTGCACTTCAAATCTCCTGCGTGATCGATCTGGTGAACCAGTGCACTGCGGATGGTGCTCTGGCGAGGCGGATCCGCCTTTCAACAGCCTGGTATCGCAACAGCCGAAACCTGGTGGCGCGGCATTCTGCAATCGGAACCTCAACTGCTTCAAGCAGTTCTGGAGTAAAACGACACAATAACTACAAGTCACGATCAGACTTGTTGTCCCTGGCGTTCTTCCCAGACCCCGTCATCACTGGTGGAGGCGAGTCTTCACCGAGGAATCCGGTGCCGGTCTCCATCCCCAGGCTGAATGACTATCCATCAAAGCAGCGCCAGTACAGGCTTTGGGTACGTGACATCCTGCCGTTAATGGCTGGCGCACTGTTAGTAAGACTTTTTAATAGTTGCCATAAGGCTGCGGAAAATGGGCGTTCTGTAGCTTTTGAAAATGTTTGACTACAGAGTCAGGATTGCGATTTCAGCCGATTGGCAAAGAAAAGGGTAGTTCGCGTGCAACCCAGTCGCCTCGCGGGCTGCGCCAATTTGTCGCGGGTGCCGTAATGGGAACGGACGATGTCGCTCGGGTGAAATTCGGGCACGCGATACCAGGGGGAGCCGGCTTTTTCCGGCGATTGCGTACGCAGGGCGGAAAACCACGGGAAGGATTTCCACCCTGCCAGGGGATGCAAGGCGCGTTGCCGCTTGAGGCCCCTAGACCAGCAACCCCAGGGTCTTGGCGCGCATCACCGCCTGGGTGCGGCGTTTCACGCCGAGCTTGCTGTTGATCTTCTTGGTGTGGGTTTTAACCGTGTTCACCGAAATGAACAGGTAGCCGCCGATTTCCTGGTTGGAGAAGCCTTCGGCCAGCAATTGCAGGACGGCACGTTCGCGCTGGCTGAGCAGGCTGCCCTGGTCGTTGTCGACCGAGCCGGCGCTGTCGCAACGCGGGTAATCCCGCAGCAGGCATTGCATGCCCAGGCGCTCGGCCTGTTCCAGGGCTTGGCGTTGCAGCTGGCTGGCCTCGGCACGGCCGAGGGCGTGCCAGGTGGTGGCCAGGGCGAGTTGCACTTCGCAGGCCAGGGGCACGAACTGTAGCGCCTGGCAGTGCTCCAGCAGTGTCTGGAGCATGACTTCGGCCTCTTCGGCGCGCCCGGATTCCAGTTGCGCGCGAGCCAGCAGCAGCTGGTTGCGCAGGGGTAGCGTGGGGTAGTCCAGCGGCGCCATCCAGCGGCAATCGCCCTCGAAGTAGCGCTGGATGCGCAGGGCGACCGGCTCGATGCGCTCCCAGCGTCCCTGGCGAGCCAGCACGCGCATGCCCTGCAGGTTCAGCACACCGCTGTAGGCGTAGCGCCAGACCTGGCGGCAGTGCATCTGCCGTTCGGCTTCGCGCAGTTCCTGGTAGGCCTCGTCGAATTGGCCACGACGGGCGCGGAGTTCCGCCAGGCCGAGGAAACCATGCAGGGCGAAAGGGTCCTGGCATTCGTGGGCCTGCTCCAGGCCGGTGCGCAGGGCACGTTCGGCCTCGTCGGGGCGATCGGCGATCAGGTGCAATTCCGCCTGGATCAGGTGCAGGCGGCCGAGCATCAGGCTGTCCACCTGCTTGCGCCGGCCGATCAGCGCGAAACTTTGCTCCAGCAGGGTCTGGGCCCGGCCGAACTCACCACGCAGCAGGAGCAGGCGAATGCGGTCCAGGTTGAGCAGCACTTCGAACAGCAGGCTGCCCTGGCGACGGGCGATCTCCAGTGCCTTGTGCAGGTGGGGCTGTGCCTCTTCGGGGGCGCCGCTGGCCATGGCCACCCGTGCCAGGCTGGAGTAGCAGAACAGGATGGGCATCCAGTCGTGTTCGGGCAGGTACTCCAGTGCCTCACGGCAATGCAGCTGCGCGTTGGCGACGGACTGGCCGCGCAGTGCGGTGAGCACGCCGTGCAGGGCCTGCCAGTTGGCCAACAGCTTGCGGTTGCGTAGCGCCGTCGGTTGCGGCAGGAAATGGCCAAGCTTGGCAATGCAGGCTTCGGCTTCGTCCAGGCGCCAGGAAATCAGCAGGCCCCAGGCATTCAGGCTGAGCAGGCGCGGCGTGCTTTCCAACAGGGCTGCGGGCAGGCGCGCGCGCCAGGCCAGGAGGTGGGCCAGGTGCTGTTCGCCGGTCAGCCATTCCTGCCCGAGGCGCTCCAGGTAGTTGGCCGCCGCTTCCGGTTGGCCGGCACAGAGGGCCTGCTCGATGGCGTCCTCCACCTGGCCGGCGGCGATGAACATGCGGCAAGCGCTGAGGTGCAGGCGGGTGGCGGCGGCTTCGCTGATGCGGTGGCGCAAGGCGCGGGCCACGGCCGGCAGCACACGGTACCAGGTGCCGTGTTCGTCCAGCGGCATGCAGAAGGCCTGCCGCGCCAGCAGGCGCTCGAAGAGCCCGGCGCCGTCGCTGTCCTCCCAGAGGTGCTGGCAGAGCTCGGCCGACACCTTCGGCAGGTGCGCCAGGGCGAACAGGCAGTTGGCTTCTTCAGGACTCAGGCGGTTGAGCAGTTCGTGGTCCAGGTAGTCCCTGAGCCAGCAGTGGTTGCCGCTAGCGCTGGTGGGCGCCTTGGCGGAGAGGTGCAGGCGCACGCCGGCGCACCAGCCTTCGGTTTCCTGCCAGAGTTCTTCGCGCAGGGCGGCACTGGTGCGCGGCGCCAGTTGTTCCACCAGTTGTTCGTGCTGCTGGCGATCGAATGCAAGCTGGGTGGCGTCCAGTTCCAGCAACTCGCCGGCCAGCAGCAGGCGCGGCAGGTTCCAGGCCGGACGCTGGCGCACGCTGACCAGCAGGCGCAGGTCGGGCAGGGCGCGCGCAAGTAGCTGGTCGATGCAGTCGTCGAGTCCTGCGGGGGGATGGCCGGGGTAGTCGTCCAGCACCAGCCATACCGGTTCGCCGCGATGCGCCAGCAGTTGCTGCAGGGCCTGGGCAGCGGGCAGGGCAGGGACGTTCTCGGCCAGTTCGGCGGCGAGTTGGGCGAGCAATTGCTCCGGCGTCAGCGCCTGGCCGGCGAGGTTGAGCCAGATGACCAGTACCGGCTCGGTCTGGGCGCGGAGGAATTCGTTGATCAGCACGCTCTTGCCGAAACCGGCCGGGGCGCAGAGCAGGCGCAGCTGGGCATCCTGGGCGGCGAGGCGTTCGACCAGCCGCGGGCGCGGGACATGGGCCGGAGGCAGGCGTGGCAGGCGAGACGGAAGGACGTGCGGTGTCTGGCCGTGACGGGGCATGAGGCGGTTCTCGCGGAGTTGTTGTTATGGGTGAACCGGACCCTCGCAGACTAGATCGGCCCCAGGTGGGCTAGAAGCAGCATGCACGGCGCTGATGGGGCGCCATAACACGGCGGTGCGGAAGAAAGGGGCGCCCCTGGATCGGGGCGCCCGGAGGGGTCAGCGGATGCCGGCGTTGCGCAGGGCGGCTGGGGTGTAGTCGGCACCGGTGGCGGCAAAGCCGAACTCGATGCCGTGCTTCTCTTCGTTCTTCAGGCCGAGGGCGATGTAGCGACCGGCGATGATGTCGTAGAGGGCTTCCACCGCGTAGGTCGCCACCTGGCGCTGGTAGTGGTAGCTGGCGTGGCCTTCACCGACGCGCCAGAGCTGGCCGCGGCCGTCGTAGTGGTCGGCATAGGCGATCTGCCAGCTGTCCTCATCGATGAAGTAGTGGCGCTTGGCATAGATGTGGCGCTCGTTGGGTTTCAGCGTGGCGACCACCTCCCAGACTCGGTGCAGCTCGTAGCGGGTCAGGTCCTGGTTCAGATGGCCCGGCTGGATGATCTCCTTGTAGGTGAGCTTGGGCGATTCCAGCTTGTAGCTGTTGTAGGGGATGTACATCTCCTTCTTGCCGATGAGCTTCCAGTCGTAGCGATCCGGGGCGCCGGAGAACATGTCGAAGTTGTCGGCGGTGCGCATGCCGTCGGCGGCGGTGCCCGGGCCGTCGTAGGCGACCTGCGGGGCGCGGCGCACGCGGCGCTGACCGGCGTTGTAGAGCCAGGCCAGGCGCGGTTCCTTGACCTGGTCGATGGTCTCGTGGACCAGCAGCACGTTACCTGCCAGGCGCGAGGGTGCCAGGACACGCTGCTTGAAGTAGAGCAGCACGTTGGCGGACTTCTCCTTGTCCAGCTCGTTCATGTCCGCCGGGAAGGCCACCTCGTCCTGGAACTGCACCGGCGTGAAGGAGCCGTTGGTCTGCGGGGTGGCCTGGACCACCAGGCGCCGGGCGTTGCCGCCGCGGTAACGGGTGATGTGGTTCCACATCACCTGCACACCATCCTTGGGAATCGGGAAGGCGTAGTAGTGGCTGTCGGCGAAGTTGGACAGGCCGTTGCCGCCGTCCACCGGCTGGGTGCTCAGCGCGCTCTGCTTCGCCGCATCGTAGATGGGCTGGGGTGCGGCGGCGCTTCGGTGGCTGGGGTAGACCGGGATCTTGTAGGTGCTGGCGTAGCGCTTGAACATCGCCATCTGCCCGGGAGACAGCTTGTCCTTGTACTGCTCCGCGTTGGCGGCAGTGATGGTGAACAACGGCTGTTCGTTGGCGTAGGGGTTGCCCACGAAGCCGTTGGAGTCGACCACCGCGGCGTTGGTCGGCAGCCCGCCGGTCCAGGCCGGGATGCTGCCGTCGGCATTACCGACCTTCTCCGCGCCCAGCGGGGTGAGGCTGGTACCGAGCTGCGCGGCTTCCTCCTGGGTGACGGCGGCCATGACGTTGGCGGCGATCAGGCTGAGGGCCAGCACGCTGCTTTGCAGGAATCTTCTCTGGGTCATTCTGGGAGTCCTTGCGGTCAGAAGTTGAGGCCGAAGCTGAGGGCGACGAAGTCGCGGTCAGTGGTCGGGTTGAAGTGGCCGCCGAAGAAGTCGGTGTACGACAGGCTGGCGGTGTAGGTGTTCTGGTACTCGGCGTTGAGGCCGAGACTGATGGCCTTGGAGCCTTCGTTGAAGTTCGGGCCGTAGCCGTCCACGTCATGGGACCAGGCGATGCTCGGGGTCAGGTTGATGCCGGCGAAGACGTTGCTGTAGTCCAGGCTGGCGCGGGCGCGGTAACCCCAGGAGCTGCTGGTGTAGAAGCCGTCGTCGTTGCACTCGCGCTGCAGCGGGCTGGCGGCGGTGAGTGCCAGGCACACGGCCTGGGCGGACAACTGGCCGGGGCCGTAGATGGGGTCGCGGCCAAAGCGCAGTTCGCCGATGTCGTCGTCCAGGCCACCGATGTGGTTGTAGCCGACCTCGCCTACCAGGGTCAGGCGGCTCGCCCCCATGACCTGGTCGATGAACTGGGTGGCGGTGACCTGGGCCTGGGTGACCGGCTTGCGCTCGTAGCCGTGCAGGTCCTCGCCAGCGCGGTTGAGGGAATGGCCGCTTTCGAAGATCGGCGAGTTGGGCACGCCAAGGGCAGCGAAGGACAGGTCGGTACTGTTCAGCTGCAGTGGCATGTTCGGGCGGAAGCTGACTTCACCGGCCAGCGAGGTGCCTTCGATGTTGGTCTGGAAGCTCAGGCCATACAGGCGGATGTCTTCGGGGTACTCGATGAAGTAGCGCGCGCCAGGGGCGCCCGGAATGATCGCGGGGCTCGGGGTGGTGGTGCGGATGGTGGAGAAGATCGGGCCGCGGCTGTGATAGTTCATCGCATAGGCGCCGAATTCGGTGTCGTTGAATTCGGGTACGAACCAGCGCAGGGCCACGCCGAACTGGCCGCTATCGCGGGCGTCGCGGTCGCCGGCGCGGGGAATGTACAGGTTGTTGCCTGTGGCCGGACCTGTGTTGTTCGACTCGCCGGGGGGCAGGTCCGGGCCGGCGACCACCAGGCGGTCGACGCAACCGTCGGCCACCACGTCCGAGGTGGAGAAGAAGGTGCCGCAGTTATCGGCCACCGTCTGGTCCCATTCCAACTGGTAGAAGGCCTCGGCCGAGAGATTGTCGGTCAGGCTCTGGGACAGGTAGATCATGTTCACCGGGATCAGCCCTTCCTTGATCTCGGCGCCCGGACGGCGGAAGGCCGCCGCGTCGATGGGGTTGATCGAGTTGATGCTGTTGCCGATGAAGGTGCTCTCGCCCCAGCTCACCACCTGTTTGCCGACACGGAAGCTGCCCGGCAGGTCCCCCAGGTTGTAGTTGTGATAGAGGAAGGCATCGAGCAGCTGGGCGCCGGAGGCCTTGGCGCCTTCCTTGCGGTTGTGATCGTCGATGTCATAGAAGAGGCGGTGCTCGTCCTTCAGTTCGAAGTCGTACCAGTACTTGCCGCGCAGGAAGACCCCGCTGTCGCCGTACTTCAGCTCCAGGTCGTGGATGCCCTTGAAGATCTTCGAGAAGGTCTCCCCCTTCTTGAAGTTCAGGCGTCCGTCGTCGGAGGTACGCGACAGCGCTTCGCCGCCACTGGCGGTGGAAATGAACTCCGGGTCCGGCGAGCGCACGGCCCAGCTGGCGCCGACCGAGAGGGAGGAGTCGAACTGGGCTTCGATTTCACCAATATTGAACGTGATGGCAAAGGCCTGGGCGCTGCAACCCAGGGCGATGGCGGCGGCCAGCGTGTGCGGCCGGAAGATTCCGCGCATTGTTCTTGTTGTCATGCGGCTCTCCAGAGCGGGTCTTGGGAGGCCTCATGCTAATCAGCCCGCTACCTGCGCCATAACTGCCTGAACGGGCGATTTCACCTATCACCCGAGTGGGTGATAGGTGCGTTGTGCCGGTGCCTGGAACGGGCCTTCCTCCGTCCGCTGAGCGCGGGCGAGTGGGGTGGTGCTACCTGGGGTTACAGCGCCGGGTCAGTCCAGTCCGGCCTCGCTCCGGTAGGCGCGCGCGGCGTCTACCAACCAGTCGCGGAAGGCGATCAGGGCAGCAGATTCGAGCTTGCGTTCGGGAATGATCAGGTAATAGGCCTTGTCGCTGCGGAAGCTGTGGGAGTGGGCGATCACCAGGCGGCCGTCGGCCAGTTCGCGCTGGATCAGGAATGGCGGGATCAGCGCCACGCCCATCTCGTGCATCGCCGCTTGGGCAAGCATGGAAAAGAGTTCGTAGCGCGGACCGCTGAGATCGCGGGCGACGTTCATCCCGAGGGAGCTGAACCACTGGCGCCAGGCATAGGGGCGGGTGGTCTGTTGCAGCAGTGGCAGGCGGGCGATGGCGTCGGCGTCCAGGCCGCGCTGGCCCTCCAGCAGCGCGGGGCTGCAGACCGGCACCGAGTTTTCGTGCATCAGGAAGTCGGCGCGAGTACCCGACCATTCGGCATCGCCGAAGTAGAGGGCGGCATCGAAGTCGGTGTCGGCGAAGAGGAAGGGGCGGGTGCGGTTGGTCAGGTTGACCGTCACCTCCGGATGCAGGCGCTGGAAGTCCTTCAGCCGGGGCAACAGCCACTGGGTGCCGAAGGTGGGCACGATGGCCAGCTCTACGGTCATTGCACCTTGCTGGCCCATCACCGCCAGGGTGTCGCGCTCCACCGCGTCGAGCTGGGCGGCGATGCGCCGTGAATAGGCCAGGCCAGCCTCGGTCAGCTTTACCCCGCGCCGCGAACGGCGGAACAGCTCCAGTCCGAGAAACTCCTCCAGGCCGGCAATCTGTCGGCAGATGGCGCTCTGGGTCAGTGCCAGCTCATCGGCGGCCTTGGTGAAACTCTGGTGGCGGGCGGCGGATTCGAAGGCGATCAGGGCGGCGGTGCTGGGGATCTTCCGGCGCATGCTGTACCTCCGGTTCACAAATAAAGGCTTGAAAATGGGGTGTTTGGCTTTCCGGAGTGAGAAATTAGCACAACAGCATGCGAAATCCTCGTTTGTCCGATAGGGCCTAGGCTGTCTAGGATGCGTCAACACTAATAAGGCAGTGGCCCGCGATGGCCCGCCCCCTGAACCCCGCTTACCGAGGACACTCCCCATGGCCGCCAAAGCAAGCTTCAACTGGATCGACCCGCTGCTGCTGGATCAGCAACTCACCGAAGAAGAGCGCATGGTGCGTGACAGTGCCCAGCAGTTCGCAGCCGACAAGTTGGCTCCGCGCGTCCTGGAAGCCTTCCGCCACGAGCAGACCGATCCGGCGATCTTCCGCGAGATGGGCGAGACCGGCCTGCTCGGCGCGACCATCCCGGAGGCCTACGGCGGCAGCGGCCTGAACTATGTGTGCTACGGCCTGATCGCCCGCGAAGTCGAGCGCATCGATTCCGGCTTCCGCTCGATGATGAGCGTGCAGTCCTCCCTGGTGATGGTGCCGATCTACGAGTTCGGCAACGAAGCCACCAAGCAGAAGTACCTGCCGAAACTCGCCAGCGGCGAATACATCGGCTGCTTCGGCCTGACCGAGCCGAACCACGGTTCCGACCCGGGCTCGATGATCACCCGCGCCAAGAAGGTCGACGGTGGCTATCGCCTGACCGGCAGCAAGATGTGGATCACCAACAGCCCGATCGCCGACGTCTTTGTGGTCTGGGCCAAGGACGATGCCGGCGAGATCCGTGGTTTCGTGCTGGAGAAGGGCTGGCAGGGCCTGTCCGCCCCCGCTATCCACGGCAAGGTCGGCCTGCGTGCCTCCATTACCGGCGAGATCGTGATGGACAACGTGTTCGTTCCGGAAGAGAACGCCTTCCCCGACGTGCGCGGCCTGCGTGGTCCGTTCACCTGCCTGAACTCCGCGCGCTATGGCATCTCCTGGGGTGCCCTGGGCGCCGCCGAAGCCTGCTGGCACACCGCTCGCCAGTATGTGTTGGACCGCAACCAGTTCGGCCGCCCGCTGGCCGCCAACCAGCTGATCCAGAAGAAGCTGGCCGACATGCAGACCGAGATCACCCTGGCGCTGCAAGGCTGCCTGCGTCTGGGTCGCATGAAGGATGAAGGCACCGCCGCGGTGGAAATCACCTCGATCATGAAGCGCAACTCGTGCGGCAAGGCGCTGGATATCGCGCGCATGGCCCGCGACATGCTGGGCGGCAACGGCATCTCCGACGAGTTCGGCGTGGCCCGTCACCTGGTCAACCTGGAAGTGGTGAACACCTACGAGGGTACCCACGACGTCCACGCACTGATCCTGGGTCGCGCGCAGACCGGCATCCAGGCGTTCTTCTGATCCTCCGCCGGGCCTCTCTTCTATATATAGGTGCGAGGCCCGGGTCCTTTTGCGAACCCAGGTGATCCCATGGCTGGCGCTCTCTCCCATATCCGTGTGCTCGACCTCTCGCGCGTGCTGGCTGGCCCCTGGTCCGGCCAGATCCTCGCGGACCTGGGGGCCGAGGTAATCAAGGTCGAACGGCCGGGCTCCGGCGACGATACCCGTGCCTGGGGGCCGCCCTTCCTCAAGGGCGCCGATGGCCGGGATACCAGCGAGGCCGCGTATTTCCTCTCGGCTAACCGCAACAAGCAGTCGGTGACCGTCGACTTCACCCGTCCCGAGGGCCAGAAGCTGGTTCGCGAGCTGGCGGCGAAGTCCGACATCCTCATCGAGAACTTCAAGGTCGGTGGCTTGGCGGCCTATGGGCTGGACTACGAGTCGCTGAAGGCCATCAACCCGCGTCTCATCTATTGCTCCATCACCGGCTTCGGCCAGTTCGGCCCTTATGCCAAGCGTGCCGGCTACGACTTCATGATCCAGGGGCTGGGCGGATTGATGAGCATCACCGGCCGCGCTGATCAGGAAGAGGGGGCCGGTCCGGTCAAGGTCGGCGTGGCGCTGACCGACATCCTCACCGGGCTCTACTCCTCCGTGGCCATGCTGGCTGCCCTGGCTTCGCGGGATATCACCGGCAAGGGGCAACACATCGACATGGCCCTGCTCGACGTGCAGGTGGCTTGCCTGGCCAACCAGGCGATGAACTACCTGACGACGGGTAGTCCGCCCCGGCGTCTGGGCAATGCCCATCCGAACATAGTGCCGTATCAGGATTTTCCGACAGCGGATGGGAATTTCATCCTCACCGTGGGTAACGACAGCCAGTTCCGCAAGTTTTGCGAGGTCGCCGGTCATCGGGAGTGGGCGGACGACCCGCGTTTTTCAAGCAACAAGGCGCGAGTGGCGCACCGTGCCGAACTGATTCCGATGATTCGCCAGGCCACCGTCTTCAAGACCACGGCCGAATGGGTGAGTGCATTGGAAGAAGTCGGCGTGCCCTGTGGGCCGATCAACGACCTGGCGGCGGTATTTGCCGATCCCCAGGTGCAGGCACGCGGACTACGCGTCGAGCTGGAACATCCCCTGGCCGGCTTGGTGCCGCAGGTGGCCAGTCCGCTGCGGCTTTCCGAGACTCCAGTGGAGTACCGCATGCCGCCGCCGCTACTCGGCGAACATACCCAGGACGTGCTGCAGCGCGTATTGGGCCTGGCTGCGGAGCAGGTGGATGCCTTGCGCAAGGCGGAAGTCATCTAGCCCTTCTTATATAGGTACGAAAGGCGTGCTGAAGATACTTTCAAAAAAGTGTTGACGGCAGATTCTGCATCCCTATAATGCGCCCCACTTCCGGCGCAGTCGCCAAGCAAAACTCCTTGTAGATCAATGAGTTAAGTGTTTGGAGAAAGTGCTGGACGGGTTCGCTTCGAACAGTTCGCCACTGGCGAATGAAGCTGAATCGGAGGTGTTGACAGCGGGTTTGAACGCTGTAGAATGCGCCTCCCGCTGACGAGAAGAGTGAATCGGATCGGAAGCGCAAGCAGTTGAGTAGAAACGAAAATTTCGAAAAAACAGCTTGACAGCAAGAAAGGCTAGCGTAGAATGCGCGGCCTCGGTTGAGACGAAAGACTTGATCGAAACGCTCTTTAACAACTGAATCAAGCAATTCGTGTGGGTGCTTGTGAGGTAAGACT
>NZ_JACXBU010000039.1 GCF_014700075.1 Pseudomonas sp. JM0905a | reverse complement strand
GACCCACCGCTACAGCCGCGAACTCGCCGTGTACCCCACTGCCAGCCTGGTGGACGGCAAGTACTGGCCGCCGGTGGGCCGCGTGGACAACGTCTATGGCGACCGCAACCTGGTCTGCGCCTGCCCGCCCATCGAGGCCTATCAGGACGCCTGACGGCCCAGCCCCTGTGGGAGCGAATTCATTCGCGAATGAGTTCGCTCCCACAATCCTGGACAAGACATGGAAGTTCGGCGGTCGGACCTTCGGGCCCGATCGTCCGGGCTGTCTACGCTGACTAATAAGAAAGAGCCGAGCGCACGCTCAGGAGCGCGACATGTCCCTCAGTGTCTTCGACCTGTTCAAGATCGGCATTGGCCCTTCCAGCTCGCACACCGTTGGCCCGATGCGCGCCGCCGCGCGCTTCGTCGATGGCCTGCGCCGCGAGAGCCTGCTGGAAGACACCCAGAGCCTGAAGGTGGAGCTGTACGGTTCCCTCGGCGCCACCGGCAAGGGCCACGGCAGCGACAAGGCCGTACTGCTGGGCCTGGAGGGCGAACAACCGGATACCGTCGATACCGAAAGCGTGGATGAGCGCCTGGCGCGCATCCGCCAGAGCGGGGAACTGCTTCTTGGCGGCGAGAAGTCGATCCACTTCGTGGAAAAGGAACACCTGGCGCTGATCAGGAAACCGCTCCCCTACCACCCCAACGGCATGATCTTCCGCGCGTTCGACGACGCCGGCATCCAGATCCGCTCTCGCGAGTACTACTCGGTGGGTGGCGGCTTCGTGGTGG
>NZ_JACXBU010000038.1 GCF_014700075.1 Pseudomonas sp. JM0905a | reverse complement strand
GTGATCGTCAGGGTCGAACTGCTCGGATCGCCGTCGCCATCCTGCATGGAATAGGCGTATTGCAGGGTGACCTGCTGGCCTTCGGTCAGGGCTTCCACCGCAGCCGAACCATTGGCCAGCACGAAGCTGTAGCTGCCGTTGGCATTCAGGGTGACCACGCCGTAGGGGGTGTTCACCAGCAGGCTGCCGTTCTCGCCGGGTGTCGCCCCGGCCACGCCGTTCCAGCTGGTGAAGGCCTTCGGCTGATCGGCACCACCGACATCGTTGTCCAGCACGTTGCCGGCCAGGCTCGACGGCACGCCGTTCTCGGTCAGGCTGCCGCTGTCGGGGTTGGCGGTGGGCACATCGTCGACGATCTCGATGCTGACGTTGGCCGAGGCATTGGCCAGGCCGTCGCCCACAGTAATAAGGAAGCCGTCCGTCTCCAGACCAGCGGCATCGGTCGTGGCCGAGGTCAGGGTGTAGCTGAAGCTGTAGGTGCCATTGCTGTAACCAGTGATTTGCACCGTGCCATGGGCGGTGGTGAAGCTCTGCCCGACCAGGCTGGCGAAGCCGCTGGTGGTCAGGTCGACGCTGAGGCTGCCGACGCTCAGGGTCTTCAGGTTGGCCAGGCCATCGGAGTCCGCGACGGTGAAGCTGCCGGTGGTCACGTTGCTGCCGTCGCCGGCGCTGCTGCCATCGACCAGACCCTTCTCGAATACCTGGGCCAGACCGCCGCCGGCACCCGGGGTGCTGACTTCGACGGTGGGAATGTCGTTGCTGCCGACGATGGTGATCGTCAGGGTCGAACTGCTCGGATCGCCGTCGCCATCCTGCATG
>NZ_JACXBU010000037.1 GCF_014700075.1 Pseudomonas sp. JM0905a | reverse complement strand
TGCTCGACTGGGTCAACCTCTACGCCCTGGCGGTGAACGAGGAAAACGCCACCGGCGGCCGCGTGGTCACCGCGCCCACCAACGGCGCGGCGGGCATCGTCCCGGCGGTGCTGCACTACTACAGCCGCTTCGTGCCCGGCGCCAATGACGACGGCGTCGAGCGCTTCCTGCTCACCGCCGCCGCCATCGGCATCCTCTACAAGGAAAACGCCTCGATCTCCGGCGCCGAAGTCGGCTGCCAGGGCGAGGTCGGCGTGGCCTGCTCGATGGCCGCCGGCGCCCTCTGCGAAGTCCTCGGCGGCACCCCGCAGCAGGTCGAGAACGCCGCCGAGATCGGCATGGAGCACAACCTCGGGCTGACCTGCGACCCGGTCGGCGGCCTGGTCCAGGTGCCCTGCATCGAGCGCAACGCGATGGGCTCGGTGAAGGCCATCAACGCCGCGCGCATGGCCCTGCGCGGCGACGGCCAGCACTTCATCTCGCTCGACAAGGTGATCCGCACCATGCGCCAGACCGGCGCCGACATGAAGAGCAAGTACAAGGAAACCGCCCGCGGCGGCCTCGCCGTGAACATCATCGAATGCTGAACAGGTCGCCTACAGAGGACCGCGCTTTTCACTCCCTCTCCCTCTGGGAGAGGGCCGGGGTGAGGGATGCCCTGCCCCGCACCCACTTTGACTGGAGCAACACATGACCGACCTCGCCAAAACCCCGCTGCACGCCCTGCACCTCGAACTCGGCGCGCGCATGGTGCCCTTCGCCGGCTATGACATGCCGGTGCAATACCCGCTCGGCGTGCTCAAGGAGCACCTGCACACCCGCGAGCAGGCCGGCCTGTTCGACGTCTCGCACATGGGCCA
>NZ_JACXBU010000036.1 GCF_014700075.1 Pseudomonas sp. JM0905a | reverse complement strand
ATCCTCCTGCGGGGCGAGAACGCCGCGCGCGCCCTGGAAAGCCTGGTGCCGGTGGACATCCTCGACCTGCCGCTGGGCACCCAGCGCTATGCGCTGTTCACCGACGAGAACGGCGGCATCCTCGACGACCTGATGGTGGCCCGCCTGGCGGACGACGAACTGTTCCTGGTGGTCAACGCCGCCTGCAAGGAGCAGGACCTGGCGCACCTGCAGAAGCACCTCGGCGAGCAGTGCGAAATCGAATCGCTGTTCGAGTCCCGTGCCCTGCTGGCCCTGCAAGGCCCGGCCGCCGCCGCGGTGCTCGGCCGCCTCGCCCCCGAGGTGCAGGCAATGACCTTCATGCAGTTCGCCCGCGTGAACCTGCAGGGTGTGGCCTGCTACGTCAGCCGTTCCGGCTACACCGGCGAGGATGGCTACGAGATCTCCGTCCCGGTGGCACAGGCCGAAGCCCTGGCGCGCGCCCTGCTGGCCCAGCCGGAAGTCCAGCCGATCGGCCTCGGCGCCCGCGACTCGCTGCGCCTGGAAGCCGGCCTGTGCCTCTACGGCCACGACATGAGCACCGCCACCACACCGATTGAGGCCAGTCTGGCCTGGGCCATCTCCAAGGCCCGCCGCGCCGACGGCCTGCGCGCCGGCAACTTCCCCGGTGCCGGCCAGGTCTTCGCCCAGCAGCGCGACGGCGTGCCGAGCAAGCGCGTCGGCCTGCTGCCGCAGGAGCGCGTGCCGGTGCGCGAAGGCGCGGAGATCGTCGATGCCGACGGCACGGTGATCGGCCGCGTCTCCAGCGGCGGCTTCGGCCCCAGCCTCGGCGCCCCGGTGGCCATGGGCTACGTGAGCGCCAGCCACGCCGCCCTGGACAGCGAAGTCTGGGCCCTGGTGCGCGGCAAGCGCGTGGC
>NZ_JACXBU010000035.1 GCF_014700075.1 Pseudomonas sp. JM0905a | reverse complement strand
GTGTGACGACCACCTTCTTCCTTGGACAGCACGTACACTTCGCACTCGAACTTGGTGTGCGGCTTGATGGTGCCCGGCTTGGCCAGAACCTGACCACGCTCTACGTCGTCACGCTTGGTGCCGCGCAGCAGGGCGCCAACGTTCTCACCAGCACGACCTTCGTCGAGCAGCTTGCGGAACATTTCCACGCCGGTGCAGGTGGTCTTGGTGGTCGGACGGATACCGACGATTTCGATTTCCTCGCCCACCTTGACGATGCCGCGCTCAACACGACCGGTTACCACGGTACCGCGGCCGGAGATGGAGAACACGTCTTCGATCGGCATCAGGAACGGCTGGTCGATGGCACGCACCGGCTCCGGAATGTAGGAGTCCAGGGTCTCTACCAGCTTACGAACGGCGGAAACGCCGATTTCGTTGTCGTCCTTGCCTTCCAGGGCCATCAGAGCGGAACCGACCACGATCGGAGTGTCGTCGCCCGGGAAGTCGTAGGTGTTCAGCAGGTCGCGAACTTCCATTTCGACCAGTTCCAGCAGCTCGGCATCGTCAACCATGTCGGCCTTGTTCAGGAACACGACGATGTAAGGAACGCCTACCTGGCGGGACAGCAGGATGTGCTCGCGGGTCTGCGGCATGGGGCCGTCAGCAGCGGAGCAAACCAGGATCGCGCCGTCCATCTGGGCAGCACCGGTGATCATGTTCTTCACGTAGTCAGCGTGACCGGGGCAGTCAACGTGAGCGTAGTGACGAATGGCGGAATCGTACTCAACGTGGGAGGTGTTGATGGTGATACCGCGAGCTTTCTCTTCCGGAGCGTTGTCGATCTGATCGAAAGCGCGAGCCGAACCACCCCAGGTCTCGGAGCAGACCTTGGTCAGAGCAGCAGTCAGAGTGGTCTTGCCATGGTCAACGTGACCAATGGTGCCGACGTTGACGTGCGGTTTGTTACGTTCGAA
>NZ_JACXBU010000034.1 GCF_014700075.1 Pseudomonas sp. JM0905a | reverse complement strand
ACTTCCGCCAGGCCGGCGGCGGCCATGGCGCAGGCCGAGCCCACTTCGCCCTGGCAACCGACTTCGGCGCCGGAGATCGAGGCGTTCTTCTTGCACAGGATGCCGACGGCGGCGGCGCCGAGGAAGAAGTGCACCACGTCGTCGTCGGTCGCCTCGGGGTTGAAGCGCATGTAGTAGTGCAGCACCGCCGGGATGATCCCCGCCGCGCCGTTGGTGGGCGCGGTGACCATGCGCCCGCCGGCGGCGTTTTCTTCGTTCACTGCCAGGGCGTAGAGGTTCACCCACTCCATGGCGCTCATGGTCGAGCCGATCACGTTGGGCTTGCCCAGTTCCTGCAGGCTGCGGTGCAGCTTCGCGGCACGGCGACGCACGTTGAGCCCGCCAGGGAGGATGCCTTCCTCGCCCATGCCGTTGCGCACGCATTCCTGCATGGCGTCCCACAGTTTCAGCAGCCCGGCGCGGATCTCCGCCTCGCTGCGCCAGGCCTTCTCGTTGGCCAGCATCAGCTCGGAGATGCGCAGGTTGTGGCGCTGGCAGAGTTCCAGCAGTTCTTCGGCACTGGAGAAGTCGTAGGGCAGTTTGGTGGCGTCCTGGTCCAGCTGGCCGGACTTCGCCTGGGCCTCGTCGACCACGAAACCACCGCCGATGGAGTAGTAGGTGTCGCGGTGCAACTCACCGCCCTCGCCTTCGACGATCAGGGTCATGGCGTTGGGGTGATACGGCAGGTTCTCTTCCAGCAGCAGCAGGTCGCGCTGCCAGTCGAAGGCCACCGGGTGGCTGCCGTCCAGCAGCAGCTCGCGGGAGGCCTTCAGCGCTTCGATGCGCGGGGCGATCTGTTTCGGGTCGACCTGATCCGGCCATTCCCCCATCAGCCCCACCAGGGTGGCGCGGTCGGTGCCGTGGCCGACACCGGTGGCCGACAGCGAGCCGTACAGGCGCACCTCGATCCGCGTCACCTGGGCCAGCAGGCCGCGCTCGCGCAGCGCCGTGGCGAACAGCGCCGCCGCCCGCATCGGCCCCACGGTATGCGAACTGGAAGGGCCGATACCGATCTTGAACAGGTCGAAAACGCTGAT
>NZ_JACXBU010000033.1 GCF_014700075.1 Pseudomonas sp. JM0905a | reverse complement strand
TGTTCAGCCGGTATACATGGGTAACGCTTGTCGGGAGACATGGGTAACGGGTGGATAGTCATGGCTTGGGTTGCCTGAGATCAATCTGGCGCACGGTCTTACGGATGAACACCACGTCGAAGACGCCGTCGGTCGCGGTCGGACGGATGGCAACCTGCTCTCCCGCCAGGCCGCCGCCGACAAACAGGCTCCGGCCGTTGAAGCGGACCTGCCCGATGCGTCCAACCTTGAGCACTCGATCGCCCGGGTCGTACTCGATCTCCGGCAAGTGCTCAGGGTAGCTGCGCAGGCTTGGCCGGTAGCGAGAGAGGGGCGGTTGCTGCCCGAGCGCTTCGTGGGGGCGCTGTTGGTTGTACTGGGCGCGCCAGTCGTCCATCGCCTGCTGGCAATGGCCAAGATCCCTGAAGGTCCGGTGCAGCAGTTCCCGCTTGAGCGTCTGATGGAAACGCTCCAGCTTGCCCTGGGTCTGCGGATGATGGGGCCGGCTGTGGCTGACCTCGATGCCCAGGCGCATCAGCCAGACCTCCAGCGCAGACAAGCCGCCCGCGATATTTGAGCCCCAGGGCGGGCCGTTATCGGCGGTGACCCGCTGGGGCAGGCCATAGCGCCGAAACACCTGGATCAGGCGGGGGCGGACCAGCTCCAGGCGCTCACCTTCGCAGGCCTCCAGGCAGAGGGCGAAGCGGGAATGGTCATCCAGCACCGTCAGCGGGTGGCAACGGGGCGAGCGGTGGTCCGCGAGGTGGAAATGCCCCTTGAAGTCCATCTGCCAGAGCGCGTTGGGCTGAGGGTGTTCGAAGCGCTGGATGGCCGGCGCCTCCGCCGTCTCGGCGTGGTAGCGCACCTGACAGCCGTGGCGACGGAGGATGGCATCGAGGGTGCTGTGGTGCGGGCGGCCAACATCGGCCGGCAGCAGGCTGAGCAGTTTACGCGCGCCCCAGAAGGGAAAGCGCCGATGCAGTTGCAGCACCGCCGCCTCCAGCGCGGGGGAACTGCGCGCCGGACTGTTCAAGGGCCGACGGGAGCGGTCTTCAAGCCCCGCCTCGCCGTGCGCGCGGTGCCGGTTCAGCCACTTGTAGGCCGTCTTCGGGCTGATGCCATAGCGTCGGCACAGCTCGCGGACATTGCTCTGCGGCTGTTCGGCCAACCACACAAATTCACGCCGAATCGACATGGTGGTGCACTCCTGCCACGGCATCGCTCGAACTCCTCATTCGACGGATCCCGTAAGCGTAAATGCGTTACCTATGTCTCCCGACACCCGTTACCTATGTCCCCCGGCTGAACAC
>NZ_JACXBU010000032.1 GCF_014700075.1 Pseudomonas sp. JM0905a | reverse complement strand
TCGCGGGTCACGCTGTGGTAGGGGGGACGGTCCAGCTCGTAGGCCAGGCTCATGGCGTCGAGCATGCTCCAGAGCACGTCCAGCTTGAACTGCAGGATTTCCAGCATGCGCTGCTGGGCCTCCCAGGTGCGGTAATGCGCGAGGGTGATGCGCAGGCCGTGCTCGACATCGCGGCGCGCTTCTTTCAGGCGCTTGCGGAAGTAGTCGTAGCCGGTGGGGTCGATCCAGGGGTAATGCTGGGGCCAGCTGTCCAGCCGCGACTGGTGAATTTGTGGGGCGAACAGTTCGGTCAGCGAACTGCTCGCGGCCTCCTGCCAGCTCGCGCGGCGGGCGAAGTTGACGTAGGCGTCCACCGCAAAACGCACCCCCGGCAGCACCAATTCCTGGGACAGCACCTGCTCGCGGTCCAGCCCCACCGCCTCGGCCAGGCGCAGCCAGGCCTCGATGCCACCGGCCTCGCCGGGCGCGCCGTCGTGGTCCTGGATGCGCTGGATCCACTCACGGCGGGTGTCGCGGTCCGGGCAATTGGCGAGGATGGCGGCATCCTTCAGCGGAATGTTCACCTGGTAGTAGAAACGGTTGGCCACCCAGCCCTGGATCTGCGCGCGAGTGGCGCGGCCCTCGTACAGGCGTACGTGGTACGGGTGGTGGCTGTGGTAGTAGGCGCCCTTGGCGCGCAGGGCCTGCTCGAATTCGGCGGGAGTCATGGCGGTCTGGCTCATGCTCGGGGTCCTCGTAGGGTGCGCCGTGCGCACCTTGTTGGGTTCGTGGTGCGTTACAGCACGATGCTCATGCCGTCCCAGGCCACTTCGATGCCGTGGCGGCCGAGTTCGGCGCGCTCGGCGGAGTCGACGTCGAGGATCGGGTTGGTGTTGTTGATGTGGATGAGTACCTTGCGTGGCCCCTTGAGGCCGTCGAGCACCTCGATCATCCCGCCGGGGCCGCTCTGCGGCAGGTGGCCCATCTCGCGGCCGAGCTTGTCGCCCACCTCGCAGTGACGCAGCTCGTCGTCACGCCAGAGCGTGCCGTCCACCAGCAGGCAGTCGGCGCGGCGCATCCAGTCGAGCAGGTGTTCATCCACCTGGCCCAGACCGGGGGCGTAGAACAGCGTGCCGCCGCTCGCCAGGTCCTCGATGAACAGGCCGATGTTGTCACCGGGATGCGGGTTGCCGCGATGCGGCGAGTACGGCGGTGCGCTGCTGCGCAGGGGGATGGCGGTGAATTTGAGGCCGGCGCAGGCGGGGATCGCGAAGGACGGTGCGGCGAGGTCGATGGGCTGCCAGTCCAGGCCACCGTTCCAGTGCCGGAGCATGCTGAACAGCGGAAAGCCGCTGGTGAGGTCCTGGTGGACCATGTCGGTGCACCAGACCTGGTGCGGGCAGCCCTCGCGCAGGCTCAAGAGGCCGGTGACGTGGTCGATCTGGCTGTCCATCAGGATGATCGCGGCGATGCCGGTATCGCGCAGATGGCGCGCCGGCTGCAACGGCGGGAAGGCCTCGAGCTGGGCGCGGATATCCGGCGAGGCGTTGCACAGCACCCAGTCGATGCCGTTGGCGCTGAGGGCGATGGACGACTGGCTGCGCGGCTGGGCGCGGACCTTGCCGCTGCGTACGCCCCGGCAGTTGCGGCAATTGCAGTTCCACTGGGGGAA
>NZ_JACXBU010000031.1 GCF_014700075.1 Pseudomonas sp. JM0905a | reverse complement strand
ACGCCCGCGCCTTCATGGAAGGCCGCATCACCGAAGACCAGATGGTCAACTTCCGCCAGGAAGTGGACGGCAAGGGCCTGTCCTCCTATCCGCACCCCTGGCTGATGCCGGACTTCTGGCAGTTCCCCACCGTGTCCATGGGCCTCGGCCCGATCCAGGCCATCTACCAGGCGCGTTTCATGAAGTACCTGGAAAGCCGCGGCTTCATCCCCGCCGGCAAGCAGCGGGTCTGGTGTTTCCTCGGTGATGGAGAGTGTGATGAGCCCGAGGCGCTGGGTGCCATTTCCCTGGCCGGCCGCGAGAAGCTGGACAACCTGATCTTCGTCATCAACTGCAACCTGCAGCGCCTCGACGGCCCGGTTCGCGGCAACGGCAAGATCATCCAGGAACTGGAAGGTGTCTTCCGTGGCGCCCAGTGGAACGTCAACAAGGTAGTCTGGGGCCGCTTCTGGGACCCATTGTTCGCCAAGGACACCAACGGCGCCCTGCAGCGCCGCATGGACGAAGTCGTCGACGGCGAGTACCAGAACTACAAGGCGAAAGACGGCGCCTACGTCCGCGAAAGCTTCTTCAACACCCCGGAACTCAAGGAAATGGTCAAGGACCTTTCCGACGACGAGATCTGGAGACTCAACCGTGGTGGCCACGACCCCTACAAGCTCTATGCGGCCTACCACCAGGCGGTCAACCACAAGGGCCAGCCCACCGTCATCCTGGCCAAGACGGTGAAGGGTTATGGCACTGGCGCGGGCGAAGCGAAGAACATCGCCCATAACGTCAAGAAGGTCGATATCGAAAGCCTGAAGCTGTTCCGCGACCGCTTCGACATCCCGGTCAACGACACCGACCTGGAACAACTGCCCTTCGTGCGCTTCGCTGAGGACAGCCCCGAGTTCAAATACATGCAGGCACGCCGCGCCGCACTGGGCGGCTTCATGCCGAAGCGTCGCGCCAACAGTTTCAGCATCCCGACCCCGCCGCTGGAAACCCTCAAGGCCATCCTCGACGGCTCGGGCGACCGTGAAATCTCCACCACCATGGCCTTCGTGCGCATCCTGGCGCAGCTGGTCAAGGACAAGGAACTCGGCCACCGCATCGTTCCGATCATCCCGGACGAAGCCCGCACCTTCGGTATGGAAGGCATGTTCCGCCAGCTCGGCATCTACTCGTCCGTGGGTCAGCTCTACGAGCCGGTCGACAAGGACCAGGTGATGTTCTACCGCGAGGACAAGAAAGGCCAGATCCTCGAGGAAGGCATCAACGAAGCGGGCGCCATGTCCTCCTTCATCGCCGCCGGTACCGCCTACAGCAACCACAACCAGCCGATGCTGCCGTTCTACATCTTCTATTCGATGTTCGGCCTGCAACGCGTCGGGGATCTGGCCTGGGCGGCCGGTGACAGCCGCGCCCGTGGTTTCCTGGTCGGCGGCACCGCCGGCCGTACCACCCTGAACGGCGAAGGCCTGCAGCACGAGGATGGCCACAGCCATATCCTGGCTTCAGTGATCCCGAACTGCCGCAGTTACGACCCCACCTACGGCTACGAGTTGGCAGTGATCATCCGCGAAGGTATTCGCCAGATGATCGAAGAACAGCAAAACATCTTCTACTACATCACCGTGATGAACGAGGCCTACACCCAGCCCGCCCTGCCGGCAGGCGCCGAGGAAGGCATCATCAAGGGCATGTACCTCCTCGAAGAGGACAAGAAGGAAGCCGCACACCACGTGCAGCTGCTGGGTTCGGGCACCATCCTGCGCGAAGTCATCGAAGCGGCGAAGATCCTCCGCG
>NZ_JACXBU010000030.1 GCF_014700075.1 Pseudomonas sp. JM0905a | reverse complement strand
CCACCACGAAGCCGCCACCCACCGAGTAGTACTCGCGAGAGCGGATCTGGATGCCGGCGTCGTCGAACGCGCGGAAGATCATGCCGTTGGGGTGGTAGGGGAGCGGTTTCCTGATCAGCGCCAGGTGCTCCTTTTCCACGAAGGCGATTGGGCGCTCCCCCAACAGGTTGATGGACCCGATTTCCCGAATGCTCGCCAGGCGCAGTTCTACCGTGCTGGTGTCCACCAGGTCCGGGTGTTCGCCTTCCAGGCCGAGCAGCACGGCCTTGTCGCTGCCGTGGCCCTTGCCGGTGGCGCCGAGGGAGCCATACAGCTCCGCCCGGACGCTGGCCACCTGCGCCAGCAGGTGGTCCCGCTTCAAGCCCTCGGCGAAACGCGCGGCGGCGCGCATCGGCCCCACGGTGTGGGAGCTGGAGGGGCCGATGCCCACCTTGAACAGATCGAAAACGCTGAGCGACATATCTCGACTCCCGGAAGAGGGATCAGGCCGGGTACACGGGGAAGCGCGCGCAGAGCGCCGCGACCTGCTTGGCCACCTGGGCCTCGACATCGGCATCGCCGAGGTGGTCGAGGATGTCGCAGATCCAGCTCGCCAGGGCGCGGCACTCCGGCTCTTCGAAGCCACGGGTGGTCACCGCCGGGGTGCCGATGCGCAGGCCCGAGGTCACGAAGGGCGACTGCGGGTCGTTCGGCACGGCGTTCTTGTTCACTGTGATGTGGGCGCGGCCAAGCGCGGCGTCGGCGTCTTTGCCGGTAATGCCCTGGCGGATCAGACTGACCAGGAACAGGTGGTTGTCGGTACCGCCGGACACCACGTCGTAGCCACGCTCGACGAACACCTTGGCCATGGCCTGCGCGTTCTTGATCACCTGGGTTTGGTACTCCTTGAAGTCCGGCTCCAGTGCTTCCTTGAAGCACACGGCCTTGGCGGCGATCACGTGCATCAGCGGGCCGCCCTGGGCGCCGGGGAACACGGCGGAGTTCAGCTTCTTCTCGATCTCGTCATTCTTGCGAGCGAGGATCAGGCCGCCACGCGGACCGCGCAGGGTCTTGTGGGTGGTGGTGGTGACCACGTCGGCGTAAGGCAGCGGGTTCGGGTACAGGCCGGCGGCAACCAGGCCGGCGACGTGGGCCATGTCGACGAACAGCAGTGCACCCACCTTGTCGGCGATGGCGCGGAAGCGTGGGAAGTCGAGGGTCTTGGAGTAGGCGGAGAAGCCGGCGACGATCATCTTCGGCTTGTGCTCCACGGCTAGGCGCTCGACCTCGTCGTAGTCGATCAGGCCATTGCCATCGATGCCGTATTGCACCGCGTTGTACAGCTTGCCGGAGGACGACACCTTGGCACCGTGGGTCAGGTGGCCACCGTGGGCCAGGCTCATGCCGAGGATGGTGTCGCCGGCGTTCAGCAGGGCCAGGTAGACGGCGCTGTTGGCCTGGGAGCCGGAGTGCGGCTGGACGTTGGCGTAGTCGGCGCCGAACAGCTGCTTGGCGCGGTCGATGGCCAGCTGCTCGACCTTGTCGACGAACTCGCAGCCACCGTAGTAGCGCTTGCCCGGGTAGCCTTCGGCGTACTTGTTGGTCAGCTCGCTGCCCTGGGCCTGCATCACCTGCGGGCTGGTGTAGTTCTCCGAGGCGATCAGCTCGATATGGTCTTCCTGGCGCTGGGCCTCGCGGCGGATGGCGTCGAACAGGGCGGGGTCGAAGTCGGAGAGGGTCAGGCTCTTGTGGAACATGGTGGTTTTCCTTCTTGTTCGGTATCGGATTGGTAGAGCCCTTGTGGGGGCGAATTCATTCGCTAAGCAGGCCGCAGGCCTGCCCAACGACGTTGTCCGAGGGCTGCTGCGCAGCCCATAGCGAATGAATTCGCCCCCACAGAGTTCGCGCCGGTTGTGCTCAGGCGTCCTGATAGGCCTCGATGGACGGGCAGGCGCAGACCAGGTTGCGGTCGCCATAGACGTTGTCCACGCGGCCCACCGGCGGCCAGTACTTGCCGTCCACCAGGCTGGCAGTGGGGTACACGGCGAGTTCGCGGCTGTAGCGGTGGGTC
>NZ_JACXBU010000002.1 GCF_014700075.1 Pseudomonas sp. JM0905a | reverse complement strand
GCTTCGTGCTGGCCAATGGTTCGGCTGCGGTGGAAGCCCTGACCGAAGGCCAGCAGGTCACCCTGCAATACGCCTATTCCATGCAGGATGGCGACGGCGATCCGAGCAGTTCGACCCTGACGATCACCATCGTCGGCAGCAACGACATTCCCACCGTCGAAGTCAGCACCCCGGGTGCCGGCGGCGGTCTGGCCCAGGTATTCGAGCAGGGTCTGGTCGATGGCAGCAGCGCCGGCGACGGCAGCAACGTGACCACCGGCAGCTTCACCGTCGCGGATTCCGATGGCCTGGCCAACCTGAAAACCCTCAGTGTCGGCAGCCTCAGCGTTGACCTCACCACCAGCGGCTTTGCCAGCCTGGTGGGGCAGAGCTTCACCACCGCCCATGGCACGGTGCAAATCACTGGTTACAGCAATGGCACCTACAGCTTCAGCTACACCCTGACCTCGGCCACGACCGATGCCACCGGCCCCGAGACGGACGGCTTCCAGGTATCGGTAAGCGACGGCCTGGCCAACGCCTCGGCCAACGTCAGCATCGAGATCGTCGACGATGAGCCGCTGGCGAAAGCGGATGGTGCATCGGTCAGCGAAGGTAGCAGCGTGACCGGCAACGTGGTCACAGGCGCCGGGTTAGGCTCCGTGGCGGATGTGTTCGGTGCCGATGGCCGCCCGTCGCCGACGACTGGCGTCGTGGGCGTGCGCGTCGGTGGCGATACCTCGACCCATGTTTCCGGCGGTGTGGATGTGCCCATCGATACCGGCCTCGGCATCCTGGTGCTGCATGCTGACGGCAGCTACAGCTACACCAGCCATGCCAACAGCCTGGGCCAGGCCGGTGGAGTCGATACCTTCACCTACACCATCGTCGATGGCGACGGCGACCTCAGCACCACGACCCTGACCATCGACCTGTCCAACATCACAGTGGTCGGCAGTGTGCAGGCTGGCTCCGACAACGATGTGCGCGAAGCCGCACTCGGCATCGGCTCCGAGCCGGCCAGCAACGACGAGTTCGCCAGCGGCACCTTGGTGGCCAACGGCGGCAACGGGCCCTACAGCTTCAGCCTGAGTGCTGGTGCGGGCGTTGGCCAATACGGCCAGCTGGTGGTCAACGGCAATGGCTCCTACACCTACACGCTGCTGTCCGCGCCCAAGGTCAATCCGGGCAACAACGGCAACAACCTGCAATTCACCGAGACTTTCACCTTCACGGTGACCGACGCCAACGGCAACACCGGCGTGGGCACCCTGACTATCGACATCATCGACGATGTGCCGGACGTCAGCGTGAAGGGCCTGCAAGGGCTCGACCTGCAGGTGGATGAAACCACCCTTGGTATCACCGACAGCACCAGTTTCGCCGGTGCCTTCACCAAGGTGTTCGGTGCCGACGGCGCGGCTGCCAGCAATGCCACCACCTACGCCCTGGATGTGAAATTGCCAGGGGCGGACAGCGGCCTGCGGGACACCGCGACGGGCAACAGCATCCTGCTGTTCAAGGAGGGCACTGACATCGTCGGGCGTGTGGTTGGCGGCGGACAACTGGCCTTCCGCCTGAGCGTCGCGGCTGACGGTACGGTGACCCTGGAACAGTCGCGGGCGATCTTCCACACCCCGAACTCCGGGCCGGACCAGGCGTCCGGCCTGGCCAGCGCCGACCTCGTCACCCTGACCGCCACCATCACCGATGGCGATGGTGACAAGGACAGCGCGTCCCTCGACCTGGGCAACGCCATCAGCTTCAGGGACGGCGCACCCAGCATCGCTCCCTATGTGAAGGTCGGCCTCGACGACGATGCCTTGCCTCATGGCAACCCCGACGGCGTGGGCGATGTCACGCCCGATACGCAGAACACCAGCGGCGTCATCGGCCACAGCTTCGGCGCCGACGGTGCGGGCACGATCGAGCTGCAGAGCAGTGGCGCACCCGCCGGCTTCACCTATGTGAAATCCGGCAGCGCCCTGCTGATCAAGCAGGGTGAGGTGACTGTCATCACCGTCACCCTGGACAAGCTCACTGGTGCCTACACCGTTACCCAGAATGCGCCGGTAATGCATACCTTGGGAGGTGACGAGAACGACCTGAGCTTCCAGGTTGGCTACACGATCACCGACCGCGACGGCGACTTCGCCAACGGCTCACTCAACATCACCGTGGATGACGATTCGCCGGAAGTTCGCGTCAATGCCGCCGTGCAGCTGGACGACGACGCGCTGGCCTTCGGCAATGCCGACGGCACGGGCGATGTGCAGCCGGATACCGCCAATCTCACCGGTACCCTGGGGCACAGCTTTGGTGCTGATGGGGCAGGCTCCATCAGCCTGCTCACCTCTGGCGCGCCAAGCGGCTTCAGCTACGAGAAGGACGGCGACAACCTGTTGATCAAGCAGGGCGGACTCACGGTCATCACCCTGACGCTGAACTGGGCGACCGGCGCCTACAGCGTCGTCCAGAACGGGCCGATCCTGCATTCGGCTGGCATGGACGAAAACGATGTGAGTTTCAGCATCGCCTACAAGGTGACGGATGCCGACGGCGATACCGCCACGGGCAGCCTGACCATCCATGTCGATGACGACACTCCGGTAGCCGTTGCTGACAGCGCCAGCATCATTGAGGGCAGCGCTGTTGGCAGCCTGTTCGGCAATGTGCTGGACAACGATGCGGGCGGCGCCGACCAGCCCACGGCCTTCACCAGTTGGAACGGCGTGGCCGGAGCGATTCCCGGCGACAACGGCAGCCTTCTGGTGAATACGCCCTATGGCCTGGTGACCCTGAACGCCGATGGCAGCTACAGCTTCGTCCTGGCCAATGGTTCGGCGGCGGTGGAAGCATTGGCCCCGGGCCAGCAGGTGAGCCTGAATTACGCCTATTCCATGCAGGATGCTGACGGCGATCCGAGCAGTTCGACGCTGACCCTCACCATCATTGGCAGCAACGACGCTCCTACGGTGGAAGTCAGCACACCGGATGCCCAGGGCAATCTGGCCAAGGTCTACGAGCAGGGCCTGCCGAACGGCTCCAGCTTCGGCGATGGCAGCCATGTCACGACCGGCAGCTTCACGGTGGCCGACTCGGACGGTCTGTCCAATCTGAAGACACTGAACGTTGGCAGCCTGAGTGTGGACCTCACCACCAGTGGCTTCGCCAGCCTGGTTGGGCAGAGCTTTGCCGCTGACCACGGCACGGTGAAGATCACCGGCTACAGCAACGGCACCTACAGCTTCAGCTACACCCTGACCGAGGCCACCACCGATGGTCTGGGAGTGGAAACCGATGGTTTCCTCATCACCGTCAACGATGGCCTGGCCAGTGCATCGGACAATGTCCGCATCGAAATTGTCGACGACGAGCCCGCTGCCAAGGCCGATAGCGCATCGGTCGGCGAGGGCGCCACGGTGAACGGCAACGTGACCAGCGCCGATGGGCTGGGCTCGGTCGCCGATGTGTTCGGTGCCGACGGCCGCCCGTCCCTGACTACCGGCGTCGTGGGTGTGCGCACCGGCGGGGATACCACGACCCATGTTTCCGGTGGCGTGGATACGCCGATCGACACGGGCCTCGGCACCCTGGTGCTGCATGCCGATGGCAGCTACAGCTACACCAGCCATCCGAACAGCGTGGGCCAGCCAGGGGCGGTCGACACCTTCACCTACACCATCGTCGATGGCGACGGCGACTTCAGCACCACGACCCTGACCATCAACGTCTCCAACTACACCGTGGTGGGGAGCGTGCAGGCCGGCTCGGATAGTGACGTGCGTGAAGCGGCTCTGAGCTTCGGCAGCTCGCCGTCGAGCACCGACGAGTTCGCCAGCGGCACCCTGCTGGGCAGCGGTGGCAACGGGCCCTACACCTTCAGCCTGCAAGCCGGGGCTGGCAACGGCCAGTACGGTCAGCTGGTGGTCAACAGCAATGGTTCCTACACCTACACCCTGCAGTCCGCGCCCAAGGTCGACCCGGGCAACAACGGCAACAACCTTCAGTTCACCGAGACCTTCACCTTCACGGTGACGGACGCCAACGGCAACACCGGCACGGGCTCCCTGACCATCGGCATCGTCGACGATGTGCCCGATGTCAGCGTGAAAGGGCTTGGCGCATTGGGTGTGCAGGTGGACGAAACCAGCCTTGGCACCCCTGCCAGCACCAGCTTTGCCGGTGCCTTCACCACGGTGTTCGGGGCCGATGGTGCGGCTGCCAGCAACTCCATCACCTACAGCCTGGGTGTGAAGTCGCCGTCGGTGGACAGCGGTCTGCGGGACACCGCGACGGGCAACAGCATCCTGTTGTCCAAGGAGGGCTCGGACATCGTCGGGCGTGTGAGCGGAGGCGGTCAGTTGGCCTTCCGCCTGAGTGTCGCAGCCGACGGCAGCGTGACCCTGGAACAGACGCGCGCCATCGTGCACTCGCCCGATAACGGTCCCGACCAGGTGACTGGCCTGTCCGCCGCCGACCTCATCACCCTGACGGCCACCATCACCGACGGCGATGGCGACAAGGACAGCGCGACCCTTAACCTCGGCAATGCCATCAGCTTCCGCGATGACGCGCCGAACGTGACCAGCAATGCCCTGGTGCAACTGGATGACGACGCACTGCCCGGCGGCATCGCGGGTGGTTCGGGCGACGATGCGGATTCGCTGAACACTTCCGGCAATGTCGGCTTCAGCTTTGGCGCGGACGGCGGCGGCAGCGTTCAGTGGCTGACCACGGGCAGCCCCAGCGGTTTCGTCTACGAAAAATCCGGTAGCGACCTGCTGATCAAGCAGGGCACCACGTCGGTCCTCAAGGTGACCCTCGACAGTACCAGCGGCGCCTACACCGTCACCCAGCTCGCGCCTATCCAGCATGACGCGGGCGGGCAGGAGAACGACCAGCAGTTCGCCCTGACCTACCAGGTCACCGATAAGGATGGCGACAGCGTCAACGGCGTGCTGAACATCAAGGTCGACGACGATACGCCGCAGGCGATGAATGACAGTGCCGACGTTGCAGAGGGCAGTGGCCAGGCGGTCAATGTGGTGTCGGGCAATGTCCTGCTGGGTAATGACAATGCCGTGGGTGGTGGTGATGACGATGCCTTCGGTGCCGACGGAGCAGGCCGCGTCCTGTCCATCCAGATCGGTAGCACCACCTACACCTGGGACGGTGCCACTACTATCAGCGTGAGCGGCGGCGGCACCATCACCGGCAGCCAGCTGAGCAACATTGCCACTGCCAGTGGCGGCAACCTGAGCCTCAATTTCGCCAATGGCGCCTGGACCTACGCAGCGCCGACAAGCGTCGCGGCGGATACCAGCGAGAGCTTCACCTACAACATCATCGACAAGGACGGCGACCCGTCCAGCGCGTCGCTGACGGTGCGGATCGAGGATGCCTCCCCGGTGATCGGCAAGGTGGACGAGGACGAGCTTCCCGGCGGGATCACCGACGGCGACGCCCAGACCACCGTGGTCACCGGCAACCTCGGCGAGCTGCTGGTGGGCACGCCGGCCGGCGCGCAATTCAGCGTGGCGGCCGTGCCGCAGGCAATGCCTTCGCTGACATCCGATGGTGTGACAGTTACCTACGCGCGGGTCGGCAATACCCTGGTCGCCACGGCGGGCAGCGACACCGTCTTCACCCTGCAGGTGCAAAGCAACGGCAACTACACCTTCACCCTGCTGGGCGCGCTGGATCATCCCAGTGGCGCTGGCGGCGACGACCAACTCCTCACCCTGAACCTGACGGGGGCGCTGCAAGCCAGCAATGGCAGCGGCAACCTGCCCCTGGCGGGCGACCTGCTGATCCAGGTGGAGGACGATGTGCCGGTGATCCTCGCGGCCTCCAACCTCGTCTACTCCAACGGCAACAATCCGGCAGGCGGGTCGGGGATCTTCGTCTACGACACCGGGGCCGATACCCGTGGAACCGGGCCGTTCTCGGCTTCCGATTCGGACTTTTCCGGCATTAGCCTCAGCGGCAATGTCGGCGGCACGGCCATTTCCTCGACTGCAGTGACCTGGCTGTCCGAGTCGGATACCAGCGCGACCTTCGACATCAGCTTCAAGTACGCGCCCAACCCCGCGAGCCCGAGCTCCCTGGTGGAGGCCAATGGCACCCTGGTGTTCGACAAGGTCAATGGCACCTACACGGTGTCGCTGGACGAACCCATCCAGGGCTTCAACATCTTCAAGACCAGCACCTCTGTCAGTATCACCGGCTACGAGCTGAACAGCACGGTGCCGGACAACACCCAACCGGCGGTGTCGGTGGTCGAGTTGGCCAACAATTTCTTCGTCCAGTACACCAGCTATTCCGAACCGGGCGACGGTACCGACAGCAACAACCTGCGGGCGGGCACCACCACCCCCACGGTCTTCTCCAATGGCGAGCTGTTCAGCCAGAACCCTTCTTGGGTCAGCGTGAGCAATACGGCCAATGGTGTGGGCGGCGACACCCTGGGCAAGGGCGAGGTCCTGGACCTGAACTTCTACACCAGCAATCCCAAGGGCAATGTCGGCGTCGAGCCGAGCGCCCGCGCTGCCGGGATGTTCCTGAAGTTCGACGGGGTCGGTAACGAAGACATAGTGGTGGTGCTCAAGCTGATCGGCGCGGGCGGGGCCAAGACCACGCGGGCGCTGATTGTGAGCAGCAGCGACATCATGACCACCAACAGCGTGGCGCTGGCTGCCTATGGCATTACGCTGGACCAGAACGACGGTGCCATCGTCATCGAGAGCAATGACTTCAATGGGGCAGGAGAGAGCTGGCAGATCTACGGTGCCCAGATTCTCACCAGCGTCGAAGGCATCACCACCACCACAGCCATCAACTTCAACTCGGTGATTGGCAATGGCGGCGCCACCAATGTGAACGATGTATCCGACTTCGGTTCCTCGGCGACCGACAACGATGTCCTGAAGGTTTCGGATGTCGGCTTCATCACCAGCGAGAAAGACACCCTGGATACCGACCTGGACTTCCAGGTGGGGGTGAAGGATGCCGACGGCGATACCACGGCCACCCAGAACCTGCATGTAACCATGGAGGCGAGTACCACCTTCGTCGGCACCGCGACCGCTGACGTGATCCATGGCACCACCGGCAATGACAACCTGTCGGGCATGGGTGGGGACGATGTGCTGGTGGGCGGTCTGGGCAACGATGTGCTGAACGGCGGGGCCGGGATCGACACGGCTTCCTACGACAACGCCACCTCCGGGGTTGCGGTGAACCTCGCACTGGTTGGCCAGCAGACCACCGGTGGCGGCGGGCTGGATACCCTGATCGACATGGAGAACCTGCTCGGCTCGCACTTCAACGATGAACTGACCGGCAACAGCGGCAACAACGTGCTGGCGGGTAATGGCGGCAGTGACCAGCTCACGGGGGGTGGCGGCACCGACACCTTCAAGTGGCTGGCCGGTGAAACCGGTACCACCACCATCACCGACTTCACTCCGGGGCAGGACAAGCTGGACCTGTCGCAACTGCTGACTGGCGAACACAGCAATGTGGGAAGCCTGGACGACTTCCTGACCATGGCTTTCGGCACCAGCACCACCATCACCGTGGATACCAATACGGCGGCCAATCCGGGTGGCACCGGACAGACTATCGTGTTGGAGGGGGTGAACCTGCAGGCAGCCTACGGTGCGGCCGACACAGCGTCGGTGATCACCCACATGCTCGATGACGGTTCATTGAAGGCCGATGCCTGATCTGTATCACGGGCCCGCCCTCGCGGCGGGCCCGGCATTGGAACGGGAGTGAGGAAGGAACCATGGTTTATGTGCAGAGAGACGAGAAGGGCAGGGTTCTGCGGGTGGAGCACGAACCCTTCGACAACATGACCCAGAGCATGCCGGCCAGCGATCCGGAAGTCCGGACCTGGTTCGCCAGCCGCAGCCTGCATGATCACTTGATGTCTCTACAGTATTCAGACCTGGAGCTGGTGCGGGTCATCGAGGATCTGGTGCAGGTGTTGGTGAGTCGGGGCGTGATGAAGTACACCGACCTGCCGGCCCCCGCCCGCCACAAACTCCAGCACCGCGCCAACACCCGCTCCCAGGTGGGCGATCTGGGGGAGTTGGTTTCCGAGGATTACCGCTTGCCGTATTGAGCGGCCAGGCATTTCTTGCGAATGAATTCTCTGCCACAAGCACGTTTTTCGTAGGTTGTGGCTGAGCTACGCGAAGCCCAACGTTCGGAGTCGGTGCAGGCACCGTTGGGCTTCGCTCCGCTCTGCGCCAACCTCCGGCAGGACAGCGCGGGTATGGCTAGCTCGCAAACCGCTACCCGCTTCATCCATGCCATGGCGCCGGTGCGCCGATCAGGCGGCCCATGGCGCCCTGGATACCCAGCTCCCTCAGCACATCCAGTTCGCCCTGGGACTCCACCATCTCTGCGATCAGCGGCAGGTCGATGCTGTTGGTGGCGCGGAACAGGGCTTCGATGAACAGGCGCTTGTCGCTTTCCAGGTCGATGGCGCGGATGTAGGTGCCGTCGATCTTCAGGTAGGCAAGGCCCAGGTGGGCGAGGTTGCCGATCAGGCTGAAGCGTCCGCCGAAGTGCTGCAGGCCGACGCCGTAACCGGTTTCACGGATCGCCTGGCAGAGCTGCCCGAGTTCGCTGGCCGGTGGCAGGTGGCGCTCGTCCAGCTCCAGGGTGAGCAGCTCCGCCTGCTGGGGATGGGACTTGAGTAATGCGAGCAGGCGCTCACGGTGCTCGCCCGGGTGCAGGCTGGCGGCGGACAGGCTGAGGGCGATGCGCGATGGTGTCTGCTGCAGGTGTGCCAGGCAGTGTTCGAGCATTGCCAGGTCGAAGCGTGCGGACCAGCCCAGGCGCTCGATCCAGGGTAGGAAACGCCCGGCAGGCACGGCATCACCCTGGGGATCCAGCAGACGCGCCAGTACTTTGTGGTGCAGGGTTTCGGCGGTGTTGGTGCACAGGCCCACCGGCTGGAAGTAGAGACGCAGCTTGCCCTTGCTCAGCGCGTCGTCGATCCATGCGCGCCAGTCGTGCAGGCTCTGGCCTGGTGGGGCGTCGAAGTCGTCCAGGCGCACCCAGGGGCGGTCGGTGCCTTGCGCCGCCTGGGCCAGGGCCTGGTCGGCGCGGCCCATGACCCGCTGGATGTCTTCGCCCGGCCGGTAGGCGGCGATGCCGAGCAGGGCAACCGGGCTGCGGTCACTGGCGCCGGTGGCATGCAGGTTTTCCAGTTGATCGGCGAGGTCGGCCGCCAGTTGCTCGGTGTCTTCCCCGGTGAGGCCGGGGGAGAGCAGCGCGAACTCGCCGCCGCGGCTGCGCGATGCCAGCCAGTCGGGATTACCTCTTTTCTGCACCAGATTGCCGAGGATTTCCCCGATATCGCGGATCAGCGCGTCGGTGCGTTGGCCACCGAGGCGCTGGTTGAGTCCGCCGAGGTCGTTGACCCGCAACAGCAGGAGGTAGCCGGCGGCGTTCTGGTCGTTGGGCACCAGTTGGTTGGCGAGGCGGATATCGAACTGGCGGCGGTTGGCCAGGCCGGTGAGGCTGTCCTGGTATGCCTCTTCGCGCAGGCGTTCGCTACGTGCGGCTTCTTCCGCGAAGAGGTTGCGCAGCTTGTCCACCATCTGGTTCATGGCCAGCACCACGCGGCGCAGTTCCGGGGTGCGCGGTACCTTGGGCAGGGCAAGGAATTCGCGGCGGCTGATGGCCTCGGCCTGCTGCACCATGTTGTCCAGCGGGCGCAGTTGCGTGCGCAGCAGCCAGGCACCGACCAGGGCGCTGACCAGGCCGCAAAGCAGCAGCCAGGCGAGGCTGCCGATGGCGCTGTCCCAGAGCTTGGCCAAGGCGAATTGCGGATGGCTGAGCACCTCCACGCGCGCGGCCTGCTGCCAGCCACGCATGATCAGCGCGTCGCCGCCCTGGGGCCGCAGGTTGACCAGATGGGCGAACCAGCTCGGCACCTGGTCGCTGGTGGTGGTCGTGCGGCGTTCGGCGATCACTCCGCCATCGGGGATGCGAACCACGCGGATGCTGGCGAAGTAGCCGCTGTCGAAGATGGAGCTGACCATCAGCTCGATCATTGCCGGGTCGTCAACGTGAGGTGTCATGGACAGGCCGAGGGCGGTAGCGGCGTCCTGGGCGTGTGAGCGCAACTGGCTGAGCAACTGCTCGCGGGAACTTTCCACGCCCGCGAGGAAGCTGCCGGCGAAGGCCAGCGCGAGCAGCAGGCAGATGGCCAGGAACAGTTGCTTGAGTAACGACATGGGCTAACCCTCTCCAATGGCGAAGCCTTCGGCTCTCATTTTTTTCAGCAGGTCCTGCCAGCGCGACAACTTCTTGGTATCCCCGGCACGCTTGGCGCCGGTGTAGAGGCCTTCGGCGTTGAAGGCGTACACGGGCAAGAGGTCGGTGCGCTGCGACGCAGGACGTATCTCACCGATCAGGTTGTCCAGCACCAGGGGATCGGCGGTGGGCGTTTTGTAATAGGTGAGGACCATGTGCGCCTGGTTCTGGCGCAGGGCCTTGACGTAGGTGATGCGCAGCTTCTCGGCGGGGATGCCGAGGCGGCGCAGGGTGAAGTACTTGGCGATGGAGTAGTCCTCACAATCGCCGGCACCCTTGATCAGGGCCTCGACGGGGGTGGCCCAGTAGTCGTTCTGGCGCCATGTGCGGATGTCGTCGGTGAAACGGAACTGGCGGTTGAAGAAGCGGTTGACTGCTGTGAGCTTCTCGCCTTCTGGCAGGTCGATGCTGGCCTGGATCAGTTCGCTCCAGGCGAGGATGCGTCCCTTGGCGGGGCCGAGGTCGCCATAGCGCTTGGTGGCGTTCTGCAGGATCAGGTCGAAATCCCAGTTGGCCAGCACGCTGGCCAGGCAGAGCAGCAGCCCGGCGAGCAGGCAGCCGCCTTGCCAAGCCAGCCACGAGGGTTTCCGCAGTCCCATTGCCGCCCATCGCCGCCGCATTCGCCATCTCTCCGCCCAGGATGCTCAGAGTCTAGGCGGGAATCGAGGTTTTGCCGCTGGCCGGTTTCAGTGGCTGCGCAGGGTCTTCTGGCGAAGGATGTAGATGCTGACCAGTACGGCGCTGGTGAGCATGAAACCACGGGCCCAGGGCAGGGGCACGAGGAAGCAGGAGAGGGTGATGCTGGCCCACATCAGTACCAGGGCGTAGACCTTGCCCTTGAGGGGAATGCCCTGGCCCTCCAGATAATCGCGAATCCAGGGGCCGAGCTTCGGGTGTTCCACCAGCCAGAGGTAGAAACGCCGCGAGCTGCGTACGAAGCAGGCCGCGGCGAGCAGCAGGAAAGGCGTGGTGGGCAGGACCGGCACGAAGATGCCGATCACACCCAGGGCGACACTGAGCCAGCCGATGATCAGGAGAACCATGCGCAGCGCCGGGTGGCGCTGCTGCTGGATATCGCTGTGCGCCATGCGCGCCGGCCTTAGTGGTGGCGGGGCTTGAGCAGCGCGGGTTTTTCTTCTGGTGCGTTGCAGAGCAGGAACAGGGCGGTCAGCAGTTCGGGGATCTGCTCGACCATTTCGTCCACCAGGTTGCGGTCGCGGGCGATTTCGGCGAATTCGGGCTGCTCGTCGAACAGGCCCGAGCCCACCATGATCGGCAGCAGCAGTTCGCTGACTTCCTCTTCGGCGTTCTCGAACCAGGTTTCCTCGCGCAGGAACACGCCTTCCATGAAGCCGATGCACCAGCCGCGCAGGTCGGAATCGTCCGGGTCCTCGCCCAGGTCCAGGTCGCAGGGCATTTCGGGGTCTTCGTCGCTGGCCAGTTGGCGGGCGATGTGGGCCTTGAGGGCCAGCAGGGTGGATTCGATTTCTTCGCGCTCGGCGTCGCTGCGGTAGTGCGGCGGCTCGGAGAACAGGGCGTCGATCCATTCGCGCTCGGGCACCTGGTCCGGGCAGATCGACAGGGCACTCAGGTAGCCATGGGTGGCCACATAGTCCAAAGCCTCTTCGTGCAGATCATCGGCGTCGAGAAAAGCTTGCAGGCGGGACAGTTGCTCAGCGAAGGACATCGTGGGACTACCTTGAGGAATAAACGACGCTGAATTCTAGTCGAGTGCGAGGTTCGCGGCAAAAGGCGCGGGCGATAGGCGTGGCCAATTTGCCGGTGCGGCTGACGTATAATGCGCGGCTTGTTCCGGAGACCCCCATGCTCGACCAGGCACTGCGCATCCTCAAAGACGTATTCGGCTACGACGCTTTCCGCGGCAACCAGGCCTCGATCATCGAACGTGTAGCCACGGGTGGCGATGCCCTGGTGCTGATGCCCACCGGCGGCGGCAAGTCGCTCTGCTACCAGGTGCCGGCGTTGCTGCGCGAGGGCCTGACGGTGGTGGTTTCGCCGCTGATCGCGCTGATGGAGGACCAGGTCGCCACCCTGGACGAACTTGGCGTGCCGGCTGTTGCGCTGAATTCCACGCTGTCCGCGGAAGCCCAGCGGGAAATTGCCGACCGTCTGCGCCAGGGCGAGATCAAGCTGCTCTATCTCGCTCCGGAACGCCTGGTGCAACCGCGCATGCTGGCCTTCCTCCAGCGGCTGCAGATTGGCCTGTTTGCCATCGATGAAGCCCACTGCGTGTCCCAATGGGGCCATGATTTTCGCCCCGAGTACCTGCAGCTGGGACAACTGGCTGAACTCTTCCCGAACGTGCCGCGCATGGCGCTGACCGCCACCGCCGATATGCGGACCCGCGAAGAGATGGTGCAGCGCCTGCACCTGCAGAACGCTGAGCGTTTCCTCTCCAGCTTCGACCGCCCGAACATCTTCTATCGCATCGTCGCGAAGGATCAGCCGCGCAAGCAGTTGCTGGGCTTCCTCGCTGAGCGACGCGGCGATGCGGGCATCGTCTACTGCATGTCGCGCAAGAAGGTGGAGGAGGTGGCGGCCTTCCTTTCCGAGCAGGGGTTCCCGGCGCTGCCGTATCACGCGGGCCTGTCCAACGACCTGCGAGCCTTCCACCAGAAGCGTTTCCTCAACGAGGAAGGGCTGATCATGGTCGCGACCATTGCCTTTGGCATGGGCATCGACAAGCCCAACGTGCGCTTCGTGGCCCACCTGGACCTGCCCAAGTCCCTTGAGGCCTATTACCAGGAAACCGGCCGGGCCGGCCGGGACAGCCTGCCTGCGGATGCCTGGATGGCCTATGGGCTGCAGGACGTGCTGCTGCTCAAGCAGATGCTGAGCAACTCGGAGGGTGATGAGCGTCACAAGCGCATCGAACAGCACAAGCTGGACGCGATGCTGTCGCTCTGCGAGGAGACCCGCTGCCGCCGGCAGGCGCTGCTGGCCTACTTTGACGAAGAACTGCCGCAGCCCTGTGGCCACTGCGATATCTGCACAGATGGCGTGCAGACCTGGGACGCCACCGAGCCCGCACGTCTGGCGCTCTCGGCCATCCACCGCAGCGGTCAGCGCTACGGTGTCGGCCATCTGGTGGATCTGTTGCTCGGACGAGACAACGAGAAGGTGCGTTCCGCCGGCCACCAGCACCTCTCGGTGTTCGGCATGGGCAAAAACCTTTCCGAAGGCGATTGGCGCACCCTGTACCGCCAGTTGGTGGCCCGCGGCCTGGCGGACGTCGACCTGGAAGGCTTCGGTGGCCTGCGCCTGACCGAGGCCTGCCGCCCGCTGCTGCGTGGCGAGGTGCAACTGGAGTTGCGCCGGGACCTGTCGACCAAGGCTCCCAAGCCCACCGCCAGCGCCGCCAGCCAACTGGTGCGTGGTGAAGAGCGCGAGCAGTGGGAAGCCCTGCGTACGTTGCGCCGCAAGCTGGCGGAAGAGCACAGCGTGCCGCCCTACGTCATCTTCCCCGACGCAACCCTGCTGGAAATGCTCCGCAGCAAGCCGCGCAGCCTTTCTGAAATGGCCCAGGTCAGCGGCGTGGGGGCGCGCAAGCTGGAGCGTTACGGCGAGGCCTTCCTCGAAGTGCTCAACGGCAATGGCGCCGGCGAGGCTCCACGTGCCGTTGCCGACCTGCGCCATGAACTGGTGAGCCTGGCCCGAGCGGGCATGACGCCGGCGCAGATCGCCCGTCAGCTCAATTGCAGCGAGAAGAACGTCTACAGCCTGCTGGCCGAGACCATCGGCAATCAGCAATTGAGCCTGGAACAGGCGTTGGACCTACCGGAAGAACTGCTAGGCGAGATTCAGGACGCCTTCCTTGACGGCGAAGGCGAACTGCCTCCCGTGGCCGAGGTGGCCGAGCTGTTCGCTGGCCGCGTGCCCGACGGCGTGTTGCATTGCGTGCGCGCGGCCCTGCAGGCGGAGTTCGAGGCTTGATTCGACGCCGGTTATTCCGGTGTCGATAAAATGACGGGGCAAAACGACGAACTTGTGACGCAGCGCACGACCGGCTAATGTGCGTCAGAGGCCTCCGACAGAAGGGGTGGACGTGTCCTACAACAATACTGCCTGGCTTAACGACGTTCGTCCCAATCCCTATGCCGACCAACTGGCATTGGGATTTCGGCATCTCCGCTTCACACGCTCGCTGGAGCGCGAGTATCGCGATTATTTCCTCGAAGAGAATTTCGACCTCAAGCGCATCGCCCTCAGCGCCGGCCTGCTGATCTGGCTGGCGTTCGCGGTGCTCGATTTCTACCTGGTCAGCAGCGAGGCGCGCTGGTGGATGCTGGCCGTTCGGCTCGGCGTGCTGGGACTGCTCCTGGGCTGCGGCGTGCTGATGCTCCAACGCCGCCATCGGCACCTGCTGGCCCCCCTGAGCCTGGTCTGCATCGGCTCCCTGGGCGTGGGCGCCGGGGCGGTGGTGGCCATCGCCCATCGCAGCGACCCGTCCTTTCCCTACGAGGGCCTGTTGCTGGTCTGCATGGCCGCCTACTTCCTGGTGGGGCTGCGGCTGGTGGAGGCGCTGGGCGTGTCCCTGGTGATCCTGCTGGCCTACGTGGGTCTGGAACTCTGGGCCGGACTGCCCTGGCCGAGGCTGATCAACAACTTGCTGTTCCTGCTCTTTGGCAACATCGCCGGTGCGGTCGGTTGCTACCTGCTGGAGTTCAAGTCCCGCGAGCATTTCCTCATCAGCCGCCTGATGCGGGTGCTGGCGGATCACGACAGCCTGACCGGCCTGTACAACCGGCGCAGTTTCAATCGGCAGCTGGAGCGTTTATGGCGCCAAGCCCAGCGTGAGCGGCACGGCCTGGCCCTGTTGCTTTGCGACGTGGACCACTTCAAGGCCTATAACGACCGCTACGGCCACCAGGCGGGCGACCTGGTGTTGCAGCAGGTGGCCCGTGTGCTCGAAGGCACCGCGCGCCGGCCCCTGGATATGGCGGTTCGCCTGGGGGGCGAGGAGTTCGCCGTGCTGCTCTATGACATCGGGGAGCAGGAAGCGCGTCGCTGCGCCGAGAAGTTGCGGGCGGCGCTGGAAGAGCAGTCCATCCGCCATGAGGCTTCACCCACAGCGCCGGTGCTGACCATGTCCATCGGTGTCGCGTGCGTCCATCCGCAACCGGGCATGCCCTTGGGCAAGCTCTATGAGCTGTATGAGCATGCGGATCGCGCCCTCTACGAAGGCAAGGCTTTCGGCCGCAATCGGGTGGTGGCCTGAGCGCAGATCAATAGCCCCCGGACAAGCGCCCGATTCGTCGCTCCGGATGGCGCGAGCCGTGACTGTCCGGGGCCTTGGCCGGTGTTAGCATCGCCGCTCTTCCCGCATCGAGCGATCCGCATGGACAAGCTGATCCAGGCTGACGGCCAGCCGCACTACGGCATCTTTCCCGCCGCACCGGGCCTCATCAACTACCGCGACTTCGACTTCCGATCGCCCATGGGGCGTCGTCTGGGCGCATTGGCCAAGTGGCGGCGCTTCCATCAGTTCCAGTACTTCGGCCTGCTCGGCAGCGAGCTGATCGGCGGGTGCGCCCTGGCCAACCTCAGCCTGGTGGGTGTTGGCTTCGTCTACCTCTTCCATCCGGCCAGCGGGCGCATGATCGAGCGCCAGTTCAAGTTGCCGCTGGGCTTGGGCACTTCGTTCTCGCAGTCGCCGGACGAGGGCATCTGCGAGTTGCGCCAGGGCCGCAACCTGCTGCGCCTGGAGAACCGTTCCGATACCGGCGAAAAGCGCCTGCTGGTGGAACTGGATGACGGTACGCGCATCGATGCGTCGTTCAGCGAGCGGGAGCCGGCGTTCCAGCCCATGTGCATCTGCACGCAGACAGCGGTGAATGGCTGGGTGTACGCGCAGAAGGTGGCGGGCGTCGCCTGTAGCGGCCAGGTGAGCAGCGCGCTGGGGAACTTCGATCTTGCAGAGATTGGTGCGTTTGCCCATCACGACTGGTCCGCGGGCTATATGCGCCCGGAAACCAACTGGAACTGGGCCTGCCTGTCCGGCCTGGCTGACGGGCTGCGGATCGGCTTGAACCTGTCCTGCGGGGTGAACGAGACCAGCTTCACCGAAAACTGCTACTGGCTGGATGGGGAGCTGATCAAGGTCGATACGGTTCGTTTTGCCTTCGACCGCCACCAGCCGCTGAAGACCTGGAGCGTCGCTTCCCTTGATGGTCAGGTCGAGCTGACTTTCGTCGGTGAGGGCTTGCATGAGGAACGCCTGAACCTCGGTTTCATTGCGAGTAATTTCAGGCAGGTGTTCGGCCGATTCAGTGGCACCCTGCGACCGGCGGGGCGTGCGCCTGTGCAGATCGACAGGATGTGGGGTTTTGTCGAGGACCAGTACGTCAAGTGGTAGGGCGGGGGGACTTGCTCGCGGCTTGCGGCTATGATTAGCTGGCTAATTATTAGTATAAGAAGTCCGAGTCAATTTCGATGTCCTACCCCGATCAACACCGTTTCGCCATGCAGCTCGCACAGATGTCCCGCGCGTGGCGCGCCGAACTCGACCGCCGTCTGGCCGGCATGGGGCTGTCCCAGGCCCGCTGGCTGGTATTGCTGCACCTGTCCCGTTTCGAGGACGACTTGCCCACCCAGCGCGAGCTGGCCAAGAGCGTCGGCGTCGAAGGCCCGACCCTGGCCCGCCTGCTGGATAGCCTTGAGGCACAGGGGCTGATCCAGCGCATGGCCGTTGCCGAAGATCGCCGGGCGAAGAAGATCGCCCTGTGCCCGCCGGCCCGTCCCCTGATCGAAAAGATCGAAGCCATCTCCAGCCAACTGCGCCAGGAACTCTTCGCCGGTATCGAGGATGAAGAGCTGCGCCGTTGCCAGCAGGTTCACGCGCGGATTCTGACGAACCTGGATCGCCTCTGATGGGGCAGGACCTCGAGGCGCTTCACGAGCGCTTCGGCGCCCGCTATCCGCAATGGCTGCTGGGCCTGCTGATGCTCGGCAGCATGGCGATGATCCTCGCCTCCACCAGTATCAACGTTGCATTGCCGGCGATCATGGCCGACTTCGGTATCGGCCGGCCGCTGGCGCAATGGCTTTCCACCGGATTCCTCGCCGCCATGACGGCTGGTCTGTTGCTGGCAGCCTGGTGCCAGGCGCGGCTGGGTGCACGGCGCACGGTGCAGTTCGGGCTCGGCCTGTTCTGCCTGGCATCGCTCCTGGCCCTGGTGGCCACATCGGCCTGGCAGCTAATCGCCCTACGCATCGTCATGGGGGCTTGCGCTGGCATCACCCAGCCGCTGGCGATGGTGCTGATCTTTCGCGTCTATTCCGAAGGCGGTCGTGGCATGGCCCTGGGCATCTACGGGCTGGGCATCATGGTGGCGCCGACGCTCGGGCCGACCATCGGTGGCTACCTGATCGACCATTTCGGCTGGGGTGCGGTGTTCTGGTTGCCGCTGCCGCTCTGTCTCCTCGCGCTGACCGGTGCCCAATGGCTGATGCCCAGCGTACGCGACCGCAACACGCCAGGCGTCGACCTGCCAGCTTTCACTCTCCTGAGCGTTGCGCTGTTCGCCTTGCTTGGTTCCTTGGCCGAAGCCCAGCGTTTCGGCTGGCTGGCCCCCAGTGCATGGCTGCCAGGGTTACTTGGCGTGGCATGCACCGTGGCCTTCCTGCGCCGCAGTCGCACCTGCGAACGCCCTCTGCTGCCGCTGCAACTCTGGCGCCACGCCGCATTTCGCAAGGCGAGCTGGGTCGCCCTGGTCCTTGGCCTTGGGCTGTATGGCTCCACCTACCTGATCCCGCTCTACCTGCAGACGGTAGAGGGTTATAGCGCCGGAAGGGCCGGCCTTCTGATGCTGCCGACTGGCGTGGTGCTGGGGCTGGCGTCCTTTATTGGTGGCTGGGCGAGCGACCGCCTGTCGGCTGCCTCCATGCTGGTGTTCGGTCTCCTGGTGTTCGCGTTGTCGTCGGCGGGTCTTGGGTTGGCGGGGCACGGGGCTTCGTTTCTGGCGCTCTGCGGCTGGGCCTGTGTCGGCCGGCTGGGGCTCGGTTTGCTCCTGCCGGCGATGAGTACGGGGGCGCTGGACGTCCTCAGCTCGGAAGAGCTGGCGCTGGGAGCGGGTGCTATCACATTCGTTCGTCAGCTGGGTGGCGCCTTTGGTGTCAATCTGCTGACCTTCTTTATCGAGTGGCGCCACGCAGCGGGTGGCGGCGATGCTGCAGCCGAAGTGCTGGCATTCGAGCAGAGCTTCTGGCTGGTTGCGCTACTCTTCATGATGGCCGTCGTGCCGGCTTGGGGCGTGCGTCCTGCAAGGCGTTGAGCGTGCAAATCGCACGATGAAATTTTTGTCAAGCCCCTAGCGAAATCTTTCCTATAGTGGAGTAAGCTACAGCTCAGGTTTGTGGCCAGCTGCCATTATTCCGGGCGAGGGAGCGGAGAGCCCGAAGCTGTAGGTCTCGAGTGGAATGGATAAGGAGCTCCACCCACTATCATTGTTGTGTTGAGGTCAACGTATTTCACGTCGCTTCGAGGATGCCCGGGTGGGATATCAGGAGCCAGTTGCGTGGTTACGGATGATCGGGGAGGACATATGGCAAGGGTTCACAAGCTCCTTTTGACGCTTGCGTCCGGCTCTGCACTGTACTCGGGCCTGGTACCTGCGTTGGGGCTAGGCGAAATTACCTTGCACTCCGCCCTCAACCAGCCGCTGGACGCCGAGATCGAGCTGCTGGAGGTCGGTGACCTCAATGACAGCGAAATCAAGATCCGCCTGGCATCCGCTGATGATTTCGAGCGTGCCGGCGTCGACCGCTTTATCTTTCTCAACGACCTGCGCTTCAGCCCGGTGATCCGTGGCTCCGGCAGCCGCATCCGCGTGGCGTCCAGCAAGCCGGTCCGCGAGCCTTACCTGAATTTCATCGTCGAAGTCGCTCGCCCCAACGGCAAGCTGCTTCGCGAATACACCCTGCTGCTGGATCCACCCGGTTCGGCATTTACCGCAAGCGCCGCTCCGGTCAGACCGGCCCACGAGACGTCGGTCGCAACCGCGAGCATTGCACCGGTACAACCCAAGCCGGCGCCCGCTGCGACCCAGGGTAATCACTACCAGGTTGTACGAGGTGACAGCCTCTGGCTGATTGCCAAGCGCTTGAGCGCCGGGAGTGGCATGAGCCAGCAGCAGATGCTGGATGGTATCTACGCTCTCAATCCCCAGGCTTTCCCGGGTGGGGACATCAACCGTCTCCATGTTGGGCAATCCTTGTTGTTGCCCGACGCCGCCGTACAGGCCACTGCTCCTGCGGTACCTGTGGTCGCACAAAGCCCGGCGCCGACACCGGCTCCGGTTGCCGCAACGCCCGCTGGTCCGACCCTGGATGAGCTGACCCAGGCCCAGCAGCGGGTGGATTCCAGCATCGCCCAGGGTGAAGCCGAGCGCGCGGAGCTGCGGCAGCATATCGCCGAGCTTCAGGCCAAGCTGGACGCCATGCAGCAGCAACTGAGCGGCAGTGACCAGGAAGTGACCGCGCTGCGCAACCAGATCCAGCAAATGGCCGCTGCGCCGGTTGTCGAACCAGCGCAAGCGCAGCCTGTAGCCGCCGTTCCTGCGGTGATCCTCGCCGCCCAGGCTGCCGAACAGCCGGCTCCGGTACAGCAGGGCAACTCCGGTATCAGCCCCTTCTGGTGGGCGATCATGGTTTCCGGTCTGGTGTTGCTGTTCCTGCTCGATTGGGTGCTGCTGCGGCGCTCCCGTCGCGATGCCCAGGAACAGGAGCTCGAAGAAGCCCAGGCCACTGGCAAGGCCAAGGTGGCCTTGCAGCACCGCCACGAGGAAATACCGCCCGCTGCCCCGGTCATGCCGAAACCGGCGCCTGTCGCTGCCACTGTCGCGGCCGTAGTCCCGCTAAAGGTCGTCGCGACTCCCTCCATCAAGATTGCGTCCGATGCACTGGAAGGCGCCAACATCTACATCGCCTACGGCCGCTGGCGTGAGGCCCTGGCTGTGCTGCAGCCGGCCGTTGACAAGGAACCTCAGCGCCTCGACCTGCGTTTCCGTCTGCTGGAAGTGCTGGGTGAGTTGCGTGATCCGGTTGCCTTCACCCTTGAAGAAGCCGCCTTGCGCGAACTCCACGCTGACGAAGGGCGCCTTGCCGCCATCGTCGCCCGGTATACGGATATCGGTTCGGCAGTAGCGTCAAGCGAGCCTGTGTTCGTACTGGACGAAACGAGTCCGGCCATGGCCGAGGTGAGCAACGAACCCATCGACGATCTGCAATCCGACTTCGACGGCTATCCGCTGGACGCCGACTGGGAACAGGTCAGTCCCTTCAAGACCGCCGAGCCCAAGCGCAAGGCCGCTGTGATCCAGGCCTTCCCGACGGTGGAGGACGACCTGGGCTTCCCCACCAACCTGCAGGAACTGCCGGAAGTCTTCGAGCTGACCCTGGATGCCGACACCCTGAGCCCGTTTGGCGACCTGCCGGAACTGCCCCAGGCCGAGAGCCTGGACGAGCTTACCGCGGAGTTCGTGGATCCGATGGTCAGCCTGGAAGAGCTGGATAAGCTGGATGCCCGCCAGGAGAACATCACCAAGCTCAACCTGGCCCTGGCCTATATCGAGCAAGGCAATATCGAGGCGGCCTGCAGCATCCTCAACGAAGTCATCAGTGACGGTGACGATGAGCAGAAGCAGGAAGCGCGCGATCTGCTGGCGAAGATTGCCTGAAACGTTTCAACCTGAACGAAAAAGCCCGGACCTGATCCGGGCTTTTTCTTTTTTAGCCTCTACGCAGAATGTGTAGGAGCGAGCTTGCTCGCGAACAGTCCGTGCAAAGTTTTCGCGAGCAAGCTCGCTCCTACAACGTCCGTGACGGTGCAGGTTGTGCCAGTCCCATCATCCGCTTGGCCGCCAGGACCAGCCAGCAGGCGAGAATGAACGGCGCGGTCATGGCGGGCAGGCCGATGGCGGCAAAGCCGGGCTGTAGGACCACGCCCAGGAGGATGCCTGCCAGGGCGCACCAGGGACGGCGCAGGTCCTTGCCCAGGGCCAGGGCGATCAGCGCACCGTTGAGGCTGAACAGTCCACCCAGCACCGCTTGCATCGGCATGCCATGGAGCAGTGCCAGGATCAGCGCGGTGGCCGAACCCAGCAGCGCCCAGAGCGCCACCCGCCAGCCGGCCAGGAACAGCGCGGCCAGTACCAGGCCGCCGGCGATGGGGTGGTCGAGGAAAATCACCTGGCCGATGCCGCGCACTAGCGCAAGGGGCGTGTCGACCCAACCGGGCTGCAGCGTAGCGGCGGTAGTGGGGGAGGGCGTCAGTTCCAGTGGTCCGCCCAGGGCCAGCAACAGCCAGCCGAGGCTGACGAAGGGCAAGGTGTAGGCTGGCAGCCAGTTGCGCTCGCGGACGGCCTTGAGCAGGGCGTTGAGCACCAGGCTGGAAAGGCCGGCGGCACAGAAGATCAGCAGCGCCAGGTAGAGCGAAGGCTCGAAACGGACGCTCAGTAGCAGGCCGAGGAGGACGCCGTTGTAGCCGTAGAGCCCGGCTTCGATATCTTCGGGGGCGTAGCGGCGGCGAACTGCGGTAAGCCAGGCGGTGGCACCGCCAAGCAGGGCGCCGCCCAGCAGGTTCGGGGCGCCCACCGCGATGGCGAGCAGGATCAGCGCACCGCAACCGGGGTGGCGCTGGAGGAATATCTGGCTGAAACCGTTCAACTGGGCGGATGCCCAGCTACGGACTTCGGGTCGTAGTGGCAGTCGGTACATGGCAGCTTGAAAAAAGGAGGCGCCCCGGTGAGGGGGCGCCCGCATAACTGGCAATGGCCAGATGGGATTTCTGTTCTCGCCCGGCATCGAGGCCGGTGCGGGGAGCGCGGGTTCTCTTTGGACCCCGTCGCTCCGGGTGTGTCACATCAATGCAGGGTTTCGATCCGCAGGCTGTTGGTGCTGCCGGGCTGGCCGAACGGCACGCCGGCGGTGATCACCACGGTATCGCCACGCTTGGCCATACCCTGGGCCTGGGCAATCTCCAGCGCGGTGCTGGTGACTTCCTCGACCTTGTGCAGGCGTTCATTGACGACCGAATAGATACCCCAGGCCACAGTCAGGCGACGCGCGGTGTTGAGATTCGGCGTCAGGCTGAGGATCGGTGCCTTCGGGCGCTCACGGGAGGCGCGCAGGCTGGAGCTGCCCGACTCGGTGTAGTTCACCAGCGCGGCCACCGGCAGGATGCTGCTGATGCGGCGGATGGCGCAGCTGATGGCGTCCGAGGCAGTGGCTTCGGCTTGCGGGCGGCTCACGTCGAGCTGGCTCTGGAAGTCCGGGCCGTTTTCCACCTGGCGGATGATCTTGCTCATCATCTGCACGGTTTCCAGCGGATAGTCACCGGAAGCGGTTTCGGCGGAGAGCATCACCGCGTCGGTGCCTTCGGCCACGGCGTTGGCCACGTCGGTTACCTCGGCACGGGTCGGTGCCGGGGAGAAGCGCATGGATTCCAGCATCTGGGTAGCCACCACCACCGGACGGCCGAGCTGGCGGCAGGTGCGGATGATGTCCTTCTGGATGCGCGGCACGTTCTCGGCCGGTACTTCGACGCCCAGGTCACCGCGGGCGACCATGATCGCGTCGCAGAGGCGGGCGATTTCTTCCAGGTGCACCACGGCCGAGGGCTTCTCGATCTTGGCCATGAGGAAGGCGCGACCCTTGATCAGCTCGCGGGCTTCGACGATGTCTTCCGGGCGCTGCACGAAGGAAAGTGCCACCCAGTCGACGCCCAGTTCCAGGCCGAAGTCCAGGTCACGGCGGTCCTTGGCGGTCAGCGGAGACAGCTGCAGCACCGCTTCCGGCACGTTGACGCCCTTGCGGTCGGACAGCTCGCCGCCGGCGACCACGGTGGTTTCCACCGCATCGGCGTGCTTGGCAGTCACTTGCAGACGCAGGCGGCCATCGTCCAGTAGCAGGTTCATGCCCGGTTCCAGGGCGTCGATGATTTCCGGGTGAGGCAGGTTGACCCGACGGGCGTCACCCGCGGTGTTGTCCAGGTCCAGGCGGAAGGCCTGGCCGCGCTCCAGGTTCACCTTGCCATCGGCAAAGCGGCCTACGCGCAGCTTCGGCCCTTGCAGGTCCATGAGGATGCCGATGGGGTAGTTGAGCTGGCGCTCCACTTCGCGCACCCACTGGTAGCGCTGGGCGTGATCGGCGTGCTCGCCATGGCTGAAGTTCAGGCGGAACAGGTTGACGCCGGCTTCCACCAGTTGGCGGATGTCGTCGATGCCTTTGATCGCCGGACCGAGGGTGGCGAGGATTTTTACTTTCTTGTCAGGCGTCATTTTTCAGGGCTCTCGAGGATCAGGATGGCGCGGAAGTCGTTCACGTTGGTACGGGTCGGTTCGGTGACGATGAGGTCGCCGAGGGCCGCGAAATACCCGTATCCGTTGTTGTTGTCCAGCTCATCGCTGGAAGAAAGCCCCTGCTTGATGGCGCGGCTGTAGCTGCAGGGGGTCATGATGGCGCCGGCATTGTCTTCCGAACCGTCGATGCCGTCGGTGTCGCCGGCCAGTGCGTAAACACCCGGCAGGCCCTTCAGAGTGTTGGTCAGGCTCAACAGGAACTCCGCGTTGCGTCCGCCACGGCCTTCGCCGCGCACGGTCACGGTGGTCTCGCCACCGGAGAGGATCACGCACGGCGGCTTGATCGGCTGGCCATGCAGCACCACCTGGCGGGCGATGCCGGCGTGGACCTTCGCCACCTCGCGGGACTCGCCTTCGAGGTCGCCGAGGATCAGCGGGGTCAGGCCGGCGGCGCGGACTTTCTCGGCAGCAGCATCGAGGGACTGCTGCGGGGTGGCGATGAGCTGGAAATGGCTGCGGGAAAGGCAGGGGTCACCTGGCTTGACGGTTTCCGAGCGCGGGTCCTGCAGCCAGGCACGTACATGCGCAGGTACCTCGATTTCGTAGCGGGCGAGGATAGCCAGCGCTTCGGCGGAGGTGGTCGGGTCGGCTACGGTCGGGCCGGAGGCGATCACGGTGGCCTCGTCGCCGGGCACGTCGGAGATCGCGTAGGTGTAGACGGTGGCGGGCCAGCAGGCCTTGGCCAGGCGGCCGCCCTTGATCGCCGAGAGGTGCTTGCGAACGCAGTTCATCTCGGAGATGGACGCGCCGGATTTCAGCAGGGCTTTGTTGATCGCCTGCTTGTCCTTGAGGGTCAGGCCTTCGGCGGGCAGGGCGAGCAGGGAAGAGCCTCCGCCTGAGAGCAGGAAGATCACCCGGTCGGATTCCTGGAGGCCACTCACCAGTTTGAGCACGCGCTGAGCGGTTTCCAGGCCGGCGGCGTCGGGCACGGGATGCGCGGCCTCGACCACTTCGATCTTCTTGCAGTCGGCGCCGTGGTCATAACGGGTCACCACCAGGCCGGAGATCTCACCCTGCCATTCGCGTTCGATCACTTCTGCCATGGCGGCGGCAGCTTTGCCTGCGCCGATGACGATGACACGGCCGGAGCGGTCGGCGGGCAGGTGGTCTGCCAGTACCTGGCGTGGGTGGGCGGCGGCGATGGCGGTGGCAAACAGGTCGCGCAGGAAGGCTTTGGGATCGAGGGACATGGCAGGCTCCAGGTGGCCGAATGCTTCTTGTGGGGCGGCATGCCGGCGAGTGGGGTCGCCGGGCGTTCAAGGCCGATTTCAGTCCCGAACCGCCGCACGCAGCGGTTCGGGACTGGAATCGACCTTCCTGGTCGTTGGCGCCGTGTCACCGCGGACCAGGAGGGTCGAAAGGGATCGTAGGACGGGGAAAGCGGGCGCTGGCCATCGCGGGAGCTGCCGGCTCGATGGGCAGCGCTGACGCTCAACCCGTCCTACGAAACATTACTCCTCGCGAATCGAGAAGTTGGACATGTGCTCCAGACCCTTGATCAGGCCGGAGTGGTCCCAGTTGCTGCCGCCGAGCGCCGCGCAGGTGCTGAACACTTGCTGGGCATTGGCGGTGTTCGGCAGGTTCAGGCCCAGTTCGCGGGCGCCGGACAGCGCCAGGTTCAGGTCCTTCTGGTGCAGGCTGATGCGGAAGCCCGGATCGAAGGTGCCCTTGATCATACGCTCGCCGTGGACTTCAAGGATCTTGGAGCCGGCGAAGCCACCCATCAGGGCCTCACGTACCTTGGCCGGGTCGGCGCCGTTCTTGGCGGCGAACAGCAGGGCTTCGGCAACGGCCTGGATGTTCAGGGCAACGATGATCTGGTTGGCCACCTTGGCGGTCTGACCGTCACCGTTGGCACCGACGCGGGTGATGTTCTTGCCCATGGCCTGGAACAGCGGCAGCGCGCGTTCGAAGGCGTTCGGGCAGCCACCGACCATGATGCTCAGGGTCGCGGCCTTGGCGCCGACTTCACCGCCGGATACCGGAGCGTCCAGGTAGGCAGCGCCGGTCGCCTTGATCTTCTCGGCGAAGACCTTGGTGGCGGTGGGGGAGATGGAGCTCATATCGATCACGACTTTGCCGGCGCCAACGCCTTCGGCGATGCCGTCCTTGCGGAACAGGACGTCGTCGACCTGGGGGGTGTCCGGAACCATGACGATGATGAACTCGGCTTCCTGGGCAACTTCTTTCGGGTTGGCCAGGGCGACGCCGTTATCGCCCAGCAGGTCGGCCGGAGCCTTGTCGAAGTGCTCGGAGAAGAACAGGGTGTGGCCGGCTTTCTGCAGGTTCTGAGCCATGGGCTTGCCCATGATGCCGGTGCCGATGAATCCGATCTTGGCCATGTTGAATACCTCGTTCTTAGATGGCGTTATGGGTTTTCAGCCAGCCCAGGCCGGCAGCGGTGGTGGTTGCCGGCTTGTATTCACAGCCGATCCAGCCCTGGTAGCCGATACGGTCCAGGTGCGCGAAGAGGAAGCGGTAGTTGATCTCGCCGGTGCCCGGCTCGTTGCGGCCCGGGTTGTCGGCAAGCTGCACATGGTTGATCGCGGCGAGGTTGGACTCGACGGTGCGCGCCAGGTCTCCTTCCATGATTTGCATGTGGTAGATGTCGTACTGCAGGAACAGGTTGGCGCTGCCCACTTTTTCGCGGATGGACAGGGCCTGCTTGGTGTTGTTCAGGTAGAAGCCGGGGATGTCGCGGGTATTGATGGCTTCCATCACCAGCTTGATTCCGGCGGCCTGGAGCTTCTCGGCGGCGAACTTGAGGTTCTCGACGAAGGTGCTCTCGATGGTCGCGCAGTCGTAGCCTTGCGGGCGGATGCCGGCCAGGCAGTTGATCTGGGTATTGCCCAGTACCTTGGCGTACGCGATGGCCTTGTCCACGCCGGCGCGGAACTCTTCCACGCGGTCCGGGTGGCACGCGATGCCACGTTCGCCCTTGCCCCAGTCACCGGCCGGCAGGTTGAACAACACCTGCTCCAGCTTGTTGGCGTCCAGGCGGGCACGGATTTCCTCTACCGGGAAGTCGTAGGGGAAGAGGTATTCGACACCGCTGAAGCCGGCTTCGGCGGCAGCGGCGAAACGGTCCAGGAAGTCCACTTCGGTGAACAGCATGGACAGGTTGGCGGCAAAACGGGGCATGAATGTCTCCTTCTGGTTCCCCTCTCCCGCGAACGGGAGAGGGGAGATGAAAGCCCCTCTCCCACCACGAATAGGAGAGGGGAAGACGGCAATCAATCCAGCAGCGAGATGGCGGTCGGAGCGTCAGCGCCAGACTGGGCCAGTTCCTCGAACTCGTTGATGGCGTTGATCTCGGTACCCATGGAGATGTTGGTAACACGCTCCAGGATGACCTCGACCACAACCGGTACGCGGAACTCTTCCATCAGCTGCTTGGCCTTGGCGAAGGCGGCTTGCAGGTCGTTGGCGTCGTGCACGCGGATCGCCTTGCAGCCCAGGCCCTCGACCACTGCGACGTGGTCCACGCCGTAGCCATTGAGTTCCGGTGCGTTGACGTTCTCGAAGGACAGCTGCACGCAGTAGTCGATTTCGAACCCGCGCTGTGCCTGACGGATCAGGCCGAGGTAGGAGTTGTTCACCAGTACGTGGATGTAGGGCAGGTTGAACTGCGCGCCCACGGCCAGCTCTTCGATCATGAACTGGAAGTCATAGTCGCCGGACAGTGCCACGACCGGACGGGTCGGGTCGGCCTTGACCACGCCGAGCGCTGCCGGAACGGTCCAGCCCAGCGGGCCCGCCTGGCCACAGTTGATCCAGTGGCGCGGCTTGTAGACGTGCAGGAACTGGGCGCCAGCGATCTGCGACAGACCGATGGTGCTGACGTAGCAGGTGTCCTTGCCGAAGAACTCGTTCATTTCTTCGTATACGCGCTGCGGCTTGACCGGCACGTTGTCGAAGTGGGTCTTGCGCTGCATGGTGCGCTTGCGCTCACGGCAGGATTCGACCCAAGCGCTGCGATCCTTCAGCTTGCCGGCGGCCTTCCACTCGCGGGCGACTTCCAGGAAAGCGTCCAGGGCGGAACCGGCGTCGGAAACGATACCCAGATCCGGGGTGAACACGCGGCCGATCTGGGTGGGTTCGATGTCCACGTGGATGAAGCGGCGGCCCTGGGTGTAGACGTCGACGGAACCGGTGTGGCGGTTGGCCCAGCGGTTGCCGATGCCGAACACGAGGTCGGACTCCAGCACGGTGGCGTTGCCGTAGCGGTGCGAGGTCTGCAGACCGCACATGCCAGCCATCAGCGGGTGGTCATCGGGGATGGTGCCCCAGCCCATGAGGGTCGGGATGACCGGAACGCCGGTCAGCTCGGCGAACTCAACCAGTTTGGCGGAGGCGTCGGCGTTGATGATGCCGCCACCGGCAACCAGCAGCGGGCGGTCAGCGTCGTTCAGCATGGCCAGGGCCTTCTCAGCCTGGATGCGGCTAGCCGACGGCTTCAGTACCTGCAGGGGCTGGTAGGCGTCGATGTCGAATTCGATTTCGGCCATCTGCACGTCGAACGGCAGGTCGATCAGCACGGGGCCTGGACGGCCGCTGCGCATTTCATAGAAGGCCTTCTGGAAGGCGTAGGGCACCTGGCCCGGCTCCAGAACGGTAGTGGCCCACTTGGTGACCGGTTTGACGATGCTGGTGATGTCGACGGCCTGGAAGTCTTCCTTGTGCAGACGTGCACGCGGAGCCTGACCGGTGATGCAGAGGATCGGGATGGAGTCGGCGGAAGCCGAGTACAGGCCGGTGACCATGTCGGTGCCGGCGGGACCGGAGGTGCCGATGCAGACGCCGATGTTGCCGGCGTTGGTGCGGGTGTAACCCTCAGCCATGTGCGAGGCGCCTTCGACGTGACGGGCCAGTACATGGTCAATGCCGCCGATCTTGTTCAGGGCTGCGTACAGCGGGTTGATGGCGGCGCCGGGGATGCCGAACGCGGTGTCGATGCCTTCGCGACGCATCACCAGGACGGCAGCCTCGATTGCTCTCATTTTGGCCATGTTTTGTGCCTCTTTCTTGTGAAAATTGTATACAAGCTACGTGGCTGGATTCTATTCATCGTCTGACTGAAGGGTCAAGGCCATTTGTGAGGCTAAAGGTCGCAGGGTGTCGACTCTTTTAAAACGCCTGTTTTACGGGGCTCTCCAGCGATAGTCAGAACGCTGACGGAAATACTGTATACAAAAAATAATGTGATTGTATCTATCTGTTGATTTTTTTGTGTTCGGTGGGATAGTGAGCTACAGCTTTCGGATGCGTCGCAGGATGGGCTGGAAAACGCCCGCGTGGATACAGGAATGCGCCAGCCCTGGCCCAGACGACGCCGCACAAGGTTCAACCACTCACGAGGAACGCTTGAAAATGACCACCCTGACCCTGGAAACCGCTGTGAGCATTTCCAACCATGCCCTGACCGTTGGTCGCGAGCTGCGCACGGCACCGCTGACCATCGCCGTGCTGGATGCCGGCGGCCACCTGATCACCCTGCAGCGCCAGGACGGCGCCAGCATGCTTCGACCGCAAATCGCCATCGGCAAGGCGTGGGGCGCAGTGGCCCTGGGCAAGGGGTCGCGCCTGATCGCTGCCGACGCGCAGCAGCGTCCGGCCTTCATCGGTGCGGTGAACAATCTGGCCGACGGCAACCTGGTGCCGGCACCGGGCGGTGTGCTGATCCGTGATGGTCATGGAGTCGTGATCGGCGCCATTGGCATCAGCGGCGATACGTCCGATATCGACGAGCAGTGCGCAGTCAGCGCGGTAGAAGCGGCCGGCCTGAAGGCGGACGCTGGCGCGGCCTGACGCTTGATAGGGGCTGCTGCGCAGCCCTCAGCGAATGAATTCGCCCCCACAGGGAGTGCATCTCTGTGGGGGCGAAGTCTTTAGGGGGGGGCAAATCGCGACTATGGCTGGAAGCGGCTGCTTTTCTGTAGGGGCCGGTGCAGTCGGTATCAGGCGCTCTTCGCCGAAACCTTTTCTTCCACTTCACAGCCCTTGATCACCAGGCGGATGATGGTTTCCGCGGCGGCGTCATAGTCGGCGTCGCTGAGGCTGGGCTTGCCGGTGACGGTGGAAATCTGCCAATCGAAGTCGGCATAGGTCTGGGTTGCCGCCCAGATGCTGAACAGCAGGTGATGGGGGTCGACCTTGGCCATCAGGCCCTGATCGATCCAGCCCTGGATGCACTCGATGTTGTGCTTGGCTTGCAGGTTGAGGTGCTCGGTCTGTTCCTGCGAGAGGTGTGGGGCACCGTGCATGATCTCGCTGGCGAACACCTTGGAAGCGTAGGGCAGGTCGCGGGAGATGCGGATCTTCGAGCGGATATAGGCCGTGAGCACTTCATGGGGGTGGCCGGCCTGATTGAAGGGCACGGACGCCTGCAGCAGAGGCTCGACGATGCTCTCGAGGACCTCGCGGTAGAGGTTCTCTTTAGACTTGAAGTAGTAGTAGACGTTGGGCTTGGGCAGGCCGGCCTTGGCCGCGATGTCGCTCGTCTTGGTGGCGGCGAACCCTTTTTCGGCGAATTCCTCGCTGGCCGCGCGCAGGATGAGGTCTCTGTTGCGCTCGCGAATGCTACTCACATCGGCTCCTTGTCTGACTCGCCCGGGCGCCAGGAAGGCCGGCCGGCGAGAGGTCGGGCATGTTATCACCCGCTTTGCAGGGCTCTCAAGCGAGCCACTGGATGAATTTCCTGTATACAAAAAGTTTTGATTCTGTTTCCATTCGGCATCCGTCCATGTCATCGGAGTCCTGTCCGGTGCGTGTTGCGGCAGACGTCACCCATGCAAGACAACCACTTGCTCGATCCCTTCGGGCGTCGAATTTCCTACCTGCGCCTCTCGGTCACTGACCGCTGCGACTTCCGTTGCACCTACTGCATGAGCGAAGACATGGTCTTCGCACCTCGGGCGCAGATCCTCAGTCTTGAGGAACTCTACGCAGTCGCTGATGCCTTCATCGGCCTCGGCGTGAAGCGCATCCGCATCACTGGCGGCGAGCCGTTGGTACGCAAGGGGCTGAACTCGCTGCTGACGCGCCTGGGCGCCCGCCAGGAGTTGGAAGACCTGGCCATCACCAGCAACGGTTCCCAGCTCGGTCACATGGCCGCCGACCTGCGCAAGGCCGGGGTCACCCGTCTTAACATCAGCCTCGATTCCCTGCAGCGCGAGCGTTTCGCCGCCTTCACCCGTCGCGATCGTCTCGACCAGGTGCTGACCGGCATCGACGCTGCGCGTGCTGCCGGATTTCGTCGGATCAAGCTGAACACCGTGGTACAGAAAGGCCGCAACGATGACGAAGTTCAGGACCTCGTCGCCTTTGCGGTGGACTGCGGGCTGGATATCAGCTTCATCGAGGAGATGCCCCTCGGCAGCGTCTCCAGCCACGAGCGCAAAGTCACCCTCTGCACCTCGGAAGAAGTGCGCGAGCGAGTGGAGCAGCGCTTCCAGCTATTGCCCAGCAGCTACCGCACCGGCGGGCCTTCGCGCTACTACCAGGTGGTTGGCAGTGAGACCCAGGTCGGCTTCATCTCGCCTCATAGCCGCAACTTCTGCGGCGACTGCAACCGTGTGCGCGTCACCGCCGAAGGCAAGCTGGTGCTCTGCCTCGGTCACGAAGGCGCGCTGGACCTCAAGGCGCTGATCCGTCGTCACCCCGGCGATGGCGAGCGGCTGCGCGCGGCGTTGATCGATGCCCTCAGGCTCAAGCCTGAGCGGCACCATTTCCAAGCGGACTCCCAGGTCCAGGTTGTTCGCTTCATGAGCATGACCGGCGGCTGATCGAGCTTCTTGGGTTAGCCCTGGCTGCGTTACGTCATCTCGCGGTAGGAGACCTACTGTCTTCGATGACGCGCCTTGCCATGGCGTCCCCCAAGGACCCCGTTCCTTTCTGAATATTGAAAACAAGATCGCTTTCGAGGCGAAGGAGAATACGCATGGGCAAGACGCTATTGGTGAAGAACGCCGACCTGCTGGTGACCATGGATGGCCGGCGCCGGGAGATCCGGCAGGGCGGGATGTTCATCGAGGACAACCGCATCGTGCAGGTCGGACCGAGCAGCGAGCTGCCGCAGAGTGCCGACGAAGTGCTGGATATGAAGGGCAAGATCGTCATCCCCGGCCTAGTCAACACCCACCACCACATGTACCAGAGTCTTACCCGCGTGGTGCCGGCGGCCCAGGATGGCGAGCTGTTCAACTGGCTCACCAACCTGTACCCGATCTGGGCGCGCCTGACTCCAGAGATGATCGGCGTTTCCACCCAGACCGCGATGGCTGAGCTGATCCTTTCCGGCTGCACCACCTCCAGCGACCACCTCTACATCTACCCCAACGGCTGCAAGCTGGATGACAGCATCCACGCCGCCGGTGAGATCGGCATGCGCTTCCACGCCGCGCGCGGCAGCATGAGTGTCGGCCGCAGCCAGGGCGGACTGCCGCCGGATTCCGTGGTGGAGAAGGAAGCCGACATCCTCAAGGAATCCCAGCGCCTGATCGAGGATTACCACGACGCTTCCCACGGCTCGATGCTGCGGGTGGTGGTAGCACCGTGCTCGCCCTTCTCGGTGAGCCGCGACCTGATGCGCGAAGCCGCGGTCCTGGCCCGTCAATACGGGGTTTCCCTGCACACGCACCTGGCCGAGAACGTCAACGACATCGCCTACAGCCGCGAGAAGTTCGGCATGACGCCAGCCGAATATGCCGAAGACCTGGGCTGGGTCGGCCACGATGTCTGGCACGCCCACTGCGTGCAGCTGGACGAGCACGGCATCGAGCTGTTCGCCCGCACCGGCACCGGCGTTGCTCACTGCCCCTGCTCGAACATGCGCCTGGCTTCCGGTATCGCCCCGGTCCGCCGCATGCGCGATGCCGGCGTGCCGGTAGGCCTGGGTGTGGACGGTTCGGCCTCGAACGACGGCGCCAGCATGATTGGCGAGGTGCGCCAGGCGCTGCTGCTGCAACGTGTGGGCTTCGGTCCGGATGCCATGACGGCCCGCGAGGCCCTGGAAATCGCCACCCTGGGCGGTGCCAAGGTACTCAACCGCGACGATATCGGCGCCCTGGCGCCGGGCATGGTCGCGGACTTCGTGGCCTTCGACCTCAATCACGTCGCCTATGCAGGTGCCCTGCATGACCCGCTGGCGGCGCTGGTGTTCTGCACCCCGACCCACGTTTCCACCAGCGTGATCAACGGCAAGGTAGTGGTGCGCGATGGCCATCTGGTCACCGTGGATCTGCCGCGGGTACTGGAGCGCCACAACCAGCTGGCGCGCCAACTGGTGTCCGGCGAGTAACTCGCCACCGGGAGCGGGGTGATCCCGCTCCTGTCTACCCCGCCCAAGAAGAACAAGGAGGAGGTCATGAAACCTCGGGTTTTCGGCTGGCTGGCTGCCGGCCTTCTGTCCGCCAATGGTGCTCTGGCGCAAACCTATGTGATCGGTGTGGAGAAGCAGGCCTTCCAGCCTCACTACTGGGTCAGCGACCAGGGGGAATACCAGGGCTTCGCCCGCGACCTGCTGGACCTGTTTGCCCGTGACGCCGGTCTGGATATCCAGTACCAGACGTTGCCGGTCAATCAGCTCACCCAGCATTTGCTCAACGGCAGCGTCGACTTCAAGTACCCGGACAATCCCAACTGGGCGGGCGACCTGAAGGGTGGCAAGGACATCACCTACAGCCTGCCGGTAGTGGAGTACGTCGACGGGGTACTGGTAGCACCCAAGCGCCAGGGGCAGGGCGTTGACAGCCTGGCCAGGCTGGCGGTGGTCGACGGCTGGACGCCCTGGAGTTACCAGGAGCGCATCGACGCCGGCCAGACCGAGGTGGTGCACAGCGGCGACCTTGGCCAGATGATCAAGCAGGCGATGAAGCAACAGGCCGACGGCGCCTACTACAACGTGGTGGTCGCGACCTACTACCTCGACAACATCCGTGCCCGCCCCGGTGCACTGGTGTTCGACCCGAAGCTCCCGCACACCCGCGGCACTTTCAATCTCTCCAGCCTCAAGCATCCCGAGCTGATCGACCGCTTCGACCGCTTCCTCACCGAACACCGTCAGGAGGTGGAAGCGCTCAAGGCGCGCTACCAGGTCGAGGCCAACCTGGACTCCGAATACCTGGGGATGGAGCAGTGGAAGGTGGACTTCCTCAAGCGCCAGAAGGAGAAGGCAAAGCCCTGACCTGCATCGCCTGCAAGCCCGTGCCAGAGCCATTCAGCGCGAATCAGGCGGAACCTCGCTCGGCAGTTTGTACACAATTCTGAAAGAAAGTGTTGTTTGTGATGTTCGCAGCGTGTATATAATTCAGAAAAACCTGACCGCCAGATCAGCTTTTTCCGATGACTAACTACATGGGGTGTTCATCGCCACCCTGTAAGCCCACGACCGACAAAAACAATAGGCAGGCTTTACCCATGAGTTCATCCGACACCTTCGGGGTTCGCTCCGAACTCCGCCACGGCCGGCAAGGCCGTCGACGGCCGAGGCATCGCCTCATCGCCGTTCACCAGCCCCTATCCATGCGCGCGTCCGGTATCGCTACTGCGACGTTGCCTGCAGCAGGTCTGCCCGGACTTTTCGGCCAGCCGCTGAACCATTCACGTGCAGAACAATTCGTCTTCCTGACCTCGGTAAACGAGGTTCAGCAGTACCCCCTGGATGCAGCCGAACAGCGCAACGCTGAAGACAGCCCGTCCGGTATCGCTCGCCACTGCAGCCTCGGCCTTACTGGCTGACGCCCGGCGCGCGTAACTCCCTCCGGTCCCGAACCCGCCTGCAGCCTGCCCTGACCAAGGGCGGGTCTCGGGCGGGTGCGGGGTGGAAAAACTGAAACCTACACCACTACAACAAGGGAAAAACCATGAATGCCAAGTATCTGCCGCACTGCCTCGCCCTCACGACCGGATTGCTCGGAGGCGGCCAGGCCATCGCCGGTGACCTGCTGTTCTGGCAGAACAACAGCCTGACCTACCTCTATGGCCAGAACTTCAAGGTCAATCCGGAGATCCAGCAGACCGTGACCTTCGAGCACGCGGATGGCTGGAAGTACGGCGATAACTTCTTCTTCCTGGACAAGATCTTCTACAACGGTGACAAGGATGCGCAGGTCGGCGACAACACCTACTACGGCGAATTCCAGCCGCGCCTGTCCCTCGGCAAGATATTCGACCAGAAGATCCAGTTCGGTCCGGTGACCGATGTGCTGCTGGCCATGACCTACGAGTTCGGTGAAGGCGACGTCGAGTCCTACCTGATCGGTCCGGGCTTCGACCTGGCCGTTCCCGGCTTCGACTACTTCCAGGTCAACTTCTACAACCGCCAGACCGACGGCAGCCGTCCGGGCGACGACGTGTGGCAGATCACTCCGGTGTGGAGCTACACCATTCCGGTGGGCAACTCCGACATCCTGATCGATGGCTTCATGGACTGGGTGGTGGACAACGACGAGAACGATCGCGGCACTTACCACGCCAACCTGCACTTCAACCCGCAGGTGAAGTACGACCTGGGCAAGGCCATGGGTTGGGGCGAGAAGCAGCTCTACGTTGGTTTCGAGTACGACTACTGGAAGGACAAGTACGGTATCGACAGCGAGAGCTTCCTGGGTGACGAGATCCTCGATGGTACCGACCAGAACACCGCCAGCCTGCTGGTCAAGGTGCACTTCTGATCCATCGGGAAAAAAGACCGGAGGAAGGCGCACCACGCCTTCCTCTCGGTTAAAAGGGGAGGAGAGCCATCCATGGCGCCAGCCGGTCGCTGCGGTGTGGGAGCGCATTCATTCGCGATGCGGGCCTGCGGATTTCCCGGTGTACCAGACCGGGCGCCGCTGCACGGCCACTCGCGAATCAATTCGCCCTCACGGCGACTGGCCTCCCTCCGGGTCGCAAAGGGGATTGAACGCCTTTCGGCGGGACTCGGTTCAGAAGGTGAATTCCAGGTTCACCGTCGGCGTCGAGGTGCGGCTGCCACGGCCGCCGTCGACGCCGAATTTGTTGTGCCAGTACTCGTAGCCAACACCCAGCCACAGGTTCGGCTTGCGCTTGGCGCCGGGCAATGCGGCGACCATCAGCGAGGTCCGCATCAGGGTTTCCGGCGCGGTGTCCTTGTCGAAGTAGTCCTCGCCCTTTTCCCCCACGTAGTTGACGAAGCCCTGGAACTTGGCGTCGCGATCACCCAGCTGGAAGGGTTTCAGCCAGGTCACGTTGACCATGTAGGTTGCATCGAAGGTGTGGTCCGGGTGCTTCGCACTGGGGATACCCGAGTGGTTCTTCTCGCGGTAGTACATCAGGCTCAGGTCGAGCACAGCGGCACCGTTGAACTTGAGGGTCGGGCCGAAAACCACAGCGCGCTTCTTGGCCGAGGCCAGGTTGTTGTTGCGGTTGGCGTCGAAGCCGAGGGTGAAGGCGTAGTCCTTGATCAGGCCTGTGCCCAGGGGCTGGTCGAATACCCGCGAGGCGAACAACTGGTGCCGGTAGACCGCGTAGACCTCGCTACCGCCGTGATCGGTGCCCTTGCGCGGGTCGCGGCTGTCGGAGAGGAATACGTCCAGGTTGAAGAAGTTGCTGCCGTACCGGTAGCCGTCGGCGTGGGTGAAGCTGTAGATCCGCTTGGCAAACTTGTCCGGATTGTTCGGGTTGGTGAACTGCTGGCCGTAACGGAAGCCGACGCTGTTGCTCGTCCACTCGAAGAACTTGCCGTTTTCAGCGGCAAAGCTGGTCGGAGTGGAGGCGATCAGGACGGCACCAAGCGCCAGGGCGGGATAGCGAAGCATTCAGAGACTCCTTCTTGTTGTTGTACTGCCGAAATCGTGGGTGAACGCCTCCTGAACGGCCTTGCGCAGATGCGGGCCGGTATCAGGAAAGTGCTTAAAAGAGCCCGCCGGGTAGACGGGCTGTGGAGTTCCGGCTGCGCCTCATGGGCACGGCCGGATGGGAGCAAATAGGGTTAGTGGGCGGCGCAGTGCCGGCTGCGCTCCTTCTCGCCCAGGATGTTGAACAGCAGGTTCAGGGTGAGGGCGCTGACAGTGGCCATGGCGATGCCGCTATGGGTGATCGGCTCCATCCAGTGGGGCAGCTGGGCGAAGAGTTCGGGGCGAACCACCGGCGCCATGCCCATTCCCATGCTGACGGCTACCAGCAATTGATTACGACGGTCGCTGATATCCGCTTCGTGGAGGATCTTGATGCCGGTTGCGGCCACCATGCCGAACATCGCCAGACCCGCACCACCGAGCACTGCCGGCGGAATCGAAGCGACCAGGAAGGCGGCTTTGGGCAGCAGGCTCAGGCCGATCAGAAAGGCACCTGCGGCGACCGTGACATAGCGGCTGCGGACACCAGTCATCTGCACCAGCCCAATGTTCTGGGCGAAGGACGAATGGGTGAAGGTGTTGAAGAAACCCGCCAGGAAGGAGGCGCCAGCGTCGCACATCAAGCCGCGACGCAGTGCGTTGGGACAGACTTCGCGACCGGTGATCTTGCCCAGGGCAAGGAACATGCCGGTGGACTCGACGAAGATGATCACCACCACCAGACACATAGACAGCACCGAGGCCAGCTCGAACTTCGGCATGCCGAAGTGAAGAGGCTCCACCACCTGGAACCAGGGAGTCTCGTCCAGTCCATTGAGGTCGACCATTCCGCAGGCGCCGGCCAGGGCGTAACCCAGAGCCATGCCGATCAGTACCGAGACGTTCACCCAGAAACCCTTGAGGAAGCGGTTCACCAGCAGGATGGTGCCCAGTACCAGAGCGGCGATGGACAGGTATTCCAGGGCACCGAAGTGGCTGGCCTGGCTACCGCCACCTGCCCAGTTGACCGCAACCGGGAAGAGGGTGAGGCCGATGGAGGTGATCACGGTACCGGTCACCAGCGGCGGGAAGAAGCGCACGATGCGCGACATGAAGGGGGCGAGCAGAAGGCCGAAGAAGCCGGCGGCGATGGTGGCACCGAAGATGCCCTGGATACCGACGCCGGGCATCCCGGCCATCACCACCATGCTGCCCACGGCGGCGAAGCTCGCGCCCATCATCACCGGCATGCGGATGCCCACCGGACCGATGCCGATGGACTGGATGATGGTGGCGATACCGGCGACCAGCAGGTCGGCATTGATCAGGAAGGCGATTTCTTCACGGGACAGACCGGCGGCCTGGCCGACGATCAGGGGTACGGCAACGGCGCCACCGTACATCAGCAGGACATGCTGGAAACCGACAAGCAGCAATTGCATCAGGGGCAGGCGCTGGTCAGCGGGCGAAAGGGCGATTTCTCGCTCTGTCGTTGGGGTCATGCAACACCTCGGGCGCTTTTGTTCTTGTAAGTCGCTTGGCAATGCCGCACCTCGTGGGTTCAGCTTGCCGGGTATTCATGTTGCTGGCCGGGTGGGTGGCACCCGGCGGGGGACTGCGGGTTCTACTGGAAGAAAAAGAAGCCCGCCTGGGGGGCAGGCTTTAAAGCAGGCGGTGCTTGGGGTCACCGCCTGCCGTGGTCATTGGGGGAGCCGATGTTGCAGGTCCCCTTGATGCTCAGTTGGTCTTGGCGCCTTGGGCGATCCAGCGGCCAATCAGGTCACGCTCTTCCTGGGTCATCTGGGTGATGTTGCCCAACGGCATGATCTGGCTGGCGACTGCCTGGGCCTGGATCTTCGGTGCGAGCATCTGGATCTGCTGCGGGGTGTCGAGCATCACGCCGCCCGGAGCCGAAGTGAACATCGGGCTGGAGGGCTTGGCGGAATGGCAGACGGCGCAGCGCTCCTGGATCACGCTGTGGACCTTGCCGAAGTCAGAGCCGGTGGCACTGGCCTGGGCTGGGGCGGCGGATTCAGCCGGTGCGGCAGCCTGAGGCTTGCTTTCGCTGGCCGGGGCAGCGGCGCTGCTGGCGGCGGGAGCGGCTTGCTCCTGGTGGCCGGGCTCCACGGCAACGCTCGGTTCGACGGCCTTGTAGTTCGGCGCGGTGACGAACGCCAGGCAGATCATGCCCAGGGCGCCGGCCGGCAGGGTCCAGGCGAACTTGTTGCTGTCGTGGCGGGTGTTGAAGTAGTGGCGCACCAGTACCGCGAGTACCGCAATCCCGGCCAGGATCAGCCAGTTGTACTGGCTACCGTAGGTGCTCGGGAAGTGGTTGCTGATCATGATGAACAGCACCGGCAGGGTGAAGTAGTTGTTGTGGCGCGAACGCAGCAGACCCTTGGCCGGCAGGACCGGGTCCGGGGTGCGGTTTTCTTCGATGGCTTTAACCAGCGCGCGCTGGGCCGGCATGATGATGCGGAACACGTTGCCGACCATGATGGTGCCGATCAGGGCGCCGACATGGATGTAAGAGCCACGGCCGCTGAACACATGGGTGAAGCCCCAGGCCGCGCCGACGATCAGTACGAACAGCACCAGGCCGAGCAATGCGGGGGTCTTGCCCAGCGGCGAGTCGCAGAGGAAGTCATAGATGAACCAGCCTGCGACCAGCGAGCCGATGCCGATGGCGACGGCGGTAGCCGGAGCAATGTCCACGCCGGGTGCGATCAGGTACAGGGTCGGGTTCAGGTAGAACACCACAGTCAGCAGGGCAACGCCCGACAACCAGGTGAAATAGGCTTCCCATTTGAACCAGTGCAGGTTGTCCGGCATTTTCGGCGGGGCGAGCTTGTATTTCTCCAGGTGGTAGATACCGCCACCGTGGATGGCCCAGAGGTCACCCGACAGCCCGTCGCGCGGGTTGGCGCGGTTGAGGTTGTTCTCCAGCCAGACGAAATAGAAGGATGCGCCGATCCAGGCGATACCGGTGATCATGTGAACCCAGCGAATGCTCAGGTTCAGCCATTCGATCAGATGTGCTTCCACAGTTGTTACCTCTTTCCCGCCGACCGGCACGCCGATCGTTGGGCTTCTCTTATTAGTGGTGGGGGTCGAGGAGCAGTTGCTCGTCCTCAGTGAAGTAATGCTCGTCGCAGTTGTTGCCAGAACCACTGCGATCAACCACCAGGAAGTCATCCCGCTTTTCGATCGTCAGCACCGGGTGGTGCCAGACGCCGCGATGGTAATTAACGCCCTGCCTGCCATTGGAGAGGAAGGCACGGACCAAGCCCGGTACAGGTACATCGCCAATTGGCGCGACCACGACCAGAAAGGAGTTGCCGAGCAGCGGAATGAAAGCCTGGCTGCCCTGCGGATGTCGTTCCAGCATGCGGATGCGCAAAGGCATCTCGAGGGATTCGGCGCTGAAGATGCTGATGATTGCCTTGTCGTCGGGCTGGGCGGTCTCGACCGTGGCCAGCTTGTGATAACGGCGGGTGGAGCCGTTGTTGATCATGAAGTACTCGCTGCCGTCGGTTTCGATCACATCTCCGAAGGGGGCGAAGGCTTCTTTGGTCAGGGGCTCGATCTTCAGGGTTCGCATGGCTGTTCTACTTGTTCGTTGCTGGTTCCCATCCCGCGAGGGGGAGGGGCTGGTGGAGAGGGCGGTATTTCCATCCTCCCCCGTGGCTCTCCGATTAGGTGGAGAGCCGATGGGCGGGCCGTTGCCCACCCGGTCTCGAATAGGAGCGGTGCGACTGCGGCTTACATCTGCTGCAGACGGAACAGCGCGATCTTGTTGATCTCGGCCAGCGCCCTGGAGAACTCGACTTCAGGAGAGTTGTGGATCCGCTCCTCGAAGGCCGCCAGGATCTGGTGCCGGTTGCTGCCTTTCACCGCCATGATGAAAGGAAACCCGAACTTGGCCTTGTAGGCGTCGTTCAGCTCGGTGAAGCGTGCGAACTCTTCAGCCGTGCATTCGTGGATACCGGCACCGGCTTGTTCGCTGGTGCTGGCTTCGGTCAGCTCGCCACGGACGGCTGCCTTGCCGGCCAGGTCCGGGTGAGCGTTGATCAGTGCCAGCTGGGCTTCATGGCTGGCACTGAGCAAGAGGTCGGCCATGCGCTGGTGCAGGCCGTCGATTTCGTCGATGCGGTCGTCTTGACCCAGGTCGAAGGCCTTCTCGGCAACCCAGGGCGAGTGCTCGTAGATGTCGGCGAATGCTTCGACGAAGGCTTCGCGGGACAGGGTGGACGGGGTCAGGGTCTGGAAGCGGCTCATTTGGCTTGCTCTTTGAACGGGTGGGTGGCGTGCCAGTGGCGGGCGATGTCGGCGCGGCGGGCGAACCAGACTTTCTCGTGGCCCTTCACGTACTCGATGAAGCGCGCCAGGGAGGCGAGGCGAGCCGGACGGCCCAGCAGGCGGCAGTGCATGCCGATGGACAGCATCTTCGGCGCGCCGGCGCTGCCTTCCGCGTAGAGCACGTCGAAGGCGTCCTTGAGGTACTCGAAGAAGTCGTCGCCCTTGTTGAAACCCTGTACCTGGGTGAAACGCATGTCGTTGGTGTCCAGGGTGTAAGGGATGACCAGGTGCGGCTTCTCAGCGGTGCTGGCCGGGTCCCAATAGGGCAGGTCGTCGTCGTAGGTGTCGGAGTCGTAGAGGAAGCCGCCTTCCTCCATCACCAGGCGACGGGTGTTCGGGCCGGTACGGCCGGTATACCAGCCCACCGGGCGCTCGCCGGTCAGTTCGGTGAGGATGCGGATGGCTTCGAGCATGTGCTCGCGCTCCTGGGCCTCGTCCATGTACTGGTAGTCGATCCAGCGGTAGCCGTGGCTGCAGATCTCGTGGCCGGCTTCGACCATGGCGCGGATCACGTCCGGGTGGCGCTGGGCGGCCATGGCGACGGCGAAGATGGTCAGGGGAATGTCGTGCTGCTTGAACAGGTTCAGCAGGCGCCAGACACCTGCGCGGCTGCCGTACTCGTAGAGGGATTCCATGCTCATGTTGCGCACGCCCTGCAGCGGCTGGGCGGCCACCATCTCGGACAGGAAGGCTTCGGATTCCTTGTCGCCGTGGAGCACATTGCGCTCGCCACCTTCCTCGTAGTTGAGGACAAAGGACAGGGCGATGCGGGACTCACCCGGCCAGTGCGGGTGGGGAGGATTGTTGCCGTAACCGATCAGGTCGCGTGGGTACTCGGCGCTCACTGCAGTCTTCCTTCTTGTCTGTTGGGCGATCAGCGACAGCCTGGAAAGTGGTGCGCGACCGGGGATGAGGTGATTGTATACAAACTGTCATGCGTTTTGTAAATCAAATCTTTGTCTGATTCGACATTTCGCGTTCGGTCAACGAACCTGCCCATCTGGTCAGGTCTGCATCACAGAAGGCCCAATGGCTGGCCGGTGCACGTAAATCCTGGTGGAGCCAGTCGTCGCAAAGGCTCGGCAGTATATGGTGTGGAGATTGTGTACAATTTTTTGAGTTTATGTCTTACATTTCGTCGATCGCATGTTATTCTGCGCTCCGTACCGGGGCTTCGACCCCAACCACACACCGATATGAACAAGCAGAGGAGGTGTGGCGTTCCTGCCTTGGCCACGCAATGGCCTGGTAGACGCCCAGCGAGCAATGGGACGTTTGACTACGCATGTACTGGATGCCGCCCACGGCTGCCCTGGCCGTGATATCAAGATCGAGCTCTATCGCGTAGAAGGCGCGGGCCTGGAGCTGGTCGCCACCGCCACGACCAACGATGACGGCCGTTGCGATGCGCCCGTGCTGCAAGGTGCCGACTACCAGAGCGGCGTCTACCAGATCCACTTCCACGCCGGCGACTACTACCGCGCCCGTGGCGTGAAGCTCGCCGAACCCGCTTTCCTCGATGTGGTTGTGCTGCGCTTCGGCATCTCCGCCGAGCAGGATCACTACCACGTGCCGCTGTTGATCTCCCCCTACAGCTATTCCACCTATCGCGGCAGCTAGTACCGAATACTCGTTACCCTCGACTCACTGGAGTCTTTTACGGCCCGTCCACACTGCGGGCCTTTTTTTCGCCTGCAGAAAAGTGCCGGGTCGAAAACAACCGGCGCAACGCCAGGCGGTAGCGCTTCTCGGGAAATCACGCTACGGATCAGCTCATGCCAAGCCAATTCGGCAGAGCCAGGGAAATCCAGGGCACATAAGTGACCAGGAAGAGGAAGGCCAACAGGATCATCAACCAGGGCATGGCTGCGCGGATGGTGGCGGTGACGGGCATTCCGCTAATCGCCGACGTGACGAACAGGTTGAGCCCGACTGGCGGGGTGACCAGGCCGATTTCCATGTTCACCACCATGATGATGCCCAGGTGGATAGGGTCGATGCCCAGCCTGATCGCGATCGGGAAGAGGATGGGCGCCAGGATCAGGATGATCGCTGACGGCTCCATGAAGGCTCCCGCCACCAGCAGCACCAGGTTCACCATCAACAGGAACATCATTGGCGACAGGCCCGCGTCTATCACCCAGGTGGTGATCTGCTGCGGCAGTTGCTCGGTCGTCAGCACATGGGCGAAGAGCATGGCGTTGGCGATGATGAACATCAGCATGATCGAGAGCTTGCCGGACTCCAGCAGCACCTTGGGCGTCTCCCTCAGCTTCATGTCCTTGTAGACGAACAGGGCGATGAAGGCGGCATAGACGGCTGCAACCGCCGCGGCCTCGGTGGGGGTGAACATCCCGGTATAGATGCCGCCCAGGATGATCAGCATCAGCAGCAGCCCCCAGAGCGCCTTGCGCCCGGCGTTCAGCCATTCGCGCAGGCTCGCGCGGGGCAAGGCGGGCAGGTTCTTTCGGATGGCGACGATGTAGATCGCGATCATCAACGTGGTGCCGAGCAGGATGCCTGGCACCACGCCGGCAACGAACAGCTTGCCGACGGAGGTTTCGGTGGCGGCGGCATAGACCACCATGACGATCGACGGCGGGATCAGTATGCCCAGCGTGCCGGCGTTGCAGATGATGCCGGCACCAAAGGCCGGCGGGTATCCCGAACGCACCATACCGGCGATGGCTATGGAACCCACCGCCGCGACGGTGGCTGGTGAAGACCCTGAAAGCGCGGCGAACAGCATGCAGGCCAATACCGCGGCTATCGCCAGACCGCCGCGAATGTGGCCGACGCAGGCATTGGCGAAGTCGATCAGGCGCCGCGCAACGCCACCGGATGTCATGAAGGCGCCCGCCAGAAGGAAGAACGGAATCGCCAGCAGGGTGTAGTGCTCGGACGTCTCGAACAGCTTGATGGCCAGTGAGCGCACCGAGTCCGGACTGAACAGGATGATGGTCAGTGCGCCAGAAAGTCCCAGGGAGATCGCTATGGGGACGCCGATAAATAGCAGCAGAAACAACAGTAAGAAGAGGAAGAGGATGGTCATGGCCGTTCTTCCTCAGGCGCACGTTCGTCGTGCTCGGCCAGCTTGAGGGCTTCGGCGGTTTCGTCGGCGAGGTTCAGGCCTATCTGGCGGCGTCGCAGGATTCGCACGAAGATCCCCGCATAGCGGAACAACACGAGAGTGAAGCCCAGCGGCACGATCAGGCCGATGTGCCATTGCTGGATGCCATAGTGGCCCAGGTCCTCCGCACCGATGCCAGCGACGATCAGCGTCTGCATCCACTCGAAGCTGGCGCCGGCCATCAATCCTGCATAACCCAGGCAGCAGCTGCAGGCGATGATGCCGAGGACTCGCTGTGCCGGGCGCGGGGTGAGCCTGACCAGGGTGTCCACGCCTATGTGCCCCGCGACGCGCACGCCGTAGGCGAGGCCGAAGAATATCAGCCAGGCGAACAGGGCCTTGGTCAGCGAGGTGCTCCAGGTCATGGCCTGGGCCGCACTCATGATGCTGTCGCCGATGGCGAAGAGGGGGGCGCTGGCGCCGGGCCAGCGATCTGCAAGGTTGTAGAAGACCGTGTAGAGGTTATTGACGACGACGTAGGCGAACGTCACCAGGGTCATCGCGGCAAGGAGGAACGCGATGAGGCCTTCCTCGAAATGATTCCAGGCATGCCGCAGGGCGTTCATGGGGGCACCTCCCGTTGGCCGATGCGCTGGGCCGGGTGGTTAGGGCTGGTTGGCGGCATCGGCGGCCTTGATCAGATCGGGGCCTATCTCGGCCTCGAACTTCCGCCACACCGGTTTCATGGCCTCGCGCCATTCGTTGCGCTGCTCTGGTGTGAGTTCGATGATCTCGCTGGTCTTGGCCTCGATGATGCGTTGCTTGTCACCTTGATTGAGCGCGTCGGCCTGCGTGTTCACCTCGCGGGTGACTTCCTCGACGATCTTGTCCAGTTCGCTGCGCACATCCGGCGGCAGGCCGTTCCAGAACCTGGTGTTGGTGATCAGCATGTAGTCCAGGATGCCGTGATTGGACTCGGTGATGTACTTCTGCACCTCGTGCATCTTCTGCGAATAGATGTTCGACCAGGGGTTCTCGGCGCCGTTGAGCACGCCGGTCTGCAAGCCCTGGTAGACCTCGGCGAAGGCCATCTTGCGCGGGTTGGCGCGTACCGCCTTGAACTGCTCTTCCAGCACCGCCGATGCCTGAACGCGAAATTTCAGTCCCCGGGCATCCCGGGGGGTGCGAAGCGGCTTGTTGGCCGAGAGCTGCTTCATGCCGTTGTGCCAGTAACCGAGGCCGGTGATGCCCTTGCTTTCCATTGACTTCAACAACGCCTGGCCCTCTGGGCTGCGCTGGAATCGGTCCACCGCCTGGATGTCGTTGAACAGGAATGGGAGGTCGAATAACTGCAACTGCTTGGTGTATTGCTCGAACTTGGCCAGGGACGGCGCAATCAGCTGCACGTCGCCCAGCAGCAGGGCTTCCATTTCCTTGCCGTCGCCGAAGAGCGACGAGTTGGGATAGACCTCGACTCTCACCTTGCCGGGCAGGCGTTCTTCCGCGAGCTTCTTGAAGAGCAATGCACCCTGGCCCTTGGGCGTGTGCTCGGCCACGACGTGGGAGAACTTGATGATGATGGGGTCGGCGGCCTGGATTGCACTGGTGATACCCAGGGCAAGCGCGCAGGCAAGTGCTTTCAGGACTGTGTTGCTCATGGCCACGTCCTCTTGTTGCTGTGGGGCGGATCAGGGTGCGGAGGGCAATCTGAAGGGGGCGATAATTAGAGTCTATGCGCCCATCGGGATGTTCGGCGGCAATTTGCTACTGTCGCGCGTAGCGCGGTGCCTCGCCTGGGAGCAAACCGCCCTTACGTCCGGCCAAAAAGAAGCCCGGCACAAGGCCGGGCTGAAACGCATCACGGGGAGATGCGCAAGGGAGTGCGGAAATCGACAACACAAAGCCTGTGCGCCAGCCCAAGGGGCTGCGCTGATGTATGGGGGAATGTCGGGTTAGGGAAGAGTCTAGGCGGCATTTTCCATTTCGCTGGCCGACGGTCGGAAATCGTTCTGGTCTGTCGCTGTCGGGCAACGGGACGGATCTGTGCCGAGAGGCGAATCAAGCGCTATGGCAGGAGGAGAGGGCGCCGATCACCATCAGCCTGGATCGGATGATTGCGAACGCCGCTTGGCGCAAATGAAAAGGCCCTGGCGCAAAGCGACAGGGCCCGGTGAAGCGCTATCTGCGATTACAGGAAGATGAACTTGGCCACGAAGATGGCGCAGAGGGCGTACAGGCTCACCGAGACTTCCTTCCACTTGCCGGTGAAGGCCTTCATGGCGACGTAGGTCACGAAGCCCAGGGCGATACCGTCGGCGACCGAGAAGGTCAGCGGCATCATGATGACGGTCACGATGGCCGGGATGGTTTCGGTGTGTTCCTTCCAGTCGATGTGGGCCATGCCGCCCATCATCAGCATCGCAACATAGATCAGTGCGCCGGCGGTGGCGTAGGCGGGGATCATGCCGGCCAGCGGGGCGAAGAACATCGCGGCGATGAACAGGATGCCCACGGTCACTGCGGTCAGGCCGGTGCGGCCGCCGGCAGCAACGCCCGCAGCACTTTCTACGTAGCTGGTGACCGGCGGTACGCCGAGCACGCCACCGAACACGCTGGAGGCGCTGTCCGCTTTCATGGCGCGGGACAGGTTCTCGATACGACCGTCTTCCTGCACCAGGTTGGCACGCTGGGCCACGCCCATCAGGGTGCCGGCGGTGTCGAACATGTGCACGAAGAGGAACGCAAGGATCACGCTCACCATGGTCACGTTGAATGCGCCGGTGATGTCCATGGCCATGAAGGTCGGCGCCAGACTCGGGGGCATGGAGAACACGCCGCCGAACTTGACGATGCCCAGGCCAACACCGATCAGGGTCACGGTGAGGATGCTGATCAGGATGCCGCCGAAGATTCGGCGGTATTCCAGTACCGCGATCATCAGGAAGCAGATGGCAGCCAGCAGCGGGCCGGGGGAGGTCAGGTCACCGATGTGCACCAGGGTGGCCGGGTGGGCAACCACGATGCCGGCGGTCTTCAGGCCGATCAGCCCGAGGAACAGGCCCACACCCGCGCCCATCGCGAAGCGCAGGCTGCTCGGGATGCTGTTGAGCAACCATTCACGGATTCGCGAGAAGGTCAGGATCATGAACAGCACGCCGGAGAGGAACACCGCGCCAAGCGCGATCTGCCAGCTGTAGCCCATGGTGTTGACCACGGTGTAGGTAAAGAAGGCGTTCAGGCCCATGCCCGGAGCAAGGCCTACCGGCCAGTTGGCGTAGAGGCCCATGAGGAGGCAGCCGAAGGCTGCGGCAAGGCAGGTGGCAACGAAGGCTGCGCCATGATCGATCCCGGCATCGGCCATGATGTTCGGGTTGACGAAAATGATGTAGGCCATGGTGATGAAGGTGGTCAGGCCTGCAGCCAGTTCAGTCTTCACGGTGGTGCCGTGCAGGCTGAGCTTGAAGAGACGTTCAAGCAGGCCCTGGGCGGGCGGTGTAGCGACGTACGTTCCTTGTTCTTGTTGTTTGATGCTTTCCACAGCGTGGTACTCCTCATCTCTTTTGTTTTGTTCACCCAGAGCCGGGAGCTGGCTCCGGACTGACTGAGGCGGATGGCGTGAGTGGTGCACTTGCCTGAATACTTGACCGCAGAGTCAGGAAGTCACGGCGCGATTATGCCTTTGTATACAAAAAAAACAAATAATGTTTTCAATGTTCGAAAAAACGAACCAATCAATGAAAGCTGACCACGTGGTTAGATTTGGCTGCGACAATTTGCAGCCTAACGAATTAATAAAGTCGTTAAAAAACAATTGCTTATGGAATTAGCTCAAAAAAGGAGTGGTGTGGAGGAAGGGGAGCGAAAGCACGAAATGGCACTGCGCCAGCCGCGCTTATGACAAAAAAATGTAGGGAAATCCGCAGGTTTGTCGCTTCAACCCTCGTTCGAAGCGAGTTGGTTGGAACCTGCTGGAAAAACCTGTGCAACCGGTCAGGAATGAGGTTGGAGCTGCTGCGAAACTGTTCAAGGAGGGATGATTGTGTACAATATCACTCGCTTTTTCCCTGATTTCCCTCGCTGACCCACCTGCTCAGCCCGGCGAAAAGGGGCAAAAAGGGCCCTGGAAGACCGCCGACTCCCTTTACGCGAGCACCCATGAACGAACAGTTGCAGCCACTCAAGAAGCAGCCGCGCACCGCCAAAAGCACCCGCAGCGGCACTCAGGACGACGTCGTCTACGCGCACATTTTCGATGCGATTCTCGAGCAGCGCCTCGCTCCCGGTACCAAGCTGAGCGAAGAGGCCCTGGGTGAGATTTTCGGCGTCAGCCGCACCATCATCCGCCGCGCCCTGTCGCGCCTTGCCCATGAAGGCGTGGTGCTGTTGCGACCCAATCGTGGTGCCGTGGTGGCCAGCCCCAGTGTCGAGGAAGCCCGGCAGATCTTCTACGCGCGCCGACTGGTGGAACGTGCCATCACCGAGCTGGCGGTCGAGCACGCCACCGCCGAGCAGCTGCAGGAACTGCGGCAGATGGTCCTTGAAGAGCAGGCCTGCTTCTCCCGTGGCGACCGTGGCGCCGGCATCCGTCTTTCCGGCGAGTTCCACCTGAAGCTGGCCGAAGCGGCGAAGAACGCCCCGCTGGTGAGCTTCCAGCGCAGCCTGGTGTCGCAGACCTCCCTCATCATCGCCCAGTACGAGAGCGGCAGCCGCTCACACTGTTCTTTCGATGAGCACAATCGCCTGATCGACGCCATCGAGTCCCGCGACGCTGAGCGCGCGGTGATGCTGATGATGCACCACATGGATCACATCGACGACAAGCTGAACCTGGACGAAGGCGGCGCCTCGGACGACCTGCACGCGGTGTTCTCGCACCTGCTGCAGACCAAGAAGAAGCCGGGCCGCGCAACGCCGCGCAACGTCTGATTCAGACCCAGGTAAAAAGCCCCGCGAATGCGGGGCTTTTTGTTTTGGGCTGTCGAGGCTGGCAACGCGGTTGTGGGGGCGAATTCATTCGCTGAACAGGCCGAAGGCCTGCCCATTGGCACAACCTATCGAGGGGACCACTGCGCGGTCCTTAGCGAATGAAATCGCCTCCACATACAGGAACTCCAAAAGAAAGCCCCGCCGAAGCGGGGCTTTTCTGTTTGCGCGTTCGATCAGCCGCGCTTGTGCACGCTGCGGCCGGCGGCAAAGGTCTCTTTCACGGTGCGGTCGTCGCCGAGGATGGTCAGGGCGAACAGGCGTTCCGGAAGGCTCTTGGCCTGCTGCATGCGGTAGTCCAGCAGCGGGGTGGCCTTGTAGTCCAGGACCACGAAGTCCGCGTCCTTGCCGGCCTGGAAGTTGCCGATCTTGTCGTCCAGGTAGAGCGAGCGGGCGCCACCCAGGGTTGCCAGGTACAGCGACTTGAAGGGGTCGAGCTTCTTGCCCTGCAGCTGCATCACCTTGTACGCCTCGTTCAGCGACTGCAGTTGCGAGAAGCTGGTGCCGGCGCCCACGTCGGTGCCCAGGCCCACGCGCACACCGTGCTCTTCCAGCTTCTGCAGGTCGAACAGGCCGCTGCCCAGGAACAGGTTGGAGGTGGGGCAGAAGGCTACGGCCGAACCGGTTTCCGCCAGGCGCTTGCACTCGTCGTCACACAGGTGCACGCCGTGGGCGAATACCGAGCGCTCGCCGATCAGCTTGTAGTGGTCATAGACGTCCAGGTAGCCCTTGCGCTCCGGGAACAGCTCTTTCACCCACTCGATTTCCTTGCGGTTCTCGGACAGGTGGGTGTGCATGTACAGGCCCGGGTACTCGGCATACAGCTTGCCTGCCAGCTCCAGTTGCTCCGGGGTGCTGGTGGGGGCGAAGCGCGGGGTCACCGCGTAGTGCAGGCGGCCCTTGCCGTGCCAGCGCTCGATCAGCTCCTTGCTGTCCGCGTAGCCGGACTCGGCAGTGTCGGTCAGGTAATCGGGGGCATTGCGGTCCATCAGCACCTTGCCGGCGATCATCCGCAGGTCGAGTGCCTGGGCGGCTTCGAAGAAGGCGTCCACCGACTCCTTGTGCACGGTGCCGAACACCAGGGCGGTGGTGGTGCCGTTGCGCAGCAGTTCCTTGATGAAGATGCCCGCGACGTCCGCGGCGTGGGCTTTGTCGGCGAACTGCTTCTCGGTGGGGAAGGTGTAGGTGTTCAGCCAATCCAGCAGTTGCTCGCCGTAGGAGGCGATCATGCCGGTTTGCGGGAAGTGGATATGGGTGTCGATGAAGCCGGGGGTGATCAGGGCATCGCGATATTCATGCACCTCGACGCCGGCATCCAGGCCCGGCAGCAGGGACTTGGCTTCACCCAGGGCCTTGATGCGACCGTCTTCCACCACCAGCAGGCCGTCCTCGAAATACTGATAGGACTGCTCGACGCCCACCAGGGCGGGGTCGGCGATGCTGTGCAGGATGGCGGAGCGGTAGGCGGTTACGTGGCTGGTCATGTCAGTCTCGTTCGTTGGCGTTGCGATTCTTGCGTCCCGCGAGGGGAGGGGCCGGAGTGGGGAGCTCCCTGTCACGCGGCTCTCCCCACCCGGCACTTACGCGTAGCCTTCCCCGTGGGGGAAGGAATGATTCAGGCCTGTTCGCGGCGCGAGGAAGGAATCAGCTTGGCGACGGTTTCGCCCTTCTTCACTTCCTGGCCGAAGTTGGCGTTGTAGGTGGCGACCACTTCACCGGCGATGGAAATGGCGATCTCCACCGGCAGTTTGCCCTTGACCTCCTGGATGCCCATCGGGCAGCGCATGCGTTGCACGGTTTCGCTGGCGAAGCCGCGTTCGCGCAGGCGGTGCTCGAACTTGACCCGCTTGGTCTTCGAGCCGATCAGGCCGAAGTAGGCGAAGTCGTTGCGCTTGAGGATTTCGGCGGTGAGCTCCAGGTCCAGCTGGTGGTTGTGGGTCATGACGATGAAGTAGCTGCCCTTGGGCATAGCGGCGATCTCGTCGATCACTTCCTCGTTGACCACCTTGTCCACGCCGGACGGAATCTGTTCGGGGAATTCGTTCTCCCGCGAGTCGATCCAGCGCACCTTGCACGGCAGGCTGGCGAGCAGCGGAACCAGTGCGCGGCCGACGTGTCCGGCACCGAACACGGCGATATGCGCTTGCGGCTGACCCATGGGTTCGAACAGCAGCACGGTCGCGCCGCCGCAGCACTGGCCGAGGCTGGCGCCCAGACTGAAGCGCTCTAGACGGGTGTCCTGGCTACGACTTTCGAGCATCTCGCGGGCGATCTCCATTGCCTTGAACTCGAGATGACCGCCACCGATGGTCTCGAAGATGCGCTCGGCGGTGACGACCATCTTCGAACCCGCATTGCGCGGCGTGGAGCCGCGCTCTTCGATGATGGTCACCAGCACGCAGGGTTCACCACGGTGCTGAAGGTCGGCGAGGGCGCTGATCCAGCTCATTTGCTCAATCTCCAGCTGCGCAGTGGCCTGGTGGTCCGCGACAGCCGCCAGTCATCCTTGGGACGGACCGGGGCCGGCAGTGTTTCCAGCAGCACGGCGTCGTTGTCCGGCTGCGTCGTCTTCGTTCTATCGGTGGATGTTGTCATTGTTCTGCACCGTTGTTTTTGAATGGCGACCGGCTCGTGCGAGCCGGCCGCCACGGGTCATGCCGGTTCCGGCTGGGTCATTTCGCTGGCCTTGGCCGGTTGTTGCAGTTTCTTCATCTGCTCGACGCCCCAGAGCACGCGCTCCGGGGTAGCCGGCGCGTCGATCTGCGGCTGCGCCTTGTAGTCGCCCAGGCTTGCCACGGCGTCCTTGATGGCGCACCAGGCGGCGATGCCAAGCATGAAGGGCGGCTCGCCCACGGCCTTGGAGTGGAACACCGTCTGCTCGGGGTTCTTGCGGTTTTCAACCAGTTTCACCCGCAGATCGATGGGCATGTCGGCGATGGCCGGGATCTTGTAGCTGGCCGGACCGTTGGTCATCAGCTTGCCCTTGGCGTTCCACACCAGTTCCTCGGTGGTCAGCCAGCCCATGCCCTGGACGAAGGCACCCTCGACCTGTCCGATGTCGATGGCCGGGTTCAGGGAGGCGCCCACGTCATGCAGGATGTCGGTGCGCAGCATCTTGTACTCGCCGGTCAGGGTGTCGACCAGTACTTCGCAGCAGGCGATGCCGTAGGCGAAGTAGTAGAAGGGGCGGCCGGCGGCCTTGTCGCGGTCGTAGAAGATCTTCGGCGTGCGATAGAAGCCGGTGCTGGAGAGCGAGATCTGGTTGAAGTAGGCGAGCTGGATCATTTCCTCGAAGGAGAGGAAGTGATCGCGCACGCGCACCTGGTCGTTCTTGAACTGCACGTCCTCGGTGGTCACCTTGAAGTGAGTGGCGAGGAAGTCCACCAGCCGGCCCTTGATGGTTTCGGCGGCGTTCTGCGCGGCCTTGCCGTTCAGGTCGGTGCCGCTGGAGGCGGCGGTCGGCGAGGTGTTGGGCACCTTGTCGGTGTTGGTGGCGGTGATCTGGATACGCGAAATGTCCACCTGGAAGACTTCGGCCACTACCTGGGCGACCTTGGTGTTCAGGCCCTGGCCCATCTCGGTGCCGCCGTGGTTCAGGTGGATGCTGCCGTCGGTGTAGATGTGCACCAGCGCGCCGGCCTGGTTGAGGAAGGTGGCGGTGAAGCTGATGCCGAATTTCACCGGCGTCATCGACAGGCCTTTCTTCAGGACCGGGCTTTTTGCGTTGAATTCGCGGATCTCCTCGCGGCGCTTGGCGTACTCGGCGCTTTCCTCCAGTTCCGCGGTCATCTCGGCGAGCATGTTGTGCTCGACGGTCTGGTAGTAGTGGGTGACATTGCGCTCGTCCTTGCCGTAGTAGTTCAGCTTGCGGACATCCAGCGGGTCTTTGCCCAGGTGGCGGGCGATGGCATCCATGATCTCTTCGATCGCGACCATCCCCTGCGGGCCGCCGAAACCACGGTAGGCGGTGTTCGAAGCAGTGTTGGTCTTGCAACGGTGACCATTGATGGTGGCGTTTTCGAGGAAGTAGGCGTTGTCCGAGTGGAACATCGCGCGGTCGACGATGGAGCCGGACAGGTCGGGCGAGTAGCCACAGTTGCCCGCCAGTTCCAGTTCGATGCCGGTGAGCAGGCCGTTCTCGTCGAAGCCCACGTCGTACTCGACATAGAAGGGGTGACGCTTGCCGGTGACAGTCATGTCTTCCATGCGCGGCAGGCGCATCTTGGTTGGACGACGGGTCAGGTGCGCGATCACCGCGCACAGGCAGGCCGGGCCGGCCGCCTGGGTTTCCTTGCCGCCGAAGCCGCCACCCATGCGACGCATGTCGATGACGATCTTGTTCATCGGCACGCCCAGCACTTCGGCCACCAGCTTCTGCACTTCGGTGGCGTTCTGGGTGGAGGTGTAGACGATCATGCCGCCGTCTTCGGTGGGCATGACGGAGGAGATCTGGGTCTCCAGGTAGAAGTGCTCCTGGCCACCGATGTGCAGGGTGCCCTGGATGCGGTTCTTCGAATTGGCCAGCGCGGTGCTGGAATCACCGCGCTTGTGCTGGTGGCTGTCGAGCACGAAGTGCTTCTTGCGCAGCGCTTCCACTACGTCCAGCACGGGCTCCAGGTCCTCGTATTCGACGATGGCGGCCATGGCGGCCTTGCGAGCGGTCTCCAGGCTGTCGGCGCCCACGGCCAGGACCACCTGGCCGACGTATTCGACCTTGCCATCCGCCAGCAGCGGGTCACCGGCGACCACCGGACCGATGTCCAGCTGGCCGGGCACGTCCTTGGCGGTGATGGCGATGGCCACGCCCGGGAACTGGTAGCAGGGCGTGGTATCGATGCGGGTGATGCGCGCATGGGCGCGGTCGCTCATGCGGGCATAGACGTGCAGCTGGTTGGGGAACTCCAGGCGGTCGTCGACGTACACGGCTTCGCCGGTCACGTGCTTGGGCGCGCTCTCGTGCTTGACGCTCTTGCCGACGCCAGTGGTGATGTCGGCACGGAACAGTTCCGCCAGCTCTTCCTGGGACTTATGGTGGAAGTGATTAGACATACGCGGTCACCCGGGTTTCGACTTCTGGAGATTGCAGCTCGAGGAAGAACTTGCGCAGCAGGTTCTGGGCGGTCAGCAGGCGATATTCCTTACTGGCGCGGAAGTCCGAGAGCGGAGTGAAGTCCTTGGCCAGTGCTTCGCAGGCGCGCTCGACGGTGCCCGGGTACCAGGCGGCGCCGATCAGGGCCTGTTCGCATGCGCTGGCACGCTTGGGAATGCCGGCCATGCCGCCGAAGGCGACGCGGGCCTTGCGCACCTGGCCGTTCTCGATCACCAGGTTGAACGCGGCGCAGACTGCGGAAATGTCGTCGTCCAGGCGCTTGGAGACCTTGTAGGCGCGGAAAGTCTGGTTGTTGCGGGCGCGCGGCACGCGCACCTTCTCGATGAACTCGGACTCCTGGCGGGCAGTGACCTTGTAATCGAGGAAGTATTCGTCCAGCGGCAGGATGCGGGTCTGGTTGCCCTTGCGCAGGACGATCTCGGCGCCAAGGGCGATCAGCAGCGGCGGGGCGTCGCCGATGGGCGAGGCATTGCCGATGTTGCCGCCCAGGGTGCCTTGGTTGCGGATCTGCAGGGAGGCGAAGCGGTGCAGCAGTTCGCCGAAGTCCGGGTACTCCTGGGACAGGGTCTCGTAGCAGTCGGACAGCGGAGTGGCGGCGCCGATTTCGATGTAGTCGCCGTTCTGCTCGATGCGCTTCATGGCGTCGATGTGGCCGACATAGATCATCACCGGCAGTTCACGGTGGAACTGGGTGACTTCCAGGGCCAGGTCGGTGCCGCCGGCCAGCAGGCGGGCCTGCGGGTTGGACACGTAGAAGTCGGCCAGATCGGCAATGGTCAGCGGGACCAGGCAGCGCTTATCGCCGCTGTTCAGCTCGGCGGTCTCGCGCGGGGCGATGGCTTTCAGCTGGGCAACGGTCTGGGCTTCGGCCACGTCGAACTGGTCGGGCTGCTTCTGGCAGCAGGCCTGCTCGGCGGCATCGATGATCGGGCGGTAGCCGGTGCAGCGGCACAGGTTGCCGGCCAGGGCTTCCATGGTCTGGGCCTTGTCGTAGCCGTTGCTGTTCTTCTGCAGGGCGAACAGCGACATGACGAAGCCGGGGGTGCAGAAGCCGCACTGGGAGCCGTGGCAGTCCACCATGGCCTGTTGCACGGAGTGCAGTTGGCCCTGGTGCTTGAGGTCTTCGACGGTGATCAGTTGCTTACCGTGCAGCGACGACACGAAGGTCAGGCAGGAGTTGAGGGTGCGGTAGCGGATGCGGTCCCCGTCCAGCTCGCCGACAACCACGGTGCAGGCACCGCAATCACCCGAGGCGCAGCCTTCTTTGGTACCGGGTTTGCCGACATGCTCACGCAGGTAGTTGAGCACCGTGACATTGGGATCGAGGGCTTGCTCGGTGCGCAGCTCCCGATTGAGTAAAAACTGGATCAAGGACGACCTCCAGGCACTTTATTGTTTTTACGAGGGCTCGTATGGCGGCAAATTTAGTGGGCTCTGACCTGTGGGTCAATAAATTTTTGACTCAAAAGTCAGGAAATATTCATATCTTTCAGTTATTAGCCGCTGCAAGCGCTCTGTCTCAAGGTTCAGGCGTGTTTTGCGCCTCCTGTCCTAATTGTAGAAAAGGCAGGGGAGGGTGCCTGTCCCCGACCGTTTCCATTCGCGGAGCCGCCCGTGGTGCCCATTGCCTTGTGGTAGAATCCGCTCCCTGTTCGCGTCCTGCGGCAGAGTCGGAAATTTCCCCTTACTTGCTCTTGCGCCCACTGCCCGTACCCGTAGTACTGTCAGCGCCGGAGCTTTGGCGTGGGAAAGCTCCGGCGCAGCGCACAATGTTCCCCAGTTCGAAGGAAAACCATGACGTTCAAGGCACCGGACAGCCTCTCCGAGCAGATTGCCCAGCACCTTGCCGAGCGCATCATTCGCGGTGAGTTGAAAGAGCGTGAGCGCATCCAGGAACAGAAAGTCACCCAGGCCATGAATGTCAGCCGGGGTTCGGTACGCGAGGCGCTGCTGATCCTGGAAAGACGTCACCTGATCACCATCCTGCCGCGCCGCGGCGCCCAGGTATCCGAGCTGACGCAGCAGCATGTGCGCAGCCTCTATACCCTGGTGATGGAGCTTTACATCCTGCTGGGCTACGCCGTTGCCGAGCACTGGCGCAGCGAGGAAGACCTCCTGCCCTTCCGCACCATCCAGCAGCGCCTGGCCGAAGCGCGCCAGCGGGAAGACATCCTGGCGTTCGTCGACGCCAGCTTCGCCATCATGCAGACGGCCTATCCCTTCGCCGACAACCCCTACCTGCAGCAGACCCTGGATAACCTGCAGCCGGCCATCGCCCGCACCTATTACATCGCCCTGGAACGCCGCCGGGGCCAGATGGGCCAGTTCGGCGCAGTGTTCGACGACCTGCTGCAGGCGGTGATCGCTCGCGACCAGGCGAGGATCCGTGAAGTGCTGCTGGGCTACGGCAAGCAGAACTGCGACCTGGTGCTTGCAGCACTGGCCGAGCGTTGAACGGAGCGCATCGATGCGGCTGAAGTGCATCAAGCTGGCCGGCTTCAAGTCCTTCGTGGACCCGACGACCGTCAGCTTCCCCAGCAACATGGCGGCCGTGGTCGGCCCCAACGGTTGCGGCAAGTCGAACATCATCGACGCCGTTCGCTGGGTAATGGGCGAAAGTTCGGCGAAGAACCTCCGTGGCGAGTCGATGACCGATGTCATCTTCAACGGCTCCAACACCCGTAAGCCGGTCGCCCAGGCCAGCATCGAGCTGATCTTCGACAACTCCGATAACACCCTGGTGGGCGAGTACGCCGCCTTCGCCGAGATTTCCATTCGCCGCCGTGTCAGCCGCGACGGCCAGAACACCTATTTCCTCAACGGCACCAAATGCCGGCGTCGTGACATCACCGACATCTTCCTGGGCACCGGCCTGGGCCCGCGCAGTTACTCGATCATCGAGCAGGGGATGATCTCCAAGCTGATCGAGGCCAAGCCCGAGGACCTGCGCAACTTCATTGAGGAAGCCGCCGGCATCTCCAAGTACAAGGAGCGCCGCCGCGAGACCGAGAGCCGCATCCGCCGCACCCAGGAGAACCTGGCGCGCCTGACCGATCTGCGCGAAGAACTGGAGCGCCAGCTGGAACGCCTGCACCGCCAGGCCCAGTCCGCCGAGAAGTACCAGGAGTACAAGGCCGAGGAGCGTCAGCTCAAGGCCCAGCTCGCCGCCCTGAAGTGGCGGGCCCTGAATGATCAGGTTGGCCAGCGTGAGGCGGTGATCGGCAACCAGGAAGTCAGCTTCGAGGCCCTGGTGGCCGAGCAGCGCAACGCCGACGCCAGCATCGAGCGCCTGCGCGACGGACACCACGAGCTGTCCGAACGCTTCAACCAGGTGCAGGGCCGCTTTTACTCCGTGGGCGGCGATATCGCCCGTGTGGAACAAAGCATCCAGCACGGCCAGCAGCGCCTGCGCCAGTTGCAGGACGACCTGCGCGAGGCCGAACGCGCCCGCCAGGAGACCGAATCCCACCTGGGCCACGACCGCACTCTGCTCGCCAGCCTGAGCGAGGAGCTGGAGATGCTCGGCCCCGAGCAGGAAATGAGTGCCGCCGCCGCCGAAGAGGCCGCCGCCCAGTTGGAGGAAGCGGAAACCGGAATGCATGCCTGGCAGGAGCAGTGGGACAGCTTCAACCAGCGCAGCGCCGAGCCGCGCCGCCAGGCCGAAGTGCAGCAGGCGCGCATCCAGCAGCTGGAACAGAGCCTGGAGCGCCTGCAGGAGCGCCAGCGTCGCCTCAATGATGAGCGCGCCCAATTGGCCGCGGACCCGGAAGATGCCGCAATCCAGGAAATGCTCGAAGAACTGGCTGTCGGCGACCTGCGTCTGGAAGAGCTCCAGGCCGCCGAAATGCGCCTGGCGGAACGCCTGGATCAACTACGTGAAGAGCTGCAGCAGGCCAACCAGGCCCAGCAGCAGGCTCAGGGCGAACTGCAACGCCTGAACGGCCGCATCGCATCGCTGGAGGCCCTGCAGCAGGCCGCGCTGGACCCCGGCAAGGGTGCCGCCGAATGGCTGTGGGAGCATAACCTGGCTGATCGCCCTCGCCTGGCTGAGGGCCTGCGCGTGGAGCAGGGCTGGGAGTTGGCGGTGGAAACCGTGCTCGGCGCTGATCTGCAGGCCGTGTTGCTGGACGAATTCAACGGCCTCGACCTGTCCGGGTTCAGCCAGGGCGAACTGCGCCTGGCCAGTGCCGGCAAGGGCGGGGCGCGGGTGCCGGGCAGCCTGCTGGACAAGGTAGAGGCGCCGGTGGACCTGGCGCCCTGGCTGGCCAAGGTCCAGCCGGTCGAAAGCCTGGACCAGGCCCTGGCCCGTCGCGGCAGCCTGGGCGAAGGCGAAAGCCTGATCAGCCGGGATGGCTACTGGGTAGGGCGCAATTTCCTTCGGGTGCGTCGTGCCAGTGAGGCGGAAAGCGGTCTGCTGGCCCGTGGCCAGGAACTGGAACGCTTGCATGCCGAGCGCGAAGAGCGCGAGGCCGCCCTGGAGCAACTGGAAGAACGCCTGCAACGGCTGCGTGACGACCAGCGTCAACAGGAAGAGTCCCGTGAGCAGCAGCGCCGCCTGCTGCAGGAAGAATCACGCGCCCTGGGCGAGCTCAAGGCGCGCCTGTCCGCCCAGCAGGCCAAGGTGGAACAGCTGGCCCTGCGCCGTCGCCGACTGGAAGAAGAACTACGCGAGCTGGATGAGCAACGCGCCCTGGAGCATGAGCAGCTGGGCGAGGCCCGTCTGACCCTGCAGGACGCCCTGGACGCCATGGCCAGCGACACCGAGCAGCGAGAAAAGCTGCTTGCCGAGCGCGACAGCCTGCGCGAACGCCTCGACCGGATTCGCCAGGAAGCCCGCCAGCACAAGGACCATGCCCACCAGTTGGCGGTGCGCGTCGGCTCCCTGACGGCGCAGCACGACTCCACCCGCCAGGCCCTGGAGCGCCTGACCCTGCAGTTCGAGCGCCTCAACGAGCGCCGCGAGCAGCTCAGCCTGAACCTGGAGGAGGGCGCCGCGCCGCTGGAAGAGTTGCGCCTGAAGCTGGAAGAGCTGCTGGAGAAGCGCCTTGGCGTGGAAGAAGAACTCAAACAGGCGCGGCTGGCCCTGGAAGACGCCGACCGCGAACTGCGCGACGCTGAAAAACGCCGGACCCAGGCCGAGCAGCAGGCTCAACTGCTGCGTGGCCAGTTGGAACAGCAACGTCTGGAATGGCAGGCCCTGACTGTCCGCCGCAAGACCCTGCAGGACCAGCTCCACGAGGATGGCTACGACCTGCACGGCGTACTTGCCACCCTTCCCGCCGAGGCCAGCGAAAGCGCTTGGGACGAAGAGCTCGAACGCCTCGCCGCGCGCATCCAGCGCCTCGGGCCGATCAACCTTGCGGCCATCGACGAATACCAGCAGCAATCCGAGCGCAAACGCTACCTGGACGCGCAAAACGACGACCTGGTGGAGGCCCTGGAGACGCTGGAAAACGTCATCCGCAAGATCGACAAGGAAACCCGCAACCGCTTCAAGGAAACCTTCGACCAGATCAACGCCGGTCTCCAGGCGTTGTTCCCGAAGGTCTTCGGCGGCGGCCACGCCTACCTGGAACTGACTGGCGAAGACTTGCTGGACACCGGCGTGGCCATCATGGCGCGGCCGCCGGGCAAGAAGAACAGCACCATTCACCTGCTGTCCGGTGGCGAAAAGGCGCTTACCGCGCTGGCCCTGGTTTTCGCCATCTTCCAGCTCAATCCGGCGCCGTTCTGCATGCTGGACGAGGTGGACGCGCCGCTGGACGACGCGAACGTCGGTCGTTATGCGCGACTGGTGAAGGAAATGTCCGAGAAAGTGCAGTTCATCTATATCACCCACAACAAGATCGCCATGGAAATGGCCGATCAGCTGATGGGTGTGACCATGCACGAGCCTGGTTGCTCGCGTCTGGTGGCGGTGGATGTGGAGGAGGCGATGTCGATGGTCGAGGCCTAGTGGTCGGCCACTTGTGAACCCTGGAAAGCTCCGGGGATCAAATTCGCGTTGGCTTTGGAGTAAGCCTCTATCAGAGGTTTCTCTGCTGGGCTTGTCGTGCTAGCTTTATGCCCAATTTTGTCGCACGTGGAAAACGCCATTCAGAACATGGAGTTGGGCGCCACGTTTCAGGGGACGGGATGTCCTTTCTTCAGCATTGTCAGTTTGCATTTTTCACTAGGGGACACAGGACTACATGGATATCGGTCTGCGCGAGTGGCTGATTGTCATTGGCATCATCGTAATCGCCGGCATTCTGTTCGATGGCTGGCGCCGCATGAGTGGCGGCAAGGGGAAACTCAAGTTCAAGCTGGATCGCAGCTTCTCCAACGTCCCGGATGATGATGAAGATCCGAACCTGCTTGGCCCGTCGCGGGTCAAGGAGCGCTCGCACCAGGAGCCGTCACTGGACGAGGAAGACCTGCCATCGCTCAGCGCCCGCGACGCCGGCAAACGCCGTGGCGAGCCGCAACAGGGCGACCTGAACCTCGACGAGCCGGTGCCGACCCTGCTCAACCCGGTCGATGAAGGGAAGAAGAACGGCAAGGTCCATTCGCAGGTGCAGGCCCAGGAAGTTCCGGTCGAGGAAGTCCTGGTCATCAACGTTGTCGCCCGCGATGAAGACGGCTTCAAAGGTCCGGCCCTGCTGCAGAACATCCTGGAAAGTGGCCTGCGCTTCGGCGCCATGGACATCTTCCATCGCCACGAAAGCATGGCCGGTAACGGTGAAGTGCTGTTCTCCATGGCCAACGGCGTCAAGCCCGGCACCTTCGACCTGGACGATATCGACCACTTCAGCACCCGCGCCGTGAGCTTCTTCCTCGGCCTGCCAGGCCCGCGTCATCCGAAGCAGGCTTTCGACGTGATGGTCGCCGCCGCCCGCAAGCTGTCCCAGGAACTGAACGGCGAGCTGAAGGATGATCAGCGCAGTGTGATGACTGCCCAGACCATCGAGCATTACCGCCAGCGCATCGTCGAATTCGAGCGCAAGCACATGACCCAGAAGCGCTGATCCGGCGCCCAGTCAACGAAAGAGCAGCCCCGGCTGCTCTTTTTGTTTCAAGAGAACGAGCCTGAACCATGACCGATGCCCAAACCGCCGCCGAACGCATTCTCGCGCTGCGCGCCGAGCTGGATGCGCACAACTACCGCTACTACGTGCTGGACGAGCCTAGCGTGCCCGATGCCGAGTACGACCGACTGTTCCGCGAGCTGCAGGCCCTGGAGGCCGAACACCCCGAGCTGGTGACCCCGGAATCGCCAACCCAGCGGGTCAGCGGTGCGGCCTTGGCAGCGTTTGGCGAAGTGCGCCACGAAGTACCCATGCTCAGCCTGGGCAACGCCTTCGAAGAGCAGGACCTGCAGGACTTCGACCGTCGTGTGCGCGAGGGCTTGGGCGAGTTGCTGCCCGGCGGTGACCTGTTCGGCAATGGTCCGGAAGTGGAGTACACCTGCGAGCCCAAGCTGGATGGCCTGGCGGTGAGCCTGCTGTACGAGAACGGTGTGCTGGTGCGCGGGGCCACCCGTGGCGATGGCACCACAGGCGAGGACATCAGCAGCAACGTGCGCACCATCCGCAACGTGCCGCTGAAGCTGCAGGGCGAAGGCTGGCCGGCCGTGCTGGAAGTGCGTGGCGAGGTGTTCATGTCCAAGGCCGGCTTTGATGCCCTCAACGCGCGCAATCTGGAACTGGGCGCCAAGACCTTCGCCAACCCGCGCAACGCAGCGGCGGGCAGTCTGCGTCAGCTGGATGCGAAGATCACCGCCAGCCGCCCGCTGGAATTCTGCACCTACGGTTTCGGCCGGGTGGAAGGCGAGCTGCCGGACAACCAGTTCGCCATCCTCCAGGCGCTCAAGGGCTGGGGCCTGCCCATCAGCCGCGAGCTGAAACTGGTCAAGGGAGCCCAGGGTTGCCTGGACTACTACCGCGATATCGGTGAGCGCCGCGACGGCCTCGCTTACGAAATCGATGGCGTGGTCTACAAGCTCAACAACCTTGCCTGGCAACGCGAGTTGGGCTTCCGCGCCCGCGAGCCGCGCTGGGCGCTGGCCCACAAGTTCCCGGCACGGGAAGAACTCACCGAGCTGTTGGACGTGGAGTTTCAGGTGGGCCGGACCGGCGCGGTAACCCCGGTAGCCCGTCTGAAGCCTGTCCAGGTTGCGGGCGTCACCGTGTCCAACGCCACCCTGCACAACATGGATGAGGTGGCGCGCCTTGACCTGAGGGTTGGCGATACGGTGGTCATCCGCCGTGCTGGCGACGTGATCCCGCAAGTGATGCAGGTGGTGTTGGAGCGTCGCCCCGCCGATGCGCGTCCGGTGCACATTCCCGAGCAATGCCCGGTCTGCGGCTCGGCCGTGGAACGCACCCAGCTGATCAAGCGCGGCAAGGGCAAGGAAACCACGACCGAAGGGGCTATCTATCGCTGCGTCGGGCGCCTGGCCTGTGGCGCCCAGCTGAAGCAGGCGATCATCCACTTCGCCTCCCGTCGTGCGCTGGATATCGAAGGCCTGGGCGACAAGATCGTCGAGCAACTGGTGGACACCGGCCTGGTGGCTTCGCCGGCCGATCTCTTCACCCTCAAGTACGAGCAAGTGGTGGAACTGGAAGGCTTCGCCGACCTGTCCACCCGCAACCTGCTGGGTGCCATCGCCGACAGCCGCAAGCCGACCCTGGCGCGTTTCATCTATGCCCTGGGCATTCCCGACGTGGGTGAGGAAACCGCCAAGTTGCTCGCTCGCGCCCTGGGATCCCTGGAGCGTATCCAGCAGGCCCTGCCGGACGTGCTTACCTACCTGCCGGACGTTGGTCTGGAAGTGGCCCACGAGATCCATGCCTTCTTCGCCGATGGGCACAACCAGAAGGTGATCGGTGACCTTCTGGCGCGTGGCGTCGAGCTGCAGGAGGAGAGTGGCCTGAGTCCCGAGTTCGCGGCTTGCGCGACCTTCGCCGGCTTCATCGACAAGCTCAACGTTTCCGGTATTGCCGCCACTGGCGCGAAGAATCTGGCGGAACGGGCCGGCAACCTGGATGGCCTGATCGCCCTCAGTCGCGACTGGCTGGACCTGAGCACCATGAAGGGCTTGAACGAGAAGGCCAAGCAGGCCCTGCGCGAGTTCTTCGTAGCGGAGGAGAACGTCCAGCGCGCCCGGGCTATCGAAGCCCAGCTGCGCGCGTTCGGCATGCACTGGGAGAGCGAGAAGAAGGCCGTGGAGGGCCTGCCGCTGGCCGGACAGACCTGGGTACTCACTGGCACCCTGGAAGTCATGAGCCGGGAAGTGGCCAAGGAGAAGCTGGAAGCCCTGGGCGCCAAGGTGGCGGGTTCGGTATCGGCGCGCACGCACTGTGTGGTGGCTGGCCCGGGTGCGGGTTCCAAGTTGGCCAAGGCTAACGAGCTGGGTGTCCGGGTGCTGGACGAGGAGCAATTCCTCGCCGAACTGGCACGACTGGGCTGAGGCCTAGGCGCCGATGCCCAGCACCGCTTCGTCGGTTTCGACGGCGGGTGGCATTGGCGCCGTGTCCGAGCGACAGCCCTGGCGATACTCGCTGGGGCTGCAGCCGACCAACTGCTTGAAGGCGCGGGCGAAGTAGGATGGGTCCTTGAAACCGGCCTCGTAGCCGATGCTGGTGACCGGCATCTGGCTGTTCTCCAGCAATTGCTTGGCGAAGTCCATGCGCTTGCCAAGGATGTATTCCATGAAGCCGACGCCGTTCACCTCCTTGAACAGGCGGCTGAAGCGGAAAGGGGTCATGCCGCACTGCTGGGCCAGTTCCTTCTGGTCCACGCTGTCGCGGAAATGCTGCTCGATGTAGGGCATCACCTTGCAGAGCGCCTTGTGCTTCTGGTGGCCGGCGGTCAGGCGGATGCTGTCCGGCATTGGCGGGTTGCGGTCCAGCAGCGGCTTGCGGCCCAGGCTGGTGACGGCGCGGCGCACTTCACTGAGCCGTTGCAGGCTTTCCAGATAGCGACTTTGCTCCTCGGCACCCAGGGGGAGCACCACGAATTCCCAGACCCGTGCGCGCATCGCCCAGATCGCCAGTTCCTCGGAGTGCTGGATGGTGAACATGCTGATGGGGATGGACGGGTAGCGGCGCTTGATATCCAGCAGCAGATTGAGTCCGCCTACATCGGGGCGGTCGAAATGGATGCAGATCATGTCGATCTGGCGCAGGTGCTCCCTTCCCGGCGCGTCCCGGCCGCTGGCCAACCGGCATTCACACCGCCCCAGGAATTGCTCCATGAGTTTGCCAGTCGACCTGTCACGCGTCAGGTCGAGCCAGAGCAGAACGGGTTCTACGGCGGAGTTCGACTGCATGTTCTAACCCTGCGCCAAATTATTGTGGTTCCCCGAGGTGCAGTATTGTCAGTGTGCCATTACCTCAAAGAACCAATCCCTATAAGCCCGCGCAAACTCCAACAACACCGTTCTACCCAAAAGTGGGTGCCCCATTTTTCGCGGCTTCCAAGCCGTCCCTACCGTTCGTCATCCGACCAGTCACCCCTCTGTAAGCCCCGCCCTTGCTGGGCTTGAGCGATTTGACAGCTGCTTGTCGACGGCGCGCAAGAAAGTCCTAGGGATCCGCAAAAAACTCCTAACCCCCCACTTTTGGGGAAATCTAGGGTGGACTCAGGCGGGGCGAAGAGCGTCGCCGGACTTGTGGAAACAACTGAGTGAGGTGGGCGAAATGACTTTCCAATCGTTCAAGGCTTCGGTGACGAAATTCGCGAAAGACGAAGATGGCCTGACCATCGTCGAGTACGCCGTGGCTGGCGGCCTGATCACCGCTGCGGTGGTGACTGCCTTCACCCTGCTGGGCGGCCAGGTGAACACCAGGATCCGGGACATTTGCGCGGCTATCAAAGGCGCCGCCTGCTAAGCGGTCCCATACGACGGCTGCAGGAAGGTCCTGGCCATCCGCAAGAAACACCTGACTCCCCCCTTCAGGATCGCTGGGGGTGGGTTCAGGCGGGGCGATGAGCATTGCCGGACCCGCGGCCTCAACCTGAGTGAGGTGGGTGAGATGACTTTCCAATCGATCAAGGCTTCGGTGACGAAGTTCGTGAAGGACGAGGATGGCCTGACCATCGTCGAGTACGCGGTCGCTGGCGGTCTGATCACCGCTGCAGTGGTTACGGCCTTCACCCTGCTGGGAGGCGAGGTGGATACCAAGATTCGGGCAATCTGCCAGGCCATCAAAGGCGGCGCCTGCTAGTACCCCCTTCTTCCTGGAGCGATGCAGTCATGGCCATAGAGCAGATGCATAACGCTGTCTTACTGCTGGGGCTGCTGGGCATTGCGGTGGTGAGCGACCTGCGAAGCCACCGCATCCCCAATCTGCTGATTCTCGTCGGGCTCGGCCTGGGCCTGGCCGGTCAGATGTATTCGACGGGATTCGCGGGCTTGGGTAATGGACTGCTGGGCATGCTGGTCGGCTTCGCCATTTTCCTGCCCATGTACGCGCTGGGCGGCATGGCTGCTGGTGACGTGAAGTTGATGGCCATGACCGGCGCCTTCCTCGCCCCGTATGACGCGACCTGGGCCGCCCTGTACAGCCTGATCGCAGGCGGTTGCTGCGGCGTCCTGCTGGTGCTGGTACGAGGCCAGCTCCCACTGACCCTGTCGCGTTACCTGATGATGCTCAGGGCGCATGCCTATGTTGCCCCGGTGGCAGGGGAGGTGGCTGGCAAGCCCTTTCCCTTCTCGATCGCGATTCTCCTGGGAACCCTGGCCAGCAGCCTGTGGTTCACCTTGACCGCATAGTTGAGGACGCTTGCCATGTACGCCGTCACCGACAACGGAAGCTACCCCAGTGAACGTGAGGCGGTGCAGCGTCTGGCGCCCTTGCCGCGTAATGTTCGCGAAACCGGCCTGGCGGAGAATTTCCTGGGTGACCTGGTCTGCAAGCACCTGCACGATGCCGGTGTGCTGGACCTGTCAAAGCTGGTGGAACGCCTGGCGCTGACCGGCGCCGTGTTGGAGGAGATCCTCAGCTTCCTGCGCAAGGATGGCCGCATTGAAGTCCTCGGCCAGGCCGGTGGCCAGGCGTTGCGCTATGGCCTCACCGAGCGAGGCCGAAGTGCCGCCCGCGATGCCCTGGCACGTAGCGGCTACATTGGTGCCGCGCCCTTCCCTGTGAGCACCTACCGCTCGCTGCTCAAGCTCCAGACCATTCACCACGGCCGCGTCACCGCGCGCGACATGCGCAGCGCCTTCCAGGGCGTGGTGCTGGCCGACGCCATGCTGGACCAGCTCGGCGTGGCGATGAATTCCGGCCGCGCCATCATGATCTACGGCCCTGCCGGTACTGGAAAGACCTACATCAGCAGCCGCCTGATCCGCCTGTTCGACGAAGCCATCTGGGTGCCGCATGCCATCGCCATCAACGAGGCCGTGGTGGAAATCTACGACCCGCAGGTGCACCACGTCCTGGAGGACAGCGCACAACCCAACAGGCTGCTGCTCGACGAAGGCATCGACCGCCGGTTGGTCTGCTGCAAGCGACCCATCCTGATCACCGGCGGCGAGCTGAGCATGGAGCAGCTGGACATCCGCTACGACGCCTACAGCCGGTTGTACCAGGCACCGCTGCAACTGAAGGCGAGCAACGGCCTGTTCATCATCGACGACATGGGCCGCCAGCGCATGGCACCAGCCGAGCTGCTGAACCGCTGGATCGTGCCCATGGAAGAGAAGCGCGACTTCCTCAACCTGGGCGGCGGGCGTCACTGCGAGCTGCCCTTCGACCTGATCCTGGTGTTCTCCACCAACCTCAATCCGCTGGAACTGGCCGACGAAGCCTTTCTCCGGCGCATTGGCTACAAGCTGCACTTCAACTACCTGCAACCCCAGGAATACGAACGCGTCTGGCGCCAGGAGACCGAGCGGCTGGGCGTTCCTTTCGATCCCATCCTGCTGCGCTACGTGCTCCAGGGGTTCTACGAACTCCAGGGCATGCCGCTGGTGCCCTGCCACCCGCGGGACCTGCTGGGCATGGCGTTGGATCGCCAGCGTTACCTCGACGGCTCGGGCCCGCTGTCGCCGCAGGACCTGGAATGGGCCTGGCACAACTACTTCGTCCAGCTCGATTTGCTTGGCTGAGGAGAAACCGACATGAGCGCACGAACCCTCACTCTGGTTGCCCTGTCCCTGCTGCTGGGGCTGGGGGCTGCCTGGATGGCCAACAACTGGTTGAGCGCCAAGCTCAACGCAAGCCCGGATGACAACCTCCAGGCGGTGGTGGTGGCCACGGTGGAAATTCCCTTCGGGCAGATGATCGAGGCCCAGCAGGTGACCGTGGTGCGCATGCCCAGGGGCACCGTGCCGGACGATGCTTTCGACGCTCCCGAGAAGGTCGTTGGCAAGATCGCCACCTTTCCCATGCTGCGTGGCGACATCCTGCGCAGTGCTCGCGTGGCCGAGCACCTGGGCGGCAGCACCCTGGCGTCGCTGATCGAGTCGGACAAGCGCGCGATATCGGTACGGGTCGATGACGTGGTGGGCGTTGGCGGCTTCCTGCTACCGGGAAACCGGGTCGACGTGCTGGCCACCCGGCAAGTCAATGGCAGCAATGACAGCGAATCCAAGACCATCCTCCAGGACCTTCGGGTGCTGGCCGTGGACCAGACCGCCAGCACCGACAAGACCCAGCCCGTGGTGGTGCGTGCCGTGACTCTGGAAATGATGCCCAAAGAGGCCGAGGTGCTGGTCAAGGCCATGAGCGAAGGTCGCCTTCAGCTTGCCCTGCGCAACCCCCTGGACGACCGCAAGAAGACCGAGGTCGTGGCAGCGGTCAAACCCGCGCCGGCCGCATCGCCAGTACCGGTCGCCCCCCGTCCTGTGGTGCGCCGGATGGAAGGTCCCAGCGGCGTGATCATCATCCGTGGCACTGAAGTGAAAGTGGCGAAGGCGCAGTTCTAGCCGAGCCCAGCGGGCCGGTGCAGTTGCGGCCAGTCAGAGGAGGAGAGGGTTATGCAAGGCATTCGCAAACTAGGGGCCCTGGCAGTCGTGCTGCTGGCCTGGACGGTACTGCCGACTCCCGTGCCTGCGGCTCAGCCCTCGGGGGCGGTGGTGGGGATGACCGCGCAAAACAATGGCCACATCCAGGTTCCCATCTACAAGGCGCGTGTCCTGACCACTCGCGTGGCGGTCAAGCGCATCTCGGTGGGCAACCCGGAGATCGCCGACATCCTCATGACCACGCCCAACCAGCTCTACCTGCTGGGGCGCTCCCTGGGCAGCACCAACGTGCTGCTGTGGGACAACGGCAACCGCCTGATCGACAGTCTCGAACTGGATGTGGTGCACGATCTTGGCGGCCTCAAGGAAAAGCTGCACCAGCTGATGCCCAATGAGCGCATCGAGGTATTCAGCGCCCAGGGGTCACTGGTGCTGCGTGGCCAGGTCAGCAGCGCTTCGGTGATGGATACGGCGGTGAAGGTGGCCAAGTCCTACTCCGCCCAGACGTCCAGCATCGTGCAGGGGGAAGGCGAGCAGGCGAAGCAGGCCCCGACCCAATCGCTGGAGGTGATCAACCTGCTCACTGTCGGCGGAACCCAGCAGGTGATGCTGGAGGTCAAGGTGGCCGAGATGCAACGCAACCTGCTCAAGAGCCTGGACGTCCGCTTCAATGCCTTGAGCCGGAACGGCAACTGGACCACGGGAGGCTTCAACAATGGCCAGCGGTTGGGTTTCGACGCGGACGGCCTGGTCAACCCGACTTCCCTGCTTGGCAATGGCAAGGGCTTCTTCGGCCAGTTCCTGTCGGACGACTTCCTTTTCAACGTCGTCCTCGAAGCCGCCAAGGACAATGGTTCGGCCAAGGTGCTGGCCGAGCCCACCCTGACCACACTGAGCGGGCAGCAGGCCGAATTCATCTCGGGCGGTGAGTTCCCGATCCCGATCACCGAGGACGAGGGCATCACCATCGAATTCAAGGAGTTCGGCGTTGGGGTGAAATTCCTTCCGGTGGTACTGGATGAAGGGCGCATCAACCTGAACCTCAATGTCTCGGTCAGCGAGATTTCCAACGCCAACTCCCTGGTGCTGGATACCGGCCTGGACAGCGTGCTGGGTGACGGCGTCGCCCAGGTCATCCCTTCGCTGACCAAGCGCAGCGCGCAATCCACTGTGGAACTCGGCAATGGCCAGACCATCGCCATCGCCGGCCTGATCAGCGAGAACACCCGCGACTTCGTCAGCCGCTTCCCGGGCCTGGGCGATGTTCCGGTGCTCGGTCACCTGTTCCGCAGCCAGCAGTTCATCAACGGTGAAACCGAGTTGGTGATCCTGGTCACGCCGCACCTGGCCAAGCCGGTGGATGCCAGGTCCGTGCGCCTGCCTACCGAGAAGTTCGTCGAACCCAGCGACCAGGACTTCTACCTGCTGGGCAAGACCAAGGGGCGTGAGGCCGGCAGGCCGGTACCCGTCAGCCTTGGCGTCAGCGAAGGCCGTTTCGGCCATGACCTCAAGTAGCCGGAGACTCTGCACATGAAAACGATGATTCCCTTCTGCCTGCTGGCGGTCTGTGGCGGTTGCGTCATGGACTACGAAGAGGGGCGCGTCGGCACCCTCGGGTACAGCGTCTACCAGACCAGCTACCAACAGATCGCCGACAAGCAGCGCGCTGCCAATCCCGGCACCGGGGTGTCCCCCGCCGGCATGGATGGAGCCCTGACCGAACAGGTCATGGATGGCTATCGCGGTACCAAGGGCAATGCCTCGCAGGTCGGCCAACCCATCGAGATCAACATTGGTAGTGATTGAGGCGTACAGCCATGAGCCCGAGACTCCCTGTAGGACCATGCGCCATGCCCCGGCGCCAACGGGGTTCGGTCATGGCGCTGTTGGCGGTGGCGATGCTCGCCCTGGTGGCCATGGCCGCCCTGGCGCTGGACGGCGGCCACCTGCTGGTGAACAAGACCCGGCTGCAAAACGCGGTGGATGCTGCGGCCCTGAGTGGTGCGAAGACCCTCAGTCAGGTCCAGGGTTCGGCGGAGGCGGCGCGGCTGGCACGGGAAGCGGCCATGGATACCTTCACACGCAATGCCAACGCGACCGGCAATGGCGAACTGGCGGCGGCACTGGCTGCCGATTCAGGGTTCGTCGTGATCACCCAGTCGGCCAGCGTCTACGGCCCGTTCTCGGTGGCAGGGCCGGTGGCGGGCAGTCCGCGCTATGTGCGGGTATCGGTACCTGATTACCCCCTGACGGGAATCCTCTGGGGCGTGTTGAGCCTCTTTGGCGGTGGCGCCGTGGACAAGGCGGTGGCCGCCATCGCCACTGCCGGGCCCAGCCCCACGAGCCCGTGCGACCTGGCCCCGGTGATGGTCTGCGGCGATACCGGTGCCGGCCAGCATGATCCAGCCAACGGCCTCTACTGGGGATTCCGTCTTGGCGATCTGGAAGTGCTGAAGACGGCCAAGAACAACACGTCGGACATCGGTCCGGGCAATTTCCAGTTGCTGGACTTCGGCTCAGGTGGCAGCACGGTACGCGAGCAACTGGCCGGTGGCGGCACCCTGTGCCCGGAGATCGGCAACAACGTCGCCACCAAACCCGGCAATACCGCGGGGCCATCGGTTCAGGGGCTCAATACCCGCTTCGGCGACTATTCCGGCGGCGGTCTTTCCGAGACCGACTTTCCGCCCGATCTGGTGGTGGACTACAACAAGCTCAGCAATGGCAATCCTGCCCTTGAGCCCAACCTGGACACCAACCAGATCAATTACCTGGGCAGCGGCGGTGGGGTGGTGAGCAGTGACGCGCACGGAAATCTCAGTACCGCAGGCGGCACTGCACTGTTCGATTACAACGACTGGAAGAGCCGCACCGCGACCTGCGTCGACAACCCTTCCGCGGCCGGCTGCCGCAATGGCGGCGTGTTCGAGCGACGCATGCTGAAGATCGTCGTCGGCAGATGCAGTGGTACTGACGGAGGTACCGCTTCGGTCCCTGTACTGGGCTTCGGCTGCTTCTTCGTGCTGCAGCCCATGGACCAGCAGGGCGGTAGCGCCTGGTTGCTCGGCCAGTTCATTCAGGAGTGCGAGGGCGACGACCTGCCTGGGCCGAACCCTGCCACCGAATCCGGGCCGCAGATCATCCAGCTCTACAAGACCTACATCGACGACAGCCGCACACCGAGCAGCGACTCATAGGAGGCGCCATGCGACGTATTCCATGCACAAGCAGGCGCGGGCAGCGGGGGTTGGCCATGGTGGAGTTCGCCCTGGCCCTGCCGTTGCTGGTGCTGTTGCTGCTGACCGTGAGCGAGATCGGACGCATGCTGCTGCAGTACAACAGCCTGTTGCAGGCCAATCGCGACGCGGTGCGCTACGTCGCCGGCAAGGCCTTCGATCGTACGCAGGGACGGGTCGAGGTCAGTGCCACGCTGAGGACGGAAACCCAGAACCTGGCGGTCTATGGCTCGCCTGTGGTGCGTCTGGGCATGCAACCCGTTGTGTCTGGATTGAGCACGGCCAATGTGCAGGTTTCCACCGTGGCCGGCACCACGGACCACGTGCAGGTGAGCATCAGCTACACCTTCCAGCCCCTGTTCGGCAGCGGCCTGCCGGCTCTGGTCGGAAGCTCGATGCGGCTGGATTTCCCGCTGGTGGCCACCACCGTGATGAGGGCGCTGTGATGAAAGCCAGACGGATGCGCGGGGCCTACACGGTGGAGTTCGCCATCACCGGGCTGCTGCTCTTCGTTGTTCTGTTCGGCATGTTGGAGATGGGGCGGCTGTTCTTCACCATCAACGCCCTGAACGAAACGGTGCGTCGTGGTGCGCGCCTGGCCTCGGTATGCGATATCAGCGACCCGGTGGTCCTGCGCCGTGCCATCTTCAATGCAGCTACCGACAGCGGCGCAAGCAGCCTGATCAACCAACTCGATACGGCCGACCTGAGCCTGGTGTACCTGGACGAGGGCGGCGCCACGGTTGCCAGCCCCACCGATACCTCCAGCGTCAATGGGTTCCGCGCCATTCGCTACGTCGAACTGCGCCTGCAGAACTTCACCTTCAATTTCCTGATCCCCGGCTTCGGCGGCAGCATCACGCTCCCGGTGTTCAGGTCGACCATGCCGCGCGAAAGCCTTGGCCGACATGCCGAGGTCGGCGTCGCTCCGGGGATCACGCCATGCTGAAGACCAGAGAAACCGTACCCGTCCAGGCCGCTGGAACATCCGGCCAGCGCTTGCTCATCAGCAGCCGTGACGCTGCGGCGCTGCGCCACCTGCAGGGCTACTGCCAGCGCCTTTCAGGGCTGGTCGTCAGTACCCGGCTGGTCACCAATGGTCACACCGACCCTCTCTACGGCCTGGAGCAGAAACCCGATCTGCTGTTGTTGCGGGTCAGCCACCTGTGGCGCGAAGAGTTGGCGGCATTGCTGCAGCGGCCGGTCCACGAGCGTCCGCCGTTGCTGATCTGCGGCCCGCTGGAGGAGCGTGAGGGCATTCGCCTGGCGATGCAGGCCGGCGCCCGTGACTTCCTCCCCGAGCCAGTCACCGAGGACGATCTGCGCGCAGCACTGGGACGCCTGGTGCAGGAGTCCCGCGCGGGTTCCCCTGGTGGCGGCCAGGTGGTGGCGGTGATCAACGCCAAGGGCGGCTCCGGTGCCACGCTGTTGGCCTGCAACCTGGCGCACCAGCTCAGCAGCCGAGGCGCCGGCACCCTGCTGATGGACCTGGACCTGCAGTTCGGCAGCGCCGCCCACTACCTGGACATACATCCCGGCCACAGTCATCTGGACGTGCTGCAGCAGGTGGAGGAACTGGATGGCATGGCACTGCGCGGTTTCTGCAGCCATTTCAGTCCGACATTGCATGTGCTCGGCGGTCGATCCGATGAACTCTGCCTGACCCAGGACGTGCGTCTGGAACAGCTGGAAGTGCTGCTGCGTCTTTCCCGCAGCACCTATGACTGGGTGGTGGTGGACCTGCCCCGGCAGATCGACCACCTCACTGGCGTGACCCTCGAACAGGCCGATCGTGTGGTGATCGTGGTGCAACAGAGCCTCAGTCACCTCAAGGATGCCACTCGCCTGGTACGCATTCTGCGAGACGACCTGGGCATCCAGGGCAATCGCCTGCAGGTGGTGGTCAACCGCTACAACAAGGCTTCACCGGTGACCCTCAAGGACATCGCCGAGGCCTTGCGTTGTTCGGATGTGCAGAAGCTGCCCAACGACTACGCGGTGGTCAGCGAAAGCCAGAACACCGGGGTGCCATTGGCCCAGCATTCGCCAAGGGCACCGGTGACCCTGGCGCTGCGGGCATTGACTGAAGACCTGGTCGGCGCGGAGAGCGCCAGCCAGGGCTTGTTGAAACGGACCTTCGGCCGATTGTTCAGGGGGTAGACCATGTTCAGCGAATTCCGCAATCGGCTGCGCCAACCTGCAGCCAGGAAGGCCGGTGCCGACCAGCCACAGGAGGAGGGGGAGGGCGAACAGGCGACGGGTCTGATGGCCTGGGAGGTCTGTGCGCCGGACCAGCTCTACGAGACCCGCACTCACTTGAGCGCAGTGGAGGCCGAATGGCGCGAGCGCACTTACCAGCAGTTGCTCAAGGTCATGGACCTGTCCCTGCTGGATGCCCTGGAACCGGCCGAAGCCGCACGGCAGATCCGCGAGATCTGCCTGCGCCTGCTGGATGAACACCAGGCACCGGTGAGCTCCGGCTGCCGCCAGCTGATCATCAAACAGATCCAGGACGAGGTTCTCGGGCTCGGCCCGCTGGAGCCGCTGCTGGCCGACCACAGCGTGTCCGACATCCTGGTCAACGGCCACGGCTCGGTGTACGTCGAGCGTCACGGCAAGTTGCAGCGTACCGACGTGCGCTTCCGCGATGACCAGCACTTGCTGAACATCATCGACCGTATCGTGTCCAGCCTGGGCCGGCGCATCGACGAATCCTCGCCCCTGGTGGACGCTCGCCTGAAAGACGGCTCGCGGGTCAATGCGATCATTCCGCCGCTGGCCATCGATGGGCCAAGCCTGTCGATTCGTCGCTTCGCCGTTGACCTGCTGAGCACCGAGAGCCTGGTCCAGATGGGCACCCTGACCCCAGCGATCGCCCTGGTGCTCAAGGCGATAGTCCGGGGCCGCCTGAACGTGCTGGTGTCGGGTGGCACCGGCACCGGCAAGACCACCATGCTTAATGTGCTGTCCAGCTTCATTCCGCACAACGAACGCATCGTCACCATCGAAGACTCGGCCGAGCTGCAACTGCAGCAACCCCATGTGGTGCGGCTGGAAACCCGGCCCGCGAACATCGAAGGACGCGGCGAGGTCAACCAGCGCGAGCTGGTACGCAACAGCCTGCGCATGCGTCCGGACCGCATCGTCATCGGCGAAGTCCGCGGCGCCGAGGCGCTGGACATGCTGACGGCGATGAATACCGGCCACGACGGCTCGCTGACCACCATCCACGCCAACACCGCGCGTGATGCCCTGGGCCGCATTGAGAACATGGTGTCCATGACCGGCGCCACCTTTCCGATCAAGGCCCTGCGCCAGCAGATCGCTTCGGCCATCGACGTCGTCATCCAGTTGGAGCGCCAGGAGGATGGCAAGCGCCGGTTGGTCAGCGTGCAGGAGATCAACGGCATGGAGGGCGAGATCATCACCATGACCGAGATCTTCGGTTTCGATCGTCGGGGCCTCGGCGAGCATGGCGAGGTCCTCGGCGACTTCCGTCCCAGCGGCATGGTCCCGCACTTCCGCGATGTACTGGCCAAGCGTGGTATCGAGCTGCCGCTGAACCTGTTCCGCCCCGACTGGATGGAGGGTTAGCGCCATGGACAAGATTCCTGCCGAGTTCATCCTGGCTTTTCTCGGGATGGTTTTCGTTGCGGTCTTCCTGCTCAGCCAGGTCCTCGTGGTGCCGGTGTTCGGCGAGGCCGGCAAGGTGCGTCGACGCATCCGCGCGCGCCTGGATGTGCTCGAGCACGCCAGCAACCTGCCGAACATGCAGACGGTGCTGCGGCAGAAGTACCTCAAGCGCCTCTCGCCCATGGAGGCCAGGTTGGAACAACTGCCGCTGATGGAACGCCTGGCGCAGACCATCGAGCAGGCGGGCCATGACTACCTGGCCTACCGGGTGGTGTTGCTGTGCCTGATCCTTGCGATAGTGACCGGCGGTGGCGTCTGGCTGATGTTCAAGATCTGGTGGGCGGCGCTGATCCTGGGCTGTGTGGTGTTCTGCGTGCCGCTGATGAAGGTCGCCCGGGACCGCAACGCCCGTTTCGCCGCTTTCGAGGAGGGCCTGCCCGACGCGCTGGACGCGATGTGCCGTGCGCTGCGTGCCGGCCACCCCTTCAACGAGACCCTGCGGCTGGTGGCCGAGGAGCACACCGGGCCGGTGGCTGTCGAATTCGGCCTGACGTTCGCCGACATCAACTACGGCAACGATGTGCGCCGGGCCATGCTCGGCCTGCTGGAGCGCATGCCGAGCATGACGGTGATGATGCTGGTGACATCGGTGCTGATCCAGCGGGAGTCCGGGGGCAACCTGACCGAGGTCCTGGAGCGCCTGAGCCGCCTGATTCGCGGGCGCTTCCGCTTCCAGCGCAAGGTCAGGACGCTGTCGGCGGAGGGGCGCGTTTCGGCCTGGGTGCTGGTGTCGGTGCCCTTCGCCTTGTGCGCGGGAATCATGTTTACCACCCCGCAGTACATGCCCGTGCTGATCAACGATCCGCTGGGGCAGAAGATGGTCATGGCCGCCTTCGTGGCCATGATCCTGGGCATTTTCTGGATCCGCCGGATCATCCGGATCCAGGTCTGATGACGCAGTCGAAGGGGAGGCACATTCCATGGACTACCTGCTCGGATTGATCAGCGGTGCGGTGGGCAACCCGGAGCTGGCGCGCCTGGTGTTCCTGGCGGCGGTCGCCTTGAGTTCGGTGCTGGCGGTCGTCACCTTCGGCATAGTGATCATGGGCTTGCAGAGCCCGGTGCAGCGGCGCTTGGCGATGATCAAGCGTGGGCATGAAAGCCTGACCGCGAGTCAGCGCCCGGTGAACAACCTGCACTTGTTGCTGGAGCAGGTAGGGCGACACATGGGCTCGGGTGAGGAGCGCAAGACGTCGGCGACCCGCCAGACCCTGATCCACGCCGGCTACCGTGCTGCTTCGGCGGTGCAGGTCTATTGGGCTGTGCGTTTGCTCCTGCCATTGTTGATGCTTGCCCTGTCCCTGCTGGCGCTGCCCATGCTGCCCAAACTATCGATTGCCCTGGTGCTGTTGATCGGCGGTGGGGCCGCGGGCGTGGGTTGGCTGGCTCCGGCGATCGTGGTGGAGCGGCGCAAGGAGGCGCGGATTGGCCGTCTGCGTGCAGCCTTTCCTGACGCCCTGGACTTGATGGTGGTGTGTGTGGAGTCGGGGCTGGCGCTGCCCCAGGCGATAGAGCGAGTGGCTGACGAGATGGCGGTGAGCCAGTCGGAATTGGCAGAGGAACTCGCCCTCGTGAATGCCGAGGTGCGTGCGGGCATCCCCAGCGCCCAGGCCCTGAAACACTTGGCCGACCGTACCGGGCTGGAGGATTTGCGCGGACTGGTGAGCCTGCTTTCGCAGAGCATCCGCTTCGGTACCAGCGTGGCGGATACCCTGCGCATCTATGCCGAGGAGTTTCGCGACCGGCGTAGCCAGGCAGCCGAGGAGCGGGCCGCGAAGATCGGGACCAAACTGGTGTTCCCGCTAATCTTTTGCCTATGGCCAAGCTTTTTCCTGGTGGCCATCGGCCCCGCAATCATTGGGGTGTTCAAAGCCTTCGGGAAGATGTGACATGAACAGAACCAGTCTGCTGTTGGCCATGATGGCCGTGCTGTCGGGATGCCAGAACATGGGGCCTGAAAAGGCTGGTGGTTTCCAGTCCGTCTACCGGGGCGACAATTCCGTGCTCTATCAGGTGCAAAGCCAGATCGACTCTCCTGAACTGGCCATGCAAATGGCGACCCAGTCCTACCACGCTGGCGATACGGACCAGGCGCTTTACCAGTACTTGCGCGCCATCGAACTCGACCCCGAACGCTATGACGCCCTGGTTTGGGTGGGGCGCATCCACCGGGAACGGGGCAATAACCAGTTGGCCGAAATGGCGTTCACCGATGTGCTGGGTAACGACCCGAACAATATCGACGCGCTGGCCGAGATGGGACTGCTCAACCTTGGTATCCGCCGCCACGACAAGGCAGAGGAATTCCTGCTCCAGGCCATTGGCGAAGATCAGCGCCGGCTGGGAGGTACCCCAAAGGTGGTGCTGGGTGACGTGGCCAGGCTGAAGGTGGACAGCAAGTCCCCCGTGCGGGTCTACAACGGGCTGGGCGTGCTTGGGGACCTGAAGGAAAACTTCCCCATCTCCCAGGCCTACTACCTGCTTGCGATGAAGATCGACCCCCGCTCGACGCTGGTGCAGAACAGCCTCGGCTATTCCTATTATCTGGCCGGTAACTGGGATCAGGCCGAGCGCACATACAAGCAGGGCATCAGCTTCGATCCCGCCTACCACCCGCTGTGGCGCAACTACGGTCTGCTGCTGGCGCGGATGGGGCGTTACGAGGAAGCGATCTCGGCGTTCGAGCAGGTGGAGAAGCCTGCCGAGGCGAGCAATGACGTCGGTTACATCTGTCTGGTGGAAGGCAAGCTGGATGAGGCAGAGCAGTTCTTCCGCAGCGCCATCGACCAGTCACCGGCGCACTACGAAACGGCCTGGGACAACCTCAATCGGGTCCAGCAGATTCGCCGCCTGCGCGGGGTGGGAGGCACCACTTCGGTGGGGGAACCGGTGGCAGTGATTCCGGGAGCGGAGGTACGCCCGGTCGCATTGCCGTAGATCGGGAGGATGGAAAAGGGGCAGGCCTTGGGCCTGCCCCTTTTGCATTACTTGTTGACCGCGTCGGTCAGGGCCTTGGCCGGAACGAACTTGACCACTTTCTTCGCGGCGATCTCGATGGCCTTGCCGGTCTGCGGGTTGCGGCCGGTACGGGCGGGACGATCGCCGACCTTCAGCTTGCCGATGCCCGGCAGGGTGATCTCATCACTGTTCTCCAGGGAGTCGCTGACGATTTCGCTGAGCTGCTCGAGCACGGCGCGCACGGCGGCCTTGGTGGTGTCGGTGGCTTCTGCGATGTCAGAGATCAGCTGGTCTTTGGTGAGTGCCATGGTGTTGCTCCATTTAATGAATGTCTGGCTTGTGGCCTGGCCGGGCGCGCCGGCCCTGATGAGACACGCGGCGCGTCTGGAAGTGCGACGGAAGTTGTAGCAGCGGGCCGCAACCGGTTGGGGAAGCTAGCACAAAAGCTGTGGCGAACCTGGGTAGGCGGCCGGGTTTTGCGTCGATTTGACGCAACCTGTCGTCGGCTCGGGCAGCCGACGCCAGGACGTCACCCGGTGGCGAAGCCCGGCGTCTACAGATGCCAACGGCCGCCGCATCCATGTAAGGCCTGATGTCCCTTGAACGACTACGCTTGGCTTTGTGATGCCTAGCGCTAAGGAGAGCCACCATGCTACGTGCCTTTGCCGATTTGGGTTTTCGCTGGAAGATCACCTTGCCCATCCTGGTGCTGGCGTTGCTCATGGTGCTGGTGGGCAGCCTCGGTATGCAGGGGATTGCCCAGGTCGGGGACTCCAGCAAACAACTGACCAACCGCTACCTGCCCGCCATCAGCCTGCTGCTCAATGCCGACCGTGACCTCTACCAGGCGTTCATCGCCGAACGCAGCCTGCTGGACGAGGCCGCTGGCGAGCACGTCCAGGCGCTCAAGGCGGACCATGCGGAAAACCTGCAACAAGCCTACGACCGTGTGCACAAGTACGTCGCCATGGACGCCAGCGCTGAAGCCCAGCAACTGGTGGCCCAGTTCGACCGTGGTTATGCCCAGTGGAAGGCCACCTCGCAGCGGGTGGTCGACCTGTCAGCCAAGGACCCGGCAGCTGCCAGCACCCTCAGTTTCGGCGACAGCGAACGCCAGTTCGGCGAGATGCGCGATGCCATCGACAAGCTCGGTGAACTGGAAGACCTGGCGGCCAACGCCGAAGGGCAGGGCGCCATTGCCCTCGGGGATACGCGCGTCTGGCAGCAGGGGCTTGCCATTGCCATTGGTCTGGCCCTGTGTCTCATTCTGGTCATTGGCTTCCCTGCGCTGGTGACCCGCCCGTTGCGGAACCTGCTGGACCGCATCGAGCAGATCGCCGACGGTGACGGGGACCTGCGTGTACGCCTGGAAGTACTGTCGAAGGACGAACTGGGCAAGCTCAGTCATGCCTTCAACCGCTTTCTCGACAAATTGCAGCCGCTGATCCGGGAGGTCAGCCGGGTGACTGGGGAAGTGGCCGACTCGGCGCGCAGCCTGGCAGGGCTGGCGGCCGCCAATGATCGCCTGATCAATAGCGAGCACGCCGCTGTGGACCAGGTGAGCACCGCCGCCACCGAAATGAGTGCAGCTGTGCATGAGGTGGCTCGCAATGCGCAGAACGCGGCCGACGCGGCGCGTTTCGCCGAAGAACAGTCCCGCGAGGGCGCCCAGGTGGTGGGGGCGACCGTCGCTGCCATTCGTCAGTTGGCGATCGAGGTGGAAAGCGCGTCCACCACCATTGGCACCCTGGAACAGGAAACCGCCAATATTGGCGCCGTGCTGGCGGTGATCAAGGGCATCGCCGACCAGACCAATCTGCTGGCGCTGAACGCCGCCATTGAAGCCGCGCGGGCTGGCGAGCAGGGCAGGGGATTCGCCGTGGTGGCCGATGAGGTGCGCGCCCTGGCGGCGCGGACACAGGAGTCCACCAAGGACATCCAACTGATGATCGAACGCCTCCAGGCCGGTGTGCAGGAGGCGGTCAAGGCCATGCGCTCGGGCAGCCTGAAGGCAAAGGACAGCGTGGAACGCGCGGCGGGTGTCGACCAGGCGCTCACCGACACTGGCGACTCGGTGCAGCGGATCAACGACATGGCCGCTCAGATCGCCACCGCCTGCGAAGAGCAGAGCAGCGTCACCGAGGAGATCGCCCGCAACATCAGCGACATCCGCGACCTCTCCAACGAGGCCGCGCAGACTTCGGAGCAGAGCAATCAGGCCAGTCAGCGCCTTTCCCAGCTGTCCAGCGGTCTGGCCCAACTGGTGGGGCGCTTCCGGGTCTGATCCGCAAGTGCTTGTAAGGAAAACGGTTTTACCGGTTGTAAGTTGACGAAGAGCCGGTACAATGGCGCGGCTCGCCGATCTGGCGAGCTGCGTGATGGTGGCCCTGCCGGTCCCCCCGCAACGATCAGCCGTGAACCCGGTCAGGCCCGGAAGGGAGCAGCCGCAGCGGTGAAATCGTGTGCCGGGGTGTGGCTGGTGGGGTCACCTCCAATTCTCAAGTCTTTAATTCTAAAAGACTTTCTCCGCCGAAAAATCCGAGAGTGTGACAGCGTTGTGGTACGCCTGAGGGGGCGCTGCGCGAGGCATCGTTTTCATTCGCCCTGCATTCTCAATCACGCGGCGTTTCTCCCCTCCAGCGAACAGCTGACTCCGTGTGTTCATCACCACCGCACCAGCGTCTGTCGACTACCTGGCTGACCTAAACTCATGTAGGGGCTGCTCGAGTGGGGCGGTCGATATGAGCATTTCAAGAACGTTCGTGGCGCTACTTCCGGTCTTGCTTTATTCGGGAGCGACATACGGTTCGGGCTGCAACCACACATTCGACCTTGAAATGAGGACGCGCATGTGTGCCTTGGAGCTGGAGAGCGAATGGAGGGCAAAACTGAAGCCCGATGATTCGTGTGCAAGGCTGATGGCTGAAGCCCGAAGGTTTGTCTCCAACTTCGAAAGAGGGGAAATACAGGTCAATGAGGGTTGTACGGCAGAGGTGTTGATGACGGCCGCGGAGAGCGCGACGGAGGCAATCGCCAAGGCCCGGGAAAAGGGCTGGACAACGCTTGAGGACTATCTGAATTACTAGGGCGGAATCGTTTTCAGCGACCCATCCTCAGCGGTAGCGCGCCAGGATCTCCTCTATCTCCCCTGATTCCTTCATCTGCACCAGTGCGCGCAGGATGCGTTGTGTCGGCAGGGCCGGGTCGTTGCGTACCAGGCAGCCCACGGGTTCCTCTTCCAGCGTGCTGACGCTCACAAGGTGGTCCCGGTCCGGTAGATTGCGATTGAACCAGCCCAGCGCCAGTTCGTTACTCACAGCGTACCGATAGCGTCCGGCCAGCAGTTTCTGCAGCACCAGGTCCTGGTTGCGGGCCTCGTCGCGCTGCACAGAGCCGCGCTCGAAGAGCTGCTGGAGGCGCGGATAGGTGTAACCGAGGACGGTGCCCACGCTCTCCCCGGACATGGCGTCCGGGCTGGAAAGTTGCTCGCTGCCGCTACGCGCCACGATCAGGTCGCGCTGATAAAGGAAGGGGATACTCCAGAGGTACTCGTTGGCGTTGGGGATCCATTTCGGGCTGATATAGCACCGTACGTCGATTTCACCCTGTTTCAGGGCCAGTTCCACGCGGTTACGTGGCAGGACATGCACTTGCGCTGGCATGTCGAGCCGTTGCGCAAGGCGTGCTATCAGGTCGTGGATGATGCCGCCGACCAGGCGATTGTCCCTGAACTCGGCCACCGGCATGGCCCAGCTGTCCACCGCGGAAAAATGCAAGGCGGCGGTCGCGGCATGGCCGAAGGTGCTCCAGCAGAGGAGAAGGGCGAGGACAAATGAGCGCATCGGGCTCCCTCGTCTCAAGTGGACGGTGCCTCACAATGCCCGTTGTCGAGCGGATTGAACAGCGCGCCGTTCGCATCGGATGCAATTTGCGCATCGCTCCGCTAGCATTAGCTCCTTCTGCTCCCCAGACGCGATGGTTTTCAATGAGTTATCAGGTTCTTGCACGAAAATGGCGTCCGCGCTCGTTCCGCGAAATGGTCGGCCAGACCCATGTGCTGAAAGCCTTGATCAATGCCCTGGACAACCAGCGCCTGCACCACGCCTACCTGTTTACCGGCACCCGGGGCGTGGGCAAGACCACCATCGCACGCATTCTCGCCAAGTGCCTGAACTGCGAAACCGGCATCAGCTCCACTCCTTGCGGCCAGTGTTCGGTCTGCCGGGAGATCGATGAAGGTCGTTTCGTCGACCTCATCGAAGTGGACGCCGCCAGTCGCACCAAGGTGGAAGACACCCGCGAACTGCTCGACAACGTGCAGTACGCCCCCAGCCGCGGCCGCTACAAGGTCTACCTGATCGACGAAGTGCACATGCTCTCCACGCACTCGTTCAACGCGCTGCTGAAAACCCTCGAAGAACCGCCACCCCACGTCAAGTTCCTGCTGGCCACCACCGACCCGCAGAAGCTGCCCGTCACCATCCTCTCGCGTTGCCTGCAGTTCTCCTTGAAGAACATGCCGCCGGAGCGCGTGGTGGATCACCTGACCCATGTGCTCACTGCCGAGAACGTGCCCTTCGAGGCCGATGCGCTGTGGCTGCTGGGCCGCGCCGCCGACGGTTCGATGCGTGACGCCATGAGCCTCACCGACCAGGCGATTGCCTTCGGCGAGGGCAAGGTGCTGGCCGCCGATGTCCGCGCCATGCTCGGCACCCTCGATCATGGCCAGGTCTATGGCGTGCTTCATGCGCTGCTGCAGGGCGATGCCCGTGGACTGCTGGACGCCGTGCGCCAGTTGGCCGAGCAGGGCCCGGACTGGAACGGCGTGCTCTCCGAAATGCTCAACGTGCTGCACCGCGTGGCCATCGCCCAGGTGCTGCCGGATGCCGTCGACAACGGCCAGGGTGACCGCGAGCGCGTATTGGCGCTGGCGCAGGCTCTGCCGGGCGAAGACGTGCAGTTCTACTACCAGATGGGCCTGATCGGCCGTCGTGACCTGCCCCTGGCACCGGATCCGCGCAGTGGCTTCGAGATGGTGCTGCTGCGCATGCTGGCGTTCCGTCCGGCGGATGCCGACGGCGCGCCCAAGGTCCAGCTAAAGGACCCGGGGATCAGCCAGGCCACGACTGATCCCCGGACGAACCCAGTGGCCGGAGCCACCTCGTCGGCTCCGGTTGCCGTTGCTGCGCCGCAACCGGCTCCCGTACAGGCTCCTGCTCCAGCCGTTGCGCCGGCCCCCGAGGCCAGCCAGCCTGTAGCGGCTCCGGCTCCGGCTCCGGCTCCGGCTCCGGCTCCGGCTCCGGCTCCGGTCGTGGAAGCGCCTGCGCCCGCACCGGCGGCAGAGGCTACGGTCGTCGCCGCGGTCGAAGAAAGCATTCTCCCGGCGCCTTCTGCCGAGCCCGTGGCTGAGCCGCCCGCGCCAGTGGTAGAGGCTACCGCCGACGTGGTCGACCTGCCTTGGGAGGAGCCTGCCGCTCCGGTGGTGGCTGAGTCCCCTGTGTCGGTCGAGGCTGAATCCCGGGCAGAGCCTGAAGTGCAACCCGAACCGGAGCCCGTGGTCGAGGCCGTGCCGGCCGTGGTCGAGCCTATTGCGCAGCCCACAGTGGTTGCCGCCGCCGACGAATCCGACGATGAGCCGCCGCCCGGCGACTACGACGACTATTACGAGGCGGATGCCGACAGCATCGCCTACATGGATGATTTCGGCCCTGCGGAAGAACCTGCCGCCACGGTGCCGGAAGTCCTGCCTGCCGCGCAGCCGGCTACCGGTCTGGCTGCCGAGTGGCTGGACCTGTTCCCGCGTCTTGGGCTGTCGGGGATGACCGGTAACATCGGCGCCAACTGCACCCTGGTGGCAGTGGAAGGCGATGTCTGGCGCCTGCACCTGGATCCGGCTCAGAGCGCCCTGTTCAACGCCAACCAGCAGCGTCGCCTGAACGATGCGCTGAACCAGTACCACGGGCGTAACCTCAAGCTCGAAGTCGAAGTGCGCCGCCCTGAGCAGGAGACTCCCGCCCAGGCGGCCGCACGTAAACGCGCCGCTCGTCAGCGCCAGGCCGAAGAGGCCATTGCCAGCGATCCGCTGGTACTGAAAATGATCGAAATGTTCGGCGCCCAGGTGCGTGCCGACACCATTGAACCCCTTGACCGCTGAGGACAATCACCATGATGAAGGGTGGCATGGCGGGCCTGATGAAGCAGGCCCAACAGATGCAGGAAAAAATGCAGAAGATGCAGGAAGAGCTGGCCAATGCTGAAGTTACCGGCCAGTCCGGTGCTGGTCTGGTGAGCGTGGTGATGACCGGTCGTCATGACGTCAAGCGTGTCTCCCTGGACGACAGCCTGATGCAGGAAGACAAGGAAATCCTGGAAGACCTGATCGCTGCTGCGGTGAATGACGCCGTGCGCAAGATCGAGCAGAACAACCAGGAAAAGATGGCCGGCATGACTGCTGGCCTTCAACTGCCCCCTGGCTTCAAGATGCCTTTCTAAGCAAGGCATCAGGCGAGTCACTGCGCTGGTGCAGTGGCTCTGCCGGTTACGCCTGACTTCGCGCAGGGTGGGCCTCAGCCCATCGGGCGAGTCATTTGTGGGCTGGAGCCCACCCTGCCTATCCCTACACAGTCCTTCCGCCTCGAGACATTCATGAGCTTCAGCCCGCTGATCCGCCAACTGATCGACGCCTTGCGCATCCTGCCCGGTGTGGGCCAGAAGACTGCACAGCGCATGGCGCTGCAGATGCTCGAGCGTGACCGCAGTGGCGGCCTGCGCCTGGCCCAGGCGCTGACGGCGGCCATGGAAGGAGTGGGACATTGCAAGCAGTGTCGCACCCTGAGTGAGGAAGAGCTCTGCCCGCAATGCGCCGATCCGCGCCGCGATGATTCGCTGCTCTGCGTGGTGGAAGGCCCGCTCGACGTGTTCGCTGTGGAACAGACCGGCTATCGCGGACGCTTCTTTGTCCTCAAGGGGCATCTGTCCCCCCTGGATGGCCTCGGTCCGGAGGCAATCGGTATCCCTGAACTGATGGCGCGCATCGAGGCCGGTCAGTTCGCCGAGGTAATCCTCGCCACGAACCCGACCGTGGAAGGCGAAGCCACTGCCCACTACATCGCCCAATTGCTGGCGCCCAGGACCATCATCGTCTCGCGCATCGCCCATGGCGTGCCGCTGGGCGGCGAGCTGGAGCTGGTTGACGGCGGCACCCTGGCCCACGCGTTGGCAGGACGGCGCCCCATCGGGCTTTGAGCGAATCGCGACAAGGCTGATAAAGCCTTGTCGATGGCAAAAGTCTCGCCTTGAAAACCAAGCAAGCGCTCGGTAAGTTCATTCGATCTTACCGGGGAGTCTTGCCATGTCTGCCTACCAGGAATACTTCGACGAATCTCATCAACTGGTCCGCGATTCGGTGCGGCGTTTCGTCGAGCGGGAAATCCTGCCCTACATCGCCGAATGGGAGGAGGCCGAAGAGTTTCCCCGCGAGCTCTACCTCAAGGCCGGCGCTGCCGGCATCCTCGGCATCGGTTATCCAGAGCAGTTCGGCGGGAGCCATGAGGGCGACCTGTTCGCCAAAGTCGCTGCCAGCGAAGAACTCATGCGCAGTGGCTCCGGCGGCCTGGTGGCCGGACTGGGCTCCCTGGACATCGGCCTTCCGCCGGTCATCAAGTGGGGGCGCAATGAGCTGCGCGAACGTGTCGTGCCGCAGGTGTTGTCCGGCGAGAAAATCATGGCGCTCGCGGTCACCGAGCCGTCTGGCGGTTCGGATGTGGCGAACCTCAAGACCCGAGCTGTGCGTGATGGCGACTTCTATCGAGTGAGCGGCAGTAAGACCTTCATCACCAGCGGCGCGCGCGCGGACTACTACACCGTGGCGGTGCGCACCGGCGGCGAGGGCTTCGGTGGGGTGAGCCTGCTGCTGGTGGAGAAAGGCACGCCGGGTTTCACCGTGGGGCGCAAGCTGAAGAAAATGGGCTGGTGGGCGTCGGATACCGCCGAGCTGTTCTTCGATGACTGCAAGGTGCCGGTGGAGAACCTGATCGGCATGGAGAACATGGGCTTCGCCTGCATCATGGCCAACTTCCAGAGTGAGCGTCTGGCGCTGGCCATCATGGCCAACATGACGGCGCAGTTGGCCCTGGAAGAATCGCTGAGCTGGGCTCACGAACGGGAAGCCTTCGGCAAGCCCATCGGCCGTTTCCAGGTGCTGCGCCACCGGCTGGCGGAAATGGCCACCCAACTGGAGGTATCCCGCGAGTTCACCTATCGCCAGGCGGTAAAGATGGCGGCCGGCAAGAGTGTGATCAAGGAAATCTCCATGGCCAAGAACTTCGCCACCGACATTGCCGACCGCCTGACCTACGACGCCGTGCAGATGCTCGGTGGCATGGGCTACATGCGCGAGAGCCTGGTGGAACGGCTGTACCGTGACAACCGCATCCTCTCCATTGGTGGCGGTACGCGGGAGATCATGAACGAGATCATCGCCAAGCAGATGAACCTCTGACCTGGGCCGGAACTTCCGAAAGGGCGTTCCGGTTTTCTTTGGTTGATATATATTACGGTTGACATTTAATTTGGCCGTGCGAATCAGGAGAAGCGCGATGAGCGATCTGTCCCGTGAAGAGAAACTGCAAATCTGGCTGGCGGAGGAGGCCGAGATTCGTGCCCGCCTGAAGCCCGGCACCATGAGCATTGCGGAAGTGGCGATGCTCAGCCCCCTGGAGTTCTTCGATGGCATCGGCCGCGGCGAACTGCCGGCGCCGCCCATTGGCGAGTTGATGGGATTCGTCCCTGTCGAGTGGTCCAAGGAACGCTTCGTGTTCCAGGGGGTGCCGCAGATTCAGCACTACAACCCGATCGGGTCGGTGCATGGAGGGTACGCAGCAACGCTGCTGGATTCGTGTATGGGCTGTGCCATCCACGCCAACCTGGAGAAGGGACAGGGCTATACCACCACCGACCTGCGCATCAGCTACATCCGCGCCCTGACCACCAAGACCGGACCGGTGCGTGCGGAAGGACGGATCATTCACGTCGGCCGTTCCACCGCTCTCGCCGAAGGGCGGATCTACGACGTGGACGGCAAGCTCTATGCGACAGGTTCCACCACCTGCCTGATCCTGGGCGGGAAGTAGCCACCGACCTGCGAGAACCTGTAGGGGCGAATTCATTCGCCAAGCAGGCCAAAGGCCAGCTCCAACAGGCTTGGAAAATCGATGGCAAAAAAGAAGGGGGCACGCTTGTGGCGTGCCCCCATTGCCGTCAGTGAATGACAGCCAACCGTCAAAGAGAAGTGGACGAATTCACCCGGTAAGGCGGTTCGCCTGGAGGTCGGGCCTCCGGTGTTGCGACCGGCGCCCGCCTTGTGGGCGAGCGCCGGGTGAAGCCATGCCGCGCCCGGAGGCGCGGCGGGGTGTCAGCCGATGGTCATCAGGCTGGCGTTGCCGCCAGCGGCGGCGGTGTTGACACTGATGGCGCGCTCGATCAGCAGGCGCTCCAGCGGGATCGCGGTCTCGCCCTTGGACAGACCCTGTACGCCGATGATCGGCCCCTTGCGGGCTGCGACCTGCTGGCATACGGCGCCCAGCTGGTCGGAGTCACCGTGGTGCAGGACGGCATCGAAGGCGACGTCGGACTGGTTCCAGTCCGCCACCAGTTGGATACGCGCCTGAACAGCCTTCGGCAGGGCGCCGCGCAGCTTGCCGGTCAGCTCGCTGGTAGTCCAGAGCGCGCTGCTGCCTACGGCCAGGGTGGCGGCCAGTTGGGTCAGCAGGTCGGCTTCATCGTCAGCCAGGCAGAGCACGGTTTCGCGCGGCAGCAGCACATAGGTGTTGCGCTCGCCGGTCGGGCCGGGGAGCACGCGGCTCAGGCCGCTCTGGGACTGCGCGGCATAGCTGTCGCAAAGGCTGGCGAGGCTGTCCTTGCCATTCTTGGTCGCCCAGGCCTTGAGGGCTTCCAGGGGCTTGCCCTGGCGTTCCTGCAGGGCGGTACGCTGCTGGGTGTCGGCAACCATCGAACCGTCCAGGCGCTGGAAGGTGCGGGCAACGCCGTCCACCGGACGGGTGGCCAGCAGGCGGTACATGTACAGAGGGCCGCCGGCCTTCGGACCGGTGCCGGACAGGCCTTCGCCACCGAAGGGCTGCACGCCGACCACGGCGCCAACCATGTTGCGGTTGACGTAGAGGTTGCCGGCATGGGCCTTGTCCACCACCTTGGCGATGGTTTCGTCGATGCGGGTGTGCACGCCCAGGGTCAGGCCGTAGCCGGTAGCGTTGATCTGGTCGAGCAGGGCGTCCATGTCCTCGCGCTTGTAGCGCAGCAGGTGCAGGACCGGGCCGAAGATCTCGCGTTCCAGGTCGGCCAGGCTGTCCAGTTCGATCAGGGTCGGCATCACGAAGGTGCCACGCTGCATCACGTCACCCTCGGTGCGGGCGATCTGGAACACGCTGCGGCCTTTGCTACGCATGGCCTGGATGTGCTTGTCGATGTTGGCCTTGGCTTCGGCGTCGATCACCGGGCCGATGTCCACGTTCAGGTGCTCCGGGTTGCCGATGCGGCACTCGGCCATGGCGCCCTTGAGCATTTCCACCACACGGTCAGCCACGTCTTCCTGCACGCACAGTACACGCAGGGCGGAGCAGCGCTGGCCGGCGCTGTCGAAGGCGGAGGCGATCACGTCGGTCACCACCTGCTCGGCGAGGGCGGAGGAGTCGACGATCATCGCGTTCTGGCCGCCGGTTTCGGCGATCAGTGGGATCGGGCGGCCTTGCGCGTCCAGGCGACCTGCGACGTTGCGGGCAAGGATGCCGGCCACTTCGGTGGAGCCGGTGAACATCACGCCCTTCACGCGCTCATCGCTCACCAGGGCGGCACCCACGGTGTGGCCGAGGCCCGGCAGCAGCTGCACGACGCCTTCCGGAACGCCGGCCTGGAGCAGGATGCGAACGGCCTGGGCGGCGATCAGCGGAGTCTGCTCGGCGGGCTTTGCCAGCACGGTGTTGCCGGCCGCCAGGGCTGCGGCCACCTGGCCGGTGAAGATCGCCAGGGGGAAGTTCCACGGGCTTATGCACACCACTGGGCCCAGCGGGCGGTGGGTGTCGTTGGCGAAGTCGTGGCGGGCCTGGGCGGCGTAGTAGCGCAGGAAGTCCACGGCCTCGCGCACTTCGGCGATGGCGTTGTTGAAGGTCTTGCCGGCTTCGCGGACGAGGATGCCCATCAGCGGCTGCATCTCGGCTTCCATCAGGTCGGCGGCGCGATCCAGGGCGGCGGCGCGCTCCACCGGTGGGGTGGATTGCCAGATCGGCGCGGCGGTGATGGAAGCCAGCACGGCGTTACCAACGTCAGTGGTGGTCGCGTTCTGTACATGGCCGACCACGTCGCGGTGGTCCGCCGGGTTCAGCACGGGCTCGCTTGCGCCTTCGCTGGCCGGGCAGCCGAGCATTGGCTGGGCGCGCCAGTCGGCGTGGCCGGAGCTCAGCAGGGCGCTGGACAGGGAAGCCAGGCGGTGCTCGTTGGCCATGTCGATGCCGCTGGAGTTCACGCGGGCGTCGCCGTACAGGGCCTTGGGCTGCGGGATGCGCGGATGCGGCAGGCCCAGGGAGCCTTCGACGCTGGCCATGGCTTCGGCGCTGGCGACCGGGTCTTCCACCAGTTCCTTGATGGAGATGCTGTGGTCGGCGATACGGTTGACGAAGCTGGTGTTGGCGCCGTTTTCCAGCAGGCGACGGACCAGGTAGGCCAGCAGGGTTTCATGGGTGCCGACCGGTGCGTAGATACGGCACGGACGGTTCAGCTTGCCGTCGGCGACCTTGCCCACTACTTGCTCGTACAGCGGTTCGCCCATGCCGTGCAGGCACTGGAACTCGTACTGGCCCGGGTAGTAGTTCTGGCCCGCGATCTGGTAGATCGCCGACAGGGTGTGGGCGTTGTGGGTGGCGAACTGCGGGTAGATCGCGTCCGGTACGCCCAGCAGCTTGCGCGCGCAGGCGATGTAGGAAATGTCGGTGTAGACCTTGCGGCTGTAGACCGGGAAGCCTTCCAGGCCGTCGACCTGGGCACGCTTGATCTCGCTGTCCCAGTAGGCGCCTTTCACCAGGCGGATCATCAGGCGATGGTTGCTGCGGCGGGCGAGGTCGATCACGTAGTCGATCACGTACGGGCAGCGCTTCTGGTAGGCCTGGATGACGAAGCCGACACCGTTCCAGCCTTTAAGGGACGGCTCGAAGCAGAGGCGTTCGAGCATGTCGAGGGAGATTTCCAGGCGGTCGGCTTCTTCGGCGTCGATGTTCAGGCCGATGTCGTACTGCTTGGCCAGCAGGGTCAGGGACAGCAGGCGCGGGTACAGCTCGCCCATCATGCGCTCGTACTGGGCGCGGCTGTAGCGCGGGTGCAGGGCGGAGAGCTTGATGGAGATGCCCGGGCCTTCATAGATGCCGCGGCCGTGGGAGGCCTTGCCGATGGCATGGATGGCCTGCTCGTAAGAGGCGTAATAACGCTGGGCGTCTTCCTCGGTCAGCGCGGCTTCGCCGAGCATGTCGTAGGAATAGCGGAAGCCCTTGGCTTCGAAACTGGTGGCGTTGGCCAGGGCCTCGGCGATGGTTTCGCCGGTCACGAATTGCTCGCCCATCAGGCGCATCGCCATGTCCACGCCCTTGCGGATCACGGGCTCGCCGCTCTTGCCAATGATGCGGTTCAGCGAGGACGACAGGCCGGCTTCGTTGTGGGTGGATACCAGCTTGCCGGTGATCAGCAGGCCCCAGGAAGCGGCGTTGACGAACATCGACGGGCTCTGGCCCAGATGCTGCTGCCAGTTGCCGGTGCTGATCTTGTCGCGGATCAGGGCGTCACGGGTGCCTTTGTCCGGGATACGCAGCAGGGCTTCGGCCAGGCACATCAGCGCCACGCCTTCCTGAGAGGACAGGGAGAATTCCTGCAGCAGACCCTGGACGATACCGGCACGACCGCCGGCGCTCTTCTGGTTGCGCAGCTTCTCGGCGATGCCGTAGGCCAGCTTGTAGGCGGCGTCGGCCATCTCGGCGGGCAGGCGGGCCTGCTCCAGCAGCATGGGGACGGCTTCCTGCTCGGGGCGGCGGTAGGCGGCGGTGATGGCCGCACGCAGCACGGACTGCGGCAGGATGCTCTCGGCGAATTCGAGGAACGGCTGGTGAGCGGACTCGGGCAGGGCTTCGAGGGCGTCGTGGTCACCTTCGGCCAGGCGCTGGGCGATGCCCTGGAGCTCGGGCAAGGTCATGCCGCTTTCCAGTGCTTCGAGGTAGCTGAAGATCGCTTGCTTGATCAGCCAATGCGGGGTGCGCTCGATCCTGCGCGCAGCTTCCTTGAGACGGTCGCGGGTTGCCTCGTCCAGTTTCACGCCAAGGGTGGTGCTCGTAGCCATTTCTTGTCCTCTTATCAGCCGTGTCCGCACGGCAATAGCGGCGCAAAGAGTAGCGATGTCCTACAAGGGGTGCAACCGGGTGCAACCAAAGGTGGCCGCTCTGGCGACAATCTCCGGATGAAAGGTAGCCCGAATGGCCTGGAAAGGTTGCACCTTGCGTCTGCTGGCGCCGCGATTCATGGGCGGCAGGCAAAAAGTGGTCGATTGGAAGGGAAGGGGTGCAACCCAGGTGCAGCCGGCTTCGGACCTACCTGGAAAGCATAGGCGGCCCCCGCCAGCTGCCGGGGGCGGCGACGAATGGTGCGGGCGTCAGGCCTTGGCGGCCTTTGCAGCCTCGACCTGGGCGAGCAGGGTCTGGCGGGCGCTGTCGAGGATGCGGTCGGACAGTTCTTCGCTGGCTACGCTGCGGGACAGGGTCAGGGCGCCCACCAGGGTGGAAAGCATGGTCAGGGCCTGTTCGGAACTGCCGACTTCCTTCTCTATCAGTACCAGCAAGTTGTTCAGCACGTTGTCCGTGATGGGGCTGGCATTGCCGCGCTGGCCCAGTTCCGCCGCCATGGTGGGCAGCGGGCAACCTTGTTCCGGATGGGCGCGGTGCTGGGGAGACAGGTAGCGCTCGAAGAAGGTCGACAGCGGCTGCTCCTTGGCGAAAGCCTTGACCCACTGGGCATTGGCGTCGTTCGCCGCAGCCTGGAGGGCCTCTTCCACCAGGGCATCCTTGGATTTGAAGTGTGCGTAGAAGCCGCCGTGGGTCAGGCCCAGGGCCTTCATCAGCGGTTGCAGGCCGGTGGCATCGATGCCGTCGGCACGGAATCGGCGGGACGCTTCGGCGACGATGCGCTTGTGGGTTTCGGCTTTGTGGTCTTCGGGGTAGCGCATGTCGGTCGCCTCGTTCGCAAGATTGATATGGCGATTGTAATTCACATCCCTTGTTGCGTGAGCGGGAATTGACCACGGCACCGAATGGGGGCCGTGGTCATCGGGTCAGGCGCGTTCCAGGAGTGTGGCCACGCCCTGGCCGCCGCCGATGCACTGGGTGGCAATCGCATAACGGCCGCCGGTGCGTTTGAGCAGGCTGGCGGCCTTGCCGGTGATTCGCGCGCCGGTGGCTCCCAGTGGATGACCGATGGCCATGGCGCCGCCGTCCAGGTTCACCTTCGCCGGATCGAGATCCAGCTCGCGGATGCAGGCCAGGGCCTGGCTGGCGAAAGCTTCGTTGATCTCGAACAGGTCGATGTCATTGATTTGCAGGCCGGCCCGTTGCAGCAACTTGCGGGTGGCGTAGAGCGGTCCCATGCCCATGATCTCCGGCGGGCAGCCGACCACGGCCACGGACTTGATCCGCGCCAGGATGTCCAGTTTCCAGCGCTTGGCGAAGTCCTCGGTACAGACGAACACCGCAGCGGCGCCGTCGGTCAGGGGCGAGGCGGTCCCTGCAGTGACGCTGCCGCCGAAGGCCGGCTTGAGCTGTGCCAGGGCCTGCGCATTGGTGTCGGGGCGAATGCAGCCGTCCTCACTCACCTGGCCGTCCGGGGTTTCCACGGCGATGATTTCGTCCCGCAGCAGGCCTTGCGCACGGGCCTCGGTGGCCTTGCGGTGGGATTCCACAGCCATGGCTTCCTGATCAGCGCGAGAAATGTCATAGCGCCCGGCGACGACTTCGGCGGTGTGCCCCATGGCCATGTAGGCCTGCGGGTAGCCGTTCACCAGCTTCGGATTGGGGGAAATATTGAAGCCGCCCATGGGCACGCGGGTCATGGATTCCACGCCGCCGCAGATGAAGGCTTCGCCCGCGCCCAACTGGATCTGGCCGGCGGCGAAGTGGATGGCGCTCATGGAAGAGCCGCAAAAGCGGTTCACCGTGGCACCGGCCACGGTTTCCGGCAACCCGGCGAGGAATCCGGTGATGCGCGCCAGGTTCATGCCTTGCTCGGCTTCCGGGTAGGCGCAACCGAGGATCAGGTCCTCGATCTGCCGGGGATCGATATCCAGGCGATCCACCAGTCCCTTAACCACCTGGGCGGCGAGGTCATCCGGGCGGAGGTTGATCAGGCCGCCTTTCTTGGCGAAGTGAAAGGGCGAGCGGACGTAACCGGCGATAACGATTGATTGCATGGAGGGCTCCTTGGTGTAGGTGGTTGGCCTCGATGGTTTGAATGATATGCGTAATTCAATTGGTGGTACATGATGGTTGTCATACAAAATCGCTATAAGGCTTTTGGGTCGGCCTGCAGTCTGGAATTGTTCGGCTTATTCAGTAATGAAGATGCGCTGGGGGCGCTTCTCAGGCCATCGCCAGGGCCAGGTCAGCCAATACACAGGTGAGGATGGCACGGAAACCGATCAGGGCGTTTTGCATTGTTCTTCTCCTGGTGGTTTGTATCGCTTAGGTGTCGCCTCGCGGGGGCTGCCACAGCAGCCTAGTCGAGTCGGACGGGTTCTGCTGCGGGGCGGGTCGCCGTAGATGGCGGGGCGAAGTGATTCACCAGAGGCCTCCTGGTGATTCAAGGCCCGGCCTCTTGAGTCGCCCTGGTTAAGCCGATATCTTGAGTCGCCTAATCATTAGTCTGCTACCAAGCCCTTTCCCCGCAGACGACCCGGATCCCTGATGAGCTCCCAAAGCCCCCTGTCGCAACGCGTGGACCAGCCGCTGAAAGGCATCGTTCTGGTTTGCCTGGCTACGTTCCTGTTCTCCAGCCACGACGCGATCTCCAAGTACCTCTCGGCCTTCTATCCCATCGTGATGGTGGTCTGGGTGCGCTACCTGGTGCACACCCTGCTAATGGCGGGCTTCCTGCTGCCGCGTGAGGGCACGCGGGTGCTGCGCACCAGGCGGCCGTTGCTGCAGGTGGCGCGGGCGCTTTGCCTGATCGGGGTGAGCTTGCTGTTCACCACGGGCCTGCGGCATATCCCGCTGGCCGAGGCGACCTCAGTGATCTTCCTGGCACCGCTGCTGGTCACCACGCTTTCGGTGCCCCTGCTGAAGGAGCGTGTGTCCCGTGGCCAGTGGGGAGCGGTACTGGTGGGCTTTGCCGGCGTGCTGCTGGTCGTGCGGCCGGGGAGCGCGCTGTTCACCCCGGCGATTCTCTATCCCCTGGCGGCTGCAGTCTGCTTCGCCTTCTACCAGTTGCTGACCCGCATCCTGGCCCGGACCGACAGCTCGGCCACCAGCAACTTCATCACCGGCCTGACCAACACGCTGATCATGAGCGCCCTGGTGCCGTTCTTCTGGCATTTGCCGGATACCTTCGGCCACAGCCTGCTGATGCTGGCGCTGGGTACCTGCGGCATGGGCGGGCACATGCTGCTGACCCAGGCGTTCCGCCACGCCTCGCCGCCACTGCTGGCGCCCTTCGGATACGGGCAGATCGTCTTCGCCGGTCTGCTCGGGCTGCTGCTGTTCAACCACGCGCCGGACCAGATCGGCCTGCTCGGCATCGCCATCATCGTCGGCAGCGGACTGTTCATGGCCTACGCGCAAAAGCGCTAGGCACTCTCCACCTGGCGCGAGTCCACGTAGTCCTTCAGCCACCTGAGCACCTGCACCGGTTCCCAGCGGGCCGGGTCGAACAGGGCATAGGCCTGACCCTGATAGCCCACCACATCCAACTGGCGGTGATAGCCGGCGCGTTGGAACAGGGCCTCGATCTCGGCCAGGCAGGTATTGAAATGCAGGCGGCCGAAGGGGGTCTTGCCATCGGTCACCAGGCCTTCCAGGCGTAGTTCTTCCACCGCTTCGCGGACCTCTTCCGGAGCCATGCGGCTAACGGTGTACTTCAACTGGCGCACATCCAGCATCTGGGCGTCCTCGGATGAATTCAGTGCAGCTGCCGACTGGCGAGTAGGGGCTGCACCTCGCCGCGGGGCGGGAAGGGCAGCGGCAACTGGTAGGGCAGCGGAATGTTCGACGGAACAGGTTGTTCGGGCATCGGCAAGCGGATCGGGGCTGATACAGACATAGGAATTTTCCGGAATTACTGTATATTTATACAGATAACAGTTGCCGCGGTCTGATGGCAACCAAACCAAAGGAAAAATCTGTTGTCAGTCTTTTCCCCTGACGCAGTTCCCAGGAACAAGAAGGCTGATGATCCGCTCTATCTTGCTGTTTTGCCTGCTGTTTTCCGCCGCTACGGAAGCCGCTGCCCCCCGCACGTTCAACGAGGCCAAGAAGGTCGCCTGGAAGCTCTACGCCACCCACCCGGTGGAGTTCTATTGCGGCTGTCGCTACCAGGGCAACCGGGTGGACTTGAAGAGCTGCGGCTATATCCCGAGGAAGGCGCCGCAACGGGCCAAGCGCATCGAGTGGGAGCACATTGTGCCGGCCTGGGTGATCGGCCATCAGCGTCAGTGCTGGCAGAAAGGGGGGCGCAAGAATTGCGCGGAGAACGACGCCACCTATCAGCGCGCCGAGGCGGATCTGCACAACCTGGTGCCGAGCATCGGCGAGGTGAATGGCGACCGCAGCAACTACAGCTTTGCCTGGCTGCCGCAGAAGCCCAGCCAATACGGCGCCTGCCCCATGGTGGTGGACTTCAAGGCGCGCAAGGCGATGCCCCGCCAGCAGATTCGCGGAATGATCGCGCGCACCTATTTCTACATGAGCGATCGCTACAACCTGAAAATCTCCAGCCAGGACCGCAAGCTCTACAACGCCTGGAACCGCCAGTACCCGGTGGAAGCCTGGGAGCGCAATCGCAACCAGCGCGTGGCCTGCGTGATGGGTTACGGCAATCCGTTCGTGGGCAAGGTGGATATGGGTGTTTGCCAGCGATAGTGGCAGCAGCTTTCGCGAATGAATTCGCTTGTGTGGCCTTGGGGGAAACCTGTCGGGGGCGGAGCCTTGTAGGGTGGGCTTCAGCCCTCGCTGAACCGCGATGGTGGGCTGAAGTGGATCGCCGCCCGGCCACCCTACGGGGAATCGATGGCCCACCAACTGGGCAGGAGCCGCTGCACTTCCGGCCGCGCGAAGCGATCGTCGATCAGGTGCACCACGCCCCGGTCCTCGGTGGTGCGGATGACCCGGCCGGCTGCCTGCACCACTTTCTGCATCCCGGGATAGAGGTAGGTGTAGTCGTAACCGGCGCCGAACAGCGCGCCCATGCGCACCTTCAGTTGCTCGTTCACTGCATTCAGCTGTGGCAGGCCGAGGGTGGCGATGAAGGCGCCGATAAGGCGCTCCCCGGGCAGGTCGATGCCTTCGCCGAAGGCGCCACCGAGCACGGCGAAACCGATTCCCCGGCCACCGGCCTCGAAGCGCTGGATGAAGGCCTGGCGCTCGGCTTCGTCCATCTGTCGTCCCTGTAGCCAGATGGACACCTGCGGATGCTCGCGGGCGAAGCGCTCCGCTGCCTGTTGCAAGTAGTCGTAGCTGCTGAAGAAGGCCAGGTAATTGCCGGGGCGCTCAGCGAACTGCCGGGCCATCAGTTCGGCGATGGGGCCGAGCGAGGCGCCGCGGTGCTGATAGCGCGTGGATACGTTGGCCGCGACCCGTACCTGGAGCTGCTCGGCGCAAAAGGGCGAGTCCACTTCCAGCCAGGGCGTGTTGTTCGCCAGACCCAGCAAGTCGCTGTAGTAACGGCTCGGGCTGAGGGTGGCGGAGAACAGCACCGTGGAGCGGCTGGCGGCGAAGCGCGGGGCGAGGAAGGGGGCCGGCACCAGGTTGCGCAGGCACAGGCGCGACAGGCTGCTGCCCGTCTTGCCGGTTCGTTTGCTTATGTCGAACAGCGAATGCCTGTCGAACTGCTCGGTCATGCGACCGAACTGCATGGCCTCGAAGTAGAAGTCCTGCAGTGCGGCGTCCATGGCGGTGGGGTTGTCGGTGAGGTAGTCGGTGATCGCCACGACCGCGCCCTGCAATGCGTTCAATAGCTTCGGCGGTGGTTCGTCGTAGGCGCGGTAGTCCTCCACCTGCTCTTTGTTCAGCTCGCTCCAGGCGCGACTGACCCGCTCCAGAGGCTTCTTCAGCACGGTCGGTGCAGCCTTGCGCAGGGCCTTGAGGCTGAGTTGGTCGAGTTCGGCCGAGTACATCCGACGGGCCCGCTCCACCAGATTGTGGGCTTCGTCCACCAGCACCGCCACGCGCCACTGGTTGGCGCTGGTCAGACCGTGGAGCAGGGCGCTGGCGTCGAAGTAGTAGTTGTAGTCGCCCACCACCACGTCGCTCCAGCGTGCCATTTCCTGGGCCAGGTAATACGGGCAGACCTGATGGACGAGGGCCACGTCGCGAATGGCTTCGCGGTCCAGCCAGCGGCGTTCTGCTGCCTCCTTGCGGGCGTCTGGCAGGCGTTCGTAGAAGCCTCTGGCCAACGGGCAGGACTCACCGTGGCAGGCGTTTTCCGGGTGCTCGCAGGCCTTGTCGCGGGCCACCAGTTCCAGCACTCGCAGCGGCTCCGCCCGGGTTTGCGCCAGAGCATCCAGGGCCAACTGTCGACCGGGCGTTTTCGCGGCGAGGAAGAAGACCTTGTCCAGTCCCTGGCGCGGCACGGCCTTGAGCAGGGGGAACAGCGTGCCCAGGGTCTTGCCGATGCCGGTGGGCGCCTGGGCCATCAGGCAACAGCCGGTGCTGACGGCCTTGTACACCGCTTCGGCGAGCTGGCGCTGGCCCTGGCGGAACTGCGCGTGGGGGAAGCCGAGGGCTTCGAGGGCGGTATCGCGTGCACCGGCGTGGGCGAGTTCCTGTTCGGCCCAGGCAATGAAGCGCAGGCAGTGCTCTTCGAAGAAGCGGCGCAAGTCTTCCGCGCGATGACGCTCGGTGAGCAGGGTTTCCTTCTGGCTGCCGATGTCGAAATACACCAGCGTCAGTTCGATCTCAGGCAGGTCTTTCTGCTGACAGAGCAGCCAGCCATAGATTTTTACCTGGGCCCAGTGGAGCCGTCGGTGGTTGTCCGGCATGCGCTGGAGGTCGCCGCGGTAGGTTTTCACCTCTTCCAGGCGGTTCAGCGCCGGGTCATAGCCGTCGGCGCGGCCGCGTACACGCAGCGGACCGTACTCACCGCTCAGGGCGACTTCCGCCTGGTAACCCTCGCCGCGGCGAGCGGCTACCAGGGCGTGACCGGCAATGCCTTCCTGTGCGGTGGGAGCCGGGGTGAAGCGCAGATCGAGATCGCCACCCTTGGCGGTGAACTCGCAGAGCGTGCGCACGGCGACGCTGTAGTTCATGGTCAGGCGTCCGCCCACTGCACGTAGCAGACTTCCACGGGAATTTCGTGCTGGGCGCAGAACTCCAGCCAGCGCAGCTGGTTGTCCTGCAGACGGTCGCCGGGGCCCTTCACTTCGATCAGTCGATAGCGCCGCTCCTCCGGCCAGAACTGGATCAGGTCCGGCAGGCCGGCGCGATTGGACTTGATGTCCGCGAGGATGCGCTGGAAGCAGGCTTTCAACTGCGCCGCCGGCAGGCAGGTCAGGGCCTGCTCGAGCAGGGTTTCGTCCAGGTTGCCCCAATAGACGAAGGGCGAGAGCAGCCCCTGTTTGGCGACATAGGTCCGTCGGATGCTGGCCTGGTAGGCGTCGCTGTCCAGTTGTGCCAGGCAGGCGTCGAACAGCTCGGCGCGGCGTGCATGGAAGTCGGGGCTGAGCAGGTCCGCCGGGCCATTGTGGAACGGATGGAAGAAGGCACCGGGTAGCGCGGCGAAGATGGCGTCCCAGCAGAGCAGGCCGAACAGCGAATTGAGCAGGGTGTTTTCCACGTAGTGCACAGGCGCGTCATCTTCGTGGAAATGCAGCAGCACAGCGTGCTCCACCGAGAGCGGCTCCGGCGGCTGCGGCAGTATCAGGTCGATGCGCTGAACCGGGGTCTTGCCGGCAGGCGACTCCTTGGGCAGGCCCAGCTTGCGTCGCAGGCGCGGCAGGATACGGCGGAGGTGCTGCTCCTCCTCTTCACTTTCGGGCTCTGCGCAGGCGCATTGCGCCAGTTCGAAGGCCTCTGCGTGGGCGTCCAGTCGCTCCAGTACGCGGATGCGTCGTACCCGCGCGCCGGGGTAGTCGCACAGACCGTACAGACCCAGGGCGGCCTCCAGCAATTCGCTGCGTTCGCAGTGCTGGCCGACCTGGAACAGCAACTTGCGCCGACGCGCGTCCAGCCAGGGATTCAAGTGGGTTTCCAGGGGGAGTTCGGGGAGCAACTGGTCCAGTGCTTCGCCGGCTTCGAAGCGTTCCCGCCAGCGGTGCAGTTGCAGGTAGTAGTCGAGATCGGCGCGCTCACGAAAACCACGTGCCGAGGCGTCGATCTCCACTTTTTCGTACTGGTAGATACCGAGGTCGGCGAGCACGAATTCGGACCAGTCCTGGTAGAGGTTGCCGAAGAACATCAGGCGCAGGCGGTCGCAGACATCCATCAGGCCGAGGGCGTACACGCAGTCGCTGCTGGCCGGGTACCAGGCGGCGAAGGTACGGGGTTCACCGTGTTCGCTCATCAGGGCTTCCAGCCGCTCCGCCTTGCGTCCCGGTGCCTTGCCGAAGCAGGCGTCCACCTCGCCCAGGGTGAGCAGGCCGAAGAGCTGCGGCAGGTCGAGTTCCGGCGCGTCATCCACCCAACCCAGCGCTACCAGCGGTTCTGCCGCAGCCTGGGTATCGCCGATTTCGGCGTAGTTCAGCTTGCTGGCGCGAAACCGCGTGCCCTTGCGCATCACCATGCGTACCAGCAGCGCCTGGGAGGCGCGGGGCAGGGTGCGGAAGTTCTCGATGAATGCCTGCTCCTCGGCATCCAGCAGGTCGCTGTAACGTTCGCGAATCCAGTCCAGCAGAGTGTGGAAGTTGTTCAGGTAATAGAAGGGGTCTTCGAGGGCTGCGGGCATGGGAGGAGGGCGGATTGGGCTTTTACTGTGGATTTATACAGATATCAGGCGCGGTCGGGCAGCGGCAAATGGATTTCGATCAATGGGTCATGCAGCCGCGATCTGCACCTGGCCACGCAGCCAGTCCAGCGCCGGGTCGCCAAGGGTGCGTTGGTGCCAGACCAGGTCGAAGGTGATCCCCGGTAGCTCGAACGGTGGCGGCACCACGACCAGATTGGCCGTGTCGATCCGGCGCAGGACGCGACTGGCAACGGTAAGGATGAGGTCGGTTCCGGCGATCAGTTGCGGGGCTACGCTCCAGTGGGGCAGGCGTACGGCAATGCGGCGCCGCTCGCGAATGCGGGTCAGTGCGCGCTCGATCTCGGCGGCGCCACCGCCGCTCATCTCCACCAGCACATGGGGGCGCGCCAGGTAGCTGGCGAGGTCGAGTTCCTAGGCGGGCAGGCTATTGCGGTCCACCAGGCAGGCGAAGCCTTCCTCGAACAGGCTGGCGCTGCGCAGGTTATCGGGCAGTTCCGGGAAAACTCCGGCGGCCAGGTCGATCTCGCCGTTCTGCAGTTGTTCCAGCATGGTCTCGCGGCTGCCCTGGCTGATTTCCAGGTCGATGCCGGGCGCCTGCTCGCGCAGGGCGCGGGTCAGGGCCGGTAGCAAGCTGGCGGCGCCGTAATCGGACATGGCCAGGCGGAAACTGCGTTGGGCGGAGCCGGGATCGAACCCTTGGGGAGCCAGCAGCGCCTGGACCCTTCCCAGGACGTCGGCCAGGGGACGCTGAAGTTCCAGGGCGCGTGGGGTGGGCGTCAGGCCGCCGCCGGTGAGCGCCAGCAAGGGGTCGTTCAGTAGGTCGCGCAAGCGTCCCAGGGCGTGGCTGACAGCTGGTTGGCTGAGGTGAAGGCGCTCGGCGGCACGGGTCACGTGCTGTTCGGCCAGCAGGGCGTCGAGAATGACCAGCAGGTTCAGGTCAATGCGGCGAAGCTCATTCATTTGCTGCATGTTCTGTAGATGAAAACAGAATTTAAATCTGTTCTATGGATTTCATAGAGTCCAGGGGAAATTTTCCTGGAGTAGCTGTCATGCCAACGATCCAATCTCTTCTTCTGTTGTTGCTGGCCCTGGGGGCCGGCGCCGTGGTGCCCCTTCAGGCGGGCGCCAATGCGCTGCTGGGGCGGGGGCTGGGGCATCCGCTCTGGGCGACGCTGGTGTCCTTGTTGGTCAGCATCGCCGTGTTGCTGCCGCTGCTGCTGGCACTGCGCGTGCCGATGCCGACCTTCGCCTTTGCCGCCAAGGCGCCGCTCTGGGTGTGGAGCGGCGGCATCTATGGTGTCTGCTTCATTTCCCTGGCGTTGATCCTCACGCCCAAGCTGGGGGTGAGCGGTTTCGTTGCCGCAGCGGTGGCAGGGCAGATGCTGGCGTCCCTGGCGCTGGATCACTTCGGCCTGATGGGGCTGGTGGAGCGGCCACTGAATCCGGGCAAAGCGCTGGGCGCGCTGTTGCTGGTGGCGGGCGTCGTGGTGTTGCAGGCCTTCAGCACCGAGGCGGCGCCAGTGGTGCGGAGCGCCGGGGCCTAGTTGGGAGAACCCGTCGAGTCAGCTGGTTCTGGGCGCGCGCAGGGCCATCAAATATGTCGTGCCTGACGCTAAAAAACCTATATCCGAAGCCTTGTACCGCGCGGGCCCTGGGGTTTTTCGCGCGTGCAGCTTTTTCCTAGCCAGCGACTACAAAAATCATAATTTCGCGAATCCCTGCCTCTGAACAGAATGCGGCCAACCCCAACAAATAGCCGCATCAGCAGAACAACAAAGATCAGAGTCAGAGGAGGCAAGCCATGACCGACCTGAACCAAGCCGCCTTTCAACAGCACACGGGCGTGACGGTTGAACAAATGGAAATAGATACGCTTGTTGTCGGTGCCGGCCAGGCCGGCGTGGCCATGAGCGAGCACCTGAGCAAGCTCGGCGTGCCCCACCTGGTTCTCGAGCGCAACCGCATTGCCGAAGCCTGGCGCACCGGGCGTTGGGATTCACTGGTCGCCAATGGCCCGGCCTGGCACGACCGCTTCCCCGGCCTGGAATTCGAGGGCCTCGACCCTGACGCCTTCGCCCCGAAGGAGCAGGTTGCGGCGTACTTCGAGGCCTATGCCAAGAAATTCGACGCCCCCATCCGCACCGGGGTGGAAGTGAAGAGCGTGGTGCGCAATTCCGATCGCCCGGGCTTCACCATCGAAACCTCCGAAGGCGTGATCCAGGCCCGCCGCGTGGTGTCTGCGACCGGCCCTTTCCAGCGTCCTGTGATTCCACCGATCGCACCCAAGGATGATCGGCTCGTGCAGATCCACTCTGCTCAGTACCGCAACCCGGAGCAGATGCCCGAGGGTGCCGTCCTGGTGGTGGGCGCCGGTTCGTCGGGGGTGCAGATTGCAGATGAACTGATGCGCGCCGGACGGCAGGTGTATCTGTCGGTTGGGCCGCATGATCGTCCTCCGCGCGCCTACCGCAACCGTGACTTCTGCTGGTGGCTGGGTGTTCTCGGCGAGTGGGATGCCGAGGCAGCAAGGCCTGGCAAGGAGCACGTCACCATCGCGGTGAGCGGTGCCCGCGGCGGCAAGACTGTCGACTTCCGCGAACTGGCCCAGCAGGGCATGACGCTGGTTGGCCTGACGAAATCCTTCAATGACGGTGTGGTGACCTTCCAGACCGATCTTGCGGACAACCTCGCTCGCGGCGATGAGAACTACCTGTCGTTGCTCGATGCCGCGGATGCCTATATCGCCCGCAATGGTCTCGACCTTCCGGAAGAGCCCGAAGCTCGCAGGACCTTCCCGGAACCGGAGTGCGTGTCCAATCCGATTCTCGAACTCGACCTGGCCGAAGCTGGCGTCACCTCGATCATCTGGGCCACCGGCTATTCCGTCGATTTCAGCTGGCTGCAGGTCAATGCCTTCGACGCGAATGGCAAGCCGAAGCATCAGCGGGGCGTTTCCAGCGAACCCGGCATTTATTTCCTCGGGCTGCCCTGGCTGTCCCGTCGCGGCTCCACCTTTATCTGGGGCGTCTGGCACGACGCCAAGCACATCGCCGACCACATCGCCACGCAGCGCAAGTACCTCGCCTATCGCGACGCTGCGCAGCGCCAGGCCGAGGGCTGAGCGAAAGGTCAGTCTCGTTCGCGCGCCCCGATTTGTACGTTCAACTCTCTATTTACAGGAACCAAGTTGATGCCTACCCACACCCGCATCCGCATGTTCAATACCAAGGACACCTACCCGAACCAGACCCTGAACAACGACCTGTGCCAGGCCGTACGTGCCGGCAACACTGTCTACGTTCGCGGTCAGGTCGGCACCGATTTCGAGGGGCAGCTGGTAGGCCTTGGCGATCCGCGCGCCCAGACCGAACAGGCGATGAAAAACGTCAAGCAGCTGCTGGAAGAGGCGGGCAGTGATCTGTCCCACATCGTCAAGACCACCACCTACCTGATCGACCCGCGCTATCGCGAACCTGTCTACCAGGAAGTCGGAAAATGGCTGAAGGGCGTGTTCCCCATTTCCACCGGGCTGGTGGTGTCGGCCCTGGGGCAGCCCCAATGGCTGATGGAGATCGACGTCATCGCGGTGATCCCGGACGACTGGCAGCCGGCGCAGGTATAAGGAGCAGGACCATGACGTTCTCCATCATCGGTCGCTGCCCTGAAACCGGGCAGCTCGGCATCGCCATCAGTTCTTCCAGCATCGCCGTTGGCGCCCGTTGCCCCTGGGTGCGGGCCGGGGTCGGAGCAGTCGCGACCCAGAACGTCACCCTGCCGGCCCTGGGGCCGCAGATCCTCGACCTGCTCGACTCGCAGCAACTGGAGCCGGCGGCCGCGCTTGATCGGGCACTCAGCACCAACGGCTGGAGCCAGTACCGGCAGGTGACCGTGATCGACGCCCAGGGTCGCACGGCGCTGTTCAGTGGCAGCGAGGCGCTGGGGGTAAACAACGCAGTGGCGGGCGAGCAGTGCGTCGCTGCCGGGAACCTGCTGTCCGGCACTCAGGTGATCGTGGCCATGGTGCAGGCCTTCGAAGCGACGCCGGGTGTGCTGGCCGATCGCTTGCTGGCGGCCATGCGTGCGGCGATGGCGGCCGGTGGTGAAGCCGGTCCCGTGCATTCGGCGGCGCTGAAAGTGGTGGGGGACCTCACCTGGCCAATCATCGACCTTCGCGTGGACTGGGCGGATGAGGATCCCATCGGGCAGTTGGATGCCCTCTGGCAGGCGTATCGGCCGCAGATGCAGGACTACCTGACACGGGCGCTGAATCCGACCGCCGCGCCCAGCTACGGGGTACCGGGCGATGAGTGAGTTGTCCAGTCGCGAGCTGCTCGAGCGGCTGATCGGCTTTGCCACGGTCAGTCGCGACTCCAACCTCGAGCTGATCGCGTTCATCCGGGACTATCTGGCCGGGTTGGGGGTGGAGAGCGAACTCTTTCATAACCCGGAACGCACCAAGGCCAACCTGTTCGCCACCATCGGTCCTCGCGACCGGGGTGGCGTCGCGCTTTCCGGCCATACGGACGTGGTGCCGGTGGATGGGCAGTCCTGGACGGTGGAGCCTTTCCGGCTGACGGAGAGGGAAGGGCGGCTTTACGGGCGTGGTACGGCGGATATGAAGGGCTTTATCGCATCAGTCCTGGCCGCGGTGCCTGCTTTTCTGGAGAGACCGCTGTCGCTGCCGGTTCATCTGGCCTTCTCCTATGACGAGGAGGTGGGTTGCCTGGGCGTGCGCTCGATGCTGGCGGAGCTGGAGCGGCGGCCCCACAAGCCGCGACTCTGCCTGATTGGCGAGCCAACCGAGCTGAAACCGGTGCTGGGTCACAAGGGCAAGCTGGCGATGCGCTGCCAGGTCCAGGGCGCCGCCTGTCATTCCGCCTATGCGCCCTATGGTGTCAATGCCATCGAGTACGCGGCGCGGCTGATCGGCAAGCTGGGGGATATCGGTGCGGAACTGGCGCGGCCGGAGCGTCATGACGAGCGTTTCGATCCGCCGTTTTCCACAGTCCAGACCGGGACCATCAAGGGCGGGCGTGCCCTGAACATCGTGCCGGCGGAGTGTGAGTTCGATTTCGAGGTGCGTGCCCTGCCGGACTTCGATGCCCAGCAGGTGGTGGATGAACTGCAAGCCTACGCGAAGACCGAACTGGCACCGCGGATGCGCGCGGTGCAGCCGGAAACGGGTATCAGCCTGAAGCCGTTGAGCGCCTATCCAGGGCTGGCCACTTCGCCGGACAGCGAGGCGGCGCGGCTGCTGGCACTACTCAGTGGTTCGACGGAGTTTGGCACGGTGGCCTTCGGAACCGAGGGCGGGTTGTTCGAACAAGCGGGCATTCCCACTGTCGTATGTGGTCCGGGAAGCATGGATCAGGGGCACAAGCCGGACGAATTCATCAGCTGCGAACAACTGGCCCGATGCGATGCGATGCTGCGCCGTCTGGCGCTTCATCTGCAGGGTGAAGGCGGTCTGGCGTAGACTGCCGCCCCTCTGGAATGGGGCAGGATGCGCGATTGACGGGCGTCTACCCCATTGCTACCATTCCAGCCCTTATGTTGGCTCGATTCCTCCGTCCGGAGGTTGAAAACGCCAATGTCAACACCGAGATTCGCGTCGCTTTTTGCATTCGTGGGAGGTGACGCAACCGGGGTGGCGCAGGATACCAGCTTCGATCCTCGTCGCTTCTATTGATGATTTGACCGCATTGGCTGGAGTGCGGAATAGGGCCTTTCCTGGCCTTTGACTACAGGTATGAACATGAGCGAAAGCTTTGCAGAACTTTTTGAAGAAAGCCTGAAATCCCTCGACATGCAGCCGGGTGCCATCATCACCGGCATCGTGGTCGACATCGATGGTGACTGGGTCACCGTCCATGCTGGCCTGAAATCCGAGGGCGTCATCCCGGTCGAGCAGTTCTATAACGAACAAGGCGAACTGACCATCAAGGTGGGTGACGAGGTCCACGTTGCGCTTGACGCAGTGGAAGACGGCTTCGGTGAAACCAAGCTGTCCCGCGAGAAAGCCAAGCGTGCCGAGTCCTGGCTGGTTCTGGAAGCCGCCTTCAACGCCGAAGAAGTGGTCAAGGGCGTTATCAATGGCAAGGTCAAGGGCGGTTTCACCGTCGACGTCAGCGGCATCCGCGCGTTCCTGCCGGGCTCCCTGGTCGACGTGCGTCCCGTACGCGACACCACCCACCTGGAAGGCAAGGAACTCGAGTTCAAGGTCATCAAGCTGGACCAGAAGCGCAACAACGTTGTCGTTTCCCGTCGCAGTGTCCTGGAAGCCGAGAACAGCGCCGAGCGCGAAGCTCTGCTGGAATCCCTGCAGGAAGGCCAGCAAGTCAAAGGTATCGTCAAGAACCTCACCGACTACGGTGCGTTCGTTGACCTGGGCGGCGTAGACGGCCTGCTGCACATCACCGACATGGCTTGGAAGCGCATCAAGCATCCGTCCGAGATCGTCAACGTTGGTGACGAGATCGACGTGAAGGTCCTGAAGTTCGACCGCGAGCGCAACCGCGTCTCCCTGGGCCTGAAGCAACTGGGCGAAGACCCATGGGTTGCTATCAAGGCTCGTTACCCGGAAGGCACTCGCGTGACCGCCCGTGTAACCAACCTCACCGACTACGGCTGCTTCGCCGAGCTGGAAGAGGGCGTGGAAGGCCTGGTACACGTTTCCGAAATGGACTGGACCAACAAGAACATCCACCCGTCGAAAGTCGTTCAGGTTGGCGACGAAGTGGAAGTTCAGGTTCTGGACATCGACGAAGAGCGTCGTCGTATCTCCCTGGGCATCAAGCAGTGCAAGTCCAACCCGTGGGAAGACTTCTCCAGCCGCTTCAACAAGGGCGACAAGATCTCCGGCACCATCAAGTCGATCACCGATTTCGGTATCTTCATCGGCCTGGAAGGTGGCATCGACGGTCTGGTTCACCTGTCCGACATCTCCTGGAACGAAGTTGGCGAAGAAGCCGTACGCCGCTTCAAGAAGGGCGACGAGCTGGAAACCGTCATCCTCTCCGTTGATCCGGAGCGTGAGCGCATCTCCCTGGGCATCAAGCAACTGGAAGACGATCCGTTCTCCAGCTACGCCTCCATGCACGAGAAGGGCAGCATCGTTCGCGGCACCGTGAAAGAAGTTGACGCCAAGGGCGCTGTAATCAGCCTCGGTGGCGAGATCGAAGGTGTTCTGAAGGCTTCCGAAATCAGCCGTGACCGCGTTGAAGACGCTCGCAACGTGCTGAAGGAAGGCGAAGAAGTCGAAGCCAAGATCATCAGCATCGACCGTAAGAGCCGTGTAATCAGCCTCTCCATCAAGTCCAAGGACGTTGATGACGAGAAGGACGCCATGAAGGAACTGCGCAAGCAGGAAGTCGAGTCCACCGGCCCGACCACCATTGGTGATCTGATCCGTGCTCAGATGGAGAACCAGGGCTAATCACCCTGTTCCATCAGCAGAAAGGGCGGCCTAGGCCGCCCTTTTTGTTGTCTGCGATTTCCCTTCCGGCGTTTGGGCTGTTCAAAGCTTCTCTAGCATGCTAAAACCTCAATGAGCTGATCTAGCCGCTTGAATTAGAAGGGAAAACCATGACCAAGTCGGAGTTGATCGAACGAATCGTCACCCATCAGGGCCAGCTGTCGTCCAAGGACGTCGAGCTTGCCATCAAGACCATGCTCGAACAGATGTCTCAGGCGCTGGCGACTGGGGACCGGATCGAGATTCGTGGCTTTGGTAGTTTCTCCCTTCATTTCCGCGCGCCGCGCGTTGGCAGGAATCCCAAGACGGGAGAGTCTGTGCGCTTGGATGGCAAGTTCGTACCGCATTTCAAGCCGGGCAAAGAGTTGCGAGATCGGGTCAATGAATGACTCCGGCTCGGATGGCGAGCTCTCTGGAGGGCGCTTTCTAGCTGTCTGCGAACCAGTCGAGCACTTGTCCGGGACTGGTCTTTTTCTTCTTGTCGGTTGATAAGTTGTATATCAATCAATTCACACTGGATGACAGCGTGGATTTCTGATCATCATTTTCCTGAGCGCATAATCCTAGGCCGCAGCCGCTGTATCTGTGTTCGTGTGCGCCAACTCCTACGTGAAGCCGTCAACGGTTACACCCTGGAAGAGGAAATTGTTGACTGGATTCATCGGCAGCGTCGAATTGAGGTCTCTAACTCCAGGCATTAGTTTGGTTCGGGCGGTTTATGGAGTACCGCCCTTCCCCTTACTGATGACAAGGAGTGTTCATGATGTTTCGCATTCGAATTGCCCCGTTATTTCTGGTGCTCTGTTCGCTCTGCTTCGGCTACTCCCAGGTTGCTGTTGCAGCGAAGAACGATCCGGCGGTGGCAGTCGCAAGTGCTTCCGCCGACTCCGGTAAACTGAACATCAATACGGCCGATGAGGCTGCGCTGCAGGAGCATATGATCGGAATTGGTGCGACGAAGGCTCGGGCGATCGTGCAGTATCGCGAGGAAAACGGAGCATTCTCCTCGGTGGACGACCTGCTCGAAGTCAAGGGCATCGGCGTCAAGACGCTGGAGAAGAGTCGTGACAAGCTGACAACTGAGTGACCAACGGGTAATACCCAGTAAGCCGGCCTAGAAGGTCGGCTTTTTTGTGGCATGCATGATTGGCGCGATTGGCGCGATTGGACGATGCGACGCTTTGAAAGGGGGAATTCTCGGGTAAAAAGAAAAAGCCCCCGGCATATGCCGAGGGCTTTCAGTTTGGCTCCGCGACCTGGACTCGAACCAGGGACCCAATGATTAACAGTCATTTGCTCTACCGACTGAGCTATCGCGGATCGGATTCGACGTATCTTACTGATTAGAAAGGAGAAGTCAAGCGTTTGCCTGAACTTCTCCCGATTCTTTTCAGAGGACCTGGGTGATGGCGCGGGTCACGCTTTCCAGGTTGCTGTTGTTCAGCGCGGCAACGCAGATGCGGCCGGTGCTGACGGCGTAGATACCGAACTCGTTCTTCAGGCGATCAACCTGCTCGGCGGTGAGGCCGGAGTAGGAGAACATGCCGCGCTGGCGAGCTACGAAGCTGAAGTCGCGTTTGGCGCCCTGGGCGGCCAGTTGCTCGACCATGGCCAGGCGCATGCTGTGGATGCGAGTGCGCATCTCGCCCAGTTCCGCTTCCCACATTGCACGCAGTTCCGGGCTGTTCAGCACCGAAGCCACCACGGTGGCGCCGTGGGTCGGCGGGTTGGAGTAGTTGGTGCGGATCACGCGCTTGACCTGGGACAGTACGCGGCCGGCTTCTTCCTTCGAGCTGGTCACCACGGAGAGGGCGCCAACGCGCTCACCGTACAGGGAGAAGGACTTGGAGAAGGAGCTGGATACGAAGAACTGCAGGCCGGACTGGGCGAACAGGCGCACCGCGAAGGCGTCGTCATCGATGCCGGAGCCAAAGCCCTGGTAAGCGATGTCGAGGAACGGCACGTGCTCGCGCTCGCGCAGGACTTCCAGGACGGCTTTCCAGTCGTCCAGTTCCAGATCCACGCCGGTGGGGTTGTGGCAGCAGGCGTGCAGGACCACGATGGAGCGGGCGGGCAGCGCCTTGAGGTCTTCCAGCAGGCCGGCACGATTGACGCCATTGGTGGCAGCATCGTAGTAACGGTAGTTCTGCACCGGGAAGCCGGCAGATTCGAACAGGGCGCGGTGGTTTTCCCAGCTCGGGTCGCTGATGGCGACTACAGCATTGGGCAGCAGGCGCTTGAGGAAGTCGGCGCCGGTCTTCAGCGCGCCGGTGCCACCTACCGCCTGGGTGGTGACGACACGGCCCTGGGCCAGCAGTTCGGAATCGGCACCGAACAGCAGCTTCTGCACGGCCTGGTCGTAGGCAGCGATGCCTTCGATCGGCAGGTAGCCGCGCGGGGCATGCGCTTCGATGCGGGCCTTTTCCGCTTCAGCTACAGCGCGCAGGAGCGGGATACGACCTTGCTCGTTGTAGTAAACGCCCACGCCCAGATTGACCTTGTTGGCACGGGTGTCGGCGTTGAACGCTTCGTTGAGACCCAGGATGGGGTCGCGCGGAGCCATTTCGACGGCAGAAAACAGACTCATGATGCGGCAGCTCGGAGGAGGAAGGTGAGGATGGGACGTAACCCCGAACGATGTGCGCTAGGGGTTGCGCAATCGGGCCGGTATTATAGCGACCCAGACAGCTTGCGGCGACATCGCTCGCAAGCTTTCCGCCAGGTATGACGCCCGTTCTGCGCAGGTGTCACATCCAAAGTCGAGGTCAGCATGTCGGAGTTCCAGCTTGTCACCCGCTTCAAGCCCGCCGGCGACCAGCCGGAGGCCATTCGCCAGATGGTGGAAGGGCTGGAAGCCGGCCTTTCGCACCAGACCCTGCTGGGTGTGACGGGGTCGGGGAAGACCTTCAGCATCGCCAACGTCATTTCCCAGGTTCAGCGGCCCACGCTGGTCCTGGCGCCCAACAAGACATTGGCTGCCCAGCTTTACGGCGAGTTCCGAGCTTTCTTCCCGAACAATTCGGTCGAGTATTTCGTTTCCTACTACGACTACTACCAGCCGGAAGCCTACGTCCCGTCCTCCGACACCTATATCGAGAAGGACGCCTCGATCAACGACCACATCGAACAGATGCGCCTGTCGGCGACCAAGGCCCTGCTGGAACGGCCAGATGCCATCATCGTCGCGACCGTTTCCTCCATCTACGGCCTGGGCGATCCCGCGTCCTACCTGAGGATGGTGCTGCACATCGATCGTGGTGACCGCATCGACCAGCGTACACTGCTGCGACGCCTGGCCGAGTTGCAGTACACCCGTAACGATATGGACTTCGCCCGCGCCACCTTTCGGGTTCGTGGCGATGTCATCGATATCTTCCCGGCGGAATCCGACCTGGAGGCCATCCGCGTCGAGCTGTTCGACGATGAAGTGGAAAGCCTGGCGGCGTTCGATCCGCTGACCGGCGAAGTGATCCGCAAGCTGCCGCGCTTCACTTTTTACCCCAAGAGTCACTACGTGACGCCCCGCGAGGTGTTGCTGGAGGCGGTGGACCAGATCAAGGAAGAACTGAAGGAACGCCTGGAGCATCTGCGCTCCACGAACAAGCTGGTCGAGGCGCAGCGACTTGAACAGCGCACCCGTTTCGATCTGGAGATGATCCTCGAGCTGGGCTATTGCAACGGCATCGAGAACTATTCCCGCTATCTATCTGGTCGTGCGCCTGGCGAGGCACCGCCGACGCTCTACGATTACCTGCCGGCCAATGCCCTGCTGGTCATTGACGAGTCCCACGTCACCGTTCCCCAGGTCGGGGCCATGTTCAAGGGGGACCGGTCGCGCAAGGAAACCCTGGTGGAGTACGGCTTCCGCCTGCCATCGGCGCTGGATAACCGCCCGTTGCGTTTTGACGAGTGGGAGGCCATCAGCCCTCAGACCATCTTCGTGTCGGCAACGCCCGGCCCTTACGAAGGCGAGCACGCTGGCCGGGTGATCGAGCAGGTGGTGCGGCCCACCGGCCTGGTGGATCCGGAAGTCGAAGTGCGCCCGGCCACTACCCAGGTCGATGACCTGCTCTCGGAGATCCGCAAGCGCGTGGCCGTCGAGGAACGGGTGCTGGTCACCACCCTGACCAAGCGCATGGCCGAGGACCTCACCGACTACCTGGCCGATCACGACGTCAGGGTGCGTTACCTGCACTCGGACATCGATACCGTGGAGCGCGTGGAGATCATTCGTGACCTGCGTATTGGCACGTTTGACGTGCTGGTAGGTATCAACCTTCTGCGCGAAGGTCTGGACATGCCGGAAGTGTCGCTGGTCGCCATTCTGGACGCCGACAAGGAAGGTTTCCTGCGTTCCGAGCGCTCGCTGATCCAGACCATTGGCCGTGCGGCGCGAAACCTGAACGGTAAGGCGATCCTCTACGCGGATAACGTCACTGGCTCCATGCAGCGTGCCCTGGGTGAGACCGAGCGGCGGCGTAACAAGCAGATGGCCTTCAACGAAGCCCACGGTATCGTGCCGAAGGGCGTGAAGAAGGACATCCAGGACATCCTCGAGGGCGCCACCGTGCCCGGCTCGCGCAGCAACAAGCGCAAGGCCATGGCCAAGGCCGCCGAGGAGAGTGCCCGTTACGAGGCCGAACTGCGTTCGCCCAGCGAGATCACCAAGCGCATTCGCCAAATGGAAGAGAAGATGTTCCAACTGGCTCGCGACCTGGAGTTCGAAGCTGCGGCGCAGATGCGCGACGAGATCCAGAAGCTGCGCGAGCGGTTGATAAAACTCTAAGAAAAAGGCGCCGGAGGGCGCCTTTTTCATGGGGCTTCAGCGTCTGCCGAAGATGATCATGACCACCCCAATAAGGGTCGCCAGGCATGCAGCCAGGGCGGCGACCTCCAGCCGTTCGCCCAGGATCAGGAACCCCAGCAGCAGTGCCACGACTGGGTTCACGAAGGCGAAGGTGGACACCAGGCTCGGCTTCACTTCCCGCAACAGCCAGAAGTACGCGGGATAGACGCCCAGGCTGACGGGAATTACCAGGTAGGCCATCCACAGCCAGGCGTCCAGGCTCACGTTGGCCAGCTCAACGCCGTGCCAGTCTCCCCGCCAGAGGCCGAAGATTGCCAGGATCACTGTGCCGGTCAGCATCTGCAGGCCGAGGCCCATCCAGCTGGAGCGGAAGGGAGGGCGCTGGCGCAACAGCCACGCGCCGATGGCCCAGAGCAGGGTGGCGAGGACGACCAGGCCGCCAGCGAACCACTGCTCGAAGCCAGCGCTGCTGCCAAGACCATTGCCCATCAGCATCACGATGCCGCCGCTGGCCAGGGCCAGGCCGCAGAGGACCCACAACGGTGGGCGGCGATCCAGCAGCCACTCCAGGGCGACACTCCAGAGGGGCAGGGTGGTGTAGAGCATCGCCAGCATGCCGGTCGGCAGGAACTGGTTGGCGTAGATCAGCGCTCCCTGCCCCACGGCAATCAGCATCACACCGCCGATCAACGCGCCGCCCAGATCGCTGCGCTGGACCTGCGCCTTGCCGCTGGCTAGCACCCAGCCAAGTGCCAGGGTGCCGGCGAACAGGAAGCGCAGGGTCGCGATGACGAAGGGCGGCAGTTCGCGGAGGAGGAAGTGGTTGGCCAGATAGGTGGTGCCCCAGCCTATGTAAATCATGGCGAAGGCACCGATCAGCAGAAGGGTGCGGCGGGTCGAAGCGTGGGAAGACATGTACAGCCTGAAGCGAATCGCGCCGGTAGGCCGGCGCGGGATTAGTGGGCGGCGGCGCTGGCGTCGCCAGTGGAACCGGCGGGCAGGGCGCGGGTGAGCAGCACGGCGAGCATGCTGACGCCGAGGGCGATGCCGATGAAATGGAAGGCGTCATTGTAGGCCATGATGCTGGCCTGCTGGTGGGCGATCTCGCTGAGTTTGCCGAGGGCCGCCTGTTCGCTGCCAAGCTTCTCGGTCAGCAGAGCCAGGCGTTCGGCCACTTGCGGGTTACTCGGGACCAGGGATTCGCGCAGGTAGTCGAAGTAGACCTTGGCGCGTGCATCCAGCAGGGTGGCGAGCAGGGCGATACCAATGGCGCCGCCGAGGTTGCGCAGGATGTTGAACAGACTGGAGGCCGAGCCTGCGTCCTGGGGCTGGATGTAGGCAGTAGCGATCAGCGACACCGTCACCATCACCAGTGGCTGGCCGAGGGCGCGAATGATCTGTATCTGGTTGAACTGCGGCCCGGCGAAGTCCGGGTTGAGAATGCCGGAGGCAAAGCTGGCATAGCCGAACAGGCCGAAGCCCAGCGCACAGAGGAACTTGGGCGGAACCACCTTCATCAGCTTGGGTACCAGCGGAATCAGGAACAGCTGCGGCACGCCCATCCACATGATCACTTCGCCGATCTGCAGTGCGTTGTAGCCCTGGATCTGTGCCAGGTACAGCGGCAGCACATAGATCGAGCCGTAAAGGCCCATACCGAGGCCGACGCTGGAAATGCTCGACAGGCCGAAGTTGCGGTTCTTCAGGATGCCCAGGTTGATCAGCGGGTTGGGGCGCGAGACCTGGAGGATGACAAAGAGGATCAGGCTCACCAGGGCGACGCTGCCCAGGCCGACGATCAGCTGGGACTCCAGCCAGTCCTTGCGATGGCCTTCCTCGAGGAATACCTGCAGGCAGCCCAACCCGAGGCCGAGGGTGACGATGCCTGCGTAGTCGGTGCGCTTCAGCAGCTCCCAGTGCGGGGCTTTCTTTTCCAGCCCGTACATCAGACCGGCAATCATCAGTAGGCCCGGGGGCACGTTGATATAGAAGATGTATTCCCAGCCGAAGTTTTCCGTCAGCCAGCCGCCGAGCGTCGGACCGATGGATGGGGCGAAGGTGGCGGTGATGGCGAATAACGCCATGCCCTTGGCGCGATGGTGTTCCGGCAGCTTGATCAGTGTGAGAGTGAAGGCCAGCGGGATCAGCGCGCCGCCGGTGAAGCCCTGCATGGCGCGGAACACGATCATGCTCTCCAGGCTCCAGGCCAGGGAGCACAGCAGGGAGGAAATCAGGAAGCCGATGGAAACCCAGACCGCCAGGCGTCGCGCGGAGAGCAGCTGCACCAGCCAGGCGGTGAGGGGAATCATGATGATTTCCGCCACCAGGTAGGAGGTGGAAATCCACGAACCCTCTTCCAGGGTGGCGGAGAGCGCCCCCTGGATGTCCTTGAGTGAGGAGTTGGTGATCTGGATGTCGAGGACCGCCATGAAGGCGCCGAGCATGGCGCTCATCACTGCGATCCAGTCACGCCGGGTGGGTTCGCCGGTCGGGCGAACCAGTGCATCAGCCGCCATGGTTCTCGGCCTTCAGGTGCACCTTGACCAGAACGGACATGCCGGGGCGGATACGTCCCTTGAGCGGGTTGTCAGCGGTGAAGGTCAGCTTCACCGGAATGCGCTGCACCACCTTGGTGAAGTTGCCGGTGGCATTGTCCGGCGGCAGCAGGCTGAACTGTGCGCCGGACGCTGCGAACAGGCTGTCCACGCGGGCTTCGATCGGCGTGTCGGGGAAGCTGTCGAACACCAGTTCGGCGGTCTGGCCGGGCACCATGCGCTCAATCTGGGTTTCCTTGAAGTTGGCCTGGACCCAGATGTCGCTGTCCGGCACCAGGGACAGCAGGTGGGCGCCGACCTGGACGTACTGGCCGTTGCGCGCGGCGCGCTGGCCAACGCGGCCGTCCACGGGGGAGCGGATCTCGGTGCGGCCGAGGTTGATTTCGGCTTGGGCCACTTCAGCGCGGGCGGTGGCGATCTGTGCTTCCAGGCGCTTGACCTCGGCATTCAAGGCATCGATCTGTTGGCGCTGGGCCTTGAGGTCGGCCTCGGCCTTGGCGACCTGCGAGCGTGCCACGCGGGAGTCGGCGGATAGGGTGGTGACCCGCTCTTCCGAGATGTAGCCGGGCTTGCGCAGGGTCTGGGCGCGGGACAGGTCGATCTGGGTGCGACCAAGGGTTGCCTGGCTGGCCGCCACGTCGGCCTGACTGGCAGCGATCAGGCTGGATTGCTGGGTCAGCTTGCTCTGTGCCTGGGCCAGTTCGGCCTCGCGGGTCGCGAGCTGAGCTCGGGCGCGCTCCAAGGCCAGTTTGAAATCGTCGGCTTCCAGGCGTACCAGCAGGTCGCCCTTCTTAACTTGCTGGTTGTCGGTGACTAGGACTTCGTCGATTCGGGCGCCCAGTTGGCTGGAAATGCGAGTGATCTCGCCCTGGACGTACGCGTTGTCGGTGGACTCGACGAAGCGGCCGATCAGCAGCCAGTGGGCGAAGAAGCCGGCGATGACCACTGCCACCAAGGCGATGAAGATGAACAGGCGGCGTTGCAATTTTGCAGGCATATGAAAACCGGGCTCGAAGTCTTTGCAGAATGTTGCGAATCTAGCAGTGTTCCGCCCTCGCAAATAGCCAGTACAATTCAGAAACTTTGTTGCTTATAGGGAACAATCATGGGGCTGGATGATGCGCTGATCTTCACTCGCGTGGTCGAGTGCCACAGCTTCACGCAGGCCGCGCAGAGCCTGGGGATGCAGAAATCTACCGTCAGCCGACGTATAGCCCTGCTGGAAGAACGGCTTGGGGTCCGCCTGCTCAATCGCACCACTCGCAAGTTGCGCCTGACTGAAGTGGGGCTGGCCTACTACGAGCGTTGCCGGCAAATCATGCTGGACTTCGCCGAGGCCGAGCAGGCTGTGATGCAACTGCAGCAGGAACCGTCCGGCCTGCTGCGAGTGACCGCGCCCATCGAGTTCGGCCAGCTGTTCCTTGGCAAGGTACTGGGCAGTTTCATGCGCCAGTATCCGCAGATCACCGCTGAGGTGGAGATCACCTCGCGCAACGTCGATCCGTTGGAAGAGGGGGTGGACATCGCCATCATGATCGGCCAGCCCCAGGATTCCACCCTGATCGCCCGCAAGCTGTTCGAGAGCGCTCGGCGCCTGTGCGCCAGTCCGGCCTATCTGGCGGCCCACGGCACACCGCGCACGGTGGAGGCGCTGGCTGGCCATCGTGCAGTGCTGCTGCCGCAGGATTCCCAGCGCTACTGGATGCTGCAGGGGGAAAGCGTGCCCTGCCAGCGCGTGCTCTATTGCAACAACATCACCTTCGCCCGTGAGGCGGTACTGGCTGGCGCCGGCATCGCTGCGCTGCCCTTGATGTTCACCGAGCCGGCCGTGCAGCGTGGCGAGCTGATCGAACTCCTGCCCGAGGCGCGTCTGCCCAGTGGCGAGATCTATGCTGTCTATCCGTCCAGACGCTTCCAGGCGATGAAAGTCAAGGCTTTCCTCGACTTCCTGATGCGCAGCTTACCGGTGCAGGAAGGTCACTTGCTGGAGCCGGCGGCGGCCAGCCTGATAAGATCGCGCCTTTGATCGTCCCTCTGTTTCGAGAACAACCCATGACCACCGTCCGTACCCGTATCGCGCCGTCGCCCACCGGCGACCCGCACGTGGGCACCGCCTACATTGCCCTGTTCAACCTGTGTTTCGCGCGCCAGCACGGCGGTCAGTTCATCCTGCGCATCGAAGACACCGACCAGCTGCGCTCCACCCGTGAGTCCGAGCAGCAGATCTTCGACGCCCTGCGCTGGCTCGGCATCGAGTGGGACGAAGGCCCGGACGTCGGCGGCCCGCACGGCCCGTATCGTCAGAGCGAGCGTGGCGAGATCTACAAGAAGTACTCCCAGGAGCTGGTGGACAAGGGCCATGCATTCCCCTGTTTCTGCACCGCCGAGCGCCTCGACAAGCTGCGCGCCGAGCAGACCGAACGCAAGGAAACCCCGCGCTACGACGGCCACTGCATGCACCTGTCCAAAGACGAGGCCGACAAGCGGATCGCCGCCGGTGAACCCCATGTCGTGCGCATGAAGGTGCCGAGCGAAGGCGTCTGCGTGGTGCCGGACATGCTCCGCGGCGACGTGGAAATCCCATGGGATCGCATGGACATGCAGGTCCTGATGAAGACCGACGGCCTGCCCACCTACTTCCTCGCCAACGTGGTGGACGACCACCTGATGGGCATCACCCATGTACTGCGCGGCGAAGAGTGGCTGCCCTCGGCGCCCAAGCTGATCAAGCTCTACGAATACTTCGGCTGGGAGCAGCCCAAGCTCTGCTACATGCCGCTGCTTCGCAATCCGGACAAGAGCAAGCTGTCCAAGCGCAAGAACCCCACGTCCATCACCTTCTACGAGCGCATGGGCTTCCTCCCCGAGGCGATGCTCAACTACCTGGGCCGCATGGGTTGGTCCATGCCGGACGAGCGCGAGAAGTTCTCCCTGGCGGAGATGGTCGAGCACTTCGACCTGTCGCGTATCTCGCTGGGTGGTCCGATCTTCGACCTGGAGAAGCTGTCCTGGCTGAACGGCCAGTGGATTCGCGAGCTGCCGGTGGAGCGCTTTGCCGCCGAGATCCAGAAGTGGGCACTCAACCCCGATTACCTGATGCGCATCGCGCCGCACGTGCAGGGCAGGGTGGAGACCTTCAGCCAGATCGCTCCGCTGGCGGGCTTCTTCTTCTCCGGCGCCGTGCCGCTGGATGCCAAGCTGTTCGAGCACAAGAAGCTGAGTCCGGACCAGGTTCGCCAGGTCATGCAGCTCGTGCTGTGGAAGCTGGAGTCCCTGCGTCAGTGGGAGAAGGACCGCATCACCGGCTGCATTCAGGCAGTGGCCGAGAGCCTGGAGCTCAAGCTGCGCGATGTCATGCCGCTGATGTTCCCGGCCATCACCGGCCAGGCCAGCTCGGTCTCCGTGCTGGATGCGATGGAAATCCTTGGTGCCGACCTCAGCCGCTTCCGGCTGCGCCAGGCCATCGAGCTGCTCGGTGGCGTGTCGAAGAAGGAAACCAAGGAGTGGGAGAAATTGCTCGCGGCCATCGCCTGATGGCCCTTCGGTCGGTGCGGGGAAGGGCCCGCGCCGGCCGAGGTCGGGTAAGTGTTTGTTCTTCCAGATAAAAAAGTTCGGTTCGTAGAAAAAATATTGTTGACAGCAGGAGGGGGCGCCCCTAATATGCGCCCCGTCCTCGCGACGGGGCTATAGCTCAGCTGGGAGAGCGCTTGCATGGCATGCAAGAGGTCGACGGTTCGATCCCGTCTAGCTCCACCACTCTTTAGAGTGGGTCGCGAAAAGGCATGAAGGTTTCGTCCCCTTCGTCTAGTGGCCTAGGACACCGCCCTTTCACGGCGGTAACAGGGGTTCGAGTCCCCTAGGGGACGCCAGTTTCCAGCGGTATCGGCCAAGCCGGTACAGCCGAAGTAATTCGGGGCTATAGCTCAGCTGGGAGAGCGCTTGCATGGCATGCAAGAGGTCGACGGTTCGATCCCGTCTAGCTCCACCAAACACGATGCGCCACGCATCACAAGGGCCAGCTTGAGAGCTGGCCCTGTTGTCAGAAGGTTTTGTCCCCTTCGTCTAGTGGCCTAGGACACCGCCCTTTCACGGCGGTAACAGGGGTTCGAGTCCCCTAGGGGACGCCACTTTCCAGCAGCATCGGTCAGGCCGGTGCAGCCGAAGTAATTCGGGGCTATAGCTCAGCTGGGAGAGCGCTTGCATGGCATGCAAGAGGTCGACGGTTCGATCCCGTCTAGCTCCACCAAATCGATGCCTCGTGCATCACACAGGGCCAGCCTAGCGCTGGCCCTGCTGTTCGAAGGTTTTGTCCCCTTCGTCTAGTGGCCTAGGACACCGCCCTTTCACGGCGGTAACAGGGGTTCGAGTCCCCTAGGGGACGCCACTTTCAATTTCCCGCTCTGCGGGCTTTTCAAGGGTCATTCCAGCTTGGGATGGCCCTTTTGTTTTTCCGCCCGAAAATTTCCAGCTCCGACGAATGGCGGCAATTGCAGCTTGCCAATTTGTATTACACAAATAATATTATGGTTGTAATTCAAATGAGGAGGCCGTCATGAGCGAGAAGAAAGCCCAGACCCGCGAGCGCATCCTGCAGGCCGCCGCTGCAGCCATGTTGCAGCACGGCCCGCAGGAGCCGGGCGTGGCCGATGTGATGGGCGCCGCCGGCCTCACGGTAGGGGGCTTCTACGCCCATTTCGCCAGCAAGGACGCGCTGATGCTGGAGGTGTTCGAGCAATTGCTGCGCAAGCGCCGGGACCTCATGGCATTGATCGATTCGAGTCTGCCCGCGCCGGAGCGCCGTGCACTGGCAGTCGGTTTCTATCTGTCGCGCAAGCATCGGGATGCCACGCGCTCCGGTTGTCCGCTGCCCAGTTCCCTAGGTGCGCTACCGCAGCTTTCTGAGGCTTACCGGGCGGTGCTGGTTGAGCATCTGGAAGTACTCAGCGCCGCGATGTGCGACAGCCCGGAAGAGGCCGACATGGCCCTCGCCGATATCGCTCTGATGGTGGGTGGCCTGGCCCTGGCTCGTGCCCTGGGCGAGGGCGACCTGTCCGACCGAGTGCTGCGCGCCGCCAAGTCAGCGGTCATTTGAGGAGCCTGAACATGAATAGCCTGACCCTCATCCGTGGCGTCAATGCCACCCTCGGTCGCCTGGCCCCGCAGGCCGTAGCCCGCCGCATGCGTCGTCAGTTCATGACGCCCCGCAACCTGCCGCCGCGGGATTGGGAAATGCCACTGCTCGGCAGTTCCGAACGCATCACCCTACGCTTCGGTCTTTCCGCGCTGCGCTGGGGCAGTGGCCCGACCGTGTTGCTGATGCATGGCTGGGAAGGGCGCCCAACCCAGTTCGCCAGCCTGATCCAGGCCCTGGTGGATGCCGGCTACGGCGTAGTGGCGCTGGATGCTCCGGCCCACGGCCGCTCGCCAGGGCGTGAGTCCAATGTTGTGCTCTTCGCCAGGGCCTTGCTGGAGGCAGCAGGCGAACTTCCACCCTTGCATGCCGTGATCGGGCACTCCATGGGTGGCGCCAGCGCTTTGCTGGCCAGCCAGATGGGTCTGCAGGCGCGTGCATTGGTGAGCATTTCGGCGCCCAGTCGTATCCTTGGGCCACTGCGCAGCTTCGCCCATTACATGGGGCTGCCGGCCAAGGCGCGGGCACATTTTGTCAGCCAGGTGGAAACCCACGCGGGGATTCCCGCAGCGAATCTCGACGTGCAGCGCTACCAACTGGATATCCCTGGCCTGGTGGCGCACGCCGACGACGACCCGGTGGTGCCTGCCGGTGACGCCCAGATCATTCACGACGCCTGGTTCGACAGCCAGCTGCTGCGCCTGGAGCAGGGTGGCCATCAGCGCCTGTTGTCCGATCCCCGGCTGATCAGGGCCGTGCTCGGGTTGCTGGCGCAGGTCCGCGAGCCGTTCAGTGCGGCACAAGCCCTGCGTTGAGCCTCGGCGGGGCTGGCGGGTGACCTGCCGTCAGTGCTCTACTTCCAAGGTTCATCGGCTCGGCGTCGTACGCTTTGGCGCAGGCCGGGAACTTTGCAACGTGGAGAACTGACATGAGCCTGACGATGGATGTGGTGCTGCAGCGAGCGCGACCGGTTCTGCCCGTGCTGGTAATCGAAGATATCGGGCTGGCGCTGGATCTTGCCGGGGCGCTCAGCGCCGGCGGCATCGAAGTGCTGGAAGTGACCCTGCGTACGCCGCGCGCGCTCGACGCGCTATCGGCGATTCGCAAGGAGTTCCCGGACCTGCTGGTGGGGGCCGGCACCCTGATCCACACCGAACAATTCCTCGAAGCGCGGGACGCCGGGGCGCATTTCGCCGTCAGCCCCGGTTGCACCGAACGTCTTGCGGCGGCCGCCGAGGATTCCGGCTTGCCGTACCTGCCTGGCGTGATGACGCCGTCTGAAGTGCTGCTGGCGCTGGAGTACGGCTACCGTTCGCTCAAGCTGTTCCCGGCCAATGGCAATGGCAGTGTGAAGATGCTGAAAACCCTCAAGGGACCGTTCACCGGCATCCGCTTCTGTCCCACCGGCGGCGTGACGCCGGATAACCTGCTGAGCTTCCTGCGCCTGCCCAACGTGGCTTGCGTGGGCGGTACCTGGATCGCGCCGTCGAGCCTGATCCGCGCCCGTGCCTGGGACCAGATCACCCAACTCGCCAGTGAAGCCCGAGAACTGGCCAGCAGCCTGGAGCACCATTCATGACCTGGGACATGTCCAACCCGTTTGTCATCGACATCAAGGTCGGTGCCGACGACATCGATGGCCTCGGCCATGCCAACAACGCGGTCTACGTCAGCTGGCTGGAACGCTGCGCCTGGCGTCACTCCCAGAGCCTGGGGCTGGACCTCGCCGAATATCGTCGCCTGGATCGCGCGATGGCAGTGCTCCGGCATGAGATCGATTACCTCGCCGCCGCCTACGAAGACCAGGAACTGCAGATGGGCACCTGGATCGTCGAGTCGGACCAGAAGCTGAAGATGGACCGTCGCTTCCAGCTGGTTCGGCCGGAGGATGGCACCACGCTGCTGCGGGCCAGGACCACCTTCGTCTGCATCGAGCTGTCTTCCGGCCGGCCCAAGCGCATGCCGACCGAGTTCGTCGAGGGTTACGGCCGCGCGCTGCAGCCGCCGTTCCCCCTGGAGCTCTGAGTGTCAGTCCGCCGCGGGCGCGAGGAACACCTCGTGCTCGTCCTGCACGATGCGCAGATGGCGGACTTCACCGGGCGCAATGATGGCTGACTGCGCGTTGCCGGCGAACTGACCCGCGCAATAGCCGGAGCCGTGTTGAGCTACCCGCAGGCTTACTTCGCCGGCGGGCACTGGAATGCTCACGGACTGGCCTGGCGCGACCCGTGCCACCAGTTCGTTCTGCACGTAAAGCTCGATATCGCACGCGTTCGGAGCGTTCTCGTCTCGGGTGATCAATAGCTCGCCGAAGGCCTCAGTCACCGGTTGCGGCGGCGGCGCCAGTATCGCTTCGCTGGCAGCGAAAACCGCAGTGGTGGCCAGCATGAGTGCGGCGAGGACGGGTACGAGCGAATTCATCCGGGCAGTTCTCCTGCACTGATTCGGTGAAATTTCGACCATCAGTCCCGTCGTACGCTCCCCAGGATATTCGCCGTCCGTCATGCTGCGTAAACTACGCGCCTTTTTCCTGTGAGCCTTGCCACCATGCAAATCGCCCTGGCCCCCATGGAGGGGCTGGTCGACGAGATCCTTCGCGATGTGCTGACCCGTGTCGGCGGCATCGACTGGTGTGTGACCGAATTTATCCGGGTCTGCGATCGCCTGTTGGCGGCTAGCACCTTCGAGAAACTGGCCCCTGAACTGGCCGATGGTGCCCGTACCCGTGCCGGTACGCCCATGCGCGTGCAGTTGCTGGGTTCCGATCCGGTCTGCCTGGGCGACAACGCGGCGTTTGCCTGCGAGCTCGGGGCGCCGGTGATCGACCTCAATTTCGGCTGCCCGGCCAAGACGGTGAACAAGTCCCGCGGCGGCGCGGTGCTGCTCAAGGAGCCCGAGCTCTTGCATGCGATCGTTCGCGAAGTGCGCCGCGCCGTGCCGGCGGAGATTTCGGTGACCGCGAAGATGCGCCTCGGCTTCGAAAGCCCTGACAGCGCCCTGGATTGCGCGCGGGCGTTGGCTGACGCGGGCGCCCAACAGATCGTGGTGCATGCGCGGACCAAGGTCGAAGGCTACAAGCCGCCGGCGCACTGGGAGTGGGTGGCGCGGGTGCAGGAAGCGGTCAAGGTGCCGGTGTTCGCGAACGGCGAAGTCTGGACCCTGGATGACTGGCGCCGTTGCCGCGAAGTGAGTGGTGTGGAAGACATCATGCTGGGCCGGGGCCTGGTATCTCGTCCGGACCTGGCCCGGCAGATCGCAGCCGCGCGCGCTGGCGAGCCGGCGCAGGAAATGACCTGGGCCGAACTCCAGCCCCTGCTCCAGGACTTCTGGCGCCAGGCCCGCAAGAAGCTGGCGCCGCGTTATGCGCCGGGGCGTCTGAAGCAGTGGCTCGGCATGCTCACCCGCAGCTACCCCGAGGCGGTCGCGCTGTTCGCCGAGGTACGCCGTGAGAACGACTGCACGCGGATCGATTCGCTGGTCGGGGTGCCGGACCTGAGCCGGGAATGGGCCGAGGTGGTCTGAACTCCCCGTGAGGGCAGGGCGCTAGCGCCCGCCCGCTACATCCAGGAACGCCCCGCTGGTGTAGGACGCCTCCTCGCTGGCCAGCCAGAGAATCGCGTTGGCTACTTCCTCGGCTTCGCCGCCACGCCCCATGGGCACCGACTGGCTCACCCGCTGGACCCGGTCCGGCTCGCCGCCGCTGGCGTGGATCTCGGTGCGGATCACGCCGGGGCGCACCGCGTTGACCCGAATCCCTTCCGACGCCAGTTCCTTGGCAAGGCCCAGGGTCATGCTGTCGACGGCCCCCTTGGCGGCCGCGTAGTCGATGTACTCGTTCGGCGCACCGATGCGTGCGGCGATGGACGACAGGTTGACGATGGCGCCGCCCTGTCCGCCATGACGGGTGGACATGCGCTTGATGGCTTCCCGTGCGCAAAGGAAGCTGCCCGTCACGTTGGCCCGCATCACCCGTTCGAAACGAGCGACGTCCATGTCTTCCAGGCGCATCTGGCGTTCCAGCATGCCGGCGTTATTGACCAGTACATCCAGCCGCCCGAAGGCCTGGTCCAGCTGTTCGAACATCGCCAGTACCTGGGCTTCATCACCGACATCCGCACAGAGGGCCAGGGCGCGGCCACCAGCATCCTCGATTTCGCGCACCAGCGCTTCGGCCGCGTCCCGCTGCTGCCGATAGTTGATTCCCAGGGCGTAGCCGCGCTGCGCGGCGAGGCGCGCGGTGGCAGCGCCGATGCCCCGGCTGGCACCGGTGATCAGCATGACTTTCATGAGTTTTTCCTCGGGGTCTTGAAAAGCGTTCGAGCGTCCATATCTAGGTTGCTGCGGGATGCCGAAGTCGGGTCCCGCACTCGAAATACTTGCTGATTATTCAGGAGATCAACATGAGCACTGCATTTTCCCTCGCCCCTCTGTTCCGTCATTCCGTGGGCTTCGACCGCTTCAACGACCTGTTCGAATCCGCCCTGCGTAATGAAAGCGGCAGCACCTATCCGCCCTATAACGTCGAGAAGCACGGTGACGACCAGTACCGCATCGTCATCGCCGTAGCCGGCTTCCAGGAAGAAGACCTGGACCTCCAGGTAGAGCGTGGCGTGCTGGCCGTCAGCGGCGGCAAGCGCGAGAAGAGCGACGAGTCTGTCACTTACCTGCACCACGGTATCGCCCAGCGCGCCTTCAAGCTGTCGTTCCGCCTGGCCGACCACATCGAGGTCAAGGCTGCCGGTCTGCAGAACGGCCTGTTGAATATCGACCTGGTGCGCGTAGTGCCGGAAGAGGCCAAGGCCAAGCGTATCCCGATCAACGGCCAGCGCGCAGTGCTGGAAAACTGATCTCCGGGTTTCACCGGAAAAGAAGAGGGCGCCCACGGGCGCCCTTTTTCATGGCCCGCTTTCAGGCGGTCGTTGCTGGCTGTGGGCGAGCAGGGCGCGGAACTCGGCCAGCGGTACCGGCTTGCTGTACAGGTAACCCTGATACAGGTGGCAGCCCTGCTGTTCGAGGAAGTCCAACTGGTCCTTGCGCTCGACGCCCTCGGCGATCATTTCCAAGCCCAGGCTGCGGGCCATGGCGACGATGGCCCGAATGATCTCCGCGTCGTTGGGGTCCTGGGTGGCGTCGCGGACGAAGGACTGGTCGATCTTCAGCGCATCCACCGGCAGGCGCTTGAGGTAGGTCAGGGAGGAATAGCCGGTGCCGAAGTCGTCCATGGCGAAGCTGGCGCCCAGTTTCTTCAGGCGGCGCATTTTCCCGATGGTGTCTTCGATGTTCTGGATGACGATGCCTTCGGTGACCTCCAGTTTCAGCAACTGGGCGGGGAGCTGGCTTCGTTGCAGGGCGCGTTCCACACGCTCGACGAAGTCGCTCTGGCGGAATTGTCGGGGGCTGATGTTCACGCAGAGGCCAAAATTCCTGGCGTTGACCAGGCCCTCGGCGAGCAGCTGTTCGCAGGCGTTGCACGCCTCGTCCAGCACCCAGGCACCCACGTCGAGGATCAGACCGCTCTCTTCCAGCACCTGGATGAAATGGCCGGGGGACTGTGGACCCAGGGTCGGATGCTGCCAGCGGAGCAGGGCTTCGGCGCCCACTATGCGGTTGTTGCGTGCATCCACCTGGGGCTGGAAGTGCAGCTCGAACTCGCCGCGGGCCAGGGCCAGGCGCAAGTCGCTCTCCAGGCGCAGGCGTTCGCTGGCCGCCTCCTGCATGGTGCTGCGGAAAATCTGGATCGCATTACGACCGGAGTCCTTGGCCCGGTAGAGGGCAATGTCGGCGCGCTTGAGCAGGTCGGCCGGGCTCGCGCCGTGGTCCGGGATCAGCGCAATGCCGATGCTGGGGGTGACCTGGAGGCGATGCCCGTCCAGGAGCATGGGTTCGGCCAACAGCTTGCGCAGCTTGTCGGCGATTTCCCGAACCTGGCGGGTGACCTCCGAGCGCTTGCCTTCGAGCCCGGTCAGCAGCACCACGAATTCGTCGCCGCCCAGTCGTGCAACCGTGTCTTCCAGGCGCACGCTGGCTTCGAGGCGGGCGGTGACCATCTTGAGCACGGCATCGCCGAGCGGGTGGCCGAGCGAGTCATTGATGTGCTTGAAGTGGTCGAGGTCGAGGAAGAGCAGGGCGCCGCGCATCTTGTGGCGTTGCAGCAGGGCGATCTGCTGGGTCAGCCGGTCGGTGAGCAGCGCGCGGTTGGGCAGGTTGGTCAGCGGATCGTGGTAGGCCAGGTGCTGGATTTGCGCCTGGGCGTCCTTGAGCGCGCTGATGTCCCGTGCGGTGAGCAGCAGGCAAGCCGTGCCGTCCAGGTCGATCTGCTCCACCGAGACTTCCACGACTTTCTGGCTGCCGTCGCGATGCTGGCCGAGCATCTCCAGGTGATGCACACGGCCGTTGCGCTTGAGCTGTTCGAGCAGGTGATCACGCTCGTCGGGCCTGGCCCAGATGTTCATCTCGCTCGCGGTACGCCCCAGCACTTCGTCGGCGCGGTATCCGGTCAGGCGGCTGAAGCCTTCGTTGATCTCGATGTAGCGGCCGGTGTCACGCTCGGTGATGGTGATGGCGTCGGGGCTGGAGTGGAACGCCTTGGCGAACTTCTCCTGGCTGGCCTTGAGCGCCGCCTCGGCCTGCTGGCGCGCGGTGATGTCGCGGAAGGTGGTGGTGATGCAGAGCTGGCGTTCGACGCGAATGAAGCGGCTGGACACCACACAGGTCAGCAGGCGGCCGTCGCGGGTGTAGAAGCGGGCTTCGACGTTGTCCAGCCCCTGGTCGCGCAGCAATTCACTGAACAGCCGTGAGCGCTGCTCGGGCTCGGCCCAGAAGCGGAGCTGCGGCGCGCTTTTACCGACGATCTCGTCGGGCCGCCAGCCGAACACTTCGCTGAAGCTCGGGTTGATTTCGATGAACACGCCGTCCCGGATACGCGAAACGCAGATTGGGTCGGGGCTGGCCTGGAACAGGGTGACGAACTTCTCTTCCGAGGCCGCCAGGCGCTGTTCACGACGAACCCGTTCGCTGATGTCCATGAGAATGCCGGTCATGCGAATCGGGTGGCCCTGGTCGTCCCGGTAGAGCTTGGCGGTGCTTTCCAGGTAGTGCACCTCGCCATTGCTGAAGCGTGTGCGATAGGTCACCTGGTAGTCGTTGCCGCGTCCGTCCAGCAGCTCCTGATAAGCGCGGCGCATGGTCTGGCGGTCCTCTTCCGGCACGCAGACGAAGAACTCGCGGAATTCGCCCTCGAACGGCTCCCTGGCCAGTCCGTGGAGGGCCGATGCGCGCGCGGAGCCATAGAGGATGCCGGTCGGGATATGCCAGTCCCAGGTGCCGAGGTCGGCGGATTCGAGCGCCAGGTTGAGGCGTTCCTGGCTGTCCTTCAGGGCCTGCTCCTGGGCGCGCTGTCGCGTGACGTCGCGGGCCGTCAGTACCAGGCAGGTACGGCCATCCAGTTCGATTTCCTCGCCGTAGAGCAGGCAGATGGCGCGGTTGCCGTCGCGGTGGCGCAGGTTCACTTCCAGCTCGTGGAGGTGGCCTTGGCGCTGCAGGGTGTCGAGCATCCGCTGGCGCTGCGCCGGTTCCTCCCAGATGCCCAGTTCCAGGGAACTGTGGCCGATGGTTTCATCCTGGCTCCAGCCGAACTGGCGCTCGAAGCCGGCGTTCACTTCCATGAAGCAACCTGTGGCGCGGTCGGTGATCACCACCGCGTCGGGCGTGCTGCGGAAAGCCTTGGCGAATTTCTCTTCGCTGCTGCGCAGGGCGTTTTCGGCGCGCTTGCGTTCGGTGGTGTCGAGGAAGGTACTGATCGCGAACGGCTGATCTTCCAGTTCGATGTACTGGCTGGAGAGCACGCCGTCCAGAATGCCTCCACTGCGCGTGCGTAGTTTCACTTCCTGGGAGATCGGCGCGCCACTATTGCGGGCATTGCGCAGCAGCCACTCGCGCTGCTCGAGGTCTACCCAGATGCCCAGTTCCAGGGTGGTGCGGCCGATGGTTTCGGACACTGGCCAGCCCAGTACGTGCTCGAAGTGCTGGTTGGCCTCGACTATCAGGCTGTCGGTGAGGCGGACCAGTAGCACGACGTCCGGGCTCAAGTGGAACAGGCTGGAGTAACGCTGCCGGGAGTTGGCCAGGTCCTGGGCGCGCTGCTGTTGCTGGGTGACGTCGCGGATCACGCCGATCATGCGGCGCCGGCCATCAGTCGTGGGCTGCAGGCTGCCGCTGATCTCCAGCCAGTGCAGCGTGCCATCGGGCCAGCGGATGCGGTGCCGCATGGCGCGTTCGGATTGGCGGCCGTCGAGCACTTCGCGGAACAGGCGTAGCACTTCGATGCGATCGTCCTCGGGGATCAGCTGGATGTAATTCACGGGGTGCCGCAGCGGGCGGTGAGGGTCCAGGCCGAACAGGGCCTGGGCGCCACGGGACCAGTTGACCTCGCCGGAGTCGATGTCCCAGGACCAGGCACCCAGGCGGGCGCCGTTCAGTGCGGCCAGCAGGCTCGCGGCGTCTTGCCAGGATTGCTCGAAGGCGACGGGGTCGAGGGCAGGAATATGGGGAAGCGGAGGGTTCGGGTCACTGGCTTTGCGCATGCGCGCCCCTTTCCGTCGGTAGGGCAGATAGTCGGGCCGGTGAACGGTGGAAGGTTCCAGCTGCCTTCCCGGCCCTTTTCTTATGTGATGCGGCCCAACTTATCCTTTGCCCTCACAGATACGCAAGGTTGTCGCGTTGGGCGTCCAGCAACGCCATGAAGGCCTTTGCGGCGTTGGACAGGGTGCGCTCGGTGTGCAGGATGTAGCCGAGCTGGCGCGACAGCTGGATGTCCTGCAGCGGCAGGCGCACCACCGAGTCGTCGAGCATGGTGCGCGGCAGTACGCTCCAGGCGATGCCAATGGACACCATCATCTTGATGGTCTCCATGTAGTTGGTGCTCATGGCGATGTTCGGCATCAGGCCCTCGGCCTCGAACATCCGCCGGACGATGTGGTGGGTGAAGGTGTTGCCGCCCGGGAATACCGCCGGGTGCCGTGCCACGTCGGGGAGGAAGATGGTCTTGTCGCGGGCCAGCGGGTGTTCCGGCGCGGCGACGAAATCCAGCGGATCGTTCCACACCGGCACCGCTTGCACCGGCAAGGCGGTTTCCGGCGCCAGGGTGATCACGGCCAGCTCCACACGGCCGTGGAGAATTTCCTCGTAGGCCACTTCCGAGTCGAGGAACTGGATGTCCAGCGCCACCTGGGGGTAGGCGCGGGTGAAGGCGCGCAGCAGGGGCGGCAAGCGATGCAGGCCGATGTGGTGGCTGGTGGCCAGGGTCAGGCGGCCGCTGATGTCGCCGGACAGATTGCTCAGGGCGCGGCGGGTGTCGTCCAGCACATTGAGAATCTGATAGGCGCGGGGGAGCAGGGCGCGCCCGGCCTCGGTCAGGCTCACTTCACGGCCCAGACGGTCGAACAGGCGTACGCTGAGCTGTTGTTCCAGGGAGGCGATTCGCTTGCTCACGGCAGGCTGGGTCAGGTGCAGGCGTTCTCCGGCTTCGGAGAAGCTGCCGGTCTCGGCGATGGCGATGAAGGCGTTGAGGCTGGCCAGATCCATAACTGGGCTCCGTGGCTGAAGAGGGCCGGTCTGTTCTGCATTCCTCGTTGGAATGCTTTAAATAAAAAATATGAATTTGAGTTATTCGATGCAAGCCCCTAGGATCGACCCCACAAGCAAAAGGGGCTTTTGACCCCTGCGCACAGAAACAAGCTGATGAGGACCTGACGATGGCCGGCAAGACGCTCTACGACAAGCTCTGGGATGCTCACGAGGTGAAGCGCCGCGACGATGGTTCGTCGCTGATCTACATCGACCGTCACATCCTTCACGAAGTGACCTCGCCGCAGGCCTTCGAAGGGCTGCGCCTGGCCGGTCGCAAACCGTGGCGCATCGACGCCAACATCGCCACCCCGGACCACAACGTTCCGACCACCCGTGCCGAGCGCCAGGGCGGCCTCGAAGCGATCGCCGACGAAGTGTCGCGTATCCAGGTCAAGACCCTGGACGAGAACTGCGATGACTTCGGCATCCTCGAGTTCAAGATGAACGACGTTCGCCAGGGCATCGTCCACGTGGTTGGCCCGGAGCAGGGCGCCACCCTGCCGGGCATGACCGTTGTCTGCGGTGACTCCCACACTTCCACCCACGGCGCCTTCGGTGCGCTGGCCCACGGCATCGGCACCTCCGAAGTCGAACACGTGCTGGCTACCCAGTGCCTGGTGGCGAAGAAGATGAAGAACATGCAAGTGCGCGTGGAGGGCAAGCTGCCCGCCGGCGTCACTGCCAAGGACATTGTGCTGGCCGTGATCGGCAAGATCGGCACCGCCGGTGGCAACGGCCACGCCCTGGAATTCGCCGGCAGCGCCATTCGTGACCTGTCCGTCGAAGGCCGTATGACCATCTGCAACATGTCCATCGAGGCCGGTGCCCGTGTGGGCCTGGTGGCGGTGGACGAAAAGACCATCGCTTACGTCGAAGGCCGTCCCTTCGCGCCGAAGGGCGCTGACTGGGATAAGGCCGTGGCCGCCTGGCGCAATCTGGTTTCCGATGCCGATGCGCACTTCGACACCGTGGTCGAGCTGCGTGCCGAGGACATCAAGCCGCAGGTGAGCTGGGGCACTTCGCCGGAGATGGTGCTGCCGGTCGACCAGCGTGTGCCGGACCCGGCTGCCGAGGCCGATCCGGTCAAACGCGGTTCCATCGAGCGCGCCCTGAAGTACATGGGCCTTGCCGCCAATCAGGCGATTACCGATATCCAGCTGGACCGTGTGTTCATCGGCTCCTGCACCAACTCGCGCATCGAAGACCTGCGCGCTGCCGCCGAAGTCGCCAAGGGCCGCAAGGTCGCCGCCACCGTCAAGCAGGCGCTGGTGGTGCCGGGTTCCGGCCTGGTCAAGCAGCAGGCCGAACAGGAAGGCCTGGACAAGATCTTCATCGAGGCGGGCTTCGAATGGCGTGAGCCGGGCTGCTCCATGTGCCTGGCGATGAACCCGGACCGCCTGGAGAGTGGCGAGCATTGCGCGTCCACCTCCAACCGCAACTTCGAGGGTCGTCAGGGCGCCGGTGGTCGAACCCACCTGGTCAGCCCGGCCATGGCCGCCGCCGCTGCGGTGACTGGCCGTTTCGTCGATGTTCGCGAGTTGCTCAAGTAAGGAAGGAGAGTCGAGATGAAAGCCTTTACCCAACACACCGGTCTCGTCGCTCCGCTGGATCGCGCCAACGTCGACACCGACCAGATCATCCCCAAGCAGTTCCTCAAGTCGATCAAGCGCACCGGCTTCGGTCCCAACCTGTTCGATGAATGGCGTTACCTGGATGTAGGTCAGCCCAACCAGGACAACTCCAAGCGTCCGGTGAACAAGGACTTCGTGCTGAACTTCCCGCGCTACCAGGGTGCCAGCGTGCTGCTCGCCCGCGAGAACTTCGGTTGCGGCTCCTCCCGCGAGCACGCACCGTGGGCACTTGAGGAGTACGGCTTCCGCGCCATCATCGCGCCGAGCTACGCCGACATCTTCTTCAACAACAGCTTCAAGAACGGCCTGCTGCCGATCATCCTGAAGGACGAAGAGGTCGACGAGCTCTTCCAGCAGTGCGAGGCCGTCGAGGGTTACCAGCTGACCGTCGACCTCGCCGCGCAGACCGTCACCCGTCCGGATGGCAAGCAGTACAGCTTCGAAGTGGACGCGTTCCGCAAGCACTGCCTGCTCAATGGCCTGGATGACATCGGCCTGACCCTGCAGGACGCTGAAGCGATCAAGGCCTTCGAAGGCAAACACCGCCAGGAAAGCCCCTGGCTGTTCCGCGACGCCTGATATCAAGGAGAGCGACGTGAGCGACAAGGCCCATGAGAAAGTGGTCCAGCGCCAGTTCGGCGAACAGGCCGCTGCCTACCTGAACAGTGCTGTGCACGCCCAGGGCACCGAGTTCGCCCTGTTGCAAGCCGAAGTAGCCGGGCGCGGCGACGCGCGCGTGCTGGACCTCGGTTGTGGCGCGGGCCATGTGTCCTTCCAGGTGGCACCGCTGGTCGGTGAAGTCGTCGCTTACGATCTCTCTGTGCAGATGCTCGATGTCGTGGCCAGTGCCGCTTCCCAGCGCGGTCTGCGCAACGTCGTCACCCAGCAGGGGATGGCCGAGGCGCTGCCGTTTGCCGACGCCAGCTTCGAGTTCGTCTTCAGCCGCTACTCGGCGCATCACTGGAGCGACCTTGGCGTGGCCCTGCGTGAAGTTCGTCGTGTCCTCAAGCCCGGCGGCGTAGCCGCATTCATCGACGTGGCTTCGCCCGGGCGTCCCTTGCTGGATACCCACCTGCAGACCGTCGAAGTGCTGCGAGACACCAGCCACGTGCGCAACTACTCGCCCGCCGAGTGGCTGCGCCAGGTTGCCGAGGCCGGCCTGCAGACACGCAGTCACACGCGCCAGCGGCTGCGCCTGGAGTTCGCCTCCTGGGTCGAGCGCATGCGCACGCCAACGGTGTTCCGCGAAGCCATCCTGGCCTTGCAGGCTTCCGTGGGCGATGAGGTGCGCGAATATTTTGAAATTGCCGCGGACGGCTCCTTCAGCACCGATGTCCTGGTGCTCTGGGCCCAACGCTAGAACGCATTGCATGGCGCGGAGTGCGCCTAACGAGAGGAAAGCATGAGCAAGCAGATTCTGATTCTCCCCGGCGACGGTATCGGCCCGGAGATCATGGCCGAAGCGGTCAAGGTGCTGGAGCTGGCCAACGACAAGTTCCAGCTCGGTTTCGAGCTGACTGAAGACGTCATCGGCGGTGCCGCCATCGACAAGCACGGCGTACCCCTGGCCGACGAAACCCTGGAGCGCGCTCGCAAGGCCGATGCTGTGTTGCTGGGCGCCGTGGGCGGTCCGAAGTGGGACAAGATCGAGCGTGATATCCGTCCGGAGCGCGGCCTGCTGAAGATCCGTTCGCAACTGGGCCTGTTCGCCAACCTGCGCCCGGCCATCCTCTATCCGCAACTGGCCGAAGCCTCCAGCCTCAAGCCGGAAGTGGTCGCTGGCCTGAATATCCTCATCGTTCGCGAGCTGACCGGCGGCATCTACTTCGGCCAGCCCCGCGAGCAGCGCGTGCTGGAGAACGGCGAGCGCCAGGCGTACGACACCCTGCCGTACAGCGAGAGCGAGATCCGCCGCATCGCCCGCGTCGGCTTCGACATGGCCCGCGTGCGCGACAAGAAGCTGTGCTCGGTGGACAAGGCCAACGTGCTGGCCTCCAGCCAGCTGTGGCGCGAAGTGGTGGAAGAGGTGGCCAAGGATTATCCGGACGTCGAGCTCAGCCACATGTACGTCGACAACGCCGCCATGCAGCTGGTGCGTGCGCCCAAGCAGTTCGATGTGATGGTCACCGACAACATGTTCGGCGACATCCTGTCGGATGAGGCTTCCATGCTCACCGGTTCCATCGGCATGCTGCCTTCTGCCTCGCTGGATTCGAACAACAAGGGCATGTACGAACCCTGCCACGGCTCGGCACCGGACATCGCCGGCCAGGGCATCGCCAACCCGTTGGCGACCATACTCTCCGTATCGATGATGCTTCGCTACAGCTTCAACCATACCGCTGCCGCCGATGCCATCGAGCAGGCCGTCAGCCTGGTGCTGGATCAGGGGTTGCGGACCGGCGATATCTACTCCGCCGGTGCGACCAAGGTCGGTACCCGCGAAATGGGCGATGCAGTGGTCGCGGCACTGCGTAATCTGTAATCTGTCGGGCCCGCTGGAAAACCGGCGGCCCACTTTTTCAAGAAAGGTGTAGTTGTCATGAAGCGTGTAGGTCTGATCGGTTGGCGCGGCATGGTGGGTTCCGTTCTCATGCAGCGAATGCTGGAAGAGCGGGATTTCGACCTGATCGAGCCGGTGTTCTTCACCACTTCCAATGTCGGTGGCCAGGGCCCTGCGGTCGGCAAGGACATTGCCCCGCTGAAGGATGCCTACAGCATCGACGAGCTGAAGAGCCTCGATGTGATCCTGACCTGCCAAGGTGGCGACTACACCAATGAGGTGTTCCCCAAACTGCGCGAAGCCGGTTGGCAGGGCTACTGGATCGACGCCGCTTCCAGCCTGCGCATGCAGGATGACGCGGTGATCGTCCTCGACCCGGTGAACCGCAAGGTCATCGACCAGAAGCTGGACGCTGGTACCAAGAACTACATCGGCGGCAACTGCACCGTCAGCCTGATGCTGATGGCCCTGGGCGGCCTGTTCGAAGCCGGTCTGGTGGAGTGGATGAGCGCCATGACCTACCAGGCGGCCTCCGGCGCTGGCGCACAGAACATGCGCGAGCTGATCAAGCAGATGGGCGCGACCCATGCTGCGGTCGCCGATGATCTGGCCAACCCTGCCAGTGCCATCCTCGACATCGATCGCAAGGTGGCTGAAGCCATGCGCGGCGAAGATTTCCCCACCGAGAATTTCGGCGTTCCCCTGGCTGGCAGTCTGATCCCGTGGATCGACAAGGAACTGCCCAACGGCCAGAGCCGCGAAGAGTGGAAGGGTCAGGCCGAGACCAACAAGATCCTCGGCCGCTTCAAGAGCCCGATCCCGGTGGACGGCATCTGCGTGCGTATCGGCGCCATGCGTTGCCACAGCCAGGCGCTGACCATCAAGCTGAACAAGGACGTGCCGATCGCCGACATCGAAGGCATGATCAGCCAGCACAACCCCTGGGTGAAGCTGGTGCCCAACCAGCGCGAAATCAGCATGCGCGAACTGACCCCGACCGCCGTGACCGGCACCCTGACCGTTCCGGTCGGCCGTCTGCGCAAGCTCAACATGGGTTCGCAGTACCTGGGCGCCTTCACCGTCGGCGACCAGCTCCTCTGGGGCGCCGCCGAGCCGCTGCGCCGCATGCTGCGCATCCTGCTGGAGCGTTGATGGCAAGGAGGGTGTCGATGAGGCTCGTCGGCACCTTCTGACCCTCGATTGCCTGCGTGCGGGGTGGCGGTTAAAGTGCCGCTCCCCGCATCGCCAGAAGTTCTCCCCCCATGAGCCAGTCCCTCGACATCGCCGTGATCGGCGCCACCGGCACCGTTGGCGAAACCCTCGTCCAGATCCTCGAAGAGCGGGAATTCCCGGTCGGCACCCTGCATCTGCTCGCCAGCGGCGAGTCCGCCGGAGCGTCCGTTCCCTTCAAGGGCCGCAACCTGCGGGTGCGGGACGTGGCCGAATTCGATTTCTCCCAGGTCCAGCTCGCCTTCTTTGCCGCCGGCGAGGCGGTGACCCGCAGTTTCGCCGCGCGTGCGACGGCGGCCGGTTGCTCGCTGATCGACCTGTCCGGTGCTCTCGATCCGGCTGACGCGCCCAGTCTTGTCCCGGAAGCCAATCCTCAATCGCTCAGCGCACTGACGGCGCCGTACCGGCTGACCAGCCCCAGCGCCTCTGCGGTGGCCCTGGCTTGCGTGCTGGCGCCGCTCGGCGATCTGCTCAAGCCGCAGCGACTCAGCGTGATGGCCAGCCTCGCGGTATCCAGCCGTGGTCGGGAAGCCGTCACCGAACTGGCGCGCCAGACTGCCGAGTTGCTCAATGCGCGCCCGCTGGAGCCGCGCTTCTTCGATCGGCAGATCGCCTTCAACGTCCTGGCCCAGGCCGGTGCGCCGGATGCTGAGGGTCATATATCCCTGGAACGGCGATTGGCGGGTGAGATCAAGCAGCTGCTCGGCGTGCCGGGTCTTCGGGTGTCGGCGACCTGCGCCCTTGCTCCTGTCTTCTTTGGCGACAGCCTGGCGGTATCCGTCGTGGCCGAGCAGCCAGTCGACCTTGAGCAAGTACGCGAGCGGCTGGCGACAGCGCCGGGCGTCGAATTAGTGGAGGAAGAGGGCGATTATCCGACCGCTGTCGGCGACGCCGTGGGGCAGGATTCGGTATACGTAGGAAGGGTTCGGGGTGGGCTGGATGACCCCAGCGAACTCAATTTGTGGATTGCTTCAGATAATGCGCGAAAAGGCGCAGCGCTCAATGCCGTGCAGTCCGCCGAGTTGTTGATAAAACACTATCTGTCAAAGATACTTACCTGAAAATTTGTAGAAATATTCTAGCTTGACAATACTGGCTTGGCCTTATCGTTGATGGGGAGCCGCCGTTTCGGCGCGCACAGGCAGCGACTTAAGACCCTCATCTCGCGCAGCGAGAAAAAAGATAAAACAAGGGAATCACTCTATGGTTCGGGTTCGCAAACTTGTGCTGGCAATCGCGGCTGCAACCGCGCTGACTTCGGGTGTTGCCAACGCCCTCGGGCTCGGGGAAGTCACCCTGCGTTCGTCCTTGAACCAGCCCCTGGATGCGGAGATCGAACTGCTTGAAGTGCGTGACCTGGCGTCGGCCGAGGTCAAGCCGAACCTGGCGTCGGCCGAGGACTTCTCCAAGGCTGGCGTGGATCGTCAGTACTTCCTGCAGGACCTCAAGTTCACCCCCGTCCTCAAGCCCAACGGCCGCAGTGCCATTCGAGTGACCTCCAGCAAGCCGGTCCGTGAACCCTATCTGAATTTCCTGGTCGAGGTGCTCTGGCCCAATGGCCGTCTGCTGCGTGAGTACACGCTGCTCCTCGATCCACCGCTCTATTCGCCTCAGGCCGCAGCCGCCGCAGCGCCGAAGATTCCGGTCGCCGCACCTGCTCCGGCGCCGCGTCCTGCGGTAGCTCCGGCTATCGCCCCAGTCCGTACCGCTCCTGCTGCTCCGGTCGCCGCCGCACCGCGTCCGAGTGCCCCGGCTGCAGCGCCGGCGCCGGCCTCCGCGCCCAAGGCACCGACCGATGAATACCGCACTACTTCTCGCGACACCCTCTGGGAGATCGCCGACCGTACCCGCGCCAGTGGTTCGGTGCACCAGGCGATGCTGGCTATCCAGGACCTGAACCCGGATGCCTTCGTCGACGGCAATATCAATCGGCTGAAGAGCGGCCAGGTCCTGCGCCTGCCCGATGAAAAGCAGATCGCCAGCCGTTCCCAGGCCGAGGCCATCGCCCAGGTCCAGGCACAGAACACCGCGTGGCGTGAAGGTCGCAGCCTGGCAGGAGAGGGCAAGCGCCAGCTGGACGCCACCAAGCGCAGCAGCGCTGGTGACGCCCCCGAGAAGGTTGAGACCGAGGACAATCTGCGACTGGTATCCGCCGCCAGCGGCAAGGCTTCCAGTGGTAGCGACAAGGGCGCCAACGGCGAAAGCAAGGCGCTCAGCGACAAATTGGCCGTGACCCAGGAAAGCTTGGACTCGACCCGTCGCGAGAATGACGAACTGAAGAGTCGGATGACCGACCTGCAAAGCCAGATGGACAAGCTGCAGCGTCTGATCCAGCTCAAGGACAGCCAGCTCGCCAAGCTGCAGGCCGACATGGCCGGTCAGGGCAAGCAGGCTCCTGCGGCTCCGGCAACTCCGGCTGCTGCTCCTGCTGCCGCTGCTCCGGCCAAGCCGGCAGAGACCCCGGCACAACCCGTGCCGGCCGCACCTGTCGCACCGGCAACTGCAGCTGCACCCGCTCCTGCACAACCCGCGCCCGCGCAGCCTGCTCCAGCCCCTGCGGCTCCTGCTGCCGCTGCTCCGGCACAACCCGCCGCGCCGGCGCCCGCTCCCGCCCAGCCTGCAGCGCCTGCGCCGGCACCGGCTGCTGCGCAACCCGCCAAGCCTGCGGAGCCGGCCAAGCCCGCCGCCCCCGCCAAGCCGGCGCAGTCCGCTCCCGCCGCGCCGGTGGTCGAGCCGCCGCAGTCCAGCATCATTGACGACGTGCTGGCCAATCCGATGCTTCTGCTGATGGCAGGCGGTAGCGCCCTGGTAGCCCTGCTGGTGCTGCTGATGGTTCTGTCGCGCCGTAACGCTCTGAAAGAGGCCGAGCTGCAGAACAACCTGGCCGCGCAGGATGACGAGAACACCTTCGACAGCGATCTCGACCTGAAGGACGACAGCTTCGCCGCGTTCTCCAGCCCGGAACTGGATGCCGCCGTGGCCGACGAGCCTGAAGCCGCTCCGGCCCGGGCCGAAGAGCGCGTTACCTCGCAGACCGGCGATGTGATCAGCGAGGCCGACATCTACATCGCCTACGGCCGCTTCAACCAGGCTGCCGAACTGCTGCAGGGCGCCATCAACGAAGAGCCTCATCGCAGCGACCTCCGCCTGAAACTGATGGAGGTCCATGCCGAGCTGGGTGATCGCGAAGGCTTCGCGCGCCAGGAAAGCGAGCTCCGTGAAATTGGCGGCGCCGGCAGCGACATCGAGCAGCTGAAAGGCAAATACCCGGCCATGGCGGCTGTCGCCGTTGCCGCGACTGCTGCAGCTGGCCTGGCGGCAGCCGATGACCTCGACAGCTTCAGCCTCGACGACCTGACCCTGGACGATGAACCGACCAATGCTCCGGCGGCTTCCGGCTCGGACCTGGATGATGCGTTCGACCTGAGTCTGGACGACCTGGGTTCCGACCTGGATCTGGACCTGGCGGAAGAGAAGCCGGCTGCCATTCAGCCTGCGGCTGCACCGGTCAACGAACTGAGCCTGGATGACCTGGAGTTCGATGCGCCGGCCGCACCGGCCAAGGCCGAAACCGACCTGGATTTCGATCTGGACATCGGTGGCGGCGAGCAGCTGCTGACTGGTGATGAGAGCCTCGAGCTCAGCGATGACCTGGCCGACTTCAGCCTTGATCTGGAACCGACTGCTCAGCCGGCAATCGCAGACGAGGACGATTTCCTGCTGAGCCTGGACAGCGAGCTCGACGCGCCCCTGGCGGCCGAGCCGGCGGCTCCGGCCGTGGAGGAGGCCAGTGCTGGTCTGCTCGACCTGCCGGCCGATTTCGATCTGTCGTTGCCCGATGAGCCGGTTGCCGAGCCCGTTGCCGACAACGACAGCTTTGCCGCCCAGCTGGACGAAGTAACCGCCGAACTGGACCAGCTCTCCGACAGCCTGCAGAAGGCGCCGGAGTCCGACCCGGTTGCCGTGCTGGAGGACGAGACTTCGGACCTGGGCCTGGGGCTGGACGAGGAAGACGATTTCGACTTCCTTTCCGGCACCGATGAAACCGCGACCAAGCTGGATCTGGCTCGCGCCTATATCGACATGGGTGACACCGAAGGTGCTCGCGACATCCTCGACGAGGTGATGTCCGAGGGTAATGACACCCAACAACAGGAAGCGCGCGAACTGATCGCACGACTCAGCTGATAGATGACAGAAGCAGTACCCGCAGCGGCAGCCGATTCGGCTGCCGTTGGCATTTACAGAATCGCCCTCGGTGTCGAATACAAGGGCTCGCGTTATCGTGGCTTCCAGCGTCAGATCGACGGGGTCCCGTCGATCCAGGGCGCCCTGGAAAAGGCGCTCTCCCGCGTGGCCGGTGGAGCGCCCGTCACCCTCAGTTGCGCTGGCAGGACCGACGCCATGGTGCACGCCTGCGGGCAGGTGGTGCATTTCGACACCCCGGTAGTACGGTCCGAGCACGCCTGGATCATGGGCGCCAACGCCAACCTGCCGCCGGACATCAGCGTCACCTGGGCCCGGCAGATGCCGTTGAACTTCGATGCCCGTTTCAGCGCCATGGCACGGCGTTATCGTTACGTGATCTACAACGACGAGATCCGCCCGGCGCACATGGCCGAGGAAGTGACCTGGAATCACCGCCCCCTGGATGTCCAGCGCATGCGCGAGGCCTCCCGTTGCCTGGTCGGCACCCATGATTTCAGTGCATTCCGTGCTCGCCAGTGCCAAGCCAAGTCGCCGATCAAGACCGTGCATCACCTGGAGCTGATCGAGCACGGCCGCCTGATCGTGCTCGATATCCGTGCCAACGCCTTCCTTCACCACATGGTGCGCAATATCGCCGGTGTGCTGATGACCATCGGGGCTGGCGAACAGCCAGTCGAGTGGGCGAAGCAGGTTCTGGAAGGACGAATCCGCCGCGAGGGCGGGGTGACGGCTCACCCTTATGGGCTTTACCTGGTCCGCGTCGAGTATCCCGAACAGTTCGAGCTTCCAGAGCGCTACCTGGGGCCGCACTTCCTTTCCGGTTTGCCGGATGTGATGGGCTGACGCTGCCTCGGGCCTTTGCTAACATCCCAGGTCTTTAGCCTTCAGGTGCCTGCATCTTGTCAGCCGTTCGCATCAAAATCTGCGGTATCACCCGAATCGAAGATGCCCTGGCCGCCATCGCCGCCGGGGCGGATGCCATAGGTTTTGTGTTCTACGCCAAGAGTCCGCGAGCGGTCACGCCAGCCCAGGTCCGGGCCATCATCGCTGCGCTGCCGCCTTTCGTGACCACTGTCGGGCTCTTCGTCGACATGCCGCGCGCCGAATTGACCCAGTTGCTGACCGAAGTTCCGCTGGATCTTCTGCAGTTCCATGGCGATGAAGGCCCGGCAGACTGTGCAGGTTACGGCCGTCCCTACATCAAGGCGTTGCGGGTCAAGCCGGGTGACGACGTCGCCGCGGCGATTTCTCGCTACCCCGAAGCGTCCGGAATCCTCCTTGACACCTATGTGCCGGGCACTCCCGGTGGCACCGGTGAGGCCTTCGACTGGAGTCTGGTGCCCCGGGATGCGGCAAAGCCGCTGATCCTGGCGGGCGGACTGACCCCGGAGAACGTCGGGGACGCGGTACGCCAGGTGCGTCCTTACGCCGTGGATGTGAGCGGTGGCGTCGAGGCCAGCAAGGGCATCAAGGATGCCGCGAAGATTCAAGCCTTCATCCAACAGGCACGTGGCTGAAATGCGGATCGCGGAAACTTTCGCGTGTTCGGTTGCTGGCGCGTCTCCTGCATATGTGACGGACGGCGTTTCGCTGCCGTCCATAAGCGAGTTGCCCACGCAGGCGAAGCCTGCCGGGTCGCGTGGCAAGGCTGCGTCGATTGGGCCTGTTTTTTACGAAGGCGATGGCATGGCCATCGCCAGGGTGATCCCCGAGCACGCCGTCAGGGCCGGGATCGCAACCATGAATTCGCTCAAGGACATGCGCGGGGCTATGAACCGCTAGCGCGTGTTCGGGCCTGAAAGCTGTGGAGAACTAGAGCATGAGCAACTGGCTGGTAGACAAGCTGATCCCTTCGATCATGCGTTCCGAGGTGAAGAAGAGCTCGGTCCCGGAAGGCCTCTGGCACAAGTGCCCGTCCTGCGACGCGGTGCTGTACAAGCCCGAACTGGAAAAGACGCTGGACGTCTGCCCGAAATGCAACCACCACATGCGCATAGGTGCACGCACCCGTTTGGATATCTTCCTGGATCCGGAAGGCCGCGAAGAGCTCGGCGCCGACCTGGAGCCGGTTGATCGCCTGAAGTTCCGCGACAGCAAGAAGTACAAGGACCGTCTGGCAGCCGCGCAGAAGGACACCGGTGAGAAGGATGCCCTGATCGCGATGCGCGGCACCCTGCACAAGATGCCGATCGTGGCCTGCGCCTTCGAATTTTCCTTCATGGGCGGTTCCATGGGGGCCATCGTAGGCGAGCGCTTCGTGCGTGCCGCCAACGTCGCTCTGGAGCAGCGCTGCCCGCTGGTGTGCTTCTCCGCGTCCGGCGGTGCCCGCATGCAGGAAGCCCTGATCTCCCTGATGCAGATGGCCAAGACCTCTGCCGTTCTAGCTCGCCTGCGCGAAGAGGGTATCCCGTTCATCTCCGTACTGACCGACCCGGTCTACGGCGGTGTTTCCGCCAGCCTGGCAATGCTCGGCGACGTGATCGTCGGCGAGCCGCGTGCACTGATCGGCTTCGCCGGTCCGCGCGTGATTGAGCAGACCGTGCGCGAGAAGCTGCCGGAAGGCTTCCAGCGCAGCGAATTCCTGCTGGAGCACGGCGCCATCGACATGATCATTCCTCGTGCGGAACTGCGTGAGCGCCTTGGCCGGCTGCTGGCGCAGATGACGCGTCTTCCTTCCCCGGCTATCGCATGACCCAGAGAACCCTTGCCGACTGGCTTTCCTACCTTGAACAGCTCCACCCCACGGCTATCGACATGGGACTGGAGCGCAGCCGCGAAGTTGCCAGCCGGCTCGGCCTGAGCCGGCCGGCACCAAAGGTGATCACGGTCACCGGCACCAATGGCAAGGGTTCCACCTGTGCTTTCCTGGCCGCGCTGTTGCGCGCCCAGGGGCTCAAGGTCGGCGTGTACAGCTCGCCGCACCTGCTGCGTTACAACGAGCGTGTCCAGTTGAATGGCCAGGAGGCCAGCGACCAGGCGCTCTGCGACGCCTTTGCTGCCGTCGAAGCGGCGCGCGGCGAAATCTCCCTCACCTATTTCGAAATGGGCACCCTGGCGGCCTTCTGGCTGTTCCAGCATGCCGCCCTGGATGCCGTGGTGCTGGAAGTGGGGCTGGGCGGTCGCCTGGATGCGGTGAATCTGGTGGATGCCGACCTGGCGCTGGTGACCAGCATTGGCCTGGATCACGCCGACTGGCTGGGCGATACCCGGGAAAGTGTCGCCTTCGAGAAGGCGGGTATCTTCCGCACTGGAAAACCTGCCCTGTGTGGCGACCTTGACCCGCCGCAGCCGTTGCTGGAGCAAGCGAAGGCACTGTCCGCACCCTTGTTCCTCCGCGGCCGCGACTTCGATCTGGCGCAAGGCGAGGCGAACTGGCATTGGCGCGGTGTGAACGCTTCCGGCCAGGTGTTGGAATTGCACGGCCTGCCCGTGCTCGACCTGCCTAAGGAAAACGCCGCCCTGGCGCTTCAGGCCTATGCGTTGCTGGGCATGCCCTGGCAACCGGATGCCTTGCAAGCTGCTCTCCTGGGCACCCGGGTTACCGGGCGTTTGGATCGCCGCCATATTGTTTGGCGCGGCAAGCGTGTTTCCCTGCTGCTGGATGTCGGGCACAACCCCCATGCGGCTGAATACCTGGCCGCGCGCCTGACCGCCCGCCCTGTTGCCGGTCGCCGATTGGCCGTGTTCGGCCTCCTGGCCGACAAGGATCTCCCCGGGGTCCTTCGCCCACTGCAAGGCTGCCTGGCCAACTGGGCGGTGGCGCCTTTGCCGACCCCGCGCACTCGCTCCGCGTCCGAGTTGCAGGCGGCATTGACGAACCTTCATGCAAGCGTCAGTGTCCACCCAAATATCGCTGCAGCACTCGACGCACAGTGCGAGCAGGCGACACCGGACGACGAGATTCTGGTGTTCGGATCGTTCTACAGTGTGGCTGAGGCGCTGAGCTGGCTGGAAAGCTTCGCAACGGGGGAGTAGGGGAAATGGCTGTATTGGACAAGGGACTCAAGCAACGTATCGTCGGCGCGCTCGTGCTGGTGGCAATGGCAGTGATCTTCCTGCCGATGCTGTTCAGTCGCGAGGATGAGCTGCGCCAGGTCGTGGTTGAGGCTCCGCCGATGCCGAAGGCGCCGGAAATGCCGCCGGTCGAGCTCGAGCAGGTCCAGGTGCCGGAACCCCAGGCACTGCCCCAGGAACCCGTGCCGCCACTGGAACCCGCTGAAGATGCGCTGGCGTCCAATGAGCCGCCGGTCGAGCAGTCCGCTCCTGCTGCGCCTGCCCAGCCCGCTGCGCCAGCGGTTCCAGTACCCGCTCCGGCACAACCGCAGCCCCAGGTACAGGCCAAGGCGCCTGCACCGGCTCCGGCCGCCCCCGTGGCTGAGGTGAAGGCCGAGGAGAAGCGCCTGGACGTCAATGGACTACCGGTCAGCTGGTCGATCCAGCTTGCCAGCCTGTCCAGTCGCGCCAGCGCCGAAAACCTGCAGAAGAACCTGCGGACCCAGGGCTACAACGCCTATATCCGCAGCGTCGAAGGCATGAACCGCGTCTTCGTCGGACCGCTCATCGAACGAGCCGAGGCCAATCGTCTGCGTGACCAACTGGCACGCCAGCAGAAGCTGAACGGCTTCATCGTTCGTTTCCAGCCGGAAAAGGGCTGATAGAGCGGGATAATCGAGCCCTTTCGGTTCCGCGGGTTACCGGAGTCAAAGGGCTCTGCTAAAATGCAGCGCCTTTTCAGTTTGTGGGCTGCATCGTGGCATTCACCTGGGTCGATTGGACGATCATCGCCATCATCGCCGTTTCCAGTCTGGTCAGTTTGAGTCGGGGTTTCGTCAAGGAAGCTCTCTCGCTGCTGACGTGGATAGTCGCAGGTGTAGTGGCCTGGACCTTCGGCGGCGCCCTGTCGCTGCACCTCACCGAATTCATCGAAATGCCTTCGGCGCGCATCATCGCCGCATGCGCCATCCTTTTCGTCGCCACCCTCCTGGTTGGCGCCTTGATCAATTTCCTGATCGGCGAGCTGGTCAGGGTCACCGGCATGAACGGCACCGACCGCGTCCTGGGCATGGCCTTTGGCGCCGCCCGTGGTGCGCTGCTGGTCGTGCTGCTGGTCGGCCTGCTCAGTCTGGCGCCGGTACAACAAGATCCCTGGTGGCAGCAATCCACGCTGTTGCCGCATTTTTTAATGGTCGCCGACTGGTCGAAGAACCTCATTCTGGGCTTTACCAGTCAGTGGCTCGCGAGCGGCATCAGCTCACCCAGCTGATGCGTCGCACCTGAAAGCATGCCCATCCATGCCCAACCGGCCTGGACGGGTACTTGATTAGCCTGAACTACTAGCAGGGGTTGCGTCACATGTGTGGCATCGTCGGTATCGTCGGTAAGTCGAACGTCAATCAGGCGCTGTATGACGCGCTTACCGTCCTTCAGCATCGCGGCCAGGACGCTGCCGGTATTGTGACCAGCCATGACGGCCGGCTCTTCCTGCGCAAGGACAACGGCCTGGTGCGTGACGTCTTCCAGCAGCGCCACATGCAGCGCCTGGTCGGCAGCATGGGCATCGGCCATGTGCGTTATCCCACCGCCGGCTCTTCCAGCTCCGCCGAAGCCCAGCCGTTCTACGTGAACTCGCCCTATGGCATCACCCTGGCGCACAACGGCAACCTGACCAACGTCGAGCAGTTGGCCAAGGAAATCTACGAATCCGACCTGCGCCACGTGAACACCAACTCCGACTCGGAAGTGCTGCTCAACGTGTTCGCCCACGAGCTGGCCCACCGCGGCAAGCTGCAGCCCACCGAGGAAGACGTGTTCGCCGCCGTTTCCGGTGTGCACGCCCGCTGCAAGGGCGGCTACGCCGTTGTGGCGATGATCACCGGCTACGGCATCGTCGGCTTCCGCGATCCCCACGCCATTCGCCCGATCGTCTTCGGCCAGCGCCACACCGACGAAGGCGTCGAGTACATGATCGCCTCCGAGAGCGTCGCCCTTGACGTGCTCGGCTTCACCCTGATCCGTGACCTGGCTCCGGGCGAGGCGGTGTACATCACCGAGGAAGGCAAGCTGTTCACCCGCCAGTGCGCGGCCGATCCGCAGTACTCCCCCTGCATCTTCGAGCACGTCTACCTGGCGCGCCCGGATTCCATCATGGATGGCATTTCCGTCTACAAGGCTCGTCTGCGCATGGGCGAGAAGCTGGCCGAGAAGATCCAGCGCGAGCGTCCTGATCACGACATCGACGTGGTGATCCCGATCCCGGATACCAGTCGCACCGCAGCCTTGGAACTGGCCAACCACCTGGGCGTGAAGTTCCGCGAAGGCTTCGTGAAGAATCGCTACATCGGCCGCACCTTCATCATGCCGGGCCAGGCCGCGCGCAAGAAGTCGGTACGCCAGAAGCTCAACGCCATCGAGCTGGAGTTCCGCGGCAAGAACGTGATGCTGGTGGACGACTCCATCGTGCGCGGCACCACCTGCAAGCAGATCATCCAGATGGCCCGCGAGGCCGGCGCCAAGAATGTCTACTTCTGCTCGGCCGCTCCGGCGGTACGCTACCCGAACGTCTACGGCATCGACATGCCCAGCGCCCACGAGCTGATCGCCCATAACCGCTCCACTGAAGAGGTGGCGGAACTGATCGGTGCCGACTGGCTGGTCTACCAGGACCTGCCGGACCTGATCGACGCAGTAGGCGGCGGCAAGGTGAAGATCGACCATTTCGACTGCGCCGTGTTCGATGGCAAGTACATCACCGGCGATGTCGACGAGCAGTACCTGAACAAGATCGAGCAGGCGCGTAACGACGCCTCCAAGGCCAAGGCCCATGCGGTCAGCGCCATCATCGATCTGTACAACAACTGATCTGCAGGCCCTAGTCTCGCGCTGTAGGTCGATAGCCCGGATTTCATCCGGGCTACGTTTTTTTGAAGAGGTGGGAACATGACGAAGGAATGGGAAGCCGGAAGGCTGGACAGTGACCTGGAAGGCGCGGCCTTCGAAACCCTGGCCGTGCGTGCAGGCCAGCGCCGTACGCCAGAGGGTGAACACGGCGAGGCCATGTTCCTCACCTCCAGCTACGTGTTCCGCACCGCCGCCGACGCTGCGGCGCGCTTTGCCGGCGAAGTGCCGGGCAACGTCTATTCGCGCTACACCAACCCGACCGTGCGGACCTTCGAGGAGCGTATCGCCGCACTGGAAGGGGCCGAACAGGCCGTTGCCACCGCGTCCGGCATGTCCGCCATCCTTGCCATCGCCATGAGCCTGTGCAGTGGTGGCGACCACGTGCTGGTGTCCCGCAGCGTGTTCGGCTCCACCATCAGCCTGTTCGAGAAGTACCTCAAGCGCTTCGGCATCGAGGTCGACTACCCGGCCCTGTCTGATCTGGACGGCTGGAAAGCGGCGATCAAGCCGAATACCAAGCTGCTGTTCGTCGAGTCGCCGTCCAACCCCTTGGCGGAGTTGGTCGACATTCCCGCCCTCGCCGACATCGCCCACGAGAAGGGCGCGCTGCTGGTGGTGGACAACTGCTTCTGCACCCCGGCTCTGCAACAGCCGCTGAAACTGGGCGCCGACATCGTCATGCACTCGGCCACCAAGTACATCGACGGCCAGGGCCGCACCATGGGTGGCGTGGTCGCTGGTCGTGCCGAGCACATTAAGGAAGTCGTGGGCTTCCTGCGTACTGCGGGCCCGACCCTCAGCCCCTTCAACGCCTGGGTGATGATCAAGGGCCTGGAGACGCTGCGTGTGCGCATGCAGGCCCACTGCGCCAGCGCTCTCGAAATCGCCCGGTGGCTGGAGCAGCAGCCCGGTGTCGAGCGCGTCTACTACGCCGGGCTGGAAAGCCATCCGCAGCACGAATTGGCCAAGCGCCAGCAGAAGGGCTTCGGCGCGGTTGTCAGCTTTGAGGTCAGGGGCGGCAAGGAAGCGGCTTGGCGCTTCATCGATGCGACCCGAATGATTTCCATCACCACCAACCTGGGTGACACCAAGACCACCATCGCCCATCCGGCCACTACCTCCCACGGCCGCCTGTCGCCGCAGGAGCGTGCCAACGCGGGCATCAGCGACAGCCTGGTTCGCCTGGCCATCGGCCTGGAAGATGTGGGTGACCTCAAGGCCGACCTGGAGCTCGGGCTCGCTGCACTGTGATCGACTGGAGCCTGCAGGCGGCCGCGCCGAACAACGGCAAGGTCGCCCTGGTTACTGGTGCCGCGCGTGGCATCGGCCTGGGCGTGGCGGCCTGGCTGATCGCCGAAGGCTGGCAGGTAGTACTGGCTGATATCGACCGCGTCCGAGGCTCCAAAGTGGCGAAGGCGCTGGGCGAGAATGCCTGGTTCGTCGCCATGGATGTGGCCCATGAAAGCCAGGTGGCGGTAGGGGTGGCCGAGGTGCTTGGGCAGTTCGGTCGTCTCGATGCACTGGTCAGCAATGCCGCCATCGCCGAACCGCACAATCCGCCGCTGGAAAGCCTGGAACTGGCTCGCTGGAACCGCGTGCTCGCGGTCAACCTGACGGGCACCATGCTGCTCGCCAAGCACTGCGCACCCTATCTGCGCGCTCACCAGGGTGCCATCGTCACCATCGCCTCCACCCGTGCCCACCAGTCCGAGCCCGATTGCGAGGCTTATGCCGCCAGCAAGGGTGGACTGCTGGCCCTGACCCACGCACTGGCCATGAGCCTGGCGCCGGAGATCCGCGTCAACGCCGTGACGCCGGGCTGGATCGATGCCCGCGACCCGTCCGCCCGGAAAGACGCACCGCTGACCGAGCTGGACCACGACCAGCATCCGCTGGGGCGCGTGGGTCTGGTGGAAGACGTCGCCGCCCAGGTGGCCTGGCTGCTGTCGGACAACGCCAGCTTCGTCACCGGCCAGGAATTCATGGTCGACGGCGGAATGACCCGCAAGATGATCTATCTCGACTGAGTGCCCGTCGGGGGAGGGAAGGGCGGCGGCACCGGTAGGTGCGCCGCTCTTTTTTTCTGGAAGATTCGAAATGCCGCTTGCGGGGCCGGCGAGGGCGTGCCCACTCAGGGTTTGCGCAGGTCGATCGCCGGAGTCTTCTTGCCGTCGAACAGCTCCACCGGCTCGCGCGGCAGGATGGCCGGGCGACCTTCCTTGTCGTGTTCGCCGACGATGCGGATGTCGTCGTACTTCTTCCCGGACAGGGCCGCGAGGCCGGCGCGGTCCCGTACTACGGTCGGCCGCAGGAAGACCATGAGGTTGCGCTTCACGTGGGAGTCCTTGGTGGAGCGGAACAAGCGGCCGAGGATGGGGATGTCGCCCAGCAGTGGCACCTTGGAGTCGGTTTGGGTGATGTCGTCCTGGATCAGGCCGCCCAGCACGATCACCTGGCCGTCTTCGGCGAGGATCGTGCTCTTGATCGCGCGCTTGTTGGTGATCAGGTCGACTGCCTGGGCGGTGAGGGAGGCGGTTGGCGCGATGGAGGAGATTTCCTGCTCGATCTCCAGGCGCAGGGTCGCGCCTTCGTTGATGTGCGGGGTCACCTTCAGGGTCACGCCGATGTCCTGGCGTTCGATGGTGGTGAAGGGGTTGTTGGCGCCGGACGCGTCGGTGGTGAACGTGCCGGTTTGGAAGGGCACGTTCTGGCCCACGAGGATTTCCGCCTTCTGGTTGTCCAGGGTCAGCAGGCTCGGGGTGGAGAGCAGGTTGCTCTTGTTGTTCGCCGAGAGCGCGGTGATCAGCGCCGCGAAATGGTCGGTACCGATGCCGATGATGGCTCCGTCCGGTAGGGTGTCGGGAATCTCGTCGTCGCGGATGGCGTTGAGCACGGTGCCGACCGAAAGCCCGGTATTACCGAAGTTGACTCCGCCCAGGCCGCCGGTGTCGCCGCGGGCGTCCACCGCCCACTGCACGCCGAGGGCTTCGGTGATGTCACCGGAAATCTCCACGATGGCCGCTTCCACCATCACCTGGGCGCGCGGCACGTCGAGCTGGCGGACGATATCTTCCATGGCGGCGACCACATCGGGCTCGGCCAGCATCACCAGGGCGTTCAGGCTTTCGTCGGCGCGGATCAGGATGTTCTGCGGCTTGCCGCCGTTGGTAGGGGCGCCGCCTTCGGCATTACCGTCCCCATTCTTCAAACCCTCGGAAATCTCGCCCAGGGTTTCGGCCAGGCTCTTGGCATCGTTGTGGCGCAGGCGGATCACCCGGGTATTGGCCGAGCGCGAGGTCGGCGTGTCCAGGGATTGCGCCAGCGCCGCCAGCTTCGCCCGAGCCGACGGTGGACCGAGGATGATCAGGCGGTTGGTGCGGCCATCGGCGATCACCTGGGTGCCGGAAGTGCCCTTGGACTGGCCGCGGTTCAGTGACGCGTTGAGCACCTCGGCGGCGTCCATCACCCAGGCGTATTTGAGGTTGAGGACGGTGTAGTCGCGGTCGCCTTTCTGGTCGAGCTGGCGCATCAGGTCTTCGATGCGGGCGATGTTGGCGGCGCGGTCACTGATGATCAGGGCGTTGGTCGAGGTCACGGCAGCAAGGTGGCCGTACTGGGGGACCAGCGGTCGAATCAGCGGGATGAGCTCCGTCACCGGAGTGTGTTGCACCTGGATCACGCGGGTTTCCAGGCTTTCGGCGCCGGGGCGGGTACTGTTGGCTTCGGCCTTGGCCTCTGCGTTGGGAATGATCCGCGCCTGGCCGTCCTGGGCGACGACGGTGAAGCCGTGGGTGGCCATCACCGAGAGGAACAGCTGATAGACCTCGTTGATCCCCAGCGGCGTTTTCGACACCACGCTGACCTGGCCCTTTACCCGCGGGTCGACGATGAAAGTCTCGCCGGTGATGTCGGCGATCTGGTCGATGAATTCGCGGATGTCGGCGTCCTTGAGGTTGATGGTCCAGGCGTCCTGCTGTTGCTGCGAGCTGTCCGGCGCGGTGGCTGGCTGGGCGGCGAGCAAGGGCAGGGGCGCGGCCAGCATCCCGGCGGCGATCAGGGCGAGCGTGAGGCGCGAGAAAGTCGGGGTCATCGTGTCATTCGCTATCCTGGGGCGGTTCGGCGGAAGGTTCGGAGGCGGTGTTCTCCGGGTCTTCCATCTGTTGGCGCAGTTTCTCCATGCGCTCGCGCAATTCGGCGGCGTTGTCTTCCTGCAGGCCGTTGAGTTCGTCGATCACCGTGGCGGACGAATCGTCCGGGGCGGCACCGACGGCGGTGAAACGTGAGCGTGGTTCGGGGAAGCTGAGACTTTCCAGGCGCCCGTTGCGTTCGATTTCGACATGGGTTCGATAAACCGTGTGCAGCTTGACGCCACTGGTGATCTCGTCGCCGGCGGTGAAGCGGCGCGGTTTGCCGCCTTCGAACTGGATGATGGCCGTGGACTTGTCCGGCCCCTCGTGGACGAAACTGCCGAGCAGGGTCAGGCGCAGGTTGGTGGTGGGCGGCGGGCCGCTTGGCTGGGCTTTCGGGGTGGGACCGAACAAAGGCTCGAGGTTCTGCAGGGGCCGGGCGGTGGCCAGTTGCGTGCCCTGTTGCTCCGGCACGCGGGCGGGAGCCTGTACCACGCGCAACCATTCCCGGGTCTGCCAGGCGAAGCTGGCACCCATGGCCAGGACCAGCAATGCACCGACGAGGGCTGGCGCATGGCGTTGCAGCCAGTGTGCGGAATCCGGGGCTTGCAAGTGGGTCCAACTCCTAAGGCTGTATCGTTCTTCTGATTTTATGTTTTGGCAGAACTGCTTTGATCATAGCAGCGCCTTCAAGGGCAATGCTCGGCCGTACAGATGATGTTGCGACGCGGTCGCTGTGCTAAAGATATCTGTGAATTTTTACGGCTTTAGGTGGCTTTGTTCACACGAATCATAAGAATCGGACAGCAGCGGCGCACAATCGTCAGATTGCGCTGCAATACTTTCTTTCGGACCTCTCTGAAACAGGCGCCCACGGATGAACCCACCACTCGCTGAAGCCCCGCTGCGGCGGCTCCCATTCGGCTTTGCCAAGCGGCATGGCGTGCTGTTGCTGGATGGCGTGGAGCCTTGCCTTGCCCATCGCCCCGGCGTCGAGCTGGTGGCCCTGGCCGAAGCGCGGCGTTTCGCCGGGCGCAGCCTGCCGTTGAAGCCCCTCAGCGGCGATGCTTTCGAACAGGCCCTGGCCCAGGCCTACCAGCATGACTCCTCCGCGGCCATGCAGCTGGCTGAGGATCTCGGTGGCAGCCTGGACCTCGCCGCCCTGGCCGAACAGATTCCGGAAACCGAGGACTTGCTGGAGCAGGAAGACGACGCGCCGATCATCCGCCTGATCAACGCCATCCTCGGTGAGGCGATCAAGGAGAACGCCTCGGACATCCACCTGGAAACCTTCGAGAAGCGCCTGGTAGTGCGTTTCCGCGTCGACGGCATTCTCCGCGAGGTGCTGGAGCCCAAGCGCGAACTGGCGGCCTTGCTGGTATCGCGGATCAAGGTGATGGCGCGGCTGGATATCGCCGAGAAGCGTATTCCCCAGGACGGCCGTATTTCCCTGCGGGTGGCCGGACGTGAAGTGGACATCCGCGTATCCACGCTGCCGTCGGCCAATGGCGAGCGCGTGGTGCTGCGTTTGCTGGACAAGCAGGCCGGGCGCCTGACCTTGCAGCACCTGGGCATGAACGAGCGTGATCGCGATCAGCTGGAAGAGACGGTTCGTCGCCCCCACGGCATCCTGCTGGTCACCGGCCCCACCGGCTCGGGCAAGACCACCACTCTGTACGCCAGCCTGGCCACCCTCAACGACCGCACACGCAACATCCTCACCGTCGAAGACCCGATCGAGTACCACATCGAGGGCATCGGCCAGACCCAGGTCAATCCCAAGGTGGACATGACCTTCGCCCGTGGCCTGCGCGCCATCCTGCGCCAGGACCCGGATGTGGTGATGGTGGGCGAAATCCGTGACCAGGAAACCGCCGAGATCGCCGTGCAGGCCTCGCTGACCGGTCACCTGGTGCTTTCCACCCTGCACACCAACAGTGCCATCGGCGCCATCACCCGCCTGGTGGACATGGGCGTCGAACCCTTCCTGCTGTCCTCGTCCCTGCTGGGCGTATTGGCCCAGCGCCTCGTGCGGGTGCTCTGTCCCCATTGCAAGGAGGCCTATCAACCGGACGCCGCCGAATGCCAGTTGCTCAACGTGGAGGTGGACAGCGCGCCGCTCCTGCATCGCGCCCGCGGATGTGCCGAATGCCATCAGCAGGGCTATCGGGGGCGAACCGGCATCTACGAACTGGTGGTGTTCGACGATCACATGCGCAGCCTGATCCACAGTGTCGCCTCCGAGCAGGAAATGATCCGCCACGCGCGGCAATCCAGCCCGAGCATCCGCGAGGACGGCCGGCGCAAGGTGTTGGAGGGCATCACCACGGTGGAAGAAGTGCTGCGGGTCACCCAGGAAGAGTAAATGGCCGCATTCGAATACCTCGCACTCGACGCCAAGGGGCGCCAGCAGAAGGGCGTGCTTGAGGCGGACAGCGCCCGCCAGGTGCGCCAGCTGCTGCGCGAGCGTCAGCTGGCACCGCTGGAAGTACGCGCCACCCGTGTTCGCGAGCAGGCCGAGGGGGGCCGCTTCAGCCTGGCGCGGGGCCTGTCCGCCCGTGACCTGGCGCTGGTGACGCGGCAGCTCGCGACCTTGGTGCAGGCGGCGTTGCCCATCGAGGAGGCGCTGCGGGCGGCGGCTGCACAGTCCGGCAGTTCACGCATCCAGTCGATGCTGCTGGCGGTGCGCGCGCGGGTACTGGAAGGCCACAGCCTGGCCAGCAGCCTGCGGGAGTTCCCCTCGGCCTTCCCCGAGCTCTATCGCGCCACGGTGGCGGCCGGTGAGCACGCCGGTCACCTGGGGCCGGTGCTGGAGCAATTGGCCGACTACACCGAGCAACGCCAGCAGTCACGCCAGAAGATCCAGCTGGCGCTGCTCTATCCTGTGATCCTGATGTGTGCGTCGCTGGCGATCGTTGCCTTCCTGCTGGGTTTCGTCGTACCTGACGTGGTCAAGGTGTTCATCGATTCGGGGCAAACCCTGCCCCTGCTCACCCGCGGATTGATCGCCCTGAGCGACCTGGTCAAGCACTGGGGCTGGCTGATGCTCCTGGTGCTGATAGCGGCATTCGTCGGCGCGCGCTGGGCATTGCGCGATCCGAATGTGCGCCAGCGCTGGCATGCCCTGATATTGCGCATTCCACTGGTGGGACGACTGGTGCGGGCCACCGATACCGCACGCTTCGCCTCCACCCTGGCGATCCTCACCCGCAGCGGCGTGCCGCTGGTGGAGGCCCTTGGCATTGGTGCCGAAGTGATTGCCAACCGGGTGATCCGCGCGCATGTGGTGGTGGCGGCGCAGAAGGTCCGTGAAGGCGGCAGCCTGACCCGCGCCCTGGAAGGCAGCGGGCAGTTTCCGCCGATGATGTTGCACATGATCGCCAGCGGCGAACGGTCCGGCGAGCTGGACCAGATGCTCGCCCGCACCGCGCGCAACCAGGAAAACGACCTGGCTGCCAGCATCGCCTTGCTGGTCGGACTTTTCGAACCGTTCATGCTGGTGGTCATGGGGGCAGTGGTGCTGATGATCGTCCTCGCCATCCTGCTGCCTATCCTTTCTCTCAACCAACTCGTGGGGTAATCGCGTGAATCTGCGCCGTAGTCAGTCGGGCTTTACGCTCATCGAAATCATGGTCGTGGTGGTCATCCTCGGCATCCTTGCCGCTCTGGTGGTGCCGCAGGTGATGAATCGTCCCGACCAGGCCAAGGTCACGGTGGCCAAGGGTGACATCAAGGCCATCGGCGCCGCCCTGGACATGTACAAGCTGGACAACTTCGCCTATCCCAGCACCCAGCAAGGCCTGGAGGCCCTGGTGACCCGGCCTTCCGGCAACCCGCCGGCGAAGAACTGGAACAAGGACGGTTACCTGAAGAAGCTGCCGGTCGACCCGTGGGGCAACCCGTACCAGTACCTGGCGCCGGGCAGCAAGGGGGCTTACGACCTCTATTCGCTGGGGGCCGATGGCAAGGAAGGCGGTAGCGACAACGACGCCGACATCGCCAACTGGGACAACTGATGAGAAGCGGGCGGCGAGGCGGCTCCGGCCGGATGTCCGGCGCCCTGGCGTCCGCGGGGTTCACCCTGATCGAAATCCTGGTGGTGATGGTCGTCATGGCCTGCATGGCCGGCCTGGCGGTGATCAGCGCCGGCGTCGCCGGCCCCACCCGTGAACTCACCAATGAAGCTGATCGTCTCGCAGGGCTGATTGGCGTGCTCGCCGACGAGGCCGTGCTGGATAACCGCGAGTACGGTGTTCGCGTGGAGCGAGACAGTTACCAGGTCTTCTACTACGACGAAACCAGCGCCCGCTGGCAGCCGCTGTCCGACGGTGCCCGCCAGTTGCCGGAGTGGGCCGAACTGACCATCGAGCTGGATGGCGAGCCGCTGGTGCTTCCGCCCCCGGCCAGGGAAGAGAAGCAGGCCAAGGACGCGAAGAAGGCCCCGCCGGTGCCGCAACTGATCATCCTTTCCAGTGGCGAGATCAGCCCCTTCCGCATGGAAATGGGGGAGCGGCGCAGGGATGGTCTGCGCCTGCAGCTTTCCAGCGATGGATTCCGCCTGCCCCGTGTAGAGGCCCTGGGCGGCAAGGGGCGCGCCGGATGAGAAGCAGCCGTGCGTTCACCCTGATTGAGGTGCTGGTGGCGCTGGCCATTTTCGCGGTGGTTGCCGCCAGCGTCCTGACTGCCAGTGCGCGCAGCCTGCAGATCGCTTCACGCCTGGAAGACAAGACCCTGGCGATGTGGATCGCCGACAACCGCCTGACCGAGCTCCAGTTGCGCGAGACGCCGCCCGCCAACGGCAAGGACAAGGGCGAACTGGATTACGGCGGACGACGCTGGGAGTGGCAAAGCGAAGTCGAAGGCACCAGCGACCCGGCACTGCGGCGGGTCACCCTCTGGGTGGCGCCGCGCCCGACCCGGGGCGCCGGTGTTGGCAAGCTGGAGGACCGGGCCACCGTGCGCCTGGTGGGCTTCGTCGGGAGCACGCCATGAGGCGCGCGGCGGGTTTCACCTTGCTGGAGCTGCTGATCGCCATCGCCATCTTCGCGCTGCTGGCCATTGGCACCTGGCGCATGCTCGGTGCGGTCCTCGATTCGGACGAAGCGACACGCGTGCAGGAGCAGCAGCTGCGTGAAGTGGTCCGGGCGATTTCCGCTTTCGAGCGGGACATCCGCCAGGTGATTTCCCGCCCCGTTCGCGATGCCTATGGCGAGTCCCGCGCTGCGCTGCTTGGCGAGCAGGAAGGTGACAACGACAGTCTGGAACTCACCCGCAACGGCTGGCGAAACCCGACCGGCATGCAGCGCTCGCGCCTGCAAAGGGTGCGTTGGCAGCTCTCCGGCGAACGCCTGGAGCGGCGCTACTGGACGGTGCTGGACCAGGCCCAGGACAGTCTGCCGCGCGTCCAGAACGCGCTGGATGGGGTCACCTCCATGAAGCTGCGCTACATGGACGACAGTGGTGATTGGCAGGACAGCTGGCCGCCAGCCGGCCTGCCGGAGGACGAGCGTCTGGACCGCCTGCCACGCGCCCTGGAACTGACCCTGGAGCACCGCCGCTATGGTGAGCTGCGCCGGGTGCTGCGCCTGGTGGAAACCCCGCCCAGGCAGCCAGCGCAGGCCGGGGGTAACCAGCCGGACGGGGAACAGCAGAACCCGCAGAACCCGCAGGGTGGTCAGCAAAGTGGTCAGCAGGGCGGCAACCAGGAGCAGTCGCAATGAAGCGCCAGGCAGGCGTCGCCTTGCTCACCGTGCTGCTGGTGGTCGCGGTGGTCACGGTCGTCTGCGCCGGCCTGATCGCCCGCACTCAGCTATCCATCCGTTCCAGCGGCAATGAACTGCATACCCGCCAGGTGGCCCAGTACGCCCTCGGCGGCGAGGCCCTGGCCAAAGCCATACTCGTGCGCGACCTGCGCCAGGGTGATCCGCGGACGCCGGTGGATCACCTGGGCGAGACCTGGGCGCGGCCTCTCACAACTTTCAAGCTGGATGACGGCGGCTCGCTCAGCGTGCGCATCGAAGATCCGAGCGGTCGCTTCAACCTCAACAGCCTGGTGCGGGACGGCCAGCTCAATGAGCAAGGGGTCCGCCAGTTCCGCCGCTTGCTGCTGCGCCTGGGAATCGAGGCGCCCTACACCGAGCGGCTGGTGGATTGGCTCGACCGCGACCAGGAACCCTTCGGCCCCAATGGCGCCGAAGACAACCAGTACCTGTTGCTGCAGCCGCCATATCGGGCGGCCAATCACGCCATGAGCGATGTGTCCGAGTTGCGCCTAGTGTTAGGCATGACGGAGCTGGACTACCGCAAGCTGCTGCCTTTCGTTACCGCTCTGCCGTCGGATGCGTCTCTCAACGTCAACACCGCCAGCGCGCTGGTGCTGTCTACCCTGGCCGACAACCTGGACGCCGACAGCGGCGGATTGCTGATAGCGGCCCGAGGCACCACGGGCTTTCGCAGCCTGGACGCCTTCCTCGGCCAGCCGGCGCTGGCCGGGATGGGGCTGGAAGCGCAGGGGCTGGCGGTGGGCAGTCAATATTTCAATGTGATCAGCGAGGTTCGCCTCGCCGGTCGCCGCCAGGTTCTGGCCAGTACCCTGCAGCGCGGTAGCGACGGCAAGGTACGGGTTCTCTCTCGCGATCTCGGGCAGGGCGGATTGCCGCCGGCGCCCGTCAAGGAGCCGCAGTCATGACACAGGCTTGCATCTTCCTCCCGGTGGCCGCCTGCACCCAGCTGGACGCCGAACTGGAAGTGCTGCTCTGGCAAGGAGGCACGGGCCGTCGCCTGCCATTCGCCAGGGCGCTGGAAGAGGTGGCGCCACCCTGGCGCCTGATCCTGCCGGTGGAGGCGGTGACCTGTTGCGCGGTCCGCCTGCCTACCCAGAAGGGGCGTTGGTTGCGTCAGGCATTGCCTTTCGCAGTGGAGGAACTGCTCGCCGAGGAAGTGGAAAGCTTTCACCTCGGGCTGGGTGGGGCGTTGGCAGATGGCCGGCACCGGGTGTTCGCGGTGCGCCGAACCTGGCTGGCAGGCTGGTTGGAGCTGGCCGGCAAGCTCGGCCCAGCGCCTGCAGCTATCCATGTCGATGCCGACCTGCTGCCGGAGCAGGGTACCCAGTTGCTCTGGCTGGACCAGCGCTGGCTGCTGGGCGGCGAAGGTGGCACCCGCCTCGGTTTCGCGGAACTCGACTGGCCCGTCCTGAAGGACGCCTGCGATGCGCCCCGAAGCGGCCATGCGCCCGCCGCTCGCCAGGTGCTGGAGGGCGTGGATGAGTGGCGCGATGAAGGCGACACCTATGGCTGGCTGGCGGCGCAGAAGGGCAGCGATCTGGCTCAGGGCGAATTCACCCTGAAGGAAGAACGCCAGCGCTGGTCGCGCTGGAAGCCCCTGCTGGGGCTGGTTGGCTTGTGGCTGGTGCTGCAGTGGGGTTTCAACCTGGTCCAGGCCTGGCAACTGCAGCGTCAGGGGGACGCTTACGCGGCTGCCAACGAGGCCCTCTATCGCGAGTTGTTTCCCCAGGACAACAAGCTGGTGAACCTGCGGGCCCAGTTCGACCAGCACCTGGCTGAGGGTTCCGCTTCGGGGCAGGGCCGTCTGCTGACCCTGCTCGGCCAGGCGGCCCAGGCGCTGATCACCGAAGGTGCCCAGGTGAGGGTGCAGCAACTGGATTTCAGTGAGGCACGGGGCGACCTCGCGTTGCAGGTACAGGCGCCGGGCTTCGATGCTCTGGAACGCCTGCGCGAGCGCCTGATCGGCAGCGGGCTTTCCGTGCAGATGGGCTCGGCCAGCCGCGATGAAAGCGGCGTCAGCGCGCGACTGGTGATAGGAGGATGAAGATGCTCGATGCAATCAAGGCGCCGTTGCAGACGCAGTGGCAGGCTTCTTCCCTCGCTGCTCGCTGGCGTGCGATGCCGGCCAGGGATCGCACGGCGTTGCTGGGACTCGGTATTTTCCTCGGCCTGGTCCTGCTCTACCTGTTGCTCTGGCTGCCGGCCGAACGTCGTCTGGCCAGTGCCCGCGAGTACTTCGAGTCCCAGCGCAGCCTGCATGCCTACCTGCAGCAGCGTGCTCCCGAAGCTCGATCGGTTCAGAGCCAGCCCGAGAGCCAGGTGGACCCGGAGCGGCTGCAGGGGCTGGTGACCGCCACCGCCGCTGAACAGGGCCTGGGCGTCGAGCGTATCGACAGCGACGCGCCCGGCGCGGTGCAGGTGAACCTGCAGCCGGCGGCGTTTCCCAGCCTCCTGCGCTGGTTCGGCGTGCTGGAAGGGCAGGGGGTTCGCATCGATGAAGCTGGACTTGACCGCAACGAAGATGGCCGTGTCACCGCACGGGTATCGCTGAAGGTGGGGAGCTGACTGCGCCCCGACTTCGTGCGTGCGCACTGTCATGGGGCGCATTGCGGCGCCGGGAAAAGGGGCATGAGACGCGCCAAGAGAAAAAATCCATACAGGGTGTTGACTTAGCGAAGCCCTCTGCGTAAATTGCGCGCCTCGCAAGGCGATGGGTGATTAGCTCAGCCGGGAGAGCATCTGCCTTACAAGCAGAGGGTCGGCGGTTCGATCCCGTCATCACCCACCAATCCTTGCGAGATTCGGACGAAAGTCCGGCCGACGCGCAGCGGTAGTTCAGTCGGTTAGAATACCGGCCTGTCACGCCGGGGGTCGCGGGTTCGAGTCCCGTCCGCTGCGCCATATTTCCCATGTTCGAGTTGTTCGGGCATGAGGTGGCAAGGTCCAAAAGGCCAGGTCGCCAGACGACGCAAAGGTTTCACCGGACGCAAGTCCAACCGACACGCAGCGGTAGTTCAGTCGGTTAGAATACCGGCCTGTCACGCCGGGGGTCGCGGGTTCGAGTCCCGTCCGCTGCGCCATATAGAGAAGCCCTCAGGTAGCAATGCCTGGGGGCTTTTTCTTTTCTCCCGCCTTCATTCTTCGATTCTGCTCCGCAGGGGTAATTTTCCGGTCACCTGGGATCGTTACATTCCTGGCATGGGTTTTGTTTGCATGACCTCTGTCGAAACCAGGAGGAGCGCGTGATGGACGACTACCAGGAAGAGATTCTCGATTTTCACGCTGGCGAGCAGGACCCGGTAGAACCGGCGGACGACGCCACCGAAATGTGATCAGCCCGCCTGGCGCTGGGCGCGGCGAAACTCGCCTGGAGTGCTGCCGCTCCAGCGCTTGAATGCACGCTGGAAGGCCTCCGCCGAGGCGAAGCCGAGCAGGTAGGCGATTTCGCCGAAGGCCAGTTCGGTGTCGCGAATGTAGGCCATGGCCAGGTCGCGGCGGGTTTCATTGAGAATGGCGCGGTACTGGGTGCCTTCTTCGGCCAGCTTGCGGCGCAAGGTCCAGCTGGGCATCTGCAGGCGTGCCGCCACTTCTTCCAGATCCGGTTCCCGTCCGTGCAGCAGCGGCCCCAGCAACTGGGTGATGCGCTCGCGCAGGCTGCGGGTGCGGGTCAGTTGCAGCAGCTCCCTTTCGCAGATATCCAGCAATTGCCGCCAGGTGCTCGGGCAGTGTTCGCTGCCGCGCAGCGCCAGGGTGTCCTGGGTCAGGCGCAGTTGGTTGGCGCCCGCCTCGAATTCCACTGGGCAGCCGAAATGTTCGGTGTAGCGCTCGGCATAGTCCGGTGCGGCGAATTCGATTTCCACTTTCTCGATGCGGATTCCGGTGCCGACCAACTGGCTCAGATGGCTCTGCCAGCCCGCCAGCACCGAATCCACGACGAAGCGGTTATAGGCGTTGTACGGGCTGATGGAATAGAAACGCAGCCAGGCGCCCTTGGCGTCCTCGTGGAAGCTCGACTGACCGCGATAGTTACTGGCGTAGAGCCGTTCGAAACGGGCCAGGGCGCGGGCGGCTTCTCGCAGGTTGGGGGCCTGTTCGGCGCAGACGCCCGCGAGACCGAGCTGGCTGAGGCGGCTGAGGCGGCCCATGGCCAGGCCGAGTGCGGGGTCGCCACAAAGCTGGATGGCGGCATGGCCGAGGCGCATGAAGCGCGGGATCGACAAGCGCCCATGGGGCTCGGCGAAGCGCGCGGCATCCAGACCGAAGCGTTCCAGCAGGTCCGTCGCGCAGTGACCGGCCTGTTCCAGCGCCGCTGCCATGCTGAGTACGGAACTCACGGAAAGGTCGCCCAGCTTCACCCGTTGCGTTTTCATCGGGCGCCCAGCCAGGCATTCAGCAGATGGCTACCCGGCGCCTTGCTGGCCTGCGGGGCGGCGATGGGGGTCAGCACACTGCCGGCCGGTGCGTCGTGCAGGGGCCAGAGCCGGCCGCGGAGGAAGAGCGCTTCGCTGGCGCTGGTCTGGCCGTCGGTCAGGGTGACCTCGCTCTGCGGATAGCCCGAAGCCCAGCTGCGCGTAATGGTCACCTGGCCGCTGACGGTCCGCAGTTCCTGGCGCGATTCATTGCGGGTGCTCTGCGGCCAGGGCTGGCTGAAGGGCTCGCCGAGCAGGCTGCCGTCCGGGGAGAAGGCCAGGGCCAGGTTGTAGAGGTCGCCGTGGCCGCTGCGCAGCTTGCCTTCCTTGAGGTAGGGCGAGGGCAGGAGGATGGAGCCGGCCAGGAGGGTGACCCGATACTCGCCGGCCAGACGGCTGAACAGCTTCTGGTAGTCCCGCGCCATGCGCCGGGCCTTGGCGCGCAACAGGGCTTCTTCCAGGTCCTGGCCCTGGAGGTAGAGGCGGCCCAGCAGGGTCGGGTGACTGAGGGTGAGCAGGCGGCTCCCTTCGGTGAAGGTGCGGGCCTGGTAGAGGTTGTGTTTCTCGTCCCGCAGCAGCAGCCAGGTGCCGATGTGGTCGGGCAGGGCGACCACGGTCCTTTCATTGAGCAGGCCCTGGGCGCGGGCCTGGTCGAGGGCCGCCACGAGCTTCATGCGCAGCAGGTCGGGATCGCGGTAGTCGCTGGGGTAGAGCTCCGGGCGGATCGCCAGCAGGTTGCCGCTCGCGCTGGCGGCACCGATGTCGCTGGCCAGGCTGGCGCGCAGATCGGACAGGTAGTGGACGCGCGGGCGTTCGCCGGTCCATACCGCATAGGCGGTCAGGCAGCTCACCAGGATGGCAGCGATCAGGGGCGTCAGCAGTTTGCGCATGGAATGTCCGGGGCTGGGGAATGCCGATCAGGGTAGGGGACGCGCTGATGATTGCCAAGGGTTGCTGTCATTTTCGATCAGTAACTTGTCAGTTCCGATCATTGAGCGGGCGGTGACGGCTCTTTATCGTCTGCCCCACAACCGACTCCGGCCCTCCGAGGCCAGGGGCACTTTCGTGAATAGCACCGCCTGTTGTGGAGGAACCATGACCGCCACCCGTTACCCGCATCTGCTCGCACCCCTGGACCTGGGCTTCACCACCCTGCGCAACCGTACCCTGATGGGCTCCATGCACACCGGCCTGGAAGAAAAGCCCCATGGCTTCGAGCGCATGGCAGCCTACTTCGCCGAGCGCGCCCGTGGTGGCGTCGGCCTGATGGTGACCGGTGGCATCGGTCCGAACGCCGAAGGCGGTGTCTATGCCGGCGCGGCCAAGCTGACCACCGAGGAAGAGGCCGAGAAGCACAGGATCGTCACCCGCGCGGTGCACGAGGCGGGCGGCAAGATCTGCATGCAGATCCTCCACGCTGGCCGTTACGCCTATAACCCCAAGCAGGTCGCGCCGTCGGCTATCCAGGCGCCGATCAACCCCTTCAAGCCGAACGAGCTGGATGAAGCGGGCATCGAGAAGCAGATCCAGGATTTCGTCACCTGCTCCGTGCTGGCGCAGAAGGCCGAGTACGACGGCGTCGAGATCATGGGTTCCGAGGGCTACTTCATCAACCAGTTCCTCGCCGCCCACACCAACCAGCGTACCGACCGCTGGGGTGGCAGCTTCGAGAACCGCATGCGCCTGGCGGTAGAGATCGTCCGCCGGGTGCGTGTGGCCGTGGGCCCGAACTTCATCATCATCTTCCGCCTGTCCATGCTCGACCTGGTTGAAGGCGGCAGCACCTGGGACGAGATCGTCACCCTGGCCAAGGCCATCGAAGCCGCGGGCGCGACCATCATCAACACTGGCATCGGCTGGCACGAAGCGCGTATCCCGACCATCGCCACCAAGGTGCCGCGTGCGGCCTTTACCAAGGTCACCGCCAAGCTCAAGGGTGAGGTGAAGATTCCGCTGATCACCACCAACCGCATCAATACCCCGGAAGTGGCCGAGCAGGTCCTGGCCGAAGGCGACGCCGACATGGTGTCCATGGCCCGTCCGTTCCTCGCCGACCCGGACTTCGTCAACAAGGCCGCCGAAGGCCGTGCTGACGAGATCAACACCTGCATCGGCTGCAACCAGGCCTGCCTGGACCACACCTTCGGCGGCAAACTGACCAGCTGCCTGGTGAACCCGCGCGCCTGCCATGAAACCGAGCTGAATTACATCCCGGTCACACAGGCGAAGAAGATCGCCGTGGTCGGCGCTGGCCCGGCTGGCCTGTCCGCTGCCACCGTCGCTGCCGAGCGTGGCCACAGCGTGACCCTGTTCGATGCCGCTGGTGAGATCGGTGGCCAGTTCAACGTGGCCAAGCGCGTGCCGGGCAAGGAAGAGTTCTTTGAAACCCTGCGCTACTTCAAGCGCAAGCTGGAGACCACCGGTGTCGACCTGCGCCTGAATACCCGCGTCTCGGTCGAGGACCTGGCCCAGGGCGGCTTCGACGAAATCATCCTGGCCACCGGCATCGTGCCGCGCACCCCGGCTATTCCGGGCATCGAGCACGCCAAGGTGATCAGCTATCTGGACGCCATCCTCGAGCGCAAGCCGGTCGGGCAGAAGGTGGCGGTTATCGGTGCCGGCGGTATCGGCTTCGACGTGTCCGAATTCATCACCCACCAGGGCGAATCCACCAGCCTGAGCCGCGAAGCCTTCTGGAAGGAGTGGGGCATCGACGGCGCTCTGGAAGCCCGTGGCGGTATCGCCGGGATCAAGGCCCAGCCCCATGCGCCGGCACGTCAGGTGTTCCTGCTGCAGCGCAAGAAGAGCAAGGTGGGCGACGGCCTCGGCAAGACCACCGGCTGGATCCACCGCACCGGCCTGAAGAACAAGCAGGTGCAGATGCTCAACGCGGTGGAGTACCTCAAGGTGGACGACGCCGGCTTGCACATCCGAGTGGCCGAGGGCGAAGCCCAGGTGCTGCCGGTGGACACCGTGATCGTCTGCGCCGGTCAGGATCCGCTGCGCGAGCTGCACGAAGGCCTGGTAGCGGCCGGCCAGAGCGTGCACCTGATCGGTGGCGCCGATGTGGCCGCCGAACTGGACGCCAAGCGCGCCATCAATCAAGGTTCGCGCCTCGCCGCAGAGCTCTGAAAGCCAGAACAGGATTTGCTGCGCGTCGGTTCTGCTTTGTTGAAAACCGCCTCGGAATGCTCATTTAGCATTCGTAAACTGCGCTTCCTCGGCGGTTTTCGCCTAGCAGCCCGCTAGCTCGCGAAATCCTGTCCAGGCTTTTGTCCACCAACCGCTCGGCCTTTCGCCGGGCGGTTTCATTTCCAGTTCCAACCACGTCACACTTTTGCCTTGCCGCTGGTCCGACAGGTTGCGGCGATAGGGCTCTGCCAACCCAGTCACATTGCTCGACGACTAATATCCCCTAGACTTTTCTAAAGTCCGGATCAGTGTGTGCGGACGAAAGAACCGTGCCACCAAGCCCCCCATCAATGTCCGCCGTGATTCACCGCGCAGAGCCAGAGGTAGAGCGATGAGCATGCTGAAGAAGCCGCAAACGGTGGAAGCCGTCGTGTTCTTCAACGACCGCGGCATCTGCAAGCAGATGCTCTACTCGGAATTCGAAGCCATCCTCGACGGGGTGGTCGGCCTGCCGGAGTTCGCCGACTGCCAGATGCAACTGGCCTACCTGATGATCAGCCCGCGCCTGCAGGTTCGGGCGGTGGTCTTCTTCTACCTCGACTTCGACGAAGAAGGTCGTGCCGATACCGGCTGGAACCTGCCGCTGCGGCAATTGGCCGAGCGCGCCGGCCGTGGTCCCGATCTTGGCGCCGGCCCCATTCGCCTGGCCTGCCGTAGCCAGTGCCCGGTGTCTTGGCAGCAGATGCACCTGTGGGACCCGAGCCTGAACGCCGACCGCAACGACCTGGCGCTGCTGCGCGACGCCATCAAGCTCAATAACCTCGGTGTGCTGGTGGAAGAAGATCTGCCCACGGTGCTGGATGCCGAGAAGCTCCAGGTGGCACCGGAAGACAGCTGGTACGCCCCGCCGGAAATCACCAAGGAGATGGCCGAGCAACTGGCGGAGAAAATGGAAAAGGAGCACCGCCTGAAGACCGCCCAACTGGTCCGCCAGCAGCGTCTTCGCCTCAGCTCCCTCAGCCAGCAGAACGAAGAAGCTATCGCCCGCGTGCGCCACGACGCCGACCAGAGCCATTCGGCGCTGCAGGAGCAGATCCGCGCTCTGCAGCATGCCTTGCGTGAGCAGGAAGAGGCCAATGCCCGCCTGCGTGCCGAGCTCGACAGCGAGTCGGAGCGCCATCAGGCCAGCCGTGAGGAAATGAACCTGCAATTGCGCGCCCTGGAGCGCCACGGGCGCACCGAGGCTGACATCCTTCGCGCCCAGTTCGAAAGCGAACTGCAAACACGGGTCGCCGCTGCCGTATCCGAGTATCGCGAGCAGTTGGCCATCCGCGATGTCGAGCTGGCCTATCGCGACCAGTTGGACGCCCAGCTCCAGGTCGAGCTCAATCGCCTGCGTCAGGAGTGCGAGGCACTGGAGTCCCAATCCGGGCAGCAGATGCTGGAGCGTCTGGCCCAGTTGGGCGTCGTGTTCGTGGTCTACCACCCCGGTGCCGGCCACCTGACCATTCCGCTGGCCGACATTGCCCGTTACCAGGACAACCCCCAGGCCTACGCCGCCGCCAAGTGCTTCGTCTCCGAGAACCAGTACCGCCAATGGTTGGCCCACTACCAGCAGCCCACCTGCGAGGCGAGCCTGCCCAGCGGCGAGCGTTGCAGCATGCCGATCGACCGCATCGAAGCACCCAGTCGCTTCGTCGCCGGCGAATCCAACTGCTGCCCCCGGCATCGCTCGGGAGGGCGCCTGCGCACCGCCGGTTGAGCGGAATTGCACCTGCGCCTGAATTATCCTTGCGCCCCCTTCCTGGATGCCAACGGACCCGACCTTGTCCTTGATCCTGCCTGACTGGAATCCCCGAGCCGCACTCGAGCCCTTGCGCCTTCCCTGGCTGGACGCTGCCGGGCTGGAGCTGGCTGTGCTGCGCCTGGATGCACTGGATCCGCTGGTTTCCGGCAATAAGTGGTTCAAGCTGGCGCCCTGGTTGGCCAGGGCCGGAGATGATGGCGCCGAGGGCGTGATCAGCCTGGGCGGCGCCCACTCCAACCATTTGCATGCGCTGGCCGCCGCGGGTGCGCGTTTTGGTTTTCCCACCGTCGGATTGCTGCGGGGCGAGCCCCAGGACACACCGACCGTGCAGGATCTCCGGCGTTTCGGCATGAAATTGCACTGGCTGGGCTACGGCGGTTATCGGGCGCGCCATCAGACTGGTTTCTGGGAGCCCTGGCGGCAGCGCTACCCGCGATACCAGCCGGTGCCAGAAGGGGGTGGCGGCCTGCCGGGTGCCCAGGGCTGCGCCGCTCTGGTGGCGATGATCCGCGAGCAGCTTCCCGCCCTGGGTTGGGAGGATTACCACAGCCTGTGGACCGCTGCCGGCACCGGCACCACCCTGGCCGGGCTGGTGCTGGGCGAGTCGGGCGCGCATCCGGTGATCGGCGCCCTGGCGGTACCGGCGGACCACGGTGTGGCCGAGCGGGTGAGTGGCATCCTCGCCGAGGCCAGCTGCGCCGATGCGGGCTACCGATTGATCGATGCCAGCCGCGGCGGCTTTGCCCGAGTAGATGCCGAGCTTGCGCGCTTCCTGCTGGACAGCGAACGCGACGGCGGAATCGACCTGGAACCCCTCTATACCGCCAAGGCCCTGCTGGCCATCCACGACGAAGCGCACGCCGGTCGAATCCCCTCGGGCAGCCGCCTGGTGCTGCTCCACACCGGCGGCCTGCAAGGGCGTCGAGCCCTGCACGACGAACTGTTGCGACTGACCGGCTACACTGACCGGGCAGTGGAAGCGCAAGGATGACTCCATGAGCGAACCCCTGATTCCCCAGCAACTGCGCAGCCTCATTCCCCTCAATGCCCTGTCCGACCAGCAGTGGCGCGAATTGCGCTCCCAGCTCGTGCCCCAGCCCTTGCTAGCCGGGCAACTGCTGTTCCGGCGTGAGGATCACGCGCGGGTGACCTGGTACTTGCTGTCCGGCGAACTGCTCCTGCGGGACGCCAATGGCGTCGAGACGCGCCTGGAAGCGGGCAGCGAAGCCAGCTGCCATCCCGTTTCCCCGACCCTGCCGCGCCTGCACGAAGCCTTGGCGCTTCGCGACTGCTCCCTGCTTTCCATCGACAGCGCCATGCTGGCGCGCCAGCTCACCTGGGGCTCGACCCATCAGGACCTGATGCTGGAACTCAGCCTGACTGGCGACAGCGAGTGGCTGGAAACCCTGCTCGCCAGCCCATTACTGGCCAGGGTGCCACCAGCCAATGTGCGCAGCATGCTGGAGCGCCTGCGGCAGGTGGAGCTGCCGGCGGGCAGCCAGGTAATGGGGGAAGGGGAGGCCGGGGACTGTTGCTACTTCCTGCAGTCCGGCCGCGCCGAAGTCATTCGTGGGGCCGGCAGCGAGCAGCAGTTGTTGGCCGAGCTCGACGTGGGCGCCTGCTTCGGCGAGGAAGCGCTGCTGGGAGACTGCCCGCGCAACGCCAGTGTCACCCTGCTGGAAGACAGTGTGCTGCAAAGGCTGGACCGGGAGGACTTCCTCGAACTGCTCAAGGCTCCGGTAGTGGATGAGGTCAGCTTCGGCGAAGCGGTGCGCATGCTGGGTAGTGGCGGCCAATGGCTGGACGTGCGCCTGCAAGAGGAATACGAGCGCGCCCATGCGCCCCAGGCCCTGAACATGCCCCTGCATCTACTGCGCCTGAAGGCGCGGCTGCTGAACGGCGGCGGGACCTACCTCTGCTATTGCGACAGCGGCAAGCGCAGCGCCAGTGCGGTATTCATGCTTTCCCAACTGGGCTTTCGCGCCTACGCGCTGCGGGACGGTCTGGACGCCTTGCCGGCCTTGCAGCGGGATGCGCTGATCAGCGAGACCGGCTCTGGCTACCTGGCCCGTTCCGGCGGCCGGATCGAACGCAGCCGTTAATCCCTTCGTCGCGCAGTCAAGTTCATTTGAACGTGTGAAACCACATCCTCGGGGCGTGGTCATGAGCCACCGGCTGAACACGTCGCGCACCTTACAGCGGTGCCAGCGGCCAGCGATCGCTGACCACGAAGGCGCGCTCCGCTTCCTTCCAGCGTCCATCCCCATCAGGCACCAGGCGAACCAGCAGGCGCGCGGGGCTGTCCGGCTCCAGTTGTTCGCGCCAATGCTGGAAGCGCTCAAGGCTCCAGCGATCCTCGGCTTCGCTGACGGCGGGCGCCAGCCAGGATTGCCGGGGCAGGGGTTGCCAGCTGCCGTCCGTTGTCTGTGCGAGAAAGTCGTTCAGCTCGTTCTGGCGCAGCCATTGCCCGCGCAGGTGGCCTGGATTGGCGCCTTGTGGGGCCGTGCAGCTGCCCGGCCAGGGGTAGAAGAAGTAGCCGCCCAGCCAGAGTTCGGCGCTGGCCGGTTGGGCATCCAGCCGGTCGAGCACCTGGCGGCTCTCCGGATTGGACGACAGCGGCAGCTGGTGCTGGCTGAGGTGCTCCAGCTTGAGGTCGAGCCGGTCGTGGCTGCCGGGCCCGAGCCAATCGGAGGCGTTGCTGCCGTTGCCATGGCGCGGCCCCAGGTAGAGCTTGATCGCCAGTTCCAGGTGGTGCACGCCTTCGGCGTCGCGCAGCAGCAGGTCGAGTTCGCCGAGGGTCTGGCCGGCGATGCGGATCGGCAGGTTGGCCGCCAGCAGCTCCACATCGGGGGCCTGGTCCAGGGCGAACTGCCAGAGGCGCTCGTAGTAAAGGCCGAGGCGCCGGCTGGGGGCTTGCGCCAGCCACTGGTCGAGAACGGCGGGTTGCCGGTCGAGGGCGCACAGCCAGTCGGCGAGGCGATCGGGGTGGCTGAACCAGCCGCTTGCGCTGAGCGGGTGGCGCTGGCGCCAGGGCGGCTGGCTGAGCAGCGGCGGAGAGACCAGGGCCCACGCCAGGTCGCGTACACCGGAATGGCGTAGTTGTCGGGGAAGGTCGGTCAGCGATTCGAAGGCGTGCATGCTGCGAGCATAGCCGACGGCGGTTTGCCGCTGTCCGCTGCTATCCCCCATAATTTCGCCATTCCTCATCTCGCCAATGCCGCTCTGGAGTCCCATGGAGCAATTCCGCAATATCGGCATCATCGGTCGCCTGGGTAGTTCCCACGTGCTCGACACCATTCGCCGGCTGAAAAGATTCCTGCTGGACCGCCATCTCCACGTCATTCTCGAAGACACCATCGCCGAAGTGCTGCCGGGCCACGGCCTACAGACGTCGTCGCGGAAGATCCTCGGTGAGGTGTGCGATCTGGTGATCGTCGTCGGCGGCGATGGCAGCATGCTCGGCGCCGCCCGAGCCCTGGCGCGGCACAACGTGCCGGTGCTGGGGATCAACCGCGGCAGCCTGGGGTTCCTCACCGACATCCGTCCCGACGAGCTGGAAGTGAAGGTGGCCGAGGTGCTGGACGGCCGCTACAGCGTCGAGACGCGCTTCCTGCTGGAAGCCGAAGTCCGCCGCCACGGCGAGGCCATCGGCCAGGGCGACGCACTGAACGACGTGGTGCTGCATCCCGGCAAGTCGACGCGGATGATCGAGTTCGAATTGCACATCGACGGCCAGTTCGTCTGCAGCCAGAAGGCCGACGGCCTGATCATCGCCACGCCCACCGGCTCCACCGCCTACGCGCTGTCCGCCGGTGGTCCGATCATGCATCCCAAGCTCGATGCCATCGTGGTCGTGCCCATGTATCCGCACACCCTTTCCAGCCGACCCATAGTGGTGGACAGCACCAGCGAGCTGAAGATCGTGGTATCGCCCAATCTGCAGATCTACCCCCTGGTGTCCTGCGACGGTCAGAACCACTTCACCTGCGCTCCGGGCGACACCATCACGGTGGCCAAGAAGCCGCAGAAGCTGCGCCTGATCCACCCTCTCGATCACAACTATTACGAGGTCTGCCGGACCAAACTGGGCTGGGGCAGCCGACTGGGTGGAGGCGACTGATGAGCCTCGATCCCGCCCGTGGCTATGACCTGATCGGCGACGTCCACGGTTGCGCCCATACCCTGGAGCGTCTGCTTGACCGCTTGGGGTATCGCAAGCAGGGCGACGTCTGGCGGCACCCGCAGCGGATGGCGCTGTTCCTCGGCGACATCATCGACCGCGGCCCCCGCATCCGCGAGGCGTTGCACATGGTTCACGCCATGGTGGAGGCCGGACAGGCCCTGTGCATCATGGGCAACCATGAGTACAACGCCCTGGCCTGGAGCACGCCGGCACCGCCGGGCAGCGGCCGGCATTTCGTCCGTGAGCACACGCCGCGCCATACCCGGCTGATCAAGGAAACCCTGGAGCAGTTCGAAGGCCACCCGGCGGACTGGCGGGATTTCCTCGGCTGGTTCTACGAATTGCCGCTGTTCCTCGATGGCGGCCGATTCCGCATGGTCCATGCCTGCTGGGACAGCGCGATGATCGCCGCCCTGCGGGACATGCATCCGGACGGGCGGATCAACGAAGCCTTCGTCAAGGCCGCCACCGACTCTTCCAGCTTCGCCGGCCGCGTGTTCGATCGCCTGCTGCGCGGCACCGACCTGCCGCTGCCCGGCGGCATGACCCTCACCGGCAGCGACGGCTTCACCCGTTCGGTGTTCCGCACCAAGTTCTGGGCGGAGGACCCGCAAACCTACGGCGACGTGGTGTTCCAGCCCGACGCCCTACCGGATCAGGTTGCCAGCCAGCCCCTGTCCAAGGCGCACAAGTCGCGTCTGCTCAGTTACGGGCCGCAGGAACCCATGCTGTTCGTCGGCCACTACTGGCGGCGTGGCCGCCCGGCGCCCATTCGCGGCAATCTGGCCTGTCTGGACTACAGCGCAGTGATGTACGGCAAGCTGGTGGCCTATCGGCTCGACCAGGAAAGCCGGCTGGATCCGGACAAGTTCGTCTGGGTGGAAGTGGAGCGTCCCGAGGTGCCCCAATGAGTGCGGTGGAAGTATTGCGGTTGCCCCTGACGGTGGACCTTTCCGGTTTCATAGCCCTGCTGCAGCGCCTGGACGTGCCTTACCGCGTCAGCGAGGAATCCGGCGAACAGGTGCTCTGGGTGCCCGGGGACCAGCTCGCGGAGCAGGTGCGCGGACTCTATGCGCGCTTCCCCGATGGCGATCCGCATTTCCAGCTGCAAGTGGAGGCACCGAAGGCACCCGAGCGTGTCGGATTCCTAGCGCAGCTCATGCACAGCCGCATCACCAGCCTGGTGCTGCTGGTCACCCTGGTGGTCGCTGCGCTCACCAATCTGGGGGACAACTTCTCGGTCATTCGCTGGCTGAGCTTCCAGGACTTCCAGATCGAGGGCGATTACGTCTACTTCTCGCCGCTGGCCGAGGGCCTGGAAGCGGGACAGTGGTGGCGCCTGGTTTCGCCGATGCTGATCCACTTCGGCATCCTTCACCTGGCGATGAACGGCATGTGGTTCTGGGAACTGGGCCGGCGCATCGAGTCACGCCAGGGCGGCCTCATGCTGCTGGTGCTGACCCTGGGCTTCAGCCTGGTATCGGACTTCGCCCAGTACTTCAGCAGCGGCGCGACCCTGTTCGGCGGATTGTCCGGCGTGCTCTACGGCCTGCTCGGCCATTGCTGGGTGTTCCAGCGCCTGGCGCCGTGCCCGGCCTACCGGTTGCCGCCGGGTGTGATGGCAATGATGCTGGTCTGGCTGCTGATCTGCCTGTCCGGCCTGATCACCGCCCTGGGCTTTGGCGCCATTGCCAACGGTGCCCATGTCGGTGGCCTGGTCGCCGGCTGCGCCACCGGGCTGCTTGGCGGTGCATTGGCACGCCTGCGCCGGTAGAATGCGCGCTCCGTCCCACTCCCAGGACCCGAATCGCCCATGTCGTCTTTTGCCCATCTGATCAGCAACATCACCCAGGATGTCTACGAAAGCCTCAAGCTGGCCGTGGAAATCGGCAAGTGGCCGGACGGCCGCAAGCTGACCCAGGAGCAGAAGGAGCTGTCGCTGCAGGCGGTGATCGCCTGGGAGCTGAAGAATCTGCCCGAGGAAGAGCGCACTGGCTACATGGGCCCTCAGGAGTGCAGCTCCAAGTCCGAAACCATCCCCAATATCCTGTTCAAGTCGAATTCGGTTCACTGATGCTGGAACTAGGACGTGGCGCACTCAGCAAGATGTCGGTGCGCCTTGAATCACCCGTGCAGTACGGCTTCCGCCTCGGCGAGGCGGATATTGCGGCGAACCCGCTGATCGGCAAGCAGCTGCGCCTCGAGTTCCTCGGCGCCATCCATTGCATCCACTGCGGGCGCAAGACCAAGAAGAGCTTCAGCCAGGGTTACTGCTACCCCTGCTTCACCAAGCTGGCGCAGTGCGACAGCTGCATCGTCAGCCCGGAGAAGTGCCACTACGACGAGGGCACGTGCCGCGAGCCGGAGTGGGGCGAGCGCTTCTGCATGACCGACCACGTGGTCTATCTGGCCAACTCCTCGGGCGTGAAGGTGGGCATTACCCGTGCCAGCCAGGTGCCGACCCGCTGGATCGACCAGGGGGCCAGCCAGGCCCTGCCGATCATGCGCGTGGCCACCCGCCAGCAGTCCGGCTTCGTCGAAGACCTGCTGCGCAGCCAGGTGGCCGACCGCACCAATTGGCGCGCCATGCTCAAGGGCGAAGCGCCGCCGCTGGACCTCCAGAGCATTCGCGACGAGCTGTTCGACCATTGCGCCGAAGGCATCCGTGCACTCCAGGACCGCTTCGGCCTGCAGGCCATCCAGCCGGTCAGCGATGTGCAGCCCATCGAGATCAGCTATCCGGTCGATGCCTATCCGACCAAGGTCGTCAGCTTCGATCTGGACAAGACGCCGGTGGTGGAGGGTACGCTGCGGGGTATCAAGGGCCAGTACCTGATCCTCGACACCGGCGTGATCAACCTGCGCAAGTTCACGGCCTACCAGTTGGCCATCAGCGCCGCATAGCTCCGGGTCCAGGGCGGACGCTGCCTTCGCTCGACGATTTTTCGTGCGGGCCCTTGTCATCAGGTCGGTGGGGTAATAGGCCATACTCCGACCTTGACCCATTCATCCAGAGCGGCCCAGGGTTTCGGGGCCGCCTCGCATTCAAAGAGACGACCATGCGCACCGAGCAACCGAAAGTCATCTACCTCAAGGATTATCAGGCCCCCGAGTACCTGATCGACGAGACCAACCTGACCTTCGAGCTGTACGAGGACCACACCCTGGTCCACGCCCAGTTGGTGATGCGCCGCAACCCCGAACGGGGCGAAGGCCTGCCGCCGCTGGTGCTCGACGGCCAGCAACTGGAGCTGCTGTCCCTGTCCATGGATGATCGCGAGCTGGGCGCTGCCGATTACCAGCTGGAAGACAGCCACCTGACACTGCAACCGGTGGCCGCCAGTTTCACCCTCGACAGCACCGTACGCATCCACCCGGAAACCAACACCGCGCTGGAAGGCCTGTACAAGTCCGGCAAGATGTTCTGCACCCAGTGCGAGGCCGAAGGTTTCCGCAAGATCACCTATTACCTCGACCGCCCGGACGTGATGAGCAAGTTCACCACCACCGTCAGCGCGGAACAGCATCGCTACCCGGTACTGCTGTCCAACGGCAACCCGGTGGCCAGCGGGGCGGAGGAGGGCGGCCGACACTGGGCGACCTGGGAAGACCCCTTCAAGAAACCCGCCTACCTGTTCGCCCTGGTGGCGGGCGATCTCTGGTGCGTGGAAGACAGCTTCACCACCATGACCCAGCGTGAAGTGGCGCTGCGCATCTACGTCGAGCCGGAAAACATCGACAAGGTCCAGCACGCCATGGACAGCCTGAAGAAGTCCATGCGCTGGGACGAGGAGGTCTACGGCCGCGAGTACGACCTGGACATCTTCATGATCGTCGCGGTGAACGACTTCAACATGGGCGCCATGGAGAACAAAGGGCTCAACATCTTCAACTCCAGCTGCGTGCTGGCCAAGGCGGAAACCGCCACTGATGCCGCGCACCAGCGGGTCGAAGCGGTGGTGGCCCACGAGTACTTCCACAACTGGTCCGGCAACCGCGTGACCTGCCGCGACTGGTTCCAGCTGTCGCTGAAGGAGGGCTTCACCGTATTCCGTGATGCCGAGTTCTCCGCCGACATGAACTCGCGCACCGTCAAGCGCATCGAGGACGTGGCCTTCCTGCGCACCAACCAGTTCGCCGAAGACGCCGGTCCCATGGCCCACCCGGTGCGCCCGGACTCCTTCATCGAGATTTCCAACTTCTACACCCTGACCGTCTACGAAAAAGGCTCGGAAGTGGTGCGGATGATCCACACCCTGCTGGGGGCCGAGGGCTTCCGCAAGGGCACCGATCTCTACTTCGAACGCCACGACGGCCAGGCCGTGACCTGCGACGACTTCATCAAGGCCATGGAAGATGCCAATGGCGTTGACCTGGCCCAGTTCAAGCGCTGGTACAGCCAGTCCGGCACTCCGCGCCTGCAGGTGCAAGACAGCTTCGACCCGGCGGCCAAGACCTACAGCCTGACCTTTCGCCAGAGCTGCCCGGCCACGCCGGGCCAGAAAGACAAGCAGCCCTTCGTCATTCCCGTGGAGCTGGGCCTGCTGGATGCCGCCGGCAACGACCTTCCGCTGCGCCTCGCGGGTGAAGCCAAGGCGCAGGGCGGCAACCGCGTGCTGTCGGTTACCGAAGCCGAGCAGACCTTCACCTTCGTCGATATCGCGGAGCGTCCGCTGCCGTCGCTGCTGCGCGGCTTCTCGGCGCCGGTGAAGCTCGCCTTCCCCTACGACCGCGACCAGCTGATGTTCCTCATGCAGCACGATTCCGACGGCTTCAATCGCTGGGAAGCTGGGCAACAGCTTTCGGTGCAGGTCCTGCAGGAGCTGATCGGCCAGCATCAGCGCGGCGAGAAGCTGGTGCTGGACCCGCGCCTGATCACGGCTTTCCGCACCCTGCTGGAAGACGAATCCCTCGATCAGGCGATGGTGGCCGAGATGCTCTCGCTGCCGAGCGAGGCCTATCTCACCGAAATCAGTGACGTGGCCGATGTGGACGCCATCCACGCCGCCCGCGAGTTTGCTCGCCAGTCCATCGGCGAGGCCCTGTTCCAGCCGCTGCTGGCCCGTTTCCAGGCCAATCGTGCCCTCTCCCGTGATACCGGCTACGTGGCGGAGGCCGCTCATATCGCCCGCCGGACCCTGCAGAACATTGCCCTGTCCTACCTGATGCAGAGCGGCAAGGCCGAGGTGCTGGAAGCCTGCCTGGAGCAATTCAACGGCTGCGACAACATGACCGAACGCCTCTCGGCGCTTGCCGTGCTGGTGAATTCCGGCTTCGAGCAGGAAAAGGCCGATGCGTTGGCGCGTTTCGCCGACTACTTCAAGGACGATCCGCTGGTGATGGATCAGTGGTTCAGTGTCCAGGCCGGCTGCGGCCTGCCGGGCGGCCTGGAGCGTGTTCAGGCGTTGATGGCGCATCCCGCCTTCACCCTCAAGAACCCGAACAAGGTGCGTGCCCTGATCGGCGCCTTCGCCAACCAGAACCTGGTGAACTTCCACCGGGCCGACGGTGCCGGCTACCGATTCCTTGCCGATCATGTGATCACGCTGAACGCGCTCAACCCGCAGATCGCCTCCCGCCAGCTGGCGCCGCTCACGCGCTGGCGCAAGTACGACGCCAGTCGCCAGCAGCTGATGAAGGCTGAGCTGGAGCGCATCCTTGCCTCCGGCGAGCTGTCTAGCGACGTCTTCGAAGTGGTCAGCAAGAGCCTCGCCTGACTCGCTTCCGACAGCCCGTGAAAGCGGGCTGTCATCCTCCTGAAATCCTCCCTTCATGAAGTGTTACCGGTTAGCTCCGGTAACACTTTTTTGTTACTCAAGGAAATAATTCAGGGAGCGTTTATGCGCAAGTAGTCTGAAAAGGCCAGAAATGGCTTGACCAGGCAGCTTTTGGTATGAGCGTACATGCCCTGCAAGTGTGATCTTGAGTGACAAATCGAGCCAGATCGTCCGACAAGATCGGACAGAAAAATTGAAATTGATCAATGGATGATCAGTCACTTGTTTGACTGAAATTTGTCGCTTGTCTTGCGGGATTTTTCTGACGCGCATTTACGACTTGGCACCATGGTTGCAGAGCCGCTGATGATTCAGCCCTGTTTCGGTGCGTTCCGAGCGGGGTGTGCTCTGCGCTGGGGATTTCCTGCCGAAGCAAGACAAGGCCGCGAAGCGGCTGGACAAACAAGCCCGCCTGACGGGCTGCCAATAACAAAGTGATCAGTCCACGGAGTAAGACTCGATGGAGCTCAAGTCCCGCAAGCCCATGTTGCGTTTCGCACCGGCCAAGGCAGGTTTCGCCTTCGCCGGCATCCTGCCCCTGCTAGTAGCCGCCCAGGCGCAGGCAGTGGAGTTCAGCTTCGCCAACGACGAAATTTCCGGTTCTCTGGATACCACCGTTTCCTACGGCCAGCTGTGGCGCGTACAGGGTCGCGACAAGAACAACGACGACATCAACACCAACGACGGTAACCGCAACTTCGATACCGGCCTGGTCTCCGAGGTCTACAAGATCACTTCCGACCTGGAAGCGACCTACAAGAACTACGGCATGTTCGTTCGTGGCACTGCTTTCTATGACACCCAGATCATGGACAAGCGCAACGACTACCTGGACAACAACAACCCGGTCCAGCCGAGCCAGAACTTCCCGAACGACGACAGCTTCACTTACGAAACCCGCCACAAGGCCGGCCGTGATGCGCAGATCCTCGACGCCTACCTCTATGGCAACTGGGACGTGGCCGACATGCCGGTCACCGGCCGTATCGGCAAGCAGGTGTTCAACTGGGGTGAGGGCATCTTCTACCGCGGTGGCGTGAACACCACCAACCCGGTGGATGCCGCCAAGTTCCGGCTGCCGGGCTCCGAACTGAAAGAAGTGCTGGTGCCGGTGGAAGCCCTGAGCTTCAACGTCGGCCTGACCGAAAACCTGTCGATGGAAACCTTCTACCAGTGGAACTGGAAAGAATCGGCCATCGACCCGGTGGGCACCTACTACTCCGAGACCGACCTGTTCGCTGACGGCGGCAACACTGCCTATTCGACTCAACCGCGTCTGCAGCCCCTGGCCGGTACTTATTCCGCGCTCAGCGGCCTGGGCGTAGGCGGCCTGCAAGGCGGCCGTACCGTCGATGCCAATGGCAATATCAAAGTGGCCTCCATCCGTCCGGACATCAACGCCAAGAACGACGGCCAGTTCGGCGTGGCCCTGCGCTACATCGCCGAAGAACTGAACTCCACCGAATTTGGTTTCTACTTCGTCAACTACCACGCCAAGGAACCGACAATCCAGGCTGACCTGGGCGACTACGAGGGCCTGAATCTGACCCAGATCGCCGGTGCCGTGACCCCTGGCATCCGCAATCAGGTAGCCGCGGCATTCGCACAGCAACTGGGCTTCCCGGATGGCAACTCCTTCCTCGCCGCTTTGCCGGCTCTGCCGCCTCAGGTGCAGAATCTGTTCGCGCAGACCGTGACCACCAACGTGCAGAATGCTGCGGGCGGTCTGGCCACCATCGACGTGGCCAATCAGGTCAACGCCCGTCGTGAGTACGCCGAAGACATCCGCATGTACGGCTTCAGCTTCAACACCACCGTGGGCGATGCCTCGGTATTCGGTGAGCTGGCCTACCGTCCGAACCTGCCGATCGGCATCGCCACCACCAACGACCTGCTGGGCGACCTGTTGCTCCAGGCGCCGCAACTGGCGTCCGGCAGCACCGTCAACATTGGCGGTCAGGACGTGCAACTGGGCGACTCGATTCACAACTCCGAACGCGTAGAAGCCTTCAACACCTCCCTGGGCACCATCTACAACTTCGGCCCGTCGCTGTCCTTCGACTCCCTGATCGGCGTGGCCGAGCTCGCTTCCGAACACCTGCGCGGCAGCGACCTGCAGTACACCGCGTTCAACGGCCAGAAGCGCTACTACTCCGGCCGCGGCAACAACTCCTACGTATCCGGTGGCGATCGCGACGACCAGATCAACAAGAACGCCTATGGCTACACCCTGCTGGTGTCCGGTACCTGGAACGACGTTTACGCCGGCGTGAACATCTCCCCCTACGTCGTCTACAAGGACGACTTCGAGGGCAACTCCTACCAGACCGGCAGCTTCATCGAAGGTCGCAAGGCGTACACCCTCGGCGTCAAGGCGACCTACCTGAACAGCCTCGAAGCCGAGCTGCAGTACACCGAGTTCTACGGCGGCGGCCAGAACAACTCGGTTCGCGACCGCGACAACGTCGGCGTCAGCGTCAAGTACTCGTTCTAAAACCTACAAGAACAATACGGGCGCCCCGGGGCGCCCGATACAGACTCATCACGGAGAACCCACATGCTGAAGAAGCTTTCGCTGATTAGCGCCGCGGTCGCCCTGGCGCTCTCCGCCAGCAGCGCCCTGGCGTCCGTTTCGGCCCAGGACGCCGCCAAACTCGGCACCAGCCTGACCCCCTTCGGTGCCGAGAAGGCCGGCAACGCAGCCGGTACCATCCCGGCCTGGACCGGTGGCATCACCCAGGCCCCGGCGGGCTACAAGTCCGGCCAGCACCACCCGGACCCGTTCCCGGAAGACAAGCCGCTGTTCACCATCACCAAGGCGAATCTGGACCAGTACAAGGCCAACCTGACCCCGGGTCAGATCGCCCTGTTCAACGCCTACCCGAACAGCTTCCAGATGCCGGTGTACCAGACCCGCCGCTCCGGCTCGGCGCCGCAGTGGGTGTATGACAACACCGTCAAGAACGCCACCACCGCCAAGCTGCTGGACGGCGGCAACGGCTTCTCCGATGCCTACGGCGGCATCCCGTTCCCGATCCCGCAGAACGGCGTTGAAGCCCTGTGGAACCACATCACCCGTTACCGTGGCAGCTACATCGTGCGTCGCGCTTCGGAAGTGGCCGTGCAGCGCAACGGCGACTACTCGCTGGTGACGTCGCAGCAGGAAGCCCGGTTCAAGTACTACAACCCGCAAGGTACTTACGCCGACCTGAACAACATCCTGTTCTACTACCTGTCCTTCACCAAGAGCCCGGCTCGCCTGGCTGGCGGTGCCACCCTGGTTCATGAAACCCTCGACCAGGTGAAGGAACCGCGCCAGGCCTGGGGCTACAACGCCGGTCAGCGTCGCGTGCGCCGTGCACCGAACCTTGCCTACGACACCCCGATCGCTGCTGCCGACGGCCTGCGCACCGCCGACGACACCGACATGTTCAACGGCGCTCCGGACCGCTACGACTGGAAGCTGGTGGGCAAGAAGGAAATCTACATCCCGTACAACAACTACAAGGTTTCCAGCCCTGAGGTTAAGTACAAGGACCTGCTGCAGCCCGGCCACCTGAATCCGGCCTTTACCCGCAACGAACTGCACCGCGTGTGGGTCGTGGAAGGCACCCTGAAGTCGGGCGCCCGTCACATCTACTCCAAGCGCACCCTGTTCCTCGACGAGGACAGCTGGCAAGCCGCTGTTGTCGACCAGTACGACGGCCGTGGCGAACTGTGGCGTGTATCGGTGGCCTACCTGAAGAACTACTACGACCTGCCGACCACCTGGTCCGCACTCGATGTGTTCCACGACCTGCAGGCTCGCCGCTACCACGTGCAGAACCTGGACAACGAAGAGCCGACCACCATCGACTTCACCCAGGCCACTCCGGACGATGGCTACTTCAAGCCGTCCGCCCTGCGTCGTCGCGGTACTCGCTGATCCCGCAGTGCTCCATGAAGAAGGCCGCTATTCGTAGCGGCCTTCTTCTTTTAGGGGACGGGAAACCCGTGTTACAGAGCGCCACCAGCGCTTAACAAAACATAACGTCCCGCTGATTGTGCAGGCTTTCCAAAGCTGGCTAGGATTAGGGCGCTGCCTGCCCTGGGCAGCGTCCACCTATAACAAAAAGGGGAAAGGTGTATGAGTGAGCCCGTCATGCGGCGCACCCCGTCCGGCCTTTGTGTGGATAGCCTCCACAAGCCGACGTTCCGCTACCACTCGCCGCTGGCCAAAGCGCTCTCGCTGTTCAGTGTGCTATCCGTCCTTGCTGTAGCCGCTGCGCCTATTACCGCGTCCGCACTGGCCGCTGATGCGCCCGTCCTCTCCATCGAATCGCCCAAGGCTGTGAGCAGCCTGCTGCTCGATGTCGCCCACGCCGGCAAGCGCCTGGTGGCCGTTGGCGACCGAGGCCACATTCTTTATTCCGATGACAACGGCAAGTCCTGGACCCAGGCCAAGGTGCCTACCCGCCAGATGCTCACCGCTGTCTATTTCGTTGACGACAAGAAAGGCTGGGCTGTCGGCCACGACGCGCAGATCCTCGCCAGCGAGGACGGCGGCGCGACCTGGACCCAGCAGTTCGAAGACCTGCAGCGGGAAGCCCCGCTGCTGGACGTCTGGTTCAAGGACGCCAGCACCGGCTTCGCCGTGGGCGCCTATGGCGCTCTGCTGACCACCCGCGACGGTGGCAAGAACTGGGAAGACGTCAGTGATCGTCTCGACAACGAAGACCAGTATCACCTCAATGCCATCGCCGCCGTGAAGGACTCCGGTCTGTTCGTGGTAGGCGAGGCCGGCAGCATGTTCCGCTCCGCCGACTGGGGCGAGACCTGGGAGCGCCTCGAAGGCCCCTACGAGGGCTCGCTGTTCGGTGCCCTCGGGACCGCCGAGCCGGGCGTCGTGATCGCCTACGGTCTGCGTGGCCACCTGTTCCGCTCTGCGGACTTCGGCAACACCTGGGAAACCGTGCCGCTGAAAGCCGGCAATGGTGAACTGGAGTTCGGCCTGTCCGGCGGCGCCTTGCTGCCCGATGGCAGCCTGGTGGTCGTCGGCCACGGCGGCAGTGTGCTGAAGAGCACCGACAGTGGCCGCAGCTTCACCGTGGTGAATCGCAGCGATCGACTGTCGCTGGCCAGTGTCATCGCCGACGAGAAAGGCAACCTGATCCTGGTGGGACAGGGCGGTGTACGCGTAGCGTCCCCGACCGGCGCCGAGCTGGGCCAACTATAAGAAAAGGCGGAGAGTTTCGATGAGTACCCATCACCAGGACAAGGCGACCTTCCTGGAGCGCCTGATCTTCAACAACCGGCCGGCGGTGATTGCCATCTGCCTGCTGGTCAGCGTCTTCCTCTTCTGGCAGGCCATGCACGTACGGCCGTCCACCAGTTTCGAGAAGATGATTCCGCTGCATCATCCGTACATCCAGAAGATGCTCGAACACCGCAATGACCTGGCCAACCTGGGCAACACCGTGCGTATCTCGGTGGAAGCGGTCAACGGCGACATCTTCACCAAGGAGTACATGGAGACCCTGCGTCAGATCCACGACGAGGTCTTCTATATTCCCGGCGTCGACCGCTCCGGCCTGAAGTCCCTGTGGAGCCCGAGCGTTCGCTGGACTGAAGTGACCGAGGAAGGCTTCGCCGGCGGCGAGGTCATCCCGCAGACCTACGACGGCTCCGCGGCCAGCCTGGAAGAGCTGCGCAACAACGTGCTCAAGTCCGGCCAGATCGGCCGCCTGGTGGCCAACAACTTCAAGTCCAGCATCGTCGACGTGCCCCTGCTCGAGTCCTATCCGGACCCGAACGACCAGGGCAAGCTGATGAAGCTCGACTACCGCCAGTTCTCCCACGAGCTGGAAGAGAAGATCCGTGACAAGTACCAGGCCCAGAACCCCAACGTGAAAGTCCACGTGGTGGGCTTCGCCAAGAAAGTGGGCGACCTGATCGATGGCCTGATCATGGTGGTGATGTTCTTCGGCATCGCCTTCCTTATCACTCTGGTGCTGCTCTACTGGTTCACCTGGTGTATCCGCAGCACCATCGCCGTGCTCATCACCACATTGGTGGCAGTGGTCTGGCAGTTGGGCCTGATGCACACCGTCGGCTTCGGTCTCGACCCGTACTCGATGCTGGTGCCGTTCTTGATCTTCGCCATCGGTATTTCCCACGGCGTGCAGAAGATCAACGGTATCGCTCTGCAATCCAGTGATGCCGACAACGCCCTGACGGCCGCCCGACGCACTTTCCGCCAGCTGTTCCTGCCGGGCATGATCGCGATCCTGGCGGACGCCGTGGGCTTCATCACCCTGCTGATCATCGACATCGGCGTGATCCGCGAGCTGGCCATCGGCGCCTCCATCGGTGTGGCGGTGATCGTCTTCACCAACCTGATCCTGCTGCCGGTTGCCATCTCCTACGTGGGCATCAGCAAAAAGGCCATCGAGCGCAGCAAGAAGGACGCCAAGCGCGACCATCCGTTCTGGCGCCTGCTGTCCAACTTCGCCCACCCGGTCGTAGCCCCGATCTCCGTGGTCATCGCCCTGATCGCCTTCGGTGGCGGCCTGTGGTACGGCCAGAACCTGAAGATCGGCGACCTCGACCAGGGCGCTCCGGAACTGCGTCCGGACTCGCGCTACAACCAGGACAACAACTTCATCATCAACAACTACTCCACCAGCTCCGACGTACTGGTAGTCATGGTCAAGACCGGCCCCGAGGGCTGCTCCACCCATGAGGCCCTGGCGCCGGTGGATGAACTGATGTGGAAGATGGAGAACACGCCGGGCGTGCAGTCCGCCATCTCCATGGTCACCGTCTCCAAGCAGGTGATCAAAGGGATGAACGAAGGCAACCTTAAGTGGGAAACCCTGTCTCGCAACCAGGACGTGCTGAACAACTCCATCAGCCGTGCCGAAGGTCTGTACAACTCCGACTGCTCGCTGGCACCGGTGCTGGTGTTCCTCAACGACCACAAGGCCGAGACCCTGTCCCGCGCCGTGAAGACCGTGGAGGAGTTTGCCAAGGAGCACGACAAGGACGGTCTGCAGTTCCTCCTGGCTGCCGGTAACGCCGGCATCGAAGCGGCCACCAACGAGGTGATCGCCCAGGCTGAACTGACCATCCTGATCCTGGTGTACATCTGCGTTGCCGTGATGTGCCTGATCACCTTCCGTTCCATTGCCGCGACCCTGTGCATCGTGCTGCCGCTGATCCTCACCTCGGTGCTGGGCAACGCGCTGATGGCCTGGCTGGGTATCGGCGTGAAGGTGGCGACCCTGCCGGTGATCGCGCTGGGCGTGGGTATCGGTGTCGACTACGGCATCTACATCTACAGCCGCCTGGAAAGCTTCCTGCGTGCCGGCCTGCCGCTGCAGGAGGCCTATTACGAGACCCTGAAGTCCACCGGCAAGGCCGTGCTCTTCACCGGCCTCTGCCTGGCCATCGGCGTCGCCACCTGGATCTTCTCGGCCATCAAGTTCCAGGCCGACATGGGCCTGATGCTGACCTTCATGCTCCTCTGGAACATGTTCGGTGCCCTGTGGCTGCTGCCGGCCCTGGCGCGCTTCCTGATCAAGCCCGAGAAACTCGCGGGCAAGGTCGGCGGTTCGCTGCTGGCCCACTGAGCCTGATCGCTTGAAAGAGAACCGCGGCCTTGGCCGCGGTTTTTTTATGGGCGATTTATTGCTGTTCGTAGGTTGTGGCAGAGCGCAGCGAAGCCCAACGATCGTAATCGAACGCCCACGTTGGGCCTCGCGCTGCTCGGACCGCCCTACGGCAGGCCTGCCCGCTTGGCGAATGAATTCGCCCCCACAGGGAAAGCGAGAATACCGACCTCTTGTACGGACTAACGCCCTCTTCCTCTGGGAGAGGGCGGGGGTGAGGGAGACCTAGTCTGGCTGGAACTTCGGAGGGGAGGCCGGCGGCCTCCTTCGCGAATGAATTCGCCCCCACAGGGACGTGCAAAGCGCAGGCGGGGGGGAGAGGGTCAGCGCGGATAAAGCGGCGGCAACTGGCTCGGTTCGCCCGTGGCTTGCTGTTCTACCTGGGGAGCGGGGAGGGCGCGGATGGCTTTCCATAGGTCTTCACCCTGCCAATGCTGGCCGGCTTCGCTGTAGAGGGCACCGTTGAGCCCGTCCATGGCATCGGACAGCGGGACGAAGCGGGCGGCCATGTCGGCGAGGGTTTCCGGCTGCTGGCGAGCCCAGTTGTCGAGAGCCTGGCGAGTGGCGTGGGGGTCGTTGGACTGGCAGGCGCGGCGCAATTCGTCCAGCAGGGTGCGCGGGCTCGGGCCGGTCTGGACTGTGGGGAGGATCGCCGGTTGGCGACGTGCGCGCCACCACAGGCCGAAGCCCAGCAGGGTGGTGCAGGCGAGCAGGGCGCAGGCGAGTTGCCAGGGCCAGATTCGCGCCAGGACAACCGCATTGCCGACCGCTGTTCCCGCACTCTGTGCCGGGTTGGCTTCCAGTTCGGGGTTAATGGCGACCTCCAGCGTTCGCGCGGCGATCTCGCTGCGCTCCAGGCGGTTATCGCGGGTGTTCCACCAGGTGATGCTGACCGCCGGCAACTCGAGGCGACCGCTGGTGGTGGGCACCAGGGCTTCGCGTTCTTCGCGGCTGCCAATGAGCCCGCGCTCGTCGATCTTGTTGCCCAGTTGGGGCTGGTCGGGATACCGCCGCAGGCCCTGGGCCTGGGTGGCTGGAAGGGGAGGGATCTGCGCGCTGGAAAGGCCTTCGACGTTCAGCATCAGGCTGCGGGTCAGCGAGTCGCCGGTCTGCACGCTGCCGGGGTCCGGGCTCCAGGACTCGGTCAGGACCAGGTTGCGTGCTGGCAGCCACGGCACGTCGGTCGGGTAGTCGGCGGGCTTGGGCAGCACGGTGAGCGGGATGCGCGGCGAGTTCACCCGGCTCAGCTTGCCGGGACGGGGGCCGAAGGGCTGGTAGCCGGTCTCGCTGGCCGGGTCGACCAGGGTGGCGCTGAACACCTGCGGGGGGATGTTCAGCACACCGCTCTTCTGCGGGAAGACGGCATAGCGCACCTCGATCACGCCGTGGCGCACGCCATTGATTTCCTTCTCGTAGGTGCGCGGATCGCCCAGTTGTTCAACACGGGCGTCGTCCATCTGCAGCGGGCTCAGGCTGCTGTCGTCGTAGAGGGAAACCGAGTGGTAGATGCGCAGTGTGAGGATGGCCTGGGCCTGCACGTAGACGCTTTCCTGGTCCAGGCTGGCGTCGATGAACACCGGGGCGAGGTTGCTGCTGCCGGATTTCTCGGACTTCTCGGCCTTCGCCACCTGCAGGGTGATGGGCGCGCTGTGGACGTCCCCTAGTTTCAGCGCCGGAATGGTGACGAAGCCGCTCTGTTTCGGCTGCAGGGTGATGATCCAGCGGGTGGCGCGGTCGTTCTTGCCGTTGAGGGTACTGAGCTGGTTGATCTGGCGGGTGCCGAGCACCTCGAAGGCGGCGTCCAGCGGCGTCAGGTCGGGCTTGCCGAACAGGGTCGGGTCGGAGGATTCGAGGGTCAGCTCGACGGTCTCGCCCTCGCTCAGTCGTGTGCGGTCGACGTTGGCGGAGAAGCCGGCGGCCTGGGCTGCCAACGTCAGCAGGCTGAGGAGGAGGGTGCATAGCAGGCGCGTCATCACTGTTCTTCCTGGCGCTGTTGCTGTTCATACCAGAACTTGCGGCGCAGCAGTTCGGCGGGGTCGTCCGGAATCTGCCGGAGCCATTGTTCGAGGGCTTGCCGACGCTCCTCGCCCAGGGGCTCGGTGCTGGCGGTCTGGGTCTGGGCGGCATCCGTCGGCGTGGCTTCTTCGGCGGTGCCGCCGGCAGCTGTGCGAGTCTGGTCTTCCGGCCGCGCTTCGCCGCTGCCTTGCTGCGGCGCCTTGTTGTCCGCGTCCTGCTCGCCGGCCTGTGCCTGGGTAGCTTTCTGCTCGCCGGTCTGCCCGGCCTGTTGCTGCTCGCTGCCTTGCTGGTCCGGGTCATCGCTACTGGCTTCGGCCGCGCGCTGTCGCAACAGTTCCTCCACCAGTGCCTTGTTCTTCTGTGCCGCCGCCAGATCGGGCTGGCGTTGCAGTGCGGAATCGTAGGCGTCGATGGCCGCTTCCAGCTCTCCTGCCTGGGCCAGGGCATTGCCGCGGTTGTAGTGGTCCGCCGCGTTGTCGCCCTGGGCGAAGCGAGCGGCGGCCTCGGCGTAATCGCCGGCCTGGTAGAGCGCCATGCCTTGCCAGCGGGGATCGTTGAAGTGCAGCGCCGCCTCGGCAGGCTGCTGGGCCTGCAATAGGCGCTGGCCTCGCTGGTCCGGGCGTAGCCAGAGGTCCTCGAAATCCATGGCCAGGCTCGGGCGTGGCAGTAGCAGCAACAGCGGCAGGCAGAACAGCCAGCCACGACGTCCGGCGCATGCCGCGATCAGCAGCAGGGGGAGCAGCAGCCAGTGGCCCTGGTCGGCCCAGGCCGCCAGGCGGGCAATTTCGCCGGTGTCGCGCAGGCTTCCGGGGCCATCGAGCAGGCCCAGGTTGCGCAGGTCGTCTTCATCCAGCTGGACGCTGCTGTAGCGGCCACCCAGTTCGGCGGCGAAACGCCGCAATTGGCCGCTATCGAGCTTGGGCAGGAGGATGGCGCCTTGGTCGTCCTTGAGGAAGCCGCCGTCCTCCTGGGCGATGGGCGCGCCCGCCGCCGTGCCAATGCCGAGGATGGCCAGACGCTCCGAGCGGGACCCGAGGGCCTTGCGGATGCCGGTCTGTTCCTGTTCGTCGAGGCCGCTGGTGACCAGCAGCAGGCGGCCCTGACCCTGGGCACCCTGTTCCAGCAACTTGAGGGCCCTGGCGACGGCCAGGTCGGCGCGGTGCCCCTTCTCCGGCATGATCGAGGGCTTAAGGGCGTCGATCAGGTTGAGGCTGGTCATCAGGTCGTCGGACAGCGGCACCAGACTGTGGGCGCTGCCGGCGTAGACGATGATGGCTGTCTGCGCGTCGCGACGGGCGTCCAGCAGGTCGCGCAGCTTGCGCTTGGCCTGCTCCAGGCGGCTCGGTGCGATATCGGTGGCAAGCATCGATGGCGTCAGCTCCAGCATCACCACCAGCGGGTCGGCACGTTTCTGCGTGCTTTGTTCCATCAGTTGCCAGCTGGGCCCCAGCAGCGCCACCAGACACAGCATCCAGGCCAGGCCGAGGGCCAGCCAGGGCAAGCGGTTGTTGCCCAGGCGGCCGCCGCTGAGCAGCCAGGGCTGGAAGGCCCGGGGCAGCAGTTGCTCCCAGCGTCCGCTGCGGCGTTCACGGTGCCAGAGTTGCCAGAGCAGCCAGCCCAGCAGGGGCAGTAGAAGCAGCCAGACAGGGCGCAGCCAGTGGGGCCAGAGCTCCATCATGTGCGCCTCCGCAGCCACTGCGGCCGCTGCTGCAGGGCGTGGGGCCAGAGCACACGGCAGACCAGCGCAATGCTCAGCAGCAGGGCACCGGCCAGGGGCCAGCTGTAGAGGGAGTAGGCCGGGCGTGCCTGGCTGGCGCGTTGGGTCACCGGCTCAAGGTGGTCGAGGCTTTCCTCGATCTGCTCCAGTTCCTGGCTGCTGCGTGCGCGGAAGTACCGGCCACCCGTCTGTTCTGCGATGGCGGTCAGGGTGGGTTCGTCGAGGTCCATGCTGGGGTTGAGGCCGAGGATGCCCAGCACGTCGCTCTGTTCCGGGTCAGCGCCGATACCGATGGTGTAGATCTTCACCTGCTCCTCGGCCGCCAGGCGCGCGGCGGTCAGCGGGTCGATCTCGCCGCCGGTGTTGGCGCCGTCGGTGATCAGGACCAGTACGCGGCTGTTGGCGGGGCGCTGGCGCAGGCGTTTCACCGCCAGGCCGATGGCGTCGCCGATGGCGGTGTTCTTGCCGGCGATGCCGATCAGGGCTTCATTCAGCCAGGTGCGCACGGTTTCGCGGTCGAACGTCAGCGGCGCCTGCACGTAGGCCTGGCTGCCGAACAGGATGAGGCCGATGCGATCGCCGCGGCGACCGTCGATGAACTCGCCCATCAGGTGCTTCACCAGGGTCAGGCGGCTGACGTCTTCCTCTTCCCACTTCATGTCGGCGTAGTCCATGGATCCGGACACATCCACCGCCAGCAGCAGGTCGCGGCCGCTGGTGGGCAGTGGTTGCGGTTCGCCGACCCATTCAGGGCGGGCGGCCGCGCAGAGCAGCAACAGCCAGAGCAGGACGAAGGGGGCCTGCTGGCGCCAGGCCGGCAGGTTGGCGCGGGCGCGTCGGCCGATCAGGCCTTCGAGGTCGGCGAGGAAGCTCACCTTGAGCGCGGCGTCACCACTGTCCGCCGGCGGCAGCAGTACGCGCAGCACCCAGGGCAGCGGGGCGAGGATGAAGATCCAGGGCCAGGCGAACTCAAACATGCTTGCGGATCCAGGTCTCGACGGACTGGTAGAGGCCGGCGATGGCCTTGTCATCCAGTTTGCACTGCGGGCGATAGGCGCCTTCGACCAGGATCATCCAGCGGGTCAGGCCGGCGGCCGGGCAGCGGTTGTCGAGGTAGGCCAGCCAGGCGCGGCCGCTCAGAGTGTGGCTGTGATCTCCGGGGTAATGCATGCGGCAAAGACGCTTGAGCAATCCGTTGAGCTCCTGCAACCAGGGGCCGGCTGGCGCACCGTCATAGGGTTTGGGCAGGCGCGACAGCTCCTCAAGCGCAGCCTGGCGCGCCGGGTCCAGCGGCTGCTCGGTTTCCACGGCATCCTGCCGCACTTGCCGCTGCCACCAGTGCCACAGGCCCCAGCCCAGCAACCCGAGCAGCGGTGGCAGGCACCACCAGCCGGGAGCGGGGGGCCACCAGGATATGGCAGCCGGGGCGATGAGCGGCTCCAGCCCATCTAGCGGGTTCATCGCGCACCCCGGTGCTGCAGGTAGTCGCGCAGTTGCTCGATCATGCCTTCCTGGGTCGACAGCGGCAGCAGCAGGACGCCGAGGCGCTGGGCCAGACGCTCCCAACGTGCGACGCGGGCTTCGCCCTGTTCGCGGTAGGCCTGGCGCAGGTCTGCCGCATGGGTATCCAGTTCCAGCTGGGCGCCCTGCTCGGCGAAGCGCAGCAGGCCGGCTGCGGGCAGGGCGTGGTCCAGCGGGTCGGAAACCGGCATCAGGATCAGGTCGGTATGGCGGGAGAGCAGGGCGATCTGTTGCTCGGCGGTTTCAGACAGGGCGCGTTCGTCACAGAGGATCACCACCAGGCTGCCCGGACGCAGCACCTCGCGGGCGCGGCGCAAGGCCAGGCTGAAGCCCTCGCGCTGGGCGCTGCCTGGGCTGCCGAGCGCCTGGTTGGCGCGGGCCAGGCGGCTGAGCAGTTGCAGCAGGCTCTGCTTGCTGCGCCGTGGCTTGATTTCGTGGTGGTCCTGGTCGCTGAACACCAGCCCGCCGACCCGGTCGTTGTGGGCCAGCGCGGCCCAACCCATGAGGCTGGCGGCCTGGGCGGCGAGCACCGACTTGAATACCAGCCCGGTGCCGAAGAACAGCCGCTGGGTTTGTTCGACCATGATGAACACCGGCCGCTCGCGCTCTTCGTGAAACAGCTTGGTATGGGGTTCCTGGGTGCGTGCGGTGACACGCCAGTCGATGGTGCGGACGTCGTCGCCGGCCTGGTAGATGCGCACCTGGTCGAAATCCACGCCACGGCCACGCAGCTTGGAATGGTGCAGGCCGATCAGCGGGCTGCGGCGCGCAGGGCTGGAGAACAACTGCACCTCCCGGACCCGGTGGCGCATGTCGATCAGCTCGGCCAGGTCCACATGCACGCCCTCCGCGCTGGCGGCCGGCGGGGCGTCGCCGGGCGGCGCCGGACGGCGCTTGCCTACCCGGAACTTCCAGGCCGCCGCTTTCAGGCGCATCAGGCCACCGCTACCACATCCAGGATGCGCTGGATCACCCGATCCTGGTCGATGCCGGCGGCTTCTGCCTCGAAGGAAAGGATCAGGCGATGGCGCAGCACATCGAACAGCACCGCTTGAATGTCTTCGGGGCTGACGAAGTCGCGGCCGGCCATCCAGGCATGGGCGCGGGCGCAGCGGTCGAGGGCGATGGAACCGCGCGGGCTGGCGCCCCAGGCCAGCCACTCGGCCAGTTCGGGGTCGAACTTGGCCGGGGTGCGGGTGGCCATGACCAGGTGCACCAGGTATTCCTCCACCGCATCGGCCATGTAGAGCCCGAGGATTTCCTTGCGCGCGGCGAAGATCGCCTGCTGGCTGACCTGATGCTCGGCTCGGGTTTCGCCGTGCAGCGCTTCGCCGCGGGCCTGCTGGAGGATCTTGCGTTCCACCGAGGCGTCCGGGAAACCGATGCGCACGTGCATCAGGAAACGGTCGAGCTGGGCTTCGGGCAGGGGGTAGGTGCCTTCCTGTTCGATGGGGTTCTGGGTCGCCATCACCAGGAACAGCGGCGGCAGGTCGTAGGTCGAGCGGCCGATGGACACCTGGCGCTCGGCCATGGCCTCCAGCAGCGCCGACTGCACCTTGGCCGGTGCGCGGTTGATCTCGTCGGCCAGCACCAAGTTGTGGAAGATCGGTCCCTGCTGGAAGACAAAGCTGCCGTTCTCCGGGCGGTAGATCTCGGTGCCGGTGATGTCCGCCGGCAGCAGGTCCGGGGTGAACTGGATGCGATGGAACTCGGCTTCCACGCCGTCTGCCAGGTCCTTGATTGCCTTGGTCTTGGCCAGGCCGGGCGCGCCCTCCACCAGCAGGTGGCCGTCGGCCAGCAGCGCGATCAGCAGGCGATCGATGAGTTTTTCCTGGCCGAGAATCTGGGTGGAAAGGAAGTTACGCAGGGCGACTAGCGCTTCACGGTGTTCCATCGATGGGCTCGTTGAACTGGGGAAAAGAGAGCTGTAAGCCCTCCGGTGATGACGCATAACTTTAATCCAGACCAGGGGAGGCGGCCTAGAAGAGCCTGAATTCAGGCGTTGGTTCCGTGACGAGGGCGAATATTCGTGGGCTTTGCGCGGCCCATTCCTACACCTTCGGGTCGAGATTACGGCATAGGTAAAAGCGGACTCTGATTGAACGAATATGTCGCAGCGCCGTAAGCGTCCCGCATTACTCCCTCGTTAAGCTTTCGCGGCAATGGTGACCGCCGGGTCGCAGTTGTCCCCCGGCGTTCTCCCGGAGCAGGGTCACACTGCCCGGATCGACCTGTGGCCCTTTCTCCGCACGTAGGCGTTCTACGCTTAATTCCAACGAAACGAGCCCAGCGGAGCACAACCATGACGTCCTTCACCGCAGCCAGCAAAGCCGACTTCCAGCATCAACTGCAAGCGGCCCTGGCGCAGCACGTCAGCGAAAAGGCGTTGCCACAAGTAGCCCTGTTCGCCGAGCAATTCTTTGGCATCATCGCGCTCGACGAACTGACCCAGCGCCGCCTGTCCGACCTCGTCGGCTGCACCCTGTCATCCTGGCGCCTGCTGGAGCGCTTCGACCCCGCCAATCCTGAAGTGCGGGTGTTCAACCCTGACTACGAAAAGCACGGCTGGCAATCCACCCACACCGCCGTGGAAGTGCTGCACCCTGACATCCCGTTCCTCGTCGACTCGGTACGCATGGAGCTGAACCGTCGCGGCTACAGCATCCACACCCTGCAGAACAACGTCATCAGCGTGCGCCGCAATGCCAAGGGCGACCTGGTGGAAGTCCTGCCCAAGGGCTCCCAGGGCAAGGATGTGCGCCAGGAATCGATGATGTTCCTGGAGATCGACCGCTGCGCCAACAACGGCGCCATGAAAACCCTGGAAAAGGCCCTGCTGGAAGTGCTGGGCGATGTCCGCGTGGCAGTGGCCGATTTCAAGCCGATGAAGGCCAAGGCCCAGGAACTGCTGGCCTGGCTGGACAAGGCCAAGCTCAAGGTCGATGGCGAAGAGCTGGCCGAAGTGAAGGTCTTCATGGATTGGCTGTTGGACGACCACTTCACCTTCCTGGGTTATGAAGAATTCACCGTGGCCGACGAGAAGAACGGCGGCCACCTGGTCTACGACGAGAAGTCTCTGTTGGGTGTTTCCAGGCTCCGCCGCGCGGGCCTGAAGAAAGAAGACCTGCATATCGAGACCGAGGCCCTGACCTACCTGCGCGAGCCCAACCTGCTGTCCTTCGCCAAGGCTGCCGAGCCGAGCCGTGTGCATCGCCCGGCCTACCCGGACTTCGTGTCCATCCGCGAACTGGATGCCAAGGGCAAGGTGATCAAGGAGTGCCGCTTCATGGGCCTCTACACCTCGGCCGTGTACGCCGAAAGCGTCGGCCGCATCCCCTATATCCGCCGCAAGGTGGCCGAGATCCAGCGCCGCTCCGGCTTCGACGCCAAGGCCCACCTGGGCAAGGAACTGGCCCAGGTACTGGAAGTGCTGCCGCGCGATGACCTGTTCCAGACCCCGGTGGACGATCTGTTCACCACCGCCATGTCCATCGTGCAGATGCAGGAACGCAACAAGATCCGCCTGTTTCTGCGCCGCGATCCCTATGGCCGCTTCGCCTACGCCCTGGCCTATGTCCCGCGTGACGTCTATTCCACCGAGACTCGGCTGAAGATCCAGCAGATCCTGATGGAGCGCCTGCAGGCCAGCGACTGCGAGTTCTGGACCTTCTTCTCCGAATCCGTGCTGGCGCGGGTGCAGTTCATCCTGCGCCTCGATCCGAAGAACAAGCTGCACGTCGATACGGCGATGCTGGAGAAGGAAGTCATCCAGGCCTGCCGTTCCTGGAAGGACGACTATGCCAGCCTGATCAACGAAAGCTTCGGCGAAGGGCAGGGCACCCGCGTGCTGGCCGACTTCCCGAAAGGCTTCCCGGCCGGCTATCGCGAGCGCTTCGCCCCGCACTCGGCGGTGGTGGACATGCAGCACCTGTACAGCCTGTCCGACGAGCGCCCGCTGGTGATGAGCTTCTACCAGCCGCTGGCCCAGGGTGAGCAGCAACTGCATTGCAAGCTGTACCACGCCGACAACCCGCTGGCGCTGTCCGATGTGCTGCCGATCCTGGAAAACCTCGGCCTGCGTGTACTGGGCGAGTTCCCCTACCGCCTGGTGCGCCAGGACGGTCGCCAGTACTGGATCCACGACTTCGCCTTCACCAGCGCCCTGGGTGATGAAGTCGATATCCAGGAACTCAACGACACCCTGCAGGACGCCTTCGTGCATATCGTCGGCGGCCATGCCGAGAACGATGCCTTCAACCGCCTGGTGCTGACCGCTGCCATGCCCTGGCGCGATGTGGCCCTGCTGCGTGCCTATGCGCGCTACCTGAAGCAGATTCGCCTGGGCTTCGACCTGTCCTACATCGCCAGCACCCTGCTGAACCATGCCAACATCGCCAAGGAGCTGGTGCGTCTGTTCAAGACCCGCTTCTACCTGGCGCGCAAGCTGGCGGCCGATGACCTGGACGACAAGCAGCAGAAGCTGGAGCAGGCCATCCTCGGTGAGCTGGACAATGTCGCGGTGCTCAACGAAGACCGCATCCTGCGTCGCTACCTGGACCTGATCAAGGCGACCCTGCGCACCAACTTCTACCAACCCGACGCGGCTGGCCAGAACAAGTCCTACTTCAGCTTCAAACTGAGCCCGCGCCTGATTCCCGAAATCCCGCGCCCGGTGCCCAAGTTCGAAATTTTCGTCTATTCGCCGCGGGTTGAAGGCGTGCACCTGCGCTTCGGCGACGTGGCGCGTGGCGGCCTGCGCTGGTCCGACCGCGAGGAAGACTTCCGTACCGAAGTGCTGGGCCTGGTGAAGGCGCAGCAGGTGAAGAACGCCGTGATCGTGCCCATGGGCGCAAAGGGCGGCTTCATTCCGCGTCGCCTGCCGGTGGGTGGCAGCCGTGACGATATCCAGGCCGAGGCCATCGCCTGCTATCGCATCTTCATTTCCGGCCTGCTGGACGTCACCGACAACCTCAAGGAAGGCAAGGTGGTGCCGCCGGCCAACGTGGTGCGCCACGACGTCGACGACCCCTACCTGGTGGTGGCGGCCGACAAGGGCACCGCGACCTTCTCCGACATTGCCAACGGCATTGCCCAGGAATATGGCTTCTGGCTGGGCGACGCCTTCGCCTCCGGCGGTTCGGCCGGCTACGACCACAAGGGCATGGGCATCACCGCCAAGGGCGGCTGGGTATCGGTGCAGCGTCACTTCCGTGAGCGCGGCATCGATGTGCAGAAGGACAACTTCACCGTGATCGGCATCGGCGACATGGCCGGCGACGTGTTCGGCAATGGCCTGCTGCTGTCGGACAAGTTGCAACTGGTGGCAGCCTTCAACCACATGCACATCTTCATCGACCCGAACCCGGATGCGGCTTCCAGCTTCGTCGAGCGCCAGCGCTTGTTCGAGCTGCCGCGTTCTTCCTGGGCCGACTACGACACCAAGCTGATCTCCGAAGGCGGCGGCATCTTCCTGCGCAGTGCCAAGAGCATCGCCATCAGCCCGCAGATGCAGCAGCGCTTCGAGATCGAAGCCGACAAGCTGACCCCTACCGAGCTGCTGAATGCCCTGCTGAAGGCGCCGGTCGACCTGCTCTGGAACGGCGGTATCGGCACCTACGTCAAGGCCAGCAGCGAAAGCCACGCCGACGTGGGCGACAAGGCCAACGACGCCCTGCGCGTGGACGGCCGTGAACTGCGCGCCAAGGTAGTGGGCGAGGGCGGCAACCTCGGCATGACCCAACTGGGCCGCGTCGAGTACGGCCTCAATGGCGGCGCCAGCAACACCGACTTCATCGACAACGCCGGCGGCGTGGACTGCTCGGACCATGAGGTCAACATCAAGATCCTGCTCAACGAAATCGTTGCCAACGGCGACATGACCGGCAAACAGCGCAACAAGCTGCTGGCCGAGATGACCGATGACGTGGGCAACCTGGTGCTGGGCAACAACTACAAGCAGACCCAGGCGCTCTCCCTGGCGCAGCGTCGTGCCCGCGAGAAGATCGGCGAGTACAAGCGCCTGATGGCGGCCCTGGAAGCGGCCGGCAAGCTGGATCGCGGCCTGGAGTTCCTGCCCACGGACGAGGAGCTGAACGAGCGCATCGCCAATGGCCAGGGCCTGACCCGCCCCGAGCTGTCGGTGCTGATCTCCTACAGCAAGATCGACCTCAAGGAGTCGCTGCTCAAATCCCTGGTGCCGGACGATGACTACCTGGCCCAGGAAATGGAAACCGCCTTCCCGGCACGCCTGGCCGAGACCTTCGGCGAGTCCATGCGTCGCCACCGCCTGAAGCGCGAAATCATCAGCACCCAGATCGCCAACGACCTGGTCAACCACATGGGTATCACCTTCGTGCAGCGCCTGAAGGAGTCCACCGGCATGAGCGCTGCCAACGTGGCGGGCGCCTATGTCGTGGTGCGCGATGTGTTCCGCCTGCCGCACTGGTGGAAGCAGATCGAGGCCCTGGACTACAAGGTGCCGGCCGAGCTGCAGCTGACCTTGATGGACGAGCTGATGCGCCTGGGCCGCCGTGCTACCCGCTGGTTCCTGCGCAGCCGTCGCGAAGACCAGAACGCCGCCCGTGACGTGAACCACTTCGGCCCGCGCGTGGAGGCCCTGGCCGGTCGCCTGGACGAGCTGCTGGAAGGCCCGTCCCGCGAGCAGTGGCTGGCGCGCTACCAGTCTTACGTCGAAGCTGGCGCCCCTGAGGACCTGGCGCGTGTCGTGGCCGGCACCAGCCACCTGTACACGCTGCTGCCGATCATCGAGGCGTCCGACGTCACCGGCAAGGACACCGTCGAAGTCGCCTCTGCCTACTTCGCCGTCGGCGGCGCGCTGGACCTGTCCTGGTACCTGCAGCAGATCACCAGCCTGCCGGTGGAAAGCAACTGGCAAGCGCTGGCGCGGGAAGCCTTCCGCGACGATCTGGACTGGCAACAGCGGGCGATCACCATCTCGGTCCTGCAGATGAACGAAGGTCCGGCGGACGTCGAGGAACGCGTGGCGCTGTGGCTGGATCAGCACCGTGCCCTGGTGGATCGCTGGAAGGCCATGCTGGTCGAACTGCGCGCCTCCACCGCCACCGACTACGCCATGTACGCAGTGGCCAACCGCGAACTCATGGACCTGGCCCAGAGCGGTCAGCACGGCGTATGCATTCCCTGATGCCCGTGATGCAGTAAGTTTTTAGTGCTCTAGCCCCGCTCCGGCGGGGCTTTTTTTGCGCGCGCGAAAGGTCTGGTGATGCGCAGCAAATCGTAGACCGACGAATGAATTTGTCCCTACAGGGACAGCGCTTGGGGTTGGCGTAGGTTGTGGTAGAGCGAAGCGAAACCCAACAATCCGGGTTTTCCCCAGCGTTGGGCCTCGCAGAGCTCGGGCCAACCTACTGGCTAGGCGAAGGGGCGTTCCCCGGATTTCTTCCAGGCTACGGAGTTGGTGGCGGGTGCGCCGTGCGCACCGGCTCTGAAGGGAGGCGGCGGGCCTAGCCCAACGCCCGCAGGTACTTCACCACATCCGCTGCCCCGGCCAGCCGCAAGCCTTCACCCAACGCAGTGGCTTCGGCGTGCTTCTTGGGCAGCAGGATGAACTCCGGGGTGCCGGAGTTGCGCAGGATGGTCAGGCGCGAATAGGGGATACCACCGTCCAGCAGCAGACCCATGAAAGCCGGATCGCTCCAGGCCTGCGCTGGCATCGCCAGGACGTGGTAGCGCTCGTCCAGCACGGCCAGGCCGTCGGGATCGAGGCTGTAGTCGGTGATCTCGGCGGGGAGGGTGGCTTCCAGTGCGCGCAGTCGGGCATAGGCGATGGAGGCGGCGAAGGCCTCGACGTGCTGCTCGCCGCTCCAGAACACGCGATAGCCGTACCAGTCGGCCCGGAGCAGGCTGATGGGCTCGCCGGCGAGGAAACGCGGCAGGGGCAGGCTGATGGCCTTGACGAAGTCCTTGTAGCTGATGATTCGCACCTTGCGGCTGTCCAGGGCGGCCAGGTAGTCCTCGAAGCTGGGGGAGGGCGTCGGTGTGTGGTCGTTGCCGCAAAGTCCGTCGATCTGGCGCAGGTCGAAGCTGGGAAGGCGCTGTTCGCTGCGCTTGACCACCCCTACCAGAACGGCATGGGCTTCAGCCTTGTCGTCCTGGACCGGGCCGGACAGCGCTCCGCGTGGTAACTCCACCAGCCGCTGCAATGGTGGGCCGGACTGCCACCAGATGGTGTCCTCGGGCAGTTGCAGTTGCTGGAAGGGCAGGCGCAGCTGGCTGGCTCGCTCGAACACCTTGCGAGGCGAATTGCCGAAGCCAAAACGCTGGGCGATTGCAGCCAGACGGGCGCTCAAAGGTGTTGGCTGCATCTCACTCATGGCCTGAATACTCCCCGGTCACGGCTGGCAGTGTGGCAGAGGCTTGCCGGCTGTGCGAACCGGGTGTCGGACAATTCTGCCTGGCGAGGAGCGAGAGCGAACGGATGGTGTGGCAGAATCCAGCTCTTCATTGTCGAGGATGCCTCCATGCCCAGCCTGGTGCTGGATATTTCCCTGACTGCGGACGAATTCCTCGCAGTCTATCAAGGTCGGGCCAACCGTGTGCTGTTGCGCAGCCGTGACGGCCGCAAGGTCAGCCTGCCGGCCCGGCATCTGCGCCCGCACCTGGGGCATGCGGGGGTGCGCGGTACCTTCGAGCTGGACTTTTCCGCCGACGGCAAGCTCCTCAGCCTGCGCCGCCTCGCGTGACGGGGGCTGCGCAGCTATAATCGCCGGCCCATATCGCCGATCGATGCCCGACCGACCATGTACAAACTGGCCCGCGAGCTGCTCTTCTCCCTATCCCCGGAAACTTCCCACGAACTGTCCATCGACCTGATCGGTGCCGGTGGCCGTCTCGGTCTCAACCGCCTGCTGACCAAGGCGCCGGCGAGCCTGCCGGTGAAGGTGATGGGGCTGGAGTTTCCCAACCCGGTAGGCCTGGCCGCTGGCCTGGACAAGAACGGCGACGCCATCGACGGCTTCGCCCAGCTGGGCTTCGGCTTCGTCGAGATCGGCACCGTGACTCCCCGTCCGCAGCCGGGCAACCCCAAGCCGCGCCTGTTCCGCCTGCCCCAGGCCGAAGCCATCATCAATCGCATGGGCTTCAACAACCAGGGTGTAGACCACCTGCTAGCACGCGTCCGTGCGGCCAAGTACGACGGCGTGCTGGGCATCAATATCGGCAAGAACTTCGACACGCCTGTCGAGCGCGCGGTGGATGACTACCTGATCTGCCTGGACAAGGTGTACGCCCACGCCAGCTACGTGACCGTGAACGTCAGCTCGCCGAATACCCCCGGCCTGCGCAGCCTGCAATTCGGCGACTCGCTGAAGCAACTGCTGCAAGCGCTGCGCAGCCGCCAGGAAAGCCTGGCCGCCCAGCACGGCAGGCACGTGCCGCTGGCCATCAAGATCGCACCGGATATGAGCGACGAAGAAACCGCGATGGTTGCCCAGGCACTGCTGGAGTCGGGCATGGATGCGGTGATCGCCACCAACACCACCCTCGGTCGTGAAGGCGTCGAAGGCTTGCCCTATGGCGATGAGGCTGGCGGCCTGTCCGGCGCGCCGGTGCGCGACAAGAGCACCAACACCGTGAAAGTGCTGGCCGGTGAGCTGGGCGGCCGTCTGCCGATCATCGCGGTCGGCGGCATCACTGAAGGCCGTCATGCCGCGGAGAAGATCGCTGCTGGCGCAAGCCTGGTGCAGATCTACTCCGGCTTCATCTACAAGGGGCCGGCGCTGATCCGCGAGGCGGTGGACGCCATCGCCGGACTGCCGAAGTGAATATCGAGCCCAAATAAAAAGGGCTCCCTCTAAGGGAGCCCCTGGGCTTGCGCCCGCCGCCCGGATGGGGCGTGCTTGGTGAAGTCGGTGTGATCCAGTGTCAGCCGACGGCGTGGAGTTCGTTCAGACGATGAATACCGGCGGCGCCGGTGTAGCCATCCCAGTTGTCGCCACGGCCCTCGCGCCAACCGTTGATCCAGGCTTGCCGTGTGGTGGGATGGGTGAAAGGACAAAGATCGCGGGATTTGCCATTGATGCCGTGCTGATAGCCGCGCAAGAATGCTCGTTCCATCGGATCACGCTTAAGTCTTCTCATAGGGTGTAGCCCTCATTTGTTGACTGTTATGTCCATTGGTTCCACAGGTGGAACCTGGCAGAAAGTGCTCTGCCCCGAAGGTGCGTTGCCGGCGTGACGCCCCTTCATCCACTGCCATTGCGGCGGCGGGTTAAGCTGATTTCTAACCAATGCCCCCAGGCATGTGAATGATCGTTTTGTCATAAGGACGTAACTTGTAGGTGGCAACGGCCATAAGCTGACGGAAGCATTTTTTGCCACTTTTCGGTCTAACCCCCGTGGTTTAGGGGCTGGCCAGATGGATGATGTCGCAGTGCCATTTCATTTGGCGCGCGAATCTGGCGACTTTTCATTCCGACGAAGGGCCGTTCTGCGACCTTACGTCACATATTTTGTTACCGCACAGATCAGGTTCTGTGCCGCTGATCGCCTCGAATGGGCCCTGGAATTCCAATGTCGGACCGCTACGAACTTTTCCTCACCTGCCCGAAGAGCCTGGAAGGCCTGCTGGCCGAAGAGGCTGCGCAACTCGGACTGCAGGAGGTACGCGAGCAGGTTGCCGCCGTGCGTGGCCAGGGCGACCTGGAAACCGCGTACCGCCTCTGTCTCTGGTCCCGCCTGGCGAACCGGGTACTGTTGGTGCTGTCGCGCTTCCCGGTGCAGAACGCCGAGGACCTCTACCAGGGCGTGCTGGCGGTGGACTGGCATGACCACCTGATGCCCAGCGGCAGCCTGGCGGTCGAGTTCAGCGGCCACGGTTCGGGTATCGACAACACCCACTTCGGTGCCCTCAAGGTCAAGGACGCGGTGGTGGACAAGCTGCGCAGCGCCGACGGCGTGCGCCCCTCCGTGGACAAGGTGAACCCGGACCTGCGCATCCACCTGCGCCTGGAGAAGGGCGAGGCGATCCTCTCCATCGACCTGGCCGGCCACAGCCTGCACCAGCGTGGCTACCGCCTGCAGCAGGGCGCCGCACCGCTGAAAGAGAACCTGGCTGCGGCCATCCTGATCCGTGCCGGCTGGCCGCGGATCGCTGCCGAGGGTGGAGCCCTGGCCGACCCCATGTGTGGTGTCGGTACCTTCCTGGTCGAGGCCGCGATGATGGCCGCCGACATGGCACCCAACCTCAAGCGCGAGCGCTGGGGTTTCTCCAACTGGCTGGGTCACGTACCGGCGCTGTGGAAGAAGCTTCATGAAGAAGCCCAGGTTCGCGCCGATGCGGGCCTGGCCAGGCCGCCGCTGTGGATTCGTGGCTATGAAGCGGACCCGCGCCTGATCCAGCCGGGTCGCAACAACATCGAGCGCGCCGGCCTCGGCGACTGGGTGAATATCTATCAGGGCGAGCTTGCGACCTTCGAGCCGCGTCCGGACCAGAACCAGAAGGGCCTGGTCATCAGCAACCCGCCCTATGGTGAACGACTGGGCGACGAAGCCAGCCTGCTCTACCTCTACCAGAACCTCGGCGAGCGCCTGCGCCAGGCCTGCATGGGCTGGGAAGCGGCGGTATTCACTGGCGCGCCGGAACTGGGCAAGCGCATGGGTATCCGTAGCCACAAGCAATACGCCTTCTGGAACGGCGCCCTGGCGTGCAAGTTGCTGCTGCTCAAGGTACTGCCGGAGCAGTTCGTGACCGGTGAACGGCGTGCGGCCGGGGAGGGCGATCGTGCCACTCCGCGCGCCGAGCCCGCGCGTCTCTCCGAGGGCGGGCAGATGTTCGCCAACCGCCTGCAGAAGAACCTCAAGCAACTGGGCAAGTGGGCGCGCAAGGACGGCATCCAGTGCTACCGCCTCTATGACGCCGACATGCCCGAATACGCCCTGGCCGTCGACCTCTATGGCGACTGGGTGCACGTGCAGGAGTACGCGCCGCCCCGTTCCATCGACCCGGAAAAGGCCCAGGCACGCCTGCTCGACGCCCTGGCGGCGATCCCCCTGGCGCTGGATGTGGACCCGGCCCGCGTGGTGGTCAAGCGTCGCGAGCGCCAGAGCGGTACCCGCCAGTACGAGCGCCAAGGCAGCGAAGGACGTTTCACGGAAGTGAGCGAAGGCGGCGTGAAGCTGCTGGTGAACCTCACCGACTATCTGGACACCGGCCTGTTCCTCGACCACCGCCCGATCCGCCTGCGCATCCAGCGCGAGGCGGCCGGGAAGCGCTTCCTCAACCTCTTCTGCTACACGGCCACTGCCAGCGTGCACGCGGCCAAGGGCGGTGCGCGCACCACCACCAGCGTCGACCTGTCCAAGACCTACCTGGACTGGGCGCGGCGCAACCTGTCGCTGAACGGCTTCTCCGACAAGCACAAGCTGCAGCAGGGCGACGTGATGGCCTGGCTCGCGGAGGACCGTGGCGAGTACGACCTGATCTTCATCGACCCGCCGACCTTTTCCAACTCCAAGCGCATGGAGGGGGTATTCGACGTGCAGCGCGACCACGTCCAGCTGCTGGACCTGGCCATGGCGCGCCTGGCGCCCGGTGGCGTCCTGTACTTCTCCAACAACTTCCGCAAATTCCAGCTGGATGAGGGGTTGGAGTCGCGCTACGCGGTTACCGAAATCAGCGCCGAGACCCTGGACCCGGACTTCGCACGCAATGCGAAGATCCACCGCGCCTGGCGCCTGACCACCCGCTGAGGCGCCTGCGCGCCTCGCTGCCAGCTTTCCGATGGACCCGCCGGGGCTCCGGCCGTCCGGCGTTTGCCTGGGACGGTCGGCTGCCCATGCGCGCGCCTAGGCAAAGTGCCACCACCTAGCTATGTTGATGCTCACAGGGACGGTATTTCCACACCCAGATTCGAGATGTGAGCATGCAGTCGCTTGCGCCGGAAAAACTGACCCTGTCGGCATTGCTGTCCGGCCGCCCGCTGGTGTGGCTGGTTTGCCTGTTGGTCGTCTTCGGCGGTGCGGCGCTTACCCTCCTGCTCAGCCAGGCGGTGCGCAGCGTCGAAGAGAACCAGTTGCGCGCGCGTTTCAATCTGGCCGCTGGCGAGCGCATCAGCCGCATCCAGGAGCGTTTGGACGGGCAGCTCAAGGAACTGGATGCCGTCCAGCGCTTCTTCAACAATTCCCATGAAGTCACCCTTGGCGAATTCCAGGGATTCGTCGGCCCCCTGCTGGGCGACACCCTGGTCTATTCGTGGGTGCCGCGCATCGCCGGAAACGAGCGGGAGCAGTTCGAGGCCCGCGCCCGTGAAGAGGGAATGGCGGGCTTCGCCATCCGCGACCTGAAGGGCGACAGCCTGGTGACCAGTCCGCTTCGGCCGGAGTATTTCCCGGTCTACTACAGCGTGACCTCGCGCATCGACCAGGTGCCGCTGGGGATGGACCTGAACTCCAATCCGCCGCGCCGTGCCGCCATCGCCAAGGCGCGGAGCAGCCATGGCGTCACCGTTACCGAGCGGGTGCGGGTGATTGGCGTGGTGGAGCGTGAGGCCAGCGGCGTGGTCATGCTGGCACCGGTTTACGACGGCACTCCGCCAAGCGATGAGCGTCTGCGTGGTTTCGTGGTGTCGGTGTTCAGTCTCAACCTGGAAATGGAAGCGGCCATCGCGCCGGACAACCTGGCGAGCCTGGTGATGCGGGTCAGCGATGTCAGCGAGGACGGTCACGAGCAACTGATCTACCAGAGTGCCGAGGCTCCGGAGAGCGATCTGTTGCAACGTCGCGTGGTGCCCTTCGGCGACCGCCAGTACCTGCTGGAGGTGGTCCCCAGCGCGGACTTCCTCGCGGAGGACACATTGTCCACGGCCGATCTGGTGGCGATCAGCGGCTTGGTATTCACGCTGCTGCTGGCCGGCTACCTGCTGCTGATGATCAACCAGCGGCAGAGCGCCCTGGCGCTGGTGGCCGAGCGCACCGAAGCGTTGCGTGAGCGCGAGATCGAGCTGCAGCTCAGCGAGGAACGCTGGAGCTTCGCCCTGGATGGCGCCGGGCACGGTGTCTGGGACTGGGAACCCCAGTCCGGGCGCTTTTTCCTCTCCCGTGGCTGGAAAACCATGCTCGGCTACGCGGAGGACGAGGTGGATGACAGCTTCGAGGCGCGCGGGCGGCTGATCCATCCCCAGGACCAGCCGCTGGCGCGGGCGGAGCTCGAACGCCACCTGCGCGGCGCCAGCGCGGTGTACCAGAGCCAGCACCGCATGCTGCACAAGGACGGCCGCTGGATCTGGGTGCTGGATCGCGGAAAGGTGGTGGAGCGGGGCGTCGATGGCCTGCCCCAGCGAATGATCGGCACCCAGACCGACATCAGCTCCAGCAAGGCGGTGGAGCTGCAACTGGCCATGGCTCACGGCCAGCTCCGCAGCCTGCTGAACGCCGCGACCCAGGTCGCGATCGTCAGCACCGACCTGCGTGGTGCCATCCTTCAGTTCAATGTCGGCGCCGAGCGCATGTTCGGCTACCGGGCCGTGGAAATGATCGGCCGTCATCCGGTGGTGCTGCATCTGGAGAGTGAGGTAGCGGAGCGCTGTCGGGCGCTCGGGCAGCGCCTGGGCAAGCTGGTCCCGGATTTCCAGGCCTATATGGAGGAGGTCACGGCGGACGACCGCTTCGACGAACAGGAATGGACCTTCCAGCGCCGCGATGGCAGTCGCCTCACCGGCAGCCTGATCCTCACGGGTGTGCGTGACGAGCGCGAAGTGCTGGTGGGCTACCTCGGCGTGGCGATCGACATCACCGAGCGCAAGCACGTGCAGCAGGCCCTGGAGGCCCGTGATCGCCTGCTGGAGAAGCTCAGCGCGCGGGTGCCCGGCGTGCTTTACCAGTTTCGCATGGAGCCGAACGAGCACTTCAGCTTCCCCTACACCAGCGCCGGTATCCTCGAAGTCTTCGAAGTGGACCCGGAAACCGTGCGGGAAGATGCGATGGGCCTGCTGGAGCGCGTCCATCCCGATGACCTGGAGCGGGTGCAGAGCTCGATCCGCCGCTCCGCCGAATTGCTCACACCCTGGCGCGAGGATTTCCGCGTGCTACTGCCGCGCCAGGGCCTGCGCTGGCTACGCGGGGAGTCGGTACCCGAACGCGGGGAGGATGGCGCCGTGCTCTGGCATGGCTACATCACAGACATCACCGGGCTGAAGCTGGTGGAGCAGGAGTTGCGTGCGCTCTCGATCACCGATGCCCTGACCGGCGTCTACAACCGGCGCTATTTCCAGGAGCGCCTGGACCTGGAGATCGCTCGCGCCGAACGCCGCGAAGGCCCGCTGGCGCTGGTGATGCTGGATGTCGACCATTTCAAGCAGATCAACGACTGCCATGGCCACGAGGCCGGGGACCGGGTGCTCAAGGCGTTGTGCCTGCGGGTCGGCGAGCGCCTGCGGCGCATCGACGTGCTGTGCCGGCTGGGCGGTGAAGAGTTCGTCGTGCTCTGCCCCGACACCAATGTCGAGCAGGCATTCCAGGTCGCCCAGGCGCTATGGCAGGCGCTGGCGAAGGAGAACGTGGCGGGGGTGGGGCGGGTAACCGCCAGCTTCGGCTGCGCCGCCTGGCGAGATGGGGAAGATGCCGACGATCTGCTGCGCCGCGTGGATGCCGCCGTCTATGCGGCGAAGCAGGCAGGGCGCAACCAGATCCGTATCGCGGAATGAACGATGGCCGCCCGCACGGCGGCCATCGGGGTCAGTTGGCGCCGGCGACGCCCTTGGGCTGGCGGTACAGGTCCACCAGCACCTGGTCGAGAATCGCCGATGCGCCCCAGGGGCGTGAATCGTTGAGGATTGCCACGACAGCCCAGGTGTTGCCATTGCTGTCGCGGCTGAAGCCGGCGATGGCTCGGACCGTGTTCAGGGTGCCGGTCTTGATGTGGGCCTCACCTTCCAGGGCCGTGCGGCGCAGGCGCTTGCGCATGGTGCCGTCCATCGCCACCAGCGGCAGCGAGGAAATGAACTCGGCCGCGTAGGGGCTCTGCCAGGCGGCCTGGAGGATGGTGGCCATCTCGCGGGCGCTGACCCGCTCGTTGCGCGACAGGCCCGAACCATTTTCCATCACCAGGTGCGGCGCGGTGATGCCCTTCTTCGCCAGCCAGTTGCGGATCACCCGTTGTGCGGCCTTTGCGTCGTCGCCGTCGGCATCGGTGCGGTAGCGCGCGCCGATGCTGAGGAACAGCTGCTGGGCCATGGTGTTGTTGCTGTACTTGTTGATGTCGCGGATGACTTCAACCAGGTCCGGGGAGAAGGAGCGGGCCAGCAGCTTGGCGTCCTTGGGCACGTCGCCCGCGCGGTCCTTGCCGTTGATGGTGCCGCCGAGCTCCTTCCAGAACGCGCGAACGGCGCCGGCGGCGTAGCCCGGATGGTCGAGCAGGGACATGTAGGTCTGGGCACTGCAGCCTTCCGGCAGCTTTCCGCTGGCGATCAGGGTGGTGCCGTCGAACTGGGTCACCGGGTTATAGCGCACGTCGGGCCAGGAGGGGCACTTGGCGGCCTTGGTCACCTGCAGCTTGTTCTCGATGCGGATGTTCTCGAGCGGCGGCTCCATGGCCAGGCTGGCCTTGCCACCTTCGGCGCGGGCGATCAGGCGCACGGCCTTGAGGTTGATCAGCAGCGAGTCCGGGCCGACCAGGAAGGGCTTGTTGTCGTCGCCGCCGTCGTCGTTGAAGGACGGCAGCTGCGGGTGGTTGAAGTAGCTGCGATCCAGCACCAGGTCGCCGGTGACCTCGCGCACGCCGTTGGCGCGCAGGTCGCGCATCATCAGCCAGAGCTTTTCCATGTTCAGCTTGGGATCGCCGCCACCCTTGAGGTAGAGGTTGCCGTTGAGCACGCCGTCCTTCAGCGGGCCGTCGGCGTAGAACTCGGTCTTCCACTGGTAGGTGGGGCCGAGCAGCTCAAGGGCGGCGTAGGTGGTGATCAGCTTCATGGTGGACGCGGGGTTTACCGACACGTCGGCGTTGACCAGCGTCTGGGCGCCCGGGCCGGTGAGCGGCAGGGTCACCAGGGACAGCGAATTGGCGGAAATCTTGTTGGCGGTCAGGGCCTTCTGCACCTTGGCGGGAAGGCTAGTGTTGACCTGGGCGGCGGACAGCGGCAGGGCAACGGGGAGAATCAGGGCAGCAAGGGTAAGGGTACGAATGGACTTGAACATCAAAGCTTGCCCTCCTGGCGAGGGCGGGTAACGAAAGAAGATGACATGGTGACTGTTCCCACGAGGGTTCGGGAAATCGGCGCATTATGCCGTAACACCGCCCCAACGCTATGGGTTCGCGACTCATTTCGTCTGCAAGTGCAACCTCGGGTGCGCCGCGAGCGGGCAAGTTGCGACGGAAGCTGCTAGAGTGCCGCCCGTCATTTCTGCCGAGGAACTGCCTTATGGCCACCAATCGCTCCCGCCGCCTGCGCAAGAAGCTTTGCGTCGATGAATTCCAGGAACTGGGTTTCGAACTCACCCTCAGCTACAAGGAGGGTCTGAATCCGGAAGCGGTTTCGGTGTTCTTCGAGCGTTTCATCGACGAAGCGATCGAAAGCAACGGCCTGGGCTTCATCGGTGCCGAGGACTACGGTTTCGTTTGCCTCGGCAAGCGTGGTTCGGTAACCGCCGAGCAGCGTACCCAGGTGGAAGCCTGGCTGCAGAAGGGCCACGCCGAGCTGGCCGGTTCCACCGTCAGCCCGCTGATCGACGTGTGGTACCCGGAGAATCCGGTCAACGCCTGAGTGCGATGTCGGATGGAAGAAGGGCGCCTGTTGGCGCCCTTTTTTGTTGCCTGCGAATTGCTGCAGGGACGATTTCAATCGCCAAGCCGACCACGGGTCTGTCTGCCGTTTTGCCAGGGGCCGCTTCGTCGCCCTTGGCGAATAAGTTCGCCCCTACAAGGGGGGGCGCCTCGATCGATCCGTACGCGGGCGGCTCAAGCCAAACCCGCTTTCGCCAACACCGCCTCCTCATCCACCTGGTCGACCTGCTCCGGCTTCAGGAAGCGCCTGGCGTAGTCCATGTACACCCCGGAACGGATGAACAGGCCGAACAGGTCGGGGTCGATGTGGGCGCCGCGGCACATGCCGGTCATGATCCCCAGCGCCTCGGAGAGGGTCTTGCCCTTTTTGTAGGGGCGGTCCACCGCCGTCAGTGCTTCAAAAATGTCGGCGATGGCCATCATCCGCGCTGGAAGGCTCATTTCTTCCCGGGTCAGGCGCTTCGGGTAGCCGGTGCCGTCCATCTTCTCGTGGTGCCCACCGGCGATCTCCGCCACGTTCGCCAGATGCGCGGGGAAGGGCAGGTGGTTGAGCATCAGGATGGTTTGCACGATGTGGTGGTTGATGATGTAGCGCTCTTCATCGGTCAGCGTGCCGCGGCTGACCGACAGGTTGTGCAGCTCGCCCCGATTGAACTTGTATTCGGGCACCTGCAGCTTGAAGCCCCACGGGTTGTCCGGAGGCATCAAATCAGTGGCGGGGCGCTCGAAGAGATGGTCGGGCCGGTCGGCCAGCAGGTTTTCCTCCACCGGCAAGGTTTGCGGCGGCGTACGCGCCAGTCGCTGCGCCTCTTCCCAGGACACGCCCAGGCGGTTGTCCAGGGTGCGGGTCCAGGTGCGTGCGGCGATGCCTTTCAGGCGTTCCTGATCAGCTTCGGCCATGGCTTCGCCACCCAGGTTGCAGCGGGCGATGAAGGCGAAGTCGTCGTCCAGCGCGGCCAGTTCCGCGTCACGCAGCCGTGCCTGTTCGTTCTCGTCGGCGCCCTGGGCCAGGGCCTGCCAGTAGCGCACCCAGGCGTCGCGCTTGAGCACCTCGAAGCGGGTGCGGACTTCATGGATGCGGTCGTTCAGGGTTTCCAGCTTGGTGGCCTTGTCCACCACATACTCGGGGGTGGTCACCTTGCCGCAATCGTGCAGCCAGGCGGCGATGTGCAGGGCTTCCCATTCTTCGTCCGTGGGTTGGAAACCACGGAACGCCGTCTCGTTGCTGGCGGCGGCAGCACGGGCCAGCATCAGCGTGATTTCCGGAACGCGCTGGCAGTGGCCACCGGTGTAGGGGCTCTTGGCGTCGATGGCGCCGGCCATCAGCTGGATGAAGGCGTCCAGCAATTGCTTCTGTTTCTCCAGCAGGCGCTGGCTTTCGATGCACAGCGCGGCGACGCCGGAAATGGCTTCGACGAAGGCGATGCGTTCCGGCCTGAGGATGGCGGGGCGAGATTCCTTGCCCGTGTCGCGGTGGAGAAGGACCAGCACGCCAATGGTGATGCCCTGGCGGTTATGCAGGCCGGTGCTGACCAGGTGCACTCGCGGGCTTTCCAGGGTTTGCAGCAGGTCCCGATAGGCGCCGGCCTGGTCGTAGCCGAAAGAGCACACCTGGCTCGGACCACCGTGGGACGGCAGGTCGAGCCAGTGCGGCATGGCCGGGCTTTCCAGGCCGAAGCCGCGGATGCCGTGGGCTTCCAGATCCTGTTCCTGGTCGTTGAGGAACAGGCCGTGGGGTTCCAGGCGGCCCTTCTGGTTGTCGATCAGGTAAAGCAGGCCGCCGGAGGCTTCGCTGATGTCGATGGTTTCGTCCAGGACGCGGCGTAGCAGGTTGTCGAAGCGGTTCTCCGCCGAGAGGCTGGACGCGATCTCCAGGAAGCTGGAGATGGTTTCCTTCATCCGCGCCATGGAAACCGCCAACTGGTCCACCTCCAGCACTGGCGAACGCCCCATGGCGGGTAGGCTGAAATTGAAGCTGCGAATGGCTTCTGCCTGAACCACCAGCGCCCGCAGCGGCTTGACCACGATGCGCGAGAGCAGCACGCCGAGCGGGATGCACAGCAGCAGGATGGCCAGCGTCAGCATCGCGCCCTGCCAGCGAATGCGGTAGGCATCGTCCAGCAGTTCGTCCTCGGGGGCGAGGATGGCCAGATGCAGGCCCTTGGGTCCGCCTTCGGCGAGATGCTGGCGCGCGATGACCCAGCGGCGATCACCGATTTCCGCGCTGGTGCGCAGGTCTTCCTGCCCGGGGAGGTTGATCAGGGCGGCGAGCGGCGGGCTGAAGTCCTTCACCTCGCCCAGTTCGGGCGAACCGTTGATGCGTTTGACCAGCTTGCTGGTGTCGGGGTAGGCAACCGCACGGCCATCGGGCTGGTAAAGGACCACTTCGGTCGAAGACGTGACCCGGTGGCTGGCCAGCGTGGCCGACAGGTCGTCCAGGGTCAGGTCGGCGCCTACCACCGAATCGCTGCCGCCGGGACGCGCCAGGGTCGTGCCGACCGCGCCGCTGGAGAAGAACACATAGGGGGCCGTGGTGATCGGCTCATCCGCTTCCAGTGCCTTGTAGAACCAGGGGCGGCTGCGCGGATCGTAGCGCTCCTTCAGTTCCTGGCGACGGACTATCTCGTTGAGCTGGCCGTCGAAGAAGAAGGTCAGGGATCGGGCGCGTGTCAGGTTGTCCCGCTCGATGCTCCAGACCTGATAAACCGCATTCGGTGGGGCATTGAAGGTCTTTTTCAGCGCGTCGTTGCGAAGGTGGCGGACCATGAAGAAGTCGCCATCGTCATAGCCGACGTAGAGCGCCGTCAGCTTGGGATTGTCCTGCAGGGACTGGGTCAGGGGCCTGAGAAGGATGTCCAGGCGGTCGAAGCTGTTCAGGCGCTGGTTGGTTCCACCCAGGGCCAGCAGGTTGAGCAGGTGGTAGATGGGCTGGTAGGTCTGCTGCAGGTCGGTTTCCACTTCCTGGCTGATGCGGCCGAAGAGTTCATCGCTGCTGGAAAGGATGATCTGGCTGGTCTGGCGATAGTTGAACAGGCCCAGAACCACACCGGTGAACAATAGAAGCAGGGTGAAGAGCGCACTGATGTGCACGTGCAGAGGAAAACGACGCTCAGCGAACTTTTGCGGCATTGCAGCAGCTCCTTAACCCCATCCCTGAGGGGCTACAGGAGCATAGATGAGGCTTGTGACGCCCGTCGTGCAATTTGCCATGGGGCTGTCGGCCGGCGTGCCAGGAACAGTTGGAAATGGTGGGGCGCTGCGTTTCTCGGGAGCGCTGGTGGCCATGGAAATAACCGCCATCCGCCCGGAACCGAGCACGTATCGCCGCCGATATCAGCTCCCCGTTGTAGGAGGAAACGCAAGGTGAGGTAGGTAGATTCCTTAATGCTGTAGCCGGTCTGTTTCTGGGGTCGACAGTGCAGGTCGCTTCTCTATCGTGGCAGCCACCAAACCGCGCCAAGGGAGCGATGCTGTGAGCAAAATGGTCAATCTGGATGATTTCCTCGAACCTGGAAGCGAGTCTGCCTACAAGGTGATGATCGTCGACGATCACCCGGTCATTCGCCTTGCCGTACGCCTGCTGCTGGATCGCGAAGGTTATGCAGTCGTCGCGGAGACGGACAACGGCGTGGATGCCATCGGCCTGGCGCGGGAGCACCAGCCGGATCTGGTGATCCTCGACATTGGTATTCCCAAGCTCGGCGGCCTGGATGTCATTGGCCGCCTTCACGCGCTGGACCTGCCGCTGCGGGTGCTGGTGCTGACCGGGCAGAACCCAAACCACTATGCGACCCGCTGCATGCAGGCCGGCGCAGCAGGCTTCGTCTGCAAGGAAGGCGACCTCGCCGAAGTGATCGCGGCGGTGCGCGCGGTGCTGTCCGGCTACAGCTACTTCCCCAGCGACGTGATCAGGTCCGGCAAGCGGCAGGTCGGCCTGCCCGATGAGAACGATATGATCGAGCGCCTGTCCGACCGCGAGCTGGTGGTGCTCAAGTTCCTCGCCAATGGCTACAGCAACAAGGACATTGCCGAGGAAATGTTCATCAGCAACAAGACCGTCAGTACCTACAAGACCCGCCTGCTCCTCAAGCTCAATGCTCGTTCCCTGATCGAACTGGTGGAGTTCGCCAACCGCAACGCCCTGGTCTGATAGTCCCCATGCGTCCTTTCGCCCTGTTCATCTGCCTCCTGCTCGCCGGTACGCTGCTGCCCTCGATTTGCATGGCGGAGGATCAACGCAGCCTGGAACTGCTGGGGCGCTCCCAGGCCCGGGACCTGCGAGTGCCACTGAAGGAGCAGGACAGACTCTGGCTGCGGGAGAAGCGCGTCCTGCGGATCGGCACCAACGAGCCCGATTTTCCGCCATTCGACATCACCGCCAGTGGCCAGGATTACGAAGGCGTGACTGCCGACTTCGTGCGGTTGATCACCCAGTCCATCGGTGTCGAGACCGAAGTGGTGCGCTTTGCAGATCGGGAGCTGGCTCGCGACGCCCTGCGCAAAGGGAAGATCGACCTGTTGGGCAACAGCATGGACGGGGACTCCGCCAGCCCCGGCCTGTCCCAGACCATCGCTTACATGCAGCAGCAGCCGGTAATGGTGACGCGCATCGATGACCGGCGTGCCGCGTCGGGAAACCTCGACGGACTGCGTCTGGCCTATTCCGCGGAAGGCCCGAGCCTGGAAAAGCTCTGCCAGGCTTACCCCGATGCACGTTCTTTACGCTACGACTCGGTGCGCAGTGCGCTGCAGTCGGTGGCGTTCGACCAGAGCGATGTCTTCATCGGCGACGCCATCGCCGCCAACTACCTGATAAGGCAGGGCTACCTCATCAACCTGCGCATGACCAACTTCGCCGGGTTCGATGGCGTGGGCGTGAGTTTTTCAGTAGCCCAGGGCAATGAAAGCTTGCTGCGGATTCTCAACGCGGCGATCGCTGCGATCCCGGAGACCATGAGCGCTGAAATCGTGAAGCGCTGGGGCGGTGGCTCGGGCATGTTCCTGGACAATCTTCGTCCCCAGCTCACCAAACGCGAGATGCATTGGCTGGAGCGGCATAGCCCCGCACGGCTGGTGGTCGATGAAACCTTCGAGCCCATGACCTTCTTCAACAGCCAGGGCCGTTTCCGAGGCATCGTGCCGGACCTCCTGGATCTGATCCAGCAAAGGACGGGGCTGGAGTTCGAAGTCAGCGCGCGCTCCTCGGCCCGGGACCTGCTCGCCGACCTGAACGCCGGTCGGGCCGACATGGCTGCCACGCTGTTCTCCACCCCTGAGCGCAGCCAGGGTCTCAGCTTCACCCGCCCGTACTTCAGCACCAGCAGCGTGCTGGTGGTGCGGGACTCCGACAACAGCCCGCAGGGGCTAGACGACCTCGACGGGCGCAGGCTCGCCATTCCGGCCGGGCATTTGCTGATCCCGTACATTCGCGAGCACTACCCCAAGGTGCTGCTGCAGGAGGTGGAAACCGGCATCCGGGGGCTTTCTGGCGTCGTTGAGGGCAGGTTCGACGCGGCGCTGCATGCGATGGCGTCTTCCACGTTCCTGATCAGCCGCTACTTTCCGGGGCGGCTCCGCATCGCTGACACCGTCGGCCGGGACCCGGGCCGCTTCGCCTTCGCCGTTTCCCGCGACGCACCTGAATTGCAGAGCATCCTCGACAAGGCATTGCTGTCCATTTCCCCGGACGAGCTGGGCAGCCTCATCAACCGCTGGTACACCCGGGCCGAAGATGTCGATGGCAGCTGGATCGAGTACCAGGCTCGGCTCTATCAGGTGGGAGTGATCTTTCTGCTCGTGGCGATGGTGTTTGCCGCTTGGGTTTTCTACCTGCGCCGCCAGGTCCGCCGGCGCGAGCGGGAACAGCATCGCTTGAACGACCAGTTGGCCTTCAAGCGTTCACTGATCGATGGGATCCCCTTTCCGCTGTCGGTGCGGGACCTGGATGGCTGCACCATCACCTGCAACCGCAGTTTCATCGAAGCCATCGGCGTGCCGCGTGAAGCATTGATCGGCCGGCGGCTGGCAAAGGTTGACGGTCTGCATGCCGATGCCGAGGGAGAGTTGAGGGTACTGGATGAGCTGAGCCAACGTGCCCTGGAACAGGGGGAGGCACAGTTCCGAGACCAGCAGTTGCACCTGCGCGACTCCGTGCTGGAGGTCTCCTGCTGGGCGATTCCCTATCGCGATGCCAGGCAGCGCGTCCGTGGCCTGATCTGTGGCTGGGTGGACATCACCGAGCGCAACCGGCTGATCGGCGAGCTGCGCCAGGCCAAGGAGCAGGCGGAATCGGCCAATGTGGCGAAGAGCAGTTTTCTCGCCACGATGAGCCATGAGATTCGCACGCCGCTGAACGCCATCACCGGCATGCTCGAATTGGCCCTGAAACGCGAGCGCCTGGATCGTGAGGCGATCCGGGTGGCTCGCAGCTCTGCCGACTCCCTGCTGGCACTGATCGGCGACATCCTCGACATCGCCAAGATCGAGTCCGGACGCATGACGCTCGAGCCCGGTCGTCAGTCGCCCCGCGCCCTGACCGAGACAGTGATCCGGGTCTTCGAGGGGCTGGCGCGGCAGAAGGGGCTGCAACTGTCGCTGAGTCTGGATATCCAGTGCCAGGATGATGTGCTGGTGGACCCGTCCTGCTACAAGCAGATTCTCTCGAACCTCGTCAGCAATGCCATCAAGTTCACCGACCAGGGTTCCATCCGCGTGGAGTTGGCAGCCCGCCCGGTGGACGAAGAGCGTCTGCAACTGACGCTGGTGGTCGAGGACAGCGGGATCGGCATTGCCGAAGCAGATCAGAAACGGTTGTTCCAGCCATTCACCCAGGTGGCCGGCAGCATGAGTGCGGGACGTGGAGGCACTGGTCTGGGCCTGAGCATCTGCCGCCGGCTGGTGGACATGATGGATGGACAACTGGAGATGCGAAGCGAGACGGGTGTTGGAACGCGGATTGCGGTGAGCCTTTGCCTGCCGCGGCTGGAGCCGCTGCCGACGGTCGCGGAGTCGCCGGAAGTTCGCGATCTACCCGTCGGCGCCCTGCGCGTGCTGGTGGTGGACGACCACCCGATCAACCGCATGATGCTGGTGCAGCAGCTCGAGCAATTGGGGCAGACGGCGCAGCAGGCGGAGAACGGCGAGGAAGCGCTGCGCTTGTGGAAGGCGTCGGCATTCGACCTGCTCATCACCGACTGCAACATGCCAGTGATGGATGGCTACGAGCTGGTACGACGCATCCGCAAGCACGAGCGTGAAAGCGGTACGCAGCCGGCGCTGATCGTCGGCCTTACCGCCAATGCCCAGCCGGAGGAACTGGCGCGCTGCCGCGAATCCGGGATGGACGACTGTCTGTTCAAACCCATAGGTCTCGAAGGCTTGCAGCGTTACCTGCTGCGTGTCGTTGGCCCCGACGCCGGGGCGGGCTGGGTCGAATACTCCGTCCGTTTCGACCTCAGCCTGCTGGATCGTGCCACGGGGGGATCACCTGACGTGGCGCGCCGGCTGCTGCACGAACTGCACAAGGCCAACGAGGCGGACGCCCAGGAGATGGCGGGCCTGCTACGCGAGGAGCGTTGGGACGATCTGGAGCGGCTGGTGCACAAGATCAAGGGTGCAATGGAATTGATCGACGCGCAGCCGCTGCTTGCCCACTGCATTGCCTTCGGAGCCGCCCACGGACGCGGCGCCAACGCCGCCGAACTGATGCATCTGGGCGACGCCATAGGGAAGAGCCTTGGCAACCTGCAGAGAGAACTCGAGCAACTGCTGGGCAATTGAGGGCGTAAATGCTCAGTCGCCCTGGGGCGCGGCTTCCATTCGCGGTGCGGGAGTGGCCCAGCGCAGGCGTACGCGGTGGGCGAGATAGGCCACCAGCAGCGCCAATCCAGCCCCGAGAAGCGTGTTGTAGAGACGAAGCTCGGGCAGGTGCCAGTCGTTGGAAAGGCTCTCCGCCAGCAGCACGAAACACACGGTGGTCTGCACCACGAACAGGCCGTAGTGATGGGCGATGTAGGCGCGGCTGAGCACGATCAACGGCAGCATGCAGGCTACTAGCAGCGCCGGGCTCCGCAGCCAGCTGCCGATGCCGATCAGGATCAGCGCCCCGATGAGACTGCCCAGGCTGCGCTGGATGCCGCGCTCCAGGCTGTTGTTGAGATCCATCTGGATGGTGGTCATCACCGTCAGCGTCAGCCAGTAGCCCCGTGGCAGTCCGGACAGGTTGACCGCCAGGCCGGCCAGCGCGCCCGCCAGGGTGCAGGCCAATGCATGGATCAGCCAGAGGCGCTGGGGCAGACGCTGGGCATGGCGACGCATGACCCGAGCGAAGTTGCCCAGTCGCGGCATCAGCGGCCACAGCCGCATCCCCCGGGAGGCGCGCAAGGCGAACGCCAGCAGCATCACCCACAGCCCGCCGATGGCGAACAAGGCCCCCACCGCCAGGCCGTTGTGCAGGTTACCGAGTCCCGCCTGGCCCTGACCCAGGCAAAGGCAGGCAGCCAGCCCTGCGCCCAACTTGCCGAACTCCGTGCCATAGCGTTGCATCACCGCCAACAGCAGCCCCATGAAGGCGAAGCTGGCAAGACTCAGCAGCGGATGGCTTGCGGCCCAGAAGCCCATCCCGGCAGCGATTGCACCGAGACTCGTGAGCAGGCTCATGCGCAACATGCCGAGGCGATGGTAGGGATTGGCCAGGGCGGCCTGGAACGCACCGGTGGCGGCCCAGAGGAAGCCGCTGTGGCTGGTGAACAGGCCCAGCACCAGCGGCAGGCCGCAGCCCATGCCCGCCATCAGGGCAGGGCCCCAGGTGGGTGGGCCGGCGTGCCAGCTAAGGCTTCGACTGAGCAGGTTGCGCATCGACACGGCTCCTGAAGGCGCTGGATCAGGTCGGGCTGGAGCGGCCAGTCATCTCACGGGCCATTTCGGTAGCGTAGCTGTCGGTCATCCCGGCAATGAAGTCGATGACCCGGATGAACGCGCGATAGAGCGGCCAGTCGGGATCGGGGGCATTGTTGCCGAGCAGGTCGAGGATGCGCCGGTGCTTGAACGACGGCGAGCGCCCGCCATGTTGCTCCAGCGCCGCGCCGCAGAAAGCGTTGAGGAGGATCTCCAGCGTCGTGTAAGCGCCGATCTCGTGGAGCGTCTTGCGCTTGTCCTGGAAGATCTTTTCGCGGGCGATGGCCTTGGCGCGGAGTACACAGTGCTTGGCAGGGCCGTGCATGTGTTCCACCAGATCGCCCTGCAGGCTGCCGGCGAGCAAGGCGTCCTGCTGATCGACGAAGGCACGGGCGGCGGCATTGGTCAGGTGCTCAATGGCCTTGCCGCGCAGGATGGCCAGTTTGCGCCGGCGGGAATCCCTGGGGCCGAGCTGGCGGTAGGTTTCCGGCAGGTCGTCGCCCACCAGGCCGAGGAGCAAGGATTCGACCTCCTCGTAATCCAGCAGCTCCATCTCCAGGCCGTCTTCCAGATCGATGAGGCCGTAGCAGATGTCGTCCGCCGCCTCCATCAGGTAGACCAGCGGGTGACGTGCCCAGCGGTGTTCGTCGATGCGCGGCAGTTCCAGCTTGGTGGCGATCTGCTCCAGCAAAGGCAGCTCGCTCTGGTAGCAGCCGAACTTGTGCTTCTTGTAGCCCAGGGCTTCGGCATGACGCGAAGTCCAGGGGTATTTCAGGTAGGTGCCGAGGGTGGCGTAGGTCAGGCGCATTCCGCCGTCGAACTGGTGATACTCCAGCTGGGTCAGCACGCGCAGGCCCTGGGCGTTGCCCTCGAAGCTGAGAAAGTCGGCGCGCTCGGTGTCGCTCATGGCGTCCAGCCAGCCCCGTGCGGCAGCCTGCTCGAACCAGTGGCGGATGGCGTCCTCGCCTGAGTGGCCGAACGGCGGGTTGCCGATGTCGTGGGCCAGGCAGGCCGACTGGACGATGACGCCGAGGTCTGAAGGCTCGCACCAATCCGGCAGCGCATCGCGCAGTGTTTCGCCCACGCGCATGCCCAGGGATCGCCCGACGCAGCTCACTTCCAGCGAGTGGGTCAGGCGTGTGTGGATGTGGTCGTTGCTGGAGACCGGGTGCACCTGGGTCTTGCGTCCGAGACGCCGGAAGGCGCCGGAGAAGATGATGCGGTCGTGGTCTTTGTGGAAGGGGCTGCGGCCCAGCTCATCGGTGCTGTGCACCGGTTTGCCAAGGCGTTCGCGGGTGAGCAGGGTCTGCCAGTCCAAGGCCTGTCCTCGCCGTTCAGTGGCCGAAGATCCTACTCTAACCCAAGCGCCTGCCTGCGGCTCAGTCCCTCGCCAGGCCGGCGGCGTCGATATCCACCAGCAGCAGGCGGCGGCCGTTGTCGATGAATTGCCCGGCCGTCAGGCAGTACTGGTTGGTGGTGGCGTCGCGATAGGTCGTGGACAGGGTCAGGCGGCGCTCTTCCCAGCCCTCGGCCAGCAGCTGGTAGAAGTAGGGCCGCCAGGACCAGTTGTGGCCCAGATAGCTTGGGTCCTCCTGCCAGCCACCCGGCCCCCATTGCAGGTTGGGGCTGATCTGGGTGCCGTTGCGGTCGCACTGGTAGATGCGCAGCAGCCAGGGGTATTCGACGGGGCTGGCCAGGCTGGATGCCGGAGCGCCGCTTTCGGCCCAGATGCGCAGCCGCGCCATCAGTTGGTTGAGACTGCGGCGCAGTGTCATCAGGCGTGCACGCTCGGCCAGCTTGCTCTGCACATAGCGGTCGCGCAGCAGGGCGAAGCGCTGGACGAAGGCGTCGGTCGCGAAGAACTCCAGGCGCGGTGCGGCGAACAGGTAACCCTGCACGTAGCGGGCACCGCACTCCAGTGCGAAATCCAGCTCGGCTTCGGTTTCCACGCCCTCGGCGATGATCCAGCAGCCGGTCTTCTCGGCCATTTGCGCCAGGGCCTTCACCACTTCGCCACTGGGGCCGCCACGGGCTGCTGCCTGGAACAGACGCATGTCGAGCTTGAGGATGTCCGGTTGCAGGGCCAGCACCCGGTCGAGCTGGGAGTAGCCGGCGCCGAAGTCGTCGATGGCGATCCGCGCGCCGGCTGCACGATAACGCGCCACCACCTCCGCCAGGCGCTGGCTGGCGCCACCCAGTTCGGTGATTTCGAAGACGATGCGTTCGGCCTCTACGCCATAGCGCTGCAGTTGCTTGAGGCTGGGCAGAGGTTGGCCCGGACGCAGGCGGCTGATCCAGCGCGGGGAAATGTTCAGGCTGAGGAACCACTCCGGCGGGGCGCTGTGCAGGCGCTGCAGGGCATCTTCCCGCAATTGCCGGTCGAGCCTGCGCAGGGCCGTCGGGGACGCCCTGGAGTCGAGGAAGAGGGGGCCGACCGATTGCAGGCTGCCGTCCGGCTGGCGCAGCCGCCCCAGGGCCTCGACGCCGGCGATCAGCCCGGTGGCGGTATCGATGAAGGGCTGGAAGCAGGCGAGCGGTTGCCCATCGATCACGTTGACTCCTTAGCTGGAAGGCCATGGGTTTGCGCACGGCGCAGGTCGATGCCCATGGCTGGTGCGACGGGCCGCTCACCCGTAGCAAGAATGTGGCCAGTTGCCTTCGTCCGGTTGGATGTCAGCCGGATTCATCTCGCGGCGGGACTTTCAACAGCGCCTGGAGCAAGGGAAGAAGCGCACCGCCCAGGCGCAGGCCGCGCTTCAGGCTGCCCTTGCGCGCGGCGAAGAAGCCCAGGGCTGCTACCGCCGCGATGCCCCAGAGTGGGGCATGGGGGATGTCCATCTTGCGGGTCAACTCCCGCGCCTGGCGCAAGGGTTGGGTCAGCAGCAGGGACTCGTGTCGCAGTTCCTGGCGCTGCATTTCCAGGCGCAGGCGGATCAGCGCCTTGCGCATGTCGCGACGGCTCGCATTGCGGGGTAGTTCCGGTAGGCTCATGGCAGCAGGCGCTCCCGGTCGCGGGCCAGTTCTTCGAGGGTCGCGCTGAAGGGCGATTCCTCGTCATCCACCGCCGCCCGCAGGCGCACACCGCAATAGATAGTCGCCAGCAGGTAGAAGAGGCAAAGACCGCCTAGGGCCTCAAAACGCCAGTTCTCCCAGAGCAGGACCAGGATCAGGCCGGACAGCCCGATCAGCAGGAGCATGGCGAAAATCAGCGTCAGCCCGCCGAACAACAACAGGTAGAGGCTGTTGGCCTTCTGTTCCTGCAACTCGATGCCGAACAGCTCCACATGGCCTTGCAGCAGGCCGAGCAGCGAGGCGCTGAGGCGTTTGGGCGAAGGGCCGCGTCCCGCCTCCTGGGCGGAAGGGGTTTCTTCACTCATGGTCAGCGCCGGGCGGCCAGAAGGCCGAGCAGGAAGCCGATACCGGCAGCCAGGCCGACGCTCTGCCAGGGATGCTCCTGGACGTAATCCTCGGTGGCCTGTACCGCGGCCTGGCCGCGTTCCTTCAGGTTCTGCTCGGTGTCGCGGAGGGTGTCGCGGGCGCGTTTGAGGCTTTCGTGGATCTGCAGGCGCAGCTCGTCGGCCTGTTCGCCTGCCAGGCTGGCGGTGTCTTGCAGGAGTTTCTCGGTATCGCTGACCAGGGTCTGGAAGTCGGCCAGCAGGTCATCCTGGGCGCGGGCGGCGGTCTTACGGGGCATGGCGATTCTCCTTGTAGGACTCAATGCCTAAGAGTAGGTGCCTTCGTCCAAGGTTCACCCGGAATTTCCTTCCGTCCGCTGGTATAGCGCTTGCATCGGGCTGGTGCGCGGTTGTGGCGAAATGCGCTGGATCGGGGCGCCCTGGATGGCCCTTCGAGACCCGAAAGCAGCGCCCAACCTCATGAAAATCAAAGAGAAACGCCGTTCGGGATTTTGCCTGCGCTGGCCAGCCTGCACCAAGTCGGGATTCAGGTTTGATCCTTTGCGGTGCGGTATGGCTTCAGGATGGTGCGCAGAAAACCTCACCTGAACCGCTTTGGTGCTTTTTTCCTCGCTGCCGGAGTTGTCTTCGCCAATGGAAAACCTCAATAGCGCCGTGGAAACCCTGATCCACGGTTCCAACACTCTGTTCATTCTGATGGGCGCCGTCATGGTGCTGGCCATGCACGCGGGCTTCGCCTTCCTCGAAGTGGGTACGGTGCGCCAGAAGAACCAGGTCAACGCCCTGTCGAAGATCCTTTCCGACTTTGCGATCTCGACCCTGGCCTACTTCTTCGTCGGCTACTGGATCGCCTATGGCGTGACCTTTCTGGAACCGGCCAGCGTGCTCGCCGCCGACCATGGTTACGCCCTGGTGAAGTTCTTCTTCCTGCTGACTTTCGCCGCCGCCATTCCGGCCATCATTTCCGGCGGCATCGCCGAGCGCGCCCGGTTCTGCCCGCAGCTCTGCGCCACCTTGCTGATCGTCGCCTTCATCTATCCCTTCTTCGAGGGGATGATCTGGAGCGGCAACTTCGGCCTGCAGGACTGGCTGAAGAACAGCTTCGGCGCGAGCTTCCATGACTTCGCCGGCTCGGTGGTGGTCCACGCGGTTGGCGGCTGGCTGGCCTTCGGCGCCGTGGTGCTGCTGGGCCATCGCAATGGCCGCTACCGAGAAGGCCGCCTGGTGGCCTTTGCGCCGTCGAACATTCCCTTCCTGGCGTTGGGGTCCTGGATCCTCATCGTCGGCTGGTTCGGCTTCAACGTGATGAGTGCCCAGACCCTGCAAGGCGTCAGTGGCCTGGTGGCGGTGAACTCGCTGATGGCCATGGTCGGCGGCACGGTCGCCGCGCTGCTGGTGGGCCGCAACGACCCCGGCTTCCTGCATAACGGGCCGCTCGCCGGGCTGGTGGCGATCTGCGCAGGCTCCGACCTGATGCACCCGGTGGGCGCCCTGGTCACCGGTGCGATTGCCGGCGCCCTGTTCGTCTGGGCGTTCACCGCCACCCAGGTGAAGTGGAAGATCGACGACGTGCTCGGCGTCTGGCCGCTGCATGGCCTGTGCGGCGTCTGGGGCGGTATCGCCTGCGGCATCTTCGGCCAGGAGGCCCTGGGTGGGCTGGGTGGTGTCAGCTTCGTCAGCCAATTGATCGGCACCGGCGTCGGCGTGCTGGTGGCGCTGGTGGGCGGTTTCGCGGTCTACGGCCTGCTCAAGTCGGTCTGGGGCATCCGCCTGAGCCAGGAAGAGGAGTACTACGGCGCCGACCTGTCGATCCACAAGATCGGGGCTACCTCGCAGGATTGAGCACTCGCACGCAGGATCAAAGAAAAAGCCCGCCATCTGGCGGGCTTTTCATAGCCGGGCGAACTTACCAAAGCGGCACGACGTAGCTGAGGATCAGGCGATTCTCGTCGAGGTCGTTGCCGAAGTTGGTGGAGCGCACCGTAGCATTACGCCATTTGATGCCGAAGTTCTTCAGCGCTCCTTCCTGGAATACGTAGGCGATGTCCATATTGCGTTCCCATTCCTTGCCTTCTTCGCGGCCCGCGCCCAGGTCGATGTTGTCGCCGGACAGGTAGCGGGTCATGAAGGTCAGGCCGGGAATGCCGATGCTGGCGAAGTTGTAATCGTAGCGGGCCTGCCAGGATTTTTCGTCCTTGTTGGCGAAGTCGCCGATCTGTACGTAGTTCACCAGGAAGGGGTCGGTGCCGTTGATGTAGGCGAAGCCGGTGTCGCCGCTCATGCTCTGGTAGCCGAGGCCGAAGGCGTGGCCGCCCAGGGCGTAGGTGAACATGGCGCCGAAGGCTTTGTTGTCGACGTTGCTGGTGCCGTCGTCGGTGGAGCGGGCGTAGCGCAGGTCGCTCTTCAGCGACTGCTTGTCAGCCAGTGGCAGCGTGTGCACGGCGCTGAAATAGTGCTGCTTGTAGAAGTCCTGCAGCTCGCCGTAGTGGTAGCCGGTGACGAGGTTGTCGGTCCACTTGTAGCTGGCGCCACCGAAATTGAACTTGTCGCTGGTGGTGCCACTGCGGACGGTGATGGCGCGTGCGGCGCCGGTGGTGATGGTCATGTCCTCGTAGTCGGAGGAGTCGCGCTGGTTCACCTGCTTGAGCTGGCCGGCATCGAAGGTCAGGCCGTCGAGCTCCATGGAGTTCAACTGGCCGCCCTTGAAGGTCTGCGGCAGCAGGCGCGAATCGTTGTACTGAACCACCGGCAGCTTGGGCAGCAGGGTGCCGACCTTGAGCACGCTCTTGGACGCACGCAGCTTGGCGGTCAGACCGAGCTCGCCGTACTCGTCCTGGGCGCGACCGGTTTCGCGGTCGCGCTTGAGCAGGCCGGTGTTGCTGCGGTCGGGGCTGGAATCAAGTTTGACGCCGAGCAGGCCCAAGGCGTCCACACCCACGCCAACGGTGCCTTCGGTGAAGCCGGACTCGTAACGCAGGAGGAAGCCTTGGGCCCATTCCTCGGCTTTGGACTGGGCGGCTCCTTCCTGGCGGAAGTCACGATTGAAGTAGAAGTTGCGCAGCTCCAGGCTGGCCTTGCTGTCCTTGATGAACTCGGCCTGGGCGACGCCCGGCAGGGTGACACTGGCGCCGAGCGCGGCCAGGGCCACGGCTCGCGCAAGCGAGGTTTTGCTCATTGTTATTGTCTCCTCGTTGGTTTTCAGGTCGGTCGGGTCGTCCTGTTACAACAATTTGACTAAAGCATTTCGTTACAACTTTTGCATTTAGACGATGGTCGGTCGTTCACTGCACCCATTGCGGGTAGTACCCGAGCCGATCCTGCACCGCTGCATCATGAGCCGGAACCACGGTCAGACCGGGTTCTCGCTGGAGCAGGTCATGCACTTTCTGCAGTTGGGCGCGCGTGGCTTCACGGTCGTTGTCGACCATCCTGCGGCTGACCCAGAACTTCTCCTTCGGGCCGGTGAAACCTTCCAGGCGCCAGCTGACGTCGCCGGTGAAGAAGAAGCGCCGCCCATCCTCCAGGGTCAGGAACAGACCCACCGAACCCGGCGTATGGCCGCTGAGCGGCACCAGTACCAGGCTACGGTCGCCGAACAGGTCGAGGCTTTCCTCGAAGCCCATGAAGGGGATGGGGAGGAACGTGAAGGGGCGCCATTTCACGCCGTGGGCGAACTGGCTGGGCAGGATGGCCGGCGGCGTGGCGATCTCGGTGAACTCGATCTCCTCATAGGGCGCCCAGACCGGTACTTCGGGGAAGTCCGCCAGCGCCGATGCGTGGTCCCAATGGACATGGCTGAGCAGGATGCGGTCGAGCCGGATGCCGTCCCTGTCGAGTTGGTCGCGGGCCGGGGTCACGGCGCCGTACTGCATCAGCGGCTTGTCCCACCAGGGCATCTCGCCGCTGAACTGGCTGTCTACCTGGCGGCCGAGTCCGGTATCGAATAGCAGGGTGGCGGCGTGGTGCTCGATCAGTACCGCCACATGGTTGGCCTTCACCTTCTCGGTCCATTGGCCATCGGCCACGGTGAAGGCGTCCAGGGTTTCGGTCTCGGAGGTCTTCACCAGCGAAAAGCGCAGCCCTTCGGCTTGGGCGAGCGCACTGATGGTCCCCAGCAGGAACAGCAGGAAGTACGAACGTAGACGCATGGGATCAATGTCCTTGAGGCAGGAAGGGGGAGGGGCGTGTGTTGTCGAAGCCCAGCGGCAGGCGGCTTCGACGCAGGCGCCAGCGGCCCGGAGTCAGCGCTACCAGGCGTTCGGCTCCGGGCAAGTCGGGCAGGCCGGCCGAGCCGTCCTGGCCGGGCCAGAGAATTTCCGCGCGGGCTTCCAGTTGCAGCAGGTCGCCACTGGCGAAGTCCACCCAGAGCAGGCCGCAGCGAGGTTCCAGCAACAGGTTGCCGAGGGTGTTGAACATCTGGTTGCCGCTGTAGTCCGGCAGCCAGAGTCGGCCGTCTTCGCCCAACAGCACGAAGCCCGGCATGCCACCTCGGTGGGAGATGTCGACGCCGCCGGTTTCCGGGTCGAGATGCTGGCTGGCGATGAACAATGTGTCGCTGCGTTTGACCAGTTCCAGCCAGCGCGGGTCGAGACCATCACCCTGTTCCAGCGGGCCGGCGGCGCGGTCGTGCCAGTGCCAGTCACGGGCCTGGATGTACTTCGGGCAATTGCCGAAGGACTGCTGCACCGCGAGGGCGAAGCCGTCGCCGTCGCTGTCCAGCAGCGGGCCGTTCATGCGGTTGCGCCGTCGTGTCGGCAGTTCCAGGCCGAGTAGGCCCAGGCGTGCCGAACTGTGCAGGTTGGCGGCCAGCGGGTCGTCGGCTTCCGGGCGGGCGTTGATCCGCAGCAGGCTGGGTTCCGGCGAGTGGGCGAAGCCCGGCTTACCCCACAGCACGGAGGCTTGGGGCTGGCCGTCGCTGTCCAGGCTGCCCACCAGCATCCAGGGCAGTTGGGCGAAGAACAGGCGATGCTGCTCCGGCATGTGGTCGCGGATCATCCGGCTGCCCATGGCCTCTACCTGCTCGCGCACGCCGACACGGGTCTGGATCGCTTGTTCGCCAGGGTGGAACGGACTGCTCATGATGGCCTCCAGACTCCTCAGAAGTGAGGCAGCTCGACGTAACCGGGCAGGGCGCGGATGCGCTCGAACCAGGCATTCAGGTGCGCGTAGGGCGCCAGGTCCAGGCCGCCTTCGTCGGCCATGGCGAGGTAGGGGTAGACCGCCACGTCGGCGATGGTGGGCTGCTCGCCGACCAGCCAGGCGCGATCCGCCAGGTGCGCGTCCACCAGTTCCAGCACTTGGCGACCACGGGCCTGGGCGTCGTCCAGGTCTATCGGGCGGCCAAACTTCAGTCCTATCCGGGCCCGTGCCGCACCGTTGTGGATTTCGTTGGAGGTCAGGCTCAACCAACTGGCGATCTGGGCCTGGGCGACTGCGTCCAGCGGGTACCAGTGCGCATCTGCGTAGCGTCGCGCCAGGTAGACCAGGATGGCCTGGGAGTCGACCAGTGGCTGGCCGTCATCAACCAGCACCGGGACCTGTCCGCGCGGATTCAGGGCGAGGAACTCCGGGCGCTTCTGCGCGCCCTTGGGCAAGTCGACGGTCAGTAGCTCGGCGGGCTGGCCGATCAGGCCAAGGAACAGGCGGACCTTGTAGCAATTGCCAGAGAGGTAGAAGTCGTGGAGTTGCATGGCGAGTCCCTCGCATTGGTTGAAAACTGGTCTGGATAGTAGACAGACCTGTCTGTATATTTCAAGGACATATTTTGCTTCGCCCGCGCATTCCGCGCCCGTGTGGTTTGAGCCGCTCAAGGGGGATGCGCATAATGCGCCGGTTCAGGAGGCTGCAATGGCATCGAGCAAACGCGATCAACTGGTCAACACGGCCCTTTCGCTCTTCTACCGCGAAGGCTTCCACGCCACCGGCATCGACCGCATCCTGGCGGAGTCCGGCGTGGCCAAGATGACCCTCTACAAGCATTTCAAGTCCAAGGACGAGCTGATCATGGCCGCCCTGGAATCGCGCTTCGTGCCAGTGGCCGAGCGCATGGCCTGGGCTTTCGCCAACCTGCCGCCACGGGAAGCCATCCTGCGGGTGTTCGACGGCCTGGATGAATGGCTGCGGCAGGAAGAGTTCTGTGGCTGCGCCTTTATCAATGCGGCGGCCGAATTCCACGACCGCACCCATCCGGTGCATCGCCTGGCGGCGTCCTACAAGATCGCCACGCAGAACTACTTCATCGCCGCTCTGCAAAGCCTGGGCGCCGCCCAGCCCGAACGCCTGGCACGTCAACTGCAGTACCTGATGGAAGGGGCGATCAGCATGGCCCACATCCAGGGGCCGAGCGATCAGGCGCTGGAGGCGAAGGACGCCGCGGAACACCTGCTGCGCGCCGCGGGAGTCTGAAGCCGGGCCCCGTTCGTCGTCGGCGGTTCAAGTTCTTCGGCCTTCGGCCGCCAAAGAAGGGACATCGTCGACTCCGGATGCTCCCGACATGAATGCCCTGGCTTCCCTCGCTTCTGCCGCCCATCGTTCCTCCTTCCCCGGCCTGGCTTCTGCCCTGGCCCGCAAACAGGCGGATGCCCAGGAAGTGCTCGCGGGTCGTCTTGGTGAGCGTCTGGGGCTCGAACCGGGCGCCCTGAGTGACAAGGCATCCAAGTACACCCCCGAGAAAGTCGCAGACCGAGTACTGGGCTTCATCGACCAGCGTCTGCGCAAAGAGAAGGCGGACGGCGCCGATCCGGCCAAGCTGCAGGGGCTGCTGGAACAGGCCCGCGCCGGGATTCAGAAAGGCTTCGACGACGCGCGCAAGGTTCTCGATGGCCTCGGTGTACTTGGCGGCAAGGTCGCTGACGACATCGACGACACCTTCGGCCGCATCCAGGATGGCCTGGACCAATTGCAGAAGACCTACGGCCAGCCGGCGCAATCTCCCCAGGTCGGCGGGGCGGTGGCGGTCGCGGGCTACAGCGAACGCTTCCAAGCCCAGGCGGAAACCTTCGACCTGGAAGTGAAAACCCGCGACGGCGACAAGCTGCGCATTTCCATCGCCCAGGCCTCGTCCAGCTGGTCACGCAGCAGCGTGGCGGCTGCAAGCGACGGCAAGAACTCGCTGCTGTCCGTCAGTAGCCAATCGTCCAGCCTGCAGATAGGCGCCTGGCAGATCGAAGTGGATGGGGAGCTGGATGACGAAGAGAAGGCTGCCCTGAGCGACCTGCTTGGCCAGGTTCAGGACATCTCCAGCAAGTTCTACTCCGGCGACGTGGCTGGGGCCTTCGACCGGGCCATGGCCCTGGACATGGATGGCGAGCAACTGGCTTCCATGTCCCTGCACCTGACCCAGACCAAGGTCATGCAGGCGACCGACGCATACGGCGCCGTCGCCCAGCAGGGTGGCCAGGCGGCCAGCGCAGTCAACGGCAACCTCAAGGATTACGCCACCAGCCTTCTGGAGGCGCTGCGCAATGCTGGCGAGCTGGCCGAGAACGGCCGTGGTGCGCTGGAGGAATTGCTCAAGGGTGGATTTGGCCTCGATGAACGTTTCGACTCGGAGCAACTGGCCAAGGCCGAACGCTTCAACAGCCGCCTGCTGGATGGCCTGCAGCCCTTGCTGGACAAGGCCAAGAGCGAATCCACTGACGACTGACCCCGTGCTAGACTTCGCGCCTCGCTGATCTTCGAGGCGCGTCCCCATGCTTCCTGAATGCCAACTCTTCGGCACCCTCGGCTGCCACCTCTGCGAGGTAGCTGAAGGCGTGCTCATGCCCTTCGTCGAACGTGGCTTGTTGGTGGAACTGGTGGACATTGCCGACCGCGAGGAGTGGGTCGAAACCTACGGCCTGCGCATTCCGGTCCTGCGCCGTTGCGATACCGGCAGCGAACTGGGCTGGCCCTTCGATGCCTGCCAGGTGGCGTCCTTTCTGAGGTGATCGCTGCTTCCTGACGCGGCTTTTGCGGTCGCTGAGCGTCGGGCAGTCCTGCGCAGAGATTTACCCTCAACTACGTCCCGCAACGATGTTCTGGCCGAACACGGCTGCATGCTTCCGCTTCGAACCGCTGATGGAGCCGTCGATGGCTAAAGGGCATCTGTCGTGGAATGTCGTCGCGATGAAAAATCGCAGGCAATAAAAAACCCGCCGTTAAGGCGGGTTTTTCGGGATTTGGTCGGAGCGACTGGATTCGAACCAGCGACCTTCTCGTCCCGAACGAGACGCGCTACCAAGCTGCGCTACGCTCCGTTGTGTGGCGCGCATTCTACAGAAAAACTTTTGGCCTACAAGGGGTTAGCGAAAGATTTTTTAATTTTTTTGCGAGGGGAGGTGGGAGACTGCGAACGGCGCGGGGTTGCCGGGGGAGGTGAGGGCCCGCTTCACCGGGAGGGCGTAAGCGGGCCGGAGGAATCAGAGCTCTTTAATGGTGCGGACCTGATCCTTGTTCACCTTGGCATGTTTGCCATCCAGTTGTTCGAACTCGTAGAAGCCCGAGTCTTCGTCGTAGTCGGGTTTGTCCACGGCCTGGATCTCGCGCCCGTCATTGAGGGTGATCACAGTCGGTGAGGAGCAGCCGGCCAGAGTGAAAAGGCCCATTGCGAGCAGGAAAGCGGGGGCGATCCGCTGGTTCATCGTCATCTCCTTGATGATTACGCTGGTTGTACGCAGCTTCTGACGAAGAACTTCCCGGCAAAGTTCCGGCAATCTGACTCAGTCCTTCAGCGGGGAAGGGGCCAGCAGGTCGGGTGTATTGAAGTTGGCCAGTCGTGGGTCGCCTTCGGCGCAGACCACGGCAACCGGATTCAACTGGCGGAGGATGCGCTGCGGACTGCGCTCCCCGGCCTGCCATCCGGCTTCCAGTACCGGCAGCACCGCGCGCGGCAGGACGCAGAACAGTGGCTCCCAGAATTTGCCCTGGCGGACCATCACGGGGCGCTCGCAGGCGGCGGCGAGCAGGTCGGCGATCAGCGCATCGTCGACCCTGGGGGCGTCGCAGGGGAGGATCAGTACCTGCTCATGGCGGGCCACCGCGAGACCCGCGCGGATGCCGGCCAGCGGGCCGGGATAGTCGGGGCTGTCGTCCTGCACCAGTTGGTCGGCCCAGGCGGCATAGCGGTCCGCATTGCGGTTGCAAGAGATGATCAGGTCGTCGGTGAGGGGGCGCACCCGCTCATGCAGCCAGGCGATCAGCGGTCGGCCTTGCCACTGCACCAGACCCTTGTCGAGGCCGCCAAGACGCTGCCCTCGGCCGCCGGAAAGCAGCAGGACAGAGCAGGGCGGCAGAGGCTTGTCGGACATGGCACGGTCTCCGGGGCGGCGCTGTGATATAACACCGGGCATTCACTCCTACAACTGGAAGCCTGCCATGAGTCACAAGGCCGAGGCGGTGTTCGTGCCGCTCAATATTGCCGTTCTTACTGTCAGTGATACCCGCAGCCTGGAGACCGACACCTCCGGCCAGCTCTTCGTTGATCGCCTCACCGCCGCTGGCCACAACCTGGCCGCGCGCGTGCTGCTGAAGGACGACCTGTACAAGATCCGCGCCCAGGTTGCTACCTGGATCGCCGACGACCATGTGCAAGTTGTGCTGATCACCGGCGGCACCGGTTTCACCGGCCGCGACAGCACCCCGGAAGCGGTCGCCTGTCTTCTGGACAAGCAGGTGGACGGCTTCGGCGAATACTTCCGGCAGATTTCCGTCAGCGATATCGGCACTTCCACCATGCAGTCCCGCGCGCTGGCGGGCCTCTCCAATGGCACCCTGGTCTGCTGCCTGCCAGGCTCTACCAATGCTTGCCGCACTGCGTGGGACGGCATTCTCGCCGAGCAGCTGGACAACCGTCATCGCCCCTGCAACTTCGTACCGCACCTGACCCAGGCCAACGCCTGCGAGAGCCGAGGATGAGCGGTTGCGACCATCCCGGTCTGATGCCGGTCGAGGACGCCCTGCGGCGTCTGCTCGACCTGGCGGCGGCCGCACCGATCGAAGCCTGTGAAACCGTCGCGCTGGCCGATGCCGATGGCCGCGTGCTGGCCGAACCGCTGTTGGCAGGCCTCGACCTCCCGCCGTGGGACAACAGCGCCATGGACGGTTACGCCTTGCGCATGGCCGACTGGCAGGGCGAGCCCTTGGTGGTGAGCCAACGGATCCTCGCCGGCAGCGCACCGGCTCCCCTGCAACCGGGAACCTGTGCGCGCATCTTCACCGGTGCTCCGCTGCCCGAGGGTGCGGACCTGGTGGAAATGCAGGAGAACGCCGAAGTCCTGGCCGATGGCCGGGTGCGTTTTCTCGAACCGATAAGGGCCGGGCAGAACGTTCGCGCACGTGGCCAGGAAACCCGCATCGGTGAAACCGTGCTGCCCGCCGGCACTCGTCTGGGCCCCATCGAAATGGGCCTCTGTGCCTCTCTTGGCGCCGCCGAGCTGGTGGTGCGCCGCCGTCCCGTGGTGGCGGTGATCTCCACCGGTGACGAATTGGTACCGCCCGGCCAGCCCCTCGGGCCGGGGCAGATCTACAACAGCAACCGCAGCCTGCTGATCGCCTGGCTCAAGCGCCTGGGCTGCGCCGTGGTGGACGCCGGCATCCTCGCCGATGACTTCGTCCTCACCCGCAAGGCTCTGGGCGAGCTGGGGCAGGTGGACCTGATCCTCTCCACTGGCGGCGTCTCGGTGGGTGAAGCGGATTTCCTTGGTGTGGCATTGCGTGAGGAAGGTGAGCTGGCGCTATGGAAGCTGGCCATCAAGCCGGGCAAGCCCCTGACCTTTGGGCATTTCCGAGGGGTGCCAGTGATCGGCCTGCCGGGCAATCCGGCGTCCACCCTGGTGACCTTCGGCCTGCTGACCCGGCCTTACCTGCTGCGCCGCCTGGGTGTGGAAGAGGTGGAGCCGCTCGGCTTCACAGTGCCGGCCGGATTCATCTGGAAAAAGCCGGGCAATCGGCGCGAGTACCTGCGGGCGCGGCTGGAGAACGGCCGTGCGGTGATCTACCCGAACCAGAGCTCCGGCGTGCTGCGCAGCGCGGCCTGGGCCGAGGGGCTGGTGGAGGTGTTGGAAGGCACCACCCTGGCCGAGGGTGACACCTTGCGCTTCATTCCGTTGAGTGAGTTGCAGGCTTAATCGCCGTGAGGCTTCTGCCTCTCTATGTGGGGGCGAATTTATTCGCTAAGGGCAGCGCCGCTGCCCCATGGGAGACCTTATGGCAGGACTGCGTCCTGCTCAGCGATTGAAATCGCCCCCACAGATTTCCCTCAGGCAAGTTCCGATTTTTTACCCCTGCCTCTTCGCCTCCCGGTACTCCCCCGGCGTCTGCCCCGTCCATGCCTTGAAACTGCGGTGGAAGGAGCGGGACTCGGTGAAGCCCAGGTAGCAGGCAATGTCCTGGATCGGCAGGTCGCTGCGTAGCAGGTAGTGCTCGGCCAGTTCGCGGCGCAATTCATCGAGGATCTGCTGATAGCTGGTGCCGGCCTGCTGCAGGTGGCGTTGCAGGGTGCGCACCGTCATATGGAATTTCTCCGCCACCCGTTCCTTGCGCGGCAGGCCGTCCTTGAGCAGCAGGCGCAGGGCGTTCTTCACCCGTTGCGGCAGCGGCTCGTCGTCATCCAGTCCGGCCATCAGGGCCAGGGCGTGCTCTTCCAGGGTGCGCAGCAGGTTGGCGTCCGCCTGGCGCAGGGGGACGGCCAGGTACTCCATCGGTACCAGCAGGGCGTTGCAGGGCTGCTCGAAACGCACCGGGCAGCCGAACACTTCTTCGTATTCCTCGATGCGCGTCGCTTCGGGCTGAGCGTGTTCGAACCATACTTCCTGCGGCGAGCGCTGCATGTCTGCGATCCAGCGGGCGTAAAGCAGCCAGGATGCGAGCACGTTCTCCACCATGTGGCGGCGGATCGCCGGGTCCTGGTGGCGGCAGCTCCAGATCATCCGCACCCTGTCGCCGTCGGCTTCCACGCGGCTCACCCCCATGTCGCCGACCAGTTTCTCGTAGGGGGCGATGCGGCTCATGGCCTCGCCCAGGGTGGCGCAGTTCATGGTGATGTAGCCCAACACGCTCCAGGAGCCGGGCTGCACGTAGCGCGCCGAATGCAGGCCGAAGAGGGTGTCGCCGGATTCGCGGATCAGGTAGGTCAGCAGGCGCTCGTGGACTTCACTGGGCAGGCGCTTGCTGTTGTCCGCGAGGTCGTCCGGGCGAATGCCGGCTGCGGCCAGGGTGGAAGCCTGATCCATGCCGAGATGTTCCGCATGACGCAGGTACTTGAGAAGTGCGGGGACCGAGGTATAGCCGAGCGCTTGCATGTGTTTCTTGTTATGTCCTGATTGGCGATTGCCACTGTCCCGATCCGACAGTGACGCCTTTGGGCGGCTGGCTAGTATAGGCAGCCATCGAAAACCTTCGAAACAACCCGAATAAGGAGAACGGCATGCGACGGTGGAACGGCTGGGGCGATGAAGCGACGGTGGTGGAACTGCCCGCCAATGGAGCGATGTTCCTCGCCGAGCGCATCAGTGAAGGGCAGCCCCTGCCCGATGCCAGCCTGGAACAGGTGCTGGCCCGCGTGCCGGCTTCGCGTTTGGCCCCCCACCCGCTGATCTCCCTGGATGCCGAGACCCGCGTGCGTCACGCCCGTGGCCAGAGCCTGCCGGATTGGCTGGCGATGCGTGAGGGTGACTTCGGGTTGTTCCCCGACGGCGTAGCCTTCCCGGAAACCCCGGAGCAGATCCGCCAGTTGCTGGGCCTGGCCGTGGAACGTGACCTGGTACTGATTCCTTATGGCGGTGGTACGTCGGTAGCCGGCCACATCAATCCCCAGGCCGGCGAGCGGCCGGTGTTGACCGTCTCCCTGGAACGCATGAACCGCCTGATGGAGTTGGACGAGGACAGCCAGATCGCCACCTTCGGCCCTGGTGCCAGTGGCCCGCAGGTGGAAAGCCAGCTGCGGGCCCGTGGCTACACCCTCGGCCATTTCCCGCAGTCCTGGGAGCTGTCCACCCTCGGTGGCTGGGTCGCCAGCCGTTCCAGCGGCCAGCAGTCCCTGCGCTACGGCCGCATCGAGCAGCTGTTCGCTGGCGGCACCCTGGAGACTTTCGCCGGCCCCATGGCGCTGCCCACCTTCCCGGCGTCGGCGGCAGGCCCTGACCTGCGCGAAGTGGTGCTCGGCTCGGAAGGGCGATTCGGGGTGATCTCCGAAGTACGGGTGCGGGTCACCCGGTTGGCCGAGCAGGAGTCCTTCTACGCGGTCTTCCTGCCCAACTGGAGCCAGGCGCTGAAGGGGATCCGCAGCCTCGCCCAGGCGCGGGTGCCCCTGTCCATGCTGCGCCTGTCCAATGCCATCGAGACGGAAACCCAGCTGGCGCTGGCCGGCCATCCTGGGCAGATCGCCTTGCTGGAGAAGTACCTCGCCCTGCGCGGTGCCGGGGCTGGCAAGTGCATGCTGACCTTCGGCGTCACCGGCAACCGTGCGCAGAACGCCGCTTCGCTGAAGCAGGCGCGTCGTCTGCTGAAGGGCTTTGGCGGCGTGTTCACCGGCACGCTGCTGGGCAAGAAGTGGGAACACAACCGCTTCCGCTTCCCCTACCTGCGTCACGCCCTCTGGAGCGCCGGCTACGTGGTGGACACTCTGGAAACCGCCACCGACTGGACCAACGTCGACAGCCTGCTCAACAAGATCGAAGCCAGCTTGCGCACCGGGTTGAAGGAGGAGGGCGAGCGCGTCCACGTGTTCACCCACTTGTCCCATGTCTACGGCGAGGGATCGAGCATCTACACCACCTACGTCTACCGTCCGGGTGGCAGCTACGCAGAAGCGCTGGCGCGCTGGAGCAAGTTGAAGCGCGCCGCTAGTGAAGTGATCGCGCAGAATCGCGGCACCATCAGCCACCAGCACGGCGTCGGCCGCGACCACGCGCCCTGGCTGCCGGTGGAGAAGGGTCCGCTGGGCATGGCCGCGCTACGCAGCCTGGCGCAGCACTTCGACCCCGAGGGGCGCCTCGCTCCCGGCGTCCTCCTCGAGGACTGAACATGGATACCTGGAACGCCGCCTGGCGCGCCGCGGCCTTGCCGGAGCTGGCCGCCCGGGACTGGGACCTGATCGTCGTCGGTGGCGGCATCTGTGGCGCGGGCATCCTTCGGGAAGCGGCTCGGCGTGGCTGGAAATGCCTGCTGCTGGAACAGCGGGATTTTGCCTGGGGCACCTCCAGTCGCTCGTCGAAGATGGTCCATGGCGGCCTGCGCTACATCGCCAAGGGGCAGTTTGGGCTGACCCGTGCTTCGGTACGTGAACGCCAGCGCTTGCTGGCCGAAGCCCCCGGTCTGGTGGAGCCGCTGAGCTTCGTCATGCCCCATCGCGGCGGCTTTCCGGGGCCGCGCGTGTTCGGCAGCCTGCTGGCGGTCTATGACGCCCTGGCCGGACGACGCAATCACCTCTATTACCCCCTGCAGCAACTGCGCTACCTGGTTCCTGGCCTGGGCGAAGGCGGGCTGCAGGGCGGCACCCGTTTCTACGACGCGGTGACGGACGATTCCCGACTGGTCATGCGGGTGCTGGGCGAAGCGCGCGCCGAAGGCGGCGAGGCGTTGAATGGCATGCGCGTCGTCGACCTCAAGCGTGAGCAGGGCAGGGTGAACGGCCTGGAGGCCGAGGACCTGGAGAGCGGCCGGCGTTTCACTTTCCGAGCCCGCGCCGTGGCGCTGGCGACGGGCGCTTGGGCTGATCGCCTGCGCGCGCCCCAGGGAACCGAACACATCCGCCCGCTGCGTGGCAGCCACTTACTGGTGCCGGGTTGGCGTCTGCCGCTGGCCCATGCCATCAGCTTCATGCACCCCACCGATGGGCGTCCGGTGTTCGTGTTCCCCTGGGAGGGGGCGACGGTGATCGGCACCACCGACCTCGATCATGGGGAAGGGCTGGACCAGGACGCGCGCATCAGCGAGGCCGAAGTGGACTATCTGCTGCAGGCCTGCGCATTGCAGTTCCCGGCGGCGGCGATTGCACACGCCGATGTGCTGTCCACCTGGGCCGGTGTGCGGCCGGTGGTGAGCAACGGCGACTCGCAGATCAAGCCTTCGGATGAAAAACGCGAGCATGTCCTCTGGACCGAGCCCGGCTGTGTGACCCTCGCCGGCGGCAAGCTGACCACCTTCCGCCTGCTGGCGCTGGAAGTGCTGCACGCGTGCTCAGGGGCTGCCGGTCGTGCCGTGGAGGACGGCGACGGCCCGGTATTCCCACCGGTTGCCGCCCCCGCGCTTCCGGCCCTGTCGCCTGCCCAGCGCCTGCGTCTGGTCGGGCGCCATGGGCGGACAGTGGTGGAACTGGCGCGCTGGGTCGCGCGGCTGGGCAATGAACGAGTCGGCGCCACCGATACGCTCTGGGCCGAACTGGCCTGGGCGGCGGAAGGCGAGCTGGTGCTGCACCTGGATGACCTGATGCTGCGCCGGACCCGGCTCGGCCTGCTGCTGCCCGAAGGCGCGCGTGGAGAACTGCCCCGCGTCCGTGCCCTGTGCCAGCCGCTGCTGGGGTGGGATGACGCCCGCTGGGCGCAGGAAGAGGCCGACTACCTGGCGCTCTGCCTGCGCTGCTACAGCCTGCCCGAATAACAAGAACAAGGACGCATCGTGAGCGAAAAGAGCTATCTGCTGGCCATCGACAACGGCACCCAGAGCGTGCGGGCGCTGCTGTTCGACCTGGAGGGCAACCTGGTGGGCAAGGGCAAGGTGCCGCTCGAGGCCTACTATTCGAGCCAGCCCGGCTGGGCCGAACAGGACCCGGACTATTACTGGGACAGCCTGGGCGAAGCCTGTCGGCTGCTCTGGGAGTCGGTGAACATCGATCGCAGCCTGATCCGTGGCGTGTCGCTGACCACCCAGCGCGGCACGGTGATCAACGTTGACGAACAGGGCAAGCCGTTGCGCCCGGCCATCCTCTGGCTGGACCAGCGCCAGGCCGAAGTACAGGGGCGCATCAAGGGGGCCTGGGGCTGGTTGTTCAAGGCGATTGGCCTGGAAGGCACGGTGGACTATTTCCGCGCCCAGGCCGAGGCCAACTGGGTAGCGCAGAACCAGCCCGAGCTCTGGTCGCGGACCCACAAGGTGCTGCTGCTTTCGGGCTTCCTCAGCCATCGCCTGTGTGGCCGGTTCGTCGACTCGGTGGCGTGCCAGGTGGCCTATCTGCCGTTCGACTACAAGCGCTTGCAATGGGCTGCCCCACGGGACTGGAAGTGGCAGTCGATGCCGGTGCGTCGCGAGCAGTTGCCGGAGCTGTTCAAGCCCGGCGAGCGCCTGGGCAGCATAACTGCCGAAGCCAGCCGCCATACCGGTATTCCGGAGGGGCTGCCGCTAGTCGCCGCGGGGGCCGATAAGGCCTGCGAAGTGATCGGCGCCGGTGGCGTCGAGCCGAGCACCGCCTGCCTGTCGTATGGCACGACCGCGACCATCAACACCACGCGGCGCAAGTACCTGGAAACCATCCCGCTGATCCCGCCCTATCCGGCCGCGATTCCCGATCACTTCAACACCGAAGTGATGATCTACCGAGGCTTCTGGATGGTCAGCTGGTTCAAGCAGGAATTCGGCCTGCGCGAGATGCAGCAGGCGAAGGAACTGGGCGTGGAGCCCGAGGCGCTGTTCGACGAGTTGGTCAACAGCGTGCCGCCCGGCTCCATGGGGCTGATGCTGCAGCCTTACTGGTCACCCGGCATTCGCGAGCCGGGCCTGGAGGCGAAGGGCTCGATCATAGGTTTCGGCGACGTGCACACACGTGCGCACATCTACCGCGCCATCCTAGAGGGTCTGGCCTACGCCCTGCGCCAGGGCAAGGAGCAGATCGAGAAACGCTCCGGCACAAGCATCACCCGCCTGCGGGTGTCGGGCGGCGGCTCCCAGAGCGATGCGGCCATGCAACTGACCGCCGATATCTTCGGCCTGCCGGCGGAGCGGCCCCATGTCTACGAGACGTCGGGCCTGGGCGCGGCCATCGACTGCGCTGTGGGGCTGGGTCTGCACCCGGACTTCCCCACGGCGATCCGCGCCATGACGCGGGTGGGTCGGGTGTTCCAGCCTGACCCGCAGGCGCGGCTCACCTACGAGCGGTTGTACCGGGAGGTTTACCAGGGGATGTACAAGCAGCTGCGGCCGCTGTACCGGAAGATCAGGGATATCACCGGCTATCCGGCGTAATCGCCAAATGGATGGGGATCCCCCTGTGGGGGCGAATTCATTCGCGAATGGGCCGCAACGCCTTGCTTTATCGCGATTGAAATCGCCCCTACAAGGGAAAGCGCCTGATCAGGCCACATCCACCAGGACGATCTCGCTGTCTTCGCTGGCGGTGAAGCTGAGCACGTCCACATCGCGCACCGCCACGCCGTCACGGGCTTCGGCGGCGATGCCGTTCACCTCGTATCGGCCCTTGGCGGCCACCAGGTAGGCCCTGCGGCCATTCTCCAGGCGGTACTCGGCGCTCTGGCCGGCCTTCAGGGTCGCGGCGACGAGTCGGGCATTGGCGCGGATATGCAGGGCGTCGCTGCCTTCATCGATGCCGCTGGCCAAGGTCACGAAGCTGCCAGAACGTTCGCCTTTCGGGAACGGGCGGGTACCCCATGACGGCTCTGCGCCATACTCGGTGGGCATGATCCAGATCTGGAAGATCCTGGTGGTTTCATCCTCCAGGTTGTATTCGCTGTGGGCGATACCGGTGCCTGCGCTCATTACCTGCACATCGCCGGCTTCGGTGCGGCCCTTGTTGCCCAGGTTGTCCTGGTGGGTGATGGCACCTTCGCGGACGTAGGTGATGATTTCCATGTCCTGGTGCGGGTGCGGCGGGAAGCCGGAGTGGGGGGCGATTTCGTCGTCGTTCCACACACGCAGCTGGCCCCAGCTCATCCGCAGGTTGTCGTAGTAGCCGGCGAAGGAGAAGTGGTGGCGCGCATTGAGCCAGCCGTGGTTGGCACCACCCAGTTCGGCGAAGGGGCGTACTTCGATCATGTTCGGGTCTCCTGTCTGCTCGCGGAGGGAGTTCTCCGGGAGGAATGGGTGGCATGATCAATCATCATATAACTGCGTAAAAGCGCAATTTATCCGCTTTATCAATCAAAAAAATGGATCAATTGATTGCCGAGAGCGCCGTGATAACACTGGGCTGGAGCGCTCACGGTCCTATACTCCGGCCAATCCCGAGCGATGGAGGCGATCATGGTCGAGCGCAAGGCCTTGCTGATCCTGCACGGCAAGCAGGCGTCCAACGATGAGGTGCGAGCGGCCGTCCAGGCGCGTCGCGCTGCGGGCTGGGAGCTTGCGGTGCGGGTGACCTGGGAAGGCGGTGACGCCCGCCGGCTGGTGGAAGAAGCCCTGGCTGCGGGCTATCGGACGCTGATCGCCGGTGGGGGCGACGGCACCCTGCGCGACGTGGCCGAAGCGGTGGTCCAGGCCGGCAGTGACGCCAGCTTGGCACTGCTGCCCCTGGGCACCGCGAATGATTTTGCGCGGGCGGCCGGCGTGCCGCTGGATCCGCAGGGTGCCCTGGCGTTGCTGGACGTGGCGCCGCGCGCAATCGACCTGGGGGACGCCGATGGGCATCTGTTCCTCAACATGGCAACCGGCGGGTTTGGTTCGAAGATCACTGCCAATACCCCGGAAGACCTGAAGAAGGTATTGGGCGGCGCGGCCTACTTCCTGACCGGTCTGAGCCGCTTTTCCGAGGTGCATTCGGCGTTCGGCCGCTTCCGTGGACCGGGCTTCACCTGGGAAGGGGAGTTTCTCGCCCTTGGTATCGGCAATGGACGCCAGGCGGGCGGCGGGCACCCGCTGTGTCCGCAGGCAACGGTGGACGATGGACTGCTGGACCTCTGCATCATTCCGGCGCCGCAGGACGTGGTGGGCACCCTGACCACGCTGCTCTCCGGTGGCATCCTGGGCCTGGAATCGGTTTCGGTCAGCGTGCGCTTGCCTTGGGTGGAGGTGGAGGCGCCGGAAGGGTTGGACCTGAACCTCGATGGCGAGCCGCTGGAAAGCGTGCGTCTGCGCATCGCCGCGCGGGTGGGCGCGCTGCGGGTTCATCTGCCGGAACAATCCCCATTGCTGCTTCCCGCATAGCGCCAGCGCGCTGGCGTCATGGGGGTGGCTGTTGCATGATGGCGCAGTGCTATATCTTCAGTTTTCCGGTGCCTTGCCGAAAAGCTGCAAGGCAGTCCTGCCCACCATCGCATTCGCAGCAGAGGAAGTTCCATGGCCGGCATTCTCGACACCGTCGATCAACGCACCCAGCTCGTGGGTGAGAACCGGCTGGAAATCCTCATGTTCCGTCTGAGCGGCCGTCAGCTCTTCGCCATCAACGTGTTCAAGGTGCAGGAAGTCCTGCAGTTGCCGAAGATGACCCTGATCCCGCAGCGCCATCCGGTGGTGTGCGGCGTGGTCAACCTGCGCGGCCAGACCCTGCCGGTGATCGACCTGTCCCAGGCCATCGGCATGCGCCCGCTGGTGCCGGACGAACGCAGCACCATCATCGTGACCGAGTACAACCGCTCGGTGCAGGCATTCCTGGTGGGCGGCGTGGACCGCATTCTCAACCTCAACTGGGAATCCATCATGCCGCCTCCCGGCAGTGCCGGTCGCCAGCACTACCTGACGGCCATCACCAAGGTGGACGAGCAGATCGTCGAGATCATCGACGTCGAAAAGGTCCTGGCTGAGATCGTGCCCATGAGTACCCGCGTTTCCTCGGACCGCCTGGATAACCCGCTGCTGCAGATGGCCGTCGGGCGCGAGGTGCTGTTGGTGGACGACTCCAGCGTGGCACTGACCCAGTTGCGCGAAACCCTGTCGCAACTCGGCATGCGCATGCACATGGCCGGCGACGGCTTGAAGGCGCTGAAGATGCTGAAGGCCTGGGCCGATAGTGGCGTGGACATGAACGAAAAACTGCTCATGATCTTCACCGATGCGGAAATGCCGGAGATGGACGGCTATCGCCTGACCACCGAGATCCGCAACGATCCGCGCCTGCGCGATCTCTATGTGGTGCTGCACACCTCGCTGTCCGGCAGCTTCAACGATGCCATGGTGAAAAAGGTTGGTTGCGACAACTTCCTCTCCAAGTTCCAGCCCGACAAGCTGGTGGACGTGGTACTGGATCGCCTTCAGCGAGATCGATGAGCTTGAGCTGACAGGGGCCGGCTGCGTATAACGGGCACTTCGCTCAAACGCCGATCAGGAAGCTGGCCATGTTGCGTCTCTCGTCCCTCTATCGTTTCCCCATGAAATCCGCCATTGGCGAACCCCTCCAGCAGGCTCGGCTCGATGGCCTGGGCCTGGCGGGTGATCGGCGCTGGATGCTGGTGGATGCGGACAATGGCCGATTCCTGACCCAGCGCGCTTTTCCCCAGATGTCCCAACTCTCGGCGCGCTGGAACGATGCCGGTGGCCTGACCTTGAGTGCCGCGGGCCTGCCCACCCTGGAGGTGCCGCTGCCGGAACCCGACGCTAACCTGCGCGGCACCTTCGTCTGGGGTGCGCCGATGCATGTACCGGACGCCGGCGACCAGGCGGCGGAATGGCTCAGTGGCTTTCTCGGCAAGGCCTGTCGCCTGGTCCATGTGCCGGATCATCGTGCACGGGATATTCCCGGCAGCCTGCTGCCCGAGGAGAAGGTGGGGTTTGCCGACGGTTTTCCGCTGCTGCTGATCGGCCAGGCTTCGCTGGACGACCTCGGCAAGCGGGTAGGGCGGCCGCTGGAAATGCTGCGCTTCCGTCCGAACCTGGTGGTGGAGGGCAGCGAGGCTTACGCCGAGGATGGCTGGAAGCGCATCCGCATCGGCGGCATCGATTTCAGCGTGGCCAAGGGCTGCAGCCGCTGCATCCTGACAACCATCGATCCGGCTACCGGCGAACGCAGCGCCGACCGCGAGCCGCTGACCACGCTCAAGACCTACCGCGAGCGGGAAGGTGAGGTCTACTTCGGACAGAACCTCATCAACCGCAGCGCCGGCGTGCTGGAAGTGGGGATGGAGGTCGAGGTGCTGGAGTAGCGGACCGGTGGGGGTGTTGGTGGGCTGAAGCCCACCCTACGAGCTGATGTCAGCCAAACTCCGTGACCATCATGAAAAAGGGCGCCAAACGGCGCCCTTTTCTGTTGCTTACTGATCGTCGAAATACCGCTCGTGCCAGTCCACCAGGGGCTGCGGCGCGTTCAGCTTGTGGCCGTAGATCACCGAGTAGGACAGCACGTTCTGCACGTACTGGCGGGTTTCGTCGAAGGGAATGGTTTCCACCCAGACGTCGAACGACAGGTGATTGGCGCCTTTCAGCCACTGGCGCACGCGGCCGGGGCCGGCGTTGTAGGCGGCCGAGGCGAGCACCCGGTTGCCGTTGAACTGGCCATGGACCTGGCTCAGGTAGGCCGCGCCGAGCTGGATGTTGACGTCGGGGTTGAGTGCCTGGTTCGGCGAGGCCAGCGGAATGCCGAACTTGCGCGCGGTTTCCTTGGCGGTACCCGGCATCAGCTGCATCAGGCCCATGGCGCCGACGCCGGAGCGCGCATCGGCCATGAAGGCGCTTTCCTGACGGGTAATGGCGAACACCCAGCTCGAGTGCAGGCCGCGGATCTTCGCCTGCTGGGTCAGGGTTGAGCGGTGGGCCATGGGGAAGCGGATGTCCAGGTCATCCCAGTATTGGGCCTGGCTGATGGTGCGAATGGCCGGGAAATACCACTGTAGGTCGTAGGCGATCTTGGCCTGGGCGACCAGCTCGTCACGGTCGAACAGGCGGCTGACGTGGTACCACTCGCGACGGCCGTTGACGATCTCGCCACGGTCGTGGAATTCCAGCGCACGGCGGATACCCGCAGCGTTGCGCACCTTCTGCATGACCTTCGGATCGATCACCAGCGGCTTGTTGTTCAGCTGATACGGCGCCTGGATACGGTCGGCGGCAAGGAAACCGTAGAAATCACGCTCACGGGCGACCGGCTGGTAGAGGGGGATCGGCTGCTGGCTCTCCGGCTGGGCCAGTTGCAGGCTGCGTGCCTGCCAGTAACGCCAGCGATTGGTCTTGGCCAGGTCTTCGGGCATCTGCCGGGTCAACTGGTAGGCGTCGTCCCAGCGGCCGAGGCGCAGCAGCAGGCGCGCGCGCCACTCGCTGACGGTGTTGTCGCGCAGCTCGGGGTCATACTGGGTCATGATTGTGAGCGCGCGGGAATCGAAGCGCTTGGCCAGGGTCAGGCCGATTTCGCGGGCGATGGCGACCTTTTCCTCCTTGGAGAAGGGCAGGCGGGCGGCATAGACATCCAGCAGGCTCAGCGCCTTTTCCGGATCCTGGCGGGCCAGCCGGCGCAGGCCGAGGCCCGCGGCGTCAGCCATGTGGCGATCGGCGGGCGCAAAGCGGGCAGTCTGGCTCAGCAGCTGGGGCTTCTGCGCCACTTCCACCATGAGATTGCCCACAGTACCCAAGCGCGGCATGGTTTTCACCAGGTGCTTGGCCAGGCCATAATTGCGCGCTTCGGCGGCCAGCTTGGCACGCTTCCAGCGCAGCTCTTCAGTCAGCTGGCCTTCGGCGCTCCACATGCCGAACAGGACGTCGCAAGCGTCGGGCTGGGACTTGCCCACCAGCCAGAGCTTCTTGGCGGTGGCATAGCCTTCCTTCTTCATCCCGTGCTTGAGCTGATACTGGCCGAACAGGCAGTCCAGTTCGGTGAAGTTGAGCTTGGGGTCGTAGTAGTTGACGAAGGTCTGCCATTCGCCGCGTTCGGCCAGCCAGCGCAGCCAGCGCAATTTCATCCAGCCGGCCTGGGGCAGATCACCATGCTCGGCGAGGAATTTCTCGATCTCCTCGTTGCTTGCCCATTTCAGACGGGCGGTCAGCTCGTCGTACGCCAGGTAGGGTTCCAGCGGGTAGTCGCGCAAGGCATTGGCGTAGCGCTGGTAGGGGCCGGAATCACCCTTTGCGAGGGCGCGCTTGGCCTCGTCGTACATCAAGCGTTGCTGGGCGAGAGGGGCCGAGGATGCCTCGGTGGCATGCAGGCCGACCGTGGAAAGGAACAAGCAGGAAAACAGGCTGAGCAGACGACTGCGCATGACACTTCCGGGGCAGATAAAACGTTGTGAATGCCCCCTGCGGGGCATCGAATAGCGCCTAGCTTAGCCTTTAGGCAGGGGCGGTTAAAGCATTGCGCCAGCAGGGGAAACCGGCGGTAAAAAATGCCCGAGAGACGGTGCGGCAAGTCGGGTAGAATGCGCGCCCTGATCCTGGAGGCCCCGCAATGACACTGCTCAAGTTCACCGACGTATCCCTCGCCTACGGCGCCATGCCGCTGCTGGATAAGGTGTCCTGGCAGATCGCCCGGGGCGAGCGTGTGTGCATCATTGGCCGCAACGGTACCGGCAAATCCAGCCTGCTGCGCCTGGTCAAGGGCGACCAGTTCGCCGATGACGGCGAGATCTGGAAGGCGCCGGCACTGAAGATCGGCGAGCTGCCGCAGGAGCTGCCGCTCGCTGATGATCGCACCGTATTCGATGTGGTAGCCGAAGGCCTGGCGGAGGTCGGCAAACTGCTGGCCGAGTACCACCACCTGAGCCTGCATATCAACGATGAGCATGACCTGACGCGCCTGGCGCGTGTCCAGCAGGATCTCGAAGCACGTGACGGCTGGCGCTTGCAGCAACTGGTGGACAGCACCTTGAGCCGTTTGCAGCTGCCGGCGGACAAGACCCTGGCTGAGCTTTCCGGTGGGTGGCGCCGGCGGGTGCTGCTGGCCCAGGCTCTGGTGGCCGAGCCCGACCTGCTGCTGCTCGACGAGCCCACCAACCACCTGGACATCGGCGCCATCGCCTGGCTGGAGGAAGCCCTGCTGGGCTTCAACGGCGCGGTGCTGTTCATTACCCACGACCGTTCCTTCCTGCAGAACCTGGCCACCCGCATCCTCGAACTGGATCGTGGCCACCTGATCGACTGGAACGGCGACTACGCCAGCTTCCTCGTGCACAAGGAACAGCAGCTGGCGGCGGAAGAAGTGGCCAACGCCCTGTTCGACAAGCGCCTGGCCCAGGAAGAAGTCTGGATTCGCCAGGGCATCAAGGCCCGTCGTACCCGTAACGAAGGCCGGGTGCGTGCGCTCAAGGCCATGCGTGTCGAGCGTTCCGAGCGCCGTGAGCGCCAGGGCAAGGCGACCATCCAGTTGGAAGCCGCGGAAAAATCCGGCAAGCAGGTGATGGTGGCGGAGAACGTTGGTTTCGCCCACCCGGGCGGCGAGCCGCTGATCCGCGATTTCAACCTGGTGCTGCAGCGCTCCGACCGTATCGGCCTGCTGGGTGCCAACGGTACTGGCAAGACCACGCTGCTCAAGCTGCTGCTGGGCGATCTCCAGCCCACCAGTGGCAGCATCGAGATCGGTACTCGCCTTGAAGTGGCGTATTTCGACCAGTTGCGTCACCAACTGGATCTGGAAAAAACCGTTATCGATAACCTCTCCGAAGGTCGCGATTTCATCACCATCGATGGCCAGAGTCGCCACGTGCTGAGCTATCTGGGTGACTTCCTGTTCAGCCCGCAGCGCGCCCGCACGCCGGTGAAGGCGCTGTCCGGTGGTGAACGGGCACGACTGTTGCTCGCCAAGTTGTTCAGCAAGCCGGCCAACCTGCTGGTGCTGGACGAACCGACCAACGACCTGGATGTGGAAACCCTGGAACTGCTCGAAGAGGTGTTGCTGAATTTCCCGGGCACCGTGCTGATGGTCAGCCACGACCGGGCCTTCCTCGACAACGTCGTCACCAGCACGCTGGTGTTCGAAGGGCAGGGCCGCGTTCGCGAGTACGTCGGTGGCTACCAGGACTGGCTGCGCCAGGGCGGCTCGCCGCGTCTTCTTGGCGTGGGCGAAACCCGTGAGGCCAAGGTCGAAGCGCCGAAGGCTGCCGAGCCGGCTCCTGTCGCGGTTGAGGCACCGAAGAAAAAGCTGAGCTACAAGTTGCAACGTGAGCTTGAGGCCATTCCTGGGCAGATCGAGGCCCTGGGGACGGAACAGGCGAAGGTGCAGGCGGAGATTTCCGATCCGGCTTTCTATCAGCGCCCTGCGGAGCAGACCCGCGTGGTGCTGGAGCGCCTGGACGAATTGCAGAAGGAACTGGACCGCCTGATCGAGCGTTGGGCGGAGCTGGAAGACAGTTGAGGAAGTGAGCCGGAGCGCCCATGGCCATCGAATACCGTATCAATCTGGATGATCTGCACGAGTTCAGCTACCGCATCGAGCTGGAGCGTGTTTACGACGCGGAGCGTGCGAGCGCCGCGCCGAAGTGGACTCGCCTGGAGCACCAGCAGTGCAGCAACTGCCCGCTCAGCAAGGATGCATACAGCCACTGCCCGGCCGCGGTCGACTTGCACCGTGTGATCGAGGATTTCCAGGGGCTGCCGGCCTTCAAGAAGGTCCAGGTCTCGGTGCGTACGCCGGATCGTGAGTACGCCAAGGTGGTGGGCCTGGAAGAGGGGCTGCGTGCCCTGCTGGGGGTAATCATGGCCACCAGCGCCTGCCCGGTGCTGGGCAAGCTCAAGCCAATGGCGCAGCAGCATCTGCCGTTCGCCACCAATCAGGAGTTCATCCTCAGGGCGGTTTCGCTCTACCTGGCCCGGCAGTACTTCAATTTCCGCGAGGGGCGCCACGCGGATTGGGAGCTGAAGGGGCTGGTGCGATTGTTCCAGCAATTGCAACTGGTGAACCAGGCCTTCTGGCAGCGCATCCACGATACCTGCGAAGGTGATTCCAACCTCAAGGCTTTCCTGACCTTCTTCTCCATGGCGTCCAGCATGACCTATTCGCTGGAAACCCAGTTGCAGAAGATCCGGCCCCTGGTGATGAGCGCGGGCGAAGGCTTCGATTGAAGCCCGCGCCCGGCGGTTCGCTTCTAATTATTCAGGTTTCTTCAGGCGCACTGCCAACACGTCGCAAGGTGCGCCGTGGAGAACGTCATTGGCGGTGGAGCCGAGCAGCAGGGCCAGGCCGTGGCGGCCATGGCTGCCGACCACGATCAGGTCGCAGCCCTGTTCTTCGGCCAGGCGATGGATTTCCTGCCGGGGTTGGCCATAGGCCAGGTGACGCTGGTCGGCAGTGAGTTCGGAGTAGATGCCTGCAAAGGTCTGCAGGCGCTCTCGGGCCTGTTCGAACTGCTGCTGCTGGAGCATGGAAAGGTCCATGGGGACATCGCCGCCGAAGGCCATGGCCATCGGTTCGACGATGTGCACCAGCGACAGCTTGGCCTTGCTGGCCTGAGCCAGCGCCTGGGCACGACGCACAACCGGATGGCATTCATCGGTAAGGTCGACGGCGACCAGAATGTGCTGGTAGGGCATGGGGTGACTCCTCCTTAAGATTTCACATGTTCACAAGTATGGCTGTCCGGAACGTTTAACACAGGCTTTTGCGCGGAGATAACCTTTATGACCTTCTGGATTGTCATGTTGCTCCTTCTGGCAGTGCTCAGCCCCCTGGTCTGGCTGGTGCCCTCGAAGGGGCAGCGAGGTCGCATGGAGCTGCGCATGCAGGCGCGGCGAATGGGGCTGGCCATGCAGCTGTCGCGCCAGGAGTGGCCCCATTGGCTGGTCCAGGAACCGCCGCATTCCTGCGCCCAATACCACCGACCGCGTCTGCGCGGGCGTGAGGCCTGGTGCTACTGGCAGAGCGAGCCCGGCAAGTGGCTGAACCAGTGGCGTGAGCCTTGCGAGGACGCAGCGGTGCTGGCTCATCTGGCTGGCCTGCCAAAGGATGTCTACAAGGTCGAAGCAAGCTCGCAGATGGTCGCCCTCTACTGGGGCGAGCGGGGCACGGCGCAAGACCTTCAGCGCATCGCCGATGCGCTGAAGTCGCTGGCCTGAAAGGTGGGCGCGGCGCTGTCGTCGCCGCGCCGAGTGACGGCGGTTCAGCTCTGGGCAGCCGAGTAGCGCGCGGAGACGTCCTCAAGACCGTCAATAATGCGGTCCGAGTATTTGTTGATGAGGAACGGAACGCTGTTCTCGTTGTAGTTCTTCAGTGACTTCTCGATGTAGCGCCATTTAGTGCTGATGCCATCCAGCGCCTGGCGGATTTCCGGGGTGTTCTGCGGCGCCTGTTCCAGGCTGGCCAGCTGGTTGGCGAACTCTCCGGCCAGTTCATCGATGGCCTTGCCGCCGTTGCCCCCCATGAAGCTGCCGCCGATGGATGCGCTGCGCGAGGCGTAGTCCACGGCGATGGTTTGCATCAGCAGGCTCTGGTCGCGGCTGCGTTGGGTCAGGGGCGGGACCTGGGTCGCACCTTCCTGCTGGATCTTGGCGTAGAGCTCGTTGGAGAGGTCCATCAGGCGCTTGTTGCGGGCGGTCAGGTCGGCGACCGGCTGCAGGTCGGTAAAGCCCTGCTGCTTGAGTGCAGTGACCAGGCCGGTCAGTTCGCTGTTGTAGCTCTGCCATTCCTGCGTCAGTTGGGTACGCAGGACTTTCGACGCCTCGCCGGGCATCTCGCCCAGTTCCTTCAGGCGGGCATCCGCTTGCTGCACCGACTCGTCGATCAGGCGCGCGTAGCGCTGGTCGCCCTCCATGCCGTTGTACATATAGAAGTCACCGAGGCTGCGCTGGGCTGCCAGTCGCATCTGGTGGAGCTTGAGGAGGTTGTCCGCCGGGGAGGTCTGGGTGGAAGCGAGGGCGGGAAGGGTGAGCAGGGTACCCAGCAGAATGGCAAGCAGGCGGCTCGTCATGGGTGCTTCTCCGTGGGCCATTGGCCTTGATTGTTGTTGTTCTGGCGCTCGAATCCTGACGGTTCGAGTGGCACGAATGTACTCGTGGAGCAGGCAATTTGCCAGCGGCCTGCCGAGGGCTTTTGCGTCATTCAATGGCGATCGTGATAGGTCGCGATCATTCGCGTGAATTTTTACCGGCGCTCTCGCCCGCTGGGCCGCGAGGCCATTGGCAGAGCGTTTCGAACGTGGCCGGTCGGTCACGCTGTGAGATTGACAAGCGCCGACTTTTCCCCGAATCTGCGCTCACCCAAATCAAACGGGCGTATGAATCAAGCGTTTGTCTTGTATGACGTTTCTAGCCATACAGTCCGAATATCGCATCGGCGGGTGTGCCCTACCGATCGGGACTATGCTCCGGCAGCGCCGGGAGGCAAGTCCGCCGGTTGGCTCCGATGCGTACAGTCCAGTTTCCCAAACCGTGGAGATCAGTTGATGATTTACGAAGGTAAAGCCATCACGGTTAAGGCTCTTGAGGGCGGTATCGTCGAACTGAAATTCGACCTCAAGGGTGAGTCCGTCAACAAGTTCAACCGTCTCACCCTGAACGAACTGCGTGATGCAGTGGCAGCCATCAAGGCCGATGCTTCGGTCAAGGGCGTGATCGTCAGCAGCGGCAAGGACGTCTTCATCGTCGGCGCCGATATCACCGAATTCGTCGACAACTTCCAGCTGCCCGACGAAGAACTGGTTGCCGGCAACCTCGAAGCCAACAAGATCTTCAGCGCCTTCGAAGACCTCGAAGTCCCCACCGTTGTCGCCATCAACGGCATCGCCCTTGGTGGCGGCCTGGAAATGTGCCTGGCAGCCGACTACCGCGTGATGAGCACCGCCGCCAAGATCGGCCTGCCGGAAGTCAAGCTGGGTATCTACCCGGGCTTCGGTGGCACCGTGCGCCTGCCGCGCATCATCGGTACCGATAACGCCATCGAGTGGATCGCCTCCGGCAAGGAAAATCGTGCCGAAGACGCTCTGAAAGTCGGCGCCGTCGACGCCGTGGTCACTCCCGCGCTGCTGCCGGCCGCTGCCCTGGACCTGGTCAAGCGCGCCATCTCCGGTGAGCTGGACTTCAAGGCCAAGCGCCAGCCCAAGCTAGAAAAGCTCAAGCTCAACGCCATCGAGCAGATGATGGCGTTCGAGACCGCCAAGGGCTTCGTCGCAGGCCAGGCCGGTCCGAACTACCCGGCCCCGGTAGAAGCCATCAAGACCATCCAGAAAGCGGCCAACTTCGGCCGTGACAAGGCGCTGGAAGTCGAAGCTGCCGGTTTCGTGAAGCTGGCCAAGACTTCGGTTGCCACCAGCCTGATCGGCCTGTTCCTGAATGACCAGGAGCTGAAGAAAAAGGGCAAGCAGTACGACGAAGCTGCCAAGGACGTGAAACTGGCTGCCGTGCTCGGCGCTGGCATCATGGGTGGCGGCATCGCCTACCAGTCCGCTTCCAAGGGCACTCCGATCCTGATGAAGGATATCCGCGAAGAGGGTATCCAGATGGGGCTGCAGGAAGCTTCCAAGCTGCTCGGCAAGCGCGTCGAGAAGGGCCGCATGAAGCCCGAGAAGATGGCTGAAGCCCTGAATGCGATCCGGCCGACCATGTCCTACGGCGACTTCGGCAACGTCGATATCGTTGTTGAAGCCGTGGTCGAGAACCCGAAGGTCAAGCACGCTGTGCTGGCCGAAGTGGAAGGCCACGTTCGCGAAGATGCGATCATCGCCTCCAACACCTCCACCATCTCCATCAGCTACCTGGCCCAGGCCCTGAAGCGTCCGGAGAACTTTGTCGGCATGCACTTCTTCAACCCGGTGCACATGATGCCGCTGGTGGAAGTGATCCGTGGCGAGAAGTCCAGCGAAGTGGCTGTTGCTACCACCGTTGCCTATGCCAAGAAGATGGGCAAGAACCCGATCGTGGTCAACGACTGCCCCGGCTTCCTGGTGAACCGCGTGCTGTTCCCGTACTTCGGCGGCTTCGCCAAGCTGCTGGAACTGGGCGTCGACTTCGTCCGCATCGACAAGATCATGGAGAAGTTCGGCTGGCCCATGGGCCCGGCCTACCTGTCCGACGTGGTTGGCATCGACACCGGCCACCACGGTCGCGATGTAATGGCTGAAGGCTTTCCGGATCGTATGGCTGTCGAAGGCAAGACTGCCGTCGACGTGATGTACGACGCCAACCGCCTGGGCCAGAAGAACGGCAAGGGCTTCTACGCCTACGAAATGGACAAGCGCGGCAAGCCGAAGAAGGTCTCCGACCCGGTCGCCTACGAAGTGCTGAAGCCGATCGTCAAGGAGCAGCGCGAGCTGACCGACGAGGACATCATCAACTTCATGATGATCCCGCTGTGCCTGGAAACCGTACGCTGCCTGGAAGACGGCATCGTATCGACCGCTGCCGAGGCCGACATGGGCCTGATCTACGGCATCGGCTTCCCGCCCTTCCGCGGTGGTGCACTGCGTTACATCGACAGCATTGGCGTAGCCGAATTCGTGGCCATCGCCGACAAGTACGCTGACCTGGGCGCGCTGTACCACCCGACCGCCAAGCTTCGCGAAATGGCCAAGAACGGCCAGAAGTTTTTCGGCTAATTGAGCGAGAGTGAAGAATATGAGCCTGAATCCTAGAGATGCAGTCATTGTCGACTTCGGCCGCACCCCGATGGGTCGCTCCAAGGGTGGCATGCACCGCAACACCCGTGCCGAAGACATGTCGGCACACCTGATCAGCAAGCTGCTGGAGCGCAACGCCAAGGTCGACCCGGCGGAAGTCGAGGACGTGATCTGGGGCTGCGTGAACCAGACCCTGGAGCAGGGCTGGAACATCGCGCGCATGGCGTCGCTGATGACCCAGATCCCTCACACCAGCGCCGGCCAGACCGTCAGCCGTCTGTGCGGTTCCTCCATGAGCGCCCTGCACACTGCCGTGCAGGCCATCCAGACCGGCAACGGCGACGTGTTCGTGGTGGGCGGCGTGGAGCACATGGGCCACGTTGGCATGATGCACGGCGTCGACCCGAACCCGCACATGTCCCTGTACGCCGCCAAGGCGTCCGGCATGATGGGCCTGACCGCCGAAATGCTCGGCAAAATGCACGGCATCAGCCGTGAAGCCCAGGACCAGTTCGGTCTGCGTTCGCACCAGCTGGCCCACAAGGCCACCGTCGAAGGCAAGTTCAAGGATGAAATCATCCCGATGCAGGGCTACGACGAGAACGGTTTCCTGAAAGTGTTCGACTTCGACGAAACCATTCGTCCGGAAACGACCCTGGAAAGCCTGGCCAACCTCAAGCCGGCGTTCAACCCGAAAGGCGGCACCGTGACTGCGGGCACTTCCTCGCAGATCACTGACGGCGCTTCCTGCATGATCGTGATGAGCGCCCAGCGCGCCCAGGACCTGGGCATCCAGCCGATGGCCGTGGTCCGTGCCATGGCGGTTGCCGGTGTCGATCCGGCGATCATGGGTTACGGCCCGGTGCCGTCCACCCAGAAGGCGCTCAAGCGTGCTGGCCTGACCATGGACGACATCGACTTCGTCGAACTCAACGAAGCATTCGCCGCCCAGGCCCTGCCAGTGCTGAAGGACCTCAAGCTCCTCGACAAGATGGAGCAGAAGGTCAACCTGCACGGCGGCGCCATTGCCCTGGGTCACCCGTTCGGCTGCTCCGGTGCCCGTATCTCCGGCACCCTGCTGAACGTGATGAAGCAGAACGGCGGTACCTTCGGCGTGTCCACCATGTGCGTGGGCCTCGGCCAGGGCATCACCACCATCTTCGAGCGCGTGTGAGTCTTCTCGGCGCGCAAGATAGATGAAGAAACCGGGGCCTCGTGCCCCGGTTTTTGCTTTTATGTGGAGATACTTCGCAGGAATTTTCATGCAAGGGCTGGCTTCATGCCGAATCACACGGCACCATGCGCAACCTTTGCGGGATAGCCTGCATTCATCACTGTGAGGCAACCATGCGCCTGCAACCGGGTCTCTATCGTCACTACAAGGGTCAGCAGTACCGTGTCATCGGCATTGCGCGTCATTCCGAGACGGAGGAGGAACTGGTGGTCTACCAGGCCCTCTACGGCGAATACGGCCTTTGGGTGCGACCACTCAGCATGTTCACCGAAACGGTTCAGGTGGACGGCGAGCAGATTGCGCGCTTCGCTCTGGTAAGTGCCGAGCCGGACCCGTTCCCGCAGCCCTGAGGGGCTTGGGGCAGCCAGGGGCGCGCTTGACCGCGCTGCGCTGGCCACTATATATAGCGGTGCCGCGACAGGCGGCTCCCGCCTTTTACATATTTCATTCAGGAACACACCGATCCATGGGCAAATCGCTGGTCATCGTGGAATCCCCGGCCAAGGCCAAGACCATCAACAAGTACCTGGGCAACCAGTACGTGGTGAAGTCGAGCATCGGCCACATCCGTGACCTTCCCACCAGCGGTTCGACCAGTGCCGCCAAGGAACCGGCCAAGCGTGGCAAGACCGCCGGCGAAGCGCCGGCCCTGTCCGCCAAGGAAAAAGCCAAGCGCCAACTGGTTGCGCGCATGGGCGTTGATCCCGAACACGGCTGGAAGGCGAAGTACGAGATCCTTCCCGGCAAGGAAAAGGTGATCGAGGAACTGCGCCGTCTAGCCAAGGATGCCGACACCATCTATCTCGCAACCGACTTGGACCGCGAAGGGGAGGCCATTGCCTGGCACCTGCGGGAATCCATTGGTGGCGATGACAGCCGCTATAAGCGCGTGGTGTTCAACGAAATCACCAAGAAAGCCATCCAGGAAGCCTTCTCCCAGCCGGGCGATCTCGATATCAACCGCGTTAACGCCCAGCAGGCGCGCCGCTTCCTCGATCGCGTGGTGGGCTATATGGTCTCGCCGCTGCTCTGGCAGAAGATCGCCCGTGGCCTGTCCGCTGGTCGTGTACAGTCGGTGGCGGTGAAGCTGGTGGTGGAGCGCGAGCGCGAAATCCGTGCCTTCGTACCCGAAGAGTACTGGGAAGTGCATGCTGACCTCGGTACCGCCAAGGGTGCCAAGGTCCGCTTCGAAGTAGCTCGGGAGAACGGCGAGGCCTTCAAACCGCTGAACGAGGCCCAGGCCATGGCGGCGCTGGAGAAGCTCAAGGCGTCCAGCTACACCGTTGCCAAGCGAGAGGATAAGCCGACCTCCAGTCGTCCGTCCGCGCCCTTCATTACTTCTACCCTGCAGCAGGCCGCGAGCAACCGCCTGGGCTTCGGGGTGAAGAAGACCATGATGATGGCCCAGCGCCTCTATGAGGCCGGCTACATCACCTATATGCGTACCGACTCGACCAACCTCTCGGCCGACGCCATCACCATGGTACGTGGCTTCATCGAAGGCGAGTTCGGCCAGAAGTACCTGCCGTCCAAGCCGAACGTCTATTCCAGCAAGGAAGGGGCCCAGGAGGCGCACGAGGCAATTCGCCCGTCCGACGTCAATCTGCGCCCAACCCAGCTGTCTGGTATGGAGCGTGACGCCGAGCGTCTATACGACCTGATCTGGCGCCAGTTCGTGGCGTGCCAGATGCCGCCGGCCGAGTACCTGTCCACCAGCGTCAGCGTTAACGCCAGCAAGTTCGAGCTGCGCGCCAAGGGCCGCATTCTCAAGTTCGATGGTTACACCCGCGTTCTGCCGCAGCAGAGCAAACCGGGTGAGGACGATGTCCTGCCGGAAATGAGCGAGGGCGAACTGCTCGAGCTGCTCAAGCTCGAACCCAGCCAGCACTTCACCAAGCCGCCAGCGCGCTACTCCGAAGCCAGCCTGGTCAAGGAGCTGGAGAAGCGTGGCATTGGCCGTCCCTCCACTTACGCGGCGATCATCTCCACTATTCAGGAGCGTGGTTACGTCACGGTGCACAACCGTCGTTTCTACGCGGAGAAGATGGGCGACATCGTTACCGAGCGCCTGAATGAAAGCTTCGCCAACCTGATGGACTATGGCTTCACCGCCGGCATGGAAGAGCATCTGGACGACGTCGCCCAGGGCGAGCGCGACTGGAAGCACCTGCTGGACGAGTTCTACGGCGACTTCAGAAAGAAGCTGGAGCTGGCCGAAGGCACCGACAAGGGCATGCGCGCCAACCAGCCGACGCTGACCGACATTCCCTGCCGCGAGTGCGGTCGTCCGATGATGATCCGTACCGCCTCGACCGGTGTGTTCCTCGGTTGCTCGGGCTACAGCCTGCCGCCGAAAGAGCGCTGCAAGGCCACCATCAATCTCGTGCCGGGCGACGAAATCGCCGCGGACGACGAGGGTGAGTCGGAATCCCGCGTGCTGCGTGGCAAGCATCGCTGCCCGATCTGCGCAACTGCGATGGATGCCTATCTGCTGGACGAAACCCGCAAACTGCATATCTGCGGCAACAACCCGGATTGCACGGGTTACGAGATCGAGCAGGGCCAGTACCGCATCAAGGGCTACGAAGGTCCGAGCTTGGAGTGCGACAAGTGCGGTAGCGAGATGCAGCTCAAGACAGGGCGCTTCGGCAAGTTCTTCGGCTGCACCAACGCCACCTGCAAGAACACCCGCAAGCTGCTGAAGAGCGGCGAGGCTGCGCCGCCGAAGATCGACCCGATCCGCATGCCGGAACTGAAGTGCGAGAAGGTCGACGACATCTATGTTCTGCGCGACGGCGCGTCTGGCCTGTTCCTGGCTGCCAGCCAGTTCCCGAAGAACCGGGAAACCCGTGCGCCGCTGGTGCAGGAACTGATTCCGCACAAGGATGAGCTGGACGCGAAGTATCACTACCTGCTCGACGCGCCGAAGAAGGACCCCGAGGGGCGTCCGGCGGTGATTCGCTTCAGTCGCAAGACCAAGGAGCAGTACGTGCAGACCGAGGTCGAGGGCAAGCCCACTGGCTGGCGCGCCTTCTTCGATGGCGGCAAGTGGAAGGTCGAAGACAAGCGCTGACCGACTGCAGCGCGCCTGGCATCGGGCGCGCATATACTGCCCGAATCACCTGTGGAGGGTGCCGTCATGGCCCACGAGCTTTATACCCGCACCAACCAGAAGATATTCTTCGCCGGCCTGTCGCTGGAGTCCTGGCGCAAGGCGGAAGAGGGTAGGGCGATGAATGCCCAGGCGCTGGTGCAATCCGAGCGGGAAGCATCGCTCTTCCACCTCTACGGTGCGTTGCTCGGCTTGTGCCACGAGATTGCTGGCTACTACCGCCTTCCGGAAGCCAATGCTCCTCGCGTCGAATTACTGCTGACGCAAGAAGTGCTGGCTGCTGCCCCCAGTCCTGAGCTGGCGGAACTGGTGGAGCTCGCCCAGCAGCGGGAAACCTGGCTGGGCGAACTTCTTGCTGCCTATTCCGCGCTGTTCCAGCCGCCGCAGGCACCCAGGCAGGCCAAGGTCGATCCGACCTTGCCGCTGATCACTGCAGTCAGTGTGGAAGAGGTAGAGGCGCCGCTGTCGCGGGAGTGCCTCGAGTCGTGGAGGCAGAATCTGAAATCCCTCGCTTTGCGCTTCCGGGAAGCGCTCAGCGAATGCTGATTTGATCGACGGGCTAGGGCGTGCTGGCGGCTCGCTGGTACAATGTCCGCTTTTGTGGAGATCTGAACCTATGCCAACGTCCTTTCTGGAAATAGTCGAACTGCCTGACGGGCGCATCATTCTGCGCCGGGCCGAGGACGAAGAAGCACTGGTGACGCTGGATTTCTCCGCTGACGCCAAGGCTTTCCTTCAGGGGCACCATCTGGAAGTCGCCAAGGCCATGCTGAATGTTGGCGTTCAGATGGCTGGCCGTCTGGCCGAAGGTGATATGGACCATCACGAAGGTCCGCGCGTCCTGCATTGATCTCCGGAGCCGGATCTTCCGCTGATTCGGTTACCGTCTGATGTCACAGGGCCCAGGTCTTCCCTGGCCCCGGCGCTAATTCAACCCAACAGGATGTTCAGGCTCTGTGCACCGCCTTGGCGTGCGGCACGGGCCAGTTGCTGCTTGGCTTTCTGCCCCAGGCGCAGCCAGCTGACGACGGTGTGGCTGCGGCCCAGTCGCAGGGCTTCGCAAGCCAGTTCCAGGGCACTTTGCTCGCCGCGGGGTTGCAGGATCAGGATACGTTCCCGATTGAGTCCGGATTCGCGCAGCCAGTCGCGAGTGAGGCCGGCGGGGGCTCCGATCAGCGTCAGCCAGCGCGCGTCCTGTTCCTCGCTCAGTTCCCGCAGCACCGAGGCCAGGAGGTTTCGGCAGTGCCCGGTGGCGCCGCGCAGGGATAGTTCGCTGTACGCTTCCGGTTCTTCCGGGCGCGGATCTTCGACCACTTCGGTCAGCATTGGCACCACGGGATTGGCCAGGATGGCATCGTGGAACAGGGGAAGCTGGGACCGACCAAGCGACTGCGGGAACTGCATAACGCCTCCTTTAGCGGCGGATCACGCCGACACTCAAACCTTCGATCACCAGGTCCTGCTCATCCAGGTTCACTTCAATAGGGGCGAACTCGGGGTTCTCGGCAATCAGCCAGACCTTCTCGCCTTCGCGCTTGAAGCGCTTGACGGTGACTTCTTCGCCCAGGCGGGCAACGACCACCTGTCCGTTGCGGGCTTCGCGGGTACTGTGTACGGCCAGCAGGTCGCCGTCGTAGATACCGATGTCTTTCATCGACATGCCGCGAACGCGCAGCAGGTAGTCGGCGCGGGGATGGAAGAAGTCGGGGTTGATACGGCAGGATTCTTCGATGTTCTGCTGCGCCAGAATCGGCGCGCCAGCGGCGACCCGGCCGATCACCGGAAGGCCGTCGTCTTCATTTTGGCCGGGTTCGAATCCGGGGATGCGAATGCCGCGAGAGGCGCCTGGCGTCATCTCGATCGCGCCCTTGCGGGCCAGGGCCTTGAGGTGTTCTTCGGCGGCGTTGGGGGACTTGAAGCCGAGTTCCTGGGCAATTTCCGCACGAGTCGGAGGGAAGCCGTTATCTTCAAGGCAGCGCTTGATGAATGCGAGAATCTCGGCTTGGCGGGGCGTCAGTTTCAGCATGGTGGAGCTCTGTCTTTTTATACAGTGACTGGAATTATATACAGTGATCCGGCCTTGGCAACGCTTCTTTTTCAGGGAGGGGAGGGAGACGGGTCGACCAATGGTCGGGAAAGTCCGCTGGCTCGGTGAGTGACCATCGCGTCAGATAATGGTGAGCACGGCTTGACAAGCTGGCGGGCTGAAACGTATGTTTCAAACAAGTGTTTGTCAGGCGGAGGAGCCATGGCCCAGTCGGAAACCGTAGAACGCATTCTGGATGCTGCGGAACAGCTGTTCGCGGAGAAAGGCTTCGCCGAGACTTCGTTGCGCCTGATCACCAGCAAGGCCGGGGTCAACCTGGCGGCTGTGAACTATCACTTCGGCTCGAAGAAGGCGCTGATCCAGGCGGTCTTCTCGCGCTTCCTCGGTCCTTTCTGTCAGAGCCTCGAACGAGAACTGGACCGCCGCCAATCCAAGGCGGAGAGCAAAGCCAGCCTCGAAGAGCTGCTGGAAATGCTCGTCGAGCAGGCCCTGGCGGTAAAGCCTCGTAGCGGCAACGACCTGTCCATCTTCATGCGCTTGCTCGGACTTGCATTCAGTCAGAGCCAAGGTCACCTGCGCAAGTACCTCGAAGAGGTTTACGGCAAGGTTTTCCGCCGCTACATGCTGCTGGTTAATGAATCCGCGCCCAAGGTGCCACCGCTTGAGCTGTTCTGGCGTGTGCATTTCATGCTCGGCGCCGCGGCGTTCAGCATGTCGGGTATCAAGGCGCTGCGCGCGATGGCGGAAAACGACTTTGGCGTGAACACCTCCATCGAGCAGGTAATGCGCCTGATGGTGCCTTTCTTGGCTGCCGGCATGCGGGCCGAAACCGGAGTCACCGACGATGCGTTGGCCAGTGCGGTGCTCAAGCCGCGCAACAAGGCGCCGGCAGCACCCGCCAAGGCTTAAATCTACTTGGGCGCAGGCTGGCTGATCGGCTAAGCTTGCGGCCCATGCAAAACCTCGATCTCCTGCATATCTCCATCGCCGACCAGCAGCTCTATGGCTTCGCCAGCGGGCGGTTGGTACTGCGCATGCCTGTCTCCACTGCCCTGAATGGCGCGGGCGAAACCAATGGTTCCAATTGCACTCCCCGAGGGCTGCACCAGATCCGCGCGCGAATCGGTGACGGCCTGCCTATCGGTGCTGTTCTGCGTGGGCGGCGCTGGACCGGTGAGGTCTGGAACACTGAGCTTCATGAGCGCTTTCCCGGAAGGGACTGGATTCTCACCCGCATCCTCTGGTTGAGCGGTTGCGAGCCAGGCCGCAATCGCCTCGGCCAGGTGGACAGCTTCCGCCGCTACATCTACCTGCACGGCACGCCAGACACAGAACCCATGGGTGTACCGCTATCCCATGGCTGCATTCGTCTGCGCAACGCCGATGTGCTGGAACTCTTCGATCGCGTGCCCGTCCACTGTGCGGTACGCATAGACGAAGCGCCTTGCCCGGACTGGGCGGTGGCACAACTTTCTTAAGGATTTTCCATGCAAGGTTCCCTGATGCTGGATATCGGTGGCACCTGGCTGACCGCCGAGGATCGGCAGATCCTCCGTCAGCCGGAAGTCGCTGGTCTGATCATCTTTGCCCGCAATATCGAAAGCCCGCGCCAGGTGCGCGAGCTCTGTGCTTCCATTCGCGCAGTTCGACCCGACCTGATCCTCGCGGTCGACCAGGAGGGCGGTCGCGTACAGCGCCTGCGCCAGGGCTTCCTGCGCCTGCCTGCCATGCGCGCGCTGGCGGACAACGACAACGCCGAGCAGCTGGCGGAGCAGTGCGGCTGGCTGATGGCGACCGAAGTGCTCGCCGTTGGCCTGGACATCAGCTTCGCCCCGGTCCTGGACCTCGACCACCAGCGCAGTGCGGTAGTCGGCAGCCGCGCGTTCGAAGGCGACCCGGAGCGTGCCGTGCGCCTGGCAGGTGCCTTCATTCGTGGCCTGCGCCAGGCCGGCATGGCCGCTACCGGCAAGCACTTTCCCGGCCACGGCTGGGCGGAGGCCGACTCCCACGTTGCGATCCCTACCGACGAGCGCAGCCTGGAGCAGATTCGCCAGAGCGATCTGGTTCCCTTCTCCCGCCTGGCTTCCGAGCTGGACGGCATGATGCCCGCACACGTCATCTATCCGCAGGTGGACAACCAACCCGCCGGCTTTTCCCGGCGCTGGCTGCAGGAAATCCTGCGCGGCGAGCTGAAATTCACCGGCGTCATCTTCAGTGATGATCTCTCCATGGCCGGCGCCCATGTGGTAGGCGATGCCGCCGAGCGTATCGAAGCAGCGCTGGCTGCCGGTTGCGACATGGGGCTGGTGTGCAACGACCGCGCTTCGGCCGAGCTGGCCCTGGCGCGCCTGCAGCACCTCGGCGCCAAGCCTCCGGCCAGCCTGGGGCGGATGCGTCGTCGCGCCTTCCCCGGCACCGAATACCGCCAGGATCCCCGCTGGCTGCAGGCCGTTGCGGCTCTGCGCGATGCTCAGTTGATCGATTGAGGAACCGACATGACCGTCTACGCCATCATTGGTGGAACAGGCCTGACCCAGCTCGAAGGCCTGAGCATGAAAGCCCTGCTCAACCCTGAAACGCCCTACGGCGCACCGTCGGCAGGCATTGTCCATGGCTCGTACGCCGGGCATGACGTGCTGTTCCTGGCCCGTCACGGTCATCCGCACCGGATTCCGCCCCATCAGGTGAACTATCGCGCCAACCTCTGGGCCCTCAGACATGCTGGCGCCCAGGCGGTAATTGCGGTAAACGCGGTAGGCGGCATCCATCCGGCCATGGGGAGCGGCCACCTGGTTGTGCCGCATCAGGTGATCGACTATACCCACGGGCGTATCGGTACCTTCTTCGAGGGCGACCTGGATCACGTCACCCATATCGATTTCAGCCATCCCTATGACGAAGAGCTGCGTGCCCGACTGCTGGCGGCCCTGAACGCCTGCGACTTCCCGCACAGTGATTTTGGCGTCTACGGCTGCACGCAGGGGCCGCGCCTGGAAACCGTGGCAGAGATCACCCGCCTGGAGCGAGATGGCTGCGACATCGTCGGCATGACCGGCATGCCCGAGGCGGCGCTGGCGCGTGAGCTGAACTTGCCTTATGCCTGCCTGTCGCTGGTGGTCAATCCGGCCGCCGGCAAGTCTGAAGGCATCATCACCATGGCCGAGATCGAGGCCGCCCTGGCCGAGGGCATCGGCAAGGTGCGCAGCGTCCTGGCCCACGTACTGAAGGGCTGAGGCCTTTCACCTGTTGGCGTGTTGAATCATGAATGATTCAACACGCCTGCAAGGTCGACCTGTTCGCCCCGCGGCTCAGGTGAGTCGGGGCAGGGGCGCAAAGAGTGCGTCAATGTCCTCTTCGGCCAAGCGCCAACCTTCCTTTTCACGACCATCCAGAACGCCTCGTGCCAGTGCCGCTTTCTGCGCCTGCAGTTGCTGGATCTTCTCTTCCACCGTTCCCCGCGAAATCAGCCGATAGACAAAAACCGGTTTGTCCTGGCCGATGCGATAGGCGCGGTCGGTCGCCTGGCGTTCCACTGCCGGGTTCCACCAGGGGTCGTAGTGGATCACCGTGTCGGCGGCAGTGAGATTGAGGCCGGTGCCGCCTGCCTTGAGGCTGATGAGGAACAGCGGAACCTCGCCATTCTGGAAACGCTGCACCGGCGTGCGCCTGTCGCGGGTGTCGCCGGTGATCTGCACATAGTCGATGCTGCGCTTGCGCATTTCGTCCTCGATCAAGGCGAGCATGCTGGTGAACTGGGAGAACAGCAGCACCTTGCGTCCCTCGGCGATCAGTTCCTCCAGCATTTCCATCAGGCTGTCCAGCTTGCCTGAACTGCTGCCGCGCGTGCGGGTGCCGCCTTCTTCGATCAGGCGGGTGTCGCAACACACCTGGCGCAGTTTCAGCAGTGCCTCCAGGATCACGATCTGGCTACGCGCGAGGCCCTTGCGGTCGATCTCGTCGCGCACCTTGTGATCCATCGCCAGGCGCACGGTTTCATACAGGTCGCGCTGGCGGTCGCTGAGTTCGACCCACTGGGTGATCTCGCTCTTGGCCGGCAGCTCGGTGGCCACCGCTTCCTTGCTACGACGCAGCAGGAAGGGTTTGAGGCGCGCATTGAGATGGGCCAGGCGGGTGGCGTCGCCGTGTTTTTCGATGGGGTTGCGGTAATTGCGCAGGAAGCTCTGGCTGTCGCCGAGCCAGCCCGGCATCAGGAAATGGAACAATGACCAGAGCTCGCCCAGATGATTTTCCAGCGGCGTGCCGGTGAGGCAGAGCCGTTGGCGGGCTTCCAGCTGCCGCGCTGCCTGTGCCGCCTTGCTGGTGGGGTTCTTGATGAATTGCGCCTCGTCGAGGATCAGCAGGTGCAGCGGCAATTCGGCGAAATGCTCCAGGTCCCGGGGGAGCAGCGCGTAGGTGGTGAGCAACAGGTCGTGCTCTGCCATTCGCTCGAAAGCCTTCTTCCGGCCGGGGCCATGCAGGGCGAGCACGCGCAAGTCCGGTGCGAAGCGTTCGGCCTCGTCGAGCCAGTTCGGAATGAGGCTGGTGGGCATGACCACCAGGGCCGGTCGATCGAGGCGACCGCTTTCCTTCTCCAGCAGCAGATGGGCAAGGGTTTGCAGGGTCTTGCCCAGGCCCATGTCGTCACCCAGGATGCCGCCGGCGTTGACGTCCCGCAGGGTCTGCAGCCAGGCGAGGCCTTCCAGTTGGTAATGACGGAGTTCGGCATTCAGGCCTTTGGGGGGAGTGATGGTGACCTTGCCACTGTCGCGCAGCTTGCGCGCCAGCTCGCGTAGCTCGTCGCCACCCTGCCAATGCAGGTCGAGGCCTTCCAGCTGGCTTAGTCGCGCCGCATCGGGGCGGGACAAGCGCAGGCTCTGGGCCGGGTCCTCATCGCGCTGGTAGAGCTCGCTCAGGGTGGTCAGCACCGGCTTGAGGCGGGAGAACGGCAGCATGACCTGCAGGGGGCGACCGTCGACGGCGCGGGTGGCGTCCAGTTGCAGGCGCAGCTGGTCGTCGTCCTTGCGTCGTTGCAGATTCTGCGGATCGAGCAATTCGGGGTTGCGCTGGATCAGGCGCAGGAGCACCGGCAGCAGGCTGATGCGGCGGCCCTCGACGACGATGCCCAGCTCAAGGTCGAACCACTCGCGGCCCGGCGCCTCGTCCACTTCGGCGTACCAGCCTTCCACCTGGGTGAGGTCGAACTGGAAGCCCGGGCGAATATCGATCCTCCAGCCTTGCTCGCGCAACGCCGGCAGTTGTTCGCGCATGAAGTGCAGCCACTGCTCGTCGCTGGGCAGTTCGAACATCTCCGCGCTGTTGGCGGGCAGCGCCAGGCTCTGCCGCAGGGCTTCCTTGAAGCCCAGTTGGCGCAGGACATCACGCCAGGCCTGCTCGGCCCGGGGGTGACGGGCGATGGACAGGCGTTCGCCATTGCTGCGGTGATGAAGCCGCTCCGGCTTCGCCGTCTTGCCGTGAACTTGCGCGCTGCCATATTCGAAGATCAGGCCGGCGCGGTGTTGCTGGCTGCCCACCATGCGCCCGCTGCGCAGGTCGTATTGGCTCTGGGCGTGGCTGCCGAGGATCAGGTGTGGCAGCGGCTGGAGGTCGTCCACCAGGCGCTCCGCTGGAGGGGGCGGCGACTGCCAACCTTCGGAAGGTTGCGCCAGTAATACGACGATAGCGGCGACGCAGTGCTTGCAGTTGTAGTTCACCGGACAGCTGCAATTGCCGACCACGCCCAGACCTTTGGGGGCAAGACGGATTCGTTGCGTGTAGAAGTGACCTTCGGAGCCTTCGCAACTGGTCTCGATGGCCTTCTCGCTCAGGCTGAGCAGTCGAATGCGGTCTTCCGTGGCGTACTTGAGGCCACGGGAAAGCGCGCCTGGATCGAAGTCCAGGCGCCAGTCCAGTTGCCTCAGTTGGTCGAGCAGGGCACTCATGGCGCCTTAGAGCGGGCTGACGCGGATCAGGATGCCCAGATTGCCGTGGTCGAGGAAGGTGAGTTCGCCATTCTTCAGGCGGGTGCCCTGACGCAGGCGCTCGCTGCTGCTGATCAGGCCGCTGCCATCGAACTGGTTGATCCAGAAATCGGCCTGGGCGTCGACGCTGCGGTCGAGGGTGAGTGCCAGCGTGCCTTCCACCGGGTAGTGGCCGAGCTGCTGTTCGCCGGAGGTCACCGAGACCATGTTCGGAGTGGCGGACAGGTTCTGCGACCAGGCTTTGTGCAGCAGCACTTCGTAACCGGCATTGGGGTTGAGCTTGGCCGCTTCGCCGTCCAGCGCGGTGCCGCGCTCGCTGCCTTCGATGGACTGGCTACCCGCGGCCCAGTCGTCTGGCGCCGGCTGGCTGGCAGGGATCGGATCGCCGGACTGGCGGAAGATGATCATCTCCACCGAATAGAGGCCGTCGGCGAAAGCTGCCGGGGCCAGCAGGGCGAGCAGCAGGGCGAAGTTACGAATGGCACGCATGGGTTGTTCCTTATAGGGGCAATCATTCCGCAGACTACTGCGGGGTCAGGCGTTCGAACAGGGCTTCAAGGGTGTTGAAGCGTTCTTCCGGGCGCTCCATGGGCACCTGGAACTTGAACAGGGTGGCGCCTTCGAACTTGTAGCGCTTGGGCTGGCCCTGGATCAGTTTGATAAGAACCAGCGGGTCGACGCAGGTGTCGGCGGCGAACTCGATACGGCCACCTTGCGGGCCGGCATCGACCTTCTTGATGCCGAGCTTCTCCGCCTGCAGCTTGAGGAGCGTCAGGCGGACCAGGTGCTTGCTGGGTTCGGGCAGCAGGCCGAAGCGGTCGATCATCTCCACCTGCAGCTCTTTCAGGCCTTCTTCGTCCGCGGCCGAGGCGATGCGCTTGTAGAGGATCAGGCGCGCGTGGACATCGGGCAGGTAATCCTCGGGGATCAGCGCCGGAACCCGCAGGTTGATTTCCGGCCCGCCTCCCAGGGGTTGTTCCAGGTTCGGCTGTTCGCCCTTGCGGATGGCCTTCACCGCGCGCTCGAGCATTTCCATGTAGAGGGTGAAGCCGACGGCCTGGATCTGGCCGCTCTGGCCCTCACCGAGGAGCTCGCCGGCGCCACGGATTTCCAGGTCATGGGTGGCCAGCACGAAGCCGGCACCCAGGTCCTGGGCGTTGGCGATGGCTTCCAGGCGCTTCTCGGCGTCGGGGGTCATCTGCTTGCGTGGCGGCGTCAGCAGGTAGGCGTAGGCCTGGTGGTGACTACGGCCGACGCGACCGCGCAGCTGGTGAAGCTGCGCCAGGCCGAACTTGTCGGCACGTTCGATGACGATGGTGTTGGCGCTGGGCACGTCGATGCCGGTTTCGATGATGGTCGAGGCCACCAGCACGTTGAAGCGCTTGTGATAGAAGTCGCTCATCACCTGTTCGAGTTCGCGTTCGCGCATCTGGCCGTGGCCGACGGCGATACGTGCCTCGGGCACCAGTTCGGCCAGCTCGGCGGCGCATTTCTCGATGGTCGCCACTTCGTTGTGCAGGTAGTAGACCTGGCCGCCGCGCAGCAGCTCGCGGAGCAGCGCTTCCTTGATGGCGGTCTTCTGCCGCTCCATGACGAAGGTGCGTACCGACAGCCGGCGCGCAGGCGGCGTGGCGATGATGGACAGATCCCGCATGCCGGCCACGGCCATGTTCAGCGTTCGCGGAATGGGGGTGGCGGTGAGGGTGAGGATGTCCACCTCGCTGCGCAGGGACTTCAGCTGTTCCTTCTGACGCACACCGAAGCGGTGTTCTTCGTCGATGATGGCGAGGCCCAGATTCTTGAAGCGCACATCATCCTGCAACAGCTTGTGGGTGCCGATGATGATGTCGATCTTGCCTTCAGACAGCTGCTGCGCCGCGCCTTCCACTTCCTTGGCCGACTTGAAGCGGCTCATGACTTCCACGGTTACCGGCCAGTCGGCGAAGCGATCGCGGAAACTGTTGTAGTGCTGCTGGGCGAGGAGGGTAGTGGGCACCAGTACCGCGACCTGCTTTCCGCTGTGCACCGCGACGAAGGCGGCGCGCATGGCGACTTCGGTCTTGCCGAAGCCGACGTCGCCGCACACCAGGCGATCCATGGGTTTGGGCGCGAGCATGTCGGTCAGCACGGCTTCGATGGCGGCCTGCTGGTCCGGGGTTTCCTCGAAGGGGAAACCGGCGGAGAAGGTGGCGTAGTCGGCCTTCGGATCCTTGAAGGCATAACCTTCGCGGGCGGCGCGGCGGGCGTAGATGTCCAGCAGTTCGGCGGCGACGTCGCGGACCTGTTCGGCGGCCTTGCGCTTGGCTTTCTGCCAGGCTTCCGAGCCCAGGCGATGCAAGGGCGCCAGGGCATCGTCGCTGCCGGTGTAGCGGGCGATCAGGTGCAGGCTGGCCACCGGCACGTAGAGCTTGGCTTCCTCGGCGTACTGCAGGGCGAGGAATTCGGCGGCCTGGCCGTCGATTTCCAGGGTGATCAGACCCAGGTAGCGGCCAACGCCGTGGTCGATGTGCACCACGGGCGCGCCTTCGCGCAGCTCGGCGAGGTTCTTGATCACGTTGTCGCCGGCATCGCTGCGGCGCTCGCGACGGCGACGCTGCATCACGCGTTGGCCGAACAGCGGGCTTTCAGCGATCAGCGCCAGGCCCGGGTCGTCCAGCAGCAGGCCCTCATCCAGCGGCGCGATGGTAATGGCCAGGCGCTCGGTACTGGTGACGAAGTCCGGCCAGCCGTCCACTTCCTGCGGGCGTAGCTTGAGGCGCGCGAGCATTTCCAGCAGTACTTCGCGGCGGCCGGCGGATTCGGCGCTGAACAGCACGCGGCCAGGAAACTCCTCGATGAAGCGCCGCAGCGCCGCCATCGGCTCGGTGGCCTTGGCCTGGATGGCAAGGTCCGGCAGGGCGCGGGCGGAGAAGCGCTCGCGGCCGACGCCCGGCTCGACGTCTTCCTGGCTCAGTATCAGGCGGGGCGAGCCTTTCAGGCGGGCGAAGCAATCTTCCACCGGGAGGAACAGTTCGGCAGGCGGCACAAGCGGGCGCTCAGGGTCGACGCGGCGTTCCTCGTAACGGCTGCGCACGTCGGTCCAGAACTGCTCGGCGGCCTGCTCGATGCCGGGCAGGGAGAACACCTGGGTGTCCGCTGGCAGGTAGTCGAACAGGGTGGCCGACTCTTCGAAGAACAGCGGCAGGTAATACTCGATGCCCGCCGGCGTGATGCCGCTGGCCAGGTCCTGATAGATGGGGCAGCGACGGAAGTCGACGTCGAAGCGCTCGCGGAAGCGTCCGCGGAAATCGGTGACGGCCTTCTTGTCCAGCGGGAACTCGCGGGCCGGCAGCAGGCGAATGGAGTCCACCTTGTCCACCGAGCGCTGGGTTTCCGGGTCGAAGGTGCGCAGGGTTTCGATCTCGTCATCGAACAGGTCGATGCGATAGGGCAGGTCGCTGCCCATGGGGAACAGGTCGATCAGGGCGCCACGGACGGCGAACTCGCCGTGTTCGTACACCGTGTCCACGCAACGGTAACCGGCAGCCTCGAAGCGCAGTCGCATCTGCTCCACATCGAGCTTCTGGCCGACGTCCAGCACCAGGCTGGAACCCAGCAGGAAACGTGTGGGCGCCAGTCGGTGCAGGGCGGTGGTGATGGGCACCACCAGCACGCCGCGCTTGACCTCGGGCAGCCGGTACAGGGTGTCGACGCGCTGGGAAATGATGTCCTGGTGCGGCGAAAAGAGGTCGTAGGGCAGGGTTTCCCAGTCGGGGAAATGCAGGACGTCCAGGTCCGGGGCGAAGAAACCCAGTTCCTGCTCCAGGCGCTCGGCAGTCTGACTGTCGGCGGTCAGCAGCAGGGTGAAACGCTTGCCGGCGCTGGCGGCTTCGGCGATGGCCAGGCTCAGGGCGGCACCGGGCAGGTTGCCCCAATGTTGCTTGCCGGCGGTGGAGGGAAGAGGCGGAAGGCGCAGTACGGACACGGGCAAGGTGGCTCCGGTCGGAAAAAGATCGGCGGATTGTAACTATCCCGACTAGCGGATGTCAGTGTTGGGCCTGCTGCTGATTGCCGGCGCCTGCGTGCGCCGTCATAATGTAGCCCCTTTTTTCATCCCCTACATGTGGAAGGTACTGCCCGTGACTCAGAAGCCCGACCAGTGTCTCGGTGAATGGATCGATCGTGAAGCCCTCGCGGAAGCCATGATTCCGATGATTGGCCAGCTGTATCGCAACAACAATGTTGTGACTTCGATCTATGGCCGTGGCCTGATCAACCGCTCCGTGATCGCCATCCTCAAGGCCCACCGCTTTGCTCGTCACCGCCTCGCGGATGAAGCCGAGCTGTCGGTTCACGAAACCTTCCCGATCCTCAAGGCCATGAGCGAGCTCAAGCTGGGCGCCGCTTCCGTGGACCTGGGCAAGATGGTTGCCAAGTTCAAGGCCGAAGGTAATGGCCGCAGCATCGAACAGTTCACCAAGGACGAACTGGCCGACGTGGTTGGCAAGCAGAACGGCGCTGCCCGCGAAGGCACCGACGTCGTCCTGTACGGCTTCGGCCGCATCGGCCGCCTGCTGGCGCGCATCCTGATCGAGAAGACCGGTGGTGGCGACGGCCTGCGTCTGCGCGCCATCGTCGTCCGCAAGGGCGCCGAGAACGACCTGGTCAAGCGTGCCAGCCTGCTGCGCCGTGACTCCGTACACGGTCCGTTCGACGGCACCATTGTCATCGACGAAGAAAACAACACCCTGACCGCCAACGGCAACCTGATCCAGGTGATCTACTCCAACGATCCGGCCTCGATCGACTACACCGCCTACGGCATCAAGAACGCCCTGCTGGTCGACAACACCGGCAAATGGCGTGACGCCGAAGGCCTGGGCCAGCACCTGAAGTGCCCGGGTATCGACCGCGTCGTCCTGACCGCTCCGGGCAAGGGTGCGCTGAAGAACATCGTTCACGGCATCAACCACGGCGACATCACCGCTGACGACAAGATCATCTCCGCCGCTTCCTGCACCACCAACGCCATCGTGCCGGTGCTGAAGGCAGTCAACGATCAGTTCGGCATCGTCAACGGCCACGTCGAAACCGTTCACTCGTACACCAACGACCAGAACCTGATCGACAACTTCCACAAGGGCAGCCGTCGCGGCCGCAGCGCTCCGCTGAACATGGTGATCACCGAGACCGGTGCCGCCACCGCCGCCGCCAAGGCCCTGCCGGTGCTGAAGGGCAAGCTGACTGGCAACGCTATCCGCGTTCCGACCCCGAACGTCTCCATGGCAATCCTGAACCTGAACCTGGAGAAGGCCACCAGCCGCGACGAGATCAACGAGTACCTGCGCCAGGCGGCCATGCATTCGGACCTGCACAAGCAGATCGATTACGTCTCCTCCCAGGAAGTGGTGTCCTCCGACTTCGTCGGTTCCCGCCACGCCGGTGTGGTCGATGCCGAAGCCACCATCTGCAACGACAACCGCGTTGTCCTGTACGTCTGGTACGACAACGAGTTCGGTTACAGCTGCCAGGTGGTCCGCGTGATGGAAGACATGGCTGGTGTAAACCCGCCGTCCTTCCCTCAGTAAGTTGTGACCTGTGAAAAACGGGAGCTCTCGGGCTCCCGTTTTTCATTTTTACGTCTGTAATCGGATAACAAGAATCGCTTGGGGATTACCCAGATGGAAGGACATCACCTTCACCAGGGGCCGCTCAAAAGGGGCCTGAAAAACCGTCACATCCAGCTAATCGCGCTGGGCGGCGCCATCGGTACCGGCCTGTTCCTGGGCTCGGCCGGGGTGCTCAAGTCGGCGGGGCCGTCGATGATTCTCGGCTACGCCATTGCCGGCTTCTTCGCATTCCTGATCATGCGCCAGCTCGGCGAGATGATCGTCGAAGAACCCGTGGCCGGCTCCTTCAGCCACTTCGCCCACAAATACTGGGGCGGCTATGCGGGCTTCCTTTCCGGCTGGAACTACTGGGTGCTGTACGTCCTGGTGGGCATGGCCGAGCTGACAGCCGTGGGCAAGTACATCCAGTTCTGGTGGCCGGAGGTTCCCACCTGGGTGTCGGCGGCGGTGTTTTTCGTGCTGATCAACCTGATCAACCTGGCCAACGTGAAGGTCTTCGGTGAGGCTGAATTCTGGTTCGCCCTGATCAAGGTGGTGGCCATCATCGGCATGATCATCCTGGGCATCTACCTGCTGGTCAGCGGTACGGGCGGCGAGCAGGCGGCGGTGAGCAACCTCTGGAGCCATGGCGGTTTCTTCCCCAATGGCCTGGAAGGCCTGGTGATGGTGCTGGCCATCATCATGTTCTCCTTCGGTGGCCTGGAGTTGATCGGCATTACTGCTGCTGAAGCCAGCGAGCCGAAGAAGGTAATTCCCAAGGCCGTCAACCAGGTCATCTACCGCATCCTGATCTTCTACATCGGTGCCCTCAGTGTGCTGCTGATGCTCTATCCCTGGGACAGGCTGCTGGAAACCCTGAACGCTGCGGGCGATCCCTACAGCGGTAGCCCCTTCGTGCAGATTTTCTCGCTGATTGGCAGCGATGCTGCGGCCCATATCCTGAACTTCGTGGTATTGACCGCAGCGCTGTCGGTCTACAACAGCGGTGTCTATGCCAACAGTCGCATGCTCTACGGTCTGGCCGAGCAGGGAGATGCGCCCAAGGCCCTGATGAAGGTGGATGACCGTGGCGTGCCGGTACTTGCCATTGGCCTCTCTGCACTGATCACCTTCCTCTGCGTGGTCGTGAACTACCTTGCGCCGCAGAAGGCCCTGGAACTGCTGATGGCGCTGGTGGTAGCGGCCTTGGTGATCAACTGGGCGATGATCAGTCTGTCCCACCTGAAGTTCCGCAAAAGCATGGTTGCCCAAGGTATCGAGCCTTCCTTCAAGGCGCTCTGGTACCCGCTTGGCAACTATCTGTGCCTGGCGTTCGTGGCGCTGATCCTTGGCGTGATGCTGATGATTCCGGGCATCAACGTCTCGGTCTATGCCATTCCCTTCTGGCTGGCCCTGATCGGCGTCTGCTACTACTTCAAGCGTTCTGCGGCACGCGCGACCGCCCACTGAAGCCCATTGCGGACAAGAAAACGGGAGCCTCTGGCTCCCGTTTTTGATTGGGGCGTGGTGATGACCCTTCGTTCAGCAGCGGACGCCTTGTTGCCTGATTTTTCCTAAGTTCCTGAAAAGAAAGCCTTTGGTTGGCGCGGCTGGAATGCCCTCTCTATAATCCGCTCCTTAATCGTTCGGAATTCAGCACATTCGTGCCAGGTCTTGCCTGGCGCGATGCTGGTCTTTTGGCCAGTGGGCTGGGCCGGGAAGCACTTCTGTTTCAGGCGAAACCTATGATCAGAATCAAGCGAGGACTGGACCTGCCGGTGGCAGGCGAGCCGGTCCAGCGAATCGAGGCAGGGCGCCCGGTTCGCAGCGTCGCCGTCATCGGCTTCGATTATCACGGCATGAAGCCGACCATGGACGTCCAGGTGGGGGATCGGGTCAAACTCGGCCAGCCACTGTTCTCCGACAAGAAAACCCCGGGAGTGATCTTCACTGCGCCAGGGGCTGGTGTGATCAGCGCCATCCATCGCGGCGAGCAGCGCGTGCTGCAGTCGGTGGTGATCGACCTCGAAGGCGAGGACGAAATCCTCTTCGAGCAATACGCCGCCGGGCAACTCGACCAGCTTGACCCCGAGCAAGTGCGCGACAACCTGATCCGCTCCGGCCTCTGGACCGCACTGCGCACCCGGCCATTCAGCCGCGTCCCGGCGATCGATGCCGTGCCAAGCTCCATCTTTGTCACGGCCATCGACACCCATCCGCTGGCTGCCGATCCCGCTGTGGTGATCGCCGAGCATGCCGCGGATTTCGAGCATGGCCTCAAGGTGCTCGCCCGCCTGGCCCGCGTATTCCTCTGCAAGGTAGAAGGTGCCGTGTTGCCGGGCGAAGGCCTGGCCCAGGTTCGCAGCGAATCCTTCGCCGGGCCACATCCGGCAGGGCTGCCCGGTACCCACATTCATTTCCTTGATCCGGTAAGCGCTAGCAAAAGCGTCTGGCACATTGGCTATCAGGATGTGATTGCCATCGGCAAGCTATTCACCACCGGCCGCCTCTGGGTGGAGCGAGTGGTGTCGCTGGCAGGGCCCGTGGTGGAGCAGCCGCGCCTGGTGCGCGCCCGCCTCGGCGCCAGCCTGGAAGAACTGACCGCTGGCGAACTACAGCCCGGTGCTAACCGTGTGGTGTCCGGCTCGCTGCTGGGTGGTCGCACCTCTCGCAGCGCTTGTGCCTACCTCGGCCGCTATCACCTGCAGGTTTCCTGCCTGCGCGAAGGCCATGACCGCGAACTGCTGCACTACCTGCGCGCCGGGATGGACAAGCACTCGGTGCTGAACATCTTCGTTTCCAAGTTGCTGGGCGGCCGCAAGTTTGCCTTCAGCACCACCACCAACGGCAGCCCGCGCGCGATGGTGCCGGTTGGCAACTACGAGTCGGTGATGCCCCTGGACATTCTGCCCACACAGTTGTTGCGCTACCTGATCGTCGGCGATACCGAAATGGCCCAGAAGCTCGGCTGCCTGGAGCTGGACGAAGAAGACCTGGCCCTGTGCAGCTACGTCTGCGCCGGCAAGTACGAATACGGTCCGATCCTGCGGGACAACCTCAGCCGTATCGAGAAGGAGGGCTGAGATGGGCCTTAGAAAATTCCTCGACCGTATCGAGCACAACTTCGAGCAGGGCGGTCGCTATGAGAAGTGGTACGCGCTGTACGAGGCAGTGGATACCTTCTTCTATCGCCCCGCCAACGTGACCCGGACCACGGCCCATGTGCGCGACGGCATCGACCTCAAGCGCATGATGATCACCGTCTGGCTCTGCACCTTCCCGGCCATGTTCTTCGGCATGTGGAACGTCGGCTACCAGGCCAACCTGGTATTCGCGCAGAGCCCCGAGCTGCTGGCGGCCCAGGAGGGCTGGCGTTTCGCCCTGATCGGTTCGCTGGCTGGTTTCGACCCGAACAGCCTGTGGGACAACTTCATCCAGGGTGCCGCCTGGTTCCTGCCCATCTACGCCGTGACCTTCATCGTCGGCGGCTTCTGGGAAGTGCTGTTCGCCTCCATTCGCCGGCATGAAGTGAACGAAGGCTTCTTCGTCACCTCCGTGCTCTTCGCCCTGACCCTGCCCCCGAGCATCCCGCTCTGGCAGGTGGCGCTGGGCATCAGCTTCGGCGTGGTGCTGGGCAAGGAAGTCTTCGGCGGCACCGGCAAGAACTTCCTCAACCCGGCACTGGCCGGCCGCGCCTTCCTCTTCTTCGCCTATCCGGCACAGATTTCCGGGGACGAGGTGTGGACCGCGGTAGACGGTTTCGCCGGCGCCACGTCCCTGAGCCTGGGGGCTGCAGGTGGTGTTGAGAATATCGTCGGCCACGGCATCAGCTGGATGGACGCTTTCCTCGGCACTATCCAGGGCTCCATCGGCGAAACCAGCACCCTGGCCATCCTGATCGGTGGCGGTGTGCTGCTGGTCACCCGTATCGCAGCCTGGCGCATCGTCGCCGGCGTGATGCTCGGCATGATCGCCACCAGTTGGCTGTTCAACGCCATCGGTTCGGACACCAATCCGATGTTCGCCATGCCCTGGTACTGGCACCTGGTTCTGGGCGGCTTCGCCTTCGGCATGATGTTCATGGCCACCGACCCGGTTTCCGCCTCCATGACCAACACCGGCAAATGGCTGTTCGGCGCGCTGATCGGCCTGATGGTGGTGCTGATCCGCGTGGTCAATCCGGCCTTCCCGGAAGGCATGATGCTGGCGATCCTTTTCGCCAACCTGTTCGCGCCGCTGATCGACCATTTCGTCGTCCAGGCCAATATCAAGCGGAGGCTGGCACGCAATGGCTAACCAGAAAGAATCCACGCTCCGCACCCTGATGGTGGCCCTGGTGGTCTGCCTGGTGTGCTCGGTGTTCGTGGCGGGTGGCGCCGTGGCGCTGAAACCGGTTCAGGTGGAAAACCGCGAGCTGGACAAGCAGCGCAGCATCCTCGCCATCGCCGGCCTGGGCAAGCCGGGCATGTCCGCTGACGAGGTGAAGAAGCTCTATGCCGAGCGCATCAATGCAAAGGTGGTGGACCTCTCTACCGGTGATTTCACCGATGCGATCCAGGTCGCTGGCTTCGATCCGCTGAAGGCCGCCAAGGACCCGCAGCTCTCCGACGCGCTGCCGACCGAGCAGGACATCGCTTCCATCAAGCGCCGCGAGCGCTTCAGCACCGTCTACCTGGTCGAGCAGGAGGGCAAGCTGCAGACCCTGATCCTGCCGGTGCGTGGCTACGGCCTCTGGTCGACCCTGTACGGCTTCCTGGCGCTCAAGGGCGACCTCAATACCGTGGTCGGTCTCGGCTTCTACCAGCACGGCGAGACTCCGGGACTCGGTGGCGAAGTGGACAACCCGAAATGGAAGGCGCTGTGGAACGGCAAGAGCCTGTTCGATGAGCAGGGCCAACTGGCCATCCAGATCATCAAGGGCAGTGTCGACGCGCAATCGCCGAACGCCAGTCATCAGGTCGACGGTCTCGCCGGCGCGACGCTGACCAGCAAGGGCGTCAACAACCTGCTGCATTTCTGGCTGGGCAAGAACGGCTTCGGCCCCTTCCTGGCCAAACTGAACGACGGGGAAGCATGAGCATGGCGCAGCCCACTATCCGGTCGGTCCTGCTGGACCCGATCCTGCACAACAACCCCATCGGCCTGCAGATCCTCGGTATCTGCTCGGCCCTGGCGGTCACTTCCAACCTGAAGACCGCGCTGGTGATGTCCATCGCCCTGACGCTGGTGACCGGTTTTTCCAACCTGTTCATCTCGATGATCCGCAGCCAGATCCCCAGCTCGATCCGCATGATCGTGCAGATGGTGATCATCGCATCGCTGGTAATAGTGGTGGACCAGGTGCTCAAGGCCTACGCCTTCAGCCTGTCCAAGCAGCTCTCGGTGTTCGTCGGCCTGATCATCACCAACTGCATCGTGATGGGCCGCGCTGAGGCCTTTGCCATGGCCAACCCGCCGATCCTGTCGTTCTTCGATGGCATCGGCAACGGCCTGGGCTACAGCGCCATGCTGATCGTCCTCGGCATCGTTCGCGAGCTGTTCGGTGCCGGCAAGCTGCTGGGCTATGAAGTGCTGCCGGTGATCAATGATGGCGGCTGGTACCAGCCCAACGGCCTGCTGCTGTTGCCGCCCTCGGCCTTCTTCCTCATCGGCCTGATCATCTGGGCCCTGCGCAGCTGGAAGACCGAGCAGAAAGAGGCGCCGGCCTACAAGATCGCGCCCCAGGTATCCAACAAGGAGGCCTACTGATGGAGCATTACCTCAGCCTGTTCGTGAAGGCCGTGTTCGTCGAGAACATGGCCCTGGCCTTCTTCCTCGGCATGTGCACCTTCATCGCCATCTCGAAGAAGGTGGAAACCGCCATTGGCCTGGGTATCGCGGTCATCGTGGTGCAGGCCATCACCGTGCCGGCCAACAACCTGCTGTATAGCCTGTTGCTGAAAGACGGCGCCCTGGCCTGGGCCGGCTTGCCGGATGTGGATCTGTCATTCCTCGGTCTGCTCAGCTACATCGGGGTGATCGCCGCCATCGTGCAGATCCTCGAGATGCTGCTCGACAAGTACGTACCCTCGCTCTACAACGCCCTCGGCGTGTTCCTGCCGCTGATCACGGTGAACTGCGCCATCATGGCCGGCTCGCTGTTCATGGTGGAGCGCGATTACAACCTCGGCGAAAGCGTGGTCTACGGCATCGGCTCCGGTTTCTCCTGGGCGTTGGCCATTGCGCTGCTGGCGGGCATCCGCGAAAAGTTGAAGTACAGCGATGTCCCCGAAGGCCTTCAGGGCCTCGGCATCACCTTCATCACCATCGGCCTGATGTCCCTCGGCTTCATGTCGTTCTCCGGTGTGCAGCTTTAAGGAAAGGACATGCTGAGTTTCGAAATATTCCTCGCCATTGGCATGTTCACCGCCATCGTCCTCGGGCTGGTGGTGATCATCCTGGCGGCCCGCGCCAAGCTGGTTTCCAGCGGCGATGTGAACATCGTGATCAACGGCGAGCGGACCATCATCGTGCCGGCAGGCGGCAAGCTGCTGCAAACCCTGGCATCCCATAACGTCTTCCTTTCTTCTGCGTGCGGTGGCGGCGGTACCTGTGCCCAGTGCAAATGCGTGGTGGAAAGCGGTGGCGGCGAGATGCTGCCCACCGAGGAATCCCACTTCACCCGCCGCCAGGCGAAGGAAGGCTGGCGCCTGTCCTGCCAGACGCCGGTGAAGCAGGACATGCACATCGAAGTGCCGGAAGAGGTCTTCGGCGTGAAGAAGTGGGAGTGCACGGTGGAGTCCAACCCCAACGTGGCCACTTTCATCAAGGAGCTGACCCTGCGTCTGCCGGAAGGTGAGAGCGTGGATTTCCGTGCCGGTGGCTACGTTCAGCTGGAGTGCCCGCCTCACCAGGTGGCCTACAAGGACTTCGACATCCAGCCCGAGTACCGGGGCGACTGGGACAAGTTCAACCAGTGGAAGTACGTGTCCAAGGTCGACGAGACGGTTATCCGCGCGTACTCCATGGCCAACTACCCGGACGAGAAGGGCATCGTCAAATTCAACATCCGCATCGCCTCGCCGCCTCCCGGCAAGGATGACCTGCCACCGGGGCAGATGTCTTCCTGGGTGTTCAGCCTCAAGCCGGGCGACAAGGTCACGGTCTATGGTCCCTTCGGCGAGTTCTTTGCCAAGGACACTGAAGCGGAGATGGTCTTCATCGGTGGTGGCGCGGGCATGGCACCCATGCGTTCGCACATCTTCGACCAGCTCAAGCGCCTGGGGTCCAAGCGCAAGATCAGCTTCTGGTACGGCGCGCGCTCCCTGCGCGAGGCCTTCTATACCGAGGAGTACGACCAACTGGCGGCCGAAAACCCGAACTTCCAGTGGCACCTGGCGCTGTCCGACCCGCAGCCGGAGGACAACTGGACGGGGCTGAAGGGCTTCATCCATAACGTCCTGTACGAGAACTACCTCAAGGACCACCCGGCCCCTGAGGATTGCGAGTTCTACATGTGCGGCCCGCCGATGATGAACGCGGCCGTGATTAAGATGCTCACCGACCTTGGCGTGGAGCGGGAAAACATCCTGCTGGATGATTTCGGTGGCTAAGCGCATCACCTTCCTGCTTTCGGCCGGATTGCTGCTGGCCGGCTGCGGCGACAGCCTGGAACAGTTCGGCGGCCCCACGATGGGCAGCAGCTACTCGGTGAAGTACCTGCGCAGCACGTCCGGTCCCTCGGTGGAGCAGGCGCGCAACGAGGTGGAGGGCATCCTGGCCGAGATCGACCAGCAGATGTCCACCTACCGCGCCGACTCCGAGGTGGAGCGTTTCAACGCCCTGCCTGCGGGTAGCTGCATGGCGTTGCCTGCGCCGATGCTGGAGCTGGTTTCATTCGCCGGCGAACTGTCGAAGGATAGCGCGGGTGCCTTCGACATGACGGTGGAGCCGCTGCTCAATCTCTGGGGCTTCGGTCCGCAGTCCCGGGCCGACCAGGTGCCCAGCGCCGAAGCCATTGCCGCTGCGCAGGTTGACGTCGGCCAGCAGCACCTGTCCATTCGCGGTTCAGAGCTGTGCAAGGACGCGGCGGTGCAGCTGGACTTCAACAGCATCGCCGCGGGCTATGCCGTCGACCGCGTGGTGGCAAGGCTTGGCGAACTGGGGGTCAGCAGCGCGCTGGTGGAAATCACCGGCGAGCTCAAGGCCATCGGTCGCAAACCGGATGGCGCGCCCTGGCGTGTCGCCATCGAAGCGCCGCGTGACGATCGCCAGGTGGCGCAGCAGGTCATTCGACTGGACGGGCTTGGCGTTTCCACCTCGGGCGACTATCGCAACTACTTTGTAAGGGATGGCAAGCGCTATTCCCACACGCTGGACCCGAAGACCGGGGCACCGATCAGCCATAACCTCGCAGCGGTGACTGTGGTGGACGAGTCGGCGCTGCGGGCGGACGGCCTGTCCACCCTGCTGATGGTACTGGGGCCGGAGGAAGGTGCGGCCTTTGCTGAACGTCACGGCATCGCCGCGCTCTTCGTGACGCGCGAAGGTAATGGATTCAGCAGTCGTGGCAGCAGCCGCTTCCACTCACTGTTCGAGCAAGAGGAGAAGTGAGCATGACCTTTTTTCTGGTGTTCGTGATCATGCTGCTGGTGGTGCTGGGCATGGCCATCGGCGTGATGATGGGGCGCAAGCCGATCGCCGGCTCCTGTGGCGGTATCGCCAACCTGGGCATTGAAAAGGAATGCTCGATCTGTGGCGGTAATCGTGAGAAATGCGAAGAAGTGCGCCGCGAGGGCGATGTAGTGGATTCAGCGCTCGCCTACGACGCGACCAAGCGCTAATGTGCAGCGCCAAGCGGCTCGGCTAAGCTGCACGCCAGTTCAGGGTCCCGCCCGGGATCGCCGAAACAGGTTCCGAATTCCGCGGTGTGGTTCGCCGCGGACCTTGCCGGGGGCGCCAAAGGGCGCCCCGGCCCGTTATGAGGAGTAAGCATGGCTGTCTACAACTACGACGTAGTGGTGCTGGGTTCCGGCCCGGCGGGTGAGGGCGCGGCAATGAACGCCGCCAAGGCGGGTCGCAAGGTAGCGGTGGTGGACAACCGCCCGCTGGTCGGCGGCAACTGCACTCACCTCGGCACCATTCCGTCCAAGGCCCTGCGCCACTCGGTACGGCAGATCATGCAGTACAACACCAACCCGCTGTTCCGCCAGATCGGCGAGCCGCGCTGGTTCTCGTTCCCCGACGTGCTTAAGAGCGCCGAGCGGGTGATCTCCAAGCAGGTGGCCTCGCGTACCGGCTTCTACGCGCGTAACCGCGTCGATGTGTTCTTCGGCACCGCCAGCTTCCATGACGAACAGACCGTGGAAGTGGTCTGCACCAGCGGCGTAGTGGAAAAACTGGTGGCCAAGCAGATCATCATCGCCACCGGTTCGCGTCCCTACCGCCCGGCGGACGTCGACTTCCACCATCCGCGCATCTATGACAGCGACACCATCCTCAGCCTGACCCACACGCCGCGCCGCATCATCATCTACGGAGCCGGTGTGATCGGCTCCGAATACGCCTCCATCTTCAGTGGCCTGGGCGTGCTGGTGGACCTGATCGACAACCGCGACCAGCTGCTCAGCTTCCTCGATGACGAAATTTCCGACGCCCTGAGCTATCACCTGCGCAACAACAACGTGCTCATTCGCCACAACGAGGAGTACGAGCGCATCGAGGGCCTGGAGAACGGGGTGATCCTGCACCTCAAGTCCGGCAAGAAGATCAAGGCCGACTGCCTGCTCTGGTGCAACGGCCGTACCGGCAACACTGACAAGCTGGGCCTGGAGAACATCGGCATCAAGGTCAACAGCCGTGGCCAGATCAATGTCGACCAGTACTACCGCACCGAAGTCAGCAACATCTTCGCCGCTGGTGATGTGATCGGCTGGCCGAGCCTGGCCAGCGCCGCCGCGGACCAGGGCCGTTCGGCTGCCGGCAGCGCGGTGGAGAACGACAGCTGGCGCTTCGTCGATGACGTGCCGACCGGCATCTACACCATTCCGGAGATCAGCTCCATCGGCAAGAACGAGCGCGAGCTCACCCAGGCGAAGATCCCCTACGAAGTGGGCAAGGCCTTCTTCAAGGGCATGGCGCGCGCGCAGATCTCCCACGAGCCGGTGGGCATGCTGAAGATCCTGTTCCATCGCGAAACGCTGGAAATCCTCGGCGTCCATTGCTTCGGCTACCAGGCGTCGGAGATCGTGCACATCGGCCAGGCGATCATGAACCAGAAGGGCGAGGCGAATACCATCAAGTACTTCGTCAACACCACCTTCAACTACCCGACCATGGCCGAAGCCTATCGGGTGGCGGCGTTCGACGGCCTCAACCGGCTTTTTTGAGCGGCACCGGCCGGGCGCCTGAACCGGCCGGGGAGGATCCTCTCGACGATCCGCGCACCTGGCGCTGGCCGAATCGGGAGAGCTTCTGATCAGGCGATGCCCAGAATGAAAAACCGGCCCTTGCGGCCGGTTTTTTCATGGAGAGATCACCCGGATCTGTGGAGGCCAATTCATTCGCGATTGAAATCACCCACGGGGCGCGGGTGTCTCAGTATCGTAGGGTGGGTCACGCTTTACCGACCCACCGTCGGCGCAGAACCGGGCTTCGGCGGTGGATGTGAAAAGCGACATCCACCCTACGCTCTGATTGACCTGGAATCTCCCACGGGGCGTGTTTCAGCTGATACCGACCGTGGTGCTGGCCAGTCCGGGGAAGTCGGTGATGATGCTGTCCACGCCGAAGTCCGCCAGGCGGCGCATCAGCGCTGGTTCATTGACCGTCCACACCGATACATGCAGCCCTTCCTTCTGCGCCCGCAGCAGGCGTTCCGGCGTGCACAGGGTCCAGTTCAGCGCCAGCAGGTCGCAGCCGTGGTGCTTGGCTACCTTCAGCGGGTCGAGCCAGGCGTATTCGGCCACCAGGCCGCGGGACAGCTTCGGCGTCAGGCGGTTGAGCGCACGCAGCACTTCCCGCGAGCTGGAGGTGACGGTCACCTTGTCCATCAGGCCATGGCGCTCGGCCAGTTCCTGGATCGCCAGCACCGTCCGCGCGGCGCGTACCCGCGACGCGCTCTTCACTTCCAGTTGCCAGTGCTCGAAGTCGCAGTGCTCGAACAAGGTCGCCAGGCGCGGAATGGGGCAGGGCTGGTGCCAACCGGGGCCGCCCAGGCGGGCGTCGTAGGTCACCAGTTCCTCGGAGTCGTGCTCCGCTACCTTGCCGCGGCGGCCCGTGGTGCGCTTCAGGCTGGGGTCGTGGATCACCATCAGCTCGCCGTCACGGGACAGATGCAGGTCCAGCTCGCAACGCTTCACGCCATGTGACAGGCATTGACGAAAGCTGGCCAGGGTGTTTTCCGGGCATTCGCCCTTGGCGCCTCGATGGCCGTAGATCAGGGTCACGATTATTCCCTTGGTGCTCTGGGTTGATGGTGGCGAACGCTGTCGATGACGCGTCCGCTTCCGAAGTAGACCGAGAATTCGCGGTAGTCCCAGCGGCTGATGGGTGGCTTGCCGACCGCGGGGTGTTCTTCGTCGGGTAAGCCGAAGCGCTCCAGCACGGCGTGCTGGCTGTCACCGCGCGCCGGCAGCGAAAGGGCCAGGTCGCCCTGGTCGCCGACGGGGATTTCGATGGTTTGAGCGCCAGCGGGCAGCGCGAGGAGGAGACAGGTCAGCAGCAGTCCGGGGCGCGACATGCGAGGGTCTCAGGAGGAAGGGGAAGAGCGTTCACGGGCCTGGCGTCGCTGCTGGGCCTGTTTCTGCAGGATGTGCCGTGCCAGCAGTTGGCGTTGGGCGTCGGTCAGCGCCTCGAACTCGGTGCCAATTTCGAACTGGCCATCCTCGCGCGGCCGGCTATGGACCACCACGGCACGCAGCAGCATGCCGAGGGCCTGGGGCATCAGCACCATCTTGATCGCCAGGTGGGTACCCGTTTCCAGGGGCTGCGCACTGCTGAAGCTGATGCCGCCTTCGGAGAGGGTGACCTGGCGCGCAGGGCCGATGTCCCGCAGCAGGCTCTGGGCGAGTGCCTGGCCGAGCAGATCGATGCGCTTGTTGATGACCTTCAGGTAGCCGGCCAACGTGCGATCGCGCTCATGGATATGCCGCAGCAAGTGCTGGGATTCGAAGTCCATCAGGTGCAATTCGCTGAGCAGGCTGAACAGCTGGGAGGCGCTGTCGGCGCTGCTTGCATCAGCTGTTTCGCCCTGTTTCAGCGGGTGAAATTCCAGTGCGATCGTATCTTCGATGCGGTAGTATTCGCGGCGGTCATCCGCGTCTCGTGTCGACATGGCGAACCCATGGCAGCAGTGGTGGTCGAAGAGCTGTTCCGTTATCGCAAGTCCGTTTGCGTCGCCCGGGGCGCCGCGACAGATCACGAACAGAATTTGAGTGTAAACGCTGCTCGCCAGGCCCCGCCACAAGGACGTCCCTTCTTTCGCCAGCGAACTCCACTTCCATGTTCAGACCGCTGTCCCTGTACATAGGCGCCCGTTACACGCGCGCCAAGCGCCGTAGCTACTTCGTCTCCTTCATTTCCCTGACTTCCATGATCGGCCTGGCACTCGGCGTGCTGGTGATGATCCTGGTGCTGTCGGTCATGAACGGCTTCGACCATGAGATGCGCACCCGCGTGCTGGGCATGGTGCCCCACGCCACGGTGGAGTCCGCCGTACCCATCAACGACTGGCGCAAGCTGGCCGAAGGCGTTGCGCGCCATTCCGAGGTGAAGGCCGTGGCGCCCTACACCCAGGTCCAGGGCCTGCTGACTGCCGACGGCAAGGTGCAGAAGGTACTGGTCAATGCCGTCGACCCGCAGGAAGAGGCCAAGGTCTCCATCATCGGTGACTTCTTCCGCCAGGGAAGCCTGGATGCCTTGAGGCCCGGCGAGTTCGGCATCGTCATCGGCGACCGCGCCGCCACCAAGCTGGGCGTGGGCATGGGCGACAAGGTCACCTTCGTGATGCCCGAAGTGGCGGTGACCCCGGCCGGCGTCTTCCCGCGCATGAAACGCTTCACCGTGGTCGGCATCTTCCACGTTGGCGCCGGGGAGCTGGACGGCTTCCTGGCTGTCGCCAACCTGTCCGATGTCGCCCGCCTGAAGCGTTGGCAACCGGACCAGGTGCAGGGTCTGCGCCTCAAGCTCGATGACCTGTTCCAGGCACCCCAGGTGGCCTGGCAGATCGCTGGCGAACTGAAGGGCGAGGATTTCTACGCCCGCGACTGGACCCGTACCCATGGCAACCTATACCAGGCGATCAAGATGGAGAAGGCCATGATCGGCCTGCTCCTGCTGCTGATCGTGGCTGTGGCTGCCTTCAACATTATTTCCACCCTGGTGATGGTGGTGACCGACAAGCGCGGTGATATCGCCATCCTCCGCACGCTGGGCGCCACGCCTCGGCAGATCATGGGCATTTTCATGGTCCAGGGCACGGTGATCGGGGTTGTCGGTACTCTGATCGGTGGGGTGCTCGGCATTCTCGCCGCGCTCAATGTGAGCGATGCCATCGCCCTGCTGGAGCGCCTGCTCGGACACAAGTTCCTCAGCGCCGACGTCTATTTCATCGATTACCTGCCATCCCAACTGATGGCCGAGGACGTGGTGATGGTCTGCTCGGCCGCGCTGGTCCTGAGCTTCCTTGCCACCCTTTATCCCGCCTGGCGTGCCGCACGCACCCAGCCAGCAGAGGCATTGCGCTATGAGTAACAAGGCAGTCCTGAGTTGCCGCAACCTGGGCAAGAGCTACGAGGAAGGTCCGCAATCCGTCGAGGTGTTGGCCGGCGTCGAACTGGAGCTGAATCCGGGCGAGCGAGTGGCCATTGTGGGTAGCTCCGGCTCCGGCAAGAGCACCCTGCTGAACATGCTGGGCGGCCTGGATACCCCGAGCAAAGGCAGCGTCTGGCTGGCCGGCGAAGAGCTGTCCGCCCTCAGCGAGACCGCGCGTGGCCTGCTGCGCAATCGCGCCCTGGGCTTCGTCTACCAGTTCCACCACCTGCTGCCGGAGTTCACCGCCCTGGAGAACGTCTGCATGCCGCTGCTGATCGGCCGCACCGCCATCGGTGAAGCGCGTCAGCGTGCCACGGCGCTGCTGGAGCGCGTGGGCCTTGGGCATCGCTTGTCGCACAAGCCGGCTGAGCTGTCCGGTGGTGAGCGTCAGCGCGTGGCCATCGCCCGCGCGCTGGTCAACAACCCGGCCCTGGTCCTGCTCGACGAACCCACCGGCAACCTGGACCAGCACACCGCCCACGGCATCCAGGAGCTGATGCAGGAGCTGAGCCGCTCCCTGCAGACCGCCTTCCTGGTGGTGACCCATGACCTGCAGCTGGCCCGCCAGATGGATCGGGTGCTGCGCCTGGAAGAAGGCCGACTGGTGGCTGCCTGAGATGTTCAGACCTCTCCCGATCTTTATCGGCACGCGCTACACGCGCGCCAAGCGCCGTAATCACTACATCTCGTTCATCTCGCTGACCTCGATGATCGGCCTGGCGCTCGGCGTGCTGGCCATGATCGTCGTGCTCTCGGTGATGAACGGTTTCCAGAAGGAAATGCGCTCGCGCATTCTCGGCATGGTATCCCACGCCACCCTGAGCGCCGATCAGCCCCTGGATGACTGGCGCCGTGTGGCTGACGCCGCGATGAAGCACCCGGAAGTGGTCGGGGCGGTGCCCTTTGCCGAGCTGGAGGGCATGCTCTCGTTCAAGGGCCTGATGCAGCCGGTGCAGATCAACGGCATCGATCCCCGGGAAGAAACCAAGGTGTCCATCATCGGCAAGCACATGGTGCAGGGTGACCTGGATGCGCTAAAGCCGGGAGAGTCCGGCATCGTCATCGGCGAGATCACCGCGCGGCGCTTCCGCCTCAACGTCGGCGACAAACTGACCCTGATCGTCCCCGAGGTGAGTAGCGCGCCGGGCGGCATTACCCCGCGCATGCAGCGCTTCAACGTGGTTGGCGTATTCAAGGTCGGCGCCGAGCTGGATAGCACCCTGGCGCTGATCAACGTCGCCGATGCCTCTGTCATCCAGCGTCTGCCGGAAGGCCAGGTGCAGAGCGTGCGCATCGCACTGAAGGACCTGTTCCTGGCGCCTGAAGTGTCGAAGCAGATCGTCGCCGAGCTGGGGCAGGGCTATCGCGCCGATGACTGGACCCACACCCAGGGCAGCCTGTTCAGCGCCATGAAGATGGAGAAGACCATGATTGGACTTCTTCTGCTGCTGATCGTGGCCGTGGCCGCGTTCAACATCATCGCCACTCTGATCATGGTGGTCGCTGACAAGCGCGCGGATATCGCGATTCTCCGCACCCTTGGCGCAACTCCCAGGCAGATCATGGCGGTGTTCATGGTGCAGGGCAGCGTGATCGGCTTCGTCGGCACCTTGATCGGTACCGTGCTGGGCATCATCACTGCGCTCAACGTCAGCCAGTGGATCGCCGCTCTGGAGCGCGCCAGCGGACGGCAGATCTTCAGTTCCGACGTCTACTTCGTCAGTTACCTGCCCTCCGAACTGCAAGTGAGTGACGTGGTGCTGATCTGCTCGGCAGCGCTGGTCCTGAGTTTCCTGGCCACTATCTACCCGGCCTGGCGCGCGGCCCAGACCCAGCCAGCCGAAGCCCTGCGCTACGAGTGAGGGGCCGCTCTTCGCAAATGAAAACGCCGCATCAGATGCGGCGTTTTTCGTTCTGGCGCGAAAGCATCGATGGGCAGGGTGTGCCGTGCGCAGCAGTGATCTTGCTCAGCGGCTGACTTCCCGGCGCGCCTTCTGGCGTTTGCGCCAGCTGTGGCCGACCCACCAGCGCCAATAGAGCATCGTCAGCATGTAGGCGAGCGCCCCGACCAGCATGCCACAGACCAATGATCCTAGGAGAAACGGCTGCCAGAGCGTGGAAAGTTCCTGGGTGATCCATTCCCAGGTCAGTTCATCGGGGAGGGCGCGCGGAGATATCTGCATGATCCAGGCGCCCATCTTGTAGGTGCAGTAGAAGACGGGCGGCATGGTGATGGGGTTGGTCAGCCAGACAAGGCCCACGGAGATGGGCAGGTTGGCGCGCACCATGATGGCCAGGCCGGCAGCCAGCAGCATCTGCATGGGAATCGGTACGAACGCGGCGAATAGGCCCATGGCCATGGCGCGGGCGACCGAATGGCGATTGAGGTGCCAGAGGTTCGGATCGTGGATCAGGGTGCCGAGAAAACGCAGGGACTTGTGTTCCCTGATGGTGTCCGGATTCGGCATGTAGCGTTTGAAGATGCGACGCGGCATGGGCAGTCTCTGGCGGACGGAAGCGCCGGGTATTATGCACACCCGGAAATGACATCGCCGGGTCAGTATGTGTCGGCAAGTGTAAGGGGATTTGCGCGGGCTGCATCGGCCGGCGCTGGGCGGCATAGGACGTTGCCGCGCTTCCCGTCCCAGGGAAAGGGAGTCGGAAATCCATGGTCTCGGGCCTGGCCGCCTTTGCTGTCGGCCTTCTTCTATTACGCTGGATACCCATCCTGCCGCCTGTCTGGTGGCTCTACCTCCAGCTGATTCTCGGATTGCTTCTGTTGGGGTCGCGGGCCTGGCGCGCCGGGCTGTTCCTGCTCGGGCTCGGCTGGGCCTGCCTGAGCGCCCAATGGGCGTTGGACGACCGCCTGGAGCGGCGGCTGGACGGTCAGGTCCGCTGGCTGGAGGGGAGGGTGGTCGGCCTGCCAAGCAGCGCGGATGGCGTGGTGCGTTTCGAGCTGGAGGATGTTCATGCGCTACGGGCGCACCTGCCCCAGCGCCTACGGCTGTCGTGGCACGACGGCCCGCCCGTGCTGGCAGGAGAGCGTTGGCGCCTGGCGGTCCGTCTCAAGCGGCCGCGCGGTCTCGTTAATCCGGCGACCTTCGATTTCGAAGCCTGGCTGCTGGCAAGGCGCATCGGTGCGACCGGCTCGGTAAAGGCGGGTGAGCGCCTGTTACCGGCCAGCGGTCCGGTTGCCTGGCGTGACCAGTTGCGCCAACGCCTGCTCCGGGTGGATGCATGGGACCGGGCCGGCGGGCTCGCCGCGCTGGTGCTGGGCGATGGCTCCGGCCTGCAGGATCGGGACTGGCGCCTGCTGCAAGACACCGGTACCACGCACCTGATGGTGATCTCCGGGCAGCACATCACCCTGTTCGCTGGCGTGCTCTACGGCCTTGTAGCGCTTCTCGCGCGATTGGGGCTCTGGCCAAGGCGCTTGCCTTGGTTGCCCTGGGCGTGCGCTATGGCCTTCATTGGTGGACTTGGTTACGGAATCCTCGCGGGGTTCGACGTACCTGTCAGAAGGGCCTGCGTGATGTTGGCTGTGGTCCTGCTTTGGCGTCTGCGCTTTCGCCACCTGGGGTTCCTCACCCCGTTGCTGGCCGCGCTCTGCGTCGTGCTGGTGGCCGAGCCCCTGGTAGTGCTGCAGCCCGGATTCTGGTTGTCCTTCGGCGCTGTGGCGTTGCTGGTCCTGGCGTTTGCCGGGCGCCTGGGTGCCTGGCGCTGGTGGATGACCTGGTGGCGCGCCCAGTGGGTGATGGGCCTTGGCCTTGCGCCGCTGCTGCTGGCCCTGGCCTTGCCTATCAGCGTCAGTGGCCCCTTGGCCAACCTGGTGGCGGTGCCCTGGATCAGTCTGGTGGTGTTGCCGCCGGCCTTGCTGGGAACCGCTGTGCTGGGCATTCCCTGGCTGGGAGAAGCGTTGCTCTGGCTGGCCGGAGGTGCGCTGGAACTCCTGTTCCAGATGCTGGCCTGGACCTCCACGCAGCTGCCCGCGTGGATTCCCGTGCAGCTCCCGGTCTGGGCCTGGTTGTTGGGCGCGCTGGGTGTCCTGCTGCTGATAGCGCCGGCTGGCGTGCCGTTACGCGCGCTCGGCCTGGCGTTGCTGATGCCGGCGCTCTTCCCGCCGCAGCAACGCCTTGGGCCTGGCCAGGCGGAGGTGCGGGTCCTGGATGTCGGGCAGGGGCTTTCGGTGCTGGTGCGCACTCGCGAACACGCTTTGCTCTATGACGCCGGACCGCGCCGGGGCGACTTCGATATCGGCGACCGGGTGGTGGTGCCAACCCTGCGGGGCCTTGGCGTGTCCCGGCTCGACCTGATGTTGATCAGTCATGCCGATTCCGACCACGCCGGTGGGGCTTTGGCCGTTCGACGCGGATTGACCGTGGGGCCGGTACTCAGCGGCGAGCCCGAACGCCTTGCGCCAGATCTTGAGGCGGAGCCCTGCGCGGCGGGCGCGGCCTGGTCCTGGGACGGCGTGGATTTCCTGGTCTGGCAGCCGCCGCCGGGTGGCGACAGCAATGACAGCTCCTGCGTGCTGGCCGTCGAAGCCGCCGGCGAGCGCATCCTGCTCAGCGGCGATTTGGGGGTTCGTGGGGAGGCCGCCTGGATCGCCAGCGGCCAGCCGCTCGCGGCGCGGTGGCTGGTGGCCGGGCACCATGGCAGCCGGACGTCTTCCAGCACCGCTTTCCTGCGCGCTGTGAAACCGGAAAGGGTGCTGATTTCCCGCGGTCATCTGAATGCCTATGGCCATCCGCATCCGTTGGTCGCATCACGAATCCGCGCGCTGCCGGCGGACATCCACGACACGGCGGAGCAGGGCCACCTGTTGCTGCGTCTTGGCACTTTTGGCGAGCTGGAAGTCGAGCGAGAAAAGTCTGTGTTCTGGAGGGAAAAATGAGAACGGCGGCGGTCGGCGAGGGCCTGACCCTATGCTAGAGTGGCGCCAATTTTCCGAAGGGGATTTCCTACCGTGTGGGAGTTGGTCAAAGCCGGTGGCTGGATGATGCTGCCGATCATTCTGTGTTCCATCGCCGCCACCGCGATCATCGCTGAACGCCTGTGGACACTGCGTATCAGCCGGGTTTCTCCGCCGCACCTGCTGGGCCAGGTCTGGCGTCAGATCAAGGACAAGCAACTCAACAGCCAGAAGCTCAAGGAGCTGCGCGCCTCTTCGCCGCTGGGCGAAGTGCTGGCAGCGGGCCTGGCCAACTCCAAGCATGGTCGCGAGATCATGAAGGAGTGCATCGAGGAAGCCGCCAGCCGCGTGATCCATGAGCTGGAGCGTTACCTCAACGCCCTTGGCACCATCGCTGCCATGGCGCCGTTGCTCGGCCTGCTGGGCACGGTATTCGGCATGATCGAAATCTTCGGTGGCTTCATGGAAAATGGCATGGCCAACGCGCCGATCCTGGCCGGTGGTATCGCCAAGGCCCTGGTGACCACCGCGGCGGGCCTGATCGTGGCCATCCCGGCGGTATTCTTCCACCGCTACCTGCTGCGCCGTGTCGATGAGCTGGTGGTGGCCATGGAGCAGGAAGCGATCAAGCTGGTGGAAGTGGTCCAGGGTGATCGCGAGGTCGACTTCGCAGAGGAAGCCAAAGCGTGAAGTTCCGCCGCAGGGCGGGCAATGTCGCCCGCGAAGAGGTGTTCCTCAACCTCACTTCGTTGATCGACGTGATCTTCGTGCTGTTGCTGTTCTTCGTGGTGACCACCACCTTCAGCAAGCCGAGCCAGTTGAAGATCGAGCTGCCTGAAGCGGTGAGCGGCACGCCACCCGAAGAAACCCAGCTGAAGACCCTGGAGCTGAGCATCGCCGCTGATGGCCAGTATTCGCTCAATGGCCAGAACCTGGTGAAGAGCGACCTGGCCACGCTGATCTCGGCCCTGGGGCGCGAGTCGGAAGGCGACAACAGCCTGCCGCTGGTGATCACAGCTGACGCCCGCACCACCCACCAATCGGTGATCACTGCCATGGACGCCGCCGGCAAGCTCGGCTTCAGCCACCTGCGCATGACCACCATCGAGTCCGAACCGGCCAAGAAGCCCTGATGGCCTTCTCCGACCGTCTGCTGGACGCCTGGTACCGGGGCCATCCGGCCCTTGGCCTGCTTGGTCCGCTGGAGTGGCTCTATCGCCGGGTGGCCCAGCGCAAGCGCGCAACCTTTCTTGCAGGGCAGGGCAACAGCTACCGCCCTCCCGTTCCCCTGATCGTTGTCGGCAACATCACCGTTGGCGGCACTGGCAAGACACCGATGATCCTCTGGCTGATCGAACACTGTCGGGCACGCGGGCTCCGCGTCGGCGTGGTCAGCCGTGGCTATGGCGCCAAACCGCCGCAATTGCCCTGGCGGGTACGCGCGGAGCAGGGCGCCGAACTGGCTGGCGACGAGCCTTTGCTGATCGTCCAGCGTAGCGGCGTCCCACTGATGATCGATCCGGACCGTTCCCGCGCGGTGAAGGCCCTGTTGGAGCAGGAAGAGCTGGACCTGATCCTCAGCGATGACGGCCTGCAGCATTACCGCCTGGTGCGCGACCTGGAACTGGTGCTCATCGATGCCGCCCGTGGGCTCGGCAATCGCCGCTGCCTGCCGGCCGGCCCCCTGCGTGAGCCGCCGGAGCGCCTGGCCTCGGTGGATGCGGTGTTGCGCAATGGCGCCGACGCCGATTCCACCGAAGGTTTCGCTTTCAAGCTGCGACCGAGCGTACTGGTCAACCTCAAGAGCGGCGAGCGTGTGGGGCTGGAGCATTTCCCTCCGGCCCAGGCCGTGCACGCAGTGGCCGGCATCGGCAACCCCCAGCGTTTCTTCAGGACTCTGGAGGCGCTAAACTGGCGCCCGATTCCGCACCCCTTCGCCGATCACGCGGTCTATAGCCCGGAAGCCCTGGATTTCACGCCGCCGCTACCGCTGCTGATGACCGAGAAGGATGCGGTGAAGTGCCGGGCTTTCGCCGCTGCCGATTGGTGGTACCTGGCGGTCGATGCCGATCCGTCTCCAGCCTTCGTCGCCTGGTTCGACGGACAGTTGGCCCGCCTGCTGCCGAACCATTTCTAATCCGGGTAGCCCTTGGGCTGCCGTCTCAAGGACACACTCATGGACCCGAAACTCCTCGATATCCTCGCCTGCCCCCTGTGCAAGGGCCCGCTGAAGCTGGCCGACGACAAGAGCGAGCTCATCTGCAAGGCCGATGCCCTGGCTTTCCCGGTGCGCGATGGCATCCCGGTGATGCTGGAAGGTGAAGCCCGCACCCTGAATGTTGACGAGCGGCTGGACAAATGACCCAGGCTTTTACTGTCGTCATTCCTGCCCGCTACGCTTCGACCCGCCTGCCCGGCAAGCCGCTGCAGGACATCGCCGGCAAGCCGATGGTCCAGCATGTGTGGGAGCAGGCGCGGCGCAGTGCCGCCCAGCGCGTTGTGGTGGCCACCGACGATGCGCGCATCGTCGAAGCCTGCGCTGCCTTTGGCGCCGAGGTGCTGCTGACCCGCGTGGACCACAATTCCGGCACTGATCGTCTGGCCGAAGTGGCCAGCCAGCTCGGCTTGGCCAGCGACGCCATCGTGGTCAACGTGCAGGGTGACGAGCCGCTGATCCCGCCGGCCATCATCGATCAAGTGGCCGCCAACCTCGCCGCTCACCCGGAAGCCGGCATCGCCACCCTGGCCGAGCCAATCGAGGATGTGCAGGCGCTGTTCAATCCCAACGTGGTGAAGGTGGTCGCTGACCTCAATGGCCTGGCACTGACCTTCAGCCGTGCACCGTTGCCCTGGGCCCGCGATGCCTTCGCGGTCAACCGTGACCAGCTGCCGGCAGACGTGCCTTATCGCCGTCATATCGGTATCTACGCCTACCGCGCGGGCTTCCTCCACGACTTCGTTGCCTGGGGGCCGTGCTGGCTGGAAAACACCGAATGCCTGGAGCAGCTGCGAGCGCTCTGGCACGGCGTGCGTATCCACGTGGCTGATGCCCTGGAAGCGCCACCCGCTGGCGTCGATACCCCGGAAGACCTCGAGCGCGTCCGGCGCCTGCTGGGGGCTTGATGCGCGTCCTGTTCGTTTGTCTCGGCAATATCTGCCGGTCACCCACCGCCGAAGGTGTTCTCAGGCACAAACTGCGTGAGGCCGGACTGGTCGAGCAGGTGCAGGTGGACTCCGCCGGCACCGGCGACTGGCACGTGGGTAAGGCGCCGGACGCCCGTACCCGTGTGGCGGCCCAGCGTCGCGGCTACGACCTTTCGCAGTTGCGCGCACGGCAAGTGGCTGCAGAAGACTTCGCTCGTTTCGACCTGATCCTGGCGATGGACGAGAGCAATCTGTCCAACCTGCGCCGGCTGCGTCCCGGCAGTTCGTCGGCCGAACTCGACCTCTTCCTGCGCCGCTACCAGTTGGCGCTGGATGAGGTGCCGGACCCGTACTATGGCGGTGAGGAAGGCTTCGAACAGGTGCTCGACCTGGTGGAGCAGGCCTGCGATGCGCTGATCCTGGAAATCAGGGGGCGCCTGTGAGTCTGGTCCTGCACGAAAACCTGTCCCTCAAGCCCTACAACACCTTCGGCGTGGACGTGAAGGCGCGCCTGTTCGCCGAGGCCCATGACGAGGCCGAGGTACGTGAAGCCATCGCTCTGGCGGCACAGCGCGCTCTTCCGCTGCTGGTGATCGGCGGTGGCAGCAATCTGTTGCTGACTCGCGATGTGGATGCGCTGGTGCTGCGCATGGCCAGCCGTGGCATTCGCGTCCTGGCCGACGACGGTGTGAAGGTGCTTCTGGAGGCCGAAGCCGGCGAGCCCTGGCATCCGCTGGTGCTCTGGACCCTGGAACAGGGCCTGGGCGGCTTGGAGAATCTCAGCCTGATTCCCGGCACCGTGGGTGCCGCCCCCATGCAGAATATCGGGGCCTATGGCGTCGAGCTGAAGGACGTGTTCGCCGGGCTGACCGCGCTGGACCGGGAGACTGGCGAGCTGCGTGATTTTGGGCTTGAGGACTGCCAGTTCGCCTACCGCGACAGCCTGTTCAAGCGCGAGGCCGGCCGTTGGCTGATCCTGCGGGTGCGTTTCAACCTGAGCCGCGCTGCGCAGCTGCATCTGGACTACGGTCCGGTGCGCCAACGCCTGCAGGCTGAGGGTATCGACGCGCCGACACCCAGTGATGTCAGCCGCGCCATTTGTGCCATTCGTAGCGAAAAGCTGCCCGACCCCGCCGAGCTGGGCAATGCCGGCAGCTTCTTCAAGAACCCGCTGGTCAGCGCCGAGCTCGCCCAGCGCCTGCGTGGCGAGCATTCCGATCTGATGGCCTATCCCCAGGCGGACGGGCAGGTGAAGCTGGCCGCCGGCTGGCTGATCGAGCGCGCCGGCTGGAAGGGCTTCCGCGAAGGCGATGCCGGCGTGCACCGTCTGCAGGCGTTGGTGCTGGTGAACTACGGCTCGGCCACCGGGAACCAGCTCCATGAGCTGGCCCGCCGTATCCAGGCGGACATCGCAGCGAAGTTCGGGGTAGAGCTGGAGATGGAACCGAACCTGATTTGAGGCTCGCTTCCCGCCTATGAAAAAACCGGCCAATTGGCCGGTTTTTTCTTCTCTCGAATCGGCAAGGCTGTCTCGCCGACGCGCGTCAGGCCCGAGGCGGGCGCTTAGCGGTATTCGCAGAGATAGGCGGTGTCCTGGGCTACTTTCAGCTGGAACTTGCTGTTGGCCGGAACGGTGAACTTGCTGCCGGCGGCGAAGGTTTCCCAGGCGTCGCTGCCCGGCAGTTTCACGGTCAGGGCGCCAGCGATGACGTGCATCACTTCCAGCTGGCTGGTGCCGAACTCGTACTCGCCAGCAGCCATCACGCCGATGGTGGCCGGGCCTTCGGTCATGCCGAATGCGATGGATTTGACGGTGCCGTCGAAGTATTCGTTGACCTTGAACATGCTGGGCTCCTGGGTGGGGTCTGAAAGGGCCCGACAGTATGCCCAAGGCGGGTTATGCCGTCACTAGGTTCGAGCCTTCAGGCGGGGAGCACCAGAGGCAGCAGGCGCGCGGTGTTGCGGGCATCCTCGAGGGCGCGATGTTGCTGCCCCTGGAAGTGCAGGCCAGCCAGTTGCAGGGCAGTGTGCAGGCCCACGGCGCGCTTCAGTTGGCGCACTTCAGCGAAGCGCTGCTTGAGGTTCAGGTGCGGTACGGCAGCCAGCAGGCTGTCGAGTCCGTGCAAGTGCCACTCCTGCTCCAGCTGGTGGCGGTCGTAGTCGCCCCAACTCGCCCATCCCACCAGGCGCGGGCTGTGATGGCTGAGCCAGCGTTCGAAGGTTTGCCATACCTGAGGCAGGCTCGCTGCGCTGTCCACGTCGGACTGGCTGATATGGGTGAGCTGACGGCAGAAGCCGGTCAGGCGCGGGCGGCGCGCGGGACGCACGAAGCGTTGGAAATGGTCCACTTCATGGCCGTCTGCGCGAACGAGGGTCGCGCCGATCTCGATGATTTCCATTTCTTCCAGGGGCCAACCGCCTTCTTCGGTGGTGGCTTCCAGATCGATGACCAGCCAATGTGGCATGGGGTTCTCCTTGGCATGGGGCGGTCGAGTCCTGCCCGGAGCGAGTATGGTGGCGCTTTCGCGGGTCGGCAAACTGCGTGTTAGGCTTTTCCGCAGGTCGACGAAGGAGAACAACAATGGCTGAAGTAGCGTTCATCGGTCTGGGGGTAATGGGCTTCAACATGGCCGGGCACCTGGCTTGCGAAGGTCACTCGGTTCGGGTCTACAACCGATCGCCGGGGCGGGTCGCGCTCTGGTGCGACGAGTTCGGCGGCGATGCCTTCGACACGCCGCGCGAGGCGGCGGAGGGGGCGGAATTCGTGATGGTCTGCGTCGGCAACGACGACGATCTGCGTGCAGTGCTGCTGGGGGCGGACGGTGCCTTCGCGGGAATGGCGCCCGGTTCGATCCTGGTGGATCACACCACGGCTTCTGCGGACGTGGCGCGGGAGATGGCCGTCCTGGCCGCCGAGCGTGAACTGGGCTTCCTCGACGCGCCTGTCTCCGGCGGCCAGGCCGGGGCCGAGGCAGGCATGCTGTCGGTGATGGTGGGGGGCGAAAAGGCCTTCTACGACCGCGCCGCCCCGGTGATTGACAGCTACGCCAAGATGATCCGCCTCATGGGGCCGGTAGGGAGCGGACAGCTCACTAAAATGGTCAACCAGATCTGTGTCGGCGGGCTGTTGCAGGGGTTGGCCGAGGCACTGCACTTCGCTCAGTGCGCAGGCCTCGATCCCCTGGGCGCCATGGAGGTCATCAGCAAGGGCGCGGCGCAGTCCTGGCAGTTGGAACATCGCCACCAGACCATGCTGGATGGCAAATTCGATTTCGGTTTCGCCGTGGATTGGATGCGCAAGGACCTGTCCATCATCCTCGATGAGGCCGCGCATAACGGCGCGCAGCTGCCGGTTACGGCGTTGGTTGACCAGTTCTACGCTGAAGTCCAGGCCATGGGCGGCGGGCGGTGGGACACGTCCAGCCTGATCGCACGGCTGAAAAAGCCGGCGTAGCGCGTGAGGCAGGCGTCCTGAGCTAAGACCAGGCTAGGCGGAAAGCGGGGAGAAAGCGGAGTTGACGACCGTCAATGAGCATTTCGATCCGATTTCCAACAACGCCTGGTCGACGATCAGGGCGCCTAGCTGCGGAAAATGAAGTAGACGGCGCCTAGTAGGCATAGCCCCGCCCACAAATAGTCCAGCTTCAGCGGCTGCTGCATGTAGAGCACGCTGAACGGGACGAAGATGGCCAGGGTGATCACTTCCTGCATGATCTTCAGCTGGCCGACCGAGAGTTCGGTGTAGCCGATGCGGTTGGCCGGCACCATGATCATGTATTCGAACAGGGCTATTCCCCAGCTGATCAGCGCTGCGATCACCCAGGGCTTGGTGTTGAGGGTCTTGAGATGGCCATACCAGGCAAAGGTCATGAATACGTTGGATAGCGCAAGCAGAGTGGCGGTCTGCATCCATACAGGCATGATCGGGTGCTCTGAGACTGGGAGGAGCGCGCAAGCCTAATGGGTGCTGATTCTCAAGGAAAGGGGTGAGCCATGGCCGTCTGGCGTGGATTGGGGTTTGTGGCAATTGTGTTGCTCGGGGTGGCGATCGCAGCGCTGCGCGGTATCGATGCCTGGCGTAAGGAGCCCGTGATCGCCACGCTGCATCTGCCGCCAACATTCAAGGTGGCGCGGGATTTCGATTTCGGCCGTTATCGGCTGTCGTGGAGCGGTCGGGGCCTTATCGTCTATCCGCAAGGGCGGCCGGAAAAGGTGCTCTGGGCTGCCGAGGGTGGATTTCTGGCGGCCGGTATGGGGCGGGCGGTGCCTGGTCTGCTCGATTCGGGGCGGGAGTTGCACGATCTTCGTGACCGGCTATGCCGCGAGCAGAGCCTGGAAGCCTTCGAGCGTCTGGGGAGCAGGCTCTCGCTGAAGGGGCAGCTGCGCTGTGTCGATGGAGCCCTGAGCAGCTACGTGCTGACCCTGGAGGATGACGGTGAGCGCGGCCTGGTGCTGGTCGTGACGCTGGGCGATTCGGCGCTGAATCGACTGTACCTGAGCTGGCGCCGTGAGCCAGGGGAGCGGATCTTCGGTTTTGGCGAGGTGTCCGGCGTCTACGACATGTCGGGTCGGCGCCTGGCGGTCCCGGCGGCCGGCGGCCGGCCGGTGGGGGAGTGGAGCACATCAGCGACCCAGGCCTTTTTCGTGACTTCACGCCTGAGGGCCTTTCAGAGCGAGTCCGGTGTCTATCAGTTGTTCGATCTGCGTGATCCTAAGCGTGTCGGACTGGAAGTGCATGAGGGGCGGCTAAAGGCCCGCATCTACAAGGGTGAAAGCCTCGAAGAGCTGCGTGCTCTGCAATCTTCGGTGCCTGAGGTCGTGTCTACGCCGGCTCCGCCCAAGTAAAATGGCGCTTCGTGTCGTCATTCCCGTCGTTCGAGGTTCTTCGCCATGCAATGCCGCCCAGGCTGTGGCGCCTGCTGCATAGCTCCATCCATCAGTTCTCCGCTACCCGGCATGCCTGAGGGCAAGACCGCAGGTGAGCGTTGCCTGCATTTGTCCGCGGAGAACCTCTGTCAGCTGTTCGGCGACCCGCGCCGACCGGCGGTCTGTGGCGAATTCGATGCCGACCCCGAGGTCTGTGGAGAGAGCCGCGAAGAGGCCATCCGCCTGCTCGGTTGGCTGGAACAGGCAACTTCGGCCGCCTAATCATTCTGCCGGCACATCGCCGGTACCGCCTGAGCAAGGAGAGATCATGAGAATCAAGGTTGCGGCGCTTTGTGCCCTGGGGCTGCTGGCGGCATCCGCGGTGCAGGCCGAGGACTGGAAGCTGGCCAAGGACGAGGACGGCATCAAGGTGTTCCTCAGCGAGGTGCCCGGGTCCAAGTACAAGGCCTATCGCGGCGTCGCTACAATCAAGGCCGACATGGCCACCCTGCGCGCGCTGCAGGAAGACGTTGCCGGTTCCTGCGCCTGGATCCACGAGTGCAAGGAGCAGAAGCTGCTCAAGAGCGAAGGGGCGCAAAGCTGGACCTACACCCGCTTCAATACGCCCTGGCCGGTCACTCCGCGCGACTCGGTGCTGCATGTCACCTCCGAGATCGGGGCCGATGGCAGCGTGACGCGCGTTCTGGAGGGTGTGCCCAAATACCTGCCGGAAGCCGATGGCTTCGTGCGAGTGACCGAGGTGAAAGGCTTCTGGAAGCTGGAGCCCAAAGGGGCAGGGGAGGTAGAGGTGACCTATCAGGTGCACACCGAGCCGGGCGGAAGCGTGCCCTCCTGGCTGGCGAACAGCTTCGTGGTCGATGCGCCCTTCAATACCCTGAAAGCGATGCGTCAACGGGCGGAAAAACGCTGAACGGCTAGACGAAGTTGAAATAAAAAAGGCTGCCTATCGGCAGCCTTTTTCATTGGTGTGAAAGCCTTACTTACGGGCTTCCAGCGCGACGAAATCGCGCTTCTCGTAACCGGTGTACAGCTGGCGCGGACGGCCGATCTTGTACGGACCGGAGAGCATTTCCTTCCAGTGCGAGATCCAGCCCACGGTACGTGCCAGGGCGAAGATCACGGTGAACATGCTGGTCGGAATACCAATGGCCTTCAGGATGATGCCCGAGTAGAAGTCCACGTTCGGGTAGAGGTTGCGCTCCTTGAAGTACGGATCGTTGCGCGCGATCTCTTCCAGCTTCATGGCCAGCTCGAGCTGCGGGTCGTTGATGCCCAGCTCGGCCAGAACCTCGTCGCAGGTCTGCTTCATGACCTTGGCGCGCGGGTCGAAATTCTTGTAGACGCGGTGGCCGAAGCCCATCAGCTTGAACGGATCGTTCTTGTCCTTGGCCTTGGCCACGAACTTCTCGATGTTCGATACATCGCCGATCTCGTCCAGCATGGTCAGCACCGCTTCGTTGGCGCCGCCGTGTGCCGGGCCCCAGAGGGCCGCGATGCCAGCAGCGATACAGGCGAAGGGGTTGGCGCCGGAGGAGCCGGCCAGACGAACGGTAGAAGTAGAAGCGTTCTGCTCGTGGTCTGCATGCAGGATGAAGATGCGGTCCATGGCCTTGGCCAGCACCGGGCTGATCGGTTTGATCTCAGCCGGGGTGTTGAACATCATGTGCAGGAAGTTTTCCGCGTAATTCAGGTCGTTACGCGGGTACATCATGGGCTGGCCCATGGAGTACTTGTAGGCCATCGCCGCAATGGTCGGCATCTTGGCGACCAGGCGCATCGCCGAAACTTCGCGGTGCTGCGGATTATTGATGTCCAGGGAGTCGTGGTAGAAGGCGGAGAGGGCACCCACCACGCCGCACATGATCGCCATTGGGTGGGCGTCGCGGCGGAAGCCGTTGAAGAAGCTCTTCAACTGCTCGTGAACCATGGTGTGGTTCTTGATGGTGCCAACGAACTTGGCCTTCTCTTCAGCGTTCGGCAGTTCGCCGTTCAGCAGCAGGTAGCAGGTTTCCAGGTAGTCGGACTTCTCTGCCAGCTGCTCGATCGGATAGCCACGGTGCAGCAATACGCCCTTGTCGCCGTCGATGTAGGTGATCTTCGACTCGCAAGAGGCGGTCGACATAAAGCCAGGATCAAAGGTGAAGCAGCCCGTGGAGGTCAGGCCCCGCACATCGACTACATCGGGTCCCATGGTTCCGGACAGAACGGGCAGCTCTACGGGGGCTGCGCCCTCGATGATCAACTGCGCTTTTTTGTCAGCCATAGCGGCCTCCTAGTTATGCTTGAAATCATCAGACAGCCCCCCACGCAGGGCCCGGGACACTATAGAGCTATAAATTCGAATGTCAATTTGAAGAAACCCATGTGGCAGTGGGGTTTGCGTGGGTTTTTAGGCGAAAAAAGAGGGGCTATTTACGCCTTTTATATGGGCAGCGCAATCCGCTATTGGGGGCAGGAGTTCGCATTGTCATTAGTCAGCTAACTGTCTATACTCAGCGCCCGATCGCCAGGGGCCCTGGGCCCATATTCTGGAGGTCGGCACTCCCTTTGGTGAGGGGTACCTGATCAGTGCACTTCCCGACAACTTGCCCTGTTTGTTAGGGGCCTCAGTGTGAAAAAAAAGCCGTGAATAGCCAACGACCTGTAAACCTAGATCTCAGGACCATCAAACTCCCCATCACTGCTTACACGTCCATCCTGCATCGTATCTCCGGCGTCATCCTTTTCTTCGGCATTGCCGTGCTGCTGTTCGCACTCGACAAGTCGCTGAGCTCAGAGGAAGGCTTCGAGCAGGTAAAAGCGTGCCTGACCAGTCCGCTGGCCAAGCTGGTGATTTGGGGCCTCCTGTCCGCACTGCTTTATCACCTGGTCGCCGGCGTGCGCCACCTGGTAATGGATGCGGGCGTCGGCGAGACGCTCGAGGGCGGCAAGCTGGGCTCGAAAATCGTCATCGTAGTTTCTGCGGTGCTGATCGTGCTGCTGGGGGTGTGGGTATGGTAACCAACGTCACGAACTTCTCGCGTTCGGGCCTTTATGACTGGATGGCCCAGCGCGTTTCTGCGGTCGTTCTCGCGGCTTATTTCCTCTTCCTGCTGGGCTACCTGCTGTTCAATCCGGGTCTGACCTACGCCGACTGGCACGGTCTGTTCTCCCACACCGCAATGCGCATCTTCAGCCTGCTGGCCCTGGTCGCCCTGAGCGTCCATGCCTGGGTCGGCATGTGGACTATCTCCACCGACTACCTGACGCCCATGGCGCTGGGCAAGGCGGCGACTGTCGTGCGTTTCCTGTTCCAGGCGGTATGCGGCATGGCAATGTTCGCGTTCTTCGTCTGGGGCGTGCAGATTCTCTGGGGTGTGTGATCCATGGCTAGCATTCGTACTCTTTCCTTCGACGCCATCATCGTAGGTGGCGGTGGCGCCGGCATGCGCGCCGCGCTGCAACTGGCCCAGGGTGGCCACAAGACCGCTGTGGTGACCAAGGTCTTCCCGACCCGCTCCCATACCGTATCCGCCCAGGGCGGCATCACTTGCGCCATCGCTTCGGCCGACCCGAACGACGATTGGCGCTGGCACATGTACGACACCGTCAAAGGCTCCGACTACATCGGTGACCAGGACGCGATCGAATACATGTGCTCCGTAGGTCCGGAAGCTGTGTTCGAGCTGGAGCACATGGGTCTGCCGTTCTCCCGTACCGAGCAGGGTCGCATCTACCAGCGTCCGTTCGGCGGTCAGTCCAAGGACTTCGGCAAGGGTGGCCAGGCTGCCCGTACCTGTGCCGCTGCCGACCGTACCGGTCACGCGCTGCTGCACACCCTGTACCAGGCCAACCTGAAGAACGGTACCTCGTTCCTCAACGAGTGGTACGCGGTTGATTTGGTGAAGAACCAGGATGGCGCCGTTGTCGGCATCATCGCCATCTGCATCGAGACCGGCGAAACCGTCTACATCCGCTCCAAGGCTGTAGTTCTGGCCACTGGTGGTGCTGGTCGTATCTACGCCTCCACCACCAATGCCCTGATCAACACCGGCGACGGTGTGGGTATGGCCCTGCGTGCTGGCGTACCGGTTCAAGATATCGAAATGTGGCAGTTCCACCCGACCGGCATCGCCGGCGCCGGTGTGCTGGTTACCGAAGGCTGCCGCGGTGAAGGTGGTTACCTGATCAACGCCCATGGCGAGCGTTTCATGGAGCGTTACGCTCCGAACGCCAAGGACCTCGCTGGCCGCGACGTGGTCGCCCGTTCCATGGTCAAGGAAGTGATTGCCGGCAACGGCGTGGGCCCGAACAAGGACCACGTACTGCTGAAGCTCGACCACCTCGGCGAGGAAGTCCTGCACAGCCGCCTGCCCGGCATCTGCGAGCTGTCCAAGACTTTCGCGCACGTCGACCCGGTCGTCGCGCCGATCCCGGTGATCCCGACCTGCCACTACATGATGGGCGGCGTTGCCACCAACATTCATGGCCAGGCCATCACCCAGGACGCCAACGGCAACGACACCATCGTCGAAGGCCTGTTCGCCGTGGGCGAAGTGGCTTGCGTATCGGTCCACGGCGCCAACCGCCTGGGCGGCAACTCGCTGCTCGACCTGGTGGTATTCGGCCGTGCTGCCGGCCTGCACCTGGAAAAGGCGCTCAAGGAAGGTATCGAGGCGCGCGGCGCCAGCGAGACCGACATCGAGCAGTCCCTCAAGCGTCTGTCCGGCGTCAACGAGCGTACCAGCGGCGAAGAAGTTGCTCCGCTGAAGCGCGAGCTGCAGCAGTGCATGCAGAACTACTTCGGTGTATTCCGTACCGGCGAATACATGCAGAAGGGTATCGCCCAGCTGGCCGAGCTGCGTGAGCGCATCGCCGGCGTCAAGATCAACGACAAATCCCAGGCCTTCAACACCGCGCGTATCGAAGCGCTGGAGCTGCAGAACCTGCTGGAAGTCGCTGAAGCCACCGCCATCGCCGCCGAAGTGCGTAAAGAGTCCCGTGGCGCTCACGCCCGCGAAGACTTCGAAGACCGCGACGACGAGAACTGGCTGTGCCACACCCTGTACTTCCCGGGTGAGAAGCGCGTTGCCAAGCGCGCTGTCAACTTCGCGCCGAAGACTGTTCCGGCGTTCGAACCCAAAGTACGTACTTATTAAGGGTGGCCGAGATGTCCAAGACTCTTACTGTCAGCGTCTATCGCTACAACCCGGAGAGCGACAGCGCTCCGACCATGCAGGACTTCCAGATCGACACCGACGGCAAGGACGTGATGGTCCTCGACGTACTGGCCCTGATCAAGGAACAGGACGAAGGTTTCTCTTACCGTCGCTCCTGCCGTGAAGGTGTCTGCGGTTCCGACGGCATGAATATCAACGGCAAGAACGGCCTGGCGTGCATCACTCCGCTGTCGGCCGCTGGCCTGAAGGGCGGCAAGCTGGTGATTCGTCCGCTACCGGGTCTGCCAGTCATTCGTGACCTCGTCGTCGATATGAGCATCTTCTACAAGCAGTACGAGAAGGTGAAACCCTTCCTGCAGAACGATACGCCGGCTCCGGCCATCGAGCGCCTGCAGTCCCCGGAAGATCGCGAGAAGCTGGACGGTCTGTACGAGTGCATCCTGTGCGCTTGCTGCTCGACTTCCTGCCCGTCCTTCTGGTGGAACCCGGACAAGTTCCTCGGTCCCGCTGCGCTGCTGCAGGCCTATCGCTTCCTGGCCGATAGCCGCGACAACAAGACCGAAGAGCGACTGGCTGCGCTGGATGACCCGTTCAGCGTATTCCGTTGCCGCGGCATCATGAACTGCGTGAACGTTTGCCCGAAGGGTCTGAACCCGACCAAGGCAATCGGCCACGTACGCAACATGCTGCTGCAAAGCGGTACCTGATTCGATTGCTGTACGCGTAACACCTGCGGTACCGGCCTGGTCGGTACCGCAGTAAAACCAGGAACGCAGCTCACAAAGCGGTGTTCCTTATTTGAAAAATATATAGATGACCAGCAGGGGCAACCGGGCTGGTGCCCGGACTATCTGCGGGATCCTTGGTGGCTTTACCGAAGTCGCTCTGCCAGGACTTCATAGCCCTAGTGGTGTCCATGCCGATGGTGTCCCCTTATCGAGGGTGACAAAGCATGCAAGAAAGCGAAATGCAGCGCATGTGGAACAGCGCCCACCTATCCGGTGGTAACGCTGCATATGTGGAAGAGCTCTATGAGCTTTACCTGCACGATCCCAACGCTGTGCCCGAAGAGTGGCGCACCTACTTCCAGAAGCTGCCGACCGACGGCAATCTTGCCACCGACGTTTCGCACTCCACTATCCGGGATCATTTCGTCCTACTCGCCAAGAATCAGCGCCGCGCCCAGCCGGTGTCCGCTGGTGCAGTGAGTTCTGAGCACGAGAAGAAGCAGGTTGAAGTCCTGCGTCTGATCCAGGCATTCCGCATGCGCGGCCACCAGGCTTCCAAGCTCGACCCGCTTGGTCTGTGGCAGCGTCCGGCTCCGGCTGACCTGTCGATCCGCCACTACGGGCTGACTGACGCCGACCTCGATACCACCTTCCGCACTGGTGAGCTCTACATCGGCAAAGAAGAGGCTACTCTGCGCGAGATTCAGCAGACCCTCAACGAGACGTATTGCCGCACCATCGGTGCCGAGTTCACCCACATCGTCGATTCCGAACAGCGCAAGTGGTTCCAGCAGCGTCTGGAAAGCGTGCGCGGCCGTCCTGCGTTCTCGCCGGAAGTCCAGAGCCACCTGCTGGAGCGACTGACTGCGGCCGAAGGCCTGGAAAAGTACCTGGGCACCAAGTACCCGGGTACCAAGCGTTTCGGCCTTGAAGGCGGCGAGAGCCTGATTCCGCTGCTGGACGAAATCATCCAGCGCTCCGGCTCATACGGCCTGAAGGAAATCGTCATCGGCATGGCCCACCGCGGCCGTCTGAACGTCCTGGTCAACACCTTCGGCAAGAACCCGCGCGACCTGTTCGACGAGTTCGAGGGCAAGAAGACCGAAGGCCTGTCATCCGGTGACGTGAAGTACCACCAGGGCTTCTCCTCCAACGTAATGACCCCCGGCGGCGAAGTTCACCTGGCTCTGGCGTTCAACCCCTCCCACCTGGAAATCGTTTCCCCGGTGGTCGAAGGTTCCGTGCGTGCGCGCCAGGACCGTCGCCAGGACAAGACCGGCGACAAGGTTCTGCCGATCTCCATCCATGGTGACGCAGCCTTCGCCGGTCAGGGCGTGGTGATGGAAACCTTCCAGATGTCGCAGACCCGTGGCTACAAGACGGGCGGCACCATCCACCTCGTTATCAACAACCAGGTTGGTTTCACCACCAGCCGTCCGGAAGACTCGCGTTCCACTGAGTACTGCACCGACGTCGCCAAGATGATTCAGGCGCCGATCCTACACGTGAACGGCGACGATCCGGAGGCCGTACTGTTCGTCACCCAGTTGGCCGTCGACTACCGCATGCAGTTCAAGCGTGACGTGGTCATCGACCTGGTCTGCTACCGCCGTCGCGGTCACAACGAGGCTGACGAGCCGAATGGCACCCAGCCGCTGATGTACCAGCAGATTGCCAAGCAGCGCACCACCCGTGAGTTGTACGCCGACGCCCTGAGCGCCTCCGGCGTGCTCGACGCTGCGGGCATCCAGGCCAAGGTCGACGAGTATCGTACCGCTCTGGACAACGGCCAGCATGTGGTCAAGAGCCTGGTGAAGGAGCCCAACAAGGAGCTCTTCGTCGATTGGCGCCCCTACCTGGGCCATGCCTGGACCGCTCGTCACGACACCCGCTTCGATCTTAAGACCCTGCAGGAACTCTCCACCAAGCTGCTGGAAATTCCGGAAGGCTTCGTGGTCCAGCGTCAGGTCGCCAAGATTCTCGAAGACCGCCAGAAGATGGGCGCTGGTGCGATGCCGATCAACTGGGGCTTCGCCGAGACCATGGCCTACGCCACCCTGCTGTTCGAAGGCCACCCGGTACGTATCACTGGCCAGGACGTGGGCCGCGGCACCTTCTCGCACCGCCATGCGGCGCTGCACAGCCAGAAGGACGCCAGCACCTACCTGCCGCTGCAGCACCTGTTCGCCGACCAGCCGAAGTTCGATCTGTACGACTCCTACCTGTCGGAAGAGGCCGTACTGGCGTTCGAATACGGCTACTCCACCACCACGCCGAATGCGCTGGTGATCTGGGAAGCCCAGTTCGGTGACTTCGCCAACGGTGCCCAGGTGGTGGTCGACCAGTTCATCACCAGCGGTGAGCACAAGTGGGGTCGTCTGTGCGGCCTGACCATGCTGCTGCCCCATGGCTACGAAGGCCAGGGTCCGGAGCACTCCTCCGCGCGCCTGGAGCGTTACCTGCAGCTGTGCGCCGAGCACAACATCCAGGTTTGCGTGCCGACCACTCCGGCCCAGGTCTACCACATGCTGCGCCGCCAGGTGATCCGACCGCTGCGCAAGCCGCTGGTGGCCCTGACTCCGAAGTCCCTGCTGCGTCACAAGCTGGCCATCTCGACCCTGGAAGATCTGGCCGAAGGCTCCTTCCAGACCGTCATCGACGAGATCGACGCGATCGATCCGAAGAAGGTGGATCGCCTGATCCTGTGCAGCGGCAAGGTGTACTACGACCTGCTGGAAAAGCGCCGTGCCGAAGGCCGCGAAGATATCGCCATCGTGCGTATCGAGCAGCTGTATCCGTTCCCCGAGGACGAACTGGCTGAGATTCTGGCTCCGTACAAGAACCTCAAGCACATCGTCTGGTGCCAGGAAGAGCCGATGAACCAGGGCGCCTGGTACTGCAGCCAGCACCACATGCGTCGTGTCGCGGCAGCCCACAAGAAGGGCCTGTTCCTCGAGTACGCCGGTCGTGAAGGTTCTGCAGCCCCGGCTTGCGGCTACGCCTCCATGCACGCTGAGCAGCAGGAAAAACTGCTGCAAGATGCCTTTACTGTTTAACGCCTTCGCGCTGAAGAAACCGAATTAGATAGGAATCCTGAACAATGGCTATCGAGATCAAAGCCCCCACTTTCCCGGAATCGGTTGCCGACGGCACCGTGGCTACCTGGCACAAGAAGCCGGGCGATGCGGTCAAGCGCGACGAGCTGATCGTCGACATCGAAACTGACAAAGTGGTCATGGAAGTCCTGGCGGAAGCCGACGGCGTCCTGGCTGAAATCGTCAAGAACGAGGGCGACACCGTCCTCAGCGGCGAGTTGCTTGGCAAGCTGAACGCTGGTGCCGCGGCTGCCGCTCCTGCTGCCGCTGCCCCGGCTGCCGCTCCCGCCCAGGCCGCTGCTCCGGCCGCCGCAGGTGCCGACGACGCCATCCTCTCTCCGGCTGCCCGCAAGCTGGCCGAAGAGAACGGCATCGACGCGAACAGCATTGCCGGTACTGGCAAAGGCGGTCGTGTGACCAAGGAAGACGTGGTTGCTGCAGTTGAAGCCAAGAAGAACGCCCCGGCTGCTCCGGCCGCCAAGCCCGCTGCCCCGGCTGCCGAGGCTCCGGTCTTCGCCGCTGGCGAACGCGTCGAGAAGCGCGTACCGATGACCCGCCTGCGTGCCAAGGTTGCCGAGCGTCTGGTCGAAGCCCAGTCCACCATGGCCATGCTGACCACCTTCAACGAAGTCGACATGACTGAAGTCATGGCACTGCGTTCGAAGTACAAGGACCTGTTCGAGAAGACCCACAACGGCGTGCGCCTGGGCTTCATGTCCTTCTTCGTCAAGGCTTCCGTCGAGGCGCTGAAGCGCTTCCCGGCTGTCAACGCTTCCATCGACGGCAACGACATCGTCTACCACGGCTACCAGGACATCGGCGTTGCCGTATCCAGCGACCGTGGCCTGGTGGTTCCGGTTCTGCGCAACGCTGAGCTGATGAGCCTGGCTGAAGTCGAGAGCGGCATTGCGACCTTCGGCAAGAAGGCCCGTGAAGGCAAGCTGTCCATCGAAGAGATGACTGGTGGCACCTTCACCATCACCAACGGCGGCACCTTTGGCTCGATGATGTCGACCCCGATCGTCAACCCGCCGCAGGCCGCCATTCTCGGCATGCACAACATCATCCAGCGCCCGATGGCCATCAACGGTCAGGTCGTTATCCGCCCGATGATGTACCTGGCTCTGTCCTACGACCACCGCCTGATCGATGGCAAGGAAGCTGTGAGCTTCTTGGTGACCATCAAGAACCTGCTGGAAGACCCGGCTCGTCTGCTGCTGGACATCTGATCGGCAGTCTCTCTTTACGGCGGCCCCCCTTACAGGGGCCGTCCGGTTTCATACGAGAAGGAATGAGTTATGACCCAGAAATTCGACGTGGTAGTGATTGGTGCGGGCCCCGGCGGCTACGTTGCCGCCATCAAGGCAGCTCAGCTCGGCCTGAAAACCGCCTGCATCGAGAAGTACCAGGACAAGGAAGGCAAGACCGCTCTGGGCGGCACCTGCCTGAACGTCGGCTGCATTCCGTCGAAGGCGCTGCTGGACAGCTCCTACAAGTACCATGAGGCCCACGAGGCCTTCAAAGTCCACGGTATCGAAGCCAAGGGCGTCTCCATCGACGTTCCCACCATGGTTGGTCGCAAGAACACCATCGTGAAGAACCTGACTGGCGGCGTTGCCACCCTGTTCAAGGCCAACGGCGTCACCCTGCTGGAAGGCCATGGCAAGCTGCTGGCCAACAAGCAGGTCGAAGTGACTGGTTCTGACGGCAAGGTTCAGGTCGTCGAGGCTGTGAACGTGATCCTCGCTTCCGGATCCAAGCCGGTAGACATCCCGCCGGCTCCGGTTGACCAGGACGTGATCGTCGACTCCACTGGCGCCCTGGACTTCCAGGCTGTTCCGAAGAAGCTGGGCGTTATCGGTGCCGGCGTGATCGGCCTCGAACTGGGCTCCGTCTGGGCTCGCCTGGGTGCTGAAGTGACCGTACTGGAAGCCCTGGACAAGTTCCTCCCGGCCGCCGACGAGCAGGTTTCCAAGGAGGCCATGAAGGTCCTGACCAAGCAGGGCCTGAAGATTCGTCTGGGCGCCCGCGTGACCGGCTCCGAAGTGAAGAAGAAGCAGGTAACCGTGAGCTTCACCGACGCCAACGGCGAGCAGAAGGAAACCTTCGACAAGCTGATCGTGGCCGTGGGCCGTCGCCCGGTGACCACCGATCTGCTGGCTGCCGACAGCGGCGTGACCCTGGACGAGCGTGGCTTCATTTTCGTCGACGACCATTGCGCTACCAGCGTTCCGGGTGTGTACGCCATCGGTGACGTGGTACGTGGCGCGATGCTGGCCCACAAGGCGTCGGAAGAGGGCATCATGGTCGCCGAGCGCATCGCCGGCCACAAAGCCCAGATGAACTACGACCTGATCCCGTCGGTCATCTATACCCACCCGGAAATCGCGTGGGTCGGCAAGACCGAGCAGACCCTGAAGGCCGAAGGCGTTGAAGTCAACGTCGGTACCTTCCCGTTCGCCGCCAGCGGCCGTGCCATGGCTGCCAACGACACCGCCGGTTTCGTCAAGGTCATCGCCGATGCCAAGACCGACCGCGTACTGGGTGTCCACGTGATCGGCCCGAGCGCCGCAGAGCTGGTCCAGCAAGGTGCCATCGGCATGGAATTCGGCACCAGCGCCGAAGACCTGGGCATGATGGTCTTCTCGCACCCGACCCTGTCCGAAGCGCTGCACGAAGCGGCCCTCGCTGTGAATGGCCACGCCATCCACATCGCCAACCGCAAGAAGCGCTAAGAGCAAAGAAGAACCACGGCGGACTGCCCGTGTCGTGAGCCCTCTGGGGCTCACCGCGGAAGGTCTGCCGGACTGCCTTCAACAGCAGTCACAGGTGGCGCGGCACCACGAATGCAGCGCCGAATGCGCAATACCTAAACGAAGACGGTAGACAAGCATGAATCTCCACGAGTATCAGGGTAAGCAGCTGTTCGCTGAATACGGCCTGCCCGTATCCAAGGGCTTTGCCGTAGACACCCCGGAAGAAGCCGCAGAAGCCTGCGAAAAAATCGGTGGCAGCGAATGGGTTGTCAAAGCCCAGGTCCACGCTGGCGGCCGCGGTAAAGCTGGCGGCGTGAAGCTGGTCAAGAGCAAGGACGACGCCAAGGCGTTCGCCGCCAACTGGCTGGGCAAGCGCCTGGTGACTTACCAGACTGACGCCAACGGTCAGCCGGTCAGCAAAATCCTGGTTGAATCCTGCACCGACATCGCCAAGGAACTGTACCTGGGCGCCGTGGTAGATCGTTCCAGCCGCCGCATCGTGTTCATGGCTTCCACCGAAGGTGGCGTGGACATCGAGAAAGTTGCTCACGAAACTCCCGAGAAAATCCTCAAGGCCACCATCGACCCGCTGGTCGGCGCTCAGCCCTACCAGGGCCGCGAGCTGGCATTCCAGCTGGGCCTGGAAGGTGACCAGATCAAGCAGTTCACCCACATCTTCGTGAACCTGGCCAAGCTGTTCCAGGACTACGACCTGGCCCTGCTGGAAGTGAACCCGCTGGTTATCAAGGCCGACGGCAACCTGCACTGCCTGGACGCCAAGATCAACATCGACAGCAACGCCATGTACCGTCAGCCCAAGCTGCGCGCCATGCACGACCCGTCCCAGGACGACGCTCGTGAAGCCCATGCGCAGAAGTGGGAACTGAACTACGTGGCCCTGGAAGGCAACATTGGCTGCATGGTCAACGGTGCCGGTCTGGCCATGGGTACCATGGATATCGTCAACCTCCACGGCGGCAAGCCGGCCAACTTCCTCGACGTTGGCGGCGGTGCAACCAAGGAGCGCGTGACCGAAGCGTTCAAGATCATCCTCTCCGACAGCAACGTCGCTGCCGTACTGGTGAACATCTTCGGCGGCATCGTTCGTTGCGACATGATTGCCGAAGGCATCATCGGCGCGGTGAAGGAAGTTGGCGTGAAGATCCCGGTGGTCGTCCGTCTGGAAGGCAACAACGCTGACCTCGGCGCCAAAGTACTGGCCGAGAGCGGTCTGAACATCATCGCGGCGACCAGCCTGACCGACGCTGCACAGCAAGTCGTCAAGGCCGCGGAGGGCAAGTAATGAGCGTCCTGATCAACAAAGACACCAAAGTCATCTGCCAGGGCTTCACCGGTAGCCAGGGTACTTTCCACTCCGAACAAGCTATCGCCTACGGCACCAAGATGGTTGGCGGCGTGACCCCCGGCAAGGGCGGCACCACCCACCTGGGCCTGCCGGTGTTCAACACCGTCAAGGAAGCCGTTGAAGCCACCGGCGCCGAAGCTTCGGTGATCTACGTTCCGGCTCCCTTCTGCAAGGACTCCATCCTGGAAGCGGCCAACGGCGGCATCAAGCTGATCGTCTGCATCACCGAGGGTATCCCCACCCTCGACATGCTGGACGCCAAGGTCAAGTGCGACGAGCTGGGCGTACGCCTGATCGGCCCGAACTGCCCGGGCGTGATCACTCCCGGCGAGTGCAAGATCGGCATCATGCCGGGTCACATCCACCTGCCGGGCAAGGTAGGCATCGTGTCGCGTTCCGGCACCCTGACCTATGAAGCCGTGAAGCAGACCACCGACGCCGGCTTCGGCCAGTCCACCTGCGTGGGCATCGGTGGTGACCCGATCCCGGGCTCCAACTTCATCGACATCCTGAAGCTGTTCCAGGAAGACCCGCAGACCGAAGCCATCGTTATGATCGGCGAGATCGGCGGTTCCGCTGAAGAAGAAGCTGCTGCCTTCATCAAGGCCAATGTGACCAAGCCGGTGGTGTCCTACATCGCTGGTGTGACCGCACCGCCCGGCAAGCGCATGGGCCATGCTGGCGCCATCATCTCCGGTGGCAAAGGCACCGCGGACGAGAAGTTCGCTGCCCTGCAGGACGCTGGTGTGAAAACCGTGCGTTCGCTGGCCGATATCGGCAAGGCCCTGGCCGAGCTGACTGGCTGGGAAGTCAAGAACGCCTAAGGCGACTTGATTCCCCCAACAAAGGCCACCCATCGGGGTGGCCTTTGTCGTTCGAGGTGCAACCATCTTGCGTGAAAGTACAACCGCCTGTCGGCCAAGCGACAGAAACGGTTGCTACTCCGACAACCTGACCCACGTCAGGCGCTTCCCTCGGTAAAATCGCTAGGGTAGCAACCATGCCGCTCACCATGCCCCACAAGGGCGAAGGTCGGGCACCAGCGATCAATCCCAAACGGATGGATGACGTTTCCCCCGACCCAATCGGGAAACCCCTTCGGTAAACCCTGTTTCAGCGATGTGGTAATTCCCCAATGAAATCCTTGAAAGGCCAGGACGTCCTGGCACTCGGCTTCATGACGTTCGCGTTGTTCGTCGGAGCCGGCAATATCATTTTCCCGCCCATTGTCGGTCTGCAGTCCGGTCCCCATGTCTGGATGGCTGCGCTTGGCTTCCTGATCACCGCTGTCGGCCTGCCGGTGGTAACCGTCATCGCGCTGGCCAAGGTCGGCGGCGCCATGGACTCCCTCAGCAGCCCCATCGGCAGGACGGCAGGCGTGCTCCTGGCTTCGGTCTGCTATCTGTCGGTCGGCCCGCTGTTCGCCACTCCGCGTACTGCAACCGTCTCGTTCGAAGTCGGCTTGGCGCCGCTGACCGGCGACACCCCGCTGGCTCTGTTCGCCTACAGTCTCGTGTACTTCATCGTGGTACTGGCGGTGTCCCTGTATCCCGGTCGTCTGCTGGATACCGTCGGCCGCGTGCTGGCGCCGATGAAGATCGTGGCCCTGGCCATCCTCGGCATCGCAGCCTTCATGCTGCCGATGGGCGAAATCGGTGACGCCACCCCGGCCTATCAGGCCGCGCCGTTCTCCCAGGGCTTCATCAACGGCTACCTGACCATGGACACCCTCGGTGCCCTGGTATTCGGCATTGTCATCGTGAACGCGATCCGTTCTCGTGGCGTCGAGTCGCCGCGTCTGATCACACGTTACGCCATCATCGCCGGCCTGATCGCCGGTGTCGGTCTGGCGCTGGTGTATATCAGCCTGTTCCGTTTGGGGGCCAACAGCCATGACATCGCTGGTACCGCCACCAACGGTGCCGCGGTGTTGCACGCATATGTACAGCACACCTTCGGCGACCTCGGCAGCACCTTCCTCGCGCTGCTGATCTCGCTAGCCTGCCTGGTGACCGCCGTCGGCCTGACCTGTGCGTGCGCCGAGTACTTCAGCCGGCTACTGCCGCTGTCCTACCGCAGCCTGGTGATCATCCTTGCCGCCTTCAGCCTGGTGGTATCGAACCTCGGCCTGACCAAGCTGATCCAGGTTTCGGTGCCGGTACTCACCGCCATCTACCCGCCGTGCATCGTGCTGGTGGCCTTGAGTTTCTGCGTGGGTCTGTGGCACTCCCCGGGCCGCGTGGTGGCGCCGGTGATGCTGGTGTCGCTGCTGTTCGGCCTGGTGGACGCACTGAAGGCTGCGGAACTCGCGGGCTGGATGCCGCAGTGGCTGTCTCACCTGCCGCTGTCCGAGCAGGGTCTCGCCTGGCTGCTGCCGTCCGTGGCTGCCCTGGCCGCGGCCAGCCTCTACGACCGCCTGCTGGGCAAGCCGGTGGAAGTTGCCGCCTGATTGCTGGCTAGTGCAAAGAAGGCCGCCTCCGGGCGGCCTTTTTTGTTGCGATCAGCCTTCATCAGACGCTGCAGGGGCCTGCTAATGGGTCGCTATAATCGGTCGTGTTCTTAAAAGGAATTCGCATGTCCAGCATTCTGCGCAATTGGCCCCACCTGGTGGCCATCCTCTGGTTCCTCACCTGTTGGGTGGGCTACACCCGTTACGCCATCTGGAAGGGCAGGGATACCGCCTGCCTGGCTTCGGTCCTGCACCTCTATCGCGAGGACTGGATGCGCCGCCTGTTGCTGCGCGACAACCGCATCGCCGATGCCAGCGTGATCGGCAACCTGGAGCGCAACGCCTCCTTCTTCGCGTCCAGCACCCTGATCATCCTGGCCGGCATCCTCACTGTGCTCGGCTCGACCGACCGAGCGGTGTCGGTGCTGGCGGACCTGCCATTCGTACAGCCCGCCAGTCGCGGCATCTCCGAACTCAAGCTGCTGGGGCTGGCGGTGGTCTTCGTCTACGCCTTCTTCACCTTCAGTTGGTGCATGCGCCAGTACAACTTCGCCGCCATCCTGGTGGGCTCAGCGCCGATGATCGGCGAGAAGCACGTCAGCGAGCAGGAAAGGAAAGCCTTTGCCGAGCGCACCGCACGGGTGATTTCCCTTGCGGCCAACCAGTTCAACTTCGGCCTGCGGAGCTACTACTTCGGCCTGGCCATGCTGGCCTGGTTCATCAACCCCTGGTTCTTCGTCATCGTCACCACCGGCGTTGTGCTGGTGCTCTACCGCCGCGAGTTCCACTCGGATGTACTGGATGTGATGGTCTACACCCCGACCCAGGCGCTGGAAGCGCCCAAGGAGAAAGTCGAATGAGTATTCCGTTCTGGTGCCTGTTTATCGCCGCACTGCTCATCTACCTGGCCAAGGTGCCGGTGGCCAAGGCCATGCGCGAGGAGGGCAGGGGGTACGACAACCACAATCCCCGTGCGCAGCAGGCACGGCTGACCGGCTTCGGCGCGCGAGCGGTGGCGGCGCACCAGAACACCCTGGAGATTTTTCCGTTGTTCGCGGCAGGCGTGCTGGTGGCCCACGTCACCCAGAGCCAGGGCTGGTTCGTCGACCTGCTGGCAATCCTCTTCATCGTGTCGCGGGTGCTCTACCTGTTCTTCTACTGGAACGACAAGGCCAGCCTGCGCAGCCTGGTCTGGGTCGTCGGACTGGTCTGTAGCCTGCTGCTGATGCTCAGCCCCGCGCTCTGAACCCCTCGGAAACGAAAAGGCCCGCAATGTGCGGGCCTTTTCGTTGTTGCTGCCGGAAGCTTACTGGCTCTGCTCCTCGGAAGGGGCAGTGTCCGGAGCGGCCGGCGCAGCAGGTGCGCTCGGAGCCGGGGCGGTTTCCGGAGCCGGAGCCGGAGCCGGAGTGCTCGGCTGAGATTCGGTCGCCGGTGCCGCCGGTGCCTGAGCCTCTTCCTTCTTGTCGCAGGCGGCGAGACCAAGGCTGGCGGCCAGCAGCAGGGCGAGAGACAGGGTTTTTTTCATTTGAGCCTCCATGTGTGGCTTTCCTCGTAGATAGCCGTTGGAGTTTGTGAACTGATTCTAAGTTCAACGTCTTTTAAAAAAATCTGGTTCCAGCACTTGTCGACAACTACCGCCCATCAGCAGGGTATTATTCGGCTCTTTGCCCAACTTCCGCCAAGGTTGCAGTCATGACGGACAATTCCCTTATCCAACGGGCGCAGCTCTTTCTCGCTGCGTTGCGCCATTGCCAGGTGCTCGGCCTCAGTGTGCACGACGCCACCCCACAGGGTCTGACCCTGCGCCTGCCCTACAGCCCCCAGATCATCGGCAATCCGGAAACCGGCGTGATCCACGGCGGCGCCATCACCACCCTGATGGACACCACCTGCGGCATTTCCACCGTCTGCGTGCTGCCGGAGTTCGAGATTTGCCCGACCCTGGACCTGCGCATCGACTACATGCACCCGGCCGAGCCCCACAAGGACGTCTTCGGTTTCGCTGAATGCTACCGGGTGACGCCCAACGTCATCTTTACCCGCGGCTATGCCTACCAGGACGACCCGGCTCAACCCATCGCTCATGTGGTTGGCGCATTCATGCGCATGGGCAAGCCGGGCCAGTTGAAGCAGGGAGGTGCGGCATGAGCCTCGATCTCAACGCCCTGGTGCGCGAAGCCCATGAAAAGAATGACTACGACTCGCTGGTGTGCCTGATTCCCTACGCCAAGCTGATCGGCATGGAATGCCTGCGCCTCGGGGACGACATGGTGTTCCGCCTGCCGGCGAGCAAGGACAACATCGGCAATCCGACCCTGCCGGCCATTCACGGCGGCGTGATCGCCGGATTCATGGAGCACGCGGCCATGCTCCACCTGCTGATGTTCATGGGCACGCCACATATGCCCAAAATCATCGACTTCTCGATAGATTACCTTCGCGCCGGGCACTATCGTGACACCTACGTCCAGTGCCAGGTCTGGCGACAAGGCCGCCGCGTCGCCAACGTCGCCATCACCGCCTGGCAGACCACCCAGACCGAACCCATCGCCACTGCGCGCGCCCACTTCAAGGTCGACGAACCCTGAGGCGCGCCAGGCGCGTCCGGTCGTTCACAAGGAAAGCCCGATGGTTGCGTTACTGATTCTTGGCGGCCTGTTGCTGATCGTCACCGGACTCGTCTGGCTGGTCATGCTGGCGTTCGGCACCAGCCTGCTCTGGGGCTTCGGCAGCCTGTTGCCGCCCGTCACCCTGGCCTACGTGCTCTACCACTGGCGTAACGCACGCAAGGCCGTGGCCCTGAGCGCCATGGGTTTCATCCCGCTGGTGGTAGGGCTGACCATGCTCGCGGCCCAGGACCCGGAGCGCCTCCAGGCGATTCTCAGCCTGCGCTGGCTGGGCCAGGAAGATCGGGCCCGGTCCGAGCTGGACATCCGCCTGAACGGCGAACTCAACGGCCAGCCCTTTTCACCGCTGGAGGCCGAACTGGTGGACGGCATCCTCAGCCTGCGTGAAGGGCAGGACTTCTACGCCCGTCGCGAGCTGACCATCCGCCTCGGCAACCAGTCCCAGGGTGCCCTGCGCCTGGACGTCCTGCCCCAGGACGTCGGCCCGAAGCCGGAAGTCGAGATCAGTTGGCTGCTGCCGGAGCAGGAACTGCCGGAAGCACGGCGGATTCCCCGTGGCTACACCCTGCACCTGGACCTCCAGCCGGTGGCGCCGAATCGCCTGGCGGGAGACTTCCACCTGGTGCTGCCGCCGAAGTTCGCGACGACGCTCACCGGCCACCTGGAGGTCTTCACCGACCGCCTGCGCTACCGCGATGGCCGGGTAGACCCGACCTACGATTCCCGCGACACCCTGGCCTATGTGATTCGAGACTACCTGCAGCGGCGATTTGCCACCCGCAATGTCGAGCTGATGCCGTTGCCGGTCGTCAGCCTGCCGGCGCGGGAGTTGGACCTTGAAGTGGAAGTCCAGGTCGATGGCCAGACCCAGCGCCTGCCGATTCAACTTGCCAAGAGCGAAACCAAGGGCTGGCGAGTGCGCCGCGACAGCTTCCCGCCCCTGGTCGAACCCGATGCGGTACCCCAGGCACCCAGTGAGGCAGAGGAATCGGCCTCCCTCGCGGACGCCGCCCGTCCGGTGGATCGTCGCCTGCGGTTCTCGCTGCAGCGCCTGCTGAACAATCCCAGCCAGTACCAGGAACTCAGCATGCGTGTGTACACGGTGCGTGGCAGTACTGCCGAAGGCCGCTTTACCGGCCTGGACCGCGAAGGCCGCATCCTCATCCGTCGCAACCTGGGCGGAGCGGGTGCCGCCAGCTTCAGCTTCGACCTGGACGAGGTTTCCCACGTCGAGCTGCTCGAGCCCTGACGCGTACGGGGGCTGAAGCCCCCGTCACAGCGGTGAAGTCCCGCGTTTCGCTAAGCACTTGAAATCCTTGTCGAAGGCCCCATCTGGATGACATCCGCCGCCGCACATGCGGCTCAAGCCATCCAAGTGGAGTCAGACGACCATGAGTGTGGAAACTCAAAAAGAAACCCTGGGCTTCCAGACCGAGGTGAAGCAACTGCTTCACCTGATGATCCATTCCCTGTATTCGAACAAGGAAATCTTCCTTCGTGAGCTGATTTCCAACGCCTCCGACGCCGCGGACAAGTTGCGCTTCGAGGCGCTGGCCAAGCCCGAGCTGCTGGAAGGCGGCGCCGATCTCAAGATCCGTGTCAGCTTCGACAAGGACGCTCGCACCGTCACCATCGAAGACAACGGCATCGGCATGAGCCGTGACGAGGTGATCGCGCACCTGGGCACCATCGCCAAGTCCGGCACCGCCGACTTCCTGAAGAACCTGTCCGGCGACCAGAAGAAGGATTCCCACCTGATCGGCCAGTTCGGCGTGGGCTTCTATTCCGCCTTCATCGTTGCCGACAAGGTCGACGTCTTTACCCGCCGCGCCGGCCTGCCGGCCTCTGAGGGCGTGCACTGGGCATCGAAGGGCGAGGGTGAGTTCGACGTCGCTACCATCGACAAGGCCGAGCGCGGCAGCCGTATCGTCCTGCACCTGAAGGCCGATGAAGCGGAGTTCGCCGACGGCTGGCGCCTGCGCAACGTCATCAAGAAGTACTCCGACCACATCGCCCTGCCCATCGAGCTGCCCAAGGAGCAGTACGGCGAAGAGGCGCCTGCCGAGGCGGAATGGGAAACCGTCAACCGCGCCAGCGCCCTCTGGACCCGTCCGCGCACCGAGGTGAAGGACGAGGAGTACCAGGAGTTCTACAAGCACGTCGCCCACGACTTCGAGAACCCGCTGATCTGGAGCCACAACAAGGTAGAAGGCAAGCTGGAGTACAACTCGCTGCTCTACGTCCCGGCCCGGGCCCCGTTCGACCTGTACCACCGCGAGGCCCCGCGTGGCCTGAAGCTGTACGTGCAGCGCGTATTCATCATGGACCAGGCCGACCAATTCCTGCCGCTCTACCTGCGCTTCATCAAGGGCGTGGTGGACTCCAATGACCTGTCGCTGAACGTCTCCCGCGAAATCCTGCAGAAGGACCCGGTGATCGACTCCATGAAGTCGGCCCTGACCAAGCGCGTGCTGGATATGCTGGAGAAGCTGGCGAAGAACGAACCCGAGCAGTACAAAGGCTTCTGGAAGAACTTCGGCCAGGTGCTGAAGGAAGGCCCGGCTGAGGACTTCGCCAACAAGGAGAAGATCGCCGGCCTGCTGCGCTTCGCCGCCACCAGCGACGACTCCGGCGAGCAGAGCGTGTCCCTCGCCGACTACATCGGCCGCATGCAGGAAGGCCAGGACAAGATCTACTACCTCACCGGCGAGGGCTACTCGCAGGTCAAGAACAGCCCGCACCTGGAAGTCTTCCGCAAGAAGGGCATCGAAGTGCTGCTGCTCACCGACCGCATCGACGAGTGGCTGATGAGCTACCTGTCCGACTTCGACGGCAAGGGCTTTGTCGACGTCGCCCGTGGTGACCTCGACCTTGGCAAGCTGGACTCGGAAGAGGACAAGAAGGCCCAGGAAGAAGTCGCCAAGGCCAAGGAAGGGCTGATCGAGCGCCTGAAGCAGGTGCTGGATGAGCAGGTCAGCGAAGTGCGCGTTTCCCACCGCCTGACCGATTCCCCGGCGATCCTCGCCATCGGCGAACAGGACCTGGGCCTGCAGATGCGCCAGATCCTTGAAGCCAGTGGCCAGAAGGTTCCGGACTCCAAGCCGATCTTCGAGATCAACCCGGCCCACCCGCTGATCGAGAAACTGGACGGCGAACAGGACGAAGACCGCTTCGGCGAGCTGTCCCACATCCTCTTCGACCAGGCAGCCCTGGCCGCCGGCGACAGCCTGAAGGACCCGGCCGCCTATGTGCGTCGCCTGAACAAGCTGCTGGTGGAACTCTCTGCCTGATAGACGGCAGGAATGGAAAAGGCCCGCGATTGCGGGCCTTTTTCTTTGGGGCGGGATTCCAGGCCGGTCGGGCTCGTGCCCCCTATGAAACAGGTTGGGAAGTTCACCCAGCCAGAGGGTCTAAGCTCAGTCATCCCTCCGCGACAGGAGAACGTCCATGAACAGATTGCTGCTGCCCTCGCTGCTGTTCGCATTCGCCGGCCCGACCTGGGCGGCCATGGTCACCCAGACGGTGCCTTATGAAATCGACGGCAAGCCGTTCGAAGGCACCCTGGTCTATGACGACGCGGTGAAAACCCCGCGCCCAGGCCTGCTGATGGTGCCCAACTGGATGGGGGTGACGCCGGCCGCTGCCGACCAGGCCAAGGGCATTGCCGGGCAGCGCTACGTGATTTTCATCGCCGACATGTACGGCAAGGGCGTTCGACCGACCAAGCCGGAAGAGGCCAGGGCTGCCGCCACTGCAGTGCGGAGTGATCGTCCGCTGATGCGCAAGCGCGCCCGGGCTGGCGTCGAGACGCTCAAGGCCCAGGGGGCGAAAGTACCGCTGGACCTGGCCAGCCTTGGCGCCATCGGCTTCTGCTTCGGCGGTGGCAGCGTGCTGGAACTGGCGCGCTCCGGGGCGCCGCTGAAGGGCTTCGTATCCTTCCATGGCAACCTGGACACACCCAACCCGGCCGATGCCCGCAACATCCGCGCGCCGGTCCTGGTGCTGCATGGTGCCGATGACCCGGCGGTGCCCAAGACTCAGGTGGATGCCTTCACCGCCGAAATGACCGCCGCCAAGGCCGATTGGCAGTTGGTCAGCTACGGAGGTGCGGTGCATTCCTTCACCGAGCCCGGGGCCAACGTGCCGGGGCGCAATGAATACAACCCCAAGGTCGCCGCGCGGGCCTACCAGGCGATGAACGATCTGTTCGACGAAGTCTTCACCGGAACGAGGTAATCCATGACGCAACTCCAGTCCCAGTCCCTCCGCTACTCGGTCGATGGCGTGGCCTTCGAAGGCCGCCTGCTATTCGATGCCGCCGACTCGGCACTGCGTCCGGGCCTGCTGATGGCCCCCAACTGGTTCGGGGTCAGTGGTGGTGCCGAGGAGCTCGCCGGGCAGGTCGCCGGCCGGGGTTATCGCGTGTTGCTGACGGACATTTACGGCACGGCGGTGCGGCCGGGCAACCCGGCGGAGGCGAGTGCTGCCATGCTGCCGCTGAAGCAGGATCGCGCGCTGCTGCGCCGACGCCTGCTGGCGGGCCTGGAGGCCTTGCGTGGCCAGCAGGCGGTTCCGATGGATGCGGCCCGGCTGGCGGCTTTCGGTTTCTGCTTCGGTGGCACCTGCGCGCTGGAACTGGCGCGGGCCGGCGCACCGCTGAAGGCCGCGGTGTCCTTCCATGGCGCGCTGGATACGCCCGATCCGGCCGACGCGCGAAATATCCGTGGTGCAGTGCTGGTGCTGGATGGTGCGCAGGACCCGCTGGTGCCCCGTGAGCAGTTGCCCGCATTCGCCAGGGAGATGAGCGAAGCGGGCGTGGACTGGCAGCTGCTCAGCTATGGCGGTGCGGTGCATTCCTTTACCGACCCGGCGGCCAACAATCCGGGTACGTCCCATTACAACGCCAAGGTCTCCAGGCGCGCTTTTGCCGCGATGTACACCCTGCTGGACGAAGTGTTCGCCTGAGCTTCATGCCGTTTGTGGGAGCGAATTCATTCGCGAATTTGGCCCGGGCTCGGTGCCATACCCTTTCGCGATTAAAATCGCCCCCACAGAGAAGCGCTCAATCACTCCCTACCCTCAGTTCGTAGGTTGCAGCAGAGCGCAGTGAAGCCCAACGATTGCCGGAACTCCGTTGTTGGGCTTCGCTGCGCTTAGCGCCAACCTACAGCGGGACGAGGTCCCGCCTGGCGAATGAATTCACCCCCACATCATCAGCGCGGCAATTCAATCCGGCTGGTTTCCCCCGGCACCACCGGCCAGTCGCCGGCCGCCCAGCGGCTGCGTGCCTGGTCGATCAGTTCCGGGCTGCTGGCCACGAAGTTCCAGTTCATCCGCCGTGGTCCGTCCAGTGGGGCGCCGCCGATCATCACCAACTGGCAGCTGTTGCAGGCAGAAAGCACGTACTCCACGCCTTCCGGCAGCACCACCATGCTGCGCGGTTCCAGCGGCTGGTCGTCCAGCAGGGCTTCACCTTCCAGCAGGTAGAGCGCCCGCTGCGGATGCTCGCAGGGAATGGTCAGGGTGGCGCCGGCCTCCAGTTGCAGGTCGGCATAGAGGGTAGGGGAGAGCACCGGTACCGGGGATTCCAGGCAGAAGCCGCTGCCGGCGATCAGGCGGATGCGCACGCCGAGGGCGTCCTGGGTTGGCAGGCTGGCCGCCGGGTGATGGCTGTAGCTGGGCGCGCAGTCTTCCAGTTCCTTCGGCAGGGCGAGCCAGACCTGCAGGCCATGGGCACGGGAGCCGCTGGCCATGAGGTTGGCCGGAGTGCGCTCGACGTGGGCGACGCCTCGGCCGGCGGTCATCCAGCTGACGTCACCCGGCTTCACCAGTTGGTCCGACCCCAGGCTGTCCTTGTGCTGCAGCTCGCCCTCGAACAGGTAGGTGAGGGTGGATAGGCCGATATGCGGATGCTGGCGCACGTCCATGCCCTCGCCGGGGGCGTAGTCCGCCTCCAGCATGTGGTCGAAGAACACGAAGGGCCCAACGCTGCGGCACTGGGCCGAGGGCAGCGGACGGAGGATCGGTTGTCCGGCGACTTCTTCGGCACGCGGGCGGATGGTGAGAATGTTCATGCTCGGACTTCCTGCGCAGGTCACTGGCTGAAGTTGCCTTCGGCGAGGCGCGTTTCGATGCTCACTTCCACCTGGGTCATCAGCTTGTGCACCGGGCACTTGTCGGCGATGCGCAGCAGGGTGGCGCGTTGTTCGTCGCTGAGGGGGCCGCGCAGGGTCAGTTTCACGTCCAGGCGGTAGTGTCCCTTGCGTTCCTCGCTGTCGTCGCGGTTCACCTCGACGTCCACGCCGGTCAGCGGAATGCCGTTCTTCTGCGCGTAGTAGGTGACGGTCAGGGCCTTGCAGCTGCCCAGGGCGGCATCGAAGTAGTCATGGGGCTCCGGGTCCGCACCGGCACCGCCCAAATCCGTCGGCAGGTCGGTGAACAGCGGTGCCTTACCCTCCAGTTCGATGCGCTGGCGAGTGCCGGTGGCGGAATCACGGGTGAGACGGATAGTCATCGAGGGCCTCCTGGCCAGTGAGCGATTGAGTCCCGCTAGGCTAGCGCAAAGGCCCGCGGCCGGGCAGCGGCTTGTGGTGTTGAACATGGTCATCGCAATGCCGGTCCAACGTCATTCACCCATCCCGGAGGACGAGCCTTGTCTCCACTGAGGACCAGTCTCGCCGCGCTCCTGCTGGTGCTGGCGATTCCCGGCGAAGCGCGCGATTACCGTTACAGCGACGCCCATTTGCATTACGTGGATTTCTTCCAGGAGAGCGATGGCATGCAGTCCCTGCTGCAGGCGATGGACAAGGGCGGCATCGACCACGTGATGATTTCCGGCATTCCGGTGGCCAAGAAGTGGCACGAGGACGAACCCAAGCGCCCGCGCTACTACGCCGGGGACGATGCCGGTGCCTACTGGTACAGCGCCACCGACGTGCTGGTGGCCGCTGCGGTCAAGCAACTGTCGGACGAACAGCGCAAGCGTTTCCATCCCTTTCTCAGCGGCTTCAACCCCAACGACAAGAATTCCGATGCTCATATCCGCCGCATGCTGGAGCTGGACCCGGGGCTCTGGCAGGGGATTGGCGAAGTCTTCACCCGCCACGACGACCTCACCGCCCTGATCGATGGCGACACACCACGGGCCAACAACGAGGCCATGAACCGCATCTATCATCTGGCCGCCGAATACGACCTGCCGGTGCTGCTTCACTCCAACATCACCTCCCAGCGCGAGCGCAATCCGCTGTTCCTGCAGGAGGTGGAAGAGCCGCTGCGCAACCATCCCCATGTGCGCTTCATCTGGGCCCACGCCGGCTCCAGCATGGAAATCCACCGCCACCAGACGAAGCTGGATTTCCTCTTGCCCACCCTGGAACGCCTGCTGGCGGACTATCCAAACCTCTATATCGACCTCTCCTGGAGCGTGCTGGAACCCTACCTGCTGGACGCCGACGGCAATCCGGATCGTCGCTGGCTGGCGCTGGTGGAGCGCCATCCGGAGCGCTTCATGCTGGGCTCGGATGTAGTGGGTCGCTTCGACGGCCTGGGGGATTACCTGTCGGCCTACCGTCCCTTCCTCGATGCCTTGCCGGAGTCGGTGGCGCACAAGGTGGCACGGGATAATTTCCTCGCCGTGCTGCCCCGGAAACAGGGGAATGCCGCAACACAGTGAGCCTGTCACGAGGCTGTCATGACCGCGTCATAACCTCGCGCCACCGCAAACAAGGAGCGCGACATGATCCCCTTTCGAATGACAGCACTCGTGGCCCTCGGCCTGGCTTCCGGCGTTGCCCTGGCTGACGTGCGCGTGGAAGGTCCGGTGGAATACGGCATCTTCGAATCCCAGTACCAGGACTACCAGCCGGGCGAGCGCGTGCTGACCCGCAGCAACCAGACGATCCAGCCGACCGACGAGATCCCGGCCAAGCTGGGTACCAAGTTCGGCATGCGCTACACCCTGGTCGGCAAGCAGGAAAAGGACACCCCGCTGACCCTGCTTTACCTCACCCCCGGCGTCGTCAGCCCGGACGGCAAGCGCCACGACAAGTTCGTCGTGGAGCAGAAGATGGCACCCGGCGCTCCCACCGACGTGATGGCCTTCGAATTCACCGAGCACTACGAAGTGGTGCCGGGCGAGTGGCAATTCATGGTCTTCCAGGGCGACCGCCTGCTGGCCCTCCAGAGCTTCACCGTTCGCTGATCCCGCGCGCGTCGTAATGGCGCGCTATAGTCGCTGGGTCTGAAGCAGGCGCGAGGCGCGGGCCCATGGCCGAACAGATCAGCATCCTGGTGGTGGACGACGACGAGGCAATCCGCGAAATGCTGCTGGATTACCTCGGCGGCCAGGGTTACCAGGTCCAGGCCGTGGGCGACAGCGGCCAGCTGCGTGCGCGGCTGGCCGAGGCGCTGCCCGACCTGGTATTGCTGGACGTGGGGCTGCCAGGCGAGGACGGCCTGAGCCTGGCGCGTTACCTGCGCGAACATCACGACCTGCCAGTGATCATGGTGTCCGGCGCCGGCACGCCGCTGGACCGTATCGTCGGCCTGGAAGTCGGGGCTGACGATTACCTGGCCAAACCCTTCGATCCACGCGAGTTGCTGGCACGACTCAAGACCGTGCTGCGGCGCTATCGCCGCACTCCGGCGCCAGCCGCTCAGCCCGTCACGAATAACGACAGCCCCTGCCTGCAACTCGGCCTGTGCCGCCTTGATCTGCAGAGCCGCCAGCTGTTCGACGCCGCAGGCGAGGAAATCCCCCTGACCGCCATGGAGTTCGACCTGCTCCAGGCCTTCGCCCTGCGCCCCAACCGGCCGCTGTCCCGCGACCAGTTGCTGAACCTCACCCAGCACCGCGACTGGAACCCCTTCGACCGTTCCATCGACATCCGTATCGCCCGCTTGCGCCGCAAGCTGGAGCAGGACCCGGACAAGCCGCAGATCATCCGCACCGTGCGCGGCGTGGGTTACATGTTCGTGCCGGGTTGAACGCGAAACCGTATCGGCAAGACGGGACTGGCGGCGCTCAACCCAAGCTGCATCGCTGCTTTGTTTCAATTGTTTCAATGACAACCCGGGCCGTTCGGCCGTGGCTGGGCTGTTCCATAATCAGGCGAGTCCGCCAACCCCGGAGGGCCTTACGGTGAGCCAGCCCCTGACCAGCCGCTTCGCCATCAGTGCTGAAGAGCATCGCTTGCGGCAGATCGTCGATAACAGCAGTGCGGTGATCTACGTGAAGGACCTCGACGGCCGCCTGGTGTTGGTCAACCGGGCCTTCGAACGTTTGTTCAAGGTGCGCGCCGACCGGGTGCTGGGGCACACCGACCACGAGTTCTTTCCCCCGGAAATCGCCGACGTACTGCGGGCCAACGACCTGCGGGTGATCCAGCTCGGCCATGAGCTGGAGTTCGAGGAGCAGGTGCCCATGGGCGGCGGTATCCGCACCTACCTGTCGAACAAGTTCCCGCTCTTCGACGGCGACGGCCGGGTCAGTGCCATTTGCGGTATCTCCACCGACATCAGTTCACGCAAGAGCCTGGAAGAGGTACTGCGCTTCGTCGCCCTGGGCGTGTCCGCTGCCACCGGGAACGAGGTGTTCGAGGCCATCGCCCGTTACATGGTGCGTTCGCTGAACGCCGATTTCGCCTTCGTCAGCCGCATCAGCGACGAAGGGCCGCAAAGTCTCACCACCCTGGCCCTCTACTACGGCGGGAAGTTGCACCAGAACGCCACCTACTCCCTCAAGGGCACGCCTTGCTCCGAGGTGTTCGGCCGCAGCTTCCACTTCGTGCCCCGTGACCTGCGCAGCTCCTACCCCACAGACGAAGTGCTGGCCGCCTTCGGCGTCGACAGCTACGCCGGCTACCCGCTGTTCGCCAGCGATGGCCGGCCCCTGGGCCTGATTGCCGCTGGCCGGCTGGGGCCAATGTCGGATCGCGACAAGGTGGAATCGGTGCTGCGCATCTTCTCCGTTCGGGCGGCGGCGGAAATTGAGCGACTGGAGGCGGAAGCCAGCTACCGGGCGATCTTCGATACCTCTGAGGACGCCATTTTCGTCCATGACATCGAGAGCGGGGCTCTGGTGGACGTCAACCCCAAGGCCTGCCGCGCCTACGGTTACAGCTACGAGGAAATGCTCACGCTGGATATCGATGCCTTCAGCGCCGGCTACGCGCCCTATACCGGCACGGAGGCCGCCGGCTATCTGGCGCGTGCCGCAGCCGGCCAAGTGCAGCGCTTCGAATGGCACCGGCGCAACCGCGACGGCAGCCTGCACTGGGATGAGGTGCTGCTCAAGCGCGTGGCCATTGGCGGTATCGACCGCATCCTCGGCATCACCCGCGAGATCACCCAGCGCAAGGAGGCCGAACAGGCCCTGCGCGCCAGCGAAATGCAGTACCGCGCCATCACCAATACTGCCCTGGATTGCTTCATCAGCATGGACGAGACCGGGCGGGTACTGGCGTTCAACCCGGCCGCCGAGCAGTGCTTCGGCATCAGCCGTGAGCAGGCGCTGGGGCATTCGTTGCTCAAGCTGATCATCCCGCCGCGTTTTCGCGAAGCCTACGAGCACGCCCTGGAGCACTACCTGCAGACCGGTCACGGCGCGTTCCTCGGCAAACGCATGGAGGTGGTGGCGCAGCGGGCCGATGGGCGCGAATTTCCCGCCGAACTGGCCCTGACCCAGGTGCCGGGGGACGAGGGGCCGCGCTTCATCTGCTACCTGCGCGACATCACTGAGCGCACCCAGGCCGAGGAGGAGCGCGCCCGTCTGGAGCAGCAACTGCGCCAGGCCCAGCGCATGGAGGCCATCGGGCATCTGACCGGGGGCATCGCCCACGACTTCAACAACCTGCTGACCAGCATGCTGGGCTATACCGTGATGGCCCAGGAACTGGCAGAGCAGGGCAGCGACGAGCGCCTGGGCAAGTACCTGTCGCGGGTGCAGCGTTCGGCGGAAAAGGCTCGCGACCTGATCCAGCAGATGCTCACCTTCAGCCGGGGCAGCCGTGGCAAGCCCCAGGTGGTGGCGCTGGACCTGCTGCTGGGTGATTTCATCCGCCTGGTGGAATCCACCTTGCCGGCCACGGTGGAACTGGAAGTACAACTCGACCACGACCTGCCGCGGGTGCTGGCCGATCCAGTGCAGCTGGAACAGGTGCTGATGAACCTCTGCATCAACGCCCGCGATGCCATGGGCAGCGTCGGCCAGTTGCGGGTGAGCCTGGGCCAGCAGGATCTGGAAGGCGTCTGCGCCTCTTGCCAGCAGCGGATCAAGGGCCATTACGTGGCGCTGACCGTCAGCGACAGCGGTCCGGGGATCGACCCGGCGCTGCGCGCGCAGATCTTCGAGCCGTTCTTCTCCACCAAGGCCACCGGCCAGGGCAGCGGCATGGGGCTGTCCATGGTGCACGGTATCGTCCATGAGTACGGCGGCCATATCCACCTGGACAGCACGCCGGAGCAGGGCGCCACCTTCCGCGTGCTGATGCCGGCCCACAGTCCGGCGGCGGGAGTGGAGCAGGCCAGTGCACCTGCTGCCGCGCGGCCACCCCTGCGCTCGGCCCTGTGCGGCCGTGTGGCGGTGGTGGACGACGACGCCACGGTGGCCGAGTTCATGGGTGAACTGCTGGAGGGCTGGGGACTGGAGCCCGGCATCTTCTGCGATGCGGAGCAGGCCAGCCAGTTGCTCTGCGCCGACCCTTACGCCTGGGACTTCGTCATCCTCGACCAGAGCATGCCGCGCTTGTCCGGCCTGCAGTTGGCGCGGCGCCTGCTGGCGTCCCGCGCCGACCTGCCCATCGTGCTCTACACCGGCTTCAGCGACTCCCTGCTGGAGAGCGAGGTGCAGCAACAGGGCGTCAAGGCGCTGCTGACCAAGCCACTGGACCAGCAACGTCTGCACCAGCTGTTGCAGGCCTGGCTGGGGAGCCCCAGGAGCGGATACAAAGCGGAAACAAACTGAGCGCTGTCAGCCATCGGGCTGATACAGGCCGGGGCGAAGCTGGTGTCCAAGGCGGAGTGGAGCGATCCCGCCGACCAGAACCCCCGGCAGGAGCGCATCATGTTCACCTACTTCAAGCGCATTTCGATCTTTTCCTATGGGCTGATCAGCTACCTGATCTTCTTCGCCACCTTCGTCTATTCCATCGGCTTCATCGCCAACTTGCCGTTCGCGCCACGAACCCTGGATGGCGAGCCGCGCCTGCCGTTCTGGACCGCGCTGGGAATCGACGTGCTGTTGCTGGCCATCTTCTCCTTCCAGCACAGCCTGATGGCCCGGCCGGCCTTCAAGGCCTGGTGGACCCAGTGGGTGTCGCCAGCTGCCGAGCGCAGCACCTACGTGCTGTTCTCCAGCCTGGCGCTGATCCTGCTGTACAGCTACTGGCAGCCGCTGGGTGGCGAGATCTGGAACATCGAGAACCGCTCCGGCCGGCTGGTCATGGGCGCCACCTTCGGATTCGGCTGGGCGCTGGTGTTCTACGCCACCTTGCTGATCAACCACTTCGACCTGTTCGGCCTGCGCCAAGTCTGGCTGAACCTGCTGGGCAAGCCCTACACCGAGCTGGAGTTCAAGACACCGGGGGCCTACAAGCTGATGCGCCACCCGCTCTACCTGGGCTGGTTCCTGTGCTTCTGGGCCACCCCGACCATGAGTGCGACCCACCTGCTGTTCGCCGTGCTGACCAGCATCTACATCCTGGCGGCCATCCAGCTGGAAGAGCGCGACCTGCTGCGGGCGCATCCGGAGTACGCCGACTATCGCACCCAGGTGCCCATGCTGCTGCCGCGCATCGGTGGGCGGGAGAAGGGGGCGGGCGACCGCGAAGCGGCCTGATCGCCGGGAATGGAAAAGGGCGCCTTGGTGGCGCCCTTTATCATGTCCGGCGATAGGGCGGGGCTCGGAAATCAGACCACGAAGCGCGCGATCATGCCGTTGAGCTCCACCGCCAGGCGCGACAATTCATGGGTGGCGGCGGAGGTCTGGTTGGCGCCGGCTGAGGTCTGCACCGAGATATCGCGGATGTTCACCAGGTTGCGGTCTACCTCGCGGGCCACCTGCGCCTGCTGCTCGGCGGCGGTGGCGATCACCAGGGTGCGCTCGTTGATCTCGCCGGCCCGCCGGGCAATTTCCTGCAGGGCCTGGCCGGCGCTTTCCGCCAACTTGACCATATCCCGCGCATGGGTGTCGCTCTGGTTCATGGCACTGACGGCGGCATCGGAGCCGGCCTGGATGGCGGCGATCATCTGTTCGATCTCGCGGGTCGACTCCTGGGTGCGGTGGGCGAGGGCACGTACCTCGTCGGCCACCACGGCGAAGCCGCGCCCCTGTTCACCGGCACGGGCTGCCTCGATCGCAGCGTTGAGGGCCAGCAGGTTGGTCTGCTCGGCGATGGAACGGATGACGTCCAGCACCGTGGCGATGCCCTGGGCCTGCTCGGCGAGGTCCGCCACCATGTGCGTGGAACGGGTGACTTCCTCGCCCATGCCGCGAATGGCCTGGATGGTTTCCTCCACCTGTGCGCGGCCGCTGAGGGCAACGCCTTCTGACGTGGTGGCGGCTTCGGAGGTGGAGGCGGCATTGCGTGCCACTTCCTCCACCGCCGCGCTCATCTGGTTGACCGCTGTCGCGGCCATCTCGATTTCGTTGTGCTGGCGGTTCAGCGAGTGGTTGCCTTCCTCGGTCACCGCATTGAGCTCTTCCGCTGCCGAGGCAAGCTGGGTGGCGCAATGGCCGATCTGTTCGATGGTGTCGCGCAGGGACTGCCGCATGGACTGCAGGGCCTGCATCAGCCGGGCGGGTTCGTCGCGGCCGGTGCTGTCCAGCTCACCGGTGAGATCGCCGCCGGCCACCCGCTCTGCAGTGCGCATGGCTTCGCGAATAGGGCCGACGATGCTCTGGGTCAGCAGCCAGGCGATGGCGATGCTGGCCAGGACCGCCAGCAGCATTACCAGCACGACGGAGCGGGTGGCGTCGCTGACCACTTCGTCGCCTCGGCGGCTGGATTCCCGCGCCTGACGTTGGTCGAGTTCGATCAATGCGGCGAGGCTGCGTGACAGGGTTTCGAAGCGCTGGTACTGCTCGCCGCGAATCAGTGCGTAGGCGCGTTCGGTGTCGTTCTGGCGTGACAGCTGCAGCAGGGACTCGTGGCTGTTCATGTAGTCGCGGCTGGCGCTGAGCACCTCCTTGAACAACCGCTTCTCCTCCGGCAGCTGCAGCAGAGGCTGGTACGCCTGCTCCACCGTTGCAAGCTCGGCGAGCAGCTTGTCCATGCGTCGCTCCTGGGCATTCATGGTGTCGCGGTCTTGGGCCAGTACGTGGTTCATCTCGCTGAGGCGGAAGGTGGCCATGAGCAGAGCCATCTGGCCGGAGGCCTGGACGCTGGGCAGCCAGATTTCGCTGATCTCGGTGGAGGCTTCGTTGATGGCCTCCATGCGGTTGTGGGCGAAGCCACCGAGGCCGACCAGTATCAGGGTGATGATGGCGAAGCCGATGGCAGCGCGGTAGGCGATGGGCAATTGGCGAAGGAACATGGGTCTACTCCGATCCGGGACGAATAGGGTGTTGCTGGTCCCTTTAGCGGAGGAGGGCGGCGCTTCTTGATGGCGGAACAGACGGTTCGGAAAGGTCCTACAGATCTAATAGAATTAGTTGAGGCGCCATAAACGACAACGCCCGTATCCGGGAGGATACGGGCGTTGCGGATACCGCCGGGTCTGGGATCAGCCGTTGAAGCGGCGCAGTACCAGGGTGGCGTTGGTGCCGCCGAAGCCGAAGCTGTTGGACATGACGGTGTCGATCTTGGCGCCTTCGCGGGTCTCGCGCAGGATCGGCAGGTCGGCCACTTCCGGGTCCAGTTCGTCGATGTTGGCCGAACCTGCCATGAACTTGCCTTCCATCATCAGCAGGCAGTAGATGGCTTCCTGCACGCCGGCGGCGCCCAGGGAGTGACCGGACAGGCTCTTGGTGGAGCTGATGGCCGGGGCCTTGTCGCCGAACACTGCGCGCACGCCGCGGATTTCCGCCACGTCGCCCACCGGGGTGGAGGTGCCGTGGGTGTTCAGGTAGTCGATCGGGGTGTCAACGGTGGACAGCGCCTGCTGCATGCAGCGGATGGCGCCTTCGCCGCTCGGGGCGACCATGTCGTAGCCGTCGGAGGTTGCGCCGTAGCCGATGATCTCTGCGTAGATCTTGGCGCCGCGTTTGAGGGCGTGTTCCAGCTCCTCGACCACGACCATGCCGCCGCCGCCAGCAATGACGAAGCCGTCGCGCTTGGCGTCATAGGCGCGGGAGGCGCGCTCGGGGGTTTCGTTGTACTGGGTGGAGAGGGCGCCCATGGCGTCGAACAGGCAGCTCTGGCTCCAATGCTCTTCTTCACCGCCGCCGGCGAAGACCATGTCCTGCTTGCCCAGCTGGATCTGCTCCATGGCCTGGCCGATGCAGTGCGCGCTGGTGGCGCAGGCCGAGGAGATGGAGAAGTTCACGCCCTTGATCTGGAAGGGGGTGGCCAGGCACGCGGAAACGGTGCTGCCCATGGTGCGGGTTACGCGGTATGGGCCGATACGCTTGACGCCTTTCTCGCGCAGGGTGTCGATGGCTTCCATCTGGTTGACGGTGGAAGCGCCACCGGAGCCGGCGATCAGGCCCACACGCGGGTTGGAGATCTGTTCGGCGGTCAGGCCGGCGTCTTCGATAGCCTGCTGCATGGCCAGGTAGGCATAGGCAGCGGCATCACCCATGAAGCGGAAGAGCTTGCGATCGATCAGCTCTTCCAGGTTCAGATTGACGGAGCCGGAGACCTGGCTGCGCAGACCCATCTCCGCATAGGAGGGGTTGTGGCGGATACCGGAACGGCCGGTGCGCAGGTTCTCGGAAACGGTGGCTTTGTCATTGCCCAGGCAGGAAACGATGCCCAGGCCAGTGATCACGACGCGACGCATGCGGATGTCCTTCAGAAACTGTCGGTAGAGGTGAACAGGCCGACGCGCAGGCCTTCGGCGCTGTAGATCTCGCGGCCGTCGACGGCAACGGTGCCATCGGCGATACCGAGGATCAGCGAACGATTAATAGTGCGCTTGATGTGGATGGTGTAGGTGATCTTTTTCGCGGACGGCAGGACCTGGCCGAAGAATTTGACTTCGCCGGAGCCCAGGGCGCGGCCACGGCCGGGGTTGCCCTGCCAGCCGAGGAAGAAACCGACCAACTGCCACATGGCGTCGAGGCCAAGGCAGCCGGGCATGACCGGGTCGCCTTCGAAGTGGCAGGCGAAGAACCACAGGTCGGGGTTGATATCGAGCTCGGCGACGATCTCGCCTTTGCCGTACTTCCCGCCGGTTTCGCTGATATGCACGATGCGGTCGATCATCAGCATGTTGGGGGCGGGCAGTTGCGCATTACCAGGGCCGAACAGCTCGCCGCGACTGCAGCGCAGCAGGTCTTCCCGGGTATAGGCGTTTTGTTTGGTCATGCGAGCTCCTCAATGGTCCCCGTCTGGCACAGGGCGTTGCATTCATCCTTCTGCCGTGGCCGTTGTAGGGGGCGTCAGGCGGCAGACTAGTCATAGACTGTTGCGTTGCGGTGAAAGTCACAGAATGCCGAGCACAGTCGTTCACCTGATGTGACCACAGCCCGTCGCAAAGGGCTGCCGGGGGGACCTCCCGCGCGCAAAGCGTCTCGCACTTTAACATTCCCGGACACTCGACGAATGTCTGGAAACGGCACCAATCGTTTCAGTCCGACGGCTTGCTCAACCAGCGCTGCATGACGCGCAGCAGGTCAGCCCGTTTGAAGGGTTTGGCCAGGTAGTCGTTCATTCCCGCGGCCAGGCAGGCCTCGCGGTCGCCCTGCAGGGCGTTGGCGGTCAGGGCGATAATCGGCAGCGTGGCGCCGCCATTCATCTGGCGAATCTGGCGCGTGGCCTCGTAACCGTCGAGAACCGGCAGGCGGCAGTCCATGAGGATGGCGGCATAGTCATGGCGCGAGGCCTGATGCACCGCCTGGGCACCGTCGCCCACCAGGCTCACCTGATAGCCGAGGCTGCGCAGCATGGCCTCGATCACGGTCTGGTTCACCGGGTTGTCCTCCACCAGCAGCACGTGCTGGCCGGTGCCCGCGCCGTGCCCATGGGCCTGGTCGCCCAGCGTTTCCGAGCTCTGGGGACGGAACGGCAGGGGAATTTCCAGGGTGAAGATCGAACCCGAGCCTTCATGGCTCTCGGCGCGCAGGGTGCCGCCCATGCGTTCGGCCAGGGTACGCGCGATGGGCAGCCCGAGGCCGGTGCCGCCGTAGCGGCGGGAGATCGAATGATCGGCCTGCTGGAAGGCGTCGAACATGTGTTCCAGGCGGTCCGGCGGGATGCCGATGCCGCTGTCATGGACCGCGCAGGTGAGCCAGAGCACTTCGCTGTCCAGCGCCTGCCAGCGGGTTTCCACCTTGATGCCGCCTTCTTCGGTGAATTTCAGGGCATTACCCACCAGATTGACCAGGATTTGCCGCAGGCGCGTTGGGTCGCCGTGCACCTCGACCCGCTCCAGGCCTTCCTGGGTGTCCAGCGTCAGGGCCAGCCCGCGCTGCTGGGCGCTGTGCTGGAACACCTGCACCGAGCCCAGGATCAGGTCCAGCAGGTTGAAGGGGATGCGCTCCAGTTCCAGTGCGCCACGCTCGATGCGGGAGAAATCGAGGATGTCGTTGATCACCTTCAGCAGGTGCTCGGTGGATTCCGTGGCCAGCGCCGCGTATTCGGCCTGTTCATCGGTCATCTCGGTGGTTTCCAGCAGCTGCAGCATGCCCAGGACGCCGTTCATGGGGGTGCGCAGTTCGTGGCTCATCATCGCCAGGAAGTCGGATTTTGCGCGGTTCGCCATTTCCGCTTCCTCGCGCGCCTTGATCAACTGGCCCATCGCCTGCTGCTGCTCCTGGCTGGCCTGTTCGAGGCCGCCGGCGAGATTGTTGATGTGGCGGCTGAGGTCGCCCAATTCGCTGTCATCTACCACGGGCAAGCTGGCGTTGTAGTTGCCATCCTGAATGGCCTTGACCGCGTCGCCCATGGCGCTGATGGGCTGCGACAGGCGGGTGGCCAGGCGGCGGGCGAGGAGGAAGGTGAGGAGCAGCGCGATCAGGGCCAGCACTGTGGCCTTGAGGAGGATTTCCTGCTGGCGGCTGCTGAAAGCGTCGTTGGACATGCCGACCACGACGCGGCCCAGGTAGTTACTGTCGTTGCTGCGGCCGTCGCCCCTGGCGTAGGTGCGTTGGGCCTGCAGGTGGGGCTGCTGCTGGATGATGGGCGCGTGGAAGACTTCCACCTGGGTGCTGCTCTTTTCCAGGCTTTCCTGCTGTTCCAGGTAAACGAGGATGTTGTCGGCGCGGTCGCGTACTTCGAGGAAGCGCACGTGGGGTGTGCCCAGGCTGGCCTGGAGCAGGCCTTCCAGCACTTCCAGGTTGCCGGTGACCACGCCGTATTCCGCCGCCGGGGCAAGTTGGCTGGCGATCAGCTGGCCGGTGTGGTTCAGCTCCTGGCGCAGGTCCTGCAAGCGGGCGAAGGTGAAGAAACCGGTGAGCAGCAGGGTCAGTAGCAGTGCCGGGCCGAGGCTGATGAGCTGGGTGCGGGTATGGATGTCCCAGCGGCGCCGCAAGGTCATAGGTGCGCCGCTCCTTGAGCTGCGGGAGGGGTCGGGCGTCGTGGGGAGGTTGGGCACATCTTCCAATTGCCTCGGTGCGAGATCATCCGTGGAGCGGTTCTATGCTGGAACTTTAGTCCCGTTGCGCCCCGATGCTGCGGGAAATTTTGCTGCGTTGAGATTGCCGGGGAACCAAGGGGCGCAATTGGCGCCAAAACCTGCGGAATCTTAACCGAGGATGGGCGCTTTTCCAGCGCAAGGGCCCTGGATAGAGGCTGGCTGGCAGGCGGCGCCTCCGTATAATGCGTGGATTCGCCATTCCTATGGCCTACATGGACCCGTTATGACTGAACAGCAACCCGTTGCGGTGCTCGGCGGCGGCAGCTTCGGCACCGCCATCGCCAACCTGCTGGCCGAGAACGGCCAGCGCGTGCGGCACTGGATGCGCGACCCGGAACAGGCCGAGGCGATCCGTACCCAGCGCGAGAACCCACGCTATCTCAAGGGCGTGACGATCCTCCCCGGCGTAGAGCCGGATACCGACCTGTCCGGCGTGCTCGCCGATTGCGAGTTGGTGTTCGTTGCCCTGCCGTCCAGCGCGCTGCGCAAGGTGCTGGAGCCGGTGGCCGGGCAATTGGCCGGCAAGCTGCTGGTCAGCACCACCAAGGGCATCGAAGCGCAAAGCTTCAAGCTGATGAGCCAGATTCTTGAAGAGGTGGCCCCGGACGCCCGCATCGGCGTGATTTCCGGCCCCAACCTGGCCAAGGAAATCGCCGACCACGCTCTGACTGCCACTGTGGTCGCCAGCGAGGACGCCGAACTCTGCAAGCGCGTGCAGTCGGCCCTGCATGGCCGCACCTTCCGCGTCTACGCCAGCCAGGATCGCTTCGGCGTCGAGCTGGGCGGCGCCCTGAAGAACGTCTACGCCATCATCGCAGGCATGGCCGCCGCGTTGGACATGGGCGAGAACACCAAGAGCATGCTGATCACTCGCGCCCTGGCGGAAATGACCCGCTTCGCGGTCAAGCTCGGCGCCAATCCCATGACATTTCTCGGCCTGGCCGGCGTGGGCGACCTGATCGTCACCTGCTCCTCGCCCAAGAGCCGCAACTACCAGGTGGGCTACGCGCTGGGCGAAGGCCTGTCGCTGGAAGACGCCGTGGCGCGCCTGGGCGAGGTGGCCGAAGGCGTCAACACCCTCAAGGTACTCAAGACCCGTGCCGAGGAGCTGCAGGTCTACATGCCGCTGGTCGCGGGCCTGCATGCCATCCTTTTCGAGGGGCGTACGCTGGCTCAGGTGATCGAGTTGCTGATGCGCGGCGAGCCCAAGACCGACGTAGACTTCATTCCAACCACCGGTTTCTGATTCACCCTTTCGGACAAGGAGATCCCCCATGAGCGAAGAGCGCGAAGACCTGCAGCGCGAACACATCCTGCTGCGCGTCCTGTGGATGCTCATTTTCGTCATCGTCTGGCAGTTGGCCGAGATCGTCCTCGGTGCCGTGGTGCTGCTGCAACTCGGCTACCGCGCGTTCTACGGCGCGCCCAACGGCGGCCTGCTGTCCTTCGGTGACAGTCTCAGCCAGTACCTGACGCAGATCGGCCGCTTCGGCACCTTCAATACCGAAGAGAAGCCCTGGCCCTTCGCCGATTGGCCCGAGGCCAGCGCCCCCCAGGGCGAAGCCGCACACGAAGTGCCGCCGGCCGCCCACCCGGTGCGTGACGAAGAGCCCAAACTATGAGGCTCTGGCTGCTGCGCCACGGTGAGGCCGAACCCCGCGCCGCCACCGATGCGCAGCGCGAGCTGACCCGCCACGGCCGGAAGGATGTGCTGCAGACCGCAGCCGTGCTTGCCGGCCGACCGCTGGGGGCGATTCTCGCCAGCCCGTACGTGCGGGCGCAGCAGACTGCTGAACTGGTTCGTGATGCCCTGGGCTTCAACGCCGCAGTTGGGACAGTCCCCTGGCTGACCCCCGACAGCGACCCGCGGGAAGCCCTCGACTTCCTCGCCGAGCGCGGTGAACAGGACCTCCTGCTGGTCACCCACAACCCCTTCGTCAGCGACCTCGCGGGCTTCCTGATCCACGGCCATCGCCAGGAACCTGTGCCCATGGGCACGGCCAGTCTGGCCGAGCTGGAAGGCGACCTGCTGGTGCCCGGGCTGATGTCCCTGCGCACCGTGCACCACGTTCGCCGTCACTGACGAATCGCAACATTTCTTAACTTGCGCCTCCTCCGGGTGCGTGGAATAGTCGCCCAAGCAAGTGCTTGGTTGTCCCCCACAAAAAGAACAAAGGAGGAGGCCCTGTGGCTGATGCAGTCCGTTTGCCGCTTGAAGTGTTTTTTGAGCGTGAAGCCCGTCACCCGAACAAGCGCTACCTGGTCCAGCCGCTAGGCGGTGGAAGGATCGAGGAGCTGACCTGGGGGGAGGTAGGTGAGCAGGCCCGCCGGGCCGCCAGTTGGCTGCGGGGGCGCGACCTGCCCCAGGGCAGCCGCATCGCAATCATCTCCAAGAACTGCGCCCACTGGATCATCGCCGACCTCGCCATCTGGATGGCCGGCCACGTTTCCGTTCCCCTGTATCCCAACCTCACCGCCGAATCGGTCCAGCAGGTGCTGGCGCATTCCGAATCGGCGCTGGCCTTCATCGGCAAGCTCGACGATTGGCCCGCAATGGCGAGCGGCGTGCCCGAAGGTGTTCCAACCATCGCGCTGCCGATTCACCCGTCTGGCGCATTCGACTTCAGCTGGGCCGACCTGCAGGCTGTCAACCCGATCCAGGACAGCCCCCGCAGCGCCCCCGACCAGCTCGCCACCATCATCTATACCTCCGGCACCACCGGCACGCCCAAGGGCGTGATGCACAACTTCAGCAACTTCGCTTTCGCCGCCACCCACGGCATGGACATGTTCCAGACCGGCGAGCAAGACCGCCTGCTGTCCTACCTGCCGCTGTGCCACGTGGCCGAGCGCATGTTCGTCGAAATGGGTTCGCTCTACGCCGGGCAGACGGTGTTTTTCGCCGAAAGCCTGGAAACCTTCCTCGACGACCTGCGCCGGGCCCGGCCGACGGCCATCTTCGGCGTGCCGCGGATCTGGACCAAGTTCCAGATGGGCGTCTACGCGAAGATGCCGGCGAAGAAGCTCGACCGCATGCTCGGGCTGCCCATCATCGGCCGCATCGTCGGCCGTAAAGTACTAGCCGGCCTTGGCCTGGATGCCGTGCGCAACGCGCTGTGCGGCGCGGCACCGGTGCCCGGCGCACTGCTGGACTGGTACAAGCGCCTCGGTCTGGAAGTGCTGGAGGTCTACGGCATGACCGAGAACTGCGGCTACTCCCATCTGTGCCGCAAGGGCGAAGTGATGCCCGGCTGGATCGGCCGCAACAGCCCGGGCGTGGAAGTCCGCATCAGCGAGGAGGGCGAAGTGCTGGTGCGCAGCGGCGCCACCATGCAGGGCTACTACAAGGACCCGGCGAAGACCGCTGAAACCATCACCGTGGACGGCTACCTGCGCACCGGCGACAAGGGTGAGCAGGACGCCAAGGGCAACCTGCGCCTGACCGGACGCATCAAGGAAATCTTCAAGACCAGCAAGGGCAAGTACGTGGCCCCGGCGCCTATCGAGAATCGTCTGGCCGTGCATCCGCGCATCGAGCAGGTGTGTGTGGTGGGCGATGGCCTGCCGCAGCCGATGGCGCTTTGCGTGCTGTCCGAGGTAGGGCGGCGGGAAGCGGCGAACGGAGCCCGCGCCGATCTGGAAATCAGCCTGCGCAGCCTGCTGGAAGAGGTCAACGGCGACCTCGACAAGCATGAGCGTCTGCAGGGGCTGGTGCTGGTCAAGGAGGTCTGGGCGGTGGACAACGGTTTCCTCACCCCGACGCTGAAGATCAAGCGCAACATCGTCGAAGATGCCTACGGCAAGCGCTTCCCCGAATGGCTCGAACGCCAGGAAGCAGTTGTCTGGCACGAATGAATCCGTCTGGCCGGGACCCCGTGTCCCGGCACCCCACAAGGAGTGACCTCATGGGCCTGTGGAACCAAACCCCGGATCTTGCGCAACTCAACGAATCCCTGAAGAACACGATCGGAGAAGGCCTGGACATCCGCTTCGAGGCCTACGACGACCAATCCCTGACCGCCAGCATGGTGGTCGACCGGCGTACCCACCAGCCCTACGGCCTGCTCCATGGCGGCGCCTCGGTAGTGCTGGCGGAAACCCTGGGTTCTACCGCCAGCTACCTGTGCATCGACAACAGCCGCTTCTACTGCGTCGGCCTGGAAGTGAACGCCAACCACCTGCGCGGTGTGCGCAGTGGTCGCGTCACCGCCGTCGCCCGGCCGGTGCACCTGGGGCGCACCACCCACGTGTGGGACATTCGCCTGGCCGGGGAAGACGGCAAGCCGAGCTGCATTTCCCGCCTGACCATGGCCATCGTCCCGTTGGGTGCCGAGCCTCCACGTGCGTAGGGGGGGCTTCAGCCCACCATCGGAGGTCAACGTGGGCTGAATCCCCCTACAACACCCGTAGGATGGGTGGAGCGAAGCGATACCCATCAACCAACCCCGCAATTTTGTCCAAGAACCGCCCGGCGCCACGGAGTAAAGTGGCGCCCATGGACCAGACTCATCACATCCCCAGCTGCCTGCCCGGCGTTCGCCTGATCGACGCCCAGCACCAGCGCTTCAGCTTCCCCCGGCACTTCCACCTGGAGTACCACCTGGGGCTGGTTGTGCGCGGCCGGCAGCGTTATCTGCACCAGGGAGAAAGCCACCAGGCAGACACCGGGGATGTGCTGTTGATGGCGCCGGAGCAGATTCACGATGGTGCTGGCGTCGATGGCCAGGGTTACCAGATCCGCGTGCTGGCCTTTGATCCGCATTGGCTGGACGAAGCCAGCCGCACCCTCAGCGACGACCGCCAGGGTGCGCCGCGCCTGACCACCAGTATCCTCCGCGACGCCGGGCTGCGCAGCCAGCTGCAGGGCCTGCACGGCGCGCTGATCGAGGGCTCGCAGCTGGAGCAGGAGAGCCTGTTGTGGCCGGCCCTGGCCAACCTGCTGGGGCAGGGCTCCACCTTGCGAGTCCGGGAGCCGGAGCAGGGGTTCGACGGGCGTACCTGGGCGCGGCTGCGGGAGTGGCTCGAATCGCGGCTGGACTCGCCACCCTCCCTGGAGGAACTGGCTGCGTTCTGCGGTCTCAGTCCCTGGCAGGCGTTGCGGCGCTTCAATCGCCAGTGCGGGTTGCCACCCCACCAGTGGCTGACCCAGTTGCGCCTGGAGCGTGCCCTGCCACGGGTGCTGGGAGGCGAGAACCTGAGTGAAGTGGCCCTTGACCTGGGCTTCTACGACCAGGCGCATTTCTCGCGGCTGTTCCGCCGTACCTACGGCCTGCCGCCGGCGAAGCTGCGCAGCCGCTGACCCGCCCAGACCGCTGAATCCCCCTACATCCTGGAGAACTTCCATGCAGGAGACTTCCGTCTTGCTGACGTTGGCGGCCGTGTTCGCCATCGCCCTGGTCAGCCCCGGCCCCGACGTGGCACTGGTGGTCCGCACCGCGGTACACCAGGGGCGCCGCGCCGGCTTGCTCAGTGCCCTGGGCCTCGCCTGCGGCATCCTCATCCACGGCACCCTGGTGCTGACGGGGGTGGCCTTGCTGGTCAGCCGCTCACCCATCCTCTTCGACCTGTTGCAACTGCTGGGAGCGAGCTACCTCGGCTGGCTCGGCGTCGGTGCCGTGCGCAGCTGGTTCCGGCGTGGACGGGGCGAAGGTGGAGCCCTGAGTGGTCAGCTCCCGTCTTCCAGCCTGGGGCCCTGGTTGCGCGGCCTGGCCACCAACCTGTTCAACCCGAAGGCGCTGGTGTTCTTCCTCGCGCTGCTGACGGGACTGATCCCGGCGGATATGTCCGCTGCCGGCAAGTTCGGCGCCGCCGCGATCCTCTTCGGCATGGGCCTGGCCTGGTTCAGCCTGCTGGGACTGGTGCTCACCCGTGCCAGCAACCAGCAGCGCCTGCTGCGGGCGGCCCCGGCCATCGACCTGGCGTGCGGACTGGTGTTCCTGCTGGTGGCCCTGGGGCTGGTGGGGCGCCTGCTGGCACCGGGCTTTTGGCAATAGCGCCATCATCACTGGCGGTTACAGTCATTGCCGCGCTCGCGGGGCTGCCGGAGAATCTCCGGCAATCCCCGACGAGCTGGACGCCATGTCGCACACCATCTTCTTCGCCCATGCCAACGGCTTCCCTTCGGCCACCTACGGCAAGCTGTTCTCCGCCCTGGCGCCGGACTTCCGCGTCGAGCACCTGGAACAGCACGGCCACGACCCGCGCTTCCCGGTGAACGATAACTGGGAAAACCTGGTGGACGAACTCATCCATCACCTGCAAGGACGTGGCGAGCCGGTGTGGGGGCTGGGGCACTCTCTCGGCGGCGTCCTGCATTACCACGCCGCGCTGCGCAGGCCCGACCTCTATCGCGGCGTGGTGATGCTGGACTCGCCGGTGTTGACCCTGGCCGACCGAATCGTCATCCGCGCCGCCAAGCGTTTCGGCTTCATCGATCGCATCACTCCCGCCGGCCGCACCTTGGGCCGCCGCGAAGAATTCGGCGATTTCAGCGAGGCCCGTGACTACTTCGCCGGCAAGACGCTGTTCCGCCGCTTCGACCCCGAGTGCCTGGACGCCTACGTCCGCCACGGCCTGGCGCGTCAGGGCGAATCCCTGCGGCTGAAGTTCGACGCCGCCACCGAAATCAGCATCTACCGCAGCGTGCCCCATCGCATTCCGGGCAAGCCGCAGCAGCTCAAGGTGCCCCTGGCACTGGTGCGCGGGCGCCACAGCAGAGTGGTGCTGCCGCACCATGCGCGGCTGGTGAAGCGGGTGCCGCAAGGGGAGTACCTGACATTGCCCGGCGGGCACATGTTCCCTCTGGAACGCCCGCAGGAAACCGCCGAATTGCTCAAATCCGTATTCGGCCGCTGGGACGGTCGCCACCAGGAGGCCAGTGCATGACTGCCCAGGTCCAGGAAATCCGCCTCAACCTGCCTCATATCGAACTGGCCGCGCACCTTTACGGCCCCGAAGACGGCCAGCCGGTGATCGCCCTGCACGGCTGGCTGGACAACGCCAACAGCTTCTCCCGCCTGGCGCCGCGCCTGCCGGGGCTGCGCATCGTCGCCCTGGACTTCGCCGGCCACGGGTTGTCCGCCCACCGCGCGCCAGGCGCCAGTTACCTGCTGTGGGACTACGCTGCCGATGTGCTGCTGGTGGCCGAACAACTGGGGTGGGAGCGCTTCTCCCTGTTGGGCCACTCCATGGGCGCCATCGTCTCGGTGATGCTGGCCGGCGCCATGCCGGAGCGGGTCGAGCGCCTGGCCCTGATCGACGGCCTGATGCCCTACACGGGCGAAGCCGAGCAGGCCCCGGCCAAACTGGGCGAGGCGCTGCGCGCGCAACTCGCCCTGGCGGGCAAGCGCAAGCCGGTCTATGCCGCCATCGATCGCGCCGTCGAGGCACGCATGCATGGCACCGGCGGAGTCAGCCGCGAGGCCGCCGAGCTGCTCGCCGAACGCGGCCTGATGCCGGTGTCCGGTGGCTACACCTGGCGCACTGACAGCCGCCTGACGTTGCCGTCGCCACTGCGCCTCACCCGTGCCCATGCCCTGGCGTTCGCCCAGGCCGTGAGGTGCCCGGCCATGCTGGTGCTGGCCGAGCAGGGCCTGCTGCACACCGAGCCCAGGTTCTCCGGTCTGGTGGAGGGGCTGGCGATAGACGTGCGCCGCCTGCCCGGCAAACATCACCTGCACCTGGACGATGAGGCCGGCGCGCAGGCCGTAGCAGACTGTTTCAATCCCTTCTTCGCCGTTCCTTGACTTGCACCCGCCAACCGGGAAGGCTGGCGGCTTTTGGTCAGGGAACAGCAGGATGGTCGACCTGTTCGACGCCGTTGCGCAGGGGGCGCCTTCGGTAGGGAGCGGCAGGAAAAGACCGGAAAGCTGGTCCAGACTGCTCACTCCAGGACATATCGTTAAGGATGCGCATGCGCCTCACCTTTCTTGCCGGCCTGCTGCTGGCAGCATCCGCCCAGGCAGCCGACCTGCCTGACAGCCACGACCTGGCGGCGCTGCCGCGCTTCCCCCATGCGGAGATCACCGACTTCCGCGAAAGCCCGGACCAGGAGCGGGTTTACCCGCAGAGCGCTATCCGCCGCATCAGCAACCAACTGCGCATGGAGCGCAAGGTCGACGCCGAAGGCCGGCAGACCTCGGTGACCTACCGCCTGCCCACCGACCACAGCTCGAACGAAGCCTTCGACCGTGCCCGTCGGGACCTGCTGGAAGGCGGCGCCGAGCTGCTCTACTGGTGCCAGGGGCGCGACTGCGGCTCCAGCAATCTCTGGGCCAATGCCATCTTCGGCAACTCCAAGCTGTTTGGCCCGGACGAGCAACAGGCCTACCTCCTGCTGCGCCTGGCCGAACCCCGCCAGGACAGCCTCCTGGCCCTCTACAGCATCACCCGCGGCAACCGCAGGGCCTACCTGCACGCCGAGCAGCTCGACGCCAATGCGCCCCTGGGCGAACTGCTGCCCACGCCGGACACCCTGATGCGTGAACTCAAGAGCAGCGGCGAGCTGCACCTGGCGCGCCTGCCCGATCAACCGTCGGAGGCCTGGGCGACTCTGCTGGGACGCTGCCTGAACCTCGACAGCACCCTGCGCATCAGCCTGGCCGGAGCCGGTGCCGAAGCCTGGCGCGAAGCGCTGGTGGGGCAGGGCGTGCGCGCCGCACGACTGGAACTGGGCGAGGGCAGGGAGCCCGGCCTGCACCTGAATCTGCTGCGCTGAGAAACCCTCGACAGCAGTCTCTATGCTTGTGACTGCCACGCGCACATCGCGTGATGACAGGTACGGCCCTTTCTTTCTGATCGCCGGAGTGACCCTGGGATGCTCAATAACGACCGACTACTGGTGCAGATCCTCCTGCTCGCCTTGCTCGGTGCCAGCCTCTGGGTGCTCGCGCCCTTCGTCTCGGCGCTGTTCTGGGCTGCGGTGCTGGCTTTTGCCAGCTGGCCGCTGATGCGCCTGCTGAGCAATGCGCTGAAAGGACGCGAATCCGCTGCCGCCGCTCTGTTGACCGCAGGCTGGATGGTGCTGGTGGCGTTGCCGCTGGCGTGGCTGCTGGGCAACTTGGCTGAGCATGTGCGCGATGCCACCGAGCTGGCGAAGAACGTTCAGATGGAGGGCCTGCCACCGCCCCCGGAATGGTTGCATCAGGTGCCGCTGCTGGGTGAACGGCTGGTGCGTGCCTGGCATTCCATCGACGCTCAGGGTGCAGCCTTCTTCGCCAGCCTCAAGCCCTACATGGGGCAGGCCGGCAATTGGGTATTGGCGCGTACCGCGCAGATCGGCGGCGGGATGGTCGAGTTGGTGCTCAGCCTGGTGCTGGTGTTCTTCTTCTATCGCGATGGTCCGCGCATGGCGCTATTCGTTGAAAAGGCGCTGGAGCGTCTGATCGGCGACCGCGCCGAGCATTACCTGGGCCTGGTGGCCGGTACCGTGCAACGGGTGGTCAACGGCGTGATCGGCACCGCTGCCGCACAAGGTCTGCTCGGCCTCATCGGCTTCTGGATCGCCGGCGTGCCAGGCGCCCTGGTGCTGGGCATCGTCACCTTCGCCCTCAGCCTGATCCCCATGGGGCCGCCGCTGGTCTGGGTGCCCGCAACGGCCTGGCTGGCTTGGCACGGTGACTACGGCTACGCGGTGTTCCTCGGCATCTGGGGCATGTTCGTCATCAGCGGCGTGGACAACGTGCTCAAGCCCTACCTCATCAGCCGCGGCGGCAACCTGCCGTTGGTAGTGGTGCTGCTGGGCGTGTTCGGCGGGATCCTCGCCTTCGGCTTCATGGGCCTGTTCCTCGGCCCGACCCTGCTGGCGCTGGCCTACAGCCTGATCTCCGACTGGATCGGCCATGCACAGCCACAGCTGGTGGTGCCACCTGAGGTCAAGGACCAGGAAAACCGACCATCCTGAGCTTGCCGCTGGGGAGGAACTACACCCGTGCGGGAACCCTACCGGGATAGCAGGATGAAGCCGATCCCGGAATCGGTGCGCACAGCTCACGCTTCATGACCTAATGGCGAACCTGCGGTCCGCTTGGCGATTGAAATCGCCCCTACAGGGTTAGTGCCGAACTCATTGCTTTGTTGTAGGGGCGAATTCATTCGCCAAGGGCAACGTAGTTGCCCCGTGGGCCGTGTGCTCCCTGGCCAAACGCGCAGGAATCCCTGCCAGCGCGTCGCCGCTCAACTTGAATGCACGTAGGTGCCTGGCGCGGGCTCCATGGGAGGATGGTCCTGATTGCCCAGGGCCTTCAAGGTTTTGCGTTGCTCACCGGAGCGCGCCTGTATCCAGTCCAGCCATACCGGCCACCAGCTTCCAATCTGCTGCTGCGCGTCGAAATACCAGGCGCGTGGGTCGGACGACAGTTTGCTGTTCTCCAGGTAGTTGGCCTTGGGGTTGCCAGGTGGGTTGAGGATGCTCTGGATATGCCCGCTGTTGGACAGCAGGAAGCGTCGGTTGCCACCGAGCAGCAGGGTCGAGCGGTAGACGGCATCCCAGGGGGTGATGTGGTCGCTGGTGCCGGCGACGCTGAAGCTGTCCACCGTGACCTTGCGCAAGTCGATCGGGGTGCCGCAAATCTCCAGGCCGCCGCTGCGGATCAGCGGGTTGTGCTTGAAAAGGTCGAGAAAGTCGCCGTGCAGCGCAGCGGGCAAGCGGGTGTTGTCGTTGTTCCAGTAGAGGATGTCGAAGGCCGGTGGTTGTCTGCCGAGCAGGTAGTTGTTGACCCAGTAGGTCCAGACCAGATCGTTGGGGCGCATCCAGGAAAACACCTTGGCCAGGTCGCGGCCGTCCAGCACACCCTCGCGATAGGAGCGGAGTTTGGCCGCCTCCAGGGTCTCCTCGGTGACGAACAGGGCCGCCGGGCACTCCACTCGGCTGTCCAGCAGGCTCACCAGATAGCTGGAGCTGGCTACCTTGCGCAGTTGCCGCTTGGCCTGCAGATGGCCCTGCAGGGCGGCAATGGTCAGGCCGCCGGCACACGCGCCCGCCAGGTTGACCGCCATGCTGCCGGTGATGGCGCGGCAGGCATCGAGCGCTTCCTTCACCGCCTCCACATAGTGCGAAAGACCGCACTCGCGATGGCGTACGTCCGGGTTGCGCCAGCTGACCATGAACACCTGCAGGCCGTTCTTGAGGGCGTACTGGACGAAGCTCTTCTCCGGGCTGAGGTCGAAGATGTAGTACTTGTTTATCTGCGGCGGGACGATCATCAGCGGCTGCAGGTACTGCTTTTCGCTCATGGGCCTGTACTGGATCAGCTCCAGCAGCTCGTTGCGGAACACCACGGCTCCAGGCGTGGTGGCGATGTTGCGGCCGACCTCGAAGGCCGCCTTGCTGACCTGGCTGGGCATGCCGCCGTTGTGCAGCAAGTCGTCCGCCAGGTGACGCAGGCCGTGGATCAGACTGAGCCCGCCGGTATTGAACATCTCCTTGAGCGCCAGCGGGTTGAGCAGGCCGTTGGTGGGTGACAGCGCATCGCCAAGCAGTGTCACGATGAATCGGGCACGGGCCTTGTCATCGGCTTCCAGATTGCTCTCGTCGATCCAGGCGGCGAGCTGCTGCTGCCAGGTCAGATAGCCCTGCAAGCCACGGCGGTAGAGGGGATTGAGGTGCCAGGTCGGGTCCTGAAAGCGCGTGTCCTGGACAGAGTGCGGTTGCGGCGTGTCGCCAAGCAGCACGCGACCCAGTTTGCCGCCCAGGGCCAGGACATGGCGGGTACTGTGCACCGGTTGCTTGATGCCCAGCAGCGCCAGGGTACGCAGTGTGGAGAACACATCCCGGCCGCGCAGGTCGGGGGTGGAGCTTTCTTTTGTTGTCACAATGGTCGCGGGTTCAGGCAAGGTGCCTGCCGCTGGTTTATCTCGCATGTGGACCACACTCCGTCGTACTCCCATCGGGGAGCCGAGCAGAAAAGGGTTGAACCAGGGCGCTGCACAGGTGCATCCATCTGCCGGGGCAACCATTGCCCCGGCAACACACCTCCGCCAGCGAGTCAGGGAGCCGCGCGCCGCACGCTGTGTACGGGGTTGCTGTTGGCATAGCGGTATAACCCGTCCAGCGGCCGCACATTGGTCGGCTGGATCAAGCCGGAATCCGGCTGCAGAAAGCCGAGCAAGGCTTGCCGGGTGGCCTGCAAGGCCTCCTTGTGTTCCATATCGAGGAAGTGCCCCGTGTTGCGGATGGTGCGGAACTGGCATTGAGGGGAATGGCGGGCGAACAAACGAGCGTCTCCGGCCGAGGTGTACTCGTCCCATTCGCCATTGACGAACAGCAGCGGAATATCGATAGCCGAGGCGCAGGCGAGATAGCGCTGGCCGCCTTTGGTGAGCACCTCATTGAAATGAGCGTGCATCTGCCGGTATTCGTGCTCGGCCAGGCTGCTGATGTGGCGGAAATTGAAGCGTTTGAACAGGGGTGGTAGGTGCTTGCCGATGGTGCTGTTGATCAGGCGGCCGACCTTGATGCGGTCGCAGGTCTGCAGCACGTTGAGGCCTGACTCCAGGTAGTCGCGCATGGGTTGGTTGATCCGCGCGGCGAATGAAGCGAGCACCGCCTTCTCGATCCGTCGCGGTCGCTGGGCCAGCGCCAGCAGGGTAGCGGCGCCACCCCAGGAGAAGGACAGCACATGGTCGGCGGCGACCCGTTCGATCAATTCCAGGAGGATTTCCGCCTCGTCTTCCTCGCTGAGCAGCCGCCCCGGGTAGTTGTAGGGTTTCGACTGGCCGGCGTAGGGCTGGTCGTAGAGCACCACATTGAACCGCGGCTGCAGGTAACGCACCGTCTGGGCGAACGATGCGGTGGTCGAGAACGCGCCGTTGACCAGAATGATGGTCTTCCTGGCGGCGGGATTGCAGTAACGCTCCGTATAAACCTTGTACTTCCTTTGAATGTCGACGATGGCGGTTTCCGGCTTCATGGTCTTTCTCTCGCACGGATTGGGCTGAGCGGACAGTCGGAGCAGCTGTTCGCAGGGCTATTCCACAGGCAGCAGGCCACCGCGGCCTGACAGGGGAATGCCAAGCGAATGCGTGACTACCGGGTTACTTTCGATGAGCCGCAAAAGTCGAATGGCATGAGTCTTTGCTGGGCAACGAGGCGGTGAGGGCGCCTGGGTGTCCGGCAAGCACGGTTCGACTTTCCTTGGCCCCACAAGGGACGAAAGCTGTGGGGGAGTTCAACTATGCGGATTCGATTGAATCGTCACCATCGTCGTTTCCCGGAGAAGCGCGTGGCGATTTCGGCCGAGCGCTTGTCGTGGATCGACGACAAGCCGTCGTGCCGACCACCCCGTAGGGTGGGCTTCAGCCCACCATCGCAGGTCCGCGTGGGCTAAAGCACACCCTACAAGGCTGCTTGGCGAATGAATTCGCCCCTACAGGATTGGGTACACCTCCAGTTCTCGCACCGTCCGCCCCCTCTCCCTCCGGGAGAGGGCTGGGGTGAGGGCAACCATCCCTAGCACGCTGCTCAACTTTACGCATTCTTGATGCCCCTCGGCCCTCCCGAGTCTCGTCCCTTTACGCCCCCCGTTCCGACAATGGCTCCACGGCGGCACAGTCCGCATCTAGGAGCACAAGCAATGAGCATTCTCGACGGAGTGTCCCTGCTACTGGCCATGGGGCTTTTCATTTATCTGCTGGTGGCGCTGCTGCGCGCCGAGCGCGGCTAGGAGGCCACATGCAACTTCAGGACATCGGCCTCATCCTGGCCTTCTTCGTGCTGGTGCTGGCGCCGGCACCCTTCCTCGGGCGCTTCTATTACTGGGTGATGGAGGGGCAACGCACCTTCCTGACGCCGGTCCTCGCGCCCGTGGAGCGCTTCTGCTACCGCCTCTGCGGCGTCGACGCCGAGCGCGAGCAGGACTGGAGGGGCTACTGCGCAGCCCTGTTGGCCTTCAACCTGGCGGGCTTCGTGCTGCTGTTCGCCATCCTCATGCTGCAGGGTGTGCTGCCGCTGAACCCGCAGAAGCTGCCGGGCGTGGAATGGAGCCTGGCGTTCAACACCGCGGTCAGTTTCGTCACCAACACCAACTGGCAGGCCTATAGCGGCGAGGCCGCCCTGAGCTATTTCAGCCAGATGGTCGGCCTTGGCGTGCAGAACTTCGTCAGCGCCGCCGTCGGCCTCTGCGTACTCGTGGCCTTCGCCCGTGGCATCAGCCGCCGCAGTACTGATCGGTTGGGCAATTTCTGGGTCGACCTGACTCGAGGCACGCTGTACGTCCTGCTGCCGCTGTGCCTGCTGCTGGCGCTGTTCCTGGTCTGTCAGGGCGTTCCACAGACCTTGCTCGACTACGCCCACGCTGTGACCCTTCAGGGCGCCGACCAGAGCATCCCCCTCGGCCCGGCGGCCAGCCAGATCGCCATCAAGCAACTGGGTACCAACGGCGGCGGCTTCTTCGGCGTCAACTCCGCGCACCCGTTCGAGAACCCCACCGCGTGGAGCAATCTGCTGGAAGTGGTTTCCATCATCCTGATCCCGGCGGCCCTGGTGTTCACCTTCGGCCACTACGTCAAGGACCTGCGCCAGAGCCGCGCACTGCTGGCCTGCATGTTGGTGCTGTTCGTCATCGGCCTGGGCGTGACCCTCTACAGCGAGTACCAGCCGAACCCGGCCCTGGCCGCACTTCCCATCGAGCAGGCCGGCTCCCTGGAAGGCAAGGAAAGCCGCTTCGGCATCACCGCCTCGGCGCTCTGGGCAGTCACCACCACGGCCGCGTCCAACGGCTCGGTGAACGCCATGCATGACAGCTTCAGCGCGCTGGGCGGGATGGTCCCGATGTTCAACATGATGCTCGGCGAGATCATCTTCGGCGGCGTCGGTGCCGGCCTCTACGGCATGCTGCTGTTCGTGCTGATCGCCGTGTTCCTCGCCGGCCTGATGATCGGCCGCACCCCGGAATACCTCGGCAAGAAACTGGAAGCCCGCGAAGTGCGCCTGCTGGTGGCGACCCTGCTGGTGATGCCGGTGGGTGTGCTGGTGTTCTGCGGCCTGGCCATCAGCCTCTACGGTCCGGCGGCGTCCATCACCAACCCCGGCGCCCACGGCTTCAGCCAGGTGCTCTATGCCTATACCTCGGGTACCGCCAACAACGGCTCGGCCTTTGCCGGTTTCGGCGCCAACACGCCGTTCCACAACGTGCTGATCGGCCTGGCGATGATCCTCGGCCGCTTCGGCTACATCCTTCCGGTACTGGCCATCGCCGGCAGCCTGGCGATGAAGAAGCGCGCGCCGCTGGGCGCCAACAGCTTCCCCACCCATGGTCCGCTGTTCGTCACCCTGCTGACGCTGACCATCCTGCTGGTGGGCGGCCTGACCTTCCTGCCGGCGCTGGCCCTCGGGCCTATCGCTGAACACCTTGCGCTGATCCAGGGCTTCTAAGGGAGAATCATCATGAATGCCCCCATCCAGGCGCTCAAAGGCAGCGCCAAGCAGCAACCCAAGACCTCCTTCGTCGCGCTGTGGAAGCCGGCGCTGCGCCAGGCCTTCGTCAAACTCGATCCGCGCCAGCTGGTGCGTTCGCCGGTGATACTGGTGGTCGAGCTGACGGCGGTGCTGACCACCGTCCTCTGCTTCATTCCCAACCCGGCGGTGAGCACCGGCCTTGCCGTGCAGATTGCCCTCTGGCTGTGGTTCACCGTGCTCTTCGCCAACTTCGCCGAAGCGCTGGCCGAAGGCCGTGGCAAGGCTCGCGCCGACAGCCTGCGCGCCGGCAGCCAGGGACTGACCGCCCGCCGCCGCAAGGCCAATGGCCAGTTCGAGACCGTGCCTGCCGCCAGCCTGCGTCGTGGTGATGTGGTGCGCGTCGAAGCCGGTGAGCTGATTCCGGGTGACGGCGAGGTGATCGAGGGGATTGCTGCTGTCAACGAAGCGGCCATTACCGGTGAATCGGCGCCGGTAATCCGCGAGTCCGGCGGCGACCGTTCCGCCGTCACCGGCAACACCCGCATCGTGTCTGACTGGCTGCTGGTGAAGATCACCGCCGACCCGGGCGAATCCACCCTGGACCGGATGATCGCGCTGGTGGAAGGCGCCAAGCGCCAGAAGACCCCCAACGAAGTGGCGCTGGACATCCTGCTGATCGGCCTCACCCTGATCTTCCTGCTGGTGGTCGCTACGCTGCAGCCCTTCGCCCGTTTCGCCGGTGGCGACCTGCCGCTGGTGTACCTGGCGGCGCTGCTGGTGACGCTGATCCCCACCACCATCGGCGGCCTGTTGTCGGCCATCGGCATCGCCGGCATGGACCGCCTGGTGCGCCTGAATGTGATCGCCAAGTCCGGCCGCGCAGTGGAGGCCGCCGGCGACGTACATGTGCTGCTGCTGGACAAGACCGGCACCATCACCTTTGGCAACCGCCGCTGCAGCGCGATGATCAAGGCGCCCGGCGTGGCCGGCAAGGAACTCTCCGACGCCGCGCTGCTGGCCTCCCTGGCCGACGAAACGCCGGAAGGCAAGTCCATCGTCGAATACCTGCGAGCGCTGCATTCCATGCAGGAGCCCGCTCGCGAGGAGATCACCCCGATTCCGTTCACCGCCGAGACCCGTCTCTCCGGCGCCGACTGGGCCGGGCGCAGCTACCGCAAGGGCGCGGTGGACGCTGTGCTCGACTGGGTCAGCATCACCCGTGCAGAGGTTCCCGCGCCGCTGGCCCGCGAGATCGAGAAGATCGCCCAGAGCGGCGGCACCCCGCTGCTGGTGGCCGCCGACGGCAAGCTGCTGGGTGCTATTCACCTCAAGGACGTGGTCAAGCCTGGCATCCGCGATCGCTTCGCCGAACTGCGGCAAATGGGCATCCGTACTGTGATGGTGACCGGCGACAACCCGCTGACCGCCGCCGCCATCGCCGCCGAGGCCGGGGTGGATGACGTGATCGCCGAAGCCACCCCGGAGAAGAAGCTGGCGCGCATCCGCTTTGATCAGGGCGAGGGCAAGATGGTCGCCATGTGCGGCGACGGCGCCAACGACGCCCCGGCGCTGGCCCAGGCCGACGTGGGCCTGGCCATGAACGATGGCACTCAGGCCGCCCGCGAGGCCGCCAACCTCGTGGACCTGGATTCCGACCCGACCAAGCTGCTGGACGTGGTGCAGGTGGGCAAGGAACTGCTGGTCACTCGTGGCGCCCTGACCACCTTCTCGGTAGCCAACGACGTGGCCAAGTACTTCGCCATCCTCCCGGCGCTGTTCGCCGGCATCTACCCGCAGTTGGGCGTGCTCAACGTGATGCAGCTGGCCAGCCCGCAGAGCGCGATCCTTTCGGCCATCGTGTTCAACGCGCTGATCATCATCGCGCTGATCCCGCTGGCCCTGCGCGGGGTGCGGGTGCAGGCGACCGACGCCGCCAGCCTGCTGCGCCGCAATCTGCTGATCTATGGCCTGGGCGGCCTCGCCGCACCCTTCATTGGCATCAAGGTGATCGACGTCCTGCTCAATGCCGTTGGCCTGGTGTGAATTTCCCCCCCTTTCTCTCTGGGAGAGGGGGTGAGAGAAGCCAGCCCCCCGGTCGATTTAGATTTCCAACGAGGAACTGAATATGCTTAGCCAATTCCGCCCAGCCATTAGCCTCCTGGCCCTGATGACCCTGATCACTGGCGTCGCCTATCCGCTCACCGTCACCGGCATCGCCCAACTGGCCTTCCCCGAGCAGGCCAATGGCAGCCTGGTGCGGGACGCCAAGGGCGAGGTGCGCGGCAGCTCGCTGCTGGCGCAGAATTTCGAAGGGCCCGAGTGGTTCCAACCGCGTCCCTCGGCGGCGAGCTTCGCCACTGTGGCAAGCGGTGCCAGCAACTTGGCGCCGAGCAACCCGGCCCTGGCCGAACGTATCAACAAGGATGCGCACCGTCTGGCCACCGAAGGTCATGGCAAAGTGCCCATGGCCCTGGTCACCACCTCTGGCAGTGGCCTGGACCCGCACCTGCCGCCGGCCGCCGCTCACTTCCAGATTCCGCGCATCGCCGCCGAACGCGGCCTGCCGGCCGATTCCCTGGAGCGCCTGGTGGAACAGAACACCGAACGGCCGCTGGTGGGGCCGGCGGTGGTCAATGTGCTGGCCCTTAACACCGCGTTGAACGAGATGATTCGATGAGTGATGCCCTGCGCGCCGATGCGCTGCTGGCCGACATGCCCCATGGCGGGCGTGGCAGCCTGAAAGTGTTCCTCGGCGCGGCACCTGGCGTGGGCAAGACCTACGCCATGCTCCAGGCCGCCCAGGCCCAGTTGCGCCAGGGTGTCGATCTGCGTGCTGGCGTGGTGGAAACCCACGGGCGCGCGGAAACCGAAGCCATGCTCGCGGGGTTGCCGCAGCAACCGCTGCGGCGCTTCGAGTATCGCGGCATGGCGCTCACCGAGATGGACCTGGACGGGATCCTCGCCCATCCGCCGCGACTGGTGCTGGTGGACGAGCTGGCCCACACCAACGCACCCGGCAGCCGCCATTCCAAGCGCTGGCAGGACGTGGAGGAGCTGCTTGACGCGGGCATCGACGTCTACACCACGGTCAACGTCCAGCACCTCGAAGCGCTGAACGACCAGGTCCGCGACATCACGGGTGTGCAGGTGCGCGAGACCCTGCCGGACTGGGTCCTGCAGGAGGCTGACGAAATCCTCCTGGTCGACCTGCCTCCCCGCGAACTGCTGGAGCGCCTGCGCGAAGGCAAGGTCTACGTGCCCGAGCAGGCCCGCGCCGCCATCGATGCCTTCTTCTCCCAGACCAACCTCACCGCGCTGCGCGAGTTGGCCATGCAGACCGCCGCCGCGCGGGTGGATGCCGACCTCAACCGTCGTTATCGCCAGCGCGGCCTGGAAGCGCCGGCTGTGCGTGGACGATTGCTGGTGGGGATCGACGGCGACCACCAGGCCGAGCGCCTGGTGCGTCACGCCAGTCGCGTCGCCGAGCGTCGCCACCTGCCCTGGTCGGTGGTGTACGTGGACACTGGCGGCGCCCGTTCCGAAGAGGTGAGGGCGCGCCTGCAGGGTGCCCAGCAACTGGCCGAGCGTTTGGGCGGTGAAGTGGTGACCCTGCGTGCCGAGTCCGTCGCCAAGGCGCTGGTGCAGCATGCCGACGAACGCCGCGCCAGCCTGCTGCTGGTCGGCCGCAGCCGTCGACGCCTTCGCCGCCGTCTGCTCGGCCGCGGCCTCGCGGAGCGCCTGCTGAACCTTGCCGAAGGCCTGGAAGTCAGCGTGCTGGACACCGAGGCCGACCGCCGTCCGCCCAGTCCACGTGCCAGCTATCCATCGCGCATTCTGGATTACGGCTTGGCGGTACTCGCCGCCCTGGCCGCCAGCGGATTGGCCTGGGCGGTATCCCATACCCTGGAGCTGCCCAACATCTCCCTGGTGTTCCTCGCCGCTGTCCTTTTGGTGGCGGTGCGCAGCAGCCTGGGACCGGCGCTGCTGTGCGCCGGGTTGTCGTTCCTCGCCTATGACTTCCTGTTCATCCCGCCGACTTTTTCCCTGACCATCGCCCGCCAGGAAGACGTGCTGACCCTGCTGTTCTTCCTGTTGATGGCTGGGCTCACCGGCAACCTGGCTTCACGCCAGCGCCGCCAACTGAATGCGCTACGCGATACCCAGTCGGAAACCACCGCGCTGCTCGACCTCTCGCGCAAGCTCACTGCCGCCACCGACCGACAGGCCGTGCTCAACGTCGCCGTGCAGCAGTTCGGCGCCTGGTCGGACGTGGAAGTCTGCCTACTGTCCCGTGGTCGGGACGGCGTGTGGAAGGTGGAAGCCGGCGCCCAGCGCCTGCTGGCCGACCAGGAGCGCGCGGCGGCGGAGTGGTCCTGGCAGCATGACCAGCCTGCGGGCCTGGGCACCGACACCTTGCCCGGCGGCCGTTGGTGGTGGCTGCCATTGTCGGGCGAAGAGGGGCCGCTGGTGCTGCTGGGCGTCAGCCCCCGCGACGAAACGCCGTTGCCGGCCGAACGCCGGCGCCTGCTCGCGGCCCTCGGCCAGCCCCTGGCCCAGGCCATGGCTCGTGCGCAGCTGGCCGAAGAGCTGGAAGCGGCGCGCCTGCATGGGGAAACCGAGCAACTGCGCAGTGCGTTGCTGGCGTCGGTGTCCCACGACCTGCGCACGCCGCTCACCGCCATGCGTGGTTCCATCGACAGCTTGCTGGCCCTTGGCGAGGCCATTCCCATGGCTGATCGCCGCGAGTTGCTGGAAGGCACCCGCGACGAGGCCGAGCGCCTCGACCGCTACATCCAGAACCTGCTGGACATGACCCGCCTCGGCCACGGCGGCCTCAAGCTGGCGCGCGATTGGGTGGCGCCGGTGGACATCGTCGCCAGCGCCCTGCAGCGCCTGCGTCCGGTGCTGGCGCCATTGCAGCTGGAAACCCGGGTGCCGGAGCAATTGCCGCTGCTCTACGTGCACGCGGCACTGATCGAGCAGGCGCTGGTCAATGTGCTGGAGAACGCCGCGCGCTTCTCGCCCACCCAGGGGCGACTGCGCGTTGCCGTGGATGCGGACGAAGCTGAACTGCGTTTCTCCGTCAGCGACCAGGGGCCGGGTATTCCGCAGGATGAGCGCGACAGGATCTTCGACATGTTCTATACCGCCGCACGGGGTGACCGGGGCGGGCAGGGCACGGGTCTGGGCCTCGCCATCTGCCAGGGCATGGTCGGCGCCCACGGCGGCCGCGTGAGCGTAGGCGATGGCCTGGACGGCCGTGGCGCCACCCTGACCCTGCACCTGCCGCTGCATCCGCAGCCGCAGTTGGAGGAAGAGTGAGTACGGCACAGAGCGTGTCGTATCTGTGGGGGCGAATTTATTCGCTAACCGGACCGAAGGTTCGGCCATCGAAATCCCGAGGGCCGCTTCGCGTCCCATAGCGAATAAATTCGCCCCCACAAAAGAAGCAGTCCGCATTGGCAATGGAAACGATGAATCTCGAATGAGTACCAACCAACCGACCATCCTGGTCATCGATGACGAAGCGCAGATCCGCAAGTTCCTGCGCATCAGCCTGGCCGCCCAGGGCTATCGGGTGCTGGAGGGCGCCAATGGCCGCGAAGGGCTGGAACAGGCCGCGCTGGCCAGGCCCGACATGGTCGTGCTCGACCTCGGCCTGCCGGACATGGACGGCCAGGACGTGCTGCGCGAGTTGCGCGAATGGTCCCAGGTACCGGTGCTGGTGCTCTCGGTGCGCGCCAGTGAAGGCGAGAAGGTGCTGGCCCTGGACGGCGGTGCGAACGATTACGTGACCAAGCCCTTCGGCATTCAGGAATTCCTTGCCCGCGTGCGCGTGGCGCTGCGCCAGGGTGGCCCTGGCGAACAGCAGCAGGCGAGCATCGCCAGCGGCCCGCTGTTGCTGGACTTCGCCTATCGCCGGGTCACCCTCGACGGCGAGGAGGTGGCGCTGACCCGCAAGGAGTACGCGGTGCTCGCGCATTTGGCCCGTCACCTCGGCCGTGTGGTCACCCAGCAGCAGCTACTCAAGGATATCTGGGGGCCGACCCATGTCGAGGACACCCATTACCTGCGGGTGGTGGTGGGGCACCTGCGGCAGAAGCTCGGCGATGATCCGGCCAATCCGCGTTTCATCATCACCGAGGCGGGCGTCGGCTATCGGCTGAAGGAGGCCTGAACAGCCCATTCGCCTTGTGCCGTCGGGCGCGCGGCGCGCGTCCAGTGCTGCATGGGCGCGCAGGCGCTCCCCCATCGGAAGAACCGGCATGCAGCAGTTGTTGAACGAAATCCTCGACGAAGTCCGCCCCCTGATCGGGGAGGGCAAGGTCGCCAGTTACATCCCCGCGCTTTCCTGTGTCAGCGCGGACCAGCTTGGCATCGCCGTCTACAGCAATGACGGCGAGATGTACTACGCCGGTGACGGCCTGACGCCGTTTTCCATCCAGAGCATTTCCAAGGTCTTCAGCCTGGTGCAGGCCATCCAGCATTCGGGCGAGGACATCTGGCAGCGCCTTGGGCACGAGCCCTCGGGCCAGCCGTTCAACTCGCTGGTGCAGCTGGAGTTCGAGCGCGGCGTTCCGCGCAACCCCTTCATCAATGCTGGCGCCCTGGTGATCTGCGATATCAACCAGTCGCGCTTCGCCGCGCCGTCGTTGTCCATGCGTGATTTCGTCCGGCGGCTTTCCGGCAACGCCCATGTGGTGTCGGACGAAGTGGTGGCGCGCTCGGAGTACCAGCACCGCGCACGCAATGCCGCCATGGCCTACCTGATGCAGTCCTTCGGCAACTTCTACAACGACGTGGAGGCGGTGCTGCACAGCTACTTCCACCACTGCGCCATCCGCATGAGCTGCGCCGACCTGGCCCTGGCGTTCAGCTTCCTCGCCAACAATGGCGTCAGCCCCCACAGCGGCGAACTGGTCCTCACGCCACGCCAGGCCAAGCAGGTGAACGCCATCATGGCCACCAGCGGCCTCTACGACGAGGCCGGCAACTTCGCCTACCGCGTCGGCCTGCCGGGCAAGAGCGGGGTCGGGGGCGGCATCGTCGCGGTGGTGCCGGGGCGCTTCACCGTCTGCGTCTGGTCGCCGGAACTCAACGAAGCCGGCAACTCCCTGGCCGGCATGGCGGCGCTGGAGAAATTGTCCGAGCGGATTGGGTGGTCGATTTTTTAGTGCATTGGTGGGGTGGGGCGGACAGATATCTGTAGGGGCGGTGCCGCCCTTCAATTCCCCTGCTCGTACCGCTCCAGGGTTTCCCGGGCGATCTGCCGGCCCAGCTGGATCAGCTCCGGCGCCTTGTAGAACTCGAAGAAGCGGCACACGCGCTTGGGCACGTTGATCAGGATGTCCGGCGGGTAGCCGGCGATCTTGTACTGGGCGAGCGACGTCTGCATCACCTCGAAACTCTGGTTCACCAGGTCCAGCAGGGACGCGGGGCCGATGTTGGCCACGACGTGCGAGCCACTGGCGGACCTGGGCGCGCCGTCCATTTGCGGGGCGGCGGCCGGCTGCTGCATCTGCGGCGCCACGTCCTCCAGCCAGGGGTTGCCGCCGGGCAGGCTTTCCGGGTCGAGAATGTCGTGGGCCTCCGGGCCGCGCTTGAGGAAGGGCAGGCGTGAACCGAGAGAGGCCATCAGTGTATCGATGCGCCCCTTGATTGCCGGGGGCCGCTCGATCACCGGCAATTGGTACTCGCGCTGGGTGGTGGCGTTGAGGTTGACGGCGATGATCAGGTCGCAGTGGCTGGAGACCACCGGAACGATCGGCAGCGGGTTGAGCAGGCCGCCATCCACCAGCATGCGGCTGCCCTGAACCACCGGGGTGAACAGGCTGGGGATGGCCGCCGAGGCCCGCATGGCCTGATGCAGGCAGCCTTCCTGGAACCAGATTTCCTGCTGGTTGGTGAGGTCGGTGGCCACCGCCGTATAGGGGATGGAGAGGTCTTCGATGTTGATCTCGCCGACGATCTCGCGAATGCGCCCGAACACTTTCTCGCCGCGAATGGCGCCCAGGCGGAAGCTCACATCGAGCAGGCGCAGTACGTCCAGGTAGTCGAGGCTTTCAGTCCAGTCGCGATAGTTGTGAAGCTTGCCGGCAGCGTAGATGCCGCCTACCACGGCGCCCATGGAGCAGCCGGCGATGCAGGCGATTTCATAGCCACGCGCTTCGATTTCCTCGATGACGCCAATGTGCGCATAACCCCGCGCGCCTCCCGATCCCAACACCAGTGCCACGCGTTTTTTCATGCGCAAATCCCCTGTCTATGGCGTTGACGATACGCCCGCGCCACGGTCGCCGCCAAGGTGCTCCGTTCCCCGACACGGGCCAGCCGTCGGTGCCTGTCGACCAGTAGACGGAGTTGAATCTTCCCGGTACCGAACCGTCTACCGAGGAACTAGACTCTGTCGATCTTCCACAAAGGAGTTATATCGATGAAAGCCTGGATCAGCCTGCCTCTGATCGCCCTCGTGCTAGCTGGATGCGCCGGCAAGACGGCCTATCGCGACAATTGCGCGAACCAACTCGACGCGGCCTGGAAGGAACTGGACCTGGCCAAGGCCGAAGGCTTTTCTGGCGCCGTGAGCTATTCCAAGGCGCTGAGCCTGCTGACCGCAGCCAAGACCGAGCAGCAGTTCGAGTCCTTCGAAGGCTGCTCCGACAAGGCCGAGAAGGCGCGTTTCTACATTCGCGAGTCGCGCGCCGGCCGCTGACCGTACTCGCCCGCGAAGTGTCAGGCTTCGCGGGTGGACGCCCTGTACTGACGGGGCGTAATCCCTTTCCAGCGCTTGAAGGCATGGATGAAGTTCGACACTTCGCCATAGCCCAGGCGCTCGGCAATTTCTTCCAGACGCAGCGCCGTGGAGCCCAGCAGTTCTTCGGCCAGCGCGCCCAGCACTTCCTCCTGCAATTGCCGGAAGCTGGTCCCTTCCGCTGCCAGCTTGCGCCGCAAGGTGCGTGACGTCATGTGCAGCGTCTGCGCCAGGCGCTCCATATCCGGTAGTTGCCCCGGCCGGGCCAGCAGCAGGTCGCGGACACGTCCGGCGAGGCCTGCACGCTCCCGGCGGCGGGCCAGGATGATCCTGCACTGTTCCTCGCAATGCCTAACCACCTGCGGGTTGGCTCCGGGCAGGGGGAGGTCGAGCAGTGAACGGGAGAACACGATGCAGTTGTCGTCCGCGCCGAAGAGGGGCGTCACTCCCAGCAGTTCGCGCCAGGGCTCGATGTTGTCGGGTGGGGGAATACGGAAACGGGCGCGGAGTACGGGCATCTCGGCATTGGCGAGGTCGCGGTGCACGCTGAAGGCGCCGGAAACATCGCGTTCCAGCAGGAAGCTGCGTAGGTCTTCGGGCGACGACTGCTCTTCAAGGGTCAGCCAGGCCTCATCGCCCCGTTCCTCCAGATACATGCTGTGGAAGGCGTAGGTCAGGTCCAGGTAGCGCAGGCCCAGCTGCACCGCGCTGCGGTAGGTGGCGCTGCTCAGCAGGGCGAACCCCCAGATGCCGTAGGTGTTGAGGCGATAGCGCCGTCCCGCCTCAAGGCCCATTCCGGGGCGCTGGCCGAGGAGGCGGGCGAGATTGCGCAACAGTTCCAGCTCCTGGCTGGCCTCCACTTCGGCGCCGGGGTCGCCCAGCAGGCGCCAGTCCAGGCCGGTGCCGGCCAGGCACTGTTCCAGGGTGAGGCCCTGGTCGAGGCCGAACTGGGTCATCAATTGCACGCTGATGGCGCTGCGCCGGGGCGATCGGGGGAGGGGCATCGATGGTCTCTGTGGGGTTGTCCGGAACTCACAATTTGCTGTCCGACTATGCCATAACGCGCGGCCATCAGCCGAACTAGGATTCTCCCCACTGCGCCGGCCGACGTGCCCGCGCGGGACCATCCATGGGAGATAACAATGACCAATAGTTCCCAGCCTGGCGCGTCCGTGCACGTGCTGATCATCGGCGCTGGTTTCGGCGGCCTGGGCCTGGCCATCCAACTGCAGAAGGCCGGCATCCACGACTTCCTCATCCTGGAGAAGGGCAGCGATGTCGGCGGCACCTGGCGCGACAACAGCTACCCCGGTGCGGCCTGCGACGTGCCCTCGCACCTCTATTCCTTTTCCTTCGAACCCAAGGCCGACTGGTCGCGCAAGTTCGCCCCGCAGGCGGAGATATTCGCCTACCAGCGCCACTGCGCCGACAAGTACGGCCTGCGCCGGCACATCCGTTTCGATTGCGAGGTGGAAGGCGCCGAATTCGATGAGCCCAGCGGCACCTGGCAGGTGCGGACCTGCAACGGCGAGCGTTTTCGAGCCAGGGCGCTGGTCAGTGCCTGCGGGCAGTTGAATCGCCCGGCCTGGCCACGCATCCCCGGGCTGGACGGCTTCAAGGGTGAGCTGTTCCATTCGGCAGGCTGGAACCATGACTACCCGCTGGATGGCAAGCGGGTGGCGGTGATCGGCACCGGGGCCAGCGCCATCCAGTTCGTCCCGCAGATTGCCCCGAAGGTCGCCAAGCTGAGTCTGTTCCAGCGCTCGGCGGCTTATGTGATTCCCAAGCCGGACCGCGCCTACCGCTCCTGGGAGCGCGCGGTGATGCGGCGCCTGCCCTGGCTGCAGAAGGTGGACCGGGTGCTCAAGTACATCCAGCACGAGTCACGGGTGCTGGCGTTCACGGTGATCCCGCCGCTGATGAAACTGATGCAGTTCCGCTTTCGCCAGCACCTGGCACGGGGCATTGCCGACCCCGCGCTGCGCCAGCGCCTGGTGCCGGACTACCCGCTGGGCTGCAAGCGCATCCTGATCTCCAACGACTTCTATCCGGCGCTGGCGCGGCCCAATGTGCAGGTGATCAACGACGGCATCGCCGAAGTCATCGAAAACGCCGTGGTGACCCGCGACGGGCAGCGCCACGAAGTGGATGCCATCATCCTCGGCACCGGCTTCGCCGCCACGGATTTCCTGGCTCCCATGAGCATTCGCGGGCTGGGCGGGCGCGACCTGAACCAGGCCTGGCAAGCGGGCGCCGAGGCCTATCTCGGGGTCAGCGTCAGCGGCTTCCCGAACCTGTTCATCCTCTACGGACCCAATACCAACCTCGGGCACAACTCCATCATCTACATGCTGGAAAGCCAGTTCCGCTACGTACTCGACGGTATCCGGGCGCTGCAGGGGCTACGCTACCTCGACCTCAAGCCCGAGGTGCAGCAGCGCTTCAACCAGCGGCTACAAAGGGATGTGCGCCGAACCGTCTGGGAGCAGGGCTGCAACAGTTGGTACAAGACCGCTGACGGCCGCAACACCAACAACTGGCCGGGATTCACCTTCAGCTACCGTCAACAGACCCGTCGCCTGGAGCTGGACCTCTATGAATGCACCCGTTGAATTCACCGCCCCCGAGCCCGGCCAGCCGCTCTTGCGCGCGACCTTGCGCGGAGCGTTGCGCCTGCTGTTCCGTGGCCTGATGCGGCCACCGCTGCCTGTGTCGCTGCAGCGGGTGGTGTTGCGCCTGCTCACTGCCAGCACCCTGGCACCCCGGGGTGTGGAGCGGGAAGCGGGCCAGCTGGGCGGTCGCTCCTGCGAATGGCATCGGCCCCGGGGCGGCAGCCATGTGGTGCTGCTTTACCTCCACGGTGGCGCCTTCATCACCGGTTCTCCGGCTACCCACCGCGCCATCACCGCCAGCCTGGCAAGGCGCGCGGGCGTCGCGGTGTGCGCCCTGGACTATCGCCTGGCGCCGGAACATCGCTTTCCCGCTGCCCGCGAGGACGCCGTGGCCGCCTACCGCGAACTGCTGGAGGCCGGCTATCCGGCGTCGCGCATCGTCATCGGTGGCGATTCGGCCGGTGGCAACCTGACCCTGCTCACCGCACTGGAGATCCGCCACCAGGGCCTGCCGCAACCGGCAGGGCTGGTCTGCTTCTCACCGGTGACCGACCTCAGCGGCACCGCGCAGCACAACCCGCCGGCGGGCGATCCGCTGATCCATCCGGCCTGGGTGGAGCAGGCCATGGACCTCTATTGCCCGCCGGGCCTGGACCGTCGTGATCCGGCGCTGTCGCCACTTTTCGCCGATCTGTCGGGGCTTTCACCGATGCTGGTGCAAGTGGCCGAGGACGAAGTCCTGCGCGACGACAGCCTGCGCCTTGCCGAACGGGTGAGGGCGGCTGGCGGCTGGGTGCGACTGGAGCGCTATCCGGGGCTCTGGCACGTGTTCCAGGCGCACACCGGCGTGCTGCGCCGGGCCGACGAGGCCTTGGCCAGCGCTGCGGATTTCATCTGCCGGCACGTGGAAACGGAGGCGTGACATGCACAACATCCTGATCACTGGCGCCGCCTCCGGTATTGGCGCCGCGACGGCCCGCCTGTTCCACGACCGTGGCTGGCTGGTGGGGTTGGTGGACCGGGACGCCGAGGCCCTGGCCACCCAGGCCGCAGCCCTGGGCGGCGTCTGGCATCAGGCGCTGGATGTAACTGACCTCGCCGCCGTCGAAGCCGCACTGGCGGACTTCTGCGGTCGCCACGACGGTCAGCTGCGCCTGCTCTTCAACTGCGCGGGCGTGCTGCGTTTCGGCCAGTTCGAGGAAATCGACATGGCCGAGCACGCGCGCATCCTCACCATCAACGTGCTGGGGCTGGTGCAGGTGACCCATGCGGCTTTCCCTTACCTCAAGGCCACCCATGGCGCCCAGGTGATCAACATGGGATCCGCTTCGGGCGTTTACGGCACGCCGCACATGGCCAGCTACTCGGCCTCGAAGTTCGCGGTGCGCGGCTTCACCGAGGCGCTGGAACTGGAATGGCGCGGCCATGGCATCCGCGTCGGCGACCTGATGCCGCCCTTCGTGCGCACGCCGATGGTCAGCAGCCAGCACTTCGAACCGCCTGTGCTGCGCCGCCTCGGGGTGAAGCTCAAGGCCGAAGACATCGCCGAAGCCGCCTGGCAACAGGCCCACGGCGCCGCGGTGCACCGGCCAGTGAGCTGGCTGTTCCGGTTGATGTACGGCGCGGGGCAGGTTTCGCCGGCCTGGGTGAACCGGGGAATCATGAAGCTGCTGAGCGGTGCTTGAGCGGGTAATGACCCTGTGGGAGCGAATTCATTCGCGAATGAATTCGCTCCCACAAATCTCATCCTGAGAACTGCTGCACGGTGGTGGGCGGCGGAATCGATGGTTACAACCTGAGATTGCTGTCAGCTGTTTCCGAGGAGTAGCCTCGACGGTCGCTTCGAAGCACGGATGCTCGTCATGACCCCACTCTTTGCCTATTCCTGCCTGGGCCTGTCCATGCTGCTGGTCGGCGGCAATATCGCCGTCGGCAAGCTGGTACTGGCCGAGGTACCGGTCTTTCTCTTTGCCTTCCTGCGCTTTCTGATCGCCACCCTGGTGCTGCTCCCCGGCATGGCCTTGCCACGGGTACGTAGAGGGCTGGACCAGGCTGCGGGCAAGGGGCTGTTCCTCCAGGCTTTCTTCGGTTGCTTCCTGTTCAGCCTGTTCATGCTCTACGGCGTGGTGCACACCAGCGCGGCCAGCGCGGGGATCATCACCAGCGCCACTCCGAGCGTGATTGCACTGCTGGCGTGGCTCTGGCTGCGTGAACGCATCGGTGGCCGTAGCCTGCTGGCCATCGCCCTGGCGGTGGGCGGCATCGCCGTGCTCAACCTGCTGGACAGCCAGGGGCAGGGCGCCGGCGGCCTGTTGGGCAACACGCTGGTGCTCGGCGCGGTGCTGGCCGAGGCGATCTTCGCCATCTTCTCGCGGCGCCTGTCGTTGTCGCTGCATCCCTGGGCCATGGCATTCGGCGTCAACCTGGCCGGCCTGCTGCTGTTCCTGCCGCTGGCGCTGCCCCAGGGCCTGGCGTTCGACTGGAGCGCACCGTCCGCTATCACCTGGGGCTGGGTGCTGTTCTATGCCATCAGCGCCAGCGTGCTGTCCTTCCTGCTCTGGTACCGCGGCATCAGCCAGGTACCGGCGAATGTCGCCGGGCTCTTCACCGGCCTGATGCCCGTGGGGGCCGCGCTGGTGGGCGTCCTGCTGCTTGGCGAGCGCTTCACCTCCGGGCAGGCGCTGGGCATGGCGCTTGTGCTGGCGGCCATTGCGCTGGGCGGTCTGGCCGAGCGAAAGGCCAATTTAATGACGCAAGATGCGTGAGCGCCGCCTGTCGCTACTTTTGTGACAATTTGTCCAGCTTTTCGGCAGACCCGGCGTGGTGGCGCTACCCTGCAAAATGAAAGCTGAAAGATCACTCGACGAGTGAATCTGTGGCCGGGTCCGCGCGGGGCCCGGTCAAGGTCTGACGTTGTGTCTGCAACGTCGGCCCGGGGGCGGCACCGCAAGGTGTCGCGAAGCCGAGTTCACCGGCTTCTCGGAAACAGCGGAAAAGCGGAACTCTCATCCATCGCTAAGAGGAGGTCGTTTCATGAGCACAGCCTTCCACGATGATGTCAGCAGCAATCTATTGCGCCGCATGAAAGAGGGCGGTTTCGATTTTGCCCGAGTTCATCCGATCGAGTTTTACGCCATCTTCCCCGACGAGGACCGGGCACGGCTGGCGGCGAAGAACTTTCGTGGTGAGTCCTTGAATGCCCAAGTGTCGGTTCGCGCCGATGGAGCCTGGCATCTTCAGGTGAGCAAGGTGATGTACGCCACCCACGCGGGAATTGGTGATTTCGAGCACGACCTGGAGGCCTTGGTGGTCCCGCTTGGTGGCGTGCTCGATGGCTGGGGCGTGACCCAGGAAGTCGGCGTCAAGCAACCCTGAGACCATCCCGGTTCGCGGCGGCCAGCCTGCTGCGAACCGGGCATTCCGGACAATGATCCGGCTGGTTTTTCTCCCTCCTTCTGCCTCGCGTATTCCCCGCAAAAACATACACTTCCCTTACTCGACCTCGGCATGGCCTTTGCCTCAGACTCCGATCACGGAGGGGACCCCATGACCGACATCCTTATTCTTACCCACGCGGATTTCTGCCCACCCGGCCACCTGGCCGACGTCCTGGATCGTGAGCAGCGCGAGTTCACCGTATTGCGCACAGACCTGGGCGAACTGGATGGCTATGACCTCGATCGGCCCAGGGCCGTGGCCATCATGGGCGGACCCATGAGCGTCAATGACCCGCTGCCCTGGATCGGCGCGGAAATCGACGCCTTGCGTCACTTCATCGCGCGCGACGTGCCCATGATCGGCCACTGCCTGGGCGGCCAGCTGCTGGCCCGCGCCCTGGACGCTTCGGTGCATCGCATGCCCTACACCGAGATCGGCTGGCAGCCGCTGGAAAAGCGTGCCCTGGCCACCGACAACCCCTGGATGGCGCACCTGCCGCAGGAGTTCTCGATCTACCAGTGGCACAGCGATACCTTCGACCTGCCCGACGGCGCCCAGTGGCTGATGGACAGCCCCTGGTGCCCCAACCAGGGCTTCTCCTGGGGCGACAAGATCCTGGCCCTGCAGGGCCATCCGGAGATGACCGAGGACCTGGTGCAGGGCTGGCTCACCGATTGGGCGCACCTGCTGGACGAGACCCAGCCCAGCCAGCAGGCCAGGGCACGGATGCTCGAAGACCTGCCCGCGAAGGTGAAGGCGCTGAACCAGGTGGCGGAAGGGTTCTATCGGCGGTGGCTGGACCTGGCGTTTGGCTAGAGCAGGTGTTTCTTCAGGGCGACAATTGCTTGTAGGGGCGAATTCATTCGCCAAGGGCAGCGCAGCTGCCCCATGGGACTCCCAAGGGCAGACCTGCGGCCTGCTTGGCGAATGAATTCGCCCCTACAGGTCTTGGCGTTTCATTCGCGGCTCAGTGCCGGATCATCACATGCCGCACCACGGTGTAATCCTCCAGCCCATACATGGACAGGTCCTTGCCGTAGCCGGACTGCTTGAAGCCGCCGTGGGGCATTTCGTTGGTGAGCATGAAGTGGGTGTTGATCCAGGTGCAGCCGTACTGCAGGCGCGAGGCCACGGCGGCGGCGCGGCCCACGTCGCGGGTCCAGACCGATGAGGCCAGGCCGTAGTCGGAATCGTTGGCCCAGCGTACCGCCTCATCCGCATCGCTGAATGGCGTGACCGTCACCACCGGTCCGAACACTTCCCGGCGCACGATTTCGTCGTCCTGGCTGGCATGGGCCACCACCGTGGGTTCGTAGAAGAAGCCGCTGCCGGCCACCGGCTTGCCGCCCGTGGCGATCTGGATATGGGGCAGGGCGCTGGCGCGCTCGACGAAGCCCGCTACGCGCTCGCGCTGGCTCTGGGTGATCAGCGGGCCGAGCTCGGTGGCCGGATCGTTCTGCAGGCCGGTCTTGAGGCTGGACACCGCACTGGCCAGGTCAGCCACGAAATTGTCGTAGATCTTCTTGCCGGCGTAGATGCGGCAAGCTGCGGTGCAGTCCTGGCCGGCGTTGTAGAAGCCGAACGTGCGGATGCCCGCCACCACGTCGGCGAGGTCGGCGTCGTCGAAGACGATCACCGGCGCCTTGCCGCCCAGTTCCATGTGGGTGCGTTTCACGCTCTCGGCGGCGCTCTTGATGATGGCCTTGCCGGTGCCCACCGAACCGGTCAGCGACACCATGCGCACCAGCGGGTGCGACACCAGCGGGCTGCCCACACTGGGGCCACGGCCGAGCACGATGTTCACCACGCCCGGCGGCAGCAACTCGGCGATGAACTCCGATAGGCGCAGGGCCGTCAGCGGGGTCTGCTCCGAGGGCTTGAGCACCACGGTATTGCCGGCGGCCAGCGCCGGGCCCAGCTTCCAGGCTGCCATCATCAGCGGGTAGTTCCAGGGCGCGATGGAGGCGATCACGCCCACCGGGTCGCGGCGGATCATGGACGTGAAGCCCGGCAGGTATTCCCCGGCGGCGGAGCCGGTGAGGCAACGGCTGGCGCCGGCGAAGAAGCGGAACACGTCGGCCACGGCCGGGATCTCGTCATTCAGCGCAGCGGCATAGGGCTTGCCGCAGTTATCGGACTCCAGTTTCGCCAGCTCTTCGGCGTGGCCTTCGATCTTGTCCGCCAGCTTCAGTAGCAGGGTGGCGCGGTCGCGCGGCGAAGTCCGTGCCCAGCCTTCGAAGGCCGCATCGGCTGCTCGGACGGCGGCGTCGACCTGGGCTTCGCTGGCCTCGGGGATTTTCACCAGCATGGCGCCGGTGGCGGGGTTGAGGACGTCCAGGGCCTCGCCTTCGCCGACGGAGAACTGGCCGTTGATCAGGAGTTTGGTTTGCATGGAGGAGTCCTCGTAGTCGTCCCCTCTCCCTTAAGGGAGAGGGCTAGGGAGAGGGGGCAGGCCTGGAGCTCTCACTTCCCGCCCCCAGCCACCGTCTCGGTGCCCCGCGTCAGGTAGTAGGCGCCGAGGATGGGCAGCATGGTGGCGAGCATCACCAGCAGCGCGACCACGTTGGTCACCGGGACGTCGCGCGGGCGGCTGAGCTGGCTGAGCAACCAGAGCGGCAGGGTCTGTTCGTGGCCGGCGGTGAAGGTGGTGACGATGATTTCGTCGAAGGACAGCGCAAAGGCCAGCATGCCGCCGGCCAGCAGCGCGGTGGCGATGTTCGGCAGGATGATGTAGCGGAAGGTCTGCCAGCCGTCGGCACCCAGGTCCATCGACGCCTCGATGAGGCTGTGGGAGGTCCGGCGGAAGCGCGCGATCACGTTGTTGTAGACGATCACCACGCAGAAGGTGGCGTGGCCGACGACGATGGTGAAGATGCCCGGTTCGATGCCAAGGGTCTTGAACGCCGAAAGCAGGGCGATGCCGGTGATGATGCCGGGCAGGGCGATGGGCAGGATCAGCATCAGGGTGATGCTCTCCTTGCCGAAGAAGTCGCGGCGGTACAGCGCGGCGGCGGCCAGGGTGCCGAGCACCATTGCCAGGGTGGTGGCCAGGCAGGCGACTTTCAGGGACAGGACGATGGCTTGCAACACGTCCTCGCGGCCGCCCACCACGGAAAACCATTCCAGGGTGAAGCCCTGCAGCGGGAAGCTGTAGGACGACTCCTCGGTGTTGAAGGCGTAGAGCAGGATCACCAGGATCGGGAAATGCAGGAACACCAGCCCGCCCCAGGCCGCCAGCCGCAGGCCCCAGGATGCTTGCTCAGAGTGCATCGAAGGCCCCCAGCCGCTTGGCGATGGACAGGTAGATGGCGATCAGCACGATGGGCACCAGGGTGAAGGCCGCCGCCAGCGGTATGTTGCCCACCGAGCCCTGCTGCACGTAGACCATGGTGCCGATGAACAGACCGCTGGGGCCCACCAGCTGCGGGATGATGAAGTCGCCCAGGGTCAGGCTGAAGGTGAAGATCGAGCCGGCCACCACACCGGGGAAGGCCAGCGGCAGGATCACCTGGGCGAAGGTCTGCCGGGGCCTGGCGCCGAGGTCGGCCGAAGCTTGCAGCAGCGATGGCGGCAGGCGTTCCAGGGAGGCCTGGATCGGCAGGATCATGAACGGCAGCCAGATGTAGGTGAACACCAGGAAGCGCCCCAGGTGCGAGGTGGACAGGGTATTGCCGCCAACACCCGGCACAGTGAGCAGGCTGCCCAGCAGACCTTCCAGGTGCAGCTGCTGGATCAGCCAGTAGAAGATGCCGCCCTTGGCCAGGATCACCGTCCAGGCATAGGCCTTGACGATGTAGCTGGCCCACATCGGCAGCATCACGGCGATATAGAAGAAGGCCTTCTCCCGAGGCGAGGCGAAGCGCGCCATGTAGTAGGCGATGGGGAAGGCCAGCACCGCACTGGCCAGGCTCACGGCGATGGCCATGGTCAGGGTACGCAGGATGATGTCGTAGTTGGCCGGGTTGAACAGGGCGCCGTAGTTGGCCAGGGTCAGGTCCGGCGTCACCGCCATGGTGAAGTCGTCGAAGGTGTAGAAGCTCTGCCAGAGCAGGGCGAACAGCGAGCCGATGTAGACGACGCCGAACCAGATCAGCGGCGGGGTCAGAAGCAGCAGCAGGTAGAGCGTCGAGCGCCGATAGAGCAGGTTGGAGATTCCCCGCAGCGGACCGCTCTGATGGCTGGCGATGACGGCGCTCATGGCCTACTCGCTGAGCGCGACCATCGCGCTGCGGGCCCAGCAAGCCTGCACCCGCTGGCCGGGTTGCGGGCGTGCGACGTCCGATTCTTCGCCGTTGGGCAGGCTGACCGCCAGTCGCCCGCCACCCTCCAGGTTGAGTTCGTAGCGGCTGCTGGCGCCCAGGTATTGCACGTCGTGCACTGTGCCACTGACTTGCAGTTCGCCGTTGCTGGCGCTGCCGAAGCGCACATGTTCCGGGCGTAGGGAGAAGGCCCCTGCGGTGCCCGTGAGGCGTTGGGCGAGGTCGCCATGGAGCACGTTGGCGGTGCCGACGAACTCGGCGACGAAGCGGGTGGTCGGTTTGCGATAGAGGTTCTGCGGGCTGTCCACCTGCTCGATGCGGCCCTTGTTGAACACGGCCACGCGGTCGGACATGGACAGCGCCTCCCCCTGGTCGTGGGTGACGAAGATGAAGGTGATGCCGAGCTGGCGCTGCAGCTTCTTCAGCTCGCTCTGCATTTGCTCGCGCAGCTTGAGGTCCAGCGCACCGAGGGGCTCGTCCAGCAGCAGCACGCGCGGGCGGTTGACCAGTGCACGGGCCAGGGCCACGCGCTGGCGCTGGCCGCCGGACAGCTGTGCCGGCTTGCGGTCGCCGTAGCCGGCCAGGGCAACCATGCCGAGGGCTTCCTCGGCGCGGGCCAGGCGCTCGGCCTTGGCCACACCCTTCACCTTGAGGCCGTAGGCGACGTTGTCGCGCACGTTCATGTGCGGGAACAGCGCGTAGTCCTGGAACACGGTATTCACGTCACGCTCATAGGGCGGCAGGCCGGCAGCCTCTTCACCGTGGATGCGGATGGAACCGGAAGTGGGCTGTTCGAAGCCTGCGATCAGGCGCAGGCAGGTGGTCTTGCCTGAACCCGAAGGGCCGAGCATGGAGAAGAACTCGCCGTCCTTGATATCGATGGACACCCGGTCGACCGCCTTCACATCACCGTAGTGGCGGCAGACATCGGTGAACTGGACGGCTGTGGTCATACTCGGGCTCCGTAGTGGCGACTCCCTCTGGGAGAGGGCTGGGCGGGCCGCGTGCGGGTGAGGGGGCGTCAGCCGCTCGGTGTTTCAAGTGAATTCGGACAAGCCCCCTCTCCCTTCAGGGAGAGGGTTGGGGAGAGGGCAATACCGAGCGTTGCCTGGCACGCGGCCCGCCCCAGCCCCTCTCCCGCAAGCGGGCGAGGGGTGACTCTCGGGGAGCGTTCGGTGCGAATCACCTTCCGCCCATGATCGCGATGTAGTCCTGCGTCCACCTGCTGTACGGGACGAACTTCCCGCCCTGGGCTTCCGGGGTCTTCCAGAAGGCGATCTGGTCGAACTGATCGTACCCATTGGTGGCGCAGCCGCCGGGGCCGAGGAGTTCGCTGCTGGTGCAGCCCTTGGCGACCACGGGCAGGGAGCCGAACCAGGCGGCCAGGTCACCCTGGACCTTGGGCTGAAGGGACCAGTCCATCCACTTGTAGGCGCAGTTCGGATGCTTGGCGTCGACGTGCAGCATGGTGGTGTCGGCCCAGCCGGTAACCCCTTCTTTCGGGAACACGGTTTCAACCGGCTGCTTCTCGGCTTTCAGGGTGTTGGCCATATAGCCCCAGGTGCTGGAGGCGGCCACGCCTTCATTCTTGAAGTCGCTCATTTGCACCGTCGCGTCGTGCCAGTAGCGGTGCACCAGGCTGTGCTGTTTGCGCAACAGGTCGAGCACGGCGGTGTACTGCTCTTCGGTGAGCTGGTACGGGTCCTTGATGCCCAGCTCCGGCCTGGCGCTCCTCAGGTAGAGGGCGGCGTCGGCGATATAGATGGGGCCGTCGTAGGCCTGTACGCGACCCTTGTTCGGCTTGCCGTCGGCCAGTTGCTGAGGTTCGAAGACCACCGCCCAGCTGTCCGGTGCCTGCTTGAACAGCTTGGTGTTGTACATCAGCAGATTCGGCCCCCATTGGTAGGGGGTGCCGTAATGGACGCCGTCGACCGTGTGCCAGGGGGCGTCCTGAAGGCGTTCGTCGAGGGTTTTCCAATTGGGGATCAGTGCGGTGTTGATGGGCTGCACGCGCTTGCCGAACACCAGGCGCAGGGAAGCATCGCCGGAGGCGGTGACCAGGTCGTAGCCGCCCTTGGCCATCAGGCTGACCATCTCGTCGGAGGTGGCGGCGGTCTTCACGTTGACCTTGCAGCCGCTTTCTTTCTCGAACTGGGTGACCCAGTCGTAGTTCTTGTCCGACTCGCCGCGCTCGATGTAGCCGGGCCAGGCAATGATGTCGAGCTGGCCTTCGCCCTGGCCGACCTGCTTCAGCGGTTCGGCGGCCTGGGCTGAAGCGGTGAGGCAGGCGCAACTGACGGCGAACGAAAGGAATAGGGGATTGAGCGAAGGCATTATCGACTCCTGTTGTACATGACGTGCGGAGCCTGTTCGGCGGAACTGCATGCCGTCGGCGGTGCGCTGAAAGCGAGCCGAAAAACACGGCCGCTGCTCGCATTGAGCAGCGTAGTTCGGGGCTTTGGGGCTGACAAGGAGGGGGCTGGGGGAGGTGGTTGCTCGGTGATTCGGGACGGTTTGCTGTGGGGGCGAATTCATTCGCCAAGCAGGCCGAAGGGCTGCCAATGGAAACTTCAGGGGGCCGCTGCGCGACCCTTGGCGAATGAATTCGCCCCTACAGGGTTTGGCGAAGGCCAGACCGCTCAGTAATGCAGCGTCGCCTCCCCCTTGTGCCAGTTGCAGGGACACAACTCCTCGGTCAACAGGGCATCGAGCAGGCGCAGGGTTTCCTGCGGGTTGCGGCCCACCAGCAGGTCGTTCACCGAGACATGCCGGATGACGTTGTCCGGATCGATGATGAAGGTCGCGCGCAGGGCAACACCTTCGCGCCGATCGATGATGCCGAGGGCGCCGGCCAGTTCGTGCTTGATGTCCGCCAGCCAGGGAAAGCTCAGCCCCTTCAGGTCTTTGTGGTCGCGGCGCCAGGCGAGGTGGACGAACTCGCTATCGGTGGAGGCGCCGATCAGCAGGGTGTCGCGGTCGTTGAATTGCTCCAGCAGGTCGCCGAAGGCCTTGATCTCGGTTGGGCAGACGAAGGTGAAATCCTTGGGCCAGAAGAACAGCACCTTCCACTTGCCGAGAAAACTGTCCTGGTTGACCCGCTTGAAGGCGTGCTCGGGGCTGGTGGCGTGTTCCGAGTCGTGGTCCACCGCCAGCATGTCGAATGCTGGCAGTTTGTCTCCAATGGTGAGCATGGCAGGGTTGCTCCGCGGCAGGGGGAGGCATTGGGATAGGGCAAGTATGGAAGGCTCCCGTGACCTTGGAAAATGTGCCGGGGCTATGCCGCCGATAGCGTGACCTGCATGACCTTGGGTCGGCGCGATTGCGGCCGTTTCAAAATCGCAACATATGCATAGAACAATCGGACCCTAAGGGTCTTGCGTGCCCGGACTAGACTGTCTCATCCAGGGAAGCTGGAGCACCCCGGCGCAACCAGGTTGAACACCTCACCGCTGCAATCCGTCAAACCCGGTACCGCCGCCTAATAGGGCGAGCTGGTCAGTTCCCCTTCGCGGGCTGCACCAGTCTGGGGCGCGATGACTGTGCGTGTTCTGCAAGTTGTTGAAATGCAAGCGGTTGTTGCGATGGCACGGGGCTTGCGATGGCGTAGAAGCCCGTGGCGACAAGGAGATAGGCATGTCCCGCACCTTTTATGACGAGATGTACGATGCGAGTGGCGAATGCCGTCCGCACTACCGGGAATTCGCACGCTGGCTGGCGGACACGCCCCAGGAGCTGCTCGCCCAGCGGCGTCGCGAGGCCGACCTGCTATTCCACCGCGCCGGTATCACCTTCACCCTCTATGGCGATGAACAGGGCACCGAGCGCCTGATCCCCTTCGACACCATTCCCCGCGCCATTCCCATGAGCGAATGGCGAACGGTGGAGAAGGGCTGCATCCAGCGCGTCAAGGCGCTGAACATGTTCCTCGCCGACCTCTATCACAGCCAGCGGATCATCAAGGCCGGGATCGTTCCCGCCGAACAGGTGCTGGCCAACGATGGCTACCAGATCGCCATGCAGGGCCTCGACCTGCACCGCGATATCTACGCCCACATTGCCGGGGTCGACCTGGTGCGCGATGGCGATGGCACCTACTACGTGCTGGAAGACAACCTGCGCACCCCCAGTGGCGTCAGCTACATGCTCGAAGACCGCAAGATGATGATGCGGTTGTTCCCCGAGCTCTTCGCCGCCCAGCGCGTCGCGCCCATCGATCACTACCCGAACCTGCTGCTGGACACCCTGAAGAGCTCCAGCCCGCTGGACAACCCCAGCGTTGTGGTCCTGACGCCGGGGCGCTTCAACAGCGCCTATTTCGAACACGCCTTCCTTGCCCGCGAGATGGGCGTGGAGCTGGTGGAAGGGGCCGACCTGTTCGTTCGGGACGACCGCGTCTTCATGCGCACCACGGCGGGACCGCAGCCGGTGGATGTGATCTACCGCCGACTGGACGACGCCTTCCTCGACCCGCTGGCCTTCAACCCGGAATCCATGCTCGGCGTGCCCGGCCTTCTGGCTGCCTACCGAGCCGGCAACCTGGTGCTGGCCAACGCCATCGGCACCGGCGTGGCAGACGACAAGTCGATCTACCCCTACGTCGGCGACATGATCCGCTTCTATCTGGACGAGGAACCCATCCTGAAGAACGTGCCGACCTGGCAATGCCGCAAGCCTGAAGAACTCTCCCACGTGCTGGCCAACCTGCCCGAGCTGGTGGTCAAGGAAACCCAGGGCTCCGGCGGCTACGGCATGCTGGTGGGGCCGGCGGCCAGCGCCAAGGAGATCGAGGCCTTCCGCGAGCGCCTCAAGGCCCGCCCCGAGGCCTACATCGCCCAGCCCACGTTGTGCCTGTCTACCTGCCCGACTTTCGTCGAGAAGGGCATCGCCCCGCGCCACATCGACCTGCGTCCCTTCGTGCTCTCCGGCCGGGAAACCCGCCTGGTGCCCGGTGGCCTGACCCGCGTGGCGCTGCGTGAAGGCTCCCTGGTGGTGAACTCGTCCCAGGGCGGTGGCACCAAGGACACCTGGATAGTGGAGGACTGAGCATGCTGAGCAGAACTGCCTCCGAGCTTTACTGGATGTCGCGTTACCTGGAACGTGCGGAGAACCTCGCACGCATGCTGGATGTCAGCTACTCGCTGTCGCTGATGCCCCAGGACGGGCGCGGCGATGGCCTGGACGAGTTGGCCATGTCGCTGCTCAGCACCGGCACCCTGGAGCTGTACCAGGAGCGTCATGGCGAGCTGAACGCGGCGCGCATGCTGCACTTCTTCGCGCTCGACGCCGACAACCAGGCGAGCATCTTCAGCTGCCTGCGCGCCGCGCGAATCAACGCCCATGCCGTGCGTGGGCGGATCACCGCCGATATCTGGGAGAACATCAACGCCACCTGGCTGGAGATGCTGAACATCTCCAGCGAAGGGCTGGGGCGTTACGGCATCAGCCGCTTCTGCGAATGGGTGAAAGAGCGCTCGCACCTGTTCCGTGGTGCCACCTACGGCACCATCATGCGTGGCGAGGCGTACAGCTTCATCCGCCTGGGCACCTTCATCGAACGGGCGGACAACACCTTGCGCCTGCTGGACTCGCGCTACGAAATGTTTGGTGAAGAGTCCGAAGAGGTCAGCGACCTCTCCGCGCGCGGGTACTACCAGTGGAGCGCCTTGCTCCGCGCGCTGTCGTCCTTCGAGGCCTACACCGAGGTGTACCGGGGTTCCCCGGATGCCCGCCAGATATCCGAACTCCTGCTGCTGCGCGCCGATGTGCCGCGTTCGCTGCGTGCCTGCATGGAGGAGTTGAATCACATCCTTTCCCACCTGCCGGGCGATAACGGCCGCCCGGCACAGCGTCTGGCCGCCGAATTGGACGCGCGGCTGCGCTATACCGCCATCGACGAAATCCTTGACGAGGGCCTGCATACCTGGCTCACCGATTTCATCCTGCTGGTCCGGCAGCTCGCCCGTGCCATCCACAGCTCGTATCTGGAGGCTGTATGAAACTGTCCATCCGCCATGACACCACCTACCGCTACGACGACCTGGTCCGCGCCAGCATCCAGTACCTGCGCCTGACGCCCCAGGAAAGCGAACGCCAGCACGTGCTCAGCTGGCAGCTCACCCTGCCGCGTCCGGTGCGCGCGCAGATCGACCCCTTCGGCAACATCTTCCATGTGCTGACCCTGGACGAGCCCCACGACGCCGTCGTCATCAGCGCCCGTGGCCAGGTGGAGATCGACGAGCGACGCGAAGCCGAGCATGACAAGCACTCAGCCCTGCCGTTTCTGCGCTTCACCCGCCTGACCACCGCCGACGAGGCCCTGCGCGAGTTCGCCGCCCTTCAATGCGGCAGCCGTCGGGACCGCAGCGGATTGATCGAACTGATGGAAGCCCTGCATGAGCAGATGCCCTTCAAGAGGGGCGTGACGCGCCTCGACAGCACGGCCGCGGAGGCCTTTGCCGGCCGCGCTGGTGTCTGCCAGGACCATACCCACGCGTTCCTCGCCTGCGCCCGCAGCCTGGGCGTGCCGGCGCGCTTCGTGTCGGGCTACCTCTACCAGGGCAATGACCAGAACCTGGCCAGTCACGCCTGGGCCGAGGCCTGGCTGGGCGATGCCTGGTACAGCTTCGACGTGACCAACAATCTGTCCCGTCCCGAGCGTCACCTGAAGCTGGCGGTGGGTCTGGATTACCTCGACGCCTGCCCGGTGCGCGGCATGCGCCGGGGCGGTGGTGGCGAACAGATGCACGCGAAGGTGGATGCGCCGCCACTGATGCTGGTGCAGACGCAGTAACGCGACTTTCCAGGCTTTCCCCAGCGCCGACCGCCCCTTACTGCCAGCCCGAAAGGGCCGGCGGCCGGACTTACGACGGGGAGAGCCTCAACGAGGAGAACCGGCATGACCTATTGCGTCGCGATGCACCTGGCCGACGGCCTGGTGTTCGTATCCGACTCGCGCACCAATGCGGGCATCGACCACATCGCTACCTTCCGCAAGCTCTACTCTTTCGGCGTCACGGGGGAGCGGCTGATCGTGCTGCAGAGCGCCGGCAACCTGGCCACCTCGCAGTCGGTGGTGAACCTGCTCAAGCAGCGCCTGAACGGCCCGAAGCCGAACCTGCACAACGTGCCGACCCTCTATGACGCCACTGCGCTGGTGGCCGAGACCATCCGCGAGGTGATCGCCCGCGACGGCGCACCGCTGGCCGGCAATACCGACCTGACCTGTTCCTTCCTGGTGGGCGGGCAGATCGCCGGCAATCCACCGGACCTCTACAGCATCTACCCCCAGGGCAACTTCATTCAGGCCACCGAGGACACGCCCTTCCTGCAACTGGGGGAGAGCAAGTACGGCAAGCCGATCCTCGACCGCAACCTGGAGTTCGACACCAGCCTTGAAGAGGGCCTGCGCTGTGCCCTGGTGTCGTTCGACTCCACCATCCGAAGCAACCTGTCGGTGGGTATGCCGCTGGACCTGCTGGTCTATCACCGCGACAGCCTGATCCTGCCGGCCGGCTACCGGGTGACGGAGGAGGACAAGTACTTCGCCGACATCCGCCGCCAATGGGCCGAAGGGCTGCAGGAACTGATCGGCGAATTGCCGCCGCCGCCGGTGGAATACAACGTGTGAGGGGGGCGATTCAGTGAGCCGGCCTGTTGGATGTGGGAGCGAATTCATTCGCGATTGAAATCGCTCCCACAGTTCGTCCGTGGCACGGCCAGCTCCCTCTCCCTCTGGGAGAGGGTTGGGGTGAGGGCAGGTGGGTGATGCAGGGAATATCAGGGGAGACCTTCGGCCTCCTCGGCGATTGAAATCGCCCCTACAGGGCGCGAGCCGGGTTGGAACTCCAGATGGCACGATCAGCCCCCTCTCCCTCTGGGAGAGGGTTGGGGGGAGGGCAGGTGGGTTTTGCAGGGAATATCAGGGGAGACCTTCGGCCTCCTCGGCGATTGAAATCGCCCCTACAGGGCGCGAGCCGGGTTGGAACTCCAGATGGCACGATCAGCCCCCTCTCCCACTTGTGGGAGAGGGTTGGGGTGAGGGCAGGTGGGCAATGCAGGGAATATCAGGGGAGACCTTCGGCCTCCTCGGCGAATGAATTCGCCCCTACAGGGCGCGAGCCGGGTTGGAGTTCCAGATGGCACGGCCAGCTCCCTCTCCCTCTGGGAGAGGGTTGGGGTGAGGGCAGGTGGGTGATGCGGGGAGTTTGAAGGGGAGACCTTCGGCCTCCTCGGCGAATGAATTCGCCCCTACAGGGCGCGAGCCGGGTTGGAGTTCCAGATGGCACGGCCAGCTCCCTCTCCCTCTGGGAGAGGGTTGGGGTGAGGGCAGGTGGGTGATGCGGGGAGTTTGAAGGGGAGACCTTCGGCCTCCTTGGCGATTGAAATCGCCCCCACAGGGCTGGGATTTCAGGTGGCTAGGGCACCACCTTCCTCCCCGCCATGTGCTTCAGGTAACCAATCAGCTGCCCAAGCTCTTTATCCGTAATGGCTTCCTTCGAGAACCCCGGCATCTTGCCTTCGGGCCAGCGGCGCAGGCTTTGTGGGTCGCGGATGTAGCGGGGGAGGAAGTCGCCGGCGAGGTATTCGGTGGGGTTGTGGGGGATGTTCAGGTCCGGCCCGAACTGGGCGTCGCCTGCGCCATTGAGTCGGTGGCAGGCCAGGCAGTTCTTCTGGAACTGGGCGAAGCCGGCCTTGACCTCGGCATTGGCGTTGTTGGCCGGGAGCAAGGCCGGAAAGCGTTCGGTCACCGAGGGCAGGTAGCGGATGCGCGCCACCTGGTAGGGCCATTGTTCCGGGCCGATGCGGGCGGCCTTGGGATCGGTCCAGACCAGATAGAAGGGGCCCGCGCTCGGCTTCCCCGCAGCGAGCGGAGGCCAGGGGCTGGCCGGGTCTTCGATGGCCAGCCAGGCCTTTGAACCCTTCTTGGCCAGTAGCGGGGCGGCGGTGAGTTCGGCGGCAAAGCCGTCCAGGGCCACGGCCTGCAGGTGCTGCTCCGGCGTCACGCCTTCCAGCAGCACGGCGAGCGGTACGGCGCGATAGCGCATGGTCTTCTTGTAGGAAACGTCATCCGGGATGGTCACCTCCCGCGCCTGGGGATGGGCGAGCAGGGCGCCGGTTTCCCAGGTGCGGGAGCCGCCTGGCAGGTCCAGGGTCAGCTCGGCGGCGTGGAGTGGGGGAATGCAGAACAGCAGTGCGAGTAGCGCATGGCGCATCGATCAGTCCTTGTGCAGGGCGGTTTTCAGGTCCAGGTAGCCGCCGCCATTGATCACTCGACTGTAGCCCAGGCCTTGCAGGGTGTCCTGGGCGATGCTGGAGCGACGGCCGCTGCGGCAGTAGACGACTATGGGCGTGTTCTTGTCCGGGGCGATTTCGGCAATTCGTTGGCCGATTTCTTCAAAGCCGATACTGCGCGCGCCGGGGATTGCGCCCTGGGCGATTTCTTCCGGGGTACGTACATCGATGAGGACAGCATTGGGCTGCTGCATGGCCTGGACGGCAGCAACCTGGTCGGTATCGCCGGCGACGGCGGGAAGGCTCAGCGAGAGGGCAAGAACAGCGAGGAGGTTTCGCATGGTGGCGGCTCCTTCTAAGGCGTGTCAGGGCAAGCTATCACAATTGCCCGAGGTGGGCGCAGGCCGTTAGGATCGCGGCTTTCCGTAATAACCAGAGCTTGTTTCGGCGCCCGTTCAGGGCACCTGCAGCTCTTAAGGAGTGGCCGTGCTGGCCGAGTTGTTCGCAGTCATGGCGCCGGTGCTCATCGCCGCCGGCCTAGGTTACGGTTGGGCCCGTTCGGGACAGCCCTATCCCACGGAATTCATCGCGCGCCTGGTGTTGAACATCGGCACGCCGAGCCTCGTGCTCTCTACCCTGAGCCGGACCGAGATCGATCGCCATGCCTTCGGCCAACTGGCCATCGCCTGCTTGCTGGTCATGCTGGCCATGGGGCTGGTCGGCATCCTGTTCAGCCGGGTGTTCCGCCAGGACTGGCGCATCCTGGTACCGGCCTACCTGTTCCCCAACTCCGGCAACATGGGCCTGCCAATTGCCCTCTATGCCTTCGGCGAAAAGGGGTTGGCGCTGGCGGTGGCCTTCTTCCTGGTGTTGTCGGTCGGGCACTTCAGCCTGGGCCTGCTGCTTTCCGGCACCGAGCGCTCGCCGAAGAAGCTCCTGGCCAACCCCATCATCATCAGCTTGGCGCTGGCCTTGCCGCTGGTGATCTGGGACCTCCACCTGCCGCTCTGGCTGGCCAACACCATCAGCCTGCTGGGCGGCATGACCATTCCGTTGATGCTGCTGACCCTTGGCGTGTCCCTGGCCAGCATTCGCGTGCATCACCTGGGCAACGGCATGCTCCTGGGGGCGCTGCGGATCCTCTGCGGTGCCGCCATCGGCTGGTTGGTGGGCTGGGCGCTCGGCCTGTCGCCGCTGGCCCAGGGCGTGCTGGTGATGCAGTCGTCCATGCCGGTGGCGGTGTTCAACTACCTGTTCGCCGTGCGCGCGGGACGTTCTCCGGAGGCGGTGGCGAGCCTGGTGATGTGCTCGACGCTGCTGTCCTTCGCGCTGATTCCGCTGCTGTTGGCATGGTGGCTACCCGCGCTGCGTTGACCGCAATGGCGGAACGCAGCACAGGACGACCAGTTGACGGGTGACGATCAGCTGACCAGTCGGGTCAGGTTGGGAAGGATGAGAATGACGGTGGTGGCAAAGACGATCAGGCTCGCTTGCCGCATTTTCGGCTGCTTGAACATGGCCAACTGCCTTTGTTGTTGTTGGAGGCGCGTCGGTCAGGGCTCCCTACGGCCGGCCCGGAACCTCACCTTCCCCCGTGGCTTTTGATAAATGACCACCCCGGCAAATCCCGGCGGTGGCTACTTGCATTTCAAACTCTAGGGCCGGCATCACATTGCGCTTATATCGGTTGGGAACTAGCGCGCCGGTATTAGTAATCCCCGGCTATTGAGCGTGGCTGATGGCCATTGACCGGCCCCGAAGCCAGACACGTCCCTTTCACATTGGCCAGCAAGTGGCCATCAACTGACCGTTCGTCTGAGCGCAGCGGTCAATGGAGCTGAGCATTTCCGTCATTGAGCCCTTGGCCTATAGCGATAAGGTAGCCACAGCCTGCCGGGACACCGGTGGCCCACGTACAAGAACAACAGGCACCAGCGGTGCCGCCTAGCTGCCTCAAGAGGACGCCATGACCGAAGCATTCATTTTCGACGCGGTGCGCACGCCCCGCGGCAAGGGCAAGAAGGACGGCGCTCTGCACAGCGTCAAGCCGGTCAACCTGATCGCCGGGCTGCTGCGCGCCCTGGCCGAGCGCAATGACCTGGACACCAGCCAGGTGGACGACATCGTCCTCGGTTGCGTGACCCCGGTGGGTGACCAGGGCGCCGATATCGCCAAGACCGCCGCGCTGGTGGCCGACTGGGACGAGACCGTGTCCGGCCAGCAAATCAACCGTTTCTGCGCCTCGGGCCTGGAGGCGGTGAACCTGGCGGCGATGAAGGTGCGCTCCGGCTTCGAGGACCTGGTGGTGGCCGGCGGCGTGGAATCCATGTCCCGCGTGCCCATGGGCTCCGACGGTGGCGCCTGGGCCATGGACCCGGAAACCAACTTCCACACCAGTTTCGTGCCCCAGGGCATCGGTGCCGACCTGATCGCCACCCTGGAAGGCTTCAGCCGCGCGGATGTCGACGCCTTCGCTCTGCGCTCCCAGCAGAAGGCCGCCACCGCCCGTGCCAATGGCGCCTTCAAGAAGTCCCTGGTGCCGGTTACCGATCAGAACGGCGTCGTCCTGCTCGACCATGACGAATTCATTCGCGCCGACTCCACCCTCGAAGGCCTGGGCGCGCTCAAGGCCAGCTTCGAGATGATGGGGCAGATGGGCTTTGACGCCACCGCCCTGCGCAAGTACAGCCAGGTCGAGCGCATCGAGCACGTGCACACGCCCGGCAACAGCTCCGGTATCGTCGACGGCGCGGCCGCCATGCTCATCGGCTCCGCCGCCAAGGGCAGGGAGCTGGGCCTGAAGCCCCGCGCTCGCATCGTTGCCACGGCGGTGACCAGCACCGACCCGACCATCATGCTCACCGGCCCGGCGCCGGCCACCCGCAAGGCCCTGGCCAAGGCCGGCCTGAGTGTGGCGGACATCGACCTGTTCGAGGTCAACGAAGCCTTCGCCTCGGTCGTCATGAAGTTCATGAAGGACATGGGCGTGCCGGAAGAGAAGGTCAACGTGAACGGCGGCTCCATCGCCATGGGCCACCCGCTGGGCGCCACTGGCTGCGCCATCCTCGGCACCCTGCTGGACGAGCTGGAAGCGCGCAACCTGCGCTACGGCCTGGCCACCCTGTGCGTGGGTGGCGGCATGGGTATCGCAACGATCATCGAGAAGGTTTGAGGCGGAGAAGAAAAATGACAGACGCCATCCGTTATGAAAAAGGTCAGGACAATATCGTCGTCCTGACCATGGACATGCCCGGCCAGAGCGCCAACACCATGAACGCGGTGTACCGCGAGGCCATGGCCAAGACTGTCGAACGTCTGGAAGCCGAGAAGGACAGCATCGCCGGCGTGATCATCACCTCGGCCAAGAAGACCTTCTTCGCCGGCGGCGACCTCAATGAACTGATCAAGGTCACCAAGGCCGAAGCCAACGACTTCTACCAGATGGTGCTGGACCTCAAGGGCCAATTGCGCCGCCTGGAAACCCTCGGCAAGCCGGTGGTGGCCGCGATCAATGGCGCCGCGCTGGGTGGCGGCTGGGAAATCTGCCTGGCCTGCCATCACCGCATCGCCCTGAATGACAGCGGCGTGCAGCTCGGTCTGCCGGAAGTGACCCTCGGCCTGCTGCCTGGCGGCGGCGGCGTGGTGCGCATGGTGCGCCTGCTGGGGATCGAGAAGGCGCTGCCGTACCTCGCCGAGGGGCGCAAGGTGCGTCCGGAGCAGGCCCTCAAGGCCGGCCTGATCCACGACGTTGCGCAGACACCGGACGAGATGCTGGCCAAGGCCCGCGCCTGGATCACCGCCAACCCAAAAGTGGCGCAGCCTTGGGACACTCCCGGCTACAAGATTCCTGGCGGCACCCCGTCCAGCCCCGCCGTGGCGCAGATGCTGGCCATCGCGCCCTCCGTGTTGCGTGACAAGACCAAGGGCTGCTTCCCGGCGCCGGAGAAGATCATGTGCGCCGCCGTTGAAGGCGCCCAAGTGGACTTCGATACCGCGCAACTGATCGAGGCGCGCTACTTCACCGAGCTGACCACCGGCCAAGTGGCCAAGAACATGATCGGCACCTTCTGGTTCCAGTTGAACGAGATCAATGCCGGTAGCTCCCGTCCCAAGGGCCCGGCGCCTTACGTGACGAAGAAGGTGGGCGTGCTCGGCGCCGGCATGATGGGCGCGGGCATTGCCTACGTTTCCGCCATTGCCGGTATCGAGGTGGTGCTCAAGGATGTGTCGGTCGAGGCGGCCGAGAAGGGCAAGGCTTACTCCCAGGGCCTGCTTGACCAGCTTGTCAGTCGCGGTCACATGGCCGCCGAAAAGCGCGATGCCATCCTCGCCCGCATCAAACCGACGGCCAGCGACACTGACTTCGACGGCTGCGATCTCATCATCGAAGCCGTGTTCGAGAACCGCGAGCTGAAGGCCAAGGTCAGCGCCGCCGCCGAGGCCAACGCGATGCCGGATGCGGTGATCGCCTCCAACACCTCGACCCTGCCGATCACCGGCCTGGCCCAGGCGGTAAGCCGCCCCGAGAAGTTCATCGGCCTGCACTTCTTCAGCCCGGTGGACCGCATGCCTCTGGTGGAGATCATCCGTGGCGAAAAGACCTCGGACGAAACCCTGGCCCGTGGCTTCGACTACGTGCTGCAGATCAAGAAGACCCCGATCGTGGTCAACGACAGCCGTGGCTTCTTCACCTCCCGCGTATTCGGCACCTTCACCAACGAAGGCATCGCCATGCTGGGTGAAGGCGTATCGGCGGCGATGATCGAAAACGAAACCCGCAAGGCCGGCATGCCGGTAGGGCCGCTGGCGATTTCCGATGAAGTCTCCATGGGCCTGATGACCCACATCCGCGACCAGACCGCCGAGGACCTCAAGGCCGAGGGCAAGGTGATGCCGCAGCATCCGGCCTTTGCCGTGATCGACCTGATGGTCAATGAGTACAAGCGGCCGGGCAAAGCGGCGGGCGGCGGCTTCTACGACTACCCGGCGGGCGGCAGGAAGCGCCTCTGGCCGGAGCTGAAGGCGCGCTTCGAGAAGGCCGACCGGCAGATCCCGCAGGAAGACGTGCGCGACCGCATCCTCTTCATCCAGGCCATCGAAACCGTGCGTTGCGTAGAGGAGGGCGTGCTCCACTCGGTAGCCGACGCCAATATCGGCTCCATCTTCGGCATCGGCTTCTCCGCCTGGACCGGTGGCGTGCTGCAGTTCATCAACCAGTACGGCCTGCGCGACTTCGTCGCCCGCGCCCGCTACCTGGCCGAGCAGTACGGCGAGCGCTTCGAACCGCCGGCGCTGCTACTGGACAAGGCGGCCAGGGACGAGCGCTTCTAGGTTCCTGCGGCGCATAAAAAAACCGGCTCACAGTGAGCCGGTTTTTTTGCGCGCGGTGTGGGTCACGCCTTGGCGAAGCGGCTTTCCAGGTAACGGATGATGTCGCTGGACTCGTACATCCAGCGGCTTTCACCGTTTTCCTCGATGCGCAGGCAGGGCACCTTGATCTTTCCACCACCAGACAGCAGGGCGGCGCGATGACCTTCATCGTTCTTGGCGTCGCGCAGGGCGATCGGCAGGTTCAGCCGGTGCATGGCGCGGCGGGTCTTCACGCAGAAGGGGCAGGCGTTGAACTGGTAGAGCGCAAGGCTGGCGGTCTCTTCCGCCACCTGGGCTTGCGCCTCGGGAGTGCGGCGCAGCTTGCGCGGACGGGTGATGAAGTCGAGGAAGATGATCAACTGGCCCAGGCCGACTCGTAATGCCTTGATGAACACTGCTGCGTTCCCTTGAGTGAAAAACGGGGCGGCAGTCTACCGGAAGTTGACGGGTACGACGGAATTTAACGCCAGATGGTTGCATCTCAACCCATCCAGACGCAGGTACCCGTTTCCAGGCACTCCAGCATGAAGGGCTTGGGCACTTGAGGCAGGTTCCGCTGCGGCGGGTTGCTGGAATGGCCGCGCAGGGACAGTTCGGTGGTGATGCCACGGCTGATGTTGTGGTTCGCCTCGATGTTCTTGGCGACCGCACCCACAGAGCCATGGGCGCAGCCGATCAACGAGAATCCATTGGTCATGACGGCCAGGGCGGTAAGGAAGTAGAGCCGGTTCCGTTGCTGTTTCATCGTGGTGATCGCCTGTTCCTGTCATCAGCCCTGGTGTCTTCCACTCGGCTTCCTTTGGCTTGCCAGCAGCACCGGAATGCTCTGGCTCAGCTGCTGGTAGAAGCTCACCGATGCGTCCGTGGGGCTGACGCCGATGCGCCCGCGCTCGTAACCGAAGCTGACCGCGAGGACCACCATCACCACGACGAAATACAGGCCGAGGCTGGCGAGGGCACCGTTGCGTGCGTACTTGATGGTGGGGTTGCTCATGACTGGACTCCGCGACCGGGGGGACTTGGGATGGGCGTAGAGTCGCGAAAATCGTTTCGATGAAAAAACGACCTTCAAGCATGGTAACTATCGATGGAACCAATAGTTCCCGGAGACGTCGTCAATTTTACTTGACGTGCTCGGGAAGGCCCGCCCTAGAGGGGTGTGGTCTTGCGGACTTCGAGGTGCGCGAGGAGGGCCGGAGCAGTCTATCGGACCGTTAGGCGCAGGCTATGGATAGGTAGACCAGGCGGTATTTCAATCACATCGTCACTGTGTTAAATAAATCGCACATTTCCACCACATAGAGCCTCTCTGCATTTCAGGAACCATGAGCTAATGCCACTTCGCATCTGCATTCTCGAAACTGACATTCTCCGCCCCGAACTGATCGACCAGTACAAGGGCTACGGCCTTATGTTCGAACAGCTGTTCGCCAAGCAACCGATTGCCGCGGAGTTCAGTGTCTACAACGTGGTGCAGGGGCATTACCCACCTGAAGGCGAGAAGTTCGACGCGTATCTGGTAACCGGCAGCAAGGCCGACTCTTTCGGGACCGATCCCTGGATCCTGAAGCTCAAGGAGTTCCTGCTGGCGCGCTACGAGGCCGGCGACAAGCTGCTGGGTGTGTGCTTCGGCCATCAGCTGCTTGCCCTCTTGCTGGGCGGGCGTACCGAGCGCGCGACCCAGGGCTGGGGCGTCGGTACTCACAGCTACCAGCTGAAGCAGAAACCGGAATGGATGACGCCCGCGCTGGACGACCTGACGCTGCTGATCAGCCACCAGGACCAGGTCACCCAGCTGCCCGAGAACGCAACCTTGCTGGCCTCCAGTGATTTTTGTCCGAACGCGGCCTACTCCGTTGGTGACCAGGTGCTGTGCTTCCAGGGGCATCCGGAGTTCGTCGCCGACTACTCCCGCGCCATTCTGGACCTGCGCCAGGACTTCCTGGGCGACGAGGTCTACAAGCAGGGCGTGAGCAGCCTGGATCGTGACCACCAGGGCGCTGCCGTCGCCGAGTGGATGATGCGTTTCATCGCCCGCGACCGCGCTGCCTGATCCTCGCCTCACCCATGAGAAAGCCCGCCATATGGCGGGCTTTTTCGTTGAGCCTGATCCGGCTCGCGATGCGTCGCCTTACAGCCATCCGTAGTGTTTGAAACTTGCATAGAGCGCGGTGCAGCCCGTCGCTACCACCCCCAGCACCCCGAAGTAGCCGTAGTGCCAATTCAGCTCCGGCATGTACTGGAAGTTCATCCCGTAGATGCCGGCGATGGCCGTGGGGAAGGCGAGGATTGCGGCCCAGGCAGCGAACTTGCGCTGTACCACGCTCTGGCGCGAAGACTCCAGCAGCAGGCCGATCTCGATGGCGTGATCGGCCATTTCACGCAGGCCAGTGAGGTCTTCCAGCAGGCGTTTGACGTGAATGGATATGTCGCGAAAGTAGGGTCGCATGTGCTTGTCGATGAAGGGGAAGTCCAGGCGCTGCAGTTCCTCGCAGATTTCCCCCATGGGGCCGATGTAGCGGCGTAGGCGCAGCAGGTCGCGGCGCAGGCAATGGATGCGCTCGACGTCGGCCTGACCGAGCGGGCGTTCCAGTACAGCCTGCTCGATTTCCTCCAGCTCCGAATGGAAGCTGTCCATCAACGGCCGGTAGTTCTCCATCACGAAGCTGAGCAGCGCGTAGAGAACGAAATCCTCGCCATGTTCGAGCAGCAGCGGTCGGGCTTCGCAGCGTTGGCGAACACGGGAGTAGGGGGCGGATTCGCCATAGCGGGCGCTGATGATGTAGCCCTTGCCGGCGAACAGCTGAGTCTCGATGAACTGCAGCTCACCCTTCACTTCTATCGGCGAGTAGACCACCAGGAACAGGGCATCGCCGAAGGTTTCCAGCTTGGGCCGGGTGTGGCGGGTGAGGGCGTCTTCCAGGGCCAACTCGTGCAGGTCGAACTGCCGCTGCAGGTTGCTAAGCTCCTCTGCGCCGGGGTCATGCAGGCCGATCCAGACAAAGTGCCCCGGCTTGCTGGCCCATTGCAGGCCTTCATCGAGGGTTATGTCGGTGACTTTCCGGCCTTTGGCGTACACAGCGGCGGCAACGACTCGACCCATGGTTCAGCTGTTCCTTCATCCATTTTCGGGGAATGTGACGCGGAGATTAACTCGCTTGATCCTCTGAGTCTTGCCGAAGCCCGAGGTTCTGCAATGGCATATCTAGAGCAATTACTCTAAATTGTTCACACCCCTCGATCGAAACAAGGAGAACAAGGTGACCGAGGCTTTCCGTTTTTCCGCAGGTCGCTTTCTCTGCCCTTATCGCGTCTACCGCTCGGCCATTTCCGGGCCGGTGCTGATCCTGCTGCCGGCGCTCGGCGTGGCGGCGCGCAAATACGAGAACTTCGCCCTTGGCCTGGTGGCCGCCGGCAACCACGTGCTGGTGGCGGATTGGCCCGGCCAGGGTGAGAGCGGTCCGCGGCCGAACCGGCACCTGGATTACGGTTACCGCGACCTGGTGGATGAGTTCGTGCCAAGCCTGCTGGCGATTGCCCGCGAACACTTCCCGCATGGCCGCCTGGCGCTGGTGGGGCACAGCCTTGGCGGGCACGTCGCGACCCTCTTCGCGGCCGCCAACCCGGGTGCCGAGATCACCGTGGTGGGCATCGCCTGCGGCAACATCCACTATCGCAACTGGCAGGGCCGGCATCGGTTGCTGACACCCAGCGTCTCGGTGATCTTCAACCTGCTGACTGCGGTGTTCGGCTACCTGCCGGGCAAGGCCATCGGTTTTGGTGGCCATGAAGCGCGCAGCCTGATGCGGGAATGGGGGCGGGTGGCCTGGAGCGGCAACTTCGACCACCTCGGGCTGGCGCTGCATCCCGCTCGCATCAACCCGACACCGTCCCATTACATCGGCCTGATTGGCGACCCCTTCGCGCCGGAAGCTTCAACACGGGGGCTGGCGGCCCTGATCCAGGAGCGGCCTTCAGTGCACATGCTGCCATCGCCACGGCCCGCGTCCGAGAATGCCCACAGCGCCTGGCTGCGCGCGCCGGCAACTGTCGTGGAGGCCGTTGTGAGCGGGGTGGCGCAGTTCTCCAGACAGCCCGCCGCCGGTCAGTCGGCCTGAAATATCTTGATACGGACGCTAGTGTCCAAGTGGTAACCCACCACGTGAAACGGGGCCTGTCATGACGCTAAAGAAGTGCTTGTTGGCGGCGGCGATCTGCTCGGTTCTGAGCCTGTCGTTCACCGTCCTGCCGGGTGATCTCTCCAGCACCACGAGCGCCTACGCCAAGGATGGGGGCGGAGGAGGCGGAGGTGGTGGCGGCAGCGGCGGGGGCGGTGGAGGCGGCAGTGGTGGTGGAGGTGGCGGCCACGGCGGAGGTGGCAGTGGCAGCGGCGGCCACGGTGGCGACGGCGGTGGTCATGGCAGTGGTCACAGCGGTGACGGTGGCGGCCACTCCGGCAATAGCGGTCGCGGCAGCGACCATAGCGACCGCGGCGCGGACGACGGCGCCGGCCATGACGTGGGCGAAGCCCATGGCGTTGGCCATGGCGCGGACGACGGCGCCGGCCATGACGTGGGCGAAGCCCATGGCGTTGGCCATGGCGCGGACGACGGGGCCGACCATGACGTGGGTGAAGCCCATGGGGTCGGCCACGGTGCGGACGATGGCGCGGATCACGACGTCGGCGACGACAACGGCGAGCACGCGGGTGGTGAGCCGGGCGACGACAACGGCGGATCCATGTAACCCCGGCCCTATAAAAAAGCCCCGCAGTGCGGGGCTTTTTCGTGCCCTTGGGTCAGGCCAGGTGCTGCTTGTCCAGCTCGATGGCCGCGTCCAGGGTCTCCAGTAGCGCCTTGCGCACCTTGAGCTTGGTGTTGCGGTGCGCGGTCATGTTGATCTTTTTCAGTTGCAGCGCGGCGGCACGTGCAGCCTCCTGCAGATGCTCGATCGGCACTACCTTGTCGAGGAAGCCTGCATCCAGCGCGCCCTGAGGGTCGAACATCTCACCGTTGATCACCGAGCGATGGAAAGCCGACTTGCGCAGGCGATCGCGCGCCAGCTCGATGCCGACGTGGTGCATGGTCATGCCGATCTGGACTTCGTTCAGGCCGATGTTGAACGGGCCGTCCACGCCGATGCGGTAGTCCGCGGACAGCAGGATGAAGGCGCCCTTGGCCACGGCATGGCCCGGGCAGGCGACGATGACGGGGTAGGGGTGCGCCAGCATGCGGCGCGCCAGGGTGGAACCGGCGGCGACCAGGGCGACGGCGTTCTGCGGACCGGATGTCATCACCTTCAGGTCATAGCCACCGGAAAGAATGCCCGGCTGGCCGGTGATGATCACGATGGCGCGATCCTGTTCGGCGCGATCCAGCGCAGCGTTGAAAGCAGCGATCACATCCGGGGAGATGGCATTCACCTTGCCGTTGCTCAGGGTCAGGGTGGCGATGCCGTCTTCGAGTTGGTAGGAGATCAGCTCACTCATGGCAGGTTCCTTGTTAAGAAGTGGACCGACGTTACTCAGCGCCACCGTGGAGGTAAAGGACTGAGACTGACCGGTTAGTCAGCCCGTGCGCGGCCCTTTGCGTATACCTTGCGCCAAAGTGCCCAAAGCCCCCGGTTGGCCCCTTGACAGCGCAGGGTGAAAAAGGCAGGCGAAAAGAATTTTCATAAACGCATGAAATTTATGAAAAAAGTGTTTGCATTCCGAAAAGCACTCCACTAAATTAGCGCACCTCGACGGGGCCAACGCCTCGAAGAGATTCCGGTGAGGTGTCCGAGCGGTTGAAGGAGCACGCCTGGAAAGTGTGTATACGGGAAACCGTATCGAGGGTTCGAATCCCTCCCTCACCGCCACTTTCCGATTCAAGCAAACCCCTGATATTCCTAGCGAAGTCAGGGGTTTTTGCTTTCTGGAGTTCCGGTTTATAACCAAATTGACCCCCCGTAAACCTCGGCCCAGGTAAAGGACCGACCGTCCCAAATCGCTCCCCAAATAGCCGGCGATCCAGAAAGAGCTATCTAATCTCTCCAGACCCTGTATCCTGCCGCCACTGCCTGCTCAGTCTTGCGGCACCGTTTTGATGTTCTGTCCTTTCGATGTTCCATCTCCTCGGCACCCTTCACTTCGCATCCAGTCATGGCCAGGCCTTCGCCTGACCGCTATTCCTACACCTTGGAGATAACATCATGTCTACTCGCCAGAACGGTACCGTTAAGTGGTTCAACGCTGAGAAAGGCTTCGGCTTCATCACCCCCGAGCAGGGTCCGGACGTGTTCGTCCACTTCCGCCAGATCGAAAGCGACGGCTATAAGTCCCTGGACGAAGGCCAGCGCGTGAGCTTCATCGTCACCGCCGGGGCCAAGGGCCCGCAGGCTGAACAGGTTCGCGCCCTGTAAGCTCCTGCTTCAAAAAGAAGCCCCGCCATCTGCGGGGCTTTTTTGTTTCTGGTCTCCCGCCACTTCGTCCAAGGACCCAGCCGCAGCGAGGTACGCTTACCTCCCGAGGTTCGCTTGGCGGCTGCGCAGCAGGCGTGGTTGCCTGTTCGAGGCGTGATTCTTCTGCCACTTCAAAGGGCTGATGCCAAACCAGCGGTTGAACGCCCGGTTGAATCCGCTGGCGTCCGAGTAGCCAAGGAGCCCGGCAATCTGCGCCATGCTGATGGAGGAGTCGTCAAGGTAGCGACGCGCCATTTCCTGACGGGTCTCATCCAGCAAGTGCTGAAAGGAGATGCCTTCCTGCTCCAGCCTTCGTTGCAGGGTGCGCGGATTGACGGCCATGCAGTCGGCAACCTTCTCGACGGAGGCGCGGCCGCTTGGCAGCAAGCTGCGCAGCAACTGCCGGACATAACTGGGAAGTTCGTCGGCCGGCAGCCGCTCCATCCTTGCGATGTGTTCGGCGATCAGTTGATGCAGCCTTGCATCTGCCGCGGCCAGGGGTAGTGAAAGCACCGAGGCGTCGAATTCCAGTTCCGGGCAACGGGCGGCAAAGACCGGTCGCACACCTAGCACACGACGATAGACCTCCTCATCACCCAGCGGCGGGTGCCGGAGCCGGACCGTTCTCGGTCGCCAGCCGGTACCAGCCAGGGCGCGCAGCAGCTGTACGCCGACGCCGCAGGCCAGTTCTTCCGCTTGGCGTACCCCGGGAATCTCGCAGTCGTTGACGAGGTAGCCGAGACGGGCGATGTCGCCGTCAAGCTCGAAGCTGATATCGGCGGCGCCGTTGTACAGGAAGTAGTTGGCGCGCAACTCGGCCAGCGCGTCACCGACGGTGCCGACATTGCGAATCAGATAGAACAGCTCGCCAAAGACATCGATTCCCTGGAACAGCCCGTACTGCAGGCCGAACGAGGCATTGCCCGATTGTGCGGTGCACAGTTGCAGCAGCTCGCAGTAGCGTCGATAGGGAATGATGCCGTCCTGCTGGCGTGGGCTGTCTTGCGGCAGGGACGCGCGCCGCAGCATGTCCGCAGGATTGAGACCCTGGCCGCTGGCGAATGCGTCGAAGCCGACAAGGCTCAGGGCACGAACGAACGGATTGAGTGCCATGCCTCGCTACCGCCCGTGTGCAAGTGGCTGGTGAGGGGCGGCGACGGACTCGGCTAGCCCTTGGGTCTGCTTGACGCGCTGTTTCCATTTCTGCGGACCGACACCGTACCAGCGGGTGAAGGCCCGGGAGAAGGCGCTGAGATCGGCGTAGCCCAGCAGTGCGGCAAGTTGCGTCAGCTTGATGGACGAGTCGCACAGGTAGCGCGTGGCCATTGCCTGGCGTGTCTGGTCCAGCAGCTCCTGAAACCCGGTGCCCTCTGCCTGGAGGTAGCGCTGCAGAGTCCGCGGGCTGAGCTGCATGTGCTCGGCGACGTGCTCGATACTGATACGGCCCTCTGGCAGCCCCTGGCGCAATAGCTTCTGCACGTAGGCCGGCAGCTCCTGCACGCTCATGCGAGCCAGCTCTTCCAGGTGACGCCGTGCGAATTGCTGGAACCGTTCATCGGTGGCGCTGAGGGGCGCTTTCAGCAATGCTGCATCGAAGGTCCAGGCATTGATCGGGCTATCGAAGCGCGGCGTGACCCCCAGCAGACGCCGGTAGGCGCCGGACTCGCTTGCGGCCGGATGGCGCAGCCAGAGGGCGTCTGGTTTCCAGGCCTGATCCAGGAGGCCTTGCATGAGCTGGGCGCCCATGCCCATTGCCAGTTCCACGGTCTGCCGAACCGAGGTGGCATCACCGTCGATCACCTCGTAGAGGAACCGGGCCTGGTTACCCTGCCGTTCGAGGTGGAGTTCGGCGCCACTGCTGTGGACGTGGAAGTACTGAACCAGTGCCTGCAGCGCGTCGCCCACGGTTCGGGTGCTCTGGATCAGGTAGAGCAGACCCCCAAGCGCCTGGGAGCCCTGCTGCAGGCCGAGTTGGAGCCCGAACAGCGGATTCCCTGAGCGCCTCGCGCACAGTTCAAGCAAGGCGTTGAACTTCAGGCCGGAAATCAACCCGTCCCGGGTATCGGCGGGGAGTCCGGCTTCGGCCAGGAGGGCCTGCGAATCGAGGCCCTGGCCAAGGGCGAATTCATCGAAACCCAACAGGGCGATACCGCGGACAAATGACGTCATTTGCGAATGCCTGAATGATTCCTGGCGAAGGTTGAAACCAACGGAAATCCGATGTGTGGCGTTTCCGTTGCGATCCTACAGCACGGCCGCGAAGCCTAAGCGCCATACATCTGGCCTGTCATGAATTACCGATTTTATGGCGCGAATTGCAAAGCTTTCGTACCGCTCAGCGCCCAGACTCAAGCGACCTAAAACAACAAGGCACTGCATCCGGCTCCAGCCGGATGACGGAGGTTTCCATGCGCCGGTTCCTGCTCTCCTGCCTGGTCGTGCTCTTGGCAGCCGCTGCCATTCATTCGATCAAAGCCCCGATCCTGGTCACCCTCGCAGGCCCTGCCACGGCGTTGCCGATTGCCAGCATCGGCGATGTGTTCAGGCATTTCTGAGCAACCAGGGGGATGCGTTCTCCCGGCGCGCTATGACTGCCTGGCAGCCCGAGGATTTCCATTGAGCGACCTGATCCACTACCGCCTTGAAGAGGGGCTGGCCCTGATCGGCCTCGATCGCGCGCCGGTCAACGCGCTTGACCAGACACTTCGCGCGGCCTTGTCCGATGCCTGTGAGCGCGCCGCGGCTGACCCCAGGGTGCTGGCCATCATTCTCCACGGTGAGCGCGAACTGTTCAGTGCTGGTTCCGATATCAAGGAGTTCGGCACCGACGCGTCCTTTGCCGAGCCGGACCTGCCCAGCACGCTGACGCGCCTGGCCGCCATTCACAAACCAGTGATCGCTGCCCTGGGTAAAGTTGCACTGGGCGGCGGGCTGGAGCTGGCCCTGGCCTGCGGCTACCGCATTGGCGAACCGAATCTGCGTGTCGGTCTGTCGGAGATCAACCTGGGCTTGCTACCGGGGGCCGGCGGTACCCAGCGCCTGCCACGCCTGATCGGCGTCGAGTCCGCCCTGAACCTGATTCTTTCCGGCAAAATTATCGGGGCCGAGAACGCGCGCCTGCTGGGCTTGCTTGACCGCATCGCCCCCAGTGCGGAGCGGTTGCTGGATGAAGCCCGTGAGTACGCGTATGAGCTGATCGCCTGTCGTGCGCCGGCGCGGCCAGTGGAAGCCTGGCCGGAGCCAGGGGAGGGCCTGCCGGATGACTTCCTCGCCCGCTATCGCGCCGAGCACGAGCCGACCTGGAAAAGCCGCCTTGCGCCGCGCCTGGTGCTCTTGGCCCTGGAGGCGGCCTGTCTGCTGCCGCTCGATGAGGGGCTTCTGAAGGAGTTGGCGCTGTTCAGGCAGGCAGAGTCTTCTCGTCAGTCAAAGGCTCTTCGCCATGTGTTCTTTGCCGAGCGCGAGGCGGCCCGGATTCCCGGTGTATGTGCCGATCTGCCGCTGCGCAAGATCATGCGAGTTGCGGTGATTGGCGCCGGCACCATGGGTGGCGAGATTGCCATGAGCTTCGCTAATGCCGGTATTCCGGTCGCCCTGCTGGAGAGCGATGGACAGGCCCTGGACCGGGGCCTGACGCAGATTCGTGGCAACTACGAGAGCAGCGTCCGATGCGGCAGGCTCCGCCCCGAGCAAGTGCAGTCACGCATGGATCTGATCTTCGGCACCCTTGACTACGCGGACCTGTCCGAGGCCGACCTGGTGATCGCGGCGGTTTTCGGGACGCCGGAGGTCAGGCAGCAGGTGTTCCGCACCCTGGACAAGGTGTGCAAGCCGGGTGCGATTCTGGCGACCAACATCTCGTCGTTGGATCTGGACGCCATCGCGGCCACCGTGACACGCCCGCATGACGTGGTGGGACTGCATTTCTTCAGCCCCGCCAGTGCCATGCGTCTGGTCGAGGTGGTGCGGGGCGAGGTCACCGCACCCGACGTGTTGGCCACCGTCCTGGACACCGCCAGGCGTATTGGCAAGTTGCCGGTGATTTCCGGCGTTGGTTCCGGCTTCATCGGTAACCGCATGTTCGAGCCGTACGCCCGCGAGGCCAATCGACTGGTGCTGGAGGGCGCGACACCGGCTCAGGTGGATCGTGTGCTCACCGAGCTGGGCCTGAACATGGGTGTGTTCAGCATGCTCGATCTGGCCGGCATCGATATGGGTTTCCTGGCGTGCGATTCCAATCGGGCCGGCATTTCCCACGATGCGAGCTACTGCCGCTTGGGCGAAGAGCTGCATGCCATGGGGCGATACGGCCAGAAGACCGGGCGCGGCTTCTATCTCCATGAGGGTCGGAATCGCAAGGACGACGCGGAGGTGATCGCGCTGGCCGAGCGTCTTGCGGGTGAGCTGGAGATTCCGCGAGACCCGATGGACGACCAGGAAATCCTGGAGCGCTGCCTGTTCACTCTGATCAACGAGGGCATCCAATTGCTGGATGAGGGCATTGCCCTGCGCGCAGGGGATATCGACCTGGTGTGGATCAACGGCTATGGCTTCCCCGCCCACCTGGGCGGCCCAATGCACTACGCCGAGCAACTGGGCCTCGGCAATCTACTGGTCGGCCTCCAGCGCTACCGCCAGACCTTGGGCGAATACGGCGAGACGTGGTTCAAGCCGGCACCGCTGCTGGAGCGCCTGGTGGCTGCCGGCCGCAAGCGTATAGAGCGCTTCTGAGGGTTCCCCTGCTCCGGAAATGGGTTCGTACGAGGGCGACCACGCCAGCCCTTGCACGACACCGTTTCCGGGGGAGGTGGGAAGCCTGGTCTGGCATTCGTTGATCGCAGCCGCGCGTCTGCCCGACGGGATGCGTCCAGTCCCCGATTCATCTTTGCCCCGGCATCTCGCCTTGCCTGTTCAGCGGTGGGGCGGGGTGCAAGTTCTATCTGTCCGAGGTTTTCCCATGACTCACCCCTATATCCGCAATTTTTCCCTCGCCGATCGCGTGGTGCTGATTACCGGCGCCTCCAGTGGCATCGGTGCGCACCTGGCGCGGCTGGCCGCTCGTGCTGGTGCCCGTGTGGTGCTGGCGGCACGCCGTCTTGAGAGGCTGCAGCAGGTGGCAGCGGACATCGAGTGGGAGCACGGCCAAGTGCTGCCGGTCAGCCTCGATGTCACCAATCGAGCCAGCGTCGAGGCAGCCTTCGATGCGGCCGAAGCACACTTCGGAGTGGTCGATGTGGTGCTCAACAATGCGGGTATCGGAAACGGTCAGCGGCCGCTGGACATCAGCGAGGAAGACTGGCGTGCCATGCTCGCGACCAACCTCGACGGCGTCTGGCGAGTGGCCCAGGTTGCCGCGCAACGCATGGCCCGCAGCGGACGCGGCGGCAGCATCGTCAATGTTGCGTCCATCCTCGGGCTGCGTGTCGCGACGGGGTACAGCCATTACTGCGCCGCCAAGGCAGGCGTGGTGCAACTGACCAAGTCGCTGGCGCTGGAATTTGCGCGCTATGGAATCCGGGTCAACGCCATCGCCCCCGGCTACTTCAAGACCGAGATGAACGAGGCTTTCTTCGAGGGCGACAAGGGCGGCGATTACATCCGCAACATCGTGCCCATGCGTCGCCTGGGAGAGCTGCAGGAGTTGGAAGGACCATTCCTGCTGCTGGCCAGTGAGGCGGGGTCCTTCATGACCGGCAGCGTGCTGGCGGTTGATGGAGGGCACTTGGTCAGCAGCATGTGAGGCAGCGGGCAATGCCTTCAGTCGTGGAGCAGAGCACCCGGCGGCTCAGTGCTGCTCCACCAGCAAGGCCAGCGCCCGGCAGGCGGTTTCCGTTTCCGCGTGCAGTCGCTCCAGGTCGCCATGGGCGGACCAAGCGACGAGCAGGCCATCGAACAACTGGATGAGCAGGCGGCTGATGGCTTTCAAGGCAGTCTCGTCGAGCTGCTCACCAACGGCACGTTCGAGGGCATGCTCCGTCGCCTCGGTGCTCACCGAATAGATCTTGCTCGCCATCTCGGGTCTGTTGCGCATGGCCCAGATGAAGAGCTCGGATTGCGCCCGGGCCAGATCTGGATTGGTCGAGAACCAGTTGACCACCTGACGCAACATTCCGGCCGCCGTCTCTGACGCAGTGGTGCCAGCGGGTACCTGGTCGAGGGACTGCTGCGGCAGGCTGAAGAGCGATTCGTAGACTGCGTACAGGAGCTCGTCCTTGGTGCGGAATACATAGTGAAGCGAGGCGAGGGGACAGCCTGCGGCAGCAGCGATGCGCCGCGTCGTGGCGTTGGCCACGCCATGCTCGGCAATCACCTTGACTGTCGCCTTCACGAAGTCCTGTCTGCGCAGTTCAGCGCCCACTCTGGCCATGAAAAATTCTCCGTTCCTGTCGCTATGCCGCTAATGCCCAGGCTGGGGCAGCGCCGGCGGATGCTACCCCATGCCCCTTCGCGGCGTCATGGAGCGATATGTATCCATCCATGGCGCCTTTCCGGTGGCCGGCCAACCAATGTGGAACCCTCCCAGGTGTTTCTTTTCTCCAGTCCCGGAGAATTAAGGTAACAATTGTTCCGTAAATACCCATGTTGGTGCATGCGACTGAAGCAAGTTGGTGCGCTTTTGGGGTTTCAGGTATCACATGACAATTGTTATAAAAAATATAACTACATGAATATAAAAGGAAAAATTACTTTGTTCATGGTTGGCATAGGGCTTGCTCTTGATCATTCGACTTGGTCAATTGATCAAGTCAGATGATCAGCAGTCTGGCACAGCCCGTTTCGTCCTTCCAGGAAGCTCGGGTGGCCGGTCAAAGCCCCATGAGGACCTTCCAATGAAAGACGTGATTCAGCGCCCCGATGTCGGCAATTTCACCCCGGCTGGGGTCAGGCAACTGCTGGTAGCGCTGGCGGCATCGGCCGCCTTCTGTTCGGTTCAGGCTGCGGAGAGCGATGCTTCCCGGCTGGGGACCACGTTGACGCCGTTGGGGGGAGAGGTCGCCGCGAGCGCCGATGGGGCGATCCCTGCCTGGACGCCGCCCGGCCAGCAGGATGAGGGCTGGAGCTACGGCCAGGTGCGCGGCCAGCACTGGAAGTTCAAGGGCGACAAGCCGCTGTACAGCATCGACGCGAACAACGTCGCGCAGTATGCGAGCAAGCTGTCCCCCGGCCAGTTGGAGCTGTTCAAGAAAATCCCGGGCTATCGCATGGACGTGTACCCGACCCGTCGCAGCTGCGGCGTGCCGGATTTCGTGGCTGAGAACACGAAGAAGAACGTCGGCTTCGCCAGCCTGGATTCCGACGGGGTGGCCCTGCAGGACGCCCACGTCCCCGGCGTGCCGTTCCCGATGCCGACTACCGGCGCCGAGGTGATGTGGAACATGAAGATGCGCTACCGCGGCGTAGGCTTTGACATGTCCAAGACCGTATCCGGGCTTTCGCCGCGCAAGGGCGGCGGCGACTGGCTGCGGACCTCCACCGACTGGTTCATTTTCACGCCCTGGGGTGAGAAGGGCAGTCAGCTGTTCTCTTCCTTCGACCGTCTGGAGAGCTCCACCTACTTCTCCTACATGGAGCCTGCCGCCCTGGCGGGACAGTCCGGCGTGATCTCCACCAAGGCCGGCGAGCAGGCGACCACCTTCTACTACTTCCCTGGCCAGCGTCGCGTGCGCCGGATGCCGTCGTATTCCTACGACGCCCCGCAGATCGGCCTCGACAACCAGTACACCATCGACGAATCGAACATCTTCTTCGGGCCGATGGACCGCTTCGACTGGAAGCTGGTGGGCAAGCAGGAGTTGCTGGTGCCCTACAACGCCTTCGGCGCCTATGACGCCTCCGCGAAGATCGAGGACGTGGCCAAGCCGGACTCCATTGCACCGGAATTCCGCCGCTACGAGCTGCACCGCGTCTGGGTGGTCGAGGCCAATGTGCGCCAGGGCATGCGCCACCAGGCACCTAAGCGCCTGTTCTATGTCGACGAAGACAGCTGGAACGGCCTGATGGCGGTGGACTACGACAAGCAGGGGCAGATCTGGAAGGTTCGCGAGGGCTACACCATTCCCGTGTACGAGACCGGCACCTGCGATATGGAGGCCCAGGCCCAGTACAACCTGGTGGACGGCCGTTACCTCTACGACATGACGTCCATCGGCGTGGGCAAGAACGACCATCGCTGGATCACCGAAAGCACCGGCAATCCCCGCCTGAAGCGTGACTTCTACACCTCCGACAACCTGCGTGCCATCAGCGAACGCTGAACCTCCGCCATTCGAGAGCCAACATGAAAAGAACAATCACAAAAGCTTCAGGCCTTGCTATTGCGTGCGTGACTCCCCTGGCGATGGGATTCACCTTTGAAACCGAAAACATCCGGGGTTCGTTCGATTCCACCATTTCCTACGGCATGGGGCTGCGCACTCAGTCGCAGAGCTGTGACCTGATCAACGTCGGCGCCACTGGGCACCATCCGCCCGCCGGTTGCCTGGCGCAAACCTCCAGCATCGGTGACCAGGGCAACCTGAACTATGACAAGGGCGACCTGTTCACCAACTACCTGAAAGGCACCCACGAGCTGCTGCTGAAGCTGCCGGAGGACTTCACCTTCATGGCCCGTGGCAGCTGGATTCGCGACTTCGCCGCCAGCGATACCACGGGCGCGCTGTCGTTCAACACGCCACCGGGCGTCGGCAGCGACGGGCTGACCGACGCCGCTCGCGACGACCTGGAGTTCAAGGCGCGCCTGCTCGACCTGTGGGTGAGCAAGAGCTTCGATGTGGGCGACCAGCGCGTCCGCGCGCGCCTGGGCAATCAGGTGATCAACTGGGGCGAGAGCCTGTTCGTGGTGGGCGGGATCAACGCCACCAACGCCTACGACTACCAGGCACTCGCGCGCCCTGGCGTCCAGCTCAAGGAGGCCGTGCTGCCGGCGCCGATGCTCAGCGTCGCCTCGGGCCTGGGCTCCGGGCTGAACGTCGAGGCCTACTACCAGTTCGGCTGGAACAAGAGTGAAGTCCCGCCGGTCGGCAGCTACTGGTCCACGACCCAGGCCCTGGGCAAGGGCATGGAGACCTACGGTTTCGTTGACAAGGACGCGCGTGACAGCGGGCAGTGGGGCCTCTCACTGCGCTGGCAGCCGGAGGACAGCGACGTCAACTACGGCCTCTATGTGATGCGCTACCACGACAAGTTGCCATCGCTGACCATGCAGCTGCTCGACCCGAACACCTTCGCGTTGTCGCAGGAGTGGGTCTATCCGGAAGACCGCATGCTCTACGGCATCAGCGCCAACATGCCGATTGGCGACTGGGCTGTCGGCACGGAGCTCTCCTACCGGCCCAAGGACGCGGTGCCGCTCAACGCCGCCATCGACCTCTGTGCCAGCAACGGCGGCGAATGCTGGAAGGACGAGAAAAAGTTCCAGTGGCACCTGACCGGCCTGTACAGCATGACGCCCTCCAACTCGCCCGCGCTGCTGGATTTCACCGGCGCCAGCACCGGTACCCTGCTGACCGAGCTGGTGGTGATCCACTACCCGGGCCTGCATGACGAGTTCGATGGCGAGCCCGTTGCGCCGGGTGCCTACACCTGGCAGCTGGACCCGGCCACTGCGCCCACCGCCAAGGGTGACAAGACGTCCAAGGGCATCAACCTCGATCTGAGCCTCACCTACGACGGCACCTTGATTCCGGGCTGGCAGGTTACGCCGGGGATCTTCTACTCGCGCTCCCTGGGCGGGCGTACGCCGAACCTGGCGATGACCTTCACCGAGGACTCCAGCAGCATGAACCTGTACCTGAACCTGGTGCGTAACCCCGCCAGCTGGCAGGTCTCTTTCAACTACGCAAAGTTCATGGGCGGCGATACCCCCTACGACCAACTGCTGCGTGACCGTGACTACGTCGGCGTCGTGATTTCGCGTTCTCTGTGAGGCCTGTCGTGAACAGTTCTGTAAAGTTGTCGGAAACCCCGGTGCGCGGCGTCCTGCCGCGCATCGAGGACCTGTTGTTCGGGCATCGCCGGCTGGTGCTGGCGATCCTGGTCCTCTTCACCCTGGGCATGGCCTGGTTCGCCGTGCAGCTGCGCATGGATGCCGGTTTCGAGAAGCAACTGCCCATCGGCCACGAGTATGTGGAAACCTTCGAGCAGTACCGCGAAGACCTCCTGGGGGCGAACCGCCTGACCATCGTGGTCAAGGCTCGCCAGGGCAACATCTGGACCGAAGCGGGCCTGAGACGCTTGTATGACGTCACCCAGGCGGTGATCTTCCTGCCCAGCATTTCGCGCAGCAGCGTGCGGTCCCTGTGGACGCCCAACGCCTTCGTCAACGAGATCACCGAGGAAGGCTTCCGCGCCGATCCGCTGGTGCCGGGAACGGTGACGCCGGATCGGCTGGATGAAAGCATCATCGCCCGCATTGCCGACTCCACCGCCCAGGGCGGTTTCATCGGCACCCTGGTCTCCCGCGACCAGAGCAGCGCCATGATCACGGCCGAGCTCAATGAGTACGACGCCAAGGGTGAACGCCTGGACTACGTGGCGTATAACGGCGTGCTGGAAAAGCAGATCCGCCAGCAGTTCGAGGACGCCGGCTTCGAAATCCAGATCATCGGTTTCGCCAAGCAGATCGGCGATATCGCCGACGGCGCATCGGCGGTGCTGGAATTCTGCCTGCTCGCACTGCTGCTGACGGCGGCGGCGGTCTACTGGTACTGCCACTCGATGCGTTTCACCCTGCTGGCCCTGGGCTGCTCGATGGCTTCGCTGGTCTGGCAGTTCGGCAGCCTGCGCCTGCTCGGTTACGGTCTCGATCCACTTGCGGTGTTGGTGCCGTTCCTGGTGTTCGCCATTGGCGTGTCCCACGGCGTGCAGCAGATCAACTTCATCGTTCGCGAGATTGCTGTCGGCAAGAGCGTCGAGGCGGCGGCGCGCTCCAGTTTCATTGGCCTGTTGATCCCCGGCACCCTGGCGTTGGTGACGGCTTTCGTTTCCTTCGTGACCCTGGTGCTGATCCCCATTCCCATGGTGCGCGAGCTGGCTATCACCGCGTCTCTCGGCGTGGCCTACAAGATCATCACCAACCTGGTGATGCTGCCGCTGGTGGCCTCGATGCTGAAGGTGGACGGCAACTACGCCGCCGCCGAGGAGCGCTCCCGCGAACGGCGCACCCGCTGGCTGCATGGCCTGGCGAAGCTGGCGGAATGGCGCAACGCGCGCCTGGTACTCGTTGTCGCGTTGCTGGTGTTCGCCACGGCGGTCTGGCAAAGCCATGACCGCGTCGTCGGCTCGCTCCAGGCCGGCGCACCGGAGCTGCGCGAGGATTCGCGTTTCAACCTGGACGCAGTGGCCATCGCCAGCAACTACGACATCGGTCTCGACTGGCTGAGCGTGGTCTTCGAGGCACGCCCTGAGGAGACCGGGGAGGGCGCCGCGACGGCCTGCGAAGACGTCGCCCTGGGGCAATACCAGGACCGCTTCGTCTGGGCGATGGAGGGTGTGCCCGGCGTGCTCTCGGTGGCTTCTTTCTCCACCGCGATGCGCCAGTTCAACGAAGGCTACAACGAAGGCAACCCGAAGATGAGCGCGGTGCCCATCGACCCGATGAACTATTCCTCGCTCGCTGCCGAAGTGGCGCGCATCCCGGGGTTGATGCGCGGCGATTGCAGCATGACCGCTGTGCACCTGTACCTGGCTGACCATAAGGCCACCACCATCCACCGGGTGATCGAGGCCGCCAAGGCCTTCCGCAGCGAGTACCCCATGCCGGGCATTGCCGTGCGGCTTGCCTCCGGTAACGCCGGTGTGATCGCCGCCATCAACGAGGAGGTGGAGAAGAGCGAGACACCGATGCTGCTCTACGTCTACGCCGCCATCGCTCTGCTGGTGCTGGTCGTCTATCGCGACCTGCGCGCGGTGCTGGTCTGCTGCCTGCCGCTGACCATCGGGACCTTCATCGGCTACTGGTTCATGAAGGAGCTGCAGATCGGCCTGACCATCGCCACTTTGCCGGTGATGGTGCTGGCCGTGGGCATTGGCGTGGATTACGCCTTCTACATCTACAACCGCATCCAGCTGCACCAGGCCCACGGCCAGCCCATCGTCAAGGCGGTGGAGCACTCGCTGCTGGAAGTGGGTGTGGCGACCATCTTCACCGCCATCACCCTAGCGGTCGGCGTAGCCACCTGGGCCTTCTCCGACCTCAAGTTCCAGGCCGACATGGGCAAGCTGCTGGCCTTCATGTTCATGGTCAACATGGTCATGGCCATGACCGTGTTGCCGGCCTTCGCCGTGTGGCTGGAGCGGGCGTTCCCGCGCAAGCGCCCGGTGCGCATGATCGGCGCGCTGGCGCATTGAGGAGAAAAGCATGGGATACCTGAACACAGTCCTGGGTGCCGTGCTGGCAGCCCTGATGCCCCTGGCTTCCGTACAAGCCGCCGCGTTGCAACCGCAGGCGGCGACTCCCTCGGCGAATGCCGCCCAGGCCATGCTGCTGGGCGCCTCACACGCCACGGACCGCCTGGTGGCGGTGGGCGACCACGGCATGGTGCTGATCTCCGACGATCAGGGACGGAGCTTCCGCCAGGCACGGTCCGTACCGGTGTCGACGTTGCTCACCGGGGTCAGCTTCGCCGACGCCAGCCACGGTTGGGCGGTGGGCCAGTGGGGGACGATCCTGGCCAGCGCCGACGGCGGCGAGACCTGGGATGTCCAGCGCCTGTCCAGCGAAGAGGACCGGCCGCTGTTCGCCGTGCATTTCTTCGATGCGCGGCAGGGTGTCGCCGTGGGGCTCTGGTCCCGGGTGCTGACCACCGAGGATGGCGGCAAAACCTGGAACGAGCAGACCCTGCAGGCACCGCCTGGCTATAGCCGCGCGGACCTCAACCTGATGGGCCTGTTCGCGGATGGCCGCGGCAGCCTCTACGCCACCGCCGAGCGGGGCCAATTGCTGCGCTCTGATGATCGCGGCAAGACCTGGCGCTACCTGGACACCGGCTACGAGGGCACCTTGTGGAGCGGGGCGGTAATGGCCGACGGCAGCCTGCTGGTCGGCGGTCAGCGCGGCACCCTGCTGCACGGTTCGGCGGACGGTGCGTCCTGGCAGCGCGTCGCCCTGGAGGGCAAGAGCTCGATCACGTCGATCGCGGTGTCCGGTCCGCACGTGGTTGCGGTCGGACTCGATGGACTGATGGTGAGCAGCCGCGATGGCGGCCACACCTTCGAGGAGCAGCGGACCGCCGATGGCGTTTCGCTGACGGCGGCACTCTTCACCGGGCGGGACGCTCCGCTGCTGTTCTCCCGACGCGGTGTCATCCCGGCGCAGACGCCATGAGCACAGGGCTGGTCTTTGGCACGACTGCCGCTGCCTTTCGCCCGGAGCTTCGGCTCCGGGTTGAACGGTCCTTGCCAGCGGTGGTTCACGAAAAATAATATAACTGTCGTTATTTAAATTAGATGACCTGTATCCGGGCCGCTTCGGCGCGGACGGATGCGCGCGACTCGAACAACTTACATGACAGCCTGGTGGGCCTTTATGCATACGAGAGTTACGGAACTGACGGGAACGCGCTTTCCGATCATTCAGGGTGGAATGCAATGGGTGGGGCGTGCCGAGCTGGCAAGCGCGGTTTCCAACGCGGGTGCGCTGGGTGTGCTGACCGCACTGACTCAGCCGACGCCTGATGCCCTGGCGGCGGAGATCGCGCGCTGCCGTTCCCTGACGGACCAGCCGTTCGGCGTGAACCTCACCATCCTGCCGACTACCACACCGCCTCCTTACGCGGATTACGTGACGGCCATCATCGAGAGTGGCGTGAAGGTGGTGGAAACCGCTGGGCGCAGTCCTGCCGATTTCATCGAGCGATTCAAATCGGCCGGGGTGAAGATCATCCACAAGTGCACCTCGGTTCGCCACGCGCTGTCCGCCGAGCGCGCCGGCGTCGATGCGATCAGCATCGATGGCTTCGAGGCGGCAGGGCATCCCGGCGAGGATGACGTGCCGGGACTCGTGCTCATACGCGCCGCCAGTGCCGCCCTGCGCATTCCCGTCATCGCCTCGGGCGGTATCGCCGATGGCCGTGGGATGGCCGCAGCGCTGATGCTGGGCGCAGAGGGGATCAACATGGGCACACGCTTCATGCTGACCAAGGAAGCGCCGATCCACGAGGACATCAAGGCCGCGCTGGCGGCGGGTAATGAGCGGGACACGAAGCTCATTTTCCGGCCCTTCAACAATACCGGTCGCGTGTTCCGCAACGCTGTGTCGGAGGAAGTGGTCGCGATCGAGCGTCAGCCGGGTGCGACCTTCGAGGACATCAGGCCTCTGGTGGCCGGCGCACGTGGGCGTGCCGCCCTGGAAAGTGGGGATGTGAACGGCGGGCTGCTCTGGGCGGGGCAAACCATCGGCCTGATCGATGATGTGCCGAGTTGTGCCGAGCTTGTTAAGCGCATCGTGACCGACTGCCGCCTGGCCATCGCTCGTGGCGCAACGCTGATGGAATTCTGACCCACGGCGCCGTCCATCCGCGGGACTGATCCGGCCTGGTTTTTCGCGTTCAGTCCCCAGGAGATTTTCCGCTCCGATGATCGGGGCCTCGCGTTACTGCGACGCCCTCTCCGGAGAGGGCTCAGTCCTTCTTTTTCTGACGTATTCCGTCTGGAACTGCTTTGAAACGGGCATCTCAGTGATGTGCCTGTGGGTGGTTTCGTGCTGTGATTTTATTTGCATAACAAATGTTGCGTAAAATATTTGCCAGCGTTAGAGTTTGACAAAACAACAAAAGCTTCCCAGGAGACATCTCCATGTTCGCGACTCGTCTTGCAGAAGAATCAAAGGGAAGCCCCTTGACCGAGAGATTTCGTCTCATTGGCGGATGGGTGGAAAAGCCTGACGATCTGCAGCCGGAACTGGTGGGCGATGTCAGCGCCGACGTGATCGTGGTCGGTGCCGGCTTCGCTGGCCTGTCCACTGCACTGGAACTCACGGCCATGGGGGCGAAGGTCATCGTCCTTGAGCAGGAGTTCGCCGGCTTCGGTGCGAGCGGGCGAAATGCGGGCTACCTCGCCGGCAGCATGGGCATCGAGTTCGAGCTCTTTCTCAAGCGCGTGGGCCATGAGCAGGCCAAGGGGATCGTCAAGTTCTACGACGAGGGCGTGACCTATGTGGAAAGACGGCTGCGCGAACTCGCCATCGACTGCGACTACAACCCGAGCGGGCTCATCCGCGCGGTAGTGCATCCGTCCCAGGAAAAGAGGCTGCGGCACAGCATGGCCCAAGGTGCGGAGCTGGGCTCCGTCACCCGCTTCGTGGATTCGGCTGAGATGCGTGCACGGGGTATTCCGCCGGCCTTCCTGTTCGGCTGCGTGCAGCATGGCGGCACGCTGGACCCCGGCAAGTACGTGATGGGGTTGCGGCGCGCAGCGCTGAAGGCTGGCGTGAAGTTGTACGAGCAGACCTCCCTGCTGTCCTACAGCGAAGGCCCGACCATCACCTGCAAGACCGCGCGGGGCACCGCCAGCGCGCCATTCATGGTGCTCGCCACCAATGCTTATACGCCGCAGCTCGGCCTCTTGCGCGACAAGGTGGCGCCATTGCGGGTCTCTGCGATCGAAACCGAGCCGCTGTCCAAGGCGCAACTGGCCTCCCTCGGCTGGGCGGGACGAGAGGGCGTGGTGACACCCCACTGGACCATGGAAAGCCACCGCCTGACGGCGCGCGACACGCTTCTGGTTACGACCAAGCAGCTTGGCTATGCCTACGGTTCGCGAACGCCAAACCAGCCGGACACGGCCGCCTATGGCGCATTGGTTCAGGCCCTGGACGAACGTTTCCCGACCTTGCGGGGCATTGCCATCCGCGCCTGCTGGAGCGGCTACATCAGCCTGGCGTACGACGCCTTGCCCGTGGTGGGGGAAACCGGACCGCAGCAGAACATCCTCTACACCGCTGGCTGCTCGGGGCACGGCGTCGGCACCCAGTCCCTGGTCGGCTATCTGCTGGCCGAGCGGATCGGTGGCATCGAACACCCGCTGCTCGCGGCGTTGCGCCACAAGACGCCTTCCACGCTTCCCGAACCGCTGCAATGGTGCGCCATCAAGGGTGCGCTGATGGGCGCGAACGGAATGGACCGCTTTGTAAATCGCAGGGTGCGTGGCGCCGCCTCCGGCTGACCGCCAACGCCGGCGGTCGATGGCCCCGGCTTCGGCCATCTCTTTCAACTCATGGAGTACTTATGAATACCTGCTCGAACGGAGCTGTACGCGTGACGGCCTGGGCCGCGATCCTGGGCGGCATCTTTGCCTACCTGAACGTCATCTTCATGGTCATGGTGACGCACGGCGACATGGCGGTGACGCTGCAAGGCGCCTCGATGCTGACCTTGCCCGCCGAGGCGCGGCAGTACTTCCGGCTGTCGATGTTCGCCGACGTCCTGGGCTTCTACCTGCCGTTGCTGGCGATCGGCGGTTACCTCTGGAACCGCTTTCGCAGCGAGGCGGGCGCCCTGGGTGATATGGCCGTTCTGGCGATCACCACTTATGTCGTGCTGGGCGTGGTCGGGGCGGGGCTGCAATTGGCCGTGCTGAATCCGCTTGCCGAACTCCATGCTGCAGGTGGGGAGGCCGCGAAGGCTGCCGCCGAAACTGCCTGGACGACCATCGCGATCGGCAGCCAACGGGGCCTGTGGTGGTGCGAAGGGCCTGTCGTTCTGTTCTGGGGGCTGGTCGTTGGCGGCCACCTGAAGAGAGCGGGCTGGGGAGCTTCGGTACTGCTGCCGCTGAAGATTGTCGGCTGGTGCTTCGGGCTCTACTTCGTAGCCGGATTCTTCCGGGAGCTGGAGGCGTTCACTGCTGCCTTGCTGGTTGTCGTCGTGCTGATCTTCCCCCTGTGGATGGTCATGTTCGGCGTGCAGTTGCGACGCCGGTCGGTCCTCAGCCCGCTAGGCGCCTGAGTCAGTCCTGTCGCTGTTTGCCCGAAGCCGCACTGCCGTGCTCCGGCAAGTGACGAATCCAAATAACAATTGCGTGAGGCTCCTTGTATGGCTGACAAGCCCACCTCATCTTCATCCTTTGATTTGAATCGGCGGCAGCTGCTGAAGTTCGCCGGTGCCACGGCGGCCGTGGGTGGCCTTGGCCTGCACGCGGGACTGGCGGGCGCCAGCGAGCGTCCGCAAGGCGCCCGTGACAACGCCGATGGCGTACTCGACATCGCCATCATTGGCGCGGGGATCGCCGGCCTCACTGCAGCGCGGGACCTGCAACAAGCCGGCTGCAATTCCTTCGTGGTCCTGGAAGCACGGGACCGGGTCGGGGGCAGGGTGCTCAACCACGACCTGGGCTCGGGCTACGTCTCCGAAGTGGGCGGCCAGTGGATCGGTCCTGGCCAGACGGCCGTGGCGGATCTCGCCCGCGAGCTGGATGTGGGGACCTTCCCGACCTACTGCGAGGGGAAAACCGTCATCCTGGGCGGCGAGAAAGGGCGCCTGGCGATCGACCTGAAGGGCACCTTCGGCACCGATGAGGCTGTCGCCGCCAAGCTCAGCGAGCTGTCCCGCGACGTGCCTTCCGGCTCGCCCTGGAAGTCTCCGCGGGCCGCCGAACTGGACAAGCTCTCGGCGGGCGATTGGCTGGCGCAGCAGAACATCAAGCCCGAGGACCGTTCGGGTTGGGACACCAGCTTCACACTCACCTGTGGCGTGCCGCCGGCCAAGATGGGGCTTCTGCATTTCCTCTCGATGGTCAATTCGGCGAGCTGCGACTATATGAAGCTCGACTCGATCAAGGACAGCGCCCAGGGCACTCGCTTCGTCGGCGGCTCGCAGCTTCTGTGCATCAGGATGGCCGAGCAGCTTGGCGACAAGGTGCGCCTGGCGTGCCCGGTCCGTGAGATTTCCGGCTGGAATACCGACGTGGTCACGCTGCACACGGACCAGGGGGAAATCCGCGCCCGCCGGGTGATCGTGGCCATCCATCCCGCCCTGTGCAACCAGGTCCGCTTCGATCCGCCGCTACCGGAAGGGCGCGCAGCCCTGCAGCGTGCCTGGCCGGCCCACAGTCCGGCACGCAAGACGGCGATGGTTTACAAGCGGCCGTTCTGGCGCGAGAAGGGCCTGAACGGGCACACCATCCAGGTCAAGGGCCCTGTGCTCTGGGCCTGGGACAACTCGCCGCCTGGCGGGGAAATCGGCGTCATCAATGCCTTCATCGTCAACGCCCAGGTGCCTTCGGACCATAAGGCCGCGCAACAGGTGCTGACAGAGGTCTACGCGCGGTCCCTGGGCGACGAGGCGTTGAACCCGGTTGCCTATCACGAGCATGACTGGGGGCAGGCCGATCCCTGGAGCATCACCTGCGTCTCCGCGATCCCGCCGGGTTTCTGGACCACCCATGGTGAATCCCTGCGGCCGTCTTGCGGCAACCTTTTCTGGTCGGGCACCGAGACCGCCGAAATCTGGGCTGGGTACATGGACGGCGCCGTGCGCTCGGGTCACCAGAGCGCGCTGCAAGCGCTCAATTCCTTGCTCAAGGCATAGGGGGCGGCAATGAAGAAGAAACTACTGCTGGGTATCGGCGTGCTGCTCGCCGTACTGGCGGCCCTGTTCGGGCGCGACCTGGTCGGCCTCTACTACCTGCTGGACCATATCGAAACCACCACCAAGGCCTATGAGGCCGAAGGCGCCTGGCCGCAGGTAGCCGATGCTTGCACCGGTTGCCACGGCGCTAACGGCAGCTCTCTGCACCAGCGTTATCCGAGCCTGGCGGGGCAGCCTGCCGCTTATCTGACGGCACAGCTCCACAGCTTCGCCAAAGGCCAGCGGAGCTTCCCGAACATGGAGCCGCTTGCCAAGACCCTGAGCGAGGACGAGATCACGCATCTGGCGGACTACTTCGCCCGCCAGCCTGCCATCGAAAACCGCGGGTTCCAGCCCGATCCCGCCTTGCGCGAGAAAGGCGAGAAGCTGGTGGCGGCCGGAGCCTGTGCGGCCTGCCATGGCGCCACGCTGATGGGGCAGGCGCAATTCCCGCGTCTGGCCGGGCAGGGGGTCGACTACCTCCAGGCGCAGCTGGATGCCTTCGCCGAGGGCCGGCGAACCGACCCGACCGGCTCGATGAAGGCCGTCACCGCGAACCTGTCTCCGGACGATCGCAAGGCACTTTCCCACTACCTGGCAGCACTCGCTCCAGCGGCGAAGTAACCAAGATCAGAGGCTATTACCATGGATATCAAAGAGACTTTGGCGCTGCTTTCCTGCGTCCTGCTGGTGCTGTGCGGATACATCTACGGGGCGAAATTCGTCAGACGGGGTAATTACCTGCTCGGCTTCGAGTGGATGATCGTCGCGTTCTCCGGCTCCAATCTGTTGATCTGGATGTTGATCCAGGCGGACCTGCCGGGGCTGGCGAAGATCAACTACAGCATCTCGTACTTCCTCGACGCCTTCTCCCGTGGCTTTGGTATCCCCATCGTCGCCGTCCTCGGCCTGATGGCCGTCACCCATAGCTTCAAACCCTCGGCATTCAAGGACGCCTTGATATTCGTGGTCACCTTTGCGGCGACCTTCGTCCTGATCAAGGCAGACTTCATGGTCAAGCCGCTTCCCTACTACTACGTGACCATGTGGGGGGTATATACCCTCTACCTCGCCTACTTCATCTGGAAGCTGGCGGGTGTAGGAGAGAAGTGGCATGCGCTGGGCGTCACTGTCGGGGCGGCTTTGGGGCTGATGGTGGCCTGCATCTATGACTTCTTCCCGATCCCCGGTGACGAGACGAAGGTGGTGTTCCTGACGATTGCCCTGGTGAGCTGGTCGTACATGATGGTCCAGCTGTACTACTCCTATTTCGCTTTCGAACGGGCCAAAGCGGTCCGCATTCGCTGAAACGCCGGAGTTCTTCCCATGTCGATCGAACAAGTCGGGCCGGCCGTCGAGCAGATGCGCCAGGTCTTTGCCAGTCAACGCGCGTCCTTCGCCCGTGAACGCTATCCGTCGTATCAGACCCGTCGCGCCAACTTGCTGGCCCTGAAGTCTGTGGTGCTGGACAACGCCGACGAAATCGCCGCCGCCATCGCAGCCGATTTCGGCCACCGCTCCGTACACGAGACCAAGTTGCTGGACATCTTTGGCCTGGTCAGCGAAATCAATCATGCGCTCAAGTGCCTGAAGCGCTGGATGAAGCCACAGCGCCGTGGGGTCGGAGTCTGGTTCCAGCCCGGACGTGCCGCGCTGCTCGCCCAGCCGCTCGGGGTGATCGGCATCGCCGCGCCCTGGAACTATCCGCTGTACCTGACCCTGGGACCGCTCTGCGGTGCCCTGGCCGCCGGCAACCGCGCGATGATCAAGATCGCCAGTGACTCCAGTCGCTACGGGGCGCTGCTGGCGCGCCTGCTCGGCCAGCGTTTCAGCCAGGACCTGGTGGCCGTGGTTCAGCCGGGGCCGGGAATCAACGACCAGTTCTCCCGCCTGCCGTTCGATCACCTGATCTTCACCGGGTCACCGGAAGTCGGTCGGCAGATCATGCGTAATTGCAGCGAGAACCTGACGCCCGTGACCCTGGAGCTGGGCGGCAAGTCGCCGACCCTGGTGGCGCCAGGGTATTCCTTGAAGGGCGCCGCCGAGACCATTCTCTGGGGCAAGTGCCTGAACTCCGGGCAGACCTGCGTGGCCCCGGACTACCTGTTCCTGCCGGAAGGCAGCGAGGCCGAGTTCATCGAACACGCCAAGGCTGCCGTGGCCCTCTACTACCCGCAGCCGCTCGGGGCCAACCCGGACTACAGCTGCATGATCAACGCCCGCCAGATGGCGCGGGTCGAAGGCCTGTTGGCCGACGCCCGCGAGAAAGGGGCACGGGTAGTGGCGCTGGCCGATGTCGAAGAGGCGCGCCGCGCCGGCAAGCTGGCGCCGCACCTGGTGTTCGGCGTGCGCGATGACATGCAGATCATGCGGGAGGAAATTTTCGGCCCCTTGTTGCCCGTGCTCGGTTATCGCCAGCTGGAAGAGGCCGTGGACTACATCAATGCCCATGAGCGCCCCCTGGCGCTGTACCTGTTCGACGATGACTCGGGGCGTGTCCAGCAGGTGCTGCGGCAGACGCTTTCCGGTGGTGTCTCGGTCAACAGCGTGATGCTGCACGTGCTGCAGGAAAACCTGCCGTTTGGCGGCGTCGGCAATTCGGGGCTGGGGCATTACCACGCGGAAGAGGGTTTCCAGACCTTCAGCAAGATGCGGCCGATCTTCTACCAGGCCCGCTTCAACGGCAGCTTCCTGCTCAAGCCACCCTACGGGCGGCTGACACAGGGATTGCTGCGCCTTCTGCTGCGTTGACTCTTCCACCCTGCACCCGACGGTGCAGGAGTCGGTCAAGATTCTGCGTTTTTGGCGCCCTTCGGGGCGTCTTTTTTTGTGCGCGAAGACGTGTCGAGTGTGATGCTGAATTGCTCAGGGGGCCTTGTCCGACAGTGGCGGCGGAGCGCGTCCGATTGCGAGAGACAGTTTTTCGGCCAGAACGGACGTTTGGAGTAGAGAAAATAAATGTGTCCCCTTTTCAGTTCCGCTGACCGCCAATTCCCTTACCCCGGCGGCCAATTCGGCCTATACCTACAGCAGGGCCAAAACCTGCGACTCCGTATCCAATAAGAATGAGCGCAAACATGAATCCGACTCTTGCGCATACGCCGCTGCACCTGGCGATATGCCTTGCCCTGAGCCTCAGCGTCTCCGTCCACGCCACCGAGAACGGCGTGGACAACATCGCGCCGGGAACCGATGGCTTCTTCACGCTGCCCCTGGACGTGAACAACCTGCCCGACCACCTGTTCGCCTTCGTCGTTTACTACAACCATTACAAAGCCGGAAAGCTGAACCTCAGCTCCCAGGGAGGCGAGGTACCCGGCGCCGAGATCACCTCGGATTCGATCACCGCGCGCCTGGATTATGTGAGCCCGCTGCGGGTCTTCGGCGGGCGGCTGGGGGGCTACGTCGCTGTTCCCTATGTACGGCAGCGCGTCTCCGCCTTCGGCCTGAACGACGAGCGGAAAAGCATCGGTGATACCACACTGGCCCCGATCATCCTATGGGATATGGGCAAGACCCTCACGCTGGGCGCCGCGCTGGAAATCACCCTTCCCACCGGCGATTACGATACCGACCGGCTGGCCAACACCAGCACCAACTTCTACACCTACAAGCCGCTGTTTTCCTTCACCTGGCTACCTACGGAACGCACCGAGCTGTCGCTGAAGGCTACCTACAGCTTCAACGAAGAGAACGACGACACCGACTATCGCTCCGGGCAGATCTTCCATTTCGACTATTCGGCCAGCTACGGGGTAACGGACAACCTGCGCCTGGGCCTGAACGGCTACTACCTGAAGCAGACCACCGACGACAAACAGCATGGAAGGACCGTGCAGTTCCTTGGTGAGGATGTGGACGACGGCATGCGTGGCCAGGTCTTCGCCGTCGGCCCGGCGCTGTACTACACCTTCCTCGAGTACTGCAGCGCCGAGATCCGCTGGGCCAAGGAGTTCGACGTGGAGAATCGCCCGGAGGGCGACATGCTGTGGGCCAAGCTCAGCATTCCATTCGAGCTCTGACCTTACGGAAGGGGCCGGCAGCCCGGGCAGGGCACCGGGCTGCCGCAGCACCAATTCGCTCAGGGGCGCGACGTCGCTGTTCCGGCCCGAGCGATGATCAGTTCCCCGGCAAAGTGCTCAACTGCGACGTTCGCTCGCGGTTCTCCCAGTGCAACAGGAGGGAGATCGCGCAGGGCAGGACTGTGAGGGTCACGATTGTCGCAACGGCGAGCCCCCCGATGACCGCAAAGGCCATCGGCCCCCAGAATATCTGCGGCGCGATCGGAATCATGCCGAGAATCGCTGCGCAGGCGGTCAGCACGATGGGACGTGCCCTGTGCATCGCGGCGTGCATGATGGCGTCGCGCGGCGACTGGCCCGTGCTGACATTGATGTCCACTTCCTCGATCAGGATGATCGCGTTGCGGACGATCATGCCGACCAGGGCGATGACGCCGAGCTGCGCCACAAAGCCCATGGGCGTTCCGGTTGGCAGCATCGCCAGGACGACGCCGATCAGGCCGAATGGCGCCATCGCGAGGGCGAGGAACAGGCGCGAGAAGCTGCGCAGTTGGACCATCAGCAGCACGCACATCACGAGCGCCGTCACCGGCAGGACGGCAGCGAGCGAGTGACTGCCTTTGGCCGCCTCTTCGACCGCGCCGCCCGTTTCGACCTTGTAGCCTTTGGGCAGTCCGGCGGCGAATTCAGCCACGGCGGGTGCGAGCGCGTGTACGACAGTCGCCGCCTCAAGGCCCTCGTACACATCGGCCTGAACGGTGACAAGCGGAAGACGTTGCCGCCGCCAGACGATCGGATCCTCAACGCCGTAGCTGAGTTTGGCTATCTGTGACAGCGGGATGGTATGGCCCTGGGCGGTGCGGATCTGCAGATTGGCGAGGGTCGCCAGATCGGTGCGCTCGCCGACCTGCGCGCGCACGATCACGTCGACGAGCCGGTCCCGGTCGCGCACGGTCGTCACCGTCGTGCCGGAGAAGATCGCCGCCATGTTGCTCGCCACCTCCTCGGACGAAAGCCCCAGCGCTCGTGCCTGGGTCTGGTCGATTGCGACGAGGACACTCCTTTGCGGTTCGCCCGACAGCAGGTGCACCTCCCGCGTGTCCGGGTTGGCCGAGATGAGGTTGGCGAGCTGCCCGGCGATGTCGCGCACCTTGGTCTGATCGGGGCCGGTGATGCGGTACTTGAGCGGCCAGCCGACCGGCGGGCCGAGTTCCAGTGGCGTCGCGCGGGCGATAAGGCCCGGGAATTCGGTCTTGAACGTTGCAGCGAGTTTGGCCTGTAGCGCGTCGCGCTCCTTGATGCCCTTGGCGATCACCACCGTCTGGGTGACGTTGTCGTTCTGCAGCAGCACCTCCATCGGCAAGTAGAAACGGATTGCGCCGGAGCCGATATAGGTCGAAAAGCGCTCGACGTTGGGGTCGTCCTTGAGCAGTTTTTCCAGCTTCCGCGCTTCTCGATCCGTGGCCTCCAGGGACGCGTTCTGCGGCAGTGTCAGGCTGACCAGGAGCTCGGGCCGGTCGGAGGGCGGGAAGAACTGCTGCTCGAGGTAGGTGGAGGCGCTGAGGGACGCCGCGAAGGCCACGACCGCCACCGTGAGGGTGAGGGCACGATGACCGAGGACCCAGGCCAGGGCGCGCTCGTAGGCCTTCATGATCCGGCCGCCGCCATGGCCGTGATTCGGCAGCGATTTCGGCAGGATCAGGGTGCCGAGCAACGGCGAGAACAGGACGGCGACGACCCAGGACGCCGACAGCGAGATCAAGACCACCATGAACATCGAGTAGCAGTACTCACCCGCGCTTGAAGCGGCGAAGCCGACCGGGATGAAGCCGGCGATCATGACGAGGGTGCCCGTCAGCATCGGGAAAGCGGTCGAATCGTAGGCGAAGCTCGCCGCTCGCCCGAGGCTCCAGCCCTCCTCGAGCTTCCCGACCATGGCTTCGACCGTGATCATCGCGTCGTCGACGAGCAGACCGAGGGCAATGATCAGCGCGCCAAGCGAGATGCGCTGGAGACCGATGCCGGCGAGCTCCATGCCGATGAAGGTCAGCGCCAGGACGAAGGGAATCGAAATGCTCACGACGAGCCCGGCCCGGACGCCGAGCGAGAGGAACGAGACTGCGAGCACGATCGCGATCGCCTCGGCCAATACGGTGAGGAAGCCGCTCACCGCCTGCTTCACCACGGTGGATTGGTCTGCGACCTGAAGCATCTCGATACCGTGGGGCAGCGCCATCCTCACTTCGTCCATGCGGTCTCTCACCGCCTGTCCGAACTCGAGGAGATTGCCGCCCGAGGTCATGGAGACGGCGAGGCCGAGCGCCTTCTCGCCGTTGACTCGGAACTGCGGGGCCGGTGGGTCGGCTGGAATGCGCTGCACCGTGGCGAGTTCGGTGAGCGGCACGAAACGATCGTTCGCCCGCAGCGTCATGTTGCGCAGGCTTTCCTCGGATACGAAGCCACCGCTGACGCGCAGCGCGATCTTGTCGTCGGCCAAACGCACAGTGCCGGTCGGACTGACCGCGTTCTGCGCCTTCAAGGCCCGCAGCGCGGCCTCTTCGTCGAGCCCGAAGGCGGCGAGCTTGCCGGGTGAGAACTCGACGGCGATCTGCTCCTCCTGCACACCCAGGAGTTGTACCTTGCCGATGCCCGGGAGGCGCAGCAGTTCGGCCCGCACGCCTTCGAGGTAATCGCGCAGTTCGCGATCCGAAAACCCCTCGGCCCTGAACCCGTAGATCTGACCATAGGTGTCACCGAACTCGTCGTCGAAGAAGGGCCCCTGCACGCCGCCCGGGAGTGTCGTGGAGATGTCGGCCATCTTCTTGCGCACCTGATACCAGGCGTCGGGGACGATGCTTGCCGGCGCATCGTCGCGCAGGTTCACCATGATCACGGTCTCGCCGGGGCGCGTGTAGCTATCGAGCCGGTCGAGATAGGGAATCTCCTCCAGCTTCTTCTCCAGGCGGTCGGTCAGCAGCTTCGTCGTGTCGTCGATGTTCGCGCCGGGCCAGCGGGCGGCTACCACCATGGTCTTGATGGTGAAGGCCGGGTCCTCGTTGCGGCTCAGCTTCGTGTAGCTGAGCGCACCGCCAATCAGCGTGATCAGCATGAGGAAGAAGATCAGCGGCTTCTGGCTGATGGACCAGGCCGAGAGGTTGAAGCCACCCTGATTGTCCGGGGCTACCTTGTTCGCACTCATTTGGTCACCTCTGCCGCGTCAGAGGTGACCTTCTGGCCGGGTCTGAGCTTGCTCACGCCTGCGGTGACCACTGCATCTCCCTCGTTGAGGCCGGACTCGATCAGCGTCTGCGTCGCCGTATGGCGGGCGACCACGACGGGCTTGCGGACGAGTTCCTGGGAGGCGGGCTGGACGACAAAGACCGCGGGTTTGCCGTTCTCGCTCGTCAGGGCCGAGGCCGGGAGGACGATGAGGGACTTGCCGGGCAGAATGATGCGCCCCGTCACGGTGGCTCCCAGCGTCATGGCGTCGGGGGCGCCAGGCAGGGCGATGCGGACGCGGTAGGTGCGGGTCACCGGGTCCGCGGTCGGGCTCGCATCGCGGATCGGGCCGATGACCTTGATCGTGGGGTCGGACACGAGCGCCACTTCGACCTGTACGTCGAGCGGCACGGTGGTGTAGATCCGTTCGGAGACATTGAAGACGGCGTCACGTTCGTGGGTCGAGGAGAGTGTAATCGCGGGCTGGCCGGCATCGACGACCTGCCCGGCATTCACCGCGACAGCGCTGACGACGGCGTCGTCGGGCGCGCGCAGCTCGGTGTAGGTCAATTTGTTGCGTGCAGTCTGCAGCCCCGTTTTCGCGACGTTGAGCTTGGCGTTCGCGGCGCGCCAGTTGGCTTCAGCTTCCTCGACCCGGGCGCGTGCGACGAACTGCTTCTTGAAGAGGGTGCGCTGGCGATCGAGCTCCGCTCGTGCCAAACCCTCTGCGGCCTCGGCGCTCTTCACCTCAGCCTCGGCGGTCAGCACCTCGTTCTGGACATCGCTCGGGTCGAGTGTCGCCAGAACCTGCCCCTTGACCACATTCATGCCGACCTCTGCGGTACGGGTCGCGACGCGGCCGTCAATGCGAAAGCCCAGATTGGTCTCGACATTCGCCTGGATCTCGCCTGTCTGGGCGACTTCCTCACCGATCGCAGCAGGCTTTGCGATTACCGTGCGGACTGGCCGCGGCGGCTCCGCCACTTGCTTTGCCTCCTCGCAGCCCACGACGGCGAGAGCCAGGCCGCATGCATAGCTACATAGCAGCAGCGTCTTGATCGGTGTCATGTCGGGTCTCCTTGTTCAAGGGCAGGCCATGCAGGGCAGCACGTACTCCCGGAGCAGCGTGCGTCGTTAAAAGCGAAGGCGAACAGTGAGCGCGTTTATTCGTCAGCCCAGCCCTATGTGAGGCCGTGTTTCTGGCACCCCGAAAGGAAATGTCCACGCTCCACGAGCGTGGACGTTCCCTGGTATCAGGCCGAAGCAACCCACTCGGCGCCGCGTTCGGCGATCATGATCGAGGCCGCGTTGGTGTTGCCGCCCACCAGGGTCGGCATGACCGAGGCATCGATCACCCGCAGGCCTTCGATGCCTTTTACGCGCAAGCGGCTGTCGACCACGGCCATCTCATCCTGCCCCATCTTGCAAGTACCGACCGGGTGGTAGATGGAGTCGGTACGTTTGCGCAACAGATCGATCAGTTGCTCGTCGCTGTGCAGGTCCTTGCTGTAGATGTCTCTGAGGCCAAAGCGCGCCATGGGGGCCTGGCTGACGATCTCGCGGGCCATGCGATAGCCCTTGAGCAGGGTCCGGACATCGTCGTCGTGGCCGAGGAAGTTCGGGTCGATACGCGGTGCCGCGCTCGGGTCGGCGGAGGCCAGTCCCACGTTGCCGATGCTCTTGGGCCGCAGCACGCAGACGTGGCAGCTGAATCCATGCCCCCAGTGGAACTTGCGGTTGTGGTCGTCCACCGAACCGATCACCGAGTGCAACTGGATATCCGGGCGCACCAGGTTTGCATCGGTCTTGAGGAAGCCGCCCCCTTCGGCGCAGTTGCTCGACAGCGGACCGCGTCGGCGGCGCAGGTAATCGAACAGCGCCTTACTCATTTTCGGCGTGCCACTGACCGACACGCCCAGCAGCGAGGTGTCGCTGCTCTTGTAGCAGAGCACGACGTCCGGGTGGTCCTGCAGGTTCTGGCCGACGCCCGGCAACTCGTGCTGCACGGCAATACCCTGGGGCTTGAGTTCCGCCTCCGGACCGATGCCGGAGAGCATCAGCAGGTGCGGACTGCCAAAGGCACCGGCAGCCAGCAGGACTTCCTTGCGCGCCTTCAGTTGCAGGTGCACGCCGTTGATCCGCACCTGGACACCGACGGCCTGTTTGCCTTCGAGCAGGACGCGCTCGGCGTGGGCACCGGTCAGCACGGTGAGGTTGCGACGTTCACGGATCGGTTTGAGGAAGGCCGTGGCGGTGCTCCAGCGGCGGCCGTCGCGGATGGTCACGTCGTAGTAACCGACACCTTCCTGCTGCGTGCCATTGAAGTCGGGATTGAAGCGGTGGCCAGCGTTGATCGCGGCTTCGACAAACGCCTCGGTGGCGGTGTGGCGATGGGCTCGGCTGACGTACAGTTCGCCGTCACCGCCGTGGTATTCGCTGCTGCCGCTATGGTGCATCTCGCTCTTGCGGAAGTAGGGCAGCACATCGGCGAAGGACCAGCCATCGTTGCCCAGCGCCTGCCAATCGTCGAAGTCACTCTGGTGACCGCGGATATAGATCATGCCGTTGATCGAGCTGCTGCCGCCCAGCACCTTGCCGCGCGGCTGGTAGCCGAGGCGCCCGCCCAGACCGGGTTGTGCGACGGTTTTGAAGGCCCAGTTGACGTGGCGGGTCGGCAGGATAGCTGCCATGCCGACCGGGATATGGATCAGTGGCGAGCTGTCTTCCGGGCCGGCTTCCAGCAGACAGACGCGGGTTTCCGGATTGGCGCTCAGCCGGTTGGCCAGGACGCAGCCGGCAGAACCGGCGCCAACGATGATGTAGTCGAATTCCATCTTTGCGGGTCTCGAATAGGTGGGCCAGGAAGGAGGTGGGCAGCTTGATTGCCGGCCCGTTAGCCATCCCAGTCCGTGTGGTCGTTGACGAAGCGCTGGATGCGCTGGGCGGCGGCTCGGGCCTGGGGCAGGGCAGCGATCATCTGGAAGACATGGGGAAGCCGCTGCCAGATCTCCAACTGCACCGGCACGCCGGCGGCGTCGGCCAGGGCTGCTGCCCGAACGGAGTCATCCAGCAGCATTTCCGTGCTGCCCACCTGGAACAGCAATGGTGGAAGGCCGCTGAAATCCCCGAACAGGGGCGATACCGACGGTTGCGAATAGGCCTCGGCGGGTGCGTAGAAACCACGAATTCCAACCGCGAAGGCCAGGTTGAAGATCGGGTCGTGAGGCGCATTTCCCAGCGCGCTTGCGCCACTGAGGGTGAAGTCCAGGAAAGGCGAGAGCAGCACTGCGCAGCTAGGAAGCGGCTGGTTGGAAGCCTTGAGGTGCTGCAGCGTGGCCATCACCAGGTTGCCACCCGCGGAATCGCCGGCGATGACGATGTCCTTGGCCTTGATGCCCTGATCCAGCAACCACTGGTAGGCGGCAAGGCATTCGTCCAGCGCAGTGGGGTAGGGGTGCTCGGGAGCCAGGCGGTAGTCCAGCATCAGCGCCCGTGCCTTCAGGGGCTGACACCAGGACGCCACCATGGCGGCGTACACATCGGGCGTGTAAGCCACGAATGCGCCGCCGTGGATATAGAGCAATACCCGTTCCTGGCGGCAACCCTTGGGCGACAGCCACTGGGCAGCGACGCCGTTGCAGTCCACGCTTTCGCGTTGCACGTCAGCCAGGGCTCGAGGGGCCTGGCGATTCAGCTGGCGGAATTTTTCACGCAGTTTCGGAATGTCGATGTGCCATCCATGCCGCGACTTCACCGAGAGGCGCAATAGCAGATTGAGCAGTTCGCTTGCCCAGCGACCCCGGGTTGGATGGATGACGTGAGTGAAGGCCTGCGCATTCGTGGTCATGGCGCTACCTCAGGCCCGGGCCGGGTTGGCGGTCGGCCAGCGGTACTCGCGCAGCTGTTCACGCAATTGCACCTTGCTGATCTTGCCGGTCGCGGTGTGCGGAATTTCGTCGACGAACACCACGTCATCGGGAATGCAGAACTTGGCGACCTTGCCCGGATACTGGGCAAGGATGTCCTCGCGGCTGACGCCCTGATCGACTTTCTTCACGACCACCAGCAACGGGCGTTCATCCCATTTCGGATGGGCCATGCCCAGCGCGGCAGCCTCGGCGACCGCCGGGTGGCCCATGGCAATGTTTTCCAGCTCGATGGAGCTGATCCACTCGCCGCCGGACTTGATGACATCCTTGGAGCGGTCGGTGATCTGCATGAAGCCGTCCTGATCCAGGGTGGCCACATCGCCTGTCGGGAACCAGCCGTCCAGCAGCGGGCTGTCGTCCTTGCGGAAGTACTGGTTGAGAACCCAGTGACCGCGGACCAGCAGCGCGCCCGAGGTCTTGCCGTCGCGGGGCAGGGCGTTGCCGTCGTCGTCGACGATCTTCAGGTCGATGCCGAAGGGCGGACGGCCTTGCTTGACCTCGATGGCGAAGCGCGCTTCCTCGCTCAGCTTGAGGTGCGATTCCTTGAGCGTACTGACGGTGCCCATCGGCGACATTTCCGTCATGCCCCAGGCATGTTGGATCTTGATGCCGAAGTCTTTCTCATATGCCTTCATCAGGGCCGGGGGGCAAGCCGCGCCACCGACCACCATGCGCTTGACGCTCGACAGTGCCGAGCCGCTTTTCTGCATGTACTGCAGCACGGCCAGCCACACGGTGGGTACGCCTGCGGAGAAGGTGACGCCCTCATTCTCGAACAGCTCGAAGACGCTTTCGCCATCCAGGGCGGCGCCCGGAAACACCAGCTTGGCGCCCACCAGCGGCGCCGAGTAAGGAAGGCCCCAGGCGTTGACGTGGAACATGGGCACCACGGGCGAGATCACGTCACGACCGGACAGAGCCAATGCGTCTGGCAGTGAGCTGGACAGGGCGTGCAGCAGGGTAGAGCGGTGGGAGTAGAGCACGCCTTTGGGGTTGCCCGTGGTCCCCGAGGTGTAGCAAAGGGCAGCGGCGTCGTTCTCATCGAGTTGCGGCCAGGCAAAGTCGTCCGACTCTTCAGCCAGCAGATCTTCATAGCAGAGCAGGTTCGGGATGCTCAGGGCCGGCATGTGCGCAGGGGCGGTCATGGCGACCCAGTACTTCACGCTCGGACAGTGCGCCGCAATGGACTCGACCAGTGATGCAAAACTCAGGTCGAAGAACACGACGCCGTCTTCGGCATCGTTGGCGATCCAGCTGATCTGCTCCGGGAACAGGCGAGGGTTGATGGTATGGGTGATCGCTCCCATGCCCGAGATGGCGTAGTACAGCTCGAAGTGGCGATAGCCGTTCCACGCCAGGGTGCCGACGCGATCGCCCTGTTGGACGCCGAGCTTCTTCAGGGCATTGGCGGCTTTCTTCGCACGCCGATGCGCGTCGGCGTACGTATAGCGGTGCAGCGTGCCTTCGACCGTGCGGGAAACGATCTCAGTGTCGCCGTGATAGCGCTCTGCATGTTCCAGCAGGGAAGAGACGATCAGCGGCAGCGTCATCATTTGACCGTGCATGCTTACTCCCCCTGAGCTTCACGAGTGATGATCACGGGCTTCGCGTCTCGAGATACGGCCAATGGCGTGACGTTGGAGGAGGGCGTGCTCGCTTTTCTGGCGGGCAGGAACTCCAGGCGGCTGTCCTCGACGGCGTCTTTGAGCAGCATCTTCTTGTCCGGGCCGTAGTTCATGTTGACCTGCCAGGGATAGGTTTTTCCCTGGCGCGGCAGGAACTGCTGATCGCGCTGGATATAGCCCGACTTCATCGAGTGCATGATGCTGTGGGGAGTGGAGTTCTCGCCGTTGTCGTGCGGGATGACGACTTCAAGACGGTTCTTTTCCATGTAGGAGAACAGGCGGCACAGGTACTGCGCCGAGACGCTGACCTTCAGGGTCCAGGCCGCGTTGGTATAGCCGAACAGCCAGGCAATGTTGGGCAGGTCTTCCAGCAGCACGCCCTTGTAGGTCATCCGTTCGCCGATGGCGCGGGGTACGTCGTCTACCGACAGCTCCATGCCGCCGAGTAGCTGAAGCTGCAGGCCGGTTGCGGTGATGATGATGTCCGCTTCCAGCTCCTTGCCGGATTTCAGCAGGATGCCCTTCTTCGTGAAGCGCTCGATCTGGTCGGTCTCAACGGAGGCCTTGCCATCGCGAATGGCCTTGAACATGTCCCCACCGGGCACGGCGCAAAGGCGTTCGTCCCAGGGCATGTACTTGGGTGTGAAATGGCGCATGTCGACGTCCGGACCGACCTGCTTGCGCACGTGGGATAGCAGGAAACTGCGCATCAGCTTCGGCCAGCGCCGGCAGACCGCGTAGATGGCGCGGTACATCAGGATGTTGCGTTTACGGGCCAGTCTGAGCGCCCACTCACTCGGCATGATGCGAGACAGCGCGAGCGTCAGTATGTCGTTGGACGGTAGTGCGTAGATGTACGAGGGCGAGCGTTGCAGCATGGTGATGTGCCTGGCGGTATTCGCCATGGCTGGAATCAGCGTGGCTGCGGTAGCCCCGCTACCGATCACAATGACCTTCTTGCCCTTGTAGTCCAGGTTTTCCGGCCAGTGCTGCGGGTGGATCTTGATGCCATTGAAGCTTTCCTCCCCAGGGAACTGGGGCAGGAAACCATCATCCTGGTTGTAGTAGCCGGTGCAGCACAGCAGCTGCTTGCAGCTGTAGGTGCGCACAGTGCCGCTGGGCTCATGCAGGGCAGTGAGCTGCCACAGGCGCAGTTCGCTGGACCAGTTCGCGCGCAAGACCTTCAGGCCATATTGGATTTTGTCGGTGATGCCGAACTCGGCTGCGGTGTTCTGGATGTAACGGCGAATCTCGGCGCCGTCGGCCAGAATCTTCGTGCTGTTCCAGAGGCGGAACTTGTAGCCGTAGCTGAGCATGTCCGAATCGGAGCGAATTCCCGGGTAGCGGAAGAGATCCCAGGTCCCGCCGATACGCTCGCGGCGCTCCAGAATGGCCAGGCTCCTGTTCGGGAACTCTTTGGTGAGATGGCAGGCAGTGCCAATGCCCGACAAGCCGGCACCAATGATCAGGATGTCGAAATGGTTGTTGCTCATATGCATCTCCGTGCTCATCGAGGTAAGCAGGGCAATTGATTGATGAAGTCGGCTTAGCCCGCGAGGCGTCCCATGAACAGCGATGCTCGATGAGCCCCAATGGCGAGGTGCGCACTGCCCGAACGGTTCAGGCAAGTGGTGGCAGGGGCATTGGGTAGGGCAAGGGGGGTGGAGATGCCGGCGTCGGCATGGAGAGGGTTTGCGGCGTCTTTCATGAGCTGAGCTCCTGAAGCTTTTGTTGTTTTGCCGGACTGTAATCCGCTGCGCAAATTTACGCAACAGATGTTATGCAAATAAATCGTTACGTAAAATAAGGCCGACCTGCGGTCGCAGGCGCGTGCGAGTTTTCCAGGGGGTGTTGGTCTGGTGGGCGATGGCGAGCGTCCCTGCCCGCCAGTGGGTCAGTGGGCGCTATGGGGCTGTGCTGGCGTCAGGCCGGAGAGGTAGTGGGCCGTGGCCTTGAGCTCCTCATCCGATAGCGAACTGGCCATGGCGTTCATGGCCTGGCTCGGGTCCTGGCGTTGGCCGCGTTTGAAGGCCTTCAACTGATCCGAGAGATAACCATCACCCTGGCCGGCGATACGGGGGCCGAGGGGGCCGCCGGAGAGGTTTTCGCCGTGACAGGCGATGCATCCTCTGGCAGCGACCACTGCTTCTCCACGCTTTGCCAGGGCGTCGTCCCGCTCAGGTGCCTCCGTCGTTCCCGGCGGCTGGCGGGAGAAGTAGTCCGCCAGGGCCTTGATCTGGGCGTCGCTCAGGTTCGCCGCCAACGGCCCCATCTGCGCGCTGTGGCGCCGCCCTTCCGCGAAGGCGTGCAACTGGGCCTCGATATAGGACGCCGGCTGACCGGCAAGGGCTGCGTACTGCGCATCCCGTGGCTGGCCGTTGACGCCATGGCAGAGCGCGCAGGAATCCTGGGTCTGCGGCCAGGCGCCGCCATTGGCTTCGTAGCTGGCGTAGTACCGGTCGAGGGCGTCCATGAAGCGATAACCGGCCAGCAGTTCCGGCCCAACCGTGGCTGCCGCTGCTGTCAGTCCTGCCGCCACTAGTGCGCCGCCGATAAGAAAAGCTCGTTTCATCATGCGCTCCTCCTGGCTTTTACCAGCGCCTGGAGCGCCTCGAGTGCTGCCCGGTGGCCGGAGCGCACTGCGCCGTCCATGCCACTGGCCCAGATATCGGCCGTTTCGGTACCGGACCAGATCAGGCGACCGATCGAGGGTTTCAGGTACTGGCCCCACTTCGTCAGGAAGCCCGGCGGGATGGAGCCGACGCAGGTCAGGGTCCAGGGGTCGACCTTGCCCCAGTCATGGTCGTGGAACTGGGTGGGGTGCTGCGCTTCGTCCCCCAGTACCTCGGCATAGATGGCCGACAGCGTGCTTTCGGCGCGCTTGGGATCCTGCGGCAGTTGTGCGGTCCTGACGAAGGCGCTGAGGACGCCGACGCTGCCGTCCGGAGGCGAGTTGTCGTAGGAGAGGATCAGTGGTCCGTCGGCCTGGGTGATCTGGCCGTTGAGGCCCTGTTCCCGCCAGAACGGACGCGGATAGACATGCACGGTCTTGCGCATGGGGGCGTGGGAGGGCCAGAGGCGGTGCAGCCCCGCGCGGCCTTCGGGAAGCGGCGGGTCGAAGGTGATCTGGTTGCACAGCGCAGGGTGCAGCGCGGCGATGACCTGCCGAGCGCGGATGATGCCCTGGTCGGTATGGATCTCGACGATTTCGCTGTCCCAGCCGACGATCTTGCATACCGGGCAGGCTAGCCGGACCTTGTCGCCCAGCGCTTCCGCCATCCGCGTGCTCAGGATCTGCGAGCCGCCGACGAAGCGGGTTTCCTGGGCGCCGCCCTTGAACCCCTCGAGCTTTTCCATGCTGCAGTCGGCGGAGTTGATGAGGGAGAGGTAATGCAGCAGCGCCAGGTTCGAGGGGGGCGTGCCGGTGGTCAGTCCGATGGAGGAATCGAAGCTGAGCCTGGCCACGTTGTCGAGCGCCTGCTGTGAGAGCCACTGGCCGACCGACAGCTTGTCGAGGGAGGCTGCCTCCGCTGCCGTCCAGGGCTCCTTACTGGGAACGCCTCGCGCGAGTTCATTGAGCTTTTCCGTGACTGGAGAGCCTGAGCCCTGGCTATCGGACAGGTCTTCCTCGTACTTGGCGCCGCCCACCAGGTACACGTTCTTGCCCTGGTAGTAGGACGGGAAGGTATCGACCTCCAGTTCGCGGGCCAGGTCGAAGATGGCGGTCTGGCCGGGGCCGATCCACTGTCCGCCGGCCTCGGAGATGACGCCGTTGCCCAGGTCATGGTTGAGCGTACGCCCACCTACCCGGTCCCGCGCTTCCAGCACCACGAGGGACTCACAGCCCGCCCTGTGCAAGTCGCGGGCTGCGGTCAGTCCCGCCAGCCCTGCGCCGATGATCGCCACGTCCAGGACATCGTCCTCGCCCGAACGCAGCACATTGGCCGTCACGCGTCCGCTGAGCGCTATCCCGCCCATTAATGCCGCGCTTCCCATCGCCTGCAGAAGCAGGCGCCGTCGGCGTGCAGTCAGCGACAAATCATGGTTTTCAGGTTCCATTTTCGCCTCGGTCAGCTCTGTTGTTTTAATTAAGATAACCAGTGTTACGTAAAATAACTCACAACAGATGCGGTGCAAAGCGAAGAATGACGGGAAGAGGGACGGGCAGGGGCGCCACGCCAGGCATACGCCCTGGCATGGCGGGTTGCAGACGAGACTATGGCAGGCTGAAGAGCACCTTCACCTTGTCGGTGACGGCGGACTTGTCGACGTAGCCGATGGCGTTCGCTTCCGTGCCGACCAGGGCGACGACCGCAGTGTCATCGGCGGCGCTCTGAAGGGGCTGCCCTTTGCCGGTGAACACCAGGCCGGACCAGTAGGATTTGAGCTGCGATTCGTTCTTGCTGGTGACGGCGCTGTAGAACTTCTCCTTGGTGGGGTTCCAGCCCTTCTGATCGATACCTTTGAGGCTGGTGTCCTTGCCCAGGAAGATATTGGCCACGTCCGACTGGCTGGGAGATGCGCTGGCGCTGGCGTTGAGGATGACGACCACCTCGGCCTGGGCAAGGGTCGAGGCCGTTGCCAGCGCGGAGGTGAGCAGGGCGATGATGCAGGGTTTCATGGAGGCGCTCCTTAGAACACGAAGTCGATGCCGACACTGAGGATGTCGCCGTCGTAGTTTCGCGCTGGCACGCCTGCTGCACCGTGGCTCGCGGTGAAGAGTGCGTGGTCGAAGGTTTCCTGGGCGTTCTCCACGAACACGCCGCGATAACCGTCACGGGTGTCGACTCGCTTGTATTCGCCCTTGAGGACGACGGTTGGGGCCAGGTTGTAGTTCACGCCATAGGTCCAGGACGTCTGGCGGCCGGCATCCTCGTCCAGCTGGGCGTAGGTGAGGTGCAGCAGCACGGCGCCGAAGCGGTGGCCACCCATCAGGTAGAACGCATCGATGCTGCCTTCCTGGTCCGCTTCGCTGTTGTTGCTGGTCCACTCGTTGGTGGAGATCCAGGTGCCGTCGTCGTACTGATAGCCAATGGAGGTGAACTTGGCCTTCTGCTGGTCCAGGCGCTTGAAACCGACGCTGGCCGGTACGCCGCCGGGAACGCTCACCGAGGCGGTGACGTCGGCGTCGATGTCGGCTTCGGCATAGCCCACCCGCACGGTGCCGAAGTCGGTGGTTTCCAGGCTGACGTTGGCGGCGAAGACCTTCTTGTAGTCGATGTCGTAGAGATCATCGAGGGCGAAGATGTTGCGATTGACCGCCTGCCCCCCGGCGACCTGGACGTTCAGGGAACCGATCGATACGGGCAGGGTATAGAGGATGTCCCCGCCCTCGTAGTTGCTCAGCTGGACCTGGCTGTAGACCTCGTCCGGCAATCGCACCCAGGGATGGGTGAAGCCCACATCCAGGGTTTCCGAGTACATGTACACCGGCAGGCGCAGCCGGCCCGCCCGCAGGGTCAGGCCGTCGGTGGCGGCCCAGGAGAGGTAGGCCCACTCCAGGTTCGCTTTCCAGGTGTCCTGCTCCGGTTTTGCGGTGGCCTGGACGGTGACGCCCAGCGTATCGCTCAGTCCGTACTGCAACTGGGCACCCAGTTTGGAGAGCTGGTCGCCGCGCCAGGAATCGGTGGTCTGTCCGTTGATGCCATAACTGCGCCCGGCGTCCTCACCTCCCAGGTAGGTGAGGCCGGCGGTGCCGAAACCATTGAAGCGATGTTCGCCCTGTTCCAGGGCGAAGGCCGGGGCGCTCGCAATGAGACTGGCCAGAGCGAGTGTTCTTGTGCCTTGCATGCTGTTACTGCTCGTGTGGTTGGGAAAGGTCAGATGCGGAACTGGGCGGTGGCGCCGCGCAGGTGCTCACCGGTGTCCACCAGTTGTTCGCCCAGGCGCGCAGTGGCGTCGGCGCCGAGGGTGGTGGCCTGGGTGTCCTGCTGCAGGACTTCGGTGTCCTGCTGGATCGAGCGGGAGAGGCCGATCTGCTCGTGGGTGAAGCGGGCGATGCCCGCGTTCAGCTCATCGATCTGGCGAACGGCGCGGGTGATCGCCTCCAGGGTCCGCGTGGCCTGGTCGGAGCTTTCAATGCTGGCCCTGGCCTTGGCGCCATTCAGCGTCATTGCCTGCAGGACGCCATTGGCGCTGTTCTGCAGGCGTTGGATGATGGCCTGGATCTCGGCGGTGGACGCGGCGGTCTTCTGCGCGAGGTTGCGCACCTCGTCTGCGACCACGGCGAAGCCGCGTCCCTGCTCGCCGGCGCGCGCTGCCTCGATGGCGGCATTGAGCGCGAGGAGATTGGTCTGCTCGGCGATGCTGCGGATCACCGTCAGCACGGTACCGACCTGCTGGGTCTCCTCTTCCAGCTTGCGCATGGCTTGTACCGATCCGAGTACGCTGTTGCCCAGGTCGCCGATGCTGGAGGAAAGGCTGTCGATGTTCTGCCGGGCCTCGTCGGCCTGGCGGCTGGCGGCGCTGGCCTCTTCGGAGGCTTGCCGCGAGCGTTGCGCCACTTCCTGGATGCTGCCCGCCATGGTGCCGATGTCGCGGCTGATGGAGTCCGTGCGTTCCTGCTGGGAGCGCGCGCTCTCTTCGGCCCCCTGGGTCAGGCGATGCAGTTCCCTGGACATCTGCTCCAGCGGGTCGGCTGTTTCGATGATGACGCGAATGGTGCCCTGCAGCCGGTCCAGCAGGCCGTTGAACAGGTTGATCATCTCGCCGATTTCATCGTCGGACTGGACGTTCACGTGGCGTGTCAGGTCTCCGTCGCCGCTGGCGATGGCTCTTAGCGACGCGATGACACCCCGCACGTTGGCCATGACCTGGCGAATCACCAGCACGGCGCCGAGGCTCACGAGCAGCAACAACATGACACTGAGGAGATAGCCGACGCGCGTGGTCGTGGCATTGTCCTTTCGGACCTGGGTGAGGCCCGTCTGGAAGTCCGTGTAGACATCATTGCGGAAGCGGTCTCCCGCCTCCCGGGCCTGGCTGAGGTCGCTGGCCATGCGGTTCAGGTTCGGTCGAACCTCATCGAAGGACACATCTACGAGCAACCGTTCGGTTGTCGCAAGCGCGTTCTCGGCGTAGCGCTCTATGGCGTTCGTCCATTCCTGCAATTCGTCGCTCCTGCCGTTTCGCCCGTCGGTCAACGACTTCAGCTCCGCCAACCTGGTCTGCACGTCCACCAGCGTCGTGCGGGCCTCTTCGAGCGTTTCCCGTTCGCCGGAGGCGACGGCTCCATTGAGCAGGTCAGGAACACGGGCGAACTGGAAGATCACCCGATCCGCGCTCTCCAGTGTCGGATAGCTCAGGGTCTCCAATTCCAGCAGGCGATTGTCGTTGTCGTTCAGCTGCACGGCGGTGTAACCCACGAACAGCAGCAGGCCCAGCAGGGCGACGGTAGGCGGAAGAGAGAGTTTCAGAGTCAGTGGCATGGAGTTGAACATGGGTCTGTCGCTCTTGGTGGAACCTGTGGGTGTCGTGAAAGAACGCCCGGCGTGCCTGACCGCGGGCGCGGCGGGCCTTGCCGGGTGCCGGTCGCGGAAACTCCACGGTCGGCACCGGCTCGCTGGTGGGGTGGCAATGTGGGGCGTGCCACGCTCTGCGACGCGGCAGCTCAGGGCGCGGCCGGTGGTCTAGATCCGGTCTCGCCCATCCAGCTGGGACCATGCCGCATCGACTGCGCGCTTCTGTGAGTCGCTCAGTCGTTCCAGAAAGAACAGGCGCCGGCGTTCCTCCTGACTCGGCAGGGAGATATCCGGCAGCAGTCTCCGGTTTTGCTCGCGGGTCAGGTCAAGGCTGGGCGTGAAGTGCGTAGCCCTGGCGTTGCGTGCGGCGTTGCGCGGGTCCAGCAGGTGGTTGATGAAGCGATAGGCCGCGGCCTTGTTGGGGGCATTGCGCGGAATGGCCAGACTGTCGATGAACATCAACCCGCCTTCCTGGGGAATCAGGAAGCGGAGTTCGCCATTCTGGTTGGCCATGGAGGCGACACCGTTCCAGGTGACGGTTGCGCAGATACGGCCCTGGGCCAACTGTTCCACCAGGTCGGCGAAGCCGGACGGGCCCATGGGAATACCCAGGTCATGGAGTTCTCGCGTGGCCTTCGTGATACCCCGTGCACTCTGGCTACGCAGGTTCTTGCCCCGATAATTGAGGAAGACCGAGAGCATCTGTTCCGGCTCGTTTTGCAGGACGGCGCCGCAGGATTTCAATCTGTTGGCGTTGGTGGGATCGAACAGCAGGCCCCAGCTGTTCGTGACCGGCCCCTGCAATGCCCGCGCAGCGGCATTTTGATGGACGACCAGCCCGGCAATACCCCACATGTAGGGCACGACGAAGCGTTCCGCGCGGTTCTTCGACGACAGCCTGGCCAGCAGTTCACCGCTCACTTCGGCTCGATTCGGCAACAGTTGCCGGTCCAGTTCGAGCAATTGCTTCGCCCTGATCATGCGTTCGAGCTGGAAGTCGGTGGGGACTATCACGTCGTAACGCTGCCCCGCTGCCAGGTCAGCCTCCAGCTCGGCGGCGGTGGTGAACTGGCTGTAATCGACCCGGATGCCGGTATCCCGCTGGAAGTCGTCGATCACTTCGGGGTCTATGTACTCGGCCCAGTTATGCACCCTGACGACTTCGCTCGCCGCCGCCTGGACGGCCGTAAAGGCCATCCAGAAACCTGCTAGCAGACTCGTGCGCAAACGCTTTGCGCGTTTGCCTTGAGACGATGGAGTTACCTTTCTGGACAGCGACAGCGCCGTGTTTAGCAGATCCATCCTAGCCCTCACCACATGGTTGCGGTTTATTTATTATTTCATGCGTTACGCAAAATACAGGAGTTTCGATTTCGTGCAAGGGAAAAAGCGGCGGACACACACAGGCGGCACGAAGCACTCGCTTGCGACGCGCATGGAAGAAGAAAGAGAGGCGGGGAGAGGTGGGAAGACAGGCCCGGCGTGGGGCCTGTCGGGGGGGATTACTGCGCTGCGGCCTTGGCCTTGGAAGGGCGCTTGGCGGCCTTGGGCGGAGAAATCAGGGTGATCAGCGCATCGATCAGGGCCTGCCCGCGTTCTGCGCTGAAACGCTCGGGCTCGATCGGCAGCATCATCAGCCAGCCATCGCTGATGGCGCTGACCTGGTCGGCGAGCAGCTCGGCGGCGATGTCGTCGCGAATCTTGCCCTGCTGCTGTCCTTCTTCCAGCACCGAGGTGAACACCTGGCGAAAGCGTGCATAGCGCTGCTTGATGACCCCGCCGAACGCGGGCTCGTGGCGGGCGTGGGTGAGCAGTTGCAGCCAGGCCAGCCAGTTGTCCGGCTGGTCGGAACTGATCCATTCCAGCCACTGCTGAATGAGCGACTTGAAGTCGAGCTGCTCGCGGTTGGTTTCCAGCAGTGCGTCCACCCGGTCGAACAGGTTTTGCGCCACGGCACCGACCATTTCTTCCTTGTTGGCGAAGTAGTAGGTCACGGCGCCGGTCGTGCATCCGGCGTGCTGCGCTACCCGACGCATCGATGCGCCGGCATAGCCCTCCTGGGCGATCACCGAGATCGCCGCGGCCAGCAGCTCGGCACGTTTGGCATTGTGGTCGCCGACGGGGCGCCCCCTGCGTGCAACCGGCTCGGACTCGGTTTCGCTCGCGTGCTGGGTACTGGATTGCGGGCGGTTCTTGGCGTCAGGCATGAGGACTCGGGAACATCGTCAGGTCAGTTGGAAAGGTGTGACCGCTGGCAGCGGATCTCCGGGGCGGCCCAGCATAGGGAAATTGTTGGAATAAAGCACCCATGACGGACCGCAGCGGAGCGGCGTATTTCCATCTGCCCGATCAGGAGGCCCCTTAGTCGTCGGCGCGGAAGATCACCGGGGAAATGTTGGTGAAATTCGGCACGTCGCCGATCACTTCGCGCGTCCTGGGGGCGGCCAGGGCGGCATCGATTCCGGCCTGGGCGGCAAAACGCAGGAGTACCATGCCGGCCAGGGGCTGGGGGCCCGCAGCGGGAAACAGGACCTCCGCCGATTGCAGGCCGAACTCGGCCCATGCGGCCTGGGCAAGGGGAATGTGGGTGGACAGGTAGTAGTCCCGGTCGAAGGTGGAACCAGCGAACTGGGGGTAGCTCACGGTCAGCGTTGCCATAGGTCGTCCTTGTGCTTGTTGTTGGAGCGAGTTTACGGGTTCAGGCGTCGCCGCAACCAGCGACGGCTACGGCGCGAATCTCAACGCGCAGGTCGGGAAGGGCGAGCTGCGAAATGCCGATAGCGGTCCAGGAGGGATAGCGGTCGGGGAAGTACTGGTCCTTGACCTTTGCAAACGTCGGCATGTCGGTCTGCATTTCGGTGTGGAAGGTCATCAACTCAACCACATCGGCCAGGCTGGCGCCGGCCGCTTCGAGGACGGACTTCAGCGCCTGGAAGGCCAGTTGCGCCTGCTCCTCGATACCCTCGCCGGGCTTCATGGCGCCGTCGATGCCCACCTGCCCGGAGACCCAGATCATGTCGCCTACACGGGTGGCCTGGGAGAAGTGGAAGTTGTCGTAGAACACCTGGGTCGGCGGCGGATTGATGGACTGTCGCTTGAGGTTCTGGGTACTCATCGGCGGCGCTCCTCTCAGACGAGTTGGCGGAAGGTCGGGTGGCGAAAGGGGGCGCCGGCATTCAGGGTCGATAATTGCTCGGTGAACAGGATGCCTTGTGTCGGGTAACCCGATTCACTGTGCTCCGGCAGCGGGTGGAAGGTGGCGTCGTCGCCGAAGAAGCGGAAGACGAAGGTGTGGCGATCCGGGAAGTCTGCGTCGACCGGCGCGCCGCCATGGAGCGAACCGGGATGCAGCACCACCACGTCCCCCGGCTCGGTGGCCCAGGAGAGGATCTCGTAGGCGTCTGGGTTCAGCCTGCGCTCGGCTTCGACATCGGGCAGGCGCGGCAGGGCGCCGCCGCCATGCAGGGGCTGGGTCGGATCGTTGGGATCACGGAACGTGGTGCCATCGTAACGCGGGCCGCGATGGGAGCCGCGAACGATCTCCAGCGCATTCTTGCGGGGAACGGGCTCGAAGCTGATCCACGCATTACCCCAGTGGTTACCGGCCCAGGGCAGGTACGACGTGTCCTGGTGCCAGAGGGTGCGCGAGCCGTGCCCGCCGGCCTTGAGGAACACTTCCTCGGCGAAGTACCAGACATTCTCCGAGCCCCAGAGATTGGCGAACAGCTGGCCGAAGGGCAGGGAAGCTACCAGCTCTTCCAGGCGCTCCTTGGCCAGTGGGTTGGCGTTGTCGACGTGAGATTGTTGCTCGGTTCCGTTGAACATGCGGGTGGCGTGGGGGCCGTGGTTCGCCACAGCCCAGTCGAAGGCCTCGCGGCATTGTGCCAGCTGATCTGCATTCAACAGGCCCTTGATCAGGACCGCCCCGTCCTCCAGAAATGCCTTGCGCAGAGAGTCTTGCATGGTGCTGTCTCCCAGGTGATGTCACTAAGGTGAGTCGGAGCGTAGCAGCCACTTTTAATTAGCGCAACGAGTGTTATTTTAAATTAATCGAGCGCCGTTATTGCTCAAGTTCATAAACTCCGTATCTCCGCTTCCGCACTTCCTGCGCGATGGCGCCTCCCGCCTGGCGCCTGTAGTCGATCCCCTACAGACACGTGCCCCGAACCGCGACAGCCGATCGCCGTGATCGACTATGTCGGCGGCTGCCTGGATTCCATACAGTGATCTCGCTGCTACTTTGGCCATGGCGAAACCGAAGGGCTGCGGAAACATCAGCTATTCAATCGAAGACCTGCCTTTTCCAGGAGGCCCCGCATGAACTTCCCGAACAGACGCACTGAATCGGCTCTCCAGACCCAGGATTTCCTGATCGGGCTGACCCGTGATGCCGACCTACCAGATTCTGTCCGGCAGGAAGTCGGCTGGTTGCTGCGGCATTATCCGAATTTCCTGCACGGCAGAATGGTTGTTGCCGGCACACCTGATACTGGAGCGTTACGGGAAGGAGCTGCCCAGGCCGGGCAGTGATGACGTGGGGTAGCCACGCGACACGGATGTGCCAATCAGAGAAAGCCCAGCCAGGATGCTGGGCTTTTTGCTGTGGCGGGTACTGAACCGCCCAGCCGATGGCCGAATATCGACCTCGTCCCGGTGCGGCGCTATAGTCCGCGACCTTCCAATTCCCCCTCACGGCACCGCGCTATGGATGAAGATCTCGACCTCCATGAACCCGAGCACGATCACCTGCTCGACAACGACGATGAGTTGGACGACGAGTGTTTCGATGACGAGGACCTCGACCCGAGCGATGCGTCGGAAGGGGAGTGCGAGTACTGCGGCGAGCTGACCGAGAGCGTCGACCGACGCGGCCATTTCGTCTGTGGTGATTGCGCCGACTTCGACTGATCTCAGGCGAAGTGCTCGCCCTGGTCCAGCACGGCCAGGGCCCATTCTTCCTGCCCCGGCTCCACCAGGGCGGCTACGCGCCATGTCCTGACGCGGCCGACATCGACGTGGATGAAACCCTTAGACGGATAGAAACCCACGCCGCCGGCGCCGATGGCGCGGACCAGTTTACCCAAGCGCTCGACGCTCACGCCGGGAATACGGATGTCGGCGGCCATGCCGCGGATGTGCAGGGAGTGGCGGGCGGCGCCTTCCAGGGTGGCGTTGTGTTGCGGGGTGCGATAGCCGCTGTTGACCAGGATGCGCGTGGGCAGCTTGTTGATGCGCAGCCAGGCCTGGATCAGGAACAGCAGGTCGAGCAGTTTGACGTTGATCTTCACCGTGCTCTTGTACTTCACGTCGCGCAGGATGCGGCAGCCCTGGCGGTAACCGTCCAGGTCCCAACCCTTGCCCTTGCGGAAATAGCAGAAGGTGGCGACTTCACCGGATGCCGGGCGTTCCAGGCGCAGGTGCCGATCGCGGTTGAGCAGGCGGGCGTGAAGGTTGCGGGGGCGCAGGGTCACTTCGATGCGGGTGGCCAGGGCATCGCCTGTGACCAGGGCGGCACCGAGGGCGGCGAAGGCCTGGAGTACCTGGCGTCTGGACAATCCGGGAGTGGAAGCAGCCATGGTGACCGCTCGCAGGGAGGACGAGGTTGTCGACTATACACCCGGTCGCGAAAGCTACAGAAGATCTGCGAAAAAGCCCCGCAAATGCGGGGCTTTTCGTTACTCAGCGATGGCCTCTCCTGTGTCCATCCCGATCATCGTGGTCCCGGTGGCCGTCCCAGCCTCCGCGGTAATGGTCGTGATCGTAGTGATGGATGATGCAGCCGCCGCTGCTGGCGAGTACCACGGCCAGCAGCGCGATTTTCACGACATTGGCAAGCATGGGCGGTACCTCTCGAGGTACGGGAAATGCATTTCCCATGTACTTGAGACAGGCAGCCGGAGGAAAGGGTCGACTCGAATCAGTCTTCGGGCTTTTCCAGGCGACGGGCGATCTGTTCCAGCAGGATCAGGTCCTGCTCGACCAGCCGGCCTTGGGTGGCGGCAAGCGTGAGACGGTCGAGCACCTGGCGTGAGCGGGGACTGAGGTTCTGTTCCGGGTCGTAACGACCTTCTTCGGGTTCGGCGATCTGCATGACGGGGTTGAGCAGGTCGTTGAGCGAAACCTCCAGCGCTTTGGCGATGCGCCTGAGATCTTCGAACGAGGGCTCGCGGGTATCCCGTTCGTAGTTGCCGATCCGGGACTGGGATTCCCACCCGCACTCGTTGGCCAGGGCCTGCTGAGAGAGTCCTTTCAGCTTTCTGTAGTGCGCAATGCGCGATCCAAGCGTATTCATGCCGCGAATCTTAATGACGGAATGAATCGTCCTTGGCTCACTTATCGTGTTTGCGCTATTAGCGAAACGTGATTATGGTAGGCCGCAATCGACGGATTGCCAAGGGCATTCAAGGATGATGAGGAAAACCCGCAAGGGCGGGGGAGGTTCGCCACCAGGGAAGTGGCCGCCCGGCAGTTCTACCTGCCGGGTGGTGAACGAACCTGGCGCCGGAAGTCGTGATCCGGTGCGGCGTGCCTGTCCGATGGCCTGCAGATGGAGCTGGGCTACCGGGCCGCCTGGGCGACGCCGATCCGGCAGGGCGCGTTGTACGCACCGGCGGATTGACCCCGTGCCAAGGCGGATTCTGGAATCGGCTGAACACACAGCGCACCCTACGGTCCAGACCAGGGAATTGGCCTCCCTCCGGGGGATTACCGCAATTCCACGTTACGTGGATGTTTACTCAGGCCAGTCGGAAGCGATTGACCTCGGTCTGCAATTCGCCGCCAAGCCGGGCGAGGTCGATGCTCGCGGCCGAGGTTTCTTCGGTGGCGGCGGCGGATTGTTCGGCCACGTCGCGGATGCTGGTGACGCTGCGATTGATTTCCTCGGCCACGGCACTCTGCTGTTCGGCGGCGGTGGCGATCTGCTGGTTGAGTTGCTGGATGTCGGACACCGAGCTGTTGATGGCTTGGAGCGCCGTGCCGGCCTCCTTCGCGGCTTCCACGGTCTGACCGGCCTGGGTGCGGCTGTGGCCCATCATGTCCACTGCGCCCTGGGCGCCGTCCTGCAAGGTGCTGACCAGCTGTTCTATCTGGGTGGTGGATTCCTGGGTGCGGTGGGCGAGGGCGCGTACTTCGTCGGCCACCACGGCAAAGCCACGGCCGGCTTCCCCGACCCGCGCCGCTTCGATGGCGGCGTTGAGGGCGAGCAGGTTGGTCTGTTCGGCAATGCTCTTGATCACGTCGAGCACGGTGCCGATGTTGGTGCTGTCGTGCTTGAGCCGCTCGATGGCTCCGGCGGATTGTTCGATAGCCTGGGCGAGGTGTTCGATGCGCTCGATGGCCTGCTGGACGACGGCAGCGCCGTGCTGCGCCTGGCGGTCGGCGTGGCCGGCGAAGTCGGCGGCGGACTCGGCATTGCGGGCGACGTCTTGCACGGTGGCCACCATCTCGTTCATGGCGGTGGCCACCTGCTCGGTTTCCATCTTCTGCTGGGTCACGCCGGCGCTGGTCTGCTCAGTGACGGCAGACATTTCCTCGGCGGCCGTGGCCAGTTGCTCGATTCCGCTGCTGAGGCGCTTGAGCAGGCTGCGTAGGCTCTCGGTCATGTCCTGCATGGCCTGCATCAGCTGGCCCAGTTCGTCCTTGCGGTTGCTGCGGATGTCCGAGGTCAGGTCACCGGCCGCCACCTTGCGGGCCTGCTGCACGGCCTGGCGCAGCGGCGTGACGATCAGTTGGGCGATGACGAAGGCGGACAGCAATCCCACCACGAAACCGATGGCGGCCGCGGAGATCAGGATGGTCTTGGCTTTGCGGGCGTCGGCTTCCAGCAGCTGCATCTGGATGTTGAGTGCGTTGGTGGACGAGTCGGAAATGCCGGAGGCGCGGGTGGTCATTTCGGATTCGGAATCGGCGTGGAGCTGAATGCTCTGACGCAGGTTGGTGAACTCGCTGCGATAGCGCTCGATCTGCTTGCGCGCCGAGTCCAGGTCTTCGCGGGCGCTGGGATCGCTGATCCGCCCGGCCAGGTCGCTGGCCCGGCTGTCCAGGGTGTTGAACAGGGCGTTGAGCTTGTCGGCGTACTGGTCGTCGCCGCGCATGACGAAGTCTTTCTCGTGGCGTCGCGCGGTGAGCATGTCCTTGGCCATGCCGGATGCGTGGGTCGCGCTTTCCAGCGCGCGGATGCTGTTCTCGTCGCCGTTCTGGCGAATCTGCACCAGGGCCGCCTGGGTCAGGTGCTGCTCCAGCTCGTCGAACTGCTTGAGCGCCTCGCGGGCGGCCTGCTCCATGTTCTGCTGCGCGCTGCGCTTGTTCTTCTCCATGTCCGCCAGACCGGTCAGGTTCTGCTGATACTGGCCCAGATCGGTCTGAATCTGCTTCATCAGGTCGATGGTCTTGGGGATGGTCATCACCTGCAGGGTGTTGTCGGCGATGCCCTGAATTTCACCGATGATCTGCAGCGCATTGCGAATGGCCTGCTCGTCGCTGCGGATGATGAAGTCCTTCTCGTGCTGGCGAACCTGATAGAGCTTGCTGTCGATGTCATTCACCCGCAGCAGGATGTCGAAGCGGTGCAGGGCGCCTTCCAGTGCGCGCCAGCTGGTCCAGGCCACCAGCAGGGTGATGGCCAGCACCAGGCCGAATCCGGTGAGCAGCTTCTGACGGACGCTGAGGTCGTTGAAAAAGCCTGTGATGGAGCCGTTCATGGCAGCAGCCTCGCGTTGAACAGGCGATAGGGGATGCATCGGGTGAACGAAAATGCGGGGCGGGTGGGGGCGGACATCGTTCGACTTCCTGTCAGGGGGCGCCATCCAAAGCTAATGGCTATGAGCCATCAATCTAGACGCCCCATTTCGGTGCTGCCCAGTTGGCGACGGACGGCCAATTGCCGATATGGATAGCCACTATCGAGACAACTGATTTCTACCGCAGAGACCCCCCTCGTAGTCTTTACCCCATGCAAAGCGATGGAGGTAAGGCGATGTCCCACGTCGATGTCATGTCCCTGGTAGGTACCGCGGTTCCGGAATCGCTCCGGACCGAAGGCCATATGGCCTGCTGGTTCGTCGTCGTGGATGGCGTGAAGCGCTCCGGTCCCTTCACCTCCCGCGAAGCGGCTGGCGCCAGCAAGGCGATCTGGCTGCTGGAACTGGCCCGCCGCCAGAGCGGCCCGCACCGCCTGGCCGCCTGAGGCGCCGGTTCTTCGCAGAATCTTTTCGGCACCATGCTCCCCTTGGCCCGCCTTTATGGCGGGCATTTTGTTTGTGTGCCCGATGTCTTGGGTAAACTGCGGTTTTCTTCGGGAATCTGCATTGTGAAGTGGGACATCTTCTGCAACGTCGTCGATAACTTTGGCGACATCGGCGTGACCTGGCGCCTGGCCCGCCAACTGGTGGCAGAGCACGGCCAGGCGGTGCGCCTGTGGGTGGATGAGCCGGCGGTGTTCGCGCCCCTGTGCCCCCAGGCCGATCCCGAGGCGGAAAGCCAAATCCAGCAAGGCGTGGAGATTTGTCACTGGCGCAAGGACTGGCCGGCGGCGGAGCCGGCGGACGTGGTCATCGAGGCCTTCGCCTGCCAACTGCCCGAACCCTACCTGGCGGCCATGGCCGCCCGGGCCGACAAGCCCCATTGGCTGAACCTGGAATACCTCAGTGCCGAAGACTGGGTGGCCGGCTGTCATGGGTTGCCCTCCTTCCAGCCCAATGGCCTGCAGAAGGTGTTTTATTTCCCTGGCTTCGCCGAAGGCACCGGCGGTCTGTTGCGGGAAGACGCCCTGGCCGAGCATCGCCAGGCTTTCCAGGCTGATCCAGTAGCGCGCCGGGCATTCCTGGAGGCGCTGGGGGTGGAATTGGAGGCAGGCGCCTTGCTCATTTCCCTCTTCGCCTACGAGAACGCTGCCCTTGCCGGCTGGCTCGGTGCCCTGGCGGCAGGCGAGCGGCCTGTGCAGTTGCTGGTGCCCGTCGGTCGGGTGCTGGCGGACCTGGCGTCCTGGCTGGGCGAGGAAAAGCTGGGCGCGGGAGCGGGCTTCCGTCGTGGCAACCTGTCGATCCAGGTCCTGCCGTTCGTCAGTCAGGACGATTACGACCGGATTCTCTGGTGCTGCGATTTCAACGCAGTGCGCGGCGAGGATTCCTTCGTACGTGCCCAGTGGGCCGGGCGGCCGCTGCTCTGGCACATCTACCAGCAGGAGGAGGGCGCCCATTGGGACAAGCTGGAAGCGTTCCTCGCCCTCTACTGCCGCGATCTGTCCCCTGCCGCGGCCGCTGCACTGACCGAAGGCTGGCGGGCGTGGAATCGGGGCGAGGGCATGGGAACGGCCTGGAACGCCCTGTTGGCGCAGTGGCCGGAGCTCGTGCTGCACGCCGAGCGCTGGTGTCGGGAACAGGTGGCCCGCACCGACCTCGCGGCGGGTCTGGTGCAGTTTTGTACAAAGCGGCTATGATACGCGGCCTGTTTTTTGTCACCCATCCACATCGGATATTCGTATGAAAACCGCTCAAGAGTTCCGCGCCGGCCAAGTTGCCATCATCAATGGCGCTCCCTGGGTCATCCAGAAGGCCGAGTTCAACAAGTCCGGCCGCAACAGCGCAGTCGTCAAGATGAAGCTGAAGAACCTGCTGACCGGCGCCGGCACCGAGACCGTGTTCAAGGCCGACGACAAGCTGGAGCCGGTCATCCTTGAACGCAAGGAAGTGACCTACTCCTACTTCGCCGATCCGCTGTACGTGTTCATGGACACCGAGTTCAACCAGTACGAGATCGAGAAGGCCGACCTGGAAGGCGTTCTGACCTTCATCGAAGACGGCATGACCGACGTCTGCGAAGCCGTGTTCTACAACGATCGCGTTATCTCCGTCGAACTGCCGACCACCATCGTTCGCCAGATCGCCTACACCGAACCGGCTGTCCGTGGCGACACCTCCGGCAAGGTGATGAAAGTCGCTCGTCTGAACAACGGCGCCGAGCTGCAAGTATCCGCCTTCTGCGAAATCGGTGATTCCATCGAGATCGACACCCGTACCGGCGAGTACAAGTCCCGCGTCAAGGCCTAAGCCTTTTAGCGAGACAAGAAAAAGCCCGCGAAAGCGGGCTTTTTCGTTTCTGCCGTTCTTACTTCAGATGTTCCTTGATCGCTTCGCCGGCTTGCTGCATGGCGGCGCGGGTGCCCGGAACCTTGGCCAGCACGTTGAGCAGGCCGAAGTCGTGGATCATGCCGTTGTAGCGCACCGAAGTGACCTCCACGCCGGCGGAATCCAGCTTGCGCGCGTAGGCTTCGCCCTCGTCACGCAGCACGTCGAACTCGGCGGTCTGCACCAGTGCCGGCGGCAGGCCCTTCAGTTGCTCGGTCGAGGCTTGCAGCGGCGAGGCGTAGATCTCGGCGCGCTGGCGCGGATCGGTGGTGTAGCTGTTCCAGAACCATTTCATCATGTCGCGGGTGAGGAAGTGGCCGTTCTCGAACTGGTTGTAGGACGCATTGTTGAAGTTGGAGTCGGTTACCGGCCACAGCAGGGCCTGGAAGCGGATCTTCGGCGTGCCCTTGTCCTTGGCCATCAGGCTGACCACCGCGGCCATGTTGCCGCCGACGCTGTTACCGGCCACCGCCAGGCGGCTGCCATCCACGCCGATCTCCTTGCCGTGGTCTGCCACCCATTTGGTGGCGGCGTAGGCCTGGTTGATGGCGGTCGGGTACTTGGCTTCGGGGGAGGGCGTGTAGTTCACGTAGACCGCCACGGCGCCGGAATTGGCCACCAGGTCGCGGATCAACCGCTCGTGGGTCGGGTAGTCGCCCAGTACCCAGCCGCCGCCGTGGAAGAACATGAAGACGGGCAGGGTACCTTTCACGCCGGCGGGGCGGACGATGGTCAGGTCGATCTTCTGGCCGTCGGCCTCGATGGTCTTCTGGCTGACGTCGGCTTTCGGCAGTTCCAGCTTCACGCTGGCCTGGGCACCGACCAGCACCGCGCGAGCCTCTTTCGGCGCAAGGGTTTCCAGCGGCTTGCCACCACCGGCGGCCAGGGCTTCGAGGAAGGCCTGGGTGTTGCGTTCGACTCCCGGACCGCCGGCGGCGAAAGCCTGGGTCACGGAGAGGGCGAGAAGGCTGCCTGCGACTACGGTGCTGATCGATTTCATGGTGGTTTCCTTTATCTGTGAATTGATTTGTCTGCTAAAGGTTGTCGCGCTAAGTAAGTGCGTGGAGCAGAAGTTATTCGCGATTTATTTAGCGCGCAAGATATTTGTTGGAAATATTTTGAATATCGATCAGATGATTCTGGAATAAGGCCGTCAGACGGCCTTTTCCAGACTGCTGCGCAGGGATACCAGTTCTTCCTTGAGGTCGCCCAGTTGCTCGACGGTGCGCTCGGTGGCGGCAAGGATGCAGGCGGGTACCCGCTTGGCCTTTTCCTGCAGCTCCCGACCTGCCTGGGTCAGGCGCAGTTCCACCACGCGTTCGTCCTTGCTGCTGCGAGTGCGGGTGATCAGCCCTTCAGCTTCAAGGCGCTTGAGCAGGGGGGTGAGGGAGCCGGGGTCGGTGAGCATGCGGTTGCTGATTTCGCCCACGGTGATGCCGTCGCCTTCCCACAGCACCATCATTGCGAGGTACTGCGGATAGGTCAGGCCCAGCTCCTGAAGCAGGGGCTTGTAGACCTTGGTCATCATCAGGGAGGTGGAATAGAGGGCGAAGCAGAGCTGGTTGTCGAGCATCAGCTCCTTGCACGGGGTCGTGGACATGGAAGGTCTCCAGAGGCAGTGTTGGTGACCAATTTAGCGCGCAAGCCTTTCGTGGGCAAAATGCATTCTGTCCATCGCCGTCCCGGGCGTTCTTGCATTGGCTCCACCAGGCACCACAATTGCCCGGTCAACCTCTGCAAGGACTGCATCATGGACAACCTGCAAAACCCCTATCAGGCGCCCCAGGCGGAGCTCACGATCAACAGCGCCGCCCAGCCCCTGCTCGCGTCACGCTGGACCCGCCTTGGCGCAGCCTTGATCGACGGCCTCATCATGAGCCTGGCGACGGTTCCGGTGGCTTACTTCTCCGGTGCCTTCGCCGCCGCCCAGCAGGGCATCGAGCCGAGCCTGGGCCAGCAGTTGCTGAGCCTGGTGGTGGGCGTGGCGGTGTTCCTGCTGGTCAACGGCCACTTCCTCAAGAACTTCGGCCAGACGCTGGGCAAGCGCCTGCTGAAGATCGCCATCGTCAACCTCGACGGCCAGGTGCCGGAGTTGAGTGGCCTGCTGCTCAAGCGCTACCTGGTCTGGTGGTTGCTGGCGTACATCCCGTTGATCGGCGCGCTGATGGTGGTAGTGGACTACCTGTTCATCTTCCGCGGCGATCGCCGCTGCCTGCATGACCTGTTGGCGGGCACCCGCGTGGTGCAACTGCCACGCTGATCAGGCCCGGCCCAGGCCGCCCAGGGCGAGATCCCAGGGCGGCACCGGGCCGAAGCGGTTTTTCAGGAACTCCAGCAACAACCGGCTTCGCGAGCTGGCTTCGCCTTCCAGGCGCAAGGCATAGATGCCACTGGGCTCCGGCGCCGGCAGGCCGTCGTCGCAGAACAGCGCCACCAGTTCACCGCGTACCAGGTATTCGCTGATCAGCCAGGTCGGCAGGTGCGCGATGCCGAGCCCGGCCAGGGCGCTGAATACCAGGGTTTCGGCATTGTTCGCCGTCATGCGCATGCGTCCGGGGCGAATGTGCTGCAGCTTGCCGTCCACCTCGAAGCGCCAGGCATAGGGCGGCGCCAGGGCGTCCCAGTCGAGGCCATCGTGTTCCGGCAACTCCCGTGGATCGCGGGGGATGCCGCGCCGGCGCAGGTACTCAGGGCTGGCGCAGAGGATGCGCACCATGGGGGCGAGCGGGGTGGCGACCAAGCGGGTATCGGCCAGGGGACCGATGCGCAGCACCAGGTCCACCTGGCCGAGGCTCTCGCCCTGCATGTCGACGAAGCTGTCGATCAGTCGCAACTGCACGTCCAGCCCGGGATAGCTCGTGAGGAACTCCGCGATGGCCGGTGCCAGGTGGCGGCGGCCGAAGGGGCTGGGCGCGTCGATGCGGATTAGCCCCTCGGGTGCGCTGCTCAGCGACACGGCTTCCGCGCGGGCCAGGCGCAATTCCGCGAGCACCCGCTTTGCCCGTTCGGCAAAGGCAAGTCCCGCCGGGGTGGCTTTCACGGCGTGGGTGCTGCGCACGAACAACGTACTGCCGAGTGCGCGCTCCAGGGCGTCGATGCGTCGTGCCACGGCCGAGGGGGTGAGCGGGTGGCGGCGGGCCGCAGCGGAAAAGCTGCCGGCGTCCAGGACGTCAAGGAAGAGCGCCAGTTGTTCAGTCAGGGCATCGGGGTTCATCAGCTTTGCCTATGCGTATTTCGCAAAGCCATTGTGCGTTGCTGTGCGTTTCCGCGGCAATTGGTGCTGCGTAGCATTGCACCAACTGATTGGGAGGCATCATGGATCTCGTTACGTTCGTTTTGAATATCGCGCTGGGTGCGTTGCTCGGCACTATGGGTGGCCTCTTCGGCATTGGTGGCGGGTTGATCGCCATTCCTGCCCTGGGCGTGCTCTTCGGCCTCGACCAGCAGCTGGCCCAGGGCACTGCCCTGGTGATGGTGGTGCCCAACGTGCTGCTGGCGCTGTGGCGCTATCACCAGCGCAATCGCATCGATCCGCGCTACGCGACGCTGCTGGCAGGCACCAGCTTTGGTTTCGCCTGGCTGGCTTCGCTGTTCGCGGTGCGGGTGGATGCGGAGAGCATGCGCCTGGCCTTCGTCGGCTTCCTGCTGGCCCTGGCTGCCTACAACTTCGCGCGGATGTTCATGGCCAAGACACAGGCCAGCGACGAACTGCGCCAGCCGTGGCCCTGGCTGGGCGCCCTGGGTGGTGTGGCGGGTGCCGCCGGAGGCCTGTTCGGGGTGGGCGGCGCGGTGATCGCCACGCCGGTATTGACCAGTGTCTTCGGCACCAGCCAGGTGATGGCCCAGGGGCTTTCCCTGGCGCTGGCCGCACCGAGCACCGCCGTGACCCTGGCCACCTACGGCCTGCATGGCCACGTGAACTGGGCCATGGGCCTGCCTCTGGCGGTCGGGGGGCTGCTCAGCATCAGTTGGGGCGTGCGCCTGGCCCACGCCTTGCCGGAGCGGGTGCTGCGCTCGCTCTTCTGCGCCTTCTTGCTGCTCTGTGCGGTGATGCTGGCGATCAAGTAAGGCTCAGATGCGGAAGCCTTCGATGATGTGTTCGGCCAAGGTCTCTGTTACCGGCGACTGATGGCGCTCGCTGCGCAGCAGCATGATGTTGCACACCGGTAGCTGTGGCAGGCCTTCGGCCTCGCCAAGGATGCGCATGTCCGGGGTGATCAGGCTCTGCAACTGGGCGGTAACCGCCAGCCCGGCGCTGACCACGGCCATGATGGCCGACAGGCTCGGGCTGGTGTAGGCCACCCGGTATTCGCGTCCAATGGCGTCCAGGGCATTACAGGCCCAGGCGCGACAGAAGCATTCGGAGTTGAACATGGCGAGTGGCAGGGCTGGTTGTTCGTGGGGGGTGAAACCTATGGCCTCGGCCCAGACGATACGCTCCTGACGCAGAAACTCTCCGATATCGTCGCCCGGCTTGCGGGTCACAATGGTCAGGTCGAGGTCCTGGCGCTGTAGCAGTTGGGCAGAGGAGTCGCAGTGCACTTCCACCTGCACCAGCGGATAAGCCTGGGCGAAGCGCGAAAGAATGCCCGGCAGGAAACGCATCACATAGTCGTCCGGCGTGCCAATGCGCACCGAACCCACCATGTGTGGTTGGCGCAGGGTGTTCATCACCTCGCCATGCAGCTTGAGGATACGCCGCGCATAGCCCAGCAGGATCTGCCCCTCGGCGGTGAGCCTGACCTGGCGACCGTCGCGCTCGAACACCGCACGCTGCAGGACGTCTTCTTCCAGCCGCTTCATCTGCATGCTCACGGCCGACTGGGTGCGGTTGACCATTTCCGCCGCGCGGGTGAAGCCGCCGTAGTCGGCGATGGCAACGAAAGTACGTAGCAATTCGGTGTCGATGGCGGGGTAGTTCATTCATCAATTCCTGAGATGCACTACATAAGAAACATTCGTTGGATTGATCTTAGTCCCGCATGGAAACTGGCGCCATCCCCACAGGGAGGGCGATACGATGAAAGGTCAACACGGTTTTATCGGTACTTCGCATGACGCTCGTTTCAACGCAGCGCATCATCAAGAAGGCTGGCTTGCCGCCGCCTGGCACGCGATCAGGCGCTGGGAGCAGTTGTCGTATGAACGTGACCAGCTTGCACGGATGAGCGATGAAATGCTCAAGGACATCGGCTTGTCCCGTGCCGACGTGATGGAGGAGAGCGATCGTCACTTCTGGGAAGATCCGCTGAAAAAGTGAAACCAGGATGCGGCCCGCCAACGGTGAAGCGCAGGGCGGGCCGCAACCCCCCGACGAATGGATGCACAGGACAGAGACATGTCGAACACCCACGAGCTGGCTCAACTGAACATCGCCTCGATGAAGGCGCCCCTCGATTCCCCGCTCATGGCCGACTTCGTCGCCAACCTGGCGCCAGTCAACTCCCTGGCCGACAGCGCGCCGGGCTTCGTCTGGCGGCTGCAGGACGAGGAGGGCGATGCCACCGCCATCCGTCCCTTCGGTCCGGAGGTACTGGTCAATCTCTCGGTCTGGCGTGACGTGGCCAGCCTTACCGACTTCGTCTATCGATCCGCCCATGTCGAGATGCTGCGCCGGCGCAAGGAGTGGTTCGAGCGCGTTTCCGGCATGCACCAGGTGCTCTGGTGGGTACCCGAGGGACACCGGCCGGACGTCCAGGAGGCGGCGCAACGCCTGGCATTGCTGCAAGCGAATGGCCCCACGCCGCAGGCTTTCACCTTCCGCCAGAGTTTCCTCGCGCCGGACCAGGCAGTCCCCTTCGCGCCCTTCGACCTGGAGTGCGAAAGCCAGGCGGGCTGATGCTACTGTGAAGCGTCATTCCCCCTGCCGGCACGGAGCCCCATGACGCTGACCCTTTCCCTTCCCGAAGCCCGTCGCCTGGCACTGGCCGCCCAAGGGTTCGCGCGGGCGCCGCGCGCTGCCGTCCGCCATCGGCAATTGCTGGCGCAGCTGGATGCGCTGGGCGTCGTGCAGATCGATTCGGTCAACGCCCTGGTGCGTTCCCATTACCTTCCGGCCTTTTCCCGCCTGGGCAACTACGACCGCGCGTTGCTGGACGACCTGGCTTGGGGTAAGCCCCGGCGCCGGGCACTGTTCGAGTACTGGGGGCATGAGGCGTCGCTGCTGCCACTGGATCTCTATCCGCTGATGCGCTGGCGCATGCGTCGGGCGGCCAATGGCCAAGGCATTTACCAGCAGCTGGCGCGCTTCGGCTTCGAGCAGCAGGAGGTGATCCAGCGTGTCCTGCAGGCGGTGCGCGAGCAAGGCCCGCTAGGGGCCGGGGCCCTGAGTACGCGGGAAGAGCGCGCCGGCCCCTGGTGGGACTGGAGTGCGGAAAAGCACGCCATGGAATGGTTGTTCGCTGCGGGTGAAGTGACGGTCGCCGGGCGTCGGGGTTTCGAGCGCCTCTACGACCTGCCTGAGCGGGTGATTCCTGCTGACATCCTGAATCAGCCGGACATGCCCGAAGCCGATGCCCAGCGCCAGTTGCTACTGCGCGCTGCCCAGGCCCTTGGCGTGGCCACCGAGCGGGACCTGCGGGACTACTACCGGCTCGATACCGGCGACAGCCAGGCGCGACTGGCCGAACTAGTGGAGGAGGGGGCGCTGCAACAGGTGCAGGTCGATGGCTGGAAGCAGCCGGCCTACTGCCTGGGCGAGCCCAAAGCGCCGCGCAAGGTCCGCGCCAGTGCATTGCTGTCGCCTTTCGATTCGCTGATCTGGGAGCGGGCGCGCACGGAGCGCCTGTTCGACTTCCGCTATCGCCTGGAAATCTACACGCCGCAGCACAAGCGCCAGTACGGCTACTACGTGCTGCCTTTCCTGCATGACGAGCGCCTCGCCGCACGAGTGGACCTGCGCGCCGAACGCGCCCAGGACCGCCTGGCGGTACACGCGCTGCACGAGGAGGAGCGCGGCCTGAGCGAAGCTGGAATGCAGGCGCTGGCGGAGAACCTGCGGAGCATGGCGGACTGGCTGGGGCTGGGCGAAGTGGCGGTCACCTGCCGGCGGCCGGGGACGGTGCGGTTGCAGGCGTGTCTGTCTGGGGCGGGGAACTGATGGGGCTTTGTGGGGGCGAATTCATTCGCTTTGCAGGCCGCAGGCCTGCCTTGCCAGCCGGCATGGGGCTGCTTTGCAGCCCTTGGCGAATGAATTCGCCTCCACAGGAAAAGCGACGTCCTAGCGGCGTATCTGCTTCAGCGTTTCGGCGATCAGGAAAGCCAGTTCCAGGGACTGGTCGGCATTCAGACGCGGGTCGCAGTGGGTGTGGTAGCGGTCGGAGAGGCCGTCTTCGGTGATGGGGCGGGCGCCGCCGATGCATTCGGTGACGTTCTGCCCGGTCATTTCGATATGGATGCCACCCGCGTAGCTGCCCTCGGCACGGTGCACCTCGAAGAACTGCTTCACCTCGCCGAGGATGGCGGCGAAGTCGCGGGTCTTGTAGCCGCTGGACGCCTTGATGGTGTTGCCGTGCATGGGGTCGGAGCTCCACAGCACCTTGCGGCCTTCACGTTCGACGGTACGGATCAGGCGGGGCAGGTGTTCACCGACCTTTTCGGCGCCCATGCGCACGATCAGGTTGAGGCGGCCCGGGTCGTTGTCCGGGTTGAGGATGTCGATCAGGCGGATCAGTTCTTCGCCGTCCATGCTCGGTCCGACCTTGACCCCGATGGGGTTGCCGACGCCGCGCATGAACTCCACGTGGGCGCCATCCAGCTGGCGGGTGCGGTCGCCGATCCAGAGCATGTGTGCGGAGCAGTCGTACCAGCCGCCAGTGAGGCTGTCGCGGCGCACGAACGCCTGCTCGTAGTTCAGCAGCAGCGCCTCGTGGGCGGTGAAGAAGCTGGCTTCGCGCAGTTGAGGCGCGCTATCCAGGCCGCAGGCGCGCATGAACGCAAGCGCTTCGTCGATGCGGTCGGCCAGCTGGCTGTACTTCTCGGTCAGCGCCGAGTTGGCGATGAAGTCCAGGTTCCACTGATGCACCTGGTGCACGTCGGCGAAACCGCCTTGGGCGAAGGCGCGCAGCAGGTTGAGGCTGGCAGTGGACTGGTGATAGGCCTGCAGCAGGCGCTCCGGGTCCGGAACACGGCTGGTGGAGTCGAAGCCGATGCCGTTGACGATGTCGCCGCGGTAGGCCGGCAGGGTGATGTCGCCCTGGGTTTCGTTGCCGGAGGAGCGCGGCTTGGCGAACTGGCCGGCCATGCGGCCCACCTTCACCACCGGGCAGCCGGCGGCGAAGGTCATGACGATGGCCATTTGCAGCAGCACCTTGAAGGTGTCGCGGATCTTGGCGGCAGAGAATTCCGCAAAGCTTTCCGCGCAATCGCCGCCCTGGAGCAGGAAGGCGCGGCCTTCGGTGACCTCGGCGAACTGGCGGCGCAGCTCGCGCGCTTCGCCGGCGAACACCAGGGGCGGGAAGCTCGCCAGGGTCTGCTCGACATGCGCCAGCTTGGCGGCGTCCGGGTACTCGGGCTGTTGCTGGATGGGTTTGTCCCTCCAGCTTTCAGGGCTCCATTCTTGGCTGCTCATCAGGGTCTCGATTCGGCGGCTTGCGGTAGATGAGCCATGGTAACCGAAAGGCCCCTGGGCGGCGCTAGGCGCGCCAGCAGAGCAGCACGCCGCATAGGCAGAGCAGCAGATGGACGGCGGTACGGAAATGCCTTTCGGCCAGGCGCTGGTGCAGGTACTCCCCGGCCAGCACACCGACCAGGAGCAGCGGCGCGTAGGTGGCGATGCGTGGCAGCGCGGGTACCAGGCTGCCGTCGTAGAGGTAGGCCAGGGTCAGCAGGCTGTTGAGGCCGAACCAGACGCAGAGCAGGGTGGCGCGCAGGCGTGCCTTGTCCAGCGCAGTGCCGGCCAGGGCATGGACCAGCAAGGGGCCGCCGGAGGCGAACAGGCCATGGCTGATGCCTGCGGCGCCGGTCTGCAGGCGGGTCATCCAGGTCGGCCTATGGCCACGGGGCGCGCCGCGCAGCAACTCGCGCAGGGCGAACCAGAGGATCAGCAGGCCGAAGCCCAGCTTCATCGGACCGTCATCCAGCCAGGGACGCAGGCCGTAGCCGATCGATGTGCCGATGAGCATGCCGGGCAGGACGGTGGCGAGCAGCAGGCGCCATTGCACCAGATGGCGATTGCGCCAGGCGAGGACGCTGCTCATGAGGATGTTGAGCGGCACCAGCACCGGCAGCAGGTCGTGGATCGGCAGCAGCAGGGCGCCCAACGACAGGGCGACGATGGTGCTGCCGAAACCGGTGATGGCTTCCAGGGTGTAGGCAAGGAGGATGAACAGGCCCAGCCAGAGCCAGGCGTCGCTCATGTCCCGGCGGGGACGCCGGCGAAGGGCTGGGCGCTTTCCAGCCCCTGGCGGAGCTCGGCGATGTGTTGCTTCACTTGGTTGCGGTAGCTGTCCTTGTGCACGTAGTAGGCCATGCGCTCCAGCTCCAGGTAGGCGTAACCGCCGTCGAGGCGCTGGCTGGCGCGTTCGGCCTTGAGCGCGCGGAAGCGTTCGGCCTGCGCGCTGCGGACCTGCTGCTGGCGGATATACAGGGCCACCAGCTCCGCCTGTTCCGCGCGGCCCTGCCAGCCCAGGCCGGAAGCCTCGACCATGCCCATCATGAACAGATCGTCGTACTCGGGATGGAAGATGTTCAGGTAGAGCTGCGGGGCGCCGGCGCGCTCGGGCCAGTTCAACTGGGCGCGGTCGATGAAGGGATAGTCCAGCTTGTAGCCGGTGGCCTGGAGGATCAGGTCGTACTCCGCCTGGCGGCCATCGCTGAAGGTCACACGAAGACCTTCGACCTGTGTAATGTCCGGGCGCGCCGTGATGTCGCCATGCCCCAGGTGATGGAGCACCAGGGAGTTCATCACCGGGTGGGATTCGTAGAGCTTGTAATCCGGATCGGGAAGCCCGTACTGCGACGGCTTGCCGACCAGCGCGCGCACCAGCAGGCCATCGACCAGTTGCTTCAGCCGGCGCGGGAGCTTCACGGCGCCGCCGAAGGTATCGGTCGGGCGGCCGAGGAGGAATTTGGGCAGGAAGTAGTAGCCACGGCGCACCGAGAGGTCGACCGAGGCGGCGCGGTGCACGGCGTCGACGGCGATGTCGCAGGCCGAGTTGCCGCAGCCCACCAGCAGGACCCGCTTGCCCTCGAACATGGCCGGTGAGCGATATTCCGCCGAGTGCAGCAATTCACCGTCGAAGTGGCCGGGCAGGGCGGGCCGATTGGGGGTGTGCAGGGTGCCGTTGGCGATCAGCACCCCGTCGAAATGGCCCTCGCGACGCTGGCCGTCCTGCTCGCTGATCAGCTTCCAGCCGCGCTCCAGGCGTTCCAGGTGCAGCACGCGGGTATTGAAGCGGAAGTGCTTGTAGAGATTGAAATGCCGGGCGTAATCGCGGAAGTAGCGGCGCATTTCGCTGTGGTGCGGGTAGGGTGCCACATCGGCATCCATGGGGAATTCGCTGAACTCGGTGGTGTGCTTCGACGAGATCAGGTGCGCCGAGTCGTACATGGTGCTGTGGGGGTTATCGATGTCCCATAGCCCGCCGACATCGCCGTTCAGCTCGAAGCCGACGAAGGGAATGCCATGTTTCTGCAGCTGGCGGGCACTGCACAGGCCCATGGGGCCCGCGCCGATGATGGCGTACATGATGGATTCGACCTCTGCGCTGTTATTCTTGTGCGGTTTTTCGCCCCAGGGGCGCGCGGTTCGGATTATGCCGGGAGCACAGGCTCCGGCTTCAATGGCAATAGGCGCCGGTGTAGCGCCGGGTTGGTGCGAAATGTCAGCGCCGGCCTTGAAGGAGTGATGACTTGATGTCCGAGGAGCGCCTGCTCGCGGAAGTGCATGATGATTTCGGCGTGATCCGCGTCTACGAAGTCGGCCCCTATCGCATCCTCGAATTCGGCGAGGCGGTGGAGCAGAGCTGCGTCTTCGTGGCCGATCCGGCCTGGCTGGAATACGACTACACCCGCGCCATGCTGCTGGGTGCGCTGTGCCACGAGGCGCCGGAAAGCGCGCTGTTCCTCGGCTTGGGCGCCGGCACCCTGACCCAGGCGTGCCTGAAGTTCCTGCCGCTGGACGACGTGGAAGTGATCGAGCTGCGCCCCGATGTGCCGCGCCTGGCCATGGAGTACCTCGGGCTAACCGACGATCCGCGGCTGTACGTGCGCGTTGGCGACGCCCTGGAGCTGCTCGACAGCGCCGAGCCTGCGGACCTGATCTTCGTCGATCTCTATACCGACCAGGGGCCGGGCGTCGGCCACTTGGCCTGGAACTTCCTCGGCGCCTGCCAGAAGCGCCTCAGCCCCGGTGGCTGGCTGGTGATCAACCAGTGGGCGGCGGACGACGGCAAGCCCCTTGGCGCCGCCCTGCTGCGCGGGCTGTTCCATCGCCACTACTGGGAGTGTCCGGTGAAGGAGGGCAACGTGGTGCTCTTCATACCGTCCGACCTCGACCAGACACTGGATCTCGGCGCGCTCAAGGCCAGGGCCGACGCGCTGGCTCCCGCGCTTGGCTATTCGCTGCAATCGCTGCTGGATGTGGTGCGGCCGGCGAGTTAGCGAGCCGGAGCTATCCGGCTTTTCTGTGGGGGCGAATTCATTCGCCAAGGGCTGCGAAGCAGCCCCGTCGATAGGAGTGGTTCGGCGTCGCGCGGTGTTCAGCCAGCTGCCGACAGCTTTGGCGGCAGCTCACTTCCCTTTGAAGTGCCCGTCGCGCCGTTCCAGCATGGCTCGCAGGCCTTCCTTGGCATCCTCGGTTTCCAGCAGGCGCTTGGCTTCGGCCGGCAGGGCCGCGGCTGCGGCCTTTTCACCTTCGTCGAGGGTCTGGTGCGCGGAGGCCAGCGTGGCGCGGACTCCTAGTGGTGCCTGGGCGGCTACCCGTTCTGCCAGCCAGATGGCGCGGGGCAACAGGTCTTCAGGCGGCAACACTTCCTGGACCAGCCCCAGTCGATAGGCTTCGTGGGCGTCGAACTCATCCCCCGTGAGCAGCCAGCGCATGGCATTGCCCCAGCCGGCGATCTGGTGCAGGCGCAGGGTGGCGCCACCGAAGGGGAAGATGCCGCGCTGCACTTCCAGTTGCGCGAAACGGGTGGTACTGGCGCAGAGGTTGATGTCCGCCGCGAGCATCAGTTCGATGCCGATGGTGTAGCAGTAGCCCTGCACGGCGACCATCAGGGGCTTGGTCGGACGCGGGCCGCCGAAGGTGCCCCAGGGGTCCACGGAACCGGCCGGCATCTTCCAGCCCTGCTTGAAGGTTTCCCCGACGCTGGTCAGGTCGAGCCCGGCAGTGAAGTGCTCGCCATGGGCGAATACCAGCGCGCAGCGCGCATTGTCGTCCCGTTCGTACTCGCCCAGTGCCAGGACCAGGTCGTCCAGCATCGCTTGGTCGAAGGCATTGCGCTTGGTTGTGCGGTCAAGGCCGATCAGCATGATGTGGCCGCGCTTTTCACGGCTGACGCGGCCGGCGGAACTGGTGGACATGGATGGCTTTCCTTCGTGGGAATGACAGGAGGGCAGGTGGGATATAGACCCGTGCAATGGGCTTGTCCATTGCCGCGCACCGTCTGGCGGAGAGGAAGTCGGGGTGCCGAAAAAGCTGCACGCGAGCAAGAAATTTCCTGTATGATGCGCGCCGGCCAATTGACGGCCCCGTTCAAGTACTGCGTTTTTCCCGAGGCGCTTTGCCTTCGGCTGCAAGTCCGGCCTGCGGACTACCCTTGACGTTTCATCCATTCCCAATAAAGCGATCACGCAAATTCTCTACCAGGCTGCCAGGGTGACCCACAAGGTCCTTCACGGCATGTGCAGCCATGGAACAAGGGTCTTTGCGGATGCACATGAGGCAGACCCATGACCCAGGAACTCGGCACTTTCGCCGCGCTCGGCATTCATCCCAATGTACTGGCCGCAATTACTGCGGTTGGCTATGAAGAGCCGTCCCCCATCCAGGCCCAGTCGATTCCGGTGATCCTCGCCGGTCACGACATGATTGGCCAGGCCCAGACCGGTACCGGCAAGACCGCAGCCTTCGCGCTGCCGATCCTGTCGCGCATCGATCCGGCCAAACGAGAGCCGCAGGCGCTGATCCTGGCACCGACCCGCGAGCTCGCACTGCAAGTTGCTACCGCCTTCGAAACCTACGCCAAGCAGATGCCCGGCCTTAACGTGGTCGCCGTCTACGGCGGCGCGCCCATGGGGCCGCAGCTCAAGGCCCTGCGCCAGGGCGCCCAGGTGATCGTGGCTACCCCCGGCCGTCTCTGCGACCACCTGCGTCGCGATGACAAGATGCTCGCCACCGTGCAGCAGCTGGTGCTGGACGAAGCGGACGAGATGCTCAAGCTCGGCTTCATGGACGACCTCGAAGTGATCTTCGAAGCCCTCCCGGAAAGCCGCCAGAGCGTGCTGTTCTCCGCCACTCTGCCGCCGTCGATCCGTTCGATCGCCGAGCGTCACCTGCGTAACCCGCAGCACGTCAAGATCGCTGCCAAGACCCAGACCGTGGCGCGCATCGAGCAGGCCCACCTGATGGTCCACGCCGACCAGAAGACCCCGGCTGTCCTGCGTCTGCTGGAAGTCGAGGAATTCGACGCACTGATCGCCTTCGTGCGTACCAAGCAGGCCACCCTGGACCTCGCCAGCGCCCTGGAAGCCAAAGGCTACAAGGCCGCTGCGCTGAACGGCGACATCGCCCAGAACCAGCGTGAGCGCGTGATCGAGTCGCTGAAGGACGGTCGTCTGGACATCGTGGTCGCCACCGACGTGGCCGCCCGTGGTATCGACGTACCGCGCATTACCCACGTATTCAACGTGGACATGCCCTACGACCCGGAATCCTACGTGCACCGTATCGGCCGTACCGGCCGTGCCGGTCGCGATGGCCGTGCGCTGCTGCTGGTGACTCCGCGTGAGCGCCGCATGCTGCAGGTGATCGAGCGTGTGACCGGCCAGAAGGTCGCTGAGGTGCGCTTGCCCAATGCCCAGCAAGTGCTGGACGCGCGCATCAAGAAGCTGAACACCAGCCTCACCCCGCTGGTGGCCGAGGCCGATGCCAAGTACGGCGATCTGCTGGACCGCCTGGTGGCCGATATCGGTTGCACCCCGCGTGCCCTGGCTGCCGCGCTGCTGCAGCGCGCCACCAACGGCCAGGCCCTGAATCTGGCGGATGTGGAGCGCGAGCAGCCCCTGGTACCGAGCTTCCAGCCCCGCGAGCGCCGCGAGCGTGATGGTGCTGAGCGTGGCGAGCGTGGTGAATACCGCGAGCGCCGTGCGCCGATGCCGCTGGGCGAAGGCCGTGTACGTTGCCGTACTGCGCTGGGTACCCGCGACGGTATCGCCGCGAAGAACCTGCTGGGCGCCATCCTCAACGAGGGCGGCATCGCCCGTGAGGCCATCGGTCGTATCCAGATTCGCGAAACCTTCAGCCTGATCGAGCTGCCGGAGGAAGGCCTCGACCGCCTGCTGGGCAAGCTCAAGGACACTCGTGTGGCCGGCAAGCAGCTCAAGCTGCGCCGCTACCGCGAAGACTGAAGCGCGATGCTGTAAAACGAAAAAGCCCCGCAATTGCGGGGCTTTTTTGTGGGTGTCGTTCGGGGTATCGATTCTTTGTAGGGGCGAATTCATTCGCCAAGGGCGACGTAGTTGCCCCCTTCGGCTTGGCAAGGCAGCCCTGCGGTCTGCATGGCGAATCAATTCGCCCCTGCAGCAGTCCTGCCAATGCTCAATCGAAGCGATAGATATCCATCCCCAGCGCCCCCAGGGTGAATCCGCTGTGCACCAGCCCGAAGCGGTTGCCGGCGCCACGGGCGAAGTAGAGCGGAAGCAGATGCTCGTCCCGTGGATGGTTGCGCGCGGCGTGGGGCGCGAGGCTGCGGTAATCGTGCAGGGCTGCCTCGTCGTCGGCTTCCAGGCGTTTCACCATCCAGTCGCGGAATTCCTCGGCCCAAGGGGTGACCACGTCGGGACCGGCGCGCCAGTCCAGTTCGCCCAGGTTGTGGGTGATGCTGCCTGAGCCGATCAGCAGGATGCCGCGTTCACGCAGGCTCGCCAAGGCTCGGCCAATGCGCGTCTGGAATGCTGGGCCCAGGCGGCTGGGTAACGACAGTTGGACCACCGGAATATCGGCCTCGGGGTACATCAGCGTCAGCGGCACCCAGGTGCCATGGTCGAATGGGCGTTCCGGGTCGACCCCGGCGGGAATGCCGGCTTCGGTCAGCAGGCCGGCGATTTCCTCGGCCAGTTGCGGTGCGCCGGGTGCCGGATACTGCACTGCGTAGAGCGGCGGCGGGAAGCCGTAGAAGTCGTGCCAGGTTTCCGGATGCGGGTTGCCGCTGAGCAGCAGCTGATTGCTTTCCCAGTGGGCGGAAACCACCAGGATCGCCTTGGGGCGCGGTAGCGAATCGGCCAGGGCCTTGAGCGCCGGACCGCTTTCGCCGGGCTCCAGGGCGAGCATGGGAGAGCCGTGGGAGATGTAGAGGCTGGGTAGCATTTCGGAATTCCTCCGGTAGGATTCCGGCATCATCCGGGCTGGATATATCGATTTCCAGCATAAATATTTGAGCTATTTGATCGAATTTGTGGAGGCGTCATGGACGAGCAATTCTGGCAGTCGCGTTGGGCGGAGAATCAGATTGGATTCCACCAACGCGACGTAAATCCGTATCTGGAACGCTACTGGCCGCAATTGGCTCTGCCCCGCGGCTGTCAGGTGCTGGTGCCGCTTTGTGGCAAGACCCTGGATATGGTCTGGCTGGCGGGGCAGGGGCATCGTGTTCTAGGCGTGGAGCTGGCCGAGCGCGCGGTGCAGGACTTCTTCGCCGAGCACGGCCTGACACCCGAAGTGACGCAGCAGGGTGTGCTGCGTCGCTACAGTGCGGGTGCCATCGAGATTCTCCAGGGTGATTTCTTTGCGGTCACTTCGGCGGATGTCGCCCAGTGCCAAGCGCTCTATGATCGCGCCGCGCTGATCGCCCTGCCGCCGCCCATGCGCGATGACTATGTGGCGCACTTGCAGCGTATTCTGCCGGCCCGTTGCGATGGCTTGATGGTCACCCTGGACTACGAGCAGGCACGCCTGGAAGGGCCGCCGTTCTCGGTGCCGGAAGCGGAAGTGCGCAGACACCTGGAAGCTGGCTGGGAGGTGGAAATGCTGGAGCGTAATGATGTGCTGGAGAAGAACTGGAAGTTCGCCTCTCGCGGGTTGGACGCCTTGCATGAGCCGGTGTTCCGGCTGAGCCGTAGATAGCGACGAATTGTTGGGCTTCGCTCGGCTCAGCCACAACCTACGGTTTGGAGCCGGCAAAAAAAGGGCGGCCAATTGGCCGCCCGAGTCAGTGTGATTCGTTTCAGCCGCGGCGGCGCAGGGCCTCGATGCGGTCTTCCAGCGGCGGGTGGCTCATCAGCAGGCCGGCGAGGCCATGCTTCAGGCCGCCGTTGATGCCGAAGGCAGTCAGGCTGTCGGGCATCTGCACCGGCACGCCCTGCTCGGCACGCAGGCGCTGCAGGGCGCCGATCATGGCGTTGGTGCCGGCCAGGTTGGCGCCGGCTTCGTCGGCGCGGTATTCGCGGCGGCGCGAGAACCACATGACGATGATGCTGGCGAGGATGCCCAGGACCAGTTCGGCGAAGATGGTCGCGACGAAGTAGCCGATGCCGGGGCCTTCTTCGTTCTTCAGGATCACCTTGTCGACGAAGTTGCCGAAGATGCGTGCGAAGAACATCACGAAGGTGTTCACCACGCCCTGGATCAGCGACAGGGTGACCATGTCGCCATTGGCCACGTGGCCGATCTCGTGGGCCAGTACGGCTTTCACTTCATCGGGGGAGAAGCGCTCCAGCAGGCCCTGACTCACGGCCACCAGTGCATCGTTCCGGTTCCAGCCGGTGGCGAAGGCGTTCGCTTCGTAGGCCGGAAAGATGCCCACTTCCGGCATCTTGATGCCGGCTTCGCGGGACAGTTGCTCGACGGTCTGCAGCAGCCACTGCTCATGGCGGGTGCGGGGTTGGGTGATGATCTCGGTACCGGTGCTCATCTTCGCCATCCACTTGGAGATGAACAGCGAGATCAGCGAGCCGGCGAAGCCGAACACGGCGCAGTAGACCAGCAGGCTGCCGTAGTTCTGGCCGGTGAACCGGTCTACGCCCAGCAGCTTCAGGGTGATGCTGGCAATCACCAGGACTGCAAGGTTTGTGGCCAGGAACAACAGAATGCGCATCATGATTGGAACAGTCTCCTCACGGCGGAAAGCGGTTTCGTATGCGGGGGTATATAAGGGGCGGCCCTGGCGTATTCAACCAGGGACTATTTCAAACTATGTCGCCCACGGCGTTCGCACTGTTCTCGAAGATTAGTCGAGTCAGGCGTACGAGGCGTTCGCTGTCGGCGTTGCGCAGGGCCTCGCGCAATTGCTGCGCAAGGCTGGCGCGGACCCGCAGGATACTGGGTGGCAGGGTTTCGGGATTGTCCAGCGCGCCAGGCAGCGCGCGAGACATCCGCAGGAAGCCCTTCTCGGTGAGGGTCGCCTGGTCCAGTGCTTCGAAATGGATGGTGCTGTCGAAGCGCAGGTAGCCCTCGTCGGCAAGCCAGAGCAGGGCGCCAAGACAGCTTTCGTGGCGCTTGCTGGGCAGGCCGAACTCATCCGGTTCGGACGGGCCGATCAGGTCTTCCACGTAGAGCGCAATACGCCGCGGGAAGGCCTGATACAGCTGTAGCAGGCCGGTGGCGCAGTCCTTGTAGAAGTCGTCGATCTGCAGGTCCATTGGCCGTTACTGGCGATACGACTTGAGGAAGTTGCCGATGCGGCCGATGGCCTGCTCGAGGTCATCGACGCGGGGCAGGGTGACCACGCGGAAGTGGTCCGGCCACGGCCAGTTGAAGGCGGTGCCCTGGACGATCAGCAGCTTCTCGGAAAGCAGCAGATCGAGGACGAATTTCTCGTCGTTGTGGATCGGGCAGACCTTCGGGTCGATCTTCGGGAAGGCGTAAAGCGCGCCCATGGGCTTCACGCAGCTGACACCGGGGATGTCATTGAGCAGTTCCCAGGCGCGGTTGCGCTGCTCCAGCAGGCGGCCGTTCGGGAGTACCAGGTCGTTGATGCTCTGGTAGCCGCCGAGGGCGGTCTGGATCGCGTGCTGGCTGGGGACGTTGGCGCACAGGCGCATGTTGGCCAGGATGTCCAGGCCTTCGATGTAGCTCTGGGCCTTGTGCTTGGGACCGGAAATCGCCACCCAGCCGGAACGGAAGCCGGCCACGCGATAGGACTTGGACAGGCCGTTGAAGGTCAGGCAGAGCACGTCCGGCGCGAGGGAGGCGGTGGAGATGTGCTGGGCCTCGTCGTAGAGGATCTTGTCGTAGATCTCGTCGGAGAACAGCACCAGGTTGTGCTGGCGGGCCAGTTCGACGATGTCCATCAGCACTTCGCGGGAATACACCGCGCCAGTGGGGTTGTTCGGGTTGATCAGCACCAGGGCCTTGGTGTTCGGGGTGATCTTCGCCTTCATGTCGGCAATGTCGGGGAACCAGCCGGCCTGTTCGTCGCACAGGTAATGCACCGGCTTGCCGCCAGCCAGGGCCACGGAGGCGGTCCACAACGGGTAGTCCGGCGCCGGGATCAGTACCTCATCGCCATTGTTCAGCAGGGCCTGCATGGCCATCACGATCAGCTCGGAAACGCCGTTGCCGAGGTAGATGTCCTCGATGCCGACGCCTTCCACCTGCTTCTGCTGGTAGTACTGCATCACGGCCTTGCGCGCGCTGAACAGACCCTTGGAATCGCTGTAGCCCTGGGCGGTGGGCAGGTTGCGGATCACGTCCTGGAGGATTTCCTCCGGGGCTTCGAAACCGAACGGCGCCGGATTGCCGATGTTCAGCTTGAGGATGCGATGGCCTTCCTCTTCCAGGCGTTTGGCGTGCTTGAGCACCGGTCCGCGGATGTCGTAGCAGACATTGGCGAGCTTGTTCGATTTGCTGACCTGCATGATGCGTGGATGTCCCGAGTGAAAAGGGTCGCGCGAGGCGACGGGGATCAATGCGCCTTGGCAGCCTGTAACGCCACTGCCAGACTGGCGTCTGATGAATCGCGCATGATACGTGCGGCCCGATGGCCCGAAAAGGTCGGGATCGGGCTTTTTTACCATTGCCGAGGACTGTCATGGACAAGCTTGAGAAACCCCTGGAAAGCTGGCGTGAGGAGCTTTCCGATGCCCAGTTCCACGTTTGCCGTCTGGGTGGCACCGAGCGTGCCTTTACCGGCGAGTACTACGCCACCAAGACGCCAGGCATCTACCATTGCGCCTGTTGCGGTGAAGCGCTGTTCGACTCCGATGCCAAGTACGATTCCGGCAGCGGCTGGCCGAGTTACTTCCAGCCGGTGGGCAAGGATGTCATTGCCGAGCGCGAGGACTTCAGCCACGGCATGCACCGTATCGAGGTGCGCTGTGCCCGCTGCGACGCCCATCTGGGCCATGTCTTCCCGGATGGCCCGCGTCCCACGGGCCTGCGTTATTGCATCAACTCGGTTTCGCTGAAGCTCGAACCGCGTTAAGCGCGCGGCTTTCGATGAGGCCCGCCAAAAGGCGGGCCTTTTTATAGAGAATTTAAATTGCACGCAATTTAATTGAGAGCTATTTTCCTGCATCTGAATTCCCCGAACAGGTTCCGACCATGAGCGACAAGATCCTCGATATCCCCGTCACCACTATCAAAGGCGAGCAGAAGACCCTCGGGGACTTCGGCGGCAAGGCCCTGCTGGTGGTCAACACCGCCAGCAAGTGCGGCTTCACCCCGCAGTACAAAGGCCTGGAAGAACTCTGGCAGCAATACAAGGAGCGGGGCCTGGTGGTGCTGGGCTTCCCCTGCAATCAGTTCGGCAAACAGGAGCCGGGTGACGAAGGCGCCATCAGCGAGTTCTGCGAACTGAACTTCGGCGTGAGTTTCCCGCTGTTCAAGAAGATCGACGTGAACGGCGCGCAGGCCCATCCGCTCTACGTGCAGCTGAAGAAGCGCGCACCGGGCCTGCTGGGCAGTCAGGGCATCAAATGGAACTTCACCAAGTTCCTGATCAGCCAGGACGGCCAGCGCATCAAACGCTTTGCGCCGACCACCAAGCCGGAAGAGATCACCGCCGAGATCGAAGCCCTGCTGAAATGAATACGCCATCGATCGAGCCGGAGCTGCTGCTGGACAATCAGCTCTGTTTCAAGCTCTACGCCGCGTCCCGCGCGGTGATTCGTGGCTATCGGCCGCTGCTGGAGCCCCTTGGCCTGACCTACCCGCAGTACCTGGTCATGCTGGTGCTCTGGGAGTGGCACGCACGGGCGCCGGAGCAGCCCACGGTGAAAGCCCTGGGTGAGCGCCTGCTGCTGGATTCGGGCACCCTCACGCCGTTGCTGAAACGCCTGGAGCAGCTTGGGCTGGTGCGCCGCAAGCGCGCGGCCCATGACGAGCGTGAAGTGCATCTGGCGCTGACGGAAGAGGGTGCCACCCTGCGAGACAAGGTGATGCCCCTGCGCAACGAGCTGATCTGCGCCAGCGGCCTGGACCTCAATGAAATGGCTGAACTGCGCGCCCGCCTCGGCGAGTTGCTGGGTCAGCTCATCGGGTTGCCTGAGTAGCCGGCAGCCAGGTGTCGAGCAGGGCCACCAGTTCCTCGCGGCGGAAGGGCTTGGCCAGGTAGTCGTCCATGCCGGCGGCGCGGCAGCGTTCGCGTTCGTCCGGCAGGGCATTGGCGGTCAGCGCGATGATCGGCAGGTCCGGCCAGCGGCCACTCTGGCGAATGCGCCGGGTCGCTTCGTAGCCGTCCATCACCGGCATGTTGCAGTCCATCAACACCAGGTCGACGGCCGATTGCTCCAGGCGGCTCAGGGCCTCGGCGCCGTGGGTCGCCAGTAGCACTTCGCAGCCCAGCTTGGCCAGCATGCCTTTGGCCACCAATTGGTTCACCGCGTTGTCTTCCACCAGCAGCACGCGCGCATGGCGATGCTGCGGTTCGGCCGCTTCCGGCGCCGGCGCTGGCGTTTCGTCCGGGAGTTTCAGCAGCACCCGTTGCAGGGCCTGGTGCAACGCCGCCCGCGATAGGGGGCGGGCCAGTTGGTGGAGGGGCGTCAGGGTCGCCGCCCGTGGTGGCGGCAGGAAGCTGCCGTAGCCGGTGACCAGCAGGATGGGCATATGGGCGGTGCGGCGCAGGTTTTCCAGGCAGTCCGGGTTGTCGCTGATCAGCAGGTCGGCGTGCACGCCGCTGAGGTCGGTGCCCGCGTCGCGGCGTTCGAACTCCAGCCCCCACAGCGGCAGCCAGGTTCCCAGCATCTCGGCCAGGCCGCTCTTGGCGCTGCACAGGGCGATGACCTTGCCCTGCATCGGCGCGCGCAATTCCGCCGGGCTGTGCTCCACCAGCGGCAATTCTGCACTGAACAGGCTGCCCAGGCCTTCCTGGGATTTCACGTCCAACTGGCCCTGCATGGCTTCGCACAGATGGCGGGTCAGCGCCAGGCCAAGGCCCGTGCCGCCAAATTGCCGGGTGATGCCGGCGCTTCCCTGTGAGAAGGGCTGGAACAATTTGGGCAGGGCTTCGGCGGAGATGCCGATGCCGGTGTCCCGGACTGTGATCAGCACGCCGCCCGGGCTGGGTGCAGCACGCAGGTCGACGCGGCCGAATCGGGTGAACTTGAGGGCGTTGGACAGGAGGTTGCTGATCACCTGGCGCACCCGTGTCGGGTCGCCCACCACCAATGACGGCAGTTTCGGGTCGATCAGGCAGGTCAGCTCGACGCCGGGCGCGGTGTTCTGCGACAGCAGGTTGGCGGTGTCTTCCAGCAGCGTGCCCAGGTCGAAGGGAATCTGCTCCAGCTCCAGTTGGCCGGCTTCGAACTTGGACAGGTCGAGGATGTCATTGAGCAACTCCACCAGTACGCTGCCGGAGTCGCGGGCGATCTGCAGCTGGCGCTGCTGCTCGTTGTTCAGTGGGCCGTCCAGCGCCAGGTCGAGCATGCCCAGCAGGCCGTTGAGCGGGGTGCGGATCTCGTGGCTCATGTTGGCGAGGAAGGCGGCGCGGGCCTTGGCCATCTCCAGCGCGGTGCTGCGTGCCACCTCCAGTTCCTGGTTGTAGCGGCTGAGGCGGCTGTTGGCCGCCTTCAGCTCGGCGGTGCGCGCCGACACGATGTTCTCCAGCTCGGCCAGGTACTGGTTGAGGCGCTCGTCCGCCTCCCGGCGTTGCTGCATTTCGGTGGCCAGGCTGGCCAGCTGGCGGTTCATCACTTCCACGAGTACGCCGATCTCGTCCTGTTCGTGGCTGGGCGGGCACGGCAGCTTGGCATCCGGCGAGGCGCGCGGGTCGCGCTCGCTGAGGCCGCGGATCAGCTCCACCAGCGGCTTGGTCAGCATGCTGTAGAAGAGCACCAGGAGGATCAGCGACAGCAGCAGGCTGCGCACGAAGCCGCTGAGCAGGGTGATCATCGCGCGGCGCAGGAAGTGGTTGCCGAAGGCGAAGGTGTCCACTTCCAGGCGCAGGACGCCCAGGGTTTCGTTGGGGGCGTGGATGATATAGAGCGGGTCCTCGAACTCGCGCTGTTCGCCGAACAGGTAGTCGCTGAAGATGCGGAAGTCGCTTTCGGTACGCGGGCGGCTGACGCTGGCCAGCACCGCTCCGTTGTTGTCGATGATCTCCGCGCGAACCACCGCTGGCGAGCGCAGGAGGCCGAGGACCAGCTCCTGGGCCAGTTCGGCGTCGATGTTGTAGGCAATGCGCGCGGCCGGGCTGTGGGCGATCTCGAGGAGCGCCTTGATCTCGCGGTCGATCGAGGCGTTTTCGTTGAGATAGTCGCTGGCGACCTGGATGACGCTGAGGACGGTGCCGAGGAGGAACGCCACCAGCACCGTGAGGCTGGCCTGCTTGAATGACAGCCGTTGTGTCAGCGGAATATCCATGGGGCTTGGGATTTGGCCTTGTTCCGAGGGCTTGCCAAGCATAGCCTATCCCGTCTGCCGGCAGCGCCTGATGGCTGTGGCTGAAGAAGGAGTTGAACGTGGATTCCCGTCTGTATGAGATTCTCGAGCGCGCCGATGCGGTGCTGGCCCGTCTCGAACCCCTGTTGCCCGTACCTCGACCGGTAATCGACTGGCAGAAGAGCCTGGCTGCACGCTGGCATCGCGATGGCCGCAGCGGATACTTGCAGCCGCTGGAGGTCAGCCTGGACCTGTCCCTCGCCGACCTGATCGGTGTCGACAAGCAGCGTGAGCAACTGGCCGGCAACACCCGCCAGTTCGTCGACGGGCTGCCGGCCAACCATGCGCTGCTGTGGGGCGCCCGGGGCACCGGAAAATCTTCCCTGGTCCGCGCGCTGCTGGCCGAGCATGCCGGTGCCGGCCTGCGCCTGATCGAGATCGAGCGCGACCACTTGGCCGACCTGCCGCGCGTGGTGGAGCAACTGGCCGGCCTGCCGCAGCGCTTCGTGCTGTTCTGCGATGACCTGTCCTTCGAGGCGGGCGAAGGCGACTACCGCGTACTCAAGAGCGTGCTGGATGGCTCTCTGGAACGTGCCCCGGACAACGTGCTGCTCTACGCAACCTCCAACCGCCGCCACCTGGTGCCGGAGAAGCAGAGCGACAACGAGCACTGGCAAATGGTCGACGGCGAACTGCATCCCAACGAGGCGGTGGAAGACAAGATCGCCCTGTCCGACCGCTTCGGCCTCTGGTTGTCCTTCTACCCCTTTACCCAGGACCACTTCCTGGCCGTGGTGCGCCACTGGATCGGCGTGCTGGCCGAGCCGGCGGCCCTGAAATGGGAGTGGACCGAGGAGCTGGAAATACTGGCGATCCGCTGGGCCCTGGGCCGCGGCAATCGCAACGGCCGTTGTGCCTATCAATTCGCCCGCCACTGGGTCGGGCTCGCTTTGCTGGAGTCTTCCAAATGATCGATCTGCAACAGGCCGGCGCGGGCCTCTCCGGCTATGCGCTGCTGGCCGCCCAACTGGAATCCCTGCTGGCCGATGAGCGCGATTTCATCGCCAACAGCTCGCAATTCTCCGCCTTTCTCTTCAACGAGCTGGCGGACCTGAACTGGGCTGGCTTCTACCTCAATCGCAACGAGGAGCTGGTGCTCGGCCCGTTCCAGGGCAAGGTCGCCTGCGTGCGCATTCCCTTCAGCAGGGGCGTCTGCGGCGCTGCGGCGCGCACCCGGGAAACCCAGCGGGTGGAAGACGTGCACGCCTTCCCTGGCCACATCGCCTGCGACAGCGCGTCCAACAGTGAACTGGTGGTGCCGCTGGTGAAGGATGGCCGCCTGATCGGCGTGCTCGACCTGGACAGCCCCAAGCTGGCGCGCTTCAGTGCAGAGGACCAGGCCGGCATCGAGCAGCTGGCGGCGATCTACCTGCGCCTGACCGACTGCTGATATAGAGCGGTAATGAAAAAGCCCGGACTTGTCCGGGCTTTTTCATGGGTTGGCGGTGGCGACAGGCTCAGCTGCGGCCGGCCAGCTTGGCGAGGATCTTCTGTTCGCCCGGCAGGACGGCCTGCACCGATTCCCGCGCGGTCATGCGCTCGTAGTGGGCTGCCAGGTGCGGCCAGCGCCCGGCATTGAGACGTTCGCCGCCGTGTTCCATGTTGATCATCTGGGTGGCGAAGGCGAGGTCGGCCAGGGTCAGGCGCTCGCCCACGAAGTACTCGGCGGTACCCAGGGTCTTCTCCAGGTAGTCGAAGTGGAGTGGCAATTTGTCCACCAGGGCCGCCTGGACGATGGCTTCGTCGCAGGGCTGACCCATGGACGGCTTGAGGGTCCGATTGCGGAACACGCCGAAGGTAGCCAGCGGGGCCACTTCGTAGTCGCAGTACTTCTCCAGCCAGCGGACCCGCGCGCGCTCTTCGACGTCACGGCCATAGAGCGGGGCGAGTTGGGGGTGTTTTTCTTCCAGGTACTGGCAGATCACGCTGGAATCGGCGAGGGCCACGTCGCCGTCACGCAGGGCCGGAATGCGGCCCAGGGGACTCAGCTCGCGGAACCAGCTCGGCTGGCTGAAGGGCGAGACGATTTCCAGCTGGTAGTCCAGCCCCTTTTCCAGCAGGTAGAGGCGCACTTTGCGCACGAAAGGAGACAGCGGGGCGCCGTAGAGGGTCAGGCTCATCGGGAGGTCCTCGTCTGAGCGGATCAGTCGTAGATGTTCTTCTTCTTCCAGGTGTCTTCGTCTTCCAATGACTTAAGACCCTCAGTCAGCTCGCTCGGTTCGTCAGCGCTCGGCTGGGCATTTTCCAGCGCCATGGCATTGGCGCGGGCGAGTTGGGCTTTCAGCTGTTGCAGCTGATTCTGGTAGTGGGCGGGGTCGGGCTGCTTCTGCAGGTACTGGACGCCGCGCTCGAAGGCCAGGCGAGCCTGGCGCGGCTGGTTTTCCTGCAGGGCCTGCAGGCCGAGGTTGGTGAAGAACTCCACGTGCAGCTGGACCAGCATGTCGCGGATCTCCTTCACCCAGCTCTTGGCCTCGTTGGCCGGTAGCAGGCCATCCTGGGCGGCGCGGGTGATCTGGCCGTGGAGGCTTTCCAGCTGGAAGCGGATTTCCTTGGCCTTGGCTTCGCTGGCGATCTTCTGCGGCGGGTTGTTCACCGGGATGGATTCGCCCTGGCCAACCAGCGGGCGGAGCTGCCCGAGGCGGGTCTTGAGGGCGTTGTCATTCTTGTCCACCTGCAGCAGGCGTTCGCCGAGCTGCAATTGCAGGCGGGTCAGCAGCAGCTTGAGTGCGGGGGAGACCATCTGGCCGGGGAGGGTTTCGGAAAGGTCGGCGCAGCGGCGGATGCGGTCACTGAGGTCGGCTTTGAGTCGCGCCTTCTCCAGTTTGCTGTTTTCCACTATGTGGTTCACGTAGCCAATGACAATAAGGATGACGATACCGACAACGATCAACAGGGTGATCACGAGTGGCGACATCTATAAGGCTCCGAGGTTCTTGTCAGAATGGGCTGAGTGTAGAGGCTCGACTTCCGCGCTCATAGAGGTGGATCAAATTTTGAGCAGAAGTCTTTGATTTTAAAAAGTTTTTGATAGGGGGTTGACGGGTGTCCGAGGCGTCCCTAGAATGCGCGCCACTTCGACGCGATGCCCAAGCAGAGCTGAGAAGCCGGAAGAAAGCATGAAAGCTGTTGTAAGTTCCGGGCCGCGTCCCCTTCGTCTAGTGGCCTAGGACACCGCCCTTTCACGGCGGTAACAGGGGTTCGAGTCCCCTAGGGGACGCCAATATTGCGGGAATAGCTCAGTTGGTAGAGCACGACCTTGCCAAGGTCGGGGTCGCGAGTTCGAGTCTCGTTTCCCGCTCCAGATTCAAAAGCAGGGCCAAGGCCTTGCTTACCCGGTCCCGGTAAGGGGTTGGGCGCACCTAGAGTGCGGGCTGTAAAGGTTGCATGCGGGAATAGCTCAGTTGGTAGAGCACGACCTTGCCAAGGTCGGGGTCGCGAGTTCGAGTCTCGTTTCCCGCTCCAATTTCAGTCCCCTTCGTCTAGTGGCCTAGGACACCGCCCTTTCACGGCGGTAACAGGGGTTCGAGTCCCCTAGGGGACGCCACTTTGTAAATGCTGTACGCGGGAATAGCTCAGTTGGTAGAGCACGACCTTGCCAAGGTCGGGGTCGCGAGTTCGAGTCTCGTTTCCCGCTCCAAATAAACGAAAACGCCGCTCACTTGAGCGGCGTTTTCGTTTCTGCATTCCGGGTTCAGACCAGATCGAGCTGGTGGACCGGAGCCCTCTCGATGGCGCGCTCGGCCATCTCCTTCAGTCGCTTCATGGATTCGGCCGATTCGCGGTCGATCTTGCCGCGCATCACCAGCCAGTTCGCAAGCCGCATGGCCAGCCCAGAGAAGCCGTACTCCAGGGTGCGCACGAAGCGGGTGCCGCTCGCCGTGCTTTCGCATTCATAGGTCAACACCAGATTCAGTCCGTGGGTACCCCGGGCGGTGGCGCGCCAGCGGCGGCCGGGGCTGTATTCGGTCACGGCCCAACTCAGGTGCCCGGCGCGCCCGCCCGCGTGGATGTCTTCCTCGAAGTGGCTGCCGGCCGGCAGCGGCCCGGCGGTACCGTCCACACGCAGGGAGGAGGGGTGCCACTCCGGCCAGCGGGTGACCGTGGCGGCATAGGCCAGGACCCGCTCTGGGCCGCGGTCGATTTCCACTTCGTGCTGCAGTCGGGTCATGGCGTGTTCCTGTTCCAGTGGCTCCCAGTGCAGGCTCCCCTTGAGCCAGTCCATCAGCGGGAAAACCAGGTTGAAGTTGTGGGTCTGCATCAGGTCTCGGCGATGGTGCAGTTCGTGCAGCCGGCGCATGTGGCGAATCCAGGGCAGGCGGGAGATCGGGTGGTCGGCGGGTAGGTGCTCGCAGGCGTGGAAGACCTCGTAGCTCAGGTAGCCGGCCAGCAGGGTGGTGCAGAACAGCGCGGCGACATTGGTGTTGGCGAGCGATAACAGCCACCAGGCAGCGAACAGAGCGACGCTGTAGAACACGATCAGCCAGGCGGGGAAGAGGATCACCCGCCAGTCCCGGGCCGATTCCCAGGTCATTCGCCCGGCGACGAAAAAGCTGTGATGGTCGCCGGTGTGGCGCTTGTAGAACATCCCGCCCGCGCGCGTCTTGTGGTGGCCCAGGTTCTTGTGGATGGAGTACTCGCCCCAGTTGAAGAACACCAGAGCCGCCGGCACCACCAGCCACTCCCAGGCTTTCATCTCATCCAGGTGGCCGATGAAGAACGCCAGGCAGGCGGCGCCGTAGAGCAGCACGAAGCCGCCATGCAACCAGACGTTGTAGAGGGGGTGGATGCCCGCGCGATAGCGGTCGCGAAACGCCTGCGTGTCGTGGTTCATGGCTGCTCCGGCAGTCTTGTTGGTGTGCCCCGCAGTCTAGTGAGGGTTCCTGTCTTTTGAAGCAGGATTCCCGGTTATTCGTGAATTTTGGCAGAAGTGTCGGCCTCGAGTGGTGTCCGCGGGGCGGAGAACTCTGCGGGGTCCACATGCTGGAACTGGCGATTCCCACGGTCCGTTCGGAGGGGTTTCAGCGGGTCGCCCGACGGGCGGTTCGCACCGCTCTAGACCCAAGGCGGTAGTGGCTTTCTTCAAGGGCTACGGCGTGGTGCATTTCGTTAGCTAGCGAACAAAGTGCATTTGGCTCGGTCCTATTTTCCGAGACCGATCATTGGTTCGTAGCCGTCCAGTCACTTGTGTTGGCCGAGGAGGCTCCCGCTGATCGTTTCTGTTTTGCCCTTTTTGTTGTTCGGAGTTTGATTATGAAATCTGTTATCGCCCTTGCTTCCGCACTGACCATCGTTCTTTCGGCTACCTCGGCCATGGCCGCAGGCGGTGGCGATCGTACTACTGCACGCTGGCAGGCCCGTCTGGCGAAGGTCCAGATGCAAGAGAAGCAGCAAGAAGCTGTGGCTGCAAAGCAGCGCGCCGAACTGTCCAAGCAGGGCTGATTCGAGGCGCTGGCTGGCGTCCTGCTTCGAGGAGCCCCAACGCAATTCGCGCCCCATCAAAAAAGCCCGCCCGGTAATGCCAGGCGGGCTTTTTTTGCGCTCTCGAATCATCTCAGGCCGGGTGGCGCGAGCGAGAAAGCCTAGTCGCGCGGTCGGCGCAGCAGTGGCCAGGTGCCGAGCGCGGCGGGTACGCCCAGGCCGAGCCAGGACAGCGTGTCCCACCAGCCGTCGCCCAGCAGGGCGCTGAACAGGCCCAGGGTGCAGAGCAGGCCGATGATCGTGGGTAGGACGAAGGTCGATTGCCGCCAGTTCATGCCGTGGCCTCCTCGGTAGAGCGCTGCCCGGCGCTGCGGCGCTGGCGGACCCACCAGAGATACAGGCCGCTGCCGAGCACGATGATGGTGAGGATGTCCAGCGTGGCCCAGAGCAATTGCATGGGACGACCGCCGTAGTCGCCGAAGTGCAGTGGCTGCGACATTGCCAGGGCGTCCATGTACCAGGGACGCCGGGCCACGGCGGTGACCCCCAGGGTGCGGGCATCGATCAGCACCGGCGTCCACAGGTGGGCGGTGAGGTGCGTACTGCCGACCATGAATACCGTGTAGTGATGCTCGCTGGAGAAGCGGGTGCCGGGGAAGGCGATGAAATCCGCCTGCATGCCGGGCAGGGCCTCGGCGGCGATCTTAAGGACGTTGTCCGCCGGGGCGCGTTCGGTGAGCGGCGGCGCATTGCGGTAGGGCTCCACCAGGGCACTGAGGGCATCCTGGCGCCAGGCGCTGATCAGCAGGTCGGCGCAGGCGCTGATGACGCCGGTGACGCCCACCACCAGGGCCCAGGTCAGGGTAACGATGCCGATCAGGTTGTGCAGGTCCAGCCAGCGGGTGCGGGTGGCGCGTTGGTGCCGAACTTCGGCGAACTTCAGGCGGCGCATGAAGGGCGAGTAGAGCACCGCGCCGGAAACGATGGCGATCACGAAGAGCACGCCCATGAAGGCCAGCAGCAGCTTGCCGGGCAGCCCGGCGAACATGTCGACGTGCAGGCGCAGGATGAACATCAGCACGCCGCCGTTGGCAGCCGGCATGGCCACTGGCTCGCCGGTGCGGGCGTCGAGCATGAAGGTGTGGGATGAGTTGGGTTCGGTGCCGGCGGTGGCGGCGGTGATCGCGACCACGCCGTTGGGCTCGTCCTTTTCAAATCCCAGGTACTGCACCACCTCGCCGGGGCGGTGGCGCTGGGCGGCCTCCACCAGCTGCTGCAGGCCCAGGTGCGGCGTCTCCGGTGCCATCTCGCGCAGCTCGGGCGCTTCCCCCAGCAAGTGTTCCAACTCGTGGTGAAAGATCAGCGGCAGCCCGGTAAGGGCGAGCATCAGCAGGAAGAGGGTGCAGATCAGGCTGGTCCAGGTATGGACAGTGGACCAGCGACGGATGGTGCTGCTTTGCATGGTGAATCCCTGTGGCAAGGGCTGCCCGCCGGGGGCAGCCCTTGTTCGCGATCGCGCGAGGCTCAGAACTTGTAGTTCACGCTGCCGACCACGGTGCGTTCGTCACCGTAGTAGCACCAGTAGCCGTCGCACGTGGACAGGTACTCCTTGTTGAACAGGTTCTTCGCGTCCACCGCAACGGAAACGCCGCGCAACGAGCTGTCCAGGCGGCCCAGGTCGTAGTGCACGGAGGCGTCGTAGACGGTGTAGGAGCCGGTGTGGCCCAGCCAGGTGTTGGCGGTGTTGCCGTAGCTGTCGCCGACATAGCGCACGCCACCGGCTACACCGAAGCCGTCGAGGACACCGCTGTGCCAGGTGTAGTCGGCCCAGGCGGTGGCCTGGTTGCGCGGCACCTGGGCCATGCGGTTGCCCTGGTCCGGACCTTTCTGGATTTCGCTGTCGGTGTAGCTGTAGGAGGCCACCAGCTTGAGGTTCTCGGTGACGTCGGCGGTGGCTTCCAGCTCCAGGCCGCGAATCTCCAGCTCGCCGATCTGGCGGGTCACGCTGCCTTCGGTGACGCTGACGTTGGTCTGGTTCAGGTCGTAGACCGCGGCGGTCAGCATGGCGTCGGTGCCAGGCGGCTGGTACTTGATGCCGACTTCGTACTGCTTGCCCTCGGTGGGCTCGAAGGAGACGGTGCTGTCGACGTTGGCGCCCATGGCCGGCTGGAAGGACTCGGCGTAGGAGAAGTACGGGGTGATGCCGTTGTCGAACAGGTAGCTCAGGCCCACGTTGCCGCTGAAGGCAGCGTCGCGCTGGGTATTGGTGGCATCGTTCTTGTTGAAGAACTCAGTCCCGGTGTGCACCCAGTCTTCGCGGCCGCCGAGGGTCAGGCGCCAATTGTCCAGGGCAATCTGGTCCTGGATGTAGAGGCCGGTCTGGTAGGTCTTCTGGTTGAAGTCCTGCATGGTGAAGTAGGTGACACCGGACATGTCCGCCCCGTAGATCGGGTTGTTCACGTTGATCGGCGGTACGCCCATGCCGTAGAGCCAGCGGTAGTTGGTGTTGGCGCGCTGGTGGTCCAGGCCCAGCAGCAAGGTGTGGTCCAGCTCGCCGGTGCTGAAGTTGGCCTGGAAGTTGTTGTCCACGGCGAACTGGCTGATGTCTTCGTCGACGATGCCGGATTCGCGGTTGACGTTGCCGTCGGCGTCGATGCTGTTGAAGGTGGCCACGTTCACCGCCTGGAATTCCAGGTCGCTCTTGGTGTAGCGCAGGTTCTGGCGGAACTGCCAGACATCGTTGAAGCGGTGCTCGAAGGAGTAGCCCAGCGCGTAGTAGGTACGGTCGTAGAAGTCCCAGTCCGGCTCGCCCAGGTTCTTGTGGTGCGAGATGTCGCCGAAGGGCGAGTCGATCTTGGTACCTTGCAGCGGCAGGAACTGGCCGGTGATGCCCGTGTCGTCGCGGGTGTACTGCGAGAGGAAGGTCAGGCGGGTGTCTTCGTTGATGTTCCAGGTCAGGCTGGGCGCGATGTTGTAGCGCTTGTCCGGGATGTGATCGATGGGGGTGTTGCTGTCGCGCACGGTGCCGCTGACGCGATAGAGGAACTGGCCCTCCTCGTCGATCTTGCCGGTGCTGTCGAAGTTGATCTGCTTGTGTTCGTTGCTGCCGGCCTGCAGCTCCACTTCATTGGCCTGCTCCTCCTGGGGGCGGCGGCTGACCATGTCCAGCAGGCCGCCCGGCGGGGTCTGGCCGTAGACGGACGAGGCCGGGCCACGCAGCACGGCGATGCGCTCCAGGTTCCAGGGCTCGATCTTCGGGTTGGCGAAGGAACCGACCGGCAGCGGCAGGCCATCGAGGAACTGGGTCGGCACGAAGCCACGCACCTTCAGCCAGTCGGCGCGGGAGTCGGAACCGTAGCCGCTGCTCATCACGCCGGCGGTGTAGCGCAGCGAGTCGTTGAGGTTGAGGGTGGGGCGCGAATCCAGCTGCTCGCGGGTGATCACGGAGATGGAACGAGGAATCTCGTTGATCGCGGTGTCGGTCTTGGTTCCGGCGGCGGTGCGGGTGGCGACCATGCCGGTGGTGGGGCCCCAGGCGGTTTCGTAGTTGCGGCTGCCGTCGATGTTGACGTCCGGCAGGCTCATCACCTCTTCGGCCACGGGGGCCAGGCTGTAGCTGTCGGCACCGTTCTGCACCAGGCGCAGGTTGCTGCCCTGCAGGGCCTGGGACAGCGCTTGCAGCGGGGTGAGCTCACCTTGCACGGCGGGCGCTGTACGGCCGGCGGTCAGGGCCGGGTCGATACTGATGACGATGCCGGCATCCGCTGCGATGCGATTCAAGGTGTTGGCCAGCGAGGCGGACGGCAGTTGGTAGGTCTCGGCCAGTGCCTGGGTGGACAGGCCGCCAAGGGTGACGGCCAGCGCCAGCAGGGTGCGTCGGAACGGGGCGGAAGCAACGTGCATTGCGAACATCTCCTAAGTGAGAAATCGTCTCAATGCCTTCTTGCCGAGCCAGAATCGAAAAGTGACAGGGGGACGGAGAAAAAAATTTCTGGCCCGTCCCTGGACTCATTTTGTGTGGGGCGAATCGACCTGTTCGGCCGCTATCGTCGTTGTGCTTGAAGGTTCTCGTGGTGTGGGTCGACGCACGCAACCCATCGATGGATCGATGGGCTGCGCTCGGGTCTAGTCCCCGGCAGGTACCACGCGCACCCACCAGTCGCTGAAGCGCTCGATGCGTACCGGCAGGCTCGGGGGCAGGGCGGCCAGGGCCTTGTCGCTGTCGTTCAGTGGGAACACGCCACTGATGCGCAGGTTGGCCAGAGCCGGATCGAGGCCCAGGTAGCCACTGCGGTATTCACCCAGGCTGTCGATCAGCTCCGCCAGCGGCATGTCGTCGGCCACCAGCATGCCGTGGCTCCAGGCTTCGGCACCGACCGGCGCGGCCTGGGTGGGGCCGAGGTGCTGGCGGTCGATGCGTACCTGTTCGCCGGCCTGGATGATGCGCTCGCCGGACGCGCTGCGCGGCTCGGCGGCGACCGCCGATTCGAGCACGATCAGGCGGGTCGACTCGCCCTCGCGTCGCACCAGGAAGCGCGTGCCCAGCGGTTGCAGGCGACCCTGGCCGGTATAGACGATAAATGGGCGCGAATCGGCGTGGCCGGTCTTCACCAGGATTTCGCCGCTGCGCAGGTAGAGCCGGCGCTGCGGGCCATCGAAGTCGATATCCAGCGCCGTGCGGCTGTTGAGCTGCACGATGGTGTGGTCCGGCAGGCGCAGTTCGCGGTGTTCGCCGCTGGTGGTCATTTCATCGGCCAGGTAATCACCGAGGGGGCGCTGCTGGGCCAACAGGCCGAGACCCAGGCCCACCGCCAGTACCAGGGCAAAGGCGTTGCCGGCGACCCGGTGCAGGCTGCGCCGACGCACGCCACCGCTGCGCAGCAAGGCGCGACGGGCGTGGCCGGGAGCGGCTGCTGAGAGGTGCTGGTCGATACCCGCCAGTTGCTGCCAGACCTGCGCGTGTTCCGGGTGTGCGCCCAGCCAGCGGCGGAATTCGTGGCGTTCCTGCTCGGTGGCCTCGCCTGAATCCAGGCACAGCTGCCAGGCAATGGCTTCGTCCAGGGCGCGTGCGGATACCCGGCTCACGTCGGCTCTCCGTAGAGGGCGATGTAGCACTGGCGCATGCCCTGGGCCAGGTACTGGCGCACGCGCGAGGTGGAAACCCCCAGGCGCTCGGCGATCTCGGCGTGGCCGAGGCCGTCCAGGCGGTTGTAGAGGAAGGCGGCGCGCGCCTTGCTGGACAACTGGCCCAGCAGGCGGTCGATCTCCCGCAGGCTTTCCAGGATCAGCGCCTGTTCCTCGGGGTTCGGGTGGAGGTCCTGGGGCGCCTGGGCCAGCTCTTCCAGGTAGGCGCGTTCCAGGTCGTTGCGGCGGAACTGGTCCACCAGTAGGCCACGGGCGATGGTCGCCAGCAGGGCGCGAGGTTCGCGGGGTGGTTGCAGGTCGGCGCGGGCGAGCAGGCGCAGGAAGGTGTCCTGGCTGACGTCCTCGGCGCGGTGGGGGCATAGCACCGTCTTGCGCAGCCAACTGAACAGCCAATCACGATGGTCTCGGTAAAGCAGCCCTACCAGATGCGGGTTCACGGGATCACCGGCCGACACGCTGACCTCATTGAGAATAACTGGAAAGAGTTTTTAAGAATTATTCGCAATGATGGCAGAGGCTGGCACCGTGCCGCAATCGGCTTGGGTCGGTGGGCGATGGATGGTGGGCGGGGAGAAAGACGGGGAGGGGCGGCACAAACGCCGCCCCGAAGGGCTCAGTGCTGGTTGCCGCCTTCCGGCAGGGCGAGCAATTGCTTTTCCTGGTTCCAGTCGAAGGGCTCGTCGTTCTGTTCGGCCTCGTAGCGGCGCTCGTCGAGACGCTGGTAGAGGTCGATCTCTTCATCGGGCATGAAGTGCAGGCAGTCGCCACCGAAGAACCAGAGCAGGTCGCGCGGCACCAGGTGGGCGATCTGCGGGTAGCGATGGAATACCTGGCTGATCAGGTCCTGGCCCAGGTACAGGCTGCCTTCCGGGTCACGCGGCAGCTCGCTCATCAGTTCGTCGAAGCGCTCGACGAAGAGGGCGTGGTTCTCCTCGGGAACCTGTTCGGCCTCGCCCAGGGCGACCAGGATGCTGCGCAGGTGAGCGAGCAGGGCGATGTGGTGGTCGAGGTAGGGATTGGCCATGGCGGATGTCCTGAAGCTGAATCGGGCGCGGGAGTATAAGGCCCCCTGCGCCGGCTGTCGTGCCCGGGGGCTCAGCGGATGCCGCCCTCGCGGAGGTGGAGCTCGTCCTTGGCGAAATCGTCGACATCGATCACCCGCCGCCGTGCCGCTTCGACGGCACGGACCTGCCGCGCGTCCTCCGCATCCAGCAGGCCTGCTGCCAGGGCCGCGTCCACCAGCGGCTCACCCGGAGCAGGTTGCAACTGGCCGGATTTCAGTGCCGCTTGAAGCTTCTGCAGCAGGGGGCGGCTTCGGCCGATCTGGTCGATGGCGACCTGCAGGGCGCCTACCGGGTCGTCGGCGGATTGCGGGCGGTAGCAGCCGGTCAGCAGTTCCTCCAGCGCCGGGTCGCCTCGGTCGCGGCCGATCACTCCGGCGACCTCGGCGTCCAATGCGTCCGAAGGGCCTGGGTGGCGACGGCCAAGGGGGAACACCAGCACCCGCAAAAGGCCGCCCGCGATGGCGTTGGGGAAGTTGTCCAGCAGCCCGTCCAGGGCCGATTCGGCCTTGCCCAGGCTTTCCTCCAGGGCCCAGCGCACCAGGGATTGCAGGTGCTCGGGGTAGTCGCGGTCGTGGTAGCGCTTGAGTGCAGCCGAGGCCAGATAGAGGTGACTCAGCGCGTCGCCGAGGCGCGCGGACAGTCTCTCCCGGCGCTTCAGCTCGCCGCCGAGCAGCAGCATGCTGCTGTCGGCCAGCAGCGCGAACGCCGCAGCCAGGCGGTCGAGGGCGCGGAAGTAGGGACGGCTGAGGTTGTCGCCGGGCGCGTCGCCGATGCGCCCCAGGCTCAGGCCCAGCAGCAGGCTGCTGGCGGCATTGCCCACGGCGAAACCGATGTGCTTGAGCAGCAACTGGTCGAACTCTTTCAGCGCCTGGTGGCGATCCTCACGGCTGGCCAGGGCCATTTCCCTGAGCACGAACGGATGGCTGCGGATGGCCCCCTGGCCAAAGATCATCAGGTTGCGCGAGAGGATGTTGGCGCCTTCTACCGTGATGGAGATGGGGGCGCCCTGCCAGGCGCGGCCAAGGTAGTTGTTCGGGCCGAGGATGATGCCCTTGCCGCCGTGCACGTCCATGGCGTGGCCGATGCATTCGCGGCCGAGCTCGGTGAGGTGATATTTGAGGATGGCCGAGAGCACCGAAGGCTTTTCCCCCTGGTCCACTGCGCTGGCGGTGAGCATCCGCGCGCTGTCCATCAGCCAGGCATTGCCGGCGATACGTGCCAGGGCTTCCTGAACCCCCTCGAATGCCGCCAAGGGCACATTGAACTGCTCGCGGATGCGGGTGTACTGGCCCGTCACCAGGCTGGTGAACTTGGCCAAGCCAGTGGCCGCCGCCGGCAGGGAAATGGAACGGCCCACCGAAAGGCAGTTCATCAGCATCATCCAGCCTTTGCCGAGCATGGCCTGGCCGCCAATGACGAAGTCCAGCGGCACGAATACATCCTTGCCGGAGTTGGGGCCGTTCATGAAAGCGGCGCCGAGGGGCAGGTGACGCCGGCCGATCTCCACGCCGGGGATATCGGTGGGAACCAGCGCGAGGCTGATGCCGAGGTCTTCCTCGTCGCCCAGCAGGTGTTCCGGGTCATAGGCCTTGAAGGCGAGACCAAGGAGTGTGGCCACCGGGCCGAGGGTGATGTAGCGCTTCTCCCAGGTCAGGCGCAGGCCGATGACTTCCTCGCCCTGCCACTGGCCCTTGCAGACGATTCCCAGGTCCGGCATGGCGCCGGCATCCGACCCGGCCAGCGGACCGGTCAGGGCGAAGCAGGGAATGTCCTCGCCGCTCGCCAGGCGCGGCAGGTAGTGCCGGCGCTGCTGGTCGGTGCCGTAGTGCAGCAGCAGTTCGGCGGGGCCGAGGGAGTTGGGCACGATCACGGTGGAAGCGAGGTCGGCACTGCGGGTCGCCAGCTTCATCGCCACCTGGGAGTGTGCGAAGGCGGAGAAGCCCTTGCCGCCATATTCCTTCGGAATGATCAGGGCGAAGAAACCGTGCTGCTTGATGTGCGTCCAGGCCGTCGCTGGCAGGTCCAGCTGCTGGCCGATCTCCCAGTCGCTGACCATGGCGCAGAGTTCCTCGGTGGGGCCATCGAGGAAGGCCTGTTCTTCTTCCGTCAGCTGCGGTCGGGGCGAATCCAGCAGCTTGCGCCAGTCCGGTCGCCCGCTGAACAGCTCGCCATCCCACCAGACGGTGCCGGCTTCGATGGCCTCGCGCTCGGTTTCGGACATGGGCGGCAGCACCCGCTGGAACCAGGCGAACAAGGGGGCGCTGAGCCAGCGGCGGCGCAGCTCCGGCAGTGCCAGGGGCAGGGCGGTGGCGAGCCAGCCCAGCCAGAGCAGGAGCAACAGCCAGCCCGGGGCGTGGCTGAAGAAACCCATCAACAGCAGGAAGCCAGCCACCAGGCCCAGGGCGGGAAACGGTGCGGTGCGGCGATGGGCGAGGCAGGCGATACCCAGTACCAGGGCGAGCAACCAGAAGAACAACATGAACGATCCTCCTTGATGGTGGCGGGCGCGTCACGAGCTTAGTCGCCACCCAAGGAGCGTGGCGACAGGAGAGCCAAACTTGGCCGGAATGTCGTATCCGCAGGGAAAACGGGCTGGATAGACTGGACGCAATGTCCGCAGGAGATTCCCCCATGCAGCGCTATCTGGAACCCGGTCGCTTCGTTGATAGTGACCACCCCCTGGTGGTCGAGTTCGCGCAAAGACACCGTGGCGCCAGCCGCGACCCCGTCGATACGGCCGTCAGCCTGTACCTCGCGGCGCGCGACGAGGTTCGCTACAACCCCTACGTGTTCAGCCGCAATCCCGAAACCCTGAAGGCCAGCCATGCCCTGGCGGCGGGGGAGTCCTACTGCGTGCCCAAGGCGAACCTGCTGGCCGCCTGCGCGCGGCATTGCGGCATTCCCGCGCGCATCGGTCTGGCCGATGTGCGCAATCACCTGGCTACGCCCCGGCTGCTGGAACTGCTGCGCAGCGAAGTATTCGCCATGCACGGTTACACCGAGCTGTACCTCGACGGTCGCTGGGTCAAGGCCACGCCAGCCTTCAACCTCGCGCTGTGCCGGATGTTCGACGTGGCCCCGCTGGAGTTCGATGGGCGCAACGACAGCATCTTCCACCCCTTCAATAGCCAGGGTGAGCGCTACATGGAGTACCTGGCGGACCACGGCCAGTTCGCCGACTTGCCTGAGGCGCTGTTCTTCGACCACCTGGCGACCGTCTATCCGCACCTGTTCCAGGAAGGCTCGCTGTTTCTCTCCGGCGACCTGCACGCCGAGGCCGCCGCAGCGAGCTGACGCACAGTTTCATAAGCAAAGTTTGCCGGGCACTTTGCCATTCCCTGGCCTGCCAGTAGCATCGTCGCATTGCACAGGGAGCGACGAATGCGAACCAAACTGGATGCCTGCCTGCACGCGGTCAATCAGGTGCTGTTGGGCAAGGAGGCACAGGTACGCCTGGCCCTGACCTGCCTGCTGGCCCGTGGGCACCTCTTGATCGAAGACCTGCCCGGCATGGGCAAGACCACCCTTGGCCATGCGCTTGCCAAAGTGCTGGGGCTGAGCTTCCAGCGCATCCAGTTCACCTCCGACCTGTTGCCCGGCGACATCCTCGGCACTTCGGTCTTCGACAAGGACAGTGGCCAGTTCGTCTTCCACCCCGGCCCGGTGTTCGCCGAGCTGGTGCTGGCCGACGAGATCAACCGCGCCACGCCCAAGAGCCAGAGCGCCTTGCTGGAGGCCATGGAAGAAGGGCAGGTGACCATCGAGGGTGCGACCCGCCCATTGCCGGAGCCCTTCTTCGTCATCGCCACCCAGAACCCGGCGAGCCAGGGTGGCACCTTCGCTTTGCCGGAGTCGCAGCTGGACCGCTTCCTCATGCGCCTGTCCCTCGGCTACCCGGCCAAGGCGGCGGAGAAGGCGTTGCTGCAGGGGGTGTCGCGCCGCGAACTGCTGCCGCGGCTGGAACCTATCTTCACTCATGCCGAACTGGGCCTGATCCAGGCCGAAGTGCCCAAGGTGATCGCCCGCGATGCCGTGGTGGACTACGTGCTTCGCCTGGTGGATGCCACCCGCAACCAGCCGCAATTCGCCTGGGGACTGTCGCCGCGCGCCAGCCTGGCGCTGCTATCCGCCGCCCGTGCCTGGGCGCTGCTGGCGGGGCGCGATTACGTGATTCCCGAAGACGTCCAGGCCGTACTACCCTCGGTCGTGGGCCACCGCCTGCGCGAGCGCGCTGATCCCTCCGGCCACGGTGGCGGCGCGCTGGTGCAGTGGTTGCTGCGCGAAGTACCGGCGCTCTGATGCTGGAAGTCCAGGTCGACCGCTGGCTGACCAGGCGCATCCCGCCAGCCAACCAGGTGCGCCTCGACCAGCGGCGCATCTTCATCCTGCCGACCCGTGCCGGCGCCGCCTTCGGGGTGGCGCTGGTGCCGATGTTGCTGGTGGCGATCAACTACCAGAACAGCCTGGCCTATGGGCTGACCTTCCTGCTGTTGTCGGTTTTCCTTGTGGCCATCTTGCATACCTTCCGCAATCTGTCGGGGCTGAACCTCAAGGCGGCGGGCGGTGCCCCGGTATTTCTCGGCGAACAGGCGCACTTCCACGTCACCCTGGAAAGCACCCGTCGCGATCACCAGGCCATTGCCGTCGGTTGGCCACCCTTCCCCTTGCAGGTTCAGGACGTAGCGGCCAAGGGCGCCTGCGACGTGGAGCTGCACCTTCCCACCGAACGGCGTGGCTGGCTGCGCCCCAGGCGGCTGCGGGTAGAAAGCCGCTATCCCCTCGGGTTGCTGGTGGCCTGGAGCTGGGTGGACCTGGACCAGTCTCTGCTGGTCTACCCACGCCCGCTGGAGGGCGACCTGCCGTTGACGCCGGGGCGCGGCGAAGATGACGGCGAGGATGGCCAGCACGTGCTCGGCGCCGGAGCGGACGACTACCAGGGATTGCGCGCCTACCAGCCGGGCGATTCGCGCCGGCGCTTGCACTGGAAGGCCTATTCACGAGGGCAGGGCCTGTTCGTGAAGGATTTCGCCGCGCTGGCCGGGCGTGATCTCTGGCTCGACCTGGACCCGTTGAACGGTGACCTCGAAGAACGCCTCAGCCTGCTGTGCCATTGGGTGTTGCAGCTCTCTTCCCGTGGCCAGCCCTTCGGCCTGCGACTGGGCGGGCAGGAGTTGGCGCCGGATGCCGGGGACGCCCACCGCGAAGCCTGCCTGCGTGCCCTGGCCCTGTTCGGGGCGCCGCGATGAAGGCCAGCCTGCCCATCACACGCATTGGCCTGACCTGGCTGCTGGTGGCCCAGGTGCTGGTGATCCTGCCACTGCTGCCGCACTTGCCTTTGTGGATCATCGCCATGTGGCTGGGGTGCGCCGGCTGGCGAATCCAGATCTTCCGCATGCGCGCCCGCTACCCCAGCGGTCTGGTCAAGGCCGGGCTCCTCTTCGCCGTGGCCCTGGGGGTGTCCCTGTCCCGGGGCACCCTGGTGGGGCTGGAAGCGGCCGTCGTGCTGCTGGTGGCGGTGTTCATCCTCAAGCTGGTGGAGTTGCGCAGCCAGCGCGATGCGCTGGTGCTGGTGCTGCTGGGATTCTTCACCCAGGTCACAGCGTACCTGTTCAACGACGGCATGCTCGCGGCCCTCTACAGCCTGCTACCCCTCTGCGCCTTGCTGGCCGCCCTGGTGGGCCTGCAACAGAGCCGCTTCGCGGAGCATCCACTGGTACCGCTGAAGGCCGCTGGCAGCCTGCTCCTGCAGGCCGCCCCCTTGATGCTGCTGCTGTTCCTGTTCTTCCCGCGCCTGGGTCCGCTCTGGTCGCTGCCGCTGCCGAACGACAAGGGTGTCACCGGCCTGGCGGACGCCATGAGCCCGGCGGACGTTGCCGAGCTCAGCCGTTCCGGCGAGCTGGCCTTCCGCGCCAGCTTCGAGGGTCCGGTGCCGCCTGTGAGCCAGCTCTACTGGCGCGCGCTCACCCTGGAGCGCTTCGACGGTCGGCGCTGGTCGCAAACCCTGGGCTCCCAGTTCGGTCCTGCGGCCGACTGGCGCAAGGAAGGCGAGCCGCTGCGCTACAGCATTGTCATGCAGCCCAGCGGGCGGCCCTGGCTGTTCGGGCTGGATGTGGCCGAGACCAGCGAACAGGACGTGCGCAGCCGCGCGGACTTCCGCCTGGAACGACGCCTGCCGGTGGACCGCACATTGCTCTACCAGGTCACGTCCTGGCCCGGGGCGGTGCGCGAGCCGGCGGGAAAACCGGAGACGATGCGTCGAGCCCTGCAATTGCCAGAGCAGGGCGAGCCCCGCACCCGGGCCTGGGCGGCCGAGCTCAAGCGGCAGCATGCGGACCCGCAACAGCTGGTGGACGCGCTACTGGCGCATTTCAATCGTGAGCCCTACGTCTACACCCTGAAGCCGATGCCACTGGGGGAGGACAACATCGATGCCTTCCTTTTCGATACGCGACGGGGCTTCTGCGCCCACTATGCCGGTGCCATGACCTTCGTCCTGCGCGCGGCCGGCATCCCGGCACGGGTGGTGGCCGGCTACCAGGGCGGCGAACTCAACCCCGCCGGCAACTATGTGCTGGTGCACCAGTTCGACGCCCATGCCTGGGTGGAGTACTGGCTGCCAGAGCGCGGCTGGATCAGCGTCGACCCCACCTTCCAGGTGGCGCCGAGCCGCATCGAACGTGGCCTGGAAGAGGCCATATCCGGCGAGCAGAGCTTCCTCGAAGGTTCGCCCTTGTCCCCCTTGCGCTATCGGCAGGTGTCCTGGCTGAACCAGGTGCGCCTGGCCTGGGACAACCTCAACTACGGCTGGCAGCGCTGGGTGCTGGGTTATCAGGGGGAGGCCCAGGTGGAACTGGTGCAGCGCTGGTTCGGTGACCAGGACAGCCGCGTCCTTGGTGTCGGGCTGGTGGGGGCCGGGACCGTGCTGATGGCTGTGCTGGCCCTGTTCCTGTTCGCGCCCTGGCGCCGTGAGCGCGACCCGCAATTGCGCCAGTTCCAGGCGTTCGAGCGCCTGCTGGCGCGCCATGGCGTGTCGCGCGGAACTGGAGAAGGCCCGCGTGCCTTCGCCGAACGCGCCAGTCGCGAGCTGCCCCGGCAGGCCGCGCAGATCCGTGCCTTCGCGGCTGCCTTCGAAGCCAGCCGCTATGCCGCCCACCAGGGGGCTGACCCGAAGCGGTTGTTGGCGGCGTTGCGCAAGTCATTGCCCTGGCGCCTGCGGGGCGTACGCGGATGATCCATGCTGAGTAATACGCTGCCCGTCCGGGCCTGATCGCGGGAGAGACGCTAGATGGCCGTACTGCTGGACGACCTGATCGCTCAGGTCATCGCCCTCGAGATTCGTCTGCGTGCCTGTACCGAACGCCTGGTGGCGCGTACCGATGACGAGGCCTTGCACGACCTGCGGGTGGCGACCCGGCGATTGCGTAGTCTGTTGCACCCGCTGCGCGGTCTGGCGGCGGTGGACGTGCTGGACCAGGCGGCGGTCGACCTGACGAAGTTGAGCAGCCCGTTGCGGGATCTGGAAGTGCTGATCATCGAACTGCGCAGCCATCGCCTGGAGCGCCTGGTCCCGGGGCGCGAGCGGGCGCTGCGCAGTGGCTATGCCCAGTTCCTGCTGGCGCCGGAGTTGACGCGCCTGTTGCAGGTGCTCGAAGCCTGGCCGCACCTGATGCGGGTCTGTGATCGCGAAGGCCTGGTGACGGGGCTGCGGCAGAAGTCCGTGAAATTCCTCGGCAAGAGTCGCCAGCAGGTCGAGCAGGCCCTGCGCGCCCCTGCCCATGACCGCCATCGCCTGCGCCTGCTGATCAAGCGCCTGCGCTACGGGCTGGACGCCTACCCGGATCGGGTCGAACTGTCGCCACGGACCCGGCAGCTGCTGGTAGGAGCGCAGACCGCCCTGGGCAACTGGCACGATCACGTCCAATGGCTGGCCCGTGCGGAAAACGAACCGGACCTGCGCCCCCGAGCCCGTGCCTGGCAGGTGGCCATGCATGCCGCCGAAGTCCGTTCGGACCGGGTGCTGGAGAAGTTGCTGCGACGCCTTGGTTGACCCGGCCTTGGCTGTTCTCCCCTTTGCCTTGGCGTGGCAGCCCTGCGACGCGCCTTTCGGGCCGGCGAGGCAATGCCCTAAGATCGCCGCCTGGGCGTTTGACTACAGGGATTTCCGATGATTTTTTCCGAATTGATCCAGGCGGCTCGCAGCAATCCGAGCGAAATTGTGGTGCCCGCTACCTGGGGGCAGGGGCGGGCGGCCTTCGGCGGCGTGGTCGCTGCACTGGCATTCGAAGCCATGCGTACCAAGGTCGAGCCGGGCCGGCCAGTACGTTCCCTGGCCCTGACCTTCGTCGGCCCATTGGAGCCGGAGGTGCCGGCGAACTTCGAGGCCGAACTGCTGCGCGAAGGCAAGGCGGTGAGCCAGGTGTTCTGCCGCGTGGTGCAGAAGGGCCAGGTGGTGGCGCTGGTGCAGGGCAGTTTTGGTGGTTCGCGCCAGTCGGTGGTGCAGTTGGAAGCCGAGCCGGCCCCCGAGATGAAGCCGGTCGCCGACTGCTTCGAACTGCCGTTCATTCCCGGCGTTACCCCGGAATTCACCCGCCACCTGGCCATGCGCTGGTCCATTGGCGGCCTGCCGTTCTCCAACAGCCGCGAGCGCGACATGGGGGGCTGGGTACGCTTCCGTGGCGACGTGGTTAAAGAGGCGGTTACCGAATCCCATCTGCTGGCCCTGGTTGACGCCTGGCCGCCGGCTACCGTGCCGCATCTGCCATCCCCCGCGCCGGGCAGCACCCTGACCTGGACCATCGAGTTCGTGCAGCCACTGCCGAAGCTGGATACCCACGACTGGTGCAAGTACCGCGCGCGCATCGAACATGCGCGCGACGGCTATGGCCATGCCGCAGCGGCACTCTGGACCCCGGACGGCGACCTGGTGGCGATGAGTCGGCAGACCGTGGTGGTGTTCGGCTGATTGATGCAGGGAGGGTGGACCACGCTTCACCGGTCCACCATCGGAGTCCTGCTCGGGCGCCATTGGTGGGTGTAAAGAGCGACATCCACCCATCGGGCCGGCTTTGCTGTGGGGGCGAATGTATTCGCCAGGGGATGCGCGCAGCTTCGTAGGTTGGTCCGAGCGCAGCGAGGCCCAACGCGCTAGGCATCAGCCACGAAATGTTGGGTTTCGTTCCTCTACCCAACCTACGAATGCCGCCGTGCTGGGGCTGATCAGCGCTTCTTGTTGCGCCAGTTGCGCCACCATTGGCCGCTGAGCAGGAAGCGCGGGAAGGTGACGAACTGCTCCACCAGCAGCCTGCCGATGGCGTCCTTGCGACCGCTGAAGGGTTCCGGCTGCACGGCCTCCAGCTTGTGGCCACGTGCCTGCAGCACCAGTGAGGCGAGAATGCCGATCACCCCCAGCACCAGCGCGCGGAAGCTGAAGGTGAACAGGCCGTTTGCCAGGCTCAGCGCTGCAACGATGAAGATCGGCACCGCGATGATGTGCAGGATCAGGTTGGCGGGGTGCTGGTGGTTGTCGGCATAAGTCCGCCATTGCCACGCATGCAGATTGGGAAGTCGCTTGCCCATGACCGTCTCCTCAAGGGAATGACGGCAGCATAGTCCGGCCCTTGCGGGCCGGCGAATGCCTTCTTCCTATGGCGGGGATAGCCTGCTGCGGTGGGTCAGGCGCGCAGCTTGAGCTTGCGAATGGCCTGTGAAAGCTCGCTGGCCAGCCCCGCCAGTTCATTGCTGGTGGAGGCGGATTCCACGGTCTGGCCGACGGTGAGTTCGGTGACGTCGCGAATACCCACCACGGCGCGGGTCATTTCTTCGGCCACTTGGCTCTGTTGTTCGGCCGCCACGGCGATCTGGGTGTTGCTCTCGCGCATCTGTGCCACTGCCCCGGTGATGGCGGCCAGGGCGGCACCGGCCTCATGGGCGGCCTGTACGCAGTCGTCGGCCTTGATCGAACTCTCCCGCATGAATTCCACGGCGTCGCGGGTGCCGGATTGCAGCGCAGTGATCATGCTGGTGATCTCGTCGGTGGAGTCCTGCACGCGCTTGGCCAGGTTGCGCACTTCATCGGCCACCACGGCGAAGCCGCGACCCATTTCCCCGGCACGGGCGGCCTCGATTGCGGCGTTCAGCGCCAGCAAGTTGGTCTGTTCGGCAATGCCATGGATGACGTTGACCACGCCGCTGATTTTTTGGCTGTCCTCGGCCAGCCGTTGGATCATTTCCGCGGTCTGCTGCACGCCGGAAGAAAGTCCGGAGATGGACTGTTCGACGCGCTCCACCACGAGCTGGCCGGCCCCCGCCAACTGGTCGGCATTCTGCGATTGGTCGCGGGTGTCCGCCGCGTGCTGGGCGATGTGGTGGACAGTGGCCGACATCTCGTTGATGGCGGTGGCGGCCTGGTCGGTCTCGCTCTGTTGCCCGAGCATTCCCTGACGCACTTCACCCATGCTGCTGGCCAGCCGTGCGGCCCCTTCGTCGAGGCGGGCGACAGCCTGGGCGACCGTGCTTACCACGCGCTCATAACCGGCCTGCATGGCGTTGAAGGCGCTGGCCATCTGGCCCACTTCATCCCGGCTGTCCAGTGGGACGCGGGCGGAAAGGTCGCCGCTGCCTTCGACGTGGAGCATCACGTCCTTGAGGGTGTTGAGATGGCTGAGCAGGAAGCGGATCAGCAATTGCGAGGCCGCCAGCAGGGCGACCATCAGCAGGAATACGGAGATCGCGTATTCGACGAGACGGGCACCGAATAGCTGGATCAGGCTAGGGCTACTGGCCAGTACGGCGACGCGCTGGCCATCGGCGCGATCGAACACCTGGGCGCCGGTAATGGGGTCGTTGCCGAACAGGCCGTCGTGCTCCAGGGCAACCCAGCCGCTGGCCTTGGCCAGGAGCTGGCCGCCGGGCAATTGGGGTGCGCTGCCGGCGTCGAAGGTGAGGATTCGGGGCGAGGAGGGCAGCGCCTGGTCGGCGGGCCAGGAACGCAGCAGTTGCCCCTGGGCCGCAGCGGCTGCGCGGGCATCCTCGGCGCGGCCCTGCTGCTCCAGGAAGAGGGCGTGCAGGACCAGCAGGAGGGTGGTGAAGAAGGCCACCGCATTGACGGCCCAGAACTTGTATCTGAGGGAAATATCGCGAATCCAGGTACCCATGATGTTCTTCTTATGGCTCGGACGGTATTGGCAAGGTGCCAGCATTTTCTGACGGAAATTTCCTACCGAAGTTGATCCGAATCAAGAGGGCACTGGAAAGCCTCCTTTAGTCGACGGCTGGCAGACCGAAGAAGGCGCGGGCGCAGGCGGTGGTGTGGCGCGCGAGCTCTTCCTGGCTCTCGCCGCGGTGCAGGGCCACCTCCCGCAGCACTTCGGTGAGGAACGCCGGCTCGTTGTGCCCGTGCTTGGGTTTCGGCCGCAGGCTGCGCGGCAGCAGGTAGGGGGCGTCGCTCTCCAGCATCAGGCGACCGCGGGGAATGTCGCGCACCAGGTCGTGCAGGTGGGTGCCACGGCGTTCGTCGCAGATCCAGCCGGTGATGCCGATGTGCAGATCTAGGTCCAGGTAGCCATAGAGGGCGCGCTTTTCGCCGGTGAAGCAATGCACCACGGCGGCAGGCAGGCGATCGCGAAACTCCCGCACGATGGCCAGCAGGCGTTCGTCGGCGTCACGTTCATGGAGGAATACTGGCTTGCCCAGTTCGGCGGCCAGCGCGAGTTGTTCCTCCAGTGCCTTTTCCTGCAGTGGGCGCGGCGAGAAGTCGCGGTTGAAGTCCAGCCCGCATTCGCCCACCGCACGCACTCGCGTCTCACCCAGGAGCACACGCAGCTGGCGCTCGCTATCGCTGTTCCAGTCACTCGCCTCGTGAGGGTGGACACCGGCGGTGCTGAACAGTCGCAGGCCGCTCTCGTCCAGTTGTTCGGCTGCCAGGAGGGCCTTTTCGCTTTCCTCCAGATTGGTGCCGGTCAGCACCAGTTGGCAGACGCCGGCTGCGTGGGCGCGATCCAGCAAGGCGCGGACATCGCGGGCAAGGCTGGGGTGGGTCAGATTGACGCCGATGTCGATGAGTTGCATGGTGCTACCTCGGATTGGAGCAGGGCAGCATAACAAAGCTCGAAATAATTCAAAAAAACCAATATTTACAGGAACTTGGCGGCACATGTTGAAGTCAATGCCACGCTTTGGCTGGCATCTGGGGCGAAGCTGTGACACTCTCCGCGCCCCTCGCTCGCTAGCCAAGGATTCGCGGCGCAGCCCTGAACGCATATGCGCGCGCTGACGCCTCGCCCTGTCCCTGGAGATCCGATGACGCGACCGCTGCTGATCCTGCTCTGCCTGCTGGCGTTGCTGCCGGCCACGGCGAGCGCGCGTCTGGCGGGGCCGCCGGAGGTCTGGCAGCAACCGGCCGAAGCTCGCGACCTGGCGCAGATACGTCGCAGCGGCGTGCTCAAGGTGCTGGTGAACCAGAGCCGCAACAGCTCGGGCGAGGTCAAGGGCGAACAGGTCGGCGTGGAATATCACCGCGTCCGCGCCTTCGAGCAGTACCTCAATCGCAACGCCCGCGACGGGCGTGAAATCAAACTGAAGCTCATCCCCAAGTCGAAGGACCAGTTACTCCCGGCGCTACAGCGCGGCGAGGGCGACCTCGTGGCCCCCGGTGAGCTGATGTACCAGGGCGTGGGTACCAATGTCAGCGCCAGCGCGCCGCTGCGCAAGGACGTGCCGCTGGTGCTTGTCAGCCGCCAGGGACAGCGCCGCTATCAGCGGCTGGAACAACTTTCCGGACGCAGCATCGCGCTGCCGGTGGGCAGTGCCGCCGGTGAGGCGCTGCGCCAGGTCAACGAGAAACTGGCCGGGCGCAAGCTGGCGCCCATCGTCATCGAATGGGTCGATCCGACCCTGGCGGTGGAGGATGTGCTGGAAATGGTCCAGGCCGGCATCTTTCCGCTGACAGCGGTGGAGCAGCCGATTGCCGAGCGCTGGGCCAAGGTGATGCCCAAGCTACGCCTCGACAAGCACCTAGTACTGGACCGGCAGGGCGACCTGACCTGGTTCGTTCGCCGGGATGCACCGACCCTTCGGGCCAGCGTCGACCGCTTCCTGGCCGAATACCGCGCGCCGGACGACCAGGATGCGGCTTTCCAGCGCGTCTATCGGCGCCTCTACAAGGTCCACAACCCCCTCGCACGCACCGAGCGCCAACGCCTGGAGCGCGTGCGCCCGGTGTTGCAGCGCTACGCCGACCAGCATGATTTCGACTGGCTGAACCTGGCCGCCCTGGCCTACAAGGAATCCAGCCTCAATCCGGGCGCCAGGGGCGCCAGCGGTGCCACCGGTCTGATGCAGATCACCCCGGGGGCAGCGCGCAGCGTCGGTGTGGGGAATATCCAGAAACTCGATAACAACGTGCAGGCTTCGGCCAAGTACCTGGCAATGTTGCGGCGCAACTTCTTCGCCAGCTCACAACTCGAGGAGCGCGAACGCATGGCCTTCGTGCTCGCCGCCTACAACCTGGGGCCGCAACGGGTCCAGGGCATGCGCGCGGAAGCCCGGCGACGCGGCCTGAACCCCAACCAGTGGTTCTTCCAGGTGGAGCGCATCGCCGCCGAGCAGGCCGGCATGGGCGTCGTCAGCTACGTCAACAGCGTGAACAAGTACTACCTGGCCTTCGATCGCGAGCGTTATCTACTGGAGCCTTCAAAAAAGGTCACCAAGGCGCGCAAATAATCGAATTATTCGATTTTGACGTCGAGAATTTTCCGATTTTAATATCAAAAAATTCTACTAAGCTTGTGCTTATCGACTCCCACAACACAAGGAACACCTCGATGAGCAACCCGATCAAATCCATCCTCGCCACCAACGCGGGCTACGGCATTACCCTGCTGCGCGTTATCACCGGCCTCACCTTCATGGCCCACGGTTCGCAAAAACTGTTCGGCATGTTTGGCGGTTATGGTCTGGCGGGCACTGGTCAATGGATGGAAAGCATCGGTCTGACCCCGGGTTACCTGATGGCCCTGCTGGCCGGCAGCGCCGAGTTCTTCGGCGGCCTTGCCCTGGTGATTGGCTTGCTGGTGCGCCCGGCCGCGGCGGCGCTGATCGTCGCGATGGTGGTGGCGATCTTCAGCGTGCACTGGGCCAGCGGTTTCTTCATCACCAACGGCGGCTTCGAGTACGCGATGATCCTCGGCCTTATCAGCGCCACCCTGCTGGTGGAAGGAGCCGGCAAGATGTCCCTGGACCGCAACCTGGGCAACTGAACCGGGTAAAGAGAAAGGCCCGCTTCGGCGGGCCTTTCTGCGTTTTCAGGGCTGTTTTTTCCTGGCTGCCGCGAGATCGGCGGCGGCCTGCAGGCGCAAGCGCTCCTGCGGATTGAATCCTTCTTCTTCCAGGCGGGCGATGGCCGTTGCCTTGTCGCTCTGGCTCAGTCCCTCACTGGCTTCGATGCGAGACCTCTCTTTCAAATAGGACTGCAGCCGCTGCTGCCATTGCAGACGTTGCTGGTCGAGGGCTTCCAGCCGGATGGTGGCCTCGGCGCCGACCAACTGCTGGCGTAGTTGGCGAACCTGTTCCGGGGTGCCGCCCGCCTTCTGGAGTGCGCCGACCTGGAGCCGGAGTTCGGCCTGCAACTGGCTTGCCGCCAAGGCTTGCAACTCATCGGGCAGGGCGCTGCGCAGTTGATCGATAGCGGCGGCCTTGGCTGCCGGGTCCAGGCTGCTTCTCTGGATGGCCATGCGTTGCAGGGTGAAGGTGTTGTAGGCCTCCTCGCTGGCGAAGAACGCTTGGTGGGCATCGGTGCTGAAGATCCGTGCCCGCAATGCTTGCACGGCGGCTTCGCGCTGGCGCAGGGCGTTCAGGTCGGCGAGCAGCGGCATGTCGCGCTCCAGTTGCACCAGCTGGCGCTTGTAATCGAGGTACTGGTCGAGCAACGCCAGGGCCTGGCCTTCCGCCGGGGCGTCCAGTTGTTGGGCGATGTAGTTGCGCAGTCGCTGGATGCTGCCGGTCAGCGGTTCTTCGCCCTGGGTGCTGAGGAAGTAGTCGAAGATCCGCCGAATGTCCTCGGTGATCAGGAGATTGCCGCCGGAGTCGAGGTGGAAGCGGCCGTCCACCTCCGTTCCAGACAGTGAGGCCGGCATCGCCCCTGTCCCGGTCGCTTCGGTTGAGGGGGCGCGTGGTTCGCTCCGACTGGGAGGTGGTGGCGTCGTGGGAGCAGGGGTGACGGTTGTCATGACCGTTGGCGCCACACCGGATGCCGCCGGGGCCGGCTTGCCGCCCCATTGCAGCAGGATGACCAGGGCGCCGGCGAAGGCGATCGGGAACAGCAGCAGGAGTCTCCTCACTCGGGCTCTCGGCAGGCAGGGGAGATGCGGGGCCCGGAGGCCCCGCGGGCAGGGCTCAGAGCCCGTCGTTCTTCAGCCGGTTGGCCTGTTGACGATAGACGGTGACCGGATCTGTTTCGAACAGGCTGGTCAGGCCCAGGGTCTGGTTGACCTCGTCCAGGTGGTTCATCCGGTAGTCGTCGCGGATCACCTTGCCCATGTGCGAACTGCAGCGACCCACGAGTCCGTCGTTGGCTTCGCTGAAGGTCAGGGAACTGGCGCCGAGCAAGGCATCGCTGACATCCAGCACGTTGGTCAGCGGACTGGTGCCGCTCCAGGAGTAGTAGCGCACGCCATTGACCTGGTAGGCACCCTCACCGCAGGCCGTGGTGGGCAGGCCCTGCGGGAAGCGTGCATTGAAGGCGGCCGCGCCCTGACTGTTCAGCGACTCCAGGGAACCGAGGGCGTTCTGTTCGAGGTCGCTGCTGCTGCCCGAGAGGAAGTTGATCAGCGCTCCCAGTCCGTTGACGATGCCCGCGAGTACGACCTCGCCAGCCGAGCCCGGCGGCACATTGCGGATGAAGTCGGCGGCTGCTGAGCCCTTGTGCGGAGCGCCGACGCTGGTGGCTGATGCGACCAGGTCCGGCCGTACGGCCGCCACGTAGCGAATGGTCGGACCGCCATGGCTGTGGCCGATCAGGTTGACCTTGGGGCTGCCACTGATGGCGACGATTTCTTCCACCTGTTCCAGCAGCTCTTCGCCACGGGCTTCGGTGGTGTTCAGCTGACTGACTTCGGTGACGTAGACACGTGCGCCATCGCGGCGTAGCGCGGAGGGGACGCCGTACCAGTAGTCGACGCCGAGGATGCTGTCGAAGCCGAGCATGCCGTGGGTGAGGACGATGGGGTAGCGCGTCTGGGTATAGCCGCTGGAGCCGAACCAGAGTGCCTGGGCCTGTTCCGAGGCGGCGAGCCCGGTGGCAAGGCAAAGGGCGAGCAGGGTCTTGTTGTTCTTCATGTGCGCTCTCGATGTTGTGCGTGGGAGGGCCTGACTGCATTCCCTGGCGTGGCCACGCCCTTCCTGGGCGTGCACTTCAAGCAGGGTCGAGGGCAGGAACCATGCCATTCACAACAGGTCGAGGACGAGCGCTCTGGATTGGGGTTTTCACGGATGTTTACATCCGTTCGCCCGAAGATGGCCGCCAGTTCGCTGTTACGCGGCGAAACGTCAGGCTGGGGTCGGAGGCCGCAATGGCCAGTGTCCGAGAGCGTGGTAGCGCGTGCCTTTTGCGGTGTTTTCCGAGGCGTAGAGGGCGAATTCGGTCGCTGGCCAATCAAAGGTTGGGGTGGGGGTCGAGGGCAGTCGTGGGCAGTGCCTGGCCAGGGTCAGGTGGGGTTTGAAATGGCGTGTCTCCAGGGTGAAGCCCGAGATCAGCAACTGCTCGCGGAGGCTGCGCTCCAGGTCGGTCAACGCCGGTGGGACTTTGCTTGGCGCCAGATGTAGCAAGCCATTCTTCCAGCGCGCCAGTCGGTCCAGGTGCAGGGTGAATGTCGTGGGCGTCAGGCTGGCGGCCAGTGCTGCCAGGGCTTCCACCTGGCCACGGGGTTGCGAGCCGAGGAAGGCAAGGGTTAGGTGCAGGTTTTCCGGCGCAACCGGCTTGCCTTCGACCGGATTCCGGGCGCGCCAATCAACAATGTCACGGGCCAGTTGGGGGCAGCAGGGAATGGCGAAGAACAGGCGCAGCGGCGGGGTGCTCATGGGCGTCTCCCAAGGCGAATGAGTCGCCTTGACAGTATTGCGCGGGCTTCTCTAGGATGTCGCCCCATGCGCCGATTTAGTCAGCTACTTGCGGGGCGCGGAAGTCATCAGAGGCTTCTAAATACCGCTAAAACGCTGGTTCGGTGTCGCCTCTCACCGCTGCCCAGCGGGACCCAACGAGGCGGAGACATGACACCATGACCTGTCCCCAACCCCTGCTCCGACTAGCCCCGATCACCACCGGGCTGGCATTGCGCAACCCGCGAATCCTGCTCGGCGGTTCCCACCAGCCGACACTCCTGCGTTATCTCGAAGGCTGGCCCAAGCGTTGGGGCCGTCCACGCAACTTCCTCATCCAGTTCGCCCGTGACGGTGAATCACTTGCCCGTTTTGCCAGCGACAGTTTCGACATGGCCGTGATCCAGACGCCTTCGGCCGCAGAGCTACCGGAAGTGCTGGGTCAACTGGTGCGGGTGGCGCGGCAGGGACTCATCACCCGCTGCTGATATCGGACGGCGTTACGGGTAGTCGATCTCGACCACGTACCAGGTCATTTCCCCGGTAGGCGTGTTGACTCGAACTTCGGCATCCAGCGCCTTGCCCACCAGGGCGCGAGCGAGAGGGGAGTCGATGCTGATCAGGTTCTGCTTCAGGTCGAACTCATCAGGCCCGACGATGCGGTAGCGGGCCTGCTCGCCATCGTCGTCCTCCAGGGTCACCCAGGCGCCGAAGTAGACCTTGCCGGGATCGGCCGGTCGATCGCGCACCACCTTGAGGTTCTCCAGCCGCTTGGTCAGGAAGCGCACGCGGCTGTCGATCTCCCGCAGCATCTTTTTGCCGTAGGTGTACTCGGCGTTCTCCGAGCGATCACCCTGGGCAGCCGCTTCGCTCACGGCCTGGGTGACCTTGGGCCGGCGCACGTGCCATAGCTCGTGGAGTTCGGCGCGCAGACGGGCTTCGCCTTCCGGGGTGATCAGGGGGGTGCCGGCGGTGCGGGGCGGACGGTAACGGCTCATGGCGGTCCTGCGGAATTTCGGGAGGCAAAGCCTATCAAGCTTCGCGCAAGACCGTCAGTGGGCTGGCGTTGAGCGCGCGGCGAGTGCCCATCACGCCAGCGGTACCCACCAGCACGGCGCCCACCAGCGGCAGGAGGAGCAGCCAGGGATGAGGCTGCCAGCTGAGGTCGAAAGCAAAGCGGTAGAGCAGGGCGCTCACCAGTTCGCAGCCAAGCGCTGCAAGCAGGCCGCTGCAGGCGCCCAGTAGCGCGAACTCGGCGCGCCGCGCCTTTATCAGCAACTGGCGTTCGGCACCAAGGGCTCGGAGCAGCGCGCCCTGGCGAATACGTTCATCCAGCGTGGACTGCAATCCGGCGAACAACACGGCCAGGCCTGCGGCAAGCACGAAGAGCAGCACGAACTCCACGGCCAGCGTGACCTGGGCGAGGATGCTGCGCAGTTGCGCCAGGATCGCCTCTACCTGCAGCAGCGTGACCGCCGGGAAGGTGCGGGACAGCTCTACGAGCTCGCGGTCGTGTCGCGGTGGCAAGTAGAAGCTGGTGAGGTAGGTCACGGGGAGGTCGGCCAGGGTATCCGGGGCGAAGATCATGTAGAAGTTCGGCTGGAAGTTGTCCCAGTCCACCTCGCGCAGGCTGGTTACCTGGGCATCACGTTGCAGGCCGCCAACGCTGAAAGTGAGCCGATCACCCAGCTTGAGGCCAAGGCTTTCGGCGAGCTTGGCCTCTACCGATACACCGGGCAGTCCGCCGCCGTGGAGGTCGCTCCACCAATGGCCCGCCACCAGGCGATTGTCGCTGGGTAACTGGGCGGACCACGTCAGGCTGAGGTCGCGCTGCACTGCGCGTTCGCCCTGGGAGTCCTTGCTCACCAGTTGGCGCACGGCCTCGCCATTGATGGCGGTGAGGCGGCCGGGCACCACCGGATAGAGCGGTGCGGGATGGGGCGACAGGCTTGCGAGGCGGCCGGCGAAAGCGTCCTTCTCGGCGGGTAGGACATTGAGGGCGAAATGGTTGGGAGCATTCTCCGGTAACTGGTTCTGCCAGGTGTCCAGCAGCTCCCCGCGCAGCAGTGCGATCAGTGCCATGGCCAGGAGGATCAGGCCGAAGGCAAGGGATTGTCCGGCCGCCGCCAGCGGGTGGCGCAGCAGTTGGCCGAGGCCGAGGCGCCAGGGCAGGGCGGCACTGGCCAGGAGCCGGCGCAGGCCCTTCAGTCCAGCCAGCAGTCCGCCGCCCAGCAGCAGGGCTGCGATCAAGCCGCCGCCAAGCAGGGCGAGGGTCAGTTTCAGGTCCAGGCTCAGGCGCCACATGATCATCCCGAGGGCCAGCAGCGCAGCTCCATATATAAGCCAGGCGCTGGGCGGTAGTGGCAGCAGGTCGCGGCGAAGGACGCGCAGTGGCGGCACCCGGCCCAGCGCAGCCAGCGGCGGCAGGGCGAATCCAGCCAGGGCCAGCAGGCCGGTGGCGACACCCGCCAGCGCCGGTACCATTCCGCCAGAGGGAATCACTGCCGGGAGCAATCCGCCCAGCAACTTGAACAGGACTGCTTGTGCGAGCCAGCCGAGCAGCGCGCCCAGGGCGCTGGCCAACAACCCGAGCAGCGCCAACTGCATGCCAAACAGAAAGAGGGCTTCGCGACGGGACAGGCCGAGACAGCGCAGCAGGGCGCTGGCGTCGTAACGGCGTGCGGCGAAGCGCGCGGCGGAGAGGGCGACCGCGACGCCTGCGAGCAGTACGGCGGCGAGGCTGGCCAGGTTCAGGTAACGTTCGGCGCGGCCGAGGGCGCCGCCAATCTGGCGATTGCCCTGACGGGCGTCTTCCAGCTGCTGGTTGGCTTCCAGGTCGGGCTCGATCGCTGCCCGGTACTGGCTCAGGGCTTCGTTCGGGCCGCTCCAGAGCTCGCGATAACGCACACGGCTGCCGGGCTGCACCACGCCGGTTGCCTCGAGGTCATCGCGGCTGATCAGCACTCGCGGGGTGAGGCTATAGAAGTCGCCAGCGCGGTCCGGTTCGTAGGTGAGCACACGGGTCAGGCGCAGGGTTATCTGCCCGACGTCGATGCTGTCGCCGGGTTTGAGATCCAGTGTCGCGAACAGTCGCGCTTCGGCCCAGGCTTCGCCCGGTTTCGGGCCGTTGCCAACGGTTTCCTCGCCATAGGGCTGGGCGGCACTCTTCAGCTCGCCGCGCAGTGGGTAGGCAGCGTCGACCGCCTTGACGCTGGAGAGCTGGATGCCGTTGTCGGCGGCGATCACGCTGGAGAACTCCACGGCGCTGGAGTGCTTCAGGCCGAGTTGCAGTCCGCGATTGACCTGTTCCGTGCTGGCTGGCGACGACCCGCTCAGCAGCAGGTCTGCGCCAAGGAATTCGGTAGCGCGCAGCAACATGGCGGCGTTGAGGCGGGCGCTGAAGTAACCGATTGCGCTGCTGGCGGCGACGGCGATCAGCAGGGAGAAGAACAGCACTCGCAACTCGCCGCTGTGGGCGTCGCGCCACAGTTGGCGGGCAGCCATGGTCAGCAGGCGGGCGAGGGGGAGGCGTCGCATCAGGGTTCCACCTGTTCGACCAGGCGACCGCCCTCAAGACGGATCAGGCGCCGGCAGCGATGGGCCAGGCGCTCATCGTGGGTCACCAGAACCAGGGTGGTGCCTCGTTCCTGGTTGAGCTGGAAGAGCAGGTCGCTGATGCGTTCTCCGGTGTGGCTGTCGAGGTTGCCGGTAGGCTCATCGGCGAACAGCACGTCGGGTTCGGCGGCAAAGGCGCGGGCAATGGCGACGCGTTGCTGCTCACCACCGGAAAGTTGGCGCGGATAGTGGCTCAGCCGCTGGCCCAGGCCGACCCGATCCAGCAGTTGGCGGGCGCGGGCGCGTGCTTCGCGATGTCCCTCCAGCTCCAGGGGGAGCATGACATTTTCCAGGGCATTGAGGTTGTCCAGCAACTGGAATGACTGGAAGACGAACCCGACGTGTTCGGCGCGGACCCGGGCTCGCTGGTCCTCATCCAGGGTCGACAGGGCCCGGCCGGCCAGGTGTACTTCGCCAGCGCTGGGCAGGTCGAGGCCTGCGAGCAGGCCGAGGAGGGTGGATTTCCCGGATCCGGAGCTGCCGACGATGGCCAGGCTGTCGCCATTGCCGAGGTTGAGGGAGAGGTCGTGAAGGATGATCAGCTCGCCTTCCGCGCTGGGAACCACTTTGCTAAGGTTCCGCGCATCGAGAATGCTTGCGCTCATGGAGAATCCAATGCGTGCCTGGTTGTTGGGCGGCTGCCTGTCACTGTTGATTCTGGCGCAGGAGGCCATGGCGGGGACCGTGCTGGTCATCGGCGATAGTATCAGCGCCGCTTTCGGGCTGGAATCAAGCCAGGGCTGGGTCTCCCTGCTGCAAAAACGCCTCGACGAGAAGGGTTACCAGCAGCACGTGGTGAATGCCTCGATCAGTGGTGACACCAGTGCTGGCGGGCTCTCCAGGCTTCCTGGCCTGCTCGTCGAACACAAGCCGGAACTGGTGATCATCGAACTCGGCGGCAATGATGGATTGCGTGGTCAGCCGCCTGCGCAATTGCAACAGAATCTTGCCAGCATGATCGACAGTTCCAAGGCGCAAGGGGCGTCCGTCCTTCTGCTCGGCATGCGCCTGCCGCCTAATTACGGCGTGCGTTACACCACGGCTTTCGCCAATGTCTTCAGTACCCTGGCCGCCGAGAAACAGGTGCCGCTGGTGCCGTTCTTCCTCGAAGGTGTGGGTGGTGTGCCGGGGATGATGCAGTCCGATGGCCTGCATCCGGCGCTGCAGGCCCAGCCGAGGCTGCTGGACAATGTCTGGCCGACCCTGGAACCCATGCTCTGACGCTTTTCCCGAGGCTCGCTTTCGGCTAATGTTGCGCACCCTCCCTGGAGTCCTCCATGCCGCGCCCCGTCTGGTCCCTGTTTGGCTACAAAGTGATAGAGCCCGACGAGCAACTCGACCTGTTCGCTTGCCGCGAAGTGCGCCTGCACCTGGTGGCCCGCCAGCTGGAACTGGGTGGATTCGCCGACCGGACCCTCTGTGGCGGCCTGCTGCCAGCTCAGCCCCGCTGGAGTAATCTGGAGCAGGGCCTGCTGCGTGACCGACGCTTGTGCACCAACTGCCGCTCGACCCTCGAGGCCCAGCGGCAGGGGCAGCACTCGGTCTGGTCGGGAGTCTGAGGGCTCCCGGCGCGGCTCGCGTCAGTGTAGAATTCCGAGTCTTTTAATCAGTCAGTTTGTCAAGGATTCCCGGATGTTGCCGCGCTTTACAGCCGTCGCCCGTTCCCTGTCATTAGCATCCCTGCTGGTGGCGGGGCCCGTCGCAGCCCTCGAGCTGCCCCTGCCCCCGCCCGGCGAAGATATCGTCGGCCAGGTCCAGGTGATCAAGGCCAAGTACGAAGACACCTTCGCCGATATCGGTGTCGCCAATGACCTGGGCTACCTGGAGATGGTCGCTGCCAACCCCGGCGTCGATCCCTGGTTGCCGGGCGTTGGTACCGAGATCATCCTGCCGACCCGCTACATCCTGCCGCCGGGTCCGCGCGAGGGTATCGTGATCAACCTCGCCGAGTACCGGATGTACTACTTCCCGAAAGGGCAGAATGTGGTCCATACCTATCCGCTGGGTATCGGTCGTGAAGGTTGGGGTTCGCCCATCGCCCACACCACCATCACTGCCAAGACCTCCAATCCGGCCTGGTATCCGCCGAAGTCGATCCGAGAAGAGCATGCTGCCGACGGCGATCCGCTGCCCACCGTGGTGCCGCCGGGTCCGGACAATCCCCTTGGTCCGTTCAAGTTCAACCTGGGCGTGCCGGGTTACCTGATCCACGGCTCGAACAAGAAGTTCGGCATCGGCATGCGCGTCAGCCACGGCTGCTTCCGCATGCTGAACAACAACGTCCTGGCCCTGGCGGCCATGGCGCCGGTAGGTACTCCGGTGCGCATCGTCAACGAGCCCTACAAGTTCGGCGTCAGCGGCGGCAAGGTCTACCTCGAAGCCCACGCGCCCCTGGATGACAATGGCGATCCGTCGGTGGTGGACAAGCACACCGCTGTGATCAACGCGCTGCTAAAGCGTGAGGATCTGGTCAACACCATTCGCCTGGACTGGGACGTGGTGCGTGAAGTCGTTGCGGCCGAAGACGGTCTGCCGGTGGAAATTGCCGAGCCCAACTCTGCAGTTGCGGCAACAGTGCCCAACACCGAGCTCTGAACTAACTCCCGCGTTAAGAAAGCCCGCTGAGCGAATTGCCAGCGGGCTTTTCTTTTGCCTGCAATTTGGCGTTCATGAAACTCGGCGTAGAGAGACGAGGGGATGGAAGAGGGTGATAGAAAGGCGCGGGCAATAAAAAAGCCGACCCGTTTGACCGGGTCGGCTTCACATAGCCCAGAAGGCTATTACTTGCGGCTGGCTTTTTCCAGCATGCGCAGGGCGCGCTCGTTAGCCTCGTCAGCGGTCTGCTGGGCTTTCTGAGCGGCGGCCAGAGCTTCGTCAGCTTTGCGGTAGGCTTCGTCAGCACGAGCCTGAGCGCGAGCAGCTGCGTCTTCAGTAGCAGTCAGACGAGCTTCGGTTTCTTTGGATACGCTGCTGCAACCGGTGGCCAGAACTGCGGCCAGAGCCAGAGCAGAGAATTTCAGAACGTTGTTCATCGTGTTCCCCTTAAGGTGGACATTTCCATAAAGCAATTCCCCGAGCTTGGGAAATTAGCCGGCGTACATACTACCCATAACTTGTAGTAAGTAAACTGACCTTGTGCAAGGCAGGCACATTTTTTTCAGCTTGCCGGCTAGTTCACGAGCAAATAACGAGGTCGCTGATCAAAAAATGGCCAGACTGATTGTTCTTTGATCAGTCGAGTAGGCAAGTGTAGGCCTAAGCCAGCCGTGTGCGCGGAATCCTTCCCATCTTCAGACAGACGTTACTCCGACCCGGGTATGGATGTTGCCCGCGCTAAAAATTTGCTTTGAAAAGGGAACTTTTTCAGGAATTCGTAAAATATCTTCGCCCATTCAAAGTGTCCGCGTGGTTGTGATTGCTGCCCACTGATAAGCTTGCGCTGCTTCCGATATCCAAGGCGAAGCGCAGACTTCAAGGACGTCACTATGTCGAAGATTCTCAAGTGGGGAGTGCTCGCGGTTCTGGCCGTCGGGTTGATCATCAAGTTGTCGCTCTGGTGGTCGGTCAGGTCGATCATGGATGACGCTATCAGCAAGTTGTCGCCGGTGATGGATGTCACCTATGGCGGCATTACTTCTTCTTTCGATGGTCGGGTCGGCCTGGAGAACCTCCAGATTCGTATTCCCGCCATTGGCGATAGCCTGGGCGTGCAGCGAGCCGAGCTGAAGTTCAAGAGCCTGGGCGAACTCCTCAGCTTCAAGGAGCGTCTTGCCGAGGGTAAGTTTCCCGAGCAGATGGCACTGAGCCTGAAGGGCATTGCCCTGGAAGTGCACGGGCCATTCATGCAGCAGCTGTACAACACGCCGCCCGAACGCAGCCTGTTCACTGCAATGAGCGAAGTGGCCTGCGGCACTGTGCGCAACATTGGCACCGACGAACTTCTGGAGATGGGCTATCGCACCCTGGAAACGGATGCGGAGTTCTCTTACCTGTTCCAGCCGGGCGCGCAGAAACTCAATCTGAACCTGACCTCCGATACCCGCGACATGGGTGAAGTGCGCCTCAGCCTGTCGTTGTCTAACATGCCAGAGACGCCGGGTGATCTGAGGGTGAATCCGCCTCACATGTCCAGCGTGGTCTTCGAACTGAACGACAACCAGTATCAGCGCAAGATCCAGCAGTTCTGCGCGGGCAAGCTCGGTCAGTCGCCTGAGGAGTACCTGAAAACTGCCGTGCAGAAGTTCGACACCGTGCTGCGCAGCCAGAAGATCGCACTGGCGCAGCCGGTGCTCGATGCCTACGGCCGCTACCTGAAGGACCCGCAGTCGCTGCGGGTGGAGCTGACGCCCAGCGAAGGCATGGCGTGGGATGGATTGCAGTTCTTCGAGCCCAAGGACGTGGTGTCCATGTTGCGTCCGGCGGTGCTGGTGAACCAGGAGCTGGTACAGTCGGTCGAATTTGCCTGGGTCGATCCGACGGTGGCACGAAACGAACCAGTCGGCCTCGAAAAAGTCACGGCAACCCAGGAAAACGAAGAAGACGGACGTGCCGTGCAGCAGTATGAGTTCGTCAATGTTGCCGATCTGCCGGGATATGCCGGCAAGCGTCTGCAGTTCATCACCTTCGATGGCGCCTATTACCAGGGTGTATTACACAAGGTGGAGAACGGAAAGGCGTATCTCAGCGTGCAATTTGGTTCCGGCACGGCAGAGATGTTCCTTCGGCTGGAAAAGATAGATAAGGTACGGGTACGGTTTTAGACCCCCTCAGAGGAGTAGTGATGAGCGAGGCATTGTCCATCCACCATGACCAGGCAGGTCATCAGTTCGAGACCACCGTGGACGGTCATCGTGCATACCTGGCCTATATGGACCTGGGTAAACAGACGTTGGACATCTATCGCACTTTCGTGCCGAACGTCCTGCGTGGTCGCGGGATCGCGGCAGCACTGACTGAATCCGCCCTGGAATATGCCGAAGACAATGGTTACACCGTGATCCCGTCCTGCTCCTACGTCGAGCGCTACATCGAGCGTCGCCAGCGCCAGTCGCAACATAACGCCTGAGCGGACGCACAATGAAAAACGCCGGGCAATTGCCCGGCGTTTTTCATTTCTGCCCGTCGATCAGCGCTGGCGCTTGGGCAGCACGTCCTTGAGCTTGGCGTGCATGCTGCGCAGAGCTTTCTCGGTGGTATCCCAGTCGATGCAAGCGTCGGTGATGGAGACACCGTACTTGAGCTGGTCGAGATCTTTCGGAATCGACTGGTTGCCCCAGCCCAGATGGCTTTCCACCATCAGGCCGACGATGGAGTTGTTGCCTTCCAGGATCTGGTTGGCGACGTTGTCCATGACCAGGGGTTGCAGGGCCGGGTCCTTGTTGGAGTTGGCGTGGCTGCAGTCGACCATGATATTCGGGCGAATGCCGGCCTTGGTCAGTTCCTGCTCGCAGATGGCGACGCTGACCGAGTCGTAGTTCGGCTTGCCGTTGCCACCGCGCAGGACCACATGGCCGTAGGCGTTGCCCTTGGTGGTAACGATGGACACGCCACCTTCCTGGTTGATGCCGAGGAAGCGGTGCGGGCTGGAGACCGACTGCAGGGCGTTGATCGCCACGGTCAGGCTGCCGTCGGTGCCGTTCTTGAAGCCGACCGCGGAAGACAGGCCGGAAGCCATTTCGCGGTGGGTCTGGGATTCGGTGGTACGGGCGCCGATGGCCGACCAGCTGATCAGGTCCTGCAGGTACTGCGGGGAGATCGGGTCCAGGGCCTCGGTGGCGGTGGGCAGGCCTTTCTCGGCCAGGTCACGAAGCAGCTGACGACCGATGTGCAGGCCGTCCTGAATCTTGAAGGAGTCGTCCAGGTAGGGGTCGTTGATCAGACCTTTCCAGCCGACGGTGGTGCGCGGCTTCTCGAAGTACACGCGCATCACCAGGAAAAGGGTATCGGACAGCTCGGCGGCCAGGCCCTTCAGGCGGTCGGCGTACTCGTGAGCGGCCTTGATGTCGTGGATGGAGCAGGGGCCCACCACCACGAACAGACGATGGTCCTTGCCATCGAGGATATTGCGGACCACCTGGCGGCCGTTGGCGACGGTGCCCAGGGCTTCATCGGTCAGGGGAATTTCGCGCTTCAACTGCTCCGGCGTGATCAGGGTCTCGTTGGAGGCAACGTTAAGGTCGTCGATCTGTAAATCAGCCATCGTGCTTTTCATCGGTCAGGGTCGTCAGGTCACGGGTGCGGGCCGCCAGCGATCCCCGTTTGGCGGAGAGCACAGCAGTAAAAACGCAGCGGGGACGGGAACCTTAACGCTTTCCACGCAACCTCGACAATGGCGAATGCATGCGTACAACGTGGAATTTGCACGATTTCAGACCGGGGCGAAGTCCGCCGCGTGAAGGGCGATCCATTCCTGCGCCACCTCTTCCGGTACCAGGGCATGGCCGACGACATTTTCCTGCTGCTTGCGGTACTGCTCGATCAGGCAGATCTGCTCCACCATGCGTGCGCGGAACATGTTCTCTTCGTCGGTGAAGGCGATGCCGATCATGTAGTCATGCGTTTCCTTGCGGCACCAGGCCACGGTGCCCGAGAAGCGTGCCTGCTCGCCCAGCAGCGGGATGCACAGTTCTATGGCGGTGCCGCGCCGAAACGCGCGGGCGGAGTTGCATGCCACCCCACCCAGGCTGATATCGTGCAGCCGCTGCAGGGGCAGGTGCCTGCCCTTGCGCGGAACCAGCTCCACGGGCATTTCCGTGGGGTGACGCAGGAACTGACGCATGACCGCGAACTCCCGGAGCCTCGAATCCGGCATTGCCCAAGACACTATAGTGCCCGAGGTGGAATTGTCCGACCTGGACGCCGACCACCGTCTGCTCGATCTTCCCGGCACTTCCCTGGTGATTTTCACGAGCACGGGCTGTGCCAGTTGTCGCTGGGCCCGCGAGCATCTGCCGCGCGCGGGCCTGCCGGTGGAGCGATTGTGCTGGATAGATGCCGGCAATAATGGTGGGCTGGTGCAGCGCTATGAGGTATTCCACCTCCCAGCGCTGTTCGTGGTCCGAAATGGCGATTTCCATGGCGCGCTGCATTCCAGCCTGCGGCGCGACGATCTGATTCAAGCCCTGGACCGGGCGCTGGCCCGGCCGGCAGAGGAGCTTCCCTAGATGAGTTCAAGCAAACCGCGCATCGGCATCATCGGCACTGGCGCCATCGGCGGCTTTTATGGCGTGATGCTGGCCCGTGCCGGCTTCGACGTGCATTTCCTGCTGCGCAGCGAGTACGACGCCGTGGCCGCGCGAGGCCTTCAGCTGAACAGCGTGGTGCATGGTGCCCAGGTGCTGTTCCCGGTCCAGGCCTATCGCAACGTTGCCGACATGCCGCCCTGCGATTGGCTGCTGGTGGGCGCCAAGACCACCAGCAACGCCGCGCTGGCGCCGGTGATTGCCCAGGCCGCTGCGCCCGGTGCCAAGGTGGTCCTGCTGCAGAACGGCCTGGCCGTGGAGGATGAGCTGCGTCCGCTGCTGCCCGAGTCCCTGCATCTGCTCGGCGGACTCTGCTACATCTGCGTGCACCGCTCGGCGCCAGGGGTGATCGAGCATCAGTCCCTGGGAGCGGTGAACCTCGGCTATCACTCCGGCCCGGCCCGTGATGACGCGGAGCGGCAAGCGCTGACGGAGGAGGGCTCGGCCATGTTCAAGGCGGCTGGCATCGATTCGGCCGCTGTCGCCAACCTGGATCAGGCGCGCTGGCAGAAACTTGTGTGGAACGTGCCTTATAACGGCCTGTCGGTGCTGCTGAACGCCGGCACCACCGCGCTCATGGGTAACGCCGACATCCGCGAACTGATCCAGGCGATCATGCAGGAAGTGGTGGATGCCGCTACTGCCGTCGGCCACCGCATTCCGGACAACTTCGCCGCCAAGCTGCTGGCTTCCACCGACCGCATGCCCGATTACCTGCCGAGCATGTATCACGACTTCGCGCAGAAGCGGCCGCTGGAGCTCGGTGCCATCTACGAAGCCCCGCTGGCCGCCGCCTCTGCGGCAGGCTTCGAGATGCCGCGCATCCGCGCGCTGTACCAGGCGCTACGCTTCATCGACGCACGCAACCAGGGCTGAGAGGCGGACCTCCATGGGCAAGGGACTGGGTGACAAGCTGGTACTGGCGATTTCGTCGAGGGCGCTGTTCGACCTGGACGAAAGTCACCGGGTCTACGAGGCGGAAGGCATAGAAGCCTACCGCCAGTACCAGATCGAGCACGAGGACGAGGTGCTGGAGCCCGGTGATGCCTATCCGCTGGTGGAGAAACTGCTCGGCCTGAACGAACAGCTCGGCCAGCCGCGGGTGGAAGTCATCCTGGTATCGCGCAACAGCGCCGACACTGGCCTGCGCGCGTTCAATTCCATCCAGCACTATGGCCTTGGCATCTCCCGCGCGGCCTTCGTTGGAGGGCGCAGCCCGGAGCCATACCTGCGCGCCTTCGGTTGCCACCTGTTCCTGTCCACCCACGCCGACGATGTGCGCCGTGCCCTGCAAAGCGGCTTTGCCTCCGCGACAATCCTGTCCGGCGGCCCGCGCCGGGCGGCGAGCAATGAATTGCGCATTGCCTTCGACGGCGATGCGGTGCTCTTTTCCGATCATTCCGAGCGCATCTACCAGACCGGTGGTCTCGAGGCCTTCCAGGCCCACGAGCGTGACTCGGCCCGCGAACCGCTGGATGGCGGCCCCTTCAAACCCTTCCTCTCGGCGCTGAACCGGTTGCAGCAGGAGTTCCCGCCGGACGCCTGCCCGATTCGCACGGCGCTGGTGACTGCGCGCTCGGCGCCGGCCCACGAGCGGGTGATTCGTACCCTGCGCGAGTGGGATATCCGCCTGGATGAATCCTTCTTCCTTGGCGGACTGGAAAAGGCCTCGATCCTCGAGACCTTCGGCGCGGATGTGTTCTTCGACGATCAGGCCGGGCACTGCGAAAAAGCCCGCGACGTAGTGGCTACCGGGCACGTGCCTCATGGCGTGAGCAACGAATCGCAGTTGTGACTAAGCTCTGGTGAGGCCAGCCATGCAAGGCGGTAGGAGGCCTCATGATTCGCTCCATTCTCTATGCCACGGACCTCGGTCTCTATGCTCCCTACGTACTGCAACACGCTCTGTCCCTCGCCAGGGCCTACAACGCCCAACTCTATGTAGTACACGCGGTCGAACCCCTTGGTCTGTTCGCCGAATCGGTGCTGCAGACCTATCTCGATGACGACACCCTGAAAGAACTGCGGGCCAAGGGGCTTGGCACCGTCATGTCGAGCATTGAGCAGCGGGTGCTGGAGGGTTTTCGCGACGAAATGGGCGAAGCCGTCCAGGACCTCGACATGATCCGCGCCGTGCGGGTCGTCCAGGGCGATCCGCCGCTGGTCATCCTCGAAGAAGTGCAGAAGCTTTCGGTGGACCTGCTCGTGGTGGGGAGCCACAGCCACGGGACGCCGTTGGAGACACCGCTGGGCCGTACCGCGGCTCGACTCGTCCAGTTATCCGAGGTGCCGGTGTATCTGGTGCCGATGCTCCAGCACCGTGGACGCAACGACTTCTGACCGCCGCTGGTCGCACGTTGTGCAAAGCAGAAAAAAACGTCTAGTTTTATTCAGCAAACCATTAATATGGTTATAAACGCCGTCGACATCCTGCGGCGTAATCGCTTTGAGGATTGCCTATGAAGCTCCAGCAATTGCGCTACATCTGGGAAGTGGCGCACCACGACCTCAACGTGTCCGCCACTGCGCAAAGTCTCTATACGTCGCAGCCGGGCATCAGCAAGCAGATTCGTCTGCTGGAAGACGAGCTGGGCGTCGAAGTATTCGCCCGCAGCGGCAAGCACCTCACCCGCGTCACCCCGGCCGGCGAGCGCATCATCACCACCGCTGGCGAAATCCTGCGCAAGGTCGAGAGCATCAAGCAGATCGCCCAGGAGTTCTCCAACGAGAAGAAAGGCACCCTGTCCATCGCCACCACCCACACCCAGGCGCGCTATGCACTGCCGCCGGTGATCGGTGGCTTCATCAAGCAATATCCCGACGTTGCCCTGCACATGCATCAGGGCACCCCGATGCAGATCGCGGAAATGGCAGCTGACGGCACCGTCGACTTCGCCATTGCTACCGAAGCACTGGAACTCTTCGGTGACCTGGTGATGATGCCGTGCTACCGCTGGAACCGCTGCGTCATCGTTCCCCAGAGCCACCCGCTGGCCAAGTTGCCCAAACTGACCCTCGAAGCCCTGGCCGAGCATCCCATCGTCACCTACGTATTCGGTTTCACCGGCCGCTCCAAGCTGGACGAAGCCTTCAGCCATCGCGGCCTGACCCCGAAGGTGGTGTTCACCGCCGCGGACGCCGACGTGATCAAGACCTACGTGCGGCTGGGACTGGGCGTAGGCATCGTGGCCAAGATGGCGGTAGACGCCAAGCTCGACAGCGACCTGGTTGTACTGGATGCCAGCGAACTGTTCGAAGCCAGCGTGACCAAGATCGGTTTCCGCCGTGGCACTTTCCTGCGCGGATTCATGTGCGACTTCATCGAGAAGTTTGCCCCGCACCTGACCCGTGACGTCCAGGCCAAGGCTGTGCAGTGCCACAACAAGGCCGAGCTGGATGAGCTGTTCCATGACGTGGAGCTGCCGACTTACTAAGTCATTTGGCAACGAAAAAAAGCCCGGCGGATGCCGGGCTTTTTTATGGGCCAATGAATCATGGGGCTGGAGCTGTTGGGTTTCGCGGCGCTCTACCACAACCTGCCGGCACGCCGAGAGCTCTCGTAGGTTGCGCTACTGAGACGCTTGATCGGGGCCGGACGCTTGCAGCACATCACGGACGAAGGCGAGGAACACGGTGTAGACCTGCTCGCGGCCGTCGTCGTGACGCACCACGAAGAAGGGCGCGGTATCCACGCCGTAATGCTGTGCTGCCATCCAGCCGGCGCTGGCCGGGTTGCACTCATCGGCCACGAGGATGCGGTCGATGCGTCCCAGGTGGCCGTCGCGCTCCAGGCGTTCCATCACATCCCGGCATTTGCGGCAGTCCTGGCCATCGGCCAGGACTTTCTTCACCAGGGTGATGCGCATGGCTCAAGCCTTGCTGATCAGGTTGCCGGCGTGCAGGCCGCATTCCTTCTGGGTGGCTTCTTCCCACCACCAGCGACCTTCACGCTCGTGCTGGTTCGGCAGCACCGGACGGGTGCAGGGTTCACAGCCGATGCTGATGAAACCGCGCTCGTGCAGCGGGTTGTAAGGGATCTCCAGCATGCGGATGTAGGCCCAGACTTCCTCGCTGGTCATCTGCGCCAGCGGGTTGAACTTGTACAGCGGCTTGTCCGGGGTGGAGAAGGCGCCATCCACTTCCAGTACCGCAACCTGGGAACGGGTGCCCGGGCTCTGGTCGCGGCGCTGGCCCGTGGCCCATGCAGTCACGGTGGAGAGCTTGCGACGGAGCGGTTCGATCTTGCGGATGCCGCAGCATTCGCCGTGACCGTCCTTGAAGAAGCTGAACAGGCCCTTTTCCTTGACGAAGGGTTCCAGCAGGCGCGGGTCCGGCGACAGCACCTCGATGGCGATGCCGTAGTGCTCGCGCACCTGCTCGATAAAGCGGTAGGTCTCCGGGTGCAGGCGGCCGGTATCCAGGCTGAACACCTTGACGTTCTTGTTCAGTTTCCAGGCCATGTCCACCAGCACCACGTCTTCGGCGCCGCTGAAGGAAATCCACAGTTCGTCGCCGAAATGCTCGAAGGCGAGCTTGAGGATGTCCTGGGGGGACTTGCTGGCATAGCTCGCCGCCAGTTCGGCGACGTCGAAGGGTTGGCTCATCAGGCAGGCTTCCTTTTGGGGATGGCGCTGGGCGCGCTCTATGGCGCGCATCTTAACAAAGGGGGAGTTATGCCCCTAAATAACCAACGGGAAGTACCACTGTGATGTTCGGGTATAAGGGCCGCGTTGCACGGCCCCGGTCGAGTCGCTAGAGTGCCGCCTCCAATCACAAAAGCCATGCGGGGAAATTGCTCGTGGAAATCGCCTGTCTCGATCTTGAAGGTGTACTGGTTCCGGAAATCTGGATCGCTTTCGCGGAAAAAACCGGAATCGAAGCGCTGAAGGCGACCACCCGGGACATCCCGGACTACGACGTGCTGATGAAGCAGCGTCTTCGCATCCTCGACGAGCATGGCCTGAAGCTGGCCGACATCCAGGAAGTGATCGCCACCCTGAAGCCCCTGGAGGGCGCCGTCGAATTCGTCGACTGGCTGCGTGAGCGCTTCCAGGTCGTCATCCTTTCCGACACCTTCTACGAATTCTCCCAGCCGCTGATGCGCCAACTGGGCTTCCCGACGCTGCTCTGCCACCGTCTGATCACCGACGACACCGATCGCGTGGTGGGCTATCAGCTGCGCCAGAAAGACCCCAAGCGCCAGTCCGTGCTCGCCTTCAAGAGCCTCTATTACCGCGTGATCGCCGCTGGCGACTCCTACAACGACACCACCATGCTCAGCGAAGCCCACGCCGGCATCCTGTTCCATGCTCCGGAGAACGTGATCCGCGAATTCCCGCAATTCCCGGCGGTGCATACCTACGAAGACCTCAAGCGCGAGTTCATCAAGGCCTCCAGCCGCCAACTGAGCCTCTGAGCCTCCCGCCCATGAAAAAGCCCGCGAAAGCGGGCTTTTTCATTTCTGCTTGCGGGTAGAAACCCGTAGGGGCGATTTCAATCGCCAAGCAGGCCGCAGGTCTGCCTTTTCGGACTTCCAGGGGTCAGCTTCGCCGACCTTGGCGAATGAATTCGCCCCTACAAGGACATGAATCAGGTGTTCATCCCCTCCAGCGCCGTCATTAGCACCTTCACCTTGGTGATGGACTCCCGGTACTCCTCCTGCCAGTCGGAGTCGGCGACGATGCCGCCGCCGCCCCAGCAACTCGCCTGACCGTCCTTCACCAGCACGGTGCGGATGGCGATGGAGCTGTCGAGCTCGCCGCGCACGTCCAGGTAGAGGAGAGAGCCGCAGTAGATCGAGCGGCGGTTGGGCTCCAGCTCGTCGATGATCTGCATGGCGCGGATCTTCGGGGCTCCGGTGATGGAGCCGCCGGGGAAGCTGCCGGTAATCAGATCCAGCGCGTCCTTGTCGTCGGCCAGGCGGCCGGTGATGGCGCTCACCAGGTGATGCACGTTGGGGTAGCTTTCCAGTGCGAACAGCTCGGGCACCCGCACCGAGCCGATGGCGCAACTGCGCCCCAGGTCATTGCGCAGCAGGTCCACGATCATCAGGTTCTCGGCGCGATCCTTGCGGCTGGCCAGCAGCTCGTCGGCCTGGGTGCGGTCTTCTTCAGGCGTGCGGCCGCGTGGCCGGGTGCCCTTGATCGGGCGGGTTTCCACCTGGCCCTGGCTGACCTTGATGAAGCGTTCCGGCGACAGGCTGAGGATGGCGCCGCCATCGTCCAGCGCCTGGTAGCCGGCGAAGGGAGTCGGGCAGGCCGTGCGCAGCGCCTGGTAAGCGGTCCAGGGATCGCCCTCGCAGGGCGCCTGGAAGCGCTGGGTGAAGTTCACCTGATAGCAATCGCCGGCCTGGATGTACGCCTGCACTCGCTCGATGGCGCTGCGGTAACGCTCTTCCGTCAGGTTGGCGCTGAAGGGCGCTCGCAGGCGGAAGGGGGCGGACGGCGGCTGCTCCGGCTCGCTGAACAGGGCGATCAGGCGTGCGCGCTCGGCTTCTCCGAGGCTGGGGTGGAACACCAGTTGGCTGGTGCGCAATTGGTGGTCGCTGACCAGCGCCCAGGCGTAGAGGCCCAGTCGAGCATCCGGCAGTTGCAGGTCGTCGATGGCCTGTTCCGGCAACTGTTCCACCCGGCGACCGAAGTCATAGGCCAGGTAACCGATCAGTCCGCCGACGAACGGCAGCTCGATTCCCGCAGGAAGACTGGCCTCGCCGAGGCTAGCCAGAGCCTTCCGCAGGCGCTGGGCGAAGTCGTTGGCCGATTCGCCCGGCGTTGCTGCAAATGCTGCCAATGGCCAAGCGCTGAATAGGTCATAGCGTCCACGCTCGGCGACCGGGCGGCCAGCGTCCAGTAGCACGGCGCCCGGCGCCTGGCGCACCAGAGCAAAGCGTTCGCAGGGAGATTCTTGATAGGGAAGGACGTGTAGATGGCAGTCAGGCATAGGGGCGGCGAGGGCAGGATGCAGGAGCGGATTCTAGTCTGCCTGTAGTGTCGATCCTAGAGCCTTTTCTGACGTTTACGTAGGAAAAGCATTCTGTTACTTATGTACCAATCCCACGGAGATGTACCTCCGATCCACAACGATAACGACATAAGGGATTCAGGCAGTGGACGCAGTTCTCAACCCCGCAGCCGGTAGCCGCCAGCGCTCCAAGCTCGTAACACCCCAGGCATCCGCCGATTACCTGCCCAGGTCCCAGGTTCAAGCCGCCTTGGCCGCCCATCCCCATGCTCGCCTGCTGCTGTTCTCGGCCCCCGCCGGGTTTGGCAAAACCACCGCCCTCGCGGCCCTGGCCGAGCAGCGCCGCACTACCGGGAGTGCAGTAGCCTGGTTCTCCCTGGAAGCCGAGGACGACGACCCCGCGCGTTTTTTCCTGCAACTGCTCAAGACCCTCGGCGAAGCCGTGCCCGGCCTCGGCGATTACGCCCGTGGCTACTTGCAGAACACCATGCAGGTGCCGGTCAACGCCGTGCTGGAAAGCCTGCTGGTGGACCTCGCCCAGCACAATGCTCCGCTTCTGCTGGTACTGGACGACCTGCACCTGCTGAAAGACCCGGAACTCTTTTCCGCCCTCGGCCGCCTGGTGCGCCTGGCTCCGGCCAGCTTCACCCTGGCGGTCGGCAGCCGTTCCCTGCCGCCGCTGAACCTGGCCACCCTGCGTGCCAAAGGCTGGCTGCTGGAAGTCGGCCTTGACGAGCTGCGCCTGTCGGCCGAGGAAACCCGCGACTACATGGCCCGCACCGGCCTGCAACTGGATGATGCCGTACTGTCGGCACTTCACAGCCATACCGAAGGGTGGGCGATTGGCGTGCAGCTGGCGAGCCTCTGGCTGCGCCACCAGCCCCAGGCCAGCGAGCAGATGGAATGCCTGGGCAGCGACCAGGCCACCGTGGGTCAGTACTTGCTGGCCAGCGTCTTCGAACACCTGCCGGCCGACCTGCAGGACGCCCTGTTGGCCCTGGGCATCGCCAGCCAGCTCAGTGGCGACCTGGCCAACGCCCTGACCGGTCGCCACGATGGCCAGGCGCTGCTGGAACGGCTGGAAACCATGCAACTGTTCCTCCTGCCATTGGATCGCGAGCGCCAGTGGTACCGCTTTCACCATCTGTTCGCTGACTTCCTGCGCAGCCGGCTCAAATCCCGTGATCCGGAACGCCTGAAGCAACTGCACTTCAACGCCAGCCTCTGGTTCACCAACCACCACATGCAGAACCTGGCCATCGAGCACGCCAGCCTCGCCGAGGACCCCGAGATGCTGGCGGCGCTGGTGGACGGTTGCGGACTGGAACTGATCAACCGTGGCCAGCTGAACAAGATCTATCGCTGGCGGCAGAAGGTGCCGGACGAGATCGCCGAGCGCTATCCGACCCTGGTGCTGGCCGATGTCTGGAACCGCGCCACCGAGATGGCCCTGCCCGAAGCCAACCAGATGCTCGACGAGGTGCTGGCGCGCTGGGGCGGCACGCGCGCCGAGACCCAGCTCAGCGACAAGTACCTGGCCACCCTGGCGGTGAAGGCTGCCCTTGCCCTGCAAAAGGATGACCTCGAACTCTGCGTGACCATTGCGCGGAGGGTCGAGGCCCAGCTCGGGCGTAACCAGGCCTTCCTCGAAGTGGCCATCCTGGTGATCGGTGCCATGGCGCAGGTGACCCTTGCCCAGCCTGATCAGGCGCGGCGCCTTCTGGCCCTGGCGCAGCAGCGCAACCATTTCCTCGAAGGCCGCTACCTGGACATGCAGCTGGCCAATGTGGAAATCCTCCTCGCCCTGGAGCAGGGCCAGGTGAAGCAGGCGCAGATGCTCTTCGACCAGATGCGCTCCCAGGTCATGCCGCACCTGGCCGACAAGTCCCGCACCATGGCGCTGCCGGTCATAGTCGAGGCCCTGATCGCCTACCAGCAAGGGCGTCTCGACGGACTCCAAGAGCGCCTTGGTGCGGCCCTGACCAATATCGACGTCATCCGACCGATCGACATCTATGCCCAGGGCATGCTCTTCCTCGCACGCATCCAGCGCATGCAGGACAAGCCCAAGGAAGCCCAGGCCACCCTGGTGCTGATGCAGAATCTCGCCGCGCGCAACCAGTCCTGGCGCTTCTACGCCCGGGCGGTGGCCGACGAGATTTCGCTGATACTCCAGGAGCCCGGCACCGACCGCATCAAGCGGGCCGAGCAGCGCTTCAAGGGCGTGGACTGGAACAAGCTGGCCAGCGGCAGCACCCACCAGGGCGCCAACTCGGCACTCTGGGTACAGGGCCTGATTCGGGTGCGTCTGCAGCAGGCCCGTGGCCACTTCAGCGAGGCCCTGCACGAAATCACTCAACTGCGCGGCAAGCTCCAGCCCAACTGGCACGGCCTGCAGCGCCTGCGCCTGGACCTGCTGGCAGCCCTCAGCTACCAGCGACTGGGCTACCAGGAACGGGCCCACAGCCTGTTGGTGCAATGCCTGCTCAGCGCCGAGCGTGAAGGTGTGCGCAGCCTGTTCATCGAGGAGGGCGAGGCGATTCGCCAATTGCTCCAGCAGCTGGAGACGGCCGAACGCCAGCCCGCACTGCAGGGGTTCATCCGCGACCTGCTGGCCGCCTGGCCGGGACAGGACGCGCGCAAATCCCTGGATGTGCTCGAAGAGGGCCTCACCGACCGCGAGCGCGAGGTCGTCTGCCTGGCCGCCAAGGGGCTGTCCAACGAAGAGATCGGTCAGCAGTTGGCCCTGGCGCTGGGGACCGTCAAATGGCACCTGCACAACATTTACGAAAAGCTCAAGGTGCGTAACCGGACCCAGGCGATCCGGCGTGCCCGCGAGCTGGGGCTGCTCGAACCATGACCGACTTCTGCCCGTCACGTCCGCACCAGATTCCCCTGCTGCGCACCAAGCTGTTCCCGGCCGATGCCGGTGGCCGTCCGGTGTTACCGCGTCGTGCCCTGATCGAGCGCCTGAAACTCGCCCGCCAACGTCGTGTGCTGGTCCTCAGCGCCCCGGCCGGGTTCGGCAAAAGTACCGTGCTCAGCCTGTTCCGCCAGCAGCTGCAAGCCAATGGTGCGCATGTCGCCTGGCTCTCCTGCGACGAAGCCGACAGCGAGCCGCTGCGCCTACTGCAATACCTGGTCGCTGCCGTGGATGCCGCCTTGCCCGGTTTCGGTGGCAACACCGTCGGGCTGCTGCAAGGCGAGGTGAACTGGCCAATCGAAGCGGTGATCGACGCCTTTGTCGGCGACCTCAAACGCATCGACGGCGACCTCTACCTGATGCTCGATGACTTCCATCGCATCCGCCATGTCGCCTTGGACCAGGGCGCGCGCTACCTGATCGAGAACCTGCCGGCCAACGTCCACCTGGTCAGCAGCACCCGCTTCACGCCGCGCATGCTGTTCAGCGAGTCGGAGTCCCTGCTGCTGAAGGCGGAAGACCTGCGCCTGACCCTCGAAGAGACCGAGGCGTACTTCCGTGAAGTACGCCAGTTGCCGCTATCGGGCAGCGAGGTACGCCTGCTGCACGCCCGTACCGAGGGCTGGATCACCGCGCTGCATCTGGCGAGCCTGGCGCTGGCCCGGCACCCGGACCGCGCGGCCTTCCTCGCCAGCCTGAGCGGTACCGAGCGCAATATCGCCGATTACCTGACCGAGGATGTGCTCGACAGCCTGCCGCCGCCGCTGCAGCAATTCCTCGAACAGACCTCGGTGCTGGACGATTTCTGCGCCGACCTCTGCAACGCCCTGACCGGGCGCCGCGACGGCTTCGACATGCTGATGCGGTTGCAGCGCGAGCAGCTCTTCATCATTCCCCTGGACGAGCAGGGCGAGTGGTTCCGCTATCACCACCTGTTCGCCGAATTCCTCCAGGGCAGGCTGGCGCGCCAGACCGACACGGCAACCCTACTGCACGCCGCCGCCCGCTGGTGCGAAGCCCACGACATGCCGGACCGCGCCATCAAGTACGCCCTGCGTGGCCGCGACTTCGCCTTCGCCGCGCAAATGCTGGAGCGCCAGGGCGCGCGCCTGATCGCTGGCAACCGCGTGTACGGCATTCTTTCGATGCTCAAGGAGGTGCCGGCCGAGGTCATCCGCGAGCATCCGGTGTTCCAGATCTTCTATGCCTGGCAGTTGGCTTTCGAGCAGCGTTTCGCCGAGTCCGAGGCGTTGATCGAGGAAGTCAGCACGCGTCTGCTGCAGGGGCGCGGCAAGGTGATCCACTTCGGCCTCGGCGAACTATTGGCGGCCTCCCAGGTGCTCAAGGCCCTGGTGATGCTCTACCAGGACAAGCTCGAAGCCTGCCTGAAGGTCGCGCGCCAGTGGCTCGCCATGGTGCCGGACAACCAGCCGGTGTTCCGCGCCAGCCTGGCGTGTGTGCAGGCGGCGGCCTATGCGCTGATGGGCGAGTTCGGCGAAGCCGCCAAGGCCATCGCCGTTGCCCGCGACAACCTCAAACTGGTGGATAGCGAATACCTGCACGTGATGACCAGCCTGATCGAGGCGCTGATCTGCAAGGAAAGCGGCGAGCTGGAACGCGGCCGCGCCATCGCCGAGACCGCCCGCGCGCGGGTGGAGCGGGTGTTCGGTCGGCGCAGCCGGGTAGGTGGACCGCTGGCCCTGGCGTATGCCGACCTCCTGTACGAGCAAGACCGCCAGGCGGCGATCCTCGCCGAACTGCCGCTCGCCACCACCTGGCGTGATGTGGCGACCCCGGTGGAACTGATCAGCCGCGGCCAGTTGGTGATGGCGCGGGCGCGCTTTTTCGCCGGGGAACCGGAACAGGCGCTGGTCCAGCTCGACGAATGGTTGGCTGGCCTGCAGGGCGCGGGCTATGAACGGGTCTTCGCCCACGGCATGGCGTGCAAGGTGCAGTTCCTGCTCTGGTTGCGCCGGCCCAACGAAGCCGAGCGTATCTGCCTGCAGCTGCAGCAGCACCTGTCCGTGCTGCCCCTGGCGCGTTACTCCGACGCTCACACTGTGCTGGCCCTCACCGAAGCGCGTCTCGCGCTGACCGAGCGCCGCCCCGAACGGGCACAGGCCAGCCTGGAGAATTGCCTGGCGCGGCAGCAGGACGAGCACCAGCGTGACCGTCGCCTGCGCCTGTCGCTGTTACTTTCTGTGGCGTACTGGCGCAAAGGTAACAGCGAGAAGGCCTTCAACCTGTTCCAGAACACCCTGGAAGAAGCCTGGAATCGCGGCTATCGCCGGCTGTTCCAGGACGACGCGCTGTGGCTATTGCCGCTCTGGAATGCCTGGCGCACTGCCGAACCCAAGCGCGCCGGCGCCTGGCAAGGGGTGGCCGAGAGCCTGCGCGAACAGTGCCGCCGGCTCTCCGTTGATCCAGAAACTTTCGATGAAAATCAAGACGTTAGCCACCGTGAACGGGAAATCCTGCGCTACGTCGCGGCCGGTCTTTCCAATCGCGACATCGCCCAGGCGGTGCACCTGTCGGAGGCCACCATCAAGTGGCACCTGCACAACCTGTTCGCCAAGCTCGGGGTGCGTAGCCGTACCCAGGCGGTATTGAAAGGCAAGAGCATGGGCCTGCTGAGCGAGGCCTGAGGTGGGGAGCCCATCTGCCCTCCATCCCTTGGATGGGCTGGCAGCGGGGGAGGGGCTCAGTAGTTTTGTTCCCAGGTCGAGAAGCATGGTGCTTCACGAATCCTCGCCGGATGCACTTAGGGAAGCAGTGTCCGGCCAGGAGATCGGCGTGAGCCGGTCCAACTGCCGATGACAGGAGTCGACGGCAGGCCCTGGGGCAACCCACCTGTGAACTTTGGAGATAAAAAGAATGAAAAGCTTCAAACAACTGGCTCTGGCCGCAGCTGTACTCGCCGCTCCGTTCATGGCCCAGGCCGACCTCAAGGCCATGGACGACTCCGCTCTGTCCGGCGTGACCGGTCAGGACGGCATCAGCATCTCCGGTAGCTTCAACGGCAGCATCGGCAGCGTCGTCTACACCGACTCCGAAACCAGCGGTGGCACCACCACCAGCGGTACGCTGCGTCTGGAAACCATTTCCTTCACCGGCTTCGACATCCTCGACAGCGACCCGCTGAAGATCGACGTGATCGACGGTGGCGCTGGCGGCAACGACAAGCTGCAGATCAGCCTGCCGGCCATTACCGGCCAGCTGTCGGTCGGCGCTATCCGCGTCGGCGACTCCAGCGCCGCCAGCATCGGTTCCCTGGCCATCAACAACATGAACATGTCCGGTTCCACCATCAAGGTCTGGGGCCACTGATAGGCACGTTCATCCTGTAAGCCGGAAAGCCTCGCCGACTCTGTCGGCGGGGCCTTTTCCCGAAAAAGAGTCGAGTAGTCGGAACGGCAATGATCGAAATCCTGGTTGGCAGTTTGCTCGGCCTGTTCGGCTTCACCCAGGCGGTGGACACCAAACCGCAACCGCAAGGTGCGGTGAACATCAGCCAGCCCCTCTCGCCCAACGGCCCGTATCGCGAAACGGCCGTGGTCGAGCCGATGAGCCAGTTGCAGTTCCGCAACGTCATTCGCCAGGCGTACGACTACAGCTGCGGCTCCGCCGCGCTGACCTCGCTGCTGGACTATTACCTGGGCCGCAATCTGGAAGAACGCCAGGTGATGGAGGGCCTGCTGCGCTATGGCGAAGCCGACAAGATCGTCGAGCGCCGTGGCTTTTCGCTGCTGGACATGAAGCGCTTCGTCGGCGCCCTGGGCTACAAGAGCGGCGGCTTCCGTGCCGAATTCTCCGACCTCGACGCCCTGGAGCATCCGGCCATCGTTCCGATCCACTACGGCGGCTTCAAGCATTTCGTGGTGGTGCGCGACGTTTACAACGACCACGTGTTCGTCGCGGACCCCGCACTGGGCAACATCAGTTTCACCCGTGCCCGTTTCGAGGAGATCTGGGACCAGAACGTCCTCTTCGTGATCTTCCCCACAGGCAATGAACCACAGAACGCCATGGCCCTCACCGAGCGCGACCTGCGCCTGGTGGACGATCGCATCGTCAGCCTGCTGGCGTTCCAGGAGTTTCCGCAGATCACCAAATTCACCCAGAACGAAATCGACGAACTGGGTTCGGGGGGCGATATCCGCTACATCCGCCGCAAGTGACACCCGCTCATAACAAGAAAGACCTGGGGATTGCACCATGGGACCAAGGGAATACGCATGGCTGGCCATGCTGGTGCTTTGTACCAGTCTGCCGCTGCACGCCGAGGAGACCTCGGTGGACGACGCGCGTGACGCGCTGAGCAAGAAGGACGACGACGCCGACAGCGCCAAGGCGCTGGAAGAGGTGTTCCAGGCCTCCGAGAAGAGCTACACCCTGCTGAAGAAAGGGGAGCGCACGCTCACCTACGGCTTCGACTATTCGCTGGTACGCGACACCCAGATCGAAACCTTCCGTACGGGCCAGAACGTCTACAGCGTGCTCAGCCAGAGCGAGGCCCAACATACCTTCACCAACTCCTTCACCTTCGACTACGGGGTGTGGGACAACCTGACCTTCAGTGTGCGTCTGCCGTTCGTGGCCAAGTACGACACCGAGCGCGACCTGAACGTCTACAGCCTGGGCGACATCTCCGCGTCGTTGCGCTGGCAACCCTGGGCGTCCACCCGTGGCCGCCCGGTCACCACGCTGTTCGCCACCCTCGGCCTGCCCACCGGCGAAAGCCCGTACGACATCAACTCCGAGAACGACCTGTCCACCGGCAACGGCTACTACAGCCTGGGCGTGGGCGCCAACATGTCCTACGTGATCGATCCGGTCGTGCTGTTCGGCTCGGTGGGGTACACCTACAACATGCCGGTGCACGACATCCACCAGATGCGCGGCGGGCGCCTCCTGCAGGACGTGGAACCGGGCGACACCATCAACTTCAGCATGGGCTTCGCCTATGCGCTGTCCTACGACGTGTCCCTGGCCACTTCCTACCAGATGGCCTACACGACCAAGCCGACCTACGAGTTCGGCGACGTGAACCTGGAAGGGACCGAGCAGACCAGTTCGATCATGAACTTCTCCCTCGGCCTGCGAACGTCGCCGGACTACATCGTCAACGTCAACGCCGGCTTCGGCATGACCGAGGATTCGCCCGACGTGCTCCTGGGGCTTTCCGTCCCCCTCGATATCAAAGGCCTCAAGGCCCAGTAACCGACGAGCGAACACCTCATGAGCATGCATCTTTCGCCGCTTGCGCGGGCGATCGCCGGGGTCGGTCTGTGCTGGGCGGGGCTGGCCCAGGCCCAACTGGCCAACGACCTGACCATCGGCAACCCCAAGGCCATGGCCATGGCCAACGCAATCACCGCCGATTCTTCGGGGATCGACGCCGTGCACTACAACCCGGCCGCCCTGACCAAACTCAAGGGCCGCCAGACCACGGTGAAGTTTCTCACCGGGGTGATGGACATCCGCGCCAAGTTCGAAGCCCCCGAGGACTACGGCTTCCTCGGCTTCGACGACGACCCGGTGGCCAACTCCAGCAGCCGCACCCTGACGCCGGCCATGTACCTGCCCGGCATGGGCGGCATGACCGAAGTGCCGGTGCTGTTCGCACCGCTGGCGGGCCTGTCGATCAATCCGCCGGGATCCAAGTTCACCTTCGCCACCAACGTCTACGCGCCCATGGCCCTGGGCTACTCGCGGGACTCCGACAGCGATCCGGCACGCTACCAGGGGCGCGAAGTGGCCCTGCAGCGCATCACCTACTTCTCGCCCTCGGTGGGCTACCAGATGAACGACGAGCTGGCGTTCGGCCTGTCCGTCGGCTTCTCCCACCAGGCCATGGCGCTCAACCAGGACTTCCGCAACCCGGGCTTCCTCACTGGCCTGACGCGGCTGTTCAACGAGTTCCTCTGCCTGCCGGGGCTGGGCGAAGTCGTCTCCGGCATCATCAACGTCTGCGGCGGCAAGATCGGCCCCTTCGACACCCTGGCCAACATGGACCTCGACCTGCAGCAGTCGCTGTCGCCGACCTGGAACATCGGCGTGCTCTGGGAGCCCACCGACTGGTTCGCCTGGGGCGCCACCTACCAGAGCGAGGCGCGCATGCACCTGCAGGGCAAGTACCGGGTGGACTACAGCAAGCAATGGCAGGGCTTCTGGTCCGGCATGCAGTCCTCGCTCTTCGGTCAGGTGTTGAGCCCGCTGTTCCCCCTCGGCAACGTCGACGAGGAAGTCGGCAACGCGTCGCTGGACATGACCTACCCGGACAACTTCTCCACCGGCATCAAGCTCAAGCCGTTCGAGCGCTGGCAGTTCAACTTCGACCTGAAGTGGAGCGGCTACAGCGACTGGAACGAGTTCGAGATCGAGTTCGACCGCGAGCTGGACCTGCTGCGCATCGCCAAGAACTTCGGCGGCGGCAATGCCACCGACCGCAGCATCATCCTCGACCGCGGCTACCGCGACACCTGGAGCTGGGCGCTGGGTATGCAGTACCAGTGGACTGACCGCCTCGCGGTGCGCGCCGGCTACGAGTGGCGCCCGTCGGCCATCCCCGACGACAAGGCCGACGTGCTGGCGCCGATCGGCGATGCGCACCTGTACGGACTTGGCCTGGGTTACCGTTGGGACAAGGACACCAACATCGACATTGGCTTCAACTACTTCACCACCAAGCAGAGCACCAAGGCCAACACCAGTTGCAACCTCAACTGCACCGGCATCGACAACCTGGTCTACAACCCCTATGCCGGGCAGAACGTCGAGACTTCGGTGAAGGCTTACATTCTGGCCCTGACCTACCAGACGACCTTCTGATGAAAACAGCCATCCTGCTCCTCGCCCTGACCCTCGCTGGCACCGCACACGCCAGCAACGGCCGCTACCTGACCTGGATCGACGACCAGGGCCGGGTGCACAACACCTTCGTCGATGGCCGCTACAGCGAGCAGCAGCGCCAGGCCGCCAAACGCATCGCCCAGAGCGACCAGGCGCGCCTCAAGGATGGCGACGGCACGCTCTGGCCCGGCAATGCCAAGGCCGGCGAAAGCAAGCGGCGCTATTTCACCTGGGTGGATGCCAGCGGCAACCTGCAGAACAGCTTCTACGCGGCGGGGCAGGTGGACTCGGGGCAACGCAACTTCGTCCTGCCCAACGGCCAGCGCTCGGAAGAGTACGTCGACTCCGACGTGCTCGAAGGCCGTGGCTATTCGCGCCCGGAGCAGGGCCCGGCGTATTTCACCTGGGTCGACGAACAGGGCCGCACCCACAACTCGCCGGTGCCCGCGCGCGGCAAGGACAACGGCAACGACGAAGAACGGCCCGGCCCCATCGCCTACACCGAGGCGCGAGAAATGGAGTTCCAGCGCAAGGCGGCGCTGTTGCCATCCCTGGATGGCCAGCCCACCGCCGCCATGAAGGCCCTGCTGGAGGGTAGCGAACAGCAGGGTGAGTCGCTCTACCAGAGCCTCGTGGACCGCTGCTGCGGCCAGCTCCCGGATGACGCCTTCACCGAAGTGTCGGTCGAAGAGCCGCGCTTCGAGGAGCTGAACAACCTGTCGCCCAGTTTCGATTTCCCCATGGGCCGCAGTTACTACAGCGCCCTGAAACTGCCGCGCTCGCAACACAGCTATGGCCTGCGCATCCGCAGTTTCGCCAATCGCCAGGTGGTCTACCCGTCGCTGCTGTTCCTCGACGAAGCCAAACGCCCGACACGCCTGGTGAGCGACGCCGTCTACCAGCTCCATGGCGAAACCTGGTACCGCTACGCCTTCATCGAAGGCACGGTGCAGGTCCGCGCCAACCAGGGCGAACGCTACGTGCTGCTGCTGACCACCGACGAAGACCGCAGCCTGCAGACCCTCGACAACAAACCCTTCAAGCGCCCCCTGCAGGACCTCGCCCTGAGCGAGGCGGGGATGCAGGTGCACGAGCATGCGGACCAGGGCTCGTTTGAACTGGCCATTGTGAAATGACCATGCAATGTCCTTCATTTGTGGGGGCGAATTCATTCGCTAAGGGCAGCGCAGCTGCCCCGGCGCTTCCGGGCAGGCCTTCGGCCTGCTCAGCGATTGAAGTCGCCCCCACAGGCGGTGCGCAGGACTTGGTGCCTGGGCGCTTTGCTCCCCTCTCCCTCTGGGAGAGGGGCCGGGGGTGAGGGAGGGCGGTGAAACCTTCGCAGGGTGTCTTGATCGCGCGCTATGCTGGCAACCCCAGCGACCCGAAGCGGATTCCTGCCATGTCCGATACCCGCGCGCTTTTTACCCGCCAATCCGACGCCTACCGCGCCAACCGCCCTACCTACGACCCCGCCCTGATCGCCTGGCTAAGCCAGCAGGCACCGGACCAGTCCCTGGCCTGGGACTGCGGTTGCGGCACTGGCCAGGCCACCACCGACCTGGCGAAACACTTCCAGCAGGTGGTCGGAACCGACGTCAGTGCCCAGCAGTTGGCGCGTGCCGAGCCTGCACCCAACATCGACTACCGTTGCGAGCCGGCAGAACAGACCTCGCTGGCCGCCGGCAGCGTGTCCCTGACCCTGGTGGCCCAGGCACTGCACTGGTTCGACCTGGACCGCTTCTATGCCGAAGTGCGTCGGGTGAGCCGACCGGGCGGGTTGCTGGCAGTGATCTCCTACAACCGCTCGACCATCGCGCCGGAAGTGGATGCGCTGGTCGATCACCTCTATAGCGATATCCTCGGCAGTTACTGGGCGGAGGAGCGTAAGCACGTGGAGCAGGGCTATCGCACCCTGCCATTCCCCTTCGAGCGTATCCAGGTGCCACCCTTCACCCTGGATGCCGACTGGGACCTGGCACGCCTGCTGGGCTATCTGGAAAGCTGGTCGGCCCTCGGCACCTACAAATCCGCCCACGGCACCGATCCCCTCGACCCGTTGCGCGAACGCTTCCAGCAAGCCTGGGGCGACCCGGCCAGCACCCGCAGGGTGAGCTGGCCGTTGGTGGTGAATCTGGGGCGGGTTTCCTGAGGCCGGGCCATTTCTTTGTGGGGGCATGATCTTCTGTAGGGGCGAATGAATTCGCCCCTACAAGGATTCCCCGTCAGCTTCATCCTCAAACCGGCAAGCTCGCATCCCTCCCGTTATGCGAGGTGAAGTCCACCGACCGGTCCACCATGTTGATCGCCGCCACCAACTGTTCAGGCTGGGAGCGGGCCGAGGCCATGGTCCACTGGTCATAGCGGTCATTGCCAATGCGCACCATGCGGATGTGCGTGGTGCGGTCGGCATCCACCACCGGGTCCGGGTCGAAGAAGCCGAGCTTGCGCCGCAGTTTCTCCAGGTCCGCCGGATCGCCGGTGAGGAACAGCCAGCCCGGCCCGACGTGGTGGGACTCGGCGTACTCCCTGAGGATCTCCGGCGTGTCCAGCTCAGGCTGCAGGGTGATGGAGTACATGAAGACATTCTTCCCGGCCCGGTCGCCCAACAGCTTCTGGGTGCCGCGCAGGTTGGCGGTCATGGTGGGGCAGAGGCCGCCGCACATCGTGTACATCATGTTGAAGGCCACCACCTTGTCACGCATGAGGTCGTCGTAGAGCTTCACCCGTTTGCCCAGGTGCGTGTAGAGCGTGAGGTTCGGGAAGTAGCGGGCGCCGAAGCTGTCGCCCTCGGCGTACTCGGGTTCCGGGGTGGCCCAGTTGCAGCCGACCAGGCCGGTGCCCAGCGCGGCCAGGCCCGCGGCAGCCATACCGGCGCCGAACAGCAGGTTTCTGCGAGTGTTCATCTGGCATCTCCAGTAACGATCAAGGGTTGGCTGTGATCAGCTGACGCCGCACCCGGCCGGCGGTTCGGGCGGCGTGTCGTCCTCGATGTCCCAGCGCACCATCATGCCGTGGTCCTCGTGGATCACGTTGTGGCAATGCATGACGTACTTGCCGGTGAAGTCGCGGAAGCGCAGGAACACCCTGACCGTCTCGTCCTTGCCGAGCACAAAGACGTCCTTGCGCCCTCGCTCGTGTTCCGGAATGGCCACCGGCACGCCCTTGACCGTCCTGCTGAGGATGCGGCCCTCCTCGAAGTGGATATGCACCGGGTGCTGCCAGCCGCCGCTTTCGTTGACCAGTTCCCAGATCTCGCACTCGCCCTTGTCGATCTTGGCGCTGCTGTCGAGGATGTTTTCCGGTTTGCCGTTGACTGCCCATTCGCCGCCCTTGCGGTCGAACACCCAGCGGCGCACCTTGGCCCGCTCGATTTCCTCGTCGCACAGCGGGCGCAGCGGCCGCAGCACGTCGGGCACCTGGCTGAGGTCCTGTTCCGGCGGGTCGCGGTCCACCAGCAGCTTGAGCACCTTGGTGCCGGAGCCCTCCACCTTGTCCGGGCCCCTGGTGGTGTCCTGGACCAGGCGGTTGGTCAGAAACAGTTCCGTGCCGATGGGGTACTTGGAGAAATCCACCACCAGGTCGGCACGCTCGGCGACGCCCAGGCGAACCTTGCCCATGTTGCGGATAGGTGCGGGCAGCAGGTTGCCGTCGTTGGCGATGTAGGTGAAGGTCTGCGACTTGCCTTTGCTGTCGTTCAGGTAGAACTCGTAGAAGCGCGATGGGCCGGCGTTGAGCAGGCGCAGCCGGTATTTGCGACGGGCCACCCGCAGCACTGGCTCGATCTTGCCGTTGACCAGAATCTTGTCACCCAGGGTACCGTCGGGGCTGAAGCGGTCGAAGACCAGTTGGCCCTTCGCGTCGAAGCGCATGTCGTTGAAGCTCAGCATGTAGTCATATGGGTAGCTGGGCAGGCGCAGGGCCTCGGGGCTCGGGTCCTTCTCGTTACCCGAGTCGAGATGGTCGAAGAGGACGTAGAAACCGAACATCCCGCGCACCACGTTCTGCGAGGTGGCCTGCCAGGTGTGGTCGTGAAACCACAGGGTGCCGAGGGCTTCGCGGTAGTCGCCGATGCCGTTCTGCATCTCGTCCAGGCCGGCGTAGACGTTGGGGTAGAAGTGGTCCTTGTACTCGCCCTTGTAGTCCAGGGTCAGGCCCTGCTTGTTGGCGCTGAAGAAGTCACCCGGAAAGCCGTCACTTTCCGAAGGGCAGTGCAGGTTGTGCAGGTGCACCGAAATGTAGGGGACGCCGACGCCGACATGATCCTTGGGCAGCTTGCAGTGGAATCGGCAGAGCACCGGCTGGCCATAGCGGGCGAAGATGATCGGGCTGAAGCTGTCTGGCGTGGAGTCGGCAGCGCGGTAGCTCCAGACCTTGATTTCGGGCAGGTCGGGGTGCGCCTTCCAGGGGCGCTCCACCACATTGATTTCGTACAGGGTCGGGTTGAGCCCCAACTGGTCAAAGCGCTGGTGCGCTTTGCGCCCGCACTCGCCACTTGTGGCATTGGCGTCGACGGTAGGCGGAACCACCTGGACGCCATCGACGCCATGCAGGTCGCTGACCGGGTTCAGCGGGCTCATCTGGTTGGGAAGGAATTCCTTCCAGGGCGTGGTTCTCGGGCTGGTGACTTCCGAGGTGTCGCTATCCTTGGCCTGGCTGTCGCTTTCTGTGAGCAGCAAGGGCAGGGCGCTGGCGGCAGCGGACCATTTGAGGAATGCGCGGCGGTTGGTGCTGGCGAGGGGCTGTTCTGATTGTTGGTTCGCGTCGTCGGTGCTATTCCGGGCGACAAACGAGATTCCCCTGGAATTCAAGCGAAAGGTCTTCACGGCTGCGGTCCTCCACAGCTTGATGGACAGTGAGATTTCGATCGCTCTGACTGCTCCTGGAGCACCTCGCACCGGTTGGCCTTATTGGCTCTGTAGTGATTGCCGGTCGAAGCCTGTACTGCGCTCTACGAACAGGTTGAATCAAACTTATAGGAGGCGATTGCCGGGTGCCATCATTCATCCAGGTGAAAACCGCCCCTGGCGGACTGGCGGCCAAACAAGTGTCATGAACGGCAAGAAAATTCAGATGGATTAATGACTTGGCACACTAGTGCGAACGGTTTTTGAATTTGCTGGAAATTTGACGTTACGTGGGAGGAAACATGCACCAGGTTTCACGGTTCGCGGTGGTCGAGGGGCTGGACGCGGAACGCCACCTGTTGGAACGCATCCAGCAGGGCGAACAGGCGTGCGGATTGCTGCTGTGGCGACCACAGGAGGCGGCGCTGGTCATGCCGCAACGGATGAGCCGCCTTGCGGGTTTCGCAGAGGCTGAGGCCGAATGCCGGGCACTGGGCTGGCCGGTGGCCCTGCGCGACAGCGGCGGCGAACCCGTACCGCAATCGCCCGCCGTGCTGAACGTGGCGCTGGCCTACGCCTTGCCGCCTCGCGAGAGCGAAATGACCCGTATCGAAAACGCCTATCTGCGGCTCTGCCATCCGATGCTGGACTGGCTGGCCGGCATGGGGCTGGAGGGAGGGCTGGGTGAAGTGGACGGCGCCTTCTGTGACGGTCGCTACAACGTCACCCTGGCGTCGCGAAAACTGGTCGGCACCGCGCAACGCTGGCGCCGCCGTCGCGGCGATAGCTGCCATGTGGTACTGGCCCACGCCGCGGTGCTGATGGAAAACCAGCGCGAACCCATGGTCGAGGTGGTGAATGCTTTCTACCAGGGATGTGGTCTGGATGCCCGTGTGCGCGCCAGCAGCCATATCGCCCTGGATGAATGCGTGGGGCAGGTGTGGAGCCGCCTGGACCCGCTGCGCGAATGCTATCGCCGGACGCTGGCGGAGGCGGGGTTGGAGTTGGCGTGAACAGGGAGGGGTGCTGGACTTTTGGTCGGTAAATGGAATTGATTCACATCTGTGAGCAAATATCGCTTGATCAAAAAAATGAGAATCATTATTATTCATCTCACTGGCCTCGCGGCCAGCTGGATAAGCTGACAAGCCCAGGTTTCGGACTCATCAGATTATCTCCTCATCAGGCTAATCACGGTTATTGACCCGGCAAATCGCCGGGTCTTTTTTTTGCCTGCGATTTGTGCCGGGCAGCCAAGAAACCCTTGTAGGGCCGCCGTAGGTTGGTCCGAGGAACGAGGCCCAACAGCGGACTTCCGCGAATCGTTGGGTTTCGCTGCGCTCTACACCAACCTACGGGAGGTTTGCGTGAGGCGTCGGCACTCATTGGTAGGGGCGAATTCATTCGCCAAGCAGGCCGCAGGCCTGCCCATCGGATTTGCAGGGATCAATGCCCCTTCGCCTTCCTGATCCGCAGGACAATTGCGCCCAGGATCAGCGCCACCACTGGCGTCATCACCAGAATTGCGGTCTTCGGCGATACATCCAGACCGAGGGTGTGCAGGCCGCCGTAGAACAGTTTGAACAGGCTCAGCAGGTAGTAGCTGATGGCGATGATCGACAGGCCTTCCACCGCCTTCTGGATCTTGATCTGGGTATCGGCGCGGGCGTTCAGGCTGCGCAGGATTTCCGAATTCTGTTCTTCCACCTCCACATTGACCCGTGCCCGCAGCAGGTCACTGAGGTTCGCCACGCTCTGGCCCAGGCGCACCAAGCGTTGGTCGGTGGCGGCGCAGTAGCGCACCGTGGGGCGGAAGCGCCGTTCGATGAACACCCCCAGGCGCTGGCATTCGTCGATGTGGGATTCACGCAGCTCGTTGATGCGCTCGAATACGATCTGCGCGTAGGCCTCCGTGGCGCTGAAGCGCTGGCGGGTGCGGGCGGTGCTGCGCACGATGCGGGCGGAGAGGGCGGCGATATCCGTCGACAGCTCCTTGGCGCTGCCCTTGCCCTCGGCATTGCGGTCGGAGAGGTTGGTCAGCTCCTTGTCGTACTCTTTCAACTGCAGGCTCACCGCCTGGGCCACGGGCAGGGTGAGGGAGGCCATCATGCGGTAGGTCTCGATTTCCAGCAGGCGGCGGATCATCCGGCCCAGGCGGTACGCGTTGAGGCGGCGATTGACCAGCAGGATGCGGTTGACGCCGCCCTCGGTGAGACGGAAGTCCGACCAGACGATGGCATCGCCGCCCCCCAGGGTGGACCCGGAAGGGTCCTTGAAGCCGTAGGCCGCCGTGTCACCCGCCCAGTTCGCATCCGACTCCACCAGCACCTGGTCGGCATTGATCAGCAGATTGCGGTGCTCGCTCACCAGGCTTTCCAGCGCCTCCGGCAGCGGCGGCCAATACGGGTCGCCCGGCGCACGCGGCACCACAAGAGTGAGGGTGAAAAACTCGGTATGGCGTTCCCATTTCAGGGTGTTCTCGCCCATGCGCAGCAGGCCTTGGGAGCCATTACTGGCCAGTGGCGCGTCGGCAGCCTGGTTGAGGCGATCCACCAAGGCGTCGCAGACGTCCTCGGCATCGGAAAAGGCGAAGTGATAGACGTTGGCCGGATCCCGGAAGTAGATCGACGGCCGCGAGTGCAGCTCGTTGTGCAGCGCTTTGCGAAGTGGATGCATGGGGGCTTCTGTGGGCAGGGAGGTTTTCTTCGATGACGCGGCCTGCCTGGGCGGCGGTCACACTTGCGCTGCCGGAAAACTGAAGTGCCACCGACCATTCGGGACGGATAGTCCTTCAGGCCGGTGGCGACGGGGAGTGGCGGACAGGCCGCCCAAGAGCGCGTCAGGGCCTTGTGAGCCCTAGGCGCGAAACTGCTGCATCAGCCCCTGCTGATGGTTGGCCAGGTCATTGAGCTGGCGACTGACCTGTGCCGACTGCTCGGCCTGGCCGGACAGGGATTCGGTCACGTCGCGGATGGCCTCGACGTTGCGGTTGATTTCATCTGCGACGCTGCTTTGCTCTTCGGCGGCACTTGCAATTTGCAGATTCATCTCGGTGATCAGGTTGACCGCGTGGCCGATGCGTTCCAGCGCAGTCACCGCCTGCTGCACCTGGCTGACGTTTTCCTGGGCCAGGCCGTGGCTGCCTTGCATGGCCTGGGTCACATCGCGAGTGCCTTTCTGCAGGTCGTCGATCACCTGGCGGATCTCTTCCACCGAGTCCTGGGTACGGCGCGCCAGGCTGCGCACCTCGTCGGCCACCACGGCGAAGCCGCGTCCGGCATCGCCGGCGCGGGCCGCTTCGATGGCGGCGTTCAAGGCCAGCAGGTTGGTTTGCCCGGCGATGGAGAGGATCACCTCCAGCACCGAACCGATCTGCTCACTGCTCTGGGCCAGTGTCTGAAGCTGGGCCATGGCTTCACTCATGTCCCGCGCCTGCGCATGGATGGCGTTGGTGGTGCGGGTGATCACGTCCAGGCCTTCGCGGCTGGCCTGGTCAGCATTGCGCGCGGCGTCGGCAGCCTGCGCCGCGCTCTGGGCCGAGGCGTTGGCCGTCGCGGACATTTCATGCAGGGCAGTGGCCACCTGATCGATCTCGCGGAATTGTTGCTGCATGCCTTCGCTGGTCTGGCGGGCGATCAGCGCTGACTGGTCAGCGGTGTCGCGGGCGTCTCGCACCGAACCCTGGACCTTGGCGATCACCGGTTGCAGCTTGTCGAGGAAGCGATTGAAGGCCAGCGCCAGGCGGCCCAACTCGTCGCGCCGGACGTAGGTCAGGCGCCGGGTGAGATCGCCTTCACCGTCAGCAATGTTTTCCAGCATGGCGGCCAGGCGCAGCAGCGGGCGGGTGACGCCACGGGCGGCCAGCCAGATCATGGCAACTCCGAGCAGCGCCGCGACGGAGCCAAGGGTGAACTCCAGCGCCGAGCTTTGCAGACGCTCGTCGTCCATCTGCACCTTCAAGGCTTCGGCAGGGGCCAGCAGCACTCGTTGCGGCACGCCCAGCAGTACGCCCCAGGGCTTGGCCCCGGCGATAGGGGAAAGCGGCTCCAGAACGCTGATCTGGCCCTTGTCGATGAACGCATGGGGTTCGTTGCGGCCGAGGAAGTCCAGGACTCCGGTTGCCTGCTCCGGCAGCACGGCTTGCAGGCGTTTTCCCAGCTGGCCGGCATCCTGGCTGTGTCCGGCGACCACACCCGACGGGCTGATGATGCTGACGCGACCGTTGCCTTCATAGAGCTCGCGGCTACTGGCCAGGGCGTCCTGTTGCAGGCTGTCGAGGCTGATATCCAGGCCGATCACCGCCAGCACCTTGCCGTTTTCCAGCAGCGGGAAGGCGACGCTGGTGACCAGCTTGCGGCTGCCCGAGGATTCGTCGAAGTAGGGCTCCAGCAAGCACAGTTGCCCGCTGTCTCGTGGGCAGGTGAAGAACGCGTTAAAGGGCGCGCCACTGGGACCGGGGGCCGTATCGGCCAGCAGCTTTTCGTCGCCTGGCACGGCTTGCAACTCGCCCGGCCTGGCTTGCAGCCAGTACAGCGCGAAGCGCCCGGCGTCGTTGCTGCCGAGGTCGCCGCGGCCTTTGAACTCGGCGTCACGACCGTCGAGGGCATCGGGCTGGAAGATCAGGAACAGGCCGAGCAGTTCCGGGCGTTGCTCGACGGCCTTGCGCAGTTCGCCGGTCAGTTCGGAACGCAGGGTTTCGGAATTGATCTCGCCACGGGCGGCGCGTTCACGCAGGTAGAGCAGGTGCCGCGCAAGGCCCAGGCCGTATTCGTGGGTGCGGGTGAAGCTGCGCTGGATCTGCAGGGCCTGTACCTTGCCCTGGGCCTGCAGGTTGAGGCGCGCGGCTTCGGCCAGCATGGCTCCACTGGAATCCTTGACCCGCTCGGTACTGGCGCGGGTCTGGTAGAGCGAAAGGCCGACCAGCAGGCCCACCACCAGGATCAGGCAGAGGCTCGCCAGCAGGGTGATCTTGCTTTGGATGCTGAGGCTGGGGCTGGACATGGGGATCGGCCGCGTGAGGAACCGGGGCGTCGCCGCCCCGGATGGGTTCAGAAGGTAGTGACGAACACCAGTTGGCTGTAGAGGTTGCTGTCGTTGCTACCGAGCTGGGTGCCGCCTTCTTCCGCGCTGCGGTCAGGCTTGTAGAGGCCGACCAGCGGCATGACGATCAGGTTGTCGCTCACCGCCCACTCGGCGTAGAGATCCAGTTCGCGGCCGTCGGTATTGCCCAGGTCGCGGTCCAGGGTGTTGAAGTCGAACCACAGGGCGCCGAGGCTCAGGTTTTCCAGCGGCGACACCTTGAAGGCGACGTGGTGGACCTGGGTATTGGTGTTGAACGGGCCGGCGTAGTTGGCCGCCACCTCACCCTGGAACCAGGTGCCGTAGCCACGGCTGAAGCCAGTGAACAGCGCGTCGTAACCTTCCGAGAAGCGGCTGTAGCGGTAGCTGACGTACGGGCTCCAGGCCACATCGGAGAAGGTCCAGCCGGCTTCCAGGTACCAGGCGTTCTCGTCGTCGACATTCTTCTTGTCCTGCCAGGCGTATTCACCGGAGAGGAACAGGTTTTCTACCCCGGCGTTGCCCTGGCCGCGCACGCTGTAGGTCTTCATGCCGTCGCGTTCGGCCTGGAAGGGTGATGCGAATTCTTCGTCGACATCGCTGATGTCGATGGCGGTCAGGCCCAGGGTGCCGGCTTCGGATACATGCTCCAGGTTGCCGACCACCATCTCGGTCTTGGCCTGGGCACGGTTGTCGGATTTCAGCCACATCAGGTCGCCGCGCAGGCCGTCCTTGCCGCCGAGGCGCAGCACGGCGGTCTGGTCGAACGCCTTGCGTGCAGCCAGCCAGTAGGCGCCGCCGCGGTTGAACTCGCCATCGGCAAGGCCGTTGCCGAGGTTCAGGGCGTCGCCGTTGATGAGGAAACCGTCGCCGATCATCAGGTTCTGGCGGCCGAATGAGAAGTCCACGCCGTCTTCGCCCAGTGCCTCGAACAACTGGCCGGAACGCCAGCCGAGGTAGGCGTCTTCGATCTTGGTGGTGCGCTCGGAACCATCGGTGAAGCCCGCCGCGTCACCGTCACCCCAGGTGCCCGAGCTGAGCATGTTGAAGGCGCCGTAGCTGGTGCCGGCTCCCGCCAGCCCCTGGTCGAAGCTGATGCCGTACTTGGCATAACCCTCGCGCCAGGACGACGAACCTTTGCTCTTCGAGCCAGCGATGGCGTAGTTCTCCTGGCTGTGGAAGAAGCCGTACACGGCCTCCAGGGTCGCATTCAGGTGAGTGTCTTCGTCGGCGTACAGCTCGTAAGCGCCGGCCTGAGTGGCGGCACCCACCAGTAGTGCGAGGGTGGAAAGTCGGAACAGGTTCGACCGGAACATGGCAAGCATCCTTCTTTTTGGAATTGGCAGCGGAGCGTTTCTGCGTCCGGATACTAAGGAGTTGCCGTGCGCTGGCCTTGTGCCTGCTTGCCAAGGGCTTGAGCCTGCGTGCCAGAATCAGCAGGGACTGCCGCTGTGGCTTTTGTTGTGGGGGCGAATTCATTCGCCAAGCGGGACGCAGACCCGACGTAGGTCGGTCCGAGGAACGAGGCCCAACAGCGGACTTCCGGGGATCGTTGGGCTTCGCTTCGCTCTGCCGCAACCTACAACCGCACTCGATGTACTGGCACTCATTTGTGGGGGCGAATTCATTCGCCAAGCGGGACGCAGACCCGACGTAGGTTGGCCCGAGGAACGAGGCCCAACAGCTGACTTCCGGCGATCGTTGGGTTTCGCTGCGCTCTACACCAACCTGTGGGAGGTTCGAGCAGGCGAAAAAAAACCGGCCCGAAGGCCGGTCATAAACTCTCGCAGCGACTCGGTTCACACCGCCTCGGGGCGTTTCAGCACCAGGGTGAGGATGTCATAGCTGGCGACCAGTTCGCCGAGCTGGTTGGTCACTTCCACGTCCCAGGCCACCACGCCTTGCGGCTCGCCCTTCGGGCTCTTCTTGCCCTGGTCGATCTTGCGTTTGCAGGTCAGGCGAGCCTGGATGGTGTCGCCGATGCCCACCGGGGTGATGAAGCGCAGGCTGTCCAGGCCGTAGTTGGCCAGTACCGGACCGGGGGCCGGGGAGACGAACAGGCCGGCGGCGGCCGACAGCACGAAGTAGCCATGGGCGATGCGCTTGCCGAACTGGGATTCCTTGGCGGCGAGCTCGTCGAAGTGCATGTAGAAGTGATCGCCCGACAGGCAGCCGAAGTTGACGATGTCGGCCTCGGTCACGGTGCGGCGGTGGGTCAGCAGGGATTCGCCGATCTGCAGCTCTTCGAAGTAGCGACGGAACGGGTGTACTTCGGTCTCGATCACCTTGGCGCCGCGCACGTATTCGCGGGTCACGGCAGCCAGCATGGTGGGTGAACCCTGGACTGCGGTGCGTTGCAGGTAGTGCTTCACCGCGCGCAGGCCACCCAGCTCTTCACCGCCACCGGCGCGGCCGGGGCCGCCGTGCTTGAGTACCGGCAGGGGCGAGCCGTGGCCGGTGGATTCGGCGGCAGATTCGCGGTCGAGGATGTGCAGGCGGCCGTGCAGGGCGGCGGCTTGCGGTACCACTCGGGCGGCCACAGCCGGGTCCTTGGTGACCAGGCTGGCCACCAGACTGCCTTTGCCGCGTGCGGCCAGGGCGATGGCTTCGTCGATGTCGTCGTAGGCCATCAGGGTGCTCACCGGGCCGAAGGCCTCGATGTCGTGGGCACCGCCTTCGGCATGCGGGTCACGGGAGCGCAGCAGGGTCGGGGCGAAGAAGGCGCCTTCGTTCACGCCGTCGCCGCGCGGGGCGAAACCGTCGCGGGCACCGAACAGCAGGTCGCTGCTGGCAAGCAGGGCGTCCAGGCGCTCGGCCACGTCGGCCTGCTGGGCGTGGGAGGCCAGGGCGCCCATCTTCACGCCTTCCACGGCCGGGTCGCCGACCACCACCTTGGACAGGCGATCACGCAGGCGTTCGGCCACGGCGTCGATGTGTTTGGCGGGGACGATGGCACGGCGGATGGCGGTGCACTTCTGGCCGGCCTTGACGGTCATCTCACGGGCCACTTCCTTGACGAAGAGGTCGAACTCCGGATCGTCCGGGGTGATTTCCGGGGCGAGGATGGCGCAGTTCAGCGAGTCCGCCTCAGCGTTGAAGGGCACGGAATTGCGAATCAGGTTGGCGTTCACGCGCAGCTTGGCGGCGGTGTCTGCCGAGCCGGTGAAGGTGACAACATCCTGACCTTGCAGGCGGTCCAGCAGGTCGCCGGTGCTGCCGATGATCAGTTGCAGGCTGCCTTCCGGAAGCAGGCCGGATTCGTGCATCAGGCGCACGGCGGCTTCGGTCAGGTAGCTGGTGGCGGTGGCCGGTTTGACGATGCAAGGCATGCCGGCGAGGAAGCTGGGGGCGAATTTTTCCAGCATCCCCCAGATGGGGAAGTTGAAGGCATTGATGTGCACGGCCAGGCCGCCACGGGGCACCAGGATATGGGTACCGGCGAAGGTGCCTTGCTTGCCGAGCGGCATGGCCGGGCCTTCGTGGACGATGTTGCCCGACGGCAGCTCGCGGGCGCCGACGCCGGCATAGCTGAACAGGGTGGCGGCGCCGCCCTCGATGTCGATCCAGCTGTCGGCGCGGGTCGCGCCGCTGTGGCGGGACATCGTGTAGAGCTGTTCCTTGTGTTCGGTCAGGTACAGCGCCAGGGCCTTGAGGCGCGCCGCGCGCTGCTGGAAGTCCATGGCCATGAGGCTGGCGATGCCGCGCTTGCGGCCATGTTCGATGGCTTCGGAGAAGTCCAGGGCTTCCTCGTGGGTGCGGAAGAGGGTGCTGCCGTCGATGGCACTGCGCAGTCCCTGGGAACCGTGTTGGCCGATCCAGCGGCCGCCGATGAAGCTTTGCAGCGTGGGGGCGTTACTCATCAGGAAATCTCCGTGAAGGGGGCCGGCGCAAGGCGCCGGTGTTGGTTCTGTTTCGTTTGCCTTACCAGAGGGCCGGCGTGTAGCCGAGGATCAGGCGGTTTTCATCGATATCGGTGTTCAGTTCGTCCGCTCGTTCCCGGCTCAGTGGCGGCTGGCGGCGGCTGCGCCGATGCCGGTCATGGAGCGGATGAACTGGGCCAGGTAACGGCCGCGTTCTTCCTTGGCACGCTCGGAGGCATCGGTCACCGACAGCAGCCAGGCGCTGAAGAAGGCCAGGCCCATGGAGAACAGTGCCGGGTTGGAATACGGGAACAGTGCCTGTTCGTGATGCAGCACGTTGACCCAGACGGCCGGGCTCAACACCAGCAGGACGATGGCGGACAGCAGGCCGGCCACGCTGCCGGCGACCGCGCCACGGGTGGTCAGGCCTTTCCAGAACATGGAGAGGAACAGCACCGGGAAGTTGACCGAGGCGGCGATGGCCAGGACCAGGCCGGAGAGGAAGGCGATGTTCTGCGACTCGAACAGCAGGCCGAGGATCACCGCCAGCACGCCGATGCAGAGGGTGGCGATGCGCGAGACGCGCATTTCTTCACGCTCGCTGGCCTTGCCCTTGCGGATTACGCAGGCATAGAGATCGTGGGAAACCGCCGAGGCGCCGGACAGCGCCAGGCCAGCCACCACCGCCAGGATGGTGGCGAAGCCCACGGCGGAGATGAAGCCGAGGAACAGGCTGCCACCGACCGCGTGGGACAGGTGCACGGCCACCATGTTGCCGCCGCCGATGATGGCGCCGGCCGCGTCACGGAACCCCGGGTTGGTGCCGACCATCACGATCGAGCCGAAACCGACCACGATCAGCAGCAGGTAGAAGTAGCCGATGAAGCCGGTGGCGTAGAACACCGATTTGCGCGCTTCCTTGGCGTCGCTCACGGTGAAGAAACGCATCAGGATGTGGGGCAGGCCGGCGGTGCCGAACATCATGCCGAGCCCGAGGGAGATCGCATCGATGGGGTTCGACAGCAGGCCGCCCGGCGCCATGATGGCCGCGCCCTTGGCGTGGACAGAAACGGCGGCGGAGAACATCGCCTCGGTGCTGAAGCCGAAATGCTTGAGCACCATGAAGGCCATGAAGCTGGTGCCGGAAAGCAGCAGCACGGCCTTGATGATCTGCACCCAGGTGGTGGCCAGCATGCCGCCGAAGGTCACGTAGCAGACCATCAACACGCCCACCAGCATCACGGCCTGGGTGTAGGAGAGGCCGAACAGCAGCTCGATCAGCTTGCCGGCGCCGACCATCTGCGCCACCAGGTACATCAGCGCCACCGTCAGGGTGCCGAAGGCTGCGGTGATACGGATCGGGCTTTGTTCAAGGCGATAGGACACCACGTCGGCGAAGGTGTACTTGCCGAGGTTGCGCAGACGTTCGGCGATCAGGAACAGGATGATCGGCCATCCGGCGAGCACACCCAGGGCGTAGAGCAGGCCGTCGTAGCCGTTCATGAACATCATCGCGGAAATGCCGAGGAAGGATGCCGCGCTGATCATGTCACCGGCGATCGCCAGGCCATTCTGGAAGCCGGTGAGGCCGCCGCCGGCGGTGTAGAAGTCCGCGGCCGAACGGGTGCGCAGGGCGGCCCAGCGGGTGATGCCGAGGGTGAAGAGCACGAACGCCAGGAACATGTAGATGGCGTTCCAGTTCAGCGGACGCGCGGCGGCGTCGGCGGCGAAGGCGCCCTGGGAGACCAGGAGGCCGGCGGCGAGCAGCAGGGAGGCGAGGGCTTTCATTGGCCGCACTCCTGCCGGACTTTGTCGTTCAGCGGGTCGAGGACGTTGGTGCGCTTCACGTAGATGCCGGTGAGCGCGAAGGAGAGCAGGATGATGACCACGCCCACCAGCATGCCCACACTGGTGACGCCCCCATTGAGGGATTGGCCGAGCACGCCGGGGGCGAAGGCCACCAGCAGCACGAAGCCGTAATAGATCACCAGCATGGCGGCGGTCAGCGACCAGGTCAGGCGCTGCTTGCGGCGAACCAGCTGGATGAAGTCCGGATTTTCCCGAATGCGATCGAGGTCTTGCGGGGTCATGGCTGCTCTCTCTTTTTGTGATTGTCGAGACGCCCGTTCGACGGCCGACGGCAAGGCTGCTTGTGTCGAACGGGGTATTGCTGGTGCTATTTGTAGGAGCCAGCTTGCTGGCGAACGGGGTCTGCCAAAAGCTTCGCGAGCAGAGCTCGCTCCTACGGGTGTCGCTTACAGCTGGTCGAAGTCGAGGACCACCTTTTCGCTGACCGGGAAGGTCTGGCAGGACAGCACGTAGCCGGCGGCCACTTCGTAGTCCTCCAGGGCGAAGTTGCTGTCCATCTCCACCTCACCTTCGACCACCTTGCACTTGCAGGTGGAGCACACGCCGGCCTTGCAGGAGTAGGGCAGTTCCATGCCCTGGGCGTTACCGGCGTCGAGCACGCTGACGCTGTTGCGCGGCAGTTCGAAGGTCATTTCGCGGCCATCGCTGATCACCGTGACCTGGCTGCTGGCGCCGTCAGTGGCGCGGGCGGCTTCGCGGGCTTCGCGCTTGGCGCTGCTGCCGGCGGCGGCGAACAGCTCGAAGTGGATGCGCTCGGCGGGCATGCCGTTGGCCTTGAGTTGGTCGCGCACGGTTTCGGTCATGGCCTGCGGGCCGCAGATGAAGGCGGCGTCCAGGGCCCTGGCGTCGATCCAGCGGGAGAACAACTGGCCGCACTTGTCGGCGTCGATCCGGCCGTTGTAGAGGTCCACGTCCTGCTGCTCGCGGCTGAACACGAAGATCAGGTTCAGGCGTTGCAGGTAAAGGTTCTTCAGGTCTTCCAGTTGCTCGCGGAACAGTGCCGAAGCGCTGGAGCGGTTGCCGTAGATCAGGGTGAAGCGGCTGTGAGGCTCGCTTTCCAGGGTGGTCTTGATGATCGACAGGATCGGCGTGATGCCGCTGCCGGCTGCCACCGCCAGGTAATTGCCGTGGCGCGCGGCATCCAGCTCGACGAAGAAGTGGCCGGACGGCGGCATCACTTCCAGGCTCTGGCCGGCTTTCAGGCTGTCGTTGGCAAAGGCGGAGAAACGGCCGCCGGCCACGCGCTTGATCGCCACCCGCAGCTCGCCGTCGTTGACACCGGTGCAGATGGAGTAGGAGCGGCGCACTTCCTCGCCGTCCATCTGCGTACGCATCACCAGGTGCTGGCCCTGGGTAAAGCGGAACGCCTCGGTCAGGTCGGCAGGAATGTCGAAGGCGATGGATACCGCATCGCGGGTTTCCGGGCGCACTTCTTTGATCTTCAGGCTGTGGAACTTGCTCATCTTGGTCGTCTCCGGTGGCAAGCCACTCAGATGCACTTGAAATAGTCGAACGGCTCTAGGCAGTCGCGGCAGCGGTACAGGGCTTTGCACGCGGTGGAGCCAAACTGGCTGAGCAGTTCTGTGTGGGCGCTTCCGCACTGCGGGCAGCACACATCGCCGGCGTCGCCCATCAGGCTGCGCTTGCTGGTGCTGCCGGCCGGCGGGGCGATGCCGTAGGCACGCAGGCGCTCGCGGCCGTCGGTGCTGATCCAGTCGGTGGTCCAGGCCGGCGTCAGGCGGCGCTCAAGTTTCGGCGCGGCGAAACCGGCGCCTTCCAGAGCCTGCTCGATGTCGTGCTCGATCACCTCGGTGGCCGGGCAGCCGGAGTAGGTCGGGGTGACCACCACATGCAGGTGGCCGTTCTGCCAGTCGAGGCCACGGACGATGCCGAGGTCGACCACGCTGACTACCGGCACTTCCGGGTCCATCACCTCGCCCAGCACCGACCAGGCGCGCGCCAGATCATCTGGCGCACCGGGCCTGGCGCCACGGTCGCTGGTAATCAGCTCACCAGGACGCATCGGGATGGGCCCGCTGGAGGAATTGCATTTCGGCCAGCAGCAGACCGAGGTGCTCGGTGTGCAGGCCCTTGCGGCCGTTCAGGTAGAAGTAGCTGGCCGGCTCGGGCATCGGCAGGGTGGCACTGGCGAAGATATCGGCCACCTTGGACTTCCAGGCCGCGGCGATTTCTGCCGGGTTCGGCGCAATGCCGGCCTCGAACAGACGTTGTTCCACGTCGTCGCCATTCACCAGTTCCACGGTGAAGCGCCAGATGTCGCGGATCGCTGCCAACATGCGCTGGTGGCTTTCTTCGGTGCCGTCGCCCAGGCGCTCGACCCACTCGCCGGAGCGGCGCAGGTGGTAGGTGACTTCCTTCAGGGCCTTTGCAGCGATGCCGGCGACGCGCTCGTCGCTGGACTGCGAGAGACCGTGCAGCACCTGGAAGTGCCAGGCGTCGTAGAAGAACTGCTTGGTGATGGTCACGGCGTAGTCGCCGTTGGGCTGCTCCACCAGCAGCAGATTGCGGTAGGCGCGCTCGTCGCGGCGGAACGCCAGGTGGTCGGCGTCACGGCCGTCCTCCAGCAGTTCGGCGGCGTAGTCCAGCCAGTTGCGGGCCTGGCCCACCAGGTCGAGGCCGACGTTCATCAGCGCCAGTTCTTCTTCCAGTGCCGGTGCGCGGCCGCACCATTCGCACAGGCGCTGGCCCTGGATCAGGGCGCTGTCGCCGAGGCGCAGCAGGTATTGAATGAGGTCTTCGCGTTGAGTCATGGCAGCAGCCTCACATGTGGCCGACTTCGGCCGGCAGCTCGTAGAAGCTGGCGTGGCGGTAGACCTTGTCCTGGGACGGGTCGAACAGCGGCTCCTTCTCGTCCGGGGAGGAGGCGGTGATCAGTGCGGACGGCACCACCCACAGGCTCACGCCTTCGTTGCGGCGGGTGTACAACTCGCGGGCGTTCTCGATGGCCATGCGCGCATCGGCGGCATGCACGCTGCCAACGTGTTTGTGGTTCAGGCCGTGCTTGCTGCGCACGAAGACTTCAAAAAGGGTCCACTCAGACATTTGTTCTTCTCCTCATCGGGGTTGAGCTGCTGCGCGTCGGCATAACGTCGTTGGAAACAGGCCCGGGCTTGCTCATTTACAGGCGTAAACTCCGCGCCCGTGCCTGTTTCCGCCTCGTTCTGCTCTAGCTCGCTAGCTCATGCGCGAAATTCAGGCAGCGTCGCGTTTCTGTTGTTGTTTGCGGGCATGGGCGACAGCGGCTTCGCGGACCCAGGCCCCGTCTTCGATGGCCTTGCGACGGGTGGCGACGCGTTCGACGTTGCACGGGCCATTGCCCTTGAGCACTTCGTAGAACTCTTCCCACTGGATGTCGCCGAAGTCGTAGTGGCCGCGTTCCTCGTTCCACTTCAGGTCCGGGTCCGGGGCGGTGCAGCCGAGCAGTTCCAGTTGCGGGACGGTCTGGTCGATGAAGCGCTGGCGCAGCTCATCGTTGCTCTGGCGCTTGATCTTCCAGGCCATGGACTGGGCGCTGTTGGGGGAGTCGGCGTCGCTCGGGCCGAACATCATCAGCGACGGCCACCAGAGACGATTGATGGCGTCCTGAACCATGTCCTTCTGGGCCTGAGTGCCGTTGCGCATCATGTGCAGGAGGATTTCGTAGCCCTGGCGCTGGTGGAAGGACTCTTCCTTGCAGATGCGGATCATGGCGCGGGAGTAGGGGCCATAGGAGGTTCGCTGCAGCACTACCTGGTTTACGATGGCGGCGCCATCCACCAGCCAGCCCACTGCGCCCATGTCGGCCCAGGTCAGGGTGGGGTAGTTGAAGATGCTCGAATACTTGGCCTTGCCGCTGTGCAGCTTGGCGACCTCGGTGTCGCGATCAGCACCCAGGGTTTCCATGGCGCTGTAGAGGTAGAGGCCGTGGCCGGCTTCATCCTGGATCTTGGCCATCAGCTGCAGCTTGCGCTTCAGGGTCGGGGCGCGGGTCACCCAGTTGCCCTCGGGCAGCATGCCGACGATCTCGGAGTGGGCGTGCTGGGAAATCTGGCGGATCAGCGTCTGCCGGTAAGCCTCCGGCATCCAGTTCTTCGCCTCGATCTTGATTTCCGCGTCGATCTTTTCCTGGAAGGCGCGTTCTTCAGGAGTCATCTCCTCCAGCGCTTTCACGCGCTTCACGCCTGTCTCAACCAATTGTGCGTACATGCCGTTCTCCAGCCATGCAGGGTTCGTGGGGTGGCTTGGCCATGGCGCCATTTTTAAATGATACGAAAACAAATATCAAACACTAAAACATGTATCGAATAGAGTTTTTGTATCGAATTGACGATCGGTCGAGGGGCATCCGCGCATAAGGGATAGGTTGAGGGAAGGGGTTTTATGGCGTTTGTAGAGGCCAGGGAGAGCGCGGTTGAGGGCCTGGCTGCGGGGCTTGCGGCGGAGTGCGGTGGTGGGAGAGGGCGCTCGATTCCGGCTAAAGCTGGAAAGCGATACGCAGATATAGATATTGTGTGTTTTTGGTGTTCTGTTTCGTTGGGCAGGTAGGAAAGGCTCTGCGCCTTCGGCGGGCTGGGGCGTGGACGCAGCCAACCCCCTCTCGCAGGACGGGTTACTGCGAGGTGGCTTTGAGGCAAGTCACTGACCGAAGCCAGGACTCGTGAACATCACAGCGTGCGGATCATTGAAGCGGATCACCACCCCACGAGTCCGGACGCGATGGTCGAAACGGTGGTCAAAGCGCGGGTCGACGATGAAGAACCGGGAATTCGTCCTGCCGAAGCCGTGACTCCGGTGGAATCCGTTGAAATGGGGGTGGTGATGCCTGAACCCGTGGTGGTGATGGGATTTGAAACCGTGGTGATGATGTCTGAAGCCCATGTGGCTGCTGCGGTGGTGGAAGCCTCCGAAGTGACTGCCGCCGCGCCCGCCGGCCAGCATCATGGCGTCGCGGGTATCGTTGCTGGGCCAGGGTGGCCCGGCAGTTGTCTGGCTCCCGCCGAAGCAGGCGAGGAGCAGGACCAGAAGTTTGAGGATGCGCATGGCGAACCCTCCACACTCAATTCCCCCGGAACTTGCCCCCGTACCACTCATTATAGTTTTCGACGGGTGGCCCCCGAGGCGGGGCGATGGACCGACGTCGCGATTGAAATCGCCCCCACAGGGTTTGTGCCAGGGCTCGGCTCTTCCTTGTGGGAGCGAATTTATTCGCGAAAGGACAGCACATCTGTCCCCCGAGCTACCAGGCAGGTCTTCGACCCGCATCGCGATTGAAATCGCTCCCGCAGATCGAGCAGGCGATGTCGCTTTTATTTTGTGGGGGCGAATTCATTCACTATGGGGGCACATGGCGAACCTTCGGTCCGCTTGGCGATTGAAATCGCCCCCACAGGTCCGGTGGATTGTCGGGGGCGTGATGCTCCGGTCTCGTCTAGAGTTCCTGGCGACGCATGGAGGAGGCCGGATCATGGGATGTCCGCAGGTTTGCAGCGGAGCGACGCTGCAATGCAGTTTCGGGGTGGCGCCGACGGTGCTGAACGTGCTGCCGGTGAATCGCACCCTCACGGGCGGGATGCCGGCGGCGAACATCATGGATCACATCCCGCTGGTGAACATTCCCACCTTCGGCATGTGCCAGAGCCTGGCCAATCCAACCGTGGCCGCCGCCACTGCCGCCGCCCTCGGTGCGTTGACCCCCATGCCCTGCATTCCCGCCACGGCGACGCCCTGGATTCCCGGTGGCGCACCCACCGTGCTGTTGGGCAGCATGCCGGCGCTGGATTCCAACAGCACGCTGATGTGTACCTGGGGCGGGGTGATCAAGATCCAGATGCCCGGCCAGGTGCAGATGCAGATTCCCTGATCAGACTTCCGCCGGTTCGGTCCAGCGCTTCCACCACCAGCGCAGCCGGGACATGGGCTTGCCCTCGGCGTTCAAGGGGCGGCCGTCCTCGGTGAAGGGTTGGCCCGGCTCCAGCAATTGGCCCTTGAGATAGCGGCTGCGCAGTGCGAGCTGCCCGTTGCCGTGGAAACGCTGGTAGGCGCCGTCGCGCACCCCGTCGCGATAGTGCTCGACTTCAGCCACGCCGCCGTCGGGGAAATAGCTGGTGGCCTCGCCGTGCATCAGGCCCTGGCGGTAACTCACCTTGCGTTGCAGCCAGCCTTCCGGCGCATGGAAGGTCGCCACGCCGTGGAGCTTGCCGCGTACATAGGGCATCTGCGCCGAGACCTTGCCGTTGGGGTGGAAGAGGGTAACCGGACCGTTCAGCTCGCCCTGGCTGTAGCTGAGTTGCGCCTGGGGCCGACCTGCTTCCTCGATGCGTACGGGACCTTCCAGTTCGCCGTCCTGCAACTGGCCCTGCATGCGGCTGTCACCGCGGGTGAGGTCGAGCTTGCCGCCGTTCGCCATGTTCAGTTCACCTTCACCAGGCCGCCCTTGATGGTCAGCATGCCGCCGCCGTCCACCGTCTGTTCGGCGCTTGCCTTGTTGGTCAGGCTGATGCCGGCATCGTTGGTCAGGGTGGTACCGGCCTTGTTGTCCAGAGAAGTGCCGGCCTGGTTGGTCAGGGACGTTCCAGCCTTCTGGGTGATGGACGTTCCGGCCTGGGCGGCGAGGTCGGCATCACTCTTGATGGTCAGGCTGCCGCCGCTCTGCAGGGTAAGGGTGCCGCTGACCTTGATGGTCAGGTTGCCGTCCACGGTCAGCTCATAGTTGCCGGTGACCTTGTGGCTGTAGTTGCCGCCGGTGCTGTGGGTCTGATCGGCGCCCACCTTCACCGTGCGGCTGTCCTTCACATCCAGGGTGTCGCTGCCGGTCTGGATGGTGACGCTGCGCTTGCCCTTTTCCAGGGTGATGGTCTCGTCGCCTTCCTTCACCGTGCGGGTTCGCGCGTTCTGCACCGTGAGGGTTTCGTCGTGGCCGATGGTGGCGGTGCTGTCGTTGAGCACATTCACCTTCATGTCCTTCTGCGCCTGCAGGAACACTTCCTCAGCGTCCTTCTTGTCCTCGAAGCGCAGCTCGTTGAAACCGCCGCCGCCCTTGGAGGAATTGGTCTTGATGCCGGACTGCGTCTGGTTGTCCGGCAGGGCGTAGGGCAGGGTGTTGTCGCCGTTGTAGACGCAGCCGGTGACCAGCGGGCGGTCCGGGTTGCCATCGATGAAGGTGACGATCACCTCCTGGCCAATGCGCGGGATGAACTGCATGCCGAAACCCTTGCCGCTCCAGGGCAGCACCACCCGCACCCAGCAGGACGAGGTTTCGTCGTTGTTGCCCAGGCGGTCCCAGGGGAACTGGATCTTGATGCGGCCGTACTGGTCGGTCCAGATTTCCTCGCCGGACTTGCCCACCACAATCGCCGTCTGGGTATGCATGCGAGGCTTCGGCGTGGTGCGCGCTGGGCGGTAGTTGGTGGTCTTGGGAATGGCTTCGAAGCGGTTGCGGTAATGCTCGTGGCTGGCTTCGTGGGTGACCGAGGTCACCACCCAGTCGATATTCAGCGACTCGTCGTCATGCCCGTCCAGGGTGAACCAGTGCCCCGGTACCAGCCAGCGGCAGTCGCTCTCGCCGATGAAGCGCTTCTCCTGGCTGCGCAGCTCATCCACCCGCTGCTTGGACAGCGCATCGCCGCGCGCCTTGGCGGTGTAGCCGCCGGGATGCTCATACATCGACCGTGGCCCGGCCACCGCTTCGGCCTGGCTGTAGAGCGAGGTGGTGGGCGTGGTGAATTCGTAGTCCGTGGCGCTGTACACCCCGGCCACCGCCTGCAGGCAGAGCTGCCCGGAACGCACCCCATGCAACTCGCGCACGCCGATGCCCTGACCCAGGTAAGGCACCTTCGGCCCATTGGGAATCTGCGGGAAGGCATCGCTGCTGTCCCCCAGCACCAGCGTGTGCTTGCCGTCCTCATGGGTGAAGAACCAGAAGATCCCTTCCTCCTCCAGCAGCCGCGAAACGAAGGCGAAGTCGGTCTCACCGTACTGCACGCAATACTCGCGGGGCTCGTAGCTGCCGCCGAGCTTCAACTGGTAATCGGTAAAACCATGGTCCGAGAAGATGCCGGTGACGATGTCGCTGGTGGTCTTGTTCTGGAACACCCGGTTGTTGCTCGCCAGGGTCAGCCACCAGAGCCAGGGGCGCAGTACCAGTTGATAGCGCTCGGCGGTGGCGTCGGCGGGGAGCTGGTGGATTTCGGCGACAAGGGCATCGAGGGGGCGTTGGTTGGCGTCGTTGTGCAGGGTGGTGGTGAGGTGGGTGGCTACCGCGCTAGCCAGCGTGAGAGCGGTGGCGCTGTAACCGTGCAGGGTCAAGTGGCAAGGATCGTTCAGCTGTTCTTTGCCGGAAATGCGTTCCGGGTAGAGATCAGCAAGCGCCGATGCGCTGAGGGAGATACTTGTGCTGGTGTCGACGGCGCGGGACATCTCAGGCCTCTGAAAACAGGTTGCGAGCTTGCAGCGTCTCCCCTTGAAGTGAACTTATTGATAGTTCAGTTCATGGATGGTCGTATCGGAGTTTCCATTCTGATAATAGAAACGCCACTTGGCTGGATGGACGCTGGTGTCGTATTCACCCCAGATAACGCATTCGGCCCACGGCCCTCCATGGGTATAGGCCGATGCGCGGTTGATTGCGGTGACATTGTATTTGTCTGAAGGCATTAGCCAGGAAACATTGGTTCCATATCTGAACAGGTCGTCCTGGGTGAATACCGGATTGTAGTCGCCGGAGGTAAAGAGGTTGTAGTGGCGAACTCTGACGAATCCGCCGAAGTTCTGCACGCCCACGCAGCAACCGGTCAGGTTCGCCGTCAGAAACAGGCGAGGGTTATGGCCAGTTGGCGGGTCGGGGAGATCGATGAAGTATCCCGTATCGGGATCCCACGGGAGGTAATAGGCACTGTGGGAGTTTCCGGGCATTGCAGCCAGTATGCCGTCCATGAGGCCGGCGTCCAAGTCGAAGTCAACTGTTCCCACGTGAGCCTGGGGTATGTTGGTTGGGCGGAGGTGCTTGTTTTGATGTTCAAGTGCTGCCTTGAGCATTGCGTTTTACTCCTGGCGGATCCGCTTTTCAGAGGGTAATTGTTCATTGCCCGATTCTTGTCTTTCCGGGGCGTAGTTTTGCTCGCTTTAGTTTCTCGAAGGTCGCCCGAGCTGGACGGACAGCGCGCCTAGGTGGACTCCTTCTGGTAAATGTAAAATCTGTCGAGAGTTGTTCCGCGTTCTAGTGCAGAAGTGTGTGAGGGATAGTGATCTCTGATCTTATCCCTCATGTCCATAATCCAGTCGTCGGCCGAAAATCTTTGAAGGTATTTGTCTCTCAGATTTTCCTGGGTGAACAGTCTCTTGTCCAAGTAAGGGTTGCTCTTGTTTCCAGCAATAAGAACGCTTGCACCAACTTTGAGAGAGGTATGGATGTTTTCGTCGATCAGTGAGAATCCAAAGGGGGATACTCCGATGACAAGGTCAATTGTGGAGGGGGCAATCGAACGATAGAAACTGGACTGAGTGTGATATTTCATGTTGTCTCCGTTTCCATGTATTGCGCCGGAGAATTTTCCAACCAGAAGGCCACCTAGAGTATTCAGGGCGGAGTCCAGTGGGTCGTAATTTATTACGTCACACGCCACGCTGAAGTCGTCGCTTACCATTGGAAGAAATCCGCTTCCGATATTCAGTACTCTTTTCATTTTGAGTTGCCGCTTGGTTCCAGGTTGCATCAGATAGAATTCTGATGTTTTCGATCAGGCATATTTCTCGTTGCGGATCGGGGCTTGTACTCACTCCAACACCCACTCCGCCAACTTCCCCGTCACCTGCGCCATCAGCACATTCTCGATATCCCGCGCCCCCGCCGTACTGCATTTGGCCAATACCGCCTTGACGATGGCCGGGTCGAAGTCGAAGTGTTTGCCGGTGGCGGCCTTGTAGCGGCCCTGGAGTTTTTCCAGCTTGGCGATGACGATGCCTTCCAGCGTCGCTTCGTCCAGCGGGCGGTAGGGGACCACGGTCATGCGGGCGAGGAAGGCGGGGCGGAAGGCTTGCAGCAGGACCTTGCGCAGGCGTTCGTTGAAGGTGTCGCTGCCGAGCTGGTCGGGCGCGGTGTCCAACACCAGTTCGGCGCCGACGTTGCTGGTGGCGAGCATCACGGTGTTCTTGAAGTCCACCACCAGGCCGGTGCCGTCTTCCATCACGCCCTTGTCGAAGACGTTGTAGAAGGCTTCCAGCACATCGGGGTGGGCCTTTTCGATTTCATCCAGCAGCACCACGGAGTAGGGGCGGCGGCGTACGGCTTCGGTGAGCACGCCGCCCGAGCCGTAGCCGACGTAGCCGGGCGGAGCGCCCTTGAGCTGGCTGACGGTGTGGGCTTCCTGGTACTCGGAAAGGTTGATGCTGATGAGGTTGCGCTCGCCGCCGTAGAGGGCGTCGGCCAGGGCGTAGGCGGTTTCGGTCTTGCCGACGCCGGTGGGGCCCACCAGCAGGAATACGCCGACGGGTTTGGCCGGGTCGGTGAGGCCGGCGCGGTAGGCCTGGATGCGCTGGGCGATGGTGCCGAGCGCGGCGTTCTGCCCCATGACCCGCTGGCCCATGCGCTGGCCGAGGGTGCGCACGGCGTGGGCTTCGTCGGCGAGCATCTTGCCGATGGGGATGCCGGTCCAGCCGGCGATCACCGCCGCCACGGTCTTGGAGTCCACCTGCTCGGGTACCAGCGGGTCGTCCTGGCGGATGGCGTCCAGGCCAGCTTCCAGGCGCGCCAGTTCGGCGGCCAGGTGGTCGATGCGGTCGTCCAGTTCTTCGTTGGGTTTGCTGGCGTCGACGCTGTCGGAAAGGGCCAGCAGTTCGCGGCGGGCTTCCAGCAGTTCGCGCACCGCTTCCCGTTCCTCGCCCCAGCGGATTTCCAGCTCGCGGATGGCGACGACATTGCTGCGGGATTCGGTTTCCAGGGCGGTGATGCGTTCGCGGTGGTCGAGGCCGGTGGCCTGTTCGCGGCGCAGGCGTTGCAGCTCTTCTTCCAGGGCCTGTTCACGGTGGCGCAGGCTTTCCAGCGGCGGCGGCACGTCGTGCTGGCCCAGGGCGACGCGGGCGCAGGCGGTGTCCAGCACGCTGATGGCCTTGTCCGGCAATTGCCGGCCGGAGATGTAACGGTGGGACAGCTTCACCGCGTCATGGATCGCGGCGTCCAGCACCTGCACGCCGTGGTGCTGTTCCAGCTTGGCGGCGACCCCGCGCAGCATCTCGACCGCCGTGGATTCGTCCGGCTCTTCCACCTGCACCAGTTGGAAGCGCCGGGCGAGCGCCGGGTCCTTCTCGAAATACTTCTTGTATTCCAGCCAGGTGGTGGCGGCCAGGGTGCGCAGTTCGCCACGGGCCAGGGCCGGCTTGAGCAGGTTGGCGGCGTCGCTCTGGCCTTCGGCGGCGCCGGCGCCGATCAGCGTATGGGCTTCGTCGATGAACAGGATGATCGGCTTCTCGGCATTGCGGACGCCGTCGATCACGCCCTTGAGACGCTGCTCGAACTCGCCCTTGACCCCGGCGCCAGCCTGCAACAGACCGAGGTCGAGCACTCGCAGGCTGACGTCCTGCAGGGGCGGCGGCACGTCCCCGGCTGCGATGCGCAGGGCCAGCCCTTCGACCACGGCTGTCTTGCCCACGCCGGGAGCGCCGACGAGGATCGGGTTGTTCTGCCGGCGGCGCAGGAGGATGTCGATGCTTTGGCGGATTTCGCTGTCTCGCCCGACGATGGGGTCGATGCGCCCGGCGTGGGCATCGGCGGTGAGGTCCTGGGTGTATTGGTCGAGGATGGAGTCCTGGGCACCGGCCGAGGCGGGCTTGCCCTTGCTGGCCTGGGGCGAGGCGGTCTGCTCGCGGGAGGCCTGGGTCCAGTCCTGCAGGTTCTGGCGTAGCGCCTCGCGGGGAATGCGCAGCAACGAAGAGGCGCTATTGAGCAGCAGCGTACGGCGTTCGTCGCGATCGAGCAGGGCGAGCAGCAGCAGGCCGGAGCGGATGCTCTGCTGGCCTAGCACGCTGGCCTGCACCACGGCATCTTCCAGTAGGCCCACGGTCTGCGCCGAGAGCGCCGGGGTGCGGGTGTTGCCGGCCTTGAACAGCTCCAGCGCCTGGTTGATTTCCGTTGCCACCGCATCGCGTTCCAGGCCGAAGCGCGGCAGCAGGTAGGCCAGGTCGCCGCCCTCGATGTCCATCAGCTCCAGCAGCAGGTGCTCGATTTCCACGTAATGGTGGGTGCGTTGCAGGCAGCGCTGCGCGGCCCGTTCCAGGGCGCGGCGGCTTTGTGCGTTGAGGCGTCCGATCAGGCTGCCGAGTTCCATGGTCAGGCCACCTCCGTCTGGCGCAAGCGAGTGTCGATCTGTTGCAGGGCTTCGCCGCGCAATTGCAGCCCGCCGCTCCAGCGCAGGCGCGGCGGTTGGGTACGGTCCAGGCACAGCGGGGAGCCGGGGCGGACCAGCAGGCGCAGGGCGCAGTCCAGGTCCGGGCCGAAGTAGAGCGCGGCGAGACTGGCGAGCCGCACGTGCTCGTTGCCGCCGGGGAGAAAGTCCCGCGCGCGTGCGTTGCTCAGGGGGCCGACGGTCAGGCGGATGCCAGCATGCTCGTCCCACACGCGGGTGCCGGCGATGGCATCGCGGCCCAGCCCCAGGTTGCGGCCCTTGCGTTGCAGGAGGCTGCGGCTGGCCGGTGGGATTTCGCGCCAGCCACCCTGGTACGCCTCGTAGCGCACGGCGACGTTGAACTGGTGGCGCACCAGCGCGGCGAAGCCGGCGAGGGAGCGCCGGCCACCGGCGAACAGCGCGGTGCGCGCGGTCACCGCAGCATCGGGCAGGGCCAGGCGGTGCTGGAGGGCATCGGGCAGCAGGCCGCAGAGGGCCAGCAACTGGTCGTGGGCCGGCGAGTTCTCGGGAGCGCGGAAGCCCAGGGCCAGGCGATGCTTGCCCAGCACCCGGTAGAGCAGGCTGAGCAGGCGGTGCTGGAACAGGTCGAGGAATTCCGCTGGGGCGTGATCCTTCTGCTTCGCCTGTTGCTGCAACCATTCCTGGTACGCGTAGGGCAGGGGGCCGTCGGGGCCGCCAAGACCGAACACCGGCGTGGTCAGGACGGGCGGCTGGCCGGCCACTTCCTCCAGGCGCTCCACCTGGCTGGCGGCGAAGGTGGGCGTGAGCGGGCCGCGCAGACGCAGTGCTTCACTCTGGGGGGCGCTGCTGCGGCCGAGTGAGTCGGCGTCCGGCCGTTCGCGCTCCAGCAGCAGGAGTGCCTGCAGGAACTCGAAGGCCTGCGGCTCGTCGCGCAGGCGTTGGCTCAGAGGGAGAGGGGCATGCCGGCCTGGGGTTGCCACGTCCGGACCTCCTTGTCGCCATCGACCAGCACGGTTCGCACGAAGCGGTTGGCGGTCGCGTAAAGGGAAAAGAACTGCGCCAGCACGGCGGAAAACAGCACGGAGCTGGCGCCGGCGAAATGCTGCGGGTCGAGGCTGAGCCGCACTTCGAGGCCATTGCGCCAGCCACGCCAGGCGTCGTCGCCGACCCGCGCCACCACCCGCTCGCAGATGAGCCGGGCGATGCCGTCGATCTGCCGGCGGGCGCTGCCTTCGTCGCGCAGGTTATGCAGGTTGAGCATTTCGCGCAGGGCGTCCAGCGCCTGCGGGCCTTCCACCAGGGACAGGTGGTTGAGGGTCAGTTGCGAAACCATGCGCCAGCGCGATTCGCCGGTCAGGCGCGGCAGGCTCTGCGGGCTGGGCGGATTGCGCAGGGTGGCGCGGGCGACAGGGCCGGGGCGCTCGAAGCCGAGGCGGGTGCCGGCCTGCAGGTTCTCCGCCAGGTGCCGATTGGTGCACAGCAGCTCGGCGGTCAGGCTGTATTCGGGGGCGTCCAGCAGCGGGTCGAAGCCGGTGTCCACCAGGCTCAGCAGCATGTCGGTGCCACGGCGGTTCGGGCTCATGCCCTGCACCCGGCGGGCGTGCCAGTAGAGTCCGGCACCCGCAGCACTGGCGCCGTGGGCATGGCCGTAGTAGGCCGGCACGGGGCTCACGCCGCGCGGTGAGGCGGCGCGCACGGAGCGAATGCTGTAAATCTCCACGCTGCTTTCACGGTGGGCGTCGGCCACCAGGCGGTACTCGCTGCGCGTGCCGTCCGGGCGCAGGGGTTCGGAGGTGCGCGGGAACAGATTGATGACGGGCGCGCATCCCAGACGCAGGTCATCGGCCTGCAGGTGCGGGCGGCCGGCCGGGGCGCGGTCGAAGGCGATCACCAGCGTGCAGTCGCGACCGCCCGATGCTGGTGGCTGGATCGGGATATCGAAGAAGGCGAACTTGTCGGGAAAGGTGAAGTACTCGGCCAGGAGCCGTAGGCCAGGATGCTGGCCATCTTCCTCGGGAAGCAGCGCCTGGTCGTCGGCAAAGCCCACCAGCTGCGGTTCTCCGGGGCAGGGCAGCGGTGGCTGGCCGGGCACGCCGCAGTGAATGCCGAGGCTGTGCGCGCCGAGCAGATCGAACAGCGCGGCATTGGTTACCGGTGATGCCGCCAGGTGCAGGCGCAGCTGGCGGACGGGCAATTGCGCCCAGTCGAACTCGCCCAGGCAGTGCAATTCCAGGCGCAGGGCCGCGCGGGCATCGGGCCGCCCGGTCAGCGCCACCGCCTCGTCGCCGTCCAGCAGGGTGGCGCCGCCGATACGTATGGGCCACAGCACCGCCTCGGCCGTGGTGCGCAAGTGCACGCTGGCGCCCTGGCTGGTGGTGACGAACAGCGGCGTATCGCGCGGCATCCGGTAGCCCTCGGCCAGGCTGCCCTGGGTCGGGTCCGGCTCGAACTGGATGATGGCGCAGGAGGGGATTGGCCGCAGGGCCAGCGGGTAGAGCTGCTCCAGCAGGGCGTCGCTGAACTCGGCGTAGTCGTCGTCGAGACGGCGTTGCAGGCGAGCGGTCAGCAGGGAGAAGCCTTCGAGCAGGCGCTCCACGTGGGGGTCAGGGCATTCGCCGGGGGCCAGTTCCAGGCGCCGGGCGACCTTGGGGTAGCGGGCGGCGAAGCTGGCGCCGGCATGGCGCAGCCAGGTGAGTTCGCGCTGGTAGTAGTCCAGCAGTTCCGGGTCAATCGAGTCGCTCATGGCGCACCTCGAGGCCCTCGTCGTCGTTGTCGATGATGAACACCGCCGGCCAGGTGCGCTGGCCGCTGCGCAGGCTGCCGCCAAGGCGGATGCGCAGCCGCTGGGGCTGGCCGGGCGCCGGATCGGCTTCCACCGAGGTCAGTTGCAGGCGGGGTTCGAAGTGCTGCACGGCGGCGCGGATGTCCCGCACCAGCTGGCGCCGGTCATCGCCGCGGTGCGCCTGGAGGGCGCTCCAGTCGCCGATGCCGTAGTCGAGGATGGTCAGCGGGCGGCCGCTCCTGGTCGTGGCGCGGCGGGTGTTGAGCAGCCGCACCAGCTCGAGGCGGACGGACTCCGCGAGGGACTCGCGGTCGAAGGCCGGCGCCTCGTCCGCCTGGGCGGCGAGGCGCTCGAACAGCGGCGCAAGCAGGCCGGCATCCGACATGGCCGGGCGCCGCGCTTACTTGACCACCTTGTTGGAGGCCAGGTCCCAGGTGGACGCTGCGGTGCCTTCCTTGGTGCCATCGTCCTTCTGCGCGGTGAGCTCCCATTTGATCTTGGTGAAGTTCATCGACAGGGTTTCCACCGGCTTGCCGCCGGCGCCACCGCTGACGCTGACGTTGGACAGCACCACGTTGTCCAGGGTGTAGACGATGAAGGGCAGGATCTTGCCGTCGCCCTCGGCAGCGTTGCGGCCGATGGTGACCTTCGCCGTGGTGATGGGCTTGCCGGCGCAGCAATATTCGTTCAGCGACGGGGTGGAGGTGTCGATGAACTTGGTGACGGTGAACTCACCGATGTGCGGGCGGCCGGAGGTGCGCTCCGAGTTGCTGACGTCGTTGGTGACCTGCATGGCCACGTTGTGGCTGTAGGACATCAGTTCGATCTTGTCGGTGAAGCCTTCGAGCAGGCTGTCGCCTTTGATGTCGTCGCCGAGGTCGAGAATGATCGCATCCATCGAATGGAACTCCTGAATCTGGAATGTCTGGAGAAGAGCTTGGTGCCCGCCCGCCGGGGCTGCCGGCGGGCGGCTCGGGTCAGGCCGCTACCGGCGGTGGCAGGCTGGCCACCAGGCGGATCGAGGCGGTCAGTTCCTCCAGCTGGAAGTGCGGGCGGAGGAACACGGTCGCCCGGTACGCCCCCGGCTTGCCGGCCACTTCCGAGACATCCACCCGCGCCTCGCGCAGCGGGTACTGGGCCTTGATTTCCTGCGGCGCGTTGTCGTTGATCAGCACGTAGTCGGCGATCCAGTTATTCAGGTAGGTCTGCACGTTGTCGCGGGTCATGAAGCTGCCCACCTTGTCGCGCATGATCACCTTCAGGTAGTGGGCGAAGCGCGAGGCGGCGAGCACGTAGGGCAGCATGGCCGAGATGCGCGCGTTGGCGTTGGCTTCGTTGGTGTTGTAGAGCTTGGCCTTGTTGGTGGTCTGGCCGCCGAAGAACACCGCGAGATCGCTGTTCTTCTTGTGGCACAGGGCGATGAAGCCGAGGTCGTTGAGCTCCTTCTCGCGGCGGTCGGTAATGGCCACCTCGGTCGGGCACTTCAGCGACAGGTCGCCGGAGCTGGTGCGGAAGGTGTGGGCCGGCAGGCCTTCCACCGCGCCACCGCCTTCGGCGCCACGGATCGCCGCGCACCAGCCGTACTTGGCGAAGGCCTCGGTGATGCGCTGGGCCAGCGCCCAGGCGGCGTTGCCCCAGAGGTACTTGGAGTGGTCGGTGCCGTTGACGTCCTCGACGTAGTTCATGCCGTCCACCGGCAGGGTGTCCGGGCCGTAGGGCAGGCGCAGGAGGAAGTGCGGCAGTACCAGGGAGACGTAGCGCGAGTCTTCGCTCTCGCGGAAACTGCGCCACTTGATCAGCTCCTGGCTCTCGAAGACCTTCGCCAGGTCACGGGGCACGGCCAGCTCGGTGAAGGCGTTCATGTCGAACAGCTTCGGGTTGGCCGCGGCGATGAAGGGCGCGTGGGCCGCAGCGGCGACGTTGGAGAGTTTCTCCAGCAGGGCCACGTCCTGGGGATGGCGGCCGAAGCTGTAGTCGCCCACCAGCAGGCTGAAGGGATGGCCGCCGAAGGTGCCGTATTCCTCTTCGTAGATCTTCTTGAACAGCGCGCTCTGGTCGAACTCGACAGCCTTCTCCAGGTCGGTCTGCAGTTCCTTCTGGGTGACGTTGAGCAGGCGCAGTTTCAGGCGGGTGCTGGTCTCGGTGTTCTGCACCAGCAGGTGCAGGCCGCGCCAGGAGGCTTCCAGCTTCTGCAGCTCGGGGTGGTGCAGCACTTCGTTGAGCTGGGCGCTGATGAGCTCGTCGATCTGGCTGATACGGTCGTTGATCATGGCCACAGTGTCCTTGTCGATGGCCATGCCTTCGTCGAGGACCTGGGTGGCGAACTCCGCGAGCATGTCGCGGGCGTAATCCTGCTGGCTGTCGTCATGGGCCATGCGGCCCTCGGCGATGATGCGGTCGAGCAGGGTCAGGGTTTGAGTGGTGCTCTCGCTGTTGGCACCGGCTTCTGTTGCCATGGGCTATTCCTCCGGGAAGTCGGGCTGCGGATCAGGCCTGGGGTTCGGCCGGTGCTTCGCCTTCGCCCTCGGGCGCGGCGGCTTCGGATTCGGGACGGGCGGACTTGATCTCCTGCAGGCCGTCGGTGTTGCTCACCACTTCCTGCAGCAGCTTGTCGAGGTCGTCGTTGCCGTCGAGCTTGGTGAGCAGGTCGCGCAGGCGCTGGCGCGCCTCGAACAGGCGGCGCAAGGGAGTGATCTGCTTGACGATGTTCACCGGATCGAAATCGTCCATGTCCTTGAAGCGCAGCTCGACATTCAGCTTGCTGCCGTCGCCGGTGATGGTGTTGTCCACCTGCAGGGTGGCGCGCGGCGCGATGGAGTGGAGGACCTGGTTGAAGTTGTCGCGGTCGATCTCGGTGAATCGACGCTCGGCGAGCTTAGGCAGGGGATTTTCAGGTTTGCCGGAGAGGTCGGCGAGAATGCCCACGACCAGCGGCAGCTCCTTCTTCTCGATGGCATCGCCGATTTCGACGTCGTAGGTGATCTGTACGCGGGGCGGGCGAACCCGGTCCAGTTTGTGCTGCGTGCTTTCGGCCATGTTGGTGGGCTCCGGTGCATTGACACGAGCGCAATGCATCGGACTTGTCCTGTCATCGCACTCCCTTGCTGGATCACGACGCGACAGGGGGGGAACTACACGCAAGCCTGTCCTTGGCGATCCCTCTAGTTCGTCAGTCCGACGAACTACTCAGACACGCTAGAACAGGTCTATAAATTTGCAAACGCAAACTGGAATCAGACCACCATGAAGCAGGGACGTTTCATTTCCACCTCGAAATTCGTTCTGTTGGCCGCTGCGATCCTGCTGGGAGGCTGCTCCGACCTGCTCGGTCCGCGCGTCCAACTCGACAACCTGACCCTGGACGTCGCCGAGCGCGCCAACGACGACACCCCCATCGCCGTCGACTTCATCGCCGTGCGCGATCCCGAGTTGCTCAAGGTGCTTTCCGGCATCACCGCGCGGCAGTGGTTCACCGATCGCGAGCAATACCGGCGCGACTACCAGAAGCAGTTTTCCGTCTGGAGCCTGGAGCTGGTTCCGGGGCAATTCATGGAGGCTCGCGAGTTCCCGTTGGCGGGTGATAGCGCGGCTGGACTTTTGGTCTTTGCCGGCTATAACACTCCCGGTGCTCACCGCCTGAGGCTGGATGAGCAGAGCCGTGCCTGGCTCCGGTTCGATAGCAGGGAAATGCGCTTGCTGAGCGAGAACGAGCATTGACGGAAGGCCCCTGAAGCAACAGGGCGTCGAGCTCGCGACAACGTCGGACGTCGAAGGGGAGTGGTATGAAAGTTCTGCCTGACGCGGTGTGCTGGCATGAGGGCATGCAGTTGCTGCCCCAGCATTTCCAGCTGCAAGGGTTGCGCGCGGAAGTTCTCGCCGCCCATTTCGCCCAAGCCGGCAATCCCTGGTTCTGGGGCGTCTCCCAACTCGAACTCGACCCCGCCGCCCTCAGCGCCGGCCTGGTGCGCGTACTCGCCCTCGAAGCCATCCTCCCCGACGGCCTGCCGGTGAGCATCAAGCCGGGTGAAGGCACGGTGCTGGAGCTGGACGTGAGCGCCGCCATCGCGCAGTCCGCAACCTCCAGCGCCACCGTCTTTCTCGCCGTGAATCCGCTTGGCCGTGGCGGCCAGGTGCTGCCGCTGCGTGGCCGCCTGCAATCGGCGGTGGGCGATGCGGTGCCGGATCTGGCCAGCGGCGAACACCCCGAACCCATCCTGGTCTGGCGGCCTGCCGCGCGACTGGTGACCGAGAGCGGCCGCGCCGATTCCGTCTGCCTGCCGCTATTGCGTATCGCCAAGGAAGGCGGCGGCTTCGTCCGCCAGTCCTATGTGGCGCCAACGCCGCGCATCCTTCCCGAATCCGTCCTGGGGCGATCGGTTGCCGCACTCTGCGCCCGCACGCGGGAGAAGTGCCTGTTCCTCGCCGGCCGTCTGCGCCAGGCCGAGCAGGCCGGCAACCATGACGACATGGCCGAGACCCGTCGGCAGCTCACGGCGCTCTGGGCGCGCCTGCCGGAAGTGGAGGCGGCGCTCAACAGCCGGGTGGCCGCGCCGGACCGTCTGCACGGCCTGTTGGTGGGCATGGCCGGCGCCTGGTGCGCGCTGGACCCGGTGGCCGGTGTGCCGGCCTTCGCCCCCCTGGATTTCCTCGACCTCAAGCGCGGTTACGACGAAGTGCTGGACTGGCTGGAGCATGCCCTGACCCGCGTGCGCGTTGGCTATCGCACCCTGGCTTTCGACCAGGTGGAGCAGGGCTTCGCCATCCAGTTGCCCGATACCCAGTCGCGCCGCCAGCGTCTGGTGATCGGCCTGCGCATGCCGGCCGGCGCGGGTGAGCAGTCGGCCTTCTACTGGCTGGGGCAGGCCATCATCGCCTCCCAGGGCCAGGTGCCCACGCTCGCCCGCCAGCGCATGAGCGGCCTGGCGCACCAATCCATGAGCCGCGCCGAGCAGGTTGCCTACAGCGTGGGTGAGGACACCCGCCTGTTCGTGCTCCAGGCCGCCGGAGAGTGGTTCGATCCCGAGCAGAAACTCTGCATCGTGGTGCCCGGCCAGGCTGCGCTGGTGGGGCCCTGGCAAGTGGTGCTGTTCGAAGCCAACGCACACGAATTCGCCTGACCAGCCAAGGACGCGTAGATGCCGGAACGGAGTGCGGCCCTGTATCCACCGGAGTTCGGTGAAGCACCCCTGAGCCTCGCCTTCCGCCAGGCCTGGCTGGAGTGGCGCGACGCCTGGGATGACCTGGAAGACGCCGACGACAACGACGGCCAGTTGGTGGACCGCACCGCCGAGACGGCGACGCGCATCGTCCGCCGCCTCTGGCGTAGCGCCTTCGCCAGTGTCGGTGACTCGGCGGCGGTCCAGGTCAAGGCGATGGTCTATGCCTTCGTTGCGCTGTTGGACGAGACCCTGGTGTTTGGCAACTGGGCCGGTCAGCTGGCCTGGCAGGAACGTCCACTGGAAGCGCGGCTGTACGGTTCGCGCAATGCCGGCGAGCGGGTGCCCGCGGCCATTCGAGGCCTGCTCAAGGAGCGCGCCCCGGCCACTCGCGATCTGGCCAACGTCTACCTGCAATGCCTGGTGCTCGGCTTCCACGGCCAACTGCGGGGTGAGCGTGGGCAAGCCATGCATGAGCGCTGGCGACAGGCGCTGTTCACCTTTGCCTGGCAGCGCGAGCCGGCCACTGCCGGTGCCTTGCAGAGCCTCGCGCGCCCAACCCGTGCGGCGTCTCTGCGCATGCCCTTGCGCAGGGCATTGCCGGATGGCTTGCGCCTGGGGCTGGCGATTCTCGGCTTCGCGCTGTTGTTGAGTGTCGTGGGGCACTGGCTGTGGAGCGATATCCGCTCCGAGCTGGAGCCCGTGCTGCACCTGGCGGTCAAGGATGACGGGGAGCAGCCGGAATGAGCGGCTTCGCCATCGCCCTGATCGTCCTTGCGATCGTCCTCGTCCTGGTCGCCCTGGCCGCGCTCTGGTGGTGGTTGCGCACCCAGTCCGGCGCGGCCATCCGCAGCTTCTACAACGCCGTGCGCAAAATGGAGCACGACCAGGGCAGCCAGGACCGTTACCAGACCCCCTGGCTGCTGCTGGTCGGTGACCCGCGTGAAGGCTGCCAGCTCTGCATCGACTGGCAATTGGCTCCGGTGGGCCGGGCGGCCTGGTTCGGGCGCTGGTGGGCTGACCCGGATGGCTCGCTGCTGGTGGTGCCCCAGGGCTTGTTCCTGCCGGAGGAAGGCGGCGCCGTGCCGGCCTTCGCCTGGCGCCGGCTGCTGGGCATGCTGCTGCGCCTGCGCGGCCAGCGACCGCTGGATGGGGTGATCTGGACCATACCCGTGGCGCGCCTGCTGGACGATGCGCAACTGGCAACCGATGCCATTGCCCTGCGCCGCCGCTTCGGCGAGCTGCTGCAGCGGCTCGGACTGAGCCTGCCGGTGCATGTGCTGGTCACCGGACTGGAGGAATTGCCGGGGTTCCAGGAGCTGGTGGCTGCACTGCCGGAAGAGGGCCGTGAGCGGGCCCTGGGATGGTCGTCGCCCTATGCCCTGGAAGCGGGCTGGCAAGGCTACTGGCTGGACGATGCCCTGGACGAGGTGGTGCAGGCGCTCCAGGCGGCGATCCTGGAAGTCGGCGCGCTCCGGGGCGAGCTGGGGGAAGACCTCTACCGCCTGCCCGGGCAGGTGGATGGCCTGCGGGGCAACCTGCGCGCCCTGCTCGAAGCGGTGTTCCAGGGTAACGCCCAGGGCGAGGCACCGAGGCTGCGTGGTCTGTTCTTCAGCTCCGCGCAGGTACTCGGAGGCGCCGCCGATCCGTGGGACATTCCCACCGGCGAGCAGCCGCGCACACGGGGCGTTTTTTCTGCCGGGCTCTGGAGCCAGCGCTTTCTCGCCGAGCAGGGGCTGGCCCAGGCGGTGCCGCGTATCCTGCGCCTGCGGCGGCGCTGGCAGCAGGTGGTCGCGGGTACGGCGGCGGTCATCGGCTCTTTCTGGCTGCTGGGCATGCTCTGGGCCTGGCATGACGGCCAGCGCGACGCCCGCGAGCTGACACGCGTTCTGCAGGTGGCGCAGAGCGCCCACGTGGAACTGAAGGACCCAGCGCGGAGCCAGGAACAGGCACGGCGCAACGTCCAGGGCTTCTGGAACCTGCTGCGGGATGCCCCGCGCTGGCATTTCGCGTCACTGGCCTTTCCCACCTCCTGGTTCTCCTCCCTCAACGGCGAGATGGACGAGGTGCTGCGCGCCATGGCCCGTAGCGAGGCCATGCAGCCCCTGGCGCGGATGCAGCAAGTGGAGCTGGATCGGCTCCTAGCAATCCGTCCCGCCGACCGACGCACCGACGTGGTGGGCGAGTTGCCGGAGGAATGGCCCAACTACGTCAAGGCACACAACCTGGCCTACAGCGCCGCCAGCCTGGAGCAGCAGAACCGCTGGTTCAGTGAGGCCCTGAAGGGTGACAAGGGCGTGCTGGAGCCCCTGGCGCAACTGGCCAACGGCGCCCTCGGCATGGAACTCAGCACTTCCGCGCTGCGGCGTCGGGCCTATTACGATCGGGTCCTGGTCGACCTGGCCGTCCCCGGACTGCAACCCCTCGACCTGCATTCCCGGCGGCAAGCGCTGACGGAACATTTCCAGGCGCTGATGAAAATCTGGCTGACCCAGTATTTCCTCGCGGACAACTTCGTTCGCCCAGCGGGTTACCTCAAGTTGCACCTGGACATCCTGCAGGCGGGGCAGGGCAACTCCCTCGCTGAGCTGGAAGAGATCAATGCCCAGGTGGACGACCTGGAAAGCCTGCTGGCGCTGACCAATTCCTCCTGGAGCCACAGCAATGGCGAAGAGTTGGTCAGCGGCTATCGCGAACTGCTGGAAACCGTGCGCCAGAGCAGTCTCCTGGGGGCGACGGTGGAGCAGAACCTGAACAACGAGGCCAGCCGCTTGCGCCGGGATTTCCATGGGCAGTGGATCGCGTCCGTCGGCAGCCGCTCGAACCTGCTGCAGCGCCAGCCGGGCGGCACACTGGCGCTGCAGGACCATGTCAGTGCCCTGAGCCGGGCGATCAAGGGCCTGCTCAAGCGTGACTTCGTGGTGACGGCCCTGCGCCAGGACACCGCAGAGCCCGATGCACGTACCTTGCGCAATGTCGACGCCAGCGCCCTGGCCAAATCCCTTGGCTACATCGACAGCTACCGCGCCTTCGTGACCCAGGAATTGGCGCAGATCCCGCCGGACTACCGCGATGGCATGCTCAAGGCCGCCGGGGAAGCCGGGGCACGGGCCATCTGGGCCAGCCTCGCCGGTTCCACTGAACCCCGCACCGGGGCGGGTGCCCAGGCCTTCGAGGTGACGGCCGACCAGGCCGGGCAGGTGCTGCGGGCCCTGCAACTCCTGGGGCGCAATGACCTCGCCGGTGCCTTGCAGAGCCTGCTCAATCGCCAGGCGCTGCAGGATGTGAGCAATGCCCTGGCAGGCATCGACGCCATGCCGATCTTTACCCAGCGCTACGACATCACCCAGTGGGACGGCAGCCGCGATCTAGGCTTGCGCCTGTTCCGCGCCACCGATGTACCGGACCTGAAGGGCAGCCTTGCCCAGCAGTTCGCCGCCATGCAGGCCGCCAGCGACAACGCCGCTCCGGCCCTGGCCTGGCTGCAGGAACAGCGTGGCCTGGGCATGGCGGAGCAGGAACGGGTCAATCGCCTGGCGGCCATCAACGAAGAACTCGTCAAGTACAAGGCGCAGAACCCCACCAGCTCACCGGCGCTGTTCGAGCAGCTGGTGAGTCGGGACTTCGTCGAGATGGATCGTGATTCCTGTTCCCAGGTGCTGACCACCGCGGCCGTGTCCCAGGGGGTGGGCGACCTGGCGCAGCGCACCCGTGTGCTCCGGGACCAGGCATCGCAACGCTGCAGCCAGCTCCAGCAGCAACGTGCGGCGCTGGCCTGGAACGATCTGGCCGACTATTTCAACCAGTACCTGGCGGACCGCTTCCCCTTCGCCTACAGCCTCAAGGCCGACGATGCCGACCCGGCGCGGGTGCAGCATCTGGTGGAGCTGATCGATAGCCGTCTGGCCCAGGCCGAAGCGGGGCTGAAATGGGGCAACCCCAGCGACCGTCCGGCGGCGGAGGACTTCCTCGCCCGCCTGAAACAGGCGCGCACCTGGCTCGGACCACTGTTCCTGCGCGACCCGTCCGGTTCGCTGGGCGTCGAGCTGGACGTGCGCTGGCGTACCGACCGTGACGCCGAGCGCGGTGCCGACCAGGTGATCGCCTGGGGGCTGCACGCCGGCGAACGTCAGATCGGCTTCCCCGGTGAAGCGCAGCGCCTGCACTGGAACGTCGGCGACCCGATGCAGCTGTTGCTGCGCTGGGCCAAGGACGGTAGCCAGCGGCCGAGCATCGACCCCCTGCAGCCGAGCATGGCGGTGGCCGACCTGGAGGCGGGTTGGGAATATCGCGGCCCTTGGGCGCTGCTGCGCCTGATGCGTTCCCACGTGGTGCTGCAGCGCCAGCCGAGCATGGACTACACCGACTTCCCGCTGACCCTGCAGGTGCCGGTGCGCGGTGCGCCGAGCAACAGCGAGCCGGCCCTGATGTACATGCGTCTGTCGCTGATGACCCAGGGCGGCAAGCTGCCGCTGTCGATCCAGCCGCTGCCGGTGAAGGCACCGCGCTCGCCATTCTCCACGACCCATGCCAGTTCCCTGGTGAGCACCGAGGTGACGCCATGACCCTGCCGATAACCGAGATTCCGGGCAGCGACTTGCTGGAGCCCATTCCCGGCGCCGAGCCCTGTGGCCCCAGCCTGCGCTACGACCCGGCCTGGGACCGCCTGCGCGAACTGCGCCGCGAGGACGACGCCAGCCTGCCTGCTGGTGTTTGGCAGGCGGAGCTCAAGCGCGGGGATTGGGCTGCGGTGGAACGCCTGGCCGAAGAGCTGCTGCGCGACCGCAGCAAGGACCTGATGATTGCCGCCTGGCTCGGTGAGGCCTGGCTGTTGCGCAGCGGCCTCGACGGCTTGGCACCGGCGCTGGGGCTGCTGGCGGGACTGTGCGATCGCTACCCGGACGAACTGCATCCGCAGCCGGAAGAGGGCGACCGTTCCTGGCGCGTGGCGCCGTTGGAGTGGATGGGCCGCCGCTATGGCGAAATCGTCCTGACCCGCTGTGCGCTATTCGGCGCCGACCATGCCGACCTCGCCCACCTGACCCTGCATGGCTGGCAGCAGCTCCAGCAGCGCCAGGTGCAGGCAAGCGACAGCAAGGCGGACAAGGTCGCCGCCGAGGCGGCCCGGCTGGAACAGCGCAAGCTCGACGAAATCCTCAGGCAATTGCCCACGGCCAGCTTCGTTCGTGTTCGCCAGGGAGCGGACACGGCGCTGGCCGAGCTGAAGCGCCTGGATGCCTGGTGTGACGGCTGGCTCGGCGACCTCGCCCCCAGCTTCGCTACCTTGCAGCAGATCCTGAACGCCATCCGCTCGCTCATGCAGGAGTTCATCCCCATGCAGTCCCAGACGCCGCCCATCGTGGCGCCGGTTCCCGAGGTGGCGGCCGAGCCCGCTCCCGCCGAGGTGGAAGCGCCACCAGCCTTCTCCGGCATCCCCGCCAGCCGCGAGGATGCCTACCGCCAACTGGCGCTGATCGCCGACTACCTCGCCCGCACCGAACCCCACAGCCCGGTGCCCTATGTCATCCGCCGTGCGGTGGAATGGGGCAACCAGCCCCTGGGCGAGTTGCTGGAAGAGCTGATCACGGCCGATGCCGAAGCCAGGCGGTTGTGGAAGTTGCTGGGGGTGTTGAAGTAGAGCGGTAGGGCGAACCCTCGGGGCCTGGTTATTTCTTGTAGGGGCGAATTCATTCGCCAAGGGTGGTGAAGCTGCCTCCTGAGACCCACATGGCGAACCTGCGGTCCGCTTGGCGATTGAAATCGCCCCCACAGGGTTCCTGCCAGGCTCAGTGTCTTGTTGTAGGGGTGAATTCATTCGCCAAGGGTGGTGAAGCTGCCCCCTGAGACCCACATGACGAACCTGGGGTCCGCTTGGCGATTGAAATCGCCCCCACAGGGTTCCTGCCAGGCCCAGTGTCTTGTTGTAGGGGTGAATTCATTCGCCAAGGGTGGTGAAGCTGCCCCCTGAGACCCACATGACGAACCTGGGGTCCGCTTGGCGATTGAAATCGCCCCCACAGGGTTCCTGCCAGGCCCAGTGTCTTGTTGTAGGGGTGAATTCATTCGCCAAGGGTGGTGAAGCTGCCCCTGAGGCCCACAGGGCGAACCTGCGGTCCGCTTGGCGATTGAAATCGCCCCCACAGGGTTTGTGCCGGGCCCAGTGCTTTGTTGTGGGGGCGAATTCATTCGCCAAGGGTGGCGAAGCTGCCCCCGACCAACCGTCCAATCAGGCTGTCACCAGCACCTCGAACCCGCCAAAGATCATCCGCTGCCCATCGAAGGGCATGGTCTCCGGGCTGGGTTGCATGCGCGGGTCTTCCATCGCTTTTTTCATGCCGGCATCCCGGGCCTGCTTGGACGGCCAGGTGATCCATGAGAAGACCACCGTTTCGCCTTCCTTCAACTTCACGGCCATCGGGAAGGACGTCACCTTGCCCTCGGGCACGTCGTCGCCCCAGCACTCGACGACACTGAGCGCGCCGCACTCCTTGAATACGCCGGCGGCCATCTCGGCCACCTTGCGATAGGCCTCACGGCTGGTCGTGGGTACGGGTACCAGGAATCCATCTACGTAGCTCATATCCATTCTCCTTTCTGGATGGTGTGAAAAGGCATTGCTTGTCGTATCCCGAGCGCGCACGGATCACGCGCCCGACTCCCTAATGAGTCGATCTGGATAGCGCCGGTTCGACAGACTCGCCAATTGGATGGTCCTTGCGCCGACCGGCGGTTAATACGTCGAGAGGCAAAATGGCGGGCGCGCGGTGCAGTGTGACGGAGGGCTGATTACTGCCGCCAAGAAAAAGCCCCGCCGAAGCGGGGCTTTTTGATTTCGCGAGGTTTACTTGTTGCGGTTGTCGTACACGTGGCAGGCCTTGCCTTCGGAGCGTTTCAGCGAGTAGCTGGGGCGCAGGACGATGCGCGAGCTGATGCCGATGTAGGTCTTGATGTACTTGCCCAGCTCGTTGCACAGCGCCTGTTGCTGGCTTTCGCCCAGGCCGTCGTGCTCGTGCTTGAGTTCGACGTGCACTTCGATGCTGTCCAGGTTGCCGTTGCGGAACAGGTGGATCTCGTAGTTCTCGGACAGCTGCTTGACCTTCAGCACTTGCTCCTCGATCTGGGTCGGAAACACGTTCACGCCACGGATGATCAGCATGTCGTCGCTGCGGCCGGTGATCTTGTCCATCCGGCGCATCGGGCGGGCGGTGCCCGGCAGCAGGCGGGTCAGGTCGCGGGTGCGATAACGGATCATCGGCAGCGCTTCTTTCGACAGCGAGGTGAACACCAGCTCACCCATCTGGCCGTCCGGCAGCACTTCGCCGGTCACCGGGTCGATGATCTCGGGGTAGAAGTGGTCTTCCCAGATGGTCGGGCCGTCTTTGGTTTCCGCGCATTCCATGGCGACCCCGGGGCCCATGATTTCCGACAGGCCGTAGATGTCGAGGGCGGTGATGCCCATGCGCTCTTCAATGGCGCGGCGTAGTTCGGCGGTCCAGGGCTCGGCGCCGAAGATACCGAGGCGTAGGGCCAGCTTGTGCGGGTCGATGCCCTGGCGCTCGATCTCGTCCGCGAGGTTCAGCATGTAGGACGGGGTGACCATGATGATGTCCGGCTGGAAGTCGCGGATCAGCTGGACCTGCTTCTCGGTCTGGCCGCCGGACATCGGAATCACGGTGCAGCCCAGGCGCTCGGCACCGTAGTGGGCGCCCAGGCCGCCGGTGAACAGGCCGTAACCGTAGGAGATGTGCACCTTGTCACCCTTGCGGCCACCGGCGGCACGGATCGAGCGCGCGACCACGTTGGCCCAGGTGTCGATGTCGTTCTGGGTGTAGCCGACCACGGTAGGCTTGCCGGTGGTGCCACTGGATGCGTGGATGCGCACGATCTCGCTCTGCGGCACGGCGAACATGCCGTAGGGATAGTTGTCGCGCAGGTCGTTCTTGCCGGTGAAGGGGAATTTCGCCAGGTCTTCCAGGGATTTCAGATCGTCCGGGTGCACGCCTTTTTCATCGAAGCGCTGGCGGTACAGCGGGACGTTCTCGTAGGCGTGCTTGAGGCTCCAGCGCAGGCGCTCCAGCTGGTGCTGGCGCAGTTGGTCGACGCTGGCAGTCTCCATCGGGTCAAGCAAGGCGGTGTTGGCAATCATGTTCATAGTTCACTCGAATTATTTTTGTACGGAAGCCGTAGGCTTCTGAGTGCTGATGAGGAGGATACTCCTCACCCGTTTTTCAGATCTCGGTTCTTGCGTTTCAGAGCCTTTCAATGATCAGGGCGATGCCCTGACCCACGCCGATGCACATGGTGCAGAGGGCGTAGCGGCCCTGGCGTTCTTCCAGTTCGTGCAGCGCGGTGGTGACCAGACGCGCACCGCTCATGCCCAGCGGGTGGCCGAGAGCGATGGCGCCGCCGTTGGGGTTCACGCGTGGATCGTTGTCGGCCAGGCCCAGTTCGCGCAGGACGGCGAGGCCCTGGGCGGCGAAGGCTTCGTTGAGTTCGATGACGTCCATATCGGCCAGCGACAGGCCGGTCAGTTCCAGCACCTTGCGGGTCGCCGGTACCGGGCCGATGCCCATGATGCGCGGCTCGACGCCGGCAGTGGCCATGCCCACCACGCGGGCGCGGGCCTTGAGGCCGTGGGCCTTGGCCGCGGTACTGCTGGCCAGCAGCAGGGCGCAGGCTCCATCGTTCACGCCCGAGGCGTTGCCGGCCGTGACGCTGCCGCCCTGACGGAACGGCGTGCCCAGCTTGGCCAGCTGTTCCAGCGTGGTGTCGCCGCGCGGGTGCTCATCCTGCTCGACGATCTTCGCCGGGCCTTTACGCTGGGGAATCTCCACCGGGACGATTTCCTTCGCCAGTCGGCCATTGGCCTGGGCGGCGGCGGCGCGCTGCTGGCTGCGCAGGGCGAAGGCGTCCTGGTCCTCGCGGGAAATGTTGAACTGCTCGGCCACGTTCTCAGCGGTTTCCGGCATGGAGTCGATGCCGAACTGCGCCTTCATCAGCGGGTTGACGAAGCGCCAGCCGATAGTGGTATCGAAGATTTCCGCCTGGCGGGAGAAGGCGCTGTCCGCCTTACCCATCACGAACGGCGCGCGGGACATGGATTCCACGCCACCGGCGATCATCAGGCCGGCTTCGCCACAGCGCAGGGCACGGGCAGCGTTGCCGATGGCATCCAGGCCGGAGCCGCAAAGGCGGTTCAGGGTGGTGCCCGGCACGGTCACCGGCAGGCCGGCGAGCAGGGCGGACATGCGCGCGACGTTGCGGTTGTCTTCGCCGGCCTGGTTGGCGCAGCCGTAGATCACGTCGTCGATGGCGCTCCAGTCCAGTTCAGGGTGGCGCTGCATCAGGGCGCGCATGGGCACGGCGCCGAGGTCGTCGGCGCGTACTGAGGACAGGGCGCCGGCGTAGCGGCCGATAGGCGTACGCACGGCGTCGATAATCAGGGCGTCATTCATCAGGGGTCTCCTGCGCGAGTACCGAGCCGCGCACTTTGTAGGACTTGCCGTGGAAGAGGGCGATCAGTTGCCCGTTCTGGTTTTCGATACGCACGTCGTAGTTGCCGGTGCGACCGCTGCGGCTCTGCTCGACGGCCTGGGCGGTGAGGGTGTCGCCCAGGCGCGCCGGGGCCACGTAGTCGATGCTGCAGCCAATGGCGACGGTGGCCTCGTTGTAGGTGTTGCAGGCGAAGGCGAAGGCCGAGTCGGCCAGGGCGAAGAGGTAACCGCCGTGGCAGGTGCCGTGGCCCTGGACCATGTCCTCGCGCACGCTCATGCCGACGCGGGCCTGGCCCGGCGCCACGGAGAGCAGGCGCATGCCCATGGCCTGGCTGGCGTTGTCGCGCTCGAACAGCTCGCTGGCGCAGGCTTCTGCAAGGGAAAGGGCTTCGTGGTTAGTCACGGAAATTCCTCCCTTCAGCAACCTGGCGACGCAGTAGCAGGGAAGGGCGGTAGCGCTCTTCGCCGTAGGCCGCCTGGAGGTTTTCCAGCGTGCGCAGCACGGCTGGAAGGCCGATGGCGTCGGCCCAGGCCAGCGGGCCTTGCGGATAGTTCACGCCGGCGCGCATGGCCAGATCGATATCGCCGGCCGAGCCCACGCCTTGCAGCACGGCATCGGCACCTTCGTTGGCCAGCATGGCCACGGTGCGCAGCACAGCGAGTCCGGGAATGTCGCTGAGTTGGCTGACCTTGAGGCCGGCGCGTTGCAGCAGGGCGACGGCCTGGTCACAGGCTGCCTTGGGGGTGCTGGCGGCGCAGGCGATGCCGAGGCGGCTGGCCTTGGAATAGTCCAGCGCGAGGTCGATCAGCACCAGGTTGGCGATGCCATCTTCGCGGGAACGTTGGCTCGCCAGGCGACCGTCGGACAGGGCGATCACGGCGTCGCCGACTCGCAGCAGCCCGCTGCCGTCACGACGAACCACGTTCACGCCGGCATCCGCCAGGCGCTGTACCAGGGGCTCGGCAACGCCCAGGCTGCCCTCCACCACACAGGATTCCACGCTGGCGTCGCTGTTCAGTTCGGCCGCTTGCGGGCGCTCGGCGCCCTCGGCGTAGCTGTAGAAGCCGTGACCGCTCTTGCGGCCCAGGCGGCCGGCGTCCACCAGTTCCTTCTGAATCAGCGAAGGCTGGAAGCGGAAGTCGCCGTAGTAGGCATCGAACACCGAGCAGGTGACGGCGTAGTTCACGTCGTGGCCGATCAGGTCGGTCAGTTCGAAGGCACCCATGCGGAAGCCGCCGGCGTCGCGCATCAGTGCGTCGAGGGTGGCGCAGTCGGCGGCGCCTTCCTGCAGCAGGCGCAGGCTTTCGGCATAGAAGGGGCGCGCCACGCGGTTGACGATGAAGCCCGGAGTGGACTTCGTGTGTACCGGCTGCTTGCCCCAGGCCTTGGCGGTTTCGTACAGGCTTTCGGCCAGGGCGCGGTCGCTGGCCAGGCCCGATACGATCTCTACCAGGGCCATCAGCGGCGCCGGGTTGAAGAAGTGCATGCCGATCACCCGGCCGGGATGCTTGAGGCCGGCAGCCAGGCTGGTGATGGACAGGGACGAGGTATTGCTGGCGAGGATGCAGTCGGCGCTGCACAGCTCTTCGAGCTGGCGCAGCAGGCCACGCTTGACCTCCAGGTTCTCGACGATGGCTTCGATCACCAGGCTGGCATCGGCCAGGGCCTCGATGGCCTCCACCGGTTGCAGGCGGGCGACGATGGCGGCGCGGGCTTCGGCGGAGAGTTTGTTCTTCTCCACCAGGCGGCCGAGTTGGCGGTCGATGCCGTCGATGGCCTGGGCGGACGCGCCGGGGCGGTTGTCATAGAGCTTGACCGGATGGCCGGCCTGGGCGGCGACCTGAGCGATGCCGGCACCCATGGCGCCGGCGCCGATCACGGCGACGGTGGCGGAAGTGTTGAGGGCGGTCATGGGCTCAGCGTCCTTTGAAGGCCGGGGTGCGCTTTTCCATGAAGGCGCTTACGCCTTCGCGGTAGTCCTCGCTGCGGCCGGCAAGGCGTTGCAGGTCGCGCTCGAGGTCCAGTTGCTCGTCGAAGCTGTTGTTCAGGCTGGCGTTGAGGCTGCGCTTGATCAGGGCCAGGCCGTAGGTTGGCTGGGTGGCCAGGTGACGGGCGAGTTTCAGCGCCTCCTCGCGCAGGGCGGCGTCATCCACCACGCGGTAGATCAGCCCCCATTGTTCGGCCTGCTCGGCGGTCAGGCGGTCGCCCAGCAGGGTCAGGGCCTTGGCGCGCGCCATGCCGACCAGACGGGGGAGGGTCCAGGTGCCGCCGGAATCGGGGATCAGGCCGATCTTGCAGAAGGCCTGGATGAAGCTGGCGGAGCGGGCGGCCAGCACCAGGTCGCAGGCCAGCGGGATGTTGGCGCCAGCGCCTGCGGCTACGCCGTTGACCGCGCAGATCACCGGCAGCGGCAGGTCGCGCAGGGCGCGGATCAGCGGGTTGTAGAACTTCTCGATGGACTCGCCCAGGTCCGGCGCGGCAGCGCCAGGGGCCACGTTGCGGTCGCCCAGGTCCTGGCCGGCGCAGAAGCCACGGCCTTCGCCGGTCAGCAGCAGGACGCGGACTTCAGGGTTCTGGCGTACCTGCTTGAGGGCTTCGCGGACTTCGCCATGCATCTTGGCGTTGAAGCTGTTCAGCTGCTCCGGGCGGTTGAGGCTGAGGGTGGCAACGCCAGCCTCGATGGAAAACAGGATGTGCTCGAAGTTCATGGCTCTGGCGCTCTATGGAGTTCGACGGGGCGGACGGTCAGTGCTTACTGGCCGGTGAATTCGGGGCGGCGCTTTTCCTGGAAGGCGCGGATACCTTCCTCGCGGTCGCGGGTGCCGGCCAACAGGGTGAAAGCGTGGCGTTCGAAACGCAGGCCGCTGGCAAGGTCAGTGTCTTCGGCCTTGAGCAGCGCTTCCTTGGCCAGACGCACCGCCAGCGGAGCTTTCTGGGCGATGACACGGCCGATGGCGACGGCGCGTTCGACGGTGAATTCGGGTTGGGTCACTTCGCTGACAAGGCCGGCGCGCTGGGCGTGGCGGGCATCGATGGCTTCGCCGGTGAGCACCATCTGCATGGCCAGGGACTTGCCGACCGCGCGCAGCAGGCGCTGGGTGCCGCCGGCGCCGGGCATGATCCCGAGGTTGATTTCCGGCTGGCCGAAACGTGCGTCTTCGCCGGCGATGAGGATGTCGGCGTGCATGGCCAGTTCGCAGCCGCCGCCCAGGCAGAAGCCATTGATGGCGGCGATCAGCGGCTTGCTGAAGCGGGTGATGCGCTGCCAGTGGGCCAGGCGCGGGTCGTTGAGGATGCCCACCAGGTCGCGCTCGGCCATTTCCTTGATATCGGCACCGGCGGCAAAAGCCTTGCGGCTGCCGGTGATGACCACGACGCGGGTCTCCGCGTCCTGCTCGGCGGCGTCCAGTTCGGCGGCCAGCTCACCCAATAGCTCGGTATTGAGCGCATTGAGCGCTTCCGGGCGCTGCAGGGTGATCAGGCGGACACCCTGCTCAGGCGGCAGGACAGCAAGGGTATGAGGCATGTCGACTCTTCCTCAGGTGCACGCGCGGCTTTTGCGAGCCGCTCTTATAAGTGGGTTCGGGGTGGAGTCCGTTCCTGTGTCTGCCGCGCTGAGGGCGGGGCGACTTTGGCCGGAGTATAACCACAAAGCGATACAAAACAAGAATTGAAGATATGATTTATGTGTCTCATGTGCGGAATCTTTGCTACCAGAGGACAGATTGCCAAGTGTTGTGTTGCCCATTTTTATGCCGTATTTAAAGGGTTTTTCCGGTTATTCGGGGCGCATAACACGTACCGATGACCGGTCGTCATCTGATACAGGTAGCTAAGCTTTTATGTTGCAGAGTGATGTGATACAAAATTCAGTATCAAGCGAATCGCTTTGCGCCACCTTGTGGCTTCATCTGCCTTGTTGAGGAGTTGTTCCATGTCGACCACCGCCCGCGCCTCCGCCCTCGAGCTGTTCGAGCACCATCGCGGCACCCTCGAGCGCGCCGTCCAGGCCATCAGCGAGCGCGGCTACTGGTCGCCCTTCCCGGAAAGCCTCAAGCAGTACCCGGAAGAAGCAGTTAAGGGTGCCCAGGCGGCCTTCGAAGCATTGCTGGGTCAGCACTTCGTCCTGGAAGGGCCGCAAGCTGTCGGTCGTGCGGGTGCCGAACGTTCGCCCTACGGCTTCGACCTGCATGTGAGCTACGACCAATACGACGCCGACGCGCTGCTTTCGCGCCAACAGGCGGCGCTGCCGGCCTGGCGTGATGCCGGTCCGAAGGCACGGGTCGGTGCTTGCCTGGAAATCCTCCAGCGCCTGAACACCCTCAGCCCGACGCACACCAGCGGCCAGGCCTACATGATGGCCTTCCAGGCGGGTGGCCCCCACGCGCAGGACCGTGGCCTGGAAGTGCTGGCCTACGCCTGGCGCGCCATGGCGGAAGTGCCGGAAGCGGCGCGCTGGACCAAGCCCCAGGGCAAGCAGGACCCGCTGGTGCTGGACAAGCGTTGGCACATCGTTCCGCGTGGCCTGTCGCTGGTGATCGCCTGCTCGACCTTCCCCACCTGGAACACCTATCCCGGCCTGTTCGCCAGCCTGGCCACCGGCAACCCGGTGCTGATCAAGGCGCACCCCGGCTCCATCCTGCCGGTGGCCATGAGCGTCAAGGTCGCCCAGGACGTCCTGGCTGAACTGGGCTTCGATCCGGCCCTGGTGAGCCTGGTGGTGGACACCCCGGAAGCGCCTGTCAGCCAGCGCCTGGCCCTGGACCCGCGCGTGAAACTGGTGGACTTCACCGGCTCCAGCGCCTTTGGCAACTGGCTGGAAGACAACGCCCGCCAGGCCCAGGTCTTCACCGAAAAGGCCGGCATCAACAGCGTGATCATCGACAGTGTGCGTGACATCAAGGCCGTTGCCCGCAACCTGGCCTTCTCCTTGAGCCTCTATTCCGGTCAGATGTGTACCACCACCCAGGCCATCTACGTGCCGCGCGGTGGCATTCGCAATGGTGAAGAGCAACTGGGCTTCGACGAGGTTGCCCAGACCCTGGCCGGCGCCGTGAAGAGCTTCCTCGCCGACAACGAGCGTGCCTGTGCGGTGATCGGCGCCATCCAGTCCGAGGCCACCGCCCAGCGCATCCAGGCTTGCCGCCAACTGGGCGAGGTGCTGCTGGACAGCGAGGCCCGCGAGCATCCGCAATTCCCCGGCGCGCGCGTCCATACGCCGCTGCTGCTGAAGGTGGACGCCGCCGACCGCGATGCCTATTCCGAAGAGCGCTTCGGTCCCATCGCCTTCGTCATCGCCACCGACGACACCGCGCACAGCCTGCGCCTGGCCGCTGAAGTGATCGCCGAGAAGGGCGCCCTGACCCTGGGCGTGTACTCCACTGACGAGGCGGTGCTGGACCAGGCCGAACAACTGTCCCAGGACGTCGCCGTGGCCCTGTCGGTCAACTTCGATGGCGGCGTGTTCGTCAACCAATCCGCGGCCTTCAGCGACTTCCACGCGAGCGGCGGCAACCCGGCGGCCAACGCCTCGATCACCGATGGTGCCTTCGTTTCCCGCCGCTTCGTCACCGTACAGAGCCGCCGCCACGGCGCGGCGTGAACCTATAAGAAGAAGGAGCCCTGCGATGACCTGCTACAGCCTCGATGGTCTGACCCCGGTGGTGCATCCCACCGCCTACGTGCATCCCAGCGCCGTGCTGATCGGTGACGTGATCATCGGGCCGGGCTGTTACGTCGGCCCCCTGGCCAGCCTGCGGGGCGACTTCGGCCGGATCATCCTGGAGGAGGGCGCCAACATCCAGGACACCTGCGTGATGCACGGCTTTCCCGAAAGCGACACGGTAGTCGAGCGCAATGGCCATATCGGTCACGGTGCCGTGCTGCACGGTTGCCGCATCGGTGAAGACGCGTTGGTGGGAATGAACGCGGTGGTGATGGACGGCGCGCGGATCGGTGCGCGCTCCTTCGTGTCGGCCACCGCCTTCGTCAAGGCCGGCTTCAGCTGCGAGGCGCAATCCCTGGTGATGGGCGCGCCGGCGCAGGTCAAGCGCAGCCTCAGCGACGAGGAAGTGTCCTGGAAGCAGGCCGGCACCCGCGAATACCAGCTGCTGGCCCAGCGTTGCTTGCAGGCCATGGTGGTCTGTGAGCCCCTGGCCGAGGTGGAAGCCGACCGCCCGCGCATCGCCGACCGTGGGCTGCGCCCGAAAGGCAGTTCGTCGCAATGAGTGCGGTCTTCGCACAACGGGGATGTTCTCCAATGGTCATGCCGATGAGCCTGCGGGTATATTCGGCATTTTTTCCGTTTCCAGTATGCCCATGACTTCGCTCGTGCCCTTGGATCAACTCGTCACCCGCTTCCAGCAGCAGACGCCCATTCGTGCCAGTTCGCTGATCATCACCCTCTACGGCGATGCCATCGAACCCCATGGCGGTACCGTCTGGCTGGGTAGCCTGATCCAGTTGCTGGAGCCCATGGGCATCAATGAGCGGCTGATCCGCACCTCCATCTTCCGCCTGACCAAGGAAGGCTGGCTGAGTGCCGAGAAGGTCGGCCGACGCAGTTACTACAGCCTGACCGGCACCGGTCGTCGGCGGTTCGAGAAGGCCTTCAAGCGGGTGTACAGCTCCAGCGTTCCAGCCTGGGATGGCGCGTGGTCCCTGGTGGTGCTTTCGCAGCTGCCCCAGGACAAGCGCAAACAGGTGCGCGAAGAGCTGGAGTGGCAAGGTTTTGGTGCGATTTCGCCCACCGTGCTGGCCAATCCGCGCTGCGACCGGGTGGACCTGACCGCCACCCTGCAGGAACTGGATGCGCTGGAAGACAGCATCGTGTTCGAGACCCGCTCCCAGGACGTGCTGGCCTCCAAGGCCCTGCGCATGCAGGTTCGCGAGAGCTGGAACATCGACGAGCTGGGCACGCACTACAGCGAGTTCATCCAGCTGTTCCGCCCGCTCTGGCAGGCCCTGCGCGAGCAGGAGAACCTGCAGCCGGCCGACTGTTTCCTGGCTCGAACCTTGCTGATCCACGAATACCGCAAGTTGCTGCTGCGTGACCCGCAACTGCCCGACGAACTCCTTCCGGGCGATTGGGAAGGCCGCGCGGCGCGCCAGCTGTGCCGCAACATCTACCGACTCATCTTCGCCAAGGCGGAGGAATGGCTGAATGCGGCGCTGGAAACCGCGGATGGTCCGTTGCCCGACGCCGGAGAGAACTTCTATCAGCGATTCGGTGGATTGCGGTAAAGCAGCCGCCCCGAGCGGGCGGCAGTCACGGACGAGGTGAACCCGGCAGCGCCGGATAACAAGAACAACGCCTAGCGTGAGGCTGAGAAAGCCATGATGACAGCACAATCAGTGAGGGCAGACCGCTTCGACGAGTGGCTGCAGGGTATCAACCAGGTCTGCGGGCGCTTTGGCGCCAAGCTGCTGGGCTCGGAGTTTTCCGGAGCCATTCGCGAGCACAAGGCCGGCGCGATCAAGCTGAGCTTCGTCGACGTCGCCCAGGCACGCCTGTACCGCACCCCGAAGGAAGTGGCGCAGAGCGAAGGCAAGCATTTCTACCTGGCCTTCCAGCTCGCGGGCCGCGCAGGTATGGAGCAGGCCGGCAACAGCATCGAGCTGGCGCCCGGCGACATCACCCTGATCGACTCCACCCTGCCCAGCGACTTCGTCTACCACGAGAACTCCCGCCAGCTCTCGCTGATCGTGCCGCGCCACATCGTCGAGCAGGGCCTGCGCTTCTCCGGTGTGCGCTGCGCCCAGCGCATCCCGGCCAGTTCACCGGTGGCGGTGATGGCCAACCGGTTGATCATCGAATCCACGCAACAGAACAACCTCAGCCTGCCCGAAAGCGAAGCGACCCTGGAAGCGATGGTGAGCTTGCTGCGCCCGGCCCTGTGCGCCGCCGAAGTGGAGCAGGACGCCCACGAGCGCCTGTTCCGCAAGACCCTGCGCTTCATCGACGAGAACATCTGCGCCGAGGAACTCTGCCCGGAAACCATCGCCCGCGAGGTGGGGGTTTCGGTGCGTGGCCTGTACCGCATGTTCGCCAAGAAGGGCCTGGTGGTGGCGCAGTACATCAAGAACCGCCGCCTGGACTTCTGCGCCGAAAGCCTGCGCCACTCCACTGGTGAGCAGAAGCTCTCGGCCCTTGGCTACGCGTGGGGCTTCACCGATTCCAGCTACTTCTCCACCGCCTTCAAGGCGCGCTTCGGCGTATCCCCCAGCGAATACCGCAAGCAGTACAGCCAGGGTTGATCGCGATCCGCTCAGGGGCGATCTCCCTGTAGGGGCGATTTCAATCGCCAAGGGCAGCGCAGCTGCCCCCTGGGGGCTCTAGGGCAGGACTGCGTCCTGCTTGGCGAATGAATTCGCCCCCACAGGTGCCCGCCCAGCCAGCCCCCCGGCGCTCCGCCTTGGTCTTCTTTTTGTGGGGGCGATTTCAATCGCGATGGGCAGCGCAGCTGCCCCCTGGGGGCTCTGGGGCAGGACTGTGTCCTGCTTGGCGAATGAATTCGCCCCCACAGGAGACACAGGTTACTCGCAGGCCAGCACTGTCAGCCCCCTCTCCCTCTGGGAGAGGGTTGGGGTGAGGGAAGCCAGAGTCTGCAGGAATGTGACTGTGTTGTTGGGCCTCGTTCCTCGGACCAACCTACAACAGGACTGCGTCCTGCTTGGCGAATGAATTCGCCCCTACAGGTGTTTATCGCCCGCTCCCGGCTTGTCTGGCAGCCCTGCCAATACGTCTGGCACAGACAAAAAAACCTCGACTCCTCCCAACACAGAGAATCCGGACATCGGCCCTGATTCCGCGCGTGCCGTTGCAGCCGCGCGGGGCGGGCCTGTGGACGATCGAGGTGGTGAGTTGATGCACAAACGCAAGATGGGGCTGCTATCCGGCCTCCTGGTACTGCTGGCGGCCCAGTCCGCGCTGGCTGCGGATTGCGCGCCGGAACAGGTGCAGAAGGGCGAAGTGCTGTTTGGCAGCGACTGCTCGGTGTGCCATTCGGCCAAGCAGGGCGGTCCGGCCATGATGGGCCCCAACCTGCACGGCCTGTATGGCCGCAAATCCGGCAGCTTGGCTGGTTTCAGTTACTCCCAGGCGATGAAGTCCAAAGCGGTGGAATGGAAGCTGGACAGCCTGGAGCAGTTCATTGCCCAGCCCCAGTCCTTCGTCGCCGGTACCTACATGCCCTATGCCGGGATGGCTGATGCCGACGGCCGTCACGCGGTCGGCTGCTTCCTGGGCGCACAGAAATAATGATGGCGCCGGGCAGGCGCCCGGCCCACGGATAATGAGGATCGAGCATGAGCAAGGTTGAAATCCTGCCGCAGGTGGCGGCATTCCTGGAGCGCCGCCACGGTTGCTTCATCGACGGCCAGTGGGTGCTGCCGGAAGGCCCGACGACCCCGGTGCTGAACCCGGCCACCGGCGAAGCCATCGCCCACGTGCCTGACGTGCCGCTGGAGTACCTGGATCGCGCCGTGAAGTCTGCCCACCAGGCGTTCAAGTCCCGCGTCTGGTCCGGCCTGCGTCCGGCCGACCGCGAGCGCATCCTGCTGCGTTTCGCCGCCCTGGTGGAAGAGAACGCCGAGGAACTGGCCCAGCTGGAGACCCTGAGCCAGGGCAAGTCGATCAACATGTCGCGCATGCTGGACGTCGGCGCCACCGTCGAGTTCATGCGCTACATGGCCGGCTGGGCGACCAAGATCGAAGGTCAGACCATGGACGTGTCCATCCCGATTCCGCCGGGCTCGCGCTTCACCGCCTTCGCCCGTCGTGAGCCGGTGGGCGTGGTCGCCGGCATCGTGCCGTGGAACTTCCCGCTGATGATCACCACCTGGAAGGCCATGCCGGCGCTGGCCACCGGCTGCACCGTGGTCATCAAGCCCGCCAGCGAAACCCCGCTGACCGCCCTGCGCCTGGCCGAACTGGCCTTCGAAGCGGGCATCCCAGCCGGCGTGTTCAACGTCGTCACCGGCGGCGGCAGCACCGTGGGCAACGCCCTGGCCTCGCACCCGCTGATCAGCAAGGTGTCCTTCACCGGCTCCACCGCCGTGGGCAAGAGCGTCGGCGTGGCCTGCATGGAGAACATGACCCGCTTCGCCCTGGAACTGGGCGGCAAGAACCCGATGATCCTGCTGGCCGATGCCGACGTGGAGAAGGCCGTACAGGGCGCGCTGCTCGGCGGCCTGCTGAACAACGGCCAGGTGTGTGCCGCGGCCTCGCGCTTCTACGTGCACCAGTCCATCTACGAGCCCTTCGTCCAGCGCCTGGCCGCTGCGGTGAAGGGCCTGTCGATCGGTCCGGGCATGGACCAGGACGCGGCGATCAACCCGCTGGTGTCGCGCAAGCAGCAGCTGAACGTGCTCAAGCACATCGACCTGGCCCGCCAGGAAGGCGCCCGCGTGGTGGCCGGTGGCGAGCGCCTGGAAGGCGACGGCTTCTTCGTCCAGCCCACCGTGCTGGCCGATGTGAACCACGAGATGACCGTGTCCCGCGAAGAGGTCTTCGGCCCGGTGCTGTCGGTGATCCCCTTCACCGATGAGGACGCCATGATCGAACTGGCCAACGACAGCGTGTACGGCCTGGCCGCCAGCCTCTGGACCAACGACCTGTCCAAGGCGATGAACCTGGTGCCGCGCATCGAGGCCGGCACCGTGTGGGTCAACGCCCACGTGCTGCTGGACCCGAACATGCCCTTCGGCGGCGTCAAGCAGTCCGGCATGGGCCGCGAGTTCGGCCGCGCAGTGATCGAGGCGTACACCGAGCTGAAGTCGGTCTGCATCTCCCATTGATTCGAACCCTCGATTTCCGGCAGGCGCCTTCACGCCTGCCGGTTTTTTTGTGGGTTTCAGGCACAAAGACGAGCTCGCTTTCCTGTGGGGGCGAATTCATTCGCTAAGGGCAGCGCAGCTGCCCCGAGGAACCGAATGGCAGGACTTCGTCCTGCTTAGCGATTGAAATCGCCCCCACAGTTCGGCCGTACAATGGGGATCTCGATACAGCAAAACCCCCGCAAATTCCCCGATCTACGCCGTTCGCACCGTCCTGGTGCGGGCAAGCCTTGCACTTTCCATTCCTGAACTAAGCTTTCGGCAGTCCCCCGACCAAAGGACCGCCTCATGAGCGAACCTCTCCTCAGCTTCGACGAACTCAAGCAAGCCGTTGCCAGCGGCGAGATCGACACGGTGCTGGCCTGCATGGTGGACATGCAGGGACGATTGGTTGGCAAACGCTTCCAGGCAGAATTCTTTGTCGACAGCGCCTTCGAGGAGACGCACTGCTGCAACTACCTGCTGGCCGACGACATCGACATGGAGCCGGTGCCGGGCTATGCCGCGGCGAGCTGGAGCAAGGGCTACGGCGACTTCGTGCTGAAGCCGGACATGAGCACCCTGCGCCGGGTGCCCTGGCTGGACTGCACGGCGCTGGTGCTCTGCGATGTGCTCGACCATCACCACCGCGAGGACCTGCCCCACAGCCCGCGCGCTATCCTCCGCAAGCAGGTGGCCCGGCTGGCCGAGCGTGGCTATACAGGCATGTTCGCCTCGGAGCTGGAGTTCTATCTCTTCGACGAGAGCTACGACGCCATCCACCGGCGCAACTACAGCCATCCGAAGACGGCGTCGCATTACATCGAGGACTACAGCATCCTCCAGACCACCCGCGAGGAACCCGTGTTGCGGGCGATCCGCAAGCACCTGCAGGCCTGCGGGGTGCCGGTGGAGAACTCGAAAGGGGAGTGGGGGCCCGGGCAGGAAGAGATCAACGTCCGCTACGCCGACGCCCTGACCATGGCCGACCGCCACGCCATCATCAAGCACGCCTGCAAGGAGATCGCCTACCAGCAGGGCAAGTCGATCACCTTCATGTCCAAGTGGCGCTATGACCTGGCCGGCTCCAGTTGCCACATCCACAGCTCGCTCTGGGACAAGAAAGGCAAGAAGCCGATGTTCTACGATCCCAAGGACGAGTTCGGCATGTCGAAGCTGATGCGCGGGTGGGTGGCCGGGCAGCTCAAGTACGCCAGCGAAGTCACCTATTTCCTCGCGCCCTACATCAACTCCTACAAGCGCTTCCAGGCCGGTACCTTCGCGCCGACCCGCGCGGTATGGAGCCGCGACAACCGCACCGCCGGCTTCCGCCTCTGCGCCGAGGGCAGCAAGTCGGTGCGCATCGAGTGCCGCATCGGCGGTGCCGACCTCAACCCCTATCTCGCCTTCGCCGCGTTGATCGCCGCGGGGCTGGCGGGCATCGACGAACAACTCGAACTGGCAGCCCCCTTCGAGGGCGACGCCTACATGAACGACCAGTTGCCGGAAGTCGACAAGACCCTGCGCGAAGCCACGGCCGCCCTCAAGGGCTCGGCCATGCTGCGCAAGGCTTTCGGCGACGAGGTGGTCGACCATTACGTGCACACCGCCGAGTGGGAGCAGAAGGAGTACGACCGGCGTATCACCGACTGGGAGCTGCAACGCGGCTTCGAGCGTTACTGAAGGTTTTCGTTGTCCGGCCAGCGGCGGGTTCGGGCACGCCCGCTGACCGGTTTGTAACGGGGATGGGAGCAGTACGACAGGCTGTCTGAGAGTCGGCGGGGAAGGTGCCCGAACCGCCGCATGGAGCAATCCATTCCCAACAAAGGGCACCCAAGATGAATCCTGCAGGCCAACACGGCTCCACGCATCAGGACGATGACGTCAAGCTGTTGCACAGCATGGGCTATGCCCAGGAGCTGTCGCGACGCATGGGCGGCTTCTCCAACTTCGCGATTTCCTTCTCCATCATTTGCATCCTGTCCGGCGGCATCAACTCGCTGGCCCAGGGCACCTCCGGCGCAGGTGGTGCCTCCATCGGCATCGGCTGGCCGCTGGGCTGCATGATCTCCGGGGTCTTCGCCGTGGCCATGGCGCAGATCGCCTCGGCCTATCCCACGGCCGGCGGGCTGTACCACTGGGGCTCGATCCTCGGCAACCGCTTCACCGGCTGGCTCACCGCCTGGTTCAACCTGCTGGGCCTGGTGACCGTGCTGGGGGCGATCAACGTCGGCACCTATTATTTCTTCTTCGGCTCCTTCGGACCGATGCTGGGCATGGAAGACACCATCACCACGCGCATCATCTTCCTCGCCATCCTCACTGGCGGGCAGGCGCTCTGTAACCACTTCGGCATCGGGTTGACGGCCAAGCTCACGGACTTTTCCGGCTACCTGATCTTCGCCACGGCCATCGCCCTGACCATCGTTTGCCTGGCGGCCGCGCCGAGCTACGAGTTCTCCCGGCTCTGGACCTTCGGCAACTTCTCCGGCGCGACCGGTGGCAACGTCTGGCCGGAAGTGTCCAACGGCTGGATCTTCCTCCTCGGCCTGCTGCTGCCGATCTACACCATCACCGGCTACGACGCCTCGGCCCACACCTCGGAGGAAACCGTGCAGGCGGCCCACTCGGTGCCGCGCGGCATGGTGATGTCGGTGGTCTGGTCGCTGCTGTTCGGCTGGCTGATGCTGAGCGCCTTCGTGCTGATGCTGCCAAGCATGGAAGAGGCGGCGGCTCAGGGTTGGAACGTGTTTTTCTGGGCCATGGACACCCAGGTGAATTCGACAGTGAAGGAACTGCTCTACCTGGCCATCTTCATCTCGCAGATCCTCTGCGGCCTGGCCACGGTGACCTCGGTTTCGCGGATGATTTACGCCTTCGCCCGCGACGGCGGCCTGCCGGCGTCCAAGGCACTGGCCAGCGTCTCGCCGGCCCACCGTACCCCGGTGGCGGCGATCTGGACCGGCGCCACGCTGGCGGTGCTGTTTGTCTGGGGCTCGTCGCTGGTGTCCATCGGCGAAACGCCGGTCTACACCATCGTCGTGTCGTGCACCGTGATCTTCCTGTTCTTCTCCTTCGCCATCCCGATCGTGCTCGGGCTGTTCACCTTCGGCACGGCCAAGTGGCCGCGCATGGGGCCGTGGAATCTAGGGCGCGGCCTGTTCTCGCTGGTGGCGATCCTGTCGATCATCTCGATGGCGCTGATCTTCATCATCGGCATCCAGCCGCCAAACGACTGGGCGCTGTACATCACCATCGGCTTCCTGATCCTCACCGGGATCGTCTGGTTCGCCTTCGAGGCACGGCGCTTCCAGGGGCCGCCGATCGGCGACATGATCGCCAAGCGCCAGGCGGAGATTGCCGCAGCGGAAGAGGCGCTGAACAAGTGACCCGCGCCGGCGCCCCTGTCCTGTCGGGAGAGGGGCGCTGCGACTTCAGTTCACGGCTTCGATGCGGATGCCGCGCACCACGACCTGATCACCCGGCTTGAAATGCTTGCCGGGGGAGCGGAAGCGCTGCACCGAGCCGTCATCCATCTTCACCATGTAGGCGGGTTCGGCGAGGCCGGTGGCTTGCTGGGCGGCACCGCCACCGAAGTAGCCCACCGCGGCGCCGGCGATGGCACCAGCCGGTCCGCCGATGGCACCGAGCATCAGTCCGGTCATGCCGCCGCCCGCTTTGCCGGCGGTGGTGTCAGGAACTTCGGAGAGGACTTCCGCAGCGAAGGCGGGGGATGAAGCGAGCAGGACAAGGCACAGGGTGAAACTGGGGACTTTCATGATGGTTCCCTTCGACTGTTGTATGGCAAAGGGTCCTCGTCACATTCCGTGCCAGAAGTGAAATCCTTTCAGATCAACAACATGCGGCGTGTGATGTCATTTCGACTGCGGTTCGAATGACAGCGCTTGCTGTCATTCCGACCTCTATCAGTCTAGTTCGCCCACGGAGGCGGGGCTGTGCTGCGGATGGTGGGTTGTGGGGGCGAATTCATTCGCGAATAAATTCGCCCCCACAGGTGGGGCAAGGGCGTGGCGCCTTTGTAGGATGGGTAGAGGTACGAAACCCATCAGAACAAAGGTCGTCCGGGCACTCAGAGCTTGATCAGCACCGACTTCAGCTCGGTGTAGTGCTCGATGGCCGCCGCGCCCATTTCGCGGCCGACGCCGGAGAGCTTGTAGCCGCCGAAGGGCAGGGCCGGGTCGAGGGCGCTGTGGCAGTTGACCCAGACCGAGCCGGACTTGATGCGCGGCACCATGCGGTGCACCGCCGCGAGGTCGTTGGACCAGACGCTGGCGCCCAGGCCATAGGGGTTGTCGTTGGCCATGCGCACCACCTCGTCGACATCGTCGAAGGGCATCGCCACCAGCACCGGGCCGAAGATTTCTTCCTGCACCAGGCGGTGCTGCTGGTCGACGTCGACGATCACCGTCGGCTTGACGAAGTAGCCGGGGCCGAAGCCTTCGCCACCGCAGGCGATGGTGGCGCCCAGTTCGCGGCCGAGGTTGATGTAGCCGGTGACGCGGTCCTGCTGCTTGGCGGAGATCAGCGGGCCCATCTGCACGCTCGGGTCGAGGCCGTTGCCCAGCTTCATGCCGTTGGCGATGCCGGCGATGTCGGCGATCACGTTGTCGAAATGCTTGCGGTGCACGTACAGGCGCGAGCCGGCGCAGCAGACCTGGCCCTGGTTGAAGAAGATCGCGCTGGCAGCGCCGGCGGCGGCTTCGGCGAGGTTGGCGTCAGGCAGGACGATGGTCGGTGACTTGCCGCCGAGTTCCAGGGTCACGCGGGTCATGTTGTCCATGGCCGCCTTGCCGATCTGCTTGCCGACTTCGGTGGAGCCGGTGAAGGTCAGCTTGTCCACGCCCGGATGGCGGGTGAGGGCGACGCCGGCATTGAGGCCGGTGCCGGTGATGACGTTGAACACCCCGGCCGGGTAGCCGGCCTCCAGCACCAGCTCGGCGAGCTTGAGGGCGGTCAGCGGGGTTTCGTCGGCGGGTTTGAGCACCACGGTGCAGCCGGTGGCCAGCGCCGGACCGAGTTTCCAGCAGGCCAGCAGCAGCGGGAAGTTCCAGGCGACGATGGCGCCGACCACTCCGACGGCTTCGCGGCGGATGTAGCCGTGGAACTGGTCATGGGGCATCAGCGGCAGGGAGGCATCGACCGTGGCGCCTTCGATCTTGGTGGCCCAGCCGGCCATGTAGCGCAGGAAGTCGATGGCCAGCTGCACGTCCATCACCTGGGCCACGGCGGCGCTCTTGCCGTTGTTCAGGCATTCCAGCTCGGCCAGCTCCTGGGCGTCGCGCTCCATCAGGTCGGCCAGGCGCCACAGCAGGTTCTGCCGCTCGCGCGGGCGCAGGCGGCTCCAGGCGGAGTCATCGAAGGCCTGGCGGGCGGCCTGCACGGCACGGTCGACGTCTTCGGCACTGGCGGAGGGCACGTTGCCGAGGACTTCGCCCGTCGCAGGATTACGGAAGCTCATGGTGTTGCCGCTGGCGGCGTCCTGCCATTCGGCGCCGATCAGCATCTTCAGCTTGCGATTGAGGAAGGCGTTGGTCTGGGGGAGGACAGGCAGGTCAGCGAGCATGGGGGAAGCCTCTGTTCATTGAAGTTGTACCCGCCTTTCGCAACCCCCATGCCAAGGCCGGTAAATACAGGTAAGGCAATGATTTAAAAGGATTTATTTGGCTTATTCCGGCTACCTCGGAAATGCTCGCTGTTGCACTTTGAGACTGGCTGAGACGGGACTGGAACAGTCGCACTGTCTACCTTTACTGGATGCTGCGGGGCGCAGTCTCAGCGTGGAACAGTCTGTCGCGAAATTAGACGCCGTCGCCCATCGCCAGCATTCCCGCCACACCTGATTTTTACGGCTAAATCGTTGTTATAAAAGGACTTTCATTGGAATGGCACGCATTATGTATTTGCCGTGACAACTGCACCCGCTCCGCCGTGGGGTGCAAATCATAAGAACAACACCGTGGAGGTCTGACCTTGAAGACGACTCGACTCCGGCAGCACGCGGGCACCCTGGCACTGGCCATGGCGTCCCTGATGTTCGCCCAGGCCCATGCAGCCGAGGAGGGTCCAGCCCTCCTCAAGTCCAAGTGCATGGGTTGCCACATCCCCGAGGGCAACGATTCCTATAGTCGCATCAGCCACCAGCGCAAGACGCCCGAAGGCTGGCTGATGAGCATCGCGCGCATGCAAGTGATGCACGGCCTTCAGATCAGCGACGACGACCGCCGCACCCTGGTCAAATACCTGGCCGACAAGCAGGGCCTGGCCCCCAGCGAAACCGATGGCGTGCGCTATGCCATGGAGCGTCGCCTGAACACCGTCGAGCAGTTCGACGACCAGCTCAGCCAGATGTGCGGCCGTTGCCACTCCGGTGCCCGCGTCGCCCTGCAGCGCCGTCCCGCCAAGGAGTGGGAACACCTGGTCAACTTCCACCTCGGCCAGTGGCCGTCTCTCGAATACCAGGCGCAGTCCCGCGACCGCGACTGGCTGGATCTCGCCCTCAAGGAAATGGTGCCGGAGCTGGCCAAGCGCTTCCCGCTGGAAAACCAGGCCTGGGCCGACTGGCAGAAGGCCAAGCCCAAGGCCGATGCCTTGCCGGGACAATGGAGCTTCAGCGGCCACATGCTCACCAAGGGTGATGTGCGCGGCGTGATGACCGTAACCTTGGAGGCCGGTGACACCTTCAAGGTCGAGGTGAAGGGGCAGTACGCCGACGGCACGCCGTTCAACGGCAGCGGCTCGGCCATCCTCTACAACGGCTACGAATGGCGCGGCAACGTGAAGGTCGGCGAGACCAACCTGCGTCAGGTCTTCGCTGCCCTGAACGGCGAGATGAAGGGCCGCATGTTCGAGGCCGAGCACGACGAACGCGGACTGGACTTCAGCGCCGCCAAAGACGGCAACGCCAAGTTGCTGGCTGTGCAGCCCGCCTTCATCAAGGCCGGCAGCGAGACCGAGCTGACCCTGGTGGGCAGTGGCCTGAAGGGCACCCCGGACCTCGGTGCCGGCGTCGAGGTGGTGAAGGTGCTGGAAGTCACGCCGAAGCAGGTTCGCGTCAAGGTCAAGGCTGCCGCCGATGCCGCACCTGGCGTGCGCAGCGTCGCCCTGGGCGAACTCAAGGGTGTCGACCTCGCGGTGTACAAGGACATTGCCGAAGTGAAGGTAGTGCCCGCGTTCTCCATCGCCCGTGTCGGCGAGAACGGTGGCTCCACGCCCAAGGTGCAGGGCCGCTTCGAGGCCGAGGCCTGGGGCAAGGGCGCCGATGGCCAGCCCTACCGCATCGGCTACCTGCCGGCGAAGTGGTCAGTCGAACCCTTCGACGAGCGTGCCAAGGATGACGAGGACGTGAAGTTCGCTGGCGTGATGCAGAAGGATGGTGTCTTCATCCCCGGCGGCGCCGGCCCGAACCCGGAACGCAAGATGATGACCAACAACGCCGGCAACCTGAAGGTAATCGCCCAGCTGGAAGAGGGCGGCCAGAAGGGTGAAGGCCATCTGATCGTCACCGTGCAACGCTGGAACAACCCGCCGATCCCGTAAGCGGTATCGGCTCGGGCGGGGCTGCCCCGCCCGGATTCGCAACGACGATTGGGATGAATTCCGGGAGGTCGCCATGGGCGCAATCTTGAATCTGGTCGAACGCAACCTGCACGAAGTGCGAGTGGATGCCGACCGCATGCTGTTCCATATCCCGAGCAGTTCGCTGTTCGCCGCCGACGAAGTCACCGGCGGCATCATCGACGCGCTGCGCCAGCAGAGCTGCTCGTCCGAGGACCTGGTGCAACGCCTGGGCGGGCGTTTCGCCGGGCAGGACATCAACGAAACCCTGCGCGAGCTGATCGCGCTGGAAGTGGTGAGCGACGGCTCGCCGCTGACGCCGGAAATCGGCATCGCCAAGGTCGAGCGCACGGCGCTCAATACCGTGGTGCTGAACGTCAACACCGGCTGCAACCTGAGCTGCACCTACTGCTACAAGGAAGACCTGGACAAGCCTTCCGCCGGCAAGAAAATGGGCGCGGAAACCGCCGAGGCCTCGGTGGAAATGCTGCTCCGCGAATCGCCCGATGAAGAGCGCTACAGCGTGGTGTTCTTCGGTGGCGAGCCGCTGTCCAACCGGCCGCTGATCGAGCACATGGTGGACTACTGTGAGCGTCGCTTCGCCGAGGCCGGCAAGCAGGTGGAGTTCATCATGACCACCAACGCCACGCTGCTCACCGAGGAGATCATCGACTACCTCAACAAGCATCGCTTCGGGCTGTCGATCAGCATCGACGGACCGAAGACCGTGCACGACCGCAACCGCATCACCGTGGGCGGGCAGGGCACCTATGACGTGGTGCGGCGCAAGGTCGACCTGCTGCTTTCGCGCTATCGCAGCCGGCCGGTGGGCGCACGGGTGACCCTGACCCGTGGCATCACCGACGTCGAGACCATCTGGAACCACCTGTTCAACGAGCTGGGCTTCGCCGAAGTCGGTTTCGCGCCGGTCACCTCGGGCGACATGGCGAACTACAACCTCACCAGCGAGGAACTGGTGGAAGTCTTCGCGAACATGAAGGCCCTGGGTCGTCGCTACCTGGAGGCGGCGCTGGAGCACCGCAACATCGGCTTCTCCAACCTGCACCAGCTGATCACCGACATCCACGAGGGCCACAAGAAGGCGCTGCCCTGCGGTGCCGGGCTGAAGATGCTGGCGGTGGATCACAAGGGCGAGCTGAACCTCTGCCACCGCTTCACCGGCTCCAGCATGCCGACCTTCGGCAATGTGCACAGCGGGGTGAAGCAGGTCGAGCTCAACGACTTCCTCTCCCAGCGTCTGGACCGTTCCGGCACCGGCTGCGACACCTGCCGCATCCGCAACCTGTGCTCCGGCGGCTGCTACCACGAGAGCTACGCCCGCTACGGCGACCCCACTCACCCGACCTATCACTACTGCGAGCTGATGCGCGACTGGGTGGACTTCGGCATCGAGGTCTACAGCCGCATCATGGCCGTCAATCCGGCCTTCATCAGCAGCTACATCTCTCCGCGGAAGGCGCACTGACATGAAACATCTGAAGCCGCTCAACAACAAAGCGCAAATGCTCGAAAAAGCCGCAGCCGAAGATCGCATCGAAGAAGTCATGGCCATGAGTGCGGTGGCCGGATGCACCGCCACCACCGACCCGGGCTGGGAAGTGGACGCCTTCGGCGGGGTGAGCTCGCTGTGCCAGCCGATGGAAGCCGACCTCTATGGCTGCTCCGACCCCTGCTGGTGGCCGGCCCAGGTGCCCGACATGATGAGCACCTACCAGGACTGGAACGCCCAGGCGTCCAACTCCGCGGAAGACTGGCGAAACCTCGGCACCGTATTCCCGAAAGACAAATGACCGGCGACAAGAACAAGAGGGGAAACCGCATGAAACTCAAAGCCATCGCCAGCCTGGCGACCGCCGTCGCCGGCTTCGCACTGGGCGCCGATGCCTGGGCCGCTGATGCAGCCGGTCCGGCGCTGAAGGCCGGTCATGAATACATGATCGCCACCAACTATCCGAACAACCTGCACGTGGTCGATCTGGCCAGCGACAGCCTGTACAAGACCTGCCGCCTGCCCGACGCCTTCGGTCCCGGAACCGCCATGATGGCGCCGGACAACAAGACCGCCTTCATCCTCAACAACCACTTCGGCGACCTGTACGGCGTCGACCTGGACGATTGCAAGACCGTGTTCCACGCCAGGCTGTCGCGCAATCCGGGGGAGAAGGTGCGCTCGATGTTCTCCTTCGCCCTGAGCCCGGACGGCAAGGAGCTCTACGCCACGGTCAACCCGACCCAGACGATGAGCGACCACTACGTGGTCAAGCCGCCGCGTCTGGAAGTGTTCCGTACCAGCGACGGCCTCGACGCCAAGCCGGTGCGCAGCTTCCCGATGCCGCGCCAGGTCTACCTGATGCGCGCCGCCGATGACGGCAGCCTGTTCGTCGCCGGTCCGGACATCTACAAGATGGACGTGCAGACCGGCAAGTACGAAGTGGCGGTGCCCGGCCGCAACTGGCAGCGCCCGAACTACAGCGCTCCGGACGTGCTGTATTTCTGGCCGCACCAAACGCCGAACCACGAGTTCTCGATGCTCTATACCACGGCCAGGTTCAAGGATGAGAAGCAGGACCTGGCCACCGCCGACTTCATCTATGGCTACGTCAGCATCGACCTGAAGACCGGCAAATCCACCGTCCAGGACTTCGCGCCGCTGACCGAGCTGTACTTCACCGGCCTGCGCTCGCCGAAGGACCCGAACCAGATGTTTGGCGTGCTCAACCGCCTGGCCAAGTACGACATCAAGGAGCAGAAGCTGATCAAGGCCGCGAACCTTGAGCACACCTACTACTGCGTCGCCTTCAACACCAAGGGCAGCAAGCTGTATCTGGCCGGCACCTTCAACGACATCGCGGTGTTCGACCCGGACAGCCTGGAGAAGGTGAAGAACATCAAACTGCCGGGTGGTGACATGGCGATCACCACGACGCAGGTGTTCATTCGGTAAGACAGGGGGTTGGTTGGGTTCTCTGTGGGGGCGACTTCAGTCGCTAAGGGCAGCGCAGCTGCCCCATGGATCTAGATGGCAGGACTTTGTCCTGCTTCGCGAATGAATTCGCCCCCACAAGGAATCGAGCCGGCCAAGACCGAGGTACGGCTCAATGGACAACCGAACCCCTATCCGACCAATGGGTCACTAGACAGGAAAACCGGCTTTATTTACCTTTACGTTTACGTAAAGGTAAATAAAGCCCCACTACGTACCGGGCCTCTCTGCCGTAGTCGAGGCCAGTTGATCAGCGTCGATCCCAGCACAAAGACAAGAAGGGAAAGCCATGAATCACCAGAGCTACACCCGGGGGCGGCAGGACAAGGACCTGCTCGCCATGACCATAGGCGCGGCATTCGATGCCACGGTTGCCAAGTTCCCCGAGCGCGAGGCGCTGGTAGTCAGGCATCAGGGCCTGCGCTACAGCTGGAAGGAACTGGCAGAGGCGGTGGATCTCCACGCCCGTGCCTTGCTCGCCCTGGGCCTCAATAGCGGTGACCGCCTCGGCATCTGGGCGCCCAACTGCGCCGAGTGGTGCATCACCCAGTTCGCCAGCGCCAAGATCGGCGCCATCCTGGTCAACATCAATCCGGCTTACCGCAGCAGCGAGCTGGAATACGCCCTCAAGCAGTCCGGCTGCCGCTGGGTGATCTGCGCCGATGCGTTCAAAACGTCCGATTACCACGCCATGTTCCTCGGCCTGGTACCCGAGCTGGCCGCTGCCGAGCCGGGCAGCCTGAACTGCGAGCGTCTGCCGGAACTGCGTGGCGTGGTCAGTCTCGCCGCCAAGCCGCCGGCCGCCTTCCTGCCCTGGGCTGAACTGCAGCAGCGGGCAGGGGAGGTGAGTGTCGAAGCCCTGGCCGAACGCCAGGCCAGCCTGCAGTTCGACGACCCGATCAACATCCAGTACACCTCCGGCACTACCGGCTTCCCCAAGGGCGCCACCCTCAGCCACTACAACATCCTCAACAACGGCTACATGGTCGGCGAGAGCCTCGGCCTGACCGAGCAGGACCGCCTGGTGATCCCGGTGCCGCTGTACCACTGCTTCGGCATGGTGATGGGCAACCTGGGCTGCGTGACCCACGGCTCCACCATGATCTACCCGGGCGACGCCTTCGACCCGCTGACCACTTTGCGTGCCGTGTCCGAGGAGAAGGCCACCGCCCTCTACGGCGTGCCCACCATGTTCATCGCCGAACTGGATCACCCGCAGCGAGGCGAGTTCGACCTGTCCAGCCTGCGCACCGGCATCATGGCCGGCGCCACCTGCCCGATCGAAGTGATGCGCCGGGTGATCAACGAGATGCACATGAGCGAAGTGCAGATCGCTTACGGCATGACCGAGACCAGTCCGGTATCCCTGCAGACCGGTCCGGATGACGAGCTGGAACTGCGCGTGACCACCGTCGGCCGCACCCAGCCGCACCTGGAAAGCAAGATCGTCGACGCCGAGGGCCGGATCGTCCCGCGCGGCACCATCGGCGAACTCTGCACCCGTGGCTACAGCGTGATGCTGGGCTACTGGAACAACCCGCAGGCGACCACCGATTCCATCGATCCGGGCCGCTGGATGCACACCGGCGACCTCGCCTCCATGGACGAGAACGGCTACGTCTGCATCGTGGGCCGCAGCAAGGACATGATCATTCGCGGCGGCGAGAACATTTACCCGCGCGAGCTGGAGGAGTTCTTCTTCACCCACCCGGCCGTGGCCGACGTGCAGGTGATCGGCATTCCCTGCAGCAAGTACGGCGAGGAGCTCGTTGCCTGGATCAAGTTCCACCCCGGCCACACCGCCACCGAGGACGAGTTGCGCGCCTGGGCCAAGGAACGCATCGCCCACTTCAAGGTGCCGCGTTTCTTCCGCTTCGTGGATGCCTTCCCGATGACAGTGACTGGCAAGATCCAGAAGTTCCGCATGCGTGAGATCAGCATCGAGGAACTGACGCCGGCGAAGGAAGGCAAGGTGACGGCGATTCGGTAGGGCAGGCAGACAGGCGCATTCTCCGCTCTTTTGTGGGGGCGAATTCATTCGCAAAGCAGGACGCAGTCCTGCCATTGGTAGTTCCTGGGGCAGCTGCGCTGCCCTTAGCGAATGAATTCGCCCCCACAGGTAAAGCCCCTACAATGCCGCATCGCCGGAAATCAGTCCCAAGGGAGCCCATGACAGGCACGTCCGCCGAGAAAGGCACCATCTCCGTACGCCTGGTCCACGAAGCCCTGCTGGAACTCCGCCAGCGGGGCTTTGACGATTCGGGGCTGCTGAGCCAGAGCGGCATTCCCGCCGAGCTGCTGGCCAAGCCCTATGGGCGCGTGTCGTCGCAGCTCTACGGGCAGCTTTGGCTGCTCATCGCGCGGACCATGGACGACGAGTTCTTCGGCATGAACCCGCGGCGGATGAAGTCCGGCAGCTTCGCCTACATGACCCGCGCAGCGGCGAAGGAGCCCACCGTAGGGGCGGCCCTGGAGCTGTCCCTGCGTTTCCTCGAACTGGTCTTCGACGGCCTTTCGCCGCGCCTGGAGCGTCGGGGTGGCCTCGCGGAAATCACCCTGGATGAGCCGGAAGGGCAGCAGTGCCGGGCCTTCAGCTACTTCACCCTGTGGCTGATGATCCACGGCCTGATGTGCTGGCTGGCCGGGCGGCGCATTCCCATCCTCGGTGTCGACCTGCGCTGCGCGGTGCCGGACTACATCGAGGACTACCGGGTGATGTTCAGCACCAACCTGCGCTTCTCCCGTCCCCAGAGCCGCCTGCTGTTCAACGCCGACTGCCTGGAACTGCCGGTGCGCCGCAGCACTCGCGACCTCAAGCGCTTCCTTGCTGGCCTGCCGGCGAACATCCTGGTGCGCTACCGCGACCCGCAGAGCCTGGCGGCGCGCATCCGCGCCTACCTGCGCAGCATCCGCCCCGAGCGCTGGCCCGACGTGGAAGCGCTGTCCAGCCACTTCTACATGGCGCCGTCCACCCTGCGCCGCAAACTGTCCCTGGAGGGGCAGTCCTACCAGGGGTTGAAGGACCAGGTCCGGCGTGACCTGGCCATCGCCCGCCTGGACCACGGCGAAGGTAACTTCACCGAGCTGGCCTTCGAGCTGGGCTTTGCCGACACCAGCGCCTTCTACAAGGCCTTCAAGAAATGGACCGGCTCGACGCCGGGGCAATACCGCGCATTGATCCATCCCGACTCAAGTTGAAGCCGTTTTCTGCCGCCATATACAAAGGCGCGCCATGTCCGCGCCCAATTGCCGACTCGAAGTAAACAGGACCCTTGCCCATGCCCCTCAACCGACTTTCCATCCAGTGGAAGATCACCCTGCTGGCCGGCCTCTGCCTGCTGGCCATTGTCGCCGTGCTGATCGGCATCTCGCTCTACCGCATGGGCGCCGGCACCGAACTGGTCAAGGCGAACAGCGCGCATATGCTGGAGACCTCGGCCCGCGAGCGTATGGAGGGGGAGGGCAAGGTGCAGGCGCTGACCATCCAGCGCTACTTCCTGTCGGCCTACCAGGATGGCCTCAACTTCTCCCGCCAGGTGCTGCTGCAGAGGCGCCAGGCGCAGAAACTGCAACGGGACACCCAGGCCCTGCGCGAGGACCTGAACGGGCAGGTGAAAGAGGCCCTGCAGGCCAACCCGCAGCTGCTTAGCCTCTACCTGGTGTTCGAGCCCAACGCCCTGGATGGCAGTGACGCGCTCTACGCCAATCGCACGGAACTCGGCAGCAACGAGGTGGGCCGCTTCTCCGCCTACTGGGCGCAACGCGGTGGCCAGCTCAGCACCCTGGCGCCCACCGAAGAGATGATCAGCGACGCCACGCCGATGCTCGACGGCAGCCCCTTCAACACCTGGTTCAACTGCCCGAAAAAGACCCTGAAACCCTGCCTGCTGGACCCCTACTTCGACGACGCCTCGGGCCAGAAGACCCTTATCACCACGCTGACTTTCCCGGTGATCGAGGATGGCAAGATGCTCGCGGTGGTCGGCATGGACATCAGCCTGAGCAACCTGCAACAGCTGGCCAGTGCCGGCAGCCAGGGGTTGTATGACGGCCAAGGCGCCATCAGCATCCTCAGCCCAGCGGGCCTGCTCGCCGGCTATAGCGCGGATGCCGGCCTGCTCGGCCAGGGCCTGGCCAAGGCCTACCCGAATGAAGCCTCCGCACTGCTGAGCCTGCAACGCGAAGGCAAGGCCCATGAGCAGCAGGCCAATGACCACCTGCAGGTGCTCGCACCGCTGCAGCCGATCCCGGAATCCAAACCCTGGGCCGTGCTGCTGGACGTGCCCATGTCGACGCTGCTGGCACCGGCTCTTGAGCTGCAACAGGACCTGGACGTGCGCAATGCCCAGGGCACCTGGCTGGAGTTGCTGTTCGGCGTTGCCGCAGCCGTCGCCGGCCTGCTGCTGGTGTGGCTTACCGCCCGGGGCGTGACCCGGCCGATCCTCGGTGTGGCCAGCATGCTGAAAGACATTGCCAGCGGTGAGGGCGACCTGACCCGCCGCCTGGACTACGCCCGCCAGGACGAGCTGGGCGAGCTGGCCGGCTGGTTCAACCGCTTCCTCGACAAGCTGCAGCCGATCATCGCCGACGTGAAACGCTCGGTGCAGGACGCCCGCGGCACCGCCGACCAGTCCGCCGCCGTGGCCAGCCAGACCAGCGCCGGCATGCAGCAGCAGTACCGCGAAGTCGACCAGGTGGCCACCGCCTCCAACGAGATGAGCGCCACCGCCCAGGACGTCGCCCGCAGCGCCGCCCAGGCCGCCGAAGCCGCCCGTGGCGCTGACCATGCCACCCGGGAAGGCCTCGGGGTGATCGGGCGCACCACCAGCGCCATCGAGCAGCTGGCCAGCGAAATGAGCGCGGCCATGGAAGAGGTGCAGGCGCTGGCCAACAGCAGCGAGCAGATCGGCTCGGTGCTGGAGGTGATCCGCGCCATCGCCGAGCAGACCAACCTGCTGGCGCTCAACGCCGCCATCGAGGCGGCGCGGGCCGGCGAGGCCGGACGCGGCTTCGCGGTGGTGGCCGACGAGGTGCGCAACCTGGCCAAGCGCACCCAGGATTCGGTGGAGGAAATCCGCCAGGTGATCGAAGGCCTGCAGCACGGCACCCGCGAGGTGGTCGGCTCGATGCACAGCAGCCACCGCCAGGCCCAGGGCAGCGTCGAGCAGGTGGAGCAGGCGGTGGCCGCCCTGCAGCGCATCGGCGAGGCGGTGACGGTGATCACTGACATGAACCTGCAGATCGCCAGCGCCGCCGAAGAGCAGAGCGCGGTGGCCGAGGAGATCAACCGCAACGTGGCGGCGATCCGCGACGTCACCGAATCCCTCTCCGGCCAGGCCGAGGAATCCGCCCAGGTCAGCCAGGCCCTGAACCGCCTGGCCAACCACCAGCAGGGGTTGATGGATCAGTTCCGCGTCTAGGTCGGGCGCGGGCGCAGGGTGGATGTCGCTCTTCACATCCACCAGCGCGGTCGCTCCCAATTTCCCTCACCCCAACCCTCTCCCAGAGGGAGAGGGGGCTGTCCGTGCAGGGGGCTGCTCATCCGCTTCTGTGGGGGCGATTTCAATCGACAAGCAGGACGCAGTCCTGCCCGCCCACTCCCCCTGTCAATTCCGCTCACCCAGGTTGATGCCTTTCGACATTGCCGCCACCGCCCCCCGGCGCGACCATCCCGGTACTCCAACAAAAACAACCTGGGAGTCCTCCCGATGCGCGATTACTTCACCGCTGCCCGCGAGTTCGATTACGCCAGCGCCGCTTCCTCCACCCTGGCCGGTGGGCTCGACGCCCTCAATGCCTGTGTCGAATGCTGTGACCGCCATGCCGAATCCGGCCGCGTCGCGCTGGTCTGGGAGGGGCGCAACGGTGAGCGCGCCACCTGGACCTTCGCCCAGCTCAAGGACGCCTCGGCGCGCTTCGCCAACCTCCTGCAGGCCCGTGGCGTCAAGCCCGGCGATTGCGTCTCGGGCATGCTCCCGCGTACCCCGGAGCTGCTGATCACCATCCTCGGCACCTGGCGTGCCGGTGCCGTCTACCAGCCGCTGTTCACCGCCTTCGGGCCCAAGGCCATCGAGCATCGGGTGCAGGGCGCCGGTTCGAAGCTGGTGGTCACCGACCTCAGCAACCGTCCCAAGCTGGACGAAGTGGAAGGCGTGCCGCCGGTGCTGACAGTGGGCGATGACTTCTGGGTCGAACTGGAGCGCCAGCCGGACAGCTTCGAGCCGGTGTTGCGCAAGGCCTCCGATCCCTTCCTGCTGATGTTCACCTCCGGCACCACCGGCCTGGCGAAACCGCTGGCCGTACCGCTGAAGGCCATCGTTGCCTTTGTCAGCTACATGCGTGACGCGGTCGATCTGCGCCCGGACGACAAGTTCTGGAACCTGGCCGATCCGGGCTGGGCCTACGGCCTGTACTACGCCGTGACCGGTCCGCTCGCCATGGGCCACGCCACCACCTTCTACGAGGGCGGTTTCACCGTGGAGAGCACCTGCCGCATCATCCGCGAATACGGCATTACCAACCTGGCCGGTTCGCCCACCGCCTACCGTCTGCTGCTGGCTGCTCGCGATGAGGTAGAGGCTGCGATCAAAGGCAATCTGCGTGCCGTCAGCAGTGCTGGCGAGCCGCTGACTCCGGAGGTGATCCGCTGGTTCGGCGAGGGCCTGGGCTGCACCATCCACGACCACTACGGCCAGACCGAACTGGGCATGGTGCTGTGCAATCACCATGCGCTGGAACACCCGGTGCGCCTGGGGGCCGCCGGCTTCGCCATGCCCGGCCACCGCGTGGTGGTGCTGGACGAACAGCACCGCGAACTGCCCGTCGGCCATCCCGGCATCCTCGCCCTGGACATGCCGCGCTCGCCGCTGTTCTGGTTCCCCGGCTATCAGGGGATGGCCACCAAGGCCTTCGTCGGTGACTACTATCTGAGTGGTGACACCGTGGAGCTGAACGAGGACGGCAGCATCAGCTTCGTCGGTCGCGCCGACGACGTGATCACCACCTCCGGCTACCGCGTCGGTCCCTTCGATGTGGAGAGCGCGCTGATCGAGCATCCGGCGGTGATCGAGGCCGCGGTGATCGGCAAGCCCGACCCGGAGCGCACCGAACTGGTCAAGGCCTTCGTCGTGCTGCACGCCGGCCACAGCGCCGACCCTGAACTGGCCGACGCACTGCAGCAGTACGTGCGCAAGCGCCTGTCCGCCCATTCCTATCCGCGCGAGATCGAGTTCGTCGCGGAATTGCCCAAGACCCCGAGCGGCAAGATCCAGCGTTTCCTCCTGCGTAACCAGGAGATTGCCAAGGCCCAGGCGGCCGCCGCTCACTGATCCGAAGGAGTAGAACCGTGCGTATCGAGAATTCCGTTTTCCTGATCACCGGAGGCAGTTCCGGGCTCGGCCTGGCCACTGCCCGCGAACTGGTGGGGCAGGGCGGCAAGGTGGTGCTGGTAGACATCAACGCCGAAGCCGGCAACGCCCGCGCCGAAGAGCTTGGCGCCAATGCCCGCTTCGTGAAAGCCGACATCACCCGTGAAGAAGATGCCCGCGCCGCCGTGGCCGCCGCCGTAGAAGCCTTTGGTGGCCTGCACGGGTTGGTCAACTGCGCTGGCGTTGCGCCTGCCGAGAAGGTCATCGGCCGCAACGGCGCCCACGGTCTGGACAGCTTCGCCCGGACCATCAGCATCAACCTGGTCGGCAGCTTCAACATGCTGCGCCTGGCCGCCGAGGCCATGTCCCAGGGCCAGCCCAATGAAGAGGGCGAGCGCGGGGTGATCATCAACACCGCCTCGGTTGCAGCCTTCGATGGCCAGATCGGCCAGGCCGCGTATTCCGCTTCCAAGAGCGGTGTGGTTGGCATGACCCTGCCGATTGCTCGCGAACTGGCACGCCACGGCATCCGCGTGATGTGCATCGCTCCCGGCATCTTCGAAACCCCGATGATGGCCGGCATGCCCCAGGAAGTGCGTGACTCCCTCGGTGCTGCCGTGCCTTTCCCGCCGCGTCTTGGCCGTCCGGCCGAGTACGCAGCTCTGGTTCGCCACATCGTCGAGAACGCCATGCTCAATGGCGAAGTGATTCGCCTCGACGGCGCTATCCGTATGGCCGCGAAATAAGGAGGACGCCATGAACAAGGATTCCATCGTTATCGTCAGTGCTGCCCGTACCGCCATGGGTGGCTTCCTGGGTGACTTCAAGGACATGACCGCCGCGCAACTGGGCGCCGCCGCCAACCGCGCCGTGCTGGAACGCGCCGGCGTTCCGGGCGACGCCGTGGACGAGGTCATCATGGGCTGCGTGCTGCAGGCCGGTCAGGGCCAGGCTCCGGCGCGCCAGTCGGCACTTGGCGCAGGCCTGCCCCAGGGCGTGGTCTGCTCCACGTTGAACAAGATGTGCGGCTCGGGCATGAAGACCGTGATGCTCGCTCATGACCTGCTGCGTGCCGGCAGTGCCGATGTGGTGCTGGCCGGCGGCATGGAAAGCATGTCCAACGCGCCCTACCTGCTGGAGCGCGCCCGTTCCGGCTACCGCATGGGCCACGGCAAGGTGCTCGACCACATGTTCCTCGACGGCCTGGAAGACGCTTACGACAAGGGCCGCCTGATGGGCACCTTCGCCGAGGATTGCGCCCAGGCTTACGGCTTCACCCGCGAGCAGCAGGACGCCTTCGCCATCGCTTCCCTGACCCGTGCCCAGAAAGCCATGGCCGACGGCCGCTTCGCTGCCGAGATCGTTTCGGTGGAGGCGAAGTCCGGCCGCGACCTGGTGACCATCAGCCAGGACGAACAGCCGCCGAAAGCGCGCCTGGACAAGATTCCCACCCTCAAGCCGGCGTTCCGCGAGGGCGGCACCGTCACCGCAGCCAACTCCAGCTCCATTTCCGATGGCGCCGCGTCCCTGCTGCTGATGCGCCTGGAAGAAGCGGAGAAGCGCGGCCTGACGCCGCTGGCCCAGGTTGCCGGCCATGCGTCCTTCGCCCAGGCGCCGAACCTTTTCACCACCGCGCCCGTGGGCTCCATCCAGCGCCTGTTGACGCGTACCGGCTGGAACCTGGGCGAGGTGGACCTGTTCGAGGTCAACGAAGCCTTCGCCGTGGTGCCCATGGTCGCCATGCGTGACCTGGACATTCCCCACGACAAGCTCAACGTCCACGGCGGCGCCTGCGCCCTGGGCCACCCAATCGGCGCCTCCGGTGCCCGTGTGCTGGTGACCCTGCTCAGTGCGCTTCAGCAGTACGGTCTGAAGCGCGGCGTGGCGTCGGTGTGCATCGGTGGTGGCGAGGCCACTGCTGTCGCGATCGAACTGATCAAGTGAGGGCAGGGCGATGATCCCGAACGAAGACGAAATCCAGATCCGCGATATGGCGCGGCAGTTCGCCCAGGAGCGGCTGAAACCCTTCGCCGAGTCCTGGGACCGCGAGCACCGTTTCCCTGCCGAGGCCATCCGCGAGATGGCCCAGTTGGGCTTCCTCGGCATGCTGGTGCCGGAAGAGTGGGGCGGCGCGGCCACCGGTCACCTGGCCTACGCGATGGCGCTGGAAGAGATCGCCGCTGGCGACGGCGCCTGCTCCACCATCATGAGCGTGCACAACTCGGTGGGCTGCATGCCCATCCTCAAGTACGGCAGCCAGGAGCAGAAGGAGCGCTTCCTGCGCCCGTTGGCCACCGGCGAGATGATCGGGGCCTTCGCGCTCACCGAGCCCCAGGCCGGCTCGGATGCCAGCGACCTGCGCACCCGAGCCCGCCGCGACGGTGATCATTACGTGCTGAACGGCGCCAAGCAGTTCATCACCTCGGGCAGTCATGCGGGGATGGTGATCGTCTTCGCCGTGACCGACCCTCAAGCCGGCAAGAAGGGCATCAGCGCCTTCATCGTCCCCACCGATACCCCCGGTTACCAGGTGGTGCGGGTGGAGGACAAGCTCGGCCAGCACGCCTCCGATACCTGCCAGATCCAACTGGATGATGTGCGTATCCCGGCGTCCTTGCGCCTGGGTGAGGAGGGGGATGGTTATCGCATCGCCCTGTCCAACCTGGAAGGCGGGCGCATTGGCATCGCTGCGCAATCCGTCGGTATGGCCCGCGCGGCCTTCGAGGCGGCGCGCGATTACGCCCACGAGCGCAAGACCTTCGGCAAGCCGATCATCGAGCACCAGGCCGTGGCCTTTCGCCTGGCCGACATGGCGACCCAGATCGCCGTGGCGCGGCAGATGGTTCATCACGCCGCCAGCCTGCGCGAAGCCGGCATGCCCTGCCTGACCGAAGCGTCCATGGCCAAGCTGTTCGCCTCGGAAATGGCCGAGAAGGTCTGTTCGGCGGCCATCCAGACTTTGGGCGGCTACGGCTACCTGAAGGACTTCCCGGTGGAGCGCATCTACCGCGACGTGCGGGTGTGTCAGATCTATGAAGGCACCTCGGATGTGCAGCGCATGGTGATTGCGCGCAGCCTCTGACCTTCTGGGGCAGCTGCGCTGCCCTTGGCGAATGAATTCGCCCCTACAAGATTGCGTATCCCTGTAGGGGCGAATTCATTCGCCAACCAGGCCGGAGGCCTGGCCCACATACCTTTCCAGGAAATAGACATGACCTACCAGACTCTGCTGGTGGAGCAGGCCGGCGCTGTCGGCCTGGTCACCCTCAATCGCCCCGAAGCCCTGAACGCCATCAACACCCAGCTCATCGATGAGCTGAACCAGGTGCTCGACGGATTCGAACGGGACGCTGCCATCGGTTGCGTGCTGATCACCGGTTCCGCCAAGGCCTTCGCGGCCGGTGCCGATGTGAAGGAAATGGCCAGCTTGTGCTTCCCCGGTACCTACCTCGATGACTTCCTCGGTCGCTGGGACCGTGTGGCGCAGCGCCGCAAACCGATCATCGCGGCAGTCGCTGGTCACGCGCTGGGTGGCGGCTTCGAACTGGCGCTGATGTGCGACTTCATCATCGCCGCTGACACGGCGCGCTTCGGCCTGCCTGAGGTGAAGCTGGGGGTGATTCCCGGAGCCGGTGGCGTCCAGCGCCTGACGCGCCTTGTAGGTCGCGCCAAGGCCATGGAAATGCTGCTGAGCGGCCGCAGCATGGATGCCGTCGAAGCCGAACGCTGCGGCGTGGTGGCGCGCGTGGTGCCGGCGACGGAATTGCTGGAGGAAGCCCTGGACAGCGCCAGCCGCATCGCCGCGCAATCGCGCACGGCGGTGATGATGCTCAAGGAGTGCGTGAACCGGGTGGACGAAGGCTCGCTGGGCGAGGGGCTGCGTTTCGAGCGGCGGATGTTCCAGGCGGTATTCGCCACGCCGGATCAGAAGGAAGGTATGGGCGCCTTCATCGAGAAGCGGAAGCCGGTGTTTGGCAAAAGCTGAACGGTTGGCGTTTTTTCTTGTGGGGGCGATTTCAATCGCTAAGCAGGACGCAGTCCTGCCCTGAGAAGGGGCAGCTGCGCTGCCCATAGCGAATGAATCCGCCCCCACAGGTTCCCGTATCCCGCGGTGGTGACGATCACGCCCGCTCCTTCTGCTCCTGCGCCGTCACCTGCTGGCAGATTTCGATGATCTGCTCGCGCATCCAGCGGTTGGCCGGGTCCTGGTCGGTGCTTTCGTGCCAGTAGAGATGGGTTTCCAGCGCGGGGACGTCGTGCACCGGCAGGTCCATGTAGTGCAGGTCCTGGCGACGGGCGAAGCGTTCGGGAACAGTGATGGCGAGGTCGGTGCCGTGCAACACGGTGGACGCCATCAGGTAGTGCTGCGAGCGCAGGGTCACCTTGCGCTGGATGCCCATCTTGCCCAGCGACAGGTCCACGTAGCCCAGGCCGCTGCGACGGCTGGATATCTGGATGTGCGAGAGCGACAGGTACTCGTCCAGCGTGATCTTTTCCTTGGCCAGTGGGTGGCCACGGCGCATGGCGCAGACGTAGCGGTCTTCCATCAGCTTGACGTGGCGCACCTGCGGGTCTGTGTTCAGCGGGGCGTCCACGGCGAAGTCCAGGCGACCGGCGGCCAGCTCCTTGGTGGTTTCGCGGCGCTTGGCCAGAAAGCTCTCGATCTGCACGGTCGGCGCCAGGCGGCGCAGGCGCTGGAACAGCGGCGGCAGGATCACCGTTTCGGTGAGGTCGGTCATGCTGATGCGGTAGGTCTTGTTCGCCTGCGCCGGATTGAAGGTGCGGCTTTCCTGTACCGAAACGCGCAACAACTGCAGGGCGTTGCGCACCGGGCCGATGATGTTCTGCGCCATGGGCGTGGGCACCATGCCCTGGGCGGTACGCACGAACAGCGGGTCGTTGAAGGTCTCGCGCAGGCGGGCGAGGGCGTTGGAGACGGCAGGCTGGGTAATGCCGACGATCTGGCCGGCGCGGGTCAGGTTGGCCTCGGTATAGATGGCGTCGAAGACGATGAAGAGGTTGAGGTCTACCTTGTTCAGATTCATGCCGGACGTGCTCCTGGAAGTTGTTTTTATCAGCGGATCATATATCGGTGATGAATGTTCATAGATGCCGAAAATAGACTAGGGAAATCTTACGCCCTGTTCTAGCATCCTTACCAGACCTCACTAACAGCCCCGCAAAAAGGTAGCCCCGCATGGATTTCGCCTATTCCCCGAAGGTCCAGGAACTGCGTGAACGCGTCACCGCATTCATGGACACCTACGTCTATCCGGCCGAGCCGGTATTCGAGCAGCAAGTTGCCGAAGGCGACCGCTGGCAGCCCACCGCGATCATGGAAGAGCTGAAGGCCAAGGCGAAGGCGGAAGGGCTGTGGAACCTGTTCCTGCCGGAATCCGAGCTGGGCGCCGGCCTGACCAACATGGAATACGCACCGCTGGCCGAGATCATGGGCCGTTCTCTGCTGGGCCCGGAGCCGTTCAACTGCTCCGCGCCGGACACCGGCAACATGGAAGTGCTGGTGCGTTACGGCAATGAAGAGCAGAAGCGCCGCTGGCTGGAGCCGCTGCTGCGCGGCGAGATCCGCTCCGCCTTCGCCATGACCGAGCCGGGCGTGGCCTCGTCCGATGCCACCAACATGGAAGCCCGCGCCGTGCGCCAGGGTGACGAGTGGGTCATCAACGGCCGCAAATGGTGGACCTCCGGCGCCTGCGACCCGCGCTGCAAGGTGATGATCTTCATGGGCCTGTCCAACCCGGACGCGCCGCGCCACCAGCAGCACTCGATGATCCTGGTGCCCACCGATGCACCCGGCGTGAAGATCCTGCGTCCGCTGCCGGTGTTCGGCTATGACGACGCACCCCATGGCCATGCCGAAGTGGTGTTCGAGAACGTGCGCGTTCCCTATGAAAACGTCCTACTGGGTGAAGGCCGTGGCTTCGAGATCGCCCAGGGCCGCCTCGGCCCAGGCCGTATCCACCACTGCATGCGCTCCATCGGCATGGCCGAGCGCGCCCTGGAACTGATGTGCAAGCGCGCCGTCAGCCGTACCGCCTTTGGCCGTCCGCTGGCTCGCCTGGGTGGCAACGTCGACAAGATCGCCGACTCGCGGATGGAGATCGACATGGCTCGCCTGCTGACGCTCAAGGCGGCCTACATGATGGATACCGTCGGCAACAAGGTCGCCAAGAGCGAGATCGCCCAGATCAAGGTCGTCGCGCCCAACGTCGCCCTGCGGGTGATCGACCGCGCCATCCAGATTCACGGCGGCGCCGGCGTCTCCAACGACTTCCCGCTGGCCTACATGTACGCCATGCAGCGCACCCTGCGACTGGCCGACGGCCCGGACGAAGTGCACCGCGCGGCTATCGGCAAGTACGAGATTGGCAAGTACGTACCGAAGGAAATGCTGCGCAGCGGTCAGTGATCGCCCTGCCAACGCAAAAGGGGTTGGCTTGCGCCAACCCCTGAGCATTCTCTATCGCCGGTAACCTCCCCGTGAAAGGCGCGAACCCGGTGTCTAGTTGTTCTCGAGATAGGCCAGCGCCACCATCGCCAGGCTTCTCATTCCCACCGGGAAGCTCGATTCGTCGAGGTCGAAGGTAGGTGAGTGGGGCGGCCCCACGGGCCTGTCCTCGGGTTTTACCCCAAGAATGAAAAATACCCCTGGCGCTACCTGCTGGTATTCCGAGAAGTCCTCCGCGCCCGCTGCCTTGGGCACCTGCATGATCTTCCCGTTCGCCGCCGCCTTGGATGCGAAGGGCAGGCCGGTCGCTTCCTGCACCGGAAGCGCATCCATGTCGGCGCGTAGCGCGACGACCTTGCCGGGCAAGCCACTCTTGAGTATCCCCACCACGCCATGGCCTCCGACGCCCGTGAACTGGGCCTTCTGGTTGGCCAGCTCCAACTGTTGCTCCAGTTCCTTGATGCGCTGCTCGGAGGTCAAGGGTCGGTCGGCTTCGGACACGCAGAGGCTCCTTGAAGTACGGATGGATGCCCCCTGGCTCCAATCCTGCCGACCGTGCTTGCGCAACCACACCAACACCCTCGACCGACCCTGGATGCCAAAACGGGCCTGAGCCTCCTTGTAACTCATTTCGCCTTTTTCGACCTGGTCGACCACCGCCAGTTTAAAAGCCAGCGTGTAATCACGTTGGCTACGTCGCACACCTTCCACCACGGGACTCTCCTGACAATAGAGGCAAAGGTGTAAACCTTATTCAGGACGGGACGGATCCGACAAAAAAGGCCCGCATCGTGCGGGCCTTTTTCGTTTTTGCAGAGTGCGGCGCCTTGTTGTGGGAGCGATTTCAATCGCGAATGAATTCGCGCCCACCAACGCAATGGCCGCCTAGTCCTTCCCGGGCACCGGGTTGCGCGCCCTCCACCAGCCCATCCGCAGGTGCAGCTGGGCGGCGAAGGCACGGGCGGCAAGCTCTTCCTGGAAGGTCAGGGTGCGATGCCCCAGGCGTACCCGCCAGTAAGTGCGGCCGCTTTTCTCGAAAGGTTCGATGAGGACTTCATCCATGTTTCTCCAGGTCTCCCGTGCGTTGGGCCGGGCGGTCGCGGGTCTTCAGCAGCGACAGCAGCACACCACCGGCAAGTAGACCGAAGGTTACGCCAAGGGACAGCAGCGGGGGAATCTTGCCGATGAATCCGTGCAGGAAAATCTTGCCGCCAATGAAGATCAGCACCAGGGCCAGGGCGTACTTCAGATACACGAAGCGGTGCATCAGCGCCGCCAGGGCGAAGTACAGGGCACGCAGGCCGAGGATGGCGAAGATGTTCGAGGTGTAGACGATGAACGGGTCCTGGGTGATGGCGAATATCGCCGGGACGCTGTCCACCGCGAACACCAGGTCAGCCAGCTCGATCAGCACCAGGGCCAGGAACAGCGGGGTGGCGTAGAGCAGCGCCTTGCTTTCGCCGGCCTGCTTCAGGCGTACGAAGAAGTGCGATCCGTGCAGGTCGTCGGTCACGCGGATGTGGCGGCGAACGAACTTCAGCACCGGGTTGTTGGCCAGGTCCGGGTGAGCTTCCTCTTTCGAGAAGAGCATCTTCACGCCGGTGAACAGCAGGAAGGCGCCGAACACGTAGAGGATCCAGTCGAACTCCTTCACCAGGGCGCTGCCCAGGCCGATCATGATGGCGCGCAGCACCACCACGCCGAGGATGCCCCAGAACAGCACGCGGTGCTGGTAGCGGCGGGGGATGGCGAAGAAGCCGAAGATCATGGCCATGACGAAGACGTTGTCCATGGACAACGACTGCTCGACCAGGAAGCCGGTGTAGAACTCCAGGGCGCTCTGCGCACCCAGCTCGAACCACACCCAGACACCGAACAGCACACCGACGCTGAAGTAGCCGCCGTAAAGCAGCAGGCTTTCGCGCATCTCGATTTCGTGCTGGTCACGGTGCAGCACGCCGAGGTCGAAGATCAGCAGGGCGAGGACGATTGCGAGGAAGACAAGCCACAACCAGGTGGCGGTGCCGAGGAAGTCGGCGGTGAGAAATGCATGTAGAGCTGCCATGAGCCCCTCCTTCTGTCGTTGATAAAACGTGACTCCGACATGGCGGCTGGCAAGCCGTCAGAGGGGCCCGGCGTCACAGAAGGAAGCCTAACCGTTGGTCGGGGAAAGGAGGAACGGACCCGCTGTAACAATTCTTTGCCCGTTGTAGGAAATCTCCTAGCGCAACGATACGAATGCGTTAAGTTTGCATCTGTAAATAATTATCATTAGATGATATTTTTTGCATCCGCCGCTGGATGGGATCCCGTCTGCGCGGTCCCCAGGCGCCAGCCAAGAGCGCCGCACAGAAGAACAAGTCCGTTGTTTAGCCGGCCAACAAGCAGACAGACCATCCAAGGGGTTTGAGAGTGCAACAGCAGAATGCGTTCAACGCGGCAGGGACGGCTGGGGATGCCGTTGCCGCGCGGCTCACGCGCCATCCGTTATCCATGGCGATCCTGGGGGTGACCCTGGCATTGCAGACCGGAGTGGTGCTGGCCGCGGAGCAGCAGAACGGCGAAGGAACGCTGGAAATCGGTGCTACAGCCATTACCGACAACCGCCTCGGGGAGACCACTGAAGGCACGGGTTCCTACACCACCGGCTCGACACGCACCGCCACCAAGCTGGCGCTTTCGCCTCGCGAGACCCCGCAATCGGTCAGCGTCATCACCCGCCAGCAGATGGATGACCAGGGCCTGACCAACATCGGCGAAGTGCTATCGAAGACCCCCGGCATCACCGTCAACAAGCTCGACAGCAGCCGCGCCAGCTTCAAGTCCCGTGGCTTCGAGATCGACAACTTCCAGGTCGATGGCATGCCGGTGGCCTTCCGCTTCGGCAACGGCATCGACCAGACCGACATGGTCATCTACGACCGCGTGGAAGTGCTGAAGGGCTCCACTGGCCTGCTCAGCGGTTTCGGCAGCCCGTCGGCCACCGTCAACCTGGTGCGCAAGCGCCCGACCCGCGAGCTCTCCGGCTACGTCTCCGCCAGCGCGGGCAGCTGGGATACCTACCGCAGCGAATTCGACATCGGCGGCGCGCTGACCCCTGAAGGCAACGTGCGTGGCCGCTTCGTCGCCGCCTACGAGGACGGCCAGTCCTTCATGGACCACCTGTCCGAGAAGAAGCAGGTGTTCTACGGCATCCTCGAAACCGACATCACCGAGGACACCCTGCTGAGCGCCGGCCTGAGCCGCCAGACCAACCGTCCGGAAGGCTCTTCCTGGGGGCCCTCGACGCCGTTGTTCGATAGCAATGGCAACAAGTTCCGCTTCTCCCGCTCGTTCAACCCCGGCACCAAGTGGAGCCAGTGGGACAACACTAACGACAACGCCTTCGTGACCCTGGAACAGCGTTTGGCGTACGACTGGACGGTTAAGGCGTCGATCACCCGCACCGAGACCGATGCGCCCATCATCCTGGGCTCGGCGGCCAGCGGCAATCCGAATCCGGTGGATGGCAGCGGCATGTCCATCTGGCGTGGCAAATACCGCTACGAGACCAGCCAGAATGCCTACGACCTCTACGCCAGTGGGCCTTTCCAACTGCTGGGCCGGGAGCATGAGTTGGTGGTCGGCCTGTCGCACCGTGACATCGAGTCCAAGGCCACCAACTGGCCGTTCTTCTTCGACAGCGTGGCCAGCATCAACGGCTGGACCGGCGACTTCCCCGAACCCGCCTGGGGCAACCCGACATCCAAACAGGATGACGAGCTGAAGGAATCCGCAGCCTACCTGACCGGACGCTTCAAACCCACCGAAGACCTGTCGGTCATCCTCGGCAGCCGTGTTTCCAATTGGGAGATGGACAGCACCGGGACCAATCTGGTGACCGGCCAGAGCGGCAAGCTGCAGGACCTGCAGGAAAACGGTGTGGTGGTGCCCTATGCCGGCGTGGTCTACGACCTCGACGACACCTGGTCGGTCTACGCCAGCTACACCAGCATCTTCAAACCCCACGAAAGCGAAACGGACGCCAGCGGCAAGGCCATCGAGCCGGAAGAGGGCGATGCCTACGAAATGGGCCTGAAGGGTGAGTTCTTCGATGGCCGCCTGAATGCCAGCCTGGCGCTGTTCGAGGTCAAGCAGGACAACTTGGCGGTGGACACCGGTGTCATCGATCCGGTCACCAACCGGAGCGTGTTCCGGGCGGTGCAGGGCGCCAAGACCAAGGGCTTCGAGCTTGAAGTCGCCGGTGAACTGATGCCGGACTGGCAGGTGCAGGGTGGCTACACCCACCGCATCACCCGTGATGGCGACGACAACAAGATCTCCACCACCGAGCCGGAAGACATGTTCCGTCTCTCCACCAACTACCGCCTGCCGGGCCAGTTCAACAAGCTGAGCATCGGCGGTTCGGCCAGCTGGCAGAGCAAGATCTGGACGGACGTGAACCCGCAGCGCTACACCCAGGGCAGCTACTGGGTGCTGGATGCCATGGCCAAGTACCAGGTGACCGAGCAGGTTTCCGTCACCCTGAACGGCAACAACCTCACCGACGAGAAGTACTTCAGCAATCTGGGCTTCTACAACGGCGGCTTCTACGGCGATCCGCGCAACTTCACCCTGACCACCCGCTTCGACTTCTGATGCGGCGAGGCCCCTTTCCCGGCGGGGGAGGGGCCGGTGAGGGGGGTATCCGGACGCGGTGCAATTACAGGCATTTGCTACGTTGGGTTTCGTTCCTCTACCTAACCTACGGTAGCGCCAGGATTCAATTTCGATTGAGCGGCAGGATGACTTGCCCCTTGCCGGTGCGAGTCACCCCTCTCCACTTTGGGGAGAGGGGCGGGGGTGAGGGTGTCGCAGGCTGGCTCACATGCCGGGATGGACAATCAGTAAACCCAGACTTCCACCCGACGGTTACGAATCCGTCCTTCTTCGGCCGTGTTGGCCGCTACCGGCAGTTCATCACCCAGACCGGTCACTTCCTTAAGGGTGACGCCGCCCTTGGCCAGTTCGCGGCGGACGGCCATGGCCCGGAGCTTGGACAGGAGTTCGGCACGTTGCGGGTCCGCCTTCGGATCGCCGAACCCCACCAGCACCACCTTCTGTTGCAGCTTGTTGGCCTGCTTCAGGTAGTCCAGTACCCGCTGCACGTCGCGCAGGGCCTTGTTGTCGAGGTTGGCGTTGCCTTCCTGGAAGCGGAAGTTCACCGACAGGCGCTGGGCATTGGTGGCCAGTTCGCGATAGCTCTCCGGCATGTCCTGCTGTACCTGCACCTTGATCGCCTGCACTTGCTGGGCAACGAATCCGGTCTGGTCGACGATCGCCTGGCCGCGCGGACTCTGGGCGAAGTGCACCAGGGCCTTGGCCCAGCGGTTCTGCTCACTCGGCTTGATGTAGAAGAACAGCCGGCGCGACAGCGGGTAGTCCTCGGTGGCGATCAGCTCGGCGCTGGGCGGCATGGCCTGCGAGTCGCCGTCGGCGATGGCCAGGGCGCGGGCCTGGTTGATCGAGGCCAGGCCGACGAAGCCGATGCCCTGCGGGTCGCCGCTGACGGCGGTGGAGAGCTTGTCGTTGGACTCGAAGCGCTGGGCGGTGCCGGCCAGGGTCTTACCCTGGCGGGCCAGCACCAGTTCCTTGAAGGTGTCGTAGGTACCTGACTGGTCATCGCGGGCGTAGATACGAATGGCGCCACCTTTGCCGCCGAGTTCTTCCCAGGTCTTCACCTCGCCGGCGAAGACCGCGGCCAGCTGCGCGGTGGTCAGGGCACGCAGCGGGTTGTCCGGGTGCAGGATGATGGCCAGGCCGTCGATGGCGATCACCTGTTCGGCCTGATGACCGCGCAGGTCGCCGAAGGAGGACAGGTCCTGGGTTTCCACGTCCTTGATCGGGCGCGAGGAGGCCGCCAGGTCGGCGCTGCCGTCCTTGAGTGCGGTGAAGCCGGTGGACGAGCCGTGGGCCGCGAGTTCCACGCGGATTTCTTTGCCATTGGCATCGTGGGCGAGGATGTGCACCTCGTTCTCGCGATCACCCGGCGTCTGGTGAACGGCGCGCATCCCTTCTTCTTCTTCCAGCATCCCCTTGACCAGGGCCGGCCCGAGCTTGGCGCCTATGGTGTTGGAGCCCTGGATGCGCAGGACGGTTTCGGGCTGGGCGGCGAACACCGACCAGGGGAGTGCGTAGCAGATGAAACCGAGCAGCAACATGCTGAGGGTACGACCCCACAGATCCTTGTCACTGGCGGTCATGGCGCGCGGCATGGGCAGACACCTTGTTCTGGTTTTGGAGGGAGCCGCGAGATTAAGTCAGTCGGGTGACGGAGATATGACAGGACTGCTCTGTTCTGCGGTTTCCCACTGGCCTAGGAAAATTCCCTGCACCGAAGGGTCTGTTGCCTTCATGGAACCGAGCCCCGGCTCATCACCTTCGCCTGTAGGGTGGCCGGCCTCTGCGAGCGCCCCCATGGCGTCTTGCAGCGCATTCCCCGAAACCTGAAGGAGTTTTGTGACATGAGTGGTTGGTATGAGCTGCGCAAGAACAGCAGCGGCACCTGGCGCCTGCGATTGAAAGCGGCTGATGCTCGGACCCTGCTGGACAGTGGCGTGTACCAGGACAGGGCCACCGCGGAAGACGCCATGGCCCTGATGCGCGAGAACTGCGTGCGTGAGGAGCGCTTCGTACGGCGCATCGATTCAAGCGGCAAGAACTACTTCAAGCTGCGTGCCGCCAACCAGGACGTGATCGTGCGCAGCCATCTCTACGATTCCGAGATCGCCCTGCAGCACGCCATCGAAACCATCATGCGGGTGGGTACGACCCAGCAGGTGAAGGAAGCCTGAGACCGGCACTAATGAAAAAAGGCCCATCATCGATGGGCCTTTTCTTGTGGAGCGGAAACAGCGTCAGGCGAGCTCAAGCCAGATCGGCGCGTGGTCCGACGGCTTTTCCATTCCGCGCAGTTCGTAGTCGATACCGGCATCCTTGAGGCGCGCCTGCAGCGGCTGGCTGGCGAGGATCACATCGATGCGCAGGCCGCGCTTGGGCTCATCCTCGAAACCACGGCTGCGGTAGTCGAACCAGCTGAAGCGGTCGTTCACTTCCGGGTTGAGCTGGCGGAAGCTGTCCACCAGGCCCCAGCTCTTCAGGCGCGCCAGCCATTCACGCTCTTCCGGCAGGAAGCTGCATTTGCCGGTCTTCAGCCAGCGCTTGCGGTTCTCTTCGCCGATGCCGATGTCGCAGTCTTCCGGCGAGATATTGATGTCGCCCATCACTACCAGTGGCTGGCTGGGCTGGAACTGCTGCTCCAGCAGGACCTGCAGGTCGGCGTAGAAGCGTTCCTTGGCCGGGAACTTGACGGGGTGATCGCGGCTTTCGCCCTGGGGGAAGTAGCCGTTCATCACCGTCACTGGATTGCCCTGGGCATCGGCGAAGGTGCCATAGATGAAGCGGCGCTGGGCGTCCTCGGCGTCACCGGGGAAGCCCTTGGACAGCGCCAGTGGCTCCTGGCGGGAGAGCAGGGCGACGCCGTAGTGGCCCTTCTGGCCGTGGTAGTGCACGTGATAGCCGAGCTGACGGATTTCATCTTCCGGGAACTGCTCGTCGGAGACCTTGGTTTCCTGCAGGCCGATGACGTCCGGCTGGTGCTTGGCGATCAGCGCTTCGAGCTGGTGGGGACGTGCCCGCAGGCCGTTGATATTGAAAGAAACGATCTTCATCGCGAGGCATCCTGGCAAAAAGGCGATGCTAGCCCATGGATGACTGGCCGGCCAGCCGCATGGCTGGGCGGGAGAACTGGTGCTAAGTTGCCCTATGGCCCGATAGAACCCATAACAAATGAGGTGCCGTGAATGCCCGGTTACATCCCTACCGCGCCGGTCGAGGTGCGCATGCTGGACGGCGGTTACGCTCGCGAAGCACGGTCGCTGCTGTATCACGCCTATCGTCACGAACCCACGTTCGCCTACCTGTTCGACGCCGAAAGACCCGGCTACGAGCAGCGGGTGCGCGCCACGGTGCGCGAGCTGGTGCAGCAGCATTTCCTGGAGGACCTGCCGGCCGTTGGCTTGCTGATCGAGGAGCGACTGGTGGGTATCGCCCTGATTGCGCCGCCGCAGCGCCGCCTGGACATCACCGAGAGCTGGGGCTGGCGCCTGCGCATGCTGCTCACCACCGGCTTTCGCTGCACGCGCCGCTACCTCGACTACCACGACGCGGTGCTTGCCTGCCTGCCGCCGGGGCCTTACCACGTGCTGCCGCTGCTGGGCATCCATCCGGAATTCCAGGGGCGCCACCTCGGCGAGAAACTGCTGGAGGCCCTGCACAACTGGTGCGCCGAGGATGACGGCTCCCAGGGGGTGGTGCTGGATACCGGCAACGTCCGCTACCTGGAGTTCTACAAGCGCCAGGGTTACGAGGAAGTGGGGGAGGTGGCCCTGGGGCCGGTGGTCGAGCACGTGTTCTTCCATCCCAATCCGCGACCCCTGATGCGTGCCAACCTCTGACAGAGCTTTCTGACGGAATCGCCGGACTGCCGTGCTAGCATGCCGCGCATGAAATACCGCCAAGGATTGCGTGGGCCGCTGCTGCTGGGCCTGCTTTGCACGAGCAGTCTGGCGCTGGCCAAGGCCACGCTGGATGTGAAGATCGAACCCGCCAATGCGGCGCTGAAGGCCAATATCGAGGCCTACATCGGCGCCCTTGGCGATCGCAATGAAGAAGCCCTGCGACGTTTCCGGCGCTCCGCCGAGGACCAGGCCCGCCAGGCCGCGAAGGCGCTTGGCTATTACCAGGCCGAGATCGACAGCCGAATCGACGGCGGCAAGGACCCCTCCCTGCACCTTCTGGTGGTTCCCGGCGAGCCGGTGCGTCTGCGCAATGTCGTGGTGCGGATCGATGGCGAAGCCAGTGCCCACAAGGGCTTCCGCGTGCCGCAAAGCAAGGCGCTGACCCAGGGCGCCCAGCTCAACCAGGGCGCCTACGAGGACGCCAAGAAACTGATCCAGAACCAGGCCCTGCGCTTTGGCTTCTTCGATGGCCGCTTCACGCGCCAGCGCCTGGACATCGACCCGCGCGCCGGCTTCGCCGATATCGAACTGGTCTACGACAGCGGCCCGCGCTATAGCCTGGGGGCGGTGACTTTCGACGGCGATACCCCTTTCGACCCGGATTTGCTGGCGCGGCTGGTGCCGTTCCCGGCCAATACGCCGTACGACTCCGACCAGGTCGCCAAGCTCAGCCAGAACCTGCAGGCCAGCGGCTATTTCGACGAAGTACGGGTGGACGCCAGCCCGGTCAAGGGCGGTGGCCTGGTGATACCGGTCAAGGTCAAGCTGGCGGCGGTGAAGCCACGTACCGTCGGCCTGGGCGTCGGCTTCTCCACCGACGTGGGCCCGCGCGCCCGTGCCAACTGGACCCGTCACTGGATCAACCCCCAGGGCCATCGCCTGGGCGCGGAAACCGAGGTTTCCCCCGTGCGGCAGAACGTCGGCACCTGGTACGAGATTCCCCTCGACCCGCCGCTGACCGACACCTTGCGTTTTTCCACCGGCCTGCAGCGCGAGAACCTGGTGGACGTGGATAGCCGTCGCTTCACCATCGGTGGGCAGTGGCAATCCAAATTGCCCAGTGACTGGCAACGGGTGGTGTCCCTGCGCTGGGAGCAGGAAACCTTCGACTTTGGCGATGGCAGCGACGATGGCCGTAGCAGCTTCCTCATTCCCGGCATCAGCTATGGCGTGACCCGCAGCGACAACAAACTCGACCCCAATCGTGGTTACTCGCTGCAATTCGACGTGCGCGGCGCCAAGGAGGGCATCCTCTCCGACACCGACTTCACCTACGCCAGTGCCATGGCCAAAGGGCTCTATACCTTGCCCGGCGGCCATCGCGTGTTGGGCCGGGTGCAGGCCGGTGGCATCGCCACCACCGACTTCGACGCCATTCCGCCGTCCCTGCGCTTCTTCGCCGGTGGCGACCAGAGCGTGCGCGGCTACGACTACCAGACCCTCTCGCCGGAAGACAGCAACGGCAAGAAGGTGGGCGGCCGCTACCTGTTGGTGGGCAGCGCGGAATACCAGTTCCCGATCACCGAGAAGTGGCGTCTGGCCGCCTTCGTCGACCGTGGCAATGCCATGGACTCCCTCAATGCCGCGATGAAGAGCGGCGCCGGCCTGGGCGTGCGCTGGGTTTCGCCGGTCGGACCGATCCGCCTCGACCTGGCCAAGGCCCTGGATGATCCGGGCGGCTACCGCATCCACTTCTCCATGGGGCCGGAACTGTGAGGCGCGCGCTGAAAGTCGGCCTCGCGGCACTGGCCGCCGTTCTGGCGGGCGTGGTGGCGGGCGTGGTGGCGGTTCCGGCCGTCCTGCTGTTCACGGAATCCGGTGGACGCTGGCTGCTGGACCAGGTACCGGGGCTGGCGGTCGAGGAGTTCAACGGCACATTGGGCGGACGCTGGAGCGCCAAGAGCCTGAGCTGGCAGCAGGACGGCACCGCCTTGAAGGTAGAGGCGCCGCTACTGGAGTGGTCGCCTGGTTGCGTGCTGCGTCGCACCCTGTGCATCGACGAGCTGGCCAGCGACAGCATTCAGCTGGACCTGCCGCCATCGGCCTCCGACGAAGACTCTGGCCCCATCAGCCTGCCTGAGTTGCGCTTGCCCCTGGCGCTGGAGATTGGACAGGTGCGCGTCGGGCGCTTCGTGCTCAATGGCGACGACCAGGTGCAGCAACTGGACCTGGTGGCCGGCTGGCAGGCCGATGGCCTGCAACTGGAGCGCCTCAGCCTGCGTCGCGATGAACTGGCGTTGGAGCTGCACGGCACCCTGCGTCCTGAAGGCGACTGGCCGCTGACGCTGGAAGGCAGCCTGCAACTGCCGGCGCCCGGCGAGACGCCCTGGAAGCTGGCGCTGAAAGCCGACGGTGATCTGCAAGGCACGCTCAAGCTCCAGGCCGATAGCAGCGGCTATCTCAATGGCCGCCTGGATGGCGAGTTGCACCCCCTGGCGGAGAACCTGCCGGCCAGCGCCACGCTGCGGGCCGACGGCTTCAAGGCCAGCGCCGACCTGCCGGAAACACTGACCCTCAATCAGGTTGAACTGAGCGCCAAGGGCGACCTCAAGGATGGCTACGCGGTACAGGGCAAAGCCAGCCTGCCGGGGGAGGGCGGTGCGGTGACGCTGGACCTGGCGGGCCGCGTCGATGCCCGCGGTGCCGATATCCAGCCGCTCCTGTTCACCGGCGATCCGCAGCAGACCCTGGCGGTGCAGGGGCGCGTCGACTGGCAACAGGCACTCGCCATCGACAGCCGCCTTCAATGGCGCGAGTTTCCCTGGCAGCGACTGTTTCCCCAGGAGCAGCCACCGCCAGTGGACATGCAGCAACTGGACGCCGAAGTGCGCTACGCCGAATCGCGCTACGAAGGCAGGTTCGATGCCCGCTTAAAGGGGCCGGCGGGCGACTTCAGCCTCGGCAGTCCGGTGGCCGGCGATCTCGCCAGCGTCACCCTGGCCGACCTGCAACTCAAGGCCGGGCAGGGCAAGGCCCAAGGCCAGGTGAAAGTCGATTTCGCCAACGGTGTCGGCTGGGACAGCCAACTGGCCCTGAGCGAACTGGACCCTTCCTTCTGGCTCGCTGAACTACCAGGAACCCTGGCCGGCAAGCTGCATTCCCGAGGCGCCTGGCGGGACCAGCGTCTGGAGCTGAACGCCGATCTCGACCTCAAGGGCCAGCTGCGTGGCCAGCCCGCGTTGCTCCAGGCCAAGGCCGAGGGGGCTGGCGAGCGCTGGCTGCTCAATGCCCTGCACGTGCGCCTGGGGGACAACCGGATCGAAGGGCAGGGGCAGCTCGACCAGAAACTCAGCGGCCATCTCGACCTGGCCCTGAATCGCCTGGGCCAGCTCTGGCCGAAGCTGTTCGGTAAGGTCCAGGGGCGCCTCGACCTCGCCGGCACCCAGCGGGCGCCGCAAGGCAAGCTGGCGCTGACCGGCGAGCGCATGGGGCAGGGCGACAACCGCCTCGACCGCCTGAAGCTGGATGCCCAGCTCGATGCCGCCCAGCGCGGTCGCGTGCAGATGCAGGTGGATGGTCTGGCCGCCGGCGACAACGAATTCGGCACGCTGACCGCCGAAGGCTCCGGCGATCGTTTGCGCCAGCAGCTGGAGCTCAATCTCAAGGGACCGATGCTCGACCTGTTGATGGCGCTGGACGGCAAGCTGGACGCCGGTAACTGGCGCGGCCGCTTGGCGCGCGGCGACGTCCAGGCCGGCGGTCAGGACTGGCGCCTGGAAGCGCCGGCACGGCTGGAGCGGCTGGCCGATGGCAAGCTCAACGTCGGCGCCCATTGCTGGCGGGCCGCGCAGGCGAGCCTGTGCGGTGGCGAACAGCGCCTGATGCCTGAACCGAAACTGGACTACCGTCTGCGCGACTTCCCCCTGGCCAGCCTGGCGCGCTGGCTGCCGGAAGACTTCGCCTGGCAGGGTGAACTGAATGCCGACCTCAAGCTGGACCTGCCGGCGAGCGGCCCCAATGGCCGCATCACCGTAGACGCTGGCAGTGGCGTACTGCGCCTGAAGGAAGAAGACCGCTGGCTCGACTTTCCCTACCAGCGCCTGTTGCTGGACAGCACCCTGCGCCCACAACGCATCGACAGCCAGCTGAGCTTCCAGGGGCAGGGACTGGGCGAGCTGCAACTGGACGCGCGAATCGATCCGCGCCCGACGAACAAGCCGTTGTCCGGGCAGTTCCGCCTGGATGGCCTGGACCTCGCCGTGCTGCGCCCCTTCGTGCCCAAGGTGGAAACCCTGGACGGCCGCCTGCAGGGCGCCGGCAGCCTCAGCGGCACCCTGCAGGCGCCTTATGTGCTGGGGAGCCTGCGCCTTGCCGATGGCCGCATTGGCGGCGGTGACCTGCCAATGAGCTTCGATGCCTTGGGCCTGGATGCGCGCATTGCCGGTGAGAGCGTGGATCTGTCCGGGCAATGGCGCAGTGGCGAGCAGGGGCAGGGCAGCCTGTCCGGCAACCTGGCGTGGGCCAAGGGGCTGGATGTCGACCTGGAGCTGCGGGGATCGCGCCTGCCGCTGGTGGTCGAGCCCTACGCCAACCTGGAAGTGGAGCCGGACCTGCGCATTGGTCTTGCTGGCGAGCGCCTGGCGGTGACCGGCAAAGTGCAGGTGCCGCGCGGCAAGATCAAGGTCCGCCAGCTACCGCCCCAGGCAGTCAAGGTCTCGCCGGATGCCCGCGTGGTGGGCGAACAGGATGAGGAACAGCAGCCGCTGCAGATGGCCATGAATGTCGATGTGGAGGTTGGCCAGGACCGCCTGCAGTTTTCCGGTTTCGGCCTGACCGCCGACCTCCAGGGCCACCTCAAGGTAGGTGACAACCTCACCGGCAACGGTGAACTGGTGCTGAAGAATGGCCGCTACCGCGCCTATGGCCAGCGCCTCGACCTGCGCCGCGCTCGCCTGCTATTCGCTGGTCCGCTGGACCAGCCGTATCTGGACGTGGAAGCCGTGCGCAACGTGGGTGACGTCACTGCCGGCCTGCGGCTGAACGGCCGCGCCGACGAGCCGAGCACCGAAGTCTTCTCCAACCCGGCCATGAGTCAGGAACAGGCGCTGTCCTACCTGATCCTGGGCCGCCCGCTGAACAGCAGCGAAGGCGACGGCAATGCAGTGGGCCGTGCGGCGCTGGCCATGGGCCTGTCCGGCAGCGCACCGCTGACCAGCGAGCTGGCCCAGCGCCTCGGCCTCAAGGACCTGCAACTCGACGATGACGGCGCCGTGGGGCAGATCACCGAACGCCTGAGCATCCGCTATGGCCTCGGCGTGGTGGACTCCACCAGCGTCGTCGCGCTGCGCTACGAACTGACCAAGCGCCTCTACCTGGAAGCCGCCAGCGGCCTGGCCAGTTCCCTGGACCTGTTCTACAAGCGGGATTTCTAAGTGCGCATGCCTTGCGGGAGCGAATTCATTCGCGACTGGCCTGGCCACGAATGGTGGAAATAAAAAGTGATTTCCACCCTACGCCGCTAGCAGGAGGAAACCGATCCGGTAGGGTGCGCCGACTCGGCGGAAGGGGCAGGCCCCGCGCGCCGACGGTATGCTGTGCGGCCGGGGCCGATCCTGGAATCGGTGCGTTACCACTCACGCGAGACATGGAATGATCACTTGCTATCTGCGCTACACCCTCGATCCGTACAAGCTGGCGGAGTTCGAGCACTACGGGAAACTCTGGATTCCACTGGTGGAAAGATTCGGCGGCAAGCACCACGGCTACTTCCTGCCGTCCGAAGGCGCCAACAACATCGCCATGGCGATGTTTTCCTTCCCGAGCCTGGCGGCCTACGAGCAGTACCGGAAGGACTCCATGAACGATCCGGACTGCATCGCCGCCTTCAAGTACGCCGAAGACACCCGCTGCATTCTCAGCTACGAACGTACATTCATGAGGCCGGTATTCGGGGATTGATCGAAGCCATCGGGAACGAGCCGATGCCGAGGCACTTCCATCACCTGCTCTTCAGGCTTCGCTCTTCCCACCAATGCCAGACCTTCGTCGGTACCGAAAGCGTTCCATGGGCTGTTGCGGAGGTTCGTCTACCGCGAATCGCTGAGGTATCTCGAGTGGCTGCAAGCCCTGCGGCGACAGGGACCTGCGGATGCCGGAGTGCGGCTAGCGGGTTCGCCTGAAACGGTCGCGATAGGTGGTGGGGGTCAGTTCCGTACGCGCCAGGAACAGGCGGGAGAACGAACTGGCGTCCGAGTAGCCGACCTCATTGATGATGGTTTCAATGTTCATGTCGGTGATCTCCAGCAGCTGTTTGGCGGCTTCTATCCGGAGATTCTGCAGATAGGTGATCGGCTGCATGCCAAGCGCGGTATTGAAGCGCCGCGTGAGGGTGCGCTGGCTGACGGACAGCTCTTCCGCCAGCGTCTTTATGCTCAAGGGCTTTCGCATGTCCTGCTGCAATCGGTACTGGGCTTTTGCGACCAGGCTGTCGCCATGATCCTCGGTGCCCGATAGCGGGAGGTAGGCTGCCTGCGCGGTCTGACCCACATCCACCAACAAGGTCTTGGCGCATAGCGCGGCGATGGATTGCGAGAAGAAATGCTCGATCATCCGCAGCGCCAGGTGCTGGTAGGTGGGTATCCCGCCTGCGCAGATCAACCGCTCATCCTCGGTGAGCAGCTGCCTGACATCGAGGTGCACGCGCGGGTAGCGCTGACGGAAACGCCGCTCCAGCCACCAGGTGGTTGTGGCATTGCGCTTGTCCAGCAGGCCCACTTCGGCCAGCAGGAATGTGCCGGTGCAATTGGCGGCAATGATCGCGCCTCGCTGCCATTGCGTCGCGACCCAGCTGCAGAGGTTCGCCTGGGATTCAAGGAAGCGTTCGAACGCGTCCTGGCCGCTGTAGAAGACGCCGGGGATATACACCAGGTCGAACTGGTCGTGGCTGGCTATCGATTCCGTGGCGAGCGTCAGGCCCCCGCTGACATTGACCGGACCGCCCGCCAGCGAAACGAACTTCCATTCGAAGGGCTTCATGTGCTCGCCGAACTGCTTGCGGACATGGGCGTTGGCGACCTGGAAGAGGTCCATCAACCCGGTCAGGCTGGAGGCGTAGGAGCCTTCGAGAGTGATCAAGGCGACGCTGGGCATGGCTGAATCTCGTGTATGTCTGCTTTCGCATAGTAACTGTCAAATTCGCCAATCCACTAGCGTAAAATCGCTCCTTAGACTCGACGCCATCGATCAACCCAGCCCAGACAGGTGAATGATGGCAATGCTCCCCAAGCGAATGGCCGATGAGCTTTATCACGACTTGATGTCCTCTGAGGCGGTGCGCGAGATCCGCAGAGAGGTCCGCGCATTTGCCGACGAATTCGTTGCGCCCCGCGCCTATGAGATCGCCCATCGCGATGAGAGCGTGGAGAGCTTTCCGCGTGATGTGTTCGATGCGATGGCCCGCCAGGGAATCTTCAGGATTCCGTTTGCTGCGCGTGATGGCGGGCGAGGTCTTGAGCATCGGGTGCTGGCGACGGCCACCGTCTGTGAGGAGCTGGCCTACCACAGCAACTCGATCGCCGCCGTGTTCGACGTGCACTGCATCCTGGCCGGCCGGACCCTGGAAAGAGGGAGCGATTTCATCCGCGACCGCTATCTCAAGCCGCTGATCAATGGCGACAAGATCGGTGCCTTCGCCACGACCGAGCCGCTGGCCAGCACCGATCTGTCGCCCAAGGCGGTTTCGACCTTCGCCCGGCGTGATGGGGATCGCTACATCGTCAACGGGCAGAAGCGCTTCATCAGCAATTCGCCGGTCGCCGATTTCATCGTCGTGCTCTGTCGCAGCGAGGAAGACGGCATGGTCGAGCTGGTGGTGGAGACCAACCAGCCGGGCGTGCGGATCGGCAAGCCCGACCGGAAAATGGGAAACCGCGGGCAGCTGACCGCCGATGTGCATTTCAACGACGTGGAGGTTCCGGTCGAGCGGCGTATCGGTGAGCCCAATCAAGGGCTGCGATTGGCGCTGGCGACCCTGACCTTCGGGCGGATTGGCATTGCCGCCACCGGTGTCGGCATGGCGCAATCGGCGTTCGACCATTCGACAGCGCATCTGGTTAGCCGAGAGGCGTTCGGCAAGAAGCTCGGTGCGTTCCAGCATTGGCAGTTCCGCATGGCTGAGCGCGCCACGCAGATCGAGAACGCGCGCAACCTCTACATCAAGGCCGCGTTGCGGATGGACCTGGGCGTCGAGTTTCCTGAGCCGGAAGCGGGTATGGCCAAGTTCTACGCCACCGAGGCGGCCGGGGATATGGCGCGCGATGGCGTGCAGATATTCGGCGGCTATGGCTTCCTGCGAGAGCTTTCCGAAGACGGTAGCCACTACAAGGTGGAAGAGATCTACCGGGACAACAAGATCAGCGAGATCTACGAAGGCACCAACGAGATCCAGCGCATGGTCATTGCACGGCAGATCTTCGGGAAGGAGCTGGTGGGCTAGTCCCCGAGGCAGCGGTTGGCACTCTGTTTCGCGAGGTGCGGAGTGCCGACAACCTGTGCTATCTGCGTGCTCCAGTTGTTTTGAATTCCAGAGAAGCGAAGAAAATGACCAGACTCCGCAGCGATGCCTCCATCGAGCAACTCAACCGCCTTGGCCACGACTGTCTTCCCGGTTTGTTCGGCGTGGAAATGACTGAGCTGGCAGAGGGGGCGATGAACAGTCGAATGACGATCCAGCCCGCGCATCTCGCACCGAATGGCTATCTGCACGCGGCAACCATCGTCGCCCTCGCGGACACGACCTGCGGCTGCGCCACCTTGGCTCATCTGCCGGACGGTGCGCTTTCCTTCACCACGATCGAGCTGAAGAGCAATCATCTGGGCACTGCAAGGCAGGGCGCTCTGCGTTGTGAGGCGCGCGCGCAGCACCTCGGCAGAACTACTCAGGTCTGGGATGCCGTGGTGACGGACGAAGCCTCCGGCCAGAAGCTCGCCTTGTTCCGTTGTACTCAGATGGTGCTTTGGCCGAAGCCTTGAACGCGGCTCAGTTGGCCGAGGCCACTCCCTCGTTTCGGCAGGCCGACGGACTTAGCCCGGTCCAGCGCTTGAAGGCCCGTCGGAAGCCACGCACGTCGCTGTAGCCGAGTTCTTCGGCAATTCGCTCGATCGGCAATTCCGGGTTGTTCAGCAGGCTCATGGCGCGTGCCCGGCGCACCTGCTCCAGCAATACGTCGAAGGTCACGGCGTGCTCGGCCAGACGGCGGCGCAGGGTGCGGCTGCTCATGTTGAGGTCGCTGGCGACCTTCTCGATCTGGCTGCCATGGGGCAAGTCGCGGGCGATGGCGCGTTCCACCGTCTGCAGCAGGTCAATCTTCTGCTGCACCTGGGCGCTTTCCAGTTCCAGCAGGTGGAGCGCCTGGCGCAGGGCAACGGGCTGGTGGGTGGGCAACTGCGTGTCCAGCCAATGGCTGGCGATCACCATGCGGTTGTGCAGGCAGCCGAAATACACGTTCGGCCCCAGCAGGCGCCGGTACTCGGCTTCGTAGCCCGGCGCAGCGTGGGTGAACTCGAAGCGCAGGGGCTGGAAGTCGGCGGAGATCAGCGCCCGGTTGTAGACCATGACGCTGGCGAAGAACTCTTCCACTGCGAACACCTGGACGTCGGCGTAAGGCAGCCGGCATTCCACTTCAAGGAAACTCTCCTCGGCGCCTTCCTGCAGGCTGGACACCGCCATGCCGCCGGAGGTGTGCTGGAAGCGCACGCCGATCTCGAAGGCGTCGCGCAGGGTCCTGCACAGTGACAGCACATGGCCGAGCAGGCCGAGGGTGCCGAGCACGTTCCGGTGCCCGACCCAGAGGCCAAGTCCTCGGTCGGGAAGCGCCGCGAGCGCGCGCTGGATCATTGTGGTCGCCTGCCGATAGGAGATGCGCTGGGCAGGGTCCTGCAGGTCGTCCGGGGTGAACCCCAGGCCCCGGCACAGGCGTTCGCTGCTGACGCCTTTGTCGCTCGCGACTTCCGTCAGGGTTTGCAGGAGGAAGGGCGAAACCAGGGCCAGTTCGAATGGGGAGTCGATGGTTTTCATGGGCATTGAGAGCTGCTCCCGAGCTGGGGCGCCTTCGGTTCTTGTTCTGGATAGCAGTGTGCGGCCTGGGCGCGGCGGCGGAGCCATCTTATCGCGTTCGTGGACGGGGTATGGGTGGATGTAACAAAAGATTGCAGTCTGTCCCCGAAAGCCCCCCTGATTGGCCGGCAATGCCCTGCATGGTCTGGCGTTGAGCGCTTATTTCTATGCTGTGCCCGGGGCCATGCCCGGGCGTTGTCCGCCAACAATAAGAATGAGCCCAACCATGAACCCTATCCGTGTTCCCCAGCTGCCGTTGCTGGCAGCCTCCCTCGCCATTGCGTCGTCCCTCGCGCTATCGGCCCACGCCACCGAAAACGGTGTCGACAACATCGGCCCCGGCACCGATGGCTTCTTCGTCCTGCCGCTGGACGTGAACAACCTGCCGGACCACATGTTCGCCTTCAACCTCTACTACAACCATTACGAGGCGAAGAACCTGGACATCAGTTCCCTCGGTGGCAAGGTGCCAGACGTGAAGATCACGTCCGATGCGATCATCCCGCGCCTGGATTACCTGAGCCCGCTGCGGGTCTTCGGCGGACGCCTGGGTGGCTATGTCGCGCAACCCTACATGCGCCAGCAGGTCTCGCTGTTCGGCCTGGATGATCGCCGTGAGAGCCAGGGTGACACCACGGTCGCACCGATCATCCTCTGGGACATGGGCAAGGACCTGACCCTGGGTGCCGCGCTGGAGATCACGCTGCCCACCGGCGACTACGACGCCACGCGCCTGGCCAATACCAGCAACAACTTCTACACCTACAAGCCGCTGGTTTCCGCGACCTGGCTGCCCACCGAGCGCACCGAGCTGTCGGTCAAGGCTACCTACAGCTTCAACGAGGAAAACCACGACACCGACTACCGCTCCGGGCAGTTATTCCACTTCGACTATTCCGCCAGTTACCAGGTGACCGACAACCTCAGGCTGGGCGTGAACGGCTACTACCTGAATCAGACCACTGACGACGAGCAGTTCGGCCGGACCGTGACCTTCATGGGCGAGGACGTCGACGACGGCGTGCGTGGCCAGGTGTTCGCCATCGGCCCGGCCGTGTACCTGACCTTCTTCAAGTACGCCAGTTTCGAGATGCGCTGGGCCAAGGAATACGCAGTGGAGAACCGCCCCGAGGGCGAAATGTTCTGGGCCAAGCTGAACCTGCCGTTCACCCTCTGATCATTCCCCGGACACAAGAAACCTCAGGTCGGTGACCTGAGGTTTCTGGTTGAGTGCCGGAAGTCTTGCCTCATCAGGCTTCCGCTCTTCGTAGGGTGGGTAGAGCGAAGCGAAACCCGCCATTGGGCGACGGCCCTGGCCTCAGCTGTACACCGGCCAGGTCTCGACGATACGGCCATCGCGGACCGCTAATAAGTCGCCGAACTGCAGCAGCACCGATTCGGACTGGGTCGGCCGCAGGAATACCTGATCGTCCACGCCCAGGCCCACTGCGCTGGAGCCGTTGACCATCTCCTGGTTGGAGCTGCGGCCGTAGAGACCGTTGAACCGCAGGCCGCTGGGCGACTCGAGTTCGGCCATCCAGTTGCCGCCATAGATGAAGTAGGTTTCGCGCTGGTTGGGGTCCCACCAGGAGAACAGGGCCGACTTGCCGTCCAGCGCCGGAATCTTCACCGCCCCGGTGCTCTTGATCACTGGAGTGGCGATGAAGGCCGCTGGCTGGTGATCCACCAGCGATGGCAGGTCGTAGTGAGTCGGCTTGAGCAGCGCTGACCCCACCGACACCTCGCTGCTGGTGCGCTCGTTCTCATGCATGCGGTAGCTCGGGCTGCCGGCGGTATTGAGTGTCAGGCCCGGCTTCCATAGCGCAGCGTGCTGCGTGCGGGCGTAGTTGACGAAGCCGTCGTAGAGCGTCATGACCTTGGCGAAGAGCTCAATCGGCGACCCGAGTATGCCGGGCACGCCCATGCCGACGAAGGGGTCGTAGCCCATGAAACCGGCGAACTCCAGGTGCTGTGGGTTGGCGCCGATCAGGGTGAGCATCCGCCCCAGGGTCGCCTGGTCCGCCACGCCGCCGCGGTGCAGCCCGACATCCAGCTCGATGTTGATCCGCATCCGTGTGTTCAGGGCCCGGGCCAGCGCCAGATACTGCTGAAGGCGTTCGGGAGTGTCGATCAGCCACTGCAGCAGGGTCGTCGGATCGAACGGGCCACGATGGTTTTCGTAGAAGAGCTGCGCTGAACGCACGGGCAGCGGCTTGCCCAGCAGGAGGTCGGCGTCGGGAAAGCGCTCGGCATCGTGATTGAGGAACGGCTGATGGAACGACATCAGCCGGCGGGTGCCGGCGCGTTTGGCGATGTAGTTGAGCAGCTGCGGCGACGGCAGGGACTTCTCCACCAGCCGCAGTGCCTTGCCGGCGCGGCGGACCGACTGCATCACCACGTCGATGTTGTGATCCAGTCGGTCCAGGTCGATCAGCATCACCGGCCTCATAGGCCCGAAGGCCTTGAGTTCGCGGTTCAGCCTGGCGAAGTACTCGCTGTACGGGGCGCCCCTGTCGGCCGGTCGCAGCCAGGCGCCTGCCCCGGCGAGCAGTACGCCCGCACCGGCCGTAGCGGCGATGAAGTTGCGGCGATTCATGGGTTCTCCTTGTTCTCAGGCCACGCCCAGGATCGATGACAGGTGGGCATTGAGGAACTTGCCGTTCGGGTCCAGCTCCCGGCGCACCTCGGTGAACTCCTTCCAGCGCGGGTAGAGCGGTTGCAGGGTTCGGGCGTTCAGTGTGTGCAACTTGCCCCAGTGCGGCCTGCCGGCGTACTTCCAGAAGATCGGCTCGATGGCGGCGAAGAAGTTGTGGTGGTCCATGCTGTAGTGCTGGTGCACGGAGATCGAGCAGCTGTCGCGTCCTTCGAACATGCTCAGCGGGATGTCATCGGCCTTCACATAGCGGTACTCGATGGGGAACCAGGTGCGCAGGTCCTTGTCACGGATCAGCTTGAGAATCTCGCGCAGGCAGGCCGGGCCATGCTCGGCCGGGACTGAGTACTCCATCTCGTTGAAACGCACGTTGCGCACGTTGGCGTAGATCTCGTAGGACTCGCCCACGCGGTCCTCGAAGCTGGCGATATGGCGCAGGCTATTGAGCAGCGCCCGGCGCGCGGCGGGAAAGTCGCTGCCGTACTTGTCGAGCTTCTCGATCAGGTTGACGAACTCGTTGCCGCCTTCCTGCGCAGGGTCCAGCGGCGGGGTGGCCGGGTCGCTGGTTTCGTTCAGGGCGACGGACAGCGCGTAGTCGGAATGGGTCACCACCAGCATTTCCCAGTGCTGGTTCTCGCGGGTGTTTTTCTCCACGTCTTCCAGCAGTTCTTCGGTGCTGGCGATCCATTGCCGCTCGCGCAGGCGGTACGACGCGCGATTCTGCAGGCGCACCCGGGTGGCCACGCCGAGGGCGCCGAGGGACACCCGTGCGGCATTGAAGACCTCGGGGTTGCGCTGGGCGTCGCAGTCCAGCACCTCACCGCTGGCGGTCACCAGTTGCATGCCCGTGACGTGGGATGAATAGGAGCCGAAGCCGACGCCGGTGCCATGGGTCGAGGTGGAAATCGCCCCGGCCAGGGTCTGGTAATCGATGTCGGCCATGTTGTGCAGCCCCTGGCCGATCGCCTTCAGCGCCGGGCCCATGAGCGACATCGGCGTACCGGCGGCGAATTCGGCCTGCAGGGTCGCTGCGTCGTGCGCAAGCAGGCCGTTGAAGTAGCTGAGTGAGAGCAGGGTGCCGTCGGTGGGCACCAGGGCGCTGAAGGAGTGCGCCGAGCCCACCGGGCGGACCTTGCCCTCGGCCTGGCGGATGATCTGGACCAATTCGTCCAGGCTCTTCGGTGCCACTCGCGCCTGCGGCAGGCAGCTCTGCCCGCCGGACCAGTTGCGCCAGGGAATCAGGCGTGGCGCGCGAACCAGTTGCGCCATGACCGGGGTACTGGAAAGTGCGGTGAACGCGCCGGCGACGCCGGCCCGCTGCAACAGCTGACGTCGGGTGAGGTGTATAGCCATGAGGGACCTTGTGCTTAGTGGACGGGCTGGCCGGACATGAAGGAAATCAGCGCGAGAAACTCTGCTTCCGAGCACTGCATGCACATGCCCATTGGCGGCATGCCGTTGTAGCCGTTGATGCTGTGATCCAGCAGGCTGTCCACCCCCTGCGCGACGCGTGGGCTCCAGGCCGCGACATCGCCGGTCTGCGGTGCCCCGGAGGCCGGGTTGGCGTGGCACATCTTGCAGCTGTTGTCGTAGACCTGCGCCAGCGCCTTGTCGGCGGGCGTCAGCGTGGTGGCAGTGCGTGGTGTGGCGGATTCGGGGGCTTCACCGCAGCCGGCGAGCCATCCGGCCAGGGCCAGCAAGGCAGCGATGCGGAGCGGCCTCGATCTGGGGTTCTGCATGGCATTCCTCTCTTGTGCCGTGCCGCCAGTGGGGCACGGCTTCTTGTTGTGACAGGCAGAGGGAAACACTAAGGCAGGTGCTGTCCGGGCCTGAGGGTATTGGCGGCCAACAAGGGGGGCTTATGCGGCCAGCGCATTGGCTACTGGCTGATTCGATGGGGCGGCGCAAGTCACCCATATCCCCGGCAAGCCATCATCAGGAAGTCGCTTGTGCACTGAGATCTGGACTGCTGTTGGTTAACCCATAGGCATAAGGAATGTGGACCGCAGCAGATCCATCAAGGCCAGGATGATCAGGGTGGCGACGATGAACCTGGAAATGGCGATGAAGGTGGCCGGTAGCAGGGGCAAGTCCAGCAAGCGTCGTAGCAGGGCGATCTGCGAGAACACATACCAGATGCAAGCGAGGATCGTGAGAACCATTGCCAGCACTACCTGGATACCTGCCAGCAGGTTGGCCGCGATCAGCATGATCGATAGAGGGGAGGCCAGGTAGCACTGGATGTAGAAGGGTTCGCGCAGGGTCGTGGGGTTCATGCGGACGCGCCGCACCCGCAGCATGGCCAAGGCTGGCATCAGCGCGTACAGGCCGTAGCTGAAACTGAGCACCAGCAGCGCCAGCCACTCGCCGAATAACGATGGCGAAGGTCGATCCTCTCTGGCAAAGACGAGGAGATGGGTGAGGACGATGGAGAGGATCAGCATCAGCGGTGGGCTGAGCATGCCGCTGAAGCGCAGATCAGGCTGTTGCGCGAGCTGTTGCCGGGTATAGAGCGAAACGGCAATGGGGTTGCGTAGCACTCGCCAGAGTGTTCGCGGAAAGGAAACGGGCCAGGTCGCGACCTTCCGGAAGAATGCTTCGAGCGATTGCAGGCTGCGCAAGACGACCACCATCCGACAAGCATCTGGAATGGTTGGGAGGTTGCCACGCGCCCGTTACAGGGACATCACGGGCAACCCACAACTGATCTGCGCGATGCGTTCGAAGCAGATCCAGTTCACCTGAGCTTAGCCGAGCGATCTCCGGTATTCGTTTACCGCCAGCGGGGAAGGGCGCGACATCCAGGACGATCGCGTCCGCTTGGAAATACGCGGACACCATCGTCCTGAATGCTGGAGTGCGGAAGGTGACGTGGCTGGACGCTCACGATCACTGGGGACGTCGATCTTCAGCGCGTGGTAAGGCGTCCGTGTGTCCTTGGCGCCGAAGGACAACATGCGTGGCTTTCTCCGAGGCTACGCATTCAACGCACTCGTATCCCAGAGCCCGTAGGTCAACGCCTTCGAACAGCGCTTCTCCCCGGCCGAGCAGGACCGGCGTGATGGCAATGTGCAGTTCATCAATGAGGCCTTCCCGAAGGTACTGCCGGATGGTGTCCGGCCCACCGCCGATCCGTATGTCCATTCCGCCAGCGGCCTCGCGCGCCCGGTCGAGCGCCTCACGAATGCCCCCTGTTATGAAGTGGAACGTCGTGCCGCCTTCCATCTCGATAGGGGGGGCGAGCATGGTGGGTCAAGATGAAGGCTGGAACGTGATATGGCGGATTATCTCCCCACCAGCCTTTCCAGTTGGTGTCCGGCCAATTTCCACGAATGGGTCCGAACATGTTTCTCCCAAGAATCCAGGCCCCGACATTCTGAAAGCCACGGGCGGCGAAATCATCGTCAACCCCGGTCGTACCGTCGTCCTTGCCGAACAAGGCCCGCTGAAATGTGCGCGTTGGGATCAGCCACTGGTGCAGCTCCGTCCCGCCGACACCGAGCGGATTGTCGATGCTTTGCTCCGGGCCTGCTCCGTATCCGTCGAGCGAGATGGTGAAGCCCTCAACGCGAACCCGTGTCATCGTTTGCCTCCGTCTGGACGCTTGGCAGGTAATCAACGGACGCCGGTGAAGGCAGTAAATCCGCATTAATGCGAGTTTAGAGAACGGCGACTGCTGGTGGTCGAAAGCAAACGCTCAGAGCGTGAAAAATCTCCCCCTTGGCTCACGAACCTGGCCAAGACTGAATACAATTCGTGTCCGATTACCCTGGGCCATGAACATGGCTGCATCGAACAAGGAACTCGCCTCGATGGCTTCCCCAAATAAACAGCAAAAACGCGCCCAGCGTGCCAAAGCCAAGGCCAAGCAGAACCGCTCGGGCAAAGCCAAAGCCAATGTCGTACATCCGCTGCTAGCCAATCCGCTGGTCAACGAGCCATTCGATGATGTCGAAATCGACCTGAGCACCTTCGATTTCAAAGACATCGAAGAGAACGGTTTCGACCCGGCACACTTCGACGACCTGTTCCAGGCGATGAAGGTCGGCGAAGGCATCAGCCTGCTGGCGATGTGTCTGGTATTCCTGCAATACCCGGTATTGGAGCTGGTGGTCGCGGAGGAATCGCAAGAGTCGGCGATCGACTTCATGATGGGGCTGCTGATTGTCTACCGCGGGATCTTCTACGATGAAGACGAAGACACGGCAGTGAACTGGGTCGGTAGCGACGCTTTCCAGAAGGCCTATAACGAAGCCTCGATGATCCTGGAGAAGAAGAACGCTCGCGGCACCCCAAACACCCGTGTTTAAAAGAGGAAGGGGGGAGACCACGACCAGTTGTTATCGGTCTTTGCGTCTTGATAATCGCAGCAGGTTGCTAAGTAGCCTCGATTTCATGCAGTCGAACCTGACGTCCCAGATGCGGAAATCGCAGCTTCAGGACTGCTTGTCAGTCGGGTGAGAAGCGCTGTGTACGCCAGTGATTGAGCGCCGCGCAGGCTCGGTTTCGCGATCTACGTGGTTGCCGGCGGATAGGCGCTGAGGAAAGTTTCATTTTTTGGAACAGCCCTGCTGGAGCGGGGCGAGAAGGGAGATGTCGGGTTGGATTCCAGGGTGTGGTCGAAATCGGGTTTTCTGTTGGTTTCCCTGATCGTGATCGTCGTCGATCAGTTGACGAAGTACATGGCCGATGCGTCATTGGAGTTCGGGCGCGCGGTAGCTGTTCTTCCTTTCTTCGATCTCCAGCTCTCCTACAACACAGGGGCCGCCTTTGGAATGCTCGGTGATGCGGGCGGTTGGCAGCGCATCCTGTTCGCCGCCATTGCCCTGGCAGTCATCGTGGCACTCCTGGTGTGGATCATCCGGCAGTCCAATGACCGATTTGTCCATGTGCTCGGCCTGGCGCTGGTGCTTGGCGGTGCCGCTGGCAACCTGATCGATCGAGTCGCCTTCGGGCATGTCATCGATTTCGTTCTGCTCCATTGGCAGGGGCGGGGCTTTCCCAATTTCAACATGGCCGATGTCGCGATCAATGTCGGCGCCGTGATGGTGGTGTTGGGGTCCTTGAAGGGCAAGGAAACGCCCGAATGAGCTAGCATCCAGAGGGATTTTCTGGCGCTGGCTGACTCGAAAGTCAGGACAATCTTCCCGGCTCGTGGTTAACTCAGCGTTTTCCTACAACACCACCTCAAACAAGGACTTTTGCAATGGCTCAAGTAACCCTGAAGGGCAACCCGATCAACGTCGATGGCCAGCTGCCGCAGAAAGGCCAGCAGGCTCCGGCATTCAGCCTGGTTGGCGGCGATCTGGCCGACGTGACCCTGGCCAGCCTGAGCGGCAAGCGCAAGGTGCTGAACATCTTCCCGAGCATCGACACCCCGACCTGCGCCACTTCCGTGCGCAAGTTCAACGTCGAAGCCAGCAAACTGCCGAACACTGTGGTGCTGTGCATTTCCGCCGACCTGCCGTTCGCCCAGAAACGCTTCTGCGGTGCTGAAGGCCTGGAGAACGTGGTGAACCTGTCCACCATGCGCGGCGCCAACTTCCTGAAAGACTACGGTGTTGCCATCGCCAGCGGCCCGCTGGTCGGCGTCGCTGCCCGTGCGGTAGTCGTGCTGGACGAGAACGACAAGGTGCTGCACAGCGAGCTGGTAGGCGAAATCGCCGACGAGCCGAACTATGCAGCTGCCATCGCCGTCCTGTAAGGGATGGGGAAATGAAGAAGGGAGGCCTGAGGCCTCCCTTTTTGTTTATGAGCCAGCGGATTTGTAGCTGCGCAGGATGGTTGGAGCGGAGCGATACCCATGCTGTTGATCGATGGGTTTCGTACCTCAACCCATCCTACGGTTTGTGGGAGCGAATTCATTCGCGATTGAAATCGCTCCCACAGGTGGAAGCGGCACCTACAGCGTCAGCTTCAGGTTCCCGACAAGCGCCCCCGGCAACAGCGCCGACCAGGTCTGGCGTTCGCCATAGGTGCTGCTGGACAGGCGCAGCTGGCGTTCCTGGGTCAGGGCTTCCAGCTGGTCGCCGAGCAGGCTGAACAGGCTGTCGTCGAAGCGCATGGTATCCACCGGCGCCTGGATCTGGCCGTCTTCCACCCAGAAGGTGGCGAAGCGGGTCATGCCGGTCATGCGCGCGGCGGGCAGGTCGGACCAGTTCAGGTACCAGAGGTTGCCGATATAGAGGCCGTGGTCCAGTTGCTCCAGCGCCTTGTCCGCCGGCAGGGTGCCGGGGCCCATCACCAGCGACTGGGTGGCTTCATTGGCATCCGCGCAGTTGGCTTCCAGGCCGTACTCGCGAGCGCTGCGGGGATAGACCAGTTGCCCGGCCAGCTTGCCGTCGCGCACCAGGGCCACGTCGCTGCGCGGCGCGCCTTCGGGGCCGAAGGCCGGGGCGAGGGCGCCAGCCACCTGTTCGTCCAGGTTCAGCAGGGGACTGAAACAAGCGCTACCGTCCTGCAGGCGCTGCAGGGGGCTTTCCTTGTTGGCCAGGGCGCGGGCCGAGAAGCCGGTCCAGGACAGCATGCCCAGTACTTCGTCCAGGGCCGCCGGTGCCAGGTAGGCGCGGTAGTCGCCGGGCTGCAGGTGGCGCACCGGCTTGCCCAGGTGTTCCAGTTGCTGGCGGGCATTGGTGAAGCGGCTGGCGAAATCGGTAGCGTCCCAACGTGCGCCAGCGTAGTCGGCCTTCACCGCCTGGTGGTTGGCGTGGAACAGGCTCCAGTCGAAGTTGAAGCAGTGGGCGGCGTGCCAGCCAAGGGCGCCGAAGCTGTTGGCGAAGCCTCGGTACAGTGGCCCAGCGGCGTAGATGCCCACGAGGTCGAGGCCGTTGGCCTCCTTGTCGATCTCGGCCAGCACGCTGGTGCAGTCGGGGAGGGCCGCGTCGTCCACCGCGCGGCGGTGCCAGGCGGAGCGTTCCACTTGCAGGTATGGGTCCGGCGGCAGTTGGCAGATCACCAGTCGCAGCTGCACCAGGCCTTCGGCCAGGTGCTGGCGGTCGCTTTCCAGGTCGCCGGACAGGGTGATGGCGATTTCTGCGCTGCGGTCATCGCGGATCAGGCGCAAGCGTCCGATGGCCTGAATCACATGACCGGCCTGGCGCACCTGGGCCCGGTTGAACCGGATGAACTCGGATTCTTCGGCGCTGTACCACAGGCTGAAGTCCTCACCTGCCTGCAGGTTGGTGCGCAGGCTCTCGGCCAGGGCTGTGAAGCGGGATTCTGCGTCGGCCATCACTGGGCTCCTCCAAAGACTTCCACTTGTCTGAAGACGCATGCGGGCGAGGCGTGGCCCACGCGCACCACCTGGTTGGGCTCACCCTTGCCGCAATAGGGCGTGCCGTGCACCTCGAAGGTACTGGCATCACCTACGGCAGCAAGGCTTCGCCAGAAGTGGGCGGATACGCCTCGATAGTTGGGGTTCTTCACAACGCCCCCGAGCTCGCCATTTTCAATGATCCGGCCCCATTCGCAACCGAACTGGAACTTGTTGCGGGCGTCGTCGATGGACCAGGACCGGTTGGTGCTCATCAGTACGCCGTGCTCGATGCCGGCGATGAGTTGGACCAGGCTCTGGTCGCCCGGCTCCAGGTTGAGGTTGGCCATGCGGTCGATGGGGGCACGGTTCCAGTTGCTGGCGCGGCTGTTGGCCACGCCCGGCAGGCCGCTGCGCTGCTGGGAAAGCGCACCGCCCAGGGGGCGTAGCAGCAGGCCGTTGCTGATGAGCATTTCCTTGCGCGCCGGCTGGCCGTCGTCATCAAAGTCGTAGCTGGCCAACTCTTCCGGCACGCCGGGGTCAAAGCTGATGTTCAGCAGCCTCGATCCGTACTGGTAGCGGCCGAAGTCCTCCAGGCCGATGAAGCTGGTGCCGGCGTAGTTGCGTTCGTCGCCGAGGATGCGGTCCAGCTCCAGCGGGTGGCCGATGGATTCGTGGATCTGCAGCATCATCTGGTCCGGCATCAGTAGCAGGTCGGTGGTGCCGCTGGGCGCATTGGGCGCCAGCAGCAATTGCAGGGCTTCGTCCGCCACCCTGGCCGCGGCCCCGGCAAAGCCCAGGCGCTGCAGGACTTCCATGCCGCCCTGCTGGCCGCTGTGGTAGCCGCCGAAGCTGCGGGTCTGGCTGTCGCTACCGTCGAAGGCGGTGACGCTGATGCCCGGGTAGGTGAAGCGCAGGTTCTGCCACTGCTCGGCGCCGGCGCTGTTGAGGTAGAGCTGCTCATGGCGCTGGGCGTCCAGATAGAGGTTCCAGTTGATCAGGCGCGGGTCGTCGGGAATGTGCGCCGACTCCTCGGCGAGCAACTCGAAGCGCTCGGCAAGGCTGGGGTAGGGCTGGTCCAGCCCCGGCGAACGGTACTGGGCGCTGAAAGGCGGCGGCTCCAGCCGGCTCTGGTCGACCAGGGCATAGCGGGCGATCTGCCGGGCCAGCGTCTCGGCCTGGTCCAGCGCCCGCTGCAGGCCTGCCTGGCTGAGGTCGGCGGTGGCCGCGTAGGCCTCCACGCCAGCCAGGCGTACGCTGAGCATTGCGCCCATGTCCTGGCTGAGGGACGGCGGCTCGGCGACACCCCGGCGCAGCATGGCCTGCTCGCTGGTCTGGCGTACGACGCGCAGGGAATGGAACTCGGCGCGGGTGCTGAGGGCGGCGAAGCGCTGCCTGAAACGTTCGAACACGGAGCTCTCCCTGGTCCGGTGAAATCAGTTGTGCCCACAAAGCAGGGCGATTGCAGGTCATTAAGGATAGTTCGCTGCGTCAGGCCTAGGTAAATAGCCGGTAAATTGACTTTGCCTTCTGCTTTCAACTGCTTATCGTTCACGCTCTCGCCTATCTCGACCTGAATCATGTCCCCGATCACTGAGAAATCCCCGAACTCCCGTTCCTTCCTTAACTGGCTGGCCATCGCCGTCGCCTTGCTGGCGCTCGTGCTCCTGATCTGGTGGTTCTGGCCGGAAACCGCCGCCAAGCCCAATCATCAGAGCGGAAGGGGAGGGCCGGGGCGTCCCGGCTTCGGTGCCTTCTCGGGGCCGGTGCCGGTGCGCGTCGCCACCATCACCCAGGGCGATTTCCCGGTCTATCTCAAGGCCTTGGGCACGGTTACCGCGCTGAACACGGTGAACGTGCGCGGCCGCGTCGATGGTGAGCTGGTCAAGCTGCAGTTCGAAGAAGGCCAGCAGGTCAAGGCCGGCGACCTGCTGGCGGTGATCGACCCGCGTCCTTATCAGGTTGCCCTGCAGCAGGCCGAAGGCACCCTGGCGCAGAACCGCGCTCAGCTGAAGAACGCCGAGATCGACCTGGCCCGCTACAAGGGCCTGTATGCCGAGGACAGCATCGCCAAGCAGACCCTGGACACCCAGGAAGCGCTGGTGGCGCAGTACCGCGGCACCATCAAGACCAACGAGGCAGCGGTGGCCTCTGCCCGGCTGAACCTCGGCTTCACCCAGGTACGCGCGCCCATCGCCGGGCGCCTGGGCCTGCGCCAGGTGGACCTGGGCAACCTGGTCAGCAGTGGCGACACCACGCCGCTGGTGGTGATCACCCAGACCCGGCCTATCAGCGTTGCCTTCACCCTGCCCGAAGGCCAGCTGCCTGAAGTGGTCAGCCGCTTCCGCTCCGGCCAGCCTCTGGCGGTCGAGGCCTGGGACCGCAACGACAAGCGCCTGCAAGCCGAAGGGGTGCTGCAGAGCCTGGACAACCAGATCGACACCACCACCGGCACCCTGAAGCTCAAGGCGCGTTTTGCCAACGATGACGAAATGCTCTTCCCCAACCAGTTCGTGAACATCCGCCTGCGTGCCGAGATGCTGCCGCAAGCCGTGCTGATCCCGTCCGCCGCCGTGCAGTTCGGCAGCCAGGGCACCTTCGCCTACGTGATGGACGGTGAGAAGAAGGTCAAGGTGCGCAAGCTGGAGACCGGCCCAGACGACGGCGAGCGCACCGTGGTCAAGAGCGGCCTGCAACCGGGCGAGCGCGTAGTGCTGGAAGGTACCGACCGCCTGCGCGACGGCAGCGAAGTGGAAGTGGTGCACGACGCCGACGAAATCCCCAGCCAGCCAACCGAACAGCTGCAAGGCGCCAAGCCTGATGGCCAGGACGCGAAAGGCGGCGTATGAACCTCTCTCGCCTGTTCATCCTGCGACCAGTCGCCACCACCCTGAGCATGCTGGCGATCCTGCTCGCCGGCCTGATCGCCTACCGCCTGCTGCCGGTTTCCGCGCTGCCGGAGGTGGATTACCCGACCATCCGCGTCCTCACCCTCTACCCGGGGGCCAGCCCGGACGTGATGACCAGCGCCGTCACCGCGCCACTGGAGCGCCAGTTCGGGCAGATGCCGGGGCTGACCCAGATGTCCTCCACCAGCTCGGGCGGGGCTTCGGTCATCACTCTGCGCTTTTCCCTCGAAGTGGAGCTGGACGTAGCCGAGCAGGAGGTGCAGGCGGCCATCAACGCGGCCACCAACCTGCTGCCCAACGACCTGCCGGCGCCGCCGGTCTACAACAAGGTCAACCCGGCCGATACCCCGGTACTGACCCTCGCCATCAGCTCGAAGACCATGCCGCTGCCCAAGCTGCATAGCCTGGTGGACACCCGCATGGCGCAGAAACTGGCGCAGATCAGCGGCGTGGGCATGGTCAGCATCGCCGGCGGCCAGCGCCAGGCGGTGCGCATTCGCGTCAATCCCGAAGCCCTGGCGGCCAATGGCCTGAACCTGTCGGATGTGCGCAGCCTGGTCAGCGCCTCCAACGTCAACCAGCCCAAGGGCAACTTCGACGGTCCCACCCGTGTCTCCATGCTGGACGCCAACGACCAGCTCAAGTCCGCCGAGGAATATGCCAACCTCATCGTCGCCTACAACAATGGCGCCGCCCTGCGCCTGAAGGACGTGGCCGAGATCGTCGACGGCGCCGAGAACGAACGCCTCGCCGCCTGGGCCAACCAGAACGAAGCGGTGCTGCTGAACATCCAGCGCCAGCCGGGCGCCAACGTGATCGAGGTGGTGGATCGCATCCAGGCGCTACTGCCGTCGATCACCGCCAACCTGCCGGCGGGTATCGATGTCGTGGTGCTCACCGACCGCACCCAGACCATCCGCGCCGCCATCACCGACGTGCGGCACGAACTGTTCCTCGCCATCGCCCTGGTGGTGATGGTGACCTTCCTGTTCCTGCGCCGGATGAGCGCCACCATCATCCCCTCCATCGCCGTGCCGCTTTCCCTGGTGGGCACCTTCGCGGTCATGTACCTGGCCGGCTTCTCCATCAACAACCTGACGCTGATGGCCCTGACCATCGCCACCGGCTTCGTGGTGGACGACGCGATCGTCATGCTGGAGAACATCGCCCGCCACCTGGAGGAGGGCGAAACGCCGCTCAACGCCGCGCTCAAGGGTGCCAAGCAGATCGGCTTCACCCTGATTTCCCTGACCTTCTCGCTGATCGCGGTGCTGATCCCACTGCTATTCATGGCGGACGTGGTGGGCCGGCTGTTCCGCGAGTTCGCCATCACCCTGGCGGTGGCCATCCTGATCTCGCTGGTGGTGTCCCTGACCCTGACGCCGATGATGTGCGCGCGTCTGCTCAAGCGGGAGAAGAAAGAGGAGGGGGGCGGCTTCTACAAGGCCAGCGGCGATTTCATCGACGGCATGATCGAACGCTACGGCCGCGGCCTGCAGTGGGTCCTGCGGCACCAGGGCCTGACCCTGCTGGTGGCCGTCGGCACACTGGTGCTCACCGTGGTGCTCTATCTGGCCGTGCCCAAGGGCTTCTTCCCTGTGCAGGACACCGGTGTCATCCAGGGCATTACCGAGGCTCCGCAGTCGGTGTCCTTCCGATCGATGAGCGAACGCCAGCAGAAGATTGCCGCGCTGATCCTCAAGGACCCGGCCGTGGCCAGCCTGACCTCCTACATCGGTGTGGACGGCGATAACGTCACCCTCAACAGCGGCCGCATGCTGATCAACCTCAAGCCCCACGGGGAGCGCGACGTAACCGCCAGTGAGGTGATCGCGCGCCTGCAGCCTGAGCTGGACAAACAGAGCGACATCCGCCTTTACCTGCAGCCGGTGCAGGACCTGACCATCGAGGACCGGGTCAGCCGCACCCAGTTCCAGTTCAGCCTGGAGTCCCCGGACGCCGATCTGCTCAACGAGTGGACGGGCAAGCTGGTGGACGCCCTGCGCCAGCAGCCGGAACTCTCGGACGTGGCCAGCGACCTTCAGGACAAGGGCCTGCAGGTGTACCTGAACATTGACCGCGACATGGCCGGGCGCCTGGGCGTGGAAATCTCCGCCATCACCGATGCCCTCTACGACGCATTCGGCCAGCGGCAGATCTCCACCATCTTCACCCAGGCCAGCCAGTACCGCGTGGTGCTGGAGTCCTCCGCCGGCCAGGCGATCGGCCCGCAGGCGCTGCAGCAGATCCACGTCGCCAACCGTGACGGCGGGCAGGTACCGCTGTCGGCCCTGGCGCACGTCGAGGAACGCCAGACCCAGCTGGCCATCAACCACATCGGCCAGTTCCCGGCGGTGACCCTGTCCTTCAACCTGGCGCCGGGCGTTGCCCTGGGCGAGGCGGTGGCGGTGATCGAGCGGGTGCAGCAGGAAATCGGCATGCCCGAAGGCATCCAGACCCGCTTCCAGGGCGCGGCGGCGGCCTTCCAGGCATCCCTGTCCAGCACCCTGCTGTTGATCCTGGCGGCGGTGGTGACCATGTACATCGTGCTGGGTGTGCTTTACGAGAGCTACATCCACCCGGTGACCATCCTCTCCACGCTGCCCTCGGCGGGTGTCGGCGCCTTGCTGGCGTTGCTGCTGACCGGCAACGACCTGGGCCTGATCGCCATCATCGGCATCATCCTGCTGATCGGCATCGTGAAGAAGAACGCCATCATGATGATCGACTTCGCCCTGGAGGCGGAGCGGCACCAGGGCATGTCGCCCGAGGCGGCCATCTACCAGGCTGCGCTGCTGCGTTTCCGGCCGATCCTGATGACCACCCTGGCGGCCCTGTTCGGCGCCGTACCGCTGATGCTCGCCACCGGCTCCGGGGCCGAGCTGCGCCAGCCGCTGGGCCTGGTGATGGTCGGCGGCCTGCTGCTTTCCCAGGTACTGACCCTGTTCACCACCCCAGTGATCTACCTGGCCTTCGACCGCCTGGCCCGCCGCTTCACCGGCCGCAGCGCGGCAGGGGTGGCGGCATGAGTAATGGTCATGGCACGAACTGCCCCCTCTCCCTCTGGGGCGAATCAGGCACGCTTTTGGAAGCACTGCTTCCTGTGCCTGTGAGCGCCAGTACGCGCAGCGTTCTGGCCGGGGCGCAGGGCGGGGCTGGGGTGAGGGTAGCCAACCCCCGCTCGACCTCCACCCACCATCCCTCATTCGACCCTTCGGGCCACCTTCTCCCAGAGGGAGAAGGGAAATGAACCTCTCCGCCCCCTTCATCCATCGCCCGGTCGCCACCATGCTGCTGAGCCTGGCGATCCTGCTGCTGGGCAGTGTCAGTTTCGGCCTGCTGCCGGTGTCGCCGCTGCCGCAGATGGATTTCCCGGTGATCACCGTGCAGGCCAGCCTGCCTGGTGCCAGCCCGGAGATCATGGCGTCCAGCGTTACCACGCCGCTGGAACGCTCGCTGGGCACCATCGCCGGTATCAACCAGATGACCAGCCGGACCAGCCAGGGCTCGACGCGGATCATCGTGCAGTTCGACCTGGACCGTGACATCAACGGCGCCGCACGCGATGTGCAGGCGGCCATCAACGCCTCGCGCAACCTGCTGCCCAGCGGTATGCGCAGCATGCCCACCTACAAGAAGGTCAACCCGTCCCAGGCGCCGATCATGGTCCTGTCGCTGACCTCCGACGTGAAGGAGAAAGGTGAGCTCTACGACCTGGCGTCGACCATCCTTGCCCAGAGCCTGTCCCAGGTTAAGGGCGTGGGCGAAGTGCAGATCGGCGGCAGCTCCCTGCCGGCCGTGCGGGTGGAGCTGGAACCGCAACTGCTGACCCAGTACGGCATCGCCCTGGATGACGTGCGCAGCACCATTGCCGCCGCCAACCAGCGCCGGCCCAAAGGCGCGGTGGAGGACGCCGAGCGCCACTGGCAGGTAGGCGCGAACGACCAGCTGGAAAAGGCCGCCGACTACGCGCCGCTGATCATCCGCTACCAGGACGGCGCCGCCCTGCGCCTGGGTGATGTGGCCAAGGTCCGCGACGCAGTGGAAGACCGCTACAACAGTGGCTTTTTCAATGACGACTCGGCGGTGCTGCTGGTGATCAACCGCCAGGCCGGCGCCAACATCATCGAGACCATCGAAAGCATCAAGCAGCAGCTCCCTGCGCTGCAGGCGGTGCTACCGGCCAGCGTCAAGCTGGACCTGGCCATGGACCGCTCGCCGGTGATCCGTGCCACCCTGCACGAAGCCGAGCGCACCCTGCTGATCGCCGTCGGCCTGGTGATCCTTGTGGTCTACCTGTTCCTCGGCAACCTGCGTGCCTCGCTGATCCCGGCGCTGGCGGTGCCGGTGTCGCTGGTGGGCACCTTCGCCGTGATGTACCTGATGGGCTTCTCGCTCAACGTGCTGTCGCTGATGGCGCTGATCCTCGCCGCCGGCCTGGTGGTGGACGACGCCATCGTGGTGCTGGAAAACATCTCAAGGCACATCAACGAGGGCATGGCGCCTTTCAAGGCGGCGCTGCAGGGCACCCGCGAAGTCGGTTTCACCCTGTTGTCGATGAACCTCTCGCTGGTGGCGGTGTTCGTCTCCATCCTGTTCATGGGCGGCATCATCGACCGGTTGTTCCGCGAGTTCTCCTTGACCCTCGCGGTGGCCATCCTGGTGTCGCTGCTGGTGTCCCTGACCCTGACGCCGATGCTCTGCGCGCGCTGGCTGAAGCCCCACGTGCCGGACAAGGACAGCCGCCTGCAACGCTGGAGCGAAGGCTTGCATACGCGCATGGTCGACATCTACGACCGGACCTTGGGCGTCGCCCTGCGCCATCCGCGCCTGACCCTGGCCAGCCTGTTGCTCACCATCGGCTGCAACATCGCCCTCTACGTGCTGGTGCCCAAGACCTTCCTGCCGCAGCAGGACACCGGCCAACTGATCGGCTTCATCCGCGGCGACGACGGCCTGTCCTTCACCGTGATGCAGCCGAAGATGGAAATCTTCCGCCGCGCCGTCCTCAAGGACCCGGCGGTGGAGAGTGTGGCGGGCTTCATCGGCGGCAGTGGCGGCATCAATAACGCCTTCATGATCGTACGCCTGAAGCCCATCGCCGAGCGCAAGGTATCGGCGCAGAAGGTGATCGAACGCCTGCGCGCCGACCTGCCCAAGGTGCCCGGCGGCCGGCTGATGCTGATGGCCGACCAGGACCTGCAGTTCGGTGGCGGTCGCGAGCAGCGCAGCTCGCAGTACGAATACGTGCTGCAGAGCGGCGAGCTGTCCGACCTGCGCACCTGGGGGCCGAAAGTCACCGCCGCGCTCAAGGCATTGCCGGAGCTCACGGCCATCGACGCCAACGAAGGGGAGGGTGCCCAGCAGGTCACCCTGAAGGTGGACCGCGACACCGCCAAGCGCCTGGGCATCGACATGTCCATGGTCACCACCGCCCTGAACAACGCCTACAGCCAGCGGCAGATCTCCACCATCTACGACACCCTGAACCAGTATCAGGTGGTGATGGAGGTCAACCCGAAGTACGCCCAGGACCCGGAAACCCTGAAGCAGGTCCAGCTGGTCACCGCCGATGGCCAGCGCGTGCCGCTGTCCAGCTTCGCCCGTTACGAGCGCAGCCTGGAGGAAGACCGGGTCAACCACGAAGGCCAGTTCGCCTCGGAGAGCATCGCCTTCGACCTGGCGCCCGGCGTCAGCCTGGACAAGGCCACCGTGGCCATCGAGAAGGCGGTGGCCGCCATCGGCCTGCCCAGCTCGGTGATCGCCCGCATGGGCGGCAGCGCCGACGCCTTCCAGGCCACCCAGCAGAACCAGCCGTGGATGATCCTCGCCGCCCTGGTGCTGGTGTACCTGGTGCTCGGCATCCTCTACGAGAGCTACATCCACCCGCTGACCATCCTTTCGACACTGCCGTCGGCGGGTGTCGGCGCGCTGCTGGCAATCCTGCTCACCGGCGGCGAGTTCAGCCTCATCTCGCTGCTGGGGCTGTTCCTGCTCATCGGCGTGGTGAAGAAGAACGCCATCATGATGATCGACCTCGCCCTGCAGCTGGAGCGCAACGACGGCCTGTCCCCGGACGAATCCATCCGCCAGGCCTGCCTGCTGCGCCTGCGGCCGATCCTGATGACCACCATCGCTGCCATCCTCGGTGCCGTGCCGCTGCTGATCGGCGGGGCCGAAGGCGCGGAAATGCGCCAGCCGCTGGGCGTGGCCATCATCGGTGGCCTGGTGCTGAGCCAGTTGCTGACCCTCTACACCACCCCCGTGGTCTACCTCTACCTCGACCGTCTGCGCCATCGCTTCAATCGCTGGCGTGGCGTGCGCACTGACGCCGCTCTGGAAACACCTCTATGAACACCGCTGCCATTTCCCTGAAACCCCTGCGCCGCGCCATGGCCCTGGCCCTTGCCGGCCTGCTGCTCAGCGGCTGCGCCATCGGCCCGGACTACAAGCGCCCGGAACAGAGCGTGCCCGCGCAGTTCAAGCATGCCGAAGGCTGGACCCTGGCCAGCCCGGCGGACCTGGAGCACCGTGGTCGCTGGTGGGAGCTGTACAGCGACGCCACCCTCAACGACCTGCAACTGCGCCTGGAACGGTCCAACCAGACCCTGGCCCAGTCCGTCGCCCAATACCGCCAGGCCCAGGCATTGGCCCGTGGCGCCCGCGCCTCGTTCTTCCCCTCGGTGACCGCCAACGCCGGCAAGACCCGCTCGGGGCAGGGCGGTGGCGACAGCACCGTACGCCTGTCCGATGGTTCCACGGTCACCAGCTCCGGCGGCGGTGGCGTGTCCAAGAGCTATGACGCGAGCCTTGGCGTGAACTGGGAAATCGACCTGTGGGGCAAGCTGCGCCGTCAGCTGGAGTCCGACACCGCGAACATGCAGGCCAGCGCCGCCGACCTCGCCGCCGCGCGCCTCAGCCTGCAATCGGAGCTGGCGCAGAACTACCTGCAACTGCGCGTGCTGGATGCCCAGAAGCGCCTGCTGGAAGCGACCATCGCCGGTTATCAGCGCGCCCTGACCCTGACCCAGAACCAGTACAAGGCCGGCATCGTCACCCGTGCCGATGTGGCCCAGGCCACCACCCAGCTCAAGAGCACCGAGGCCCAGGCGATCGACCTCAAGTACCAGCGCGCGCAACTGGAGAACGCCATCGCCGTGCTGGTCGGCGTGCCGCCGGCGGAATTCAGCCTGGCCGAGGTGGACAGCGTCCCGGCTCTGCCGAGCGTGCCGGCCCTGCTGCCGTCGCAACTGCTGGAACGCCGCCCGGATGTTGCCTCGGCCGAACGCGACGTGATGTCCGCCAACGCTCAGATAGGCGTGGCCAAGTCGGCCTACTTCCCGAGCCTCAGCCTCAGCGCCGCCGGCGGCTACCGCAGCGGCAGCCTGCACGACTGGATCACCACGCCGAACCGCTTCTGGTCCATCGGGCCGGAATTCGCCATGACCCTGTTCGATGGCGGCCTGATCCGCTCCCAGGTAGCCCAGGCCGAAGCCAGCTACGACCAGACCGTCGCCGCCTACCGCCAGACCGTGCTGGACAGCTTCCGCGAAGCCGAGGACTACATGGTCCAGCTCGACGTGCTGGAAGAAGAGAGCGGCGTACAGCAGGAAGCCCTGGACGCGGCGCGCGAAGCCCTGCGCCTGATCACCAATCAGTACAAGGCTGGCACGGTGGACTACAACAGCGTGGTCACCAATCAGGCCACCGCCCTGAACAACGAACGCACCGTCCTGACCCTGATGGGCACCCGCCTGACCACCAGCGTCCAGCTCATCGCGGCGCTGGGCGGTGGCTGGGAGCAGGGGCAGCTGGAGCAGGTGGATTCGGATGCGGAAGCTTTGCCCTGACATCCAGCAGGGCCTGGCTTCCCTCACCCCAGCCCCGCCCTGCGCCCCAGCCAGATCGCTTCGCGTCCTGGCGCTCATCGGCACCGGAAGCAGTGCTTCCGAAAGCGTGCCTCTTCGCCCCAGAGGGAGAGGGGGCAGTCTGTGCACGGACTGTCCAGTGTGAGTCACCCCTCTCCCTTCGGGAGAGGGGACGGGGGTGAGGGAAGGTAGGATTGGCAGGGAATTTCAGGGTTACCCGGTCACCACCGTCATCTCACACAACCCCTTCAACCGCTCAACCAACTCCTCCTCCGCACGCCCCAATCCCTTTCTCCCATAGAGCGCCAGCCGCAATCCCTGGATCTCCGGCAGGTCCTCCTCCTTGCCGAGCAACCGATGCTCCGGCCCAAGCACGCGCAACGGCAGAAGGCTGACGCCCAGTCCCGCCGCCACCGCCGCGCGCACACTGGCCAGGCTGGCGCTGGAATAGGCGATTCGCCAGCGCCGGCCCTGCACGTCGAGGCCGTGGAGCATCTCGTTGCGATACAGCCCGCCGCTGGGGAAAACCACCAGGGGCAGCGGCTCGCGGCCGTAGGCCGGACGGGAGGCGCTGTCCACCCAGCCCAGCGGTTCCGGCCAGGAGGCCAGGCTGTCGCCGCCATCGCCCATGCGCTTGACCAGCAGCAGGTCGAACTCGCCGCCCTGGTACAGGCGCAGCAGTTCCGGGCTGAGGCCGCTGGTCACCTCCAGGCGCACGCCGGGCCAGGCGGCGGAGAATTCCGCGAGGACCGGCATCAGGCGTTCGGCGGCGAAGTCCTCGGGCACCCCCAGGCGCAGCACACCGCTGCCGGGCTGGTGGTGCAGCACCTCGGCGGCTTCATCCTGCAGGGCGAGGATGCGCCGGGCGTAGCCGAGCAACTGTTCGCCTTCGGCGGTTGCCACCACCTGGCGCTGGCTGCGGTCCAGCAGGCGGCAGCCAAGGCTATCCTCCAGTCGGCGCAACTGCTGGCTGACGGTGGACTGGGTGAGGTGCAGGCGTTCGGCGGCGCGGGTGAAGTTCCCGCAGTCGGCAACGGCGACGAAGCTGCGCAGGAGGAGGGGATCGAACATGGATGTATTCCAGGCGCCACTGATAGGCATGGTTATATTTAATTTCAGAATACCTGACCAGCCGGACATAATTTCGCCCATTCGACCAAGTGCGGAGGCGAACCATGAAAGCCGGACTCATTCAGTGCCTGTTCCTGGCCAGCGGCCTGTTGATCGCAGCGCAGGCCAAGGCGGATGACAGTGCCGCCCAGCGCCTACTGCAGGCTGCCGGAGCGGGTGACCTGGGCAGCGTTGACAGTCTGCTGCAACAGGGCGTTCCGGTGGACGTGCGCGATGGCCAGGGCAACACGCCCCTGCTGCTCGCCACCGCCGCCAACCGGGTGGACGTGGCCCGCCGCCTGATCGAGGCCGGCGCCGACGTCAATCTGCAGAACCGCATGCAGGACAGCGCCTACCTGCTGGCGGGCGCCAGTGGCCACCAGCAGATCCTCGAGTTGACCCTGGCCCACGGCGCCGACCTGCGCAGCACCAACCGTTTCGGCGGCACCGCGCTGATCCCCGCCTGCGAGCGTGGCCATGTGGACACCGTCCGCACTCTCATCGCTGCCGGCGTCGACCTCGACCACGTCAACAAGCTCGGTTGGACTTGCCTGCTGGAGGCCGTGCTGCTGGGCGACGGCGGACCGGCTCACCAGCGCATCGTCGAACTGCTGATCGCTGCCGATGCCGACCTAAACCTGGCCGACAACGAAGGCGTCACCCCTTTGCAACATGCCGAACAGCGCGGACAGCAGACCATCGCCGCCACGCTGCGTGCCGCCGGCGCCCGCTGATTGATGGAGTACCCCATGTCTGAAGATCGCAACTACCTGGAACAGGCCGTGGAACTGGCGCGGCAGAACGTGGAGCAGGGCGGTCGCCCGTTCGGCGCGCTGCTGGTACGTGACGGCCAGGTGCTGGCCCGCGCGGTGAATGAAATCCACCTGACCCAGGACCCCACCTGCCACGCCGAACTCCAGGCCATCCGCGCCGCCAGCATGCAATTGGGCCCGCGCCTGGACGGCTGCGTGATCTACGCCAGTGGCCAGCCTTGCCCCATGTGCCTGGCAGCCATGCATATGTGCGGCGTGAGCCGCGTGGTGTTCGCTGCGGCCAATGCCGTGGGCGAACCCTTCGGCCTGTCCACCGCGGCCGTCTACCAGCAGATGGCGCTGCCTCTGGCAGCACAGAAGCTGGACATTCAGCACCTGCCGCAACCGGCCATGAGTGAAATCTATGCACGCTGGCAGGCCCTGCATGCCGCGCGCTGACCGACTAGACAATCTTGCTGCCTGGGCGCTGCTGGTGGTCGTCGGGCTGAACCTGAGACCCATCCTCGCGTCGGTCAGTCCGCTTCTGGCCGACATTCGCAGCGCCACCGGCATGGGCTTCCAGACCGCAGCGCTGCTGACCACCCTGCCGGTCATCTGCATGGGATTGGTCGCACTGCTGAGCAACAAACTGGGTGGCCTGGGCGAACGGCGTGGCATCGGCCTCGGGCTCGCGCTGATCGCCGGTGCCTGCCTGGCGCGGCTACTGTGTGGCCAGGCCGGCCCACTGCTGGCGACCGCCTTGCTGGGGGGCGCCGGTGTGGCGCTGATCCAGGCACTGCTGCCAGCGGTGATCAAGCGCCGATTCGAGGGCCGGGTGGCGTTGGCCATGGGCGTGTATTCCGCCTCCCTGATGGGCGGTGGTGGCATGGCAGCGCTGACCAGCCCGTTGTTGGCCCATCACTTCGAGCACTGGCAGGCGGGGCTTGGGCTCTGGCTGGTGCCGGCGTTGCTGGCCCTGGTGCTTTGGCTGTCGCGACCCTTGCCGAGCCCTGCGCCTGTATCCGGCGGCCGGTCCGTGAGCTTCATGGGCAATCGCCGCGCCTGGCTGCTCGCCCTGTATTTCGGCCTGGTCAACTGCGGCTACATGAGCATGGTCGCCTGGCTGCCGGCCTACTATCAGCAACTCGGCTGGAGCCCGACCCGCAGCGGCTCGCTGCTGGCCTTCATGACCATCTTCCAGGTGATCGCGGCCCTGGGCATGCCCGCCCTGGCGCAACGCGGCACGGACCGCCGGCCACTGCTGTCGGTGAGCCTGATCGCCCAGGCGGTGGGCTTCGCCGGATTGATCTGGGCGCCGCTGGAACTGTTCGCCCTGTGGATCGCCCTGATCGGCTTCGGCCTGGGTGCGTGCTTCGCCCTCAGTCTGATCCTCACCCTCGACCACCGCCGTGATCCGCGTGAGGCGGGCCAACTGGCCGCCTTCGTTCAGGGCGTAGGCTTCCTGATCAACGCCGTGTCGCCCTGGCTCAGCGGTTGGCTGCGGGAGGTCACCGGCAGCTTCACCGCCGCCTGGCTTGTGCTGGTAGTCGGCGTGCTGCTGATGCTCGGCGTGACCCGGCTGTTCAGCCCGGCCAGCTATCGGTCAGTAGTGGGCAAGGAGCCGGTGCCCGGATTGGGGTAGGGTGTGCCGTGTGTTCAGCCGGGGGACATAGGTAACGGGTGTCGGGAGACATAGGTAACGCATTTACGCTTACGGGATCCGTCGAATGAGGAGTTCGAGCGATGCCGTGGCAGGAGTGCACCACCATGTCGATTCGG
>NZ_JACXBU010000029.1 GCF_014700075.1 Pseudomonas sp. JM0905a | reverse complement strand
TCGGCCGCGTCTCCAGCGGCGGCTTCGGCCCCAGCCTCGGCGCCCCGGTGGCCATGGGCTACGTGAGCGCCAGCCACGCCGCCCTGGACAGCGAAGTCTGGGCCCTGGTGCGCGGCAAGCGCGTGGCCATGAAGGTCGCCAAGACCCCCTTCGTGCCGCAGCGCTACTACCGCGGCTGAGCGCTGTTGCCGTCCTTGAACGGGTAGGAGCGAGCTCTGCTCGCGAACAGCTTCGCGAGCAGCGCTCGCTCCTACGAAAAACGCCGAGCCTTCGGAGCGAAAAAATGACCGAACCCCAGATCACCCCGCGTCCGCAGCCATTGCAGGCCGGCGTAAAACTGCGCGGCGCCGAGAAGGTCGCGCGCATTCCCGTGAAGATCATTCCCACCGAGGACGTGCCGCGCAAACCGGAGTGGATCCGTGTCCCCATCGCCGCCTCGCCGGAGGTGGCCCGGATCAAGCAACTGCTGCGCAAGCACAAGCTGCACAGCGTCTGCGAGGAAGCCTCCTGCCCGAACCTGGGCGAGTGCTTCTCCGGCGGCACCGCCACCTTCATGATCATGGGCGACATCTGCACCCGTCGCTGTCCCTTCTGCGACGTCGGCCACGGCCGGCCGAAGCCGCTGGACCCGGACGAGCCGAAGAACCTCGCCATTGCCATCGCCGACCTGCGCCTGAAGTACGTGGTGATCACTTCGGTGGACCGCGACGACCTGCGCGACGGCGGCGCCCAGCATTTCGTCGACTGCCTGCGCGAGATTCGCAAGCTGTCCCCCGCCGTCCAGCTGGAAACCCTGGTGCCGGACTATCGCGGTCGCATGGATGTGGCGCTCGCCATCACCGAGCAGGAGCCGCCGGATGTGTTCAACCACAACCTGGAAGCCGTGCCGCGCTTGTACAAGGCCGCGCGTCCGGGCTCGGACTTCGAGTGGTCGCTGGACCTGCTGGAGAGCTTCAAGCAGCGCGTGCCCCAGGTGCCGACCAAGTCCGGCCTGATGCTGGGCCTGGGCGAGACGGACGACGAAGTGATCGAAGTGATGCAGCGCATGCGCGAGCACAATATCGACATGCTGACCCTCGGCCAGTACCTGCAACCCTCGCGCAGCCACCTGCCGGTGCAGCGCTTCGTCCACCCCGACACCTTCGCGCGCTTCGCCGAGATAGGCGCCGGAATGGGCTTTTCGAAAGTGGCCTCAGGCCCGCTGGTGCGCTCCTCCTATCACGCCGACCAGCAGGCAAACGGACTGGGCTGGCAATCAGACCCGATCAGGCAATGATGTTGGCGGACGCCAGGGTCGACACTCCCACGAGGGAAATCTCGAACTCCGCAACGGCATCCGCATCGGTGCTGCCATAGAGGATGCCGTTGGCGAAACGCAGCTGGCCGGTGGCATCCGTACCGCTGAATGCCGCCGAGCCGATGAAGCTGAATGCATCATTGGCCACCGTGCCGGGCTTAGCGTCGATGGCAGACAGATTAATCTTGTCGCCATCGGTGCTCCGGAAATCGGTGATCACATCGCGCAGCGCACCAGTCCCCAATTCGCTCAAGGCATTGAATGAAAACACATCAGCCCCGGCCCCGCCGGTCAGTCGATCGGTGCCTGCACCGCCGGTCAGCACGTTGGCGGCAGCATTGCCGGTCAGGGTGTCGTTGAAGGCACTGCCAGTCAGGTTCTCGAAGGCCAGCAGGGTATCGGAGCCCGAACCGCCAGTAGCCTGGGCCGTGGTCAGCGTCAGGTTGGCATTCACGCCGGCTGTGGCGAAGGCATAGGACGCGGTGTCCACACCCGCCCCGCCATTGAGCACGTTGTTGCCAGCGCCCGCGTAGATCACGTTGTTCAGGGCGTTACCGGTACCGTTGGCCGCACCGCCGGACAGCAGGCGAAGGTTCTCGACGTTGGTGCCGAGGGTGTAGGCCGACAGGGAGCTGTACACGGTGTCGCTTCCACCGCTGGCCAGCACTGCGTTGGTTTCCTGGACCACGTCGCTGGCGCTGTCCACGTAGTAGACGTCGGAACCGTCGCCGCCAACCATGGTGTCGTTGCCGGCGCCACCATTGAGGACGTCGTTGC
>NZ_JACXBU010000028.1 GCF_014700075.1 Pseudomonas sp. JM0905a | reverse complement strand
CGACGCCAGCGCCTATTTCGGCGCCCTGCTGCAGTACCCCGCCGCCAACGGCGACATCTTCGACTACCGCGAGCTGGTGGAGCGCTTCCACGCCGCCGGCGCCCTGGTCGCGGTGGCCGCCGACCTGCTGGCGCTGACCCTGCTGACCCCGCCCGGCGAGTTCGGCGCCGACGTCGCCCTCGGCAGCGCCCAGCGCTTCGGTGTGCCGCTCGGCTTCGGTGGCCCGCACGCGGCCTACTTCGCTACCCGCGACAACTTCAAGCGCGACATGCCCGGCCGCCTGGTCGGCGTCTCCATCGACCGCCACGGCCAGCCGGCCCTGCGCCTGGCCATGCAGACCCGCGAGCAGCACATTCGCCGCGAGAAGGCCACCAGCAACATCTGCACCGCGCAGGTGCTGCTGGCCAACATCGCCAGCATGTACGCCGTCTACCACGGCCCGCAGGGCCTGACCCGCATCGCCCAGCGCGTGCACCAGCTGACCGCGATCCTCGCCGAGGGCCTGGTGCAGCTCGGCGTGACCGTCGAGCAGGCACACTTCTTCGACACCCTGACCCTCGCCACCGGCGCCCAGACCTCTGAGCTGCACGCCGCGGCCCGCGCCCAGCGCCTCAACCTGCGTGAAGTGGATGCGGTGCGCCTCGGCCTGTCGCTGGACGAAACCACCACCCAGGCCGACGTCGAGCAGCTCTGGGCAATCTTCGCCAACGGCCAGGCGCTGCCGGCCTTCGCCGAGCTGGCCGCCAAGCTCGCCAGCCGCCTGCCGGCCGCCCTGCGGCGCCAGAGCGCGATCCTCAGCCACCCGGTGTTCAACCGCTACCACTCGGAAACCGAGCTGATGCGCTACCTGCGCAAGCTCGCCGACAAGGACCTGGCGCTGGACCGCAGCATGATCCCGCTGGGCTCCTGCACCATGAAGCTGAACGCCGCCAGCGAAATGATCCCGGTGACCTGGGCCGAGTTCGGCGCCCTGCACCCCTTCGCCCCGGCCGAGCAGTCCCAGGGCTACGCCGAGCTGACCCGCGAGCTGGAAGCCATGCTCTGCCAGGCCACCGGCTATGACGCCGTGTCCCTGCAGCCCAACGCCGGCTCCCAGGGCGAGTACGCCGGCCTGCTGGCGATCCGCGCCTACCACCTGAGCCGCGGCGACGACCAGCGCGACATCTGCCTGATCCCGCAATCGGCCCACGGCACCAACCCGGCCACCGCCAGCATGGTCGGCATGCGCGTGGTGGTCACCGCCTGCGACGCCCGTGGCAACGTGGATATCGCCGACCTCAAGGCCAAGGCCGAGGAGCACCAGGACCGCCTCGCCGCGCTGATGATCACCTACCCGTCCACCCACGGCGTGTTCGAGGAAGGCATCCGCGAGATCTGCGAGATCATCCACGACAACGGCGGCCAGGTGTACATCGACGGCGCCAACATGAACGCCATGGTCGGCCTCTGCGCCCCGGGCCAGTTCGGCGGCGACGTGTCCCACCTGAACCTGCACAAGACCTTCTGCATCCCCCACGGCGGCGGCGGCCCGGGCGTCGGCCCGATCGGCGTGAAGGCCCACCTGGCGCCCTTCCTGCCCGGCCACGCGCAGATGGCGCGCAAAGAGGGCGCGGTCAGCGCGGCGCCCTTCGGCAGCGCGAGCATCCTGCCGATCACCTGGATGTACATCCGCATGATGGGCGGCGATGGCCTGCGCCGCGCCACCCAGCTGGCGATCCTCAACGCCAACTACATCGCCCGCCGCCTGGAAGAGCACTACCCGGTGCTCTACACCGGCAGCAACGGCCTGGTGGCCCACGAGTGCATCCTCGACCTACGCCCGCTCAAGGAAACCAGCGGCATCAGCGTCGACGACGTCGCCAAGCGCCTGATCGACTACGGCTTCCACGCCCCGACCATGAGCTTCCCGGTGCCCGGCACGCTGATGATCGAGCCCACCGAGAGCGAGTCGAAGGAAGAGCTGGACCGCTTCTGCGACGCCATGATCCGCATCCGCGAGGAAATCCGCGCGGTCGAGGCCGGCGAACTGGACAAGGATGACAACCCGCTGAAGAACGCCCCGCACACCGCCCACGAGCTGGTTGGCGAGTGGACCCACCGCTACAGCCGCGAACTCGCCGTGTACCCCACTGCCAGCCTGGTGGACGGCAAGTACTGGCCGCCGGTGGGCCGCGTGGACAACGTCTATGGCGACCGCAACCTGGTCTGCGCCTGCCCG
>NZ_JACXBU010000027.1 GCF_014700075.1 Pseudomonas sp. JM0905a | reverse complement strand
CGAAAGCGCGAGCCGAACCACCCCAGGTCTCGGAGCAGACCTTGGTCAGAGCAGCAGTCAGAGTGGTCTTGCCATGGTCAACGTGACCAATGGTGCCGACGTTGACGTGCGGTTTGTTACGTTCGAACTTTTCTTTAGCCATCGAGAACGTCTCCCATCAAAGAATTGAGCGAGTCACGCCACCATTAAAACAAAGGCAGATATTTTCATATCTGCCTTTGTTAAGATGGAGCTCATGAGCGGATTTGAACCGCTGACCTCACCCTTACCAAGGGTGTGCTCTACCAGCTGAGCTACATGAGCCAAACACATTACGAAAACAGCAAACCTGGAGCGGGTAGCGGGAATCGAACCCGCATCATCAGCTTGGAAGGCTGAGGTTCTACCACTGAACTATACCCGCGGAGCTCGCAGCTCTCGCTTTGAATCTGGTGGAGGGGGAAGGATTCGAACCTTCGAAGTCTATGACGTCAGATTTACAGTCTGATCCCTTTGGCCGCTCGGGAACCCCTCCAAAGTGAGGCGGCATTTTCAACATCTGCCACCCTGCTGTCAAGCTTTTTCTCATTAAAATCTTGAGGTTAGCTTCATTTGACAGCAGCCTTGCAGTTCAGCTTTTTGGGCTAGCCTGCGAAGCGGGCGCCATTCTATTCAAGCTAACGAGGAGATGCAACACCCTCGCATGGCATAAGTTGATGTTTTAGCCCAAAAAAATCTCGAGACAGCTGTTCGAGCAACGGATCATCAACCAGCCTGCGGCTTTCAGGGGCCACGCGAACCCAGTAATCACGGTGCGCGCGAGACAATTCCCGCATGAAAGGCTCATATCCCGCATCTCGCAGACGCTGCATAACGCTCTCTGCAGAATCCATACGTGGGAAGATACCGAGGGAGATTCCGTTGACCAGGTCCCCCTGGGTCACGATGTAGCTGTCGATTTTCCGCGCCTGGAGTTCCTTGAGCTGGCGCAGGGAGGCCTCCCTGGAAGCAAGAGGAGCAAGGTACACCCAATAGTCCGTCCCCGCAGCGGCGTCGACAGGCTGAACTGCAGAGCGGACATCCAGACTGATCAGCCGTTGCTCGACTTCGCGAGCCTGCTCTTCACGCTCGAACCCACCCAGGAACAGGCATACAGCCTCCTCGGCAGGCGCGACCGGAGCGGAACTGCGCCGCAGCTGCGCGCTCCCGGACTCGCTGAGCAGCCGGATGTCCTGCTGCCCGCCCTTATAAAGGGAAAGAGTCTCCACTTCCTTTGGCCGCAGAGGTGCCTGCTGCTGATGCCAGACGTAGTAGAAGAGATTGAGAACCAGGAGAAACAGAAACAGCCAGCGCATGGAACAACCTCAATGCAATGGACAGGCGATCGCCAGGCCGGCGAACACCAGATCAGGCAACACTCTGGCACGCGGAAGCACATCCCTGACAAGAAGCGCATCACCACCAGTAAGGAAGACTTCGAACTCTTCCCCAAGATGCTCGGCAGCCAGCTCAATCTGCGCCTGGACGAATCCGCGAAGCATCAGCAGACACCCCCGCTCCACCGCCTCGACCGTCGAGCGCCCGGGCGCCATGTCGAGCAACGCCTTTTCCGCAGCCTCATCGTCATAGCGAATACGCCGGGTATGGGTACGCAGCTGATTACGCATGAGCGGCATCCCCGGGCAGATGAATCCACCTAGATGCTCCCCATCCGCCGTAACCAGGTCGGATGTCACCGCAGTACCGAGATCAAGGACCAGGCAAGGTTTGCGAGCGATGTGATATGCCCCCAGAACTGCCAGCCAACGATCCAGCCCGAGACGCTGATATTCAGAGTAACCATTGCGGACCCCCGCCATCTCAAGAGCAGGCGATGCACAGGCGCACGACACGCCGAAGACTTCTTGCAGCCTACCGGTCAGTGCTCGAGTTTCGTCATCGGAACGAACGCTCACCAGCCGGCACTGGCGAAGCGCCAAGCCAGCAGTTGCCTGCAGTGCAGTAATCAGCTCCTCATCAGAACCGACGACGCCCCCAGCAAGAGCAACCAATTGCGCATTATCGATCACACGCCATTTGATAAAGCTGTTGCCGCAGTCCAGCTCAAGAATCATCACTCAACCTCAAACTGAGCTCTCCACCGCTATAAGCTCGCTCTTCGCCATCGACACTGAGGCGCAAGGCGCCTGTCGCGTCGATCCCCATGACCCTTCCCTGGATGCTCTGTATACCTGCAGTCAGATTGACCAACTTTCCCTGCCAGAGATGGGCGCCCTCCCACTCCGTGCGCAGAGTAGAGAACCCTTCCCTCTTATGACGTCCAAGGTAGTCTTCCAGGTGGGTACTCAAGCGGGCAACCAATGCATTTCTGTCTATGAGCACCCCGGCCTCCGTGCGCATGGAGGTCCAGGGCTGATCAATTTCCTCGGTGGACAGCTGCATGTTCACGTTGACTCCTATACCAACCACTACTTGGCAGATATCGGCGGGATCCCCTAGGAGCTCAAGGAGGATACCGGCAATCTTGCGATTACCCACCAGGAGATCGTTTGGCCATTTGAGGCCGGCCTCGGCCAATCCAAATGAACGCAATGTCTTCAATACAGCCAGCCCAACGACCAGGCTGAGGCCTTCGAGCTGGCGAGCTCCGCCATCAATGCGCAATGCCAGACTGTAGTAGAGGTTCTGGGCATAGGGACTCACCCACCGACGCCCCCTTCGCCCTCGACCCTCTGTTTGCCGCTCAGCGACGACCGCAAAGGGTGGCACGGCGCCCGCGCCCAGACGACGCATCGTCTCGGCATTGGTGGAATCCAGCGAATCGAATATCTGATGCGTCCAAGGACAGCCCTCCTTCTCCAGAATGCTTCGGTCGAGCAGACTCAGCGGGCTCTGCAATCGATATCCGCGACCACGTACCTTATAAATAGGAAGACCGAGATCCGCTTCCAGTTGCTGCAGCTGCTTCCAGACGGCACTCCTGCTCACACCAAGAGCGTTACCCAGGGCCTGGCCCGAATGGAAGCGCCCGTCCTGCAGAAGTTTCAATAACGTCAGCATGTGCTGGATCCGGCTCACAATGAGGCACGCATCATATCCATGCACATCCTGATTGCATAGAAATCCGGCCCGCGCCAAGCGCGCGCAACAAGCAACAGAGGGCAACCACCGCGAGCTTGAATTTTCTCACGCGCAAAGACAAACCCCCGACACGCCTGGGCGTATCGGGGGTTTGGGATAGAAGCTTGACGATGACCTACTCTCACATGGAGAAGCTCCACACTACCATCGGCGAT
>NZ_JACXBU010000026.1 GCF_014700075.1 Pseudomonas sp. JM0905a | reverse complement strand
CCGCAATTATGTTCAGCCCGCGATTATGCTGAGTCGCCTGCGACAGCCCCGCTGTCTGTAGCGACCCAGCTCTGTCAGCTACGCATAATCAAAGCCCCTGCAGGAACTTCAGCAGGGCATCCGTTGGGCGGTAGCGCGTGCGCCGAAGTTCGGGCGGCGCGATTGCGGCGAGGGCCCGTTCCTTCAAGGCCAGATCGGCTTCGACATAGCCGTGGGTCGTCACTGGGCTCTCGTGTCCAAGCCACAGGGCGATAACGGTGAGGTCGACTCCGGCCTGCAGCAGGTGCATGGCAGTCGCATGGCGCAGCGTGTGCGGAGAGATGGTCCGCCCGCGCAGCGACGGACACAGCGGTGTTGCCGTACTCACGGCCCGGGCGATCCGCTCGGCAACATTCGATCGGGTCATCTGCCTTCCCCAGCGATTGGGCAGCAGGGGTTGGTCCTGCTGCAGGCCGGCGAAATCGATCCAACCGCGAATCTCCACGACGGTTTCCTTCCACAGCGGCACTGTGCGTTGCTTGCGCCCCTTGCCGTGTAGGCGTACCGATGGTGTGACGTCGAGCGCCAGATCGCGGACACGGATGCCGACCAGTTCGGAGACTCGGGCGCCAGTGTTGTAGAGCAACTTGAGCAGCATCCGATCGCGCCGGCCGCACCAGGTGGTGGTGTCGGGCGCAGCCAGGAGCGCGCGCACCTCTTCCCGCGAGAGAAACCCGAGCAGAGGCTTGTCGAAGCGTTTCATCGGAATGGCCAGGATCTGCTGAACGAGCAGCAGTGCCGGAGGGCATTGGACGGCCACATACCGGGCGAAGGCCCGGACCGCGGCGAGCCGCGCATTGCGACTGCGCACGGTGTTGTGGCGCTCGTCTTCAAGATGCGTGAGGAAGCCAAGGACCAACTGTGCATTGAAATCCTCCAGGGTCAGCTTGGCGGGTGGCTTGCCGAGGCTGCGTTCGGCATAGACCAGCAACAAACGGAACGCATCCCGGTAAGCCGCCACGGTCCTGGGGCTGACGGCCTGCTGTTGGAGCAAGCGCTCGGCAAAGAAGCGCTGAAGAAAGCTGGCGAACTCGGCTGGATCGGCAAGGAGCGGGTTCATGTCGGCACTCCTTCCACATATCGGTGGAAGCGCTCGGCGGCGAGGGCCATCAACTCCGGAATGCCGGTGAGGTACCAGTAGGTATCGACCACCTTGGCGTGGCCAACATAGATCGACAGTGCTGGCAGGCTCCCCTCGACCTCACCGCCCTGCTCGTACAGGCGTAGTGCGCTGCGCACGATGAAGGTGTGCCGCAGGTCGTGAAGCCGGTGATGGGCATGGTCCCCACGTACCTGCCAACCCAGCTGGTCACACAGCAAGTGCAGTGCGTACAGCATGCTGCGCTGATCAACGGCCCGGCCGTCGTCACGCAAGAAGAAGCGATCGCAGCAGGGGTTGGAGACGAGCCGGTCCCGCAACTGCGCATACGCTTGCAGATAGGGTGGGACACTGGCGTGCAAGGGAACGAAACGGCGTTGGTGACACTTCGCGTGCCGAATATCGAGCACGCCTGCCTCCAAATCCACGTCGGCCCGGCTCAGCTTGAGCGCTTCGGAAATGCGCAGTCCGGTAGCTGCCAGCAGCCCAAAGAGAGTCCGGCAGGTGGCCGGGCGCAAGCTTCCTGGGGCGCCCAGGCGGTCGGTTGCCTCTAATAGGGCACGCAGTTCCTCGTCGGTGTAGATGTGCGGTACGAGACGCCGGTGGGCGGGGCCGAAGAGGTTGCGCGGGGGCACGGCCGTATCCGGGTCGGTCCGCAGGCAGAAAGTGGCAAAGCCGCGCAGCACTTCGATTCGGCGCGCCCAACTGATCGGGCGGGGATGGCGCGAGGCGCGCGCCCAGTCTGCGGCCAGCGCCAGCGTGAGCCGCTCGGCGCTGCGTTGGTCGGCAAAGCGTGCAAATGACTCGAGTTGCCCGCCCTCGATCGTGAGTTCGAAGCCGAAGCTGCGGCGATAGGCGAGATAAGCTTCAACACGCGCCGCCCAGGTCGTGGCGGTGTTCATGATTCGCTCCCCGGCCACGGCAGGGCGACGGCGCGCAGGCGCTCCAGATCGACGCGAGCATAGACCCTGGCCGTATTGAGATCCCGGTGCCGCAGCAAGTCCGCGATCTCCTTGATCGGCACCCCGGACTTCTGCAGCCGGGTCGCCATAGAGCGTCGAAGCACGTGGGTGTTGCAGAACCGATCGGCCAGCCCGCAACGGACGAATGCGCGATTCATCGCGTTGCGGATGGCCGCCACAGTGAGAGGCACGCCGAAGGGCGCGCGGTGACGGATGAACAGGGCACGGCTAGCCGTTTGCGGACGTCCGTGCCGCAGATAACGAGCCAGCGCCTCGCCGGTCTGCACCGGCAAGGGCAATTGCTGCACGTGCTGGCTCTTGGTGCGGTGGAGCGTCACGATGCCATTTGGCCAATCGATAGCCTCCAAGGTCAAGTACGCGGCTTCATCGCCTCGCAGACCGAGATCGAGGAGACAGCGGGCGATCGCGTAGTCGCGAAGGCCGACTGGATCGGTGAGATCGAAGGCCTGAAGGAAATGCTCGAGTTCGACCTCCGAGAGCACCTTCGGAGGGTGCCGCCGCGGCCAATTCGCGATGCGCGGCAGGGTCGCAGACAGCACCCCGGTGTCGTCGCCCTGCATGGCGCGGAAGCGCAAATAGCTGCGCAAGCTCGCGCAGATCAGGTTGCGCGAGGCAGGTTTCCAGCGGGTAGCCAAGCCGTTCAGGAAGGCGTCGATGTCGGCAGCGGTCAGCAAACCGATCTCGGGAACGCCGCTCCCGAAACGGCCGGCAAGGAAAGCTCCCACGTGGTGGATTCGATAGCTGCAGGTCGGCGGTGCCAAACCGCAGGTGTGGCGCAGATGATTGCCGTAGCGCTCCAACTCGGCCGCAATCGGATCCTTCGTTGTGGGTTCCCTGTACGCCTCGGGCAACAGGGGTAGCAAATGATGAAGTGCGGCTCGCATCTCACAGACGACGGACCGGCATGGTTGGGGACACGTGCAGACGGGCAGGTGATGCCGCAGGAAGCGCTCAATGAGGGCCCGGTCGATCTTCGCAGCGGTCAGCCCTTCTTCCCTCATCCAATAGCTGAAATGCGCGATGCAGCGCAGATATGCCCCAATGGTGCGCCCGGCATAGCGTCGAGCCCGAAGAGCCTGCAGGTACGACGCGATCAGTTCATTCAACGGGCCGTCAGTCAGCCAGTCACGGCGCGCAAGGTGCGCCAGGCATTCGTCGGTGAGCATGGTGGTCTCCTGGAGCGAAGCTGAGAGATCACAGGAAACCACCAACTTTTATGGCGAGTGGAGAAGGCCTATCAAAGGCGGAATGTGCGCCGAATCGACCCCTGCGCCGTCCCTCTAGGGCGACTCCGCATAATCGCGGGCTGAACATAA
>NZ_JACXBU010000025.1 GCF_014700075.1 Pseudomonas sp. JM0905a | reverse complement strand
TTATGTCGAGCTCCGCATAACCGCAAAAACTGCGCATTTGATTTCACATTTCCAATCAAGGGCATCTCAGTCCTTGCTGGGGGGGAAGCATTTGTCTGTCTGGTCGCCGTTTTCGGAAGTGCTGTCGCCAGGGCCGTGGTGCGTCCCGCGGCGAGAGTCGCTCCCGCAGCCGGCCGTCCACGTCCTGTCGGGCACGGCCTCGGTGTGTCGTAGAGATGTGTTCCACGGTGAATTTGGCCCTTTGGCCAGATTAGCTGACCAGCTAATCCAGCCTTGCAGCCTAATCTTTAGCACAAACTCCCTGTTTAGCTGTGCAGCTCATCCAGCGATTGCATAGCGGGGTGGGATTCATTGTCAGTGAGCGGAGCGCTTTCTGACCACTATCGGGGGCAGCCGAGCAAGAGGGTTGCGCATTTTCGGCACCACCTGCGCCAGAAGTGCTGATCTGTGGGTTGGTACGTCGACCGCGAAGCAAAGAATGGGGAAATATGGAGATTTTCCGATAGCGTCTCCTCGATCAGCCCCTGCAACAGCACCTCACCCCGAGTTGGATAGTGCCGCAGCAGCTGCGTGGTTGTGTTGCGCAGTTCTTCGCTAATCGATAAGTCGAGTTCTAGCCGCTTCAGCAGTTCGTGCGCTTGGATGACTGCTCGGGTTCGTTCATGAGGCGTTGTCATTTGACCCGCTCCTCTCGAGAACGGCCTGGCGCTGGGCAAAAAGAAACCCCCTGGTGCGCAGTGCGGGATGAATCCCGTCTGAGGCGTGGGGGTTATGGTCAGAGCGTTATGTTAGCTGCAGTTCGTTGCGCGTGCTGGCTGAGGCGACCAAACGCGCTCATCGCTGGGACGATATTGCCCCATCGACGTGCTCGCTCGCGCTGAGTGCCTGGAGGTGCTGGACGTATTCCTCACGCGCAGTGAGTATGGGGTCTATACCCCTTGGCGGGGAGCTGCTGCCACCCTTGGAATCGGCACGCGGATCGTCCCAAGCCGAGGGCCCGTGTTGGGCTTGGGCGCCCGCCAATTCGAGCTTCGACGGTCAAAAGGACAAGATACCAGTATGCGTCCGCGTCCCTCCCCATCTTCACTTGCAGCGTCAGTCCCGGCCTCCCGTGTTGATCGCGCCCTGCTCGAAGCGGTGATCGCCTTGGTGCTGGAGACGGGACAGCTGATCGTCGCGGAGCTGCTGCGGCCTGAAGGGCCCCGAGGGGCAGGAGACAAGGCCGAGATCGATGTCGAGGTTGAGGTCATGCTGCGCCAGGGCCTGACCCAGTTGCTGGCCTGCGACTTTGTCGGCGAGGAGACCGGGGTGCTGCTGGCGGACCATCGTTATTGCTGGGTGGTGGATCCCAATGATGGCACCCGCGACTTCCTGCAAGGGCATCCGGGCTCGGCAATCTCGGTGGGCTTACTGGATGGCTGTGTGCCGGTACTGGGCGTGGTTTATGCCCCCAGGACAGACGACGGGCCTGATTGCATCGCCTGGGTCCAAGGGCTGCCCTCCTTGCTGCGTAATGGCGCCTTGACTGCGCCGCGCGTCGGAGCAGGCGGCTTGGAGGAGGGCGCCCAGGTCTTTGTCAGCCTCGCGGCGCGTGCCCGACCGACTGAGAACGCCGCGCTCTGCGCGCCTGCGACTTTCCACCCGATACCGAGCATTGCCTATCGGCTCGCTCGCGTGGCTGCAGGGGATGGTATTGCCGCAGTGTCCTTGTACGCGGTGTCGCCCCATGATGTGGTGGCCGGCCACGCGTTGCTGCGGGCCTGCGGTGGCGGCCTGTGGAACGAGCAGGGGCAAGCCCTAGGTTACGCGACGCCCGCTGTATTCAATCAGCCGGTCAGGTTTTGCTTCGGTGGTGAGGAGAGAGCCTGCCGAGAGCTGATGAAGCGCCCATGGCAGATATTATTGCGTGATCACGTCGAATAGTCATTCCAGCCATTCTTGGGGAAGGTGAGTCTGATTCGACCAGCGTCGTTTATTGGACTCAATGCCTCTACCCGAAGCACGCAGGAAAAGAGGAGATTCGCGATGAAAGTTACCGCAGTGGAACCGATCGAATCGGTCAGCGATGTCCTTTGCGACGTTTGTGGCGCGAGCACGCGTGTTGAAGGCTATGGACTGCAATTTGGAACCCTTTGCGCCAGTTGGGGATACGGCTCGGCGCATGATGGTGAGCGTTACGAGGTCCATCTGTGCGAGCCCTGTTTTTTCATGACACTTGCGAGCCTGAAGCGCGAGCGAATGGTCAACACTATGTTCAGTGACGGCAACGAAGATTTGAGCAATTTTGGGCGTGTCGCTCACGATGATTTTTTCAATGATGGAGGTCGTTAGGCTTGGGCCTGCATTTCGCTAGAGTTGAATGATCAACATCAGTGGGGATAGGTAGGGGGCACAATGGGCGCACCCGCTCGCACCAGCAGTTTCAGATTGTCTTTGGTTGAGCCCCCCGCCCATGGGACCTGTATGAGGGGAGGGCTTCAGCGAGGTACCGGCACCGGCAGCGGGGTATCGGAGCTAACGCTGTTGGCCCAGGCTTGAACTGTTTGGTGATCAATCACGCAGCCAGCGTCCACATCGGCCAGGGCCGCACGGGTCAGGCTGCTGCGCTCTTCTTCCTGATCAATCCGGGCGCACAGGGCTTGTCTGACAATCCAGCCCTTGGAGCGGCCCACATGGGCGGCCAACTGATCAACTCTCTCTGCCAACTGCACTGGGACATGAGCCGTGATGACCCGGGTGTCGTTTGGGCAAGTCGTGATGGGGTACTCCTGTGCTACGAAGTGCAGCGGATTGCCATTCATTATGACGGGGCACTCTGTTACTACCGAGCTGAGCCTCAGCGACCAGATGTCTTTTTCGGACGGCTACCAGCTTTTGGCCGAGCATGGAAACCGCTCTGCAAATAAAGACGAGCTGGTGAGCATTGCTCACCGACCCTTTTGCTTACTCCGTTTACTGGCCCCAAGATTTCACTGCAGCGGCACCGTATTTGGCTTTCCAGGCGTTCAAAACCTTGTTGTTGCCGCCTTTCGTTTCGACCACTTTATTGGTGTGCGGATTCTTGTAGACCTTGACGGTGCGCTCCCGCCGTTGGCCTTTCTGAGCGGGCACTGGGGCGCGTGCACGACCTGGATCAAGGATATTGATTACCACCTTGAGCCCGAACCCGTACTCATCCAGAAGCTCTCTGAGTTTGGTTTCAAATTCAATCTCGCGCTTGAGTTCCGCATCGTTCTTGAGGCTGTCCAGCGCAGCTATTTGTGAATCTAGCGTCGTACTGCCTATCTGCTCCAGATATTGGCCTTATGGAGACCGCTCAGATAACGCCATGATCGAGTAGGGAGCGGGATTACTCCCGCCGCCCTCTCACACCACCGTACGTGCGGTTCCGCATACGGCGGTTCATGGGTGACGCTGGAGGCGTCGCTGGCTATCCAGTAGCGGGATCAAGCCGACTGCATCGAAGAAGCCTTTCGGGAAGGCGGTGTTCATGTGCGGAGTGCCGGAGTTCCACCAGGGGCCGTACCCGTTGCGGGCCGAACGCCAGGCTCGATCTTCCGCAAGTCCCTGCCGACGTAACATCCGCGTCCGACCTTGACCGTGTTTCGCCTGTCGCCACAGCAGGCAGCGCAACCGCCGCCGTAGCCAACCATCCAATCCCTGCACCTCGCCCTTGGTCTGGACGCACTGGAAGTAGCCGATCCAGCCAAAGAGCAGCGGGTTCGGCGTTTCGATGGTACGACTCAGGCTTTTTCCTCGGCCTTGGCGTAACAGCGCCTTTATCCGTCCCATCAGCCTTTGCAGGCTCTGCGGTGCAGCTGGCCATGTTCAACGAGGCTGAGGAGTTGCTCGAAGAGCCTGCTGGCGGATCGAGTGAAGCCGAGGCCGAAGAAGTCGTCGCCCCCGTGAAGCGACGTCGCAAGCGCAAGCCTCTTCCAGCTAACCTGCCGCGCGTGGATGTCATCCACGAGCTGCCCGAGCACGAGCGCACCTGTACCTGCGGCGCCTGCAAACAGGTGATCGGCGAGGAAACCAGCGAGCAGCTGGTAAGCATTTCGATGCAGGTGCGGGTCATTCGCCATATCCGCAAGACCTACGCCTGCAAGGCCTGCGAAGCCGCCCCGGTCACCGCTGACAAACCGGCGCAACTGATCGAGAAAAGCCTGGCCAGTCCCAGCGTGCTGGCCATGCTGCTGACCACCAAGTACGCCGATGGCATCCCGCTGTATCGTTTCGAGAAGATGCTCAGCCGCCATGGCATCGACATCCCCCGCCAGACCCTGGCGCGCTGGGTGATCCAGTCCGGCGAACAGCTACAGCCTCTGCTCAACCTCATGCGCGACCAGTTGCTGGGCTACCCGGTACTGCACTGCGACGAAACCCGGCTCCAGGTACTGCATGAGCCTGGGCGCGATCCCACGGCGCAGTCCTGGATGTGGGTGCAGAGCGGCGGCCCGCCGGAGAAATCTGTCGTCCTGTTCGACTACAGCACCAGCCGTGCGTAGGACGTGCCGTTGCACCTGCTCGAAGGCTTCAGCGGCTACCTGATAACCGACGACTATGCCGGCTACAACGCCGTGGCCGCGCAAACGGGGATCGAGCGTCTGTCCTGCTGGGCTCACGCCCGGCGCAAGTTCATCGACGCGCAGAAAGTGCAACCCAAGGGCAAGATCGGACGCGCCGACATGGCCTTGAACCTGATCAACAAGCTCTATGGCATCGAGCGCGATCACCAGGACAGCAGCGAGCTGGAACGTCATACCGTACGACAGCAGCGGAGCCTGCCGATCCTGGAGCAGCTCAAGGCCTGGCTGGACAAGACCCAGCCGCAGGTCACCGAGCAGAATGCCCTGGGTAAGGCGGTGAACTACCTGGCCAGCAACTGGAGCCGGCTCGTGCGCTACGTCGAAGGCGGGCATCTGCCCATCGACAACAACCGTGCCGAGAACACCATCCGCCCCTTCGTGATCGG
>NZ_JACXBU010000024.1 GCF_014700075.1 Pseudomonas sp. JM0905a | reverse complement strand
CGAAAGCGCGAGCCGAACCACCCCAGGTCTCGGAGCAGACCTTGGTCAGAGCAGCAGTCAGAGTGGTCTTGCCATGGTCAACGTGACCAATGGTGCCGACGTTGACGTGCGGTTTGTTACGTTCGAATTTTTCCTTAGCCACGACAGTAAACCTCTTACTTAAAGGGCTGAATCAACCTTGTTTTTTAACCAGTGCTTCGACGATGTTCGACGGAGCTTCGGCGTATTTGGAGAATTCCATGGAGTAGCTCGCGCGACCCTGGGACATGGAACGTACGTCGGTTGCGTAACCGAACATCTCGCCCAGCGGAACCTCGGCACGGATAACCTTACCGGAAACCGAGTCCTCCATCCCCTGAATCAGACCACGACGACGGTTCAGGTCACCCATCACGTCACCCATGTAGTCCTCGGGGGTCACTACCTCTACCTTCATGATCGGCTCAAGCACCTTACCACCGCCCTTCTGGGCCAGCTGCTTGGTCGCCATGGAGGCAGCGATCTTGAACGCCATCTCGTTGGAGTCGACGTCGTGGTAGGAGCCGTCAAACACGGTAGCCTTCAGGCCGATGAGCGGATAACCGGCAACAACGCCGTTCTTCATCTGCTCTTCGATACCCTTCTGGATTGCCGGGATGTATTCCTTCGGAACCACACCACCCACGACTTCGTTGGTGAACACCAGACCTTCGGCAATGTTGCCCTTCTCATCCACATCAGCGGCGGAGAAGCGAATCCAGCAGTGACCGAACTGACCACGACCACCGGACTGACGAACGAACTTGCCTTCGATCTCGACATTGTCCTTGGAGATGGTTTCGCGGTAGGACACCTGCGGCTTACCGATGTTGGCCTCAACGCCGAATTCACGCTTCATGCGGTCGACGATGATGTCCAGGTGCAGCTCACCCATGCCGGAGATGATGGTCTGGCCGGATTCTTCGTCAGTCTTCACGCGGAAGGACGGGTCTTCCTGAGCCAGCTTGCCGAGGGCGATGCCCATCTTCTCCTGGTCAGCTTTGGTCTTCGGCTCTACAGCAACCGAGATCACCGGCTCCGGGAAGTCCATGCGCTCCAGAACGATCGGCTTCTCGATGTCGCACAGGGTGTCACCAGTGGTGACGTCCTTCATGCCAATCAGAGCAGCGATGTCACCAGCGCGGCATTCCTTGATCTCTTCACGCTGGTTGGCGTGCATCTGCACCATCCGGCCAACGCGCTCTTTCTTGCCCTTCACAGAGTTCAGAACGGAGTCACCGGAGGTCAGGACGCCGGAGTAAACACGAGCGAAGGTCAGGGTGCCCACGAAGGGGTCGGTCGCAATCTTGAACGCCAGAGCCGAGAAGGGCTCTGCGTCGTCAGCACGGCGCTCGTCCTGGATCTCATTCTCGTCAGTGCTGTCCGGATGGACGCCCTGAATCGGCGGGATCTCGGTCGGAGCCGGCAGGAAGTCGATCACGGCATCGAGAACCAGGGGCACACCCTTGTTCTTGAAGGAAGAACCGCAAACAGCCGGAACGATTTCGCTGGCGAGAGTACGAGCACGCAGACCAGCCTTGATTTCCTCGGCAGTCAGCTCACCCTCTTCCAGGTACTTGTTCATCAGCTCTTCATTGGCTTCAGCGGCAGCTTCAACCATGTTGTTGCGCCACTCTTCGGCCAGGTCCTGAAGCTCGGCAGGGATCTCCTCCTCACGGTAGGTAGTACCCTTGTCGTCCTCGTTCCAGTAGATCGCCTTCATCTTGATGAGGTCGATCTGGCCCTGGAAGTCGTCTTCAGCACCGATCGCCAGCTGAACCGGAACCGGGGTGTGACCCAGACGGTTCTTGATCTGACCGACTACGCGCAGGAAGTCGGCACCAGCACGGTCCATCTTGTTGACGTAGACAACGCGCGGCACACCGTACTTGTTGGCCTGACGCCATACGGTTTCGGACTGAGGCTCAACGCCGGAAGTACCGCAGAACACAACGACAGCGCCGTCGAGTACGCGCAGCGAGCGCTCTACTTCAATGGTGAAGTCCACGTGGCCGGGGGTATCGATCACGTTGACGCGGTACTTGTCGTACTGACCACGAGAACCCTGCCAGAAGGTGGTTACAGCAGCGGAGGTAATGGTGATACCGCGCTCCTGCTCCTGAACCATCCAGTCGGTAGTGGCGGCGCCGTCGTGCACCTCACCCATTTTGTGGCTGAGACCTGTGTAGAACAGGATCCGCTCCGTAGTGGTGGTCTTACCGGCATCTACGTGGGCGCAGATACCGATGTTACGGTAGCGGTTGATAGGGGTTGTACGAGCCACGAAAAAATCCTCGCTAGATTAGAAGCGATAATGCGAGAAGGCCTTGTTGGCCTCTGCCATGCGATGCACGTCTTCACGCTTCTTGACAGCAGCGCCTTTGCCATCGAAGGCATCCAGCAGCTCGCCTGCGAGACGCAGAGCCATGGATTTCTCACCACGCTTGCGCGCGGACTCAACCAGCCAGCGCATGGCCAGGGCATTACGACGGGACGGGCGAACTTCGACCGGAACCTGGTAGGTAGCACCGCCTACACGGCGGGACTTTACTTCGACCAGCGGAGCGATGGCGTCGAGAGCTTTCTCGAAGATTTCCAGGGGATCGCTGTTCTTGCGGGATTTGACGGTATCCAGGGCACCATAAACGATGCGCTCGGCTACAGCCTTCTTGCCGCTTTCCATCACGTGGTTCATGAACTTGGCGAGAATCAGGCTTCCGTATTTCGGATCGTCCAGAATCTCACGCTTGGCTGCTACACGACGTCTTGGCATTGATAAGCCCTCAAACGGTCTTCAGGTTAGCCCGGGACCATAACCATCTGGTTACGCCCGACCTTACTCTTATCGACTCAATGAATATGAAAATTGATCAGCACCGAATTACTTCGGACGCTTGGTACCGTACTTGGAACGACCCTGCTTACGGTCTTTAACGCCGGTGGTATCCAGCGAACCACGCACGGTGTGGTAACGCACACCCGGAAGGTCCTTTACACGACCGCCACGGATCAGCACTACGCTGTGCTCTTGCAGGTTGTGACCTTCACCACCGATGTACGAAGTCACTTCGTAGCCATTGGTCAGGCGAACACGGCAAACCTTACGGAGTGCGGAGTTCGGCTTCTTCGGCGTAGTGGTGTAGACGCGGGTGCAAACGCCGCGACGCTGCGGGCAGTTTTGCAGCGCAGGTACGTCGGATTTCTCGACGATACGGCTGCGCGGCTTACGCACCAGCTGGTTAATAGTTGCCATCTATAGCTCCACTGTTGTCTTTCGACATAAACAAAATGACAGGGCAATACGCCCTGTCAAATTTAGGGGTGCATGAGTCTAAAGAGACTGAATGCCCCCGTCAAGGCAAAGCCCCCTGAAGGCCAGGGCCTCCAGGGGACATCGCTCTTAGTTGCTGCTGGAATTCAGCGCTTCGGTCAGCGCCGCTTCCACTTCGCTGGCGCTTACACGAACCGGCTTGCCGGCATCGCGCTGACGCTTGCGCTCGCTGTGGTAGGCCAGGCCGGTACCGGCCGGGATCAGACGACCCACCACCACGTTTTCCTTCAGGCCGCGCAGGTAGTCGCGCTTGCCGGTAACCGCCGCCTCGGTGAGTACGCGGGTGGTTTCCTGGAAGGAAGCGGCGGAGATGAACGACTCGGTGGACAGCGAGGCCTTGGTGATACCCAGCAGAACACGCTCGTACTTGGCGACGAAGCGGTCTTCGGTCGCCAGACGCTCGTTCTCTTCCAGCACCTGGGTCAGCTCCATCTGGTCGCCCTTGATGAAGCTGGAATCGCCGGACTCGGCAATCTCAACCTTACGCAGCATCTGACGCAGGATGGTTTCGATGTGCTTGTCGTTGATCTTCACACCCTGCAGGCGGTACACGTCCTGGATCTCGTTGACGATGTACTTGGCCAGCGAGCTGACACCCAGCAGGCGCAGGATGTCGTGCGGGTTGCTCGGACCGTCGGAGATCACTTCACCACGGTTCACCTGTTCACCCTCGAACACGTTCAGGTGACGCCACTTCGGAATCAGCTCCTCGTAAGGATCGGAACCGTCGTTCGGGGTAATGACCAGGCGGCGCTTGCCCTTGGTTTCCTTACCGAAGGAGATGGTGCCGCTGATTTCCGCGAGGATCGAAGGCTCCTTCGGACGACGGGCTTCGAACAGGTCGGCAACGCGCGGCAGACCACCGGTGATGTCGCGGGTCTTCGAGGTTTCCTGCGGGATACGGGCAATAACGTCACCCACACCCACCTGGGCACCGTCGGCCACGCCAACCAGGGCGTTCGCCGGCAGGAAGTACTGGGCGGGAACGTCGGTACCCGGCAGCAGCAGCTCCTTGCCATTGGCGTCGACCAGCTTCACGGCCGGACGAATGTCCTTGCCGGCAGCCGGGCGATCTTTCGGATCCAGAACCTCGATGTTGGTCAGACCGGTCAGTTCGTCGGTCTGGCGCTTGATGGTGATGCCTTCCTCCATGCCGACGAAGGTCACGGTACCCTTCATTTCGGTCACGATCGGGTGGGTGTGCGGGTCCCACTTGGCAACGATGGCACCCGGATCGACCTTGTCGCCTTCCTTCACGGAGATCACGGCACCGTATGGCAGCTTGTAGCGCTCGCGCTCACGACCGAAATCGTCAGCGACGGCCAGCTCACCGGAACGGGATACCGCAACCAGGGCGCCGTCGGCACGCTCTACGTGCTTCAGGTTGTGCAGGCGGATGGTACCGCCGTTCTTCACCTGGACGTTGTCGGCAGCCGAGGTACGGCTTGCGGCACCACCGATGTGGAAGGTACGCATGGTCAGCTGGGTACCCGGCTCACCGATGGACTGGGCGGCGATAACACCGACCGCCTCACCGATGTTCACGCGGTGACCGCGAGCCAGGTCGCGACCGTAGCACTTGGCGCAGATGCCGTAGCGGGTTTCGCAGGTGATCGGCGAACGCACGACCACTTCGTCGACGCTCATGCGCTCGATGAACTCTACCCACTGCTCGTCGATCAGCGTGCCGGCAGGAACGATGATCTCGCCGTCATCGCTGCCCGGCTTGAATACGTCACGGGCGATCACACGACCGAGGACGCGCTCACCCAGAGGCTCGACCACGTCGCCGCCTTCAATGTGCGGAGTCATCAGCAGACCGTGCTCGGTACCGCAGTCGATCTCGGTCACTACCAGGTCCTGCGCGACGTCTACGAGACGACGAGTCAGGTAACCGGAGTTCGCGGTCTTCAGTGCGGTATCCGCCAGACCTTTACGAGCACCGTGAGTGGAGATGAAGTACTGGAGTACGTTCAGGCCTTCACGGAAGTTCGCGGTGATCGGGGTCTCGATGATGGAGCCGTCCGGCTTGGCCATCAGGCCACGCATACCGGCCAGCTGGCGGATCTGGGCCGCGGAACCCCGCGCACCGGAGTCCGCCATCATGTACATGGAGTTGAAGGACTCCTGATCGACTTCCTTGCCTTCGCGATCGATGACCTTCTCTTTCGAGAGGTTGGACATCATCGCCTTGGACACTTCGTCGTTCGCCTTGGACCAGAGGTCGATCACCTTGTTGTACTTCTCACCCTGGGTTACCAGGCCGGATGCGTACTGGGACTCGATCTCTTTCACTTCCTCGGTGGCGGCATCGATGATGCGAGCCTTCTCGTCCGGAATGACGAAGTCATTCACGCCGATGGAAACACCGGAAATGGTGGAGTAGGCGAAACCGGTGTACATCAGCTGGTCAGCGAAGATGACGGTGTCCTTCAGACCTACCACGCGATAGCACTGGTTGATCAGCTTGGAGATCGCCTTCTTCTTCATCGGCTGGTTGACGACGTCGTACGACAGGCCGGCCGGGACCACCTGGAACAGCAGCGCGCGGCCGACAGTGGTGTCGACGATGCGGGTGTTCTTGGTGATGGAGCCGTCCTTGTCCTTCACGGTCTCGTTGATGCGCACTTTCACGCGGGCGTGCAGGGACGCCTCGCCCGCGCGGAATACGCGGTCGACTTCCTGCAGGTCAGCGAATACGCGGCCTTCGCCCTTGGCGTTAACGGCTTCACGAGTCATGTAGTACAGACCCAGGACCACGTCCTGGGACGGCACGATGATCGGCTCACCGTTGGCGGGCGACAGGATGTTGTTGGTGGACATCATCAGCGCGCGCGCTTCCAGCTGAGCCTCGAGGGTCAGCGGGACGTGAACGGCCATCTGGTCACCGTCGAAGTCGGCGTTGTACGCGGCGCAGACCAGCGGGTGCAGCTGAATGGCCTTGCCCTCGATCAGTACCGGCTCGAACGCCTGGATACCCAGACGGTGCAGGGTCGGCGCACGGTTCAGCAGTACGGGGTGTTCGCGGATGACTTCGGCGAGAACGTCCCAGACCTCGGGCAGTTCGCGCTCGACCATCTTCTTGGCCGCCTTGATGGTGGTGGCCATGCCGCGGGCTTCCAGCTTGCCGAAGATGAACGGCTTGAACAGCTCCAGAGCCATCTTCTTGGGCAGACCGCACTGGTGCAGACGCAGGGTCGGACCTACGGTAATTACCGAACGGCCGGAGTAGTCAACGCGCTTACCGAGCAGGTTCTGACGGAAGCGGCCCTGCTTACCCTTGATCATGTCAGCCAGGGACTTCAGCGGGCGCTTGTTCGAGCCAGTGATGGCACGGCCACGGCGACCGTTGTCCAGCAGGGCGTCGACAGCTTCCTGCAGCATGCGCTTTTCGTTGCGCACGATGATGTCCGGAGCGGCCAGGTCGAGCAGGCGCTTCAGACGGTTGTTACGGTTGATCACCCGACGATACAGATCGTTCAGGTCGGAAGTCGCGAAGCGACCGCCATCCAGCGGAACCAGCGGACGCAGGTCCGGCGGCAGCACCGGCAGGACGGTCAGCACCATCCACTCGGGGTGGTTGCCGGAGTCCTTGAAGGCTTCCATCAGCTTCAGGCGCTTGGACAGCTTCTTGATCTTGGTTTCCGAGTTGGTCTGCGGAATCTCTTCGCGCAGGCGGCCGATCTCGTGCTCCAGATCGATAGCGTTGAGCAGCTCGCGAACGGCCTCGGCACCCATGCGGGCATCGAAGTCGTCACCGAACTCTTCGAGCGCTTCGAAGTACTGCTCGTCGTTCAGCAGCTGGCCTTTCTCCAGGGTGGTCATGCCCGGATCGATCACTACGTAGCTCTCGAAATAGAGCACGCGCTCGATGTCACGCAGGGTCATGTCCAACAGCAGGCCGATACGGGACGGCAGGGACTTCAGGAACCAGATGTGGGCAACGGGCGAAGCCAGTTCGATGTGGCCCATGCGCTCGCGGCGCACTTTGGCCAGTGCGACTTCTACGCCGCACTTCTCGCAGATCACACCGCGGTGCTTGAGGCGCTTGTACTTACCGCACAGGCACTCGTAGTCCTTCACCGGGCCGAAGATCTTGGCGCAGAACAGGCCATCGCGCTCCGGCTTGAAGGTACGGTAGTTGATGGTCTCCGGCTTCTTCACTTCACCGAAGGACCAGGAACGGATCATCTCGGGCGAGGCCAGACCAATACGGATGGCATCGAACTCTTCGATTTGACCCTGGTTTTTCAACAGATTCAGCAAGTCTTTCAAGGCCTTTCCTCCTCACGGACCCGCTACGGCCGGCCTTGACCAGCCGTAGCGTTTTGGGCGTCGCGTGTTATTCGGTTTCCAGTTCGATGTCGATGCCGAGCGAGCGGATCTCTTTGATCAGCACGTTGAAGGACTCGGGCATACCGGCCTCCATGCGGTGATCGCCGTCCACGATGTTCTTGTACATCTTGGTCCGGCCGTTCACGTCGTCCGACTTCACGGTCAGCATTTCCTGCAGGGTGTAGGCGGCGCCGTAGGCTTCCAGTGCCCAGACCTCCATCTCCCCGAAACGCTGGCCACCGAACTGCGCCTTACCACCCAGCGGCTGCTGGGTAACCAGGCTGTAGGAACCGGTGGAACGTGCGTGCATCTTGTCGTCGACCAGGTGGTTCAGCTTGAGCATGTACATGTAGCCGACAGTGGTCGGACGCTCGAACTGATTGCCGGTACGACCGTCGAACAGGCGCATCTGACCGCTTTCCGGCAGGTCGGCGAGCTTCAGCATGGCCTTGATCTCGCTTTCTTTGGCGCCGTCGAACACCGGGGTGGCCATGGGTACGCCGCCCTTCAGGTTCTTCGCCAGGTCCAGGATCTCCTGGTCGCTCAGCTCGTTCAGGTTTTCCTGACGACCACCGATCTCGTTGTAGATCTCGTGCAGGAACTCACGGAGCTCAGCGATCTTGCGCTGCTCTTCGAGCATGCGGTTGATCTTCTCGCCCAGGCCCTTGGCTGCGAGGCCCAGGTGGGTTTCGAGGATCTGACCGACGTTCATACGAGACGGTACGCCCAGCGGGTTCAGAACGATGTCCACCGGAGTGCCGTTGGCGTCGTGCGGCATGTCTTCGACCGGCATGATCACGGAGACCACACCTTTGTTACCGTGACGGCCCGCCATCTTGTCGCCCGGCTGGATGCGACGCTTGATGGCCAAGTAGACCTTGACGATCTTCAGCACGCCCGGAGCCAGGTCGTCGCCCTGCTGCAGCTTGCGCTTCTTGTCTTCGAACTTGTCGTCCAGCATCTGGCGACGGTCGGAGAGGTAGGCCTGAGCCTTTTCCAGCTGCTCGTTCAGGGCGTCTTCCGACATGCGCAGCTTGAACCACTGGCCGCGCTCGAGACCATCGAGGTACTCGTCGGTGATCTCGGTACCCTTCTTCAGGCCCGCGCCGCCTTCGGCAACCTGGCCGACCAGAGCGGAACGCAGACGCTCGAAGGTGGCGCCTTCGACGATGCGGAACTCTTCGTTCAGGTCCTTGCGGATCTCGTCGAGTTGCATCTTCTCGATGGACAGCGCGCGCGAGTCGCGCTCGACGCCATCGCGAGTGAAGACCTGCACGTCGATAACGGTGCCCTTGGTGCCGGTCGGCACGCGCAGGGAAGTGTCCTTCACGTCGGACGCCTTCTCACCGAAGATCGCACGCAGCAGCTTCTCTTCCGGAGTCAGCTGGGTCTCGCCTTTCGGGGTGACCTTGCCGACCAGGATGTCGCCAGCCTGCACTTCGGCACCGACGTAAACGATACCGGCCTCGTCCAGCTTGTTCAGCGCAGCCTCACCCACGTTCGGGATGTCCGCGGTGATTTCCTCTGGGCCGAGCTTGGTGTCACGAGCCACACAGGTCAGTTCCTGGATGTGAATCGTGGTGAAGCGATCTTCCTGCACCACACGCTCGGACAGGCAGATGGAGTCCTCGAAGTTGAAACCGTTCCAGGGCATGAACGCTACGCGCATGTTCTGGCCCAGGGCGAGTTCACCCATGTCGGTGGACGGACCATCGGCAAGGATGTCGGCGCGAGCGACCACATCACCCTTCTGCACCAGCGGGCGCTGGTTGATGCAGGTGTTCTGGTTGGAACGGGTGTATTTGGTCAGGTTGTAGATATCCACACCTGCTTCGCCGGTCTCGACTTCGTCGTCGTTGACACGAACGACGATACGGCTGGCGTCGACGGAGTCGATTACGCCACCGCGACGGGCCACGACGCAGACACCGGAGTCACGGGCTACGTTGCGCTCCATGCCGGTACCTACCAGAGGCTTGTCGGCACGCAGGGTCGGCACGGCCTGACGCTGCATGTTCGAGCCCATGAGCGCACGGTTGGCGTCGTCATGCTCGAGGAACGGAATCAGCGAGGCAGCGACGGAAACGACCTGTTTCGGAGAGACGTCCATCAGGGTCACGTCTTCCGGCGCCTTCACGGTGAATTCGTTCAGGTGACGTACGGCTACCAGCTCGTCGACCAGTTGGCCCTGCTCGTTCATCGTTGCCGATGCCTGAGCGATAACGTGGTCGGCCTCTTCGATGGCGGAGAGGAAGACGATGTCGTCGGTGACCTGGGTACCCTTCACAACGCGGTACGGGCTTTCCAGGAAGCCATACTGGTTTGTGCGGGCGTAGGTCGCCAGGGAGTTGATCAGACCGATGTTCGGACCTTCAGGGGTCTCGATCGGGCACACACGACCGTAGTGGGTCGGGTGTACGTCGCGGACTTCGAAGCCTGCACGCTCACGGGTCAGACCGCCTGGGCCGAGAGCAGAAACACGGCGCTTGTGGGTGATCTCGGAGAGCGGGTTGTTCTGGTCCATGAACTGGGACAGCTGGCTGGAGCCGAAGAACTCCTTGATCGCGGCAGCCACCGGCTTGGCGTTGATCAGGTCCTGCGGCATCAGGCCTTCGCTTTCGGCCATGGACAGACGTTCCTTGACCGCGCGCTCTACACGCACCAGGCCAACACGGAACTGGTTCTCTGCCATTTCGCCAACGCAACGTACGCGACGGTTACCCAGGTGGTCGATGTCGTCGACGATGCCCTTGCCGTTACGGATGTCGACCAGGGTTTTCAGTACGTCAACGATGTCTTCCTTGCTCAGCACGCCCGAACCTTCGATTTCGGTGCGACCGATACGACGGTTGAACTTCATGCGGCCGACGGCGGACAGGTCGTAACGTTCGGCGCTGAAGAACAGGTTGTTGAACAGGGTTTCGGCGGCTTCCTTGGTCGGCGGCTCGCCAGGACGCATCATGCGGTAGATCTCGACCAAAGCTTCCAGTTGGTTGCCGGTGGAGTCGATCTTCAGGGTGTCCGAAATGAACGGACCGCAGTCGATGTCGTTGGTGTACAGGGTTTCGATGCGGACAACCTGGGCCTTGGCGATCTTCACCAGCAGGTCGGTGGTCAGCTCGGTGTTGCACTCGGCGATGATTTCGCCGGTAGCCGGATGCACGATAGCCTTGGCGCTAGTACGGCCAAGCACGTAGTCCATCGGAACTTCCAGCTCTTTGATACCAGCCTTTTCCAGCTGGTTGATGTGGCGGGCGGTAATACGACGGCCCTGCTCCACGATCACCTTGCCAGCCTGGTCCTTGATGTCGAACACGGCGATCTCGCCGCGCAGACGCTGCGGAACCAGCTCCAGGTGCAGGCCTTCGCCCTTCACGTGGAAGACGTTCGTGGCATAGAAGGCATTCAGCACTTCTTCAGTGCTGTAGTTCAGCGCGCGCAGCAGGACGGTGGCCGGAAGCTTGCGGCGACGGTCGATACGGACGAACACGCAGTCCTTCGGATCGAACTCGAAGTCCAGCCAGGAACCGCGGTAGGGGATGATACGAGCGGAGTACAGCAGCTTGCCCGAGCTGTGGGTCTTGCCACGGTCGTGGTCGAAGAACACACCCGGCGAACGGTGCAGCTGGGAGACGATGACGCGCTCGGTACCGTTGATGATGAAGGTACCGTTCTCGGTCATCAGGGGGATTTCCCCCATGTAGACTTCTTGTTCCTTGATGTCCTTGATCGCCTTGTTCGACGACTCTTTGTCGAAAATGATCAGACGGACTTTTACCCGCAGCGGCACGGCGAAGGTCACGCCACGCAGCACGCATTCCTTGACATCGAACGCCGGCTCACCCAGCCGATAGCCGACATATTCCAGGGCGGCATTGCCGGAATAGCTGATGATCGGGAAAACAGACTTGAAGGCCGCGTGCAGGCCGATGTCACGGAATTGCTCTTTGCTGACTCCCGCCTGCAGGAATTCGCGATACGAATCCAGCTGGATGGCCAGGAGGTAGGGTACATCCATGACGTCCGGCAACTTGCTAAAGTCTTTGCGGATACGTTTTTTCTCAGTGTATGAGTAAGCCATCAGCGTTCCCCAGCTTGGTCACCTGCTTGTTTGGCCCCTCCGACGGGAGTAGCCAGAAAATCGTGCAAACCCCTTGGTTTGCTCCGCCTCCCACTGGAGGTCGGGTCACGTCCCAGGCGGCGTCCGGAGACAACCACCTAGAACGGAAAAAGGCCGGTGGCATAAGCCACCAGCCGTCAGCCTTGCGCGAAGCGCGGAGGCTGTTGACGCAAGGTCGTCGCTTACTTGAGCTCGACTTTGGCGCCAGCTTCTTCCAGGGCCTTCTTGGCAGCTTCGGCTTCTTCTTTCGAAGCGCCTTCTTTAACAACGCCCGGGGCGCCGTCAACAACTGCCTTGGCTTCTTTCAGACCCAGACCGGTCAGTTCGCGAACGACCTTGATCACGTTCACTTTCTTCTCGCCGGCTTCGGCCAGAACAATGGTGAACTCGGTTTGTTCTTCAACAACAGCAGCGGCAGCAGCCGGGCCAGCGGCAACGGCGGCAGCAGCGGTAACACCGAACTTCTCTTCCATCGCTTTGATCAGTTCAACGATCTGCATGACGGACATTTCGGATACGGCGTTGATGATGTCTTCGTTGGTCAGAGCCATGACTCTAATTCCTGTATTGGTGGACAGCCTTCGCGGCCATCAAAATTTAAAGATTCAGCTGAAAGAGGGTTATGCGGCCTGGATCAGGCAGCAGCGCCTTCTTTCTGGTCGCGAATAGCCGCCAGAGTACGAGCCAGCTTGCTGGTAGCGCCTTGGATCACGCTCATCAGCTGTGCAACGGCTTCGTTGTAGGTCGGCAGGGTCGCCAGTACGTCGATCTGATTGGCTGCGAGGAACTGGCCCTCGAATGCAGCGGCCTTGATCTCGAACTTGTCCTGACCCTTGGCGAATTCCTTGAAGATACGGGCGGCAGCGCCCGGATGCTCGTTGGAGAACGCAATCAGGGTCGGGCCTTTGAACACGTCGTTGAGCACTTCGAACTGAGTGCCGGCAACGGCGCGGCGAGCCAGGGTGTTACGTACGACACGTACGTATACGCCAGCTTCGCGGGCCTCTTTACGGAGTCCGGTCATAGCGGCTACGGTCACGCCACGGGCATCAGCCACAACAGCGGACAGGCCAGCTTTGGCAGCCTCGTTGACTTCAGCGACGATGGCCTTCTTGTCTTCGAGTTTAATTGCCACGGGTCTAACTCCTGGATGTTACCGTTTCGTCCAGCCGGGGCCGGACGGCGTTTTGGTGTCTGATTCGGTAAACGAATCGGGAGCACCATCTGCGTAGGCCTGGGAATCGCTTCCCTGTTTAAGGCTCCTGCCGCCTACGGTCTTGGATAGCCCCCGCCAGGCAGGGACCCCAATACCTGGCGCGACGGACGAATCCGTCGCGCTTTTATCACTTAGCCTTCGAGGGAAGCCTGATCAATCTGCAGACCCGGGCCCATGGTGGTGCTCAGGGTCACGCGCTTCAGGTACACGCCCTTGGAGGTGGACGGCTTCAGACGCTTCAGGTCAGCCAGCAGGGCTTCCACGTTCTGCTTCAGCTTGATCGGCTCGAAGTCGACCTTGCCAACGGAGGCGTGGATGATGCCGTTCTTGTCGGTACGGAAACGTACCTGACCAGCTTTGGCGTTCTTAACAGCGGTAGCGACGTCCGGAGTAACGGTGCCGACTTTCGGGTTCGGCATCAGGCCGCGCGGACCGAGAATCTGGCCCAACTGACCAACAACACGCATCGCGTCCGGGGAGGCGATGACGACGTCGTAGTTCAGGTCGCCAGCTTTCATTTCGGCAGCCAGTTCGTCCATACCGACTTTCTCGGCGCCGGCAGCCAGAGCAGCTTCAGCAGCCGGGCCCTGGGTGAACACGGCAACGCGGACGCTCTTGCCGGTGCCGTTCGGCAGAACGGTGGCACCACGAACGACCTGGTCGGATTTACGCGGATCGACACCCAGATTGATGGAGACGTCCACGGACTCTTTGAACTTGGAGGTAGCCAGTTCAGCCAGCAGTTTGGCGGCGTCTTCGAAAGCGTACTGCTTGCCAGCTTCTACTTTCTCGGCGATAGCCTTTTGGCGCTTGGTCAGCTTAGCCATTACACACCCTCCACGTTCAGGCCCATGCTACGCGCGGAACCGGCGATGCTACGCACGGCCGCATCCAGGTCAGCTGCAGTCAGATCAGCCTTCTTGGCTTTGGCGATCTCTTCCAGCTGAGCACGGGTAACGGTGCCTACTTTCTGGGTGTTCGGACGCGGCGAGCCGCTGGCGATACCGGCTGCTTTCTTCAGCAGGACGGAAGCCGGGGTGCTCTTGGTCTCGAAAGTGAAGCTGCGGTCGCTGTATACGGTAATGATCACGGGAGTCGGCAGACCCGGCTCAAGGCCCTGAGTCTTGGCGTTGAACGCCTTGCAGAATTCCATGATGTTCACGCCGTGCTGACCCAGAGCGGGGCCGACCGGCGGAGACGGGTTGGCCTGACCGGCCTTCACTTGCAGCTTGATATAAGCTTGAATCTTCTTAGCCATGTATAACTCCAGTTACGGGTTCTAGCGCCCGAAGGCTCCCCGATTGCTTTCGCGTTTATCCCAGTGACGACAAAACCCCGCAACCTAGGGCTGCGGGGTTGGGATGCCATTGTCAGTTAAGCCTTCTCGACCTGACTGAACTCCAGCTCTACCGGGGTAGAGCGGCCGAAGATGAGCACAGCCACCTGGATCCGGCTCTTCTCGTAGTTAACTTCTTCGACGACACCGTTGAAGTCCGCAAACGGACCATCGATGACTCGAACAGTTTCACCCGGCTCAAACAGAGTCTTCGGCTTCGGCTTGTCACCGCTGTCAGCAACGCGACGCAGGATAGCCTCAGCTTCTTTCTCAGTAATCGGCGCAGGCTTGTCGGCAGTACCGCCAATGAAACCCATGACGCGCGGCGTATCCTTGATGAGGTGCCAAGTCGCCTCATTCATTTCCATCTGGACAAGCACATAACCAGGGAAGAACTTACGCTCGCTCTTGCGCTTCTGGCCATTGCGCATTTCCACCACTTCTTCAGTGGGAACCAGAATTTCGCCGAACTCGTCTTCCATGCCAGCCAGCTTGACGCGCTCGATCAGCGAGCGCATGACATGCTTCTCATAACCAGAGTAAGCATGCACAACGTACCAACGCTTAGCCACGGCGCACCTATTAACCAACAATCAACGAAACAAGCCAGCCGAGCAGGGTATCAAGCCCCCACAACAGCAGCGCCATTACCAGCACTACAGCCACGACAATCAGAGTGGTCTGGGTGGTTTCCTGACGGGTCGGCCAAACAACCTTGCGAATTTCTGCGCGCGCTTCCTTGGCAAGAACGAAGAACGCCTGACCCTTGGCAGTCTGCAGAGCCACAACAGCAGCAACAGCAGCAAGAGCGAGCAGCGCGAGAACACGGTACAGGATCGGCTCAGCAGAGAAATACTGATTGCCGACCACACCAACAGCGACAAGAGCCACCACAACGACCCACTTCAGAACGTCGAAGCGTGTTTCTTTGGCTTCAGCCTTGGCATTCATCAGCTAGGATCCTGTGAGGAAAAATGCCAGATTCTCTTTCTTGGAATCTGGCAGGCCAGGAGGGAATCGAACCCCCAACCTGCGGTTTTGGAGACCGCCGCTCTGCCAATTGAGCTACTGGCCTGTAACAAAGTCAGGCCGACCATTATGCCGGCCCGACAGACCAAGATCAAGTCGTTATTCGATGATCTTGGCAACCACGCCGGCGCCGACGGTACGGCCGCCTTCGCGAATCGCGAAGCGCAGGCCATCTTCCATGGCGATCGGGGCGATCAGGGTGACAACCATCTTGATGTTGTCGCCCGGCATTACCATCTCTACGCCTTCCGGCAGTTCGC
>NZ_JACXBU010000023.1 GCF_014700075.1 Pseudomonas sp. JM0905a | reverse complement strand
CGTTGCACAGCACCCAGTCGATGCCGTTGGCGCTGAGGGCGATGGACGACTGGCTGCGCGGCTGGGCGCGGACCTTGCCGCTGCGTACGCCCCGGCAGTTGCGGCAATTGCAGTTCCACTGGGGGAAACCGCCGCCGGCGGCGGAGCCAAGAATCTGGATGTGCATATGAATTCAACCTGCCTCTAAGTGCTGCAGGAAAAAGGACCCCGGCGAACCGGGGCCAAGCAAAGGACGCTGCGCCAGTGGAGGCCAACGCAGCGTCGCGTGGAGCATCAGCGATTGGCGAAATACAGGGTGACTTCAAAGCCGATACGCAGGTCGGTGTAGCTGGGTTTGGTCCACATGGGGCAGGTCCTCTCTGTTGTTGTTACTCGGGCTGAAGTGAATGAACCTTCATTCGTTCCTGACAGGATCATGGTTTGTCTTTCGCAGCGGTGGACTGCTGTTCCTTCATATAGTCAGCGTACTCGCGGCTCATGACGTAGGCCTTGATCTTTTCGACCTCGTCCGCCGACAGAGTGTCCCCAAAGGAAGGCATGCCCAGGGGACGCAGCACGCCTTCGCGGACGATCTGCTGGAACAGGCTGCGGCGCGACTCGTCGGACTTGCGCAGGTCGGGCACCAGGCCACCGCTCATCGCTCCAACACCATGGCACACGGAGCAGTAGCTGCCGTAGAGCTGCTGGCCGGCTTTCAGGTCGGCTTCGCTGGCATGGACCGGTTGCGGAATGCGGGCGAGGGCGGTGACTTTTTTATCCGGAAGCGGCGGCAGGCTGGCCTTGCCGTCGAGCTTGAACACCAGCAGGCGGCTGACGTTGCCAACGCCCGGTGCCTTCGCCGCATCGCCACCGATGAGCGGGGCGACGCCACCCCAGCCGGCCATGATCGCTACGTACTGCTCACCCTTGTAGTTGTAGGTCATGGGCGCGGCGACGATGCCGGTCTGGGCGGCGAACGACCAGAGCTTCTCACCCTTGTCGGCCGAGTAGGCCACCAGGTTGCCAGCTGCGGTGCCCTGGAACACCAGGTTGCCCGCGGTGCTCAGGGTGCCGCCGTTCCAGTAGTGCGGGTAGGGCACGCGCCAGGCTTCCTTCTGTTTCACCGGGTCCCAGGCGAGCAGCGCGCCGGACACCGCCTCGCGCGGGATTTCGGTGGCATCGGAGAAGCCGGCGCCGGTGTTGAAGCCCTTGCGGCGGACGAAGTCCTTGCCTTCGTTGCGGTAGACGCCAGGGATTTCCTGGTAGGGGATGTACACCAGCCCGGTCTGCGGGTTGTAGGACATCGAATGCCAGCTGTGGGCGCCGAAGGGGCTCGGCCACATCACGATGGGTTCTTTCTCGTAGCGCACGCCCGGAGCCTCAACCGGACGGCCGGTGGCCAGGTCGACGCGCTCGGCCCAGGTCACCTTGCCGAATTTCTCGGCGGACAGGAGCTTGCCGGTCTCGCGGTCGAGCACATAGAAGAAGCCGTTCTTCGGCGCCTGCATGATCACCTTGCGCGGCTTGCCTTCGAGTTCGAGGGTCGCCAGGGTGAGCTGCTGGGTCGCGGTGAAGTCCCAGGTCTCGCCCGGGGTGGTCTGGTAGTGCCAGGCCAGTTTGCCGGTATCCGGGTTCACCGCGAGGATCGACGACAGGTAGAGGTTGTCGCCGCCGCCGGGGCTGCGCAGTTCGCGGTTCCACGGCGAGCCGTTGCCCGTGCCGATGTAGAGCAGTTCCAGGTCCGGGTCATAGGCCATGCCATCCCAGACGGTGCCGCCGCCACCGCCCTTCCAGTACTGGTCGCCTTTCCAGGTCTTGGCCGCTTCGGCCAGCTCCGGATGCTCATAGGGTTTGGCCGGGTCGCCGGGCACGGTATAGAAGCGCCAGGCCATCTTGCCGGTCTCGGCGTCGTAGGCGGAGAAGTAGCCGCGCACACCATACTCCGCGCCGCTGGTGCCGATGATCACCTTGCCTTTCACCACGCGGGGCGCGCCGGTGATGGTATAGGGCTTGCTGTTATCGGTGGTCTGCTGGCTCCAGACCTCCCGGCCGGTCTTGGCGTCGAGGGCGACGAGGCGGCCGTCGAGGGTGCCGATGTAGACCTTGCCATTCCACAGTGCGACGCCGCGGTTGACCGCATCGCAGCAGGCGTCGCGAGCCTTGCCGCGGTCGATCTGCGGATCGAAGGTCCAGAGCACCTTGCCGGTGGCGACGTCGACGGCAATGGCGCGGCTCCAGGACAGCGAGGCATAGAGCACGCCATCGGAGAACAGCGGGGTCGCTTCCAGGCCACGGTGGTTGTCGAGGTCGAGGTACCAGGAGAGGCCGAGCTTGCCGACGTTGTCGGCGGTGATCTGCTTCAGGGGGCTGAACCGCTGTTCGTCATAGGTACGGCCATGGCTGAGCCATTCGTTGCCATCTTTCTCGCTGGCGACAATGGCGGCCTGGTCGACGGTAGCCGCGTAGGCAGCCGGCCCCAGCAGGGCGACGAGCAGGGCAGCGGCGAGGCGAGTACGGTTTCTGTGCGTTGGCTGCGTCTTGGACATTTACGCAGGACTCCTTGGTTTGCTTGTTATGGGCGGAGTGTTTTTGCTCATCCGACGTGAATCAGGCAGTCGGCTGGCGCAAGGTCAGAACACCTGCAGTAGGCGCAGGTTGATGCGGTTGTCTTCCTCGAATCCGTTCTCGACGGACAGGTCCTGTCCGTAGGTCGCCAGCACCTGGGTGGTGGGCGTGATGAAGTAGGAAGCGCCAATGTTGTATTTGCTGGTGTCGGGTTCGTCGTTCAGGTCGATGCCATCGACTTCGTTTTCCCCGCCCCAGGTCCTGGATATGCCGGCACGGATATCGAAGCTCTGAGTGAAGTTGTAGCGCAGGAAAGCCTGGCCCTGATAAAGCTCCGACTGCTTGCGCGTCACGCTGTCCGGACCGTAGTCGTCGTTGTCGCCGAAGAAGGTCACGTCGCCCACCAGGTCGAGGGTGAGCTTGTCGGTCAGACCGGTGATGTAACCGGCCTGGAGGGTGAACTTCCAGCGGTTCTCACCGAGGTTGATCGTCTGGTCGTTGTCGTAGCTGCCGGTCGGCGCAAAGAGGAACGGCGTGATGCCGAAGTAGCGTCGCTTGGCCGGGTCGTTCACCAGCCAGAGGGTGGACGCGAGGATCAGGTCGCCGGTGCCGCTGTCGCTGCCCAGGCCCTTGAGGTCGTCCTTGGCACGGACATTGCCGAAGGGCAGGAGAAATTGCGGATCGATGATGTAGTCGCCGAGCTTCATGAAGTGCACACCCCGGAGGATGCCCACGTCCGAATCCAGTCCGGCGTCGATGGGGGCTTTGTGGCCGTTGGCGTACAGCGCATTGCGCTCGGCGTGCTGGTAGTACAGCAGGCCGAGGTTGGTGCCTTCGGGGAGTGCCGTGTAGTCGCCGGCGTCGACATCGAGCGCGTGGGCGACTGAGGTGAATCCGGCTGCGAGGCCGAGGGTAGTGGCCAGGGTCAGGGCCCTGGAAAGAGCCGTCTTGTGCGTGCTGCTGGAACAGGCGAGACGAGCTTTACCGCTCTTCGTCATGACATCACCTTTTATTGTTTTTGTTTATTATCAATTGCTGTGTCCTGGCCTTTACTTCAGGGAAGAACCAGAGACGCACATGTTGTTCAGCACGACCTGTGCCAGGTAGTTTTCAGTTCTATTTAGTGCTTGAAAATCAATGGCTTGGATAACAATAGGATTAATGGTTGAGCCATTCCGGGACGTTGCGCTGCCTCGCTGTCTCACTCTGAGCCAGATATGAAGTGGTACGGCTGTACCGGACTGATACAACCGTTTCGAGGCATGAGCCATGAACAAGCCGGATGACCCCATTCCTGCCAGGGAAGGTACGAGCGTCCTTGCGTCCCCAGAGGACCGCAGGCAAGCCGTCGGATCGCAATTGATCGCGCGCTCGTGGGCGCGCTCCCAGCAGTACGGACTCTCGCCTGGTGATCGGGTGCTGTTCGACTCGCCGGTGGTGGTCCGTCCGAAGGACATCGCGGATCACGGCGGATTGCTGTTGCGCGCCGCGTCGCCCGAGATGGAGCAGTTGCACGGGGCGCTGGCACCGAAGGACTGGGTACTCGCCTGCATCGACATGGAAGGCGTGGTGCTCAACTCGATCGGCAAGTGCAACAGCGCCAGCCAGGAACTCAACCAGGTATTCCGGCCCGGCGCGCTGTTCCTCGAAACGCAGGTGGGCACCACCGGGCCGAGTTGCGCACTGGAGGAACGGGAAACCGTCATCGTGGCCGGCTCCGATCACTACCTGGAGGAAGCCCACGCCTTCACCTGCATGGCCACGCCGATCTTCGGCCTCGATGGCGGAATCGTCGGTGTCCTGGATGCCAGCCGCAAAGGGCCGGTCACCTCCCTTTATTGCCTGGAATCACTGGTCATCGCCGCACGCGCGATCGAGCGGCGGATGTTCATGGAGTTGGGGAATGTCCTGCTGGTCCACCTGCATTTCCGCCTGGATATCCTCGGCACGCCGATGGAAGGGCTGCTGGCGTTCGATCAGGCTGGAAAACTCCAGGGGGCCAATCGCATCGGCCAGCAGATCTTCTCGACGCCTGGATTGAAACCGGGCATGGATTTCAGCGAGCTGTTCGACATGCCGTTCGCCCATGCCGCGTGCTATCGCCGCTACGACCTCAGCGTGCCGTTCCGCATGCAGACCCAGTGGGGCAGCCAGTTGTATGCCTGCCTCACCGCGGCGCCCGACAAGAAACCAGGGCAGGCGCCGGCACCCGCGCGCCAGTTCGTCACTGCCGAACGTCGCCCAATACCCCCACAGGGGCCTTGCCTCGAAGACCCGGTTGTCCAGTCGGCGCTGGAGCGCGCCCGCAAGGCGTTCGCGCGGGATATCCCGGTGCTGATCAACGGCGAAACCGGTACCGGCAAGGAGGTTTTCGCGCGTTTGCTGCACGAGGGTAGCGCCCGCGCCAGTGGTCCCTTCGTTGCGATCAACTGCTCATCGATTCCGGCGAGCCTGATCGAGTCGGAGCTGTTCGGCCATGTGGAAGGTGCCTTCACCGGCAGCCGCAAGGGCGGGGCGGTGGGGAAGATCGAGCAGGCTCACCAGGGCACCCTGTTCCTCGACGAGATCGGCGATATGCCACTGGAACTGCAGGGGCGCCTCTTGCGCGTGCTGCAGGAGCGCAGCCTCAGCCGACTCGGCAGCACCGCCGTGATCAAAGTGGATTGCGCGCTGATCTGCGCCACTCACCGCGATCTCGCGCAGTTGTCGCAAGAACAGGGTTTTCGCGAGGACCTTTACTACCGGATCAACGGCCTGCGGGTGGTTCTGCCGGCCCTGCGCGAACGTGCCGATCTGGCCCTGCTGATCAACAGGATTTTGCAGAACGAGACGGCGGCCCATGCGCCGCTGGCGTTGGAAGATTCCGCATTGCAGGCGCTGCTGAGCTACAGCTGGCCGGGGAATATCCGGCAGCTCCATCAGACCCTCCGTCTCGCCGCCGCGCTGGCCGAAGACGAGGGCTGGATCGGGCTGCGACACCTGCCCGATGACGTGGTACCCGCCACTGCGAAGGCGTCGGCCAGCGAGACACAGCCGATTCCGGTTAGTGCGCCTCAATTTCTGGCGGGGGATACCTTGCTGGCGTCCGAGCAGCGTGCCATCCGCGCAGCCATCGAGGCCTGCCAGGGCAATCTCTCGGCGGCGGCGCGTTCGCTGGGTATCGGCCGCGCCACCCTCTATCGCAAGCTGAAAGCGATGGAGAAGGAATAGAACAGTGGGGCAAAGTCACGCCCCTGCTGGCGTGACCTTGCCCCGCGTGTATCAGCCGGCGGTGGTCGGGTCGATCAGGCCGTGCACTTCTGAAATGCGATTGACCGGGAAGCCTCCCTGTTCCGCATGTTCACGAACCAGTCGTTCGTTGTCCGCCAGGTACAGGCAATAGACCTTGTCGTCCGTCACGTAGCTGTGCAGCCACTGGATCCGTGGCCCCATGGCGCTGAGCACGGCGCATGACTTCTGCGAGATCGCCTGCAGCTCGTTGGTCGAGAGCTTTCCTGCGCCGGGAATCTCACGTTCGATCACGTATTTCGGCATGGCTGTTTCCTTCTTGTTGTTGGTTGCGTGGTTGCTTATTTGTGGGACCCGGCTTTTGTAGGGTGGATGGCGCTTTTCTCATCCACCAGCGGAGCGGCGCCTTCCTGCGGGTGCCGTTTGTGGAAGCGAATTCATTCGCGATTGAATTCGCTCCCCCAGTCTCCTTGCCTCAGAGCTTGATCAGCACCGACTTCAGCTCGGTGTAGTGCTCGATGGCCGCCGCGCCCATCTCGCGGCCGACGCCGGAGAGTTTGTAGCCGCCGAAGGGCAGGGCCGGGTCGAGGGCGCTGTGGCAGTTGACCCAGACCGAACCGGACTTGATGCGCGGGACCATGCGGTGCACCGCCGCGAGGTCGTTGGACCAGACGCTGGCGCCCAGGCCATAGGGGTTGTCGTTGGCCATGCGCACCACCTCGTCGACATCGTCGAAGGGCATCGCCACCAGCACCGGGCCGAAGATTTCTTCCTGCACCAGGCGGTGCTGCTGGTCGACGTCGACGATCACCGTCGGCTTGACGAAGTAGCCGGGGCCGAAGCCTTCGCCACCGCAGGCGATGGTGGCGCCCAGTTCGCGGCCGAGGTTGATGTAGCCGGTGACGCGGTCCTGCTGCTTGGCGGAGATCAGCGGGCCCATCTGCACGCTCGGGTCGAGGCCGTTGCCCAGCTTCATGCCGTTGGCGATGCCGGCGATGTCGGCGATCACGTTGTCGAAATGCTTGCGGTGCACGTACAGGCGCGAGCCGGCGCAGCAGACCTGGCCCTGGTTGAAGAAGATCGCGCTGGCGGCGCCGGCGGCGGCTTCGGCGAGGTTGGCGTCAGGCAGAACGATGGTCGGTGACTTGCCGCCGAGTTCCAGGGTCACGCGGGTCATGTTGTCCATGGCCGCCTTGCCGATCTGCTTGCCGACTTCGGTGGAGCCGGTGAAGGTCAGCTTGTCCACGCCCGGATGGCGGGTGAGGGCGACGCCGGCATTGAGGCCGGTGCCGGTGATGACGTTGAACACCCCGGCCGGGTAGCCGGCCTCCAGCACCAGCTCGGCGAGCTTGAGGGCGGTCAGCGGGGTTTCGTCGGCGGGTTTGAGCACCACGGTGCAGCCGGTGGCCAGCGCCGGACCGAGTTTCCAGCAGGCCAGCAGCAGCGGGAAGTTCCAGGCGACGATGGCGCCGACCACGCCAACGGCTTCGCGGCGGATGTAGCCGTGGAACTGGTCATGGGGCATCAGCGGCAGGGAGGCATCGACCGTGGTGCCTTCGATCTTGGTGGCCCAGCCGGCCATGTAGCGCAGGAAGTCGATGGCCAATTGCACGTCCATCACCTGGGCCACGGCGGCGCTCTTGCCGTTGTTCAGGCATTCCAGCTCGGCCAGCTCCTGGGCGTCGCGCTCCATCAGGTCGGCCAGGCGCCACAGCAGGTTCTGCCGCTCGCGCGGGCGCAGGCGGCTCCAGGCGGAGTCATCGAAGGCCTGGCGGGCGGCCTGCACGGCACGGTCGACGTCTGCGGCACCGGCGGAGGGCACCTCGCCGAGGATTGCACCAGTGGCCGGGTTGCGGAAGCTGATGGTGTCGCCGCTGGCGGCGTCCTGCCACTCCGCGCCGATCAGCATGCGGTGCGGGCGATCGAGGAAGGAGCGGGTTTTCGGCAGGATCGAAGGGATCTGCATGGGCGGAGCCTCTTGTTGTTGGAGTCAGCCCCGGCGGGAGCAAGGCCTGTGCCAATGCCTGTGCAGGCCAGTCCTGGCGCCGCATAGGCACGGGACTGAGGAAAACATCGATGAAGCAGGGTTGTTCCGGACTGGGGCAGCTGTCTCTGAATGAGACAGCGCCCTTGTCTCGCTCCGGTAGAACGGGCCTATACGCGGAACTGTTTCAGGATCAGGTTCAATTCGCCGGCCAGCGATTCGAGGTGACGGCTCGCCTCGTTGGACTGGTGGGCGGCCAGGGCGCTTTCCTCGGCCAGCGAGGCGGCCTGGGTCACGTTCTGGTTGATGTCCTCGACCACCTGGGACTGTTGCAGCGTGGCGCTGGCGATGGATGCATTCAGCCCCGTCAGGTTGCGCAGGGCCTGGGCGATCTGCTCCAGGCTACGACCCGCCAGGCGCGCCTGCTCGACGGTCAGGGCGGATGCCTGGCTGCTTTCGTCGATGACCCGCACGGCCGCTGCCGAGTTGGCTTGCAGGCGCTCGATCATCGTCTGGATTTCCGCCGTGGATTTCTGCGTGCGTTGCGCCAGCAACCGGACCTCGTCCGCGACCACGGCAAAGCCCCGGCCCTGTTCGCCGGCGCGCGCCGCTTCGATGGCGGCATTCAACGCCAGCAGGTTGGTCTGTTCGGCGATGGCGCGGATGACTTCCAGCACGGTGCCGATCTGGCCACTTTCGTGGGCCAGGGACTGGATCACGTCCACTGCCTTGCCGATGGTGCCGGAGAGTTGGTCGATCCGCGCCAGGCTGCTGTCGATGTTGTCCTGGCCCCGCAGCGCCTGTTCTTCGGCATCACGCACTTCGCTGGCAGCGTGCTCGGCGTTTCTCGCCACTTCCTGCACGGCGTAGGAGAGCTCCTGGACCGCGGTGGCGACCAGCTCCATCTGCTGGGACTGTTGCTGGCTCTGGCGTTGGGTGTCGCCTGCAATGGTGCCGAGAGAACGCGAGGCCTGGTCGAGCGAGTCGGCCGTTTCCAGCGACTGGCCGATGACGCCGCGCAGCTTGCGGGTGAAGGTATTGAAGTGCGTGCCCAGGGCAGTCAGCTCGTCGCGCCAGTGATCGTCCAGGCGGCGAGTGAGGTCGGCCTCGCCGCTGGCGATATTGGCCATGGCCCCGACCGCTTCATCGAGCGGAGACGCGATGCTGCGGGCGATCAGGATGATGAGGGCGGTAAGCAGCAGGCCGGTCACCAGCAGGATGACCAGGGTGTGCAGGACCTGGGTGCGGAATTCGGCCTGCACGTCGTCGACGTAGATTCCCGAGCCGACTATCCAGCCCCAGGGTTTGAACAACTCGACGTAGGACACCTTCTGCACGGGGTCTTCGGAACCGGGGCGCGGCCAGCGGTAATGGACGAGGCCCGCGCCGTCGCGCTTGGCAACGCTCACCATATCGTCGAACGGTGTATTGCCATCCGGGTCGCGGGTGCCGGCCATGACTTTGCCTTCGACCTTGGGACTGGGGTGCATGACCATGCGTGTGTTGAAGTCTTCCAGCCAGAAGTAGTCCTCGCCGTTGTAGCGCAGGCTGCGCATCAACTCGACGGCCTGTTTCTGGGCCTGCTCACGACTCAGTTTTCCGGCGCTTTCCTGGCCTTGGTAGTAGCGCAGGATGCCGCTGGCAGTCTCCACCACGTGGCGGGTCTTCAGGGCCTTGGCGGCGTGCAGGTCGTCGAGGTTCTGGCTGAGCATCAATCCGGTGAGGGTGAGCAGGATCAGCAGGGAGGTCAGGAGGATCAGCCACAGGCGTTGGCTGATGGAGATGTGGCGCAGGATGGGCATGGAGGTCGGCTTCTTGTTGTTAGGGGCTGGGCCCGTTGGAGCAAGGCCTGTGCCAGACAGGGTATGGCGCACGACGGTGCTGCGTTGGCCGGTGCTGGAGGGCCGGGCGGATCTTTATCTGGCCTGCACGGGGAGGGCTGTTGTCTCTGCATGAGACAGCGGGCTTTTTGTGACCGGGTGGCTACGGCATGGCGTGGTCGTACTGGTTTGGACCGGGCAAAAAAACCGGGCGTCCCTCGCGAAAGGGAGCGCCCGGAAAACGTGGGTGACTCAGAGTTGCAGGTTGGCCAGTTCGCGCGCGATCAGCAGTCGCTGCACTTCACTGGAGCCTTCGTAGATCTGGGTGATGCGGGCGTCGCGGTAGTACTTCTCTACCGGATAGTCCTCCAGGTAGCCGTAGCCGCCGTGGATCTGGATCGCGCTGGAGCACACCTGCTCGGCGATCTCGGAGGCGAACAGCTTGGCCTGGGAGGCTTCGGACAGGCAGGGCAGGCCGGCGCTCTTCAGGCGGGCGGCGTGGAGGATCATCAGGCGCGCGGCGTTGAGGCGGGTGTGCATGTCCGCCAGCAGGTTGCCGATGCTCTGGTGCTCGATGATCGGCTTGCCGAACTGCACCCGCTCCCGTGCATACACAAGCGCTGCCTCGAAGGCCGCGCGGGCGATGCCGAGCGCCTGGGCGGCGATGCCGATGCGGCCGCCTTCCAGGTTGGACAGGGCGATGGCCAGGCCCTTGCCGCGCTGGCCCAGGAGGTTCTCTTCCGGGATGCGGCAGTCGCTCAGGGTCACGGCGCAGGTGTCCGAGGCCTTGATGCCCATCTTGTGCTCGCTGCGGTCGACGGCGAAGCCGGGCGTGTCGGTGGGCACCAGGAAGGCCGACAGGCCTTTCTTGCCCAGCTCCGGGTCGGTCACCGCGAAGACGATGGCCAGCTTGGCGCGCCGGCCGTTGCTGACGAACTGCTTGGCGCCGTTCAGTACCCACTGGCCGTCCTTGAGTTCGGCGCGGGTGCGCAGGTTGTGCGCTTCCGAGCCGGCCTGGGGTTCGGTGAGGCAAAAGCAGCCGATGGTGGCGCCACTGGCCAGGTCTGCCAGCCAGCGGTCCTTCTGGGCTTCGCTGCCGTACTTGAGGATGGGGCCGCAACCCACGGAGTTGTGGATGCTCATCAGCGCGCCGAGGGCGCCATCGCCAGCGGAGATTTCCTCCACCGCCAGGGCATAGGCGACGTAGTCGATGTAGGTGCCGCCCCATCCCTCGGGCACCACCATGCCGAGCAGGCCCAGCGTGCCCATCTGCTGCACCAGGTCATCGTCGATCCAGCCAGCCTTTTCCCAGGCTTGCGCCTTTGGCGCCACTTCGGCGCGGGCGAATTCCCGCGCCATGTCGCGGATCATGCGTTGTTCTTCGGTGAGTTCGATATCGTGCATCGTGCGTATCTCCCGCAGGCTGGCGCCGTCAGGCGGTGCAAAGGGGTTTGCCGGACGCGGCCTTGAAGCCGCTGAAGAAGGACAGCACGCGCTGTTGCGTCAGCTCCGCCAGGGTTGGCGGGTTCCAGCGCGGGTTCTTGTCCTTGTCGATGATCAGGGCGCGAACTCCCTCCATCAGGTCGCCCTTGTCGAACCACTGGTAGTCCAGGTGCAGCTCCAGGGCGAAGCAGTCGGCCAGGGACAGGTGGCGGCCACGGCGCAGCAGTTCCAGGGTCACGGCCATCGCCAGGGGCGAGCGGCTGTCCAGCAGGCGAACGGTTTCCTCGGCCCAGTCACGGAACTCGGGGCAGTCCTCGGCCAGCAACGACTGGCGGATGGCCGAGATATCGGACAGAGCGAAGTGCCGGTCGATGGCCTGGCGGAAGGCTTTCAGCTCCGAGCCGGGGATGCGTTCGGTGGCCAGGCCTGCCAGCAACTGGTGGAGGTTTTCCCGAGGGGCGTAGCTCCAGTTGAGGTTGTCCAGCGCCTGGTCCAGCTCGGCGATGCGTTCGCTGGGCAGGCAGTAGTCGGCCAGCCCCGCGTAGAGTGCGTCGGCGGCGCGCACATGGCGGCCGGTGAGGCCCAGGTAGGACCCCAGCTCGCCGGGCAGGCGCGGCAGGAAGTAGCTGCCGCCGACATCCGGGAAGAAGCCGATGCCGACTTCCGGCATGCCCATCCGCGTGCGCTCGGTGATGATGCGCAACGAGGCCGCCTGGGCCAGGCCCATGCCGCCACCGAGGACGAAGCCGTCCATCAGCGCCAGCACCGGCTTGGTGTAACCGTGCAGGTATTCGTCCAGCGCGTATTCCTCTTCGAGGAACAGCTCGTGCTGGTTGTCGCCGGCCGCATGGCTCTCGTAGAGCATGCGGATATCGCCACCGGCGCAGAACGCCTTGTCGCCGGCCGCGCGAATGACCACGGCGACGATTTCCGAGTCCTCCTCCCAGGCCCAGAGGTGCTTGCAGAGCAGGCGTACCATGGGCAGGTTCAGGGCGTTCAGGCCCTCCGGGCGGTTGAGGGTCAGGTGGCCGACGCGGTTGCGCACAGTGGCCAGGACCGGTGCCTCGTGCTCGCTCATGCTCAGGCTTCCCGGCGGAACAGGTTGATGATTGCGGAGAAGTCCAGGCCGCCGTAGCCCTGCAGGCTGAAGGTCTGGTAGAGCTGCTGGGCCGCGGCGCCGAGTACCACCGGTTGTTTCGCATGGCGAGCCGCCTCGGTGGCCAGGCCCAGGTCCTTGAGCATCAGGTCGGTGCCGAAGCCGCCGCTGTAGCCGCGCGAGGCCGGAGCGTTTTCCAGCACACCGGGGAAGGGGTTGTTGATTTCCGAGCTCCAGCAGCGGCCGCTGGAGGTATTGATGATCCCGGCCAGTACCTTCGCGTCCATCCCGAGGGCGACGCCCAGGGCCATGGCTTCGGCGACGCCGACCATGGAGATGCCCAGCAGCATGTTATTGGCGATCTTGGCCACCTGGCCGTTGCCGCTGGCACCGCAGTGGACGATGTTCTTGCCCATGGCGGCGAATAGGGGGTGCGCGTGGTCGAAGGCGCTGTCGGTGCCGCCGACCATGAAGGTCAGGGTGCCCGCTGCGGCGCCGCCGGTGCCGCCGGAGACCGGCGCATCGAGCATCGGATTGCCCTGGGCGGCGGCCGCCTTGGCCACTTCGCGGGCACTCAGCGGGTCGATGGTGGAACTGTCGATCAGCAGTACGCCCCGGTTGACGTTGGCCAGGAGGCCTTCGGCGCCCAGGTAGACATCCTTCACGTGGGCGGCGGTGGGCAGCATCGTGACGATCGCTGCGACGCCGTCGCGGGCCAGTTCCGCCGGGCTGTTGGCAGTGCGGGCGCCGAGCTCCACGAGGGCGGCGGTGGCGAGCGGCGAGGGATCGAACACAGTGAGCGTGTGGCCGGCCTTGAGCAGGTTGCGGGCCATGGGGCCGCCCATGTTGCCGAGGCCAAGGAATCCGATATGCATGTTGGCGTCCTCTAGATTGGGGCCGGAAAATTCGGTCAGCGATGCGTGAAGTGGGGGGCGCGCTTTTCAACGAAGGCGTTCATGCCTTCCTTCTGGTCGGCGCCGGCGAACAGCGAGTGGAACAGCCGCCGCTCGAAGCGCACGCCTTCATTGAGGCCCAGCTCGAAGGCGCGGTTGACGCATTCCTTGGTCATCATGGCGGCGGGCAGCGATTTGCTGGCGATGCCACGGGCCACGGCCAGGGTTTCGTCCAGCAGGGATTCGGCGGGCAGCACGCGGGCCACCAGGCCGGCGCGTTCGGCTTCCTCGGCGGTCAGCTGGCGTCCGGTGAGGCACAGCTCCATCGCCTTGGACTTGCCCAGGGCGTGGGTCAGGCGCTGGGTGCCGCCGATGCCCGGAATCACCCCGAGGGTCAGTTCCGGGAGGCCGAAGCGGGCGTTCTCGGCGGCGTAGATGAAGTCGCACATCAGCGCCAGTTCGCAGCCGCCGCCCAAGGCGTAGCCGGCAACCGCGGCGATCAGGGGTTTGCGCCGGGCACCGATGCGGTCGGCGGCGGCGAAGAAGTCGTCCAGGTAGATCTGCGGAAAGCCGAAGGCGGACATTTCCTTGATATCGGCGCCCGCGGCGAAGGCCTTGGCCGAGCCGGTGATCACGATGCAACCGACCTCAGCGTCGGCCTCCAGTTGGTCGAGGGCCAGGTTCAGCTCGGCGACCAGTTGGGAGTTGAGGGCGTTGAGCGCCTTGGGCCGGTTCAGGGTGATCAGGCCGACACGCTCCTGCACCGAGACCAGCAGGGTTTCGTATTCCATGGTGTTTCTCCAGGCGGGCCGGCGCGTGGGGCGCCGGCCCGGTGGGATCATTTCAGGGTGATGGTGGTGTTCACCGCGCCGCCGACGTCGTCCTCGTCGAACCAGCGCTGGGTGATGGTCTTGGTCTGGGTGTAGAACAGCACCACCTGCTTGCCGTAGGGGCCGAGATCACCCAGCTTGGAGGCGCGCGAGCCGCTGAAGGAGAACAACGGGACCGGCACCGGGATCGGTACGTTGATGCCGACCTGGCCAACGTCGATCTCTTCCTGGAAGTGGCGTGCGGCGGCGCCGGAACGGGTGAAGAGGGCGGTGCCGTTGCCGTTCGGGTTGGCGTTGATGAAGGCGATGGCCTCATCCAGGCTGGCGGCGTTCACCACGCACAGCACCGGGCCGAAGATCTCTTCGCGGTAGATGGTCATGTCCGTGGTCACGCCGGAGAAGATGGTCGGGCCGACGAAGTTGCCGTCCTCGTAACCGGGGACTTTCGGGTTGCGGCCGTCCAGCACCAGCTTGGCGCCTTCCTCGATGCCGGTGGCGATCAGGCCGCTGATGCGGTCCAGTGCGGAGCAGGAGACCACCGGGCCGATATCGGTACCCGGTTCGACGCCGGCATTGACCTTCAGGGTTTTGGCCTTTTCCACCAGGTCCGGCAGCCAGGCCTGCGCCTCGCCCACCAGGATCACCACCGGCAGGGCCATGCAGCGCTGGCCGGCGGCGCCGAAGGAGGCGCCCAGCAGGTTGTTCAGGGTCTGCTGCTTGTTGGCGTCGGGCAGGACGATGGCGTGGTTCTTGGCGCCCATCATGCACTGCGCGCGCTTGCCGTTCAGGGAGGCGCGGTTGTAGACGTGGGTGCCCACCTTGGTGGAGCCGACGAAGGAAACGGCCTTGATGTCCGGGTGGTCGCAGATCAGGTTCACCGCGTCGACGCCGCCATGGATCACGTTCAGCACGCCTTTCGGGATACCGGCTTCCAGGGCTAGCTCGACGAGGCGCATGGTCACCAGCGGGTCCTGCTCGGACGGCTTGAGGACGAAGGTGTTGCCGCAGGCGATGGCCATCGGGAACATCCACAGCGGGATCATCGCCGGGAAGTTGAACGGGGTGATGCCGGCGCACACACCGATCGGTTGCAGCAGGGTGTAGGTGTCCACGCCATTGGCCACGTTGTTGGCCAGCTCGCCCATCTGCAGGGTGCCGATGTTGGCGGCATGCTCCACCACTTCCAGGCCACGGAAAACGTCGCCTTCGGCGTCCGGCAGGGTCTTGCCCTGTTCGGCGGTGAGCAGGGCGGCCAGTTCCTTGATGTTTTCGCGGATCAGCTGCTGGTACTTGAGGAAAATGCGGGCGCGGGCGCCGATGGGGGTCTTGCGCCAGGTCTTGAAGGCTTCCTGGGCGGCGGCGACGGCAGCATTCATCTCGTCCTGGGTGGCGAAGGGCACGCGAGCCAGGACTTCCTGGGTGGCCGGGTTGACCACGTCACGCCACTGCTGGGATTTGGATTCGACGAATTCGCCATTGATGAGCAGCTTGACGCTGGGAACGCTGGAAGAGGTCATGTATGGGTCCTGCCTGCTTTCGTTGGGTCGAGTGAGGCCCCTCGGTGCTTGGGTCCGAGCGGTCGGGTTTTCGGTTGGGAGGGCGGTTGGTGTGCTGGCCCGGGTTCAGCCCTTGAGCTGCGGGAAGTCTTCTTCGAAGTACTCCTGCTCACCCCGTGCATCGCTTTGGCGGCGCTGCACTTCCATCTGCCGCAGTTCCACCCGGCGGATCTTCCCGGAGATGGTCTTGGGCAGTTCGCGGACGAACTCGATACGGCGCACCCGCTTGTAGGGCGCCAGGTGTTCGCGGGCGAAGGCGAGGATGTTGCAGGCCAGTTCAGCGCTGCCGGGCTCGTCATGGGCCAGGATCAGGAACGCCTTGGGCACCGCCAGGCGCACCGGGTCCGGGCTGGGCACGATGGCCACTTCCATCACGGCGGGGTGCTCGATCAGGGCGCTTTCCAGCTCGAAGGGGCTGATGCGGTAGTCCGAGGCCTTGAACACGTCATCGGCGCGGCCGACGAAGGTGATGTAGCCGTCTTCGCAGATCTGCGCGGTATCGCCGGTGCGGTAGTAACCATCGCGCATCACTTCGGCGGTCTTTTCCGGGCTGTCCTCGTAGCAGAGCATCAAACCCAAGGGGCGGACGTCCAGCGGCAGGGCCACTTCACCCTCGTTGCCGGGCTGGCCGTCGGGGTCGAGCATGGTCACCCGGTAGCCGGGCAGCGGACGGCCCATGGAGCCGGGCTTGAGCTTCTGGCCGGGGGTGTTGCCGACCAGCGCGGTGGTTTCCGACTGGCCGAAACCGTCACGCAGCCACAGTCCCCAGGCGTGGTGGATCTGCTCGATGATCTCCGGGTTCAGCGGCTCGCCGGCTCCCACCAGTTCACGCAGGCGCAGGCGGCCGCGATAGCTGGCCAAGTCTTCCTGGATCAGCATGCGCCACACGGTGGGCGGGGCGCAGAGGCTGGTGACGCCGTAGCGTTCCAGCACACCGAGCAGGGCCGGGGCGCTGAAGCGCGACGTGTTGTGGATGAAGATGCAGGCGCCGGCGTTCCACGGGGCGAAGAAGCAGCTCCAGGCATGCTTGGCCCAGCCGGGGGAGGAGATGTTCAGGTGCAGGTCGCCGGGTTGCAGGCCGATCCAGTACATGGTGGAGAGGTGGCCGACCGGGTAGCTCTGGTGGCTGTGCAGCACCATCTTCGGCTTGGAGGTGGTGCCGGAGGTGAAGTACAGCAGCATCGGATCGGTGGCCAGGGTCACGCCATCGACCTCGAACTCGGCGGAGTATTCCAGGGCGGCGTTGTGCGGTGTCCATCCTGGGGCGCCTTGACCGACGCTGATGCGAGTGCAGCCTTCGGCCAGGCCGTTGAATTTCTCCAGGTTGGCGCTGCCGACCACCAGGTGGCGGACGTGGCCACGCTCGATACGGTCGCGCAGGTCTTCGGGGGTGAGCAGGGCGGTGGCGGGAATCACCACGGCACCCAGCTTGAAGGCGGCCAGCATGGTTTCCCATAGCGCGATGTCGTTGCCCAGCATCATCAGGATGCGTTCGCCACGCTGCACGCCCTGGGCACGCAGGTGGTTGGCGACGCGGTTGGAGCGTACGGACAGTTCCTCGAAGCTGTAGCGGCGCTCGCTGCCATCTTCTTCGACGATCCAGAGTGCGGTGGCTTGATTGCCCTTGGCGATGCCGTCGAAGTAATCAAGGGCCCAGTTGAATTCGACCAGTTGCGGCCAGCGGAAATCACGTACGGCGGTGTCGTAGTCGGTGCGGTTGGCCAGCAGGAAGTCACGGGCGGCAAGGAAGGGAAGGCTGTTGGGGTTCATGGTGCGTGCCCTTGATTGTTTTTGTCGGGTCTTTCGGCCTTTGGCCGGGTTCGTGGGTTGAGTATAGGTGGGCGCAAATCAAATAAGAACGCGCAGAAAAACCGGTGCGATGTGCAAAAAAATCATATGTGTTTGGTGCTTCTTCTGAGTCGTTGCACGGCCTTTCGCGAATGATTTCGCTCCTGCAGCCAGCGCAGGGAATAGTGCTGCGCTGGCCCTCTTTCTGAAGGGAGAGGGGCTGTGGTGCGGGCGGATTGAGGCCTTGGTGGCAGGGAATATTGCGTAGGGTGGATGCCGCTCTTTGCATCCACCTTTGGGGGCAGGGTGGGGTTAGTGGTGTTGGGCTTCGCTGCGCTCTGCGCCAACCTACAGGAGCCGGCTCCTGTAGGGGCGAATTCATTCGCCGAGCGGGACGCAGTCCTGCCGCGGCGAACCCTTACCAGAGCGGCAGGGTGTAGCTGAGGATCAGGCGGTTTTCGTCGAGGTCGTTGCCGAAATTGGTCGAGCGCACGGTCGCGTTGCGCCACTTCACGCCGAGGTTCTTCAGCGGTCCGCTTTGCACCACGTAGGCGATGTCGGTGTCGCGTTCCCACTCCTTGCCGTCCTCGCGACCGGCGCCCAGTTCCACGCCATCACCGGAGAGGTAGCGGGTCATGAAGGTCAGCCCGGGAATCCCCACGGCGGCGAAGTTGTAGTCGTAGCGGGCTTGCCAGGAGCGTTCTTCGCGGTTGGCGAAGTCGCTGATCTGCA
>NZ_JACXBU010000022.1 GCF_014700075.1 Pseudomonas sp. JM0905a | reverse complement strand
GGCCGGAGAGGTCGCTGACCAGGGTCTGGAAGTTCAGCAGGGCTTCCAGGCGGCCCTGGGAGATTTCCGGCTGGTAGGGGGTGTAGGCGGTGTACCAGGCCGGGTTTTCCAGCAGGTTGCGCAGGATTGGGCTGGGGGTGTGGCAGGGGTAGTAGCCCTGGCCGATGTAGCTCTTGAACAGTTGGTTCTTCGCGGCGATGGCCTTGATCGCGGCGAGGGCTTCGGCCTCGCCCTGGCCGGCCGGCAGGTTGAGCACGCTGGTGCCCTTGATGCTGTCGGGGATGACGTTGGCAGTCAGGGCTTCGATGTCTTCATGGCCGAGCAGTTGCAGCATGGCCTTGATATCGGCCTCGCGCGGGCCGATGTGGCGGGCGATGAATTCGTTGGCAGTGCCAAGGATGGGGGTTGAGAGGCTCATGGTCGTTCCTCAGCCGTTGGCTTTCAGCAGGTTTTCGTAGCCGGCCTGGTCGAGGAGGCCGTCGAGGACGCTGGTGTCGGCCAGCTGCATGCGGAAGAACCAGCCCTTGCCCAGGGGTTCTTCGTTGACCAGTTCGGGGCTGTCCGCCAGTTGCTGGTTCACTTCGATCACTTCGCCATCCAGCGGCATGACGATGTTGCTGGCGGCCTTCACCGACTCCAGCACGGCGACTTCTTCGCCCTTGGCATAGGCCTGCAGCTCCGGGAGTTGAACGAAGACCACATCGCCCAGCGCGTCCTGCGCGTACTCGGTAATGCCTACGGTGACGCTGCCGTTCTCTTCCAGGCGCAGCCATTCGTGGTCGGCGGTGAAACGCAATACGCTCATCTTTGGTCCTCAACTCGTATGACGCGCCTGTTTCTTCTGCCAGGCGCTTAGCCCCGCACGCGGTCATCGCCGCGCGCTGTTGCCCGGCCATTAGCAAAGGTAGTGCCAGAAGGCTGTGTGCCTTGTGAATCAAGGCCTTGCGAGTGTTAGCGGAGAAAATGGGTGATGGCCTCTGTAGCGAAATCGCTACAGGGTGATGAGCGCTTTTGGCGGGAATGAGTGGGGAGCCAGGAGTGGCGGGGGTTCTGGCTTGATGTTGCGGAATCGTTACGCTGTATCGATTTCGCTACGGCTTGCGATAGATTTCAAATTAAAGCGATAAAAAACAATTACTTAATGATGATATCTAATCTTTTATGAGAAGAGTTTGGGCAGGATACGCCCTGCGCACCAGATATCTACGCCGGCATCAGTGCCAATACTGGAATCGCTAGGCATGGCGCACCCTGCGGAGTTGCTCGGTCATGCGTGCGATTCAGGTTTTTCGTCTAAAGGCGCATGAGTAAAAACGATATCTATCAATGAGATATTTGTTGTATCTCGAATAAATATCAGGTTTTGCCTGGGATCCCGTATTTGCGCAGCCGGTGGGCAATGGCGGTATGGGAGGTCTGCAGTCGCGCGGCCAGTTGGCGGGTCGAGGGATAGGTGACGAAGAGCTTCTCCAGCAGCGCTCGCTCGAAGTTCTCAACGGCCTCTTCCAGGCTGTTCACCTCGCCGTCGCTCTGGCGCGCCACTGCGGTACCGGCGATGTCCAGGTCGCCGATTTCCACCAGGCTGCTCTCGCAGATGGCGGCGGCGCGGAAGATCACGTTCTGCAGTTGGCGCACATTGCCCGGCCAGCGGTTGCCCAACAGGGCCTGGAAGGTGCCGGGTGCCAGGCGGCAGGCCGGGCGCTGGATCTGGGTACAGGCCTGCTGCATGAAGAAGCGGGCCAGCAGCAGGATGTCCTGGCCGCGTTCGCGCAGTGGCGGCACTTCCAGGTTGAGCACGTTCAGGCGGTAGAAGAGGTCTTCGCGGAAGGCACCTTCGCCAACCATCTTCTCCAGGTTGCGGTGGGTGGCGCTGAGGATGCGCACGTCCACCTTGATCTCGCGGTCACCGCCCACGCGGCGGAAGCTGCCGTCGCTGAGGAAGCGCAGCAGCTTGGCCTGCAGGTAGGGCGACATTTCGCCGATTTCGTCGAGGAACACCGTGCCCTGGTGGGCCAGTTCCAGCAGGCCGGGCTTACCGCCGCGCTGGGCGCCGGTGAAGGCGCCGGGGGCATAGCCGAACAGCTCGCTCTCGGCCAGGTTCTCCGGCAGTGCGGCGCAGTTCAGCGCCAGGAACGGCTGGTTGCGGCGGGCGCTGGCGGCGTGGCAGGCGCGAGCCACCAGTTCCTTGCCTGTGCCGGTCTCACCGCGTATCAGCAGCGGCGCGTCCAGGGCCGCCACCCGTTGGGCACGTGCCTTGAGTGTGGCCATGGGGGCTGAGTCGCCCAGCAGGGCGTCGAAACCTTCGGCGGCGTGGTCGTGGTGCAGCGCCGAGAGACGTTCGCCAATTCGGTTGGGCTGGTAGAGCGTGAGCAGGGCGCCGGTCAGGTGATCGCCCTCGGTAATGGGCACCGCATCCAGCAGCAGGGCCTGTCCCTTGAGGGTGATTTCCCGCAGGGGGAGGCGGAAACCGTGCTCCAGCAGGGCGCTGTGCAGGCTGTCGTCGCCGAACAGCTGCGCCAGGGGCTGGCCCTCCGGTTCGGCGCCGTAGAGAGCAATCAGTGCCGGGTTGGCCAGCAGGATACGGCCATCGCCATCCACCGCCAGTACCGGGTCGGTCATCGCCGCCAGCAGCGCATCCAGCTGCAGGCGCCGGCGCTGGCCGGGGAGGATGTCCACCACCGTCACTGCCTGCACGCCATGCACGGCATGCAGGGCGTCGCGCAGCTCGTCAAGCACTTCCGGGCTGAGGGTGGGGGCGTCGATATAGACGTTGGGTGGCACCATTTCCACCGCATCCAGGTTGAGGTTGCGGCCGCCGAGCAAGGCCAGGACCTCTTGGGTGATGCCGACGCGGTCGATGAAGGTGACGTGAATTCGCATGGAGACGCTGGGCTGGCGATTTGAAGGGGCGAATTATGCCCGGTCTGTCGTGCTTAGGTAACAGGCTGTCGGCGTGGTGGAGGATTGCGGGGCGTGCCCAACCAACCGATGAAGCTGCGGTGCCCCTATCGAACGCCCATGAAAAAGCCCCGCATTTGCGGGGCTTTTGTCGTGGCCTGCATCTTCAGGCATTCAGCGCTTTGTGCGTCCGGTCGATCACATTCTGCAGGTGATCGGCGTCGCCATAGTGCTCCGGGTACAAACGCTCGCTGTGGCGGGCGACACCAAACTCGTTGACGATGGTGAAGCTGAAGTTGCCGTTGCGAGCGGCGGTGATATGGCAGGTGAACGGCGCAAATGCGCGGGTCAGGGTGCTGATTGCAGCTTGGGCTTGATGATGGATGGTCATCGTGTTGCTTCCTTCGTTTTGCGGCCATGGGCCGCCAGACAATGGCTCCGAATCCGCCGAGCAACAGACTCTGGTCGGATGATCCTTATCGGAGCAAGGGTGCCGGCATGAAGTTCCCCAAACGGGATCAAGCTCTGGCAGCTGGTACTTGGGATGCCAGGTGCTGCGTCAGGTAAGGGTCTGGCCCGACTGGCAGTCCTGGTCAATCTATCGCTCGCTCATGACAGCTTTACTGCATCGCCTGGGGCGGGAGTGCGGTCGGTGAGTCGGCGGGGGTGGCTGGGTCCCTTTGGGTTGGCCTGCTCGGGGGGAGAGGCGAGGGATCGAAAGGCCGATTGACTTACAACTTGGTACTAACGGCGGCGACCCTAAAGGATCGCCTGGCAAAAATCAAGCCTTCAGTGACTGAGCGGTAGCTGGCTGATGTCGATTTCGGTGACAAGCGAGGTTCGCGCCGGCGGTGTACGGGCGAGCAGGGGGCAGTAACGGTCCAGTGACTGGATCAGGTCCCACTGCAATTCCAGGTCGTGGCCGAGGCCCGTGACCTGGTCCAGCAGGCCGACTGATGCCGCCTGGAGGGTGCTGTCGGTGGAATTGGCCATGTTCGCGGTGACCTTTGCCAGCAGAGTGGTGATGGCGGTCATGTTGCGGGTTGTCAGGGCCAGGATATTGGCCAGCAAGGCGATTTCGCTTGGCGGTACTTGTTGTTGGGGAGTCTGTTCCATGAATGCTCCGATTGGGCCACCAGTCCATATGGCATTGCGCCATTATCGGTGTGAGATGTCAGTTGCAACGATGGCGTCACGCCCATGCAAGAGGTTGGCAAATCTCTCAACAGGTTGTAGGAAATTGGCCATTACGCGGTCGGATAGGACGCATGAGCCACCGGAATAGTTCCAAGGAAGCATTGCTAGCTCAGAAGGTGGCCAGGAATCTAGAATCAGGTTCCTCCCTTTTCCGATGCGCCATGTCCAGCCTTGTCGAGTCGTCCGAACAGCAGCCGTCACTGACCACTCACCTGGCCAACGGCCTGGAAGTGCGCCTGCTGCATCGGCCTGGCACGACGCTCTGCGCGGTGCTGGTGGAGGTTCGCGACGGAAGCCACGACGAACCCGGCGACTATCCCGGGCTGGCCCACTTTCTTGAGCACTTGGTGTTCCTGGGTAGCCGCGAATTTCCCCCGGAACAGGGCCTGATTCCATTCGTCCAGGGCCTCGGTGGTCGGGTCAATGCGAGTACCCGCCCACGCAGCACGCGCTTCTTCTGCGAGGTGCCGGCGGCGCACCTCGATCAGGCCCTGGCGCGGCTTCTGGACATGCTGGCCAATCCCTTGCTGGAAACGGCTGCGATCTGGCGTGAGCGGGAGGTGCTGCAAGCCGAGTTCAGTGCCCGCGCGCGGGACTGCCGGACCCTCTGCGACGCCGCGCTGGCATCGGCCCTCGCGGACGGTCACCCGCTGGCGGATTTTCATGCGGGCAACGCAGCCAGTCTGAAGCTGGAATCCCCCGCATTCATGCCTGCGCTCCATCGCTTCCATCGGGACCATTACCAGCCGGGCCGCATGTGCCTGACCCTGATTTCGCCGCACCCGCTGGAGCAACAGCTGGAGCTGGCCCGGCGCTACGGCGAGCCATTACAGGCGGGCAGAGGTTTGCCGGAGCCGGTCGTGCCGCCCATGCTGCCGCTTCGTGCGAAACGGCTTCGGCTTGGTGTGCCAGGCGGAGGCGGACGTCTCCTGCTGGCGTTCGCCGTGGCGCAACAAGGCGATGCTCTGGAGGCGTCCACGGCCTTTCTGGAGTGTCTGGTCCAGGACGACTCAGCCGGCGGCCTGCAAGAGCGCCTCGGCGTCCTTGAATTGAGTGACGGCGTGCACTTGCGCCTGTCTTGCGCCGATGGCGGGCAAGGCCTGCTGGTGATGGACTTCGAGCGGGTGGAAGACGCGGACTGTGTGCAACTGGAGGCGGAGGTTCTGGGTTGGCTGGACTTCCTGCGCGCTACCGCACCCTGGCCGGGCCTCTGGGAGGAGCGGCTGCAGCGTCTGCGCCAACGCCACGCCGAACTGGCGCCGCTGGATGTCGCGATGGCGCCCCGGCTTCCGACCCGTGAGGAAGTCCAGGCGCTGCTTGAACAATTGCGAGTCGAATGCCTGATCCATCTCCAGGTCGATGATTCCGATTGCGCAAGTAACGACGTTTCGGCCGGCTTTCCCCTGAACCTGGAGCGGCTCGAGGATGGCTCCGGCAGAACATCCGATTGTAACTGGCGACTGCCGCCGCCCAACCCTTATCTGATCCCGTCGGCGCCTTTGGCGGCGACTCATACGCAATTGCCCGCCAGACCCGGCTTACCCGAGGCTAGCGGCCAGGGTGCGCTGTTCCTGCACTGGCAACCCGCGGACAGCGGGGTGCCCCATGGGCTCGTCCCAGCCCTGCAACGGGCGTTGCGCCCCATTCTGGGGGGCGCCGCCGGGGCTGGCGTGACAGGGGGGCTCAAGGCGGAGCAGGGCGGGATTACGCTTGAGCTGCTGGGCGATGTCCGCGTGCTACGTCACGTGAGCCGCGATGTGCTGCCGCTGCTGCAGGCCCCGCCGCTCTGGAGCCTTGCCCAGGGGCCGCGCTTGCAGCGAAGTGCGACGCGTCGCAATGCCGGCGAGCTGCCCTTGCGCCAGATGCTGCAACATCTGCCGGGCTTGCTTGCAGCGGCCACGGAGGCGCCGGCAGTGCTCAAGGCTGAAGCCCTGGCGCACTTGTGGTGCCAGGCACGCCGGCAGGGCCTGGTCGTGGGTGATGTGGTGGTGGACGCCGAACTGCCGGGCCTGCCTGCCACACCCAGCGTGTTGGCCGGGCAGGGCGGACGTACCTGGCATCGGCTGGAGATGGAGGGTGAAGCGGCACTGCTGCTCTTCTATCCACTCGATCCAGCCAGCGCCGCGGCGGAGGCATCTGCGCGGCTTCTGGCCAGTCTGCTGGAGCCGGCCTTTCACCAGCGCCTGAGGGGCGAGCTGCAACTGGGCTACGCGCTGGCCTGTGGTTTCAAGCAGTTCGGGCCGCACCGTGGCCTGCTGTTCGCCGTGCAGTCGCCGCGTGAATCCGTGGCCGGGTTGTTCGCGCACCTCCAGGACTTCCTCCAACGTCAAAGCGAGCGTCTGGCGGTGCTGGACCAGGCACAACTGGATGATCTGCGATTGAGTCTCACCCAGCGGCTGGTCCGGGAAAACACGGTATTCGCCAGCTACGCTCGCCAATGCTGGCTTGATCACTTGGCCGGCCTGCCGGTCGACCATTGCTCGCGTGTGCACCAGGCATTGACCGAGCTGCAACCCGGTCACCTGCAAGAGCAGCTCGACTGCCTGATCGCAGGGACGACCTGCCTTGCCCTGGCCAATGCCGAACCCCCTGTGCCGGCCTGGCACCTCTCGTACTGATTTCCCCCTCCATTCCTGTGCTGAAGGACGAGCCCGAAAGGGCTGCGTCCTTTCGTGCTGCTCGACCGTCCGTCGGGTTAAGACCTTGGACGAGCCCGGTATTAAGCCTTCCCGGCGCGGCTTGCAAAACCCGGCCAAAGCAGGACGAAACCCCCGCCAATGCAGCGTATGGAAGACCTGATGGCGTTTCGATAATCGCCTCCGACTCGACTGACCTGCCCGGTCGTCTACCCACAGCGGAGAGCGTCATGCACAACAAGAAGATCGCCCAAGCCCGTTTGTCCCGCCTTGCCCTCGCGGCAGCGGTAGCCCTCGCCACCCAGCAGGCCGCCGCGGAGATCGTCCTGTACGATAAGGACCAGACCACCTTCTCCACCGACGGCTACGTCAACGCCTTCTACGTCAACAGCGATGTGGATCGCGACGGTGAGCAGTTCGACCGCCGCCAGTCGCGGGTGAAGATGGGCTTCCTGCCCAACTGGATCGGTTTCAACATGGGCAAGCAGGTGGACGACCTCAAGCTCGGCGCCCGTTCCTCCTTCTGGGTCACCATCAACGACAGCGAAACCAACGGCACCGCCACCGCCATCGACGTCCGCCAGTTCTACGGCACCGCCGGCAGCGACTGGGGCGAGGTGCTGGTGGGCAAGGACTTCGGCCTGTTCGCGCGTTCAAACATCCTGCTCGATGAACTGCTCGCCGGTTACGGCCAGGTCAGCGATACCCTCGGCCTGGTGGATGGCGGTGGCGTGTCCTTCGGCAACATCGGCAGCGGCTATCCCTATCCGTTCCCGACCTCGCAGATCACCTACCGCAGCCCGAAAACCGATGGCCTGCGCGCCGCTGTGGGCATCATGGACCCGGTGGACACCAACGACGACAGCCCCACCGGCAAGGCCTACCAGGAAAACCCGCGCTTCGAGAGCGAGGTCACCTACGAATTCGACCTGGGCGGCGCGCAGATCTACTCCTGGGTCAACGGCGCCTACCAGACTTCGGAAAACACCGATCCCAACGTCGACTCCGTCACCTCCAAGGGCCTGGGCTACGGCGTGCAGGCCAAGATGGGCGCCTTCACCCTGGTAGGCTCCGGCTTCCAGGCCAAGGGCATCAACCCCTTCTTCACCAACAACGCCGGCGAGCCGACCCTGCGCGAAGTGGACAGCGACGGCTACCTGCTGCAGGGCTCCTACCGCTTCGGCAAGAACCGCTTGGCGCTGTCCTACGGCAAGACCAAGGACGATGGCAACGGCGTGGTGAACACCGGTGCTGACTACGAAACCCGCGGCATCGCGCTGTTCCACGACATCAACGACAACCTCAAGCTGGTGGCCGAGTACAACCAGTTCGAGATCGATGGTCACGAGGGTGATGCCCAGAACGAAGACACCGACACCGTTGCCCTGGGTGCCGTGCTGACCTGGTAAGCCCTGATCGAGATTGCTCCGGTTTTGGCGGGAGAGACTGTTGTCCTCCCGCCTTTTTTATTTCAGAAACACATTGTGTTGGTGTGCATCTGCGAGCCCCTACCTTCGAACTAGTCCTCCGCTACCCAAGAAGGATGGGGCGTTCCGGACCCCCTCCGTAGAATTTCCACATCGCGAACAGGCTTATTGAGTGAGGCCGAGGATGCTCGAAGAACCGGCAGAGGGCGTCGTCACCGCCATGTCCCTGGCCAGCGAGGCGGAGGCCGTGGCCCAGGACCTGGCGCGCCAGCTTATCCACCCGCACCTGGGCTTCGTGCTGTTCTTCTGCTCGGCAGAATACGACCTCGACGCACTCGGCCAGGCCCTGGAGCAGTATTTCGGCGGCGTGCGGCTGGTGGGTTGCACCAGCGCTGGCGAAATCACGCCCCTGGGCTATGGCCGCAATTGTGTCAGCGCGGTGGGTTTCGACCATCGCAGCTTTTCCATCGCCAGCGCGCTGGTGGACGAGATGGACCGCTTCGGCCTGATCGACGCCCAGCAATTGGTGGAGCGCCTGGTGCAGGACTGCCGGGCCAACTCCCTGGCGCCGATCAAGGGCCACAGCTTCGCCCTGACCCTGCTGGATGGTCTGTCCAGCCGTGAGGAAGTGGTGCTCGCGGCACTTGGCGCGGCCTTTGGCAGCATCCCGCATTTCGGCGGTTCGGCGGCCGACGACCATCACCTCAAGCACACCCACGTCTACTACGAAGGGCGCTTCCATGCAGGCGCGGCGGTGGTGGTGCTAGTGAACACGGCACTGGATTTCGAGGTGTTCAGCACCCACCACATCCTGCCGGGTACGGAAAAGCTGGTGGTCACCCGGGCCGACAACGCCAGCCGACGGGTCTTCGAGCTCAATGCCGAGCCAGCTGCGGAAGTCTATGCACGGATGGTCGGCGTTCCGCTCAGCGCCCTCGACTTGCGCATGTTCGCTGCGCATCCACTGGCGGTGCGACTAGGGGATTCGTACTACGTGCGCTCCATCCAGCGGGTCAACCCGGACCTCAGCCTGACCTTCTACTGCGCAGTGGAGAACGGCATCGTCCTCACCGCCATGCGCACCGGCCCCTTGCTACCCAACCTGGAGGCGCTGTTTCGGCGTCTTGGCGAGCGGCTTGGCCCGCCCCTGCTGACCATCGGCTGCGACTGCTTCCTGCGTCGGCTGGAAATCGAGAACGACGCGGACGCGGTGACGCGCACCTCTGAAATCCTGCGCGGACAGCGGGTCATCGGCTTCAACTCCTACGGAGAGCAGTTCAATGGCATGCACATCAACCAGACCTTCACCGGAGTTGCCATCGGCCGCCGGGGGCGCAATGGATGCCGCTGAACAGCAGGCGCGGCTGGCTGCGCTGGAGGAAGAGAACTGCAAGCTGCGCCGCATCAATGCGGCCCTGATCGAGCGGGTCGAGTCCAGCGCTTCCCGTCGCGATGACAGCTATGCCGCCTTCCAGCATTCGGTGGTGTTGGCCGAGCAGGTACGCGAGCGCACCGATGCGCTGAACCAGGCCATGGCCGAACTCAAGGCCAGCAACCGCTTGCTGAGTGACGCCAGGCTGCGGGCGGAGACTGCCCATCAGCACCTGATCGACGCCATCGAAAGCATCTCCGACGCCTTCGTGCTGTTCGACCGTGACCAGCGCATCGTCCTCTTCAACAGCCGCTTCAAATCCTTCTGGGCCCGCACCCGTGCGCGCATCGGCGCCGGTACCCGGCTTTCGGAGATCCGTCGCCTGGCAGACAGCACCGGCCTGATCGTCGAAGAGCATCGAGGAAGCGACGACAACGTCCTCTACCGGCTGCATGACGGCCGCTGGGTGCAGGTCAGCGAACGGCCCACCCGCGAGGGCGGGCTGGTGATCCTCTATACCGACATCACCGAAGTGAAGCAGAGCGAAACCGCCCGCCGCGAACAGGCGATCGCGCAGAAGTCGCGCCTGTTGCAGCGCGCCGTCGACAACCTGTCCCAGGGCGTGGCCATGGTCAGCGCCGAGGGCATCCTGGAGCTGTGGAACCACCGCTTCCTCGAACTCTGCGGGCTGGCCCCGGTGGAAGCGCACCGCAGCTTCGCCAGCGTCATGGCCGACAGCGAACTGCCGCTGCTCACCCCGGACACCCGCGACGCCAACGGCCGTCCCGTTCGCGAGATGGAGCAGCGCCTATACAACGGCCGCGTGCTGGAGGTGCGCACCCATCCGTTGCCCACCGGCGGCTTCGTCAACACGTTCACCGACATCACCGAACGCTATCGCCATGCCGAGGCACTGGCCGAGAGCGAGCGCTGGATTCGCCTGATCACCGACCATGTTCCGGCGCTGATCGCCTACCTGAGCGCCGACCTGGTCTACGAATTCACCAACAAGGTCTATGAGGAGTGGTACCGCTGGCCGCGTGGCTCGATGCTCGGCCAGAGCCTGCGCGAGGTGCACAGTGAAGAACACTGGCTGCGCCTGGAGCCTTACGTGGAGCGGGCGCTGAATGGTGAAAGCCTGTCCTTCGAAGTCACGGAAACCAACCACAACGGCCAGGAGCGCTGCATGCTGCGCTCCTATGTGCCCAATCGCCTGGCCAACGGCGAGGTGGTCGGCATCTTCGTGCTGATCCGCGACATCACTGAGCGCCGTCGCACTGCTGAGGCTCTCCACCAGGCCTACCAGAACCTCGAACAACGGGTGCGTGAGCGCACCACCGAACTCACCGCACTCAATAGCCAGCTGCGTCGCGAAATCGACGAGCGCGCGCAGATGGAACTGCGCCTGCGTGAAGCCAAGTTCGAGGCGGAGAAGGCCAACCTGTCCAAGACCAAGTTCCTCGCGGCGGTCAGCCATGACCTGCTGCAACCACTCAACGCCGCACGGCTGTTCACCAGTGCGCTACTGGAACAGCGCAGCCAGACCTGCAACCTGGCCCTGGTGCGCAATGTCAGCAACTCGCTGGAAGACGTGGAGAACCTGCTGGGAACCCTGGTGGACATCTCCAAACTGGATGCCGGGGTGATCAAGCCGGATATCGCGTCCTTCGCCGTCGGCGAACTGCTCGACAACCTGGCCGTGGAATATCGCCAGATCGCCACCAGCGAAGGCCTGCAGCTGGACTTCGTCCCCAGCTCGGCCCTGGTACGCAGCGACCTGCAACTGCTGGCGCGCATCCTCCGCAACCTGCTCAGCAACGCCATCCGCTACACGCCGCAAGGCCGCATCCTGCTGGGCTGCCGTCGTCGACGGCAGAGCCTGTGGATCGAGGTCCGCGATACCGGAGTCGGCATCCCCCGGGACAAGCTCGGGGAGATTTTCCAGGAGTTCAAACGCGGGGAGGTGGTACGCGAGAAGCAGGACCGCGGGCTCGGCCTGGGCCTCGCCATTGTCGAGAAAATCGCGCGCATGCTCGGTCATCGCATCCATGTGTCCTCGGAACTGGGTAAGGGCTCGCTGTTCGCGGTGGAAGTGCCGCTCGCTCGGCGCGTGCCCCGGCAGAAACCGGAACGCAGTGAGCCCGAGGCGGTCCTGGAGCGGCTCAACGGCGCGCGGATCTGGGTGCTGGACAATGACGCCGCCATCTGCGCGGGCATGCGTACCCTGCTGGAAGGCTGGGGCTGCCAGGTCACCACCGCGCTCTCGGAAGAAGACCTGGCACGCCAGGTGGAGAACTTCCACGCCGACGCCGACCTGCTGATCGCCGACTACCACCTGGACAACGGCTGCAACGGCGTCGACGCCGTCGCCACCATTAACGCCCGCCGCAGCACACCGCTCCCGGCCTTGATGATCACCGCCAACTACAGCAACGAGCTCAAACAGCAGATGCGCGAACTCGGCCACACCCTGATGCACAAACCGGTGCGGCCGATGAAGCTGAAGACGGCGATGAGTCATTTGTTGGAGCGGTGAAGGCGCCAATTGCCCCTACAGGGAAGGCAACCGACGCCATTGTTAGCTACAGGACGACGCGCTTTTTTGTAGGGGCGAACTTATTCGGCCCCCACAGAGAAGCGTGTATCAAGCCCGCTGCGGCACCGCCTGGAACTTCGCCCGCAGCACAAGGGCGATGCCGCCAAGCACGGCTACTGAAACCAGCGCCAGGCGCAGGCTGATGTGTTCGCCCAGCAGCAGGGCGCCGCCAAGGGCTGCAAGGACCGGGACGCTCAGTTGCACGCTGGCGGCCTGGAGGGCACCGAGGCCGGGGAGGGCGCTGTACCAGATGGCGTAGCCGATGCCGGAGGTCAGGGCGCCGGAAAGCACGGCGTAGATGAATCCCGGCAGGTCGAGGCGCAGCTGGTCGATGAAGGGCAGCATGAGTAGCGCGGCGAAGGGCAGGGCGCGGATGAAGTTGCCGGCGGTGGCCGCCAGCGGCAGGCCAGCCTGGCGTCCGAGCAGGGTGTAGGCGCCCCAGGCGAGGCCCGCGAGCAGCATCAGCAGGCCGCCCACCAGCGGCGGTGCGCTGGCACCGGGCAGCAGCAGGACCACCAGTCCCCCGGTCGCCAGGGCGAAGCCCAGGGCCTGTTGCAGGTTCAGGCGTTCACCGCGCACAAGGCCGAAGACCACCATGCACAGCTGCACCGCGCCGAACAGCAGCAGCGCCCCGGCGCCGGCGTCCAGTTGCAGGTAGGCGTAGGAGAACGCGGCGGCGTAGACGAACAGCGCCGCGGCCGCGCGCCAGTTGCCGGTGGCGGCCAGGGGCTGACGGCGCAGGCGCAGCAGCAGCCAGAGCATCAGGGCGCCGGAGGCGATGCGGATAGCGGTGAAGCTCACCGCGTCTATGTCGGTGTGCTTGAGGGCGAGTCGGCAGAGCAGGGAATTGCCGGCGAAGGCCAGCATGGCCAGGGCCGTGAACAGCAGCGTGCGGGCGGCAGGCATGGTCGTCCTTAGGGAAGTACCCGGATGGTCAGCGACGCAGGTAAGCAGTGAAGTCGATATCGCTGGCCGAGAGAATGGCCTGCACCCGGTTGTGCACGTTGAGCTTGCGCAGGATGGCCGAGACATGGGCCTTCACCGTGGTTTCGGCGATGTCCAGGTTGTAGGCGATCTGCTTGTTGGATTCGCCCTTGGTCATCCGCTCCAGCACCAGCAGCTGCTTGCGGGTCAGGGCCTGCAACAGCTCGGGCGGGATGCTGGCTTCTTCGTGGTGGCGGCGCGGCGAGGCCTTCTGGGTGCGGATGATGTCCGACGGCAGGTAGACGTTGCCGTTGAGTATCTGCTCGATGGCATCGGTCATCTGTGCCCGCGGCGAGGACTTGGTGATGAAGCCCACCGCGCCGTAGGTGATGGCCTGCAGCACAACCTGCTTGTCCTGCTCGGCGGAGACGATCACCACCGGCACTGTCGGCGCCTCATTGCGCAGGTTGATCAGCCCGTTCAGGCCGTGCATGCCGGGCATGTTCAGGTCCAGCAGGATCAGGTCGAGGTCGTCGTGCTCGTGGGTCAGCGCCAGGGCACTGTCCAGGTCGGCGGTCTCCATCACTTCGCTTTCCGGGAAGCCGTCGCTGATGACGTTATGGATGGCTTCGCGGAACAGTGGGTGGTCATCGGCAATCAGAATCTTGTACACGGCCTTTCACCTCGTTTTTCTCATTATGGTGCGGCTTATCCGGACACGCCGGATCAGGGGAAGGGCACGGGGCGGGCGGGCTGCAGGGGCAGTCCGGCCTGCTCCCAGGCATCGATGCCGTCACGGTACCAGTAGAGGTTGGTGTAGCCCAGAGCGGCGGCGCGCTTCACCGCGTTCCAGCTGAGCCAGCAGTCGGAGCGGCAGTAGAACACCAGGGCGCGGTCGTGTCGGCCGCCACTGGCCTGTTGCAGGTTGCGGCTGAAGTAGTCCTGCCATTGGGCGCTGAGTTCGCCGTCACCGGTGTTGGCCAGCCAGAGACTGCCGGGCAGGTTGGCATGGGGCTCGTCTTCGATGAATTGCCCCTGCAGCCACTGGCGGCGGTAGACGTCGACCAGCAGGGTGTCGGGCTGCGCCTTCAACTGGGCCTGGAGCTGGGGGGTATCCAGGGTTCGGGCGGCTTCGGCGTGGGCAGGCGTGGGGCTGCGGTAGCGCGTCAGGCGGTAGCCGTCGGCGGAGAACAGCGGGGTGTCGGCCGTCTCGCCGGCGAAGGCGGGCAGCGCAAGGACAATGCAGGCGAGGCAGGTGAGTAGGCGTTTCATGGCGGACGCTCTGTTCTTTTTATGTATCCATTACAGGCCAGCGCCGCTGCTTTGGGTATTCGACGTTGAGAGGGGGCAACCTGTACCAAAGTAGTAGATGGCCCTGCCGGCCCCGCGTCCGGCAGCGGCCACCGCTAGTTCAGAAGGCGGGAGTCGAGAAGCTCCCGGTGGCAGCGGTGAGCTGGCCCTGGTCGACATTGAAGGTCAACTGGAAGGTGGCCAGCACGGGAATTGCCACCGTCGTGGCCCTGGCGCCAACTGGCGTGATGAGGAAAGTCAGCTCCACGACGTCGGTTGTGCGCAATTCACGCACCACCTGGTGTTCGCCATGGGCGAAGAAGCGGGTCTTGCTGCTCATTCCAGCCCCCACCACGTTGACAAAGTCGATGTGCAGGATGGCCCCTGGCGGACCATTGAAATCGGCGTCGCTGAATTCTGTGCTCCTGATGCGAGCGATACCGCTCAGGTTGATGTCTTCGGTTGCGGTCGTCAGGGTGCCGGCAATGGGCACCATGAGCTGGTCCGCTCTTCGCGTGAACAGCGGCAGCGCCTTGGCGATACCTGATGCCGTGGCGGCCAGGAGGCCTGCAAAGGTCAAGAGTGCGGCAGGTAGATGCCGTCGATCGATGTTCATCTGTACCTCCTCGACCCTCAGGGGGTCGCCAGGCTCCCCCCGCTCGGCGGAGGGGGCGGCGACTCCGACTGATCTGGTGGGGTCGCGCCTTGTTGTTCGAGATAGTGGATCAGCGCCTCTACATCCTCGTTGCTCAGGTGCAGATTGGGCATGCGCACCTGGTTGTGGCGGGCGAACAGCTCCATGGCGATCGGGTCCCTCTGCTCCAGCATCTGGTCCGGGGCCGTGATGAAGCGCCGTAGCCAGTCCTTGTCGCGCCGCGTGGTCACACCTCGCAGGTCCGGTCCCAACGCCTCGCCCTTGCCGATGGTGTGGCAGGCTGCACAGGTCTTGCGGAATAGCAGGTGGCCGGCGTCGGGGTTGGCGATGGGCGGCACGTTCGTATAGCTCTGGGTAGCCACTCCGCGCTGGTTCTGCCAGCCGAGCAGGAAGGTGCTGATCTTGGCCGCGAGGAAATTCGGGTTGTCCAGGGTGGATTGGCGCATCCACTGCCCGGTGGATTCGTTGCCTACCGTCAGGCTGGTCAGGTGTCCGTCCGGGTCTTCGGCATCGGTGCTGGACCACAGGCCCAGCTTCCTCTGCGCCAGGCGAATGTCCTCCGGCTTACCGGTAAGGAACAGCCAGTTCGGCCCCGCATGGAACTTCTCGGCATAGGCCTTGAGCACCTCCGGCGTGTCGGTCTCGGGGTCGACGGTGATGGAGTAGAAGTGGATGTTCGCCGCCTGGTCCCCGAGTTGCCGCTGCACCCTGGCCAGGTTGGCCGTACTGAGCGGGCAGCTGTCCGCGCAAGAGGTGAAGATCATGTTGATCGCTACCAGCTTGCCTTTCAGCAGGTCCTGATAAAGGTGCACGGTCCGACCGTCCTGGGTGACCAGGGGCACGTCGGGGAAGTAGCCGGGGCCCCAGGGCTGCGCCGCGAACGCCCCGCTGGCCGTCAGCGCGCTGACGGCCAGCAGCACCAGCCATTTCAAGCCGCCCATGTCGACCTCCTAGCGGAACGCGGTGGGCAGGATTTCGTCGGGAGGCACGAACTTCACGCCCTGTGGCGTTGGAATCGGCGTTGGCAGCGGGCGCAGGAACGCGCCGCCGGCATCGTCGATTTCCCAGCGTAGCAACATGGCGTTGTCTTCGTGGGTGGTGTTGTGGCAGTGCTCCATGAACATACCGCCGAAGTCGCGAAACTGCATGGTGAGCGTGACGCTGCCCCCCGGGTGCAGGCGGTACACGTCCTTGCGTCCGCGTTCCCAGGCCGGCACGTTGCTCGCCTTGCCGTCGCGGGCGAGGATCTGCCCTTCCTCGAAGTGGATGTGGATCGGGTGGTCCCAGCCGCCGCCGCCGTTCCTCAAGGTCCAGACCTCGCGGGTGCCGAAGCGCGGAGCGGCCGAAACCCGACCGAAGTCCGCCGCCAGTGTGGTAACCCCGTCGACCTTGATGCCCCACGGACCCAGGAAGCTGGTGATCGGGTCGGTGCTGTTCTGCTTGGCGCCACGGCCAAACTCGAAGGTGCGCTGGGCTGCGACCGGAATGGTCGTCAGGTCCGGGTTCACGATCAACTGCTCCGGCACCTGGCTGACATCGGGCCGGGCCGGGTCACGCACGATGCGGAACTCCAGGAAACGGCCCACGCAGGGATCGCTGGAGGAGCCCGACAGGGCTTCGCGCAGGGACAGGTCTTCCTTCGGCCGGCGGCCATTCTCGTGTTCGGCGAGGTTGACCATCCAGACCTTGCTCCCGATGGAATAACGGGAGAAGTCGATGACGATGTCGTAGCGCTCGGCGATGCCTAATTCGTCCAGCGTGTTGAGCACCACCGGGTTCGGCAGCAGGTTACCGTCATTGGCGATCTGGACCATCGGCGAGGCGTCGCTCAGGGCCAGCTTGAAGAACCGCGCAACCGCCGCGTTGAGGATGCGGAAGCGGTACTTGCGCCGCTCCACCTCGAAGAACGGCTTGTAGACCAGGTTCACGGTCATCACGTCGCCGAGGAATCCGTCGAAGTCGAAGATGTCCATCGCCAGTTGGCCATCGGCATCCCAGGCCTTGTCGGCGAGCATCAGGTTCACGTCGTAGTCGAGGTTGCCGTACGACTTGGCCGAGCCGCTGGGCAGGCGCAGGTTCACGCCGTCATCCATCTCTTCGTTACCGCGGTCCAGGCTGCTGTAGATGTTGAACATCCCGGCGTTGCCCTTGTACACGTTCTGCGCGGTGAAGCTGAACATGTGGTCGTGGAACCAGTGGGTGCTCATGGTTTCGTGGAAGTCACCCTGGACGTTTTCGATACCACCGGCGTCGGTCGGCGTGCCGCAACGCGGCTCGGCGGCATCCAGGTTGATGGTGTTATAGCCGCCGTGGCAGATCGGGTAGTGGTAGTCGTAATACTGCCGGGGGAAGAAATAGGCGCCGGTGAAACCATCGTTTTCCGCCCCATGGTGGCCGTTGTGCTCGTGGGTGCTGATGGTGTGGATGCCGAAGCCGCCATTGCGCGTCGGATCGTCCGGCAACCGGTTGTGGTGACGGAACAGGATCGACTCGTGGTAACGACCGATCAGCAGCTTGGGCGGCAGGGTGCCGTTGAAGGTCCAGAGTTTCAGCGTCCCTTGATCTGGCAAGTCGGGGTGGAACGCCGGGCGGAATGGCCGGCTGGCGTCGATTCCAGAGTTCAGGCTTGACGGTACGCCGGGGTTGTAGGCGGTGTTGGGCTTGGCGCCTTCCTGGGTGACTTCCACCACCATTTGGGGCGGGAAGCTTGCCCACTGCTGGTGGGCCCAGATCGGTCCCGGGGGACGCCCTTCGATGGGGCCGGTGCCGCCACCCAGCACGGCGGGTACCGGTTGCTGCGTGACATTGGCCTGTTCGGTCGGGTCGGGGCCGGGTACGCCCGGGAAGGCGGGAATGGGGTCCATCGCACCCGCGCCGAAGGTGAATGTCTTGCGGGGCAGCACGTCGAAGCGCGGCATCGGTTGGGTGAAAGGTTGCACGCCGAACAGTGGGCTCGGCGGCAATCCGGTGGGGATGTCGAAAACTGCCGCATAGGCGCTGCTGGAGAAGGGGGTCAGGCCGTGTACGGGCACCAGCAGGCCGCTGGATGTAGCCAGGCCCCATTTGATGAAGTCGCGTCGTGTGACTTCCCCTTTAGCGAGGGCATTCGCGAGCTCTTCGAAATTCCTTCTTGCAAGTTCCGCTTCGCGCAGCCGTGCCTTTGACGCGTCGTTCGGAAGGTACATTCAGTCCTCCTCCCGTTCTTGGACCCCTTTAACCCAAGCAAAAGGAAATCCCCTTCGGCGATAGCTACGCCAAAGGAAGCTGAAGCGTGCTCCATTTACAGGTGATTACACGAACCGAAACCTGGTCGGACCTCACACAAAAAGGCCGCGACACCTCGCAGAGTCGAGAGAAGAACCTCCTGCAATTGCACCTTTTCTATCCCACGGAATCATCCTGTGACTGATGGCAAGATGCCGTCAATGGGTATTCGGACCGTTGTCAGGCCCTTTATGACTAATGATTTGGCGGTGATTCCTAACGGACGCATGCAGCTTTGCGCTGTAACCCTGCCCTAACAAAGGGCCATATTTTTTCAGCCGGCCTTGCGCAACGCGGCGTGCTGGGGGTTGAAACTGAGCAGCGCTGCAATGGCGAAGAACAGGGTCAGCGTCAGGCACACGGCAGTCGCCACTCCGTTGAAGCGTTCGTAGAGGGCGTAACGCACCATCTCCACGGCATGGCTGAACGGGTTCAGGGCGCAGAGCCAATACAGCCACTCGCTGGCCTCGCGCATCTTCCACAAGGGATAGAGCGCCGAGGAGAGGAAGAACAGCGGGAAAATCACGAAGTTCATTACCCCGGCGAAGTTCTCCAACTGGCGGATGCCGTTGGACAACAGCAGCCCCAGGGCGCTGAGCAGCAGGGCGGCGACCAGCAGTGCCGGCAGCGCGGCCAGGAAGCCGAAAGCCGGTGGCTGCACACCATAGAGCCAGGCGATGGCAAGGAAGGCATAGACCTGCAGCAGCGACACCAGCGAAGTGGCCAGCAATCGCGAGCCCAACAGGAAGGGACGGGGCAGGGGGCTGGTGAGCAGCAGGCGCATGCTGCCCATCTCGCGGTCGTAGACCATCGACAGCGAGCCTTGCATGCCGTTGAACAGCAGGATCATGCAGGCCAGTCCCGGGACTATGTAGGTCTCGTACGTGATGTAGGTGTCGTAGGGCTCGATGATGGCGATGCCCAGCGCCGCGCGGAAGCCGGCGGCGAATACCAGCAGCCAGAGCAGTGGGCGCACCAGGGCGCTGAGAAAACGGGTGCGCTGCAGCACGAAGCGCAGCCACTCGCGCAACAGGATGCCGCGCAGGCAATGCCAGTAGGGAGCGAACATCGTCATGCCTCCGAAGATGGGTTGGGTGCGCCGCAACGGCTTGCGTTCATGCACATGCGGTCAACCGCTCGAACGCTGCGGCCAGGCCGCCTTCCTGCTGTGCGCCCAGGTTGGCGGCGCGATCATTGGCGATGATCCGTCCCTGGTTGAGTACCAGCAGCCGGTCCTCGGGGCGGACCTCGTCCAACAGGTGAGTAGTCCAGAGCACCGCAACGCCTTGCTCGCGGCAGAGTTGCCGCACATGCCGGTTCAAGCCTTCGCGACTGGCCGGGTCGAGGCCGGCGCTGGCCTCGTCCAGTAACAGCAGGCGTGGCTCGTGGAGCAGTGCGCGGGCGATCTCCACCCGGCGTCGGTGGCCGCCATTGAGCAGGCGCACCTTGTCGTGCCGGCGCGGCCCCAGTTGGTGCCGCTCCAGTTCCTGCTCGATTCGCTCGCCCGCCAGCCGACCCGGCAGGCCGTGGAGGGCGGCGTGGTAACGCAGGTTCTGTTCGACGGAAAGGTCCGGGTCCAGCGTGCTTTGCTGGAACACCACCCCCAAGTTCGCCAGGGCCTTGCGTGGCTCCTGGCGCAGGGAATAGCCGCAGACGCGAATCTCACCCTGGCGCAGGTCGTAGAGCCGGGTGAGCAGGGCGATCAGGGTGGATTTACCCGCACCGTTTGGCCCCAGGAGAGCCGTGAAGCTGCCCGCCGCGAGGTGGAAGCCCACGTCGGAGAGCGCACGACGCGGGCCATAGGAGAAACCCACATCGATCAGGTCTAGCGCGTTCATGGCGTCACCACCACGCCCCAGGGATAGCGGCCGACCTTGATCGACTTGGTCACCTTGAGGCCCTCGACATCGATCACCGACACGTCGCCGCTGATCCCATTGGTGGCCAGCAGGCGCTTCTCGTCCGGGGTGAACGCCAGGTGCCAGACGCGCCGGCCCACCAGCAGGTAGTCGAGGACTTCATAGGTTCTGGCATCCAGCACGGCCACATGGTTGGCCGGGCCCAGGGCGACGAAGGCGTACTTGCCGTCGCGGGTCAGCTTCACCCCCACTGGCTGCACCTTGTCCGGGTGCACCCCCTTGATCTGGAACTTCAGCACCTTCTGCACCTGCCGGCTTGCCACGTCTACCACCGTCACCGTGCCGCCGATTTCCGCCGAGGCCCAGAGCAGCTTGCCGTCCGGGCTGAACTCCACGTGGCGGGGGCGCTGGTCCACCAGGGTGTTGTCCACCAGCTGCTGGGTGGCGGTGTCGATCCAGTGCAGCATGTTGGTGGTTTCGCTGGTGTTCACCGCCCATTTGCCATTCGGGCTCACCGCCATGCCCTCGGGCTCCACGCCAACCTGGATCTGCGCCAGCACCTGGTCGCTCTGGGTGTCCACCACCGTCACCAGCGCATCGTCTTCGTTGGAGATGTACAGCCAGCGGTCATTGGGGTGCAGGGCGAACTGCTCCGGGTCGGCGCCGGAGGGCAGCTCCTTGATGATCTTGCGCGTGGCGAGATCCATCACTTGCACGGTGTCGGAATCGCTGGCGCAGATGTAGAGCAGCTTGTTGTCGCTGGACAGCGCCAGGCCACGGGGGCGCGCGCCCACGTCGAGGCTGGCGGTAACTTCCAGGCTGTCGAGGTCGATGACGCTGATGCTGTCGTCCTTCTCGTTGGACACGTAGGCGGTAGCAGCCAGCGCCTGGCCGGCTAACAGCAGCAGGGTGGAGCCTAGGGCGGCAGCGAGGGGAGTGGGCATGGCGATCTTCCTTCTTGTTGTTGTCAGTTGGCGGCGGTGAAGCGGTGGCAGCTGCTTTCGGGGCGGTCGAAGCCCAGGCTGTCCAGTTCGCTCACAGGGTGCAGGAAACCGTCCTGGGGCGAGGTGCTGACCAGTGAGCGCGGCTGCACCAGGGGGATGGGCTGGCGCAGTTGGCCGTCCCAGTCGCGGTAGCTCAGCTTGCGGCCCTTGAAGCCATCCAGCGGCAGGTCGGCGGACAGCGCCAGGGTGCGGATGGCCTGGGCATCGGCGTTCTTCAGGCGGGTCACGGCGCTGGCGATGCTGCGCACGGCGATCCAGGCGGCGAAGTCGCGGTCGTTCATCCAGCGCCCGGTCAGTGCTTCGAAACGCTTCTGCAACTGGGCGGCGCCGTAGGTTTCCACTGTCTTGTGCCAACCGGTGGGGGTCAGGCCCTGGGTGCCGGCCACGGGGCGCGGGTACCAGGTGTTGTAGGGCAGGTACTCGCCGAAATCGCCGCGCTCGTCTGCCACCAGGACTACGTCGTACTCGCTGGCCTGGGTGAATAGCGGCATGTCCGCCTGGGCGCTGCGGCGCTGGTCGTTGTCAAAGGTCCAGGGTTTCTCTTCGACGATCTTCGCGCCGAAACGCCCGGCGGCGCGGCGCAGGGCGGCGGCGTAGGCCAGGTCGTCCAGGGTCCCGCCGGTCACCAGCAGCCAGCGCTGCCAGCGGCGGGTGGCGAGGAACTGGGCCAGGGCGTCGGCCAGCATCGCGCGGTTGGGCAGGCTGTGCAGCAGATTGGCGCGGCATTCTCCGCCGCGCAGCTCATCGCTGGCGCTGCCGGCATTGAACAGCAGGCTGTCCGGCAGGGCATCGGCCAGTTGCAGCAGCTCCTTCGCCGGGGCGTTGACCACGAACAGGCGAATGCCCTGTTCATGCAGCGCCCGCGCCTGGGTCAGCAATGCCTCGGGCGTGCCGGTGCGCACGGCGCTCAGCGCGTAGCTCTGCTTGACGAAGCGGCCGGTGCTGTTGCTGTCGATGATGGCGAGTTCGGCACCCCGCAGGCCGGCATCTTCCGGTTCGGGAATCACGTTGGACAACAGCGGGCCGCGCGCGGGCTCCCAGGCCAGATAGCCGACGCGCACCTCCAGGCCGTCGTCTTCAGCGTGGACGTGGGTCGCGACCAGGGCGGCGCTGGTCAGCGCCAGCAAGTAGGTTAGGCCGTGGAGCAGGTAATGGCGCATTTCATGGCTCCTCTGAACGTGGAGCCAGCATAGGAATGGGGCCGGGCCTGGGAAATATGAAGAAAGTACCGGTCGGGCGGTACCAAGGTAGTAGAAGGCGGCCGGCGACCAGGCCCTAGGATGACCAAACAAAAACCAGAAGGAAGCCGTCCATGCGCATCCTCAAACACTTGCTGTTGCCTTTGCTGCTGATCCTCAGCCTGCTCGGCTTCGACCGCGTCAGCCCCTCCGGCATTCACCCCCAGGGCAGTACCTCGGTGTTGCCGGTCATCTGGCTGAAGGATTGAAGCGCCCTGTCGGCGCAGGTCATTACTCACCTTGTAGGGGCGAATTCATTCGCCAAGGACAGCGAAGCTGGCCTCCGGCTGAACACACGGCGCACCCTACGGGCAGCCGAGTGCCGGCGGGGCACTCATCCTGTGGGGGCGAATTCATTCGCGAATAAATTCGCTCCCACAAAGAAGCGCCCTACAACTCACAACAATGCCTTCCTCTCCGGCACCTGCCCCTGGAAGCGAGGCATGTCCTCATAGCGAATCCACGGTCTGATGCGTCAGCGCACACCAGTGATGGGTATCGCTGCGCTCCAGCGGAGCGCCGCCCGCCACATCCTATGGACTGATCCCGTGCCCCATGACTTGGCACTACTACCAAGGAAGTAGGGCCAGGCCACCAAAGCAGGATGGGGGTGTGATCGGGGGCTTCTTACCATTTCCTCACAGCGCCTCACCGGGGCGCCGCCTTGCACAGCTAATGAGGATGTACGTGATGAACAAGAACAGCGCACTGCGCGGCCTCGCATTCCTGGCCGGTCTGACCCTCAGCGGAATCGTCCTGGCCCACGGCGACGTGGTGCCTCAGGCAGTGAACACCGAAGGCCTGGAGCAGTTGGGTAAGGAGTGGCGTGAAGAAAACCCCTACCGCGCGCCTTATGCCAAGCATGACCTGGCCGTTGAAATCGGTTCCTCCGCCTACAACCAGAACTGCGCGCGCTGCCATGGCCTGGAAGCCAAGTCCGGCGGCATTGCGCCTGACCTGCGCTTCCTGGAAGCCGACGCCAGCGGCGATGAATGGTTCAAGGAGCGGGTGATCAACGGTGCGGTGCGCGACGGCGCGGTGTACATGCCGAAGATGGCCGACTACCTGAGCCAGGAAGCGCTCTGGGCCATCCGCACCTACCTGGAAAGCGTGCACGTGGACGAGTGATCGCCATGCGCCTGCTGGTTCTGCTGTGTTGGCTGCTGTGCCTGCCCCTGGCGCAGGCACAGGTGCGCCCCTATGACGACATCGTCGATTCGGGCGTGCTGCGGGTGGCCGTCTACGAGAACTTCGCGCCCTACAGCTTCAAGGAAGACAGTCAGGCGCGCGGGGTGGATATCGACCTTGCCAATGCCCTGGCCGAGGGGCTGGGGCTGAAGCTGGAACTGCTCTGGGTCACGCCGGGAGAGCGGCTGGATGATGACCTGCGCAACTTCATCTGGAAGGGGCACTACATGCGCCCCGGCGTGCTCGCCGATGTGATGTTGCGGGTGCCTTACGACCGTGACTACTCGCAGAAGCGCAACGACGTGGGCGAGTTGGCCAACGAGCAGGTGGTGATGTTCGGTCCGTACCAGCGCGAACGCTGGCAGGTGGCCTACGACAGCCGGCGCCTGCCCGAGGTGCTGAGCATTGGCGTGTTCCAGTTCCATCCCATCGGCGTGGAGCTGGAAAGCGTGCCGTCCTTCTACCTCACCTCGGTATTCGCCGGGCGCCTGGCGCGCAATACCCACCACTACCAGGGGCCGGCAGCGGCCTTCGAAGGCATGCGCAAGGGCGAAGTGGACGCGGTGATGGCTCTGCGCGGGGAGCTGGACTGGCTGGAGCACCAGGCTCACGACCCGCAGATCCTCAATGCCGACAACACCTATCCCAACCTCGGCCAGCCCGAATGGGACATCGGCATGGCGGTGCACGAGAGTAATCGCCAGCTCGCCAACGCCGTGGAGGAAACCCTCGACGGCATGGTGCGCGACGGCCGCATGGAAAAGCTCTACGCCGCCTACGGCCTGCGCTACGAGTTGCCGGGGCTCTATCAGGACGTTCAATAGCCGGAGGTGCGGGATGCACAGGCGTTCGTTGCTGCTATTGGGATTGCTCGGGGCCAGCGCGCCGTTGCTGGGCGCTGGCCAGGATCCGGTCGAATCGGTCATGTGGGATTACTTCCACCAGCGGATTCTCGGTGGTCAGCCCTTCGTTCATGACCCCAAGGTGGTGCTGGAAGCGCCGCCGTTCGCCGAGGATTCGCGCCAGGTTCCGATCCAGGTGGACGCCCGTGCCTATGCCGGGCAGGTGGTGAAAATCATGGCCTGGGCCGAGCTCAACCCGATTCCGCAGATATTCGTCTTCCAGCCCGGCGAGCGGGTGACACCGGCGCTGGCTATCCGCATCCGCGTCGAGCAGGCCACGCCCATCCGCGCCGCCGTGCTGACCCGTGACGGCCTCTGGCACATCGGCTCCACGCGCGTCGACGCGGCGGGCGGTGGCTGCACTGCGCCCAGTGTGGTGCGCGCCCAGGCCGGCTGGGAGGACCGCCTGGGCCAGGTCCACGGCGGCCGCTTCCCCCATGGCGATGGCAATCGCCTGCGTATGCGCATCGACCACCCCATGGACAACGGCCTGGTGGGTGGCATTCCCGAGTTCTTCCTCAATCAGGCCGAACTGCGGGACCCCAGCGGCCAGGTACTGGCCAGCCTCGAACTGTTCCCGGCGGTGAGCGAGAACCCCACCATCAGCCTGGAAGTGCAGGGCGGCGGCGAGGCGCGGCTGTGGCTGCGGGACAACAACGGCAACGAGTTCGAGGCCAGCTTCTAAGGAGGGACCATGCGCCTGATCGCCCTATTACTGGCCTGCGTCGCCATCACCGCCCAGGCCGGGCAGGACTATGCACTCAGCCCCAGGCAGATCGCCGACGGCACCTGGCTGCTGGAGGGCAGCACCGACAATTTCGACAAGGCCAATGGCGGCAACATCGTCAATACCGGCTTCATCGTCACCGAGGCGGGTGTCGTGGTGATCGATACGGGGCCTTCCAGGGCCTATGGCGAGGCCATGCGCCGGGCCATCAAGGCGGTCACCGACCAGCCTGTGACGCTGGTGCTGCTGACCCACCATCACCCGGATCACGTGCTGGGCAATCAGGCTTTCAGCGACGTGCCAATCGCCGCGCTGGCCGGCACCCGCAAGCTGCTGGGCGAGCAGGGCAACGCCATGGCGGAGAACATGTATCGACTGGTCGGGGACTGGATGCGCGGCACCGAGGTGGTGTTGCCGAGCCAAATCCTGGAGCCGGGGGAGCGCGATATCGGTGGCCATCGCCTGCGCCTGCTGGGGCTGCGCGGCCACACCGGCGCCGACCTCGCGGTGCTGGATGAGCGCACCGGCGTGCTCTTCGCCGGCGACCTGGTGTTCTACCAACGCGCCCTGACCACGCCCAACAGCCCCGGCCTGGACGCCTGGCTGGCGGATATCGACATGCTGGAGGCGCAGCCCTGGAAAGTCCTGGTGCCCGGTCACGGCCCCATCAGCCAGGACAAGGCGCCGTTCGCGCAGATGCGCGACTATCTGGGCTGGTTGGACGGGTTGCTGAAAGAAGCGGCGGGGAAGGGAGAGGAGATGAACGAGGTGATCCGCACGCCGATCCCCCAACGTTTTGCGTCAGTGAACCTGAGCCGCTATGAGCTGATCCGGAGCGTCAGCCACCTCTACCCGAAGTACGAGGTGGCGCGGATGCCGAGGGTGGATACGCCAGCCCCGTAGGATGGGTGGAGCGAAGCGATACCCATAACCGGACAACTGCGGGCGGGGCTTACACCAGCTCCGCGTGCTTCAGCTCGCTCTTCAGGTAGGCGTAGTAGATCGGCGCCGCCACCAGCCCCTGCAGGCCGAAGATTGCCTCGAACGCGAGCATGGCGAGCAAAAGCTCCCAGGCCCTGGCACTGATCTGGCCGCCGACGATGCGGGCGTTGAGGAAGTATTCCAGTTTGTGGATGGCGATCAGGTAGCCCAGGGCGCCGACCGCCACCCAGAGGGACACCGAAAAGCCGGCGATGAAGATGAGGGTGTTGGACATCAGGTTGCCGATCACCGGCAGTAGGCCAAGGAGGAAGGTCAGCAGGATCAGGACCTTGGTCAGTGGCAGGTGGATGTCCATCAGCGGCAGCACCACGACAAGGAAAATGCCGGTCAGGGTGGTGTTCACCAGTGAAATCTTGATCTGTGCGAAGACGATATTGCGGAAGGCGGTGACCAGCAGGGCCATGCGTTCCAGCAGGACGCGGCTGAGCGGGCGCAGGGTCTCGAAGTTGGGGATGGGCTGCAGCGCGATGATGGCGCCGAGAATCATGCCGATCAGCATGGTCACGAAGGTATGCGCCGCCCCCTTGCCCAGCAGCTGCAGCTGGCCGACGTGGGCGCGCAGCCAGTCCATGAGTTCGCGGCGCAGGTCGTCGGCGCTGGCCGGCAGGTAGTTCTCGACGGACGCCGGCAGCTGTGCCCGGGCCTGTTCGGTGAGGGTGATGAACTTTTCCAGCAATTGGCCGGGGTTGTGCACTTCCTGCATGACCACCCCGGCGATCCACACGAAGAACAGCGACAGCAAGCTGACCACCAGTGTGCCCAGCAGTGCCACGGCCAGCCAGCGGGCGCGACGCCCACCGGGTATCACCGGTTGCAGGCGGGGGGCCAGGGTGATGACCAGTTCATAGACCAGTAGCCCTGACAGCAGGGAAGGCAGGAGCCGGAAGGGCAGTACCAGCAACAGGCCGAGGAGAACGATGGCCCAGCTGGCCAGGAGCAGTTGACGATCACTGAAGACTTGCATAGGTCCCGGGGCATTGGAGTGTGAAGCAGGGGCGGCAGTCTGCCAGTGGAAGCGGCCGCCGCACAATCGGCAGCTGAAGTATGCAGCGGCGTGGCGGTATTGCTACCAACGGAGTAGGAAAATCCGCACTGCGTCCAATTGTTGGCCTCACGTGGCGAACCAAGAATTTGCGGCAGACCGGGAAACTTTCCCGGATCACAACAACAAGCCCGCAGAGGTAGCCGCTAATGAAGCCCGCCACACCCAACCAGCTTTTCGCCCGGACGCTGCTGTGCGTCGCCATGGCGCTGTCCAGCAGCGTTGCCCTGGCCGGTGTCACCGACCAGGAAATTCTCGATGACGCCAAATCCACCGACCAGGTGGTGACCAACGGCCTGGGCCTGCAAGGCCAGCGCTACAGCACCCTGGAGGCCCTCAACAGCGACAACGTGCAGCAGCTGCGCCCGGTGTGGGCGCTGTCCTTCGGCGGCGAGAAGCAGCGTGGCCAGCAGGCCCAGCCGCTGGTGAAAGATGGTGTGATGTACGTCACCGGCTCCTATTCGCGGGTGTTCGCCGTTGATGCGCGCACCGGCAAGAAGCTCTGGCAATACGATGCCCGCCTGCCCGACGGCATCATGCCCTGCTGTGACGTGATCAACCGTGGCGTGGCCCTGTACGACGACCTGGTGATCTTCGGCACCCTCGACGCCAAGCTGGTGGCCCTGAACAAGGACACCGGCAAAGTGGTCTGGCGCAAGACCGTGGCTGACTACAAGGCCGGCTACTCCATCTCCGCCGCACCGCTGGTGGTCAAGGGCAAGCTGATCACCGGCGTCGCCGGTGGCGAGTTCGGCGTGGTGGGCAAGATCGAAGCCTACAACCCGAAGAACGGCGAGCTGCTGTGGAGCCGTCCGACCGTGGAAGGCCACATGGGCTACGTCTACAAGGACGGCAAGAAGGTCGAGAACGGCATCTCCGGCGGTGAAGCCGGCAAGACCTGGCCCGGCGACCTGTGGAAGACCGGCGGCGCCGCGCCCTGGCTGGGCGGCTACTACGACCCGGATACCGACACCCTGCTGATCGGCACCGGTAACCCGTCCCCGTGGAACTCCCACCTGCGTCCGGGCGACAACCTCTACTCCTCTTCGCGCCTGGCGCTGAATCCGGAAGACGGCTCCATCAAGTGGCACTTCCAGACCACCCCGCACGACGGCTGGGACTTCGACGGCGTCAACGAGCTGGTGTCCTTCGACTACAAGGACGGCGGCAAGACCGTGAAGGCCGCGGCCACCGCTGACCGTAACGGCTTCTTCTACGTGCTGGACCGCACCAACGGTAAGTTCATCCGTGGTTTCCCCTTCGTCGACACCGTGACCTGGGCCAAGGGTCTGGACAAGGAAGGCCGTCCGATCTACGACGACGCCAAGCGCCCCGGTGCGCCGGGTGCCGATGGCAAGCACGGCAGCTCGGTGTTCGTCGCGCCGTCCTTCCTCGGCGGCAAGAACTGGATGCCCATGGCCTACAGCCAGGACACCGGCCTGTTCTACGTGCCCTCCAACGAGTGGGGCATGGACATGTGGAACGAGAACATCGCCTACAAGAAAGGCGCGGCCTACCTGGGCGCGGGCTTCACCATCAAGCCGCTGAACGAGGATTACATCGGCGTGCTGCGCGCCATCGATCCGAAGTCCGGCAAGGAAGTCTGGCGCTACAAGAACTACGCGCCGCTCTGGGGCGGCGTGCTGGCCACCAAGGGCAACCTCGTATTCACCGGCAACCCCGAAGGCTTCCTGATGGCCTTCGACGCCAAGACCGGCAAGAAACTCTATGAGTTCAACACCGGTTCCGGCGTGATTGGCTCGCCCATCACCTGGGAAATGGACGGCGAGCAATACGTTTCCGTGCTGTCCGGCTGGGGTGGTGCGGTACCGCTCTGGGGCGGCGAAGTGGCCAAGCGCATCAAGGACCTGAACCAGGGCGGCATGCTCTGGACCTTCAAGCTGCCGAAGGCAGAAACCGTAGCCAAGCGCTGATGCGCTGCAAGGCCCGCTCCGGCGGGCCTTGTTCATTCAAGTGGGAGCGAATTCATTCGCGAATGAATTCGGATTTACACCTTGCGTTCTACGACCAAGGAACCATGTCGCCTGATGGCGATTCGCCGCTTAATACCCGAAAACAATGACAACAAAGGGACGAGCGATGCGCTACTGCCTGATCCACAGCCTCTTGATCTTCTTTATCGCCGGTGGTGTGGCCTTTACGGGCCTGCCGCCCTGGCTGGGGGTACTCCTGTTGCTGCCGCTGCCCTGGCTGTTCCGCCAGAGGCCCCAGGCGCGGACAACGGTGGAAGAGGGCGCCGACGTGGCCCGTCTCACCCGCGACCTGTCCCGCAGCACCAGCCATAACGCCTTGTCCGCTGCCGGGGTCGCCTGGTCCGTGGATCGCCTGGCCGAGCGCCTCAAGTCCCAGTTGCAGGCTGCCGAGCGCATCGTCGGCAGCGCCGAGGTGATGATCGCCACCGAGGCCGCCACGTCCGAACTCAGCCAACAGGCCTTCGCCGCCGCCTTTGACGCGCGCCAGAGCAGCGATGAAGGGCGCGAGGTGCTACAGCAGGCCATCGCACTCATGCAGCAACTGAGCCTCAGGGCCGGCGCCAGCCGCGAGCTGATCGCCACCCTCAGCCAGCGCAGCGAAGAAATCCAGCAGGTGGCCCAGGTCATCCAGTCCATCGCCAGCCAGACCAACCTGCTGGCGCTGAACGCCGCTATCGAGGCGGCGCGGGCAGGGGAGCACGGCCGTGGTTTCGCCGTGGTGGCGGACGAGGTGCGCGGCCTGGCCGGACGCACGGCCAGCGCCACCGGTGAAGTGGGCCAGATGGTGGCCGATATCCAGCGCCAGACCGCACTGGTGGTGGAGCAGATCCAGCAGCTCTCCACGGACCTGGAGGCCGGGGTCGGCCAGGTGGAACTGACCGGCCGCCAGTTGGAGAAAATCGCCGGACTGGCGGCGGCGGTGGAAGGGCAGGTGGACGAGATCGCCCGTGGCGCCCGGACCAACCGCGACCAGCTCACCGGGCTGTTCGAGGCGGTGGGGCAGATGCGCAGCGACCTGGGCATGAGCGACGAACAGACCCGCCGCCTGGCCGCCGCCGCCAGCCAGTTGGAAGGGCAGGCCGAAACCATCAGCGAGCGTCTGGCCGAAGTAGGGTTGGATGACTACCACCAGCGCATCTACGACCTGGCCCGGCAGGGTGCGAGCGAGATTGCCGAGCGCTTCGAGCGTGATGTGCGGGAAGGGCGCGTCAGCCTCGACGACCTCTTCGACCGCCGCTTCCAGGTGGTGCCAGGCACCTACCCGCAGAAATACAGCTCGCGTTTCGATCGCTACACCGACCTGGTCCTGCCGGAAATCCAGGAACCGTTGCTCAAGCAGCATGAGGGGCTGGTGTTCGCCATCGCCTGCACCCAGGAAGGCTATGTGCCAACCCACAACAAAGCCTTCAGCCAGGCACCCACCGGCGACCCCGAGCAGGACATGGCCCGCAGCCGCAGCAAGCGCATGTTCAACGACCGCACCGGCCTGCGCTGCGGCAGCCACCAGCAACCGCTGCTGCTGCAGACCTACACCCGTGATACGGGCGAGCTGATGCACGATCTTTCGGTGCCGATCATCGTTCAGGGGCGGCACTGGGGCGGACTGCGCCTGGGTTATCGACCCGAGCAGGCGGCTGCTCCGGCTCCGGCGAAGAAGGCTCTGGCGCGGGCCTGAGCGCCCGCCAATTACTACCAAATGACGAGGGCGTCTATTCCATGGGCGCATACCGGGGCTGGGCGACGGCTGACTAAGATCGGTCCACAGCTTGCCCAGCCGGGCAGGTACCGACCAGAGAGAGCAACGCCATGATCTACGCACAACCAGGCACTCCGGGCGCCGTCGTCACCTTCAAGCCGCGTTACGGCAACTACATCGGCGGCGAATTCGTCGCGCCCATCGGTGGCCAGTACTTCACCAACACCTCGCCTGTGAATGGCGAAGTGATCGCCGAGTTCCCGCGCTCCGGCGCCGAGGATATCGAGAAGGCCCTGGACGCTGCCCACGCCGTGGCTGATGCCTGGGGTCGCACCTCGGTGCAGGACCGCGCCCTGATCCTGCTGAAGATCGCCGACCGCATCGAGCAGAACCTGGAAGTCCTGGCCGTCACCGAAACCTGGGACAACGGCAAGGCCGTGCGTGAAACCCTGAATGCCGACGTGCCGCTGGCCGCCGACCACTTCCGCTACTTCGCCGGCTGCATCCGCGCCCAGGAAGGTTCCGCCGCCGAGATCAACGAGCACACCGCCGCCTACCATTTCCACGAGCCGCTGGGCGTGGTCGGCCAGATCATTCCGTGGAACTTCCCGCTGCTGATGGCCGCCTGGAAGCTGGCCCCGGCCCTGGCCGCAGGCAACTGCGTGGTGCTGAAACCTGCCGAGCAGACTCCGCTGTCGATCATGGTGCTGGCGGAAATCATCGGCGACCTGCTGCCTCCGGGCGTGCTGAACATCGTCCAGGGCTTCGGCAAAGAAGCGGGACAGGCGCTGGCCACCAGCAAGCGCATCGCCAAGATCGCCTTCACCGGCTCCACCCCGGTGGGTTCGCACATCCTCCACTGCGCCGCGGAGAACATCATTCCCTCCACCGTGGAGCTGGGCGGCAAGAGTCCGAACATCTACTTCGAAGACATCATGCAGGCCGAGCCCGAATTCATCGAGAAGGCCGCCGAAGGCCTGGTGCTGGCCTTCTTCAACCAGGGTGAAGTCTGCACCTGCCCGTCGCGCGCCCTGGTGCAGGAATCCATCTACCCGGCGTTCATGGCCGAGGTGATGAAGAAGGTCAATGCCATCAAGCGCGGCAACCCGCTGGACACCGAGACCATGGTCGGTGCCCAGGCCTCGCAGCAGCAGTTCGAGAAGATCCTTTCCTACCTCGACATCGCCCAGCAGGAAGGTGCCGAGCTGCTGGCTGGCGGTGCAGCGGAGAAACTCGAAGGCGGCCTCGCCAGCGGCTACTACATCCAGCCGACCCTGCTGAAGGGCCACAACAAGATGCGTGTGTTCCAGGAGGAAATCTTCGGCCCGGTGGTGGGTGTCACCACCTTCAAGGACGAAGCCGAAGCCCTGGCGATCGCCAACGACACCGAGTTCGGCCTCGGTGCCGGCCTGTGGACCCGTGACATCAACCGCGCCTACCGCATGGGCCGTGGCATCAAGGCGGGCCGTGTGTGGACCAACTGCTACCACCTGTACCCGGCGCACGCCGCTTTCGGTGGCTACAAGAAGTCCGGCGTCGGCCGCGAAACCCACAAGATGATGCTCGACCACTACCAGCAGATCAAGAACCTGCTGGTGAGCTACGACATCAACCCGCTGGGCTTCTTCTGATCCCTGCCACCTGAATAAAAAACGCGGCTCCGGCCGCGTTTTTTATTTCATGTAGCACCAACCTACCTGCTACATCCTCACCCCGGGCGCTAAACCTGTGGGGGCGAATTCATTCGCGATTGGAGGCCGGCCCCTACCAAATCACGAGCAAATCTCCTCCGAAAGTACCATTCGGGCCCTTTCGGGCCGGTGGTTAACTGGACTTGCCGGAATCCTCCGGCGCCATAACAAGAGGATTGCTCCATGTGGACTAAACCCGCCTTTACCGATCTGCGCATTGGTTTCGAAGTGACCCTGTACTTCGCCAACCGCTGATCCGCATCGCCCCGGCTCCGCCGGGGCCCCCGCCAGGGCAAATCCCATGCATATCCAGATTCTTGGCTCCGCCGCCGGCGGCGGCTTCCCCCAGTGGAACTGCAATTGCCGCAACTGCCGGGGCGTACGCAGCGGCAAGGTCCGCGCCCAGCCGCGCAGCCAGTCGTCCATCGCCCTCAGCGCCAACGGCATCGACTGGGTGCTGTGCAACG
>NZ_JACXBU010000021.1 GCF_014700075.1 Pseudomonas sp. JM0905a | reverse complement strand
AACGACGCATCGCCGATGGTAGTGTGGAGCTTCTCCATGTGAGAGTAGGTCATCGTCAAGCTTCTATCCCAAACCCCCGATACGCCCAGGCGTGTCGGGGGTTTGTCTTTGCGCGTGAGAAAATTCAAGCTCGCGAAATAAACCAAAAGCCCGTAGGCCAGGGCACCGAGCGGGATTAGGATGGCTGGGACTGCAGTACAACAAGAACGGAGAAACCATGTCCCCCTCCCGCAAGCTCCTGGTGCTCTATACCGGGGGCACCATCGGTATGCAGATGACCGACGCAGGCCTCGCACCCGCTTCCGGCTTCGAAGTGCGGCTGAGAGCCGAGCAAGCTGCACACCCCGAGCGGCTCGTTCCTGATTGGATATTCCGTGAGCTGTCGCCGATTCTCGACAGCGCCAACATGACCCAGGCTAACTGGCTGCAAATGCGGGATGCGATTGTCGAGGGCGTGGAAAAGGAAGGCTGCGATGCCGTACTGCTCCTGCACGGTACGGATACCCTGGCCTATAGCGCCGCCAGCCTTTCCTTCCTGCTCTTGGGGTTGCCCGTGCCGGTGGTACTGAGCGGATCCATGCAGCCAGCAGGCGTCGAAGGTGGCGATGCCTGGCCTAATCTTTTCGGTGCCCTGGAACGACTTCATACCGGCATCGAACCCGGTGTTTACCTCTATTTCAATGGACATCTATTGCCGGGTACACGGGCTGGCAAGCAGAAGAGCGACGCCTTCGACGCCTTCACCGAATCACGGCGACCGGCACGTGGCATTCGTGCCAACAGCGTTCCTGATGCCCTCAACTATCGTCACCCTCGTCGTCCAGTGGCCCTGGCAGTACAGCCGCTGTATCCAGGCCTAGGCGCGGCCCAGTTGCGCGCAATACTGGAAACGGGCGTCCAGGGCTTGCTGCTGGAATGCTACGGCAGTGGTACCGGCCCATCCGACAATGCCGAGTTGCTTACTGCCTTGAAGGATGCTCACGCGCGGGGTGTGGTGCTGGCGGCGATCAGCCAATGCCCCGAAGGATCTGTGGAGTTCGACATCTATGCCGCTGGCAGCCTGTTGGCCAGTGCCGGACTGGTTTCCTGTGCCGGGATGACCCGGGAAGCCGCCCTGGGCAAGCTGTTCAGCTTGATCGGGCTTGGGCTTTCCCAGGCTGACGTCGAAAGCTGGCTGGTCCAGGACCTCTGCAGAGAACTGGCGGGCTGACGCATCTCGCTTCAGTACCCTACGCGGTTAGTCCCCTCGCCTGTGTCGATGGGCTAGCCACTCGCATGGCCCCTACCTTCACCCGCAGATTCCTTCCCCGCCACCTGGCAGCTTCTCCCTGGCCTGTCATCGAAGTGTCATGGGCTGCGCGGCACCATTCCCATCCTTTTTATATGTTCATGGGTGACCGCCGCAGTCGCCCGCTTGCCAGCCAGACAGGGACTCTCTGCATGAAAGGCGTTGCCTCGCTGTTTGCCGCCGCGGATCTCGGCTCCAATGCGTTTCGCATGATGATCGGCCAGTGAGTGCTTCGGGATAAGCGCCTGTACATCGAGAAAATCAAAACACCCCGCGCACCCGTTCGTCTCGCCGAAGGCCTGCAGGACAATCCCCTCGACCCGCGCGCGCTGGAGCGTGGCTGGCAGGCCCTGGAGCGATTCGGCAAGCGCCTGCGTGGCTTCGAGGCGGCGCGCGTGCGTGCCGTAGCCACCAGCGCGGTCTGCCAGGCCAGGAATGCTTCGACCTTCCTTGTGGGGGCCAAAGCGCGCCTGGGATTCCCCATCGGCGAGCGCATCAAGCTCCTGCAGGAAGAGATCGCCGCCAAGCTCAACGAACAGACCAACCGCACGCTCTTCACCCTGACGATGGTCACCGTGCTTGCCCTGCCGATCAACATCATCGCCGGCTTCTTCGGCATGAACGTCGGTGGCGTTCCCCTGGCGGGCGATCCCCATGGCTTCTGGGTTCTGGTGGCGCTGGTGGCGCTGGTGGCCACCTTCACGGTACTGGCCGGGCGCTGGGCGTTTCGCAAACGCGGCGACTACTGATCCAGTCCGTTCCCGCAATCCCCGACGGCATCCTGCCAGGCTTCGGCACCGCCAGCATCCGCGTCCGGGTCTACAGGTAGGTCGCCCCTGCCTGTTACTGGCATCGGATACATCCGAAAACGAAAAAGGCCCCAGGATTTCTCCTGGGGCCTTCACGTGTATGGCGCATCCGGCGGGATTCGAACCCACGACCCCTGCCTTCGGAGGGCAGTACTCTATCCAGCTGAGCTACGGATGCTTATGGGGGCGCAATAATACCGATGTCAGGGCTCGGCGTCCATGCGGGTTCCTTTGTTCGTGATGTTGAACGATGGTCCAGCATCTGGTCATCTTTGATCAGGATTTCGACAAACAGTACCGACTTTTTGTTGATTTTATCGAACGGGCTATTGCCCTCAGGTTTTCGGCACCCTAGGATTCCGTTTGAGATTTCAAACGCCCCCTCGCCTCACCATAAGCCGGGCCGTTCCAATCACTCCGTCCTGGCCAATCCTGTATTGGCTGAAGAACAACAACCTGCCCCGGGGCCCGTGCAGCGCCGGTGTGAAGGAGACAGAGATGCAATTGAAAGACGCCAAGCTGTTCCGCCAGCAAGCCTATATCGACGGCACCTGGCTGGACGCCGACAGTGGCCAGACCATCAAGGTCAACAACCCGGCTACTGGCGAAATCATCGGCAGCGTGCCGAAGATGGGCACCGCCGAGACCCGCCGCGCCATCGAGGCTGCCGAGCGCGCTCTGCCGGCCTGGCGTGCGCTGACCGCCAAGGAACGCGCCAACAAGCTGCGTCGCTGGTTCGAACTGATGATGGAGAACCAGGACGACCTGGGTCGCCTGATGACCATCGAGCAGGGCAAGCCGCTGGCCGAAGCCAAGGGCGAGATCGCCTATGCCGCTTCCTTCATCGAGTGGTTCGCCGAAGAAGCCAAGCGCGTTTACGGTGACGTGATCCCCGGCCACCAGCCTGACAAGCGTCTGATCGTGATCAAGCAGCCCATCGGTGTGACCGCTGCGATCACCCCGTGGAACTTCCCGTCCGCGATGATCACCCGCAAGGCCGGCCCGGCTCTGGCCGCCGGTTGCACCATGGTGATCAAGCCTGCTTCCCAGACCCCGTTCTCCGCCCTGGCCCTGGTCGAACTGGCCGAGCGCGCCGGCATCCCGAAAGGCGTCCTGAGCGTCGTGACCGGCAGTGCTGGCGAAGTCGGCGGCGAGCTGACCAGCAACCCGGTCGTTCGCAAGCTGTCCTTCACCGGTTCCACCGAGATCGGTCGCCAGCTGATGGCCGAATGCGCCAAGGACATCAAGAAGGTTTCCCTGGAGCTGGGCGGCAACGCGCCCTTCATCGTTTTCGATGACGCGGACCTCGACGCCGCCGTCGAAGGCGCGCTGATCTCCAAGTACCGCAACAACGGCCAGACCTGCGTCTGCGCCAACCGCCTGTACGTGCAGGACGGCATCTACGACGCCTTCGCCGAGAAGCTGAAGGCCGCAGTGGCCAAGCTGAAGATCGGTAACGGCCTGGAAGACGGCACCACCACCGGCCCGCTGATCGACGAGAAAGCAGTCGCCAAGGTCCAGGAGCACATCGCCGACGCCGTTTCCAAGGGCGCCAAGCTGCTCGCCGGCGGCAAGCCGCACAGCCTGGGTGGCACCTTCTTCGAGCCGACCATCCTGGTCGACGTGCCGAAGAACGCCGCCGTGGCCAAGGAAGAAACCTTCGGCCCGCTGGCTCCGCTGTTCCGCTTCAAGGACGAGGCCGACGTCATCGCCATGGCGAACGACACCGAATTCGGCCTGGCTTCCTATTTCTACGCCCGTGACCTGGGCCGCGTGTTCCGCGTGGCCGAGGCTCTGGAGTACGGCATGGTGGGTATCAACACCGGCCTGATCTCCAACGAAGTGGCGCCCTTCGGCGGCGTGAAGGCCTCTGGCCTGGGTCGCGAAGGTTCCAAATACGGCATCGAGGACTACCTGGAGATCAAGTATCTCTGCCTCGGCGGTATCTGATCCAAAGACGGGGCAAGGCGCGAAAGAGCGCGCGGCGCCCCAGCTCCACCCATGAAGAAACGGGCCTCCGGCAAGCCCTCGCAGTCGATCATCGTATGCTGCGACGGCCCCTACCGGGGGCATTCATCCTTGAGACTGAGCCGCCCGATGAGCGGCCGTGAGGAACTTATGAGCAAGAACGAATCCCTGCTGAAACGCCGTGCCGCAGCTGTTGCCCGCGGTGTCAGCCAGATCCACCCGATCGTCGCCGAGCGCGCCGAAAACGCCACCGTTTGGGACGTCGACGGCCGCGAGTACATCGACTTCGCCGGCGGTATCGCCGTACTGAACACCGGCCACCTGCACCCGAAAGTGATCGAGGCCGTTCAGGAGCAGCTGACCAAGCTGTCCCACACCTGCTTCCAGGTTCTGGCCTACGAACCCTACATCGAACTCTGCGAAGAGATCGCCAAGCGCGTACCGGGTGAGTTCGCCAAGAAGACCCTGCTGGTGACCTCCGGCTCCGAAGCCGTCGAAAACGCTGTGAAGATCGCCCGTGCCGCCACCGGTCGCGCTGGCGTGATCGCCTTCACCGGCGCCTACCACGGCCGCACCATGATGACCCTGTCCCTGACCGGCAAGGTGGTTCCGTACTCCGCCGGCATGGGCCTGATGCCGGGCGGCGTGTTCCGTGCCTTGGCTCCGTGCGAACTGCACGGCATCAGCGAAGACGACTCCATCGCCAGCATCGAGCGCATCTTCAAGAACGATGCCCAGCCGCAAGACATCGCTGCCATCATCATCGAGCCGGTTCAGGGTGAAGGTGGCTTCTACGTCAACTCCAAGGCCTTCATGCAGCGCCTGCGCGCCCTGTGCGACCAGCACGGCATCCTGCTGATCGCCGACGAAGTACAGACCGGCGCTGGCCGTACTGGCACCTTCTTCGCCACCGAGCAACTGGGCGTCGTGCCTGACCTGACCACCTTCGCCAAATCCGTTGGCGGCGGCTTCCCGATCTCCGGCGTAGTCGGCAAGGCCGAAGTCATGGACAGCATTGCTCCCGGCGGCCTGGGCGGTACCTATGCCGGCAGCCCGATCGCGTGCGCCGCGGCCCTGGCCGTACTGAAAGTGTTCGACGAAGAGAAACTGCTGGAGCGCAGCCAGGCCGTAGGCGAGCGCCTGAAGGCCGGCCTGCGTGAAATCGCAGCCAAGCACAAGGTCATCGGCGACGTTCGTGGCCTGGGTTCGATGGTTGCCATCGAGCTGTTCGAAGGCGGCGACGAAAGCAAGCCGGCTGCCGAACTGGTTGGCAAGATCGTGGCCAAGGCGCGCGACAAGGGCCTGATCCTGCTGTCTTGCGGCACCTACTACAACGTCATCCGCTTCCTGATGCCGGTCACCATTCCCGACGCACAACTGGACAAGGGCATCGCCATTGTCGCCGAGTGCTTCGACGAACTGGCCTGATTCCCCAGGTAGTGAAAAAAGACCCGCTTCGGCGGGTCTTTTTTTGCCTGCGCGAGTTGATTGCTGGCAGACCTTCGGCTTGCTTGGCGAATGAATTCGCCCCTACAGATGCAGCCGATGATTTGTGCCTCACGGATAGCTCCCTCTACTCCTGAGCGTGGGCGGTGGTGTCCCGCTCGAACTTTCCTGCGCTGCGTTCAACCTTGGTCTACACCACTATCCAGCATGCAGGTCGCGGATTAGACTGCCCGCCGCAATTTCATGACGACAGATCCTCCCCCTCCTTCAGCCAATTCCTGGCCCTGTGCAGGGTTTGTCACGGACGACCCACCCGCCATTCGAGGTATCCATGCCCGCCGCCGCCCAGGTTCCGGAAGTCCTGATTGCCGAGGCCGACCCCTGGACGTCGGATCTGTTGGCGCAACTGGTTCTGGATATTCGCAGTGATGTCCGCGTGGTGCAGGTGGCCGACGGCTGCGAAGCCCTGGCGCGCTGCAAGCGGCGATTGCCGGATCTGGTGATTGCCGACGGAGAGCTGGGTGGGATCGATGGTGTGGAACTGCTTCGCCAATTGCGCCGCCATCCGCGCACGCCGGCCCTGCCTTTCGTGCTGATCAGCGCCCGCGTCGATGCGGCCAGCGTGCGCGCCGTACGGCCGCTGGCGCCATCGGCCTACCTCGGCAAACCCTTCAACGCCGCCAAGCTGCGCAAGCGTCTCGGCGCCCTGTTGCCTGCCGGTGATGGTGCAGTGGGCCAGCAGACGCCGGCCTTGCTGGTCAGCAGCCTGAAGGAATTCCTGGACAGCGTTCGCGAAGAAGGCCAGGGGGCGCCCTTGCTGGACGATGTCCGCGACGCCGTGAGCCAGTGCCTGCAGGCGGATCAGTTCGACCTGCGCGACCTTGATGAAATTTTCTCGCGCGACCCACAGATCACTGCTCGGCTGATCGCCGCTGCCAACAGCGCGGCTCAGCATCTCGGCATGCCTTGCCAGACCCTGGCTCAGGCCATGCAGCGGCTGGACGTCACCCGCGTGCTCAACCTGGTGCTCGGCATGGCCCTGGAGCGAAATGCCCGATTGCGCGACCCGCGCCTGTCGGAGCTGGCCGACCTGGTCTGGCAGGCCGCCCAGCGCAGCGCCGAGCTGGCCTACTGGGTGGCCAGCGAACTGGAGCTGGATGCCGAGCTCTGCTACACCGCCGGGCTACTGCACAATATGGGCGAACTGGCCCTGCTGCGCAGCCTGCAGGATTGGCAGGACGCTGGCGGCAACCTGGGCAACGAGGAGCTGCAGGACGTGATGCAACGGCGTTCGGCGGGCTTCGGTTCGGCCCTGCGCATCCGCTGGCGCCTTCCCTTCGGCTTGCGTGAGCTGGTGGCTGCATTCCACGGCCTGGGCGCCGGGGTGTTCTCCCGCGAAGCCCTGGTGCTCAACCTCTGCGCCGCGCTGCAGCGCCTGCCCCATGGCCAAACCCCGGCGAGCCTGACGGACGAGCGCGCGGCCCGACTGCTGCGTCTTGACCCCGCACTGCTGGAACGGTTGCCGGGACGCCTGCTGTCCTGATGCCGGGGCTGGCGTGCCAGCCCCGGCATTGTCTAGTCTGCTGAAATGCTCGTTGCAGTTGTACGAGCGGTACAGGAAATTTCCGGGAGTTGAGCGGAACAGGATCGCCACGCATGGCTGATATGGAACAGGCACCCAGGGTGTTGATAGCCGACCCCGATCGCTGGAGCGCCGAGCTGCTTGTTGCGCTGGTGCGCAAGGCGCGCTGCGATGCCCAATTGGTGGTGCTGCAGGACAGCCTTAGCGTGCTCGAGCATTGCAGCAGCGGCTGGCCCGACCTGCTGATCGTCGACTATGGCCTGCCCGGCGCCGGCGGACTGGAACTGCTACGGGAAGTGCGCCGCCAGCGGCGCCATCCGCCCGTGCCGTTCTTTCTCATTACCGAACGCGTGGATGCGGCCAGCGTTCGTGCTGCCCTGCCATTGGCTCCCACCGCCTACCTGGCCAAGCCGTTCAATGCCGAAGACCTGCTGAAACGCCTGCGCAACCTGCTGCTGGAACCGGGTGAGGAGGTTGCCTGTCCGGTGCCATCCATCCCCCCCCGGCAAGCCCTGGACGACTACCTGGCCGAGGCCCGCGAGTCCTCTGCTGGCGCGCCCATGCTGACGACGGTGCTGGACGCGTTGCGGCTGGCCCTGGATGCCCCTACGCGAGACCTTGCCGAACTGGAGCCGCTGTTCCACCGGGACCCGCAGCTCACCGGTCAGCTGATCGCTGCCGCCAACAGTGCCGCCCAACATCTGGGCAGCGGCTGCCAGACCCTTGCGCAGGCCCTGTCCCGGCTCGGCCCACAGCACAGCCTAAACCTGGCTCTGGGCCTGGCCCTGCAACGCAGCGTCAATCTCACAGATCCCTTGCTGGTGCCCCACGGCGAGCGCATCTGGCGGCAATCGCAACGCACCGCCGAACTGGCGCGCTGGCTGGCGCAGTGCCTGGAAGGGGATGGCGAGCGCTGTTACACCGCCGGGCTGCTGCACTCACTGGGGGATCTCGCCGTGCTGCGCAGCATCCAGGGCTGGCGTGACGGTGGTGGAGAGGAACTGACCGAGGAACAGGTCGATGCCGCGCTGCGCACCCATGGCGCACCGTTCGGTTCGGCCTTGCGCACCCGCTGGCGCCTGCCTCTGGAACTGCGCCAGTTGATCGCCGCCGCCTACCAGCTCGGCGGCGGCGTCTACTCGAAGGACGCGCTCATCGTGCACATCGCCAAGCTCGCGGCCGAACTTCCCGAAGGCGAAGACGCCAGCGGCCTCGCCCGGCACAAGGCGGCGCGGATGCTTGGCCTGGATGCCGCCTTGCTGGCGTCGCTGCCGACTCCGGCCGCTGCCGGCTAGGCCAGCGCCTCCTCGACGAAGTCCAACCGGTCCTGGCCGAAGTACATTTCTTCGCCGACGAAGCAGGTGGGTGCGCCGAACACGCCGCGCTTCACCGCTTCCTCAGTGGCAGCCTTCAGCGCGTCCTTCACCTCCTGATCACCCACCAGGGCCAGCAGCGCCTGGGGATCGAAGCCGGCTTCCTGCAGGACGGCGGCCACCACGGCGGGGTCGCCGAGGTTGCGCTTGTCCTGCCAGAGGGCGCGGAACATGGTGTCCAGATAGGCTTCGAAGCGTTCCGGCTGGCGCAGCTGCACGCCGATGGCGCCGCGCATCAGGGTCAGGGTGTTGATGGGGAAAAAGGGGTTGAAGTGCATCGGCACGCCGTAGCGACGGGCGAAACGCTGCATGTCGATCATGGTGTGGCGGGCCTTGGCCGGTACTGCGGCCGGGGACGCGTTGCCGGTGGCCTGGAACACGCCGCCCAGCAGCATCGGGCGGTAGCGCAGCGTCGCATCATGGCGCGCGCAGATACCCGGCAGCTGCGTCCAGGCCAGGTAGCTGGCCGGGCTGCCGAGGTCGAAGAAGAATTCCACGGTTTTGGTCATTCTTTTGTTCTTCCTTTTCAAAGGTCATGTGGTATCGCGCGGCGAGTAGGGGCGCGCTTACCACTTCTCCATCCAGGGCCGCAGATCCAGTTCGAACGTCCAGGCATCGCGCGGTTGGCTATGCAGATACCAGTAGCTCTCGGCGATGTGCTCAGGGTTGAGGATGCCGTCCTGGTCCTTCAGCGCGTAGCGCTCGGGGAAGCTCTCGCGGATGAACTCGGTATCGATGGCGCCGTCCACCACCACGTGGGCCACGTGAATGTTCCGTGGTCCCAGCTCGCGGGCCATGCTCTGGGCCAGGGCGCGGATACCGTGTTTGGCACCGGCGAAGGCGGCAAAGCCTGCAGCACCACGCAGACCAGCGGTAGCGCCGGTGAAAAGGATGGTGCCGCGCCCACGAGTGACCATGCGTTTGGCCACCGCCTGGCTGGTGAGGAAGCCGGAGAAGCAGGCCATCTCCCAGATCTTGAAGTACTTGCGCGCGGTCTCTTCGAGGATGCTGCAAGGCACGTTGGCGCCGATGTTGAAAACGAAGGCTTCGATCGGGCCGATGTCCCGCTCGATGGTTTCCACCAGCTCGGCGACGTCCTCTTCCTTGCGCGCATCGGAGCCGAAGCCATGGGCCTCGCCACCTTCGGCGCGAATGGCATCCACCAGGGGCTGCAGCTTGTCGGCGCTGCGCCGGGTCACGCAGGCCACATAGCCCTCGCGGGCGAAGCGCCGGGCGATGGCGCCGCCGGTGGCGTCACCTGCGCCGATTACCAGTACGACTTTCTTGTTTTCGGTCTCGCTAGCCATGCTGTTCACCTTTGCTGAACGATCGTTAGCTGAACGGACGTTATGCTAAGCTCGCCAATGCGTCAAGCCAGTCCACCGGAGGTCGTCGTGCGTTACTCAGCCACCCACAAGGAAGAAACCCGCCAGAAGCTCCTGGAAAGCAGCAGTGCGATCGCCAAGACCGGCGGTTTTTCCACCACCGGCGTCGACGGTCTGATGAAGGCCATAGGCCTGACTGGCGGAGCCTTCTACAGCCACTTCCCGTCGAAGAACGACCTCTTCACCGCCATCGTCCAGCGCGAGCTGTCCAGCAGCCTTATCGGCCAGGTGGCCCGTGGCGAAGGCTTCTGCCGCGACAAGCTGGAGCGCTGTCTCGACCGTTACCTGAGCATGGCCCATCTGAAGAACCCCGACACAGGCTGCGCCATTCCGGCCCTGGGCGCGGAAATTGCCCGTGCGGCGCTCCCGGTACGCGAGGAGGCCGAGCACTGGATGCTGGAGTTGCAGCGCGCCTGGGCGGAAATCCTCGAAGACGGCGAACTGGCCTGGGTACTGATTTCCCAATGCGTTGGTGCATTGGTCGTGGCGCGCATGCTCGCGCGCGAGGAGACCCAGGCCGAGGTGCTGAGTGCCAGCCGGGCGTTCCTCGGCCGGGTGGTGGATGACCGGCTAGAGCAGTGACTGCTCCGCGCAGACGCTGAGGATCTGTTCCCTCAGCCAGACATTCGCCGGGTCCTGGTCGAAAGGCTGCGCCCAGAGGAGTTCCAGGGAAAAGCTCGGCAGGTCGGGTAGCCGGCTGGTGGCGGTGCGGGTGTCGCCCAGGCGCTCGTGCACCCGCGCCGGCATGACCATCACCAACTCGCTGGCAGGGATCAGTTGCAACGCCGCCAGGTAGTTGTTGGTCCGGGCGGCGATCCGCCGCGAGCGGCCCTGCTGTTGCAGCCAGCCATCGATCATGTTGCGGTCCGAGTCCCAGGGCGTGGGAAATACCTGGCGCCGCGCACAGAAGGCATCCAGGTCATCCACCGCAGCGGTGCCAGCGGCGCGTACGCAAAGCAGGTCGTCCTTCAGCAGCGCCAGGCTCACGAGGCCAGGATGGGCGCGGTGCTGGTGCGGGCCGAAGCCCAGGGCCAGATCCAGCTCGCCATGGACCAGCGCCTCGGCGGGGATTTCTCGCCCCAGGCGCTGTACGTCGAGGCTCACCGGGTAGCCGGCATCGCTCAGCCGACGCAGCAAAGGCGGCAGGATCAGCAGCTCGAAATACTCCGGCGCGCAGAGCCGAAAGGTGCGCGGTGCCTGGCTGGGGTCGAAGGCATTGGCCTCGCTGAAGCAGGCGTTCATCAGCTCGATCATGGCGCGGGCGTGAGGGCGCATGGCCAGGGCCTTGCGGGTGGGACGCATGCCGCTGCGGGTGGCGATGAACAGCTCGTCGTCCAGGGTGCTGCGCAGTTTTTTCAGGCTGTAGCTGACGCTGGAGGCACTGAGATTCAGCACCTCCGCCACCTCGCCCAGGTGCTGGCGCTCGTGGATTTCGAGGAAGACCAGCAGGTCCTGGATATCGATCTTGCGCAGTCCGTTGGCGAGCAGCATGGCCGGGTTCCATTGGGCGGGAGCGTCATCAGAACCCGTGCCGATCACCGTGGCAAGCACTCAGGCGGTCACCGTGCGCGCCGGGCTCAACCGCGCCAGCCAGAGCATGCCGAGGACGATCAGCACGGCGCCGGCCCAGGCCAGCGGCGCCGGCGCCTTGTGCAGCCAGAAGCTCTGCAGCAGCGGCGCGAACAGGCCGCTCAGGTAGCTGTAGGCGATCACCGTGGCCGGCGGTAGCCAGTGGATGGCCCGGTGCAGCAGCCAGAAGGTGGCCAGGGTCGCGGTCAGGGCCAGGTAGAACAGCCAGGCAACGTCGCGCAGGGCGATCCCCTGCAGGCCTTCCCAGCGTTGTCCGAGGGTGCTCACCAGGGCCAGCAGCAGGCCGCCCGCCAGCAGGTTGCCGCAGGCCACGGAGGCGGCGCAGCGCTCGCCGCCGAGCCAGGGTTTCAGGTGCTGGCTGAGGGGGCCGTAGAGCGCCATGGCGAAGCAGCCGACGCCGTACACGCCGTAGGCGTAGGTATCGAAATGGGCATTGTCGAGACCGAGCAGGGCCAGGGCGCCGAGGGCCGCGACCAGGGTCGGCCACAGGCGTTGCAGCACCGGTTTGCGCAGCAGCAGGCGTTCGCCGCCGAGGGTCAGCAGCGGCACGCTGACATAGAGCAGCGCCGTATCCAGCGCCTTGGTGTGCTTCAGGGCCTCGAACAGGCTGCCGAAGTAGAGCGCCAGCAGGCCGCCCAGCAGCGCGTGGGCCAGCAGCGCGCGGCCACCGGGCAGGCCGGTGCGGCGCAGCAGCAGGAAGGGCAGGAACAGGCTGCCGGAAAGCAGCAGGCGCAGGGCGGTGAGGGGCAGGGCGTCGAGGGTGGGATTCACCTCGGCGGCGGCGAAGAACGACAGCGCCACCAGCAACGCCCAGAGCAGCATCGAGGCGTGGGCGTTGAGACCGGGGGAGAGGGATGGGCGCATGGCGAAGCTCCTGTGTGTGCAGGTGGCCATTGCGCCAGCGGGGCGAAATTCCGGCAAATCAGAAACTCGCGGGTGGATTCGGGAAATTGAATTGCCCAGCATGGCGCTAGAGTTATCCACATGCCCCCGCCTGGAGATGCCCTTCATGGGTCAGGATCAATCGTCGCGCGCTTTCTTTGCCGCACTCTGTGCCTTGCTGACGAGCGCGCCAGCCCTCGGCGATTCCCTCGCCGCCGCCAGCCGTGCCTACCTGCTGGAGGACAGCCATTTCCTTCGTGACGCCGCCTCCGAGCGCATCCAGCAGATCCGCTTTTCTTTTCGCGAGCCGCCCCTGGAAGAGGACCAGACGCCAGCCTGGATGCGTGCCTTCGGCAGCCACGGTTCTGCCGATGCCGACCACCACGCGCCGCGCCGGGAACGTGATATCGGCGGTGGGCTGCTGGGCAGCGAGCGCAAGCTGGGTAACTGGCTGGTGGGTGGGATGGGCGGCTATTCGGCGAGTTCGGTGGAAGTGGAGGGTGAGGACGCGGAGATCCACAGCCTGCACCTGGGCGCCTACGCCGGTACCAAGATCTACAACCAGATCGGCGTTAAGCTGGGCGCGGCCTGGAGCGGCCATCACGGCGACCGGCGTGCGGCCGACGGGGACAGCGGCCAGGTGTTCGGTGAGCTCAGCTATTCCCTGGATTTCCGCGACTTCAGCGCCGAGGGTTTCAGCGAACTGGCCTATGTGCGGCTGGACAGCGATGCGCTTGGCGCCCTGGACAACCAGCGCGATGAGATCGGCTACAGCACCTTCGGCTTGCGCGGTACTACGCGCATCGAACTGGCTTCGGGGCGGCGCCTGACGGCGCGCATCAGCTCCGGCTGGCGCCATGCCTACAGCGATAGCCGGCTGGAAGATGAGAGCGGCGGCGCCGTGGCGCTGACCCGGGACGCGTTCCGCCTGGATATGGGGCTGGACTACCAGCTCAGCGAAGAGGTCTACGCCGGGCTGTTCTACAACGGCACCTACGCCGAGGACGCGCGCGACAACGGGGTGACGGCGCGGGTAAGCCTGCGCTTCTGAGCAACGCGGGCAGTTCCCGATTCTGTAGGGGCGATTTCAATCGCCAAGCGGACCGCAGGTTCGCCATGGGATCTGGAAGGGGGCAGCGGCGCTGCCCTTGGCGAATGAATTCGCCCCTACAGGGAAAGACGAAACCTCAGATTTCCTGCATATCGAAGTCGTTCTTGCCCACGCCGCAATCCGGGCAGATCCAGTCATCCGGCACGTCGGCCCAGCGAGTGCCGGCCGGGATGCCCTCTTCAGGCCAGCCTTTGGTTTCGTCGTAGATCAGGCCGCAGACCACACAAATCCAGGTTTTCATGCCGCTACCTCATGCTTGCAGCTGTGCTCGGGGAAAGGCGCGCGCCGGGGGCGCGCGCAGTCGCGATCATAGGGGCGGCGGTGCGTCGCCCGTGCCCTAACCAAGGGTGGGTTGGGCGGGTTGTGCGGCAGCCTTCTCCTTCGGGGTCCAGCGGTTGGCGCGGACGAAGGTGCCGAAGTCGTTGAAGCGCACGCCCATCTCGCGCATCACCCTGTGCGCCACAGGTGCGGTCATCTGGCGGATGTAGAAGGGTTCCTTGACCACGAAATGGTGGATGGCGTGGGTGCTGCCGAAGTTGAAACAGAAGGCCTGCAGCGGCCACATCCACCAGGGATTGAGCACCTGGGTCTGCTGGATCACATTGCCCAGTTCGACGTCACCGTAGTAGTGCATGTTGGAGCTGACGAAGTGCAGGCAGAAGGTGCGCAGCACGTTCGGGCCCACCAGCACCACCACCGCGATGTTGACGATGTTCATCGCCTCCAGGGTGCCTGCCGACCAGGCAATGGGCGCATTCAGGGCCCAGGTCAGGCTGTCGATGGCGTGGAAGCCGAGGAACACGTACCAGGTGCCCCAGTTCAGCAGCGCCAGCGGTGCGTAGACCTTCAGGGTGCGCCAGAGGATGCTGCGCTTCTGCTCCCAGGTTTTTGCCCGCTGCACGCGGATCAGCGAGGACATGATGTTGTCGCCAACCATCAGCAGGCGCGCCAGGCCCCAGGGTTCGCCGTTGGTAATGGCGCGTTCCTCCATGTCGGTCTCGGTGCCCGAAACCTTGTGGTGGTTGAGGTGCAAGTGACGGCGGACCCACGGGTTGATGGTGCTCGGCCGCGCCATCCAGACCAGCGCCATCATCAGGTTGTGCGGCACCTTGCGCTTGCGGAAGTACATGCTGTGGATCAGGTCGTGCTCCAGCTCGTGGGTCAGCGAGGCGAAGAAGGCGTTGAGCAGCAGACAGGCCCACCAGGCGATCTGGTCGTTCAGGTAGAGCAGGGCGGAACCGGCCATGCCGACCAGGGCGAAAGCAAGGATGCCGGCGCCGATGGCGTCCTGGTGGTTCAGTACGGGGTAGCGCTGGCGCAGCTCGTTGCCGCGGGCCATCACCACTTCGCGAATATGGGCTGATCGTTGCTGGTCATTCAGCGCACGGGGGCTTGCAGGCGTGGTGGACATGCTTCCATCCTCTTGTTGGCAATGGTCCTACTCTGCCGCCATGGGCCCTCGCCGCGCCCGACCGAGCACGCCAACCTGTTGACCGGAAACGCCAACCTGCATGAGCGAACCCACCACCCTCGCCAGCTGGACCCGAGCCCTGCGCAAGCAGCTGGACGCGCTTGGCCTAGACAGCGCCGACCTGTGCCGACAGGCGCAGCTCGACCCGGCGCTGATGGACGACCCCAACGCACGCTATCCCCTGTCTGCCACCACTCGGCTCTGGCAACTGGCGGTCGAGGCCAGTGGCGACCCGGCGCTCGGCCTGAAGATTTCCACCTACGTCAGCCCCACCACCTTCCACGCCCTGGGCTACGCACTGGTGGCCAGCGGCAGCCTGCGGGAAGTCTTCGAGCGCGTCGTGCGTTATCACCAGGTGGTCAGCGACGCGCTCGAGCTGGAACTCAGCCGCGAAGGCGACCGCTACCTGTTCCGCCTGCGGGTGCGTGAAGACGGTTTCGAGCCGGCGCCGGAAGCCGTGGATGCCTTCGCCGCGATCTACGTGCGCACCTGCCGCAACCGCATCGGCCGCGACTACGCGCCGCTCGCCGTGCACCTGCGCCGCCCGCAACCGGCGGACCCGCAGCCCTGGCACGCAGTGTTTCGCGCGCCGTTGGTCTTCGGTGCCGAGGAAAACCTGCTGGAATTCGCCGCAGCGGATTTCGAGCGGCCGCTGGACGATGCCAATGCGGAGCTGGCCGAACACAACGAGGCGGTGCTCAAGCGCACCCTGGAGCAGCTTCAGCAGCCCACCTGGTCGCGCAAGGTGCGGGCCTGCCTGGAGGCCCAGTTGCCCAATGGCGAGCCTTCTGCCGAGCGCATCGCCCAGTCCCTGCACCTCAGCCTGCGCAGCCTGCAACGCCACCTGGCGGACGAAGGCTGCAGCTACGAGCAACTCCTTGGCGACACCCGCCAGGCGCTGGCGCTGGCCCATATGCGCGACCCGCGCTGCTCCATCAGCGAGATCGCTTATCTGCTCGGTTTCGCCGATACCAGCAGCTTCAGCCGCGCCTTCAAGCGCTGGACCGGGCTGAGCCCGAGTCAGTATCGCGAAAGCCTTACCGCAGGTCGTTGAGCGCAGCTGGTTTCCTGTGGGGGCGATTTTAATCGCCAAGCGAACCTCAGGTTCGCCATGAGCAATCGCAGGGGGCGGCTGCGCCACCCTTGGCGAATGAATTCGCCCCCACAGTTGAAGGGCTACGATTTGCCCTGTGCTGCGCGCTTGAGCAGCTCCGGATCGAGTATCTCGATTTCGCCGTAGGTCAGGCGCAACGCACCCTGGGCCTCCAGCTCCTTGAGAATCTGGTTGGTGGTCTGCCGGGAGATCGCGAGCATCATCGCCAACTGCTCCTGGGCCAGCTGGATGACCCGCCGTTGACCCGAGAGCCCGCCGTAGCCCTCGGCGATCATCAGCAGCCGCCTGGCCAGACGCTGGGGTGCCGGCAGCAGGCTCATTTCCTCCAGGGCGATGAAGGCCAGGCGCAGTTTCTGGCTCATCAGCAGGGCGATGTCTCGCCAGTAGCGGGGTTCGCGCTTGAGCAGGGCCAACAGCGGCGCCTGGGGCAGGTTGAGCAGGGCGACTGGCCCTTCGGCGAAGGCATCGTGGGTGCGCGGCTGGCCGTCGAAGAGAGAAATCTCGCCGAACCAGTGGGGCGGTTCCACCAGCACCAGCAAGGCCTCCTTGCCACTTTCGCTGATGCTCCCGACGCGGACCGCACCCTCCAGCACTGCATAGAGTCCACAGGGCGGATCGCCCCGGCGGAACAGGCGCTGGCCGGGTTCCAGCCGGCGCAACTGGGCCATGGCCAGGAGCTCGTCCTGCAGGGCGGCAGGCAACAGGCTGAACCATTGGCCGGTCAGCAGGAGGTCGCGATGGTGCTTGAATTCGATCATGGGCTTTGTCGGCTAGCTGACAGAGGTTGTCAGGGGCATGACGCCATTATCGGCGCAACTGCCTGCAAACCTGAGGACACAACAATGAAAACCCTCATCGACCAACTTGGCCAGTACGCCGAGTACCACCGCGACCGCCGCAACATCGCCACCCATTTCGTCGGCATTCCGCTGATCGTCGTCGCCGTTGCCGTGCTGCTGTCCCGTCCGGGAACCGAAGCCTTCGGCCTCTGGTTGTCGCCGGCGGCTTTGGTCAGCCTGGTTTCGGCGCTCTACTATTTTCGCCTCGACTTGCGTTACGGCCTGGTCATGGCCGTGTTGCTGGCAGTGAGTCTGTGGATCGGCGCGGCCCTCGCCCTACAGGGCACCGCCGCCTGGCTCGGCGCCGGGTTGGGGTTGTTCGTCGTGGGCTGGATCATTCAGTTCGTCGGCCACTACTACGAGGGCCGCAAGCCGGCCTTCGTCGACGATCTCACCGGGCTGATCATCGGGCCGCTGTTCGTGGTGGCTGAACTGGGCTTCCTGCTGGGGCTGCGCAAGGAAGTCGAGCACGCCGTGGAAGAACGTGCGGGCCCGACCTGCATTCGGGAGAAGAAGGCGGCGGCTTGATGTATCGAGGGCCCTCACCCCCGGCCCCTCTCCCAGAGGGAGAGGGGGGACTCGCGCATGGCACTCACTGCCCATCCAGCACGGACAGCCCCCTCTCCCTTCGGGAGAGGGTACTGTCCGCTGCGCGGAGTTCCCCATGACTTGCCCTCCACCAATCTTCGCGACTGAAGTCGCTCCCACAGCGGCAGGCCTTCGGCCTCGCCCTTACAGGGTTAGTGCCGCAGCTCAGGGCGCGGGTGGGAGGGATCCCAACGCCAGCAACTGCCCACTCATCGCCCGCGCCTGGCGGTCCACCATCATGGGCGCGTAGGGCCTGCCGGAGGCGCTGACCAGCGTGTTGCTCTGGCTGTTCAGGTCGCTCAGTGCGGTGCGCAGGAACCCCCAGCGAGTCTTCAGCTTGGCCAGCGCCGGGTCGGCTTTTTCGTCCAGCGGCGCCAGTTGCTCGTCGATGGCCGGCAGCAGGCGGCGCTCGTCCTGGCCGATGTAGGTTTCGCCGTTCTCGCGGGCAATCTCGAAGGTGCCGATATAGGCCCGGCTCAGGTACTGGACGTTGAGGTATTCCACCTTGGCGGGCAGCTCGTCGGCCGCGCCTGAGCCGGCCTGTGCGCGGGCGGCGATGAGGAAATCGCGCAATGCCTTGGCCAGCTCCTGGGGATAGCGCCACGGCACGTCTTCCTCGTTGTGGCCGTAGGAAACGCCCTGTTCGAGCTGGGTAACAAATGCGTCGTGGGCCTTGCGCAGGGCCTCGCTCGGGGTGCTGATTCGCTGGTAATCGACGTCCAGGGCCTCGAGGTCGGTGCGCATCCGTTCGGCATGGACATCCTGGAATCCCTCACCCCGAAACAGCAGCAGGCTGGCCGTGGCACGGCTGGCGTGGACCTGCACCCGTTCCAGGGGCGGGAGATCGGCAGCGAGGATGGGCATTGCGACGCCCAGGAGAAGGCTGAACAGCGGGTACAGCAGAACCTTGCGGATCATGGCGGGTGCTCCTGTTCTTGTTGTTCTGAGGAGTCGTGGAAGGTGCCGGTACAGCTTACTGGGCCGTGATCCCGAGGCTACTACCCGAAAGAACGATTTGGTGTGGGTGAGTCGAGTTTTTTCAGCTGCCCGCCAACAGCCGGCGTAACAACTCGGCACTAACCGGGTCGGCGGGAAACAGGGTTTCCAGCCCCAGTTCGGCCAGGGTCACGTCCACCGGGGTGCCGAACACAGTAATGGTGCTGATGAAGCTGATCACACCCAGGGGTGTACGCAGTTGCAACGGCACCAGCACTGCGTCGCTGGACAGGCCGTCTGGTGGAGGCGGGGCGGGGTAGCCGCTGAGCTCATCGAACAGGCTCTTCAGCTGAGGATCACCGCTGACCTCGATATCCCGGCGCAGACGGTCCAGCAAGTGGGCACGCCATTGGCCGAGATTGACGATGTGCGGCGCCAGGCCCTGTGGGTGAAGGGATACGCGCAGCACGTTGAGCGGCGGTGCCAGCAGTTCCGGGGCTACACCAGCCAGCAGCGGTGCGACGGCGCCGTTAGCCGCCAACAGGTTCCAGTGCCGGTCGACCGCCAGCGCCGGGTTGGGCTCGTGGGCCTTGAGCAGTTGATCGATCGCCTGGCGGGCTCCGGCCAGCGCCGGGTCGGTCAGGTCGCGCTGGGGATACAGCGGTGCGTAGCCAGCCGCGGTCAGCAGGCGATTGCGCTCGCGCAGGGGAATCTCCAGTTGCTCAGCCAGGTGCAGCAGCATCTCGCGGCTGGGGTGGGCGCGACCGTTCTCGACGAAGCTCAGGTGGCGAGTGGAAATCTCCGCGTCGCAGGCAAGATCGAGCTGGCTCAGGCGGCGCCGCTGGCGCCATTGGCGCAACAGGGCGCCGACGGGGTGGGGGTGTGCGTTCATGGCTCCGACGATAGTCCAGCCGGGGAATGCCGGCCATTACCTGTCAGGTAATCGACCCGCTGCAGGATTCGCGGAAATCTGTCGCCAAGCGCCAACCCGGCGCCCCATCGACAGGAGAACCACCATGACTCATCTCGATATGTCCCCGTTGCTGCGCCGTGCCCTGCAAGCCGATGCCCTCGCCAGTGGCGCCGTGGGTCTGTTGCTGGCGCTGGCCGCCGGCCCGCTGGAAGAACTGCTCGGCCTGCCCCGCGCGCTGCTGTTGGGTGCGGGTATCGGAATGCTGCCCTTCGCGCTGGTTCTCGGCTGGATGGTCAACCGCGCCACTGTGCAGCGTGGCTGGATCTGGGCGGTACTGACGATCAACGTCGTGTGGGTAGTGGACAGCCTCTCATTGCTGGCCTTCGGCTGGGTGGAGCCGACCCTGCTGGGCAAGGTCTTCGTGATCGGCCAGGCGGTGGCGGTGTGCGTACTCGCCGAGCTGGAGTTCTTCGGCCTGCGTCGCTGCCAGGCGGTGAGCGCGTGACGGCTGTTGGCGCCGGCCTTGGCCGGCGCCTTGTTTTCAGAACAGGCCGCGCAGGGCCAGGTCGCTGCCGAGCAACAGCAGGCCGATGAAGAACCAGCGGCGGAAGCGTTCGGCACTGATGCGCTTGCGCAGCCACTGGCCGCCAGCCATGCCCAGAAGCGCCGGCACCAGGGCCAGCAGGGATGCACCCAGCACCGCCGGTTGCAGCAGTTCGCCGCTGTGGCCGAGGCTGATCGCCAGGGCGATGGTGGAGGCGCTGAAGGACAGCCCCAGGGCCTGCACCAGTTCATCCTTCTCCAGGCCGATGGCCTGCAGGTAAGGCACGGCGGGGATCACGAATACCCCGGTCAACGCCGTCAGGGCGCCGGTCACCGCGCCGATCACCGGCCCCAGCCAGCCTTCGTTGGCCGGCGCCACGGCGAAGCGCACCGAGGCGAGCCCGAGCACCGCGTAGATCACCAGGGCAATGCCGAGGATCGAGGTCGCGCCGGGCAGGTCGGCGGCATTCACCAACCAGGCCATGACCCAGGTGCCGACGAAGATGCCGGCGAGCATCGGCCACAGGCGTCGCAGCATGGCCAGCGGGCTGCTGCCGGCGGCGAGCTGCCAGATGTTGGTGACCATGGACGGCACGATCAGCAGGGCGGCGGCCTGCATGGGCGGCATAACCAGCCCCAGCAGCCCGACGGAGATGGTCGGCAGGCCCAGGCCGACGACACCTTTCACGGTGCCGGCGAGCAGGAAGGTGGCGGCTATCAGGGGCAGGTAGGCAATCAGGGAATCGGCCACGGTTTCACTCCTTGTGTGGGGCGCATGTTGGCGCGCCGGTGAATTCGTGGCCAGTATCCGTGGCGCTGAATCGGGACGATTCGGGATGGAGTGAAGTGTGGAATGCAGGATTGTTGCGTAGGTTGGTGCACAGCGAGGCGAAGCCCAACATCGTTCGGGAGTGGGCTCCGTTGTGTTGGGCTTCGCTTCGCTCAGCCCAACCTACAGGGGAGGGATTAGAACCCCGCCGCCTTCTGCCAGGCCTTGGGTTTGAAGAACAGCGTCTCGCCACGTACCAGGCCGATCAGGCTGTCGTGGTCCTTCACCACTTCGGCCTCGATCAGTTCGTCCTGGCCGTCCACCTTCAGGGTCACCCGGGTGATGGCGCCCAGCGGACGGATATCGCGGACTTCCGCGGCGCGGTGCTCGGCTACTTCGGAGCGCGACAGGGAGACTTCATGGGGACGGAACAGCAGGTGCTGGTCGTCGCCCAGGTGCAGGCGGTTGGAGTCGCCGAGGAAGTGGTAGACGAAGTCGCTGGCCGGGTTCTCGTAGACCTCGCCCGGTGCGCCGATCTGCTCGATCACGCCCTTGTTCATCACCACGATGCGGTCGGCCACTTCCATGGCTTCTTCCTGGTCGTGGGTCACGAACACGGAGGTCAGGTTGATCTCTTCGTGCAGGCGTGCCAGCCAGCGGCGCAGCTCCTTGCGCACCTTGGCGTCGAGGGCGCCGAAGGGTTCGTCGAGCAGCAGGATCTTTGGCTCCACCGCCAGGGCGCGGGCCAGGGCGATACGCTGGCGCTGGCCGCCGGAGAGTTGCTCGGGGTAGCGGTCGGCGAGCCAGTCCAGCTGCACCATGTTCAGCAGTTCATGGACCTTCTCGGCAATCTGCTTCTCGCTCGGGCGCTCGCGCTTGGGCTTCATGCGCAGGCCGAAGGCGACGTTGTCGAATACCGTCATATGGCGGAACAGGGCGTAGTGCTGGAACACGAAGCCGACGTTGCGATCACGCACGTCGTGCTGGGAGACGTCCTCGCCGTGGAACACGATGCTGCCCGCGTCCGGGGTTTCCAGGCCGGCGATGATCCGCAGCAGGGTGGTCTTGCCGCAGCCGGACGGGCCAAGCAGCGCCACCAGTTCGCCGCTGTGGATGTCCAGGTTGATCTGGTTGAGGGCCTTGAAGGCGTTGAAGTTCTTGCTGACGTTGCGGATTTCAATGCTCACGGTGGTTACTCCTCATCAGCATTCGACTTGAGACGGGACAGGCGCGACTCGCTCCACTGCTTGAGCAGAAGGATGCACAGGGCGAGCACCAGCAGCAGGCTGGCGACGCTGAAGGCGGCGACGTGGTTGTACTCGTTGTAGAGGATCTCGACATGCAGCGGCAGGGTGTTGGTGACGCCACGGATGTGGCCGGACACCACCGACACGGCACCGAACTCGCCCATCGCCCGCGCGGTGCAGAGCACCACGCCGTAGATCAGGCCCCATTTGATGTTCGGCAGGGTCACGTGCCAGAACATCTGCCAGCCGTTGGCGCCCAGCAGGCGTGCGGCTTCTTCCTCCTGGGTGCCCTGTTCCTGCATCAGCGGGATCAGCTCGCGGGCGACGAAGGGGAAGGTCACGAAGATGGTCGCCAGGACGATGCCGGGCACTGCGAAGACGATCTGGATGTCGCGATCCTGCAGCCATTCACCGAAGTAACCCTGGGCGCCGAACAGCAGCACGTAGATCAGGCCGGCGATCACCGGCGACACCGAGAACGGCAGGTCGATCAGGGTGACCAGCAGGCTCTTGCCGCGAAACTCGTACTTGCTCACGCACCAGGCGGCGGCGACGCCGAACACCAGGTTGAGCGGCACCGAGATGAACACGGCGATCAGGGTCAGCTTCAGCGCGGAGAGGGCGTCCGGCTCGAAGATGGCGGTGAAGAAGGTACCCAGGCCGTCCTTCAGTGCCTCGCTCAGTACCACCAGCAGCGGCAGCAGCAGGAACAGGGCGAAGGCCAACCAGGCAGAAACGATCAGGATGCGGCGACCCAGTGCGCTGCCCCGGCGGGCGGCGTTGGCGGAGGATGCGGCGGTCAGGCTTGCGGAACTCATGGCGCTCTCCTCACGGGGTCTCGATGCGGCGTTGCAGCAGGTTGATCAGCAGCAGCAGGACGAAGGCGACGACCAGCATCAGCACGCCGATGGCGGTGGCGCCGGTGTAGTCGTACTGGTCCAGCTTGACCATGATCAGCAGCGGCAGGATTTCAGTCTTCATCGGCATGTTGCCGGCGATGAAGATCACCGAGCCGTACTCGCCCACGCCACGGGCAAAGGCCAGCGCGAAGCCAGTCAGCCAGGCTGGCAGCAGCGCTGGCAGCAGCACGTGGCGGAATATCTGCAACGGCTTGGCACCGAGGCAGGCGGCAGCTTCTTCCACTTCGCGGGGGATGTCGGCCAGCACCGGCTGCACCGTCCGTACCACGAAGGGCAGGGTGACGAAGGTCAGCGCCAGGGTGATGCCGAGCGGGGTGTAGGCGATCTTGAAGCCGAGGTCGGTGGCGAACTGGCCCACCAGGCCGGCGGGCGCATAGAGGGCGGTGAGGGCGATACCGGCAACCGCAGTGGGCAGTGCGAAGGGCAGGTCGACCATGGCGTCGATGACCTTGCGGCCGAAGAAGTCGTAACGCACCAGGACCCAGGCCAGCAGGGTGCCGATGATGCCGTTGATCACGGCGGCGGCCAGGGCGGTGCCGAAACTGAGCTTGAGGGCGGCGATCACGCGGGGGGCGCTGATGATGGTCCAGAACTGATCCCAGCTCAGTTGCGTCGTCTTGAGGAACAGGGCACCCAGGGGAATCAGGACCAGCAGGCTGAGATACACCAGGGTGTATCCCAGGGTCAGCCCGAAGCCGGGTATGACCGGGGATATGCGTCGTGACATGTTCTGTCCTTACTCTGCGTTGGAACGCTTGGTTTTCCGGAGCCGGCCCCGTCGAGCCGCTTCCAGCAAACAGGCCCGATCCGTGGATCAGGCCTGGTTTTGCTCCCTCCCTGGAGCTCATCAAGCTGTAGGGTGGAAGTCGCTTTTTACTTCCACCATCGGCGCCCGCGCGGAGGTCGATGGTGGATCGGTGAAGCGTGATCCACCCTACTGGCTGCGAAACCCACCATCGTTACTGCGCCTGGTAGATCTGGTCGAAGATGCCGCCGTCGTTGAAGAACTTGGGTTGGGCTTCTTTCCAGCCGTTGAAGTCCTTGTCCACGGTCACGAGGTCCAGTTTCGGGAATTGCTTGGCGAACTCGGCCGCGACTTTCTCGTTACGCGGACGGTAGAAGTTCTTCGCCGCGATACGCTGGCCTTCCTCGCTGTACAGGTACTGCAGGTAGGCTTCGGCGACCTTGCGGGTGCCCTTCTTGTCGACGTTCTTGTCGACTACTGATACCGGCGGCTCGGCCAGGATCGACAGGCTCGGCGCGATGATCTCGAAGTTTTCGCCGCCTTGCTCTTTCAGAGCCAGGAAGGCTTCGTTTTCCCAGGCCAGCAGCACGTCGCCGATCTGGTTGTTGACGAAGGTGATGGTCGAGCCACGGGCGCCGGTATCCAGTACCGGTACGTGCTTGTACAGCTCCTTCACGTATTCCTGTGCCTTGGCGTCGCTACCGTACTGCTTCTTGGCCCAGGCCCAGGCGGCCAGGAAGTTCCAGCGGGCGCCGCCGGAGGTTTTAGGGTTCGGGGTGATGACTTCAACGCCTTCCTTGGTCAGGTCGCCCCAGTCCTTGATGCCCTTGGGGTTGCCCTTGCGTACCAGGAACACGATGGTCGAGGTGTAGGGGGTGCTGTTCTGCGGCAGGCGCGCCTGCCAGTCTGCCGGGATCAGCTTGCCGAGTTTCTGCAGCTCATCGATGTCGCCGGCCAGGGCCAGGGTCACCACGTCGGCCTTCAGGCCGTCGATCACGGCACGGGCCTGCTTGCCGGAGCCACCGTGGGATTGCTGGATTTTCACGTCGTCGCCACCTTCAGCCTTCCAGTGTTTGGCAAAGGCAGCGTTGTATTCCTGGTAGAGCTCGCGAGTCGGGTCGTAGGACACGTTGAGCAGTTCGGTGGCGGCGGCAGCCGGGCCGGCGATCAGGGCGCTGGCGAGGGCGGCGAGGGCGAAGCGGCGAATCGACATATCAAGCTCCTGGAAACTGGAATTTTTTTAAGTGTTGGCTAGGGCTGGTTGTTGTGTGTTCGTCGAAACGCCCTCCGGCCGTCCGGTCGGGCCTCAAGCCTCGCGAGGCTTGAATGGAATCTGGTGGATCAGTGATTGCGCTGGTTGGGTTGCTGCAAGCGGAATTTTTCCTTGCGTTCTATCTGCACTACCTGGCCGTTGTGCACGGTGATTTCCACCGAGCCGAAACGCAGGCCATGCAGGGCGGCCTGGATTTCGCGCAGGATGCTGGCCTCGTCCTGGCCTTCCACGCTACGAAGGGTTGCGCTCATGATCGTGCTCCTTGAATTGGGGCCCGCGGCGAGGGACAGGTAGGTGTTCCGCGTGGCGTGGAGCGAATCTTAATCAGGCTCCTAATATTCTTAAAAATACTATTTAAGAATTTTTATATAACCAGAAGTGGATTCGGCTAGGGCGAGCAGATCGGCGCGCCTGCGGTGGCGGGTGCCGCCGGTGTCGCCACTCTCAAGCGACTTGCCAAAGGCGCTCGACTTCATCCACCGGCAGCGGGCGGCTGAACAGGTAGCCCTGGCCGTAATCGCAACCCAGTTCGCGGAGGAATCCGGCCTGGGCGTCGGCCTCTATGCCTTCGGCCAGCACACTCAGGCCCAGGCTGTGGCCCAGCGCGGTGACCGCGCTGGCGATGGCGATATCGTTCTGGTCTTCAGGCAGGCCTCGGATGAAGCTCTGGTCGATCTTCAGCTTGTGTACCGGCAGGCGCTTGAGGCGCTGGAGCGAGGAATAGCCCGTCCCGAAGTCGTCGATGGCCAGGCGCACGCCCAGATCGCGCAGACGGGTAAGCAGGGCCTCGGCGGTGTCCGGGTCTTCCATCACCGCGCTTTCGGTGATTTCCAGCTCCAGGTGTTTCGGGTCCAGGCCGGTGGTGGCCAGCACGCGCGCCACTTCACCATCCAGTTCGGCGCGGCGGAACAGCCGGCAGGACAGGTTCACCGCCATGAAGGACAGCGCGTGGCCCTGCTCCAGCCAGTGCTGCATCTGCCGGCAGGCCTGTTCCAGCACCCAGGTGTCGATGCTGCCGATCAACCCGCTTTCTTCGGCTACTGGCAGGAACTCGCCGGGCGGCACCAGGCCACGCACGGGGTGCTCCCAACGCACCAGCGCCTCGAAACCGATCAGGCGGCCGTCCGCCAGGCACTGTATGGGCTGGTAGTGAACCCGCAACTGGTCCCGTTCCAGCGCCAGGCGCAGGGCGCTGACCAGCTCGATGCGCTGGCGCGCCTGCTCGGTCAGCTCCTGGCTGTAGAAGGCATAGGAGTCGCGGCCCGAACTCTTGGCCTTGAACAGCGCCGAGTCGGCGTTGCGCATCACCTGCTCGACGTTGGCGTCGTCATCCGGGAACAGGCTGATGCCGAGGCTGGTGCTGATGAACAGATCGTGGCCACCCAGGCGGAAGGGCGTCGACAGATCGGCGCGGATGCGCTCGGCCAGTTCCGCCGCCTGGTTGGCCTGGGGGCAGTTATCCCAAAGCACGCCGAACTCGTCCCCGCCCAGGCGGGCCAGGGTCATGCCGCCTTCCAGCAGGCCCTGCAGGCGCACGCCGACCATCTTCAGCAGCAGGTCGCCCTGGGAGTGGCCAAGGCTTTCGTTGATGTGCTTGAAGTGGTCCAGGTCCAGCAGCAGCACCGCGCCGTGCTGCTTCTCGCGGCGGGTGCGCTCCAGCACCTGCTCGACGCGCTCGGTGAATAGCAGCCGGTTGGGCAGGTTGGTCAGCGGGTCGTGGTGGGCGAGGAAGTCCAGTTCGTGCTGGGAGCGTTTGATCGCGCTGATGTCGGAGAACACCGCCACGTAATGGGTGAGCTGGCCGTCCTCGTCGTGGATGGCGCGGAGGTTCTGCCACAACGGGTAGATCTCGCCATTCTTGCGCCGGTTCCAGACCTCGCCGCTCCACTCATAGCGGTTTGTCAGCGCATGCCACATGGCCTGGTAGAAGGCTGGGGTGTGGCGCCCGGAGCTGAAAATTCGCGGGTTCTTGCCAAGCACTTCGGCTTCCTCGAAGCCGGTGATGCGGGCGAAGGCGCGGTTGACGTGGACGATGCGGCTTTCGGCATCGGTGACCAGCACGCCTTCCTGGGTGCTGTCGAAGACCGCGGCGGCCTGGCGCAGGCTGCTCTCGTGGGCACGGCGGGCGTCCAGGTATTCCTTTAGATGGCGCAGTTGCAGGCAGGTCAGGGCGAACAGCAGCACACTGGTGACCAGCACGAAGAGCAGCCCCTTGGCGGTCTGTAGCTCGGCCAGATGCTCCGGGTCGTTCACCAGGGCAAGCAGGATGCGGTCGCTGAACAGTACCCAGAGGCTGGCCAGAACGGAATAGGGAAGCACCAGTTTCAGGGCGCTGAATTTGGAACGCATGGGCGCGGCCTTCCTGGCTGGGATCACACATGAGGTGCGCATTATAGGAGCAACCGACGACCGGGGGGCTTCTATCTAAAAGAGAGGATGGTTTTCTACGGGCGCTTTGTGATAATTCGAGCCAGATTCGCACAACAAGCCCCGATTCACATCACCCGAGGCAACACCATCCATGTGGTACAACGGATTCCTTGACCTGTCGCTGTGGCAACTGGTGGCGGTCACTCTGGTGCTGACCCACATCACCATCGTCAGCGTCACCGTCTATCTGCACCGTTATTCGGCGCACCGTTCGCTGGAGCTGCATCCGGCGCTCAAGCATTTCTTCCGCTTCTGGCTGTGGATGACCACCGCCATGAACACCCGTGAGTGGACCGCCATCCACCGCAAGCACCACGCCAAGTGCGAAACCGCCGACGATCCCCATAGCCCGGTAGTCAAGGGCCTGTGGACCGTTCTGCGCAAGGGCGCCGAGCTGTATGCGGAAGAGGCCAGGAATGAAGAGACCCTGCGCATCTACGGCAAGAACTGCCCGGATGACTGGATGGAGCGCAACGTCTACAGCCGCTACCCCATCGGCGGCGTGGTACTGATGGCCCTGATCGACCTGGCGCTGTTCGGTGCTGCCGGCATCACCATCTGGGCCGTGCAGATGGCCTGGATTCCCGTCTGGGCCGCCGGCGTGATCAATGGCCTGGGCCATGCCATCGGCTACCGCAACTTCGAATGCCGCGACGCTGCCACCAACCTGGTGCCCTGGGGCATCCTCATCGGCGGTGAAGAGCTGCACAACAACCATCACACCTACCCGAACTCCGCCAAGCTGTCGGTGAAGAAGTGGGAGTTCGACATGGGTTGGGCGTGGATCAAGCTGTTCAGCTTCCTTGGTCTTGCCAAGGTGCAGCGCGTGGCGCCCATTGCCCATCGCGTCGAAGGCAAGGGCAGCATGGACATGGACACCGCCATGGCCATCCTCAACAACCGTTTCCAGATCATGGCCCAGTACCGCAAGCTGGTGATCGGCCCGCTGGTGAAGCAGGAACTGGCCAAGGCCGACGAGTCTGTCCGCCACCTGTTCCGTCGCGCCAAGCGCCTGCTCTCCCGCGAGACCAGCCTGCTCGACGAAGGCCACCAGGCGCGCATCGCCGCCATGCTGGAGCAGAGCCACGCCCTCAAGGTGATCTACGAGAAGCGCCTGGCGCTTCAGCAGATATGGGTCAAGACCAGCGCCAATGGCCACGAGATGCTCGAAGCCATGAAACAGTGGGTGCACGAGGCCGAGGCCAGCGGCATCCAGTCTCTGCGTGACTTTGCCGAACAGCTGAAGACCTACTCCCTGCGTCCGGCTACCGCCTGACGCTGGAAGCCCATGAAAAAGGCCGGCTCAATGCCGGCCTTTTTCATGGGCACGGGGCGTTCCGAAGCTTGTGGGGGCGAATTCATTCGCTGACCGGACCGCAGGTTCGGCCTGCAATGCCGGGGGTCAGCTGCGCTGCCCTTTGCGATTGAAATCGCCCCCACAAGAAGGCTCCCGCGCGGGCTTCAGAACACCTCGATCGGGTAGTCCACAATCAGGCGCAGCTCGTCGATGTCGTTGTCCACCGCGCTGTAGCCGTTGCCGCCACGATGGTTGGCCCAGCGGGCGCGCAGGGCGAGGTCCTTCGCCGGGCCTTGCTGGACCACATAGCGGATGTCCAGGTCGCGCTCCCAGTGCTTGGCATTCTTGCCGTCGGCGCTGAACCAGTAGCCGTAACCGGGGCTGTTCGGGTCAACCTTGGTCAGGTCCAGCTCGCCACGGGAGTAGGCTGCCTGGGCGCTCAGGCCGGGGATGCCGAGGCCGGCGAAGTCGTAGGCGTACTGCAGCTTCCAGGATTCCTCGTTGGGGCCGTTGAAGTCCGAGTATTGCTGGGAGTTGTCCAGGTAGATGCTGTCGCCCTGGTTGATGTAGTCGAACGGCGTGTTGCCGTTGACCTTCTGGTAGACGGCGGTGACGGTGTGGTGGCCGATGCCTACCGCGAAGTGTGCGCTGTAGGTGTTGTTCTCGATGTCGCCGAGCAGGGCGTCACCGGCGTCCTGGGTGCGGTAGTAGTTGATGCCGGGGTTCAGGCTGACCAGCTCGTTCAGCTGCCAGTTGTAGTCGAGGTTCGCGTAGTACTGCTTCCAGACATCCTGCAGCTCGGCGGCATAGAGGCTGCTGGAGAGCCCTTCGATGCCGGTCCAGGTGCCGCCCAGCCAGCTGATGTGGTGGCTCTTGCGGTCGTCCGGGAAGACGCCGTAGGAGGTGTCGATGCGGCGGTGGCCGCTCTGGTTGTAGGGCTTGTTGAAGCTCACCTGACCGCCTTCCAGGCGCAGGTCCTGGACGCTCTGGTTGACCAGGCTCACGCCACGGAAGGTCTGCGGCAGCATGCGGGTGGCGCCGCCTGCGATCACCGGGTTGCTGATGAACTGGTCGCCGAGCTTAAGCTCGGAGTCGAAGGCACGCAGCTTGAGCGCCGCGCCACCGCTGGAGAAGGAATCCGGTGCTTCGCCGAACTTGAGCCCCTCCTTGTCCGGTGCGGTGACCGGAAGAATGGACGAGCCGCCGGTACCGCCACCGCCGTCCAGCTTCAGGCCGAGCATGCCGTAGGCATCCACGCCAACGCCGATCGTGCCCGGGGTGTAGCCGGAGCTGAACAGGCCGATGAAGCCCTGGCCCCATTCCTGGCTGTTCTGCGCCTGCGGGTCGCGGCGGTCGCGGTTGAAGTAGTAGTTGCGGGTCTGGATGGTCAGATGGGAACCCTCGACGAAGCCTTCGCCTGCGGCGGCATCGTCGGCCTGTGCGTTGGCGGCCAGCAGCGCGAGGGCGAGCGGGGTCATCAGGTACTTGGCGTTCACGTTCTTGTTGCTCCTTTGGTCTTGGCAGTGCAAGGGGTCGCGGCACGGCCGCCTCTGGCGGGCGACTAGGCCGGTGAAACGTCAGCCTCCTGGTGTTGGTTGCGGACAGCGCAAAAAAAGGCCGCTCATGGTGAGCGGCCTGAACAGGACGTCGATAAAGGAGCTGTCACGCATCAACGTCAGGAGGTGGAGAACAGGGAGGGGCGGGGATCAGCTGTCCTGGCGGGCGTCGGACTGCTTCTGCTGATCGGCGCCTTGCTTGGCGATGGCTTCCTGCTGGGCGGCGTCAGCGCGCTGCTCGGCCAGCGCTGCGTTACGCGCAACAAAGGTGCCGGATTCTTCGGCCAGGGTGAGTTGCGAGAAAAACAGAGGAATTGCGGAGAAAATGGCGGCAAAAATCGCATTACGTTGCATAACTTGGAACCTCTCAGATGGTTTCTTGCGAAACATGGCGCCATCTTAGGGAGGCCCCGGCAGGGGAAAAATAGCGGTTTCAGTGAAGAACTATTTCTCGCGACGCAACAATTTGGAATTGATGGCCCAGTGCTTCGGATCTTCCAGCAGGGTCTCGTCCTGGGTCAGCAACGGGGGCAGCTCCGCCTTGAGGAACTCCACCCAGGTCTTGATCTTGGCGTCGAGGAAACGCCGCGACGGGTAGATCGCATAGATGTTGCGCTCACGCAGGCGGTGCTCCGGCAGCAGCCGCAGCAGTTTGCCCTCGCGCATGGGCGGGCAGGCGACGAAGGAGGGCAGCAGGCAGATGCCCATGCCGGCCTGGGCGGCCTTGGCCAGGGACTCGGCGACGTTCACCTGGAAGCTCTCGGCGGGCAGCACGTTGAACTCGCCCTGCTCGCCGTTGAACACCCAGCTGTCCTCATAGAGTGGGTCGAGCAGGCGCAGGTAGCGGTGATGCTGGAGGTCCGTCGGGCCGATGGGGACGCCGTGCTTCTTCAGGTAACCGGGCGCGGCGCAGAGAACGCTGAACATCGGCCCTAGCACCTGGGCCACCATCTGCGAGTCGGGCAACTCGCGGGCGAAGGTGATGATGACGTCGTGGCCGTCTTCCAGCAGGTCGGGGGTTCGCTGGGACAGGGTCAGCTCCACCACCACTTCCGGATAGAGCTCGGAGTAGCGCGCCACCAACGGAGTGAGGTGCTGCAGGCCGAGGCCGGTCATGGTGTGCACGCGCAGACGGCCGTGGGGCTTGAGATGGGCGCCGCGCGCCTCGGCGGCGGCTTCGTCCACTTCGCCGAGGATCTGCCGGCAGCGCTGCAGGTAGCGTTCGCCCACTTCGGTCAGTGCCAGGCGGCGGGTGGTGCGATGCAGCAGGCGGGCCTGGAGCTGCTGCTCCAGCTCCGACACCAGGCGAGACACCTGGGCGGTGGACAGGTCCATGGCCTGGGCGGCGGCAGTGAAGCTGCCGGTGTCTATCACCCGGACGAAAACCCGCATGCTGTGGAGCGTGTCCATTGTTACCCCTCGTGTAAGGCAGCTTCTCTCAATCGCGAGATTATCCACGATTCCCTGATAAATATACTGGCTCCCCAGAGCGGCGAAGGCCGAGGTCTTGCCGTTCCAGTCTTCCCACCCGCCTTCGCTGCGGGCCCCTTCGAGGTACGCATGACTCCGGATCAAAGATTCGCCCGTCGGGTCCAGGCGGCCATCGTCCTGTTCGTCCTGCTGTTCGCCTACTTCCTTGCGGCGGACCTGTGGATGCCCATCACGCCCCAGGCGCAACTGACCCGCCCGGTGCTGCGCATTGCCCCACGGGTGGACGGCCAGGTCCTGGATGTCGCCGTTGCCAACAACCAGCACGTCGAGGCCGGCCAACTGCTGTTCCGCCTCGACCCCGAACCCTTCCGCCTCGCCGTAAGCGCTGCCGAGCTGGCGCTGGAGCAGGCCGGGCAGGACAACCGCCAGCTCGACGCCGCCATCGCCGCCGCCCGCGCCGACCAGACCGCCGCCCATGCCTCGGCCACCGAGCTGCAGCGTGAGGCCGCGCGCCTCGGCCGCCTGGTGCAGAGCCAGCACGTGTCGCGCCAGCTCTTCGAACAGACCCAAGCCCAGCACCAGGCGGCCCAGGCCAAACTGGCTGCCGCCGGTGCACGAATTCGAGAATTGTCGGCCCAGCGCGGTGCCGCCGGTGACGACAACCTGCGCCTGCGCCAGGCCCGCAACGCCCTGGAGCAGGCTCGCCTGCAACTTGAATACAGCGAAGTGCGCGCCGAGCGCGCCGGCACCCTGAGCAACCTCCAGCTATCCCCCGGTGCCTTCCTGCATGCCGGCAACCCGGTGGCCGCCCTGGTGGCGGACGACGCCGACATCAGCGCCGACTTCCGCGAGAAGGCCCTGCGCTACGTGCGCCTGGACGACGGCGCCTCGGTGGTGTTCGACGCCCTGCCCGGACACATCTTCTCCGCCCGCGTCAGCGCCATCGACGCCGGCGTGAAGGAGGGCCAGCTCGATGCCAACGGCGACCTCGCCGCCCCGGCGATTTCCGACCGCTGGGTGCGTGACGCCCAGCGCCAGCGCCTGCACGTCAGCCTTACCGAAGCCCTGCCCCACGCACTGCCGAGCGGCGCCAAGGCGACGGTCCAGCTCTATCCGCGTGACTCGCACCTGGCCGACCTTTTCGGCCGCCTGCAGATCGCCGTGATCAGCATCCTGCATTACGTGTACTGATGAGCCGCAAGACCGCCCTCACCGAGAACGACCTGCGCCAGTGCCTGCGCCTCGCCGGCGGCGGCACCCTCGGGCTGTTCATCTGCAAGCTGATGGGCTGGGACAATGGTTCCTTCTTCTGCGTCTACCCCATGCTACTGCTCGGCCTCACACCGAGCATCAACGCCCATGTCGTCCGCCAGTTCCTCCTGCAGTCGGTGGTGGTCAGCCTCGAAGTGCTGCTGATCTATGGCCTGTTCGGCGACCGGCCGCAGCTGATGGTGCCCCTGACCTTCCTGGCGTTCTTCTGGCGTTTCCGCCTGATGGCCCAGGGGCCGCTGTTCATGTTCGGCGCACTGGGCAGTGTGTTCCTGTCCATCCAGCTGCACTTCGCCAGCTACCCGGATACCCACCTCTACGACCTGGTCACCAGCAACCTGGTGGCTGCCGGCTTGACCGTGCTGATCGCCTGGCTGATGTTCTACCTCTTCCCCGACGCCGAGCCGCGCCCGTCCCGGCAGGTGCCCGCCAAGGACCTGCCCAGCCAGCGCCACGAGGCCGTGCTCGGGGCCACCATCGCCACCCTGTCGTTCATGGTGTTCCAGAGCTTCGACCTGCGTGATTCGCTGTCGGCCCAGGTGGCGTCGATCCTGGTGCTGTTCCCCATGCACTGGAACGGCATCCGCTTCGCCGGGCGCATCCGCGCCATGGGCACCCTGCTGGGCTGCGCCATCGGGCTGGTGCTGCAACTGGTGCTCTACAGCCACTACGACGTGCTGCCACTGGTCACCCTGATGTACTGGACGGCGGCCTTCTGCTGCGCCCGCATCCATGTGCTGGAAGGCGCCCAGGGCATCGGCTTCGGCGCGTTGACCACCCTGGCCATCGTATTCGGCCAGTACCTCACCCCGCAGCACGATGTTGTCTATTCCATCGCCTACCGCCTGAGTTCGGTGTGCGTGGCGGTGTTCCTGACTCTGGTGGCGGTGTTCGCCCTGCACCGGTTGCTCAACCGCTTCGCCGCCTTCCGTCATGCCAGCCACGCCTGACCGTCGGCTCGACCGCCGGCAGCACTTTTGCCCGCCTAATCTGTCGAAGGCAGGTCCTTTTAAGGTAGTGGCCGAATGGAAACGTCCCTCGAATCCCCAAGCGAACTGGAAAAACTCACCCTCGCCCTGCTTCACAGCCGTGGCGAGGTGGAACGGCTGCGCGAGCGCGAAGCGATCTACAGCAGCCTGCTGGGCAGCGTGAATGCCGTGCTCTGGGCTTTCGACTGGGAGGCCCAGCGGATCATCTACGTCAGCCCTGCCTACGAGACCATGTTCGGCCGTTCGGCAGCACTGCTGCTGGCGGACTACAGCGAGTGGCGCAACTGCATCTACCCGGACGACTTGGACTACGCCGCGCAGAGCTTCGCCGACGTGCTGGAGAAGGGCGCCATCGAAGCGCGCGAGTACCGCATCATCCGCGCCGACGGCCAGCTCCGCTGGATCAGCGACAAGTGCTTCATCAGCCAGCGTGGCGGGCAAGGGCATTCGACCATCGTGGTTGGCATCGCCGAAGACATTACCGAGAAGAAACAGCTGGAAGGCGAACTGCACCGCCTGGCCACCACCGACGTGCTGACCAGGAGCAGCAACCGCCGGCACTTTTTCGAATGTGCCCAGCGCGAGTTCGAGCACTCCGTGCAGTTCGGTAGCCCGTTGGCGTTCATCCTGCTGGACGTGGATGACTTCAAGAAGATCAACGACACCCACGGCCACCAGATCGGCGACCAGGTGTTGCAGCGCATCGCCCAGTGCGGCGCCAACACGCTGCGCCGGGGCGACCTGTTCGGCCGCATCGGTGGCGAGGAATTCGCCGCGCTGCTGCCCGGCTGCCCGCCGGACCTGGCGTTGCAGATCGCCGAACGCCTGCAGCGGGAAGTGCACCGCCTGGTCTTCAACGTTGACGGCGCGAGCTTCGGCATCACCGTCAGCCAGGGTCTGGCCAACCTGCGCGACGACGGCAACCTCGACAGCCTTTACGCCCGCGCCGACGCGGCCATGTACCAGGCCAAGCGCGGTGGCAAGGACCAGATCGTCCTCGCCGATTGATCGTGCAGCGAAGCCCAACATTTCCGGGGCCGACGCCGATCAGAGCGCAATGAACTCCGGCCGTACCCCCTCCACCCGCTGCAGAACCGGCGGCAGGTAGTCGCCATCCCCCGTGAGCTGGTGCAGCAACTGCTCCCGCAACCTGTGGAAATCCGCTCCGGTGCGCTGGCGCGGGTGGGGCAGCTCGATCTCCACCACCGACTTGATCCGCCCCGGCCTCGGCGCCATCACCACCACACGGTCGGCCAGGTAGATGGCTTCCTCGGCGTCGTGGGTGACCAGCAGGGTGGTAATGCCGGAGCGTTCGCGGATGGCCAGCAGCTCGTCCTGCAATTGCTGGCGAGTCAACGCGTCGAGGGCGCCGAAAGGCTCGTCGAGCAACAGGATGCGCGGGCTGGCCACCAGGCCGCGGGCGATCGCCACGCGCTGCGCCATGCCGCCGGAAAGCTGGTGCGGATAGGCCGACTCGAATCCCTTCAGTCCCACCAGTTGCACGAACTCGTGCACCCGCCGGGCTCGCTCGCCCTGGGTGAGTTTCTCGTTCACCAGCCCCAGGCCGATGTTCTGCGCCACCGTCAGCCAGGGGAACAGCCGGTGCTCCTGGAACACGATGCCGCGCTCGCCGCCGATGCCCGCCACTGGCGCACCGTCCACGCGGATTTCACCGCTGAATTCCGTATCCAGCCCCACCAGCAGGCGCAACAGCGTGGACTTGCCGCAACCGCTGGAGCCGACGATGGCGATGAACTCGCCCTCGTTGATCGCCAGGCTGAAATCCTGGATGGCCTCGAAGGCCTGGCCGTCGACCGAGAAGACCTTGCCCACCCGATCGAAGCTGACCAGGGGCGCGATGGCGTGGGGCTGGTTGGCCGCTTCCCGGGCCGAGGGATTGAAAGCATTCATGCGTGTCTCCAGCGCGTCGCGCGCGTTTCGATGCGTTGTCCGAGAGCGCCGAGCAGGGCGCCGACCAGGCCCACCAGCACCATGGCGGCCATGACCTGATCCATGCGGAACAGCTGTTGCGCGCCGAGCATCAGGCTGGCGATGCCGCCATCGGACGGCATGAAGTACTCGGCGCCGATGGTCCCCAGCCAGGCATAGATCAGCGCTAGGCGCAGGCCGGCGAAAATCGCCGGGGCCGCACCGGGCAGCACCAGCAGGAGCAGGCGCTTGCCCAGGTTCAGGCGCAGTGCGCGAGCGGCTTCCTCCAGTTGTGGCGACAGGCCGGCGATGCCGCGCTGGGTGGCGATGAACAGCGGGAAGAAGGCCGCGAGGCTGACGAACACCACCTTGGCCGCTTCGCCCAGGCCGAACCAGGCGGTGAGCAGCGGCACCCAGGCGAACAGGGCCACCTGGCGCAGCGCCGACAGGCTCGGCCCCAGCAGGCGTTCGGCTTGGGGCGAGAGTCCCAGCAGCAGGCCCAGCAGGAAGCCCGCACCGCCGCCAACGGACAGCCCGGCCAGGGTGCGTTGCAGGCTTAGCTGCATGGCCTGGGGCAGGGAGCCATCGTTGAAGCCGTCCGCCAGGCTGTGCGCCACGTCCAGCGGCGAGGCGAGGATGTTGCGGTCGACCCAGCCGAGGCTGCTGCTGGCCTGCCAGATTGTCAGCAGAGCAAGGGGCAGCAGGGCGCCTTGCAGACGTCGCCAGCCACCGGCGGCATGACGCTTGCGCTGCTCGCCAGTGGCTGGCTGCGGCCAATGCAACAGGTGCCGTTCCACTACGCCAAAGCCGCGGTCCATCAGCGCCCCGACCAGGCCGATGAGCAGGATGCAGAGGAACACCAGATCGAGCATGAACAGCTGGCGGCCCCAGACCATCAGGTAGCCCAGGCCTTCGCTGGAGGCCAGCAGCTCCACCGCCAGCAGCGACGTCCAGCCGGTGGCCAGGGCCAGGCGAAAGCCGGCGAGGAAGGCGGGCAGGGCGGCCGGCAGCAGCAGGCGCAGGAACAGCAGGTGCCGGGGCAGGCGCAGCACGGCGGCGGCCTCGCGCAGCTTGGGCTGGGCATCGCGCACGCCCACCAGGGTATGCAGGGTTACCGGGACCACCACCGCCTTGATCAGCACCACCAGCTTGAGCAGCTCGCCGATGCCGAAGAACAGCATGAACAGCGGAATCCAGGCCAGGGTGGGGATCTGCGCCAGGGCTACGAAGGTCGGGTACACCAGCGCCTCGGCACGTTTCGAAGCGCCCAGCCAGGTGCCCAGCAACAGGCCGCCGGCGACACCCGCCAGCAACCCCCAGAACAGCCGCTGCAGGCTTATCCACAGGTGGCTCCAGAGTTCGCCGGAGCCGAATTCCACGGCGCTCTGCCAGACCAGCGCGGGCGCCGGCAGGATCTGCTCGCTCATCCAGTGGAAGCGGCTCGCGAGCACCCAGAGCAGGGCCGGGCCAAGGGGCAGCAGCCAGGGCAGAAGGGCATCGGCATGACCGCGCAGCCAGGCCGGAGGGGCAAGTGCAGCGGGCGCCCAGGTCAGGGGTCGGCTCATTTCCATCTCCCGAACGATGGTTCTTTAATTATTCGTTTGTGGAATAAAAATAAATTAATTAATGACTTATGTTGATAAAAACACGCTGATTCAACGACGGGAAGGCGCCGACCGATGCCTTCTGCTCATATTTTTTATGCCTTTGCTGCATGCCCCGTCGCAGGCCGCGCCGCGCTTCGCTTAGGTCGTTCAGTTACAAAAAAATGAATTTTTAATATTTGTTTGGCCTATGAACTCGCGCCTAGCTTCCGCTCCACAGCGCCGGTGATTGCCGGCGGCAGCCAGCCAAGGAGCGCGCCAGCATGAAAACCCTGCTCAACCTTGTTCTCGGGGCCTTTGCCTCGCCATTGCTGATCGGTCTGCTCGGAGCCTTTCCGCTGGCCGCCCAGGCCGCCTCGGCCCAACCCGAATCCATCCGCATCGCCGTGCCCGACCTCAGCGCCGGCAGCGGGCACAGTGGTGGCGGCGTGGTTGACGTCCTGCGTGAGCGCAAGCTCTTCGAGCAGGAGTTCGCCAAGGACGGTATCCGTATTGACTGGCGCTTCTTCAAGGGCGCCGGCCCGGTGATCAACGAAGCCCTGGCCAACGGCCAGGTTGACTTCGCCTACCTCGGAGACCTGGCGGCCATCGTCGGCAAGGCCAACGGCCTGGATACCCGGGTGGTCAGCGCCAATACCCGTGGCGTGAAGAGTTACCTCGGCGTGGTACCGGGCTCCGGCATCAAGACCCTGCAGGACCTCAAGGGCAAACGCGTCGCCGTGTTCCGTGGTACCGCCCTCCAGCTTTCCTTCGCCAGCGCCCTGGCCAGCCAGGGCCTCAGCGAGCGCGACCTGAAAGTGATCAACCTCGACTTCAACGCCGCCAGCTCGGCCCTGGCCGCCAAGCAGATCGATGCGACCTGGGGTCTCTCCAACCTGATCGCCCTGCGCGAGCGCGGTCTCGCGGAGCTGCCACTGAGCTCCCGCGACCTTGACGGCGCCGGCAGCACCCAGGCTGTGCTGGTGGCCACCGGTGACTTCATCCGAAATTATCCGGATGTGGTGGGACGCCTGGTAAAGGCCCAACAGCAGGCGGTGAGTTGGCTGCGTGACGACGCCAACAAGGACGCCTACGTGGAACTGGTATCGCGCCTGGCCAGCTACCCGCCGGCGATTCTCAAGAACGACCTGGCCCAGGAGAATTTCAGCCGGTACTTCGATCCCCGCCTGGATGCCGAATTCATCACCCTGCTTCAGCAGGGTGTGGATCTGGCGGCCAAGGAACGCCTGATCCGCCGGGGATTCCAGGTGAGCGAATGGGTGGATCCGCGTTTCATCGACGCGGCCTTGCAGGGGCCAGGACAGGCCTCGCGTTGACAGGGAGGTCTTGGACAGGAGGTCACAGACAGGGAGTCATGAGAGCCGCCGCAAGGCGGCTTTTTTTATCCACAGGGCATCGCGAATGAATTCGCTCACGGGGAGCGCAGCAGCCCGGACGCCTGCACGGATGGCCCCCTCTCCCCCTGGGAGAGGGTTGGGGTGAGGGAAATGTAGGTTCTGCACCTGCCAGATCGCCCGCACGGACGCCCCCTCTCCTCTTCAGGGAGAGGGCTGGGGTGAGGGCAACAAAAGCCCCTACGCCGCCACCTCCACCGCATCCATCTCCACCAGCACCTCGATCAGCGCCCGCGCCGCCGGCGACAGGCGATAGCCCGTGCGGGTGACGATGCCGCAGCGCGCGGCCAGGCTGTCCATCCGCTCGGGCAGGTTGCGCCAGTGCAGCAGGGCCAGTTCGCCGCGCTCCAGCAGCGGGGCAATGGTTTCCTGCTGGGCGATGCCGATGGCATCGGTCTGGCGCACCACCTGCACCAGGGTGGGCACGTGGTCGCATTCCAGGCTGAGCTGGAAATCCGCCTTGCCGCTGTAGCTCGCCAGCAGCTTGCGAATACCCGCTGGCAGGCGCGTGGCCGCCAGCGGGTAGTCGAACATGTCATTGGTGGACAGACTCTCCTTGGCCAGCAGTGGGTGTCCCTGGCGGCAGAAGAAACGCCCGTAACGTGGCGTCAGCGGACGGGTCTGGAAGTTGGGGTCAGCTTCGAACTGGCGTACGTCGGCGATGAAGAACTCGATTTCCTCGCGGGCCAGGCGCCGCCCCAGGACTTCCCAGTTGTTCACTTCGAAATGGGTGTGGATGCGCGGGTAGAGGCGCATGAAGCTGGCCAGCGCATCCGGCACCAGCTTGGTGGCCGGTGCCGGTCCCGCGCCGAAATGCAGCTCGCCGGCATCCAGCTTGGTCATCTGGTCGATTTCGCGCACCAGATTGCTTGCCCCCTGCACCAGGCGCAGGGCATGTTGCAGCACCACCTGGCCCTCGGGCGTTGGGCGCAGATCCTTGCTGCCTCGGTCCACCAACTGGCAGCCGAAGTCTTGTTCCAGGCCCTGGATGCTGCGGCTGAAGGCCGGTTGGGTGATGCCCATGGCGTCAGCCGCGCGAACAAAACTGCGGTGTTCGATCAGGGCGATGAAGTAGCGGAGCTGGCGCAGATCCATGGTGCTTTTCCGGCATCGAAAATATAGGGCGAAGGCATTTGTCGCGGCATTGGCTGGGGTTTTAAATGCAGGCTCTTATTCCGTCAAATGCGCATTCGATAATTTATTAGACATATATCGAATAAGCATATGGCCCTTCTCCGCTGACACGAGGACCGCACCATGAGCAATGCCGCACTGGCCCAATCTCGGGCCGTAGAACTCGATATCCATCCGGTCGCCGGCCGCATCGGCGCCGAAATCCGGGGCATCACCCTGTCGCCCACCCTGGACGCCGCCATCCTCGAAGCCATCCAGGCGGCGCTGGTGCAGTACAAGGTGATCTTCTTCCGCGGCCAGACCCAGCTCGACGACCAAGGCCAGGAAGCCTTTGCCAAACTGCTCGGGGAACCAGTGGCCCATCCCACGGTACCGGTGCGCGAGGGCACCCATTACCTGCTGCAACTGGATGGTGCCGAGGGCCAGCGCGCCAACTCCTGGCACACCGACGTCACCTTCGTCGACGCCTATCCCAAGGCTTCCATCCTGCGCAGCGTGGTGGCGCCGGAGGCCGGTGGCGATACCGTCTGGGCCAACACCGCCACCGCCTACCAGGACCTGCCGACGCCACTGCGCGAACTGGCGGACAAGCTCTGGGCGGTTCACAGCAACGAGTACGACTACGCCGCCGTACGGCCGCACGTCAGCGCCGAGAAGCTGGAGCAGTACCGCAAGGTGTTCACCTCCACCGTCTATGAGACCGAGCATCCGGTGGTGCGGGTGCATCCGGTAAGCGGCGAGCGCACGCTGCTGCTGGGTCACTTCGTCAAGCGCATCAAGGGCTTCTCCCAGCCGGATTCGGCGCACCTGTTCACCGTGCTGCAGAGCCACGTCACGCGCCTGGAGAACACCGTGCGCTGGCGCTGGCAGGCCGGCGACGTGGCCATCTGGGACAACCGGGCGACCCAGCACTACGCCGTCGACGACTACGACACCCAGCCGCGCATCGTCCGCCGCGTGACCCTGGCCGGTGACGTGCCGGTGAGCATCGACGGCCAGCGCAGCCAGACCCTGCGCAAGAGCTGATTGCTCCAATCAAAAGCCCCCACCGGAGCGATCCGCTGGGGGCTTTTGCGTTTGTAGGGTGCGCCGCGTGTTCCGAAAGCCTTGTCGCTACCGCACTGACAGGTTTGGCTGATTTGTGGCATCCGACACCGCGCAATGTTGGGCCTCGCTGCGTTCGGACCAACCTACGGGGCATTCGATGCCTGCCGGGCATATTTTCGATGTTCTTAAGGCATGCATAAGAAATTGTCTTTTAAATTCATGCACTTAAAAACATATATTTCTAAAAGTAATTACAAAATCATTAAAAATTACTTTATGAGATAAGCCTTCCACCCCAATCATCCCTCCATGGCCGACCGCTCTAGCTCGGCCATCTCGCCGGCCTTGAGCCGGCTGTCAATTCAACAAGCCCGGAGGCACAGGCCGGGCCTTTTTATCCCCAGGAGTCTTGCCCATGGGCAATGTCCTCGAAGCCGACAGCGGCCGTGAATTGCACTGGCAGGAAGTTCGCCGCCCAGGCGAGGTCCGTGACCTCGGCGTGCCGGTGCGCCAGGCGCTGGACCGCGCGGTCTTCCGCCGCCCCGGCGACAGCCGCGTGCTCAGCCGCCGCGAAGCCTGGCTGCTGGGCGCCTTCGCCCTGGTCCTGCACGGCGCCGTGCTGCACTGGCTGAGCCAGAAGCCCACCCCGCCGCT
>NZ_JACXBU010000020.1 GCF_014700075.1 Pseudomonas sp. JM0905a | reverse complement strand
CGGCGCAGATGGCCCTGCGCGGCGACGGCGAGCACTTCATCTCGCTGGACCGGGTGATCCGCACCATGCGCGACACCGGCGCCGACATGCACGACAAGTACAAGGAAACCTCGCGCGGTGGCCTGGCGGTCAGCGCCATCGAGTGCTGATCTCGATCACGGGCGGCCGCCGCCGCCCAATTCTGGTGCGTGATGCGGCGGGGCGGTTATGACCGGCTGGTCCGGTTATGAATATTCCGTCTGTTACTGAAGGTATTGTCCCATGGCGCGGGGTGACATTCGCTGACACCGCCTGTGCTACCTAAGTCCCCAGGGCCCGCCGGATGCGGGCTCTCGCGGTCGTAAACAGAATGATTCTGTCGCTGACGCCTAGGCCGAATGGCACGGGCCTTGGAGGAATCTGCTGTTTTTAATTGAACGATCAATAAATCTAGGCACGACCTTTGCCTAGATTTGGTATTCCCTGGTTTTGAAGACCAGGCCATAACAAAAAAGCCTCTAAACGAGGCTCCGCTCCGTGCCTAGCTGAGGGTTTCGCTGATGTCACAGTTCAACCAAGGGGCTCAACCCCAGAACCGTGTTCCCCAGTCCATCGGTTTCCTGCTGCTGGATAACTTCACCCTGATTTCCCTGGCATCCGCGGTCGAACCGCTGCGCATGGCCAACCACCTCTCCGGCCGCGAACTCTATCGCTGGTACACGCTCAGCCAGGATGCCCGTCCCGTGAGCGCCAGCGACGGCCTGCAGATCACCCCCGACAGCGGCCTGGACAACGCCCCGGCGCTGGATGCCGTGATCGTCTGCGGCGGCGTTGACATCCAGCACAGTGTCAGCCGTGAACACGTGCAGTGGCTGCAGTCCCAGTCCCGCCAGGGCCGCCAGCTGGGCGCCGTGTGCACCGGCAGCTGGGCACTGGCCAAGGCCGGCCTGCTCGATGGTTTCGAGTGCAGCGTGCATTGGGAATGCCTGGCGGCGATGCAGGAAGCCTTCCCCCGCGCCGGCATCAGCACCCGCCTGTTCTCCATCGACCGCAACCGCAACACCTCGTCCGGCGGCACCGCGCCGATGGACATGATGCTGCACCTGATCGCCCGCGAGCACGGCCGCGAACTGGCTGCCGCCATTTCCGAGATGTTCATCTACGAGCGCATCCGCAACGAGCAGGACCACCAGCGCGTACCGCTCAAGCACATGCTCGGCACCAACCAGCCGAAGCTGCAGGAAATCGTCGCGCTGATGGAAGCCAACCTGGAGGAGCCCATCGACCTCGACGAGCTGGCCACCTACGTCGATGTTTCCCGACGTCAACTGGAGCGCCTGTTTCAGAAATACCTGCACTGCTCGCCGTCGCGCTATTACCTGAAGCTGCGCCTGATCCGCGCCCGCCAGCTGCTGAAGCAGACCGCCATGTCCATCATCGAGGTGGCGTCGGTGTGCGGCTTCGTGTCCACCCCGCACTTCTCCAAGTGCTACCGCGAGTATTTCGGCATCCCGCCGCGTGATGAGCGCGCCGGCCAGAACGCCAACGTGGTGGCCCTCATGCCGGTACCGGATGAGCTGGTACGCAACGCGCCGTCCACCGCTGGCGTCGCCCTGACCCGCGCCCAGGGTGAGTCCACTTTCGCCAGCGTGCGGGTGGTGTAACGCACCTCCCTTGGCGAATGAGGAGCCTGTAGGGGCGAATTCATTCGCCAAGGGCGGCGAAGCTGCCCCACTCAGGACCGGAAGGGCGGACCTGCGGCCCGCTTGGCGATTGAAATCGCCCCCACAAAGTATTCCCAGGTGCGCACGGCGCACCCTACGGGAAAGAAAAAGGGCGCCAATGGCGCCCTTTCTCATTCATGGGTTTCAGCTATCAGCGCGGTACCAGCGCCGGCAGCAGGGTGCGTGAAATGGCTTCGCGCACATTCGGCAGCAGGGTGGCGCTGCCACCCAGCAGCTCTTCCACCAGACGCCGCAGGGCCAGTGCGCGCTCCGGGCTGAGGCCGCTCACAGCCTGTTCGCAGGCCTGCTCGGCGGTGACCCCCGGCGGGATGCTGATACCCAGCGCCACCAGGCGCTCACGAAAGTCTTCCTGATCGATCAGATCGGCATGCATCATCGCGCTATTCCTCCGCATCGGGTGCCGCGCGATCAGCGCAGCACGCCTTCTTCCAGCAACAGTTTGAAGATAGCTTCGGCGCCCGCCTGCGGCGAGACGTCCTTGAGTACCTGGCCGCCACCGCCGGATGCCTTGGCGGTCGCCGCCTTCATCCGCTCGGCGCCGGTCTTGGCCTTGATCACCTTGAGCCGCTTGGGCCGTGGGCGAGCCGGTTGCAATTGGGCCTCGGCGAACAATACATCCTCCACCAGCTCCACGTCTTCGGCTTCGATGCGGCCGCGTCGGGCCGGGCCGAAAGCGCTCTGGCGGGCAGTGGGCGCGGCATTGTCGACGCAGGCGACGAAGGGCAGGCGCACCTTCAGCCGGCGGCGCTGGCCGCGTGGCAGGGCCTGCAGGACCTGGGCCACGCCGTTGTCCACTTTTTCCACCTCTGCCAGACCCACCACCAGTGGCCAGCCCAGGCGTTCGGCCAGCAGGTAGGGCAGCATGCCCGAACCTTCGCCGGTTTCCGCCTGGCTACCGGTGAGCACCAGTTGGGCGCCGCTTTCGCGGAGGAAGTCGCCCAGCGGGGGCAGGGCGTCGTCCTGCGCGCTCTGCTCAAGGACGATCAGTTCATCCAGGCCCATGCCCAGGTAGGCGCGCAGGGCTTCTTCCTGCGGATTGCCGGCATGCACCACGCGCAGGCGCGGGCCGGCCAGGCGCAGGCCGAGTTCCACGGCGCGGGCATCCTGGTCGGCGCGTCGTGCGCGGCCCGAGGTGGGGTGCGCGCCGATGGAGACCAGGCTGACGATCTTCAGTGCGTCATGCGGCATCGCGTGCCCCTCCCTGACGGTATTCGGTGGCCAGCTGGATCAGTGCGGCGAGGATGGCACCGGAGTCGCCGATCACCGAGAGATCGGCACGTTTGATCATGTCGCAGCCCGGGTCCATGTTCACCGCCACCACCTTGTCGCAGGCGCCGATGCCTTGCAGGTGCTGGATCGCGCCGGAGATGCCCACCGCGAGGTAGACGCGCGCGGTGACCCAGGTACCTGTCGCACCCACCTGACGGTTACGCGGCATGAAGCCGTCGTCCACCGCCACGCGGGAAGCGCCTTCGGTGGCGCCGAGGGCGCCGGCCGCTTCGTGGAACAGTGCCCAGTCCTTCACCCCGTTGCCGCCGGAAAGGATGAACTCCGCTTCGGCCATGGGGATCTGCGCCGGGTCCACGGCCACCGGGCCGAGGTCCTCGATGCGCGGCAGGCTGTGGGCGATGCTGGCTGACAGATCCAGCGCACGGGCTTCGTGACGGGTTTCGCTGACCGGTTCAGCACATTCGGCAGCGGCCAGGATCAGGCGCGGCACCTGGCGCACCAGGTCCTCGCGGCCCGCACCGGCGCGGCCGGTGGCTTGTTCGTTGGCGACCTGCCAGACGCGGGTGGCCGGGCGTTCGCCCAGCTTCGCAGCCAGGCGGCGACCCAGTTCGCCGCCACCGGTGCGGCTGTCGGGCAGCAGCCAGTGGCGAGGCGCCAATTGGCTTTCCACGGCGCTCAGGGCCAGCACGCGGGCTTCCGGTGAGTAGCCGTCGAACTCGTCACCTGCGATGCGCAGGATGCGGTCCACGCCCGCAGTGTCGAAGGCGGATTCCTTGTCTTCGCCGAAGAGCACGGCAACCACCGCGCCTTCGCTGCCGGCCAGCTTGTTGGCCAGGCCCAGGAGGTCCTTGTCGTGGCTGGAGAGGCGGCCACCGACCATGTCCGGCACCACGCAGATGTGGAACGCCGGTTGTTCGATCACATGCAGCGGCAGCTGCACCACTTCGCTGGCGGCGCTGCGCTTGCCGGCGGTGCCCTGTTGGGCGCCGCTGCGGTCTATGCGCTTGAGGCCGTTGGGGCCGATGAAGCCCGCTGCCGCGGCGTGGGGATTTTTGCGGATCAGGCCGTTGGGGCCCATCCAGCTCGTCTGTCCCTGGGTCTGCATGGCGGCATGCAGCGGGTGCAGGCGGTTGCGGGCGATCCACTCGGCGCGCGGGTCGCGGCGGATGATGTCGCTCATGCGATGGACTCCTGCTCAGGTACAGAATGTCCCCTCTCCCCTGTGGGGGAGAGGGTTAGGGTGAGGGGGTAATGGGTGGGCACGGAGCTGCTGCCGAACACCCTCACCCCCGGCCCCTCTCCCAGAGGGAGAGGGGAGAAGAGCGACGGGAGAAGTTGGCTGTAAGTACCCATCACGCCACCTCCACGGCAGCTTTAGCCGCCGACGGCTTTTTTGCTTCCACCGGCACCTCGATCAGTACGTCCGCCACCAGTTCGGCAATGTCCTTGATCTCCGGGCGCGGGGCGACCACGCCTTCGAGCATTGCGGTGCACTGCGGGCAGCCCACGGCCACGAGTTCTGCGCCGGTTTCCTTGATGTCCACCATACGCATGTCGGGAATCCGCTGCTTGCCGGGGATGTCGGTAATCGGCGCGCCGCCGCCACCGCCGCAGCAACGGGAGCGGAAGCCCGAGCGCTGCATTTCCTTCACTTCGATGCCGATGGCCTTGAGCACGGCGCGCGGGGCTTCGTACTCGCCGTTGTAGCGGCCCAGGTAGCACGGGTCGTGGTAGGTCACACTGCCGCCCTTGTGCTGGCCAAGGCTGAGGCTGCCGCGCTGCATCAGTTCATTGATGTAGGTGCTGTGGTGCAGGACTTCGTAATGGCCGCCCAGGGCGCCGTACTCGTTCTTCAGCACGTGGAAGCTGTGCGGGTCGCAGCTGACGATGCGCTTGAACTTGTACTGGTTGAGGGTGGCGATGTTGCGCTTGGCCAGGGTCTGGAAGGTGGCTTCGTCACCCAGGCGCCGGGCTACGTCGCCGCTGTCGCGTTCTTCCAGGCCGAGTACGGCGAAGTCGACGTTGGCAGCTTTCAGGACTTTGACGAAGGCGCGCAGGGTGCGCTGGTTGCGCATGTCGAAGGCACCGTCGCCGACCCAGAACAGCACCTCGGCCTGCTTCTTCTCGCTCATCAGCGGCAGATTCAGGTCCGCCGCCCAGTTCAGGCGGCCGCCGGGGGCGAAGCCGCCTGGGTTGTCGGTGGCGATCAGGTTTTCCAGCACCTCGGCACCTTTGTTCGGGGTGGAGCCCTTTTCCAGGGTGAGGTGGCGGCGCATGTCGACGATGGCGTCGACGTGCTCGATCATCATCGGGCATTCCTCGACGCAGGCACGGCAGGTGGTGCAGGACCACAGGGTGTCCGCTTCCACCAGGCCCTTGCCGCCCTGGACCACGATCGGCTGGTGCGGGCCGCCGGCGTGCTCGCCCAGCGGAATGCCCGGGTAGGGGCTGCCGGCGAACTTGGCGTCGTCACCACCGGCCAGGCCGATGACCATGTCCTGGATCAGCTTCTTCGGGTTCAGCGGCTGGCCGGCGGCGAAGGCGGGGCACACGGCCTCGCACTTGCCGCACTGCACGCAGGCGTCGAAGCCGAGCAGCTGGTTCCAGGTGAAATCAGTGGGCTTTTCCACGCCCAGCGGTGCGTTGGGGTCTTCCAGGTCCAGCGCCTTGAGGCCGGTGGAGCGGCCGCCGCCGAAGCGCTCGGCGCGGCGGTGCCAGGCCAGGTGCAGGGCACCGGCGAAGGCGTGCTTCATCGGGCCGCCCCAGGTCATGCCGAGGAACAGCTCGGACACGCCCCAGGCCACGCCAATGGCGAGGATGCCAGCCAGGAACCAGCCGCCGAAACCTTCCGGCAGGATGCCCGCCGCCGGCAGGGTGGCGATGAAGAAGCTCGCCGCGAACATCAGCAGGCTCTTCGGCAGGCGCATCCATGGGCCCTTGGACAGGCGGGACGGCGGGTCGAGACGGCGTTTGGCGACGAAGAGGGCGCCAACGAACATCAGCACGGTGGCGGCCAGCAGGGCGAAGCCGAGGATCCGGCTGTGCAGGCCGAAGCCGTGCACCGCGATCGCCAGCACGGCCGACAGCACGAAGCCGCCAGCGGTGGCCACGTGGGTCTTGGACATGTACTTGTCGCGCTCGACCACATGGTGCAGGTCCACCAGATAGCGGCGCGGCATCTTCAGCAGGCCACCGATCCAGTCGACCTTGGAGGGTCGGCCCCGGCGCCACATGAAGAAGCGCTTCGCGGCGCCCAGCACGGCAAGGCCGAGGGCGGCGAAGAGCAGGATGGGAAGAAGGGTGTTCAGCATTGTTGGTCTCCTACCGGGACCTGAAAGCGGCACGGATGGCTCCCTCTCCCTCCGGGAGAGGGCTGGGGTGAGGGGAGCTTGGCGTCACTGGAAATCCGTGCCGGCCTGCGCCATCCCCCACCCCCGGCCCCTCTCCCAGAGGGAGAGGGGAGCGATCATCAGAAGTCCTTGCACAGACGCAGGGCGTCGTAGATCGCCGCGTGGGTGTTGCGCTGGGCCACGCAGTCGCCGATGCGGAACAGCAGGTAACCGCTGCCGGTTTCGCTGAGGCAAGGCTGCGGCTTGATGGCGAACAGCGCCTCGACGTCGATCTGGCCTTTGTTGCGCGAACCGTCCTTGAGCGCGTAGTACAGGCTCTCGTCCGGGCGCACGCCGTTCTCGATGACGATCTGGTCCACCACGCGCTCCTCGCGGGCGCCGGTATACTCGTTCTCCAGCACCGCCACCACCTTGTCACCCTCGCGGTAGACCTTTTCCAGCATCAGGTCGCCGGTCATGATCACTTCCTTCGGGTACATGCTGCGGTAGTAAGTCGGGAAGGTGGTACCGCCCATGGCGATGCCCGGCTTGATGTCGTCGGTGACGATTTCAACCTGGGCGCCCTTGTCGGCCAGGAAGTCCGCCGCCGACATGCCGCCGAATTCGCAGATGGTGTCGTACACCAGCACGTTCTTGCCCGGCGCCACGGTGCCGTCGAGCACGTCCCAGCTGCTCACCACCAGGCCTTCAGCCGCGCCCCAGTGCTCGTTCTGCTCCAGGAACGGATGACCGCCGTTGGCCAGGACGACGATGTCCGGCTTGAGGTCGAGGATGGCTTCCGGGTTGGCCGCGGTGCCCAGGCGCAGGTCCACGCCCAGGCGGGCGATTTCCAGTTGGTACCAGCGGGTGATACCGGCGATCTGGTCACGCTGCGGCGCCTTGGCGGCGATGGTGATCTGGCCGCCGAGCTGGTCCTTCTTCTCGAACAGGGTCACGTCGTGGCCGCGTTCGGCTGCCACGCGGGCCGCTTCCATGCCGGCCGGGCCGCCGCCGACGATCACCACCTTGCGCTTCACGCCGGTGGTTTTCTCGATGATGTGCGGCACGCCCATGTATTCACGGGAGGTGGCGGCGTTCTGGATGCAGAGTACGTCCAGGCCCTGGTACTGGCGGTCGATGCAGTAGTTGGCGCCGACGCACTGCTTGATCTGGTCCACCTGGCCCATCTTGATCTTGGCGATCAGGTGCGGGTCGGCGATGTGGGCGCGGGTCATGCCCACCATGTCCACGTAGCCGCCTTCCAGGATTCGGGTGGCCTGGTTCGGATCCTTGATGTTCTGCGCATGCAGCACCGGAACGTTGACCACTTCCTTGATGCCGGCCGCCAGGTGCAGGAAGGGCTCCGGCGGGAAGCTCATGTTGGGGATCACGTTGGCCAGGGTGTTGTGGGTGTCGCAGCCCGAGCCGACCACGCCGATGAAGTCGATCATGCCGGTGTCGCTGTAGTACTTGGCGATCTGCTTCATGTCCTCGTGGGACAGACCGTCCGGGTGGAATTCGTCGCCGCAGATGCGCATGCCGACGCAGAAGTCGTCGCCGACTTCAGCGCGAACGGCCTTCAGCACTTCCAGGCCGAACTTCATGCGGCCCTCGAAGGTACCGCCCCATTCGTCGGTACGTTTGTTGACGCGCGGGCTCCAGAACTGGTCGATCATGTGCTGGTGCACGGCGGACAGCTCGACGCCGTCCAGGCCGCCTTCCTTCGCCCGGCGCGCGGCCTGGGCGTAGTTGCCGATCACGCGCCAGATCTCTTCCACCTCGATGGTCTTGCAGGTGGCGCGGTGCACGGGCTCGCGGATGCCGGACGGCGACATCAGGGTCGGCCAGTTGTAGCCGTCCCAGCGGGAGCGGCGGCCCATGTGGGTAATCTGGATCATGATCTTGGCGCCATGCTTGTGCATGGCGTCGGCCAGATTCTGGAAGTGCGGGATGATGCGGTCGGTGGACAGGTTCACCGAGCTCCACCACTGCTGCGGGCTGTCGATGGCCACCACGGACGAGCCGCCGCAGATGGCCAGGCCGATGCCGCCCTTGGCCTTCTCCTCGTAGTACTTCACGTAGCGCTCGGTGGTCATGCCGCCGTCGGTGGCGTAGACCTCGGCGTGCGCGGTGGAGAGCACACGGTTGCGGATGGTGAGTTTGCCGATCTGGATCGGCTGGAACATTGCTTCGAATGCCATTGCCCTAGCCTCGCCTTACAGAGGTTTGACGATGAACAGGCCGTCGTCGTGGCCTTCTTCCGAGCCGCTGTACACCTGTTCGGCGACAGTGCGGACGTTGCTGCCGCGGGCCTGGAGAATCTGGTCCAGGGCGCCGGCGAACCAGCCGGTGAACATGTAGTCGACCTTGCGGCCCACCTTGCCGTACACGTACACGAACGCGGAGTGCTTCAGGCGGACCTGGGCGGTGCCCTTGTCGAGGTCGATGGACTCGATCTGGAACAGGCCCCAACCGCGCTGGGACAGGCGCTTCATGTAGTGTTCGAACACCGCTACGCCTTCCAGGCCGTGGCATTCGGCTTCTTTCTCGCACCAGTGCCAGGCGGACTTGTAGCCGGCCTTGTAGAGGATTTCGGCATAGCGCTCCGGGCCCAGCTCGGCTTCGATGCCCATGTGGTTGTTCACGAAGAAGTGACGGGGCACGTACAGCATCGGCAGGGCGTCGGTGGTCCAGACACCGGTTTCGCTGTCGACTTCGATGGGCATTTCAGGGGCGTGTTTGGCCATGTTGTTCTAGCTCCGGAATTCGATTTGGGCCCGGCTGCGGGCTTCATTAACCCCCTCTCCCTCCGGGAGAGGGTTGGGGTGAGGGTTTGAGGGGTTGCGAGCGGGATTCGACATCCCTCACCCCCGGCCCCTCTCCCAGAGGGAGAGGGGAGAAGAGCGATCACTCGCCCCAGACGTCCTTCAGTACGCGAACCCAGTTCTCGCCCATGACCTTGCGCACTACGCGCTCGGGCATGCCGCGCTTGAGCAGGGTTTCGGTGAGGTTGGGGAACTCGCCCACGGTGCGGATGCCCAGCGGGTTGACGATCTTCCCGAAGTTGGTCAGGCGGCGGGCGTAACCCTTGTCGTGGGTCAGCCACTCGAAGAATTCCTTGCCGTGGCCCTGGGTGAAGTCGGTACCGATGCCGATGGCGTCTTCACCAACGATGTTCATCACGTACTCGATGGCTTCGGCGTAGTCGTCGATGGTCGAATCGATGCCCTTGGCCAGGAAGGGGGCGAACATGGTCACGCCGACGAAGCCGCCGTGGTCGGCGATGAACTTCAGCTCTTCATCGGACTTATTGCGCGGGTGTTCTTTCAGGCCGGACGGCAGGCAGTGGGAGTAGCAGACCGGCTTCTTGGATTCGAGGATGACCTCTTCGGAGGTCTTGGAACCCACGTGGGACAGGTCGCACATGACGCCAACGCGGTTCATCTCGGCGACGATCTCGCGACCGAAACCGGACAGGCCGCCGTCGCGCTCGTAGCAGCCGGTGCCGACCAGGTTCTGGGTGTTGTAGCACATCTGCACGATGCCCACGCCCAGCTGCTTGAACACCTCGACGTAGCCGATCTGGTCTTCGAACGCGTGGGCGTTCTGGAAGCCGTAGAGGATGCCGGTCTTGCCCAGCTCCTTGGCCTTGCGGATGTCGGCGGTGGTGCGCACCGGGATCACCAGGTCACTGTTCTCGCGGATCAGCTTGTTGCTCGCAGTGATGTTGTTCACCGTCGCCTGGAAGCCCTCCCACACCGACACGGTGCAGTTGGCGGCGGTCAGGCCACCCTTGCGCATGTCTTCGAAGAGTTCACGGTTCCACTTGGCGATGATCAGACCGTCGATGACGATGCTGTCGGCGTGCAGTTCGGCTGGGCTCATCAGGCTGTCCCCTGTTATGCATGCGCCGAATCTTCTGCCGGCGCTTTGAGGGGAGCATATCCCTGGGGAATTCGGCGCTATCGCGCAAAAGCGACCGGGGTATTGCCGAAAGCGTCAAGCTGGTCGCGAATGGGCAAGCAGGGTTCGGAACTGCCGTTTTTACGGGGGTTGGCCTTGCTCTTGTGAGGGCGAATTCATTCGCTATGCAGGCCGCAGGCCTGCCACCCGCCGGAAATGGGGCGGCGGTGCCGCCTATCGCGAACGAATTCGCCCCCACAGCAAAGCCGCAGGTCCGCGCTTCTCCAGGCTTCGTTCCTGAGCGCCTATAAAGGAAGGTACGGAGCGCTCCGTCGGCCTGCGTCGGTTTCAGAATGCGCAGGGTCGCTGGGGTGAAATCTCCGAATGACGGGGATGGCAAGCTCCTCGAATGTCCCGGACCAGCGCGCGTAGATGCGCTTCGGGGCGCTAGGACGGCCACCACAGGCCACGCTCCGTGACGTGGTGAGTGAGCCGCAGCCGAGACCTCCGGACGACTGAATTCAGCCCGTCGCCCGTGAAGCAGAGGAACGCTGTATGCCTGATGAGACGCTCCACCTGCCTCTGATCCAGAGTGTGCTGGAACGCGAGAAGGACACCCCCGGTGCCCTGCTGCCGATCCTCCACGCCATCCAGGAAGGCGCGGGATACATCCCCGACGTCGCCATTCCCGAAATCGCCCACGCCCTGAACCTCAGCCTGGCCGAGGTGCGCGGAGTGATCAGCTTCTACCACGACTTCCGCACCACGCCGCCGGCACGCCATACCCTGCGCCTGTGCCGCGCTGAGTCCTGCCAGAGCATGGGCGCCGAGCGCCTGGCCGCGCAGCTGCGCGAACAGCTGGATCTGGACGACCACGGCACCAGTGCCGACGGCCAGATCAGCCTGCGGCCGGTCTATTGCCTGGGCGCCTGCGCCTGCTCGCCGGCCCTGGAGCTGGACGGCCGCCTGCATGCGCGACTGACGCCAGAGCGCCTGAGTGCGCTGGTGAAGGGCTGCCTGGAGGACGGTTCATGCTGAAGCTGTGCATCCCCTGCGATTCCGTCGCCCGTGCCGTCGGTGCCGACGACCTGGCCACGGCCCTCGCCCGCGAAGCGGAGCAACGCAAGCTGCCGCTGGAAATCAAACGCACCAGTTCCCGTGGCCTCTACTGGCTGGAACCGCTGCTGGAGCTGGAAAGCGCCGAAGGTCGCCTGGGTTTCGGCCCGGTTGCGCCTCAGGACGTGCCTTCCCTGCTGGACGCCCTGCAGGGCGATGCCAGCACCCATCCGCTGGCCTTGGGGCCGGTGGAGGAACTGCCGTACCTGAAGAGCCAGCAGCGCCTGCTCTTCGCCCGTGCCGGCATCACCCGGCCGTTGTCCCTGGACGACTACCGGGCCCATGGCGGTTTTGAAGGGCTGACCCGCGCCATTGGCCAGAGCGGTGATGACATCGTCGCCGCCGTGCTGGATTCCGGCCTGCGTGGCCGGGGCGGCGCAGCCTTCCCGGCGGGCATCAAGTGGCGCACCGTGCGCGGCGCCGCCGCTGCGCAGAAGTACGTGGTGTGCAACGCCGACGAAGGCGACTCCGGCACCTTTGCCGACCGCATGCTGACGGAAGGCGACCCCTTCCTGCTGATCGAAGGCATGGCCATCGCCGGCCTAGCCGTCGGCGCCACCATGGGCTACATCTACGTGCGCTCCGAGTACCCGCAGTCGGTGGATAACCTGCGCGCGGCCATCGAGATTGCTCGCGAGGCCGGCTACCTCGGCGCCAACGTCGGGGGCAGCGGCCGGGCCTTCGACCTCGATGTGCGCGTAGGCGCTGGTGCCTATATCTGCGGTGAGGAAACCGCCCTGCTGGATTCGCTGGAAGGCAAGCGCGGCGTGGTCCGTGCCAAGCCACCGCTGCCAGCGCTGCAGGGGCTGTTTGGCCTGCCGACCCTGGTGCACAACGTGCTCACCCTGGCCTCGGTGCCGGTCATCCTGGCCCGTGGTGCGCAGTTCTACCGTGATTTCGGCATGGGCCGCTCGCTGGGCACCATGCCCTTCCAGCTCGCCGGCAACATCCGCCATGGCGGACTGGTGGAGCGCGCCTTCGGTCTGAGCCTGCGCGAGCTGGTGGAGGGCTATGGCGGCGGTACCGCCAGTGGTCGGCCGCTGAAGGCTGCACAAGTGGGCGGGCCGCTCGGTGCCTGGGTGCCGCCGTCGCAATTCGATACGCCGCTGGACTACGAGGCCTTCGCCGCCATGGGCGCGATGCTCGGCCACGGCGGCGTGGTGGTGGCTGACGACAGCCTGGACATGGCCCACATGGCCCGCTTCGCCCTGCAGTTCTGCGCTGAGGAATCCTGCGGCAAGTGCACGCCCTGCCGCATCGGCTCGACCCGAGGAGTGGAGGTGGTTGATCGCCTGATCGCCGCCACCGATATCACCGCCCGCGAGGAGCAGGCCCTGCTGCTCAAGGACCTCTGCGACACCATGACGTACGGCTCGCTCTGCGCCCTGGGTGGCATGACCGCCTTCCCGGTGACCAGCGCCCTCAAGCACTTCCCCGCCGACTTCGGTCTGGAGACCTCGGAGGCCGACCAATGATCAACATCTTCGACCCCGCCAGCGATATCGACCTTGGCACCCCGGCCCGCGAAAGCGAGGTGCAGGTCAGCCTGACCATCGATGGCCGCGAGATCAGCGTGCCCGCCGGCACCTCGGTGATGCGTGCCGCCGCGCTGCTCGGCACCACCATTCCCAAGCTCTGCGCCACCGACAGCCTGGAAGCCTTCGGCTCCTGCCGCATGTGCCTGGTGGAAATCGACGGCATGCGTGGCTATCCGGCCTCCTGCACGACGCCCGTGACCGAAGGCATGGTGGTCCACACCCAGACGCCCAAGCTCGCCACCCTGCGTCGCAATGTGATGGAGCTGTACATCTCCGACCACCCGCTGGATTGCCTGACCTGCTCGGCCAACGGCAATTGCGAGTTGCAGACCGTCGCCGGCCAGGTGGGCCTGCGCGAGGTGCGCTACGGCTACGACGGCGCCAATCACCTGGATGAGCAGAAGGACGTCTCCAACCCCTATTTCGACTATGACCCGAGCAAGTGCATCGTCTGCAACCGCTGCGTGCGCGCCTGCGAGGAAACCCAGGGCACCTTCGCCCTGACCATCAGCGGGCGCGGCTTCGAGTCCCGTGTGGCAGCGGCCGGTGGCGAGAACTTCCTCGACTCCGAATGCGTGTCCTGCGGCGCCTGCGTGCAGGCCTGCCCGACCGCCACCCTGATGGAAAAGAGCGTGGTGGAGATGGGCCAGCCGGAGCGCAGCGTCATCACTACCTGCGCCTATTGCGGGGTGGGCTGCTCGTTCCGCGCCGAGATGAAGGGCGACCAACTGGTGCGCATGGTTCCGGACAAGAACGGCCAGGCCAACCACGGCCATTCCTGCGTCAAGGGCCGCTTCGCCTGGGGCTACGCCACCCACCCGGACCGCATCACCAAGCCGATGATCCGCAAGCACATAAGCGATCCCTGGCAGGAAGTCAGCTGGGAAGAAGCGGTGAACTACGCGGCGGGCGAATTCCGCCGCATCCAGCTCAAGTACGGGCGTGATTCCATCGGTGGCATCACCTCCAGCCGCTGCACCAACGAAGAGACCTACCTGGTGCAGAAACTGGTGCGTGCCGGCTTCGGCAACAACAACGTCGACACCTGCGCGCGGGTCTGCCACTCGCCCACCGGCTACGGCCTCAAGCAGACCCTGGGCGAGTCCGCCGGTACCCAGAGCTTCGACTCGGTGATGCAGGCCGACGTGGTGCTGGTCATCGGTGCCAACCCCACCGACGCCCACCCGGTGTTCGGTTCCCAGCTCAAGCGCCGTCTGCGCGAGGGTGCGCGGCTGATCGTCATCGACCCGCGCCGTATCGACCTGGTGGATTCGCCCCACGCCCGCGCCGAGCTGCATCTGGCGCTGCGTCCGGGCACCAACGTGGCCATGCTCAACGCCCTGGCCCACGTGATCGTCACCGAGGGGCTGGTCAACCAGGACTTCGTCGATGCCCGCTGCGAAGCGACTGACTTCGCCCGCTGGCGCGATTTCGTCAGCCTGCCGGAAAACTCCCCCGAGGCCATGGGGCCGATCTGCGGCGTGTCGCCCGACGACATCCGCGCCGCCGCACGGCTCTACGCCACCGGCGGCAACGCAGCCATCTACTACGGCCTGGGCGTGACCGAGCACAGCCAGGGCAGCACCTCGGTCATGGGCATCGCCAACCTCGCCATGGTTACCGGCAACATTGGCCGTGAAGGCGTCGGCGTGAACCCGCTGCGTGGGCAGAACAACGTGCAGGGTTCCTGCGACATGGGTTCGTTCCCCCATGAACTGCCGGGCTACCGCCACGTCTCCAACGACGCGGTGCGCCACCAGTTCGAACAGGCCTGGGGCGTGACCCTGCAGCCTGATCCGGGCCTGCGTATTCCCAACATGTTCGAGGCGGCGCTCGGCGGCACCTTCAAGGCGCTCTACTGCCAGGGCGAGGACATCGCCCAGAGCGACCCCAACACCCAGCACGTCACCGCCGCCCTGTCGGCCATGGAGTGCGTGGTGGTGCAGGACATCTTCCTCAACGAAACCGCCAAGTTCGCCCACGTCTTCCTGCCGGGCAGTTCCTTCCTGGAGAAGGACGGCACCTTCACCAACGCCGAGCGGCGCATCTCCCGCGTGCGCAAGGTGATGGACCCGCTGGGCGGCAAGGCCGACTGGGAGGCGACCCAACTGCTGGCCAACGCCCTTGGCTACAAGATGGACTACAAGCACCCGTCCGAGATCATGGACGAGATCGCCAGCCTGACCCCGACCTTCACCCGCGTGAGCTACGCCGAGCTGGATCGTCACGGCAGCCTGCAATGGCCCTGCAACGACCAGGCGCCGGATGGCACGCCGACCATGCACATCGAGGAATTCGTGCGTGGCAAGGGACGCTTCATGCTCACCGGCTACGTGCCCACCGAAGAGAAGGTCAATAGCCGCTATCCGCTGCTGTTGACCACCGGCCGCATCCTCAGCCAGTACAACGTCGGCGCCCAGACCCGGCGCACCGACAACGTCGCCTGGCATGAAGAGGACCGCCTGGAAATCCACCCGACCGACGCCGAAAGCCGTGGCATCACCGAGGGCGACTGGGTGGGCGTTGGCAGCCGCGCCGGACAGACGGTGCTGCGTGCCAAGGTCAGCGAGCGCGTGGCGCCGGGGGTGGTGTACACCACCTTCCACTTCCCCGAGTCGGGGGCCAACGTGATCACCACCGACAACTCCGACTGGGCCACCAACTGCCCGGAGTACAAGGTGACGGCCGTGGAGGTGACGCGGGTCTACCACCCCTCCGAATGGCAGAAACGCTATCAAGAGTTCAGTGACGAACAGCGGCGCCTGCTCAAGGATCGCCGCAGGACCGAAAAAGTCGAGGTACGCCGATGAGCACCGACAACCTGATCAAGATGGCCAACCAGATCGCCCAGTTCTTCGCCTCCGAACCGGACAAGGAGCAAGCAGTGAAGGGGGTGCGTACGCACCTGCAAAGCTTCTGGACGCCGGCCATGCGCATTGAGCTGATGGCCTGGCAGGTAGAACACCACGGCGAAAGCCTGCACCCCCTGGTGCAGCAGGCGCTGGCGGAGCAGGGGAGGGCGGTTTAGCCCTGTTCAGGGCATTCAGACGCGAATGCTTGTAGGGGCGAATTCATTCGCCAAGGGCAGCTCTGCTGCCCCCCTGCAAGGCTTCAGGGCAGACCTGCGGCCTGCTTGGCGAATGGATTCGCCCCCACAACAAACCAGCCCTCGGTTCACCAGGTCTGTCGCGCTGGCATATCTGTCTGGCGGATAACAGGTGGCCTTGCGAGTACAAATGCCTGTAGGGGCGAATTCATTCGCCAAGGGCAGCTCTGCTGCCCCCTGCAAGGTTTCAGGGCAGACCTGCGGCCTGCTTGGCGAATGAATTCGCCCCTACAGTTTCCGGATGCTCATGCCGGTCCTGGCTCGGGCAGGTGGCGAAGCGTGCACGGTAGGCGCGGGAGAAGTAGGACGACGACTCGAAGCCACAGGCCAGGGCGATTTCCAGCACGCTCATGTCGGTCTGGCGCAATAGCTGGCGGGCTTTGTCCAGGCGCAGGCCGAGGTAGAAGTTCGACGGCGTTTCCTTCAGGTACAGGCGGAACAGCCGCTCCAGCTGGCGCGGCGTGACGCTCACCTTCTCGGCCAGCTCCCGGGAACTCAGGGGCGACTCGCTGTGTCGCTCCATTTCGCCGATCACCTGCACCACCTTCTTGTTATGTACGTGGAAGCGGCTGGCGATCTGCATGCGCTGGTGGTCCTGCTGGGTGCGGATGCGGCCCAGCACGAACTGCTCTGACACCTGCAGTGCCAGGGCTTCGCCGTGGCTGCGGGCGATCAGCGTGAGCATCAGGTCGAGGCTGGCGGTTCCCCCCGCGCTGGTGATCCGCTTGCCGTCGATCTCGAACAGCTCCTGGGTGACGTTCAGCGCCGGGTAGCGTTCGTGGAAGGCTTCCAGGGCTTCCCAGTGCAGGGTCAGGCGTTGGCGGCTGAACAGCTCGGCCTCGGCCAGCACGAAACTGCCGGTATCGATGCCACCCAACAGCAGGCCATCGCGTTCGGCACGATTGAGCCAGTGGGCCAGGCGTGGCCCGAAGCTGGCCAGCGGCTCGAAGCCGGCCACCACGAACAGGCAGTTGCCTTCTGGCGGTGAGTCCAGCCCGCCGTCCACGTTCAGCGACATGCCGTTGCTCCCCGGCACCGGGCCGCCATCCAGGCTCAGCAGGCGCCAGCGGTAGAGTTCACTCCGAAAACGATTGGCCACCCGAAGGGGCTCGACCGCCGACATCAGGCCGATCATGGAAAAGCCCGGCAGCAGGAGGAAGCTGAACGTCTGGGGCATGGCCGCTTTCCGCGAAGGGGATAAGGCACTAAAAAACACTACGCAGCCGTGTGCAAGAAAGGTGGTCGTTCCTGTTCAACAGGTAGTCGTTTTAGTTCGAATCGCGGGTTCGGACGCTGAGTAATTTGTCTCCATCGGGTTGTAGTGGCGCCCGAAGACGGAAGGAGCCGCCCCCGGCTCCTGGAAAACAAATACAAACCGTTTGGCCGCAAGGGGAGCATCAATGAAACGTCTCACCGCATTCGCTGGTTGCTGTCTGTTCGCCCTCTCCACCACCGCCGTACTCGCCGCCGAAGACGCCAGTTGCCAGAAGATCCGCGTAGGCGTGGTCGGCTGGACCGACGTCGTCGCCACCACCGCCGTTGCCAACGAACTGCTCGGCAGCCTGGGTTACCAGACCACCCAGACCCAGGCCTCGCAGCAGATCATTTTCGCCGGCATCCAGAAGAAGCAGATCGATGTCTTCCTCGGCTACTGGAAGCCGATCATGGACGACAACATCAAGCCGTTCCTGGCGTCCAAGTCGGTGAAAGTCGCCGCCGAACCCTCGCTGAATGACGCCATCGCCGTGCTCGCAGTGCCCACCTACACCGCCGAACAGGGCCTGCGCACTTTCTCCGACATCGCGAAATTCAAGGACCAACTGGACGGCAAGATCTACGGCATCGAGTCCGGCTCCGGCGCCAATACCGCGATCCAGAAGATGATCGACACCAACCAGTTCGGCCTGGGCGGCTTCAAGCTGATCGAGTCCAGCGAGGCGGCCATGCTCACCGCAGTCAAACGTGCGGTGAAGAACAACAAGCCGGTGGTGTTCTTCGGCTGGAAACCGCACCCGATGAACATCCAGATGCCCATCACCTACCTCACCGGCAGTGAGGACGTGTTCGGCCCCAACGATGGCGCCGCCACCGTTTCCACCGTCACCGCGCCGGACTTCGCCCAGCGCTGCCCCAACGCCGATCGCCTGCTGACCAACCTGCGCTTCACCAGCGACCAGGAAGCCCAGTTGATGCAGCCGATCATGGACCGCGAAGACCCGGCCAAGGTCGCCCGCGAGTGGCTCAAGGCCAATCCGGAAGTGGTCAAGGGCTGGCTCGCCGGGGTCACCACCTTCGACGGCAAGAACGGCGTCGAAAGCGCCTTCGCCTCGCTGAAGTAACTCAACGCAACGCCCGGTGCGCGGATTGCCCCGCGCAGGGTTTCCGATCGCCTCGCAGAAGGATGAAACAACCGTGAACTACGAAGTCATCGTCACCTGTGCCGTCACCGGCGCCGGCGATACCGTCGGCAAGCACCCGGCCATTCCCGTCACCCCGAAGGAAATCGCCGCCGCCGCCATTGAAGCGGCCAAGGCTGGCGCCACCGTCGCCCACTGCCATGTGCGTGACCCGAAAACTGGCAAGCCGAGCCGCGATGTGGCCCTGTACCGCGAAGTGGTGGAGCGCATCCGCGAAAGCGATACCGACATCATCATCAACCTCACCGCCGGCATGGGCGGTGACCTGGAAATCGGCAAGGGCGAGCAGCCCCTGGAGTTCGGCACCGGCACCGACCTGGTGGGACCGTTGGAGCGCCTGGCCCACGTGGAGGAACTGCTGCCGGAAATCTGCACCCTGGACTGCGGCACCCTGAACTTCGGCGATGGCGACTTCATCTACGTCTCCACCCCGGCCCAGCTGCGTGCCGGCGCCAGGCGCATTACCGAGTTGGGGGTGAAGGCCGAGCTGGAAATCTTCGACACCGGCCACCTCTGGTTCGCCAAGCAGATGCTCAAGGAAGGCCTGCTGGAGGACCCGCTGATCCAGATCTGCCTGGGCATTCCGTGGGGCGCGCCGGCTGATACCACCACCATGAAGGCCATGGCCGACAACCTGCCGGCGGGAATCACCTGGGCAGGCTTCGGTATCGGTCGCTCGCAGATGCCGATGGTGGCCCAGGCGATGCTGCTGGGCGGCAACGTGCGGGTCGGTCTGGAAGACAACATCTGGCTCGACCGTGGCGTGCACGCCAGCAACGGCCAACTGGTGGAGCGGGCCATCGAGATCATCGAACGCCTCGGCGGCCGCGCCCTGACCCCGGCCGAGGGTCGCAAGAAGATGAACCTCAAGCCTAGAGGCTGAGCCCGCTTTTCTCCCCTCTCCCCCTGGGAGAGGGGCCGGGGGTGAGGGAATCCGGATAGCACTCGGAGTTCCCCACTCTCCATTCATTCGCCCATCAGGAGCCACCATGTCCTTCGTCACCCAGATCAAGACCTTCGCCGCTCTCGGCAGCGGCGTCATCGGCAGCGGCTGGATCGCCCGCGCCCTGGCCCACGGACTCGACGTCATCGCCTGGGACCCGGCGCCCGGCGCTGAGGCCGCGTTGCGTTCTCGCATCGCCAACGCCTGGCCGGCACTGCAGAAACAGGGCCTGGCCCCCGGTGCGTCCCCGGACCGCCTGCGCTTCGTCGCGACCATCGAAGAGTGCGTGCGCGACGCCGATTTCATCCAGGAAAGCGCGCCGGAACGACTCGACCTCAAGCTCGACCTGCATGCGAAGATCAGCGCTGCCGCACGGCCGAACGTGATCATCGGTTCCAGCACCTCGGGCTTGCTGCCCAGCGAGTTCTACGCAGACGCCGTGCACCCGGAACGCTGCGTGGTCGGCCACCCGTTCAACCCGGTCTACCTGCTGCCCCTAGTTGAAGTGGTGGGTGGGGAGAAGACCGCCCCGGAGGCCGTCCAGGCCGCCATCGAAATCTATACCGCGCTGGGCATGCGCCCCCTGCACGTGCGCAAGGAAGTGCCGGGCTTCATCGCCGACCGCCTGCTGGAAGCGCTTTGGCGCGAGGCGCTGCACCTGGTCAACGACGGTGTGGCCAGCACCGGCGAGATCGATGACGCCATCCGCTTCGGCGCCGGGCTGCGCTGGTCCTTCATGGGCACCTTCCTGACTTACACCCTGGCCGGCGGTAATGCCGGGATGCGCCACTTCATGGCCCAGTTCGGCCCGGCGTTGCAGCTGCCGTGGACCTACCTGCCGGCGCCGGAATTGACCGACGAACTGATCGACCGGGTGGTGGAAGGTACGTCCGAGCAGCAGGGTTCGCGTAGCATTGCCGAGCTGGAACGCTACCGTGACGATTGCCTGTTGGCGGTGCTCGGCGCCATCAAGGAAACCAAGGCCAATCACGGCTTCGCCTTCGCCGACTAACCTCAAACCTTCCCGCCACTCCGTGCTGACTCCCTCTCCCTTCAGGGAGAGGGTTGGGGAGAGGGCGCATTGCTGGGAGTTTCCTAATGGGCCACGCCCTCACCACCTACCGCACCGCGATCCTCCCCGACTGGGTGGATTACAACGGGCACCTGCGGGACGCGTTCTACCTGCTGATCTTCAGCTACGCCACCGATGCCTTGATGGACGAAATCGGCCTCGATGAGGGCGGTCGTGCCGAGACCGGCCACACGCTGTTCACCCTGGAATGCCACCTCAACTATCTGGCCGAGGTGAAGCTGGGAGCCGAAGTAGAAGTGCGCACCCAGCTGCTCGCCCACGACGCCAAGCGGCTGCATATCCACCATGGCCTGTACCTGTCGGGCGGGGAAGAGTTGTTGGCGGCCAGCGAGCAGATGCTGATGAATGTGGATTCCAGTTCGTCCCGCTCGGCGGTCTTCGACGAATCCGTGGCGGCGCGGATCGCAGCTATCGCGGCGACTCATTGCGAGCTGCCGCGGCCACGTCATGTAGGTTGTGTAATCGGCTTGCCGCAGCCTCGCTGAGGCTGCGGCATCCGGAAAGGCATGATGCTCAGGGAGTGGGCACCACGTAGCGGCGTGCGAAGTCGATCAGGTCGACCTGGTTGCGGGTCTTGAGCTTGTCCATCAGGCGTGATTTGTAGGTGCTGACCGTCTTGTGGCTGATGAACAGTTGCTTGGCAATTTCCTGGTTGTTCTTGCCATCGGCCAGATTCTGCAGAACTGCCAGTTCGCGGTCGGAGAGGCTGTCCAGCAAGTAGCTGTCGCTGCATTGCCCCGGCTGCGAAGCGTCCGGCAGGTGCACGGTGCTGGGGAACAGGCTGTAGCCGGAGAGCACCGAGCGCACGGCGGATATCAGGCTGAACGCCTGCTCCTGCTTGGACAGATAGCCGGTGGCGCCGGCCTGCAGGCAGCGGTTTGCGTAGAGCGAGGCTGGCAGAGAAGTGAGCACCAGCAACTTCACGTTGGCGTCCATGGCGCTGAGTCGCCCCAGGACTTCGAGACCGTCGAGTTTGGGGATGGCGATGTCCAGGATGACCAGATCGGGCCGCAGCGATCGGGCCATGCTGAGGCCTTCGACGCCGCTTTCTGTTTCGCCGACTACCTCGTAGTCCTCACGTTCCAGCAGTACGCGAGTGGCAAAGCGGAGCATGGGCTGGTTATCGATCAGCAATACCTTGTTCATCCGTCGGTTCTCCTCGTCAGGCTTCCCAATGAATACGGACGGCGCGTGGCCTTCTGAAAGATGCCGTTGGGAGCTGGGGTTGTTCGAAGTTCGCTGGGTGCACCTACCCGACGGGGCAGGTTGTCCAACGCGTTTGGAGTTGAAGGACGTCAAGTTGGCTCGCTCTGAAAACTTCTTCAGAATTAAGCCAATTGTCCTTCGGACTTCTCCAAATTCTGCGTACCCACTTTCAACAAGTTTGAAAGCCGATGCTCCGTCAAGTGGCATGAATCGAAGCAATCAGTAGGTCCGCAGGGCCGGAAGTATATTGTTGGTTTTACTTCTGATCGGTCGTTTAGGAACTTTCCTACAGACCATGTAGGCGGACTTCTCGCCCACATCGCAGGAGCCACAAAAGACTTCCCCTTCGACTAAGGTTCTGATCGTTGAATTCATCCAGGAAGGCCGGCCAGTTGCGCATTTCTTCTTTCCTCAGATCGTCTGTTGGACGCCTCTGGCTCGTGTGCTGGATGACTCTGATCGGCACGGGCACTCCTGCTGCCGAGGATGTCCAACGCCTGGTCCTTTCCAGCCAACTGGTGGTCGATCAGCAGGACCTCGCCATCAGCGAGGAGGACTGGCACTGGCTGCGGCAGAAGCGCGAGCTGGTGCTGGGCGTGGCCGCCGATGGCACGGCCCCCATGGAGATCATCCAGCGCGATGGCAGCTATGAGGGCATCGCAGCCGACACGGTTGCCCTGATCAGTCAGTGGCTCGGCATGCAAATCAGGCTGCGGCAGTACTCCGACCGTCCCGCATTGCTGCGTGCCTTGGCCGCTGGGGAGATCGATCTATTCGTCGGCGATGGGCAGGACGGCAGGGAGGCCCCGGCGATACGTAGCCAGGCATTCGCCACCGACCGCCTCGCCCTGTTCCGCCGCTACGACGACCATCGCGTCCTGCCGCAGGACCTCGAAGGGTTACGCATCGCCCTGGTACCCGGGCACGACCAGGCGCTCGGCCAGCGCTATCCCGGGGCGCAGCAGGTAGTCGCCACGTCCGTGGACGACGCGATGGCCAAGGTCGCTTTCGGCCAGTCCGACCTACTGGTGGGTGACCTGCTGCCGGTCTATTTCCAGCTCAATCGCAGTTTCTACGGCCTGTTGAAATTCGACCGCTTCATCGACCAACGCGATGACGGCATCGCCTTCGTCATGCGTGAGGGCGATCAGCGCCTGCTACGAGGCATCGATGCCGCCCTGCGTGCCATCGGCCCCTCGCAACTGGATGAGGTCGCGCGGCGCTGGGTGGGTAGTGGAATGACGCTGCTCAGCGAGCGGCTGCCGCTGTCGCCGGAGGAGCAGCGTTGGGTGGAGCGCCATCCGGTGGTACGCCTGGTCATCGATGACGACAAGGCGCCGCTGGCGTTCTTCGATGATGAGGGGCAGTTCCGCGGCATTGTTGCCGACCTGCTGGAAATGGCGTCCATGCGGACCGGTCTGCGCTTCGAGGCGGTCAGCCGGGCCGGTGGTATCGACGGAGAGATCGACAGCGTCCTGGATGGCGAGGCGGATCTCGCCATCCTTACGGTGAGCAAGGAGCGAGAAACGCAGCTTCGCTTCACGCGCCCGATCTCCAGGGTGCCCTTCGCGCTGGTGGCCCGCGCCGGGCAGGATGGCGGCACAGTGGCACTTGCGGGGGACGGGGCCGGCCAGCGCCTGGCGTTGGGCAAGGGCAACGTGGCTCGTGATGAGATCAAGGCGAGCTACCCGGCGCTTGAACTGGCCGATACCGGCTCCTACCTGGACGCGATGCACCTGGTTGCGGACGGTCGCGCCGACAGCGCGCTGGTGCCCGTCACCACGGCGCGCTACTACATCACGCGGCTGTTCCAGGGGCGTCTGGCGATCAGGGGGTTGGCCGGGCTGGAGCCGGTCACCGCCAACTTCGCCGTTCGCCGCGCCGATACCGAACTCCACGCCATTCTTGAAAAGACCGTGGCCAGCCTCGGGCCGGACCAGCTCAGCGCCATCTCCAACAGCTGGCGGGGCAGTCCGGGGATGAGCCCGCAGACCTGGCGTGACTACGGCACCCTGATCCAGCGCATCGTCATCGGCGCCGCGCTGTTGCTGCTGCTGGTGCTGGCCTGGGTCTTCCACCAGCGCCGCGAGGTACGCCGTCGCCGGGCCACGGAACGCCAGTTGAACGACGAACTGCGTTTCATCGAGACCCTGATCGACAGCATGCCGCCACCGCTCTACGTCCGAGACGCCGGGGGGCGACTGCTGTCCTGCAATCGCAGCTACCTGTCTGCCATCGGTCTGCCGCTGGAAACGGTGCGTGGGCGAACGGTCACGGAGCTGCCTCCGGAGGTTTTCGAGTCCGCGCCGGAGTTCCAGCAGCTCTATCGCCAGGCCATGACGGAAGGGCAGATGCTGCAAGGCCTACGCACCGTGCAGATTGGCGGGCAGACCCTGTGGATCGATCATTGGGTCCATCCCTTCCAGGATTCCACCGGCACCGTGAAGGGCGTGATCTGCGGTTGGCTCGACGTCACCGGACACCGCCAGCTGGTGCAGGAACTGGAGGCCGCGAAGAACCTGGCCGATGAAGCGAGCCGCGCCAAGACCACCTTCCTCGCGACCATGAGCCACGAGATCCGTACGCCGATGAACGCGGTGATCGGCATTCTCGAACTGGCACTCAAGCGCGCCGGGGACCAGCCCATCGACCGCTCCAGCATCGAAGTCGCCTACGGTTCGGCGCGCAGCCTGCTGGTACTGATCGGCGACATCCTCGATATCGCTCGGATCGAATCGGGCCGGCTCAGCCTGGCACCCCACAGGGCCAACCTGCGGGAGCTGGTGGAGTCGGTCGCGAGGGTATTCGACGGCCTGGCGCGGCAGAAGGGCCTGAGCCTGGTGCTGGATATCGACTCCAGCATCCAGGGTGATGTGCTGGTGGACAGCATGCGCTTCAAGCAGATCCTCTCGAACCTGGTCAGCAACGCCATCAAGTTCACCCGCGAGGGCAGCGTTCGCCTGCAGATAGAGGGCGAAGCGTCCGAGCCCGGACTGCTGCGGGTGAACTTCTGCGTCGAGGACACCGGCATTGGTATTTCCGAGGAGGACCAGCGTCGCTTGTTCCGCCCATTCGCCCAGGTCGAGCGGGGTTATCACCAGACGAAAGGGGCGGGACTGGGGTTGGTCATCTGCCGTTCTCTCTGCGAAATGATGGGCGGCCGCCTGACGCTCACCAGTACACCGGGCCAGGGCACGCGGGTGGAGGTGGAGCTGCGGCTGCATCGCCTCGACCCTGTGGAAGAGCCGGTCTCCGGCGTGGCGGCAGTGGCGCAGGAGCGACGGAGGCTGCGGGTACTGGTGGTGGACGATCATCCGGTGAACCGGCAGATCCTCGCCCAGCAGCTTGGCTTCCTCGGTCACGAGGTGGTCGAGGCGGAGAACGGCGTGGACGCCCTGGCGTTCTGGCGCGCTGGGCACTTCGACGTCGTTGCCACCGATTGCCACATGCCACGCATGAGCGGCGCCGACCTTGCGCGCGCCATTCGTGAAGGCGAGCGTGATGCCCAGGGGGCGCCGACGCTGATTCTCGGCTTGACCGCCGATGCCCAGCAGGAGGAGGTCGAACGCAGCATCCGGGCGGGAATGGACGACTGCCTAATCAAGCCCATCGGGCTCGATTTGCTGGAGGAGAAACTGCGTGCTGCAAAGGGTGGAGAGCCGGCGGCCGAGGTAGCCGCGAGCTCGCCGACGCCGTCCGCTGCAGAGGTGCCGGGGTTGTTCGATCTCGCGCCGCTGGCGCCGTTGACGGGGGGTGATCCCGGTCTGATTCACAACCTGCTGAATGAGCTGTTGGAGACCAATCGCCGGGATATGCGACCACTGGCTGAACTCGCTGAGCAGGGCGATGCCCATGGCCTGTCCGAGCTCGCTCACCGGCTCAAGGGCGCCGCGCGGGTCATCCGGGCGGAACCCTTGATTGCCGCTTGCGTGAACCTTGAGCAGGCGTGCAAGACACCGGCGCCGGAAGCATCGGAGCTGCGCGCGACCGCGGGTGAGTTACGCCTGGCGCTGCTGGAGCTGGAACAGGCACTGACCGCACGGATGGCCGCTGACGGTCAGTGAGGCCTGGAGGTGCCCTTGCGGGCCAGTATGGCGAGGAATTCGTCGCGGTCCTGCGGACGGGCGAAGAGATAACCCTGGGCCACCTGGCAGCCGAGGGCCAGCAGCTGGTCGCGCTGCTCGGGGGTTTCCACGCCTTCCACCACCAGCGTCATGTCCATCGATTCGGCCAGGGCGACGGCGCTGCTGATAACGGCGCTGGTGCGTGGCTGGTTCATCAGTTTGTGAACGAAGCTGGCGTCCAGCTTGACCTGGCTGAACGGCAGTTCGCAGAGGCGGTCCAGCGATGAGTAGCCGGCTCCGAAGTCGTCCATGGCCAGTCCGCAGCCCAGCAGGCGCAACCTCACCAGGCATTCCAGGCTCGCCGCAGGGGCTTCCAGCAAGCCTGTTTCGGTGAGTTCGAAGGTCAGGCCATCCCCGGGAAGCCCGGCGTCCCCCAGGGCCGTGCCGATACGTTCGACCAGCCCCTGATCGCTCAGCTGCCGGGGCTGAAGGTTGAAGGCGAGGTTCACGTGTCGTCCGGCGCGGGCGAGGTCCCGCTGCAGTGCGAGACCTTGGGCGAAGAGCTGCCAGAACAGGCGGTCGATCAGGTCGTGGGCTTCCATGGTCGGCAGGAATTGCGACGGGGCGAGCACGCCGTGCTGTGGATGACGCCAACGCGCCAGGACCTCAGCTCCCTGCAACGTCTCATTGTCCAGGTGGAACTTGGGCTGGAACCAGGCTTCGAACTCGCCCTGATCCAGGCCACGGAGAATGTCCTTCAGCGTGGGTGAGTCCGGCGTCTGTCGAGGCGCAGCCGTCGTGGCCGATTCGGCCGTGTGGCGCTCGATAAGCGCTGCGGCGCGGTCCAGGTCGAACGGCTTGCCCAGGTCGCCGAGAAATTGCAGGCCCAGGCAGCGGGTCATCGCGCTGATGGCCTGGCGCACTTCGGTGCCTACTTCGCTGCTGAGGATTACCGAGCGGACGACGCCCGCCTCACTCGCATGACGCAGGAAGGCCGCGCCGTCCATGCCGGCCATGCGCATATCGCACAGCACGATGTCCACGCCGCCACAGGCTTCCAGCAGGGCCAGCGCTTCGGCACCGTCCGCTGCTTCATGGATGCGTTCGAGCCCCAACTGGCGCAGGGCGGTGATCGCGATCAGGCGCTGGAACGGCTCGTCTTCCAGAACCAGAATGCGTAAGTTCTTCATGCGGGGCTCGACAGGGGTTGGGATACCGGCCAAGTTACTGGCGAAGAAGTGGTCGCAGCTAGGCGGCGCTTCCTATGGGGTTGTAGGAAAATTCACCGATGACCTGAACGGGTCACGGACGGACACACCGTCACGGACGTCCGCTCCCCTTTGATATCGAGGTTGCAATGAGAAGTGCCCTGATCGTCGACGATCACCCAGTGATCCGCATGGCCGTCCGCATGCTGCTGGAGCGCAGCGGGATGGAGGTCGTCGGTGAGGCTGACAACGGCGTCGATGCCTTGCAGCTGATTCGTCAGCATGAGCCGGATATCGTCATCCTGGACATCGGGATTCCGCGCCTCGATGGTCTCAACGTCATCTCGCGAATCCGCGCCCTGGGCCTCGACAGCCAGGTCCTGGTGCTGACGTCGCAGCCGGCGGAGAGTTATTCCCAGCGCTGCTTCCAGGCAGGAGCGAAGGGCTTTGTCAGCAAGGAAGAGGACTTGCAGAACCTGCTGACGGCCATCAATGCCATTAACGCGGGATTCAGCGTATTTCCCTCCACCATCCGGAACGGCGGTCCAGCGCCGGCGCTGAGCGAAAGTGAACTGGTGGAGCGGCTGTCCAACCAGGAACTGATGGTCTTGCAGTACCTGGCAAACGGGCTGTCGAACAAGGAAATCGGCGAGCGCATGCTGCTGAGCAACAAGACCATCAGCACATACAAGACCCGCATCCAGCAGAAGCTCAACCTCGGTTCCTTGCTGGAGCTGATCGAGTTCGCGCGGCGCAATGATCTTGCCGAACGCCCCGAGCGCTGACGTTTCCCCCGTCAGTTCTGGCAGCTGAGGCGATAGCGCTGGTAGTTGCTGGACTTGTCCTGCGGCGGTAGCGCGTAGGTGGCGGAACACTGTTTGCCGCTCCACTTGATGGTCAGCGTGGCCTGTTCCTCTTCGACCAGGGCCAGTGCCCTGCCGCTGGGGTCGGAGATGGCAAGCTGCTTGCCCTCGGCATCTTCCAGCGAAGCGCCGAATGGAATGGGTTGGCCCAGGCTGTCGAACAGCTCGAACTGGACGCGTTGCCCCTTTTTCCCTTCGTAACGGGCCAATACGATGGCCCCGCGGCGCGGCACGATCTGCTGCGTGGCATTGTCGATCTCGATATCACCGCCGAGGTTGCGTGTATCCAGGGTGATCCAGTTGGTCCGGTAGGGCTGGGCGTTCGGCACCACGGCGTAGCCGTTGTATCCGGTGCTGACACCGGTGAAGTTGCTGACGCCGACGCCCGAGATTTCGGGTACTTCCACCAGTGCGAAGGTTTCACCCACCGGCTGGCCCAGGTTGATGCCGCCCGCGTGGGCGACGACGGAGCCGGACAGGGTGAGGCTCTCCGAACTGTAGTTGCGTCCCTTGCTGTAGCCCAGGCTGACCTCCGCAAGCGAAGTGCGGCTGTTCAGGTTGACCGAGCCCGAGCCACCCCCGCTGCCGCTCCTGCTGCCTTGCACCGAGTAGGAGGTGTCGCCGTCTTCGGACAGGTAGCCGTGCAGCCCGGCCTGCGTGTTGTCGCCGCTGTCCTGGTGGGTGTTCGACAGGTAGGCGCGTGGCGCCCGTGGCCGCGAGCCCAGCGGGAAGGACACGGACAGGTTTAGCTGGGTGTCGTCGTTCGACGGGCCATAGGTACCGATGTTGCGGGTCTTGCTCACGCTGACGTTGTAGCTGACGTCGCGCCAGCCATTGGAGTAGCCGGCGGAGTAGCTGCGTGAGCCGCCGCGATCCCAGTAACGTTCGTCGCTGGCATTGATGTAGAGGCTGCCGTACTGGCGCTGGCCAAGGGTCTGGTTGACGGTCAGGTCAGTACGGATCTTCGAGCGGCCTCTGGTGCTCGGCACGCCCAGGGAGAGTTCCTGAACATGGTCGGAAAGTGTCCGGTAGCCTTCGGTGGAGTAGCGATAGGCCGCCAGGGTGAAGCTGGTATCGGTGCCGGTGAAGGTCTTCGCGTACAGCGCACGCAGGCTGTTGCCTCGGGCGGAGAGCCCGCGAACCTGGCTGGCCGAGTGGGTAACGTCGACCGATACGGCGCCGAGCGGGGTATTTCGCCCGGCACCGAGCGATAGAGCATTGAAGTCCTGGGTGGCCTGGGCGCCAGCAATGACAGTGAGGTTGCTGTTGAGGCCATAGGCGGCGGTCGCACTCACGAATGCCGGATTTTTGAGGTCGTCACCGTTGCTGTTGAACTCGCCTGCGGAAACGCTGTAGTTCAGTTGGCCTTCGCGGACCATGATCGGCAGGCTTGAAAAGGCCTGCTGGCTCACGCGCCGACGCCCGTCGGCCTCGATGATGGTGATCTCCAGGTCGCCGTTGGAGCCGGTGGGGTAGATGTCGCTGATCTCGAAAGGACCGGGCGCCACGGTCGTGGAGTAGAGGATGTAGTTGTTCTGGCGGATCTCCACGGTGGCGTTGGTTTCCGCAACGCCGCGGATGACCGGCGCGTAGCCGCGCTCGCTGTCCGCCCGCATGGCTTCATCGGAGGCCAGCTTGATGCCGCGGTAGCGCACGCTGTCGAACAGGTGGGCGTCGGAATAGATCTCACCCAGGGTGAGCTGTCCCTTGAGGTCGGTGACGTCGCGCTGCAGATAGGTGCGGTTGCTGGTGAATTTGCTTGGCCGGTCTGTGCCCGTGCGGAAGTTCGACTCGTTGCGCAGGCGCCAGGCCCCCAGGTTGATCCCGTTGCGCAGGCCCAGGTTGTTGAACATCCGCCGGCCGTAATCGTCCCGGTTCCGGTTGGTGTTGAACTGGTAGTTGACGAAGGCGGCGGAGACGCCGTTGTCCCACAGCGCCGGGTCAACGTAGCCGCGCCGGCCCTGGAGCATCGCGACCTGCGGAATGCTGGCGTACAGGCGCAGGCGAGTCGAATCGTAGCGCAGCGTGGCCTGGTCGATCAGTGTCGGCAGGTCGTAACAGGTGGCGGCCGTGTCGGGATCGACCACGCCCTGTTCCACCAGCTTTGCCAGGTCGACGCCCAGCAGATGGAGCAGCTCGATAGTCAGGCAGGGCTCGACGATGCCCGTCTGCTGATTGCGCAGAAAGTCGATGTCCTTGCGCCCGACCAGTACCTCGTTGCTGTAAAGGTCCACCCGATAGTTGCCGGGCACGACGCTGTTCGCGCGCAGCAGAGACTGCAGGTCAACGGCGGACGGCGCACCTTTGAGGAAGGTCGTGTTGAACGAGGCGACCTGGAGGGCTGCCTCCGGTAACGGTTCGGGGGACTTGGCATGCAGCGCCACCGAAGGGAGAGCCAGGGAAATGGCTAGCGCGAGTTTGCTGCGGCGAACCAGAGGGAGCGACCTTCGGTTGTCCGCGGGCAACCGGGTGCGCGGTCCCTCGATGTGACTGGGCCAAATGCTCATTTCTCAATGCCTGCGAGCTGCCCGGCCCACCTTCCCTCAGGAATGAGGAGGCCATGCGGGAGCGTTCAGCACCCGCCGGAGGTGAGCCAGAGGTTAGGGATAAAGCTCGTTACAGAGCTCAGCTGGACCGCTTTGCCGTGGCTCCAGCGGGACTCCCGACGGAAAGGCTTGCGGAGTAGAACACCTGCGCTCCGTAGTCGTTGATGCTGGTAAAGGTCAGCTCAACGGTTTTCGCAGAGGGCAGATCAGGGACGCTGAATACCCGCTCTTCGCCGGGGGCGATCATGGTGGAATCGATGGCCACCGTGCTGCCCAGCTTCACGTCGCCCATGGAGACGTGGTACAGGCTCGGGTTTCGAAGCTTCAGTTCCGTCTTGCCGCCCTGGCGCGCGAGCTGCCATTGCAGTTCTTCCGGTGCGCGGTGGGCCTCGGTCGTCAGCCCCTCCGGACGGAAGAACAACTTGATTCGCTGGCGTACGGCCAGCTGCAGGATGTTCCGGCCTTCGCTGGTCTGGGGAATTTCCTGGACGTTGAGCCACACCACCGACTCCCGATCGGTGGGCATGCCGCTGCCTTCGTAGAGAATGCGCAGCAGCTGTTGTTCGTTCGCCGGTACGCGCGCCAGCGGGGGCGTCACGGCAAAAGGTGGTGGCGTGTCCGAATCCGTGCCGTTGTCGATCCATGACTGAACAAGAACGTCCTTGCCAGTGTTGCGAACTGTGATGCTGGCCTCTTTGCTGGGGCTTTTGAAAACGATACGGGTGGAGCTGAGGGAGATTCCCGCGAATGCGTGGGAAGCCAGCACCAGGCAGAAGGCGCCCAGGCAGGTGGAGATCGTGCGACGGAGCATAGGAATTACCATCATGTACCAGGGAAGTGGCGAGGCCGGATGGCCCCGCCAGGCTTCAGGGTGCCGTTCCTGCTTATTCGTACTTCAGGACGAACGGCAGGGTGGCGTTACCGTCACCGGGAGTGGCAGTCGCCGGGTCGGCAGTGGTGACGTAGGCGGCGGCGAAGGTCAGGGTGGCGTCGCCGCCGTTCAGTGCGCTCTCGATCTTGGCGGTTGTGGGCGTGTTCAGGTCGATGACCTCGCCATTGCTGTCCAGGATGGCGATGCCGACGTTCTTGGCGGAGTCGAGGCCCGGGTTCAGTTTCAGGACCTTCTTGCCGTCGACCACGCCGGAACCGCCCTTTGCGGCTTCGAAATGCATGGCGACCTTGGTGCCTTGGTTGCAGTTGACGCTCAGGTTGAAGTTGCTGGCTCCGATTCGGCCGGTGGTCGGGGCGGTATCGGGGCCGATGCCCTTGATGGCAATGCTGCCCATGTCGACGAGGATGGCCTTTTCCTTACCGACGGAGCCGTCTACGGTGCAGGCATCGTTGTTGATGAAGCCGGTGAAGTTGATCTGGCCGGTGCCTGCGTCGGCGGCGAAGGCGGAACCGCTGGCGGCAATGACGGACATCGCGAGGGTGGCCAGGGAGAGCTTTTTCATGTGTTACTCCAGATTGTTTGATCACGAAAAGTGGTGCATCGAAATGCCCGGCTACAATAACCATCCATGAGTTTTCGGAATATCAGACAGGGTTCGCACTTTTGTAAGGAATGGCCGACAAGGCCGGTAGCCGGATTCCAGGCGTTGTCTCTGGACCAAGATCTGAGGGGCTTTAGAACCGTTCAGAACTTGTTCATGAGCGCAAGGAATGAAGAGTAAGGCAGGCGTGGCGACGCGTTCAGCCGGGCACGCCGTTGCGATACCTGGCTGGAGCGCCCGGCGCGAGCGACTCCAAAACGCTGGAATCGCTCCCTCGTCTGCATTGGGACAATCGAATCCAGCCGCTTCTGTGGATGAACCCATCGCCAGATGTGTTCACTGATTGTTAAGGACGATCTGTGTTCCCGATTCGCGCGCCTTCAGGCAGGGCGCGCGGTGCTCGCTTCAGTTGAAGGTGACGACGACCACCTTTGCCGGAGGCGTGGTGCTGGAGGCCGCGGCGACTTCATCGACACGGATGGAAGACGTATCGGCGATTCCGGCGCAGACGTTGCCTGGAGCCTGGACGGGGCCGGCGTGGCTCGGACTGATGCCCTCGTGGCGGCCGGCATGCTGGTACCAGTCGGTAGCGGAAAGTTCGCACGGACCTCTGGAAAGGCTCCCTACAAACTGAATGACGCCGTGAGCCGTCTTCGCTTCGGCGGCGAGGGGTATTGCTGAGAGGGTGGTCAGCACAAGAGCAGCAGCTATCAGATTTCTGGTCATGATCGGACACTCCTAAGGGGGCGTGAGATCAGTAAAAATCAGACAGCTCTTACTTGCTAAGTGCTTGGTCTTCCGAATTGCCTGTAGGAATAAAGGTTGTGTCCGAAGCTGCCGCTCACTTTTCAGAAGAATCCGATGCGATATGTGCGCGTAGGCTCATTTCCGGCAGCATAGGAAAGCTCCTACGCCGGATTTCTCGTTGAAAAAGACGATGCTGGACGATTTTCCTGAGCGCAGGTGCGGACCCTTTCAGGCTCCCCTGGTCTGGGGATCGGCAGCAGGAAGGAAAAAAAGCCCCCGTCAGGGCCGACATCCCGACGAGGGCGAGGGTGGTCCTTGAGGGGACCTCAGTGTGAGCGGTCGGACCAGGCCTTGAGCAGGCTCGAGGCCAGTCCATAAAGCGTCAGGAGGATGGCAAAGCCCAGGCATACGGACATGGCTGTTCCTCCGCCCGGCGGGGCAGCCGCCTCGCCGAGCTCCCTGGAAGTGTTACTCGTTGACCTGGCGCAGCTTGGTAGCCGGGGTGTCGCCGAGGTTGTTCAGCATGCGTTCGCTGTACCAGTCGAGGAAGTTGATCACGCCGAACTCGTAGGTCTTGGAGTACGGGCCCGGCTGGTAGGCGGTGGAGTTGATGCCGCGCTGATTCTCTTCGGCCAGGCGACGGTCCTGGTCGTTGGTGGCGTCCCAGACTTCGCGCAGGCGGGCCACGTCGTAGTCAACGCCTTCCACGGCATCCTTGTGCACCAGCCACTTGGTGGTGACCACGGTTTCCTGGGCGCTGATGGGCCACACGGTGAAGACGATCATGTGGTCGCCCATGCAGTGATTCCAGGAGTGCGGCAGGTGCAGGATGCGCATGGAGCCCAGGTCCGGGTTCTTGATGCGGCCCATGAGTTTCTTGCAGCCCTGCTTGCCGTCCATGGTCATGGAGACGGTGCCCTCGAGCAGCGGCATGCGGACGATACGGTTACGCAGGCCGAAGCTGGCGTGGGCGTAGGGGATCTTCTCCTCATCCCAGGCCTTGGTGCAGGCGGCGACCTGGTCCTTGAACGCCTGGCTGGCGCGCGGGTCGGTGACGTCGTCCCACTCCAGCAGGGTATTGAGCAGTTCCGGGTGCGAACCGTTGCAGTGGTAGCACTCGCGGTTGTTTTCGATGACCAGTTTCCAGTTGGCGGTTTCCTTGAGGGTGGTCTGCACGGCCACCTTGGTGTTCTCCATGTCGTACGGCTCCATGTAATGGGCCAGGGTGGAGAGGAAATCGTCGATGGCTGGCGGGTTTTCCGACAGGTTGATGAAGATGTATCCGCCGGCGCTCTTCACGTGCACGGGCTTGAGGCCGTATTCCTTCATGTCGAAGTCGGCGCCCATTTCGGTGCCGGCGAACAGCAGGCGGCCGTCCAGTTCGTAGGTCCACTGGTGGTAGGGGCAGACCAGCTTGGCGACCTTGCCCTTCTCGCTGACGCACAGGCGCGAGCCACGGTGGCGGCAGACGTTGTGGAATGCGTGGATCTGACCTTCGCCACCACGGATGACGATGATCGGGTTGTCGCCGATCTGCAGGGTCAGGTAATTGCCCTTGGCGGGGATCTCGCAGGTCATGCCGGCGATCAGCCATTCCTTATGGAAGATCTCCTGCATGTCGATCTGGAACAGGCGCTCGTCGTTGTAGAACGGCTGCGGCAGGGAGAAGCTGTGGTCGCGTTCGCGGAGCATTTCGGCCGTGGCCTTGCGTGCGGGTTGAAGCGGATCGCCCAGGCTCAGGGTGGAAGTGACGTCCATCGGTAACTCCTCAATGGCTGGTCGCGCTGGCGACCGCCGCAAATAAGTGGCTGGTTCGGTTGTCACGCAAGGCGGCGTGACCTGCCCTCGTTTCTCGCCTACCGAATGGCTGCCCTGCTGCGGGTGCGAGGGTGGTTCGCTCAAAAGCCTTATGGTTCGGCTGGGAATGAGTGTGCTGGCGCTGGCAGGCACGACCTTGCCCATGGGCGACATGGGGGCATCCGTTTCCGACGCGCGAGGCCCGATGGTTGCTGGCAGGTCGCGATGAGCATGTGAATGTCGCAGACAGGTAAATGGGCCGTTTTTGCGTTATTCACAATCCGTCGCAATAGGCCGATTTCCGGCCATGGGCGGAGCAGCGTCATGACCAATAACTTCCTCAATCCCATCACGACCCAGACCTGGACCAACGGCCGGCACATGGTTCGCTGCGTCAAGGCGATCCAGGAAACCTGGGATGTGCGCACCTTCTGTTTCATGGCCGACCAGCCGATGGTGTTCTTCTTCAAGCCGGGGCAGTTCGTGACCCTGGAACTGGAGATCGACGGCCAGCCAATCATGCGCTCCTACACCATCTCCAGTTCGCCCTCGGTGCCCTACAGCTTCTCCCTGACCATCAAGCGCGTGCCCGGCGGCAAGGTCTCCAACTGGCTGCACGACAACCTGAAAGAAGGTGACGTGATTCCGGTGCACGGTCCGGTGGGCCTGTTCAACGCCATCGACTTCCCGGCGGAAAAGGTGCTGTTCCTTTCCGGCGGCGTCGGCATTACTCCGGTGATGTCCATGGCCCGCTGGTTCTTCGACACCAACGGCGCGGTGGACATGGTCTTCGTGCACAGCGCGCGGACGCCGAAGGACATCATCTACCACCGCGAACTGCGCCACATGGCCTCGCGCATCGAAAACTTCAAACTGCACCTGATCTGCGAGAAGTACGAGATCGGCGAAACCTGGTCCGGTTATCGCGGCTACCTGAGCCGCGCGATGCTCGACCTGATCGCCGGCGACTTCATGGAACGCGAGATCTTCTGCTGCGGCCCGACGCCCTACATGTCTGCGGTCCGGCGCCTGCTGGAAGCGGCCGGCTTCGACATGAAGCGCTATCACGAAGAAGCCTTCGGCCCGACCCCGCCGGAGATTCGCGAAGAAGTGAAGGAGCACGCCGCCGAGGCTGCCGAAGCCGCTGCCGAAGTACCGGCCGGCGCGATGAACCTGGTGGAGTTCACCGGAACCGGCAAGAGCATCCGCGTGGCACCCGGCGAGACCGTGCACTCGGCCGCAGCCAAGGTCGGCCTGCACATTCCCAAGGCCTGCGGCATGGGCATCTGCGGCACCTGCAAGGTGATGAAGACCGCTGGCGAGGTGGAGATGGAACACAACGGCGGCATCACCGACGAAGACGTCGCCGAGGGCTACATCCTTTCCTGCTGCAGCGTGCCCAAGGGCGACGTGGCCATCGATTACTGATGGTTTTCTGAGCAACTCCCGCCAGCCCGCGCCAGTCGCGGGCTGGCACCATCTATCCACAGCTTGTGGATGCAGCGGTGCACAGATGCTGTGCGCAACTCGCTGAAATCGTTGAAAAAATCGCCAATTCTCCGCAAGTCCCGCAGGCCGTGGGCGAGCAGTGGGGACGAACAGCTTTTCCACAGGCTGGTCCACTGTTCGTGGGGGCAACCCCACTATGCTTGTCCTGATGACTCCCTCCGCCGGCGCGCTGCCTGCGCCGGCTAACTGTGGCCTGCCAGAGGAGCCCATGCGATGAAACTCTTCTATTCCCCCGGAGCCTGCTCACTTGCCGTGCATATCGTCCTGCGCGAGATCGGCAAGCCCTTCAACCTGGAAAAGGTCGACCTGGGTGCCCACACCACCGCGCACGGTGACGACTACTACCGCAACAACCCCAAGGGCTACGTACCCCTGTTGGAGCTGGATAACGGGCAGTCCCTCAGCGAAGGACCGGTGATCTGCCAGTACCTGTGCGACCAGGCCGGCCGCACCGACCTGATGCCGGCCGCCGGCTCCCTGATGCGCTACCGCGTCATGGAATGGCAGGCGTTCATCAACAGCGAAGTGCACAAGAGCTTCGGGGCGCTGTTCAACCCCGCCCTGGATGACAAGGCCAAGGCGACCTACAGCGGCATGGCCCACCGTCGCCTGCAATGGACCTCGGAGCAGTTGCGCGGCCGCCAGTACCTCACCGGCAACGACTTTACCGCGGCGGATGCTTACCTGTTCACCGTGGCCAACTGGGCGGGGTTCCTGAAGATGGATATTTCCGACTGCTCGGAGCTCCTGGAATTCCAGGACCGCGTTGCTTCCCGACCAGCCGTGCAGGAGGCGCTGAAGGTGGAGGGGTTGGTGTGAGTCCGTGCCTGCTTTTGTGGGGGCGATTTCAATCGCTGTGCGAGTTGCTGATTCCAGGGGGCAGCTGCGCTGCCCTTGGCGAATGAATTCGCCCCTACAAGGAATGCAGGTGGCGCTGTGCCTGTGGGGGCGATTTCAATCGCTAAGCAGGCCGCAGGCCTGCCCCTGGCAGTATTTCCGGGGCAGCTGCGCTACCCATTGCGAATAAGTTCGCCCCCACAAGGAATGCAGGTGGCGCTGTGCCTGTAGGGGTGATTTCAATCGCCAAGCAGGCCGGAGGTCTGCCCTGCAGGTGCTGCCCCCATGGTGTACAGGCCAATAACCGAGGAAATCCCCTCAGTCCTCCTCCTGCACCGCCTTGTACGCCCCTGCCATCTTCTGCTGCACGTCCTGCGGGGCGGTGTTGTAGTGGCTGAGGACCATACTGAAGGCGCCGTGGCCCTGGGTGATGGCCTTGAGGCGGCCGGCGTAGCCGTCCAGTTCGGCCAGGGGCACCTGGCCAAAGACCAGCGCAAGGCCTTGGGAAAGGGATTCAGTGCCGGTCACTTGGCCGCGACGGCCGATGAGGTCGGTGGTGATATCCCCCAGGTTGGCTTCTGGCGCGGTCACTTCGACTGTGACCACCGGCTCCAGTACCACTTCACCGGCCGCGCGCAGGGCATCGAGCATGGCCTTGCGACCGGCGGCCTGGAAGGCGATGTCCTTGGAGTCCACCGGGTGGTGCTTGCCGTCGTAGACCGTGACCTTGACGTCCGCCACCGGCAATCCCGCCAGCGGTCCGCAGGCCAGCACCGAGCGCACACCCTTTTCCACGGAGGGGATGAACTGCGACGGGATCACGCCGCCCTTCACTTCGTCGGTGAAGGCGAAGCCGTCACCGCGCGGCAGGGGTTCGATGCGCAGGAAGACTTCGCCGAACTGCCCGGCGCCACCGGTCTGCTTCTTGTGCCGGCTGTGGCCTTCGGCGGGGCGGGTGATGGCTTCGCGATAAGGCACCTTGGGCGGGCGGGTTTCCACTTCCAGCTTGTAGGTCCCGGTGATGCGGTCCAGCAGGTAGCGCAGGTGCAGCTCGCCCATGCCGCGTAGCACCGTCTCCTGAGTAGAGGCCTGGTAGTCCAGCTTCACGCAGGGGTCTTCGGCCTGCAGCCGGCTCAGCACTTCGGCGATGCGCTGCTCGTCCCCCCGGCGCTTGGCCTCGATGGCCAGGCCCTGCATGGGCGCGGGGAAATCCAGCGGCCTGAGGTGGATCTGGTCTTCGTCGTGGGAGTCGTGCAGCACCGAATCGAACTCCACCTCGTCGACCTTGGTCAGCGCACCGAAGTCTCCGGGGATCAGCCGTGTGACCTCTTCATGGCGCTTGCCCTGCAGGCGCAGCAGGTGGCCGAGTTTGAAGGGCTTGCGGCCGTCGCCGACGAACAGCTGCATGTCCCGCACCAGGGTGCCTTGGTGCACGCGGAAGATGCCAAGCTTGCCCACGAAAGGGTCGATCACCACCTTGAACACATGGGCCAGCACATGCTGCTGCGGGTCCGGTTGGGAGCGGAAGGCCTTGGCCTCCGCTCCCTCGCCTTTGAGGAACAGCGGTGGATTACCCTCGGTGGGGTTGGGCGCCAGGCGCGCGAGGATGTCCAGCAGTTCCGCCACTCCGGCGCCGGTGCGTGCGGAGGTGAAGCACAGGGGAATCAGATGCCCTTCGCGCAGTGCCCGCTCGAAGGGCTCGTGCAGTTCCGCCGGTGCGATCTCGCCTTGCTCCAGGTAGCGCGCCATCAGCTCCTCGTCCACCTCCACCACCTGGTCCACCAGGGCCTGGTGAGCTTCGGCCACGGAGGAAAAGTCGGCCTTGCCGTCGGGCTCGAAGAAGCAGTCCACCACGCGGCTGGCGTTGTCCGCCGGCAGATTCAGCGGCAGCACTTCCTTGCCGAAGGCCTCGCGCAGGCTGGCGAGCAAGCCGGGGAGGTCGACGCGCTCGGCATCGATCTTGTTCACCACCAGCATCCGGCACAGCCCGCGCTCGGCGGCCATGGCCATCATGCGGCGGGTGGTGAGTTCGATGCCATTCTGCGCGTTGACCACCACCAGCGCGGTTTCCACGGCGGCCAGCGCGGCGATGGATTGGCCGATGAAGTCGGGGTAGCCGGGGGTGTCGATCAGGTTCAGCTCGGCGCCGTCGTAGCTGCAATGCGCCAAGGCCGAGGCGAGGGAGTGCCGGTACTCGCGCTCCAGCGGATCGAAGTCGCAAACGGTGTCGCCGCGTTCAAGGCTTCCGGCATTGGGAATGGCGCCACTGCGGTGCAGCAGGGCTTCGGTCAGGCTGGTCTTGCCGCTGTCGCCATGGCCGACCAGGGCGACCGTTCGAATGGATTCCACCGAGTAGTTCGCCATGAGCACCTCCGCGCGCTGGGGTGTTTCCAGTATAGGCAGGCGCCCGATGGCTGCCCCGGAAGCTCGCGGCTGGTCACAACTCATTGATATCGCTCGAAAAATGAGCGGACTCCGGCAGCCTGCGCCATTCTTGGCCTTGCAAGTTGTCTGTACAGCTTGTCCACAGAAGGTTCCACTGGCTTTGTGGGTAAAAGCCGGGTTTTCCACTGCTGAACGCCTTTTTCAGGCCCCCTGGAGGCTGAAAAAGGCGGGTGATCGATAATTGAACGATGCGCTGTACAGGCCGTGGATTCTGGCTGTTGGCGACTTGCCAACGGTTTTTCCACAGAGATTTTCACGGTTCTTGTGCGCAAGTTTTTGGCGAGCGGGTTCTCTTGTGCATGAAATTCGTGGAAAGCCAGGAATGACGCGGCTTCGGCTATACAGCGGCATCAACAGATTTTCCACAGGGTTATCCACATTAATTGGGGGTAACCGAGCTGCTGGGGCGAGTTGGTTGAAAAATGAACAGAATGCTGTATCGCAGATGAGACAGGGGCTGCAGGCGGTTTTCCACAGCTTGTGTACCTTTCGCTACACAGATTTTGTGTGGAAATCGGCAAGTTGTTGAAATAGATCAGGAAGTATCCAGCTGGTGGGAGGCCGCGGCTGGCGTGGGCCGCAGCCGAGGCTCTACAGATTGTCCACAGGTTGGTCCACGGAAAACGGGGGTAAGGCGGGGGAAGGAGAAATAACCGTAGGGGCGGCACTTGTAGGTTGGGTAGAGGAACGAAACCCAACATTTCGCGGCTGATGCCGGGCGCGTTGGGCCTCGCTGCGACCTACGGGGCAGCTGCGCTGCCCTTGGCGAATGAATTCGCCCCTACAGTGGTTGCTGGCGCTGAGTTATGCCCCCATTGCCGCACGGATGTCCGCCGCCAGTTCGCGCACGCGGTCCATCTCGGTATCCCAGGAGCACATGAAGCGCGCACCGCCGGCGCCGATGAATGTGTAGAAGCGCCAGCCCTTGGCGCGCAGGAACTCCAGGGCCGGCTCGGACATCTGCAGGAACACGCCGTTGGCTTCCACCGGGAACATCAGGCTGACGCCGGGCACGTCGGTCACCAGCTCCGCCAGTAGTTGTGCACAGGCGTTGGCGTGGTTGCCGTAGTGCAGCCAGGCGTCATCCTGCAACAGGCCGACCCAGGGGGCGGCGAGGAAGCGCATCTTCGAGGCCAGCTGTCCGGCCTGCTTGCAGCGGTAGTCGAAGTCTTCGGCCAGGTCGCGATTGAAGAAGAGGATGGCTTCGCCCACTGCCATGCCGTTCTTGGTGCCGCCGAAACAGAGCACGTCCACTCCGGCCTTCCAGGTCAGCTCGGCCGGCGAGCAGCCGAGGAAGGCACAGGCGTTGGAGAAGCGCGCACCGTCCATGTGCAGGTTAAGGCCCAGCTCCTTGCACACCTGGCTGATGGCGCGGACTTCCTCGGGGCGGTAGACAGTGCCGACTTCGGTGGCTTGGGTCAGGGTGACCACGCGGGGCTTGGGATAGTGGATGTCCTGGCGCTTGAGGGCGATTTCGCGGATCGCGTCGGGGGTCAGCCTGCCGTCGGCGGTCTTGGCCAGCAGCAGCTTGGAACCGTTGGAGAAGAACTCCGGCGCGCCGCACTCATCGGTTTCGACGTGGGCGGTCTCCGAGCAGATCACGCTGTGGTAGCTCTGGCACAGGGAGGCCAGGGCCAGGGAGTTGGCTGCGGTGCCGTTGAAGGCGAAGAAGACTTCGCAGTCGGTTTCGAACAATTGGCGGAAGTGGTCGGAGGCGCGGGCCGTCCACTGGTCCTCGCCGTAGGCGCGCTCATGGCCGCGATTGGCCTCGGCCATCGCGGCCCAGGCTTCCGGGCAGATGCCGGAGTAGTTGTCGCTGGCGAATTGCTGGGTCTGGTCGGTCATGTCCTGGTCCTTTTGTCCGTTCGCCTGCAGGCACAGGCGCATGGGGGCTAACTGTACGCCAGGTTGCCGCTGCAGGATTCGCTTACGGCGACATCCTTTTCTGTCAGCGGCGCGTGGTCCGACCAGGGGAACTCATCGCGCAGGTGCCACCTCAGAACTCAAGAGCACGCCTCATCCGGAAGGAGGAAATGTCATGCGTTATACGACCCTGATTGCCCTTTTCGTCCCCATGCTTATCGGTTTGCCGGCTGCAGCAGGCGAGTGGCCCACTGGCGAGCGCGAACACTTCATGCAGGAGTGCAAGACCAGCGCCCAGGCCAATGTTCCTGTCGACAAGTTGCAGCGCTACTGCAGTTGCGCCGCCGATGGGGTCAGCAGTGAATTCAGCGGCGCCGAGCTGGAGGCCCTGAAGACCCAGAAGACCCCGCTGCCCGAACAGACCCACCAGCGCTTGATCAAGGTTTCCCAATCCTGCCTGAGTCAGCTGAACGGCTGAGCATTTCTTGATCGATCGGCTGCGGTCCAGGCATCACGCGGGCTGCGGGGCCGATCTCACAGGTTGTCCACAGGACGGTCCACGCATTGTGGGGATAGCAGTCAGCCGACGGGTTGCCAAGTGGCTGCGCGTTCACGGATCTCCGCCGTAAAGCTGCGGGCCCTGCGCGCCCGGGTATCCAGATGGATGCCCACCAGGGTGGTGACGGCGGCGATCTCGCCGGTTTCGTCGTTGCGCATTTCGTGACGGAAGCGAATGGACTTGTCCTTCACCTCCAGCACCTGGGAGTGGATGGACACCACGTCGCCGGCATGCAGCTCGCGACGGTATTCGATCTGCTGTTCCACCGCCGCCATGCCCGCGTTCTCCTCGCGCAGCCGCGATGGCGCCAGGCCCAGCAGGGTGAAGAGTTGCCAGGTGGCTTCGTCGAACTTGCCGACGTACCACATCACGTTCATGTGGCCCATGTGGTCGCAGTGCCAGGGATAGACGGCGCCACGGTAGGTCAGGGTGTCGGTCATGTCAGGCTGCCTCGTGAGGAGTGACTGGAACAGGGTGTCGGGTTCTGAAGTGATCATTATTTGAACGCTGTCAGTTATACCAATCGCTTTGAATGGCCGCCGCAGGGGTTACAAAATTTAATTGCGTGTTTAATTTGATTGTTTTTCGATCAACCCTTCGAAAGTCCCGCGGCGCCGCCATTCGCCATCGACACACACACCTTATCCACAGTGCACTGCACAGATTCTGGGGGCAGCTATTTCGGCAAATGCCTGAAATGGCTCAAGAAATGACCATCCGGCTGCAAGCAGCGTGGCGCAAGGTGGCGGGCAGTGGCTCTACAGCTTATCCACAGCATGATCCCCGGTTTCTGTGGGCGAGGCCGGTGGCCCCGTACATTTTCGGGTCGGATACGGACAGATTCTGTTGAGGTCGGATCGGGAGAATCCTGCAGGACAGGCCTGCGGCCTGATTCGCGAATGAATTCGCCCCCACACATCTCTCCCAAATTGCTTCCAAGCGGGGAACCTGCATGGCCATCAGCGTTTTCGACCTGTTCAAGATCGGTATCGGCCCTTCCAGTTCGCATACCGTGGGGCCGATGCGGGCGGCGGCGCTGTTCGCCACGGCGCTGCGCGAGCGCGGCCTGCTGGCCCAGGTGACGC
>NZ_JACXBU010000001.1 GCF_014700075.1 Pseudomonas sp. JM0905a | reverse complement strand
ACTCCCTGGAGATCGACGGCCTGACCTTCGACGCCGGGCGCCTGCACCAGGTGAACCAGCGCGATTCCTCCGATTACGAAGACATGAGCATCACCACGGTTGGCGTGAAGAACATCCGCGCCCGCCAAACCACCAGCGACGCCTTCGACTTCGCCAACCTCAGCTACAAGTGGAACGACGCCCTCACCACCGGCTACGGCTTCGGCCGCCTGGACGACTTCTACCGCCAGCACATGCTGACCCTGAACCACCTGCTTGCGCTCGGCGATGGCCAGAGCCTGAAGAGCGACCTGCGCTTCGCCCGCTCCACCGACGAGGGCGGCAGCAACGTCGACAACAAGGCCTTCGGCGCCATGTTCACCTACGGCATCGGCGGCCACGCCCTGGGCCTGGGCTACCAGCGCATGAGCGGCGATACCGGCTTCGCCTACGTCAACGGCAGCGATGCCTACCTGGTGAACTTCGTGCAGATCAGCGACTTCGCCAACCGCGAAGAACGCTCCTGGCAAGCCCGCTACGACTACAACTTCGCCGCCGTGGGGATTCCCGGGCTGACCTTCATGACCCGCTACCTCTCCGGTGATGGCGTGGAGCTGGGCGCCGGCCGTGAGGACGGCAAGGAATGGGAACGCGACACCGACATCGCCTACGTGGTGCAGAGCGGACCGCTGAAGAACCTCGGCGTGAAGTGGCGCAACGCGACCGTGCGCTCGACCCACTTCGGCAACGACCTCGACGAGAACCGTCTGATCCTCAGCTACACCCTGCCGCTCTGGTAAAGGTTCGCCACGGCAGGACTGCGTCCTGCCTGGCGAATGAATTCGCCCCTACAGGAGCCGGCTCCTGTAGGTTGGCGCTGAGCGCAGCGAAGCCCAATGAAGTCGAGCCGAGCGACCTCACTGCTTATAAGGATCCAGAACCGCTTCCTTCGGGTCCTTCAGCATCCATACCACCAGTTTCGCCGGCTTGGATTCGCTGGCGTTGCGCGATTGCAGGTGGACGCTGCCAGCGGGTTCGTACCAACTTTCGCCCGCCTTGTAGTGCTTGGCTTCTTCGCCCTTGAGCTGGGAGATCACCTCCCCTTCCTCCACGTAGGCGTACACCGAGCCCGAATGACTGTGAGCCACTGAGCGCTGCCCCGGCGCATAGTCCACGGTCAGCAGGATGGCCTGCTTGCCTGGCGCGTTGAGCAGCTCGTGATCCTGCAGGATGCTGACTTGCTCCTGGCCCTCGCCCGCTTCGTGCGCATACGCCAGGGGGAGGTTCAACAGCACCAGGCCGGCGGCCAGGGCACTCAAAGTCTTCAGATTGCGCATGGTTGGCCTCACTCGCTCGGGATTTTGCGGAAGCCGACTGCCAGCCGATTCCAGGAATTAATGGTGCTGATGGCCAGCGTCAGGTCCACACGCTCGCGCTCGCTGAATGCTTCCGCGAGTTGGGCGTAGTCCTCGTCTGGTGCGTGGGTTTCAGAAAGGCGTGTCAGGGCTTCGGTCCAGGCCAGAGCAGCACGCTCGCGCGGTGTGAAGAAGGGGCTCTCGCGCCAGACGGCCACCGCGTAAAGGCGGCGTTCGGTTTCGCCGCGCTTGCGGGCGTCCGTGCTGTGCAGGTCAACGCAGAAGGCGCAGCCGTTGAGCTGCGATGCACGCAGTTTCACAAGCTCGATCAACGGCTTTTCCAGCGGCAGTTTGCTCACCGCGGCGTCCAGGGCGAGCATCGCCTTGAGGGCATCGGGAGAGGCGGCGTAGAAATCCAGGCGTGGGGTCATCGGGGCATCCTCGGGGTGGGAAGGGATGCCTTCAAACTACTGCTGGCGGGGTCTTTGACCTACGGCCAATTGGCCTGAATACGGGGTGACCAATCACGATAAATCAGGCGGTCGCAGATCATCTGTAGGGGCGCATTCATTCGCCAACCGGACCGAAGGTTCGGCGCTTGGGTTTGGCCGTGGCAGTTGCGCAGCCATTGGCGATTGAAATCGCCCCTACACAACACGGTCACGCCTTGAGCTTGTGGGTCCAGTCCAACAGGCTGCGCCACAGGCAGATGCCGACGAAGTAGGCCGACGCCAACCACCAGATGCCCAGCACCAGCGACTTGTAGAACGGGTGCTGGAGGATGAGAAGCATGCTGCTGATCATCCACACGAAGGTGACCACGATGTTCAGCGGCATCAGCTTGCGCACCCGGAACGGGTGGAGGAACTTCAGCTTGGTCAGGGTCAGCGCGGCGAGGACGCAGATCAGCAGCAGGCTCACCACCGCCGGCGGGTCGATGATCCAGACGTAAAGCGCCACCACGTTCCAGGCTGCGGGGAAGCCGACGAAATAATTGTCGCTGCTCTTCATGTTCAGGTTGCAGAAACAGAACAGCGACGACACCAGGATCAGGCTCACCGCCACTAGCGCCGTGTGGTCCGGCAGGTCGATGTAGCGGTAAATGAAGATCGCCGGGATGAACACGTAGGTGAGGTAGTCGATCACCAGGTCCAGCGTGGAGCCATCGAAGTTCGGCAGCATGGTGCTGGTCTGCACGCGGCGCGCGAGCGTGCCATCGAGGCCGTCGACCAGCAGGGCCGCACCGAGCCAGAGCAGGCAGTCGCGGGGTTGGTTGTCGAATAGGGCGAGAATGGCCATCAGGGCCAGCACGACGCCGGTGGCGGTGACACCGTGAGCGGACCAGGCCTTGGCTTTGTTGACGGCAGTGATGTTGGTGGACACGAGGCAGCTCTGCTCAGAATGGTGGGTTACAGAATCGATAGACCGCGATTATGCGTCAGCTGCTTCAGGGCCTTCAGACTTTTGTGAATCCGGCCATGTCGCTTTCAGGCATCTTCACCTTGCATATTCGAGCCTAGGTCATCCGCGCCGGACAGCAACGTCCAACACCACACGATCATCGGGAAATAGCGTCCATCGGCACGGGCTTGCAGCCAGGCGCACAAGGTTGCACCCTTGCGCCCCCTCCGCCGCGAATCACCTTCATGAGCGCCCCGTCCGATCCCACCCGCTGCCCGCTTTGCGGCCAGAGCAACCAGTGCACCCAGGCCGATCCCACGCGCGCCGGGCAGGCATGCTGGTGCTTTACGGCAAAGATCGATCCTGCTGCGCTCGAACGCATTCCTGCGCAAGAGATTGACCGCGCCTGCCTGTGCCCCCACTGCGCACAGGCGCTACCACCCGATGCACCAAGCTGATGCGCCTTGATCGATTTTTGAGCAATTTCGCTGAATTCAACCGCCTCGACGCGCGCCTGCTGCTGGCCGCCGGTCGGATACGGGTCGATGGTCATTCGGTGAGCGACGGCCGCTTCGAAATCCGCGAGTTCAATCGTGTGGAACTGGACGAGCGCGTGCTCCAGCCCGGCAAGCCGGCGCGCTATTTCATGCTCTACAAACCCTCCGGTCACGTCAGCGCCACCGAGCACCCGGAGCATCCCACCGTGCTCGACCTGCTCAACGAGCCCGACAAGCACGAGTTGCACCTGGGCGGGCGCCTGGACCTCACCACCACCGGCCTGCTGCTGATCACCAACGACGGGCACTGGTCGCGCCGGCTCACCCTGCCCGGCAGCAAGCAGCCCAAGGTCTATTACGTGGAAACCGAGCAGCCCATCGAAGCCGAGTACATCGAGACCTTCGCCCAAGGGCTGTACTTCGCCTTCGAGGACCTCACCACCCTCCCCGCCCAGCTGGAGATCCTCGACACCCGCGCCGCCCGCCTGACCCTGCACGAGGGTCGTTATCACCAGGTGAAGCGCATGTTCGGCCACTTCCGCAACCGCGTCGTGCGCCTGCATCGGGAGAGTGTCGGCCCGCTGCAACTGGACCCGCACATGCAGCCGGGCGACTACCGGTCGCTCACAGCTGAAGAAGTGGCCTGCTTTTAGCTAGAAACATTCCGAGTCACATCGGGATCGAATAAACCGACGAACTGCAAGAATTTTTCCTTTCAATGAGCTTGCAGGGGTAAAGAGGCCCTGCTTAAATCGAATCCAAGGTCAGAGCGTGACCAAAGAGTCACAACGACCGTCTAAGCGTTCCCTGCGGCATCCTGTGCTCTGCACTCGTAGGTTCCCTGCCTGGTTAGAAGACCCCCGTCCGGTGCTTGAAAAAGCGCCGGAACCCGCCGTCTTTTTTCGACCTAACCGCTTGAAATATAAAGAATTTTAAAAATTTCCGTCTGACATTTGATTGTCATCGAAAGACGTTTTCCTACTGCCAAGACTTAGAGCGGGCCAAGCCGTTGAGAGGGCCTGCATGACCCATCTGCGCCAGGAGGAAACGACATGAGGCCGGAAACCGCCATCGTCGAGATTCACAGCCAGTACAAGGTTTACACGGAGTTCTACGGCAACCCGGAAGCCAAGGAGACCATCATTCTGGTCAACGGCTCCTTGTCGACGACTGCCTCGTTCGCGCAGACAGTGAAATACCTGCAACCGCACTTCAACGTGGTGCTCTTCGACGAGCCCTATGCCGGCCACTCCAAGCCGCATAACGACAACACCCGCTTCATCAGCAAGGAGACCGAGGCCGACATCCTCCTCCACCTGATCGAACATTTCCGGGTGGATTACCTGATGTCCTTCTCCTGGGGCAGTGTTTCCGCCCTGCTCGCCCTGGCCCAGTGCCCGGCGCGCATCAAGAAGGCCGTGGTGACCTCCTTCTCGCCCATCCTCAACGAACCGATGATGGACTACCTCACTCGTGGCCTGGATTGCCTGTCCGCTATCGACCGGGATGGGGTAGGCAGCCTGGTGAACAGCACCATCGGCAAGCACTTGCCGGGCCTGTACCAGCGCTTCAATCACAAGCACTGCTCCAACCTGGATGAGCACGAATACCTGCAGATGCACTACCACATCCGCCAGGTGCTCAACATGGATTCGCGCTGCTACGTGGATTGCCTGGCTGACGTGGACATCCCACTGCTGTTCATCAACGGCGACCGCGACGAGTACACCTCCGCCGAGGATGCCCGCCACTTCGCCAAGCACGTGCGTGATTGCCAGTTCGCCACAATCGACAACGCAGGCCACTTCGTCGACGTCGAAAACAAGGCAGGCTGGCTGCAAACCCAGCAGGCAATGCTGGGCTTCCTCAAGTCCAAGGCCACCAAGGGCATTGCTCGCCCGCAGGTTGCCGACTACCAGGCCGTTGCCGTTTGAACGCATGGCCGCCCGGGCAGGTGCAAGTATTTCAGTAACTTGGACTGCCTCGGGCTTCACCTAGCCGATCGCTTCTGGTAAAAATGGCACCCTTCGCGGGCGTCGTATAATGGCATTACCTGAGCTTCCCAAGCTCATGACGAGGGTTCGATTCCCTTCGCCCGCTCCAAAATTCCCTGACTAAGCCCCTGATTTATGGGGTTTTTTCGTTTCTGGGGTTTGGTGGTGTCGAAGAAGTGTCGAAATCGACCCGCCTACAGGCTCAGTGAGACAGTGCCTGGATAACGTGCTTGGGGTCGTTGTGAATGGCCCGCAGCAACGCCTTGGCCGGGCCAGTGGGTTCGCGCCGACCTTGTTCCCAATTGCGCAACGTGCCGAGCTGCACATCGATCATGGCGGCAAACTTTGCCTGGGTCAGGCCGGTGGCCTTGCGGATTTCCTTCACCTGCAGCGCGTCCACGGTGAATTCCCGCGAGGGCTTGCGTTCGCCACGGTGGATTTCGTCCATCTGCTGGACGCTTTCCAGAAGGTCTTCAAAGAATTTGCTCATGGCGATTACCTCCACCGCTCAATGATTTGCTTGAGCACCTTTCGCTCATCGGCCGACAGATCATCCTTCTCGTTCTTCGGGTAGATCAGCAGCAGTGCAATCTGCGAAGCCGAAGTGAAGTGGTAGTAGATGACCCTGGACCCGCCCCGCTTACCGTGTCCACCCGAGGCGACACGCACTTTGCGAATACCTCCGGTGCCTTCGATCACGTCGCCCATATCCGGCCGCTCGGCCAACTGGCGCTGAAACGCCGCATAACTGTCGTCGCTGAGCAACTCACGCAGACGCTTGGTGAAGATCGGAGTCTCGATAAAGATCATGGCCGATAGTACGCCAGTGGCGTATCTCCTTCAATTGGCTCGGTTATGGGTTAGAAGGCGGTAGAGTGAAATCGGCCATCGGCCCAAGCCTGATCGCATCATGCAAATGCTCGGGAGCCAGGTGTGCGTAGCGCATCGTCATGCTCAGCGAGGCATGCCCCAGGATCTCCTTCAACGTCACGATGTGCCCGCCACCCATGATGAAGTGGGCAGCGAAGGTGTGACGCAGGATGTGGCTCGACTGGCCCTTGGGCGGGTTGATCGAGGTTTCGAGAAGCACCTTGCGGAACACGCCGATGCAGTTGCTGAACGGGCCATGTTCGCGCCAGTGCTTTTGTATCGACTCCACCAGGGACGGAGCCACCGGAACCGCCCTCACACGCTTCGACTTGGTGTTAGCGAAGGTTATGACGCCTGAGCCGATCCGTTCGGGGGTCAATGCCTGTGCCTCTCCCCATCTCGCCCCCGTCGATAAACAGATCACCGCGACCATGTAGGTATGTGGCGCCGTATCCCGAGTGCGTAGCGCTTCCAGCAACTCGGCAATCTGCGGTTTGGTCAGGTAGGCCAGTGGCCTTTCCTGCAAGCGGACGGGCTGGATACGGCTGAACGGGCACGGGTAATCGATCACATCCAGCTTGTGCAGCTCGTTGTATACCGCCTTGAGGTAACCGAGTCGGTTGTTCGCCGTCTTGCCCGTCACCCCCTTCGCCATCCACTTGGCACGGATTGACGCCACGTGGGCGCCTTCGACAGATCGCGCTATTGGGTCACCCATGGCCCGGACAACGCCGTATGCGACGCCATTGCGTTCGGCCCAGCTCTCGATGGTTTCCACGTCCTATTGCGGGCCGATCAGCGCGCGAGGGTCAAGCTCTTCCAGTTCCATGGTCGTTCCGTCACTATTTGGCGCATTCAAGGTCAAAAAGACCCAGTGAAATAATTTCACTGAAACCATATCATAAATAATTCCAGTGAAACTATTTCACTAACTGGATTCTTAGACCGCTATGGAATCAATACAGGCAAGAGCTAGAACTCTTATTTCTATGGCGGGAATGGACCGGCTGGTAAAGGAAAGCGAGATCGGCTTTCAGCGCTGGCATAGCGTCAGGTTTAAAAGCGTCCGCATGAGTACAGAAGAACTGGAGGTGCTGCAGATGCTGTACCCCCGCTACCGTCTGTGGCTGATCAGCGGAGAAGTAGCACCGGAGATAGGCCAGACGAGCCCTGCCTACGACGAAGCCCATTCAAACTTGCCCACTCCCAACGCGGGATAGCGATCACCACAGCAGTAGCTAAGCGCTGGTTCACCAGGAGGAGCCGCTAGGCGGCATTGGGGACAAGGAGGTCAGTAGTCAGTCATGGATCGACGTCTTATCCGGCCATTCAGCGGAAGTCAGCTCTTCCACAATCATCATCCGCTTCGGCGCGCGGATGGTGAGTTGCACCGTGTCCCCCTCGATCGCACCGACTCGAATCTCCACACCTTCTGTCACGAGCAGTTCCAGCAGCTCGCGCCAACTGACGCCATCAAGAAGGCTCAGGGTCATAACGTCGTTCTCCCGGCAGTCGCCTTTGTGGATATACACAGTTTCCTCCTAGTGCCTCGGAGGAAAGGACAAAACAAAGATTCGGATAGATCATTACCGCAAGCTGCGCTTCAGAAGATTCCGAGTCAATTCGAGAAGAGAACAGTAAGAACTAGAAAACTCGAAGATTGCCTATCTGATGCAGACGAAGATTGGAACCCAAAATTAAAAATTTACGCATAACCACACTGCCATTGTAAAACCATTAGAAAAATACGAGTCAACCACAGCAACAGTGGAGCCTTATGAATAACTTCTCCTCAAACCAAAGACTTGTTCTCGCCATAATAATAATTACAGTTGCATCGATAATTGCAGCCTCACTACTCTCAGGCGCAATGGCAACATTGGCGGCTGTCGCAATATGCGCACTAGTTTTCATACTTCGCCCACTAGTTATGCCTGCCGGCTACGGCAAGAACAAAATAAGAACTTTAAGTATTCTAGTTACGGCGGGACTCGCATCTTCATGGGGAGCCTGGTCAGGATTAGTAAACTCAGTCTTTGACCTAGCTAACAAGCAGCCTTACATTGCAGAAAACTTCCCTTGGATCAAAGGAGTGGACATTAGCGGCGCTCCATCCATAGCACTTTTAGTGTTTGCGGGAGCGATAATTATTGCTGTTAACTATTTTATGAGAGACAGCAGCATTGCCAGCGACCACCCTAGTCCGATAAATAAAGACTTCCCAGAACCAAACTTTGAACGAAAACTAAAATCATTCTGCAACACCCTTGAGCGCCACCTACTGACAACGGATCAGGATACAAACTGGAGCCCAGATTATTACACTGAACTTCAAGCAGAAGTAGAGATACTATCAGACCATGGACTAATTCAATCAAAGAAAGTCACCAACCTACAGGAAGCAATTCGCTCGGACAGATCATCTCAGGCCTTCTTAGTTCTCGGCGCACCCGGGGCCGGAAAAAGTGTTGCACTCCGCAAGCTGGCAAATGACATGCTTCGAGAAGTAAAAGGCACCGGAAGGATTCCAATCTACATCAATCTTAGGGAATGGCTTTACAAATCAGAAGCCGGGAATAAATCTACAGAACATCAATATCAACCAACGATTAGCGACCTCGAAAGCTTCGTCATCGAGAGCTTAAAGGACCGAGGAGACATATTTACAGCAAACTTTCTAAACACATATTTCAGGGATTTATGGCAACATGGACGGCTATTCTTTATATTTGACTCCTTCGATGAAATACCGGACCTTTTAGATGCGGACGAGAACTCCGACATAATAAATCATCTGTCCGATGTTATTTCAAGATTCATTTGCAGCAATCACAACTCTCGCGGACTGTTAGCGTCCCGTGTTTTTCGCAAGCCGACACATTCTTTCACAGCTCAAAAATCACTCGAAATTCGTCCACTTACTGAATCCAGCATTCTAGAAGCTCTTGATCGATTCCCCGGCTTCTCAGAAGAATTAAGACTTAAGCTATTTAGAGATCGACTAGATCTAATACCCATCGCTCGCAACCCCCTACTCATGACCCTTCTAGGAATCTGGGTTGAGAAAGAGCGCTGCCTACCGCAGACACAAGCTCAAATTTATGAGAGCTACCTAAGAGACCGCCTAGAAAGCTGCTCAGATAAGATAACTGCACGAGACCTGAATATTGATGAAGTACTAAAGATTGCAACAGACATCGCATGGTTCGTATTCAACTCCACAGAGTATGGCATAGAAGCCCCAATACGAGTCATAAATGAGAGATTCGAATCAGAAAAAGCACAGTCGGTAGTTGAGATACTTAGCTTTGCTAAAATCGCCAGAATTACTCACGGAGAAAACAAATCATTTGCTTTTGTCCACCGCCGGTTCCTCGAGTACTTAGTTACAACTCGACTACTTTCAAATCCTAGCGATGCTCCATTAGAACATATTCCAACAGACTCTCGCGGGAGGGATGCACTCGTACTATTTGCTCAGCTTTGCGATGAGGAAACCGCATTAAAACTTGCTGAAACATGTTGGAGTGAGATCCAAGAAAACTTTGGAAAAATCGACACAAGACTTAGAGCTATTCATTGCCTGCGTTTCCTAATAGACGCATTCTGCACCAGACAGTCTGTCGTCACAGCATTTGAAGCCCCGCTTGCTGAATTTATTCGAGATCACGTCACTGACGGCGACAGCCTAATACTGGCAAAAATATGCCTTGAAGGAACTGGCCTTGTATCAAAAGAAGAATCCTTGCCAATCTTAAGAATGGCAATCCAGGGAAATAACTCCTGGCTCCAAGAAACAGCATTTCGGGCCTGCCGTCACCTACCAAAACTTGAACAAAAACTAGAAGATGCCATTTCAAAATACATAATAACAATGCCCATCATGCAATTTTGGCAGAGCAGAAAAACGCTAAGTATTAGCCTTTCACTTTCAGAGTCTTTAAAAGGCGTCTACAGAGTCTCTAAAATTCGACTTTTAAACATGAAAGCATTCTTCGCATCGCTACCGATAATTTTAGTCACATCCCCTATATTGCTCGCAACAGCAATCGCTTACTCTTCGCTCATCTTAATCTCCACCAACAACGCAAATTCTGACCCAAAAAACAAAGCACACACAAAGAAAGAAAACTTATTAACAAAAAAAATCACAGATTCAAACATCATCAAACACAACAGCACTAGTATCGATAACTTCTTATCAGGTATCAGGATGGTTCTAAGTGTGACAGCCACTGCCACAGGGATCGGAACTCTTCTCGGTCTTAATTTCATTTCGTCCTCCGAAACCAGCTACTTTTCGCCCCTTACCTGGCTATGGCCCACGACACCTCCTGCGGTCCAAGCGGGGCTTATATTAATAGCTGGAGTAATGACCATAGATTGGCTCTTTGTTGCGGGGGTACTCAAAATAGTAGCAGGCGTATTTAAAAGCCGAGAAAGCATAATTGAAGCTGCAAAAATATTCGCAATAATAATTTCAGCGCTATTTATCGTATTAGCAGCCATCTTCGCCATTTCACAGATTGACCTTGTAAAAAAAGCACTGACATATTTTGGTGCAGGGCTAATGATAATTTTCTTTATTTTCATATCAGCCAGCACACTAAATATTTTCTGGCTCCATTTTAACGACAAAAAGCACCTTAAGAAAATCAAGCTAGGCATACACATATCAAGAAATGAAATTGTCAGCCACTTATCTTTACTTAGAACAACATACGGTAGAAATTCGTATATAAACAGACTCGGAAGAGACAAGATTAACGTCTCAGGCGATTGGCCTGAAGACTTCAAACTAGATACTAAAGCTGGCCCAGCCATCACTTCACTAGCACGACTTGAGGAGCGATGGCTTAAACTTGACAGATAACACTCAAGAAACTCCACAAAATATGGCAGAAAGCGGATGAGTGCGTGTCTCGATTTAGGCAGCATCAAGAATCAGGCACGTTAACAACTAGCAACTAATTCAATCCGGTAAAAGTTATGAAACTCTCAATTCCAACAAATAATAACCATCTTGAAGTTGATCTAGAGCAAGGGACGTCTGCTGTCTTTGTAGGGGCCAATGGTAGTGGCAAGACTCGACTCGCAATTTTTATCGAAGCACTCGGAGGAGAACAAACCCACCGTATTTCAGCACATCGCGCACTTACGCTGAACCCTGGCGTCCCGAAGATTCGTGAAAGGCAGGCGTTAATGGGCCTGCGGTTCGGTCATCCCGATGAAAGCGCGCTCATACAGCATCGTGTAGGTAATCGCTGGCAATCAAAGGAAGCCAGCCTGCTTTTGAACGATTTCGACTTCGTACTTCAAGCATTGTTTGCCGAACAGTCTCGGACCGCACTCGAAACCCATAAGAACGCGCGAGCAGGTAATACCCAAACAGTTGAAGCTACCAAATTTGAGAGGCTTCAGAAAATTTGGGAACAGTTGTTACCACACCGGAAACTTGAAATCAGCGGCGATGATATCAAGGTTCGAGCTTCAACCGGTGGTGCTGAGTACAGCGCTGCTGAGATGAGTGACGGCGAGCGGGCAGTTTTTTATTTGATCGGCCAAGTTTTGGTTGCTGCAGAAAACTCTGTACTAATTATCGACGAGCCTGAGTTGCATGTTCACCGATCAATCATGAGCAAGCTATGGGATTATCTTGAAAGTTCCCGCCCCGACTGCGCCTTTATATTTATTACTCATGATCTAGACTTTGCTGCTGGGCGTGTCGGTCAAAAATTTGTGATTCTCGATTATAGTTCAGAAGGACCCTGCTGGACCATCGATACTGTGCCTAACGACACCGGCTTCACGGAAGAAGTAACTACCTTGCTTCTCGGCAGTCGCCGTCCCATTCTATTCGTCGAAGGTGATGCCAAGAGCCTTGATAAAGCTGTTTACCGATGCGCGTATCCTCAATGGACAATCGTGCCACGCGGATCATGCCAAGAAGTTATTCATGCAGTCGCAACTCTGAGAGCCAATTCCGAACTTACTCGAGTTCAGTGCGCGGGTATTGTTGACGCTGACGATTACGACGCTGCGGATATTGCCGCCTTTAAAGAAATGGGAATAGCAGTTTTACCGGTATCGGAGATCGAGAACTTGTTCTTGCTACCTGAAATCAGCCGAGAAATAGCAAACGCCGAGCATTTAGAACCGGAAGAAATCAAAATACGTGTCGAGGGGCTTAAGGAAGACATCCTAACCTTAGCGGGCCAGCCTGAACTTATTGAGCGCGTCTTACGAACTTATTGCATGAGACGAATTGATCGCGCTTTAAAGAAAACCGATCTCAGCAACCAAGAATCAATCGATGATATCGTAAAATCCTACCTTCAGCAGACCCAGAGCTTAGATATCAAGAATATTGCCGAAAAGCGCCGTAGCGCTATTGAAGCAGCGATATCTGAAGGTCACCTTCCTGTACTTCTGTCTTTGTTTGACAACAAAGGAATGCTGGCCAAAGCTGCGAGTCGCTTGAAAAACACCAATCGCACCGCGTTTGAAAGTTGGCTTGCACGTGTTCTTCTCAATAATAAAGCACCTGGGCTTGTCGCAGCTCTACGCAGCATACTTCCAGAAATCGAACATCCCTCTTGACCGGAAGCAGTATCGTCAAATAGAAGGGGAAAGAGTTATTTCGTCGCGTCGAAGATCCTCCACTTTGTCGCTTATTCATTGTTCGCCATACCAGGAAGGTCGCTGTAAAATGAATTACCGGATCGGAAAATGGTATCCCTCGAAGGAGCGGGTGCGATCTGACTTTGGTGAGTACTGGAAGGGAATCCTTCTGAAGGGAAACCGCACGGCAATAATCTTTAATTACATAGGAGCCAGGCGTGTTCATTACGGAGACAGCTTTGATCCAACCACTGGCACGATTCAATACGTCGGGGAAGGCAAGACAGGCGATCAACTTTTCAACTCTAGAAATGAACGCCTGTCCGATTTAAAGGGTAAGGGCCCTGCCGTAGACGTGTTCCTGGATTGTGGCGACATATTCAATCCAAAGCACCTCCTATACGCAGGAAAGTGGCAGGTAGACGAGGTAGATTATCGCTCGATAGACGACAGAAAGGTTTATCTGTTCACGCTTTCACCGCACTCACAAAAGGTTATTGAGTTTCTTCGATTCACCTTTTTCGACACAGAACATCAACAGTTCGAGAAATCCGTTTCGGAGTTCGCCCGAGTCAGAGCTGCTATGTACCAGGATTTCCCTGAGGTACTACGGGTTCGCGATAATGTTGTCGGGGAAATCGGCGAATACTTTGCAGTGAAAGCCTTGAACAACAAAGAGGCAAATCCTGTAATTCGGCTCTCTAGCGGCTTGAAAAACATTGATGCTGTGCAGATCAAAAACGGTCGAACGTACGCAGTCAAGACAGTTGGGAAGATCCCCCAAACCACCAGCAACATCTGGTCAGCGAAGCCGGAAGAGGCCGTGGATGACTTTGTAATCGTCCTGATCGATCACGACACGCTACAGCCAACATGCGTAATGAGAATGTCTGCAAAAAAAGCAGCTCGCCATCTTAAGAAAGACACCTATCAGGGATCAAAAAAGTTGGCAGTTACAATAGACTTTGTGAACGAAGCAGAAATGCTGATGGGAAAGCGTCCGACCAAATAAGTACCTCAGTCCTTCCACCTCCTAGCGTTTGAAATCACCATGAATAGAGCCCGCGCCGCAGTGACAGTTTCCTACTTGTTGAGCATTGGCATTATCGGCAGAGCGCTGTTCTCCACCGAACCAATGCAAGCTGAGGCTGCTCAGCCTGGCAATGGGGCAATAATTGCATTTGCAATCCTCTCTCTAGCGTGCGGCTGGCCATGGCTCATGGCATATTTGAAGACCAGATCGGCAACAATTCCCGCATCCGTCTGGATTTTTTCAATTGTTTCCCCATTAATCTGCACGTTCTTTGCGGGCTCAATAGTGGACTCCCCTGCCGAAATAATTGGTTATCAGATTATTTTCTGCGTTTTGGCAGTTTGGCTTTCTTACCCGCTATCCCGCTGGCTTTCGGATAGATAGAGTTTTGCAATGGAAGATTCGACAGATTGATTTCCCTCTGAATGCCAGTTTCGGACCAGCTTCTACTGGCTACAACGGGCAGAGATCGACCAGCAGTGGGCATCGTTTGGATGCATGTCATGCGAGCCTGTCGAAAAAGTGTCGAAATCACTGACTGGCAATGGTCAACATTCTCCAGCTTGACCGACTCGTAAGGTGCGATCTAACCAGTGTTGGCCGTCAAAGGTCAGCAACGGACACTACTTGAAACGGGTTCGATTCCCTTCGCCCGCTCCAGAACTCCTCAGATCAAGGCCCGCATTTCGGGCTTTTTTCGTTTCTGGCGCCAGCCAATTCGGCTGAGCGCTTCCCCCCAATCAGCCGTTTCCCACACGCCTACGTCATTGCCGCTTCCCGGCGCCATCCATACCCTCTTTCGCCGGCGCCTAAGAAACGCCTTAACCAGAGCGGTCCTCCGCACCCGACAGCCATGCGGCTTTTTTGTGCTCGCGGCATAATCGCGCCCGCAAAAACCTCTGCTCTGTCGGGAGTGGACTAATACAAAACCCGCAAGGGAAATACGTCCGGCCCGTCTCTGGTGGGTTTCTTAGCTCCCGACTCCAATCACGCCCTAAGAAGCGACCAGAGGTAACGGATATGCCTGAATTTCCCCTTTCCCCCGAGCAGCAGACTGACGTCGAAGTGCTGCTTCCCCTTTCCTTCACTCGCCACAAGCGCCAGCTACGCGCGTTGCTGCTGGACGAGGAGCCCTGGTTTTCGGTCAACGATCTTTCGCGGTTGATGAACCTCCCCCAGCTCGCCGAACGGATCAAGCGCAATCTCGATGAGGATCAAGTGCAGAGATCCTGGATGCGCAACAGCCACGGTGAGTTCGAGGAGGAGTTGCTGGTCAGCGAGTCCGGTTTGTATGCGGTGCTGATCTACTTCTTCCACCCGGAGAATCGCGGCATCCGCCAGTGGATAACGCAGAAGGTGATTCCGCGCTTGCGCAGCGAAGGACGCTTCGACGAGTCGCGCCCCAGCCGCCGGCTGTTGCACTGGCTGGGACGGGAGCTGGAGGTGCTGCACTGGCAGGGCAAGGCCTGGATGCCGCTCAGTGATTGCTCGCGTTTGCTGGAGCGGTTGCCGCCCGTAGTCGGTCAGTAGGTCCGGTCCGCGGGCCGGAAAAGAAAACGCCGAGTCCTTGAAGGGACTCGGCGTTTTTACTTCAGGGCGACCGGGTGTCGGAGAGGATCAGCGGGGTTCGGCGGCCAGGATCGCGCTGGCCAGTTCCAGGTCGCTGCTGCCTTGCAGTTCGGGGTTCTGCTGGCGCAGCCGCTGCAGCTCCGCTTCGAGGTACGGGCCGCGAATGGCGCCATCGCTGGCGATGAAGCTGCTGGCGTCATCCTTCACCGGGCCGACGAGTTTGTCGTCGCCGCCGCTGGTGATGTAGCTGGAAGCGGTGGTAGCGCCGGTGGAAATGAGATTGCGCAGCAGATCGTCGTGATCGTCGTGGTCGTGCTTGGCCACGGCGGATGCAAAGGGAACGGCGATCAGTGCGAGGGCGGCAGCGGTGTTGCGGACACGCATGGTGACTCCTTGGTGTTGGCGTTCCCCCTCAGAGTGCGGCCGGTGAAACGAGTTCCGGCGCCGGCCAGACATTTCTCCGAAGCTGCGTATCCCGTTCGTCGCGGCAAGCGCTGCCGCGTCAAAAGCATTGATCCAGATTCGGTGAAGCCTGGTTTCTTGCGTGGAAGAATGCGCGCGTTTCCACGCTGAATCCTGTACCGGGTGTCGGGCCATGGCCGATGAACCTGGGAAGAACGCGGCGCTGTACTAGACTGCTCCCCTGCTGTGTCGGCGGGTTCGGTCAGTCGTTGCCTCGCACGGCTTCACGTCACTGCATTCTGTAATCCGCGGGCCAGGGAGGGCCGACATTTCGAAGGAAGAGAGCGTTTCCATGTCCAACAATAAGTGTCTGATCGCCGCAGCCCTGACCATCGTGGCCGGCTATTTATCCACTGCCCAGGCCGATGAACCGGCCATCCAGGCCCACTGCCAGAACAAATGGAGTGGCGATGCCATGCGCGCTTACTGCCTGGAGGAACAACGCCGCTCCGCCGAGGCGATTACCGGCTACAGCGGACCGGTTCGCAGCCGCTGCGAGTCCGAATGGGGCAGCGATTTCCACATGGTGCTGTTCTGCATCCGCGAGCAGGAAGGCCCAACCCAGGCTGTCGTGTCCAGCATGGCTCAGGACCAGTAGTTTCCCCGCACAAGAAAAAGCCCCGCACTGCGGGACTTTTTCATTGGACGTCTCGATGAACGGGAGAGCCCGTTCGCTTTGCCTACAGCAACCCGCCGGCTCGGTACAGCGCAGGGCGCCGGTCGTCGTGCAGGTGGTTGTGCTGGCTGATGCGTTTGTTGCGGGCTTCGTCCAGCTTCAGGGTGGCGATCAGGATCTGCTCTCCGCCCTCCTCCGCCGGCCCGGCCAACGGGTAGCCATCCGGGTCGACGATGACCGAGCCCTGCACCCAGTTCACGCCGCGCTCGCTGCCATGACGATCGCAGGCGGCGATGAACAGGCGATTGACCGCCGCGTTGGCCTGCACGCGGACCACCTCCGCCGGACGCTCGATGGTAGGGCGCGGACCGTCCGGCCAGTTGACGGGCGCGCACAGCAGGTCGGCACCGGCCAGGGCGGGCAGGCGCACCCATTCCGGGAATTCCAGGTCGTAGCAGACCATCACACCAATACGCCCGAAGGCGGTTTCCACCACCGGCGGCTGCTCGTTGCCGGCAGTGAAGATGGCGTTCTCGGCGTCCCACAGGTGGGCCTTGCGGTAGATCGCGCGCGCACCCGTGGCATCCACCAGTGCGGCGCTGTTGGCGACTCGCTCACCCTCCAGACGCTCGCAGAAGCCGCCGACGATGACGATATCCAGCTCGCCAGCCAGCGCCTGCCACAGCTGCAGGGTTGGCCCGTCCGCCGCCTCGGCAAGCGCCAGCGCTTCGCCGAGGTCGTGGAAGACGTAGCCGCTCTGTACCAGCTCCGGCAGCACCACGACTCGCGCCCCTTGCAGCGCCGCCGCGCGGATGGCCCGCTCGGTGATACGGCGGTTGTGGGCGAGGTCGCCGATCTTCGGTGCCAACTGGCAGCAGGCCACGGCGATGGTTCGAGGTGCGTTCACGGGTGGGTACTCCCTGTTGTCAGGTTCACGACGCCTGGCTTGCGCCAGGTCGGGCCACAGCGAGGATGTCGCGTTCGCTGATGGCGTCGATGATGCGGCGCTCGGCTTCCAGGTCGAGCGAGCGGCCGAGGATGAAATAGGTCAGCCCGGAAACCACCAGCCCGACCAGCCAGGCGATATCCACACCATCCAGCAGGCGCGCCATGGGACCGACGAAGACTTCTTCGCCCGCCGCTGCATCGAAGATGAAGAAGAACGGCACCATGCACACGAAGCCCAACAAATAGGACACGATGCCGCGCAGTTGCCAGGCGCCGTACATGCCCTTGGGCGTGAAGAAGTGCGGAATGGCGTAGCGGCCCTTGCGCACGAAGAAGTAGTCCACCAGGTTCACGGCGGTCCAGGGCACCAGGAAGTAGAGCATCAGCACCAGGAAGGTATTGAGGATGGCAATGCCGTTGCCGCGAATGGACAGCACGCAGGCCAGCAGCACCAAAGTGATGGCGAGGATGGACAGCACCCGTGCGCGCGGCGTGGGGTTGATGCGGCGAACGGAGTCGATCCCGGTGAGCAGGGTCAGCATGGCGCTGTAGGTGTTGAGGGCGATCACCGGCAGGAAGCCGAGCACCGAGACCAGCACCAGCACATTGCCCAGCCCCGGCAGGAGGGCGCTACCCACGCGGTCCAGCGCCACCAGCGCATCGGAGGCTTGGAGCAGTTGGGCCAGCCAGGCACCGAGGCCGATCATCCAGCCGCCGGAAAGCGAAGCACCGAGGAAGATGGCGGTAATCAACTTCGCGCGACTGGTGTTCTTCGGCAGGTAGCGCGAGTAGTCGGAGACATAGGGCGCATAGGAGATGTTGTAGCTGGCGGCGATGGCGAATTGCGTGGCGAAGGCGACCCAGCTGAAACCGAGGCTGGCCGGCTCGGCGACCTCAGTCTGCCCGGCACCAAACATGAGCGCGAAGGTCACCAGCGCGTAGAGCGGCAAGGTCAGCATCAATGCCCATTTGAAGGCCTTGTGCATCAGGTCATGGCCGTAGATCGACAGCAGCGCGCCAACGGCGATCACCCCACAGGCCACGGGAATCGGTTCGAGCCCGAAGACCTTGTTCAGGCCATCGATGATGAGGGTGACGTTCACCACGTTGAAGCCGACGAACACGAACAGGGTCGCCAACAGCGCCAGCACAACCCCGCGATAACCGAACTGCGCGCGGGACTGGATCATCTGCGGCAGTCCCATTTCCGGCCCCTGGGAGCCATGGAAGGCCATGAACAAGGTGCCGAACATGATGCCCAGTGCGCCGGCCAGGGTTGTCCACAGGGCGGACAGGCCGAGGGCGGGGCCGACAAAGCCGATGGAGATGGTAAAGAAGTGGAAATTGCCGAGGAACCAGAACGGCCCCTGGCTGCTGAGCCGGGCATGGCGCTCCGATTCGGGGATGTAGTCGATCGAGTGCCCTTCGATGGCCAGGCCGCCGACGGCTTCGGCTGCGTGCACGGGCTGGGTGGACCCTGACATGGGATGCTCCTTCGCTCCTGGTCGAGCGAACTGTTGTTCTTGTGATGATGCTGTCAGCGGCCACGCACGGCCCCGGCCATACATCGGGTTCATCTATGTTGGGTGAGGTAACGCAGCCCGAGCCCTGTGGCGAACGCTACCCGAGGCGCCCTATGATGGCGCGCCCACGACCTTGCTCCTCCCCGCATCCGGCGGGTATCGAGCTGTCGCTGAGACGGCAATCTAGGCGCCCTGCCAGGCTCGTAAAATAGCCAGGCCTAACTGTTCACATAGATCAACGTCTATGTAATGCACTCTGGAGGTTCCATGCTGGGCAACGTGTCCGAACTGGATATCCGCTTGATCCGGGTCTTTCTCGCCGTCGTCGAGGCGGGCGGCATTTCGGCAGCGCAGACCGCGCTGAATACCTCGCAGCCCACCATCAGCGCGCAACTGGCCTCACTGGAAACACGCCTGGGCTTTCGCCTCTGCCAGCGCGGCCGGGCGGGGTTCGCGCTGACGCCCAAGGGCAGCCAGTTCGTAGAAGCGGCGCGGCGCCTGCTGGCCGCTGCCGAAGGCTTCCGCCTGGAAGTGCAGCACATCAATCGCACCCTCAGCGGCACCCTGAATATCGGCCTGCTGGGGCAGATCGACCCGACGGCCAACAAGAAGATCGCCCAGGCCATCGCCCGCCTGCGCGCACGCAATCAGGGCCTGTACTTCCAGTTCACCGAGCTGTCGTCATCCTTCCTCGAAGAAAAGCTGGTGAACGGCCACCTGGATCTTGCCATCGGCTACTTCTGGCGACGGCTCGACAGCCTCGACTACTTTGCCCTCTTCAACGAAACCCAGATGGCCTATTGCAGCGCCTCGCACCCGCTCTATGCGAAGGCCGGAGCGCTGGACAGCACGGAGGTAGCCGGCCACGAATGGGTCTGGCCCAGCCACCCATTGCCGGAGATGCCGGCGCCCGCCGCCATCGACCACCTCACCGCCCTCACTGACAGCATGGACGGCGCCGCCCTGCTGATTCTTTCCGGCCAGCACCTCGGCTTCCTGCCGCAACACTACGCGGCGCGGCACGTTGAGCTGGACCAGGTGCGCGCGCTCAACCCGCAGCAATTGAGCTACGAGGTGCAGTTTCACGCGGCGGTGCGACGCTCCACCCGCCAGAGCGAACTGGTGAGCACTTTTCTTGGGGAGTTGATGGAGGTGTTCGAGGTGGCCTGAGCCGATCGCCCGGCCATGCCGTGCCTCACAGCTCGTACTTGGCCTTCAGGGCCTGCACCGCTGCCTGTTCCCGTTGCAGGAAGGCATTGAAGCGCTGGATCAGTTCCGGGTGGCGGATGCTGGAGAGGTGGTAGTAGCTGTCGCTGATGGGCAGCAGGGCGGGCTCCTCCACCAGGCCCTGCTCACGGCTCTGCCGCTTGAGGTGGAAATGCGCCACCTGCCGCGCCATGTTGGCGGCATCGATATAGCCGGCCAGGGCCATGTGGATCAGGCCTTCGGGGTTGGGCGCTTCCTTGATGGCCACCCGTCCGGCGGCGATGTCGTCCTGGAATTTCCACGGCGTGAAGCCGCGAACGAACCCCAACCGGCGAAACGTCTCGCGCGGCTTTCCCTTGCGTTCCGGCAGCACCAGCATGACGTCCTGGAATTGCAGCACCGGCTGTGAATAAGTGATGCCGCCCGGCTTCTGTGACTCCGCCCAGCGCGGGTTGTCGGGGAAGACCAGGTCGAGCTGGCCCGACCAGTAGGCATGGGACAGGCGCCGCACGGGCAGCACCACATAGGTGAAGTGCAGATTCTCCCGCTCGGCAAACAGGTCCAGCAGGTCACGGGCATAGCCACGGTAATGGTTGTCAGGCGGCACGGCGGAGTAGATCGGGTAGTAGTCCACCTGCTCCACCCCGATGCGGTACTCCGCCGGCTGACTGGCATGACCGAACGGCAGCCACGCGCTACTAAACAGCAACGCAGCGATCCACAACGCTCGGCAACGACTTGATACCTGCGTATTCGGCATAGATGGGAAAAGGGCCTGACGAAAATGCCGCCCAGTTTAGGCCGCCAGGCCGTCGGCAGTCTCTCCTTTTCCAGTCCTTCAGCGGCCCCGGAGATCCACCCGGCGGTACCGGCCATGGGGTCGAAATCGGCGCTGTAGCGCTCCAACTCCGGCGTGTCGGCGGCCTGCAGGTAGAAACAGCCATCGATATCCGTTTCGTTCGATCACCGGGCCTTTCCGATGGGGTCTTGCATGTTCACGCCTTTGAGACGCAGGGGCAGTGCACCCTGCCCGCCGCGACGTCACTTGATCGTTCTTGCGCGGCGCACTGGACGAAAGCGCCAGGGGATATCCCGGGAACCTTGCCGCCTATAATGTTTCAAAATATGTCCAGGGACTTCAGTCCACACGGCCCCTTGGAAGTCGCTCGCTGCAGCACACGGGAGGTTCCATGAACGTATCCGCCTCCATTCCCCAATATTCGACCGAGGAACGCCGCACGCGCATCCTGGCCATCGTCGGCGCCTCGTCCGGCAACTTGGTGGAGTGGTTCGATTTCTACGTCTACGCCTTCACCGCCATTTATTTCGCCCACGCCTTCTTCCCCTCCGACAACCCCACGGTGCAGCTGCTCAACACCGCTGGCGTATTCGCCGCCGGCTTCCTGATGCGCCCCATCGGCGGCTGGATGTTCGGCCGCATCGCCGACAAGAAGGGCCGCAAGACCGCGATGATGATCTCGGTACTGATGATGTGCGGTGGCTCGCTGGCCATCGCGGCAATGCCGACCTACGAAACCATCGGCGTGCTGGCCCCGGCCCTGTTGTTACTGGCGCGGCTGTTCCAAGGACTCTCGGTGGGCGGCGAGTACGGTACCAGTGCCACCTACATGAGCGAGGTGGCGCTCAAGGGCCAGCGCGGCTTCTTCGCCTCCTTCCAGTACGTGACGCTCATCGGCGGCCAGCTGCTGGCGGTGCTGGTGGTGGTGGTCCTGCAGCAACTGCTGAGCAACGACCAGCTGCGCGACTGGGGCTGGCGGGTTCCGTTCGTCGTCGGGGCGGCGACGGCCGTCATCGCCTTCTACCTGCGTCGTTCGCTGAGTGAAACGGCCAAGGCGGAAAACCTCAAACGCAAGGAATCCGGCACGCTCGGAGAACTCTTCGCCCACCACAAGCGCGCCTTCTTCACCGTGCTGGGCTTCACCGCTGGCGGCTCGCTGATCTTCTACACCTTCACCACCTATATGCAGAAATACCTGGTCAACACCGCCGGCATGGACGCCAAGACCGCCAGCGGTGTGATGACCTTCGCCCTGTTCGTCTACATGTGCCTGCAACCGTTGTTCGGCGCCCTGTCCGACCGCATCGGACGCAAGACTTCGATGCTCTGGTTCGGCGCCCTGGGCATGCTCTGCACCTGGCCGATCCTGTCCGCGCTGAAGACCGTCAGCAGCCCCTTTGCCGCCTTCGGGTTGATCATCCTCGCGCTGGCCATCGTCAGCCTATACACCTCCATCAGCGGGCTGATCAAGGCGGAGATGTTCCCGCCGGAAATCCGCGCCCTCGGCGTCGGCCTGTCCTACGCGGTGGGCAACGCCATCTTCGGCGGCTCGGCGGAATACGTGGCCCTGGGCCTGAAGAGCCTGGGGGTGGAGGACTACTTCTACATCTACGTGTCGATCATGTGCGGCGTCGCCCTGGTGGTCTGCCTGCTGCTACCGGACCTGCGCAAGGTCAGCTACCTGAACGACGAAGACTGAGCCGGCTCCCGGCCGACGGCCGGCGGGGGATTGCGCAACCAATCCCCGCCGCCGCTGTCCATAATGGCGCGCGCAGTCCGCGCCTCCGGGAGGCCCCTTGTTCGCTGTATCCCCTCGTACGCTCCTTCGCCACACCATCCTCGCCCTGTCCTTCGCTTCCACCGCCGCCCTCGCCTGCCCCGCCGGGCAATCGGAGGTCTGCGTGGTGACCTGCTTCTGCGCGCCGGGTAGCCCGGGAGACATGGCGCCACTGCTGGAGGGCGTCAACCAGATGGCCGCCACCAGCCTGCAACAGTGGATCGTGGAGTCGCGCAACAACATGCCCGAGACCCTGCTGCATCCCATTCCGCTGCATATCCGCGCGCAACTGGAGCCGTACTACGACCTGCAGGTGCTGGACACGGCGCGCTACAAGGTGGGCGTCGACCAGCAAGCGAATGCCGCCAATACCCTGATGCAGAACCCCGACGTGGAAGCGGTGACCCTGGTGGACGTGATCGTCTTCCGCAACGAGGACGACGCGCAGAACAACGTCGCCCTCTGGGCCCACGAGCTGCACCACGTGAAGCAATACCTGGAATGGGGCGTGGCGGACTTCGCCAAGCGCTACACCCGCGACTACAACGCGGTGGAAGCCCCGGCCTACAAGATCCAGGGCGAAGTGGCGCGGGCGCTCAAGCCGACGGTGGTGAGTGGCGGGAGCCAGCAAGCGCACGCTACCGTGCAACCGTAGGGTGCGCCGCGCGCACCGGCGATTGAACTCCGCGCGGCGGTAAATCCGCTGCTGATCGACGTGAGTCACGTCAGCCCCTGCTACGCCTACCGCGAGCAACGCGTCGACGAATCCCCGGAAGCCCTGGGGCTGCGCCTGGCCGCCGAGCTGGCGATTCTGTTCACCGCATCCTGGTGGCAATCCTAGGCCGAATGGCAGATCCACGAGCCTATCGCCCGCCAGGCCGGCGTCAGCAATGCGGTGATCGAGGCCCTGTGCCAGGGGCTGAAGCCAGCCTTCGAGCAGGAAGACGAACGCCTCATCTACCGCCTGGGCCACTCGCTCTACGCCACCCGCCGCATCGACGACGCCCTCTACGCCGATGCCATCGCGGCCTTTGGCGAGCCGGCAGTGGTGGAGTTGGTGGGCGTGTTCGGCTACTACGCCCTGGTGGCCATGACGCTGAACGTGTTCCAAGTAAGACGCGGCACCGATACACCACTGCCTTTTGCCGAGCCCTGATACTGCGCTGGCTGCTCGATGGTTGCGACCTGCGCCGCAATTGGTGAACACGCGGCGCCCCCTACAGTCGGTCTCGCGCGCAGATATGCAGGCAGGGTGCGCTATGCGCACCGGCAGTCGAGCCTCGCGCAACGGTCATCCCGCGCCGGTCAGCGCAGCGCCTGGTTCGCCTCCCCCGCCGGCCGGGCCAGGTACTGGCCAGTCCCCCGCAAGCGACGGTTCTCCCGGCGCAGGGCATCATTGGCAGCCTGCAGTTCCTGCAACCGGCGCCCCATGTCGGCCAGCGCCTCCTGCCAGTAGCGCACCCGCAGCTCTTGCCAGAACAGGGCCAGCATCAGCAACGCAATCAGCAGGATCGCACCGCCGAGCAAGGCCCAGGTCAGTTCCATGGCACTCATTCCCCACTCCAGAATGGGCAGTCTTGCCCGACGCAGCAAACATATGTAGCGTCAGACGACAGGTCTAGAATGTAGATGTGTACAGGTAAACATTTGGCACGGATGGAGGCACTCCATGAAACGCAAGCAGTCGATCGAACACGTGCGCTGGGACCTGGCCCTGCGCTACCGCCTGATCGAGACCGTGGCCTGGTGGGAAGGGCGCCTGACCACCAATCACCTGATGCAGAGTTTCGGCATCAGCCGCCAGCAGGCGTCCAAGGACATCAACACCTACATCGGTGAACATGCGCCCAGGAACCTGACATATGACAAGCACCTGAAGGGCTACGTCCCCAGCAAGCAGTTCCGCCCGCTGTTCATCGATGACAGCGCTGATGCCTATCTCCACCTGCTCAACCAGAACCACGAGCGCGCCCCGCATATCGAGGGCCTGGCGCTGGCCTATGCCCACACCGAAGTGCTCAAGGTGCCGGACCGCTCGGTGCGCCCGGACGTGCTGCGCCCGCTGCTGCGCGCCTGCCGCGAGGGGCTGCGCCTGGAAACCGAGTACGTCTCCCTGGCGAACCCCGCCCCGGAGATCCGCCTGATCGCCCCGCACACACTGATCTACACCGGCATGCGCTGGCACGTGCGCGCCTATTGCGAGAAGAACCGCGCCTACCGTGACTTCGTCCTCAGCCGCCTGCGCGGCGTACCGGAGCTGCTGGACACCTCGGACTTCGGCCGCGAACAGGATGAAGGCTGGAACACCCAGGTCCAGGTGGTCATCGAACCCGACCCGCGCCTCAAGCCGGCGCAGAAGGCGCTGATCGAAGTGGATTACGGCATGCAGGACGGCCGTCTGGTGCTGGATACCCGTGGCGCGCTGGTGCAGTACGTGCTGCAGCGCTACCAGATCGACCAGAACAAGGTGCAGGCCAAGGCCGCGGCCCAGCAGATAGTGGCCGCCAACCTGGAGGAGCTGCAGCGCTGGCTGTACAGCTGACTGCAGCCCCCTCCCACGAGAAAGCGGCCTTATCGGGCAGTACTTCGTCCGACTATCCCACGAACTAGACTTTCATTAAGGCCCCGAAGAGAAGGGCCTCTGGCCGTCGCGGCACCTTCCCCATCCGCGAGTGATCGCGAAGCTTCGGCGGCCTTCTTTAGGGAAGGTTAAGGACGCCTGCTGACTGACGGTCTCTGCTTCGCGTCGTCCTTGCAGGCGTTTAAGCCTCCTACCCCGCAGCCGAAACCGCAGCGTTCCGGGCCTTGCGGGTCATCAGGTTGAACAGGCTGAACGCGCTCAGGGCGAATGCGCCCTGCAGGCCGATCATCGGCCAGGCGGTGCCATCCTGCAGGGCACCCAGCAGCAGGCCGCTGCAAGTGGCGCCAAGCATCTGCGAAAAGCCCATCAGACCGGCGGCCAGCCCCGCGCGGTGGGCGTTGGGCATGACCACGCCGGCCACCGACGCCGGAATCAGCATGCCGCCACCCAGGGTCACCAGCACCTGCGGCAGGGAAAGACCCAGCACCGACAGACCGAGGGTGGCATGCACCAGCACGGTGAGGGTGGCGCCGGTAGCCACCAGGCTGACGCCGATGCCGACGATGCGCTGCGGCCCCAGCTGCATGATCTTGCGCTGGGTGAACAGCGCCCCGGCGATCAGGCCGGAGATGGTGGCGCCGAACGCCATGCCGTATTGCGCCGAGCTCAGCCCCAACAAGCCGATATAGACAGCCGATGAGCCCGCCACTACGGCGAACATCGCCCCGTAGGTGCCCGCGAGGGTCAGGGCCAGGGCGCGGCTGGAGCGCTGTTTGAGCAGGTCGAAGTAGTCCCGCGCCAGGGTCGCCGGATGCCCGGCCCTGGGGTCGAGGCTGGGATTGGATTCGCGATAGAAAGTCAGCACCGCCAACAGCGCGACACTGCCGATGGTCAGCGAAGCCAGGACAGGAGCGTGCCAGCCGCCCCACTGGGTCAGCAGGCCGCCCACCATCGGCGCCAGGGCGATGGCGCTGAGCATACCGATCACGGTCAATGCCAGGGCCGGCGCGGCCTGGGCCTTCCACACATCGCGCACGATGGCCCGAGCCAGCACCAGCGCGGCGCAGGCACCGAGGCCCTGCGCGACGCGCCCGAGGATGAAGCCGCTCATGTTGTCGGCCAGCAGCATCCAGGCGGTGGCGGCCAGATAGAGGGCAAGACCGCCGATCAGTACAGGGCGGCGGCCGACCCGGTCGGACAGCGGCCCCATCAGCAATTGCCCGACACCGAAGGCGGCGACGAAGCCGGACAACGCGGCGAGGCTGGCGCCATGCACCGCGCCCAGGCCCTGCTCGATCCTGCCGAGGGCGGGAATCAGCAGTTGAGTGGAGATTTCCCCCAGGGCGGTTAGCGCCATGAGGATCACCAGCAGCACGCGCGACGGATTCATGACCAGACTCCTTCTGCTTCAGCTTCCAGCACAAGGGCCATCAGCTGCCATTCCAGGGCCTGCCAGTCGTCATTGCTGACGGCAGACGGGGCGCCGCAATCCGCATCGCGTTGCACGGTTTGTTGCTCTTGGTTCATCGCAGGCATCTCCGTTAGTCACTTCGCCCTTGGGCCGACGAATTAAATGACGAGTGACATATATACACGAAATTAGATTATACATATCATATTTTCGACCTGCGGTACTCCGCCCCGTCGCTGCCCTACCCGAGGATCGCTCCATGAATCGTCCGCACCTTGCCCTTCTCGCCCTGATTCCCGCGGCCCTGGTGGCCTTGAGCGGCTGCAACAGCCAAGCCGACACCTCGGTCACTGCGCCCCAGCCAAGGGCGGTACTCGCAACAGATGTGCAGGCGGCCTCCCAGCAGGACGCGCTCTACACCGGTGTGGTGGCTGCACGTACTGCCAGCGACCTGGGCTTTCGCGTCGGCGGCAAGGTCATCGCCCGCAAGGTGGACCCGGGCACCCGCGTCAAGCGTGGTGACGTGCTGCTGGTGCTGGACAACACCGACTTCGAACTGGCCCTGCGCGCCGCTCGCAACCGCGTGACCGCCGCCGAGGCCGAACTGCGCCAGGCCCGCGACGACGAAGCCCGCTACCGTCGCCTGTCCGGTACCGGCGCCGTGTCTCGCCAAATCTACGATCAGGCCAACACCCGCCTGCGGGTGGCCCAGGCCGAACAGGCCGCCGCGACGTCGGAAGCCGCCCAGGTGGAAAATCGCCGCACCTACTCCACTCTCCAGGCCGACGCCGACGGTGTGATCACCGACGTGCGGGTGGACCGCGGCCAGGTGGTCGCCGAAGGCCAGATCGTCGCCAGCCTGGCCCATGACGGCGCCCGTGAGGCGGTGATCGATATCCCGGAAACCCAGCGCGCCCTCGCCAACCACCCGGCCCGCGCCTATCCCTATGGCGCCTCGGCCGACGCAGTGCCGGCCACCCTGCGCGAACTCTCCGCCGCGGCGGATGCCACCACCCGCACCTTCCGTGCCCGCTATACCCTGGGTGGCGACTCCAGCGCCCTGGCCATCGGTTCCACCATCACCTTGCGCCTGGACGGCACCGCCCGCGAGCAACTGGTGCGCGTCCCCCTGGGCGCCCTGCATGACAAGGGTCAGGGCACCGGCGTCTGGGTCATCAAGACCGACGGAAAGGTAGAGCTGCGCGCTGTTCGCGTGGTGCGCCTGGAGCAGGAAGAGGCGGTTCTGGAAGGCGGCGTGCAGCCGAGCGAGCGCATCGTCGCCCTTGGCGCCCACCTGCTGAACCCCGGTGACAGCGTACGTGAACTGCCGGCGCCGTCGCTGGCCCTGGAGCACTGAGATGAGCCGCTTCAACCTTTCCGCCTTCGCGGTGCGCAATCGGGCGGTGACCCTCTTCCTGATAATCGCCACGCTGGTCGCCGGCGCCATCGCCTTCAACAAGCTGGGCCGTGCCGAAGACCCGTCCTTCACGGTCAAGACCATGACCATCACCGCCGCCTGGCCGGGCGCCACCGCACGGGAGATGCAGGAGCAGGTGGCCGACCGCCTGGAAAAGCGCCTGCAGGAGCTGGACCTGTACGACCGGGTGGAAACCATCGCCCAACCCGGCTTCGTCTCCATGAAGCTGCAATACATGGACTCCACCCGGCCCGCTGATATCCAGGAGCTCTTCTACCAGACACGCAAGAAGCTCACCGACGAAGCAAGGCGCCTGCCCCAGGGCGTCATCGGGCCGTTCTTCAACGACGAGTATTCCGACGTCTACTTCGCCCTCTACGCCCTGGAAGCCGGGCAGATGCCTCACCGCCAACTGGTGCAGATGGCCGAAGACATGCGCCAGGGCATGCTGCGCCTGCCCGGCGTGAAGAAGGTCAACATCCTCGGCGAACAGGCCCAGCGCGTCTTCGTCGAGTTCTCCTACGAGCGCCTGGCCACCCTCGGCCTCAAGCCGGAGCAGATATTCGAGGCCCTGGGCAAGCAGAACGGCGTGGCCCCGGCCGGCTTCGTCGAAACCAGCGGACCGCGTGCCTACATCCGCCTGGACGGCGCCTTCGACAGCCTGAAACTGATCGAGAACGTGCCGATCAACGCCGGCGGCAAGCTGCTGCGCATCGCCGACGTCGCCACGGTGAAACGCGGCTACGAAGACCCGCCGACCTACCGCATCCGTCACCAGGGCGAGCCGGCACTGATGCTCGGCGTGATCATGGACAAGCACTTCAACGGCCTGGAGCTGGACAAGTCGCTGCAGGCCGAGGAAGCCCGCATACAAGCCGAATTGCCCCTGGGCGTGAAATTCGACAAGGTTTCCGACCAGGCCGAGAAGATCCGCCTGGCGGTAAACGAATTCATGATCAAGTTCTTCGTCGCCCTTGGCGTGGTGATGCTGATCAGCCTGCTGGCCCTGGGCTTCCGTGTTGGCCTGGTAGTGGCCGCAGCCGTGCCGCTGACCCTGTCCATCGTCTTCGTGATCATGCTGATGACCGGTCGCGAGTTCGACCGCATCACCCTCGGCGCGCTGATCCTCTCCCTCGGCCTGCTGGTGGACGACGCCATCATCGCCATCGAGATGATGGTGGTGAAGCTGGAGGAAGGCCTCGACCGCATCCAGGCCGCCACCTTCGCCTGGACCTCCACCGCCGCCCCCATGCTCACCGGCACCCTGGTGACCGTCATCGGCTTCCTGCCGGTGGGCTTCGCCAAGTCCAGCGCGGGAGAGTACGCCGGCAACATCTTCTGGATCGTCGGCTTCGCCCTGCTTGCCTCCTGGGTGGTGGCGGTGTTCTTCACGCCCTACCTGGGCGTGAAAATGCTGCCGAAGATCCAGCCGGTGCCGGGTGGCCATGAAGCGCTCTACGCCACCCGCCTCTACCAGCGCCTGCGCGCCCTGATCACCTGGTGCGTAAACCACCGCAAGACGGTCACCGCCCTGGTGGTGGCGGCCTTCGTCGCCAGCGTCCTCGGTATGGGTGCGGTGAAGAAGCAGTTCTTCCCCAACTCCGACCGTTCCGAGTTGCTGGTGGAGGTCTACATGCCCCCGGGCAGTGCCTTCAAGGCCACCGAATCCGTAGTCGCCCAGGTGGAGAAGGCCCTGCTGGAGGAACCCCAGACCAAACTGGTGGACGCCTACGTGGGCGGCGGCGCGCCACGCTTCTTCCTCTCCCTGAACCCCGAACTGCCGGACCCGGCCTTCGCCAAGATCATCGTGCAGACCGCCGACTCCAAGGCCCGCGATGTCCTCCGCGAACGCATGCAGGCACGCATCGCCGCCGGCGAATTCCCCTCGGCGCGGGTGCGCGTCACCCAGCTGGTGTTCGGCCCGCCGGTGCCCTTCCCGGTGATATTCCGCGTCTCCGGCCCGAACCTGGAGCAGCTGCGGCAGATCAGCGAAGAGGTGCGCCAGGTCGTGGCCGCCAACCCCATGACCCGCGACACCTTTGTCGACTGGGGCGAGCGCACCAGCTCCTACCGCCTGGTGCTGGACCAGGACCGCCTGCGCCTGCTCGGCTTCACCCCCAACGAGGTGAAGAGCCAGCTCAACGCCCTACTCACCGGCAACCCGGTCACCGAGGTGCGCGAAGGCACCCGTACGGTGGCGGTGATGGTGCGTGCGCAGAACACCCAGCGTGAGAACCTCGGCGGCATCGAGGGTCTGACCATCACCAACGCCGCCGGCGTCTCCGTGCCCCTGGAACAGGTGGGCCGCTTCCAGCCGGTGATGGAGGAGCCGATCCTCAAGCGCCGCGACCGCGAGCTGACCTTCGAAGTGCGCGCCGACATCATCAAGGGCACCCAGCCGCCGGATGTGGAAAAGGCCGCGTACGCCGACCTGCAACCGCTGATCGCCAAGCTGCCGGCAGGCTACAAGGTGACCATCGGTGGACCGGTGGAAGAAAGCGCCAAGGCCAACAAGGCGCTGGCGGTGCTGTTCCCGGTGATGATCCTGCTGACCCTGGTGGTGATCATGTTCCAGGTGCGCTCCTTCGCCCTGATGTTCATGGTCTTCGCCACTGCGCCACTGGGCCTGATCGGCGCCGTTCCGGTGTTGTTGCTGTTCAACCAGCCCTTCGGCTTCAACGCCATCCTGGCGCTGATCGGTATCGGCGGCATCCTGATGCGCAACACGCTGATCTTCACCGACCAGATCGACCAGGAACTGGCCCACGGCCGCCCCCTGCGCGAAGCCATCATCGAAGCCACGGTACGCCGCGCCCGCCCGGTGCTGCTCACTGCCCTGGCCGCTGCACTGGCCTTCATCCCGCTGACCTTCTCGGTCTTCTGGTCATCCCTGGCCTATGTGCTGATAGGCGGCGTGCTGGTGGGCACCGTGCTGACCCTGCTGTTCCTGCCGGCACTGTGCGCGCTGGTGTTGCGGGCTGTAGGGGCGAATTCATTCGCCATGGGCGACGCAGTTGCCTCCTGACATTCCCCAGGGCAGACCTTCGGCCCGCTTGGCGAATGAATTCGCCCCTACAAGATTTGCGCCCCTGCCTCACTCTGCGCAATCGAGCGGGACCACCTTGTGGGGGCGAATTCATTCGCCAAGGGCAACGCAGTTGCCCCCCGACATTCCCCAGAGCAGACCTTCGGCCTGCTTCGCGAATGAATTCGCCCCCACAAAAAAGCGGTGCCTCAATGGTCGAGCGCCGCGCTGGAGCTGATTCCTTGTAGGGGCGAATTCATTCGCCAAGGGCAACGCAGTTGCCCCCTGACACTCCCCAGGGCAGACCTTCGGCCTGCTTGGCGAATGAATTCGCCCCCACAAAAAAGCAGTGCCTCATTGGTCGAGCGTGGCGCTGGAGCTGATTCCCTGTAGGGGCGAATTCATTCGCCAAGGGCAACGCAGTTGCCCCCTGACACTCCCCAGGGCAGGCCTTCGGCCTGCTTCGCGAATGAATTCGCCCCCACAAAAAAGCAGTGCCTCATTGGTCGAGCGTGGCGCTGGAGCTGATTCCCTGTAGGGGCGAATTCATTCGCCAAGGGCAACGCAGTTGCCCCCCGACATTCCCCAGAGCAGACGTTCGGCCTGCTTGGCGAATGAATTCGCCCCCACAAAAAAGCAGTGCCTCATTGGTCGAGCGCGACGCTGGAGGCGAGTTCCCTGTGGGGGCGATTTCAATCGCTATGCGGACCGCAGGTTCGCCCAACCCAATCACTCCGCGCAGCAGCTATGCACCACCTTGGCCGGCTCGTCCTCATAGCGGTCGTGGTAGGTCATCCAGTCCATGATCTCCTGCTCGTCCCGCCCCTTGGGCAGCAGGTCGAGGAAGTTGTAGGCGCCTACCAGCAGGTCCAGGCCACGGGCGTAGGTGGAGTAGGTGTGGAAGATCTCCCCCGCTTCGTTGCGGTAGAACACGCTGAGGCCGGGCATGTCCTCGCCTGGGTCTTTGCTGGTGCCGTAGTTGTAGCGGGCGGTGCCGGCGGCGATGTCCTCGGGCCGGGCGGCCACGCCGAAGTCCTCGTTGAAGGAACTGCCCTGGGACGACACCCACTTGAACTTCCAGCCCATGCGCTTGCGGAAGGCCTGGAACTCCCGCAAGGGCGCACGCGACACGCAGAGCAGCGTCACGTCGTGGTGCTTGAGGTGCTGGTTGGGTCCGTCGATGTGGTCGGCGAGGAAGGAGCAACCGGGGCAACCTTCCTTCCAGTTGGGGCCGAACATGAAGTGGTAGACGACCAGGGTGCTGCGACCGTCGAACAGGTCGGCCAGGGTTTCCCAGCCGTCCGGCCCTTCGAAGGCGTAGACCTGGTCGATACGGACCCAGGGCAACGCCCGCCGCTCGGCGCTGAGCCGGTCCCGTTCACGGGTAAAGGCCTTTTCCTTGCGCAACAGCTCCTCGCGGGCATGCAACCATTCTTCGCGGGAAACCACGGGGTGTTTGTCGATATTCATATCGTACGCTCCTGAACCTGACGGAATTGAGGGACTCGCCCCTGGTAGTCGTCTGATTTCAGGCCCGTTCGACAATCACCCGTGCATTTCGCGACAGGCGGCAGCGCTTCAGAGCGAACGCCCGCGCCGCTCCTCCAGGCGCTGGATGGTCATGCTCGGGGTTTCGTCGAACAGCTTGCGGTACTCGCTGGCGAAGCGGCCGAGATGGTTGAAGCCCCAGCCCATGGCGATCACCGAGATATTCCGGGCGCTGCGGTCTTCCAGCAGCTCCTGGCGCACGGCGGTCAGGCGGTGCCTCTTCAGGTAGGCCATGGGCGATTGGCCGAAATACCGTTTGAAGCCCTCGAACAGCTTGAAGCGCGAGACACCCGCAGCCCGCTCGATGTCGTCCAGGCAGATTTCCTCGCGGGCATGGACATGGATGAAGTCCCGCGCCCGCACCAGGTAATGGGGCAGTTTGATCTCCAGCCGTCCGCGCAATTCCTCCGAGTAATTGTTCGGCTGCGCCAGGATCAGCCCCTTGATCAGCGCGCTTTCCAGATCGCGGGTGAAGAACAGCTGGCCGTAGAGGTCACGGCTGCGCTCCAGCTCGTCGATCAGATGCCGCGCCATGCGCCACCAGGACGCCGCAGCGCCCTCCACCGCGTTCATCTCCGCCTGGAAGCTCAGCGGCGTGTCCACGCTGCGCTGCAGAAGGTCCTCCAGGGTCTGCTGCATGGCGGCGCGGGGAATGGCTACCTGCAACTTGTGGCAGTCACCGGCGATGGTGAGCTCCTGATACTCGTGGGGCGATACGATCACCCCCCAGTCGCGATCCGAACGCAGCAGATGGCCGGACTTGGCCAGCTCCTGCTCACCGGCCAGCGGCAGGCTGAGGCTGTAGCAATTGAGGTTCATCTCGTCGCCGACGCCGATGGTGACGTCGGTGCCGTACTCGACGTAGCCCAGGGTGGTCGACATCGAGGGCAGCACGTTGCCGCTGTGATGGAACTGGATCCGCTCGGGCTTCGCAGCCTTCAGGTGGTGCGGGCCGCAGATGTTCGACATCCAGGAACGAGCCCCGGCGAGGTCGTAGCGATCGGCGGAAATGTCTCGGAATTGATGGTTCTTCGTACTCATCACGCGGCACCCAAAACGGCTTCTGGAGATGCGCGCTCTGCGGCGCGTCGACATGGACAAGGCAAGCTCCATGCCACGCCCCTGCGGTCCGTCGCGATTCGAAACAAAAGGATAGCATTGTCGCAATTCGCGGATACCCGCGCCGCCTGGAGGGCCTGCCAGGCCTGTTCCAGAGCGTTTCGCCGCCCCAGCACGGAGCACCCCGCCACGCCATGGCGCAGCGTGGGAAAAACGCTTCGAATGCTCCCCGGAAGGGGCCTGCCCTCACCTCGAGAGCAAACCGATGGCCTTTGGTAATCACCAGTGTTACCGCCATTGACCGGACACCGCACCGAAGACGCCGACACCGAAGCAAGCGGACAGCCTTCACCAACTTTCCGGATAGCGCGCCCGACGCCCTTCTGCTAGCCGCGCGAAAAAGCGTTACCCCGCACCGCAGACCGTTACTGCGGCCTCGGGCGGCGCGGCGAAGGCAGATTTCAATCCTCTCCGGCACCGGTCGGCCATCCGCTTTTTCGGCGAAGGCTATCCGCTTTTTCAGATCGCCCGAAGAACGTTGAAAGCCCCGTCACCCGGGCCTTTCACGCGTTCGATAGGCCGCCAAAATTTTCGGCGCGTCTTCGCCAACCAAGCGGATAGACCAGCCAGGCTGCGGCTCCTTCTAATGGCCTCCACTGTTTCGCCCGATGTGGAAGGTGCCACCCATGAATACTTCGAATAAAAACATTGCGCAGTGGAGAGAGTACGTCAGCGGCTGCCTGGACTTCCGTCCGGAGGAAGGCGTGTACCGCATTGCCCGCGACATGTTCACCGAGCCGGAACTGTTCGACCTGGAGATGGAGCTGATCTTCGAGAAGAACTGGATCTACGCCTGCCACGAGAGCGAGATCCCCAATGCCCATGACTTCATGACCCTGCGCGCGGGCCGCCAGCCCATGATCATCACCCGTGACGGCAACGGCCAGCTGAACGCGCTGATCAACGCCTGCCAGCATCGCGGCGCCACCCTCACCCGCGTCGGCAAGGGCAACCAGTCCACCTTCACCTGCCCCTTCCACGCCTGGTGCTACAAGAGCGACGGCCGCCTGGTGAAGGTCAAGGCACCGGGCGAGTACCCGGAAGGTTTCGACAAGGCCACCCGTGGCCTGAAGAAGGCACGCATCGAAAGCTACAAGGGCTTCGTCTTCATCAGCCTCGATGTCACCGGCACCGAAAGCCTCGAAGACTTCCTCGGCGACGCCAAGGTGTTCTTCGACATGATGGTCGCCCAGTCGCCTACTGGTGAGCTGGAAGTCCTGCCCGGCAAGTCCACCTACACCTTCGACGGCAACTGGAAGCTGCAGAACGAGAACGGCCTGGACGGCTATCACGTCAGCACCGTGCACTACAACTACGTGGCCACCGTGCAGCACCGCCAGCAGGTCAACGCCAGCAACGGCAGCGCCAGTAGCACACTGGACTACAGCAAGCTCGGCGCCGGCGACGCCGAAACCGACGACGGCTGGTTCTCCTTCAACAACGGCCACAGCGTGCTGTTCAGCGACATGCCCAACCCCACCGTGCGCCCCGGCTACGCCACCGTGATGCCGCGCCTGGTGGATGAGTTCGGCCAGGGCAAGGCGGAGTGGATGATGCACCGCCTGCGCAACCTGAACATCTACCCCAGCCTGTTCTTCATGGACCAGATCAGCTCGCAGCTGCGCATCGTGCGTCCGCTGGCCTGGAACAAGACCGAGATCATCAGCCAGTGCATCGGCGTGAAAGGCGAGTCCGACGCCGACCGCGAAAGCCGCATCCGCCAGTTCGAGGACTTCTTCAACGTCTCCGGCATGGGCACCCCCGACGACCTGGTGGAGTTCCGCGAGCAGCAGCGCGGTTTCCAGGGCCGCCTGGAACGCTGGAGCGACATCTCCCGCGGCTACGGCAAGTGGGTCACCGGCGCCACGTCGAACAGCCAGACCCTGGGCATCGCCCCGGTGATGACCGGCACCGAATTCACCCATGAAGGCCTGTACGTGAACCAGCACGCCAACTGGCAGCGCTTCCTGCTCCAGGGCCTGGACCAGAAAGCCCTGAAACTGCAGGAGGTGCAGGCATGAACCCGCAGCTGCAATACCAGATCGAGCAATTCCTCTACGCAAAATCCGCCCTGTGCGACGCCCAGGACTGGGACGCCTACCTGGACCTGTTCGACGAGCAGTGCGAATACCACCTGCCCCAGTGGGACTCCGAGCACGAGTACACCCGGGACCCGAAGCGCGGCATGTCGCTGATCTACTACAGCAACCGTTCGGGCCTTGAAGACCGCGTGTTCCGCATCCGCACCGGCAAGGCCGCCTCGACCATCCCGATGCCGCGCACTCTGCACCAGATCAGCAACGTGCGCGTCAAGGAGCGCGACGACGGCCAACTGGAAGTGAAGGCCAACTGGCACACCCTGTACTTCCGCCTGGGCCAGAGCGAGCAGTTCTTTGGCCACGCGACCTACCACCTCAAGCCCGTGGGCGAGAGCTGGAAGATCACCCGCAAGCACATGGTCCTGCTCAACGACACCATCAACTCGGTGCTCGATTTCTACCACCTCTGATTGCCCGGATGTACGCGCCATGAACCACAAGGTCGCCTTCAGTTTTGCCGATGGCAAAACCCTGTTCTTCCCCGTGCAGGGCAACGAGATCCTGCTCGATGCCGCCCTGCGCAACGGCATCAACATTCCGCTGGACTGCCGCGAGGGCGTCTGCGGCACCTGCATGGGCCGCTGCGAGTCCGGCCGCTACACCATGGACTACGTGGACGAGGAGGCCTTGTCGGCCAAGGACCTGGAGCAGCGCAAGATGCTCACCTGCCAGACCCGCGTGCAATCCGACGCGTCCTTCTACTTCGACTTCGACTCCACCCTCTGTGGCGCGTCGAAGACCGTGCAGGAACGCGGCATCGTCACCTTCGTGGAGCAGGTGTCGCCGACCACCGCCATCCTCCACCTGGATGCCGGTGTCGACGGCCAGCAGCTGGACTTCCTGCCGGGCCAGTACGCCCGCCTGCAAGTGCCGGGCACGGACTCGAAACGTTCCTACTCCTTCGCCAACCGGCCGAATGCGGAGAACAAGCTGCAGTTCCTCATCCGCCTGCTGCCCGACGGGGTCATGAGCAACTACATCCGCGAGCGCTGCAAGATGGGTGACGAGATCCGCTTCGAGGCCCCGCTGGGTGCCTTCTACATGCGCCACATCGAGAAACCACTGCTGCTGGTAGCCGGCGGCACCGGCCTCTCGGCCTTCCTCGGCATGCTCGACGAAATCGCCGAACGCGGCGGCTGCGGCCAGCCGGTGCACCTGTTCTACGGCGTGCGCCAGGTGGCGGACCTCTGCGAGCTGGAGCGTATCCAGGGCTACGCCGAGCGCATCCCGGACTTCAGCTTCACGCCGGTGATCAGCGACGAAGGCCAGGACTGGAACGGCAAGCGCGGCTACGTACCCGAGCATTTCGATGCAGCGGCCCTGCGCCAAGCCCCCTTCGACATGTACCTCTGCGGCCCGCCGCCGATGGTCGAGTCGGTGAAGAGCTGGCTCACGGAAAACGGCATCGACAATGGCCACCTGTATTTCGAGAAGTTCACCGAGAGCAACAGCTAAATCCCGGCTCCGATCCCTCCGTAGGATGGCGTGGAGCGAAGCGATACCCATCAATTCGCAACGTCAGGTGTACCCGGGTTCATTGCCCGGACACCGGACAGCATGGGTTTCGCTCCGCTCGCGGAACGCCGCCCGCACCATCCTACGAAAAAAGCACGAGCCATCCCGGCGAGTGCCCATAACCACAACAAACACGCTCCACCCGCTTCACCAACTGCCCAAACAACAACTAAGCAGGCCGGGTCACGCCGGCACTGCGCAACCAAGGCGGTAACCATGAAAAACACCCTGAACCTTGCGATGCTCGGGGCCGCGCTGGCCTCTTCCCTTCCCGTCCTGGCACAGGACCCTGTGCGCATCGGCTTCATCACCACCCTCTCCACCCCCGCCGGTTACCTGGGCGAGGACGCCCGCGACGCCTTCCGCCTGGCCATGGACCAGGAAGGCGGCAAGCTCGGTGGCGTGCCCGTGGAACTGGTGGTGGAGGACGACGGCCTGCAGCCCGCCAAGGGCAAGCAGATCATCGACCGCATGAGCCTGGACGGTATCTCGCTCTACACCGGGGTGATGTTCTCCAACGTCCTCGCCGCCGTGGTCAACGGCGCCACCCGGGGCGACCGCTTCTACATCAGCACCAACGCTGCGCCCTCCAACCTCGCCGGCGCGCAGTGCAAGCCCAACTACTTCGCCGCCTCCTACCAGAACGACGTGCCCCACGAGATGGCCGGCGTCGCCGCCAACGATCTGGGCTACAAGAAGATGGTCATCCTCGCGCCCAACTACCAGGCCGGCCGCGATGCCCTGGCGGGGTTCAAGCGCACCTTCAAGGGTGAGGTCACCGAGATCTACACCAAGCTCAACCAACTGGACTTCTCCGTGGAGCTGGCGCGCATCCGCTCGCTGAACCCGGACGCGGTGTTCCAGTTCCATCCGGGCGGCGGCGGCATCAACTTCGCCAAGCAGTACGGCAGCTCGGGCCTGGCCAAGAGCATCCCGATGGTGGTGCCGGTGTTCTCCATGGACGAACGCATGCTCGCCGCCACCGGCAACGTGGCCGAGGGCGTCAACGTGGTCAGCGGCTGGAACCCGCAGTCCGACAACCCGACCAACCAGGCCTTCGTCAAAGCGTTCACCGAGAAGTACAACCGCGCGCCCACCATGTACGCCGCCCAGGGCTACGACACCGCGCGCCTGATCGGCTCCGCCCTCAAGGCCACCAATGGCGACATCAAGAACGCTGAAGCCTTCCGCAGTGCCCTGCGCGAAGCGCGCTTCGACTCGGTGCGTGGCGACTTCCGCTTCGGCAGCAACCAGCACGCGGTGATCGACTGGCACCTGCTCAAGGTCCAGGCCGGCGTCGACGGCAAGCTCACTGAAGTGCCGGTGAAGACCATCGCCAAGGCCCAGATGGACAGCTACGCGGCCCAGTGCGCGCTCTGATCCCGACCTGAACCGCCAGCCCGCCGGCCACCCCGGCGGGCCATCACCGCAGGACATCGCCATGCTGTTGCTCGAACAACTTCTCAATGGCCTGCAGTACAGCGCCTTGCTGTTTCTGCTCGCCTCCGGCCTGACCCTGATCTTCGGCATCATGGGCGTCATCAACCTGGCCCACGGCGCCTTCTACATGGTCGGTGCGTTCTGTGCCGCCTACACCGCCATCGCCAGCGGCTCCTTCTGGCTCGGTGGCCTGGCCGCCCTGGCCGGTGCCGCGCTCTATGGCCTGGTGATCGAGACCGGGATCATCCGCCGCCTCTACAACCGCGATCACCTCGACCAGGTGCTGGCAACGCTGGCCGTGGTGTTCTTCACCAACGAACTCATCACCCTGCTGTTCGGCCGCAGCCCGCCGGCCATGCCCACGCCGGACTGGTACAACGCCTTCGTCGAAGTGCTGCCCGGCCTGATGTACCCGGTCAGCCGCCTGCTGTTCATCGGCGCCGGCCTGCTGGTGGCCCTCGGCATGTGGCTGCTGATCAACCACACCCGCCTGGGCATGCTGATCCGTGCCGGTGCCGACGACCACGAGATGGTCGGTGCCCTTGGCGTCAACATCAGCCGCCTCTATACCCTGGTGTTCGTCTTCGGCTGCGTGCTCTGCGGTCTGGCTGGCTTCATGGCGGCGCCGCTGCTCTCGGTGGAGATCGGCATGGGCGAGAAGGTGCTGATCACCACCTTCGTGGTCATCGTCGTCGGCGGCGTGGGTTCGGTACGTGGTGCCCTGGTCGGTGCCCTGCTGATCGGCATGGTCGATAGCCTCGGCCGCGCCTACATCCCACCGCTGCTGGACCAGTTGCTGCCCGCCGACGTCAGCGGCGCACTGAGCGGCGGCCTGATTTCCGCCAGCGCCTACATCGTCATGGCCCTGGTGCTGCTGGTGCGTCCGCGCGGCCTGCTGCCGGCCCGCGCCTGAGGAGAATTCCATGTCCCGTCGACTGATTATCGACCTGGCCTGCCTGGCCACCTTCACGCTGATGCCGCTGCTGGCGGCGCTGCTAGACGAACCCTTCCTGGTCAGCCTGTTCACCCGCCTGGCCATCTACGGCATGGCCACCGCCAGCCTGGACCTGCTGATCGGCTACGGCGCCATGGTCAGCTTCGGCCACGCCGCCTTCTTCGGTCTGGGCGGCTATGTGGTGGGCATCATCGCCTTCCACACCTCCCAGGGCATGCCGCTGTGGGGCTGGGAGGGCAGCAACAGCGCGCTGGTGGTCTGGCCGCTGGCCCTGCTCTGCTGCGCCCTGCTCGGCCTGGTGATGGGCTACCTGTCGCTGCGCACCACTGGCGTGCAGTTCATCATGATCACCCTGGCCTTCAGCCAGATGCTCTATTTCATCCTCGGCTCGCTGTCCCTCTACGGCGGCGACGACGGCATCCTGATGAACGAGCGCAACACGGTTCCGGGCCTCGACCTGAACGACGCCAACCAGTTCTATTACCTCTGCGTCGGCCTGCTGGTGGCCTGGCTGCTGTTCTGCCGACGCCTGGTGGGGTCGCGCTTCGGCTTCGTCCTGCGCGGCCTCAAGCAGAGCGAACGGCGCACCGTCAGCCTGGGGCTGAAACCCTTGCGCTATCGCCTCACCACCTTCGTCATCGCCGGCCTCGGCGCCGGGCTGGCTGGCCTGCTCTGGGCCAACTACGCACTGTTCGTCAGCCCCGACATGGCGTCCTGGCAGAAGTCCGGCGAACTGATGGCGATGGTCATCCTCGGTGGCGTCGGCACCCTGCTCGGCCCGGTACTGGGCGCTGCCGTCTACCTCGGCCTGGAGCAACTGCTGAGCCTGTGGACCGAGCACTGGCTGCTGATCTTCGGCCCGCTGCTCCTGCTGGTGGTGCTGTTCGGCCGCCAGGGCATCCTCGGCCTGCTGCTGGCGGGCGCCCGGCCGCGCAAGTCCGCGACCCGGTCCGCCCCCGTCGCCACCACCCGCGAGGTGCACCCATGAGCGCGCAACTGTCCATCCGTGGCCTGGAGAAGGCCTTCGGCGCGGTGAAGGCCACCAATGGCGCCAACCTGGAACTGGCTGCCGGCGAGCTGCACGCCATCATCGGCCCCAACGGCGCGGGCAAGTCGACGCTGATCTCGCAGATCGCCGGGGAAATCCGTCCGGACAAGGGGCAGATCCTCTTCGCCGGTAAGGACATCACCGATGTGCCCGCCCACGAACGCCCACGCCTGGGCCTGGCGCGCTCCTTCCAGGTCAGCCAGCTGTACCCGGATTTCAGCCTGCTGGAAAACGTCGCCGTGGCCATCGCCGCCCGCGAAGGCAAGAGCTTCAGCATGTGGAAGCCGCTGTCCCGCGACCGCAGCCTGCTCGACCCAGCGCGCGGCTACCTGGAACAGGTCAGCCTCGGCCCGCGCGCCGAAGACCGCGTGAGCGAGCTGTCCCACGGCGAACGCCGCCAGCTGGAACTGGCCCTGGCGCTGGCCCAGGAAGCCTCGGTGCTGCTGCTGGACGAACCCATGGCCGGGATGGGCGCGGAGGAGTCCGCGCGCATGACCGAGCTGCTCATGTCGCTCAAGGGGCGCTACGCCATCCTGCTGGTGGAGCACGACATGGACGCCGTGTTCGCCCTGGCCGACCGCATCACCGTGCTGGTCTACGGCCAGACCATCCTCACCGGCTCCGTCGAAGAAGTCCGCAGCAACGCGCAGGTCCGCGCCGCCTACCTGGGGGAAGAACATGCTTGAAGTCAGTGGATTGCAGGCCGGCTACGGCCTGAGCCAGGTGCTGTTCGAGATGCACCTGAAGATCGAACAGGGCGAAGTGGTATCGCTGATCGGCCGCAATGGCATGGGCAAGACCACCACGGTGAAATCCATCATGGGCCTGCTCAAGCCGAGCGCCGGGAACATCCGCATCCACGGCAGGGAGATGCTAGGCGCCACGCCCTACCGCATCGCCCAGGCCGGCCTCGGCCTGGTGCCGGAAGGCCGCCGCGCCTTCGGCACCCTGAGCGTGAAAGAGAACCTGCTGGCCACCGCCAGCAAGGGCGGCAAGTGGGACCTCAAGCGCATCTACGCGCTGTTCCCGCGCCTGGAGGAACGCCAGGAGCAACTGTCGAAGACCCTCTCCGGCGGCGAGCAGCAGATGCTGGTGGTGGGCCGCGCGCTGATGACCAACCCGCAGTTGCTGATCCTCGACGAAGCCACCGAAGGCCTGGCCCCGGTGATCCGCGAGACCATCTGGAACTGCCTGGCCACCCTCAAGGCCGAGGGCGAGACCATCCTGGTGATCGACAAGAACCTCAAGGAGATGGCGCGGGTGGTGGACCGCCATCACATCATCGAGAAGGGCCGCCAGGTCTGGCAGGGCACGCCAGCGGAGCTGGCGGCTGCACCCGAGCTTTCGCACCGATACCTGGGCGTCTAGAGCACCGCCCCGATCCGCACGGTCCGTCGTCACGACGGACCGGCAACCCCGACGCAACCCGCCTCCCGCCGGCTTCGCAAAAAGCCGGCGGCGGACGGTTGCGCCCAAAAACCAGAAGAAGAAGAGCCTTGCGATGATCGATAAGTCCCGTGCGTTACCCCTCCTTTTGAGCACCCTCCCCCTCAGCGCGCTGGCCGCGGAATCCGGCTTCATCGAGGACGCCACCGCCACCCTGCAGCTGCGCAACTACTACTTCAGCCGCGATTTCTCCGACATCGTCGGACCGAACAAACAGTCCAAGGCCGAGGAATGGGCCCAGGGCTTCATCCTCAACTTCAAGTCCGGCTACACGTCGGGAACCGTGGGCTTCGGTATCGATGCCATCGGCACCCTCGGCATCAAGCTCGACAGCAGCCCCGACCGGGTGAACACCGGCCTGCTGCCGGTGCAGGAGGATGGCGAGGCCGCTGACGACTACAGCCGCCTGGGCGTGGCCGGGAAGATGCGCGTGTCGAAAACCGAGCTGAAAGTGGGTGAGTTGCAGCCTAACCTGCCGGTGCTGACGTTCAGCGACATCCGCCTGCTGCCGCCCAGCTACCAGGGCGCCAGCGTCACCTCCAGCGAGATCGCCGGCCTCACCCTACAGGGCGGCCACCTGACCGGCACCAGCCTGCGCAACGAAGCGGGCGACGACAAGATTCAGGCCCAGATCGGCTACCAGCCACAACGCCAGGCCTCCAGCGATGCATTCAACTACGCGGGCGCGGATTACGCCTTCAACAGCAACCGCACCACTGTGGGCGCCTGGTATGCGCAACTGGAAGACATCTACGACCAGCGCCTGATCAGCCTCAAGCACGCCGAACCTGTGGGCGACTGGGTATTGGGCGTCAATGCCGGCTTCTACGACTCCAGCGAAGACGGCAAGAGGCTGATCGGCGAAGTCGACAACCAGGCCTTCTACTCGCTGTTCTCGGCCAAGCGTGGCGGCCACACCCTCTTCGTCGGCTACCAGGGCATGTTCGGCGACCAGGGCTTCCCCAAGGTGTTCGCCAACATCACCCCGCTGGGCAACGAGGTCCCGACCTACGAGTTCGCCTCGGCGGATGAGCGCTCCTGGCAGGTGCGCCACGACTACGATTTCGCCGCCCTCGGCATCCCCGGCCTGACCACCACCCTGCGCTACATCAAGGGCGACAACGTCGACACGGGTAAGGGCTTCGAAGGCGAGGACTGGGAGCGCGACCTGGACATCGGCTACGTGATCCAGAGCGGCGCCCTCAAGGGCCTGGGCGTGCGCATCCGAAACGTCACCGCGCGCTCCGACTACCGCACCGACATCGACGAGAACCGCCTGATCTTCAACTACACGCTGGCGCTGTTCTAAAACCTCGGCACGGCCTGCTCCACCTGTGGGGGCGATTTCAATCACGAAGCAGGCCGCAGGTCTGCTCTCTGAGCCTCTCCTGGGGGCACTGCGTGCCCCTTAGCGATTGAAATCGCCCCCACAAACGGTCTGCTACAGCCCCATCAATTCGCACACCGCCCGATACAACGGCGTCCCTGGCTGGCCCAACTCCAGCACCACATCGAAATGGTTCCTGCTCGGAGCTTCGACAAAGCGCCCCGGCAGCCCGTTCGCGCGCCAGGCCTCGAGGAAGTCATGGGACTGGCGGGCGAATTCCGCCGTCTCCAACGCCCCGTAGCTGATCACCAGTTCCGCCCCCCGCGTCGGCACGTAGAAGGCCGGGCTGTTGCGCCGCGCCGCCTCTTCGTCCATCCCCATCCAGCCGTTGATATGGGTCTCCAACAACGGATGCAGGTCGAACAACCCGCTGATGGGCAGTGCGCCGCACAGCACGTTGTCCGGCACGCCATAACGCCCCTGCCAGCCGCCGACCAGGAGCATTCCTGTCAGATGCCCGCCGGCAGAGCTGCCGCTGGCATACAGCCGCTGCGGGTCGCCGCCGAACTCGGCGATATGGCGATGCAGCCAGGCCAGCGCACGACGGGTCTGGTCGACGATGTGATCGAGGGTCACGGCCGGGGCCAGGTCGTAATCCAGCACCACCACGCACGCCCCGGCAGCCGTCAGCGCCGGCGCCATGAAAGCCGAATCGGCCTTGGACAGCGCGCGCCAATAGCCGCCGTGGATGAACAGCAGCACCGGTGCATCCAGCTTGCTGGCGGGAAAGATATCCAGCCGCTCAGTGGCGCCCGGACCGTAAGGCACATCCTTGAAGCAGCGCAGCGCGGCGTGGGCGTCGTCGCTCAGCGCGCGGTACTGGCGCGGGTACTGGTCGAAGTCCTCGACGCTGGCGCGGGCGTTGTACTGCACGTCGTAGTAGGCGGCCAGTTCGGCCGGATCGCTGGGGCGGGTCATGGGCACCTCCGAGGGTTGTCCGTCGATTAGGCGGCATCCCGAGGTAGGGCGAAATCCGGATAGTCGGGGATGGTTATCCGGGGAGTTGGGGGGTAAGGACAGCAACCTTGTTCGGGCGCGTTCATGGCAAAAGGCCGAGCGCGGGGTCAACCACCCTCACCCCAACCCTCTCCCAAAGGGAGAGGGGGCTGGCCGTGCAGGATTGGTAGGGAGTGCCCAGCGCGAGTCACCCCTCTACCTCTGGGAGAGGGGCCGGGGGTGAGGGACGCAGAGTTCGGCAACATCCCGAAAGTCCGTACCAACCCGCCGCCCATAAAAAAGCCGGCCAAACGGCCGGCTCAAATGGCGGGAGAACCAGCCTCCCCCGCCACAATCACAACTCAGGCTTCGGCGCGAACGCGGTCGCGGATGGATTCCTGCTCCGGGCTCGGGGCCTTTTGCAGCTGGAAGTCGAAGTCGATTTCGGCGAAGCGGTCCACGGCGCCACGGGCGGCGGCAGCGGCGGCGTCTTCAGTGAAGCGGATCTCGCCCACCAGGCCATCACGGGTGGCGTAGGCGAAGTCGTCCCACAGGTATTCGTCGCCCGACAGGTTGATCTGGGTGGTCAGGTGACGGTAGCCCGGTGCGGAGATGAAGAAGTGAATGTGCGCAGGACGGTTGCCGTGGCGGCCCAGGTGGTTCAGCACTTCCTGGGTGGTGCCATCCGGCGGGCAGCCGTAGCCGGACGGCACGATGCTGCGGGCGCGGTAGCGGCCTTCAGCGTCGGTGACGATGCGGCGGCGCAGGTTGTAGTCCGACTGGGTGGTGTCGAAGTAGGAGTAGGTGCCCTTGGTGTTGGCATGCCACAGGTCGACGATGGCGCCGGCGATCGGCTTGCCTTCGGCGTCCTTCACCTGGCCCTGCAGGAACATCACGGTGCCTGCGTCGGTGCCGTCATCCATGCGGGTTTCGCCTTCGGACATCGGCGCGCCGGCCACGTACAGCGGGCCTTCGATGGTGCGCGGAGTGCCGCCGGTCAGGCCGGCCTGCTCGTCCTGGGCATCCAGCAGCAGATCGAGGTAGTGCTCCAGGCCAAGGCCGGCAACCAGCAAGCCGGCTTCGCCACGGGCACCCATGCGATTGAGGTAGTCCACCGCTTTCCAGAATTCTTCGGTGGTGACTTCCAGGTCTTCGATGATCTTGATGGTGTCGAGCAGGATGCGATTGACCAGCTTCTTCATGCGCTGGCTGCCCTGGTCGTTGTTGAAACCACTGACTTCCTGGAAGAACTTCTGAACGCTTTCGGTGTTGGACAGTTTGATAGTCATGGCTATTTCCTCATCTTGTTGTTATCGGGCGCGAATCGATCAGCGATCGTCTTCGTGAATCGATGACGGGTGGCGGCAGAGACCGTCCACCTCGATCTCCATGTAGGGGAAGAGCGGCAGCTGCATCAGGGTGTCGTGCAGTTCTTCGACACTGGCGAGGTCGAAGACGCTGTAGTTGGCGTAGTGGCCGGCGATGCGCCACAGGTGACGCCACTTGCCTTCGCGCTGCAGGCGCTGGGCCAGTTCTTTCTCGTCGGCCTTAAGCTTGGCAGCCTTGGCCGGGTCCATGTCGACCGGGAGTTTCACGGTCATCTTCACGTGGAACAGCATGGAAAGGTCTCCTGTTTACTTGCGGCGGAAGAACGCCAGGCGCTCTTCGTCCAGGGCCAGGCCAAGGCCCGGGGTACGCGGCACGTGCAGCTGGAAGTCGCGGTAGACCGGCGCTTCGCTGACGATTTCCTCGGTCAGCAGCAGCGGCCCGAACAGCTCGGTGTGCCAGGTCAGTTGCTTCAGGGTGACGAAGGCATGGGCCGACGCCAGGGTACCGATGGAGCCTTCGAGCATGGTGCCGCCGTACAGGGCGATACCGGCCGCTTCGGCGATCTGCGCGGTACGCAGCACGGCACGCGGGCCACCGTTCTTGGCAATCTTCAGGGCGAAGATGCTGGCGGCGCCGTCGGCGGCCAGACTGAAGGCGTCTTCGACGCTTTCGATGGATTCGTCGGCCATGATCGGCGCCGGGCTGCGCTGGTTCAGGCGCACCTGGCCGGAACGGTTGATGCGCGAGATCGGTTGCTCGATCAGGTCGATGCCGTTATCGCCGAGGATGCGGCAGGCACGCAGGGCGACGGACTCGTCCCAGGCCTGGTTCACATCGACCCGCACGCTGGCGTTGTCGCCCAGCGCTTGCTTGATGGCAATCACGTGTTTGAGGTCGCGGTTCACCTCGCCCGCGCCGATCTTCAGCTTGAAGATGCGGTGGCGGCGGATTTCCAGCATGTGCTCGGCTTCGGCGATGTCCTTGCCGGTATCGCCGCTGGCCAGGGTCCAGGCCACTTCCAGGCCGTCACGCACGCGGCCGCCGAGCAGCTCGCTCACCGGCAGGCCGAGGCGCTTGCCCTGGGCATCCAGCAGCGCGCTTTCCAAGCCGGACTTGGCAAAGGTGTTGCCCTTGGCGGCCTTGTCCAGGCGCAGCATGGCGGCGTTGATGTTGTTGGCGTCCTGGCCGATCAGCAGCGGAGCAAGGTGGCTGTCGATGTTCTGCTTGATGCTTTCCGGACTCTCGTTGCCGTAGGCCAGGCCACCGATGGTGGTGGACTCGCCGAGGCCTTCGATGCCATCGGAGCAACGCAGGCGAATCACCACCAGCGTCTGGTTCTGCATGGTGTGCATGGCCAGCTTGTGCGGGCGGATGGTCGGCAGGTCGACGATGATCGCCTCGACGCTTTCGATCAGGACTTGGCTCACTTCAATACCCATCAGGTTCGTTTCATCTGGTCCCGATAGTGGCCGCGACAAATCGCGGGGTCCAATATAGAGTTTGTCTAGCACGATACCCGCAGGGTATCGAACATCTCGCACAGCCACCGCCCCGGAGTCACCATGGAGCTTCGCCATCTGCGCTACTTCCAGGCGCTTGCCGAAACCCTCAACTTCACCCGTGCCGCCGAGCGTCTGCACATTGCTCAACCCCCGTTGAGCCGCCAGATCCAGCAGCTCGAGGAGGAACTCGGGGTGGCCTTGCTGGACCGTGGCAGACCCCTGCGCCTGACCGAGGCCGGACGCTTCTTCCACGAGCATTCCCGCACCCTGCTCGAGCAGCTGGGCAAGGTTTGTGACAATACCCGCCGCATTGGGTCGGGGGAAAAAGCCTGGCTCGGCATCGGCTTCGCACCCTCTACCCTCTATGGTGTTCTACCCGACCTGATCCGCCGCCTGCGCAGCGATGCCGGCCTGGAACTGGGCCTTTCCGAGATGACCACCCTGCAACAGGTGGACTCCCTCAAGGCCGGCCGCATTGATGTCGGCTTCGGCCGCATCCACATCAACGATCCGGCCATCCAGCAGGAGGTGCTCACCCTCGACCCGCTTGTCGCCGCCCTCCCCGCCGGGCATCCGTTGCTGCCAGGTCCCGTGAGCCTCACCGACCTCGCCCGGGAGCCCTTCGTGCTCTATCCGGGCAACCCGCGCCCGAGCTACGCCGACCACGTGCTGTCGCTGTTCGCCGCCTATGGCCTGCAGATCGAGGTGGCGCAGTGGACCAACGAACTGCAGACTGCCATCGGCCTGGTGGCCGCCGGCATCGGCATCACCCTGGTGCCCGCCTCGGTGCAGGTGCTGCACCGCATCGACATCGGCTACGCCAGCCTGCAGGAAGCCCAGGCCACCTCGCCCATCATCATCAGCCGCCGCGTGGGCGACGCCTCTCCGGCGCTGACCCATTGCCTGGCGTTGATCGAGGAGCTGGCCGAGGGGCATATCGGTTAGCACACCCTGTGAATCTGTATTCCTGTAGGGGCGAATTCATTCTCCAAGGGCAACGCAGTTGCCCCCTTTATCTCCTCAGGGCAGACCTTCGGCCTGCTTGGCGAATGAATTCGTCCCCACAAAAAGCAACCGCCCCTACCGCAAGAAAAAAAGCCCGCAAAGGAGTGGAACGGGCTGAGGTAAAGCGTGAAAAAAGCCGTTACCGCAAGGGCGAGAACTTCGCCGGCAGGTAGATGGTGGAATGCATTTCCCGCAGTTGCGGTCCGGAGTTCTCCGGCGGCCAGACGCCGTCCTCGACTGCACGCGTGCGTACGTCCAGACGCTGTTCCAGGGTCGCGTAGGGCCAGATGTGCAGGTAGCGCGGCGTACGGCCGTCGGTGGCGTAGAAGGCCGCGTAGACCTGTGAATAACTTTCTGTGGTGCGCGGGCCGACAGCTTTCTTCCAGCCTTCCAGCGTCGGCGTCAGGCCAGAGGGGATCAGGTTGTATTCGCGCAGCTCGTAGAACGGCCCATGAGCCCCCGGAGCCAGGGGTTCCAGGAAGGGGAAGAGGCTGTAGTTCTCTACCTTCATGTCGAGCATGAATTCTTCGATGCCGAAGGCATCCCGCGCCAGCAGGTAGCGCTCGCGTTCGGCCTGGCGTGACGCTTCGTCGCTGAAGCCACGCAACACAGCGACCTGGTTCAGTGGCCCGATTTCCGAGGCCCAGCAGCCCACCAGGGTGCATCCCGGCGCCGCCTCGGCCAGTATCGATTCCAGGCGCGCCAGGGCTGCGGCCGGGGTGCGCACGCGCAGGGTGAAGGTGATGAGTTCGTAAAGTCGCATCAGGGTCTCGCTGCCAGGTTTGAAAAAGGGGCCGACCTTCTTCGGTCGGCCCTGTTGGCTCAGAACTTGAAGGTGTAGGTGGTGATCAGGCGGTTCTCCTGATAGTCCGGCCCGGAGGCGGTGCCAGTGCCGAAGCGGGTCTTGACGTCGATGTTGCGCCACTCGAAGCCCACGCCCTTGAGCGGACCGCTCTGCACCACGTAGCTGAGGAAGAAGTTGCGTTCGCTCTCGACGTTCTGGTCCAGGGCGTTGTTGCCCCGGTCAATGCCGGTGCCTCGCAGGTAGCGGGTCATCAGCTTGAGGCCGGGCACGCCGTAGGCGGCGAAGTCGAGGTCATAGCGCAGCTGCCAGGAGCTTTCATTCGGCTTGACGAAGCCGACGGTGGACCAGTTCACCAGGTAGGGTTGGGGGGCGAATCCGTTCAGCGTCGGGAAGACACTCTCACCGAGCATACGCTGGTAGCCGACGCCGATGGCGTGGGCGCCCTTGCGCACGGTGGTCATGGCGCCGTAGGAGTGGTTGTCGATATTGCCGTAGAGCGCCTTGCCGTCTTCGCTGTTGTCGAAGTAGCGCAGGTCGGTCTTCAGGCCGTAGCCGCCACCCAGGTCGGCGTTGTGGGTCACGCCCAGGTAGTGCTGCTGGTAGATGTCTTCCAGTTGGCCGTAGAAGTAGCTGGCGTTCAGCGCGGGGCTGAACGCGTAGGTGGCACCGCCAAAGTTCAGGCCATCGCTGCGGCGTTTGATGTCTGGGCCGTTGAACAGGTACATCTTCTCGCGACCGGACGATTCGCGGCTGCTGATCTCGGTGAAGCGCCCAGCGGTGAGGGTGAGCTTGTCCACCTCGCGGGATTCCAGCAGGAAGCCGTGGTAGGTGGTGATCAGCTGGCGGGTGTCGTCATAGAAGGCCACCGGCAGCATGGGACGGTGCTCGCCCACCTTCAGTTCGGTCTTCGAATAACGCATCTTGCCGGTCAGCGCGGCGCGGCCATATTCGTGGGCCTGCTCCCCCTTGCTGTCGTCGTAGGGAATGATGGTGTCCGGGCCGCGGCCACCGCCGCCATCGAGGCGGAAGGCATATTGCCCGGATACATCCAGACCAAACTGCACCGTGCCTTCGGTATATCCAGAGATAGCGCGGAAGTCGAAACCCTGACTCCAACTTCCGAGGCGCGATTTCGGTGCATCATCCTGTTTGAAGTCACGGTCGATATAGAAGTTACGCAGACCAAGGCTGATTTGCCGATCCTTCACGAAGTCCGCCTGGGCAGACATCGGCACGAGCATCCCCATCAGGCCTGCGGCAGCTACGCCGCTGGCCAGCCAGCTTTTCTGAAACATGGACGTGATCCTTATTACATGTGCACGCAATGCACATAGAGTGGGAGCAGATTAATTAACGAAAAGAACAACTTCGGCAGTTAATCCACCTATTGTTTTTATAACCACTTACTGCAAAAAGGTCGTAGCAAGGCCCGCCACCCGAACATGTACGGGCGCCCTCGATTTCTAGTTATGGATAAAACTTTTAAACGAATAAATTACGTCTTCATCCGATATTCCGGAATGACTCCGAAATTCTTTTCAACACCGCGTGTTGGGCTTCGCTGCGCTCTGCCCAACCTACGGGAGTGAGCACGCTTTGGTCGGTTGTGGCTGAGCTACGCGAAGCCCAACAAAACACCCCCAAAACACTGGATCAGCAGGCCGAGCGCGAGGCGTCTCCCAGGCGGTGGTAGGCGCGATTGAAATACACCAGGCCTTCCTGGCTCTTGCCGTGACGGATACCCAGCACTTCGCAGTAGAAGATGGTGTGGGAACCCACTTCATGGGCCTGGGCGATGCGGCAATCGAAGCTCACCAGGGCGTCGTCCAGCAGCGGCGAGCCGCTCTCCAGGGTGCTCCAGCTGGCGCGGGCGAAGCGCTGATCGGAGTCCAGTTCGCGGTTGGCGAACACGGCGGAAATCTCTTTCAGTTCAGCAGTCAGCACGTTCACGCTGAGCACGCCGTTCTGCTTGAAATGGCCGTTGGCGAACGAAGAGCGGTTCATGCACACCAGCAGCGTCGGCGGCTGGTCGGTGACGCTGCACACCGCCGAGGCGGTGAAACCGAAGCGGCCTGCGGCGCCATCGGTGGTGATGACCGAAACGGCGCCGCCCAGCAGCGCCATGGCATTACGGAATCCAGTGGTATCGACCATGGTCTTGCCCCTCTGCTGTCAGATGTCCAGCACCAGTTTTTTCGACTTGGCACGCGAGCAGCAGACCAGGATCTGGTCGTTGGCGGCCTTCTCTTCATCGGTCAGGTAGACGTCGCGGTGGTCCGGCTCGCCTTCCAGCACGTCGCACAGGCAGGTACCGCAGACGCCCTGCTCGCAGGAAATCTCGATCTTGATGCCGACACCAGCCAGGGCGTCGAGGATGCTCTGGCCCTCGGCCACCTGCACGGTCTTGCCACTGCGCTGGGCGACCACTTCGAAGCTCTCGCCGCTGGAATCCACGTCCACCTGGAAGTACTCGCGGTGGATGTGATCCTCGGCATACCCGGCCTTGCGCGCCTCGGCGATCACCCAGTCCATGAAGCCGGCCGGGCCGCAAACGTACACATGCACGCCCTCGGCGGGCTGGCCCAGCACAGCGGGCAGGTCGAGCTTCTGCGCAGCGTCTTCGTCGTCGAAGTGGGTACGCACGCAGGCGGCGAAGTCGGCACCGGCCAGTTCGTCGAGGAAGGCGGTACGGCTGCGCGAGCGGCCGCAGTAGTGCAGCTCGAAGGCGATGTCCTTCGCGGTCAGCTCGTGGGCCATGGCGATCATCGGGGTGATGCCGATGCCACCGCCGATGAGGATCGAGCGGCTCGCGCCGGCCGCCAGAGGGAAGAGATTGCGCGGGGCGCCGACGGCGACTTCGCTGCCTTCCTGCAGCAGTTCGTGGACCGCCACCGAACCACCACGGGAAGCCGGGTCACGCAGCACGCCCAGGCGGTAGACGGAGGCATTGGCCGGGTCACCGCACAGGGAGTACTGGCGCACCAGGCCGGGCTTCAGGTGGATATCCACATGGGCACCGGCCTCGAACGCCGGCAGGGGTTTGCCCGACGGGTCGGCGAGGTCGAGGATGACCACGCCCTCGCCCTGCTCCACCCGCTTGCGGACCACCAGATTCAACACTTGCTCACTCATACCGGCCTTCCCGCACCTTCGAGGTGCTGATTGTTCTGTTTCGTTGTTACGAGCCGCGCGGCACACACGCGCGGCGTTGCTTCATCTCATGGCACCGCTTTACCGCATGAACAATCCGCCATTCACATCCCAGGTCGCCCCGGTCGTGAAATAGGCTTCCGGACGCGCCAGCTGCACCACCAGGTCGCCGAGGAAATCGGCATCGCCCAGGCGCCTGACCGGAATGTTGGCCAGCAGCCCTTCCATGCGTTCCGCCGGCACCGCCGCGCGCACCGCCGGGGACTCGATCGGCCCTGGGGCGATGGCATTCACGGTGACGCCTGCGGCCGCCAGCTCCTTGGCGAAGATCTTGGTCAGGGTGACGATGGCGCCCTTGGACGCGGCGTAGTGCGCGCCCGTGGCGGTGCCGCCGTTCTGCCCGGCCAGGGACGCCATGTTGACGATGCGCCCGTAACCGGCCGCCGCCATGTGCGCACCGAACACCTGGCAGCCGACGAAGACGCTGCGGGTGTTGAGGCTGAGGACGCGGTCGAACTCCTCGGGGCTGATCTGCATGACCGGGGTGGTCATGGTCATGGCGGCGTTGTTCACCACCACGTGCAGGGCACCGAAGCGTTCCAGGGTCGCGGCCAGCGCCAGCTCGAAATCGGCCTTGCTGGCCACGTCGAGCTTCAGCGCCAGACTGCGCTCGCCACTGGGGTCGAGCCTGTCGGCGGCGGCCTGGGCGCGTTCCAGCGACAGGTCGGTGATCACCACGGCGTAGCCGGCGGCGAACAGTCGGCTGGCGATGGCGAGGCCGAGGCCCTGGGCGGCGCCGGTGACGAGTGCAATCTGGCTCATGGCGCGCTCCCCAGGGTCGATCCATGGGCTCGCGAGCTAGAGCGAGACAAGGAAGAAATGGCTGAGAGAGCGGAGTTTACGTGCCGTAAATGAGCATCTCGAAGCCATTGATGACGCGGTATCGCCGACGCGCAGCAGCTCATGGGCCGGCCCTCAGAGGATGTAGCCGATACCGGCCAGGGTATCGGTGGAGTTGATCAGCTGGATCAGCTTGCGCTGGATCTTGAAGCAGTCGCCTTCGCGCTTGAGCTGGAAGGTGATGTCGGCGGTGTAGTGCTTGAGCACGTCCTTGCGGAACTCCCGCAGGTTCTGTGCGCAGCGCACGGTCACGACGCCGTCTTCCTCACCCAGTACGCGGAAGCGCGACAAGGCACGCACGGTGCGCGCACGCGGGCTGGTGGAGATGGACTCGCCGCCGATCAGGCGCTGCACGCGCAGCTGACGCATGTGGTGGTCGTCGTAGGCGTAGTTCAGGGTGTTCTCGAAGTCGGTCTCGTTCGGATCGATCGGGATGATGTAGGTGCCCTTCTCGGTCCACAGGTTCAGCCAGGCGTCGAAGTCGCCGTGGTCGAGCATGTCCGCTTCCTGCCAGATGAAGGCACTGACGTGGTTGAGCAATTCAAGGTTCATGGTTCGTCTCTTAGAAAGTGCGTTGCGTAGCCAACCCTTTCCCTTCTCCCGCTTGCGGGAGAAGGTGGCGCGAAGCGCCGGATGAGGGTCAGACCGACATCATCTTTTTCCATTGCTGGTAGGCAGCGCGCATGCCGGTCTCGGCGCTCACGTCGCTGATCAGCCCGTCCTCGCTCGGCTTCTCGCCGGGCAGGCCACGGTTAAGCATGATCCAGAGGTCGGTGCCCGCCTGGGCGCCCTTCTGCACGCGCTCCCAGGCCTCGGAATCGTCCGGGGTGCCGAAGCCCATGGGGCCCTGGAAGTGCTCGTGCAGGCGCAGGCGGTAGCGGTTGGCCACGGCCGGGCCACCGTCCATGGTGATCACGGCGTGGTGGATTTCGGTCTCGTTCACCGAGATCGGTTGCAGCACGCGGAAGAAGGCCATGGAGCAGGCCACGTTGGGGAACAGGTTGAGGTTGAAGCCGGAACCGCCCACGGCGCGGACGATGCGGCGCACCTGCTGCTCCTCGATGCCCTCGGCGCGCAGATCATTGGCCAGGGCCTCGAAACGCTCGGGGATCGGCTTGTCCAGGTCGGCTTCCAGGTCCACCAGCTCGGGGATCATCACCATCACGCTGTGGCCGTTGCCGAGGTCTTCGACGTAGCCCGGGCCCTTCACGAAGTCGAAGAGTTCCAGGGTCTGCTCGTCCACCGAGGACAGGAACGACTTATGCACCAGCGGGAAGTGGTAGGCGTCGGTGGTGTTTTCCAGCTGGATCTTCCAGTTGCCGGGGAAGCGGAAGCGGTGCTCGCCGGAAACCTTCACGCCGTAGCCGGCACCCTGTTTCATGAACAGGTCGATCCACTTCCTGGCTGGGCCGAGGAAGTCCACCAGCGGCTCGATGTCGTCCTTGAAGGTGGCGAAGATCATGCCGTTGTATTCCTCGACACGCAGGCTCACCAGCGGCAGCTCGCCCTTGTCCAGGCAGTCGGCGTAGCTCTCCGGGTGCGGCACGCCACGCAGGCTGCCGTCCAGGGCGTAGCTCCAGCCGTGGTACGGACAGACGAAGCTGTTGGCCTTGCCCTTCTTGTGTTCGCAAACGGTGGCGCCGCGGTGGCGGCAACGGTTGAGCAGCACGTGCACGTCCTTCTTGCGGTCGCGCACGACGATCACCGGCTGCTTGCCGATGTAGGTGCTCTTGTAGCTGCCGCCTTCCGGAATCTCGCTGGCGTGGGCCACCCAGATCCAGGTGCTGTAGAACACCTTTTCCAGCTCTTCGTCGAAGATGCGGGCGTCGGTGTAGAGGGAGGTGTGCACGCGGTCGTGCAGCACCAGGTCGGCCGGCGAGCTGGCCAGGTTCACGGTTTCGATCAGGTTGGTCACGATCACTCCTCGTCGACGCAAGGCGCCGACTCACTCAAATTTCTTGTTGGCAGCTTCCGTAGGAGCGAACTTGCTCGCGAACCCCGGTCGCTCCCCTTTCGCGAGCAAGAACTCGGCGTCCCCCTCGCTCCTACACAAAGGCAGGCAGGTGTCTTCATTTGCCCGGAACCGGCAGGTGCGCGTCGCTGTTCCACGCCTCCACCGGACGGCTGAACAGGTTCTCGGTCTGGAAATGCGCCATGCGCCAGGCGCCCTCCTCCTCGCGGAACTTCACCGTCAGGCGCGCCGCATTGAGGTGCGAGGCGCCGCTGGCGAAGGTGGAGGTCTGCAACATCACCCAACTGCCGTTGGCTTCCACGCCCTCGACGCGGATCAGCTCCGAGCAGAGGAAGTGCACGTTCAGGGCGAAGTGCGCCGGCTCCACCATGTAGGTGGCGAACATGGCGCGGATCGCCTCGCGACCCTGGTAACCACCGAAGCTCTTGGCGTACTTCGCGCCCTTGCCTTCCCAGACGGCATCCAAGGTGAACAGCCCGGCCAGCTCGTCCAGGGGCGTGCGGGCGTCGAGGGCGTCGCACAACTCCATGTAGCGGTTCATGCAGGCGCGCACGGCGTGTTCGCTTTCCAGCCGGCGCAGGCGCAGTTCGAGGGCTTGGCTCATGGCGGTCACGCGCGCTGGATGATCAGTTCGCGGCCGGTGCGGGCCTCGACCTTGGCGTAGCGCCACAGTTTGTAGGTGCCATCACCTACCGGCGTAGTGCGGAACAGGTTGCAGGCAGCATGCACGGTTTCGATATCCGGTACGTCGGCCAGCAGGTAGGTGGTCCAGGGGTAGCCGGTGCTTGGTCCAACCATGCTCTGGTCGTCGTCCATGTTGCCGAACACCTTCACGCCAGGCAGGTCGTGGATGCCGTTCCACATCTCGCTGAAGGCCGCCCAGACCTGCAGTTGCTCTTCACGCGGGGCGTCGAAGAAGTTCTGGTTGATACCCATGCAGAACAGGACGCGCAGGGCTTTCTTATCGCTCATCGAAATCACCGATCAGTCAGTTGGAATTCACAGGTAGCCGGGCAGCGGCTTGTTGCCGAAGAAGATCGCGCCGGCGTTCTGGTAGGTCATGTCGCCCATGAAGGCGTGCTGGGTGATCACCAGGGTGTCGTTGACGAAGCGCGACAGCGGGTTGTCCCGGTACACGCCGGTCATGCCGGAGAGCATCTGTGCGGTACGCGCCACTTCGGCGGACACGCGGGTGGCGTGGGTGGAGGACAGGCGCAGCAGGTTGGTCTGCTCGACGCTCACCGGGTCGCCGGCCAGCAGGCTGGCCCAGGCGTTTTCCATCGCCTCGTAGAACCAGGCGCGGGCGGCGCGAAGTTCGGCTTCGGCCTTGGCCATCTGCATCTGCGCCAGCGGGCGGTCGGACAGGGCCGGAGCACCCGTGACGGAGAAACGGCCGGTGGCCATGCCGGACAAGTAGTCCAGCGCGGCACGGGCGACGCCCAGCCCCACGACGGACAGCACCTGGGTGGCAAAGGACAGGGACGGATAGCGGAACATCGGCTCGTCGAGGTTGGACGGGCCACCGCGAACGAAGGTCCACTCTTCGGGCACGACCACGCCTTCGATCACCACGTCGTGGCTGCCGGTGCCGATCAGGCCGATCACGTCCCAGGTTTCCTCGATCTTCACCTTCTCGCGCGGCATCACGGCCAGGCGCGGCAGGCCGACGGTGTCACCGTTCTTCGGGCTGATGCCGACGCCGATCAGGTTGGCGCCCATGCAGCCACTGGAGAATTTCCAGCGCCCGTTCACTTCCAGCCCGCCCTCGACGAAGGCGGCCGGCTGCGGCGGGAAGATGCCACCGGCGAACACCACGTCCGGGCCATTGGCGTAAACCTTTTCCAGGGTCGCCAGCGGCAGCGCGGCCAGGTACACCGGATTCATGCCGAAGCTGGCGACCCAGCCGGCGGAACCGTCGGCGGCGGAGATGTCCTCCACCATCTGGCAGAACTCCATGGGCGAACGCTGGTCGCCGCCGAAGCGGGTAGGCACCAGTGCGCGATAGACGCCCAGTTCCTTGAAGCGCTCGATTACGTCCTGGGAAATGAATTTCTGCCGGTCGAATTCCTCGCGCCGGGCACGCTCGCGGATGTCGGCGAGCAGTGCCTGGAATCCTTCACTCGCGGTAATCGGGGTGGGGCGCTGGTAATCCAGCTCGCTTAGCGAAGACATGGGGCTCTCCAGGTGGGCTTCTTGGTTATTGTTCGAGGCGCTGCACAAGCTCGCGGGCGACTGCCAGCAGCAGTTCGTCCGCGCCCTTGGCGGCAACGAGTTGCAGACCCACCGGCAGCTTCGAGGCGCCCTCGAATGGAATGCTCAGCGCCGGGTGGCCAGTGAGATTGAAAGGCCGCACGAAGGCGGTCATGCCGATGGCCGCGCGGGTGTCGGCGGCATCCGCCACCAACGCTGGGTAGTCCGGCAGGGTCGGCAGCGCGAGGATCGGGCAGCACGCCAGGGCGGCATCCACCTCGGCGGTGAAGGCGACGCGGACGGCCTCGGCGTCGGCCACGGCGGCGTCGGAGGTGTCCTTGGCAGCCAGCAGGCGCGAGGCGACATCAGCGCCCACCAGCCCGGTTTCCACCAGGTGACCGCAGGCGTTCCAGGTTTCCCGGTTGATGATGGCCAGGCCCGCGTCATAGGCGGCCTGCATGCCGGGCAGCGGCGCACTGAGCAATTCGAAATCAGAGGCTTCCAGCACGGCATCCAGCGCCGCCTGCACTTCCGGATTGGCCTGTACCGGCACGACACCGATGCGGACGCCACTCACCGCCGGTAGTGCATCGAAGGAAGGATCGATGGCAGCCATGGCCTCGATCAGCAGTTGAATGCTGGCGGCGAAGGGGCCGACGCAATCCAGGGAAGTCTGTGCCGGCATCACACCGGCACGGCTGACGCGGCCGAAGGTCGGCTTGAGACCGAACACGCCGCAGCAGGCCGCCGGCACGCGCACCGAGCCGCCGGTATCGGTGCCCAGGGAAAAGTCGCAGAGACCTGCAGCGACGGCAGCAGCCGAGCCACTGGAAGAGCCACCAGGCACACGGCCGGGATAACGCGGGTTTTCCGCAGTACCGGTCCAGGCATTCAGGCCGGTGGTACCGAAAGCCAGTTCATGCAGACTGGTCTTGCCGGTGATGCGGCAGCCCGCATCCAGCAGCGCCTGAACCACGTCGGCATGGCGCAGGGCATCCGGCGCTTCTTCCAGCGCGCGGCTGGAAGCGCGGGTGGGATGGCCGGCGATATCGATGGTGTCTTTCACCATCACGGTTCGCCCCGCGCCACCCAGCTCCAGCCGCTCGACCACTATCGTCATCTGCATCACCCATTGGCGTTCTTGTTGGTGCTCGACCACCCCGTCGGAGGTGTCGATCGCGTAAATCCAGAATCGAAAGAATTACGTGAAATGTCAATTGAATTATCACTGGAAAATGAGTGTGTAGATTAGGTGCATTTTCACGTAACAGAGCACCACTTCCGTGCATTTAGGTAACAACCTGAAAATAGATATTTCACGCAACTTAAATAAATAAACCCTTTATTTTCATATATTTAGATATAAGATAAGAATTATTCACATCTCGCACAGTAAAAATTGAAGCGCATGCAACGCCTCCATACCTGGTCGATTATCGAACGGAATATTTGCAATTTATTGCTGATTTTTTGGCGGTTAATAAGCGCTTTTTTATCCTTAAAAGCCCCAAGAATCAGCTAGAAAAACGCCCTGCAAAGGAGGCTGGAAAGCCGATTGCCACTGGCATGACGTCGATTGTCAGAAAGGTCCGATGAGTGAGTCAGCAAGCACTGACTTGAAGGGAAATCGGAGGGGCTCAACGAAGCTACCGCGGCACTGCACCGCCATGGCGCAGGTTTTTCTGGCACGGGAGCTGCAATTTCGCTTCCCGCCGAGCGGGATACCCGCCGGTAGCGCCACAAGGCGCCAGAACAACAAAAGGGCGGCAAGCCATCCGCACATCCATGCCCTTCGGGACCTGGAGCACCCTGCGGACCACTGCCCCTCGAATAGCCTTGCAACCCTCGGAGAACGTCATGCTCTTCAAACAAGCCGTGTCCACCCTGCTCCTCAGCGCCGCCTGCCTTTCCTTCGCACAGGCCGAAGTGAAAGTCGGTGTCATTACCTCCTCCACCGGCCCCCTCGCCCTGGTCGGGCTTCCCCAGAAGAACTCGACGCCGCTGCTGCCCACCCAGGCCGGCGACCAACAGGTGAAGTACATCGCCCTGGATGACGGCAGCGACCCCACCGCTACCGTGAAGGCGCTGAAGAAACTGATCAGCGAAGAAAACGTCGATGCCATCATCGGCCCAAGCGGCTCGCCCAACGCGATGGGCGTGATCCAGTTCGTCGCCGAAGCCGGCGTGCCGCTGCTCGCGCCGGTAGGTACCGCATCCGTGGTGCTGCCAATGAACGAGCAGAAGAAGTGGGTGTTCAAGACCACCCAGAACGATGACCTGATCGCCAAGGCCCTGGTGGAGGACATGAGCGCACGCGGTGTGAAGACCCTGGGCTTCATCGGCACCGCCGATCCCTATGGTGAAAACTGGTCCAAGGTGATGGGCGCGCTGGCCGCCGAACACGGCATCAAGCTGGTGGCCAACGAGCGCTTCCAGCGCCAGGACACCTCCGTCACCGGCCAGAGCCTGAAAGTACTGGCCTCCCGTCCTGACGCCGTACTGGTCGCCGCGCCGGGCAGTGCTGCGGTGCTGCCGCAGACCACGCTGTTCGACCAGGGCTACCGTGGCCAGATGTACCAGACCCACGGCGCAGCCCTGCCGGACTTCCTCAAGCTGGGTGGCAAGAAGGTGGAAGGCACCATCCTCGCCGCCAGCCTGATGCTGGTACTGGACGAGATCCCCGACAGCCATCCCTCCAAGCAGGTCGCCGGTGAGTACGTGGCCGCCTACGAGAAGTTGAACGGCAGCAAGCCGGCCACCTTCGGCGCCAACACCTACGACGCCGGCCTGCTACTGCAGAAGGCCATTCCGCAAGCCGCCGCCAAGGCCCAGCCGGGCACCCCGGAGTTCCGCGCCGCCCTGCGTGACGCACTGGAGGCGAGCCACGAGCTGGCCGCCACCCAGGGTGTCTACAACATGACCCCGGAAGACCACAGCGGCTTCGACGAGCGCGGCCGTGAGCTGATCCAGGTGAAGAACGGCACCTGGACCGTGCTGGGCCGTAACTGATCCTCAGGCCTGGGCTCTCGTAGGGTGGACATCGCCTTTCATGTCCACCAGGCGGAGCCCGGCCGAACGCCGAAGGTGGATGAAAAAAGCGTCATCCCCCCCTACGCACTGATCGCCTCGCGCGCCCCATACCGCAACAAGAGTTCCCACCATGAATCTCCAGATAGCCCTGCTGCTCGGCCAGGACGGCATCACCAACGGCGCCATCTATGCGCTGCTGGCCTTGTCGCTCCTGCTGGTCTTCACCGTCACGCGCATCCTGCTGATCCCCCAGGGCGAGTTCGTCACCTACGGCGCCCTGGCCATGGCCAGCCTGCAGGCCGGCCAGCCCACCGCCGTGGTCTGGCTGCTCCTCGCACTGACCCTCGCCGACTGCACTATGGACCTGTATGACGCGACCCGCGCCAGCCGCGGCTTCCGCTTCCCGAAACGGATACTCCCCAAGCTCGCCTATGCCCTGGCCATGGTCGGCCTGGTGCGCAGCCTGCCGCTTGCCGAACTGCCCATGGCGATCCAGGCGCTGCTCACCCTCGCCCTGGTAGTACCGCTCGGCCCGCAGCTCTATCGCCTGGTATTCCAACCGATTGCCTCGGCGAGTTCGCTGGTGCTGCTGATCGTCTCCATCGCCATGCACGTGGCCATGGTCGGCATCGGCCTGCTGATGTTCGGCCCCGAAGGCGCCCGCACGGAGCCCTTCTCCGAAGCCGGCCTGACCCTCGGCCCGGTGACCTTCAACAGCCAGACCCTGTGGGTGATCGCCGTGTCCCTGGCACTTATCATCGGCCTGTTCCTGTTCTTCGAACGCAGCCTCTATGGCAAGGCCCTGCGCGCCACCGCGGTGAACCGCCTGGGCGCGCGGCTGATGGGCATCTCGCCGACGCTCGCGGGCAAGGCCACCTTCGCCCTGGCGACTTTCATCGGCGCGCTGTCGGGCATCCTCATCGCCCCCATCACCACCCTCTACTTCGACTCAGGCTTCGTCATCAGCCTCAAGGGTTTCGTCGGCGCCATCATCGGCGGCCTGGTGAGCTACCCGGCGGCTGCCCTCGGCGCGCTGGGCGTAGGCCTGATCGAGGCCTTTTCGATGTTCTGGGCCAGCACCTACAAGGAAATCATCGTCTTCACGCTGATCATCCCGTTCCTGCTCTGGCGCTCCCTCACCAGCCGTCACGTGGAGGACGATGAATGAAACCGCGTTACCTGATTCTCGCCCTGGTGGCTGTGCTCGGCGTTGCGCCGTTGGTGTTGCCGCCCTACTACGTCACCCTGCTCAACTACATCGGCCTCTACACACTGGTGGTTCTCGGCCTGGTGCTGCTGACCGGCGTCGGTGGCATGACCAGCTTCGGCCAGGCCGCCTTCGTTGGTCTGGGCGCCTATACCAGCGCCTACCTGACCACAGTGCAGGACCTGCCGGGCTGGCTCGCCTGGGCCAGCGCCTCGCCCTGGCTGACGCTGCTGGTGGGCCTGGCGCTCACCGGGGCGGTGGCCCTGCTGCTGGGCGCGCTGACCCTCAAGCTCTCCGGGCATTACCTGCCGCTGGGCACCATCGCCTGGGGCCTGTCGCTGTACTACCTGTTCGGCACCCTGGAATCCCTCGGCGGCCACACTGGCGTCAGCGGCCTGCCGTCGATCTCGCTGTTCGGCTGGGAGCTGAACAAGGGCGAGGAGATCTACTACCTGATCTGGGCCGTGATGCTCTGCGCCATGCTGATCACCCAGAACCTCCTGGATTCCCGCGAGGGCCGCGCCATCCGCGCCCTCAAGGGCGGTCAGTTGATGGCCGAGTCGATGGGCGTGAACACCTTCCGCGCGAAGATGGTGATCTTCCTCATCTCCGCCCTGTTCGCCGCCATCTCCGGCTGGCTCTACGCCCACACCCAACGCTTCGTGAACCCCACCCCCTTCGGCCTGCACATGGGTATCGACTACCTGTTCATGGCGCTGATCGGCGGCGTGGCCAGCGTCTGGGGTGCGCTCCTCGGCGCCGGCGTGCTGACCATGCTCAAGCAGTGGCTGCAGGATCTGCTGCCGCAGCTGCTGGGTAGCACCGGTAATTACGAGGTGATCGTTTTCGGCATCGTCATTGTGCTGCTGATGCAGCGCGCGCCGGGCGGCCTCTGGCCGCTGCTGCTGCGCCTGGTGCCGGATGCCTGGAAACCGCGCAAGGCCGCCCGCGATCTGGACGACGCAGCCGAACTGCCCCGTCGCGAGCTGCCGACGGCCGGCGAAGTGCTGCTGGAAGCCCGCAACGTCACCCGACGCTTCGGTGGCCTGGTGGCCAACAACGAGATGAACCTGGACGTGCGCGCCGGGGAAATCCTCGCCCTGATCGGCCCCAACGGTGCCGGCAAGAGCACCCTGTTCAACCAACTCTCGGGGGTGGACACCCCTACCTCGGGCGACGTGCTGTTCCGAGGCCAGCGCATCAACGGCATCCCGTCGCGCGCGATCGCCCGCATGGGCATGAGCCGCACCTTCCAGCATGTGAAGCTGCTGCCGGAAATGAGCGCGCTGGAGAACGTCGCCATCGGCGCCCACCTGCGCGGCCACAAGGGCGTGCTCAGTGCAGCCCTGCGCCTGGACCGCAGCGAGGAGGCCGAACTGCTCGCCGAAGCCCGCCGCCAACTGGAACGGGTCGGCCTGGGTGACTACCTGCACGCGGAAGCCGGCAGCCTGGCCCTGGGTCAGCAACGCATCCTCGAAATCGCTCGCGCCCTGTGCGCCAACCCTTGCCTGCTGCTGCTCGACGAGCCGGCTGCCGGCCTGCGTCACAAGGAGAAGGAAGCCCTCGGCATCCTTCTCAGCCGCCTGCGCAGCGAAGGTATGGCGATTCTCCTGGTAGAGCACGACATGGACTTCGTCATGGGCCTGGTGGACCGCGTGGTGGTGATGGAATTCGGCCAGCGCATCGCCTACGGCCTGCCAGCCGACGTACAGAAAGACCCGGCGGTGCTGGAAGCCTATCTCGGAGGTGCTGAGTGATGAACATGCCGATTCAAGACCTGAAGCAGCCAGAGAACCGCGTCTCCAACCCTGTGCTGGACGTCAGCGACCTGTGCGTCGCCTACGGCAAGGTGGAGGCCCTGAGCAACGCCAGCTTGACCGTCGGCCAAGGGCAGATCGTCACCGTGATCGGCCCCAACGGCGCCGGGAAGACTACCCTGCTCTCCGCCATCATGGGCGTGCTCGGCTCCCGTGGCCGGGTCGCCTTCGACGGCAGCCTGGAGGTGGTGCCGGAAGTGGAAGTGATGGTGTCGCGCGGCCTCGGCCTGGTGCCAGAGAAGCGCGAGCTGTTCGGCAGCATGACGGTGGCCGACAACCTGCTGCTCGGCGCCTTCCAGCGCCACCGCAGCGGCAAGCGCGACCACGGCGAAACCCTCAAGGAGGTCTACGACCTGTTCCCGCGCCTGTGGGAACGCCGCGACCAACTGGCCGCCACCCTATCCGGCGGTGAGCGGCAGATGCTCGCCGTGGGCCGTGCGCTGATGGCCAAGCCAAAGCTGCTGATGCTGGACGAACCCAGCCTGGGCCTGGCGCCGCTGATCACTCGCGAGATCTTCCGCATCATCGCCACCCTGCGCCAGCAGGGGGTCTCCATCCTGCTGGTGGAACAGAACGCCCGCGCCGCCCTGCGCGTGGCCGACTACGCCTACGTGCTGGAGACGGGCCAGATCGCCATGCAAGGGCCTGCCGCGCAACTGGCCGATGACCCGCGCGTGATCGAGGCCTACCTGGGCCTGGCCAGCAAGCACCAGGAGATGCTCGCCAGCTGATGTGAAGGCCCGGCCGCAAGGTCGGGCCCCGTCCACGGAGGACACTATGAAGCCATCCCCTGCCCCGGTTTTTGCGGAGCCCCCGATTTCCCGCCTCGACCCGGAAGGCCGACTGCTGCACTGCAACGACGCCTACTTGGACATGTGCGGCTACCGTCGCGAGCAACTGCTGAACCAGCCCTTCAGCACTATCAATCACCCCGGCATGCCCGCCGTGGTCATCGAGCGCATGTGGCAGACGCTGCGCGCCGGCGTGCCCTGGAACGGCCCGCTGATGGCCCGTCACCAGGAAGGCGGCGTGTTCTGGAGCGACCTCTACGTGGTGCCACTGTTCGAGGGCGGCCAGTTGGTGGCGCTGGGCACCGTCTATCACCCCATGGACCGCGCCGGCTGCCTGCGCGCCGACGCCCTCTATGCGCGCCTGCGCCACGGCAAGCCGGCCGATCCCGTCGCGACACGGGCGCTGCGCCTGCTGGGCGAACACAGCGTCGCCGCACTCGGTGGCGTGCTGCTGGCCGGCGCCACCCTGGCCGGGCTACTGGATGCCGGTCTTAGCCTCGTGCTGCTCGGCGGGCTTGGGGCCATCAGCCTGCAGGCCACCCACGTACGCCAACGCGGCGTGATTCGGGGTCTGGCGAGTTATCCACAGGTGTACAGCGATCCGCTGCTGGCACCGGCCTACAGCCCGCGCGGCGGCGCCGATGCCCTGCTGGACATGGCCTTGGGCAACCTGCAGCTGCGCCTGCGCACGGTGATGGCGCGCATCCATATCAACGGCGACATCCTGCGCAATCGTGCCGGGGAGTCTTCAGCCCTGGTGGCCAGCGAGGCCGGCCAACTGGAACGCCAGCTCGAAGAAACCGAACAGTCGGCGGCGGCCATCCAGCAGATGAGCAGCACCATCCAGGAGCTGTCGCGCAACCTGCAACACAGCGCTGGCGCCACCCAGGCGGTGGACGAATTGGCCCGCGACGGTGAGCGGCTGGCCGGCCAGAGCCAGGCATCGATGCAGGCGCTGCAGTCTTCGGTGGAAGACATCGGCCAGGCAGTGGATCAGCTCGCCGAATCCATCGACTCCATCAGCGGCATCGCCGAGGTGATCCAGAGCATCGCAGAGCAGACCAACCTGCTGGCACTGAACGCCGCCATCGAAGCGGCCCGCGCCGGCGAGTCCGGTCGCGGTTTCGCGGTGGTGGCCGACGAAGTGCGCACCCTCGCCTCGCGCACCCGTGATTCTACCGGGCAGATCCAGCAGTCCATCGCGCGCCTGCGCAGCGGCAGCGCCCAGGCCCTGGCCACCGCGCAACGGGGTGAGCAGGCGGCGCAGCAGTCGAGCGCGGATGTGGAACAGGTGCGCGATGCCCTGCGGCGGATCAGTGGAGAGGTCGGCCAGATCAGCGGCATGAGCCTGCAGATGGCCACCGCCATCGAGGAACAGGGCCAGGTGGCCGAGGAAATCAGCCGGCAGATCGCGAGGATCGCCGGACTCGCCGAACAGAGCGCCGGCCAGGCCCAGCGCAGCACCCAGATCGGCCAGGAGCTGCACCAGCTGGCCCACTCCCAGCTCGACCTGGCCGAGCGGTTCCTGCACGGCTGAACACTGCCGGCTGCCCCCGCGGCAGCCGGCGGGCCCTGATTGGGGTCAAGGTTGCGCCATATGGCTGTCGACAGCCCACGCGCAACCCCCTATAACTCTCCCCCTGTCAGCAGGAACCTTGCCCCACTCGCATGAGCACCCCGAAAAAGCGCCTCAACCGTTACAACCCCGCCAGCGACGACTTCAAGAAGGAGGAATTCCCCTTCTACTGGATCGCCCGCGTCTATGGCCGCTACAACATGGCCATGGAAAAGACCCTGAAGAAAATCGACCTGGACATCCCGCGCTGGCGCATCCTCTTCATCCTCAAGGAGAACGGCCAGTCGAGCATCTCGGAGATTTCCGAGCACGCCATCGCCAAGCTCTCCACCGTCACCAAGATCGTCTACCGCATGAAGGATGACGGCCTGGTGGACACCGCCCCCTGCAGCAATGACGGCCGCGTCACCCAGGTGACCATCACCGAGAAGGGCCGGCGCATGGTGGAAGAGATTCAGGTGAACACCGCGCACATCTTCACCAATAGCTTCAAGGACCTCACCGAGGCCCAGATCGCCAAGCTCAACGGCACGCTGGAAAAGATCTACGCGAATCTGCCGGAGGGTTGAGTCTCCGCCCTACTGCGGAATGCCTTTTCCCTATTGTGGGGGCGAATTCATTCGCTAGGCAGGCCGCAGGTCTGCCCTTTTGGGGGCACTGCGTGCCCCTTAGCGATTGAAATCGCCCCCACAGGTGATTCTCTCCCCCGAGCAAACTCCGCCGCCTTCTCGATCAACTCCGCCTCCGGCCGCACGCCGGTGTAGAGCACGAACTGCTCCACCGCCTGTAGCACGATCACCTCGGCGCCAGTGATCACCGGCTTGCCCAGCTCGCGGGCGAAACGGATCAGTGGTGTTTCCACCGGCAGCGCCACCACGTCGAAAACCCAGTTCGCTGCCGCCACCTGTTCGCGGGTGAAGGCCAGGGCGTCGGCTTCCGGGCCGCCTTCCATGCCCAGCGGGGTGACGTTGACCAGCATCTGCGGTTGCTCGTCGCCCAGCTCCGTCAGCCATGCATATCCACAGCCCCGGGCCAGCGTCGGACCGCTCTGCGGGTTGCGCGCGACTATGCTGCCGTGGCGGTAACCGCTATCGCGAAAGGCGCTGGCCACGGCTTTGGCCATGCCGCCGCTGCCACGCACGGCGAAGCGAATGTCACGCGGCACGGCGTGGCTCGCCAGCAGGCTGGCCACGGCGCTGTAGTCGGTGTTGTAGCCCTTCAGCCAGCCGTTGTCGGCAACGATGGTGTTGACCGAGTCGATGGCCGAAGCCGAGGCATCCAGTTCGTCCAGCAGCGGGATGCAGGCCTCCTTGAACGGCATGGACACCGCGCAACCACGGATGCCCAGGGCGCGAATGCCGCCGATGGCCGCCGGCAAGTCGGTGGTGGTGAAGGCCTTGTAGACGAAGTCCAGGTCGAGGGCTTCGTAGAGGTAGTTGTGAAAGCGCGTGCCGAAATTGCCGGGGCGGCCGGACAGCGACATGCAGAGCCGCGTGTCGCGGCTGATGGGGCGGGGCATTGGAATCTCCGTTAACCGAATTCGAGCAAGATACTTGTAGGGGCTAATTCATTCGCCAAGGGGCACGCAGTGCCCCAGATCGATCCTGCAGGGCAGACCTTCGGCCTGCTTGGCGAATGAATTCGCCCCTACAGAAATCCTCCGCCCTGCCACCCGCCTCAGAAAATGTAATCCGTGGTCAGGAAGTTCGACTCGCGGTTGCGGATGATCTCGCTGACCAGTTCCTTGTTATCCGCCTGGAACTTGGTCGCCACCAGGGTGCGGATGGAGAACACCCGCAGGGCGTCATGTACCGACAGCGTCCCTTCGGCGGAGTTCTTGCGGCCGTTGAACGGGAAGGTGTCCGGGCCGCGCTGGCACTGGGCGTTGATGTTGATGCGCCCCACCTGGTTGGCGAAGGCATCCACCAGGCGACCGACCTGGGCCGGGTCGTTGCCGAACAGGCTGAGCTGCTGGCCGTAGTCGGAATGCAGCACGTAGTCGATCACCTCCTCCACCTCGCGGTACGGCACCACCGGAATCAGCGGACCGAACTGCTCCTCGTTATAGAGACGCATCGCGGGGCTCACCGGGCTCAGCACGGCAGGATAGAAAAAGCTCTGTCGGTGGCTGCCGCCGCCCTCGTTGACCACCTTGGCGCCCTTGGCCACGGCGTCCGCCAGCAGGGCATTGAGGTAATCGACCTTGCCCGGTTCGGGCAGGGGCGTCAGGGCCACGCCGTCCTCCCAGGGCATACCGGGCTTGAGGGCGGCCAGCTTGGCGCAGAACTTGTCGAGGAAGGGTTCGAGCACGTCTTCGTGGACGAAGAGGATCTTCAGCGCGGTGCAGCGCTGGCCGTTGAACGACAGCGCGCCGGTGATGGCTTCGTTGACGGCGTTGTCCAGGTCCACCTTCGGCAGGACGATGCCAGGGTTCTTGGCGTCCAGGCCCAGCGCCGCGCGCAGGCGATGCGGGCGCGGGTGCAGCTTCTTCAGGTCGGCGGCGCCGGAATGGGTGCCGATGAAGGCGAACACGTCCACCTTGCCGCTGGCCATGATGGCGCTGACGGTCTCGCGGCCACGGCCGTAGATGACGTTGATGACCCCGGCCGGGAAGCTATCACGGAAGGCCTCCAGCAACGGGCGGATCAGCAGCACCCCGAACTTGGCCGGCTTGAACACCACAGTGTTGCCCATGATCAGCGCCGGGATCAGGGTGGTGAAGGTTTCATTCAACGGGTAGTTGTACGGCCCCATGCACAGCGCCACGCCCAGCGGCACGCGCCGGATCTGGCCAAGGGTGCCCTGCTCCAGCTCGAAGCGGCTGGAGCGACGGTCCAGCTCCTTGAGCGCCTCGATGGTGTCGACGATGTAGTCGCAGGTGCGGTCGAACTCCTTCTCGGAATCCTTGAGGTTCTTGCCGATCTCCCACATCAGCAGCCTGACCACCGCTTCGCGCTGTTCGCGCATGCGGGCAAGGAACTTCTCCACATGCTGGATGCGCTCGGCCACGCGCATCGTCGGCCAGGCACCCTGCCCGTGGTCGTAGGCGGCAACGGCGGCATCCAGCGCGGCCAACGCGGCATCGGCATCCAGCAGCGGCGTACTGCCCAGCACCACCTGCTCATCGCCCTTCTCGCCCGCCAGGAACACCGGACTGCGCACCGCCGCCAGCGGCCCCTGCCAACTCAGCAGCTCACCGTTCACCAGGTATTCGCGCTGCTCGATGGGCGCGCCGGGGCGGTAACGCTCGGGAATCTGGTCGGCAGTGGGGAACAGGGCTTCGAGGTTGTTGTTGGTCATTGCGCTTTCCTCAGGATCGGGACCACTGAAAGTCGGTTTTAACGCGGTTTCGTTACTTGGTAAATCGTTTCAGCAAACCGTTTGGCGGAATCTGCTTCGCAACCGAGTGCGATATGGGAATGGGCTACGAAGTTACTGCGGCGGGCATGAACCCTGTGGGGGCGAATTCATTCGCAATGGGGCACGCAGTGCCCCCCAGGGAGGTTTGAAGAGCAGGCCTGCGGCCTGCATAGCGATTGAAATCGCCCCCACAAAAAGCAGAACGCTCTCTGCCTACATCAGCGCAACAGCTCCAACGCCGCTGCCGTGGTTTCCTGGATGCGCTGCCAATCGCCGTTGCGGATCCAGTCCTTGTCCATCATCCAGGTGCCGCCCACGCACATCACATTAGGCAGGGCCATGTAGTCGCGCAGGTTGTCGGGATTGACCCCGCCGGTCGGGCAGAAGCGGATGCCGGGGAAGGGGCCGCCGAAGGCCTTGAGGGCCTTGATGCCGCCGCAGACTTCCGCCGGGAAGAGCTTGAAGCGGCGATAACCCAGGGCGTAGCCGAGCATGATTTCCGAAGCACTGCTGATGCCCGGCAGCAATGGCAGTGGGCTGTAGACGCCGGCCCGCAGCAGCTCGGCGGTGCAGCCGGGGGTGACGATGAATTGCGAACCGGCAGCTTCGGCCTCGGCGAGCATCCACTCGTCGAGCACAGTGCCGGCGCCGATGCACAACTCCGGGCGCTGCTCACGCAAGGTGCGGATCGCGGACAGGCCGTGTTCGGAGCGCAGAGTGATTTCCAGGGTACGCAGGCCACCGGCGGCCAGGGCATCGGCCAGCGGCAGGGCGTCCTGCTCACGCTCGATGGTGATCACCGGAAGGATGCGCGCCGCACCGCAGAGAATGTCGATAAGGGCAGCCTTGTCGGCCATGCTCGGCACGGCTTCGCGACTGGTGGCCTGATTGGTGGGGAGGCTGGTCATGGGCGTTCCTTCGGGCTCAGGGGCACCAGTGGATTTCCAGGGGACGGCGGAGGAAGGCGCGAATCGGCATGGCCGACACGTCTTCTCCCGCCAGGGCGGCGGCCAGGGTGGCCAGCTTGGCCTGGCCTTGCACGGCCAGGAGGGTCAGCTGCGCACTGGCCAGCAGTGGCAGCGTCAGGGTGAGGCGCTGGCGCGGTACGCTGGGGGCCTGCATCGGCAGGCAACGGCGTTCGCAGTCGGCACTCAGGGCCAGTTCGAGGTTCGGGCTGCCGGGGAACAGCGAAGCGGTGTGGCCGTCCTCGCCCATGCCCAGCACCAGCACGTCGATCGCGCCCAGTTCGGCCAGGGCCACATGGGCCAGGCGGGCAGCCTCATCCAGGCTCGGCGCGCTGTGGTAGAGGCCGAGGAAGCGCGCGCTGGCGGCCTCGCCCTTCAACAGATGGTGGCGCACCAGGCCTTCGTTGCTGTCGGCGTGGCGGACCGGCACGAAGCGTTCGTCGGCCAGGCTGATGGTGACTTTCGACCAGTCCAGGGTCTGGCCGCACAGGCGTTCGAAGAACGCGATCGGGCTGCGACCGCCGGACACCACCAGCACGGCCGAACCGCGGGCCTCAATGGCCGCACGCAGGGCGTTGGCAACGGTGATGGCCAGCTCGCCGGCCAGTTGTTCGGGGCTACTGAGGCTGAGCCCGGTGACCTGCGTCGGCAGGTCCAGATTAAAGATCGCCATACCAGCTCCTGCCATCACGGGTGATCAATGCAATGGAGGCCGTCGGCCCCCAGGTTCCCGCCGCGTAGGGTCTGGGCGCGTCGCCCTGCTGCCGCCACCCGGCAATCAGCTGGTCGCACCACTTCCAGGCGTATTCGATTTCGTCCTTGCGCACGAAGAGATTCTGGTTGCCCTTCATCACTTCCAGCAGCAGACGCTCGTAGGCGTCTGGAATCCGCGCGCTGCGATAGGTGTTGGAAAAGCTCAGCTGCAGCGGGTCGCTGCGCAGCTGCATGCCCTTGTCCAGGCCCTGTTCCTTGGTCATCACCTGCAGGGAAATGCCTTCGTCCGGCTGGAGACGGATGACCAGGCGATTGCTGATCAACGGCCGCTGCTCGGGGGCGAAGATGTAGTGCGGCGGTTCCTTGAAGTGTATGACGATCTGCGAGAGCTTCTGCGGCATGCGCTTACCGGTACGCAGGTAAAAGGGCACGCCGGACCAGCGCCAGTTGCGGATCTCCGCACGCAGGGCGACGAATGTCTCGGTGTCGCTGTGGGTATTGGCGTGTTCTTCCTCCAGGTAGCCGGGCACCGTCTTGCCGAGGATGTTGCCGGCCACGTACTGGCCACGCACCACCTGCTGCGCGAGCTGTTCCGGGGCGATGGGCGCCAGGGCTTTCAGCACCTTCACCTTCTCGTCGCGGATGCTGTCGGCGGAGAGGTCGCTGGGCGGGTCCATGGCGATCAGGCAGAGCAGTTGCAGCAGGTGGTTCTGGATCATGTCGCGCAGCTGACCGGCCTGGTCGAAATAGCCCCAGCGGCCCTCGATGCCCACCTGCTCGGCCACGGTGATTTCCACGTGGGAGATGTGATGCTGGTTCCACTGCGTCTCGAACAGGCTGTTGGCAAAGCGCAGGGCAATCAGGTTCTGCACCGTCTCCTTGCCCAGGTAGTGGTCGATCCGGTAGGTGCGGTTCTCTGGAAAGTGCGCCGCCACCGCTTCGTTCACCGCGCGGGAGGAATCCAGGTCATGGCCAATGGGTTTTTCCAGCACTACGCGGGTGCGCTCGGCCAGCCCGGTAGCGGCCAGGCCTGCGCAGATGGCGCCGTACACGGCGGCGGGGGTGGCGAAGTAGGCGATCAGCCTGGCTACCGGGCCCAGCTTGTCGGCCAGGGCCGGGTAGGCATTGGCGTCGAGGAAGTCCATGGCGAGGTAATCGAGCCGGGCCAGGAAGCGCTGCATGGCGCCCTCCTCCACCTCGCCGGCCGGCACGTAGCGGCGCAGATGCTCGCCGATGTCGGCGATATGGGTGGGGGGCTCGCCGCCTTCACGACCCAAGGCGAGGATGCGCGTATCGGCGGCCAGGAGACCGGCACGGTCCAGTTGATAGAGCGCGGGGAACAGCTTGCGCAGTGCCAGGTCACCGAGGCCGCCGAACAGGGCCAGGGTGCAGGGTTCGACAGGTTGTGAGGCCATGATATTTGTTCTTCTATCAAACATAAGCTTATGAATACACCCAGTTAGCCGTTACAGCAAGACAAAATGTAGTAATAAAACTACATTTACCGACATACGAGATTACGGTGGCCCAGCCTGGGTGCGCTCAGTACGATAGGCCACCGATTGCAGGCCCCTTCCCAGGAATCCCAATGGACCGCGTGCACAATCTGCTGGAGCAGATCCAGAACCGCCTCGACGAACTCAACAAGGCCGAGCGCAAGGTCGCCGAAGTCATCCTGCGCGACCCGCAGCAGGCCACCCGCTACAGCATCGCGGCCCTGGCCCAGGCGGCCCAGGTCAGCGAGCCGACGGTGAACCGCTTCTGCCGCTCCTTCGGCGTCAACGGCTATCCGGAACTGAAGATGCAACTGGCGCAGAGCCTGGCCAGCGGTGCCGCCTACGTGAGCCAGGCAGTCGCCGCCGACGACGGTCCCGAGGCCTACACCCGGAAGATCTTCGGCAGCGCCATCGCCTCCCTGGACAGCGCCCTGCAGAGCCTCGACCCGCAACTGATCAGCCGCGCCGTGGACCTGATGATCCAGGCCCGGCAGATCCATTTCTTCGGACTCGGCGCCTCGGCCTCGGTGGCCCTGGACGCCCAGCACAAGTTCTTCCGCTTCAACCTCGCCGTATCCGCCCATTCCGATGTCCTGATGCAGCGGATGCTGGCCTCGGTGGCCCACACGGGCGACCTCTTCGTGATCATTTCCTACACCGGCCGCACCCGCGAACTGGTGGAGGTGGCGCGCCTGGCGCGACAGAACGGCGCCTCGGTGCTCGGCCTTACCGCCGCCGGTTCGCCGCTGGCCAAAGCCAGTACCCTGAGCCTCGACATCCCGCTGCCGGAAGACACCGACATCTACATGCCGATGACCTCGCGCATCATCCAGCTGACCGTGCTCGACGTGCTCGCCACCGGCATGACCCTGCGCCGCGGCGTCGACTTCCAGCCGCACCTGCGCAAGATCAAGGAAAGCCTCAATGCCAGCCGGTATCCGGCGGATGAGGAGCCGTCCTGACGCCCCCGGCCCCTCTCCCAGAGGGAGAAGGGAGACAAGCAGCCCGCGCCGGCATCAACCACAATACGGACAACCCCCTCTCCCGCTTGCGGGAGAGGGCCCTCATCCAACCCATGCCTTCAACCCCAACCTCGCCTCCTCCCCCGCCACCAGCTCCACGCTGTCTTCTCCGCAGGCCGCGCCCTGTACGGAGAGAAAGCCCAACCCCTCCGCCCAGCTCACTTCGGATAAGGGCCGGCTGCCGGGATGCCAGACCACGGTGTTCGGATTGTTCCCACCGTCGATGCACACACGTCGCTGCCAACCGGCATCCTGAATCTTCACGCGGCAGCCCTGCCGGAATACCCGGTGACAGCCATCGATCACGCGCAGTTCGCCCTCCTGCCGACAGGGTTCGCGGCTCAGCAGATCGCGCCCTTCGGCATCGTCCAGCCCGAGCAGGGCGACCCGCGCCACGTCGCTCACCCGCCAGTAGGCGTGCAGCGCATGGCTGAGCACGCAGGGCTCGCTGTCGCGGTGGCGGGTAACCAGTTGCAGGCTCATGCGCTCGCCCAGGTCCGCCTCCAGTTCCACTTGCCAGTCGTGCAGGTCCAGGCGCCAGGTCAGGCGCACGCCGTTGTCGTCGGCGGCCTTGTGGATAAGTCGCCAATCCGACAACCGCGCCCAACCGTGGTGGGGCCAGCCGCCTTCCATGGGGTGCCGGCCGAACCAGGGCCAGCACACCGGTACGCCGCCGCGAATGGCGCCAATGCGCGGCCAGCGCGTCGCGCACCAGAGCAACGGCCGCTCGCCGTGGGGCTGGAAGTGCAGCAACTGGCCGCCCTGGCGACTGAACACCGCCGAGCAGCGCGAGTGCTCCACCAACAGCAGCTCGCGGCCCTGGTGTTCGGTCCAGCGGAATGGCTGCCCGGCCGCCGGACGCAACAGGTCGGCAAAGGGATGGTCGACACCCTCCCCCGCCTTCACCCGATGCGGCCTGGCGCTGCGCATCACTTCCACCAGTACTCCAGCTGCACACCGAAGTTGGAGCCGTGCAGCGCGTCGCCGAAGGCACCGGTATCGGACAGCGCCGAACCCGCCGCCAGTTCGCTGGCCGCACGCTGGGCCGCTTCGTTCCAGCTGGCGTAGGTGTAATACAGGCGGATTTCCGGGCGCTGCCAGAAGCCGGGACCGGCCGGCGACCAGGTGGGCGCGATGGTGAACTTGGTCAGCTTGCGGGTGCCATCGGGGGCTTCCACCTGGTCCCGGCCAAGCTCGGTGACCAGCTTGAACTGCTCGGTGATGGCATAGACCGGACGCACGCCGACGGAGAGCCAGTTCTGGTCGTCGCCATCCGGGCGCTTGTCCTTCTGGTAGATCACCTCGAACTGGCCACCGAAGCGCGGCGTTACCTGCCAGTCGAAGAACTCCACCACGCGCCAGCTCTGGTTGCTGTTATCCAGCGTGGGGTCGCCGGTGTAGCCCAGCGCGGTGCCCGGTCCACGGCCGTACTGCAGGGCGAAGGTGTTCACCCCGCCGAGGAATTCCTTCTGCTTGTGCTGCGCTGCCACCGACCAGCCGCTGTGGGCATCGGTGCTGTCGGGCTTGTTGAGGTAGCTGACGCCCAGCTCCACCTCACCGCCGGGGTTGGTCTGGAAGCCGGCCACGTTGAAGTCGTGGCGATTGATGTAGGGGTCCTGGAAGACGTTGTCCTTGCGCGAGAACACGTAGCTGTACTTCAGGTCGCCAATGGCCACTTCGTCGAAGCCGAAGCCGGTGGCGCTCTGGTTCCAGTAGTAGTAGTCGGAGATGTGGATGTCGTTCCGCTTGTAGAAGCGGCGCCCCGCCCAGAAGGAGCCGCCATTGAGCGCCGGCATGTTGCTCCACTCGGCGTACATCTGGTTCATCCGCGTGAAGCCGTGGTCGCCGGTGAACTCGGGGGTGTGGCCGTATTCGTTGAACAGCTGCGCCATGCCCTCGACGCTGATCACCGAACCGTCATCGAGCTTGGCGAGGTCCTGGCGCAGGTCCAGTTCGATGTATTGCTCGCACTCGTTCCCCAGACGGTATTTGGATTGCGCCCCCGGCAGTTGGAAGCAGGATTGCGTACCACCTTCGCTGGCCCCACCGACGCCGCTGCGCATGTAGCCGGTGAATTCCACCGCCTGCGTAACCCCCGAAACCGCGAAAAGCGCGCAGGGCAGTACCCACAAACCTTTGATCGTCGTGCTCATGTCCACTCCAGATTTTTATTGTTGTTGCGATGGATCTTTCTTTTGCTCGCTCACGAACGACTCGTCTCCGTGCGGCCCCCTTCGCGAGCAGAGCTCGCTCCTACAGACCCTTCAGGCGCGCGACCCTGGCTGGCTCAGCCACGGCCGGCTTTCCCGGCACGCACAGCCGCTCGCCGCTCTGTGCGTCGAACAACAGCACCTTGTCGGGCGCGAATTGCAGGTCGAGGGTGTCGCCCACGCGCGCTGGCGAATCGGACGCCAGGCGGCAGCAGACCTTGGTCTGATTGATCTCGACGAAGGCCAGCGTGTCCGGCCCGGTGGGCTCCAGCACCTGCACCTGCGCGCGAATCGCCGGCAGGTCGCCGGCACCGACCAGCACCTGCTCCGGGCGGATGCCGAGGATCAGCTCGCGCCCTTCCAGCTCACCGTCGACCTCGCCCAGGGGCAGTTCGCAATGGCCGTCGGCGCTGTCCAGCAGGCCCACCAGGCGGCCATCGCGGCGCTGCAGGCGCAGGGGAATGAAGTTCATCGGCGGCGAGCCCATGAAGCCGGCGACAAATAGGTTGGCCGGGTCGTTGTAGATCTCTTGCGGGGTGCCGAACTGCTGGATGATGCCGTCCTTCATCACCGCCACCTTGTCGCCCAGGGTCATGGCCTCGATCTGGTCATGGGTGACGTAGACGGTGGTGGTCTTCAGCCGCTGGTGCATCAGCTTGATCTCGGTGCGCATCTCCACCCGCAGCTTGGCATCGAGGTTCGACAGCGGCTCGTCGAACAGGTAGATCTTCGGCCGCCGCGCCAGGGCTCGCCCCATGGCCACGCGCTGCTGCTGACCACCGGAGAGCTGGCTGGGCTTGCGCTGCAGCAGGTGTTCGATCTGCAGCAGCTTGGCCACGCGGGCGACCTCCGCATCGATCTCGGCCGGGGGCAGCTTGCGGATCTTCAGGCCGAAGGCGATGTTCTCGCGCACGCTCATGGTCGGGTACAGCGCATAGGACTGGAACACCATGGCGATGTCCCGGTCCTTGGGGCTCATGCCGCTGATGTCCTGGCCGTCGACCATGATCGCGCCGCCGCTGATGCTCTCCAGCCCGGCGATGCAGTTCATCAGGGTGGACTTACCGCAGCCAGAAGGACCGACGAGTATCAGGAACTCGCCGGAGTCGATGGACAGCTCGATGTTCTTCAGGGTGTCCGCCAGCCCGCTGCCGTAGGACTTGTTCACGTTGCGCAGTTCGAGGGTTGCCATGTCACTCTCCAATCTTGAGGGCATCAGCCCTTCACCGCGCCAGCGGTCAAGCCGCGCAGGAAGTATTTGCCGGCGAATACGTAGACCAGCAGGGTGGGCAGGCCGGCGATCATCGCGGCGGCCATGTCGACGTTGTATTCCTTGACCCCGGTGCTGGTGTTCACCAGGTTGTTCAGGGCCACGGTGATGGGCTGGGTGTCGCCGCTGGCGAACACCACGCCGAAGAGGAAGTCGTTCCAGATCTGGGTGAACTGCCAGATAAGGCAGACCATGATGGTCGGCACCGACATCGGCAGCAGGATGCGCCCGAAGATGGTGAAGAACCCCGCGCCATCCAACCGTGCCGCCCGTACCAGGGCGTCCGGGATGCTCACGTAGAAGTTGCGGAAGAACAGCGTGGTGAAGGCCAGGCCGTAGACCACGTGCACCAGCACCAGGCCGCTCGTGGTGTTGGCCAGGCCGAACTGGCCGAGGGTGAAGGACGCCGGCAGCAACACCACCTGGAATGGCAGGAAGCAGCCGAACAGCAGCAGGCCGAAGAACAGCTGCGAGCCCCGGAAGCGCCACATCGACAGCACGTAGCCATTCAGTGCGCCAAGCAGCGTGGAGATGATCACCGCCGGCACGGTGATCTTCACCGAGTTCCAGAAGTAGCCGCCGATGCTGGCCCAGGCCTTGGCCCAGCCGATCACGGTGAACACGTCCGGAATCGACAGCAGGTTGCCGGTGCGGATGTCGTCGGGCGTCTTGAAGCTGGTCAGCAGCATCACCACCAGCGGCACCAGGTAGAGGGCACAGGCGAAGCACAGCGTGGCGTGGATGGCCAGGCGGCTGAAACTGAAGGCGGGTTTTCCAGCCAGGCTAGTCATGGCGCTTGTTCCTCAGTTCGGAATACAGGTAGGGCACGAGGATCGCCAGCACCGCGCCGAGCATGAGCATCGCGCTGGCGGCGCCGAGGCCCATCTGGCCGCGGGTGAAGGTGTGGGCGTACATGAACATCGCCGGCAGGTCGGAGGCGTAGCCGGGGCCGCCGGCGGTCATGGCGGCGACCAGGTCGAAACTCTTGATGGCGATGTGGGCGAGGATCATCAGCGCGCTGAAAAACACCGGGCGCAGGCTCGGCAGGACGATGCGCAGGTAGATGGTCGGCAGGCTCGCGCCATCCACCTGGGCGGCACGGATGATCGACTGGTCCACCCCGCGCAGACCGGCCAGGAACAACGCCATGACGAAGCCCGAGGACTGCCACACGGCAGCGATCACCAGGCAGTAGACGACGCGGTCCGGGTCCACCAGCCAGTCGAGGCGAAAGCCCTCCCAGCCCCAGTCGCGCAGCAGCTTGTCCAGGCCGAGGCCCGGGTTGAGCAGCCATTTCCAGGCGGTGCCGGTGACGATCATCGACAGCGCCATGGGGTAGAGGTAGACGGTGCGGATGAAGCCTTCGCGACGGATGCGCTGGTCCAGTAGCACCGCCAGGAACACCCCGATCACCAGGCTGATGGTGATGAACAGCCCGCCGTAGACCAGCAGGTTGTGGCTAGCCACCCACCAGCGGTCGTTGTCCAGCAGGCGCTCGTATTGCTGCAGCCCGACGAACTTGTAGCTGGGCATGAAGCGCGAGTTGGTGAAGGACAACAGGAAGGTCCAGAGGATGTAGCCATAGAAGCCGACCAGCACGATCAGCACGCTGGGCGCCAACACCAACCGGGGTAACCAGCGTTGCAGCGCATCCAGCGGCGAGGCCTTGGCGAAGACTGCGGTTGAGCTCATGGGAGACTCCGTCATAGCGAGTTGCACGGATAACCCCCGCTCCCTTTGGGAGAGGGTTGGGGTGAGGGAAATCACCAGCGGCGCCGAACTACCCTCACCCCTCGCCCCTCTCCCAGAGGCCGAGGGGAGCAGATTGCGGCGCGGCCGATTCCGCGGCGCAGTCCTTGGAGACTGCACCGGCATAGGAATCAGGGACCGGGGAGGCTTACTGCACCGCTTCGATCGCGGCGGCCAGTTGCTGCGCGGCCTTCTTCGGGTCGGCGGCGGGGTCGTTGAAGTAGTTGGTGACCACGTCGAACACCGCACCCTGCACATAGCTGGAGGCGGCCATGCCGTGGGCCAGGCTCGGCTGCAGGCCATCACCCGCTGCGGCTTCCTTGAAGTCCTTCATGGACTGCTGGGCGCAGGCATCGAAGCTCGACATATCCTGGTCCAGGCGGACAGGAATGGAGCCCTTGTTCTGGTTGAAGAACTGCTGGAACTGCGGTTCGAGAACGGTGCGCGCCAGGTCGTTCTGGGCCTGGATGTTGGCCTCGTCCTTGAGCTTGAACATGGCCAGGGAGTCGATGTTGTAGGCAAAGCTGCCCTGGGTGCCGGGAAATGGCAGGCACCGGTAGTCCTTGCCCGCCACCTTGCCGGCGGCGGTCCACTCGCTCTTGGCCCAGTCACCCATGATCTGCATGCCGGCCTTGCCGTTGATGACCAGCCCCGTGGCGCTGTTCCAGTCACGGCCTGCGGCGTCCGGGTCGACATAGCCGTGCAGCTTCTTCAGCGCGGCAAAGACTTCCACCATTTTGTCGCTGGTGAGCGTGGCCTTGTCCTGCAGGACGAAGGCCTTGTGGTAGCCCTGCGGACCCAGGATGCTGAGCACCAGATCCTCGAACACGGTGCCGTCCTGCCAAGGCTGGCCACCGTGGGCGATCGGAATGTAGCCAGCGGCCTTGAGCTTGTCGGCGGCGGCGAAGAATTCATCGAGCGTGGTCGGCGGCGTCGCCCCGGCCTTCTGGAACGCCTCCGGGTTTATCCACAGCCAGTTGACCCGGTGCACGTTGACCGGCACGGCCACGTAATGGCCGTCGTACTTCATGATGTTCGCCACCTGCGGGGAGAGCAGCGAATCCCAGTTGCCCTCGGTGGACACATCGTCCAGTTCGGCCAGCAGGCCCAACTCGCCCCACTCCTGGATATCCGGCCCCTTGATCTGCGCGGCGGACGGCGGATTGCCGGAAACGGCACGGGTCTTCAGCACGGTCATCGCCGCCTCGCCACCACCTCCGGCAACGGCGAAATCCTTCCAGGTATGGCCTTTCTCTTCGACAAGCTTCTGCAGGGTATCGGCGGCACGCTTCTCACCACCGGAAGTCCACCAGTGCAGGACTTCCACTTCGCCGGCGAGGGCGGACAGCGGGAACAGGGAGGCAAGGGAAACGACAGCGGCCAGGCGGGAGATGGCATTCATGGATGGGGATACCTTCTTGTTTTTATGACTGTGCAAGTCGGTGCTTGCGCTTGCCTGCAGTCTAACCACGACCTTCAAGCCCGCGGGTAACAAAGGGATAGTGGATGGTCACGGGGTGGTTACAAATGCCCTTGTAGATTGGCGCTGAACCCGCGAAGCCCAACAGGGAGCGCGCAGCGCTCCACAGTTCCATTGGCGGAAACCAGGGGCCGGTTCTGCGAACCGGATGTTGGGCTTCGCTGCGCTCTGCACCAACCTACGAAACTCCCTGCGCTCGATTACCCAGCCTGCCTCGGCAACCACAGCGTCACCCGCAACCCGCCGTCGCGCAGGTTCTTCAGGCTCAGCTCGCCGCCATGGCTGTGGGCAAGGTTGCGCGCGATGCCCAGCCCCAGCCCGTATCCCTGCTGATGCCCGGCCAGGCGGAAGTGGGGTTCGAACACCTGCTCCAGCTTCTGCTCCGGCACGCCGGGGCCTTCGTCGTCCACGTGCAGGACAAAGGCGTCGGCGCTGTCCTCGATCAGCAGGTGGGCGCGTTCGCCGTACTTCAGCGCGTTATCCACCAGGTTGCCGATGCAGCGGCGCAGGGCCAGGGGCTTGCCGGGGTAGAAGTCGCCCGCCTCGCCGTCGAGGGTCACCTGCCCGGTGCCGAGATAGGGCTCCACCAGGCCGTGCAGCAAGTGATTGAGATCCACCTGCTGGATGTTCTCGTGGATGTCGGTGTCCTTCACGCACTGCAGCGCGCCTTTCACCAGCAGTTCCAGGTCGTCCAGGTCGCGGCTGAACTTGGCTTGCGCGGCTTCGTCCTCCAGCAGCTCCACCCGCAGGCGCAGCCGGGTGATGGGGGTTCGCAGGTCGTGGGAGATGGCGCTGAACAGCTGGCTGCGTTCGTTGAGATAGCGGCTGATGCGCTCGCGCATGCTGTTGAAGGCGCGGCTCACGTCCGCCACTTCGCTGCCGCCGGCTTCGGGCAAGGGCTCCACTTCGGCCCCGAGGGACATCTCCCGCGCCGCCCGCGCCAGGCGTTTCAGTGGCCGGCTCTGCCAGTGCACCAGCAGGCCGATGAACAGCAACAGGAAGCAACTGGTGAGGATGATGAACCACAGCTGTTGGGTTGGCAGGCCCTCGTCTTCCAGGCTGGCGTAGGGCTCGGGCATCAGCGAAGCGAGGTACAGCCACTCGCTGGGGCCGATCTGGATCTGGGTGACCAGGATGGGCGGATTCACCGGTTCCAGGGTCAGCGCGTAATGGGCCCAGGAGCGCGGCAGCTCGTCGAGCTTGAGCCCGCTGTTGAAGATGCGCAGGTCGTTCGGATCGACGAAATGCAGGGACAGGTCCACCTGCTTGCCCAGCCGATCGCGCAGCACCGATTCCACCTGCTCCAGCACCGCACGTTTGCGCGGGGTTTCCGGGAGCACGCGCATGTCCAGCGGCTTGTCGTTGAGGGAGACGAAGAAACGCGTGCCGCCCATGGAGCGCAACTGGTCCAGCACCATGGGGCGATAGCCGATCGGCAGCGAGCGGATGTAGCTGACGCTGGCGACCATGGATTGCGCCAAGCTGCGGGCGCTGGTGAGCAGGCCTTCCATCTGGCTGGCACGCAGTTGCGAAACCCAGATGACGCTGGACAGCGCCTGCGCCAGCAGCACCACCAGCAGGGTGAGCAAGAGCATGCGCCCGAGCAGCGAGCGCGGGATCAGGCGCAGGCGGCTAGGCATGATGGTGTGGCGTGACCTGGGCCGCCAACAGGTAGCCCGCGCCGCGTACGGTGCGGATCAGCCGCGGCGCCTTGCCGGTATCGCGCAGGCGCTGGCGCAAGCGGCTCACCGCCATGTCGACGATGCGTTCCAGGGGCATCACCTCGCGGCCACGGGTGGCGTTGGCGATGGTGTCGCGGTCGAGGATCTGTTGCGGGTGGTCGAGGAAGAGTTTCAACAAGGCGAAGTCGGCACCGGAGAGGATCACCTCTTCGCCGTCGAGATGGAACAGGCGGTGGCTGATCATGTCCAGGCGCCACTCATCGAAGGCCAGCACCTCGACCACCGGGCGCTCCTGACCGAAGCCAACGCGGCGCAGCAAGGCCTTGATCCGTGCCAGCAGCTCGCGAGGGCTGAACGGTTTGCCCAGATAATCATCGGCCCCCAGTTCCAGGCCGATCACCCGGTCGGCTTCATCAGAGCTGGCGGTGAGCATGATGATGGGTACCTGGGCCAGGCGCTGGTGCGCACGCACCCAACGGCACAGGCTGAAGCCGTCTTCGTCGGGGAGCATCACATCGAGTATCACCAGGTCCGCCGCCTCCTCGGCCATGGCACGGCGGAAGCCCTCGCCATCGGCAACGCTGCGCACCTGGAAGCCGGCACGGCTCAGGTAGGTTTCAAGCAGTTCGCGAATTTCCTGGTCGTCGTCCACCAGGAGAATGGATTTGCCGGATTGGCTCACAGTGGCCGTCCTTTGTTGTTATCGGTTCACTCGATGGCGGGCCTGAAAGGTAGGGTGGATGTCGCTTTTCACATCCACCCTCTCAGCCAGACCCGACACCCACGGTGGATCGATGACGCGTGATCCACCCTACGTCAGCACCGCTGTTGAAGGGCGACCCCTGCGCCTTCCAGGCCGGGATACTCGGCCGTCACCAACCACACCGGAATCCCCTCGAAGTACCCGCTCATGCAGCCCTTGCTGGCGAAGTTGCGGGCGAAGCTGCTCTTCTGGAAGAACGCTGCGAAGCGCGGCACCACGCCGCCGACTATATACACGCCGCCACGGCCGCCAAGGGTCAGCACGTTGTTGCCGGCAACCCGGCCGAGCCAGCCGCAGAACAGCTCCAGCACGTCCTCGGCGAGCGGATCACTCGCCAGCGCCGCCGCGGTGACTTCGGCCGGCGACGCCAGGCGCGGAGCATGGCCGTCCACGGCACACACGGCACGATAGAGCTGCAGCAGGCCGTTGCCGCTGAGCACGTTCTCCGCGCTGACATGGCCGAGCTGGTCATGAAGCTGCTGCCAGAGCGCCGCCTCGCGCAGATTGCCCACGGGCAGGTCGACATGACCGCCCTCCCCCGGCAGCGCCTTCCAGCGTCCATCACCCAGGGGCAGCAGAGTGCCGACGCCAAGGCCCGTGCCCGGCCCGACCACCACCGCCGGGCTGTCCGGGTCGGCGACGCCAGGGCAGATCTGCAGTTTCTCGTGCTCGCGCAGGCGGGTCATCCCTAAGGCCATCGCGGAGAAGTCGTTGATCAGCAGCAGCTCGTCCACCTGCAGGGTGCGGCAGAAGGCCGAGCGGCTCAGCCGCCATTGATTGTTGGTGAAGCGGAAATGCTCGCCACTCACCGGCCCTGCCACTGCCAGGCAGACAGCGCCCAGGCTGCCCACCGCCAGGCCGAGACCAGCCAGGTAGTGACCGATGGCCTGCTCGGGACCGGCGAAGTCGGCGGTGGCCAGCACCCGCACCGACTCCAGTTTCTCGTCGCGCCAGAGCGCGAAGCGCGCGTTGGTACCTCCGATATCCCCAACCAGCGCCAACTTCACTTCAGGCTCTCCAGGTTGCGGGTGAAGGCGCTGGCGCCCTGCTCCGCCGTGCTGAAGGATTCGCGCATGAAGGCGAACAGCTCGCGGCCGGTGCCGACATTGGGCTCAAGGTCCCATTGCGCCGGTTCACGGGCATCGAATTCTGCGGCGTCCACCAGCACTTCCAGGGTGCCGGTGGTACCGTCCACTCGCACCCGGTCGCCGTCGCGCACCCGTGCCAGCGGTCCGCCGTCGAAGGCTTCCGGGCAGACGTGGATGGCCGCGGGAATCTTGCCCGAGGCGCCGGACATGCGCCCATCGGTGACCAGGGCCACCTTGAAACCGCGATCCTGCAGCACGCCGAGGAAGGGGGTCATCTTGTGCAGCTCGGGCATGCCGTTGCTGCGCGGCCCCTGGAAGCGCATCACCGCCACCAGGTCGCGATCCAGCTCGCCGGTCTTGAAGGCGTCGGCCAGGGCCTGCTGGTCATGGAAGACCCGCGCTGGCGCTTCCACCACCTGATGCTCGGGGGCCACGGCGGACACCTTCATCACGCCACGCCCCAGGTTGCCCTTCATCACCCGCAAACCGCCTTCCGGCGAGAACGGTCGCGCCACCGGGCGCAGGATGCTTTCGTCGAGGCTCGCCGCCGGGCCATCGCGCCAGACCAGCTTGCCGTCGTCGAGGAAAGGTTCGCGGGTGTAGTGGCGCAGGCCCCGGCCCATGACGGTGTTGACGTCCTCATGGAGCAGCCCGGCATCGAGCAGCTCGCGCACCAGGAAAGCCACGCCACCAGCGGCCTGGAAGTGATTGATGTCGGCCTTGCCGTTGGGATAGACGTGGGCCAGGGTCGGCACCACTTCGGAGAGGTCGGCCATGTCCTGCCAGGTGAGCTGGATGCCCGCCGCCTGGGCGATGGCCGGCATGTGCAGGGTGTGGTTGGTGGAACCGCCGGTGGCGTGCAGGGCGACGATCGAGTTGATCAGCACGCGCTCGTCGATGATCTCGCCGATGGGCAGGAACTGCCCGCCCTGCCGGGTCAGGCGCGTGACCTGGTGCGCCGCTTCCACGTTCAGCGCCTCGCGCAATGGGGTGTTCGGGTTGACGAAGGACGCGCCCGGCAAGTGCAGGCCCATCACTTCCATGAGCATCTGGTTGGTGTTGGCGGTGCCGTAGAAGGTACAGGTGCCGGGGCTGTGGTAGGCGGCCATTTCCGATTCCAGCAGCTCGTCACGGCTGGCCTTGCCCTCGGCGTAGCGCTGGCGCACCTCAGCCTTTTCCTTGTTGGAAAGGCCGGACGGCATGGGGCCGGCGGGCACGAAGATCGACGGCAGGTGGCCGAAGCGCAGCGCGCCCATCATCAGGCCGGGGACGATCTTGTCGCAGATGCCGAGGAACAGCGCCGCATCGAACATGTTGTGGGACAGCGCCACGGCGGTGGACATGGCGATCACTTCGCGGCTGGCGATGCCCAGCTCCATGCCCGGCTCACCCTGGGTGACGCCGTCGCACATGGCCGGCACGCCACCAGCCACCTGCCCCACCGAGCCGATGTCGCGCAGGGCCTGGCGAATCTTTTCCGGGTAGTGCTCGTAGGGCTGGTGGGCCGAGAGCATGTCGTTGTAGGCGGTGACGATGGCCACGTTGGCCGAATCCATCAGGCGCAGGCGCTGCTTGTCGCCACCTCCGCAGCCGGCCACCCCGTGGGCGAAGTTGGCGCACTGCAGCTTGCCGCGCTGGGGCCCGTCGCTGGCCGCCTTGTGGATCATCGCCAGGTAGCGCTCGCGGGTTGCGCGGCTGCGCTCCACCAGACGCTCGGTTACCTCAAGTACGCGGGGATGCATGGATTCAGCTCCAGGTAGCGGGTAAATTTATTTTTATATAAACCACAATACTGCCATTGCGATCATAAAATCACTAGGAAACGCAAAATATTTTGTTATTAAAACAACAAAATCAAAAAAGCCCGCTTCCATTCATATAGACCACCCGGAAGGGTGGCGGCACGCAGCATAACCCCGCCCCCGCACCACCACCTATTCCACTCATGGCGCATTCCAGAGCCTTATGACCAGAACAACAGAGGGCTAGTGCGAAATGCTCTAAGAAATAACTTGCGCACAAAATAACTCAGCAGTAACTTCTGCCTCACCAAATTACTTAGTACACAAAACATTAACGAACAAACTAACACCGGAGACTCGCCATGAAAGCCCTGATCACCTTCACCGCCGTCCTCGCGTTTTCCTCCGCCAGCTTCGCCGACACCGGCAAGCCGGACAGCCGCCGCAGCGGCGCGCTGTACCCGGAATGGCTGATCAACCACGACGGCTGATCCACACAATTCGACCACCCACGCACACCACGCACTCCAAACCTGACTGAAAAGGAAACCATCATGAGCATCGATAACGTTCTGTACCGCGCCTACGCAGAAGCCACCGGCGGCCGTGACGGCCGAGCCATCTCCTCCGACGGCGTACTCGACGTCAGCCTGACCACCCCGCGTGAGCTGGGCGGCGCCGGCGGCGAAGGCACCAACCCCGAGCAGCTGTTCGCGGCCGGCTACTCCGCCTGCTTCCTCGGCGCGCTGAAGTTCGTCGCCGCCCGCGACAAGCACAAGCTGCCGGCCGATACCTCCATCGAAGGTATCGTGGGCATCGGCGCCATCCCCACCGGCTTCGGCATTGAGGTGGAACTGCGCATCGACATCCCCGGCCTGGATCGTGAGGAAGCCCGCGCCATCGTGGACAAGGCCCACATCGTGTGCCCGTACTCCAACGCCACTCGCGGCAACATCGACGTGACCCTGACCCTGGTCTGAGTCGCGCAATAGACAAGGGCGGGCATCCCGGAAGGGATGCCCGCCCTTTTTCGTGTTTGCTGGAATGGGCGCCACTGCTGTAGGGGCGAATTCATTCGCCAAGCAGGCCGAAGATCTGCCCTTTAAGGCCCACAGGTCTGCTGCGCAGTCCTTGGCGATTGAAATCGCCCCTACACTGAACGCACTTCAAACCAGCCAAGGAGCGCAGCATGATCCTTTCCACCACCCCCACCCTCGAAGGCCGTGCCATCCGCGAATACAAGGGCATCGTGGTCGGTGAGGCCATTCTCGGTGCCAACGTGTTCCGCGACCTGTTCGCCGGTATTCGCGACATCATCGGCGGACGTTCCGGTGCCTATGAAAAGGAACTGGCCAAGGCGCGGGAAATCGCGTTCGAAGAACTGTCGGAACACGCCGAGAAGCTCGGCGCCAACGCGGTGGTCGGCATCGACATCGACTACGAAGTGGTCGGGCAGAACGGCAGCATGCTGATGGTGAGCATCAGCGGCACCGCCGTGGTGATCTGATTCAGCCGCCCGTGGCCTTCTGCGTCCGCTTGTCCCGCGCCAGCTTGTAGGCCACGTAGTACTTGTAGATGTTGCCCACGTAGTCGACCGTCTCGCGCCCGACCAGGCGCGCGGCGGCGTGCTCGACGTTGCCGAACCAGACGTTCTTGTCCAGGCCGGACTTCTCCGCCAGGCGGCGGAACTTGCGCAGGTTGCCTGGCCCTGCGTTATAGGCGGCGAAGGTCATCAGGGTGCGGTTGAGCGGCGTCAGCTCGGGGTCGTTCAGGTACTTGTCGGCCAGCAGCCTCATGTACTTGCTGCCCGCCTCGATGTTGCGGTCAGCGTCCTTGTCGATCTCCGCGATACCCACGCTGGGATCGGCAGCGGTGCTGGGTAGCAGTTGCATCACGCCCACCGCGCCACGATGGCTGCGGGCGCTCTGGTTGAGCTGGGACTCCTGGTAACCCTGGGCCATCAGCATCAGGTAGTCGAAGTCGTAGGTGCCGGCGTGCTTTTCGAATAGGCCCACCAACTCGGCAAAGCGCTTCATTTCCTCCTCATCCGTGGCATCGAACAGCTCCTTGCTGTTCTTCATGTACTTGTTGCGGATGCTATTGCCGAATGTCGTTCCCAGCTTGTGGGTCTTGGCGAACTCGCCCAGCACCTTGGTCAATTGCGGGCTGCCCTGGCGCACTGCCCAGGCAATCTCGATGTCTTCCCGAAGCGGCATATCCTCATGGATCACCAGGTCGGTGAGCACCGCTTTCCAGGTCTGCGCGATATAGCGATCCACCACTATGGCGTTGACCAACCCCGCATTGGCCATCTCCAGCAGGTCTTCCGACTCCAGGTTCTCGTCGGCCGGCTTGATGATGACCGGCGCCAGCCCCTTCTGCCGGAAGCTGTCGTTAAGCTCGATCAGGTGCTCGTAGTAGCTGCTGGACTGTCGCACCATGACTTCCATGCCGGACAGGTCTTCCAGCTTTTCGAGCTTGGCGCTCTTCGGTCCGGTGACCACCACTTCACGAATGCCACTGGCGAAAGGCACGGAGAAGTCCACCAACTTCTCGCGCTTTCCGGTGATTGCCAAGCCGCCGGCGGAGATGTCCCCTACCCCCTCCAGCAACTTGGGAATCAGCTCGTCGCGGCGAACCGGAATGAACAGCACCCGCCACTGTAGGGACTTGCTCTTGAAGCGGTACTGCTTGTTCAGCCAGCCCTCGAAGGCCTTACCGATCTCGTAGGCGATGCCACGCTGGCGTCCCCGGTCGACGGCAAAGAACGTCTTGCTGTAGGGCACCAGGATGCGCACCAGACGTCGCTCGCGCATCCCTTCGAAATCCCCTTTCCAGGCGGCGGGGACCGGCAAGACCATGGAGTCCACCTCGGCCTCTTCGGTGGCACTGAGCTCGACATTGGGCAGATCCTCTGCCCAGCCTCCCCGCGCCAGCAGGAGCAATGCCAGGGCCAGCAGGAGGAAACGCACCGCGTTCATGAAAACCGCCTTCGCCGCCCGGAGCGGCGCGATCAGAAGATTTGCTCGACAAGCCGGAACGGATAAGGGGCGGGCTTGTACTTGCCGAGCTTGCCGCGCTTGGGCAGCGCCACCTTCTGGTCGCGGGTCAGGTCCTTGTAAGGGATCTGCTTGAGCAGGTGGTTGATGATGTTCAACCGCACCCGCCGCTTGTCCTCCGAATGCGCCATGTACCAGGGCGCCCAGGACGAATCGGTGGCGGCGAACATTTCATCGCGGGCACGGGTGTAGTCGTCCCAGCGTGCATATGACTTGAGGTCCATGGGCGACAGCTTCCAGATCTTGCGCCCATCGTCGATGCGGTCCTTGAGGCGGCGGGTCTGCTCCTCGGCGCTCACCTCAAGCCAGTATTTGACCAGGATGATTCCGGACTCGACCATCATCTTCTCGAACAGCGGCGTGACCGTGAGGAATTTGTGCGCTTGCTCCTCGGAGCAGAAACCCATGACCCGCTCGACGCCGGCGCGGTTGTACCAGCTGCGGTCGAAGATCACGATTTCACCGGCCGCCGGCATATGGGCCAGATAGCGCTGGATGTACATCTGGGATTTTTCCCGCTCGGTGGGCGCCGGCAACGCCACCACACGGAACACGCGGGGGCTGACCCGCTCGGTGATCGCCTTGATGGTCCCGCCCTTGCCGGCACCGTCGCGGCCTTCGAAGACGATGCAGACCTTGAGCCCCTGGTCCACCACCCACTGCTGGAGCTTAACCAGCTCCACATGCAAGCGCTTGAGCTCGCTTTCGTACTCCTTGCGACCGAGTGCTGCCTGCTCCGCGTTTTCTTCACCGACAGCCTTTTTCTTGCCTTTCGCCATGACCCGCTCCTTTGCGTGGGAATCCGATCATTACAAGCTAGCTGAGCATTTGCGCCTTGCAGGACGCAGCAGCAACGCGTCGATCGATTACCTGCGCGAACGGCCGAAACGCCCTGTTTTGCTGGGCAAAATGGGCCTCGGCGCTCATCGAGCCAGCCCCATCCTGTGGGGGCGATTTCAATCGCCAAGGGCTGCGCAGCAACCCCTATTCCCGAACGACCGTCCCATTACCGTCAGCTTCCCCGGCACACCGCCGGAATCCCGGCACGTGCAAAAACCGACGCCAACTGATCCCCCGATAAAATCCTCAGATTCCCCGCAACCTCCAATTTTTGGGGTTCTACCGCCTGTGCCAGCCTTTTGACCACTCGCAAAACGCGATTCGCCAGGCGCGTTGACACACCCTGTTACAACGAAAAGGATTAGCCCGAGGCCAACGTGCCACTACTGCCTCGCACCCGCTGCAGCGCCTGCCACACCCTCGGCCCGCAGGACGGCGAACTGGGCAACCTGCGCAGCGTCGGCCCCGACCTGCTCGGCGTAACCCGCCAGCGCGACCACCAGTGGCTGGCCCGCTGGCTCAAGGAACCCGACCGCATGCTGGCTGAGCAAGACCCGCTGGCGACCAACCTCTTCCAGCAATACAACAAAGTGGCCATGCCCAACCTGCAACTGGGCGAGCAGGACATCCAGGCGCTGATGCACTACATGGACGATGAGACATTGCGGCAGGTGAAGCGGTGACGGTTAACTACGGTGGACATCCATACCTTGTGGGGGCGAATTCATTCGCCAAGGGCAACACCGTTGCCCCCTGCAATCCCATTGGGCAGACCTTCGGCCTGCTTGGCGATTGAAATCGCCCCCACAGGTCAAGGCGCCGCACATCCTCTGTGGGGGCGAATTCATTCGCCAGGGGCAACACCGTTGCCTCCTGCAATCCCATTGGGCAGACCTTCGGCCTGCTTGGCGATTGAAATCGCCCCCACAGGTCAAGGCGCCGCACATCCTCTGTGGGGGCGAATTTATTCGCCAAGGGCAACACCGTTGCTCGATGCAATCCGATTGGGCAGACCTTCGGCCTGCTTGGCGATTGAAATCGCCCCCACAGGTGAAGGCGCCGCACATCCTCTGTAGGGGCGAATTCATTCGCCAAGGGCAACACCGTTGCCTCCTGCAATCCCATTGGGCAGACCTTCGGCCTGCTTGGCGATTGAAATCGCCCCCACAGGTGAAGGCGCCGCACATCCTCTGTGGGGGCGAATTCATTCGCTAAGGGCAACACCGTTGCCTCCCGCAATCCCGATGGGCAGACCTTGGGTCTGCTTGGCGATTGAAATCGCCCCCACAGGGAAGGCGTTCCCACAAGCTACGGGCAGGCCACCCGTTCATTCGCCCTGCTCATCTCCTCCACCAGGAAATCGATGAAGGCTCGGGTCTTCTGCGGCATGCGGCGGGCCGAGGGGTAGACGGCGTTGATGCTGATGGGCGGCGCCTGCCAATTGCACAGCACCGCCACCAGCCGGCCGGCGGCCAGGGCCTCGTCGACGATGAAGCTCGGCAGCAGGGCGATGCCCATGCCAGCCTCGGCGACCTGGGCGAGGAAGTCGCCGTTGTTGGCCTGGAGTGGACCGTTCAACTGCACGCGCCGGGTCTCCTCGCCGTTGCTCAACGCCAGGCTGACGCCGCTCTGCAGATAGCCGTACCCCAGGAACGCGTGATTGGCGAGGTCCTCCGGCGACTGCGGCATGCCGGTCTTCTCCAGGTAAGCGGGCGAGGCCACCAGGTAGCGCGGCGCCGGAGCGATGGTGCGCGCCACCATGGACGAGTCCGCCAGGCTGGCGATGCGAATGGTCACGTCGAAGCCGCCGCGCACCGGGTCCACCTGCTGGTCGCTGAGTACCAGCTGTAGTTCGATCTGCGAGTGCCGCTCATGGAACAGTGGAATCAGCGGCCCGAGTTTGCGCAGGCCGAAGGACATCGGCGCGTTCACCCGCAACACGCCGCGCAACTCCCCTACCCCATCCCGCGCCCGCTGCTCGGCCTCGTCCAGGGCCGCCAGCAGGTCCCGCGCCGATTCGAAATACTCCGTCCCCGCTTCGGTCAGGTGCAGGCTGCGCGTGGTGCGCACCAGCAGTTGCACGCCAATGGCTTCCTCCAGCGCCTGTACCTGCTTGCTCACGGTGGAGCGCGGCAAGTCCAGCGCCCGTGCAGCCGCGGCGAAGCCATTGCTGCGAACAGTCTCGATAAAGGCGCGCATGCACTCGACCTTATCCATCAATGTCTCCAAATCAGAATCAATGAAGTTCAATTATGCCTAATTGTCTCTGCATATGGGCAGGTACAGAATTCATCCCAAGTCGGCACCAAACAGCCTCCAACGCGGAGGCACCGGCCGGGAAGAAAACCAAAAACCAACTGCTCCAAGGAGAAATGCCATGTCCATCCGCGAACTGCTGAACCCGACCAACTCCGCCCTGATCCTGATCGACCACCAGCCGCAAATGGCCTTCGGCGTGCAGTCCATCGACCGCCAGCAACTGAAGAACAACACCGTCGGCCTGGCCAAGAGCGCCAAGATCTTCAACGTCCCGACCATCCTCACCAGCGTCGAAACCGAAAGCTTCAGCGGCTACATCTGGCCGGAACTGCTGAGCGTGTTCCCGGACCAGCAGCCCATCGAGCGCACCTCGATGAACTCCTGGGAAGACGAGAAATTCGTCGCCGCCGTGAAGGCCACCGGCCGCAAGAAACTGATCATCGCCGCCCTGTGGACCGAAGTCTGCCTGACCTTCCCCGCCCTGGAGGCCATGGAAGCCGGCTACGAGGTGTACATCGTCACCGACGCTTCCGGCGGCACCTCCCAGGAAGCCCATGACATGGCGGTGCAGCGCATGATCCAGGCCGGCGCCATCCCGGTCACCTGGCAGCAGGTCCTGCTCGAGTACCAGCGCGACTGGTCGAAGCGCGACAGCTACGACGCGGTGATGGACCTGGTGCGCGAACATAGCGGTGCCTACGGCATGGGCGTGGACTACGCCTACACCATGGTGCACAAGGCGCCCCAGCGTCAGGTGAAGTAACCCCCAAGGCCGGAGGCGACCAACGCCTCCGGCCTTCCTCCACGCCTTGCACGGAGCACCGCACCATGACCACCGACGATATCGTCACCCTGCTGATCCGCCACCGGGTCAAGGAAGGCCGGGAACAGGAATATGAAGGCTGGCTGCGCCGCATCATCGGCATCGCCAAAGGTTATCCGGGCCACCTCGGCATCGATGTGGTACGGGATCGCAAGGACGGCCTGCACCTGTTCACCTGCGTCCTGCGCTTCGCCAGCACGTCCCAGCTCCAGGCCTGGCTGGATTCCACCGAGCGTCGCCAACTGGTGGAAGAAGTCAGCCATCTGCTGGCCGATGGCGACCAGGTGGAAATCAATCCCGAGCGGGAATTCTGGTTCACCCCGATGCCGGCCGACGTGCCGCAACCGCCCCGCTGGAAACAGGCCTGTATCACTTTCCTGGTGATCCTGCCGCTGGCGCTGCTGGTACCGCTGGTTTGGCAGCCGCTGTTCAAGCTGCAGCCCTGGCTCGGGGGTTACGTGGCGAGCAACGTGTTGATCACCGCCAGCATCGTGCTGCTGGTCGTCTATCTTTTCATGCCGCCGGTGACACGTTTTTTCGCCGGCTGGCTGAACCGCCCCTAAGTCCAAGGAGGGTTCCATGAGCGAAGACCCAACCAACAACAGCCGCCGCCAGTTCCTCGCCGCCAGCACCGTGCTGGGCGCCGCTGGCGCACTCTGGTCCGCACTGCCCTTCGCCGGCGCTGCCGGCTCCGCCCATGCCACCTCAGGGGGTTCCATGTTCGCCGATCTGATCCTGTTCAACGGCCGCTTTCACACGGTGGACCGCGAGAAGCCCAATGCCAGCGCCGTGGCGATCAAGGACGGCAAGTTCTTCGCCGTCGGCACCGACGCCGAAGCCATGGCCCTGCGCGGCGACGCCACCCAGGTCATCGACCTCAAGCAGCGCACCGTCATCCCCGGCCTAAACGACTCGCACCTGCACCTGATCCGTGGCGGCCTCAACTACAACCTCGAACTGCGCTGGGAAGGCGTGCCCTCCCTGGCCGATGCCCTGCGCATGCTGAAAGACCAGGCTGATCGGACCCCTTCGCCGCAATGGGTGCGGGTGGTCGGTGGCTGGAACGAATTTCAGTTCGCCGAGAAGCGCATGCCGACCCTGGAGGAAATCAACCGTGCGGCGCCGGATACCCCGGTGTTCATTCTCCACCTGTATGACCGTGCGCTGCTCAACCGCGCCGCGCTGAAGGCGGTCGGCTACACCAAGGACACGCCCAATCCGCCCGGCGGTGAGATCCAGCGCGACGGCAACGGCAACCCCACCGGCATGCTCATCGCCCGGCCCAACGCCACCATCCTCTACGCCACCCTGGCCAAGGGGCCGAAGCTGCCGCTGGAGTACCAGGTCAACTCCACCCGCCAGTTCATGCGCGAACTCAATCGCCTCGGCCTGACCAGCGCCATCGATGCCGGCGGCGGCTACCAGAACTACCCGGACGACTACCAGGTGATCCAGGAACTGGCCAACAAGGGGCAGTTGAGCGTGCGCATCGCCTACAACCTGTTCACCCAGAAGCCCAAGGAAGAGCTGGCCGACTTCAAGAACTGGAGCAAGGTGGTGAAACCGGGCGACGGCACCGACTTCTTCCGCCACAACGGCGCCGGCGAAATGCTGGTGTTCTCCGCCGCCGACTTCGAGGACTTCCTCGAACCGCGCCCGGACCTGGCACCGAGCATGGAGCAGGAGCTGGAACCGGTGGTCCGCCACCTGGTGGAACAGCGCTGGCCGTTCCGCCTGCACGCCACCTACGACGAATCGATCTCGCGCATGCTCGACGTGTTCGAAAAGGTCAACCGCGACATCCCGTTCAGCGGCCTGCCCTGGTTCTTCGACCACGCCGAAACCATCAGCCCGAAGAACATCGAGCGGGTCCGCGCCCTCGGCGGCGGCATCGCCATCCAGGACCGCATGGCCTTCCAGGGCGAGTACTTCGTCGACCGCTACGGCGCAAAGGCCGCCGAGAAGACCCCGCCGATCCAGCGCATGCTCGCCGAAGGCGTGCCGGTAGGCGCCGGCACCGACGCCACCCGTGTGTCCAGCTACAACCCCTGGACTTCGCTGTACTGGCTGGTCAGCGGCAAGACCGTGGGCGGCCTGGAACTTTCTCCACAAGGCCTGTCCCGCGAGACTGCGCTGCAACTGTTCACCCACGGCAGCGCCTGGTTCTCCAGCGAGCAGGGCAAGAAGGGGCAGATCAAGGTGGGCCAGCTGGCCGACTTGGCGGCCCTGTCGGCCGACTTCTTCAGCGTTGAAGAAGAAGCCATCAAGTGGATCGAGTCGGTACTGACCATCGTCGACGGCAAGGTGGTCCATGCCGCCGCCGAGTTCGACAAGCTCGGCCCGCCGCAGGTCCCGGTGCTGCCCGAGTGGTCGCCAGTAGCCAAGGTGCCCGGCCACTGGAAACCCGCCGCACCGCTCACCGCCCAGGTGCACCAGTGCGTCGGCGCTTGCGCCGTACATGCCCACAGCCATGAGCGGGCACGCCAGTCGAGTGTGCCGATCAGTGATTACCAGGGCTTCTGGGGCGCGCTGGGGTGTTCGTGTTTCGCCTTCTGAGGCTGGACTTGTGGGGGGGAATTCATTCCCCCTGCAATCCCGCAGGGCAGACCTTCGGCCTGCATAGCGATTGAAATCGCCCCCACACCTGTAGGGGCGAATTCATTCGCCAAGGGCAACGCAGTTGCCCCGGCCATTCAGCAGGGCAGACCTCGGTCTGTAGCTGGAGGCAGCTCACATCATCCCGCTTTCCTTGAACTCCTCCGCCAGGAAGTCGATCAGGGTCCGTACCGAGGGCAGAAGCCCGCGCCGGGATGGGAACACTGCATGGACGATGCCGGTCCTCGGCGTCCACTCCGGGGTCAGCTGCACCAGACGGCCGCTGGCCAGCACCCGCACCGGGGATTCGAGACGGTGACCATCGTCTACCAGGGCGAACTGGAACACCGAGACTCCACCGGCGCCGGCGGCCTGATCGGTCCGGGTGATGTGCAATGGATGACCGCGGCCTCTGGCATCCTCCACGAGGAGTTCCACTCCGAAGCCTTCACCCGCAACGGCGGCACACTGGAGATGGTCCAGCTCTGGGTCAACCTGCCATCTCGCAACAAGCTGGCCGCACCGGGCTACCAGACCATTCTGGATGCCGATATCCCCAACCTGCCCCTGCCTGAACAGGCCGGCAGCCTGCGCCTGATCGCCGGCGAGTTCGACGGCCAGCACGGCCCGGCACGCACCCTCACCGGCATGGACGTGTGGGACATCCGCCTGAACCGTGAGAAGCCGGTCAATCTCAACCTCCGGCCCGGCCGCAACACCGCGCTGGTGGTACTGCGCGGCACCCTGCTGGTGAACGGCGAGGAACTGGTGCGCGAAGGGCAGCTGGCGCTGTTCGAACAAGCAGGCGATGAGCTGCTGCTGGAGGCCAATGGCCAAGCCCTGGTGCTGCTGCTTTCCGGCAATCCCATCGACGAGCCGATCGTCGGCTACGGCCCCTTCGTGATGAACAGCGAAACCGAGATACGCCAGGCGATCCAGGACTTCCAGGCCGGCCACTTCGGCCAGATGAACGACTGACACTCACATGCCGGGCCGGAGCTTGCCTGGTCTGGTCAATCCCCCACGACGGATAGGTGGGCCGGCGGGAAACCGCAGAGGCCAGGACGGCCTTCACCCCGAGAAAAGAGGTAAACGCCATGATCAACTTCGCCCAAGTCGCCAACTTCAACGGCCAGATTCCGCGAATCGACCCGGATGACGCCGCGATGCTGCTGATCGATCACCAGAGCGGTCTGTTCCAGACGGTCAAGGACATGCCCATGACCGAGCTGCGTTCCAATGCCATCACCCTGGCCAAGGTCGCCACCCTCGCGAAGATGCCGGTGATCACCACGGCCTCGGTGCCCCAGGGTCCCAACGGCCCACTGATTCCGGAAATCCACGAGGCAGCTCCCCACGCCCAGTACGTGGCACGCAAGGGCGAGATCAACGCCTGGGACAACCCCGAGTTCGTCGCGGCGGTGGAAGCCACCGGCCGCAAGACCCTGATCATCGCCGGCACCATCACCAGCGTGTGCATGGCCTTCCCCAGCATCAGCGCGGTCAACGCCGGCTATCGGGTATTTGCTGTCATCGACGCGTCAGGCACCTACTCCAAGATGGCCCAGGAAATCACCCTGGCGCGCGTCGTCCAGGCCGGCGTGGTGCCCATGGATACCGCCGCCGTCTGCTCCGAGGTGCAGCGCACCTGGAACCGCCCCGACGCCGCCGAGTGGGCCGCCGCCTATAGTCATGTATTCCCGCACTACCAACTGCTGATCGAGAGCTACGCAAAAGCCCAGCAGGTGGCCAGGGACAACGAAGTGCTGGATTCGCAACGCTGAGAAATTCCTGCGCCTGCCCCATAAGGGCGGACGCTCAACCAAGCGAGGAAAATGCCATGTCTTTCCAATACAAGCGTCTGGACAAGAACAACGCCGCCGTCCTGCTGGTCGATCACCAGGCCGGCCTGCTTTCCCTGGTGCGGGACATCGACCCGGACAAGTTCAAGAACAACGTGCTGGCCCTGGGTGACCTGGCCAAGTACTTCAAGCTGCCGACCATCCTCACCACCAGCTTCGAGACCGGCCCCAACGGCCCGCTGGTGCCCGAGCTGAAGGAGCAGTTCCCCGACGCCCCGTACATCGCCCGCCCCGGCAACATCAACGCCTGGGATAACGAAGACTTCGTCAAGGCGGTGAAGGCCACCGGCAAGAAGCAGCTGATCATCGCCGGCGTGGTGACCGAGGTCTGCGTGGCTTTCCCGGCACTGTCGGCCCTGGAAGAAGGCTTCGATGTCTTCGTCGTTGCCGACGCCTCGGGCACCTTCAATGAAGTGACCCGCGACGCCGCCTGGCGCCGCATGGAAGCCGCCGGCGCCCAGTTGATGACCTGGTTCGGCGTGGCCTGCGAACTGCACCGCGACTGGCGCAACGACATCGAGGGCCTGGCTGCGCTGTTCTCCAACCACATCCCCGACTACCGCAACCTCATCACCGCCTTCAACACCCTCACCAAGTGAGCCATCGAGGGGCCGCGTCGAAATGGCGCGGCCCCTGCGTCGGTGCCCCGCTCTGCTCTAGAATGCCGCCCCCTTCAAGACGTCAGACCAAGGAGAGATGCATGCACCACGAAGGCAGCCTGCTGCAGGCAGCAGTGGTATTCCTGTTTGCAGCCGTATTCACCGTCCCCCTGGCCAAGCGCCTGCAACTGGGAGCGGTGCTGGGCTACCTGCTGGCCGGGGTGCTGATCGGACCGTCAGTGCTGGGGCTGGTCACCGACCCGGAAAGCGTCGCGCGCGTTTCCGAACTGGGTGTGGTGCTGCTGCTCTTCATCATCGGCCTGGAACTCTCGCCGCGACGCCTCTGGGTGATGCGCCGCTCGGTGTTCGGCGTGGGCCTGGCCCAGGTACTGCTCACCGCCCTCGCCATCGGCCTGGTGGCCTGGCTGGTCTTCGCCAAATCCCTGAATACCGCTGCCGTACTGGGATTTGGCCTGGCCCTGTCCTCCACCGCCTTCGGCCTGCAGATACTCGCCGAACGCAAAGAACTCACCAGCCCCCACGGCCGCCTGGCCTTTGCCATCCTGCTGTTCCAGGACATCGCCGCCATCCCACTGATCGCCCTGCTGCCGCTGCTCAGCGGCGCCGGCCACCTGGACGCGGACGAGGTCGACCCGCAGGCCATCCTCCTGGCGGTGGGCAGCATCGGCGCCGTGATCATCGGCGGCCGCTACCTGCTGCGCCCGGTGTTCCGCGTCGTCGCCAAGACCAAGCTACAAGAAGTCTCCACCGCCACCGCCCTGCTGGTGGTCATGGGCACCGCCTGGCTGATGGAGCTGGCGGGTGTGTCCATGGCCCTGGGCGCCTTCATCGCCGGCCTGCTGCTCGCCGACTCGGAATACCGCCACGAGCTGGAAGCCCAGATCGAGCCGTTCAAGGGCCTGCTGCTGGGCATGTTCTTCATGAGTGTGGGCATGAGCGCCGACCTCAGCCTGCTGCTGAACGAGCCCTTCGCGGTGCTGGTGCTGACCGTGTTACTGCTGATGTTCAAGCTGCCCCTGCTTTACGTGGCGGGCCGTTACGCCGGCGGGCTGGACCGCGCCCACGCGCTGCGCCTGGGCATCATCCTGGCCGCGGGCGGCGAGTTCGCCTTCGTGGTGTTCAAGGTGGCCCACGAGCAGGGCATGCTCGACGCCCGCCTGCACAGCCTGCTGGTGCTCAGCATCACCCTGTCCATGGCGGTCACGCCGCTGCTGGTGCTCGCCCTGTTCCGCCGCCTCGTGTCCGCGCCGGCGCCGGTGGAAGTGCCGGCGGAGTACCAGCGCATCGACAGCGACGAACCGCGCGTGGTGGTCGCCGGCATGGGGCGCATGGGCCAGATCATCGCCCGCGTGCTGCGTGCCCAGCGCGTGCCCTACGTGGCGCTGGATACTGCCGTGGAAATGATCGAATACGGCCGCAGCCTGGGCCGCATGCCCATCTACTACGGCGACCCGCTGCGCCCGGAAATCCTCCGCGCGGCCAAGGTGGATAAGGCCGAGTACCTCATCATCGCCACCGACGATCCGGACACCAACCTCAAGCTCACCGAGTTGGTGAAGCGCCTCTACCCGAACCTCAAGGTCATTGCCCGCGCGCGTAACCGCCAGCACGTCCACCGCCTGCTGGACATGGGCGCCGTGCCGGTGCGCGAAACCTTCCACTCCGCGCTGGAAATGAGCCGTCAGGCGCTGCTCGGCCTGGGGCTGGAAGAAGACCAGGCCAATGCGCGCATCCGCCGCTTCCAGCGTCATGACGAGGAAGTCCTGGCCGCCCAGCACAAGGTCTATGACGACGATGCCGCGGTGATCCAGACTGCCCGCGAGGCCCGTGCCGAACTGGAGCATCTGTTCGACGCCGACCTGATCGAGGACAAGGCGGTCAAGTAACCAGCAGCGACAACGGAGTCGCCTGGCAGCGCCATTGCCAGGCGCCAGCAAGGAGCTTCAATCAAGTCAGCCAATGCCTGTGGGAGGCGCCGGATGAACCGGAACGATCTGCGACGTGTAGACCTGAACCTGCTGGTGGTGTTCGAAACCCTGATGTACGAGAAGAACCTCACCCGGGCATCGGAAAAGCTCTTCCTCGGCCAGCCCGCCGTCAGCGCCGCCCTGGCACGCCTGCGCGACCTGTTCGACGACCCGCTGCTGGTGCGCAATGGCCGGGTCTTCGAACCCACCAAGCGTGCGCTGGAAATCCTCGAAGAGCTGCAACCAGCGCTGGACTCCATCTCCAGCGCCGTCAGCCGGGCGAAGGACTTCACCCCGGCGACCTACCGCAATACCTTCCGCATCGGCTTGTCAGACGACGTCGAATTCGGCCTGTTTCCGCCATTGCTCGCCCAGCTCCGCGAGGAAGCCCCCGAGGCCATAGTCGTGGTTCGACGGGTCAACTTCCTGCTCATGTCGGCGATGCTCGCCTCCGGGGAGATTTCGGTCGGCGTCAGCTTCACCACGGAGCTGCCGGCCAACGCCAAGCGCAAGCGGCTGCGCAACCTGCGCTGCAAGATCCTGCGCGGCGACGACCGCCCCGGCGCACTGACACTGGACGATTACTGCTCGCGCCCCCATGCCCTGATTTCGTTCTCCGGCGACCTGAGCGGCAACATCGACAACGACCTCGCCCGGGTTGGCCGGAGCCGTCGCGTGGTGCTGGCGGTGCCGCAGTTCGGCAGCCTGCGCTCGATCCTGGCAGGGACCGAACTGCTCGCCACGGTACCGGACTACGCGGCTGACGCGCTGATCGACGGCAGCGGCCTGCGCGCCGACGACCCGCCCTTCCCCATCTACACCTCGGAGCTGTCGATGGTGTGGAGCAGCGGCACCGACAACGATCCTGCCGAACGCTGGCTGCGTGACCTGATCATGCAGCACATGTCCGCGCCGCCGATGCCCAATCAGCCCGCCGCGTAGCGGGGATGGGTCTCGCGCAGGAACACGGGGAGATCGGTAATGGGCGGTTTGGCCGGAATCTCTGCGTACATCTGGATCACGCAGCCCCGGTGATAGGACGCATGGTTGACCACGTGCATCAGCATGGCGCCAGCCATCATCACGCCGGGGTCGCCGGAGCAGAAGACGAACTCCACCGGCTCGGCCAGCGAGGCGTCCGACTGCCCGGCGCTCCATGAAATGAACCACTCGTCCATGGACGCCTGGGCCTCCCGGAGCTCGGCCAGTTCAGGGTGCGGCACTTCCAGCCGCGTCTTGTAGGGATGCGGCTTGCCCTCCAGGTGGGCACGCCAGATGCAATCGATCACATAGATGTGATTGAGCGTGCCGAGGATGCTCTTGCACAGGGAGACACGCTCCTTGCCGACTTCGCCCGGCGGCAACCCCGCCAGGTCATCGAAAAGCCGTTCATCGACCCATTGTTTGTAGTGGGCAAGCATCCTGGCCGTATGAGCGTTGATCATCAGGGGCCCTCCTTCGGAAGGTCGGATCCGTTTCGCGGGGTGGGAGAGTTGAGAGCAAAACGGACCGACAAGTGTAGGCGCGGCCTGGCGCTACGGAGCCCCGACCGTCACCTCCTCCGCAAGGGGCAGGTTGCAGCGCCAAACGAACTCGACGAACTCCGTCAGCGGCAAGGGTCGGCTGAACAGATAGCCCTGGAACTGCCCGCAGCCGTTGCTGGCCAGGAAACGCTGCTGGGCCTCGTTCTCGACCCCTTCGGCGATCACGGTCATGCCCATGCTCTGCCCCAGGGCGATGACCGTCCGCACGATGGTTTCGCTGCTGGCATCGGTCAGCACGTCGCAGATGAAGGAGCGGTCGATCTTCAGCGTATTCAAGGGCAGCCGCTTGAGGTGGCTGAGCGAGGAAAACCCGGTGCCGAAATCATCCAGGGAGAAACGCACGCCCTGCTCCACCAGCGCCGCCATCTTCCGCGTCAGGTCCTCGATGTCCTGCACGATCAGGGTTTCGGTCAACTCCAGTTCGAGTCGGTGCGCTTCGATGCCATGGCCCTCGATCATGGCCAGCACGTCACTCACGAAGGTGGCCTGGCGGAACTGGTTCTGGCTGATGTTTACCGCCAGGCCAATATCCGCCAGCGCGGGCACGGCCTTCCACTGCCGCAACTGGGCACAGGTCTGCTGCAACACCCACTGGCCGATGGGAATGATCATCCCGGTCTTCTCGGCGTGGTCGATGAACTCGGCTGGTGGCAACAGCCCGCGCTGTGGATGCTGCCAGCGGACCAGCACCTCCGCGCCCACCACCCGCCGGGCGCGGTCCAGTTGCGGCTGGAAGTAGAGGACGAACTCTTCGTCCCGCAATGCCGTGCGCAGGTCGTGGTCCAGCTCCGAACGCTCGGCGGCGTCGGTCTGCAGGATGTGCAGCAGCATGAAGAACATCGACATCGAGGCTATGCCCTGTACCCAGGAGCCGATCACCCGCACCTCATCCGGCAGGCTGTAACCCGTGATGGGGCTCCAGTTCGTCGCAGACAGGCCGGTGAACAACGCCAGGCAAAGCAAGGTGACGCCATAGCGCAGCCATCTGTGATCGTCGCGAAAGGCCATCAACGCGGCCACGGCGAGTGGCAGGAGGTACAGTTGCGTCGCACGCGGCGCCGCTGGCGAGGGCACGTCCAGCACCAGGGTCGAGACGAGGATGACCACCATCAGCAGGCCGAACAGCAACAGATTGGCGCTACGCGCCTGATTGCGCAGGGTCAGGACGAACACGCCGAGCCCGCAGAAGATCAGCGCCAGATCCATCAGCACAATGCCCCAGGCCCCCCGCTGCACGAAGCAAGCGCCCCAGAACAGCCCCATGAACACCATGAGCCCGCTGGCCAGCAGCCGCATGCGTCGCTCGCGACGCTGGCCGATCAGAGCCAGGTCATGGGACTGCCAGAGCTGCTGGACTCGCCTGAGGAATGCAGAGATGGGGGTCATGGAAAATCCCTTTGCCGACCCTATTCATTCTTGAGGGTGATTGCGTGATTGCAAATTGGCATTGGATTGAAGGATGACGCGCAGGGGCCAGCGGTCAAGTCCAGGGGCACCGGTCGCGGACTTGCATGGGGACTGTTTACAGTGCGAGTTGAAATCTGGCCCTTCCGACTAACTCGCATGCGATCTATAGTCTTTCCTTTCGGGACATGAGCCCAATGGCCAATGAGGATGCAAATGAAGCCCGACGGAAAAAAAACCAGCAGCAAACCGGCACCGCTCTCGGATTTCCTGTGTTTTGCGGTGTATTCAGCGAACCTCGCCTTCGGCAGGGTCTACAAGCCGGTCCTCGAACAGCTCGGGCTGACCTACACGCAGTTCATCGCCATCGTAGCGCTGTGGGATGAAGACAATCAGACCGTTGGCAGCCTGGGCGAAAAGCTGTTCCTGGAATCGAACACCCTCACGCCGATGCTGAAGAAGCTGGAAGCGCTGGGCCTCCTCCAGCGCAAGCGCGACCCTGAAGACGAACGCCAGGTGCGGGTCAGCCTGACCCCGGCAGGCCGGAGCCTGCGGGAGCAGAGCCTGGAAGCCAGCCTCAACGACTCGACCGGTCTCTCACCGGATGAGTTCGTGCAGATGCAGAAGGCCGTCGCCAGGCTACGCGATAACCTCCTGAAGTCACCGAAGCGCGGGGAATGAGCATCTTTCGGCGCCCCGGATCACGGCGCGCCGAACGTCATGGTCCAGTAGATACCGTTTTCGCTGCGCACCTGTGAGGCGTAGGCGGCGCCGACCTGGGTGAACTTCGGATTCATCAGGTTGGCGCAATGGCCGGGGCTGGCCAGCCAGCTGTCCATGGCCGCGCGGGGCGAGCCCTGGCCGGCGGCGATGTTTTCACCCACCTGTCGTCCTCGAAAGCCCGCATCGCGCGCCCGGTCGAAGGGCGAGTCGCCGTCGGGGCCCTGGTGGGAGAAGTAGTCACGGTTGGCCATGGAGCGGCTGTGCTGCTGGGCGGCATTGGCCAGTGCCGAACTCCAGCTCAGCGGCCGGGCAGCGGCAAAGCGTTTGCTGCCACACATGCGCGGCTTGGCCCTCGCGGCGTTGACCTGGGCCAGCAAGGCCTGCCCCGCCGAGCGGGAATCACCCAGCTGTGCACTGGCCATCGGTCGGGCCAGCACCAGGCGCCACTGGTTGCCGCTGCGGCTGATACCGACATCGGAAACCTGGCTGTCGAGCAGGTCCTCGCAGTAGTCGTCGCGCAGCATGGCGAAGGCCGACCTCGCATCCCGCGCCCCGGCCAGGCGGATGGTGCGCACCTCCGCAGCCTGGTAGCCGGCATCACGCAAGCCGGGTCGCAACTCCCCCGAATACCCCACCGGCAGCGCCAGGTTCGATTTCAGCACCAGCGGCGGAGCGCCCCGCATCGTGCTCCATTCGCAGCGTTGGCTGTGGGTTCGATAGTCATTGATGGCGGCCAGCAGTTGTCGCTCATCGCCAGCCTGGGCGGGGACGGCGAACAGAGAGGTCAGGGCGACGGGCAGCAACGGGAGCAGGCGGAAGGATCGACGAATCGGGTGCATGAATGGGCGTGTGGACAAGGGTGATGGATTGGGCCGGGGTAAGACTGCGGCGCCTGGATCAAGGTTCAGGCCGCTCCGTGAATTCTCCATGCTGAGGGTCTGATGGCGGCAACGCGCAACGCTGGATCGCCGGTGCGCGCGGCACACCCTACCTAGCCACTCCCTTTCCCCGACCAACGGTGACCTCGTTCGCCGCATTAGGTTGCCGGTTCTAGAGCGGTCGAACGATCCTCGAGGCGACCCATGCCTCCAACAAGAACAAGGCGAGTGCAGTTCCAACCACCACTGCCGGATCGAACCGAGGGGGTACGCCCCCGGGGAGGAGCCATGCGTATTCGTTGTTTCCTGCTCGGTTGCCAATGGACCGAGGGTTTTCGAACCGATGTCGGCGCCGTGCCGATGATCTGCCAGCGCTGCCTGCGCTGCGGCGCCCATCGCTATCTCAGCCCGCCGGAAGAGGAGGCGGAAACTGCGGGATGATCGACGTCGCAAACAATAGATAGCGATTTGACAGCAGACGAGCGGCCTCTAGCTTTAAGCAGCGTTGCCGATGGTCTTTTACAGGCGGAGTGAAAACGTCACAGCGTAGTTTTCACCCTGCCTGGGGCCGCCGTCCGGTCATTCATCCTGCTGGGAGTGCTCCATGCCGCATCCGTCGACTGCCAACCCAATCAAGGGCCTGGCCCTGCATTCCCTGACCTGGCTGGCGTGCGCCGGCATGGTTGCCGTCGGCCTGCCGACATGGCTGGCCTTGGGCGGAGGCTGGCTGGCCAGCCTGTTACTGGTCTGGCTGCAGTTCGATGCGCGCCCCCGTGGCACACCAGCCGATGCACAGTCCACGGTGGAGGCTCCCGACTGGCAGCGAGCGCAGCATGCGCTGGATGAACACCTCGGCACCCTGCAGGCCCATGCCGGGCAGGTGGACGGTTTGCTGCAGGACGCCATCGGTCGCCTCAGCGACAGCTTCCAGGGCCTTGCAGCGCGCATCGACCAGCAGCGCGCCCACTCCCACTCCCTGATCGAGCGTTACGGCAACCAGGGAAGCGACGACGAAGGGATGAACTTCCAGGAATTCATCGCCACCACGCGCAACACCCTGGGCCTGTTCGTCGAGGCGACGCTGGAAACCAGCCAGACCTCCCAGGACCTGGTGAAGCGCATGGACCGCGTGACGCAAAAAATCGCCGATATCCTGAAATCCACCCACGATATGGACGCCATCGCCAAGCAGACCAACCTGCTGGCGCTGAATGCCGCCATCGAGGCGGCGCGCGCCGGAGAAAGCGGCCGGGGCTTTGCCGTGGTGGCCGATGAAGTGCGCGCCCTGTCCACCCGGTCCACCGGTTTCTCCGAGCAGATCCGCGAGCACGTGGACGTGGTCTACCGGGAAATCCGGGACGCCGAGTCGGCTATTTCCCAACTGGCGGACAAGGACATGGGCTTCGCCCTGGATTCCAAGCAGCAGCTGCACCACATGCTGGAAGACCTGGAAGGCATGAACCGCCACACGCTGAAGGTGATACAGGAACTGGATCGGATTTCCCTGGAGGTGGGCTCGGGCGTCGATCAGGCCATTACCGCCCTGCAATTCCAGGACATGAGCAGCCAGTTGATCGGGCAGATGCGCAAACATTTCGCCAAGCTCGGCGGATTCGCCGCCGGCCTCGGAGCCCTGCGTGCCGTGGCGCCGGAGCACTGGGCGCACCAGGTGAACCAGGAAACCGCCGAGCTGCGCAAACCCATCGCCAACCCGGTCAGCCAGAGCAGTGTGAACGCGGGTGAGATCGAGCTCTTCTGAACGATTGATGACAGCCGCCGGCCACTCATCAAAACGACGAATGGCTGACGTCAGTAGCTGGACGCTCCCCGGGCGTCCAACTACACCTAACCATGGCCACTGGCCAGCCGCTTAACGAGGAAGTGTGTTGCAAGAAGCGTCCAACTAGAAAAAGGAACGGCAAGGGAGAGCGGCACTGATGAGCAAGCAGATCCTGATAGTCGACGATTCGGCATCCATAAGACAGATGCTGAGCTTCACCCTGAAGGCCGCCGGCTACGTCGTGGACGAGGCGGTCGACGGCAAGGACGGCCTCGGCAAGGCACAGAGCAAGGCCTACAACCTGGTGTTCACCGACCAGAACATGCCCAACATGGACGGCCTTAGCCTGATCCGAAGCCTGCGTGGCCTGCCCGGCTACCGCGCCACCCCCATCCTCATGCTGACCACCGAGTCCAGCGACGCCATGAAACAGCAGGGCAAGTCGGCCGGCGCCACCGGCTGGCTGGTCAAGCCCTTCGATCCGCCAAAACTGCTGGAAGTCACCCGCAAGGTCCTCCCCTGACTCCAGCACAAGGCGTTTCCCATGAGCGACGGGATGAATCAGTTTCTCCAGGTGTTCTTCGAGGAAACCGAGGAACACCTGGCCAACCTCGAACTGCTGCTGCTCGGTCTCGACCTACAGCAGCCTGACGCGGAAGAACTCAACGGCATCTTCCGCGCCGCTCACTCCATCAAGGGCTCGGCCGGCATGTTCGGCTTCGATGACCTGACCGCCGTGACCCACGAACTGGAAACCCTGCTCGACCGCATCCGCAGCGGCCAGATGGCCCTGCGTGCAGAAATGGTCGACCTCTTCCTGCAAGCCCGTGACGTGCTGATGCGACTGCTGGACGCCCACCGCCAGCAGGCGCCAGACCCGAGCGTGCCGGTGGAAGCGACCGTCGCCCGCCTGCGCGAGCTACTGAACACCACGCCAGCGGTGGAGGCAGATGCGGGCTTCGGTTTCTTCGATGAAGCGCCGGGCTCGCCGGAGGCGGCCGCTGATGAAGACTTCGGCTTCTTCGACGATGCCCCCGGCATACCCACCCACGCTGAATCGGCCGCCTTCGGCTTCTTCGATGAAGCCCCCGGCGCCCCCGCCCCGGTGGCCGCCGAGCCACCCAAACCGGTACCCGCACCAGCACCGGTCGCCAGCAAGCCGGCCAGTGCCGAAGCGGAAACCAGCTCCATCCGCGTCAGCGTCGAGAAGATCGACAGCCTGATCAATCTGGTGGGCGAGCTGGTCATCACCCAGGCCATGCTCGGCCAACTCGGCAACGCGCTGGATCCGAGCGTCCACGAGCGCATCCACCAGGCCCTGGCGCAGCTGGAACACAACACCCGCGACCTGCAGGAATCGGTGATGTCGATCCGCATGTTGCCCATCAGCTTCATCTTCAGCCGCTTCCCGCGCCTGGTGCGCGACACCTCGGCGCGCCTCGGCAAGCAGGTGGAACTGGTGCTGCAGGGCGAGCAGACCGAGTTGGACAAGGGCGTGATCGAGCGTTTGAGCGACCCGCTCACCCACATCGTTCGCAACAGCATCGACCATGGTATCGAACAGCCCGAAACGCGCCTGGCCGCCGGCAAACCGGCCACCGGCACCGTACGCCTGGGCGCCTTCCACCAGGGCGGCAGCATAGTCGTGGAGATCAGCGATGACGGCCGTGGCCTGAACCGCGAGCGCATCCTGGCCAAGGCCCGCGAGAAGAACCTCGCCGTGCACGACAGCATGAGCGATGCCGAAGTCTGGCAACTGATCTTCATGCCCGGCTTCTCCACCGCCGAAGTGGTCACCGACCTCTCCGGGCGCGGCGTCGGCATGGACGTGGTCAAGCGCAACATCCAGGCCATGGGCGGGCGCATCGACATCGACTCGGCCGCGGGCCTCGGCACCCGCATCAGCATCCGCCTGCCGCTGACCCTGGCCATCCTCGATGGCCTGATCGTCGCCGTGGCGCGCACCCACTACGTGATTCCGCTGACCTACATCGTCGAATCGCTTCAACCCAAGGCCGACGATATCCGTGGCCTGGCCGGCGAGGAAGGCGCGGTGATCCGCGTGCGCGGCGAGTACCTGCCGCTGCTCTCGCTGCACGACCTGCTGGGGGAAATCGCCCCACCGCTGCCGGCCGAGCAGTCCATCGTGGTCATCCTCGAAGCCGACGGGCGGCACTTCGCCCTGCTGGTGGACGACCTGGTAGGGCAACAGCAAGTGGTGATCAAGAGCCTGGAACAGAACTTCCGCCGGGTCGATGGCATCGCCGGCGCCACCATCATGGGTGACGGCAGCGTCGCCCTGATCCTCGATGTCGACGCCCTGCCGGCCCTGGCACAACAACAAGGAGCAGCCCTGCATGAACTCCCTTAGTGCGGAACAGGCCGGGCAACCGGCCCAGGAGTACCTGACCTTCACCCTCGGTCGCGAGGAGTACGCCATCGACATACTCCGGGTGCAGGAAATTCGCGGCTATGACCAGGTGACCACCATCGCCAACAGCCCGGCCTTCATCAAAGGCGTGATCAACCTGCGCGGCGCCATCGTTCCCATCGTCGACCTGCGCATCAAGTTCAACCTCGCCGACGTCACCTACGACCCGTTCACCGTGGTGATCATCCTCAATATCGGCCGGCGCATCGTCGGCGTGGTGGTGGATTCGGTGTCCGACGTGATCGCCCTGTCGGGCGAAGAGATCAAGCCGCCGCCGGAATTCGGCGCCAGCTTCGATACCGAATACCTGCTGGGCCTAGCCACCGTGGCCGAGCGGATGTTGATCCTGGTGGATATCGAGAAGCTGATGACCAGCCGCGAAATGGCCCTGGTCGAAGCAGCCGCAGCCTGACACGCAAGGGGATTAGCCAATGGGTCTGTTCAACGGAAAAGCACAAGCTCAGCTTCGCGCGCAACACCTGGCCAGCCTGATCCAGGGCCTGGCGGAAGGGAATCTCGACCAATCCATCGGCGCCGGCGACGACCCGATCTGGACGCCGGTCTACGACAGTCTCGCCCGCTTGCAGAAGAGCCTGCGCCAGCAGCAGGTGGAGAGCGCCAGCACCGAGGCGCTGGACAAGGCACTGGTGGAGATGACCCGCCAGCACAGCGAAGGCTGGATTGATGAAATCATTCCGGTAGACCGCTTCGGCGGTACCCAGGCGCGCATCGCCAAGGGCATCAACGAGCTGGTGGCCGCCCATATCGCGGTGAAGATGCAGGTCGTGGGCGTGGTCACCGCCTACGGCCGCGGCGACTTCAGCAAGGACATGGAACGCCTGCCGGGCAAGAAGGCGCAGGTCACCGAAGCCATCGATGGCGTGCGCGACCGCCTCAAGGCCGCCGCCCAGGCCGCCGGGGAAAACATCCGCATCAAGAGCGCGCTGGACAACGTCACCGCCAACGTGATGATCGCCGACGGCGAACGCAACATCATTTACATGAACAAGACCGTCACCAGCATGCTGCAGAACGCCGAGGCCGATCTGCGCAAGGCGCTGCCGTCGTTCTCTGTGAGCAAGCTGCTGGGTGGTTCGATCGACCAGTTCCACAAGAACCCCGAGCACCAGAAGCGCCTGCTCGCCACCTTCACCAGTACCTTCCGCACCCAGATCGACGTGGGCGGACGCACCTTCGGCCTGGTGGCCAACCCGGTCATCAGCGATGCCGGCGAGCGCCTCGGCTCGGTGGTCGAATGGGCCGACCGGACGCTGGAGGTGCAGGTCGAACGCGAAGTCGCCGCGCTGGTCGGTGCAGCCGCCGCCGGCGACTTCTCCAAGCGCATCGACGAAACCGGCAAGACCGGTTTCATCCTCAACCTGGCCACCGGCCTGAACAGCCTGGTGGAAACCGCCGACAAAGGCCTCAAGGACGTTTCGCGGATGCTCGGCGCGCTCGCCCAGGGCGACCTCTCGCAAAGCATCAGCGCCGACTACCAGGGCACCTTCGGCGAACTCAAGGACTACTCCAACGAAACCGCGCAGAGCCTGTCGCGTATGCTCGGGCAGATCCGCGAGGCCGCCGACACCATCAACACCGCCGCCAGCGAAATCGCCAGCGGTAACGCCGAACTGTCCACCCGCACCGAGCAGCAGGCATCCAGCCTGGAAGAAACCGCCTCCAGCATGGAAGAACTGACCAGCACGGTGAAACTCAACGCCGAAAACGCGCGCCAGGCCAACTCCCTGGCGGTGAACGCCTCGGAGGTGGCCACCGAAGGCGGCAACGTGGTGCAGAAGGTGGTCAGCACCATGACCGCCATCAACGACTCGGCGCGGAAGATTTCCGACATCATCGGCGTCATCGACGGCATCGCCTTCCAGACCAACATCCTCGCCCTCAACGCCGCCGTGGAAGCGGCCCGCGCCGGTGAGCAGGGCCGTGGCTTCGCCGTGGTGGCCGCCGAAGTGCGTACCCTGGCACAACGTTCGGCAGCGGCGGCCAAGGAGATCAAGACGCTGATCTCCGACTCGGTGAGCAAGGTGGAGAACGGCAATACCCTGGTGGCCCAGGCCGGCCAGACCATGAGCGACATCGTGATCGCCATCAAGCGGGTCACCGACATCATGGCCGAGATCGCCGCCGCCTCCACCGAACAGAGCCGTGGCATCGAGGAAGTCAACGGCGCGGTCAGCCAGATGGACGAGATGACCCAGCAGAACGCTGCCCTGGTGGAGGAAGCCGCCGCGGCCGCCGAAGCCCTGCAGGAACAGGCCGGGCTGATGGCCCAGTCGGTGGCCGTGTTCAAGCTGGACCCGGCCCACGCCGGCCAGGCCGGCACCCCGCGCAATGCCTCACGGAAGACGCCCTCGGCGAAGTCGCCTCGGGGCGCCGGCCGCGCGGCGCGGAGCAAGGAAGAGGAATGGGAAGAGTTCTAGTCCCGACCCACCCCGGCGCCCTGCGCCGGGGGTTCTTGAGGTAATGCAATGAACGCGCAGGTGCTGGGCGAACACGAATTCGGCTACAACGACCACGATTTCGAGCAGGTGCGCGAGCGGCTGTATCGCCGCGCCGGCATCAGCCTCGCCACCAGCAAGCAGCAGATGGTCTACAGCCGCCTGGCGCGCCGTCTGCGCCAGCTGGAACTGCGCACCTTTTCCGCCTACCTGGCCTACCTCGACAAGCACCCCGAGGAATGGCAACCCTTCATCAATGCGCTGACTACCAACATCACCGCCTTCTTCCGCGAGCGGCACCACTTCGACCAGCTCGTCGCCCTGGCCAGGGAACCCCAGCGCAAGGGTCGGCCGCTGCGCTTCTGGTCGGCCGCCTCCAGCACCGGGGAAGAGCCCTACTCCATGGCCATCGCCCTGCACCAGGCACTGGGCGAGCGGGCCCAGGGGATACAGATCATCGCCTCCGACATCGACACGGGCGTGCTGGAAACCGCGCGCCGGGGCGTATATCCGCTGGAGCGCCTCGCGCAGCTGGACCCGGCCCTGAGGAAGCGCTACTTCCAGCGCGGCACCGGCAGCAACGCCGGGCTGGCGCGGGTGGTGCCGGAGTTGCAGCAGATGGTGGACTTCCGCCGCATCAACCTGCTGGACACCGACTGGCGACTCAGCGGCGGAATGGACGCGATCTTCTGTCGCAACGTGATGATCTACTTCGACAAACCCACCCAGGTGCGCCTGCTGGAACGCATGGTGCGCCTGCTACGGCCGGACGGCCTGTTCTTCGCCGGCCACTCGGAAAGCTTCGTGCAGGCCAACCACGTGGTGAAACTGGTGAGCCGCACCGTCTACCAGCCTGTGCCGGGAGCTTCGACATGAAAGGAGAAACCGCGGGCGCCATCGCCGCCACCCGCTATTTCGACCCGGACATCCAGTTGCCGGCGGTGAAGGTGCTGCCCGGTGAGTTCTACGCCACCACCGAGGACCAGGTGCTGGTGTCGGTACTGGGCAGTTGCGTGGCGGTCTGCCTGTTCGACCTGCAACGCGGCATCGGCGGTATGAACCAGTTCCTCCTGCCCGAACCCGGCCCCGGCAGTGGCCTGGCCAGCGCCGCCACTCACCACGGCGTGCGCATGATGGAACAGCTCAGTGAAGAGATGCTGCGCCAGGGCGCACGCCGCCACCAGTTGCAAGCCAAGGTGTTCGGCGCCGGCAACCTGCCCAACGACCTGCTGCGCTTCGACACCACCCTGCGCACCGTGGAGTTCGTCCACAGCTACCTGGATACCGAGGGTATTCCCCTGCTGGCCGAAGACGTGATGGGCGCCGAAGCGCGCAAGGTCTACATCTTTCCCACCAGCGGCACCGTCCGGGTGAAGAAACTGAAGAACCTGCACAACGACACCATCCTGCAGCGCGAGCTGGAATACATCCTCTACCTCAAGCGCGGGGAAGCGCTGGGGCCCTACGACCTGTTCAAGGAGTGAGCCCGTGCCGATCAAGGTCCTGGTGGTGGATGATTCGGCGCTCATCCGCAGCCTGCTCAGCGAAATCGTCCGCGCCGACAACGAATTGCACCTGGTGGGCGTGGCGCCCGACGCCTATGTCGCCCGCGACCTGATCAAACAGCACTCGCCCGACGTCATTACCCTGGACGTGGAAATGCCGCGCATGGACGGCCTGACCTTCCTCGACAAACTGATGAAGGGCCGTCCCACGCCGGTGGTGATGATCTCCTCCCTCACCGAACGCGGCTCCGAAGCGACCCTGCGTGCACTGGAGCTGGGCGCCATCGACTTCGTTGCCAAGCCCAAGCTGGGCATTGCCGAAGGCATGCAGGCCTACGCCGAGGAAATCCGCGCCAAGCTCAAGGTGGCGGCACGCGCGCGGATGCTCCGGCGCACAGCGGTGGAACGCCCGGTCGAACGCGGCCTGCCCATCGTCGGCACCGAGAAACTGATCGCCATCGGTGCCTCCACCGGCGGCACCGAGGCCATCAAGGAAGTGTTGCTGGGCCTGCCCGCCGACAGCCCAGGCGTGGTCATCACCCAGCACATGCCAGCCGGTTTCACCCGCTCCTTCGCCGCCCGCCTGGACAAGCTCTGCCGCATCAGCGTCAGCGAAGCCCGCGACGGCGACCGCATCCTCCCCGGCACCGCCCTCCTCGCCCCGGGCGGCCTGCACATGGAAGTGGCGAGGTCCGGCGCCAACTACGTCGCACGCCTGTCCGAAGCGCCCCCGGTGAACGGCCATCGGCCGGCGGTGGACGTGATGTTCAACAGCGCCGCCCGCTGCGCCGGCCGCAACCTCATCGCCGCCCTGCTCACCGGCATGGGCAAGGACGGCGCACGGGGCTTGCTGGAAATCCGCGAAGCCGGCGGCTACACCGTCGCCCAGGACGAAGCCAGCTGCGTGGTGTACGGCATGCCTCGGGAAGCGGCGGAGATTGGCGCGGCGGAAGAGGTGTTGGCGCTGGAAGACATCGGACCCGCGCTGCTGGCGCAGGCGCGGAGACGGGGGAGTGGGAATAGGGTGTGAGGGGTCAACTTCCCTCACCCCAGCCCTCTCCCAGAGGGAGAGGGAGCTAGTCGGTGCATCCGGTTGGTTTCGATCTAGCCGGCGTGAGTCACCCCTCTCCCTCCGGGAGAGGGCCGGGGGTGAGGGAAGCCTTAGACCGCTCGGAGCCTCCCTCCTGCCTTCTGCTACTCCGGTGGGCTGAAGCCCACCCTACAGCTCGGCCCCCCGTAGGTTGGTCCGAGCTACACGAGGCCCAACGAACCCCACCTACGTCGGCATCACCCCACGCTGCCGCGACATCGTCAGCGCCAGGTCTTCGATCATGTCTTCCTGGCCACCCACGGTGCCGCGACGCCCCAGTTCCACCAGCAGCTCGCGGGCCTGGATGCCGTACTTCTTCTCGGCGCGCTTGGCGAACAGCAGGAAGGAGCTGTACACGCCCGCGTAGCCCAGGGTCAGGGCGTCGCGGTCGACGCGGATCGGCTGGTCCATCATCGGCACCACCAGGTCCTCGGCCACGTCCATGATCTTGTACAGGTCGATGCCGGTCTCCACGCCCATGCGCGCCAGTACGGCGACGAACACTTCCAGCGGCGTGTTGCCGGCACCGGCGCCCAGGCCCGCTACCGAGCCATCGATACGTGCGGCGCCGGCCTCGATGGCGGCCAGGGAGTTGGCGATGGCCATGCCCATGTTGTGGTGGCCGTGGAAGCCGACCTCGGTGTTCGCGTTCAGGCCGTTGCGCAGCACGCTGATCTTCTCGGTCACCTCATCCGGCAGCATGTAGCCGGCCGAGTCGGTGCAGTAGATGCAGTTGGCGCCGTAGCTCTCCATCAGCTTCGCCTGCTCCAGCAGTTTTTCCGCACTGACCATGTGCGCCATCATCAGGAAGCCCACGGTATCCAGCCCCATCTTCGCGGCCATGCCGATGTGCTGGCCGGAGACGTCCGCCTCGGTGCAATGGGTGGCGACACGAATGGTGGAAACACCCAGGTCGTGGGCCATCTTCAGGTGGTCGACGGTGCCGATACCCGGCAGCAGCAGGGCCGAGACCTTGGCTTGCTTGAGCTTGGGGATCACCGCGTCGAAATACTCTTCGTCCGAGTGGGCCGGGAATCCGTAGTTCAGCGAGCTACCGCCCAGGCCGTCGCCGTGAGTGATCTCGATCAGCGGCACACCGGCGGCGTCGAGGCCGGTGGCCACGGCCACCATCTCGTCGAGGCTGATCTGGTGGCGCTTGGCATGCATGCCGTCGCGCAGGCTCATGTCGTGCAGGCGCACGCGCTTACCTTGCAGGTTCATGTTGTTTCTCCACTCAACGGGCAGGCAGTTGCAGGGCGCCCTTATGGGCCTCTTCGGCGAACATTTCCGCGGTGCGCAGGCCGGCGGCGGTCATGATGTCCAGGTTGCCGGCGGACTTGGGCAGGAAGTCCCCCAGCCCTTCCACTTCGATGAAGATCGACACCTTGCGACCATCGAACACCGGGCCGTTGATCAGCTTGTAGCCCGGCACGTAGCGCTGCACTTCCTTGACCATATGCAGCACCGAAGCGCGGATTTCCGCCTGGTCAGGTTCACCTTCGGTGAGGCAATGGATGGTGTCGCGCATCATCAGCGGTGGCTCGGCCGGGTTGATGACGATGATGGCCTTGCCACGCTTGGCGCCACCGATCTTCTCCACAGCACCGGCAGTGGTGCGGGTGAACTCGTCGATGTTCTGCCGGGTGCCCGGCCCCACGGAGCGGGAGGACACGGTGGCGACGATCTCGCCGTACTCCACCGGCTGCACGCGGGACACTGCCGCCACCATGGGAATGGTGGCCTGGCCGCCACAGGTGACCATGTTGACGTTCAGCGCCAGCTTCTCGGCGTGCTCCTTGAGGTTCACCGGCGGTACGCAGTACGGGCCGATGGCCGCCGGGGTGAGGTCGATCATGATCACGCCCAGCTCATTGAGCTTGCGGCTGTTCTCGGCGTGGACATAAGCCGAGGTGGCATCGAAGGCGATGCGGATATCGTCGTCCAGCACGTGCGGCAGCAGGCCGTCGACGCCTTCAGCAGTGGTCTTCAGGCCGAATTCGGCGGCGCGCTTCAGGCCTTCGGAGGTCGGATCGACGCCCACCATCCACACCGGTTCGATCCATTCGGACCGGCGCATCTTGATCAACAGGTCGGTGCCGATATTGCCCGGCCCGATGATGGCCGCCTTGAGTTTCTTGCTCATGCTCTTTCCCCGGAGTCAGTCGCGGAAGGACACCCGGGCACTGCCCAGGCCGTCGATGGTCAGTTCGAACTGGTCGCCGGCACGCGCCGGCTCCAGCGGTACCAGGGAGCCGGAGAGGATGATCTCCCCGGCCTTGAACGGGATGCCGAAGGCCCCCAGGGTGTTCGCCAGCCAGGCTACGGCGGTGAGCGGGTTGCCCTGCACCGCCGAGCCCAGGCCCTGGCTGATCTGCGTGCCATTCTTGAACACGGTCATGCGCAGGTTGGGCAGGTCCAGCTCGCGCGGGTCCACCTGCTCGCGGCCGAGGACGAACACCCCACAGGAGGCGTTGTCGGCCACGGTGTCCTGGATACGGATCTTCCAGTCGTGGATGCGCGAATCGACGATCTCGAAGCAGGGCATCACGCATTCGGTGGCGTCGAGCACGTCCTGCTCAGTGACGCCAGGGCCGACCAGATCACGCTTAAGCTTGAAGGCGATCTCACCCTCGGCGCGCGGCTGGATCAGGCGGTTGCCGGACAGCGAGATGCTGTCTCCGTTGTCGAACCACATGTCACGGGTGATGAAGCCGAAGTCCGGCTGGTGCACGTTGAGCATGCGCTGCACGGCTTCGGAGGTGACGCCGATCTTCTTGCCGACGATGGCATCGCCCGCCGCCACGCGGCGCTCGATGCTGTAGAGGGAGATGCGGTAGGCGTCTTCGATGCTGATCTCTGGCCAGCGCTCGGTCAGCGGCGCCAGCGTGCGACCGGCGAGAAGCGCCTGATAAAGCTCTTCACCAAACTCGCGTTGACGGACCTCGCTCATGGCCGACCCTCCGCGAGGAAGTCGAGACAGGTGCGGTTGAACAGCTCGCGGTGCTCCACCATCACCCAGTGGCCGCACTCACTGAGCATCACGAAACGAATATTGCGGCAGGCGTCCAGCATGGTCTGGGCGCCGGAGGACGGGCAGAACTTGTCGTTCATGCCCCAGAAGCCGAGGATCGGGCAGGACAGCTCGGACAGGCGCGCCGCCATGTTCGGCACCTGCATGGTACTCAGCACGCAGCGCGGCTGCTGCTGCACCACGGCGACCCGCTCGTTGACGGTTTCATCGCTGATCAGCGAGGCGTCGTAGAGCTGCAGGGACAGCAGCCGGCGCATGCCGTCGGCGTCGTTCAGCTCGCCATTGGCAAAGGCGGCGCCCATTTTCTGGATGCCTTCCATCTGCAGGTAGTACTGCTCCTTCTCCATCAGGCCACCCGGTGCCATCAGGATCAGACGGCTCACGCGCTTGGGCAGGTCCAGGGCCATCTTGATGGCAATGGCGCCGCCCAGGGAGTTGCCCACCAGCACGCAGCGCTGGATGTCCAGGGCGTCCAGCAGGCCGGTCAGGGCGTTGACGAAGAAGTCCAGGGTGTATTGGGTTTCCGGCTTGTCGGAACGGCCGTAGCCCGGCAGGTCCGGCACGATGGCGCGGTAGCCGAATTTGGCGAATACCGGGTAGTTCTGCTTGAAGTTGCTATGGCCGCTGGCTCCGGGGCCGCTGCCGTGAATGAACACCACCGGCTCGCCTTCACCAGCATCCAGGTAGTGCAGTCGCAGACCATCGGGCAGCGTGACGAAACGCCCTTGCGGTAGCGCGCCCATGGGACTCTCCTCGGCTTGTTGTTTGGCCGGATTATTCGGCGCGCCCCGGTGGGCAACATCGTCCGAGAGGACTAGCAAGGGTATTCGGAATTCAGGTGCGGCAAAGCTGTAGGGGCCCTAGTCCTCCCGGACGTAGGCACTCCGCCCTGCTCGCCCTAGCCTCTGCCCATCAACTATTCAGAGGAAGCGACTATGGGCGATGCATTGGATTTCAGCGGCACGGTGGTACTGGTGACCGGAGGCGGCAAGGGCGTGGGCCGGGGCATCAGCCAGCGCTTCCTCGCCTGTGGCGCCGAGGTGGTGATCTGTGGCCGCAATGCCCCCGACCAGTTGCCGAGCCATGCTGGCCGCGAAGCGCACTTCCTGCCTTGCGACGTGCGTGACATCGAGCAGATTCAGCAGCTGGTGGATGCCATCGTCGACCGCTTCGGCCGGCTCGACGTGCTGGTGAACAATGCCGGCGGCGCGCCCCATGCCGAGGCTGCCACGGCCTCGCCGCGCTTCTCCGAATCCATCATCCGGCTCAACCTGCTGGCACCGCTCAACCTCTGCCAACTGGCCAACCGGGTGATGCAGGAGCAGCCGGGCGGCGGCGCCATCGTCAACATCTGCAGCGTCAGCGCCACCCGCCCCTCCCCCGGCACCGCTGCCTATGGCGCGGCCAAGGCCGGCTTACTCAACCTGACCCGTTCGCTCGCCGTGGAATGGGCACCCAAGGTGCGGGTGAATGCGGTGACGGCAGGGCTGATCCTCACCGAGCAGGCTGAACTTCATTACGGCGATGCCGAGGCTGTGGCACGAGTGGCGGCGGGGATTCCCCTGCAGCGCATGGCCAGCCCGGAGGACATCGGCGATGCCTGCCTGTACCTGGCGTCACCGCTGGCCAGCTATGTGAGCGGCGCGGACATCTGCGTGCATGGCGGCGGGGAGAAGCCGGCGTTTCTGGAGGCGGCGGGGGTGAACTGATAGCGCCGGAGTCCCTCTCCCCCAGCCCCTCTCCCTGAAGGGAGAGGGGAGCTTATTCGTGCCCCAGACAAACGCTGCGTGTCCAGCAAGCCGAAGGACGTCAGGCGCGAGTCACCCCTCTCCACTTCAGGGAGAGGGGACGGGGGTGAGGGCTTTGCCGTCCACCATCGAATGCGCCCTGAACACCGTCTCGACGATCTTCCAACGCCCATCGATGCGGCGATAACGGTCCTGATAGATCCCTCCCAGTTGCCGCGTGGCCCCCGTCTCGGCGTCGAGGTTGAAGTAGTAGAGCGCCCAGCGCCCCACCGCTTCGTCATCGCCGGCCAGCTCGATCTCCGGATTGGCCCCGTGGTGCAGGTCGATTACCCGATCGTTGCAGGCCAGAGACTGGTACAGCGCGACGAAGCTGTCGCGATCCTGGAAGCAGCCGACAGGACCGTAGTCGATAGCGATTTCACCCTCGGCGAAGCAATCGCGGATCACCTCGATCTCCTTCAGGTCGCAGGCGTTGAAATAGCGGTGCTTGAGCTCGCGGATGACCTCAACGGCTTCAAGGCGGGCAATGCGCTGTTCCAGGTTCATGGCTGTTCCCTCGCGATCATGTTGGCGTCGCCCCAAAAGGCTTTCATCGAACGGATGCGACCTTCGGCATCAAACTCCATCACGTCGATAACTTCGATGGAGCGGGCCTGGCCGCCCCAGTCCAGGTCAACGCAGAAGGGCACGGCGCCACAGCCACGGGTGGCGCGGATGGAGCCGTCCAGCCGCGCGCTGGCGTTCAGGCGCCCCAGGCCTTCGCGGTAAAAGCGCGAAATGGCCTCGATGCCCACGTAGGGCGGCTTGCCCACCGGGTCCTCGACGACCGCATCTTCGGCATAAAGCGCGAGAATGCCGTCGATATCCACGGCGTCCACCAGTTCGACATAACGGGCGAGCTTCGCCCGTACCTGCTGCTCATCAATCATGGAGTCGTCCCTCATGCCACTTCAAACAGAGCGGCGGCACCCATGCCACCACCAATGCACATGCTCACCACGACGTAGCGCAGGCCCCGGCGTTTGCCCTCGATCAGCGCGTGGCCAACCATCCGCGCGCCGGACATGCCGAAGGGATGGCCGATGGAAATGGCACCGCCGTTGACGTTCAGGCGCTCGTCGGGAATCCCCAGGGTGTCGCGACAGTGGATGACCTGACAGGCGAACGCTTCGTTCAGCTCCCACAGGCCGATGTGGTCCATGGAAAGACCGTGGCGCTTGAGCAGCTTGGGAATGGCGAACACCGGACCGATGCCCATCTCATCAGAATCGCAGCCGGCCACCGCCAGACCGCGATAGATTCCCAGGGGCTCCAGGCCCCGGCGAGCGGCCTCCTGCGCGCTCATCAGCACCGACGCGCTGGCGCCGTCGGAGAGCTGGGAGGCGTTACCGGCCGTGATGAAGCGACCGGCACCGCTCCACTGTCCGCCCTGCCACACGGGCTCCAGGGCGCGCAGGCTTTCACGGGTGGTATCGGCGCGATTGCATTCGTCGCGGGTCAGGGTCACGGATTCATGGCGGCTTTCGCCGGTGGCCTTGTCCGTCACCACCTTGCGGACGGTCAGCGGCGCCAGTTCGGTATCGAAGAGTCCGGCGCTCTGGGCCAGGGCAGTGCGCATCTGGCTGTGGTAGCTGTATTCGTCCTGGGCCTCGCGCGAGATGCCGTAGCGCTCCGCGACGATTTCCGCCGTCTCGATCATCGGAATGTAGGCACGCGGGTCCTGCGCCAGCACGGCTTCGGACTGGTTGCGGTAGCTGTTCTTGTGCTTGTTCTGCACCAGGGAGATGGACTCCAGGCCACCGGCAACGGCGATGTCGATCTCGTTGCACATGATGCCCTTGGCGGCCAGCGCGATGCTCATCAGACCGGAAGAACATTGACGCTCCACCGCCATGCCGGCGACGCTGGACGGCAGCCCGGCCGCCACCGCGCAGAGGCGGCCGAGGTTATAGGCCTGGGTGCCCTGCTGGGCGGCGGCGCCCATGATCACGTCGTCCACCTCGCCCCCTTCGACACCGGCACGACGCAGTGCTTCGCGTACCACGTGGCCACCCATCAGCGGCGCTTCGGTGTCGTTGAAGGCACCCCGGAAGGCCTTGCCGATGGGGGTACGGGCGGTGGATACGATTACGGCTTCTTTCATTGGTGACTCCAGAATTGTTCAGTTCCTGTAGGGGCGAATTCATTCGCCAAGGGCAGCGCAGCTGATCCATCGGGCCTTGCAGGGCAGACCTGCGGCCTGCTTGGCGAATGAATTCGCCCCTACAAGGAAATCGCCCTCACTCGGGGTAGTACCGACTGATGGTGTCCACCACACAGCCAGGCCGCTCCTCGCCCTCGATCTCCACGCTGACGCGGATGGTGGCCTGGATGCCGCCCTTCACTTCTTCAGCAGCGACCAGTTGGGCGCTGCCGCGCACGCGGCTGCCAACGCGGACGACGTTGGGGAAACGCACCTTCTCGCAGCCGTAGTTCACCCCCATGGAGATGCCGCGCACCTCGACAATCTGCGGCAGGAAGAGGTTGACCAGGGCGAGTGTCAGGTAGCCGTGGGCGATGCAGGCGCCGAAGGGGCCGGTGGCGGCGCGGACCGGGTCCACATGAATCCACTGGTGGTCGCCGGTGGCTTCGGCGAACTGGTCGATGCGCGATTGCTCTACGCTGATCCAGTCGCTCTGGCCCAGCTGTTCGCCAACGTGCTCCAGCAAGGCGGCTGGTGTCGCGAAGATCCTCGCCATGCTCAGGCCCTCTGGCTGGAAACCGACAGCACTTCGCCGGTCATGTAGGAGCTGTAGTCGCTGGCCAGGAACATCATCACGTTGGCCACTTCCCAGACTTCGGCGGCACGGCCAAAAGCTTCGCGGGAGGCGAGCTGGTCCAGCAGTTCCTTGGGTGCGGATTTTTTCAGGAAGTCGTGCAGGGCGATGCTCGGGCTCACCGCGTTGATGCGGATGCCGTGCTCGGCCGCTTCCACCGCTGCGCAGCGGGTCAGCGCCATGACGCCGGCCTTGGCCGCGGCGTAGTGGCTCTGCTCCTTCTGTGCACGCCAACCGAGGACCGAGGCGTTGTTGACGATCACACCGCGACCGCGCTCCATCATCTTCGGCAGCATGGCGCGGGTCATGCGCATGGTGCCGGTGAGGGTCACGTCGAGGACGCGATTCCACTCCTCATCGCCCATCTCCACCAGCAGGCGAGAACCGCCGAGGCCAGCGTTGTTGATCAGCACATCGACGCCGCCCAGTTCGCGCTCGGCGGCGGCTACCAGGGCCTGTACCTGCTCTTCGTTGGTGACGTTGCAGACCTGGCCGTGAACCTGATCGAGGCCGGTGGCTTCGCGGATCTTCGTAGCGGCCTCCTGCAGGCGGCCTTCATGGATATCGCTGATCATCAGCGCGCGGCAGCCTTCCTCAGCGGCACGCAGGGCGGCGGAGAAACCGATGCCGGCGCCGGCGGCGGCGGTGATCAGCACCGACTTGCCGCGCAGCAAGCCGTGGCCGGGAACATAGGTGGGAGTGCTCATGCAAGGTCCTCGGGTCAGGCGCGCACGCGCGGCTCGCGGGGCATGCCCAGCGCGCGTTCGGCGATGATGTTGCGTTGGATTTCGTTGGTGCCGCCGTAGATGGTGTCGGAACGGCTGAAGAGGAACATCGACTGCAGGCGGCCGAGTTGGTAGGGCCCGTCTTCCAGCAGTTCGGCGTCTTGGCCGAGCACGTCCATGGCCAGCTTGCCCAGCTCGACGTGCCAGTTGGCCCAGCACAGCTTGTAGATCATCGCCTCGCGACGCAGCGAGCCGTCCTGCGCGCCGGAAAGCATGCGCAGGGAGTTGTAGCGCAGGATGCGCAGCCCGCCCCAGGCTTCGGCGATGCGCTGGCGCAGCAGCAGGTCGCGCGCGGCGCCGTTCTCCCGGGCGATGCGGATGATCTCTTCCAGCTCGTTCTGGAACAGCATCTGCTGGCCGAGGGTGGACACGCCACGCTCGAAGCCCAGCAGGGCCATGGCGATCTTCCAGCCATCCCCCGGCGCGCCGAGGAGGTTGGCCTCGTCGGTCACGGCTTCGTCGAAGAACACTTCGTTGAACTCCGAGGTGCCGGTGAGCTGCTCGATGGGCCGCACGGTGATGCCCGGCTGGTCCATGGGCACCAGCAGGAACGACAGGCCCTTGTGACCCACGCTACCCGGCTCGGTACGGGCGATGACGAAGCACCATTCGGATTCGTGGGCGAGCGAGGTCCAGACCTTCTGCCCACTGATGCGCCACTGCCCGTTCTCCAGCACGGCGCGGGTTTTCACGTTGGCGAGGTCCGAACCGGCACCCGGCTCGGAGTAGCCCTGGCACCAGAATTCGGTGCCGGCGACGATGCCCGGCAGCAGGCGGCGCTTCTGCTCTTCGGTGCCGAAGGCGGCGATGGTCGGGCCAGCCAGGCCTTCGCCGATGTGCCCCATGCGACCGGGGCCGCCGGCGCGGGCGTACTCCTCATGGAAGATCACCTGCTGGCTGATGGACAGGCCGCGGCCGCCGTGCTCGGGCGCCCAGCCCACGCAGGTCCAGCCGCCCTCGGCCAGCTTGCGTTCCCAGGCTTTGCGCTCCTCGGGGAAGCTGTGTTCGTCCCCCGGCCCGCCACGAAAGCGCAGCGGCTCGAACTCGCCGCCCAGGTTGTCGGCCAGCCAGGCGGCCACCTCGCGGCGGAAGGCTTCGTCCGCCTCACTGAAACTGATCTTCATGCGTATTCCCCCAAGAGTGCGGTGGCGATGCGCTCGCGGTGCCAGGATGGCGCGCCGAACAGGGCCTCGCTGGCCCGGGCGCGCTTGAAGTAGAGGTGCGGGTCGTACTCCCAGGTGAAGCCGACACCGCCGTGCAACTGGATGGATTCCGCAGCGCAGTGGAAGAAGGCTTCCGAGCAGCGCGACTTGGCCAGGGCAGCGGCCAGCGGCAGCTCGGCGGCGACGCCCTTGTCACCGTTAGCCGCCAGGACCTCTTCGGCGACACAGGCGGCGTACCAGGCCGCCGAACGCGCGCATTCCACCTCCAGCATCATGTCGGCGGCGCGGTGCTTGATGGCCTGGAAGCTCGCGATGGCGCGGCCGAACTGTTGGCGCTCGGCGGTGTAGGCCAGGGTCAGGTCCAGGGACTGCTGGGCGCCGCCGGTCTGCTCGGCAGCCAGGGCGATACAGGCCAGTTGCAACACTTTCTCCAGCAACTCGCCACCCTGCCCCGGTGTACCCAGGCGGGCATCGGCCGTGACGAACACCTTATCGAACTGCACCTCGGCGAACTTGCGCGTCTGGTCCATGGTGGGTACCAGGCGGCGGCTGATACCGGGGGTGTCGGCGGCGACGGCAAACAAGCTGACGCCCTCACGCCCACGGCCTGCAACGATCAGCAGGCCGGCACTGTGGCCGTCCACCACCTGGCGCAGGACACCGTCGATGACGAAGCCTTCACCCTCTTCGCGAACGCTGGCCTGCACGGCGTCGAGGCCATTGCGGTTGTTGCTGGCATAGGCGAGGGTCGCGGTCAGGCTGCCCTCGGCCAGTTGCGGCAGCCAATGGGCCTTCTGTTCCTCACTGCCACCCAGCAGCAACGCCGGGGTGGCCAGGCAGGCGCTGGCGAAGAAAGGCGAGCAGAACAGCCGTCGGCCCATCTGCTCCAGCAGGATCGCCAGCTCGACGAAGCCCAGGCCCAGGCCGCCATATTCTTCGGGGATGTGGATGGCCGGCCAGACCATCTCGCTGCATACGCGCTGCCAGAGCTCGGGGTCATGGCCCAGCTCGGAGACCATGGCCGCCCGCACGGCGGCGGAATCGGAAACGTCCGCGAGAAAGCTCTCGGCGGACTCGCGGATCATCTCCTGCTCATCGCTGAACGCGAATTCCATAAGGCTGCCTTCTTGTGATTCTTGGGCTGGGAAGCAGTCTGGCGGCTTGGCGGCAGCGGGGAATCGTCCGGATGGACGACGGAGGTTCAGCGCGGGTGACGGGTATTGGTGAGAGGCAGTTGGTCGCGTTCAGTTGGAACTGCGTAGGTTGGGTAAAGCTCAACGAAACCCAACGCGGGGCCAGCAAGTCATGACGACTTGCCGGCTGGCACGATGGGTGTCCCCCTAGGCGGGGAATTTACTGTCGTGTGAAGAAACGGGTCGGCTTGAGCTGGCAGAGTGGTCTGGGGGTGTCTCGGTAGGGGCGGCTATAGGCTGCGGATTCAATTGGCCGACAGAACCAGACGTATCTTCGCTGCCACTCCGTAGGAGAAAATCAATCAGCGCCCGGATCGCAGCAGACAACTGGCGATGAGGCGGATAGATGATGGAAAAAGGTCGTCTGGCGCCCTCGAACGCCTCGAGAAGACGAACAAGCCGCCCCTGACGCAAGCGCTCGGCGACGATGAACTCATAAGTCTGACAAATCCCGACGCCTTGCTCCGCCAACGAGATGCAGCCAAGCACATCGTCAGCGATGACAGGATTGCCTTGGGGGATGAACGTTTGCTCCTGCTCGCCCTGGCGGAACTGCCAGCCCCCCGTGACAGCCGTTACTGGGCATGACAAAAGGCAGGCAGTTGTGCTCGGCAAGATCGGGAAGGGAATGGGGAATTCCCACCCGCGCGAGATAGGTGGGTGCCGCCACCAGACACAGTGACGCCTCTTCCAGCTGGCGGGCAACCAGGCTGCTGTCAGGCAATGTCCCAAGACGGATCGCCAGGTCATAACCTTCGGCAACCAGATCGACGTTGCGATTGGTGATCCCCAACTCCACCTGCATCTTCGGGTAGCGTCGGGCAAATGCAGCCAGAATGGCAGGCTACCGGTGGTGCCCATAGGTGGTCGGCGCGCTCAGGCGCACCCGACCTTGAACCTCGCCCTGACCACTCAGCGCCCGCTCTGCATTGGCGATTTGCTGGAAAGCCGTGCGGGCCTGCCTGACATATTCACTGCCGCTATCGGTGAGGCTCAGGCGCCGTGTAGTGCGACGTAACAGCAGCACGCCCAGGCGTGACTCCAGGCGGTTAATCGCTCGGCCGGGGACGCATCGATGTCCATAACCCGCAGCACGGGTGAAATCTGCAAGATGCCAGAGGCTTCCATTCGCGCCCCATGTGCCATCGGTGATGTCCATCAGTTGTATCGAGGTCATCAGCATGCGGCCGGAAGCTGCCATTAAATCCGTCGACGAACGCAGGGGTAGTCCAGGGGCAGTCGAACCGCTGCTCGCGTGGGTCGTTAGTAGCTACGAGGTGTTCGTGGTCAAGCCGACGAGCCCTCAATCAGCAACTCATAATCGGGGGGATGAATCAGGAGGCGGTCGTGAAGCTTGAAAAGCGAAGTATCGAGTTTGTCCCTCACGCTGAGCGCTACGGTACACCCAGACGGTTGTTCACTATCTGGTTCAGCTCCAATTTCCAAGTGACTGCTCTGATGGTCGGCACGTTGGGTATCGCCTCAGGATTGAGCTTCGCCTGGACATTACTCGGCCTGCTGATCGGCAATCTCGTCGGCACCATCTTCATGGCCGCCCACTCCGCCCAGGGCCCTCATTTGGGCGTCCCGCAGATGATTCAGAGCCGCGCACAATTCGGTGTCTATGGCGCTGCGATTCCCTTACTGGTGATGGTCACGGCGGCGGTGCTATTCCTGGCCGCCAGTGGCGTCCTGATGCGCGATGCCTTGAAGGCACTGGTGCCCATCAGCGATGACCAGGCCATCGTGGCGGTGGGCATTCTGACCTTCATTATTGGCTTCGTTGGCTATGAGCTGATCCACCGTCTAGGGGCGTGGATGAGCCTGATGTCAACTCTGGTATTTGCCAGCGCGCTGGCTTTGATCCTGCTGCACCCCAGCGACGCGATATCGACAACGGCAACAGGCAAGGGCTTTTCGCTGATCGCCTTTAACCTGGTCGTCGCGCAGGCAGCCTCCTGGACATTAGGTTACGGCCCCTACGTGGCGGATTACTCGCGTTACCTTCCGGCCCATGTCAGCACCCGCGCCACGTTCTGGACTACTTACGGCGGCTGCGCGCTAGGCTCTTTCGCCATGATGGCCTTGGGTGCGTTAGTGGCCGTTGCGATCCCGGCGGCGCTTGGGCATGACCCTGCAACCGCAATTGCCATGCTGTTCGGTCCCTGGGCACCTTTGGCGTTGGGCGTGATTGCGCTCGGGGTGATCCAGTACAACGTGCTCTGCCTGTACAGCGCCTACATGTCTTCGGTGACGATCTTCGGAGCCTTTGGTGGGCTGCGATACGTCACAGCTTCTGCAAAAGCGTTGGTGATGGCAGTGCTGACCGTAGCCGCAACCCTGATCGCCATCGCCACCCAGTATAGTTTTGACACCTTCTTTGCAGACATTCTGATTGGACAGCTCTATCTGCTGATCCCCTGGAGTGCGATCAACCTGGCTGACTACTACTGGGTGTGTCGCGGTCAATATGAGGTGGGCGAGCTGTACGACCCCGAAGGTCGGTACGGGCGCTTCAATCGACGAACGCTAGCGGTGTATGCCGTCTCCATCATCGGCACGATCCCGTTCATGAAGCTTTCGTTCTACACCGGCTTTGTAGCGGACTGGCTAGGGGCTGACATCAGTTGGGCTGTGGGCTTGGTACTCGCTGGGGCACTCTACTGCATGGTGAACAGCCAGCCCTCAATCAAGCAACGTCAACTCCCCACTCCGATTCCTGACTGATTCCTTAGCGACACGGGCTATACGGAAATCATGAACTCGCTAACAGCTTGTCCATGGTCTGCTTTTGGCCGATTGCCGCCCTTCATGACAGGCAGCTAACGGCCAAAAGCGGACATGGCTATAAGGCAGGCTGCTCCGGTTATCAGCACACACGTGCTCATCCTGCTGCCTCCTAGCCCTCCAGATCGCCGTTGCGCATGGCAAAGGTGATGGCCTGGGCTGTCGTTGCAACGCCAAGACGGCGACGCGCCGAACGCAAATGGTTTTCCACCGTACGCTCCGACAGACCGAGCGTTGCGGCGATATCCGCCTGACGTTTTCCTGCAGCAGTCCACGCCAGGACTTCGCGCTCACGCTCGGAAAGTTTTCTGTATACCTCGCCCACTGGCGACTCCAGCAACCGGCGAGCGGAGAAAAATGCAGCCGTGGCCACGATGCTCAGCGCCAGGCGAACCCGATGAGTCGCATCCACCCGCTCCCCGCCAAGGCTCATGGCACCTTCAAGCCCCAATGGACCGAATACGGGTATTTGCAATCCATGAACGCCGGGGCCCACCGGGGTGCGAACCACCCTGTAAAGCTCGCCGCCGTTGCCCTTCACCTTGCTCCAGTAAAAGGGCTCACGGGCCTCAAGGATATGGCGCGTTACCGGACAGCGCCGGACATAGGTCTGTGCGTCGACCGTAGCCTCCTCATCGAACCAGTTACCCTCCACCCAGTAGATGCGTTCGACCACTTCGTCTCGTGCCGATGTAGCGGAAAACAGGACGAAGCGGTCGTAACCAAAGGGCATGGTAAAGGCGCGGATCGACTCTTGGATCACCGAAAGCGCTTGAGCACTCTCGATCGCAAGGACGGCTCGAAATGCCGCCTCGGCCACGTCCTGAGTCACCCCGCTGCGACCTCTTTCAGCAACGCGGCGGCCGCCAGCTTGCCCAGGGCGTTGCCCGCGAGCGGGCTGTCGCCGGTGAGCAGTTTCCGGTCCTGGTGGGTTGCACCCGAGATGTCCTTGTTGATGATCTCAAGGCCCAGCGCCTTCAGTTCTTCCCCGAATTTCCAGGTCAGATGGCCGGGCATGTAACCGATGTCAGGGGTCTTCGCGTCCAGATCATCGGGAAACGCGCAGATCTTGTAGCCGTTGTAGATGCAGGTGTCCCGGCTTTCACCGATGCCTGCTGCGAGCAGAGCCGCGGGGCCATGACAAAGAGAGATCACGAACTTGTCGTTGGCCGCAGCCCACTGAAGGACCTTTTTCACGTCTTGGCTCTTGGGCAGACCGATCAAGGCCCCGTGCCCGCCAGGAATGAACACGCCGATATAGTCGGAGTCTTCGCCCAGCTTCTGCTCGATCACATCAGCCAGCTTGAGCGGAGTCTTGAACTGATCGCGATACTTGGCGTACTGCCCTTTCACCTCGGCGTCTTCGGAGGGCATGGCCCAGAACTCGAATTTGACCGGGTTCCCGGACAGCGTCGCGACGTCGAAGTCAAAACCGGCTTTATCCAGGTGGTACATGGGCAGCAATGTCTCTACGGGGTGGTTTCCCGTCGAAAACAGGGTGCCGTTGTCCATCAGCAAATAGCGCTCATCGGCCCCGATCATCAGGACCTTCCAACGCCCGCCGCGATAGGGGCTCGGATAGTCGGCACCACTGAGGTCGGATCTGGGGGACGTGAACTGGCCGAGCGAATACGGCGAAGGGAAAAAGGCATTGTCCTCGGCCGGGTCAGGGGTCGGGCGCTTGTCGTCAGTCGGTACGGTAGTCATGAATTTTCTCCGTCGATCGAGTCGATTACCGGGAGCAATGCTAGGGAGGCGCATCACCGCCAGACAATGAGGGATTTCCCTCAACGCCTTCGCTGAGCACGCGAAACGGATGCCAATCTGAACTGCAATCAGTAAGTCTAGTCGCGCAGCCTAGACCTTCAGGCTGATATCTGCCCGTCGCGACCGGTAGAAGCCGGCCAAAAGCAGCCACCTGCTACCTCCATAGCCACTCTGTATTTGCCCTTTCACGGCCACTTCCTACAGACACTTCCGACTCTCTTTCCCCCTCCCTACAGAGAACTTTCCTACAGCCCGTTAGCCTTGAGGCCCTACGCGCACCATAGCTAGTGTCCCCGCCGTCACGGTCAATCCCGTGGCCGGGTTTGGCGACCCGACATTAGCAGGCGCGATAGCGCCAGCAAGGTGCTTGCGAGAACGGCGGACGTTCTTGCAGGTCCCCGCACGAATGCAGAAAGCCTGCATTGCTTTATGGCAGATCGCGCGGGGAGACCTTCGGGTCTGCCGGGTTCCTGCTAACCGGTTCGCCAACCCCGCGCGATTTGCCACCCACGTTTGGCGACGCAGGTGGCAACTCTTTCACTTAGCAGGAGTACCACCATGCACGACGCATACACCCCCATCGTTTTCTACCGCCATTCCCACCGCCTACGCACAGTGATGATCGACAACCAGCCCTGGTTCGTCGCCCATGACTTCGCCCGGTTGATCGGCCACTCCGACGCCCTCCCCCTGCTCCAGGCCCTGGAACCTCACGAGCAACAAACCCTCTGCCTCGGCTACACCCATGACTTCCATAAAGAGGTCACCGCCATCAGCGACATCGGTGCCTACAAGGTGCTGTTCCAGTTTGGTGGGCCTGTGCACGGCGAGGTCGGCCGTTGGCTCAGCGAGGTGCTGGTGCCGACGCTGCATGACTATCACCGGGTGCCGGATGCGGCGCCGTGCCGTGATGTTCTGAGCTATGAGGGCAGACGAATTGGCGTGGTGCGCTGGCAGGGCGAGGTGTGGGTGGCGTGGCGAGATTTGCCGGCCTTTATGGCCTCGGGAAAGGAGGTGTCGGCATGAGCATTGACCTTGAGGAGCGTCGGCTGCGGGAGCTGCTGGACCGTCTGGATTCGCGGCTGCATGCGGTGCAGATGATTGCCGAGGTCGATCTGGACAATGCGGCGCTACGGGAGGGGATTCCCGGGCCGTATCTGGACAACATCAAGGAAAGCGCGCTGGTGGATGCGTTGATTCATTTGTCTCGCAGCAACCTGGAGGACTTCTGGCTGTTGGTGAAGATGGAGGAGTTGCCGTTGGGCGTGAGGTGATTTGCGGTGTATTTGGGCCCCTCTCCGATGTGGAGAGGGGCCTTTGTTTGTTGGGGCAACGGGGTTGCCCTTGGCGATTGAAATCGCCCCTACAGGTGGGCGGATTTGGGTGGGGTTGTTCGCGAGCAGAGCTCGCTCCTACGACGGTAATCGTGCGCTGCCCTTATCGAATGAATTCGCCCCCACAGGGGGGGAGTTTTCCCGGATTTCATTTGAGCTGCCAACGCCGTATGGCCCGCCCCCGCGAAGGACAGGATCGCTATGCATCACAGTGTGTCTGAAATGCATCGAGATACATGGGCACGAATTCGACCAGTGAACTGACACAGGCCAGATACCTCGGGGTGTTCAACTGCATGCGTCACTTGAACGGGGTCGACCGGCCCCCAGCCAAACGCTTGCAACGGAGACATCCTCATGAAGATGGCAATGCAGAACAAGGCAACCGGCAATAAACGCCGCCGCTGGGTCGGCTCGTCGATTCTCGCTCTGACCCTGATGCAGCTCGGCTTGGCCCACGCGCAAGCCTCCACGAGCGCGGCACCCGCAGCGACCAGCGCCAGCAGCCAGAGTGTGCAGGCCTCCCCGTTCGGCCAGCTGAAACATGTAAAGACCGGGCTGCTGGACGTGGCGTACGCCGAGGTCGGCCCCGCCGATGGTCCCGTGGTCATCCTCCTGCACGGCTGGCCTTACGATATCCACAGCTATGAGAAGGTAGCGCCTCTGCTGGCGGACAAGGGCTATCGGGTGCTGATGCCCTATGCACGGGGCTATGGCGATACGCGCTTCCTCTCCGAGCAGTCCGTTCGCAATGGTCAGCCGGCCGCACTGGCCAGTGACGTCATCGACTTCATGGATGCGCTCAAGATCAAACAGGCCGTGCTCGGCGGCTACGACTGGGGGGCGCGCTCGGCCGACATCGTCTCTGCACTCTGGCCGGAACGGGTCAAGGCGCTGGTATCAGTCAGCGGCTATCTGATCGGCAACCAGATTGCGGGCCAGAAGCCGCTGCCGCCCAAGGCCGAACTGCAGTGGTGGTACCAGTTCTACTTCGCCACCGAGCGCGGCCGCACCGGCTACGAGCAGAACACCCATGACTTCGCCAAGCTGATCTGGCAGTTGGCCTCGCCGAAATGGGCGTTCGACGACGCCACTTTCGATCGCAGCGCCGCTGCCCTGGACAACCCCGACCACGTCGCCATCACCGTTTACAACTACCGCTGGCGCCTGGGCCTGGAGAAAGGGGAAAGCCGGTACGAGGCCTTGGAGCAGAAGCTGGCCACCTCCCCTTCCATCAGCGTGCCGACCATCACCCTGGAAGGTGACGCCAACGGTGCGCCGCACCCGAAGGCCGAGGACTATGCCAAGCGCTTCACCGGCAAGTACGAGTACCGGCTGATCACCGGTGGCATCGGCCACAACCTGCCCCAGGAAGATCCGCAGGCCTTCACCAAGGCCATCATCGACGCCGACAACCTCTGAAACGCAGACAGGGCAAGCTCGCTGCCACCGGCACACCGGGTGGCGGCGAGCGCCTCGATTCAGCAGATGCTCAGAAAACGAGCAAACCCAGCCTGAATACATCTAGAAAACTGATTATTCCAGCTAGCAGAAAAAGCTGTTCCACTTAACGCGACTGCACCCTTAAAGCAGCCATAAGTAATTGTTTTTAATTGAAATAAATGAACCATCAATAGCGTCGATGGTAACCATTACGCAGCATCACTTCTTCATCGAAACCGCATCAGTAACATGGACCCCGTAGACGAATTTCAACCCCTTCCAACCAAGGTGACCAAAATGAAAAAGCAAATCTTCGCCAGCCTGTTCATCGCCAGCCTGTCCGCCTCCGCTTTTGCACTGTCGGTTGCTGAGGGTGGTTCCGATCGCACTTCCATCCACCGCGTCGCCGAAGGTGGCGCTGACCGCACCAGCATCCACCGCGTTGCAGAGAATGGCTCCGAACGCTCCCAGTCCCTGCGTGTCGCTGAAGGTGGTTCCGACCGTACCAAGGCTTTCGATGTTGCCGAGAACGGTTCCGAGCGCTCCGAGGCCCTGCGTGTCGCTGAAGGTGGTTCCGACCGTACCAAGGCTTTCGATGTTGCCGAGAATGGCTCCGAGCGCTCACAAGCCCTGCGTGTAGCTGAAGGTGGTTCCGACCGCACCCAGGCTTTCCAAGTGGCTGAAGGCGGTTCCGACCGCACTGGCGCCAACCGCATCAGCTAACCCCCGGAGCAGTTCAGAGGCAGGCAATTCATGATGTATGCACCTCGAAAGGCAGAAGGCGCCACCTGTGGCGCCTTCTTTCTTTTCGGGAGATGCGAAATCCATGGGAGCGGATTTGGGGTGGGGTTGTTCGCGAGCAGAGCTCGCTCCTACGGCGGTTATCGTGTGCCGGTCTTGGGGGCAGCTGCGCTGCCCTTGGCGAATGAATTCGCCCCTACAGGAAACTCTCCCGAACTGGATCAGGTGCCGTAGACCTTCTGAGTGAGGACGGCTTCGGCAAGCAGGCGTTCGACCACCGCGCCCACTTCGCCGGACTGGTACGCGCGCCCTTGTCGAACTCAGCCCTGCGTCGCCGCGTGGCGACCGGCCTGCCGGCCGAAGAACGTAGCGTCCGCCAGCGACATGCCCGAGCTGTAGCCACCGCCCCAGCGTGGCAGGCCGCAACTGGTGCGCCCTGCTGCATAGAGGCCGGCGACAAGTTCACGCTGCGCGGTCAGCACCTGGCCGGTAGGCAGCGTGTCGAGGCCACCAAAGGTGAAGTGAGGGAAGAAGGCGTAATCGAAGCGGCAGTCCAGGGCGACGAAGGGCGGCTCGTTCAGCGGTTTGAGCCACTTTGCCGCCTTATGGAAGAGCGGGTCACGGCCCTCGGCGGCATGACGGTTGAAGAAGGCCACGCTCGCTGCCAGGGTCCCCTCCGGCATCCCCAACTCCTGCTCCACCTCGTCCCAGCTCTCGCCGACGGCGGCGATATCGATACGGGTGAACTCGGCGGGACGCTCGAATGTGGCGTTGTCCGCCAACAGGAACACCCGGTTTCCGCCTTGACGGAGGATGTGGTAGCCGATGCGGCCGTGGTAGCTGTCCTCGTTGATGAAGCGTTGTCCGCGCTCATTGACGAAGATGCCCTTGACCAGGGATTCCGGCGCATAGAACGGCAAGCTGACGAAGGCCTCGTCCATGTGGATGGCCGCGCCGCCGACACTAATGCCCAACTGAATGCCGCTACCGTCGTCACCCGGTGTGCCGATCGGATTTTCGTTATGCATCAACTGCGGGGCATGGCTGCGTACCATCTCGCGATTCATGACGAAGCCGCCAGCGCACAGGATCACGCCCTTGCGCGCACGGACGAAACGCAGGCGGCCATCGCTACGCACCACCACGCCGTGGACCTTGCCATCGTCATCGGCCACCAGTGCCATCACGCGGCTGTCATAGTGCACTTCGACGCCCAGTTCGCTGACGCGGGCCGCAAGGACGTCCATCAGCAGGCGGCCACCGCCCCAGCCCTTGTACTGCGGCGCGTGGCCGCGCGGACACGGCGTGGCCTCCTCGGCGAACGGCCAGGCCTCCTCGCTGCCGGACCAGATCAGGCAATCGTCGGTCACCGGTTCAAGCATCTTCTCCGGCAGGAACGTGTTCTTGTAGGGGACGCCCTGGGCCACCAGCCAGTGGTAATGGTCCAGGCTGTTCTCCGCGTAGAGGCGCACCTTGGCCTCGTCGGCATCCGGGCCGCCGGCCATCATCAGGTATCGATACAGGTCTTCGGTGTCGTCGTTGAAGCCGGCCTCCCGCTGGACCGGGGTGCCGCCGCTGCCGCCCAGGTAGATCTCGCCCCCCGAAAGCGCGCTGGTACCGCCGTTGCCGGAGGTGGCCTCCAGCAGCACGACCCGGACTCCCGCGCTGGCGGCCTCGATGGCGGCGGAGGCGCCCGCGGCCCCAAAGCCGACGACAATCACATCGGCTTCCTGGTCCCAGACGGAGACTTCATTCAGACGGCAAGGCCGGTTTACGGAGAAAGGTACTGACATGCAGGCGATCCTTATTGTTGTTCTGGCGAGTAGACCTGTGGAGTCCGGGGAACGCTGGCGATCGGTCGCGAAATTGGCGCCGTTCGGGCAGGCAGGTGAGTGCCCACCTTAACCGCGAAGGGCATGACGGCCCTCGTCCAACTGAACTACCAGGCCACTTCCAACGCCAGGAGTGGGTGAACTGAGTGAGTGACCCCGCTTCCGTACTCGGGGAGGGGCCGTTTGGGGCAATGGGGTTGGGGCGTAACCCAGGATCGTTGGGTTTCGCTTCGCTCTAACCAACCTACGGATGCCGATGGGGCTCACGCCGAGGCCAGCGCCGTGACGCGGCGGCGCTGCCCTACCCCGAGCCATACCGCCAGGGCCGGCAGCCCAGCACCAGGTGATCCAGACACCCCTCGTAGATCGAGCGTTCCGCCTCCTGGCGCTGCAGCCGTGCGTATAGCCCAAGGGCGCGGAAAAGGTGCGGTAGCAGGTTCCTGATCAGCTCCACGTCGCTGGACGAGAAGCCCTGTTCCGACGCTTTGTGCCCACGCACCACGTCGACCCAACAGCGCATGCCGCCGGGCTCGGCGAAGCAGGTTCGAAGGCAGCTGGAGACATCAAGGGAACGCATGAACTCGGCGCAATCAGGTTCCACATCACGCGGACCGAAAACGAGGATATCGCCCGGCAGCACCGACTCGGGGTCCAACAGCTCGATATGGGTGAAGCGCTCGCGGTGGACCTGTTCGGCCAGCAGCCAGTCCGTTTCGTCATGGGGCTCGACGGACATCACCTGGAGATCGGAGGGGCGGTCATCGGAATGATGCAGGGTGACCGTGACGTTGCGTGCGACCAGCACATGGCGCAGACGCTCAGGCAGGCCGAGCCAGGGGGTGGTTTCGTTCAGGCCTTCGTAGACCAGCCCGATCAGTTCACGCAATAGGGCAACACTGGCGCCCGGAACCTGGGTTACCGGGCGCCTCAGTATGACGACAGGCTCAGCTGCCATAGACCTTTTGCGCTGGCACGGCCTCGGCCAGCAGCTGCTGCACTACCCCGCTCAACTCCGCCGGCGCAAAGCGTGCGCCCTTGTCGAACTCGGGGCCACGACGCCAGCCGTCAGCGATGGAGAGCTTGCCGCCTTCCACTTCGAACATGCGGCCGGTGACCTGCTGGGATTCTTCAGAGCCCAGCCAGACGACCAGGGGCGCGACGTTCTCCGGGGCGAAGTAGTCGAAGCCGTCTTCGGGTTTCTTCATCACATCGGCGAACACGTCTTCGGTCATGCCGGTACGCGCGGCCGGGGCCAGGGCGTTGGCGGTGATGCCGTAGCGCGCCAGTTCGGCAGCCTGCACAAGGGTCAGGGAGGCGATGCCGCCCTTGGCTGCGGCGTAGTTGGACTGGCCGATGGAGCCTTGCAGGCCGGCGCCGGAGCTGGTGTTGATGATCCGCGCCTTGACCTGCGCGCCACCCTTGGATTGCTCGCGCCAGTGCTTCACGGCGTGGCTGGCGAGGCAGAAGTGGCCCTTGAGGTGCACCGCCATCACGGCGTCCCAATCGGCTTCGGTGAGGCTGGCGAACATGCGGTCGCGGCAGATGCCGGCGTTGTTCACCAGCACGTGCAGGTCGCCGAAGGCCTCGATGGCCTGGCGCACGATTTCACCGGCGGCGGCGTAGTGGGTGATGTCGCCGTTATTGGCGATAGCTTCACCGCCGGTGGCTCGGATTTGTGCGACCACGGCTTCGGCGGCCGGCAGGTTGATGTCGTTGACCACGACCTTGGCGCCTTCGGCGGCGAAGGCCAGGGCATAGGCCCGACCCAGCCCGCCACCGGCGCCGGTGATGATGACGGAGCGGTTTTGGCAGATTGGCATTTGGGGTTCTCCGGTGAGTTCGTGCGGGGGTGGGTTGCCCTCACCCCAGCCCTCTCCCAGTGGGAGAGGGGGTTTTGTCCGTGCGGGGGTTAAAGCCGCTCGATGATGGTCACGTTCGCCTGCCCACCGCCTTCGCACATGGTCTGCATCCCATAGCGACCGCCGCTGCGTTCCAGCTCGTGCAGCAGGGTGCACATCAGGCGGGTGCCGGTGGCGCCCAGGGGGTGGCCGAGGGCGATGGCGCCGCCGTTGACGTTGGTGCGGTCGTGGGGGTATCCGGTTTCCTGCAGCCAGGCCATGGCGACGGAGGCGAAGGCCTCGTTGATCTCTACCCGGTCGATGTCCGCCAGCTTCATACCGGCGCGCTTCAGGGCGTACTCGGTGGCGGGAATCGGTGCGGTGAGCATCCACACCGGGTCGTCGGCGCGCACGCTCATGTGGTGGATGCGGGCGCGGGGTGTCAGGTTGTAGCGCTTGAGCGCTGCCTCGGAAACCACCAGCAGCGCGCTGGCGCCATCGCAGGTCTGGCTGGATACGCCAGCGGTGACGCGGTCACAACCGAACAGGGTTTCCAGCTCAGCCATCTTGTCCAGGCTGGTCTGGCGCGGGGTTTCGTCATGCTCGACACCGGCCAGCGGGACGATCTCGCGGGCGAAGCGGCCTTCGGCAATGGCGTGCAGGGCGCGGCGATGGGATTCCAGGGCGTAGGCCTCCAGCGCCTGGCGGGAAAGGCCCCAGCGCTCGGCGATCATCTGCGCCGAGCGAAACTGGGTCGGCGGCACCGTGCCGTAGCGCTTCACCCAGCCTTCGGAGCCGGAGAAGGGATCGGTGAAGCCCAAGGGCTCGGCGGCGGTCATGGCCGAGGAAATCGGAATCTGGGTCATGGTCTGCACGCCACCGGCAATCACCACGTCCTGCGTGCCGCTCATGACGGCCTGGGCGGCGAAATGCACCGCCTGCTGGGACGAGCCGCACTGGCGGTCGATGGTGGTGCCGGGCACGGCCTGGTCGAGGCCGGCGGCCAGCCAGCAGGTACGGGCAATGTCACCGGCCAGCGGGCCGATGGTGTCGACGCAACCGAAGATCACGTCGTCGTAGTCGGCGTCGGGAATGGCGTTGCGCGCGACCAGTTCGCGCAGCACATGGGCGCCGAGGTCGGCGGCGTGGATCTGGCTCAGGCCGCCCTTGCGCCGGCCGGTGGGGGTGCGCAGGGCGTCGACTATGTAGGCTTCGGGCATGGTGGTCTCGGATAGTCAGGAATGGAGTGAATGGTGACTTCCCTCACCCCCGCCCCCTCTCCCGGGGGGGAGAGGGGAGCAAAGCGGCTCGTGCCGGACTCAACCAGTGCACGGACAGCCCCCTCTCCCGCCTGCGGGAGAGGGTTGGGGTGAGGGCAAGAATGGTCAGAAGGTATTGCCCGCCCCCGGCTCGACGGCGCCGGAGAACAATGCCTGGCGTACCCGCGCCTTGTGCCAGCCGCGGTCGCCCCAGACCTTGTCCAGGGCCCAGGCGCGTTTCATGAACATTTGCAGGTCCACTTCCCAGGTGTATCCCATGGCGCCGTGGGTCTGGATGGCGTTTTTCGCCGCCAGCAGCGCGGCTTCGGCGCAGGCGATGCGGGCGTGGGAAACCTGGATGTCCTGCTCCGGCAGGTCATTGGCGACAGCATGGGCGGCGCGGTAGAGCGGGCCCTTGGCGAACTCGATCAGCACCGCGACGTTGGCCATCAGGTGCTTCACCGCCTGGAAGGAACCCACGGGCTTGCCGAACTGCTTGCGCTCGAAGCTGTAGTCCACCGCCAGGTCGACCATGCGCTTGGCCAGGCCCAGCAACTGGGCGGCGGTGCCCAGCGCGCCCCGGTTCTTCGCCGCGGCCCACAGTGCCCAGCCCTGCTCGCCTTCGGCCACGCGGGTTTGCGCGCTAGGCGTCCAGTCGACACGGTAGAGCTGGCGGCTCGGGTCCACCGATTCATTGCGGGTGAGCTGCACCTGTGCAGGCAGCACGGCATGCACTTCATCGCCATGGGGCAGCAGCAGCAGGTCGGCCACATGGGCGTCGGCCACCAGCGGGTTACCCGGTTCGCCCACGGCGAGGCGGGCCCTGCCTTCGGCGATGCGGGTCAGCCATTCGCCTTGCAGGTCGAGCTGGCCCGCCAGGGAGGTGAGCAGCGGCACGCCCACCAGCATGGTTTCCACCAGCGGTTCGGGCAGGCCGGCGTAGCCGCACTCTTGGGCCAGCAGAACGAAGTCCAGTTCGTTCATGTCCAGCCCACCGAAGCCGTCCGGCACGGTGATGGCGGTGAGGCCCAGTTCGGTGAGCTGGGTCCAGAGTTCGTCGCTGCGGCCACTCTCGCTCTGCCACAGCTCGCGGATACGCTCCGGGATCACTTCGTTGGTGAGGAAGGCGCGCACGTTGTCCTGGAACAGCAGTTGGTCGTCGCTGAAGGTGAAGTCCATGGCGCGCTCCTCAAGCTCGCGGCATACCGAGCATGCGCTCGGCGATGATGTTGCGTTGGATCTCGTTGGTACCGGCGTAGATCGGGCCGGCCTGGGCGAACAGGAAGCCGTCCAGCCAGTGGCCGACGTCGCCAGCATCCGGCGCGTGGGGCAGCAGTTCGCCGCGCAGGCCGAGGATCGACAGCGCCGTCTCGTGCATGCGCTGGTCCAGCTCGGACCAGAAGATCTTGTTGGTGGAGGATTCCGGGCCAATCTTGCCGCCCTTCCCCAGCCGGGACGCGGTCATGTAGGTATTCAGGGTGTAGGCTTCGGCGTCCATCCAGGCGCGCATTACCGCTTCGCCAATGGCCGGGTCGAGGTCCGCCTGTTCACGGTTGGCCAGGTAGAGCTGCACCAGGCGTCGTGCGGTTTCCTGGAAGCGGGCCGGGGAGCGCAGCATCAGGCCGCGTTCGAAGCCGGCGGTGGACATCGCCACGTGCCAGCCCATGCCTTCCCCGCCCAGCACGTTATCCACAGGCACTTCCACGTCATCGAAGAAGATTTCGGCGAAGCCCGGCAGGCCGTTGAGCTGCGGGATCGGGCGCACGGTGATGCCGGGGCTGTTCAGCGGCAGGAGGATGAAGGTCAGGCCGTGGTGGCGGCTGGACTGCGGGTCGCTGCGGAACAGGCCGAACAGCCAGTCGGCCCAGACGGCGCGGGTGGACCAGGTTTTCTGGCCGTTGATGACGTAGACGTCGCCCTTGCGCTCGGCGCGGCAGCGGATGGCCGCCATGTCGGAACCGGCGTTCGGCTCGGACCAGCCCTGGGCCCAGATTTCTTCGCCCGTGGCCATCTTCGGCAGGAAGCGTTCCTGCTGCGCGGCAGTGCCGAACTCCATCAGGGTCGGGCCAAGCAGGAAGATACCGTTCTGGTTCACGCGGGCCGGGGCGCCTGCGCGGTAGTACTCCTCTTCGAAGATCAGCCACTCGATCAGGTCGCAGCCGCGTCCGCCGAGTGCCTTGGGCCAGGTCACCATGCCCCAGCGGCCCTCGTTGAGCTTGGCTTCCCAGGCGCGGTGCTGGCGGAAGCCTTCTTCGCAATCGAAGGATTGCAGCGGCTGGGCCGGCACGTTGGCCGCCATCCAGGCGCGAACCTCCTCACGGAAGGCCCGCTGTTCAGCTGTGTAGGTCAGTTCCATGGCTTTAGCCCTTGAAGGTGGCAGCGCGCTTGTCGACGAAGGCATCGCGGGCTTCCTGGGAATCCAGCGAGCGATAGGCCTGCAGGGTGAAGCCCTGCTCCCAGCGGTATTTGTCTTCGAGGTTGCCGTCCTCGATACCGGTCAGCGCCTCTTTCGCCAGGGCGATCATGGCCGGGCTCTTGGCGGCGATCTTGCGGGCGATATCCAGGGCCGCCTCGCGCAGTTCGTCGCGGGGTACCACGCGCTCCACGGCGCCCAGGCGGTAGGCCTCGGCGGCGTCGATCATTTCGCCGGTGAAGTACATGTGGCGCACCTTCTGCACCGGGAACAGGCGCTGCAGGTGGGCTCCGCCGCCCATGGCGCCACGGTCCACCTCGGGCACGCCGAAGCGCGCGCAGTCGGAGGCAACCAGGATGTCCGCCGCCCCGCAGAGGCCGATGCCGCCACCGAGGACGAAGCCGTGCACGGCGATGATCACTGGCTTGGGATTGCGGTGGACGGCCTTGAAGCTGTCGTAGTTGCCCTTGTTGACGGCGACGATCAGGTTACCGTCGGCGGCGAGTTCCTTGATGTCCACACCGGCGCAGAAACCCCGCCCCTCGGCACGGATTACAATGACGCGGACCTCGGGCGATTCACCCAGGCGTTCCAGCTCGGCGGCGATGGCTGCCCAGCCCTTGCTGTCGAAGGCGTTCACCGGCGGATGGTCGAAGACCATCTCGGCGATGCCGTTATCGAGACTGATGTGAAACGGTGTGGCCATGACCTTCTCCCCCTCAGGACGCACGGCGGCACAGCTCGGCGAGTCGCTGCTCGGCCTGCTGCACGATGGATTCGATGAGTTCGGCGCAGCCCGGCAGGCTGTCGATGCTGGCGGCGACCTGTCCGGCGGGCAGCACGCCCTCGGCTGGAAGGCCGTCGACCATGGCCTTCTGGATCACCATGGGCGCGTTGGCGGCCATCAGTGTCTGGGCGGCGGTCAGGCCATCAGTGCCGCCGAGCTTCAGGGCGCTGCCGAGCAACTGGCCGATGCTGGCGCCGCTGTGGCGGCGGTAGGCCAGGGCACTGCGCAGGGCCAGCAAGAGGCGCTTGAGGCCGCCGGAGCGCTCCAGGCTGTCGAGCAATTCGTTGCGGATCATCCGCTGCGGCATGCCGTCGATGGCGCGGCTGACGATGATGGCAGCCGGATCGCGGACCTTCAGGTAGCGTTCCAGGGTGGCCTTTGGCACCGGGCTGTCGGCGCTCATCAGGAAGCGCGTGCCCATGGCGATGCCATCGGCGCCGAGGGCCAGGGCGGACACCAGTCCGCGTCCGTCCTTGAAGCCGCCGGCGGCAACCACAGGGACATCGACGGCATCCACGACCTGGCCGAGCAGGATCGAGGTGGGCACCGCGCCGGTGTGGCCACCGCCCTCCCCGCCCTGCACGGTCACCGCGTCGGCGCCCATTTCCACGGCTTTCACCGCATGCTTCAGGGCGCCTACGGTGGGGATGCAGACGACGCCTGCATCCTTCAGCCGGGCGACCATCGCCTTGCCCGGCGAGCGGCTGTAGCTCACCGCACGCACGCCGTGCTTGAGCACCAGCTCGACGATCTCGCCGGCGTTGGCCTGGTACATGTGGAAGTTGACGCCGAAAGGCTGGTCGGTCAGCCGCTTGGTCTCGAGGATGGCAGCTTCCATGTGTTGCGGTTCGATGGTGGCCCCGGCAAGGAAGCCGAAGCCGCCGGCATTGCCGGTGGCCGCCACCAGTCGCGGGTCGGCCACCCAGCCCATGGCGGTCTGGATGATCGGGTAGCGGCAGCCCAGCAGGCGGGTCAGGCGGGTGTCGAGGGAGATCGCCATCACGCCTCCGACGGGTTGCGCTGGGACTGAGCCATGGCGCGGGCGTCGTAGCCACCCAGCTTGTCGCCACTGATCAGTTCGTTGTGCACGTGGGCAAAGTGGTGCAGGCCGAACACCATGTCCATGGTGGCGCGCTTGCCCATCAGGTCTTCTGCGTTGTTCACCGCCTGCTTGGTGAGCTGCAGGCCCATGCGCGGCATCTGCGCGATGCGCCGCGCCACGTCCAGGGTCACGTCTTCCAGCACGTCGCGGGGCACCACCTTGTTGACCATGCCCATCTGATAGGCACGCTCGGCGCCCATGCGCTCGCCAAGGAAGAGGAATTCCTTGGCGATGCGGGGATTCAGTTCGTGCACATGGGCGAAGTACTCGACACCGGGAATACCCATGCGCACCACCGGATCGGAGAAGTAGGCGTCTTCCGAGGCGATGATCAGGTCGCAGACCCAGGCCAGCATCAGCCCGCCGGCGATGCAGGCGCCCTGGACCATGGCGATGGTCGGCTTGGGCATGTCGCGCCAGCGCCGGCACATGCCCAGGTAGACCTCCTGCTCGCGGGCATAGAGGAACTCGCCGCCCGGCTTGTTCACGTGGTCGTACCAGAGGCTGGTGCGCTCGAAGCTCTGGTTGACATCGCGACCCGGCGTGCCGATGTCGTGGCCGGCGGAGAAATGCTTGCCGGCGCCACGCAGGACGATGACCTTGACGTTGTCGTCGTCGCAGGCGCGCTTGAAGGCGGCGTCCAGGGCGTAGGTCATGCGTGAATTCTGCGCGTTGTGGTACTCGGGACGATGCATGGTGACCAGGGCCAGTGGGCCCTGCACCTCGTACTGCACCACCTCTGCTTCGGGCTGTTCGTGGCTCATGTGTGCGGCTCCGCCTTAGTGGGTCACGGCCTGGGCACGCACGCCCGGCGGGTTGTCCTTGAGCTGGCTGGCGCGCAGGTTGTGCGGGTCCAGTTGCTGGATGAGGATCAGTTGTTCGAGGGTCGGCGCGGCGGTGGTCGGGATCTCGTCCGGCACGTGCAGCGGGAAGCCGGTGGCGGCCTGCACTTCGTCCGCGGTGACACCCGGATGCAGCGAGCGGATGCGCATCTGCCGGTCGGGGCCCTGGAAGTCGAGGACGCAGAGATCGGTGACGATCAGGCGGATGTCGATCTCGTCCAGGGACCAGCCACGGGCGAGGCGCTCGGGGTTGTAGCCAACGGAGGCCACCACATCCACTTCGCCATCCACGAACACCCGCTTGTTGTGGCCGGGGACCATGAAGGAGTTGGCGTGGCTGATGGAGTTGCCGGGGAAGCCGCGCACCCCGAGCATCTGCGACTTCGGTTTGGCGTGGTCGCCGATGCAGGAAATGTTGGCCTGGCCGAAGCGGTCGATCTGCACCGGGCCCACCAGGGCGTGGCGCTTGCCACTCCAGACGTTGTCGAAGATGCGCGAGAAGCCCATCCAGCTGTCGAACTTGGGCTGGTAGCCGCCGCGCGGGCCGATGGGCACCGGCTCGGCGACCATGAAGGCTTCGGAGTCGGTCATCATCAATTGGGCGTTGCTGTTGAGCATCGCCAGAGACGCGGCCAGGCGCTGCAATACGCCGATGCCGGTGGCGAGTACCTCGCCGTCGTCCGCAAACGCTTCGGAAGCGGCGCAGATCATCAGTTCGGCGAGGCTGTAGGGTTGATTGGTGGCAGTCATCTCAGCGTCCTCAGAAAACCGGGAGCGGCAGTTGGCGAATCGCGTCCAGGCCGCCTACACGGGCCAGGTATTCCGCTTCCCCGCAATTGACGTAGCGTTCCATGTAGGCCTGCCAGCCATCCGGCTCTGAAGCCGAGGCGTTGTAGGCCTTGAAGTGGGCGGTATCGAAGCCGTAGAGCGGCGCGCAGGACGACGGGTGGGCGCCGCCTGCCAGGTGCACCACGGCACTGGTGCGGTTGCGCTCCCAGAACACCTGGCGGGCGCGGGACGGGTCCTCGTGGAACCAGGCGCTGTCCACCAGTTCGTCGCAGCTCACGTAGGACTTCTCGGCGGCACGCACGAAGAGGTCGTCCATGTAGTGGTCCGGGCCGGCGATCTGGCAGACGCCACGGGCATCAGCGCGGTCGACGTGGATCAGCGCGGCATCCAGCTTCAGCGCCGGCATGGCGACCCAGTCGCGGCTGTCGTCGTAGGGCGAGCTGACCAGCTTCAGCTCCGGGTTGATGCGCAGTACATCGGTGCCCAGGCCCACGGCGGTGGGAATGAAGGGCACGCCCATGCCGGCGGCCTTGAGGCCGAGCAGCAGCATGCCTTCGTCGATTTCCATCACCTCCACCGCGCCTTCCTGGCGGGCCTTGCGGAAGTAGGGTTCCAGCGGGATGAAATCCAGCGAGACGAAGGCGTAGATCAGCTTCTTCACCTTTCCGGCAGCGCAGAGCATGCCGACGTCGGCGCCGCCGTAAGCGACCACGGTGAGGTCCTTGAGGTCGGAACGGAGGATCTCGCGAACCAGGGCCATGGGCTTGCGCCTTGGGCCCCAGCCGCCAATGCCGATGGTCATCCCGTCGCGTAGCTGGCCGACCACGTCGGCTGCGGTCATGCGTTTGTCCATGGGTGGCTCCTTAGCGACGGCCAACGCTGAAGTCGTGGCCCCAGTGGCTGACCACGGTGCTCTCGAAGGGGGTGTGGCGCTCCCAGTCCATGACCTTGCCGCCGCAGCCGTACTCCAGGTCGAAGCCGCCCGGGGTCTGCATGTAGAAACTGGTCATGTCGTCGTTGGTGTGACGGCCGAGGGTGGCGGAAAGCTTGACGCCGCTGGCATGCATGCGGTCCAGGGCACGGCCCACGTCATCCAGTTCGCCCACTTCCACCATCAGGTGCACGCAGCCCGAAGGGATCGGGCACTCGAACAGCGCCAGGGAGTGATGGCGACCGTTATTGCAGTGGAGGAAGTGGATGCGTTTTTCCGGCTCGGCCGGATCGGGGGTGAAGCGCACTTTCATCAGGTCGGAAAGACCGAAGCCCATCACTCGCTCGTAGAAGTCCAGGCAGCGGTCGAAGGACGGTGCCGGCAGCACGGCGTGGCCCATGCCCAGGTCGCTGGTGACGAAGCCGGAGACACCGGCCGGGGAAACGAAAGGGGCGAAATCCTGCTGCGGGCCCCAGAACAGTTCGTGGCGGTTGCCATCCGGGTCGGCAAAGCGCGCCAGCTCCTGCACCTTGCGGCCGGCCGCGTCGGCGGCAGTTGCACGCTGGACCTCGACGTCGGCCTGCTGCAGTTCGGCAATGGCCTGCTCGAAGGCGGCCTTGCCGGCCACTTCCCAGCCACAGGCACCGTAGCCGTCACGGTCGGCACGCTCCACCAGGATGCGGTAGGGGCGCTCGTCCATCTTCAGGTAAAGCCGCTCGTCCGCAACGACATCCACCATCATGCCAAGCACCCCGGCGGCGTACTCGCGCCAGCGGTTCAGGTCTGTCGAGGCTACGGTGACGTACCCCAGGCCACGGATATCCATGCGGTTCTCCTCATTCTCGTTATCGCCGCGCAAGCCAGGCGCGGAGCTCTATGGGGAGGGATTAAATCGGTGGCCCGGGGAGCGGGCATCGTCCGTTGGGACTAGCGCGAAAGGCGCGTGGGACGGGGCTTCGGCGGATGAAAGTGAAATACGGGCACCCAGTTGATCCTGGGTGCCCCCAGCCTGCCTCCAGTGGGAATGATCCATCGCAAACATCTGCCATTCGCCGAATAATCCAGCGGAAAAATCTGGTGGAAATTTCCCACTGCAGAATCAGACAGCGGCGCAGTAACTTAGCCGGCGGATCACTCTCGAGGGACGGCGATGGACTCACTCACCCAGGCGGTGCTCGGCGCCACCATCCAGGGCGCGCTGCTCGGCCGCTGGCAGGGGCGCAAGGCGCTGCTCTATGGCGCCGTGCTCGGCACGCTACCCGACCTGGACGTGGTGATCCGCTACACCGATGCGGTGGCGGCCATGACTTACCACCGGGGCTTCAGCCATTCGATCTTCGTGCTCAGCGCCCTGGCGGCATTGCTCACCCTGCTGGTGCGACGATGGCGGCCGAATCCCCGCTATTCCACGCAGCGGCTGTTCCTCGCCCTCTGGCTGGTGCTGGTGACCCACCCGCTGCTGGATTGCTTCACCAGCTATGGCACCCAGCTGTTCTGGCCACTGATGACGCCCCCCATCGCCTGGTCGAGCATCTTCATCATCGACCCGCTCTACACCCTGCCCCTCTTGGCGGCGGTGATCGGCGGGGTGCTGTTCGGCCTTCGCGGCCGCCCCCCACGGCTGCCGGTGGCGGCGCTGGCGCTGTCCAGCCTCTATCTGCTCTCGACCCTCGGCGGCAAGTTCATGGCCGAGCAGCACGTGCAGGAGGCGCTGGAGCGGGACGGCATTCGCCCGCAGGCGATGTTCAGTACGCCAACGCCGTTCAACACGCTGCTCTGGCGGGTGATCGTGCTCGACGGCGAGGACTACCACGAAGCCCTGGTGAGCTGGTTCGACCACGAACCGCCACGGCTGGAACGCATCCCCCGGGGCACCGAGCTGGCGCGGCGCCTGCGGGATTCGCCGCAGCACCTGCGGCTGGCCTGGTTCACCCACGGCATCCTGCGCTACGACCAGATCGACCAGGTGCTGGTGGTCACCGACCTGCGCCTGGGCATGACTGGCTTCCACCCCTTCCGCTTCATCCTCGCCGAACGTCGGGATGGTCGCTGGCAACCGGTGAAGGAGGCTCGCCGCTGGCATACCGACCGGGGGGACCTGGGCCGGCTCAAGCTGCTCTGGCAGCGCATCTGGCATGAGGATCAGGCGGTTCCGCTTTCCGCCTGGGCGGGGCTGTTGCAGCGCTAGGAAATGGGCGGATCCGCCCCCCCCTCATGGCGCCAAACCAGCGGCCGATAACGTCTCTAGCGGCTGGACTACCCTTGCCAGCATCGGACTTCACCAGCGGGGACGGGACATGAAAATAAGACAGAAAATGGTCGCCTCCGGAGCGATCAGCGTGCTGGCCGCAGCCCTGCTGGGTGGCATCGGATATTGGGGACAGACCGAACTGGCCGGAGCGCTGGCAGAGAACCAATTGAGCGTCAGCGCTCTGCGCAATCACCTGGAGGGCGACATGATGCACGACGCCCTGCGCGCCGACGTGCTGGCGGCGCTGGTGGTGCAGCCGGGCGACCAGGCCGGGGCCGACCAGGTACGCAATGACCTGCGCGACCACAGCCAATGGTTCCGCCGCACCCTGGGCGAGAACGCCAAGCTGCCCCTGACGGCAGATATCCACAGCGCCATCGCTGAGTCCCAGCCGGCCCTGGAGGCTTACATCGGCGATGCCGAGCGCATCGTCAATCTCGCCTTGCGCGATCCGCAGGCGGCGCGTGGCGAGCTGCCTGCCTTCGAGCGCAGCTTCGGCGAGCTGGAAGAGAAGAACGAGGCGCTGAGCGGCAAGATCGAAGCCCACGCGGCCAAGACCCGCAGCGATGGCGAGGCCGCGGTGAGCAGTGCCGCCGCCTGGCTGGTGGGCGGCATCCTGTTGGTGATCGGCCTGCTCTGCCTGGTGACCAGCCAGCTGATGCGCGCAGTCCTGCGCCCGCTGGAGAAAACCGTCGGCGTGGCCCGCGCCATCGCCCAGGGCAACCTGCTCACCCAGGTCAGCATCGACAGCGACGACGAAGCCGGCCAGTTGCAACGGGCCCTGGCCGAGATGCAGGGCAACCTCCGGCAGATGATCGCCACCATCCGCAACGAGAGCGAGGAGCTGCGCGGCACCGCCCACCGCCTCAGCGAAACCTCCCAGAGCATCGTCGACGGCGCCAGCGAGCAATCCGACAGCGCCACCAGCATGGCTGCGGCCATGGAGCAGATGATCGCCAACATCGGCCAGATCGCCGAGCATGCCCGCAATGCGCAGAACATTTCCGCGCAGTCCGAAGACCTCGCCGGTAGCGGTGGCAAGGTGATACTCGGCGTGGTGGACGGCATGAACCGAATCGCCGAGGCGGTGAACCAGTCGTCCAGCACCATCACGGCGCTGGGTCAGTCGTCGGAGGAAATCCACTCCATCATCCAGGTGATCAAAGGCATCGCCGAACAGACCAACCTGCTGGCGCTGAACGCCGCCATCGAGGCCGCCCGCGCCGGGGAAGCCGGGCGCGGCTTCGCGGTGGTGGCGGACGAAGTGCGCAACCTGGCGGCGCGCACCGCGCAGTCGACCCAGGAGATCACCGGGATGATCCAGCGCATCCGCGAGTCCACCCAGCAGGCGGTGGACAGCATGCAGACGGGCGTGGAGCGTGTGCAGGACGGTGTTGGACTGGCGCGGCAGGCGGGTGAGTCGATCAGCGAGATCCGCAGCGGCGCCCACCGTGCGGCGGAAGTGGTGGAGGAGATTTCCCACACCATTGGCGAGCAGTCCAGGGCCAGCAGCGAAGTGGCCCACCGGGTGGAGCTGATTGCCCAGATGTCGCGGAGCAACAGCCAGGCCATGCGCGACCTCGCCAACGCCGCCGAAAGCCTGGACGCCGTGGCCAGTGCGATGCAGTCGTCGGTGGCGCGGTTTCAGATTTGAGTCTGGCGACCACTACCCTCACCCGAACGCGGCCCGCCCCAGCCCCTCTCCCAGAGGGCGAGGGGTGACTCGCGCCTGCGAGGCACAAGTCATCCTGAGGCCCACATGGGCCTGAAACGGGGCAGATGCGGTGGGGCGGGGACTGCGCCCCGTCAGGAGGCCGAGCGGAATCGTTGCAGAGGGGGACGAGCGGCATGGATGCCGCGAGAGGCGTGTGGGGCCATGGATGGCCCCTCTCGCCGTGCCCCCGGCGCAACGATGGAGGGAGGGGAGTTTGGCGAAGCCAAACCCGGATGCAGGGGTAAGCGTTTTGGTTCCTTTTTGGCGTTTGAAAAAGGGACTCGCCCGGCAAGGCGAAACGGAAGCCTGACGCCCACTCGTACATGAACCGAGCAAACGAACCTCAAATCCCCGAAACCGAATCGCCCATCCAGCGTGAAGATCCAAAAGAAAACCCCGGCGCAAGGCCGGGGTTATTGTTCGTACAGCGGAATATCAACCCGCTTCGTAGCCTGCAACCTTGCTGGCCTGGGCCTTGCTGCCGAGCTTCAGGCGGTAGCAACCCCACATCACCAGCAGCCACACCGGGATGGCGTACACCGACACCTGGATGCCCGGGATCATCAGCATGATGCCGAGGATGAACAGCACGAAGGCCAGGCACAGGTAGTTGCCCATCGGGTACCAGAGGGCGCGGAAGCCGGTGCGAACACCGTCCTTGTCCATCTGCTGGCGGAACTTCAGGTGGGAGTAGCTGATCATCGCCCAGTTGATCACCAGGGCAGCTACCACCAGGGACATCAGCAGTTCCAGCGCATTCTGCGGGACCACGTAGTTGACCACCACTGCGAGGAAGGTCACGGCCGCCGACACCAGCAGCGAACGTACCGGTACGCCGCGCTTGTCCACCTTGGCCAGGGCGCGCGGGGCGTCGCCCTGCTCGGCCAGGCCCAGCAGCATGCGGCCGTTGCAGTAGGTACCGCTGTTGTAGACCGACAGGGCGGCAGTCAGCACCACGAAGTTCAGCAGGTGGGCGGCAGTGTCGCTGCCGATCAGCGCGAATATCTTCACGAAGGGGCTGCCGCTGTAGGCATCGCCCGCGCCGTTGATGGAGGCCAGCAGCGCGTCCCAGGGGCTCAGGGAGAGCAGCACGACCAGGGCGCCGACATAGAAGATCAGGATGCGGTAGATGACCTGGTTGATGGCCTTCGGGATCACCTGCTTCGGCTTGTCGGCCTCGGCAGCGGTGAAGCCGAGCATTTCCAGGCCTCCGAAAGAGAACATGATGAAGGCCATGGCCATCACCAGCCCGCTGACGCCGTTGGGGAAGAAGCCGCCATGGGCCCAGAGGTTGGCGACCGTCGCCTGCTCGCCGCCGCTACCGCTGAACAGCATCCAGCAGCCGAGGACGATCATGCCGACGATGGCGACCACCTTGATCATGGCGAACCAGAATTCGGCCTCGCCGAAGAGCTTCACGTTGGCCAGGTTGATGGCGTTGACCACCAGGAAGAAGACGGCGGCGGTGGCCCAGGTGGGGACATCCGGCCACCAGTAGTGGATGTACTTGCCCACGGCAGTGAGTTCGGACATGCCGACCAGGATGTAGAGCACCCAGCAGTTCCAGCCCGAGAGAAAGCCGGCGAAACCGCCCCAGTATTTGTGTGCGAAGTGGCTGAAGGAGCCGGCGACGGGCTCTTCGACGATCATTTCGCCCAGCTGGCGCATGATCAGGAAGGCGATGAAGCCGCAGATGGCATAACCGAGGATCATCGAGGGACCGGCGGACTTGAGCACTCCGGCGGAACCGAGGAAGAGACCGGTGCCGATGGCGCCGCCGAGGGCGATCAGCTGGATGTGGCGATTCTTCAGGCCGCGTTTCAGCTCGCCCGAGTGTTGCATCTGACTCATTGCGTCACCTTTTGTTGTTGTCGTGACGGGATTTCACCCGCCGGGCTTGTGGTCCGGCGGAAGTTTGCAAGGCGGGTAAACCTTATTGCGCGTCTGGCTGTACCTCCGGAGCAGCATTCCTGAATGCTTCGAGGGCTTCGCAGCGCGCAGCGATATCGAGGATGCGCGGATAGGCCGACAGGTCACAGTCGAAGCGTCGTGCGTTGTAGATCTGGGGTACCAGGCAGGCTTCCAGATAGCCGGGGCGGCTGCCCAGGGAGAGCTTGCCACCGAAGGATTCCAGGCCCTTTTCCACAGCGGCGAGACCTACGTCCACCCAGTGGCGATACCAGGCATCCTTGGCCTCGTCGGCGACGCCCAGTTCAGCCTTGAGGTACTGCAGCACCCGCAGGTTGTTCAGCGGATGCACGTCGCAGGCGATATGCATGGCCAGGGAGCGCACCAGGGCGCGCTGGGCGGGGTCGGCCGGCAGCAGGGCCGGTACGGGGAAGACTTCTTCGAGGTATTCGAGGATGGCCAGGGACTGGGCGATGCGGATTTCGCCACCGGCATTGCCGGCATCCACCAGCAGCGGCACCAGGCCCTGCGGGTTGAGTTCGCGGTAGGCGTCCTGATGCTGCTGGCCGCCATCCTTGACCAGGTGTACCGGCTCCTGGCGATAGGCCAGGCCCTTGAGGTTGAGGGCGATACGCACGCGGTAGGCAGCGCTGGAGCGCCAGTACCCGTAGAGGGTGAGTTCTGTATTCATGGCGTCGGGCCGATTTTTTGTTTGCGCCATCTCACTCTGGCAGGGCCTGGCGAACAAGGCGCGGAATCTCCCGGAGCGACGCGCTGGACGGCCCATACGGAAAGTTTTCCTTACAGCCCTGAAAAAGCGTCGATACCGCCTGCCAGACGCTCCGACTTCGTAAGGATTTCTTGACACGGCGTTCAGCCAGGCTTCCAGGCGGGAGTGCAGTTGGCCGACCAGCGGCGGTTTGCACGGAGTCCTGGCCTGTGCCATATGAAAGCAAAGCGCCACCAATCGCCGGGAATGCCACGCAATGCCGCACATGGACGAGCTCTACGACAGCCTGGTCAACCTCTGCTACGAATGCGTGCTGGATGGCGGCGCCTGGCGGCCAATGCTGGAACTTCTGACGGCGGCCACCGGCCACCAGTTAGGCGCCATGCTCTTCCTCGACCAGCACGAGAAACGGCCGCAGGTCACCTCCATCAACCTTTGCGATCCCGCCTGCGTGGAGGTGTACAACGCCTACTACCACCAGCTCGATCCGGCCAAGGACGTGCTGGTCCCACGGCCGGTGGGCAGTTGGTATCACGACCTGGAGGACCTGGGCCCGCAACGCATCCGCCGCGACCCGTACTACCAGGAATTCCACCTCCCCTTCGGCATGAGCAACATCTCCTGCATCAAGCTGCACGAGCAGGCCGATTCGGGCGTCTATCTCTCACTGCTGACGGCCGTGGGCGCGGCCTTGCCGGAGATGCAGCAGCGCGACCTGCTGAAGCGCCTGAGCCCTCATCTGGTGCGCGCGGCAAGGATGTCCGGCCACCTGCGCAACCTGGAACTGGAGGTGGCCCACCGCGACCTGCTGCTGGAGCGCCACCCCGCGCCACTCTGGCTGCTGGATGCCGAAGGCCGGGTGCGCTACTGCAACCGCCAGGCCGAGCAATGCCTGAGCCAGCCGGCGTTCGCCCTGAAAGGCGTTCAGGGGCGGCTGCATGGCAAGGCGCTGGATGGCCGCCTGCAGGCGCTGATCCGCCAGGCCTGCGGCCAGGATGGCAAGCGCCGCGCCGGCTGGCTGCCCCTGCCGGGGGAAGCGCAAGGGCGCCTGCTCGTAACGCCGGTCCCCGAGTCTTCGCCGCTGTCGGCCCGGCACACTGGCCCGCTGGTGCTGCTGACGCTGCTGGAAGGCCAGGCCGGGAGCCGATGGCTGGCCGACCTGTTCCAGTTCAGTCCGGCGGAGCAGCGCCTGGCCAACCTGCTCGTCCAGGGCTTGGCGCCGGAAGCCTGTGCCGAGCGCCTGAATGTCTCGATCAACACCATCCGCACCCAGTTGCGCGCGCTGTTCCGCAAGACCGAAACGGAGCGCCAGGCGGAGCTGGTCACCCTCCTCGCTCGCCTCCAGGGCCTTTGATTCTGCTGCAACTCACCCGTTTTAAAGCGCGATTTCATCTATCTGAATGATTGCGGGCAGATCGCCATCAACTAAGGTTTTACACGGAGACAGCACCTGCCTTTATCCCGCGTGCCGGGTCAAGGAATCCACGTTTTGCCAGAGGAGGTGGCGTGTGGAAAAGACCAGTGATCCGGAAGAACTGAGCAGAGGCATCCAGCAACAACAACAGGTCAAGCAGGAACTGGCGGCAATCAAGGCCGAACGCGAGCGGATGCGATTCGACCCACCTGCACCGCCCCGGGAAGAGGCGCCGCCGCCGAGCAACATCCTTCCCTTTCCCAGCCGAACACTACCGAGCCCCGGCCTGCGCTGCGGCAACGCGCTGCTGCTGGACTATCTGTATGGCGTGGAATCGGACGCCCTGCGCAGCCTGCCCGAGGAGCGCACCCGCCAGCTGTTCGATTTCGCCACCAGCGCGCAAGCGGCCCGCGCCCTGCGTTGCCGCCGACGCATGCTCGCCCGCGCCCTGGACGAAACCTGCCTGGACTCCGGCAAGGGCGCACGCATGCTGTGTGTCGCCGGTGGACACTTCCGCGAGGCGGAGCTGGCCCGCGAACTGCGCCACGGGCACTTCGGCGAAATGCTGGTGTTCGATGACGACGCAGCGCGCCTGGACACGGTACGCAAGAGCTATGGCGCCCTGGGCGTGCGCACCCGCCTGGGCAATCTGGACCAGCTGCTGAGCGGTGAGTGCGGGTTCGAGGGCTACGACCTGGTGTATTCCGCTGGAATCACTGAGCTGCTGGATGACCGTCGCTGCGAACGCCTGGTCCAACGCCTGTTCCAGGCCCTGCGGCCGGGCGGCCGCCTCTTGCTGGCGAACGTCCGGCCGGGCATCAATGCCATCGCCTTTCTCGAAGGGCTGCTGGACTGGCACCCGCGCTATCGCCACGACGCGCAGATGCTCAACCTGCTGGATGGAGTGGATTACAACCAGATCGCCTCGGCGCGGGTATTCCACGACATCGGCCAGCGCATCGTCTTCCTGGAGGCGGTGAGGTACGGCTGAGCCGACTTGGCCTTTGAATGGGGGAGCGTCCCGTAGCCCACAAGGCCCAACGTGGCCTGTCACAAGCGCCACAGTGTTGGGCTTCGCTTCGCTCAACGCCAATCTACATAGGCCTCCTTCCTCTTGTGGGGGCGAATTCATTCGCGATTGAAATCGCCCCCACAAAATCAGGGCAACCGTCAGCCCTGTTGCAGGTGCCCGTAGAGCTTGGCGTAGAGCCCGCCTTCGGCGATGAGCTGCTGGTGGTCGCCGTCTTCGGCTATATGGCCGCCGTCGAATACCAGCACCCGGTCCGCCTGCTTAACCGCTGACAGGCGGTGGGCGATGATCAGGGTGGTGCGGCCATTGAGGAAGGTGCCGAGGGCCTGGTGCAGGGCGTATTCGGTGGCGGCGTCGAGGGCCGAGGTGGCCTCGTCGAGGATCACCACCTTGGGTTCGGCCAGCACCATTCGGGCGATGGCCAGGCGCTGCCGCTGGCCACCGGACAGGCGTACGCCGGAGCGGCCCACTACGCTGTCCAGCCCCTGGGGCAGATTGCGGATGGTATCGGCCAGTTGGGCGATTTCCAGGGCGCGCCAGCAGGCGTCGTCGCTGCGCTCGCGGCCCATGGTCAGGTTGGCGCGCACGCTGTCGTTGAACAGCGCCGGGTGCTGCAGGACCACGGCGACGTTGTCGCGCACCTCGGCCAGGCCGATCTCGTCCAGCCGGCAACCACCGTAGCGAATCTGCCCGGCCTGGGGCTGGTAAAGCCCCAGCAGCAGTTGCACCAGGGTGCTCTTGCCACCGCCGCTGGCACCGACGATGGCGACCTTCTCGCCCGGTGCAATGGACAGGTTCAGGCCATCGAGCACCGGTTCGTCGGAATAGGCAAAGCGCAGGCCTTTCACTTCGATGCCCACGGTTTCGCGGCCACGGAACGGATCGACGCTCGGGCTGTACTGGGGCTCATCAGCGCGGGCCAGCAGCTCGTTGATGCGGCCCAGCGCGGCGCCGGCGGAGTAGTAGGAATACTGCAGGCCCAGCAACTGCTCCACCGGGCCGATCATGAACCAGAGGTAGCTGAACACCGCCAGCATCTGGCCGATGGACAGGTCAGAGAACAGCACCGTGAGCATGGCCGCAGCACGGAAGAAGTCGATGCCGAACTGGAACAGCAGGCCACTGGTGCGCCCCGCCGCGTCGCTCTTCCACTGGGAGGCGACGGCGTAGTCGCGGACTTCCTGGGCGCGCTGGCCGAGGCGGCCGAAGAAGAAGCCCTGGCGGTTGCTGGTACGCACTTCCTGGATGGCTTCCAGGGTTTCCGTCAGCGCCTGGGTGAAGCGCGCAGTGCTGTCGTTCTCCAGCTTCTTCAGGTGCTTGACCCGCTTGCCCAGCTGCACGGTGGCGTAAATCACCAGCGGGTTGAACAGCAGGATCAGCAGCGCCAGCTGCCAGTGCATCCAGACCAGGATGGCCGCCGTGCCGGTGAGGGTCAGCACGGCTACCAGGAATCGGCTGAGGGTTTCGCCGACGAACTTGTCCAGGGTGTCCAGGTCGGTCACCAGGTGGGCGGTGACGGTGCCGCCGCCGAGGCTTTCGTACTCGCCGAGGGAAATGCGCTTCAGGCGTTCGATCAGGCGGGTGCGGATGCGGTAGACGATGTCCTTGGCGAGCCGCGCGAACAGCCGCGCCTGCAGCACGTTGAACACCAGGGCCATGCCGCGCAGGACCAGGGTCACCACCAGCATCAGGCCGATGTAGCCGACGGCGTTTTCCCAGGGCTGGGGCAGGAAGTGGTCCATGAAGCGCAGTGCCGCATCGCCGCGCTGCAACAGGACTTCATCCACCAGCAACGGCAGCAACAGCGGAATGGGCACACTGCAGAGGGTGGCCAGTACGGCGACAAGGTTGGCCAGCCAAAGGGCTTTCTTGTGGCGCAGGGCCAGACGGCGGATCTCCGCCCAGCTCAAGCGATCAGGCATGGTTGCCCCGTTCCAGCCAGCGACCCAGCAGTGGTGCCAGTTCGTCGAGCGGCTGGTAGCCGTTGGTCAGCAGCGCCAGCTGGCCATCGCGCTCGGCCAGCAGGGTGGGGAAGCCGGCGATGCCGAGGTCCTGCACCCAGGTGAAGTCGGCAACAGTCGCCTCATGGCTGGAGGCGGCGTCGAAGGCTTCGGCGAACTCGATGCGCGGAATCCCGGCCTGTTCGGCCAGTTCCACCAGGACAGAGGCCTGGGTCACGTTGCGGCCTTCGGCATAGAAGGCGTGCTGGATCAGCCGGACCAGCGGCCAGGCCAGTTCCGGCGCGAGGGAACGGGCGACCACCATGGCGCGGCAGGCCGGCTCGGTGTCATAGATGAAGTCGTCGGGCAGGGCGCCGTCGAAGCGGAACGGCTGCCCAGTAGCCCGATGGACCGCCTGCCAGTGTTCGAGGATGTAGCGCCGGGTGTTGGCATCCAGTGCGGCGCCCTGGCCGGTGCGCAGGCCGCCGGCCACCAGGTGCAGCGAAACACCGGCCGCCGCGGCCTGCTCGGCGAGTGCCGAAGCCACTGGGGCGAAGCCCCAGCACCAGGAGCACATGGGGTCCATCACATAGAGCAGGCGGGCGTTGGACAAACTCAATCCTCCAGGGCTTGGCGCGGGTCGCGGCCAATCGGGTGCGGCAGGTTGCGGGCCTTGGCCAGTTCGATCTGCTTCTGCCGCTCGATGGCGCTGGCGCGGGTTTTCTCGCTCAGGCTGTCCCAGCAATGCGGGCAGCTGATGCCGGGCGCGTAGTGCTCGGACTGGCGATCTTCCACGGAAATCGGGTTACGGCAGGCGTGGCACTGGTCGAAGTCGCCCTCGGTTAAATCGTGGCGCACGGTGACGCGGTTGTCGAAGACGAAGCAGTCGCCGCGCCAGAGGGTTTCGTCCTGGGGCACTTCTTCCAGGTACTTGAGGATGCCGCCCTTGAGGTGGAAGACCTCTTCGAAGCCCTGGCCGAGCATGTAGCTGGAGGCCTTCTCGCAGCGGATACCGCCGGTGCAGAACATCGCCACCTTCTTATGGCGCGCGGGGTCGAAGTTGGCCTTGATGTAGTCGGGGAACTCGCGGAACGACTTGGTCTGCGGGTCGATTGCGCCCTCGAAGGTGCCGATGGCCACTTCGTAGTCGTTGCGGGTATCGATCAGCAGCACTTCGGGGTCGCTGATCAGGGCGTTCCAGTCCTTGGGCTCGACGTAGGTGCCGACCTGCTGGTTGGGGTCCACGTTCGGCACGCCGAGGGTGACGATTTCCTTCTTCAGCTTGACCTTGGTGCGGTAGAAGGGCTGCTCGGCGCAGTAGGACTCCTTGTGGTCCAGATCCACCAGGCGCGGATCGACCTTGAGCCAGGCGAGCAGCGCGTCGATGGCTTCGCGAGTACCGGAAACGGTGCCGTTGATGCCTTCTTCGGCGAGCAGCAGGGTGCCCTTGACGCCGTTGTCCAGCATGGTCTTGAGCAGGGGTTCACGCAGCGCAACGTAGTCCTTCAGGGTGACGAACTTGTACAGCGCCGCAACAACGATCTGGGTCATGCGGTGACTTCCTCCAGTGGTCGCCCGCGTAAAGGGCGGACCGGGTGACAGAAACGACTACGCCGGCGTGGGCCGGCGCGGTGCGAAGTCTATCAAAAAGCGGCTGGGATCAGGCTGCGATAAATGGCCCCAGGGATCAGTGGTCGTGCTTGCTGCCGCCGCGACAAGTCGGCGAATCCGGTGCCGCCCCCTGCTCCGCCCATTCCTCGGGGGTATAGGTGTGCAGGGCCAGGGCGTGGAATTGCCCCATCAGCTCGCCGAGGCTGCCATAGACCTTCTGGTGGCGCTTGACGGCATTGAGCCCGGCGAACACCGGGCTGACGATCACCGCCTTGTAGTGGGTTTCCAGGCCGCGGCTGTGCATGTGGCTCTCGTCCAGCACGTCGAGGTGCTGGGGGTCGAGGGCCTGCAGGGCGGTCAGGATGCGGTCACGCATGGACATCGGTCGACTCCGCTTACTGCTTCTTCTTGTCCTGGGGCGCCAGTTCGCTGGCCATCTCGCTGAGCAGCTTGTTGACCTCGGGTACGGCGGATTCCAGGCGGGTCTGGGTGAGCTGGGCGGACTGCTGGGTCAGCGCCGGCATCTTCTCCAGCACTTTCTTGCCCAGGGGGGATTCGTAGAAGGCGATCAGGTCCTTCAGTTCACTCTCGGAGAAGTTGCTGGTGTAGATCTTCACCAGCTCCGGCTTCAGCTTGTCCCAGCCGACAGCCTTGTCCAGGGCAGCGTTGGCCTTGGCCTGGTAGCTCTCCAGGGTGGCCTTCTTGCTGGCCGGCGCCTGGGACTGCTGGAAACGCTGCTCGAACATCTGCTGCACCTGGGCGTAGACCGGAACGGTCAGCTTGTCGGCACGGGCGAGCTTGAGGAAGCGCTCGGCATCGGCGGCATGGCTGGCGGCATCGGCCAGGACCTGGCCGCTGGCGCAGGCCAGCAGTACGGCGGTGCAGAGAACGCGAAGCTTGGTCATTGAGTATCCTTGTCTGGGCACGGATGACGGGGACGGCCCCGGGGCTGGTCATTCTGCGCTCAAGCCGATATCGGGCTCAAGCGGCGGTTTTTTCGACAAGTCCACGACAAAAATGTGCAATGCCGCACTCCACGAAGCGGTTGTCAAAACGCCATCACTTGCTCATGCTTTCGCCCGCTGGGCATGCTTTGCCGGCCAGGAACCTAGTCGCACCCATCGACGGAATTTCCGATGAGCTGCAGCCGGCTTCCCTCGGCTCCGTACGAAAAATCTCCCCATACGGACCGATTTCGTACCGAACCTGAAGTGCCCAGGCTTTGCACACACATGGACGTGCCCGATGAATAGCCATATTTCCACTCTGGAGCCGGGATTTCCCGCGCTCTGCGATGCCCGCGGCAAGCTCGTGCCCGCCGCCGTCGGCTGGTCAAGTCGGCCACGCCTGAACTGCGCGATCCCCGGCCATACGGGTCGACGCAAGCGCTGGAACCACTGGTGCATCACCACGCCGCGCTGGATGCTCTCGCTGACCCTCGCAGACCTCGACTACCTGGGCTACGGCGCCGCCTACTTCCTCGATCTCGACAGCGGTCAGGCCGTCGCCCACACCCAGCTACGCCCCTTTGCCCTCGGTTGCCGGCTGCCGGACACGCCGCTGGAAAGCCACAGCTTCCACCACTCGCGCCTGCAGATCCGCGTCGATGAGCACCCCGGCCGCCTGAGCGTGCGGGTAGAAGCGCCGGACATCGGCGGCCAGCCGCTGCAGGCCGCCCTGGAAGTGTTGCGCCCCGCGCATTTGGACTCGGTGAACCTGGTCGCGCCCCTCCCCGGCCACTGCTTCCACGCCAGCAGCCGCCAGCTAGGCCTGCCCGCCAGCGGCAGCGTGCAACTGGGCGAACGCCAGTACCAGTGCACCACCGGCCAGAGCTTCGCCGCCCTGGATTTCGGGCGCGGCGTCTGGCCCTTCCACAGCCACTGGACCCGCGCCGCCTTCGCCGCACCCGGTGGCATCGCCGGCAATTTCGGCGCGGGCTGGACCGACTCCAGCGGCCTGACCGAGAACGCCCTGTGGTTCGGTGGCCGCCTGGCCAAGCTCGACCGCCCGGTGCAGATCAAGCAGGAGCCGAACAATCCCCTCGCCCCCTGGCTGCTTTCCACAGCCTGCCGACGGGTCGAACTCACCTTCACGCCGCGCCAGTTGCACCAGGCCTGCCCGCGCCTGGGCCTGTTCTACGCCGATACGCGCCAGTGGTTCGGCCGCTTCGACGGCGTTCTGCGCAGTCCGGATGGCGAATGCGTGCCGGTGACCAATGCCCTTGGCTGGCTGGGTTCCACCCGCGCGCGCTGGTAATTGCCCGAACGGTTGAACCGAGTGCCGGAGAGAGAGCCTAAACTGCGGAATCAATAGCCGGAGCCAACCCACATGAGCCGCACAGAAACCGACAGCCTGGGGCCAGTCGACGTCGCCGACGATGCCTACTGGGGTGCCCAGACCCAGCGCTCGCTGGAAAACTTCGCCATCGGAGGCGAGCGCATGCCACTGGCGGTGGTGCACGCCCTGGCCCTGATCAAGAAGGCCGCCGCCCGGGTCAATGGCCGCGATGGCGACCTGCCGCCGGATGTCGCCCGCCTGATCGAACAGGCCGCCGACGAAGTACTGGCCGGCAAGCATGACGACCAGTTCCCCCTGGTGGTCTGGCAGACCGGCAGCGGCACCCAGAGCAACATGAACGTCAACGAGGTGATCGCCGGCCGCGCCAACGAACTGGCCACCGGACAACGCGGCGGCAAGAGCCCGGTGCACCCGAACGATCATGTGAACTTCGCACAGAGCTCGAACGACTGTTTCCCCACGGCGATGCACATCGCCATCGCCAAGGCGGTGCAGCACGAGCTGCTGCCGGCCATCGCCGAACTCGCCGGCGGCCTGTCCGAGCAATCGGTACGGCACGCCCATCTGGTGAAGACCGGCCGCACCCACATGATGGATGCCACGCCCATCACCTTCGGCCAGGAACTCTCCGCCTTCGTCGCCCAGCTCGACTATGCCGACAAGGCGATCCGCGCGGCCTTGCCGGCGGTCCTGCAACTGGCCCAGGGCGGTACTGCCGTGGGCACCGGACTGAACGCACCCCACGGTTTCGCCGATGCCATGGCCGCCGAACTGGCGGCGCTGTCCGGGCTGCCTTTCGTCTCGGCACCGAACAAGTTCGCCGCCCTCGCCGGCCATGAGCCGCTGGTGAACCTAGGCGGCGCCCTCAAGACCCTCGCCGTGGCGCTGATGAAGATCGCCAATGACTTGCGCCTGCTGGGCTCCGGCCCGCGCGGCGGCCTGGCCGAAGTGCGGCTGCCGGCCAACGAGCCGGGCAGCTCGATCATGCCCGGCAAGGTCAATCCCACCCAGTGCGAGGCGTTGTCGATGCTGGCCTGCCAGGTCATGGGCAACGACGCCACCATCGGTTTCGCCGCCAGCCAGGGGCACCTGCAACTGAACGTGTTCAAGCCGGTGATCGTGCACAACCTGCTGCAATCGATCCGCCTGCTCGGCGACGGTTGCCGCAACTTCCAGAAGCACTGCGTGGCCGGCATGGAGCCGGACGCCGCGCGCATGGCCGAGCACCTGGAACGCGGCCTGATGCTGGTGACCGCGCTCAACCCGCACATCGGCTACGACAAGGCCGCACAGATCGCCAAAAAGGCCTACACGGAAAGCACCACCCTGCGCGCCGCGGCCCTGGCACTGGGTTACCTGACCGACGCAGAGTTCGATGCCTGGGTCCGCCCGGAGAGCATGCTGGAGGCCGGTCAACATGGCTGAAGCGGTCAAGCATGGAGCAACGCCACTGGAAGGCGACGGCAAGCGCATCCTGATGATTCTCGGCACCCCAAAAGGGGGAAGCCTGTGCCATGCCCTGAGCGATGCCTTCGCCCAGGGCGCCCGCAGCGAAGGCCACGTGGTGCGCCTGCTGAAGCTGGGGGAGATGCAATTCGACCCGGTGCTGCGCCAAGGCTACGACCAGAGTCAGAACCTGGAACCCGACCTGCTCGAAGCGCAGCGGCAGATCCACTGGGCCGAGCACCTGGTGTTCGTCTATCCGGTCTGGTGGGGCGGCCTGCCGGCGCTGCTCAAGGGCTTCTTCGACCGCGTTTTCCTGCCCGGCTTCGCCTTCCGCTACCGCGGCCAGCAGTCACAGGCCTGGGACAAGCTGCTGACCGGACGCACCGCCGACCTGCTGGTGACCCTGGACACCCCGCCCTGGTACTTCCGCTGGATCTACGGCGCCCCGGCACACCGGCAGATGGTGCGCACCATCCTCGGATTCTGCGGCATCAAGACCCGCCGCCTGACCGAGTTCTCCCCGGTTCGCCCCTCCTCCGAGGAACAGCGCCAGACCTGGTTGCGCAAGGCGGAGCTGCTGGGCACCCGTTGCTAGGTTTAGACGCAGGATGGGAAGAACGGAGCGATACCCATGCGGACACGGTCGATGGGTATCGCAAGCTCCACCCATCCTACGGGGCTGGGAGTCCATTTCAGTAGGTTGGGCTGGGCGCAGCGAAGCCCAACAAGTGAGGCCGGAAAGGTGTTGGGCTTCGCATGGCTCAGCCGCAACCTACAGGGAACTGCTCGCCTCCACCTCACGCCGCGCCCGCCAGCTGCGCACCAGCGATGGCGCCAGGGCGGTGAGGGCCGAGCCCAGCACGACGAACAGTGCGCCGGCGTAGGCGATCCAGTTGATCTCTTCCGGCTGCACATGGTCCGGCCAGAGGGCCGCACAGGCGGCGACGCTGGCGAAGGTCACCAACGGGGTGATGGCGAGGGTGGCGCTGACCCGCGACGCCTCCCAGTGGGCCAGGGCTTCGGCGAAGGCGCCGTAGGCCACCAGGGTGTTCAGGCAGCAGGCCAGCAGCAGCCAGCCCTGCAACGGGCTCAGGTTGAGCGCTTCCAGCGGATGCGCCCAGGGCGTCAGCAAGGCGGCGCAGCCGAGGTAGATCACCATCATCACTTGGGCCGAACTCCAGTGGGTCAGCAGTTGCTTCTGCGCCAGCCCGTAGAAGGTCCATACGGCCGACGCCAGGAGGATCACCAGCACGCCCAGGGTGTACTGGCCCATGGACGTGAGCAGTTCCTCCAGGCGCTGGTTGAAGAACAGCCCGAAGCCCAGCACCGTCACCACCAGGCCGAAGGCCTGCCCCAGGCTGAAGCTCTCCTTGAAGATGAACAGGCTGCTCAGCAGGAAGAGGATCGGCGCCACCTGGATCACCAGTTGCGTGGTGCCGGGGCTGAGCATCTTCAGGCCGATGAGGTAGAACACGTAGTTGCCGGTCAGGCCACCCACCGCCAGCACCACCAGCCAGCGGCCACGGGCGCCCAGCGGACGGAATTCGGGCAGGCGGCGATTGGCGCCCAGGTAAACGAACAGCAGCAGGCCCGCGACGATAAGCCGGTACCAGGTGACGGTCACCGGGTCCATGGTCTGCAGGACTTCCTTCAGCCAGATCGGCAGGACCCCCCAGAGCACGGCCGTAACCAGGGCAAGGAACAGGCCGTAGACCCAACGGCCGGAGGAGATGTGCATGGGAACCTCAGCGGGAAAGCCCGGCCTTCTGATGGCGGGCAGGACAAGAGACGCCATTCTAGGAGCGCCGGTTCCCAGGGCACAGGAACAGTTCCCGCACTGTCGAGGACGGAACTGTACCTGTCGTGATCCGCAGCCGCCCGTCGAGCCCCGGCGCAAGGCTGGCGACGCTGGTTAGACTCAACATGCCAATGCACAAATGGAGGTGGTCCGATGTTCGGTCGACGCGCGTCCGACAAGGCGCCCGGCACCCACTACAGAAGCGAGCGTGTCAGTGCCGTGAACGGGCAGTACTTCTTCTCCACCCGGGAAGGGACTCTGGAAGGCCCCTTCTTCACCCGCGTGGATACGGAACGGGAGGTCGCGCTGTACATTCGCCGCGTACAGCTGTCCAACGCCATACTTGTCCGACGGGCGCCATGAGCGCCCCACAATGAAAGAACCCGCGCCAGGCGCGGGTTTTTCTTTTGCGGGGTAGAGGAACCCGCTGACCTTGTAGGGGCGATTTCAATCGCCAAGGGCAGCGCAGCTGCCCCTGAGGCCCTGAAGGCCGAACCTGCGGTCCGGTTGGCGAATAAATTCGCCCCTACAGAAGACGCGTGCCTCAGCGATAGGCCTCGAACAGGCCGGTGGCGCCCATGCCGCCGCCGACGCACATGGTGACGATGCCGTAGCGCTTGCCCTGGCGCTGCAGTTCGCGCACCAGGTGGCCGACCTGGCGCGAACCGGTCATGCCGAAGGGGTGGCCGATGGAGATGGAGCCACCGTTGACGTTGTACTTCTCGTTGTCGATGCCCAGGCGATCGCGGGCATAGAGGCACTGGGAGGCGAAGGCTTCGTTGAGCTCCCAGAGGTCGATGTCGTCGACGGTGAGGCCCTTGGCCTTCAGCAGCTTCGGCACCGAGAACACCGGGCCGATGCCCATCTCGTCCGGCTCGCAACCGGCAACGGTGAAGCCACGGAAGAACGCCTTGGGCTTCAAGCCCAGCTCCAGCGCCTTGTCCAGGCTCATCAGCAGGGTCATGGAGGCGCCGTCGGAAAGCTGCGAGGAGTTGCCGGCGGTGACCGAGCCATCTTCGGAGAACACCGGTTTCAGGGAGGACAGGCCTTCCAGGGTGGTGTCGGCGCGGTTGCAGTCGTCGCGGTCCACTACGCCGTCGAGGATGCTCTTCTCGCCGGTGGCCTTGTCCTCCACGAAGTACTTCACGCTCATCGGCACGATTTCATCGTTGAACAGGCCCTCGGCCTGGGCGCGGGCGGTGCGCTGCTGGCTCTGCAGGGCGTAGAGATCCTGGGCTTCGCGGCTGACGTTGTAGCGGCGGGCGACGATCTCGGCAGTCTGGCCCATGGGGTAGTAGATGCCGGGGTGTTCGAGCTTCAGGCGCGGGTTGACGAAGTTGTCCTGGTTGATGCTCTTCAGGGTCAGGGTGATGGACTCGACGCCACCGGCCACCATTACGTCGCTGCAGCCCGAGGCGATCTGGTTGGCGGCGATGGCAATGGCCTGCAGGCCCGAGGAGCAGTAGCGGTTGAGGGTCATGCCGGCAACGCCGATGCCCAGGCCCGACAGCACAGCCACGTTGCGGCCGATGTTGTGGCCCTGGGCGCCTTCATTGGAGCCGGCGCCCACCACACAGTCGTCCACCAGCGCCGGGTCGAGATCATTGCGTGCCAGCAGGGCGTTCACGCAGTGGGCGGCCATGTCGTCCGGCCGGGTCATGTTGAACTTGCCGCGGAAGGATTTGGCCAGGCCAGTCCGCACGCTGTCGACGATCACCACTTCACGCATGACGCACCTCGTTATTGTTGGGATGGAAAGTGGGGTGAGCATAGTTCCGGCCCATGTTTCCCCACCACGATCATTCATCCCGCGTATGCGCGGCCATCCCGTGCTCAGTCCTTCTTGAAGGCAGCCTCCAGCGCTTCGTTGATGGTGCGCAGCACCTTCACCCGTGCGTAACGCTTGTCGTTGGCCTCCACCAGCGTCCAGGGGGCGATCTCGGTACTGGTGCGATCGACCATGTCGTCCACCGCATCGACGTAGAGGTCCCACTTGTCGCGGTTGCGCCAGTCTTCCTCGGTGATCTTGTAGCGCTTGAAGGCGACCTCCTCGCGCTCCTTGAAGCGTTCCATCTGGGTGTCCTTGTCGATGGACAGCCAGAACTTCACCAGCACGATGCCGTAGTTGTGCAACTGCTCCTCGAAGTCGTTGATCTCGCCGTAGGCGCGCAACCAGTCGGCCTCGGAGCAGAAGCCCTCGACACGCTCCACCAGCACGCGGCCGTACCAGGAACGGTCGAAAATGGTGAACTGCCCGCGCCCCGGCACGTGCCGCCAGAAGCGCCAGAGGTAGGGCTGCGCGCGTTCTTCCTCGGTGGGCGCGGCGATCGGCACGGTGCGGTACTGCCGTGGGTCCAGCGCACCGGTGACGCGGCGGATCGCCCCGCCCTTGCCGGCAGCGTCATTGCCCTCAAACACCGCCATCAGGGCATGGCCACGCATGCGCTTGTCGCGCAGCAAGCCGTTGAGCCGCGCCTGTTCGGTGGCGAGCTGTTCCTTGTAGTCGTCCTTGTCCAGCTTGCGGCTGAGGTCGAGGCTGTCCAGCAGGCTCAGATTGTCGAGACTGGACATCAGCGGCGCCGCATGGGGCTGCAGCTTGGGCCTGCCCTTGTGCTTGAGGGCCGCTTGCAGACCTTCGAGGATGATGCGGCCGACACTGAGGCTGCGGTAGTACTCGTCGGCGCCCTCGATCACGTACCAGGGCGCGTAGTCACGGCTGGTGCGGCGCAGCACCCGTTCGCCGAAACGCACGAAGCGGTCGTAGACCTCGCTCTGCTTCCAGTCCAGCGGATTGAGCTGCCAACTGCGCTGGGGGTCCTTTTCCAGGGCCTTGAGGCGCTCCTTGAGCTGCTTCTTGGACAGGTGGAACCAGAACTTGAAGATCAGCGCCCCTTCATCGCAGAGCATGCGCTCGAAGCCTTCGGCGTCGTTGATGGCCTGGTCCAGGCGGGCATCCTTGATGTCGCCCTCGACCCGCGCGTGGAGCATCTGGCTGTACCAGTTGCCGAAGAAGATGCCGATCCGCCCCTTGCCCGGCAGCTTGCGCCAGAAGCGCCACTGCGGCGGCCGCGAGAGTTCTTCGTCGGTGGGACGCAGGAAGCTCTCGACGTTGATCAGGCGCGGGTCCATCCATTCGTTGAGCAGCTTGACCGTCTCGCCCTTGCCGGCACCTTCGATGCCGTTGATCAGGATGAGCACCGGGAAGCGCGCCTGCTGCTTCAGCTCGAACTGCGCTTCCAGCAGGGCTTCGCGCAGCTCCAGCACGGCCTTCTCATAGGTTTCCTTGTCGATTGAGTGGCCGATTTCGGCGGATTCGAACATGCAGACCTCCTTGGCTTGATGGAGAAAAGGTAGCGGACATGGACGCGCCCCGTCTCCGTTGTTTCGGATCAAACCGACGCGGCCGTCCGATCGGCTACTATTCGCGCTTCGCAGTCAGGAATACCCCATGTCCGATTTCCACCACGCCCAACTCGACTGGGACAAACAGGGCCGACCGCTGTCGCGGGAATTCGACGACGTCTACTTCTCTCCGACCTCGGGTTTCGACGAAACCCATCATGTGTTCATCAATGGCAACGACCTGACCCGGCGTTTCACCGAACTGCCGGCCGGTGGGCGTTTTTGCATTGGCGAAACCGGTTTCGGCACCGGGCTTAACTTCCTTTGTGCCTGGCAACTGTTCGAGCAGTGCGCACCGGCCGATGCCCGGTTGCACTTCGTCAGCGTGGAGAAGTTCCCCCTCACCCGCGACGACCTCCAGCGCGCCCTGGCCCTGTGGCCGCAACTGGCGCCCCAGGTTGCCCAATTGCTGGACCAGTACGTGGCGATCCACCCCGGTTTCCAGCGCTTCAACCTGGCCGCGGGCCGCGTGGTGCTCACCCTGCTGGTGGGCGATGCCCTGGACTGCCTGCCCGAGCTGGACGCACGCATCGACGCCTGGTTCCTCGACGGCTTCGCCCCAGCGAAGAATCCCGAAATGTGGAGCCCCTCCCTGTTCGCCCAACTGGCGCGCCTGTCCCACCCGGGGACCACCCTCGCCTCCTTCACCGCCGCCGGCTTCGTGCGCCGTGCGCTGAGGGAAGCCGGTTTCGCCATCAAGCGCCTGCCCGGCTTTGGCAAGAAATGGGAGATGAGCCGGGGCCTGTTCACCGGTGAACGGCAAGACGACGCCAAGCCTTGGTTCGCCCGCCCGCGCTTCGTCCCCCAGCGCCGCGAGGCCCTGGTGATAGGCGCGGGACTGGCCGGTTGCGCCACGGCTGCCAGCCTCGCCGCGCGTGGCTGGCAGGTGACTCTGCTGGAGCGCCACGGCGAGCCGGCTCAGGAAGCCTCCGGCAACCCCCAGGGCGTGCTCTACCTCAAGCTCTCCGCCCATGGAACGCCGCTGTCGCGGTTGATCCTCAGCGGATTCGGCCATACCCGCCGGCTGCTGCAACGCCTGGAACAGGGCCACGACTGGCAGGCCTGCGGCGTGCTGCAACTGGCCTTCGATGACAAGGAAGCGCAGCGCCAGGCGAAGCTCGCCGAAGCCTTCCCTACCGACCTGCTGCACCGTCTGGACAAGGCCGAAGCCGAAGCCCTGGCTGGCGTTACCCTGCCCGCCGGCGGCCTGTTCTATCCCGAGGCGGGCTGGGTCCATCCGCCGGCCCTGTGCCGCCTGCTGGCCAGCCATCCGAACATCCGCCTGCTCCCCCACGGCGAAGCCCTGGAGCTGCAGCGCGACGGCGACCTCTGGCACGCCCGGAATGCCGAATGCACCCTGGCCGCGGCCCCGGTGGCAGTGGTGGCCGGCGCCGCCGACGTGCTGCGTTTTCCCCAGACTGCCGGACTCCAGCTCAAGCGCATTCGCGGGCAGATCAGCCGCCTGCCGGCCACCGCCGAAAGCGCGGCGCTCGGTACCGTGCTCTGCGCCGAAGGCTACGTGGCACCACCACGGGACGGCGAACACACCCTGGGCGCCAGCTTCGACTTCCACAGCACCGACCTCGCCCCCACCGCCGCCGAGCATGCGGGCAACCTCGAACTGCTGGAGGAAATCTCCCCGGACCTCGGTCGCCGCCTGCACGTCGCCGAACTGGAACCGGAGCGCCTGGAAGGCCGCGCCGCCTTCCGCTGCACCACCCCGGACTACCTGCCGATCGTCGGCCCGCTGGCGGATGCCGACGCCTTCGCCCAGGCCTATGCGGTGCTGGCCAGGGACGCGCGCCAGGTGCCACAAGTGCCGGCGCCCTGGTTCGACGGCCTCTATGTGAACTGCGCCCACGGCTCGCGCGGCCTGATCACCGCGCCGCTGTCCGGCGAGTTGCTGGCCGCCTGGCTCGACGACGAACCGCTGCCGGTGCCCCGCGCCGTGGCCGAGGCCTGCCACCCCAACCGCTTTGCCCTGCGCCGCCTGATTCGCGGCCAGAGCGCCTGATCATGGAACTATTGCTACTTGAAGCCCTGGCCATAGGGGCCGTACTCGGCTTGCTGCTGGGCTTGACCGGTGCAGGCGGTTCGCTGGTGGCCCTGCCGCTGCTGCTCAGCCTGCATCTGCCATTGCGCGATGCCATCGGTGTCAGCCTCGGCGCCGTTGCCCTGTCCGCTGCCATCGGCGCCATTCCCCGCGCCAGCCAGGGGCTGGTGGCCTGGCGCCCGGTGCTGTTGCTGGCCATCTGCGGCCTGCCTGGCAATGCCATCGGCCAATGGCTGGGACGCTTTATTCCCGAGTTCGCGCTGATACTCGGTTTCTGCCTGCTGGTACTCTGGTCCGCCCGGCGCATGTGGCGTGGCGCGGCGTTGCCAAAAAGCCACTCCGGCCCTCTGCGCAGTGCGCCGCTGATGGCCATCGGCGCCGGTGTGGGGCTGCTGTCGGGGGTGATGGGCGTGGGCGGCGGCTTCCTCGTGGTGCCGGCGCTGCTCTGGTACACGCCGTTGTCGATGCTGGCCGCCACTGCCACTTCGATGGCGGTGATCGCGCTGGTTTCCGGTGGCGGTTTCCTGCTCTATCTCACCGGCGCCCAGCCGCCCATGGCCCTGCTCGGCGGCCTGGCGGCCGGCGGCGCAGTCGGCGTGCTCTGCGGCAATCGGCTGGCCACTCGTCTGCGCGGCGCCACCCTGCAACGGCTGTTCGCGTTGATGCTGGTGGCGGTAAGTCTGTCCCTGGCAGCACAAAAGTTGTTGGGTTGACCGGGAAAGGCCGTCTTAGAACCAATCGATATAAAACTCACAGAAGTGCGCAAGGGTCGGACCCTAGAGTGCCCCTTTACAGGGCACCCACTCCCCAACGGCAACACCGGTAAGGAACTATGTGCGGCATTTCTGGAGAACTTCGCTTCGACAAACGCCCGGCCGACCTGGCCGCCCTCGATAGAATCACCCACCATCTAGCGCCCCGCGGTCCAGACGCCTGGGGCCTGCACAGCCAGGGACCGATCGCCCTGGGCCATCGACGGCTGAAGATCATGGACCTGGCAGACGCCTCCGGTCAGCCCATGCTGGACCCCGAACTGGGGCTGGCCATGGTGTTCAACGGCGCCATCTACAACTACCCCGAACTGCGCAAGGAACTGCTTGCCCTCGGTTATCGCTTTCATTCCGACGGCGACACCGAGGTGCTGCTCAAGGCCTGGCACGCCTGGGGCAAGGACATGCTGCCGCGACTCAACGGCATGTTCGCCCTGGCCATCTGGGAGCGTGACAACCAGCGCCTGTTCCTCGCCCGCGACCGCCTCGGCATCAAACCGCTCTACCTGTCACGCAACGAGCAGCGCCTGCGCTTCGCCTCCAGCCTGCCGGCCCTGCTCCAGGGCGGCGACCTGGACACGACGCTGGACCCGCAGGCGCTGAACTTCTACCTCAACTTCCATTCCGTAGTGCCGGCGCCCCGCACTCTGGTCAAGGGTGTGGAAAAGCTGCCACCGGCAAGCTGGATGCTGATCGATGCCGACGGCAACTGCAGCCAGGGCACCTGGTGGGAACTGGAATACGGCCCGCGTGAGGACGAGCAGAGCCTCAGCTTCGACGACTGGCGCGACCGCCTGCTGAGCGGTCTGCGCGACGCCGTGTCGATCCGCCAGCGCGCCGCCCGCGAGGTGGGCGTCCTGCTGTCCGGCGGGGTGGATTCCAGCCTGCTGGTGGGCCTGTTGGCGGAGTCGGGTATCGAACAGCTGGCAACCTTCTCCATCGGCTTCGAGGACGCGGGCGGCGAGCGCGGCGACGAATTCGAGTTCTCCGACCTGATCGCCAACCACTACGGCACCCGCCACCAGCAGTTGCGCATCGATGAGCACGAAGTGCTGAAGCAGTTGCCTGCCGCCTTCGCCGCCATGAGCGAGCCGATGGTCAGCCACGACTGCATCGCCTTCTACCTGCTGTCCCGCGAGGTGTCCCGGCACTGCAAGGTGGTGCAGAGCGGCCAGGGTGCCGACGAACTCTTCGGCGGCTATCACTGGTACCCGCCGCTGGCCGATACCCGAGATCCGTTCAACAGCTACCGCGCGGCCTTTTTCGACCGCGCCCACCCCGAGTACGAGGCCACGGTGCAGCCGAACTGGCTCACCGAAGACCTTGCCGGCGATTTCGTGCGCCAGCACTTCGAGCACCCCGGCGCCCTCGACCCGGTGGACAAGGCGCTGCGCCTGGACAGCACGGTGATGCTGGTGGACGACCCGGTGAAGCGGGTGGACAACATGACCATGGCCTGGGGCCTGGAGGCGCGGGTGCCGTTCCTCGACTACCGGGTGGCCGAGCTGTCGGCGCGGATTCCTTCGCGTTTCAAGCTCGGCGACGGCGGCAAGGCGGTGCTCAAGGCAGCCGCGCGCCAGGTCATTCCCCACCAGGTGATCGACCGGCCCAAGGGTTACTTCCCGGTGCCCGGCCTCAAGTACCTGGAAGGCCGGACCCGCGACTGGGTACGCGAACTGCTGCTGGACCCGAGCCAGGATCGCGGCCTGTTCCGGCCGGCCATGCTCGAACGCCTGCTGGCCAGCCCCACGGAAGACATCACCCCACTCCGGGGTTCGAAGCTCTGGCAGATGGCCGCGCTCAACCTCTGGCTCAATCAACAGGGACTCTGAACCGATGAAAGCCCATAGCCTTCACAGCCAGCGCCTGTTGCGCGGCCAGGCTCCGTCCTATCAGCGCCTGCAGGCACGACTGGCCGAGGGGCACCTGGAACCCCATGAAGCACCGCAAATCCTCCACTGCGGCTGGGGCCGCCTGCTGCTCGGCCATACCTTCCCCGACCCCGTGAGCCTCGCCCGGGAGCTCCTGGACGAACAGCCCGGCGAACGCGATATCGCCCTCTACGTCGCCGCCCCCCAGCAGGTGCTGGCCCAGGCGCCGCAGCAACTCTTTCTCGACCCATCCGACACTCTGCGCCTCTGGTTCCCCGACTACCGCCCCGCGCGCCGGGCGTTTCGCGGCTTCCGCATCCGCCGCGCCCTGAGCGACGCCGACTGGCAGGCGGTCAACCAGCTCTACCGCTGCCGCGGCATGCTGCCGGTCGACCAGGACGCCATCACCCCGCGCCGCCAGGGCGGGCCGGTGTACTGGCTGGCCGAGGACGAGCGCGACAACCAGGTGATCGGCGCCGTCATGGGCCTCAACCACCAGAAGGCCTTCGACGATCCGGAAGGTGGTTCCAGCCTCTGGTGCCTGGCGGTGGACCCGCAATGCAGCCGCCCCGGCGTGGGCGAAGTGCTAGTGCGCCACCTGATCGAGCATTTCATGAGCCGTGGGCTCAACTACCTCGACCTCTCGGTGCTGCACGACAACCGCCAGGCCAAGGCGCTCTATTCCAAGCTTGGCTTCCGCGACCTGGCCACCTTCACGGTCAAGCGCAAGAACAGCATCAACCAGACCCTGTTCCTCGGCCCCGGCCCGGAAGCGGGGCTCAACCCCTATGCCCGGATCATCGTCGACGAAGCCCTGCGGCGCGGCATCGAAGTGCAGGTGGACGATGTCGAAGGCGGGCTGTTCAGCCTCAACCAGGGCGGCCGGCGCATCCGCTGCCGGGAGTCGCTGTCCGACCTCACCAGCGCGGTGAGCATGACCCTCTGCCAGGACAAGCAGCTGACCCATCGCGCCCTCGCCCGCGTCGGCATCTTTCAGCCGGTGCAGCGCCTGGCGGGCAAGGACGAAGAGAACGCGGCCTTCCTTGCCGAACACGGCAGCCTGGTGGTCAAGCCGGTGAATGGCGAGCAGGGCCAGGGCGTGGCAGTGGATCTGCGCAGCCTCGACGAGGTGAAGACCGCCATCGCCAACGCCGAGCAGTTCGACAGCCGCGTGCTCCTGGAAAGCTTCCACCAGGGCTTCGACCTGCGGGTGGTGGTGATCAACTACGAAGTGGTGGCGGCGGCCATTCGCCGCCCCGCCGAAGTGCTGGGCGACGGTCTGCGCACGCTCAGGCAGCTGATCGAACGCCAGAGCCGCCGACGCCAGGCCGTGACCCAGGGGGAAAGCCGCATCCCGCTGGATAGCGAGACCGAACGCACCCTGCGTGCCGCCGGCTATGGCTACGAAGATGTTCTGCCTAGCGGCACCCGTCTCGCGGTGCGGCGTACCGCCAACCTGCACACCGGCGGCACCCTGGAAGACGTCACCGCGATCCTGCATCCGGCCCTGGTCGAGGCTTCCATCCTCGCCGCGCGGACCCTGGAAATTCCGGTGGTGGGCCTGGACCTGCTGGTCACCGCCGCCGACCAGCCAGACTACGTGATGATCGAAGCCAACGAACGGGTCGGCCTGGCCAACCACCAGCCGCAGCCCACGGCGGAGCGCTTCATCGATCTGCTGTTCCCGCTCACGCGAGCGCCCTGACCGTTCCGGCGGGTGGGCCGAGGCCCACCAAGTCCAAAGGTCCACGCCAAGGAGATGCCATGAGCCAGAGACTTCCCGAACCCGACCTCACCTACCTGCAAAGGGTGCTGCTGGAAATGCTCGCCATTCCCAGCCCCACCGGTTTCACCGACACCATCGTGCGCTACGTCGCCGAGCGGCTGGACGAGATCGGCATTCCTTATGAACTGACCCGGCGCGGCACCATCCGCGCCACGGTCAAGGGCACGCAAAGCAGCCCGGATCGCGCGATGTCGGCGCACCTGGACACCATCGGAGCCATCGTCCGCGAGATCAAGGACAACGGTCGTCTGGGCCTGGCGCCGGTGGGCTGTTGGTCCAGCCGCTTCGCCGAAGGCAGCCGCGTCAGCCTGTTCGGGGACAACCGGGTGTTACGTGGCAGCGTATTGCCCCTGCTGGCGTCGGGACACGCCTTCAACACCCAGGTGGACAACCTGCCCATCAGTTGGGACCACGTGGAACTGCGCCTGGACGCCTACAGCACCACCCGCGCCGACTGCGAGACCCTGGGGGTTTCGGTGGGTGACTTCGTCGCCTTCGACCCGCTGCCGGAATTCACCGAGAGCGGCCACATCAGCGCCCGCCACCTGGACGACAAGGCCGGCGTCGCCGCCCTGCTCACCGCCCTCAAGGGCATTGCCGATGCGCGCCTGGTGCCGCCCATCGACTGTCATCCGTTGTTCACCATCACCGAGGAGATCGGTTCCGGCTCGGCCGCCGCGCTGCCCTGGGACGTCAGCGAGTTCGTCGGTATCGACATCGCCCCGGTCGCCCCCGGCCAGCTCTCCAGCGAACACGCCGTGACCGTGGCCATGCAGGACTCCGGCGGCCCTTACGACTTCCACCTGTCACGGCACCTGCTGCGCCTGGCCGAAGCCAATGCCATTCCGCTGCGCCGCGACCTGTTCCGCTACTACCACAGCGATGTCCAGTCGGCGGTCACCGCCGGCCACGATATCCGCACCGCCCTGCTGGCCTTCGGTTGCGATGCGACCCACGGCTACGAGCGCACCCACATCGACAGCCTGGAGGCCCTGACCCGCCTGATCGGCGCCTACCTGATGAGCCCGCCGGTGTTCGCCACCGACGCGGTCACCAGCCAGCAGTCACTGGAGCCGTTCAGCCATCAGCTGGAGCATGACGCGCAGATGGAGAGCGAGACGCGCGTCCCGACCGTGGAAAGTCTTGTGGGAAAGGGCGATGGCAGCCCTTGAAGGCCGAACCCGCTAGGAGCAAAGTGCCATCCAGGGATGCAATAACAACTCGGGTGGTTACCCATGCTTCACCTTTCAGGCTGTGTGAAAACTGTCGCACTCGGTCTGGCCGTTCTCGTGTTCTGGCTCTGCCGGCCAGCCTTCGCCCAGGAGGCGGTGCCGCTGGACCAGGACCAACTGCGTCTTCCGCTCGGCCACTGGGTCAGTTACCTCGAAGACCCCAAGGGCGAACTCAGCCTGGAGCAGGTGCGCAAACTCCCCGATCCCGCTTTCCAGAAGGTCCGGGGCGAACAGCCCAACATGGGCAAGAACAGGTCGGTCTGGTGGTTCAAGGTGCGCCTGGACAATCGCCGGCCCCACGCGCTGGATGGCTACCTGGAAGCCAATTACCCGCTGCTGGACAACATCCGCCTCTACTACCTCACCCCTGATGGCCGGGTACAGGCGCAGGAAACCGGCGACCACTTCGCCTTCTCGCAGCGCCCGGTAAAGGTCCGCAACTTCTGGTTCCCCCTGCGCGTCGAGCCGGGACACAGCACGGTGATCCTGCGGGTGGAGAGCACCAGCACCCTCTTCGTGCCACTGGTGTTCAGCACCTACGACGCCAGCGCCGCCGCCCAGGAGAACCTCATGGGGTTCAACGGGGCCTTCTATGGCGTGCTCTTCGCCATGTTCTTCTACAACCTGTTCCTCTACCTGTCGCTGCGCGAGCGGGCCTACCTCTGGTACCTGGCCTACAACCTCAACGTCGGCCTGCTCGCCGCCTGCTTCGACGGCATGCTGTTCAAGTTACTGCCCGACCATGTGGGGCTGCAGTCGGTGGCGATCTACATCTTCATGTACCTGCACTGCCTCGCGGCCCTGCAGTTCAGCCGCCACTTCCTCCACACCGGACTGCACTTCCCACGGCTGGACCGCGTGCTGCGCGGCCTGATGCTGGGGACCCTGGCGGCACTGCTCTGCGCCCCGGTGATCGGCCTGCAGAACTGGAACATCCTCGCCAGCCTGACGGTGTCGGGCATTTCCGCCTTCCTCCTGCTCACCGGGCTTTATGTCTGGCGCAAGGGACTGCGCTACGGCTCCTACTACACCCTGGCCTGGGGCGTGCTGCTGTTCGCCTTCATCCAGACCACCACCGGCTCCCTGGGCATCGAAGTGCTGGGCCTGTTCGGCGCCACGGTGGTGAAGATCGGCGTCACCATCGAGCTGATCACCCTGTCCATTGGCCTGGCCGACCGCATCAACACCCTCAAGGAAGAAGGCTTCCGCTCACGCCAGGCCGCCGAGCAGGCGCATTTCGAGAACCAGGCCAAGAGCCGCTTCCTGGCCACGATGAGCCACGAGATCCGCACGCCGTTGAACGGTGTGCTGGGCATGCTGCAATTGCTCAAGGAAACATCACTGGATCGCAGCCAGCGCTTCTACGTGGACACCATCTCCAGCTCAGGCACCGCATTGATGGCGGTGATCAACGACATCCTCGACTTCGCCCGCATCGAGTCCGGCAAGCTGGAATTGGAACACATCGAGTTCGACCTGGAAGACCTGGTTTCGGAAACTCTCGGCCTGTTCACCGCCCAGGCCATGGACAAGCGCCTGGGCCTGCACCTGAGCCTGGATGCCGGCGTGCCACGGCGCGTCCAGGGCGACCCGACGCGGCTCAAACAGGTGCTGATGAACCTGCTGGGCAATGCCCTCAAGTTCACCGCCGAAGGCCACGTGACCCTCAACCTCAGCCTGCGCCGCAATTCCGAGGGCAAGCACCATCTGGTGTTCAACGTCATCGACAGCGGCATCGGCATCCGTCCAGAAGCCCTGGCCCAGCTGTTCGACTCCTTCGCTCAGGGCGACTCCAGCACCACCCGCCGCTATGGCGGCAGCGGCCTGGGCCTGGCCATCAGCAAGGAGCTGGTGGAAATGATGGGCGGACACATCGAGGTGCAGAGCACGCTCAATCAGGGAACCCGCTTCAGCTTCGACATCCCGCTGCAACCGGGCGAATTCCAGACCGACGACCTGAGCCAGTTGCTGGGGGGCCGCACCGCCCTGATCGCCTGCCAGGATGCCCTCGGCCTGGATGCCCTTGGTCGCCTGCTCGGCCGCTGGGGCATGCGCTGCGAGCGCTGCCAGGACCCGGAAAAGCTGATCGACCAACTGGAAGACTTCGCCGTGCCCCCGCTGCTGGTGATCCAGGCGCCCTGGCCGGGCGACCCGGAGCGCTGGGTGGACAAGCTGCGGCCACACCTGGAACACGGCCAGCGGGTGATGTTGATCTGCCCGCCGGAGTCCTACCTGAACCTGCCAGCCGGCGCTGGCCTGCGACTGCGCGCGACCGCCCAACCGCTGACCCTGGCGCTGTTGCGCGACACCCTGCAGGAGCTGTATCGCGAACGCCGCCTGGAGGAACGTACCCAGCAGCAGGAAGAGCGGCGCCGGGTGAGCGCCACGCCCTGCATCCTGGTGGCGGAAGACAACCCGGTGAACCAGATGGTGGTCCTGGGCTTCCTCAAGAAGCGTGGTTACCTGGTGCGCACCGTGGCCAACGGCCTGGCGGCGGTGGACGAATACCAGCGCGACCCGGAGGGCATCCAGTTGATCCTGATGGACTGCGAGATGCCGGAAATGGATGGCTTCGAAGCGACCCGGCAGATCCGCCGACTGGAGCACAATCGCAACTGGCCGCCGGTGCCCATCGTCGCACTGACCGCGCATATCCTCGAAGAACATCGCCAGGCCGGAGCCGCCGCCGGGATGGACGACTTCCTTGGCAAACCCCTGGACAGCGCCCTGCTGTTCAGCACCCTGGAACGCTTCATCCAGCGCCAGAGCGTGGACGGATGACGACGCGGGCCGGCGGAGTTAGCATGCCGCCCCCGCTGGAGGCCCCCCGATGCTCATCCCCTTTGACTTGCTCGAAGCCGAAACCCTGACCCGCCTGATCGAAGACTTCGTCACCCGCGAAGGCACCGACAATGGCGACGACACCCCGCTGGAAACCCGCGTCGAACGGGTACGCCGTGCCCTGCAGAAGGGCGAGGCGGTCATCGTCTATGACCCTGACAGCCAGCTGTGCCAGCTGATGCGCAAGATGGACGTACCCAAGGAATGGCTGGAGGAGTAAGGCGCTTTCATTGGTGGGGGCGATTTCAATCGCTGGTGGACTGAATCCCTTTACAACTTCGCCGCCTGCACGGGCGTCCCCAGCGGCAGGCTGCGTTCCACCTGCCCCATCCGCGTCACTTCCACCTTCAGCTTGTCCTTGCCCAGCAGGTAATCCACCAGGCGCTGCGGGAAGGGCCAGTAGTTCAGTTCCGCCGTCAGGGTGATGGGGCCTACGGCGTCCTTCGGCACCTCTAAGGTGAACTCGCGAACGTCATATCCCTTGGGCAGGAGGCGGTTGTCCGAAAGGATCTGGGTGGCATTCCAGACCTCGATGTCCAGTTCCTTGCCGTCCTTGTCGCCCAGATGGACCTTGAAGTTGCGGGTATCAGGTTCGGTGGCACCGTCCTTGATTGCACCCAGCCGGTAGATCTCGTGTCCGGCCCCGTCCACCACACGGAAATCGATCCACACCTCGCGCCCTTCGGGGAATCCGGTGGGCAACTTGTGCCCGGCACCGACGTTGGCGACCTTCACCCGCACCGACACCTCCTGGCCTGGCACCAGGTGATCCGGCATCGATTCGAAGCTGATCTCGGCGGCCCTGGCCAACTGGTCCCGTGCGCGCTGCGCCGCCTCTTCCTGCCCCAGGTACGACAGCACCGCCGCGTTGGCCCCGGTGAACCAATGGGACGCCACATCGGCACGGTCCGGCCCCATCACTGCAGCCTTGCCGGCGAATCCCGGCATGTGGCAGCTCTGGCAGGTCTGGCCGTTGAAGCTGTAGGGACTCTCGAGCCATTCGTCGTAGGTGCGTTCGACCGCCACGGTGCTGAACGGATGAGTCACGTTGTGGCAGGTGGCACAGAAGTCCGAGCGGGTATGCAGGCCCGAGTAGACCGTATCGTGGTAGGGGGACACCGCATCGCTACGAGGGCCGAACTTGGTCGGCCGGCCGTTGGCGCGCGGACTGAGCACATAGGCGCCATTGTCCAGTCCGGTACGCGCGTTGATGTTGTGGCAGGTCTCACAGTCCACCCCCGGCATCGGGTTGTGCACGGCTGTGAATTCGACTGAAGCGCGATTGACCGTCGAATTGATCTGGCCGGTGGTGAGGCCGATGGGGGTATGGCAGCCGGTGCAGAAATTATCCACTCGCCCCTCGGTGGCCTCGCTGGCATGCCTGAGCAAGGCCCGGTAGATCGGTTCCTCCCAGGATTGGGACATCATCGAGGTCCGCCACTGTCGATAGATTTCGGTGTGGCAGGCGCCGCAGACCTGGGCGTCATCGAAGTCCGCGACATTCAGCAGGGCGTTGTTCGGCGTGTTCGCCCGGTGAGGAAAGAACGGCAGACCCTCCTTGTTCTCCAGCAGCCTGGAACGCGCCGGCTCCAGCCACTTGTCGTTCGACGGCGGCGTCTCCGCGGTGGCAGCCAGGCTCGCCAGCCAGGACAGCAGCAGGCACGTGAGCAGCCAGGAAAGCAGGCGTCCGGACGGAACAGGAAGACGTGAAGTCGAGCACTTCTTTGCCGGATTGCCCATTTCGCCACCCACCTTCATCGAAGCCGATGAGAAGGCGCACGAAATCCGCAGAATAACGGCAATAACCGTCTCTTTCAGCGCCTTTTTGCCGAAGTTCACCCAACTCCCCCGCTCTTGGGGGGAAGTAAGTCAGTAGTAGATGGAGGTCAGTACAGCGTCAACGGCATGACTTCGGCAGAAAACGACCGAACGGAGCGCTTATCCGGATGATTTGTATGGATTTAGTCGGAACGGGGTGCGACGCGGCAGGCGATGAAGCGGCGATTCTTCCGTACCAGCGACAGGGTGGCAGGCCAAGATCGACAGGCACAAAAAAGGCCGCCACGGGGCGACCTGAACAAAGCACAGAGCACCAATAGACTCTGGAATCAGAGTGTAGTTGCTCCGCTACAAAATGATGACAACGCATCGAAAAACAACAGGCATTTCGTCGGCAAATGCGTCGAACCAACGCGCAACCTCTCTATCTCGCGGTTTCTTCTTGCGTCGCCAAGCGAGGCTCGTCGACAAGGTGCATCAGGCACGTGCCGAGATCCCATTTCCAGCCGGAAGTAAGAAATTTCGTACGGTTCTTCGACCTTGAGCACCTACAAAAGCCCTCGCTAGAGTCCACGACCGTCGCGGTAGGAACCGTGACCGGGAGTCGCAACCCGAACAACGCAAGGCGCGTCCAACCCGGATTGCAATCGCAATATGGTGGGCCGTGCAGGGAAGGCTTAGGCCTTGCCGGGTTTTCCTCGCGTAACCGGTTTGCGACCCCTGCACGGCCCGCCGCCCTTCCATGTCGTGACGGCAAGGTGCGGCTCCTCTAGAACGCGAGGACGCAAGGATATGCACTGCCCACACTCCATACAGACATCCATTGGCACCCTCGGGCTTCTTCCCCTGCGAAGAAGCCCGAACACCGCCTTCACCCCCCTCCCGCCGTCGTCCCAGCCGTACGGAGACGTCCTTTTCATCAACACCCGGGCACCTTCGGCCCACCTGTTCGAAGCCGCCAACCAGCGCATGACCGCCCTGGCTGACCTGCTGCGGATACTGGAATCCAGCAGCAGCGGCGCCCTGGCCCAGGAAACCGCCCGGCTCGCCTCGGCCCTCGGCCTGCTCCTGGCGGACGCTCAGGCATTGCACGAAGCGGCCTACCAGCGCTCGCAAGAGGAAGAACACGCAGCCGGAAATCAATGCGCAACCGACGCCAACTCCCCTTCCGAATCCCCTGCCTAGAGCCAATATTCCCAGGCGCGCCCGATCCGTTCACTGATGCGGGCGCGCACGGGACGGCGCTGCCACGCCTCCAGGGTCAGTTCATCGGACTCGTCCACGTCTTCCAGGAATGCCTTGCGCATCCGTTCGCCGAACCCCGCCCCCAGCACCACCACATTGACCTCCTGGTTATGCAGGAAGCTGCGCCAGTCGAGGTTGGTTGAACCCACGGTGGACCACACGCCATCGATCACCCCGGCCTTCACGTGCAGCAGCGCGTCACGGCGTTCATAAACTCGTACCCCGGCCTCCAGCAATTCGCTGTAGTAGGCCCGCCCGGCATGGAACACCAGCCAGGAATCGGTGCTGCTGGGCACCACCAGGCGCACGTCGACGCCCCGGGCCACCGCGGCCTTGAGTGCTTCGAGCAGTTGCGGATCGGGCACGAAGTAGGCACTGGTCAGCCAGATTTCGCTCTGCGCGCTGTGCAGGGCGGAGATGAGCGTGGCGTAGATCTGGCTGTAGGACTCGTCCGGCGAGCTGCCGATGGCGCGGACCACGTCATTGCCCTTTCGCTCCAGGGGCGGGAAGTAATGACGGGCCGCCAGCTCGCCGCCTTTCTGCCGGTCCCAGGTGGTGATGAAGAGTTTCTGCAGATCGGCCACCACCGGCCCTTCGATGCGCAAGTCGGTATCGCGCCAGGGCAGGTCACGGCGCGGCCGTCCCTGGCGACTCGAACCGAAGGAGCTGCCGGAATAGACCCCGCTGATGTTCACCCCGCCGAGAATGGCGACACGCCCGTCGACGATCAGCAGCTTGCGGTGGTCGCGCTGGTTCAACTGCCAGCCCGCCCTGGCGGTCAGGGGATTGACCGGATTGAACTCCACCAGCCGGATACCCGATTCACGCAATCTCTTGAAGAAGGCCGGCGGCGTGACGAGAGTCCCGACGCTGTCGTAGATCAGGTTGACCTGCACACCGCTGCGCTGCTTGGCGATCAGGGCGTCGGCGAAACGCTGCCCCACCTCGTCCCCTTCGAGGATGTAGGTTTCCATGTTGATGTGGTCACGCGCGCTTTCGATGGCGGCGAACATCGCCGCGTAGGTCTCGGGGCCGTCCTGCAGCAGGTCGACCTCGTTACCAGCGGTGAGCGGGCTGCCTACCAGGGATTCTTCGACCGCCAGGTGCAGGTCGAAGATATTGGTCTGCATGCCGGAGGCCTTGAGCCGGTCCAGGATCGCCTGGCTGTGCGACTCGGAAAGCGGGCCATGGGCACCATCCAGCTGCACTGGGGCGGCCGGAGAATGGACCATGTCGGGATTGATGCGGGGCAGCGAGCTGCAGGCCAGGAGGAGCGTCGAATAGAGCGCCACCAGGACACGCGCCACGGTCCCTGATGACGGCAGGTTCATCCAGCATCCTCCTGCACGGGGGAGGTTCGATGCCCAAAAGGCGTATCAGTCGCTTCTACGCCTGCCTTCCGGGCTGCCTTGTCGATTTCGACAGCGCGCCATTCGGAAAGGTTGAGAGAAAATTCACCGGCCGGCCGTCAGCTTGGAGAGAAGCGCGGCCCCAGCAGGATCACGGTGGCCCCCAGGACGCACAGGGCCGCACCCAGCCAGTCGCTGGCCAGCGGCCGGGCGCGTTCCACCACGCCCAGCCAAAGCAGCGAGGCGACGATGTAGATACCGCCATAGGCCGCATAGGCGCGACCCGCATAGGCCGCTTCCACGCGGGTCAGCAACAGGGCGAAGAGGGTCAGGCTGAGCAGGCCGGGGACGATCCACCAGGCACTCTTGCCCATCCGCAGCCAGAGCCAGAAGGCGTAGCAGCCCCCGATTTCAAAGAGCGCGGCGAGGAAGAACCAGAGGTAATTGAGCATCGATGTTTCCCTTCGGGGTGGAACAGCCGGTGACTCAGGTGTCAGCCGTGCACGCCGCCTTCGCGTTCCCAGGCGCAGCGCACCCGCAGATTATCTTCCTGGGGGCTGTGGAAGCCCTGCTCGCTTTCCCAGCGGAAGGTGTGGATGCCATTGAGTTCGGTTTCCAGGTGAACCACCGCGCTGCTCCAGTAGAGCTGCCTGAGCAGGGCTTCGAATGCCTTCACCCAGAGGCTCCATTCGTACTCCACCGCCGGATAGCTCGCGCCGAAGTGAATCACCTGGGTACGGAAGACGCCCTCGCCCGGTTGCTCGCAGCAGGAGAACATCTCACGGCCGAGAAAGGGCCAGGCCTCGCCGCTGGGCAGGCTGTCCAACACACGGCGATTGGTTTCGCGGCGCAACCGGTGCTCCTGATCGTCGAGCGACGGCCAGTCGCGGATGCAGCCATAGACGATGGATTCGGACTCCACGCGGGCACTCCAGTAAAACAGTGGCAGCCTTCTAACACAGGACTGCCATGGGAGAAAGGAAATGCGTCGAAGTCCTCAACGGCGCTTGAGCCCGAGTACCCAGGCCAGCACGCACATGACCAGCGCAAGGCCCGTGATGACCATGAAAGGCGCCTGGTAGCTGCCCGCCAGGTCGCGGCCGAAGCCGGCCAGGATCGGGGCGAAGCTGGCCATGCCGTATCCGGCGAACAGCATCATCGCGGTCCAGCGGCTCACCGCCAGCGGCGTGTGCGCCTCATAGAGCGGCAGCACCAGGGACAGGGCGAAGGAGCCGCTGAGCCCAAGTCCCAGCAGCGATGCCCAGACTTCCGGCAGCAAGGTCGGCTGGAAGCAGATCATCCCCAGGCAGACGCTGCTGATCAGACCGCACACCAGCAGCAACTGGTAGCGGTTGTCGAAGCGCTGGGCCAGCCAGGGCAGCACGAAGGCGCTGGGCAGGCCCACGAGCATGAAGAGGCTGAACAGGCTGTTGCTGTGCAGCAGGCTGAGGCCGGCCTCGTGGTAACGGGCCACCAGCCAGGTGGTCAGGGCATAGAACAGGCCCGCCTGGAGGGCGAAGAACGCGGTGATCAGCCAGGCGCGCGACTCCCCCCAGGGCAGCCCGCCCTGCCCCGCTTCGCTAGCGGATTCGGCGCGATTAGGCATGCGCAGCCAGAGCAGCAATGCGAGGAATGCCGGCACGGCCCAGAAGGCCAGGCCGAAGTGCCATTGGTCCCCGAGCAACTGCGTCACCGGCGGCGTCAGTACCGCGCCGGCGGCACCACCAATGGTCATGCTCAGGGAATACCAGGCGACCACCCGCCCAACCTGGTCGTGGAAGTGACGCTTGATGAAACCCGAGAGCAGCGGCCCGGCGACCGCAATGCCCGCGCCCATGGCCACGGCGCTGCCGATCAGCATGACGCTGGCGTGGCTGCCCAGGCGGGCCAACAGGGCAACGCCGATCAGTCCCAGGCAAAAGGTGATCACCCGCTCCAGGCCGAAACGCACGGCCAGGCGCGGCGCCAGAGGCGCCAAAAGGCCCATGCAGAGCACAGGCAGGGCCGTGGTCAGGCTGATCAGGCTGCGGCTCAGTGCCAGCTCCTGGGCGATGCGTTCGATCAGAGGGGCGAGGGAGGTGATGCCGGGCCGCAGGTTGATCGCGGCGAGCACCAGCGCCAACATCAGCAGCGCGCGGGAAAGGGGTTTCACGGTGGGTCCATCCGGATAGGCAGTCAGGCCGGGGGAGCAACCCTACTCCCCCGGTCCGCGGCCGGGCAACCCCGAACCGCGCAGAACCTGACCGATCGGACAGCCAGTTTTTTCACGCGCGGTTCTTGGCCCTCATCTTCGCCGCCATGCTGGCCATCTCGTCGTAGAGCGCTTGCGGGTTCTTCTGCTTCACGGCCCAGGCCATGCGGCCCTGTTCGTGGGGCAGGATCATGAAGGTACCGGCAGCCACTTCCTGGAAGATGTAGTCGGCGATATCGGAAGCGGAGATCGGCGAGCTCTCCAGCAGCTTGCCCACCTGCTGTTTCATGGCCGGGGTCGGCCCACGGAAGGAGTCCAGCAGATTGGTCTGGAAGAAGGACGGGCAGACCACGTGCACGCCCACGCCCTCTTCCTTGAGTTCGATCAGCAGGCTCTCGGAAAGGGCCACCACGCCCGCCTTGGCGACGTTGTAGTTGCTCATCGCCGGGCCCTGCATCAGCGCGGCCATGGAGGCGACGTTGACGATCCGCCCCTTGCTCTTCTGCAACAGCGGCAGGAAGGCCTTGCAGCCCTTGACCACGCCCATCAGGTTGATCGCGATCTGCCAGTCCCAGTCCTCCAGGGACAGCTCTTCGAAGAAGCCGCCCGAGGCAACGCCGGCGTTGTTGACGATGATGTCGATGCCGCCGAGCTTCTCTTCACAGGCCTGGGCGAAGGCGGTGAGCTGGCTGTAGTCGCGGACGTCGCAGCGCTGGGTGAAACCATCGCCACCGGCCTCGCGGACCAGCTTGAGGGTTTCAGCAAGGCCGGCTTCGTTGACGTCGGACAGGGCCAGCTTCCAGCCCTCGCGTGCCCAGCGCAGGGCGATTTCGCGACCCAGCCCGGAACCGGCGCCGGTGATCATGATGCGGTTTTGCATGGTGAGGTGCCTTTCTGCTTGTGCGGTAGATGAGCCGCAGTGTAGCTAAGGCCATAGTCCTACCACCCTTGAATCACGGCGCTGAATGACGGGGGTAAAACGCCGCTAGCGGCGCCGCATCAGCCGCCTCGCCAGCAGCCCGTAGAGCACCAGGTTGAGCAGCAGCACAAAGGCCCCGAGCCAGAGCTGGATACCCGGCGTCAGCCCCGCCGGGTAGATCAGTGGCACCAGGTAATGCTCGATGAAGCCGACGCTGTAGCCCTCCTCCCCCGCCGCTCGGCGCAGGTGGTTCTCCAAGGGTGTGAGGGGACAGATAAGGTGGAGCAGCTCCACCATCGCCCCCCAGGCCACCGCCGGCAGGTGCAGCAGGGCCAGGCGCGGCCATTTCACTACCAGCAGTCCGCCCAGCACCACGAAGAGAATGAAGGCCAGGTGCAATAGCAATACGGCGTCGGCAGCGATCCGGTAGGTCATGAGCAGGTGTCCATGGGGTCGTTTTCCTTGAACCATCACGAATGGGGTTCAGTCGGTAACTACAGGCATGGTCGATGCGCCATCAAGCCTTTCGACTGCGCCGGGGCCTTCACCAGCCACCGAGGAATCGTGCCCATGATCACCATTCTGCTGCTCGTCATTCTGATCCTGCTGCTGATTGGCGGCCTGCCGGTCTTCCCTCACTCCCGCCACTGGGGCTATGGACCGTCGAGTACGGTTGGGTTGCTGCTGGTCATTGTGGTGGTTCTGATGCTGCTGGGGAGGATTTGAAGGCGACGGGAAGCCAAAATCAGGTGCGGGCTGGGAGCTTGTTTGCTCAGGTCATTATCGAGTGCGCTTCAGGCTTCCGTTTCGCCTTGCCGGCGCGAGTCACCCCTCCACCTTTGGTAGAGGGGCCGGGGGAGCAGGGGTAAGTTCGGAGTCTGACGAGTTGGGCTTCGCTGCGCTCTGCACCAACCTACGGGGCCGCTGCGCGGCCCTTGGCGAATGAATTCGCCCCCACAGGGAAGTGCCTGGTCCGATCGTCGGCACGGACAGCCCCCTCTCGCTCTGGGGCGAAGAGGCACGCTTTCGGAAGCACCGCTTCCGGTGCAGATGAGCGCCGGATCGCGAATCGATTAGGCCGGGGCGCAGAGCGGGGTTGGGGTGAGGGAACGTCAGGCGGCACGGAGTTCGACGAGTGCCATCACACGAGTTTGCCAATCCAATCTGCGCCCCCGGTAATGCTGGGCCAGCCAAACAAAAAAGGCGGCCCGAAGGCCGCCCAATAGTTGCAAGGGAAGGAGTGTGGATCAGTGGGCTACTGCACCGCTGGCGCCCAGGCCGGTCTGGGAGCGCACGAACTGCGGGTAGAAGCGCGCACGCTCTTCGTCTGCGGCAGTCGACTTGTCGGTAATCGAGAAGAACCAGATACCAATGAAGGCAACAATGATGGAGAACAGCGCCGGGTACTCGTAGGGGTAGATCGCGGTCGCATGGCCGAGGATCTGCACCCAGATGGTCGGGCCGAGGATCATCAGCGCAACGGCGGTGATCAGGCCCAGCCAGCCGCCGATCATGGCGCCACGGGTAGTCAGCTTCTTCCAGTACATGGAGAGGATCAGTACCGGGAAGTTGCAGCTGGCGGCGATGGAGAACGCCAGGCCCACCATGAAGGCGATGTTCTGCTTCTCGAACAGGATGCCGAGGCCGATGGCCACGAAGCCCAGGCACACGGTGGTGATCTTCGATACGCGCAGCTCATCCTTCTCGCTCGCCTTGCCCTTCTTGAACACGGAAGCGTACAGATCGTGGGACACAGCCGAGGCACCAGCCAGGGTCAGACCGGCAACCACCGCCAGGATGGTGGCGAAGGCCACGGCGGAGATGAAGCCCAGGAACAGGCTGCCGCCTACGGCGTTGGCCAGGTGCACGGCGGCCATGTTGTTGCCACCCAGCAGGGCACCAGTGGCGTCCTTGAAGGCCGGGTTGGTGCTGACCAGCAGGATCGCGCCGAAGCCGATGATGAAGGTCAGGATGTAGAAGTAGCCGATGAAACCAGTGGCGTAGAACACCGACTTGCGGGCTTCCTTGGCGTCACTCACGGTGAAGAAGCGCATCAGGATGTGCGGCAGGCCAGCGGTACCGAACATCAGGGCCAGGCCGAGGGAGATCGCGGAGATCGGGTCTTTCACCAGGCCGCCGGGGCTCATGATGGCCTCGCCTTTCGGGTGAACCTTAATGGCTTCGCTGAACAGGGTGCTGATGTCGAAGTTGACGTGCTTGAGCACCATGATCGCCATGAAGGATGCGCCGGAGAGCAGCAGCACAGCCTTGATGATCTGTACCCAGGTGGTGGCCAGCATGCCGCCGAACAGCACGTAGAGCACCATCAGGATACCGACCAGGACCACGGCCACGTGGTAGTTCAGGCCGAACAGCAGCTCGATCAGCTTGCCGGCACCGACCATCTGGGCGATCAGGTAGAAGGCCACCACAACCAGCGAGCCGCTGGCGGACAGGGTGCGGATTTCCTTCTGCTTCAGGCGATAGGACGCCACGTCGGCGAAGGTGTATTTGCCGAGGTTGCGCAGGCGTTCGGCGATCAGGAACAGGATTACCGGCCAGCCCACGAGGAAGCCGATGGAGTAGATCAGGCCGTCATAGCCGGAGGTGAATACCAGGGCGGAAATACCCAGGAAGGACGCGGCGGACATGTAGTCGCCGGCAATCGCCAGGCCGTTCTGGAAGCCGGTGATGCTGCCGCCAGCGGTGTAGAAGTCGGCGGCCGACTTGCTGCGCTTGGAGGCCCAGTAGGTGATGTAAAGGGTGGCGCCGACGAAGGCGATGAACATGACGATGGCCGAGGCGTTCAGCGGCTGGCGCTGGACATCACCTTCGATGGCACCGGCGGCCCAGAGTGCGGGCGCCACGACCATCAGGCCGAGCACGGCAAGGATGCGCGCGATCATTACTGGACCTCCTTGAGGATTTCCTGATTCAGACGGTCGAACTCGCCGTTGGCGCGGCGGACGTAGACGCCGGTCAGCACGAAGGCCGACAGGATCAGACCGACACCGATCGGGATACCCCAGGTGACGGGAGAGTCAGGGTTGATGCGGGTGCCGAGCAGTTGCGGCTCGAAGGCGATCAGGAGAATGAAGGCCAGATAGAGGCCGAGCATGATGGCAGAAAGTATCCAGGCGAAGCGCTCTCGCTTGGAAACCAGTTCCTGGAAGCGCGGATTCTCCTGAATCCGCTTGTAAGTGCTGTCGTTCATTGTTTTTGTCCTCCACAGCGCGGGTTGCGGGTGAAGTCAACAATAGAACGGCCGTGCAAGCGCAACAGACGACCTTAGTCGTACTTCTGGGCGTTCTCGACCAAGGTCGTAGGATATCCATAAAGCCAAACTATCAAACCTATCGCAGCTGAACATTTCCCTGTATCGAGCGGTAGGCCTAACCTGAGCACATCGAATAATCATTCTCATTAACGAGGTGCGCCATGCTCAAGACCGTGACCTTCACCCTCATGCACTTCTGCATTGCCTTCAGCGTGGCCTATGCCCTGACTGGCAGCATCACGGTCGGCGGCTTGGTGGCAGCGGTGGAACCGCTGTGCAATTCAGTGGGTTTCTACTTCCACGAGAAGATCTGGAAGCGCTTCGAGAAGGCGGACAAGCCAGCGCAAGAGATTCCGAAACATGCCTGGCTTCATCACCACGCGTAATGGAAATCCCCCGTACGGATTTTCCGCTGCGGGCCGTAGGAGCGATGAGGGCTAATCCGCTAAGATGCGCGGCTTTGCCCTCACGCAAGCACGCCCGAACATGAGTCAGAACGCCCGTTTCCCTGCACTCCCCTATCTGTTGTCCTTCCTGGTCGCAGTGGTTGCCCTTGCCGGCCTCTGGTACGGCCTCGGCAAGCCGGTGATCCTGCCGGATGCCGCGACCCCCACCCACAAGCTGCAGTGCGCGTCCTACAGCCCGTTTGACAAGGACCAGTCGCCGTTCGACCAGCCCTTCGTGCTGCGCCCTGAACGCATGGACGCCGACCTTGCCCTGCTGGCGACCCGCTTCCACTGCGTGCGCACCTACTCCATGACCGGCCTGGAAGCCATTCCGGAGCTGGCCCGCAAGCACGGCCTGAAGCTGATGCTGGGTGCCTGGGTGAACGGCAATCCGGTGGATACCCAGAAGGAGATCGACGCCCTGATCAAGGCCGCCAACGCCAACCCGGACGTGGTGCAGTCGGTGATCGTGGGTAACGAGACCCTGCTGCGCAAGGAAGTCACCGGCGCGCAACTGGCCAGCCTGATCGGGCAGGTCAAGGCGCAAGTGAAGCAGCCAGTCACCTACGCGGACGTCTGGGAGTTCTGGCTGCGCCATCCGGAAGTGGCACCGGCAGTGGATTTCCTCACCATCCACCTGCTGCCCTACTGGGAAGACGACCCTGCCGGCATCGACCAGGCCCTGCGCCATGTAGGCGAGATCCGCCAGGTGTTTGGCAACAAGTTCGCGCCCAAGGACATTTTCATCGGCGAAACCGGTTGGCCCAGCGAAGGCCGCCAGCGTGAAACCGCCGTACCGAGCCGGGTCAACGAGGCGAAATTCATTCGTGGCTTCGTCGCCATGGCCGAGGAGAACGGCTGGGGCTACAACCTGATCGAAGCCTTCGACCAGCCCTGGAAGCGCGCCAGCGAAGGCGCTGTAGGCGGTTACTGGGGCTTGTTCGATGCCGATCGCCAGGAGAAAGGTGTGCTGGCCGGCCCAGTCACCAACCTGCCCTACTGGCCCCTGTGGCTGGGTGTTTCCGGCCTGATCTTCCTGGCCACCCTGGTGCTCGCCGGTCGCCCTGCCTCGACTCGTGCCGCCCTGGTGCTGCCGCTGCTGGCCGCCGTGGGCGCTGGCTGCATCGGCCTCTGGGGCGAGTTGGCGCGAGTCACCAGCCGCTTCGTCGGCGAGTGGGCCTGGGCCGCCTTCCTGGTCGGCCTCAACCTGATGGTCCTGGCCCACGGTGCCCTGGCGCTGTCCGCCCGTGGCGGTGTGCGCAGCCGCCTGTTCGACTGGCTGGAAGCCCGTGGCGGCTGGTGGCTGGCGGCCTCCGGCTTCGCCGGCGCGGTGCTGATGCTGGCCCTGGTGTTCGACGCCCGCTACCGCAGCTTCCCCAGCGCCGCCTTGCTGCTGCCGGCATTGGTCTACCTGTTCCGCCCGGTCGCCGCGCCTCGCCGCGAGATCGCCCTGATGGCGGTGCTGATCGGTGCCGGCATCGTGCCGCAGCTGTATGAAGAAACCCTCGGCAACGTCCAGGCCATCGGCTGGGCTGCCGTGAGCACCCTGCTCCTGGCCGCCTTGTGGCGTAGCCTGCGGGTTCGCGGTTGATCCGGGACGTGCTGTGCCTCTGTGTGAGCGAATTCATTCGCGATTGAAATCGCTCCCACAAGTACGACGTTCCTCCTTCACCGGCAACAAAAAAGGACGCTCTAAGCGTCCTTTTTTGTTGCCTACCTGGATCAGGCGCTGATCGGTACCGGCTCCGGCTGGCGGCGCACCAGGCGCAGCCCGGCGATGACGCAGGCAAACACGGCGAGGCTGGCGGTGTAGAGCACCAGGGCCGGCAGCGCGAACAGCAGCGCCAGCAGGGCCAGGCCCCAGCCAGCGCGACCGGGTATGAAGAAGGCGGCCAGGGAGGCAACCAGACCGATCCAGGCAATGACGCGGAAGTGGATCAGCAGGCCCAGGCCGGCGCGAACCTGGCATTCCCAGCGTTGCCCTTCATCGACGCACAGGCCGACCCACTGGCCGTCCTCCATCAGGGCGAAGCGGACCCCGTAGCTGGCAGCCAGCCAGAGCGGCAGCAGGATCAGCAGCAGGATGAGGGACGAACGGCTGGACATGGTTCTCTCCGAATGGGTAAGCGGCGCCAAGGATACCCCCCCGTTCAATCGATGCAAGGACCTTACAACGATCCGCAACAACCTGGCCTGACGTACGGACTGCACTTGCAATACTTGCAGTTGTCATAGCCTCGGTATTCACTCATGACGTTCACTTATAAGGAACGCGGACCGGCAGCCCTGATGGGCATGACCGGTGGAGTGGCTGGAGAGCGCCCATGACCTCGGGCGAAGGCCTCCGCAGAAACTGAACAGGGACCCCTCCTATGCTCCGTCTAAGCCTCGCCGCCCTACTGGGCAGCCTGACCTTCTGTGCCCACGTGTTGGCCGCAGACCTGGATGCCGCCAGCTATGGCTTTCCGATCACCAATCCCTTCGAGGCGACCATCGCCACCACGCCGCCGGACCTGCGCAGCCCGGTGCCGGCGGACGACGACATCGACCAGGCCGACTACGACCTGAAACTTCGCCCGGAACGTGAAAGCGCCCTGCCCGACAACTTCTGGTCGGTGAAGAAGCTGCGCTACCGCCTCGCGCAGCAGAAAGGCCCGGCGCCGCTGGTGTTCGTCATTGCCGGCACCGGCGGCCACTACGCCAGTACCCACGCAGAGAATCTCAAGAAGCTGTTCTACGGCGCCGGCTACCACGTGGTGCAGCTCTCCTCGCCCACCAGCTACGACTTCATGGCCAGTGCCTCCCGTCATGCAACGCCCGGACTCACGGCCGAGGATGCCGATGATCTCTACCGCGTGATGCAGGCCGTGCGCGCCCAGCATCCGGGCCTGGAGGTCACCGACTTCTACCTCACCGGCTACAGCCTGGGCGCGCTGGAAGCTGCCTTCGTCAGCCACCTGGACGAAACCCGCCGCAGCTTCAACTTCAAACGCGTACTGCTGCTCAATCCGCCGGTGAACCTCTACACCTCGGTCACCAACCTCGACCGCCTGGTGCAGACCCGCGTGAAGGGCGTCGACGACACCACCACCTTCTACCAGGTGGTGCTCGGCAAACTGACCCGTTACTTCCAGCAGAAGGGCTACATCGACCTCAACGACGCCCTTCTCTTCGACTTCCAGGAGTCCAAACAGCGGCTCTCCAATGAGCAGATGGCGATGCTGATCGGCACGTCCTTCCGCTTCTCCTCCTCGGACATCGCCTTCACCTCGGACCTGATCAACCATCGCGGCCTGATCACCCCGGTGAAGTACCCAATCAACGAAGGCACCAGCCTGACGCCCTTCTACAAACGCGCCCTGCAGTGCGACTTCGATTGCTACATCACCGAGCAGCTGATCCCGTACTGGCGCGCCCGCTTCGACGGCGGCAGCCTGACCCAGCTGATCAACCAGGTCAGCCTCTATGCCCTGGAGGACTACCTCAAGGACAGCAGCAAGATCGCGGTCATGCACAACGCCGACGACCTCATCCTCGGCCCCGGTGACCTCGGCTTCCTGCGCCGCGCCATGGGCGACCGCCTGACCGTATACCCGCACGGCGGGCACTGCGGCAACCTCAACTACCGCGTCAACGGCGACGCCATGCTGGAGTTCTTCCGTGGCTAAGAAAGCACTCTTCATCGCCCTGCTGCTGACCAGTGGCCTGGCCGTGGCCCAGGAGCCCGACCAGGACGGTTTCACCCAACCGCTGAAGGACCTGAAGTTCAACCCCGGCCTGGATCAGCGCGAGTTCGAGCGCTCCACCCTGGATGCGTTGAGCGTCTACGACCCCTACGAGTCCTGGAATCGGCGCGTCTACCACTTCAACTACCGCTTCGACGAATGGGTATTCCTGCCCGTGGTGCGCGGCTACCGCTATGTCACGCCGGGCTTCGTGCGCAGCGGCGTGAGCAATTTCTTCAGCAACCTGGGCGACATCCCCAACCTGCTGAACAGCGCGCTGCAGCTCAAGGGCCAGCGCTCCATGGAAATCACCGGTCGCCTGCTGCTCAACACCACCATCGGCGTCGTCGGCCTCTGGGACCCGGCCACGCGCATGGGGCTCCCCAAGCAGACCGAAGACTTCGGCCAGACCCTCGGCTACTACGGCGTCACCGACGGCCCCTACCTGATGCTGCCGATCCTCGGCCCATCCAACCTGCGGGATACCGGCGGACTGGTGGTGGACTACGTCGCCGACTACCAGATCAACTTCCTTAACGTGCCGGAAGTCGCCAGCAACCACCCGGAAATCACCGCGCTGCGCATGGTGGACAAGCGCTACACCACCAACTTCCGCTACGGCCAGCTCAACACCCCGTTCGAGTACGAGAAGCTGCGCTACGTCTATACACAGTCGCGCAGGTTGCAGATTGCCGAGTAGTGCCCTGCCCTTCCCGTGGGAGCGAATTCATTCGCGAATGAATTCGCTCCCACAGCAAAGCTACAAGCCCCTTACAAATCGACAAACCCGATAAAAACAAAGAAAAAACACGCACCATTGATTCAATTCATAGGCGTAGCATCCCGCTCATTCCAACCTTGAGGAGGTTCCGATGAGCTACCGCCAGATTCTCGAACAACGCCCCGGCCAGCCCGCGTCCGATGGCGCCGGCGTCAACCTGACCCGCGTCTTCGCCGAGCAGGGCGTACCGCGCTTCGACCCCTTCCTGATGCTCGACGAGTTCGGCTCGGCCAACCCCGACGACTACGTTGCCGGCTTTCCGGCGCACCCGCATCGCGGCTTCGAAACCATCACCTACATGATCGAAGGGCGCATGCGCCACGAGGACCACCTGGGCAACAGCGGCCTGCTGCAGAACGGCGGCGTGCAATGGATGACCGCGGCGCGTGGGATCATCCACAGCGAAATGCCGGAGCAGGAAGAAGGCGTGATGCGCGGCTTCCAGATCTGGCTGAACCTGCCGGGCAAGGACAAGATGGGCGACCCGGGCTACCGCGACTTCGACCCGGCGGAGATTCCGCGGGTCCGCACTGCCGAAGGCGTCGAGGCACTGGTGATCGCCGGCCGCTTCGACGATGGCCAGGTCGCCCGCGATGGCGCCGTACAACGCCCGCACAGCGAGCCGCACATCTTCGACCTCGACCTGCCGGCTGGCAGCCGGGTAGCGCCGCAACTGGCCGACGGCCTGCGGGTGATGCTCTACGTCTACGAAGGCAGCGTGCACCTGAACGGCTACGCCATCGGCAAGGGACGGCTGGTGCGCCTCTCCGAACAGGGTGCCCTGGAACTGGCCAGCGATGACAGCGCCAAGGTCCTGCTGCTGGCGGGCCGCCCGCTGGGTGAACCCATCGTCCAGTACGGCCCCTTCGTGATGAATACCCGCGAAGAGATCGAGCAGGCGCTGCGGGACTACCGGGACGGCCGTTTCGGCGTATGACACCTCGGCCGGGCTGAACGTTGGTCGTTACGTAGGTGGGTCACGCTTCACCGACCCACCATCTGCGTCACGCCGGGCTCCGCTCCCTACGGCTGGAGAGCCGGAACGATGTGGGGATAGACCGGCGCCATCTCCAGGCCGAGGAAGCGCTGCAACTCGGCGCGCTTGGCCATGGCGTCCTGGTAACCCAGCTCGATCAGTTCGTTGCAGTATCCAGGCTCGAACAACAGATAACTGAGTACCCCCGCCCCACTCGCCCGGGTCGCTCCCGGACCGCGCAGGAAGGTGCGGATGGCGCGGGGCATCTCGCGACGGTGGCGGGCAGCGATTTCATCCAGTGGCCGGCTCGGCGAGATCACCAGCACCTCCACCTGCTCCGAACTCAGATGGCGTGGCCGCAATTCGGGCGGGATGGCCCGGCTCATCCGATTGATCCGCTCCAGCAGTTCGATGTCGCTTTCCAGGTTGTCGATGAAGGTGCTGTTCAGCAGATGCCCGCTGATCTGCGCCAGGGTCGGCGGACGGCCGCCCTGGGGCTGCGCCATTTCCTGGCTGGGGTTCATGCCCAGCGGGTTGCCGCTCACACCCACCACCAGTACCCGATTGGCGCCCAGGTGCAATGCCGGACTGATGGGCGCCGTCTGGCGTACCGCACCATCGCCGAAATATTCGCGCCCCATGCGTACCGCAGGGAATAGCAGGGGAATCGCCGCGCTGGCCATCAGGTGCTCGACACTCAGGCGGGTCGGCACACCGACGCGGCGGTGGCGGTACCAGGGATCGATGGTGGCGCGGCCCTGGTAGAAGGTCACCGCCTGGCCGGTCTCGTAGCCGAAGGCGGTCACGGCTACCGCACGCAGTTGGCGGGTGCGGACGGCGGCGGAGATGCCGGTGAAGTCCAGCTCGCGGGTCAGCAACTCACGCAGGGGAGCGTTGTCCAGCAGCGCCACCGGGATATCACGACCCAGTCCGAGCAGGCTGTGACCGAAAAAGCGCGAACTCTGGCGGATCACGCCGGGCCAGTCGCTGCGGTAGACCTCTCCGCAATGAAAGCCTTGCCAGACGCTGTTGAGACGACGGACAGCCTGACTGAAGTGCAATGCACCGCAGGCCAGGCCAACGGCATTCACCGCACCGGCGGAGGTGCCGACGATGACCGGAAAAGGGTTGCAGGCGGCATCCGGCAGCAGGTCCGCAATGGCGCCCAGCACCCCGACCTGATAAGCCGCCCGCGAACCGCCACCGGAAAGGATCAGCCCGGTAACGGGCTTCTGGGTGGCGGTGCTGGCATCCATGGACGGCTCTCCGGGCGGGATTTCCCGATTATAGGTTTCAGTAAAGCTTCGGCGCGCCTTCCGGCCGGGTCTTGAAGCGACGGTGGGCCCAGAGGTACTGCTCGGGGCATTCACGCACCGCTCCTTCAACCCATTGGTTGACGCGCAGGCAATCGGCTTCCTCGGTGTCGCCGGGGAAATCGGACAGCGGCGGATGAATCACCAGCCGGTAGCCCGAACCATCCTCCAGGCGACGCTGGGTGAAGGGCAGGACGATGGCACGGCCCAGGCGGGCGAACTTGGTGGTGGCGGTGACGGTGGCGGCCTCGATGCCGAACAGCGGCACGAAGATGCTCTGCTTGCGGCCGTAGTCCTGGTCCGGCGCGTACCAGATGGCGCGGCCGGCGCGCAGCACCTTGAGCATGGCGCGCACGTCCTCGCGTTCGATGGCGGTGGCGTCCAGGTTGTGGCGCTCGCGGCCACGGCGCTGGATGAAATCGAACACGGCGTTCTTGTGCTCGCGGTACATGCCGTCGATGGTGTGCACCTGTCCGAGCAGCGCGGCGCCGATTTCCAGCGTGGTGAAATGCAGGGCCATGAGGATCACCCCCTGGCCTTCGGCCTGGGCCTTCTGCAGGTGTTCCAGGCCTTCTATATGGGAGAGCTGCGCCAGACGCGCCTTGGGCCACCACCAACTCATGGCCATCTCGAAGAAGGCGATACCGGTGGAAGCGAAGTTTTCCCTCAGCAGGCGCTCACGCTCGCAACTGGAAAGTTCGGGAAAGCACAGCTCCAGATTGCGCCGGGCGATCTTGCGCCGCGAACCGGCCACCGTCAGCATCAGCGCCCCCAGGACACGCCCCAGCCCCAGTTGCACCCGGTACGGCAGCAGGGTGATCAGCCAGAGCAGGCCCAGCCCCAGCCACAGCGCCCAATAGCGCGGGTGAAGGAACTGTGGGCGAAATTGAGGTCTATCCATCTCTGAATCCGCTTGAGCGAGAAAATCGCGCATTCTACTCCAAATGCGCCTCCCCCTTCCGGCTTGCTAGCGCCGGGCGATCTCGCTATAAGTCCTCGCCATTCACGACTGCAGGCAGACCATGAGCCAAGCCGACCTTCTCGACCAAGAACCCGTGTTCCAGCTCAAGGGCAGCATGCTCGCCATCACCGTGATGGAACTGGCCCACAACGACCTCGAACGCCTCGATCGGCAACTGGACGAAAAAGTCGCCCAGGCCCCCAACTTCTTCCAGAACACCCCGCTGGTGATGGCGCTGGACAAGCTGCCTGAAGGCGAACCGCCGCTGGATCTGCCGGCGCTGCTGGAAATCTGCCGCCGCCACGGCCTGCGCACCCTGGCCATCCGCGCGCAACGCGAAGAGCACATTGCCGCCGCCGACGCCCTGGACATCCCGGTTCTGCCGCCGTCCGGCGCCCGCGAACGCCCCATCGACCCGGTTGACCCCGAGGCGAAGAAGAAAGTCGAAAAGCCCGCCGAGCCGCCCAAGCCCGAGGTGCAACCGACCAAGGTCATCACCACCCCGGTGCGCGGTGGCCAGCAGGTTTACGCGCCCGGCGGCGACCTGGTCGTCCTCGCCGCAGTCAGCCCCGGCGCGGAACTTCTCGCCGACGGCAATATCCATGTGTACGGCCCGATGCGCGGCCGCGCGCTGGCCGGTATCAAAGGCGATACCAAGGCGCGGATTTTCTGTCGCCAATTGGCCGCCGAACTGGTCTCCGTAGCCGGCCAGTACAAGGTTGCAGACGACTTGCGCCGCGATCCGCTGTGGGGTCAGCAGGTGCAGGTCAGCCTGTCGGGAGACGTGTTGAACATCACCCGCCTTTAACGGATACTGCCGCGAAATTTCAGGGAACTGAAAGGGAAGAAGGACGGTTCGGGCGAACCGATAACTTCCCGGTTTTACTTATTCATTTGGGGTGAATCACCTTGGCCAAGATCCTCGTTGTCACGTCCGGCAAGGGTGGAGTGGGTAAAACCACCACCAGCGCCGCAATCGGTACCGGTCTCGCACTGCGCGGTCACAAGACTGTCATCGTCGACTTCGACGTCGGCCTGCGTAACCTTGACCTGATCATGGGTTGTGAACGCCGCGTGGTGTACGACTTCGTCAACGTCATCAATGGCGAAGCGACCCTCACCCAGGCCCTGATCAAGGACAAGCGCCTTGAGAACCTCTACGTGCTGGCCGCCAGCCAGACCCGTGACAAGGACGCGCTGACCCTCGAAGGCGTGGGCAAGGTCATCGAGGAACTGTCCCAGAATTTCGAATACGTCGTCTGCGACTCGCCGGCCGGTATCGAAAAAGGCGCCCACCTGGCCATGTACTACGCCGACGAGGCAATTGTCGTGACCAACCCGGAAGTCTCCTCCGTTCGCGACTCCGACCGTATGCTCGGCCTTCTGGCCAGCAAGTCCCGTCGCGCCGAGAAGGGTGAAGACCCGATCAAGGAACGCCTGCTCCTGACCCGCTACAACCCCGAGCGCGTCACCAAGGGCGAAATGCTCGGCGTCGAAGACGTCGAGGAAATCCTCGCCATCAACCTGCTGGGCGTGATTCCGGAGTCCCAGGCGGTCCTCAAGGCTTCCAACCAAGGCATCCCGGTCATCCTCGATGACCAGAGCGACGCCGGTCAGGCGTACAGCGATGCCGTTGACCGCCTGCTTGGCAAGGAACTGCCCCATCGCTTCCTCGATGTACAGAAGAAAGGACTCTTACAACGCCTGTTTGGAGGCCGTGAATGAATATTTTCGACTTCTTTCGCGAGCGGAAGAAGCAGAGTAGCGCTTCGATCGCTAAAGAACGCCTTCAGATCATCGTTGCCCACGAACGTGGCCAGCGCAGCCAGCCGGACTACCTGCCGGCCCTGCAGAAAGATCTGGTGGACGTGATCCGCAAATATGTCGACATCGACGAAGAGCAGGTTCAGGTCCTGCTGGAGAATCAGGGCAGCTGCTCCATTCTCGAGCTGAACATCACCCTGCCCGATCGTTGATCGAGCGTTAGACCCGGGTCCTTGTGGATCCACGACGGCGGCCTCGGCCGCCGTCTTCATTTCCGGAACTCCCATGCCGCTTTCCCAGATCGAATTCATCCACCGGGACGATGCCCTGCTGGTGGTCAACAAGCCCACCCTGCTGCTGTCGGTGCCCGGCCGCGCCGACGACAACAAGGATTGCCTGATCACCCGCCTGCAGGAAAACGGCTACCCCGAGGCGCGTATCGTCCATCGCCTGGACTGGGAGACCTCCGGCCTGATCGTGCTGGCCCGCGACGCCGACAGCCACCGCGAGCTGTCCCGCCAGTTCCACGACCGCGAGACCGAGAAGGCCTACACCGCGCTCTGCTGGGGCGAGCCGGAGCTGGACAGCGGCCGCATCGAACTGCCGCTGCGCTACGACCCGCCGACCAAACCGCGCCACGTAGTGGACTTCGAGCACGGCCGCCACGCGCTGACCTTCTGGCGCGTGATCGAGCGTTGCGGCCACTACAGCCGGGTCGAGCTGACCCCCATCACCGGGCGCTCGCACCAGCTGCGCGTGCACATGCTATCCATCGGACATCCACTGCTCGGCGACCGCCTCTACGCCAACCCTGAAGCGCTGGCCGCCCATGATCGTCTCTGCCTGCACGCCAGCCTGCTCTGCCTGACCCATCCCCAGACGGGTGAACGCCTGAGATTCGAGTGCCCGGCGCCGTTCTGACCTAGGCTCAAGAAAAAGACCTCGATTCGGGAAAGAGATGAGCCTCACCGAGTTCTACAACGCCACCGAGGGTCAGCCCGCTCGCTTCACCCTGCTCACCGCCCTGGAAATCTGGGACGGACCGCCCGGCCACGCTCTCGATCTTGGCTGCGGTGCCGGCCGCGACACCCTCGAATTGCTCAGGCGTGGCTGGAAGGTACTGGCGGTGGATGCAGAACCCGAAGCACTGGCCCGCCTCGATGCACAGCTGGACCAGGAAAAGCGCCAGAGACTGCAAAGTCGCTGCTGCCGCTTCGAAAGCCTGCCGTTGCCACCGGCCGATCTGGTCAACTCCAGTTTCGCCCTGCCCCTCTGCCCGCCAGCGGCCTTTCCCGCCCTCTGGCAGGCCATCTGCGGCGCCCTGCCGGTTGGCGGCCTGTTCGCCGGTCACCTGTTCGGCGAACGGGACGACTGGGCCGACAACGGCATCACCATCCTGCGTCGCCGGCAACTGGAAGAGCTGCTGTCGGGCTGGGATGTGCTGATGCTGGAAGAGAAAGAAGAAGACGGCATCACCGCCAAGGGCCGCAACAAGCACTGGCACCTGTTCTCGGTGGTCGCACGGCGCCTGTAACCGGGCGGTGCGCACAGCGCACCCTACCTGACCGAGGCACTCACCTGACACGTACGACGCTGCTCCCGACTACCCTGCGGGGGCGAATTCATTCGCAATTGAAATTCCTCCCCCACGACAGCAATGCCCCTACCTATCGGCCTGTTAGGAAAATTCACCGCTGGTCGCCCTCCTATTCCTCGGGGGCTATGGGATAAACTCCCGGCACTGCTGTCCGGAGTCCCCCAATGCGCGAAGAGTTGAACCAAGGCCTGATCGATTTCCTCAAGGCCTCGCCCACCCCCTTCCACGCCACCCGCAGCCTGGCCAAGCGCCTGGAAGCCGCCGGTTATGTGCGTCTCGACGAACGCGAAGCCTGGCGTATCGAAAGCGGTGGCCGTTATTACGTCACCCGCAATGACTCCTCCATCATCGCCATCAAGCTGGGCAAGCGCCCGGTGCTGGAAGGCGGCCTGCGCCTGGTCGGTGCCCACACCGACAGCCCTTGCCTGCGGGTCAAGCCGAACCCCGAGCTGCACAAGCAGGGCTTCTGGCAACTGGGCGTCGAAGTCTATGGCGGCGCCCTGCTGGCCCCCTGGTTCGACCGCGACCTGTCGCTCGCTGGCCGTGTCACCTACCGCGCCGCGGGCATGGTGGAAAGCCAACTGGTGGACTTCCAGGCCCCCATCGCCGTCATTCCCAACCTGGCCATCCACCTCAACCGTGAAGCCAACCAGGGCTGGGCCATCAACGCCCAGACCGAGCTGCCTCCGATCCTGGCGCAACTGGCGGCCGGCGAAGCCCGCGAATTCCGCGATCTGCTGGCCGAGCAGTTGACCCTGGAACATGGCGTGGTCGCCGACGCGGTGTTGGACTACGAGCTGTCCTTCTACGACACCCAGAACGCTGCGGTCATCGGCCTGGACGGCGACTTCATCGCCGGCGCGCGCCTGGACAACCTGCTGTCCTGCTACGCCGGCCTGCAGGCCCTGCTGGCTGCCGAGGCCGACGAGAGCTGCGTGCTGGTCTGCACCGACCACGAGGAAGTGGGCTCCTGCTCCGCCTGTGGCGCCGACGGCCCGATGCTGGAACAGGTGCTGCGCCGCGTACTGCCGGAGGGCGACGCCTTCGCCCGGGTGATCCAGCGCTCCCTGCTGGTTTCCGCCGACAACGCCCACGGCGTGCACCCGAACTACGCCGACAAGCACGACGGCAACCACGGCCCGAAGCTCAACGCCGGCCCGGTGATCAAGGTAAACAGCAACCAGCGCTACGCCACCAACAGCGAAACCGCCGGTTTCTTCCGCCACCTGTGCCTGGAGAACGAAGTACCGGTCCAGAGCTTCGTGACCCGCAGCGACATGGGTTGCGGCTCCACCATCGGTCCGATCACCGCCAGCCAGCTTGGCGTGCGCACCGTGGACATCGGCCTGCCCACCTTCGCCATGCACTCCATCCGCGAGCTGGCGGGCAGCCACGACCTGGCCCATCTGGTGAAGGTGCTGGCCGCCTTCTACTCCAGCCACGACCTGCCCTGATCAGGAAGGAACCCCGCATGCTCAGCCATATTCGCAACAGCCTGGAGGAAGCCAGGCGTGCCCTGGACAACTTCATTGCCAATGAGCAGACGCTGAAGAACATCGAGCGTGCGGCCGAGCTGCTGGTCGAGAGCTTCGAGAACAAGGGCAAGGCGTTTTCCTGCGGTAACGGCGGCTCCATGTGCGATGCCATGCACTTCGCCGAGGAGCTGACCGGCCGTTACCGCAAGAACCGCCCCGGCATCGCCGCCGTGTCCATCAGCGATCCCAGCCACATCAGCTGCGTCGCCAACGACTTCGGCTACGACTACATCTTCTCCCGCTACGTGGAATCCCACGGCCGTGCCGGCGACGTGCTGATCGCCATCAGCACCAGCGGCAAGAGCCCCAACGTCATCAAGGCCGCCGAAGCCGCCCGCACCCTGGGCGTGAAAGTGGTGGCCCTGACCGGCAAGCCCGGCTCCGCGCTGGAAGCCCTGGCCGACGTCTGCATCTGCGCCCCCGGCGGCGACTTCGCCGACCGTGTGCAGGAGCTGCACATCAAGGTGCTGCACATCCTGATCGAGCTGGTCGAGCGCAAGCTCAGTCCCGAGAACTACACCTGATCTGCCGCCGCCCCTTAGGTTGGTCCGAGCGCAGCGAGGCCCAACGTCGCCCGTCACAATTGCCGCAACGTTGGGTTTCGTTCCTCTACCCAACCTACAAATGCCGCCGTTTCTGCAGGGACGAATTCATTCGCCAAGGGCGGCGCAGCTGTCCAATCACTCCGGCACTTCGACACTTACGTGGATCGCATCGTGTCGCCAGAACTCCAGGTCGCAGTCGATCAGCCGCCCATGCTGGTCGCGGTTGATGCGGGTGATCTTCAGCGCCGGGCTGCCGGCTGACACTTTCAGCGGCGCCGCTGCATCCGGATGCAGGGCGGTGGGCACCATGTCGAAGCGCACCCGGCCATAGCGGATGCCGTACTGGCTGTCGTAGAGCTCGGTCAGCGACCGGGTCAGGTCGAAATCGATGATGCCGGGAAAATAGGCCGGATTCAGGTAGTGCTCCACATAGAGCACCAGGCGCCCGTCGATGCGGCGGGCGCGACGGATCTGGTAGACGCTGGACAGCGCCGGGAGCTCCAGCAATTCGCAGATTTCCACACTGGCCGGAATCAGCCGCGCGCCCAGCACTTCGGTGGCGGGTACACGACCCTGCCCAGCCACCATCGCGTGGAAGTGGCTGCGCACCAGCGGGTTGTAGAGCAGTCGCGACGGCGAAACGAACCAGCCACGGCGCTCCTCGCGGTAGATCAGCCCCTGGGCTTCCAGTTGCCCCAGCGCTTCGCGCAGGGTGATGCGGGTGGTATCGAACAATTCACTCAACTTGCGCTCAGCCGGCAACTTGCTGCCCTGGGGTAACAGGCCGTGCTCGATCTGTTCCTGCAATGCATTGCAGATGGCGGTCAGGGTACGGGGCGCCTCATCGCGCATCGAAAAACTCCAATCTGGAATAGACCAGCACCATTCAGGTGCGTCATGGCCGGGCTTGCCGGTCATCCTAGGCAGCCTAGATGACTGAGGGATGACAGCAAGGCACGCCTGCATGCGCCATGCCATCGCCAATCGCGACATCCCCGGGAATCAGCCATCTGGCCATGGTCTACGCTTTTCAGGCGTTTTCCGCCGCCGGATGCTGCTGAGCCCTGCAATCAAACCGTCATCCAAGGCTTTTAGATTTGGCCTGGGTCTTGCTGATCTAGACCAACCTCCAAACCTGCTAAGGAGCTTCACATGAAACGCCTGTTGCTGGCTTCACTGATGGGAACGGCCATTGCCCTGGGGACCCAGGCCATGGCAAGCGAAGCAGATCTGAAGAGTCTCGAACAAGCCGCCCGCAAGGAAGGCGCGGTGAACAGCGTGGGCATGCCCGACAGCTGGGCCAACTGGAAGGACACCTGGGTTGACCTGAACAAGCAGTACGGCCTGAAGCACGTCGACACCGACATGAGCTCGGCCCAGGAAATCGCCAAGTTCGCCGCCGAGAAGGACAACGCCACCGCCGACATCGGCGACGTCGGCGCGGCCTTCGGCCCCATCGCCGTCCAGCAAGGCGTGACCCAGCCCTACAAGCCCAGCACCTGGTCCCAGATCCCCGAATGGGCCAAGGATGCCGACGGCCACTGGATGCTGGCCTATACCGGTTCCATCGCCTTCATCGTCAACAAGCAACTGGTGAAGGAAGCGCCCAAGTCCTGGGCCGACCTGAAACAGGGCAAATACAAGGTCGCCATCGGTGACGTCAGCGCCGCGGCCCAGGCCGTCAACGGCGTGCTGGCCGCCGCCATCGCCAACGGCGGTAACGAGAAGAACATCCAGCCGGGCCTGGATTTCTTCGCCGAGATCGCCAAACAAGGCCGACTGTCGCTGTCCAACCCGACCATCCAGACCCTGGAGAAGGGTGAGGTGGAAGTCGGCATCGTCTGGGACTTCAACGGCCTGTCCTACCGCGACCAGATCGACCCCAGCCGCTTCGAAGTGCTGATTCCGTCCGATGGCTCGGTGATCTCCGGCTACACCACCATCATCAACAAGTACGCGAAGAACCCGAACGCCGCGAAACTGGCCCGCGAGTACATCCTCAGCGACGCTGGCCAGATCAACCTGGCCAAGGGCAACGCCCGCCCGATCCGTGCCGAGCACCTGACCCTGCCGGCCGAGGTCAAGGCCAAGCTGCTGCCCAACGAGCAGTACGCCAAGGTCCAGCCGATCAAGGACGCCAAGGCCTGGGAAGAAACCTCCAAGGCACTGCCGCAGCTGTGGCAGGAACACGTGATCATCGAGATGGAATAAGGAGCTGGCCCAATCGCTTCCGGCGCTTGGGCTGCTTTGAGGCGAACCATGAAGAACAAAGTCATCCTCGTCCTGCTGGATGGCCTGAACTACGAGGTGGCCCGGCACGCGCTGGGTCACCTTCAGGCCTGGTGCGGCGCCGGCAAGGCGGTGCTCTACAAGCTCCAGTGCGAGCTGCCGGCGCTGTCCCGTCCGCTCTACGAATGCATCCTCACCGGCATTCCGCCGATCCAGAGCGGCATCGTCCACAACGATGTGTCGCGCCTGTCGAAGGAGCGCAGCATCTTCCATTACGCCAGCGCCGCCGGGCTGACCACCGCCGCCGCCGCGTATCACTGGGTCAGCGAGCTGTACAACAACTCGCCCTTCAATGCCGCCCGCGACCGCCACACCGAAGCGCCCCAGCTGCCGATCCAGCACGGCCACTTCTACTACGCCGACCACTACCCGGACTCGCACCTGTTCGCCGACGCCGAGAGCCTGCGCCAGCGACACACCCCGGATTTCCTCCTGGTGCACCCGATGAACGTCGACGACGCCGGCCACAAGCACGGCCTGGATTCGCCGCAGTACCGCAACAGCGCGCGGGTCGCCGACATCCTCCTGGCCGAGTACCTGCAACGCTGGCTGGACGCCGGCTACCAGGTGCTGGTGACTGCCGACCACGGCATGAATAACGACCGCTCCCACAACGGACTGCTCCCCGAGGAGCGCGAGGTGCCGCTGTTCGTCATCGGCGATGCCTTCAGCCTGGATGCTGCGGCGCAGCCGAAACAGACCGAGCTGTGTGGCACCGTCTGCGAGCTGCTCGGCGCCTCCCACGACAAAGCCGTCTGCCGGGAGCTGCTCAAGTGAATTCCTCCATCCGGGGCAAATGGCTGGCGCTGCTCTGCCTGCTGCCCTTCGCCCTGTTCTTCATCCTGTTCCAGATCGCGCCGCTGGCCTGGGTCGCCCTCAACAGCCTGAACACCCCGGAGGGCTGGGGCCTGGGCAACTTCGCCAAGGTGTTCAGCTCGAAGTTCTACCTGCAGGCCATCAAGCACAGCCTGCAGATCGCCTTCTGGTCGAGCCTGTTCGGCATCGTCATTGCGGTGATCGGCAGCTACTCGTTGCGCAAGGTGGATTCGAAGCTGCGCGACTTCGTCATGGCCTTCTCCAACATGACCAGCAATTTCGCGGGTGTGCCGCTGGCTTTCGCCTTCATCATCCTGCTCGGCTTCAATGGCGCGCTGACCATCCTGCTCAAGCAATCCGGCGTGATCGAGGACTTCAATCTCTATTCCAAGGCCGGCCTGATCGTGCTCTACACCTACTTCCAGATTCCCCTCGGTGTGCTGCTGCTCTATCCGGCCTTCGACGCCCTGCGCGAGGACTGGCGCGAGTCCGCAGCGCTGCTGGGCGCCAGCCCCTGGCAGTTCTGGCGGCACATCGGCCTGCCGGTGCTGACCCCCGCCCTGCTGGGCACCTTCGTCATCCTCCTGGCCAACGCCCTTGGCGCCTATGCCACCGTCTATGCCCTCACCACTGGCAACTTCAACGTACTGACCATCCGCGTCGCCGCCATGGTCGCCGGCGACATCGCGCTCAACCCCAACCTCGCCAGCGCCCTGGCGATGGTGCTGGTAGGGCTGATGGCGCTGATCACGGTGGTACACCAGTGGCTGCTGAAGAGGAGCTACCATGTCTCCCGCTGACTCCCGCAGTGGCGGTCTCTACCATCGGGTGGTGGTCTGGCTGCTGTTCCTGATCCTGCTGCTGCCGCTTGCCGGCACCCTGCTTTATTCGCTCTCCACCAGTTGGTCGGCGACCATCCTCCCCGACGGCCTGACCCTCAAGTGGTACCTGGCACTGTGGAGCGACACCCGCTTCCTCACCGCCTTCGGCCAATCGCTGCTGGTGTGCTTCGGCGCCCTGGCGCTGTCGGTGGTGCTGATCCTGCCGTTGCTGTTCGTGGTGCACTATCACTTCCCGAAGCTCGACGCCTTGATGAACATCCTCATCCTGCTGCCCTTCGCGGTGCCGCCGGTGGTGTCTTCGGTCGGCCTGCTGCAGATCTATGGTTCGGGTCCGCTGGCCATGGTGGGAACGCCCTGGATCCTGATCGGCTGCTTCTTCACCATCGCCCTGCCCTTCATGTACCGCGCCATCACCAACAACCTGCAGGCGATCAACCTGCGTGACCTGATGGATGCCGCCCAACTGCTCGGCGCGAGCACCTGGAAGGCCGCCTTCCTGGTGGTGCTGCCCAACCTGCGCAAGGGCCTGATGGTTTCGCTGTTCCTGTCGTTCTCGTTCCTGTTCGGCGAATTCGTCTTCGCCAACCTGCTGGTGGGCACTCGCTACGAAACCCTGCAGGTGTACCTGAACAACATGCGCAACAGCAGCGGCCACTTCAACAGCGCCCTGGTGATCTCCTACTTCTTCTTCGTGCTGCTGTTCACCTGGGCAGCCAACCGTCTGAACAAGGACAAGGCATGAGCTTTCTTTCCATCCGCGGCCTGCACAAGAACTACGGCCAGACCGCGATCTTCAGCGACATCCACTGCGAGATCGGCAAGGGCGAATTCGTCACCCTGCTCGGCCCCTCCGGCTGTGGCAAATCCACCCTGCTGCGCTGCATCGCCGGCCTGACCGAGGTGAATGGCGGGCAGATCCTGCTGGACGGCCAGGACCTGGTGCCGCTGTCGCCGCAGAAGCGCGGCATCGGCATGGTGTTCCAGAGCTACGCACTGTTCCCCAACATGACGGTACAGCAGAACGTCGCCTTCGGCCTGCGCATGCAGAAGGTCGATGCCGCCGACAGCCAGCGCCGGGTGGATGAGGCCCTGGCCATGGTGGAACTGTCGGACTTCGCCGCGCGCTACCCGCACCAGCTTTCCGGCGGCCAGTGCCAACGTGTCGCCCTGGCGCGCTCGCTGGTCACCCGCCCACGCCTGTTGCTGCTGGACGAACCGCTGTCGGCACTCGATGCGCGCATCCGCAAGCACCTGCGTGAACAGATCCGCTCCATTCAGCAGGAGCTTGGCCTGACCACCATCTTCGTCACCCACGACCAGGAAGAGGCCCTGACCCTGTCGGACCGCATCTTCCTGATGAACGCCGGACGCATCGTCCAGAGCGGCGACGCGGAAACCCTCTACACCGCGCCGGTGGACGCCTTCGCCGCCGGTTTCATCGGTAACTACAACCTGCTCGACGCCGACACCGCCAGCCGCCTGCTGCAACGCCCGGTGAGCGGCCGCATCGCCATACGCCCGGAAGCCATCTCCCTCAGCCGCGAAGGCGGTATCGAGGCCGAAGTGCGCAGCCACAGCCTGCTGGGCAACGTGGTGCGTTACCGCGTCGAAGCACGCGGCGTGGAGTTGGTGGTGGACGTGCTCAACCGCTCCGTCGAAGATCTGCACCGCAAAGGCCAACGCATCGGCCTGTGCATAGATGATCAAGCAATCCGGGAGGTGGCCTGATGGCCCTGGCAATCTTCGACCTCGACGACACCCTGATAGACGGCGACTGCGCCAGCCTGTGGAGCGCCCACATGGCAGAACTGGGGTGGGTCGACGGCGAATCCTTCATCCGCAAGGACCACGAACTCATGGCGCTCTACGCCGAAGGCAAGCTGGCGATGGAGGACTACATGGCCTTCAGCCTGTCGCCGCTGGTTGGGCGCACGGCCGAGGAAGTGGACTTCGTGGCCGGGCCGTTCGTCGAGGACGTGGTCGAGCCGCTGATCCACTCCGACGCCATGCGCTGCCTGGCCCAGCACCGTGCCGCCGGCGACCGCATCCTGATCATCTCCGCCTCGGCGCACTTCCTGGTCAGCGCCATCGCCGAACGCCTGGGCGTGGAAGAAGTGCTGGCCATCGACCTGGAAGAACAGCACGGCTGCTACAGCGGCCGCACCCACGGCGTGCTCACCTACCGCGAAGGCAAAGTGACGCGCCTGATTGCCTGGCTGGAAGAACAGGGGGAAAACCTGGAAGGCGCTTACTTCTATTCCGACTCGCGCAACGACCTGCCACTGCTCTCGCTGGTGGCCAACCCGCGCACGGTCAACCCCGACCCGACCCTGCGCGCTCATGCCGAAGAAGCCGGTTGGCCGGTGCTGGACTGGCGCTGATCGTTTCTTGATGTGGTTGGTCAGCCCTGACCCGTAGGTTGTGGCTGAGCTAAGCGAAGCCCAACACGCGGAGTTGCCAGCCACCTCGTTGGGCTTCGCTGCGCTCTGACCAACCTACAAAAGCCCTTCCCCTGTAGGGGCGCCAAGGGCCAGCGGCGCCGTAGGTTGTGGCTGAGCTACGCGAAGCCCAACTCACGGACTTTCGGCCCCCCTCGTTGGGCTTCGCTGCGCTCTACACCAACCTACCGGTGCCAAGGTGCCGTTACAGCAGCGTCAGGGTGTAGCTGAGGATCGGGTGGTTCTCGTCCTGGTCATGCATGTGGGTCTAGGCATGCTCCCCAAGCCGCCCCTAACCGCTGTATTGTTTTGTATATAGCGATAGACGAACATCAGCGACCTGATCAAGAGATCCACGAAGCTGATCGGCGGGCGGCGCAAGTCAAATAGAAACTTGACTTAAAAGTCAACAAATCCCAACAATGCGCCTTAGCCGCTATATAAAAATATACATAACGACAACCTCAGCACTTCACCTAGGAGCCATCCCATGAGTCATCGCCTCACCCGTGCCGCCGCCGCGCTTGTCGCCCTGTTCGCCTTGGGCAGCGCCTCGGCTGCCGAAGTCCAGGTGGCAGTCGCCGCCAACTTCACCGCGCCGATCCGAGCCATCGCCAAGGATTTCGAAATGGACACCGGCCACAAGCTGGTCGCCGCCTACGGCGCCACCGGCCAGTTCTACACCCAGATCAAGAACGGTGCGCCCTTCGAGGTTTTCCTCTCGGCAGACGACACCACCCCGGCCAAGCTGGAGAAGGAAGGCGATGCCGTGCCCGGTTCGCGTTTCACCTACGCCATCGGCACCCTGGTGCTGTGGTCGGCGCAGGACGACTATGTGGATGCCAAGGGCGACGTGCTGAAGAGCGGCCAGTACAAGCACCTGTCCATCGCCAACCCGAAAGGCGCGCCCTACGGCCTGGCGGCCACCCAGGTGCTGGACAAGCTGGGCCTGACCGCGACCGTGAAGCCGAAGCTGGTGGAAGGCCAGAACATCACCCAGGCGCTGCAGTTCGTCTCCAGCGGCAACGCAGAGCTGGGCTTCGTCGCCCTGTCCCAGGTGTACAAGGATGGCAAGATCACCAGCGGCTCCGCCTGGATCGTGCCGGCCGAGCTGCATGAGCCGATCAAGCAGGACGCGCTGATTCTGAAGAAAGGTGAATCCAACCCGGCCGCCGAGGCGCTGGTGGACTACCTCAAAGGTCCGAAAGCAGCGGAAGTGATCAAGTCCTACGGCTATCGGCTGTAAGGACTGCGCGGGGGTGAAACGCCCTCGCTCCCAGCCCCTCTCCCAAAGGGAGAGGGGCGCCAGTCAGCGGCGACTCAATCGTCGCCTTCTTCCATCGCGGCCTTGAGCGCTTCATAGGCCGGTGCGGCGTAGATGCCGACATCCACGGCCAATTGCATGACTTTCTCCAGGTCGTTCTTGTAGACCAGCACGCACTGCAGTTCGTCATCCAGCGGCTCGCTGAAGTCCACCAGCACGTAGCCGCCCTTCTCCGGGTAGAGGCTGCCCATCTGCACCTGGATGCGGTTCAGGGCCTTGAGCGGCTCGACTTTCACCAGTTGCTTGGGCTTGAGCACGAAATTCACGCTCGGACCGAAGGAATCCACTACCTGCTGGAACAGCTGGTCGTAGCTGTCGGCCTGGAACAGTACGGTCTCGGGCAGGCTGCCCACCACCACCCATTCGCCGAGGGGGATGGGGAAGCTGTCGTCGTAGTTGATATCGGGGTTCGCGGCGAGGAAGGCGTCCGCATCGGCGTAAGCCTGGGCCGCCTCGGCGGCGACACCTTCGATCTCATCCTCGGCCATGCAGCCGGAGCTGATTGCCGTAATCAATTCGATAAGTTGCTGTTTCACGAGATGAGCCCTGCCGCTTGAAGAACGAAAGCGCGAAGGATACAGGGAAGCCGCGCGGACATAAAAAAAGCGGAGGTCTCTTACGAGCCTCCGCCACTTCAGCACACCACGCTGAGTAAAATCAGGTCGTACGGATCAGGTGATCGAAGGCACCGAGCGACGCCTTGGCGCCCTCGCCCACGGCGATCACGATCTGCTTGTACGGAACCGTAGTCACATCACCGGCGGCGAACACGCCGGGGATATTGGTCTGGCCCCTGGCGTCGACGATGATCTCGCCACGTGGCGACAGCTCCACCACCCCCTTGAGCCACTCGCTGTTGGGCAGCAGGCCGATCTGCACGAAGATGCCTTCCAGCTCCACGGTATGCAGCTCATCGGTGGTGCGGTCCTTGTAGACCAGGCCGGTGACCTTCTGGCCATCGCCTTTCACTTCGGTGGTCAGCGCGCTCTTGATGACCTTGACGTTGGGCAGGCTGGCCAGCTTCTTCTGCAGCACGGCGTCGGCCCGCAGCTTGTCGTCGAACTCGATCAGGGTGACGTGGCCGACGATGCCGGCCAGGTCGATGGCCGCTTCCACGCCGGAGTTGCCACCGCCGATCACCGCCACGCGCTTGCCCTTGAACAGCGGGCCGTCACAGTGCGGGCAGAAGCACACGCCCTTGGCCTTGTATTCCCGCTCGCCCGGCACATTCATTTCGCGCCAGCGGGCACCAGTGGAAAGGATCACGGTCTTGGCCTTGAGGCTGGCACCGCTCTCGAATTTCACTTCATGCAGCTCGCCTTCAGCCTTGGCCGGAACCAGTGCGCTGGCGCGCTGCAGATTCATGATGTCGACCTCGTACTGCTTTACGTGCTCTTCCAGGGCACGGGCCAGTTTCGGGCCTTCGGTCTCCTGCACCGAGATGAAGTTCTCGATGGCCATGGTGTCCAGCACCTGGCCGCCGAAACGCTCGGCGGCAACACCGGTGCGGATGCCTTTGCGCGCGGCGTAGATGGCAGCGGAAGCGCCAGCCGGGCCACCGCCAATCACCAGCACGTCGAAGGCCGCCTTGGCGTTGAGTTTCTCGGCATCGCGAGCGGCGGCGCCGGTGTCGATCTTGGCGAGGATGTCTTCCACGCCCATGCGGCCCTGGCCGAACACCTCACCGTTGAGGTAGATGCTCGGCACCGACATGACCTGGCGCTGCTCGACCTCATCCTGGAACAGCGCACCGTCGATGGCGACGTGGCGGATGTTCGGGTTGAGCACGGCCATCAGGTTCAGCGCCTGCACCACGTCGGGGCAGTTCTGGCAGGACAGTGAGAAATAGGTTTCGAAATTGAACTCGCCCTCGATGGACTTGATCTGCTCGATCACGTCGGCAGCGAGCTTGGACGGGTGGCCGCCCACTTGCAGCAGGGCCAGCACCAGCGAGGTGAACTCGTGGCCCATGGGGATGCCGGCAAAGCGCAGGGAAATGTCCGCGCCGGGGCGGTTCAGGGAAAACGACGGACGACGCGCGTCGCTGCCATCGGTCTTCAGAGTGATCTTGCCGGTCAGGCCGACGATGTCTTGCAGCAGGCCGAGCAGTTCACCGGATTTGTCGCTGTCATCGAGGGACGCGACGATCTCGAACGGCTGGGTGACCTTCTCGAGGTAGGCCTTCAACTGGGTTTTAAGATTGGCGTCCAACATGTGCGAATTCCTTTATTGCGGGCATGAGTCACCCCTCGACGGTCGTTACCGACCGCCCGAAACGGGATGAGGGGTGTGGTGCGAGCGGATTGCCGGAAGACCCGCCGCTCGCCTTTACAGCGCGTAAAACGGAGTGGGAAGCGTCGTGAGCAAGCGCAACGGCTTCCCGACCGTTTTTAGATCTTGCCTACGAGGTCGAGGGAGGGAGCGAGGGTCGCTTCGCCTTCCTTCCACTTGGCCGGGCAAACTTCGCCCGGGTGAGCGGCAACGTACTGGGCAGCCTTGACCTTGCGCAGCAGTTCCTGGGCGTCACGGCCGATACCGCCGGCGTTGACTTCAACGATCTGGATCTTGCCTTCCGGGTCGATCACGAAGGTGCCACGGTCAGCCAGGCCAGCTTCTTCGATCAGGACTTCGAAGTTCTTGGACAGAACCCAGGTCGGGTCGCCAACCAGCGGGTACTGGATCTTGCCGATGGTGTCGGAAGTGTCGTGCCAGGCCTTGTGGGTGAAGTGGGTGTCGGTGGACACGCCGTAGATTTCCACGCCCAGCTTCTGGAACTCGGCGTAGTTGTCAGCCAGGTCGCCCAGCTCGGTCGGGCAAACGAAGGTGAAGTCAGCCGGGTAGAAGAAGAATACGGACCACTTGCCTTTCAGGTTGGCTTCGGTCAGTTCGACGAACTTGCCCTGGTGGTAGGCGGTGGCTTTGAACGGTTTGACTTCGGTATTGATCAGAGACATCGCAACGTCCTCGTTGGGTTAGAAATTTACCCGACAAAGACTATTGGGTTATTCCAAAAAGATCATATTGAATGACCCCATCAGAACGATTGATTACCTCAATGCAACACCCCAACGCCCCGCCCCATGCGGGCTGGAGCGTCGGAGTAGCAGGCGTCACACCAGGCTTTCGTCCAGCAGCAGTACCAGTTTTCCTTCCACCTGGTTGCTGGCCAGGGCCTCGAAAGCGGCCTCGGCATCCTTCGCGGGGAAGGCACGTTCCAGGCGCGGCTGCAGGCGGCTTTCCTCGAACAGCGGCCAGACGTGCTGGCGCAATTCGCTGATGAGGTCGGCCTTGAACTGTTCGTCACGGCTACGCAGGGTCGAGCCGATCAGCTGTACCCGCTTGCCGAGCAGCAGCGCCATGTCGAGCTCAGCCTTGCGTCCCCCCATCAGACCGATGTTCACCCAGCGACCGTCGACGGCGGCCAGCGCCAGATTGAGGCTGGCGTAGTTGCCGCCCACGGGGTCGAGGATCACATCGAAGGGCGCGAAGTCACGCAGACTTTCCAGGTCCTCGCCACGCAGCGCGCCGCCCTGGGCGCCGAGGGATTCGCAGTAGGCCAGGCGCTCGGCCGAACCCACGCTGACCCAGCAAGGGTTGCCGAAAGCCTTGCACAGCTGGATACCCGCGGAACCGACACCACTGGCACCGGCGTGCAACAACACCTTCTCGCCGGGCTTCAGTGCAGCCAGCTGGAACAGGTTGAGCCAGGCAGTGGCATAGACTTCCGGCAGCGCTGCAGCTTCGGCCAGGGAAAGACCCTCGGGTACCGGCAGCACGTGACGCGCATCCACGACCACCTCTTCGGCCATGCCACCACCGGCCAGCAGGCAGCAGACGCGATCGCCCACCTGCCAGGCGCCACTACCGGCGCCGACTTCGGTGATCACCCCGGAAGCTTCCAGGCCGAGAATGTCGCTGGCCCCCGGCGGCGGCGGGTAGAGCCCCGCGCGCTGCAGCAGGTCGGCACGGTTCAGGCCAGCGGCGGCCACGCGAATCCGCACTTGCCCCACATCACAGGCCGGGCTGGCCCGCTCCCCCCACTCCACGCGTCCGTCGACGCCTTGCAATGCCTTCACGGTGCCTCCATAGTGAGCTTGGATCTGGCCCGGCGACTCGCCGGGCCTTCGCTTTGCGCCAATGGAACCCGGCGCCCTCAATTACGGCCTAATATGCGTTATCACCTGTCCCGACGTCGAATCAGCATGAAGCGCTCCCTGATCAGTTCTGCACTTGCCTTGGCCCTCAGCGTCAGCGTTCTGCCGCTGCATGCCGCCCCAACCGCCCCGGACAGCTGGGACGCCCTTCAGCCCGACCGTGAACAGGTCATCGCCAGCCTCAATGTGGTGGAGCTGCTCAAGCGCCATCACTACAACAAGCCGCCGCTCAACGATGAGCGCTCGGTGAAGATCTACGAGGGCTACCTCAAGCTCCTCGACCCGGCGCGGATGTACTTCACCGCCGGCGATATCGCTGAATTCGACAAGTGGCGCACGCGTTTCGACGACCTGCTCAAAAGCGGCGACCTGGAACCCGGCTTCGTCATCTACAAGCGCCATCTGGACCGCCTCAAGGAACGCCTGGACTTCGCCCTGGCAATGCTGGATCAAGGCGTCGACAAGATCGACTTCACCGTCGACGAAAGCCTGGAAACCGACCGCGAGAAAGCGCCGTGGGCCAAGGACCGCGCCGCCCTCGACGACCTCTGGCGCAAGCGCGTGAAGGACGAAGTCCTGCGACTGAAGCTGGCCAAGAAAGAACCCAAGGCCATCCAGGAGCTGCTGATCAAGCGCTACAAGAACCAGCTCGCGCGCCTCGACCAGACCCGTGGCGAGGACGTGTTCCAGGCCTATATCAACGCCTTCGCGCAGACCTACGACCCGCACACCCAGTACCTCTCCCCGGACAACGCGGAGAACTTCGACATCAACATGAGCCTGTCCCTCGAAGGCATCGGCGCCGTCCTGCAGAGCGACAACGAGTACGTGAAGGTGGTGCGCCTGGTGCCGGCCGGTCCGGCCGAGAAGAGTAAGCAGGTGGCCCCGGCGGACAAGATCGTTGGTGTCGCCCAGGGTAACGGCGAGATGGTCGACGTGATCGGCTGGCGCCTGGATGAAGTGGTCAAGCTGATCCGCGGACCGAAAGGCTCGGTGGTCCGCCTGGAAGTGATTCCGGCGAGCAATGCGCCGAACGACCAGACCAGCAAAGTGGTCGCCATCACCCGTGAAGCGGTGAAGCTGGAAGAACAGGCAGCGAAGAAATCCGTCCTCAACCTCGAGCATGAAGGCAGCAAGTTCAAGCTCGGCGTGATCGAGGTGCCGGCCTTCTACCTGGACTTCAAGGCGTTCCGCGCCGGCGACCCCGAGTACAAGAGCACCACCCGCGACGTGAAGAAACTCCTCGGCGAGCTGCAGAAGGAGAAGGTCGACGGCGTGGTCATCGACCTGCGCAACAACGGCGGTGGCTCCCTGCAGGAAGCCACCGAGCTGACCGGCCTGTTCATCGACCAGGGCCCGACCGTGCTGGTACGTAACAGCGACGGCCGCGTCGACGTGCTGGCCGACGAGAACACCGGCGCCTTCTATACCGGCCCAATGGCCGTGCTGGTGAACCGCCTGTCCGCCTCGGCTTCGGAGATCTTCGCCGGCGCCATGCAGGACTACCACCGCGCACTGATCATCGGTGGCCAGACCTTCGGCAAGGGCACCGTGCAGACCATCCAGCCGCTGAACCACGGCGAACTGAAGCTGACCCTGGCCAAGTTCTACCGGGTTTCCGGCCAGAGCACCCAGCACCAGGGTGTACTGCCGGACATCGAGTACCCCTCGGTGGTGGATACCAAGCAGATCGGCGAGAGCGCCCTGCCCGAGGCCATGCCCTGGGACAGCATCCGTCCGGCGATCAAGCCCGAACTGGATCCGTTCAAGCCGTTCCTGGCTGAGCTGAAGGCCCGCCACGATGCGCGCACCGCGGACGACCCGGACTTCGTCTACAGCCGCGAGCGCCTCGCGCTGGCGCAGAAGCTGATGAAGGACACCGTGGTCAGCCTCAATGAGGCCAAGCGGCGCACCGAACAGGCCGATATCGAAACCAAGCAGCTGGCGATGGAAAACACTCGCCGCAAGGCCAAGGGCGAAGAGCTGCTGAAGGAACTCAAGCAGGAAGACGAGGATGCCGTACCGGTGGAAGAAGAAAAGACCAAGCCGGAAGACGACGCCTACCTGACCGAAACTGGGCAGATCCTGCTGGACTACCTGGGTTTGAACGCTGCAGTGGCCAAACATTGAGATGATGTCATAACGCCGTCACACAACTGTCGTGAAATCCGGGGGCCGCGAATGCGGCCCCTTTCTTTTTCACGAGTAACAGCATGACCGTCACCGAGCAGTTGAGCGCGCTGGGCCTGATCCTCGCTCACGGGGACCTGCACAGCCTGTTCCAACCAATCCTGTCGCTGTCGGAACGGCGCATCCTCGGCTACGAGGCACTGACCCGCGGTCCGTCCAACAGCCCATTGCATCCACCGGTAACCCTGTTCGCCGTGGCACGTCATGCCGGACGCCTGAGCGAACTGGAAATGGCCTGCCGCAAGAGCGCGTGCCGGCGTTTCAAGGAACTCAAGCTCGACGGCCTGCTGTTCCTCAACGTATCCCCCGAATCCCTGCTCGACCCGGCGCACCAGCCGGGGCGCACCCTGAAGATGCTGCAGGCATTCGGCATCCCGCCCAGCCAGGTGGTGATCGAGCTGACCGAACAGACTCCGACCGAAGACTTCAGTCTGCTCGACACCGCCCTGCACCACTACCGCGCCATGGGCTTTTCCATCGCCCTGGATGACCTCGGGGCCGGCTACTCCAGCCTGCGCCTGTGGTCCGAGTTGCGCCCGGACTATGTGAAGATCGACCGCCACTTCATCGACGGCATCCACCAGGATGCGGTGAAGCGGGAGTTCGTCGAATCCATCCTGAAGATGGCCAAGGCCTCGCGCGCCCAAGTCATCGCCGAAGGCATCGAACTACCGGAAGAACTGGCGGTGCTGGCGGAAATGGGCGTCGACCTGGTCCAGGGCTACCTGCTTGGCCGTCCACAGGAACACCCTTCGCGCGATGCCCGCGCCGTGCTGCCGCCAGTGGAATCCATCGGCAGCATGAACGAGGAAAGCAGCGACCTGTCGGCCCTGCTCAACGAGCAACCGGCGGTGCATGAGGACACACCGATCCACGAGGTGCTGGAAGCCTTCCGCGCCCAGGCCAACCTCAACTCCCTGGCAGTGCTGGACGCCCAGCAGCACCCGGTGGGTATCGTCCACCGCCACCTGCTCTCGGAAGCCTTGTTACGCCCTTTCGCGACCGACCTATTCACCCGCAAGTCGGTCAACAGACTGATGAGCACCGACTTCCTCGCCGTGGAGATGGGGCAATCACTGCAGCAGGTCAGCCGCCTGATCACCAGCCGCGCGCGGCAGCGCATCGAGGAGGATTTCATCATCATCCTCGACGGCCGCTATCGTGGCCTGGGGCGGGTGATCGACGTGCTCAAGCTGATTACCGAACTGAAGATCCAGCAAGCCCGCCACGCCAACCCGCTGACCCTATTGCCCGGCAACGTACCCATCCAACAATGCCTGACGCGCCTGTTGCAGCAGCGCCGCCAGGCAGTGGTCTGCTACGTGGACATCGACAGCTTCAAGCCCTTCAACGACCTCTACGGCTACGCCAAGGGCGACGAGGTGCTGCTCTGCCTGGCCCAGTGCCTGAGTGAGCGGGTGGACCCGGCGCGGGATTTTGTCGGTCATATCGGTGGTGACGACTTCCTGCTGGTGCTGGGTTCGGATGATTGGCGCGCTCGGCTCAATTACCTGCTGGAGGATTTCCAGGGCCAGTGCCGGCGCTTCTATCGCAACGATCACCTGCAGGCGGGCTGCTTCGTCGCCCATAACCGCCATGGCCAGCGCGAGGAGTTCCCCCTGCTATCGCTGTCCATCGGCGTGGTGACGCTGCGGCCGGAGGACTGCACCAGGCTGGACGCCTCGCAGCTCGCGGGACTCGCCTCGGAAGCCAAGCGCCACGCGAAGGCCATGCCCGGCTACAGCCTGCACATCATCGAAGCGGATTGAAGGACTGCCGGCTCGCGGCCGGTTCAGAGGCCGAGTTCGCCCGCTTGCCGGGCGGCACGCTCGGCGGCGGCGGGATCAGGGTCCAGGCCCGGCCCACCGTCGCGATAGAGATCAGCCAGCTTGCGCGCGGCCAGTGGATGACCAGCATCGGCTGCCAGGCTCCACCAACGCGCGGCCTCGGCGGCATCCGGCGCCTGCCGGGCATCACCGGCAAGGCTCAGTACGCCCAGTTGGTAAGCCGATTTGCCATCACCCCCCTGCGCGGCCAGGCGTAGCAGGCGGATGCCTTCCTCCCGCGCACCAAAGCCGTGACCACGATGCAGCAGCAAATGGCCATAGAAGCTCTGCGCCGGCACGTCACCCAGGGCCGCCATGCGCGCGTACTGGCCCTGCATCCACTGCCAGGCACGGGGCTGGGCGACCAGCTTGGGGAAGCGCATCAGCCAACGCGCTACCTGGTAGCCAATCCACGCCCGCAGTTTCCAGAGCATCATTGCTCCGTGGGGTAACTGAACTCGAACACACGCACCACTTCAGCGGCATGCCAGGACGCCGCGGCGGTTCCATCCGGCGGACCGGAGAAACGGCCCAGGCGTTCGACGCACTCGAAGAAGCCGGTGCGCGGCAGACGACTGGCGCCCTGGCTGATCACCAGGGAACTGCGCAGCGGACGTTCGGCGCGTGCATCAAGGGCGGCAAGGTGCTCAAGGGCCGCAGTGAGGGTCTGCATGGCCGGGGACGGCAGTTGCAGACGTTCGATCAATGCCCGATAGGTCAGCAGATGGCGCTGACGGCGGGCATCCTCCAGTTCGTTCAACAAGGCTTGCCAGTGCTGGCGGCTGATTCGCAGACTCAAGATCCGGACTCCCAGCCGGAAACCCCGAGGACGCGCGCCAAGCCGCGCTTGATGGCTTCATCAGGTTCACGTTCGCCGCTTTCGATCAGCCCCAGATAATGAGGACTGATGCCCACGGCGCGTGCCAGTTGCTCCAGGCTCTGGCCCTGGGCCTCGCGCAGCGACTTCAGTTGACCGAGCGCCGTCCTGGTTGGTTCAGCGGCCGTTTCCGTGGTGGCTTGGCCGGCGGCGCGCAGTAGCGCCTGGTACTCGGCCCAGGGCAGAACCGCATATTCCGCCTGTCCGTCACGCATGATCACTTGCACACTCATTGAAGCTCCCCGTGGAACGCAGTGCCGACTGCTTCAGCACCTCCATGCAGGCGGCCATCTTATCAGGCCAAGGGCCCGCAGAGGGTGAACTATACTGCGTCCACCAAGCGGGGGAAGGCTCGTGACGCGGCAATTTCATGTAGTTCTCTGGATACTTGCCAGCCTCTGGCCCGGCCTGCTGCTGGCCCAGGAGCTGCGCTGGGGTTTCGGCCCGGCCGACGGCATGCCTTACGCGCAGATAAGCGACCATGCCCTGCTCGGCGGCTTCGTCTTCCGCCTGGGCGAGCGAATCGCCAAGGATCTGTCCGTCTCCGTGAGCTTCATCGAAACCCCGAACAAGCGCATCGAGGAATCCCTGAAGAACGGCCGCATCCACCTGATCTGCAATTCCAATCCGGAGTGGATGGTCGACGCCTCGGCCTATCACTGGTCACCGCCCCTGTTCGAGGAAGAGGACGCCCTCCTCCAGCACCGCGATACCCCGAGCATCCAGGGGCTGGCGGACCTCAAGGGCAAGGTGTTGGGCACGAGCCTGGGCTTCGCTTACAGCCTGCCGCTGATGGAAGCCTTCGCCAATCGGGATGTGGAACGCAAGGATGTGCGCGACCTGGATACCCGCCTTAACCTGCTCAGCCACAAGCGGCTCGATGCCATCATCGACATGCGTCGCAGCCTGGCCTACGAACTGGCGGCGCGCCCCGACGCTCCGCTGGTCTTCAGCCCCTGGGTGGTGGAGCGTTACCGCATCCATTGCGCCTATGGCAGCCAGTTGCCGATAGCGGCTGATCGACTGGACGCCGCGCTGCAGAAGCTGCGCGACAGCGGAGAACTGGACACACTGCTACAGGGCGAGCAGCGCCGCGCCGGTCTTCATGATCGCTGAGAGTCCGGCGCCGGCAAGCGCTCCAGCGCGGCCTGAACTTCCGGGGCCTGCCCCGCGCGCCAGGCACGGAAGGCATCCAATTCGCCGCCCCAGGTCTTCAGGACCCAGGCCAACACCGCCAGGTCGTCGACGAAGCCCATTCCCACCAGCCAGTCCGGCAGCGCATCAAGTGGCGTGACGAAATAGAGCAAGGCGCCCACCACGGCGAGAAACGCCTTGGGATTGATCTGCCGGTACTCCCCCCTAAGCCAGGCGTTGGCGAGGGAAAGTAACAGTCGCAGGTCCTCCTTCACCGCACCGAGCCGACCGCTCTGGCTCGAGCTCTTGCGCGATACCGCCAGCAGCAGCGAAGGCAAACGCCCACCTGCGAGGAAACGCTGTGCCAACGTCAGGTAACGCTCGAAATTCCAGGGTGCTTTCATGGGTGATCCTCGGCAGAAGCCTGGCCTAGAGAGCTCGGGGCGGTTATCCACGAAATCTGTGGATAACCTTGTTAACAGTTTTCCACAGAACGGGGAAAAGGCCCATGTCATGGGGCTCCGCGACAGATCGGGCAAATTTTACCCAGCGCCAAAAGACCAGCAAAATCAAGCATTTGACCGGACGGTCCGCAATGCGACTTCAGGTCGCATTCGCTACGGGCGCGGTTACCCGGTCATGTGCATAACCGTAACACTTTCCCGACGCCCCACTCCCGATGTGACCAAAAGGTCGCTTCATGGTTCTAGTGAGACTGCCCCAAAAACGAAAACGCCCCGTCGAGACGGGGCGTTGCGGGAACCGACTGCTGCTTACTGCTTGTCAGCGGCGTTCGGGTCCTTGATGCCAAGCAGTTCCAGGTCGAACACCAGCACCGAGTTGGCCGGAATGGCCGGGCTCGGGCTCTGCTCGCCGTAGGCCAGCTCGCTCGGAATGTAGAGCTTGACCTTCTCGCCCACGTGCATCAGTTGCAGACCTTCCACCCAACCCGGAATCACGCCATTGACCGGCAGGTCGATGGGGCTGCCACGCTGGATGGAGCTGTCGAACACGGTGCCATCGGTCAGCTTGCCTTCGTAGTGAACGGTCACCACGTCGGTGGCCTTGGGCTGGGCGCCTTCAGCCTTCTTCACGATTTCGTACTGCAGGCCGGAGGCGGTGGTCACCACGCCTTCGCGCTTGCCGTTGTCATCGAGGAACTTCTTGCCGGCTTTGGCGTTCTCGGCGTTCAGCGCGGTCATGCGCTCTTCGGCACGCTTCTGCAGGAAGGCGAAGGCTTCCACCAGCTCTTCATCCTTCAGGCGCTGTTCCTTCTTGCCGATGGCGTCTTCGATGCCCTGGGCAACAGCCTTGGGATCGAGGTCATCCATGCCTTCCTGGGCGAGGCTCTTGCCCATGTTCAGGCCAATACCGTAGGAGGCCTTTTGGGCCGGAGTCTTGAGTTCAACGCTGGTCTGCGAATCGCAGCCCGCGAGAACCAGGCCCACGAGGGCCACAGCGGCGGCCAACCGATGTTGTTTCATGCTGAATCCTTGTCTGTCGCCATGATGGCAATACGATTGAGCGGCGAGCTTAGCAGGCCGCCGCGCGGAGTGGCTATGGGCAATAAGAACGGAGCTCCGGCAATTAGTTCAGCGACTTGCGCGACATCACGTAAGTAATGATGTCGAACTTGCGGGCACTTTCCGGAGGACAAAGAAAAAGCCCTCAGGTATCGCTACCTGAGGGCTTTTATAGTGGCGCAGCGGACGGGACTCGAACCCGCGACCCCCGGCGTGACAGGCCGGTATTCTAACCGACTGAACTACCGCTGCGCGTAACCTTGAAAATGGTGGGTGATGACGGGATCGAACCGCCGACCCTCTGCTTGTAAGGCAGATGCTCTCCCGGCTGAGCTAATCACCCAAATACGATCCAAACGGGATCGCATCTAAATTAAAAGCCCCCAGGCATTACTACCTGAGGGCTCTGAATATGGCGCAGCGGACGGGACTCGAACCCGCGACCCCCGGCGTGACAGGCCGGTATTCTAACCGACTGAACTACCGCTGCGCGTAACTGCGAGATTGGTGGGTGATGACGGGATCGAACCGCCGACCCTCTGCTTGTAAGGCAGATGCTCTCCCGGCTGAGCTAATCACCCTTCACTCTCGAAGTGGGGCGCATTCTAGAGAGGTATCCGACCCCTGGCAAGCCCCTTTTGAAAAAAAATTCTCAGGCCTTCCAAAGGCTTAGCTCAGGGTTGAGCCCGACGCCTCCCGGTGAGAATAATGCGCGCTTTGTGTCCGGAGGTTTTCCCCCTATGTGGTTTCGCAACCTGCTTGTCTATCGCCTCACCCAGGATCTGGATATCGATGCCGAGGCGCTGGAAGCCGCGCTGGCAACCAAGCCGGCCCGTCCTTGTGCCAGCCAGGAGCTGACCACCTATGGTTTCGTGGCGCCCTTCGGCAAGGGTGCGGATGCGCCGCTGGTGCACGTGAGCGAAGGCTTCTTCCTGATCTCCGCGCGCAAGGAAGAGCGCATTCTCCCGGGTAGCGTGGTGCGCGATGCGCTGAAGGAGAAGGTCGACCAGATCGAGACCGAGCAGATGCGCAAGGTCTACAAGAAGGAACGCGACCAGCTGAAGGACGAGATCGTCCAGTCCTTCCTGCCACGCGCCTTCATCCGCAAATCCGCTACCTTCGCCGCCATCGCCCCGGCCCAGGGCCTGATCCTGGTGGACGCTTCCAGCCCGAAGCGCGCCGAGGACCTGCTCTCCACCCTGCGTGAAGCCATCGGCTCGCTGCCGGTGCGCCCGGCCTCGGTGAAGATCGCCCCCACCGCCACCCTCACCCAGTGGGTCCAGACCCAGGAAGCCGCCAGCGACTTCTACGTGCTGGATGAGTGCGAGCTGCGCGATACCGACGAAGACGGCGGCGTGGTGCGCTGCAAGCGCCAGGACCTGACCAGCGACGAAATCCAGCTGCACCTGACCTCCGGCAAGCTGGTCACCCAGCTGTCCCTGGCCTGGCAGGACAAGCTGTCCTTCATCCTCGACGACAAGCTGGTGATCAAGCGACTGCGCTTCGAGGACCTGCTGCAGGAGAAGGCCGAGCAGGACGGTGGCGAAGATGCCCTGAGCCAGCTCGACGCCAGCTTCACCCTGATGATGCTGACCCTGGTGGAGTTCATCCCCCAGCTCTTCGAAGCCCTCGGCGGCGAAGAGATTCCGCAAGGCATCTGACCCTGCCGCGCCGGCCCCGACCGGCGCACTCCTGCCTGGGCAGGTCCGTCGATCCCGGCGGACTTGCCCAGCCAGTCAAGATGTGCAAAATACTGCACAGCGTAAGGACGACCTTACCACTCTGCGAGTGATCACCGGGGACGGCCCCGCCTCAACCTGTCGTCCATCTGGAGTTCACCATGTCCTGGATCATTCTCTTCTTCGCCGGCCTGTTCGAAGTGGGTTGGGCCGTAGGCCTGAAGTACACCGACGGTTTCAGCAAACCGCTGCCCACCGCCCTCACCGCCCTCGCCATGATTATCAGCCTTGGCCTGCTGGGCCTGGCCATGAAGGAGCTGCCGCTCGGCACCGCCTACGCCATCTGGACCGGCGTCGGCGCAGTCGGCACGGTAATCGCCGGGGTCATCCTGTTCGGCGAATCGATGGCGCTGGTGCGCCTGCTCAGCGTCGCCCTGATCATCGGCGGCCTGGTCGGCCTCAAGCTCAGCCACTGACCGGCCCCCATGAAAAAGCCCGCCAATCGGCGGGCTTTTTCATTCAGCGGGCATCCCCTCGCAGTTCTGCCACCTGCAACTGCAAGGTCTGCCGATCAGCCAGTTCCGGTGACACGGGCGCACCGGCCACCAGGCGGATGTGCGACCAGAATCGCCTGAAGAAGCCCTTGGCCGGATCGCGGCTGAAGAAGCTGCCCCAGAGCCCCTGCAAAGCCATGGGAATCACCGGCACCGGGTTTTCTTCGAGGATGCGTTCGATGCCGCTCTTGAACTCGTTCAACTCACCGTCGCCAGTCAGCTTGCCCTCGGGGAAGATGCACACCACTTCGCCGTTGCGCAGGTACTCGGCGATCTTCTTGAAAGCCGCGTCGTACACCAGCAAGTCCTCGTGGCGCGAGGCGATAGGCACGGTCCCGGCGGTGCGGAAGATGAAGTTCAGCACCGGCAACTGGTAGATCTTGTAGTACATGACGAAGCGCACCGGCCGCCGCACGGCGCCGCCAATCAGCAGCGCATCGACGAAGGACACGTGGTTGCACACCAGCACCGCCGGGCCTTCCTCGGGAATCGCTTCCAGGCCCTTGTGCTCCACGCGGTACATGGAATGGCCCAGCAGCCAGACCAGGAAGCGCATGGTGAACTCGGGAACGATCTTGAAGATGTAGCTGTTCACCGCGATGTTCATCAGCGACACCACCAGGAACAACTCGGGAATCGACAGCCCGGCGACGCTGAGGAAAAGGATCGAGGCGACAGCCGAAACCACCATGAACAAGGCATTGAGGATGTTGTTCGCGGCGATCACCCGGGCCCGCTCATTCTCCGCCGTGCGCGACTGGATCAGCGCATACAGCGGCACGATGTAGAAGCCGCCGAACAGGCCGATACCGAGGATATCCGCAAGGATCAGCCAGGCCTGGCCATGGCCTAGCAGCGCCAGCCAGTCGTGCGGCGCCGCGCCTTGCGGGAACTCGCCTGAGTGCCACCAGAGCAGCAGGCCGAACAGCGTCAGGCCAATGGAGCCGAAGGGCACCAGGCCGATCTCCACTTTGCCGCCCGAAAGGCGCTCGCAGAGCATCGAGCCCATGGCGATCCCCACCGAGAACACGGTGAGGATCAGGGTCACCACACTCTCGTCGCCATGCAGCAGCTCCTTGGAGTAGGCCGGGATCTGCGTCAGATACACCGCGCCGAGGAACCAGAACCAGGAGTTACCCACCAGCGAGCGCGACACCGACGGCCGCTGGCCCAGCCCCAAGCGCATGATCTGCCAGGACTGGCGGAAGATGTTCCAGTCCAGTTTCAGCGCCGGAAGCGCCGCTGCCGCACGGGGAATGCCGCGGCTGGCGAGGTAACCCAGGCTCGCGGTGAAGACGATGGCACAGGCCACCACCGGCTCGTAGCGTTCGACGGACATCATGACGCCGGCGCTGATGGTGCCGGCGAGGATGGCCAGGAAGGTGCCCATTTCCACCAGGGCGTTGCCCCCCACCAGCTCATCCTCCCGCAGCACCTGCGGCAGGATCGAATACTTCACCGGGCCGAACAGCGCCGAGTGCGTCCCCATGGCGAACAGTGCCAGGAACAGCAGCGGCAGGCTGTCGAAGAAGAAACCCAGCGCCCCCACCGCCATGATGGCCACCTCAGCCAGCTTGATCGCGCGGATCAGTGCGTCCTTGGCGAACTTCTCGCCGAACTGTCCACCCAGGGCCGAAAACAGGAAGAACGGCAGGATGAACAGCAGCGCGCAGAGGTTGGTGAAGATGCTCTTGTCGCCAGAGATGGCGAGCTTGTAGAGGATGGCGAGGATCAGCGACTGCTTGAAGATGTTGTCGTTGAACGCGCCGAGCAGCTGGGTCACGAAGAACGGCAGGAACCGCCGTGTGCCCAGCAGGGCGAATTGCGAGTGTTGGCTCATCTTCCTTGGTACCTGATGGTTGGCAGTGGAGTAGCCCCGTGCGACTGAATCCGCACGTCGCTGATTGGACAGCAGGACAATGGCCGAAAGCCACATTCACAGGAAAGATGTTTGCGCGAATTCGCAGGAGTCTCCGTGTAGGGGCGAATTCATTCGCCAAGGGCAGCGAAGCTGCCCCAGCAGAGTCGAAGGGCGAACCTGCGGTCCGCTTGGCGATTGAAATCGCCCCTACAGATCCGTTCATTCAGATCGGCAGCTGCCCCAGCGCCCAGCGCAGCAGGAAGAACAGCACCAGTCCGCCAAGAATGGTCGCCAGCAGGTGGCGGCTCACGGCGGCGATCAGGATGGCGCCGAGTCCCGCCAGCAGGTAGGCGTTATCCAGCGCCAGATGCAGGCTCTGGCCATCGGGCATCAGCATTCCCGGCACCACGATGGCGGTGAGCACGGCGGTCGGCACGTAGTGCAGGCCCTGGCGCACCACCGGCGGGAAGCTCAGGTTGGGCCAGGCGAACAGGCTGTAGCGGATGGCAAAGGTAATGGCCGCCATGCCGAGAATCAGGCTCCAGGTTTGCACGAGATGTCCTCCCGGATCAGATCGAGGCGATAACGACGTTCCAGCACCACGCCCACGGCGATGCCGCACAGTGCTGCCGCCATCAGGCCCAGTTTGTAGGGAAGTCCCTGGCAAGCCAGCGCCACGGCACCAGCCACCAGCGCGGCGGCCACCTGCGGCTTGTTGCGCAGCATGGGCACCACGATGCCGATGAAGGTGGCGAGCATGGCGAAGTCCAGCCCCCAGGCCGCCAGGTTGGGCACAGCCTGGCCGAACAGCACGCCCACCAGGGTGCACAGCTGCCAGTTCAGGTACATGGCCAGGGCGGCACCGAAGAAGTACCAGTGCTTGTGCGGCGACTCGTCCTTCTCGGCGTAACGATGCTGCACCACGGCGAAGGCTTCGTCGGTCAGCCAGAAGGCCAGCGGCATCCGCCAGCGGGTCGGCAGGTGGCGCACGAAGGGCTGCAGGGTGGCGCTGTAGAGGGCATGGCGCAGGTTGACCACAAAGGTGGTCAGCAGCACTACCGCTGCCCCGGCGCCGCCGCTGAGCAGGGTAATCGCGATGAACTGGGACGAGCCGGCGAACACCAGCATCGACATGCCGAGGGTCTGCCAGGCCGACAGTCCGGCGCCAGCCGCGAGTGTGCCGAAGATGATGCCGAACGGAATGGCGCCGACGATCATCGGGACGATGTCGCGGGCGCCGTGGATGAACTCAGTGATACGGGACATGGGGCCTCCTTGTCCCGGAAGGCTAGCGGACGGCCATCAATGGGTCTTGAACGATCTTGCGCAGGCGTTGCGGTATTCGCCCGGTCCCACGCCATAGGCCTGCTTGAACTGGCGGGTCAGGTGGCTCTGGTCGGCATAGCCCAGCTGTACGGCAACGCCCGCCGGCGCGCAACCGGCCTTGAGCAGGGCGCGGGCCTGGTCCAGGCGCTGCTGCTTGAGCCAGGCGTGCGGCGGCATGCCGGTGGCACGGCGGAAGGTCCGGGCGAAGTGGAAAGGCGAAAGCCCCACTTCGGCGGCCAGTTCTTCGAGAGACGGCGGCTCGGCCAGGCGTGAGGACAGGATTTCCCTTGCCAGCGCCACGGCGCGTGGCTCGACCCCAGCGCCGCGGGGTACGGCGACACGCGCATGGCGCCGGAACAGCAACAGAATCGCCTCGCGCCAGGCCGTCTGGACCTGAAGCGCGGAAGTGCTGTCCTCCAGCAATTGGTGCAGCCGAATGAAGGTTGCTGCCACCTCGGGGTCCTGGATGACGCTATCGGCAAACCCCGGCAGGCCGTTCATCCGGATATCCAGTTCCTCCAGTACCTCCGTCACCCGTTCAAGATCCGGGTAGAAGCCCCGGTAGCGCCAGCCCTGCTCATGGGCCTTGGAACCGGTGTGCAACTCATCGGGATTGATCAGCACCATGCTGCCGACCGGCGCCAGATGGTCGCTGCCACGGTGGCGGAAGCGCTGCGCACCGGACTCGATCACGGTGAACACATAGCCTTCATGCACATGGGGAGCAAAGCGCTGCTCGATGTAGCGGGCATGCAGCAGCTCCACCCCGCCTAACTCGCTGGCTTGCCAGAAGCGTGTCGTTTCGCCGCTCGCCATATCCATCAAGCGCTGAACAGCGCCTCCAGGCGTTGCTTCACGTCCGGCCAGTCGTGGTCGGTGATGCTGTAGAGCACGCTGTCGTCGAGGCGCCCCTCGGCCAGGCGGCGATGGTTGCGCAGCACGCCCTCGCGCTGGGCGCCCAGTTTCTCGATGGCCCGCTGGGAGCGCAGGTTGCTGGCGGCGGTCTTCAGTTGCACGCGCACCAGCTGCCACTCTTCGAAGGCGTGGCGCAGCATCAGGTACTTGATCGAGGCATTCAGGCCGCTGCCATGTTCGCCGGCGGCCAGCCAGGTCCAGCCGATCTCGGCGGCCGGCAGGGTAGGCATGAAATCGGCGAAGCGCGTGGTACCCACCAGGTTGTCGCCCAGGCGGATGACGAAGACCACTGCCTGGCCTTCCCGCTGGGCGGCCAGGGCCTGGCGATACCAGTCGGGTCGCAGCGGACCGTTCATGTAGACCAGCACTTCGCGGTTGGCTTCGGCCAGGGTCACCAGCGCCGGGATATCGGCCTCCACCAGCGGTTCGAGGCGCAATGCGCCGCGCTGCAGGGTGACTGGTTGTGGATTGAACATCTGCGCCCTCCTCAGGCGAAAGGACCCTGCCGGATGAGTACGTCGCGCCAAGCGGAAGTGCCGTGCAGGTGCCCGCGCGGGAAAACGGAAAAGCGCGGGTGAACCAGCACGCTAGCAGCCCCCGTGCGGGGGCTCAATAGCACCTGCGACCTTGGTCGCAGCGGCCTGACGAATTGCCGGCTTTGGTGCGAAACTGCTGGAAGCCGAATTCTCGCGGGCCTCCCCCGCCACCGTACCAACCGGAGTCGCAATGTCGCTGTCCAGCGGGCTGATCGCCACGGTCGCCTTCCTCTATATGGCCGTTCTCTTCGCCATCGCCTTCTACGGCGACCGCCGCAGCACGCCGCTGTCCCCGCGCATGCGCGCCTGGGTCTACAGCCTGTCGCTGGCGGTCTACTGCACCAGCTGGACCTTCTTCGGCGCCGTCGGCCAGGCCGCCGGACAGGTCTGGAACTTCCTGCCCATCTACCTCGGCCCCGTGCTCCTGCTACTGCTGGCGCCCTGGGTGGTGCAGAAGATGGTGCTTATCAGCAAGCAGGAGAACATCACCTCCATCGCCGACTTCATCGCCGCGCGCTATGGCAAGTCCCAGGCCCTGGCGGTGGTGGTGGCGCTGATCTGCCTGGTCAGCGTGCTGCCCTACATCGCCCTGCAGCTCAAGGGCATCGTCCTCGGGGTGAACCTGCTGATCGGCCCGAGCCCCGAAGCGTCCGGCACCCGCGCCCAGGACACGGCGCTGATCGTTTCCCTGGTGCTGGCCCTGTTCACCATCCTCTTCGGTACCCGCAACCTCGACGCCACCGAGCACCACCGCGGCATGGTGCTGGCAATCGCCTTCGAATCCCTGGTCAAGCTGCTGGCCTTCCTCGCGGTGGGTGCCTACGTCACCTTCGGCCTGTTCGATGGCTTCGACGACCTGTTCGAGCGCGCCCGCAGCGCCCCGCAGCTGGAGCACTACTGGTCGCAGCCTGTGGATTGGTCCTCGTTGCTGGTGCAAACGGGCCTCGCCATGCTCGCCATCATCTGCCTGCCCCGCCAGTTCCACGTCACCGTGGTGGAGAACATCGAACCCCGCGACCTGCGCCAGGCGCGCTGGGTCTTCCCGATCTACCTCGCCCTGGCCGCCCTGTTCGTCGTGCCCATCGCCCTGGCCGGGCAGATGCTGCTGCCCGGCGGCGTGATCCCGGACTCCTTCGTCATCAGCCTGCCGCTGGCCGAGGCCCATCCGGCCCTGGCGCTGCTGGCCTTCATCGGCGGCGCCTCGGCGGCCACCGGCATGGTGATTGTCGAAGCCGTGGCGCTGTCGACCATGGTCTCCAACGACATGCTGCTGCCCTGGCTGCTGCGCCGGCAGAGCGCCGAACGGCCCTTCGAGGTGTTCCGCCACTGGATGCTCTCGGTACGCCGGGTGAGCATCGTGGTGATCATTCTGCTGGGTTACGTCAGCTACCGCCTGCTGGGCTCTACCGCGAGCCTGGCGACCATCGGCCAGATCGCCTTCGCCTCTATCGCCCAACTCGGTCCGGCGATGATCGGCGCGCTGTTCTGGAAACAGGCCAACCGTCGCGGTGTGTTCGCCGGCCTCGCTGCCGGGGCCGCGCTCTGGGCCTACACCCTGGTGCTGCCGGTGATGGCGCGTGGCCTGGGCTGGCCGCTGGAGAACTTCCCTGGCCTCGCCTGGATGATGGAAAACCCGCTGAACCTGCCCATCGAGCCACTGACCCAGGGCGTGGTGCTGTCGCTGGCCGGCAACTGGCTCCTCTTCGCCTGGGTATCGGTGTTCTCCCGCACCCGCGTTTCCGAACACTGGCAGGCCAGCCGCTTCATCGGCCAGCAGGTGTCCGCGCGCGCCAGCTCCCGCACCCTGCTGGCGGTGCAAGTCGACGACCTGCTGATGCTCGCCTCGCGCTTCGTCGGTGAGGAGCGGGCGCGGCAGAGCTTCATCCGCTTCGCCTATCGCCTGGGCATCAGCTTCAACCCGACGCAGAACGCCAACCAGGACTGGATCACCCACACCGAACGCCTGCTCGCTGGCGTGCTCGGCGCCTCCTCGGCGCGGGCCGTGGTGAAGGCGGCCATCGAAGGCCGCGAGATGCAGGTGGAGGACGTGGTGCGCATCGCCGACGAAGCCTCCGAGGTGCTGCAGTTCAACCGCGCCCTGCTGCAAGGCGCCATCGAGAACATCACCCAGGGCATCAGCGTGGTGGACCAGTCCCTGCGCCTGGTGGCCTGGAACCGCCGCTATCTGGAACTGTTCGACTACCCCGACGGGCTGATCAGCGTCGGCCGCCCCATCGCCGACATCATTCGCTACAACGCCGAGCGCGGCCTGTGCGGTCCGGGCGAGGTGGAATCCCATGTAGCCCGCCGCCTGTTCTGGATGCGCCAGGGCACGCCGCACACCTCCGAGCGCCTGTTCCCCAATGGCCGGGTCATCGAATTGATCGGCAACCCCATGCCCGGCGGCGGCTTCGTGATGAGCTTCACCGACATCACCGCCTACCGCCAGGCCGAGCGAGGGCTCAAGGACGCCAACGAAGGGCTGGAACAGCGGGTCGCCGAGCGTACCCGGGAACTGTCCAAGCTCAACCAGGCGCTCACCGAGGCCAAGGGCACCGCGGAAGCGGCCAACCAGTCCAAGACTCGCTTCCTCGCCGCCGTCAGCCACGACCTGATGCAGCCCTTGAACGCGGCGCGGCTGTTCTCCGCCGCCCTCGGCCACCAGCAGGACGCGTTGCCCCGTGAGGCCCGCGAACTGGTCAACCACCTGGACAGCTCGCTGCGTTCTGCCGAGGACCTGATCACCGACCTGCTGGACATCTCGCGCCTGGAAAGCGGTCGTGTCACCCCGGACCGCAACGCCTTCCCCCTCGCCTCCCTGTTCGACACCCTCGGCGCCGAGTTCAAGGTGCTGGCCCAGGAACAGGGTATGGACTTCCGCCTGCGCGGCAGCAAGCTGCGGGTGGAAAGCGACATGAAACTGCTACGCCGGGTGCTGCAGAACTTCCTCACCAACGCCTTCCGCTACGCCAAGGGGCGTGTGCTACTGGGCGTCCGCCGTGACGGCGACAACCTGCGCCTGGAAGTCTGGGACCGTGGCCCGGGCATCCCGGAAGACAAGCGCAAGGTGATATTCGAAGAGTTCAAGCGCCTGGACAGCCACCAGACCCGAGCTGAGAAAGGCCTGGGCCTGGGCCTGGCGATTGCCGACGGCCTCTGCCGCGTGCTCGGCCACAAGCTGGAAGTGCGCTCCTGGCCGGGCAAGGGCAGCGTGTTCAGCGTCACCGTGCCCATGGCCCGCGCGCAGCAGCCCTCGCCCGTCGTGCAGAAGCAGGCCGAAGCCAACGGTCAGGCCCTCACCGGCACCCAGGTACTGTGCATCGACAACGAGGACAGCATCCTCACCGGCATGCACAGCCTGCTGTCGCGCTGGGGCTGCCAGGTCTGGACCGCGCGCAACCGTCTGGAATGCGAACACCTGCTGGCTGAGGAAGTACGACCACAACTGGCGCTGGTGGATTACCACCTGGATGAAGGGGAAACCGGCACCGAACTCATGGCCTGGCTACGCACCCGCCTGGGCGAACCGCTGCCCGGCGTGGTGATCAGCGCCGACGGCCGCGCCGAGCTGGTGGCCGAAGTCCACGCCGCCGGCCTGGATTACCTCGCCAAGCCGGTGAAGCCGGCTGCGCTGCGGGCGCTGATCAGCCGACATGTGAACCTGCGCTGAAAACGGTGGATGAAAGAGCGCCATCCACCCTACGGCCTGTTGGGCTTCGCGGAGCTCAGCCACAACCTGCAGGGTGGACGTCGCTCTTGACGTCCACCAGCGGAACTCAAACGTCTTCGTCCTCGCGCACCAGCACGCAATGCAGGCCGTCGTCGTCTTCGTTGCAGTCGTAGAGATAGAACATCTGCACTTCGCCAGAGGCGGTGACCACCGCCACGAAGTCGCCGGCATCGGCGAGGAAGAAGTCGCGGGTTTCCGGGTCGGCCTGGCACTCGATCAGCGCGGTGACGAAGGCGGAAGGCTCGATGTCGCCGAAGTAGTCGTCGCGTTCCTGCGCGCTCCACTCGGCCGGCGCTTCGAAGTGGCCGGTGAAGAGGATGCGCGCATCACCCAGGTCTTCCTCTTCGGCGTCCAGGTCGTTCTCGTCAGGGCGATAGAGGCTGCAGTCCAGGGCATCGGCGTGGCCGAGTACGGCCTGGCGGGCGGCCAGGCGCTTCTGCGGATCGAGACCGGCAGCCAGGCAGACCTGCTCCCAGCTGTCTTGCGGGCGTGGGGACACGGGTGAATTCCTTCTAGGTGGAGATTGGTAAAGGAGTCTAGTGTCAGCCACACCGACGCGGCGGGCAATTCTCCAGTGCCCCGGGCTGTGCTTAGATGAACCCGAAAGCCCCAGGCCGAGCCCCATGATCCCCGCCGACATCCAGGCCCAGTTGCAAGACATCTTCCATGCCCACGGCATGACCGATCCCACGTTGCAGGAGCACCTGATGCAGGTGCTCAAGCTGCGCGACTACGATCGCGACCAGCTGATCATCCGCGCTGGCGAACGGCCAACGCACTTCTTCGCGATCATCGTCGGCGTGGCGCGCTACTACTACCTGTCCCCCGAAGGCCGGCAGTGGAACAAGACCTTCTTCCGCGAGGGACAGTTGATCGGTTCCCTCAGCGCCTACCTCAAGCAGCAGCCTTGTACCTACAACATCGCAGCGGTGGAAAAGTGCCGGCTGGCCAGCTTTCCCCTGGCGATCCTCGAACAGCAAGGGGAGCAATTTCCCCAGCTATTGCACATGCAGGGGCTGATGGTTCGCCAGATCATGTTGCGCAATGAAGACCGCGAGGCGCTACTGCTCACCAGCAACAGCGAGCAACGCTACCAGTGGCTGCTGGAGCACGAGCCCTGGCTGCTGGACCGCGTCCCCCAGTACCAGCTCGCCAGTTACCTGGGCATGGACCCGGTGTCCTTCTCGCGGGTCAAGCGCAAGCGGGGGCGATGACCAGCTCCCGCACCCGCAGGCCCAGCGCCTCGGCGCGCTCCACGCAGAACGCCCTCTGCCCTTCCGGCACCTCCGTGAGACTTATCCACAGAGTGCCGTCCGCTTCCTGGGCCACTTCGCAGGCCAGCGCCGGACACTCGCCGCCGACCCGCTCGCGATAGACGCTGGCCGCCGCCAGCTCCCGCAGCGTGTGCTTGAAGATCTTGCCCACCACCGTCACCGGCAGGGCATCCACCACGAACACCCGCTTCGGACAGGCCGGACGCTCGGCGATGTGCTCGAACGCGTACTCCTGCAACTCATCAGCGCTGACCGCCTGGCCCTGACGCAACTGCACGAACGCCACCGGCAGCTCGCCAGCGTACTCGTCGGGCATGCCCACGGCAGCCGCCATGGACACCGCCGGGTGACTCTCCAGGCAGTTCTCGATCAGCGCCGGGTCGATGTTGTGGCCGCTGCGGATGATCAGGTCCTTGGCGCGGCCGGTGATGTACAGGTTGCCCTCCTCGTCCAGCCGGCCCAGGTCGCCGCTACGCAGCCAGCCGTCCTCCAATGGCGGCCGTTCCTGGCCGAGGTAGCCGGCGAACACCGTCGGGCCACGCACGCAGATTTCCCCGCCGTCGATCTTCACCTCGATGGGCGCCGCCACATGCCCGGCGCTTCCGGGAATCGCCGGATGCTCAAGGTTCGGCAAGGCGATCACACCGGTGCATTCGGTCATGCCATAGGCCTGGTACAGCTCCAGACCGGTCAGCGCCTTCACCTTCTCGCACAGGGCCGCCGGTACCGGCGCACCGCCAGACAGCATGAAGCGCAGGCGGCTTATGTCGTGCCCGTCGATGGGCACCTCCAGCATCGCCGCCACCGATGTGGGAATGCCGCCGCTCAGGGTGATGCCGTAATGCTCCACGAGGCGCCAGTGCTGGCGGATCACTTCCGGATTGCGGAAGCCGCCCAGGGTCGGTAGCAGCATGCGCAGCCCGCTGGCCAGGCCGCCCAGGCTGTTCACCAGGGCACCGGCCACATGGAAGATCGGCAGGCCGTTCAGGGCCACGTCCTCGGGGCCCGCGGCCATGCGCGCCCGATAGGCGCAGGCGGCGGCCACCTGGTTGGCGTGGGTCTGCCGCGCCAGCTTGGGCAATCCGGTGGTGCCGCCGGTATGGAAGTAGGCAGCGATGTCCTCCGGCTGCGGCAGCAACGCCGGCGGCAGCAGGTCGCCGCTGTAGTCCTGTTGCAAGCGGTCGTAGAACAGCTCGCCACCCAGCACCAGCACCGAAACGCATCTGGGCGGTTTCGACAGACGCTGCGCAGCACTCACCGCCTTCTGCCACAGGTCGGACCCCGGCACCGGCCCCAGGGCGACCACCAGGTCGGTACCGGCCTTCTCCATCAGGCTGGCCAGGGCTTCTTCATTCAGCAGCGGGTTGATCGGGTTGGCGATACCGACGCTGGCTGCGGCCCAGAGCAGGCACTGGCTCTGCGGAATGTTCGGCAGCAACAGGGTGATGACCGGCTTGCGCCCGCCCGCCAGGTCCAGCAACAGGCGCGCGCTGCGATTGAGCTGGGCGAAGAACGCCCCGTAGCTCAGGTCCTGACCACCAATGTCCGCCCCCAGCTCGTGGATGTAGGTCAGCGCCGTGCGATCCGCAAAGGCGGTCGAACTGGCCTGCAAGAGTTCATAGACGGTGGTGGGAATCGGGCGGGACATGGCGGCCTCCTGGACCTGCGCGTTGTTGTGCGCCGATTCTTGGGGCTCGCCGTAGTGGCGGCATTAACAAATGTTAAGAAGGCTGGCTAGGCTTCAATGTGCGGCCAGCGCCTCCTTGGCGACATCGTTACGCCGTCCCTGTCCCCTGGCCGAAGGCACCCGCCTCGATCCCATCGGCCGCTCCGGTCCGATGAATGCGACAGGAGATTCCCCATGAAACCACTCCAGCTCCTTGCCCTGAGCAGTCTTGCCGTCTGCCTGTCCGCCCAGGCCGAGATTCCCAGCGAAAAATACCTGCCCCTGAGCGTCTCCACCGAGATTGCCAGCGCGACGGTCAAGGCTTGCGCCGCCAAGGGCTACAACGTCTCCGCCGTAGTGGTGGACCGCGCCGGTGGCGTGCGCGTGGTGATGCGCGCCGACAAGGCCGGACCGCACACACTCGATTCCGCCCGGCGCAAGGCCTACACCTCCGCCTCCACCAAGCGCAGCACCAGCGAGATTCTGGAGAACGTGCAGAAAAACCCCGCCTCCCAGCACCTGCCGATGATTGACGGTTTCCTGATACTGGCCGGCGGCGTGCCGATAAAGGTGGGTGACGAGGTGATCGGTGCCGTGGGCGTGGGCGGCGCGCCCGGTGGTCATCTGGACGAACAATGCGCGACCGCCGGACTGGAGGCGGTCAAGGACCAGCTCAAGTAGCGCGGCGTCAGAAGCGTTCGAGCTGCATCTCGCGCAAGCGGCTCAAGGTGCGGCGGAAGGGAAACTCCAGATAGCCCTCGGTATAGAGGCATTCCATGGCTACGGCCGCTTCCAGGTAGAGCGGTACCCGGCGGTCGTAGCACTCGTCCACCAGGGCGATGAAACGGCGCACGCCATCGTCATGCACCGACAACTGCGGCAGCTCGCGATCGCCGGCTTCCACGCGCTCGGCACCATCCTCGGTGCCACGGGCGATACGACCTTCGCGGCGAGCGGCGCTGAGGTTGGGTACATCGCCCAGCAGGATCGCTGGAAAACGGTCGCACAGGGCAATGAAATCCAGCGCTGCCAGCGGCTGCTCGCACAGGTCGGCGTAGCGGAACCAGGCGGCAGCCACGCATTGACGCACCACCGGCACCGGACGATGGCCCAGTTCCACGGGTTCGTTCGAAACGCCCTGCCCCGCCGCCAAGCGGTCGAACACCCCGGCCAGGGCGCTGGGCCGTCCGGGTTCGGCCACCCAATAACGCTGGTGGGCCGCGCCAGGATGCAGGCGATGATCCTGCCCGCCGTCCACCGCCACCACCTCCATGTGCTGTTCGATGGCCTCGATGGCGGGCAGGAAGCGCTCGCGGTTGAAGCCATCGGCATAGAGCTGCCGGGGCGGCTGGTTGGAGGTCGCGACCATGGCGACACCCTCGTCGAACATCGCCCGCAGCAGGCGGCCGAGCAGCATGGCGTCGCCAATGTCATTGACGAACAGCTCATCGAAGCAGAGCACCCGCACCTCGTCCGCCAGTTCACGGGCGAGTGCCCGCAGCGGGTCCGGCGTGCCGGTGAGCTGGAACAGCCGCTGGTGCACCCAGCGCATGAAGTGATGGAAATGCTGGCGCCGGGCCGGAACCTTGAGGCTCTGGTGGAAACGGTCCATCAGCCAGGTCTTGCCACGCCCCACCGGGCCCCAGAGATAGACGCCGGTCACTTTGCCCGCGCGGTGCAGCGCCTCATGACAGGCCTGCAGGCAATCCACGGCATGGCGCTGGGCCGGGTCCGGCTGGAACCCGCCCTGCTCCAGGGCATGGCGGTAGGCGGCGAGGGGGGATTCGAAGGTCATGGCGCCGCATTGTGGAGAATGCGAGCCCCCAGCGAAAGACTCGTAGGTTGGCGCAGAGCGCAGCGAAGCCCAACGCATCCACCCTCAGGTGCCTACGAGCGAGGGAAACAACCCTCACCCCCGGCCCCTCTCCCGGAGGGAGAGGGGAGCAAAGCCGTCAGAACTGCTCCAACGCCAGCAGGTCGGCCAGGGGCTGGCGACGGCGGATCAGGCGGACGTCATCGCCGTCCACCAGCACTTCCGGCAGCAGCGGCCGGCTGTTGTAGTTGGAGGACATGGACGCGCCATAGGCGCCGGTGTCGTGGATCAACAGCAGATCGCCGACCTGGGCCGCAGGCAGGGCACGCGGCGCCACTAGGCCGCCGTCGTGCTGGGTGAACACATCACCGGACTCGCACAGCGGACCGGCCACCACGGTTGGGCGTTGCGGAGCGGTGGACGGGTTGCCGGCGGCGTCCAGCAGGCTCATGCCGTGGAAGCTGCCGTACATGGACGGACGCATCAGGTCGTTGAAGCCGGCATCCACCAGGATGAAGTGGTTGTTACCCACATCCTTGGCCGCGCGCACTTCGCTCAACAGGCAACCGGATTCGGCCACCAGGAAGCGGCCCGGCTCCAGCTCAAGGCGCACCGGATGCTTCACGATGCCTTCGATATCGCGACGGGCCTGGTTCCACAGCTCGGCATAGCGCGGGATGTCCACCACCGGATCGCCATCGCGATAGGGAATCGACAGACCTCCACCAGCGGAAATCGCTTCCAGATCGCAGCCCAGTTCACGCACCGCGCCGACCATGGCGCCACAGACTTCTTCCAGGTGGCTGTAGTCGACGCCCGAACCGATGTGCATGTGCAGCCCCACCAGTACCAGGCCGTATTCGCGGATCACCGCCACCGCATCGTGCAACTGGCTGTGCCAGATGCCGTGCTTGCTGTTCTCGCCGCCGGTGTTGGTCTTCTGGCTGTGGCCATGGCCGAAGCCGGGGTTGATGCGCAGCCAGACGCGGTGGCCGGGGCTCGCCTGGCCAAGCTGGGTAAGCATGTCGATGGAGCCGACATTCACCTCGATACCCAGTTCCACGGCGCGCTGGAGCGTGGCGCGGTCGAGCAGATCGCAGGTCAGCACTACGCCTGCCGGCTCGCCCTTGGGCGAGTAGCCGGCCAGCAGCGCGCGTTCGATTTCGCCGAGGGACACCGCGTCCACCTGCACACCCTCTTCGCGCATCAGCCGCAGGATGCTCAGGTTGGAGCAGGCCTTCTGGGCGAAGCGGATCACGTCGAAGCCCTTGAGCTGGGCGATGCGCTCGCGGATCACCGTGGCGTCATAGCACCACAGCGGGGTGCCGTGTTCACGGGCGAGAGTGGCGAGAGTGGCGGCGGGAATATTCGGGCGCATGGCGGCCTCCGGGATTCAGGATGGCGCCATCATGGCGAGACGGGATGATTCAATAAAATACCAATTTATGAGTACTCAATTCATTATTGATATGTACTAAAACCTGTTTCCGAGCGCCCCATGGACCTTTCCATTCGCCATATCGAAATCTTCCGCGCCGTGATGACCGCCGGCAGCGTCACCGGCGCCGCGCGCCTGCTGTTCACCTCGCAGCCCACCGTGAGCCGCGAGTTGGCGCGCTTCGAGCACCTGCTGGGATTCCGCCTGTTCGATCGCGAGGGCGGCCGCCTGGCCCCCACCGCCCAGGGGCTGGCGCTGTTCGACGAGGTGCAGCGTTCCTACGCCGGACTGGAACGCATCGTCGGCGCGGCCCAGGCCATCCGCCGCTTCGACCAGGGCCAGTTGGCCATCACCGGCCTTCCGGTCTTTGCCCAGACCCTGCTGCCAGGGTTCTGCCAGGCTTTTCTCGAACGCCATCCGGGCGTGCGTCTGTCCATCAGCGCCCAGGAATCGCCCCTGCTGGAGGAATCCCTGAGTGGCCAGCGGCATGACCTTGGCCTGTCGGAAACCGACTTGCTGCCCCGGGGCACCCGCGGTTCGACTCTATTCGCCGCCGATATGGTCTGCGTGCTGCCGGATGGCCACGAACTGCTGAGCAGATCCGAGCTGGAGCTGGCGGACTTCCACGGTCGCCCGTTCATCAGCCTGTCGGGCCTGGATATCTATCGGCAGAGCCTGGACGCCCATTTCCAGGCCGCCGGGGTGGAACGCCGGATGGTGGTGGAAACCAGCACCGCCGCCTCGGTCTGCGCCATGGTCCGCCAGGGACTGGGCCTGGCCATCGTCAACCCGCTGAGTGCGCTGGACGAGGCCGGGCACGGAGTGCAGATACGCCGGCTACAGACATCCGTGCCCTTCCGCGTGCAGCTGATCCGCCCGCAATACCGACCTTCGTCGGCACTGGTGGATGAGGCGGAGGAAGTATTGAGGGCTGTAGCGGAGGGACTCCTGGAACGGCTGGAATCTCGATTGAAGTTGTAGGGGCGAATTCATTCGCCAAGCAGACCACAGGTCTGCCCTTCAAGTTGGAGCAAGCTGTTGTATCTCCCTCACCCCAACCCTCTCCCAGAGGGAGAGGGAGCAGCCTGAAGCAGGCCGCCAGGCCTGCCCCTTTCCCTCACTGCGCGCTGTTCTGCACCGTCGCCTGACGAATCTGGTTGTCCTTGTACTGGCGGTAGTTCTTCGCCGCCGCCGGTACCGGGCCGCTCTTGCCGGTTTCCAGCCAGCGGCGCATGCGCGTGGCGTCGGCCACGTGGGTGTATTTGCCAAAGGCATCCAGCAGCACCATGGCGACTGGGCGGCCGTTCATGTGGGTCAACATCACCAGGCAGTGACCCGCCTCGTCGGTGAAGCCAGTCTTGGTTACCTGGATGCTCCAGCCAGGCTTGCGCACCAGGCTGTTGGTGTTGCGGAAGCCCAGGCTGTAGCGCGGCTTGACGAAGGTGATGGTCTTCTCCGGCGTGGTGCTGAGTTGGCTCAGCATCGGGTACTTGCGCGCTTCCTTGAGCAGCAACACCAGATCGTGGGCGCTGGACACGTTGTGCAGCGACAGGCCGGTGGGTTCGACGTAGCGGGTGCTGGTCATGCCCAATGTGTGGGCCTTGGTGTTCATCGCCTTGATAAAAGCGGAATAACCGCCGGGATAGGACTCGGCCAAGGCAGTGGCGGCGCGGTTTTCCGACGACATCAGGGTCATCAGCATCATGTCGTGGCGATTGACCTGGCTGCCCACGCGAACCCGCGAGTACACCCCTTTCATGTCCGGGTTGTCGCGGATGGTCACGGTGATGATCTCGTCCATGGGCTGCTTGGCGTCCAGCACCACCATGGCGGTCATCAGCTTGGTCACCGAGGCGATCGGGGCAACCAGGTCGGGATTTCGGGAATAGAGAATCTTGTCGGTCTTGAGGTCCAGCAGCATCACACTGCCGGAAGCCAGGTGCAGTTGAGCCGGGTCGCGAACCGGCAGCGGCGCTTCCTGGGCTTGGGCCGGAGAACCTGCAAAAACGAACAGGCAGGAACCGAGAACGAACAGCTTGGCGATCGAACTGCGAATTTTCACGATGCGTCCAGAAAAGAAAGAAAAAAGAAGAAAGGAAAAGAAGAGTAAGACCCATACCTCAGAAGTATAGGAATGAAGGCGCCTTAATACTCAGCGCCTTCCGTCGACGAGGCGCGATTCTGCGCCATTGGTCGTAGGACTGCCAGAGGGAGGTGGTGAGCGTTTCCGCCGTGGGGATCAGCGAAGCGACGCGCCGCGCTCGGCCAGCAACTGACGCAGCAGGGATCGATGGCAGCGTGCCTCGTTTTCGCAGTAGCAGCCCACCGCGAAGTGGCTGCCGTGGGACAGGGCGGCCAGCAGGTCCAGCACCCTGGCGCCCTCCCCGCCTTCCATTTCGGCGCGGTAGCGTTTGGCGAAGCGCGCCCAGTCGGCGTCGCTTTCGGCGGCCTTGCCCTCGGCCATCAGGTCCGCGCTGGGCGCCAGCAGGGGCAGCCAGGTGTCGTAGTAGTCGCGGCTGGCGAATTCGGCCTTGGGCACGCCGCGCGGTGGCCGACGCACGGTGCCGATGCGCACCCCTTCATCGACGGCTCGTGGGGTGCCCAGTTGGACGATGCTGATGCTCATCTCCCCTCCTCCTCAGCGGCTGCTGCCCGGCAGCACACGGAAATCCTCGCTTTCCTCCAGGGCCTGGAGCGCTTCCAGCAGGGTCGGCGGCGGCACCACCAGCTTGCGCTGCTCCAGGTCGAACCAGCCGGCAGTGGAGGTGACCCGCGCCGCCAGGGTGGTGCCCCGGTAGAACTCGTTACGCAGCATCATCCGGCTGCCGTCTTCGGACAGGCCCGCCAGGCGCATGCTGATGTCCATCGCGTCCAGCAGGTGGAACTCGCGGAAGTACTCGATCTCGTCCTTCATCACCACCGGCCCAAGGCGCAGGCGGCGGAACTCGGACATGGGGAAGCCACGGTCGGCGAAGTACATCATGCGCACGTCGGCGGACTTGTCGAGGTAGGCGGTGTTGCGCATGTGGGAGTTGAAGTCCATGTCGCCCCAACCGGCGAGAAGGGTCTTCTGATACATGAGGAGTCTCCGCAGCAAGAGGGGGGTGTGGAGCTCAATGTATGGCCCATTGCCCCTTTGCCATACTGGCGCGATTGACAACTTTGGTAGCGATCTCGCCATGAAGCTCACCGTCCTCGCCCTTGAGGGTGTGTTCGACACCGGCCTGGCCACCGTGCTCGACGCCCTCACCACCGCCAACGAACTCTCCGCCCTGCATGGGTTGCCCTGCCCGCGGTTCGAGGTGGCCCTGGCCGGGGTACGGCCGGAGGTGAACAGCTCCCTGGGCTTCGGCGTGCCGGTGCGTCCGCTGGCCGATTGCCCAATGCCGGAATGGGTGATCGTCCCGGCCATGGGCTACAAGATGCCTGACCCGTTGCAGCAGGCCCTCGCCCGCCCTGACGTGGCCGATGCGGTTGTCGCCCTGCGCCACTGGGCCGAAGGTGGCGCGCGCATCGCCGCGGCCTGCATCGGCACCTTCGTGCTGGCGGAAACCGGCTTGCTGGACGGGCACGAAGCAACCACCACCTGGTGGCTGACACCGCTGTTCCGGCAACGTTATCCACAGGTGCAGCTCGACGCCGGTCGGATGATCGTCAGCTCCGGGCAACTGGTGACCGCCGGCGCCGCCCTCAGTCATCTGGACCTGACCCTCTGGCTGATCCGCCAGACCAGCCCGGAACTGGCCGCCCTGGTGGCGCGCTACCTGATCGTCGACTCACGCCCATCGCAATCGGCCTACGCCCTCTCCGACCACCTGGCCCATGCCGACCCGCTGGTGCAACGCTTCGACCGCTGGGTGCGCGAACGCCTGGCGGAAGGCTTCAGCCTGGATGCCGCCGCTGCGGAACTGGCCACCAGCAAACGCACCCTCGCCCGGCGCATCCATGAGGTGCTGGGCAAAACGCCCCTGGCCTACGTGCAGGACCTGCGCATCGAACGCGCCGTGCACCTGCTGAAAACCAGCGAACACAGCGTCGACCAGGTGGCCGGGCTGGTGGGCTACGCCGATGGCGTGACCCTGCGTACCTTGCTGCGTAAACGCCTCGGCAAGGGCATTCGCGAACTGCGCGCCGGCTGAACCGCCGGCGCTGACTTCATTCCGGCAGGTCGAACCAGCTGGAAATCACCTTGAACGACTCGGGGATGGGCGCTGTAACCGTTTCGAACACGCGGCGGTAACCGGTGGAGAGAATCTGCCAGGCGCCGTCGCGCTTGACGTATTCGTCCTGATAAAACGCCGTACCGTGCACCATCCAGCCGTTTTCCGTGTCGATCACATGATCCTCCAGGTACCAGCTGCCCCGTGCCCGATCCGGTGCGATCAACTCGATCTCCGGGTGGTGTCCCTGGTGCTTGGACAGCAGGGTCGGCCGGTCCATCAATCCACGCAAGCCTTCTACAAAGCCGGCACGACCACAAAAGGCGTACTTGCCGCTGTCCAGTGCAGTGGTCACGTCGTCGGCCACACAGGTTTCGAACAAGGCCCAGTCATGGCAGTCGATCGCCCTGAAATAGCGGTACTTCAGCTGTTTGATTTGCTCGATTTCCAGAAGTGTTTCAACGGCGTCGGCCATCTCTGCTGCTCCATGTAAGGGAGCGCCCAACCTAGCCGGCGCTGCCCTCCTCCTCATCGTCCGAGGGGACTAGCGCCCGGCACGATGGCCAATAGTCCGATCGGCCGATGCCCCCCTGCCCCGCCGATGCGAGTTTCCCCGCACCTGCAACTGCGCAGGCCAAACAAGGAGGCTCATGGCATGTCCGAGGCATCGCACAAGCAAGCGCTCTATGAACTCGTCTGTCGTTATGCACAGGCGGTGGATAAACGGGACTGGCAGGCACTGGCCCGCCTGTTCACACCCGATGCAGTACTCAAAGGCCCCGGCTTCAGCTTCGACGGCGTCGACGCGATCGTCGCTGGGATGAACGGGCTGGGTCGCTTCAACCTGACCCAGCACCACGTCCACAACCACCTGGCCGAATTCGACGAACTGGAGGCAAACGCGGAAACCTACTGCGTCGCCAACCACCTGTATGAAGCCGATGGCCTCACGCGAAAGCTGGACTGGGGTATTCGCTACCTGGATCGCTTCGCGTGCATCGACGGTTTATGGCACTTCACCCGGCGTGAACTGCTGTTGGATTGGAGCCAGGACCTGCCGTTGCAAGGGCCCGCCCAATGACCGGGGCGCTGAGCGGCAAGAGCGCACTGATCACCGGCGCCCTGGCCCGGGCCAGTGCCCTGGCGCTGGTCAGGGATGGTGCCAGCGTGCTGCTGGGCCGGCGCACCGAGGCGCTTGAGGCGCCCCGCAACGAATTGCGCCGCAATCCCCACCTGGACGAGCTGGTGGCAACCCTGTACGGCGCAGAGGCCATGCAGGACGCCCTGGCCGGCCGGTCCCCCTTGAGGAGAGCTGAATGAAACGTGTGCAAGACAAGGTTGTCCTGATCACCGGCGCAGCCAGCGGCGTCGGCAAGGCCGATGCCCTCCTGCTGGCTGCCGAAGGTGCCCGTGTAGTGCTGGCGGACATCGACTGCGAGACCGGAGCCGCCCTGGCCGCCGAGATCGGCGCCGCCGCCCTGTTCATCGAACTCGATGTCGCCGAGGAAGCGCATTGGCAGCGGGCCATCGAGCAGACCCTGGCGACCTTCGGCCGCCTCGATGTGCTGGTCAACAACGCCGCCATCTGCCCCATTGGCACCATCGAAGAGGCCAGCCTGGCGCAATGGCGCACCGTGATGCGGGTGAACGCCGACGGTTATTTCCTCGGCTGCAAGTACGCCATCGAGGCGATGAAACACAACGCCACCGGTGGCTCGATCATCATGATGTCTTCGGTCGCCGCCCTTGGCGGCCTGCCTCCCATGTGCGCCTACACCGGCTCCAAGGGTGCCGTCACCGCCCTGACTCGCAACGTGGCGATGCACTGCAAGAACAGCGGCTATCGCATCCGCTGCAACTCCATTCACCCCGACGGCATCTGGACGCCCATGACCCAGTCGCTGGTGCCCAATCTCGATCCGGTGGCCCTGGGCATCGGCGACAACCCCATGGCGCGCATGTGCATGCCCGAAGACGTGGCCAACCTGGTGCTGTTCCTCGCTTCGGACGAATCGCGCTTCGTCAACGGTGCCGAACTGCGCATCGACAACGCACAGACCATCTCCGGCATCGCCGGCTAATCCAACTGTTTGAGGAGTAAACAAGCATGAGCATGCTGCAAGGCAAGGTCGCCCTGGTGACCGGAGGCGGCCAGGGCGTTGGCCAGGGTATCGCCTATTCACTGGCCGCCGAGGGTGCCAAGGTCGCCGTAGCCGGCCGCACCCGCGCCACGCTGGAAGAGACGTGTGCCGAAATCCGCCGCCGGGGCGGTACCGCCCTGGCGGTCGAATGCGACGTGATGGATCCGGCGGACATCGATCACTGCGTTGCCGAAGTGGTGGAGACCTTCGGTGGTCTCAACATCCTGATCAACAACGCCCACATCGTGCCGCTGGGAAGCATTCTCGAGGTAACGGACGAGGCCTTCATGAAAGGCATCGACTCAGGCCCAATGGCCACACTGCGCCTGATGCGCGCCTGCTACCCGTACCTCAAGGGCGATGGCGCCGTGGTCAACTTGGCCTCCTCCGCCGCCGTGCGTTGGGACGCATCGGGCTATGGCCACTATGCCGCAACCAAGGAAGCCATCCGCTCCCTGAGCCGCGGGGCTGCCTGCGAATGGGGTGTGGATGGCATACGCGTCAACGTCATCGCTCCCCATGCCCTTTCCCCCGGCCTGCGCGGCTGGATCGAAGCCAACCCGGTAGAAGCGCAAGCCTTTTTCAGCAGCATTCCCCTGCGCCGGGTTGGAGATTGTGAACACGACATCGGCCGCACCGTGGCCTTCCTGGTCAGCGACAACGCCCGATACCTGACCGGCGCCACCATCCCGCTGGATGGCGGCCAGGCTTATTGGGGCTAAAGGAGAAAGTCATGCAACGTCTGGCAAACAAAATCGCCATCATTACCGGCGGCGCGCGCGGCATGGGAGCGCACACCTCGCGGCTGTTCGTCGAGCAAGGCGCCACCGTGGTCATCGCCGACCTGCTGGAAGACGAAGGTCGCGCACTGGCGGCGGAACTGGGCGAGGCAGCCAGCTTCCGCCGCCTGGATGTCAGCAAGGAGGACGGCTGGCAACAGCTGATTCACGAAACCGTGGAGCGCTACGGCCGCATCGACGTGCTGGTGAACAACGCCGCCGTACTGGTATTCGGCGCCATCGAAGAATTGACCCAGGCGCAGTTCGAGCGCGCCCTGTCGGTCAACCTCACCGGCACCTTCCTCGGCATTCGCAGCGTGGCGCCGATCATGCGCGAACAGCGCGCCGGTGCCATCGTCAACATTTCGTCGGTGGACGGCCTGCGCGGGGTCAACGCCCTCGCGGCCTATGTATCCAGCAAGTGGGGCGTACGCGGCCTGACCAAGGTCGCCGCGCTGGAACTCGGCCCGCATGGGGTACGGGTCAATTCGGTTCATCCCGGTGGCGTCGATACCGTGATGTCCAACCCCACGGGTGCCTCACGCGATAAGCTGGCCCCGCAGTACCGCACCGTGCCGCAGCAACGTATCGGCGCGCCCGAGGAGATCGCCCGCGCCACGTTGTTCCTCGCCAGCGACGAAGCCAGCTACTGCAACGGCAGCGAACTGTCAGTGGATGGCGGCGTGGCGGCCGGTTCCTACTATCCCGGCCTGCCGGGCTCGCCGATCTGAGCAATGCCAGTGCAAAGAAAAGGCCCGCACTCAGTGCGGGCCTTTTGGTTTTGCGAAGGCAGGCCCAAGGCCTGCCAGGCACCCTTATCCCCGATATTGCGCCACCACCTCGTTCACCGCCCGCTGGATGTCGTTGCGTACATACCCCAGCAGTGCGGATTCGACGGCATCCGGTTCGTAGCGAACGGTGTTGCCACGCCCGGTATAGATCGCCATGTCTGGCAGCAGCGGGTGCTCCTGGTCCAGCGAAGGGACGTCGGCATCGTTGCCGACAGCGCGCAGAAAGGCCTTGAAGTAGTCAGCGAAGCTGAGATTTTCATCCCCCACCAGATAGGCCTTGCCCGACTCGCCGTGCAGCAGCGCACCGAGTACCGCCTGGGACAGGGAGCGGGTGGAAATGAAGTTGCTGCCGCCGGCCGGGCCGAAGAATGGCAGCGGGGCGAACTTGCCTTCGGCGTAGCGGGTGTAGGCTTCGAACATCTCGACCTTCAGGCCCGGTACCGCCCCCACCACGAAGGGCGCGTTGACGCTGCACACCTTGAAATCGGGGGCCGAAAGCGCACGCACGCCCTGGTCGGACAGGTGGCGCGAACGCACGTAGGGAATGCGGTCGATCAGCTCCGGGGCCACCTGCGGGTAGAAGCTGCCCACCAGCACCGCCTGCTTGATACCGGCGCTACGAGCCAGTTCGAAGAAACGCGGAATGGCTTCGACATTGGCGCGCTGCCAATGAGCGTCGAGGTCACCATCCTGAGGGGCATGGCGGATATCGCTACCGGCGGCGAACACCAGCGCGTCGTAACCGGCCAGGTCGTCGCGGGTGAAGGTGCCGGCAACATAGTCACCCTGCAGTTGTTTCAGCTTGGCCAGTGCGCTGCCCGGGGCAGCCGGTTTGCGGCCGGCGATCGTCACGTCATGGCCGTGGTCCACAAGGTAAAGCGCCGCGTGTCCTCCAATCAGTCCGGTACCGCCTATCACGAGAATTTTCATCAATTGATCGCTCCTGCTGTGGGCCTTGCCGGCCCTGGTTTCGGGCGCCCTCGCAGGGCGCGGGGGAAAACTCAGATGACCCGTGCCGGATGCTGCACGCGGGGCGCGCCGAGCATCTCGCGGTAGGACGGCGGCTGACGTCCGGCGTCTTCCGTTATGCCGTAGCCCGGCGCCACTTCGGCGGTGATCAGGGTCTGGCCGGACAGTGCCTGGAGATTCGGGTCGTTCAGCAGGGCGTTGATCACGCGGCCGTTGAACTCCGGGGTCTCCGCCATAGCGAGAAACTCCTCGTACTGATCAGCACGCTCGGCGCCCGCGATGGCAGTGCGCTCGGTGCGCTGCGGGCCAAGCCACAGGGAGACGGCAGCGACACCGGTACCTTCAAGGTCGATGGCCATGTCGGCGGCGAACTTGTCGACGCCAGCCTTCTGCGCACCGTAAGCGGGACCGTGCATGTAGCAGCCGGCACCGAAGGAGGAGACGAAGGCGATCAGCCCGTGGCCGTTTTTCACCAGCAGCGGTGCGGCGTGGTAGCTGGCGACATAAGACGAGCGCAGGCCGATATCGAGGATGTCCACCATCTCCAATGGCTTCTGCCAGAAGGGGCCCGGATCAATCAGGTTTTCATGGATGTAGGTGGCGTTGTTCACCAGTAGATCCAGGCGGTTCTGCTCGCGTTCGACGCGGGCGAAGAGTTCGCGTACCTGTTCGTCGTCACGGTGGTCGCAGGCCACGGCGATGCCACGGCCGCCGGCGCGGGTCACCGCTTCGGCGGTTTCCGCCAGACTGCCAGGCAGGGTCTGGCCACGCAGCTGGCTGGTGCTCTGGGTGGCCGAACGGCCACTCAGGTAGACGGTCATGCCAGCAGCGCCCAAGGCGATGGCAATGCCCTTGCCGACGCCCCGGCTGGCGCCAGTGACCACGGCGACTCTGGAGTTCTTCGCGTTCATTCAGGATTCCTTGTTGCGGTCAGCCAAAGCTGTTCTAGAAATTGAAACCATTGCCGGTGATCACCGGCACATTGGTCCAGGTACCTTTCCGGTCGCGATACCAGCCGGCTGCGGCGAGGGCGCCGCCATCCACGTGCAGGGTGGTCCCGGTCACCCAGCTGGATAACGGACTGGCCAGAAAAAGCGCGGCGCCGGCCATGTCTTCGGGTTGACCGAAGCGGCCCAGGGGAATCCAGTTCGGCAGCTGCTCGCGATGTTCCGGCGCGATCATCAGGGACATGGGCAACTGCGGTGTTTCGGTCGACTCCGGCGCAATCTGATTGACGCGAATGCCCACCGGACCGAGCTCCAGTGCCAGACTCCTGGTGAACCCACCGATGGCCGCCTTGAAGGCGGCGTAGACGCTGCAGTTGGGAATACCGCGAAAGGCCTCGATGGACGACAGGCTGATGATGCTGCCGCCCGCACCCTTGCGGCGCAGCAGGGGCAGCATGGCGCGGGTGACGCGGAAGATGTGCTGCAGGTTCACGGCATAGAGCCGGTCGATGTCCTCATCGCTGTAGGCGTCGAAGCGCTTGGCGATCATCAGCGAGTCGCCGACGTTGTTGACCAGCACATCGAGCCCGCCGAAACGCGCATCGATCTGTTCGGCCAGCGCGACGACCTGTTCCGTGCACAGCACGTCGGTTTCGATCACCAGTGCATTGGTGCCACAGGAGGCCAGCCAGTCACGCACGCCGGCCGCTCGCTCGGCGTCGCGCTCCGCCACCACCAGGTTCGCGCCAGCGCGTGCAAAGGCCTCGACAATGGCGCGACCGATGCCCACACCGCCCCCCGTGACGAGCACAGACTTTCCCGAAAAATCGATCATTGCAGTGTCCCCTTGTTGTTCTTCGTGCAAGTGCGCCAGCGAGGGGCGCAAGGCGCCCCTCGACTCAGGAGGGCAGACTCTGGGCCTGCGGGGTAGCGAGTTTCGCTCCGACGGTTTCCTCTGCGCCGTGGATGTCTTCAGCCGCGCGGAAACCGAACACCATCGCCGGGCCGATGGTCGAGCCGGCCCCCGGATAGGTGCGTCCCATCATCGATGCGGCGGTATTACCGATGGCGTATAGGCCGGCGATGGGGGTGCGGTCCTCGCGCATCACACGGGCATGCACGTCAGTGAGCAGGCCGCCCTTGGTACCGATGTCACCGGCATCCACCCTCACCGCGTAGAACGGCGCCTTGACCAGCGGTGCCAGGCAAGGGTTGGGCTGGGTCGCGGGATCACCGTAGTAACGGTCGAATACCGAATCCCCCTTGTGAAAATCCAGGTCCTTGCCGGATTCGGCCATCGGATTGAAGCGGTCCAGGGTGCGCAGCAGGCCGTCGGGATCGACGCCGATGCACCTGGCCAGTTCGCCGATGCTGTCGGCTTTGTGGAAGTAGCTGTGCAGGTGCTTGGGCAGGCGGCTGTCGGGCATGGCGTAGCCAGGCAGCAATGCGCCACAGGGGTACTTGCGACGGAACTCGGCATCAAAGATCAGCCAGCAGGGCACGCTGGTGGCGCCCTCGCGGTTGTTCTCGTACATGGCGTAGACGATGTCGGTGTAAGGCGCCGCCTCGTTGACGAAGCGTTGGCCCGCAGAATTCACCATGATGCAGCCAGGCAGGGTGCGTTCGACGAACAGCGCCCGCTGCTTTTCCTCACCCTCCACATGGGTGGTCGGCGCCCACCAGCTGTGACCCATTAGCGCGGTGGCGGCACCCAGGGCCTGAGCGGCCCGAATGGCGTCTCCGGTGTTGTAGGGCGGAGTCGCGCTCCAATCGCTGCGCGAAGGTTGCGGGTGATATTGCGTGCGCATGAGCTGATTGCGCTCGAAACCGCCGGCACCCAGCACCACCCCGCGTTGGGCCTGGACGCGCCAGGGACGGCCGTCGCGCACCAGTTCGGCACCGACGACCCGGCCGCGCTCTTCCACCAGGCGCTCCAGCCGGCAGTTCAGGACGATCGGCACATTGCGGTCCAGCAATGAGCACCGCAGCGCGGCCACCAGCGCATTGCCCAGGGTTAGGAAACGGTCGCGCCTGGAGCGCAGGCGCCAGCCCAGGTCGCGCCAATAACGCCACAGCACTTTCAGGGTCAGGCCGAACCAGCCGGGCCCCCGGCAAAGCAGCACCCTGGCCTCCTTCATGGTCATGGTCATGCGGCCCATCATCAGGGTGCCCGGAGATGGCTCGCGCAGGCGCCGGAACTCTTCACCCAGTTGGCGGGCATCGAACGGCAACGGGTCCATGGATCGATAGCCGGATTTACCGCCCGCCACTTCGGGGTAGTAGTCGGCGTAGGCCGACTGAGCCTCGAAGCGCACATGGGAATGCGCCTCCAGGTACTCGACCACGCGGCGGCCATGTTCGACGTAGGCCTCGATGCGGCCATCGTCGATTTCGTCGTGGGTCACGGCGCGGATGTAGCGGATCGCTTCGTCGGCCGAATCCTCGCCGCCCAGTGCGGCGATGCGGTGGTTGCAGGGGATCCAGATACCACCGCCGGAGATGGCTGAGGTGCCACCGAAGAGATCGCTCTTCTCCACCACCAGCACCTTCGAACCGAGGTCATGGGCCCTCAACGCGGCGGTCAGCGCGCCGGCCCCGGAACCCACCACCAATACGTCGCAACTTGCGTCCCATTGCGGGCTGTTCGCGCTCATCGGGTTGCTCCCTTGTTGTTCTGTGTGAGCAGTCCAACCGGATTCTCGGCAGCCCCCCGTGCGCCAACATCGTCCAATGGGACTACGGGACGAAGCATTCAGCCGACCCGATCCGCGTAGTCTTTTTGGACGATGTTGCGCCCCCGCAGTGACCACATAGTCAGCCCGCCACACTCAACCCCACATTGGGCCTGGCAGCCGAGCTGTGCCCAGTCACGCCGAGAGCGACATGATGATAAGAACAAAAAAAGGCCATCCCCTTAAGCCGCTGCACTCCGCGATCCGCATCGCCCTCGTGGGCCTCGCCATCGGCCATGCAGGGCAAGGCCAGGCCTTATCCTTCCAGCCCAACGATGATCTGAAGATTTCCTGGGACACCACGCTCACGTACGCCGTCGCCTGGCGTACCGAGTCCCGGGATCACGCGTTGTCCAACGGTTTCCCGAACCCCGCCATCGCCAACATCGACGACGGCAACAATGCCTTCGACAAGGGCAGCCTGATCACCAATCGCTCCAGTTTCCTCACCGAGGCCAACTTCAACTGGAAGGAGGACTTCGGCCTGTTCGTGCGTGCAAGCGGCTTCTACGACGACGTCTACAACCGCAGCAACGACAACCACACCGGCACGTCCAACTGCGTTGCCGGTGGCCAGTGCTCGCAAGCCAACCACTTCCCCCATGACACCATCGACCAGCACGGCAAGGATTTGCGCCTGCTGGACCACTATGTGTACGGCGCCTGGGACCTGGGCGGGCACAACCTCAATCTGCGCGTCGGTGATCAGGTGGTGAGCTGGGGCGAGAGCCTGTTCATCGGCAACGGTATTTCCGGCGCCATGGCTCCGGTGGATGCCACCAAGGCCAATACCCCGGGTGTGGAGCTGAAGGAACTCTTCCTGCCGGTAGGCCAGGTGTTCGGCCAGATCGACCTGACCGACGCGCTGAGCCTCCAGGCTTACTACCAGTACGAATGGAAAAAGACTGAAATCGACGGCGTCGGCAGCTTCTTCTCCGTTTCCGACCAGATCGACGAAGGTGGCTTCACCGATGCCTTCGGCATCACTCGCCGCCTGCACGACGACAACCCCAGCGACAGCGGCCAGTACGGCGTGGCGCTGAACTACGTGGCGGAGTCGCTGAACAACACCGAGTTCGGCTTGTACTACGTGCGCTTCCATGACAAGGCACCGCAGATCGACTTCCTCACCGACTGGAACACCGCCAACTACCGCGTGCGCTATTTCGAGGATATCGACCTGTACGGCGCGAGCTTCTCCACCGTGGTCGGCGACACCAACTTCAGTGGCGAGATCAGCTATCGCGACGGTCAGCCGGTGCTGGCCGATACCGGCCTGGTGCCGCACCCGGTACGCGCCGAAACCATGCAGGCGCAGCTGTCCTTCATCCACTCCATCGGCACCACACCTTTTGCCGACAACGCCACCCTGACGGGCGAGGTTGGCTACAACGAGGTGCTCGACAATGACAAGGCCCCCAGCTTCACCGCCTTCGTTCCGGACGGTCTCGGCGGCGCCTTCCCGCTAGTCACGCCTAACACCGACGACCTGTACTTCGACAAGAGCTCCTGGGGCTACACCCTCAACCTGTCCCTGGAATATCTGAACATCCTCAACGGCTGGGACCTGACCGTTCCCTTGATTTTCAGCCAGAACCTGGGAGGCGACTCTTCCGTTCCGGGCACGTTCGGCATGGGTGAGGGTGACCATCGCCTGGGTGTCGGAACCACCTGGCGCTACCTCAACAACTTCACTGTCGAGGCCCGCTACAACGCCTTCCTCGGTGATGCCGGCGATACCCCATTCGCGGACCGCGACAACTTCGGCATCAACGTCAAGTACAGCTTCTGATTCACTGCCGCAGGAGACTCAAGATGCACCTTTACAACAAGACCCCGCTCCTGGCCGGCGTTCTCGCCGCCGCTCTTGCCAGCACCCCGGTTCTGGCCAAAGTCACCCCGGAAGAGGCCAAGCGCCTGGGCAACGACCTCACCCCCATGGGGGCCGAAAAAGCCGGCAACGCCGATGGCAGCATTCCCGCCTGGAGCGGCAAGTGGCTGGGCGCTCCACCCCAGGTCAATTACGCCGGCACGGGTACGCCCTACGGCGATCCGTATGCCGGTGAGAAGCCACTGTTCGTGATCACCGCCGAGAACATGGCGCAGTACGCCGACAAGCTTTCCGAAGGCCAGAAGGCGCTGTTCCAGCGCTACAAGAGCACCTTCAAGATCCCGGTGTATCCCAGCCATCGCGACTTCCGCTACTCCGACCGGGTCCTGCAGCGCACCCTCGCAAACGCCACCAGTGCCGAGCTCGTCAGCGACGGCAACGGCGTGGTCAACGCCATTGGCGCCTCGCCCTTCCCGATCCCGAAGAACGGCTATGAGCTGATGTGGAACCTCAACCTGCCGGCCCGTGCCTGGAAGGAAGATGCCATCTACACCATGGCGCTGACCCTTTCCAACGGTACCCGCTCGTTGGAGTCCATGGATTACAAGATCCTCTCGGTGTGGGACTCACCCAAGGAAACCGTGGAAACCTTCGGTGGCCAGCAGGCCTTCGCCCTGGTCCAGACCCTGGAACCGACTCGCAAGAAAGGCGAGATCATCCTCGCCCACACCTTCACCGACCCAATCGCCTCGCCGTCGCAGTCCTGGCAATACCTGCCGGGTAATCGCCGCGTGCGCCGCGCGCCGACCGTGGCATACGACACGCCGTTCGGTGCCGGTGGCTTCCGCGTAATGGACGAGGACCGCCTGTTCAACGGTGCCCCGGACCGCTACGAGTGGAAACTGGTGGGCAAGCGGGAGATGTACATCCCCTACAACAACTACAAGCTGGATGACCCGAGCCTGAAGCTCGACGACCTGCTGTCCACCAACGGCCACGTCAACCCTGACTTCATGCGTTATGAACCGCACCGCGTCTGGGTCCTGGAGGCCACGCTCAAGCCCGGAAAGCGCCACATCTATGGCAAGCGCGTGCTCTACATCGACGAAGATTCCTGGATCGCCGTACTGGCGGACAACTACGACGGCAAGGGCCAACTCTGGCGCAGCAACATGCAAACCACGGCATACGCCTACGACCTGCAAGGCTTCCAGGCCCGCGTGGCGGTCTTCCATGACCTGATCGCCGGTTCCTACCTGACCGACCGCCTGCTCAACGGGAAGCCGCCGGCGAAGCTGAACAACAGCGATTATGAAGCGGATTACTTCTCCGTCGCCAACCTGCGCAAGCTGGGTAAATAACCCCGGCATCGCCCTGGCATCCCGCCCTTGCAGGCGGCGTTGCCAGGGCATTCCCGTGTCGTTCCAGGCATGCCGGGAGGCGGACGCCGCAACGGCCCCGCCAATCGGTAGCAGTTGCAACAGCCCCTCGAAGACCTGAAACAAACTGACCCTAAGGTCAGCACTTTCCAAGCAGCCCCACCTCACGAGGAAACAATAATGAAAACGCTGTTGAGCGCCGGTATTGGCGCGGCCGCCCTTGGTCTCTCCCTGCAGGCCAGTGCCTTGAACATTCTCCTGACCAACGACGACGGCTGCCGCGCCCCTGGCATCAACGCCGTCTATCAGGAGCTGGTTGCTGCCGGTCACCAAGTCACGCTGGTCGGCCCGCAAAACGACAGCAGCGGCATCGGCGCCGCCAGCGTCGTGGTGCCCGGCCAGGCTGTCGCCATCACCCAACTGGCCCAGGACAAGTACTGCGTCGGCGCCCCAGCGGGCTACACCCCGCCGGCCGGCAAGACCTCGGCCATCGGAACTCCGGTAGACGCCGTGAACGTCGGCCTCGACCTGCTGCTGAAAGACAACCGCCCGGACCTGGTGGTCTCGGGCACCAACTTCGGCGACAACGTCGGACCACTGACGCAGATGTCCGGCACCGTCAACGCGGCCGTGCGCGCCATGTTCAAGGGCGTGCCGGCGGTGGCGGTTTCCACTGCCATCGACTTGCAACTGATCGCGCAGAACCCGCAGGCCGGCTACCTCAAGACGCTCAACGCCATGGATGACACCGCGCGCTTCGCCGTTCGCGTCATCGCCCGGGCCGCGGCCATCGGTGCTCAGGCAAAACGCGTCTGCGAGACCAGTGGCGGCAAGTCCAAGGCCCACTGCCAGACCAACGTCATCGGCCTGCCAGGCACAACTGGCCTGAACATCAACTATCCGGCCCTGGAAGCTGGCCAGGTAACCGGCGTGGCCTTTGCGCCCATCAGCGACTGGGGCAACGTGGTCTTCGCCCCGCAACAGGGCGCCGATGGCGTGGTGCGCGTCAACCTGGTCGCGCCGTCCGCCCCAACCGCCGAGCAGAAGCAAGGGGATGCTTACCAGCTATCCCTGGGCAAGGCGGTGATTACGCCCATCGACGGTAATTTCACGGCCTCGCCACTGGTCCAGGCACAGGCGAAGCTGATGCTGGGTGGGGTGAAGCCCTGAGCGTTCGGTAAATGAAAAAAGAGCCCCGCGAATGCGGGGCTTTTTTATGCGACCTGTGCGGGCCTGATGCCACGCCATGTTTGGCTTCGTTGCGCTCGCGGAGCGCCGCCCGGACCAACCAACGAAAAGCGCGTCGTGCGTAGGGCGGACCGATGAAACTCAGACGCCGTATCCGCCATCCACCGCCAGTATCTGCCCGGTCGTGTAACCGGCGCGATTGGAGGCTAGGAAAGCCACCGCTTCGGCCACTTCTTCGGCCATACCCCAGCGTTTGATGCAAAGCTTGGCCTGCACAGCGTTCTTCCACTTCTCATCGAAGGTGCCGTCGGCCCAGAGGCGGTGGAAGATACCGGCGTCAATAACGCCGATGGCCACGCTGTTAGCGCGGATGCCGTGGCGGCCCTCTTCCTTGGCAATGCCCTGGATCAGCGATTCGATGGCGGCCTTGGGCGCCACGGACAACACATCCCCCTCGGGCCAGCGGAACAACCCGGCGGAGCTGATATGCACGATCGAACCACCGCCCTGCTCACGCATGTGCGGCAGCAGGCACAGCACCAGATTGAGGAAACCGTTGAGGTCTGCGTCGATCACCCGCTTCCATTGCGCGAGGTCGAGATCACCGATGCGCGGTTGGCTGATATCCGAACCGGAGGCGATCACCAGGGTATGAATGCGCCGGCCAGCGGTGAGCTTCTGCAGCGTCGCGGCAACACCTGATTCATCACCCAGCGTCAGTTGCACAGCCTCGGCGCGGCGACCCTGTTCCAGCACGGCGCTGGCCACGGACTGCGCGCGCTCGGCATTGCGGTGGTAGGTGAGCACGACATCGCTGCCGGCTTCGGCCAGGCGCTCGCAGATCGCCTGGCCCATGCCGCCACTGCCGCCCACTACCAGGGCGACGCCTTCGGGAAATGCTTCACGAGTCATCGGAGTTCCTTTTCTGGTTCGGAGATCGATTGGAGACGGAGCTCTTGTAGGGGCGAATTCATTCGCCAAGGGATGCGAAGCGTCCTCGGGAATTTCCAAGCCGGTCCAGCGGACCGGTTGGCGAATGAATTCGCCCCTACAGGAATCTCCAGCGTCGAGTCAGGCAAACACCGTCGGCTGGTTCAGCACGCAGCGAATCCCGCCCGGCAGCCCCATGCTGGCCACACACTGGTTGCAGTGGGTGCAGTCGCTACGCCAGTTCGCACCTTCGTGCCGCAGGCGATGCGGCAGGTGCGGGTCCTTGAGCAGGGCGCGTCCGAGGGCGAGGAAGTCGAAGCCTTCGTTCACCGCCCGCGCCATGCCATCGGCGCTGGACACGCCGCCCAGGTACACCAAGGGCATGGACACCGCGCGGCGCATCTGCCGGGCCAGTTCGAGGAAGTAGAGTTCTTCGAACGGCAGGTCCGGGAAGCTAGCGCCGCCAAACCATTTCATCGCCGTGCGCTGCAACGGGTTCTTCTCCAGCGGCACCATCTGCTGCAATGGGCTGTCACCACGGAAGAGGAACATCGGCGTGCGGCTGACCAGCCCACCGCTCATGACGATGGCGTCCAGCCCGGCCTGCTCCAGCAATCGCGCGGCCTGGCAGGCGTCCTCTATGTCCAGACCGCCCTTGAACCCATCGCTCAAGTTGAGCTTGGCGAGGATCGGGAAATCCCGTCCCACGGCGCCGCGCACCGCCGCCAGCACCTGCAGCGGCAGACGCATGCGGTTTTCCAGCAAGCCGCCATAGGCGTCGCGACGCTTGTTCAGCGCCGGGGAGATGAACTGGCTGAGCAGGTAGCCATGTCCCATGTGGATTTCGACGGCGTCGAATCCCGCGTCACGGACCAGGCTGGCCGCCGCAGCGTACTCGGCGACGGTACGGCCGATATCGGCGATGCCCATGGCACCGCCGAAGGGAATGCCGGAGAACAGCCCGTACTGATTGATACAGGCGCTGGGACCGCGCGGCCGTGGGATGTTGCGCGGGCGATTGCGGCTGAAGTAGCCACAGTGGGCGAGCTGGGCGGAAATGGCACCACCCTCGGCATGCACCGCTGCGGTCAGGCGCTGCAACTGCGGGAAGATGCCGGCATGCATCCACATCTGGTCCGGGAAGGTCAGGCCATCCGGAGAGACACCGCAATAGGCCACCGTGGTCAGGCCGACACCGCCGCGGGCCATGGCGGCGTGGTGGTTGATCAGGTCGTCACCCGGCACACCGCCGGGGCACATCCCCTCGAATGTCGCAGTCTTGATCATGCGATTTCGCAAGGTCAGGCCGGCCAGCCTGACGGGGCTCAGCAGCCTGTCCAGTTCGTTGCTCATGCTCACTCCTGCGGTTCGAAGGGGACGAATTCCGCGACCTCCAGCTCGAAGCCGGACACCGCTTTGTAACTCACCGGAAAACTCAACAGACGCATCTTGCGCACGCCGACGTCGCGCAGGATCTGCGCGCCGATGCCCAAAGTGCGCTGCGGAAAGCTGGGCGGACGCGGCTTCTGCGAGCTTTGCTGGAGCTGCTCAAGCACCGTCGCCGGCGTTTCCTGGTGCGCCAGCAATACCACCACGCCTGCACCCTCTTGCGCCACTTTCGCCAGGGAACGGTCGAGGTTCCATTGGTTCGGATAGCTGTCGAGCAGGTCACGCAGGGTCTCCGCTGCCTGTACCCGCACCAACGCGGGGCGGTCGCGGCGGACGTCACCGCGCACCAGGGCCAGGTGCAGGTGCCCCTCGTAGTCGTCCAGGTAGGTGATGGCGCGGAATTCGCCGTGGCGGGTGCGGATGGGGTATTCACCCGAGCGGCGAATGGTGCCCTCGTGGAGGATTCGGTAATGGATCAGGTCAGCCACGCTGCCCAGGGGCAGGCCGTGGCGCTGGGCGAACTCACGCAGGGCCTGGCCCCGTGCCGGTTCCCCTTGCTCGTCGAGGATCGACACCAGCACCGCGGCCGGGGTCAGCCCGGCAAGACGCGCCAGGTCGCAGGCGGCCTCCACATGGCCGGCGCGCTGCATCACACCGCCGGGTTGGGCACGCAAGGGGAAGACATGGCCTGGCTGGACCAGGTCGACGGCCGAGCTGGCCGGGTCCACGGCAACAGCGATGGTACGCGCGCGGTCAGCGGCGGAAATGCCGGTGGATACACCGGTACGGGCCTCGATGGACAGGGTGAAGCCCATCCCGTGGCGAGCCCGCGAATTGGGCACCATCAGCTCCAGGCCAAGGGTCTTGCAGCGGTCCTCGGTGAGGGCCAGGCAAATCAGCCCGCGCGCTTCACGAGCCATGAAGTTGATGGCGCCGGCATCGGCGCTGCCGGCGGCGATCACCAGCGAGCCTTCGCCTTCATCCTCATCGGTGACCACCAGCATGGCGCCGCTGGCCATGGCCTCGATCAATCGCTGCGGACTGTCCATGGGCGCTCCTTTCAGTTCAGTGCCTGACGCAGGTCGGCCGCGGCGGTTTCGAGGACGGCCTGGGCCTTGGTGACGAACGCCGCCATGCTGATGAAGCCGTGAATCATGCCCTCGCAGCGCATCAGACGGGTCGGCACGCCGGCTTGCTGGAGACGCTGCGCGAAGGCCTCTCCTTCGTCACGCAACGGGTCGTACTCGGCGCTGATCACGGTGGTGGGCGGCAGCCCAGCCAGATCCTCAGCGCGCAAGGGGGACGCCAGGGCGTCGTCCGACTGCTCAGGGCGCGACAGGTACTGGCTCCAGAACCAACGCATCTGTTCGCGGGTGAGGAAGTAACCCTCAGCGAACGCTTCATGTGACGCGCTGTCGCAGCGCGCATCGGTGGCCGGATAGAACAGGCACTGGTAGGCCAGACGCGGCCCCTTACGGATCTGCGTCAGGCGGCTTACGGCTATCGCCAGATTGGCCCCGGCACTGTCGCCGGCTACGGCCAGGCGGCTGGCATCGAAGCCCAGGTCGCGGGCGCGCTCCACCAGGTCGCAGAGGGCGCGGTAGCAGTCGTGGGGTGCCGACGGGAATCGATGCTCCGGCGCCAGGCGGTAGGCCACCGAAACCACCACGGAGCCAGTCAGGCGGGCCAGACTGCGGCAGAGATTGTCGTGGGTATCGATATTGCCGATGACGAAGCCGCCGCCATGAAAGAACACCAGCAACGGCAGGTTGTCGCGGTCTTCTGGACGGTAAAGGCGCGCGTCCAGCTCACCCTCGGCACCGGCCACCTTGAAGTTACGCACTTCGAACAGGCGCTCGCCGGGCATGGGCGGCATCAGGTTATCGCTGAACTGGCGGTACTGCGCAGGGTCGAGCTGGCTATAGTCCGGCTGCGGCATGCCGCTGAACTGCTGCAGCACCGCGGCGATCTGGGGGTCGAGGGACATGGTGGCGGTCCTTAGGCTTCGGCCATCTGAAAGACCGGATTGGTCTCGTCGAGGATGCTGCAGAGACGACGCTCCAGCGCCGGCTTGAAGTTCTTGTGGGGTAACAGCCAGAAGCGCCCTTCGGCGATACCGGCGAAGACCTCACAGGCCAGTTCACGCGGGTCCATGCCCTGGCGGATGCTGGTGTCCAGCAGGCTATCCAGCTGCTGCGTGGCGCCCCCGACGACGCTGTTGGAGGTCATGACGTCGCTGGCCACCGGCCCCGGGCAGAGCACCGCCACACGAACCTGGGACTGGATCGTCGCGAGTTCGTAGTGAAGGGTTTCAGAGAGAGCGACTACCGCCTGCTTGCTGACGGTATAGGGGCCTAGCATGGGGCTGCACACCAATCCGGCGAGGGACGCGGTGTTGACCACCTGGGCCGGACGCTGTTGACCGAGCAGCAGCGGCATGAAGCTGCGGATGCCGTTGATCACGCCGCCCAGGTTGATGTCCAGCAGGCGCTGCCAGCGGTCGGCGGCGATCTCCCAGCTGAAGCCGGTCTGGATGACGCCGGCGTTGTTGAACACCAGGTCGACACCGCCGAAACGCTGCACAGCGAGGTCGCGCAGGGCGTCCACCTGCTGCATATCACCGACATCGGCCACCAGGCTGGTGACCTCCACACCGCGCCCTTGCAGTTCCTCGACCAGGACAGCCAGGCGCTGCCCATCCACATCGCTCAGCACCAGCCGAAGGCCACGGGCCCCGGCCTCTTCCGCCAGTCCGCGGCCGATGCCGCCGGCAGCGCCGGTAATCACGGCTACCTGGCCTTGTTCAATGACCATCACGGCCTCCTGTTCTTGTTCTGTTGGAGCCAGTAGAGCCTTTCCGAAAAGACCGGCCATCGTCCGCTCGGACGAGGCCGGCCCCCGTCATTCGGCCACTTGCAGGACTTGCTTGCAGCGCACGTGGCCGTGCTGCAGCCGGTCATGGGCAATCGCCACATCGACCAAGGGCAGCAGGTCGAAATGAGGCGGCCGCACACGACCGGCGGCCAGCAAAGCCGCGATTCGCCCAAGCGTCTCGCCACTGGGCATGCGGCTATAGGCCACGGCAGTGCGCAGGCCACGGCGCGCAGCGGCTTCGTGGTCGGGCCCCGCGTCGCCGGGCGCCAGTGTCAGGATCGAAACCAGAATGCCGCCCTGGCGCAACACTTCCAGCCCACCGGGGAGGCTGCCGCCGCCGATGCAATCCAGCACCAGATCCACCCCTTCTGGCGACCAACGACGTACCTCATCGCCGATGTCGGCGGTGCGATAGTCGATGGCACATTCGGCGCCCAGCGTACGCGCCCGATCTGCGTTATCCGCGCTGCAGGTAGCCACGGTGCGTGCTCCAGCGCAGCGGGCGAACTGAATGGCGAAGCCACCCACCGCACTGCCGCCGCCATGAACCAGCACTTTCATGCCGGGGCGCAGGCCACCCTCATCGAACAACCCGGCCCAGGCTGCCAGGGCCGGCGTGGGTACGGAGGCAGCCGAGGCGAAATCGAGGTTGTCGGGCATCACCACCACCGACTCGCGGGACACACAGGCGAACTCCGCGTAAGAGCCCCACTTGCCGGCGCCCACATCGCTCTGGGCAAAGACGCGGGTACCTGGCGGGAGGCCGTGAACGCCCTCGCCTGCCACTTCCACAGTGCCGGCAAGATCGAAGCCCAGGACAAAGGGGAAACGGTATTCAAGAAAGCCGCCCAGGTAGCCCTCGCGACATTTCCAATCCGCCGGGTTGACCCCCGCGCAGGCGACCCGCACCAGGACTTCGCCGGGACCAGGACGCGGCTTTTCCAGTTGAACCACTTGCAGGACCTCGGACCCGCCGAGGCGATCGATAGCTACTGCGCGCATCCGGTTTCTCCGTTCGCTCAGGTGAAGGGTTATGCACGGCCCCCACCAGGTGTGGCGCGTGGAGAGTTTCCAGGGCCTGCAGTAGCGGGGCCAGAGGGTGGTCTCGTCGAGAATGCCGATCAGGGGCACCGCTCTGATGCTTCCGGCGAAGAGTTAATCGGCCCTGCCGGAGCCAGCCATCGTCCGATCAGACGATGCCGGGAAATGCTGGCACCGCAGAATCCGACCAGCGCATTTGCTGCACTGGTTCGTCCGAGCCGCATGCAGCCCCCGACGAGCCTGATGGGAGAACAACAAGATGAGTACCCTGCACCGCATTGAAGCCAAGCAACTGGAGCCACGCTTCGCCCGAGGTTGGCACTGCCTGGGCCTGTCCAGCCAGTATCGCGATGGCAAGCCCCACCGCCTGGATGCCTTCGGCACCCGCTTGGTGGCTTTCGCCGGGGAAGACGGGCAGATCCGCATCCTCGACGGTTATTGCCCGCACATGGGCGCCGACCTCAGCGAAGGCTGTGTCGAAGGCGACGCCGTGCGCTGCCCCTTCCACGACTGGCGCTGGCGTGGCGACGGCGTGTGCGACGACATCCCCTACGCCAAGCGCATTCCACCGCGCGCGAAGATCAAATCCTGGCCAGTGATGGAGCAGAACAACCTGCTGTTCGTCTGGAACGACCCGGAAGGCAACCCGCCGATCACCGAACAGGCCATCCCGCGCATCGATGCCTGCTTCAGCGACGAATGGGCCGAATGGGAAGTGGCGGAGCTGAAGATCGATACCAATTGCCGCGAGCTGATCGACAACGTCGCCGATATGGCGCACTTCGACTCCGTGCACGGTACTGAGCTGACCCACTTCAGCAACCAATTCGAGGGCCATAAGGCTATCCAGTACATGCGCGGCGGCAGCGCGCGGCTCTCCGGTGACAGCCAACTGACCACCGTGGCCACTTACTTCGGCCCGGCCTACCAGATCACTGAAATGACCGGCGCGATGGATGGCGTGGAAATCCACTCGATTCTGCTCAACTGCCACGTGCCCATCGACCTCGACAGCTTCACCCTGCGCTACGGCGTGCTGGTGAAGAAGGTGCCGGGCCTCACGGAGGAGCAGAACCGCGAGATGGCGAAGGCCTACGTGAAGCAGGCCCAGGACGCGTTCTACGAGGACGTGGCCATTTGGCACACCAAGACCCGCGTGGATAACCCATTGCTCTGCGATGGCGATGGTCCGGTCTACCAACTCCGCAAGTGGTACGAGCAGTTCTATACCGATATCGCCGAGGTGCCCGCCGGCATCGCAGAACCCCGCCACTTCGTTGTCCTGGATATCACGGAAACCGTCTAGATAAGCGTTGCAGCCAATCGTCTGCCGATCAGCGGGAGACGATTGGTCTTGATAAGCAAGCCGAAGAGTCTGTATGAATCTTCCTACCCTATAACAATAAGAATCCGTTCAGACATGGCACAGCTACTTACGCTCGAAGAGTTCAGCGGGATGCTTCGCAACCTCTATCAGGGGCCGCTGGAGAACATTCCCTGGACAACCTTTCTCGATCAGCTCAAACACTGCCTTTCATCCAAGTACGCCACGTTCATCCTGCGCCCCCCCAGCCAGCATGTGGACGGGCTGAGCGTCAACACGGCCGGCTCTTCCGAAGCGGTGACGGCGTCCTATAACCAGCATTTCTATAACCTCGACCCCTTCGTCGGCCTGCCCAATCGGCAAGTCATCACCCTGGCCGAATTCGTCGCGGACACCGACTGGCTGAACTCCGAGTTCTACAAGAACTTCCTCGAACCGGTGGATGTGTTCCATATCCTCGGCGCGGACATCAACACCAGTGACGGCGCGCAGTGCCGCATCCGCATTTCTCGCAGCAAGGGAGACCCGCCCTTCGACCAGCGCGACAAGGACCTGCTGACCCTGCTCCTGCCCCATCTCGAACAGGCCGTGGTGCTGCACATGCACCTCAACCGCGTTGAGAGCGAGCGCAACCTCTACGCCGGGGCCGTCGACCAACTGGCCGTAGGGACCATCATCCTCGATCAGGACGGCAAGGTGCTGCAGAAGAACCGTCTGGCCGAGCAACTGCTGGCCGAGAAGGATGGCATCAAGCTGGTCAACGAAGGCTTGCAGGTCGGTACAGCGCGCGATAGTCAGGTGTTCCGTCAACTCGTCAAGCAGGCGTTGCTCTCGCAGAAAAGTTGCAACCCGTCGGTGGTCGAAGCCATGCGCGTGCAGCGCCCATCCGGGCGGGCGGACCTTGGCATCATCGTCCGCTCAGTGCCGCCCAGCGCCTGGAGCGAAGGTAAGCAATGCCCGTCGGTGGTGATCTTCATCAGCGATCCGGAGCAGGAATCCAGCGCGCCGCAGGAGATCGTCAAGGCGCTGTTCGACCTCACGCCGGCTGAAGCGCAGCTGGCGATGTTGCTGGCCAACGGCCTGACCCTGGATGAAGCGTCTGACGCCCTCGGCATCAGCCGCAATACCGCACGGGCGCACCTGCGTTCGACCTTTTCCAAGACCGGCGTGACACGGCAAACGATGCTGGTCCGCTTGATCCTGCGCAGCGTTGCCACGCTGGGCTGAACCGGCGGCCACGCTGGGCTGGCTAGTCCATCCAGACGATGACCAGGCTCCCGATGCGCGCGACCCTCTATCAGGACCGCCACGGGAGCCCCGCCATGCGCAGCCTGCCCACCATTGTGAAGACCGAACTTCTGGCCGAAAGCGACTGGTTCCAGATTGAGGCCCTGCACCTGGAGTTCAGCAATGGCCAGCAGCGGGTCTACGAGCGCCTGCGCGGCACCGGTTATCAGTCGGTGATCGTGGTGGCGAAGCCCGATCCGGCCCACGTCCTCTTGGTGCGGGAATATGCCGTGGGGGTCGAACAACGGGTCCTGGGGCTACCCAAGGGCGGCGTCGATGGCGACGAAACGGCGGAACAGGCTGCCAACCGAGAGCTTATGGAGGAGGTGGGCCTGCGCGCCGACCGACTGCGCGAGCTCGGCCTGCTAACCCTGGCGCCCGGCCATCTGTGCCACAGCTGCCGCGTGGTGCTGGCTGAAGACCTTCAGCCCTGCACCGCCCAGGGCGACGAACCGGAGCCGCTGGAGGTCCTTCGCGTGCCCATTGCACGGATTCCGATGCTAGTGGCATCAGGCGAACTTCAGGAAGCACGCGCTATAGCGGCGCTGTTCATGGCACTCAGCGGATCAGGGCGCGATCTAGTCCGTTTGGACGAGGCGGCACGCTACAGCGCTTCCTAGTCTTGCTTCACAACAACGTGTCCCTCCTGTGTAGAGGATTGACCATGAAAACAAGAAAAAAGCTCTGCCTGGCCCTGATCATCTGTGCCTTTGGCGCTGCCTACGCCGCCATGATGATGCGTCCCCTGCCCCAGCCGCTGGCCGCTACGTATTACTGCCAGCCTTCCTACTCCACCTGTTTCGTCCCGGTTCCAACCATCGGTTCACTGCTGCCGTAAGCGTCATGAACTGATCACGGGTTCTCGAATCGGCTCGTCCCGGTCGACGGCCTGCGGCAGGATGCCGCACAGCTGCGCCGCTTCCGGCGCCGGGGCCCGGCACCAGGCAGCTGGCGGCTTGGAGAACCTGCCGGCTCATCTGATATGGTTTTTGCCGACTGATCTGAATCTGTTTTGCTGATCAGTGCCTTCCTATAGTCCGTCTCGCCGCAACAGCCTGATGGGCACTGATCATGAGCGAGAGAATTCCGGCGCAGGTCATCGAGGTCACACCCGCCCTGCCCCCCATAGCCAGCAAACCCCTTTCCGCCTCCAGCGGACCTATCCACACCCGCCGCTTCACCGGCCTTTTCCGCGACCTGCGCCGCATCGGTGCGGGCGTTCTGTGCCTGCTCTTCTTCGGCACCCTCTGGCTCGACTGGGACGGTCGCCAGGCAGTGCTATGGAGCCTGGAACAGAGCAAGTTCTACATCTTCGGCGCCACCTTCTGGCCCCAGGATTTCATCCTGCTGTCGGGGCTGCTGATCATCTGCGCCTTCGGTCTGTTCTTCATCACGGTGTTCGCCGGCCGCGTCTGGTGCGGCTACACCTGCCCGCAGAGCGTCTGGACCTGGATGTTCATGTGGTGCGAGCAAGTCACCGAGGGTGATCGCAACCAGCGCATCAAGCTGGCGGCCGCGCCCTGGAGCGCCAACAAGCTGCTGCGCCGTTCCGCCAAGCACGTTCTCTGGCTGGCCATCAGCCTGGCCACCGCCATCACCTTCGTCGGCTACTTCACCCCGGTACGTGACCTTGTGGCGAACCTGGCCACCTGGGAGATCGGCGGCACCGCGCTGTTCTGGGTGATCTTCTTCGCCGGGGCCACCTATATAAATGCAGGCTGGATGCGCGAGCAGGTATGCATTCACATGTGTCCCTACGCCCGCTTCCAGAGCGTGATGTTCGACAAGGACACCCTGATCGTTTCCTACGACGCTCCCCGTGGCGAATCCCGTGGCCCGCGCAAGAAGGGCAGCGACCCGAAGGCCCAGGGCCTGGGCGACTGCATCGACTGCCAGATGTGCGTGCAGGTCTGCCCCACCGGCATCGACATCCGCGATGGCCTGCAGATCGCCTGCATCGGCTGCGCCGCCTGCATCGACGCCTGTGACTCGATCATGGACCGCATGGGTTACGCCCGAGGCCTGGTGGGCTACAGCTCCGAGCGCGCACTGGAAGGCGGCAAGACTAATCTGCTGCGCCCACGACTGATCGGCTACGCCATCGCCCTGGTGCTGATGATCCTCGCCCTTGCCTGGCTGGCTGCCACCCGTCCGCAGCTGTCGGTCGACGTGATCAAGGACCGTGGCATGTTCCGCGAGAACGCTGCCGGCGAGATCGAGAACATCTACAACCTCAAGCTGATCAACAAGACCCAGCGCGACCAGCGTTACGTGGTGGAGCTGGAGGAAGCCCCCGGCTTCCGCCTGCAAGGCGAGCACGAGGTCAGCATCGGCGCCGGCGAGATCCTCTCCCTGCCGGTATCGGTGGCGCTCACCGACGACGAAGGCCCCGCCGGTTCCCGTCCGCTGCGCTTCGTGGTGCGCAGCCTGGATGATCCGGATACCGCGATCAGCGCCGGCAGCACCTTCGTCAGCCCGAGGCGCTGAAGCATGGGCCGGGACCATGGCGGCGCACGCGCCGAGCGCTTAGAGTTGGGCACCGCCTTGCCGCTGCCCAACCAGGAAAAGATGAAGCGCTACGAGAAATTCGCCGACGAGATCGCCGAACTGATCCGCACCGGGGTACTTGCCCCGGGTCAGAAAGTACCCTCGGTGCGGCACGCCAGCCGCACCTACGGCGTCAGCGCTTCCACTGTGTTCCAGGCTTATTACCTGCTGGAAAGCCGCGGTCTGATCATCGCCCGCGCCCGCTCCGGCTACTTCGTCTGCGAACACGTGCGTCGGCCCCTGCCCGAACCCCAGCCGGGGCCACGGGAAGCGGCCACCACCGAGGTGGATGTCAGCGAACTGGTGTTCTCGGTGCTGAGCTCCATCAAGGACCCGGACACCGTGCCCTTCGGCTCGGCCTTCCCCAGCCCGGAACTCTTCCCCCTGCAACGCCTGGCCCGTTCCATGGCCCACGCGGTTCGGGAAATGGACCCGCGCTCCACGGTGGCCGACATGACGCCGGGCAACCATGCCCTGCGCCGGCAGATCGCCCTGCGCTACATGGTCGGCGGCCTGCCGCTGCCCGTCGAGGAACTGGTGATCTGCAACGGCGCACTGGAGGCCCTCAACCTCTGCCTGCAGGTGGTCGCCCGTCCCGGTGATCTGGTGGCCATCGAAGCACCGGCTTTCTATGCCAGCCTGCAGGTACTGGAACGCCTGAAGCTGAAGGCGGTGGAAATTCCGGTGCACCCCCGCGACGGCATCGACCTGCAGGTGCTGGAAGACAGCCTGGAGCGATTGCCGATCAAAGCCTGCTGGTTCATGAGCAACTTCCAGAATCCGCTGGGGGCGAGTCTTTCGGAGGACAAGAAACGCCAACTGGCCGCACTGCTGGCCAAACACCAGGTGCCGATGATCGAGGACGACGTCTACGCCGAGCTGTACTTCGGCCAGCACGCACCCAAGCCGGTGAAGGCCTACGACAGCGAAGGCCTGGTGATGCATTGCAGTTCCTTCTCCAAGAGCCTGGCACCTGGATACCGGGTTGGCTGGGTCTCTGGTGGACGCTTCGCCGGGCAGATCGAGCGGCTGAAGCTGATGACCAGCATCTCGGCTTCGGTGCCGGCCCAGGCGGCCATCGCCGACTACCTGCAACACGGTGGCTACGACCGCCACCTGCGCAAACTGCGCTATGCCCTGGAGAGCCAGCGCAACGCCATGCTCGCCGCCGTGGCGCGCCACTTCCCCGAAGAAACTCGCGTCAGCCGTCCGGAAGGGGGGTACTTCCTCTGGCTGGAATTCCCCGAGCAGGTGGACTCACTGCGCCTGTTCCAGCTCGCCCTGGCGCAGGGCATCAGCATCGCTCCGGGGCCGATTTTTTCCGCCACACGACGTTTTGGCCATTGCGCCCGTCTCAACTTTGGTCATCCCTGGAGCAATTCCAGCGAACAGGCGATGGAAACTCTTGGCAGGATTATCCGGTCTCTTCTGGGTAACTCCTGACATTCGAAGAGTAGATATCGGTCGGGCCATCGGGACTTCTCTGTAATGGAGCTTTCCCGATTCCTTGTTATACTTCGCAATGTTCTTTCGGGTTTTCAGAGAAATCGACTTCCAATCCCGGAAATTTCGCAGGGACTTTCTGCAGTGCGTAGGAAAGTCCCGTTTAGTTGCGATAACTGAACTTTGTTCTACAAGAAGGCCGGACCAACGGCCTCGACCGGGCGACCGACGCCAAGGGGGCAGATGCCTCTAGATCGCCCGTTCCAGCTGATGACCATTGATCAAAAAGACGGAATAACCACGTGACGAAAGACGAACTGCGCGCCGAACTCGAGCGCCAGGCGCAACGTTACAAGGACGTATACGGCGGCGAAATCACTACCTATGCCGCGCAAAGGGACCCAGAACGCAAGCCCTGGCGCAAAAAACCCAGCCTGCTCGACAAGAGCTTCGAAAGAGAGCTGGAAAAGATCGAGAAAGAGCTGCGAGAGGAACCCTGACAGATTGTCGCACCCCGCCTGCCGGGAGATTAGCTCGTATTGATTTGCGACAACTTCTGTAGGGAATGTCGGAAACCGCTCGGCGTCGGGGAGTGGGCGGCGACCGGTTTTCTGGCATAATCGCGGCCCCTTCATGACCTCAGTCACAAAACCTTCATGTTCGATCTCTTCAGCGGGCTAGATGCCTGGCTGGTGCTGAGCCTCTGTCTCGCCCTGGCATTCGTCCTGACCTTCGAGTTCATCAACGGCTTCCATGACACCGCCAACGCGGTGGCCACCGTCATCTACACCAAGGCCATGTCGCCCTACCGGGCGGTGATCCTTTCGGGGATCTTCAACTTCCTTGGCGTGCTGCTGGGCGGCGTTGGCGTGGCTTACGCCATCGTCCACCTGCTGCCAGTGGAGCTGCTGATCAACGTCAATACCGGCCATGGCCTGGCCATGGTGTTCAGCTTGCTGACTGCGGCCATCGCCTGGAACCTGGGCACCTGGTACTTCGGCATCCCGGCCTCCAGCTCCCACACCCTGATCGGTTCGATCCTCGGCGTCGGCCTGGCCAACGCCCTGCTCACCGACGTGCCGCTGGCCGAAGGCGTGAACTGGGGCAAGGCCATCGATATCGGCCTGTCGCTGATCTTCTCGCCGGCCGCCGGCTTCATGGTCGCTGGCCTGCTGCTGATCGGCCTGAAGTGGATGTATCCGCTGTCGAAGATGCACAAGACCCCGGAAACCCGTAAGGAGCTGGACGAGAAGAAGCATCCGCCCTTCTGGAACCGCCTCGTGCTGGTGATTTCCGCAATGGCCGTGAGCTTCGTGCACGGTTCCAACGACGGTCAGAAAGGCATCGGCCTGATCATGCTGGTACTGATCGGCATCGTTCCGGCCAAGTTCGTACTGGACCTCAACAGCACCACCTACCAGATCGAGCGTACCCGCGACGCCGCGATCCACCTGAGCCAGTTCTACCAGCGCCACACCGATACCCTTGGCGAGATGCTGGCCCTGGGCAAGAGCAATGGCAGCGACATGCCGGAACTCTATCGTTGCGATCCGAAGCAGACCGAGCCGACCATCGCCGCCCTGCTGAAGACCCTCGACGGCGTCTCCAACTACAAGGACCTGAGCGAAGAGCGCCGCGTCGAAGCCCGTCGCTACCTGCTCTGCCTGGACGACACCGCGAAGAAGGTAGGCAAGCTCTCCGAACTGCCGGCCCGCGAGAAAGCCGACCTGGAGAAGCTGCGCAAGGACCTGACCGCCACCACCGAATACGCTCCGTTCTGGGTAATCCTGGCCGTGGCCCTGGCGCTCGGCATCGGCACCATGGTCGGCTGGAAGCGCGTGGTACGCACCGTCGGCGAGAAGATCGGCAAGCATGGCATGACCTACGCCCAGGGCATGAGCGCGCAGATCACCGCCGCCTGCGCCATCGGCATGGCCAACATCTACAGCCTGCCGGTGTCCACCACCCACGTACTGTCCTCCGGCGTCGCCGGCACCATGGTCGCCAACAAGAGCGGCCTGCAGGGCGGCACCGTGCGCAACATCCTGATGGCCTGGGTACTCACCCTCCCGACCACCATCCTGTTGTCCGCCGCCCTCTTCTGGCTGGCCATCACCTTCATCGTCTGATTCGGACGAGCATGAAAAAGGGCGCCTTCGGGCGCCCTTATTCGTTCCTGTGATTTTCTGTAATGGCGAAGCTGCCCCCGGTAAACCGCAAGGCAGGCCTTCGGCCTACAAGTCGATTGAAATCGACCTTACAGCGGTAGCCGAGCCTCAGCGGCGCTTGCTGCCTCCCAGCAACGACCCCATCAACCCACGCACGAGTTGCCGGCCAAGCTGATTGGCGGCCTGGCGAACCGCCGTCTTCATCGCCTGGCTGGCAAAGGTGCCCAGCAGCTCACCGGCCAGGTCGCCCATGCCGGGTTGGCTGGCCTCAGCCTTGCCACGCTTCGGCTCGGGTTCTTCGACTGGCGCCTGGGCTGCCCGGGCCGTGAGCATTTCATAGGCGGACTCACGGTCGATGGGCTTGTCGTAACGCCCGGCCTGGGGCGAGCTGCGTACCAGCGCGGCGCGCTCGCTGTCGTTCAGCGGGCCGATGCGCGATTGCGGTGGAGCGATGGCCACGCGCTGGACCATGGCCGGTGTGCCCTTTTCTTCCAGAGTGCCCACCAGGGCTTCGCCAATCCCCAGCTCGGTGAGCACGGTCAGGGTGTCGAACGCCGGGTTGGGACGGAAGCCATCGGCCACCGCGCGCAGGGACTTCTGCTCCTTCGCGGTGAAGGCACGCAAGCCGTGCTGGATACGCAGGCCGAGCTGGGCCAGCACGTCATCGGGCAGGTCGCTGGGGGACTGGGTGACGAAATAGACGCCAACCCCTTTGGAGCGGATCAACCGCACCACCTGTTCCAGGCGTTCCTGCAATGCCTTCGGGGTACCGCTGAAGAGCAGGTGTGCCTCGTCGAAGAACAGCGCCAGCACCGGTTTTTCGGCATCGCCGCGTTCGGGCAATTGCTCGAAGAGCTCCGCCAGCAGCCAGAGCAGGAAGGTGGCGTAGACCTTGGGTGCTTCATGGACCAGGCGGCTGGCATCCAGCAGGTGGATGCGGCCACGGCCGTCGCGGTCGGGCTGGAGGATGTCTTCCAGTTGCAGGGCCGGCTCACCGAACAGCGACTCGGCGCCCTGCTGTTCCAGGGTGGCCAGGCGCCGCAACAAGGCCTGGGCGGAGGCGCCAGCGAACAGGGCGCGGTCTTCTCCCAGCAGCTCCGGATGATCCTTGAGGTGGTTGAGCAGTGCCTTGAGGTCCTTCAGGTCGAGCAGCAGCAGGCCTTCGCGATCGGCTACCTGGAAGGCGGCATAGAGCGCGGCCTGCTGGCTGTCGGTCAGCTCCAGCAGGTTGCCCAGCAGCAGCGGCCCCATTTCACTGAGGGTGGTGCGCAGCGGATGGCCGGTCTGTCCGGCGACGTCCCAGAGGGTGACCGGGTAGGCCTGGGGCTGGTGACCCAGCCAGGGCATGGAAGCGATGCGCTCGGCCACCTTGCCCTGCGGGTTTCCCGCCGCGCCAAGGCCGCAAAGATCACCCTTGATATCCGCTGCGAACACCGCCACGCCGGCATCGCTGAAGGCCTCCGCCAGGTGCTGCAGGGTCACCGTCTTGCCGGTGCCGGTGGCGCCAGCGGTAAGCCCGTGGCGATTGGCCAGCTTCATGGCCTGGGAGACGGCAGTACCCTGAGGGTCAGCGCCGAGAATCAGGGAGTATTGATCGGGCATTTCGCCTTCCTCGATTAAAGCTTTGATTGATTCCCGCCGATATATAAACCGACGTTTCTACTCAGTTTTTCAGCACTCACGTGCCATGAAGACTGGTGCCTGACCCAACCGGACGCAAGCAAACATGATCAAAAACCTGCGGTTCAGCCACAAGATTCTGCTCGCCGCCTCCCTGGTAGTGATTGCAGCTTTCTCGCTGTTCACCCTGTACAACGATTACTTGCAAAGGAATGCGCTCCGTGACGACCTGGAAAACTATCTGCAGGAAATGGGCGATGTAACCGCCAGCAATATCCAGAACTGGCTTTCGGGCCGGATTCTGCTGGTGGAAAGCGTTGCCGAATCCCTTGCCGCCAACCCATCTGGCGACGCCGTACCTTCACTGTTGCAACAGCGGGCACTGAGCTCGACTTTCGCGTTCACCTACTTCGGCACGCAAGACGGGCAATTCACCATGCGCCCGGACAGTGCCATGCCCGAAGGCTACGACCCGCGCACCCGTCCTTGGTACCAAGGCGCCAAGAGTGCCGGCGGCACCACCCTCACCGAGCCCTACGTGGACGCGGCGACCGGCCAACTGATCATGACCATCGCCACGCCGGTACAGTCACTCGGCGTCGCTGGCGGTGACCTGAGCCTGCAGACCCTGGTGCAGATCATCAACGCCCTGGACTTCGACGGCATGGGCTACGCCTTCCTGGTCAGCGCCGACGGCAAGATCCTGGTCCACCCGAACAAGGACATGGTGATGAAGAGCCTGCGGGACATCTACCCGCAGAACACCCCGGCCATCAGCACCGGCTTCAGCGAAGTCGACGTGGACGGCACCACCCGCATCCTCACCTTCGCTCCGGTGAAGGGCCTGCCGTCGGTGAACTGGTACATCGGCGTATCGGTGGACAAGGGCAAGGCCTACAGCATGCTCAGTGAGTTCCGCGCCTCGGCCATCGTTGCCACCGTGATTGCGGTGGTGATCATCATGATCCTCCTGGGCATGCTGATCCGCGTCCTGATGCAGCCGCTGCACACCATGGGGCGCGCCATGCAGGACATCGCCCAGGGTGAAGGCGACCTGACCCGCCGCCTGGCGATCCATACCCAGGATGAATTCGGCGAACTGGCCAGCGCCTTCAACCGTTTCGTCGAGCGTATCCACGGCTCCATCCGCGAAGTGTCCTCGGCCACCAATCAGGTGAACCAGGTGGCCAAGCTGGTGCTCAACGCCTCCAACTCGTCGATGAGCAACTCCGACGAGCAGGCCAACCGCACTAACAGCGTCGCCGCTGCGATCAACGAGCTGGGCGCCGCCGCCCAGGAAATCGCCCGTAATGCCGCCGACGCCTCGCAGCAGGCCTCCTCCGCGCGCACCCTGGCCGAAGACGGCCGCCAGGTGGTGGAGCGCACCATCGCCGCGATGAACGAGCTGTCCGGGAAGATCCGCGCCTCCTGCGGCAACATCGAGACGCTGAACAGCAAGACGGTGAACATCGGCCAGATTCTCGAAGTGATCAAAGGCATCTCCGAACAGACCAACCTGCTGGCGCTCAACGCCGCCATCGAAGCCGCCCGCGCCGGGGAAGCCGGCCGTGGCTTCGCCGTGGTGGCCGACGAGGTGCGCAACCTGGCCCACCGCACCCAGGAGTCGGCGCAGGAAATCCAGCAGATGATCGAGGAGCTGCAGGTCGGTGCCCGCGAGGCGGTCACCACCATGACCGAGAGCCAGCGCTACAGCGAGCAGAGCGTGGAAATCGCCAATCAGGCCGGCCAGCGCCTGGGCAGCGTGACCCAGCGCATCGGCGAGATCGACGGCATGAACCAGTCGGTGGCCACCGCCACCGAAGAACAGACCGCCGTGGTCGACTCGCTGAACATGGACATCACCGAGATCAACACCCTCAACCAGGAAGGCGTGGAAAACCTCCAGGCCACCCTGCGCGCCTGCGCCGACCTGGACCAGCAGGCCGCACGGCTGCAGCAGCTGGTGGGGAGTTTCCGGATCTGACGGTGGGTGGTTGCTTGTATGGGAGCGAATTCATTCGCGAATGAATCAGCCCACAGCGGAAACAAGAAAGGCGCCCTAGGGCGCCTTTTTCTTTTCTTCCTCTTCCTGCACCTTGCGCCACAACTCGGCGGCCCCGGGAAACTCGGTGCCGTTCTCCTCGCTCAGCTCCTCCGGGTCATAGCGCCGAACACAGCCTTCGCCGAGGGTGGGCGGCGGGGTTGAGGTGGCGCGGTCACGCGGGTCGGACATGGCAGGCTCCTCAGACTTCCGGAGGTTGTTCGGGGTCGTGCTGGGCGAACGCCTTCACCGCACGCAGGACATCGCGGCGACTGATCTGGCCGACCAGCACGCCCTCCTCCACCACCGGGAAGCGCCGACGCTTGTCACGCAGGAAGCGCTGGCAGACTTCGATGATGTCGGTTTCAGGGGAAACGCTCTCGACCTGGGTGGCCATGTAGCTGCTGACGCTGCCGCCGACGGCGTCGAAATATGCGCCGGAGAGAATGCCACGCAGGCAGTCGCCGTCGGAGATCATGCCGATCAGGTGGCCCTGGGAATCCACCACGGGAGCGCCGGATATCCGGTGCTCCAGCAGGCGGTCAATGGCCAGGAAAAGGTCGGTGTCGGACCTGAAGGTCACCAGGTGCCGAGTCATGTAGTCGCGCACCTTGATGGACTTGAGCATGGGGCGGGCTCCTCTGCCGGTGGACCGACGCGGGCGCCCGCCGAAGGCATCAGTCGAACACGACGGTCTTGTTGTCGTGCACCAGCACCCGGTCTTCCAGGTGATAGCGTAGCCCACGGGACAGGACCATCTTTTCCACATCCTTGCCGAGGCGAACCATGTCCTCGACGCTGTCGCGATGGGTCACGCGCACCACGTCCTGCTCGATGATCGGGCCGGCATCCAGTTCCTCGGTGACGTAGTGGCAGGTGGCGCCGATCAGCTTCACGCCGCGCAGCGAGGCCTGATGGTACGGTTTGGCACCGACGAAGGACGGCAGGAAGCTGTGGTGGATGTTGATCACCTGGTGGGCGTAACGCTGGCACAGCTCTGGCGGGAGGATCTGCATGTAGCGGGCGAGCACCACGGTATCGGCGTTGTGCTCTTCCACCAGGCGGGAAACCTCGTCGAAGGCCGGCTGCTTGTTCTTCGGGTCCACCGGTACATGGAAGTACGGAATGCCGTGCCACTCCACCATGCTGCGCAGGTCGTCGTGGTTGGCGATCACGCAGGGAATCTCGCAATCCAGTTCGCCGCTGTGCCAGCGGTGCAGCAGGTCGGCCAGGCAATGGGAGTCGCGGCTGGCCATCAGCACCACGCGTTTCTTCACTTCGGAGTCGGTAATGCGCCATTCCATCGAGAACTCACGAGCGATGGGCGCAAAGGCCTGGCGGAAACCATCCAGATCGAAGGGCAGGGAGTCGGCACGGATTTCATGGCGCATGAAGAACCAGCCGCTCTGATTATCCGAGTGATGACTGGCTTCGGTAATCCAGCCGTTGTAGGTAGCCAGGAAGTTACTGACCTTGGCTACGATGCCGACGCCGTCCGGACAGGCAATCACCAGACGAAATGTGCGCATTTGGGAACACTCCAGAGACTTCGCAAAGGTGGCCATTCTAGCCAGTACGCGCAAAAACTTCAGTAACCTCGTGGCCTCCAGGGGATTGCCGCTGATCGTGGAACAACACAAGACCGGCAAACTAAGCGGCAAAACCGGCGGTCGATATAGCGAGTATCCCTAGCGCAATTACGCATTAGAAGGTCCGCGGGACTAGTATGAAAGAAGAAGTCGCCAACAATGCGTACAAAACTTTTCCTGCTTATTTACTTGCAGATAATCGCTGTCTATTATTGCTGACACTTCGCAATCGCAAGTCAACGTACGATTCCAACAAGGGACGCCGACATGTCGCTGATCAACGAATACCGGGCAACGGAAGAAGCCATCAAGGAGCTCCAAGAGCGCCTGAAGAACCTGTCCCAGGACGACAAGCTGAAGAAAGAACTGGAGTTCGAAGGCAAACTGCGCACTCTGATGGGTGAATATCAGAAGTCCCTGCGCGACATCATTGCCCTGCTCGATCCGGATGCCCGCACCGCCAAGGCTCCGCGCGCCGCCAAGGCCGCTTCCGCTGGCAGCAAGCGCGCCCGCAAGGTCAAACAGTACAAGAACCCGAACACCGGTGAAGTCATCGAAACCAAGGGTGGCAACCACAAGACTCTGAAAGAGTGGAAAGCCAAGTGGGGCGCCGACGTCGTTGAAGGTTGGGCCACCATCCTGGGCTAAGCCTTCGGTAATAAAGAACGCCAGCATCTGCTGGCGTTTTTTATTGGCTTGGGAAAAGCCCCGAAAAGTTTCCGGGGCGTTTATCGCAACCGATAGCGCTGTCCCAGTTCCATGGCATATCGGCGCCACTCCAGCAAGATCGCCTGTTGTGCCGGCTCTGCTTTGGCCTGGAATTCATCCAGCGCCAGGAAAAAACTCTCCAGGGTATTAGGCGCCCCGAATTCCGGGCTTCTCAGCCGATTTCTACAAAACTCTTCCCAACGCGACCGGTCAGTCTCCGACAAAGTTTCAGGAAAGTTTCTTGCGCGGTAACGGAACAGCAATTCCGGCAGCCGCGGGTCGTCGAACGGCCAGTTCTCCCGGGACAGCCGTTGCGGATCGGCGCGACGCACTTGTTCGCAGAGTCGACGATCGCGATCACCGAGAAATCCGTCATACAACTGCTGCTCCGGATCATCCGGCGAAGCGAATTCTTCTTCCGCATAAATAACCGGCAACTTCTCTTGCCACACAGCGGCTTGTGCAGTGAGTAGCGCGGCGCGGCGCTGGCAGAGTTCCAGATCAACGCCAAGCCGCTGGCGATCGTCCTCACGCAGCACACCGAGGGGCGCCACCACCGGACAGCGATTGATGTGCAGCAGCTTCAGCGGAACCGGCAGCTCGCCTTCGGCCAGTTCCTCACGGCGGGTGTAGAAACGCCGGCGCAGGGTTTCCCCATCCTGCTCCAGCAAGGGGGCCGGGTCCGACTGCAGGTCGAGCACGATCAGCGCATTGCGGTTACGCGGATGCCACGCCAGCGGCAGCACGACAGCCAGGTAATGACGCTCGCCGGAAAAGCGTCCGGAAATGTGCACCAGCGGCTGCAGCAGGCGAACCTGTTCCTGCACCTTATGCTTGCTGCGCAACTGATAGAGGTAATCGAAGAGCTTCGGCTGGCGCTCACGCAGCAGGCGCGCCAGGGCGATGGTCGCGCGAACGTCGGAGAGGGCGTCGTGGGCCTGGCCATGGTCGATGCCGTTGGCCGCAGTGAGCAGCTCCAGGCGCAGGCTGACGCGCCCGTCCTGTTGCGGCCATTCGATGCCTTCCGGGCGCAGGGCATAGGCGGTACGCACCAGGTCGATCAGGTCCCAGCGGCTGTTGCCGCCTTGCCACTCGCGGGCGTAGGGGTCGTAGAAGTTGCGATAGAAGCTATAACGGGTGACCTCGTCATCGAAGCGCAGGGTGTTGTAACCCGCTCCGCAGGTGCCCGGCAGCGACAGCTCGGCGTGCACCCGGTGCATGAACTCGGCCTCGCCCAGCCCCTTCTCCGCCAGGGTACCGGGCAGGATGCCGGTGACCAGGCAAGCCGCCGGATGGGGCAGGATGTCGTCGCTCGGCTTGCAGTAGAGGTTGATCGGCTCGCCGATCTCGTTGAGCGCCTCGTCGGTGCGAATGCCCGCCACCTGCAACGGCCGGTCGCAGCGCGGGTTGATGCCGGTGGTTTCGTAGTCGTGCCAGAAGATGCTGGAAGTCACGGCGTCCCCCTTGTTCGTGAGCGGGCCAGTCTAACACCGGGCCGGACGCGGCAACGGCGTCGAACGAGGCCGGAAACTTCGCCATCCGCCGTCTTGCTGGCCGCTTTGCCGCGAGCCTAGAATCGCCGCCACTGGATGATCGCCCCCGACAAGGACTGCCCCATGCCCGCGCCCACCGCACCCTGCGCCGACGCCCGCGCGCCATTCACCTTGTCGAATACCCCGACCTCTTCACAGCATGCCGGCTGAGTCCTCCCTGCCCGGTTGCCTGGATACCAGCCGCTCGCTAGCATCTGGCTTTCCCCTTGGCGCCCAGCCGATGCCCGCACCCCGATCCGGTTCCCATCCCGCCGATTCCCAGGCCCAGCCGCTGGACACCCGCTACCAGGTCGAAACGCCGGAAGGCATCGACCTGGTCCTGCGTCCGGCCGGACTGCTGCCACGCGCCCTGGCCTATGCCATCGACCTGGCGATTCGCGGTGCGATCATGCTGGTGCTGTTCATCGCCCTGGCCCTGCTCGGGCAGCTCGGCATGGGCCTGGGGCTGATCCTCATGTTCCTGCTCAACTGGTGGTACATGGTGCTGTTCGAAGTGCTCAACCAGGGCCGCTCGCCGGGCAAGCAGGTGATGGGCCTGCGTGTGGTGCATGACGACGGCACCCCCGTCGGCTGGTCCTCCTCCCTGGTGCGCAACCTGCTGCGCTTCGTCGACCTGCTGCCCTTCGCCTACACCCTGGGCGCCCTCAGTTGCCTGCTGCACCCCACCTTCAAGCGCCTGGGGGATATCGCCGCCGGCAGCCTGGTGGTCTACCGCGACGAGAAGAGCCAGCGCCCAACCTTGCCCGACGCCGAGCCGGAGCGCGCGCCCTTCTCCCTGACCCTTGCCGACCAGCGCGCCCTGCTCAGCTTCGCCGAGCGCCAAGCCAGCCTATCCCCGGCCCGCCGCGCCGAACTCGCCGGCATCCTGGCCGACCCCTTGTCCGTGCCGACGGAACAGGCGCAGGCGCGCATCAATGGCATCGCACGCGGCCTGCTGGGGTCGGATTCGCCATGAAACAGAATCTCTTCGAACGCCAGCACCGGGCCAGCTGGAAGGCCTTCGCCGAGCAACTCGAACGTCTCGAACGCGGCAAGGCTGACGCCCGCGCCTGTGAAGCCTTCTCGGCTGATTACCGGCAGGTGTGCCAGCAACTGGCCCTGGCCCAGGAGCGCGGCTACAGCAGCCATCTGGTGGAACACCTGCAGCAATTGGCCATGCGCGGCCACCAGCAGTTCTATCGCCACCGCAGCCATCTCGGCGCACGCCTGCTGGGCTTCCTGCTCGGAGGCTTCCCGCGCCTGGTACGCAGCCAGTGGCGCAGCATCGCCGCCGCCAGCCTGCTGTTCTACGGCAGCCTGATGCTGATGGGCCTGTTGGTGCACAACTGGCCGGACCTGGTCTACAGCGTGCTGGACCCGGAACAGGTGTCGTCGATGGAATCCATGTACGACCCGGACGCCCGGCGCATCGGCCCTATGAGCGAGCGTGACTCGGGTGACGACTGGATGATGTTCGGCCACTACATCATGAACAACATCGGCATCGCCTTTCAGACCTATGCCGGCGGCCTGCTCTTCGGGGTCGGCAGCCTGTTCTTCCTGCTGTTCAACGGCCTGCATATCGGTGCCGTCGCCGGTCACCTGACCCAGATCGGCTTCGGTGAAACCTTCTGGTCCTTCGTCGTCGGCCACGGCGCCTTCGAGCTCACCGCCATCGCCTTAGCCGGCGCCGCTGGCCTGCAGCTGGGCTGGGCCCTGCTCGCTCCTGGTCGCCTGCCCCGTGGCGAAGCCCTGCGTCTGGCCGCCGGGCGCAGCGTGCAATTGGTGGCCGGGGTGATCCTGCTGTTGGTGATAGCCGCCTTCGTCGAGGCCTACTGGTCGTCCATGACGCTGGTGACGCCGCAGGTGAAATACCTGGTGGGCGCGGGCCTCTGGCTGCTGGTCGCGCTCTATTTCGGCCTGGTGGGCAGGAGGACGCATGCGCCTGACTGACGCCAGCGTCGCCATCCGCCCACGCAGTGCCTGGGAGGCCATGGACCTCGGCGTGCTGCTGGCGCGCCGTCACGTCGGCCTGCTGATGGCCAGCTGGGCCATCGTCACCGTCCCGGTGTTCGCCCTGCTCACCCTGGCCTGCTGGAACTACCCGGGACTCGCGGTGTTCCTTTTCTGGCTGCTCAAGCCCGCCTATGAACGGCTGCCGCTGTACATCCTCTCCCGCGCCCTGTTCGGCGACACGCCAACCCTCAAGGAGGCCCTGCGCGCCTACCCGCGCCTGCTCAAGCCGCAATTGCTCGCCAGCCTCACTTGGCGCCGCCTTAGCACCACTCGCAGCTTCGACTTGCCGGTGCTGCAACTCGAAGGGCTTTCCGGGCACGCGCGCAGCCAACGCCTGGTAGTGCTGGGCCAGCGTGATGCGGGCGGCGCCACCTGGCTGACGGTCATCGGCGTGCACCTGGAGTCAGCCCTCTGGTTCGGCCTGCTCACCCTGCTCTACCTGATGCTGCCCCAGCAGGTGGCGATCGACTGGGACTGGCAGAAGCTCCTGGAGATGGCCTCGGGCGAATGGCTCTGGCTGGAACACCTGTCCAACAGCCTCTACGTCCTGGTGCTGATGATCTGGGGACCGGTCTACGTCGCCTGCGGCTTCACCCTCTACCTGAACCGTCGCACGTCCCTGGAAGGCTGGGACATCGAACTGCAGTTCCGCCGCCTGCGCCAACGCCTGACCGGCACCGCCTACGCCCTGCTGCTGGGCCTTGGCCTGTTGCTCAGCCAACTGCCGCAGCCGGCCATGGCCGAGGCTGCGCCCTCCTCCTGCCCGGCGCCCCAGGCCTACCTCGACGGCCCCGACGCCGAGCGCCTCACCCACCAGGCCCTCACCAGCCAGGCCGCGAAGGACAGCATCACCGAGTTGCTCGACGCAGCGCCCTTCCAGAACCGCGAAATCGTCACCCGGTGGCGTCTGGGCGATGAAAGCGCCGACAAGGACGTGAACCCCGAAGACGTAGAAGGCTGGGCCGAGTTCATCCGCAACCTGTTCAAGCTGGCCGAGTACGCCAAGAGCCTGGACAGCGTCGCCCTGGCGATCAAGGTGCTGCTCTGGGGCGTGCTGATCAGCCTCGTCGCCCTGCTGGTCTGGCGTTACCGCGACTGGCTCAGCGCCTTTGCCGGCCGCCTGGGCCTGCCCCAACGTCGCCCGCGTGAAGCCCCCGCCGTGCTGTTCGGCCTCGAGCTGGCGCCAGAGAGCCTGCCCGACGACATCGCCGGAGAAGCCGAACGCCTCTGGGCCAACCAACCCCGCGAGGCCCTCGGCCTGCTCTATCGCGCCCTGCTCAGCCGCCTGCTGCACGACTTCCGCCTGCCCCTCAAGCATTCCCACACCGAAGGCGAAGTGCTTCAACTGGTGCTCCGCCTGGACAACAGCGAACTGGAAGGCTTCAGCCGGACCCTCACCAGTCACTGGCAGAACCTCGCCTATGGCCACCGCCTGCCCGCCGCCGAACTGCGCCAGGGTCTCTGCGATGGCTGGCGGCGCCTGTTCGCCAGCGGAGCCGCGCAATGAACCTGCGTCCGCGTTTCCTCATTGGCGCCGGCCTGTTCCTGCTGCTGGGACTGATCGCGATCTACGTCGCCGGGCGCCTGCAGCCTTACCAGGACACTGTCGAACACGGCCCCTCGCCCGAGGTGATGGGCAACCCCTATCTGGCCGCCGAACACTTCCTGCGCAAGCTGGGTCTGCAGGTGAACCGTGCCGACGGCCTGGAAGTGCTCGACACCCTGCCCAGCGCCGGCAACACCCTGTTGCTGCTCGGCAGCCGTTCGCGCATGACCCCGCGCCAGACCGATCGCTTGCTGGAATGGGCGAGCAAGGGCGGCCACCTGCTATTCATCGTCGAGCGACTCTATGACGAGAAGGAGGGCAAGAGCGGTGACCTGCTGGCCGACCGTCTTGGCATCCAGCAGTACGAAACCCGCGACCTCGAAGAAGACGAAAGCACGGAACCGGAGGAGCCCGAAGAGCCGGAAGGCCTGCGCGCCGAGGAACGGCCGGAGGATGCCGCGCCTTCCCAGGACGAAGAGGCCGATGCCGAGAACGATCCCTTCCCCGAGCTGACCAAGCTCTACCTGGAAAACGAGCAGGCGCCGGCCTACGCCAGCTTCGACACGGATTTCCACCTCTACGACAGCCAGAACCGCGCCCACGCCTGGGCCAACAGTGCCAAAGCCACCCACATGCTACAGCTGAACCATGGCGACGGACTGGTCACCGTGGTCACCGATGGCTGGATCTGGCAGAACCGCGACATCGACCAATACGACAACGCCTGGCTGCTCTGGTACCTCACCCAGGACAGCGCCGTCACCCTGCTCTACCGCGCCGAACGCGATGGCCTGGCCACCCTGCTCGGACAGAACTTCCCCGAGGCCCTGGTGGCCCTTGCCCTGCTCATCGCCCTGATCCTCTGGCACGTCGGCCAGCGCCAGGGGCCTTTGCAGGCACCGGCCAGCCGTGCCCGCCGGCAACTGGAAGAACACCTGCGCGGCAGCGCCGACTTCCTGCTCCGCCGCAGCGGTCAGGCCAGCCTGCTGCAAGGCCTGCAGCGGGATATCCAGCGCCGCGCGCGGCATCGCCATCCCGGATTCGAACGGCTCCCCGTGGCCGAGCAATGGCAGGTACTGGGTCGCCTGACCCGCCTGCCGCCCAGCGCCATCAGCCAGGCCATGCGACCGTTGCCCAAGCAACGCCTCAGCGCCGCCGACTTCACCCGCCAGGTCGCCCACCTGCAAACCCTCAGGAATGCCCTATGACGAGCGAACAGATTTCCGATCCGTCGCAAGCCGAAGCCGCCAGCCCCGCGGCGGCCTCCACCGCCACCCAGCGCCAGCGCGCCAGCCAGCTTGTCCAAGCCCTGCGCCTGGAACTGCAGAAGGCCGTGGTCGGCCAGGTCGCGGTGATCGACGACGTGCTCACCGCCCTGCTGGCCAGCGGCCACGTGCTGGTGGAAGGCGTACCGGGCCTCGGCAAGACCCTGCTGGTACGGGCCCTTGCGCGCTGCTTCGGCGGTGAGTTCTCGCGTATCCAGTTCACCCCCGACCTGATGCCCAGCGATGTCACCGGCCACGCCGTGTACGACATGCAGAGCGAGCAGTTCAAGCTGCGCAAGGGACCGGTGTTCACCAACCTGCTGCTGGCGGACGAGATCAACCGTGCCCCGGCCAAGACCCAGGCCGCCCTGCTGGAAGTGATGCAGGAGCGCCAGGTCACCCTGGAAGGCCGCGCCCTGCCGGTGCCGCAGCCGTTCCTGGTGTTGGCGACGCAGAACCCGATCGAACAGGAAGGCACCTATCCCCTGCCGGAAGCCGAGCTCGACCGTTTCATGCTCAAGCTGCGCATGGACTACCCCGCCGCCGACGAAGAACTCAGCCTGGTGCGCCAAGTCACCCGTTCGGCCCGCGCCGACATGCTCGACGTGGCGCCGCTGCGCACCCTGATCCAGGCCCGCGACGTGATCGCCCTGCAGAAGATCGCCAGCGAATTGCCGGTGGATGACCAGGTGCTCGACTACGCCGTGCGCCTGGCCCGCGCCACCCGCAGCTGGCCAGGCCTGGCCATGGGGGCCGGGCCACGTGCCTCCATAGCCCTGGTCCGTGGCGGGCGCGCCCGCGCGCTGCTGCGCGGCGGCGACTTCGTGCTACCGGATGACGTCAAGGGCTGCGCCCTGGCGGTGTTGCGCCACCGCGTACGTCTGTCGCCGGAACTGGATATCGAAGGCCTGTCGGTGGACCAGGTGCTCCAGCAGATCCTCGACCAGGTGCCGGCGCCGCGCCTATGAAGCCGTCCCGCGCACTGCTCGCGCTGGTAGCCGGACTCTTCGGTCTGGCCCTGTTGCTCGGCGCCCTGCCAGCACTGGGTGTCGACCTGCCGACGCAGTTGCAGACGCTCTGGTGGAGCCTGCTCTGCGCACTGGCCCTGCTCGGCCTGCTCGACGCCATCTGGCTACGCCGGCTGCCTTCGCCACGCCTGGAACGTGCGCTGCCGGGTAACCTGGCGCTGGGCCGTTGGAGCGACGTGCGCCTCACCCTGCATCACGGCTACGGGCGCTCCCTGAACGTCGGCGTGTTCGACCAGGTGCCCGCCGCCATGGACTTCGAACCCCTGCCCCAGCAGGTAGCCCTGCATCCTGGCGAACACACCGAGTTCGGCTATCGGGTGCGTCCGCTCAAGCGTGGCCATTTCCACTTCCCCGCCTGCGAATTGCAGTTGCCCAGCCCCCTCGGCCTCTGGCGGCACAAACGGGTGCTCGACCTGCCCGGGGAAGCGCGCGTCTATCCGGACTTCGCCCGCCTTTACGGCGCCCAGTTGAAGGCAGTGGACGACTGGCTCAGCCAGCTCGGTGTGCGCCAGCGGCCTCGCCGCGGCCTCGGCCTGGAATTCCATCAGCTACGGGAATTCCGCGATGGCGACACGCTGCGCCAGATCGACTGGAAAGCCACCGCCCGCAAGCGCACACCCATCGCCCGCGAGTACCAGGACGAGCGCGACCAGCAGATCGTTTTCCTCCTAGACTGCGGGCGCCGCATGCGCAGCCAGGACGGCGATCTTTCGCACTTCGACCACGCACTCAATGCCAGTCTGCTGCTCAGCTACGTGGCCCTGCGCCAGGGCGATGCGGTGGGCCTGTCCACCTTCGCCGCCGAGCGCGACCGCTTCGTGCCGCCCGTGAAGGGCCCGGCCCAGCTGAACGTACTGCTCAATGGCGTCTACGACCTGGACAGCACCTTGCGCCCGGCCGACTTCAGTGCCGCCGCCGAATCGCTGCTTGCCCGCCAGCGGCGCCGCGCCCTGGTGGTGCTGGTCAGCAACCTGCGCGACGAAGACGATGTCGAGCTGTTCAGCGCGGTGAAGCGCCTCGGCCGCCAGCATCGCTTGCTGGTGGTCAGCCTGCGCGAGGAAATCCTCGACAGCCTGCGCCATACCCCAGTGCAAGGCTTCGATGACGCCCTCGCCTACTGCGGCACAGTGAACTATCTCAACGCCCGCAACAGCCTCCACGAACGCCTCGCCGCCCACGGTGTGCCGGTGCTGGACGCCCGCCCCAGCGAGCTGGGCCCGCAGTTGGTGAGCCGTTATCTGGCGTGGAAGAAGGCTGGGGCGCTGTAGTCCACAGGCGCCCCTCTCCCCAACCCTCTCCCTGAAGGGAGAGGGAGCTGTCCGAGCAAGGTCCGATCATGGCGCTCTTCCTGTGGAGGCGATTTCAATCGCGATGGAGACCGCAGGTCTACCCTCCCCGTTTAGCGCCCAAAGAAAAAGGCGAAGCCTAAGCTTCGCCTTTTCTCAAACCACTAGACCTCAGTGGTGCTTGCGCGGCACCGACTTGAGCAGTTCGGTGGGGGGCATTTCGCAATTGATTTTGCGGCCCAGCAGTTCCTCGATCGGCGGCAGGGCGAAGGCATCGTCCTCACCGGCGAAGCTGATGGAGGTGCCACTGGCGCCGGCACGGCCGGTACGACCGATGCGGTGCACGTAGTCGTCCGGGTCTTCCGGCAGGGTGAAGTTGATCACGTGGCTGATGCCATCGATGTGGATGCCACGACCGGCGACATCGGTGGCCACCAGTACGCGAATCTTGCCTTCACGGAAGCCTTCCAGAACCTTGATGCGCTTGTGCTGGGGCACGTCGCCGGACATCTGGGCGGCGCTGATGCCGTCCCGGGTCAGGCGTTCCTCGATGCGGCGCACTTCGTCCTTGCGGTTGGCGAAGACCATCACCCGCTCCCAGTTGTTCTGAGCAACCAGGTTGTAGAGCAGCTTGTACTTGTCGCTGCTGGCCACGGCGTAGACGTGCTGTTCGACGGTCTCGCTGGCAACGTTCTCCGGCTCGATCTCGACGATGGCCGGGTCGACGGTCCACTGCTTGGCCAGGTTCATCACGTCTTCGGTGAAGGTGGCGGAGAACAGCAGGGTCTGGCGTTCGCCCTTGAACGGCGTCTGGCGGATGATCTGGCGAACCTGCGGGATGAACCCCATGTCGAGCATGCGGTCGGCTTCGTCCAGGACCATCACCTCGACCATGTCCAGGTGCACTTCGCCGCGCTGGTTGAAGTCCAGCAGGCGGCCGGGGGTGGCGACCAGGATGTCGCAGAAGCGGGATTCCAGCTGCCGGAGCTGCTTGTCGAAGTCCATGCCGCCGACGAAGCTCATGACGCTGAGGCCGCTGTACTTGGTCAGGGCCTGGGCGTCCTTGGCGATCTGCACCACCAGCTCGCGGGTCGGCGCGATGATCAGCGCGCGCGGCTCGCCCATGTAGCGCTCTTTCGGCGGCGGGGTCTGCAGCAGCTGGGTGATGGTGGAGATGAGGAAGGCGGCCGTCTTGCCGGTACCGGTCTGCGCGCGACCGATGGCGTCCTTACCCTTGAGGGTATGGCCGAGGACCTGGGCCTGGATCGGGGTGCAATAGGGGAAACCCAGATCGTGGATGGCGTGCATCAACGTCGGATCGAGGTTGAAGTCGTGGAAACGGGTCTTGCCCTCCTGGGGCTCCACCGCGAAGTCTTCCAGCTTCCAGTTGTTCACCGGGGCAGCCGCCTTGGCCGGGCGCTCACGGCGCGGCTTGTCGGACTTGGGCTTGTCGCTGCGGGTTTTTTTCTCGCCACGGGGCGGACGTTCGCCGGAACCTTCGGCCTTTTCGCCTGCTTCACGAGGCGCTTTCTTCGGTTTGGCCGGACGCTCTTGCTTCTCGGTCTGGGCGGGGGCTGGCGCGGCGGGAGCGGGGTTGGCCTGCGGCTCTTCACCCTTGCTGAATATCTTCTTGAGTGCCTTGAGCACGGTGGTCTCGTCGATTGGTTAAGGAATGAACGGCCGCCAGTGTAAAGCAAGATGCCCGCAGGGCGAAGAGCTGCGGGCACTCAAGGGCTTGACTTGGACTAAGGAAGGGACTCCAGCAGCAGCCGGCGGACGTTTCCGCCCATGATGGCGGCGATGTCGGGCTCACTGAATCCGGCTTCCTTCAGGCCCTGGGTCAGTTGCGCCAGGCCGCTGGTGTCGAAGGGCGTATGCACCGCGCCGTCGAAGTCCGAGCCCAGCGCCACATGCTGCACGCCGACCTTGTCGGCGACGTAGCGGATGGCCTTGACGATGGCCTTGACCGAGGTTTCGCAGACGGCGGTATCCCAGTAGCCGATGCCGATCACCCCACCGGTGGCGGCGATGCGCTGGATATGCGCGTCGGTGAGGTTGCGTGTTCCCGGGCAGGTGCCCTCGACGCCGGTATGGGAGACCAGCACCGGACGTTCGGCCATGTTCAGCACATCGTCGATCAGGGCGCGGGAGGCGTGGGCCAGGTCCACCAGCATCTTCTTCTCTTCCAGGCGGGCGATCACCCGGCGGCCGAAGGGGGTCAGCCCCCCCTTCTCCAGGCCATGGGCGGAACCACCCACTTCGTTATCGAAGAAGTGAGTCAGACCCATGATGCGGAAGCCCGCGTCGTACATGCGGTCGACGTTCTCCAGCTTGCCTTCCAGCGGATGCAGGCCTTCGGTGGCGAGGATGGCGGCGACCCGGTTCGGGTCCTTTTCCCAGGCGGCGAGGTAGCGGGAGAGGTCGTCGCGACTGCGCACCAGGGTCAGCTTGCCCTGGCTGCCGGCGGCGGCTTCCTCGAGCCTCTTGCCTTGATAGAGCGCGCGCTCCAGCAGGCTGTGCCAGGTGGCGCGAGGCCAGCGCTGGGCCATGACCAGCAGGGTGATGTTGTCGGTGTCGGAACCATTGCGCTCGTAGTTGAGGCCGCGCGGGGTCTTGGTCACGGTGGAGAACACCTGCAGGCCGACGTGGCCTTCGAGCAGGCGCGGCAGGTCGCTGTGGCCGAAGTCATGGCGCTCCAGCAGGTTGCGGTTCCACAACAGGGCATCATCGTGCAGGTCGGCGACGAACAGGGTCTTGTGCAGGTTCTCGGCCTCGTCCGAGGCGTGATAGGGCGGCGGCGATTCCACCGTGTTCATCTCGCGGTCGAGCAACCCCGGCAGGTAGAAGAAAATCCCCAGGCCAACGGCCACCAGCAGTAGCAAAGCGATCAGGAGTTTGCGCATGTCCAGCTTCCCGGCTGTCTTGATTGTGAACGGACTCTAGCAAACAGACGTTTGAAGCCTGAGGAAATCAAGGGACATTCGCGTTGCCGAATGCCGGGCCATCATCCGTCGAGGCCCGGAGCCCACCGTGGACAGTTACCCGTTCAGGCGATTTCGCCCATCGTGCTTGGCCTGGTAGAGCGCATTGTCGGCCCGGGCGATCAGGCCCTGCAGGCTGTCCGGCTGCTGCATCTCGGCCATGCCGATGGATACGGTCACGCCGGGCAGCACGCCCAACGGGGAATAGAAGGAGGCGATCTGCTCCAGGCTGACGCGTAGCCGCTCACCGATGCTGCGCGCCTCATCGCCGTTGATTTCCGGCAGCAGGATGACGAATTCCTCGCCGCCGTAGCGCGCCATGCTGTCCTTGGGCCGCAGCTGGTTGCGCAGAGTGTGGGAGACCAGGCAGAGCGCGTAGTCACCAGCCAGGTGGCCGTGGCGATCGTTGTAGGCCTTGAAGTGGTCCACATCCAGCATGAGCATCGACAGCGGCTGCTCATTGAAGGCGCAGCGGGTGCTTTCGCGCTGGTAGATCTGCTCCAGCCAGCGACGATTGAAGAGTCCGGTGAGGGTGTCGATCTTGGCGTTCTGTTCGGTGTCGAGAATGATCCGGTTGCCGTGGCGCACACGCTCGCAGAGCAACTCCAGCAGGTTCTGCATCAACTGCGGCGACTGCTGGAACAGGCTAACCAGGGACTGCCGGTGCAGGCGCAATACGGTAGTGGGCTCGCTGGCCACCACGTAGGCCGAAGGATGGTCGTTGTCGATGAAGCTGATCTCGCCGGCGCACTCACCCGCTTCGATGGTGCTCACCGGATTGTTGTCCAGCGAGCCGAGATAGACCTTCAGCCGCCCGCTCACCACCAGATAGAGGTGCTGATTGCGGTTGAACGGCGACAACAACACCTCCCCCGCCTCCAGATCGCAGGCACGGAACTCCTTGAGCAACTGCGCCAGACAGTTCGCGGTGACGTTCTGGAACAGACGCAGTCGGCTCAGCAGAGCCAAGTCTTCTTGCCAGTGGACATGCTTCATGGCTGCAACGGCCTCGGATGGCAGTCGAAGCGGACGACACCGCTAACGATCCTTGTCTCAGCTGTAAACCCGGTGTGACAGTATTCCCACACTTTTTGCCTGACAATGCCCACCTAAAGTTGGGCCGACAGACGGCAGGATAAGGGTAAGGAGCGCGACGATTGCTGATATTCGCCACAATTTCGCAACATTTTTCCGGGCACGCAAAATTACCCGGAGCCGCTGCTGGCGGCCAGGCGCGATAATTTCGGGTGTTGCACAGGGCAGAAGGCCGCGCCGGGAGGCGGCCTTCGACAGCCAGTATAGATGGCCTCAGGCCAGCAGGCGGAATTTCACCGCGTAGCCGGCCATACGGGCTTCCAGCTTCGCCCGCAGCGACTCGTCCAGCCCCGGCACGCGGATCTCCGCGACCTGGCCGTGGCGGTCGTCATTGACCACTTCCACCGTCACGCCCGGCGCAATGGCGCCCAGCACCTGCTCCAGCACGCGGCGGGTGGCGTCGAAACGCAGTGTCGGCTTGAAGGTCTTGCCCACGGCGGTGACCGGAATGGCGTCGATGATCCAGACATCCTTGGGCACCGCTGCGCGCTCGGGTACATGCTGCGCGGCGTGCGCCAGCAGTTCGGCCTCGCTGACGCTGGCGCCGGGCTTTAGCTGCACATAGGCCACCGGCAGTTCACCGACCTTGTCGTCCGGCTTGCCGACGGCGGCGGCCATGGCCACGGCGGGATGGCGGTGCAGCGCTTCTTCGATCATCTGCGGGTCGATGTTGTGGCCGCCGCGAATGATCAGGTCCTTGCTGCGACCGGTGAGCCAGATGTAGCCGTCGGCATCCATCCGTCCCAGATCGCCGGTGTTGAACCAATCGCCGTCGACCCAGATGTCCTTGTTCTTGCTGGCCTGCAGGTAGCCCTTGAACACAGTCACGCCGCGCACGCAGAGGTTGCCGATCTCGTTCGGCGCGGCATCGCGCAGGTATTGCCCCTGCTCGTCCAGCACCGCGACCTTCACCTGGCAATAGGGCATGCGCATGCCAATGGAACCGGGCCTGCGCTCGCCGTGGGCGGGGTTGCCACAGGTGCCGCAGGTGGCCTCGGTCAGGCCGTAGCCTTCGATCAGCTTGAGGCCGGTCTTGGCCTCGAACTGGCGGATCAGTTCCACTGGCATGGGCGCGGCGCCGCACAGGGCATAACGCAGGCTGGACAGGTCGTGCCCTTCGCTGGGCACCTGCAACAGGCCCGCGTAGATGGTCGGCACGCCGCTGAAGAAGCTCACCCGGTAGCGTTCGATGACTTTCCAGAAGTTCTGGATCAGCCGCGTATTGCGATAGCCCTGGGGCGTTGCGATGAGGAATTCGGCGCCCGCGAAGATCGGAGCGAGGCCGGTGACCATCACGCCATTCACGTGGAACAGCGGCAGGCCGCAGAGGGTGTTGTCGCCCTCCCCCAGGTTGATGGCGTAGGCCAGGATCATCGCCATGGCCACTTCGTTGCGATGGCTGTGGGGTGCCAGCTTGGGCGTGCCGGTGGTGCCGCCGGTATGGAAATAAGAGGCGACGTCATCCGGCGCGATCACCCGGCCGCTCTGCAGGTGGTCGGCAGGGAAGCGGTCAAGCAGTTCGTCGAAGTCCAGCACGCCTTCCGGCAGCGGGCCGCGCTGGGCCTTGATGGCACTGCGCTGGGGCTCGGGCAGCAGGTTGGCCAGGTCGACGGTGACGATGGCCGCAAGCTCCGGCAGCCGGTCACGCAGGCCGGCCACCTTGTCCCATAGATCGGTGCCGGGAAACGGCGCCAAGGTCACCAGCACCCTGGAGTCGGCCGCGTGGACCAGCTCGGCGATGTGCTCGGGCTCCAGCAGCGGGTTGATGGCGTTGACCACGCCGGCCGCTTCCCCGCCCCAGATGGTGAAATGGGTATGGGGCAGGTTCGGCAGCAGGAAAGACACCGCCTTGCCCGGCCGCACGCCCAGGTGGTGGAAGGCGTTGGCCGCCTGGGTGACCCGCGCCAGCAGCTGTGCATAAGTCAGCTCGAACGGCGCCTCTTCGGCATCGCCCTGGAGCAGGAAGGTCATGGCGCGCTTGTGCGGATGGCGCTCGGCACTCTGGCGGATCAGCTCATAGGTGCTGTCCGGCATGCCGCGTTCTTCCAGCGAAAGGCGTTCGAGTTCTTCGATATCACGCAGGGTAGCGATGGGCGGAGCGGATGTCTGGGCCATGGTCGGTTCTTGTTCTGTCGGTTGTTGGGTCAGCGGTGCAGGCGCTCCACCAGCCAGGCGCCGATGTCACGGATCTGCTGCGGCAATACCTCGTGGGCCATCGGATAGTCGCGCCACTCCACAGGAACCCCGGCAGCTACCAGGCGATCATGGGCGGAGCGACCCATCGCGGGCAGCACCACGTCATCGAAGGTGCCATGCAAGCAGAGGACCGGCAGTTGTCGTTTTGTATCCGACAGTTTCATTTCGTCAGTGAAGGTGGGCGCGTAGGTGGACAGCGCCAGCACGCCACCCAGCTCGTCCTCCCAGCGCAGGAAGGCGGTGTGCAGCACCACGGCGCCTCCTTGGGAGAAGCCGGCGAGGATGATGCGGCCGGGTTCGATGCCGCCATCGATCTGCGCCTGCACCAGCGCCATGACCTGCTCGGCCGATTCCTCCAGTTGTGCCTCGTTGATCGCACGCTCAGGGCGCATGGCGAGGATGTCGTACCAGGACGGCATGGCCCAGCCGCCATTGATGGTCACCGCGCGGGTCGGCGCCTGGGGCAGCACGAAGCGCGTGGTGCCCAGCACTTCCTGCAGGGCCTCGGCCACCGGCAGGAAGTCATAACGGTCCGCGCCCAGGCCGTGGAGCCAGATGACGCAGGCGTCGGCGCGATGTGTGGGCTCCAGGATCAATGTGTCGCTCATGTGTGGCTCCGTTGTGGTGCATCTGCACAGTTATGGGGCGATGGCATCAGAAGGGGTGGTTTGATAACTGAAAAAGATGTCGCAAGGCTAAAACTTTACCTATTGACCTATCTGAATAAGCCTACTGGCGTCTTGCTGGTACGGCCTTTGCTATCCAGCAGTTCACTGAAACACAGCCGTGGCACGGTAACACTTGCCCGGTGTGCAACGGGTTGGGCAGCGGCTCCGGCCGAAGCCTTGCAGGCGGTCACCTGGCGTCATTCGTGATGCGAGGGCGGGCGCAAATCCGTCTCCAGCCCATTTGACCAATGGGCAGGGAAAGGTCCGGTGGCGAGCGGAGCAGCGCCAACTAGACTCCTTCCTTAGGTCCGACACCCCGGTTGACCCTTTCCAGTGCATAAAGGGTTGAACCTGCCTCACGAGGGTACGGCGGTGGGATCGAGACTCCAACACCAATAAAAGCAACTGGAGGTTTTAATGAAGATGGTGAAATCCACCCTGGCCGTGCTGACCGCGGCAACCGTTCTCGGTGTCAGCGGTTTCGCGCAGGCGGGCGCCACCCTGGACGCGGTGAAGAAGAAAGGCTTCGTGCAATGCGGCATCAGTGACGGCCTCCCGGGCTTCTCCTATGCCGACGGCAAGGGCAACTACAAAGGCATCGACGTTGACGTCTGCCGCGCAGTTGCCGCCGCCGTGTTTGGCGATGCCAGCAAAGTCAAATTCAGCCCCCTGACCGCCAAGGAACGTTTCACCGCGCTGCAGTCCGGCGAAGTCGACGTCCTGTCGCGTAACAGCACCTGGACCAGCTCCCGGGATGCTGCCATGGGCCTGAACTTCACCGGCGTGACCTACTACGACGGCCAGGGCTTCCTGGTGAACAAGAAGCTCGGCGTTTCCAGCGCCAAGGAACTCGATGGCGCCACCGTGTGCATCCAGGCGGGCACCACCACCGAGCTGAACCTGTCCGACTACTTCCGCGCCAATAACCTCAAGTACACCCCCATCACCTACGACACCTCCGACGAGAGCGCCAAGTCGCTGGAGTCCGGTCGTTGCGACGTACTGACCTCCGACCAGTCCCAGCTCTATGCACAGCGCATCAAGCTGGCCGCTCCGGACGAGTACGTGGTGCTGCCGGAAGTGATCTCCAAGGAACCCCTCGGCCCAGCCGTGCGCCAGGGTGACGAGGAGTGGTTCGACATCGTGCGCTGGTCCCTGTTCGCCATGCTCAACGCAGAAGAACTGGGTCTGACCTCGAAGAACGTCGAAGAACAGGCCAAGACCACCAAGAACCCCGACATTGCCCGTCTGCTGGGTACTGAAGGCGAGTTCGGCAAGGACCTGAAGCTGCCGAAGGACTGGGCGGTGCAAATCGTCAAGCAGGTCGGCAACTACGGTGAAATCTTCGATCGCAACATCGGTGCCGGTAGCGAGCTGAAGATCGAGCGCGGTCTCAACGCCCTGTGGAACAAGGGCGGTCTGCAATACGCACCGCCGGTGCGCTGACCGTCGCCCGGCGGCCACATAAGGTGGCCGCCGGGTTCGAGTTCCGTTTCAACGCGAGCCCTGGCCGCCGTCCCCCATCCGGTCGGCCAGCGGTTCCCAGAGGGCTGTCATGCAAAAACCTGCCAACGCCCCGCGTGCCCCGAAAGGTTCGTTCTGGACCGATCCGAAGGCGCGTGCGTGGCTATTCCAGATAATCGCCGTCATCGCGGTCGTGGCACTGGGCTGGTACCTGTTCCAGAACACCCAGCACAACCTGCAACAGCGCGGCATCCTGTCCGGCTTCGATTTCCTCGAACAAAGCGCCGGTTTCGGGATTTCCCAACACCTGATCGATTACAACGAAAGCAACAGCTACGGCCGCGTTTTCGTCATCGGTCTGCTCAACACCCTGCTGGTCTCGGGTATCGGCATCTTCTTCGCCACCATCCTCGGCTTCCTCCTGGGCGTGGCGCGGCTGTCGCCGAACTGGCTGATCCGCAAGCTGGCGACCGTCTATATCGAGACCTTCCGCAACATCCCGCCGCTGCTGCAGATCTTCTTCTGGTACTTCGCGGTGATGCTGCCCATGCCGGGGCCGCGCCAGAGCCTGGCCATCGGCGAGCACTTCTTCCTCAACAACCGCGGTCTGTACATGCCGGCCCCGACCATTGCCGACGGCTTCATGCCCTTTCTGGTCAGTCTGGTACTGGTGCTGCTGGCGATCATCGCCCTCGCCCGCTGGGCCAAGGCCAAACGTGAAGCCACCGGCCAGCGCTTCCCGGTACTGATCACCTCGATCGTGCTGCTGGTGGTGATTCCCGGCCTGGTCGCGCTGGTCTTCGGCCGCCCGTTCGAGTGGAGCATTCCGGAGCTGCAAGGCTTCAACTTCCGCGGCGGCTGGGTGGTGATTCCGGAACTGATCGCCCTGACCCTGGCGCTGACCGTGTACACCGCGGCGTTCATCGCCGAGAACGTGCGCTCCGGCATCCAGGCGGTCAGTCATGGCCAGACCGAAGCCGCGCGCTCGCTCGGCCTGCCCGCCGCCAAGACCCTGCGTCTGGTGATCATCCCGCAGGCCCTGCGCGTGATCATCCCGCCGCTCACCAGCCAGTACCTGAACCTGACCAAGAACTCGTCCCTGGCAGCCGGCATCGGCTACCCGGACATGGTCTCGCTGTTCGCCGGTACGGTGCTGAACCAGACCGGCCAGGCGATCGAGGTGGTCACCATCACCATGAGCGTCTACCTGGCCATCAGCATCAGCATTTCCCTGCTGATGAACTGGTACAACAAGCGCATTGCGCTAGTCGAGCGGTAAGGGGCGAACCATGACGACACACGTATTCAAGCCCGACCAGCCGCCACCCCGGATGAGCGTCGGTGTACTGGGCTGGCTGCGCGCCAACCTGTTCTCGAACTGGTTCAACACCCTGCTGACCCTGTTCGCCATCTACCTGGTGTGGCTGGTCCTGCCGCCGCTGATCAAGTGGGCCTTCCTCCAGGCTGACTGGAACGGCAGCACCCGCGCCGACTGCACCAGCGAAGGGGCCTGCTGGGTCTTCATCAAGATGCGCTTCTCGCAGTTCATGTACGGCTTCTACCCCGAAGCCCTGCGCTGGCGAGTGGACCTGGCGGTATGGATCGCCATCATCGGTGCCGCCCCGCTGTTCATCCCGCGCTTCTCGCGCAAGGCGGTGTACGGCCTGAGCTTCCTGGTGATCTACCCGATCCTCGCCTACTGGCTGCTGCACGGCGGCTTCCTCGGCATGAGCACCGTGTCCAGCAGCCAATGGGGCGGCCTGATGCTGACCCTGGTGATTGCCTCGGTGGGCATCGTCGGCGCGCTGCCGCTGGGCATACTGCTGGCATTGGGACGGCGTTCGAACATGCCGGCGATCAAGGTCATCTGCGTGACCTTCATCGAATTCTGGCGTGGCGTTCCGCTGATCACCGTGCTGTTCATGTCCTCGGTGATGCTGCCGCTGTTCCTGCCGGAAGGCCTTTCCTTCGACAAGCTGCTGCGGGCGCTGATCGGCGTGATCATGTTCCAGTCGGCGTACATCGCCGAAGTGGTGCGTGGCGGCCTGCAGGCGATCCCCAAGGGCCAGTACGAAGCCGCCGCGGCCATGGGCCTGGGTTACTGGCGGATGATGGGCCTGGTGATCCTGCCGCAAGCCCTGAAGCTGGTGATCCCCGGCATCGTCAACACCTTCATCGCGCTGTTCAAGGACACCAGCCTGGTGATCATCATCGGCCTGTTCGACCTGCTCAACAGCATCAAGCAAGCCACCACCGACCCGGCCTGGCTGGGCATGGCTACCGAAGGCTACGTCTTCGCCGCCCTGGTGTTCTGGATCTTCTGTTTCGGCATGTCCCGCTACTCCATGAGCCTGGAGCGCAAGCTGGACACCGGCCACAAGCGTTAGGAGTCATCCCATGACTGAAGCAAGCAAAAAAGTAGCCGGCGAGCCGATCATCCGTCTGCAGGGCGTGAACAAGTGGTATGGCCAGTTCCACGTACTGAAGGACATCAACCTCGACGTGCAGCAGGGCGAGCGCATCGTCCTCTGCGGTCCGTCCGGTTCCGGCAAGTCCACCACCATCCGCTGCATCAACCGCCTGGAAGAGCACCAGCAGGGCCGCATCATCGTCGACGGCACCGAGCTGACCAGCGACCTCAAGCACATCGAAGCGATCCGCAGCGAAGTGGGCATGGTGTTCCAGCACTTCAACCTGTTCCCTCACCTCACCGTGCTGCAAAACTGCACCCTGGCGCCAATGTGGGTACGCAAGATGCCCAAGCGCCAGGCCGAGGAAATCGCCATGCACTATCTGGAGCGCGTACGCATTCCGGAGCAGGCGAACAAGTTCCCCGGCCAGCTCTCCGGCGGCCAGCAGCAGCGCGTGGCCATTGCCCGCGCCCTGTGCATGAAGCCGAAGATCATGCTGTTCGACGAACCCACTTCGGCACTCGACCCGGAGATGGTGAAGGAAGTGCTCGACACCATGATCGGCCTGGCCCACGACGGCATGACGATGCTCTGCGTGACCCACGAGATGGGCTTCGCCCGCACCGTGGCCAACCGGGTGATCTTCATGGACAAGGGGGAGATCGTGGAACAGAACGAGCCCAACGCCTTCTTCGACAACCCGCAGAACGAGCGGACCAAGCTGTTCCTGGGGCAAATCCTGCACTGAGGATTGGACGCGAAATGAAAAAGGGAGCCTTCGGGCTCTCTTTTTCTTTGGCGCGTGCCCCCTGTGGGAGCGAATTCATTCGCGAAAGGATTGGCACCAAGCCAACCCGAAACAACCGTCTCCCCCGGCCCCTCCCCCTGAAGAGGAGAGGGGTGACTCTCGGCTCAACTTCGGCGCCCGCGCATACCTGTGGGGGCGATTTCAATCGCTATGCAGGGCGCAGCCCTGCCTTTGTAGGAGCGAATTCATTCGCAATACGGCCGAGCACCGAGCCAGCCGGAGCAACCCTCACCCCAGCCCTCTCCCGCAGGCGGGAGAGGGGGTAGTCCGTGCAACGCTATGACTGCTTTCGTCCAGACAGAAAAAAGCCGCGCAATCGCGCGGCTCTTCCCTACGGCGGGACTTACTCGCCGTAAATATCGAAATCGAAGTACTTGGCCTGGATCGCCTGGTACTTGCCATTCTCCCTCAGGGTCTTGATGGCGTTGTTGAACTTCTCGCGCAGCTCGTTATCGCCCTTGCGCACGGCAATGCCGGCGCCTTCGCCGAAGTACTTCGGATCGTTCAGCACCGGACCGACGAACTCGTAGCCCTTGCCGTTCTCGGTCTTGAGGAAGCCTTCGTTGAGCGGGAAGACGTCGGCCAGCACGCCATCCAGGCGGCCGGACAGCACGTCCAGGTAGATCTCGTTCTGGGTGCTGTAACGCACCACTTTCACACCCTTGGGCTCCAGGACTTCAGCAGCGAAGCGGTCGGTGGTGGTGGAGCGCTGGGTGCCGATGGTCTTGCCCACCAGGCTCTTGAACTCGGGGTCGACCACGCTGCCCTTCTTCATCACCAGGCGCGCCGGGCTGTAGTAGTACTTGCCGGTGAAGTCCACGGACTTCTTGCGCTCATCGGTGATGGTCATGGACGACAGCACGGCGTCGACCTTCTTCACCTTGAGGGAAGGAATCAGGCCGTCGAACTCCTGCTCGATCCACTGGCACTTGACCTTCATCTCCTCGCACATGGCATTGCCGATGTCGTAGTCGAAGCCGGAGATCTGGCCGTCCGGCGTCTTGAAGGCGAAGGGCGGATAGGCAGCTTCGATGCCGATGCGCAGAGGCTTGTCGGCGGCGAACACGCTGGAGGCCAGCAGGCTCAGGGCAAGGCTGCCCAGCAGAACGAGTTTCTTCATGGTGCGACTCCCGCAGTACGGATGGATGCTCGCCACAGGATAGGACGAGCAGGTTCGGAATGGGTTTGCGAGGCAGAAGAAGACACGGCCATGGACGGCCGGGATGGGGATGAGGTGGGTAGCTGGCTGTGGATCATCATGGATGCCGCTAACTTGTACTTGTGAGTCCATACTGGACTCAAATGTACATATCGTCAATCACCCATGAAAAAGCCCGGTGAGTCCGGGCTTGCTCGGGATACTGGGCACAACCTTGTAGGGGCGAATTTATTCGCCCCTACAGAAAGTTTTCTCCAATCGGATTATTCCCAGCGCTCGGCGGCCGCCTTGTCGCTGCACCGCCCTTCCACCCAGCGTGGGCCTTCGGCGGTGTCTTCCTTCTTCCAGAAGGGCGCGCGGGTCTTGAGGTAGTCCATCACGAAGTTGCAGGCATCGAACGCCGCCTGGCGGTGGGCACTGGCGGTGCCGACGAAGACGATAGGCTCGCCCGGCTCCAGGCGGCCAACGCGGTGGAGTATCTCCACGCTGAGCAGCGGCCAGCGTTCCCGCGCCTCCACCTCGATCTTCTCCAGGGCCTTTTCGGTCATGCCCGGATAATGCTCAAGGAACATCCCCGCCACTTCCTGGCCGTCATTGAAGTCGCGCACGTAGCCAACGAAACCGACCACGGCGCCAATGCCGACGTTGGCCGCGTGCAGCGCGTTGAGTTCAACACCGGGATCGAATGCGCCTTCCTGCACGCGAATGGCCATCTCAGCCTCCTGTGACCGTGGGGAAGAAGGCGACTTCGTCGCCATCGGCGAGGGCCTCGTCCAGGCTGCACAGTTCCTGGTTGCGGGCACACATCAGGTTCTGTTCGGCGAGCACTTCCCACACGCCGCCACGGGCCAGCAGGTGCTGGCGCAGGTCATCCAGTTTCGCGAACGCCGAGTCCCAGCTGAGCTGCTCGCCTTCAATGCCGAGCGCTTCACGGTAACGGGCGAAATACTGCACGCGAATCATCATTACTCCCCGGCCTGGTAGTGGCCGCTCTTGCCGCCCAGCTTTTCCAGCAGGCGTACGTTTTCGATGGTCATGCCGCGATCCACCGCCTTGCACATGTCGTAGATCGTCAGGGCAGCGACGCTGGCGGCGGTGAGGGCTTCCATCTCAACCCCGGTCTGCCCGGCCAGCTTGCAGCGGGCGACGATGCGCACGCAGTCATCCCCTTCCGCCTCCAGCTCTACCTTGACGCTGGTGAGCATCAGCGGGTGACACAGGGGAATGAGGTCGGAGGTCTTCTTCGCCGCCTGGATGCCGGCGATGCGCGCCACGGCGAATACATCGCCCTTGGGGTGGCCGCCTGCCTGGATCATGGCGAGGGTTTCCGGGCGCATGCGCACACGGGCTTCAGCCGTCGCTTCACGGGAAGTCACCGCCTTGTCGGTGACGTCGACCATGTTGGCGCGGCCTTGGGAATCGAGATGGGTAAGCACTGCACGTCTCCTTGGACAGGAGACAGATTGTATACAGAAACCCGCGTCGGGCGGCAGCTGCCGCCCGGCGGGATACTGAGGTCACATATGGGCTTCGGCGAACTCGGCCAGCACGGAGCGCGGCACTCCCTGGAGGGTGATGTGCACGCCGTGGGGGAAGTCCTTGAAGCGTTCGGTCAGGTAGGTCAGGCCGGAGCTCGGCGCGGAAAGGTAAGGAGTGTCGATCTGCGCCAGGTTGCCCAGGCAGATCACCTTGGAGCCAGTACCGGCACGGGTGATGATGGTTTTCATCTGGTGCGGCGTCAGGTTCTGGCATTCGTCGATGATGATCAGGCTCTGCTGGAAGCTGCGGCCCCGGATGTAGTTCAGGGATTTGAACTGCAGCGGCACCTTGCTGAGGATGTAGTCCACGCTGCCGTGGGTGTTCTCGTCATCCATGTGCAGGGCTTCCAGGTTGTCGGTAATCGCCCCCAGCCAGGGTTCCATCTTCTCCGCCTCGGTACCGGGCAGGAAACCGATCTCCTGGTCCAGTCCCTGCACGCTGCGGGTGGCGATGATGCGGCGATAGCGCTTGCTGACCATGGTCTGCTCGATGGCCGCGGCCAGCGCCAGGATGGTCTTGCCCGACCCCGCCGCGCCACTGAGGTTGACCAGGTGGATGTCCGGATCCAGCAATGCGTAGAGCGCTAGCGCCTGATACACGTCGCGCGGGCGCAGCCCCCAGGCTTCCTGGTGCAGCAGCGGTTCCTGATGCAGGTCGAGGATCAGCAGCTCATCGGCCTTGATGCCCTTGATCCAGCCAACGAAGCCCTGCTCGTCGACTATGAACTCGTTGACGTGCACGGCTGGCAGGTTGTCGGTGAGCTGCACACGGTGCCAGGTCCGGCCATGGTCCTGGCGCGTCTCCACCGTACTCACGCGGTCCCAGAACGAGCCCGGCATATCGTGGTAGCCACGAGACAGCAGGGAGACGTCGTCCACCAATTGGTCGGTGTGGTAGTCCTCCGAGTCGATCCCGCAGGCCCGCGCCTTCAGGCGCATGTTGATGTCCTTGGTCACCAGCACCACGGACATGCCCGGCTTGCGGCTCTTCAGTTCCACCAGTTGGTTGATGATCTTGTTGTCGTTGAGGTCTTCGGGCAGCCAGGTGATCGGAGCTGCGCGCTTGCTCATGAGGATCGAGAGAAAACCGCACGGGCCGCTCTTCTCTCGCTGGATGGGTACACCGTGCTCCACTTCCTCGGGGGTGGCACCACTGAGGATCTTGTCGATGTTACGGATGGCCTGCCTACATTCAGCGGCAACGCCCTGCTTGCCGGTCTTGAGCTTGTCCAGTTCCTCCAACACGGTCATCGGAATGGCCACGTGGTGTTCCTGGAAGTTGAACAAGGCGTTGGGGTCGTGGATCAGGACGTTGGTGTCGAGCGCGTACAAGGTTGGAGCGGTAGGGCTGGAGCGTCCGTGGTCATCCATACTCGGTCACCTTCTTATAGGGCCAGGCGACGGAATGCCAGACAGGCGCTCCGCCGCGGGGGACCGCCGACCTCCCCGCTCCGGGTCATGCCGGGTAGAGGATGGAGCCAACAAGGTGAGGGCCTATGGCCGCCACCTGTCTGCAGGGTTCGGCGGTCTGTATTTTTTTTTACTCCATTCGGGATGACAGAAAAAAGAACTTTTTTGCCTGTTCGGATCTTTTTTCACAGTGCGACAAAAAGCCCTTGGCGCGTAGGGGATCGCCCGTTAAAGTCGAAAGTCCCCTCCCCCCGAAATTCCCCGTTTTTTCCGCCCTGGGCGGTCATCCCGTTCCTGCATCCAGCCGGCCTATCGGCGGGATAGGTGGAGCCAACCGACGCAAATCCCTAGAATCGCCCCGTTCCCGAAGGAGACGATTCGATGCTGTTGGTGATTTCCCCTGCCAAGACCCTGGACTACGAGACCCCGCCGGCCACTTCGCGCTTCACGCAGCCGGAGTTCCTCGACCATTCCCAGGAGCTGATCCAGCAACTGCGCGAACTCAGCCCCGCGCAGATCGCCGAGCTGATGCACCTGTCCGACAAGCTCGCCGGTCTGAACGCCGCGCGCTACGGTAGCTGGCACCCGGATTTCACCCCCGACAACGCCAAGCAGGCCCTGCTCGCCTTCAAGGGTGACGTCTACACCGGCCTCAACGCCGAAGACTTCAGCGAAACCGACTTCGACTTCGCCCAGCAGCATCTGCGCATGCTCTCCGGCCTCTACGGTCTGCTGCGCCCGCTGGACCTGATGCAGCCCTACCGCCTGGAAATGGGCACCAAGCTGGCCAATGCCCGCGGCAAGGACCTCTATGCCTTCTGGGGTGATCGCATCAGCGGCTGGCTGAACGAGGCCCTGGCGGCCCAGGGCGACGACATCCTGCTCAACCTCGCCTCCAACGAATACTTCAGCTCGGTGAAGCGCAAGGCGCTGAACGCCCGCATCATCGATACCGAATTCAAGGACCTGAAGAACGGCCAGTACAAGATCATCAGCTTCTACGCCAAGAAGGCCCGCGGCCTGATGGCCCGCTACGTGATCAAGGAGCGCCTGCAGGACCCGCAAGGCCTCAAGGACTTCAACTACCAGGGCTACCGTTACTCGGCGGAACACTCCAAGCCGGACAGCCTGGTTTTCCTGCGCGACGAACCGCAGGAGTGAGATGAGAAAAACCCCGCCGAACGGCGGGGTTTTCGTTTTTTAGGGGGCGTATGAGGGGTGTGGTCACCCCTGCCAACCCACGACACCTGGAACGCGCAACAATTCCCGGTGCCCCGCCCGCCGATTCAGCGCCCCTCATCGGCGATCGAAAAATCGCATTCCCGCACCGACAGCGATCACCGGTGCAAACCTGGCACGCCTGTTCCGCAATTCCCGCCTTCAAACCCTAAATCCAATATCACTTCAAAATCATTTAGCCCTCACAACTTCGATTTATATACTGGCCAACTTAGCCCCAAAGTAGTGGCCAACTTGCAAAATGCAATCATGAAAAAATTGCATTTCGCACTATCAGGAACTTTTTTAGAACCGCAAAACTCTGAGCATTCCGTCAGAGCGGAATCGTGCGTAGTCAAGATTCTGCAATAAATCAAACCGGGGACGAACGGTAGGAACTATCCGAAAACGCAGATACTCATACCCCCCGATACCTAAATTCCTCACACGTTTTGTGCTGTGTGAATTCCAACTGCCTGGATAACTATCGGCGTAAAGCCGAGGGGTAGTTTTTATCTGGTGAAAACCAAAGAAGTTTATTAAGGAGAAGCGCAACAAACTCGACCTACTGGACAAAACCAACGAGCCAGAGCCTTCGTGGCGATCAGCTCAGGACTCTACCCGGGCAATCAATATTACATGCCCAGTTCAGGCGCCCTAAATTTGGCGTCCGGTATTAATCATGCCTGTGCACCGCAAAGTTGCAGTTGCGACATAACGGTGCAAACGGAAGTGACACTTACGTCACATATTAAACAGCGTGCTGAAAGGACGAGGTGAATACGATGCGAATCAGCATCTTCGGTTTGGGCTATGTTGGTGCAGTGTGCGCCGGCTGCCTCTCTGCTCGTGGTCATGAAGTTGTCGGTGTCGATGTCTCTCAGACCAAGATCGACCTGATCAACAATGGCAAATCGCCAATTGTCGAACCGGGTCTTGAGGAACTTCTGCAACAGGGCGTGAAGACCGGCCGCCTGCGCGGCACGACCGATGTAGCCGGTGCCGTGCGCGATACCCAGGTGTCCTTCATCTGCGTCGGCACTCCGAGCAAGAAGAACGGCGACCTGTCGCTGGATTACATCGAGGGCGTCTGCCGCGAGATCGGCTTCGCCCTGCGCGACAAGGCCGAGCGCCACACCGTGGTGGTACGCAGCACCGTGCTGCCGGGCACCGTGAAGAACGTGGTGATCCCGATCATCGAAGACTGCTCCGGCAAGAAAGCCGGCGTGGACTTCGGCGTGGCGGTGAACCCCGAGTTCCTGCGCGAGAGCACCGCGATCAAGGACTACGACTACCCGCCCATGACCGTCATCGGCGAACTGGACAAGGCCGCCGGCGACGTCCTGGAAACCCTGTACCGCGAACTCGACGCCCCGATCATCCGCAAGGACATCGAAGTGGCCGAGATGATCAAGTACACCTGCAACGTGTGGCACGCGGCCAAGGTCACCTTCGCCAACGAGATCGGCAACATCGCCAAGGCCGTCGGCGTCGATGGTCGTGAAGTGATGGACGTGGTCTGCCAGGACCACAAGCTGAACCTGTCCAAGTACTACATGCGCCCGGGCTTCGCCTTCGGCGGTTCCTGCCTGCCCAAGGACGTGCGCGCGCTGAACTACCGCGCCACCTCCCTGGACGTGGACTCCCCGCTGATCGGCTCGCTGATGCGCAGCAACGCCGGCCAGGTGCAGAAGGCCTTCGACATCATCGCCGGCCATGACAAGCGCCGCGTCGCGCTGCTCGGTCTGTCGTTCAAGGCCGGTACCGACGACCTGCGCGAAAGCCCGCTGGTGGAGCTGGCCGAGATGCTGATCGGCAAGGGTTACGACCTCAGCATCTACGACCGCAACGTCGAGTACGCCCGTGTCTACGGCGCCAACAAGGACTACATCGAGTCGAAGATCCCCCACGTGTCCTCGCTGCTCAACAGCAACTTCGACGCCGTGGTGGACAAGGCCGACATCATCGTCCTGGGCAACCGTGACGAGCTGTTCGCCCCGCTGGCGCAACAGGCTCCCGCCGGCAAGCAGGTGATCGACCTGGTGGGCTTCATGCCCAAGGGCACCCAAGGCAATGCCGAGGGTATCTGCTGGTAAGCGCCCTGCCTCCTCCCCTTGTGGGAGGAGGCACGCCCGAAACGACCAGTACAGGACGACTATCCCAATGGAAAAACTCAAAGGTGGCCTGCTCGAAGCCTCGGGCTGGCTGTTCTACCTCATCGCGCTGATGCTGCTGGCACTGGCACTGCCCAAGTCCGTCTTCGATCCCGACTCCAAGCACTTCCTGCTGCTGATCGGGGCCGTGGGCATCTGGCGCTACTCCATGGGCGCCCTGCACTTTGCGCGCGGCACGCTGTTCCTCTACTTCATCTACCCCTGGTACAAGCGGCGCCTGGCCAAGCTCGGCAACGCGGCGGACCCGTCCCACGTATTCCTGATGGTGACGAGTTTCCGCATCGAGGCCCTGACCACCGCCATGGTCTACCGCTCGGTGATCCAGGAAGCCATCGACTGCGGCTACCCGACCACCGTGGTCTGCTCCATCGTCGAGCTGTCCGATGAGCTGCTGGTGAAGAACATCTGGACCAAGCTGGCGCCGCCGCCGCGGGTCAAGCTGGACTTCGTGCGCATTCCCGGAACCGGCAAGCGTGATGGCCTGGCCTATGGCTTCCGCGCCATCTCCCGGCAACTGCCGGACGCGAACGCGGTGGTGGCAGTGATCGATGGTGACACCGTGCTGGCCGAAGGCGTGGTGAAGAAGACCGTGCCCTGGTTCAAGCTCTTCCCGAATGTCGGCGGCCTGACCACCAACGAGTTCTGCGAGGTGCGCGGCAGCTACATCATGAGCGAGTGGCACAAGCTGCGTTTCGCCCAGCGCCACCTCAACATGTGCTCGATGGCGCTCTCCAAGCGCGTGCTGACCATGACCGGGCGGATGTCGGTGTTCCGCGCCAGCGTGGTGACCGATCCGGACTTCATCGCCGACGTGGAAAGCGATCACCTGGACCACTGGCGCCTGGGTCGTTTCCAGTTCCTCACTGGTGACGACAAGTCCAGCTGGTACAGCCTGATGCGCCTGGGCTACGACACCTTCTACGTGCCGGATGCGGCGATCAACACGGTCGAGCACCCGCCGGAGAAGAGCTTCATCAAGGCCAGCCGCAAGCTGATGTTCCGCTGGTACGGCAACAACCTGCGACAGAACTCCCGCGCCCTGGCGCTGGGTCCGCGCCGCCTCGGCTGGTTCACCACCGTGGTGCTCGCCGACCAGCGCGCGTCGATGTGGACCTGCCTGCTGGGCCTGGCCGTGGCCATCATCGCCAGCCTGAAGTACAGCATCGCCTACCTGCTGGTTTACCTGCTGTGGATCGGCATCACCCGCTTCGTCCTGACCCTGCTGCTCAGCATTACCGGGCACCGGATCGGGCCGGCCTACCCGCTGATCCTCTATTACAACCAGATCGTCGGGGCCCTGGTGAAGATCTACGTCTTCTTCCGCCTCGACCAGCAGTCCTGGACCCGCCAGAACACCAAGCTCAACCGTGACCTCGCCAGCTTCTCGCGCTGGTTCAACACCTGGTCCTCACGCGCCATGACCTTCTCCGCAACAAGCGTATTCATCGCCACGCTGCTGGCGATCGTGTGAGCACAAGGAACCTGACAGGAATCGAAGCCATGAATACAGCCGTCAATCTCAATGTGGTGCATGAATCCGAAGCCCAGCGCCAGCACGCGCGGGTGAAGATCCCCGGCAAAGTCCGCTACATCGCTCGCGGCGAACGCTTCGAAGCGTCGCTGCTGGACATCTCCGCAGGCGGTTTCGCCTTCACCGGCGGGCGCTCCGGCGCCAACATCGGCGACCACCACAAGGGCCGCCTGATGTTCCAGATCGACGGTCTCAGCCTCGGCCTGGACATCGAGTTCCAGGTGCGCGCCGTGGATGCGCGCAACGAGCGAGTCGGCTGCGTCTTCCACAGCCTGCAGCCGCGCGATATCGCCACCCTGCGCTACCTGATCAGCGCCCACCTTTCCGGCGAGCTGGTCAGCGCCGGCGACCTGCTCAACACCCTGCAGCGCGAGAACTTCACCAAGCCGCGCAAGGGCGGTGCGGGCGGCGGCATGGGCCCCCTGGCGCGCCTGAAGGCGGTCGGCCTCAGTGCCGGCATCTTCGTGGTCGGCGTCACGGCCTTCGGCTACATCCTCAATTCCCTGTACGGCCTGTACTTCGTCACCCACGCCGACTCGGCCATGGTCGCGGTGCCCTCCATGCAGGTCACCATGCCGCGCGAAGGCACCGTGCAGAGCCTGGTGAGCGCCGATGCCAGCGTGGAAAAAGGCGCGCCCATCGCGTCCTTCAACGCCACCATGCTGGAGATGCTCAAGGGCCACCTGACCGACGACCAGCTCACTCCGAAAAACGTCGAAGAGCTCTTCGGCAAGCAGATGAAGGGCACCCTCACCAGCCCCTGCAACTGCAAGATCGCCCGCCAGCTCGTGGCCGACGGCCAGTTCGCCAGCAAGGGCGATGTGATCTTCGAACTGGTCCCCCAGGACACCCAGGCTACCGTCCAGGCGCGTTTCCCGTTCCGCAACATCGCCCAGGCCAAGCCCGGCGCCCGCGTCACCTTCCAGGTGGCCGGTGAGGACCAGGTACGCCACGGCAAGATCCTCAGCAGCAATCTGCACGACGGCAGCATGTCCGCCGACATCCGCGCCACCATCCAGCCCGACGAGCCGCTGCCCAGCACCCTCGCCGGCCAGCCGGTGGAAGTCAGTGTCGATCGCGGCCCGTCCCTCGACTGGCTGATCGATCGCGCCCTGGCGACAGGTTTCTGAGGAGGGCGCCGCCATGGCCCATCACGCTACTCCCGTCCTGCTGCTGGCCGCGGCCATCGCCCTGGCCGGCTGCGCCGGCCTGCCCGACGAGCGCCTCGCCCGCGAAGCCCTGAAACGCGGTGACAACGCCACCGCCGAGCAGAACTTCCGCCAGTTGGCCGATCTCGGCTATGCCGACGCTGCGGTCGGTCTGGCCGACCTGCAGGTGGCCAGCGGTGACCCCGAGCAGCTCGCCAAGGCCGAGCAGACCTATCGCCAGGCCATGGACCAGTCGCCCCGCGCCAAGGCACGCCTGGGCAAACTGCTGACGCGCAAGACCGAGCTGAGCCCGGCCGAGCGCCGCGAGACCGCGCAGCTGCTGGAAGAGTCCTTCGCCGCCGGAGAAGAAAGCAGCCTGCTGCCGCTGGTGATGCTCTACCTGCAATACCCGCAGGACTTCCCCGAGGTGAACGTGCCGGCGCGCATCGCCAAGTGGCGCGCCGAAGGTCACACCCAGGCCGAGCTGGCGCAGATCCTCTTCTATCGCACCCAGGGCACCTACGATCAGCACCTGGGCGAGATCGAACAGATCTGCACCCGCAACCTGGCGCTGGCCGATGTCTGCTACGTCGAGCTGGCCACCGTCTACCAGAAGCAGGGCAACGCCGATGCCCAGCAGAAGCTGCTGGACCAGCTGATGGCCGGCTACCGCGCCGGGCGCATTCCCGCCCAGCGCGTGGACTCGGTGGCCAACGTGCTGGCCGACGCCGACCTTGGCAAGCCGGACGACGGCAAGGCCAAGGAACTCCTGGAAGCCGTCGCGCCCACCTACCCCGCCGCCTGGGTCAGCCTGGCCAAGCTGCTCTACGACTACCCGGGCCAGGGCGATACCGAACAGCTGCTGGGTTACCTGGAAAAGGGCCGCGCCGCGTCCCTCCCCCAGGCCGAGCTGCTGCTGGGACGCCTCTACTACGAAGGCAAGCTGGTGCCGCTGGACCCGAAGAAGGCCGAAGAACACCTGCTGAAAGCCGCGCCGACCGAGCCCCGCGCCAACTACCTGCTGGGTCAGATCTACCTGCGCGGCTACCTGGGTGAAATCGATCCGCAGAAGGCCCTTGAGCGGCTGCTGAGCGCCGCCCGCAACGGCCAGATCAACGCCGACTTCGCCCTCGGCCAGATGTACGTCCAGGGCAAGGGTGTCCAGCGCAACCTGGTCAATGCCTACGTTTTCAGCCAACTGGCCCTGCCCAAGAACACCCCGCAGGCCCAGGAACTGGCACAGCAGGTGGCGCAGCAATTGCCACCGGCCGACCGCGCTCGCGCCGAGCAACTGCTGCGTGAAGAACGTGCAGCCCGTGGCGCCGCGGTTCCAGACACCCAGATGAGCAGCCTATGAATTCCATCCGCAGCTCCCCCGTAGGTTGGCGCAGCGCGAAGCGAAGCCCAACAGCGGAGTACGGCAGACGTCGGGCTTCACACAGCTCAGTCGCAACCTACGAAAAGCACGGCAGCGGAACGAGAGAGATGAAACGCACATGAACAAGACCCCCTGGATCAAGGCAGGCATCGGCCTGTCCCTGCTGGCCGCAAGCATCGCCCACGCTGCCGAGCCCGATGGCAAGAATTTCGGGCTGGACGTGAAGATCACCGCCCAATCGGAAGACGACCGCGACCTTGGCACCCGTGATGGCGGCGACGTGAACGGTATCGGTCTCGACCTGCGCCCCTGGGTCTACGGCGAGCGCGGCGAGTGGAGCGCCTTCGCCATGGGCCAGGCGGTCACCGCCACCGACATCGTCGAAACCGACACCCTGGAATCCAGCGACATCGAAGCCGACGCCGGCCAGCGCAACAACGGCCGCGAGCCGGACAAGAGCTACCTGGCCATGCGCGAGTTCTGGGTCGACTACGGCGGCCTCACCGCCTACCCCGGCGAGCACCTGCGCTTCGGCCGCCAGCGCGTCCGCAGCGAAGAAGGCACCTGGTGGGATACCAACATCGAAGCCCTGCGCTGGAGCTTCGACACCACCCTGCTGCGCGCCCACGCCGGCGTCGCCGAGCGCTTCAGCGACTACCGCACCGACATCGATGAACTGGCCCCGGAAGACGAGGACCGCCAGCACTTCTTCGGCGACATCTCCACCCAATGGCGCCCTGGCCACTGGGTCGGCGCCAAGCTTCACCACAGCCGCGACAACGGCAACCTGGCCAACGTCGGCGAGGAAGTGGATGAACTCGACAAGCGCACCACCGGCGACCTGACCTGGCTGGGCCTGGAAGCCGATGGCGGCTTCTTCGACCGCCGCTCCACCCTGCCGCTGAACTACTGGGCCCAGGCCACCTGGCTGACCGGCGACGTGGACGAGCTGCAGCAGACGCCCGTGGGCAACCAGAACATCGCCAGCGGCAAGCGCAATGTCGACGTCGACGCCTGGGCCGTCGACCTCGGCCTGCGCTGGAACATCGACGATCAGTGGAAGGTCGGCGGCGCCTACGCCCGTGGCAGCGGCGGTGGCGATAACGACAGTTCCGAGCAGTTCCGCCAGACCGGCCTTGAGAGCAACCGCTCCAACTTCACCGGCACCGAATCACGCATGCACCGCTTCGGTGAAGCCTTCCGCGGCGAGCTGAGCAACCTGCAAGTGGCCACCGCCTTCACCTCCTGGCAGATGGGCGAGGACTACGACGCGAGCGTCGTCTACCACCGCTTCTGGCGGGTGGACGACAACCAGGACGTCGGACAGAGCGGAATCATCGCGCCGCTGGAAGACGGCGAGAAAGACATCGGCCAGGAGATGGACCTGGTGGTCACCCGCTACTTCAAGCAGGGCCTGCTGCCGGCGTCCATGGCCGAGCACATGGACGAGCGTTCGGCCCTGGTGCGCTTCCGTGGCGGCGTGTTCAAGCCCGGCGATGCCTATGCCAGCGGCACCGACTCGGTGATGCACCGCGCCTTCGTCGACTTCATCTGGCGCTTCTGATGGGCATTGGGCGCAAGGGAGGAACAGCCATGAAACGTGGCATGGGAACCACACTGCTGGCGGGGGGCGTCATTCTTGGCGCCCTGCAGTTCGCCTCGCCCTGGGTCCAGGGCGAGGAGCTGACCCAGCAACTCAAGCCGATCAAGAACTACAAGGTGCTCACCGCGCCCGTCGAGCAGTTGCACCTGGACACGCCCAAGCTGCCGGACATGACCGGCTACACGGCCGAGGCCGTGGAAGCGAAGATCGACCGCAGCACCCGTGGCCGCGTAGTGGTCCGGCGCATGCTCCAGCAGGATGCCCTGAAGGACTTCATCGGCGGTAACGAGCGCCTGCGCGAGTGGGTCCAGCGCCAGCATGGCATGCCCCAGGCGATCTTCGTCGAGGGCGGCTACGTGACCCCGGAAGACCTGGCCAAAGCCCTGCCCGACAGCCAGTTCAGCGAGACCGAGCCCGGCGTGTACCTCGCCCGCCTGCCGCTGGTGGTGGCCCAAGGCGCAAGCCTGCAGATTGGCAAGGAGACCAAGGACTTCCGTCTCTCCCAGGAGCGCGGCGCTTTCCTGGTCAACGACGGCAAGCTATTCGTCACCGGCACCCAGCTCACCGCCTGGAACGAAAAGAACAAGTCGCCGGCCTGGTTCCGCAAGCCCGAGGAGTTCCGCCCGTTCCTGGTGTCCTGGGGTGGCAGCGAGCTGTACATCGTCGGCAGCAAGGTCACGAGCCTGGGCTACGACAACTCCAAGTCCTACGGCGTCTCCATCACCCAGTACACCCCGGGCCAGGCCAAGCGCCTGAAGCGCGCCGCGCCCACCGGCTGGCTGCTGGATTCGGAGTTCGTCGACCACTGGTACGGCTTCTACTGCTTCGAAGCCGAAAACGTGGTCATCAAGGGCAATACCTACCGCGACAACATTGTCTACGGCATCGACCCCCACGACCGTTCGAGGGGCCTGCTCATCGCCCACAACACCGTCTTCGGGACCAAGAAGAAGCACGGGATCATCATCTCCCGTGAGGTGGACGACAGCTGGATCGTTCACAACAAGACCTACGACAACAAGCTCTCGGGCATCGTCATCGACCGTAACTCGGTGAACAACCTCGTGGCCTGGAACGAGGTGTACCAGAACCATTCCGACGGCATCACCCTCTACGAGAGCTCGAACAACCTGCTGTGGGGCAACAAGATCCTCAGCAACCAGCGCCACGGCATCCGCGTGCGCAACAGCGTGAACATCCGCCTGTACGAGAACCTCTCGGCGGCCAACGGCCTGACCGGCGTGTATGGCCACATCAAGGACCTCTCCAACACCGACCGGAACGTCAAGCTCGACCCCTTCGACACCAAGGTCTCGCTGATCCTGGTAGGCGGCAAGCTTGCCGGTAACGGTTCCAGCCCCCTTTCCATCGACTCGCCGCTGTCGGTCGAGCTGTATCGCGTCGAGTTGCTCGCCCCGAGCAAATCCACCGGCATCAGCTTCGCCGGCGTGCTCGGCGAAAAGCAGGACGAAATCCTCGACCTGATGGTGCGCCGCAAGAAGGCGGTGCTGATCGACCCCGTCGAAAGCCAGGCCGAGCTCCAGGACTGAGGTATCCGCCCATGACCAGACTATCCCGCAAGTGGTTCACCCCCTCCGCCCTGGCTGCGGCCCTGCTGGCCGCCGCCCAGGGCGCGCACGCGGCGCCGGAGTACAGCGTACAGGCCACCGGCCCACTCTGTGCCGCGGCGCAGAACCCGGCCAACTACAACACCAAGTACCTGAGTTTCTTCACCACCCTGGTGCAGGGACAGGGCGACTGGCTGTTCCGTAGCCAGAACGACCTGCGTACCGACTTCGGTACCACGCCATTCGGCTGGAGCCAGCTGAAGCGCCTGCGCGATGCGCTCAAGGCCAAGGGCGTCGAGCTGATGGTGGTCTACCAGCCCACCCGTGGCCTGATCGATCGCGAGAAGCTGACCCCGGAGGAGAAGGCCCGCTTCAACTACGAACTGGCGAAGAAGAACTACCTCGCCGCCGTGGACCACTTCCGCAAGGCCGGCATCTGGGTGACCGACCTCTCGCCGCTGTTCGACGAGAAGGGCGTGGACACCGACTACTACTTCAAGGCCGACCACCACTGGACCCCGGCCGGTGCCGACCGCACCGCCAAGCTGGTGGCCGAGACCCTGAAGCAGATCCCCGGCTTCGGCGACATCCCGAAGAAGGAATACGAGAGCAAGGTGGTGGGCCTGCTACCCAAGGCTGGCACCCTGCACAAGACCGCGGCGCAGTTCTGCGGCACCGGCTACGCGACCCAGTATGTCGACCGCTACGAGACCGAAGCCTCGGGCGACGGCGGCAGTGGCGACAGCCTGTTCGGCGACGAGTCCAACCCGCAGGTGGTCCTGGTCGGCACCAGTAACAGCGGCCCGGCCTACAACTTCGCGGGCTTCCTGCAGCAACACAGCGGCGCCGAGGTGCTCAACATGGCGGTCAGCGGCGGCGGCTTCGAAAGCGCGCTGATGCAGTACATGAGCAGCAAGGAATTCCACGAGAACACGCCGAAGGTGCTGATCTGGGAATTCGCCACTCACTACGACATGGCTGAGGCGAGCTTCTATCGCCAGGCGGTGCCGATGGTGAACAACGGCTGCGAAGGCCGGCCCAAGGTGCTGAAGAACAAGATCAAGCTCAAGCCCGGCGCCAACGAGGTGCTGGTCAACAGCAACGGCCTCCCTCTGCGCGGCCGCGACTACCAGGTGGACCTGCGCCTCAGCGACCCGTCCATCCACGAGTTGAAGACCACCGTCTGGTACCTCAACGGCCGTCGCGAAAACTTCAAGCTGGAACAGAGCGACCGCATCGATACCGGCGGGCGCTATGCCTTCGAGCTGCGCAATGAAGCGGACTGGGCCGACCTGAACATGCTCGCCCTGGAAGTCCACAGCCCCGAACCCATGCCCCAGGAACTCAGCGTCGACGTCAGCGTCTGCGCGCGTCCCGGCAAGGGCGGCGGCAACCTCACGGCCAACGCCGAGTGAGGATGAGGAGGTTCCCATGAACACCAGACACTGGCTGATCGCTCCCCTGCTCGCGGGCATGCTGCTCGCAGGGCAAGCCCATGCCACCGACCTGGTGCCGCCCAAAGGCTATTTCGCGGCCATTGCGGGCAACGCCAAGTCCGGCGGCACCTGCAAGGCGCCACCGACGCCCTACACCGCCAAGCTGGAGTTCCGCAGCAAGTACGAAGGCTCCGACAAGGCCCGCTCCACGCTCAATCCGGAAGCGGAAAAAGCCTTCCGTGAGAAGACTGCCGCCATCACTGAAATGGAGCGCGGTGTCAGCAAGATGGTCACGGACTACATGCGCAAGGGCCAGCGCACCCAGCTCGAATGCACCCTGCAATGGCTGGGTAGCTGGGCCCAGGCCAACGCCCTGCTGAGCACCGAGTACAACCACACCGGCAAGTCCATGCGCAAATGGGCACTGGGCAGCATGGCTTCGGCCTACTTGCGCCTGAAGTTCTCCGAGTCGCAGCCGCTGGCGCCCTACGCCGCGCAGACCCAGGTGATCGAATCCTGGTTCTCGCGCCTGGCCGACCAGGTGGTGCACGACTGGAGCGACCTGCCGCTGAAGCAGATCAACAACCACTCCTACTGGGCCGCCTGGTCGGTAATGGCCACCGCCGTAGCAACCAACCGCCAGGACCTCTTCGACTGGTCGGTGGCGCAATTCCGTGTGGCCGCCGGCCAGGTGGACGAGGACGGTTTCCTGCCCAACGAACTCAAGCGCCGCCAGCGCGCCCTGGCCTACCACAACTACAGCCTGCCGCCGCTGGCGATGATCGCCAGCTTCGCCCAGGCCAACGGCGTGGACCTGCGCGAGGAGAACGACGGTGCACTGCGCCGCCTCGGCGAGAAGGTACTGGCCGGCGTGGATGACCAGGACGACTTCAGCGACAAGACCGGCAAGGACCAGGACATGAGCGAGCTGAAGAAGCACAGCAAGTTTTCCTGGCTGGAGCCCTGGTGCTCGCTCTACCAGTGCTCGTCCGAAACCCTCGAACGCAAGGACGAGATGGGCCCCTACAAGACCTTCCGCCTCGGCGGGGACGTGACCCAGGTCTTCCACCCGAAGAAGGAGGGCGGGAGCTAGCAACAGCCCCCTCTTCCGCAAGCGGGAGAGGACGTCGAAGCAGCCGGCGCAAGTGTTCGGCATGGCACAGATAGCCCCCTCTCCCTCCGGGAGAGGGCTGGGGTGAGGGGAATTGCGCTCTGCACGGAGTTCAGCCCCCTCCCCCCCGGCCCCTCTCCCAATGGGAGAGGGGAGAAAAACGCCCCCGCCCCTACAGGCGGGTCTGACATCAAACGTTCAACGGAGAGACTCGGATGGTCTTTTCTTCCAACGTGTTCCTGTTCCTGTTCCTGCCGACATTCCTCGGCTTGTATTACCTGGTCGGGACACGCTACAGAAACCTGCTGTTGCTGGTCGCCAGCTACATCTTCTACGCCTGGTGGCGTATCGACTTCCTGGCGCTGTTCGCTGCCGTCACGGTATTCAACTACTGGATCGGCCTGCGCATAGGCGCGGCCGGCGTGCGCACGAAAACGGCACAGAAATGGCTGATCCTCGGCGTGGTGGTGGACCTGTGCGTCCTCGGTTACTTCAAGTACGCCAACTTCGGCGTCGACAGCCTCAACGCCATCATCACCTCCTTCGGCATGGAGCCCTTCGTGCTCACGCACATCCTGCTGCCGATCGGGATCTCCTTCTACGTCTTCGAGTCCATCAGCTACATCATCGACGTCTACCGCGGCGACACCCCGGCGACGCACAACCTGATCGACTTCGCGGCCTTCGTGGCGATCTTCCCGCACCTGATCGCCGGCCCGGTGCTGCGCTTCCGTGACCTGGTGGACCAGTTCAACCACCGCACCCACACGGTGGACAAGTTCGCCGAGGGCTGCACGCGCTTCATGCAGGGCTTCATCAAGAAGGTCTTCATCGCCGACAGCATCGCGCCGATCGCCGACCATTGCTTCGCCCTCTCCGACCCGACCACGGGGGACGCCTGGCTCGGCGCGCTGGCGTACACCGCGCAGCTGTACTTCGACTTCTCCGGCTACAGCGACATGGCCATCGGCCTCGGCCTGATGATGGGCTTCCGCTTCATGGAGAACTTCAACCAGCCGTACATCAGCCAGTCCATCACCGAATTCTGGCGGCGCTGGCACATCAGCCTGTCCACCTGGCTGCGGGACTACCTGTACATCAGCCTGGGCGGCAACCGTGGCGGTACCTTCCAGACCTACCGCAACCTGTTCCTCACCATGCTGCTGGGCGGTCTGTGGCACGGCGCCAACTTCACCTACATCATCTGGGGCGCCTGGCACGGCACCTGGCTGGCCATCGAGCGCGCCCTGGGCGTGAACGCCGCGCCGCGCGCGCTCAACCCGCTGAAGTGGGCCCTCACCTTCCTGCTGGTGGTGATCGGCTGGGTGATCTTCCGCGCCGAGAACCTGGACGTGGCCTGGCGCATGTACGCCGCCATGTTCAGCTTCGGCGACTGGAGCCTCTCCGAGCTCAACCGCGCCCAGCTCACCAGCCTGCAGATCGCCACCCTGGTGCTGGCCTACGTGGTGCTGGCCATCTTCGGCATCCGCCAGTTCTACGCCCAGCCGCTGGCCGGCGCGCCCAAGGCGAAGGCCCGCGATGAGGACGACGGCATCGCCATCAATGCGGACGGCAGCGCCACCCTCACCGTCAGCCGCGTGAAGCTCGGCGCCCTCGCCTTCCACGCCGCCGTGCTGCTGTTGTTCGCCGCCTCGGTGCTGAAGCTCTCGGCGCAGAGTTTCTCGCCCTTCCTGTACTTCCAGTTCTGAGTGGAGCCGACCATGAACAGAACCCTGAACCTGCTCTACATCCTGCTCTTCTCCGCGCTGTTGCTGGCCCTCAGCCTTTGGTCCCTGCGCGGAGTGCTGGGCTTCTCCGTGTCCAGTGAAACCAGTGTGCTGGACGGCAAGCTGGCCCAAGCCTTCGAGAAGCGCTACGACGACCAGTTCCCGATCAAGCAACTGGGCACCAACCTCTGGGCACTGCTGGACTACAAGCTGTTCGGCGAAGGCCGCCAGGGCGTGGTCATCGGCCAGGACGGCTGGCTCTTCTCGGACGAAGAGTTCGACCCGGTGGCCGAGGGCAATCGCCATGTGCGTGACAACCTGGCACTGATCGGGGGCGTGCGCGACGAACTGGCGAAGCACAACGTGGAGCTGATGCTGGCCATCATCCCGGCCAAGTCCCGCCTCTACCCCGAGTACGTGGGCGAAACCACTCCCACCGCCCTGCGCCAGGACCTCTATGAGCGCTTCCGTGGCGTGGCGCGCAAAGCCGGAATCCTCGCCCCTGACCTGCTCGCCACCCTGGAACAGGCCAAGGACAACGGCCAGGTGTTCCTGCGGACCGATACCCACTGGACGCCGCTGGGCGCCGAAGCCGTGGCCGGCAGCCTGGGCAAGGCCGTGGGCGAGGCCATGAGCCTGCGTGGAAACCCACAGCCCTACGTGACCGACATCCAGGGCGTGGATACCTACAAGGGCGACCTGACCCGCTTCCTGCCCCTGGACCCGCTGTTCGAGAACCTGATGCCGGCTCCGGACCAGCTGCAGAAGCGCTCCACCCGCAGCCAGAACGAAGGGGCCGCCGCTGACGACGCGCTGTTCGCCGAAAGCGATGTGCCGGTGGTGCTGGTGGGCACCAGCTACAGCGCCAACGACAAGTGGAACTTCGCCGGTGCCCTGCGCCAGGCCCTGCAGCGCGACCTGGTGAACCACGCCGAGGATGGCCACGGGCCGATCCTGCCGATGCTCAAGTACCTCAAGAGCGACGAACTGAAGGACGCCCCGCCGCAGCTGGTGATCTGGGAATTCCCGGAACGCTACCTGCCGATGCTGAGCGACCTGTCCGATTTCGATCCCGAATGGATCGCCAGCCTGCGCAAGGGCGCCGGCACCGATGAACGCCTGGCTTCGCGCTCGGGCAAATGAATCTCCCCTCACGAGGGGAAAACAGGGCCGAAACCGGCCCGATCAAGAGAGCAGATGGAGGAACACCTCATGAACCGACAGAACAACCGCAGCTGGACGTCTTATGCCTGCGCCCTCGTGCTCGGCCTCGGCGCCCTGCAGGCCCAGGCAGATGAAGGTGGCCTGTACGGCCCGCAGGCGCCCAAGGGCTCCGCATTCGTCCGCGCCTACAACGCCAGCAGCAGCGAGCTCAGCATCAACGTCGGCAACACTGCGCTGAACGACGTGCCTCCGCTCGGCTCCAGCGACTTCAAGTTCCTCCCGGCGGGCAACTACAGCGCCCAGGTCGGCAGCAGCAACCTCCCGGTGAAGCTGGAAGCCGACCGCTACTACACCCTGGTCAACCAAACCGGCAAAAACCCGCAACTGGTGGAAGAACCGCCCTACACGAACAAGCAGAAGGCCCTGCTGCGCGTGCAGAACCTGTCCGACGCGAAGCTCACCCTGAAGACCGCCGACGGCAAGACCCCGGTCGTCGAGGACGTGGCTCCGCAAGGCCGCGGCGAGCGTGAGATCAACCCGGTGAAAGTCGGCCTCGCCCTGTTCGACGGTACCCGCAAGGTCAGCGACCTCAAGCCCGTCTCCCTGCAGCGCGGTGAAGTGGTCTGCCTCTACATCACCGGCAGCGGCGGCAAGCTCTCCCCGGTCTGGGTCAAGCGCCCGGCCGAATCCTGAGGCCAGGCCTCAACGGAGCGAGAACCGGTGCGGGACGAACCGCGCCGGTCATTACCCGCCACGCAGAGGGCGGGAAAGAAAGAAATGTGATCGATGGAAGCAGTGCCCTCAAACCATGACAGTTCTAGGAGAAACACCATGATTCCCGTGATCCTCTCTGGCGGTAGCGGCTCTCGCCTCTGGCCTCTTTCGCGCAAGCAGTATCCCAAGCAGTTCCTCGCCCTCACCGGCGAACAGACCCTGTTCCAGCAGACCCTGCTGCGCCTGAACTTCGACGGTATGCAACAGGCCGTCCTGGTGGCCAACCAGGATCACCGCTTCATCGTGCAGGAGCAGCTCGACGCCGTCGGCATCCAGGCCCAGGCCATGCTGCTCGAGCCCTTCGGCCGCAACACCGCGCCGGCCGTGGCGATCGCCGCCATGCAGCTTCTGGCCGAAGGCCGTGACGAGCTGATGCTGGTGCTCCCAGCCGACCACGTGCTGCGCGACCAGCGTGCCTTCCAGCAGGCCCTGGCACTGGCCACCATCGCCGCCGAGAAAGGCGAAATGGTGCTCTTCGGCGTTCCCGCCGAGCGCCCGGAAACCGGCTATGGCTACATCCGCAGCAAGGCCGACGTCCGCCTGCCGGATGGCATCAGCCGCGTTGCCGAGTTCGTCGAGAAGCCGAACGAAGACCTGGCCCGCCAGTACGTGGAGTCCGGCGACTACTTCTGGAACAGCGGCATGTTCCTGTTCCGCGCCAGCCGCTTCCTGGAAGAGCTGAAGCACCACGACGTGGACATCTACGACACCTGCCTGCTGGCCCTGGAGCGCAGCAAGCGTGACGGCATCGCGGTGAGCATCGACTCGGCCACCTTCGCCTGCTGCCCGGACAACTCCATCGACTACGCGGTCATGGAGAAGACCGAGCGCGCCTGCGTGGTGCCGCTTTCGGCCGGCTGGAACGACGTGGGCAGCTGGAGCTCCATCTGGGAAGTGCACGACAAGGACCAGGACGGCAACGTCACCAAGGGCGACGTGGTGGTGCAGGACAGCCACAACTGCCTGGTCCACGGCAACGGCAAGCTGGTGTCGGTGATCGGCCTGGACGACGTGGTGGTGGTCGAGACCAAGGACGCCATGATGATCGCCCACAAGGACCGCGTGCAGGACGTCAAGAAGCTGGTCAACAAGCTGGACGCCGATGGCCGCAGCGAAACCCAGAACCACTGCGCCGTGTACCGCCCCTGGGGTTCGTACGACTCGGTGGACATGGGTGGCCGCTTCCAGGTCAAGCACATCACCGTGAAGCCGGGCGCGCAGCTTTCGCTGCAGATGCACCACCACCGTGCCGAGCACTGGATCGTGGTTTCCGGTACCGCCCAGGTGACCTGCGACGAGAAGGTGTTCCTGCTCACCGAGAACCAGTCGACCTATATCCCGATCGCCTCCGTGCACCGCCTGGCCAACCCCGGCAAGATCCCGCTGGAGATCATCGAGGTGCAGTCCGGCAGCTACCTGGGTGAGGACGACATCGAGCGTCTGGATGACGTCTATGGCCGCGCGCCGCAGAGCGCGACGGTGCACAGCATCGCTCGCTGAGCCCGCCATGTGCGGCCCGGTACAGTGCCGGGCTGCGCTTGCGCTAGCATGGAGGGCCTCAAGGAGGTCTTTCCATGCTGATTGGCGCTGTTCTCTTCCTGACCTGGCTGATCCTGCTGCTGCGCTACCCGGCCAAGGCCCTGCCGCTGTCCCTGGCGGCTGTCCTCGGCGTGGCCCTGATCGCCCTCTGGGTACTCTGGGAAGAACGCGACACGGAACGCCGTTTCTCCCGCCTCGATATCCAGCTCTCCTACGCTCCGCAAAACTGCCCCGCCGACCGCCCGCTGTCGATCCAGGTACGCAACGGCGGCGACGCGGTGCTGCGTGATTTCGCCTGGCAGGTACAGGCCTTCCGCCCCGGCGACACCATCAACCTGGCCCAGCCCAGCTACGACCATCCGCGCTACCTCGGCCCCTCCGAACTGCAGCCTGGCGCCCAGTGGCAGGACTGCCTCGCCCTGCCGCCCATTCGCCAGGGTTATCGCGCACAATCCCTGGAGTTTCGCGCCGCTAATCTGCGTGGCACATTCGTCGACTGATCGCCCGGCCAGCGACCGTAGGTTGGCGCAGAGCGAAGCGAAGCCCAACATCCCGCGTACAAGGACACGCCATGCCCTCCCCCACCGCCCTGATCACCGGTTGCTCCAGCGGCATCGGCCGCGCCCTGGCCGACGCCTTCAAGGCTGCCGGCTATACCGTCTGGGCCACGGCCCGCAAGCCGCAGGACCTGGCAGTCCTAGAAGCCGCCGGATTCACCGCCGTTACGCTGGACGTCAACGACCAACCGGCTGTGGCGGCCCTCGCCGAGCGCCTGGAATGCGAGGAAGGCGGCCTCGACGTGCTGGTGAACAACGCAGGTTTCGGCGCCATGGGGCCGCTGCTGGATGGCGGCATCGAAGCCCTGCGCAAGCAGTTCGACACCAACGTCTTCGCCCTGGTGGATGTGACCCGCGCCTGCTTCCCGCTGCTACGCACGCGCCGTGGCCTGGTGGTGAACATCGGCAGCGTCTCCGGCGTGCTGGTCACCCCTTTCGCCGGCGCCTACTGCGCCTCCAAGGCGGCCGTGCATGCCCTCTCCGATGCCCTGCGCCTGGAACTGGCGCCCTTCGGCATCGACCTGATGGAAGTGCAGCCCGGCGCCATCGCCTCCAGCTTCGGCGCCAGCGCCACCCGCGAGGCGGAAAACCTGATCGCCGAGGGTTCGCCCTGGTGGCCGGTGCGTGAAGGCATCCGCGCACGCGCACGCGCTTCCCAGGACAATCCCACCCCGGCCGAAGACTTCGCCCGCACCCTGCTTGCTGCGGTGCAACGCAAACCACGCCCGTCGCTGGTCCGCATCGGCAACGGCAGCCGCGCCCTGCCCCTGCTGGCGCGCTGGATACCGAGATCGTTGCTGGACCGGGTGCTGAAGAAGCGCTTCGGCCTCAGCGTCGAGTTGTGACGCCCCCGTAGGTTGGCGACGAGCGCAGCGAGGCACAACGCGACGTGCGTTCATGGCCTATCAGCTAGAGTTATCCCCGCCCTGGTCCCGAGGAACCACCATGTCGCTTCCCATGCGCTACGCCGTCGGCGGCGTGGCCCTGGCCATCGTCCTGAACCTGCTCCTGCGCAGCTTCGCCAAAGTTGGCGGCATCTTCGCCACCCTGCTGATCGCCGCTGCCACGGCCGCCCTGCTGGCCCTGGCCTTCCGCTTCATCCAGCGTCGCGCACCGGAACCGGGCGAGCGCTGGCGCATCGTCCTCGGCTACGGCTGCCTGCTCGGGCTGCTATACCTAGGACTGCTGGCGATGATGACCTTGCAGGACACTCCCAGTCCCATGGGCGTCCTGCTGCTCCTAGTGCATTACCTCTGCTATCCGGTAATGGCCACATTGCTACTGTCGGAACGGGTGTTTGCGAGATTCCGCTGACGCCCCACAAGGATGTCCACCATGAACTACCGTCCCCTTCGCGTACCGGCCGACAGCGAGCGGCTCGCCGCATTCGATGCCTCCTACTGCACGTCCCATATCTGGCGAGTCGAGGCCGATGGCCTGGCCCTGCGGCTGGTGGAAGAAGCGCTGCCCGAGCCCTTCCACAAGGCCTATGACGCCAGGGGCTTCCCCGATGATGTGGCCGATGCCGACTTCGCCCTGGCCGCCGAAGCCCGCGACGGCAGCCTGGCCGGTTTTGCCTGCGTGCGCCTCGTGCCCTGGAACCGCAGCGCCGAACTGAGCGCGCTGTTCGTGGCACCCAAGCACCAGGGCCAGGGAATCGGCCGGACGCTCCTGGGCGGCGCCATGACCTATGCACGCAGCCAGGCAATGCGCTGCCTCTGGCTGGAAACCCAGACCAGCAACCACCCGGCCATTGGCTTCTACCAGCGCGCCGGCTTCACCTTCTGCGGCCTCAACACCATGCTCTATGACCCGACCGAGGTGGCGCCCGAAGAAGTCGCGCTCTATCTGAGCCATCAACTCACAGGTTGAAGGCGGGCTAGATACTGCCCTCCTTCTCGATCACGAGGATGCGTGCCGCCCCCCTGGGATGAGCGACATGCTCGCAGCCGACCCCGGCGTAGAAGATATCCCCCACGCCCAGCTGGACCCGACGTTCTTCTCCCGCGTCCCGGTAGCGCATTTCCACCTCGCCATCCAGCACCACGAAGACCTCCTGGCCGTCGTTGACGTGCCAGATGTAGGGCTGGTCGGTCCAGTGCAGGCGCACTGTGGTGCCGTCGAGATTGGCGATGTCCAGCGCGCCCCAGGCCCTGTCCGCAGTGAAATCGCGTGTGCGTACCAACTGCCCGGCGCTCATGCGCGGCCCGCCGTGGCAGCGGCCGGCATGGCCGGCTTGGGCTTGCGAAACACCAGCACGTTGCCGGCCATCACCAGGGCCAGGCCGAACAGCGCCGGCAGCGTCCACTGGTAGCCCTCGACGAAGGCCGAGATGTTCAGCGCCACCACCGGGAACAGCACGGTGCAGTAGGCGGCGCGCTCCGGCCCCATGCGGCCCACCAGGGTCAGGTAGGCGGTGAAGCCGATCACCGAGCCGGGAATGGCCAGGTAGAGCAGCGAACCGATGTAGCGGGCGTTCCATTCCATGCCGAACGGCGTACCGCTGACCAGGCACCACGCGCTGAGCATCAGGGCGCCGTAGAGCATGCCCCAGGCATTGGTGGTCAGCGGCTTGAGGCCGGCCTTCTGTTGCAGGCTGGAAAGCATGTTGCCGGCGGAGAAGCACAGGGTGCCGAGCAGGGCCAATCCCAGGCCGATGAAGGTTTCACGGCTGGCGCTGTGGTGCGAGAGTTCCGGCCAGAACAGCAGCCCCAGGCCGAGAAGGCCGAGTCCGCCACCGGCGAGCACGTTGGGCGCGATGCGCTGGCCGAAGAAGATGCGTGCATTGAGGGCATTCCACAGGGTGGCGGTGGAGAACACCACGGCGATCAGGCCGCTGGGGATCCACTGGCTGGCGGTGTAGAAGCACATGAAGTTGACGCAGAACAGGCACAGGCCCTGGGCCAGGCAGATCATCTGGGCGCGGCTGTCGAGCTTCTGCAGGCGGCGGCTGAGCAGCAGGATGGCGAACAGCACGGCAGCGGCCAGGGCAAAGCGATAGACGATGGAGGCGGGAATGGCGACGCTGCCCATCTGCAGCTTGATGGCGATCCAGGTGGTGCCCCAGATCAGGACGGTGAGCAGGTAGAGGGACAGGTTCATCACGGTGACTCCGGTTTCGATGGCGCCAGTCTCCGCCCGCCCCCTCTGCGCCGCTTGCACAAACTTGCGCTTATCTCGTCGGGAGACTGCCGGCGCCCCTCCGCGCGCGTTAGCATGGACCTCATTCGCCAACCGGCCGGCCATGCCCATGTCGCTACTCGAACAGAATCAGGTCTTCCAGTCCCTCAGCAGTTCGCCCAACGCTCGCCTGGAGCATTGCGCGGAGCTGGGCGACGGCCTGGGCGCGGCACTCTGGAGCAACCACCACGACGCCCGCGACTACCAGGGGCCGAAGGTGCACACGCTGTCCTGCTACCTGGCGGGCGGCACTGGCACCTTCCGCCGCGAGCGTCCGGATACCAAGGGCGCGCCGGACAAGCTGTGTATCCTGCCCGCCGGGCATGAATCCTCATGGGTGATCAACGGCGAAATCCGCCTGGCCCACCTCTACTTCAGCGCCGACCACTTCGCCCAGGCCGCGGTCACCTTGCTGGATCGGGAACCCCGTGAATTGCAGCTGCGCGAACGCACCTTCCTCGACGATCCGCAGCAGGCGCGGAACTTCCGCCAGCTGATCGCCCTGGACTGGGACGAGCCCGCAGAGCGCCTGCGGGCGACCAGCCTGGCCCACGACATGATCCACCACAGCCTGCTGACCCAGGCCGGGATGCGTGATGGCCTGCGCCTGAAAGGGGGACTGGCGCCGATGCTGCGCCGGCGCCTCATGGAGTACATCGAAAATCGCCTGGCCGAGCCCATCAGCCTGGGCGAACTGGCGACCTTTGCGGCGCTGTCGGAGTATCACTTCGCGCGGATGTTCCGCGAAAGCTTCGGCATGCCGCCGCACCAGTACGTGCTGGCGCGCCGGCTGGAGCGGGCGCGCAAGTTGCTGCGGGATGGTGAATTGCCCCTTGGGGAAATCGCCCTGGCGTGCGGTTTCGCCAGCGCCAGTCACTTCAGCAATCGCTTCCGCGCGGCGGTAGGCGCTACGCCGGGGGCCTACCGCGCGGCGTTTCGCTGATCAGAACACCAGGTCGGAGAGGCGCCAGACCTCGAAGGCCGGCGTCTCATAAGGATGGGCCTTCTTCAGGGCCTTGACCGCCTCGTGGATCAGTTCGTCGGCGACGACCATTTCCACTTTCCATTCGGCTACATGCTCGACGGTGCCGGTCTGGCCCAGGTAGGGACTGCTGCCCTCGAGCGGACGGAACTGACCCTGTCCGAGTGCCTGCCAGCAGCAGCTGTCATAGGCGCCAATGCGCCCCCCGCCAGCCGCGAAAATGGCTTTTTTCACAGGTTCCAGATGGCTCTCCGGAACATAGAAACACAGCTTGTACATGTTTAACCCTCCGACCCAGCAAACACGCGGCCTGCAAGGGAACCAACCTATAATTGGGTAGAAATTCTGGGTAGAATTGCTGGGTAGAAACCAGTCGACAGACATCATTATGCCATCACAGACGAATCACCTTCTGTTACGTGGATCAACTTGGCACGTTCGCATTGATATCCCTGCTGAACTACGCCCTGCTTTTGGAAACCGTAGCATCCTGAGCAAGAGTCTTCGGACAGGTGACAAGCGCCTTGCCCAAGAACTAGCCAGCACGCAGGTTGGACAGTGGAAGGCGGAATTTCGTGCCATCCGAGACGCCAAAATCCGCGCGGGTGATCGCTGGCGTGAAGAGCTTCACACTACCGCCAAAGCACACCACGAGAAGGCAGACGGGGTACTACTGGCGACCATCAAGGGAACGCTCAAAGCAACCCGATCACCGGCCCGAACGCTGGAGGAATTGGAGGCAAACGCCGCTAACCTCGCAAACATGGAAGCGGAGCTAAACACCGACCTTGAACAGCTGGGGCAGGAACTAGGATTGTCGGGCCTCCAAAGCGAATGGAGGGCGATTTACGATGATGAAAGCCTTCCGCTCGTAGAGAAGGTCAAACGCGCCTCCGAGCTGCAACAGAAGGTATTGGCTCACAGTGCAAAGGCCAGACACACGCTCAACGGATCGGAGCTGTCCGAAGCCCTATCCCTTGCCAGCGACCCCGCCAGCTACAGGCCGAAGTCGCCTATCTCTGCCACCAGCATCGAGCGATTTTCCGAGTTCTACCTTACGCAGAACGATAACGTCCGCACTCGTGATGTGTACGTGTCCAAGGTTCAGAAGCTTTCCAAGTGGCTGACCACGAACGGACGGGAGCTGAACTTCGATGCCGTGGCTGAGTTCCTGGACCAGACCTCCCAGAATCGCCAGACACGCACGGGCTACATCGCCGCGTGGCAACGATTCCACGAATGGGCCTGCCGGTATGACACGTACTACCGGGGCATCTACGCAGACGCGAAGAATCCATTCGACAACCACACCCATCCCCGCGTGGGTGAAAACGCAGGGGGCAACTGGGCGGACTACACGCAGAAGGAAGTCGAACAGTTACACGCCGCCGCACTGGCCAAGGGTGACACTGACCTTGCTGACCTGATCGCCTTCGGGGCTTACACCGGCTGCCGGATTGAAGAGCTGGGCCGAATCCGTCGAGAGACAACGATCCTCGATGAATCTGGTTTACCCATCGCGTTCAAGGTGGATAAAGCCAAGACTCCCGCCGGTATCCGGGAAGTCCCGATTCACTCGGCCCTACTGCCGCTGTATCAGAAGCGCCTAGCCTCTCCGCAGGGGGATGAGGGATTCCTGTTCCCCGGCAATTCCGACACCAAACATGAGCTACGCCTGAGTGCATTGGGGCAGCGGTTTAGCAAGCTGAAGCGTGCAGAACAGTTCGGGGACCGGCATGTGTTCCACTCCTTCCGGGGCACCGCCGCAACGATGCTGCTCCGAGCGGGAGTATCACCCATCGTCATCCCCGCCACGATTGGCCACCTTGTCGGGCACATCACGTTCGACGTGTACGGGAAAGGGCCGAGTCTTGAACAGAAGCGGGAAGCCATTGAGAAATTGCAATTCAATTTTCAAGACATGCCCAATCGCAAGAACACACAGGAATCCGACTAGATGGGGGGCTGACAGGGTGTGACGTAGGGGCCCAACACCTTCGCGGCGGTGTACGTGACGAAGCCACCAACCAACATCCAGAAACGGGCCTTGTAGTAAAGATTCGTGCGGCGGGACACTGCTTTCAGCCGGGCCCGGTATTGTTTAGCCCGGTCATGCCTCTCCGCTTCATGTGCCTCCAACATGCCCACGTTGTCACTCAGCAGTACGATGGTGTGTTCCAACCGCTTGTAGCAGCAGAACGCAGCCAGGGCGAAGAACACCAAGCTAATCAGATACAGCGTCGGGAGATTCAAACCGAGCTTGGCGTATGGGTTGGACTGGGCGAGATAACCACACACGGCAAGGGTGGCGCCCATCAGGAAGTGATCGAACTTGGAAATGGCGTCCGTGTACACCGCGTGGAGGCTTTCGCTTCTACTGTTCTCTGCCATTACGTCGTCCCTGAAGGTGTGGAAGTGTAGGCAGCGTATCAGCAGCGCCCTTTCGCAAACTAGCTGCTCCCATGCCTGGAGCGATGTAGAAGGGAGAGGCCGTGGCGGGCGTCGTGTGGGCCCCACACCAAATGTCATGGCTATACACTAGAACGTATTGCAGTGAATGAACGGACAGGACATGGACAGGGAAGTTGTTCTAACGGGTTTGTGCGTGTTCATCTGGCTACTGCAAGCCGGACTAATTTTAGTTTTCACCAAGGTTGCCGGTGAACACCAGGAGCGCGGATTGAATTGGGCGAATGGCCTGTTGCTGGGCAGTGTTGCAGCTGCGGGATGCTTCGCGTTGTATCTCGCGATGACGCTCCCATAGCGGTAATAAGGGCCACCACGGTTGCGGGACGTGGGGTGCGCCTCCGCTGGAGGAGGTGAGTCCGTGGTGGCCAAACACCCCATCTTAGCGAAGTGCTATTCACATGGCCTCGAAGGTGACAAACGGACACGCGCTGGAGGGTATTGAATAAGTCTGCGAAGCCGCCTTAATCAGCGTAGGGTGAAAGATGCCCGTCGGAGTTCGGGTGCCAAAAAGGCCGCAACCTCTTCCTCGGAAGGGAGACAGAAGCCTTTAGTGCTTCTCGCGGAAGGAGAGTGAGGTATTGCGGCACGAGACCTCCTCCGCACCCCCCGCAATGCCTCCCTTTTTCAGCCCCCCAAACGGCCACCCCCTGACGTACCCCGGAAACAAGAAAGCCACCGCGTTCCGTTGCCCGATGGGGTGAGGGCTTGCGGTGGCTTTCAGTCCTCTTAGTGGGACAACTTTAGGATACACCCGATGTGGTCCTGCACACGGGCCAATGACAAGCGGCAGGACGAAAAGAGGCCGCCACCGCTGTGAGCATTCGCTGTGGGGTGAGACGAAGGCGGAAGTTACGACCTTAACTTGAAGTGGCCACCACGGACACAGCAACGAAACGCCATTGGATAGAGAAGGTGCCTCGCAGTGGCCACTGTCCTCAATCTAGTGAGGGCAATTTTGAGGTTAGTTCACGGGTAAACATCCGCATCTGAAGGTGATGAGCGGGGAGCATTTCTGGATTGGCCAACCCCTGCCCCTTTTTCGGACCGGGAACACATGGGGTGGGGGTCGCTTTGTTTGGGCTGGCGGAAAGTATCTGAGCATCAGCGAACTATCGGGACGGGTCCTGTGTGAGTGCTACTTAACCCTGCGGACATGGGGGTCATCCAAGGTTAAGTAAATTCATAATATCGACGGCCCTGGAGCAGCCCTGGAAGGCCCAACAGCACGCGGAACATTAACCACGCTGGCAGACACGCATAAACAACAAAGCCCGCGTTGACGGGCTTGTGTGGGGCGTATGACGGGGCTTATGCGGACACGGTCCGTTTAACCTTCTGAACTGTGGTTGTGGAGCAATCCAGCAACTCCGCAATGCGGCGGATGGACTTGTGATCGTTCAGCAGTTCCGCGATCTTGGCGTGCAGCTCTGCGTCAGCCGGACGGCCCTTGTAAACACCCTGAGCCTTACCGTTTGCAATCCCTTCAGCCTGACGGCGGCGGCGATCTTCGTAGTCCTTGCGAGCGACTACAGCGAGCATGTCCAGCAGCATCCCGTTAACTGCCGCGATCATGCCTTTAGTGAAAGCGTCCTGATCCTTTTCCGGTTTAAACACCGCGTGGCTTGTGGTGAGGTCCAGGGTGACGATGGTTACTTTCTTAGCCGCGATGATGGCTTTCAGGCTTTCCCAATCCTCAGCGTTCAGGCGGGACAGTCGGTCAACCTGTTCGGTTAGGAGTACGTCACCCGGTTGGCAATCGTCCAGCAGGCGAAACAGCTCCGGGCGTTGGAGCTTCGCCCCGGATTCGTTCTCCACGTAGAAAGAGGCGATTCGTTGGCCGTGGCTGGCCACAAAGTCAATCAACGCCTGTTTAGCACGGCTGGCGTCTTGCTCACTGGTGGAGGCTCGCAGGTAGGCCCGGATGAACATGGCTGAAGTCCATTGTGTCAGTTTGGGTGTATCACATTCTACTGTGTCAGTTTGAATCTGAAAAGCCCATTTAATGACACGGATTCCGACCCGTATCCCCGTGCTGTGTCAGGTGTACCCGTAATGACACACGCCTAATCCCCCTTCCTGCCAGGACTGGCCCGATTCCGGATGCCCGTCTGCCAGCCATAGACACCCGCTATCAACTACGGCCAGTTAATCAACTTCTCGTTTGTTGGGGACTACGCGCGCTTTCAACTTTCACAACCGTTTTGAAAGATCAGGTGCAGAAACGCGGGTTAGTTGGGCAACCGACTGGCCTATGCCCTGGAGTTGCTGGGCTTCATGAAGGGGCGTGGTTAACATGCTGACCATTCTCACGGGATTAAACCCCTGTTACCGCCACTGTTAAGGAACTGATGGAATGGGCAACAAGAAGCTCTGGATATGGGCCGTTGTAGGACTTGCCTTGGCAATCGCAATTACAGTGGCGCCCTGGCTCGGAAACTTCCGCAACCACGCAATGAGCAATGACCCTGCCCACTGGGGCCAGTTCGGGGATTACATCGGGGGCGTGCTGGCCACGGTGTTGGCCGCCTTCAGTTTTGCCGGACTCTTGTACACCGTATGGGTTCAGGACAACCACATGCGGAAGGACAAGGAAATGCGAGAGGATGAGGTATACCTTAACCACGCTATCTCCTGTCTCGAAAGGGCATTCAACGCACTACAACGGGAAGGCGTGGACGGACCTGTCCGAGGACGGGCGATGTGGCTTACAAGTGCCCGCTGGCTACTGAACGCTGAAAAGAGCGCCCAGATGATTAGGAACAAGGGCGTGAAGCTACTGTACGAAGGGACAGCGGAAGACTGGCGAAACAGATTCAGAATATTCCTCAACCCTGACGCCTACGGACATACCTACGTCCCATCCTTCTTCGAACCTATGAACCACGATATCGGCATGGAACCGAACTCCATCTATGTTGTGTACTCGTTCCTAGACTGGCCAGAATCCCGAGGCGATGAAATAGACGACGTGGGAGAGTGGGACATGAACAAGATCAGTCAGCGATATGCAGGGGCCAAGGCGTTCCTTGAAGAGCAGCAAAGAATCCTTAACAGCCTTTGACCATGAATGAAAAGAAACGCCCTGCAAGGGCTGAAAGGAATCGCGTGTGCGTTCACTGGCGTTCACTTGTGCGGCACGGCGTTCACTTCGTTCACTCTTCGCGTGCCTTACTGTTCACTTTCTAAAATAGGCGACACAAAGCTGTCACCCTGTCACCTTTTGCCGGAGTGCTAGTAATGACAGGGCCTCCAGCGGGTGACGGCTTTTTGAAATACCTGTCACCCACCTGTCACCCTGTCACCCTGGCTGTCACCTTCTAGATAGTTTCAGGTAGCCCAGCCTCCAGAATTGCGTCCAACTCCTGCGGCTTACTGGACTGGCTCAACCCCGAAGCTTTGCCATGTGGAGTGATGTAGTAGCGCGTAGTCTTCGACCGCTTCGATTCACAACCTGCCGCACTCAGGGCAGAACCAATGGCCATATCGGATGGCATCTGTTCGAACTCACCTTTGAACCAAGCCTTTACGGTGGCCAACGTAACAACCTGCACACCTTCCAAATGGACTTCTAGAAGTTCCTCCAGCTTGTCGGCTGGACTGAAACCGAGCATGTCTAGCTTGCTTGCAGTCCCAGGGGCCGCATCGTTAGGACGAAACTTCGACAAGTCCACCGTTTCCAGATAATCGCGTACCAGTTGGAACCCCCCTTTCAAGAGCCAGGGTTTGAAAACGTCATTGAGAAATCTGGATGTTTCATCCTTGTCAACCTTATGCCTGATGAACTTAGGAACCCAGAAGCGTCTGTCCCCCTTCTCCAATTCAATCGGGCTGTGATCGTTGCTGGTAATGATGAAGTTAACATAATTGTCAATCGGAACCACTGGCTTATGTTTACGGCGTAGCGGCATCGTCGCGTTTCCCTGGAAGCTTTTGAGAGCATCCACCGTGGACTTCCCTGACTTGTACATTTCGTCAATCAGGATAAGGGTCTTGCCCTCGATTACATCGTTAAAGTCACCAACCACGTCTTTGATGTGACAGGCTGCGACGGCCTTCTTTCCGAGTAGCTCGGCCATCAGGGTTTCGACAAAGAATCCCTTGCCAACGCCGTGTTCACTGCGGAGAACTGGCGTAGCAACAATCCGTTGATCGGGATAGCGGATTGTCCAAGTTAACCAAGTCCCGAAGTAAATCCGTTCGTCTTCATCGGGGAACCAACGCTGTAGGAACTCCATGAACGGCCCCACCTCTTCCCTAGCCACGATCTTGCCGCTTGGGCGTATCTCCGGGGCCTCCCATAGATTCACCAAGTCGCCCGGCAGAATCTTTCCAGCCCTGGGCTTGAAGCCTTCTCCATACGTCAGTGGGATGACTTTCAGCAGGCCAGCCCCATCATAGTTCGTGCCGCCTTGCTGTTTGTAGAAAGCCTCTAAGACGTAGGCGTCGCCCTGATCCTGCCCCGTCACTAAGTCACGAAATCGAGGATAGGAGTTATTCGAGGGAACGCGAACGAATCGCGCTCTGACAGCTTCAAGGGCTGCATCTTTCTTTATGTTTACAACGTTGGTCATGGACTCTCCTTCGTGTGAGATGGTGTGATTTGTTAAATGGTTTCGGGTTTATCATTGGGCTGCTTTCCTTGCGTCAGTTCGTCAAGCAGGCGGGCTATGAGTGCGGCAACGGAAACTCCGTTGGCGACACTTATTTCTTTCAGGCGTGCGAATGTCGCAGGCTTTAATCTAAGATCAAGCATTCATTATTTTTCCTTATTGGATGTTGTCGCGACAAAGCCATGCGAGGCAAATTGCGTTGCGGCGAAATGCGTGCCAATGAAGTATCGGGAGATACTGTCCTGGGTGGACAGGTTGCGGATCATATCAACAGTTTTTGTTCTTTGGAACTGTTTGGTGAAACAATTATTTCTTAATTTAGAAAACGTATTTTTATTCTTAATTATGAAAACAAAAGTTTATTCTAAATTATGAAAACAGGGGTAGGTAAAGGGCAGGGCTTAGTATTTTGGGGCCGAATACCACGTAGATACTGGCGTCCGAGTTAGGGTCTTGCGTTTTTATAATTATGAAAAGATGTATTTCATGCTGTTAATCTGCCTGTTACTGGTTGATTTTTGATCGACTTGCCAGCGGCAGTATCTGCGGCGGTCCGCTTTACTAACTCGGAAATGCAGGGTATGGGTAGAAAAAACGGGTAGAATTGCAGCCGAGAAATAATCTTAAGCTGTTGATTTATAAGGATTTATTGAAATAATTATAGAAACACAGCTTGTACATCGGGTTCTCCGCGTGGATCCAACGACGGGTTCATACCCGGCAATGATGGCACTTTGACGTCATTTTGCCGAGGCGCTGTTCACATATGGCGAGTTGGACCCATGGTGCGCAAAAGCGTTCTCCACGGGAAAGTGCATCTGGCGATAAAGGTGAAGCCTTACTCACCTTTCCAGAAGCGCCGCCAGCGCTGCCCAAGACTCGGGGTGGGCGGGCTGTGGTTGCCATCGCACCAGGGCAGCCGCGTGGACTGGCCGCATCGACAGAGCAGCAGGCGCTGTTCGCGGCGGGCGGTCAGGCTGAGACCGTCAGGGCAGCCGGACGGACAATCGGGCATTCGTGCCGAACGACCGCAACGGCAAAGAAGGCATTGATCGCCGGGCTGCAGCAGGCGGACTTCAGGAAGGATCGGGTCCGGCATGGGCGCGGCTCGGAAACGAAAAAGGCGGGAGAAGAGTGCCTTCTCCCGCCTTTTCCTGTCGATGTCCGAGCGGGCCAATCTGAGTCCTCTCGTGCCTGCTGGACAGAAGCCTGGACTGGCTGAAACAGCCCCCTCCCGCCCTTCGGGCACCCTCCCCCGCAAGCGAGAGAGGGTCATCAGATGGCCTGCGGCCTTTTAATCCACCCAGACGCGGGCGTTGCGGAACATGCGCATCCAGCCACCGTCTTCCTGCCACTCATCCGGGCGCCAGGAGTTCTGCACGGCGCGGAACACGCGCTCCGGGTGCGGCATCATGATGGTCACACGGCCGTCGCGGCTGGTGAGACCGGTGATGCCACGAGGCGAACCGTTGGGGTTCGCCGGGTAGGTCTCGGTGACCTTGCCGTGGGTGTCGACGAAGCGCATGGACACGCAACCGGACAGGTCGGCTTCCAGCAGTGCCTCTTCGCTTTCGAACTCGGCATGACCTTCGCCGTGGGCGATGGCGATCGGCATGCGCGAGCCGGCCATGCCACGCAGGAAGATCGAGGACGACTCCTGGACCTGGACCATGGCCACACGGGCTTCGAACTGCTCCGAGCGGTTGCGCACGAAGTGCGGCCAGAACTCGGTGCCGGGAATCAGCTCGTGCAGGTTGGACATCATCTGGCAACCGTTGCACACGCCCAGGGCGAAGCTGTCCTTGCGCTCGAAGAAGGCCTGGAAGCCTTCACGGGCACGGGTGTTGAACAGGATCGACTTGGCCCAGCCTTCACCGGCGCCGAGGACGTCGCCGTAGGAGAATCCACCGCAGGCCACCAGGCCCTTGAAGTCTTCCAGGCTGACGCGACCGGCGAGGATGTCGCTCATGTGCACGTCGATGGCGGAGAAGCCGGCGCGGTCGAAGGCGGCAGCCATTTCCACCTGGCCGTTCACGCCCTGCTCGCGGAGGATCGCCACCTGCGGACGCACGCCCTTCTTGATGTAGGGCGCAGCGATGTCCTGGTTGACGTCGAAGCTGAGCTTGACCGACAGGCCGGGGTTGTCTTCTTCCAGCAGTGCGTCGAATTCCTGGTCGGCGCAGTCGGCGTTGTCACGCAGACGCTGGACACGATAGCTGGTCTCGGACCACTGGCGCTGCAGCATGCGACGCTCGCCGCCGAACACGGCTTCGCCGTTGAAGCTGATGGCGACGTTGGCGCCGTTGAACGGCTGGCCGATGACGGCAACGCAATCACCGAGGCCGGCGGCACTGAACTGGGCCAGCACTTCCGGCGTGGCGTCCTGGCGAACCTGGATGACCGCACCCAGTTCTTCGTTGAACAGGACGGAGGTCAGGCCTTCACGGTTGTCGGCCAGGGCGTCGAGGTAGAGATCCAGGCCGCAGTGGCCGGCAAAGGCCATTTCCAGCACGGTGGCCAGCAGGCCGCCGTCGGAACGGTCGTGATAGGCCAGCAGGTGGCCGTCGGCGTTCAGGCCCTGGATCACGGCGAAGAAGGCTTTCAGGTCTTCGGCGTCGTCAACGTCCGGTACCTGCTGGCCGATCTTGCTGTAGACCTGGGCGAGGATGGAGCCGCCCATGCGGTTCTGGCCACGGCCAAGGTCGACCAGGATCAGGTCGGTTTCGCCCTTGTCCAGGCGCAGCTGCGGGGTCAGGGTCTTGCGCACATCGGTGACCGGTGCGAAACCGGTGACGATCAACGACAACGGCGAGGTGACGGACTTCTCCGCGCCTTCATCCTGCCAGCGGGTCTTCATGGACATGGAGTCCTTGCCCACCGGGATGGTGATGCCCAGCGCCGGGCACAGCTCCATGCCCACGGCCTTGACGGTGTCGTACAGGCGAGCGTCTTCGCCCGGGTGACCGGCAGCGGCCATCCAGTTGGCGGAGAGCTTGATGTCGCCCAGCTTCTCGATCTTCGAGGCAGCCAGGTTGGTGATGGTTTCACCCACGGCCATGCGGCCGGATGCCGGCGCGTTCAGCAGGGCCAGCGGAGTGCGCTCGCCCATGGCCATGGCTTCGCCGGTGTAGACGTCGAAGCTGGTGGCGGTGACGGCGCAATCGGCCACCGGGACCTGCCAGGGGCCGACCATCTGGTCGCGGGCCACCAGGCCAGTGATGGTGCGGTCACCGATGGTGATCAGGAAGTTCTTGCTGGCAACGGCCGGGTGGTGCAGCACGCGGCTGACCGCTTCGTCGATGTCCAGTTCGGCTGCGGCGAAGTCATCACCCAGCTCGGCCTCGCGGCTGACGGAGCGGTGCATGCGCGGCGGCTTGCCGAGCAGGACTTCCAGCGGCATGTCCACCGGCTTGTTGCCGAAGTGGCTGTCGGCCACGGTCAGGTGGCGTTCCTCGATGGCTTCGCCGACCACGGCGAAGGGGCAGCGCTCGCGTTCGCAGATGGCCTTGAAACGCTCGAAGTCAGCGGCGTCCACGGAGAGCACGTAACGCTCCTGGGACTCGTTGCACCAGATTTCCAGCGGGCTCATGCCCGGCTCGTCGTTGGGCACGGCGCGCAGTTCGAAACGACCGCCGCGGCCACCGTCGTTGATCAGTTCCGGCAGGGCGTTGGAGATGCCGCCGGCACCCACGTCGTGGATGAACTTGATGGGGTTTTCCGAACCCATCTGCCAGCAGCGGTCGATCACTTCCTGGCAGCGACGTTCCATTTCCGGGTTGTCGCGTTGTACCGAGGCGAAGTCCAGGTCGGCGGAGCTGGCGCCGGTGGCCATGGAGGAGGCTGCGCCGCCGCCGAGGCCGATGAGCATGGCCGGGCCGCCGAGGACGATCAGTTTGGCGCCGATGGAAATCTCGCCCTTCTGCACGTGCTCTTCGCGGATGTTGCCCATGCCGCCGGCGAGCATGATCGGTTTGTGATAGCCGCGCACCTCGATACCGTGGGGGGTGTCGATGGCCTGCTCGAAGGTACGGAAGTAGCCAGTCAGGGCCGGACGGCCGAACTCGTTGTTGAACGCGGCGCCGCCCAGCGGGCCTTCGATCATGATGTCCAGCGGGGTGACGATGCGCTCAGGCTTGCCGTAGGGCTTTTCCCAGGGCTGTTCGAAGCCGGGGATCTGCAGGTTGGAAACGGTGAAACCGGTCAGGCCAGCCTTGGGCTTGGCGCCACGGCCGGTCGCGCCTTCGTCACGGATCTCGCCGCCGGAGCCGGTGGAGGCGCCGGGGAACGGAGCGATGGCGGTCGGGTGGTTGTGGGTTTCCACCTTCATCAGGATGTGCACGGGCTCCTGGGTGGCGCCGTATTGACGGGTGGCCGGGTTCGGGAAGAAGCGGCCGGCGGTGGAGCCCACGATCACCGAAGCGTTGTCCTTGTATGCGGACAGCACGCCTTCACGGTTCATCTCGTAGGTGTTCTTGATCATGCCGAACAGGCTCTTCTCCTGCGCCTGGCCATCGATGTCCCAGCTGGCGTTGAAGATCTTGTGGCGGCAGTGCTCGGAGTTCGCCTGGGCGAACATCATCAGCTCGACGTCGTGGGGGTTGCGGCCCAATTCGTTGAAGCTTTTCACCAGGTAGTCGATTTCGTCTTCGGCAAGCGCCAGGCCCAGTTCGACGTTGGCTTTCTCCAGGGCAGCGCGGCCGCCACCGAGGATGTCCACGGCGGTCAGCGGCTTGGGCTGGGCGTGGCTGAACAGGCCGGCGGCCTCTTCCTGGCCGGCCAGTACCAGTTGGGTCATGCGGTCATGCAGGGTGCTGGCGACGAGTTGCGCGTCGGCATCGCTGATCTCGCCGGCCACGTAGTAGGCGATGCCGCGCTCCAGGCGCTCGATCTTGGCCAGGCCGCAATTGCGGGCGATATCGGTGGCCTTGCTCGACCAGGGCGAGATGGTGCCGAAACGCGGTACCACCAGGAACAGGCGGCCGTGGGGCTCCTGAACCGGAACGCTGGGGCCGTACTTGAGCAGGCGGGCCAGTACTTGCTCTTCCTCCCCGCTGAGGACGCCAGTCACTTCGGCAAAGTGGGTGAACTCGGCGTAGAGTCCGCTGACGGCGGGGACCTTTTGGGTCAATTGCTCGAGCAGTTTGCCGTGGCGAAAAGCGGAAAGGGCGGGAGCACCGCGCAGGATCAACATCTTCGGGACAGCCTCTGGGGAAGGGGTGTGCTTGGAGGCCGTGCATTCTAGCGCAAAGCGCCGCATTCCGGCACCTCTGAAGGTGCCTCGTGTCGCCTGACAGCTAGCAGAGAAGATGGCCCCTGTCGAGATATGGCGCCCGCCAGGCTTTGCGTATACTCCGTGGATGCTAAATCGACACGTGTTCGGCACACGTCGGGCTTTCTGGGCCCTGGCTACCGGATTCTTCCTGATGCTCGTCGGCTGCAAACAGCCCACCACCCTCGAGCGCGTGCAGGAGGAGGGTGTGCTACGCGTGATCACCCGAAACAGCCCCGCCACCTACTTCGAAGACCGCAACGGCGAAACCGGCTTCGAGTACGAGCTGGTCAAGCGCTTCGCCGACGATCTGGGCGTCGAGCTCAAGATCGAGACCGCCGACAAGCTGGACGACCTCTACTCCCGCCTGGGCCAGGCCAATGGCCCGGTGCTCGCGACCGCCGGACTGGTGGCCAGCGACGCACGCAAGCAGGAAGTGCGTTTCTCCCACTCCTATCTGGACGTCACCCCCCAGGTCATCTACCGCAACGGTGAGCGCCGCCCTACCCGCCCCGAGGACCTGGTCGGCCGCCGCATCCTGGTGCTCAAGGGCAGCAGCCACGCGGAACAGCTGGCGGCGCTGAAGGCCACCCTGCCGGAGCTGAAGTACGAGGAATCCGACGAGGTGGAAGTGGTCGACCTGCTGCGCATGGTCGACGAAGGCCAGATCGACCTGACCCTGGTGGACTCCAACGAACTGGCGATGAACCAGGTCTACTTCCCCAACGTGCGCGTGGCCTTCGACCTGGGCGACGCCACCAGCCTGGCCTGGGCCATGGCCCCGGGTGAGGACGACAGCCTCTACAACGAGGTCAACGCCTTCCTCGACAAGGCCCGCAAGGACGGCACCCTGCAGCGCCTGAAAGACCGCTATTACGGCCACGTCGACGTGCTTGGCTACGTCGGCGCCTACACCTTCGCCAAGCACCTGCAGCAGCGCCTGCCCAAGTACGAGCAGCACTTCCGTCAGGCTTCGCAGAAGAACGAGGTGGACTGGCGCCTGCTGGCGGCCATCGGCTATCAGGAATCCCTCTGGCAGCCCACTGCTACCTCGAAGACCGGCGTGCGCGGCCTGATGATGCTGACCGAGGGCACCGCCAAGGCGATGGGCGTATCCAACCGCCTGAACGCCAAGCAGAGCATCCACGGCGGCGGCAAGTACTTCACCACCATCAAGGACGGCCTCTCCGACGACCTCAAGGAACCGGACCGCACCTGGTTCGCCCTGGCCGCCTACAACATCGGCATCGCCCACCTGGGCGACGCGCGCAAGCTGGCCGAGGCCGAGGGCCTGAACCCGAACAAATGGCTGGACGTGAAGAAGATGCTGCCGCGCCTGTCGCAGAAGCAGTGGTACCGCAAGACCCGCTACGGCTACGCCCGAGGCGGCGAGACGGTGCACTTCGTGCAGAACATCCGCCGCTACTACGACATCCTCACCTGGGTGACCCAGCCGCAGATGGAAGGCAGCCAACTGGCCGAGAACGCCAGCCACCTGCCCGGCATCAACAAGACCCGCCCGCCGGAAGACCGACAGGACGAAAAGCTCTGAAGCGTCATTCCAGCCACAAAAAGCCCGCATCGAAGCGGGCTTTTTCATTTCAGGCGATCACCAGCCGGACGGCAGCAGGCTGAGCACGCTGCAGATGGCATAGGCGGCGCTGGCCAGGTAGATCATCACGATGAACACCTGGATCAGCGGATGGGCGATCCAGCCGCATTGCCAGGCCGGTTGCAGATCACCGTGGCGACGGGCGGAGCGCAGCATGAGGATCGGCATGATGGACAGGATCACACCACTGAAGGCACCGGCGAAGTACAGCGCGTTAACGAACCCGACCATGCCGCTGTAGGCCAGCAGGAACGGCGGCACGCACACGATCCCGAGTACCAGCAGGCGGGTCTTCGGCTGATTCTCCGGACCGAGCTTGTGGAATTTGTCGAAGATGTTGGTCAGGAAGCTGCCACCCAGCCCCCAGTAGGACGTCAGCATGGCGCAGAGAGCGAAGGTGTTGGCGGTGTAGAACGCCCACTGTCCCAGTGCCTGGCCCCACGCCAGCGTGGCGACTTCGGTCTGGTTTTCCAGCCCGTTCAGGGAGATCACGGACATGGGCACGATCGCCAGCAGGCAGAAGGTCACCAGCATGCCGGTGATCACCGCCTTGGGCAGTTGCGACGGGGCATGGCTGAAGCCACGGGCCATCTCCGGGACTATGTACTGCGCGGAGAAGCAGAACACCGCGATGTTGAACACCGGCACCATGTAGATCCAGTCACCTTCCAGCAGGCGGGCGACGTCGGTGTTTTCGTTGACCAGGGTGGCGACCACCAGCAGGACGATCATGCTGACCATGCCGATGCTGATGAATTTCTCCCCCTTGCCGATGGCGCCCAGGCCGAGATAGAGCACCAGCGCCGCCGGCAGGAAGAACAGCAGGCTGCCCAGTGCCGGACTGATGCCGAGGAAGGCGCTGAGGATCTTGCCGCTGCCGCTCATATAGGCGATCAGCGCACCGATGCTGTTGACCGCGACGGAAAGGAAGATGGCCCAGGCACCGAACGACCCCACATAGCGCTGCGCGAGGCCGCTCAGCTGGTTGTGGGTGCGGGTTCGCAGCGCGGTTTCCGACACATAGAGCATGGAAATGGTGGTGAACACGCCCGCCACCGCGAGCCACAGCAGCAGGGGCATGAAGCCGGCCTTGCGGCTGGCGTAGGCCATGGAGAGCACGCCCGCCCCGATATTGGTGCCTACGATCATGGCGACCGCTTCAAGGAAGCTCAGCCGATGGACCGCCAAGCCCGACGAATCGACTTGTTCCGCCCCAACCTGATCCTGGTAAGACTGGACCCTGGTTTCACTCATAACAGCACCCTCAACAACACATTCACGTTTTCAGGAGGCCCCTGACCTGAAGCTGCCATGGCCTTTCCGTCAAACGGTGAATCGGGCACTGCGGGACAACGGGATTGCGGATGCCTCCTGGCGGTGGCCCCATGCCGGAGCCTTCCCCAGCGACTCATGCTCGAGCCGCTCTGGGACGCCCCTTTTCGGGCGGCCGCGCACCTTAGCACAGGAAGTTTCTGGGTCTAGTGAGAATGGTCCCGACCTTGGTCGAATAGCCTGTCGGCAGCGCCCGAGTCAGACGTCCTTGCGAGCCGCGCGCCGTGCCTGAAAGAACCCCGAGAGCATCTCGCTGCATTCCTGCGCCAGCACCCCGCCCTCCACCAGCACCCGGTGATTGAGGAATTCCTGGTTGAAGAACTGGCCACGGCTGACCGCCACGCCCGCCTTGGGTTCGGTGGCGCCGTAGACCACGCGGGTGATCCGCGAGTGGACGATGAGCCCGGCGCACATGCTGCAGGGCTCCAGGGTGACGTAGAGGGTGCTGCCCACCAGCCGGTAGTTCTCCAGGCGGCTGGCGGCATCGCGCACCGCCACCATCTCGGCATGGGCGCTGGGGTCGTGACCGGAGATGGGGCAGTTGAAGCCGCGCCCAACTATCTCGCCATCCTTGACCAGCACCGCGCCCACCGGCACCTCGCCCAGCGCCGCCCCCTGCAGGGCCAGGGCGAGGGCCTCACGCATGAAGTATTCGTCGCGGCTGCGGTCGATGATCTGGGGTTGGCGCATGGTCGGCTCAGGCTACTTCGATGGCGGCCATCAGGCCGGTTTCCATATGGTCGATGACGTGGCAGTGGAACATCCATATCCCCGGGTTCTCTGCTACCAGCGCGATGCGCGCGGTCTCGTTCTTGCCCAGCAGGTAGGTGTCGGTGAAATAGGGAATGATGGACTTGCGGTCCGAGTCCAGCACCTTGAACGCCATGCCGTGGAGATGGATGGGGTGCAGGTACTGGGCCATGTTGCGCAGCTCGAAGATGTAGTGGCCGTCCTTCTTCAACTTGGCGATGGGACGGTCCGCGCAGGTCTTGTCGTTGATGTCCCAGGCCTTGCCGTTGATCTGCCAGTAGTTGTTCGGCTGCCCAGTCGCGCTAGCCAGGGTAGCGGCCCATTCGAAATTGAAGCGCAGCACTTCGGCCTTCTGCAGATCGGGCTCCGGCACCGGGTTGGCCGGCAGCGCCGCTGGCCAGTCACCGGGCACCTCGCTGCTGGCCACGCTCTTCAGGGTCGCCAGACGCAGCGGACCGTTGCGCAGCGGCAGCTCAGTGCCTTCGGCCGGCACCTTGATGGCCAGTTCAATGCGCATGCCCGGCCCCAGCCAGTACTCCTTGCCCAGGTCACGGGGTTCCACAGGGTGGCCATCCAGGGAATAGATGCGCACCTCGGCCCCCGGCAGGTTGAGCCGGTAGGTGACGGTGTTGTCCAGGTTCAGGATACGCAGGCGCACTACCTGGCCCGCCGGCAGCTCCACGGTCGGCAGCGGCTTGCCGTTGATGGTGGTCAGGCGGCCTCGGGTGCCTTCGCGGGCGGCCTCGCGGGGTACGCTGAAGGCGGTGAACGCACCTTCCTGATCCACGTGCCAGGTCTTCAGGCTGAGCACTTTCTCGTGCTTGAAGCCCGTGGGTTCGCGCTCCTCGACGATCAGCGGGCCGACCAGGCCGCGTCCCAGCTGGTGGGCACTGGACAGGTGCGGGTGGTACCAGAAGCTGCCGGCGTCGTCGGTCTTGAAGCGGTAGTCGAAATACTCGCCGGGCAGCACCGGCAGCTGCGACACATAGGGCACGCCGTCCATTTCCAGCGGCACGCGGATGCCATGCCAGTGGACGGTGGTGGGTTCGTCGAGCTTGTTGATGAAACGCACCCGCAGCCAGTCGCCCTGGCGGGAACGGAGCTCGACGCCCGGCGCTTGGCCGCCATAGGCCCAGGCAGGCGTTTTGTGGCCGGCGACCAGTTCGAGGTCCAGCGGTGCGGCGATCAGTTCGTAGTCGTGGGTCTTGGCATCCAGGCTGCGGCCCAGCCAGTAGCGGGCGCCGCCGGCACCCAGGCCAACCACGCCGAGACCGGCCAGGCCACCGAGAATCTGTCTGCGAGTGAAGGACATGGGGGTCAGGCTCCTCTGGGGAAGAACGGGGCTGTCCCATCGGCTAATCGAACCAGCCTCTGCCGGGCTGGCTTTCGGGGCGCACAAGATACACCCCGGGACTGTGAAAGATAAGTGAAAGCATCTGCATTAGCCGCGACCGATGGGCGCAGCCGCCCTTCACCGCCGGGCGTAGGATGGAGAAGTTGGCCCCAGAGGAGCACGCCCATGCATCCCACCCGCCGCGAAATGATGCAGCTCTGCATTGGAGGATTCGTGCTGCTGAACTGGCCTCGCCTGGGCCAGGCCGAAGGCACCGGAGTCTGCCGCCTCAGCCCGGAACAGACGGCCGGGCCCTTCTACCTGGAAGATGCGCTGCTGCGCCAGGACATCACCGATGGCAGGCCGGGCACGCCCCTGAGACTGCAATTCGACGTGCTGCAGGCGGACGGTTGCCGCCCGCTGGGGGATGCCGCCCTGGAGATCTGGCACTGCGACGCCCAGGGCGCCTACTCGGGCGTCGGCGCCGATTCGGCGAGCCGCTTCCTGCGCGGCGTGCAGATTACTGACGATGATGGCCGCGCGGAATTCCGCAGCATTCTTCCCGGCTACTACCCGGGGCGGACCAATCACGTGCACCTCAAGGTGCATCTGGGCGAACAGGATATCCACACAGGCCAGCTGTACTTCCCGGAAGCAATCATCCGCCCAGCCATGGCCCGGCCGCCCTACGCGCATCCCGGCCAGGCCTGGACGCCCCGGGAGCAGGATTACATCTATCGCCGACAGGGCGGGGAACAGTCGGTGGCGGCGCTGGTGGAGGACGGTGACGGATTCATCGCCCGGCTGACGCTGGTGGTGGATACCCGCGCCAATGCCTGATCCTGTAGGGGCGAACTCATTCGCCAGGCAGGCCGCAGGCCTGCTCCAAAAGAGCACTGGGGCAGCTGCGCTGCCCTTGGCGAATGAATTCGCCCCCACAAAGAGCCCGGCCCGCAAGCGCCCCCCAAAACAAACCGGCCAGGCTTTGAGGCCTGGCCGGTTCCGTTTCGCTAATGCTTGCGCACTCGCATCATTCCCACTCGATGGTCGCCGGCGGTTTGCTCGACACGTCGTAGGTGACGCGGGAGATGCCTTCGATCTCGTTGATGATGCGGTTGGAGACAGTCTCCAGCAGCTCGTAGGGCAGGTGCGCCCAGCGGGCGGTCATGAAGTCGATGGTTTCCACCGCGCGCAGGGCAACGACCCAGGCGTAGCGACGGCCGTCACCGACCACGCCGACGGACTTCACCGGCTGGAACACCACGAAGGCCTGGCTGGTCTTGTGGTACCAGTCCGCCTTGTGCAGCTCTTCGATGAAGATGTGGTCGGCACGACGCAGCAGATCGGCGTATTCCTTCTTCACTTCGCCGAGGATGCGCACGCCCAGGCCCGGGCCGGGGAACGGGTGGCGGTAGACCATGCTGTAAGGCAGGCCCAGTTCCAGACCGATCTTGCGCACTTCGTCCTTGAACAGCTCGCGCAGCGGCTCGACCAGTTCGAACTGCATGTCTTCCGGCAGGCCACCGACGTTGTGGTGCGACTTGATCACGTGGGCCTTGCCGGTCTTGGCGCCGGCCGACTCGATCACGTCGGGGTAGATGGTGCCCTGGGCGAGGAACTTGATGCCCTGCAGCCGGGTGGCTTCCTCGTCGAACACCTCGATGAAGGTGCGGCCGATGATCTTGCGCTTCTCTTCCGGGTCGGCAACGCCGGCCAGCCGGGAGAGGAACTTCTCTTCGGCGTTGGCGCGGATCACGCGTACGCCCATGTTCTCGGCGAACATGGCCATCACGTGGTCGCCCTCGTGCAGGCGCAGCAGGCCATTGTCGACGAAGACGCAGGTCAGCTGGTCGCCGATGGCCTTGTGCAGCAGGGCCGCAACCACCGAGGAGTCCACGCCGCCGGACAGGCCCAGCAGCACCTTGGACGAGCCCACCTGGGCACGCACGGTGGCGATGGCGTCTTCGACGATGTTGGACGGGGTCCAGAGGGCGGCGCAGCCGCAGATGTCCAGCACGAAGCGGGAAAGGATGCGACCGCCCTGCTTCGTGTGGGTCACTTCCGGGTGGAACTGCACGCCGTAGTAGGCGCGGTGATCGTCAGCCATGGCGGCGATCGGGCAGCTCGGGGTGCTGGCCAGGATGTGGAAGCCGGCAGGCATGTCGGTGACCTTGTCGCCGTGGCTCATCCACACGTCGAGGCCGAGGACGCCATCGTCGTCCACGTGGTCTTCGATGCCGTCGAGCAGGCGGGCCTTGCCCACCACGTCGACACGGGCATAACCGAATTCGCGCAGGTCGGAACCCTGCACCTTGCCGCCCAACTGCTCGGCCATGGTCTGCATGCCGTAGCAGATGCCGAACAGCGGCACATTGAGGTCGAACACAGCCTGCGGGGCGCGCGGGCTGTTGGCTTCGTGAACCGACTCCGGGCCACCGGCGAGGATGATGCCGCGCGGAGCGAAGGCGCGGATCGCCTCATTGCTCATGTCGAACGGGTGGATTTCGCAGTACACGCCGATCTCGCGCACGCGGCGGGCGATCAGCTGGGTGTACTGGGAACCGAAGTCGAGGATCAAGATCCGGTGGGCGTGAATGTCTTGGGACATGGCCATCTCTCGTTACGGAATTCACAAACGACACGGGGCTGAATCAGACAGCCCCGTGACGCACTAGCTTTCAGTCAGCCTCAACCAACGCGGTAGTTCGGGGCTTCCTTGGTGATCTGCACGTCGTGGACGTGGGACTCGGCCATGCCGGCGCCGGTGATGCGCACGAATTGCGGCTTGGTGCGCATTTCCTCGACAGTGGAGCAGCCGGTGTAGCCCATGGAGGCACGCAGGCCGCCCATCAGCTGGTGAACGATCGCGGTCAGGGTGCCCTTGTAGGGAACACGGCCTTCGATGCCTTCCGGAACCAGCTTCTCGGCACCGGCCGAGGAGTCCTGGAAGTAACGGTCAGACGAGCCCTGGGACTGCGCCATGGCGCCCAGCGAGCCCATGCCACGGTAGGCCTTGTAGGAACGGCCCTGGAACAGTTCGACTTCGCCCGGAGCCTCTTCGGTACCGGCGAACATGGAGCCCATCATCACGCAGGAAGCGCCCGCCACGATGGCCTTGGACAGGTCACCGGAGAAGCGGATGCCGCCGTCGGCGATCAGCGGGATGCCGGAGCCGGCCAGGGCGGCGGCGACGTTGGCGATGGCGGAGATCTGCGGTACGCCGACGCCGGCAACGATACGGGTGGTGCAGATGGAGCCCGGGCCGATACCGACCTTGACCGCGTCAGCGCCAGCCTCGGCCAGGGCCTTGGCGGCTTCGCCGGTAGCGATGTTGCCACCGATCACCTGCACGTGCGGGAAGGTGTCCTTGACCCAGCGAACGCGCTCGATCACGCCCTTGGAGTGGCCGTGTGCGGTGTCCACCACCACCACGTCGACACCCGCGGCAACCAGCGCGGAAACGCGCTCGCCGGTGTCGGCGCCGGTGCCCACCGCCGCGCCAACGCGCAGACGGCCCTGCTCATCCTTGGAAGCCAGCGGGTAGGTCTTGGCCTTCTCGATATCGCGGAAGGTCACCAGGCCGCGCAGATAGAAGTTCTCGTCGACCACCAGCATCTTCTCGATGCGGTTTTCGTAGAGCTTGGCCTTCATTTCTTCCAGCGGGGTGCCTTCACGGGCGGTGACCAGTTTTTCCTTGGGAGTCATGATCGCGGCAACGGTGTCGCCGACGTTCGGACGGAAGCGCAGGTCGCGGCCGGTCACGATGCCTACCAGCTCGCCCTCTTCCACCACCGGGAAGCCGGAGAAGCCGTATTCACGGGCGATCTGCAGCAGTTCGATGATCTTGGTGGAGGGGGTGACGGTCACCGGGTCACGGACGATGGCGGTCTCGTGACGCTTGACCTTGCGCACTTCGGCAGCCTGCTGCTCGATGGTCATGTTCTTGTGGATGATGCCGATGCCGCCTTCCTGGGCCATGGCGATGGCCAGGCGGGCTTCGGTCACGGTATCCATCGCCGCGGATACCAGCGGGATGTTCAGTTCGATGCCGCGGGTCAGGCGGGTCTTGAGGCTGACATCCTTGGGCAGAATCTCGGAATATCCCGGAATCAGGAGAACGTCGTCGAAGGTCAGGGCTTCTTGGCTGATGCGCAGCATGGCGGGGGCTCCCAGGCGGGAAAATTGGAAGCGCGCCATTATAACGAGGCCACGGCCACTGCTCAACGCGGCCGACGGGCTACAGATCGGGTTTCTGGTCGCGGACGCGAATTAATTTCAAAACGCAGCCCCACAATCGACGAAACGAAGCCCTCCACGCCGTTTCGCGACGAAAATCACGCCCCCGGTCACCCGTCCGCCCGAACCTGGCGCACCGGGTATCCAAGTCGCTCGCCGAAGGCGTCGAGGAAGGCCTGGGTGAAGCGGGTTTCGCCCCAGCCGTTGAAGATGAAACCGAGATTGGAAAAGCCGCAGGGTTGCAGGAAGAGGAAGCCATTGATGTCGTCCTCGAAGCCGCATTCCGGGCAGCTGAAGTTGTCGGTATGCCCCGGCCACCATTCTTCCAGGCTTTCGAACAGCGGTTCGCCGACTTCCTGGCGGCATTCGGGGCAGCCCGCTTCATTGAGGAAGTCGCGTGTAGGCGTGTAGATACAGCGCTTGTCCACCAGCTCCAGGCCATTCACCGGCTGGCCGTATGGCAGACGCTCGGGATGCTCGACCACGTTCCGCGCACCGGCGGCGATGGCATAGGCCATACGATTGCCGCGCAGCCCACAGGTGCTCGGCAGCGCTTCGACCACCTCGCGCTGGGCCAGCCAGCGCAGCATGCGCCCGACCAGGGCCTGATGCCCGGGAACGGTGGATATCTGCGGCACGATGATCAACTGGCTCGATTCCATCTCTGGCTCCTGCTGCGGTGGAAAGGGCGCGCAGCTTAACCATCGCCCTTCAACCGTCAACTATGGCGCATGGCGGCAAAGCCATTATCATTTCCGCCCATGCTCAAAGACCCCTTCCAACGGCTCGGCCTCGACCGCGAGGTGCTGACCGTCAGCCAGCTCAACCAGCGCGCCCGCCATCTACTGGAGGACGTGTTCCCGCAGGTCTGGGTGGAAGGCGAGATTTCCAACCTCGCCCGCCCCGCTTCCGGCCACCTCTATTTCACCCTCAAGGATGCCCAGGCTCAGGTCCGCTGTGCGCTGTTCCGACAGAATGCCCAGCGCGTGCGTCAGGCCCTGCGTGATGGCCTCGCCGTGCGGGTGCGCGGCAAGGTCTCGCTGTTCGAAGGCCGTGGCGACTACCAGCTGATCGCCGACACCGTTGAACCCGCCGGCGACGGCGCCCTGCGCCTGGCGTTCGAAGCACTGAAGGAAAAGCTTGCCGCCGAGGGGCTGTTCGCCACCGAACGCAAGCGCCCGCTGCCTGCCCACCCGCAGCGCATCGGCATCGTCAGCTCGCCCACTGGCGCGGTGATCCGCGACATCATCAGCGTATTCCGCCGCCGTGCCCCCCAGGTGCAGCTGACCCTGATCCCCACCGCGGTGCAGGGCCGCGAAGCCACCGCACAGATCGTCCGCGCCGTGGCGCTGGCCGATGCGCAGGGCTTTGATGCATTGATCCTGGCCCGGGGCGGCGGCTCGCTGGAGGACCTCTGGTGCTTCAACGAAGAAGCCGTCGCCCGCGCGGTGGCCGCCTGCAAGACGCCCATCGTCAGCGCCGTTGGCCACGAGACGGACGTCTCCATCAGCGATTTCGTCGCTGACGTACGCGCTCCAACCCCCTCCGCCGCCGCCGAGTTGCTGGCCCCGGACGCCAGTGAACTGCAACAGCGCCTGGACAGCCTGCATCGACGCCTGGTCCTGCGCATGCGGGAACACCTGACCCGCGAGCGCCTGCGCCTGGACGGTCTGTTCCGCCGCCTGCGCCACCCCGGCGAACGACTGCGCCAGCAGGCCCAGCGTCTGGACGACCTGGACATGCGCCTGCGCCGGGCCTTCGAGCGCCAGCTGCAAATTCGCCACGAACGCCTGGTGCGCCTCGATACCCGTCTCGCCGCGCAGCATCCAGGGCGCACCCTGGCGCTGTTGCGTCAGCGGCTGGACAGCCTGGCTGAGCGCCTGCCCCGCGCCGCCCGAGACGCCATAAAGGACCGTCGACAGAAGCTCGACGCCCTGGCCCAGACCCTGCACGTGGTCAGCCCCCTGGCCACCCTCGGCCGCGGCTACAGCATCCTGCTGGACGAACGCGGCCAGGCCATCCGCGCCGCCAGCCAGACACGCCCCGGCCAGCGCCTGAAGGCCCGCCTCGCCGAGGGCGAGCTGGACGTGCGAGTCGAAGACAATCACCTCACCCCCGTGAACCTCTCCCTGCTGGACTGACCATGCGCCTGCTCGCCGCCCTGCTCCTCTGCCTCGCCCTGCCCGTCCATGCCGAAGGTTTCATCACCCGCCTGCTGAACAAGCCGGTACCGGGCGGCGTGGCAGTGATCCAGCTCGGCAGCGCCACCCAGGCGCCCACTGCACGCTACCAGGGCAAACCGGTGCTGGTGGTGAAAGAAGATGGTCGCGACTGGATCGCCATCGTCGGCATTCCGCTGGGGACCAAGGCGGGTCAGCAGCAGATAGACGTGAGCGATGGACGCAAGCTGGCCTTCAGCGTCGGCCCACGCACCTATCGCGAGCAGCACATCAAACTGACCAACAAGCGCCAGGTGAATCCGCTGCCGGAAGACCTCAAGCGCATCGACCGCGAACTGGCCGAGCAGACTACCGCCTACCGCCGCTTCAGCCCCGGAACACCGAGCAACCTGCTGTTCGACAAGCCGGTGAACGGCCCGCTTTCCAGCCCCTTCGGCCTGCGTCGCTTCTTCAATGGCGAAGAACGCAACCCGCATTCCGGCCTGGACTTCGCCGTGGGCGCCGGCACGCCGATCAAGGCCCCGGCGGCGGGCAAGGTGATCCTCATCGGCGATTACTTCTTCAACGGCAGGACAGTGTTCGTCGACCACGGCCAGGGCCTGATCAGCATGTTCTGTCATATGTCGAAGGTAGAGGTGAAGCTCGGCCAACAGCTGCCACGCGGCGGCGTGGTGGGCCGCGTCGGCGCCACCGGACGTGCCACCGGCCCGCACATGCACTGGAACGTCAGCCTCAACGATGTGCGCGTGGACCCGGCCATCTTCATTGGCGCCTACAAACCCTGACCGACATCTACGCTTACACCCCAGGCCTGGGGCGGGCCTGGAGGATTTGCTAAGGTCCGGCGCTTTCCGGGGCCCACCCCGCTCACCAGACTCTCCAAGGGAGCGCCCATGCAGAACGATGTCACCCCCTGGCTCGCCTGGCTGCGGCAGCATGAAGAGCTGCACACCATCGTCACCACCGCCGTCCTCCTCCTCCTCGCGTGGATTTCCAACTGGATCGTCCAGCGCATCCTGATCCGTGGCCTGTTCCGCCTCACTGGCGTGCATATCCAGGACCACGGACTGATCAAGCGCCTGGCCAACGTGGTGCCCGCCCTGGTGCTGACCGGCGGCGTGCGGGTGGTGCCAAACCTGCCGAATGCGCTGGTGGAGATCATCACCAACGTCTGTGCCGCCTTCATCATCCTCACCATCGCCCTGGCCCTGAGCGCCGCACTGAACATCGTCAACGGCCTGTATCTGCGCCGCAAGGACGCCCACCTGCGGCCCATCAAGGGCTATATCCAGGTGCTGAAGATCGCCATCTTCGCCATCGCCACCGTTCTGATCATCGCCAGCCTGATCGACCGCTCGCCGTTGATCCTGCTCTCCGGCCTGGGCGCCATGGCCGCCGTGCTGCTGTTGATCTTCCAGGACACCCTGCTGTCCCTGGTGGCCAGCGTGCAAATCACCTCCAGCGACATCATCCGCGTCGGCGACTGGGTGGAAATGCCGCAGCTCAACGCCGATGGCGACGTCATCGACATCGCCCTGCACACGGTAAAAGTGCAGAACTGGGACAAGACCATCACCACCATTCCCACCAAGCGCTTCATCACCGATTCGTTCAAGAACTGGCGCGGCATGCAGGAATCGGGGGGCCGGCGGATCAAGCGTTGCCTGTACCTGGACCAGAACAGCGTGCGCTTCCTCAATCAGGACGACATTGAGCGACTGCACGATTTCCGCCTGCTGGACAGCTACCTCACCGTCAAGCAGAGCGAGCTGCTGTCCTGGAACAGCCAGCTGGACGAAGACGAGCGCCTGCCGGTCAACAGCCGCCAACTGACCAACCTCGGCACCTTCCGCGCCTATGTGGAGAACTACCTGCGGGAGAGCCAGGACATCCGCAAGGACATGACCCTGCTCGTGCGGCAGATGGCCCCCACCGCCGATGGACTGCCCCTGGAGCTGTACTGCTTCACCAACACCACCGCCTGGGCCCGCTACGAGGCCATCCAGTCCGACATCTTCGACCACCTGCTGGCAATACTTCCGGAGTTCGGCCTGCGGGTCTTCCAGCACCCAAGCGGTGCGGACATGCGCACACTGCGCCTGCCTCCCGCGCAATGATCCGAGCACTGCCCGCGGATTGCCCGGCAATGGGCCTTTCGCGGGCTGGCTGCCTCGCGCCAAAGAAGCCGCGCAATCATTCCTAGAAACCCGCTCCGTTCACGCAATAATTTTCCGCTTTGCAGATTCTTGCGCTCTTTTTCACCATTTTTTCCACGATGCTTGCCATATTCACTCACGATGAATAGGGTTAGCCCCTATGAAAACCGCACACACTCTCATCCTTCTGCGCCAACACGCCTGCCTGCGACTGGTCAGCCCCCGACTGCGTGGCTGAATCCGAACTCCGCCGCACCCGCCGATTTCCAATGCCTGGCCGACCTTCACACGGCCCGCAGTAAAAAGGATTTGCCCCATGAGCATGCTGAAAGACCCGTCCAACAAGTACCGTCCGTTCCCGGCCATCAACCTGCCGGACCGTACCTGGCCGTCGAAGACCATCACCGAAGTCCCCATCTGGTGCAGCTCCGACCTGCGCGACGGTAACCAGTCGCTGATCGAGCCGATGGACGCGCAGAAGAAGATGCGTTTCTTCAAGACCCTGGTGCAGGTGGGCCTGAAGGAAATCGAGGTGGCGTTCCCGTCCGCCTCGGATACCGATTTCAACTTCGTCCGCGAACTGATCGAAGGCGGCCACATTCCGGATGACGTGACCATCCAGGTGCTGACCCAAGCCCGCGAGGACCTGATCACCCGCACCTTCGAGTCCCTGAAGGGCGCGAAGAAGGCCATCGTCCACGTTTACAACGCCACCGCGCCGTCCTTCCGCCGCATCGTCTTCAACCAGGACAAGGCCGGCGTGATCGAGATCGCCACCAACGCCGCCAAGCTGATCAAGAAGCTGGCCGCCGAGCAGCCCGGCACCGACTGGACCTTCCAATACTCGCCGGAAATTTTCAGCTCCACCGAGCTGGAGTTCGCGGTCGAAGTCTGCGACGCCGTGATCGACGTCTGGCAGCCGACTCCTGAGAAGAAGATCATCCTCAACCTGCCGGCCACCGTGGAATGCGCCACGCCGAACGTGTACGCCGACCAGATCGAATGGTTCGGTCGCCACGTCAGCCGTCGTGACTCCGTGATCATCAGCCTGCACACCCACAACGACCGTGGCACTGGCGTAGCCGCGACCGAGCTGGGCCTGATGGCCGGCGCAGACCGCGTGGAAGGCTGCCTGTTCGGCAACGGCGAACGCACCGGCAACGTCGACCTGGTGACCCTGGCGCTGAACATGTACACCCAGGGCCTGCACCCGCAACTGGACTTCTCCGACATCGATGCCGTGCGCAAGGTCGTCGAAGAATGCAACCAACTGCCGGTCCACCCGCGTCACCCCTATGTGGGCGATCTGGTGCACACCGCCTTCTCTGGTTCCCACCAGGACGCCATCCGCAAGGGCTTCGCCCAGCAGAAGGAAGACGCCGTCTGGGAAGTGCCCTACCTGCCGATCGACCCGGCCGACATCGGCCGCAGCTACGAAGCGGTGATCCGTGTGAACAGCCAGTCCGGCAAGGGCGGCATCACCTTCCTGCTGGAGCAGGAATACGGCATCAGCCTGCCGCGCCGCATGCAGATCGAATTCAGCCAGGTGGTGCAGAAGGAAACCGATCGCCTGGGCCTGGAAATGACCGCCGAGCAGATCTACAAGCTGCTGGACGCCGAATACCTGCAGGCCAGCACTCCGTTCACCCTGAAAGGCCATCGCCTGCAGGAAGAGAACGGCACCAGCGCCGTGGATATCGAAGTTCAGTTCAACGGTGAAACCCAGCACCTGCGTGGCATGGGCAAGGGCCCGCTGGAGGCCCTGGTAGCGAGCCTGCCGGTGAAGGTAGAGATCATGGACTACTCCGAGCACGCCATCGGCGCCGGCACCAACGCCAAGGCCGCGGCCTACATCGAGCTGCGCGTCAACGGTGGCCGTGCCCTGCACGGCATCGGCATCGACGAGAACATCACCACCGCCAGCTTCCGTGCCCTGTTCAGCGCCCTCAACCGCGCCCTGAGCCAGGCCGAGGCCGAAGCGGCCTGAAGCCGATAGCGCAATAAAAAACCCCGCCATCTGGCGGGGTTTTCTTTTGTCCGTGGGCCTATTCCTTGTGGGGGCGATTTCAATCGCCAAACGGGCCGCAGGTCCGTCATCGGATCCCAATTGCGGCGGCTACGCCGCCCTTGGCGAATGAATTCGCCCCTACCCTAGAGCGACACCCGCCCTAGCCCTGCTGCTGCCAGTGGCACTTACCCCATGCGCACATGGAATCCAGCACCGGTTTCAGGCTGATGCCATGTTCGGTCAACCTGTACTCCACCCGCGGTGGCACTTCGGCATACACCGTGCGCGAGACAATGCCGTCGCGCTCCAGCTCACGCAGCTGCTGGGTCAGCATCTTCTCGGTGATGCCCGGCACCAGGCGCTTGAGCTCGGAGAAGCGCCGCGCCTCGGGGATCAGGTGGTAGACCAGCAGCGACTTCCACTTGCCGCCAATCACCGCCAGGGTGACTTCCACCGGCGTGTTGTAAACCTTCTCCCCCGCCACCAGCAGGTTGCCTTCGGCAGGTAGCGGCTTGTGTTCGCTCATGGTCGCTCCGGGCTCAGAGATGCAGATCGAAAGCGTCCGCATCACGCATCGCCGGGAAGCGCTCGCGGTAAGCAGCCAGCTGCGAAGCCGACAGGCTGGCGAAGAACACGCCGTCGCCATCGCCGGCATCCAGCAGGCTGTCGCCCTGGAAGTCCAGCACCTGGCTGTCGCCGCTGTAGCCATGCCCCTTGCCATCGGTCCCTACACGGTTCACTGCCGCGACAAAGCAGAGGTTCTCGATCGCGCGCGCCGGCAGCAGGCGGTTCCAGTGGTGGCGACGGGCCGCAGGCCAGTTGGCGGTGTAGAGCAGCAGGTCGGTGTCGTGCGGATCACGGCTCCACACCGGGAAACGCAGGTCGTAGCAGATCAGCGGACGCACCCGCCAGCCTTTGAGCTCGAACAGCGCCTGGGTTTCGCCCGGCGTGTAGTGCTTGTGCTCGCCTGCCATGCGGAACAGGTGTCGCTTGTCGTAATGCAAGACTTCACCATCCGGGCGCGCCCAGAGCAGGCGGTTGCGATGGCTGCCGTCGGCGGCCTGGATGATGAGGCTGCCGGTGATCACCGCATCGAGGCGCCTGGCTTGCTCGCGCAGCCAGGCATGGGTCGGGCCTTGTTCAGGTTCGGCAAGGGCCGATGAATCCATGGAGAAGCCGGTGGTGAACATCTCCGGCAGGACAATCAGGTCCGCCCTCCTCGCCTGCTCCAGCAGCGCTTCGAAGTGCGCGTGGTTGGCGGCGCAGTCGTGCCAGGCCAGGGTGGTCTGCACCAGGGCAAGCTTGAGGTCCGGCAAGGTGGTCAGATCGCGCATAGCTTTTCCGCCGCCTGACGCAGCGTCTCCTCACGTTTGGCGAAGCAGAAGCGCACCAGGCGCAGGTCCTTGGGCGCCTGCTGGTAGAACACCGAAACCGGGATGGCGGCGACGCCGTGCTCGCGGGTCAGCCACTCGGACATGGCCACGTCATCCAGGTCGTCGCGGATGGCGCTGTAGTCCACCAGTTGGAAGTAAGTACCGGCGGCACGGGTGAAGCCGAAGCGCGAGCCGGCCAGCAAGTCGCAGAACAAGTCACGCTTGGCCTGGTAGAAGGCCGGCAGCTCGGCCAGGTGCTCCGGATGCGCCGCCATGAAGTCGGCCAGCGCCCACTGCAACGGAGTGACGCCGCAGAAGTTCACATACTGGTGGACCTTGCGCAGCTCGGCCGAAAGCGCCGGCGGGGCAACCACGTAGCCGGTCTTCCAGCCAGTGACGTGATAGGTCTTGCCGAAGGAGCTGACCACGAAGGCGCGCGCGTAGAGCTCGTCATGGGCGAGCACGCTGACGTGGCTGACGTCGTCGAACACCAGGTGCTCGTAGACTTCGTCCGAGACCAGATAAATATCGCGACCACGGATCAGCTCGGCCAACTGGTCCAGTTCGGCGCGGGAGATCAGCGCGCCGCTGGGATTGTGCGGGCTGTTGAGAATGATCATGCGCGTGCGCGGGCTGAGGGCGTCGCGCATGCGCTGCCAGTCGATGGAGAAGCCCGGCAGTGCCAGCGGCACGTGGACGCAGCGGCCGCCGGCCAGCTCCACGGATGGTTCGTAACTGTCGTAGCAGGGGTCGAGGACGATCACCTCGTCACCGGCGCGGACCACCGCCTGGATGGCGCAGAAAATAGCTTCGGTGGCACCGGGAGTGATGGTCACCTCGGCATCGGCGCTGACCGCACGGCCGTAGAAAGCGGCCACCTTGGCCGCCACCTGTTCACGCAGCGCGGGCAGGCCGGTCATCGGGGCGTATTGGTTATGTCCGGCGGCGATGTGCCGGCCGACCGCGTCGCACAGGGCGGCTGGCGCGGAGAAATCCGGGAAGCCCTGGGACAGGTTGATGGCGCCGACTTCAGCGGCGAGCTGGGACATGCGGGTGAAGATGGTGGTGCCGACGTTGGGCAACTTGCTGGCGATCATTTCTTCAGGCTGCTGGCGACTGGGAAGTGGGTCATAGCTTAAGCCCTGGGGGATTTCGCCACCACAGGAATGGCCCTCTAGGAGCGAGCTCGGCTCGCGAAACAGCGTGTCAGTCCGATTCGCGAGCAGAGCTCGCTCCTGCGTAAAGACAAGTTCCACCCGGAAAGAAAAAGGGCGCCCATGGGCGCCCTCTTCTTCCAGCCGGTATCAGCGCTTCTTGTCGCGGCGCTTCTTCTCGGCCTTCTTGTGGTGCGACATGAGACGGCGCTTCTTGTTCACCTGACGCTCGGTGAGGGTGTTCTTCTTGCCCTCGTAGGGGTTCTCGCCACCCTTGTACTCGATGCGGATCGGCGTACCGACCAGCTTGAGCACGCGCCTGTAGGTGTTCTCCAGGTAGCGCGAGTAGGACTTGGGCACCGATTCCACCTGGTTCCCGTGGATCACGATCAGCGGCGGGTTGGCACCACCCAGGTGGGCGTAACGCAGCTTGATGCGGCGGCCGTTGATCAGCGGCGGCTGGTGCTCCTGTACCGCGTCCTCGAGGATCTGCGTCAGGCGGCTGGTGGGCCAGCGGGTGATGGCGGAGCGGAACGACTCCTGCACCGACTTGTACAGGTGGCCGACGCCAGTGCCGTGCAGCGCGGAAATGAAGTGGATGTCGGCGAAGTCAACGAAGAACAGCCGGCGCTCCAGCTCGGTCTTCACGTAGTCGCGCTCACTTGGCTCCATGCCGTCCCACTTGTTCAGGGCGATGACCAGCGCACGGCCGGTTTCCAGCACGAAGCCCAGCAGGTTGAGGTCGTGCTCGACGACACCCTCGCGCGCGTCCATCACGAAGATCACCACGTTGGCGTCCTGGATGGCCTGCAGGGTCTTCACCACCGAGAACTTTTCCACAGCCTCGAAGATCTTGCCGCGGCGGCGCACGCCGGCGGTGTCGATCAGGGTGTACTTCTCTTCGTTGCGCTCGAAGGGGATGTAGATGCTGTCGCGGGTGGTGCCAGCCTGGTCGTACACGATCACCCGCTCTTCACCGAGCATACGGTTGACCAGGGTGGACTTGCCGACGTTGGGGCGGCCGATGATGGCGATCTTGATGCCATCCTTCTCGCTCGGGCCGGGAATGCGCTTGGCTTCTTCGCCCTCAGCGACTTCCTCGGTGCTGGCCGCTTCCTCTTCGTCGGCGCCGTCATCGCGCGGGAACTCACCCAATGCGACCTGCAGCATCTGGCTGATGCCACGGCCGTGCGCGGCAGCGATCGGCAGGGCGTCGCCCAGGCCCAGAGGGCTGAACTCGGCGCGGGCGAGGTCCGGGTCAACGGTGTCGACCTTGTTGGCCACCAGGAAGCTGCGCTTGTTACGCTTGCGCAGGTGCTCGGCGATCATCTGGTCGGACGCGGTCATGCCGGCGCGGGAGTCGACCATGAAGAGCACCGCATCGGCTTCTTCAATGGCCTGTAGAGACTGCTCGGCCATCTTCGCGTCGATGCCTTCCTCATCGCCCGAGATACCCCCGGTGTCGATGACGATATAGGTGCGACCCTGCCATTTCGCCTCGCCGTACTGGCGGTCACGGGTCAGACCTGCGTATTCCGCGACAATCGCGTTGCGGGTCTTGGTCAGGCGGTTGAACAGGGTGGACTTGCCGACGTTGGGCCGACCCACCAGGGCAATTACGGGAACCATGAGGCTCTCCACTCGTTATTTCAGAAAACACAAAGGCCGCTGCCGTTTGACGGCAGCGGCCCGACATCAGGCTTCAGCTTAGCGGATGGTCAGGCCAACCAGCTTGCCGCCGTTGCCATAGGCATACATCCACTCACCGACCACCAACGGACGGGCACGCAGGCCGTCGCCATCGATCTTCACGCGGCCGACGAAGTGACCGTCCACCTGGCTCAGCAGGTGCAGGTAACCTTCGAAGTCGCCCACAGCCACGTAGCTGGAGAAGACTTCCGGAGCGGACAGCTGGCGGCGGGCCAACGCGTCGTTGCTCCACAGGGCGGAGGCGGAACGCTCATCCACGCCTTCCACCGTGCCATTGGCCAGGCTCACGTAGACGTTGCCGAAACCCTGGGCGACGCCGGCGTAGCTGGAGGCTTCGCGCTGCCAGAGCACACGGCCGCTTTCCAGATCCAGGGCGGCGACGCGGCCCTGGTAAGTGGCCACGTAGAGGGTGCCGCCGGACAGCAGCAGGCCACCGTCGATGTCCACTACGCGATCCAGCTCGGAGCGGCCCTGGGGCACGGCTACGCGCTGTTCCCAGACCGGAATGCCGCGCTTGATATCCAGCGCGAGCACCTTGCCGGTGGACAGGCCGGCCACGGCCAGGTTGTTGGTCACGATGGGCGCGCCGGTACCACGCAGGGTCAGCACCGCCGGGGTGTTCTCGTAGATCCAGAGCTGGTTGCCGGTGGCGGCATCGAAACCGAACAGGGTGTCGTTCTGGGTCTGCACGACCACCACGTCACCGTTGTTGGCCGCCGGAGCCAGCACTTCGCCGTTGACGCGGGCGCGCCATTTTTCTTCACCGTTGGTGGCGTCCAGGGCAACGACTTCACCTTTCAGGGTGCCGACCATCACCAGGCCGTAGCCAACGCCCACGGCGCCGGATACCGGGAGTTCCAGATCCTGCTTCCAGATCACGTCGCCATTGAAGCGGTTGAGCGCCATGACCTCGCCGTTGACGTCCGAGGCATAGATGGTGTCGCCGTCGACGGCGGGCACCAGCAGGTTATAGGTCTCGCCCTGGCCATCGCCGATGGAGCGGCTCCAACCCTTGTCCAGACTCACCTCTTCAGTGATATCGGGCAGCTCGGCCGGCGGCAGTTCCTTCTTGCTGTTGCTGCTGCAGCCCACGGCCAGAACGGCCAGGGCCAGCACTGCGGCATTCTTCCAGCGCATCACGTCACGCGTCCCCTTTTGCCAGGTCGTCAAGCTTCATCTGCAGGCCACCTACGGCGGCGTCTTCGGGCAGTGCGGCCTTGGCCTTCAGGTAGGCGGCATGCGCGTCATCGGCACGACCCAGCTGCACCAGCAGGTCGCCCTTGAGTTCTTCGCGGCTGGCGGCGAAGGCCTTGTCGGCGTCGCCTTCCAGCAGCTTGAGGGCATCTTCGGCCTTGCCCTGGGCAGCCAGGACACGGGCCAGGCGCTGGCGGGCCAGTTCGCCGAGGGTCGCATCGGCGGGCTTGTCGAGCACGGCCTTGAGCTCGGCAGCGGCGTCGTCCAGCTTGCCCGCCTCGACCGCGACCTTGGCCACGAACAGGCTGCCGTACTGGGCGTAGTGGGTGCCACCGAAGTCACTCTTCAGCTTGCCGGCCAGTTCAGCGACTTTGGCCGAATCCGGAGTGCCGCTGGGATTCAGCGCGGTTTCCAGCAGTTGCTGGTAAACGACCGAGGCGCCCTGGGCCTGATTGGTTTCGTACTTCTGCCAGGCCTGCCAACCGAAGACCACCGCCAGCGCCAGTGCGCCGCCAGTGAGCATGGGTTTGCCGTTGCGCTGCCACCAGTCCCTGAACTGCGCAATCTGTTCTTCTTCAGTCTGCATGCTTAACCCCGTACTCCTGATCTTTGGATGCTCAAGCCCGCTTCAGGCAGGCAGCGAGATGCTCAGCCAGAGCATCCCAGGCAATATTTTGTTGTTCGCTGTCGTCGCGAAGCGGCTTGCAACCTACCACGCGCTTGGCCAGTTCGTCGTCCCCCAGGATCAACGCGTACCGGGCGCCGCTCTTGTCGGCCTTCTTGAACTGGCTCTTGAAGCTGCCGGCACCTGCATTGACCAGCAGGCGCAGGCCCGGAACCGCATCGCGCAGCTGCTCGGAAAGGCCGAGGGCGGCCAGCTCGGCGGCTTCGCCGAAAGCACAGATATAGACATCGGCCGGGCTGTTCAGCTCATCCGGCACCAGGCCGAGGGTTTCCAGCAGCAGCACCAGGCGCTCGACGCCCATGGCGTAGCCCACGCCCGGAGTCGGCTTGCCGCCGAACTGGGTGACCAGGCCGTCGTAGCGGCCACCGGCACAGACGGTGCCCTGGGAGCCGAGCTTGTCGGTCACCCACTCGAAGACGGTGCGGCTGTAGTAATCCAGGCCGCGCACCAGCTTCTGGTTGATTTCGTAGCGGATACCCACGGCATCCAGACGCGCCTTGAGGCCTTCGAAGTGGGCCAGGGACTCCTCATCCAGATAGTCGTGGAGAGTCGGTGCATCCACCAACACGGCCTGGGTACCGCCATCCTTGCTGTCGAGGATACGCAGCGGATTGGTGGTCAGGCGGCGCTGGCTGTCTTCGTCCAGCAGGTCATAACGATCCTGCAGGTAGGCGACCAGCGCATCGCGGTAACGGGCGCGAGCCTCGCTGGAACCCAGGCTGTTCAGCTGCAGGGTCACGGCGTCGGCCAGGCCGAGCTTTTTCCACAGGCGCCAGGTGAGGACGATCAACTCGGCGTCGATGTCCGGGCCGGGCAGGTTGAAGACTTCCACACCCATCTGGTGGAACTGGCGGTAGCGACCTTTCTGCGGCTTCTCGTAGCGGAACATGGGGCCGGCATACCAAAGCTTCTGCACCTGGCCGCCACCGGTGAGGCCATGCTCCAGCACGGCGCGCACGCAGCCCGCAGTACCTTCCGGGCGCATGGTCAGCGACTCTTCGTTGCGATCGAGGAAGGTGTACATCTCCTTATCGACCACATCGGTACCTTCGCCGATACCACGGGCGAACAGCTCGGTGAACTCGAGGATCGGCAGGCGGATTTCCTTGTAACCGTAGCTATCCAGCAGGTCGGCGACGGTGTTTTCCAGGTAACGCCAGGCGGGCGTCTGCTCCGGCAGGATGTCGTTCATGCCACGAATGGCTTGCAAGGTCTTGCTCACGTGGGTTCCTTGTTTCAGCTACGGGCGATCAGCGCCGCGTCAGCTTCGGCCTTTGCAGCCGCCTTTTCGCGGATGAGCCGTTCCAGCTCGTCCACCAGGTTGTCGTTGTTCAGCTTCTGCGCCGGCTTGCCGTCGATGTAGACCAGGTTGTTCGGGGTGCCGCCAGTCAGGCCGATATGGGCCTCCTTGGCTTCACCCGGACCGTTGACCACACAGCCGATCACGGCCACGTCCATCGGTACCAGCAGGTCTTCCAGGCGCCCTTCCAGCTCGTTCATGGTCTTGACCACGTCGAAGTTCTGCCGCGAGCAGCTCGGACAGGCGATGAAGTTGATGCCACGGGAGCGCAGGTGCAGGGACTTGAGGATGTCGAAGCCGACCTTGACCTCTTCCACCGGATCCGCCGCCAGGGAGATGCGAATGGTGTCGCCGATGCCTTCGGCGAGCAGCATGCCCAGGCCCACCGCAGACTTCACGGTGCCGGATCGCAAGCCACCCGCTTCGGTGATGCCCAGGTGCAGCGGCTGCACGATCTGCTTGGCCAGCAGGCGGTAGGCTTCGACGGCCATGAACACGTCAGAGGCCTTCACGCTGACCTTGAAGTCCTGGAAGTCCAGCTTGTCGAGGTGCTCGACATGGCGCAGGGCGGATTCCACGAGGGCCTGCGGCGTCGGCTCGCCGTACTTCTTTTGCAGGTCCTTTTCCAGCGAACCGGCATTGACGCCGATGCGGATCGGGATGCCCTTGTCGCGAGCGGCATCGACCACGGCCTTCACGCGGTCCTCTCGGCCAATGTTGCCCGGGTTTATGCGCAGGCAGTCGACGCCCAGTTCGGCGACGCGCAGGGCGATCTTGTAGTCGAAGTGGATGTCCGCGACCAGCGGCACCTGGACCTGCTGCTTGATGCGACCAAAGGCCTCGGCTGCGTCCATGTCCGGTACGGAGATGCGAACGATATCGACGCCAGCATCCACCAGGCGCTGGATCTGGCCCACGGTGGCGGCGACGTCGCAGGTATCGGTGTTGGTCATGCTCTGTACGGCGATGGGCGCATCGCCGCCCACCGGTACGGAACCGACCCAGATTTTCCGCGAAACGCGGCGTTTGATCGGGGATTCGCAATGCATGGCTTATTGCCCCAACTTCAGGCGAGCGGTCTCGCCGCGAACATAAGGCGATACGTCGACCGACTGGCCGTTGTAGCTGATTTGCGCGCCGCGGGCGAAGCCCAGGCGAACTTCCAGCGGTGCCTTGCCAGCCAGCTCGACACTGTCGCCGGTGCGTTTGAGGGCACTGACCAGCACCTTGCCGTCGGCATCGGTGACCTGGGTCCAGCAATTGGCGGTGAACTGGATACGCACCACGCCCTGGCCCTGCTGGGCTACCACGGGAGCCGGAGCCTCGGTGGCGGGAGCCGGGGTGGCAGCGGGAGCGGTCGGAGCTACCGGAGCTGCCGGCTGGGCGGCAGGAACCACCGGAACTGCAGGAGCAGTAGCGGCAGGAGCAATGGGAGCGGTCGGTTGCGCAGCCGGTGCTGCAGGAGCGGCGATCGCCGGTACCGGGTTCGGTGCTACCGGGGCCGTGGCGGCAGGCGCGGCCTCACCAGCCGGCACAACAGGGGCAGCGCCTGCAGCGGCCTGCTGTTCCGGTTGAGCAGCCGTTTCCGGGGAAACTTCAGCCGGGGTCGGCGCGTCGCCTTCTTGGGCCTCGGCCACAGCCTGGTCTTCCGGCTCGTCGAGCGGATGGATTTGGGTAGTGCCGTCGGCACTTTCCACTTCCACATGCTCCATGTTCACGCTGGCCACTTCTTCGTTGTTGCGACTGGAATGCTCCTGCCACCAGAAGAAGCCGACAGCACCAAGAGCCACCAGAATGATGAAGCTGACGATACGCAGCACGCTCTGGGACAAGCGCACGGGCTCTTCGATGCGACCCAGGCTGTGCACATTGCTGCCCTTGGCATCGGTGCCGGTGTAATGGTCGAACTCGGCGACCAGAACAGCCTGATCCATACCCAGCAGCTTGGCGTAGGCACGCACGTAGCCACGGGCGAAGGTGTGCCCCGGCAACTGCTCGAAATCACCAGCTTCGAGCTGACGCAGGGCCTGCTCGGTCAGGTTCAGGTGGCGGGCGACCTCGCCCAGGGACCAATCCTTGCTCTCACGGGCCTGACGCAGGGTTTCGCCCGGGTTGGCTCGGGTCGCCGCTACAGCTTCGGGATGCGACGCTTTCATCTTTGCTCCGACAGGTATTGCTGATATTCCGGCGTGCCGGGATAGAGTCGCTTGAGTTGCAGACCGAGGCTGGCAGCCTGGTTGCGGTCTTCGAATATGGTCGCCAGACGCGACCCGAGCAGCAGGCTTTGGGCGGTCTGCTCGGCTATCTGGGAATAGCGCTGGTAGTAATCACGAGCCGGCACGTACTGCTTCTCGTTGAAAGACAGCTGGGCCATCTCCAGCAGCGCCTTGGGCTGCTGGCGATTCAGGCGCAGGGATTTTTCAAAGTGCTGCTTGGCCAGCGCCGGATTGTTCATCTTCAGCGCGGTCAGGCCGAGGTTCTCGAACACGCGCGAACGCTCGGGATAGAGGTTGTCGTCTGTGGCTTGCTGGAAGCGGTCGTAGGCATCCTTATAACGGCCCTGCTCGTAGAGGAAGCTGCCGTAGTTGTTGAGGATGCGCGCATCGTTACGGGACGACAGGGCCTTGCGGTAGTGCTGGTCGGCCAGCTCCGGCTCTATCTCGGTCTGGAATACCAGGGCGAGGGCCGCGTTGGCGTCAGCGTTGGACGGGTCCAGTTCAAGGGCTTTCTTCAGCGGCACCTTGGCCCGCTCGGTGGCCCCTTGCTTCAGGTAGCCGATACCCAGTTCGATGTAGGCGTCGCGTGCTGCATCACGACCCTTGTCGGTCTTCATCGGATCGACCTGACCGGTCGACACGCAGGCCGCGAGCAGTGCGGTGGAAACGAGGAGCAGCGCAGCGCGCAGGGTCATGGGGTGTCCTTCTCTAGTTCCGGTTCGCGGCGTTGCTGGACGCCTCCGCTTCGGCATTCAGCTGGCGCACGGCGATGTAACGCTCGCTGCGGCGGGTACGGTCCATGACCTGGCCGACCAGTTGGCCACAGGCAGCATCGATATCGTCGCCGCGGGTGGTGCGGACGGTGACATTGTGCCCGGCCTTGTGCAACAGGTCCTGGAAGCGGCGGATCGCATTATTGCTCGGCCGCTCGTAACCCGAGTGCGGGAAGGGGTTGAACGGAATCAGGTTGATCTTGCAGGGGAAGTCCTTGAGCAGCTCGATCATCTGGCTAGCGTGTTCAGGCTGGTCGTTGACGTCCTTGAGCAAGGTGTACTCGATGGTCAGCACGCGCTTCTCACCGAGACGGGAGATGTAGCGGCGGCAGGCATCGAGCACTACTTCGAGAGGGTATTTCTTGTTGATCGGCACCAGCTGATTGCGCAGCGGATCGTTCGGCGCGTGCAGCGACAGCGCGAGGGAAACATCGATCACCTCGCCCAGCTTGTCGATCATCGGCGCCACGCCCGAGGTGGACAGGGTCACCTTGCGCTTGGAAATGCCGTAACCGAGGTCGTCCATCATGATGTTCATGGCGGCGACGACGTTGTCGAAATTCAGCAGCGGCTCGCCCATGCCCATCATCACCACGTTGGTGATGGCACGGTCGATCTTCGCAGGGATGGTCCCGAAGGACTTGTTGGCGATCCACACCTGGCCGATCACTTCGGCGGCGGTGAGGTCGCTGTTGAAACCTTGCTTGCCCGTGGAGCAGAAGCTGCAGTCCAAGGCGCAACCGGCCTGGGACGAGACACACAGGGTGCCGCGACCACCTTGCGGGATATACACGGTTTCGACGCAACTACCGGAGGCCACGCGGACCACCCATTTACGGGTGCCATCACTGGAGATGTCCTGGCTGACCACTTCAGGGCCGCGAATCTCGGCAGAGGCCTTGAGCTTGTCGCGCAAGGCCTTGCCGATATTGCTCATGGCGTCGAAATCATCGACGCCAAAGTGGTGAATCCACTTCATCACCTGACCGGCGCGGAAGCGTTTCTCCCCGATGGACTCGAAGAAGCTTTCCAGTTGCGGCTGGGTCAGACCCAGCAGGTTCACTTTACCGGTCGATTCAGTCATGGCTTCACCCTCTCCCATTCGCGATTAGCGAATGCGAGCGCACACCTCGGTGGCGGCGAAGAAGTAGGAGATTTCGCGAGCAGCGGAAGCCTCGGAATCGGAACCGTGTACGGCGTTCTCGTCGATGGAAACGGCGTAGTCGGCGCGGATGGTACCGGCGTCGGCTTTCTTCGGATCGGTGGCGCCCATCAGCTCACGGTTCTTGGCGATGGCGTTCTCGCCTTCCAGGACCTGAACAACAACCGGGCCGGAGGTCATGAAAGCAACCAGGTCCTTGAAGAAGCCGCGCTCTTTGTGCTCGGCGTAGAAACCGCCGGCTTCACGCTCGGACAGCTGAACCATCTTGGCGGCAACGACGCGCAGACCGGCCTTTTCGAAGCGGGTGACGATCTCGCCCACAACGTTCTTGGCAACGGCGTCCGGCTTGATGATGGAGAGAGTACGTTCGACAGCCATGGAAAAACTCCAGAAACAGGGATTAAAGCGAAAAATTAAACCCGCGAATTATACGCGGGTTAGGGGGAAATGCGTAGGGCCGTAGCCCAGGGGCAGAAGCCAGTCAGTCGGCTTCTTCGATCCAGGCAGCCTGGACGGCCTCCAGAACCTTCTCACCGCCGCGCTTGGGATCGTCGGAGAACTCCGGCAGAGCCACGATCCAGTTGTGCAGATCGACGAAGTTCACGTAGCGCGGGTCGACATCCGGCTTGGCTTCAGCAAGCTGGATGGCAATTTCCAGTACGTCGGTCCATTTAAGGCTCATATGGCGCTCCAAAGGCGGTTTCGCGACTCGCGAGCCAGGCAGGGCAAAGCAGGCGAGGACGCGCAGTTTACAGATTCTAGCGGGCGGCGCTCAGCAGAGTTCGCCCTTGCGGGCGAGCCTCTGACACGACCGACATGCGGCCGACGCCGAACCGCGCCTCAGTGACCTTCCGACACCTGATTGATGGTGTACTTCGGAATTTCCACCACCAGGTCTTCATCGGCGACCAGGGCCTGGCAGGACAAACGGGAATTGGGCTCCAGGCCCCAGGCCTTGTCGAGCATGTCGTCTTCCAGTTCGTCGGAGGCTTCCAGCGAGTTGAAGCCCTCACGCACCACGACGTGGCAGGTGGTGCAGGCGCAGGACTTCTCGCAGGCGTGCTCGATGTCGATGCCGCTGCGCAGGGCGGCATCCAGGATGCTTTCGCCCGGCGTCGCTTCGATCACAGCACCCTCGGGGCAATGCTCGGCGTGAGGCAGGATGATGATCTGCGGCATTTCTGGGTCAATCCTCGATTTCGTTGAGTCGGCGGCCGGACAGGGCGGCCTTGACGGCGGCATCCATACGACGCGCGGCAAAGGCATCGGTCACCTGGGACAGGCGCTTGATCTGGGCTTCGATGGCGGCGACATCACTGCCGGCCGCCAGTTCGCGTAGGGCTTGCATGCTCTCCAGGATCGCCGCACGCTCGGCTTCATCCAGCAGGCGCTCGCCATCGACCTCCAGGGCAGCCTGGACCGCCTCCAGCAAGCGCTCGGCCTCGACCTGCTGCTCGCGCAGGGCACGGGCGTTCTTGTCTTCGCCGGCGTACTGGAAGGAATCCTGCAACATGCGCGAGATTTCGCCGTCGGTCAGGCCATAGGACGGCTTGACCTGGATGCTCGCCTCGACGCCGGAAGCGAGTTCACGGGCGGTTACGCCCAGCAGGCCGTCCGCGTCCACCTGGAAGGTCACGCGAATCTTCGCCGCACCGGCCACCATGGGCGGAATGCCACGCAGTTCGAAGCGTGCCAGGGAGCGGCAATCCTTGATCAGCTCGCGCTCACCCTGGAGCACATGAATCATCATGGCCGTCTGGCCATCTTTGTAGGTGGTGAAGTCCTGGGCGCGCGCCACGGGAATCGTGGTATTGCGCGGGATCACCTTCTCCATCAGCCCGCCCATTGTTTCCAGGCCGAGAGACAGAGGAATCACATCCAGAAGCAGCAGCTCTTCGCCGCGCTTGTTGCCGGCCAGGATATCGGCCTGTACGGCGGCGCCGATTGCCACTACCTGATCGGGATCGATATCGGTGAGCGGCTGACGACCGAACATTTCCGCGACCGCTTCACGCACACGCGGCACACGAGTGGAACCACCGACCATGACCACGGCCTCGACCTCCTCCAGCTCGATGCCGGAATCGCGCACAGCGCGGCGGCAGGCCTTGAGGCTACGCGCCACCATGGGCTCGATCAGCGCATCGAACTGCTCGCGAGTCAGCACGCCGCGCCAGTCGCCATAGACCAGCTCGACGCTATCGGTATCGGTCAGGGCCTCCTTGGCATCGCAGGCAACGCGCAGCAAGCTGCGCTGAGCACCCGGATCCAGATCGGCAGACAGGCCAGCCTGCTGCACCATCCAGCCAGCGATGGCGTGGTCGAAATCATCACCACCCAGGGCACTGTCGCCACCAGTGGCCATGACCTCGAAGACACCGCGAGTCAGACGCAGAATGGAAATATCGAAGGTGCCGCCACCCAAGTCGTAGATGGCGACCACGCCTTCGGCCTGCTTGTCCAGGCCATAGGCCACTGCGGCGGCGGTCGGTTCGTTGAGCAGGCGCAGGACGCTGAGGCCGGCAAGACGAGCAGCGTCCTTGGTGGCCTGGCGCTGGGCTTCATCGAAGTACGCCGGCACAGTGATCACCGCGCCGACCAGTTCGCCACCCAGGGTGTTTTCGGCGCGCTGGCGCAGGGTCTTGAGAATGTCAGCCGAGACTTCCACCGGACTCTTGGCGCCCTGGACCGTCTCGATGAAGGGCATGTGAGATTCGCCACCGACGAATCGGTAGGGCAGCTGCTCGCCCAGCTGCTTGACGTCTTCCAGGCCGCGCCCCATGAAGCGCTTGACCGAGATGATGGTGTTCAGCGGATCGCTGGAAGCGGCCTGCTTGGCACTTCGACCGACCTCGATGTGGTCGGCATGATAGCGGACCGCGGACGGCAGGATGACCTGGCCATCGACATCCGGCAGGGGCTCGGCGACACCGCTGCGCACAGCGGCGACCAGCGAATTGGTGGTACCCAGGTCGATACCCACCGCCAGACGGCGCTGGTGCGGCTGAGGGCTCATCCCGGGTTCGGCGATCTGCAGTAGGGCCATGCTTGTCTATTTATCAGGCGTACCGGCAACCAAGACGGCATCGCGGGTTAATCGTCGAGGCGCTCTTCCAGTTGGCGCACTTCTTGGGTCAGCTTGTCGAGGAACTGCATGCGGCGCACCAGACGCTCGGCATCTTCGCGGCGCTCGGCGTCATCCCAGCACTCGCCGAACTCGACATCGAGCTCGGCCTGCGCAGCCTTGAGCCGACGCTTGAAGGCAGCGACGCCCTCCAGGTCGGCGCTGTCGTGCAATTCTTCCAGCTCTTCACGCCACTGCATCTGCTGCAGGAGGAACTGCGGGTCCTGCACCGTGACTTCGAGCGGAAGCTCGCGCCCTTTCAGGGCCAGCAGGTACAAGGCGCGTCGCGGTGCGCTCTTCAGTGTCTGGTAGGCGTCGTTGAGCTGCGCCGCGCGTTCCAGCGCCAGGCGCTGCTCACGCTCGGAAGCATCAGCGAATCGGTCGGGATGGACGGTACGCGCCAACTCGCGATAACGCGTCGCAAGCTGGTCGAGATCCAGTCGATAGACCGGCTTCAGGTCAAACAGCGCAAAATGACAGGGAGTTCCCACACACGCCTCAGACGTTGAAGCTCTCGCCGCAGCCGCATTCGCCGCGCACGTTCGGGTTATTGAACTTGAAACCTTCGTTGAGCCCTTCGCGAACGAAGTCCAGCTCGGTGCCATCGAGGTAGGTCAGGCTCTTGGGATCGATGATCACCTTGACGCCGTGACTCTCGAAGACCAGGTCTTCTCCGGTCACCTCATCGACAAACTCCAGCACGTAGGCGAGACCGGAGCAGCCAGTCGTACGCACCCCCAGACGGATACCTTCACCCTTGCCGCGACCTTCGATGGAACGCTGCACGTGACGGGCGGCGGATTCAGTCATGCTGATGGCCATTGCAACTCCTTACTCGTTCGAGCGCTTAGAGCAGACCCTTCTTCTGCTTGTAGTCGTGGACGGCCGCCTTGATGGCGTCCTCGGCCAGCACCGAGCAGTGGATCTTCACCGGCGGCAGGGCCAGTTCTTCGGCGATGGTGGTGTTCTTGATGGCAGCCGCCTCATCCAGGGTCTTGCCCTTCATCCACTCGGTGGCGAGGGAGCTGGAAGCGATGGCGGAACCGCAGCCGTAGGTCTTGAACTTGGCGTCTTCGATAACGCCTTGCTCGTTGACCTTGATCTGCAGGCGCATCACGTCGCCGCAGGCCGGGGCGCCGACCATGCCAGTCCCCACATTCGGGTCCTGGGCGTCGAGCTTGCCCACGTTACGCGGGTTTTCGTAGTGGTCGATGACCTTGTCGCTGTAAGCCATGGTAACTATTCCTCACTCATCAGGGTGGCGTCAGTGCGCCTGCCATTCGACCTGGGAAAGGTCGACGCCCTCTTTATACATATCCCACAGAGGGGACAGTTCACGGAGCTTGCTCACCGCTTCGCGCACCTTGGCAGCGGCGTAGTCCACTTCTTCCTCGGTGGTGAAACGGCCGAAGGTGAAGCGGATGGAACTGTGCGCCAGCTCGTCGTTGCGGCCCAGGGCGCGCAGCACGTAGGACGGTTCCAGAGAGGCCGAGGTGCAGGCGGAACCAGAGGAGACCGCGAGGTCCTTGAGCGCCATGATCAGCGACTCGCCCTCGACATAGTTGAAGCTGACGTTCAGGTTGTGCGGTACGCGGGAAGTAGCGCTGCCGTTCAGGTAGAGCTCTTCCATGCCATCGATCTGGGCCCAGAAACGATCGGCCAGGGCCTTGATGCGCTTGTTCTCGCTGGCCATTTCCTGCTTGGCGATATGGAAGGCCTCGCCCATGCCGACGATCTGGTGGGTCGCCAGGGTACCGGAGCGCATGCCGCGCTCGTGGCCGCCGCCGTGCGTCTGGGCTTCCAGGCGTACGCGGGGCTTACGGCGAACGTACAGGGCGCCAATGCCTTTCGGGCCATAGGTCTTGTGGGCGGAGAAGGACATCAGGTCGACCTTCAGCTTCTCCAGGTCGATTTCCACCTTACCGGTGGACTGGGCTGCGTCGACGTGGAACAGGATGCCGCGGGCACGGGTCAGTTCACCGATACCGGCGATATCGTTGATGGTGCCGATCTCGTTGTTCACGTGCATGACCGAAACCAGGATGGTGTCGTCACGCAGGGCAGCCTCGACCATGGCCGGAGTGATCAGGCCGTCTTCGCCCGGCTCCAGGTAGGTCACTTCGAAGCCTTCGCGCTCCAGCTGGCGGGTGGTGTCCAGAACCGCCTTGTGCTCGATCTTCGAGGTGATGATGTGCTTGCCTTTGCCGCTGTAGAAATGCGCGACACCCTTGATGGCCAGGTTGTCGGATTCGGTAGCACCGGAAGTCCAGACGATTTCGCGCGGGTCGGCATTGACCAGCTCTGCCACCTGACGACGGGCATTCTCCACTGCCTCTTCGGCTTTCCAGCCGAACACGTGGGAACGCGAGGCCGGGTTACCGAAGTTGCCGTCCACCAGCAGGCACTCGCTCATCTTCTGAGCGACGCGCGGGTCCACCGGCGTAGTGGCGGAGTAGTCGAGGTAAATCGGCAATTTCATCGGGGCTCTCCTATCAGGTATCGAGGCCAATCACGGGCCGGCGCCCTGCTCAATCGATGGCAGACGCTTCAATCTTATCGAGGTGCGGCATCCTGCCATTGCTTCCACAGCGGCGTTGATCCTGCCGCTGTGCGACCTCCTGGACCTCACGACGATTGACCAGATCGGCCAAGCTGATGCCGCTGAGGAATTCGTGGATCTGCAGGCTCAGATCGCACCAGAGGTGGTGAGTGAGGCAGGTGTCACCGGAATGGCAATCACCCAGGCCCTGGCAACGGGTGGCATCAACTGACTCGTTGACCGCATCGATAACCTGGGCGACATGAATGCCATGCATGTCACGGGAAAGCTGGTAGCCGCCGCCCGGCCCGCGCACGCTGCTGACCAGATTGCCACGGCGGAGCTTGGCGAAAAGCTGCTCGAGGTAAGACAGGGAAATGCCCTGCCGCTCGGAAATATCTGCCAGAGACACCGGCCCGTGCTGCGCATGTAGCGCCAAGTCGAGCATGGCGGTGACGGCGTATCGGCCTTTGGTGGTCAGTCGCATGGTGGGTACCACGGGATCGCTGGAATGCAGCGAGTATGCGATTCCCGACTATTTAAGTCAACTATAAGCCTGATTAAAACAGTCGGGATTGCATCTTGCAGGGGCGAGCATGATAGCAGAGGCACATCCCGTTAGCATCCTAAGAATCCGACCTCAGCCCACTGGACCAAGGTCGAATAAGTGGACCTCAGGCGACCGGCTTGCGCTCGTCGTCCTTGACCCCGGCGAAGTCCTCATCACGCAGCTCGGGAAGGGCCTTGGCGCAGTAATCGCTGCCCAACGCAGTGAGCGCCTTACACATGCCGTCCAGACGCTCATCCACTGCCTGCACATGGTCCAGCAGTTGACCGATCGCACGCGCCACCGGGTCCGGCATGTCCTGGCCCAGGCCGTAGGCATCGAAGCCGAAACGCTCGGCGATGGCCTGACGCTTGGCTTCCTGCTCGGGATCGGCCTTGACGATGACTCGCCCCGGAATACCCACGGCGGTAGCACCTGCCGGCACCTCCTTGGTGACCACGGCGTTGGAGCCGATCTTGGCGCCGGCGCCGACAGTGAAGGGGCCGAGCACCTTGGCGCCCGCCCCCACCACCACGCCATCCTCCAGCGTCGGATGGCGCTTGCCCTGGTTCCAGCTTGTGCCGCCAAGGGTTACGCCCTGGTAGAGGGTGACGTCATTGCCGATCTCAGCCGTTTCGCCGATGACGATGCCCATGCCGTGGTCGATGAAGAAGCGGCGACCGATCTTCGCACCCGGATGGATCTCGATGCCGGTCAACCAGCGACTGAAGTTGGAAACCAGCCGCGCCAGCCACTTCCAGCCGGCAATCCAGAGAGCGTGAGCCACGCGATGCAACCAGATGGCATGCAGGCCCGGGTAACAAGTGAGCACCTCGAAGGCATTGCGCGCAGCCGGATCACGGTGGAACACGCTTTGAATGTCTTCTCGAATGCTGTCGAACATCACTTGTCACTCCGCTTGCTTGTTTCGCCCCGCGCGGCCTTCTGTGTCTCGGTGAGGATGCCGCGCAGGATGTTCATTTCCAGCTTGCTGATGTTGGCTCGCCCATAGAGACGACGCAGCCGGGACATCAGGTGCCGGGGCTTCTCCGGATCGAGGAAGCCGATCTCCACCAGAGTACCCTCCAGGTGTTCGTAGTAACGCTCCAGCTCATCGACGGTGACTGGCTGGGCGTTGAGCATGGCGGTGGTTTCCACCTTCTCCACCTTGCTAGGCAGTCCTTCCACTTCCAGCCAGGCCATGCGCACCTCATAGACCAGCACCTGGACCGCAGCGGCCAGGTTCAGCGAGGAGAACTCCGGATTGGAAGGGATATGCACGTGGTACTGGCAGCGCTGCAACTCTTCATTGGTCAGGCCGGCATATTCGCGACCGAACACCAGGGCGACTTCACCTCCGGCTTGCGCCTGCTCTACCGAAGTCCTGCCACACTCGCGCGGATCGAGCAGGGGCCAGGGAATTCGGCGATCACGGGCACTGGTGCCCACCACCAGACTGCAACCCACCAGCGCCTCTTCCAAGGTGGCGACCACTTGGGCAGCGTCAAGAATGCCGTCGGCGCCGGAAGCCCGGGCGCGCGCTTCGGGGCTGGGAAAATCCACGGGATCTACCAGCACCAGCTTCGACAGGCCCATGTTCTTCATGGCGCGGGCGGCACCACCGATATTGCCGGGATGACTGGTATTGACCAGTACCACGCGAATGTTCTGCAGCAACGCTCTAGTCTCTCAGCGGAAGCTCTAAGGGAGCGGAATATTACCGGACGCCCCGACGCAACGCCACGAATCACGCAGCGTCCCCTGCCTGCTTCGAGCTTTTTCTGATACCATGTGCGGCTTTCTTCTTTAACGACCCAGGTGAACTCCCCATGCAGCCCATGCTGAATATCGCCCTGCGCGCCGCTCGCAGCGCCGGTGAACTGATTTTCCGCTCTATCGAGCGCCTGGACGTTATCTCCGTCAACGAGAAGGACGCCAAGGACTACGTCACCGAGGTCGATCGCGCCGCTGAGCTGTCCATCGTGCAAGCCCTGCGCAAGGCCTACCCGAACCACGGAATCCTCGGCGAAGAAGGCGGCCTGCTGGAAGGCAAGGGAGAAGGCGCCGACTACCTGTGGATCATCGATCCGCTGGATGGCACCACCAACTTCATCCGTGGCGTTCCGCACTTCGCCGTCAGCATCGCCTGCAAATACAAGGGCCGCCTGGAACACGCCGTAGTCCTGGATCCGGTTCGCCAGGAAGAGTTCACCGCCAGCCGTGGCCGTGGCGCCGCCCTCAACGGCCGCCGCCTGCGCGTCAGCCCGCGCAAAAGCCTGGAAGGCGCCCTGCTCGGCACCGGATTCCCCTTCCGCGACAACCAGCTCGACAACCTCGACAGCTACCTGGGCATGTTCCGCAGCCTGGTCGGTCAGACCGCCGGCATCCGCCGCGCCGGCTCCGCCAGCCTGGACCTGGCCTATGTCGCTGCCGGTCGTTTCGACGCCTTCTGGGAATTCGGCCTGTCCGAGTGGGACATGGCAGCCGGCGCCCTGCTGGTGCAGGAAGCAGGTGGCCTGGTGAGCGACTTCACCGGCGGTCACGACTTCCTCGAGAAGGGCCACGTGGTAGCGGGCAACACCAAGTGCTTCAAGGCCGTGCTGACTGCCATCCAGCCGCACCTGCCGCCTTCGCTGAAGCGCTGATCGCGCTTCACGCGACCACAAAAAACCCGGCCTTGGCCGGGTTTTTCGTTTTCGGGACGTCGCTTATTCCTGCACGCCCGCTACGCCACCTTGAGGTTGGACAGCGCCCTGCTGACTGAGGATCAGCTGACCATCCTTGCTAACCGGGATCTGCCGGCCCGGATCGTGATCCATGCGCACCTGACCGACCTTGCCGTCGAGCTGGTACTTCACGTCATAGCCCACCAGCTTTTCGCTGGTATCGGTAACCGTCTTGCAGCGGGTTTCAGTGGTGGTGTAGGTGTCGCTTTCCTGCATGTGTTCCTGCACCTTGTTGCCGGCATAACCACCGCCTACGGCACCTGCGACCGTGGCGATCTTCTTGCCGGTACCACCACCAACCTGGTTACCCAGCAGGCCGCCCGCTACCGCACCCAGCACGGTACCGGCGATCTGATGCTGATCCTTGACCGGACGCTGGCGGGTCACCGCCACGTCATTGCAGACCTCGCGCGGGGTCTTCACGGTTTCATTGATCGGTTGGACAGCGAGCACTTCTGCATACTCCGGGCCGTTGTTACCTACCAGACTGTAGGTGGCCACGGCGCCGCCGGCAGTCACGCCAACCGCACCCAAAACAGCACCGACGAGCATCGACTTGTTCACTTGAACCTCCTGACTCTTCCATCGCGGGCTTGCATGCCCTACTCCCTGCCTTGGATAGACGAAAAAACACCGAGTTCCCATGCCTATGGGAATATTCCGACAAATGGGACGTTAGTCTCACACATCAGAAACGACGAGGCCCGGCATTGCCGGGCCTCGCACATGGCGCTAGATCACCTCAGGGACGATCGTCCACCTCGGCGGTATTCGCCGGCGGAATAAGGTCCTCGGAGGTCAGCTTCAGCCAGATCAGCACCGGGGCACTGATGTAGATGGAGGAGTAGGTACCCACCACCACACCGACCAGCAGCGACAGGGCGAAGCCGTGCAGGCTGTCACCGCCGAACATCAGCAGGGCGAACAGCGCCAGAGCGGTCGACATCGAAGTCGCAATGGTCCGCAGCAGAGTCTGGGTGCAAGACACGTCGATGTTTTCGATCAAGTCCGCACGACGCAGCACACGGAAGTTCTCGCGGATACGGTCGAAGATGATGATGGTGTCGTTCAGCGAGTAGCCGATCATCGCCAGGACCGCCGCCAGGACGGTGAGGTCGAAGGGAATCTGGAAGAACGCCAGGATACCCAGGGTCACAACCACGTCGTGGACCAGCGAGGCAACTGCACCGACGCCGAACTTCCACTGGAAGCGGAAGGCCAGGTACAGCAGGATGCCGCCCAGTGCCAGCAGCATGGCCAGGCCACCCTGGTCACGCAGCTCCTCGCCTACCTGCGGGCCAACGAACTCGACGCGCTTGAGTTCGAACTTGCTCTCGGCATCAACCTTGCGCAGGGCTTCGGCGACCTTGTTGCCCAGTTGCGGGTCTTCGCCAGCCAGGCGCACCAGCACATCGGTGGAGGCGCCGAAGCTCTGCACCACGGCATCCGGATAACCCACCTGACCCAGCTCCTGCTTGATCAGTTCGAGGTTCGCCGGCTTCTCGTAGGAGAGCTCGATCAGGGTACCGCCAGTGAAGTCCAGGCCGAAGTTCAGACCCTTGGCGAACAGGCTGCCGATACCGATCAGGCTGATGATCACAGTAATGGCGAACGCAACGTTGCGTATCGCCATGAAACGGATGGTTGACTTGATCATGACAGGCCTCAAATCCACAGTTTCTTGAAGTTGCGGCCACCGAAGATCAGGTTGACCATGCCGCGGGTGAACATGATGGCGGTGAACATCGAGGTGATGATCCCGAGCGACATGGTCACGGCAAAGCCCTTGATCGGACCGGTGCCGAGGGCGAACAGGATGCCGCCCACCAGCAGGGTGGTGAGGTTACTGTCGACGATCGCGGTGTAGGCACGGTCGAAGCCTTCGTGGATCGCACGCTGAACCGACAGGCCATTGGCCAACTCCTCGCGAATCCGCGAGTAGATGAGCACGTTGGCGTCCACCGCCATACCCAGGGTCAGCACGATACCGGCGATACCCGGCAGGGTCAGGGTGGCACCGATCACCGACATCAGACCGACCAGCAGCACCAGGTTGAACGCCAGGGCGATGGTGGCCAGGAAGCCGAAGAAGCGGTAGATGGCCATGATGAACAGTGACACGAAGACCATCGCCCACTCGGTGGATTCGATGCCCTTGATGATGTTCTCGGCACCGAGGCTCGGACCGATGGTGCGCTCTTCGGCGAAGTACATCGGGGCAGCCAGACCACCGGCACGCAGCAGCAGGGCGAGTTCCGAGGACTCACCCTGACCGTTCAGACCGGTGATGCGGAACTGGCTGCCCAGCGGCGACTGGATGGTCGCCAAGCTGATGATCTTCTTCTCTTCCTTGAAGCTCTGGACCGCCACTTCTTTCTGGACGCCGTCGACGTCCTGAGTCACGTAGCGGGTAATCGGGCGCTGCTCGATGAAGATCACCGCCATGCTGCGACCCACGTTGTTGCGGGTGGCACGGCTCATCAGCTCGCCGCCGTGGCCATCGAGGCGGATGTTCACCTGCGGGCGACCATTTTCGTCGTAGCTGGCCTGGGCGTCGGTCACCTGGTCACCCGTGATGATCAGGCTGCGCTCCAGCGGCACGGCGGGTCGGCCCGGCTCACGGAATTCGAAGGATTCGGTCGACGCCTTGCTGGCGGTCGCCTCAGCGGCCAGACGGAACTCCAGGTTGGCGGTCTTGCCGAGGATACGCTTGGCTTCGGCGGTGTCCTGCACGCCCGGAAGCTCGACCACGATGCGGTTGGCGCCCTGGCGCTGCACGATCGGCTCGGCCACACCCAGTTCGTTCACGCGGTTACGAACGGTGGTGAGGTTCTGCTTGATGGAGTATTCGCGGATCTCCGCCAGCTTGGCCTGGGTCAGGGCCAGCTGCAGGATCTGCTGATCACCACGCGCGGAGGTGGTGATATCGAAGTCGTTGAAGCTCTTGCGAATCAGCGACTGAGCCTTGTCCAGGGATTCCTGGTCGGTGAAGCCGAGCTGGAAGCCGTTTTCCTGGGCCGGAAGGCTGCGGTAACGGACACGCTCCTTGCGCAGCAGGGTACGGACTTCGCCTTCGTAGATCTTCAGGCGCGCATCGACAGCCTTCTCCATGTCCACTTCCAGCAGGAAGTGCACACCACCGGAGAGGTCGAGACCCAGCTTCATCGGCGCGGCACCGAGCTTGCGCAGCCAGTCCGGAGTGGTCGGGGCCAGGTTGAGTGCGACCACGTAGTCATCACCAAGGGCCTTGCGCACCACATCCTTGGCCGGCAGCTGGTCACCCAGCTTGGTCAGACGGAGCAGGCCACCGGTCTGGCCGATGCTGGCGGATTTCAGTTCGATGCCGGCCTGCTTCAGCGCTTCGTTCGCCTTGTCCAGGTCCGATTGCTGGATCTTCAGCGCGGTACTGGTGCCGCTGATCTGGATCGCCGGATCGTCCGGATAGAGATTAGGTGCGGAATAGACCAGGCCGATCGCCAGCACCGCCAGGATCAGCAGATATTTCCACAGTGGGTACTTGTTGAGCATGACTCCGCCCGTTATGACGCGGGGCGCCTGTTGGCGCCCCGTCGGTGTTGATCCATGGATCCTTAGATGGCTTTCAGGGTGCCCTTCGGCAGGGTCGCCGCGATTGCCGCCTTCTGGAACTTCAGCTCTACGTTGTCAGACACTTCGACGACCACGAAGTCATCGGCGACCTTGGTGACCTTGCCGGCGATGCCGCCGGAGGTGACCACTTCGTCACCTTTCTGCAGGCTGCCGAGGAGGTTCTTGTGCTCCTTGGCGCGCTTGGCCTGGGGACGCCAGATCATCAGATAGAAGATGACCAGGAAACCGATCAGGAAAACCCACTCAAAGCCGGTACCGGCAGGGCCGGCAGCAGCCGGCGCTGCAGCGTCGGCGTAGGCGGCGGGAATCAGAAAGCTCATTTAGCACTCCTGTTGCGGAAATATGAAAAATCGACTCTGGAAAAATGCGGCTTTATCAGTCCAGGGGCGGAGTCGGTAGTCCGCGCTTGGCATAGAAGGCATCGACAAAGGCGGCCAATTTACCCTGTTGAATTGCCTCGCGCAAACCAGCCATCAGGCGCTGGTAATGCCGCAAGTTGTGGATTGTATTCAACATGCTGCCAAGCATTTCGCCGCATTTGTCCAGATGGTGAAGATAGGCGCGTGAGAAGTGTTTGCAGGTGTAACAGTCGCAGGTCGGGTCCAGTGGTGACTCGTCATGCTTATGTACCGAATTGCGGATTTTCAGCACGCCGGTGTCGATGAACAGGTGGCCATTTCGCGCGTTACGGGTCGGCATCACGCAATCGAACATATCCACACCGCGACGCACGCCTTCCACCAGGTCTTCCGGCTTGCCGACACCCATCAGGTAGCGCGGTTTGTCCGCTGGCATCTGGCCGGGCAGGTAGTCCAGCACGCGAATCATCTCCTCCTTCGGCTCGCCCACGGACAGACCACCGATGGCCAGACCGTCGAAGCCGATTTCGCTGAGACCTTCCAGGGAGCGCATACGTAGCTCTTCGTGCATGCCACCCTGGACGATACCAAAGAGCGCGGCGGTGTTTTCACCGTGGGCCACCTTGGAACGCTTGGCCCAGCGCAGCGACAGCTCCATGGAGCGCTTGGCGGTGTCGAAGTCCGCCGGATAGGGCGTGCACTCGTCGAAGATCATCACGATGTCGGAGCCCAGGTCGCGCTGGACCTGCATGGACTCTTCCGGCCCCATGAACACCTTGGCACCGTCCACCGGAGAGGCGAAGGTCACGCCCTCTTCCTTGATCTTGCGCATGGCGCCCAGGCTGAACACCTGGAAACCGCCGGAGTCGGTGAGGATCGGGCCCTGCCATTGCATGAAGTCGTGCAGGTCGCCGTGGCGCTTGATCACTTCCATGCCGGGACGCAGCCAGAGGTGGAAGGTGTTACCGAGGATGATCTGCGCGCCGATGCCTTCGATATCGCGCGGCAGCATTCCCTTCACGGTGCCGTAGGTTCCTACGGGCATGAAGGCGGGCGTCTCGACCACACCCCGGGGGAAGGTCAGGCGGCCGCGACGGGCCTTGCCGTCGGTGGCCAGCAACTCGAAATTCATCCGGCAGGTGCGCGTCATGCTTGGTCCTCGGGTCCGCGCGGGGCGGGATTGCGGGTGATGAACATGGCATCACCGTAACTGAAGAATCGGTAGCCCTGCTCCACTGCGGCGGCGTATGCAGCCATGGTCTCCGGATAACCGGCGAAGGCCGACACCAGCATCAGCAACGTGGACTCGGGCAGGTGGAAGTTGGTGACCAGGGCATCGACCACATGGAAGGGCCGCCCCGGGTACAGGAAGATATCTGTGTCGCCACTGAAGGCCTTGAGCTGGCCATCCCGTGCTGCGCTTTCCAGGGAACGCACACTGGTTGTGCCGACGGCGATGACTCGACCGCCACGAGCACGGCAGGCGGCCACGGCATCCACCACGTCCTGGCCCACTTCAAGCCATTCGTGATGCATGTGGTGATCCTCGATGCGCTCTACCCGTACAGGCTGGAAAGTGCCGGCGCCGACATGCAGGGTAACGAAAGCACTCTCCACACCCTTGGCAGCGACAGCATCCAGCAGGGCCTGATCGAAGTGCAGCCCGGCCGTGGGTGCTGCAACGGCGCCCGCGTGGCGGGCATAGACGGTCTGATAACGCTCGCGGTCGGCGTCGTCGTCGGGCCGGTCTATGTAGGGAGGCAGCGGCATATGCCCGACGCGCTCCAGCAGCGGCAGCACTTCCTCGGCGAACTTCAGTTCGAACAGGGCGTCATGCCGGGCGAGCATCTCAGCTTCGCCACCACCGTCTATCAGCAGGGTCGAGCCCGGCTTGGGCGACTTGCTGGAGCGCACGTGCGCCAGCACGCGATGATTGTCCAGCACCCGTTCGATGAGTATTTCCAGCTTGCCGCCTGAGGCCTTCTGGCCGAACAGGCGCGCAGGAATCACTCGGGTGTTGTTGAACACCATCAGGTCGCCGGGGCGCAGGTACTCCAGCAGGTCGGCAAAATGGCGATGGCTAAGGGAACCGGTCTCGCCATCCAACACGAGAAGACGGCTGGCACGACGCTCAGCCAGAGGATGACGGGCGATAAGAGCTTCAGGAAGCTCGAAGTGGAAGTCGGCTACGCGCATGGTGGGGGGTCGTATCGCAGGGGCGCAGATAGTACAGGAAATGCCCGTTCCTGACCACGAAGACGGATTGACCGGCCCAGAGCGTCTCCCTATACTGCGCCGCCATCGTGCCTCGGTGGCGGAATGGTAGACGCGGCGGATTCAAAATCCGTTTCTGGCGACAGAGTGAGAGTTCGAGTCTCTCCCGGGGCACCACGATATCTTCAAGCCTGACAAGGCTTCCTCCCGTATTTCCCTACCCGCCCACAAGGCTATCTACCGCCTGTAAAGATTGGCCTAACGGGGATTGGCAATTCCTCAAAAACTACGTAGAGTTGGCCAACTGTGTTTGCATGGGTCGCTGTTGAATCGTGACCTGATGCGGTAGATCACCAGATCCGCTACATCCCGCTCGACTTCTCTTACCTCTTTGCAACCAGTTTCCAGCCCTTCTGCCGCGTCAGTGAACAGCAGGCTGTCATCAACTTCAGTTTCAAGGAAAAAGATATGTCGAATCGTCAAACCGGCACCGTCAAGTGGTTCAACGACGAGAAAGGTTTTGGTTTCATCACCCCGGAAAGCGGCCCGGATCTGTTCGTTCACTTCCGCGCTATCGAAGGCTCGGGCTTCCGTAGCCTGAAAGAAGGCCAGAAGGTTACCTTCGAAGCCGTACAAGGCCAGAAAGGCATGCAGGCTGACAAGGTTCAGGTAGTTAACTAATTACCTGAGCGTCGCCGAAAGCCCCTGATGGAAACATCAGGGGTTTTTTTATGCCCGCAGATCGACGAAATCTCCTACTCAAAGGCAACTGCCGGATTCGCACGTGATGCTTGATTGACGTTCGCCTGCGCCTAACGCGCTCGGGGAACGAAGCGCGTAATGCTCATTAACAGCTCCCCTCCCGTTCGGCTGTTAGAATGGCGCGCCTTCCACACGCCAAGAGCCCGCAATGCCGAAACATCAGCTGCGCCCCCAGGGCGAATTCCCCACCGCCGGGCTGGTTCGCCGCTTCGCCGCGATCTTCTACGACTTCCTTCTCTGCGTCGCCCTGCTGATGGTGGTTACCCTGATCTACCAACAGGTAGTCCTGCGCCTGATCTACGGCGGCGAGCGCCTGCGCGAGCTGGCCGACCAGGGCGCCCTCTCGGGCGATCCGTTGCTCTCCACACTGCTGGTCTTCGCGCTGTTCGGCTTCTTCGCCAAGTTCTGGACCCATAACGGGCAGACCCTCGGCATGCAGGTCTGGGGCATCCGTGTACAGAACAAGGACGGCTCGGCCATCAGCCTGTGGCAAGCACTGCTGCGTTTCGTGATCGCCATCGGCTCCTGGCTGGCGCTCGGCCTTGGCTTCTTCTGGAGCCTCTGGGACAAACAGAAGCGCACTTGGCACGACATCTATTCCGAAACCCAGGTCGTCCGTATTCCCAAGGACGCACACAAGAAGTGACCCACAAAAAAGCCGGCGAAAGCCGGCTTTTTCTTGCGTCGATCAGGGATCAGCCCGCGCGTCTCAGCAACCAGATACCAGCCAGGGCACAGACGCCCGCCGGCACCAGCACCGCGAACAGCGGCGAGAAGCCGAACACCAGGCTCGACGGCCCGAGCAGGTCCTGACTGATGCGCACGACGAAACCGATCACCACGCCAGTGAACACACGCTGTCCGAGAGTTACAGAACGCAACGGACCGAAGATGAACGAAATCGCCATCAGCACCAGGGCGGCTGTGACCAGGGGCTGCAGAACCTTGGTCCAGAAGGCCAGCCAGTAACGGCCGTTGTTCAGCCCCTGCTCCGCCAGATAGTGGGTGTAACGCCAGAGGCCGGTAATCGACAGCGCCTCGGGCTCCATGACCACGGTGCCGAGCAGTTCCGGCTTTAGTTCGACATCCCAGCGCTCGGTAACGCTATTGACCACTTCGGTGTGATCGCCACGGAAATGGGTCGTGGTCACATCCTCCAGCTGCCAGTAGTCGCCCTGATACAGCGCGCGCTTGGCGAAACTGGCCGCTTGCATGTGACGCTCACCATCGAAGTGGTAGCGGGTCACGCCATAGAGCACGCCGTTAGGTTGCACAGCGTTGATATGGACAAACTCTTCACCCTGACGATGCCAGAGGCCGCGCTTTGAGCTCTGCGCGTCTCCGCCCCCCTGGGCCAGGGAGCGATTGGCCTGGGCCAGGTTCTCGCTCCAGGGTGCGGCGTACTCGCCAATCAGCACACCCACCACCATCAGCACCAGCATGGGCTTCATCACCGCCCAGACAATGCGGCCGATGGATACGCCGGCAGCACGCATCACCGTCAGCTCACTGCTGCTGGCGAGGGTACCGAGACCGATGAGGCTGCCGATCAGTGCCGCCATGGGCAGCATGTCGTAGACACGGCGCGGCAGGGTGAGGAAGACGTACCAGGCAGCGGCCAGCACGTCGTAGTCGCCGCCCACATCGCCCAGTTCGTCGATGAAGGCGAACAGCGCAGCAAGGCTGACGATGATCCCCAGCACCGCGAGGATGCCAAAGAACACGCTGGTGCCGATGTAACGATCCAACCTAACCATGGGCCACCTCACGGGCATCACGACGAGCCGCCCACTTCAGGCGCAGAGGCTCCCAGTACAACAACAACAGGCCGACGGAGAAGAACAGGCCGTGCACCCACCACAGGCCGACCGACATGGGGATACGCCCTTTGTCCAACTGACCGCGCGCGGCGATCAGCAGGGCCAGATAGGCCATATAAAGCAGGATCGCCGGCAGCAGCTTGAGGAAGCGGCCCTGGCGCGGATTGACCCTGGACAGCGGCACCGCGAGCAGGGTGACGACGAACACCAGCAACGGAATGGACAGGCGCCACTGCAATTCGGACTGGTAGCGCGGATCTTTGCTGCCGATCAGCTCGGACGTGGGCACCGCCTCGCGCTCGCCGATCTCGGAGCTGATTTCCGGCTTGGGCAGCAACACACCGTAGGTTTCGTACTGGATGATGCGGTAGTCCGCCTTGCCGGGATTGCCGTCGTAGCGGTAACCGTTCTTGAGGATCAGATAGCGGCTGCCGTCAGGCTGGATCTCCTGGTGGCCCTTCTCCGCCACCAGCACGCCAATACCACGGTCCTTGCCGTCCTGCCGCGAAATGCGTTTCTCCGAGATGAACACACCGCCCAGCTCGCCACGGTCGGAGGACAGGGTTTCGGTGTAGGTCACCCGGCCACCCCCCTTGAGGGCCTGGAAGCGTCCGGGAACCAGGGTATCCAACTCGGTCAGGGCGTCCTGCTCATTGAGGATACGCGCCACCTGGGATACGCCCTGGGGCGCCAGGCCGAGGCTCAACCAGGCCACGAGCAGCGCGACGAGCAATGCCGGCGCCAGGCTGTAGGCCATCAGGCGCTGCTGGCTCATGCCAGTGGCGCTCAGGACGGTCATTTCGCTTTCGAGGTAGAGCCGGCCATAGGCCAGCAGGAAACCGAGGAACAACCCGAGGGGAAGGATCAGTTGGAGGAAGCCGGGAATCCGGAACCCCATGATCAGGAACAGCACGCCGGGGTCCAGGGCCCCCTGCGCGGCCTGCGCCAGATACTTGATGAAACGGCCGCTCATGATGATCACCAGCAGCACGGCACTGACCGCGCTCAGGGTAACCAGAACCTCGCGGGAGAGATAACGGAAGACAATCAAACCAGACACTCCAGGGTTGTCAGGCTCAGGCGGCTACGCTCAAACTAGCCGCTTTATGGCCAGCCCGCCGTTCTGACGGGCCACTGAAAAAATAGCCGGCATTATCCGTTAATCCCGACTCTTTGTCTTGGGGACACATGTCATGGAATTCCTTGTCAAAAGCGCCCGTCTGGAAACCCTGAAAACCGCCACGCTGGTCGTCGCCGTCGGCGAAGGACGCAAGCTCGGCGCGGCCGTCCAGGCCGTGGACGCTGCAGCTGGCGGTGCCATCACCACCCTGCTCAAGCGCGGCGACCTGGCCGGCAAAGTGGGCCAGACCCTGCTCCTGCACAGCCTCCCCAACCTCAAGGCCGAGCGCGTACTGCTGGTGGGCAGTGGCAAGGAGCGCGAGCTCTCTGACCGCCAATTCCGCAAAATGATCGCCGCCGTGAACGGCGTACTGAAGGGCCTCGGCGGCAGCGACGCAGTCCTGGCCCTGTCCGAGCTCACCGTGAAAGGCCGCGACGCCTATGGCAAGGCTCGCCTGATGGTCGAAACCCTGGCCGACGGTGCCTACGTCTTCGACCGCTTCAAGAGCCAGAAGGCCGATCCCAAGGCTCTCAAGAAAGTCACCCTGCTGGTGGAAAAGGCCGACCAGGCCGACGTCGAGCGCGGCAGCCTGCATGCCCAGGCCATCGCCAACGGTATGGCCTTCACCCGCGACCTCGGCAACCTGCCGCCGAACCTCTGCCACCCGAGTTTCATCGCCGAAGAAGCCAAGGCCTTGGCCAAGGCGCACAAGAACCTCAAGGTCGACGTGCTCGACGAGAAGAAACTCAAGGAACTGGGTGCCGGCGCCTTCCTCGCCGTGGCCCAGGGCAGCGAGCAGCCGCCGCGGATGATCGTGCTCAACTACCAGGGCGGCAAGAAGGACGACAAACCCTTCGCGCTGGTCGGCAAGGGCATCACCTTTGACACCGGCGGCATCAGCATCAAGCCGGCTGCCGGCATGGACGAGATGAAGTACGACATGTGCGGCGCCGCCAGCGTACTCGGCACCTTCCGCGCCGTGCTCGAACTGCAACTGCCGATCAATCTCGTGGGCCTGCTGGCCTGCGCCGAGAACATGCCCAGCGGCGGCGCCACCCGTCCGGGCGACATCGTCACCACCATGAGCGGCCAGACCGTCGAGATCCTGAACACCGACGCCGAAGGCCGCCTGGTGCTGTGCGATACCCTGACCTATGCCGAGCGCTTCAAGCCCCAGGCCGTGATCGACATCGCAACCCTCACCGGCGCCTGCATCGTCGCCCTGGGCAGCAACACCTCGGGCCTGATGGGCAACAACGACGCGCTGGTGAAGCAGATCCTCAAGGCCGGCGAGTACGCCGACGACCGCGCCTGGCAGCTGCCGCTGTTCGACGAATACCAGGAGCAACTGGACAGCCCCTTCGCCGACATCGCCAACATCGGCGGTCCGAAAGCCGGCACCATCACCGCCGGTTGCTTCCTGTCGCGCTTCGCCAAGAAATTCCACTGGGCGCACCTGGATATCGCCGGCACCGCCTGGGTCAGCGGTGGCAAGGATAAAGGCGCGACTGGCCGTCCGGTGCCGCTGCTCACCCAGTACCTGCTGGACCGCATCAAGTGAGGATAGAGTTCTACGTACTCTCGTCGGCCAACCCGGTGGACCGCCTGCGCGCGGCCTGCCAGTTGGCCGCCAAGGGCTGGCGACATGGGTTGCCAGTCCTCCTGCGCTGTACCGATGCCGCCCAGCGCGATGAACTGGACGAGCTGCTGTGGCGTTTTCGCGCCGAAAGTTTCATCCCCCACAACCTCATCGACGACGACGCCAACACCCCGGTGGTGCTGGCCCTGGACGAAGCGCCGGCCACCGAGCAGGGCCTGCTGATCAACCTTGCCTCGACCATTTCCCCCCACGTCGACCATTTCAGCCGAGTCATCGAGATCGTCAACCAGGAACCCGCCCTGCTTGCCGCCTGCCGGGAGAATTTCCGCAGCTACCGGCAGCGGGGCTATGATCCGAAACGAGTCGAACTCTAGCCGTAGCCGTACCATGGATACCCCCAAGCTTCCCCCCAAGCCGGCACACTTGCTGGACGACCTCGAATCCATTCGAGCCTTGCTCGGTGACGAGCCCAATGGCGCCGAGCCTCCCTTGCTCACCGAGACCCTGGATGCTGACGACATTCCACTGCTGTCCGAGATAGTCGAGCCCGCGCCCGTACTTCCGGCCGCCACGGTGCCGCCATCCCCGCCGATGCCCCTGTTCCAGGCGGCCCCGGTCGCTCCGTCCCCCGCCCCGGCTCGGCCAGTCGAGGCGGCGCCGGCGCCCGCGCCCACCCAGCCCATTGCGGATGCCATCCGCCAGCGCATGACGCCGGCCGGCAACCCGGAACTGGCGCGCCTGGACAGCGAACTTCGCGCTGCCGCGCAGGTGATCCTGCAGGACGTGATCGACGATTTCGTGCCGCAGATCGAAGCCGAACTCAAACGCCGCCTCGAAGCCCGCCTGACTCGCCTGCTGCCGCCCCGCCGGCAGTGAGCCGGCGCGTCCGGCAACCACCGGGCGCGCCCGCAACGCGCGCCAATTCTTTCGACGGTCCGTTGCCGTTATACTCTCCCGTTTTCCCGTTCAGACGCCTCTAGGGTCCCCGCCGAACCATGGACAAGACCTACCAGCCCCACGCCATCGAAACTTCCTGGTACCAGACCTGGGAGAAGAACAACTACTTCGCCCCGCAAGGTTCCGGTGACCCCTACACCATCATGATCCCGCCGCCGAACGTGACCGGCAGCCTGCACATGGGTCATGGCTTCAACAACGCCATCATGGATGCCCTGATCCGCTTCCGCCGCATGCAGGGTCGCAACACCCTGTGGCAGCCGGGCACCGACCACGCCGGCATCGCCACCCAGATGGTGGTGGAGCGCCAGCTGGCCGCCCAGGGCGTCAGCCGCCATGACCTCGGCCGCGAGAAGTTCCTCGAGAAGGTCTGGGAATGGAAGGAACAGTCCGGCGGCACCATCACCCGCCAGATTCGCCGCCTCGGTTCCTCCGTGGACTGGACGCGCGAACGCTTCACCATGGACGACGGCCTGTCCGACGCGGTCAAGGAAGCCTTCGTACGCCTGCATGAAGACGGCCTGATCTACCGCGGCAAGCGCCTGGTCAACTGGGATACCAAGTTCCACACCGCCATCTCCGACCTCGAAGTGGAAAACCACGACGAGAAAGGCAGCCTGTGGAACCTGCGCTACCCGCTGGCCGACGGCCACAAGACAGCCGACGGCAAGGATTACCTGATCGTCGCCACCACCCGTCCGGAAACCATGCTGGGCGACAGTGCCGTTGCCGTGCACCCGGAAGACGAGCGCTATAAGAACCTGATCGGCACCTTCGTCGAACTGCCCCTGGTAGGCCGCCGCATCCCGATCATCGCGGACGAATACTGCGACCCCGAGTTCGGCACCGGCTGCGTGAAGATCACCCCGGCCCACGACTTCAACGACTATGAAGTCGGCAAGCGCCACGATCTGCCGCTGATCAACATCTTCGACAAGAACGCCGCCGTGCTCGCCACCGCCCAGGTGTTCAACCTCGACGGCAGCGTCAACGACCAACTCGACGGCAGCCTGCCCGCGCAATACGTCGGCCTGGACCGCTTCGAAGCGCGCAAACAGATCGTCGCCGCCTTCGAACAACTCGGCCTGCTCGAGAAGATCGAAGACCACGCGCTGAAAGTGCCCAAGGGCGACCGCTCCGGCACCGTCATCGAGCCGTGGCTGACCGATCAGTGGTACGTCTCCACCAAGCCGCTGGCTGAACCCGCCATCGCCGCCGTGGAAGACGGCCGCATCCAGTTCGTGCCCAAACAGTACGAGAACATGTACTTCTCCTGGATGCGTGACATCCAGGACTGGTGCATCAGCCGCCAGCTCTGGTGGGGCCATCGCATTCCGGCCTGGTACGACGAAGCCGGCAATGTCTATGTCGGCCGCGACGAAGCCGAAGTGCGCGCCAAGCACAATCTGGGCGACATCGCGCTGCGCCAGGACGAAGACGTGCTGGACACCTGGTTCAGCTCGGGCCTGTGGACCTTCTCCACCCTGGGCTGGCCGGAACAGACCGAGTTCCTCAAGACCTTCCACCCCACCGATGTGCTGGTCACCGGCTTCGACATCATCTTCTTCTGGGTGGCCCGCATGATCATGCTGACCATGCACCTGGTGAAGAACGAGGACGGTACCCCGCAGGTTCCGTTCAAGACCGTCTACGTCCACGGCCTGGTGCGCGACTCCCAGGGCCACAAGATGTCCAAGTCCAAGGGCAACGTCCTGGACCCGCTGGACATCGTCGACGGCATCGACCTGGATACCCTGCTGGAAAAACGCACCAGCGGCATGATGCAGCCCAAGCTCGCCGAGAAGATCGCCAAGCAGACCAAGGCCGAGTTCCCCGAGGGCATCAACAGCTACGGCACCGACGCCCTGCGCTTCACCTTCCTCTCGCTGGCTTCCACCGGCCGTGACGTGAAGTTCGACATGGGCCGCGTCGAGGGCTACCGCAACTTCTGCAACAAGCTGTGGAACGCCGCCAACTTCGTCATCGAGAACACCGATGGCCAGGACACCGGTGTCAACGACGAGCCGGTCGAGCTGTCCTCGGTTGACCGCTGGATCATCTCCGCGCTGCAACGCACCGAAGCCGAAGTCACCCGTCACCTCGACGGTTTCCGCTTCGACCTGGCCGCCCAGACCCTCTACGAGTTCGTCTGGGACCAGTACTGCGCCTGGTACCTGGAGCTGGTCAAGCCGGTGCTGTGGGACGAGAACGCCCCCATCGAGCGTCAGCGCGGCACCCGCCGCACCCTGATCCGCGTGCTGGAAGTGGCCCTGCGCCTGGCGCATCCGTTCATGCCCTTCATCACCGAAGAAATCTGGCAGCGCATCAAGGGCCAGGCCGGCAAGAACGGCGACACCCTGATGCTTGAGCCCTGGCCGGTTGCCGTGGAAGAGCGCATCGACGCTGCCGCCGAAGGCGACATCGAGTGGGTCAAGGCACTGATGCTCGGCGTGCGGCAGATCCGTGGCGAGATGAACATCTCCATGGCCAAGCGCATCGACATCATCCTCGCCAACGCCAACGACGAAGACCGTCGCCGGCTGGCCGACAACGAACCGCTGCTGAAGAAGCTGGCCAAGTTGGAGACCATTCGCGTCCTGGCCGCTGGCGAAGAAGCGCCGATGTCCGCCACCGCCCTGGTGGGTGACATGCAGGTGCTGGTGCCCATGGCCGGCCTGATCGACAAGGACGCGGAGCTGGCTCGCCTGGACAAGGAAATCCAGCGTCTGGACGGCGAAGTGAAGCGTGTCGGCGGCAAGCTGGGCAACGAAGGTTTCGTTGCCAAGGCACCCGCCGAGGTGATCGAGAAGGAGCGCGCCAAGCTGGCCGATGCCGAACAGGCCCTGGCCAACCTGACCGAACAGCGCGCGCGAATCGCCAGCCTGTAACCCCCAACGAGGCCCGCAATTGCGGGCCTCGTTCTTTCTGCTGAAGGACAGTCCATGGAAACCAGCAAGACCAAGACCAGCTTCTACCGCCGTCTCTACGTCGCCTGGCTGATCGACAGCGGCACCGCCACCAGCGTCCCGGCCATCATGGACGCCACCGGCATGCCTCGCCGTACCGCGCAGGACACCCTGCTGGCCCTGGGCGAGCTGGATATCGACTGCCATTTCGAGCAGCAGTCCGGCGAGCGCAACAACGCCGGTCACTACGTGATCCGCGACTGGGGTGCCATCGACAAGCACTGGATCGCCGCTAACCTGCAACAGATCAAGGCTGTCCTCGGATACCCCTGACAGACTGCCGCTCCCCGCCAAGGAACCTCCGGGAGTACTGCTTGAACCACGAATTGCTCTTGGTGCTGGCCCTGCTGTTTACCGCCATCACCCTGTTCGTAATCAACAAGCCACGCATGGACGTGGTCGCCCTGCTGGTCATCGTCGCCCTGCCGCTGACCGGCATTCTCGATATCAGTCATACCCTGGCCGGCTTCAGTGACCCCAGCGTGGTGCTGATCGCCGCCCTCTTCGTCATCGGTGACGGGCTGGTGCGTACCGGCATCGCCTATCGCCTCGGTGACTGGCTGGTGGCCCGCGCCGGCAGCAGCGAAACGCGCCTGCTGGTGCTGTTGATGCTGGCCGCCGCAGCCCTGGGCTCGGTAATGAGCTCCACCGGCGTGGTCGCCATCTTCATTCCGGTTGCGCTCGGCGTTGCTGCGCGACTGAAGATCGCCCCGGCGCGGCTGATGATGCCGCTGGCCTTCGCCGGCCTGATCAGCGGCATGCTCACCCTGGTCGCCACCGCCCCCAACCTGGTGGTGCACAGCGAACTGCGCCGCGCCGGCCTGGACGGTTTCGGCTTTTTCAGCCTGACCCCGGTGGGGCTGGCGGTATTGGTGCTGGGCGTCGTCTACATGCTGCTGACCCGGCACTGGCTCACGCCCCGGGGCAGTGACGAGGCCGCCTCCGTGCCGCGCCTGACCCTGTCCGATCTGGCCACGGCCTACGCGCTCAACGAACGGGAGCGGCGCCTCAAGGTGCGCGCCGACTCGCCCCTGGCGCGCCAGGCTCTCAACGAGCTGGAGTTGCGCAAGCAGTACGGCATCAACGTGATCGCCGTCGAGCGCCAGCGCCGTTTCCGCACCCTGCTGCTGATAGCTACCGGCGATACCCTGCTGGAACCCGGCGACGTACTGCTGGTAGACCTCGCCAGCCCCACCATCGGCCTGCTCGGCGCCTACCAGGAGCTGGGCCTGGAACCCCTGCCACTGCCGTCCTCCTACTACAGCCTGCATGCCCACTCGCTGGGGTTGGCCGAAGTGGCGCTGCCGCCGGAATCGAAGCTGCCGGGCAAGACCATCCAGGAACTGGGTTTCCGCTCCCGCCACAAGCTCAATGTGGTTGGCCTGCGCCGCCATGGAGAAGCGCTGGACGGTGTACTGGTGGACGAAAAATTGAAGGCCTCCGACATGCTGCTGGTGGCGGGCGAATGGAAGGCCATCCACCAGTTGCAGGGCCAGAGCCGCGATTTCCTGGTGCTGAGCCTGCCCGCCGAAGTGGACGAGGTGGCCCCCACCGCACGCAAGGCGCCCTACGCGCTGCTCAGCCTGGCGGTGATGATCTTCCTGATGGTCAGCGGCCTGGTGCCCAACGTGATGGCCGCGCTGATCGGCTGTCTGCTGATGGGGGCGTTCCGCTGCATTGACCTGGACAGCGCCTACCGCGCCATCCACTGGCCGACCCTGATCCTGATCGTCGGCATGCTGCCCTTCGCCCAGGCCCTGCAACAGACCGGCGGCATCGACCTGGCGGTGAAGGGTCTGGTGGCGTTGCTGGGCAATGCCGGTCCCTACGCCATGCTTGCCTGTCTGTTCATCGTCACAGCGTTGATCGGCCTGTTCATTTCCAATACGGCCACCGCCGTGCTCATGGCCCCGGTGGCCATCGCCACCGCCCAGCAATTGGGAATGTCGCCCTACCCCTTCGCGATGATCGTCGCCCTGGCAGCCTCGGCGGCTTTCATGACGCCCATTTCATCCCCCGTGAACACCCTGGTGCTGGGCCCCGGCCAGTACCGCTTCGGTGACTTCGTGAAGGTGGGGGTGCCCTTCACCCTCCTGGTGATGATCGTCAGCGTGTTCCTGGTGCCGTTGGTGTTCCCGCTCTGACCAGCCGTGGCGCCCAGAATGCGAGCGCACCGCTGCGGAGCCGAGCCGGGATTGTTGGGCCTCGTCGAGCTCGGACCAATCTTCAGGCACACCGCAGTGCCCACTGGACGCGTCGGCTGTGGGAAAATCCCGCGTTTCCTCCTGCCGACACCGCCACCATGCCGCAACCGCCCAAGCGCCCCCGTCCCGCCACCTCCAAGCCGCCCGCCGCCAAGGGCCAGTTGCACCCGCGCAACCGCCACCAAGGCCGCTATGACTTTCCCAAGCTGATCCAGGGCAGTCCGGAACTGGCGCGCTTCGTCATCACCAACCCCTACGGCAAGGAGAGCATCGACTTCGCCGACCCGGAGGCGGTCAAGGTCTTCAACCGGGCGCTGCTGCGGCAGTTCTACGGCATTCGTCACTGGGACATCCCCGCCGGCTACCTCTGCCCGCCCATTCCCGGCCGCGCCGACTACCTGCACGGCCTGGCCGACCTGCTGGCCGACGGAAACGATGGGCAGATTCCACTTGGCAAGGGCATCCAGGCGCTGGATATCGGCGTCGGCGCCAACTGCATCTACCCGCTGATCGGCCATAGCGAGTACGGCTGGCACTTCACCGGCGCCGACATCGACGGCACGGCCCTGGGGTCAGCCCGCGCCATCGTCCAGTCCAACCAGCTGGAAAGCGCCATTGACCTGCGCCAGCAGGCCCAGCCGAAGAACATATTCAAAGGCCTGATCGCACCGGGCGAGCGCTTCGATCTGACCCTGTGCAACCCGCCCTTCCATAGCTCGCTGGACGAAGCCACCCGTGGCAGCCAGCGCAAGTGGAAGAACCTCGGCAAGCTCGACCCCAAGCGCAAGCTACCGGTGCTGAACTTCGGCGGTCAGGGCGCTGAACTCTGGTGCGAGGGTGGCGAAGCCGGCTTCCTGCAACGGATGGTCGACGAGAGCGTGCAGTTCAAGGATCAGGTGCTGTGGTTCAGCAGCCTGGTGTCCAAAGGCGGCAACCTGCCCGGCATGGAAGCCCGACTGCGGCGCAGCGACGCCGTGGAAATCCGCGTACTGGAAATGGCCCAGGGCCAGAAGCAGAGCCGCTTCGTCGCCTGGACCTTCCTCGATACCGCACAGCGCGAAGCCTGGCGCAAGGAGCGCTGGGCATAACGACTCCTGCAACGCGGGCACATGTCGCTGCTCTTCCTGTGGGGGCGAATTCATTCGCTATGGGCAGCGAAGCTGACCCGTGAAGCCTGTTTGGCGAACCTTCGGCTCGCTTGGCGATTGAAATCGCCCCCACAGGGTTCGCGCCCGGGATTGGCGTTTCCTTGCAGGAGCGAAATAATTTCGCTCCTACCTACGCTCCCACCGCGAAGCAAGCATCCAACCGGCTGTACCCCATGCCCACACCCTTGTGCACCTTGAGCTGCACCGGGATGCGCTCTTTCAGGGCCTCCACATGGCTGATCACGCCGATCATCTTGCCGCTGGCGTTCAGTGCATCCAGGGCGTCGAGTGCGACTTCCAGGGTCTCGCCATCCAAAGTGCCGAAGCCTTCGTCCAGGAACAGCGAATCGATGCTGGTCTTGTGGCTGACCAGATCGGACAGCGCCAGTGCCAGCGCCAGACTGACCAGGAAGCTCTCGCCACCGGACAAGGTCTTGCAGTCGCGGACGACGTCCGCCTGCCAGGTGTCCATTACTTCCAGTTCCAGTTCGCCGCCCTGGCGCCGCGCCAGTTGGTAGCGGCCGTGGAGACGTTGCAATTGCAGGTTGGCGAGGTGCACCAGGTGATCCAGGGTCAGGCCCTGGGCGAACTTGCGGTACTTGGCGCCGTCGGCCGAACCGACCAGGCCATTGAAGCGTTGCCAAAGGTCGTACTCGGATTCCTGGCGAGCGATTTCGGCGAACAGTGCCTGCTGGCTCTGCCGGCGCTGCTCGTCGCCGGAAAGCTGGGCACGGATTTCTCCCTGGCGCTGGCTCAACCCACGCATCCGTTCGGTCAGGGACTGCCATTCCGCCTCCAGCCGTTCGCGGTCCAGCTCGCTCTGGGGCGTTGCCTGCAGGCGCTCCACCAGGGCCCGGGCATCGGCCAGCAAGGCGTTGGCATCCCCCAGCTCGCGGTTCAGGCGCTGATGCAAGGCCAGCAGGGCGTCGCGCTCGGTATCGTCCAGCAATGCGGCCAGGAAGTCCGCCTCGTCGGCAAAGGGGCTGGATGCCAAGCCCTGGCGCCAGGCATCCAGTTGCAGGTGCAGCTGATGTCGGGCTTCCTGGACCCGCTGATCCTGGCTGCGCTCGGTGCCCTTGAGTTGGTTGAGCCGCTGTTGCGCCGTCTCCAACTCGGCTTCCACAGCGGCAAGCGCCGCTTGGGGATCGTTCACCGGCGCCAGGAGCGCCTGCCCGGTGTGACAGGACGCCTGCCAGCGCCCCTGCCACAGACGGGCCTGTTCGCAGGCGGCTTCCAGTGCGTGCTGCTGGTCACGCAGCTGGACGTCCAGTCGCTGGCTGGCCGCCTGATCCTGTTGCCATTGCAGCCACTCGGCCTCGCGCTCGGCCAGCCAGGCATCTCCGGCTTCCGGCAGGCTGTAGCCCAGGGGCGCGAGACCAGCGGCCAACTGATCGCGAGCCTCGCGCTGCTGGACGCCCAGCTGTTCCAGACGCTGGAGGGTGGCCCGCTCCTGCTGGCGCAGGCCCTGTTGATCCTTTTCCAGCAGCGCAAGCTGGCTGGTGCAGTCTTGCAGTGCCTTGTCGCGCTGCAGGCGCAGATCACGGGCCGAGGCCAAGGTGGATTTGGACGCGTCCAGTTGAAACAAGCGGTCCTGCAGCGCCTGCAGCCGTTCGGTATGGCCCAGCAGCTCGGCCTGCAAGGCGGCCAGGTCGGGTAATTGCAGCGCCAGCGCCTGGCACAACTCGCGCCAACGCTCCACGAACTCGCGCTGTTCCGTCTCGCCACCTTGCAGCACCTCGTTGAGCTGCGTGACCTGTGCGTCGAGTGTGGCCAGACGGTTGCTCAGGGTTTCGCCCTGCTGACGAACTTCGTCCTGGGCAGCTTTGCAATCCAGCAGGCCCTGCTGGGTAGCCGACAGGTTGAGCGCCTCGTATTCGGCGATAGCCGGGTGCTCGAGGGAGCCGCACAGCGGACAGGCTTCACCGGGCTGCAGGGCAGCGCGATAAGCCTCCAGCTGCTGGATGCGCTGTTCCTGTTCGAGGAGTTTTTCCTTGTCGGCGATCTGTTGCTTGAGCTCGGCGAAACGACGGCGCAAGCCATCGCGTTGTTCGCTCAAGGCCTTCTGCTCATCCTGCAGGGGCAGCAACTGCTCGCGGGCCCTCGACTGGCGCTCGGCCAGTTGCCGGCGCTGCTGGGAGAGCTGCTCCAGGCGCTCAAGCTGACGTCCACGCTCCAGCAATTGCTGCCACTGGCTGCGCAGGGCGGCATCGTCCTGCCCACCCAGCAGGGCATCGAGTCGGCCCTGTGCTTCGGCCTCCGCCTGCTGGGCCTGTCGCTGTTCGGTTCGGGCGTTTTCCAAGGTGGTACGAGCCAGATCGAGGCGAGCCGACAGTTCACTAGCCTGGCGCGTCAGACCGACCTGGACACCTCGCAGTTCGGCCAGCTCGGCCTCGCGTCGGGCCAAGGCGCCGAATTCGGCCTTCCAGGCCCCCAGGTGCTCGCCCAGCCGTGCCCGCTGGGGTTGTTCGGCCAGACGCTTCTCCAGGGCTTCTCGCTCGATCTGGAGGCTTCCAAAGGCATTCTGTCGGGCCTGCACCCACTGACCGCCCAGCTGCGCACCCTGCCAGAGCTGATCGAGGATGCGCTCGGCCAGGCCCTGCAGGTCGTGGCGGGTGACCCGCAGCTCGCTTTCATCCTGGTTCAACTGCTGCTGAGCCCGCTGCCAGTCGCGGTGCAGCGGCAACAGCTTGCTGGCCGGCTCGCTGTCGGCGAGGCGCGCCAGCTGCGGCTGCGCCTGTTCCAGCGCGGCGCGGGCAGCGACGCCCTGCTGCTCGGCGGCCTTCTGGCGGGCCAGCGCCTTGTCCAGCTCGTCACGCCACTGGCGCTGGCGCTGCAGGTCAGCCTGATGGACCTGTAACCGCTGCTCTTCGCCCGCGAGGGTTTCGGACTCCTGCTGCAGAGCCGCACGAGCCTCTTCGTTGAGCAGTTCCATTCCTTCGGCACGGGCGCGCAGTTGATCCAGCCCGGCCTTCACTTCACGGGTCCGCTCGAACACGCGCTGGGAAATGCGCCCGTAGATTTCGGTACCGGTCAGCTCTTCGAGCAACTCCGCGCGCTGATTGGCGCTGGCTTCGAGGAAGGCGGCGAAACCGCCCTGGGCCAGCAACATCGATTTGGTGAAGCGCTCGAAATCGAGACCGGTCAGACCTTCGGTCAGCTTGAGCTTGTCGTTGATCTTGTCGGTGAGGATCTCGCCATCCAGCACCCGCGCCAGCTCCACCCTGGGCGGCTGCAGGCCGCCATCGGCCTTGTCGCGGGCGCGGCGCTGGCTCCAGAAGGCGCGATAGGCGACGCCCTTCACTTCGAACTCCACTTCGGCCAGGCAGTCGGCGGTGTGCCGGGTCATCAGCTCGTTGATGCTGGCCGACACCGTGCCCATGCGCGGGGTGCGGTGGTAAAGCGCCAGGCAGATGGCGTCCAGCAGGGTGGTCTTGCCGGCGCCGGTGGGGCCGGTGATGGCGAACAGACCGTTGCCGGCAAAGGGCTCGCCGGTGAAATCGATTTTCCATTCCCCCTTCAGCGAGTTGAGGTTCTTCAGGCGCAGGCTGAGGATTTTCATGCCTGTTCCTCCCGCAGCCCGGCCACCACTTCACGGTGCAGCCCCAGCAGGTTGCCGCGCAGGGCGTCGTCCAGCTCCTCGCTCTCCAGGCGCTTGTCGAAGACCTCCTCCGGGTTCAGTTCATCGAGGGTCTCCCGTCCCGCGCGCACAAGACCCGGCTGGGCATTGCCGCGCTCGCGGCGGATGCGCAGCACCTCCACCGGCAGGCCTTCGCAGAGGGACGCCAGGCGTGCCTGCAGGTCGCTGAGGTAATCGTCGGCACTGACCAGCACTTCCAGCCACACCGGGCGCTCCGGCGCCCCCTCGCGGGCCACCTCGGCCAGTTGCGCAGGCAGGTCCGCCAGGGCGCCGCGCAAAGAATGCAGGGCCTGGAAACGCGGCACCGGCAGCGCTTCCACCTTGTGCAGGCCGATGCTGTCCAGTTCCACCAGCAGCACCTCCTTCTGCTGCCGCGCCTCGTCGAAAGACAGCGGAATGGGCGAGCCGCAGTAGCGGATGTGTTCCAGGCCACCGACCTTCTGCGGCCTGTGGATATGTCCGAGGGCGATGTAGTCCGCCGCCGGGAAGGCGCTGGTGGGGAAGGCCTCCAGGGCACCGACGTAGATCTCCCGCACCGACTCACTGGCGCTGGCGCCCACCGTGGTCAGATGACCGGTGGCGACGATGGGCAGGCCCCCGCCCAATTCGACGCGACGCTGCTCGGCCAGGACGAAGAGCTGCTGGTAGTGATCCTGGATCGCCTGCTGCAGGGACAGCTGCTTGTCCGCCGCACTCTGCCCGGCCTGGCTTTGCAGCACATCGCGCGGACGGATGAAGGGAATAGCGCAGAGGATCGCACCCGGCGCGCCGGAACGGCGTTTCAGCACCAGCACCTGCTCGTCGAGCTCGGCACCCACTGCCGGCACTACGCGGGTGTCCAGCTGCGCCAGCAGGGTGCGGCTTTCGCCGAGCATGGCCACCGAATCATGGTTGCCGCCGAGCACCACCAGGCTGGCGCCGGCGTCGCGCAGTTCGACGATGAACTGGTTGTACTGCTCGCGGGCGTAGCTGGGCGGCGCGCCGGTATCGAAGACATCACCGGCGATCAGCACCGCGTCCACCTGGCGCTCGCGCACCTGTTCGATCAGCCAGCGGCAGAAGGCCTGGTGCTCGGCCTGGCGGGTCTTGCCCATGAAGTGCTGGCCCAGGTGCCAGTCGGAGGTGTGGAGGATGCGCATCGTGGATCACTGTGGCGGAACGGAAATGCCGGCAACCCTGTCATTTCCTTGGCAGCCTGGCAACCGCCGAGCCGCTATCCTTCCCAGCATTCGCTGCAGACAAGGACTGACATGCAACGCATCTTTCGCGACCTCAAGATCATGATCCTGGCCAACCTCTGGTTGATCCCGGTGATGGCGGCGCTGGTGGGCGCCCTCTTCTACTTCGTCGCCCCGCCGCCGCCCATGCACGTGCGGCTGGCCACCGGCGGTCCGTCGGGCGGCTACAACGCCTTTGGCGAGAAGCTCAAGGAGGAACTGGCCAAGCAGGGGTTCGAGCTGGAGCTGGTGCGCAGCAGCGGCTCGCTGGACAACCTGGCCAAACTGCAGAGCGGCGAGGTGGAGATCGCCCTGGTGCAGAGCGGCCAGGAGCTGACCCTGAGCGCGCAGGAGCGCGAGCACCTGCACGGTCTTGGCGTGATGTACCAGGAGCCGCTCTGGCTGTTCAAACGCAAGGAGCTGGAGATCGACAGCATGGCCGACCTGCTGCAAATGCGTGTCGCCATCGGCGCCGCGAACAGCGGCACACGCTCGGTCAGCGACGCAATTCTCGCCGCCAACCAGATCAGCCCTGAGCGCTACCCGCAGCAGTGGCAGGCCATCAGCGGCAGCCCGGCGGCCAGCGCCCTGCTGAGCGGTGAACTGGACGCCGGCTTCTTCCTCGGTCCGGCGGAAAGCGCCGTGGTGCAGCGCCTGGCGGCCAGCCCCGAGCTGGACCTGGTGAGCCTGCGCCGCAGCGCCGCCTACCGCGCACGCCTGCCCTACCTGACCAAGCTGGACGTCGGCGAAGGCGTGCTCAACCTGGCCAGCAACAGCCCCTCGCGGGACATCCGCACCCTGGCGCCGGTGGCCACCCTGGTGGCGAACGACGAATTCCATCCCTCGCTCACCCCGCTGATTCTCGAAGCGGCGCGCGAGGTGATGAAGAACGGCACCCTGCTCGACCTGCCCGGCGCCTACCCCAGCCCCAAGCCACAGACGCTCGCCAGCCTGAGCGAAGCCGATTACTACTACGAGAAGGGCCTGCCGATCCTGCAGCGCTACCTGCCCTTCCGCATCGCCTCCCTGGCCGACCGCTACATCATCCTGCTGATCCCGCTGATCGTGATCATGATCCCGCTGTCCAAGGCCGTCGGCCCGATCTACCGCTGGCGCATCCGCGCACGCATCTACCGCTGGTACAAGTACCTGCGCGAGATCGACCGCAAGCTGGACTCCAGCACGCCGCCGGAACAGCTCGCCGCCCAGATCGACGAACTGGAGACACTGGAGCGACGCCTGGCCAAGGTGGAAGTGCCGCTGTCCTACTCCAACGAGTTGTACGACCTGCATGTGCACCTGCGCTATGTGATCGAACGGCTGCAAGCGGTGCAGAGACGGCAGGCAGCGGAAGAGCAGGTCGGGTAAACTGGCGAACTTTTTCCACCCGGCGTGTCCTCACGCCGGCTGTGCCCCTGAGAGCGAAGATCCATGCCCATCCGCCACTGCATCGTTCACTTCATCGACAAGAAGCCCGACGGCAGCGCCGCCGTGCTGCATGCCCGGGACAGCGCACTGGCCGAGTCCCAGGCCATGGAAAACCTGCTGGCCGACCTCAATGAGAGCTACAACGCCAAACAGGGCAAGGCCTGGGGATTCTTCCACGATGAATCCGGCGCCTATCCCTTCAGCGGCTGGCTGAAGGAATACCAGGACGGCGCCCGCGACTTCACCGCCTTCAGCCGCCAGGCTGTGGAGCACCTGCAGAAGCTGATGGAGGAATCCAACCTCTCCACCGGCGGCCACGTGCTCTTCGCCCACTACCAGCAAGGCATGACCGACTACCTGGCCATCGCCCTGCTCCACCACAGCGAAGGGGTGGCGGTGACCGACTCCCTGGAAGTGACGCCGGCCAAGCACCTGGACCTGGGCCAGCTGCACCTGGCGGCCCGCATCAACATGTCCGAGTGGCAGAACAACCAGCAGTCGAAGCAGTACATCTCGTTCATCAAGGGTAAGAACGGCAAGAAGGTGTCGGACTACTTCCGCGACTTCATTGGCTGCCAGGAAGGCGTCGACCCGCCGAGCGAGACCCGCACCCTGCTCAAGGCCTTCAGCGACTTCGTGGAAAGCGAGGACCTGGCCGAGGAACAGGCCCGCGAGAAGACCAAGACCCTGGTGGACTACGCCACCACACAGGCCAAGATGGGCGAGCCGATCACCCTCGACGAACTGTCCGGCCTGATCGACGAAGACCGCCCGCGGGCCTTCTACGAGCACATCCGCAACAAGGACTACGGCCTGTCCCCGGAGATTCCGCCGGACAAGCGCACCCTCAGCCAGTTCCAGCGCTTCACCGGCCGCGCCGAAGGCCTGTCGATCAGCTTCGAAGCGCACCTGCTGGGCTCGAAGATCGAGTACGACGAAGGTCGCGATATGCTGATCATTCGTCAGCTGCCGACCCAGCTGAAGGATCAGCTGAAGCGCCGCAAGGACTGATTCTCTGCGGCCCCCGCAATGAAAGAAGCCCGGCTATTGCCGGGCTTCGTTTTTCCTGTAGGGGCGAATGAATTCGCCCCTACAGAACAGCAGTCCGCCACAGCTCAACGGGCCTCTATGCGGAACCCCAACCTTGGGAAGTGCACATGCACCAGGCCGGCGCGTTCATCCTCGCGACGCAGGATGATTTCCTCGCAGCCGGCGAACAACAACTCACCCTCCACCGGGTCCACACCATAGTCAGTGGCCGCCACCAGCACCTTCTGGCCGGGAACGAAACCATTGGGGTCGCGGAAGTCCTCGCGGGGCAGTGCCGCCGGAGTGGAGCTGCGGGCGATCTCCACGGCCTCTGCGGCAGTCAGCGGACTGCTCGCGCCCTCGCCGAAGCCCAGTACACGACCAAACCAGGCGGCCACTTCCGGGTAGTCGTCCACCAGCGGCGCGGTCACCGGCGTGCCCTTGAGGAACCACAGGCAATGGGCCAGGGAGAAATCGGCTACCGAGGGTTCGCCGAAGAGGAAGTCGCCTTCGCTGCGTTCCAGTTGTTGCTGCAGCCGTCCCATCAGCACCGGCCAGTTGCTGCGGGCCTGATCCGCCGGCAGGCGAGTGGTGCTGCCACCGGAAAACAGCTTGGCGCGGTCGGCGAGGAAGGCCTGTTGCACGGCCGGCGGCAACTGGCCCATGCGCACGGCGATGGATTCGGGCTGGAACACCAGGGTCACGGCATGCTGGAAGATCACCGAGTCCACCCACAGGGCAAAGCTGGCGACGTTGAACTCCTGGCCTTCGGGGAACAGCGCAGGGCCAGCCTTTTCCTGTTCCAGTCGACGGGCGATCAGCGCGGTGTCGCAGTAGATATCGGCGCCCACCTGCAGTACCGGCGTCTTGCGATAGCCGCCGGTCAGCGCCATCAAATCGGGCTTGGGCATGATTCGTGGGATCTCTACCGAGCGCCACGACAGCTGCTTGTAACCGAGCATCAGCCGCGCCTTCTTGGCGAAGGGCGAGGGCTCGTAGTGATGCAGGATGAGTTCGGACATTGCAGGGCTCCGCTGCGATTGTGATAAGGCCGGAGCTTATCCGGCCGCTTCTTCGAGGCCTATCGTTTCGGCACGCGTCCAGCCCTCTATCAGCGACTCTTTGACCGCCTTCTTCATGCGCTTGATAGCAATTTCGCGACGCAAGGCCTCGCTCTTGTCGGCACAGGCTTCGACGAACACCAGGGCCTGTGCCGGGCTGGAATGGAAGAATCGCGCGCCCTTGCCGCTCTGGTGCTGGGCAAAACGCCGTTGCGGGTCATCGCTGATGCCGCAGTAGAGGGCACCGTTCTCGGCACGCACCAGGTAGACGAACCAGGGCTTGGCGGCAGGGGCGGATTCGGATTGCTCGGGCATTGCGGGGTCCTGTTTGGAGGCCGCCGCATTAGGCATTGCCTCACCTCGTCAAGACAAGTTCTTCAGCGCACCGGTGCGATAAGCCACCAGGCCTCGCGCGGCCTGCTTGCGAATAGCGTCCTGCACCGGCGGTGCCCAGCCCAGTAGCCACCCCTTCGCGCCCAGGGCCTGACGGGCCCAGCGCCAGAGGTCGAAGCTGTCGTGGTGCTCGATGATCTTGCCGTCGGAAAAGAGGAATCGCGCCTGGATGCGGTTTTCCACCATGCGCCCGGTCTGGCTGAACAGGTAGGTGGCGACCCAGTTGGCGCGGCCGCTGAGGTCGTCAGCTTCGACGCCATCGAAGGTCAGGCTGAACTGCCGGGCGCGGCTGGCGAGCATGCGCCACATGTCGGCAGCTTCCTGCCCGTTGAGGTCGGTGAATACCGGGTCGCTGAAGTGCACGTCCGCGCTGTAGCACGCGGCCATGGTTTCGGCGTCGAGGCGCTGGAAGGCCTGATAGAAGCGGGTGATGAGCTCAGCGTTGGGGTGAGCCATGGGCAACTCCGGCAAGGACTGTATGGCTAGCAGTATTGATCCGAATGGTTCAGGTGGCGATTGGCTGCATTGCCAACTTTGTGTCAATAATCGCCAATCCGATTGCCGAGTCCGCACATGATCCGCATCGCCCTTTTCGTCTGCCCACAGACCGTCTGCTCCAGTCTGGCCACGGCTGATGATGCATTCCGCCTGGCCAACCAACTGGCTGGCGAGCCACTGTTCCAGGTCCAGCGCTTCAGTTGCGACGGTCGGCCTGTGGATATCGGCATGGCCGAGGTGCGTGTGGATGGCGACCTGGCACTGGCGGAATCGGCCGACCTAGTCGTGCTGACCGCCACCGGCCCTGCGGTGGACAAGACCTTGGCCGCCAATCAGTCGCTGCTGCCATGGCTCGCCGCACGACCGGAATCACAGCAACTCGCCAGCCTTTGCAGCAGCGCTTTCCTGCTGGCCGCCTCTGGTCGGCTCGATGGCCGCCGTGCCACCACCCACTGGGCGCTGGCACCGGCCTTCCGCAAACGTTATCCACAGGTGCGGCTGGAGCCGGACGCCCTGCTGACCGAAGACGGCAACCTGTTCTGCTCTGGCGGTGCCCAGGCGGGACTGGATCTGTGCCTGTACCTGATCGGCTGGCACGGCGGCGACTGGCTGGCGCAACGGGTGGCCGGGGCCATGGTGTTCGAGATGCAGCGCGGGCGGCAGTCGCGCTTCGCGCCGCTGCTGCCAAGCACTGGCAGCGATGATCCACAGATCGGTCCCTTGCTGGTCTGGCTGCAACGAAACCTGGCCAAGCCACTGGATCTGGAAGCCCTGGCGGCCCAGGCGCACTGTTCGAGTCGAACCCTGTTGCGACGTTTCAAAGTGGCGACCGGTCTGACCCCGAACGCCTACCTGCAACGCTTGCGCATCAGCGCCGCGCAGACCGCCCTGCGCAACCCGGCACGCTCCCTGGAACAGGTAGCGGCTCAGGTGGGCTATGCCGACCGGGCGACCTTCGCCAAGTTGTTCAAGCAGTTGTGCGGGGAGACGCCGGGGGCGTTCAGGCGCAGGCTGCGAACACCGGAATTACCGTAGGTTGGTGCCAAGCGAAGCGCGGCCCAACGCTTGTTCGTGAAGCCGTTGGGCTTCGCTGCGCTCAGCGCAACCTACAAGAGCAAGTGCGTCAGACCGACTCTTCCTTCAGCTCTTTGAGGTGTTTGTAGACCGTGGCGCGGCCCATGTTGAGGACGTTGGCGACGTAGTTGGCCGCGCTCTTGCCCTTGAAGGCGCCTTCGGCGTGCAGCGCCAGGACCAGTTCGCGCTTGTGCTCGCGGGTCAGTAGGTTGAGGCCGAGCTGGCGCTGGCGCAGCCAGTTGTGCAGGAAGGTGTTGATGCGTTCCTGCCAGTCGTCGCGGAACAGGGCGTCGGGCTGGGGAATGAGCTTGCTGGAGGAGAGGAACAAGTCGAGGGCCGCCTTGGCCGCCTCGAACATGGAGATGTTCAGGTTGATGCAGAGCACGGCAACGGGCGCGCCCTGGGCGTCGCGCAGCACGGTGCTCACGGATCGGATCTTCTGGCCGTCCCAGTTGAGCTTCTCGTAGGGGCCGATGTTCCGCTCGCCCACGTCCTCGCCAAGCATGTCTTCCAGGGCGGCATCGTCGCCGACGCAGCGCTTGGAGATGTTATTGGCGATGTAGTCGATCTTCTGGGTGCGCAGGTCGTGCAGCACCACCTCGGCATGGGGGAAGAACAGCGTGGCGATGGCGTCGGCGACGGCCCGGTAGTTGTCCAGGGCGAGGTCTTGGCGGGGGATCATGCAGCGGCTCCTGGAGCGGGAAGATCGGCGCCGGGCGCGGGGCCCGGCGCAGCGAGTGTGGCGCAAAGCGCCTGCGTCGTCACCCCAGCCGCGCAGGGGACAACATGGCCTCGGTCAGGCCGAAGCGCGCCAGGTGTTCCGGCAGCGGTTGGCGCAGGATCAGGCAGGCGCTGGCCTCGCCCATGGCAGCGGATGTCTGGATGCCGTAGCCGCCCTGCCCCGCCACCCAGTAGAAACCCTGGCTGCGCGGGTCGTAGCCGGACACCAGATCACCATCGGGGAAGAAGGAGCGCAGGCCGGCCCAGACTCGCGTGGGGCGGCGGATGCTCATGGTGGTGTGCTCCTCGATCTGGTAGATGCCGAGGGCAATGTCCAGCTCCTCCGGCTGCACGTCGTGGGCTTCCACCGGGTCGGCGTTGGCCGGCGAACCCAGCAGCACCCCGGCGTCCGGCTTGAAGTAGAAGGACTCGTCCAGGCTCACCAGTGCCGGCCACTTGTGCGCGTCCATGCCTTCGGGCGGCGAGAAGATGAAGGCGGCGCGGCGCTTGGGTTGCAGGCCCAGGGGTTGGACGCCGGCCAGTTGTGCGAACTGATCGCACCAGGCGCCGGCGGCGTTGATGAGCGTCGGTGCCTGGAAGCTGCCCTGGGCGGTTTCCACCACCCACTGTTCACCTTCGCGGCGTGCAGCGGTCACTTCGCAACCGAGCCGCACCTCGCCGCCATTGCGGCGGATGCCGCGCAGATAGCCCTGGTGCAGCGCGTCGGTATCGATATCGGCGGCGCTGGGGTCGAGCATGGCGCCCTGCACCAGGTCGCGGCGCAGTACCGGAACCAGGGCGCAGGCCTGGTCCGGGGTGAGCATCTGCATGTCGGGCACGTTTTCCAGCGCGCTGTCGAACTGGCGCTGCAGTTCTTCGGCGTCGCCGGTGAAGTCCACCACCATCTCGCCACGCGGCGTGAGCAGCGGGTGTTCGCTGAAACCTTCCGGTGGCGCATCGAAGAATGCCCGGCTGGCGGCGGTCAGGGCACGGACCTGGGGCGTGCCGTAGGCGACGGTATAAAGAGCGGCGGAGCGGCCGGTGGAGTGATAGCCGGCGTGCTCCTCGCGTTCCAGCACCAGCACGCGACCATGGCGGGACAGCCAGAAGCCGGTGGAAGCGCCGCCGATTCCGGCGCCGATGATGATGAAGTCAGCCTGGTTCATGGTGTCTGCCTCACTGTCCTTGGCGCTGAAGATGATAGAGGGCGTTAGCCAGGGCCATGTCTTCGAGGCCCAGGCCGATGGAGCGGAAGAATACCGGGCGGCTGTAGTCCGGACGCGCGGCCTTGCCGCTCAACAGTTCCGGCAGATCACCACGGATGGCCTCGCGGCTCCAGCCGTGGCGCTCGGCGGCCAACAGCATCTCGCCCGCGGCGCCCGGAGTGGTGGCGCGGTAGTCGCAGTAGACATCCATTTCACCCAAGGCTTGCGGTGGCACCTCGTGGGCACGCGGGGCATTGGTGCTGATGGAGGTGACCAGGGCAGGCTTGCCCAGGCTGCGCGGGTCCAGCACGGGACCGGCGGAAGAGGTGCAGAGCATCACCACGTCGGCCTCGGCCACGGCATCTTCCGGGCTGGCGCTGATTTGCACGCGCGGGTCCTGGGCGCGCAGTTGCGCCTGGACTTCCGCGTCCGCTGCGAGGGCAGGCGAGTAGACGGCGATGCGCTGCCAGTCGCGCAGGCCTTTTACGTAGTGCAGGTGGGCACGCGCCACCGGGCCGCTGCCGATCACCGCCAGGCGGCTCGCCCGCTCCGGCGCCAGGGCTTCCACCGCCACTGCCGTGGTCGCGGCGGTGCGCGCGGTGGTCAACTCGCCGGCATCGCAGAGCAGCAGGGGTTGCCCGCTGTTCATGGACATCAGCAGGGTCCAGGCGGTCACCAGGGCGCCGTCGGGCTTCTTGATATAGGGCGAGGTCTTGACCCCGTAGACCCCATCCTTGGCCAGCACACCCAGGTAATTGATGAAGTCGCCCGCCGCATTGGGGAATTCCACCAACTGCTGGGCCGGCTGCACGGCTTCACCGGCGGCCAGGTCGAGGAACATCTGGCGCATGGCCTGGTGCACGTCGACCTGCTGGAGCAGGCGGCGGGCTTCGGCTTGCGCGAGAACGAGGGGCGAAGTGCTGGACATGGGGACGCTCCCGGGGCTGGATATAAACATTTTGTCCATCTTGGACTTTTAAGTTTACATCAGCAAGGGGACTGCGAGCCGGATGTACGAGATTGGCGCCTGGGTATAAAGGCATCGGAAGTGGGGGCGATTTCAATCGCGAATGTATTCGCTCCCACACCTGCGGCCGGCTTACTACCAGCCGACGCCAAATCCGACGGTGTAACGGGTTTCGTCGACATCTCCCTCGGCGCCGCTGACCTGGTCCTTCTCCGCCTTGACGTTGAGCGAGGCCCAGTCGGTGACCTTGTAGCGCAGGCCCATTTCGGCATCCAGGGCGTAGTCGGCGGTGTTGTCGAGCGGCCGGCCGATTTCGCCAGTGGTGAAGAACTCCACTGTCTTGCCCACCAGGTAGCGGTTGTAGTCCCACTTGGTACTGAGGGAATAGAAGTTCTCCTTCTCGCCATTGGAGAAGTCGTAGTCAGTGCGGTTGACTAGGCCGGCGAGGGAGAACGCGCCCAGCTCGTCATCCCAGAACTGGTAACCGGGACCGGTACCCAGGGTACGCTGGCGCTCGAGGTCTTCGATCTTGTCGCGCTTGTACTCGCCCCGGCCCTGCCAGAAGAACTTGTCGGTGATGAAGCGATCGAGCGCGTACTCGGCTTCCCAGTTGTCCGTGGTCTTCACCTCGTCGGTGAATTCACGGTTGTACTCGCCATTGGCGTTGTGCCGCCAGCGACCGTGACGGGCCTTGGTATTGAAGTCGACGTCGTAGTCGTCGGTGTCCTTGTCGGCACGCTTGTAGTCCAGCGACAGGTCGACGTTGCCGGTCCAGGTCAGGTCCTCGACCAGGGGTTTGGGCTTCATGATCTGTTCGATGCTGGCCAGCTCCACTTCCTTCGGCGCTTCGCCGTTGGCCAGGATGACCTTGCCATCTTCGGCGCGATGCAGCGACTTGGCGCGCTCGCCGTCGAAGTCGCCCTGCTTGATCAGCAGTTCGCGGTCGCTTTCCAGGGTGGCGATCTTCTTCCAGTCCAGCGGAATGGTTCCGCCGTAGTCGGTCTCCAGCACCAGTTTGCCACCATCGAAAACGCGGATGGTGCCGGTGAGTCGGTCGCCATTCTTCAACCAGACGGTGTCAGCGAAAGTGGCGGTGGAAGCGGCGGCGAGCGCCATGCACAGCAGGGATCGGGACAGCATAAAACGGCTTCTTTGCTCGGGTTCTCGAAAAAAAGCCGGGCATTATCCTTATGACCGACAGCAGAGCAAGGACTGACCGGCCTGCGTCCGCTGAGTTCCGAAAAATCGATGGGCGTGACCTGGCGTAACGCTACCAGCCGACGCCAACGCCGATGAGGTAATGCCTGTCCGAATCGCTCTGGCCCATGCCCCGTATCTGGTCCAGTTCATAGAGCAGCGAGAGCCGCGCCCAATCGTTGAGGCGGTAGCGCAGGCCGAATTCACTGTCGAGCACGTAGTCGATCTCTTCGATCCGCGGCACCTGCAACTGAGCCTTGGAATAGAGTTCGAAGCGCGTGCCCCAGATCAGCCGTTTGAAGTCCCACTCGAAGGAATAGGCGTTGAAGTCGACGTTTCCGGCGTCACTGTCCAGCTGGAAGCGGCTGAGCTGGGCGATCAGGTCGAAGCGGCCCAGCTCGTTTTCCCAGAAGCGATAGCCCGGACCGACGCCATAGGAACGCTGGCGTTCGAAGAACTGGAACTCGTCGTTCTCCTGGTCGTAGCTGCCGCGCACGAACCAGTGCTCGGTGAGGAAGCGGTCGAGGTCGTACTCCAGCTCCCAGTTGTCCTCGGTGCGCTCGCCGTTGGTGGTCTCCTTTTCGAACTGGCCGTTCAGCACGTGGCGCCAGCGGCCATGCTCGACGCGGGTATCGCCCTTGAGCTTCCACTCGTCCGTCTTGTCCTCGTTGCGCTCCAGGTCCAGCTTGACGTCGAGGTTGCCTTCCCACACACGATCCTTGATGAAGGGCCGGGGCGGCACTATCTGGCGGATGCTCGCCAGCGGCACGGTTTCGCTCTTGCCGTTCTGCAGCCGCACCATGCCCTTGCCCGCCGCTGCGAGGCTGCGGCTATGCTGGCTGTCGAGGCCTTTGCGCTTGATCAGCAACGGTTTCTCGGAGCGCAGGGTGTCGATATCCTTCCAGTCGATCAGCACCTGGCCGGCGTATTTGGTCTTCAATGCCAGCTTGCCGCCATCGAGCAGGATGATGTCACCGGTCAGGCGGTCGCCGTTGTTCAACCACACGGTGTCAGCCCAGAGCGGCGAGCAGGTCAGGCACACGAGCAAAGCACTTAGGCAACGGAGCAGCATGGTCGGTAAGAAGAAGAAGGAAGAGGCGCCAGAGCATGCATGGGCCGACTTGCCGACAGCAAGCGTGGACGTGCGTCGCGAGGCCCTCTATCTGACCCTCGCGCAGGTGCCGGAAGGCAAGGTGGTGACCTATGGCCAACTGGCTGATCTCGCGGGCCTTGGCCGCGCCGCACGCTGGGTCGGGCGCACTTTGAGCCACCTGCCGACGGGCACCCAATTGCCCTGGCATCGCGTGCTGGGCGCCGGCGGGCGCTTCAGCCTGGCACTGGGTACCCCCTCCGGCGATGAGCAGCGAGCACGTTTGTGCGCCGAAGGGGTCAGTATCCAGAATGATCGGGTGGACATGCGTCGGCACGGCTGGCATCCCATACCGCCCAAGGGTTAGAGTGCGCCCTGCCCTGTTTTCAGCCCCCATCCTGGACGCCGCGAGCAGCCCAATGCCCAGCACCACGCTTTTCGGACCGCACCGCTAATGCCCCCTCGTTCCTGGCGCGCAGCCATCGCCGCCTATGCCTCGCCGGCCACTCTTTCGCTATTGCTGCTCGGTTTCGCCGCCGGCCTGCCCTACATGCTGGTGTTCTCCACCTTGTCCGTCTGGCTTCGCGAGGCCGGGGTATCCCGCGAGACCATCGGCTTCGCCAGCCTGATCGGCCTGGCCTACGCCTTCAAATGGATCTGGTCGCCGCTGCTCGACCAATGGCGCCTGCCGCTGCTGGGCCGACTCGGTCGCCGGCGTTCCTGGCTGGTGCTTTCCCAGGCGCTGGTGGGCCTCGGGCTGGTGGGCATGGCCCTGTGCGACCCGCAAACGAACCTCACCTGGCTGATCGCCCTGGCCGTGGTAGTGGCCTTCGCGTCGGCCACCCAGGACATCGCCATCGACGCCTACCGCCTGGAAATCGCCGAGGACAGCCGCCAGGCCGCCCTGGCCGCCAGCTACATGACCGGCTACCGGGTCTCCGCGCTGCTTGCCACCGCCGGCGCGCTCTACTTCGCCGAGTGGTTCGGCTCCACCGCCAAGGTCTACGAATACGGCGCCTGGGCCGGCACCTACCTGCTCTTCGCGCTGCTGATGCTGCCGGGCCTGATCACCAGCCTGTGGATGCGCGAGCCGTTGGTGGACCTGCCGGCACAGGGCAACAACTCCCGCTTCAAGCTCAAGCACCAGCTTTCCTCGGTACTGATCCTGCTGGTGATGCTGATTTCCCTGCCGGCGATGATCACCGGCATGCTCGACCGCGCCTGGCCGCGCGCCGCGCTCTACGCCATCTTCCTGATCACCTGCCTGTCGCCCTGGGGCATGCGCCAGATCCTGCCGGTGCGCGATCTGCTCAGCCAGCAACGCCGCCAACTGCTGGTGGCTGCGCGGGGCAAGGTCATGCCCAATTTCGACTTCGTCCACCAGGCGGTGTCGATCATCGTGCTGATCGTGATCCTGGTCACCATCGCCGCCGCGGTGAAGGCCTTCTCCTCCGGCGCCTGGCCGCGCGGCACGATGTTCCTGCTGATCACCCTGGCCTGCTTCTCCGCCGCCGGACGCTTGCTGATGGCGCCGGTGCTGACGCCGATCAGCGAGTTCGTCCAGCGCTATCGATGGCAGGCGCTGCTACTGCTAGGCCTGATCGCCACCTACCGGATGTCCGATACCGTGATGGGCGTGATGGCCAACGTCTTCTACATCGACCAGGGCTTCACCAAGGAACAGATCGCCAGCGTCAGCAAGTTGTTCGGCCTGGTGATGACCCTGTTCGGTGCGGCCGCTGGCGGTGTGCTGATCGTGCGCTTCGGCATCCTGCCGATCCTCTTCATCGGCGGCGTGAGTTCGGCGGCCACCAACCTGATGTTCGTGGCCCTGAGCGACATGGGCCCACACCTGAACATGCTGATCCTGACGATCTCCTGCGACAATTTCAGCGCAGGCTTGGCCACCTCGGCCTTCGTTGCCTATCTCTCCAGCCTGACCAACCTGAAGTTCTCCGCCACCCAGTACGCGCTGCTCAGCTCCATCATGCTGCTGCTTCCGCGCCTGATCGGCGGCTACTCGGGGGTGATGGTGGAAAGCGTCGGCTACCACAACTTCTTCATGCTCACTGCATTGCTGGGTATTCCCACCCTGGTGCTGATCGCCATCCAGTGGGGGCGCGACCGCCAGCATCCCAAGGAGAACGGCTCCTCCGACGCACCGGCGGCACCCGGTTCCCCCGAGCAGCCCTGATTTATCCACACCCATGAAAAAGCCCGGGACCTGCCCGGGCTTTTTTGTTCCGCTGTCTTCAAGCGCTCTGCACCAGCTTCACCACGCGATGAGGAAACGGGATGCTGATTCCCGCTTCGTCCATTTTCTCCTTGGCGCGCTCGATGAAGTCGAAATTCACCGCCCAGTAGTCGGCGGTTTCGACCCAGACGCGCAGGGAAATGTTGATGGCGCTCTCGCCCAGCCCGGTGACGAAAACCACCGGCTCAGGGTTCTTCAGCACGCGGGGATCGCGAGCGATCTCCAGCAGCACCTGGCGCGCACGCTTGATGTCGCAGTCGTAATCGATGCCGATGTTGATATCGACGCGGCGGGTCTTTTCCCGCGAATAGTTGGTGATATTGCCGTTGGACAGGCTGCCGTTGGGCACGATCACAACCTTGTTGTCACCGGTCTTCAACGTGGTGTGGAAGATGTGGATGGCATCCACCGTCCCGGCCACGCCCTGCCCTTCGATCCAGTCACCGACCTTGAACGGACGGAACAGCAGGATCAGCACGCCGCCGGCGAAATTGGCGAGGCTACCCTGCAGCGCCAGGCCGATAGCCAGGCCCGCCGCACCGATGGCCGCGACAAAAGAGGTGGTCGAGATCCCGACCATCGAGGCCACGCTGACCAGCAGCAGCACCTTCAGGACAATATTGGCCAGGCTGCCGACGAAACCCTGCAGGGTGCGGTCGACGCGGCGGTGCTGCATCAGGGCGCCGACCTTGCCGGTCAGCATGTTGATCAGCCACCAGCCCAGCAGCAGGGTGATCAGGGCCAGGGTCAGCTTGCCGCTGTACTCCAGCACGACGGGCATCCAGGATTCGGATGCCTTCACCAGTTGGTCGACGTTCATCTCCATGCGTGTTCTCCCGCGCTATTTCAGCAATGCAAGACCAAGCCGCCATGGACAAGCCATGGCGGCGAAGGTTCAAAAGGTTCCAGTTCTGCGACGCTGATCGGTCGCGAAGGTTCCGCTCAGTCGCGGAAGTTGTTGAACTGCAGGGGCATGCCGAATTCCTTGGCACGCAGGGCAGCGATGGCTTCCTGGAGGTCGTCACGCTTCTTGCCGGTCACACGGACCTGCTCGCCCTGGATGGCGGCCTGGACCTTGAGCTTGCTTTCCTTGATGTGGGCGACGATCTTTTTCGCCAGTTCCTTGTCGATACCTTCGCGCAGCACGGCTTCCTGCTTCACGACCTTGCCGGACGCGTAGGAATCCTTGATCTCCAGGCACTGGACATCGATCTTGCGCTTGACCAGGGCCATCCTGAGGATTTCCAGCATCTGTTCCAGCTGGAAATCGGCGTCTGCGGTCAGGGTGACGGTCAGTTCCTTGAACTCGAAGCTGCCCTTGCCGCGCAGGTCGTAGCGGCGATCGAGCTCCTTCATGGCGTTGTCGACAGCGTTGGTGACTTCGTGTTTGTCCAGTTCGGACACCACGTCGAACGAGGGCATGGGATTCCTCCAGATAGACGGCGCGATCTGCATCACGGATATGAACGCGCCTGGCTTGACGGTAAAAAATGCGCACCCATTATAACCGAGCGACAAGCCGCCTTCCGGAGGCCGTCCCTGGCAGTCCGAAACCGGCAGAACGGTAGGGCGACAAGGCAACCTGGATAAGGCTTGATATCATAACGCCATACCCTGCTATTCCACCCTCCTGCGAGCCTGCCAAATGCCCAACCCCTATCTCAGTATCCTGGTGGTGGACGATGCCAAATTCTCCAGCGCCATGATCGGTCGAGCCCTGAGCCAGGCCGGTTACCAGGATCTGCGATTCGCCAGCAGCGCCAGCGAAGCCCTCAAGCTGCTGGAAGACAAGCCTGCCAACGTCATCCTCGCCGACTGGCTGATGCCCGAAATCGACGGACTGGAACTGACCGCGCGGGTCCGCCAGCTGGATGAGATGACCGACCACTACAGCTACATCATCCTGCTCACCGGCAAGGAGGGTGAAAACGTCCTGGGTGAGGCTTTCGACCGGGGCGTAGACGACTTCATCAGCAAGGCGGCCATGAGCGAGCAACTGGTTCCCCGCGTCTACGCCGCCGACCGTCTGTGCAACACCTTGCAGCGCCTGCTGCAGGAAAACCGCCTGCTCACCCAGAACATCGCCAGCCTGGAACAGCGCAACCTGGTGGATTCCCTGACCGGCCTCGGCAACCCGCGCTACCTGCGGCAGAAGCTGGCCGACAGCCTGCGACAGGTAGAGTCCCGTGGCGGTGCCTTGTGCTACCTGCTGATCGGCCTGCTGGACGCCCCGCAATTGCGCCAGCAGTACGGAGACACCTTCTACAACGAGCTGTTGCATGGGGTCGCGCGCCGCTTGCAGCAACTGGTGCGCCCGCTGGACGTACTGACCCGCGTGGACGACAGCCACTTCGGCCTGATCACGCTGCTCGACGACCTGCACGAATGCTCGCCGAGCAGCTTCCGCCGCCTGCATGAAGGACTGAACCTGAAGGCCTTCAAGACCAGCGAAGGCTTCATCACCCTCAAGGCCGGCATCGCCCTCGTGGGCCTGGACACCAAGGCCCTGCCCCTGGACGTCGAGGAGCTGCTGGAGAAAGCCAGCGCCATGCTGCCCGAAGCCTACGCCAGCGGCCGTGTTACGGCGCTGCGCCTGCCGCAACCATGACCTGGCACATCCTGGGCGCCGGCAGCCTGGGCAGCCTCTGGGCCGCCCGCCTGGCGCGTGCGGAGCTGCCGGTACGGCTGATCCTGCGTGATCGCGCCCGCCTCAAGGCCTACGAGGCAGCCGGTGGCCTGACCCTGGTGGAACAAGGCCAGGCCCGCCAGTACGCCATCCCTGCGGTGCTGCCCAGCACTTCCGGCCCCATCAGCCGGCTGCTGGTGGCCTGCAAGGCCTACGATGCGGAGGCCGCAGTCCAGCCTCTGCTGCCTTACCTGGCACCCGGTGCCGAACTGGTCCTGCTGCAGAACGGCCTGGGCAGCCAGGACGCCGTGTCCCTGCGCTTGCCGCACGCTCGCTGCGTACTCGCCTCCAGCACCGAAGGCGCGTTTCGCGAAGCGGACTTCCGCGTGGTTTTCGCAGGTCACGGCTTCACCTGGCTCGGCGACCCGCGGCAGCCTGCCGCGCCGGACTGGCTCGCGGATCTGGAGCGAGCCGGCATTCCCCATGGCTGGACGCCGGACATCCTCTCCCGCCTGTGGCGCAAGCTGGCACTGAACTGCGCCATCAACCCGCTCACCGTGCTGCACGATTGCCGCAACGGCGGCCTGGCCAATCACCCGGCCGAGGTCAGCGTGCTCTGCGCGGAACTGGCCGAACTGCTCCAGCATTGCGGCCAGCCGGATGCCGCCGAAGGGCTGCATGAGGAAGTGCTGCGGGTGATCCAGGCCACCGCGGCGAACTACTCGTCCATGTACCAGGACGTCGCCAACGGCCGCCGCACTGAGATCAGCTACCTGCTCGGCCACGCCTGCGCCACCGCCGCGCGCCATCGGCTCAAGTTGCCGCACCTGGAAAGCCTGCATACCCGCCTCAGGGCCTATCTGGAACAGCGCGGATTGCCCGTCACCTGACCCCGCGCTAACCTGCGTTTCTGCCCAGCCGCGGATATCTGCCCCCTTGAACAGCCTGCGTCAGCGCCTCGAAAACCTCTCGGTCGGCCGCAAACTGCTCGCCGCCCTGCTGGTTCTGCTCGCTACCGTCCTGCTCATCGCCAACCTGGCCTTCATCAGCGCAGCCTACTGGATCTCCCAGGAAAGCGTGGCCCCCCAGGGCCTGGAAACTCTCGGCCGGCTCTTCGCCACCTCGGCCGTCGGTCCCGAGGCGCTGTCTTCGGAAGAAAAAGCCAAGGAGATGCTGCAGCGCCTGAACGGTTACACGCCGCTGCGCGCTGCCGCACTGTATGACACCGATGGCCGGCTGCTGGCCCAACTGCAGCGTGGCGAACAACTCGACCTGCCGCTGAAGGCCAGCGACATTTCCAGTTGGCGCCTGCGGGAGTTCCGCACCAGTCACCTCGCCGAGCTGCCCATTCCCGGCAAACCCGCCGGCCATCTGCTGCTGGTGGCCTCCAGCGAGCTGCCCAGTGTGTTCTATACCGGCACCCTGACCGCGAGCCTGGCGATCCTCGCCTGTAGCGTGCTGCTCTGGCTGCTGGTGGCGCGGCAAATCCGGCGCATGGTCACCCGCCCCATCCGCCGCCTGGAGGAACTCTCGCGCCAGGTGACCCGGGAAGAGAACTACTCGCTGCGCGCGCCCCGTGGCAACCGCGACGAAATCGGCAACCTCGCCGATGCGTTCAACACCATGCTCAGCCGCATCGAAGCCCGCGAACAGCAACTCAAGCGCGCCCGCGACGACGCCCAGGCCGCCTTCGACCAGGCGCACGAACTGGCCGAGGAAACCCGCCACTCCAACCGCAAGCTGGAGCTGGAAGTACAGGTGCGCAGCAAGATCGAGAAGAAGCTCACCGGCTTCCAGAACTACCTCAACAGCATCATCGACTCCATGCCCTCGGCGCTCATCGCCCTGGACGAACAGCTCTACGTCACCCAATGGAACCAGGAGGCCAGCGCGCTTTCCGGCACCTCCATGGACGATGCGCTGAACCAGCCGGTTTTCCTGGCCTTCCCCTCACTCAAGCCGTTCCTCCCGCAGATCCGCCTGACCGCCGAGAAGCACAAGGTGGAGAAGGTGGAGCGGGTGAGTTGGCTGGTAGGCGAGAACGTCCACCACTATGCCCTGACCTTCTACCCGTTGATGGGCGGCACCGGGCGCGGCGTGGTGATCCGCATCGACGACATCACCCAGCGCCTGTCCATGGAAGAGCTGATGGTGCAGTCGGAGAAAATGCTCTCGGTGGGTGGCCTGGCCGCCGGCATGGCCCACGAGATCAACAACCCCCTGGGCGCCATCCTGCACAACGTGCAGAACATCCGGCGGCGCATCTCCCCGGAGCTGGACCGCAACCAGGAACAGGCCGCCATCAACGGCATCAGCCTGGAATCCATCAACCGCTATCTGGATGCCCGCGAGGTGCCCAAGCTGCTGGACGATATCCACCAGGCCGGGGCCCGCGCGGCCAAGATCGTGAGCCACATGCTCGCCTTCAGCCGGCGCAGCAATCGCCAGCTGGCGCCCTGCCAGTTGCCGGTGCTGATCGACCAGGCGCTGGAGATCGCCAGCAATGACTTCGACCTGACCGAAGGCTTCGACTTCAAGGGCCTGCAGATCGTCCGCGAATTCGACGCCGAGCTGGGCCCGGTACCTGGCACCGCCAACGAGCTGGAGCAGGTGCTGCTCAACCTCCTGAAGAACGCCGCCCAAGCCATCCACCAGCGCGAGGACGACGAGGAGGGCCGCATCACGCTGCGCACCCGCCTGAGTCCGCCCTGGGCGGAAATTCAGGTAGAAGACACGGGCGTCGGCATTCCCGAGAACGTGCGCAAGCGCATCTTCGAGCCCTTCTTCACCACCAAGGAAGTGGGCCAGGGCACGGGCCTGGGGTTGTCGGTCTCGTATTTCATCATCACCAATAATCACAAGGGCCAGATGGAAGTGCAGTCCAAGCCCGGCCAGGGCACCTGCTTCACCCTGCGCCTGCCGCTGACTTCCAGCGCCACGGAAGCAGGAGCCTGACATGGGTAACCGCCTTTCCAGGATCTACACGCGCACCGGCGACAAGGGCGAGACCGGCCTGTCCAGCGGCCGGCGCGTATCCAAGGACCACCCACGCATCGAGGCGATAGGCGAGGTGGACACTCTGAACAGCCAGCTCGGCCTGCTGCTGGCGGAGCTGGCCGAAAGCGCGCAGAGCTGCGCGGGCCTGGATGAAGTGATCGGCGTACTGACGCCTTGCCAGCACCGCCTGTTCGACCTTGGTGGCGAACTGGCGATGCCGGAATACCAGGTGGTGGACATGCAGGAGATAGAGCGGCTGGAAGCCGCCATCGACCTGTGGAACGACGAGCTCGGGCCGCTGAAGAACTTCATCCTCCCCGGCGGCTCCCGCCTGGTGGCCCAGGCCCACATCTGCCGCAGCTTCGCCCGCAGCGCCGAGCGCCGCGCCCAGACGCTGAACGGCGAAGAGCCCTTGCGCGAAGAACTGCTGGCCTACCTCAACCGCCTCTCCGACCTGCTCTTCGTCGCCGCCCGCCTGATCGCCCGGCGACAGGGAGTGGATGAGGTGTTGTGGCAGGCTGCGAAGAAAAGCTGAGGCCAGCAAGCATTCGCGAGCAAAGCTCGCTCCTACGGAAAGGAGCAGACCTTTGAGAAGGATTTCCAAATGCAATGCTTTCGGGGACACGCGCTGCGCCGTGGCAGGTATTCAGAAACTGGTCGCCTTTATTTGTTGACGACCGTCACCTGGCAACGGCGGAGGCTTTTTGACGATCTATTCGCGGGTCGGCAGGTGGCCAATCAACTGCGAGAAATCCAGGAATCCGGCTTGGCATCAACGCTTTGCTGGGTGCTGATGCCGGACCACTTGCACTGGCTGGTCCAGCTTGAAGCGGGCTCTCTCGAGCGAGTGATGCAGCGCTTGAAGTCACGAAGTGCAAAAGCAGTGAATGCCTTCATGGGCAATCGTGGGCAGGTCTGGCAGAAGGGCTATCACGATCGCGCCGTGCGCTCCGACGAAGATGTCCGCCAACTGGCACGATACATAGTGGCTAATCCACTACGCGCGGGAACGGTCCGGCGCGTAGGTGAATACTCGCTGTGGGACGCCATCTGGCTGTAGGCCCCGTAGGAGCAAGCTCTGCTCGCGAACAGCGCCCCCCAGCTCAAGCCCCCGGCCAGAACGCTCGGATCCCCGCCACACCCTGCGCACCGACCTTCCAGGCCTGCTCCAAGTCATCAGGGCCAACCCCCCCCAGTAGGTAGACCGGCTGATTGAAGCGGCGAAGCAGCTCCTCGGCGCGCTCCCACCCCAAGGGCTGGGCTTCGGGATGCGTCTGGGTGGCCTGCACCGGCGAGAGGGTGACGAAATCCACTTCCATCGCCGCCGCCAGCTGCAATTCCTCGATGCTGTGGCACGACGCCGCCAGCCAGCGCTCGCGCGGGAACGGACGACCGTTGGGGGCGTACTTTCGAAGTTGCTCGGCAGTCAGGTGCCAGCCGGCTGCGGGGAAGTCGCCCAGCCACTCCAGCGGGCCCTTGAGCATCAGCTGCGCCTTGCCGGCACAGAGGCCCTGTACGTCGACCGCCAGGTCGCGGTACTGGGCGTCGAACATGCGCGGCGCGCGCAGTTGAACCAGGCGCACCCCCTTGGCCAGGGCGGCCTTGAGGCCGGCCAGCAGCGCCTGGGGTTCGAGGTCGTCAGGCGTGATCAGATAGCGATCGGGCAGGCGCGCCGCCGCCACGATCGGCTTGTTGGCCGCTGGGAATTCGTAATCCCCTAACTCACGCGGTGAGGCCCAGGCCAGCGGCTGACCCTCGGCGCCATGGGGTTCACCGGTGAAGGCGCTGACTTCCCAGACATCCAGCAGCACATGCTTGTCCGGGTAGTCGTGATGCACCTGGATCAGCGGACGGGCAGCACTGACGCGGATACCCAGTTCCTCCTCCAGTTCGCGGGACAGCGCGACCTGCACGGCCTCGCCCTCCTCCACCTTGCCCCCGGGAAACTCCCAGAGGCCGCCCTGGTGCTTGTCGTCCGGGCGCCTGGCGATCAGTACCCGGCCGTCGGTGCCGCGGATCACTGCAGCCGCCACATGCACTCGTTTCATTCGATGATCTCCGTTTCCTGCAAGGCGGCCTGGTACCAGCGCTGGAAGGCAGGCCACCGGTAAATGGTGTCGACGTAGGCCGCGGCGTCCGCCGGCAGCTCCACGGCATAGCTGCGCAGGCGGCTGGCCACCGGCGCGTAGAAGGCGTCGGCAATGCTGGCATGGCCGAACAGATAGGGGCCGTCCTGGCCGAAACGTGCACGGCACTCGGCCCAGATGGCGCAAATGCGGCGAATGTCTGCTGCAACCTCTTCCGGCAACTCGGCGAGCGCCTGGTTGCGTTTCATGTCCATCGGCATATGGCTACGCAGCGGCACGAAGCCGCTGTGCATTTCGGCGCATACCGAACGGGCCATGGCGCGGGCCGCCTGGCCAAAGGGCCAGAGATGCGCTTCGGGGAAGCGCTCGGCAAGGTATTCGGCAATGGCGAGGGAATCCCAGACGGTGCCGTCTTCGGACTGCAACACGGGCACCTTGGCGGTGGGCGAATAAGCGAGCAGGCGCTTGTGGCTGTCCGCCTGGTAGAGCGGGATACGTACTTCGTCGTAGGGCGAGCCGGTCAGCTCCATGGCAAGCCATGCACGCAGGGACCAGGACGAGTAGTTCTTGTTGCCGATTACCAATATCAGGGACATGTTCAGCTCCTTCTTTCCAGTTCCTCGGGGTGTCGCTGGATCATGAAGAGCGAGTGTGCCCATGGCAAATTCCCGATTTTCATCGGGGGATGAAAATCGGGAATGCCTGGAACGCCTTCACGATCAACTGCCGAACAGCTGATCGTGGAAGGAATATCAGGTGCGGTACTCGGCGTTGATTTTCACATACTCGTGGGACAGGTCGGTGGTCCAGATGGTCTCACTGCAATCGCCACGGCCGAGCTCGATGCGGATGGTGATTTCCTCTCGAGCCATCACCGCCGCGCCCTGCGCCTCGGTGTAGGTGGCGGCACGGCCGCCCTGGCTGGCGATGCAGACTTCGCCGAGGAACACGTCGATCTTGCTCACGTCCAGATCCGGCACGCCGGCATAGCCCACGGCGGCCAGGATGCGGCCCCAGTTGGGGTCGGAGGCGAACAGCGCAGTCTTGATCAGCGGCGAATGGGCCACGGCGTAGGCCACGTCCAGGCATTCCTGGTGGTTGCCACCCCCATTGACCTGTACCGTGACGAACTTGGTGGCGCCTTCGCCGTCGCGCACGATGGCCTGGGCGATTTCCATGAAGACGTCGAACACGGCCTGCTTGAGCTTGGCGAACAGCTCACCACTGGCAGCGGTGATTTCCGGCAGGGCGGCCTGGCCGGTGGCGATCAGCATGCAGCAGTCGTTGGTGGAGGTGTCACCATCGATGGTGATGCGGTTGAAGGACTTGTTAGCGGCGTCGCGCACCAGTGCCTGGAGCACATCACCGGCAACCTTCGCGTCGGTTGCGATGTAGCCGAGCATGGTGGCCATGTTCGGACGGATCATGCCGGCGCCCTTGCTGATGCCGGTGATGGTGACGGTCACGCCGTCATGTTCGAACTGGCGGCAGGCCCCCTTGGGCTGGGTGTCGGTGGTCATGATGCCTTCGGCGGCCTGGGCCCAGTTATCGACCTTGAGGTCAGCCAGGGCTGCCGGCAACGCGGCTTCGATCTTCTCGACCGGCAGCGGCTCGCCGATCACGCCGGTGGAGAACGGCAGCACAGCGTCTTCGCTCACGCCAGCCAGTTCAGCCAGCCTGGCGCAGGAACGGCGCGCGCGGACCAGACCATCCGGACCGGTGCCGGCGTTGGCGTTGCCGGTGTTGGTCAGCAGGTAGCGTACCTCGCCCTGCAGGCGCTCACGGGTGATCAGCACCGGGGCAGCGCAGAAGGCATTGGTGGTGGTCACGCCGGCGATGGTGGAGCCTTCGGCGCAGCGCATCACGACCACATCCTTGCGCCCGGGGCGCTTGATGCCGGCAGAGGCGATGCCGAGTTCGAAACCGGGAACCGGGTGCAGGGTAGGCAGAGGGCCAAGACCAACAGCCATGGGAAGCGCTCCTTTGTCAGCAGGCGACCGGCTGCGGGCGGCGCAGACGGCCAGGGATATCAGGAAAAACGCCGCGAGCGGCAGGGCCGGTCGCGGCGTTGGAATTACAGCAGAGCCTTAGTTGATTTGACCGTGGCAGTGCTTGTATTTCTTGCCGGAGCCACAGGGGCACGGCTCGTTACGGCCAACCTTGGGCTCGGTGCGCACCGGAGCGGCCGCAGTGGCGACAGCCACGTCGCCCTGCTCTTCGCTCACTTCCGGCTCATCGAGGCTCGGTGCGGCGGCATGCTCGAACTGCATGCGACGGGCCATTTCTTCGGCCTCGCGGCGCAGACGGGCTTCTTCCTCGACCGGGTCTTCGCGGCGGACCTGGACGTGGGAGAGGACGCGGATGGTGTCGCGCTTGATGGAGTCGAGCAGCTCCTGGAACAGGGTGAAGGACTCGCGCTTGTACTCCTGCTTCGGGTTCTTCTGGGCGTAGCCGCGCAGGTGAATACCGTGACGCAGGTGATCCATGGTGGACAGGTGATCCTTCCACAGGTCGTCCAGCACGCGCAGCAGCATCTGCTTCTCGAAGGCACGCAGGGCTTCGGCGCCGGCGAGGTCTTCCTTCTCGTTGTAGGCGGCAAGCAGCTGAGCCAGGATCTTCTCGCGCAGGGTCTCTTCGTAGAGCTTGTCGTCTTCGTCGAGCCACTGCTGCACCGGCAGCTTCAGGCCGAAATCGCTGTACAGGGCGGCTTCCAGACCGCTGACGTCCCACTGCTCGGGCATCGACTGCGGCGGGATATGGGCGTCGATCGTGCTGTTCAGCACTTCTTCGCGGAACTCGCTGATGGTGTCGCCGATGTGCTCTGCGGCCAGCAGGCTGTTGCGCATGTGGTAGATCACCTTGCGCTGTTCGTTGGCCACGTCGTCGTATTCGAGGAGCTGCTTGCGGATGTCGAAGTTGCGACCTTCGACCTTGCGCTGCGCCTTCTCGATGGCGTTGGTCACCATGCGGTGTTCGATGGCCTCGCCAGACTGCATGCCCAGGGCCTTCATGAAGTTCTTCACCCGGTCGGAGGCGAAGATGCGCATCAGGTTGTCTTCCAGCGACAGGTAGAAGCGGCTGGAACCCGGGTCACCCTGGCGACCGGCACGGCCACGCAGCTGGTTGTCGATACGGCGGGATTCGTGGCGCTCGGAAGCGACCACGTGCAAGCCGCCAGACTCGATCACCTGTTGGTGACGCTTCTGCCACTCGGCCTTGATCTGCGCGACCTGCTCGTCGGTCGGGGCTTCCAGGGCCGCCACTTCGGCTTCCCAGTTGCCGCCGAGGAGGATGTCGGTACCACGACCGGCCATGTTGGTTGCGATGGTCACGGCGCCCGGACGACCGGCCTGGGCAATGATTTCGGCTTCCTTCTCGTGGTACTTGGCGTTGAGCACCTTGTGCTCGATGCCCGCCTTGCCCAGCAGTTGGGAAACGTACTCGGAGCTCTCGATCGACGCGGTACCCACCAGCACTGGACGGCCGCTGGCCTGGCATTCCTTGATGTCGGTGATGATGGCGCCGAACTTCTCTTCCTGGGTCAGGTAGACCAGGTCGTTGAAGTCCTTACGGGCGACCGGACGGTGAGTCGGGATGACCACCACGTCCAGGCCGTAGATCTGGCGGAACTCGAAGGCCTCGGTATCGGCGGTACCGGTCATGCCGGACAGCTTCTTGTAGAGCCGGAAGTAGTTCTGGAAGGTGGTCGAAGCCAGAGTCTGGCTCTCTGCCTGGATCGGCAGGTTTTCCTTGGCTTCGATGGCCTGGTGCAGGCCTTCGGACAGGCGGCGACCCGGCATGGTGCGGCCAGTGTGCTCGTCGATCAGCAGTACCTGATCGTTCTGCACGATGTATTCGATGTTGCGGTGGAACAGGGTATGGGCGCGCAGCGCCGCGTAGACGTGGGTCAGCAGGCTGAGGTTATGCGCCGAATAGAGGCTCTCGCCCTCGGCCAGCAGACCAGTCTGGGTGAGCATTTCCTCGATGTACTGATGGCCCATCTCGTTGAGTTCGACCTGACGGGTCTTCTCGTCGACCGAGTAATGGCCTTCCTGAGTGACCTGGCCTTCGACTTCTTCGATGTGCTGCTTCAGGCGCGGGATCAGCTTGTTGATCTGGATGTAGAGCTTGGAGCTGTCTTCGGCCTGGCCGGAGATGATCAGCGGGGTACGCGCTTCGTCGATGAGGATGGAGTCCACTTCGTCGATTACGGAGAAGTTCAGCTCGCGCTGGAACTTGTCGTCCAGGCTGAACGCCATGTTGTCGCGCAGGTAGTCGAAGCCGAACTCGTTGTTGGTGCCGTAGGTGATGTCGGCGGCGTAGGCGGCGCGCTTCTCTTCCGGCGGCTGGAAGGGGGTGACGATGCCAACGGACAGGCCGAGGAATTCATACAGCGGACGCATCCAGTTGGCGTCGCGGCGAGCCAGGTAGTCGTTCACGGTAACCACGTGCACGCCCTTGCCGGACAGCGCGTTCAGGTAGACCGCCAGGGTACCCACCAGGGTCTTGCCCTCACCGGTACGCATCTCGGCGATCTTGCCCTCGTGCAGGGTCATGCCACCGATGAGCTGGACGTCGAAGTGGCGCATGCCCATGACGCGCTTGCCGGCCTCACGCGCCACGGCGAAGGCTTCCGGCAACAGCTGGTCGAGGGTCTCGCCCTTGGCCAGGCGCGCCTTGAACTCTTCGGTCTTGGCACGCAGCTGGTCATCGGTCAGGGCCACCATCTGCTCTTCGAACGCGTTGATGGCCTGCACCGCCTTGGCCATGCGCTTCACTTCGCGTTCGTTCTTGCTTCCAAAGAGTTTCTTCAACAATGGCGCAAACATATAGAGAGGATCTTCCACACATTGGGATGGAGGGCGGCCTGCAGTCGCCCGCGCAGCCGTCATGGCTACTTGCGAAGGGGGCATTCTACCCGGATTCCTTGTCGAGGAAAGCGGGAGCACTTCCCGGTCGCCGTAGGACGGCGTCCACACTCCCTGGTCATGGCCAATCGCTACATGCGCCCAGGGGAACCGACGGCCTGAGCGTTCGAATTACGCGCACAAGCCGAGGCAAGGAACTGCCTCTGTTAATATGGGCGCACCAACCCTCATTCAAGCACCCACCATGGCGTTTCGTCCCTTGCCCGCCCGCTCCCCTGCCGCGCTGTTGCGTGAGGAAAAGCCATTGCGGGCGCTTTTCAACGAAGCCCAGCGCATCGACCAGTTGCAGCAGCTGCTCGCCAGCCAACTGCAGCCGGCCGCTCGCGAGCACTGCCACGTCGCCTCCTGGCGCGAAGGCCGGCTGCTGCTGATCGTTACCGACGGTCATTGGGCGACCCGGCTGCGCTACCAGCAGGCACGCCTGCTGCGCCAGTTGAAAGGATTCGAGGCCTTCGCCGGTCTGGAGCGGATCGTTTTCAAGGTCCAGCCGAGTTTTACCTCTAGCAGCGCTCCAGTGACCGAAGGCCGCCTGTCGAGCACCGCTGCAGAGAGCCTGAAGGCCACTGCGGAAACCGTCAGCGATCCGCGCCTGCGGGAAGCGCTGGAACGCCTGGCACGCCACGGCAAATCACAGGACTGAGCAGGTCGAAAACCTGAAGATAAAAAAAGGCCACCCGAGGGTGGCCTTTAAAGTCAGGAAAGAGGGTATTGCTTAAACGGCTGCTACCGGTCGCATATAGGAGATAGGTGCAGTCCTGGCATCCTCGAAGGTCACCACTTCCCAGGCGTCCTTCTGCTCGATGAGCTGGCGCAGCAAACGGTTGTTCAGCGCGTGGCCCGACTTGAAGCCACGGAACTCACCGATCAGGCTGTTGCCGAGCAGGTAGAGGTCACCGATCGCATCGAGAATCTTGTGCTTGACGAACTCGTCCTCGTAACGCAGGCCGTCTTCGTTGAGCACCTGGTTCTCGTCAACCACGATGGCGTTCTCCACGCTGCCGCCGAGTGCCAGGTTCTGGGAACGCAGGAACTCGATGTCGCGCATGAAGCCGAAGGTCCGCGCACGGCTGACCTCCTTGACGAACGAGGTGCTGGAGAAATCCACGCTCGCACTCTGGGTACGATTGCGGAATACCGGGTGATCGAAATCGATCTCGAAGCTCACCTTGAAACCGTCGAAGGGCACGAAGGTGGCGCGCTTGTCGCCCTCCTCCACAGTCACTTCGCGCAGAATGCGGATGAACTTCTTCGGCGCGTCCTGCTCCTGCAGGCCGGCAGATTGAATCAGGAAGACGAAGGGACCGGCGCTGCCGTCCATGATCGGCACTTCCGACGCAGAGAGTTCGACGTAGGCGTTGTCGATGCCCAGGCCAGCCATGGCCGAAAGCAGGTGCTCCACGGTGTCCACCTTGACCTCACCGTTGATCAGTGTGGTCGACATGGTGGTCTCACCGACATTCTCGGCACGGGCGGGGATATCCACCACAGGGTCGAGGTCGGTACGGCGGAACACTATGCCGGTATCCACCGGTGCGGGCTTGAGGGTCAGGTAGACCTTTTCCCCGGAATGCAGCCCCACGCCAGTGGCACGGATAATGTTCTTGAGAGTGCGTTGTCTGATCATGGCATTGGCCGCTTGTGCGCAAGTTGCGAACTGTTTTCAACAATGGGCGGCGATAATAGCAGAACCGCCCTTTGCTGAACACCAATCACCCTAATGCTCCTGATACAAATCATCAATCAGCCTGGCGACGCAGGAATGCCGGGATATCCAGATAATCCAGGTCATCCTGAGTGTTGAGTTTGGCCGCGGTGGCCGCACCGGCGTGAGCCTGATTGCGCATCACGGTCGGGCGATCCAGGTCGCGGTAGTTGACGGACGGCTGCTCCGGACGAGCGGCAACGGTGGCGGTGGCCACAGCGGCTGCCTGAACGGTGTTGTCGACCACCTTGACCGGCTTCTCGATGCGCGCACCCAGGCCAGTGGCTACTACGGTCACGTGCAGTTCATCACGCATATCCGGGTCGATCACGGTACCCACCTTGACGGTGGCGTGCTCGGAAGCGAACTGCTCGATGATGTTGCCCACGTCGGAGTACTCACCCAGGGACAGGTCCGGACCTGCGGTGATGTTCACCAGGATGCCGCGAGCGCCCTGCAGATTGACATCGTCCAGCAGCGGGTTGCGGATGGCAGCCTCGGTGGCTTCGCGAGCGCGATTCGGACCGCTGGCGCAGCCGGTACCCATCATCGCCATGCCCATTTCGCCCATCACGGTCTTAACGTCGGCGAAGTCGACGTTGATCATGCCGGGACGCTTGATGATGTCGGAGATGCCACGCACAGCGCCAGCGAGCACGTCGTCGGCCTTGGCGAAGGCGGCCAGCAGGCTGGCGTCCTTGCCGAGGATGGTCAGCAGCTTCTCGTTGGGGATGGTAATCAGCGAGTCGACGCTTTCGGCCAGGGAGCGGATGCCCTCGTCGGCGATCTGCATGCGCTTGCGACCTTCGAACGGGAACGGACGGGTCACCACCGCAACGGTGAGGATGCCCATTTCCTTGGCCACTTCAGCGATGATCGGTGCAGCGCCGGTACCGGTGCCGCCGCCCATGCCGGTGGTGATGAAGACCATGTCGGCGCCCTGCAGCACTTCGGCGATGCGCTCACGGTCCTCGATGGCAGCCTGACGGCCGACTTCCGGATTCGCGCCGGCGCCCAGGCCCTTGGTCACGCCCGGGCCGAGCTGCAGCACGGTGCGCGCGCCAATGTTCTTCAGCGCCTGGGCATCGGTGTTGGCGCAGATGAACTCGACGCCTTCGATGCTGCTCTTGGCCATATGGTTCACGGCGTTGCCACCGCCACCACCGACGCCGATTACCTTGATGACCGCTGTTTGCGGAACGTTATCTACGAGTTCGAACATTTTCCCCTCTCCTTCCTTTTTTAGTTTTTTCGCCTACTGCGTACCGCGGTTAAAAATTGCCCTGAACCCAGCGCTTGAGCCGTTCCAGTACAGGAGCCTTGGCTTCTTCGGCATAGCCGTAGCTGCCAGTGGAGACAGGCATGCCGTCGGACTGCTTCTGCAATCCGTACATCAGCAGGCCTACGCCCGTGGAATAGATGGGGTTGCGCACGACATCGGCGAGCCCCTTCACGCTATGCGGTACGCCCAGGCGCACCGGCATGTGGAAAATCTCTTCGGCCAGTTCCACCGCACCTTCCATCTTGGCGGTGCCGCCAGTGAGGACGATGCCCGCCGGAATCAGGTCTTCGTAGCCGCTGCGGCGCAGCTCGGCCTGGATCAGGGTGAAGAGCTCGTCGTAGCGCGGCTCGACCACTTCGGCCAGGGCCTGGCGCGACAGTTCGCGCGGCGGACGGTCGCCCACGCTGGGCACCTTGATGGTTTCGCCAGCGCCGGCCAGCTTGGCCAGGGCGCAGGCGTAGCGGATCTTGATCTCTTCGGCGTACTGGGTCGGCGTACGCAGGGCCATGGCAATGTCGTTGGTCACCTGGTCGCCGGCGATCGGGATCACCGCAGTGTGGCGGATGGCGCCCTCGGTGAAGATGGCGATGTCGGTGGTACCGCCGCCGATGTCCACCAGGCAGACGCCCAGCTCTTTCTCGTCATCGGTAATGACCGAGTAGGCCGAGGCCAGTTGCTCGAGGATGATGTCGTCGACTTCGAGACCGCAGCGGCGCACGCACTTCTCGATGTTCTGAGCGGCATTCACCGCGCAAGTCACCACGTGTACCTTGGCTTCCAGGCGGACGCCGGACATGCCCAGCGGCTCACGTACGCCTTCCTGGTTATCGATCACATAGTCCTGGGCCAGGGTGTGCAGCACACGCTGGTCGGCCGGGATGGCGACCGCCTGGGCGGCATCCAGTACGCGTTCGATATCGGCGCCGCTGACTTCGCGATCGCGGATCGCCACGATGCCGTGGGAGTTCAGGCTGCGGATGTGATTGCCGGCGATGCCGACGAAGGCCGAGTGGATACGGCAACCCGCCATCAACTGGGCTTCTTCCACCGCGCGCTGGATCGATTGCACAGTGGATTCGATGTTCACCACCACGCCCTTCTTCAGGCCGCGCGACGGATGAGTGCCAATGCCGACGATCTCGAGTTGGCCATCAGCCGCGACCTCGCCCACCAACGCCACCACCTTGGAGGTGCCGATGTCCAGGCCGACGATCATCTTGCCGCTCTGTACGCTTGCCATGCTTCTAACCTTCTCTCTAATTCACTGCACGGCGACCGTGGTCGCCGCCGGGGCCTCGACCGGCGTCCGCCAGGCCACTGCGAGGCCGTTGGGATAGCGCAGGTCGACGCGCTCTATGTTCGCAATCTGGTCCTTCAGCGTTTTCTCGTAGATCGAGATGAAACGTCGCATCTTCTCCACCAGATGATCCCGCCCAAGCAGGAGTTCGACGCCCTGCCCGGTGGACAGGAACCAACTGCCGCGTTCACGCAGCTCCAGCCGGACGATGGAAAAGCCGAGCGGGCGCAGCATCTGGCTGAGCATCTGGTATTGCTGCATCACTTGCTCCTGGGCGCGCTGCGGTCCCCAGAGCTGCGGCAGCTGTTCGTAGTGGGCCAGTTCGCGCGGGGCGAATGCCTGGCCCTGGTTGTTCAGCAGTGCCTCGTCGCCCCATCGGGCGATGGGCAGTTGTTCTTCCAGTCGGACCATCACCTGGTCCGGCCACACCCGGCGCACCTCGGCGTGGGCGATCCACGGCATCTGCTCCAGCTCGCGGCGCATGCCCGCCAGGTCGATGCTGAAGAAGCTCGCGGCGATGTACGGCGCAATGCGCTGCTGAACCGCCTGCTGGCTGATGTAGCTCAGATCGCCCTGGACATTGACCTTGGCGATAGGCCGGTCGGCGTATGGCAGCAGCCGCTGGGCCGCTTCGTAGGCACCGAAACCGAGCACCACGAGCATCACCGGCCAGACCAGCTTGCGCAGGAAGCCAAAGCTGGGCTTGGGCAGGCGCTGGCTCAGCGGTTCCTTGGCCACCGTCCGGCTGGCGCCACGCGGTATCGGCTTGCGCGACGGAGCGACGCGGCCGATTACGGGTTCCTGGCGGCGGATAGTGGCGCTACGCATGGGATCAGCCCCTTGCCTCGACGCTGTCGGTCAGGATCGCCAGCACCAATTGCTGGAAATCCAGACCCGCAGCGCGCGCGGCCATGGGCACCAGGCTGTGATCGGTCATGCCCGGTGCGGTGTTGACTTCAAGGAGCCAGAAGCGCCCTTCGGCGTCCTGCATGACGTCGGCACGGGCCCAGCCCTGGATGCCGAGAGTCTCGCAGGCACGCGCGGTCAGTTGCTTCAGCTCCTCTTCCTTGCCCGCATCCAGGCCACAGGGGATCTGGTAGCGGGTATCACTGGCCAGGTACTTGGCGTCGTAGTCGTAGAAGGTGTGCGGGGTACCGAGGCGGATGGGCGGCAACACTTCGCCACGCAGCCAGGCAACGGTGAATTCCGGGCCGTGGATCCACTGTTCCACCAGCACCTGCGGGTCGTAGACGCCTGCATCACGCCATGCCTCGATCAGCGCGTCGACGTCCTCGACCTTCGCCATGCCAATGCTGGAACCTTCGTGCGCCGGCTTGACGATCAGCGGGAAGCCCAGCTCAGCGGCTGCCTGGCGGCAGTCCTGCTCGCTGGCCAGGACGGCGTGGCGCGGCGTCGGCAGGCCGAGGCTGATCCACAGCTGCTTGGTACGCAGCTTGTCCATCGCCAGGGCCGAAGCCAGGATGCCGCTGCCGGTATAGGGGATTTCCAGGCACTCCAGCAGGCCTTGCATGCCGCCGTCTTCGCCGCCACGGCCGTGGAGGATGATGAAGGCGCGGTCGATCTTTTCCGCCTGCAGCCGTTGCAGCAGGTCGTCACCGACATCGATGCCGAAAGCGTCCACACCGGCAGACTGCAGGGCTTGCAGCACCATGGCGCCGGATTTCAGCGAAACCTCGCGCTCGGCGCTCTTGCCGCCGTAGAGCACGGCGACCCGACCGAACGCAGCCGGCTCGAGGGTGGATTTGAAGTGCGCGCTCATTTCGTCTTCCTCTTGGCGGCGTCGTCGGCCTGACCGCCAAACAGCGGGTTCTGGATCAGTTGCGGTGCCAGTGCACCGATATCACCGGCCCCCTGGCAGAGCAGGATGTCGCCGGGACGCAGCAGCGGCTTGACCAGCGGCGCGAGGTCCACGCCACGTTCGATATAGATAGGGTCCAGTTGGCCGCGCTGACGGATGCTGTGGCAGAGCTGACGGCTGTCGGCGCCGGGAATCGGCTCCTCGCCGGCCGGGTAGACCTCCATCAGCAGAAGGACGTTGGCTTCACCCAGCACTTGCACGAAATCGTCGTAGAGATCGCGGGTACGACTGTAGCGGTGCGGCTGGTAGACCATCACCAGGCGGCGCTCCGGCCAACCACCACGAACAGCCTTGACCACTGCGGCCACTTCGCGCGGATGGTGGCCGTAGTCGTCCACCAGCATCACGCTGCCGCCTTCGATTTGAAGCTCGCCGTAGACCTGGAAGCGCCGGCCCACGCCCTGGAAGCCAGACAGGCCCTGGACGATGGCTTCGTCGCTGATGCCTTCGTCGGTGGCAATGGCGATGGTGGCCAGAGAATTCAGCACGTTGTGGTTGCCCGGCATATTCACCGAGACATCCAGCGGCTCGCGATCCTTGCGCAGGACGGTGAACCAGGTGCGCATGCCTTCCTGGCGGATATTGATAGCGCGTACGTCCGCGTCTTCGGAGAAGCCGTAGGTCACGGTGGGGCGTGCCACCTGGGGCAGGATCTCGCGGACCACCGGGTCATCCACGCAGAGCACGGCCAGACCGTAGAACGGCAGGTTGTGGAGGAACTCCACGAAGGTCTTCTTCAGTCGATTGAAGTCGCCTTCGTAGGTGCTCATGTGGTCCGCGTCGATGTTGGTGACCACGGCCACCATCGGCTGCAGGTGCAGGAAGCTGGCGTCGCTCTCGTCGGCCTCAGCCACCAGATAGCGGCTGGTGCCGAGCTGGGCATTGGTGCCCGCGGCATTCAGGCGACCGCCGATGACGAAGGTTGGGTCCAGGCCGCCGGCGGCGAAGACTGACGCGATCAGGCTGGTGGTGGTGGTCTTGCCATGGGTACCGGCGACGGCAATGCCGTGGCGATAGCGCATCAGCTCAGCGAGCATTTCAGCGCGCGGCACCACAGGGATACGGCGCTCCAGGGCGACCGCAACCTCGGGGTTGGATTTGTTCACGGCGCTGGACACCACCAGCACATCGGCGTGCTCGGCGTTCTCGGCGCGGTGGCCGATGAAGATTTGCGCACCGAACTTTTCCAGGCGCTCAGTCACGGCCGAGGCCTTGAGGTCGGAACCGGAAACCCGGTAGCCCAGGTTCAGCAGCACTTCGGCGATCCCGCACATGCCCACGCCGCCGATGCCGACGAAGTGGATACGACGAATGCGGCGCATTTCCGGCTGGGGCATGGCTTTCTGGCTCTCAACCATTGGCCACCTCCAGGCAGATCTCGACCACGGTGCGGGTGGCGGCGGGTTTGGCCAGACGGCGGGCGGTAGCACCCATGGCCTTGAGTTTCTCGGGCTGCATCAGGACCTCGGTCAGCTGAGCGGCCAGCGTGGCCGCGTCAGTGGAATGTTGCGGAAGAAGGACAGCCGCGCCCTCCTTCGCCAGGTATTCGGCATTGCGCGACTGGTGGTCGTCGATCGCATGGGGCAGCGGCACCAGGAACGATGGCAGGCCGGCAGCGGCCAGCTCGCTCACGGTCAGGGCGCCTGCACGGCAGATGACCAGATCGGCCCAGGCATAGGCACGGGCCATGTCCTTGATGAAAGGCGCGACCTCCGCTTCGACCGCAGCCGCGCGATAACGCTCCGCAGTGATCTCGTCATGTTTGCGACCGGCCTGGTGGAACACTTCCGGGCGCAGGTCAGCGGACAGCCGCGACAGGGCTTCGGGCAGCAGCTTGTTCAGGGGCTCGGCGCCCAGGCTGCCGCCCAGCACCAGCAGGCGCGGCTTGCGACCGGCCAGGCTGTCACGCGGGGTTTCCAGGAACAGCTCTTCACGCACCGGGTTGCCGGTGGTGCGCCGCTTGTCGCTTTTCCCGAAGGTATCGGGGAAGGCTTCGCAAACGCGGCTGGCGATCGGTGCCAGGCTACGGTTGGCGGTGCCGGCTACGGCGTTCTGCTCATGAATGATCAGAGGTACGCCGGACAGGCGCGCGGCCAGTCCGCCGGGACCGGTGACATAGCCGCCCATGCCCAGCACGCAGACCGGCTTGAGCTCACGCACGATACGGCGGGCCTGGAACAGCGACTTGAGCAGCTCGAATGGAGCCTTGAGCAAGGACTTCAATCCCTTGCCGCGCAGGCCACTCACCTGGATCAGGTGCAACGGCAGGCCGGCCTGGGGAACCAGTTCGTTCTCGATGCCTTTCGGCGTGCCCAGCCAGTGCACCTTGAAGCCACGGGCCTGGAACTCTCGGGCACAGGCCAGGGCGGGGAATACGTGGCCGCCTGTGCCGCCGGCCATGATCAGCACGTTTCCGCTCATGGGCGCACCTCCTCGTCGAAGAAATCACTCTCGACGAACTCCACTTCCTCGTTGCCCAACTGCGTACGCCGCTCCCATTCGATTCTCAGCAACAAGGCCAGGCTGACGCAGCAGATCACCAGGGAGCTACCGCCGTAGCTGAGGAACGGCAGGGTCAGGCCCTTGGTTGGCAGCAGACCGACGTTCACGCCGATGTTGATCAACACCTGGCCGATCCAGAGGAAAGCGAGGCCGTAGGCGACGTAGGCGGAGAAATACTGGCGCGCCTTCTCGGCCCACAGCCCGATGTAGAGGGCCCGGACGCTGACGAAAACGAAGAGGCCGACGGTGGCCAGGGCCCCCACCATTCCCAGCTCTTCGGCCAGCACGGCGAACACGAAGTCGGTATGGGCTTCCGGCAGGTAGAACTGTTTCTGGATGCTGTTGCCCAGCCCCACGCCAAGCCATTCGCCACGACCGAAGGCGATCAATGCCTGGCTCAACTGATAGCCGGCGCCGTACTGGTCGGCCCAGGGATCCACGAAGTTGGTCAGACGCTGCATCCGGTAGCTTTGGCTGGTCATTACCAGCACGCCGGCGGCGAGTACAGCACCGGCCAGGGGAATGAAGCGAACCAGGTTGATACCGCCGAGGAAGAGCATCGCGATGCAGGAACCCACCAGCACTACGGTGGCGCCGAAGTCCGGTTCGGCCAGCAGCAGTACGGCGATCGGGCCCAGTACCAGCATTGGCTTGATGAAGCCGGTCAGCTTTTCGCGAACTTCGTCCTGGCGACGCACCATGTAGCCGGCGATGAACATCACGGTGAACAGCTTGGCCAACTCGGACGGCTGCAGGTTGAACAGACCGAAACCAATCCAGCGCTTGGCGCCGTTGATTTCTCGGCCGATCCCGGGAAGCAGGACCATGATCAGTAGGACGATGGCAGCCAACATCAGTCGAGCGCCATGGCGCTGCCAGAAAGCCATGGGTATCTGTAGCGTGATCAGGCCCGCGACGAGACCGATCATCAGGTAAATCAGGTGGCGGATCATGTGGTACAGCGGGTTGCCGGACTGCGCCGCCGCGACTTCCGACGAAGCCGAGGTGATCATCACCAGGCCCAGGCCGAGCAGCGACAGGCAACCGGCCAGCAGCGGGAAGTCGATGTCGATGCCGCGGCGGCTGCGCAGCGGCGACGGGGCGGCGAGCAGACGGGCCAGCATCAGACGAGCCCCTCAACGGCCTGGGCGAATAGACGCCCGCGTTCTTCGAAGTTCTTGAACATGTCCAGGCTTGCGCACGCCGGCGAGAGCAGTACGGCGTCGCCAGCCTCGGCCAGTTTGGAGCAGCGCAGCACTGCTTCGTCCAGGGTTTTGACCCGAACCAGCGGCACGGCATCTCCCAGCGCGGCGGCGATCAGCTCGGCATCGCGGCCCAGCAGAACGACGGCGCGGCAGAACGCTTCCACCGGGCCCTTGAGGCCAGAGAAATCAGCGCCCTTGCCATCACCGCCGGCGATCAGCACCAGCTTGCCGTCGATATCGGCGCCCAGGCCTTCGATGGCCGCCAGGGCTGCGCCGACGTTGGTTGCCTTGGAATCGTCGTAGTAGGACACGCCACGCAGTTCGCGCACCCACTGGCAGCGATGGGCCAGCCCAGCGAACGTGCGCAGGGTATCGAGCATGGGTTCGAACGGCAGGCCGACCGCGTGGCCCAGGGCCAGGGCAGCCAGCGCATTGGATTGGTTGTGGGCGCCGCGAACCTTCAGTTCGCGAACCGACATCAGCTTGTCGAACTGGTAGGCCAGGTACTTCTCGCCGTCTTCCTCTATCAGGCCGAAGGACTTGAAGTCAGGTTTGTTCAGGCCGAATGTCCAGCACGGCAGTTGGTCGGCCACCAGCGGACGCGACAAGGCGTCGCCGCGATTGACAACGACCTGGCGTGCGCCACGGAAGATGCGGTGCTTGGCGAGGTGGTAGGCCTGCATGTCAGCGTAACGATCCATGTGATCTTCGCTGACGTTGAGCACCGTGGCCACCTCAGCATTCAGCCGGTCGGTGGTTTCCAGTTGGAAACTGGACAGCTCCAGCACGTAGAGCTCGATGTCGTCGGCCAGCAGGTCCAGCGCCGGGGTACCAAGATTGCCGCCTACAGCGACACGCTTGCCGGCAGCCTGGGCCATGTCACCCACCAGGGTGGTGACAGTGCTCTTGGCGTTCGAGCCGGTGATGGCAACGATCGGCGCCTTGGCGTGGCGGGTGAACAGTTCGATGTCGCCGGACAGCTTGGTTCCACGCCGTGCCGCTTCTTGCAGGGCGGGCGTGGCCACGGCCAGGCCAGGGCTCACGTAAAGCTCGCTGGCGCGACTGAGGAAATCCGGATCGAGCTCGCCACAACGCACTTCCACCTGCGGGAACTGGCTCTGGATAGTCGCCAGCTCCGGCGGGTTCGCACGGGTATCAGCCACGGCAAACGGCACACCCTGGCGCGCCAGGAAGCGCACCAGGGACATGCCGCTCTTGCCGAGGCCGACAACGATGCGGAACTGGTCGGAAGCGATCAGCGTCACTCTCGATTACCTCAGTTTCAGGGTGGCAAGACCAATCAGCACCAGGATCACGGTGATGATCCAGAACCGTACGATGACCCGGGGTTCGGGCCAGCCTTTCAGTTCGAAGTGGTGATGGATAGGGGCCATGCGGAAAACACGACGACCGGTCAGCTTGAACGACGCGACCTGGATCATCACCGACAGGGTCTCCATGACGAACACACCGCCCATGATGAAGAGCACCACTTCCTGGCGCACGATCACGGCGATGGTGCCGAGGGCAGCGCCCAGGGCCAGGGCGCCGACGTCGCCCATGAAGACCTGAGCCGGGTAGGTGTTGAACCAGAGGAAGCCGAGGCCGGCGCCCACCAGGGCGGCGCAGAACACGATCAGCTCACCCGCGCCCGGAACGTACGGGATCAGCAGGTATTCGGCGAATTTGGTGTTGCCCGACAGGTAGCAGAAGATTCCCAGCGCGCCGCCGACCATCACGGTGGGCATGATCGCCAGGCCGTCGAGGCCGTCGGTCAGGTTCACAGCGTTGCTGGAGCCGACGATCACGAAGTAGGTCAGCACCACGAAGCCGATGCCCAGCGGGATCTCGATGTTCTTCACCAGTGGCAGGATCAGCGTGGTCTCGGCCGGCGTGCTGGCGGTCATATAAAGGAAGATCGCGGCGGCGATGCCGAACACCGACTGCCAGAAATACTTCCAGCGGCTCGGCAGGCCACGGGAGTTCTTCTCGATCACCTTGCGGTAGTCGTCCACCCAGCCGATGGCGCCAAACGCCAGGGTCACGGCCAGTACCACCCACACATAGCGATTGGACAGGTCGGCCCAGAGCAGGGTGCTGATGGCGATGGCGGTCAGGATCAGCGCGCCCCCCATGGTCGGCGTGCCGGATTTCGACAGGTGCGATTGCGGGCCGTCGTTACGCACGGCCTGACCGATCTGGCGGATCTGCAGGGTGCGGATCATCCAGGGACCGAGCCAGAGCGACAGCGACAGCGCTGTCAGGACGCCGAGAATCCCGCGCAGGGTCAGGTACTGGAATACGCCGAACCCTTTATAGAACTGTTGCAGGTACTCAGCGAGCAGCAGCAGCATGATTAGTGAGCCTCCCCCGTCCCACAGAATGCCGCGACGACTTTATCCATCGCCGCGCTGCGGGAGCCTTTGATCAAAATTGTGGTGTTTGCATCCTGCTCGCTGACCAGGGCCTGGATCAGGCTGGCCTGGTCGGCGAAGTGGCGCCCCTGGGCACCAAAGGCAGCGACGGCATGCGCCATCAGCGGGCCAACGGCGTACAGGGCACTGACTTTGCCGCGAGCATATTCGCCAACTTCGCGATGCCCTTGTTCGGCCCAGTCGCCGAGTTCGCCCATATCCCCGAGCACCAGAACGGTGCGGCCGGAAAAGCCGGCGAGTATATCAACGGCGGCCAGCATCGACGCGGGGTTGGCGTTGTAGCTGTCGTCAATCACGCGCATGCCGCTCGTGGCGAGCTGCGCTACGGCGCGGCCTTTGACAGGCTGCAGGTTTTCCAGGCCTGCCTTGATCCCGACCAGCGGCACGCCGAGGGCGTGGGCGGCGGCAGCGGCGGCCAGGGAGTTGGCGACGTTGTGCGCCCCCAACAGGTTCAGCTGGATGTCCGCGTCGCCGACCAGGCCACGAAGGCTGAAGGCCATGCAACCGCGTGCATCGCGGCTCAGGTTTTCGGCACGCACATCGGCGCGGCCATCGGTCACGCCAAAGCTGATCACACGGCGGCCTGCAGCGCGGGTGTGCCAGATGTCGAATGCGCGGTCGTCGCGGTTCAGCACGGCCACGCCGTCAGCCGGCAGGCCCTCGAGGATTTCGCCCTTGGCTTCGACAATCTTCTCCGGACCACCGAACTCGCCCACATGGGCGGTGCCGGCGTTGTTCAGGATTGCCACCTGCGGCCGGGTCAGGCCGACGGTGTAGAGGATTTCACCAACGCGCGAGGCGCCCAGTTCGATCACCGCGCTGTCGTGTTCGGCGCCCATTTCCAGAAGGGTCAGCGGCACGCCGAGGTCGTTGTTCAGGTTGCCTCGCGTGGCCAGCACACTTCCCTGGGTCCGCAGGATGCTGGCGAGCATCTCCTTGACCGTGGTCTTGCCGCTGGAACCGGTGACCGCCGCGACTCGGCCGGTGAATCCGTCGCGATTGTAGGCACCCAGGCGTCCGAGACCTTCGCGGGTATCGGCCACCACGAGTTGCGGGATGGGCGCATCCGCCACCTTGCGCTGCACCAGGGCCGCGATGGCGCCTTTGGCAGCAACCTCAGCGAGGTAGTCATGGCCGTCGAAACGCGGACCGACCAGGGCGATGAACAACTGCCCGGCTTCGATCTTGCGGCTGTCGCTGGAAACTCCGGTGAAGGCGACGTCCGCGCCTACAAGCTCGCCCTGCAACGGACCGAGAAGTTCGGAAAGACGGAAGGGCTTAAGCATCGGGCACCTCCCGCGCGTCCAGCGCCTTGGCCGCTTCATCGAGATCGGAGAAGGGATGGCGTACTCCGGCGATCTCCTGGTAATCCTCATGGCCCTTGCCGGCCAGCAGCACGACGTCGTCAACGCCAGCAGAAGCGATCAACTGGGCGATAGCCAGGCCACGGCCGGCGATGAACTCGACCTTGTCCGCATCGGCGAAGCCCGGACGGATATCAGCGAAGATCTGCACCGGGTCCTCAGTGCGCGGGTTGTCGTCGGTTACCAGCACGTGGTCGGCCAGGTGCTCGGCAACGGCAGCCATCAGCGGACGCTTGCCGCGATCGCGATCACCGCCACAACCGAACAGGCAGAGCAGGCGGCCACGGACATGGGGACGCAGAGCCTGCAGAACCTTCTCCAGGGCATCCGGTGTATGGGCGTAATCCACCACCACCAGCGGCTTCTCGCCGCCGCCCAGTCGTTGCATACGCCCTACCGGGCCTTGCAGCGACGGCAGGACCTTCAGCACATCGGCCAGCGGGTAATCCATGGCCAGCAACGCGCCGACAACGGCCAGCAGGTTGCTCAGGTTGAAGCGTCCCAGCAGCGGGCTGCGCAGCAAGCCTTCACCCTGATGGGTAACCAGGTGGGCACGCACGCCGTGATCGTCGAAATGGGCTTCGCGGCAATAAAGGAAGGCACTGGAGTCTTCCAGGCTGTAGCTGAACAGACGCGACTCGTGCTGTTCGCCGGCCAGTTTGCGGCCGAATTCGTCATCCAGGTTGATCACCCGCGCACGCAGGTTCGGCCAGCTGAACAGCTTGGCCTTGGCGGCCGCGTAGGTCTCCATCGAACCATGGAAGTCCAGGTGGTCGCGGGACAGGTTGGTGAACGCCGCGACATCGAAGTCCAGCGCAGCAACCCGCCCCTGCTCAAGGCCATGGGAAGAAACTTCCATTGCCACGGCACGGGCGCCGGCCTGTTTCAGGCCTGCCAGGGTGGCCTGCACGGCCAGCGGATCGGGCGTGGTGTGGCGACCGCTTTCCAGCTCACCATAGAAGCCGGTACCCAGGGTACCGACGATGCCGCAGCGCTCGCCCAACTGGTCAAGGGCCTGGGCCAGTAGCTGGCTGACGCTGGTCTTGCCATTGGTGCCGGTGACACCAACCAGGCGCAGGGCACGGCTCGGCTCACCATAGAAGCGACCGGCAATGGCCGACAGCTGGCCAGCCAGGCCTTTGATCGGGATCAGTTCGACACCGGCGGCTTCCGACACCTTCGCATCCACGGCTTCATAGGCTACGGCGACGGCGCCGCGGGACACCGCATCAGCAATGTGGTCGCGGCCGTCGTACTGGGCACCGGGCACGGCCAGAAACAGATCGCCCGGACGCACCTTGCGGCTGTCCAGGGTCAGTTCACGAATCAGGGTGGCGCTTTGCGCCTGGGGCAACAATTGGTTCAGTGGCATGGGCATCAGATCCGCCCTCCTTTGCCGGTGGCCGCTTCCGCGGTCTGTTGTTCCTCGGTGGGCAGGTTGTCCGGCGCGATGTTCATCAGTCGCAGCGCGCCGGCCATCACCTTGCCGAATACCGGGGCCGAAACCAGGCCGCCGAAGTAGCCCGCCTTGCTGGGCTCGTCGATCACCACCACCATCGCGATGCGCGGATTGGTGGACGGACCGAAGCCCGCGAAGAGCGAGCGATAGGCGTTCTGGGTGTAGCCCTTGGTTCCTACGCTGGCTTTACGCGCCGTACCACTCTTGCCGGACACGTGGTACCCGGGCACTTGTGCGCGGAACACACCGCGCGGCGCTTCAACCACCTGCTGGAGCATGCCCTGCATGGTCTTGGCCACTTCTTCCGGGAGGACCTGGGCACCGTCGGGGATGCTGTCCACCCGGGTCATCGACAGCGGCACGGCCTGGCCGTTGTTGGCCAGGGTGGCGTAGGCATGAACGAGCTGGATCGCGGTAGTGGACAAGCCGTAGCCATAGGACAGGGTGGCGGTTTCGGCCTTGCGCCACTCGCGGTGGTTGGGCAGGTTGCCCACGCGCTCGCCCGGGAAGCCGAGACCGGTATCCTGGCCGAGGCCGAGCCTGCGCATGGTGTCGTAAATGGTCTCGCCGCCAATATCGAAGGCGATCTTGCTCATGCCGACGTTACTGGAGTTGATCAGGATTCCGGTCAGGTCGAGGATCGGCCCTTCGGTCCTGGACACGTCCTTGATGGTGTAACGGCCGATCTGCAACGAGCCGGGGTATACCTCGACCTTGTTCTCGGGCTTCCAGCGGCCGGTCTGCAGCGCAGCGGCCATGGAAATCGGCTTGACCGTGGAACCCGGCTCGAACACGTCGATCATCGCGCGGTTGCGCATGGCGGCCGGTTGCAGGTTGCGACGGTTGTTCGGGTTGTAGGTGGGCTGGTTGGCCATGGCCAACACTTCGCCAGTCTTTACGTCGACGATCACCAGGCTGCCAGCCTTCGCGCCGTTCTCCACCAGGGCGTTGCGCAGCTCCCGATGGGCCAGGTATTGCAGGCGCAGATCGATGGACAGGGCCAGGGTTTTGCCCGGCTTGGCATTGCGGGCGACCTGGACGTCCTTGATCAGACGGCCACGTCGATCCTTGAGGACCTGGCGCTTGCCGGGCACGCCGGCCAGCCATTCCTCGAACGAAAGCTCTACGCCTTCGCGACCACGATCATCGACATCGGTGAAGCCCACCACATGGGCGGTCACTTCACCCGCCGGATAGAACCGGCGGAATTCCTCGATCCCATAAACGCCCGGAAGCTTGTTGGCCAGGACAGCCTGCCCCTGCTCCGGGGTGAGGCCACGCGCCAGGTACATGAACTCGCGATTGGCATTTTGCTCGATGCGCTGGGCGAAGCCCTTCGGCTCCTGGCCCAGCGCCTGGGCGATGCGCGGCCACTCGTCGCGAACCGCCATCAGGTCCTTGGGGTTGGTCCAGAGGGTGGTGACCGGGGTGCTCACCGCCAGCGGCTCGCCATTGCGGTCGGTGATCAGGCCGCGGTGGGCGGGAATCGGGATATGCCGAACGCTACGGGCATCGCCATGCGCCTTGAGGAAGTCATGGTCGATCACGTGCAGGTCGACGATACGCCAGGAAATGGCGCCGACCATGATGGCGAGCAGGCCCAGAACGATCCGGAAGCGCCAGGGATAGAGTGCGCCTTCCAGCTTCATCATGGCGCCACCATCCGCACTTCGGCCGGATCGGGGATGCGCATCTTCAGTTGTTCGCTGGCCAGGGATTCGATGCGGTTGTGTGCGGTCCAGGTGCTCTGTTCGAGAACCAGGCGCCCCCATTCAGCCTGGGCCTTGTCGCGCACGCTGAGCTCCGCGTAGAGCTCGTTGAGCAGCTTGCGGTTCCAATGGGCGCTGTAGGAAACAGCGAGGGCGGACAGCAGGACACCGACGAACAGCAGCAGCATCAGCAGGCTGCCGCCGGGCAGGGGCTTGGCGTAGATGCGGCTCATCGCAGCTTCTCCGCCACACGCATGACCGCACTGCGCGAGCGCGGGTTGGCCTTGAGCTCTTCGTCCGACGCGTATTGCGGCTTGCCCAGCAACTTCAGGCGTGGTTCGAAGACGGCCTGACGAATCGGCAGGTCGCGGGGCAGCTTGTCGGCTTCGCCCTTGGCATGCTTGCGCATGAACTGCTTGACGATGCGGTCTTCCAGGGAATGGAAGCTGATCACTACCAGACGGCCGCCAACGGCGATCGCCTCGAGCGCGGCATCCAGCCCCTGCTCAAGGTCGCCCAGTTCGTTGTTGACGTGAATACGGATGCCCTGGAACGCGCGGGTCGCAGGGTTCTTGCCCTTTTCCCAGGCTGGGTTGGCGGCACTCAGCACAGCCGCAAGGTCGGCGGTGCGTTCGAAAGGCTTCTCAGCGCGACGCTGCACCACGGCACGGGCCATGCGTTTGGCAAAGCGCTCTTCGCCGTAGTCCTTGAAGACACGAGCGATGTCGTCCTCGCTGGCACTGGCGATCCACTGGGCAGCACTCTGGCCGCGGTCAGGATTCATGCGCATGTCCAGCGGGCCGTCATTGAGGAAGCTGAAACCACGCTCCGGGTCGTCCAGCTGCGGGGAGGACACGCCAAGGTCGAGCAGGACGCCGTCCACCTTACCGTCCAGGCCACGCTGACGCACTTCGTCGCCGAGCTCGGCAAAGCTCCTTTGCACAATGACAAAGCGGCCGTCATCGGCCGCCAGAGCTTGCCCCGTTGCAATCGCTTGCGGGTCCTTGTCGAATCCCAGCAAGCGCCCTCCGGGCCCAAGCCGCTCCAGAATGAGCCGGCTATGCCCACCTCGTCCGAACGTCCCATCCAAGTAGCAGCCATCCGCGCGCAGGGCGAGACCTTCCACTGCCTCTTCGAGCAGTACGGTGATATGGCGGAAGCTGCTGGTTGCACTCACAGGATTAGGTCACGTAGTTCGTCCGGCAGACCGCCGGGCTGTTTGATTGCCATGAGGTCTGCCTCGGAAATCGCGTTCCAGGCATCCTCATCCCACAGTTGGAATTTGTTCAGCTGGCCGACCAGCATGGCCCGCTTGTCCAATCCGGCGTGCTCGCGCAGGCGCGGCGGCACCAGAAAGCGACCGGCGCTATCGAGCTCCAGGTCCACGGCATTGCCGATCAGCAAACGTTGCAGGCGGCGAGTTTCCTCGCGCAGGGAGGGCAGCTCTCGCAGCTTGGCTTCGATGAGCTCCCATTCAGGCAGGGGGTAGACAGTCAAACAGGGATCGACAGCGTCGATTGTGACGATGAGCTGGCCACCACAACGCGAAACGAGCTCGTCACGATACCGACTTGGCATCGCGAGTCGCCCCTTGGCGTCGAGACTGATGGCGTTGGCTCCGCGAAACACGGCTGCGCTTCCCCTTTGATTGGCTTTCCTTGCCGGTAAATCCCACTTCTACCCACTTCACTCCACTTCCGCACACTATAGAAATGCGCCAGCCCCACCGTCAAGGCGCGCAAAAGCGGAAAATTCCTTACAGGACGGCAATTTAGCGAGGGTTCAGAAGGGTTTTGGACGGTTTTGACGAGGCAAAGGGGGAGAAAAATCCAGCACTTACAAGCGGCTGAACTTCGAACTTAAAGTAATTTGTTAAGAGTAAGATCTTTTCGGCATTTGAAAGGAGGGGAATACAACACCGAAGAGCTAACGCGAGGAGAAGTAAAGAAGCAGAGAGTCGATCTGTAAGCCGGGTTCTGTCGAGGACAGTCATTCATCTACGGCTGCCATCACTGACAGCCTTTAGCAACCTACCCGAATCCGACGCGGGCCACGCCATGGATTCCTATTTGGTCTTGCTCCGAGTGGGGTTTACCTAGCCACGAACTGTTACCAGTCGTGCGGTGCGCTCTTACCGCACCTTTTCACCCTTACCGGCGCTTACGCGCTTAGGCGGTTATTTTCTGCGGCACTTTCCGTAGGCTTGCGCCTCCCAGGCGTTACCTGGCACTCCGCCCTATGGAGCCCGGACTTTCCTCCCTCTCAAAATCGCAGAACGAAATGAGACAGCGACTGTCCGATCGACTCTCCGCCGCCAAGGTTAACGGCAGGCGCCTCCGAGAACAAGCTCAGGAATCAGCCTGTCGCTCCAGAGCCGCCTGATAGAGCAGATTCTTGCGTACACCCGTGATCTCCGCCGCCAGCGCGGCAGCCCGCTTGACCGGCATTTCAGCCAGCAGCAGATCCAGCACCCGCAGGGCTTCGGCACTCAGCGCGCCCTCACCTTCCGGAGCCTGCCAGCCGCCTACCAGCACTACGCACTCACCCCGTTGCTGGTTGGAGTCAGCTGCCACCCAGCCACACAGTTCATCCAGTGGCGCGCCCTTCAGAGTCTCGAAAGTCTTGGTCAGCTCACGCGCCAGCACTGCAGGACGATCACCACCGAAGACGCTACGCATATCTTCCAGCGACTCCAGAATCCGGTGGGGTGCCTCATAGAAGATGAGGGTGCGCGGCTCATCCTTAATTTCTTCCAGACGCCCGCGACGTGCATTGGCCCTGGCCGGCAGGAAACCTTCGAAGATGAACCGATCCGACGGCAATCCGGCAGACGACAGGGCGGCGATCAGAGCGCAGGCACCGGGCACCGGCACCACTGCGACACCAGCGGCTCGCGCCTGGCGCACCAGGTGAAAGCCCGGATCTGAAATCAACGGCGTACCCGCGTCGGAAATCAGCGCCACATCTTCTCCAGCCTGCAGGCGCGCGAGAAAGCGACCACCCTGGTCACGCTCGTTGTGCTCATGGCAAGCCGCCAGCGGGGTTTCGATTCCGAAGTGTTGCAGAAGGCGCGCGGAGTGACGGGTGTCCTCAGCGGCGATCAGGGCAACCTCCCGCAGCACCCGCAAAGCCCGGGCAGTGATGTCGTCAAGGTTGCCGATCGGCGTTGCGACTACATAAAGCGTGCCGGATGCGTTGCCGCTGGCGGAGGAAAGAGTCACAAGGCACCTCGGAAAAGACTGAAAGCGCGCATTGTATCCCGATTCACTGGCCCAACATCGCGCCTCAACCGGTGCTTGGGTACAATCGCGTCTTTCTTTAACGAGTATCGGGACCGATAAATGATCGCTTGCCTGCGTCCGCTCTCCGCCCTTTGCCTCGCCGGCCTGCTGGCTGCTTGCGCCAGCTCGCCCTCGTCCAGCCTTGGCGAATTGCCCCGCACCCCCGATGCCAGCATCGAGCAACTGCTGCAGCAGGCCAGCGAGGCCAAGCCGGAACAGGCCGTACTGCTGCGTCTTTCCGCAGCCGACCTCGCCTATAAACAGCAGGACATCGGCCGATCCGCTCGAATCCTCGAGCAGATTCCGATGGAAAGCCTGAAGCCTGCCCAGCAGATCTTCGCCAGCACCCTGGCCGCTGAATTGGCCATGGCTCGCAATCAGCCGAAAAGCGCTCTCAAGGCACTGAGCAACCCCAGCCTCGAACACCTCGCCGAATTGCCCGTCGACCAGCAGGTGCGCACCCAGCTCGTCCGCTCTCGCGCCCTTGAAGCCGACGGCCAGACCCTCGCCGCTGCGCGCGAGCGTGTATTCATTGCCCCCCTGCTGAGTGGCGAAGCTGCCAGCAACAACCACGAAGCCATCTGGGCACTGGTTTCCAGCCTGCCGCTGGACCAACTGCAAGGCGGCGCCGACAAGGATCTGGCCGGCTGGCTGGAGCTCGCACGCCTGACCAAGACATCCTCCACCCTGGAACAGCAGCAGGCCTCCATAGACAACTGGCGCGCGCAGAATCCGGATCACCCGGCCGCCAAGCAGCTGCCGCAGGCCCTGACCAAGCTGAAGGAAATCGCCGGCCAGCCGCTGACCAAGATTGCCCTGCTGCTGCCCCAGGAAGGCCAGCTTGCGTCGGTATCCCGTGCGCTGCGCGACGGTTTCCTCGCCGCCCACTACCAGGCCCAGCAATCCGGACAGCCACAACCATCCATCGAGCTGTATGACAGTTCCAAGCTGACCTCCATCGATGACTTCTACCGCCAGGCCCAGGCCGACGGCGTGCAACTGGTGGTGGGTCCGCTGGAGAAGCCGCTGGTCAAGCAGCTCAGCTCCCGCGAGCAACTGCCCATCACCACACTGGCCCTGAACTACAGTGACTCCGGCCAGGAAGCACCCGCCCAGCTCTTCCAATTCGGCCTCGCCGCCGAAGACGAAGCCCGCGAGGTAGCCCGCCGCGCCTGGGCCGACGGCATGCGCAGCGCAGTGGCCCTCGTTCCTCGTGGCGAGTGGGGCGACCGCGTACTGCGCGCCTTCCAGCAAAGCTGGCAGGCCGAAGGTGGCCGACTGATCGCCGCCGAGCATGTCGACCAGCCAGTCGCCCTGGCCCAGCAAATCGCCGATCTCTTCCAACTCCGCCAGAGCGAAGCCCGTGCCAAACGCTTGCAGGGCACCCTGGGGGTTCCGGTGGCCGCCCAACCAGCGCGCCGCCAGGACGTCGACTTCATCTTCCTCGCCGCCACCCCGCAGCAGGCCCAACAGATCAAGCCAACCCTGGCCTTCCAGTACGCAGGCGACGTACCGGTCTACGCCACGTCCCACCTCTATTCCGCGAGCAACGACCCAGCCCAGTACCAGGACCTTAACGGCATCCGCTTCTGCGAGACCCCGTGGCTGCTGAATGGCGATGATCCGCTGCGCCAGCAAGTCGGCAGCCAATGGCCCCAGGCCGGCGGAAGCCTCGGCCGCCTCTACGCGATGGGCGCAGACGCCTATCGCCTGGCACCGCGCCTGACGCAATTGAAAGCGCTGCCGGAAACGCAGGTCGACGGTCTTTCCGGTCGCCTGACCCTCAACCCCGCTCGTCGAGTCGAGCGCCAGCTGCCCTGGGCCGAGTTCCGCAACGGCCAGGTCCAGCGCCTGCAAGACAGCGACTCTTGATCGATCGACGAGTCCGCGGGCAAGCGGCAGAGGCCGTTGCCCGCGCCCACCTAGAAGCAAATGGACTTCGTCTGTTGTCCCAGAACTGGCTGTGCCGGCGGGGCGAGCTCGATCTGGTCATGCTCGACGGCGATACAGTAGTATTCGCCGAAGTCCGCTACCGGCGTCATACCGGATGGGGCGGCGCACTCGAGAGCGTCGATGCCCGCAAGCGCGAGAAACTGGCATACGCCGCCCAGCAGTTCCTCCAGCAGGAATCCCGCTGGGCAAAACACCCTTGTAGATTTGATGTGATTGCCGTCGATGCAATGGACGGCGATTCGCCCCCGCGACTGACCTGGCTGAAGAACGCCTTCGACACCTGATCGGTCGCCCCACTGAAGGTCTTACCCGATGGACATGCAACCCCGTATCCGCCAACTCTTCCAAGCCAGCATCGACACCAAGCTGCAGGCCATGGAAGTGCTGGCCCCGCACATCGAGCACGGCAGTATGGTGATGGTCCACGCGCTGCTCAATGAGGGCAAGATCCTGTCCTGCGGCAACGGCGGCTCGGCCGGCGATGCCCAGCACTTTTCCTCGGAACTGCTCAACCGCTTCGAACGCGAGCGCCCGAGCCTGCCGGCCATAGCCCTGACCACCGACAGCTCGACCATCACCTCCATCGCCAACGATTACAGCTACAACGAAGTCTTCTCCAAGCAGATCCGCGCCCTGGGCCAACCTGGCGACGTCCTGCTGGCCATCTCCACCAGCGGCAATTCGGCCAACGTGATCCAAGCCATCCAGGCCGCCCACGACCGCGAAATGGTCGTCGTGGCCCTGACCGGCCGCGATGGCGGCGGCATGGCCTCCCTGCTCCTGCCGGAGGATGTGGAAATCCGCGTGCCTTCCAAGATCACGGCACGCATCCAGGAGGTTCACCTGCTGAGCATCCACTGCCTCTGCGACCTGATCGACCGTCAACTGTTTGGGAGTGAAGAATGACCCGTTCCCCTCTGATACTCGCCGGCCTCGCCCTTTGCCTTGCGCTTTCAGGCTGCGGCGGACGCACTATCGGAAAAACCATCGACGACCAGTCCACCCCGTCGAAGGTGCGCGCCAAGGTCGAGGCTGCCAGCCCTGACCTGAAGACCAACTCGCACATTGTGGTCGCCAGCTACAACGGCGTTGTACTGCTCGCCGGCCAGACGCCGCGCGCCGACCTCAAGGAACTGGCTGGCCAGGCCGCTCAATCCGCCCAGGGTGTACGCCGCGTGCACAACGAGCTGCAGGTCCTGCAGCCCTCCTCCACCCTGGCACGTATGAACGACAGTACCATCACCACCAAGATCACCACCCAGCTACTGGCCGACAGCAAGGTCCCCAGCTCGCAGATCAAAGTCATCACCGAGAACGGCATCGTCTATCTGCTGGGCCTGGTTACCCGCCAGGAAGCCCAGCTGGCGACCAGCATCGTCCAAGGCGTGTCCGGTGTGCAGAAGATCGTTCGACTCTTCGAATACACCAACTAACCCCGACCGCAGGCACAAAAAAGGCGATCCGAGGATCGCCTTTTTTATTACTTGACCACTTTCAGGCTGGGCCGGCCGCTGGGGCGCGAAGGTTCGCCACCCGATCCCGACGGCTCACCACCGGAAGGCCCATCGCCCTCCGGCTCAGGATCATCGCCCGGCAGCGGTGGTTCGAGATCGAACACCATGCCTTGGCCATTCTCGCGGGCGTAGATCGCCATCACGGCAGCCGAAGGGATGTAGAGGCTGTGGGCGACGCCACCGAAACGCCCTTCGAAACTCACCGCTTCGTTGTCCATGTGCAGATGACGGACTGCACTGGGAGAAACATTGAGCACGATCTGGCCATCGTTGGCGTAGCCCGGCGGAACACGCACGCCGGCATGCTCGGCGTTCACCAGCAGGTGCGGCGTGCAGTTGTTGTCGACGATCCACTCGTACAGCGCGCGGACCAGATAGGGACGACTGGAATTCATCTAGGTCTCCTCAGCGCATTTCGCGCTCGGCGGCGGACAGGCTGGCCTGGAAGGAGTCACGGGCAAATGCCCGCTCCATGTAATCCAGAAGAGGCTTGGCCGGCCGCGGCAGTTCGATGCCCAGCACGGGAAGGCGCCAGAGAATCGGCAGCAGGCAGCAATCCACCAGGCTGAAATCTTCGCTCAGAAAGAACGGCTTGTCCGCAAAGAGTGGCGACACGCCCGTCAGGCTTTCGCGCAGCTCCTTGCGTGCCAGCGCCTTGTCGGCGTCCTTGCTGCGCGGATCAAGGATGCGATCCACCAGGGTGCACCAGTCACGCTGCACGCGATGGATGAGCAGACGGGTATTGGCACGCGCCACCGGATACACCGGCAGCAGCGGAGGATGGGGATATCGCTCTTCGAGATATTCCATCACTACCGTGGACTCATAGAGAGCCAGATCGCGATCCACCAGGGTCGGGACACTGCCATAGGGGTTCACCTCGGCCAGCTTGGGCGGGCAACGGCCCGGCTCGACGTTGATGATCTCGGCGGCGACCCCCTTCTCGGCGAGCACGATGCGCACGCGATGGGAGTAGTGGTCGGCAGGGTCGGAATAACAGGCCAGCCTGTTGGTGACGGCCATTGCGCCCTCCTCACTTGGATTATTCAGGGGCAGAAAAACGCGCGCGCCCTATAAGGGCGCGCGCTTTGACAACGGTACAGCGGCGTATCAGTGAACGTCCTTCCAGTACTCACGCTTGAGCAGGTAGGCGAACACGAAGAAGAACGCCAGGTACAGCAGGACGTAGGTACCGATGCGCTGGCTTTCCAGCTTGACCGGGTTGGCCGAGTAGGCGAGGAAGGTCACCAGGTTCTGGACCTTCTCGTCGAATTCGGCTTCGGTCAGCTTGCCGGTCTTCGGCAGCACGGTCAGCTGGTCGCAGGCCTCATGGGTCAGCGGCGCGCCAGTCAGCGGATCGAACTGCTTCTTGCCGTCCTCAACCACTTGAACCTGCTTGCAACCAACGACCTGACGGCCCTGCAGGCTGACCAGCACGTTCGGCATGCCCACGTTCGGGAAGACCTTGTTGTTCACGCCCCACGGACGCGCAGGATCTTCATAGAAGGAACGCAGGTAGCTGTACAGCCAGTCGGTGCCACGCACGCGGGCAACCAGGGTCAGGTCCGGCGGCGCGGCACCGAACCATACCTTGGCGTCCTGCGGTTGCATGCCGATCTTCATGTGGTCGCCGATCTTGGCGCCAGTGAAGACCAGGTTCTGCAGCATCAGCTCTTCAGAAATACCCAGGTCCTTGCCCACACGCTCATAGCGCTGGAACTTGGCGCTGTGGCAGCCCATGCAGTAGTTCGCAAAGGTACGCGCGCCATCCTGCATGGCAGCCTTGTCGGTCAGGTCGATGTCGACCTTGTCCAGATGCACATCATGACCGCCAGCGGCGAAGGAAAGAGCCGGCAGCGCAGCGAAAACAAATGCAGCAAATAGCTTTTTCATCAGCCTGTCACCCTTTCCGGTACCGGTTTGGTTTTTTCCATCCTTGTGTAGAACGGCATCAGGATGAAGTACGCGAAGTACAGGATGGTGCAGACCTGGGACAGCAGCGTACGACCCGGAGTCGGAGCCAGAACGCCCAGTACACCCAGGATGATGAAGGAGATGCAGAACACCAGCAGCCAGATCTTGCTCAGCCAGCCTTTGTAGCGCATGGACTTCACCGGGCTGCGGTCCAGCCACGGCAGCACGAACAGCACGGCAATGGCAGCGCCCATGGCGATAACGCCGAGGAGCTTGTCCGGTACCGCACGGAGGATCGCGTAGAACGGAGTGAAGTACCAAACCGGTGCGATGTGCTCAGGGGTCTTGAACGGGTTGGCCTGTTCGAAGTTCGGCTTCTCGAGGAAGTAACCACCCATTTCCGGGAAGAAGAACACCACGAAGCAGAACACGAAGAGGAACACCACTACGCCGACGATGTCTTTCACGGAGTAGTAGGGGTGGAACGCGATACCGTCGAGCGGAATACCGTTCTCGTCCTTCTTCTTCTTGATGTCCACGCCGTCCGGGTTGTTCGAACCCACTTCGTGCAGCGCCAGGATGTGCAGCACGACCAGACCGAGCAGGACGATCGGCAGGGCGATCACGTGCAGGGCGAAGAAGCGGTTCAGGGTAATACCGGAGATCAGGTAGTCACCACGGATCCACTGAGTCAGGTCATCGCCTACAACCGGGATGGCACCGAACAGAGAGATGATCACCTGAGCACCCCAGTAGGACATCTGGCCCCAGGGCAGCAGGTAACCCATGAAGGCCTCGGCCATCAGGGCGAGGTAGATCAGCATGCCGAAGATCCACACCAGTTCACGCGGCTTCTGGTAGGAACCGTAAAGCAGGCCGCGGAACATGTGCAGGTAGACAACGATGAAGAACGCCGATGCACCGGTGGAGTGCAGGTAGCGGATGATCCAGCCATACTCCACGTCGCGCATGATGTACTCGACGGACGCAAAGGCTTCTTCTGCGGACGGCGTGAAGCTCATGGTCAGCCAGATACCGGTAAGGATCTGGTTGACTAGTACCAGCAGTGCCAGCGAACCGAAGAAATAGAAGAAGTTGAAGTTCTTCGGCGCGTAGTACTTGCTCAGATGGTCTTCCCACATCTTGGTCGCGGGGAAGCGCGCATCGACCCATTCCATGAATTTGCTCATCAGGCCTTCTCCTGGTCCACACCGACGACGATGACGTCATCCGTCTCATACGAGTACGGCGGCACCGGCAGGTTGATCGGCGCGGGTTGCGCCTTGTAGACACGGCCGGCGAGGTCATAGCGGGAGCCATGGCAGGGGCAGAAGTAGCCACCAACCCACTCGGCGCCCAGGTCAGCCGGGGCAACTTCCGGGCGGAAAGACGGCGAGCAGCCCAGGTGGGTGCAGATGCCGACCAGCACCAGGATTTCCGGCTTGATCGAGCGGCTGACCGGGTCCACGTAGGTCGGCTGCACCGAAGCCTTGGACTCCGGGTCGGCCATGCGGTCGTGGATCTTCGGCAGGTTAGCCAGGATTTCCTCGGTACGACGCACGATGAACACCGGCTGACCACGCCATTCGGCAATGATCTGCTGGCCCGCTTCGACCTTGCTTATATTCACCTTGACCGGTGCACCCGCGGCCTTGGCCTTGGCACTGGGCAGCCATGACCCCACGAACGGGACCGCAGCCCCCACCGCTCCCGCAGCACCGACCACGGACGTGGCCGCTACGAGGAAGCGACGCCGGCCTGCATTCACGCCGTCATTGCTCATTCAGTCGTCTCCCATCAGCTTCTGTGGCCTGTTGTTCAGGCCTCTACTAAGTAAAAAATCGAGCCGCGCAAAAAATTCGCCAAATGGTAAAGAAAACCCCCTTTGCTGACAAGGTAATAGCCGGATACAAATGACCCGAAAGCCTTGATTGGCGGGGGATCCGTGCGTGCGACAAGCTGTCGCAGGACGCAATTCTTTGCGCATAAAAAAACGCCCAGCTCCGAAGAAACTGGGCGTTTTTTGCAAGCGTCGGATTAACGCTTGGAGTACTGCGGACGCTTACGCGCTTTACGCAGACCGACTTTCTTACGTTCAACTTCGCGAGCATCGCGAGTTACGTAGCCGGCCTTACGCAGCGGGCTGCGCAGGGTCTCGTCGTATTCGATCAGGGCGCGAGTGATGCCGTGGCGGATAGCACCGGCCTGACCGCTTACACCACCGCCAACGACGGTAACGTAGATATCGAACTTCTCGACGGTTTCGGTCAGCTCCAGAGGCTGACGCACGACCATGCGAGCAGTTTCGCGGCCAAAGAAGGTATCCAGGCTGCGGTTGTTGATGGAGATCTTGCCAGTGCCCGGACGCAGGAAGACGCGAGCGGTAGCAGTCTTACGACGGCCGGTGCCGTAGTTTTGAGTCGCCGACATAATGAACTTATCCCGTTAAATCTTCAGTTCTTGGGGCTGCTGAGCGGTGTGCGGGTGAACAGCACCCTTGTACACCTTCAGCTTGCGATACATGTCGCGGCCCAGCGGATTCTTCGGCAGCATGCCTTTTACCGCGGTCTCGATCACGCGCTCAGGGGCCTTGGCAATCAGCTTCTCGAAGTTGATTTCCTTGATGCCACCCGGGAAGCCGGAGTGCGAGTAGTACATCTTGTCGGTGGTCTTGGCACCGGTGACACGAACCTGCTCGGCATTGATCACGACGATATAGTCGCCGGTGTCAACGTGAGGGGTGTATTCGGGCTTGTGCTTGCCACGCAGACGGCTGGCAATTTCGGTGGCCAGACGACCCAGGGTCTGACCTGCAGCGTCGACGACGTACCAGTCGCGCTTAACAGTTTCCGGTTTTGCAGTAAAAGTCTTCATTCGCTATAGCCTCAGGGGCCGCCCTGAAAATAAGACGGCGGATCTTACTGAATAGTGCTCGCCCTGACAAGTCAGGGACAGCCGGAAACAGACGCTATCGGGGGCTCGGGTCAGCGCGTCCGCTACGGCAAAAGGGTTTTCGGCAGGCTAGGCATCCCCACCTTCAATCTTCGCAGGCTAGGCATCCCCGCAAAGAAAGCCGCGGAATTATGCCGATTGCAGGAAAAATTTCAACCTGATTTCATGCGTTCTTTATCGAAGACGCAGGAGGCAGCGATGGAATACCGCCAACTTGGCCGCTCCGACCTCAAGGTCAGCAGCCTTTGCCTGGGGACGATGACCTGGGGCGAGCAGAACACCGAGAGCGAAGCCTTTGCCCAGATCGAGCGTGCCAAGGCCTACGGTATCAACTTCATGGATACCGCCGAGATGTATCCGGTGCCGCCACGCGCCGAAACCTACAGCGCCACAGAAACCATCATCGGCAACTGGTTCGCCAAGCACCGCGACCGCGCCGACTGGGTCCTGGCGAGCAAGGTCGCCGGCCCCGGCAACGGCATCAGCCATATCCGCGGCGGCAATCTGAAGCACAACCGCCAGCACATCACCGCCGCCCTGGATGCCAGCCTCAAGCGCCTGCAGACTGACTGGATCGACCTCTACCAGCTGCATTGGCCCGAACGCAGCACCAACTTCTTCGGCCAGCTCGGCTATCAGCACAAGGACGAAGCATTCACTCCGCTGCAGGAAACCCTCGAAGTACTCGGCGAACAGGTGAAAGCCGGCAAGATCCGCCACATCGGCCTGTCCAACGAAACGCCCTGGGGTACGATGACGTTCCTCCAATTGGCCGAGCAACTCGGTCTGCCCCGCGCCGTGTCCATCCAGAACCCTTACAACCTGCTCAACCGCAGCTTCGAGGTGGGCCTGGCCGAAGTGGCGATGCGCGAGCAGTGCGGCTTGCTGGCCTATTCACCCATGGCCTTTGGCATGCTCTCCGGCAAGTATGAGGACGGCGCCCGCCCGGCCAACGCCCGGATCACCCTGTTCAGCCGCTTCACCCGCTACACCAACCCGCAGTCCCAGTCCGCTTGCTCGCGCTATGTCCAACTGGCTCGCGAACATGGCCTGGACCCAGCGCAGATGGCTCTGGCCTTCGTGACCGCGCAACCCTTCGTGACCAGCAACATCATCGGGGCCACCACCCTGGGGCAGCTGGAAGCGAACCTGCGCAGTACCGAGCTGACGCTTTCGGAAGGCGTGCTGGAAGGCATTGCCGCCATCCACAAGGACCAGCCGAACCCGGCCCCGTAAAAACGCAGAAGCCCGGCAATCGCCGGGCTTCTCGTATTCGCCGAAGGCTCACACCAGGGAGCGGGCGATAATCTCCTTCATGATTTCGTTGGTGCCGGCATAGATCCGCTGCACGCGCGCATCTGCCCAGGCCCGCGCCACCGCGTACTCCCACATGAAGCCGTAGCCACCGTGTAGTTGCACGCATTCGTCCAGCACCTTGCACTGCAGGTCGGTGCCCCAATACTTGAGCATCGCCGCGGTGGGCACATCCAGCTTGCCCTGCAGGTGCAGTTCCAGGCAGCGATCGACGAATACACGGCCTATCTGGATCTCGGTAGCCATTTCCGCCAGCTTGAAGCGGGTGTTCTGGAATTCGGCGACGGACTTGCCGAACGCCTTGCGCTCGCGGGTGTAGTCCAGGGTCCAGTTCAGCGCAGCCTCAGCCGAGGACAACGCGCCGATGCCCACCGTCAGGCGCTCCTGGGGCAGTTCTTGCATCAGATAGGCGAATCCCATGCCCGCCTGGCCCAGCAGATTCTCCTTCGGCACGCGAACATCCTGGAAGAACAGCTCGGAGGTGTCCTGGGCCTTCATACCCACTTTTTCCAGACGCTTGCCCTTGGCGAAGCCCGGCGTGCCCGCTTCCACCAGGAACAGGCTGGTGCCCTTGGCGCCGGCCTTGGGATCGGTCTTGGCCACCACAATCACCAGATCGGCCAGGAAACCATTGGTGATGAAGGTCTTGGAGCCGTTGATGACGTACTCATCGCCGTCCAGCACAGCGGTAGTCTTCACGCCCTGGAGGTCGGAACCGGCGCCCGGCTCGGTCATGGCAATGGCCGTCACCAACTCGCCGCTGACCAGCTTGGGCAGGTATTTCAGTTTCTGCGCTTCGGAACCGTAGTGAAGGATGTAGGGCGCAACGATGTCGGAATGCAGGGAAAAGCCAATACCAGTCAAACCAAGGCGGCCGATCTCCTCGATCACCACCGTGCTGTAGAGGAAGTCAGCGCCCATGCCGCCGTACTCCTCCGGGATATGCGAGCAGAGCATGCCGGCCTCGCCAGCTTTGTTCCACAGAGTCCGGTCGATGTGGCCGTCCTTCTCCCACTGGTGGTGATAGGGCACCGCCTCCTGCTCGAGAAACTTGCGCACGCTGTCGCGGAAGAGTTCGTGATCGGAGCTGAACAGGGTTCTCGGGATCATGGCATCACCTTGGAATGAAACTGCTTGTCGTGTGGGGTTCGGAGGCAACCGACTCTAGGCCAGTCCCCTGCCCCGCCACACTGGACACATAGGACAAAAAATAAGACGATCCAGCCGCAGAATGACCGCTTTCCCCTAATAAGAACAACACCATGAGCATTACGCAGTCTCCCAACCTTCGACAGGTCAGCATCCTGGCCATCGACGGTGTCTTCGCCTCCACCCTGATGCAGGCCAAGGACTTCTTCCACATGGCCAGCCTGCGCTTCGGCAAGCTACAGGGCAAAGGCTTCACCCCCGCTTTTCAGACTCGCCTGGTCAGCCCTGATGGCCAGCCGGTGAGCAGCTTCAGCGAGGTGCGCATCCCCGTGGACGGGCCACTGGATGAAGCAGACATCATCGTCATCCCGACCTTCTGGGGTGATTTCGACGCCCTGCTCGCCCGTTACCCAAGCGTCTGCGAGTGGTTGCGCGAACGCCACGCTGCCGGCAGTGCCATCTGCGGCGAAGCGTACGGGGTGTTCTGGATGGCCCAGGCCGGCCTGCTGGACGGTAAGGAAGCAACCACCTACTGGCGCTTCTTCGGCGAATTCGCCGAACGCTTCCCCAAGGTTCTGCTGAACCAGGACAAGCACCTTTCCGATGCCGACAACCTCTACTGCGCCGGCGGCGTCACCTCGGCCTGCGACCTCTACATCTACCTGATCGAGCGTTTCTGCGGCGCCGGCATCGCCCAGGCCGTGGCCCGCGACATCCTCTATGAAGTGCAGCGCAGCTACACGCCGGGCCGCATCGGCTTCGGCGGACAGAAACTGCACCACGACATGACCATCCTGCAGATCCAGCATTGGCTGGAAGACCACTTCGCCGACAAGTTCCGCTTCGAGGATGTAGCGCGGGAACACGGCATGAGCATCCGCAATTTCATGCGGCGCTTCCAGGCCGCCACCGGCGACAAACCCCTGCACTACCTGCAGCGGTTACGCATCGAAACAGCGAAGGGGCTGCTCTCAGCGACGCGCAAGAGCATCAAGACCATCAGTTACGAAGTGGGCTACGACGACGCCAGCTTTTTCGCCCGGCTGTTCCGCCAGCACACCCAGCTCTCACCTAATCAGTACCGCCGCCAGTACCAGCAGAAAGGCGAGTGAAAACAACTGCGCGCGGCCATGCCGTGTTGGAAGCAGCCTCAGAATGCTCATTTACAGCTCGTAAACTGCGCCTCTTCGGCTGCTTCCGCCTTGCCTGGCCTTCGCTCGCGACGTTTTCACGCCAGTTGCGGCGCCATCCCAAGGATGGGTTGGCCGCCACCGCCACCGCCCTATGATCGGCCCATGCCCGAACGGGATGCCCTGAACCCGCGCCAGCCCCGGCGCGGGAGGACAACAACAAGAAAAGGTCCATCGCCATGCGCCGCTACCTGCTTGCCCTGCTGGCCGCCTGCAGCCTCACCGCTGTGGCGGACGACAACTGGAAACCCTTCCCCTACGACAAGGCCGCCTACGACTACTCAGGCGACAAGCTGCGTGAAGCCTGGCCCCGGCTGACCCGCGGCTTCGGCGCGAACTACCCTTACCCGGACGCCGATTGGGTGGTGACCATGGCCACCAAGTACCCCAAGGCCCTGGAGCTGACCGTGACCGGCAATACCGGCTTCACCGGCAAGCCTGAAGAGGCCGAGGCCTACGCGGCCAAGCTGCAGGACGTGTGGCGCCTGATGTTTCGTGGCGACTTCGCCGAGGCCAAGAAGCAAGGCCTGGCCCTTGGCGTCGGCGGCCAGATTCCCGCCATGTTCGCCCAGGTGGTGTACGCCATGTTCCTGGTGCCGGACCAGACGGAGAAGCATCGCCTGCTGGAAGAAGTGATCCGCTATACCGACGAAGCCGGCGATCTGGTCAAGGCTGACGTGGTCGCCCAGTTCGGCAGCGCCTATGCCAAGGCCCGCCTGGGCGAGGAGCTGCCGGTACCGGTGGTGCTCAAGCGTGGTTACACCAGCCAGATTCCCGAGGAACTGGATGCGCTGCTCAAGACGCAGCCGCAACAGCCGTTCGCCCTGGCGCTCTACGGTGGCTACGAGGCCGGCGTGATCCGCCGGGTCGGCAAGCTGGTGGGCAAGATGACCTACGGTGTCAGCTCGGACAAGATGGAGCAGTACTTCGCTCGCTCCTTCAAAGCCACGGACGACCTGCCCATCGGCCACTACGAGTACGCCAATGCGCTGGATTACGTATACGGCGAAGACGAGGAAGCCAAGGCCCTGGACCACCTGAAGAAGGCCGTTACGATCAAGCCGATCAACGCCATGGAAGCCCTGGAAGTGGCCCATGCGCAGAAACTGCTGAAACAACGGGAAGAGAAGCTGGCGCAGAACTGAGCCCGCCAGCGGGAATGAAAAAGGCTGCCCTCGGGCAGCCTTTTTCATTACACGGAGCTCAGGGTTTGTGAGGCCGCGACAGGAACTCGTGGGACTGCATCTCCAGCAGGCGGCTGAGGGTGCGCTGGAACTCGAAGTTCAGGCGGCCGCCGGAGTAGAGATCCTTCAGCTCCACCTCGGCGGAGATAATCAGCTTGACGTTGCGGTCGTAGAACTCGTCCACCAGGTTGATGAAACGCCGCGCCATGTCGTCCTTGGCCACACCCATCTGCTCGACGTTGGCGAGGATCACCGCGTGGAAGATCTTGCCCAGTTCGATGTAGTCGTTCTGGCTGCGCGGACCATCGCAGAGCTCGCGGAACTCGAACCAGGCAACGTCTTCGCAGACACGCACGGCACGGATTTCGCGATTCTCGATCATCAGGGCTTCGTTCTCCTGGGCCATGGTGCAATCCGGCAGCAGGCTCTTGAAGCTGCGGCTCAGGCTGGCCTCGGCCTCGGCGTCCAGCGGGAAGTGGAACAGCTCGGCCTGCTCCAGGGCACGCAGACGGTAGTCCACACCGCTGTCGACATTGACGATATCGGTGTGCTCCTTGAGCAGCGCAATGGCCGGCAGGAAGCGTGCGCGTTGCAGACCGTCCTTGTAGAGCCCGTCGGGCACGATGTTGGAGGTGGCCACCAGGCTGACGCCGTTCTTGAACAGCTCTTCGAGGAGCGTGGCCAGGATCATGGCGTCGGTGATATCGGAGACGAAGAATTCGTCGAAGCAGATCACCCGTGCCTCATCGGCGAAACGTTTGCCGATGATGGTCAACGGGTTCTTCTCGCCCTTGAGGGTTTTCATTTCCTCGTGGACGCGCTTCATGAAGCGGTGGAAGTGGGTGCGCATCTTCTGCTTGAACGGCAGCGCGTCGTAGAAGGTATCCACCAGGTAGGTCTTGCCGCGACCCACGCCGCCCCAGAAGTACAGGCCCTTGACCGGGCCCTGGCGCTTCTTGCCGAACAGGCTACCCAGCAGGCCGGGCTTGCTGCGGTCGTCGGCGATCAGGTCGTCATACAGCCGCTGCAGATGGCGAACGGCGTTTTCTTGCGCGGCATCGTGGAAGAAATCCGGCCGTTTGAGATCGGACTGGTAGCGCTCGAGGGGGGTCATGATCGATAGCAAGGCAACGAAAAACGGGGCAGGTACTTTAGGGGCAGTTGCCGCTTTGACGCAAGCCGCGTTGCCGCGCAACCCGAAGGGCCGCGCGCGAAACGACAACTGCCCCTACGGCTTGCCCCGTTGATTGGCAATTGGCCGGCAGAGCCGGCCGCTGGATAGAAAGTTATTCCTGAGGTGCAAGAGCCGAATAGAGGCGCTGGATCGCCGCATCTCGGGCCGCATCGTCAGCGAACGCAGGGCTGGAAGCCACTTGCTCATCGTCCAGCCAGATACCGAACGCGCCACCTCCCACACGCAGGTCCAGCTCATCACCCGACTGCAGACGCTTGCTGACCTGGCCGGCAGCCTTGCCATCGGCGAAGGAGCGGGACAGCAGCAGCTGCTCGCCATCGGCGTCCAGCAGGCGGAAACGGAAGCTGCCGTCCTCGTCGCGGAAGCTGACGAAGCGAGCGCTCTTGGCCACCTTCTTCTTCGCCTCGGCGCCGGCCTGCACATTGGTGCGGAACGAGCGCAGGCCTACCGCTTCGCGCAGCTCATTGAGGAACGGGGTAGCAATCTTGCGAGCCTTGGTAGCACCAGCGAGGAGGATGTCCTCCAGGTCGGTCGGACGCTCGATCAGCGCGTGATAGCGCTCGCGAGCTTCGCCCAGTTCGTTGTCCAGCAACTGGAACAGGCGCTGCTTGGCTTCACCCCAGGCGAGACCCGCCAGCAGCTCGGCGCGGAACTCGGCCAGTTGCGCGGGAGTGGCAAAGGCCTGGTAGAGGGTGAAGAGGTGGGAGTTGTCCGGATCCTTCGGCTCGCCGGGAGCGCGGGAGTCGGTGACGATGCGCGCGATGGCATCCTTCAGCTGCTTGGCACTGCCGAACAGCGGAATGGTGTTGTCGTAGCTCTTGGACATCTTGCGGCCGTCGAGGCCAGGCAGGGTCGCCACTTCTTCCTCGATCACCGCCTCAGGCAGGGTGAAGAACTCACGACCGGCGCCGAACAGGTGGTTGAAGCGCTGGCCGATGTCGCGGGCCATTTCCACGTGTTGGATCTGATCACGGCCAACCGGCACCTTGTGGGCGTTGAACATCAGGATGTCCGCGGCCATCAGCACCGGGTAGCTGTACAGGCCCATGGTGACGCCGGCGTCCGGGTCTTCGCCGTTTTCCAGGTTCTTGTCCACCGACGCCTTGTAGGCATGGGCGCGGTTGAGCAGGCCCTTGGCGCTGACACAGGTGAGCAGCCAGGTGAGTTCGGGGATTTCAGGAATGTCGGACTGGCGATAGAAGGTCGCCTTGTCGGTATCCAGGCCACAAGCCAGCCAGGTGGCGGCGATTTCCAGACGCGACCGCTGAATGCGGGCCGGGTCGTCGCACTTGATCAGGGCGTGGTAGTCAGCCAGGAAGTAGAAGGAATCGACGTCGCTGGCGCGGCTGGCGACGATGGCCGGACGGATGGCGCCTGCGTAGTTGCCGAGGTGCGGCGTGCCGGTGGTGGTGATGCCGGTAAGGATACGAGTAGTCATGGTGTTCGCTTGTCGGACTTGATTCGGAATCAGAGGCGCGGCAGGACCAGGTCCTTGAGGTCGGTCAGCTTGCCGTGGAAGAAGTGCCCGCATTCTGCCACTTTCAGCAGCTCATGGGGGCGCGCGAGGCCGGCGGACCAGTCGTACACGGCCCGGGGCGACACGACTTCGTCCGCGTCAGGCTGGATCACGGTCAACTGGCCGGACCCGGGCAATAGGTTGTCGTCAGTCATGCGCATTACCGCTGGCGCCACCATGAACAGGCGCGGCACATCGATGCCCTGGCGCGCCAGTCGTCCCGCAAGGCTGGCGGCGACGAAGCCGCCGAAGGAGAACCCCATCAGGGTCAGAGGTAGCTCCGGGTGCTGGCCACGAAACCAGTGGGCCACCGCTTCGGCGTCATCCACTTCGCCGGTGCCCATGTCGTGACTGCCGGCACTGGCGCCGACGCCGCGATAGTTGAAACGCAAAGTGCTGTAACCTGCGTCGCGAGCGGTACGCTGCAGGGTGGAAACCACCTTGTTGAGCATGGTGCCGCCCTGTACCGGATTGGGATGACAGATCAGCACCAGGCCCTTGGCCTCGGGAAGATCGAGATGCAGCGCTTCGAGCTGGCCACAAGGGCCATCGAGCAGGAGAGGGATTTCGCGGCTCAACTGGGGAAACTCCGTGACCCCGTGGCGGGTCGACTCGTCTTGGATTAGCACAACAGGGCTTGCGTCGCGGTATACAGCGCGGATTCGAGCCGTTAACGTAAAGCAAAGCCGTTTATAGAGGAAGGACTCGTGGAACAGTCGCTCACCGTCTGGTTGTTACCAGCCTTCGCCCTGCTCGCCGGTATCGGCATCGGTTTCCTGATCGCCCGCCTGGTGCCCAATGCGGCTCCGAGCCGGACACAGCGTCAGCTGGATGATCTGCAGGAACGCTTCGATACCTACCAGAGCGAGGTGGTCACTCACTTCAACACCACCGCGAACCTGGTGAAAAAGCTCACCCAGAGCTATCAGGAAGTGCAGGAACATCTGTCCGAAGGCGCCAGCCGCCTGGCCCTGGACGAGCTGACCCGCCAACGCCTGCTGGCCGCCCTGCACGCCGACGAGGCCGCCAGTCCGCGCGAGCGTCTGACCCCGCCGAAGAGCAACGAAGCCCCCAAGGACTACGCGCCCAAAGCTCCGGATGCCCCCGGCACCCTGGACGAGACTTTCGGCCTGAAAGGCAAGTACTGATTCCGCCAAGGCTCGGCCGGACAACCGGCCAGCCGAGCCGGAAGCCAACAAAAAGCCCCGCAGTCGCGGGGCTTTTTGTTGGGCTGTCGCTTAGATCGCGCCGCGCTCGCGGAGCAGATCGATCACCAGCTTCGCACCCTCTTCCACGTTGGTGGACTGGGTGTCGATCACCAGATCGGCATTCAGCGGTACGTCGTAGGGGAAGGACTCGCCCGGGATGTTGTCCTGGCCAGCTGCGTAGAGTCCCTGCGGATCGCGCTCGCGGCAAGCCAGCGGCGACGCCTGGACATAGACGGTGATCAGGCGATCGGCACCGATGAGGGCCTTGGCCTGTTCGCGACCTTCGGCATCCGGTGCAACGAAGGCAGCCAGGGTGACCAGGCCAGCCTCGTTGAACTGACGCGCGACGTGAGCGGCACGACGCCAGTTCTCGGTGCGTCCAGCACGGTCCTGCGGCAGGCCCTTGTTCAGGTCATGACGTAGATTCTGGCCATCCAGCACGTAGACGGCACGGCCCATGTCGAACAGCTTGCGCTCCACGGCATAAGCCAGGGTGCTCTTGCCTGCGCCGGAAAGGCCGCTGAACAGCACGGTGGCCGGCTGCTGGCCGAAGCGCGCGGCACGCTCTTCAGGGGATACGTGGGCCTGCTTGCCGTGGTGGCCATCGACGTTACGACCGGCCTGCGGGTCGGCGATGATCATGCCGGCGCCGACGGTGCCGTTAGTCAGACGATCGATGACGATGAAGGCGCCAGTGGTGCGGTTTTGCTCGTAGCCATCGAGGGCGATGGGCGCGTCCAGGCTGACCTTGACCTTGGCGATCTCATTCAGTTGGAGGCTGCTGCCGGCGGTTTCCTCGAGGGTGTTCACATCCACCTTGTGGGTGATGCTCGGAATCGAGCCCGGCACGTAGCTGGTGGCGCGCTTGATGTCGTATTTCTTGCCCGGGAGCATGGGCTCTTCGGACATCCACACCAGCATGGCTTCGAAGCCATCGGTGATCTGCGGACGGTTGTCGGCATGCACCAGCATGTCCCCTCGGGAGACGTCGATCTCGTCTTCCAGGGTCAGGGTAATGGCCTGGCCTGGACCGGCCTGCTCCAGTTCGCCTTCATAGGTGACGATGGACTTGACGCGGCTGCCCTTGCCCGAAGGCAGAGCCACTACGTCATCACCCTTGCGCACGATGCCGCTGGCCAGGGTGCCGGCGAAACCGCGGAAGTTGAGGTTCGGACGGTTCACATACTGCACCGGGAAGCGCATGTCGGAGACATTGCGGTCACCGGCGATTTCCACGGTTTCGAGGATTTCCATCAGCGACTGGCCGGTGTACCAGGGCGAGCGCTCGCTCTTGTTCACCACGTTGTCGCCCTTCAGCGCCGACATCGGCACGAAGTGGATCGACGTGGGGTTGAGCTTGATGCGTTCGGCAAACTGCAGATAGTCGGCCTTGATGCTCTCGAACACACCCTGGTCGAAGTCTTTCAGGTCCATCTTGTTGATGGCGACGACGATGTGCTTGATACCCAGCAAGGACGCGATGTAGCTGTGCCGGCGGGTCTGGGTCTGCACGCCGTAACGGGCGTCGACGAGGATGATGGCCAGGTCGCAGGTGGACGCGCCGGTGGCCATGTTGCGGGTGTACTGCTCATGGCCGGGGGTGTCGGCGATGATGAACTTGCGCTTGGCGGTACTGAAGTAGCGGTACGCCACGTCGATGGTGATGCCCTGCTCGCGCTCGGCCTGCAGGCCATCCACCAGCAGCGCCAGGTCGACGTCGTCGCCGGTGGTGCCGACTTTCTTCGAGTCGCGGGTGATGGCTTCCAGATGGTCTTCGTAGATCATCTTGGAGTCGTGCAGCAGGCGCCCGATCAGGGTGCTCTTGCCGTCGTCGACGTTGCCGCAAGTAAGGAAGCGCAGCAGTTCCTTGCGTTCGTGCTGGGCCAGGTACGCGAGGATGTCCTCGCTGATCAGATCGGATTGGTGGCTCATGGTGCGGAATCCTTAGAAATAGCCCTGACGTTTCTTCTCTTCCATCGACCCGGCGGCGTCGTGGTCGATGACCCGCCCCTGGCGTTCGGAAGTACGGGTCAGGAGCATTTCCTGGATGATTTCCGGCAACGTGGTTGCCGTGGACTCCACCGCGCCGGTCAGCGGGTAGCAGCCCAGGGTGCGGAAGCGCACCATGCGCTTCTCGATGCGTGCTTTCTCTTCGTCGGAGAGATGCTCGAGGATGCGCTCGTCGTCGATCATGATCAGCGTGCCGTTCTTCTCGATGACTTCACGCTCGGCGGCGAAGTACAGCGGGACGATCGGGATCTGTTCCAGATAGATGTATTGCCAGATGTCCAGCTCAGTCCAGTTGGACAGCGGGAAGACGCGGATCGACTCGCCCTTCTTCACCTTGCCGTTGTAGACGTTCCACAGCTCCGGGCGCTGGTTCTTCGGGTCCCAGCGGTGCTTGCTGTCGCGGAAAGAGTACACGCGCTCCTTGGCGCGGGACTTCTCCTCATCGCGACGGGCGCCGCCGAAGGCCGCGTCGAAGCCGTACTTGTCCAGAGCCTGCTTCAGGCCCTCGGTTTTCATCACGTCGGTGTGCTTCGCGCTGCCGTGGGTGAAGGGGTTGATGCCCTGAGCAACGCCTTCCGGGTTGACGTGGGTGATCAGGTCCAGGCCCATCTCGGCGACCATCTTGTCGCGGAACTGGTACATCTCCTGGAACTTCCACCGGGTATCGACGTGCATCACCGGGAAGGGCAGCTTGCCGGGGAAGAACGCCTTGCGCGCCAGGTGCAGCATGACGGCGGAGTCTTTACCGATGGAATAGAGCATCACCGGGTTGTCGAATTCGGCGGCCACTTCACGAATGATGTGGATGCTCTCCGCCTCCAGCTGTTTCAGGTGCGTCAGTTTATCGAGCATGGCTACTCACGAAGGTCTTTCTGATACGACGGCCGGCGGGCCGTGGACGAACGGGCACTCTATCACAGCGCAAGGCTCTAACAGGGGGACGGGTTATACCGAAAAAATATACTTATATAGCCGTACGAATTCAGTGGCAGTGAGGCTGCCAGGGCCATTCCATCCGAGCTGCTAGACAGCCTCGAAGGGCGAAGCAGATCGGCAGCTCGCCCCTCTCCGTGCTTCTGCCAGGAGCACGACAGCGGCAGCGAGGTTCATTCACCCCGCAGCTTGTACCTGCGCAGCACTGCGATAGCATAGCCGGCACATTTTCCTGCCCCGAAAGACTTCCCATGCGCCGCGTCGCTTACGCCCTGCCTTTGTTCGTCCTGATCTCCGCATGCAGCAGCAAACCAACTCCCGTCCCGCAGCCGGTCCAGAAGCCAAAGCAACCGGCGCTCATCACCCCCACCGCCCGTCCGGCATTCGATTCGGTGCAACCGATCACGCCGCTGCGCGGTGATTTCGCGGGCAACCTCAGCGCCCAGCGCTTCATTGATCGCATGGTCAGCCAGCACGACTTCAATCGCCAGCACCTGCAGGACCTGCTCGCCCAAACCCGCGAACTTGATTGGGTGATCCGCCTGATGGACCGCCAGGCGCCCACCTACACACCGCCCAGCGGCCCCAACGGCGCCTGGCTACGCTACCGGAAGAAGTTCATCACACCAGGCAACGTGCGCAATGGCGTGTTGTTCTGGGACCAGTACGAAGCTGATCTGGAGCGCGCCTTCCACACGTACGGCGTACCGCCGGAAATCATTGTCGGCATCATCGGCGTGGAGACGCGTTGGGGACGTGTGATGGGCAAAACACGGATCATCGACGCGCTGGCTACCCTTGCCTTCTCTTACCCTCGCCGCGCCGAGTTCTTCAGCGGTGAACTGGAGCAGTTTCTCCTGCAAGCGCGCAAGGAAGGTGAGGACCCGCTGTCGATGCGCGGCTCCTACGCCGGCGCGATGGGCTACGGACAGTTCATGCCGTCGTCCTTCACCCAATATGCCGTGGACTTCGATGGCGACGGACAACGAGACCTGTGGAACCCCCGCGATGCAATCGGCAGCGTGGCCAATTACTTCAAGCAGCATGGCTGGATCACCGGCGACACCGTGGCCGTGCGCGCCACCGGCCAGGCGCGCTCGCTGGAAAACGGTTTCGAGACCCGGTATCCGATCAGTGTGATGACTGCAGCCGGGCTCCGGCCGCAGAGTTCACTCGGTAATCACCAAAGCGCCAGCCTGCTGCGCCTGGACATGGGCAACACCTACCAGTACTGGTACGGCCTACCGAATTTCTACGTGATCACCCGCTATAACCACAGCACACACTACGCCATGGCGGTGTGGGAACTGGGCAAGGCAGTAGATAGCCAACGTCACGGCTCCCGATGAAAAACGGCCGGCTCACTGAGCCGGCCGTTTTTTCTGCCCTACGAATTCAGGCGGGATTGGCGCAGTCGATGAACAAGTGCTCGATGGCGAAGCGCTTGGCCAGGTAGTCGCCTAGCGCCTGCACACCATAGCGCTCGGTGGCATGGTGGCCGGCGGCGATGAAGCTGACGCCGTTCTCCCGCGCACTGTGCACGGTCTGTTCGGAGACTTCGCCAGTGAGATAGGCATCGACACCCGCAGCAATCGCCTGATCGATATAGCCCTGACCGCCGCCGGTGCACCAGCCGATGCGACTGATCATGCGATCGCCCTCCACCAAGAGGGGTTCGCGCCCGAGCACCTCGCATACACGGCGGGCGAAGTCGCGGGCAGTCATGGGTTCAGCCAGGGAACCGATCAGCCCGACGGTCCGCGGGTTATCCGGCTCCAGCGGGCCTTCGACGATGATGTCGAGTTGACGCGCCAACTGGACGTTGTTTCCCACGTCCGGATGCAGATCCAGCGGCAAATGGTAGGCAAGCAGACTGACGTCGTTGGCCAGCAGGGTCTTCAGCCGGCGCTGCTTCATGCCCACGACACAGGGGTTCTCGCCCTTCCAGAAGTAGCCGTGGTGCACCAGCACCACGTCCGCCTCGGCTTCCACGGCAGCGTCCAGCAGCGCCTGGCTGGCGGTGACGCCAGTGACGATCCGGCTGACCTGCGGACGCCCCTCGACCTGCAGGCCGTTGGGGCAGTAATCCTGGATGCGCGAAGCGTTCAGATAGCGGTCCGCTTCTTCCACCAGAGTGTTCAGGGCAATGGCCATGGCATTCCTCACAAGCTGTTGCGGACGACTCGTTTTTAACGAGCGCCCTCGTATAATGGCGCCACCTTAAGGGGCACCCCTGCCCCCCGCAACCCTCAGGATTCTCCCTCGATGCTCAAGGCCCTGCGATTTCTCAGCTGGCCCCTGATTGTCGGCGTGCTCGTGGCACTGCTGATCATCCAGCAATACCCAGAATGGGTCGGCATGCCCCGTCAGGAAGTGCATCTGCAGGAAGCCCCCAAGTTCAACTTCACGCGCCAGGGCCCGGACTCCTACGCCGACGCCGTAACCAGCGCTTCGCCGGCCGTGGCCAACCTCTACACCACCAAGATGGTGAGCAAGCCGGCCCACCCGCTGTTCGAGGACCCGCAGTTCCGCCGCTTCTTCGGCGACAACCTGCCCCGCCAGCGGCGCATGGAATCCAGCCTGGGTTCGGCGGTGATCATGAGCCCGGAAGGCTACCTGCTGACCAACAACCACGTGACCGCCGGCGCCGACCAGATCGTGGTCGCCCTCAAGGATGGACGCGAAACCCTGGCGCGCCTGGTAGGCAGCGACCCGGAGACCGACCTGGCGGTACTGAAGATCGACCTCAAGGACCTGCCGCCCATCACCCTCGGCCGCTCGGACAACATCCGCATCGGCGATGTCGCGCTCGCCATCGGCAACCCCTTCGGCGTCGGCCAGACCGTGACCATGGGCATCATCAGCGCCACCGGACGCAACCAGCTGGGCCTGAACACCTACGAAGACTTCATCCAGACCGACGCCGCGATCAACCCCGGCAACTCCGGTGGCGCCCTGGTCGACGCCAGTGGCAACCTGATCGGCATCAACACCGCGATCTTCTCCAAGTCCGGCGGCTCCCAGGGCATCGGCTTCGCCATCCCGGTCAAGCTGGCCCTGGAAGTGATGAAGGCCATCATCGAACATGGCCAGGTGATTCGCGGCTGGCTCGGAATCGAAGTCCAGCCTCTGACCCCGGAACTGGCCGAGTCCTTCGGCCTGGAAGGCCGCCCAGGCATCGTGGTCGCCGGTATCTACCGCGACAGCCCGGCCCAGCGGGCCACCCTGCAGCCCGGCGACATCATCCTCAGCATCGATGGCGAGCCAGCGGGCGATGGTCGCCGCTCGATGAACCAGGTGGCCCGCACACGCCCGGGCGAGAAGGTCAGCATCCAGGTGATGCGTAATGGCCAGGAACTGGAACTGACCGCCGAAGTCGGCGTTCGCCCGCCACCGAGCAGCAACGGCGGCAGCTGATCAGCTGAAACGGCGCCTTCGGGCGCCGTTTTCGTTTCTGCATTCTGACGCAAGATCACTCCGACACTGGACAGGAACCATTCTCATCTCACAAAATGTTATGTTATTACATATTTTTGAGATCATTCGATGCCTCCCCGTCACCTTGCACCGGCCACCGGACTGCTGTTGAGCCTCCTGGGTGAAGCCACCGCCGCCGAAACCGCCCGCCCCCTGTTGTTGGATGACATCCAGATAGATAGCCGCCGCCAGGAAAGCGCCGACGGCCCGGTACAGGGCTATCGCGCCACCCGCTCGGCCGGCGCCACCCGCACCGATACCGATATCCGCGACATTCCCCAGGCCATCAGCGTGGTGCCGGCGCAGGTGCTGAATGACCTGGACATCACCCGACTCGACCGTGCACTGGATTTCGCCGGCGGTGTATCGCGGCAGAACAACTTTGGCGGGCTGACCTTCCTCTCCTACAGCATTCGCGGCTTCACCACCGGCGAGCTGTACAAGAATGGCTTTGCCATCAATCGCGGCAGCTACAGCTCGCCGGACGCGTCCGGAATCGAGCGCATCGACGTGCTCAAGGGGCCCGCCGCCAGCCTCTATGGCCGAGGCGATCCGGGTGGCACGGTGAATATCGTCACCAAGAAACCCCAGGCCGAAACCTTCTCCCGTTTCAAGGCCGGCGCGGGAAGCCAGGATCGCTATCGCGCCAGCCTGGACGTCAACGCTCCGCTCGACGACGCGGGCCAGCTGCTTTCACGCATCAATCTGGCGACGGAGGACAACGGCAGCTTCCGTGACCATGTCGGCAACCAGCGTCTGGTGGTCAGCCCGTCCCTGAGCTGGCAACCGAGCCCCGATACCCGCTTGCTGCTGGAAACCGAATTCGTCCAGCACGAGTCAGTGTTCGATCGCGGCATTCCCGCAGTCAGCGGCGAAATGGGCGCGGTCAAGCGCTCCACTTTCCTTGGCGAGCCCAATGACGGTGATATCCGCAACCGCAACCAGATGCTCCAGGCCAGCCTTGAACACCATCTCGACGAGACATGGAAGATCCGCCTGGCCAATCACTACGCCCAGGGACACCTGCAGGGCAACGCCACGGAAGCGTCACGGCTGATCGGCAACCAGGTCAGCCGCTTCTATCGGCAACGCGACTTCGAGTGGAACGACAGCATTACCCAACTGGAACTGCACGGCCTGTTCGAGACCGGCAGCTGGCTGCACCAGACCCTCTCCGGACTGGAGTACGAGAACTACCGCAACAGCCAGAAATATCCACAGAGCCTCGCTTCCCTGGACTACGGCCAAGACATCTACAACCCGGTGTATGGCAAGCCGAAGCCGGCACTGGTCAATCCCAACGACTTCTTCGAGCAGGTGGAAAGCCACGCACTGAACCTTCAGGACCAGATCGACTTCGGTGGTGGCTGGAAGGGTTTGATCGGCGCACGCTTCGAGCATTTCGAACAGTCCGCACAAAATCGCACCACCCGCGTTCGCAACGACCAGCAAAAGGACAGCCTGACGCTGCGTAGCGGCCTGCTCTACCAGCTGACGCCGGAGATCGGGCTGTTCGCCAACGCAGCCACCTCGGTCAAACCCAACACCATTGGCAGCCAGGGCACCGTTTTCGAACCCGAGAAAGGACTGGGCAAGGAAGCCGGACTGAAGCTCGACCTGCTGGAAGGTCGCCTCGGTGCCACGGTCGCGCTCTTCCACATCGACAAGGAGAACGTGCTGACCGCAGACCCGAACCAGCCGGGGCAGAGCATTGCTGCCGGCCGGGCACGCAGCCAGGGCCTGGACCTGCAGGTCAGCGGCCAGTTGACGGATGCCCTGCGGATCATTGGCGCCTATGCCTACATCGACGCCGAAGTCACCAGGGACAACGTGCTCCACGAAGGCAGCCGTTTGCTGGGCGTTCCACAGCACAGCGGTAGCCTGCTCGCCGTCTACGAATTCCAGGACGGCCACCTGCGCGGCTCGGATATCGGCGCCGCCTTCAATCATGTCGGCGACCGTTCCGGGCAGGCCGGCAGCCAGTTCGAACTGCCCGCTTACAGCACCGTCGACCTGCTCGCCCACTACAAGGCCAGCGAGCGGGTAACGGTCGGCCTGAATCTCAACAACCTCTTCGACCGCAAGTACTACGAACGCTCCTACAACAGCGTCTGGGTCATGCCGGGCGAGCCTCGCAACTTCAACCTCAGCCTCACCCTCGACCTCTGAAAAGGAACCTCCATGCGACTGGATAAACGCTTCCTCGTCACTCCCATCCTCGCCGCCTTCTTCGCCGGCAACGTGCAAGCCCACGGCCTGTGGACCGAACAGCGGCGCGGCAACATCGAAGTGATCTACGGCCATGGCGCCGAAGACGACGTATTCAAGGCTGAGAAAGTCAGCGGCGCCTGGGCCTTCGACGGCCAAGGCCGGATGATCCCGGTAACCGTCGAGCGCCTTGCGGATCACGCTCGACTCAAGCCCCTGAAAGCCGCGGCGACCCTGGCCGTGGCCTTGGATAACGGCCCCTGGTCGCAAACTGCCGACAAGCAGTGGGTCAACCAGGGCCAAAGGCAGGTGCCCGGCGCGGTCGCGTCCATTCATACCTGGAAGTACAGCCTGGCCTTCTATCAACCCGGCGCCCAGCTGCCGGAGCTCGAGCGCATCCGCCTGGCTATCGTGCCGGAAGTCGATCCCCTGGAAGTCGGGCCGGGAAAACCGCTGCCCGTGAAGGTCCTGCTCGATGGCAAGCCGGCAGCCGGTGTCGAACTGATCGGCGATTATCGTGGCGAGCCTGATGCCGTCAGTGCGAAGACCGATGCCCAGGGCCGTGCCCAGGTCATGGTGCGCAATGCCGGGCTGAACATCATTGCAGCCCAGGTGACCCTGGATACGCCGAATGATCCCGACGTCAAACAGCAAGGCCTGTTCAGCTCGCTGACCTTCCTCGGCGCGCCCCACCACGAGTAAGCGGGCAAGAAAAAAGCCGAGGCGGTGACCCGCGCTCGGCTTCTTTCATTTGCGTGCGACTCAAAGCGAGCCGAGGGCATCCAGCAGTGCCTGGTTCTGCTCCGGCGTGCCGATGGTGATGCGCAGGAACTGGGCAATGCGCTCCTGCTTGAAGTGACGAACGATCACGCCCTGCTCGCGCAACCCTGCCGCGATGCCGGCAGCGTCCTTCTGCGGGTGACGGGCGAAGACGAAGTTGGCTGCCGAGGGCAGTACTCCGAAGCCCAGCTTGCCCAGCTCCGCCACCAGTTGCTCGCGGCTGTCGATCACCTTGCGGCAGGTTTCCTCGAAGTAGGCCTTGTCTTCGAACGCAACCGCGGCACCAACGATGGCCATGCGGTCCAGCGGGTAGGAGTTGAAGCTGTTCTTGATCCGCTCCAGCGCCTCGATCAGGTCCGGATGCCCCACCGCCAGCCCCACGCGCAAGCCCGCGAGGGAGCGAGACTTGGACAGCGTCTGGGTGACCAGCAGGTTGGGATAACGGTCAACCAGGCTGATGGCGGTTTCGCCTCCGAAGTCGATGTAGGCCTCATCCACCACTACCACCGTATCCGGGTTGACCTGCAGCAGGCGCTCGATGGCTTCCAAGGCCAGCAGGCAACCGGTGGGCGCGTTGGGGTTGGGGAAGATGATGCCGCCATTGGGGCGCGCGTAATCTTCGATGCGGATCTGGAACTGCTCGTCCAACGGCAGCGCCTCGAAGGGAATGCCGTAGAGACCGCAGTAAACCGGATAGAAGCTGTAGGTCACGTCCGGGAACAGCAGCGGCTTGCCGTGCTGGAACAGCCCGTGGAACGCGTGCGCCAGAACCTCGTCCGAACCATTGCCGACGAACACCTGATTGGTTTGCACGCCGTAGTAGTCGGCCACTGCCTGCTTCAGCCGATCGCTGTTGGGGTCCGGGTAGAGACGCAGGTTGTCACCGACTTCCGCCTGCATGGCCGCGATCGCCTTGGGCGACGGGCCATAGGGGTTCTCGTTGGTGTTCAGCTTGACCAGCTTTGCCAGCTTCGGCTGCTCGCCAGGTACGTAGGGCACCAGGTCCTTGACGAAGGGACTCCAGAACTTGCTCATGCTCACTCCCCCTGCCCTTTGTTAGAAACAATGCGGTATTCGGCGCTGCGCGCGTGGGCGGTCAGGGACTCGCCACGCGCCAGGACGGACGCGGTCTTGCCCAGTTCGGACGCGCCATCGGCCGAGCAGAAGATGATCGAAGAACGCTTCTGGAAGTCGTACACGCCCAGTGGCGACGAGAAGCGCGCGGTACCGGAAGTCGGCAGCACGTGGTTCGGACCGGCGCAGTAGTCGCCCAGTGCCTCGGCGGTGTAACGCCCCATGAAAATGGCGCCCGCGTGGCGAATGTGCGGCAGCCAGGCCTGCGGATCGGCGACAGACAGCTCCAGGTGCTCAGGGGCGATACGATTGGCCACCTGGCACGCCTGGGCCTGGTCGGCTACCAGGATCAGCGCACCACGGCTCTGCAGCGAGGTACGGATGATCTCGGCGCGCTCCATGGTCGGCAGCAGCTTGTCGATGCTGGCGGCCACCTTGTCGAGGAAGGCAGCGTCGGGGCTGACCAGAATGGCCTGGGCGTCCTCGTCGTGTTCAGCCTGGGAGAACAGGTCCATGGCGATCCAATCAGGATCGGTGCCGCCATCGCAGACCACGAGGATCTCCGAAGGGCCAGCGATCATGTCGATACCGACCTGGCCGAAGACGTGGCGCTTGGCGGTGGCAACGTAGATGTTGCCCGGGCCGACGATCTTGTCCACCTGGGGCACGCTCTCGGTGCCGTAGGCCAGTGCAGCCACGGCCTGAGCGCCGCCGATGGTGAAGACGCGGTCAACGCCGGCCACGCAGGCGGCAGCCAGGACGATCTCGTTGATTTCGCCACGCGGCGTCGGAACCACCATCACCACTTCGGCGACGCCGGCGACCTTGGCGGGGATCGCGTTCATCAGCACAGACGACGGATAGGACGCCTTGCCTCCGGGCACGTAAAGGCCGGCGCGATCCAGCGGAGTCACCTGCTGGCCCAACACCGTGCCGTCGGCTTCGGTGTAGGTCCAGGAGTCTTGCTTCTGCTTCTCGTGGTAGCTGCGCACACGAGCGGCAGCGGTTTCCAGCGCCTTGCGCTGCTCGACGGTGATGCGGGTCAGGGCCAGTTCCAGGCGTTCACGCGGCAGGATCAGGTCGGCCATGTTGGTCGCCTGCACACCGTCGAAGCGCTGGGTAAACTCGACCACGGCAGCATCGCCGCGCTCGCGAACGGCCTGGATGATGTCGAGGACACGCTGGTTGACCGCTTCGTCAGACACGCTTTCCCAGCTCAGCAGATGATCCAGGTGTCGCGCGAAATCCTGATCAGCGGCATTGAGTCGACGGATTGCGATTGGAGCGGTCATAGCGGGCCTCATGAATGGCAATTGCTCGGGCGCCGCTAGAGTAGCAAGCCCACCGTGCGGGCACCCGAGAATATTGGCTATGACACGGATAGGCGCGTGCGGCGCAGGGCCGCACTCAAGGTGTCAGCTTTGGTGTCGGGATTCGACGGCGTTGCGCAGCACTTCAATCAGCGCCTGGATGCGCGCGTGCTGCATCTTCATCGATGCCTTGTTGACGATCAGGCGCGAGCTGATGGTGGCAATCAGTTCCTGGGGTTCCAGGCCATTGGCGCGCAGGGTGTTGCCGGTGTCGACGACGTCGATGATCTTGTCGGCCAGCCCAACCAGCGGCGCCAGCTCCATCGAGCCGTACAGCTTGATCACGTCGACCTGGCGGCCCTGTTCGGCGTAGTAGCGCTTGGCAACGTTGACGAACTTGGTGGCGACACGCAGGCGGCCCTTGGGCTCAGGCGCGCCAATGGCGCCGGCGGTCATCAGCTTGCAGCGGGCGATCCGGAGATCCAGGGGCTCGTACAGGCCCTGGCCACCGTACTCCATCAGCACGTCCTTGCCGGCAACGCCGAGATCGGCCGCGCCATGCTCGACATAGGTCGGCACGTCAGTGGCACGTACGATGAGCAGGCGCACATCCTCCTGGGTGGTGGGGATGATCAGCTTGCGGCTCTTGTCCGGATTCTCGGTAGGCACGATGCCGGCTTCGGCGAGCAACGGCAGGGTATCGTCGAGAATGCGGCCCTTGGACAGCGCGATGGTGAGCATGAAACTGGTTTTCCTTGGCTACGGCCCCTTTGGGGCCTGTTGCGCGGTCGTCATGGACCGGCCCAGTCAGGGCCGGCCCGTATTTCGACCTAACCCGGCACGCGGCGAATCTTGGCGCCGAGCAACTGCAGTTTTTCTTCGATGCACTCGTAACCACGGTCGATGTGGTAGATGCGGTCGATCAGGGTATCGCCTTCGGCCACCAGGCCGGCGATCACCAGGCTGGCGGAAGCCCGAAGGTCGGTAGCCATGACCGGTGCACCCTTGAGCTTCGGAACGCCGGTGACGATGGCGGTATTGCCTTCAACCAGGATCTGAGCGCCCATGCGGTTCATTTCATAAACGTGCATGAAACGGTTCTCGAAAACGGTCTCGATCACCGCACCGGTGCCTTCGGCCACGGCGTTCATGGAAATGAACTGGGCCTGCATGTCGGTGGGGAATGCCGGGTACGGCGCAGTGCGCACGTTGACCGCTTTCGGGCGATTGCCCTTCATGTCCAGTTCGATCCAGTTGTTGCCGGTGTTGATATGGGCACCGGCCTCTTCCAGCTTCTGCAACACGGCCTCGAGGATGGTCGGATCGGTATCCTTGAGCTTGACGCGGCCACCGGTGGCGGCAGCGGCTACCAGGTAGGTACCGGTTTCGATACGGTCGGGCATCACGTTGTAACGGGCACCGCCGAGGCGCTTCACGCCGTCGATGGTGATGGTGTCGGTACCGGCACCCTGGATCTGCGCGCCCATGGCGTTCAGGCAGTTGGCCAGGTCGACCACTTCCGGCTCACGGGCGGCGTTCTGCAGAACGCTGCGGCCGTTGGCCAGGGCAGCGGCCATCATGATGTTTTCGGTACCGGTCACGCTGACGGTATCGAAGAAGAAGTTGGCGCCACGCAGGCCGCCAGCCGGAGCCTTGGCCTTGATGTAACCACCTTCTACATCGATCTTCGCGCCCATGGCCTCTAGGCCGCGGATGTGCAGGTCCACCGGGCGGGAGCCGATGGCGCAACCGCCGGGCAGGGCCACTTCGGCTTCACCGAAGCGTGCCACCATGGGACCCAGCACCAGAATGGAGGCGCGCATGGTCTTGACCAGCTCGTAGGGCGCGACCAGGGTCTTGATGCTGCTGGCGTCGACTTCAACGGCCAGCTTCTCGTCGATCACCGGCTGCACACCCATGCGACCGAAGAGCTCGATCATGGTGGTGATGTCGTGCAGGTGTGGCAGGTTGGCCACGGTGACCGGAGTGTCGGCCAGCAGCGTAGCGGCCAGAATCGGCAGCGCGGAGTTCTTGGCGCCGGAAATGCGGATCTCGCCATCAAGGCGTTGACCGCCGGTAATAATCAGTTTGTCCATTGCTCTCTCGGAAGCTGGGCTCAGGAACGCCCGGCCCAGTCGGCCCGGCTGAAGAATTTCATGGTGACGGCGTGGATGCTGCCATCGGCAATCCAAGCGTTCAGGTGGGCGTAAACCTGCTGCTGACGCTTCACCGGGCTCAGGCCGGCCAGCTCATCGCTGATCAGGTTCAGCTGGAAATTGCAGCCTTCCCCTTCAACTTCCACCTGGGTACCTGGCAGTTTTGCCTCCAGGAGGCTTTTCACTTCTACGGCCTGCATGCTCAACCTCAATCGGCGCCCAACGCGCGCGGGTCGGCCATGATACAAAAAAGCCCTCCGCCTGCGAACCCCGCGTGCGCGGGGCCTGACGGAGGGCCGTTGGACCGGTTCAGGCCTCGAGGGGTAACAGCTCGGTCACCCCGGAGACTTCGGCGATCTGCCGCATGTCTTCGGGCATTCCGCGCACCTTCACCGCCTTGCCGGCGGCTTCGGCATCGCGCAGGAAAGCCAGCAGCAGGGCCAGCCCGACGCTGCTGGTCTTCTCCACTGCGGAACAGTCCAGCAGCAGAGCCGCGCCGTTGCTCGCACGGATCAGCTGTCCGCCCTTCTCACGCAGCTGCGGTCCAGTGCTGTAGTCGAGCACGCCGACCAGGCGCAGCTCGCCCGGAGCGGCCTGCTCGATACGGGCGTCACTCATTGGCCGCCTGCCTTCTTGGCTTCTTCGGATTCCTTGGCCTTGGCAACCACTTCCGCCCAACCATTTATGGTCTTGTCGAGGTCGTTGCCATTGCGCTGCATGGTGTCGGCGAACTGGTCACGGAACAGCTTGCCGATGTTGATGCCGTTGATGATCACGTTGCGCAGCATCCACTGCCCGTTGATGTTCACCATGGTGTAGGAGACGGGGTAGATGGCGCCGTTGCTACCCTTGACCTCCATGCCGATGCTGGTGCGCTCAGGATCTTCCTGCTTGGTCGGCAGTACGCGGATTTCCTGGTTGTCGTACTCCAGCAGGGCATTGCCGTAGAACTGGATCAGGCTGCGCTTGAAATTCTCCTGGAAGCGCGCCATCTGCTCGGGCGTAGCCTTGCGCGAGTACTTCACGGTCATGATGCTACGGGAGATGCCGTCAGCATCCACCACCGGACCGAGGATGTTGTTCAGGGCGTCATAGAACGCGTTCGGGTCACTGCGATACTGCTGCTTGTTGGCCTTGAGGTCAGCGAGCAGCTGATCAGTCGTCTGCTTTACCACGTCGTGCGCGCTCGGCGCAGCAGTGGCAAACAGGGGCAGTGCTGCCAGCAGCACCAGCAGGCCGTTTCGCAGGGCTTTCATCATCGTTCGAATCCTCATTTGCTTTCTTTGTTGACCGTGTTCAGCAAGAACTTGCCGATCAGGTCTTCCAGCACCAGGGCCGACTGGGTGTCACGGATGGTACCGCCATCCTTGAGCAGCTCTTCGTCACCACCAACGCTGATGCCGATGTACTTCTCGCCCAGCAGGCCAGCCGTGAGGATGGAAGCAGTGGAGTCGGCGGGCAGGTTGTCCACGCGCTTCTCGACTTCCATCGTGACGCGGCCGGTATAGCTGTCGCGATCAAGATCGATGGCCGTGACCTTGCCAATGGTGACGCCGGCCATGGTTACCTTCGCTCTGACAGTCAAACCGGCAATATTGTCGAAATGAGCATAGAGCTTGTAGGTATCGCCATTGGCGCCATACGACAGACCGCTGACACGCAGGGCCAGAAGCAGCAAGGCCAAGATACCGGCCAGGAGGAACAGGCCGACACCAATCTCCAAGGTGCGGATTTGCATCAGAAATCTCCAAACATCAAGGCAGTCAGGATGAAGTCAAGCCCCAGCACGGCCAGAGAGGCATAGACCACGGTTTTAGTCGTTGCGCGGCTGATCCCTTCCGAGGTCGGCTCGCAGTCATAGCCCTGGAACACGGCGATCCAGGTCACGACGAAGGCAAAGACGACGCTCTTGACCACGCCGTTCAGCACATCCTCGGTGAATTGCACACTGTTCTGCATGTTGGACCAGAAGGAGCCTTCATAGACTCCCAGCCAGTCCACGGCGACCATTGCGCCACCCCAGATGCCCACCACGCTGAAGATCATCGCCAGCAGTGGCATCGAGATGAAGCCCGCCCAGAGGCGCGGAGCAATGATGTACTTGAGCGGATCGACGCCGATCATCTCCAGGCTGGAGAGCTGCTCGGTGGACTTCATGTTGCCGATTTCCGCGGTCAGGGCGGAGCCCGCGCGGCCCGCGAAAAGCAGTCCGGTCACCACCGGACCGAGCTCACGCAGCAGGGTGAGTGCAACCATCTGCCCCACAGCCTGTTCGGAACCATAGTCGACCAGGATGTTATAGCCCTGCAGGGCCAGCACCATACCGATGAAGACGCCCGAAACCACGATGATCGCCAGCGACAACACGCCGACGGCGTAGAGCTGCTTGACCAGTAAGTGGAAACCCTGGCCCACACCGGTGCGGCCGAACAGGGCATGCATCAGGAAGAGCGTGGAGCGCCCAAGCGCCTCCACCACGTCCAGACCGGAACGCCCGAGCAGGCGAATGCGCTCGAGCAAGGATTTCTTGCGCATCAGCGCCCCCCCAGCAAGTCTTCGCGGTAATCCGGTGCCGGGAAATGGAAGGGCACCGGACCATCCGGAATGCCTTGCATGAACTGGCGGATACGCGGGTTATCGGAGTTCATCAGCTCGTCCGGAGTCCCCTGCCCCAGCACCTGGGCATCACCCACCACATAGATGTAGTCAGCGATGCTGGCAGTTTCTGCCAGGTCGTGGGAAACCACGATGCTGGTGATGCCAAGGGCGTCGTTGAGCAGGCGGATCAGACGCACCAGCACGCCCATGGCAATGGGATCCTGGCCGACGAACGGCTCGTCGTACATCAGGATCTGCGGATCGAGGGCGATGGCACGGGCCAGCGCCACGCGACGCTTCATGCCGCCGGACAGTTCATCCGGCATCAGCTCGATTGCGCCACGCAGACCGACTGCCTGGAGTTTCATCAGGACAATGTCACGAATCATTTCCTCGGGGAGCTTGGTGTGCACCCGAAGCGGGAAAGCGACGTTCTCGAACACGTCGAGATCGGTGAACAGCGCGCCGCTCTGGAACAGCACGCCAAACTGTTTGCGCATGTCGAACAGGTCGGCGCGAGAGAGCTTGGGCAGGTTCTGGCCGTTGACCCAGACCTCGCCGCTTGCGGGTTTGAGCTGGGCGGCAATCAGGCGCAGCAGCGTGGTCTTGCCGCAACCGGAAGGCCCCATGATGCCGGTGACCTTGCCGCGCGGGATACGAATGTCGACATCTTGGAAAATGCTGCGCGTGCCACGTTTGAAGGTCACCCCCTTCAGTTCGACGGCATAGGCGTTTTCGGCGCTCATCTAGACTCCTTGCGATACAGCCTCCCTGAGAGACGACGCGCCCCAACGGAAGGACACCCCGCCCAGGACGGGCCGAACAAGGGGCGAACTATATCACCGCGCCAATGCGCCTCCCAAGGCCGCTCCAGCGTCTGTTCAGCTTTGCGACAGCATCCACGGCATTGGCGCGTGAGCTAAATCACCTTTATCGCTATAATCGCTGTCTTTTTCTTCGGCAACTGCACGCCTTCCATGAGCCAATCCAGCGATCTCATCAAGTCCGCACAACGCACTATCCAGCTCGAACGCGAGGCGATCGACGCCCTTCTGCCGCGCATCGACGCCGATTTCGTTCGCGCCTGCGAGCTCATCCTGGCCTGCAAGGGACGCGTGGTGGTCGTGGGCATGGGCAAGTCCGGACATGTCGGCAACAAGATTGCAGCCACCCTGGCCAGCACCGGCACGCCATCCTTCTTCGTACACCCGGCCGAAGCCAGCCATGGCGACATGGGCATGATCACCCGTGAAGACGTGGTAATCGCCCTGTCCAACTCCGGCTCCACCGCTGAAATCGTGACCCTGCTGCCGTTGATCAAGCGCTTGGGCATCACGCTGATCAGCCTCACCGGCAATCCGGATTCGCCGCTGGCCAAAGCCGCAGCCGCCAACCTGGATGCACGCGTGGCCCAGGAAGCCTGCCCGCTGAACCTGGCCCCCACCTCCTCCACCACTGCTGCCCTGGTGCTGGGTGATGCCCTGGCGATCGCACTGCTGGAGGCCCGTGGTTTCACCGCCGAAGACTTCGCCTTCTCCCATCCGGGCGGTGCCTTGGGCCGGCGCCTGCTGCTCAAAGTAGAGAACATCATGCATGGCGGCGACAGCCTGCCCAGCGTCGCCCGTGGCACTCCGCTGCGCGAAGCGCTGCTGGAGATGACCCGCAAGGGCCTGGGCATGACCGCTGTAGTGGAAGACGATGGCCACCTCGCCGGTATCTTCACTGACGGCGACCTGCGGCGCACCCTGGACAAGGGCGTCGACGTGCGCCAGGCCAGCATTGACGACGTCATGACCGTCCACGGCAAGACTGTGCGCCCGGACATGCTCGCCGCCGAAGCCCTGAAGATCATGGACGACCACAAGATCAACGTGCTCGTCGTCGTCGACGCAGACGACTGCCCCATCGGCGCCCTGCACATCCATGACATGACCCGCGCCGGAGTGATCTGATGAGCAACGAACTCCTCGCCCGCGCCAAGGCCGTTCGCCTGGCCGTATTCGATGTCGACGGTGTGTTGACCGACGGCCGCCTCTACTTCCTGCCCGGCGGCGGCGAATTCAAGACCTTCAACACACTCGACGGCCATGGCATCAAGATGCTGATGAGCGCTGGCGTACAAACCGCCATCATCAGTGGCCGCCAGTCCGAGGTGGTCGAGCGCCGCGCGCAGAACCTCGGCATCCAGCACCTGTTTCAGGGGCGCGAAGACAAACTGGTGGTGCTCGACGGCCTTCTTGCGGAACTCGGCCTGACCCATGACCAGGTTGCCTATCTGGGCGACGACCTGCCCGATCTGCCAGTGATCCGCCGTGTTGGCCTCGGCATGGCGGTAGCCAATGCCGACGCCTTCGTGCGCCAGCATGCCCATGGCGTTACCCAGGCACATGGAGGCGAAGGCGCTGCCCGTGAGTTCTGCGAACTCATCCTGCGCGCCCAGGGTAGCCTCGAAGCGGCTCAAGCCGCCTATCTCTGAGATCCGACATGCCGAAGAACATCCGCCTGGCGCTCATCCTGATTCCCATTGCAGCGCTATTCATTGCCCTGGGTTACTGGAACATCCGCCCAGAAAGCTTCATGGATCGCACCACCGCGACGGGCAACGACAACGCCATCGACTTCTATGTCGAAAACGGCAAGAGCACCCAGTTCCAGGAGGACGGCAAGCTCCATTACGAGATGACCGCCACACGCCTCGAACATATGAAGGCCACCGATGTCACACTGCTGACCACTCCCGACCTGCTCCTGCACCGCGGCACTGCCTTCCCCTGGCACGTGCAGAGCGAGCGTGGAGAAGTGGGCCCCGAGGGCAAGCAAGTCGAACTGATCGAGAAGGTCAGGGTAGCGCGCACCGATGCCAAGGGACGCCCGACTATCCTGACCACCAGCCGGCTGACCGTGTTCCCCGACCAGGAATATGCGCAGACCCAGCAAGCCGTTAGAATCGAAGCGGCCAATGGGGTGACCACGGCACAAGGAATGAAAGCGTACTTGAATGACAGCAGGATGCTCCTGCAGTCCAACGTAAGAGGCCAGCATGAGGTTCGTTAATACCCTCCCCCTGTTGCTCAGCCTGGGCACCGCACTCGGAAGTGCCGCCGCCTGGGCACTGCCCACGGATCGCGACCAGCCGATTCGCGTACAGGCCGATAGCGCCGAGCTCGATGACAAGCAGGGCGTCGCGGTTTACCGCGGCAATGTCGTGATCACCCAGGGCACCCTCAAGATCACCGGCGACACCGTTACCATCACTCAGGACGCCAACGGCGACGTCGAGGTCTTCACCTCGGTCGGCAAGCCCGCGTACTACGAGCAGAAGCCATCAGTCGACAAGCAGATCGTCAAGGCCTACGGCCTGACCATCCAGTACTTCGCCGCCAATGAGCGCATCATCCTGCTCGACCAGGCCAAGGTCGTACAGGAAGGCAATACGTTCGAAGGCGAGAAGATCGTCTATGACACCCAGCGCCAGATCGTGAACGCAGGCCGCGCCACCGGCGGTAACGTGACCACTCCGCGTCCGCGGATCGACATGGTCATCCAGCCGAAGAAGAAAGAGCAGAAAGCACAGTAATGGCGACTCTCAAAGCCCAGCACCTGGCCAAGAGCTACAAGAGCCGCCAGGTGGTCCGCGACGTCAGCCTGTCCATTGACAGCGGTCAGATCGTCGGCCTCCTCGGCCCCAACGGCGCGGGCAAGACCACCTGTTTCTACATGATTGTGGGCCTGGTCAAAGCCGACCAGGGACGCGTCCTGATCGACCAGCAGGACGTCACCCACCAGCCGATGCACGGCCGCGCCCGTGCCGGCATCGGCTACCTGCCACAGGAAGCCTCGATTTTCCGCAAGCTCAGCGTGGCGGACAACATCATGGCGATCCTCGAGACCCGCAAGGATCTCGACCGCGCCGCACGCCGCAAAGAGCTGGAAAGCCTGCTGCAGGAATTTCATATCAGCCACATTCGCGACAGCCTCGGCATGAGCCTGTCGGGCGGTGAGCGTCGTCGTGTGGAAATCGCCCGCGCGCTGGCCACGGCCCCCAAATTCATCCTGCTGGACGAACCCTTCGCCGGCGTGGACCCGATTTCCGTCGGCGACATCAAGCAGATCATCCATCACCTCAAGGCGAAGGGGATCGGTGTACTCATCACCGACCACAACGTCCGCGAGACCCTGGACATCTGCGAGACCGCCTACATTGTCAGTGACGGACAACTGATCGCCGAAGGTGATGCGGAAGCCATCCTGGCCAACCAGTTGGTGAAGGAAGTCTACCTGGGCCACGAGTTCCGCCTGTAGTTTCCCGCAGCCACGCCTACAAGACGGGTTGCGCGGGCTAGGAAAATCCTTCAAGGTCAGGCATATAATTTGCTTCCTGGTGGCGCCCCGGCGCCCTGTAGTGGATGGCGCGCGAGCGCCGGCGAATAAGGTGCTAAGCCCTCTGCCATGAAACCATCGCTAGTCCTCAAGATGGGCCAGCAGCTGACGATGACCCCGCAGCTGCAACAGGCCATTCGCCTGCTCCAACTCTCCACCCTGGACCTCCAGCAGGAGATCCAGGAAGCGCTCGAGTCCAATCCGATGCTCGAACGGCAGGAGGATGGCGACGATTTCGACACCTCCGACCCCATGGCCGAAGGTGACCAGCAGCCCAATTCCGGCAGCCAGGAAACCAGCTTCCAGGAGTCCAGCGTCGAGACCAATGCCGAAGCCATGGAAGATGGCGAGTGGCACGAGCGCATCCCCAGCGAACTCCCCGTCGACACGGCTTGGGAAGACGTCTACCAGACCAGCGCCAGCAGCCTGCCGACCAACGATGACGACGAATGGGATTTCACTTCGCGCACTTCGGTTGGCGAGAGCCTGCAGAGCCACCTGCTCTGGCAACTCAATCTGGCGCCCATGTCCGATACCGACCGCTTGATCGCGGTCACCCTGATCGATTGCATCAACAACGACGGTTACCTCGAAGAGTCCCTTTCCGAGATCGTCGAAGCCTTCGACCCGGAGCTCGGCATCGAGCTGGACGAAGTCGAAGTCGTTCTGCATCGCATCCAGCAATTCGAACCCGCCGGCGTTGGCGCTCGCGACCTGCGAGAGTGCTTGCTCCTGCAATTGCGCCAGCTGCCTTCGGGCACTCGCTGGCTGGCCGAGGCCCAGCGCCTGGCCGGTGACTTCCTGGACCTGCTCGGCAGTCGCGATTACAGCCAGCTGATGCGCCGCATGAAGGTCAAGGAAGACGAGCTGCGCCAGATCATCGAACTGATCCAGGGGCTGAATCCACGCCCCGGCTCCCAGATCGAAGCCAGCGAACCCGAATACGTGGTACCGGATGTGATCGTCCGCAAGCACAACGAACGCTGGCTGGTGGAACTGAACCAGGAAGCCGTTCCGCGCCTGCGGGTCAATCCGCACTATGCCGGATTCGTCCGTCGCGCCGACTCCAGCGCCGACAACACTTTCATGCGCAATCAGCTTCAGGAAGCGCGCTGGTTCATCAAGAGCCTGCAGAGCCGCAACGAGACGCTGATGAAGGTCGCCACCCAGATCGTCGAGCATCAGCGCGGTTTCCTCGAATACGGGGACGAGGCGATGAAGCCTCTGGTCCTGCACGACATCGCCGAAGCTGTGGGCATGCACGAGTCCACCATCTCGCGCGTGACCACCCAGAAATACATGCACACTCCCCGCGGAATCTACGAGCTGAAGTACTTCTTCTCCAGCCACGTAAGTACTTCGGAAGGCGGCGAATGCTCGTCTACCGCAATCCGCGCCATCATCAAAAAACTGGTCGCAGCGGAAAATCCGAAAAAGCCGTTGAGCGACAGCAAGATCGCTGGTTTACTGGAAGCACAGGGCATTCAAGTGGCCCGTCGCACAGTAGCCAAGTATCGCGAATCCCTTGGGATTGCCCCTTCCAGCGAACGAAAGCGACTGATGTGACGCGGAAATTGACCCACGCCAAAGTGTTCCGGTGGCAGGCCCGTTAGCCTGTCTCTTATACACGGGCAATAAGGAGAAAGCGGTATGCAAGTCAACATCAGTGGACATCAACTGGATGTGACCGACGCCCTGCGCAACTACGTTGTCGAGAAGTTCGACCGTCTGGAGCGCCACTTCGACCGAATCACCAACGTTCAGGTGATCATGCAGGTCGAAAAACTCAAACAGAAAATCGAAGCCACTTTGCACATCGCCGGCGGCGAAGTCGTTGCCAACGCGGAGCATGAAGACATGTACGCCGCCATCGACCTGCTTACCGACAAGCTTGATCGCCAATTGATCAAGCACAAGGAAAAGCAACTAAACCGCCAGCAGGGTGCAACCGCCCGCTGACCCCTCCTCTATGATCCGACTTGAGCAAATCCTGACCCCCGGCCGTTCCCTGGTGAACGTGCCGGGTGGCAGCAAGAAACGTGTACTGGAACAGATCGCCAAGCTGGTCGCTCGCGACCTTCCCGACCTCGACAACCAGGACATATTCGAAAGCCTGGTAGCACGGGAGAAACTCGGCTCCACCGGTTTCGGCAACGGCATTGCCATTCCCCACTGCCGCCTCACTGGCTGCACGTCGCCCATCAGTGCCGTGCTGCGCCTTGACGCTCCAGTCGATTTCGACGCCATCGACGGCGCCCCGGTTGACCTGCTTTTCGTGTTGCTGGTCCCCGAAGCCGCCACCGATGAACATCTTGAACTGCTCCGCCAGATCGCCAGCATGCTCGACCGCAGTGACGTGCGCGAGCGCCTGCGCCAGGCTTCCGACAGCACCAGCCTCTACCAGGTGGTAGTGGACGTGCAGAGCGGACGCTAAGGTTCTTCCATGCGCCTGGTCATCGTCAGCGGCCGCTCCGGGTCGGGCAAGAGTACCGCCCTCGATGTTCTCGAGGATCACGGCTTCTACTGCATCGACAACCTGCCCGCAGGCCTGCTTCCCGAACTTGCCGAACGCACCCTGCTGCACACCGAGCTACTGGAACCCCAGGTCGCCGTGTCCATCGACGCACGCAACCTGCCCAGCCAGCTGCAGCGATTTCCCGAGTTGCTCAGCGAGGCCCGCAGTCGCCACATCAAGTGCGACGTACTGTACCTCGATGCCGACCACGACACGCTGCTAAAGCGTTTCTCGGAAACCCGCCGACGCCACCCACTGACCAATGACAACCGCTCCCTGGCTGAAGCCATCCGGGACGAGGAAGTGTTGTTGGCGCCCATCGCCGATCTCGCCGACCTGAAGATCGACACCACGCACCTCAACCTTTACCAGCTGCGCGACAGCATCAAGCTGCGTCTGCTGAATCAACCAGAACCCGGTACCGCTTTTCTGATCGAGTCATTCGGCTTCAAGCGCGGCATGCCGGTCGACGCCGACCTGGTGTTCGACGTGCGTTGCCTGCCCAACCCATACTGGAAGCCGGAGTTGCGCGATCACTCCGGGCTCGCACCGGCTGTCGCCGAGTACCTCGCCGGGCAGCCGGATGTCGAAGAGATGTATCAGGATATCCTCGGCTATCTAAGCAAATGGCTGCCGCGCTTCGCCGCCAGCAATCGCGCCTACGTCACGATCGCCATTGGCTGCACTGGGGGCCACCACCGTTCGGTCTACGTTGCCGAGCGTCTGGGAGCGGCGCTGAAACCCAGTTTGAAGAATGTCCAGGTTCGCCACCGCGACCTCAGTTAGAAGGATTGGAAACGCGATGCCAGCCCGCGAGATCACCATCATCAATAAGCTCGGCCTGCACGCCCGGGCCGCGGCGAAGTTCGTCGGGGTGGCCGGCCGCTTCCCTTGCCAGATTCGCGTGGGCCGCTCTCCCGAAAGCCTGGTAGACGGCAAGAGCATCATGGCGGTGATGATGCTCGCCGCCGGCAAAGGCACACCCATTCACCTGCACACCGAAGGCGATCAGGACGACGACGCCCTCAATGCCTTGATCGAACTAATCAACAATAAGTTTGACGAAGGTGAATGACCGTCATCTGCTCCCATTAAAAACGCGCCCATCTGGGCGCGTTTTTCATTCTGGAAGCAGGCAGCCTCAGCTGCCGGCCACCGTCATCTTCTCGATGAGCACTGAGCCGGTGCGAATGTTGCCGCGCAGTTCCAGGTCGCTGCCCACGGCGAGGATCTGACGAAACATGTCCTTGAGATTGCCGGCGATGGTCACTTCCTGCACCGGGAACTGGATCTCTCCGTTCTCCACCCAGTATCCCGCGGCACCCCGGGAATAGTCCCCGGTCACCATGTTCAGCCCCTGCCCCATCAGTTCGGTCACCAGCAGGCCGCGCCCCATACGTCGCAGGAGCGCTGCCTGGTCTTCCTGGCCGTGGCTGACGAAGAGGTTGTGCACGCCGCCGGCGTTGGCCGTGCTGGGCAGCCCCAGCTTGCGCCCGGAGTAAGTGCCGAGGATGTAGGAAACCAGTTCGCCTTTCTCGACGAAGGGCTTGGCGTAGGTAGCCAGGCCGTCGTTGTCGAAGGCCGCACTGGCCATGGCGCGCGGGATATGCGGACGCTCGTCGATGGACAGCCACTCGGGGAACAGCCGCTGGCCCAGGGCGCCTTCGAGGAAGGACGACTTGCGGTACAGGTTGCCGCCGGAAATGGCGCCTAGGAAACTGCCGAACAGTCCGGTCGCAAGTTCTGCGGCGAACAGAACCGGTACTTCACAAGTGGGTACCGGCCGCGCGCCCAGGCGAGCGGCGGTGCGCTCAGCAGCGCGGCGACCAATGCTGGCTGGATCGGCGAGCTGGCTGCCAATACGGCTGACGTCGTACCAGTAGTCACGCTGCATTTGCCCCTGCGCCTCGGCGATCATCACGCAGCTCAGGCTGTGACGGGTGCTGGCGTAACCGCCGACGAAACCATGGCTGTTGCCATAAACGCGGCAACCTTGATGGGTATTGAGGGTGGTGCCGTCCGCCTTGCTGACGCGCTTGTCGGTCTCGAAAGCCGCCGCCTCGCAGATCAGCGCCTGCTCCACAGCCTGCTCCGGGGTAATCGACCAAGGGTGGTAGAGGTCGAGCTCGGGCAGATCGCGGGCCATCAGGGCTGCGTCGGCAAGACCGGCGCACTCATCCTCGGAAGCATGTTTCGCAATGGCCAGGGCTGCAGCCACGGTTTCGCGAATCGCATCCTCGCCGCTTGCAGAGGTGCTGGCCGAGCCCTTGCGCTGGCCGACATACAGGGTGATACCAAAGCCCTGGTCGCGGTTGAATTCGACCGTTTCCACCTCGCCCTGGCGAACACTGGTGGACAATCCTTGCTCCACTGAAACAGCCACCTCACAAGCGCTGGCGCCCTGGCGCCGGGCTTCGGCGAGGATGCGTTCGACCCGCGCCTGCAATTCCGGCAATGCTTCCGGGCCGACCACTTCTACTTCACTCATAGCCACTCCAGTTCAAAAAATCTTCGACGCGACGGGCGCAACCGGGCGCCTTGCCGCACGTACCGCGCTCCGGCGGCGCCAGCCGGGCCGGACAACGCGCCCCCGACTGGTTATCATGGCGGCGTTTCCAACTGGACCACCCCCATGTCTGAATTCTTCGACGACGACTTCTCCGGAGAGAAGAGCAAATCCCAGGTCAAACGCGAGCTGCATGCCCTGCAGGAGCTCGGTGAGCGCCTGACCACCTTCAAGGCCGACGTGCTGGCCAAGCTGCCGCTGACCGACGCCCTGCAAAAGGCCCTGGCCGAAGCGCCGAAGCACAAGGCGCACGTCGCCCGTAAACGGCACATCCAGTACATCGGCAAGCTCATGCGTGAGCAGGACGTCGAGGCCATCGTCAGCCTGATCGACCAGCTCGACAGCTCCACCCGCGAGTACAACGAGCGTTTCCACGCCCTGGAACGCTGGCGTGACCGCCTGATCGAAGGTGGCGATGCCGCCCTCGAGAGCTTCGTCGCCGACTATCCGGATACCGACCGCCAGCACCTGCGCGGCCTGATCCGTCATGCCCAGCACGAGGCGGCCCACAACAAACCGCCGGCCGCCGCGCGCAAGGTGTTCAAATACATCCGCGACCTGGACGAAGCCAAACGCGGCTTGCGCTGATCCTTCCGGGGGCCACCATCAGGCCCCCGTCCCACCTACGGTAATCGCGTCGATCTTCAGGGTAGGCTGACCTACGCCCACCGGCACCGACTGACCGTCCTTGCCGCATGTACCCACGCCGCTATCCAGTGCCAGGTCGTTTCCGACCATGGACACCCGGCTCATGGCCTCTGGACCGTTGCCGATCAACGTCGCGCCCTTCACCGGGGCGGTGATCTTGCCGTTCTCGATCAGGTACGCCTCGCTGGTGGAGAAGACGAACTTGCCGCTGGTGATGTCCACCTGGCCACCGCCGAGGTTCGCGCAGTAGATGCCACGCTCCACCGACGCGATGATCTCCTGCGGGTCGCTCTTGCCGGCCAGCATGTAGGTGTTGGTCATGCGCGGCATCGGCAGATGCGCATAGGACTCACGGCGACCGTTGCCAGTGCGTGCCACCTTCATCAGGCGCGCATTGAGCTTGTCCTGCATATAACCCTTGAGCACGCCATTCTCGATCAGCGTCGTGCACTGGGTCGGGGTGCCTTCGTCGTCGACGCTGAGGGAACCACGGCGGTAAGCGAGGGTACCGTCGTCCACGATGGTGCAGAGGCTGGAGGCAACCCGCTCGCCGATACGGCCGCTGTACGCCGAACTGCCCTTGCGGTTGAAGTCGCCTTCCAGACCATGACCCACGGCTTCGTGCAGCAACACGCCGGACCAGCCCGCGCCCATCACTACCGGCAGGGTGCCGGCCGGCGCGGGAATGGCTTCCAGATTGACCAGGGCCTGGCGCAACGCCTCACGGGCGTAGCCCATGGCGCGATCTTCCTGAAGGAAGTAACGGTAGTCGGTACGCCCGCCACCGCCGTGGCCACCGCGCTCGCGGCGGCCATTCTGTTCGACGATGACACTGACGTTGAAACGCACCAGCGGACGGACATCGGCACCCAGGCTGCCATCACTGGCAGCGATCAGGATTCGCTCCCAGACACCAGCCATGCTCACGGTGACCTGCTTGATGCGCGGGTCCAGCGCACGGGTGGCGGCGTCGACCTGTTTCAGTAGCTCCACCTTCTCGGCGCGGCTGATCACATCCAGCGGGCTGCCGGAGTCGTAGAGGCGGGTGATCTGTGGGCTGGCGAATGCCTGCACCCGGCCTTCCTGCCCAGCCCGGGAAATCGAGCGCGCGGCCCGTGCCGCCTGGCGCAGGGCATCGGCGGTGATGGCATTGCTGTAGGCGAAACCGGTCTTCTCGCCGGACTGGGCACGCACGCCCACCCCCTGGTCGAGGTTGAAGCTGCCTTCCTTGACGATGCCGTCTTCCAGCACCCAGGACTCGGAAATCTGCCCCTGGAAATAGAGGTCGGCGGCATCGATGCCAGGGCCGGCCAACTCGCCGAGGATCTCCGGCAACTGCTCGATACTGAGGTCACCGGGCGCCAGCAGATGCTCGCTGACGGACAACAAGAGGTCGCTCATAACTTCTCCGTACGCGCCGGCCCGGGAACGGCCGGCGTCATGAATCTTCTGTGGGTGCTCACGGGCATGCGCTGGCGGATGGCCGCCTGCTCATCGGCGTCACGCCGGGCGAGTAAAACGGCCTCACCCGTGGGCTGCTCAGCCAGCACCCGCCCCCAGGGATCGACAATGGCCGAATGGCCGAAGGTTTCGCGCGGACCGGGATGTATCCCACCCTGCCCCGCCGCCAACAGGTAGCACTGGGTTTCGATGGCGCGGGCGCGCACCAGCACCTGCCAGTGGGCCGCCCCCGTAACGGCAGTGAAGGCTGATGGCGCGCTGATCAGCTCGGCACCGGCTTCGCGCAGGGCGCCATAGAGTTCGGGAAAACGCAGGTCGTAGCAGACGGTCAGGCCGAGCCGCCCCACCGGGGTGTCAGCCACCACCACCTGGGCACCATGGGCGTAATCGTCCGACTCGCGGTAGCGACCGCGCGTGTCGGCCACGTCGACATCGAACAGGTGGATCTTGTCGTAGCGCGCGGCTCGTTCGCCGTGCTCGTCGATCAGCAGGGAACAGGCGTTGGCCTTGTCCGCCGGCCGTTCGTCAGGCGGTAGTGGCAGGGTGCCAGCCACTATCCACAGTTTCAGATCTCGGGCCGCCTGGCGCAGCCAGGGCAGGATCGGCCCACGGCCTTCGGCTTCGGCACGCCCGAGGTCGGCCAGGTCGCGGCGGCCGATGGCCGCGAAGTTCTCCGGCAGCACGGCCAGGCGGGCGCCGCCTTCGGCAGCCTGCTCCAGCAAGCGCCGGGCATCGGCGAGGTTGGCCAGGACATCGTCCTGGCTGACCATCTGAATCACGGCAAGGGACATCGGAATCTCCGCACAAGGCATGGGATGCATGCTAACCCAAGCCACGAAAGCTCGCTTCAACGAGACTTTTCAAATGGCTTTTCGAAGGTGATCTTGGGGTTCTTCCACGAACCTTCAACCTTGTATTGCACACTGGCGAAGCGCGCCACCTTGTCGCCCAGCAGCTTGTCGACCACGAACAGCGCGCCGCCGATGGCAGGCGCCCCGACGATCAGCGCCGCCAGAGGCAGGTTGTTGGTCACCGGCAGGGTTACCAGCAGCTTGGCGTCGATGCGATCGGCGGCAAGGTCCAGGGTGCCGTCCAGCTCCAGGCCACTGGACGGGCCTTCGAGCGTAATGGGCTTACGAGTGACGAAGCGCCCATCGCTCCCCACCAGCAATCCCTTGACCCGGTCGTAAGCCAGCCCCTTGCCCAGCAGGTCAGAGAAGTCCAGGCGCAGGCGGCGACCGATGGAGTTGAAGTTGAGCAGGCCGAACACCCGCAGAGCTTGCGCACCGCCCTCCACTTCGACGAACTGGCCATTGCGCAGGCTGGCGTCCAGGGAACCGGAGTAACGCTTGAGACTGACCCAGGCCGGTGACCCCGGCCAGCGCCCGTCAGCATCCAGGCGGAAGCGCTCGCTGGTGGCCGACGGCGCGTAGTTCCAGGCCTTGAGCACATCCGCCAGGTTCTTGCCTTCCATCCGCCCCTTGTACCAGGAGGCGCTGCTTTCGGCGGTGCCTTCCCAGCCGGCCGAACCGGTGACTTTCAGGCCCCGTAGATCGAGGTCCAGGTCGCTGAAGCCCAGCCCCTTGGCATTGGGCCGCACCTTGAAGGACCAGGCCCCCAGAGGCGCATTGCCCAGCACTACCTGATCGATGCGCACATCGAGTGCCGGCACCTGGCGTGGGTCGACACCCGCCAGCGGATCGGGTTTGGCATCGGCCTCGGCTTCATTCTCCGGCGGCTCGGGTAGGCGTACCTGCTTCAAATGGATGGAGATGGGCGCGTCCTTGGCATCGGCCATCGCCACGGTGCCCTGCATCAGCGCGCTGTCCAGGCCAAGGTTCCAGCCACTGGAGGAACGCTCGAGGTTCACCTTGAGGTTCTCCAGGTTCGTGCCAAAACCCTGGAACCGGCCGATTTCCAGGTTGGCGCTTCGCAGCATGCGAGCCTTCTCGGCGCCGTCCTTCGGTGCGTACTGCTTGGCCAACGCCAACCAGGGCGTCGCATCCAGTTCCGAGACGCGACCACGGACGCGCAGGCCCTTGTTCCCCGGCAGAGTGGCCGCGCCGCCGCCCAACACCAGATCGCCACGCGCATCGTCCAGTTTGCCCGCGGGGGCCGCCAGGGCCAGGCTGGCCAACCCGGCGTAGTCGAGCCAGTAGCGCCGCTCGTCGCCGTCCAGGGTCATGCGCCAGCTGGTATCGCGACTGTCATCGGCGGTCTTGCCGAACGGAGCCGGCAGATCGACCGCCAGCCCCTTGAGATTGGAATCGATGCGCAGTTGGCTGTCCTTGCCGTCAAGGCTCAGATTCAGGCTGTAGGGCACGGTTCCCGAGGCAGGCAGTGGCTGGGTGACGCCAAGCCAGGTGACAAGGTCCGTCAGGGCAATGCTGCCGTTGGCGAAGATGCGCGAGCGCGCCTTGCCGTCGCTGCCTTCGGCTTGCGCCCTGGCGCGCACCTCGCGTCCGAACGCCTGGCCGCGAATGTCCTGCGCGCTCAGCCCCTTGTCAGTGTCGTAGCGGAAGGAACCCTTGAGCTGGCTGAGAGCCAATTCCGGACGAGCAATTTTCAGCTGTGCGTCGCGGGTAGAGAGATCCACCACCACGTGGGGCGCATCGCCCTTTTCCAGCGGTATGTCCAGTTTCAGGTTGCCATCCAGCGTGCCCTGCCCCTGCCAGCCGGCGAAGACGCTGGCAGTGCCCATCGGTGCTTCCTGGAGAATCTTCAGGCCATCGGTGAAGCTGCTGTCCAGTTTGGCTTCCAGTTGCAGGCGCGGTATCTCCCCGGGCTCCACGTGGGGAACCTCGGCCTCGGCGTCGCTCACCCGGCTGTCGAGGATGCGTCCGTCCGGCACCTTGATCCGCACCCCCGTGTCCTCGATGAACACGTCGCCACGGGCCTCACGCAGCTCCGGCCAACCGGGCTGATAGGCCAGCTTGGCGTCGTGCACCTTGAAGAACAGGCTGAGAGAACGGGCGGACGGATCAGCGCCATGGGCCAGCGAGCCCTGGTACTGGAAGATGCCTTCATCCACCGCACCGCCCTTGATGGCCTCCTTGAGCCACTTGGACAGCGCTGGGCTCATCCCCGGCGAAAGCGTGGGCAGGTACTTCTCGGTGTATTTGGCATCGCCGTCGCGCAGGCCGACGCGCAGGTCCATGTAGTCCTCCGCCTCGGGGTCGCGCATCAGGCGAATCAGCATATCGCCGGCGATGCTGCCCTCCTCGCCCTCCAGCCGCATATAGGGGCTGGCCAGGGTGAAGGCGGTGTCGTCCAGACTCCAGGTCAGGCGTGCATTGGCTTCGCGGTAGTGCCAGGCCTTGGGGAAGAGATGGTCGAGGTGCAGGGCGAAGTCGTTCGAATCCAGGCGCAGCTCGCCCTGGTACAGGTCACCTGCCAGGCTGCCGCTGACGTTCTCGACCGCCGGCGCACCGTGGTAAGCGTTGAAGCCGACATCATCCAGGTTGCTGCTGAACTCCAGGCGCTTGGCGCCTTCCCGCCCTGGGCGGTAGTGCAGGCTCAGGTTGCGCAGGGCGCCCCTGGGCTTTAGGCCAGCCACCGCGGCGGCGGCCTGCTCGGGCAGTGGCACCAGAGCGTCGACTACTGGCAGCAGAGGCGCCACGTCGAGACGATCGACGCTAAGCGACCATTCGGCTTGCTCGCCCGCCTTGTGGTCGAGGCGCAGATGAACGTCGCCCCAACGCTGCTTGCCAATATCAGCGGCAAGGGAGTCGAGCAGAACCTGGAAACCTTCGTCGGTACGGGTGAAATAGGCATTCAGCCCCAGGTTGTTGAGGGTCACGGCCTTGCGCTCGGCATAGGCACCGCGCGCCTCGGGCACGTGCAACCTGGCGACCACGCGCTGCAGGCCGCCCTTGGCCCACTCACCCCAGAGCTCCCCGCCGGCCTGCAGGCGCTGCAGGTGCCACTCGCGGCTCAGGCTGGCAGGCAGCCACCGCGCCCAGTCGGTTTGCGGCAGGCTCAGATAGAGTTCGGCATCGCCCTGCAGCCAGGCCTCGGTATTGAGCCGGGTGCGCAGCCGCAGAGCCAGGGGCTGCCCATCCGGCAATGCGAGACGGCCGTCGAGCCGCTGACGGCTGCCAGTGGATTTCAGGCCGAGACTGATCGCATCGAAGTGGGTCGGTTCCTGCCCGTGCGGCGCCAGGGTCAGCCGGCTGTTCAGGACCGATACATGGCCGACCTGCCGCAGCAGGTCACGCAACTGCCGGGGACCTGGCAACGGCTTGTCGGAGCCGGCGGCGAATCCTTGCAGATGCCATTTGCCGGCGTCGTCCTGGTTCAGGGTCAGTTGCACGCCGTCGAGTTCCAGGCGTGCGATCCGCGGCTGCTGCGCCATCAGGCTGCCCAATACATCGGGCACCACCCTGAGCTGCTCCAGGCGCAGGGCACCATCGCCCTCCCCCAGCAGTACATCATGGGCGATAAACAGCGGCGACAGCCCGTGCCAGCGCCCTTCAAGGGCGCCGATCTTCAGCGGTTGCCCCAGTGCGGCAGCGGCCTTTTCCTCCGCCTCACCACGGTATTCGGCGACCAGGGGCACAAGCTCGCGTCCCAGGCTGACGTAGAGGGCGGCCAGCACCAGGAACAGGGCGCAAAGCCCCAGCGACCAACGCAGGATGCGCATCAACCAGCGGGCGAAGGCTTCCACTCAGCGCCTCAGAGCAGGACTACGTCGTACTGTTCCTGGGAATACATGGTTTCCACCTGGAACTTGATCGGACGCCCGATGAAGGCTTCCAGATCGGCGACGTTGCCCGATTCTTCGTCCAGCAGACGGTCCACGACTTTCTGATTGGCCAGCACCAGGTAGCCTTCCGCCTGATAGGCCCGCGCTTCGCGCAGGATCTCGCGGAAGATTTCGTAGCAGATGGTTTCCGCGGTCTTCAGCAAGCCGCGTCCCTGGCAGCACGAGCAGGGTTCACAGAGCACCTGGATCAGGCTTTCGCGGGTGCGCTTGCGGGTCATCTGCACAAGGCCGAGTTCGGTGATACCGATGATATTGGTCTTTGCGTGATCACGCTCCAGCTGTTTCTCCAGGGTGCGGAGCACCTGGCGCTGGTGTTCTTCATCTTCCATGTCGATGAAGTCGATGATGATGATCCCGCCCAGGTTGCGCAGGCGCAGCTGGCGGGCGATCGCAGTGGCCGCCTCGAGGTTGGTCTTGAAGATGGTCTCTTCGAGGGTGCGGTGGCCGACGAACGCACCGGTATTCACATCGATGGTGGTCATCGCCTCGGTCGGGTCGATGATCAGGTACCCCCCGGATTTGAGCAGCACCTTGCGTTCCAGCGCCTTCTGGATCTCGTCCTCGACGCCGTAGAGGTCGAAGATCGGCCGTTCGCCCGGGTAATGCTCCAGGCGGTCGGCGATTTCCGGCATCAGCTCGTCGACGAACTGCGTGACCTTCTGGAAGGTTTCGCGCGAATCGATGCGGATCTTCTCGATGCGCGGGTTGACCAGGTCGCGCAGGGTGCGCAGGGCCAGGCTGAGGTCTTCGTAGATGACCGAGGGCGATGGGGCGGTCTGCATCTGCGCGGAAATCTGCTCCCAGAGGCGGCGCAGGTAACGGATGTCCACCAGGATCTCGTCGGCACGGGCGCCGTCGGCAGCGGTACGCAGGATGAAGCCGCCGGCTTCCTCGATCCCTTCGGCGGCGATGCAGTCGGCCACCACTTGCTTGAGGCGTTCGCGTTCGGCTTCGTCTTCGATCTTCAGGGAGATGCCCACGTGGCTCGTGCGCGGCATGTACACCAGGTAGCGCGACGGGATCGACAGCTGGGTGGTCAAGCGTGCTCCCTTGCTACCGATGGGGTCTTTGGTGACCTGCACCACAAGGCTCTGGCCTTCATGCACCAGTGCACTGATGCTCTCGACGGCGCTGCCCTCGCGGGTGCTGATTTCCGAGGCATGGATGAAGGCGGCGCGGTCCAGCCCGATGTCGACGAAGGCCGCCTGCATCCCCGGCAGTACCCGCACGACCTTGCCCTTGTAGATGTTGCCGACGATGCCGCGACGCAGGGTGCGTTCGACATGCACCTCCTGCAGCACACCGTTCTCCACCACCGCCACGCGCGATTCCATCGGCGTGATATTGATCAGAATCTCTTCGCTCATGCCGTGACCTATCCCAGGTGCTGCCAACAAGGAATGCCGAACCCGGCGAGCATTTCCGCCGTTTCCAGCAGCGGCAATCCCACTACCGCTGAATAACTGCCTTCGACGCGGCTGACGAATACCGCACCCAGCCCCTGAATAGCGTAGCTGCCGGCCTTGTCTGCGGGCTCGCCACTTGCCCAGTAGGTTTCCAGTTCTGCCCGGGAAATGGCGCGAAAGCGTACCCGGCTGGCGACAACGCGCGATTCGCAGCGACTCACATCGGCCAGGGCGACGGCGGTAAGCACCTCATGCTCTCGACCGGAAAGCATTTCCAGGGTCGCCAGGGCGTCTTCACGATCGGCCGGTTTGCCGAGGATGCGACCATCCAGCACCACGGCGGTGTCGGCGCCCAGCACGCAGGCATCCGCGGGCTCAGGCAGGCCGGCGAGCCCGGCCAGGGCCTTTTCACGGGCCAGGCGCTCTACATAGGCGGAGGCGGCCTCGTCAGGCAGGGCGGTTTCGTCGATGGAGGCGATCAGGGTGATATGGGGGACGCCGATCTGCGCCAGCAGTTCGCGCCGGCGCGGCGACCCCGAAGCCAGATACAGCGTGGCCATGCGGACTTCTCCCTGTCGAAGACAGAGGCTTGCGACATGGCCGCAAGCCGATCAGTTTACGTTGAGGCGGCGACTCGTACCGCGCAGGGCGGCGTATACCCAGGGCCAGAGCAGCGCGCTGACCAGCGCGGGCAACAGGAAGACCAGGGTCGGGGGACGATTACCGGTGAGGGCATTGAGCCACAGCTGCACCAGCTGGGCCAGGCCGAAAACAACGAGCAGTACGAGGCATTGCTGCCACATGGGGAACATGCGCAGGCGCTGGTGAAGCGTCAGCACCAGGAAGGTGATCAGGGCGAGGATCAGGGCGTTCTGCCCGAGCAGCGTGCCGTAGAGCACGTCTTCGGCCAGGCCCAGCACCCAGGCGGTGGTCATGCCCACCCGGTGCGGCAGGGCGAGGGTCCAGTAGGTGAGAAACAGCGCTAGCCACAGTGGCCGGCCGATTTCCATGAAGCTGGGGATGGGGCCGACGCTGAGCACCAGCGCCAGGATCAGGCTGACCCAGATGACCCAGCCATTGTTGGAACGCTGGCCGACCATCAGTGACTCTCCTGGGCATTCTGTGCCGCCGGCGGCTTGTTTGGCGCGGCAGGTGCAGGTGCAGGTGCGGCGGGTGCCGTGGCCGGAGCGGCAGGGGCGGCGGGCGCTGCGGGAGGATTCGCGGCAGCGGGCGCGGCTTGGGCTCCCGAGGTGGCGTCACCTGCAGCGGGCTGGGCAGCGGCCTCGCGGTCGGCGGCCTCCTGGGCCTTGGCGGCGTCGTTGGCGCGCTCCTCGGGGCTGCGGGTATCGCTGAACACCAGGAGCATGTAACGGCTGCGGTTCAGCGCGGCGGTGGGTACGGCGCGAACGATGGCGAAAGGCTGGCCGGAGTCATGGATGACTTCCTTGACGGTCGCCACTGGATAACCGGCAGGGAAGCGCTGACCAAGGCCGGAACTCACCAGCAGGTCGCCTTCCTTGATATCGGCGGTGTCGGCTACGTGGCGTAGCTCCAGCCGCTCGGGGTTGCCGGTGCCACTGGCGATGGCCCGCAGGCCATTGCGGTTCACCTGCACGGGAATGCTGTGGGTCGTGTCAGTCAGCAGCAAAACACGGGCGGTGTAGGGCATCACTTCCACCACCTGCCCCATCAGGCCACGGGCATCAAGCACTGGCTGGCCGAGGAACACGCCATCCTTTTCGCCCTTGTCGATCAGGATGCGGTGAGTGAAGGGGTTGGGATCGACGCCGATCAGTTCGCTGACCAGGACCTTCTCATCCACCAGGGCGGAGGAGTTGAGCAGCTCGCGCAGGCGCACGTTCTGCTCGGTCAGGGTCGCCAGCTTCTGCAGACGGCGCTGCATCAGCAGGGACTCGGCCTTGAGCTTCTCGTTCTCGGCGATCAGGGTGCTGCGGCTGGTGAACTGGTCGCTGACGCCATCCCAGACGCGCACCGGCAGATCAGCCAGCCAGTAGAAAGGCGTGAGCACCAGGCCCATCTGGCTGCGCATGGGCTTCAGCGTGTCGAATCGGGCATCGACCACCATCAGCGCAGCCGAGAGCACGGCGAACACCAGCAGGCGCACGCCGAGCGAAGGTCCCTTGGTGAATAGCGGCTTGATGGCCCGCTCCTATGGCTGCGACGCTCTCCAACCTCACTCGGTGGAGAGCAGATCCATCGCGTGACGGTCCATCATTTCCAAAGCACGGCCGCCACCACGGGCGACGCAGGTCAGCGGGTCTTCGGCGACGATCACCGGCAAGCCGGTTTCCTGGGCCAGCAGCTTGTCCAGATCGCGCAGCAGCGCGCCACCACCGGTCAGCACCAGACCGCGCTCGGCGATGTCGGAAGCCAGTTCCGGCGGGGACTGTTCCAGGGCGCTCTTCACCGCCTGGACAATGGTCGCCAGGGATTCCTGCAGGGCTTCCAGCACTTCATTGGAGTTCAGGGTGAAGCTGCGCGGTACGCCTTCGGCCAGGTTACGGCCGCGAACGTCGATCTCGCGGATCTCGCCACCCGGGTAAGCGGTGCCGATTTCCTGCTTGATGCGCTCGGCGGTGGATTCACCGATCAGGCTGCCGTAGTTGCGGCGCACGTAGGTCACGATGGACTCGTCGAAACGGTCGCCACCCACACGTACGGATTCGGCGTAGACCACGCCGTTAAGGGAGATCAGGGCGATTTCGGTGGTACCACCACCGATGTCCACGACCATGGAGCCGCGGGCTTCTTCAACCGGCAGGCCGGCGCCGATGGCGGCAGCCATGGGCTCTTCGATCAGGAAGACTTCGCGGGCGCCGGCGCCCAGGGCGGATTCACGGATGGCGCGGCGTTCCACCTGGGTGGATTTGCACGGTACGCAGATCAGCACGCGCGGGCTGGGCTGCAGGAAGCTGTTTTCGTGAACCTTGTTAATGAAGTACTGCAGCATCTTCTCGCAGACGCTGAAGTCGGCGATCACGCCGTCCTTCATCGGACGGATGGCGGAAATGTTGCCAGGAGTACGGCCCAGCATGCGCTTGGCCTCGGTACCTACGGCTACCACGCTCTTCTGGTTGCCGTGGTTACGGATGGCGACCACGGAGGGCTCGTTGAGGACGATACCGCGCTCGCGCACGTAAATAAGGGTATTGGCAGTGCCCAGGTCGATCGACAGATCGCTGGAAAACATGCCACGCAGTTTCTTGAACATGGGAGAGGGACCCTAGGCAACGCGTGGGTAAAAAAGTGCGGCAAACTCTAACAATGACGGGGATTTTGGGCAAGGCGCCGATATGTTAAATTGCCTGTTTTTCCGGGCCGCCAAGGCCCATCATCGCGGCCTTTGACCGCCCGTTCGCAGCACCGTTCCCCGCCGGATTCCCGCACGGTCGGCTGCCCACGCAGGCCGCTTCTAGTTGGAGACCCCCGATGGCGCTTGAACGCTCCGACGTGGAAAAAATCGCCCATCTTGCCCGACTGGGCCTGAACGAGGCCGATATCCCGCGTACTACCGAGACCCTGAACAACATCCTCGGCCTGATCGACGCCATGCAAGCCGTGGACACCGACGGCATCGAGCCCATGGCCCACCCGCTGGACGCCACCCAGCGCCTGCGCGCCGACAGCGTCACCGAGGAAAACCACCGCGACGCCTACCAGGCCATCGCGCCGGCCGTCGAGAACGGCCTGTACCTCGTGCCCAAAGTCATCGAATAAGGAAAGGGTTTCCCATGCATCAACTGACCCTCGCCGAGATCGCCCGAAGCCTCGCCGCCAAGGAATTCTCCGCCGAAGAGCTGACCCGCAGCCTGCTCGCGCGCATTCATCAGCTCGATCCGCAATTGAACAGCTTCATCAGCATCACCGACGAACCGGCCATCGAACAGGCCCGGGCAGCCGACGCACGGCGCGCCGCCGGTGAGCAAGGCGCCCTGCTCGGCGCCCCGATCGCCCACAAGGACCTGTTCTGCACCGAAGGCGTGCTGACCAGCTGCGGCTCAAAGATCCTCGACGGCTTCAAGGCGCCCTACGACGCCACCGTGGTCGCCCGTCTCAAGGCCGCCGGCGCAGTGAGCCTCGGCAAGCTGAACATGGACGAGTTCGCCATGGGCTCCTCCAACGAATCCAGCCACTACGGCGCGGTGAAGAACCCCTGGGCGCTTGACCGAGTTCCCGGCGGCTCCTCCGGCGGCTCCGCCGCGGCCGTCGCCGCGCGCCTGGTGCCCGCTGCTACCGGCACCGACACCGGTGGCTCGATTCGCCAGCCGGCTGCCTTCACCAACCTCACAGGCATCAAGCCCACCTACGGCCGGGTGTCCCGCTGGGGCATGATCGCCTACGCCTCCAGTCTCGACCAGGGCGGCCCGCTGGCCCGCACCGCCGAGGACTGCGCACTGATGCTGGGTGCCATCGCCGGTTTCGACCCGAAGGACTCCACCAGCGTCGACCAGCCGGTGGATGACTACCTCGCCAGCCTGAACCAACCGCTCGCCGGCCTGCGCATCGGCCTGCCGAAGGAATACTTCGGCGCCGGCCTCGACAGCCGCATCGCCGACGCCGTACTGGCCGTGGTCGAGGAGCTGAAGAAGCTCGGTGCCATCGTCAAGGAAATCAGCCTGCCGAACATGCAGCACGCCATCCCGGCCTACTACGTGATCGCTCCGGCGGAAGCCTCCTCCAACCTGTCGCGCTTCGACGGCGTACGCTTCGGCTACCGCTGCGAAAACCCGCAGAACCTGGAAGACCTGTACAAGCGCTCCCGCGCCGAAGGCTTCGGCGCCGAAGTGAAGCGTCGCATCATGGTCGGCACCTATGCCCTGTCCGCCGGCTACTACGACGCCTACTACCTGAAGGCGCAGAAGATCCGCCGCCTGATCAAGAGCGACTTCATCAGTGCCTTCAACGACGTCGACGTGATCCTCGGCCCGACCACGCCCAACCCGGCCTGGAAACTTGGCGAGAAGAGCAACGACCCGGTCGCCCAGTACCTGGAAGACATCTACACCATCACCGCCAACCTGGCGGGCCTTCCGGGCCTCTCCATGCCCGCCGGCTTCGTCGATGGACTGCCGGTCGGCGTGCAGCTGCTGGCGCCATACTTCCAGGAAAGCCGCCTGCTCAACGTCGCCCACCAGTACCAGCAGGCGACCGATTGGCACAAACAAGCTCCGGCCGGATTCTGAGGACGACTCACATGCAATGGGAAACAGTGATCGGGCTGGAAATCCACGCACAGCTCAGCACCCAATCGAAGATTTTCTCCGGCAGCCCCACTACTTTCGGCGCCGAACCCAACACCCAGGCCAGCCTGGTTGACCTTGGCATGCCTGGCACCCTGCCGGTGCTGAACGCGGAAGCCGTGCGCATGGCCTGCAAGTTCGGCCTGGCCATCGACGCCGAAATCGCCGAGAAGAACGTCTTCGCCCGCAAGAACTACTTCTATCCGGACCTGCCCAAAGGCTACCAGACCAGCCAGATGGACCTGCCGATCGTCGGCAAGGGCTTCCTCGACATCACCCTGGAAGACGGCACCGTCAAGCGCATCGGCATCACCCGCGCGCACCTGGAAGAAGACGCCGGCAAGAGCCTGCACGAAGACTTCCACGGCATGAGCGGCATCGACCTGAACCGTGCCGGCACCCCGCTGTTGGAAATCGTTTCCGAGCCGGACATCCGCAGCGCCAAGGAAGCGGTGGCCTACGTCAAGGCCATCCACGCCCTGGTCCGCTACCTCGGCATCTGCGACGGCAACATGGCCGAAGGCTCCCTGCGTTGCGACTGCAACGTCTCGGTTCGCCCGAAAGGCCAGGAAGCCTTCGGCACCCGCGCCGAGATCAAGAACGTCAACTCGTTCCGCTTCATCGAGAAGGCCATCAACCACGAGATCCAGCGTCAGATCGAGCTGATCGAGGACGGTGGCAAGGTGGTGCAGGAAACCCGCCTGTACGACCCGAACAAGGACGAAACCCGCTCCATGCGCGGCAAGGAAGAAGCCAACGACTACCGTTACTTCCCCTGCCCCGACCTGCTGCCGGTGGTGATCGAGAAGAGCTTCCTCGACGAAGTCCGCAGCCAGTTGCCCGAGCTGCCGAACCAGAAGCGCGAGCGCTTCCAGAGCGAGTTCGGCCTGTCCGCCTACGACGCCAGCGTGCTCTCCGCCAGCCGCGAGATGGCCGATTACTTCGAGGCCGTATTCAAGGTCTGCGGCGACGCCAAGCTGGCCGCCAACTGGGTGATGGTCGAACTGGCCAGCCTGCTCAACAAGGAAGGCCTGGAAATCGAGCAGTCGCCGGTTTCCGCCGAGCAGCTGGGCGGCATGATCCTGCGCATCAAGGACAACACCATCTCCGGCAAGATCGCCAAGATGGTCTTCGAGGCCATGGCTGCGGGCGAAGGCTCGGCTGACCAGATCATCGAAGCCAAGGGCCTGAAGCAGGTCACCGACACCGGCGCCATCGACGCCATGCTGGACGAAGTGCTGGCTGCCAACGCCGCCCAGGTCGAACAGTACCGCGCCAGCGACGAAGCCAAGCGCGGCAAGATGTTTGGCTTCTTCGTCGGCCAGGCGATGAAGGCGTCCAAGGGCAAGGCCAACCCCGGCCAGGTGAACGATTTGCTCAAGAAGAAGCTCGAAGGGTGAGCCGGATTTAGCCAACGCATGCGTTGGCCCGGCGAACGACCGGCCATGGATGGCCGGGCCGGGGTGTCCGGATGAGCTCAGCGCTGCGACAGGGATGTCTGCTCGGAACCCGGCAAAGCCAGCAACTGCTCGAGTCCCTCCTGGAAGCATCCTTCATGCAGCGTCAGCTCAGCACCTTAGTCTTCCTCACCTTCCTCCTGGCCGGTTGCAGCACCACCCCCTTTGGTGGCGGCAGCGGCGATTCCGCACACGGCTACAAGGCCGAGGGCAAGGCGTCCTATTACGGCTCCCGGCACCATGGCAAGCGCACCGCCAGCGGTGAACGCTTCGACCAGCACGCCCTGACCGCCGCCCACCGTACCCTGCCATTCGGCACGCGCGTGAAAGTGACCAATCTCAACAACGACCGCACGGTGGTGGTCCGCATCAACGACCGTGGCCCGCACACCCGCGGCCGGATCATCGACCTGTCGCGCAAGGCCGCCGAGCGGCTCGGCATGCTGCGCGCCGGCGTGGCGCCCGTGCGGGTGGAATCCCTCGACTGACTGGAGAACGACAATGAGCGAAGAACGCAAAAGCGGCCTGCAGGTGCGCCGCGAAGTGATGGGCGACGCCTTCGTCGACCGCGCCCTGGGCAATGCCACTGAATTCACTCAGCCGCTGCAGGACTTCGTCAACGAGCACGCCTGGGGCGGTGTGTGGAACCGCGAAGGCCTGCCGCGCAAGACCCGCAGCCTGATTACCCTCGCTGCCCTCACCGCGCTGAAGTGCCCGCAGGAGCTGAAGGGCCATGTGCGTGGTGCGTTGAACAACGGCTGCACGGTGGAAGAAATCCGCGAAGCCCTGCTGCATTGCGCCGTCTACGCCGGTGTTCCCGCCGCAATCGACGCCTTCCGCGCCGCGCAGGAAGTCATCGACGACTACCAGAAGACCTGACATTTTTCGTAGGGTGGGCCGGGCGGCGTTCCGCTTCAGCCCACCTTGCCCTGCGTTCGCCTGAGTCCACCCTCGATAAACAGCGTGGGCTGAAGCCCACCCTACCGCTCCCCGTGTCGAACTCAGATCCAATCGGCCCACTGCAGCAGGAACAGCCCGATATTGGTGGTCACCACGGCCGCCAGGGTGGTGATCACGATGATCGCCGCCGCCAGTTCGTGGTTGCCATTCACTGCGCGGGCCATGACGAAACTTGCCGCAGCGGTCGGGCTGGCGAAGTAAAGGAAGAGGATCGCCAGGTCGGCGTTGCGAAACCCGCATAGCCATGCACCCAGCGTTGCCAGGATCGGCAGCCAGACCATCTTCATCAGGCTGGCGCTGACGGCGATCCTGCCGCTGGAACGCAGGGACGCCAGCGACAGGGTGCCACCGATGCAGATCAGCGCCAGGGGCAAGGTCATCTGGGCAAAATATTCACCGGAAGTGATCAGCCATTTCGGCAGCGGCAACTGCCAGTACGCCACCGGCATGGCGGCCAGCACACCGATGATCAGCGGGTTGCTGATGATGCTCCTGGCCAGGCTCAGCGGGTCGCTCTTGGCATTCGGGCTGTAGATCGCCAGGACGATGGACGACAGCGTGTTGTAGCTGAGGATCACCACCGCGCCGAGGATACTGCCCACCGACAGGCCGTAATCGCCGTACATGCTGGTCGCCAGCGCCAGTCCGACGATGCCGTTGTTACCGCGAAAGGCGCCCTGGGCGTAGATGCCGCGATCCTCGACCGGGCAACGCAGGATGGCCCAGCCCCAGCCGATCAGGAAACACAGGATGGTGGCCGCGACGAAGTAGCCGATCAGTTCCGGTTTCAGGGCGGTGCCGAGGTCCGCCTGGACGATCCCGAGGAACAGCAGCGTGGGCATGGTGCCCTTGAACACCAGGGACGACGCCGTATTGATGAATGCGCCATCGATCCAGCCAAGGCGCTTGAGCCCCACCCCCAGGAACAGCATGGAGAACACCGGCGCGGTGATGCTGAGGGTCTGCTGGACGACGGCGAGCATGGGGCAACCTTGGCGGCGGTAATAGTTAGGCGGCTAAGGATACCAATAGCGGAAGGGAAATTACCTTGTGGGGCGAATTCATTCGCCCCCACAAAGAACAAGCGAATGCGCGCAATCAGCGGCGCACGGGGCGCTTCTGCAACTTGCGCTGCAAGGTCCGGCGGTGCATGCCCAGAGCGCGGGCGGTGGCGGAGATGTTGCCGTCGTGCTCGGCCAACACACGCTGGATGTGCTCCCACTGCAGGCGGTCCACCGACATCGGGTTTTCCGGCACCAGGCTATCCAGGTCGGCGTGCTCGGAGAGCAGCGCGGTCAGCACGTCGTCGGCGTCGGCCGGCTTGCACAGGTAGTTGGTGGCGCCGCGCTTGATGGCCTCCACCGCGGTGGCGATGCTCGAATAACCGGTGAGGATCACCACGCGCATTTCCGGGTCCAGCTCCAGCAGCTTGGGCAGCAGCACCAGGCCGGAGTCGCCATCCATCTTCAGGTCGAGCACTGCGTAGTCGGGCAGGTCGTCCTTGGCCATCAGCAGGCCTTCTTCGGCGGAACCGGCTACCGACACCCGCAGGCCACGGCGGGTCATCGCCCGTGCCATGACGCGGGTAAAAGTGGCGTCGTCGTCCACCAGCAGCAGATGGGGTTGTTCTTCGCCTTCGATCAGGGGTTCGTCAGTCATCTCGCTTCCTCTTCGTCAAGGCACTCAGGCGACGCCGTAGGTGCGCGGCAGGCGCAACTCCGTCAGGGTGCCGCCTTCCTCATGGTTATAAAGTTTAACCGTGCCGCCGGCACGAGTAACGCTGGCCTGGCTCAGGAACAGGCCAAGGCCGAAACCCTTGCCCTTGGTGGTGAAGAACGGCCGGCCCAATTGCTCGGCAATGGCCAGGGGCACGCCAGCGCCGTGGTCGCGGATCGTCAGCACCATCCACTGGTGATCCCAGTTGACGCGGATATCGAGCTTTTCCGGGCAGGCATCGGCAGCATTGTTGAGCAGGTTCAGCAGGGCCTGGGTCAGGTCTGCCGGGGGTTTCAGCCGAGGCGCCACGCCAAGGCCCATGCACTGGTAGCGATAGGTGGCCTCCGGGCGCATCAGGTGCCAGCGATTGAGGGTGACTTCCAGCCACTCGATCACCGATTGCTCCACCACCGCCTGGCGTCGATCCGCTTCGGCGGCGCGCACCAATTGCTGAAGGGTGTCCTTGCAGAGCATCACCTGCTCCTGCAGCAAGGCCAGGTCGTCCTGCAGGCCGGGCTTGTCGCCGTACTCCTGACGCAGCTCCTTGAGCAGCACGCTCATGGTTGCCAGTGGGGTGCCCAGCTCGTGGGCGGCGCCGGCGGCCTGGGTGGCCACGGCCAGCAACTGCTGGTCACGCATACCTTCTTCGCGGCGAACCGCTTGCAACTGATCCTGGCGACGCAGCTCCTCGGCCATGCGTGCAACGAAGAAGGTGATCAGCGCCGCTGCCAGGGCGAAGCTCAGCCACATGCCGTAGATCAGCAGCGATTCGCGCTGGCCGGCGGGCATTTCCAGCGGATGGAACAGCACCAGCAGCAAGGTGTATGCCGCCAGGGCAAGGCCCGCGAGGGTCAGGGTGTAGAGCCAGGGCAGGGTCGCCGCGGCGATGGTCAGCGGCACCAGGTAATAGGAAACGAAGGGGTTGGTCGACCCCCCGGAGAAATACAGCAGCACGCTGTGGATAACCAGGTCGAGGCCGAGCTGGACTGCATATTCCAGCTCGGTCACCGGCCAGGGCCCGCGCAGGCGCAACGCCGTGCCCACGCAGAGCACCAGCGAGACACCGAGGGTTACGCTCAGCGCGACCCAGGGCAGTTGCAGAAGTTGAGCCTTGTAGGCGAGGCCGACCGAGCCTGCCTGGGCTGCCAGGACAAGGATGCGGATCAGGGTGAGCCGCAGCAGGTTTTGGCGGCTGGCAGACAGTAGCTGTACGGGTTCGAGCATGGGTACTCCCTGGAATCGACGGAGTATAACCAAGGCGCACATCGGCCCGCCTCTGTGCGGCAACTCGCCGCAGCAGATCCGCACCGGGGTCGATTGGCAAGTCTGTAGGGGCGAATTCATTCGCCAAGGGCGGCGCAGCTGCCCCTTCGAGCTCGCTGGGCAGACCTGCGGTCTGCTTGGCGAATGAATTCGCCCTTACAACGTCATCAGAAAGCCAGCATGGTCTGGAACATCTGTCCCAGATCCTGGTCAATTTGCGTCGCCGTTAACCCGAATGGCCGGATACCCTCGTCCACTACGGAGAATCACCGTGCAGCCCGCGCGGAACCCCGTCCCACAAGGAGTCGACATGCCCACGTTCACCCGTCTCGCCGCCGCCCTCGCCCTCTGCGCCGCCAGCCTCGCCAGCCTCTCGGCCCAGGCCGCCGACGAAGCCCGCTACAACCAGGTGGCAGTGCGTGCCGAAGTCAGCCAGGAAGTGGCCCATGACCTGATGCACGTCACCCTCTATAGCGAGTCGCAGAACACCGACCCGGCCAAGCTCGCCGACGAGATCACCCGCACCCTCAACAGCGCCGTGGAAAAGGCTCGCAAGGCCAAGGGTGTCACCGTCAGCCTGGGCAGCCGCAACAGCTACCCGGTGTATGACGAAAAGGGTCAGAAAATCACCGCCTGGCGCGAGCGCGCCGAAGTGCGCCTGGAAAGCGCCGACTTCGCCGCCCTGTCCCAACTGAGTGCCGACCTGATGGGTCAGCTGAAGATGGCCGGCATGAACTTCAGCATCGCCGAGAAGACCCGCAAGACCCATGAAGACGACCTGATCAAGCAAGCCGTGGACGCCTTCAAGGCCCGCGCCCAGCTGGCCACCGACGCCCTCGGCGGCAAGGGCTACAAGCTGGTCAACCTGAGCCTGAACAGCGCCGGCTTCCAGCCGCCGCAGCCGATCATGATGCGCGCCATGTCCGCCAAAGGTTACGCCGATGCGGCCGCCGTACCGGAGATCGAAGCCGGCACCAGCCGCGTCAGCGTCAGCGCCGACGGCACCATCGAAGTGCAGATGCCCTGATCCTGCATGGGGCGCCGCCACATTCCGGGGCGGCGCCCACCCCCTCCCTGCGGCTTGGATTTGCAGAATTGCGACAAGCCCTTACAGCTTTATTCCGCCGACTACACTCTTTCCCGTCCAGCTATTGCGCCGGGCATATGCCGTGCATAGCTTCTCGCAAGGCCCCCACAAAGGGCCCCTCACGATGACAAACAGAATAAATATGAGGTCAACATGCGTAAAAACGCCGTCATCCAGGCACTTGTCGCGGCTGGGCTGATCGCCAGCGCACCTTTCGCCAGCGCTGCAAGCAACCTGGTGTTCTGCTCCGAAGGCAGCCCCGCCGGTTTCGATCCGGGCCAATACACCACCGGTACCGATTTCGACGCCGCCGCTGAAACCGTCTTCAACCGCCTGACCCAGTTCGAGCGTGGCGGCACCGCGGTGATCCCGGGCCTGGCTGAGAAGTGGGACGTATCCCCCGACGGCCTCACCTACACCTTCCACCTGCGCAAGGGCGTGAAGTTCCACACCACCGACTACTTCAAGCCGACTCGCGATTTCAACGCCGACGACGTGCTCTTCACCTTCCAGCGCATGCTGGACAAGAACCACCCGTTCCGTAAGGCGTACCCCACCGAATTCCCCTACTTCACCGACATGGGCATGGACGCCAACATCGCCAAGGTGGAGAAGATCGACGACAGCACCGTCAAGTTCACCCTCAACGGCGTGGATGCAGCCTTCATCCAGAACCTGGCCATGAGCTTCGCCTCCATCCAGTCCGCCGAGTACGCCGACCAGCTGCTCAAGGCCGGCAAGGCCGCCGACATCAACCAGAAGCCCATCGGCACTGGCCCGTTCGTGTTCAGCCGTTACCAGAAAGACGCGCAGATCCGCTTCAAGGGCAACAAGGACTACTGGGTGCCTGGCGACGTGAAGATCGACAACCTGATCTTCGCCATCAACACCGACGCTTCGGTACGCATGCAGAAGGTCAAGGCCGGCGAGTGCCAGATCACCCTCTTCCCGCGTCCGGCCGATCTGGAAGCGCTGAAGAAAGACCCCAACCTGAACATGCCGTCGCAGCCGGGCTTCAACCTCGGCTACATCGCCTACAACGTCACCCACAAGCCGTTCGACAAGCTTGAAGTGCGCCAGGCGCTGGACATGGCAGTGAACAAGAAAGCCATCATCGACGCCGTCTACCAGGGCGCCGGCCAGCTGGCCGTGAACGGCATGCCGCCGACCCAGTGGTCCTACGACGAGACCATCAAGGACGCCGGCTACAACCCGGACAAGGCCAAGGAGCTGCTGAAGGCCGCCGGCGTTGCCGAAGGCACCGAGATCACCCTCTGGGCCATGCCGGTTCAGCGTCCCTACAACCCCAACGCCAAGCTGATGGCCGAAATGCTCCAGGCCGACTGGGCCAAGGTGGGCATCAAGGCCAAGATCGTCACCTACGAATGGGGCGAGTACATCAAGCGCGCCAAGGGCGGCGAACACGACGCCATGCTGATCGGCTGGAGCGGTGACAACGGTGACCCGGACAACTGGCTGGGTACCCTCTACGGCTGCGACGCCGTGGACGGCAACAACTTCTCCAAGTGGTGCGACGCCAGCTACGACAAGCTGGTGAAGGCCGCCAAGGCCACCAGCGACGTTGCCAAGCGCACCGAGATGTACAAACAGGCCCAGCACATCCTGAAGGACAACGTGCCGATCACCCCGATCGCCCACTCCACCGTCTACCAGCCGATGCGCAAGAACGTGCAGGACTTCAAGATCAGCCCGTTCGCGCTCAACTCCTTCTATGGCGTGAGCGTCGGCAAGTAAGCCGGCAAACGGGGCCTTCACAGGCTATGTGAAAACGTCGCGAGCGAAGGTCAGGCAAGGCGAAGACCGCCGAAAAAGCACAGTTTACGAGTTGTAAATGAGCATTTTGAGGCGGTCTTCAACGCAGCATCACCAAGCGCAGCAGTTTTTCACACGGCCTGTTCGGGCCCCGTTTTCAATTCTGTCCATAAGGAAGTCCGATGCGTCGAAGCCTGCTGTCCCTCGCTCTCTGCCTTCCCCTCCATGCAATGGCCAGCCAGTCCCTGGTGGTCTGCACCGAAGCCAGCCCAGAAGGCTTCGACATCGTCCAGTACACCGCGGCCACCACGGCCGATGCTTCCGCCGAAACCGTCTTCGATCGGCTGGTGCAGTTCGCCCCCGGCAGCACCCGGCTGCAACCGGGCCTGGCGGAGAGCTGGACCATCAGCCCCGACGGCCTGGTCTATGAGTTCCAGTTGCGCAAGGGCGTCACCTTCCACAGCACGCCCTGGTTCACCCCCAGCCGCGAGTTCAATGCCGACGATGTGCTCTGGAGCTTCCAGCGCCAGCTCGATCCCGCGCATCCCTGGCACAAGCACTCTCCACGCGGCTTTCCTTATGTGGAATCCATGGCCTTCTCCCAGTTGATCAAACGCGTCGAGAAGCTCGACGACCACCGCGTGCGCTTCACCCTGACGCACCCGGAGGCACCCTTCCTGGCCGACCTGGCCATGGGCTTCACCTCGATCTATTCCGCCGAATACGCCGACCAGTTGCTCAAGGCCGGCAAGACGGACCAGCTCAACCGTGAGCCGGTAGGGACCGGGCCTTTCGTCTTCGAGCGCTACCGCAAGGATTCGCAGGTCCGCTTCCACGCCAACCCGACCTATTGGGCGGGCAAGCCGGCTGTGGACAAGCTGTTGTTCGCGATCACCCCCGACCCCAACGTGCGAGTGCAACAGCTCAAGGCCGGCGCCTGCCAGATCGCCGTGTACCCGCGCCCCACCGACATCGCGGACCTCCGCCAGCAAGCGGGGCTCAAGGTGCTGGAACTGGATTCCCTGCTGGTCGCCTATGTCGGCCTCAACACCCGCCATCCGCCGCTGGACGACGTGCGCGTGCGCCAGGCCATCAACCTCGCCTTCGACACCCGCGCCTATCTCCGTGCGCAGTTCGGCGAAGGCAACGCCAGCCTCGCCGTGGCGCCCTACCCGGCCACCCTGCTGGGCTTCAACGACAAGCTGGACCCCTGGCCGCACAATCCTGAAAGAGCGCGCCAGCTGCTGGCCGAGGCCGGATACAAGGACGGTTTCAAGCTGGCCATCTGGACCCGCTCTGGAGGCGGCCCGACCAACCCCAACCCCGGCATCGGCGCACAGATGCTCCAGGCCGACCTGGCGGCCATCGGCATCAAGGCAGAGATTCGCGTGTATGAATGGGGCGAGCTGATCAAGCGTGCCAAGAACGGCGAGCACGACCTGGTGTTCATGGGCTGGGCCGGCGACAACGGCGACCCGGACAACTTCCTCACCCCCAACCTGTCCTGCGCCGCAGCGCAGTCAGGCGAAAACCAGGCCGGTTGGTGCAACGAGAAATTCGACGCGCTGATCCGCGAGGCCCGCGCCATCACCGACCCGGCCCGCCGCGCCGAGCTCTATCGGCAGGCGCTGGCGATCTTCCACGAACAAGCGCCCTGGATCCCTCTCGCCCACCCCAAGCAGTTCGCCGCCGTGCGCGAAGGAGTGGAGGGCTTCCAGTTGAATCCAATGGGGTCGAACAATTTCGCGAAGGTGAAATTAGCGAAGTAGGTTGGCGTGGCGCCTGTGGGGGCGAATTCATTCGCCAAGCAGGACGCCGTCCTGCCCTTCCCTCACCCCAACCCTCTCCCAGAGGGAGAGGGAGCTGTCTGCACAGAGGCGAGTCCCGGCGCAGTCCTGTAGGAGCGACTTCAGTCGCGAAAGCAGGTCGAAGACCTTCCCTCAGGCCTCCAATCCAAACGGATCGTCGATGGAGTGGCTCGGCTGGGTAAACCAGCGCGGCCCGGTGGCAGTCATGTAGAAGTGGTCCTCCAGGCGAATCCCGAACTCGCCCGGCACGCAGATCATCGGCTCGTTGGAGAAGCACATGCCCTCGGCCAGCGGCGTCTCGTCGCCACGTACCAGGTAGGGCCCTTCGTGGATGTCCATGCCGATGCCGTGGCCAGTGCGGTGCGGAAGGCCCGGCAGTTGGTAGTCCGGCCCGAGGCCGCCGGCTTCCAGGCAGCGGCGCGCGGCGGCGTCGACCGAGCCGCAGGGTTCGCCAGGACGAGCAGCTTCGAAGGCAGCCTGCTGTGCGGCCTTCTCCAGGTTCCAGAGCGCGCGCTGGCGTTCGTTCGGCACGCCAAACACGTAGCTGCGGGTGATATCCGACTGGTAGCCGTGGAGCTGGCAGCCGGTGTCGATCAGCACCATGTCGCCGTCCTTGAGCACCTGCGCATGCTTCACCCCATGGGGGAAGGCGCTGGCTTCGCCGAACAGCACGATGCAGAAGGTGGAACCCGGCGCGCCCACCTTGCGGTGCGCCTGCTGGATGAACTCGGCAACTTCCGTGGTGCTGATGCCCTCGCGCAGGATGCTGGCGGCGGCCTTATGCACTTCCAGGGTCATGTCCTTGGCGCGCTGCATCAGCGCCAGTTCGGTGGCGGACTTGCGGAAGCGGCAGGGGTTGATGATGCAGGCGGCATCGACGAAGTCGAAGGCGGACCCCAGGCGACGGATGCCGTCGTACATGAAAAAGGCCATGGACGGGCAGAGACCGATGCGAGCATCAGCAGCGATGCCCATGCCGGTCAGCATGTCCAGCAACAGGCGATAGGGGCTCTCGTGTTCGTGCCAGGTGTGGATAACCCCGTCCACCTCGCGAAAATCGCGGATGGTGCCTTCCTCGAAGGCCGGGGCGATGTAGGCCAGCGGGCCATTGGCAGGGAGCACTGCGCCGACCATGCGTTCGCTCGGGCTCCACTTCACCCCGGTGAAGTAGCGCAGGTTGCTGCCGGCATTCAGGTAGATGGCCGCGATGCCCTGGTCACGCATCAGGTCCTGGGCCTTGGCTATGCGCACCTGGTACTCATCGAGGCCGATGGGGCCCATGCCCGCGACCATGTTCGACAGGCCGGCGAGCGCCTGTTCCGGAGTCTTGCCACCCACTCCCACTGTCATCTTGTTCTCCTGAGTCGTGTTGCAGTGCGCCGAATTTAAGTTCCACTTAAATAGCCGTCAACGCCAATTTTCAGTCCCACTTAATTTCAATAAGGCGACAAGCCTTTTCTACGATGCGCCGCCCGTTATACTGGCGCCCTCAAAACAAGAGCCACACCAATGACCGTAGAACAGATCGGCGAACGGTTGCGCCGCTATCGACGCGCCGCCAACAAGACCCTGAACCAGGTAGCCGCCGAATCGGGCCTCACGGCCAGCTTCCTGTCGCAGGCGGAGCGCAACCTCACTGGCGTGTCGATCTCTTCCCTGGCGAACATCGCCAAATCCCTGGGCATCCCCCTCAATGTCCTGTTCGACCAACCCAGCCAGCACCAGCCTGATTCCCACCAGGGCCAGCGCGTGCGCTACACCATCGGCGGCCAGCCGCTGGCCTACGAGCGCCTGTCCAGCAATTTCCCCGGCAACCTGATCAACGCGGTGAAAATGAGCATGCCGGTGGGCTACCAGTCCGAGCTCATTTCCCATGAAGGCGCCGAGTTCGCCTATGTGCTGTCCGGGCAGATCGTCTACACCATCGAAGGCCGCAACTATCCCCTGGGTCCGGGAGATTCGGTGCATTTCGACGCAGCCAAACCGCACTTTCTCGCCAATTCCGGCGAAGAAGTGGCCGAGGTGCTGACCGTTACCACCATGGGCCTTTTCGACGACCACGCCACCCCCTGACCGATCGGTTTTCGGAAGTAAGCACCACTGAATTTAAGTTGACCTTAATTTCAGCATCACTTAAGTTCGGCCTCGGCCGGCGGAGGCGCAAGTACTCCTTCCCTTTTCGCCGCCATCGCCCGCCCGGGAATACCGGCCTCCGGACCCGGCTCGCGAATGACGGGCAACCTGCGGCCCACGAAGTCGCAGGGTCAGGTGCGAAAGACACCGCAGGCTTCAACACCTGATATGCCGCCCTCAGAACAACAACAACGAGGTTCGCATGCGTCAGAAAACCGCGCTCAAGTCCATGATTGCCGCTGGTCTCATCCTCGGCTCCGGCTTCACCCACGCCGCCAGCAACCTGGTCTTCTGCTCCGAGGGCAGCCCCGCCGGCTTCGACCCGGGCCAGTACACCACCGGCACCGACTTCGATGCAGCCTCGGAAACCATCTTCAACCGCCTTGCCCAGTTCCAGCGTGGCAGCACCAAGGTCGAACCAACCCTGGCCAGCAGCTGGGACATAAGCGAGGACGGCAAGCACTATGTGTTCCACCTGCGCCCGGGCGTGAAGTTCCACACCACCGACTACTTCAAGCCGACTCGCGACTTCAACGCCGACGACGTGGTGTTCACCTTCCAGCGCATGCTGGACAAGAACCACCCGTTCCGTAAGGCGTACCCCACCGAATTCCCCTACTTCACCGACATGGGCCTGGACAAGAACATCGCCAAGGTGGAGAAGGTCGACGACATGACCGTGGCCTTCACCCTGAATGAAGTGGACGCGGCCTTCATCCAGAACCTGGCGATGAACTTCGCCGCGATCCAGTCCGCCGAGTACGCCGACCAGCTGCTCAAGGCCGGCAAGGCCGCCGACATCAACCAGAAGCCCATCGGCACCGGCCCCTTCGTGCTCAAGCGCTACCAGAAGGACGCGCAGATCCGCTTCACCGGCAACAAGGACTACTGGAAGCCGGACGATGTGAAGATCGACAACCTGATCTTCGCCATCAACACCGATGCCTCGGTACGCGCCCAGAAGCTCAAGGCCGGCGAGTGCCAGCTCACCCTCAACCCGCGTCCTGCCGACATCGAGGCCCTGAAGAAGGACCCGAACCTGCAGGTGCCGAGCGAGCCGGGCTTCAACCTCGGCTACATCGCCTACAACGTCACCCGCCCCCCCTTCGACAAGCTCGAAGTGCGCCAGGCGCTGGACATGGCGGTGAACAAGAAAGCCATCATCGACGCCGTCTACCAGGGCGCCGGCCAGCTGGCGGTGAACGGCATGCCGCCGACCCAGTGGTCCTACGACGAGACCATCAAGGACCGCGAGTTCAACCCGGAGAAAGCCAAGGAACTGCTGAAAGCCGCGGGCGTGGAGGAAGGCACCGAGATCACCCTCTGGGCCATGCCGGTTCAGCGTCCGTACAACCCCAACGCCAAGCTGATGGCCGAAATGCTCCAGGCCGACTGGGCCAAGGTGGGCATCAAGGCCAGGATCGTCAGCTACGAGTGGGGCGAATACATCAAGCGCGCCCATGCCGGCGAACACGACGCCATGCTGATCGGCTGGACCGGCGACAACGGTGACCCGGACAACTGGCTGGGCACCCTCTACGGCTGCGACTCGGTGGACGGCAACAACTTCTCCAAATGGTGCGACGCCCGCTACGACAAGCTGGTGAAGGCTGCCAAGGCCACCGCCGACGTCGAGAAACGCACCGAGCTGTACAAGCAGGCCCAGCACGTCCTGCAACAGCAGGTGCCGATCACACCGATCGCCCACTCCACGGTCTACCAGCCGATGCGCGCCAGCGTGAAGGATTTCCTGATCAGCCCATTCGGACGCAACAGCTTCTACGGCGTCTCCAACGGGCGCTGAGTGGACGAGGCCGGGCAGCCGGCCTTCTTCGCATCCTCAATCCGACGCCTAGATCGGACGAGGCCAATCTCACCTGCCACAAAAAACGCAAGGCAACCGCCCCCCTCGGGACGGCGCCTTTACCCACGCGGCCTAAACTGCTGGGAACGGTCAGTGCACTGACCGGCAAAACAAAAGATGAGGAGTGATTCGCCCAAATGCTGAGTTTCATCGCGCGCCGACTGGGGCTTCTGATCCCCACCTTCTTCGGCGTCACCTTGCTCACCTTCGCCCTGATCCGCCTGATTCCCGGTGACCCGGTGGAAGTGATGATGGGTGAGCGTCGGGTAGACCCGGAAATGCACGCCCAGGCCATGGAACGCCTCGGTCTCAACAAACCGCTGCCGGAACAGTACCTGGACTACATCGGCAAGCTGGCGCAGGGCGACCTGGGCGAATCGCTGCGTACCCGCGAAGGCGTCTGGCACGAATTCCTCACCCTGTTCCCCGCCACCCTGGAGCTGGCCATCGCCGCCCTGATCTTCTCGGGCACCCTCGGCGTACTGGCGGGGGTGATCGCCGCCCTGAAGCGAGGCTCGCTATTCGACCACGGGGTGATGGGCATCTCGCTCGCGGGCTATTCCATGCCGATTTTCTGGTGGGGCCTGCTGCTGATCATGTTCTTCTCCGTGGGGCTGGGCTGGACGCCGGTGTCCGGGCGCATCGACCTGCTCTACGACATCGAGCCGAAAACCGGCTTCATGCTCATCGACACGCTGCTGTCCGAAGAGGAAGGCGCCTTCGTCGACGCCCTGCGCCACCTGATCCTGCCGGCCATCGTGCTGGGCACTATCCCGCTGGCGGTGATCGCCCGCATGACCCGTTCGGCCATGCTCGAAGTGCTGCGCGAAGACTACGTGCGTACCGCCCGCGCCAAGGGCCTGTCGCCGGCCCGCGTGGTTTTCGTCCACGGCCTGCGCAACGCGCTGATCCCGGTGCTGACCGTGTTCGGCCTGCAGGTGGGCACCCTGCTCGCCGGCGCGGTACTGACCGAAACCATCTTCTCCTGGCCGGGCATCGGCAAATGGCTGATCGAAGCCATCGGCGCCCGTGACTACCCGGTCGTGCAGAACGGCATCCTGCTGATCGCCTGCCTCGTGATCGTGGTGAACTTCGTCGTGGACATCCTCTACGGCCTGGTAAACCCGCGCATCCGTCATCAGCGTTAAGGAGACCTGAACGTGAACGCCATGCAACCCCAGGTCGACCCGAGCGTCCTCTACCCGTCTCCCCTCAAGGAGTTCTGGAAGGCTTTCGCCCACAACAAGGGCGCCGTCGGCGGCCTTGTCTTCATGATCCTGATCGTCTTCTGTGCCCTCTTCGCTCCCTGGGTCGCCCCCCATGACCCGAGCGAGCAGTTCCGCGACTTCCTGCTGACGCCCCCCGTGTGGCTGGAGGGCGGCCAGGCGCAGTTCCTGCTCGGTACCGACGAACTCGGCCGCGACGTGCTCTCGCGCCTGATCCACGGTGCCCGCCTGTCCCTGCTGATCGGCCTGACGTCGGTGGTGATGTCGCTGATCCCCGGCATCCTCCTCGGCCTCGTGGCGGGTTTCTTCCCGCGCTTGCTGGGTCCGTCGATCATGCGCCTGATGGACATCATGCTGGCCCTGCCGTCGCTGCTGCTGGCCGTGGCCATCGTCGCCATCCTCGGCCCGGGCCTGATCAATACCGTGATCGCCATCGCCATCGTCTCCCTGCCCTCCTACGTACGCCTGACCCGCGCCTCGGTGATGGGCGAGCTGAACCGCGACTACGTCACCGCCTCACGCCTGGCCGGCGCCGGCCTGCTGCGCCTGATGTTCGTCACCGTACTGCCCAACTGCATGGCGCCGTTGATCGTCCAGGCCACCCTGAGCTTCTCCTCGGCCATCCTCGACGCCGCCGCCCTGGGCTTCCTCGGCCTCGGCGTGCAGCCGCCCACCCCTGAGTGGGGCACCATGCTGGCCTCCGCGCGCGACTACATCGAACGCGCCTGGTGGGTGGTTTCGCTGCCCGGCCTGACCATCCTGCTCAGCGTGCTGGCGATCAACCTGATGGGCGACGGCCTGCGCGATGCGCTGGACCCGAAACTCAAGAATGCAGTCTGAGGAGCCCGCCATGAGCCTTCTGGAAATCAAGAACCTCAGCGTGCGCTTCGGCGACGCCAACGCCGTCCCGGTGGTGGATGGCCTCGATATCTCGGTGAACAAGGGTGAAGTGCTGGCCATCGTCGGCGAGTCCGGCTCCGGCAAGTCGGTGACCATGATGGCGCTGATGGGCCTGATCGACGCCCCCGGCCGCATCACCGCCGACAGCCTGCGCTTCGACGGCCACGACATGCTCAAGCTCAAGGGCAAGCAGCGTCGCCACATCGTCGGCAAGGACCTGGCGATGGTCTTCCAGGACCCGATGACCGCGCTCAATCCCAGCTACACGGTGGGCTTCCAGATCGAGGAAGTGCTGCGCCAACACCTCGGCCTGAAGGGCAAGGCCGCCCGCCAGCGCGCCCTGGAGCTGCTGGAGCGGGTGGAGATCCCCGGCGCCGCCAGCCGTCTCGATGCCTATCCGCACCAGTTGTCCGGGGGCATGAGCCAGCGCGTGGCCATCGCCATGGCCATCGCCGCCGAACCCAAGCTGCTGATCGCCGACGAACCCACCACCGCCCTGGACGTGACCATCCAGGCGCAGATCATGGACCTGCTACTGGACCTGCAGCGTGACCAGGGCATGGCCCTGGTGCTGATCACCCATGACCTGGCCGTGGTCGCCGAAACCGCCGACCGCGTGTGCGTGATGTACGCCGGCCAGGCCGTGGAAATCGGTGAAGTGCCGCGCCTGTTCGACGAACCCACCCATCCCTATACCGAAGCCCTGCTCAAGGCGATTCCCGAGCACAGCCTGGGCGCCCGTCGCCTGTCGACGCTGCCCGGCATCGTGCCCGGCCGCTACGACCGCCCCCACGGCTGCCTGTTGTCGCCGCGCTGCCCGTACGGCCAGTCCAACTGCGTGGCCCAGCGCCCGACGCTGGACCCGCACGCCCATGGCGCCGTGCGCTGCTTCTACCCCCTTAACCTGATCGAGGTGGCGCGATGAGTGCCGTATTGACCGCCCGAGACCTGCACCGCCACTACGAAGTCTCCCGTGGCCTGTTCAAGCCCCAGGCCCTGGTGCGCGCCCTGAATGGCGTGTCCTTCGAACTGGAAGCCGGCCGCACCCTGGCCGTGGTCGGCGAATCCGGCTGCGGCAAGTCCACCCTCGCCCGCGCCCTGACCCTGATCGAAGAGCCCTCCTCCGGCTCCCTGCAGATCGCCGGCCGCGAAGTGGCGGGCGCCAGCAAGGACGACCGCAAGCAACTGCGCCGTGACGTGCAGATGGTGTTCCAGAACCCCTACGCCTCGCTCAACCCGCGGCAGAAGGTGGGCGACCAACTGGCAGAGCCGCTGCTGATCAACACCGGCCTGTCCCGTGCCGAGCGCCGTGAACAGGTGCAGGCGATGATGCAGCAGGTGGGCCTGCGCCCCGAGCATTTCCAGCGCTATCCGCACATGTTCTCCGGCGGCCAGCGCCAGCGCATCGCCCTGGCCCGCGCCATGATGCTCAACCCCAAGGTACTGGTAGCGGACGAGCCCACCTCGGCGCTCGACGTGTCGATCCAGGCCCAGGTGCTCAACCTCTTCATGGACCTGCAGGAGCGCTACAACACTGGCTACGTGTTCATCTCCCACAACCTGGCCGTGGTGCGCCACGTTTCCAACGATGTGCTGGTGATGTACCTCGGCCGCCCGGTGGAAATGGGCCCCAGCGAACTGATTTACGAGCGCCCGCTGCACCCCTACACCAAGGCCCTGCTCTCGGCCACACCGGCCATCCACCCGGACCCGGCCAAGCCGAAGATCAAGATCACCGGCGAACTGCCCAACCCGCTCAACCCGCCATCCGGCTGCGCCTTCCACAAGCGCTGCCCCTACGCCACCGAGCGTTGCAAGTTGGAAGTACCGGAGCTGCGCCTGCTCGACGCCCGCCAGGTGGCCTGCCACAACGTGGAAACCATCAACGTTTGAGAGAGGAACCGGGAAACCCTTGTAGGGGCGAATTCATTCGCCAAGCAGGCCAACGGCCTGCCCGTGAAAACTGCCGGGGATGCTGCGCATCCCTTGGCGAATGAATTCGCCCCTACAGATCTTTCAGCAACGCCAGCCTCACTCCGAATCCCACCAACACTCCGCCGAACAGCCACTGCTGCACCCGCTGCACCAGCGGCCGGCGTCCCAGCCAACGGCCCAAGCCGGCGCCCATCAGCGCATAGACCGAGTCGAAGGCCAGCCCCACCGCCACCAGGACGGCCCCCAGCAAGGCGAACTGCAGCCCCAGGGGCCCGGCATCCGGACTGATGAATTGCGGCAGCAGCACGGAGCAGAACACCAGCGCCTTGGGGTTCAGCAGGTTGGTCAGCAGCCCACGGTGCAAGGCTTGCCCGTAGGCCCGCGAGGGTTGGTGCTCAGCGTCCACCACCAATGCCGATGCCTCCGCCTGGAACAGCTTCAGGCCCAGCCAGAGCAGGTAACCGGCTCCGGCCAGGCGAACGACTTCGAAGGTCCAGGGCGCGGTCCTGAACAGCACCGCCAGGCCGAGACCGGCCAGCGCCACGTGGCACCCACGCGCCAGCGCCAGCCCAAGCGCGGTTGCCAGGGCCATGGCACGCCCCTGTCGAGCGCCGGTTTGCAGCAGGAGGATCATGTCGGGTCCGGGCAGCAGGTAGACCACCGCCAGGGCGATCAGGAAACCGGTCATGTCGTTCGCTCCGGAACAGCCTGTGGAGAGAAAATTCTAGGGCCGAAGGCCAGGGCAGGTGCTTGCGTATTCGGCCTACTTCGCCATGATTTCTGGCATCTCCTGCCAACTCTACAAAGCAGAACAGACAAACCATGCCAAAACTGAAACTGGACGCCTTGGACCATCGAATCCTCGCGGCCCTGCAGCGCGATGGCCGCCTGTCCAACGTGCAATTGGCCGACGAGATCGGCCTCTCCGCCTCCCCCTGCCTGCGCCGGGTACGGCTACTGGAAGAGGCCGGGGTGATTCGTGGCTACCACGCGAGCCTCGACCGTGACGAAGTCGGGTTGGGCTTGACGGTATTCGTGGGGATCAAGGTGGAGCGACATCGCCAGGAACAGGCCGACGCGTTCCGCGAAGCGGTGATCAGCCTGCCGGAGGTGATCTCGGTGCACCTGGTATCGGGCGAAGCGGATTTCCTGCTGCAAGTGGTGGTGCCGGACCTGCGTGCCTACGAGCACTTCCTCACCGGCACCCTACTCAAGCTGCCCGGCGTCAGCGACATCCGCAGCAACTTCGCCATCCAGACGGTAAAGGCACCGTCGCCGCTACCGTTGAATCATCTACTGAAATAGTCCGCTGCACGCTCGGACCGCTTCTCTGTAGGAGCGAGTGCTTCCAGGCCTAACGCCCGAAGAAGCGATAGAACGCCCGCAACTCGGCCTGTGCGTCCTCCAGGCTCATGACGATGAAGCGCAATATCTGATTCGCCGGGCATTGCGCCAGGCGCCCGAGGTCCAGGGGATGAACCCAGCCGAGAATGGGGTAGCCGCCCATGGTCTGGCGGTCGGCCATAAGGATGATCGGCTGGCCGTCCGGCGGCACCTGGATGGCGCCGCTGACCACGCCCTGTGACCACTGGCGTTGTGGTGCGACCAGAGGGATGCCCTCCAGCCGCACACCCATGCGGTCGGACTGCGGGCTGATCTGCCAGGGCCGCTCGAAGAACGCCCGCGCCTGCATCTCGTCGAAGCTCGCCGCGTCGCCACCGAGCATCACTCGCAGCGATTGCGCTGCCTTGTAGTCCGGCTGCCAGGGCCAGGGCACGCTGGCGCCCCAGGGGAATTCGCCATCGCCGCCGACGAGCAGGTCGTCTTCAGCCAAGCGCGCCCCCTCGCCATCCAGGCCGCCCAGGCCTTCGCGCAACTGGCAAGCGACACTGCCCAGCACGGGTTCGGCGCGTATCCCGCCTACCAGCGCCAGGTAGCCGCGCTGCCCGCTGCGGGCGAAACCAATCTGCAAGCGCTGCCCGGCCTCAAGACGAAAGCGCGACCAGTTGAGGCGCAATTCGCCGTCCACGTTCAATGGCATGTCGGCGCCGGTGAAGGCCACCCAGAGCGCATCCTCGGCTTCCAGCTCCACGCCACCCAGGGCGATTTCCAGCACCGCGCAGCCGCGGGGATTACCCAGCAACCGGTTGGCCCAGGCCGCCGCCTGCAGGTCCATGGGGCCGGCAGGCGATACGCCCAGGTGCTGCCAACCGTGACGGCCGGCATCCTGCAGAAGGCTCAGCGGGCCAGGCTTGATCACCCGCAGGCCGCTCATGCCTCGCCTCCTTCGGCGCGGTAGCGGGCTTCGTCGATGGCGAAGAAGCGGACGCGGTCACCCAGTTCCAACGGACACGGCGGTTCACGGTGGGCATCGAACAGTCGCCAGGGGCACAGCCCGAGCAGATGCCAGCCGCCCGGAGACGCCTGTGGATAAATGGCCGTCTGCCGCTCGGCGATGGCCAGGCTGCCTGCCGGCACACGAATGCGCGGGCTGCTGCGTCGTGGCAGGGCCAAGCGCGAATCGAGCCCGCCAAGGTAGGCGAAACCGGGGGAGAAGCCGATGGCACCGACCCGGTATTCAGCGCCGCTGTGGATATCCACCAGATCATCGACCGACAGGCCGCAGGACTCGGCCACCCAGGCCAGGTCCTCACCGCAGTACCAGATGGGAATTTCATGCAAACGGCCAGGGGCGGCCGCAGCCCCTTCCACCAACCAGGCTTCCAGCAACGGCTCGATGTGCAGCGCCAGGGCCTGATGGTCGGTGCGGGTAATGTCGTAGTGCAGCAGCAAGGTGGTCCAACCGGGCACCAGGTCGAGCAACAGGTGGCCCACATGCTGGCGCAGGGTCTTGGCCAGCACGGCGATGCGTTCCGGCAAACGGGCATCCGGTTCGTCGGCCAGTACCAGCAGCAGGGCTTCGGCGCCGGCGGGTTCGAGGCGGATCATAGGGCGTCCAGCTTGCCTCGCAGCCGGCGCAGCACGGCCAGGGATTCCGGGTTGTCGCCATGCACACAGAGGCTGTCGGCGGTAAGCCGCAGCGGCTTGCCATCGATGTCCGGGAAGGGTTCGCCGTCGGCGATGGCCAGGGCCTGGTCCAGGATGCGTTCGGGGTCGTGGTGCACGGCACCCGCCAGGCGCCGGGGCGCTAGCTGGCCGTCGGAAAGGTAGGCGCGATCGGCGAAGGCCTCGAACATCAGCGGCACGTCGGCGGCATCGGCCAGTTGCAGCTCACGGCTGTTGTCAGCCAGGGCCAGGACCATCAACGGCAGCCCCTTGCGGTAACTGGCACAAGCATCGAGCACGGCAGCGAGCAGGGCATCGTCGCGCACCAGGTCGTTGTACAGGGCGCCGTGGGGTTTGACGTAGGCAACCTGGGTGCCGACGACGCGGCAGAAGGCTTCCAGCGCACCGATCTGGTAGAGCACCAAGGCGCGTACTTCTTCCGGCGAGCAGCTCATGTGACGCCTGCCGAAACCGGCAAGATCCGGGTACGCCGGGTGGGCGCCGATGCGCACGCCGTGATGCTGCGCCAGTTCGACGGTGCGTTGCATGGTCAGGGGATCGGCGGCGTGGAAACCGCAGGCGAGGTTCGCCTGGTCCACCAGCGGCATGGCGTGTTCGTCGTCGCCCATGCGCCAGGCGCCGAAGCTTTCCCCCATGTCGCAGTTCAGCAGGATTCGTCTGTTCATGAAGCGGATTATGGCTAAAAGCCGGCGCACTTGTAGGGGCGAATTCATGTCCTGTGAGTTGCGCCCTCTCCCTGAAGAGAGAGGAGGCGGACGGTGCGAAGCCTGACCGCGATGCTTCTCCTGTAGGGGCGAATTCATTCGCCAAGCAGGCCGAAGGCCTGCCCTTGATAGAGCCCCTCACCCACCAGGCGAGGAGGAAATAAAAAACGCCCCGCTCCGGGCGGGGCGAACGTTACCCAGGAGCAGGGACCACTCGGTAAGGCGCTAGCACCGTCAGTACACGTCGCGGCGGTAGCGACCATCGTCATTCAGTTGCTGCAGCACCTCGTCGCCCAGAATGTCGCGCAGGGTGCGGTCGACGCCCTCGGCCATGCCTTGCAGGCTGCCACAGACGTAGATCACCGCGCCCTCGGCCAGCCAGGCACGCAGCTCATCGGCGGCCTCGCGCAGGCGGTCCTGCACGTAGATCTTCTCGGCCTGGTCGCGGGAGAAGGCAAGGTCCAGGCGCTGCAGTTCGCCGCTGGCCAGCCAGCCCTGCAGCTCATCGCGGCAGTAGAAGTCATGGGCCTGGTTGCGCTCGCCGAACAGCAACCAGTTGCGATTGCGGCCAGCGGCGATGGCGGCCTTGAGCAGGCTGCGCAAACCGGCGAGTCCGGTGCCGTTGCCGATGAAGATCAGCGGACGGTCTTCTTCGATCAGATGGAAGCGGCTGTTGCGACGCAGGCGCAGCGGCACGACGGCACCGACCGGCAGGTAATGGGTCAGCCAGCCGGAGGCTATGCCCAGGCTGCCGTCGGCATGTTGTTCCTGGCGCACGATCAGCTCCAGCGCCCCGTCGCTGGCCAACGAAGCAATGGAGTACTGGCGCACCGACAGGCCGATCAGTGCCTGCACCAGCGCCTGCGGCTGCAGGCCAACCAGATGTTCGAACGAACTCGGCAGCAGGCGCCCTGCCAGTGCCTGGCGCAGCGACTGGCGCAGGCCGTCCAACTCCACCGGGGCCTCGCCGTCGAGGTGGTGCCTTGCCAGCCAGGCTTCGATGACCGACTCGGCCTGGCTCGGCAGGATTTCCACCAGATCACCGGCCTGCCAGTCCACCTGGCTGCCAGCCGGGGCACGCAGGCGCAGGAGCCAGGTGGATTCGCCCTGGCTCCCCGGGTTGAGGTGCTCACGGCCTACCAGCGTCCAGCTCTCGAAGGTCGGACCGCTCCACGGGGTCAGCATGGCGCCGCCGGAGACCTGAGCCAGTCGCTGCTGCCACTGCTGCAGGGCGCCGCTGTCACCGTTGTCCACTTCCACCGGATCGAACAACTGGCTCGCGCCCTGCCCCTTCAACCAGCTATGCAGACGGCGACCGAAACCGCAGAAATGTTCGTACTGACGGTCCCCCAGGGCCAGCACGGCAAAGCGCAGGCCGGCGAGCTGGGAGGCCTGGCCGAGCACCTTGCGCTCGAAGCCACGGGCGTTGTCCGGTGCCTCGCCGTCACCGAAGGTGCTGACCACGAAGAGTGCATTGCTGGCCTTGGCCAGGGCGCCGCTGTCCAGCGACGCCAGGGGTTCGACGCGCACCGGCAGGCCGGCCGCCTGGAGCTGGCCGGCACTCTGCCAGGCCAGTTGTTCGGCGAGACCGCTCTGGCTGGCGAAACCGATCAGCCAGGAACCCTCGCCAGCGCTCTCGGCCAGGCCGCCACGGGCAGCCCGGACCGCGCGTTTCTTGCGCCGACGGTCCAGATAGAGCAGCCAGCCGGTAATGAAGAACAGCGGCATGGCCAGGCTCGCCAACATCATCAGGATGCGCCCCGTCAGGCCGAAGTACTCGCCCACATGCAGGGCATAGATGCTGGTCAGCAGTTGCGCCTTGAAGCTCTTGTCGGTGTAGCGGTTGCTGCGCTCCACCTTGCCGGTGGCCGGATCGAGGACGATCTGGTTCAACGCGCGCGGATGCGAGGCGTCTTCCAGCAGGTAGAACACCTGGGCCGGCTGGCCACCCACCGGTGGCAGGCGCAGGTTGTAGGCACTCATGGTCGGGCCGGCGGTTTCGCGGATGCTCTTCCATACGGCGTCGTAGTCCACCACCAGCGGCGGACCGGACGGGGCCTGCATGCCGGGGCGGCCACGACCTTCACCACGGCGCTCGCCCTGCTTGCCCTGCTGGCCGGCGGGAGCGTCCGAGAGCAAGCGGTTGAGACTTTCGCGGTACCACTCGTAGGACCAGAACAGGCCGGTCAGTGCGGCCAGGAGATAGAACACCAGGCACCAGGTGCCAGCGACGGCATGCAGGTCCCAGTTGAAGCTGCGCCCCTTGCGTGACCAGTCGAGGGTCAGCCAGGCACGCCAGCTGCCAGCCTTGCGCGGCCAGCGCAGATACAGGCCGGAGAGACAGAAGAAGATCAGGATCAGGGTACAGGCGGCGGTGATCTGCTTGCCGAACTCGCCCATGGCCAGGAAGCGGTGCAGTTGCAGCATCAGGCCGAAGAACTGCTGGCCGGCAGGCTCACCCAGCAATTCGCCGGTGTAGGGGTCGAAGTAGCGCATGGGGCCACGGCGCTCGCCCGGCGGCGGCATGAAGAAAACGCGGGCGGCATGGTCGTTGTTGGTTTCGACCCAGAGGCCGGACACCTTCTTGCCTTCGGCTGCCTCGATCTTGCTTACCAGCTCGGCCGGCGGCAGCACGCCGCTGTCACGCACTTCGACCGACAGGGTCTCGGGGTTGAGCAAACGCAGGATTTCTTCCTGGAAGCTGTAGGCGGCGCCGGTGATGCCCATCAAGGCCAGTACCAGCCCCGCACTGATACCGAACAGCCAGTGCAGCTGGAACAAGGTCTTCTTCAACACGTGATATCCCTCGGATACGCGTCTGGCGACGCGTCGAATCGCTCGTTCGCGGCAGGCCCCATGCCTGGCCGGAAGGCGATTCTATTTGAGAACGGGATGCATAAAGTCGGGATTCAGATCTTTTACCTTTTATTTACAGCCATCTCCGAGGGCCCTTGTGTAGGGCCCTCGGCTCGTCCGTCAGAACGAGTAGCTGGCGGTCAGGATCGCCGAACGGGCATCGCCGTATTCGATGGCGGAAGAACGCGCATCGGTACCGTTCTGCTGACGCACACGCTCCACGTAGTCCTTGTCGAACAGGTTGTTCACGTTCAACTGCAGGTCCAGGTTCTTGTTGACCCTGTAGCCGACCATGGCGTTGTGCAGCCAGTAAGCATCCAGCTTGGCGGTGGTGCTGGAGCTCACGTTACGCTCACTCACGTAGCGCGCGCCGTAGCCCAGGGTCCAGCCTTCCGGCAACTCGTAGGTAGTCCACAGATTGAAGGAACGCGGCGGGGTGTTACCCAGCGCCTGGCCTTCGCGAGCAATACCAGCAGCGGTGTCGGCGGCATCAAGGGTCTCGCTGGACTGGAAGGTGTAGTTGGCGAACACGTCCCACTGCTCGGTGATGTGGCCAGTCAAGCCCAACTCCACACCCTCGACACGCTGCTTGCCGGCCAGCTGGGTCGAACCATCGGCCATGGTTTCACGTGCATTGGTTTTCTCCACCCGGAACAGCGCACCGTCCACTGCCAGGCGGCCATCCAGCAGCTCCCACTTGGTGCCCAGCTCCCAGGTCTCGTTCTTTTCCGGGTCCAGGTTCTCGGTCGCGGCAGTCAGGCCACCACCGTTGGAGGCGATGCTTTCGGCGGTGGGGTTGAAGGAGTTGCCCCAGGCCACATAAAAGCGGCCGTTTTCCACCGGCTTGTAGACCAGGCCAGCGCGGCTGCTGAGCTTCTCGTCCTTAGAGGTGAAGTCACCGGTCTGTTGGTGGGTAGCATTGAAGGTATCGCTGTGGCCCTTGAACCAGTCGTAACGCAGGCCGGCGTTGAAGTCCCACTGCTCGTTCAGGGCGATGGTGTCGAAGACATACAGCGCCTTGTCGTCCAGCTGATTCTCGGTGAATCCGGTGGTGGCCTTGTTGACCGGGCCGTCCCAGTGTCCGGGCGGGTTCGACAGGTCGAAGCCATTCGACGGGTACAACGCGTTGCCCAGACCGTGGTTGTAGCTCTTGAGGTCGAAGTCCTCACGGGAGATTTCCATACCGGTAACCAGCTCATGGCCCAGCCCGAAAGTGTCGAAGCTGGCGCGCAGGTTGGTCTGGTTGATCCACATCTCGGTGGTGGTGTCGCGGCCGTAAGCCTGCGGGCCTGCGGGGAGGTAGCGGCCCGGCGGAACGCCCTGGATACTCACATGAGACGCCGAGACGATGGTATTGCGGTCGATGCGGCTGTAACGGGTCAGGTTCTGCAGGCGCAGGTTGTCGTTGAAATCGTGCTCAAGGTTCGCAGTAAAGGCGTTCTGCTCGATCTCATCCTTGTCCAGATTTTCCCAGCCGAAGTAGTCCTCGCGGCTGACACCACCGAGCTTCTTGCCATCACGGGCCGGCACGCCGTAGTCCGGCAGGTTGTCGTCGGTCTGATGGAAGGCGCTCAGGGTCAGGCGAGTGGAGTCGTTGAACCCCAGGCGCAGAGAGGGAGCGACACCCCAGCGCTCGCGATCGATCTCGTCACGGCCGGGCACGTCGTTCTCGTGGGCCATCACGTTCACACGGAATGCGCTATTGGTGCCCACGCCTTCCAGCGGCTGGTTGGCGTCCAGGGTGAGGCGGTGATAGTTGTCCGTACCGAGGCCGCCACCGAGGGTGGTGAAGGCGCGGTCCATGGGCTGCTTGCTGATGATGTTGATGCTGCCACCGGTGGTGCCGGCGCCGCCGAACACCGAGTTCGGGCCCTTGATGACCTCGACCTGCTCGATGTTGAACGTATCGGTACGGCTGGTCTGGGCGCTGTCGCGCAGGCCGTCGATCTGGATGTTGTTGTTCGCGGAGAAGCCGCGAATGTTGATGCTGTCGCCGGAACCGCCGCCGCCCTCGCCAGCGTTGAAGGTAATACCGGATACGTTGGACAGCACCTGGCGCAGACTCAGGGCCTGCTGCTCCTGAATCACTTCCTTGGGCACCACCGTGATGGTCTGCGGGGTGTCCAGCAGCGGAGCGGTGTATTTCACCGAGGAGGATTGCTCGACCTTGTACGTTTTCTTGGCTGCCTTGCCGTCGACATGCACGTTGCCGAGTTCAAGAGCCTTGCTCTGCTCGGCGGCCATGGCCAGGCCGGCGGTCGAGATGGTGGCGAGACCAATGGCAGTCGCCAGAAGAGCACGTTGCGGCAGCTTGTTTTTCTTGCTCATAAGAATCACTCCCCGGTGAATTTGAGGCGCGATTCTATTTGCGAATGTTTATCAGTAAATAATAATGCAAATACTTTACATAAAATTTACATTTCTCAAGAACCCGCACGGACTCATGAGACCAGCCACTCTCCCGCTAAGATCCTCGATCATGACGCCATCCGCCGCAATAAATCCGGAAAATGAGAACTATTCCGTACAAGCTGCTTTCACCACACAAATAGTGACCAACAAGTCATATTTTCGAGTCAGCAACTAGTACGAACGGGCGCGAGGACAGAAATCGACCCAGCCGATAGCCTCGATCTCATTGATTTCCCAGGCTTGTCGCCCACCGCAATGAAGTGTGCGCAAGCTCAGCGCCATATAAGCGAAGCGTCGATATCGGTCACTCTGGCGCAGCCGGTGAGCGCCATGGCCACCTCCAACTCAGTGCGCAGCAGGTGAATCACATGGGCGACACCGGAAGCACCAGCGGTGGCCAGGCCGTGAACGTACGGCCGCCCGATCATCACCGCACTCGCCCCCAGGGCGATGGCCTTGAGCACATCGGTGCCCCGGCGAATGCCGCCATCCAGCAGGATCGGCACCCTGCCCTGCACTACGCTGGCGATGGCGGGAAGCACATCCAGGGTTGCGGGCATGCCGTCCAACGTCCGCCCGCCGTGATTGGAAACCACCAGGCCTGCTACACCCTGATCCACCGCTCGCGCCGCGTCCACGGGGTTCATCACGCCCTTGACCAGCACCGGCAGGCGCGTGAGCGATTGCAGCCACTCCAGGTCCTTCCAGGTTGGCGCGTGGTCCAACAGCGGGCTGCCGAAGAGCGGGCTGACGCCCGGCTGGGCGACACTGGGCGGCAGGCTGCGCATGCCCTTCAGATTGACCGCCTCAACGCCCTCGGGCAGGGCGAAAGCGGCACGTTGCTCGCGATTGCGCATCCCGTTGACTGGCGCATCCACCGTCACCACCAGGGCGCGATAGCCGGCTGCTTCGGCACGTCGCACCAGCTCACGAGTGAAGTCGCGGTCCGGCTGGATGTAGAGCTGGAACCAGAGCGGTGCATGCGCCGCCTGGGCGATGTCTTCGAGACTGACGCTGGCCTGGGTGCTGACCACCATGGCCGCGCCCATCGCCGAAGCCCCCAGGACGCTGGCCAGCTCGCCATCCGGGTGGGCCAGCTTCTGGAAGGCCACGGGGGCGAGGAGGATCGGGTAGTCGAGATCGAGCCCGCAGAGCTGAAGTCGCGTATGGCCGCCCTGCAGGTCCTCCAGGACCCGGTTGAGCAAGCGCATGCGCCGGAAGGCGGCGAGGTTTTCCGCCAGGGTCAGCTCATCCGCGGCACCACCGTTGAGGTAGGCCCAGGCGGAAGGCGTCATGCGTTCGCGGGCGAAGGCTTCGTAGTCGGCGACGGCGGCGATTTCGGCAGGTATCTGGACGGTCACGGCGGCAGGCACTCCAGGCCCGCAGGGAGCCGGTCGACAAGCAATTGCAAATGGAAATGCCGCTCATCTTACTGCCGCTGCGCAGCACGCGAAATGACAGGCGCTGCGACACGGAATCGCCCCCACAAACGACAAGGCCCGCCATGAAGGCGGGCCTTGTCGGTAACGCTTGGAGGCTTACAGGTAGAAGGCCTTCAGCGGCGGGAAGCCGTTGAATTCCACAGCGCTGTAGCTGGTGGTGTAGGCGCCGGTGGACAGCCAGTAGAGGCGGTCTTCGGCGGCCAGGTTCAGTGGCAGGCCGTACTTGTAGTTCTCGTACATGATGTCGGCGCTGTCGCAGGTCGGGCCGGCGATCACCACTTCTTCCACCTCGCCCTTCTTCTCGACCCAGATCGGGAACTTGATCGCTTCATCCATGGTTTCGATCAGGCCGGAGAACTTGCCCACGTCGGTGTAGATCCAGCGCTCCACGGCGGTGCGCGACTTACGCGCCACCAGCACCACTTCGCTGACCAGGATGCCGGCGTTGGCGATCAGGGAACGACCCGGCTCCAGGATGATTTCCGGCAGCTCGTCGCCGAAGTCTTCCTTGAGGAAGCGGATGATTTCCTCGGCATAGGTTTCCAGGCTGTTGGTGCGCTGGATGTAGTTGGCCGGGAAGCCGCCCCCCATGTTGATCATCTGCAGGGTGATGCCGTCTTCTTCCTTCAGGCGCTCGAAGATCACCTTGACCTTGGCAATGGCGGCGTCCCATACGTCGATGTCGCGCTGTTGCGAGCCAACGTGGAAGGACACGCCATAGGGCACCAGGCCCAGTTGCTTGGCGAGGATCAGCAGGTCCAGGGCCATGTCCGGGTTGCAACCGAACTTGCGCGACAGCGGCCAGTCAGCCGAGGTGGAACCTTCGGTGAGGATGCGCACATAGACCTTGGCGCCCGGAGCGGCCTTGGCGATGTTGCGCAGGTCGGCTTCGGAGTCGGTGGCGAACAGGCGCACGCCCTTCTCGTAGAAGTAGCGGATGTCACGGGCTTTCTTGATGGTGTTGCCGTAGCTGATGCGCTCCGGGCCAACGCCGGTCTTCATCACCTTGTCCAGCTCATAGATGGAGGCGATGTCGAAGTTCGAGCCCTTGTCGCGCAGCAGCTCGGTGATCTCGGTGGCGGGGTTGGCCTTCACCGCGTAATAGACCTTGGCGAAGGGGAAGCAGCTCACCAGCTGGTCGTAGGAATCAGCGATGGTCTGCTTGTCGATCACTACGAACGGGGTTTCTTGCTTGTCGGCGAATGCCTTCATGCGCTGGAAAGTTGCGGGCGAGAAATAGTCTTCGACCTTGATCGACATGCGAGGGACTCCATATGGCAAAACAAACAAAAGTTGTTAGGGGTGGCCCAGAGTTGCGTTGGACAACAGGCCTGAACGTCTGATCAGTTTCCCCACTTTGGTTCGCCTACTTCCCAAGGCATGTCGCCGAGGATTTTCAGTCGTCTATGACCTCAAACCTCTCGTCGTCAGTACTTGAGCCGGATGGATCGTTGCCAGCATGGACGTTCGGGCGCGAACTTTAGGACCACAGGAACCGCAGATCAATCAAAAATTGCCGCTTTCTCGCATCCCTTTGTCGCATCACCAGTTGAATGTTTCAAATACTCAACAAAACGTCATGGAATGCTGCACAGACGCGGGTTTCAGGGTGATGACAGAGGGTAGAAGCCGGGCGGCGGCTTACCCCTTTGGGAGCGAATTCATTCGCGAATGAAATCACTCCCAAAGGGCGGTCCTCGGGTGGCGCGGAGCCTGCGACGGCCGACATGCCCGGCGGCGCTGATCGACCGTCCATTTCCCGTTATAATCCCGCGTTTTTCCGGGCCGTCCGCTGCCCGTCACATTTCCAGCCAGGCACGTACCCATGACCATCCAGGCCGCCGAAGTCGCGAAACGCCGCACCTTCGCCATCATTTCCCACCCCGACGCCGGTAAGACCACCATCACCGAGAAGCTGCTGCTGATGGGCAAGGCCATCGCCGTGGCCGGTACCGTGAAGTCGCGTAAATCCGACCGTCACGCCACCTCCGACTGGATGGAGATGGAAAAGCAGCGCGGCATCTCCATCACCACCTCGGTGATGCAGTTCCCCTACCGCGAGCACATGATCAACCTGCTCGACACCCCCGGCCACGAAGACTTCTCCGAAGACACCTACCGCACCCTGACCGCAGTGGACTCGGCGCTGATGGTCCTGGACGGTGGTAAGGGTGTAGAGCCGCGCACCATCGCCCTGATGGAAGTCTGCCGCCTGCGTGACACGCCCATCGTCAGCTTCATCAACAAGCTGGACCGCGACATCCGCGACCCCATCGAGCTGCTCGACGAGATCGAAGCCGTCCTGAAAATCAAGGCTGCGCCGATCACCTGGCCGATCGGCTGCTACAAGGACTTCAAGGGCGTGTACCACCTGGCCCAGGACAAGGTCATTGTCTACACCCCCGGCCACGGTCACGAACGCACCGAGATGAAGGTGATCGACAAGCTCGACTCGGATGAGGCCCGTGCCCACCTGGGCGACCTCTACGAGCGCTTCATCGAGGAGCTGGAACTGGTGCAGGGCGCCTGCCACGAGTTCGACAAGGAAGCCTTCCTCAAGGGCGAGATGACCCCGGTGTTCTTCGGTACCGCGCTGGGCAACTTCGGCGTCGACCAGGTGCTCGACTGCATCGTCGACTGGGCGCCGAAGCCGCTGTCGCGCGCCACCCATGAGCGCAGTGTGGAGCCCACCGAAGAGAAGTTCTCCGGCTTCGTGTTCAAGATCCAGGCGAACATGGACCCGAAACACCGCGACCGTATCGCCTTCATGCGCATCTGCTCGGGCAAGTACGAGAAGGGCATGAAGATGCGCCACGTGCGCCTGGGCAAGGACGTGAAGATCGCCGACGCCCTGACCTTCTTCTCCAGCGAGCGTGAGCAGCTGGAAGAAGCCTTCGCTGGCGACATCATCGGCCTGCACAACCACGGCACCATCCAGATCGGCGACACCTTCACCGAAGGCGAGGCCCTGGGCTTCACCGGCATCCCGCACTTCGCCCCGGAACTCTTCCGCCGCGTGCGCCTGAAGGACCCACTGAAGTCCAAGCAGCTGCGCCAGGGCCTGCAGGAACTGGCCGAAGAAGGCGCGACCCAGGTGTTCTTCCCTGAGCGCAACAACGACATCATCCTCGGCGCCGTGGGTGTGCTGCAGTTCGATGTGGTCGCCAGCCGCCTGAAGGAGGAATACAAGGTGGAGTGCGCCTACGAGGCGATCAACGTCTGGTCGGCGCGCTGGATCGAGTGCAAGGACGAGAAGAAGCTCAAGGAGTTCAAGGACAAGGCCTTCGAGAACCTTGCCGTGGACGGCGGCGGCCACCTCACCTACCTGGCACCGACCCGCGTCAACCTCAACCTCATGGAAGAGCGCTGGCCGGATGTGAAATTCCGCGCTACCCGCGAGCACCACTGATGGCTGGCCGGCGTGCCTTGCACCCCGGCTTTCCGCTGCACCTGCGCATCGGCTAGGCTGACACCTTTTCCACAGGGAGCCAGCCATGCGCAGGATGCAAACCGCCCTTCTTTCCGCCCTTCTCGTTTTCTCCGCCAGTGCCGCCCAGGCCGGCGTGAAAGTCCGCGTGCCCTACTGGGTGGTCGGCCTGGAGTGCCAGGGCTATGACCAGTGCTTCGCCGCCAGCAATGGCACCTACACCGGCAGCCTCAACGGCGCGCGTCGCTTCGACGACCTCAACGCGGCCAACCGCTTCATGAATTCCCTGACCAGCAGCATCCGCGCGAAAAGCCCGCAACTGCTGGAGCAAGGCGAGTTCGTCTGCCTGCCCCAGGAACAGGCCCGCGGCCGCACCGGTCCGGCCTGCTGATTCCGATCGTCCCGCTGGCCGGGTCCTGCCCGGCCAATGGACATCCGCCCCATGCTCACGGGTCGAGCGCGCCTGAGGTCCAGGTACTCGATGCTTCGGAGCCGGTGAACTTGGCGGCGATCGCCCCCGCCTGGATCAGCCGGTCGCCATGGCGCGTAACCATCAGCCCGCTCTGAGGCGCCACCAGCCGATGCTCGCTGGAAGGATCGCCGGGCACGGCGACGATGCGCGCGAAACACGCTCCCGCCTCGACCAGATCGCCCAGTTCGCGCTCGAATACCAGCACCCCGGATGCGGGCGCGAAGACCGTTTCCATATGCCCAATGGGCACCGCCCTCCCCTGCCATGACGGCAATTGCGTCGGCTCGGCGATCAGCCCTCGACCGCAGAGGAAGCGGTAGATGCCATCGGCATCCTGCTGCGCCAGGGCGTCGCTCACATCCCCCTGGCCGCGCAGCTCGACGGTGGACACCAGCCGCCCCTCGAAGCGCCCTTCCGCGAGCCAGGGCGCAATCACCACTTCCTCGAAGGCGCCATCGCTGTCGCCCTCCCAGATGATCGCCACTTCGGCCCCAAGCGCCGCCGCCAGGTCCTGGCCGGCGGGCCAGAAGCACTGATGCAGGTAGACGTACGGCAGCGCCTGCTCATCCGTGTGCAGGTCGAGGACGATGTCGGCTTCCGCCGCGAGCACGGCCAGCGCCTTCTGCCAGGCAGCCAGGTTGCCGACCGGCCTTGCCTGCGCGAGCGACTCCGGGAAGCCTCGATTGAAATTCCTGCCGCTGGGCTCATGCAGCCGCCCGAGGATACGCCCCTGGCGGAACTGGCCGATGCCCAGCGGATTGGACTGGGGCACCACCGTCACGCAGCCGCGCAGCAGGCCCTTCTCGGCGGCCTCGATCAGGCGCGGCAGTAACGTGTGCAGCACCAGCATGCCGGCAATCTCATCGGCATGGACACCCGCCTGCAGGTGAACCCTGGGGCCAGGCCTGCCACTGTCCAGGCGCCAGGCCGGTACCCGCAGCATGGCCCCGGAATCCCCTGGAACGCAGAGCGATACGTCTTCGATCATGTCCTGTCTCCTTATGGTCGCCGGACCGGTCCGGACGGTTGGTTTGTCATCGAGCCAGGCGGTACTATCCCGGCCCATCGAGCGAAGGAAATCGCCCCTTGGATACGCCCCGCGAAAGACAGCCCCGCACCAACCCTGACGAACGCCGCGAGCATCTGGTGCGCGCCGCCCTGCGCTGCCTGGTCGCCGAGGGACATGCCGGCATTTCGGTGCGCCGGATCGCCAAGGAAGCCAATGTTGCCGTGGGGCTGATCAATCACTACTTCGGCAGTATCGACGCCCTGGTCGCCCAGGCCTACGAGACTCTCGCCAGTGAGGTCAACCAGGCGCTGGTGGCGCGCATCGACGCGGCAGGGCCAGCGCCCGCTGCGCGCCTTGAGGCCTTCCTCACCGGCTACTTCTCGCCGGTCACCCTCGACCCCGACCTGCTCAGCCCCTGGGTGGTGTTCTGGAGCCTGATCCGCCATTCCCCGCAGGTGAACGAAGCCCACGAACGCACTTACGGCGGCTCCCTGGTGCTGCTGGAGCAACTGCTCTCGGAACTGGCCAGGGAAGAAGGTTTTTCCATCGCCAAGCCACGACTGGCGGCCATCGGCCTGTCGGCCATGCTCGACGGCCTGTGGCTGGAATGGTGTCTGAACCCCGCCAACTTCAGCGCCGAGGAAGGGTTGGAGATCAGCCGCCGCTGGGTCGATAGCCTGCGCCGTGGGGCTTATGCCTAGTGCACTCAGGTGCGTACGAACCCTTTAGGGGCGAATTCATTCGCCAAGGGCAACGCCGTTGCCCCGATTGGAATTCAGGGCAGACCTGCGGCCTGCTCGGCGAATGAATTCGCCCCTACAAGGAGGCACCCTCAGCTAATTCGCCCGGCGGAACATGCTTCGCCGCTCCGCCAAACCAAAGCCCGTCTCGATCATGAACGTCAGGCAGATGTAGATGCCCGCCACCAGCAGCAACGGCTGGTAGATCTGGAAGGTCTGGGCGCGCACCACGTTGGCGGCGCCCAGCAGGTCCACCACCGCCACGGTCGAAGCCAGCGCCGTGGACTTGAGCAGCATCACCGATTCACCGGCCAGCGTTGGCAGCAACAGACGGATCGCCCTGGGCAGCCAGACCCGGCACAGCACCAGGCGCTGGCGCATGCCGAAGGCGGCGGCGGCCTCCAGTTCGCCCCTGGGCACCGACTTCATACCCCCGCGAATCACCTCCCCGACGTAGGCGCCCACCGAGAGCACCAGAGCGATGACGATGTACCAGAAGCCGTCGCGCAGGTAGGGCCAGAGGAAGCTGCCGCGGATCAGCGGGAACTGGGCGAACAGGCTGCCCAGGCCGTAGTAGAAGATGTAGATCTGCACCAGCAGCGGCGTACCGCGAATCACGCTGGTGTAGGCGAGGCTCGTCCCCGCCAGCAGCGGGTTGCGTGACATCCGCGCCAGTGCGACCAGCAGTGCCAGGGCGAATCCCAGCACGGCGGAAATGAGGAGGATGAGCAAGGTGGTGCCAAGGCCGTTGAGGAGCAACTTGCCGTAGTCGAAGATCCAGGTAGGAGTCATGGCCTGCCCTCGCTTACACCGACGGAGCCCAGCGACGGAAACGCCGCTCGAGCCAGCCAGAAAACAGGTTGGAGAGCACCGTCAGCAGGTAATAGAACGCCGCCGCGGTGAGATAGAAGGTCAGGTAGGAACGAGTGGAGCCGGCCGCCTGTTTGGCGGTGAAGAGCAATTCGTTGGTGCCCACCACGCTGATCAGGGCGCTGTCCTTGATCAGGTTGACCCAGAGGTTGGCCATGCCCGCCAGCGCGTTGGGCGCCATGATCGGTAATGTCACACGGCGGAACAGGCTGAAGCCGTTCATGCCGAATGCGCGTGCCGCTTCGATCTGGCCATGGGGGATGGCCTGGATGGCGCCACGGAAGATTTCCGAGGCGTAAGCGCCCTGTACCAGCCCGAGCACCGCGATCGCCACCACGGTGCCGTTGAGCTTGACGTCGCCGTGGCCCAGCCAGGCGAACAACTGGTTCAGCCCCATCGAACCGACGTAGTAGAGCAACAGGATCAGCAACAGCTCGGGCACCGCCCGGCACAGGGTCGTGTAGCCACGCATCAGCTGTGCTACGGGGCGCGGGCCATTGAGTTTGCCCATGGCGACGGCCAGGCCGATCAGCATGCCGACCAGGAAGGCGCCGACGGAAATCTGCAGGGTGACCCACAACCCCTTCAGCAGCGCCGGTCCCCAGCCCTGGGCACCGAAGCCGACGAGTTCAAAGTAAGACTGCATTGCAGGCCCTCATCGAGGCGGAAATGCGCCATCCCGGCCTGGCCGGGATGGCTCCGGAGGTCACTGCTTCGGCGCGACGCTGACGTCGAAGTACTTGGCGGAGATGGTCTTGTAGTCCTCGCTGGCCAGCAGCTTGCCGATGGCCTCGTCGAGTTTGGCCTTGAGGGCGGTGTCTTCCTTGCGCAGGCCGGCCCCAACACCGCGGCCGAACAGCGGGTCGTAGGGGACCATTCCCTTGTTCTCGATACCAGCGGCCTGGGCATCGGGGGATTTGATGAAAGCGCTCACGGCGATGCCGTCGGCCATCATCAGGTCGATGCGTCCCGCCACCAGGTCGGCGTTCACCGAGTCCTGGGTGTCGTAGTAGCGCACATCAGCGATGCCTTCGTAGTACTTCTTCAGGTAGTTGGAACTCACGGTGGAGAGCTGCACGCCGATCGCCTTGCCCTTGAGTCCTTCCGGGGTGACGGCGAAATCCAGCGCTGCAGGTGCGGCCACTGCGACCGGGGTGTCGTAGTAGGCGCGGCTGAAGGCGATCTGCTTTTCGCGCTCCTCGGTGACGGACATGGAGTTGAATATCACGTCGACCTTCTTCGCCATCAGCGCGGGAATCAGCCCATCCCAGGCCACCTCGTCGATCTCGCACTCGGCCTTCATCTGCGCACAGAGGGCGCGGATCAGATCAGGCTCGAAGCCTGCCCACTGGCCATCCGGCTGTTTGCTGGAAAACGGCGGGTAGGGTTCGGCCGCCATCGCGAATTTCAGGGTCTCGGCCTGGGCGCCTGCCGCGCCGGCCATGAGCATTACCGCACCTGCCATCCAACGTGCCAGTTGAGACTTCTTCATGGTTTCCGCCCTGCTTGATGTTGTTGTGGTTAGAGCTTGTGGAATTGGCCGCACCGGCGGCCGGAGTCAACGATTCTGGTGTGCGGTGACGAACTGCCGGCAGCGCTCGCTGCGCGGCCGCAGGAAGACCTCCTGGGGTGCTCCTTCTTCTTCGATCCGCCCCTGATGAAGGAAGGCGACATGGCTGGAGACGTCGCGGGCGAAGGCCATTTCATGGGTGACCAGGATCATGGTGCGCCCCTCTTCGGCCAGGGAGCGGATCACCCGCAGTACCTCACCGACCAGTTCGGGATCGAGCGCCGAGGTGGGCTCGTCGAACAGCATCACCTTGGGCTCCACGGCGAGTGCACGAGCAATGGCCACCCGCTGCTGCTGGCCACCGGAGAGGAATGATGGGTATTCGTGGCGTTTGGCAGCCAGCCCGACCCGCTCAAGCAGCGCCTCGGCGCGATCGATGGCCTCGGCGCGGGTTTCGCGCAGGACCTGGATTGGCGCTTCGATCAGGTTCTCCAGCACGGTGCGATGGGGCCAGAGGTTGAAGCTCTGGAACACCATGCCGAGCCGCGAGCGGATGCGGGTCAGTTGTTTCTGGTCGGCCACCATGGGTTCGCCAATACGGTTGGTGGTAAGGCGGATGCTCTCCCCGTCGACCTTGACCGTGCCCTGGTTGGGAATTTCCAGCATGTTGATGCAGCGCAGCAGAGTGCTCTTGCCCGAGCCGCTGGCGCCGATCAGGGAAACGACGCCGCCCTCACGAGCGGTCAGCGAAACGCCCTTGAGCACTTCGAACTGGCCAAAGCGTTTGTGGATGGAGTCCACCTCCACCATCTTCGGCAGCTCCGATCCGGACGCACTGGAGCTAGCTGCGGCGGTGCTGATGACCTCGATGACCGGGGACGACTTCAGGGTGGAGGCGAAGCGACGGATGCGCGCACAGGCATCGGCCAACTGCTCCTCACCCAGGCTGTAGGAGATCCGCACGAAACCGCTGGCGGCAGGACCAAAGGCGGCGGCATCGAGGACCGCGACACCGGTTTCGCGGAACAGCTGCCAGGCGAATTCCAGGGAGCTCAGACCACTGCCCCGCACATCCAGCAGGACGAACATGCCCGCCTCGGGCTTGAGCACCTTGAGCGGGGCGCAGTTCTGTAGCGCGTCCGCCACCAGGTCGCGACGGCGCCGGTATAGCTCGCGCATCTCGGCCGTCACCTGATCGTAGGCGAGCACAGCGGCCAGCGCGGCTTCCTGCACGAAACCCGGGAGCCCGTAGAGCATGTTGAGTGCAAGGTTCTCGATGTGCGCCACGAGCGCCGGGCTGGCGACGACCCAGCCGGTGCGCCAGCCGGTCATGGCGTGGGACTTGGACAGGCTACCGATGCTCACGGTGCGCTCGCGCATGCCTTCCAGGGTGGCGAAGTATTGGTGCGGCTGCTCGAAGGTGAGGCTCTCGTAGACCTCGTCCACCACCACCCACAGGTCATGCTGTCGGGCCAGGTCCGCGATGGCCTGCATCTCTTCCGTGCTCAGCACCACGCCGGTCGGGTTGTTCGGGTTGGCGAAGAAGATGGCACGGGTACGCTCGCTGATGGCGCCCTTCAGAGCCTCCAGGTCGGGGCGGAATCCGCCCGCCGCAGGGCAAGGCACCCTTACCAGATTGGCGCCGGTTGCCTTGAGGGTGGCTTCGTAGGTGACGTAGACCGGATCGAAGACGATCACTTCATCGCCCGCTTCCAGCAGGCACATGGCGGCCGCATAGAGGCCATTCTGTGCACCCGCCACGAGGATCGCGCTGTCCGCCGACACCGTCTGACCGGTGAGGCGGCCATGCAGGTCAGCAATGGCCTGGCGCAGCTCGGGGCGGCCGGCAACGTCGCAGTAATGGGTATCGCCGGCGCGAAGGGCTTCGATGGCGGCGTTGGTGATGGGTTCGGGGGTGGCGAAATCCGGGTCGCCAATGCTGAGGACTACGACGTCCTCGCCCGCACGCTGGGCGGCGATGGCCGCGTAGTGAATATCCCAGGCTGCTGTGCCTGGCCCTGCCATTCTCTCCACAAGCGAAGCGAAACGCATGTTCGGGCCCCATTGCAAATGGTGGAATCCGGGTCACGTGGTTGCATCTGCGAACCGGCGAGTGGCCCCACCATAGCCAAGCATGAACGAGTGTTCAATAACTTTTTTTGCCTTGTTTTACCGGCCTCGCGCAATGCCCCGAGACAGAGCGGATGCACCAGAAAATTCGCCCCGGAGGCCCCGGAAATGGGCATGCCAGGTGGGTTCTGGCGGTATATGCTGGCGCTCATGCTGATCGATACCCACAACCACCTGGACTTCCCCGACTTCGATGCCGACCGCGCCGAGGTGTTGGCGCGCTGCCGCGCTCTGGGCGTAGGGCGCCAAGTCCTGCTTGGGGTGTTCAGGGAGAACTGGCAGCGGATCTGGGAGATGGCCAACGCCGAGGAAGACTTCTACACCGCCCTCGGCCTGCATCCGGTCTATCTGGCGCAACACCGGGACAACCATCTGCTCGAGCTACGCGAGTGGCTGAATCGCCATGCAGGCCACCCGAAGCTGTGCGCCGTGGGAGAAATCGGCCTGGACTATTTCGTCCCCGAACTGGACCGCGACGCCCAGCAGCACCTGTTCGAAGCTCAGTTGACCCTGGCGGCCGAGTTCGAATTGCCACCCCTGCTCCACGTCCGGCGCAGCCACGCGGCGGTGATCGCCACCCTCAAGCGCTTCCGCCTCAAGCGGCCCGGCATCGTCCATGCCTTCGCCGGCAGCGTCGAAGAGGCAAAGGAATACCGCAAGCTGGGTTTCCGCCTCGGCCTCGGCGGCGCCCCCACCTGGCCCCAGGCCAATCGCCTGCGAAAGGTGGTGGCCCAGTTGCCACTGGAAGACATCGTGCTGGAAACCGACTCGCCGGACATGGCGCCAGCCATGCACGCTCACGGTCGCAACAGTCCGGAATTCCTGCCGGACATCTGCACGGCTCTGGCGGAGATTCGTGGCGTCACGCCCGAGGAACTGGCCGAAGCCAGCACGCGAAATGCCTGTGAGGTGTTTGGCTGGGACGGCCTGATGGCGTGAACATTCCGTTGTAGGGGCGAATTCATTCGCCAAGGGCAACGCAGTTGCACCTTTGGGGCGCGTCGGGACAGCCCTGCGGGCTGCTTGGCGAATGAATTCGCCCCCACGGTGAGAGCAAATACCCCGCCCACAAAAAAGCCCGCCAAGCGGCGGGCCCTTTCAGTCCGGAACATTACACGCGGAACGCGCCGATCAACTGCTTGAGCTGAGCCACCTGGCCGGACAGCTCGCGGCTCGCCTGCTCGGTCTGATTCGCCCCCAGGGCGGTGCGCTCACCCGCGTGGTTGATCTCGACGATGTTCTGGTCGATGTCGTGGGCCACGGCGGTCTGCTGTTCTGCAGCGGCAGCGATCTGCTGGTTCTGGTCGACGATCATGCCCACCGCGCCGAGGATGTTCTCCAGCGCCGCCTGCACCTTGCCGGACTGGCTGACGGTGCCATCGGCCATCTGGTGGCTGGTGTTCATCGCCTTCACCGCCGCACCGACGCCACCTTGCAGCCTGACGATCATCTGCTCGATTTCCTCGGTGGACTGCTGGGTACGCTTGGCCAGAGTGCGGACCTCATCCGCCACCACGGCAAAACCGCGCCCCTGCTCGCCGGCGCGCGCCGCTTCGATGGCAGCGTTCAGGGCCAGCAGGTTGGTCTGCTCGGCAATGCCCTTGATCACTTCCAGTACACGGCTGATGGAAGCGCTGTCCGCCGCCAGCTGGTTGATCACGTTCACCGACTGGTCGATCTCGCTGGCCAGCTTCTCGATGCTCCCCAACTGGGACTCCACCAGCGCACGTCCGCTGACGGTTTCCTGGTTGACGCTCTGCGCGCTGTCCACCGCCTGGGCGGCGCTGCGCGCGACTTCCTGCGCGGTGGCGGACATCTGGTTCATGGCCGTGGCCACTTGTTCGATCTGGCTGCGCTGACCGGCCACCGCCTGGTTGCTTTCGCCGGAAACCTGCTCCACGCGACCGGCCTGGCGTTCCACTTCCGCCACGGTATGGCCCACCAGTTCGATCAGGTCATGGATCTTCGCCACGGTGCCGTTGAACACCTGGCCCAGTTCGCCCAGTTCGTCACGGCTTTCGGCGCGGAAATTGACCGTCATGTCGCCGCCGGCGACCTGGTCCATCACTCTGCCCAGGCTCTTCAGCGTGGTGCGGGTGGAGACGTAGAAACCGCTGTAGAGGTAGACGATGGCGAGGAACACCACCAGCAGCGCGACGACCAGCAGCACGGTCTGTACGCGCTTGCCGGCAAGGCGGCTTTCCAGCTCGGCCTTGAGGAAAGCCAGGGAGCCGTCGTTGAGCTGGTAGGTCTTCTCCAGCGAAGCGCTGACCTGGTCGTAGAACTGCTGCCAGGGCGTGCTGAGGGTGTCGGCCATGATCACCTGATCTTCGAACAGGGAGGCGCTCTGCTTGATGGTGTCGCGGCTGGCGGCAGTCAGGCCGTCCAGCGCCTGATGGCCGCGCGGGCTGCCATCCAGGGCATCGGCGATCTTCAGGCCGTACTCGGCGTTGAGCTTGTCCAGGTCCAGCAACAGGTCGTCCAGCTTGGTGCTGGCGGCCGAGTTGAGGAAGCCCTGGCCAAGAGAATAGGCGCCGATGGCGCGGCCCTTGCCTAGGGCCATGGTCACCTGCGGCGTGGCCGTAGTGATCAGCTCGGTGATCTGGCGCACGTCGGCCTGGTCGTCCTGGCTGAGGCCCGCTTGGGCGGCAACGAACTTGATGAAGACCTGGGCATTGCCCAGCAGCTTCTCGATCATCGCGCTCTTGCTCTGCAGCGAGGTTTCGCCCTTGGCGGTCTGCAGGGCGCTGAGCAGTTCGTCGCGCTTGGTGTTGAAGGCCTCGACCTGCTCGGGTTCGGAGACCACCGGCGCCAGACCCTGGAGGGTCGAGAGCAGTTCCTGTTCAAGCTCTACGATGCGCTTTTCCAGATCCCCGGCCTGACCGGACTGACCGATCATCGAGTTGATCAGGACCAAGTCGTTGAGGCTCTCCAGGCTGCGGCGCACGTTCAGGCTGGCGCCCAGCAGGTCGAGGCTCTGCAGTTCGGAGCGGGTACTGACGAATTGACGATAGGAGTCGCGCACCAGATAGAAGTTGGTGATCAACATCGGCAGGAAGAACAGAACACTGATCAGACTGAACTTCATCCCGAAGCTGAGGCGGTTCATCAGCGCGATGGCAGGATACAACAGGGTCTTCACGAGACGTCTCCTGTTCTCATTTATTGTTATGGGCGCGCTCTGATCGGCTGACAGCGCTCAGCCAGAGCCAGGCAGCATCCCCACGCTGCATGGCGGCCGTCAGATTCATTCAGATGATTCTGTGAGCTAAGTCAGAAAATTCTGGCGCGCTCATCTGTGTACCCGATATCGGCAGGAGTTTCTGTAACTAAAGGTTAAGCGAGGCGGGACCCGCCCGGCGGTGGCACGGGCGGGCGAAATGTGGAGGTCAGAACAGTAGGGCCCAGACGGCGAAGCCTGCGTACCAGAGCACGGCGGCACGAACCAGCAATTGCCAGAGGGCGTCCAGGGTTGCGACACCCAGGTCACCCGTGGTGGGCTCAGGCAATTCGGCAGCAGCGCGACCAGCCAGCTCGACGTAGCGTCGCGCCGAAATCTCCCAGCTCAGCAGTTCATGCAGCAGCACCCGGCTGACACCGACGAAATTGCCCACCAGCGAGAAACTGGCCGCCAATACTCGCACCGGCAACCAATCGAAGGCATGACGGATCATTTCGGCTTGCTCGCGAAGAGCAGGCGCGGAAGCATTCTCCGAGGCGAGGGCGAGCAAGCGGTAGGCCAACGCCGCCACCGGACCAAGCAACGCGTACCAGAAGATCACGGCGAAAAAGCCCTGATAGGCCTGCCACAACTGGTAGCCCTGCACTTGTTGCAGGAGGTCGCCGCCCTCATCCGCTTCCAGCCCGAGATCGCGCTCGGCGACATGGTAGGCACCCTGGGTATCACCGCGTCGCCAGGCATCGCGGAAGGGACCGATATCGGCCAGCACGTCGCCGCGGCCAAGGCTGTAGATGATCACCAGCAGGTGCACCGGCAGCGCCAGCCAGCCATAGGCAATGGGCTCCAGGGCCAGCAACACCAGCGCGAGCAGCACCAGGGGCAACAGCACCAGCAGCGCCAGGATCGCCCAGGGGCGCTCGTTCATTCGCGGATTGGCTTCGGCCTTGGCCAGTTCCCTCAGCCAGAAACCATCCTGCTGGATATGCCGGCGCCAGGCGGAGAATTTCTCGATCCAGAGCACCAGCAACAACACCAGAAAATACATGGGTCCCTCCTTGTTCCTATTGTTTGAGCGCAGCCCGCAAGCGCTCCCAATCGAACGCCGGCCCCGGGTCGGTCTTGCGCCCGGGAGCGATGTCGCTATGGCCGCAAATGCGTTCAGGTGTGATGGCCGGATAGGCAAGCCGCAGCTGCTCTACCAATGCGATCAGCGAAGCGTACTGAGGTTCCGTGAACGCCAGATCATCGGTGCCTTCCAGTTCGACACCTATAGAAAAGTCATTGCAGTTCTCCCGCCCTTCGAACAGCGACACACCGGCATGCCATGCGCGCTCCTGACAGGAAACGAACTGGGTGATGGCGCCATCGCGCTCGATCAGGAAATGCGCCGACACCTTGAGATCGCGGATGCCCTCGAAATAGGGATGTTCGCTGGGGTCGAGGCGGTTCTGGAAGAACTCCTGCACCTTGCCCGTGCCGAACTGGGCGGGCGGCAGGCTGATGTTGTGGATCACCAGCAGGGACACTTCCCCCTGCGGGCGACAATTGAAGTTGGGCGATGGGCAATGGCTGATGCCCTGGCACCAACCGGATGCGGGGTCCAGCTGCATGTCGGCTCCTTGGTCTGCTGCCCACTTTAGGCGCAGTGGAACCGTTTTGGCGAGAGATGAGCAGCAGCTGACATCCGTAGGTTGAGGCTGAGCTCTGCGAAGCACAACGCGCAGCGTAGAGGCGTAGTCATGTTGGGTTTCGCTTCGCTCTACCGCAACCTACAAAAGCGGGTGTGCAGAAGCCCCGCAGGTTGGCACAGAGCGAAGCGAAACCCAACGATTCACTGTCGGCCCTTTGCGCCGGCTCAAGCCCCCTTGAGCCGGCGCAGGTTGCCGATCACCGACTCCAGCGCGCGGTCGAACAGCAAGGCATCGTCCAGCAACCGGATGGCTTGGCGACGGAACTCCACGGCCAGACTCATACGGGTCTTTTCCAGCACCTTCATGCCGGTGCGATTGACGAAGATGTACTTGCCAGTGGGCTTGATCAGCGCCGCCAGCTTGCAACGCAGCTTGTGTTCTTCGTCTTCCTGGAATTCGACCCAGCTGCCGACCCGCAGGTTGTCGACGAAGCCGAGTGCTTCTTCATCATCCGCGAGGCAGCTCTCCGGTTCCTGCACCTGCGTCTCGCCGGGAGAAACCAGGACGATCTCCTCGACCACTGCGACCATGGCCGGCATCGCTTCCTGCTCCACCTCTTCCTCGTCCGGCAGGTCGAGCAGCAGGGGCGGAGATTCCAGGCCGTCGTTGGCGAGTACCTCCACCGGCTCGGGTTTGCGGAAACGCTGGAAGGCCTGAACGTGCAGCGCTTCCAGCTGGCTGAAGAATTCGCTGGTGGAGAACGGATCGAACGCGGCGCTGGCCAGCCCCTCGCGCAGGGACTTGAGCAGGCCCGGCACCAGCTCCAAAAGGCGGGCACGCGCTTCTGGAGCCTCGTGGGGTTCCACGCTCCAGATCAAGTCATCCATGGTCTGCTGGGCGGACTGCCATTCGACCGACTCCACACCGTGCTTGAGGCAGGTCAGCAGCATGACCTTGCTCCAGGCCTCCTGCAGCAGGCGCACCACCACTTCCGGCAAGGTACGGCCGAGCAGGCGCTGGTTGAGCGCTTCCTCTACCTGCCGGCGGGCCAGTTCCGCCTTGGCGCGGCCCTCTTCGGCATCGCGAGTGCGCTGCTCCAGCAATTCGCTGCGACGACGCTCATCGCCGGTATAGGCAAGGAACTCGGAGAGGAGATCGGAGAAGATCGTCGGGTCATCAACGAAATCGTTCAGCAGACGCTGCACCACCTGTTCGATGCGGTGGTAGAGGCTGTCGCGCTGGGCGTCGTCCTGTTCCACCCAGCCCAAGGCGGCGGAGGCAATCTCGTTGAGCAGACGGCGAGCCGGGTGACTACCGCGGCTGAAAAAGGACTTGTCCAGCAACGCGACCTTGAGCATGGGAATCTGCATCCGGCCGATCAGGGCCTTGAGCGAATCCGGCAGGGTGCGGTCGTCGAGGATGAACTCGAAAAGCATGGACACCAGGTTGATGACGTCATCGTCCACCTGCCCCACCACCCGAGCCCGGCCACTGCGAGCGCTGGCACGAGTGAGCAGCTGGTCGAGGCTCACACGCAGGTCGTAGTCATCGTTGTGCTGCTGCGGCAGGTGCTGCTGCAGGTGCGAAAGAAGACGCATCAGGTCGAGGCTGCTGACCGGTACCGCATCGGCCGGATAATCCCGGCGCGGCAACACACTGCTGCCACGTACCTGGGACAGCAGGCCCTGGAGCACGCCGAAGACTTCCTGCACACCTTCTTCGGAAACCTGGCCAGCACTTGCTGCAGTGCCAACCTGGGGTTGGGTGTGCGGTTGGGCCTGGCTCCCGGCAGTGCTCGAACGCTCCGGCTGGCGTCGGGCCGGTGCAGAGCGCAATTCCGGGAGCACCCCGGCAGTGACCAGCAACTGGTTAGCTTCGGCGTAAACCTGGTCGAGTTCCGTAAGGACGTACTTCTCGAATAGCTTGAGGATGATCAGCTTGACCTTGATCTCCACGCCCAGGCTGCGGCAGGCGTCGAGGAACGTCTCGCACAGCAGGCGCGGACCCAGCGGGTTGCTTTTGTCTTCGATCTTCTTGCTGACGAGGGTGTTGAAACGCGCCGTGAGGTGGCCGAGGGCGATGCCATCGCGATTGACGACCTTGGCCACCATGGCGTCCAGAGCCACGACTTCCTCTAGTTCGTCGTTCTGCACCAGGGACAGGCTGTCGAAAGACACCGCGTCCAGCTTTGGCGCCGCGCCTATTTCATACTGATTAAGGGAAGAGAATGACTCGAAGACCTTCTGCAGGAAGGTCCGCTCGATGCTCTTGCGCTTGAGGCGCAGGTCGCGCATCGCCTCGAAGAAGGCGTTCTGCTCGGCGTTGCTGGTGGCGCGGTCCGCCATCTCGAAGAGGGTGTCGTCCGCATTGTCGAACAGCACCTGAAGCGCCTGCTTCAACTGCAATGCCACTTTGTCACGCACCTGGATCAAGGCCACGGGCAGCCTTCCTACCGGTGAGGTTGACGATTGCTGGGTGGCCCCCTTGTTCAGCGGCACCACCTTAGCGTCGGTCTGCATCACGAGCCTCCCGCAGGCCGGACCCTTCCGAAGGGATTATCGGACCGCAATTCGAACATGGGGAGTCATCCATAACGTCAAGCATCTGGCGTCAAAAATAGAAATTTCCGATGTCATTATATGGATGATGCTGTGACAACCAAGCGGAGATTTCCTACAGACATGAATCAAGTCACAGATGCAGGGATTTCGACCGACCGACGCACAGCACACCGGACGCACTCATCAGTATCTAGCAGAAAGCACGAACCGCCTGTTCCCCGGCGCTGCACCGGCCGTCGGCAGCCTTTATAATCGCCGCCATCCTGCCTGCGGAGCCCACCATGCCCAACCTTCTCCTCGCTGACCTCACCGCTGAAATCGAGGCCAACGTACGTACCGCCCTCCAGGAAGACATCGGCAGCGGCGACATCACCGCCCAACTCATCCCTGAGGATCGCCAGGCCCGCGCCACCGTGATCACCCGCGAAGCGGCCATCATCAGCGGCACCGCTTGGGTGAATGAAGTATTCCGGCAGATCGATCCACGCGTGAAAGTCGAGTGGCAGGTGCAGGACGGTGCTCGCGCCGAGGCCAACCAGGCACTCTTCCACCTCGAAGGCCCGGCCCGCGCCCTGCTAAGCGGCGAGCGCAGCGCGCTGAACTTCCTCCAGTGCCTGTCGGGCGTCGCCACCCGCGTAGGCCACTACGTGGAGTTGGTGAAGGGCACCCAGGTAAAACTCCTCGACACCCGCAAGACCCTGCCCGGCCTGCGCCTGGCGCAGAAGTACGCCGTGACCTGCGGCGGCGGCCACAACCACCGCATCGGCCTCTACGATGCCTTCCTCATCAAGGAAAACCACATCGCGGCCTCCGGCGGCATCGCCCAGGCCATCGAAGCCGCCCACCGCATCGCGCCCGGCAAGCCGGTGGAAGTGGAAGTGGAGAGCCTGGACGAGCTCCAGCAGGCCCTCGACGCCGGCGCCGACATCATCATGCTCGACGAACTCAGCCTCGACGACATGCGCACCGCCGTCACCCTCACCAACGGCCGCGCCAAACTCGAAGCCTCCGGCGGCGTCAACGAAACTACCCTGCGCACCATTGCCAAAACTGGTGTCGACTACGTTTCCATCGGCACCCTGACCAAGGATGTGAAGGCCATCGACCTGTCGATGCGTCTGACTCTCTGATTCCCGCCTAGCCGAGCCCCAGGGCGTTGCCATGCGCCCCAGGCAAGGCTATGGTGCGGCCGTCCTGGCAAATTCCAGGACCGGGTTTGGCGACCCGAAATGCAAAAGGCGCACAGGCGCCGACCATCTGATTGCTGGCGCTTTTTTGTGCCCGCAACCTCGTGTTATGGCGGCTGTGCGCGGGAGACTGAAAGGTCTGCCGGGTTCCTTTTGCCCCGGTTCGCCAACCTGCGCACAGCTGCCACCCTGATCGTTTGGCGACGATTCGTGGCAGCTCCCAAGCAAAAGGAGCTTTGACCATGCCCACCTACATACCTGCATGGAATGCACGCATCCGGGTATCCACCATCACCCCGGACCGGAGAACCGCCGGAGGTGAGCCATGACCACCTTCGCCCGCATTGCCGATCACCAGGGCGACCGCCTTCTGACGGCCAGCTACGCCCTCAGCACCATCGCTGACCTGCTAGGCTGCGACGGCCTCGAACACCACCTGAGCGACCAAGACCTGAAAGGCCTTCACCACGCCATCAAGGCGATCTCGAACCTAATGCAATGCTTGGCGATGGAGCTGTACGGCATCGCTGAGAAAATTGACAGCAAGGCCAAGTAGCAACACACCAAACGGTCTTCCATCCCACACAAAACAAAAAGCCCCGCAGAACCTGCGGGGCTTTTTGTCTGGATCATGGTGCCGGTAAGAGGAATCGAACCCCCGACCTTCTCATTACGAATGAGCTGCTCTACCGACTGAGCTACACCGGCGGCGGGGCGTAAAATAACAGCCTTTAATCCCTGACTCAATCAGACTTTACGGAGCAGCCAGCGACGCAAGCTCAGGGTACTTTTGAGCCATCAAATCAAGTCGCTTAAGTGCATCTCGGTAAGAGCTCTCACCATGCAATGCCCGCAGGCGAGAGAGCTCATCCCTAGCTTCAACAACATGCCCATTTAATGCCAACGACATCGCGTATCCCAACATAGTCGAACTGTACGGATAACGTCGAGAAACCTTTCGCGCTTCAGCAAGAGAAGCATCCGTAAAATTTTCATCTAAGGAAGTCCGATTGAATCGTATAAATTCTCGCAACTGATTAAGCAACACGACATCCGGCGCTATGGCGCTAGCCTTGATAGTCCCAATATTAGTCATCTCAAATCGCATGAGACGAAAATCTTCCTCAATAACTCTATACTCACGCCACAACCAAGAAAACAGCCCGACAGCCAGGATCATAACAAAAAGTTGCAGCTGCCTTGACAGATAAAAAATCTTAGGCGCTCCCAAATCCGCTTCTATCAGCCCAATCATCAACCCCATGGGTAGCAAGAAGAAAGCGTACTCCAATGGAAACTCGAGCATCCCGTGAATGAGTAGGAAGCCAATCATTGCCCCAGCGATTACGCCTTCAACAGTAGCCACTCTCCAAAAAATCCTGAGAATCCACGTAGCCACAACCAAGACCACGCCCCCACCCAAAACGGGACCGCACCATATGAGCACATCAAGAACAATATTATGGCTATGAGCCACAACTATGCTGACTGGCCTAGATAAAGAAATAGCAGCTTGCGCCGCCCCTACCTGCCCCCAACCATACCCCCACAATGGCCCATCTATCACTGCCCCCCACAACTGCCACCACAGTTCCAATCGATGAAAATACAACATCCTTTCCGAAACACTTTGTACATCAATCTCCAACACTCTCGAAAGAGCTGGAATCGCCAGCAGCATGAAAACATAGATTGTAATCCATGCAACAATAAATTTAACCGATAAACGAAGCACGACACTTCGCCCTTTCCAAGCCCACCAAACAACCACAAAGGCAGCGCCCAACCAAAATGTTCTCGATTGGGCCAAAGCAACGCCAAAAAGCAAAAAGCACGCCAAGACTGAGGACGCTACCTTACCCAGCTGCCTGCTTTCAAATAAGTAGAGGACACCCGCCAACCCAAGACACAACAAAGTGGAGAAAATATTGGGCTGCGCCAGATTAGCAAAAGGCCTAGCCCCCGGAGGCAAGTTCGCCATCCAGATACCTCCCGGAAGCCCCAGCCACTGTTTAAGAGCTATCCATACTGAAACCACGCTGCAGAGGACCATCACAGCGGCCCCAAAAACCCAAACGCGCTCTTGCCCCCAACTCCTTCGCAACTCATAGCCAAACACCAGAGAGACAGAAAATCCGAAAATGTACGAAAACGCCAGCAGCGCATCTCCGAAATAAATAACCAGCCCAAAGGCGTACTGAAAAAGAGGGACAGCCGAAAGCAGAATAAAAAATAACGAACTTCGTGTCAGAAATAGCTTCCGCTGAGCCAACGCAACCCCAAGAAGAAAAAGCGCCAAAAATGCAGCGAACTCGTTGTACGCAGTAGCCCAAGGATGGTAATGATTCGGCACTACAAATGAAACAAACAGCAACAGCAACGAAAAGAAAAATGCTGGACCAACAAAATATATGCCCACCTAAGCACCCTCACACGGCCGAATGCCCAACCCCCGACATTCTCATACTAATCAAACTCCCCCACCAACCGCATCACTCTAGACAAGTGAAAAAGGTGCGACTGGGAAGGGTCTATCGACAACCAATTCCGCTTCAAGATTTCGACACAAACAAAAGCGCGATTTCGGAGCCAACACCTTGAAAAATACGAAGCTAGAAAGCGAAGGCCCCGCCACAATGGGCGAGGCCTTATTTGCAAATTACCGAGAAGGGGTATTGCTATGCCCCCCTAACACTGCAATTACTTGCAGGAACCTGGCAGGTAAGGGGCAAGTGCGGCCGCATCAGCAGCAAGAGGTTTGCATTGCCAACCTTTGATAACGGAGCCTTGGTCACCGTTAGCCGCACTTACAGCGATGGGAGTAGTCAGAGCCACATCAGAATAAGGGGTAAGGGTGATCGATTTGCCATCCAGCGCGGCATCACCAAATGCACCAGTGGTAGTTCTGACAGTTACCACGCCATTTGCACTGGTAGTAACACTAAGTACGTACTTGGTCGGCTCACTGCCTGCGGTATTGGTGGTATTCTGCTCACAACCCCAACCATTGGCGGTACCGGTGGTGGAAGAGTTCATGGATTGAACTGCTTCGGTAATTGTAGTCCGGCAAGCGGAAGCCGCCAGAATCACTTCAGCAAAGCGCGCCTTCTTTGTGTAGTTCTGATAGGCCGGCAGAGCAACAGCGGCCAAAATACCGATGATCGCAACAACGATCATCAACTCGATCAGCGTAAAACCTTTTTGTGCCTTCATTTATTCTTCCTCAAATGTAGTAGGCAAGTTGCCTGACACACACCAAGCACAACACATGCCAATTCTTGGCAAACAGGAAGAACTGACTCCTCGTCGCCAACTGGCGGGTACTGCCCATGCGCACCAACTTAACCTCCCTTACCAAGCCCCCCATCTCGGCCACTTAGTGCCCTTTTTTGTCACCTACCGCCCCAGAATTTGGCGAAGAAGGTCAACTACGTTATAAGGCGAAGTCACACTTGGCGGACCGAAACTTCCCATGACCGAAAACGCTCCCACGCTATCTGGCCTGGCCAAACAATTGGTGCAGACCAGCCTCCTTGATGAGCGGAGCGCCCTGCAGGCCCATACACAGGCCCAGCGCAACAAGATTCCGCTGATCACCTACCTCGTGCAGAACAAGCTGCTGAAAAGCCGCGACCTGGCAGAGATGGCGGCCGAGCAATTCGGGGTGGCCTTTCTCGACCTGTCCAGCATTGACAAGGAGTCTCAGCCTAGGGAACTGGTCAGCGAAAAGCTGATTCGCCAGCACCGTGCCCTACCCCTCTGGCGCAGAGGCAATAAGCTGTTCGTCGCCATATCCGACCCCACCAACCACCAGGCCGTTACCGATATCCAGTTCAGCACCGGCCTGAACACCGAAGCCATTCTGGTCGAAGACGACAAGCTCGGCGATGCCATCGAGAAATTCTTCGATTCCACCAACAGTGGCATGGAGGATCTAGGCGACGTCGACCTTGATGGTGTGGACGTTGAGGCCGTCGATGATGACAAGAATGACGGGGCGGGCGGCGCGGATGCTGACGACGCCCCCGTGGTGCGCTTCGTCAACAAGATGCTGCTGGACGCAATCCGGGGCGGCTCTTCGGACTTGCACTTCGAACCCTATGAGCGCTCCTACCGGGTTCGCTTCCGTACCGACGGCATGCTCCATGAAGTGGCCAAGCCGCCCATCCAGCTGGCCAGCCGCATCGCTGCGCGCCTGAAGGTGATGGCCGCTCTGGATATTTCCGAGCGCCGCAAGCCCCAGGACGGTCGGATCAAGATGAAGATTTCCAAGACGAAATCCATCGACTTCCGCGTCAACACCCTGCCTACCCTCTGGGGCGAGAAGATCGTAATGCGGATTCTCGACCCCACCAGCGCGCAGATGGGGATCGATGCCCTGGGTTATGAGGAAGATCAGAAAGACCTGTATATGACGGCCCTGAAGCAGCCGCAGGGCATGATCCTGGTGACCGGTCCCACGGGTTCGGGCAAGACGGTTTCCCTGTATACCGGCCTGAATATCCTCAATACCGTGGATATCAACATTTCCACGGCCGAAGACCCGGTGGAGATCAACCTGGAAGGCATCAACCAGGTCAACGTCAATCCGAAACAAGGCATGGACTTCGCCCAGGCCTTGCGCGCTTTCCTGCGTCAGGACCCTGACGTAATCATGGTGGGCGAGATTCGTGACCTGGAAACTGCCGAAATCGCCATCAAGGCGGCCCAGACCGGCCACATGGTGCTATCCACCCTGCACACCAACAGCGCGGCGGAAACCCTGACCCGCATGCGCAATATGGGAGTGCCCGCCTTCAACATTGCCACCTCGGTCAACCTGATCATCGCCCAGCGCTTGGCACGCAAACTGTGTGTGCACTGCAAGAAAGAGCTGAACATTCCGCGCGAGGCGCTGATCGAGGAAGGCTTCCCCGAAGCGAAGCTCGGCACCTTCAAGCTCTATGGACCGGTCGGCTGCGAAAACTGCAACCAGGGCTACAAGGGCCGAGTGGGTATTTATGAAGTGGTTAAAATCACGCCGGCCATGCAGCAGCTTATTATGGAAGAAGGCAACTCCATCCAGATCGCCCAGCAGGCGCGCCGCGATGGCTTCAATGACCTGCGAACCTCGGGACTGGTGAAAGCCATGAACGGCATCACCAGCCTCGAGGAAGTCAACCGCGTGACCAAGGATTAAGCATGGCGGACAAAGCGCTGAAAACAAGTACCTTCACCTGGGAAGGGACTGACAAGAAAGGCTCCAAGGTCAGAGGCGAAATTTCAGGACATAACCCTGCGTTGGTAAAAGCGCAATTGCGCAAGCAGGGCATCAACCCCTCCAAGGTGCGTAAGAAGTCCACTTCCCTGCTCAGCGCAGGGAAGAAGATTAAGCCCATGGACATTGCCCTGTTCACCCGTCAGATGGCCACGATGATGAAGGCTGGTGTGCCGCTGATGCAGTCATTCGACATCATCGGCGAAGGCTTTGAAAAGCCGGCCATGCGCACCCTGGTGAATGACGTGAAACAAGAAGTGGCAGCCGGTAATAGCCTGGCCAACTCGCTGCGTAAGAAGCCCGACTACTTCGATGAGCTCTACTGCAACCTGGTGGACTCCGGCGAGCAGGCGGGTGCCCTGGAGACCCTGCTAGACCGTATCGCCACTTACAAGGAAAAGACCGAGGCGCTGAAAGCGAAGATCAAGAAGGCGATGAACTACCCCATTGCAGTGATCGCGGTCGCCATCATCGTTTCGGCCATCCTGCTTATTAAGGTGGTGCCGCAATTCCAGTCGGTATTCGCCAACTTTGGCGCAGAACTTCCCGCCTTCACTTTGATGGTCATCGGGATATCCGAAATCCTCCAGAAGTGGTGGTTCATAGTCCTAGTTGCATTCTTTGCCATTGGTTTCGTATTACAGCAGGCACACAAAAAATCACAAAAGTTCCGTGACTGGGTTGATCACGCGGTCCTAAAGCTCCCTGTCATCGGAGACATTCTCTACAAGTCCGCTGTGGCTCGGTACGCTAGAACGCTGGCCACTACCTTCGCAGCGGGCGTTCCGCTCGTGGACGCCCTTGACTCAGTCGCCGGAGCCAGCGGTAACGTCGTTTTCAAAGATGCCGTACTCAAGATCAAGCAAGACGTCTCTACCGGCATGCAGTTGAACTTTTCCATGCGGACCACTGGAATTTTCCCATCCATGGCGGTGCAGATGACTGCCATTGGTGAAGAGTCCGGCGCCCTGGACGATATGCTCGATAAGGTCGCCACTTTCTACGAACAAGAAGTGGATAACGCCGTGGACGGCCTTACATCCCTGATGGAGCCCCTGATCATGGCCGTGCTCGGCGTCTTGGTCGGCGGCCTGATCATCGCCATGTATCTCCCCATCTTCCAACTCGGCCAAGTCGTCTAACCATGCCGTTGATCGACTTTCTGGCCAGCCATGCGCTGGCCTTTGTTTTATGTGTGCTCCTACTCGGCTTGCTGGTAGGCAGCTTCCTCAATGTGGTGATCCACCGCCTGCCGCAAATGATGATGCGCGACTGGCAGGAACAGGCCCGCGAGGCTCTGAGCTTGCCAGCCGAGCCGAAAGGGCCGGTGTTCAACCTCATCCTGCCGAACTCCCGCTGCCCCCATTGCAGCCATGAGATCCGCGCTTGGGAAAACATCCCGGTGGTGAGTTACCTGGCGCTTGGTGGAAAGTGCTCCTCCTGCAAGGCCCCCATCAGCAAACGCTACCCCCTGGTGGAACTGTTGTGCGGCGTGCTATCTGCCTATGTGGCGTGGCACTTCGGGCTCAGCTGGCAGACCGGCGCTTTCCTGGTGCTGACCTGGGGCCTGCTGGCGATGAGCATGATCGACGTCGACCATCAGCTGCTACCGGACGCGCTGGTCCTGCCGCTGCTCTGGCTCGGCCTGATCCTCAATAGCCAAGTCCTGTTCGCCAGCCTGGAGGACGCGCTCTGGGGCGCTGTCGCCGGCTATATGAGCCTCTGGTCGGTGTACTGGCTGTTCAAGCTGGTGACCGGCAAGGAAGGCATGGGCCACGGCGACTTCAAATTGCTGGCGATGCTCGGTGCCTGGGGTGGCTGGCAGGTGCTACCGCTGACCATCCTGCTGTCGTCCCTGGTGGGCGCCGTACTGGGCGTGATCATGCTGCGCCTGCGCAACCAGGACACCGCCACTCCCATTCCTTTTGGTCCTTACCTGGCGATTGCCGGCTGGATTGCGCTGCTCTGGGGTGATCAAATAACGGCGACCTATCTGCAGTTCGCCGGTTTCAAATGAACAAACCCTGGATCCTTGGCCTCACAGGCGGCATCGGTAGCGGCAAGAGCGCCGTAGCCGCCCATTTCAGCGACCTTGGTGTGCATCTGGTAGACGCCGACCAGGCCGCACGCTGGGTAGTGGAGCCCGGTCGCCCCGCGCTGGCGAAGATCGCCGAGCACTTCGGCAGTGAAGTGCTGCAGGCGGACGGCCAGCTTGATCGCGCAGCCCTGCGCCAGCGCATCTTCGAGAACGCGGATGAGCGTCGCTGGCTGGAAAGCCTGCTGCACCCGCTGATTGGCCAGGAGATCAGCCAGTACCTGGCGCGCGCCGAGTCGCCATACGCAATTCTCGTCTCGCCGCTGCTGATCGAGTCCGGCCAGCATCGCCTCACCCAGCGGGTCCTGCTGGTGGATGCCCCGGAATCCATGCAAATCCAGCGCACCATGCAGCGGGACAAAGTGCCCGAAGAGCAGGTCCAAGCCATATTGAAGGTCCAGGCCAGTCGTGAAGAGCGCCTCAAGCACGCCCACGACGTACTGCTCAACGACCGCGGCCTGGATTGGCTGCGCGCCGAGGTGGAGCGCCTGCACAATTTCTACCTGACCCTGCGAGGAGGCCAGCCATGAGCCAACCCATCACTGTGGAATGCCCGACCTGCGGCGCTCCGGTGGAATGGGGCCCGCAAAGCCCTTCCCGCCCCTTCTGCTCCGAACGTTGCAAGCTGATCGACCTGGGCGCCTGGGCCGCCGAGGAGCACGCGATCCCCGGCGACAACCTGGAAGACGATCTGTTCTCCGGCGACCTGCCACCGCGCGAACATTGATCCGCCGACTCAGGGGCGCATGAAGCTGTAATCACGCTCCGGGTCGAGGTTTTCCGCCAGGAAGATCAGTTCCTGGGCCAGATCATCCGCCGGGCGTAGCTTCGCGCTGCGCTCGACGACTGCGCTCAGCAAAGCACGCAGTGCCAATCCCTCGCTGAAACCGTCCCGCTTCGCCGCTTCCAGGCTCTGTCCCAAGGCGGCCCTCGCCCAATCGTGAATTCCCATGCTGTCTGATCCCGTGCTGGTGGATGGAAAAGCGCCCCCACCCTACGAACCCGTCCTTACAAAATCCTTGATGCAGATCAGGCGTCAGCACGGCATCAAACAGGCGAATCCAGAGCAATCACCGAGACGTGTCGTCATCCTTCCAGGGCGCCTGGAGGTAACGGGTGCGGTTGAAGGTTTCCAGCCAATCCGGGCAGAACACCACGAAGGCTGTCACTGCGGTGCCGTTGATGAAGGCTTCGGGGAACATCACCAGCCAGAGATAGCCGATGAAATCCTCCAGCCAGGGCGGCATCGGGAAGACACCGTCCACCCATAGCAACCCCAGCCCGATCAGCACGCAAAGCAATGCAGCCAGAGCCGCCGGAAAGAAGCCGCAACAGAAGATGTACACGAACAGGTTGCGCGGCTGGTAATGCTCGACCCACTTGGCGCATAGCTCGGTGACGAGAACCGGCAGCAGCACCAGCAAAGCACCGTTGACGCCCACCGCCGCCAGATCCTGCTTGCCCAGCGCCAGCAGGCTAAGCTGGGCTACCAGGCCGCCCAACACCGCCAAAGGCCAATCCAGCAGAAGGGTTACCGCGGTCAAGCCGATGAAGTGATAGGACACACCGGACTCGAAGTCCCGCCGCATCAGCCAGAGCAGAAAGAGCGCCAGTACCGTACCGAATAGCAGGTGCTGGCGACGAAAATCGCTGAACAGCTCGACCCACGGCGCGCGCCATACAGCCCAGGCGATGGCGGGCAGGTAGATCGCCCAGCCGAGCCCCAGGGTTTCTGTCGACAGGAGTTCAGCGGATATCACGGCGCCAGGGACTCCAGTGCGGCGCGCAGAGCCGCAGCGTCACTGAATTCCTTCTGCTCGGTGAGCGTGCCACGGTCAAGCTTCAGCCAGAGCACGGCAGACTCGCTGCCCGGATAACGGCTGACAACGCGGGACTCGCGATCCAGCAGGACGCGATAGCTGTAGTCGCGCATCGCGGGCACCGCGAAGAGTGAAGAAATCATCGACGGCATGCGGCTGATGTCAGCCACGAAGACGGTCTTGCGCGCCTCAAGGTAGCCCTTGGGCTGCCCCTCCAGCGCGGCCTTCACCAGCTTGCCGCCATCCATGCTCCGCGCCACCAGTAATACCTGCAGCCCGTCGTCCAGGCTGTAGGGCTGATCATACTGGTCCAGCAGGGTCCAGGGCGCCAATCGTTCACCCACTTCCAGCGCATGACTGAAGGTGGCCAGTAAACCCAGAATCAATCCAACGCAAATCCGCATCGATTCAGTCTCCAGTAGTCGAGTAGACCCGAATGTCCTCACGCTCCGACCAGCCCCGCTGCATCTGCCAGAAGGCCAGCGCCTCGGGCGCATCCTCCAGGACGAATACATGGGACTTGCGAATACCCAGAGCAGTCAGGCGTCGCAGTGCTTCCTGCAGCAAGGCCCGGGCCCAACCCTTGCCGCGGAACGGTAAATCGACCACCAGGTGCTGCAGGTAGCCACGGCGTCCGTCATGGCCCACCAGCAGGCTGCCGGCCACCCGCCCGTGATCATCCTCAAGCAACAGGCAAAGATCGGGATTGCGCTGCAGATAGGCGCAGAACGGTTCCAGCTCGTCCTCCGCGCGCAACCGGATTCCCGGCGTGCGGCGCCAGAGCGCGAGCAAGGCAGCATGATCAGCGGCGGTGACGGGGCGAATGCGCATGGAGGGCTCCGGGCAGGTCCTGAAAGTTTACACCGCGCCCATATCAGACAAGCTGCGCGCATTTGTCGCGACGGTGCCGCCGGTGGCGGTTCGGGCTACCCAGAGCACTGGCCGGGAGGCTAAGCTGCGGGACATGAACGAGTCCGACTATTTGCGCCTGCTGACGCGGCAGGCCGAGCAAGCCAACGACTTTCTGTCGAATGCGCGCAAGTGGGAACGCGAGCGCTGGGTCTGCCAGCGACTTCTGCAGGCGCTCAACCTGCCCTATCGACTCGATGATTTCAGCACTGGCCAGGAGCCTCCGGATGTGCAATTCCGCGAGGCCAACTTCGAAGTGTTCTTCGTACTGGATGAAGGACGTCGCCTCAACGAGGAATGGCGCGCCGAACTGGAGCGCCGACGCAGTGCCTTTTCCCTTGCCCAACTGGTACGCCGGGAAGGCCGCCCCAAGCGCATCGCCGCCGCCGAACTCCAGGCGCGCCTGGCACCAACCCTGCGCAAGAAGGCTCGCAACTATGGTGAGCGCGGACTCGACCTCGGTGATCTCGATTTACTCGCCTTCGTCAATCTCAAGCGCGCCACACCCGACTTCAACAGCCCCTTTCCACCGCCCACGGAATACCTGCGCCAGGGCTGGCGTTCGCTGTCGCTGGTGGGACCGAATTTCGCCCGAGTGCTATTCGCCCACGGGGACGCGCCCGACTTCCTGCGCAGCAACCTTGGCCGGACCATTCTTTTCGATGTTGGAATCGGCCTGTAGACGGCAGCACGCAAATTTCCCCCGCCGCGCGTTGAGCCCCTGTGAATTCGCCGGCTAGAATGCCAATCACTCCAAAGTCGAGGCCTCCATGCCCAGCCGCCTGACGCCAGAAGACCAGCAAAAGGTCGACCAGTACCTGAACCTTCCCCAGCACCAGGTGGAACGCCAGCCGTTCCGCCCATGGCGCCTGCTGTGGATAACGCTGGCCATCGTCGTCGCCCTGGGCATCCTCAGCCGCCTCCTGAGCCGACTGGTGCTATGAGCTGCCTCCTGCGCTCGCCCTCGGCGAAAAAGAATTCCTATAGCCTTGCGAGACTTTCCCATGTCCCATCGTATCGTGATCGTCGGCGGCGGCGCCGGCGGCCTGGAGCTCGCTACCCGTCTGGGTAGAACCCTCGGCAAGAAAGGCCTGGCCAAGATTGTCCTGGCCGACGCCAACCTCACCCATATCTGGAAACCCCTGCTTCACGAAGTGGCCGCCGGTTCGCTCAACTCCACGGAAAACGAGCTGAACTACGTGGCCCAGGCCAAGTGGAACCACTTTGAGTTTCAGCTGGGCCGCATGAGCGGGCTCGACCGCAAGCGCAAGGTCATCCAGCTGGCCGCCACCCACGACGAGGACGGGCGCGAGCTGGTGCCTGCGCGCGAACTGGCCTACGACAGCCTGGTTCTCGCCGTCGGCAGCACCACCAATGACTTCGGCACTGAAGGCGCGGCTCAGCACTGCATCTTCCTCGACACCCGTGAACAGGCCGAACGCTTCCACCGCAAACTCCTCAGCCACTATCTGCGCGCCCACGCCCAGCAGAACGCCAACGACCAGATCAGCGTCGCCATCGTTGGTGCCGGTGCCACCGGCGTTGAACTGGCCGCCGAGTTGCACCATGCCGCCCACGAGCTCGCCGCATATGGACTGGATCGCATCCAGCCGGAAAACATGCGCATCACCCTGATCGAGGCCGGTCCACGCGTGCTGCCAGCCCTGCCCGAGCGCATCGGCGCTCCAGTGCACAGCACCCTGGAAAAACTTGGCGTCACCGTCATGACCGGTGCAGCAGTAAAGGAAGTGACCGCCGATGGCCTGCTTACGGCGCAAGGCGAGAAGATCCCAGCCAGCCTCAAAGTCTGGGCTGCGGGCATTCGCGCGCCTGCGCTTCTGAAGGATCTGGACGGACTGGAAAGCAACCGCATCAACCAGCTCGTTGTGCGCCCCACCCTGCAAACCACCCGCGACGACGACATCTTTGCCTTCGGCGACTGTGCGGCCTGTCCACTGGGTGACGGCACTGACCGCAATGTGCCTCCTCGCGCCCAGGCGGCCCACCAGCAAGCCTCGCTGCTGGTGAAGGCCTTCAAGCTGCGCCTGCAGGGCCAGCCGCTGCCGGACTATCAGTACAAGGACTACGGCTCGCTGATCTCGCTGTCGAGCTTCAGCGCCGTCGGCAACCTGATGGGCAATCTCATGGGTAGCGTGAAGCTGGAAGGCTGGCTGGCGCGGATGTTCTACATCTCGCTCTATCGCATGCACCAGATGGCGCTGTACGGCGCTTTCCGCACCTTCCTGCTGATGCTCAGCGACCGTATCGGCCGCAGCACCGACCCGCGCCTGAAACTGCACTGACAGGGGCCGGGCAAGGTGGCCGTTCACCTTGCCCGGTATATGGCAATGCCGGCCAGTGCACCGGGAGAATTGCGGAAAACAAAAAAGCGGTAAGGCTTTCGCCTTACCGCTTCTTCGGACCTCCCGAGAGGTCTTGTATGGTGGGTCGTGTAGGATTCGAACCTACGACCAATTGGTTAAAAGCCAACTGCTCTACCGACTGAGCTAACGACCCGTATTTGAGGTGGTCGGGGTAGAGAGATTCGAACTCCCGACATCCTGCTCCCAAAGCAGGCGCGCTACCGGACTGCGCTATACCCCGTCTGGAAGTTGGCTCCGCGACCTGGACTCGAACCAGGGACCCAATGATTAACAGTCATTTGCTCTACCGACTGAGCTATCGCGGAACTTCGGCCTTCCAACTCATCAGCGCTTTCCGTTTGGGATCGCGTTGCTGAGGCGCGCCATTTTACGTATAGCGAACCCGGTGTCAACCCCTAAAAACACGAATTCCGACAATGACTTGCAGATAGCCGCCCGAGTGCTATACCTGACCCGTGGCGAGATCGTTGCAGGTCGTGGTCGCGGCCTGTCTCTCTACAGGACGGCTATGAGCAATCAGGATCGACCCCCACCCCCTCCAGGCCCCGTGACGACCCTGGCCAGCCGCGGTATACAGCCGCGCTTCGGTGATTTGGTACAAAGCTGCCGCAAGCTGGTGATGAACCGGCTGGCGGAACATATGACCAATGTTTTCGGCAAGGTGGACGACACCCTCTTCGAATGCGCCGAAAAGGCCGAGAACAATCAGGTCCAGACCCTCTTCTTCGACAGCATGCGGGATATCCGCAAGCAGCGCCCGCAAATAGAACGCATGTACCACCAGCGCATCGCCAAGAGTTTCGAAGATTTTCTCGGCGGCAAGCTGAAGGCTGGACCTAATGCCGGCGAGTTGGACGCTGACAGCCTGGAACTGATAGCGAACGACGAATACGAGGAAAGCCTGCTGGTCACCAACATGGTCAGCCGGGTGAAGGCGCGGTGCTCACAATCCCTGTTCGCCCTCGACCAGCGCCTGGCGGTACTCAATGGCGGGCGCAAACTGGCGGATGACGACAATCCCTTCGGGCCGCAGGCCGTCGCCCTCGCTTTCCGCGAAGCACTCGAACCCTGCCCCTTCCCGCTGCGGATCAAGACCATCCTCTATATGCTCTTCGACCAGCACGTGATGCACGGTCTGGACAGCATCTATGAAGCACTCAACCAGAGGCTGATCCAGGCCGGCATACTTCCCAACCTGAAGTACAGTGTGCAGCGCTCGGCCGGCGCACCGAGCCCTTCTTCGCCGGCCGCCAACCAGAAACCCTCATCCGAACGGACAGCGCAGGCTTCCTCGCCGCTGGACCTGAGTGGGGCACCACCCAGCGACCCAGGCCAACTCTTCAGTGGCCTGGCCACTCTGTTGGGTGAACGCCGCCAGTACCACAGCGATGCGCCACTGCCCGGCGGTACACCGAGTATTTCGAGCTTCGCCCCACGCGGCGCGACCCGTACCTATAGCGCGGCAGAATTGCTGGAAGCCCTGAACCGCTTGCAACAGCAGTCCGCCCAGGACCTCGCCAGCAAACTGCGTCAGCCGCAGCGCGTCGAAGGCCTGAAAGCCGACCTGCAGCAGCAACTGGAGAGCCACAGCAGCCTGCCGGGCCAACAGAAACTCTCGGATTACGAAGCCGACGTGATCGACCTGGTGGGGATGCTCTTCGACTTCATCCTCGATGACGACAATCTCTCCGATGTCTACAAGACTGCCCTCTCCCACCTGCACACGCCCTACCTGAAGGTTGCGCTGCAGGACAAGGCGCTCTTCACGCAGCACCATCACCCCGCCCGGCGCCTGCTCAACAGCATGGCGCAGGCCGGCGTGCTTTACGCCAGCGAAGGTGAAGAACGCGGCCTGCTGGCCAAGATGCACTGGGTCGTGGAACGCGTCGTCCACGGTTTCAGTGGTGACCTGCTGTTGTTCGACAGCCTGCTGGATGAGTTCAACGAGTACATCGGCACACTGCGACACAAGGTGGAACTGCGCGAACAGCGCGCCGTGGAGGCCGCCAAAGGGCGCGACAAACTACTGGGAGCCCGCCAGCAGGCGGTCGACACGGTGGGACGCCTCCTGGCAGATCGCGAGCTGCCGGGCATGATCCAGCATTTCCTCGAGCTCACCTGGACTGATGTGCTGGTCTTCGTACTGCTCCGCCATGGCGAGCGCAGCGGTGAGTGGCAACGCTCGGTGGAAGTCGCCGAGCAACTGGCATGGAGCGGCACTCCGCTGGACGCCAACGGCCGGGCCCGCCTGCAGCAGTTGCGCATTCCCATGCTGGAAGACTTGCGCAAAGGCCTGGAACTGCTGGGTGGCTATCACGAGGACGGCATCCGACGCCTGCTTCAGGATCTGGTCGCTTGCCAGCATGCGGTCCAGTCGCAGCAGCCCCAGGTGGCGGCACGCATCGAAAGCCCGCTACCGGAAAGCAAGCTGGGCGAGATGCTCGGAGAAGACGCCGAGCTGGCCAAGGCCCCGCAGCCGGCCAGCCTATCCAGTCGCGCGCAGGCACTGATCAAGGAACTTGCAGGCGTTGAATTCGGCACCTGGTTCGAGTTCATCGATGGGCCGGAAACCCGCGCCCTCAAGCTGTCCTGGTACAGCCCGACCACTCGCAATTACATGTTCGTCGACCACAGCGGCCAGCGCGTGGCAATCATGCCCATTACCCAGTTGGCCCTGGACATGGAGCAAGGACTGGCGCGCCTGGTCCCGCCGGAACGCAATATCCCGCTGGTGGATCGCGCCCTGGGCGCCATCTACCGGGTACTGCAACGCTTTACCGGCCGCACCGCCTGAGCCCGCAGCAGGAGTTCACCATGGAAGAACGTCGCCAGCACAGCCGCTTTGCCACAGAGCTGCAGTTGGAAGTATTCGATCTGCATTCAGGACAGCGCCTGGGGCGTATCGTCGACCTGTCGATGGACGGTTTCATGCTGCTGAGCGAATTGCCGCTTGCTGCCGACTCGGTCTGGGAATGCCGGCTCGTGCCCCTGACCTGGGTGGAAGGGCTCGAAGAAATCCGCCTGGGCGCGGACTGCCTGTGGACTCGCGTGGCCGAGGACCAGCGCAATTGCTGGGCGGGCTTCCACATCATCGACCTGGCCGATGATCAGGCCACCGTCCTGGAAGACCTGCTGCAGTCCATTCGTACGCCATAGCGCATACGATGAACATGAAAAAGCCCCGCAGCGCGGGGCTTTTTCGTGAGTGCTGCCGATCAGCTAAAGAGGATCTCGTCGCCCTCGACCCTCGCAGCAATGGTGGCACCCGGCGCGAACTGGCCCGCCAGGATCTGCTGGGCCAACGGGTTCTCAATCCAGCGCTGGATTGCCCGCTTCAGCGGACGCGCACCGTAGACCGGGTCGTAACCAACTGCGATCAGCTTATCCAGAGCTTCGGGGCTCAGCTCCAGACTCAGTTCACGCTCGGCCAGGCGTTTGCGCAGACGCTGCAGCTGGATCTCCGCAATACCGCCTATCTGGTCACGACCCAGGGGTTCGAACACCACCACTTCGTCGATCCGGTTGATGAACTCGGGACGGAAGTGCGCACTTACCGCATCCATCACCGCGGCACGCTGCGCCTCACGGTCGCCCACAAGCTCCTGAATCTGCGCGGAGCCCAGGTTGGAGGTCATCACCACCACCGTGTTGCGGAAGTCCACCGTGCGGCCGTGGCTATCGGTCAGGCGGCCATCTTCCAGCACCTGGAGCAATACGTTGAATACGTCCGGATGGGCCTTCTCCACCTCGTCCATCAGTACCACGGAATAGGGTTTGCGACGCACGGCTTCGGTCAGGTAGCCGCCTTCCTCATATCCGACGTAGCCCGGAGGAGCGCCGATCAGGCGAGCCACGGAGTGCTTCTCCATGAACTCGGACATGTCGATGCGCACCAGTGCTTCCTCGGTATCGAAGAGGAACTCGGCCAGCGCCTTGCACAGTTCGGTCTTGCCCACGCCGGTCGGGCCGAGGAACAGGAAGGAGCCGCTCGGGCGATTCGGATCGGCCAGGCCCGCGCGGGAACGACGCACCGCATTGGCGACGGCAACAACCGCTTCGTGCTGGCCGATGACCCGCTTGTGCAAGCCGTCTTCCATGTGCAGGAGCTTCTCCCGCTCGCCTTCCATCATCTTGGCCACCGGGATGCCGGTCCACTTGGAGACGACTTCGGCGATCTCTTCGTCAGTCACCTTGTTGCGCAGCAACTGGTTCTCGGTCTTGCCGTGCTGGTCGACCATCTGCAGGCTGCGCTCGAGGTCCGGGATCACCCCATACTGCAGCTCTGCCATGCGTTGCAGGTCGCCCTTGCGGCGGGCAGCCTCCATGTCCTGGCGCGCCTGTTCGATTTTCTGCTGGATCTGCGCCGAGCCTTGTACTTCGGCCTTCTCGGACTTCCAGATTTCCTCCAGGTCGGCGTATTCGCGCTCCAGACGGGCGATGTCCTCCTTCAGCTTCTCCAAACGCTTCAGGGCGGCGTCATCGTCCTCCTTCTTCAGCGCTTCCTGCTCAATCTTCAGCTGAATCAGGCGGCGCTCCAGGCGGTCCAGGGCTTCAGGTTTGGAATCGATCTCCATGCGGATGCGGCTGGCCGCTTCGTCAATGAGGTCGATAGCCTTGTCCGGCAATTGGCGGTCAGTGATGTAACGGTGTGACAGCTTGGCCGCGGCGATGATCGCGCCGTCGGTGATGGTCACGCCGTGGTGCACCTCATAACGCTCCTTGAGGCCGCGCAGGATGGCGATGGTGTCTTCTTCACTCGGCTCATCCACCAGCACCTTCTGGAAGCGGCGCTCAAGCGCGGCGTCCTTCTCGATGTACTGGCGATACTCGTCCAGGGTAGTGGCGCCAACGCAGTGCAGCTCACCGCGGGCCAGGGCCGGCTTGAGCATGTTGCCCGCATCCATGGCGCCTTCGGCCTTGCCGGCGCCGACCATGGTGTGCAGCTCGTCAATGAACAGAATGACCCGGCCTTCCTGCTTGGACAGTTCGTTGAGTACGCCTTTCAGGCGCTCTTCGAACTCGCCACGGAACTTGGCACCCGCGATCAGCGCCCCCATGTCCAGGGCCAGCAGGCGCTTGTCCTTCAGACCGTCAGGCACTTCGCCGTTGACGATGCGCTGGGCCAGACCTTCGGCGATGGCGGTCTTGCCGACGCCGGGTTCGCCGATCAGAACGGGGTTGTTCTTGGTACGGCGCTGCAGGACCTGGATGGTGCGGCGGATCTCGTCGTCACGGCCGATTACCGGGTCCAGCTTGCCGTCCTCGGCGCGCTTGGTCAGGTCGACGGTGAACTTGTCCAGCGCCTGGCGGGATTCTTCGATATTGGGATCATTCACGGCCTGGCCACCACGCAAATTGGCAATGGCATTCTCCAGCGCCTTGCGGGTCACGCCCTGGCCGAGCAGGAGCTTGCCGAGACGGGTGTTTTCGTCCATCGAGGCGAGCAGCACCAGCTCACTGGAGATGAACTGGTCGCCCTTCTGCTGGGACAGGCGATCGGCCTGGTTGAGCAGGCGCGCCAGGTCCTGGGACAGGTTCACGTCACCGGTGGGATTCTGGATCTTCGGCAGATGATCGAGTTCGCGGGTCAGGCCCTGACGCAGGGCCACCACGTCGAAGCCCACCTGCATCAGCAGGGGCTTGATCGATCCGCCCTGCTGGTCGAGCAGGGCCAGTACCAGGTGTACGGGCTCAATGGCCGGGTGGTCATGGCCAACTGCCAGGGACTGGGCATCGGAGAGCGCCAGTTGCAGCTTGCTGGTCAAACGGTCTATTCGCATGGGTTCGTCCTTCCTTCAGATAGCGGGCGGCGCGGTGACGGCACCAGATACGAAAAGCCCGCCGGGATGAAGCTTAGATAGGGACGATTCTGTGCGATTCAACCTCTCCGGAGTTGACCAGCATCAATGGCCGACGGTGAGCGCGATTTCAGCAGCCATCTCGTAGGTTGGTCCGAGCGCAGCGAGGCCCAACGCGCCCGGCATCAGCCACGAAATGTGGGGTTTCGTTCCTCTACCCACCCCACAAATGCCGCCGTTTTCTGTAGGGACGAATTTATCTTCGTCACAGGCAGTCAGTCGGCCAGCCAAACGAGGCTGGCGAAGCGGCCCGTGCGAGAGGCGCGGCGATAGGAATAGAAACGCGGATCGCTGACGGTGCAGAAGCCGCCGCCATATACGGCGTGGATGCCGCGCGCGGCCAGCCGTATGCGCGCCAGCTGGTAGATATCGGCCATGTGCTTCCCTTGGTTGACGCTGGGCCGGAAGGCCTGGTCCGCTTCGGGATGGCTGGCGACGAAGGCTTCACGCACCTCGGGACCGACCTCGAAGGCCGCCGGGCCGATGGCCGGGCCGAGCCAGACCAGCACCTCGTCCGCCGGCAAGGCAAGCGCATCCAGGGTCGCCTCCAGCACGCCATTGGCCAGGCCACGCCAGCCGGCGTGGGCAGCCGCAACCTTGGTGCCAGCACGATCACAGAACAGCGCAGGCAGGCAGTCGGCCGTCAGAACCGCGCTGGCGACGCCGGGTTCCGCAGTCCAGCTGGCATCCGCTTCGTCCACGCGACCGGGATCGGCCTGTACCACATGCACACCATGTACCTGGCTCAGCCAGGCAGGCCGGCACGCCAGGCCAGAGGTCAGCACCTGGCGATTCCTATCGACGGCGAGTGGATCGTCGCCAACGTGGCTGCCGAGGTTCAGGCCCTCGAAAGGAGGAAGGCTGAAGCCACCATCGCGGGTGGTGACACAGGCCTTCACCCGCGCAGGCGCAGGCCAATCGGGCTTCAGCCAGTTGGTCATTGCTCGAAGGACTCGCGATCCTGGCGCAGCAGGCTGAGCAGCCAGACGAAATCGTCAGGCAACGGGGACTCCCACTTCATACGCTCGCCGCTTACCGGGTGGTCCAGTTCGAGGAAGCGCGCATGCAGGGCCTGGCGCGGGAATTCCTTGAGGGTCTGGATCAAGGTCTGGCTCGCTGCCGGCGGAATGCGGAAACGACCGCCGTAAACGGGGTCGCCCACCAGCGGGAAGTTCACATAGGCCATGTGCACGCGAATCTGGTGGGTACGGCCGGTTTCCAGCTTGACGCGGGTGTGGGTATGCGAGCGGAAGCGCTCCAGCACCCGATAGTGGCTGACGGCGGGCTTGCCACCGGCAACGACGGCCATACGCTGGCGCTGCTGGCCGTGACGACCGATGGGAGCATCCACCTTGCCACCGGAGGTGATCACGCCGACCACCACTGCCTCATAGATGCGGCTCACGCTGCGCGCCTGAAGCTGTGCTACCAGGCTGGTGTGGGCTTCGAGGGTCTTGGCCACCACCATCAGGCCGGTGGTGTCCTTGTCCAGGCGATGGACGATGCCCGCTCGCGGCACGTTCTCCAGCCCCGGCACATGGTGCAGCAGGGCATTCAGCAAGGTGCCGTCGGCATGCCCTGCGGCCGGATGAACCACTAGGCCGGCGGGCTTGTCCAGCACCAGAAGGTGCTCGTCCTCGTAGACGATATCGAGCTCGATGTCCTGGGCCACCCACTCGCCCTGAGACTCCTGCTCGGCATTCAGCTCCAGTAGGGCGCCGCCATACACAATGTCGCGCGGACGCAGCACGCTGCCGTCAACGGTCAGGAGCCCGTCCTTGATCCAGCCAGCGAGACGGGAACGGGAGTGCTCGGAAAAAAGTTGTGCAGCGACCTGGTCGAGACGTTGCCCGCCCAATTCGGACGGGACCTCGGCGCTGAGTTGAATGACCTGCTTGGTATTAGAAGACATGCTCGGGAACGGAGGGGGCGCAGCCTTTGGTTTCGGTTGCGCGCTTGTGGTTAAATACCGCGTCTTTGTCCCGGGGGTTCCGGGGCGCCCATCATAACAGGACGGCTCCAGCCAAGACAGCCAGCCGTCACAGGGACGCAAGCCGCCATGCAAGTGAAACACCTGCTGCTGATCGCCACTCTCGCCCTCGCCGCCGCCTGTTCCTCCAATAAGGAAGTGGTGGACGAGAACCTGAGCGAAGCCGAGCTGTATCAGCAGGCCCAGGCCGATCTGGACAACAGCAGCTACACCCCCGCCATCGCCAAGCTCAAGGCCCTGGAATCCCGCTATCCCTTCGGCCGCTACGCCGAACAGGCCCAGCTCGAGCTGATCTACGCCTATTACAAGAACGTCGAACCGGAGGCCGCCAAGTCCGCCGCCGAGCGCTTCATCCGCCTGCACCCGCAGCACCCGAACGTTGACTACGCCTACTACCTGAAAGGCCTGGCCTCCTTCGAACAGGACCGTGGCCTGCTGGCGCGCTTCCTGCCGCTGGACATGACCAAGCGTGACCCGGGCGCCGCACGCGACTCCTACAACGAGTTCGCCCAGCTCACCAGCCGCTACCCGAACAGCCGCTACGCCCCGGATGCCAAGCAGCGCATGATCTACCTGCGCAACCTGCTGGCCGCCTACGAAATCCACGTTGCCCACTACTATCTGACCCGCGAGGCCTATGTCGCCGCCGCCAACCGTGGTCGCTACGTAGTGGAAAACTTCCAGGAAACCCCCGCCGTCGGCGATGGCCTGGCCGTGATGGTCGAGGCTTACCAGCGCCTGGGCCTGAATGAACTGGCCGCTTCCAGCCTAGAAACCTTGAAGCTGAACTACCCGGACCACCCGAATCTGGTCGACGGCCAGTTCGTTCCGCGCGAGGAAGAAGCTGACAACCGTTCCTGGCTGGCCAAGGCAACCCTGGGCCTGATCGAGAACGAAGCGCCGCTGCCCCCGGGCGAAACCCGCGCCGCCCAGGACGTGATCAAGCAGTACGAAGACGCCAAGGAACAGATCCCGGAAGAGCTGCTGCCGGAGAATCAGGACGAAGTGCAAGAAGAACAGCACGAATCCGAAGCCAACCAGAATGACCGTTCCTGGTTCAGCTATATGACCTTCGGCCTGTTCGACTGAGCAATGCCGCGACAAAAGGAAGGGAGGCCAATGGCCTCCCTTCTTCGTTTCAGCCTCGCCTCAATCTCCCAACCGCCATCCCGAAGTGATGGGATAGCGCCGGTCCCGCCCGAAGCCCCGCTGCGTCACCCGGATGCCCACCGCCGCCTGGCGCCGCTTGTATTCGTTGCGATCGACCATGCCCAGCACCCGGTTCACGGTGTCCTCATCGAACCCCTCGGCAATGATGGCGTTGGCCGACAGGTCATGTTCGATGTAGAGCTTGAGAATCTCGTCCAGCACCGGATAGGGCGGCAGCGAATCTTCATCTTTTTGCCCCGGGGCCAGCTCCGCCGAGGGTGGCCGCTCGATCACCCGTGGCGGAATCACCGGCCCCAGACTGTTGCGGTACTCGGCCAGACGGAAGACCAGCGACTTCGGTACATCCTTGAGCACGTCGAATCCACCGGCCATGTCGCCATACAGGGTCGCGTAGCCAACCGCCAGCTCGCTCTTGTTACCGGTGGTCAGCACCAGGCTGCCCTTCTTGTTGGAAATGGCCATCAGCAGCGTGCCGCGGCAGCGCGCCTGCAAATTCTCCTCACTGGCATCGCGGGAATGGCCGTCGAACACCGGCGCCAAGGCCTGTTGGAAAGCTTCGACCACAGGCGCAATGGGCAATACCCGATAACCGACGCCAAGCAACTGTGCCTCGGCCTCGGCATCCTCCAGACTGATCTGCGCCGTGTAGTGATAAGGCATCATCACGGCGTCCACCCGCTCCGCCCCCAGCGCATCGACCGCCACCGCGAGGGTCAGGGCCGAATCGATACCGCCGGACAATCCCATCACCACACCCTTGAAACCGTTCTTCCGGACGTAGTCGCGCACACCCATCACCAGCGCCTGATAGACACTCGCTTCCAGCTCCGGTAGCTCGGCGCAATGGGTCCGGCGTGGCCGCCAGACCCCGTCCTGCAATTGCAGATCTACCGGGTAGAGGCCTTCGACAAATGCCGGCGCGCGCTGGCAAATCATCCCGCCGGTATCCATGACGCAACTGCCGCCATCGAACACCAGCTCGTCCTGGCCACCGACCTGGTTCACGTAGATCACCGGCATCTCGCCCTCGGCCACCCGCTCGGCCAGCACCTCCTCGCGCTCCAGCTGCTTGTCCAGATGGAAGGGCGAGGCATTCAGGCTGAGCATCAGCTTCGCCCCGGCGGCGCGGGCCTGGGCCATGGGTTCGGGAAACCAGATGTCTTCACAGATCGACAGCGCCACCGCCACACCCTTGATGTCGACGACGCACGGCTGCTGTCCGGACTCGAAGTAGCGTTTCTCGTCGAATACCCGGTAATTGGGCAGGCACTGCTTGTAGTAGCTGGCCAGTAACTGGCCATCGGCGATTACCGCGCAAGCGTTGTAGCGCAGCTCATCTTCCAACCAGGGATAACCGACCACGAGGTAGATGCCACGGACTTCGTCACGCAGCCGCTGTAGCCCCATCTCGATTCGCCGCTGCATGCTGGAGCGCAGCAGCAGGTCCTCCGGCGGATAGCCGCACAGGGACAGCTCGGGGAAGACGATGACATCCGCCTCCCAGGCCTCGCGAGCGGAGTTCGCCGCCTCGATTATCCGCTCGACATTACCCTGGACGTCGCCGACACGGAAATTGAGCTGGGCCATCACGATTCGCAGGTTTTGGCGCATGGCCGCCTCCCGAGCGTTGTGCGAGGCATCGAATGCGCCTCTAGGCCACCATACTCCGGCGCGTCCGCAGCGAAAACCACGCAAGTTGCACCAGCGTGCGGCGGGTCTCTGTGCGCAGGCAACCGGCTTGGCTAAACTGCCAGCTTTCCATCAAGAAGTGAGCACCTTCGGCATGTTTCGCCTGCTGTTCTGGATTGTCGTGATCTTCGCCGCCATCTGGCTGTGGCGCCGCTTCAAGACTCCCTCGACGCCCCGCCCCAAGCCACGCCAGCAGGACGAAACACAACCGATGGTGCGTTGCGCACAATGCGGCGTTCACGTTCCTCGCAACCACGCCCTGTCCCAGGACGATCGCTGGTACTGCAGCCGGGCCCATCTGGAACAGGACCAGGGTTCCGGTGAACGCTGATATCCGCCCCCTCCCGACCGGGCTCAGCGCCCAGGGGCGACGCATCTTCCGTCTCTACAGCCTCTACCGGCTGCTGATCGGCCTGGTGCTGGTCCTGCTGATCTCCAGCGAATTGGACGACCGTCTGCTGGATCTCGCGCGGCCCGACCTGTTTCGCAACGCCAGCTGGTTCTACCTGATCCTGAACGCCCTGATCGCCGCACTGGTGCCCCGTCCGAGGAGCATGGTGCAGGTCTTCAGCCTGGCCGTGGTGGATGTGTTGCTGCTCTCCTGCCTGTTCTTCGCGGCAGGCGGTACACCAAGTGGCATCGCGAACCTCATCGTGGTCTCGGTGGCCATCTCCAATATCCTCCTGCGAGGGCGTATCGGACTCCTGGTGGCTGCCGTGGCGGCGATCGGGCTGATTTACCTGACCTTCTACCTCAGCATCAGCCAACCCGAGGCCGCCAGCCAATTCGTCCAGGCCGGTGGTTTCGGCACCCTGTGTTTCGCCGCAGCACTATTCATCCAGGGACTGAGTCGACGCCTGCAACTCAGCGAGACGCTTGCGGAGCAGCGCGCAGAGGATGTGGCGAGTCTGGAGGCGCTGAACGCCCAGATCCTCGAGCGCATGCGCACCGGCATCCTGGTGCTTGACCCTCAGAACCTGGTCCTGCTCGCCAACAACGGCGCCCAAACCCTGCTGGGCAAGGACAACCTGTCGGGTCGTACCCTGAGCAGCCAGTGTCCGGAGTTGCTGGAAAGCCTGCAGCTCTGGCTCGCCAACCCAACCCTCCGGCCGCAGAGCCTCCAGGCGTTCGCCGATGGCCCGACGCTGCAACCGAGCTTCGTCCACCTCCAGCGGGGCGGTCAGCAGAACACCCTGATCTTCCTCGAAGACATCTCGCAGATCGCCCAACAGGCCCAGCAGCTCAAGCTCGCCTCCCTCGGCCGCCTGACCGCCGGCATCGCCCATGAAATCCGCAACCCCCTGGGCGCGATCAGCCATGCGGCCCAGCTGCTGCAGGAATCGGACGAACTCCAGAGCCCCGATCGGCGCCTGGCGCAGATCATTCAGGACCACTCGCGGCGCATGAACCTCGTGATCGAGAACGTGCTCCAGCTTTCCCGCCGTCGCCAGTCGGAACCGCAGCTACTGGATCTCAAGTACTGGCTGACTCGCTTCACCAGCGAATTCCGCACGTCCTCCAGCCCCAACCAGACTGTGCACCTGAGCACGCTCGGCAGCACCCTGCAGACTCGCATGGACCCGCACCAGCTCACCCAGGTGCTGACCAACCTGGTGCAGAACGGCCTGCGCTACAGCAGCAAGAAAAACACCCAGGGCCAGGTCTGGCTCAAGCTGTTCCGCGACCCCGAAAGCGACCTGCCGGTACTGGAAGTGGAGGACGACGGGGAAGGCATCCCGCCTGAGCAGGTACACAATATCTTCGAACCCTTCTTCACCACCGAAAGCAAGGGCACCGGCCTTGGCCTGTACATCTCCCGTGAACTCTGCGAGAGCAACCAGGCCCGCCTTGACTACAAACCGCGCGAGCACGGCGGCAGTTGCTTCCGCATTACCTTCGCCCATCCGCGCAAACTGAGCTGACCATGACCCGACAGAGAGCCCTGATCGTCGACGACGAGCCCGATATCCGCGAATTGCTGGAAATCACCCTCGGCCGGATGAAGCTCGACACCCGCAGCGCCCGCAACCTCAAGGAGGCCCGCGATTGGCTGGCCCGCGAGCCCTTCGACCTGTGCCTGACCGACATGCGCCTGCCCGACGGCACTGGCCTGGAACTGGTGCAGTACATCCAGCAGCGCCACCCGATGGTCCCGGTGGCGATGATCACCGCCTACGGCAGCCTCGATACCGCCGTGAACGCGCTCAAGGCCGGGGCCTTCGACTTCGTCACCAAGCCCGTGGATCTCGGCCGCCTGCGTGAGCTGGTCAACACCGCCCTGCGCCTCAGCTCTCCCGAGGAGGGCGAAGCGCCGGTAGACGGTCGCCTGCTGGGCACCTCACCGCCCATGAACGCCCTGCGCAAACAGATCCAGAAGCTCGCCCGCAGCCAAGCACCGGTGTACATCAGCGGCGAATCGGGCAGCGGCAAGGAGCTGGTGGCGCGGCTGATCCACGAGCAGGGTCCGCGCGCCGAACGCCCCTTCGTGCCGGTCAACTGCGGTGCCATTCCGTCCGAGCTGATGGAAAGCGAATTCTTCGGCCACAAAAAGGGCAGCTTCACCGGCGCTGTGGAGGACAAGCAGGGTCTGTTCCAGGCCGCCAATGGCGGCACCCTGTTCCTGGACGAAGTAGCCGATCTGCCACTGGCCATGCAGGTCAAGCTGCTGCGCGCCATCCAGGAGAAAGCCATTCGGGCCGTGGGTGGACAGCAGGAAGTGGTGGTCGACGTGCGCATCCTCAGCGCCACCCACAAGGATCTGGCCGCCGAAGTGACCGCCGGCCGTTTCCGTCAGGACCTCTACTACCGCCTCAATGTGATCGAACTCAGCGTGCCGCCGCTGCGCGAACGCCGGGAAGACATCCCCCTGTTGGCCGAATCCATGCTCAAGCGCCTGGCCCAACAGAGTGGACTGCCCGCCGCCAGCCTCGCCCCGGAGGCCCTCGACAAGCTCAAGTGCTACCGCTTCCCCGGTAACGTGCGCGAGCTGGAGAACATGCTCGAGCGTGCCTACACGCTTTGCGAGGATGACCAGATCCAGGCACGCGACCTGCGACTGGCCGAAGCGGGCGGTGCGGTCGAAGGCGGAGAGGCCAACCTCGCGCAGATCGACAATCTGGAAGACTACCTGGAAGACATCGAGCGCAAGCTGATCATGCAGGCCCTCGAAGAAACCCGCTGGAATCGCACCGCCGCGGCCCAGCGCCTGGGCCTGACGTTCCGCTCGATGCGTTACCGCCTGAAGAAGCTGGGCATCGACTGACACCGGCCCTCAAGAGCCAGCTCACCAACGAGCAGGCTCCTACAAATGCCTCCGGAGTGCAGCAGGCGCCGGATGGCGAACCCGCAACGAACCTGCCCGCTAGTGCCTACCAGCACTCGGCCACGGTGCGCGTCGCATTGGCCAGCGTGCGCGCACCGGTGTGGCTGATCTGGAAGTCGCCGCACGGGTCACCCGCCATGCTGCCGGTTCGGGTGGCCCGCAGCTGGAAGGTGGTTGCGGTCGCCGTCCCTTGAGCGGCAAGGGTGAAGTTGGCCGCCCCCGAAGCTGGCGTCTGTGTGGCAAAAACGGCAGCGAAATTCCCGTTGGCATCCAGGTAGGAGCTGTGGGTGGAGTAATAGCGCTCCAATGCCTGCGCGCCCTCCATCAGGGCGGCCTTGGCTTCGGCCCGCTTCCCGCGTCGCACGTGCTCCGTGTAGCTGGGATAGGCAATTGCAGCGAGTATGCCGATCACAGCCACCACGATCATCAGTTCAATCAGCGTGAACGCCTTGCTGTTCTTCATCGAATCTGGTTCCAGGACTGGCGGCCTTCCAGCACGTTCAAGGTATTGGCTGCAGGAATGCAATCGTCCACCCCGGTACCGCGGCAAAGCCAATATTTCTGCGGGTCGATCAAGTCGAACGAACCGGTGGGTATGCTGCCCGTGGAGCCGATACCGGACGGCGGGAGCTTCTGCCCATCGACGTCGACCATATCGGCTTCGGTGAACTTGCCGTCCTTGTTCAGGTCCAGCAAGACGTAGTTGAGCCGCCCGCCGGTAGCCATGTCGAGCACCATTGTCCAGCCGGAGCCGCCGGCCTGGCAGGGATCGGAGGACGGGATGGCAGTCTCGACGACCAGGCGATTGAGCAGAATGCGCGGGGAGAAGATCATCCGCTCGCCCTGGGCCCCCAGAGACGGTGAGGCCAAGTCGAGGTACCAGCCCCGCTTGGTGGTCCAATCCAGGCCATTGGCCGGCGCATCCACGACCCTGACATCACGTGAGAACGCTTTACCCTCAAGAAGGATTGATCGTGATTCGAGCGCCGAGCGACCCGTAAAGGCGATGGAGGAACCACTGCTGGCCTTCTTGTCCCAGATCCCATAGATGGTCTGCGTGCCCAGATCCACGACATCTCCCGAGCTATACAGGCGCCCGGTGCCAAAGTAGACCACCGCACCTTTGGCCTCGCCGTCCGGATGGTAGGCGATCTCCGGCTTGACGGTGATGGGTTGGCGCGTGCCTTGGGCATTGGCCGCCACGTACAGCGGCTGCGGCTTGTTGCCTGACTTCAGGCTGACCTCGAAATCACCAACGCCGGAACCATTGCTCTTCAGGTTGAATTTCCAAAGGTTACCGTTGAGGTCACCGGCATAAACGTCCTGCACATAGATATTGCCGGCGTCGTCTGTGGCGTACACGAACGACGGGCTGGAAAGACCGCCGGTGGAGGTTCCTGCGCGGACCTTGTTCACCGCGCCAGTAGCCAGATCGACGATGAACAGTACGGAGTCATCATTGGTGCTGCCGTAGCCATTGCCGAAGATGGCCGCCCAGCTGCCATCCTTCATGCGCCCAACCAGCGGTTCGCCGAAGTTATAGCCCAGGTCAGCGTCGTCCTTGATCTCCCAGAGCACCTTGCTGGCTCCAAAACCACTGGTGGAGACATCGGTAACGTCGAGGGCGAAGACAGTCTTCCCACCTGCTCCCAGGCTGCCGAGCAGCACGGTTCGCCACTCGTCGTTCAGACGGGCATCACGGATATGCAGCTTGCCATCCACAAAGTAGCGGTGCTTGTAATCGCTGTTAGCCAGGAGTTTGACGTTATCCAGCACGCCACTGGGCATGTAGCCGAAGAGCTCGTTGCCGTCGTTGGCGTTGAAAGCATGCAGGAATCCGTCGTTGGCGCCGACGAACAGCACCGGCGCCTTGCTTGCCTTGGCAGCAACGAACTGCGCATAGCTCTGCCCATCGCTCGGCACTGGCACGCGGCCATGGAAGCCCCAGTCCTGCTTGTTGGCGAGCACCAGGGTGGAGTTGACGATATCGCCGAGCAAGGTCGAACGATTTCGGTACTTCAGCCCGGCCGGCGCCTCGTTGGCGCGGCTGCCCATCAGGTAGTTGAACAGCGCCTCATTGTTGTCGAAGCGAGCCTTGAGGTCAGTCGACAGGTCACCCCAGCTCAGGGCTACGCCATGGTCCCTGCCTGCGGCGCCGTCATGGGTGAACAGGCTACGTGTACCTGTGCCCAACTTCCGCCCTGCCTCCCACACTTCCTTGAATACCACCCCAGCACTGGTCTGTGTCGGACGTTTGGCCAGCAACTTGCCGGACCAGTCTGCACTGCTATAGAACGCCTCATAGACCAAGGTATTGCTGTCCAGGCGACGAGCGTTGGGTACTGCCGAGGTATTCGACCCGGTGCGGTCGGCAATCGAGGCCAGGGTATCGCCCAGCGCTGTGGCGAACTGTTGCGGGTCCTGGGCACTGAAAAAACCACCCCGACTGTTCACTGCCGCGTGCAACAGATCATCCAGCTTGGCCGGCTCGCTACTGGCCGGGTCGGGCCAGGTCACGGAAGCACCGGTGCCAATTGCAGCGAAAGCTGTTTTCGGGTCGATGGTCCCACTCATCCCCAGGCCCACGCCAAAGGTCACCATGTGCTGCCAGAATGCGGGATCGGACGGATCGGTCGGCACCCGGTTGGCCAGGTCGGAATGCAGGTCGCGGCTCCAGTAATACATGGCAACGTCAGCCAAGGTGTCTTTCTGACTGTCGCTGAATGGGGACTTTGGCACGTAACGGTAGGACTCCCCATCCGGTCCACTGATCACCGGGCCGTTGCTGTTGTCCACATTCGCACGCGCCGCTTTTTTGGAAGCGGCATCGTTGTTCCAGTAGCCGTCGGTGGTCAGAATCGTGTAGCTCTGGCGGCAGGAATACTCCTTGCCTCCCGCCTGACCGGGAGTCGAACTCCACGGTCCTGAGGCGTCAGTGCGGGAGAAGTACTCACCGGCATCCCCCAGGGCCCGGCGCAATGGCGTGCCCCCAGAAGCCGAGGCGGCGAACAGCCAATTGTAGAACTCGGAGCGACCACTACCCTCGAAACGCCTTACGCCTCGCACCAAGGTGTCAGTGGAGCCGCCGTCAACGCTTTGTCCTGTCACGTTGATCGCGCCGTAGCCTACCCGGACGTCGCCGGACAACCCCGAAAACGCCTGGCTTACACCGGCCTTGGCCGACATCATGCGGCTGCGATAATAGGAGAACCAGTTGGCAAAGTTCTGCTGCTCGGCCGCCCCCACACTGCGCTCGGTATAGCAGGCGTCCTGACGCGGATTGCTGGAGCAGGAGCCCCCGCCAACGTAGTCGAAATAGAACGCAGCAACCCCGCCAGTTGCCGCCCCTACGGCGAAACCGTTGTAGTACTCCACGTTGCTGCAGCGTTTGTTGAGGCACTCATAGCTGCTGGGCGAAAAATAGTCGTCCATGATCGCCATGTAGTTGCTGCCGAGGTTGACCGTCTGTCCTCCCGCATAACCATCCACGTATGCGGCCGAGAAGCTCGCATTGGCGTAGCGCTGCCCGTCGCTCTTGATTGGCGGCAGGTACTGCACGGACGGGTTGTAGTAGGACTTGTTCAGGTGGCTGGAGGCCAGGTAACGATGACCGCTCTTGGGGCAGAAATGCAGATTGTTACCGGCGTACGCACCCCGCCCCGTGCATTCCTTGCGCTCGTACCAATCGCCTGTGCGCTCGAGGTAGGAAGGCTTCAGATCGTCCGGCAGAAAGCCCCAGCGCATCGACCCGGAATCGTCCAGGATGAACATCAGGTTCGGCTCGACCTGGCCGCCCAGGTTCAAAGGAACCTGCGACGGCACGAAGGCCGCCAGGGCGCTATGGCTAATGCCAGCGGTCAGCAGACCGGCCACCATTACCCGTACCGCAAATAGGATTTTCGACCTGATCATTTGCGTCTCCCTTCGATCAGTTCTGGCTGCGAATGGCAATGGCCACGGTGGAGCGCAGGTGTACTTCAGCGTCCCCGCTGCCGTATCCGGTGGCTTCGACATTGAACAGATACGTTCGACTCAGGCAGTCGAAGGCGCGGTTCTCGGCAATCGAACCATCGGTTTCGCAAATGAAGGAGTTCGCCCCACCCGAGGCGCCGTAGAAACTGCGCACCCGGCAGTCCGGTTGCTGAGGTTTGGCATTGAGCTCAGCCGGAGGTGACCACTGTGCGTCTGTCACAGCAGGACAATCAGTGCTTGCCTGGAAGAGTTGGGCCGGATCGACGCTGGCCTCCACCTGCTGACGTACATAGGCCTCGCCGACCCGCAGCGCGCTTTCCGCCGCCTGGAACGCCACGTTGTAATCCCGGGCGCCACCGGCCATGCGCTCTTGCAGGGTGCTACTGGACATCGCCGTCACCCCGAGCACGGTCAAGGCCAGGATTGCAATCAGGCAGACCAGCAGCACCGCCCCTTTTTGCTCGTGCATATTCATCCTTGTCTTGTCAGTCGATCCGATTGCGCAGGGCTACTACCGTGCTGAATACCTGGCGCAGTCGCCCATCGGCCGCCACCGTCGTGCCACCGAATTGGATGGCCTGGTCCTGCGCCCCTGTAACCCGTTCCTCGCTGACCAACAACAGATCGAACTTCACCGTACGGACATCGCGCCAGCGGTTGGCCGCCTCTACCTCGGTAGGACTCAGGTAGGCCTGAACGCCCACATTGTTGCCCGCCGCGACACCGAAGCTAGTGCGCAGGGACTCCACACCCTCGATGACCTCATTGGTCTGCACCGGAACCTGCGCCGTGTCGCGGACAAACAGGGCGCGGACCGGCTGCCCAGTCACCGAGGTACGGCCGGTATCGGCAACGTAGAAGGTCTTATGAGCGAACCCCACCACCCGCGCCGGACTGGTGAACTGGATATCGGAAAACTTGAAGCCACCGCACTTGGCGTTCTTATCGTTGTTGCCAGCGGCATGGGTAAGGGTCACTTGACCGGAGCCGGATGAATTCGGCTTGTTGGTTATGCGGACGATCACTGCCTTTTCCATGTCCAACACCATCACCGCATGATCTTTCTGCATGCTCGGGCAATAGGCCGTGACCTTGAGATTTGCGTTCTGCCCGGGCTTGAGAAGCTCGCCGGCGGTGAGGAAGGACTCGCAGCCGTCGTTGGCGAAGATAGACAGTTCGTCGGTGCCCACTGCGCCCAATCCGCCAGCCGCAGCGTTACGCTTGCCCCAGATCGGGCGATTCATCGAACCCCATTCCGCTGCGGTTCCGTTACTGGCGACCACGCAGATATCCTCTTCATCGAGCCGGGTTCCTACCCCCACGCCTGCAGGACGTAATTCAGCAGCCAGGTACTGAAGAGCGAAACGACCATTCTCCTGCAAGTGGCCGGCCGCTCCCTGGAGCAGAAAGGTATTTTTGTTGCTGATGAATACTTGGAGCACTGCCAGGCTGATAACCAGGCCAAGTGCCATGGCCACCATCAGTTCCACCAGGCTCAAGCCGTGTTGCTTGCGCATGCGCACCCCGTCAAATCTGCGTGACGAATGAGAATTGCTGGGCGTTGCTTCCACCTACCCTCTCTTCGTTCCATTGCACGACGACCGTGAAACGGTCACCGTTCTGCGTGACTCCGCCATTCCCGTCGGGCAGTTGCCGCGCCAGGTTGGCCCGCCACTCCGCCAGGTCTCGTTGGAACGGCAGGCAAGTCTCACTCGCTGGGTCGCAAGGCAACTCGGCGCCAATTGCCAGGTTGTAAAACCCGGCCTGCGCATCCCCGCGCGCCGCACGCATCCGGTCCGCCATCTCATAGGCCAGGAAGATTGCGTGAGTGCGTACGGATGCCGTCTGATTGGCCTTCAGCGCGGTGAGCTGCATGGCCGCGAGCCCCAGAACACCTATTGAGAAGAGCACCAGCGCGACCAGGACCTCTATCAGAGAGGCCCCACGCTGAAATCCGAATTTCATTGGCAATCCCCCTTCTGCTGGGAGATCGACCCGGACAGTTCGATAGAGATCGTGCGATTAAAGGCAGCGCAATCGAGGCTGGAGTCCTTTACCGCTAGATCGAGATTCACCCTGGCGGCACTCAACAGGCGTCCCTGAGAGTCGAAGAGGACACTTTGCAACCCTTCGGGCTCGACTGCGAACAAAGACAGCGGCGTGAACCGCCGCAACTCCTGACTATCACGCTCGCGCAGCACCTGCCATGCGCCGTCGGCGGCCAGCGGCCCGCGCACCCTGATCGTCTGCGCGCCCTGCACGGCTTCGCGCCGCGCATAGTTGAGCATGTCGGAAAACGCGCTCAACTCCGCTGACGCCCGACTGTTGCGAAGCAATTGGGAGAGATTCGGTGCTGCCAGGCCGATCAGAACCACGAGCACGGCTAGCGTGACCAGCAGTTCGATCAGCGTAAAACCTCGCTGCGACATTCCCTGCCCCTCCCAAACTAAACGGTGCGAACTCGAGCGGGCGAGTGCCCGCGCAACGAAGCTTCCTGCTCCAGCTTTGCCAGACATCCATGACAAGCGGTCGAATTTCACGACCAGCGGCAAATTGTGCGCGAATAGTAGCTGAGTGGGACGTTCGTTTTAAATTGGGTTTTACGATCTGCGAGCTTGCCCACAAGAATGGGCAAGCTCAAAGGGGCACAGCGAAGCGCACGATACCTACGAGGGCATCAGGATGCGGTCAGCCCAAACGGCCCTTGGGCGCATAGGGCTGCGGGTCGATGACGGGCTCCCGGCCAAGGAGAAGGTCCGCCAGCAATTGGCAGGAGGCAGGCGCCAGTACCAACCCGTTGCGGTAGTGGCCGCAGTTGAGCCAGAGACCATCCACTCCGGGCACCGGCCCGATGAAGGGAATCCCTTCCGGCGACCCTGGACGCAGCCCCGCCCAGTGCCCTACCAATTCGGCATCCGCCAGTTGCGGCAACAACTCGAAGGCAGAAGCCTTCAGGCTTTCCAGGGCTTCGTCCGTTGGCGCCTTGTCGAAGCCGGCGTGTTCCAGGGTGCTGCCCACCAGGATATGACCATCGCGACGCGGAATCGCGTAACGCCCCTTGGCCAGCACAATGGCGGGGAGGAAATCCGGCGCGCATTTGAAAAGAATCATCTGGCCCTTGACCGGCTCCACGGGCAGCACCAGCCCGAGGCTGGCCAGCAGCTCACCACTCCAGGCGCCGGCCGCAAGGACGACTTGATCGGCCAACAGATCGCCTTCAGCCGTGTTCACGCCAAGAATGCGCCCGCCGTCGCGGATGAAACCGCGCACCTCACAGTTCTCGCGCAAGGAAACATTCGGCATCTGCAAGAGGGCTTCCCGTAACGCCCGGGTCAGGCGCGGATTGCGCACATTGGCCACGCCAGCCATATAGATTGCCCGCGCATACCCCGGCCCCAACGGAGGCACAGCAGCGTGCACCTGATCCATCGCAACCGGCGACAACGGTCGGCCCTCGCGCGCGGCCCAGGCCAACGCCTCCTCCTCGTCATCCAGATCCAGCCAATACAGGCCAGTTTCATGGACTTCGGGGTCTATACCGGTCTCGGCGAACAGACGCTGCCCCAGACCCGGGTAGTAGTCCTGGGACCAATGGGCCAGCGCCGTCACGGCGGAGGAGTATCGCCAGGGATAGAGAGGGGAGACGATGCCTCCGCCAGCCCAAGAGGACTCGCGCCCGCACTCTCCCTTGTCCAGCAAGCAGACTTCAGCCCCTGCCTGCGCCAGCGAGTATGCAGACAGCAACCCGATAGCCCCCCCTCCGACCAGCAAAACGCGCATGAAACCTCCAGAACAACAGGAACACCCGTGCAACGCCGTCGGCGACAGCCTGTAAAGGCTGTCGCACGCAAGCGACGCATCTACGATTTGAACGCAGCGCCAGGGTGCGGGAACAAACTCCGCACCTGGCGAGGGGATTCTAAGGCAGGGAGAGGAGGAATTGCGTCGGACGACTGTGCAAAGAATGCACCGGCTAGGAACAGTCACCCGTGGTCGTCTTGGTTACGTATGTCCGCCCGGTCATGCTGATCCTGACCAAGCGTTCCTGGTCACCGGCTTCCGGCGAAGAGCGGCATATCTTCAGCTCGATTGCAGCCGACGCGAGGCCAGTGGGTAAAAAACTGATGCTATGCGCGTCATCGGCACCTGTATCGGCAATAATAAATCCGCTCGGCGCGGCCGAATGGGTCTGCACAACAACGCCGCCGGAACTCCGGACAATCCATCCCTGCTGCCATCCGCCGGACGATGCGCAAGTCGTCCCGTTAGACGAAGCACACAGGGTTACGCTCTGATTGCGCTTGACCGCCTCGCTTCGCGCCACCGCGGCACCTGCAGCCAAGTCGTTGGCCTGCCCCCGAAGCTTGCTACCCAGCGTCACATCCGTGAAAGAAGGAACGGCAATTCCGATCAACACGGCCAATACCGCAAGGGTAACCATCAGCTCGATCAGCGTGAACCCAGATGAATAGCGCCGCGCGGCGCCACCCATCCAATTCAACTTCATGGATATCCGGATCATTCTCGATCAATGCTCCAGTAAACCCGGCCTTTGGGCTGCGTTACGGTGCTGAAGGTAGGATCTGGCTTAAAACAATCGATCGTGCATACGAACGGCAGTTTAGTTCCATCATCCAATACAACCTCGCCTGCTACGGGAGAGGGTGACAATCCTCCCCCTTCGACTTCGACGAAGCGCCCTTCATCCAGACCGGATGCATCCGTATAGGCAATGTTATAGGCGCGGTTTGTTCCCAGCGTCGTACAGGCACCTGGATCAGGCGGCGTCGGTTCATGGGTGTTGAATACAATCCGGCCGAACAGAGTGACCGCCGACGTCACGACCTGCTCTGCGGAAGCCAGTTCAAGGCGCCAACCTTTGGGTTTTGAGTTCAGATCGGCCTGGGTCGGATTGGAACTACCGGAAATCTCCAGCAATGAATCCAGGCAGATCACATCGCCCGTACAGGTATCAGTGGACAGCCAGTCAGACTGAGTCGGCCGATCCTTGATATTGAAGAAAAAGTTGGTAACGGCAGCAGTCGCACCATATGTGCTGAGCGGCTTTTCTCTATCCCCGGAGCCGATCTGAAGGAAGTAGCTGCCGCCAGAAGAAACGACTTCCGGAGCAAACATGAATTTCCGATTACTACTGCAAGTTCCGCCATCATCGCACCCCAGCGCTGCAATCCGGGTGATTGTCCAGCTTCCCGGCGCGGCACCGCCAATAGTGATCCGATAAACATTCCCGCCAAGGTCAACCGCATAGGCATAGGTTGCAAGGCCCGAACTGTTCGTCACTACGGTGATATCACCAACTACACCCCTCAAGGTATCCAGCACCTTTAGCGGCTGGCCTGTTTGGGCATCCAGCACATAAATCTTATTGCCCTTGCTAGAGCTGGTACATGAGTTGTTGGCGGTGCCGGTATCAACGTCTTCGCAGGTGTCGTAGCCACCTCCCATGATCAGCAATGGCGAGGCGCCAGAACCATAGCCCGAAGCGTTGAGCACCGTGGCGGAAGACCAGGTCTGGCCAATACCACTCATGCCCGTGCTGCAGCCCGTATCGTTATTCGTGTTCGGGCAACCAATCTTCCACTTCAGTGCAGGGCTCGTCGGACTGGTAACGTCAAATGCATAAAGGGCCCGCCCACCTCGGCGCATTCCCGCGTAGATAAAGGTTTTCTGAGTGCCGCTTATGCTGCCGCGAAATGCCGTTATCGGCCCATCGATACCATAATCCTTAGGTTCACCACCCTCGCTGCCCTGGAAGCTGATGGTCGAGCTGTTTTCGCGAAGGCGGTTGAGCTTTCCGTAGAACTCAGGAGGAACGAATGACCAAAGCTCGCTCCCGGCAGGGGCCGCCGAAGTCCCTGAGCCAATACTGGCGGTTCGATTTCCATTGATCGCGCGGAATGCACCATCGTTGCCACCATAGTAAACGACAACCTGAGGTGACCCTGTCGTCCCGTAGTCGATAGCCACTGGGCGGGAGTGCACCACATCGCCATGTACGGATGGACGCATTTCCGAAGTTACGCCGCCTCCATTTTCGTCATCAAGGTCTACGCCTCGCACCCAATTGATCAATTCGGTGCGCTCAGGGGTCGTATCTGAGTCCGCTGGATCATCCGTCGCAGAAACCCCAAGTAAACTCGCCGAAATGGCGGAGTTGCCGGAGGAGAAGTCCGTCATTTGCGTACAGGAAGCAAAGGTGGGATCGCAGGTGAAGACAGAGCGCGCGTCCTCATTTCGCAATAGATAAGCTTGACCACCCTTTTCAACCACATTGCCATCGGGGCTATTCGAGCTACCCGAGTTGGTTATCTCGGTGCACGCGCCTTGGGCTTCACCACTATACGACCAGTAACTATCAAGTGTCGAAGGAGTCCAGTAACTACGTGCACATGGGGTAATGAAGTTGGTCGAAGTATTGACGGCGGTATCGCCGTCGGCGTCCTGCAATCGCAATGCACCATCAGAAATGCCTAGCTTGTACTGCTTCAGATTGCCCATCCACCTAGGCATCATGTTCGCATCAGGCCGGAACATCCCGATGAATACCTGATTCAGGTAAGTACCTTGTGTATTGACACTGACAGGTAGGCTGACAGAAGCAAATGCGCTATTCACGGGCTGGATTTCAGAGAATACGGCGTTTAGAGCGTCCGCAATTTCCGATCCTGTACTGGTCACGTCGAAGTACTTTCCCCCGCTTACATTCGACATGCTTTTCATCAGCGCAGTCCAACCAGGCCCCTGGCCTGTGGTGACCTTGTTCACGTCGAGCGTATAAGTCTTGACATTAAGATCACTCGCTCGCATGAAACGCGCCCACTCGTCCGCCACGTTATTCTGCGAACCACTGGGGGAAATCGGGATGGTGGCCGTGCTACCTCCCGCGGCAGCCAGCGCCGCAGTGCCTGCAGTTATGTCGGCGTTGTTATCCTGCGCTGCACCGTTACTGATGTAGATAATGAAGTTCTTTGCGCAACCGGACGCAATTGGCGTGTTGTAAACAGTGGCATTCTTGGAGGAAAGGGCATTCCCCGAAATCGAATAGATGGCATTCGAGGCAGTCGTCCCGGAGTTGTTACCGGTATAGTCTGACTTGTTCTTGCCATTGCCTGCATGTGGAGCCCCAGCGGAGAAATACTGGTACGCCTCCCACATCGCCAGGCCCGCCTTACCACCGTTGGATTTATCGTTGGTGATATGCAGGCTCTGGATCAGCTGCTGATACTTTGTCTTGTTGGCGCTATTCATCAATCGGATAGCTGCGCGCACATATGCGCCATCCGTATTCGAGTTGCCCCCTCCAGTTTCCGTGAACATCATCAGACCAACGCGAAACTTATCAGGATCCAGGCCACTCAGCACTGTGCTCAGCGCCGTCATTTCATTAGAGAAGGCGTTGTTCCAGTTGGCGGTGTTATCCAGCACGATTAGCACATTCGGCACATCGTTGGAGGTGGGCGTAGTGCTCACGAAAAGATCGATATCCTCAGCCTGGACAGGTAGCCAAACTGTCAGGGCCGCAGCGGCCGCCATTCCCTTCAAGAAACCAGAGCTCATGGTGCTCTCCCGAAACAAGCCTTGATTACGGACACACACTTTCCTTTTCGCTCTCAGATAGCAGGACCCGTACGCCCGAGCGGACCCGCGTGGATGCGCCACTCGCAGGATCGGTCACTGTCGCAACCAGTTCCCAGACTGTGCTCCACTGGGAATCAGGCGCTACCACCCCGGCACGCACGCCGCTTTCGTGACCTTCTTCGACTACAGGCAGCTCGGTTTCACTGATGCAAACAGGCTGAGCTATATCGACGGTGTAATCGGTGGCGCCATCGTTGTTGATATCCACAACAATCGATTCGTCATCCGGGTTATCCGTGAACGGCGAACTGATGACCTGTTCAGTAGCGATATTGGCAGCCGCCAGCGCTTCGTCACGTGCCTGCATGTTTCCGACCGATTTGAGGCTGGCGCCACTCATGGTGAACGCACTACCAACCAGCAACGTAAGCATTAACAGCATGATCAGCCCAATCACCAGGGTCGCGCCCTGTTGATAGAGCCGCGCGGCACTCATCGTCATGGGGTTTCCCTCCGGCCTGAAACATTGACCAGCCGAACAGTGGTTGAATAGACATGACGCTTGTAGTTGGTACCAACCACCTGTGCGGCCGGTGAAGCTTGGCCCAAGGCGTAGGTCTTGCCATCGCTGTAACCGGGCGAGGGTTGAATGCTCCTCACCAACAGGAAAACTTTTACTGCGACTACGTCTATGAGTTGGTCGACCGAACAGCCCGCGGCGGGGCAACGCACGAAGTCACCATCAGGCGCACCATCACCTCGATTGAGTGGTTGTGAATAGTTGGTGTCGCCACTGGCATCCACTGCAAAGCTGGCAGCTGCCGTGTAGTCATTAACCGCGCCACTGTCACCGGCGCTGTCGATACCGAGTTCGACCCGAAACCCCTCGATACCTTCAATAAGGGCCTTCGCCGCCTCTGGCGCCGCTCCAACTCCGAACTCGGAACGCATGAGCGTGGGAATGCCGTCGCCTGCAGTGACTGAATGATCGCGAATGTAATAAATGTTGGAGACGAACTTTCGCTTCTCCGAAAGCGCGGTGCAGTCCCTTTTTCTCATGGTGAAACCGCTGGTACCCAGCGCATAGCGCGCAGCATCGTCCGTGCAGAAAGATGGCTGGAAATAAAGCTTGGTGGCATCTGCCGCTTCACAATTGCCAACACCGGGACGGCATGGTTCCGCGTGGCGGACAACCAGGACGTCGGTGTTCGCCTTCTTGTCGGTGACTATGCCGCTGCATCCGGGTGGCACGTCGTCGTACACCTGAACGGAGATGCCCAGGAAATTCGCGTTATCTGCCGCAGCCCATGAGCAGGGACTGGGCACGTCATCAGGCACCTCAGCTGGTGTCTCTGTGTTACTCAGGTCGTCGAAATCCGGGACGTAGCCCCCCCAAAAGCCCGCATGGGACAAATCATCCTGAAGCAGTTGCAGCGCAAATCGACCGTTCTCGATCTGAGCATTGGTCTTGGCCATTTCATCGTTGGTTCTCGACACATCAAGGAAGAGTGTCAAGATCGCTGCCATCATCAGCAAACTGATGGTGGCAGCGATCATCAATTCGACAAGACTGAATCCCGACTGCCGGCTGCGACTGAGGCGTCCGGGCACAATGCCGCGAAAAGTCAAATTCATATCACTCATAGATCCGCGACACGCACAATGGTGGTAATGACACGACGGCAGAGGTCACCCGAGCAGGTAGACCCAGTCGCACCGTCATAACTATTGGCCCCGCACGCCACGCCAGATGGCGGAGCCGAAATCGGTGTCAACCCTTGCCAGGCGATGGTGACCAGGTACTGGTTGCTCCCAATCGACTCCACGCACCCTCTCGCGCCTACCATTGAGCCAACCTTGCTCGTACCCGATGTCTCTGCCGCACCTTGCAAGGTATTGCACCACTCGCTGATATCTCGGTCGCGCCGCGAAGAAGAGCCGGTCACACTTGCACAGGTCATCCCCGTTCCCACAGGAGTTGCTGTGCCGGTAACGTAACTCGATGCCACATTGCGATTGGTGGTGATGCGGTTGGCCATGTCATCAAGCAACAACAAAGCCTGGGCGCGCTGATAGGCCTCAATCTCCGACTGTTGCAATCGGACCTGGAGTCCCGCCATGCCGAGCAACCCCACCGACAGAATCAGGATGGTTACCAGCACCTCAATGAGGGTCACGCCACGCTGAGAGCTCAAGGAAAGTGTGCGGTTCATAGGGTACCTACCACTTTCCAGAAGGGGTCTTTTCGCCCTCATTATCGAGGGTCAAGTTGCCATCACTAACCTGCGAGCCGGTAGCTGTGAAGGTGATGGTGAAACTGGGCACAGAGCCACTGCCCACTGTGATGTCATAGGTATATCGGCCAACCACCTCGGTAGGCAGTGCATAACCGCTCGCCTCGAGCTGTGCTTTGGTTGCATAGGTTCGATTCGCCAAGAGGTACTGCTGCTGACGGTTGGCGATATCCATCATCTGCGCCTGCGCGGCTGCACGATTACCGCGAATGACATATTGCTGGTAACTGGGATAGGCAATTGCAGCCAGAATGGCAACTATTGCGACGACGATCATAAGCTCGATGAGGGTAAAACCACGCTGCTTTGTTCTGCCCACTGAGTCACCTTCTTGGTTTGACGACCGGAGGAATGCCTGATTTGACTTCTTGATCCCAAGTTCAATTGGAAATCCTTCAGTTACAGCCATTTTGCATCCTCCGACTCCTGTCGCAACTTCATCCGACCTTCACCTCAGTTCACTTCACGCTTTCGCCTTACAACCAAAGGCAGCGTAAACGGGCCCTCCACGCGTGATCCCAGTGAATTCGTACATACAGGATGCGTCATTCCTGTACGACGCAGAGTGATCTGCCGCCAATTTCAAGAGTTTTCTTTGCGGCTTTCAGGAACAGGCGACCTTGAGAAATTCTTTCATTTCCAGAAGCTTAACGGTCAGTTCTCATTCAGGTCCTTTTAGCGGCGACGAGCGGGCAAAGGCCAAGGATGACAGGCAAATCCCGTTGATCTTTCAATCAAGGCAAGGATGCCATGACCGGGAATACTCGCGGTTTCACCCTGATCGAGCTATTGGTAGCCGTCACGCTCCTGGCCATTTGCATTGGCCTTGGGACACCGTCGCTTACTCGATTCATAAGGGCGCAACAGCTGACTGCAACCAGTCAGGTTTTGTCTTCAAGCCTCGCCCTTGCACGGCAGGAGTCTGTCTTCAGGAAGGTTGCCGTCCTCGTAGACAACCGGGACGGAGACTGGGCGACCGGCTGGTGGGTCTATGCCGATCAGAATGGAAATGGGCGATGGGACGAAAGCGACGTATTAATCAGGCAAATCGGCCCGCAACCAGCGGGAGTCGTCATCAAGGGTAACTCGCCCGTCAGGCGCTACATCCGTTACACACCGACAGGCAGGGCAACCATGCTGGGAGGTGCTTTTCAGGCCGGAACACTCACTCTCTGCCGCAGCGACGGCAAGTCGCATGTCACGAAGTTGGTGATCAATGCAGCAGGGAGAGTACGCAGAGCCAAGCAACCGCCGGGCTCCTGCTGATATACCACCATGCCCGCGAATGAAATCGCATGGCATTTGCCAAGACTTTGGGCGCGAGCCCTACCCGACGTTGACCACCCGCAATTCCTTCGGCATGGAGAAGGTCACGTTCTCCGGTCGACCATCCAGCTCGACGGCGACTTCGGCGCCCCACTCCCGAAGCTGATCGATCACACCTTGTACCAGCACCTCGGGGGCGGAAGCGCCGGCGGTGATGCCGACGCGCTTCACGTTGTCGAACCATTCGCGCTTGAGGTCTTCTGCGCCGTCGATCAGGTAGGCCGGGGTATCCATGCGCTCGGCGAGTTCGCGCAGGCGATTGGAGTTGGAGCTGTTCGGGCTGCCGACTACCAGCACCACATCACTTTCGTGGGCAAGCTGCTTCACCGCATCCTGGCGGTTCTGGGTGGCGTAGCAGATGTCGTCCTTGCGCGGGCCGCCAATGTTGGGGAACTTGGCGCGCAGCGCATCGATGACGCGGCTGGTGTCGTCCATGGACAGGGTGGTCTGGGTGACGAACGACAGGGCATCGGCATTGCGCACTTGCAGCCGCTCGACGTCCGCCTCGTCTTCCACCAGGTAGATGGCGCCGCCGTTGCTGACGTCATACTGTCCCATGGTGCCTTCCACTTCCGGGTGGCCGGCGTGACCGATGAGGATGCATTCGCGGCCATCGCGGCTGTAGCGCGCGACCTCCATATGCACCTTGGTCACCAGCGGGCAGGTGGCGTCGAACACCTTGAGGCCGCGGCGGGCGGCTTCCTGGCGCACGGCCTGGGAAACGCCGTGGGCGCTGAAGATGACGATCACGTTGTCCGGCACCTGGTCGAGTTCTTCGACGAACACGGCACCGCGAGAACGCAGGTCTTCGACCACGAACTTGTTGTGCACTACTTCGTGGCGCACGTAGATCGGCGGACCAAACACCTCGAGGGCACGGTTGACGATCTCGATGGCGCGATCGACGCCGGCGCAGAAGCCGCGAGGGTTGGCGAGTTTGATTTGCATGGTGGTTACCTCGTCCGAACGAGTGAAGATCAGGCCGGCTTGACCGACAGGATCTCCACCTCGAAGGAGAGCGGCTTGCCCGCCAGCGGGTGGTTGAAGTCGACGGTCACATGGGTGTCGTCGACCATCTTCACCACGCCAGGCAGTTCGGCGTTGGCCGCATCATTGAAGATGATCAGCAGGCCTTCGGAGAGTTCCATGTCCTGGAAGTTGCCGCGGGGCATCACCTGCACGTTCTGCGGATTGGGCTGGCCGAAGCCCTGCTCAGGTTCGATGGCCAGAACGCGCTTGTCACCACTCTTCAGGCCGAAGAGCACGCTCTCGAAGCCCGGGAGCAGGTTGCCGTCACCCACTTTGAAGGTGGCCGGGTTCTTCTCGAAGGTGCTGTCCACCACATCGCCGTTATCCAGCTTGATGGCGAAATGCAGGGTGACTTCCATGTCCGGCCCTATGCGATGTTCAGTCATGGGCAGGTTCTCCGGACTTCTTCGCTTTGAACATATCCAGCGCCAGCATCACGGCGCCGACGGTGATGGCGCTATCGGCCAGGTTGAACGCCGGGAAGTACCAGCGGTTCTGCCAATGCACCAGGATGAAATCGACCACGTGGCCAAGCACCACGCGGTCGTAGAGGTTGCCGAGGGCGCCGCCCAGGACCAGGGCCAGCGCAATGGCCAGCCAGGTTTCCTCGGGCTTCAGGCGTTTCAGCCACACCACCAGTACGCCGCTGACCACCAGGGCGATCAGGGCGAACAGCCAGCGCTGCCAGCCTGAGCTGTCAGCCAGGAAGCTGAAGGCCGCGCCGGTGTTGTAGGCGAGGGTCCAGCTGAAATAGTCGGGGATGACGACGATCTGCTGGTAGAGGTTGAGCTCGCTCTCGAAGAACCACTTGCTCGCCTGGTCCAGCACGAACACGAGAGCGGTCAGCCACAGCCAGCCGAGACGACCATATGCCTTAGGCATAGTGACGAACCTCGCCGGCTCCATCGATGTTTTCCACACAACGGGCACACAGGTCCGGGTGCTTCACGAACTGGCCGACGTCGGCGCGGTGGTGCCAGCAACGGCCGCACTTGGTGTGGGCGGATTTGTGGATCTTCAGCTTGAGGCCGGCGACTTCGGTTTCCACGGCATCGGCCGGAGCGCTGGCCAGGGGCTGGACGTCGGCTGCCGAGGTGATCAGCACGAAGCGCAGCTCATCGCCCAGCTTGGCCAGGGCCGCAGCCAGGGCATCTTCAGCGAACAGAGTCACTTCGGCCTGCAGGTTGCCGCCGATGGCCTTGTTGCTACGCAGGTTCTCGAGTTCCTTGTTGACCGAGGCCTTCACTGCCATGACCTGCTCCCAGAACTCACGACCCAGTTCGAAGCCTTCCGGCAGCTCGCTCAGACCCTGGTACCAGGTGTTCAGCATCACCGACTCATTGCGCTCGCCCGGCAAATACTGCCAGATCTCGTCGGCGGTGAAGGCCAGGATCGGCGCGACCCAGCGCACCAGCGCTTCGGCAATGTGGAACAGCGCGGTCTGGCAGGAACGGCGCGCCACACTGTCAGCGGCGGTGGTGTACTGGCGGTCCTTGATGATGTCGAGGTAGAAGCCGCCCAGCTCCTGTACGCAGAAGTTGTGCACCTTGGAGTAGACGTTCCAGAAACGGTACTCGCCGTAGGCTTCTTCCAGTTCGCGCTGCAGCAGCAGGGCACGGTCCACAGCCCAGCGATCCAGGGCCAGCATGTCCTCGGCGGGCAGCAGGTCCTTGACCGGGTCGAAGCCATTCAGGTTGGCCAGCAGGAAGCGCGCGGTGTTGCGAATGCGGCGGTAGGCATCGGCGCTGCGCTGCAGAATCTGCTGGGAAACGGCCATTTCGCCGGAGTAGTCGGTAGCCGATACCCACAGGCGCAGGATGTCGGCACCCAGGCTGTCGGTCACTTGCTGCGGAGCGATCACGTTGCCCAGGGACTTGGACATCTTGCGACCGCTCTCGTCCACGGTGAAGCCGTGGGTCAGCAGTTGACGATACGGCGCGTGGCCGTCGATGGCGCAGCCGGTCAGCAAGGAGGAGTGGAACCAGCCACGGTGCTGGTCGGAGCCTTCCAGGTAGAGGTCGGCCGCCGGACCGCTGGCGTGGCCCAGTTCGGCATGGGAGCCGCGCAGCACGTGCCAGTGGGTGGTACCGGAGTCGAACCAGACGTCCAGGGTGTCGCTGATCTTGTCGTACTGGCCGGCCTCGTCGCCGAGCAGCTCGGCGGCGTCCAGCTTGAACCAGGCCTCGATGCCTTCCTGTTCGACGCGCTGGGCCACCTGCTCCATCAGCTCAACGGTGCGCGGGTGCAGTTCACCGGTGGCCTTGTGCAGGAAGAACGGGATCGGCACGCCCCAGTTACGCTGGCGGGAGATGCACCAGTCAGGGCGACCGGCGATCATGCCGTGCAGGCGCGCCTGGCCCCAGGCGGGAACGAACTCGGTCTTGTCGATGGCGGACAGGGCGCGCTCGCGCAGCGTGGAGCCCTGCTCCGGCTGCTTGTCCATGCCGACGAACCACTGCGCAGTGGCGCGGTAGATCAGCGGAGTCTTGTGGCGCCAGCAGTGCATGTAGCTGTGGTTGATGGCCTCGTGCTTGAGCAGCGCACCCACTTCTTCGAGCTTGGCGACGATGGCCGGGTTGGCCTTCCAGATGAACTGGCCGCCGAAGAACGGCAGGTCCTGCACATATACGCCGTTGCTCTGAACGGGGCTCAGGATGTCGTCATTGCTCATGCCGTGCTGTTTGCAGGTACGGAAGTCGTCCTCACCGTAGGCTGGCGCGGAGTGGACGATGCCGGTACCGGCACCCAGCTCGACGTACTCGGCCAGGTAGACGGGCGACAGGCGCTCGTAGAAGGGGTGGCGGAAGCGGATCAGGTCCAGCGCCTCGCCTTTGGCGGTGGCGATGACCTGGCCTTCCAGGCCGTAGCGCGAAAGGCAGGACTCCACCAGCTCTTCGGCCAGAATCAGCAAGCGCGCGCCGGTATCCACCAGCGCGTAGTTGAATTCGGGGTGGACGTTCAGGGCCTGGTTGGCCGGGATGGTCCAGGGCGTGGTGGTCCAGATGACGATGGCAGCTGGCTTGGCCAGGCTCGACAGGCCGAAAGCAGCAGCCAGTTTGTCGGCGTCTTCGACCGGGAAGGCCACGTCGATGGCGTCGGACTTCTTGTCGGCGTACTCGACTTCGGCTTCAGCCAGGGCCGAGCCGCAATCGAAGCACCAGTTAACCGGTTTCAAGCCCTTGAACACGAAGCCCTGCTTGACCATTTCGGCCAGGGCGCGGATCTCGCCGGCCTCGTTGGCGAAAGCCATGGTCTTGTAGGGGTTGTCCCAGTCACCCAACACGCCCAGGCGGATGAAGTCGGCCTTCTGGCCTTCGATCTGCTCGGCGGCGTAGGCACGGCACAGCTCACGGGTCTTGTCCGCGGGTAGGTTCTTGCCATGGGTGGTCTCGACCTTGTGCTCGATCGGCAGGCCGTGGCAGTCCCAGCCCGGCACATAGGGGGCGTCATAGCCCGCCAGGGTCTTTGAGCGGACGATGATGTCCTTGAGGATCTTGTTGACTGCGTGACCGATATGGATGCTGCCGTTGGCGTAGGGGGGGCCATCGTGCAGGACGAACTTCGGGCGACCTTCGCCGATCTGCCGCAGCTTGCCGTACAGGTCGATGCTGTTCCAGCTCTGCAGCAGTTCCGGCTCGCGCTGGGGCAGACCGGCCTTCATCGGGAATGCCGTCTCGGGCAGGTTCAGGGTCGCTTTGTAATCGGTCATTTCAGTCCAGGCTCTTCAATTTGATTGAGTACCCTGCCAATAGGCACGGGCGGCAGCGACATCCGCATCGATCGCCGATTTCAACGCCTCCAGGGAGGCAAAACGCTGCTCATCACGCAGCTTGTGATGGAAGGTCACGCTGATCCGCCGGTCATAGAGATCGCCAGCGTAGTCCAGCAGGTGGACCTCCAGGTGGGCGCGCCCGTCACCCTTCACGCTCGGGCGCACGCCGATGTTGGCAACGCCGGGCAACTGCCGGCCATCCAGCTCCACACTGACCAGGAACACACCATTGAGCGGCACCCGGCGACGCTTGAGTTGCACGTTGGCGGTAGGAGTGCCTAATTGACGACCGAGTTTCTGCCCATGCAGCACCCGGCCGGTAATGGTGAACGGGCGCCCAAGCAGGCGTTCGGCCAGGGCGAAATCACCCTCGGCAAGCGCCTGACGGACGCGGGTGCTGCTGACCCGCAGGCCATCCAGCTCCACGGTGGCCGCGGCTTCGACGCTGAAGCCCTCCGCCGCGCCAGCCTGCTGCAGGAATTCGAAGTCTCCAGCGCGGTCGCAACCGAAGCGGAAATCGTCACCAATCTCCAGATGCCTGGCACCCAGTCCCTCGACCAGGACCGCATGGACGAACTCGGCGGCGCTGAGTTCACGCAGGCGGCGGTTGAACGCAAGGCATAGCACCCGGTCCACGCCTTCGCGCGCCAGCAACTCGAGCTTGTCACGCAGGCGGGTCAGGCGCACCGGTGCGGTATCCGGACCGAAGAACTCGCGTGGTTGCGGTTCGAAAATCACCACGCAGGTGGGCAAACCAAGCTCAGCCGCACGCTCGCGCAACCGCTTGAGAATGGCCTGATGGCCGCGGTGCACGCCGTCGAAATTGCCGATAGTGGCGACACAGCCCCTATGTTGGGGCCGCAGGTTGTGGAGGCCTTGAACCAGCTGCATAGCACAAGTCTTGTTCACAAAGTGGTCGATTATACGCACAGCCGGCGCTGGACAACAGGCGCTATAAGCCCGCCAGCGCGACAAGTGGCGACGTGTCGCGGCTCAGCGAATCACACGGCCCGCCGGGCGAAGTCACGAAGCCTGAAGCCCAGCAGGGCCAGCATGCCGAAATAGGCAATCACACCGGCCCCGACGAGAACGCCAAGGCGCAGCAGACGCTCGAGCATGCCGCCCAGCTCCCAGGCCGGCAGCAGGTGCATCACACCCAGCAGAACCGCGCACATCACCACCACGGCCAACACCAGCCTGGCGAGGAACCGGCCCCAGCCGGGTTGCGGCTGGAACAGGCGTTGTTTGCGCAGCTGCCAGTAGAGCAGCCCGGCGTTCATGCAGGCCGCGAGGCTGATGGCCAGTGCCAGACCGGCATGTTTCAGCGGGAAGACGAAGGCGAGGTTCATCAACTGGGTCGCCACCAGGGTGAAAACGGCGATTTTCACCGGCGTACGAATGTTCTGCCGCGCATAGAAACCGGGCGCCAGCACCTTCACCAGGATGATCCCGAGCAGCCCCACGGCGTAGGCGATCAGCGCGCGCTGGGTCATCAGGGCGTCATTGGCGGTGAACTTGCCGTACTGGAACAGCGCCACCGTCAACGGCTCGGCCAGCAGGGCCAGCGCCAAGGTGCAAGGCAGCACCAGCAGGAAACACAGGCGCAAGCCCCAGTCGAGCAACTGGGAGTAGGCCTGGCGATCATCGCTGGCATAGGTCTTGGCCAGGGAAGGCAGCAGGATGGTGCCCAGGGCCACTCCCAGCACACCGGACGGCAATTCCATCAGGCGGTCGGCGTAGTACATCCAGGACACGGAACCGGCCGCCAGGAACGAGGCGAAGATGGTGTTGATGATCAGCGAGATCTGCCCCACGGATACCCCGAAGATCGCCGGCCCCATCTGTTTGAGCACGCGCCAGACGCCGGTGTCGCGCAGGTTCAGGCGTGGCAGCACAAGCATGCCGATGCGTTTCAGCGCAGGAAGCTGGTAGAGCAGCTGTGCCAGGCCACCAGCCAGCACGGCCCAGCCGAGGGCCATGATGGGCGGGTCGAAATAGGGAATCAGGAACAGCGCGAAGACAATCATGCTGACGTTCAGCAAGGTCGGCACGAAGGCCGGCACCGAAAAGCGGTTCCAGGTATTGAGGATGGCGCCGGCCAGGGAGGACAGCGAAATCAGGAAGATATAGGGGAAGGTCACCCGCAGCAGATCAGTGGTCAGGGCGAACTTCTCGGGGGTATCGGCGAAGCCCGGCGCGGTCACCCAGATCACCCAGGGCGCCGCCAGGATACCCACCAGGGTCACCAGCGCCAGGACCAGGGTCAGCAAGCCGGATATGTAAGCGATGAACGTGCGGGTCGCCTCCTCGCCCTGCTGGGTCTTGTACTCGGCGAGGATGGGCACGAAGGCCTGGGAGAACGCACCCTCGGCGAAGATCCGGCGCAGCAGGTTCGGCAGCTTGAATGCGACGAAGAAGGCGTCGGTCGCCATGCCGGCACCGAAGAAACGCGCGACGATGGTGTCGCGTACAAAGCCCAGGACGCGGGAAAGCATGGTGATGGAGCTGACAGCCGCCAGCGACTTGAGCAGATTCATTCAGGGGTCCGGAGAGAAAGTGCGCCTTCCGCCGGGCAGCGCTGCCGGGGGAGGTCAAGGCTGCCGAGTGTAGAGTCCGGGCCGGATAAAATCATCCGGAAGAAAAGCTTACGCTCGTCGCCCCACTCACCTGATCGCCCTTGACAAGGCCAAAGCGCGTGGGCATGATTCGCGGCCTTAATTTGATTCAATCCCCCAGTTTCGAGGAGCTTGACGGTGGCCAACACACCTTCTGCCAAAAAACGCGCCAAACAGGCTGAGAAGCGTCGTAGCCATAACGCCAGCCTGCGCTCCATGGTCCGTACCTACATCAAGAACGTGGTCAAGGCTATCGACGCCAAGGACCTGCCGAAGGCCCAGGCCGCTTTCACCGCTGCTGTTCCGGTGATCGACCGCATGGCTGACAAAGGCATCATCCACAAGAACAAAGCCGCTCGTCACAAGAGCCGCCTGAACGCCCACATCAAGGCGCTCGGTCAAGCCGCTGCCTAAGCTTGAGTTCTTGCGAAAAACCGGCCTTCTGGCCGGTTTTTTATTGCCTGGAGTTCTTGAAAGCGACCTGAACACCCATGAAAAAGCCCGGATCATCCGGGCTCCATTCAGTTGTCTCAGGGCCTGTTCGGCCATGGCAGGATCGGAATCGCCGTGACCGCATTCTGCGGACTACCCTCGATCACGCGATCACTGTAGACCAGATAAACCAGGGTATTGCGCTTGCGATCGAAGAAGCGCACCACCTGCATGGTCTTGAACACCAGCGAAGTGCGCTCCTTGAACACCTCCTCGCCATCCTTGAGCTCACCATTGAAGCGGATAGGCCCGACCTGGCGGCAGGCGATGGACGCCTCGGCACGATCCTCTGCCAGCCCCAGACCACCTTTCACACCGCCAGTCTTGGCCCGCGACAGGTAGCAGGTCACACCCTCCACCTTGGGATCGTCGAACGCCTCTACCATGATTTTGTCGTTCGGACCGACCCACTTGAACACCGTCGACACCGAACCAATTTCTTCAGCACCAGCCAGCAGCGGTATCGCGAGCAAGGCCGCCGCCACCCCCTTGATCAGTCGCATCCCTTCCTCCACGCCTCAGACCAGGACCAGGTTGTCGCGATGCACCAATTCCGGCTCGTCGACATACCCCAGCAGCTTTTCGATGAGATCGGAGGACTGGCCAATGATCTTCTGCGCCTCGAGGGCGCTGTAGTTGGCCAGGCCACGAGCGACTTCCGAACCATCAGGCCCGACGCAGACCACCATCTCGCCACGACGGAAACTGCCCTGGACAGCCTTCACCCCCACCGGCAACAGGCTCTTGCGGTCTTCGCGCAGCGCCTTGACCGCACCCGCATCGAGCACCAGGGTGCCGCGCGTCTGCAGATGCCCCGCCAGCCATTGCTTGCGTGCCGCCAGCATGCCGCGCTCGGGTGCCAGCAGCGTACCCAGACGTTCGCCAGCCTTGAGACGATCCAGTACTCGCTCGATGCGACCACCAACGATCACCGTATGAGCACCGGAACGCGCAGCCAGGCGAGCCGCACGCAGCTTGGTCTGCATACCGCCACGCCCCAGGGCGCCGCCGGTTCCGCCAGCCACGGCATCCAGCGCAGGATCATCAGCACGGGCTTCGAAGATCAATTGGGCATCGGGGTTGTGACGCGGATCGGCGTCGAACATGCCGTCGCGATCGGTAAGGATCACCAGCAGGTCAGCCTCCACCAGGTTGGCCACGAGAGCCGCCAAGGTGTCGTTGTCGCCGAAACGGATTTCATCAGTGACCACGGTGTCGTTTTCGTTGATCACCGGGATCGCCCCCAGCTCCACCAGCGTGCGCAGGGTGCTGCGGGCGTTCAGGTAGCGCTTGCGATCCGACAGGTCGTCATGGGTGAGCAGGATCTGCGCAGTGTGGCGACCGTGCTCGGCGAAACTGGATTCCCAGGCCTGGACCAAGCCCATCTGCCCCACCGAGGCCGCTGCCTGCAGCTCATGCACGGCACTCGGACGACTATGCCAACCCAGGCGACTCATGCCGGCCGCTACAGCGCCAGAGGACACCAGCACCAGCTCCACGCCCGCATCGCGCAGGGCTACCATCTGCTCGACCCAAACCGCCATAGCCGAACGATCCAGCCCGCGACCGTCAGCCGTGAGCAATGCACTTCCGATCTTCACCACCCAGCGCTGCGCGCCAGTCACCTTGTCCCGCATATCGTCCAACCTTAGCTAGAAGGCCGCGCAGCAAGGCGCGCGGCCATGCGAACACTCCACAGCGCCGGGTGGCGCCGGGCTCAGGGTACGTAGAAGATTTCCGGCCCGTCGCCGTCATCCTCGTCGTCGAAATCGTCATCATCGTCGACACCGGCATTCTTCAGGCCGGCACGGCGCAGGGCGCGCTGGTCATCCATGGCCTGCAGACGGGCACGCGCCTCGTCCTCGATGCGCTGATCCAGCTCGGCGAGCTGTTCGGCGTAATCCGGGTCCTCTTCCATGCGCAGCGTGCGCTCGTCGAGGTAACGCATGATTTCCTGGGAAAGCGCCTCGGTACCTTCACGCTCCAGGGCGGAAATCACGAACACCGGACCGTCCCAACCCAAGCGCTCGAGCACAGCCTTCAAGCGCGCGTCACGATCCTCTTCGAGAAGCTGGTCGGCCTTGTTCAGCACCAGCCAGCGATCACGCTCGGTCAGTGCAGGGCTGAATCGAGCAAGCTCTTCGATGATGGTCGCGGCAGCCTCGGCCGGATCGCTTTCATCCAGCGGCGCCATGTCGACGATGTGCAGTAGCAGGCGGGTACGCGCCAGGTGCTTGAGGAAACGAATGCCCAGGCCGGCACCCTCGGCAGCACCCTCGATCAGACCCGGAATATCGGCCACGACGAAGGACTTGAAGCGCCCCACACTGACCACTCCCAGGTTCGGCACCAGAGTGGTGAAGGGATAGTCGGCGACCTTCGGCTTGGCGGCGGACACCGCACGAATGAAGGTGCTCTTGCCGGCATTCGGCAACCCCAACAGACCAACGTCAGCCAGCACCTTCAGCTCCAGCTTGAGGTCGCGGGACTCGCCCGGCTTGCCCTTGGTGGTCTGGCGCGGCGCGCGGTTGGTACTGGATTTGAAACGGGTATTGCCCAGGCCATGCCAGCCGCCTTGAGCCACCAGCAGGCGCTGACCGGGCTTGGTCAGGTCGCCAATGATTTCCTGGGTGGCGGCATCGATGATGGTGGTGCCCACAGGCACCGGCAGGACCAGGTCATCGCCTTTGCGCCCAGTGCAGTCCTTGCTGCCGCCGTTCTCGCCGCGCTGAGCGTCGAAGCGACGGGTGTAGCGATAGTCCACCAGGGTATTGAGGTTCGGATCGGCCTCCATGAACACGGAGCCGCCATCGCCCCCGTCACCACCGTTGGGGCCGCCCTTTTCAATGAATTTTTCGCGACGGAAACTCATCAGGCCATTGCCGCCGTCGCCCGCTTTTACAAAGATCGATACTTCATCGACGAATTTCATCAGGACGCCTCCCGCCACGGGGACGGGTTGAGTGAAACAAAGCACATAGGATACAGGGAACCCTGCTTGATGCAGAGTTTCCGTGAAGCAGAAACAAAAAAGCCCCGTCGCAAGACGGGGCTCTTCCAGCGAGGTCGCTATCAGGCAGCGACGATGCTTACGTACTTGCGGTTGAAAGCACCTTTGACCTCGAACTTGATCACGCCGTCCACTTTCGCGAACAGGGTGTGATCCTTGCCCAGGCCTACGCCGACGCCGGCGTGGAACTTGGTACCGCGCTGACGCACGATGATGTTGCCGGCTTTGACAGCCTGGCCGCCGTAAAGCTTCACGCCAAGGCGTTTACTTTCTGAGTCGCGGCCGTTGCGGGTAGAACCGCCAGCTTTTTTGTGTGCCATGAGTCAAATCCTCCAAAAAGGAAATTAGGCCTGGATGCCGGTGATCTTGATTTCAGTGAACCACTGGCGGTGGCCCTGGCGCTTCATGTGGTGCTTACGACGGCGGAACTTGATGATGCGCACTTTGTCGTGACGGCCTTGGGAGACCACTTCAGCGACTACTTTGGCGCCATCTACAACCGGAGCACCGATTTTCACGTCTTCGCCATTGCCGATCAGCAGGACGCGGTCGAAAGTCACGGATTCGCCGGTGGCGACTTCGAGCTTCTCGACTTTCAGGAATTCACCTTCAGCGACTTTGTATTGCTTGCCGCCGGTAACGATAACTGCGTACATGGATTTTCTCCGTTAAACCTGCTCACCCGACGCTTTATAGGAAGAGGTATGGGTCGGCATGGCTGCAAGGGGGCCGGAATTGACGCCCGTGCAATTGCGTAAGGCAGGAAAATGCCCAAGGAAAGTTCAGGGGCCGCGATTGTACGCAAGCCGCGATTGCCGCGCAAGCACCGCCAGCGCTCGCCTTGACAGTCCCCGGCCCGGTCCCTAGCATGCCGCGCATCCCAATTGGAGCACCTCTGGCTGATGCAACCCCAGGCTTTCTACCGCGTGGTGGCGGACGATTTTACCGCAGTCGACGACATCATTCGCCGGCAGTTGACCTCCCGCGTTCCTCTGGTGGAAAAGATCGGTGATTACATCGTCTCCGCTGGCGGCAAACGCCTGCGCCCGCTCCTGGTGCTGCTGAGCGGTAACGCCCTGGGCTTTGGCGGCGACCAACTGCGCCTGCTGGCCGCCACCATCGAGTTCCTGCACACCTCCACCCTGCTCCACGACGATGTGGTCGACGCCTCCGGCCTGCGCCGCGGCCGCTCCACCGCCAACGCCCTGTGGGGCAACGCGCCGAGCGTGCTGGTGGGCGACTTCCTCTATGCCCGCTCCTTCGAAATGATGGTTGAACTCGGCTCCATGCCGGTGATGCGCATCATCTCCCAGGCCACCCGGGTCATCGCCGAAGGTGAAGTACTGCAGCTGTCCAAGATCCGCGACGCCAGCACCACCGAAGAAACCTACATGGAAGTCATCCGCGGCAAGACCGCGATGCTCTTCGAAGCCTCCACCCACAGCGCAGCGATGCTGGCCGGCGCCAGCGCCGAACAGGCTGAAGCCCTGCGCCAGTTCGGCGACGCCTTGGGCATCGCCTTCCAGCTGGTGGACGACCTGCTCGACTACCGTGGCGATGCCGCCACCCTCGGCAAGAACGTCGGTGACGACCTGGCCGAAGGCAAGCCCACCCTGCCGTTGATCGCCACCATGCGCGACGGCACCCCGGAGCAGGCCAGCCTGGTGCGCAAGGCCATCCAGCAAGGCGGCAGCCAGGACCTGGAAGGCATTCGTGCCGCAGTCGAAGCCGCCGGCGCCCTGGACTACACCGCCCATTTGGCCCGCGATTACGCCGCCCGTGCCATCGCCTGCCTGGACACGCTGCCGTCCAACGCATACCGCGACGCCCTGATCGAGCTCACCGAATTCGCCGTAGCGCGAACCCACTGAGTCCCGATCCCCTGAAAAGCCCGTCCTGGTGACGGGCTTTTTTCTGCCTCGACGAAAGGTATCGATCGGCACTTGCTATTTAGATAATAGGAATTATTCTCATCTCTGCGTTTTTCAAGGAGATGAGCCATGACCTACCTGATCGATGCCTGGCTGGATCGCCCCCATCCCTACCTGCGGATACTCCATCGGGAAACAGGCGAAGTTTGCGCCGTACTGGAAGAAGAAGACCTCGACGAACTGCGTGACCAGGGCGACCTTGACCTCGCCGGACTGAACTCCAGCGAACCGCTGGTACTCAAGGAGCTGGTGCGCAATCTCTTCCTGTTCTGCTACGCCAGGGCGCTGCGACCCCATGGCGAGGTGCACTGAAAGGGATTGGGGAATCTGGGTGACGCCGGGACGCGTCATCCGCAATACCGGCGCCCGGGCGCCGGCTTGCAGCGAGGGCAAAGGTGCCCTCGCGGGTTCCTGGGCGGGCCAGGGACGGCTCACCCAGGGGTCACCTGGATCAGAGGATGTCCAGGAGCTCCACGTCGAACACCAGCACGCTGTGCGGCGGGATGCTGCCGACTGCCTGACCGCCATAGGCCAGTTCGCTCGGCACGTGCAGACGCCACTTGCTGCCAGCATTCATCAGTTGCAGGGCTTCCACCCAACCCGCGATCACGCCGCCCACCGGGAATTCGGCAGGCTGGCCACGATCGTAGGAGCTGTCGAACACGGTGCCGTCGATCAGCGTGCCGTGGTAATGGGTGCGCACGGTGTCCTCGGCCGACGGCTTGGCGCCCTCGCCCGTTACCAGCACCTCGTACTGCAGGCCGGACGCCAGGACGGTCACGCCCTCGCGCTTGGCATTCTCTTCCAGGTAGGCACGGCCAGCACCAGCGGCGGCTTCCGCCTTGGCCTGGGCTTCAGCCTGCATGCGCTCGCGGATCACGCGGAAGCTGGCGGACAGGGCAGCGCCGTCGACGCGGCTTTCCAGGCCCTGGAAGGCATCGCTCAGGCCAGCGATCACGGCGTCCAGGCTCACACCGGGCGGGGGATTGTCACGGATCTGGTCGCCGAGCTGGCGGCCGATGCCATAGCTGACGCGGGTTTCGTCGGTGGAAAGGTCGAGTTGGGACATCGCGGAGCTCCGCTCAGGGTAAAAAGGCCGGCCAGACTAGCACAGCTTCCCCTCCCCGGCGCGGGCTCCGATCTGCTCCCCGTTCAGTGGGAAACGCGTGTCGAGATGGGGACCTTCACTGTGTCCTGGCTATCGGCATCCATTCCGCACATCTCGTCATGCACCACGTTGTGCACAAGGTGGAACGGCAGGTCCGGGAACTCGTGGAGCACCTCCCGTGCATGCTCAACCGAGCGCAGGTGTGTGGCATGGCCCTGACCATCGTCCAGATGGTGGGAACGGCCGTCGATCCGTGCTTCCAGCAGATAAATACCCCCCTCCAGGGAGATCAGGTTGATTTCTTCGACGTGCCCGGCACGGGCATGGCTGGTGAGGTCGTGCAATTTCATGGCTTCGCCCTCGCGCGCTGTACACCTCAAATCTAATGCACAGGGCCGGCAGCAGACGGCAGAAACGCAACCGCCCGTCCGCTTTTTTGCGGACGGGCGGTCTGGGAGGGAGGCAGAACGAGAATTAATGGTCGTGCTTGGTCATCTTGTCCAGGTAGCCCATGGCGAAGGCCGAGATGACGAAAGTCATGTGCAGGACCACGTACCACATGATCTTGCCGTTATCGATGTTCTGCGCATCCATGAAAATACGCAGCAGATGGATAGAGGAGATCGCCACGATGGAGGCCGCCACCTTCATCTTCAGCGAGCCGGAATCCATCTTGCCGAGCCAGCTCAGCTTCTCCTTGTCGTCGTCGATGTCCAGTTGCGAGACGAAGTTCTCGTAGCCGGAGATCATCACCATCACCAGCAGGCCACCTACCAGGGACATGTCGATCAGCGAGAGCAGCACCAGGATCAGGTCCGCCTCGGTCTTCTCGAAGACGTGCGGCAGGATATGAACGATCTCCTGGAAGAATTTAAGGGTCAGCGCCAGCAAGGCCAGGGACAGGCCGAAGTAGATCGGGGCCAGCAGCCAACGCGCGGCGTACATCGAGTTTTCTAGAAAGCGTTCCATGGCTTCTCGTAGTCAGTAAAAAACCGGCCGCGAGTATAACGAGGTGTTTCCTACAGAAAAATAATGGCCACGCAGGAGGAAATATCCCCAAACACTGTGGATAAGTCTGTGCACGAGCACTGGAACGTCGCGCGAACACCACTCCCCGCGCTGACGGGCAGCCGCTGCTCAAAAGCTGGTCAACCAACCCCGTCAGCTTTCGGGACGGAACTGGCAGTCACCCAGGCCTCGGCAGCGCGTGCCATTGATGCGTCGCAGTTCACCTTGCAGGTGCAGCCGCCAGATCGGCGGGTCGTGGGCTTCGGTGTAGCCCTGCTCTGCCAGGCAGTCGGCAATTGCGGAGAGCACCGATTCCGCCACGAGAGGCCCGTGGAATGGGCCCTGGGCTTTGATCGCCGAGGGTTGTTCCCCCGACATTCCCGCCGCACAGAGCAGCGTCCAGAGTCCATTCTCTCCCGCCAGCGGACGGATCACACACTCGATCCGAGTCACCAGTCCCAGGCATTGGCGGGTAAGGCAGAGGTTGCGCGTCATGGCGGCTTTCCTCGCAGGGGCCTGATTTCAGCCTACACCCGAGTTTGGACCTGCGAAAGCGCGACGCTTATCCACGCAAATTGTGGATAACCCTGTGAACAGGGTGAGGGAAACGCGAAGGGAGGCCGATTGCGCGAGCCTCCCTTGCCGTTGTTCGGTGACTGACCAGCCACGCCGGGAACACACCCCGGCATGACCGGTCAGGGGATCGTTCAGGACGGCCCCTGGGTCTTGTCCGGAGCCGGCGCCTTGCCAGGTTCCTTCTTGGGCCCCTTGCGCGCCGGCTTGGGCGGCGCTGCAACCTTGGCTACCACCTCGGCGATTTCCTGGGCGGGCGCCGCCTTCTCCTCTTCTTCCAGCCCCATCTCGGCGATTTCCCGTAGGCGCGCCACCACGCGGGCGTTGACGCTGCCTTCGGGGAACTGGCCCTTCTCGTCAGGCACACCGGCCGGCTCGCCTACCAGCAGGCTCAGGGCCTCGTCGGCCTGGCGCACTGCGTAGACATGGAAGCGCCCCTTGCGCACCGCATCCAGCACGCGCTCGTCGAGCATCAGGGTGGTGACATTGGCGTGGGGGATAATCACCCCCTGTTCGCCGGTCAGGCCGCGGGCCTCGCACAGGCGGAAGAAGCCCTCGATCTTCTCGTTGACCCCGCCCACTGCCTGCACCTCACCGAACTGGTTGATCGAGCCAGTGATGGCGAAGCATTGCTTGAGCGGGGTGCGCGACAGCGCCGAGATCAGGGTGCAGGCCTCACCGAGGGAGGCGCTGTCGCCGTCCACATAGCCGTAGGACTGCTCCAGGGCGATGCTCGCGGATATCTCCAGAGGAAATTCCTGGGCATAGCGGCTGCCGAGGTATCCGGTGAGGATCATCACCCCCTTTGAGTGGATCGGCTGGCCAAGGTTGACCTCGCGCTCGATGTCGACGATGCCCGAGCTACCGGGATAGACGGTCGCGGATATCCGCGCCGGCACGCCGAAGGCCGAGTCGCCCACTTCCAGCACGGTCAGGCCGTTGCACTTGCCCACGGCGGCGCCAGCGGTGTCGATCAGGATGACGCCCGCCAGCATGTCGTCGAGGATGCGTGCGGATACGCGGCCCGTGCGGGTGGCCTTGGCCCGAAGGGCGCGGTCGATGTGATCGGCATCGGTCAGGGGCTCATTCGCCAGCTGACGAATGAAGTCCGCTTCGCTGACCAGCTGGAACAGATCACCGATTCGCGCCGACAGACGCCCCTGGTGCTCGGCCAAGCGTGCGCTGTAGGTCGCCAGGCGGGCCACGGCGGCCGCAGTGAGGGGCGCCATGCCCTCTTCGGAGGTGCGGGTCTTCAGCAACTGGGCGAATTGCTCCAGGCTGTCGTCCGACAGGGCGATTTCCTCGTCGAAGTCCACCAGCACGCGGAACATCTCCTGGAAGTCGGGATCCAGGTCCTGGAGCGTGTAGTAGAGCTGGCGCGAACCGATGATCACCACCTTGACCTGCAGCGGGATCACCTGCGGCGTCAGGGTGACGGTAGCCAGGCGGCCGAGCTCTGCAAGGGGCGACTCCATCTTCAGCTTGCGCGACTGCAGGGCACGCTTCAGGGCATCCCAGACAAAGGGCTCGCTTAGTAGCTTTTCCGCCTCCAGGATCAGGAAACCACCATTGGCCCGATGCAGCGCACCCGGCCGCAACTGGCGATAGCTGGTGTAGAGGGCGCCCTGGTCAGTGCCGTACTCGATGCGGCCGAACAGGTTGTCGTAGGTGGGATGCGGCTCGAACACCACGGGAGCGCCACCGCTGGCGTGATGGCCAACGACCAGACTGGGGCAGTACTGCTCTTCCAGAATTTCACGGCGCTGGGCGTCCGGCTTGTCGTCCAGCAGCTGGTCAACCACCGTTTTCAGCAGGTTCACCTGCATGGCCTGCAGATAGGCCACCACACCGGCGTTTTCCGCGTACTTCTCCGAAAGCGGCGACAGCAGCGGCTGCAGGGCCTGGGTGATGGTTTCCTCGTTGAGCTGGCGCAGCTGGTTGCTGGACTCGCGCTTCCACTGCGGCAGGCTGGAAAGCTCCTCGTTGAGGCGCTCCTCCAACATGGAAATGTCGTCATGGAAGCGCTCGCGCTCGGCTTCGTCCAGCTGGGCGAAATCCGCCTCGTCCAGGGCCTTGCCATCCTTCATCGGGGTGAAGGCAATGTTTGCGCTGTCGCGGTAGAGGGCGACGTCCTTCTCCAGGGCGATGCGCTCGATCACGTCCAGGGCACGGTCGTAGCGCTGGTTGAAGGCGCGATCGATGGCGCTCTTCTTCTGCTGGAAGGTGGGGGTCTCGAATACCGCCGGGAAGGTGGACAGCAGGTTATCCACCAGATGTTCGATGTCACAGACGAAGCCGCTCGCTTCGCCCGCCGGCAACTGCAAGGCCCGCGGCTCGCGAGGCTCTTCGAAGTGGTTGACGTAGAGCCAGTCCGCCGGGGTTTGCAGGCGCTTGCCCTCGGCCTTGAGATAGCGTTTGACGAAGGAGAAGCGGCCGGTGCCCGGTTCCCCCATGACATAGACGTTGTAACCCGGACGCGGCATGGCCACGCCGAACTGCAGGGCCTCCACCGCGCGTTCCTGGCCGAGTACGCCCCGGAAGGGCTCCAGGTCGTCGGTACTCTTGAAGTTGAACTGATGGGGCTCGAACGGACGGGTCAGCGCATCGGGCGCCAGTCGCAGGCTGGCAGCGAAGGAGTCAGGCATCGAGTGTCCTTAATGGCTCGGCAAGAAAGCGATGGCCGCATTCTGGCGCCGCCCTGACATCACTGGCAAGGCATTGCGCCAGGGGTTGTCAGTGCTCCCGGTCGGCACAGTCCAGGCAGTACTCGGCGGCGGGCAGTATCGCCAGGCGCGCCGGCTCGATGGCCTCGCCGCAGCGCTGGCAATAGCCGTAGCTACCATCTGCCAGACGCAGCTTGGCCATGCCCACACGGCGCAGGGCGGCCTCGGTCTCGGCGAGGATGGCAGTCAGCACTTCATCGTTCTCGCGCTCCCCCGCCTGTTCGGCGAAATCCGGCGAGTGACTGCTGGCCAGGTCCTCACGAATGGAGTTGGCGCGGGCGGTGTACTCCGCTATCAGGGCATCGAGTGCTGCCCTTGGATCGGTTGCTGTCATGCTGGAATCTCCCCAGTTCTCACTCTAAGTGTGGACGCTGTAACGCAGCCTGCATCCCACCGGTGCAAACTTGCGCACATGCACGTCTTAACCTTGCTTGACACCCGCCCTGGCCTTCCACAAAGCTCCGCCCGTCTAACCTCTCATGAAGAAGAGCTGCGCCCTTGAAACGGATTTTCCCGTACCTCGCCCTATGCACCTGGATCACCGCCCACGCCGCTCCCCAAATCCCCGCTGAACGCCTGCAGACACTGGCCAGCGATCCCTACTGGATCGCCCTGGGACATTACGAGACGGGCAAGCTGGGCGGCTGGCGCAGCTACGTGGACGATCCCGATTTCTTCCTTGCCGAGGACGGGCCGAGCAACCCGGAAGCGGAACTGCGCGCCACCCTGAAGGCGATCTACGTCCCGGCCGAGCAAGGCGACAAGCACCCGCAGTGCACCTACCCGGCCCGTACCCGCTGGCTGCGTGAACAGCTCCAGCTCAACGACCTGCCGCAACCAGCCTGCAGCGAGTTCAAGACCTGGTACGCCGACGTCAACCCGGACAGCACGGTGCTGGTCTTCCCCGCCGCCTACCTGAACAGCCCCTCGTCCATGTTCGGCCACACACTGCTGCGCATCGACCAGCCGGACATCCACGAAAACAACACCGTGATGCTCAGCTACGCGCTGAACTTCGGCGCCTTCATCGAAGGAGCGGACAACAGCATCCTCTATGCCTGGAAGGGCCTGATGGGCGGCTACCCCGGCCTGTTCGCCCTGGTGCCCTATCGCGACAAGCTCAAGGAATACAGCCGCCTGGAGAACCGCGACCTCTGGGAGTACCGCCTGAACCTCACCGCCGAGGAAACCGGGCGCATGGTCGAGCATGTCTGGGAACTCAAGCAGATTCGCTTCGACTACTACTTCTTCGACGAGAACTGCTCCTACCGCCTGCTGGAGCTGCTGGAAATCGCGCGCCCCGGTATCGAACTCACCGATCAGTTCCCGATCACCGCCATCCCCACCGACACGGTGCGCGCTATCAAGCAGGCCGGCCTGGTGGAATCCATCGACTACCGGCCCTCGCGGGAAAAGGAACTGCTGGCCCGCGCCGAGCCGCTGGACGACGCCGAACAGCAGTGGGTATTGCAGCTTGCCGACGACGAGAAACGGCTCGACGACCCGGCGTTCCTCGCCCTGCCCGCCCCACGCCGCGCCCTGATCCAGGACGCCGCCTTCCGCCTGGTGCGCTACCGCTCCACCGGCGAAGACCGCACCCGCGAAATCGCCACCCGCAGCTTCAAGCTGCTGCAAGGTATCAACCGCAATCCGCCGCCGGAGCTGGAGGTGGATCGCCCTGGCCTCCCCGAAGAAGGCCACGAATCGCGCACCTGGCAACTGGGCGCGGGCACCCGCGAGGATCGCGCCTTCGCCGAGTACGGCCTGCGCATGGCCTACCACGATCTCAACGACAATCTGTCCGGCTTCCCGCTGGGGGCGCAGATCGAGATCCTCCAGCTCAAGCTGCGCCAGTACGAGGACAACCACTGGCAGCTGCAGCGCCTGGACCTCGCCACCATCCGTTCCCTGACCCCGCGCGGTGAATTGCTCAAGCCCCTCTCCTGGCAGGTTGCCGGCGGCCTGGAGCGTGTGCTGGGCGAGGATGGCGACGAACGCCTGGTGAGCCACCTCAACGGCGGCGTCGGCGGCTCGTGGAATCTTGGCGAGGACGCCCTCGGCTTCGCCATGGCCACCGCCCGTATCGAGCACAACGAAGACTTCGCCCCCTTCGTCGCCAGCGCCGCCGGCTTCAACACCGGCCTGCTCTGGCACAACCCGCTGGGTACCACGAGCCTGGAAGCTGCCGGCGACTACTTCCACAACGGCGAAGTCCGCCGCCGGTTGTCCCTCAACCAGCAATGGGAAATCTCCCGCGACCTTGGCCTGCGCCTGACCGCACAACGGGAGTTCAGCCAGCTCGCCGCCCCGGTGAACGAAGTGATGCTGGAACTGAAGTGGTACCACTATTGAGTGGCCAAGCTTCACCTTGTAGGAGCGAATCCATTCGCGAATGAGTTCGCTCCTACGGATTTCACTACCCCGCACCACCGGTAAGATGCGCGCCCGGCCCGCCACAACGGGCTCAGAATGGTTATCCACACCCTCGTCAGGCGATGCAGATGAACACCAACGGTTCCCAATTGCTGGAAGTTTCCAACGGCAAGCCGATCAAGCTCTGGACCCAGGGCGTGCCGGTGGAAGACGAAGCCCGCCAGCAGTTGATCAACACGGCCAGGATGCCCTTCATCTTCAAGCACCTCGCGGTGATGCCCGACGTGCACCTGGGCAAGGGCTCGACCATCGGCAGCGTGATCCCCACCGTGGGCGCCATCATCCCTGCCGCCGTGGGCGTAGATATCGGCTGCGGCATGATCGCCGCCCTCACGTCCCTGCGCGCCGCCGACCTGCCGGACAATCTGCACGGCCTGCGCAGCGCCATCGAACGCGCGGTGCCCCACGGCAAGACCTTCGGCCGGCACGACCAGGGCGCCTGGGACAACGTGCCGGATGCCGCCGACCAGGCCTGGCGGCCCCTGGCAAGGCGCTTCAAGGCGATCACCTCGAAGTACCCTCGTCTGGAGAGGACCAATAACCGCCACCACCTCGGCACCCTGGGTACCGGCAACCACTTCATCGAGGTCTGCCTGGACGAGGCCGACCGCGTCTGGTTCATGCTGCACAGCGGCTCGCGCGGGGTGGGCAATGCCATCGGCACCCTGTTCATCGACCTGGCCCAGGCCGACATGCGCCAGCACATCGCCAACCTGCCGGACCGCGACCTGGCCTATTTCGAGGAAGGCAGCAAGCACTTCGACGACTACGTGGAAGCCGTGGGCTGGGCCCAGGACTTCGCCCGGCAGAACCGCGCCCTGATGATGCAGGCGGTGATCGATGCGGCCCGCAAGGTGCTCAAGAGGCCCTTCGAAGCCAGTCTGGAAGCGGTGAACTGCCACCACAACTACGTGCAGAAGGAGTGGCACTTCGACCGCGAAGTGCTGGTGACGCGCAAGGGCGCGGTGTCGGCGCAGAAGGGTGAGCTGGGCATCATTCCCGGCTCCATGGGCGCGAAGAGCTTCATCGTCCGCGGACTGGGCAACGAAGAGGCGTACTGCTCCTGCAGCCACGGCGCCGGTCGCGCGATGAGCCGTGGCCGGGCGAAGAAACTGTTCACCGTGGAAGACCAGGTTCGCGCCACCGCCCACGTGGAATGCCGCAAGGACAAGGATGTGATCGACGAGATCCCGATGGCCTACAAGGACATCGACGCCGTGATGGCGGCCCAGCGCGACCTGGTGGAAGTGGTGCACACCCTGCGCCAGGTGGTCTGCGTCAAGGGCTGAAGGCCTTGACGCTTTGATCACATCGCCAGCGCTAGACTTCCAGGCAATACCCCAGTCGCGCGTGCGCCCGCCTATTGGCGCACGGGAGCCTACCTATGGCGTCGCGTCACGCCGCCCTTCTCGTCCTCCTGCTCACCAGCCTGCTCGCGGGCTGCGAAACCACCCACGACCATCTGATCGCCCAGGGTTATCCACCGGCCTTCGCCGACGGCTTTGCCGATGGTTGCAGCAGTGGTCGCCAGGCGGCGGGGGTGATCAGCGGCGAGTTCCGCAAGAACGTGCCGCGCTATCTCAAGGATGCCAACTATACCGAGGGCTGGAGCGACGGTTTCCGCCAGTGTCAGGCGCAGGTGCAGAGCGAGGAACGTCGCGAGTACGAGGAATGGCGCCGCGATCGGCACGATGATGAGTGGGAGCGGGACAGGAGCAACGCCATGGGGCGGGCGTTGCATCCGGATTGAAGCAGAACTGGATTACGGCATCTGTGGGAGCGATTTCAATCGCGAATGAATTCGCTCCCACAGGATCAACGAGTCACCGTTAAACCACGCCCTGCGCCAGCATGGCGTCGGCGACTTTCACGAAGCCGGCGATGTTGGCGCCCTTCACGTAGTTGATCCGGCCGTTCTCTTCGCCGTAGCTCACGCACGCGTGGTGGATGTTCTGCATGATGCCGTGCAGGCGCTGGTCCACCTCGCCGGCGGTCCAGTGCAGGCGCATGGCGTTCTGGCTCATTTCCAGGCCGCTGGTAGCCACGCCGCCGGCGTTGGATGCCTTGCCGGGGGCGAAGAGGATGCCCGCCTCGAGGAACAGGTCCACCGCTTCGAGGGTCGACGGCATGTTGGCGCCTTCAGCCACGCAGATGCAGCCGTTGGCCAGCAGCGCGCGGGCGTCTTCGCCGTTCAGCTCGTTCTGGGTCGCGCAGGGTAGCGCGATGTCGCACGCCAGCGACCAGGGACGCTGGCCAGGCATGAAGCGCAGGCCCGGCGCACTCAGTTCGCTGAGGCGTCCACGGCGGACGTTCTTCAGCTCCATCAGCTCTTCCCACTGTTCCTGGGCCAGGCCTGCCTCGGCGAACAGGGTGCCCTCGGAGTCGGACAGGGAAATCACCTTGCCGCCCAGCTCCATCACCTTCTGCGCCGCGTACTGGGCCACATTGCCGGAACCGGAGATGGCCACGCGCTGGCCGTCGAAACCGCGGCCGGAGCCCTTTAGCATCTCCTGGGCGAAATACACGCAGCCGTAGCCGGTGGCTTCGGGGCGGATCAGGCTGCCGCCGTAGGCCAGGCCCTTGCCGGTGAGGACCGACGTGAACTCGTTGGAAAGGCGCTTGTACTGGCCGAAGAGGAAGCCGATTTCACGGGCACCAACGCCGATATCACCCGCCGGCACGTCCAGGTCGGCGCCAATGTGACGGTACAGCTCGCTCATGAAGGACTGGCAGAAACGCATGACTTCCGCATCGCTCTTGCCCTTGGGGTCGAAGTCCGAGCCGCCCTTTCCACCGCCCATGGGCAGCGAGGTCAGGGAATTCTTGAATACCTGCTCGAAGGCGAGGAACTTCAGCACGCCCAGGTTCACCGACGGGTGGAAGCGCAGGCCGCCCTTGTACGGGCCGATGGCGCTGCTCATCTGCACGCGATAGCCACGGTTCACCTGCACACGGCCGGCATCGTCGACCCACGGCACCCGGAACAGGACGGCGCGCTCCGGCTCGACGATCCGCTCGATGATGCCGGCCTCCAGGTACTTCGGATTGGCTTCAAGGAATGGCCAAAGGCTGCGCAGAACCTCTTCCACCGCCTGATGGAACTCAGGCTGGTCAGGGTCGCGCTGCTTCAGGCGCAGCAGGAATGCGTCGACGGATTGCGTCATGTGTCTCACCATTTTCTTTTGTGAACAATTTATGGCGCGAGACTCTACCAAGCTGGCCAGCACCTCGATAGGGCAAAGTGACGCATATCTGAATCTTTTTGGTGCATTACATGTAAATGGCGCTACGAAAAAGGAATAAAACCATCTGAAATCGCTGAATTCAGGTTTTTCCCCTCAGATTGCCGCAAGCAACTCGACGCACCATTTCGCAGCCTGGCCGCACCAACACGGAACACGACACGCAACGGGGCGCCCCGCGTTCAACTGGAGCACCCGCACTGACTACGCAATTGGATACAGGCCGGCCGTGATGGGCCGGGGCAGGCAATGCCTCAGCGCCCCGCCGACTCCCGCAGCACCTGCCGGGGATTGATGCCCAGCTCGCTGCGCTTGCCGCGCATCACCACCACGCCATGGTCCGGCAGGGAGTGCCAGACGTCCTCGGCCACGCAGACGCCCACGCCCATGGCGGCATCGTCCAGCACCAGCTCCACACGGAACTGGCAACCCAGGCCGCCAGACTCCTTGCCCAGCACGCGGGCGGCGAATTCGGCGTCCTCACCCAGCCATCGGGTATAGAGCGCGGCAGCGGGTACCTGCAGGGCACCCCACACCACCAGGACCAGCAACGACCCCAGGGTCAGGTGCAACTGCCAGCGGGCGGCATCGGTTTCCAGCCCGAACAGGGTGCTGAAGCGCTCGCGCCGGGCCAGCCAGGCATAGAGCCCGGCCCCCAGAGCCAGGGAGCAGGGAACGGAAAGCACCTTCCAGGCGGGAGAGGGATAGAAGGAGAAGTACAGGCCACAGACCCCGAACAGCGCGAGGGACGAAAGCCAGAACAGGTAATGGTTGAATCCCTTCAAGGAACCTCCTGAAACGACAACGGAGCCAAAGGGCTCCGTTGTCTGTGATGCCTACCCGGTAAAGGTTACTTACTGGGCGAGCTTCTTGTAACGCACGCGGTGCGGCTGGGCGGCGGCATCGCCGAGGCGTTTCTTGCGGTCCGCTTCGAACTCGGTGTAGTTGCCTTCGAAGAAGTTCACCTTGCCGTCGTCCTCGTAGGAGAGGATGTGGGTGGCGATACGGTCCAGGAACCAGCGATCGTGGGAAATCACGATGGCGGCGCCGGGGAAGTCCAGCAGCGCTTCTTCCAGCGCACGCAGGGTTTCCACGTCGAGGTCGTTGGACGGTTCGTCGAGCAGCAGCACGTTGCCGCCCTGCTTCAGGGTCAGGGCCAGGTGCAGGCGGCCGCGCTCACCACCAGAGAGGTCCTTGACGAACTTCTGCTGGTCGGCGCCCTTGAAGTTGAAGCGGCCGACGTAGCTGCGCGAAGGAACTTCGTAGTTGCCGATCTTGATCTGCTCGAAACCGTCGGAAACCTGCTGCCAGACGGTCTTGTTGCCTTCCAGGCTTTCGCGGCTCTGGTCGACGCTCGCGATTTGCACGGTTTCACCGATCTCGATGCGACCGGAGTCCGGCTGCTCCTTGCCGGTGAGCATGCGGAACAGGGTCGACTTACCGGCACCGTTACCGCCGATCACGCCGACGATGGCGCCTTTCGGAATGCTCAGGGACAGGTCGTCGATCAGCACGCGATCGCCGTAGCCCTTGGTGACGTTGTGCAGCTCGATGACCTTGTCGCCCAGGCGCGGACCGGCCGGGATGTAGATCTCGTTGGTTTCGCTGCGCTTCTGGAATTCCTGGGACTGCATTTCCTCGAAGCGTTGCAGACGAGCCTTGGACTTGGACTGGCGAGCCTTGGCGCCCTGGCGCACCCACTCCAGTTCGGCCTTCATGGCCTTGGCGTGGGAGGCTTCCTGCTTGGCTTCCTGGGCCAGGCGGTTGGCCTTGGATTCCAGCCAGCCGGAGTAGTTACCTTCGAACGGAATGCCGTGGCCGCGGTCCAGTTCGAGGATCCAGCCGGCAACGTTGTCGAGGAAGTAACGGTCGTGGGTAATGGCTACCACGGTGCCCGGGAAGTCATGGAGGAAGTGCTCCAGCCAGGCGACGGAGTCGGCGTCCAGGTGGTTGGTCGGTTCGTCCAGCAGCAGCATGTCGGGGGCGGACAGCAGCAGGCGGCACAGGGCCACGCGGCGCTTCTCACCACCGGAGAGGTGCTCGATCTTCGCGTCCCACTGCGGCAGGCGCAGGGCGTCGGCGGCGACTTCCAGCTGACGCTCCAGGTTGTGGCCATCGGACGCCTGGAGGATGGCTTCCAGCTTGGCCTGCTCGGCGGCTAGGGCGTCGAAGTCGGCGTCCGGCTCGGCGTAGGCGGCGTAGACCTCGTCCAGGCGGGCCTGGGCCTGCTTGATTTCGCCCACCGCCTCTTCGACGATCTCGCGCACGGTCTTGGTCGGATCCAGCTTGGGTTCCTGGGGCAGGTAGCCGACTTTGATGCCAGGCATCGGGCGGGCTTCACCATCGATCTCGGTGTCCACCCCGGCCATGATGCGCAGGAGGGTCGACTTACCCGCACCGTTCAGGCCGAGCACGCCGATCTTGGCGCCCGGGAAGAAGGACAGGGAAATGTCTTTGAGGATCTCACGCTTCGGGGGCACGACCTTGCCGACCCGGTGCATGGTGTAGACGTATTGAGCCATGACTGACCTTGGTGCTGTGACGAATGTGGAATAAGGCGGGGAGCGACAATCAGGGAACAGGCGCTCCCGCGCGCGTGCGGCAAAACTACCGGAATGCGCCGGGGAGGGCAAACGACGCTCGTCGGTCGTACTGGCACTTTGCATGCCTTCAAGGCATGCTAGCCGGTCCGCGGCCCCCTTGGCCCAGGACTCCCCGTCACCTGCCCAATGAGCAGTAGCAGGAACGCCATTAGTGCCAGCCAGCCCTCTCCCTCCCGCCCAGCCCGAGCAAGGACAGCCACTGGCCAACGCTCCTGCGCGTAGCTCGGTCAAGGGCCTGCTGGGCGGCCTCGTCCTGTTGATGCTGGCCCTGCTGCTCTGGCAGCTGCACCAGGAGTATCGCCAGCTGCAGGACGGCGCCCGGGAGCGCAACTACACCCTCACCCGCGAGCTGGCCAGTCACCTTGAGCTGGTCATGCAGATGAAGGCGGACGCCGTGCTCGCCCTGCTCCGCCAGCAACCGCCCCACCCCGAGGGCGAAGACCGGCAGCTGGCGGAAATGGACCTGCTGCGGCCCATCCTGCCATCGATTACCAGCCTGGCCTGGCTCAATCCCAACGGCGGCGTGCTGGCGGACACCCAGGCCAACAGCGACGACGCCCTGTTCCTCGCCGACCTGGTCCAGCGCGGTGAAAGCCAGACCTACCACTACGCCTTCAGCCCCCAGGGCCGTGGCCACGTCTACCTGATCCTGCGCCAGTCTCCCCTGCCCGAGCCCAGCGGCTACTGGGCCCTGCGCCTGGATGCGGAAGCCATCCGCACCTGGCTGCTCAAGCATGAAGACCGTGACTACCGCTGGCTGCTGGAAGACCACTTCCTCCAGCGGGTCCTGGCGCAGAGCGGCAAGCTCAGCCGCAGCAGCCCCATCGTGATGCCGGTGACCGCCGAACAGGAGGCGCAAACCATTCTCGTCTCGCCCCTTGGCCACAGTGATTGGCAACTCCGCGCCCTTCACGACGAACGCCAGGTGCGCACCAACCTGCTGCCCGAACTGCTCAGCAAGTTGCTGCTGTTCCTCATCAGCGCCAGCCTGGCGCTGATCGCCCTTTACTACCTGCAGCGCGAGCAGCGCGGCCTGCTCGAACTCAACAACGCCTCGCGGCGTTCCCTGCGCCAGGCGGCAAGCGCCCTCGGTGTGATCGAGGAACGCGTGCTGGTGACCCAGGTGGACGGGCGCCTGAGCTACCTCAACCCGCAGGCCGAAGCCATGTTCGGCATCAGCGGCGCGGCCGCCCAGAACCACCACCTGCTGGCGTTGCTGCCGGGCCTGGACCCATTGCTGCTCAACGCTCCCGGCCTGGACCACGAGTTGGGCTCGGATCTGGTGCAATTCAAGCGTGGCAGCGAACAGCGCCTGCTGGCCGTGACCCGCAATGACCTCAATGACGGCGCCCAATTGCTCGGCTACGTCTGGGTACTGCGCGACGTGACCGAGGAGCAGCGTGCCCTGCGTGTGCTGCAGGAAACCCGGCGGCGCTACCAGGACATCTTCGAAGGCGGCGGCATCGCCCTCTGCGTGCTCGACCTCGCCGACCTGCGCAAGCACCTGATCCAGCTGGGCCTGCTCGACCGCGCCGGCCTGGCCGCGTGGATCAGGGACAACCCGCAACAGCACGGTGAGCTGCTGCACCGGCTGCGGATCACCGAGGTCAACCAGGTGGCCATGCACCTGCTGGGCGTCAGCAGCAGCGAGCAGGCCTGGCGGCAATTGATCGGTTCCCATCCGCTGCATGAAGGCGGCATTCGCTTTCAGCTGATGGCGGCCCTGCTGGGCGGCAAGAAGCACCTGGAGATGGAGAGCCAGATCGTCACTACCCAGGGCCAGATGCGGCACATCTGGCTGGTGCTGCACCTGCCGGACATGGCCGAGGACCTGGAAGCGGTCACCCTGAGCATCAACGACATCACCAGCCGCAAGGAAGTCGAACTCTCGCTGATCGAGCGCGAGCGCTTCTGGTCCGACGTGGTGCTGGCGCTGCCCGATACCCTCTATGTGCACGACATCGTCAACAAGCGGGTGATGCTTACCAACAACCGCCTTGGCCCGCAGCTGGGCTACGACCGCGAAGACATCCGCAACATGGGTGAGCGCTTCTGGGAAGAGGTACTGCACCCGGACGACGCCGAGCAGTACTGGCGCATGCGCAGCCTGCAGCAGGTGGTGGGCGACGGCCTGCTGCTGCAATGCCAGCTGCGCTGGCGGCACAAGGACGGTACCTGGCACTGGTTCGACATCCGCGAACAGGCCCTGGCCCGGGACGAGAAGGGGCGCGTCAGCCGCCTGATCGGCGTGGCCAAGGACATCACCGAGCAGATCGAAGCCACCGAATCCATGCGCGAGAGCGGACGCCGCTACCGCATGCTGGCCGAAAGCATCAGCGACGTGATCTTCACCACTGACAGCGAGCTGCAGCTCAACTACGTCAGCCCCTCGGTGCAACCGGTGCTCGGCTACGGCGCCGACTGGGCCGTCGCCAACGGTTTCCATGGCATGGCCGCCGACCCACGGCAGATGCTCGACCTGTTCGAACAGCTGGAGCAGATCCGCAATGCCCTGGGCAATCCGCAGCGCCTGGCCGAACTGCGCAGCCAGATGCCGTCGCGGCTGTTCCTCTTCGACTGCATGCGCGCCGATGGGCAGAAGATCCCGGTGGAACTGCGCACCATGCTGATGTGGGACGAGTACGGTCGCTTCGAAGGCATGCTCGGCGTCGGTCGCGACATCAGCCAGCAGCGCCGCGCCGAAAAGGAGATGCGCATGGCGGCCACGGTGTTCGAGCATTCCACCTCGGCCATCCTGGTCACCGACCCGGCCGGCTACATCGTCCAGGTCAACGAAGCCTTCTGCCGCATCACAGGACACAAGGCCCAGGATGTGCTGGATCAACTGCCGGCCGTGCTCACCGCCGACCGCCAGCAGGCCAACCAGCTCAATTTCATCCTCAGCCAGCTCAACCAGCGCGGCAGCTGGGAAGGCGAGATCTGGCTCAAGCGCCGCGAAGGAGACAATTATCCGGCCTGGGTCGGCATCACTGCGGTGCACGACGAGGATGGCGACCTGGTCAGCTACGTCTGCTTCTTCAGCGACATCAGCGAGCGCAAGGCCAGCGAGCAGCGCATCCACCGCCTGGCCTACTACGACGGCCTGACCCACCTGCCCAACCGCACCCTGTTCCAGGATCGCCTGCACACTGCCCTGCAGTACGCCGAGCGTCACCAGGAATGGGTGGTGCTGATGTTCCTCGACCTCGACCGTTTCAAGCCAATCAACGACTCCCTCGGCCATGCCGCCGGCGATCGCATGCTCAAGGACGTCGCCGTGCGCCTGGCAGCCTGCGTTCACGAAGACGACACCGTGGCGCGCATGGGCGGCGACGAGTTCACCCTGCTGCTGCAGCCGCGCGCCACCCGCGAAGGTGCGTTGAACCGCGCCATCCACGTCGCCGAACAGATCCTCGACAGCCTGGCCAGGCCCTTCGTCCTCGAAGGCCGCGAATTCTTCGTCACCGCCAGCATCGGCATCGCCCTCTCGCCCCAGGACGGCCGTGAGCTGAGCCAGTTGATGAAGAACGCCGACACCGCCATGTACCACGCCAAGGAACGCGGCAAGAACAACTTCCAGTTCTACCAGGCGGACATGAACGCCCGCGCCCTGGAGCGCCTGGAGCTGGAAAGCGACCTGCGTCATGCGCTGGAACAGGGCGAATTCCTGCTCTATTACCAGCCGCAATTCTCTGGCGACGGCCGGCGCCTGACCGGTGTCGAGGCGCTGCTGCGCTGGCGCCACCCCAAGCGCGGACTGGTGCCACCCGGGGAGTTCGTGCCGGTGATGGAGGAGCTCGGTCTTGTGGTGCAGGTGGGCGACTGGGTCCTCAGCGAAGCCTGCCGCCAGCTCAAGGCCTGGCACCTGGCGAAGATGCGCCTGCCAAAGATCTCGGTGAACATCTCAGCCCGCCAGTTCGCCGATGGCCAGCTTGCCGAGCGCATCGCCGCCATCATCGAAGACAGCGGCCTGCCGCCGGCGTGCCTGGAGCTGGAGCTGACCGAGAGCATCCTGATGCGCGACGTGGGCGAAGCCATGGAGATCCTGGAGAACCTCAAGCGCCTTGGCCTGTGCATCGCGGTAGACGACTTCGGCACCGGTTACTCATCGCTCAACTACCTCAAGCAGTTCCCCATCGACGTGCTGAAGATCGACCGCAGCTTCGTCGACGGCCTGCCGGACGGTGAGCGCGACGCGCAGATCGCCCGCGCCATCATCGCCATGGCCCACAGCCTGAACCTGGCAGTGATCGCCGAAGGCGTGGAATCCCATGCGCAGCTCAACTTCCTCCGCGAACACGGCTGCGATGAAGTGCAGGGCTACCTGTTCGGCCACCCGGTGCCGGCAGCGCAGTTCGAGCGGTTGTTCGGCACCAGCGCCAACTTCATCCTCAGCTGATTCGCCCCGCTGAATGAGGGCCATTTGTCTGTCACATGACCGACCTTCATATGCCAGCCAGCGACCGATCAGGTAGAATGCGCAGCTTTCCTAGCACCGATCCTTAAGAGGACCGCCATGTTCAGCCGTGATTTGACCCTCGCCCGCTACGATGCCGACCTGTTCGCCGCCATGGAGCAAGAAGCCCAGCGCCAGGAAGAGCACATCGAGCTCATCGCCTCCGAGAACTACACCAGCCCGGCGGTGATGGAAGCCCAGGGCTCCGTGCTGACCAACAAGTACGCCGAAGGCTACCCGCACAAGCGCTACTACGGTGGCTGCGAGTACGTCGACATCGTCGAGCAACTGGCCATCGACCGCGCCAAGGAACTGTTCGGCGCCGATTACGCCAACGTCCAGCCGCACTCCGGCTCCCAGGCCAACAGCGCCGTATTCCAGGCCCTGGTACAGCCGGGCGACACCGTCCTCGGCATGAGCCTGGCCCACGGCGGCCACCTGACCCACGGCGCTTCCGTGAACTTCTCCGGCAAGATCTACAAGGCCGTGCAGTACGGCCTGGACACCGCCACCGGCCTGATCGACTACGACGAAGTCGAGCGCCTGGCCGTTGAGCACAAACCGAAGATGATCATCGCCGGCTTCTCCGCCTACTCCCAGGTCCTGGATTTCCCGCGCTTCCGCGCCATCGCCGACAAGGTAGGCGCCTACCTGTTCGTCGACATGGCCCACGTGGCCGGCCTGGTTGCCGCTGGCGTCTACCCGAACCCGCTGCCCTACGCCGACGTGGTCACCACCACCACCCACAAGACCCTGCGCGGCCCGCGCGGCGGCCTGATCCTGGCCAAGGCAAACGAAGAGATCGAGAAGAAGCTGAACTCCGCCGTATTCCCCGGCGGCCAGGGTGGCCCGCTGATGCACGTGATCGCCGCCAAGGCCGTGTGCTTCAAGGAAGCCCTGCAGCCCGAGTTCAAGGCCTACCAGGAGCAAGTGGTGAAGAACGCCCAGGCCATGGCCCAGGTATTCGTTGACCGCGGCTTCGACGTGGTTTCCGGTGGCACCCAGAACCACCTGTTCCTGCTGTCCCTGATCAAGCAGGACATCACCGGCAAGGATGCGGACGCTGCCCTGGGCCGCGCCTTCATCACCGTGAACAAGAACTCCGTGCCGAACGACCCGCGCTCGCCCTTCGTCACCTCCGGCCTGCGTATCGGCACCCCGGCCGTCACCACCCGTGGCTTCAAGGAAGTCGAGTGCCGCGAGCTGGCCACCTGGATCTGCGACATCCTGGAGAACATGGGCGACGAGTCCGTGATCGACCGCGTTCGCGACCAGGTCAAGGCCGTCTGCGCCAAGCTGCCGGTTTACGGCAACTAAGCGACAGCGCAACGAAAAAGCCCGGCACATGCCGGGCTTTTTTATGGGTGTTCGGCTCATAGTGAATTGGCAGGATGAATTGAGCCACTCGGCCCACCCTCTCCCCCGGCCCCCGCTCTGCGCCCCAGCCTGATCGCTTCGCGCGCAGTCGTTCATCGGCACCGGAAGCGGTGCTTCCGAAAGCGTGCCTCTTCACCCCGCAGGCGGGCGAGGGGTGACTCGCGCTGGCGAGACACAAGCAATCCTGAAGCCACCGCCGGGCTGATATTAAGTAAATGAGGTGGGGCGGCGATTTCGCCCCTTCAGGAGGCCGAGCGGAATCGTTGCAGAGGGGGACGAGCGGCATGGATGCCGCGAGAGGCGTGTGGGGCCATGGATGGCCCCTCTCGCCGTGCCCCCGGCGCAATGATGGAGGGAGGGGACCCGGCGAAGCCGGGCCGGATGCAGGGGCAAGCGTTTTGGTTCCTTTTTGGCGACTGCAAAAGGGACTCGCCCGGGAAGGCGAAACAGGAACCTGAAGCACACTCGGCAATGAGCTGGGCCGCCAGCTGCAGCCCCTTCACAATGCCGTGCGCGACGCCTTGATCTGCTGCCACAACGCATCGACCCGCGCCTTCTGCTCCGGCGTCAGGCGCTCCAGGAAGTAGAGGCGCTTGCGCTCGACCTGGTTGGGCACCAGCATCGGCTGCTCCTTTGCCAGCCGCGCCATTTCCGGCGAATCGGCCCTGAGTGACGAGTAAAAATGCGATGCCAGGGCATTGCGCCGGGCGTTATCCGGCTGCAGGAGATAGTCGATGAAGCGGTAGGCGAGGTCCGGCCGCGCGGCGTTGGTGGGAATGGCCAGGCTGTCGATGAACACCAGTGCGCCTTCATCGGGAATCCGGAAGCGCAATGCGGGATTCTTCTCCGCCGCCGTCAGCGCATGGCCGACCCAGGCCATGGCCACGCAGAGCCTGCCGCCGGCGAGATCAGCGACATAGCCGTCGTTGTCCAGGTTGCGGAACTGCCCCTGCATGGCCAGCAGTTGCTTGCCGGCCTGGTCGATCTGCCGGGTGCCGCCCTTGCTCAGGTTACGGCCACGGTAGTTGAGCCACAGCGACAGGGTTTCCTCCGGTGCATCCAGCATCCCCAGGCCGCAGCTCGCAAGGCGCGAGCGCTGCTGCTCGTCGAAGAGCAGGCTCCAGCTGTTCGGCAAGGCACCGCCGAATGCCGGTTCGGCCAGGGCCGGGTTGCTCACCATCCCCACCGAACCCCAGAGATAGGGCACGACATAGCGGTTCGCCGAATCGAATCCGGCCAGCATGGCCAGGAGCGCCGGGTCCAGGCTGTTGGCATGGGGCAGCAGGGAGACATCCAGGGGTTGCAGACGTTTTTCGCCAATCAGCCGGGCCAGCTGGAAATGCGATGGCACCACCAGGTCGTACTGCGCCGTCCCGGCCATGGCCGCGTCCAGCTCGGCGGCGGTGCTGAAGGTGGTGTACTCGACACGGATGCCGCTCTCGCGCTGGAACGCCGCCAGCACTTCGGGCTCGATGTAATTGGTCCAGTTGTAGACCCGCAACACTTCCTCGGCCTGGGCGAATCCGGCCAGCAACGTGCACAGCAACAGGCAGAACATCTTTTTCATGGTTCCCTCCGGCCCTGCTCCCATGAGGGCTGGAAGGATTAGAAGCATCGCCCCGGATGCTGTCATGGCCGTGCCTGCCAGACGCTTGTGTCTGGCTGCCGAATTGTCGGGATTGCGCGCCACGTCATGGATGAAATCGCGCGCAAAAAAAGCGCCACGACAATGCGTGGCGCTCCTTGCCTCTGCTTCTCAGCTCAGCAACAACGCACAGGCCGTCCTTTTCCGCCGCCATAACGCGCCTCCTGGCGCTCGCGGAAGAATTCCTCATAGCTCATCACCGGCTTGTCCGGATGCTTGCGCTGCATGTGCTCGACGTAATTGTCGTAGTCGGGCATGCCCACCAGCATGCGCGCGGCCTGCCCGAGGTACTTACCCATGCGGCTGAGGTCATTGAACATGCTGCCCTCCTCAGGCTTCCGGGATCGGCTGGAACGGCGATTCCTTGTCGGTGCGCTCCGGCTTCATCCAGGCATTGCGACCCACCTTGATGGCGTAGAACAGCACACTCAGCACCACGAAGAGGAACAGCGCGGTCAGGGTCGCGTTGGTGTAAGCGTTGAAGATCACGTTCTGCATCTGGCCGATGTCCTTGGCCGGCGCCAGCACCTGCCCTGCGTCCAGGGCGTCGCTGTATTTCTTGGCCAAGGCCAGGAAGCCGACCGCCGGGTTCGGGTCGATGAGCTTGATCACACCGGCGGTGGTGGTGCAGATCAGCAGCCAGGTGGCCGGGATCAGGGTCACCCACACATAGCGTTGGCGCTTCATCTTGATCAACACCACGCACCCCAGCATCAGGGCGATACCCGCCAGCATCTGGTTGGAGATGCCGAACAGCGGCCATAGAGTGTTGATGCCGCCCAACGGGTCGATCACGCCCTGGTACAGCAGCCAGCCCCAGAGGGCCACGCAGCCGGCGGTGGCGATGACGTTGGCAGTCCAGGACTCGGTCTTCTTCAGGGCAGGGACAAAGTTGCCCAGCAGGTCCTGCAGCATGAAGCGGCCCGCACGGGTACCGGCGTCCACCGCCGTGAGGATGAACAGCGCCTCGAAGAGGATCGCGAAGTGGTACCAGAAGGCCATGGTGTTCTCACCCGGCAGCACCTGGTGGAGGATCTGCGCGATACCCACGGCCAGGGTCGGCGCACCGCCGGCACGGGCCAGGATGGTGTGTTCGCCAATGTCCCTGGCGGTCGCTTCCAACTGCTCGGGGGTGATGGCGAAGCCCCAGTTGCTCACGGCCGCCGCCACGCTGGTGACATCCGCGCCAACCACGGCAGGCGGGCTATTCATGGCGAAGTACACGCCCGGTTCGATCACCGAAGCGGCGACCATGGCCATGATGGCGACGAAGGACTCCATCAGCATGCCGCCGTAGCCGATGTAGCGGGCGTGGGACTCACTGGCCAGCATCTTGGGCGTGGTGCCGGAGCTGATCAGTGCGTGGAAGCCGGATACCGCGCCACAGGCGATGGTGATGAACAGGAACGGGAACAGGGGGCCTTTCCATACCGGACCGGTGCCGTCGACGAACTGGGTCAGCGCCGGCATCTTCAGATCCGGCATGGTGATCAGGATGCCAATGGCCAGAGCGATGATGGTGCCGATCTTGAGGAAGGTGGACAGGTAGTCACGCGGGGCAAGGATCAGCCACACCGGCAGCACGGCGGCGACGAAGCCATAGCCGATCAGCATCCAGGTGATCTGCACGCCGGTGAAGGTGAACGCCGGGCCCCAGACCGGGTCAGCGGCGACCTGGCCACCGAGCCAGATGGAAGTCAGCAGCAGGACCACGCCTACCACCGAAATCTCGCCGATGCGGCCCGGGCGGATATAGCGCATGTAGATCCCCATCAGCATCGCAATGGGGATGGTCGCCATCACCGTGAACATGCCCCACGGGCTTTCGGCCAGGGCCTTCACCACGATCAGCGAGAGTACCGCGAGGATGATGATCATGATCAGGAACGCGCCGAACAGCGCGATGGTGCCGGCCACCTGGCCCATTTCCTCTCGCACCAGATCGCCCAGGGAACGTCCATCGCGGCGACTGGAAATGAACAGCACCATGAAATCCTGCACCGCGCCGGCCAGTACCACACCGGCAATCAGCCAGAGGGTTCCGGGCAGATAGCCCATCTGCGCGGCGAGAACCGGGCCCACCAGCGGGCCGGCGCCAGCGATGGCAGCGAAGTGGTGCCCGAAGAGCACGTGTTTGTTGGTTGGAACGAAATCCAGGCCGTCATTGTGAAGGACGGCCGGCGTGGCGCGAGCTGGATCGAGCTGCATCACTCTGGTGGCGATGAACAGGCTGTAGTAGCGATAGGCGACCAGGTAGAGGGCAACGGCGGCTACCACTATCCACAGTGCGTTGATCGCCTCGCCGCGCCGCAACGCAACGACGCCCAGGGCGCAGGCCCCGGCCACAGCCAGCACTGCCCAGGGCAGGTGGCGCAGGACGCTGTTGTTATTGTTCATAGGGAACTCCGAATGAATGAACAGACAGGCTGCCGCACAAGCTTAGTCCCTCTGGAAGCAGCCGGTGACCGAGCCGGGTCTGGACTGGCCCTTTCAGCGACAGGGGGCTAGAAAAAAGCCGGGCAAGGCCCGGCTTTCTTATGCGCTGCTGGACTTAGCTCGGCTGCTTGGCATAGCGGGCCAGCTGTTGGTCGCGGCTCATGACGTCGACAGTGGCGGCCAGTACTTGATCCCCGGTCACGTCTGGCGAAGAGAAGATGGTGGAGAAATTGGCCTGGGTGACCTGGGCGAAGTGGGCGCGATCGGACTGTTCGATGCCCAGCAGGGTCGCATAGGCATCCAGCGCCTCGCCTTTGCCCTGGGCCATGTCTTCGGCAATGTTGTCGAGCATGCCGTTCATGGCCAGCAAGGAGCGACCGCCATAGCCCAGGCGCACGCTGGAATCGCAGCCGTTGGTACCGGAGGTCAGGCCGAAGGTGGCGTTACCGGAAGTGCCATTGGTGGTGGTGGCCAGCAGGTGCGGAACCAAGCCGCGCTGGCCTTCGAACAGCATGTTGCCCCAGCCGCAACCGCCGCCCCCCGCCTGGTCGGCCTGCGCCGCCACGCTGGCCGCGCTGAGCAGCCCCACAATCAAGCCCTTTTTCAGAAGTCGCTTATCCATTATTTGCGCTCCGCACGAATTTATAGAAAAACCGCATAAGCAGCTTTGGCGACGTATGGGGAACTGTCAAACCAGCCCCGGCACGCCTTGTCGGCCACCGGGAATACGGATGTAATTCCCCGCAGTCAGGCTCAATCGCCCAAGGAGCCCGCCCCAGAGCGCGCCGATTCCATGCCTTCATCACACCTTCGCGCAGCCTTCGTCCTTCTGCTGCTCTTGCTCTCCGGCTGCGAGCAGGAAGCCCAGGCTCCGCTCGACCAGCAGCTCTATATATGGCAACGGCAATGGCGCCCCGCCCACGCAGAAGCCCTGGCCGACAGCCGCGCCGACTTCTCCACCCTGCGGGTGCTCGCCGCCCAGGCCCATCCGGGGGCGGGCTGGTCGCGCATCCAGGTTGACCGTGAACTGCTCGCCGCCGACGGCCGCCCGCTGGTCGCAGTGGTCCGCCTGGACGGCCAGCTGCCAGACCTGGACCTGCAACGCACCCGCGCCGACATCCTCGCCCTGGTGGACCACTGGCTCGTCCAGGGCGTCGTCATGCAGGGTCTGGAGATCGATCACGATTGCGCCAGCGCGCGCCTGCTGGGGTACCGGGACTTTCTCCGCGACCTTCGCAGGGCGCTTCCGGCGGACCTCAGACTCAGCATTACCGCCTTGCCCGCCTGGCTCGACAGCCCAGTCCTGGCCGATCTGCTTCGCCAAGTGGATGCCAGCGTGTTGCAGGTGCACGCGGTGAGCGCGCCGGAGAACGGCCTGTTCGCCCCCGCGCGCGCGCAAGCCTGGGCAAAGCGCTGGAGCGATGCCAGCGACCGCCCCTTCCTGCTCGCCCTGCCCGCCTACGGCATCGCCCTGGTGAATGGACGGGTGGAGAGTGAAAGCCCGCTGGCCATCGCCGGCCCCCGCCGCGAACTCCAGGCCGACCCGCAGCAGTTGGCCGAGCTGCTGGCCAATCTGCGCCGCGACCGTCCCGAGCACCTGACCGGTGTCATCTGGTTCCGCCTGCCCCTACCTGGCGATCGCCGCGCCTGGCGACTGTCGACCTTGCAGGCCGTGGCGCGCGGCGAACCGCTGCACGCCGACATCCGGCCTGACATCCAGCAGTCGGGACCACTGCACGAGTTTGCCCTCGCCAACCTGGGCAACCTCGACGGCCCCCTGCCGGAGCGCATCGAACTGCCCGCCCGGTCCTGCGATGCCGCCGACGCGCTGGCCGGCTATCGCCTGGAACGCGCGGCCGACCGCCTGGTCTTCACCCGTCTCAACGAAGGCCGGCTCGCCGCCGGCCAGCAACGCGCCCTGGGTTGGGCCCGCTGCGAACATCTCGATCAAGGAGGATCCCGTGTCTACCCCTGAACGCCGCACTCGCCTTGCCCTCGCCATCGCGCTCTGCCTGCCGGTATTGAGCGCGCAGGCGTGCGGGCCGGACTTTCCCCTGAGCCTCTTGGACGACCGCGCCCAGACCCTGGCCGAGCTGCCCGAAGGCAATTTCGCCTTCGAGGTCGCGCGCCTGGGCAAGCCGGTGCCCGGCCTCGGCCAGTCTGGCGACGCCACTCTGGTGGGTTACTGGGACGACGGCGGAGAACGCTACCTCCAGCAGCGCGATGAAGTGGAGCAGAAGGAGCTGGGCGAGCCGCTCTACCAGCAGGTCCGGCGCCTGCGGGTCCTGACCGACGCCCGCCAGGTGGAAGACCAGGGCCTGGACCTGCCCGCCGAGTTGCGCCTCTACAGCGCTGGTGCGGTCGCCTTCGCCCAGCAGGATTACCAACTGGCCGCCGACTATTTCCAGAGGGTCCTGCAACTGCCGCCTGAACAGCGCCGCCTGCGCAGCACCTGGGCGGCCTATTCCCTGGGCCGGGCACAAGCCAGCCTGGGAAATCCCGAGGGTGTACCTGCAGAAGAAACCCAACGCAGCGAAGAAGACCAGCGGCTGTTCATGCGGCAAGCCACCGAGGCCGCGCGCGATGCTTTCAGTCAGACTCGCCAGCTTACCGCCCAGGGTTACTCCGACCCGCTGGAATTGGGCATCGCCAGCCTTGGCGAAGAAGCCCGCCTGGCCTACCTGGCCGGCGACTGGGCCAGCGCCATCCGCCTCTACGCCAGCCAGACCGCCCACCATTCGGCCACCGGCTACAGCTCGCTGCGCCAGCTTTCGGCCGAGCTCATCCGCCTGCCCGATGAACAATTGATGCCGTTGCTGGCCATTCGCGAGGTCCAGCAACTGCTGACCGCGCGCCTGCTCAGCCGCCTCGATGGCGAGCCGAATGGGGATGATCGCATCGGCTCCTTGTTGATCGAGAACACTGGCAGCGATCTGGACAATGCCGATCGTCTGGCCGCCCTGAGCTACCAGTTCGGTCGCTACGACGATGCCCAGCGCTTGCTCGCCAAAGCCGGCGACAGCGGCCTGGCCTGGTGGCTGCGAGCCAAGCTGGCCCTGCGCGACGGTGATGCCACCCGCGCCGCCGAAGCCTACGCCAAGGCCGCGCGCGCCTTCCCCGAAGATGAAGACTGGGGCACCCGGCGCACGGCCAACTGGGATTACGAGAACGTGAAACCGCGCTGCCGGGTGGACGGCGAAAACGCCATCCTTTCCTTGCAGCGCGGCGATTACCTGGACGCATTCGACCTGCTCTATCGCAGCGGCGAACTCTATTGGTGGGATGCCGCCGCCGTCGCCGAGCGGGTGCTCACGCTGGAGGAGCTCAAAGGCTACGTGGATGCCAAGGTCGCGGCAGCCAAACCGCAGACAGCCGAAGAGCGCGAGAGCTACCAGCCACGTCCCATAGCCGCCCAACTGCGTGATTTGCTGGCACGGCGTCTGCTGCGTGAAGGCCACTACGCCGAGGCTTTGCCCTATTACGACAGCGACGAGCTGCGCGAAACCGCCCGCCGCTATGGCCACGCCCGGGAAGAAGCGGAGAACCGCTGGACCGCCACCGGCCGTGCCGATGCCCTGTATGAAGCGGCAGTGATCGCCCGTGAACAGGGCATGGAACTGTTGGGTTACGAGATGTCGCCGGACTTCCATAGCCTCGGCGGTTCCTTCGCCCTGCTCCAGGTCGACCGCCAGAAGGCAAGCGGGCTGCTGAGCGCCGACGAGGCCGAGCGGCAGAACGCCAACCTGGCCCAACCCAATACCCGCTACCACTATCGCTGGGTCGCGGCGCAGCTCGCTGACCGCGCCGCCGACCAGTTGCCCCGGAGCAGCCAGGCCTTCGCCGCGGTGCTGTGCAAAGCCACCGGTTGGCTGCTGTACCGCGATCTGGAAGGCGCGCGTGTCCACTACCGACGCTATGTGCAGCAGGGGCCGTACGTGCCCTGGGCCGTCAACTTCGGCCAGAACTGCGAGGAACCGGACTTCGATGCCGCCGCCAAGCGTGTCTGGGAGGAGCGCGGGCAGTGGTTGCGCAGCAGCCTGCACCCGTGGAAGTACCTGCTGGCCGGCACCGGCGTGCTGGCGATTGCGGCAATGATTTTGTGGATGAGGCGGCGCCGGGGCGAATGAAGGCGCGAAAAGCCTTGTCTATAGTGGTTGAAATCTCGCAGGAGCATGAACATGAGTGAAATCGCCAGCGAACGTCGGCGCTTCCACCGCATCAACTTCGATGCCGCCACCACCATCGCGCAGGGCGACAAGCGCTGGGCGGCGGAGCTGCACGACATTTCCCTCAAGGGCCTGCTGGTGATTCGCCCGTCGGAGTGGGATGGCGACCCGGCCAGGCCCTTCGATGTCCGCATCGACCTGGGGGCCGACATACAGGTCGCGATGGAAGTGGAACTGACCCGCGCCCAGGGCGACCAGCTCGGTTTCATCTGCCGTCATATCGACCTGGACTCCATCAGCCACCTGCGCCGCCTGGTTGAGCTCAACCTCGGTAGCGAAGAGCTGCTGGAGCGCGAGTTGACCGCGCTGGGCGAGGAATAGCCCGTCGGCAGCCGCTTCTTGTAGGGGCGAATTCATTCGCCAAGCAGACCGCAGGTCTGCCAAAAGCCCCTCACCCCAACCCTCTCCCGCAAGCGGGAGAGGGAGCCGTCCGTGCAGGCTAAATGCTGCTCGCTTTTCCTGTGGGGGCGATTTCAATCGCTAAGCAGACCGCAGGTCTGCCAGTACCTCTCACCTCACCCCCACCTCCCCGCTACTCGAACAGCGCATCCAACGCCTGTTCCAGGCGGGTCACCGCGATCACGGTCAGGCCGGGCGGATCTTCCTTGGGCGCGTTGCCCTTGGGCACGATCGCGCGCTTGAAGCCGTGCTTGGCGGCTTCCTTCAGGCGTTCCTGGCCGCTGGGCACCGGGCGTACTTCGCCGGAAAGCCCCACTTCGCCGAACACCAGCACGTCATGGGCCAGCGGACGGTTGCGCAGGCTGGAGATGATGGCGGCGATCAGCGCCAGGTCGGAGGCGGTCTCCAGCACCTTCACACCCCCCACCACGTTGAGGAAAACATCCTGGTCGTAGGTGGGGATGCCGCCGTGGCGGTGCAGCACCGCCAGCAACATGGCCAGGCGGTTCTGGTCCAGGCCCAGGGTCACCCGGCGCGGGTTGGCCAGGTGGCTGGTGTCGACCAGCGCCTGTACCTCGACCAGCATCGGCCGCGACCCCTCCCAGGTGGCCATCACTACGCTGCCGGGAACGGATTCCTGGGCGCGGGTGAGGAAGATCGCCGAAGGGTTGGAGACTTCCTTCAGGCCCTTGTCGGTCATGCCGAACACGCCCAGCTCGTTCACCGCGCCGAAGCGGTTCTTCACCGCCCGCAGCAGACGCAGGCGACCATCGGACTCACCCTCGAAATAGAGCACCGTGTCCACCATGTGCTCCAGCACGCGCGGGCCGGCCAGGGCCCCCTCCTTGGTCACGTGGCCGACCAGGAAGATCGCCGTGCCGCTCTGCTTGGCGAATCGCACCAGCAGGGCGGCGCTCTCGCGCACCTGGGCCACGCCGCCGGGGGCAGACTGCAATTGCTCGGTGAAGATGGTCTGGATGGAGTCGATCACCATCACCTTGGGCTGCTCCACCCGCGCGGTGGCGATGATGGCTTCGATGCAGGTCTCGGTCATGACCTTGAGCTTGTCTTCCGGCAGTCCCAGGCGGCGGGCGCGCATGGCCACCTGCTGCTGGGATTCCTCACCGGTGACATAAAGGGCCGGGAAACGCGTGGCAATGTTGCAGAGAGTCTGCAGCAGGATGGTGGACTTGCCGATGCCCGGATCACCGCCGATCAGCACCACCGAACCGTCCACCAGGCCGCCGCCTAGGACGCGGTCCAGCTCGGTGGAGGCGGTGGAAAAGCGCGGCATTTCCTCGACGCTGACCTCGGCCAGGGTCTTGATCTGCGCCTGCTGGCCAGCCCAGCCGCCGCGACCGCCGGAGGAAGACGCTGCAGCGCCCTCCAGCACAGTTTCCACCAGGGTGTTCCAGGCCCCGCAATCAGCACACTGGCCGGCCCATTTGGGAAAGGTGGCGCCGCACTCGGTGCAGCCGTACATGCGCTTGGCCTTGGCCATCAGCGGACTCCGTCAGAAACACGAAAGCCCGCATGATAGCGGATCAACCCCGGCAACCGCCGCCGCAGTTACAGCATTGGCCAGTGGCGCGCCGACGCTGGCGTTCGAGGTCCTCAAGCAGACCATCCAAGCGCATGTGCAGCATGGTCAGACTGGAGCCGTCGTCCGGCTCGCTGCCCTCTTCCACACGGCGGATACGGAGTTGTAACAGGTCGAGCTGGCTTTGCAGGCGACCCAGACGTTCGATGGCTTCCAGGCGCTCAGGGGAAATGGACGACGCAGGCATCATGCCCACGCCGGACATCAGAATGGAGGCGGTCATGGCAAAGGCTCCAGGAAGAAAAGATGGAGCCCAGCCTATGCCCCGACTCGTCCAACCCTGTTGACCCCGATCAAATCGGGTCGTCAGCCCCTGGCGCTCTTGAGCATCCGGGCGATCTCGTCTTTCAAGGCGACCCGTTGCACCTTCCAGTCGTGCAAGGTGTTGTCGTCGAGGGCCTGGTTGCCGTCCTCGACCTCATAGATGCGTGAATCCAGATCCTGGTACTCCCCCGCCAACCGGGCAAAGTGCGCATCGCTCTGCAGCAGCGCGCGCATGGTGTCCTTGAACTCCGGGAATTCACGGTTGAGCGGGTGGTGTTCTAGTGGCATGGCAGCGACCCTCCTCTTGCAGCCTCACTCTCAGGCTAGACCAGTGTCCAGCGGCGGAAAGCGCCGCCTGACGGAAACACACGGCACGCTTGGCACTGGCCATGCCGGGCCCTAGCATGTGTGCCCGCACAAGGAGGTGTGCCGTTACTGGCAGCCTCGAACCGCTGAATTACACTTCAGCCTTAAAACCAGAACCTCAGGGAGTGAAACATGAGCCTGCTCAATGAATTCAAAGCCTTCGCCGTCAAGGGCAACGTGGTCGACATGGCCGTGGGCATCATCATTGGTGCCGCCTTCGGCAAGATCGTCTCGTCCTTCGTGGGCGACGTGATCATGCCGCCCATTGGCCTGCTGATCGGCGGGATGGACTTTTCCGACCTGGCCATCACCCTGAAGGCCGCCGAGGGTGATGTTCCGGCCGTGGTGCTGGCTTATGGCAAGTTCATCCAGACCGTGCTCGATTTCGTGATCGTCGCCTTCGCGATCTTCATGGGGGTCAAGGCGATCAATAAGCTCAAGCGCGAAGAGGCCGCCGCCCCGGAGGCGCCGCCGGCGCCCACCAAGGACCAGGAACTGCTGACCGAGATCCGGGATCTGCTGAAGTCGCAGCGGGACAAGTAATCCTGACGGACATCGCAATAAAAAACGGTGCCTCGATGGCGCCGTTTCTTCTTGTGGGGGCGAATTCATTCGCTATGGGGCGCGAAGCGGCCCTGTGACCTCGTGGGGCGAGCCTGCGGCCCGCTCAGCGATTGAAATCGCCCCCACAATGTCTCGGCTCATCTACGCCAAAGGCTTGAGCAGCAGGCGATTGACCCGTCTTTCCTTCACCTCGATCACCTCCAGCTGCCAGCCTTCCACTTCCAGGGCATCCCCCGTCACCGGCAGGCGATCCAGCAGGCTCATGGCCAGGCCGGCAAGAGTCTGGTAATCCTCGCCGGGCTTGGCGGAAAAGCCCAGGCGCTCGCCCAGCAGACTGAGGTTCACCGCACCGCTGACCCTCCAGCCGCCGTCGCATGGCTCGATATCCAGCCCGTCCACCTCGCTGGCATCAGGCAGTTCGCCGGCGATGGATTCGAGTATGTCGGTCATGGTCAACAGCCCCTCGAAGCCGCCGAACTCGTTGACCACGAAGGCCACGTGGGTGGAAGCCTTGCGCATTTCCTCCAGGGCGCCCAGCACCGACGCGCTTTCCGGCAGGTTGGGCGGAACCCGCAGCACCTGCTCGAAATCCGGGTCCTGGCCCTGCAGCAGTTCGCGCAGCAGTTCCTTCTTGTGCACGTAGCCCAGGGGCTCGTCCACGTTACCGCCACGGATCACCAGCAGGCGCGAGTGGGGCGAGCGCAACAAGGCGTCGCGGATGACCTCGCGGGGTTCGTCCAGGTCGATACGCTCCACCTCGCTGCGGTTGGTCATCAGGGTGCGGATCTGGCGATCCGCCAGCCCCAGCACACCGCTGATCATGATCCGCTCGCGGCGGTCGAAGGGCACCTTGCCAGCGCCGTCAGCGCCCACCAGGTCGGCGATTTCCTCGCCCACTTCTTCGGCCTCCACACCACGGCCGCCCAGCAGGCGCAACACAGCGTGGGCCGTGCGCTCACGCACGCTGCGGTCGCCCTGGAGCTGACGCTTGCGGCGCCAGCGCACCAACTGGTTGGCAGCCTCGATCAGCAACGAGAAGCCGATGGCGGCGTACAGGTAGCCTTTCGGAATATGGAAGCCCAGGCCTTCGGCCGTCAGGCTGAAACCGATCATCATCAGGAAGCCCAGACACAGCATGATCACCGTCGGGTGGGCGTTGACGAAGGCGGTCAGCGGCTTGCTGGCGATGATCATCAGGCCGATGGACACGACCACGGCGATCATCATCACTTCCAGGTGCTCCACCATGCCCACGGCGGTAATCACCGCATCCAGGGAGAACACCGCGTCCAGCACCACGATTTGCGCCACCACCGGCCAGAACAGGGCGTAGGTACGGCTGCCCCCCTGGCTGTGGACCCGGCCTTCCAGGCGTTCATGCAGTTCCATGGTGGCCTTGAACAGCAGGAACACACCACCGAAGAGCATGATCAGGTCGCGGCCGGAGAAGCTCTTGCCGAACACCTCGAACAACGGCGTGGTGAGGGTGACGAGCCAGGAAATACTCGCCAGCAGGCCCAGGCGCATGATCAACGCCAGGGACAGGCCGATCAGGCGCGCGCGGTCGCGCTGATGGGGCGGCAGCTTGTCGGCCAGGATGGCGATGAACACCAGGTTGTCGATGCCGAGGACGATCTCCAGGACGATAAGGGTCAGCAGGCCAAGCCAGGCCGTGGGATCAAGTATCCATTCCATAGGGATCAGGCTCTCGGGAGAGGTTCACGGGCAGACACAAACCGCGCCTGCAGGCGTTGCATCGACATGCACGAAGCGTAGGCAGCAGGAAGCTGCAATTCGATCTGGCGTGCGGGAACGCCGGTGGGGAGGGAGGCCGCACCCAGGCTCGCAGGGGGCGGCTTACAACTACTGTCGCTGTCCATTGGTTTCCGGTTCGGATAAACGAACTGCGAATGCTAGGTCAGAAATTAGCCAGCGCTAAGTAGGGAATTTTTACCATTCATGTACGAAATCTCGCCGAGCCTGTTCGCAGCTGGGCGAGCTAGAGAAGAGCAAGGCGGACATGGCAGAGGGTGCGGAGTTTACGAGCTGTAAATGAGCAAGCCCGATGCCATTTCCAACGCAGCTATTCCGACGCGCAGCCAGTTGCGGACAGACTCTCAGCGACGGCGGAATAAGGGGTTCGGCTCTATCACCGAGCGGCCGTACAGCACGCTTACACCGGCCAATCCCTTGAGCGCATCCTCGGCGGATTTGTCCTCGCGCACGGCAAAGGCATCGAAGCCGCACTGACGCATGTGGCTTAGCTGATCCCGCAGCACATCCCCCACTGCACGCAGTTCGCCACGCCATCCAAGGCGCACCCGCAACAGGTAGGCCTGGCTGTAGCCACGGCCGTCGCGGAAGCTGGGAAACTCCACGGCGATCAGCGGCAGCGCTTCCGACAGCAGCGGAGCCAGCGGCTCGACCTCGTCATCCGGTTGCAGCAGCAGGCCGTCGCGTCCATCGCGCTCGCGCCAGAGCGCCAACGGCAGGATCAGCGGGCCATCGGGCAAGGCCTCACCGGCCTCGCGCACTAGGGTCCAGGGGTCGTTCTCCATCAGTTGTGCCTGGCCTTCCAGCAGCCTGATCAGGTTGTTCATGCCGGCACCTCCACCTTGGCGTAGACCCGTTCCTTGAAGGGTTCCAGACCGATGCGGCGCACCGTGTCGACAAAGCGCTCCTCCGGCTCGCGGTAGTCGCGGAAGGTCGCCACCACTTTCTCGATGACATCCGGGACCTCGTCGGCACTGAACGAAGGGCCGATCACCTTGCCCAGTTCGCTCTCCATACCCTGGGAGCCGCCGAGGGTGATCTGGTACCACTCACTGCCGCCCTTATCCACGCCAAGGATGCCGATATTGCCGATGTGGTGGTGCCCGCAGGCGTTCATGCAGCCGGAGATATTCAGGCTCAGCTCGCCCAGGTCCTGGAGCGCCGCCGGATCGGGGAAGCGCGCCTGGATCGCCTGGGCGATGGGGATGGACTTGGCGTTGGCCAGGGAGCAGTAGTCGCCTCCCGGGCAGGCGATGATGTCGGTGAGCAGGCCGACGTTCGCAGTCGCCAGACCCTGTTCGCGGGCTAGCAGCCAGAGCGCGTGCAGATCGGCCTTGCGTACGTCGGGCAGGACCAGGTTCTGTTCGTGGGCGATGCGGATTTCACCGAAGCCGAAGCGCTCGGCCCAGTCGGCCACCGCCTCCATCTGCGCGGCGGTGACGTCACCGGGTGGTGCGTCCGGCCCCGGCTTGGTGGACAGCACCACAGCGGCGTAGCCCGGCACCTTGTGCGGCTGCAGGCTGCGCGCGCACCAGCGGGCGAAGGCCGGGTCCCGCGCCAAGTGCGTGCCGAAGCCGAGATCGGCGTCATCGAGATGGGCATAGGACGGCGCATCGAAGCTGACCGCGACCCGCTGGTACTCGTCCTCGGTCAGTTCGGCGGGGCCATCTTTCAGGTGCTGCCACTCGGCTTCCACCTCGCGGGCAAAAGCCTCGATGCCCAGCGCCTTCACCAGGATCTTGATCCGCGCCTTGTACTTGTTGTCGCGCCGCCCGTGGCGGTTGTAGACCCGCAGGATGGCCTCGACATAGGACAGCAGGTGGCGCCAGTGCAGGCCGTCGCGGATTTGCTGGCTGAGAATCGGCGTGCGCCCGAGCCCGCCACCCACCATCACCCGCAGGCGCATATCGCCTGTTTCGTCGCGGTACAGGTAGAGGCCGATATCGTGCATCTGGACGGCGGCACGGTCTTCCTCGGCGGCGCAGAGGGCGATCTTGAATTTGCGTGGCAGGAACAGGAATTCCGGGTTGATGGTGGACCACTGGCGGAGGATTTCCGCCAGCGGGCGCGGGTCCAGCAGTTCGTCGGCAGCCACCCCGGCGAAAGCCTCGGTAGTGATGTTGCGTACGCAGTTGCCGGAGGTCTGGATGGCATGCATTTCCACCTCGGCCAGTTGCTGCAGGATGTCCGGCACTTCAGCGAGTTCGATCCAGTTGAACTGGATGTTCTGCCGGGTAGTGAAATGGCCGTAGCCACGGTCGTGCTCGCGGGCGATATGTGCCAGGCAACGCAGCTGGTTCGACGACAGGGTGCCGTAGGGAATGGCGACCCGCAGCATGTAGGCGTGCTTTTGCAGGTAGAGGCCGTTCTGCAGACGCAGCGGCAGGAATTCTTCCTCGCTCAGCTCGCCGCTGATACGCCGCGCCACCTGGTCGCGGAATTGCGCCACGCGCTCCTGCACCAGGGCGCGGTCGTAGTCGTCGTAGTGGTACATGCAAGCGGCTCCAGCAAGGCAGGCGGGGCCTTCACTATGGCGACGCTCGGCAGCAGGAAACAGCACCAGATTTATCCGTAAAAACCATATCAGATGAACCTGGAACTCAACTCTCCTACGGGGACAGCAGCGGTTCGCCAGGAAGGACGCCCTCAATCTGAGCTCTAAAAAGTGCGTCTATCTGAGTCTGTTTACCCGTCGTCGGGATTTCCAGAATGGCGCCGCTCAGTCTTCCCAACCGAAAGGCCCGCACATGAACACCGCACTCCCGGAACCGACCTACGACTACAAGGTGGTTCGCCAGTTCGCCCTGATGACGCTCGTCTGGGGCATAGTCGGCATGGGCATGGGCGTGTTCATCGCCGCCCAGCTCGTCTGGCCGGCGATGAACCTCGACCTGCCCTGGACCAGCTTCGGCCGCCTGCGCCCGCTGCACACCAACCTGGTGATCTTCGCCTTCGGCGGCAGCGCGCTGTTCGCCACCAGCTATTACACCGTGCAGCGCACCTGCCAGGCGCGCTTGTACGGCGGCTCGCTTGCCGCTTTCACCTTCTGGGGCTGGCAGGCACTGGTGGTGATCCTCCTGGTGACCCTGCCCCAGGGCCTGACCACCACCAAGGAATACGCCGAGGTGGAATTCACCGGCGCGGTATGGATGGGGATCATCTGGATCGCCTACGCGGTGGTGTTCTTCGGCACCATCATGAAGCGCAAGACCAAGCACATTTACGTGGGCAACTGGTTCTTCGGCGCGTTCATCGTGGTCACCGCGATGCTGCACATCGTCAACCACATGGCCATTCCGGTGAGCTGGTTCAAGTCGTACTCGGTCTATTCCGGCGCCACCGATGCCATGGTGCAGTGGTGGTACGGCCACAACGCCGTGGGCTTCTTCCTGACCACAGGCTTCCTCGGGATGATGTACTACTTCATCCCCAAGCAGGCCGGGCGCCCGGTGTACTCCTACCGGCTGTCCATCGTGCACTTCTGGGCGCTGATCACCCTGTACATCTGGGCCGGCCCGCACCACCTGCACTACACCGCCCTGCCGGACTGGGCCCAGTCCCTCGGCATGGTGATGTCGATCATCCTGCTGGCACCGTCCTGGGGCGGCATGATCAACGGCATGATGACCCTCTCCGGTGCCTGGCATAAGTTGCGCGACGACCCGATCCTGCGCTTCCTCGTGGTGTCCCTGGCCTTCTACGGCATGTCCACCTTCGAAGGCCCGATGATGGCCATCAAGACCGTCAACGCCCTCTCCCACTACACCGACTGGACCATCGGCCACGTACACGCCGGGGCGCTGGGCTGGGTGGCGATGATCACCATCGGTTCGCTCTACCACCTGATCCCGCGCCTCTACGGCCGCGTGCAGATGCACAGCGTCGGCCTGATCAACGCGCACTTCTGGCTGGCCACCATCGGCACCGTGCTCTACATCGCCTCCATGTGGGTGAACGGCATCACCCAGGGCCTGATGTGGCGCGCAGTCAACGAAGACGGCACCCTCACCTACTCCTTCGTCGAAGCCCTGGAAGCCAGCCACCCCGGTTTCGTGGTGCGCATGATCGGCGGCATTTTCTTCGTCACCGGCATGCTGCTGATGGCCTGGAACACCTGGCGCACCGTGCGCGCCGGCGACGCCCGCACCACCGAAGTGGTGCCGCAGGCGGTGGCCCATGGATAGCGAAAGCGCCTACGCCCTGCTCAGCCTGGCCGCGCTGACCTTCTTCTACCTCGCCACCCAGGCGTGCCTGGGCGGCAGGAGCCAGCGCCAGATCGAAGAAGCCACCATGCTGCCCTTCGCCGACGACGAACCTGTGGCCCGGCGCATGGAACGCGCCACCGGCCGCAGCAGCACAGGGTGCAGCTGTCCGGGGCGGTGTGATGGGGGGTGTGCGAGCCGGGTGGAGATGGACGCCTGAGGGCCGAACCCTGTGGGGGCGAATTCATTCGCTAAGGGCTGCGCAGCAGCCCCTATCAACTGTCGGGCAGACCTGCGGTCTGCTTAGCGATTGAAATCGCCCCCACAAAAGCGAGAGCAACCGCTGCCTCACCAATAATTCTCCACCGCCACCTGCCCCGGCCGGCGGGTGAGGCTGAGGTTCATGTCGCGCGTCTTCAGGACGGCGCGGGTGTCGTCGATCATCTGCGGGTTGCCGCAGAGCATCACGCGGCTATGTTCCGGGGTCAGTTCCAGGCCGGCGGCGCGCTCCAGCTCGCCGTTCTCGATCAGGGTAGTGATACGCCCATGCAGCGCGCCGGGCACTTCCTCGCGGGTCACCACGGGGATGTACAGCAGTTTGTCGGCCACGCCTTCCAGGTAATCGCGGTTCTTCAGGTCGTCGATCAGCGACTGGTAAGCCAGCTCGGCGGCCTGGCGCACGCTGTAGACCAGGATGATGCGCTCGAAGCGCTGCCAGACTTCCAGGTCCTGGAGGATCGACAGGAACGGCGCCAGGCCGGTACCGGTGGCCAGCAGCCAGAGGTCGCGGCCATCGACGAAGCGGTCGAGGGTGAGGAAGCCGAAAGCCTGTTTGTCCACCATCAGGGTGTCGCCGACCTTCAGGCGTGACAGCTCACTGGTGAACTCGCCCCCCGGCACCACGATAGAGAAGAACTCCAGATGCTCGTCATGGGGCGCCGACACCATGGAATAGGCGCGCCAGACCGTGCTGCCGTCGGCCTTGGTCACCCCCAGGCGGGCGAACTGCCCGGCGCGGAAACGAAAGCCCGCGTCGCGGGTGGTGCGCAGGGTGAACAGGCTGGGCGTCAGGGTCTGCACATCCTGCAGGGTCTGACGGGTGAACTTCTCTTCGCTGGCGGTCATACTCCGCTCCCACTCATTTCCGATTCGTTCGAAGACCGCCCCAGTGTCTCGCAAAGCGGCCTTCAGAAACACCGCCGGTTCTTATGCCTATATTTGCTACGCCTTTCGCCCAGCTCGACCTCGTTCGCCAGCCCGAGCAGCAGGATGACCCGCTGCAGGCCTTCGATGCCGCCGACGAATACCTGCTCAGTCACCTCCATGAGCAGGGCATCACCGGCGATACACGCATCCTGGTACTGAACGACAGCTTCGGCGCGCTGGCGGCCAGCCTCGCGCCCCACGCCCGGGTCACCAGCAGCGGTGATTCCCACCTCGGCCACATCGCCCTGCAGCGCAACCTGGCGCGCAACCAACTAGACACCGGGCGCGTACGCTTCGTACCCGCCAGCGACGTGGCCATCGGCCCGTTCGACCGGGTACTGATCCGCGTACCCAAGACCCTTGCCCTGCTGGAGGAACAACTGATCCGCCTGCAAGGCCAGTTGGCCCCCGGCGCCAGCGTGATTGCCGCCGGCATGGTCAAGCACCTGCCCCACGCCGCCGGCGACCTGCTGGCCAAATACATCGGCCCGATGCAGCCCTCGCTGGCGGTGAAGAAAGCCCGCCTGCTGATCGCCACGCCCGAGCAGAAGCCGGCCATCGCCTCGCCCTACCCCACCCGCTACCAACTGGAGCAACCCCGCCTGACGCTGGTGAACCACGCCAACGTGTTCTGCCGCGACGGACTGGACATCGGCACCCGTGCCTTTCTCCCGCACCTGCCGCGCAGCCTGGCGGATGTCCGCGCGGCGGACCTGGGCTGTGGCAATGGCGTGCTCGGCATCGTCTACGCCCTGGCCAACCCGCAGGCGCAGATGACCCTGGTGGACGAGTCCTACATGGCGGTGCAGTCGGCGCAGGAGAACTGGCGCGCAGCCCTGGGCGAGCGCCCGGCGGACATCCGTGCCGGCGACGGCCTGGCCGAGCAGCCGGCGGATTCGCTGGACCTGGTGCTGTGCAACCCGCCCTTCCACCAGCAGCAGGTGGTGGGCGACTTCCTCGCCTGGCGTATGTTCGTGCAAGCGCGCAATGCACTGGTGAAGGGGGGCGAGCTGTGGATCGTGGGCAACCGTCACCTGGGCTACCACGCCAAGCTAAAGCGCCTGTTCCGTGGGGTGGAGCAGGTGGCGGCGACGCCGAAGTTCGTGGTGCTCAAAGCAAGCAAATAGCTGCACCAGGCCACTGAAACCTTGTAGGGGCGAATTCATTCGCCCCTACAAGTAATGGGAGAGGCACGCCTAGTGCGTACTCAACCCCGCCGCCGCCATGAACATCCGCAGCAGGTAGGCCACCGCGCCCAGGGCCAGCACGCTGAGGGCCCAGATGCCCACCAGCCAGCCCAGGCGTTGCCACAAGGGCTTCTTCTCGGATTCGCCCATTGCCGTGCTCCTAGTGGTAGCCATCTTCCACGCGCACCTTGCCGCGGAACACGTAGTAGCTCCAGGCGGTGTACATCAGGATGAACGGGATGATGAACAGCGCGCCCACCAGCATGAAGCCCTGGCTCTGCGGCGGTGCCGCGGCGTCCCAGATGGAAATGGACGGTGGGATCACGTTGGGCCAGAGGCTGATGCCCAGACCGCTGTAACCGAGGAAGATCAGCACCAGGGTCAGCACGAACGGCGCATGGTGGGCGTTGTTGGCCACCGCGCGCAGCAGTGCCCAGGTGCAGATCAGCACCAGGATCGGTACCGGCATGAACCAGAACAGGTTGGGCAGGCTGAACCAGCGCGTGGCGATCTCTTCGTGGGCCAGCGGGGTCCAGATGCTGACGATACCGGTGATGCCCAGCAGAACCAGCACCAGCGGGCGCGCCAGGTCATGCATCTGCTGCTGCAGGCGGCCTTCGGTCTTCATGATCAGCCAGGTGCAGCCCAGCAGTGCGTAGGCAGCGATCAGGCCCAGGCCGCAGAACAGCGGGAAGGGCGCGAGCCAGTCCAGGGAACCGCCGGCATAGGCGCGGTCCACCACCGGGATGCCTTCGATGAAGGCGCCCAGGGCCACGCCCTGGAAGAAGGTGGCGGCGATGGAACCGCCGATGAAGGCCTTGTCCCACAGGTGGCGCTTGGCCGGCCTGGCCTTGAAGCGGAACTCGAAGGCCACGCCCCGGAAGATCAAGCCCAGCAGCATCAGGATCAACGGCAGGTAGAGCGCGGAAAGCACCACCGAGTAGGCCAGCGGGAAGGCGCCAAACAGGCCCGCGCCGCCCAGGATCAGCCAGGTTTCGTTGCCGTCCCAGACCGGCGCGACGGTGTTCATCATCACGTCGCGCTCGCCGTCATCCTTGACGAAGGGGAAGAGGATGCCGATTCCGAGGTCGAAACCGTCCATCACCACATACATCATCACGCCGAAGATGATGATGATGGCCCAGATCAGAGAAAGGTCGACGCCCATGTTCAGGTCCTCGGCAGGGTTGCAGCGTTGTCGTCATCGTCCATGCCCTCTTCGGTCGCCGAGAGCGGGCGTGCAGGGGTGCGGTGCTGGCCAGGGCCGCCAGTACCCAGTTCCTTGCCTTCATGGGTAACCGGGCCCTTGCGCACCAGGCGCATCATGTAGCCGATACCTGTGCCGAAGAGCACGAAATACACCACCACGAAGCTCACCAGGGTCAGGCTCATCTGCGCGACGCTGTGGTTGGACACCGCATCGGCCGTGCGCATCAGGCCATAGACCACCCAGGGCTGGCGGCCCATTTCGGTGGTGAACCAGCCGGCCAGGATGGCGATCAGCCCCGACGGTCCCATCCACAGGCACAGGTAGAGGAACGGACGCGAGCGGAACAACCCGCCGCGCCAGCGCAGCCACAGGCTCCAGACGCCCACCAGGATCATCAGCATTCCCAGGGCGACCATGATGCGGAACGACCAGAACACCACGGTGGAGTTGGGGCGGTCTTCCTTGGGGAACTCCTTCAGCGCCGGCACTTGCTTGTCCAGGCTGTGGGTCAGGATGATGCTGCCGAGGTAGGGAATCTCTACCTTGAAGCGGGTTTCCTCGCGCTCCATGTCCGGCCAGCCGAAGAGGATCAACGGGGTAGCCTCACCACTGCTGTTGTCCCAGTGGCCTTCCATCGCGGCGATCTTCACCGGTTGGTGCTTGAGGGTGTTCAGACCGTGCAGGTCGCCGATGAAGGCCTGTACCGGGGCCACCAGCAGCGCCATCCACATCGCCATGGAAAGCATCTTGCGGATTGCCGGGTTGTCACGGCCGCGCAGCAGGTGCCAGGCCGCCGAGGCGCCGACGAAGAAGGCGGTGGCGAGGAAGGCGGCGGTGGCCATGTGCAGCAGGCGGTAAGGGAAGGACGGGTTGAAGATCACCGCCAGCCAGTCCACCGGCACCACACGGCCATCGATGATCTCGAAGCCTTGCGGGGTCTGCATCCAGCTGTTGGAGGCGAGAATCCAGAAGGTGGAGATGATGGTGCCGATGGCCACCATCACCGTGGCGAAGAAGTGCAGGCCCGGGCCCACGCGGTTCCAGCCGAACAGCATCACGCCGAGGAAGCCGGCTTCCAGGAAGAAGGCGGTGAGCACCTCGTAGGTCAGCAGCGGCCCTGTGACGGAGCCGGCGAAGTCGGAGAAGGCGCTCCAGTTGGTGCCGAACTGGTAGGCCATGACCAGGCCGGATACCACGCCCATGCCGAAGTTGACGGCGAAGATCTTCGACCAGAAGTGGTAGAGGTCGCGATAGACCTCCTGTCCCGTCTTCAGCCACAGGCCTTCCAGCACGGCGAGGTAGCTCGCCAGGCCAATGGTGATGGCCGGGAAGATGATGTGGAAGGACACGGTGAAGGCGAACTGCATTCGGGCGAGATCGAGAGCCTCCAATCCGAACATGGCGAATCCTCTAATCAGGTTGATACGGGCAAGGGCCCCGCGCGACTCCCTTGGGTAATGGAGACAGGCCGAGCCGAATTGTTCTTGTAGGGGCTGATGCGACTGGATGCGGGCCAGGTCGGCCCTTCACAAACCCGCGCCTAGTGTTTTGACGCGGATCAAGCAATGCATAGAGATTAGCCGGTCAAGGCATTTTGAAAGCTGTGGTTCGTTGCCGCGCGACAGGTTGCCGCGCGGCTGCGCGCCTCATGAAGTACGCCGGGGTTGGGAGCCCTTGTAGGTTGGCGTAGAGCGCAGCGAAACCCAACAGGTAGGCATCAAGCCAGCATCGTTGGGCTTCGCTGCGCTCTGCCGCAACCTACTGTTCCAGAGCCTCGGGGCTGTCCACATCGCGCAGCACGCCCGGATCATCCACCCCCACCGCCACCCAGGCGGAGGCGTGGGCGCGCAGGACGCGGCGCGCGCCTTCGTCGCCGGTAAGCGTCTGCAATTCGGACCAGAAGTCCCGTCCGAACAGCACCGGATGGCCGCGCTCATCGTGATGGACGGGGAAGACGATGCGGCACGGCGCGGCCTTGGCAATCAGGGCGCGCAGGCTGGATTCGGCGATCCAGGGCATGTCGCCCAGCAGCACGGCGATGGCCTCCCCTTCCCCCGCCGCCAGCACCCGCGCTCCGGCCGCGAGGCTGTGCCCCATGCCCTGCCCGGCGTCTTCGCAGAGGATGATGCTGCAGTCTGGCGGCAGGCCCAGTGCCGCTGGGTCATCTTCCGGGCGCAGTACCAGGTGCACCTGATCGAAGACTGCCTGCGCCCGTGCGAGGCTGGCCGCCAGCAGGGTTCGGCCATCGGCCAGGGTGGCACGGCGCTTGTCGCTGCCGAAACGGTTGCCGAAGCCGGCGGCGAGGATCAGGGCGGGGACGGTGGGCATGCATCAACTCCCGGAGCGAAGAAACTGTGGGGGCGAATTCATTCGCTATGCGGACCGCAGGTCTGCCCTGCAATGCCAAAGGGGGCAGCATAGCTGCCCAAAGCGAATGAATTCGCCCCCACAACGGAAAAGCAGAGCCTGCTAGCGCGACTCAAACCCTTTCCCGCGCAATCCCATTGCGCACCCGCAGGATATCCGCCATCACCGCCAGGGCGATTTCCGAGGGGGTCTTGCTGCCCAGGTTGAGACCGATGGGGGCGATGATGCGGGCGATTTCCGCCTCATTCAGGCCACCCACCCGACGCAGGCGCTCCATACGCTTGGTGCTGGTGGCCATGGAACCCATCACGCCGATATAGAAAGCTTCGGTGCGTACCGCCTCGATCATCGCCAGGTCGTCGATCTTCGGATCGTGGGTCAGGGCGACCACTGCGGTATCAGCATGGCAACCGCCCTGGCGGATGAACTCCGAGGGCAGTTCGCGACGGATTTCCACGCCCGGCAGCTCGACGCCCTGCAGGGCTTCGTCACGCGGATCGCAGAGCACCACTTCGAACCCCAGGCTCTGGCCGAACTCGGCGCACACCTGGGCGACCGTGGAATACCCCGCCAGCAGCAGCCGCTGGGCAGCGCCGACGCGCAGGCGCAGCAGCCTGTCCTCGCGCTCGACCCGGGGGCCATGATCGCGGTCGGGCAGCAGGCGCCGTGCGCCGTCGGGCACGGACACCTCGCGGATCAGCCGGCGCTGGCCCGCCAGGGCACTTTCCAGTTCGCGCAGGTGGGCCTGCACGTCGCAGTTGGACGGCAGGTTTTCAACCAGCACATCGAGAATGCCGCCGCAGGGCAAGCGAATCGACGAATGGGTGTCGCTGCCATCGCCATAGCGCACCAATTGCACCGGTTCCGGGAAGGCGCCGGCGGACAGGCGTTCGAGGAAGTCATCCTCCACGCAGCCGCCGGACAGCGAACCTATCCAGTGCCCATCAGCGGTAGCCGCCAGCAGCGAGCCCGGCGCGCGGGGCGCCGAGCCGTAAGTGGCCAGGACGGTGCAGAGCCACACGCGCTGGCCGGAAGCGGACCACTCCAGGGCCTTGCGCACCACCAGCAGGTCGAGGTGTTGCATCGAGGGATACCGTTATCAGTGGGATGGGACTTCGCCACGCAATTCCGCCACCCGCTCGGGGCCCACCTCACCGTCGAGACCACCCCAGGTCTGACGCAGGTAGTTGAGCAGGTCACGCAGCTGGCCGTCGTCGAGTTTATCCCTGAAGCCCGGCATTGGCTGCATCCGTTCGAAACCGGTGAACTGCTGAGCGCGGATACCGTCGTCGATCACCCGCAGCAGGTTGCGGGAATCGGCCAGGCGCAGGGTGGTGTTGCCGTTCATGGCGACTGCCACGTGGGGCACGCCCTCGCCCTCCACACCATGGCAGCCGGCGCAGACGTTGAGGTACTGCTGGCGGCCACGGGCTGCGCTTTCGCCGAGCTGGCCCACGGCCACGGCGCCGATCTTGCGCGGCTCCGGCGGCTGTTCGCCCAGCAGGTAGGTGGCCATGGCGCGATGGTCGTCCTGGGGCAGGTACTGGGTGCTGTGATGAAGCACCGGGTACATCTCGTTGAACACCGAGCCCTGGTCGCTGATGCCGTGCTTGAGGAAGGTGGACAGGTCGTCGGTGGTCCAGCCCCGCTCGGCCAGGTCCTTGGCCAACAGGCTGGGGGCCTCGTAGCCGAGGATCACGCCGCCAGTCATGCGCAGGTCCTGCTGCAACGCGCCAACGGCGTTACGCGGGGTGTGGCACTCGCCGCAGTGGCCGAGCACTTCCACCAGGTACTGGCCACGCTGCCATTCCTCGCCCTTGCCATCGGCCGCCTCGAGCTGCACGCGGTTCTTGTAGAGCATGTTCCAGAAGGTCATGCCGAAGCGCACATTGAAGGGGAAGGCCAGGTCGGTCTTCGGGCTCGGCTTGGCGATCGGTTCAAGGCTCATCAGGTAGGCGTAGATGGCGTCTGAGTCTTCGCGCTTGAGCAGGTGGTAGGAGGTGTAGGGCATGGCCGGGTACAGCTTGCCGCCGTCCCTGCGCTCACCCTGGGTCACCGCCTTGAAGAAGTCGTCGGCGCTGTAGTCGCCGATGCCATGCTCCTTGTCCGGGGTGATGTTGGTGCCATAGATGGTGCCGAACGGCGATACCAGCGGCAGGCCGCCGGCGTACTCGGCGCCGCCTTCGACGCTGTGGCAGGCCACGCAGTCGGCGGCGCGGGCCAGGTACTGGCCGCGCTCGATAAGCGCTTTGTCCGCCGGTTGTTCAGCGGCCTTGGCGGCCAGGGGCAGCAGCAGTGCCGCGAGGATAAGCGAGCGCATCCTCAACCCTCCTTGACCAGGCCGAGGCCTTCCACCACTTCGCGCGCGGCGTTGTAGTAGCGGACGTAGCCGGTGCAGCGGCAGATGTGGTTACCCAGAGCGTGCTCGATCTCCCCTTCCAGTTCGCTGCGCTTGACCGGCTGGCGCTGGAGCTTTTCCACCAGCACGGTGGCGGCGTTGACGTAACCGGGGGTGCAATAGCTGCACTGGAAGGCGAACTGGTCGATGAACTTCTGCTGGATCGGGTTCAGCCCGGTCACTTCGCCCTTGTCATCGCGCGTGGCGTGGCCCTCGACGGTGCGCACCTTCTTGCCGTCGAAGAAGTGCGCGCCGGTGATGCAGGTGCGGATTTCCTCACTGGTGCCGTCGGGCTTGTCGAGGATCGCCACGCAGGCATGGCAGACGCCCTGGCCGCAGCCAAGGCGCGAGCCGGTGAGGTTCAGGTATTCGTGGAGGAACTCGATCATCATCAGGTCGTCGTCCACGGTGAAGGGACCGACGGCCTGGCCGTTGAGGGTCATGCTGAGGGCGCGCTTAGCCATGGAGGGCCTCCTTGATGCGGGCCGGGGTCAGGGGAAGGTCGCGCAGGCGCTTGCCGGTGGCGTGGGCCACGGCGTTCACGATCGCGCCGACCACGGGGATCATCACCACTTCGGCAATACCCTTGGCCGGGTCGCTGGGCGACAACGGCGGGAGGATTTCGGCGGTCTGCTTCCAGACCGCGCAGTCCTTGGCACGGGGCAGCTGGTAACGGTTGAAGTTCCAGGTGCCGTCGCCGGGGCCGCCCTCGTACAGCGGCATTTCTTCCAGCAGCGCGTGACCGATACCCATGGCGATACCGCCTTCGAGCTGGCCGCGCACCAGTTCCGGCACGATGACGCGGCCGCACTCCAGCCAGGAATGGTGGTTGATCACCCGCGCCTCGCCGCTGCCCTTGTTCACCTTCACCTCGACCAGGGTGGCGACCGGGCTGTAGTAGGTGACCATGGCGTTGTTCAGCTGGGTCGGCGGGTAGCTGATGGCAGTGCGATCCAGCAGGTGGAAGCCGTGGCTGGTCATCTTCGCCTTCTTCTCCTTGGGCGCGCCGTCGCCGTACTTCACGGCTACCGCATCCAGCGGGAAGGTGTCGCGCTTGCCGTCGATCTCGAACTCGCCCTCGGCCCAGGCCCAGCGGTTGAAACCGTGGACGCTGACGCCAGTGACCAGGCCCAGTTCATGGGCCTTGTGCGCCAGCAGTTCGAAGGGGATCGGCGGCAGGCCGTTGGCGGTGAGTTTGCCTTCGACCCAGTTGGCGTCTTCGCGGCGCACCACATAAGGGTTGGCCAGGCCGCCGAACTCGCCGCGGCCCCAGATGGCCAGCGCCGCCGGCCACAGGCCGTGGTTGAAGAGGATGCGCGCGGCTTCGCGGGTGCCGTGGCCGGAGTAGTAGGCCGAGTTGGTCGCCGAGGACGGCGAGGCCAGCTTGCCGACCCAGCGCGGGTTCTTCAGCGCGGCGTCCTGCTCGGACTGGCTGATCAGGTAGGGGTTGCCGCTGGTGGTCAGGGCCAGTTCGGACCATTCGGTGACGCCGGTACGGATCTCGTGCGCCGGGCGGCCCAGGTAGTCGGCCACCAGCAAGGCCTGGGAGGTGGCCATGCCGGTGCCCATGTCGATGGCGATCTGGCGCAATGTTACGCGACCGTCAGCGGTGAACTCCACGCTCGCCATGGGTGCTTCGGAGCCGGTGCCGAAGTCCTTCTGGCAGATGGCGAAGCCAACGCCGTAGTAGTTGTCCGGATCCTTCGCTTCTTCTTCGCGTTTGCGCGCGTCGCGGTTCTTCCAGACCTCATGCTGCGCGGCCTTGTCGAGGATTTCCTCCAGGCGCAGGGCACCGGCGGGAATGGCGCCCTGGGTGTTCTTCATGCCGGACTTGAAGACGTTCTTGCGGCGCAGCTCGATGGGGTCGACGCCCAGGCGCTGGGCCACTTCGTCCACCATCATTTCGGTGGCGGCCATGGTCTGCAGGGTGCCGTAGCCACGCATGGAGCCGGCCTCGACGCCACGGGAGTGGTAGGCGGTGGCGGCCAGGTCGCTCTGCGGCAGGTAGTAGATCGACTGCGCGGCGGTGGCGCCCACTGCGGCTACCGAGGGGCTGTAGTTGATGCGGCCGCCGCCATCGACGTCCATGTGGGCGCGGAAGATCTGGAACGACAGGTCGTCCTTCTTCACCGCCAACTGGTAGTGCATATCGAAGGGGTGGCGCTTGATGCCGCTCTGGAACTGCTCGTAGCGGTCATTGGCCAGGCGCACCGGCACGCCGTCGCCGTACATGGCGGCCAGGGCGGCGTAGAAGACGAAGATGTTGTTGTCCTTGGAGCCGTAACCCACGGTGTAGCCGGGGTGCATGTTCAGCTTCGTGACCTTGAAGCGCGACGGCGCCAGCATGTGCGCGGTCTGCTCGGCTACTTCGAAGGGGCACTGGGTGGCCACGACGAAATGCAGGGTGCCGGTGGCCGGGTCGTACCAGCCGTTGCCGTTGTCCGCTTCCAGGGCGGCGGGCTCGATGGACTGGGTCTTGAAGCGCTCGTCGAAGACCATCCAGCCTTCCGGCGGATTGGCCAGCTTCGACTGCATCTGCTCGGCGTGGTAGATGCCCTGGGCGGTCAGGTCGCCCGTCGGGTTGCCGGCGCCCCAGGTGGGTTTGCGCTCGCGGATCAGCGGGAACAGCATGCTGTCCTTCAGGCTGGAGAAGACGTCCGGCTCGAACGGCGTGGCGCCGCCAACACGGACGAAGCGGAAGCTGCCGTAGGGGTCTCGCTGGTACAGCGGCGCCTGGGCACCGTAGCGCACCACTTTCTCGTTGAACTTGAGGATGTTCTTCGCGCGGCGATAGCGGTCGAAGTCCTTCCAGATCAGCAGCGCCACCGGGTGGCCGATGAACATGGGCACCTGGCCTTCCGGCAGGAAGGGGTCCGGGCTATGGCCTTCGGGGAAGGCGATGCCGTCCCGCGCCAGGTCCGCGGCGGTCACCACGCGGTCGGGCTTGAGCTCATCCCCCAGCATCGACAGGTCGATGCCCTGGTACAGGTGATCGGCGCGGGTGGCCTTGATCAGCAGCGCGTGGCCCTGCTGTTGCGGCCAGCCGGGCATATCCTTGGCGCGGATGTCGCGGGCGAACACCTTGCCGCCGCAGACCTTGCTGACACCATCGATCCGCCCACGGGCCTGGCCACCAGCGGTGTGCCAGGGCTCGGGGCCACGGGTGACCTGTTCTTCGAACAGAGCGGCGAAGGCCTTGCTGCCGAGCGGCGCGAGAGTGATGCCGATGCCGGCGACGACGCTGCCTTGCAGGAAGGCGCGGCGGGATAACTCAGGAGTGGACATGCCCGTTCCTCATCGACCGGCGTTTGCCGGCCCTTTTCTTTGTGCAAAACACGGTTGTCGACCCATCCCGGAGAAGGGGTCGCAATAACGAAGAGTAGTCGGTGGGATTAATCTGACTTGAAAGTCAAATTCTAACGAAATCGCCGACAGAGACAAAGAGCAAATCTGTCTCTTTGGTCAGAAATTTCAGAGGAACAGTCGTTGATCGAACGCTCTGTTCGGTAAATGCAACCGTATGTTTCAGCGGCCGTGCTAGGCTGCGCTACCGATAGCAACCTAAGCATATTCCGGCATGTCTGAGGCAACGCTCTTACGCCACCACCGTCCTTTCCTGGCCTTCTGGTTCGCCCGCGTCTGCACGGCCAGCGGCTTCCAGATGATCACCGTCGCCATCGGCTGGCACATCTACGAGCTCACCGGCAACGTGCTCGACCTGGGGCTGGTGGGTTTGGTGGAGTTCCTGCCGCGCGTCCTGTTCATGCTGCACACCGGGCATGTGGCCGACCGCTTCGACCGTCGCCGCGTCGCCGCCATCTGCCAGGTTCTCCAGGCTGTGGTAGCCGGCGTGCTGGTCTTCGCCAGCGCCACCGACAGCGCCAGCCGCGAACTGATCTTCCTGATGGCCTTCGTCCTCGGTGCCGCGCGCGCCTTCGAGATGCCAGCTACCCAGGCGCTGCTGCCCAATGTGGTGCCCAAAGAACTCTTTCCCCGCGCGGTGGCTGCTTCGGCCTCGGCCATGCAGGCCGCGACCATCGTCGCGCCGGCCCTGGGCGGTCTGCTGTATGCCTTCGGCAGCCTCTGGGTCTACGGACCGACCGCCATCCTCTATATCGCCGCCTGTGTCCTGATGCTGGGCCTGTCGAGCAGCCAGCAGCAGGCGAACAAGGCCCCGGCCAACCTGGAAAACCTGCTGGCGGGTATCCGCTTCATCCGCAGCCGTCCGGACATCCTCGGCGCCATCTCCCTGGATCTCTTCGCCGTGCTGCTGGGCGGCGCCACCGCCCTGCTCCCGGTGTTCGCCAAGGACATCCTGCTGACCGGCCCTTGGGGCCTGGGCCTGCTGCGCTCGGCTCCGGCGGTCGGCGCCTTGCTGATGTCCTTCTGGCTGGCGCGCTTCCCCATCGAGCGCAATGTCGGGCGGATCATGTTCACCTCGGTGGGCATCTTCGGCGTGGCGACCATCGCCTTCGGCCTCTCCACCTCCTTCTGGTTCTCCCTGGCGGTGCTGGCCGTGCTCGGCGCGGCCGACATGATCAGCATGGTGATTCGCGGCGCCTTCGTGCAGTTGCATACGCCGGACGAGATGCGCGGTCGGGTCAGCGCGGTGAACGGGCTGTTCATCGGCGCTTCCAACCAATTGGGTGAGTTCGAGTCCGGCGTCACCGCCGCCTGGTTCGGCACGGTGCCTGCGGTGGTCATGGGCGGCGTGGGCACGCTGCTGGTGACCGGGCTGTGGATCAAGCTGTTCCCGAGCCTGGCCAAGCGGGACAAGCTGCACTGAGTCCATCCCGGGTGCGTTTCCTTGTGGGGGCGAATTCATTCGCTTTGGGCAGCGCAGCTGCCCCCCTCAACATCCGTGGAGCAGGACTTCGTCCTGCCTAGCGATTGAAATCGCCCCCACAACAGCTACCTCGCCCCACCCGATCAAGGCACCAGCATCGCCTTGGCGATCTCGTTGCGCTTGGCCTTGCCGCACAGCTGCTCCACCAGGGTCAGGGCGAAGGCCATGGCGTTGCCGGGGCCCTGGGCCGTGATGCAATTGCCGTCCACTACCACCGGCTGGTCGACGAAGGTGCAGCCGGAAAGGCGGTCGCTGAAGCTCGGGTAGCAGGTCATGCGGCGCTGGCGCAGCACGCCGAAGGGCTGCAGGGCCATGGCCGGGGATGCGCAGATGGCGGCGAAGAAGCGGCCGGCCCTGGCCTGCTCACGGACTTTTTCGCCCAGCGGCTCGTGCTCGCCCAGGCGCTGTGCACCGGGCATGCCGCCGGGCAGGACGATCAGGTCGTAGTCCTGGGCCAGCACGTCCAGCAGCATGGTATCGGCGGTCAGGCGGGTGCCGCGGGCCAGGGTGATCATGCGGCGGGTCTCGATGCTGGCCACCACCGTCTTGATGTCGGCGCGCCGCAGCACGTCGATCAGGGTCACGGTTTCGAGGTCTTCCACGCCTTCAGCGACGGCGAGCAGGGCCTGGAGATGGGGTTGGGTTTGCATGGCGTTCTCCTGTTCCTGGAAACCGAAGCTGTCGGTCCGGTCACAAATTCACCGCTCCCAGGTGAGCTGGTATGATGCGCGCCTTTTTCCAGACTGGCAGAGAAAAGTCCATGGCGCCCGCGCGCGCCGTGCATTTGTGCTTTTCTTTTCGCCAGCTGAATTGCAACGACGCACTGCGTCACGGGGAGCTCACACATGCTGGAAAAGCTATTCCAACTCAAGGCGCACGACACCAATGTGCGTACCGAGATCCTGGCGGGTCTGACGACCTTCCTGACGATGGCCTACATCCTCTTCGTCAACCCGGCCATCCTCGGTGAAACCGGCATGGACAAGGGTGCGGTGTTCGTCGCCACCTGCCTGGCCGCCGCTATCGGCTCGGCCATCATGGCACTGATCGCCAACTACCCCATCGCCCTGGCTCCCGGCATGGGCCTGAACGCCTTCTTCACCTACACCGTGGTGCTGCAGATGGGACACACCTGGCAGGTGGCCCTGGGCGCGGTGTTCCTCTCCGCCTGCATGTTCTTCCTGTTGTCGATCTTCAAGATCCGCGAATGGATCATCAACAGCATCCCGCTGGAACTGCGCTCGGCCATCGCCGCCGGCATCGGCCTGTTCCTCGGTCTGATCGCCTTGCAGAAAGCCGGTATCGTCGCCGCCCACCCTGTGACCATGGTGACGGTCGGTGACCTGACCAAGCCGGAGCCGATCCTCGCCGTGCTCGGCTTCTTCCTGATCGTCGCCCTCGAAGCGCGCAAGGTGACCGGCGCCGTGCTGATCGGCATCCTCGCCGTGACCATCGCCGGCATCGCGCTGGGCGTTTCCCAGTTCGGCGGCATCTTCTCCATGCCGCCGTCGCTGGCGCCGACCTTCCTCCAGCTGGACATCGCCGGTGCCCTGGAAATCGGCCTGGTGAGCGTGATCTTCGCCTTCCTTTTCGTCGACCTGTTCGACAACTCCGGCACCCTCATCGCCGTGGCCAAGAAGGCCGGCCTGATGCGTGCCGACGGCTACATGCCGAAGATGGGCCGCGCCCTGATCGCCGACTCCACCGCAGCCATGGGCGGTTCCCTGCTGGGCACCTCCACCACCACCAGCTACATCGAGTCCGCAGCCGGCGTCAGCGCCGGCGGCCGCACCGGCCTCACCGCCCTGGTGGTTGCCGTGCTGTTCCTGCTGGCCCTGTTCCTCTCGCCGCTGGCGGGTAGCGTGCCGGCCTTCGCCACCGCGCCGGCGCTGTTCTTCGTCGCCGTGCTGATGGCCTCGGGCCTGGCCGAGATCGACTGGCACGACCTGACCACCGCCGCGCCGGTGCTGATCACCGCCCTGGCCATGCCCTTCACCTACTCCATTGCCGATGGCATCGCCTTCGGCTTCATCGCCTGGGCCGCGATCAAGACCCTGGCTGGCCGCTTCAAGGAACTCAGCCCGGCGCTGGTTATCCTGGCCGTGCTCTTCGTTATCAAGATGGGTTTCTTCCACTGATGAGTCGTCCCCAGTTCGACCCGGCGGCCTATGCCGCCCAACTCACCGAGAAGACGCAGCGCCTCAAAGCGCTGCTGGCGCCCTTCGACGCCCCGGAACCGGAAGTCTTCGAGTCCCCCCGCGAGCATTACCGCCTGCGCGCCGAGTTCCGCCTGTGGCGCGAGACTGGCAATGAGAACCGCCACTACGCGATGTTCGAGGCCGGCGACAAGTTCACCCCGGTACTGATCGAGGACTTCCCCATCGCCAGCCGCCGCATCAATGAACTGATGCCGCGTCTCAAGGCGGGTTGGCAGGCGAGCCAGGTGCTGTCGTTCAAGCTGTTCCAGGTGGAGTTCCTCACCACCCTGGCCGGTGACGCGCTGATCACCCTCTGCTACCACCGCCCGTTGGACGAGGCCTGGCAGGCGGAAGCCGAAAAGCTCGCCGCAGACCTTGGCGTGAGCCTGGTGGGCCGCTCCAAGGGCAAGCGCATCGTCATCGGCCGCGACTATGTCGAGGAAGCGCTGACCGTCGCTGGCCGCGAGTTCCGTTATCGCCAGCCGGAGGGTGCCTTCACCCAGCCCAACGGCGAAGTGAACCAGAAGATGCTGGGTTGGGCCTTCGATGTGCTGGGCGAGCGCCAGGACGACCTGCTGGAGCTGTACTGCGGCAACGGCAACTTCACCCTGCCGCTGGCCACCCGCGTGCGCAAGGTGCTGGCCACCGAGATCAGCAAGACCTCGGTGAACGCCGCCCTGGCCAACCTGGCCGACAACGCGGTGGATAACGTCACCCTGGTGCGCCTGTCCGCCGAGGAGCTGACCGAGGCGCTGAACGAGGTCCGCCCGTTCCGCCGCCTGGCCGGCATCGACCTCAAGGGCTACGAGTTCGGCAACGTCTTCGTCGACCCGCCGCGCGCCGGCATGGACCCGGACACCTGCGAGCTGACCCGTCGCTTCGACCGCATCCTCTACATCTCCTGCAACCCGGAGACCCTGGCGGCGAACATCCAGCAGCTGAGCGACACCCACAAAGTCGTGCGCTGCGCGCTGTTCGACCAGTTCCCCTATACGCACCACATGGAATCGGGTGTGTTGTTGGAGCGGCGCTCGTAGGTTGATGTCCGAGCAGGACTAACCACCCTCATCCGAACGCGGCCCGCCCCGCCCCCCTCTCCCGAGGGGAGAGGGGTGACTCACGCCGGTCAGCCCTAGCATGGACCGCCCCCTCTCCCTCTGGGGTGAAGAGGCACGCTTTCGGAAGCACCGCTTCCGGTGCCGATGAACGCCTTAGCGCGAAGCGATCAGGCTGGGGCGCAGAGCGGGGTTGGGGTGAGGGGAATCGCCTTAAAACGCCTTCGCCAGATCGATCACCAGCGCCCTATAGCCCACGCTGCCCGGCTGGCGGCTGCTCACCTTGAGTTCCACCTGCACTTCCTGGGTGCCGTACTTCACTTCGTTGAGCACGGTGGTGGTCAGTTTCTCCGGGGTGAGGAAGCCCACTGAGGCCGAATAGATGAACTGGGTGTCGGTCTCCGGGCGGTATTCGACGACCGAGGTCACCGGGCTGTACCACTCGTCCCCGCGTTCCTTGCCGTATTCCCAGACCTGCTCGACCGTGCCCTTCGCCTCGTCGATGCGGTACTCCACTGCGCGGCTGTAGTTGCCGGACAGCTTGGTCGGCGCGAAGTTGCGGCCCCAGCCATTGTCGAACACGCTCAGCGTGCCTTTGCCAGTGAGCCAGGCGGTGTGCTGGGTCCAGGACCAGTCGAAGCCTTCGGCATAGAGGCCGCCCACCTCCGCCAGCGCTTCGCCCTTGGCATTCACCGGGGTCAGCACCTTGGACTTGAGCCGCTCCGGCCAGCCCTGGGGCGAGGCGAGAATCCACTTCACCTCCTTGTTGCGACCGATCTTCACCACGCCCTGGTGGCGGGCGGAAATGATGATGCTGTCGTCACTCGCGTCGTAGTCGATGGCGTTGACGTGGGCCCAGTTGCGGCCGGTGCCGACGCCGGGGGTATCGCCGAACGGCAGGTCGCCTTCCAGCAGCTCGTTGGCGGCGGTGCTGTCCTGTTTCTGCACGCCTTCGGGGAGCTGGAGGGCGGCCTTGCCCAGGGTTTCCAGCAGTTCGCCGCGATAAGGGTCGAGGATCTGGTTCAGGTCCCAGAAGTCCAGCACGTCGCCGGACTCGTTCACCTCGATGATGTGGTCGCGGATCGAACGCACGCGCTTGCCGTCCGGGCGGCGATAGTCGCTGGTGCCGACCCGCAGCAGGTAGGTGCCGTTGGGCGTCTCGCGGATCTCGTGGGAGAAGTCGGCGAACTTGTCCGGCAGGTTGCGTTGCCAGACGCGTCGGCCCAGCAGGTCGTACTTGGAATAGGTCTGGCCCTGGCCCCAGATCAGCTTGCCGTCGCGGGTCTGCTGGAAGCCCATGGTGCCGCCCAGGCCGTCGCGGCGACCGGAATCGTGGATCTGCTCGATATCCAGGTACCAGCGCACGTCGCCATTGCTGTCGGTGATCCAGTTGTTACCCACCTGGTCCCACTCTGCGGCACCGCCCAGGGCGTTCCATTTGAAGGCGCGGCCGCCGGGAATCTCGCCGAGCAGGTGGTTGAACAGGTACAGGCGGTGCTCGAAGCCGGGCGCCACCTTGATCGGTTCCACCAGCGGCAGCGCGGCCGTCTGGTTGGCCACCACCGGCAGGCGCACGGCCGGGGCATAGACCTGATAGCGCTCGCGGATGCGTTCATCGTTCAGCTTGTAGGTCACCTCCACCTGGTTGACGTGGTCCGGATAGAGGCCAAACACCGGGATGCCGCCGTAAGTCCAGAGCGAGCGGTCGGAAACGTCGTAGGCGATGTTCACACCACGCTCGCCTTTGCCCAGCACACGGACGTGGGCGGCGCTGATGGCCTGGCCACCGTCGCGGATGATCGCGGTCAGCGGCGCCAGCTTGTAGGGGTTGACCACCACGTCGCCGAGCAACGCGGTGCCGCGCTCCGGCAACTTGGCGGTGATGCAGGCGCCTTCGGGAAGATCAGGGGTTTCGGTCTTGGCGTTCATCGGGAAAAGTCCTTTTTCAGGGCGAGATGAGGTGTCGTTCTCGCTCTTATAAAGGCAATTTTTTATTTCTAAAAATTCGAAATAAAAATATTTATATCGCTTTTAGAAATATCAGCCATCCAGCCTGCGCAATGCGACGAAGGCGAGTCCCGCCGACACCACCTCGAACAGCAGCGCATAGAGGTTGAAGGTCTGCCCTAGGCTGCCGTCCAGCCAGAGCCCGCTGATCCGTCCCAGGGCGAGGGCCACATAGACCAGCACCAGCAGGTCCAGCGCGGCGCGCGCCAGTTGCAGGCGCAACTGTGAGAGCAGGAGGAACGCGGCGATGCCGAGCGGCAGGCAGCCGTACCAGGCACGCACATCGGTGACCGCGGAAGGGTCCATCAACAGCATGCCGCTGAGGCTGGCCATTTCTTCCGGGCGGATGAAGTAGGCCAGGCCGAAGACGGCAAGGATCAGGGCCTGCAGGCCAAGCAAGATACGGGTGAAGAGCATCGGCGAATCTCGCGCGAAGGTCAGAAAAAAGCATAGGCCGCTCGGGAACAGTCTGAAACAGACCTGTGCTTGGGACGGGTTCGGTGCGGAGCTATGCTGCCTTTCTTTGTCTCCGGCCCACCTCGCCGCAAGGAGTTCACATGCGTTCCCTCCTCCTGCTCACCACCCTGTTCGCCGGCATCGCCCAGGCCGCCGAGCCCATCACCATGGACGTCTACCGCGACCCTAACTGTGGCTGCTGCAAGGAATGGATCACCCACCTGCGGGACAACGGCATCCAGGTCCGCGACCACGAGGAAACCAACATGACCGCGGTGAAGATGCGCGTCGGCGTGCCCTACCAGCTCGGCTCGTGCCACACCGGCGTGGTGGACGGCAAGTTCGTCGAGGGACACGTACCGGCCAGCGACGTGCTGAAGCTACGCGAGCGTCCCGACCTGCTGGGCGCCGCCGTACCGGGCATGCCCATCGGCTCCCCCGGTATGGAAATGGGTGACCGCCAGGACGCCTACCAGGTGGTCGGCGTCGCCCAGGGTGGCAAGTTGAGCGTGCTCAGCGAGTATCCTGCACGCTGAATCCACGCGTTCACGCAACGGCCGCCTGGTGCGGCCGTTTTCATTTCCCTGGAGCCTGAAATGGAATACTGGCAAGTCGATGTGTTTGCTGAACGGGTCCTGGCCGGCAATGGCCTGGCCGTCTTCCCCGATTGCCGCGGCCTTTCCCCCGCCGCCATGCAGGAGCTGACCCGCGAGCTGCGGCAATTCGAGTCGATCTTCCTGGCGCCGCTGGATACCCACAATGCGTTCTCCGCGCGGGTGTTCACGGTGGAAGAGGAACTCCCCTTCGCCGGCCACCCCATCCTCGGCGCCGCCGCGCTGCTGCATCAGCTGCATGGCGGCAAGTCCGACGCCGAGTGGCTGCTGCAATTGCCGGAGAAGCAGGTGCACATCGCTACCCGCCGCCACGGCAAGGGTTTCTATGCCGAGATGGACCAGGGGCCTGCGGAGTTCGGCCAGGTGCTGGACGATGCCGCCGCCGATAGCTTCGCCGCGGCCTTCGGCAGCGAGCGCGACCGCCGCTATCCGGCCCAGGTGGTCAGCACCGGCCTGCCCTACCTGCTGCTACCGGTGACCGCCGCCGGACTGGCGGCGGCGAAGCAGCGCGAACTGCTGGACGATGCCCTGGCAGGCATTGGCGCCGCCTTCGTCTTCCTGATGGATGTTGACGCCCGCGAAGGCCGCACCTGGGACCCGCTCGGCGTGGTGGAAGACATCGCCACCGGCAGTGCCGCAGGACCGGTGGCCGCCTGGCGCGTAGCCCAGGAACTGGAGCGCCCCGAGCAGCCCTTCGCCCTGGCACAGGGCCGCTTCCTCGGCCGCCCGAGCCGGCTCGACGTGTGCGTCACCGCAGCCGGCAATGTGCTGGTGGGCGGCGAGGTCCAGCTACTGGCCCACGCTCGCTTGCTGCCGCCCCTGGCCGAGCTGGGCTGACGACCGGGCTGGCGACACTCGCCACCAGCGTCAACACTGAATAACTCGCATTCTGTGTGGAGAGCGGTCATGCGCTGGCAAAAAGCGCGTCGCAGCGACAATGTGGAAGACGCCGGAGGCATGGGCGGCGGCGGCATGCGCCTGGGCGGTGGCAAGGGACTGGGCCTGGGCGGGATCGCGATTGTGGTGGTGGTCGCCCTGCTGATGGGCGAGGACCCGCTGCAGATCCTTGGCCAGATCACCCAGCAGAACGCCTCGGTCAATCCCCAGCAGCAGTCGGCCATGCCGACAGGCACCCCGGAGGAGCGCGAGTTCGTCCGCGCGATCCTCGGCGACACCGAGGATACCTGGCGCGCCATCTTCCAGTCCGCCGGCCGCCAATACCAGGACCCGACCCTGGTGCTGTTCAACGGCGGCGTGCAATCGGCCTGCGGCTTCGCCTCCTCGGCGGTCGGCCCCTTCTACTGTCCGGGGGATCGCAAGGTGTACCTGGACCTGGATTTCTTCGAGGAAATGGCCAGCCGCTTCCTGGCCGCCGGCGACTTCGCCCAGGCCTACGTCATCGCCCATGAAGTGGGCCACCACGTGCAGACCCTGCTGGGCGTGTCCGCCAAGGTCAACGCCGCCCGCCAGCGCGGCGAACGGGTGGAAGGCGACAACGGCCTGCTGGTGCGCCAGGAACTCCAGGCTGATTGCCTCGCCGGCGTCTGGGCCTACCACGCGCAGAAACGCCTGAACTGGCTGGAACCCGGCGACCTGGAAGAAGCCCTCAACGCCGCCAACGCCATCGGCGACGACCGCCTGCAACGCCAGGGCCGTGGCCAGGTGGTGCCTGACTCCTTCACCCACGGAACCTCGGCGCAGCGGGTGCGCTGGTTCAAGATGGGCTTCGAGAAGGGGGAAGTGGGGCGCTGCGATACGTTTTCGACGGCGAGGCTTTGAGCCGGGACTCCGAGCAGCCTGACGTTACCCTCACCCCCGGCCCCTCTCCCGGAGGGAGAGGGGTGACTTACAGCCCATCTCCGCGCAGGACTGCCCCCTCTCCCTCTGGGAGAGGGTTGGGGTGAGGGAAGCTGGCCTACCGCTCCGACACCACCAGCAGAATCTTTTCCAACACCGCCCCCGTCTCCAGCAACGCCTCTCTCGAACTGAAGCGCAACACCTGAATCCCATGTCCTGCCAGCCAGCTATCGCGCAATTGATCCCGCTCCGGATCCGCGTAGTGCTGCCCGCCGTCGAGTTCCACTGCCACGCACTTCTCCTGGCAATAGAAATCGAGAACATACGGACCAACCGGGTGCTGGCGACGGAACTTGAGTCCCACTAATTGCCGCCCCCGCAGATGTCGCCAGAGACACTGTTCAGCATCAGTGGAAGAGCGCCTGAGCGCACGGGTGAATTCGAGGTGCTCTTCATCGAGCTTTGTCTTGTGCATGAGTCATCCCTCCGTGGACAACTGATGAGTTCTTCAGGAACGAACCATCCCCAACAACTCCCCACAATCGCGCGCAAACCAGTCCACCAGTTCCGGCCAGGGGTTTTCCGGCAGGTTGACCAGCACGGTTGCCGCCCCTGCGGCGCGCCCGCAGTCGAGGTCGAAGCGGTAGTCGCCCACCATCACCAGTTCGCGGGGCGGGACTTGCCAGCGCCCGGCCAGGTGCAGCAGGCCTCCGGGGTGGGGTTTGGGTGGGGCTTCGCCGCGGCCGAGGATGTCGGCGGTGGCGAAGCAGTCGCCCAGTCCGATGGCTTCCAGAGTCAGCAGGGCCAGTTCATGGGCATTGCGGGTGAGGATGCCGAGCTGGCAGCCGCGCTGGTGCAGTTCGCGAACCAACTCGATGGCGCCGTCAGCGGGCTGGGCGTTCAGCGCCAGCTCCCGTTCGTGCTCCAGCAGCCAGGCGTGCTTGGCAGCGGCCTCGTCATCGGGCAGGGCGGCGAGGTGGTGGAGGATGTCGTCCTCCGGCGGGATGTCCAGGGCCACGCGGATGGCGGCGAAGTCATGCACGGCGATGGTCAGGGTGCCGTCCATGTCGAACACCCAGTGGCGGTATCGCCCAAGTTCGGCGTTCGGAACCGTCACTTCCAATCCTCGCGCAGGCGGGTCAGGCCTTCCTGGGCCACCGAGGCCACCAACTGGCCGGCGCGGTTGAAGATGCTGCCGCGGGAGAAGCCACGGGAATTGCCAGCCCAGGGGCTGTCCATGGAGTAGAGCAACCAGTCATCCGCGCGCAGGTCGCGGTGGAACCACAGGGCATGATCGAGGCTGGCCACCTGCATGAATTTCTGCCACACCGACACACCGTGGGGGAGCATGGACGTGGTCAGCAAGCCGAAGTCCGAGGCGTAGGCGAGGATGTACTTGTGGATCGCCGGGATGTCCGGAAGGCTGCCGTCGGCGCGGAACCAGACGTACTTGATCGGCTCCCCCGGACGCGGGTCGAACGGGTTTTCCGCGCTGACCGGGCGAATCTCGATGGGCTTGGCACAAAGGAGCTTGTCGCGTATACGCTCCGACAGCAGGTGCGCATTCTGCCGAGCGAGTTCCTGCTCGCTCGGCAGGTTCTCCGGCCCCGGTACCTCAGGCATGGTCAGCTGATGCTCGAAGCCTTCTTCGTCCTGCTGGAAGGACGCACTGCAGGTGAAGATCTGCTGCCCCTTCTGGATGGCCGTGACGCGGCGGGTGCTGAAGCTGCCACCATCACGCACCCGCTCCACCGAGTAGACCACCGGCAGGGTGGCATCGCCGGGGCGCAGAAAGTAACCGTGGAGGGAGTGCACATGGCGCTCGGACTCGACCGTCTGACTGGCGGCGGAGAGCGACTGGCCAAGCACCTGGCCGCCGAACAGTTGGCGGAAACCGAGGTCCTGGCTGACGCCACGGAACAGGTTCTCTTCGATGGATTCGAGGCTCAGCAGCGCGACCAGCTCATCGAGCACCTGGGTCATGGAGTTCTCCTCTGCAAGGCTGCCGCTCCGGTCATGGCCGGGGCGGTCTTCGTCGTTCGGGATAGGCCGGCAGCGTCGTCAGGCGCTCGTCCCACAGCGCGCGGCCAATGGTGAAATGGTAAAGGCTTTGCCAGCGACTGTCGGCCATTTCCAGCAATTCATGCACCGAATCGTCGAAGTAGCAGCCGATGCCGGTCCCCGATATCCCGGCGGCCTCGGCTTCCAGGTAGAGCAACTGGCCGATCTGCCCGCACTCCCAGTAAAGCCGCGGGTAGAGCCAGGCGCCCCGTTCCAGGGCAGCCTCGAAGCGGGCGAGCATGGCCACCGCAACGCAGCCGTCCGCGGCGATGTCCTGGCCGCAGGACAGAAAGCCCGCCAGGCCACGGGCATCGCCTTCCAGCAGGCGGTACAGCGGCAGCTCGTCGCTGGCCCGCTGCCAAAGGAAATCCTCGCGCAGGCCCTGGGGCAGCTCGCTTTCCGCAGCGGCCCCGCGTGCCAGCCAGTAGAGGCCCGGCGCCATGCCCTGGACGCGATGGACGAACAGCAGCAGGTCGACCCGCGCATCGCCAAGGCTGGCGAAGGGCACCGGCGAATTCTCCGGCATCAGGCGGCGCAGCCAGGCCAGCAACAGGTCCGCCTGGATACCGCTGCGGCCATCCATGGACTGCGCGCTGCGCCGGCGATGCAGCAGCGGGCGCAACGGCAGTCCGGGGTTATCCACAACCGCGCGGGCCTCGGCTGCGCGCCAGTCGGCCGGCGGCAGGCGCGGAGCCCGGCAGAGTTCGTGGACTCGCTCCAGTTCGGGCCAGTGGCGCTGCTCGCGGGACAGGCGATTCGGTGTGCCATGCAGCTCCAGGGCGGCGAGGCCATCCAGCAGCGGCTGGCCAAGGGCGAACTCCCGTTCCTGTGCCGGGCCTATCCACAGCAGCACATCGGCATACTCGCGCTCGACGAAGCCGGGCCGGTCCAGCCCCAGCAGGGCATCCAGGGTTTCTTCAGCGACTCCGCCCATCACCCGCACCTGCCAGCCCAGGGCGCTGGCGGCGATGGCCAGTGCCGCCAGGGCATGACCCAGGTCGTGCTGGCAATAGCGGTAGGCGCGCTCGCCGTACTTCCAGGCTTCGCGCCAGGGAATGCTGGCGAGCCCCAGCAGGAAGCCACCCGCCGGCAGCGCTGTGGACAACTGCTCGGCCAGGGGCGCCGGCAACTCGCTGCGGATTTCCAGCCCATGGGCGTCCGGGGCGTAGTGGGCCAGCAGGGCGCCCTCCTCCACTGCGCCCGCCGGCAGCAGCAGGTAGGCCTCGGTGGGATGCAGGTTGCCGGAGGACGGGTTGACCCGCAGCGCCCAGCGGCTCGCACCCGACTCCTTCCAGGCGGAAATGGCCAGGCTGTCGTACAGCAGTTGCGACAGGCTCGCGCGGTTCAGGGGCGCCGGCGCGCCGACCGGGGCAGCGAAGACCGCGTCGTAGCCCGGCGTTTCTTCCAGCGGGCGATGCCACAACTCCAGCACACGCGCCCCGGCGTAGCGGCGGAAGGGCGCCGGCTGGGTCGCCCAGTCGAGCTGGCCGGGCCCCGGCGCGAAGCGGTCCGGGCGGTGTTTGCTGAGCTCGTGGTAGGCACGTACGGCATCGCTCATCGCAAGGCTTCCCATTCAGCGCGGCCCAGGCGGTAAAGCAGATGAAGGCGCAGCGGATGCCCCTCGGGCAGGAGCGGATGCTCGAAGTCGCCCTGCAGGTCGCGCTGCATCCCGATTCGCGTCATTACCGCCTGGGAACGCAGGTTGCCCGGCACGGTGAACGCCACGATCTCCGTCAATTGCATGGATTCGAAGCCGAACGCCAGGGCCGCCTGCGCCGCCTCGCTGGCCAGGCCCTGCCCCCAATAGCGATGCATCAGGCGCCAGCCGATTTCCACCGCCGGGGTGAAGTGCTGGTCGAAATTCACGTTCTGCAGGCCGACCACGCCGACAAAGCCGCCGTCCCCGCGGTGCTCGACCACCCAATGGCCGAAACCGAACTGCTGGGTGTGCTGATGGATGCGGGCCGCCAGGGCATCGCTTTGCTCGCGGTTCATACAGGCGGGAAAATGCCGCATCACCTCGGGGTCGGCATTGAGTTCGGCGAAGGCCGTCAGGTCATCGTCACGCCAGGCACGCAGGTGCAAGCGCGGGGTATGCAGTTCGATCGGGGGCACGGGGCTTACTCTTGAACCTGGCTCGAAGGCCTCATAATACTGCGCTGCGTCCCGCCCCGAGTGCCGATCGATGTTCCTGCCGCTGGTCTACCACGACGACTACAGCCCGCCCTTCCCGGCGGAGCACCGTTTTCCCATGGAGAAGTTCCGCCTGCTCTACGAGCACCTGCTGGACAGCGGTCTGACCACCGACGCGCGCCTGCACCGCCCGGACATCTGCCCGCCCGAGGTGCTCGCGCTCGCCCATTGCCCCCGTTACATCCGGCGTTTCCTCGACGGGGACCTGGGCCGCGAGGAACAGCGCCGCCTCGGTCTGCCCTGGAGCGAAGCACTGGCACGGCGCACCGTGCGCGCCGTGGGCGGTTCGTTGCTGGCCGCCGACCTGGCGCTCAAGCACGGCCTGGCCTGCCACCTGGCCGGTGGCACCCACCATGCGCACTTCGACCATGCGGCGGGCTTCTGCATCTTCAACGACCTGGCGGTGATCAGCCGCTACCTGCTGGAGGCGGGCAAGGTGCAGCGAGTGCTGGTCTTCGACTGCGACGTGCACCAGGGCGACGGCACCGCGCGCTTGCTGGCCGATACCCCGGAAGCCATCACCGTCTCCCTGCACTGCGAGAAGAACTTCCCCGCGCGCAAGGCCGAGAGCGATTGGGACATCCCCCTGCCGATGGGCATGGGCGATGCCGATTACCTGCAGGTGGTGGACGACGCGCTGAACTACCTGCTGCCGCTCTACCAGCCGGACCTGGTGCTCTACGACGCCGGCGTGGATGTGCACAAGGACGATGCCCTCGGCTACCTGCAACTCACCGATGCCGGCGTGGCCGAGCGCGATGAGCGGGTGATCCGCCATTGCCTGGGGCGCGAAATCCCGGTAGTGGGGGTGATCGGCGGCGGCTACGACAAGGACCGCGCCGCCCTGGCCCGGCGCCACGGCATCCTCCATCACAGCGCCGACAAGGTATGGCGGGAGATGGGATTGGGGCAGTGAGTCGCTCACCGGCTCAGTCCTCCCTACGAATATCCGGCGCCTTGCCATTCCTGCTTCCCTCACCCCAACCCCGCTTTGCGCCCCGGCCGGATCGCTTCGCGCTCCAGCGTTCATCGGCAACGGAAGCAGTGCTTCCGAAAACATGCCTCTTCACCCCAGAGGGAGAGGGGGCAGTCCACAGAGGATCAAGGCACGGTGGGTTTCCTGTAGGGGCGATTTCAATCGCCAAGCAGGCCGCAGGCCTGCCCTCCAGTGCAGTAGAATGCGCCCTCCTCCATTTCCCGCCCCGACTCATTCCCATGAACGACTCCTCCCCCTTCGTCGCCGTCATCGGCGGTGGCCCCGCTGGCCTGATGGCCGCCGAAGTCCTGGCCCAGGGCGGCGCGCGGGTGGAGTTGTTCGATGCCATGCCCTCGGTGGGACGCAAGTTCCTGCTGGCCGGCGTGGGCGGGATGAATATCACCCATTCGGAAGCGAAGGCCCCTTTCGTCGGCCGCTACGGTGTACGCCGCGAAGAGGTGGGCGCGTTGCTGGAGGGGTTCGGCGCCGACGAGTTGTGCACCTGGATTCACGGCCTGGGCATCGACACCTTCGTCGGCACCTCGGGACGGGTCTTCCCCACCGACATGAAAGCCGCGCCGCTGCTGCGCGCCTGGCTCAAGCGCCTGCGCGAGCAGGGCGTGGTCATCCACACCCGCAGCCGCTGGCTCGGCTGGGCCGAGGACGGCGCCCTGCGCATTGCAACGCCTGCCGGTGAAACGAACGTCCGTGCCGACGCCTGCGTGCTGGCGCTCGGCGGTGGCAGCTGGGCACGGCTGGGATCGGACGGCGCCTGGGTGCCGCTGCTGGAACAGCGCGGCGTGGCCATCGCGCCGCTGCAGCCCAGCAACTGCGGTTTCGACGTGGAAGGCTGGAGCCCGCTGCTGCAAGAGAAATTCGCCGGCGCGCCGATCAAGTCGACGGCCATTCGCCTGGGTGACCAGGCACCGCGCCTGGGTGAATTCGTGCTGACCGCCAACGGCGTGGAAGGCAGTCTGATCTACGCCCTTTCCGCCGCTATCCGCGAGCAAATCAACGCCACCGGCAGCGCCACCCTGCACCTGGACCTGTTGCCCAACCACTCTGTGGACAAGATCACCAAGGCCCTGGCGCGCCCGCGCGGTTCGCGCTCCATGGCCAAGCACCTACACAGCCAGCTGGGCATCGACGGTGCCCGCGCCGGCCTGCTACGGGAGCTGTCGGCCAAGGACGATTTCCTCGACCCCGCGCGCCTGGCCGCCGTGATCAAGGCCCTGCCGCTGACGCTGGTACGGGCGCGCCCGCTGGACGAAGCGATCAGCTCGGCCGGTGGCGTGCCCTTCGAGGCGATGGATGAAGGCCTGATGCTCAGGCAACTGCCGGGCGTGTTCTGCGCCGGCGAGATGCTCGACTGGGAAGCGCCCACTGGCGGCTACCTGCTCACCGCTTGTTTCGCCAGCGGACGAGTGGCGGCACAAGGTGTACTGCGCTGGCTTTCGCAGCCCCACGAGCTCGCATAGCATCCCGCTCCAGACCCCGTCAGAGGGCCGTTTCCACCGTGATCGCCTGCCCATCGTTACTGTCAGGGAAAGCCCCATGAGCACACTGGACACCATCGAGATCAAAGCCTTTGTGCCGGCGAAGGACTACGCACAGAGCAAGGACTTCTATCGCGACCTCGGCTTCGAAATGTGCAGCACTTCGGATGAGGTCAGTTACTTCCGATACGGCCACTGCGCCTTCCTCCTCCAGAACTTCTACACCAAGGAGTTTGCGGAGAACCTGATGATGCATTTGCAGGTGAAGGACGTTGAAGCCTGGTGGCAGCACGTGCAGGCCTCCGGCGTGATCGAGCGCTACGGTTTGCGGGTGGTGCCGCCCCAGGACCAGCCCTGGCGGATGCGCGACTTTGTCCTCATCGACCCCAGTGGTGTCCTTTGGCGCATCGGACAGAACATCTGATCGGAAGCTGGCCGCGAGGTGCCGGCTGGCACGCGGCCAGCGTCTATGCTTGCCCAGAGCCCAGCTTTCTCCACGCGGTGCCCCCAAGGTGATTCCCCTTCTCGTCTGCGACGACTCGATGATGGCGCGCAAGCAGTTAATTCGCGCGCTGCCGTTGGACTGGCCGGTGCATATCACCCAGGCGAGCAATGGCGAAGAAGCCCTTGAGGCGATACGCCAGGGCCAGGGCCAGGTGGTCCTGCTGGACCTGACCATGCCGGTGATGGATGGCTACCAGGTTCTCAGCCACATCCGCGCCGAGGGCCTGAAGTCCCGGGTGGTGGTGATTTCCGGCGATATCCAGGAAGAAGCCCAGCGCCGCGTTCACGAACTCGGCGCCCTGGCCTTCATCCGCAAGCCCGCCGATCCGGACGAGCTGCGGGAAACCCTGATCCGCCTGGGCCTGCTGCGCCCGGCGCCGTCCACCAGCCCGCTGAGTGGCATCCCGGTGCGCACCGACCCGGACCTGCGGGTGAACTTCCGTGACGCCCTGCGCGAGGTCAGCAACGTCGCCATGGGCCGCGCCGCCGCCCTGCTGGCCCGCGTACTCGGTGTGTTCGTGCAGCTGCCGGTGCCCAACGTCAACCTCTTCGAAGTCAGCGAGCTGCACATGGCCCTGGCCGATGCCCAGCGCGGCGAACGGCTGTCGGCGGTGTGCCAGGGCTTCATCGGCGAGTCCATCGCCGGCGAGGCGCTGCTGCTGTTCCACGATGCCGAGAGCGCCGAGGTGGCGCGCCTGCTCGGCTGTCGGCCCCAGGGCGAGAACGAGGAGGCGGAGATCCAGCTGGACCTGGCGAGCATCCTGATCGGCGCTTGCCTGGCCGGCATCGCCGAGCAAATCGATGTGCGCTTCTCCCAGGGCCACCCGCAACTGCTCGGCCGGCACAGCTCCATCGAACGGCTGTTCCAGCTCAACAACCGGCGCTGGCGCAAGACGCTGGCCGTGGAGATCAGCTATGCCATCGAAGACCACAACCTGCACTTCGACCTGCTGCTGCTCTTCACCGAAACCTCCATCGCGCGCCTGACCCAGAAGATCCACTACCTGATGGACTGACCTCATGCCGGCACAGATCGATTTCAAGGAACTCCACTGGCTGCTCGATATCGTCCAGTGCCTGGACGTCGGCGTGGTGGTCCTGGACCGCCAGTACCACGTCGAGGTGTGGAACAGCTTCATGGAAAACCATTCAGGCCTCGGACCCGACCGGGTACATGGCAAGAACTTCTTCGAACTGTTCCCGGAGATCGACCGCAACTGGCTGCGGCGCAAGGTGGACAGCGTGCTGCAACTCGGCACCCGCGCGTTCAGCCTGTGGGAGCAGCGGCCCTACCTGATCCGCTTCGACAACTACCGGCCGATCACCGGCGAAGAGGACTTCATGTACCAGAACCTCACCGTCCTGCCCCTTGCCGCCGCAGGTGGCAAGGTGGAGCGCGTGTGCCTGGTGATCACCGACATGACCGAAGTGGCGCGGTTGAAGCGGCAGCTGGCAGAGACGAGTCGTCCGCGGTTCCTGTAGGGGCGAATTCATTCGCCAAGGGCGGCGCAGCTGCCCCCTGGGAATCGGCACGGCAGCCCTTCGGCCTGCTTGGCGATTGAAATCGCCCCTACAAAAAAACTACCAACCCCGTTCGATCATTTGATGTACCACCCCCAAGGCTCGGTGCTTCTGTACTCGGTCACCTGCTTCACCTCCAGGTAATTCTCCAGGCCCCAGCGGCCCAGTTCCCGGCCGATGCCACTCTGCTTCATCCCACCCCAGGGCGCCTGGGTGAAGGTCGGTTGCGAGCAGTTGACCCAGACGATGCCCGCGCGCAGGCCGTTGGCCACTCGTGCGGCGCGGTCCAGGTCGGCGCTCATCACCGCGGCGGCCAGGCCGAAGCGGCTGTCGTTGGCCATGCGCAGGGCGTCGGCTTCGGTCTTGAAGCGCTTCACGCACAGCACCGGGCCGAAGATTTCCTCGCGCCAGATGCGGCTGTTGTCCGCCGGCTCGTCGAACACCGCCGGCTCGATGAAGTAGCCGTGGGACAGATGCGCGGGCCGCTTGCCGCCGGTGAGCAGGCTGGCCTCCTGCTTGCCCTGTTCGATCATGCCCACGACCTTCTGGTACTGGCCGGCACTCACCAGCGGCCCCAGCAGTACGCCGCGCTCCAGGCCGGGCCCGATGCTGATGCGCCGGGTTTGTTCCACCAGACGCTCGATCAGGCGCGGGGCGATGCCCTCCTGCACCAGCAGGCGCGAAGTGGCGCTGCACACCTGCCCCTGGTTCCAGAAGATGCCGAACATGACCCATTCCACGGCGGCGTCCACATCGGCGTCGTCGAACACGATGAAGGCCGACTTGCCGCCCAGCTCCAGGCTGATGTTCTTGATGTCGGCGGCCGCCGCCGACATGATCTTCGCCCCCGTCGGCACGCTGCCGGTGAAGGCCAGCTTGTCCACACCCGGATGCTGGCTGAGCGGCCCACCCGCCTCGCTGCCGAGGCCCGTGACCACGTTGAGCACGCCCGACGGCAGGCCGATGCGCTCGGCGGCGGCGGCCAGTTCCAGGGCGGACAGGGGCGTCAGTTCCGACGGTTTGAGGACGCAAGTGGCGCCCGCCGCCAAGGCCGGGGCGACCTTCCACGCGGCCATCAGCAGCGGGTAGTTCCAGGGGATGATCTGCCCCGCCACGCCCACCGGCTCGTAGCGGATGCGGCAGCTGAAGCGGTCGTCCGGCAGCGCCAGCGGCTCGTCCTGACGGTCGTCCAGCTCCCGCGCCAGTTCGGCGTAGTAGCGCAAGCAACCGATGGCGTCGGCGATGTCCCACTGCGCCTCCGGCAGCGGCTTGCCGTTGTCGCGCACCTCCAGCACCGCCAGGGCGTCCTGGCGACCTTCCAGTTCGCCGGCCAGGGCTTCCAGCCAGCTGGCGCGCTCGGCACCGCTGCTCTGTCCCCAGCCACGGTTGAACGCCTGGCGGGCGGCATGCACGGCATGGTCGATGTCTTCCTCGGTGGCCGCCGGCACGCGCTGGATCAGGTCGCCGCTGCTGGGGTCCAGCACCTCGAAATAACCGCCCAGGTCGGGGCGGACCCATTGCCCGTTGATGTAAAGCTGGTCACGCATGGCTCTGCTCCATGGGCGCTCAGGCGCCACTGCGGCGGTTCTGCAGGTAGCGGGAGGTGAACAGCAGCGCCAGGGAGACGCAGATGATCACCGTGGATATGGCGTTGATTTCCGGGGTGATACCCCGGCGGATCGACGAGAAGATGTAGATCGGCAAGGTGGTTTCCGAGCCGGCGACGAAGAAGGCGATGATGAAATCGTCGAAGCTGAAGGTGAACGCCAGCAGGAAGCCGGCGAGGATGGCCGGGGCGATCTGCGGCAGGGTCACCCGGCGGAAGGTTTCCAGGGGCGGGGCATAGAGGTCGGCGGAGGCTTCCAGCAGGGCCTTGTCCAGCGCTTCGACACGGGTGCGGACGATCACCATCACCAGCGCCATGGTGAACAGCGAGTGGGCGGCGATCACCGTGAACAATCCCATGCGCAGGCGCGGCAGGCCGGCTCCCAGCAGCAGGTCGAGCAACGGGTTGACCACTTCGAACAGGCTGATGAAGGCGATCAGGGTGGCGATGCCGATGACGATGCCGGGAATGATGATCGCGCAGTAGGTCATGGCATCGAAGAACAGCCGCACCCGTTTGCCCGCCCGCTGCAGGCCGAACACCGCGAGGGTGCCGAAGAGCGTGGCGATCACCGCCGAGCAGAAGGCGATCAGCGCACTGGTGCCCAGGGCCTCGATGATGAACGGATTGCCGAAGGCGCGGCCGAACCACTGCACCGAGCAACATTCGAATGACAGCCCGCTACGCCCGGCGTTGAACGAGAACAGCACGATCAGCGCAATGGGGGCATAGAGGAACAGGTAGAGCGAGGTGGAATAGCTGCGCAGCCACATCAGAGCATCCCCTCCGTGCCGCGCTTGCCGTAGCGCGCCACCAGTTTCAGGTAGAGGGCGATGATCACCAGCATCATCGCCACCAGGGTCATGGCCACCGCGCTGCCGAACGGCCAGTTGCGCGATTGCAGGAAGAGGTCCACCAGGGCGTTGCCGACGAAGAACACCTTGCCGCCGCCGAGGATGGCCGGGATCAGGAACTCGCCCATGAGCAGGATGAACACCAGCATGCTGCCGGTGATGACGCCCGGCGCGGAGAGCGGCAAGGTCACCCGGCGGAAGGTCTCGAAGGCACTGGCGCCGAGGTCCGACGAGGCTTCCAGCAGGCGCTTGTCGAGCTTTTCCAGGCTGACGTAGATGGGGAACACCATCAGCGGCAGGTAGCCGTAGACGATGCCGATCAGCACGGCGGTCGGCGTGTTGATCAGGCGCACGTCATCCAGGCCCACCATCGCCAGCAGCGCCGGGATGCCCTTGCCGCCGAGGATGAAGATCCAGGCGTAGGTGCGGATCAGGAAGCTGGTCCAGAAGGGCACGATCACCAGGGTCAGCAGCAGCGAGCGGCTGCGCTGCACCTTCACCGCGAGGAAATACGCCAGCGGGTAGGCGGCCAGCAGGCACACCAGGGTGCCCAGCGGCGCCAGCAGCAAGGTGTTGTAGAAGGCCTTCGCCCGCGAACCGAGGTTCAGGTAGTTGTCCAGGGTCAGGGCGGCGCTGTAGCCCCCCACGGGGCTGCGCTCGCCCAGGCTGAAGACCAGGATGATCACCAGCGGCAGCAGGAGCAGCAGCAGGAACCACAAGGTGGACGGCAACAGCAGGAGCAGCGTGACGCGCCGGCCGAGGCTGCGGCTTTCGGCCGGCGCGGCCTGGCCCGCATCGGCCAGCGCGGGGGCGCTGAGGGCGACGTTCATGGGGGATTCCCTACGGTTCATTTCTGCGGCTTTCGCAGGAGCGAGTTCTGCTCGCGAACGGCGTCGCGAGCAAGCTCGCTCCTACTGCGCCATGGGTCAGGCCGCTTTGAAGCGCGCCATCAGTTCCGCCCGCGCCGGGCTGGTGAGCGTGGCTGCGGCGCCGAACTCCAGGGCGCTGAGCAGGTCGGCGGCCGGGTACATGATCGGGTCGTCGAGCATGGCCTTGGGCAGCATCGCATCCACCCGCTTGTCGCCGCTGGGGTAGCCGTGGGCCTCCACTTCGCGCTTGTTCACCTGCGGATCGAGCAGGTAGTTGATCAGCGCGTAGGCCGCATCACGCCGCTCGGCGCTCTTCGGAATGGCGAAGAAGTCGCTCCAGATCTCGCCGCCCTCGCGACCCAGCACATAGGTCATTTCCGGCAGGTCGCGATGCAACTGCGAGGCATCGCCGGTCCAGCACATGGCCATCCAGGCATCGCCGTTGCGCATGGACGGCTGGTAGTCGGAGTTGATGGCGAACAGATGCGGCTTGACCTCCAGCAGCAGTTTCTCGGCGTCGGCCAGCTCCTTCGGGTCGATGGAGTTGAAACTGTAGCCGAAGGACTTCAGGGCGTTGCCGATCACCGTCAGCTGATAGTCGTGGACCATCACCCGCCCGGTGGCTTCGCCTTTGCTCAGCTCCCAGAACTCCTTCCAGGTGGTGGGCCTGGCCTTGATCTTCTTGCTGTCGTACACGAACCCGGTGGTACCCCAATCCTTGGGCACGGCGTAGGTCTTGCCGTTGATCACGCCCTGTTCCATGAAGCGCTTCTCGTAGGACGCCGGATCGAAGTTGGGGATGCGCGACAGGTCCAGCGGCTCGATCAGCCCCAGATCGGCGTAGGTGCTGATGGTGTAGTTGGTGGGCACGAAGACGTCCCAGCCGCTGCCACCGGCCTGCAGCTTGGCGAGCATCTCTTCGTTGGAGCCGAACACGTTCATCTGCACCTGGGCGCCGGTCTGCTCGGCGAAGGCGGCGAAGTTCTCGGCGTTGTGGTAGTTCGGCCAGGTGGCCAGGACCACGCGGTCGCCGAGGGAGCCCTTCTCTGCGGCGAAGGCACGGTTGCTGGTGAGCAGGCCCGGCATGTTCGCGGCCATGACCGCCATGGCCACGCCGAGGCCGGTCCGGCCGAGGAACTCGCGACGGCTGATGGAGCCGTTCTGCCAACTGCGCAGTTGCTTGATGAAGTCTTTCCGATCCATTGCTGCCACCTGCCTTTCAAGGGTTGGTTGTTCTTGTCCTTCGCCTACTGCGTCTCTCTACAGCGTCATCGCCAGGCCGCTCGCCTGGTCCCAGCCGATGCGTACCGGCGAGCCGTGTTCGAAGGCCGAGCGTTCGTGCTGGCCATGGCGCGGCACACGCACGCAGACGATGCCGAAGGGCTCGGTGCGCACGCGGTACTCGGTGAGGTTGCCGAGGTAGATGCGGTCCACCACCTGGCCGGGCAGGCTGATCTCGCGGGGCAGCGACTCTGCCCCGGCGCCGATGGCGATCAGCTCCGGGCGCACCGCGATGCAGCCCGGCTCGGACGCCTTGAGGGCCGGGCCGGTGGGCGTCTGCGGGCTGGCCAGTTGCAGGCCGTGGGTGGTTTCCAGCAGCACGCGGCCATCCTCGATGCGCCGCACGGTGCCGTCGAACAGGTTGGATTCGCCGATGAAGTCGGCCACGTAGCGGCTCGCCGGAGTTTCGTAGAGTTGTTCGGGGCTGGCGCTCTGGAGGATCTGGCCGTCCTGCATGACGCTGATGCTGTCGCTCATGGACAGCGCCTCTTCCTGGTCATGGGTGACCAGCACGAAGGTGATGCCCACCTCGCGTTGCAGGCGCAGCAGTTCGGACTGCATCTCCTTGCGCAACTTGCGGTCCAATGCCGCCAGGGGTTCGTCCAGCAGCAGCACCGTGGGCTTGTTCACCAGGGCGCGGGCCAGGGCCACCCGCTGCTGCTGGCCGCCGGACAGTTCATGGGGTTTGCGCTGGCCGAAGCCGGACAGCCGCACCATCTCCAGCGCCTCGTCGGCCATGCGGCGCTGCCCGGCGCGATCCGGGCGCGGCTGGTGGTAGCGCAGGCCGTAGGCGATGTTCTCCGCCACCGAGAGGTGCGGGAACAGTGCATAACTCTGGAACACCATGTTCACCGGCCGCTGGTGTGCCGGCACCCCGGCCACCGAACGCCCGGCCAGCAGCACCTCGCCTTCGGTAGGCTGCTCGAAGCCGGCGATCATCCGCAGGGTGGTGGTCTTGCCGCAGCCGGAGCTGCCGAGAAATGAATGGAAAGCGCCGCGCCGCACCTTGAAGTTCAGGCCATTGACCGCCGAGACCGCGCCATAGCGCTTGACCACATGGCGGAACTCGATATCGAAGAACTCGCTTGCATCGCTCACGGCCGGCCCCTTTTTTCAGGTGTTCTTGGCATGTGGCAACACGCTAGCAATGGCGGTTTTCGGCTGTATATATCCCTCCGGGGATAGACGCGCACTCCACAGAAACTGTGGAGCATGGTGTGGATAAGTTATGGATGGAGGGCTGGACGTCCCGGCCGGCGGGGAGTTGCGAGGGATGGACGGATTTTGAGCAGGCGCTCTTTGTGGGGGAGATTTCAATCGCGATGACGAGCCGACGGATATCGCTTCGCTCAACCCATCCTACGAAGGCCGATCAGCCTTGTAGGGGCGAATTCATTCGCCAAGCAGGCCGCAGGTGTGCCCGCTGCTCACATTTTCTATGGGATCAATTGTGGATAACGAGTGGAAGACTGGCTGCGAGGCACGTGCAGCAAGGGATAGAAGCAGTTGTTCGGTTTTTGAGCAGCCTCGTTGTGGGGAGCGAATTCATTCGCGATTGAAATCGCCCCCACAGGAGCGTTTGCCACGGTCCATCCCTGCCCACAATTTCTGTGCAAATCATTGTGGATAACTCGTGGGCACCCGTGCCGGAGGCCGATGGCGACTGCTCCGGCGGGTGCTGGATGGTTATTGATCAGCGCTCTGTTAATCGCCAATAGCGATAAGGCTAGACCGCCTTGCGCAGCGGTTCGGGCTCGTCGCGCTGGCCGGCCAGTTCACGCACGAACAGCCCCAGCAGTTCCGACTGGCTGCCGATGCCCAGCTTGGCGTAGATGTTCTTGCGGTGGATCTTCACCGTGCCGGGGCTGATGGCCAGGTGTTCGGCCACCGAGGCGCTGGAGTGGCCGCGCAGGAGCATCTGCACCACTTCCTGCTCCCGCGCGGTCAGCACGTGGGCGCCGAACTGGTCGAAGGCTTCGCGGATCTTGTAGTCCAGATCCTGCGCCGGGCGCGGCGCGTGGGCACGGGCCAGTTCCCAGGCCTCGTTGACCACCTGCTCGACCACCGGCTGGGCACAGTCCAGCAATTGCATCTCGTCCCGGCTGTAAGCCGGGCTGCAGGCACTGCGCATCAGCGAGAGCACTGCCTTGGCGCCGTCGGCCAGGTCGATGAAGAAGGCGATCTCCTCGGTCAGGCCGGTCTGCTGGTAGTAGGTGACGTAGTACTCGCCCAGGTAGAAGTGGTCCGGCGCGAACTGGCGCAGGCGCCAGAGGCCAGGGGCCTGGTTGCGCGTGCAGGCGAGATAGAAGGGGTCCAGCAGATAGGGGCCGACCTGGTAGTCCTCGACATACACATGGCGCTTGTCGGGCGGGAAGGTATCGAACAGGGCCAGCGGCCGGTGATTGCCTTCATAGACGAAGAGCACGAAGTGGTCGACATGGCAGGCCTGCTGCAGCCACTGGCTGAGGCCAAGCAGACGGGCGCGCCCGGCGGGCTGGGCGAGCAGGTGGGCAACACCGGTGGTCCAGTGTTTGAGTTCCTTGTGGCGCATGTGGGAAATGCCTGAGGTTGGGCTGCGCTTCAATCACTATAGATAGGCGTTCAGCATTTCGAACAGAAATGCAGGAAGTGCGCCAATATCCTGAAAGCCCAACCACCCGCTCTGGCACGGGGGTGCCGGTTTCCCGCCCTGCCCCAATCCGGTTCCCGCTGCCCCATCAGGCGTCACCCATCACCACAATGCGGTGACGCCAGGGCCCGGATTCAGCCCTTCTTCGCCTTGCCGAATCCCGGCGACTTGCGCACCGATTTGACCTTGGGCTTTTCGCTGTCGATCCAGCGGCCCAACGCGGCCCCCTTGCCTGGCTTGCCAGCAACGGCCTGGGGCTCCTTGGGCTTCTTGGGTTTCTTCGGCTTCTTGATCACCTGGCCGGTGGCATCGGTCATGGGCACGCGGTGATCGGGGATGAAGTCAGACTCTTCGCGACGCTGGAGGGTCTGGCGGATCAGCACCTCGATGGCCGCCAGCAGCTGCACCTCGTCAGCGCAGACCAGGGATACCGCTTCACCGGTGGCACCGGCGCGACCGGTACGGCCGATGCGGTGTACATAGTCTTCGGCGACGATGGGCAGGTCGAAGTTGACCACCAGGGGCAGGTCGTCGATGTCCAGGCCACGGGCCGCCACATCGGTGGCCACGAGGATCTGCACTTCCCCCGCCTTGAAGCGCTGCAGGGCGCGCAGGCGCGAGGGCTGCGGCTTGTCGCCGTGGATCGAATCGGCGCTGACGCCCTGGGCCTGGAGTTCGTCCACCAGTTGGTCGACGCCCTTGCGGGTCTTGGCGAAGACCAGCACCTGGCCCCAGCCACGGTCGTCCAGCAGGTGCAGGAACAACTCGCTCTTGCGCTTCTTGTCCACAGGGATCAGCCACTGGCGAACGCTCTTGGCGGCGGCGTTGCGCGGGCTGACCTCAATGGAGAGCGGGTCGCGCAGCAGTTCGCCGGCCATCTGGCGGATGGCGTCGGAGAAGGTGGCGGAGAACAGCAGGGTCTGGCGGCGTTTCGGCAGTGCGGAAAAGAGCTCATCGAGCTCGCGGGCGAAACCGAGGTCGAGCATGCGGTCGGCCTCGTCCAGCACCAGCGCCTGGAGCTGGTTGAACTTCACGGCATTCTGCCGATAGAGGTCGAGCAGCCGGCCGGGGGTGGCAACGAGGATGTCGATGCCCTTGCGCAGCTTCATCATCTGCGGGTTGATGCTGACGCCGCCATAGACCGCGTAGTTGCGCAGCGGCAGGTGCTGGCCGTAGACGCGGAAGCTTTCGTTGACCTGCTCGGCCAGTTCGCGGGTGGGCACCAGCACCAGGGCACGTACCGAGTTGCTGGCCACCTGCGGGCCTTCCTGGGTCAGTTTCTGCAACAGCGGCAGGGCGAAACCGGCGGTCTTGCCGGTGCCGGTCTGGGCCGCGGCCATCAGGTCGCGGCCCTTGAGGACGGCGGGAATCGCCTCGGCCTGAACCGGCGATGGGGTCTGGTAGCCGAGCGCCTCGGTAGCGCGCAGCAGGGGTTCGATCAGGCCGAGGGAAGCGAAGGTCATCGGGGCAGCCATTTTGTGCGGAAAAGCCGCAATTCTATCAGGCCGCCCACCACTACCGGGATCAACTGGTCTGCTGTTGCAGCTCTTCGTCCGCTGGCGCCTTGGCTTCCTTGCGTTCGCGCCACTGCGGCAGGCCGATCAGCACCACCGCGCCGATGATCACGAGCATGGCCAGGCCCTCTTCGATGCCGATGGTCTCGCCGGCGAACGCGATCCCCAGTAGCACCGCCACCGCCGGGTTGACGTAGGCATAGCTGGTGGCCGCTGCCGGACGCACGTTCTTCAGCAGGTAGAGGTAGGAGCTGAAGGCAATGATGGAGCCGAACACGATCAGGTAGGCCAGTGCCCCCCAACCGGCCAGGGTGGGCGCGGCGACCATGCGCTCGCCGCTGAGCAGGCTGCCGGCCAGCAGGGCGAAGCCGCCGGCGAGCATTTCCACTGCGCTGGCCATGGGGCCGGCGGGGAGCTTGAGGTTCTTGCTCCACATGGAGCCGAAAGACCAGGACGCCGCAGCGAAGATGATCAGCACGGCCCCCAGCGGGCTGGCCTGGAGGTTGGAGCCGAGATTGAGCAGGCCGATACCGATCAGCCCTAGCAGGATGCCAGCCCACTCCAGCCGCGAGGTGCGCTGGCCCCAGATCAGCCCGAACAGCAGGGCGAACAGCGGCACGGTGGCCACGGCCAGTGCGGCGACACCGGACGCCACGCCGAGGTCTTCGGCCAGGGTTACGCCACCGTTGCCGCAGCTCAGCAGCAGAAAGCCGATGGCCGCGGCAGACTTCCACTCCTGCCAGGTCGGATTGGGGGCCCCGCGCCAGCGCAGGAAGCCGTACATCAGGGCGCCGGCCACCACGAAGCGGACCCCGGCCATCAACAGGGGCGGCCAGGATTCGACACCGATACGAATCGCCAGGTAGGTGGACCCCCAGATCAGATAGAGAGCGATGAATGCCCCTATGAGCAGGAGCGGAACGCGGCGCGCAGGCATGATCGGAACTCGACACAGGCAGGAATGAGGTGTCTATTCTATGTAAGGCCCTGGCGGGGAAATAAGACAGAAAGCCTGCTTGATCCAAGCTTCAGCCTTGCAAATCATTGAATTAACCGGCTCCATCCTTTGATTCGAAGGACGCCACTTTCGGAGGCACCTGTGGACAAGTACGACCGCCTGCTGCTGTCGGCCCTGATCGAGAACGGCCGCGCATCCTTCGCCGACCTGGCGCGCCGGGTCAACCTGTCACCGCCAGCGGTGGCCGACCGCGTGGCCAAGCTGGAGGCCGCCGGGATCATCACCGGCTACCACGCCGGCGTGGACCTGGCGAAGCTGGGCTCGCCCATCGAATGCGTGATCGAACTGCGCATCACCGACCGTGACTACAAGCGCACCCAGGATGCCCTGGAGAAGATTCCGCAACTGACCCTCTGCCACCGCGTTACCGGCGATGCCTGCCTGCTGATCAAGGCAGCCGTGGCGTCGATGCCGGAGCTGCAGGATTTGATCGACCAGATCGGCCAGTTCGGCGCGACCAAGACGTCGCTCATCCTGTCCACGCCCTTCGAGCAGCGTATTCCCGCCGTGCTGCAGGAACGCGGCAAGGTGGAAACCCTGCGCACGGTAAAGGGCTGACCTATCCGTAGGTTGGTGCAGAGCGAAGCCCAACAGGCGGACCCGACCCGGAATCGTTGGGCCTCGCGGATCTCGGACCAACCTACAAAAGTGGGTCAGGCTTCCCGGTGCTGCCTGAGTGCCTCGGGAATCTTTGCCACCGGCACCTTCTGCAGGCTGCAGAACAGCTTGTGCGAAACCTCCGCTATTCCGTGCTTCTCCCGCAGGCGCCCGGCGATGTGCAGGGTGAGGTTGGCGGCCATCTCGGCGTCGGCCAGGGCGCGGTGGGCCTTGCCGGTGTTCGGCAGGCGCGCCCAGGCGTTGAGGGTGCCGAGCTTGTGGTTGGGCGCTTCGGGCAACAGGCGCCGGGCCAGCAGCAATGAGCAGGCGAAGGCCTGGCGGCGTGTCCGGCCGATGCGGCCGAGTTCGTAGTCCCAGAACTTCTGGTCGAATGAGGCGTTGTGCGCCAGCAGCGGCAGGTCGCCGATGAAGTCCGCCGCTTCGTCCATCACCTGCTCCACGGGCGGTGCCTCGCGCAGCATGGCGGTGGTGATGCCGGTCAGGCCCTGGATGAAGGCGGGTACCGGAATTCCGGCATTCATCAGGCTCTGATAGCGGTCGACGATGCGCCCGTCCTGCAGGATGACGATGCCGATCTCGGTGGCGCGGCAGTCGTTGCCCGGCGTGACGCCGGTGGTCTCGAAGTCGATGACGGCTATGGGGTCCACGGAATTGTCCAGATTGGGGCGGGTTTCAGTTGCGCAGCAGCAGGGGGCTTTCGATGGGCTGGTAGCGACTGGCGGCGCGGATCAGCGATTGCGCGGTCAGGCCGGGCACGCCATAGACCAGGGTTTCCACACCATGGGCCTTGGCCACTCGATCCAGCAACAGGTCGAAGTCGCCGTCGCCGGAGGCCAGCACGATGAGGTCCACGCGCGGCGCGGCGTCCAGTACGTCGATGGTGATGCCGACGTCCCAGTCGCCCTTGGCCGAACCGTCGCTGCGCTGGATGAAGGGCTTGAGTTTCACGTTGAAGCCCAGGTTGCGCAGGATCTGCTGGAACTGTTGCTGGCGAGGGTCGCCGCGGTCGATGGCGTAGGCGTTGGCTTCGACGATATCGCCCTCGGCGCTGACACTCTGCCAGAACGCGCTGTAGTGGAAATGGCAGCCGTAGGTATGACGCACCGTGTAGTAGAGGTTCTGCACGTCGGCGAATACTGCGATTTTCTTCAACGCGGATCCTCGTGGCTGACTGGGGGCGGCTGGCTGGCGGCGACGGTATAAGAGTAGATTGCGGCCAGTATGCCAGCCTCTGGAGATGGAAAGTGGATAGGACCCTGCAGAACGCTCCCGGTGCCCTGCTGATCATCGATCAGCAGCAGGGCATCCGTGGCCTCGACAAGCCGCGCAACAACCCCGATGCCGAACGCCACATGGCCGCCCTGCTGGCACGCTGGCGCGCCGCCGGCTGGCCGCTGGTGCACATCCGCCACATCTCCCGCGAGGCACATTCGGTATTCGCCCCCGGCCAGCCAGGCGCCCTCTTCCAACTCGAGTTCATGCCGATGGGGCGCGAGCAGGTACTGGAGAAGAACGTGCCCGATGCCTTCATCAATAGCGGTCTGGAGCACTGGCTGCGGGTGCGCGGCCTGGATGCGGTGGTGATCGTCGGCGTAGCCAGTGAGAACTCGGTGGAAGCCACCGCCCGCAGCGCCGGCAACCTGGGCTTTGCCACCACGGTCGTGGCGGACGCCTGCTACACCTTCGCCAAGACCGACTTCTCCGGCCGCCAGCGCAGCGCCGAGGAAGTGCATGACATGGCCATGGCCAACCTGCAGGGCGAATACGCGCAGGTGCTGTCGACGGACGAACTGCTGGCGAACTGACCAACGCCCTGAAGGCGGGCGTCTATAGTTTCAGCTAACCCCGCGCCCACCGAGAACGGGGAAGACGCCAAGACCCACCGCACGGGTCTGTTGCAGGGAGCAAGGCGCCCGCCATGGCAGGCGGCGCCGTCTGGCAGTCACTCCAGCCACAGGCCGTGCCCCAGGCGATTGTGCAATGCGTGCCTATGGAAACTGCCTGCTTGTCCTGCTGCTCCTGTCCGCCCCCAGCCATGCCGAGGCGCGCCTGGTATTCAGTGCCTTTCCCGACCAGGGCCTGCCCCTGTTCCAGATCTGCAAGCGCATCCTGGTGGAAGCCTACGGCGAGCTCGGCATCAGCATCGAGACCCGCGCCGCACCAGCCGCCCGCGCCCTGCAATATGCCGAGCGCGGCCTGAACGATGGCGAGCTGTGCCGCACCAGCCTGTTGGCCGAGCAACGCAGCGACCTGCTGCTGATCCGCACCCCATTGTTCGAATCCTACGCGGTGGCCTTTGCCAATCGCCCGTTGCAACTGCGTGGCTGGTCCAGCCTCAAGCCGTATCTGGTCGGTTTCGAACGCGGCAAGGCGGCGCTGGAACTGCGACTCAAGGGGGTGCGGATGTCACCTTCCAATGGGGTGGAGAACGGCATGCGTAAGCTGGCCGGTGGCCGCGTGGACGTGCATGTGGAGGACTATTACTCGGGCATGTGTATCCTGCGCCAGAGCGGCATACGCGGTATCCAGCCCCTGCATCCGGTGTTGGAACGCTTCTCCATGCACCACTACCTGAACCCGCGCCATCGCGATCTCGCACCACGCCTGGAGGAGGTGCTGCGGCACATGGCACAGCAAGGTCGCTTGCAGGCTATCGAACAGCAGGTGCTGCGCGAAGCCGGGCTGGATGACCTCAGTCTTCCCTGAACGACTATCATGGCGCTCCCGTCTCCCATCCCACGAAACGCCGATGTCGCTCCACGACCGAAACCTGGCCCTGCTCGACGATCACGCTATCCCCTACCGGGAAGTCAGCCACGAAGCCGTGCTCGATTACCCCACTGCCCATGCGGTGCGCCAACGCTTCGTCCTGCGCGGCGTGGAGAGCAAGAGCCTGTTCCTGCGCCTGAAGGGCGGCGGCTACGCCATGCTGGTGACCCTGGAAGGCGAGCGGGCCGACTGGGCACAACTCAAGGCGCTGCTGGGCGCACGGCCGAGCATTGCCAGCGACGAGGAACTGGTAGAGCTGACTGGCTGCGTGCCCCAGTGCGCCTGTCCCCTGGGCCATGCCGAGGACATTGCCCTGGTATTCGACGAAGCGATCTTCCGGCACGACTACCTGATCTACTCGCCGGGCCCGCCGGAACGCACGCTGGAAGTGGCCACCGCCGACCTCGCCCGCCTGCTGCCACGGCTACCGAACCGGGTGCTGAAATATCGTTCCGATTGAAGCGCCCTTGGGAGGCGGCCCCGGCTTGGGCTAAAGTGCGCAAGACCAACTGCCGCAAGATGTGAATGCCCGCCGATGAATCCGTTCGAGCTGCTGCGCGCCTCCTGGTTCTTCTTCTCCCGCAACGCCGGCGAAATCGCCCTGCTCTGCCTGCCGGCCATTCTTACCGAAGCGATCGCCCAACAGGGATTGATCGCCTGGCTAGGAGCGGACAAATCCCAGGGCGCGTCGATCATCGTCAGCATGCTGTTCTATCCGCTCTACGTCGGCGCGCTGATCATCTTCGTCGACAGCCGCAGCCATCACATCCGCCTCAAGCCCCGACAGGTTCTGGAGATGGCGCTGTTCCGCTGGCCTACATTCGCCGTGCTGGCAGCCATCAGCACGCTGCTGATCATGGTCGGGGTCTGGATGCTGATCATTCCCGGCGTCTACGTGATGATCAAACTGGCTTTCGCGGAGTACCTGCTGGTGCTGGAGGGCAAGCCCCCGCTGGACGCGATCAAGGAAAGCTTCGCGCTCACTCGCGGGCACTTCTGGACCATCCTCGCGTGCGTGCTGCTCGTAATGGGGCCGATCTGGCTGGTGGACTGGTTCGCCTATCGCGAACTGGGGGAACACCCCGACCCGGTTGGCACTGTGGTGCTGGAAAGCTTCAACAGCTTCTTCCAGCTGTTCGTCAGCATCGCCCTGTACCGGATGTTCACCCTGGTCACCGAACGCGCGACGGAGCAGTGACCGTGTAACGTCAGGACACCAACCCAAGGAAGGGCTGGCCGCTACTTCTGCGACGGGCTGCTAGGCTTTCCTGGCCACTCAAGGAGGATTTTCCATGGCTGAAAACCCCAGCATCCTGTCCCACATCTCGGTTGGCACCAACGACTTCGAGCGCGCCGTCGCCTTCTACGACAAGGTGCTGCCCACCCTGGGCTGCAAGCGCATCATGGAGCACCCCGGCGCTGTGGCTTATGGCCGCGAGTACCCGGAATTCTGGGTGCAGTCCCCCATCGACGGCCGCCCGGCGAGCGTCGGCAATGGCACCCACATCGGTTTCTTCGCTGCCAGCAAAGAGGAGGTCCTGGCCTTCTTCGAGGCCGCCCTGGACGCTGGCGGCAAGGGCGATGGCGAACCCGGCCCGCGGCCCGAATACGGTGAGCCCTACTACGGTTGCTTCATCCGCGACCTTGATGGCCACAAGATCGAGGCCGCCTTCTGGGATATGGATCTGGCCCCGGACTACGAGCTGTACGTCGAGCCTCACGCTCACTGAGCACGGGGGCTGTAGCGCCGCGCGGCATCCAGCACCCAGCCTTCATCGATCAACTGCTCCAGCGCCTCGGCAATAGCTTGGCGCTGCACCTGCAGGGGCCGCTGGCGCGTGAAGCCGAGGAAGAGTTCGGTACGCGCCGGCGGCCGATAGTTCAGCTTGACGATGCGCCCGGCGAGGGTCGGGTCGCGCAGCAGCTGATAGTCCACCTGGCAATCGGTGCCGATAACCAGCTGCAGACGCTTGTGGCGCAACATGTCCAACAACTGCCCTTCATTGCCGACCCCGACCTTGCGCAAGTCCTGATCGGAATCGAAGGGTTCGAAGTAGGCCGAGCCCCGCACGAAACCGATGTCGTACTGGCCCAGCTGCGAATAGCCGCTGACCTTCTGGGCCAGCGCCGGCAGGCTGTAGAAGCGTGGCGCGCAGGTGAAATAGGGGCGTTCCAGGAAGTCGATATAGCGTTCGCGCTCAGGGGTTCGGGCAAGGCCCGTCATCAGGTCGGCCGAGCCCCGTTCCAATGCGGCGAGCCCTCGCGACCAGGGCGCCCGCTGCACCTCGAAGCGCAGGCTGGTACGGCGCTCCAGTTCCGCCAGTAGGTCCATGTCCAGACCGCGCAGCTGCCCGCCTTCACCGGCGATGCGAAAGGGCGGCCAGAAATCGGTCATTACCCGCAATGGCGGCGCATCGTCCGCCACCACCTGGCCGGGCAACAGCATCAGGCCCGCCAGCCACAGGCGGCGGCCCGCATTGAATGCTGAGGCCAGGAATGACCAGAGGACTACGCCCAGCGGCATGCCGGCTCCCGGATCAGTCTTGCAGTTGGTTATGGGTGCCATCGCAGAGCGGTGGCGAGTGGCTATGTTTGCAGCCACAGAAATACAGGGTTTCGCTGACATCTGCATGGAATTTGAGGGGCGCCAGGCCGGTACCTTTATGAGATCCATCGCAAAACGGCTGCTGCTGGCTGCGGCCGCAACGGCACCAGAAGTAATCCCGGCCGGCCACCACCGCCACTTCGAACGGGCCCCGCTGGGCGATCCGCACTTCGCTGTCCACGGCATTCCTCCCGGGCGCGCCTGGCTTGGGCCGCGGCGGCGGCTCGGGTATGCTCGCCCTCTTCCAGCATAGATGCCTGCCCTTGCCGATGCCCCGAGTCCTGCGTTTCGCCCTGCTCAGTCTGTCGGTCCTCGCCGTTGGCCTGGTTGCCCTGATCTATGCACTGACCTGGCATCCCGCAGCTCGCGAACCCGCCGTGCTGGCCTGCCAGGCCGAAGCGCCGCAATTGCAGCCCGGCCAGGCCCTGAAGGTGATGACCTGGAACCTCCAGTACCTGGCCGGCAAACGCTACGTCTTCTATTACGACCTGCCCGATGGCGAAGGCCCGGACGAACGCCCCACGGCGGAAGACCTGGCCTACAGCCTGGACGAAGTGGTGCGGGTGATTCGCGAGGAACAGCCCGACATCGTCAATCTCCAGGAGCTGCACGAAGGCGCCCGCGCCACCGACTACCAGGACCAGCTGGCCCTGCTCCAGGAGCGCCTGGCAGACGTCTACCCCTGCGCCAGCCAGGCCTTCTACTGGAAGGCCGCCTTCGTACCCGATCCTCATATCCTCGGCAGCGTCGGCCTTAAGCTGGCGACCCTCAGCCGTTTCCACATCGAGAGTGCCGAACGCCTGCAGCTGCCGCTGGAAGCAAACGACCCGGTCAGCCGCCAGTTCGACAAGAAGCGCGCACTGCTGGTGAGCTACCTGCCGATTCGCGGCGGCGGGCGCCTGGCAGCCGTCAATACGCACCTGGATGCCCTGGACGACGATCCGGAAACCCTCAAGCGCCAGGTGGCCATGACCCGCGGCCTGCTCGACCAATTGCAGAGTGAAGGCCTGCCCTGGATCCTGGCCGGCGACTTCAACCAGTTGCCGCCCGGCCAGTACGAGCGACTGTCCGCCCCCCAGCGCAGTCGCTATACCCGCGACAGCGAACTGAAGGCGCTATGGAGCCGCTATCCGATGATTCCCAGCGTCGAGGAAGCCAGTGGTGCGCAGCAGGCGCAATGGTTCACTCACTACCCCAACGACCCTCGGGTGAAGGGACCTGACCGCACCCTGGACTACGTTTTCCACAGCCCCAGCCTGACCCGCATCGAGGCGCGGGTGCGCCAGGACGACACCCTGCGCATCTCCGATCACCTGCCGCTGACGGCGCGCTTCTTCCTGCCTTCGGGGCATTGAAATTGCGGAAGCCGTTTCCGGTTCTTTAGGGGCTGATTCCGCAATCGGTGCTGGATTCCCCGCCCATCAATCATTAGGCAGGGGCCGCGACTGATATCCCTCTACTTCCTTGGCTTGGCCCGCGCGGTCGGCTCGGCCACCAGCGGATCGTCCGGCCAGTAGTGCTTGGGGTAGCGCCCCTTCAGATCCTTCTTCACCTCTGCATAGGTATTGCGCCAGAAGCTCGCCAGGTCCTGGGTGACCTGCACAGGCCGCTGCGCCGGGGACAGCAGGTGCAGCTTGACGCCCTGGCGGCCACCGGCGATGCGCGGGGTATCGGCCAGGCCGAACAGCTCCTGAAGACGCACGGCGAGTACCGGCATCTCGTCGCTGTAGTCCAAGCGGATGCGGGACCCGGAGGGGACTTCCAACGTGCGCGGCGCCAGTTCGTCGAGCCGCTGTGGCAGCGGCCAGGACAGCAGGCCCTGGAGGATGCCGGCGAGGTCGAGGTTGGCGAAATGGCTGAGGCGGCTGATCTTGCCCAGCCAGGGCTGCAGCCAGTCTTCCAGGCTGGCCAGCAGGGCCGCGTCGGAGAGGTCCGGCCACTCGCTGCTGCCCTTGTCGGCCAGGTCCAGCCGGCGCAGCAGCGCCACCCGTGCCTGCCACTGGCGCAGTTCGGGATTCCACGGCAACAGCTCCAGTCCCTTGCGTCGCACCAGGCCGAGCAGTGCCCGGGAGCGAGCCTCGTCATCGAGCTCGGCGAGGGCTTCGCGGGCCAGCACCAGCTCACCCACTTTCACCTGCCGCTCGGCACGCAGCACGCCTTCGCGCTCGTCCCAGTCCAGCAGGTCGTGGCGGCTCACCTGTTCGGCCAGCGGGCCGTCGAACAGCGCCGAGTCGAGGTCGGCAGCGAGGTAGATGCGTTCCTCGCGCTGCCCCTGGCGGCTGCCGAGGTCGGCGATCACCAGCCAAGGTTCCTTCATCAGTGCGTCCGGTTCACCGAAGGTCGCCGCGCGGCCGTTGGCCAGGCGGTAGTCGGCACCGCCCGCGCGGCGTTGCTGGGCGATGCGGTCCGGGTAGGCGAAGGCCAGCAGGCAGCCAAGCCAGCGCGGGTGATCCGGATCGGCCACCGGCTCGCTGGCCGGGCCGCGCAGGTAGGAGCGGAACTGCCGCGCCAACTGACGGGCACGCTGCACGCCACCACGGGCACCACGTGCGGCCTTATCTGCGCCCGCCAGCAGCGCGAGGCGGCTGTGCAGGTCGGCGCCGCCGCCACGCAGGATGTCGCGCTCGCCCAGCAGGGCGGCGAGGTCGCAGGCCAGGTTGCCAAGCCCCAGGGCATGTCCACGCAGCAACAGGTGGGCGATGCGCGGGTGAGCCGGCAGTTCGGCCATCGCCTGGCCATGGCGGGTCAGGCTGCCGTCTTCGGCCAGGGCACCGAGCCGCTGCAACAGGTCGCGGCCCTGGGCATAGGCGGCGGTAGGGGGCGGGTCGAGCCAGGCCAGTTCGTTGGGATCGCCAACGCCCCAGCGCGCCAACTGCAGCGCCAGACCGGCGAGGTCGGCCTGGAGGATTTCCGCGCTGCCGTGGGCAGCCAGTTGTTCATGCTGGGCCTCGGACCAGAGCCGGTAGCAGGCCCCCGGCTGCAGGCGCCCGGCCCGGCCGGCACGCTGGGTCGCGGAGGCCCGGGAAATGCGCTGGGTATCCAGCCGGGTCATACCGCTGGCCGGGTCGAAGCGCGGCACGCGCTCCAGACCGGCATCCACCACCACGCGCACGCCATCGATGGTCAGGCTGGTTTCGGCGATGTTGGTGGCCAGCACTACCTTGCGCTTGCCCGTGGGCGCCGGCTCGATGGCCGCACGCTGGGCGGTCAGGTCCAGTTCGCCGTGGAGTGGACAGAGCAGGATCTCGGGCCGGCCGTCGAGGCGCTCGGCCAATTGCTCGGCCACACGACGAATCTCAGCCTGCCCCGGGAGGAACACCAGCAAGCTGCCGGGTTCGTCAGCCAAGGCCTGGAGCACGGTCTGCACCACCCTGGGCTCGAGCGCCTCCCCCACCTGACTCGGCCGGCCCCAACGCTGCTCCACCGGGAACATGCGGCCTTCGCTGCGCACGACGGGTGCTTCCGCCAGCAGGCGCGACAGGCGCTCGCCTTCCAGGGTGGCGGACATCAGCAGCACCTTCAGCGGCGGCTCGTCGCGCAACAGCGCGCGGCCATTGAGGCAGAGGGCCAGGGCAAGGTCGGCGTCCAGGCTACGCTCGTGGAATTCATCGAAGATCACCAGGCCGACGCCTTCCAGTGCCGGATCCTCCTGCAAGCGGCGAGCGAGGATACCCTCAGTCACCACTTCGATGCGGGTGCGCGGACCGACCTTCGACTCCAGGCGGATGCGGTAGCCGACGGTTTCGCCCACCGATTCGCCCAGTTCGCTCGCCAGGCGTTCGGCGGCAGCGCGGGCGGCCAGACGGCGCGGCTCCAGCATCAGGATGCCCTGCCCCGCCAGCCACGGCTCGCCCAGCAGCGCCAGGGGCACGCGGGTGGTCTTGCCGGCGCCGGGCGGTGCTTCCAGTACGGCTTCGTGGCGGGATTGCAGGGCGGCCCGCAGGTCGGGCAGGACGGCATCGATGGGTAGCGGGTTCATGGGTACTCCAGGCAGGCGCGAAAGTATACCGGCGAACCGCCAGTTCCCTGCCGGGGTCTTTAATGAACCAGGCAGTTTTGCAACAGACGCCTTGGTATAGTTGCGATCTTTCGACCAGGAGATGTTTATGCGCATTGCTTCCCGTTGGATCGGCGGCGCCGTCGCCGTTGCCCTGCTCACCCAGCTCACAGCCTGCGGCACACTCTTCTATCCGGATCGTCGCGGCCAGATCGAAGGCAAGATCGACCCGGCCGTCGCGGCCATGGACGCCATCGGCATTCTCTTCTATGTGATTCCCGGCCTGATCGCCTTCGCGGTCGACTTCGCCACCGGCGCCATCTACCTGCCCGCCGACCAGCACGCCCAGGTCGCCCCCGAGAAGCTGCGGGAAGCCATCGGCGCCGACGGCAAGGTGGACCCGATTCGCCTGAAGTCGATCATCGCCCGCGAAACCGGCCACGACCTGCCGCTGGACAACCCGCAACTGCTCCAGCGCAGCGGCAGCCTGCAGCAACTGGCCGCCTTCGGCCTGCACCCGGCCGCCTGAGGTGGATTCGCTGGCGCGGCGCGTCAAGCGCCTGCGACCGGTAGCTGATGCGGCGTACCGCGCCTCGTGCAGGCTGTTATTCGGCAGCCTGCACAGCAGCTATCGCCCTGACCAGGCTTGCACCACGATCTCTGCCATGGGCCTGGAGACACCGGCCATGGACTTCATCTACTTAAAGCCGGAGCCGGCATGACCTCACCCCGCCAGCACGCGCAACTGCTGCGCCTGGCCACCCGTGCCTCCCTCGCCGTCGCCATCACCCTGGTCATGGCCAAGGCCATCGCCTGGGCCATGAGCGGCTCGGTCAGCCTGCTGGCCGGCCTGACCGATTCGCTGATGGACAGCGCAGCCTCCCTGCTCAACCTGCTGGCGGTGCGCTACGCGTTGAAGCCGGCGGACGACGACCACCGTTACGGACACGGCAAGGCCGAAGCCCTGGCGGGCCTGGCCCAGGCACTGTTCATCAGCGTCAGCGCCGTGCTGGTGGCAGCCCAGGCCTACGAACGCCTGAACGACCCGCAACCGCTGGAAGCGGAGATGCTGGGCATCGGCGTGATGCTGCTGTCGCTGGCACTCACCGCCGGTCTGCTGATGCTGCAGCGCCGGGTGATCCGCGTCACCGGCTCCACCGCCATCCGCGCCGATTCGCTGCACTACCGCTCCGACCTGCTGCTCAACAGCGGCATCCTCCTCGCCCTGATACTGGCGAGCCTGGGCTGGCAGCAGGCCGACGGACTGTTCGGCCTGGGCATCGCCGGCTACATCCTCTGGAGCGCCATCGGCATCGCGCGGGAATCGATCTCGGTACTGATGGACGAGGAACTCTCGCCGACGATCAGCGCCGACATGCACCGCCTGGCCTGCGAGGTACCCGGCGTGCTCGGCGCCCATGACCTGCGCACGCGGATTTCCGGCAATCACTGGTATGTGCAATTGCACCTGGAACTGCCGGGTGAGCTGACGCTATCCCGCGCCCACGCGCTCTGCGAGCAGGCAGAAAAGGCCATCACCAGTCACTATCCCCGCGCCGAAGTGCTGGTCCATGCGGACCCGAGCGAAGTGGTGAAACACGACTAGAGCAATTGCTCTACAACTTCTAGACTCGCTCGTTCCATAACAAGAACGAGGAGTCCGCAATGCCCCTGTCCCCCTCTGCCGCCGCCCTGCTCGGGCTGGCCGCCTGGAGTCTGCTGCTGGTGTTTCTGCTGGTGAACCAGCGCGGCCTGCTGGTGATGGCCGGGCGGATGAAGGTCAATGCCTTCGCCGCTGACGGCAGCAACACCCCCAGTGCTTTCGGCAAGCGCCTGGTGCGCGCCTATGCCAACACCCAGGAGAACCTGCCGATGCAGGCGGCGGTCCTGCTCTATGCCATCGCCGCCGGGCAGACCGCGATCACCGATCCCCTGGCCGGCCTGCTGCTGGGCGCGCGTCTGTTCCAGAGCATCGCGCACCTGATCAGCACCAGCGCGCTGTTCGTCTGGCTGCGGTTCGCCGGGTTCTTCGTGCAACTGGCGATCCTCGCCTGGTGGCTGCTGAAGCTGGCGGCGCTGGTCTGACCCGCAATCCGCGCGCAATAAAAAAGGGAGGCCCCATACTGCGGGCCCCCCTTCGGGAAATTCGTCCTGTGCTGGCGATTTTGTCGCCGCTTTCATCGCCTGCCTGGTTGGGCAGTGCGGACCCGGGGGCCTGCTCGAACCGGTTGGATCGGAGGCGCCGACGCACCTGATTGGGCGGGTCGGGTGGACTTGCTGTCCGGGCCGTGAAACTGAGAGAAATCTTACGTCCTACCGCGCGACGAATGATTGCTAATATTGCTCACCAAAGGGCTACTTGCGCAATTAATCACTAAAATAGCAATATTTGCAGCAATCAAACAAAACAACGGCGGCTGCAATGGAAAAACTCGATCGCTACGACCTCAAGATCCTTGCCGAATTGCAGCGCGATGCGCGCATCTCCAACCAGGAGCTGGCCGAACGCATCGGACTGTCGCCCTCGCCCTGCTCGCGGCGGGTCAAGCAACTGGAAGATGACGGCTACATCGTCCGCCAGGTCGCCCTGCTGGATCGCAAGAAGCTGGGCCTCAGTCTCACCGCCTACGTGCTCATCGGCATGGATCGGCACACGCCGGAGCGTTTCGAGCACTTCCAGGAAGTGATCCGTCAGTGTCCCGAAGTGCTGGAGTGCAGCCTGGTGACCGGCATGGAGGCGGACTACCAGTTGAAGGTGGTGGTGCCGGACATGGACCACTACCAGCAGTTCCTGCTGGGCCAGTTGACGCGCATCGAGGGGGTGACCAGCGTGCGCTCGAGCTTCGTGCTCAACCAGGTGCTGAGCAGCACCGAGCTGCCCCTGGGCCATCTGCGCAGCTGAATGACCCTCGCGCGGCGATCCGCTTGGCGTATAATCGCCGCGCTTTGCTGTACCCCCGCGTGGCCCCGCCTCATATAAAGAGCCCTCTCGCTCACGGAATCACAAGCGCACCGCCCCGCTTTCCTACCGGTCCTTCGGCCGTGCGGGTGCAGCCTGTATTCATTCCACGAGGTGCGAGATGAGCCCGGAGAAATTCGAAGAGTTGATGATGACGGCGATGATCGCCGGCCTGGTGGCCTTCATGGCTTTCATCGTCTGGGACCTGGCCAAGAAGTCCAAGGCAGGTCGCTTCGGCACCATGATCCTGTTCCTCGCCCTGGGCCTGGGCGTGCTGGGCTTCGTCATCAAGACGCTGGTTATTGGCGGCCTCGAAGGTTTCTAAGGCCCTTTGCCTGAGCCCGCCAGCCAAGGCGGGCTCAACCTGCCGCTCAGAGTTGAGCGGGCACTTCGCGGTACTCCCCCAGCCCCAGACCGTCGAGGCTCCAGGGGCCGATACGCACCCGCACCAGACGTAGCGTCGGCAGCCCTACCGCTGCCGTCATGCGTCGCACCTGGCGGTTACGACCTTCGCGGATCACCAGCTCCAGCCACGCCGTCGGCACGCTCTTGCGAAAACGCACCGGCGGATTGCGCTCCCACAGCACCGGTTCTTCGATCTGCCGCGCCTCGGCCGGCAGGGTCGGGCCGTCGTTCAGTTCCACGCCTTCACGCAGTTGCTTGAGCTGTTCTTCGCTGGGCTCGCCCTCCACCTGCACCCAATAGGTTTTCGGCAGCTTGTGCTTCGGGTCGGCGATGCGCGCCTGCAGGCGGCCATCGTTGGTCAGCAGCAGCAGGCCTTCGCTGTCGCGATCCAGGCGGCCGGCGGGATAGATGCCGGGGATGGGGATGTAGTCCTTGAGGGTCGCGCGGCCCTCGCCATCGCTGAACTGGGTCAGGACGTCGAAGGGCTTGTTGAACAGCAGCAAGCGCGGTTCGGCCGGCGGCGCCTTGGCCACTCGGCGTGGCGCGGCGGGACCGGGGCGGCGGGAAGCGGGACGGGCGGGACGAGTTGGGCGCGACATGCCTGGAAACGGGTTGGCGGTATGGGAACGGGAGAGGCATGCTAGGTTGACTGCCTTCCAGCCGCAAGAGAATGCACCATGTCGCGTGCCCTGCGCCCCACCTGGCTGATCAACCTGATGACCCTCGCCGGTCAGTACCGCGCGCCCTACCGGGGCCCGGCCTCGGACAATTTCGACGGCCGCCGCTTCCGCAATATCGAACCCAAGCCGCACAAAGACCTGCGCTCCTTCCTGCGCTGGCAGTTCAGCCGCGAGAAACAGGCGGACTGGCTCGACCAGCCCGGCCCGGCCGTCCCGCCGGAGGTGCCCACGCGCGTGGAAGGCGACGAGCTGCGGATCACCTACATCAATCACGCCACCTTGCTGATCCAGCATCGGGGAGTGAACATCGTCACCGACCCGGTCTGGTCGCAGCGCGTCAGTCCGTTCAGTTTTGTCGGCCCCCGGCGCCACCATCCGCCGGGCCTGGAACTGGACCAGCTGCCGCCCATCGACCTGATCCTGGTCAGCCACAACCATTACGACCACCTGGACCTGGAAAGCCTGCGCGGCCTGGCCGAGCGCTTTCCGCTGGCCAGGGTGGTCAGCGGGCTGGGCAATGCCATGCTGATCCGGGAAACCGGGTTCAAGAACGTCGTCGAGCTGGACTGGTGGCAGGAACTGCCACTGGAAGGCGGCCTGAAGCTGCACTCCGTACCGGTGCAGCATTGGTCGGCGCGTACCCGCAGCGACACCAACGAAACCTTGTGGATGGGCTTCGTGATCGAGTCGCCGGACGGCCCCTTCCTGTTCCCCGGCGATACCGGCCTGGGGCCGGAGTTCCGTCTGATCCGCGAGCGCTTCGGCCCCATGCGTTTCGCCGCGCTGCCTATCGGTGCCTACGCGCCGCGCTGGTTCATGCGCGACAACCACATGAACCCGGACGACGCGGTCCAGGCCCACAAGCAGCTGGAATCCGCGCACAGCCTGGCCATCCATTTCGGCACCTTCAACCTCACCGACGAAGGCCAATTCGCCCCGCCCCGCGACCTGGCCAAGGCGCTGACGGACTGGCAAGTGGATGAGGACGACTTCCGCGTGCCGACGCCGGGGTATCAGTGGGTGATTCCGCCCGTGGCGCGGTAGCGAACCAATCGAGGTCCGGCATGCCGCCTGGGTCCATCCCGGTCGCGATTCCTTGTGGGGGCGATTTCAATCGCCAGGCAGGCCAAAGGCCTGCCCTTCGAGGCCGCGGGTAGACGACGATCGTTGGGCCTCGCGGGGCTCGGACCAACCTACGGGACAGCCGCGCTGCCCTTGGCGAATGAATTCGCCCCCACATGAAGCTCGCACGATCAACGGAATGGCGGCTCGTCGAAGCTGCGCAGCTTGCGCGAGTGCAATGCGTTGAGCTGGGAACGCAGCAGATCGAGAGCGGCGATGCCGATGCGCAAGTGCTGGCTGACGGCGCGCTGGTAGAAGGCGCTGGCTGAGCCCGGCAGCTTGATCTCGCTGTGCAGCGGCTTGTCGGAAACGCACAACAAGGTGCCGTAGGGAACCCGCAGGCGATAACCCTGTGCAGCCACGGTGCCGCTTTCCATATCCACCGCCACCGCCCGCGACAGGTTGATCAGCGGGCGCTCCTGGGCCCAGCGCAGTTCCCAGTTGCGGTCGTCGTAGGTGAGCACGGTGCCGGTGCGCAGGCGACGCTTGAGGTCTTCGCCGCGCTCGCCGGTGACCTGGGCGGCGGCTTCCTGCAGCGCCTGCTGCACCTCGGCCAGCGCCGGCAAGGGGATGTTCGGCGGCAGTACCCGGTCGAGGATGCCGTCGCGGCGCATGTAGGCGTGGGCCAGCACGTAGTCGCCGATAGTCTGCGACTGCCGCAGTCCGCCACAGTGGCCAATCATCAGCCAGCAGTGCGGGCGCAGCACGGCCAGGTGGTCGGTGATGTTCTTGGCATTGGACGGGCCGACACCGATGTTCACCAGGGTGACGCCGTGGCCGTTGGCGGCGATCAGGTGGTAGGCCGGCATCTGGTAGCGGTGCCAGACCACGCCGTCGACGATGGCCTGCATCTCGCCCTCGTCCATGCCGCGCTCCACCACCACGTTGCCCGGCAGCACCATACGCACGTAACGCGAGTCTTCATGCAGCAGGTCGATGCCGTAGCGGATGAACTGGTCGACGTAGCGGTGATAGTTGGTCAGCAGGATCCACGGCTGCACGTGGCGCCAGTCACTGCCGGTGTAATGCACCAGGCGGCGCAGGGAGAAGTCCACCCGCGCCGCATCGAACAGCGCCAGGGGCATGTGATCGAAATCGTCCCAGTCGTGCAGGCCATCAGCCACGCCATCGCTGGCGGCGGACAGGTCGGTGCTGGGGAAGACCCGCGCCAGCTCGGCGGCGGTGACGCCGGAACCGGCCAGTTCATCGCCCTGCTCGACCACGTAGGGATAGGGAATGTTCTGCTGGCTCACCCCCACCTCGACGGTGACGGTGAAATCCTCCATGAGGGGGCCCAACTGGTCCAGCAGGTAGCCACGGAAGTCTTCCGGCTGGGTCACGGTGACGCTGTAGGTGCCGGGCACCTGCACCTTGGCGTAGGCGCGCACGGTGCTCGGCACCTCGCCCTGGCAGTGGTAGGTGACACGCAGTTCGGGATAGCGGAACAGTTCGCGCTCGGCGGCGCTGGGCAAGGTTCGTTCCTTGAGATAGCGCTTCAGTGCCTGGCTCAGCGCATCGGTAGCGCGATGGTAGTAGGCGGAGAGGCGGGTAACGGCCTCTTCGGCGGTGGCGGCGACGATGAATTCATTGAACGACGGGCTGCTCACGGTCTGCTTCCTGGCAGGGAACTCGGCCCTATCTTGCTCCATGGATGTGAAAGTCAGCCAGCCTCGGTTTCAACCATTGTCCCGAGCGGACTGAGGCGTATTTCCCCGATGGCCAGGTGCCAGATAGAGCCGCAACGACGGCCGGCAGCACGTCCGTCCCGCGTTGACCGGGAGCGCCGGGCTACTTAGACTGCGCGCCCTCGCGTTGTCTACCGAAGCTCACTTGATGTTCTCGCCCGCCCCCCAGCTCCGTCCCGTCCAGCCCGATCCGGCGCTGTCGGCGCGCACCTGGCCGCGTGACGCGAAACAGAAGCGCCGCCGCAGCGTGCTCTTCGCCTTCACCTTCTCGCCTCCCGCCCTCCGCGCCTGAGTCGCTTCCTGCGGCTCGTCCTTCGCTGAATCCCCTGACGCCCCGTCTTCGCGCGGGTGTCTTCCTTGCTTTCTGGCCAGGCCCGGGCCGTTCAATTCGGGCAGGAGTCGAGAATGAACAATCGTTGGTTGCTGGGCGTACTGATCTTCGCCGTGTCGGTCATTGGCCTCGGCATGGGCGCCACCCTGCCGCTGGTTTCCCTGCGCCTGCTGGAGGCCGGCGCCTCCACGCTGGAAATCGGCATCCTCAGCGCCATGCCGGCGGCTGGCATGATCCTCGCCGCCTTCCTGGTCCATCCGTTGTGCCGACGCTTCTCCGGCCGTGCCCTTTATCTCGCCTGCTTCGTCCTCTGCACCCTCAGTGCCAGCGCCCTGGAGTGGCTGCCGGAGTCGCGAACCCTGCTGGCCCTGGCGCGCCTGGTGCTGGGTGTCGGCATGGGGGTGGCGGTGATCCTCGGCGAATCCTGGGTCAATGAACTGTGCGATGAGAACAAGCGCGGTCAGGTAGTGGCCTTCTACGCCGCCTGCTTCACCGGCTGCCAATTGGGTGGCCCGGCGCTGATCGGCCTGATCGGCACCCAGGGCCCATGGCTGGTGATGATCGTGACTCTGGCCAATCTGGCGGCCCTGGCACTCGTCTGGCACAGCCTGCCGAACGACTGGGCGCAGGCCGCCGAGGATGACGTGCGAACCTTTTCCCTGGCCGGCTTCCTGCGGGTCGCCCCAGCGCTCTGCACCGGCGTGCTGTTCTTTGCCTTCTTCGATGCGGTGGTGCTGTCGCTGTTTCCCGTATACGCCAGCGCCCACGGTTACGGCGTTGGCATCGCCGCCTTCATGGTCACAGTGATCCTGCTGGGAGACATGGTCTGCCAGGTGCCCCTGGGCTGGCTTTCCGACCGGACCGAGCGCAGCCGCCTGCACCTGTGCTGCGGCGTGGCTGCGCTGGCCATCGGCGTGGCGCTGCCCTGGCTGATGGAGGTTCCCGGCTTGCTCTGGCCGGCGCTGGTGATGCTCGGCGCGGTGGCGGGCGGCGTCTATACCCTGGCCCTGGTGCTGATCGGCGAGCGTTTCAGCGGCCAGGACCTGGTTACCGCCAATGCCTGCGTGGGCATGCTCTGGGGCATTGGCAGCCTGGTCGGCCCGCTGTTCAGCGGTGCGCTGATGGAGCTCGGCCCGAACGGGCTGCCGCTGGCGTTGTGCCTGGCGGCAGCCCTGTTCGTGGTGACCGCGCTGACCAGTGGTCGGCGCTACGTCACCCGCGCCGCCTGACGCAGAGCCCGTTCACAGAGCCTGCTTTCAACGCAGCAGGGCTCTCAGGCCAGGTGCGGGGTGCTGCGCGCCAACAGCGCCTCGGCATCCGCGCCACGCGGCAGGGTGCCGTAGACACGGCCATGACCGGCCAGGCGACTGCCGATGAAGGCGTCGGCAACAGTGGCATTGCCGGCCTCCAGCAGCAGCTTGGCCTGCAGCGCCACAGCCACGTCTTCGGTGAGCTGACGGGCGCGGAACTGGATGTCGGCCGTGTCGGCAAAGCCTTTCTTCAAGTTGCCGATGAAGGACGCCAGACGTGCATCGCCATGGCCATCCCCCAGCTCGGCGAAGAGGACATCCAGCACGCCCGGCTCCTTGGACAGGGCCCGCAGCACGTCCAGGCACTGCACGTTGCCTGAACCTTCCCAGGTGGAGTTCACCGGCGCCTCGCGGTAGAGGCGCGGGAGAATGGTGTCTTCCACGTAACCGGCACCGCCCAGGCACTCGGCGGCCTCATTGATCATTGCGGGGGCGCGCTTGCAGATCCAGTACTTGCCGACGGCGGTGACCAGACGGGCGAACTTGTCTTCCTGCTCGTCGTGGGCGTTGTCCAGCGCGCGGCCCATGCGCATGGTCAGCGCCAGCGCGGCTTCGCTTTCCAGGGCCAGGTCGGCCAGCACGTTCTGCATCAGCGGTTGCTCGGCCAGCACACGCCCGCCGACCTTGCGATAGGCGCAGTGGTGAGCGGCCTGGGTCAACGCCTGACGCATCAGCGCGCTGGAGCCGATCATGCAATCGAAGCGGGTGAGCGCAACCATCTCGATGATGGTCGGTACGCCACGCCCTTCCTCACCCACCATCCAGGCCAGGGCGCCGCGATACTCCACCTCGCTGGAGGCATTGGACCAGTTGCCCAGCTTGTTCTTCAGGCGCTGGATATAGAACTCGTTGCGGCTGCCATCCGGGCGGTGGCGCGGCAACAGGAAGCAGGAAAGGCCCTTGTCGGTGTAGGCCAGGGTGAGGAACGCATCGCACATGGGCGCCGAGCAGAACCATTTGTGGCCGACCAGTTCGTAGGCCTGGCCCGGCCCCGGAACACCTACCGGATGGGCGCGGGTGGTGTTGGCGCGCACGTCGGTGCCGCCCTGCTTCTCGGTCATGGCCATGCCGATGGTGGCGCCGGCCTTCTGCTCGATCGGCAAGTTGCGCGGGTCGTACTCGGTGGAGAGGATCTTCGGCAGCCATTTCTCGGCGATATCCGGCTGCAGGCGCAGGGCCGGGACGCTGGCGAAGGTCATGGTCAGCGGGCAGCCGGTGCCGGCTTCGGCCTGGCTGTGCAGGTAGCTGAGGCCGGCGCGGGCCACCTGGGCACCGGCGCGCGGATCGGTCCAGGGCATGGACGGGATGCCGTGCTCGATGGAGGCACGCATCAGTTCGTGGTAGGCCGGGTGGAACTCCACCAGGTCGATACGGTGCCCATAGCGGTCATGACTCTTGAACACCGGCTTGTTCTCGTTGGCGAGGAAGCCCGCCGCCATCAGCGGCCCACCGGCCAGCGCACCGTAGCTGTCCAGGCGACCCTCGGCCCAGCCACCGTGGTAACGGCGCACCCATTCCTGCAGCGGCAGGTCGACGCGATAGAGGTTGGCGCCATCCAGTGGCGGCACCTGGTTGATGACTTCATGGGTTTCGGCGAACTCGTGCAGGCTCATCTCAGGTCTCCAGGGCAGATTGGCTGGCGCCCAGGGCGCGCAGGCAGAAGGTCGTGAGGTTGGCGCAGACGGTTTCGAGGTCGTCCGGCCCTTGTCCGGCCTCACGCAGGGCGCGGGCCGGGGGCGACAGCGGGCCCACCAGAGATTCGGCGATGGCGCCGACCAGGCAGGCTGCGGTCAGGGAAATCGAGGGAACCTGGAATTCGCCACGGGCGCGGCCGTCCTCCAGCAGGCGGCAGAACAGTTCGGCGTAGGCTTCGCGGTAGAGCAGGCGCTGTTCGTCGACTTCCGGGTCCACCGGTTCGGCGATCAGGGCGAATGCCAGCCGCCGGCTATGCCAGGCGCGCGCAGCGAACTGACGCAAGCCGCGAGCCAGGCGTCCGGCGGCGGAACCTTCACCACGCAGCACCTCGGCCAGGCTGTCCACTTCCAACTGACTGGCGCGGGCGAAGACCTCCGCCGCCAACTCTCCCTTGTTGCCGAAGTGGCGATACAGGCTGCCAGTGGCGATGCCGGCGTCCTCAGCCAGGGCCTGCATGGTCAGCGCCGCGAACCCGCCCTCCACCACCCGCGCATGGGCGCAGGCCAGGATGCGGCTGCGTAGCGCCTGGTCACGGTCGATGCGGGAAGCGGTGGTGCGGTACGCCATGGTCTGAATCCTGATTCACTTCATTCAGTGAATCAGGATTCAGACCTTGCAGAAAGCGGGATAAATGCCGCGCCTGATGGCATTTGCGTCGCGGATCAGCGGCGAACCAGCCGCGCGGCAGGCGTTCAGGTTACTGAGCGGATGGACTCGACCGGTTTGCACAGCAGCCAGTCGTGGAGCAAGGCGCGCAGCTCTTCGAACTTCACCGGCTTGGCCATGTAGTCGCTCATGCCGGCCGCCAGGCAACGTTCGCGGTCGCCGCTGTGGCTGTGGGCGGTGATGGCCAGCACCGGCAGGTCGGCGCAACCGGGCATGGCGCGCAGGGCGCGGCAGGTGGCGAAACCATCCATCACCGGCATCTGGCAGTCCAGCAGCACGGCATCGATGGGCTCGCGGCGAATCTGTTCCAGCGCTTCGGCGCCGTTGTCAGCCGTACGCACGCGGTAGCCAAGCTTGAGCAGCATGCCGCGTGTCACCAGCTGGTTGATCGCATTGTCTTCCACTACCAGCACGGTGCACTGCTCCGGTCGGCGCAGCGGCTGGCCGCCGGGACGGCGCATGGGCACGACCTGGGCCTGGGCCGGCAAGGAAACATCCAGCTCCAGGATAAAGGTGCTGCCACGGCCGGGCAGGGACTGGTGGGAAAGCTTGCCGCCGAGCAGCGCGACCAGTTGCTGGCTGAGGGCGAGCCCGATGCCGAGGCCGCCGTACTCGCGGGTCATGGAACCGTCGAGCTGATAGAAGCGCCGATAGATCAACCCGTCCGGCGGGGCGGAAAAGCCGATGCCGGTGTCCGTGACCTCGATGCGCAACGCCAGGTTGCCATCGACGGGCTCCTGGCCGCTGATATTCACGCCGACGCTGCCTCGGCTGGTGAACTTGATGGCGTTGTCCAGCAGGTAGCCCAGGGTCTGGGCCAGCTTGCCAGCGTCGCCCTCCAGGGTATCCGGCAGGCGATGGTCGAGCTCCAGATTGAAGGCCAGCCCCTTCTCCTGCGCACGCGGGCCGTACTGCACCCGCAGGCTGTCCGCCAGGCCACGCAGGCTGAACGGCTCCCGTCGCGGATAGAGCTTGCCGGCCTGGAGTTCGGTCATCGCGAGGATGTCGTTGACCAGCCGCATCATGTCCCGCGCCGAGCCGGACGCCGTGCGCTGGTACTGCTCCAGCTCTTCGTGCAGCGGCAAGGTCTGCATCAGTTCCAGCGAGCCGATGACACCATTCATCGGGGTGCGCAGCTCATGGGTGACGGTGGCGAGGAATTCGTCCTTCAGGCGGTTGCTGTTGGCCAGTTCCTGGTTGAGCGCTTCCAGCTTGCGTCCGGCATCCTGGAGGATTCGCGCGCGCTCCTCCTTCATGGCGTTGATGCGGTCGGCCAGGGCCAGGGACAGCAGCCCCACTTCCAGCGCCGAACCGATCTGGCTGGCGTACATGGTGAAGAAGATGTTCGGCAGGTAGCCCAGCACCATCAGGGTGTTGATCGCGCCGCCGAGGAGGAACGCGCTCCAGGCGATGATGAAGTAGCGCGCCACGCGCATGCCGCGCAGCCAGGCCAGCACACCGGCGGAGAAGATCACCACGGTGAAGATCAGCGCCAACGAGGTGGCCAGACGCAGGGCCAGGCCATAGCTGGCGGTCAGCGCCAGGACCATCACCAGCCCGCCCAGGACCATCAGGGCGAGCAGTGCGCGGTCGACCCAGGGGCTGTGGTCGGCGGTATGCAGGAAGCTGCGCGCGAACTGGCAGCCGAACAGCGCTGCCGATCCGATCAGGAAGGGCGTCGCCGCATTGGCCCACCAGGGGTTGTCCGGCCAGAGGTACTGGATCCCGGCGCCGTTGACCGAAATCTGGTACAGCCCGAACGAGCCTATATAGAGGATGTAATAGAGGTAGCTGGTGTCGCGGACGCTGAGATAGATGAACAGGTTGTAGACCAGCATCACCAGCAATACGCCGTAGATGATGCCGAGCACGTAGACGCGTTCCGGCTGCTCTTCGAGGAAGGCCCGGGGCGACCAGAGCGTCAGGGGTGCCTGAATCGAGCCCTCGCTCTGCATGCGCAGGTAGATACGCGTGGGCTGGTTGGGTTGCAGGTCGACGCTGAAAACGTAGTTGTTCTGCTTGATCTGCCGGCTGTCGAAGGGCAGCGAATCCCCCGTGCGCTGGGCAAGGCGGTAGCCGCCCTGGCCGTCGGGCAGGTAGAGGTCGAGGTGGTCCAGCGGCGGGTAGGCCAGCTCCAGCAGCCAGTCCTGCTGGCCGCCGAGGTCACGCGGACGGTAGTCCAGGTCGACGCGCAGCCAGAACACCGAGCGCGAATAGCCGGCGTTGAGCACGGGTTTTTCATTGCGGCGGAAGCTGCTGTCCAGGGCGGGCGAGGTGATGTCGTCGATCTCGGCGTCGCCACGAACGTCTTCGAATACGTCCATGTGCTGGCCCAGCGAGAGGCTGCGCAGTTGCTCGTCGAACTCCACGGCGTTGGCCAGGCCCGCAAGCAGGCAGAGGGTCAGGAAAAGGAGGGTTCGCATGCAGCCCCGCAATGGCCTCTTGACCGCGTCCCGGAGCCCCACCTCCTTATCAGACGCGCCATGCAGGGCCAGGTTGTTCGAAAAGTGCACTCTAGCACAGCGCAGGGCGGCTGAAAGCTGCACATTGCCATCACACCAGAACAGCTCTATTCCGGGCCTTACAACCAACTCAACGACGCCACGCCTGGCGTCCCTGAGGCAAAGCGCCGCCGGTGCGGCCGGGTGAAGTGATTAGTGGTAAGCTCGCCGACCATGAAAACGACCAACTCTCGCCCCGTTGTCCTCTGCCTTTCCGGCCACGACCCAAGTGGTGGCGCCGGCCTCCAGGCGGATATCGAAGCCCTGATCGCACAAGGCTGCCACGCCGCCCCGGCAGTGACCGCCCTGACCGTGCAGGATACCGTCAACGTTTCCGACTTCCGCGTCCTCGACCGCGAATGGGTGCTGGCCCAGGCCAATGCCGTGATCGCCGACCTGCCGGTGGCGGCCGTCAAGCTGGGCATGCTCGGCTCAGTGCAGATGGTCGAAACCGTGCTCGAGATCATGCAGTCCCTGCCGGGCGTACCGCTGGTCTGCGACCCGGTGCTGCGCGCCGGCGGCGGCGGTGCCCTGGGCAAGGACGAAGTGGGTTACGCGATCCGCGAACGCCTGCTCCCGGTAGCCGCCATCGCCACCCCGAACCTGCCGGAAGCACGCATCCTCGCCGAACTGCCGGAGGGCACCCCGGACGAATGCGCAGAGAAGCTTCTGCCCTTCTGCCGCAACCTGCTGATCACCGGCGGCCACGGCGACGAGACCGAGGTGCACAACCGTCTGTACACCCAGGACGGCGGGCGCTTCACCTACACCTGCCAGCGGCTGCCCGGCAGCTACCACGGCTCGGGCTGCACCCTGGCCAGCGCCCTCGCCGGCCGCCTCGCCCTGGGCGAAGAACTATCCAGCGCGGTGCGTAGCGCCCTCGACTACACCTGGCGCACCCTGCGCGACGCCGAACAACCCGGCCACGGCCAGTACGTGCCGCGCCGCCTGCCGCTGGACTTCTGCCAATGAAACTGCGCGGCCTCTACGCCATCACTGACAACCAGCTGCTAACTGGCGGCAAGCTGCTGCCCTACGTCGAAGCGGCCCTGAAAGGCGGCGCCAAACTGCTGCAGTACCGCGACAAGTCCAGTGACGAAGCCCGTCGCCTGCGCGAGGCGGAAGCCTTGGGCGAACTCTGCACCCGCTACGGCGCCCAACTGATCATCAACGATGACGCCGAACTGGCCGCGCGCCTCGGCGTCGGCCTGCACCTGGGCCAGGGCGACGGTTCCCTGGCTGCCGCACGCGCCCTGCTCGGCCGCCAGGCCATCATCGGTGGCACCTGCCACGCCAGCCTCGACCTGGCCACCGAGGCGATCAAGGAAGGCGCCAGCTACATCGCCTTCGGCCGCTTCTACAATTCCCAGACCAAGCCGGGCGCACCCGCAGCCACCCTGGACCTGCTTGAGCAGGCCAAACAGCGCTTCCACTCGCCGATCGTCGCCATTGGCGGCGTGACCCTGGAAAACGCCCCGGAGCTGATCGTCCGCGGCGCCAGCATGGTGGCGGTGATCCATGCCCTGTTCGGCGCCGACTCGGCCGCCGAGGTAGAACGCCGCGCCCGAGCCTTTAGCGCCCTGTTCGACGCCGCCTGACCCCGAATTCGCTTGAAAGAGAGACCTGCCATGTCCCGTTCCGAAACTCTGTTCGCCAACGCCCAGAAACATATCCCCGGAGGCGTCAACTCGCCGGTCCGCGCCTTCAAGAGCGTCGGCGGCACCCCGCTGTTCTTCAAACACGCGGAAGGCGCCTATGTGACGGACGAGGACGACAAGCGCTACGTGGACTACGTGGGCTCCTGGGGGCCGATGATCCTCGGCCACAGCCATCCGGACGTGCTGGACGCCGTACGCAAGCAACTGGACCACGGCCTGTCCTACGGCGCACCGACTGCGCTGGAAGTGGAAATGGCCGATCTGGTCTGCTCCCTGGTGCCGTCCATGGAGATGGTGCGCATGGTCAGCTCCGGCACCGAAGCCACCATGAGCGCCATCCGCCTGGCCCGTGGCTACACCGGCCGCGACAGCATCATCAAATTCGAAGGCTGCTACCACGGCCACTCCGACTCCCTGCTGGTGAAAGCCGGCTCCGGCGCGCTGACCCTGGGCGTACCCAGCTCCCCTGGCGTGCCGGCGGCCTTCGCCCAGCACACCCTGACCCTGCCGTTCAACGACATAGACGCTGTTGAAAAGACCCTCGCCGACGTGGGCAAGGAAGTGGCGTGCATCATCGTCGAGCCGGTGGCCGGCAACATGAACTGCGTGCCGCCGGCTCCGGGCTTCCTCGAAGGCCTGCGCAGCCTGTGCGACAAGCACGGCGTCGTGCTGATCTTCGACGAAGTGATGACCGGCTTCCGCGTGGCCCTCGGCGGCGCCCAGGCCCATTACGGCATCACCCCCGACCTCTCCACCTTCGGCAAGATCATCGGCGGCGGCATGCCGGTCGGCTGCTTCGGTGGCAAGCGCGAAATCATGTCGCACATCGCCCCGCTGGGCCCGGTCTACCAGGCGGGCACCCTGTCCGGTAACCCGCTGGCAATGGCCGCTGGCCTGACCACCCTGAAGCTGATCAGCCGCCCGGGCTTCCACGCCGAGCTGACCGACTACACCACCCGCATGCTCGACGGCCTGCAACAGCGCGCCGATGCCGCCGGCATCCCCTTCGTCACCACCCAGGCGGGCGGCATGTTCGGCCTCTACTTCAGTGGTGCCGACGACATCGTCACCTTCCAGGACGTGATGGCCAGCGATGCCGAGCGCTTCAAGCGCTTCTTCCACCTGATGCTGGATGGCGGCGTATACCTGGCGCCGAGCGCCTACGAGGCTGGCTTCACCTCCATCGCCCACGGCGACAAGGAACTGGCGATCACCCTGGACGCTGCCGAGCGCGCCTTCGCCAAACTCAAGCAGGCCTGATGCAATACAGCACCGCCCTCTCCGACGGCATCCTCGCCCTCGCCTGCCTGGCCAGTGCCTTCGCGCTGGTCCGGGCGGGCAAGGCGTTCGCCGACGACGAGTGGCCGACCTGGTTCTGTGCCCTGCCCCCCCGCCGACCCGCTGATGGCCTGGCTGCTTCTGCACCTTTACGGCACCAAGCCGAACGCAAACAAAGTAAAGGCTTTGTAAGATCGCCCCGGCTTATTTCATAATGTGACGGTCGGCGCGTTTCTCGCCGGCCGGGCATGATGCCCGCATTGCTTCCGAGGCGCTGTGATCCCCATGAACCGCACCGGCCGAACCCTGATCCTGGGCAGCCTGTTGCTTTTCCTGCCGCTGCTGGCCAATGCCGGCGGCAACTCCCTGCTGATCCCGGCGACCGGCCGCTGCAACCTGAACAGTCTGCCGGAAAACCTCTCGGAAGCCGTTTCCGCCTGCCAACAGGCCGCCAAGGGCGGCGACGCCGAAGCCCAGTACGAACTCGGCGAGTTCTACTACGACGGCAAACGCACCCCTCGTGACCTGGCCCAGGCCCTGCAATGGTTCGAGCAAGCCTCCCTGAAAGGCCATGCCCAGGCTCAATTGCGCCTGGGCAACATGTTCTTCCGGGGTGAAGGTGTGCCGGCCAACAATGTGCAGGCCTACATCGTGCTGAAAATGGCTGCCGTGAACGGTTCGGACGAAGCGATGGACAGCGCCGACCTGGTGGCCGCGCAAATGCGCAGTGATGAGCTGGAAATCGCTACTCAGGTGCTGGGCCAGATCTTCCGCAACTACCTGCTGGAACTGCAGGCCGCCGACGGCGGCTCGCCTTTCTCGCCCCTGCCCTGACGGCAGAGGCTTCCAACCGGGCCTTACTTCTCGGGCATCGGCAGCGGGAATGGCATCACGTTACCGCCGCCCTTGGCTTCGCTGATCTTCGGCGTGCCCAGACGCTCCACTTCGTCGATGCGGATGATCGAATGCATCGGCAGGAAACTGCGCACCACGCCTTCGAACTGGGCCTTGAGCTTCTCTTCGCTGGGATCGACCACCACTTGGGTGCGCTCGCCGAAGACGAACTCTTCCACTTCCAGGAAGCCCCACAGATCGCTCTGGTAGATCTGCTTGGCGTACATCTCGTACACCTGGCCCTGGTTCAGGAAGATCACCTTGTAGATGGGGTCGGACTTGCTCATGGGGGATTGACGGGCCGTCTTGGGGGAGTTTCGAGGGGCGCAGATCATAGCATAGCCACCAGGCAGTCGGCGCTAGGAACACCGGGGGATGGCGACTATAATGCGCGGTTCTTCGAACCACCTGATTCCTAAGTGCATGGCCAAGAAGCTCTATATCGAAACCCACGGCTGCCAGATGAACGAGTACGACAGCTCGCGCATGGTCGACCTGCTCGGCGAACATCAGGCACTTGAGGTCACCGATCGCGCGGAAGAAGCCGACGTGATCCTGCTCAATACCTGCTCGATCCGCGAAAAGGCGCAGGAGAAGGTGTTTTCGCAACTTGGCCGCTGGCGCGAGCTGAAGCAGCAGAACCCGCAGCTGGTGATCGGCGTCGGTGGTTGCGTGGCCAGCCAGGAAGGTGCCGCCATCCGTGAGCGTGCCCCCTATGTGGACGTGGTGTTCGGTCCACAGACGCTGCACCGCCTGCCGGAAATGATCGACGCTGCCCGCGTCACCCGCAAACCCCAGGTGGACATCAGCTTCCCCGAGATCGAGAAATTCGACCGCCTGCCCGAGCCGCGCGTCGACGGCCCCAGCGCCTTCGTCTCGGTAATGGAAGGCTGCAGCAAGTACTGCACCTTCTGCGTTGTGCCCTACACCCGTGGTGAAGAAGTCAGCCGCCCGTTCGACGACGTCCTGGCCGAAGTCATCCACCTGGCCGAGAACGGCGTCCGCGAAGTGACCCTGCTGGGCCAGAACGTGAACGGCTACCGTGGACAGACCCATGACGGCCGCATCGCCGACTTCGCCGAGCTGATCCGGGTGGTCGCCGCCGTCGATGGCATCGACCGCATCCGCTACACCACCTCGCACCCGCTGGAATTCTCCGACGCGCTGATCCAGGCCCACGCCGAAGTGCCGGAGCTGGTGAAGTTCGTCCACCTGCCGGTGCAGGCCGGTTCCGACCGCATCCTCGCGGCCATGAAGCGCAACCACACCGCGCTCGAATACAAGTCGCGCATCCGCAAGCTGAAGGCCGCTGTGCCGGATATCTGCATCAGCTCGGACTTCATCGTCGGATTCCCTGGCGAAACCGACAAGGACTTCGAGGCCACCATGAAACTGGTGGAAGACGTCGGCTTCGACTTCTCCTTCTCTTTCATCTACAGCTCACGCCCTGGCACCCCGGCGGCCGACCTGGTGGATGACACCCCGGAAGACGTGAAGAAGCAGCGCCTGCAGATCCTCCAGGGCCGCATCCACCAGCAGGGCTTCGAGATCAGCCGACGAATGGTCGGCAGCGTCCAGCGCATCCTTGTCAGCGACTTCTCCAAGAAAGACCCAGGCATGCTCCAGGGCCGCACCGAGAACAACCGCATCGTCAACTTCCGCAGCGCCAACCCGCAGCTGATCGGCCAGTTCGTCGACGTGCACATTGACGACGCCCTACCCCACTCTCTGCGCGGCACCCTGATCGAAGGGGCCCTGCACTGACAAACCTCCGGGCCCGCGCTTTTCCAGGCGGGCCCTCGGGGTTATTCTTCCTGTCATCCCTTCCTTTCCGCCCAAGGGCGAACACACGACATTGAACGCCTCACTGGATCTTCACCGCTTCACCCTGGAACCCTTTGAAGCCCGCCGCTTCGCCAATCTGTGCGGCCAATTCGACGAGCACCTTCGCCTGATCGAACAGCGCATGGGCATCGAGATCCGCAACCGTGGCAACCAGTTCGAACTGGTCGGTGACCCGCAACGCACCCGCGCCACGGAAAACCTCCTGCACCGTCTCTACCGAGAAACCGAAGCCAGCGAACTATCGCCAGACATGGTTCACCTGTTCCTGCGCGAAACCGGCATGGACGAGGTCAACCCCAAGGCCGAAGTGGTCAGCCTGCGCACCCGCAAGGGCAACATTCGCCCGCGCGGTGCCAACCAGCAGCGCTATGTGAAGTCGATCCTCGACCACGACATCAACTTCGGCATCGGCCCGGCGGGCACCGGCAAGACCTACCTGGCGGTGGCCTGCGCCGTGGACGCCCTGGAGCGCGAGCAGGTGCGCCGCATCCTGCTGGTGCGCCCGGCGGTCGAAGCCGGCGAGAAGCTCGGTTTCCTCCCGGGCGACCTGTCCCAGAAAATCGACCCCTACCTGCGCCCGCTCTACGACGCGCTCTACGAGATGCTCGGCTTCGACCACGTAGCCAAGCTCATCGAAAAGCAGGTGATCGAGGTCGCCCCGCTGGCCTACATGCGCGGTCGCACCCTTAACAACAGCTTCATCATTCTCGACGAAAGTCAGAACACTACCGTCGAGCAGATGAAGATGTTCCTGACCCGTATCGGCTTCGGCTCCACTGCCGTCATCACCGGTGACATCACCCAGATCGACCTGCCGCGCGGCACCCGCTCTGGCCTGACCCACGTGATCGACGTACTGCGCGACGTACCGGGCATCAGCTTCACCCACTTCAAGTCCCATGACGTGGTGCGCCACCCACTGGTCCAGCGCATAGTCGAAGCCTACGACCGCTTCGACAGCCAGCAGCAGCCGAAGGCGAAACCCGCCGACAACGATCCAGGCGCCATAGACGACAATGCTTGAACTTGACCTGCAACTCGCCAGCACAGCCCTGGGCCTGCCGAGCGAGGCGGACTTCCGTCGCTGGTGCGAACTGGCCCTGCGCCAGCGTAGTGCCGACTCCGAGCTGACCATCCGACTGGTGGACGAGCCCGAAGGGCGCGAACTGAACCGCACCTGGCGACACAAGGACTACGCTACCAACGTGCTCTCCTTCCCCGCGGACGTGCCGGACGAGCTGCTGGACATCCCGCTGCTCGGCGACCTGGTGATCTGCGCACCGGTGGTAGAACGGGAAGCCGTCGAACAGGGCAAGGCCCTGGAGGCGCACTGGGCGCACCTGGTGATCCACGGTTGTTTGCACCTGCTCGGATACGACCACATCGAGGATGAGGAAGCCGAGGAAATGGAAGCACTGGAACGGGAATTGCTGGCTGAACTTGGCCACCCCGACCCTTACCGTGACGACGAAGACCAATAAGAGGCACCGAGCAAAGGACATATGAGCGAAGATCGATCGAGCAACGGGCACAGGTCCTGGCTGGAAAAGCTGACCCAGGCCTTTGCCCATGAGCCGAAAAGCCGCCAGGAGCTCCTTGAGCTGCTGCGCGAAGCCCACCAGAACAAGCTGCTCGACAGCGAAGCACTGTCGATCGTCGAAGGTGCGATCCAGGTCGCCGACCTGCAAGTACGCGACATCATGGTGCCGCGCTCGCAGATGATCAGCATCAAGGCCACCCAGACGCCGAAGGAGTTCCTCCCGGCGATCATCGATGCCGCCCACTCCCGCTACCCGGTCATCGGCGAAAGCCTCGACGACGTCATGGGCATTCTCCTGGCCAAGGACCTGCTGCCGCTGATCCTCCATGACAGCGCCCAGCCGTTCAACATCAAGGGCCTGCTGCGCCCGGCCACCTTCGTGCCCGAGTCCAAGCGCCTCAACGTGCTGCTGCGCGAATTCCGCGCCAACCACAACCACATGGCCGTGGTCATCGACGAGTACGGCGGCGTAGCTGGCCTGGTGACCATCGAGGACGTGCTGGAGCAGATCGTCGGCGACATCGAGGACGAGCACGACGTCGAGGAAGACAGCTACATCAAACCGCTCCCCAGCGGCGACTTCATCGTCAAGGCGCTGACCCCGGTGGATGCCTTCAACGAATTCTTCGAGACTGACTTCTCCGAGGACGAGTTCGACACCGTCGGCGGCGTGGTCATGGGTGCCTTCGGCCACCTGCCCAAACGCAACGAGACCACCGAGATCGGCGAGTTCCGCTTCCGCGTGCTCAACGCCGACAGCCGCCGCATCCACCTGCTGCGTCTCTCTCCGCTCTCCCATTGATAGCTGCGCGCCCCTCCCCAGCGGAGGGGCGCCCGTGGATAATCGCGCCCCGAGCGGGCAACAAAAGGCTCGCCTCGCACGCTACTCCAGCTCCCTATCCGCCCAAGGACCGAGCATGAACTGGATCACCCGCCCCGGCTGGCCGGGCAACCTGCTGGCCCTCGCCGCTGGCGCCCTTACGCCCCTGGCGTTCGCCCCCTTCGATTTCTGGCCCCTGGAACTGCTGTCCCTCGCCCTCTTCTACCTGGGCCTGCGCGATCTAGCGCCTAAGGCCGCGTTCTGGCGCGGCTGGTGGTACGGCCTCGGCCTGTTCCTGACCGGCACCAGTTGGATCTACGTCAGCATCCACGACTACGGCGCGGCATCCGTCCCCCTGGCCGCCTTCCTCACCGTCGGTTTCAGTGCCGGCGTGGCGTTGTTCTTCGCCTTGCCCGCGCTGGTCTGGGCGCGCTGGATACGCCGCAGCGAAGCGGCCCTGGCCGACACCCTGGCCTTCGCCGCGCTGTGGCTCGCCCAAGAGGCGTTCCGCGGCTGGTTCCTCACCGGCTTCCCCTGGCTCTACGCCGGCTACAGCCAGCTCGACGGCCCCCTGGCTGGGCTGGCACCGGTCGGCGGCGTCTGGCTGGTGTCCTTCGCCCTGGCGCTCACCGCCGCCCTGCTAGTGAATCTCGCACGCCTGCGCAGCCGCCCGGCCTTCCTCGGTGCCGGCGTCGCCCTGCTGATCGCTCCCTGGGCCAGCGGCCTGGCGCTCAAGGGCCATGCCTGGACCCAGCCCGCAGGCGCGCCGCTGAAAGTCGCGGCCATGCAGGGCAACGTTCACCAGAACCTGAAGTGGGACCCGGAGCAGCTCAACGCCCAGCTCGCGCTCTATCGCGACATGACCTTCAGCGCACAGAAGGCCGACCTGATCGTCTGGCCGGAAACCGCCGTGCCAGTGCTCAAGGAGTTCGTCGACGGCTACCTCGGCGTAATGAACCGCTTCGCCAATGATCGCCAGTCCGCGCTGATTACCGGCGTGCCGATCCGGCAGAACAACGAGCGCGGTGAGAAGCGCTACTACAACGGCATCACCGTGATCGGCCAGGGCGAAGGTACCTACCTCAAGCAGAAGCTGGTGCCCTTTGGCGAGTACGTGCCACTACAGGAAGTGCTGCGCGGGTTGATCGCCTTCTTCGACCTGCCCATGTCCGACTTCGCCCGCGGCGATTCCAGCCAGGGCCCCCTGATGGCCAAGGGTTACCGCATCGCCCCGTACATCTGCTACGAAGTGGTCTACCCCGAGTTCGCCGCGAGCCTGGCCGCCCAGAGCGACATCCTCCTGACGGTGAGCAACGACACCTGGTTCGGTACCTCCATCGGTCCGCTGCAGCATCTGCAGATGGCGCAAATGCGCGCCCTGGAAGCGGGCCGCTGGATGATTCGCGCCACCAACAACGGCGTGACCGTGCTGATCGACCCGTTTGGCCAGGTCACCGAGGGAATACCGCAATTCCAGCAGGGCGTGCTCTACGGTGAAGTGCTGCCCATGCAGGGCCTGACGCCCTACCTGCAATGGCGTGCCTGGCCGCTGGTGATCCTCTGCGGCCTGCTATTCGCCTGGGCGCTGATGGCCAGCCGAATCGCCAAGACGGTGTGAAGCTGCAGAAGCATCTTTAATCGAAAAGGGCCGCAAAGCGGCCCTTTTCATTTCCGTTCAGTCATATGCCAACGGATAAGCCAGCAGGCCGATCGCCTCATTGAGCAGCATCCCGCTCTGCCAGACCGCCTTGGCCTCCGGGAGCCAACCGCCCGCCGGCCGGCCATTGGGTACGCCGAGATAGCCCATGGGAGCCGCCACCACCTCGAATCCGGCCCGCTCGAAACACCAACGGGCCCGAGGCATGTGGGACGCCTGTGTCACCAGCAGCACACGACGGACGCCTGCCGGCTCGAGCAACTTCGCACTGAAGGTGGCGTTTTCCCAGGTGGTTCGGCTCTCCCCTTCCTGCCAGCGCACGTCCACGCTGAAATCGCGCTTGAGCGTATCGGCCATGATCTTTGCCTCGGAGGGAGGCTCACCAAAGTGCAGGCCGCCACTGGTCAGCAATGGCAGACCGCTGGCACGCGCCAGGCGTGCCGCATAACGAAGCCGTTCCAGGGCCATCGGGGAAGGCTGATCCGCCCCCCAGGCAGGGTCATCACGGTCCCGGCCGCCCCCCAGCACCACGATCGCATCCACCCGCCCGACCAGTTGCGTCCACTCGGCTTCGGCCAGCGGCGGCTCGCGCTCCAGCACCTTGGCCGACCACTCGACGACGATGGGCAGGCTCATCAACCACAGGCCACCGAGCCCGGCCACGAAGCAGGCTGCGGACAGGCGCGGCATACGCCGCCGCAGCCACCAGGCGAACAGAAGCAGGATCAGCAGGCCGCCGGGCGGCAGCAGGAGTTGTTTGATGATGTAGCGAATCGGCATGGGCACCTCCAGGGTGCCCGGAGCCTAGCGGGGATTCGACGTGCGGAAAAGCTGAGAACCACAAGACATGCACGCCTGCACACCCTGGCCGCGTTGCCAGATGGCCGGTGTTCCGCACATGGCGCAGCAAAGCTGAGGACGGCGCTTGAACGTGGGTTTGGGCTTGAGGGCGAAAGTCTTGGGTGGGCCGCTGTCGCCACGAAGCGTGCCCCGGGGCAGCGCCTCGATGGCGGCCAGTTCCTCGGCGGCAGCGTGCCAACCCCGCAGCCAGCGCGTATCGCGGTCCAGATAGGCGCGAATCAACTCCATCTCGGCAGGGGTCAATCCCTTGAGTTCCAATTCGAGCGGCTCCTCGTCGCGCAAGCGAACCGCCGTATCCGCTTCATCCAGCGCCAGGGCCAGCCGATGCAATAACCGCTCGTAAAGCCCGTTCCCTGAATCCGTCCGCCGCAACTCACCCATCCAACACCTCGAACCACGTAAACGCTTGCGTTGCTTATGAAAAGCTTAGCGTTCGCTTCCCTGCTGCAAGGTGCCAGCGACAAACGGTGGCGGGATAGCCGACGGACGCCCGCCCGCGCAATCAGCGTTTCCCTAGGCCGTTGGGGGTCATGTATGCTACGGCGCTTGAATTTCCGTTTCCTCCAGGGTCCGGCAGCGCAGCCAAGGCCAGCGTCGCCAGCCCCAAGGAACTCCATCTTCCAGCGCCAGTAGCCATGCACGAACAGTATCAGCCCCGCGAAATCGAAGCCGCCGCGCAAGCCCACTGGGACGCGCATAAATCCTTTGAAGTGAGTGAGCAGCCCGGCAAGGACACCTTCTATTGCCTGTCGATGTTCCCCTACCCGAGCGGCAAGCTACACATGGGGCACGTGCGCAACTACACCATCGGCGACGTGATCGCCCGCTACCAGCGCATGCTCGGCAAGAACGTGCTGCAGCCCATGGGGTGGGACGCCTTCGGCATGCCGGCGGAAAACGCCGCGATGAAGAACAACGTTGCGCCGGCCAAGTGGACGTACGAGAACATCGACTACATGAAGACCCAGCTGAAGAGCCTGGGTCTTGCCATCGACTGGTCTCGTGAAGTCACCACCTGCAAGCCCGACTACTACCGCTGGGAACAGTGGCTGTTCACCAAGCTGTTCGAGAAAGGCGTGATCTACCGCAAGAACGGCACCGTGAACTGGGACCCGGCAGACCAGACGGTCCTCGCCAACGAGCAGGTCATCGACGGCCGCGGCTGGCGCTCCGGCGCGCTGGTGGAGAAGCGCGAGATCCCGATGTACTACTTCAAGATCACCGCCTACGCGGATGAACTCTTGAGCAGCCTCGATGACCTGGACGGCTGGCCCGAACAGGTCAAGACCATGCAGCGCAATTGGATCGGCAAATCCCGCGGCATGGAAGTCAGCTTCCCCTACGACCAGGCCAGCATCGGCCAGGCCGGCGCAATGAAGGTCTTCACCACCCGTCCAGATACCCTGATGGGCGCCACTTACGTGGCCGTCGCAGCCGAGCACCCGCTGGCGACCCTCGCGGTGCAGAAGCTGCCGGCTGACAAGGCTGCTGAACTGCAGGCCTTCATCGACGAATGCAAGCGCGGCGGCGTCGCCGAAGCCGACATCGCCACCCAGGAAAAGAAGGGCCTGCCCACTCCCCTGTTCGTCGAGCACCCGCTGACCGGCGACAAGCTGCCCGTCTGGGTCGCCAACTACGTGCTGATGAACTACGGCGAAGGCGCTGTGATGGCCGTGCCGGCCCACGACGAGCGCGACTTCGCCTTCGCCCACAAGTACGACCTGCCGATGAAGGCAGTGGTCCGCACCTCTGCTGGCGACGAAACCCCTGCGCCGTGGCAGGACGCCTACGGCGAGCACGGCCAACTGATCAACTCTGGTGAATTCGACGGCCTGGACTATCAGGGCGCCTTCGACGCCATCGAAGTGGCCCTGCAGAAGAAAGGCCTGGGCCAGGCCCGTACCCAGTTCCGCCTGCGCGACTGGGGCATCAGCCGCCAGCGCTACTGGGGCTGCCCGATCCCGATCATCCACTGCCCCAGCTGCGGCGACGTGCCGGTTCCGGAAGACCAACTGCCGGTCGTCCTGCCCGAAGACGTGGTGCCGGATGGCGCCGGCAGCCCGCTGGCGAAGATGCCCGAGTTCTATTCCTGCACCTGCCCGAAGTGCGGCACCGCGGCCAAGCGCGAAACCGACACCATGGACACCTTCGTGGAGAGTTCCTGGTACTTCGCCCGCTACGCCTCGCCGAACTACGACCAGGGCATGGTCGACCCGGCCGCAGCCAACCACTGGCTGCCGGTGGACCAGTACATCGGCGGTATCGAACACGCGATCCTGCACCTGCTCTACGCGCGCTTCTTCCACAAACTGATGCGTGACGAAGGCCTGGTCAGCTCCGACGAGCCGTTCAAGAACCTGCTCACCCAGGGCATGGTGGTCGCCGAGACCTACTACCGCGTTGCAGCCAATGGCGGCAAGGACTGGTTCAACCCGGCCGACGTCGAAGTCGAGCGTGACGCCAAGGCCAAGGTCATCGGCGCCCGCCTGAAAACCGACGGCCTGCCGGTGGAAATCGGCGGCACCGAGAAGATGTCCAAGTCGAAGAACAACGGCGTGGACCCGCAGGCGATGATCGACCAGTACGGCGCCGACACCTGCCGCCTGTTCATGATGTTCGCCTCGCCGCCGGACATGAGCCTCGAGTGGTCCGACTCCGGCGTCGAGGGTGCCAGCCGCTTCCTCCGCCGCGTCTGGCGCCTCGCCCAGGCCCATGTCGCTGCCGGCCTGCCGGCAGCCCTGGACCGCAGCGCGCTGAACGACGAGCAGAAGGCTGTGCACCGTTCCATCCACCTGGCCATCAAGCAGGCCAGCCAGGATGTCGGCCAGTACCACAAGTTCAACACCGCCATCGCCGCCGTGATGACCCTGATGAACGTCCTGGAGAAGGCCCCGCAGGCCACCGCCGAGGACCGCGCCCTGCTGCAGGAAGGCCTGGAAGCCGTGTCCCTGCTGCTGGCCCCCATCACCCCGCACATCAGCCATGTGCTGTGGAGCGAGCTGGGCCATTCCGGCGCCATCATCGACGCCGCCTGGCCGGCCGTGGACGAAGCCGCCCTGGTGCAGGACAGCCTGCAACTGGTCGTACAGGTCAACGGCAAGCTGCGCGGTCATATCGAAGTGCCGGCCGACGCCAGCCGCGAAGCAGTGGAAGCCACCGCACGCGCCAACGAGAACGTGCTGCGCTTCACCGACGGCCTGACCATCCGCAAGGTCATCGTGGTGCCAGGCAAACTGGTCAATATCGTCGCCAACTGATCGAAGCCGGCGCCCTCCCCCGGGAGTGGCGCCGGGCTGTTTGCAAGGGGAAAGCAAGAAATGATGAAACGGAATCTGCTGGTCCTGGGCCTCACCGTGCTGCTGAGCGCGTGCGGTTTTCACCTGCGCGGCACCGGCGAAGCCAAGTTCGCTCTGACCGAAATGGACGTGACTGCCCGCAACCTGTACGGCCAGACCGTCAAATCCGTCCGCCAGGCCCTGGTGGACAATGGCGTGAACGTCCATGCCGGCGCGCCTTACACCCTGGTCCTGGCCCGCGAGGACGAAACCCAGCGCACCGCCAGCTATACCACTGGTGCGCGCAGCGCAGAGTACGAACTGACCCAGACCCTGCAGTACGAAATCCGCGGCAACAACAACCTGATGTTGATGAACGACAAGCTGACCGTGCAGAAGTACTACGTGCATGACAGCAACAACCTGATCGGTTCCGACCAGGAAGCGGCCCAGCTGCGCCAGGAGATGCGTCAGGAAATGGTCCAGCAGATGATCATGCGCCTGCAGCTGATCACCCCGGCCCAGCTCGACCAGCTGCAACAGACCGCCGAAGCCAAGGCCAAGGCCGAAGCCGAAGCGCTGGAAGCCGCGCGCCAGGCCGAGAAGGCCCAGCAACCGCAGCAGTCGCCGCTGCAACTGCCCATCCAGTAAGCACTCGGGGCCGCACAGCGGCCCCAGTCATTTACGCCTATGAAACTCAACCCCGCACAACTGGGTAAACACCTGCAGGGACCTCTGGCAGCGGTCTACGTTGTCAGTGGCGACGAGCCTCTGCTCTGCCAGGAAGCCTGCGACGCCATTCGCGCCAGCGCCCGCGCGCGGGATTTCAGCGAGCGCCAGGTGTTCAACGCCGAAACCAACTTCGATTGGGGCCTGCTGCTGGAAGCCGGCGCGAGCTTGTCGCTGTTCGCCGAAAAGCGTTTGCTGGAAGTGCGCCTGCCTTCTGGAAAACCGGGGGACAAGGGCGCTGCCGCGCTGCTCGAATACCTCTCCCGGCCGCCGGAAGACACCGTACTGCTGCTGAGCCTGCCCAAGCTCGACGGCAGCACCCAGAAAACCAAGTGGGCCAAGGCGCTGATCGATGGGGCGGATGCACAGTTCATCCAGATCTGGCCCATCGAGCCCCACAACCTGCCGCAATGGATTCGCCAGCGCCTGTCCCAGGCCGGCCTGGCTGCCAACCAGGAAGCGGTGGACCTGATCGCCGCCCGAGTCGAAGGCAACCTGCTGGCCGCCGCCCAGGAAATCGAGAAGCTCAAGCTGCTGGCCGAAGGCGGTCAGGTGGATGCTGCGACCGTCCAGGCAGCAGTGGCAGACAGCGCCCGCTTCGACGTCTTCGGCCTGATCGACGCCGCCCTCAACGGTGAACCCGCCCACACCCTGCGCACTCTGGAAGGCCTGCGCGGCGAAGGCGTGGAACCGCCGGTGATCCTCTGGGCACTGGCACGGGAGCTGCGCCTGCTGGCCGGCCTGGCCCAGCAATACAGCCAGGGCGTGCCACTGGAGAAGGCCTTTGCCGCAGCCCGTCCGCCGGTATGGGACAAGCGCCGTCCGCTGGTCACGCGCGCCCTGCAACGCCACCCGGCGTCGCGCTGGAACCAGTTGCTGCAGGATGCCCAGCGCATCGACGCGCAAATCAAGGGCCAGGCTCCGGGCGACCCCTGGAATGGCCTCGCACGCCTTGCCTTGCTGCTGGCCGGCCAGCGCCTGCCGTTGTCCGCCGAATAGCTGGACAATTTCTGAGCACAAGCCGATGATGCGCCCGCCCGCCCGCGCTGGTGCGGGCGCCAATCGAGGATCGGCCATGGCCAAGAAACGCAAACAAGGCGCGCCCAACCGCGCCAAATCCCTGGTAGCCCAACCCCTCTTCCGCTGCCGCCAGGAGAAGCCCCAGAAAGGCAAAGGAAGTTACCGCCGCGAAGCCTCCCACGATTGGGAGGCTTCGTCGCTTATGGCGGCGTGAAAAGGCTCGAACGTGTTAAGGTCGCGACTCGATTCGTCTGCCTCGAGACTCGCGTATGTTCGATGCCCCCGCCCCCGGCCCGATGTTCCGCAGCCTGGCCGTGGCCTCCGCCCTCACCCTGCTCAGCTCCTGCGCCGACGCTCCTGCGCAGAAACCCTCCACCGCGCCCCTGCCTCAGGCGACCCAGCCCGCCAGTAAACCCGCGGCAACGCCCGCGCAGATTCCTGTGCAGATGCCCACCATCAGCTTCAGCGCGTGGCGCGACGGTTTCCGCCGCGAGGCCCTGGCCCAAGGCATACACGCCAGCCTCTTTGACCAAGCCTTCGCCGGCGTAACGCCCGACGCCAGCGTGATCACCGCTGATCGCAGCCAGCCCGAATTCACCCGACCGGTGTGGGAATACCTGGAAGGCGCCATCTCGCCGTACCGGGTGCGCAAGGGCCAGGCCCTGATCGCGGAAAACGCGACAACCCTGGACGCCATCGAGCAGCGTTTCGGTGTGGACCGTGAGCCCCTGGTGGCCATCTGGGGCATGGAAAGCAGCTTCGGCCAGTTCATGGGCGACAAATCGGTTATCCGCTCCCTGGCCACCCTGGCCTACGAAGGCCGCCGCCCCGAATTCGCTCACGCGCAATTGCTGGCCGCCCTGCAGATCCTCCAGCACGGCGACATCCAGCCGGGCAGCATGCTCGGTTCCTGGGCCGGAGCGATGGGCCAGACCCAGTTCATCCCCACCACCTACAACACCCACGCCGTGGACTTCGACGGCGACGGCCGCCGCGACATCTGGAACTCCTCGGCCGACGCGCTGGCTTCGGCCGCCCACTACCTGCAGGCCTCCGGCTGGCGCAAGGGACAACCTGCAGCAATCCAGGTCCAGCTGCCCAACGGCTTCGACTATGCCCATGCCGACGGGGATATCCGCAAATCCGTAGCTCAGTGGCAGGCCATGGGCGTGCAAGCCGGGCCTGAGGCCGCGAGCCTCGCCAACGACTCCGCGTCCCTGCTGCTGCCGGCCGGCCATCGCGGCCCGGCGTTCCTGGTGCTGGATAACTTCCGCGCCATCCTCAAGTACAACAACTCCTCGTCCTACGCCCTTGCGGTCAGCCTGCTGGGCGAACGCTTCGACGGCGGTGGCCAGCTCACCGGAAGCTGGCCACGCGACGAGCGCCCGCTGAGCCGTACCGAGCGGGTGGAGCTGCAGGAGTCGCTGACGGCGGCCGGCTACAACCCGGGCACGGCGGACGGCATCATCGGTGCCAACACCCGCAAGGCGATCCGTGGTTATCAACAGCGCCTCGGCTGGCCGGCGGACGGCTACCCCAATGTGAAGCTGCTCGAGCAGTTGCGTGAAGGACGCTGAGTCCCGCCTGCACGGCGGTCGTCACAGGCTCACGCCTCCAGACGGCCGCCGGTTCGTGCAAACGCCTTTGTGATAAACTGCGCCACCCCTTTTTGCCCCTGCGGCAGCCAACGGAGCCACCAGCGGAGCCAGATTTCCGATGTCCGATATCGACTCGTCCAAACACGTCGCCAGCGGCGAAAAGTTCCGTACTGCGCAGGGCATCACCGCGATCAAGGATGGCCAGAAGCGCCGCAATTCTGCCGAACCCCAGGTGTTCGAGCCCAAGCCCAAATGGCTGCGGGTCAAGGCACCGGGCGGCAGCCGCTTCGACGCGGTCAAGCGCAATGTCGGCGAACATCGCCTGAGCACCGTGTGCCAGGAATCCCACTGCCCGAACATGGGTGAGTGCTGGTCCAACGGCACCGCCACCATCATGCTGATGGGCTCTGTGTGCACCCGCGCCTGCCGCTTCTGTGCCGTGGACACCGGCAACCCCAACGGTTGGCTGGACCTGGAAGAACCGCAGAACACCGCCAAGTCGGTCGAGCTCATGGCTCTGCGCTATATCGTGCTGACCTCGGTGGATCGCGACGACCTGGACGATGGCGGCGCCAGCCACTATGCCGCGTGCGTACGCGCCATCAAGGAGAACACTCCCCAGGTAGTCGTGGAAGCCCTGACGCCGGACTTCAACGGCGACCATGCAGCCATCGAACGGGTAGTGGACTCCGGCCTTGAGGTGTTCGCGCAGAACGTCGAGACGGTCAAGCGCCTTACCCATGTCGTACGCGACCCGCGCGCAGGCTATGAGAAGACTTTGCGCGTACTGGAGCACGCCAAGCGCCACCGCCCGGACGTCCTGACCAAGACCAGCCTGATGCTGGGTCTGGGCGAGACTGACGAAGAAATCATCGAAACCATGGACGATCTGCGCGCTATCGGCGTCGATATCCTCACCCTCGGCCAGTACTTGCAGCCCACCCGCAACCACCTGCCGGTGAAGCGCTGGGTCAGCCCGGAGGAATTCAACCGCTTCCGCGATATCGGCCTTGAGAAAGGCTTCATGGAAGTCGCAGCCGGCCCACTGGTGCGCTCCAGCTACAGGGCCGACCGTGTGTTCGAGAAGAACAACCTGGGCCTGGCCGCACCGGTTCCGGTACCGGGACAGCCCGTCGACTCGAGCATCATTCCGACACTCAACCTGGGTTGAGCAGGAATTGCCCAGTCCGCCTCCGAGGGAGAGGGCTGGCGTGATTGCAGTGGGCAACCAGACGCGATCTGACTAAACGAAACGGCCCCCTCTCCCGATGGGAGAGGGGGCCGTCGTTTTTCCGGATCGGCTCTTTACCGCGTGTAGCCCAGCCGCTGACGCAGAGCCTGCTCCAGGCGCTGCGCCACCTCATCGAGCTGAGGCGGCGTCTCGATCAGGTCCTTGAGCTGAACCATCTTCAACCCGGCGTAGCCGCAGGGATTGATCCGCCAGAAGGGCGACATGTCCATGTCCACATTGAGTGCCAGGCCGTGGAAGGAGCAGCCGCGGCTGACCCGCAGTCCCAGCGAGGCGATCTTGTCGCCGTCGACATAGACACCGGGAGCATCTGCCTTGGGCGCCGCCTCGACCCCATAGGTGGCGATCACATCGACCAGGCTTTGTTCCATGGCCGTGACCAGATCGCGCACGCCCAATCCGAGGCGGCGCAAATCCAGCATGAGATAGGCCACCAACTGGCCGGGGCCGTGGTAGGTCACCTGGCCACCGCGCTCCACCTGGATCACCGGGATATCCCCCGGCGCCAGCAGGTGCTCGGCCTTGCCGGCCTGGCCCTGGGTGAACACCCGGGGGTGCTGCAGCAACCAGATTTCGTCGGGGGTCCTTTCGTCGCGCTCGACGGTCAAGCGGCGCATCGCCTCAAGGGTCGGCAGGTAATCCACCAATCCCAGATGGCGCACGATGAGTTCGGCAGGTGCCACTAGAGCACCATGTGCACGCGGCCAGTAGCGCGCAGGTCCACATGGATGGCCTGCAACTGGTCGACGCCGGTCGCGGTAATCAGCACTTGGACCGAAAGGAAGCGACCGTTGCGGCTGTCGCGCACTACCAGGGTGGTGGCGTCGAGATCGGGAGCGTGGCGCTGGATGATTTCGATCACCAGGTCGGTGAAACCATCGAAGGAATCGCCGATCACCTTGATCGGGTAGCGCTCGCAGGGGAATTCGATTTTCGGGGGTTGTACGTCAGGAGTATCAGTCATGGCAGCGGCGGACTCGTGATCCGCGAGGCGGACGCCCCGTGCCCAGGCAAGGCGCGAGGCGTCGGCTCAGAAGGTCAGTTGAACAGGCCGAAGAAGAACAGTCGGATGCTATCCCACAGGCGGCGGAAGAAGCCACCCTCCTCAACGGTCTCCAGAGCGATCAGGTCGGCGCTGTGGACCACCTGGTCTTCCAGCTTGACTTCCACCTTGCCGATCACGTCGCCTTGCTTGATTGGGGCGATCAGTTGCGGATTCAAGGTCATGTTGGCCTGCAGCTTCTTGATCTGGCCCTTCGGCAGGGTCATGGTCAGGTCCTGGCCGAGGCCAGCCTTGATCTCACGGGCCGAGCCCTTCCAAACCTGGGCTTTGGCCAGCTCGGCGCCCTTCTGGTAGAAGGTCTGGGTTTCGAAGAAGCGGAAGCCGTAGGTCAGCAGCTTCTGGGTTTCGGCGGCGCGGGCCTGTTCGCTGTTGGTGCCGAATACCACGGCGATCAGGCGCATGTTGTCACGCACAGCAGAAGCCACCAGGCAGTAGCCGGCCTCGTCGGTGTGGCCGGTCTTCAGGCCGTCGACGGTCTTGTCGCGCCACAGCAGCAGGTTGCGGTTGGGCTGCTTGATGTTGTTCCAGAAGAATTCCTTCTGGGAGTAGATGGCGTAGTGGGCCGGATCTTCGTAGATGATCGCGCGCGCCAGGGTCGCCATGTCGTGAGCGGTGGAGTAGTGCTCCGGGTTGGGCAGGCCAGTGGCGTTCATGAAGTGGCTGCCGGTCATGCCCAGTTTCTCGGCAGTGGTGTTCATCATGTCGGCGAAGGCGTCTTCGCTGCCGGCGATGTGCTCGGCCACAGCCACACTGGCGTCGTTGCCGGACTGGATGATGATGCCGTGCAGCAGGTCGCTCAGGGTCACCTGGGTGTTGACCTGGACGAACATGCGCGAACCGCCGGTACGCCAGGCATGCTCACTGATGGTCACCGGATCGGTCTCGCCGATCTGGCCCTTGCGGATTTCCAGGGTGGCGATGTAGGCGGTCATCAGCTTGGTCAGGCTTGCCGGGGGCAGGCGCTGATCGCCGTTGTTTTCCACCAGCACCTGGCCGCTCTGGGCGTCCATCAGCACGTAGGACTTGGCGGCCAATTGCGGCGGCGACGGGATGATCTGCTGGGCCGCCATGGAGACCGGCGCGACGATGAGCAGGGCTGCGGGCAGTAAAAGGCGTTTGGCGAAGCTGAAGATGTTCATCCGTCTCTCTATGTAACTAATGGTCTAACAGGCCCTTGCGGGCAAAAACGAAGCCGTCAGTCCGGCTTCACGAGGGTGGGTTGGCCGAGATTGGCCAGGCGAACCGAGTTCTGCACCTGCTGGGCTTCACCCTGAGTTCCGATCGGGCCCAGGCGTACCCGGTGCAGTATCTGCTGGTTGCGCACGACCGAGCTGATGAAGACCGGGGCAGTCACCGTCTCGCTCAGCTTGGCCTTGAGGAGCTCCGCAGCGTCCGGATTGGCGAAGGCGCCCACCTGGAGATACAGGCCAGACGCTGCGAGTGAATCGTTTTTTTTTGCGTCGATCTGCACAGGCAGCACGGCGGCGGCATGTTGCTGCGGCGGCGGGGTGTACTGTTCGATCGGCGCGCTGGCTACCTGGGCGACCGGTTGGGGCTTGGATTGCGGCTGGGCGGCCATCTTCGGCTGCGCCAGGACCATGGGCACCGGACGGCCCTGGGCCGCCCACCACTCATGGGGATCGATACCCTCTACCTTGACGCGGGCGGTACCGGACTCGGCATAGCCGAGCTTCTTCGCTGCAGCGAAGGAGAGGTCGATGATACGGTCGGAATAGAACGGGCCACGGTCGTTGACCCGCAGGATCACGCTACGGCCGTTGTCCAGGTTGGTCACCCGGACGTAGCTCGGCAGCGGCAAGGTCTTGTGCGCGGCAGTCATACCGTAGAGGTCATAGGCCTCGCCGTTGGCGGTGGCCTGGCCGTGGAACTTGGTGCCATACCAGGACGCGGTGCCCACCGCCTGGTAACGGCGCGCATCGTTCATCGGGTAGTAGGTCTTGCCCAGCACGGTGTAGGGGTTGGCTTTCACCGAGCCGTAGTGCGGCATGGGTACGGCATCGGGAATGCGCGAGACATCGACATCCCACCAGGGCGCGCCGTCCCTGTGCGGACGCGAGTAGTCGCCGGGGCCTGAGATCGGCCCGCCGGGCTGGATCGGTTCCGGCGCGCGGCTGCTCGAGCAGCTGGCCAGCAACAATGCTACGGCGCCGTAGACGGCGACTCTTATCGGTTGTGGCATCGGTTAACGCCCGCCCCTTGCGTTGACCAGCAGTTCGGAAAGCTGATGCACGGCCATGGCGTACATCGCGCTGCGATTGTAGCGGGTAATGACGTAGAAGTTCGGCAATCCCATCCAGTACTCCGCCCCCTCATCACCCTCCAGCCTGAAGGCCGTAACCGGCACATCATCGCGCAGCGCGTCACCGCTTGCCCAGCCCAGCGTCCTAAGATCGCCGACGTTCTTCACCGGGTCCAGTCCCTGGGTCAACCCTTCGTCGATTCGTTCACCGCGAACCTGGGCACGACTGACCACCGGAGCGCCATGCACCCAACCGTGGCGCTTGAAGTAGCTGGCGACGCTGCCGATGGCATCCACCGGGTTGTTCCAGATGTCGATGTGGCCGTCGCCGTCGAAATCCACCGCATAGGCGCGGAAGCTGCTCGGCATGAACTGCGGCAGGCCCATGGCGCCGGCATAGGAGCCCTTGAGCAACAGCGGATCGACCTGCTCCTCACGGGCCAGCAGGAGGAATTCCTTGAGTTGCTTGCGGAAGAAGTCGGCGCGCGGCGGGTAGTCGAAGCCCAGGGTGGACAAAGCATCGATCACACGGAAGTTGCCGGTATTGCCGCCGTAGAAGGTCTCGACACCGATGATCGCGACGATCACCTGGGCCGGTACGCCGTACTCTTTCTCGGCGCGGGCCAGCGCATCGGCGTGCTGGTTCCAGAAGGTCACGCCTTTCTGGATGCGTGCCGGCGTGATGAAGATCGGCCGGTATTCCTTCCACGGCTTGACCCGCTCGGCGGGGCGGGAGATAGCGTCGAGAATGGACTGCTTGCGCTCCACCTCGCGGAACAGATCCACCAATTGTTCGCCGGCGAAGCCGTAGTCGCGGGTCATCTCGGCAACGAATTCGGCCACCTGCGGCGATCCCTCGTAATCCCCCGACAGCGCCGGTGCGGCTGCTCCAAGCAGTCCGACCAGGGCAGCCCCAGAGGCACCCAACCGCATCCAAGTGCGCAGTGCTTTCAAATCTCTCACTCGTTTCAAACCTGGGCGATCCACTTGCGATGGGTATGGATCGCCATCAACACCCCAAACCCTGACAGCAGCGTCACCAGATGGGTTCCGCCGTAGCTAATGAAGGGCAGGGGTACCCCCACGACCGGCAAGAGCCCACTGACCATGCCGATATTGACGAACACGTACACGAAGAAGGTCATGGTCAGACTGCCCGCCAGCAGCTTGCCGAACAGGGTCTGGGCCTGGGCGGTAATCACCAGGCCGCGGCCGATCAGGAGCAGGTAGACCAACAGCAGCAGGCAGGCGCCCACCAGGCCGAACTCTTCGCCGAGGACCGCAATGATAAAGTCCGTGTGGCTTTCGGGCAAAAAATCCAGGTGCGACTGGGTGCCCAGCAGCCAGCCCTTGCCGAATACCCCGCCCGAACCGATGGCCGCCTTGGACTGGATGATGTTCCAGCCCGTGCCCAGCGGGTCGCTTTCCGGGTCGAGGAAAGTCAGAACGCGCTGCTTCTGGTAGTCGTGCAACACGAAGTACCACATGGCTACCGCCACAGGCACGACGGCCGCCACCGCACCGAGGATCCAGCGCCACTGCAGGCCGGCCATGAACAGCACGAAGGCGCCGGACGCCAGGATCAGCAGCGCGGTGCCGAGGTCGGGCTGCTTCAGGATCAGCACGAAGGGCACGAGGATCAGCACCAGGCTGATGGCGATGTGCTTGAGTTTCGGCGGCAGGTTGTGCCGCGACAGGTACCAGGCGATGGTCGCCGGCATGATGATCTTCATGAACTCCGAGGGCTGGAAGCGGATCACCCCGGGAATATTGATCCAGCGGGTCGCGCCCATGGCCGTGTGGCCCATGATCTCCACGACCATCAGCAACGCCACCCCGACCACGTAGGCGAGCGGCACCCAGCGCGCCATGAAGCGCGGCTCGAACTGGGCGATGACGATCATCGCGCCAATGCCCAGACCGAAGGAGCTGGCCTGCTTCATCAACAGGTCCCAGTGCCTGCCGCTCGCCGAATAAAGGACGAACAGGCTGCCGGCGGCCAGCATCAGGATGATCAGCAGCAGCCAGCCGTCGATGTGCAAACGCTGCAGCAGCGTCGCGCGGCGCTTGAGCACGTCCTCCTGGGAGATGGTGCGGTCGAAGTTGCTGTTCATCGATTGGCACTCTGCTGTTCCGCCAGCGGCTGCGGCGGTCGGAACTCGGGTTTGAGCTGGCCGTCTTCACCGAGCAGCCAGGCATCCATGACCTGCTTGACCACCGGCGCAGCAACACCCGAACCGGATTCGCCGTTCTCCACCATCACCGCTACGGCGATCTTCGGGTCTTCCGCCGGGGCGAAGGCAACGAACAGGGCATGGTCACGGTGGCGCTCCTGCACCTTGGAGCGGTCGTACTTCTCGCCCTGCTTGATGGCCACTACCTGGGCGGTACCGGACTTGCCGGCGATACGGTAGATAGAGCTCGCACCGACCTTGTGCGCCGTACCCCGGGCACCGTGAACCACCTGCTCCATGCCGTTGCGGCCGGCATCCCAGTATTTCGGGTCATGCAGGACGATGTCGGGCATCGGGTTCGGGTCCAACGGCGGCTGCCCTTCGATGGTCTTGGCCAGGTGCGGACGAATCCACTTGCCACGGTTGGCCATGAGCGCAACCGCCTGAGCGAGTTGCAGCGGGGTGGCCTGCATGTAGCCCTGACCGATACCGAGGATCAGCGTTTCCCCCGGGAACCAGGCCTGACGGTAGCGCGCGCGCTTCCACTCGCGAGACGGCATCAGGCCGGAGGACTCCTCGAACATGTCCAGGGCCACGCGCTGACCGAAGCCGAAGCGGCTCATGTAGTCATGAAGTCGATCGATGCCCATCTTGTGGGCAAGATCGTAGAAGTAGGTGTCATTTGACCGCATGATCGCGGTTTCCATGTTCACCCAGCCGTCACCGGAACGGTTCCAGTTGCGGTATTTGTGATCGTAATTGGGCAGTTGGTAGAAGCCGGGATCGAAGACCCGCGAGGCTGGCGTTACCACACCGGAATCCAGGCCGGACACGGCCACCATCGGTTTGATGGTCGACCCCGGCGGATACAGGCCGCGCAAAACGCGGTTGTACAGCGGCCGGTCGATGGAATCGCGCAGCTCGGCATAGGCCTTGAAGCTGATGCCGGTGACGAAGGGGTTGGGGTCGAAACTCGGCTGGCTGACCATGGCCAGCACATCACCGCTGGAGGGCTCGATAGCAACGATGGCACCGCGACGGCCGGCCAGTGCCTGTTCGGCGGCCTCTTGCAGACGCACATCGAGGGTCAGCACCAGATCCTTGCCGGGTTTCGGGTCGGTGCGCTTGAGCACACGCAGTACCCGGCCACGGGCGTTGGTCTCGACTTCCTCGTAACCCACCTCACCGTGCAACTGGTCTTCGTAGAAGCGCTCGATGCCGGTCTTGCCAATGTGGTGGGTGCCGCTGTAGTTCACCGGATCGAGCTGCTTGAGCTCCTTCTCGTTGATCCGCCCGACATAGCCCACCGAATGGGCAAAATGCGCGCCCTGCGGATAGTGGCGCACCAGCTGCGCCACCACCTCGACGCCGGGCAGGCGGAACTGGTTCACCGCGATGCGGGCGATCTGCTCCTCGGTCAGCTCGAAGAGGATGGGCACTGGCTCGAACGGGCGCCGACCCTGCTTCATGCGTTTTTCGAACAACGCACGATCATCGGGGGTCAGCTGCAACACCTCGACGATCACGTCGAGGGTCTGCTCCCAGTCGCCAGCGCGCTCACGGGTCACACTCAGGCTGAAGCTGGGCCGGTTGTCGGCGATGATCACACCATTGCGGTCGAAGATCAGCCCACGGGTAGGCGGAATCGGCTGCACATGGACGCGATTGTTCTCGGACAGGGTCGAGTGGTAGTCGTACTGGATCACCTGCAGGTAATAGAGGCGGGCGATCAGCACGCAGGTCAGCATCAACACCGCCGCCGCGCCCACGATCACGCGCCGGCGTACCAGACGGGCGTCCTTCTCGTGATCTTTGAGGCGAATCGGTTGCGGCATGGACGGGGCTTACTTGTGGTAGGGGTGACCGGACAACACCGTCCAGGCGCGGTAGATCTGCTCGCCAATGAGGATGCGGACCAGCGGATGCGGCAGCGTCAAAGGCGACAGCGACCAGCGCTGCTCGCTGCGGGCACAAACCTCCGGCGCCAGCCCTTCCGGACCACCGACCATGAGGTTGACGGTGCGCGAGTCCAGGCGCCAGCGGTCCAGCTCGGCCGCCAGCTGCTCGGTGCTCCAGGGCCGACCTTGGACTTCCAGGGTGACGATGCGTTCCCCCGGCTGCACCTTGGCCAGCATGGCCTCGCCCTCCTGGCGGATCATCCGCGCCACGTCGGCGTTCTTGCCGCGCGTGGTCAGGGGAATTTCCACCAGTTCCAGGCTGAGCTCGGAAGGCAGGCGCTTGACGTACTCGTGCCAGCCCTCTTCCACCCAACGCGGCATCCGAGTACCAACGGCGATCAGACGTAGACGCAAGGGAAGCCCCGCTTACTCGTGGCTGTGGTGCGCGCGGCTCTGCTCGGCACCCTGCCACAGGCGCTCCAGGTCATAGAACTGGCGGGTGGCGACCTGCATTACGTGCACCACCACATCGCCCAGGTCCAGCAGGGCCCACTCGCCGCCGTCCAGGCCTTCGCTGCCCAGTGCGCGCACGCCTTGTTCCTTGGTCTTTTCCAGGACGTTCTCGGCCAGGGACTTGACGTGACGGCCGGAGGTGCCGCTGGCGATCACCATGAAATCGGTGATGCTGGTCTTGCCGCGTACGTCGATGGTGGTGATTTCCTGACCTTTCAGGTCTTCCAGGGCCGCGATGGCGACCTTGACGAGTTCTTCGTTTTGCATCGGGTTCAACTACCTCAGTGAATCAGTTCGGCGCACGGTACAGATCGTGCGCATGGATATAGGCCAATACGGCATCGGGCACGAGAAAGCGCACCGAGCGCCCCTCCCCCAGCAATTGGCGGATCTGAGTGGCGGAAATCGCCAGGGGCGTCTGCCAGACGAAAGCAATCTGCCCGGACGGCCCCTGCAGCGATTGCGGATCAACCGCGCTGCGCGCCGCCAACAGGTCGCGCAGGTCTTCCGGTGCCTCGCTGTCGGCATCCGGACGCTGCAGGACCAGGATGTGGCAATGGTCCAGCAGCTCGCTCCAGCGGTGCCAGCTCGGCAGGCCGCAGAAAGCGTCCCAGCCGACCAGCAGGAACAACTGGTCATCGGCATCCAGCTCGGTCCGCAGGGACTCCAGCGTTTCGATGGTCCAGGACGGCCGCTCGCGCTTGAGTTCGCGATCGTCCACCACCAGCGGCGCGACCCCGGCCACCGCCAACTGCACCATTTCCAGACGCTGGGCCGCCGAAACCCGCGGGGTTTCGCGGTGCGGTGGGCGCGCGCTGGGGATCAGGCGCAGCTCATCGAAGCCGAACTGCTCGGCCACCTCGAGGGCACCCCGCAAGTGGCCGATATGTACGGGATCGAAAGTGCCGCCGAAGAGGCCGATGCGCTTGCCCATCAGGTACGTACGTGACCGTCGCCGAAGACCACGTACTTCTCGCTGGTCAGGCCTTCCAGACCGACCGGGCCACGGGCGTGCAGCTTGTCGGTGGAAATGCCGATCTCCGCACCCAGGCCGTATTCGAAGCCATCGGCGAAGCGGGTCGAGGCATTGACCATCACCGAGGCGGAGTCCACTTCGGTGAGAAAACGCCGGGCATCACTGAAGTTCTCGGTGATGATGGCGTCGGTGTGCTGCGAGCCGTAGGTGTTGATGTGCTCGATGGCCTGCTCCAGGCCGTCGACGATGCGGATCGAGAGAATCGGCGCGTTGTACTCGGTGCGCCAGTCTTCTTCGGTCGCTTCCAGCACATCGGCGCCCAGCAGGGTACGGGTAGCGACGTCGCCGCGCAGCTCTACGCCCTTGTCGCGATAGATGGCGGCCAGCGGCGGCAGCACACGCGCGGCAATGCCCGCGTGCACCAGCAGGGTTTCCATGGTGTTACAGGGTGCGTAACGCTGGGTCTTGGCGTTGTCGGCCACGCGGATCGCCTTGTCCAGGTCGGCGGCGACGTCGATGTAGACGTGGCAGATGCCGTCCAGGTGCTTGATCACCGGCACCTTGGCTTCGCGGCTGATGCGCTCGATCAGGCCCTTGCCACCGCGCGGGACGATCACGTCCACATACTCCGGCATGCTGATCAGCGCACCCACGGCGGCGCGGTCGGTGGTTTCCACCACTTGCACCAATTCGCTGGGCAGACCGGCGTCGGCCAGGCCCTTCTGGATGCAGGCGGCGATGGCCTGGTTGGAATGGATGGCCTCGGAGCCGCCACGCAGGATGGTGGCGTTGCCGGACTTCAGGCAGAGGCTGGCCGCATCGATGGTCACGTTCGGCCGCGACTCATAGATGATGCCGATCACGCCCAGCGGCACGCGCATCTTGCCCACCTGAATGCCGGACGGCAGATAGCGCATGTCGCGGATTTCGCCGATGGGGTCCGGCAGGGTGGCGACCTGACGCAGGCCCTCGATCATGTCGTCGATGCGCGCTGGGGTCAGCGCCAGGCGATCGAGCATGGCTGGCTCCAGGCCATTGGTCCGGCCATTGGCCAGGTCCTGCTCGTTGGCGGCGGTCAGCTCGGCACGAGCTGCATCCAGGGCATCGGCGGCAGCCAGCAGGGCGCGGTTCTTCTGCGCGGTACTGGCACGGGCGGCCACGCGCGAGGCGGCGCGAGCGGCGCGGCCAAGGCGGGTCATGTAATCGAGAACGGACTCGGTCATGGTCTCGTGTTCTGGCGAAGGGAAAGCGGCTGATTATAGCGACCGCGCTCGTCCGCGCCCAGCGGCGCCGGGCGGATGGTAGACAGCCCATTCCACAGGCGCCGCCGGTAACGGCAAAGGCCCAGTCCCAGGCGGGCCGCAGACGGGACGGTGACACCCGCCCCCAGCGCCCGCCCGAAGGTTGGGTAAACAAAAGTGGCCGCGCTGTTTACCTTCCAATTGCAGTCGTCGCAGAAGAACAAGAAGCGCCCAGGCGCCGGAGAACCCGCCATGCGTTACCAGACCGACTTCGCCCCACAGCACCTGAACGATGCGCCCCACGTCGTCCAGCTCGGCCCCTGGACCCTCCATTACCAGGCCTTCTCCCTGCACGCCGAGGACAATCGCGAACCGGTCCTGATGCTCGGTGGCGCCTTCCAGAGCTTTCGCTCCTTCGGCGCCGAGGTGCAGGAACTGCTGCCCCACCACCCGGTGATCCTCCTCGACCTGCCAAGCCAGGGCGCAAACCTGCAACTGGCGCCGGAGCTTTCACTCGAACAACTGGCCGACCTGATCGCCGCGTTCACCGAAGAGCTCCGCCTGCCACCGCTGATGCCCATCGGCCTGTCCTACGGCTCGGCCCTGGCGGCACTGTTCGCCGTACGCCACCCGCAGCGCTGCGCGCGCCTGCTGTTGGCTGGGATCACCGCCTTCGGCCGGCCCGGCGCCCGACGCATGCTGGAAGAAGGACTGGACCTGCTGGCCGAGGGCCAGGTGCTGCGCTTCGCCCAAGGCGCCCTGACCGGCCTGATCAATCCCCTGCGCCTGGATGAAACCGGCGTCTCGCTGGTCTTCCGCAAGGCACTTTTGCGACAGATGCAGCGGCTTTCCCCGCAGGAAGTCGAGCGATACCTGCAAAATAGCCGCCGTTTGCTCGACTTCCCCGGATTCACCCGTCACCCGACCTGCCCGACCCTGGTCCTGGCCGGCGAATACGACCATTTCACCCAGCCCTGGGAGCACGCGGGCTTCGCCGCCGCCTGTGCCGATGCCGACTGCGCGCTTATCCACAATGGCGATCACCTGGCCCAGTTCGAGCAGCGCGAAGCCTGCGCCAGCTTCTATCGCCCCTTCCTCCAGGGCTCCGCCCTTCCCCTGGCCAGCCCCGGCGCCACGCGTCTGGCACGCAACCGCCTGGATCGCCTGGAGCGGCGCCAGGAACCGCGTGTGGCCCCGCTGAACCGGCGAGGCCGACTGCTGCACGCCGAAGCGGGCGAATGGTCGGTGGATGTCAGCGAACTGGGATTCTTCGGCGGCCTGGTGGCCGGCAACCTGCCGCACGCGCTGCCCTCGCGTGGCTGGCGCCTGCAGGCCGGCGAACTGCCGGAACTGGATGTCCTGCCCTTGCGCCATGAGGGCGATTGCCTCGCGCTGGTCTTCCCCCACACCGATGCACAGGCCAGCGACGCGCTGGCGGCGCAGGTGGTGCAGGCCGAGCCGCAAGAGGTGGCCTACGCCTGACCTCGGACTGCCGCCGTTATTGTGGGAGCGAATTCATTCGCGAATAAATTCGCTCCCACATCAGAAGTCCATCCTCAGGTTCGCCCCTCCACCACCCGCACCAGCGCCGGCCAGGCATCCGCTGGTGCCGCCTCCAGCTCCTTCGGGTCATGCACCCGGACTTCGCCGAAGCCGCACGCTTGAAAGCCGGCGACTATGGCGTCGTCACCTCGGTAGTGCAGGTAATAGCGACCACGGGTCAGGCGGCCCACCAAGTCGATGCCCCAGCGCAATTGCCGGTAGCGCGGGTGCTCGCGCAGGTCGGGATAGAGGTCGGTGAGATAGCTGGCGGACGGGAACTGGCGCAATTGCGTCGCAAGGCGGGCCCAGAAGCCTTCTATTACGGGCAGCTCGAAGTAATTCACCAGCCCTTCGGTGATCACCAGCACCGACTCTTCCCGATCCAGCCCGGAGAACAGCGCCTGCAGGTCGTTCGCGCAGTGCTCGGCGAGGATATCCACAGGGCGCACCTGATGCCGCGCATTCAGCCAACCCTCTTCATGCAGCAGCAGGCGCTTGCGCGCGGCCATGGGCGGCAGGTCGGCTTCCAGATAGCGCAGCTGCGGATAACGGGAACAGAAACGCCGCCCCCGAGGCGACAGGCCGCAGGCGATTTCCACCACCTGGCGCACCCCGCGCTGTTCGATGGCCTCGCGCAACAGGGCGTCAATCAACAGGTGGCGCTGCAACAGGAAATGCTCAACATCCAGACCAAAGGCCACGCGCGCGCCCCAGCTGACCGGCGCCAGCACGCCGTGGGCGAAGCGTCCGAAGGGAGTGACGAAGGGTTCCTCGGCGAGTTGGTGGCGATACCAGACATAACCGGTGTAGTGCGCACTGGGGGTGATGTGGGCACTGTCGACGCGAGCGGCTCGGGACATGGCAACGGGCTCTTGTTATTTTGCGTGACGATTCCGACGCCGGCATTCAGCTTCGGCTCAGCGTGCTTCCGTATAATCGCGAGCCTATTCCGACCCGTAACCCTGCGACAGCCCCATGTCCTGCGATCCCATCCTTAGTTTGCCCTGGCCTGGCGCCCGCCCGCTGACCGATGCCTTCTTCGACCGCGACGCACAGCAGGTGGCCCGCGAACTGCTGGGCAAGGTGATCCGCCACCGGATCGATGGCCGCTGGCTGGCCGCACGCATCATCGAGACCGAGGCCTACTACCTGGTGGACAAGGGCAGCCATGCTTCCCTCGGTTACACCCACAAGCGCCGCGCACTCTTCCTCGATGGCGGGCACATCTACATGTATTACGCCCGCGGCGGCGACTCGCTCAACTTCAGCGCCCACGGGGCCGGTAACGCAGTACTGATCAAGTCCGGCCACCCCTGGGTAGACGACATCTCTCCCGCCGATTCGCTGGCCGCCATGCAAGGCAACAACCCCGACGCCCAGGGCGGGCCACGCCCGGTCGAACGCCTCTGCGCCGGCCAGACCCTGCTGTGCCGCTCCCTTGGCCTCAAGGTGCCCGACTGGGATGGCCAGCGCTTCGACTGGCAGCGCCTGTTCGTCGAAGACGTCGGCGAGCGCCCCGCCACCATCATCCAGACCGCGCGCCTGGGCATTCCCCACGGCCGCGACGAACACCTGCCCTACCGCTTCGTCGACGCCGCCTACGCCCGCCATTGCACGCGCAATCCGCTGCGCCGCGGGCAGATCGAAGGACGCGACTTCACGCTGATCGAGGACATTCACCCATGAGTCAATGGTTCGACCAGGTTACCGCCTGGCTCGGCGCCAATCCGGAATGGCTGGGCCTGGCCATCTTCCTGATCGCCTGCATTGAATGCCTGGCCATCGCCGGCATCGTGGTACCGGGCGTCGCCCTGCTGTTCGCCGTCGGCGTGATGGCCGGCAGCGGCGCGCTGGAGCTTTGGGAAACCCTGCTGCTGGCCTACACCGGCGGGCTGCTGGGCGACATGATTTCCTACGGCCTGGGCCGCCGCTTCCACCAGAACATCCGCAACCTGCCGCTGCTGCGGGACCACCCGGAATGGATCAGCGGCGCCGAGAACTACTTCCAGCGCTATGGCGTCGCCAGCCTGCTGGTGGGCCGCTACATCGGCCCCCTGCGGCCCATGCTGCCGATGGTCGCCGGCATGCTGGACATGCCCTTCCCGCGTTTCGTCGCCGTGAGCATGCTGGCCGCCGCTGGCTGGGCCGTGGCCTACCTGGTGCCCGGCTGGGCCACCGGCGCCGCCTTGCGCCTGCCGCTGCCGGAAGGCTTCTGGGGCGAAGCCGGGGTGGTAATTGTCGCGGTAGTGGCCATGCTCGGCCTGATCGTCCACAGCACACTGCGTGAAAAGCGCTGGGCTAACCCGCTGGCGGCAGGCCTGAGCCTGATAGCGCTGGGCGCCTTGCTGATCGGCTGGCCGCACCTGCAGGCGCTGGACCAGGGCCTGATGGCGCTGGTCCAGGAGCAGCGCCACGCCAGCCTCGACCGACTGATGGTGCTGGTCACCCGCCTCGGCGACTTCACGACCCAGCTCCTTGCCGGCGCCCTGCTCGGTGGTCTGCTGTTGCTGCTGCGCCAGTGGCGTCCCGCCTGCTTCGCCATCGGCACCCTGGTGGCGACCGCGCTGGCCAATACCGGACTCAAGCACTTCTTCGCACGAGCGCGGCCGGAAGTACTCACCGAGCCCCTGACCACCTTCAGCTTCCCCAGCGGGCACAGCTCGGCAGCCTTCGCCTTCTTCCTGGTACTGGGGATACTGGCCGGTCGCGGCCAGCCGGGACGCCTGCGTCTGACCTGGCTGCTGCTGGCCTGCCTGCCGGCCCTGGCTATCGCCCTGTCGCGGGTCTACCTCGGCGTGCACTGGCCCACCGACGTCCTCGCCGGCGCCCTGCTGGCGGGCGGCATCGCGGCGGCGGGCCTGGCGCTGATGCAGCGCGCCGCGCCGCTTACTGCGATAGCACCGCGCATCTGGTTGCTGGTCCTGCCGGCCTGCCTGGCCCTGTTGGGCGGCGCCGCTGTCTGGGCGCTGCCCGAAGCCCTGGCTCGATACAGCTACTGACCGGCGCGAACCCTGCCTGTTGAATCCCGCCTCAGGCGATGGATTCACCCTGCAGCTGATCCAGCAACCCCTGGAGGAAATCCAGGCGTTCGTCCGGATCGCTCAGGGTCAGCAGGTGGATCTTTTCCTTGATGTGGAAGGGCAGCAGATAGGACAGCTGGTTGGCCAGCGCCTGCTGCCCGTGCACCACACCGCCCATGCCCAGCCCCTGGACCATCGGGTGCTCGGCCAGGGCATTGAGCAAGGCCGCAAGATCGGCGTGCTCCGGGCGTAGCGGCCGCTCGGGTTCGTCATCCAGCCATTCCACCTCGGCCAGGGTCAGTTGGTCGTGCAGCACTTCCGCCTTGCTCACGTGGAAGCGCCGACCGCCCTCCACGCGAATGCCCAGCAAACCATTGGGGCGCTGCTGCCAGTCGCGAACCAGCGCCTCACAACCGATGGCGGCGAAGCGGCTGGCGGCCTCGCCCACTTCCTGGCCTTCGAGGATGCACACCACGCCGAAGCCTTCGCCGCGCTTCATGCAGCGCCCGATCATGTCCAGGTAGCGCGCCTCGAATATCTGCAGATCCAGGGTGCACCCCGGAAACAACACGGTGTTCAGCGGGAACAGCGGCAGCTTCATGCATCGACCTCAAGCAATCATGGCAACGGCGAGCGGCAGCAGCACCGCGGTGGCAACGCCCATCAGGCTCATCGCCAGGGCGGCGAAGGCACCGCACTCCTCGCCTTCCTGCAATGCCCGCGCAGTACCCACGGCGTGGGCGGTGAGCCCCAGGGCCATGCCCTGGGCGGCCGGATGGTGCACACCACAACGGCGCAGCAGCTCCGGCCCGAGTATGGCGCCGAGCACGCCGGTGATCAGCACGAACACCGCCGCCAGGGCCGCTACCCCGCCGAGCTGCTCGGCCACCAACATGGCGATGGGTGAGGTCACCGATTTCGGCAACAGGGTCATCAGCACCATCTGCTCGGTGCCGAACCACCAGCCCAGCGCCGCTACCGACAGCGTAGCGAAGAGCCCGCCGAACACCAGCGTCAGCAGGGTGGGCCAGAACAGCTGGCGAATCCGCCGCAGATTGAGGAACAACGGCACCGCCAACGCCACGGTGGCCGGGCCGAGGAACACCGTCAGCAGCTGGGTACTCTGACGGTACTCCTGATAGGTGATGCCGAACGCCAGCAATACGCCGATCAGCAGCAGCATGGACAGCAGCACCGGCTGCAGGAACACCCAGCGGGTCTTCTCGTAGGCGGCCAGGGCCAGCTGGTAGACCGCCAGGGTCATGCCGAAACCGAACAGGGGGTGATGCACCACCGCCTGCACGGCGGCTTGCCAGTCGAGGTTCATGCGTCCTCCTCGCGGCGTGCCTGGCGATCGATGAGCTTCTGCATCAGCCAGCCACAGAAGATGAAAGCGGTCAGCAAGGACAGCACCAGGACTCCGACAATGGCCCAGAAGTCCGCCCAGATGGCCTGGGCATAGACCATCACGCCCACCGCCGGCGGCACCAGCAGCAACGGCAGGTAACGCAGCAGGCTGCTGGCGGCCAGGCTCAGCGGCTCGCTCACTTCGCCACGCGTCAGCAGATAGAGGAAGAGCAGCACCAGCCCGATGATGGGCCCGGGCAGCATGGACAGGAACAGGGCATTGAGCCCGCTACCGATCAGCTGGAACAGCACCAGCCAGGTCAGTCCGCGCAACAGCATGAGGTTCTCCACGGGTCAGGTCCGGCCAGGCGGGCCTCGGCCGGGACGGGGGCATTATAGGCCTGCCCGCCGCCGCGCTATAACCCGCCATTCGCAGGGGGCATGCCGTCTTGACCGACCTCCTCCGGCGTGTTGATCTACGCCGGGCACGCAAACGAGGGGCCACGCCCCCCGGACCAGAAAAATTAAAACACTGCATCCACGGAGGATGACGTATGGCGTACGTACCAGTAGCGGAACTGAAGAATTACGTTGGCAAGGATTTGGGCCACTCGGACTGGATCAGTATCGACCAGAACCGCATCAACCAGTTCGCCGAATGCACCGAAGACCACCAGTTCATCCACGTCGACCCTGAGCGCGCCAAGCAAACCCCCTTCGGTTCCACCATCGCCCATGGTTTCCTCAGCCTGTCGCTGATTCCGAAGTTGATCGACGGCCTGCTGGTCCTGCCTGAAGGCGCGAAGATGGTCGTCAACTACGGCCTCGACAGCGTGCGCTTCATCCAGCCGGTGAAGGTGGATTCCCGCGTGCGCCTGGCTGTAAAGGTCATCGACGTCAACGAGAAGAACCCCGGTCAATGGCTGATCAAGGCCCTCTGCACCCTGGAAATCGAAGGCCAGCAGAAGCCCGCCTACATCGCAGAATCCCTGAGCCTCTGCTTCGTCTAAGCCGTAGCCAGGCCGCAAAAAAGCCCGCAGCAGCGGGCTTTTTTGCGCCAAACTGAAGGGCAGATGCCAGGAAAAGGACACCCGATGAAGCCGCTTCTGCCCCTCACGCTCGCACTGCTACTTGCGGCCTGCGGCGAAGGAGAACCCCTGACCCCGCCGGACGCCCGCCTGCCGGACGGCTCCCGTTATCGCGGCGATCTGGTCGACGGCCTGCTGCAAGGTCCGGGGCGCCTGGACTACAACAATGGCACCTGGTTCGAGGGCCAGTTCAAGGATGGCCAGCCGGATGGCCAGGGCGAATGGCATGGTCCCAATGGCCTGGTCTACATCGGCGAATTCAAAGCCGGCCTGTTCCACGGCCAGGGCCGCCTTGCCTACGGCAATGGCACCACCTACGAAGGCGGCTTCGCCCATAACCAGTTCGATGGCGAAGGCACCCTGCGCCAGGGCGGCGTCACCTATCGCGGCCAGTTCCGCAATGACAAGTACCAGGGCTTCGGCAGCCTCGAGTGGCCCGATGGCAGCAACTACCAGGGCCTCTTCAGTGCCGGCACGCCGGACGGCGAAGGAGTCCGCACCGACGAAGCCGGCAACCGTTTCAGCGGCCGCTTCAAGCGCGGCCAGCTCCAGGGCCAGGGTGCCTACCAGGGCGAAGACGGCTCCCACTACATCGGCGAGTTCAAGGACAGCCTGTTCGATGGCAAGGGTCGCTTCACCAGTGCCGACGGCGATGTCTGGAGCGGCAAGTTCAAGGAGGGCAACCTGGTTGGCGAGGGCGAGTTCATCGGCGCCGACGGCAGCCATTACCGGGGTCACTTCAAGCACTGGCGCTACCAGGGTGAAGGCAAGCTGAACCTGGCCGACGGCAGCCGCTACCAGGGCCACTTCAACGACGGTCTCTACAGCGGCACCGGCACGCTGACACTGGCGGACGGCAAGCATGAAGCGGGCGTCTGGCAGGACGGCACACGCATCCGCGACGAACAGGGCAAGGCCCTGCCCGATCCCCTGGAAGTCGGACTTCTGGCCCAGGGCGGCCTGCTCCAGCAAGCCATCGACGCCGTGCCGGCCTCCACCCCGGAGGTGGAGCTCTACTCCATCAGCCTCGCCGGCGACGGGCGCCAAAGCGTGTTCCTGCGCGAAGCGGACTACGTTTCCAGGCTCCTGGCCGAACGCTTCGGCGCCCATGGCCAGATCACCCTGGTCAACCACCGCGAGCACATGGCCGACCGCCCCCTGGCCACCCGCGAAAGCCTTGCCCGAGCCATCCAGGCGGTCGCCCGGCGCAGCGGTCCGGAAGACCTGGTGTTCATCTACCTCACCAGCCACGGCTCGCCGACCCACGAACTGGCCCTGGAGCAGCCCGGCCTGAAACTGAGCCACCTGCCGGCACAGGAACTCGCGAACCTGCTCGACCCTCTCAAGGACAGGTACAAGGTGCTGGTGATTTCTGCCTGTTTCTCCGGTGGTTTCATTCCACCCTTGAAGGATGAGAAGACCCTGATCATGACCGCCGCCCGCTCCGATCGCGTGTCCTTCGGTTGCTCCGAAGAGAACGACTTCACCTACTTCGGTCGCGCCCTGTTCGCCGACGCCTTCAGCGAGACCGATGACCTGGAACGTGCCTTCGGCATCGCCAAGGAAAAAGTCGCCGAGCGTGAGAAAGCCGACGACTTCGAAGCGTCGGAACCACAGATCTGGGCGCCGAAGGCCGTCACCGCCCGCTGGCGGGCACTGCGCGAACATCAGGCGGAGCAGGCCCTGACCGCACAGAGCAGCGCGAACACCGACAAAACCGCGCGCAACCACTAAGCTCAGCGTGTATCAGCGGAGACACAATATGCATTTGACGCCCCAGCACATACTGCTCGCCGGCGCCACTGGACTGACCGGCGAGCACCTGCTCGACCGCCTGCTCAACGAACCCACGGTCGCCAGGGTCGTGGCGCCGACCCGTCGCCCACTGGCGGAGCACCCGCACCTGCAGAACCCCGTCGGGCCCCTGGTCGAACTGCTGCCGCAGCTGCAAGGCCGGATAGACGTCGCCTTCTGCTGCCTGGGCAGCACCATCCGCCAGGCCGGCTCCCAGGAAGCCTTCCGCGCGGTCGACCTGGACCTGGTACTGGCCGCCGCCCGCCGTGCCCGCGAACTGGGCGCACGGCACTTCATCGTGATCAGCGCCCTCGGCGCCAACCAGTCGTCCCCGATCTTCTACAACAAGGTGAAGGGCGAGATGGAAGAAGCCCTGAAAGCCATGGACTGGCCGCAGCTGACCATCGCGCGCCCCTCCCTGCTGATGGGGCCGCGCAACGAATTCCGCTTCGGCGAGCGCATCGCGGCGGCCGTCATGCGCTGGCTGCCAGGCAAGTACCGGGGTATCGACGTCTGCACCCTGGCCCGCGCGCTCTGGCGCCTGGCACTGGAGGAACAGGACGGAATTCGCATCATCGAGTCGGACGAACTGCGCCGGCTGGGCCGCTGAATCCGGATTGACGCAGGCCCTGCGCCTGCACAAGGATTCGTACCTTTACCAGAAGGGATCGCCCATGAGCCTTGAATCGGTCCGCGCCTTCTTCGCCGGGAAGGCGCCGGAAATCGACATCATCGAACTGCATACCAGCACCGCCACCGTGGCACTGGCCGCTGAAGCCCATGGCGTCGAGCCTGGCCGCATCGCCAAGACCCTGGCCTTCCGCGTCGGTGAGGACGCCGTGCTGGTGGTGGCCCGTGGCGACGCGCGGATCGACAACCGCAAGTTCAAGGAAACCTTCGGCGCCAAGGCGAAGATGCTGGATGCCGAGACGGTGGAAGCCCTGACCAGCCACCCGGTGGGCGGCGTCTGCCCGTTCGGGCTGGCAACCCCGCTGCCGGTCTACTGCGACCGTTCCCTGCAGGCCTTCGATGAAGTGGTGCCGGCGGCCGGCGCCGTGCACAGCGCCGTGCGCATCGCCCCGGACTACATGGCCGAGCTGGTGGAAGCGCAGTGGGTGGATGTCTGCCAGGAGCCGGCATAAGCGATTGATGCAAGACCTGCGGGAGCGATTTCATTCGCGAATAAATTCGCTCACACAAATGCGCCGCCCATCATCCCCAGGCGTTCAGTAACCACCCGAAACGCCGAGCACCACCCCCATCTCCGCCGCCACCGCGAAGGGCAAAAGCAGCGTATCCATCAGCGCGCTGGCCGGCAGGTCCAAGGCCGGATAGGCCGGCGGCTCGACGCCGAAACGGTCCGTCGGGCAGCAACCGCCATTGAGCGAATACCAGTCCAGGCGAGTACCGGAATAGATGATCGGCGCACCGGGCTTGGCTGCGTTGAGGGTGCCGACGCTGGCGCAGCCCTGCATAAGGGCCAGCGCCAGCACGGTCAGAGCGATGCGTTTAGTCATCGACGCCCTGATGGTGTTCGCCCCAGCGCGGCAGCATGTCCTGGGGGATATCCAGCAGGTTGAGGATGCGCGCGACCACGAAGTCCACCAGGTCATCGATGGTCTGCGGCTGGTGATAGAAGCCCGGCGAGGCCGGCACGATCACCGCACCCAGGTTGGACAGCTTGAGCATGTTTTCCAGGTGGATGCTGGAATACGGCGCCTCGCGCGGCACCAGGATCAGCTGGCGGCGCTCCTTCAGGGTCACGTCGGCGGCGCGCTCGATCAGGTTGTTGCAGGCGCCGGTGGCGATGGCCGAAAGCGTGCCGGTGGAACAGGGCACCACCACCATGGCCGCCGGCGCGCCCGAGCCGGACGCCACCGGGGACATCCAGTCTTCCTTGCCGTAGCAGCGGATCTGCCCCGGCGCGGCGCCGGTGTATTCGCTGAGGAAGGCCTGCATGGCCTGGGGCTTGGTCGGCAGGATCACGTCGGTCTCGGTGGCCATGACCAGCTGCGCCGCCTTGGAGATCAGGAAGTGCACTTCGCGGTCTTCCTGAATCAGGCAATCCAGCAGACGCAGGCCGTACTGGGCGCCCGAGGCGCCCGTCATTGCCAGGGTGACGCGGGACGGTCCGTTCATCGCCTCACTCCGCCAGTGCCGAAGCCAGCTTGCCGTGCAGGCCGCCGAAACCGCCGTTGCTCATGATCACCACCTGGGTGCCAGGGCGGGCCAGCGCCTTGACCTCGGCAATGATGCTCTCCAGCGAGGTGCAAACCTGCGCCGGCACCGGGCAGGCCATGGCGGTTGCGGCCAAGTCCCAGCCGAGGTTTGGCGGTGCGTACCAGAACACCTGGTCGGCCAGTTTCACCGAGTCCGGCAGGCCGTCGCGGTGGGCACCGAGCTTCATGGAGTTGGAGCGCGGCTCGATCACCGCCACCACGGGTGCGTCGCCCACGCGCTTGCGCAGGCCGTCGAGGGTAGTGGCGATGGCAGTCGGATGGTGGGCGAAATCGTCGTAGATGGTCACGCCATTCACTTCAGCCACCTTCTCCATGCGCCGCTTGACACTCTTGAAGGCGGACAGCGCGGCAACGCCCAGCTCCGGCACCACGCCGACATGGCGGGCTGCAGCCAGGGTGGCCAGGGCGTTGGCAACGTTATGCTGGCCGGTCAGTTCCCAGTCCACGGTGCCGGCAACCTGACCTTCGAACAGCACGTCGAAACGCGAGCCGTCTTCGGCCAGCAGCCGAGCCTGCCATTGACCGCCTTCGCCGGTGGTCTGCACCGGAGTCCAGCAGCCCATCTCCAGCACGCGCTTGAGGGCGGTTTCGGAAGTCGGGTGGATGACCAGGCCCTCACCGGGGATGGTCCGCACCAGATGGTGGAACTGGCGCTCGATGGCGGCGAGGTCGGGGAAGATGTCCGCGTGATCGAATTCCAGGTTGTTGAGGATGGCGGTGCGCGGGCGGTAGTGGACGAACTTGGAGCGCTTGTCGAAGAAGGCGCTGTCGTACTCGTCGGCCTCGACCACGAAGAAAGGTGTGCCGCCCAGGCGGGCCGACACACCGAAGTTCTGCGGTACGCCGCCGATCAGGAAGCCCGGGCTCATGCCGGCATGCTCCAGCACCCAGGCCAGCATGCTGGTGGTGGTGGTCTTGCCGTGGGTGCCAGCCACCGCCAGCACCCAACGGCCCTGCAGCACATGATCAGCCAACCACTGCGGGCCGGAAACATAGGGCAAGCCCTTGTTCAGCACGTATTCCACGGCGGGGTTGCCGCGAGACAGGGCATTGCCAACCACCACCAGGTCCGGTGCCGGCTCCAGGTGGGCGGGCTCGTAACCCTGCATCAGCTCGATCCCCTGTGCCTCCAGCTGGGTGCTCATGGGCGGATAGACATTGGCGTCGGAGCCGGTGACACGGTGGCCAAGTTCCTTGGCCAGCACCGCCAGCGAACCCATGAAGGTGCCGCAGATGCCGAGGATATGGATATGCATGGATGACCTCTGAAACGGGCCGCCCCGGCCCGGAAAAAACTTGTCGCAGGTTAGCACAGCGGCCCCTCTGGGAGCCCCAGGAGACTGGTGCAGGGGCGAATTCATTCGCCACGCAGGCCGAAGGACTGCCACGCCCGCCCTGGGGACCGCTATGCGGTCCTTGGCGAATGAATTCGTCCCTACAAGGAATGTTCGCGGAGAATATATGTTGAGAATTGACCCCCCGATTTTATTGGGGTTCAAGGGAGCGCAACTGCCAGCATCAGGAAATATATTGTGAGAAAACGGCCCCCTAAGAGCATTGGGAGGCCAAAATTTGGGGAATATATTTTGAGAAAGCTCAATCGAGCTGCTTAGCAAAGCCAACTTGCTCTTGAGTGTCGATGGCACGATCCTCCGCAATATGCACTCCGCTCAGTCCTTATCCCCGATCAAGTCACGCCAAGCCACCAATCAACCGATTCTGAATGGTATGAGCGCTCGCCCCCCCCAGTTACGGCACCCATATCGCTGCTCTGTTGAGGGCGCCTATGAAAGGGGGCAGCATCGTCAACTCTGATAGCTGCGCGCGGCCGCTGTGCTCTTGCCAGGTATTACCCAACTTCAGCTCAGAACAGAACAGAACAGAACAGAAAATGTGAAAATAAAAGTGAAGGCGACCGCTAGCTTGGCCTCCCGAAATGCCCATGCCAGAGCCGCTTCAGGAGATTGGGAAGTGTGAAGAATTACTGGGGACAATCAATTTTCCTGCCAATAGCGCGAAGCGAATCCGAAGAGCTTTGACAAAGAATCGAAGAAAAGCGCTTATCAACGCTTTGGCCATGGGAGGTGGCCGGAGAGCTCTTCGAGCAAACCATCATCCTCATGAGCTTGGCGACGCTCATTCGAAGCCGGACGTACGACAAAAGCCTCAAACGTCAGAACCGAGATCGTCTGCTTGGCGGGGGAGTAGTAGGTCGCTTGCTCGTAGCACGCGAAATTCTGCGCGCTCTCGGAGCTACTCCAGTCCAAACCTTCCAGTTCGGCGGTAAACGTTTCGTTGGAGTCCGCCTTTATCGCTTGGGCGGCAGCAGACCTCCGTGGCAAGGCGATGTCCTTCTGGATCCACAGTCTGGCGTCTCTCAGCGCCCTCGAGGTGATCGAGTATTGAACGACGCCTTCCTCTGCGACCACGAACGCGAGGTGTTCGCTTGAGGCCTGTGCGAGCCGAGATGCGACGCATGCCCAGGAGGCTTGGAAGGTCCTGGAAAGCGTCGCAATGGTTTCCAGGGTGAATTCATACTCCTCGGCCATGGGCTGGATCAGTTGCCAAGGCACGAGGCATTCCGCTGCAAAAACGTCGCACAGCACTTCCTCGGATGGTCTGCCCTTGTAGCGCTCCAGTTCATCTGAGGGGAGTGTCTCACCGTGCTTCGACGGCAACTTCAGCACGTCGTGCGCGATCTCATGGAGAATGGTGAAACGCTGCCTGTTGAGCCCATCGTTCTGGTTCACCCAAATGTGCTTCTTGCCGCGCCGCTCGAACGTGTTTCCAGCTTCCCCGGGAGGCAAGTCTTTGCGCGACACCTGATAGCCCAGCGACAGGGCGAGAGCCTCCACGTCTACCGGAGCTTCTGTGATACCCGATTCTTTCAGGAGCTTCCTTGCACGTGCTATCGCGACGTTTTCATCCATGAAGCGGCTGCCCTACATCTGTTGAATGAGTGCTATGCGCTTGAGCCAAGCTTCCTGAGTGTTGGGGCGCTCGCCCCTGAAGCTCATGGTGGCGACATCCTCGAAATCTTCCCATGGGATATCCATGCGCGTGAGCATGAGCTCGTAGAGAGAGTCCTCAATGGTCACTGACTTGGCCAGCAAACGGAACACGTCGATCTCTCTATCCCCAAGCTCCAATGCAGAGGCGAGGCGAGTCACCGTCTCGTCGGATGGGGCCGCTCGGTCCCCCTTCTCGAGGCGCCAGATGTAAGCGTGATCTAAGTCGCCTGCACGTCGCTCCAGATCCCTGAAGCTCAACTCTTTTCGTTCACGCATCGTTGCGATGAACCCTGCTAGATCCATTTTTTCCTCGGCCTATTGCAATGCCCAAACGATGGGGCGTAGTCTGTTGTCTAGCCAGACAACAGCCAGCGATTCATGGGTTCATGATAAGCGGCTTTTTTTTGAAGTCCATCGTTGTCTGGCCAGGCAACGGCCATCGGCCGTTTTTTTAGGGTACCACCGTTGTCTGGCTAGACAACATGGTCCCGATGTCGGCCCCTTGGGCCTGCGCATTTCGACACCATCGAGGATGGCGCTATGACAGAGATGCATGATGTAGACGTAGAGGATGTCGGGTCGGCCGTTGCGGCGGGTCGTGAAGTACGCGAGCACGGGCCGTATCAGGTGCAAGTGGGGGACCACAACCTCCACTACCGCCCGGTCGTTATCTTGGACCCCGTGCCGACTGGCAACCAAGTTCTGGAGGCAGCCGGCCTCTCCCCGGTGGGCGACCACTTGCTCTACCAGGTCTTGAGCAACGGCTTGCTGGAGAGCATCAGCCCCCCCGAAACGACGGATCTGCGCAAGGCCGGGATTGAGAAATTCCTGGCTTTCCAGAGCGACCGTTCCTTCCGCTTGTTCATCGACGGTCGCGCTCAGGATTGGGGCGGCCAGTACATCTCGGGTCGCACGCTGAAAAAACTCGCAGACGTTGATCCGCTGACCCACGACGTATTCCTGGTGGTCGTTGGCGGCGAAGACGAACTGATTGGCGACCGCGACTTGTTCGACCTGGCCCGTCCGGGTGCTGAGCACTTTGCGACCCTCGCGATCAGCATCCAGGTGTACGTGAACACCCAGCCCAAGATTGTCCACACGCGGTCGCTGAGCTACTGGGATGTGGTTCATCTGGAGTACCCCGATGCCGCGCCGGGGCCCTCGGCCTACTACACGGTGACCTACTCCAAGGGACCGCACGCAAACCCGTCGGGCAACCTGCTCGAAGGCCAAGTTGTTCAAGTCAAAAAAGGGATGATCTTCAATGTCACTCTCACTGATAAGTCGTAGTCCGCACCTGCAGCGTCTGCGTAACGAAGGGTACGACCTGGAAGTCAACTCGGGTTTCCTCCTCGTTCGCGACGTCCCTTACGTCGATGCTCAGCGTCAGGTCCAGCGTGGCATCCTGGTCGTGAAGCTCGATCTCACGGCGGATGTTGCCGAGCGGCCGGGTGATCACACGGCCTACTTCATCGGAAACTGCCCTTGCGATACGCAAGGGCGGCAGATCGAGCAGATTCTCAACAAGAGCCAAACCGAGCATCTGGCACCGGACCTGACGGCGAATCACTTCTTCTCGGCCAAGCCGCGCTCCGGCGCGTACGAGGACTACTACGAGAAGGTTACGCTGTACGTCACTCTGATCAGCGGACCAGCAACTGTGCTTCAGCCTGGCGTGACGGCACAGACCTTCGCACCTATCAGAGCGCAATCCAAGGAGTCGGTCTTCGCCTATCTCGATACGGCGTCCACGCGAGCTGAAATCGTCATGCCGATGGAGAAGTTCAAGGGTCTGAGGATTGCTCTGGTTGGCCTGGGCGGAACTGGGGCTTACATCCTGGATCTCGTGTCGAAAACGCCGGTGGCGGAAATCCATCTTTTCGATGGTGACTTACTCCATCAGCACAACGCGTTTCGTTATCCGGGGGCGGTCCCGTTCGCGAAGCTCGAGCATGCACCGCTGAAGGTCGAGTACCTTCGCGAGGTGTACAGCCACCTGCACACTGGCATCGTCGCGCACCCGTGCATGATCACTGCAGACAACGTCAGCGAGCTTCGCTCTTTCGACTACGTGTTCTTGAGTGTCGATCGGACCGATGTACGTGAGCTGGTGGTGAAAGAGCTGCGGGGCACGTCCACGTCTTTGCTCGACGTTGGCATGGGTGTTCATCTGGTAAGGGATACCCAGCAGATCTGGGGTGTATGCCGAGTGACTACGCTCACTGCGGAGTACCACGATCACGCTGCGCGTACGTTGCCCTTGGGAGAGGCTGAGGGCGATGCGCTCTACCGCTCCAACATCCAAATCGCAGACCTCAACTCCCTCAATGCAGCCATGGCGGTTGGGATGTGGAAACGGCTTTGTGGCTTCTACGCGGATAACTCCCGGGCGAACCACTTCACATTCACGACCAACAGCAATGAGATGGCCAACAGCGAGGGGGAGGAGGAATGACTGTTCGAAAGTTCATCCCTCACTTTGTCGAGCGGTTCCCCGAGCAGCTCCAGCCAGGTGTTCTTTACCTGGCTATGGAGTTCGCCAGTGCGGCGCACTCCTGCGCCTGTGGCTGTGGTCGCAAGGTGATCACACCGTTCTCACCAACGGACTGGCAGATGGTGTTTGACGGGGAGACCGTGTCGTTGAGGCCATCTATTGGCAATTGGAGCCTTCCTTGTCGATCCCATTACTGGATTCGCTCGAACCGCATTGAGTGGGCCGCCTCGATGTCTCAGGATTCTATTGAGCGAGGACGGGAAAGGGACGTTCACGCAAAGGCTCTGCATGCCGCCGCGAAGAAAGCAGATGATCAAGCTGAACAGAGGCCGGTAGAGCAGCAACTCCCAGCATCAGGGAAAGCGCCCGCTTCAGTCGCCGAGGCATGGGGGAAACTCAAGGCTTGGTTGGGCCTTTGACGAGCCTAACAGTGGCAGACGCACCGTACGTAAAACTGCAGCATCCAAAAGCCCATTTCGCCGTTCCGTTCAGTAACAGACGTCGTGAAATGCAAACACTGGCGGCTGACCGCTCTGGTCACGAACGGAGCTTATAGAGACATTTTGGGCTTAGTGATGCCTGAGCAGTCGCATCGCTAAGAGGCGGGAAGCCGCGAGCGATCTCACCATTGATCACAATGGTCGGCCTACGCTGCACCTTTACGCGCGGAAAACGAGAGGCTGCCATTCCTATTTGTGGATTCGAGCCGGGAAAACCTAACGGTGCTCAGCACATTGATCCCCCGAGCCGGAATGTAGAAGACCCGGTGCTGACGCGCCTCGAGGCCTGCTCACTTAAAGTGTCGTGATCGCTGCAGAATGCGCGCCAGAAGGGTTGCTTCGATTGACGACCTCTTCGGCGTAGGGAACGAGACCACTTTATTGGGGCCAAGGGACATAACAGCCAAAGGCTCGATCAAGCTCGGCCTGGGCAAGCAGGGCTGCTCTCGAAACTCGACCTGCTCAAAGCAAAACGCCAGCTGCATTTCGACCTCGGCGACACGAGCTTCTTCCAGATTTTTCACGTGGACGCCTCCTCTGTAACTCGTCGCCGCTCAAATGCCGCGGGAGTTTAGTGCTTGGACAACGAGCGCTTCAAGGGTCGGTAGAGCTTCCATTGTGATCGAGGCGACAGGATGCGCATCGCGCGTGTACATCTTCCCACTGCTGTCTTTCCGACCACTGGGGTGTGCCGAGAAAAACCGCAGGAAACGGGATGGTGCCACACCGTCAAACGGCATCACTCTCACCTTGTCTGTATCGCTTTCGTTTTCAGTTATAGCATCCTCATGGAGCTTGGTAGCTAGACTCTTGCGATACGGCTCTAGGAAATAGACCTCCCGCACACCAGCCGCGACCAAATGCCGTGCGCATGAGTGGCAAGGGTAAGTGGTGACGTACAGTTTCCCGTCTCGAATCTTTCCACCATCAGTCGCCCCTGCGTTAAGCAAGGCGTGCATCTCGGCGTGAACGGCACGTGAGAATTCAATGAGGCTCTTTAGCTGGGATTTTTTCCGAATTACGGTGAAGGCTGCTTCCTTCTGGGATTCAGCGATGAGCCCCTCCTTGATCAGCAAGTCAACGATGACATCCGAAATGACCTTCTTCTCCTGATCGTTTGAGCAGAGACCGCCGTTGAGATTCCAGCATCGACGATCCTCGTCGGGCGAGCTGCCATACGCCTCAGTCTGGTAAAGACCACCGAAAGCTTTCGGTACGTCGTTCCATCCGGTTGCGAGAATCTCTCCTTCGGAACTGGTGATTGCAGCCCCAACCTGCCTTGAAAGGCACGCTGAATTGCGTGCGGCAGAGAACGCGGCGTACATGGCGCGCTCATTCAGCGTGGGAGTCGCTATGACTGTTCCAAGCATGAGGTCAAGGAAACGCTTAACCCGCCCTCGTCGGTGTGTATCTGTAGTCTTATCGACTCGCAAGAAAAAGTCGGCTTGGGGGAATGTGTCTTCGACCCGTTGACCGTAATCGACCTCCTCTCCGGAGTCCCGATCAATCAAGGCATGAATCTGATCTTCCGGTCCTTTAATGCGCTCAAGCCTAGCGATACGAAGCTCTATGGGTGAGTAGACGCCGACCACGTGCAGCATATCGCCGTAGACGGAGCGCAGCAGGCGAAGCTCATCAATATGCTTTACCGAATCGATGATGTGGCAATACCGCGGAGTTACCTTCGGAACAATTGCACCTTCTTGGTCATCAAAAAGGTCCGGCTCTCTACGGTCCTCCGCCTCCTTTTGGGCAGCTTCCCGCGCTAGGGTGATCTTCCTGATAGCAAATCGAGCAAGAATTTCATTCCCATACTGCTGCCGCAGCTGATTTCCTGCTTCGATCAACTTAAGGATCGATCGCTCCACAGGAGGTTTGGTATGGGCCCTAATTTCATCGCTGAGCTTGATGATGTTGACTTCTTGGTAGCCGTAATCGGTCCCGGTAAGCAGCGACTGGAACGTCTCTGCCACTTCGTGGAGTGGCGTTCCCATCGGTCCACACAACGCAATCACGACTTCTGGCGTGATCGTTTTGCGAATGGCTCCAACATCGTCGAAATGTCCGCTGTCGTCACTATTGGCCGAGGCGACTAGTCGAAAATCTGGAGCTGCCATAACGATCCCTGTCTGTTTTGTGGGGCAATGTAGATGATCGCACTATGACATTGGTCCGAATAGCGTGGGAAGTATTCGCTCCGACGAGATTGCTGATGGGATGGCTGAGATGGGTCTACTACCAGTCGCCCCAGGCAACAAGATCGCCCTTATGTGCCCGGAAGCAAGGCGATGCGGTGAGACACACATTGCCGGCAGAACTCTCCTGGATTGCTGGCCCGTCAATGCTGCCTCTCATGCTCCTGGCTTGAGACTAGAGCGCTTCTGGTCGTTACTGGCGGGATCTAGAAGGACGGGAGATCCGTCCCTTACTGGACGTGTAGATGAGGTTCGTCGAGCGTTGTTCATCGTGCTGCGCGCTGCCAGTGCGGAGGTGGTTCGTGACCTGAAGGCCGATTACCACTTGCTTCGCAAGTTGGGAGATTTAGATGAGACGTTGCGGGCTTTCGCTGGTTGCTGCGCGATTAGTCCATGGACAGGGAGTCTGTGACCATCGAGGAAGGGCGACGCGCTACCGCAGCCATGCTTTTTGACCGGCTACGGCCCCTGCTGCCGGAGAACATGACTATGGATGCGTTCACAGCATTGCCGGTTTCTTGGAGCCGGGCGCCCCTCCTGCTTCGGAGGAGCAGCATACTTTTTGCCCGGTTGAGCGGCATGGTCGCCGACTCGACATCCAAGTTGGCAGTCTGGCCTCGATGAAAGGCGAAACTCACTTGGCCACCCTCGTACTTGAGTCTCTGGGCCATCCGAGCCGGCGTTTCGATATGGAAGTAGCTTTGCCGGTGATTGCAGGGCTCCGCGCACGAGCAGCGAGGATGCCTGAAAGCCAGTTATCTCAGTTCCGGAATCTGTATGTCGGCATGTCACGTCCGACCAGTTTCCTCTGCTTGGCCGTGAACGCTGAACGAGTAACCGAAGAGTGCAAGACGGCGCTGATGGGGCAAGGCTGGAACATCACCCATCCGACCTGAATCACGGAGAGATCGGTATAGAGGAGAGAGAGCGAGAAACCGCCCTCTTCGTCTTAGTGGCGCCGGCCGAGATTCCGGTTATTGCAGCCAACCCTCAACGACGTTTGCCCCGAATTCGGCCTTCCAGGTCTTGAGGACTTTGTGGTTCCCCCCCTTGGTCTGGACGATTTCGCCGGTGTGCGGATTCTTGTATGTTTTCACTTGGCGCTCGCGACGATTGCCAGTCACTTTTTGTTCAGCTTTAGCAACTGGCTGCGGGTCAAGCAGGGTCATGATGCCGCGCAAGCTCATGCCATATTCGGCCATCAGCGCACGCAGCTTTGATTCGAACTCGATTTCACGCTTTAGCCCTTCATCATTTTTCAGGGCGTCCAGCTGCTTCAGCTGTTCTGCTAGCTGGGCCTCAAGAGCTTTGAATTCTGCGAGTTTTGACATATAGAGACGACCTCATCATTTGAGAAATTATTCTTGCAGGTGCATAGCATTGCACGAAATTATTCTCTGTTACAGAAGATCGAAGTCCCTCCCTAGATAGAAGCCGAGATCCAAGACGACTCATTCTAGGACTCGATATTCGCAACAAACTGACAGCGCAGCTCACAAGCGGAGCGCTGGTAGAATTTGCAAAAAGATCACACGAGTACACGGATGTGCGCAGCCCCCGGCACCATGCACATCATTCAAACCAGACCGTTGCGAGAAGGGAAATGATCTCGATAGGTGACATCTACGACAAGGACATCAATTTCCTTTTCGGCTCTGGGGCCTCGTATGGCCTCTTACCCACTCTTCGGTTGGGAATTACACGAGAGGCTGGCGGCGACAGCTGCACACTGGAGGAGTTGGCGACGCAGTTTGAGAAGGAAAAGGACAGCCGATTGATACCGCTGTTCATGCACTACTACGCGTCGTGTATCCGACCAGCAGAGGTTCTCAGCATCGCGGCTACGGCTGCAACGGAGGAGGGAAGGCAGGTTATAGAGAACTATCGCATCTTCCTTTCGACCGTTCTTGCAATGCTACAGCGCCGGAAGCCGCTTGACCGTCGGTGCAACATCTTCACGACGAACTATGACGGATGCTTTCCTCTCGCTGCAGACGAAATCTTGCAACGTGGACACATTGATTTTGTTCTCAACGATGGCACCCGTGGATTCAGCAAACGAATCCTGCAGGCAAGAAATTTCAGCACGTTCCTTTGTGAGACTGGGGTATTCGGGCGACACCAGAGCAGCATTCCGCAGATCAACCTTATCCATCTACACGGCTCTGTGTACTGGAGCAAGTCAGACGGCGGAATCCACGTTGAGTACAACGCGTCAGAGCACCAGCCTCTACTAAGCGCTGCCGATCTACTGCGCCTACAACCATTTTCCGAAACACTCGAGAGCGCCGAGGCAGTGCTTGATGGTTTGGAGGACCCGGGCTTCACTCCAGAAGAACTGACGGAGTTTTGGACAAGGTATGAGCAGATCCCCATCGTGAACCCTACGAAGTGGAAGTTTCACGAAACGGTCTACGAGGAGCATTACTACCAGATGCTCCGGCTGTTGAGCTACGAACTGGAGAAGCCGAATGCGGTGTTGATCACCTTCGGCTTTTCATTCGCTGATGAGCACATCCTCAATCTGGTGATGCGATCGCTGTCGAATCCCGGACTTCAGGTCTTTGTCTGCTGCTTCAACCAGGCCGACCAGGAAGCGTTGAGCGATAAGTTCAAGGGCCATAGGAATGTACGGTGCTTAGCACTGGACGAAGGCTTCTTGGACTTCACCGCGTTCAACAAGAAGGTTCTGGCTTGGCCATCGACGACTAGGGCTGTCGCGTTGGGGGCTGCTCAAGAAGCGACCGCGGCCCCCCTTACTCCCGACGCATCGGCTCCCGCAGAGAACATGGCATGAGCATTCGCGTTGGCGAAGTAATCGCCGTGCATGGGACCAAGGTCATCCTCAAAATCGACGATCAATCCAGCAAGGAGACCTTGTTCTACGACGGCGAAAAGTACAGGGGAGTGTCGATCCGCGAGTACCTTACTATCCAGAGAGGCTTTCGTGACATCGTCTGCATGGTTGAAGGCGAGTACCTCGATGAAACCCGTGTGGAGACCTCTGGCGGCAGAGCGAACTTCGTCAGGAAGGTTGAAGTCCGACCAATTGGTTTCTTCGATCGGGACGGATTCGCCCAAGGCATCAAGTATTTGCCAATGATTCAAGACGCGGCGTTCTTGCTTCCCGAAGAGCGGATTCGATCCATTTTCGAACGAATGGCCTCCGGTAGTGAGTTCAAGATTGGGCGCATGCTCAAGGAAGAGATTAGTGTCGGGCTTCCGTGGAGACGCCTTTTCAATAGTCACGTTGGCATCTTCGGTAACACAGGGAGCGGTAAATCTAATACGCTGGCCAAGCTGTACACGGTCCTCTTCGAGCAGAAGCTGCCATTCATCACTGGCAAGAGCCGGTTTGTCGTCTTGGACTTTAATGGCGAGTACTGCGGTGGACAGTTGGCTCCAGCGGCATCTAAGCAGGTCTTCCTACTGTCGACCCAACGTGAACCTGACCCTCAGGCGGCAGATGCTCGCTTCCCGCTTGCGCCAGAGGAGTTCTGGGACCTCGAAACACTGTCCCTGCTCTTCCAAGCCACTACCAATACCCAGCGCCCGTTCCTGAACCGGGTCATCACCGGCAAGAAGAAGTACGAAACGAATCCCGGATCCCTTGCTGCATACGCCAAGAGCAAGTTCCGCGCTGCGTTTTGCGCTGGCGAAGTCAGACCGGCGACGCTGGACTTGATGCGAACCGTTGCAAGACGGATGAACAACACGGCGCTCGAAGAACTGCTCAAGGACATCAATTGGCATACAAGACAAGCGCGCTTCGTTGGCCGTGGTGCGTTCTTTGATCCCGATGGCAACACGTATGCAGCCCTAATCGAGCCAACTGTCAACACTCTCGATACCATCGGCCTTGATGTGTTCGATCAATTGATTGTCCGCGTCAATCTTCAGTTGATCTCGGACCTCATCGCGGGCTATGTGCAGTTCGAGCATATTCAACCATTGCTCAAACGCGTCGAGTCATCGCTTACCAGTCTGCGCAGGGTACTGAACGTTGCAGAGGCCCTCCCTGAAGAAAAACCTCTGACGGTCATTTCTCTTAGACGATGTAATAACGAAACCAAGAAGGTTCTTCCGTTACTATTTGCGAAGCACTATTACAATGCGCACAAACTCACTGTTGCTACACCGCCTGACCGGACCGTTCACCTGATCATTGATGAGGCTCATAATATCTTGTCTCAGCAGTCCACTCGAGAGACTGAAGGCTGGAAGGACTATCGTCTCGAACAGTTTGAGGAAATCATTAAGGAGGGGCGCAAGTTCGGTATGTTCGTGACGGTTGCAAGCCAGCGTCCAGCGGACATCTCTCCCACAATCGTTTCACAACTGCATAATTTCTTTATCCATCGCCTCGTTAATGACCGAGACCTCTTCTTAATCGACAACACGATTTCCACGTTAGACAAGCTTTCTCGTGGACTCATCCCTGGCCTCGCCCAAGGATGTTGCGTGGTGACGGGAACAGCCTTCGACCTACCTATGGTGATCCAGGTAGACCGTCTGCCAAATGATAAACAGCCAGCCAGTGAGGACGTCGACCTTGAGCTTCTTTGGGGAGGCAGCGAGGTTCCCGACGCGACAACAGGCTGAGCCGGAAATCCTTTCGTCCTTCGTTGCTGTGAGTCGCCCCTACCACTTCTGACAAGCAGACTTTTTCAACAGAATCGGCCATTAGCTGCCGCTATAAAATTGAAGCCTTCCGTGATCGAAGCTGACCAGCGGCTATCACGGCGCAGCTGCTACCGGCGTCGGGCCAGATGGGGGCAGATGACGTAAATCCGGTGCGCCTCGCCCATGCAAAAAGCATAGATTTCGACATCGCCGAACTGTCCAAGGACGGCCCCTGCACGAGAAAATCGCCGATATGCTGAGTATTTCGCGATCAGCGCGGTGGGCTTAGAAGCCCGTGGCCATGGTCCTAGCTATGTCCAGCACAAGGCGCCAGCCTCCGTGCTCAACTCGCCGATCATTTAATACTCGCCTTAATGATTAAAGCTCCAAGACTGGAAGTCTCTCCCCGAGACAGGTTTGCTAATGCAATACCCCTGTGCCTCCTCGCACCCCCAGCGCTCTAACATTTCCATGATTGATCTCGACTCCACGCCTTCAGCCACTACTTCAAGACCTAAGTTATGGGCAAGCTCGATGATGGATCGAACGATCGCTGCCGACTCTTCATTAGCATCCAGATCCATCACAAACGACTGATCTATTTTTATATAGTCGACTGGAAGTCTTCTCAGATAAGACAGGGAAGAATATCCTGTCCCAAAATCATCGATGAATATCTTGAATCCGGTTTCACGGAGTTGATCAAGAACTATCTGTGCCGCTGACAGATCCTCCATGATGCAGCTCTCCGTTAACTCAAACTGTATCCAATCCGGACTGCCGCCCCACGTTTCCAGGGATTCCATCACTCGATCAATGAACGTCGGATCTCGAAGGTCGTGGGAAGACAGATTTACTGCAATTGGAACGGCCCGACCTGATCCATGCCACACATAGCTTTCGCGAACGGCGGCATTCAATACCCAGTGCGTCAACCCGGTAATCAACCCCGCGCTCTCTGCGAAAGCTATGAACTGACCTGGACTCATCAGTCCTCGCTCAGGATGCCTCCACCGTACCAGCGCCTCCACACCGCTTACGGCGCCTGAGCGCATATGTACCTTGGGTTGAAACACCAAGAACAATTCATCGCTATCGATTGCGCGTCGAAGCTCCGTCATCAATCTCAGCCGCTGCGCGTTGTCGCTATCAAGCGACCCGGCAAACATGGCGATCTTCTCAATGCCGCGTTTAGCGCTATAGCGTGCAACATTTGCACGCCGCAACAAGGCATCAGGATCACTGCCATGACCCGGGAACAATGCAACGCCTATGCTGCAATCGGTGTTAAGCAGTAGCCCACTTAAATCTATGGGCTTGCTCAATGTCGATAGCAAACGCCGCGCTGTTAGCATGGCGCGGCTGGCATCGGCCCTTGGCAGCAACATCGAGAAGGACGACTCGGAAATGTGGGCGACCATTTGTTGTTCTCCGACCGCCCCGCTAAACCTGTCAGCAACTTCCTGCAGAAGCCGATCGCCCTCTCGGTAGCCAAGCGTTTCATTAATTTCTCGGAAGTTGTCGACCTCGATGTGCAGCAACGCCAGAGGATCATGCGAGTCACTAGATTTAGCGATGGCAGCACTCAGGGCGTCTCTCATTGAGAGTCGATTGGGCAGCCCGGTGAGCTCGTCGAAGTAGGCCATCCTGCGAATATGCTCTTCGGCTCGTTTTTGCTCACTGATATCAGTCAGGAAGCCCTCCAGGGCAACTACTTCCCCATCTTTGGAGAACACGCCGCATCCCTGTTCCCACACCCATTTGATCTGACCTGTTACGGTGCGAATTCGGTATGTGGATTGGTAAGGAGTCTTGGCCCGGAGCGCCTTGGAAATCTTTCGCTTGAGTGAAGGAAGGTCATCTGGATGGACGAGATCCACCATTCTCACAATGCTGTTGATCAGGTCTGAAGCAGAACAGCCCATTAGTTGCAGGCAGCTTTCGCTTATCAGCTCGACGCTCCAAGTGCGATCGTTACGGCAGCGATATGCCACACCCGGGAGATTACTGATCAACGTTTGCAGGATGCGTTGGCTTTCTCGCAGGTCTTCAATCACTGGAGCGTCGGTGGCAACGGAGTAATGGCGACTGCTCAGTCGCACTTGATAAGCGGGTGAGCGTTCGACTTGATGAGCCAGCAAGCGGAGCGCCTCCACCTGTGAGGTACCCAGGTTCCTCGGCACGATATCTGCCACTGAAAGCATCCCCGATACCTGGTACCCGGCAGCGGAGATTGGGACTCCGGCGAAGAGTTTGATGTGCGGTGGGCCAGCTACCAGGGCACATCGATTGAGAAGCTCACTGGTGCTGGCATCTTCTATGTGCACCAGCTCATTGGAGGCCACGACAACAGCGCTCAAGGATTCCTGTCGGGAAATTTCTCCACATTCAACTCCCAGCTTCGAGGCAAACCGCTCCTGGTCGTCATCCAGGAGCGTCAGCATGGCCATCGGTACCTGGCAGGCGATTGCAGCCAGCCTCGTAAACTCGTCGAGTTCTGGTTCTGATGATGTGTCGCGGACACCTCGAAGCGAACGAGTTGTCATCTCCAGGCTCCTCCAGCGGACAGACATCATCGCGGTAGCCGGGATGCATGCCGCACCGCAGCGGGATGTCCAACCATTCGAAGGGGAAGTAACCGCCTCTGGGTTCAGTGTAGCTTTGGGATTAGCTGAACCGCGTTTGGCCAGGAGATACGCGGCCAGGTGCCGCTTTGCGGGGGCTGCCATCGGGACAACGTCCCTTGTCTGGCAGAGCCGATCTGGCGATCGATGCATAAGCCAAGCGAATCAAGCCCCTTTGGCGCCAAGGCGACTAGCATCAAGAATGTCTTGCCTGGCTCAAATGCCACGGCTGCATGCGAGTAGGAGGAAGTCGCGCCCTCCTCCTGCTGTACGGTCTGTTAAGTAACAACTCAGCCGTTGTTCTGGCCTTTCCGATACCGGGGCGCCACCGGGAACAGTCGGAAATCGTCGTACTTCTGACCGTAAATGAACGGCAGATAGGCATCCGGATCCGGCAGGCGATCGAACCACGGGACGATCCAGGACGAATCGCCTTGGGAGTAATACGCCTTGCCGACGGACACGACCGGAATGGTATCCAGCGGATCCCAGGGCGTACCGGCCAGCTTCAAGGTGGCCTGACCTTCGCGGCGCACCCGGTAGTCTTCACGGTTTTGCATGCAGGTCAGGATCACGTCGTCCTGGAGGCCATAGCCACTGACGTGCGGAGTGGCCTTCAGTTCGAAGTCCAGGCTTTCGAAGGTGACTGGCCCGATGTTTTCACCGAACTCGGCGCTGATCTCGATGAGGCGAGTGCCGTTGCGCTCGGCAAAGCCGTAGAACTCATGGCCATCCATGTACACCTGCGCGTTCCCCGTCTTCTTGGGTTCGCCCCACATTTCTCGTCCTATGGTCACGGGCATATCGCCGCTCACCAGGATCCACAGCATGGTGGTGCCTTCATGCTCCTTGTAACGGCAACGCAGGAATACGATGGCGCATTCGAACTCGCCGCACATTGCGCTCTGCCAGCGCGAGATGTTGGCATATGCCGTCGGCGTTTCAGCCGGTTCGAAGCAGGGAGCGAGAACAGAACGAACGAACTCGGGAGTGGTTTCGAATTCGACTGTGACGCCCTCAGTGGTGAATCGGCCATCAGCCAGGAGCTTCTGGATCTCTTTCACTTCCTCAGCGGTTTTAACGAATCCCATGGTTTTCTCCATGTGTTGTTTAGATTGTTGATGGACGCAGCAGCGTAGAAATCTCTTCCTGCCGGGTATTGGCGGAAATGCGGCAAGGACTAGGCAGTGCCGGCGGTCAGCCGACACAAATGCTTAGATGGGAATGGATAAGGTCGGTAGCGGCCGTCGCTCAGAACCCTCTGAGCGACAGTCCTCCTTGCACTAGAGGCTTACAGCCACAGCACCCGGTTCGCTTTGCTGGTTCAGCGTCGGACGACTGAATGTTGTCGTAGCCAGTGCATAGCTGCCTTTCCTCATTGGGGCGACTACCAGTCGTACGGCAAGGTAGTAGGCCAAGGCGGACAGCACGACGACAGGGATCGAGGCACCGAGGTAGCGGAACGGCTCAGACATGGCGACGGTGACCGGGTTGTACAGCCACAGGTAGCCGGCTGTAGCCGCGATGCTGATCACGACTGCCGCCCAGTTCACACCGCCCCAGAACGCGTACTTGCTGTCCTTGGTCGCAAAGAGGCTGGTCGGATCCAACTGTTCGCGGCGGAGCACAAAGTAGTCGATCAGCGTGATACCGGTGATGCCCACAAACATGACGCCGTTGTAGGACAGCCAGCTCATCACCGCCGACAGCAGCCACTCGGTCTTGAAGGCGAAGTAGATGCCAGGCAGCAGCAGCAGAGCCAGCAGCAATTCCCACTTCAGGCGAGCAAAAAACTTGATCTGCTGAATGGAGACGCCGGCCAGGTAGATCATCACCACCATGGTTGCGATGTTTGCGGTCAGCACTACTGCCATGACGATGGAGCCGAAGACCGGGCCGCCGACCGAGATCATCCAGACGGTGGGGTCGTAGGTGCCTGCACTGATGGCAGCCAGAGCTGCAACGGTCGAGACGAAGGCAGCGCCAAGCACCCCCACGCCAATCACGGACGGGCCGACTACGTGATTACGGTTTTTCACCAGGCGAGTAAGGCCGCCCATCACAGGCCACCATGTCATCGCATTGGAGACGCCGAACTCGACGGCGAGCGCAAACCCTTGGACAGGGTCGTGGCTGAGCATCTGATCCTCCGGCAGTTGGGTAGTCCAGAGGTGCTCTAGCCCGAATTTGTGAATCAGGATGCCCAACATCACCAAGGTGATCAGCATGTGGATCGGGCCAATGTAGCCGTTCAGGCGCTCGAACAGCTTGGGGCCCTTGCTTGCGATCAACCACACCAGAATCAAAGTGGCAAAGGCGACCACGACTACCAGGTGCTCATGGGATGTTCCGGTGACTTCGGATCCCGTGACGGTAGCGGCGATATTGGCGGCGCCTCGTGCCGTTAGCGCCTCGACGACGTACGACCAACCAACCAGAGTGGCCAGCAGGCCGAACAGCGGAATCACGATACCCCGATAGCCAAAGGATGACTTCGCAGTATCGATGACATCGGTACCGTACTTGTAGCTTGGTGCACCCGAAGCCAGGGTCACGAGGGCCATGCCAATCATCAGACCGACGACGTAACCCATTACCCCCAGCCGCCAATCGCCCACGTAGGGGAGGTAGCTGCCGATGAGAAAGGCCCAGGTCGCAGCGCTGAAGGCACAGCAAGTCCAGAGGAAGGAACCATATGTTTTATAGACACGCTCGGAAGCGAGAACCGGGAGACGCCCGGCCAATGCTTCTTGTTCTACGTGGCTGCTGAAATCCAGATTGGAAGAGCTCATGGCGCCTCTCCTACGATGCAAGAGACAGAGTGACGATCCACAGTACCGCTGCCGCCGCGACCCAAAATGCGGCCTCGACTACCATAGGTTTCGCGGGACTCCAGCAGTCAGAAGCGGTGTGATTCTCGCTCGAGAGCGCATTCAGCTGCCGTACCAGATCCTGGTTCAAGCTCAAGCTTGTGTTCATCATCCCTGAGCTTTCATCAACTTCGGATTTGCTCATTTTTTCCTCTTTGGCATTAGGGCGAGAACGCCACCAACGCTAGTAATGTTTGTTGTAAGAGGCAGTTCGTTCATCTGCATTGAGCGCTCACGCATGGCAACCATGTCCCAGCTTCAACCGTACTCATCTATCTGTAATTCTGGCCGCTGGAAGAGCGCGTTTAAGGAAGTCGGACGGAAGACATCCTTGGGATTGAGACTACTCCTGATGGCCAATTACCCTTATCCACAATTGGCAAGCCGATTGGAGCCTCTCTACTGCGTGCTATCTGGTAATGCTGCGCATATCCGAGAAGCTGGCAGTGGGTAAAAATCGCGCGCAAAAAAAAGTCGTTGCCATGCCCGACGGCATGACAACGACAAGAGTATGACTCGTGGATTACTTGGCTTTTGCAGTCAGGAACTGGGCGCAGAAACCGAGGGAGCCGTGGCCAGCCTTCTGAGTTACGGCAAGGTCATCAGCCAGCGCCGCGATGTGGCTAGCACGCAGACCAGCGTCCTGCAGGGCATCGCGCCACTGAATAACTGCGTCAAGGTAGACATCGACGGTGGCCTGGATGGTCTCGAAATTGTTGGCTTCGATTTCCTTGATGCTCTTGTGCACCTTGTAGCGCAGCAGGTCGAGCATCTTGTCCGCGAAGGCACCCAGTTGGTTCGGCGAGACGCCTTGAGTCTTGGCGTAGGCCGCCGCTTCCAGGAAACCTGCCAGCCCAACGGCATAGAAACTGCCTGTCATGGCGGCATCGACGATGCAGGGTACAGTCAGGTCTTCACCGGTGTAGATGGTGCCCTCTGGAGCCAGTGGCAGCATCGTCTCCTTGATTGCCGCCCAGACCTCAGGCTTACCGGAATACTGGATGGCGGTGTACGGGCCACCGATCAGATCCGGGTAGGAAGAAATAGCTGCGTTGATGAACAGGCCCCCGTTGCCTTCGACTGCGTTGCGGAACCTCTCACCGTCCTCCGGCATGGCGGTGCTCAGGTTGACGATGTAGCGATTGGACAGATCCAGGCCCTTTGCGTTGTCGGCGAACAGAGACGCCCCCATGGACGCACTGCTGATAATAGAGAGGACGACCTCGCTGGCATGGACAGCGTCTACGAAGGTGGGAGCAAGGCTTGCACCGTTCGCGACTACGCCTTTGGTAGCTTCGGCGTGACCATCCCATACGGTCACCTTGGTGCCTGCTTTCAGCAGGGTATTGGCAAATGCTGAACCCATTTTGCCGGTGCCGATGACCGTAACTGTTTTGCTCATCTTATTGTCCTCACTAATAACCAGAGTATCTGCGGCTTCGGGGAAAAAGCCCCAAAGGCGCTGAACCGTGCTCATCCGGATTTTCAGGATGGTGAGGCGATTATGGGCAGCCTCCCCCGTGGCACATATCCAGTTTTGGCAAGGGCGGAACCGCCATTACCGCTCCTGGAATCCAAAGAGGAGATCACGCCCTGCACGTCGTGATCGCACAAAAAACCCGTCGATGGACGGGCTTCTTGATGCATCACGGCACGCACTTTCCTCAGGTCTTGAACTGCTGAACCAATGCCCGCTGCCGCGTGCTTAGTTCGGTCATCCGCTGACTCGCTGCCGAAGCTTTCTCTGCGCCTGACGCCACATCCGCAGCGGCCTGTCCGATACTCTCGATGTTCTTGCTGATGTCCTCCGCCACCATGCTTTGCTCTTCGGCGGCACTGGCGATCTGGACGTTCATGTCGTTGATCAGAGCTACCGCCTCGGTAATTTCGTGTAGGGCATGCGCAGCGCCCAGCGCATGTCGAACACTTTCAGCCGTGCGCTGCTGACTCCGCTCCATCGCGCTGACCACATCACGTGTCCCGTTGTTTAGCTTTTCGATCATGGCGTGGATTTCGGTGGTTGACTGCTGCGTTTTCAGCGCTAGGTTTCTCACCTCGTCAGCGACTACTGCGAACCCTCGACCTTGCTCACCCGCCCTGGCGGCTTCAATGGCGGCATTCAATGCCAGCAAGTTGGTTTGCTCGGCAATCGAGCGAATGGTGTTGAGGACGAGATTGATGTCCTCGCTGTCGCTGGCAAGCGATTGGACGACTTGGACGGCCCGGAGAATTTCTTCCTCGAGCAACTGAGTAGCATTCGAGCTAGCCAGCACTATGTCCTTGCCGGCTTTGGCAGCCTGATCCGCACTGTTAGCCGCCTCTGCTGCACATGAAGCACTGCGCGATACTTCATGCGCAGTCGACGTCATTTCCTGAGCCGCAGTGGCGATCAGGTCGATTGAAGCGAGTTGCTTTTGGACGCCGGAATCCGTTTCGGTCGAAATGGCAAGTGTCCGTTCGGACGCCTCTGAGATCTGATTTGTCAGCTGCACGACATCGCCAATCATGTGGCGTAGCTTCTGCAGAAAGGTATTGAAGCCGTGGCCAATCATGCCGAGCTCGTCCGTGCGGTCTGTGGCCAGCTCCTTGGTCAGGTCACCTTCACCCTGAGCAATGTCGGAAAGTCGATTCGCGACTTGCTTGAGCGGTCGCCCCACGCCAAAGCTAATCAGCCATACCAGCACTACTCCCAGCAGGGTCACTAAAGCGCTAACAAAGGCCATGAATACGAGGTTCTTGCCGCTGTTCTCGGCGATGCTCTTTTGCAACGCACTGGAACGACTCATCACGGCATTGAGCGGCACGTTGATGAGGATCGTCCAAGAGCTGCTGGTACCACCGATCTCGACGGGCAATGCGAGCTTTACTTCGTTATGAACAGAGTCGACCTGGTACTGGATATCGCGGCTCGATGTCGCCTTGAGCAAAGCGACAAGGCCGGTGCTAAGTGTTCCGTCGGCGGGCTCGCCCAACGACTTCGGGTTGGCCGTATTGGCAACCAGATGCCCATTGCCGGACACGAGGCTCATCTGGCCGGCGCCACCATAGAGATCTGCATTGCTTTCGACGAGCAACTCCTGAATGAAGTCCAACGGATAGTCCACCCCAGCGATTCCCTGGAACTGTCCGTTGATCAGGATCGGCGCGGTGAACGAGGCCAGCATCACGCGTCGTCCTCCCTCCAGCTCGTAGGCTGCAGGATCGATCACGCAAGGGCGATGGGATTCCTTCACACAGAGGTAGTACTCACCCTCCCGCACGCCTGTCGGGAGCCGTTTCTGGCTTTCGATGGTCGGCGAAGGCATGACCCGGATCTCGCCAGCTCCGCCGCGATACCACGTCGGAATGAAGCGTCCAGTGCCGTCGTAGCCGTTGTCAGTAACGCCGGCAAACTGGTTGTCATCCGAGTCCAGCGCATTTGGCTCCCAGGTGATATAGGTGCTCAGCAGGCTCTCATTGGCGAGCAGTGTCTCCCTGGCAATGTTGGATAGCTGCTCCCGGGAAATGGAAGCTAGCGGGCGGCCCTGGGAGTCGCGCTTACCAAGCGTGACATTGAGCAGCGCGAGCTGCTCGGATACTTGAAGGGCCGAGCGCAGGCGATTCTGGATTTCCGATCGCTTGACCTGCGCAAGGTTGGTCAACTCGCTCCGTACACTGTCCCCAATTAGCGTCTCGGTGGAACTGGCAATGAAGCTGTTGCTGTGCCGGCTGGATACGAAACTGATCGAGAGAAGGATCGCGCTGACAACCAGCATCGCGCAGCCTGCCAGTGCAACGAAGAAGGTCTGAACCGATCTGAATTTCATCGCGGGCTCTTATTGTTCTAGAAGGAAAACGCCCTTGGGGAAAAGGGCGCGAAAGGTCGTCTAGTCGATAGTCATCAGGCTGGCGTTGCCGCCGGCAGCAGTCGTGTTGATGCTGACCGACCGTTCGAGTACGAGCCGCTCCAGTGGCACTCGCACACAACCGGGCTCCATCGCTGTTACCGAGATGATCGCTTCGTTGTGTTTGATCAGGGACTGGGCCAGCTCCTCGGCGGCGGCCTTGGGGCCATGGAACAGCACGGCGTCGAACTTACTTCCGTGCCAATCTTCAATGACCCGCACCCGCTGCTTGAGGAAGTGGGGAAGGCTAGCGAGCAATTCGGTGTGCTTAGACAGAGCCAATGCTTCACTACCCGCCGCTGTCACGGCTGCGAGTTGAATGAGCAGATCCTCTTCGGCCTCGGCAATGCACAGCACAGCCTCTCGCGGATGAATGGTGTAGAGATTGCGCTCGCCGGTTGGCCCCGGAAGCGTGCAGGTCGTGCCGCTTGGCGTGGCTTGCGCGAAGTCCGCACATGCCAGGGCCAGATCGTTGCGCCGACTCGTCGCAGCCCAGGCCTGCAGTTCAAACAGATCATCTTTCAGTGCGAGGCGGATACTGGTATCGACCGATGTGGCCACATCGGGTGATTCGAGCGCATGAACAATCGCCGTTGCGGGGCATCGAGACAGTAGGCGGTAGGTGTACAACGGGCCACCAGCTTTCGGGCCGGTACCGGAAAGCCCCTCACCACCGAATGGCTGAACCCCCACGACGGCGCCGACGATGTTTCTGTTCACGTAGAGATTTCCGACCTTCGCCAGGTCGATAACCTTGGCGATGGTTTCGTCGATTCGAGTATGTAGCCCAAGCGTGAGGCCATACCCCAACTCATTAAGCTGCCCAATCAAGCCGGTTAGATCCTGACGCTTGTAACGAATGACATGCAGAACCGGGCCAAACACCTCACGCTTGAGCTGCGAGAGAGCCGATATCTCGATGAGCGAGGGCGCGACGAATGCCCCCTCTAGCAGATCGAGTTCGACCTGGGATTGGGCTTGGTAAATCGCACAACCCTCTGCTCTGAGGCGATTGATGTGGCTGATGATGTTTTCTTTCGCCTCATCGTCGATCACGGGCCCGATGTCGGTGGACAGTGCCATGGGCACGCCCAAGGCCAGCTCAGCCATCGCCCCCTTCAGCATCTTGATCACCGGCTCCGCGATGTCCTCCTGCAGGCAGAGAATACGCAGGGCAGAGCAACGCTGACCGGCACTATCGAAAGCCGAAGCAACCACATCGTTTACTACCTGTTCGGGCAACGCCGAAGAATCCACCAGCATCGCGTTCTGGCCACCGGTTTCGGCAATGAGCGGAATGAAATTCCCGCTCTCGTCGACGCGCCCCGCGATCTGTGCGGCGATGATCTTGGCGACCTCGGTCGATCCGGTGAACATCACCCCCTTGATGCGCTCGTCAGCAATCAATGCAGCGCCAACAACCTCACCCCGGCCCGGCAAAAGCTGCAGGGCAGACTTCGGAATGCCTGCATCCAGAAGGATTCGCACGGTTTCGTACGCAATCAGAGGAGTCTGCTCGGCGGGCTTCGCCAAGACAGTGTTACCTGTAGCCAGAGCTGCTGCGATCTGACCAGTGAAGATCGCCAGTGGGAAGTTCCAGGGGCTGATGCATACCACCGGGCCCAGCGGCCTATGAGTGTCGTTCGCGAAACTGCCCTTCACCTGAAGGGCGTAGAAGCGCAAGAAGTCTACTGCCTCACGCACCTCTGCAATCGCATTGGCGTAGGTCTTGCCGGCTTCGCGTATCAGCAACCCGATCAACCGGTGCGTGTTGTATTCGAGCATGTCGGCTGCCGCTTCAAGAGCCGCTGCTCGGTCACGAGGAGGCGTTTTCGACCACTGCGGGAAACCTTCCATGGCAATGGACACTGCCTTGGTTACTTCGATTGCCGTGGCCTCCGCAACATACCCCACCACGTCACGCTTGTCGGCGGGGTTGCGTAGAACGCTGCGTGGTTCGAGAACCTTCTGACCATCGACAATAGGAGCAGCGCTCCACTGATAGGTCTCACCACTCTGGAGATTCTGGGTCAATGCTGCGAGAGAATGCTCGTTGCTAAGATCAAGGCCCTTCGCGTTGAAGCGGCTCTGACCAAAGAGCAACTCGGGAAGTGGAATCTGCGGATGAGAAAGACCGGCTCTGCCCTCTTCATCTGTCATCTTCCGGATGCTCGCCACCGGGTCTTCGATCAGCGATTCGATCGAAAGCGACTCGTCAGCAATTCGATTGACGAAGGAGGTGTTCGCCCCATTCTCTAGCAGTCGACGCACCAGATAGGCCAACAAGGTTTCGTGGGTACCGACGGGGGCGTAGATACGGCACGGACGATTGAGCTTGCCATCCGCTGCAGCGCCAACCACCTGGCGATAGAGCGGCTCTCCCATTCCGTGAAGGCACTGGAACTCGTACTGGCCCGGATAGTAGTTCTTGCCAGCCATCTGATACACGGCAGCCAGCGTGTGAGCGTTGTGGGTGGCGAACTGCGGATAGAAGGCGTCGGGAGCCGCCAGTAGTTTTCTGGCACATACCAGGTAGGCCAGATCGGTATAAGCCTTGCGGGTATACACCGGATAGTCCTCTAGACCGTCCACTTGGGCGCGCTTGATCTCGCTATCCCAATAGGCCCCCTTCACTAGCCGGATCATTAGGCGATGGTGGCTACGCCGCGCCAAATCAAGGAGGAAATCGATCACGTACGGGCAGCGCTTCTGGTACGCCTGAATGACGAATCCGATTCCGTTCCAGCCGGCGAGCAGCGGGTCGAAGCAAAGTGATTCTAGGAGCTGAAGTGAGATCTCGAGGCGATCGGCTTCCTCGGCATCGATGTTCAAACCGATGTCGTATTGCTTCGCCAGAACAGCGAGGTGCAGCAGGCGCGGATAGAGCTCATCCATCACACGAGCCATCTTGGTTCGGCTGTAACGTGGATGCAGTGCCGACAACTTGATCGAAATGCCAGGCCCTTCGTAGATGCCGCGACTCTTTGCGGCTTTGCCGATTGCATGAATGGCCTGCTCATATGACTCCAAGTAGCGAAGAGCATCCTCTTCAGTGAGGGCAGCTTCACCAAGCATGTCGTAGGAGTAGCTAAAACCTTCTTTCTCCAGACGCTGAGCATTCGTCAATGCTTCGCTGATGGTTTCGCCGGTCACGAATTGCCCGCCCATAACCCGCATCGCCATGTCGACGCCCTTGCGGATCAGAGGCTCGCCGCCTTTGGCAATCAAACGCGTCAGCGATGCAGCGAGCCCGGCTTCGTTGCGGGTAGCGGTCAGACGACCAGTGATCAGCAGGCCCCAGGACGCGGCATTCACAAACAGCGATGAGCCACTCCCCATGTGCAGTTGCCAATTGCCGACGGACACCTTGTCTCGGATGAGTGCGTCACGTGTCCGCTTATCTGGAATGCGCAAGAGGGCCTCAGCCAGGCACATCAAGGCGATCCCCTCCTTGGAGGACAAGGAGAACTCTTGAAGTAGCTCCTGAACCACACCCGCTTTGACGCCCGATGCCTTCTGCTCTCGCAGCGCGCTCGCAATGCGCTGTGCCAGCTCATGGGTCTCCTTCGCCTGCGCCTGCAGCACCTCGGCACTCGCCAGCAGGTTCTCGACGGCGGTGGGCTCGGCGATCCGATAGGCCGTTGTGATCGCATCACGTAGTGGTGACTGGATCGACAGTTGATTGGCCTGAGCGCACAGAGGATCACTAACAGTGATTCGGGTTCTAAGTTCAGTAGTCAATTGATTCACCTCAGGCATCCCGATAAGTTCGGGCAATGTAGAACCGGCCTCAATTTGCCGAAGACTTGTATAGATAAACTGTTTAATCAGCCACTGAGGAGGGCGCCGAAGCAATCTCGCCGCCTCATTAAGGCGACAATTAGTCGCCCCATCCAGCAATACCTCGACAGTTGCGTTGTTCATAGTTCTTGCGAGCCAACACCAGCCCACCAACCTTATTAATCATAAAACTGATTAAATACTGGCGAACTGCAGAGAGTTACTTGATGTTGAAGCTACCCCTGAAAGACCTTAGGGGGGTATCCAGAATCGGCAACCACGCCTTGACTGGTGAAAAACACGCAAATACCAGAGAGCTCGGGAGCAGATATGGCACGATCACGATCACTGAAACGCTGCCCTAGAGAGGTCACACATTGCTTGGGCGACCGAGAAAGCATGCACGGCGGCGTGATTGCCGATTGTGGCTAAAGGCTTTTAGCCCACACTTGTATAAAAGGGGCGTTGTTTCTTTTTAATCGGTAACGCCCCATGTCAAAGAAGTCCCTGACGACACTCCCAAGCAGCGCATCCATTGACGACATTCTCGAATGTTTCGAACGCGACGGCGGCTGCATCGTCCAAAACATGCTGAAGAAACCGACTATTGATGGGCTCTGGGTTGACCTGCGCAGAGAGTTCGACATGACACCGAACGGTGAAGGTTTCTTTGTTGGCAATCAAACCCGCCGCCTATCTGGACTCTTTAACCGTTCGCTTCACATGCAGGAGCTGATCACCCAGCCGCAGTTTTATGGGGCCGCCGAAAAGTGGCTCTGCAAACCGTTCAAGTATTGGTTGAACGAGGAACAGTACGAGGCGACTCCCGTCCTGCAAATGTCGCTGACCCAGGCAATCATGATCATGCCGGGACAAGGACTGCAGCCACTGCATCGCGATGACATTGCTCACCACCGCCGCCATCCAGGGCCGGATAGCCAAGTACAGATTCTGTACGCATTGAGCGAATACACCGAAGCGAATGGCGCGACCCGTGTGATCCCTGGCAGCCATAAATGGGACGACGATCGAGCACCGCGTTACGAAGAGTCCGTGCCAGCGGAAATGAATCCCGGCGACGGCCTGATCTACCTCGGCTCGACTTACCACGGTGGCGGACAGAACGTCACCCAGAACAGCCCCCGCACGGCTATCGCGACGACGCTCGTGCTGGGCTACCTGCGCCAGGAAGAGAACCAGTACATCGCAGTGCCACGTGAGCGCGTTCGCCAATTCCCCGAGCGCGTTCAGCGCCTGCTGGGCTGGGGAACCAACCCGCCGTTCTGCGGTTGGATCGAAATGCGCGACCCGAACTATTTGGTGTCTTCGGACATGCTGAACACCAAAGCCGAAGACATCCTGTAGTCACCTGCGACGAGTCCATTCCCCATGAGAACTGATATCCACTTCAACACACAGGATGGCGTGAAGCTGTCTGGCTGGCTGTACCTGCCAGAGGACGCACACGGCCCATATCCTGCTATTGTCATGGCCCATGGCTTCACTGCGGTGAAAGAGCAGTACCTCGACAAGTATGGTGAGGCTTTCGCCAAAGCCGGCCTCGCAGCGCTGATCTACGACAACCGAAACTTCGGCGCCAGTGAAGGCATGCCCCGCCAGGAAGTGGATCCAGTGCTGCAAGTTCGCGACTACCGGGATGCCATTTCCTTCGCATCGACCCTGTCGTCGATCGACCCAAAACGCATTGGCGTTTGGGGTTCGAGTTACAGCGGCGGCCACGTGCTGCAGGTCGGCGCCTTCGATCGCCGCGTGCAGTGCGTAGTCGCGCAGGTGCCGGACATCAGCGGCTCGATGGATCTTCGTCTGGCCATCCGCCCCGACCTCCTGCCAGGCCTGTTCGAGGCATTCCAGGCTGATCGAGCGGCACGCTATCTCGGGGCCAACCCTGAGATGATTGAGGTCGTCAATGAAGATCCGCATAGCGATTGCGCCCTTCCCGGCCAAGACTCTTATGACTTCTTCATGGGAAGCCATCTCCAACGCGCACCTTCCTGGCGAAACGAAGTGACGCTCAAAAGCATTGAGATGCTGAACGAGTATGAGCCAGGGGAAGTGATCGATCGTATCAGCCCGACGCCGCTGCTCATGCTGGTCGCCAAGCACGACAACCTAACGGTTACCGATTTGGCACTCAAAGCGTATGAGAAAGCCCTCCAGCCCAAGCAGCTGGAACTGCTAGGTGGCGGGCATTTCGATCCCTACCTGAGTGGTTTTGAGACCTCCTCCAAACTGGCAATCGACTGGTTCAAGAAGCATCTCTAACCGTCTTCGTGCTTCACCCTCAGGCCGGCAGTAACAGCAGTTCTGCCGGCCTTTTTTGAGAAGAAGGAACGTACTAGCTGACGCCTAACCCCGGACACCCCAAGAGGTTGAGCAATTGAACAACAAGAAAACCATCACCAGCCTTCTGATTCTCGTACTCCTCGTCCTTGCCAGCCCAGCCGGGTCTGCAGCGCAACCTACATTGCGCATCCTCAACTGGGATCACTACATAGACCCGACCCTACTAAAAGACTTCGAGTCCCAATACGGAGTCGGCATTGACTACAGCACGTTCGACACAGCTGCGGAGCTTGAGTCGGCACTGGCATCCCGCACGCATTACGACCTGGTCATGCCATCCGATTTTCAGCTTCGACGGCTTATCCAAAAGGGCGCGCTGCAGCAGGTTGCCTTCGAGAAGCTGAAGAATTCGTCGCACATAGACGGCCAACTCATGGCTTCGCTTAGCGCTCTCAGCAACGCAAACAAGTACGTGGTGCCCTACACCTGGGGAACCTTCGGCTTGGTCATCAATCAAGGCCGAACCGACCAACTCCTCGGCGGAGCGACTCCCAACAGTTGGGCTTTGATCTTCGATGAACACTATGTCGACAGATTGGCCTCCTGCGGCATCGTTATGGCAGATGCCCAGAATGAAGTGATGTCCGTTCGCTTTAACTACATGGGGCGCCGGCTTGGCTCTGCCAGCCCGCGCAGCATCACTACCGAGGTCAACAAGGTGCTGAAGCCTGGCGTTCGGATGGGGGACAAGAACGTCGAACTCGCCATAAAGGCAATGCAGAAAGGCACCAGCTGCGTGGTAATGACGTGGGATGGCTTTGCCCGTGAGGCGAACAACGCACCGCAGATCCGCTACTCGATTCCAGATGAGGGTTCGATTCTCTTCATAGACAGCATGGCCATACCGAGCAACGCCGACTCACCGGAATTGGCGCTCAAGTTCATCGACTTCATGCTTGAGCCGGGCAATGCCTTACGCAACCAGGCCACAACGAAGTTCATGCCGGCTCTCAAGGAGGCGACGCTGCGCTCCGCTGGGTGGAGTCAATCGGCGCCCATTTCCAAGGATGACCGTCGCCGGCTGTATTTCCTGGATCAGCTCAGCGACGAGCAATCCACCGCGCTTCGAGACGCCTGGATCAAGCTTCAAGGTCTCTAAGCCGCACACCAAACGGCGCCAATCCCGTTGAAGCAAGGGCTTGTGACCTTCAATTCTGCCGCTCCGAGCGCATTGCCAATTCCGGATAGGGGGCGCTCGGCACGGGTGATAGTTTCGAATCGTCAGAATCTGTTCTGAACCGACAACGAGGCCTGATGATGCAAGTACAAAAACCCCAAGACGCCTACGTCCAAGTCAACGAAGTCCAGTGGCAGGACTTCCCTTCCGATTTCCACAGCGGCGGCGTGAAATGGAAGCTGCTCCACGTGTCTCCCGAGTTCGGCATCTGGACTGTGCTTTTCTACTGCCCCAGCGGATCGATCCTCGCCCCCCACATCCATCACGGCCCAGCAGAAGGCTATGTCTTCGACGGGATCCTGGAACTGCGTGGCGGCCCCGAGAATGGCGGCGCGCTGTGCATTAAGGATGGCTTCCTGTACGAGGCCACCGGCGCCGAGCACGACGAAACCAAGATGCTGGCCGACACCACCTTCATCCTGCAAATGGTCGGCCCCTTGACCTGGATCCTGCCGGATGGTCGCCAGGTGAACCAAACCTGGTCTGATGCCGAAGAGTTGTGGAACAAGCAGATCAATTGATCTGCTGAGCACTGACGCTAAAGCAGTAGAAGATCAATCACGCAATTCTGGAAAGGTGAAAAATGAGCGTACTGTTTGTTCTGACTTCGCACGACATTCTGGGCGACACCGGACGTAAAACTGGCCTGTGGCTAGAAGAGTTCCTTGTCCCTTATTTCAAGTTCATCGACGCCGGGCTACCCATCGTGCTGTCCTCTCCGAAAGGTGGAAAGGCGCCGATTGATCCGGCTTCGGTGGAGGCGATCAAAGACAGCGAAACGTACGCTCGCTTTGCAGACGACAAGCAACTGCAGGATGCCTTAGAACGCACCGTGAAACTGTCGGATGTCGACAGCGAGAAGGTTTCCGCAGTTGTCTATCCCGGCGGCCACGGCCCACTGTGGGATCTTCGAACTGACTCCAACTCAATTGCCCTCATCAGCGCTCTGCTGAGTCAGAACAAGCCCGTGGCCACCATTTGCCACGCCGGCTGTGCTCTCCTAGATGTGAAGAAATCAGACGGTACTCCCTTGGTGGAAGGTCTGAAAGTAACTGCATTCAGCGACAGCGAAGAAGCAGCCGTCGCGATGGAGAATCACGTTCCCTACCTGGTGGAAACCGAGTTGAAGAAGCTTGGGGCTAGCTACAGCAAAGCAGCCGATTGGGCTGATCATTCCGTTCAAGACGGCCTGGTCATCACCGGACAGAATCCCGCGTCCTCCTCGGCAGTTGCCGAGAAGATCATCGGCCTGATCCGTTGAGGCGAGAGGAGATCAATATGCGACTGCAAGCTAAAGTCGCCGTAATTTCCGGCGCGTGTTCGGGCATTGGCGAAGCTACTGCCATTCGATTTGCCCAGGAAGGCGCGCGTCTTGTTCTGGGTGACATCGACGAGGCCAAGTCGGAAATACTGCTCCAGAAGCTGGCTCAGTTTGGTTGCGAAGCGCTGTTCGTACGCCTCGATGTTCGAAAGGAGGACGACTGGATCGACCTCTTTGTGAAGGCCAAGAGCCGCTTCGGTAAGGTCGATGTGGTGATGAACAACGCAGGGATCGCCATTTCCGGTACCGTCGAAGACATGAGCTTCGATGACTGGACAAAGGAACTCAGCGTCAACCTCAATGGCGTGTTCCTGGGCACTAAGCACGGGATGAAAGCTCTGCGAGCAGAAGGCGGCTCCATCATCAACCTGTCCTCCATTGAGGGCATCGTGGGCCACCCTGGCTACGCGGCGTACAGTGCCGGAAAAGGCGCCGTGCGGAACCTTACGAAGTCGGCTGCTCTGCATGCCGGGCGCTCCGGCTACAAAGTCCGCGTCAACAGCATCCATCCGGGCTACATCAAAACCCCGATGGTGGGAGACGATCCCGAGGAACTCGCCCACCTCACGAAGCTGCACCCGATCGGCTTCCTGGGCGAACCTGTCGATATCGCCAACATGGCCCTGTTCCTGGCCTCCGACGAATCCAAGTTCGCCACCGGCGCTGAGTTCGTAATAGACGGCGGCTTCCTCGCACAATGACATTGGCAGGTGATCCCATGCTCCAACCTAAACTCTCGGCGGTAGTGACGGGCGCTGCGTCTGGAATTGGCCAAGCCACAGCGTTGGTATTTGCACAACGAGGCTACGCAGTACTCGGGTGCGACCTTGATCCGAAAGGGCTCGAGGAAACCGCCGCACTGATCCAATCCAACGGTGGCCATTTCGACTCACTGGTTACCGATGTCACCCAGGAGTCGCAGATCGAGGAACTCTTCGTCGAGGCCAAGCAGAAATTCGGCACCGTGTCGGCGGCCGTCTCCTGTGCAGGTGTCGCGCGGACAGGCAAGGTGCATGAGGCTCCTCGCAAAGACTGGGATTTCCAGATTGCCGTGAACCTCACTGGTACGTACCTGCTCTCGAAATACGCAATGAAAACCTTCGTCGAGCAAAATGCCGGTGCGTTTGTCGCTGTAAGTTCCGACGCTGGGGTACGCGGTGCATCTGGTTACGCCGCCTACTGCGCATCGAAGCACGGTGTCATCGGGCTGGTTCGGTGCTTAGCTCTCGATTATGGCGCTCTGGGTATTCGTGCGAATGCCGTATGCCCTGGTTTTGTGCGGACGAAGATGATGGATCAACTCTTTGCAGAAGCTGAAAATCCTGAGGCAGAGAAGAAGTCCTATATGAAAGAGGTTCCTCTTGGTCGTTTTGCAGATCCCCAAGAAGTAGGAAAGGTTATCTTTCACCTCTGTTCCGAAGACGCGGCATACACCAATGGGATTATTTATTCCATTGATGGCGGCGTAACAGCCGGACATTTTGAATAGAAATTAGCGGCGCTTTTAGCGCCGTTTTTTATTTGCTCGCTACGTCACCCAAGGTAACGTTACGGGAACCCTCTAAAGATAGGCGTTACCCACCTACCTCCCATCACAAAATCGCGCACCTACTTGAAGCCTTCAAGATCGTTTTAGTGCGAACCAAAGTCAGATAAAGTCTCTTTCCTGAGGGACATCGAGGCAGATGTCGCCATCATTGTTATAAAAAAACAAAAAGCAGCATTAAAATAACCGCCCTTATATCAAAATCGACCATCTATAACCTTTCAGGCGGAATGAGCACAGCGGCACATTTATTGCTTTAAATAGAAATGATGTTACCTTTGCGCTGGACACCTCCATGCAACAGCCTGCTCTCCATCCGAATAATCACTTCCGCTCTTCAATCTCGAATGACGTATGTGAACATGCCAACGGCTTCGACGACTGGGTTGACAACCGGTACCATCAACTGGAGCGCAAGGCTCACTTCCATGGTTCCATTTTAGACTATTCGTTCCAAGACAAAGTTAGAATCACCAAAGAAATTATTGACACCCCTCTAATTGAGCAGATTGGCCGTGTGCCATCCGACAAAGTTCTGTTTTTGAATATTCAGTCTGACACCGACATTCTGCTGAATGGACGATTCGTAAACTCGGGGACTTTCCATGTCTCCTCTGGAAGACCCATTCACGCGGTGGCTAAAAGCCCCATCCGCTGCTTCATCATCACCATCGATAAAGATTTTTTCTTCAACAGCATGGCGCATGAATCGAAGATTCAATCTGCGCGCCTCCCCTTCGAAACTTACGTAACGCCATCGAATGGTTCCGTTACTGATTTCGAACACTTTGCATCCGAACACTTTTTCGATGGAAACTCTGGCATCTCAAGTGAGAGCCAAGTTCAGCACAGCTTTCAGAAAATTATAGGCTCCATATCTGAAATAATGCTTGCAACCAATGATCATACGACAAGCTCCCTCTCACCCAGCACGCGCGCTTACATCGTGGATAAAAGTTGCGAGTTCTTTTTCAACAATTTCCACAACGAAGATTTGGGCGTGCTTGAACTGTGCAACCACCTGCGTGTCAGCCGTCGGACTTTGCAATATAGCTTTGAGTCGATAATGGGAATATCACCTTCAAACTACATCCGCAATGTTCGATTAAATGTCGCAAGAAAGCTCCTGCTTCTCTCTCCCACCGAAAAAATCCAAGGCGCAGCCCTGGATGCTGGGTTCAGCCACCTTGGCCGATTCTCCAAGTACTATCATGATTTCTTTGGAGAGCTCCCATCAGAAACACTGGGTCGCCAACTGAAATCCCCAAAGTAGCTCCAGCTCGCACTCAATCAAGTCATTCCTCCACAGGTAAATTCATATAGCCTGTGGGTCTTTCTGTTTTCTTAGGAACGCTCTCCTACACGCGTAATTTATTCCTCCACACCCCCTCCTTGTTGCCAAATTCGGATATTTAGCTCGCTCGACCTACTGTAGCTTCTTACCGGCCATTAGAACTCAAATTCTCGCCCGCAATTTAACTCTGCCGTTTGTGCGGAGCGGGCACTGGCAACTTCAAGAAACTACTCACTTCCAAACCTTCCTGGAGGATCACAATGAAAACAACAGTTCAGGTAAGTTTGCTGGCCAGTCTGCTCGCGTCCGCATGCACCGCCCACGCCGTAACCCTCAGCGATGACTTTGACTTGCCGGTCTACGTCGAAGCTGTAACGGACTACCGCTCCCGAGGTCAGTCCCAGACCCTGAATGATCCAGCCCTGCAGGCAGGCGCTACTCTGACCCACTCTTCAGGTCTATACGCGGGAATCTGGACGTCGAATGTCGACTTCGGTAACGACCTCAAGACACGGCAAGAGATCGACTACTTTGCCGGATACTACTGGCAGATCACCGACGATGTTGGTTTGGACGTCGGCTATGCGAAGTATGCCTACGAGCGCGAAGCTCAATTCAACTACAGCGAGACTTACGCGATTCTGAGTGCCTACGGCTTCAAGCTTGCCACTCAGTACTCAGACAATTTCGCGGGCGACCAGTCGTACAGCTGGAACTGGGTAGGGTATGAGACGAAGCTGCCTTACGATGTCGGCCTCAGCCTCCACTACGGGATCGTCGACTACAAGGATGACGTGCTGATTTCCAGCAGTGGCGACACCCGGCAAAGCTACGATGAATGGGTTGCTAAGGTCAGCAAAGACTTCGTCGGCTTGACCTGGTCGCTCAGTTACGTCGATACCGACATCTCCCAGACCGAATGCGCCTCCTACCTGGGTTACGACGACCTCTGCGCGGCGACTTTGGTTGCCGGCGTGAAGAAAACGTTCTGATGACCATCAGTGCCATCAGCGGCCGCTGACGCACCGCTGGTGGCATAGCACCGGCTTCGTACTCGGACAGTGGATACCGTTTAAGCAGTCGCTCTCAAGCGACTGCTTTTGGCAGATTCTGTTGAAAAAAGCGTTGTTGCTCCGCTTCACCTGCACGGAACCGCAAAAACGACCGATCTCGGCGTTGCTACGGAAAATCTGGAGTAGTTCAGCCTCCGCAGTAACCTCAGCCACGCGCCTCCGTGAGCGAAAATCGCAAAGGGAGTTTTTCAACAAAATCGGCAGATTGCGGCCGCTCGAGAGCTATCGGACAATTGCGGCCAGCATCGAGAGTCCGCTACCGGACATATGCCGCATTTGAAGTTCTAGATGGCCTCAGGATACATGGATCGCCAAAAAAGGGCCGCCCATTGGGCGGCCAAGGTCTCCAGCGAGTGCTTTTGACTACGAGACGGAGCGCGTGCAACCGCGCTGTATAGCCAGGTTCCGCGGAGAAAGCAGGAGCCTGGCAAGGGCCGGGGTGAGAATCAGCGCGCCGAGCATGTTCCAGATGAACATGAACGCCAGCAGGATGCCCATGTCGGCCTGGAACTTGATGGGAGAAAGCGCCCAGGTGGCCACGGCGATACCCAACGTGACGCCAGTAAGAATCACGACCTTACCGGTGGAAAGCAGCGCGAGGTAATAGGCTTGGGATAGCGCCATGCCCTGGCGCAGATTGGCCAAGGTGATGCTCAGGATGTACAGCGAGTAGTCCACGCCGATGCCTACGCCCAGAGCGATCACCGGCAGCGTCGCCACCTTCAACCCAATGTCCAGTCCGACCATCAGTGCCTCGCAGAGTATCGAGGTCAGCATCAGTGGCAGCACGGTGCAGACCACGGCGCGCCACGAGCGGAACGTGATGAAGCACAGGGCGATCACCGCCGCGTAGACCATCAGCAGCATCTGCAGGTTGGCCTTCTTCACCACGATATTGGTCGCCGCTTCGATCCCGGCATTGCCAGCAGCGGACATGAATTGAAGCGTCTCCGTATTGTGCTCAGCCGCGAACTCTTCCACGGTGGCGACCACGCGGTTGAGGGTGTCGGCCTTGTGGTCGGCGAGGAAGACGTTGACGGTCAGCAGGTCGCAGTTCTGGTTGAACAGCTCTCGAGGCGCACGGGTGATGATGGCGTTGAGCAGGCCTTGGTTACGGGGGATCTCATACCAGGTCAGACTGCCTTCATTCATGCCCGCCGCCGCTTGCTTGCTGAGAGCAGCCAGGGAAGTGGTGGACACCACGCCAGGCAGTTGTTGCAACCGGGCCTCCAGAGCATCGACCGTGACCAGGGTGTCGTAGTTGGCGCAGTAGTACTGTGAGGTCTTCACCATGACCACGAACTTGTCACTGCTGGCCGCGTAGTTGCTGATCATGAAGCCATTGTCGAGGTTGTAGCGGGAGTCGGCTCGCAGTTCGGGGGCCCCCGGATTGAGGTCCCCGACTTTGACCTGCAGGCTGATCAGGAAGCCGACCAGACCCAGAACGCCAGCGATTGCGAGGGCAATAGTTGCCCACTTCAGCTGAGTGAAACGGTCGAGGAAAGCCCAGAGCGGATGCCGGCTGTGCTCCGGATCGTTCAGAGCCAGGCGCTCTGCTTCGGCTTCGCGACGGGCGGCGGTCTTGTTGACCCCGGTGTAGGACAGCAGCACGGGCAGCAACACTAGGTTGGTCAGGACGAGGACCATGACGCCTAGGGTTGCGGTGACCGCGAGGTCCTGAATCACCGGGATGTTGATGATCATCAGCACGGCGAAGCCCACCGCATCCGCTAGCAAGGCCATGGCGCCGGTGAGGAATAGGCGGCGGAAGGTGAAGCGTGCGGCTATTAGCTTGTCCGCACCACGCCCGATGTCCTGCATGATCCCGTTCATCTTCTGCGCGCCGTGGCTGAGGCCGATGGCGAACACAAGGAAGGGGACGAGGATCGAGTAGGGGTCCAGGTCATAGCCCAGGGTGGGAAGCAAGCCAAGCAACCAGACCACCGCCACCAGGGAGCAGCTCAGAACCAGCAGGGTGCTCCGTACGCAACGGGTGTACCAGAACAGCACCAGCGCGCAGATCACCAGGGTGCCGGAAAAAAACACCTGCATCAGTCGCAGGCCATCCATCAGGTCACCCACCACCTTGGCGAAGCCAGTGATGGAGATCTTCAGGTTGTCGCTTTCGTACTTCTGGCGCAGCGATTCCAGTTGGCTGGACAGCTGGTGATAGTCGATGGGGGCCGCACCATTGCTGCTGGCGTCCTGCAGGGGTAGGAGGATCACGCTGGAGCGCATGTTCGCCGCCACCAGACGCCCGATCTCACCGGAGCGCTCGACGTTCTGGCGCACCTGCTCGAGGCTTGCCGGCGAGCCGTCGTAATCGTCGGGAATCACCGGACCACCGTCGAAGCCGTCTTCGGTGACCCCGATCCAGCGCGTGGCTGGAGTCCACAACGACTTCATGTAAGGGCGATCGACACCACCCAGCAGGAACAGCTCGTCGTTAAGCTTCTTGAGGGTTTCCAGGTACTCCGCGGTGTAGATGGTGCCCTCGTTCACCCTGAGCGCAATACGCAGGGTATTGCCGCCTTCACCGAGCTGGGCACGGTACTGGAAGTAGTTCTGGACGTAGGGGTGATCCACCGGGATCATCTTCTCAAACGCCGCGCTCAGGCGCAGGTTGGTTGCCTGGTAGGCAAACAGACAGCTAAGCAGCAGGCAGACCGCCACGACCAAACCACGATGGTTGAAGAGGAGGCGTTCGACCAGGCTGCCGGACTGCCGGTCGAACGGTAGCAGGGAGCTTTCGACGTCCGGCTGGTGATGGGTCACTTTACTGTTCACGGCCGGTGCTCCGATTCAGGTCTTGATTGGCAATGCGGATAACGCCATGGGTGCTGGAGACAGCCAGTTGGCCATCGGGCAGCTCGCTTATGCCGGAGAGGAAGCCGGACTCTGGGATGGGCAGCACCTGGAAGGACCTGCCGTCATCGCGGGACAGCTGAAGGCTGCCGGTCTCGTCAGCGAGGATCAGTTCGCCACTGCTCAGCCGAGTACCAGCAGTGAGCGTGGCCGATTGGTGGCTGGGCAATGGTCGCCAGGTCGCCCCCAGGTCCTCGGTGCGGTAAGCCTTACCGCGAAGACCGAAGGCAATTAGGCCGTTCGAGCCAGCCGCTACCATGCCGAACAGGGTTCCACTCGCGGGAATCTCCAGTGCCTGGAAACTCGCACCGCCGTCGGTGGAGCGAAGCATCAGGCCTTGCTCGCCGCAGATGAACAGCGCGCTCTCGAGTTCAAGAACGTCGTAGAGGTGCAGGGCCGATGGGTTGTCCAGGCGGGCACTGATGGACTTCCAGCTCTTGCCACCGTCATCGGTAGCGAAGGCCAAGCCGTAAGCGCCAACCACAAGGCCGCGCTGCGCGTCGAAGAAGTGCAGGTTGAGGAACGGCTTGTCGGGCCCGTCGTCCACGAGACGCTGTGCTTCGGCGAGTTGATCCTCAGCATCTTCGCCCGTCTCGGCCTGTGCAGCCGCGAGCGCTAGCTGCGCCGCCACCACGCCATCCAACTGTCGTTTCCAGGTGCGGCCACCGTCACTGCTGTGCAGGACTACGCCGGCGTGCCCAACGGCCCAACCGTCCGCGGGGGACACGAATCGTACACGCGTAAGCGTGACGCTAACCGGCGACTCCACCTGTTGCCAGCTGTTACCGTGGTCCTCTGAGATCAGGATGAAGCCGCGCTCACCGACAGCGACCAGCCTCTCACCCGCTTGGGTCACACTGAGCATCAGGGAGCGGCCCGCCAGGTTGCTCTGCAGAGCAGGCTGCTCGAAGAGGTTGCGCTGCGGGGGAGCATTGTCCGCTGCAGCCACGCCGATCGCGCCCATGGCTACAACGAGCGCGGCCGCTACCGCCAGGCGCCCGAACCGGGGCCCGCGTTGGGAGATATACATTTCAATGAACCTCGGAGAGTCAGCAAGGGGCGGGCGGCCCTGAAAAGCCAGCCCGCCTGGGCTTTCAACGCACGGAACCGGATGCCACCGCGTTGCCGGTGAAGAATTTCTCCGACTTGGTCGGCACTACCTTGTAGCTCTCACCGTTAAGTCCCTGAACCATGCTGTAGGTGTTGGCCTGCAGGTTGTAGATGACTACCGGTTTCACCACCACTGCGGGGATGGCGGGTACAACGAACGGGAGGACCTGTGATACGCGCCACAGCTTGCCCTGTGCGTCATAGCCGTCGGCCAGCGCGATGGTCCAGCTGTCCTCGTCAATGTAGAAGCGGCGTTTCGGAACCGCGTGACGCTTGCCGGGCGCGACGGTGGCCTCAACCTCCCAGACCCGGTGCAGTTCCCAGCGCATCTTGTCGGACGCCAGCGTGTTCTTGGTGTAGACGTCGTCGCGCTTCTCGGCGTGGAACTTGTTGGTGTTGTAGGGGATATACATCTCCTTCTTGCCAATCAGCTTCCACTGGTAACGGTCCGGGTGGCCGATGAAGCCGTGTACTTCATCGAAGTAGTTGGCCCCCGAGGCCACGAAGTCCGGCGTGTCATAGCCCACGGTGGGGGCGCGGCGCACGCGACGCTGGCCCACCAGGTATTGCCAGGCCTCACGGGGCGTCCCTGGATCCACGCTGTCCTGAGTCACGAGGGATTCACCGGCCTTAAACGGTGGTTCATTGGTGAGGAAGCGCAGCAAGACGTACTGGCCCGACCATTTATCGAGCCCACCATCCTTGTAGTAGTAGGGGTACTGCCAGTTTTCGATGCCACGGCTGGCCATGGTGCGGGAGCCGTCCGCATTACCAATCATGTTGACGTAGCCCATCTCGATGGATGGCGCTTCGACGCGCAGGAGGAAGTTCCAAATCGCCTCGCTGCCATCCTTCGGGATTGGGAAAGGGATACCGCCATAGCAGCCTTCAACGGACAGGCCACCCTGGGTCAGCTTGCAGCGCGTGGCATTAGCGAAGGTATTGTCGTAGACCGACTGGGGAGCGGCGGCAGTACGATGCGACGGATAGACATCGAGAAAGAAGCTATCCGGGTACTTCGCCAGCAATGCCTTGGTGCCTTCGTTGAGCTTGTCGCCATACTGAGCGGCGTTCTTGGCATCGATTCGGAACAGCGGTTTTTCGCCCGGGAAGGGGTCTACCGGCACGTCACCAAAGCGTGCGCCGGAAACTTCTCCGGTGAGCCCGCCGGTCCAGCCTGGAATAGTGCCGTCGCTGTTGCCGGCCTTCTCTGCGCCCATGGGCGTCAGGTCGCCTTTCAGCGCGTTGGCTTCTTCTGGAGTTACTGCGGCAGTGGCATGGTTGGCCAGGAGGGCCGCTGTGAGGGTCGCCGACAGAAGCAGGGCATGCTTTTTCATATTTGTTCTCCTAGGCATGGCTGATCAGAAGGTGCGCTGGATCGAGAACGCGATGAAATCGCGATCCTTGAGCGTCTGCTTGAAGGTGTACGCATTGGTGTTGTCGATGACCGAGCCGCCCTCGCCGAAGAAGTTGGTGTAGCTGAGGGAGGCGTACCAGGCTTTCTGGTAGTCGGCCTTCAAACCGATGGTGAAGTCCCCGCCATGCTCGGGGCCGAAGGCTTGCGGGGTAACCGAAGAGCGGCCGTGGGGGTTGTAGCCCACGGTGATCGGCACCTGCATGTCCACGCCCGGGAAGACCTGGAAGTACTGCGGCTCGAAGGTAAAGCGCAGCGAGTAGGCGTCGCGCGTGGTATTGGGATCGAGTTGGTCCCCGTTCTCCTTCACCTTCAGTCGGCGGTTGAAGGCCAGCTCACCGACGAGGCTCGCGCCATCCCAAAGCGCCGAGCCACCATAGATGTTGATCATCGACAGGTTGGCGTGCAGCGAGTCACCGATCGGGTAGGCGGGATTATTGTTATTGTCAGCATCCATGCCAGTGATGACCACGCCACCGGTGGGTGCCAACGGAGTGTCCACGCGCATCGACACCTCGCCGGCCACGTTTGCCTCACCCACCAGGGTGCTGAAGCTCGCGCCATAGACCTTCACATCTTCCGGATAGACGTTGACGTAGGTGTCGTCTGCGCCTGGCACCAGGGCTGCCGGGCGGAAGTAGAAGATGGGCGTTTTCTCATGGTATCGGGCTGCGTAGATACCGAATTCCCAGTCTTCAATGCTGAACTTCAGCTGGGCGCCAAACTGGCCGGAGTCGCGGGCTCGGATGCTATGGTCGCGGAGCAGTCGACCGGTCGGGAAGAAGACGCTTTCGGCGCCGTCGCCAACGAAATCGCCGCCGCTGAAATAGCTGCCCGAGGCAGGCAGGCGCGTCTTGTTCCACTCGAACTGGTAGTAGGCGCCGACGCTGACGGTATCGGTCAGTTGCCAGTTGCCGGAAACCTGTTCGGTGGGCAGGAGGATTTCCTTGAACTGCGAACCGGGCACCGACTGCAGCTTCACCAAGTCCACTGTCGACTGGGCGTTGGCGATGCCGTTGGCGCCGAAGAACAAGCTCTCGCCGTAGATCTGGGTGAACTGGCCCAAGCGGCCGGAGAGGCGCGTGGAGCCGACGTCGGTGGCGCCGTAGACGAAGGCGTCGAGCAGTTCCGCCTTGCGTCCGTGCAGCTTCTCGGTGTCGTCCGTAAAGTGGTCGTGAGGCACGCTGATCGCGTTCACGGTACCGGGTGAATCGTTGTCGTTGCCGTCGTTGTAGACGGTGTCGTACCAGGCAGCCCCACTCACCCGCGCGCCCACGTCCCCGTACTTGATGTCCAGTTCGGACAACAGGTCAAAGCGGTTGGATATCAGTCCGGTGCTGAAGTTGCGGTCACCGTCATCCATGTTGGGGTTGCCCACGCTGCTGCCCGGACCGGCAGAAACACTGGGTTCCCGACCATCCAGCCGGAAGGCATTGCTGTACTTGATGGTGTTGTCCCAGCTGGTGGAGAGACCGTCGATGCCGGTGTCGAACTGAAAGGCCAGGGAGTGGGCGGACATCAGAGCGATTGCGGCGCCGATGGCATTCAGTGCGAAGGCTGGGACGGCCGGCGATGTCGGGCGGCGATGCTGGTTGTTCATGGATACCTCTTCTGCATTCTTGTTGTTGTATCGAGTGGCTCCATCCGTTGGTGCGGATGTGTCAGGTCAGCGGTATGGGGTGGTCTCCTCAGTGCGGAATCAGGGGTTCTGTTCAAGGTTCAGTACGGCCAGCCCGGCAGCGGCTATCAGCACGTCGAATTCGGATTTCACGCCGCTCGCAGCAATGCCGCCCAGGGCGTGCTCGCCATGCAGCACAGGCAATCCACCACCCATGGGAACCACACCGCGCAGCGAGCTGGCACCCAGCTCGCCGGCAGCCAGCATGTCGGCGAAGAAGCGCGTGGGGCGGCGAGTGAGTGCGGCGCTTCGTGCCTTGTCGATGGCGATGCGAGCGGACGACGGGGAAGCCCCCGGCAGGCGCCGAAAAGCCAGGAGGTGGCCGCCTTCATCCACCAGGGCTACCGAAACTGCCCAACCGTTTGCCAAGGCTTCGCCTGTTGCGGCGTTGAGCATTTGGTCGATGTCGTTCGCATCGAGTACGGGGCGGTTCTGCATGGTTTGTCTCTCGCTTTTGTTTTTGTGCGCAAAAATATAAATTTGCACCGTAATGCACTTTGTGCACAAAAATAGATTCGCTGCAGACTTGAAGTCAAGAAAAAGAATGCTGCCTCGGACCACCTGCAGAGAGGTCCTTACCTGGCCGGGACTGGGGAGCCATCGACGACGGGAAGAACAACAAGATGAAAATCGTGTCCAGGGCGCTGTCGCGCCTGTCCATTGGCGGACTGCTGGCGGTAGGTTTCAGCTTGCTCGGCGGGCTCGCCGCATGCCTGGCCGTTGTGGCCTTGGTCAGTCTGCAAGCCGTATTCGAGGGTGAGTCGCGTCTGCAGGTCATCGCTGACGTACATGCCGGAATTCTCTCCGCCCGCATTCAGGAGAAGAGCTACCGACTGAGTGGCGCGGCGGCTGCCCGGGATGAGGTGCGGCGAGTGGTCAGCGAGATTCCGACACAACTGTCCGCCATGGGCGAAGTGATGCAGCCGCTGATTCAGTCCTGCGAGCGCTATCTCACGCAGTTCGGGCGACTGGCCGAAGCTCATGAACAAGTCGATCGGACACAGACGGTCATGTCACGGGAGGCGGATTTAGCGCGCATCGGGTTCGAGGGCGTCGAACAGGACCTCATCGAGTCAGCCATGACCGACGATGCTGAAGGACGCTCCTCCCTGATGCTGCTGGACGGTGCAGCCGCACTGATGCGCAAGCTGATGGCGTTGCGTAACGTCGAGTGGACTTACGCCCGGAACCCTGACCAGGGTAACTACGACCAGTGGGTGTTGCTGATGAGTGATCTTCGCTCCTCTACCCAGGCGCTGGCCGCGGGAGCAGCAGCTCAACAGCGCGAGGTGTTGGAACGCGCCTCGCGGTCACTGGAAGCCTACCGCTCGGCATTCGATGAATACCGAGCCAGCACACTGACGAGCCACGAAGCCGAACTGGAAATGGACCGGCTTGCCGGGGAGATGATGGGCATCGCCACTAGTGCGCGACAGTCCGTAATCAGTCGCCAGCAGCAGCTCAATCGAGACGTCTACATCTGGCTGATAGCCATGGCCGCATTCACGCTCGTCTTCGGCACTGGGGCGGCACTGGTGATCAGGCAGCAGATCATTCATCCGCTTCGCTACACCGCCGAAGTGGTGAATCAGGTAGCCAGCGGTCAGTTGCATCACCCCGTGCGGGTTGTGCGTCGCGACGAACTGGGGCGAGTCCTGGATGCAATGGGACGCATGAAAGACAGCCTGCACGCCATTGTCAGTCGCATCGAGCGAGGCAGCGTCCAACTGGAGGGATCGGCCGGTTCACTGGCGCAGGTCACCGAGGACCTGGTCTCGGGGGCAGAGACTCAATCGGACGAGACAGACCGTGTGCTGGAGGCCATGTTGCGCATGAGCGAATCCTTGCGGGAGGTCGCGACCCGCACTGAGCAGGCCTCGGGATCGGCCAGTTCGGCGAGCCGGGAAGCCGTGGAGGGTAGCGAGAGCGCCTCTGCGGTCATGCATCAGGTCGATCTGCTGGATGAACAGATCCAGGAAGTGAGCCAGGGCATGGCTGAACTCGACGCGCAAAGCGAACGCATCGGTCGAGTATTGGAGGTCATCCGCAGCCTGGCCGAGCAGACCAACCTACTGGCATTGAATGCCGCAATCGAGGCGGCCAGGGCGGGGGAGATGGGGTGCGGCTTCTCGGTGGTGGCTGACGAGGTCAGGAACTTGGCCAATCGGACCCAGGACTCGGCAGGCGAGATCGCCGGAATGATTGACGCGCTGCAGCGGGAGAGCAAGGAAGGCCTGCGCCGGGTGACACGCGCACGGCAGGACTCAGCCCGCGCCCGGGAGCATTCTTCCAGGGCGAGCAGCGCGCTTGCACGGGTCAGTGAGGATGTTGCGAACATCCATGCCATGAACCTGCAGGTCGCTGCCGCCACCGAGGAGCAGAGCCGTATGTCGGGTGATGTCAGCCAGAGCATGATTCGGGTCCGCGAGGCCGCGGAGCAAGGCAAGTCGCAAAGCGACCAGCTCCTGCGCGCCTCACGAGAGCTGGCTCAACTGGCAGAACATCTGCGCGTCGTGCTGAAGCATTTCACCTTGTCGTGAGTTGAAAAGACAAAATTGCACAAAGGAATTTTTGTGCATAAAATCCATTATCGTGCAACCCCCTATGGACTCGTCACCCTATGCAAACCCCACAAAGTGGCTCCCTGATCGAGGTGGCGCTGCAGCAGATGAAGCGCTCCATCATCTGCTGCGAACTTGCGCCTGGAGAAAAACTCAAGGTCGCTGAGCTGTCCAAGTCCTACGGCCTCAGCAGCTCTCCCATCCGCGAGGCGCTCAATCGCCTGGCGCAGGAGGGTATTGTCGAAGCCAGCGAGAACAAGGGTTTCCGCGTGGCGGGATTGTCGGTCGATGATTTCGAGCAGATCACCCGGCTGCGCAGCCTGCTGGAAGGCGAGGCCCTGGCCGACTCAATTCGCTGCGGCGACGACGCTTGGGAAGCCGATGTCCTGGGGGCCTACCACCGTCTCGGCGTGGTCGAGAAGAAGCTGGGCAGCATTGGTGTTGTGCTCGACGACGACTGGTCGTCACGCCACAAGGCCTTTCACTTTGCCCTGATGTCGGCCTGTCCTTCCCCGTTGATGCTGGGAATGATCGATTCGCTATTCGATCGTGCTGAGCGCTACCGTCGCTTTTGCGCCCTGCGTCGCAAGGTCGAACGGAGAAAGGGTGATGAGCACAAGCGTCTCATGGAAACCGTGCTGGCTCGCGATTCAGAGAAAGCCGTATCCATGCTTCGGGCGCATATCCAGGGCACGCTGAACCGGGTATCCGACGTTCTGCTGCAGCATCACTCCACGCTCCAGTAATGCCCGTGCGCCCGGGTAGGGCGCATGGGACTTCTACTGAAGTGACGCTCTATGGTGGAAGCACGTTCTCCTTGTGAGAGAACTTGCCAGGGCGCTCCGGTCGAGCACCCGATGATGAAAAAACGCAGCTCCGAAACCGACCTGGAGCTGCGTCACACTCAAACTCCCAGGCCCTCCAGGCAGTCATCAAACAGTGCGATGGCCTCTTCCAGTGTCCTCGCACCGCCGTATACATAATGATCGGGGCGGACCAGCAACACCGTGCAGCCTTTCTTGGCCATCCAGTCCCCCAGTACGTCGTCCAACTCGCGGTACTGATGCTCTTCCTGGGGATCCTCCGAGGTCAGCCGCACCAGGGTAATGGGCAGCGTTCGATTCGCGAGGCGGTGCTCCAGTTGCGCGACCAGTTCGTCCGGGCGATCGAACGACTCCGCCACGACCACCCGGAACTGCTGTCCGGTAAAGCGATCCAGCAGGTTCTCCTCACCCAGGCAGTTAATCACCCGCGGTTGTGGAAACAGCTCACCGGCGGGCGCCTGGCGGTCGATGAAGCCCCCCACAAGACCCGGGATGAGGGACTGGCGAACGGTGCCACCCGGATTCGCACGCATCTCCGCCTTGAGGCGCTCATCGCGTTCCCGAGCGCGTTGTGGATCCCGCTCACAGATGGTCTGACCGAATTCCTTGGCTACTTCGGTGGTGCGTCGCACATGGGGAATGCGCTCTACCTGGTAGGAATCGAGCAGCGTTGGCGCGGCTTGGCCGCGGCGAACGAGGGCGAGTTTCCAAATCAGGTTCATCGCGTCACGAATCCCCTGACACATGCCTTGCGCCAGGAACGGGGGCGTCATATGGGCGGCATCACCCATGAACAGCAGGTTGCCCACTCGCCAGCGCTCAAGAATCAGCGCGTGGAAGCGATAGGTCGATGCGCGCCAGATGTCATATTCGTCGGCGGACAGCCAACGCGAGATCAGCTGCTGGATCGACTCAGTCCGGATGATGTCGGCAGGTGTCTCACCTGGATTGATCATGAACTCCCAGCGCCGATGCCGGCCTGGACCGACGACGAAGGTGCTTGGCCGCTCGGTATCGCAATACTGCACGTTGGTGTCGGGGAGCCTGGCGCCGGCGCCCTCCTTGAGCAGCACATCCACGACCAGCCAGGGCTCGTCAAAAGCCAGGTCCTCCATCTGCAGCTGCAGGCGGGTCCGGATTGCACTGGTACCACCGTCGCAGGCCAGTACGTAGGTACTCGTCAGCTCCTCGGTCGAGCCATCTTTGCGGAGAAGTCGAACGCGGGATACGCCGTTGGTCTCAGAGACGTCCTGCACTTCGCACCCCAGCCTGACTTCGACATTGCCGAAGAACTGAATGTTTTCGCGAAGGGCGCGTTCAAGCGGCGGTTGAGAGAACACGTAGTTAGGGGCCCAGCCGAGCGCGTATGGCGCCTTGGCCGCCTCGATACGCTTGATTGGTTGCCCTTCGTGATTGATGTAGTGCGAGGCCCGGTAGGGCATGACGTGGGATTCGATCGCATCGGCCAGACCGATGTTGTCGAAGGTACGCATGGCTTCCTGGTCGAAGCCCATTGCCCTGGGGTTCTGGTAGATGGTGTCGCTCTTGTCCAGAACCAGGGTCTTCAGTCCCCACTGTCCGGCGAGGTTGGCAGCAGTTGCGCCGACGGGGCCCATGCCCACGATGATCAGGTCGTAATTCATAGTGGTTACCATCTTGTTGTTGTCGTCGAGGCCGAGCGCTGTGCTCAGGCTTGGGTGTAGGCGGTCTTCACTGTTGTGAAGAACTCCATGGCCTGATGGCCTTGTTCTCGGGGGCCGTAGCTGGAGGCTTTGGTGCCACCGAAAGGCACGTGGTAGTCCACGCCAGCCGTCGGTGTGTTCACCATCACCATGCCGCTCTGCACATGTCGCTTGAAGTGCGTGGCATGCTTCAGCGAGCGCGTACAAATCCCGGCAGACAGGCCGAACTGGGTGCCATTGGCGATGTCCAGGGCGTGCTCATAGTTGTCGGCTGGAACGACGCATGCGACCGGGCCGAAGATCTCCTCCTGCGCGATGCGCATGTCCGCGTCCGCGTCGACGAAGAGTGCGGGACTCATGTAGTAGCCCTCCGTCTGCCTGCTCAACGGCTGTCCCCCATATACGAGTCGGGCGCCCTCAGCCTGGCCGATGTCCACATAGTCGAGGTTCTGACGGAGCTGTCCGGCTTCCGCAACCGGGCCGATGTGGGTGTCATCGTGCAGCGCATGGCCAACCCGGAGTTCGTCGAGGCGAACCTCAACGGCCTCGATGAAGCGCTGATAGATGCCTTTCTCCACGACGAAACGGGACGAGGCCGTGCATCGCTGTCCGGTCGAGAAGTAGGCTCCCTGCACCGCACATTCCACGGCCTGATCAAGGTCGGCGTCATCCAGTACCACCAGTGGATTCTTGCCCCCCATCTCCAACTGCAGACGTGCCAGCCGGGTGCCGGCGACTTGCATCAGCTGGCGGCCGGTGGAAGTGGACCCTGTGAAGCTGATTGCCCGCACGTCAGCAGATTCAGCCAGTGCCTGCCCAACGACACTGCCGCGCCCCATCACGAGATTGAAGGTGCCGGGCGGAAGACCGGCGCGGCTGATGATTTCCGCCAGAGCCCAGGCGCTGCCGGGCACCAGGTCAGCTGGCTTGAACACAACGCTGTTCCCGTAGGCGAGTGCCGGCGCGATCTTCCAGGCAGGAATGGCGATGGGGAAGTTCCACGGCGTGATGATGCCCACCACGCCAACCGGCTGGCGAAGAATGTCGACCTCGATGCCTGGTCGGACAGACTCCAGGTGTTCGCCGGACATCCTGAGCGCCTCTCCGGCGAAGAACTTGAAGATATGCCCGGCGCGACTCGCTTCCGTGATCGCCTCGGACAGCACCTTACCTTCTTCCCGGGCCAGCAGCCGTCCGAGTTCCTCTCGTCGGGCGAGTATTTCGGTACCGACACGATCAAGGGCTTCAGCGCGTCGTTGCGCACCAACGGCAACCCACTGCGGTTGTGCTTGCACGGCGGCCTGGATTGCCAGTTGCGTCTGTTGAAAGTCGGCCTGCGCATACAGCCCGACCAGGTCGGTAATGTCAGAGGGATTCAGGTTCTCGCGCACGTTCGTCCCTGCGCACCATGTCCCATCAATGAAGTTCTTATGCATAGCCAACGCTCTACCCGCGGTGACGTGCGGCCCCTGGGGGCCGCACGGATTGGATTACCAACGAACGCGCTGCTCGGCGATGCGCTCGCTGATTGATTGCATCCATTCTTCGCGTGTCTGGAAGCCCGGACGACGTCGGCACATGGCCTCGGTGCGCGCCAGGATCTCCTCGCTGCTCTGGTCCAGGTCCAGCGGCTCGCGGCATGGCTGCGCGGTGTAGAAGGGCGAATCCACGTACATCTCGATCGGATTGCCCTCAGGGTCCTTGAAGTACATGGACCAGGCATTGCCATGGTCAACCTGGTCGATGTTCTGGATACCGTTGGCCTTGGCGAAGGCGTAGTAGCTCTTCAGGTCGTCCAGGGAGTCGAGGAGGAAAGACAGCTGGTTGATGGGGTTGAATGGCAGATCGGTGGGCTTTCCATCAAACAGCACAAGTTGGTGGTGGACCTCGGAGTTCTGGGTCATGAAAAAGAGGCGGTGGCCGGTGGAGGCCACACCTTTGTCACTGACGATGAAGCCGAGTTTCTGGCAGTAGAACTCGACCATGTTGTCCAGGTCGGCACAGAAAGTGCCCGTATGGGTGAAGTTGATCCGGGGAAGAGTGGCCATGAGGAATGTCCCGTTCTTGTGATAGTTGGGGGGAAGCTCAGACTTCGTCGATAACGGGGTTCGAAAGCGTGCCGATCTGCGTGATCACCACCTCGAACACATCGCCGGGCTTGAGGAAGATCGGCGGCGTACGCTTAAAGCCGATCCCGCTCGGGGTGCCGGTGGCGAGGATGTCGCCAGGGTTCCAGTCCAGCGCCTGCGAGACGTACGAAATCAGGTGGGGGATATCGAATGCCAACTCGGACAGGCTGCCTTCTTGCATCTGTTCACCGTTGAGAATGCCGCGAACCTGGAGCTCTCGATAGTCGGTGATTTCGTCCGCCGTCACCAGCCATGGGCCCAGCGAGCCAGTACTGCGGAACGTCTTGCCCATGCCGTATTGATGGGTATGGAACTGCCAGTCGCGAACGCTGGCGTCGTTGAAGCAGGTATAGCCAGCGACATGCTCCATCGCGTCTTCCGGAGCGATGTGCGACCCGCCTTTGCCGATCACCACAGCCAGCTCGGCTTCGAAGTCGAACTCCTTGGAGACCGAGGGGCGCACCAGCGGAGCGTCGTGTGCCAGCAGCGTTTCGGCAAAGCGCTGGAAGATGACCGGGTGGTTGCCCACCTTGCGACCCGCCTCCTCGGCGTGGGCCACGTAGTTGATGCCAACACAGATGATCTTGCCGGGCGCTGGAATGACCGGGTCAAGGCGCACTTCATCCAGTGCATGATCGGTGGTGGCGTTGGCCGCCAACAGCTTGGCCTGAGCCAGCTTTTCGGGATTGGCGATCAGAGCAGCCAGATCAGGCACACCAGGCAGATGCCTGGCCAGATCCACGACCCGGTCCCCCACGACGGCGCCGAAGCTGGGGCGACCGCTGTGCTGGTAAGAGATGAGTTTCATTGGGGTGTCCTCCTCATTGTTTTTGTGCACAAAACATAATTTCTTGCACAGTAAATCATAAGATGCATAATGCGGAAGCCCCATCACGAAAAACTTTCCCGGCAGTACCAGCAGGAGAACGAGCATGTCTTTGGTGAAAGTCCGCAAATACAAACTGGACGTGGAGGAGGTTCTCCATGAAGGCGGCCCGCTGGCCACTCAACCGCTGCGCGTTGCCGTCGCAGTCGCGGTTATCGAAAACCCTTACGCTGGGCGCTACGAGGAAGACCTGCTGCCGTTCATGCAGGAGCTGCGCATGCTCGGCCGTGATCTCTCGGGACGACTGATCCAGGCGCTGGGTGGTAAGGAGATGGTCCAGGCCTATGGCAAAGCGGCCATCGTGGGTGAGGATGGCGAACTGGAACACGGCGCGGTCTGGCACGAAGCCGGTGGCTGGGCAATGCGTGAAGCCCTCGGCGAACCCAAGGCTATCGTGCCGTCCGCCAAGACCATCGGTGGTCCCGGGTGCCGTCTGATACTGCCGCTGGGGCATATCCAGGCGGCCTACGTACGCAGCCACTTTGGCGTCGCCGAAATGACCCTCTGGGATGGTCCGCGTCGCAACGAAATTGCATTTGGCCTCGCGATGGCCACGGGTGGACGGATCCACGCGCGTCTGGGAGGCCTGGCTGCGGCCGACGTTAAAGGCGAGGATGGTCTTCGCTAGCGCGCGGCCCACACACAACGACAAGTCTCGGCGAGTTGCCGGGGCGTATCTGCAAAACAAGAACAAGAGTTGGAGTTACCCATGACGAAGATGATGCGTGCTGCCCGTATGTACGAATGCGGCAAACCCATGGAGCTGGAAAACATTCCCGTTCCTTCCATTCGTCCCACTGAGGTACTGGTACGGGTCAAGGCCTGCGGTATCGTGCCGAACCTGCACAACATCCTGACCAACTGGACCACCTGGTTCCCTCATCTGCCTCTGCCGAAACTCCCTGCCATCTTTGGCCTCGACCCGACTGGTGTGGTCGAACAGGTGGGTGAACAGGTTTACGACTTCAAGCCCGGCGATCGCGTTTACGTGAATCCGGCACGTTACTGCGGTTCCTGCCGTGCTTGCCGCGCCGGCAATACCACCGGCTGCAGCGCCTACACCTTCAACGGCTACTTCGGCTTCACTGCACGCAGCCCGCAGATGTTCGAGCACTACCCCTATGGCGGACTGTGCGAGTACATGCCGGCGCCCCAGTACAGCCTGGTGAAACTACCGGACAACTTGAGCTTCGAAACCGCCGCACGACTGGGTTACCTGGGTACTGCATACCGCGCGCTGAAGAAAGCGAACGTCGGTCCTGGCAGCACGGTGCTAATCAACGGTATCAGCGGCACTCTGGGCCTCGGCGCTGTTGCCCTGGCATTGGCCATGGGCGCACGCAAGATCCTCGGCACCGCGCGCAATGAGTCGCTGTTCCAGCGGGTCAAGGATCTGGCTGCACCGGGCCGCATTGAGATCCACAACCTGGGCAACGGCTCCATCGCCGAGTGGGCGAATCAGGTCACCCGCGGTGAAGGCGTCGATGCGGTAATTGATGCCCTCGGCCCGGGCGCCTCCTACGAGCCGCTGGTAGACGCCCTGCGTTCGCTCCACCGATCTGGTCACCTGGTAAACATCGGTGCCGTGGCCGGCGAAGTACCGCTCGACCTGCACTGGATCATGGACAACGACATCAATGTCAGCGGCTCTGCCTGGTTCACCACGGGGCAAGGCCAGGAAATGGCCGACATGGTGGAATCGGGAGCGCTAGACCTATCGTTCTTCGAACACAACGTCTTCCCCTTGGAGCAAGTCAACCAGGCGATCAGCGGGATCGAGAACCGCAACGGCGGCTTCAGCAACTACGTCATCGCGCCCTGAGCCGGTGCCGGGCGGAGTCTGAGCTCCGCCCGGCATTTCCATCCGATCCACCGGAGTGGTGTCGAGCATGAAAGTGAGAAGAGTGGTGACCGGTCACAACGAGTCGGGCCGGTCGGTTTTCCTGTCGGATGGTCCGGCTCCCCGACACAAGGATTTCCAGGACTTGCCGGGCCATGGCATGGCACAAGTCTGGTGCAGCGGTACGGGGACGGGCGAACAAGATGACCCGACCTTGATTCAGGGCTCGCTCATCCCAGGCCCAGGGGAGAACTCTCTGCTGATGGTCAGCTTCCCTCCGGACGCGGTGATGGCTGCGCCCATCGACCCGGAGCGTGCCTTGGGCGAAATGAATGATGCTCTACCCGGCCTGTTTCAGTGCTTCGAGCCTGACCAGCCCGGCATGCACCGAACCCCGACTATCGACTACGGCATCCTGCTGGAAGGCGAGCTCTGGTTGGAGCTTGATGACGGTCAGGAGAAGCTGCTGCGCGCCGGTGACGTGATCATTCAGAACGCCACACGACATGCCTGGCGCAACCGCTCGCAGCAAGTCGCGAAGGCTGCCTTTTTCATGGTGGGTCGTTCCACCAATTGACCACCTAGGCCACGGTCACCTCCGTCTGCTCGCGGAGTGGACGGGGTCGTTCAGAGAACGCCAATGACTGACGTTGTGATTGTTGCTGCCGTCCGCACGCCCATCGGACGGTTCGGTGGAGTGCTGTCTCAAGTACCGGCCACCGCACTCGGTGCAGTGGTTCTACGTGCCCTGTTGGACCGTACGAGGGTACCGGCGGAGGACGTCGATGAGGTCATCATGGGGCAGGTTCTGACCGCCGCCGCCGGGCAGAATCCTGCTCGTCAGAGCGCGGTAGCTGCCGGACTTCCGTTTACCGTGCCGGCCTTCACTCTCAACAAGGTCTGTGGATCGGGTCTTAAGGCAGTCCACCTGGCGGTCCAGTCGATTAGAAGCGGCGATGCCGAAGTCGTCCTGGCTGGCGGACAAGAAAACATGAGCGTCGCCCCCTATCTGTTGGACCGTGCGCGGCAGGGCTTGCGCATGGGGCATGGCGAGCTACTGGACAGCATGATCCACGATGGCTTGTGGGACACCTTCAATGACTATCACATGGGCATGACTGCGGAGAACTTAGCCGAGCAGTACGGGATCACTCGCGAACAGCAAGATGCCTATGCGCTGTCGTCGCATCGACGAGCGGCTAACGCCAGACTCGCAGGTCGGTTTGAGGCCGAAGTCGTCCCAGTGGCTGTGCCGGGTCGCAAAGGCGAATCCCGAACACTTGTGGAGGATGAGCTGCCCGCTATCGAGCCCACCCTGGAAGGTTTGAGCAGGCTCCGGCCGGCCTTTCATAAGGACGGTTCGGTCACTGCAGGAAATGCTTCACCGCTGAACGACGGAGCTGCCGCCGTCATGATCATGAGTGCCGACCGGGCCCGGGCCTATGGGCTACCGGTACTAGTGACTGTGAGAGCCTTTGCCAGCGTTGGAGTCGAACCTTCGGTAATGGGGATCGGGCCGGTATTCGCGACCGACCTGTGCCTGCAAAAGGCCGGCTGGCACTTGGATCAGTTGGATCTCGTCGAAACGAACGAGGCTTTCGCTGTTCAGACCCTGGCGGTAGGCCGGGAGCTGGGGTGGGACACCGGTAAGGTCAATGTGAATGGTGGCGCCATTGCGCTGGGCCATCCGCTGGGGGCATCGGGCTGCCGAATCCTGGTATCGCTGCTGCACGAAATGAACAGGCGTGACGCTCGGCGTGGACTTGCCACGCTATGCATCGGTGGCGGGCAAGGCGTCGCACTTGCCCTCGAACGTGACTGAGGGGAGGTCAGGATGAGAACAGTACAACTTCTGGGGCTTTCAGGAAGCTTGAGGGCCAACTCCGTCCACGACGTGATTCTTCGGACAATCTCCGAAGAGTTATTGCCGGTGGATAGCCGATTGATCGTCCACGGTCTCCACGACATTCCCCTTTACAACGAGGATCTGGACGGCGACGGCATCAAGGCGCCTGAAGCGGTCCGACGGCTCCGCCAAGCTGTACTTGAAGCGGACGGTCTGGTGATCGGGTCTCCGGAATACAACCATGGCATGTCGGGCGTGATGAAGAACGCACTTGATTGGCTTTCTCGCCCCCACGGCAAGTCGGTACTCAAGGGCAAACCAGTCCTCACTTTCACCGCCTCTCCGGCATTCACTGGCGGCGTCCGCGCTCAGCAACAGCTCAACGAAACGCTCTGGGCTATCCCTGTGGAGCTGGTCCGCTACCCGCAGATCGTGATTGGTGGCGTTGCCTCGAAGATCGCGCAGGGTCGGCTTGTGGACGACGCAGTACGGCAGTTTATGGAAATGGGACTGCTAGAACTTCGATCCATGATCCCTCGCGTATAGCGAGAGGTGCCGGGCTGTTGCCCAGCCGGTATACCCAGAGGTGGAAAGACGTGGATAAGCCCGCAACCGTTGGCGCGCTGGAAGAGCTAGGCCGTGTGCAGTTGTCGAAGAGCTTTTTCATGCGTGATTTCCTTTACTCGGAAATCAGCCAGATTGAGGGGATTCGCAACGTTCCGGACTTTCCTGCCAAGGCGATCGAAGCTGGCCGCAGGCTCTGTGACGAGCTGCTCGAACCTCTGCAAGATCGCTTCGGCAGGATTGCCATTCGGTCGGCGTACCGCTCTCCTGCCGTAAATGCCAAGGGAGCAGAGAACAATCGACAGTACAGCTGCGCGGACAATGAGCGGAATTTTGCTTCGCATATCTGGGATTACCCTGACTCTCAGGGCTATCTTGGCGCCACCGCCTGCATCGTCGTTCCTGCCTTGCTACCTTGGTACGAGCGGCATGGCGACTGGACCCCTTTGGCGTGGTGGATTCACGACAATCTGCCGTACACCAGTCAGTTCTGGTTTCCCCGTTTGGCAGCTTTCAATCTGCGTTGGAGCTCGAACCCAAACGTCAGACAGAGTATCGGAACCAGGGTAGTGAACCCCCATACCGGCAACTCCGAAGCCCTGGTGACTAACGGCGTCGCGTTGCTGTCGCGTGAAGAGAGAAATGCTCTAGTGGAGCGCTGGTTATCTAGCCTGGGCAGAAGTTGATTGTCCTGCCCTATGGGACGAGAGCGATTGGTTGCAGATTGGATCGCTTGTGGGGAATTGGTTATGCCGTTTGGAGACTTCGTGGGAACCCAAAACTACGGCTATTGCCTCGTTCATCCTCGTCGTGACCCGGTGCCTAAGCGACTGCAGGTCTCGATTGAATGGCAACTTGAACGAGGCAATAAATCCGTAATGTAGGGGTGGGCAGGAAATTAGCCCACTGAGATCTCGCCATCGATGCAGGTCACTGCGTTACCGCCAACTTGGATCGAATCATCCGAGATCGTCAGGTAAATCACGCCTTCGCGACCTAGCACAGCGCCCTGACTCGCCTGCACATGCTTCCCGAAATAGTCGGCTTGCTTCGTATGGCGAATGAAAGCTGCCATCGCGCCACTGCCACTACCGCACACAGGATCTTCGTTCACGCCGCAAGCAGGAGCACATGCCCGCACCTCCACGTCCGAAGCGTGGCCATCAAGGTACTCGCCAAAGATGATCACGCCGGTGGCGTTGGCCTCCACGTTCTTCACCTTCATGTCCTCCAATGCAGGACGGTGGACCAACCCCTCTTCGGCATCACGCAACTGCGCAACCAGGGGACGCACTAGCCACCGCTCATGCCCGCTTCCATTTGCCTTACATCCGAATGGGTTATGTTGAGCTCACTGATAGGGTGATAATCCTCATTACCAACGCGTGGGAGACGGCCATGAATTTCAGTGGACATGTCGAAATCCAAAGCATTCTAGAGGGTCCGCCCGCGGAGATTGCCACACGCTTACGCACGGAAAAGGAAGGCCATGCCGTAGCGTTTACGGTCTTGTGCGATTCTGCGGAAGAGTGGAAGGCGTTCTCTCTGTCCCTTGCCGCCTGCGCCCAACTGCTTACCGAGACGATGCTCAGTAACCAGCGGGAGACCATTGAGCAGATCGTGTCGTTGCTGGTAGCCAAGGCGCCGATCCAGCCAACGGTACTCAAGGAAGCTCAAATGGTGGCCAGGGCTAGGAAAGCCGTGCTGGAGAGTGGCGACTGGCTTTCCGCAGCGGAAGCCTCGCGGTTATGCGGCTACAGCGGAAAGAACCTCAGCGCACAGCCCAACAAGTGGAAGCGGGAAGGGAAGATCTTTGCGATCCAGCACCACGGCAACGACTACTTCCCGGCCTACGGCCTGGATCCACATCAGGGTTATCGTCCTCTGAAGACAATGACGGACGTACTGAAGGTTTTCGGCGACACGAAGGACAACTGGGGGTTAGCGTACTGGTTTGCCTCCGTAAATAGCTTTCTTGGCGGTAAGCGCCCTCAGGATTTGGTCGCCACGCAGTCTGAGCAGATCATTGCTGCAGCCAAAGATGAGATTCAAGGTATCGTCCATGGTTGATCCAATTGGGTAATTGCAGTGCCAAAGCAGGTGACTGAGCGCGGCCTCCCATTGCAAATGGTAGCGGCTTAAATGAACCGACACAGCAATTGTCACCACAACTCCGCAGAGGAATCCTCTTCCAGTTACTCTAGCCGGAACACGCGTCCGAGATTACTTCACACCTGTTCCTTTAGGGCGTGAGCCCCCACCGAACCTCTTCTTCCAAAGTTTTCCAAACATCGCGATCGGTAAGTGAGAACAAGTAGCTACCTGGCTCCCTAAATGCTAAAAAAGCCATCTCCACATATGTGCTTAATGTAGTACTGCGCAAAAAAAATTCCGAATTCACTGACTCAATACCTAGTAGATAATTACACTCCCTATTGACTCTATCCAGATCCAACTGCATACGACTAAGGCTATACCCCATAGCCAACAGCTTATAGAGTATAATAATTCCCGCAACACTCAAACTGCAAGGCTCCCCATTGTACTCAAGTAGGCCTTCAATAAACCTTGAGAACATATGTCGAGGCGAGTCGAAAAATATATTTATATCCTCCACGCCATACTGTTCGCTACACGTCCGAAACCCCATATTTGAATGCTGAGCAATAGTTTTCTTGCAGGCTGGACAGCTACTTAATAGCTGAGTTGCGTGCTTACTGCAGAGCTGGACTGATTTAATGGTGTTGTGTCGACGCACATATGCCACTCCGTAACAGTCAATATCCTCAAAAACACACTGAGCACAGACTTTCCAATTCGCTGTCGGGGTTAAGATAGTGGCTGCTTTATCAGCCAACCCCATCACAGCAGCTAATGGATATAAAGTATTATTTTGTAGAACCTGTTGACTTATCCCTGCCTCCGAAAAAACTGATGGGAATTTGATCTCACCGTAAGGCGCTTTACGGATGATGTAATCTTCTTTTCTTAGTTTTCCCGTTTCAAGCATCTCTCTACCACGTCGTACGGCCGAGGCTACATACTCGTTGGGAAGCGGAGTAAAGGAAATTTCCAAATAGATTTCGCTTAGTAATTATGCTGTCGATTGCTGGGCATCGGGTTATAACGATCAGCATCCTTCAATACAGTCAAACCACTTCGAGTAAATCCCCTCTTATCTTTCCGAAAAGCTCCAACCAGTTTTCCGGCCTTTTTATGTTAGCGTAACGAAGCACTATTGACTGATCACAGTAACCTTTATCTTCCATGACCGAACGGTATGCCCAAACTGCCCTTTTGTATATGAATTCATTTCGCGACTCCTGCACCGAGAGAAACAAAGACCGGCTTAGAGGCATGCGATCAATATAGCTCAGCAAATGACGAGAAATCCCAAGCTCTCTTAAAATCAAACCAATTGTAATTCTCACCGGAGGCCCACTGCGTGAGTTAATTCGCTCTACGACCTTTTTAATAGCTGCCGACATATCCATATCACGACGCCCCCATTCTTCTACGGAGTATCCTCTTTTACGCCCACGACCAGGGGATTGTTTATGGGCATCTAGCCACTCCCGATCATTCTTACGAAGCCATTTATAGAAAGCTCTTCTAGAGGCACATTCACAACCATCACTTATAAAAGCATCTCTCCGCCGGACGGTCTCCGTGTAACAAACAGTCTTTTTTTTACGCCGCGAGCATCGACCAACTGCGGAATTTACGCTCCCAGCATCATTCTCAGATATCACATCGCAGCCAATAGCAATTCCAGCGCTGGCGAGGTTTATACCCAACCCCTCCCACAGGATTAGATACTCCAACGGAGGACGATATCGATAAGGGGTTCTTAGAGCTTCTAATACCCAAGAAGGAAGTAGCTTTCCTTTGGGACAAGCTAAAAAATGAAACTCCCCCGTGCTTGGTAAAGTCTGTAATACCCTTGAAAAATAGTTAGTGATTTTCTCAATATTCAATCTATCGTTGGACATTAACCCAACCGAGCAGCAAGCCTGTCTGGCTGCCTTGCGGGCGTTTGGCAAATCGAATAGAAATTCTTCACTAAACAGAAGAAGGGATGAACTAATAGAAATTTTAACCATAAGATCATTATCATGATCTATGAAGAGCGATTTCACCGCACCTAAGATTTCAGAATCGTCCGGCAAGAATAGCCGTCTAGGGTCCTTAGCCAACCAGACACTATCAATGTATTTCAATACATGGCGATGCCAAGGACAGATCCATACTCCTGGAAGCTGATGAACTCGGTGCCAATATGGCTGCCCAAAGTTAGAATAATCATCATCAAGACACTTTGGACAGAATCGCGGCAGCGACTGCCCTCGCATGTGCGCAAATCCAAGTCCATTTCCACCACCACGGCGCTGCGTCTCACCTAATAACCTTTGCTTAAGTATATTTATCTGGGCCGGCAACAAAAACCGCTGTAGATAGGGGAAAGTAGTATGACATTGAAGCAGTCTCTCGACGGTAAAGCTTGACGAATCACTTGCGCGTTTAGAAAGACCGCTCAGGCACGTCGGTATATCTTGAAATGAATTAAATGTTCTCCGCCCAGACAATTCTTGAAGACTACTCCTATAGTCCCCATTGCAAGATAATCTATGGTAACGGGAAAAAATACTGTGCAGCGTTTCATCAGGAAAAGGTTCGGGCAAGTACAATAATTCGCGACTAAAATCTTCGCCGTTCATGATCAATCAAATTCTTCAAGATCACTTACAACCAGCCCACGAGCCCGAAAATCCTCCAAGGGATCATTGATGCGTTTCTCTTTCGTTCTTGGCTTATCATCATGCGATGAAGATGAATAAGCTGATATCGTTAATTCGCTGCCTCGACTACGACCGAGCAAACCAAGAACATCACTAGTAGATGGAGCCCATGCCATCATGGAATTTATCTGATCTTCCGCTGGCAGCAGATCTTCAAACATAGAAATCTTTCGATAATCATTGCTTCGCAAAGCATCCAAAGCTGGTTTAAGAATTTTCATTCTATCGTTAGCCACGCGACGCAAGATATCAATACTTAAGCAATCAATATCCTCTTGAATTGCATATCTCTGGGCTAAAATCATTAGTTTTACAAGAAAATCAGTAACACCCTGAGTTAGGTCATACAAAGCATCACGGACATCTTGACTGAGATCTAAGAATTGCGGAAGCCATTGATATTTCCAGACCTCATCAACCAAATAACTCCACACTACGTCATCCTTGTCAAATCGCTCAAATTCATAAACACCGAGCCCCGACGCGCGCCGTGCATTTCGCATTTGATCGGAAAATAAATTAAGCATTGAGTTATTTCCTATCAGAATTATAGGAATACCCACAGAATTCACGAGATTAACAAAAAAGTTGAGCATATTTTCTGAGCCACCAGTTTTGGCTCGCTTAAGATGCTGCAACTCATCGACAAACAAAGCCCCAAGGTAAAAGGTACTAGCAATTTTTTTCATTCCGCGAACCATCTCGTCCACCGAAGATTTGCGGCTGTACTTTTCCCCATAGTGATCGCGCCCCAATGCCTCATCTACAGCGTCAAAAAACGAGAGGCAAAGCCCTTTTAGTGTTCCATCAAAGGGGCAGTCGATATAGAGATATACGATTTGAGCGTTTATGAAAGACCTGGAATTGTATTTCTTATGCCAGATCACCTGTGGATAAGACCGGAGAATTACCTTCAACGCGGTAGTCTTTCCCATACCGCTCAGACCTACCAAACAGAATGAGGTAGCTGTGGATGTCAACCCGCTCCGAGCCTCATTACCAGCAGCCACGCTGTATAAATGCTTCGTGGTTAGGACCTCCATTGGATTTCTACCAACGTACCCACGCCTAAGCACTTCTGATACGGCTTGAGCTAAGTCAAGATGAAGAGGAATAGCTACTACCAAATCCAGCATCCGATGCACGCAATGAAGCCTAACAGATGCATCCAAAGCTATCTCACCCCCTGGCAACTCTGGGTAATTACCAACTGAACGAGCAACTTCTTCAACTGTGAGTATTCGAGGAAGAGCTTCAATGAGTGGATTTCCTCGATATTCAGAAACCTCGCTTTTGCAGTATTCAGCCTTCATTCTAAGGATTGCCATTTAGCCACGCTCCCGCCTTAACATCGCGATGGTTTTCTGCAGCCGAGTATCCACAACTTCAACTGAACCAATCTCGACATCCGACTCAACCATACTCGAATCGCGTAACCCCGTTGGCACAGGAAGACGCTCACGCTCTTGAAGCATTTCTACCCTTCTGTTTTCAGATATATATGAAACCCTTTCTTTTTTAGATTTCGGCTTGGGCTTCTTTTTCTTCTCTGCAACAGCATGATCGACAGTCCCTTGTGCAATCATGTCCAGGTCAACCTGCGATTGGAGTTTACTTTCTCTTTCTCGAGGACTGGGTTTCTTATAGATAGCCATCATATCCACTACCTCTTCGACCCTGTAGCCTTTGAACCTCTCGTCAGAAGGAACCAACGAGCACCGCACAAACTCTCCACACGAGTTCTTTATCCACACATGCCAGGAACAGTTTGGATCGTACCAGACCGAAACTCTTATCACTCCTTTGTTCCTAGCACGCTCTAACCACTGCTGGTCGATTACCTGATTACATATATACATCATCCCATTAACTTCTATCCCTCCAGCCCTTACCTTCGCCTCCACCCGCGGCAATAAATTGAGATATAAAAGTTGTGCGGGGATGGCTCTAGACTCAATACGCTGTTTGCTCAAGGCCCAACCCCAAATTCCCAAGGGCGTGGGTTCAACTTCATCAGCGATCATTTCATTCGTCAGAAGCTCGGGATTCCAGAAAGTTTTATTATGAAGAAGCGCGGCGCCAATTATTATTTTAGTAAACTCCCTAAGAGTCAGAACAGCATCTTCCCGATAGTCGCGTTCCCCGCGCTCTCTAGCCCTGCCCAAAACAGCACCGGGAATCCAAGAAATGCAAATATTCTTGTTCGAAATATGGAAATATTGCTCTACAACTGATTTCCAATCTGGGCGGAATGGAGGGGCAACTGAGATATCGATCCCAAGACTTTCAACTAGGCTTTTTTCAGCCGCCTGACTATTAAGCTCCCCTCTATCCACCATTACTTCGAAGGGAAGATGATGGCAAGGCCACTCTGTGGCATCAATCTCTACACCGTACTCAGCACAGAATATCTTTTTTTCAGTAAAGGCGTTATAAAGAGCGTGCCTTGCACTATTCCAACTAGGCCCCTCTAGAGCAACATGCAATCCGACTACCATGCGAGAACAGGTGTCCAGAACGGCATATATAATTGGCCTCCCGATTACCCAGTTCCGATTAAATTCACTCACCAGGTAAATATCTGCGACTGTCGCGTCCACTTCAAAACGATGACCTGGTCCATGAAGATTGTCTTGCGCTCTCCCCCTGAGCGCCCGCTTGTCCTTTTGCCAGTTTTTATACGATGTCCTCCCCCTAAGTATATCTATGTCCGTATAGATCTTACTCCCCCAATATTTAAACTGCCCTATAGTAGGCTTACTTCCTACGGGATATATCTCTACCTTTGTATCTCCCTCTAAGTATTCGGAACTAAGATCAACACACCGATAGGAATAAAATTTCTCCAGCATTTTTCGATAAGCTTTCGCCAAAGTAATCTTTCGATCACTAGCATAAAGTGAGAACCCGATTCGTATACACCTCAAGTCTGTATCATCAATTATTTTTGCTTCTGGCTCGCAATTAACGCCCAAATACTTTATCGGCCGACCGGGTTTAGCACCATTCCGATAGGTTCTTTTAACCCCAGGAGCACCAGCATTCGTACGATTTTGCAGTAATGAGTTCTTTGACTGGCCGTAATACCAAAATCGGAAAATCAATCTATATATTTGTGATTTATGGCATCCAACTTTCCTCACTTGATCATTGACTGATCTTGGAAAACAGTCCCCATGGAAGATACTTCCATCTAGGCTTGCCTGAATCAATGGCTCAATCAAGCGCCAATTCCTATCCCGTATCTCAACTTCCCACGGAGATACTTCAGTTTCATCCCTGACCATAAAAGCCGGCACTGACTCCTTGGCGACCCTCACTTCATTCGTCGACAACCATTCGGCCAACTGATCAAAAGATAGCCGCCAAGGCTTTTTCATTGGTTTTTCAAGCATCATTAAGTAAATCGAATTACGATTCTGGTCGACCCACAACACTCGGGCCAAACACTTAAATGGCACACTATCCGCCAATGGCTCAACGATGTCATTTACCAAAATACTCATGCTGTCATCTCTATTTTCTGATCCGCCGCCAGTATTAATTTGGAATCAACTTCGAATTTAGGAAGCTGTGTCGACCAACTTATTAACTCCGCTTTCAGATCAATTAGAATTTTTCTATTCCACAGCAGATTTTGGTAAAGCCTTTTGCAGTCGGGGAACGGCACAAAAATCTTTCGACCGACCTTTCTTAGCCCCTCTTCGATCGTCCATTCGTTAGCAACACAATTTTGCAACTCAGCTATAAATTTCTTCTGTAGCGCGTAGTTTTGCAGATCGCGATCTATCTTTGCATTCTTTCTTAGCCAGGCAAGATTTCGCGCAAAACTTGTTTGGAACAAAGTTTCCTTAAGAACCAACTTCCACTCGACACCTTGCGCTTCCCAAAAAACCCTCTCGATTTCCAGCTTTTCTGAGACTCTATAAGCGCCGCCGCCATCAAAAGCTGACTCTTCTTTAACTGTTCTTGCGCTTATTACTTGATTTCCGCTTGCGTTAACTGTCGTAACGAGAAAATCTGTCGTCAGTACGTAATTAAGGCTGGTACCAGGATATCTTGGGTAGGTAAAGCCCAATAACTGAGCAGCTTCTTCGGCTTTTGATCTCGGCAGGAGTGGGTATTGTTCTCTTATGTCGGTCACGGAGCGTGAGAACTCCAGTGTCAGAAAGTAGAGGTGTTCATTCTGAGAAAGGAGTTGATATGGGCGAGGAACCTTTACGCCTAGGGTCTTCTTCGATAGCCCTTGAGAGGGGACGTCACGCACGCGCAACCAAGGCTTGTAATCCACCCCGGTTCCTTGGCCGAAGCCATCTCGAATCGCGCGCTCAATATCTGCTTCCGTTTGAAACCGACGCCTGCCCACCTCAATACCTCCCATGCCCGTGAAGTCGATGCGTCCGAGCACAGCAGTGAATCCGTAGGGGAGCAGCAAGATCTCACTCATCCTAACGCCACGGGATTTGCGCTGGCCCAGAGCGGATGAGCGGGGAAGGTAAAGGGGGCGCTTATTCCTTGTCGGAATTGCGTCTCAAATTGTATTACCGTTTCTCAAAATGTATTTCTATTTCTCCAAATCTATTTCCGACGGACAAGGAAAGAGCGAACCCGCTAGCCGCCGTTCGACCTCACGATGTCGAAAAAAGTCTCGATGATCCGTCGCGAGCCCTGCTCGCGCAGGCACACCAGCGTCTCGGTCATGCGCTGCAGGCAGTCGCGGATCGGCAGCACGTGCACGTTGGCACTGGCACCCACTTCGGCCGCCGACACCAGGCCAACGCCAAGGCCGGCGGCAACCATCTCGAAGGTGGCCTCGCGGCCTTCCACCTCGATGGCCGGGCGTATGGCGATACCGGCGCGGCGCATCTCCTCTTCGAGGATCTGCCGGGTCATGGAACCGCGCTCGCGCAGCACCATCGGCATGTCCTCCAGGTCGGCGAGGACGATGGACTCCCGCGTGGCCCAGGGGTGCGAGTGGGCGACGAAAGCCACCAGCGGGTCACTGCTCAGCACCTGGGTGATAAGGCTGTCGTCCTCGACCACCCGACCGAGCAGCGCGAAGTCCGCCTTGTACTCCTGCAACCGGCGCAGGCACTCGTCGCTGTTGCCGGTGACCAGGCTCACACGGATGCCGGGAAAGCGCTCGCAGAAGCGCGCGATATGCCCCAGCAGGTGCACCGGCGAGTCCACCGCCAGGGTCAGGCTGCCGGTTTCCAGCGCCCGCGAGGTGGACAGCAACTCCTCGGCTTCGCCCTCGGCAGCGAACAGCCGCTGGGTGATGGCCAGCAGCCGCTCGCCCAGGTCGGTCAGTTGCACGGCGCGCTTGTTGCGGTGGAACAGGAGGATGCCAAAGCGCTCCTCCAACTTGCGCACCTGGTCGGAAACCGCCGGCTGGCTGAGGAACAGCGCCTCGGCCGCGCGGGTGAAATTGCCGTGCACCGCCACCGCGTGGAAGGCCTTGAGCTGTGCCTGGGAAACCGCCATCCGCCTGCACCTCAACAAATAAGCTCAACTTATATTTGAAATACTATAAATCGATTTTTTTTATTTTTCTGGAATTGGTTTTATCTCTCCATCGCAACGCGCCCTCACCAGAACAACGCTGGAGACGACCATGACCAAAGCCGAATTCCCGACCAATGCCCAACCGCTGGCGACCCCCGCCCTCGGCGAGCCCTACCTGCTCACCCCCGGCCCGCTGACCACCTCCAAGGCCACCAAGGAAGCCATGCTGCGTGACTGGGGCTCGTGGGACGGCGCCTTCAACCTGGTGACCGCCGAAGTGCGCCAGGAACTGCTCTCCATGGCCGGCGTGCAGGACGACAGCTTCGCCTGCGTGCCCCTGCAGGGCAGCGGCAGCTTCTCGGTGGAAGCCGCCCTGGCCACCGCCATACCCCGCGACGGCAAGTGCCTGATCCTGATGAACGGTGCCTACGGCCAGCGCGCCGCCAAGACCCTGGATTACCTCGGCCGCGCCTACATCACCCTGGACAAGGGCGACTACCTGCCGCCGCAGCCCGACGAAGTGGACGCCCTGCTGAAGGCCAACCCGGACGTTACCAACGTCTTCCTGGTCCACTGCGAAACCAGCTCGGGCATCCTCAACCCGCTGCGTGAAATCGCCGACGTGGTGAAGGCCCACGGCAAGAGCCTGATCGTCGACGCCATGAGCTCCTTCGGCGCCGTACCGCTGACTGTGAATGAAATCGCCTTCGACGTGCTGGTGTCCTCGGCCAACAAGTGCATCGAAGGCATCCCCGGCTTCGGTTTCGTGATCATCCGCCGCCCGGTGCTGGAAGCCGCCAAGGGCCGCGCCCACTCCCTGGCCCTGGATATCTACGAACAGTGGCTCTACATGGAACGCACCGGCCAGTGGCGCTTCACCCCGCCGACCCACAGCGTGGTGGCCTTCCGTACGGCGCTGGAACAGCACGCCGCCGAAGGTGGCGTACCGGGCCGCCTGGCGCGTTACAGCCGCAACCGCGACGTGCTGGTGGCCGGTATGCGCGAGATCGGCTTCAAGACCCTGCTGGAAGACCAGTGGCTGTCGCCGATCATCACCACCTTCTTCAGCCCTGAGCATCCGAACTTCGAGTTCAAGCGCTTCTACGAGGAGCTGAAGGCCCGCAACTTCATCATCTACCCCGGCAAGCTGACCGTCGCCGAGAGCTTCCGCATCGGCTGCATCGGCCAGATCGACGAGCACATCGTCCGCCAACTGCTGCGTGCCATCGCCGACACCCTGGAGGTGATGGGTGTGGAGATCGGGCAAACGGCTGCCTGAGTCGAGAGGCCAGCCCATTCAAGGTCACCCACTGTCCTGAGACGGTTCCTGCTGCGGGTAGCGGAAGCGTGGTGCGATGACCTTTTTCTGAAACATTTCCGTAGTAAACCGACCGCTCGGAAAGCCGGGCAGGGAGCATCAGTAGCGCAGAACCTCATCCATCCGCCTGACGCCACGACCGCTGCCATCTGACCAAGGCCGTGCGTTTAGACAGCCCAGCAGCAAAACAACAACAACCTCCCTATTTGCACTGTCCGGCATACCCACACGGGGTCAGAACCATGAACAACAACGCAGGTGCCTTGCACAGCGGCTGGAAGTCCCTCCAGCGCTGGCGCGTCCAGATCTTCCTCATCACCTGGCTGGCTTACGCCGCCTTCTACTTCACCCGGAAAGCCTTCTCCGTCGCCAAGCTCGGCATCGGCGAGGACCCGAGCTTCGAACTCGACAAGGCCGCGATGGCCAACCTCGACGCCCTCTACCTCGCCGCCTACGCGGTGGGCCAGTTCACTTGGGGCATCTTCGCCGACCGTTTCGGCCCACGCGTGGTGGTGCTCGGCGGCCTGGTGATCTCCGCCCTGGCTGCGGTCGCCATGGGCACCTTCGCCACCTTGCCGATCTTCGCCACCTGCATGGTGGTCCAGGGCCTGGCCCAGTCCACCGGCTGGTCGGGGCTGTGCAAGAACATCGGCAGCTTCTTCGCCACCCGCGAACGCGGCCGCGTGCTGGGTTACTGGAGCACCTGCTATGCCTTCGGCGGCCTGGTGGCCACGCCCTTCGCCGGCTGGTGGGCCTACGACGTGTTCCATGACTGGCGCATGGCGTTCATTTCCTCCGCCCTGGTGGTTGGCGCCGTCGCCGTGCTGTTCTTCTTTCTGCAGCGCAACAAGCCGGAAGACGTGGGCCACGCCCCGGTCGAAGTGGAAATCGCCAGCAGCGGTCAGCGTGAAAGCCACTGGAATGCCCTGCGCAAGGTGATCAAGAACCGCACGGTGCTGGTCCTGGGCCTGGCCTACTTCCTGCTCAAGCCCGCCCGCTACGCCATCCTCCTGTGGGGCCCGGTGATCGTCTACGAACGCATGCCCGCCATCGGCAAGGTCGCGTCGGCCATCGTTCCCACCGCCTTCGAGCTGGCCGGCCTGGTGGGTCCGATCCTCATCGGCATCGCCTCGGACAAGCTCTTCGGCGCCCGCCGCATGCCGGCCTGCGTGTTCAGTCTGATCGCCCTCACCGTGTGCCTGGCGCTGTTCGTCCCGGCCATGCAGAGCGGCAGCCTGTACCTGGTGGTCGGCCTGTTGTTCATGATGGGCATGACCCTCTACGGACCGGATTCGATGATCAGCAGCTCCGCCGCCATCGACTTCGGCACCCAGGAAGCCGCCGGCACCGCCGCAGGCTTCGTCAACGGCTGCGGCTCGGTAGGCGCCATCCTCGGCGGCCTGCTGCCGGGCTACTTCGACACCACCACCGTCTTCCTGGTGTTCACCGCCGCGGCGCTGCTGGCCAGCCTGATGCTGGTGCCCTTCTGGAACAGCCGCCCGCAAACCCTGAAAACGCCGGAAAACCTCCCGGCCAACGGTCAACCGGCCATCGCCGGGGCCAGAACCTGAATTCCCTTAGATAACCTGCAATCCGCTGGAGTCCTCACCATGCATTACAAGCAACCCACTCACCTGCAAGCCGCGATCCTCGACTGGGCCGGTACCGTCGTCGACTTCGGTTCCTTCGCGCCAACCCAGATCTTCGTCGAGGCCTTCGCCGAGTTCGGCGTCGCCGTCTCCCTGGAGGAAGCCCGCGGCCCGATGGGCATGGGCAAGTGGGACCACATCCGCACCCTCTGCGACGTGCCGGCCATCGGCGAACGCTACCGTGCCGCCTTCGGCCGCCTGCCGACGGACGATGACGTCACCGCCATCTACGAACGCTTCATGCCGCTGCAGATCGAGAAGATCGGCCTGCACTCGGCCCTGATCCCCGGCGCCCTCGACGCCATCGCCACCCTGCGCAGCAAGGGCCTGAAGATCGGCACCTGCTCCGGCTACCCGGCGGTGGTGATGGCCAAGGTGGTGGAACTGGCCCGCGAGAACGGCTACACGCCGGATCATGTGGTGGCCACCGACGAAGTGCCCAACGGCCGCCCGCACCCGGCCCAGGCCCTGGCCAACGTGATCGCCCTCGGCATCAGCGATGTGGCCGCCTGCGTGAAGGTGGACGACACCTGGCCGGGCATCCTCGAAGGCCGCAGCGCCGGCATGTGGACCGTGGCCCTGACCTGCTCGGGCAACGCCCTGGGCCTGACGTACGAGCAGTTCAAGGCGCTGCCGAAGGACAAGCTGGACCAGGAGCGCGCGCGCATCGGCCAGATGTTCGAGGGTCCGCGCCCGCACTACCTGATCGACACCATCGCCGACCTGCCGGCGGTGATCGACGACATCAACCAACGCCTGGCCCGCGGCGAAACCCCGCAAGGCGCCTGATTGGAACCGGGGTCTGCCGTCAGCCCCTCCCCCCGGCGGGCAAGGATGCCCGCACCTCTCGTGAAAAGCCCGCCCCCTGAAAAGGGGCCGGGCTTTTTTGCTGCTGGGGTGGTCGGCAATGAGCCTGTAGGGTTCTGCGACGCCTAGCCTCGCGTAGCGATGGCGTGCTTGCGCAGCTTGCGATACAGGGTATTGCGGCTGATGCCGAGCTGTTCGGCGGTGCGGGTCATGTGCCAGCGCTGGCTCTCCAGCGCATTCAGCAATGCCGTGCGCTCGGCGTCGTCCAGCGGGCTGGCCACGGGTTCTGGAGTTGAGGGCGTGGGCGCTGCACGCAGCACTTCACGGGGCAAGTCGGACAGGCGAATGATGCCGTCCTCGCACAACGCCGCCAGGGTACGCAGCACGTTGCGCATCTGCCGCACGTTGCCCGGCCAGTGGTAATCCAGCAGCACCTGGCGCGCCTCCTCGGTGAGCACGACGCGCATACCCCGCGCCTCTTCGGCCAGCAGGTAATGCAGCAGCTCCGGTTTGTCGCTGCGCTCGCGCAGGGGCGGCAGGTCGAGGATCAGGCCGTTGAGGCGGTAGAACAGGTCCTCGCGGAATCCACCGCTTTGCACCCGTTCTTCCAGTGCACGGTGGGTAGCACTGATGATGCGCACGTCCACCGGCAGCGGCTCGCCGCCGATGGGCACTACCTGGCGCTCCTCCAGCACCCGCAGCAGGCGGGTCTGCAGCGCCAGCGGCATGTCGCCGATCTCGTCGAGGAACAGGGTGCCGCCGTCAGCCTGCTGCAGCTTGCCGCGCATGCCTTCCTTGCGCGCACCGGTGAAGCTGCCGCCGCGATAGCCAAACAGTTCGCTCTCGATCAGGGTTTCCGGAATGGCGGCGCAGTTCAACGCCACGAAGGGCCGCTCGGCGCGGGAGCTGGCCTGGTGCAGGGCGCGGGCGAAGGCCTCCTTGCCGGAACCGGTTTCGCCGTTGATCAGCAGCGGCACATCGCGCTCGTATACGCGCAAGGCACGGCGGAAGTCGTTCTGCAGGGCCGCATCGCCCAGGCAGATGCCGGGGCGCGCCGCTTTCGGCAACTCCAGCGGAATCGGTTGCGGAATGCTGCGAGGCTGGCCGCGCAAGGCGGCGAACAGGGAGCGGCCATTGCGTGTGCGCAGCGGCCAACTGGTCACCGGCTGCGGCGTCGCGCGGCCCAGCAGATCGTCCAGGCGGCAGTCGAAGAAGGCCTCCACTGGCTGACCGATCAGCCGCTCGCGGGGCAGGCCCAGCAGGTTGATCGCGCTCTGGTTGACCGCGCTGATCCGCCCTTCCCCGTCGAACGCCAGCAGGCCCTCGCTGAACAGCCCGATGTACTCGGCCTGGAGGTGGAAGCGCAGCAGCCATTCGCCTTCGAAGCGGCGCAAGAAGTAGCAGCTCTCGATCATCTTGGCCGAGAGATTGACCAGCGCCATGGTGTGGAACTGGCTCTGGCGCGAAACATCGTGCCGCGCGGATGACACATCGAGCACGGCCATCAGGTCGCCCTGGGGATCGAACACCGGGCTGGCGGAACAGGTGAGGCCGGTGTGGCGGCTGCGGAAATGTTCGTCCTGGTGGATGGTCAGCGCCTGGCGCTCCACCACGCAGGTGCCGATGCCATTGGTGCCCTCGCTGGCCTCGCTCCAGTCGGCGCCGAGCCAGAGCCCGGCGCGTTCGAAGGTGGGGCGCTCGGCGTGGGCGGTCACGCAGTTGAGGATCACCCCACGAGAGTCGGTCAGCAGCACCGCATGACCTGCCCCGGAGAGCTGCCGGTAGAGGTTGTTCATCTCGCCGTTGGCCACCTCCAGCACCTGCTGCATGCGCTCGCGGCATTCGAGCATGCGCCCGTGCTCCAGCACCGTGGGCGCCACCGCCTGGGCAGGATCGAGGTGGTAGTCCTCCAGGCAACGCAGCCAGGAGCGAGCGATGGACGGGTCGGCGGCCGGCCCGCTGGCCTGCGCCTTTCCCTGTGCCAGGGTCATCACCTGTTGGGCGTGACGACTGAGAGGATTCTGCATTGTTGTTCTTCTCCAGTGCGGGCTTCCCGGGAGGCAGCCCTGGCCGTGGTACGGCACCCGCATCGACGCAGCATCCTCCAGCGTAGATGCCATTGCAATGGCCGCCTGACCCACTGGTCACCCGCTGTGCCAGATACGTGACAGAGTGTCACCCCCTGTTGTGCCAGGCCTGTCACAGCCCTTGCCAAGGATGCATACCTACCCCCCGGCCAGACCGCTCTGGAACGGCACTTTCGACACTCTGGCCCAGCCCTTGCTCCAGTAGGAACAAACGCCAACCGCGTCTTTGCAACTACAACAAGAGACAGGAGAAACACCATGCGTTACGCCCAACCCGGTACCCCCGGCGCTGTCGTTTCCTTCAAGTCCCGCTATGGCAACTACATCGGTGGTGAATTCGTCGCCCCGGTCAAAGGCCAGTACTTCACCAACACTTCGCCGGTGAACGGCCAGCCAATCGCCGAATTCCCCCGCTCCACTGCCGAAGACGTCGAGAAAGCCCTGGACGCCGCCCACGCCGCCGCCGATGCCTGGGGCCGCACCTCGGTACAGGATCGCTCGAACATCCTGCTGAAGATCGCCGACCGCATCGAGCAGAACCTGGAAGTCCTGGCCGTGACCGAAACCTGGGACAACGGCAAGGCCGTGCGTGAAACCCTGAACGCCGACATTCCGCTCGCCGCCGACCACTTCCGCTACTTCGCCGGCTGCATCCGTGCCCAGGAAGGCGGCGCCGCCGAGATCAACGAGAACACCGTCGCCTACCACATCCACGAGCCGCTGGGCGTGGTCGGCCAGATCATCCCGTGGAACTTCCCGCTGCTGATGGCCGCCTGGAAACTGGCCCCGGCCCTGGCTGCCGGCAACTGCGTGGTGCTGAAACCTGCCGAGCAGACGCCGCTGGGCATCGCTGTGCTGATGGAACTCATCGGCGACCTGCTGCCGGCTGGCGTGCTCAACGTGGTGCAAGGCTTCGGCAAGGAAGCGGGCGAAGCCCTGGCCACCAGCAAGCGCATCGCCAAGATCGCCTTCACCGGCTCCACCCCGGTGGGTTCGCACATCCTGAAATGCGCCGCCGAGAACATCATCCCCTCCACCGTGGAGCTGGGCGGCAAGAGCCCGAACATCTACTTCGAAGACATCATGCAGGCCGAGCCGGCGTTCATCGAAAAGGCTGCCGAAGGCCTGGTGCTGGCCTTCTTCAACCAGGGTGAAGTCTGCACCTGCCCGTCCCGTGCCCTGGTGCAGGAATCCATCTACCCGGCGTTCATGGCCGAGGTGATGAAGAAGGTCAAAGCCATCAAGCGCGGCGACCCGCTGGACACCGAGACCATGGTCGGCGCCCAGGCGTCGCAGCAGCAGTTCGAGAAGATCCTTTCCTACCTCGACATCGCCCAGCAGGAAGGCGCGGAAGTGCTCACCGGCGGCGCCGTGGAGAAGCTGGAAGGCAGCCTGTCCACCGGCTACTACATCCAGCCGACCCTGCTGAAGGGCCACAACAAGATGCGTGTGTTCCAGGAAGAAATCTTCGGCCCGGTGGTGGGTGTCACCACCTTCAAGGACGAAGCCGAAGCCCTGGCGATTGCCAACGACACCGAGTTCGGCCTCGGCGCCGGCCTGTGGACCCGCGACATCAACCGTGCCTACCGCATGGGCCGTGGCATCAAGGCCGGGCGCGTATGGACCAACTGCTACCACCTGTACCCGGCGCACGCCGCTTTCGGTGGCTACAAGAAGTCCGGCGTTGGCCGCGAAACCCACAAGATGATGCTCGACCACTACCAGCAGACCAAGAACCTGCTGGTGAGCTACGACATCAACCCGCTGGGCTTCTTCTGATCCCTGGCACCTGAATAAAAAACGCGGCCTCGGCCGCGTTTTTTTTATTCCCATAGGAGCGAGCTCTGCTCGCGAAATTCCCACGTACCGAATCGCGAGCAGAGCTCGCTCCTACATCCTCACCCCGGGCACTAAACCTGTAGGGGCGAATTCATTCGCCAAGCAGGCCGAAGGGCTGCCAATTCCGAACTCCCAGCCGGCCGGATGCTTCCCTCACCCCCAACCCCTCTCCCAGAGGGAGAGAGGAGCCAAACCGCGCCGCCCTGGTGGAATGCGCATTTGTGGGAGCGAATTTATTCGCGAATGAATTCGCGCCCACAGACCTCAGCGCTCATCCCCCCGCCACTGCCGCGGGCTCACGCCGAACCAGCGGCGGAAGGCGCGGGAGAAGGCGCTGGTTTCGGAATAGCCGAGCAAGGGCGCCAGTTCGGAGATGGGCCGCTGGCGCTGACGCAGGTAATGCAGCGCCAGGTCTCGGCGGGTCTGTTCCACCAGCTGGCTGAAGCTGAGGTTCTCGTCGCGCAGTCGGCGCTGCAGGCCTGCCGGGGTCAGCTCCAGGCGCTCGGCGATCTGCTCCAGGCTGGGCTCGCCAAGGCTCAAGGCCAGACGAATCTGCGTGCCCGCTTCCTCCAGCAGGCTCGGCCCGCAACCCTGCTCGCCCAGGCGACGGATCACGTCCTGGAACAGGAACAGCAGATTGGGGTCGGCCTCTGGCATCGGCTTGCCCTGCACATCGCCCTTGGGCACCAGCAGGAAATTGCACGGCCGGCCGAACTGCACTGGCGCACCGAAGACCTGGCTGTGTTCCTGCCAGCCCTCCGGCCGGTCATGCTCGAAGGCCACGGCGCGCGGGGACCAGTCGCGGCCCAGCGCATGGCGAATCAGGTTGAGCGCCATGCCCATGGTGAGCTCGGCGTCCTGGCGGCGATCGAGGATCGCGCCGTGGCGAACCTGGTAGTCGAAGCGGAAGCACTCGCCGCAATCCACCAAGCGGATCAGAGTGCTGTGCTGGTGATAGGGAAAGGCCGCGGCAAAGTTCTTCAGCGCCTCTTCCAAGGTCGCCGAACTGAGCCCGACATAGCCCAGCAGCCCCAGCGCACGGGGCTGGAACTGCTGGCCATAGCGCAAGCCGAAGTTGTCGCAGCCCGACTGCCGCGCGGCCTCTTCCAGCACCTGGCAATAGTTGGGCAACGCCAGGCTCAGGGTCGGGTGCAGCAGCTGTTCCGGGTCGATGCCGGCGCGGCCGAAGATGCGGTCGAGGTCGCCGCCCTGATCCGTGATGAAACGGTCGAGACCAGTGGCGGCAGCCGACAGCACACCGACGTTGCTGGTCATGTTCGCCTGCAGGCTGGTACTGGAGAACAGGGGCTGGTTCATCACGGACTACCAAGTCTTTTTTTGATCACACGTTCAAGCAAAACCCATGCCCTCGCGCCGTGCCTTCCAAGCATTGGCCACAGCCCTTGCGAGAGGGGCATTTTCGGGCCAAATCCGTGCACTGCGCAGCTCCATGCTCCAAGCCGGAGCAGGGCCCGTGGGGCGATGGGTAACAAAGGGACACAACTTGACCGCACAGGCCGCACATGGCGTTCCACGGTCAAGTCCTGCGCGGGGTCGCTGGATAAGATCGGACCTGGTCTTCCACCAACGACGCCCCTTGGGGCGAGGAGTCCCGATGAGCACAACACAACTAAAACCAACGCTCGGCACCCTGCACCTCTGGGGCATCGCAGTCGGCCTGGTGATCTCCGGTGAATACTTCGGCTGGAGCTACGGCTGGGGCACGGCCGGCACCCTCGGCTTCCTGGTGACCGCCCTGCTGGTAGCCACCATGTACACCTGCTTCATCTTCAGCTTCACCGAACTGACCACCGCCATTCCCCACGCGGGCGGGCCCTTCGCCTACAGCCGTCGCGCCTTCGGCGAGAAGGGCGGATTGATTGCCGGCATCGCCACACTGATCGAGTTCGTCTTCGCCCCGCCGGCCATCGCCATGGCCATCGGGGCCTACCTCAACGTGCAGTACCCGGAGCTGGACCCGAAGCACGCAGCGGTGGGCGCCTATATCGTCTTCATGACCCTGAACATCCTCGGCGTCAGCATCGCCGCCACCTTCGAACTGGTGGTCACCGTGCTGGCCGTGGCCGAGTTGCTGGTGTTCATGGGGGTGGTGGCGCCGGGCTTCAGCTTCTCCAACTTCGTTCTCAACGGCTGGGCCGGCTCCAATGAGTTCAGCGGCGCGGCCATCTCCGGCATCTTCGCCGCCATCCCCTTCGCCATCTGGTTCTTCCTCGCCATCGAGGGCGCGGCCATGGCGGCCGAGGAAGCCAAGGACCCGAAACGCACCATCCCGCGCGCCTACATCGCCGGCATCCTGACCCTGGTATTCCTGGCCATCGGCGTGATGATCATGGCCGGCGGCGTGGGCGACTGGCGCGAGCTGTCGAACATCAACGACCCGCTGCCGCAAGCCATGAAAGCCGTGGTCGGCAACGACTCCACCTGGATGCACATGCTGGTGTGGATCGGCCTGTTCGGCCTGGTGGCCAGCTTCCACGGCATCATCCTCGGCTACTCGCGCCAATTCTTCGCCCTGGCCCGCGCCGGCTACCTGCCCCGTGACCTGGCCAAGCTGTCGCGCTTCCAGACGCCGCACCGCGCCATCATCGCCGGAGGCGTCGTCGGTATCGCCGCCATCTACAGCGACGGTCTGGTGAACCTGCAAGGCATGACCCTGACCGCCGCGATGATCACCATGAGCGTGTTCGGCGCCATCGTGATGTACATCATCAGTATGCTCAGCCTGTTCAAACTGCGCGCCAGCGAACCGAACCTGGAACGCACCTTCCGCGCACCGGGCTATCCGGTGGTTCCCGCCATCGCCCTGGTGCTGGCCGTGGTCTGCCTGCTGGCGATGGCCTGGTTCAACACCTTGATCGGATTCATCTTCCTTGGCTTCATGGCGGCGGGGTATATCTACTTCCAGTTCACCGCCCACCATCGCGCCGATGCCCCGGCCGATGCCCTGCTGAACCGCGCCTGACCCTCCCGCGCCCCAGCACAAGAAAGCTGGGGCGCCTCACCAAGGAGAGCTTCGAGTGAGCAGTTTTTCCCACAGCGTCGGCGGCGAAACCTGGCGCTTCGACAGCCTCAAGGAAGTCATGGCCAAGGCCAGCCCGGCGCGCTCCGGCGACTACCTGGCCGGTGTAGCCGCCACCAGTGACGGCGAACGGGTCGCCGCGCAGATGGCCCTGGCCGACATTCCCCTCAAGCACTTCCTCGACGAGGCGCTGATTCCCTACGAGGAAGACGAAGTCACGCGGCTGATCATCGACAGCCACGACCGCGCCGCCTTCGACCCGGTCAGCCACCTCACCGTCGGCGGCTTCCGCGACTGGTTGCTCAGCGAGCATGCCGACGAAGCCAGCCTGCGCGCGCTGGCGAAGGGCCTGACGCCGGAGATGGCCGCCGCCGTGTCGAAGATCATGCGCGTGCAGGATCTGGTGCTGGTGGCGCAGAAAATCCGCGTGATCACCCGCTTCCGCAACACCATGGGTCTGCGCGGCCGGCTCTCCACCCGCCTGCAGCCTAACCACCCCACAGACGAACCCGCCGGCATCGCCGCGAGCATTCTCGACGGCCTGCTCTATGGCAACGGCGACGCCATGCTCGGCATCAACCCGGCCACCGACAGCATCTCCTCCATTTGCGCCATGCTGGAAATGCTCGATGCGATCATCCAGCGCTACGAGATTCCCACCCAGGCCTGTGTGCTGACCCACGTCACCACCTCCATCGCCGCCATCGAACGTGGCGTACCGCTGGACCTGGTGTTCCAGTCCATCGCCGGCACCGAGGCGGCCAACGCCAGCTTCGGCATCAGCCTGAAGATTCTCCAGGAAGGCTACGAAGCCGGCCTGTCGCAGAAGCGCGGCACCTTGGGCAACAACCTGATGTATTTCGAGACCGGCCAGGGCAGCGCGCTGTCGGCCAACGCCCACCACGGCGTCGACCAGCAGACCTGCGAAACCCGCGCCTATGCGGTTGCCCGGCACTTCAACCCGTTCCTGGTGAACACCGTGGTCGGCTTCATCGGCCCGGAGTACCTCTACAACGGCAAGCAGATCATCCGCGCCGGCCTGGAAGATCACTTCTGCGCCAAGCTGCTGGGCGTGCCCATGGGCTGCGACATCTGCTACACCAACCATGCCGAAGCCGATCAGGACGACATGGATACCTTGCTGACGCTGCTCGGCGTCGCCGGCATCAACTTCATCATGGGCATCCCCGGTTCCGACGACGTGATGCTCAACTACCAGACCACCTCCTTCCATGACGCCCTCTACGCCCGCCAGAGCCTGGGCCTGAAGCCGGCGCCGGAGTTCGAGGCCTGGCTGGAACGCATGGGCATCCTGGTGCAGAGCGATGGCCGCGTCATGCTCGGCGACCAGCTGCCGCCCGCCTTCCGCCAGGCCATCGCACGACTGGCCTGACCCCGAGGAGAGATGTATGAAAACTCCACGCCCCATCTCCGGCCACACCGCCAACCCCTGGGAAGAGCTGCGCCGCCTGACACCGGCGCGTATCGCCCTGGGCCGCGCGGGTATCAGCCTGCCCACCCACGCGCAGCTGAATTTCCAGTACGCCCACGCCCAGGCGCGGGACGCGGTGCACCTGCCATTCGACCACGCGGGGCTCAGCGCCTCGCTGGCCGAGCGCGGCCGAGACACCCTGTTGCTGCACAGCGCCGCAGCGGACCGCGACACCTACCTGCAACGCCCGGACCTCGGCCGGCGCCTGGATGCGGCCTCGCGGGAAAAACTGCAGGAGCACGCCCGGGCCAATCCCGGCGGCTACGACCTCGCGGTGGTGGTGGCCGACGGCCTGTCCGCCCTGGCAGTGCAACGCCACAGCCTGCCCTTCCTGGAACGCATGGAAGAACAAGCCACGGCCGAAGGCTGGTCGCTCTCGCCCGTGGTGCTGGTGCAGCAAGGCCGCGTGGCGGTGGCAGACGAAATCGGCGAACTGCTCGGCGCGAAGATGGTGGTGATCCTGATCGGCGAACGCCCCGGCCTCAGCTCGCCGGACAGCCTAGGCCTGTACTTCACCTGGGCACCAAAGGTGGGCCTCACCGATGCCTATCGCAACTGCATCTCCAACGTGCGCCTGGAGGGCCTCAGCTACGGGATGGCGGCCCACCGCCTGCTCTACCTGATGCGCGAAGCCTGCCGCCGCCAGCTGTCCGGGGTGAACCTGAAGGACGAAGCCGAAGTACCGAGCCTTTCCGGGGAGCCGGATCGCGCCCTGGCGGGTAATTTCCTGCTGGGCACCGACCACCACTGATTTCTCCGAAGCCGGCGGCGTGGCGACGCTGTGTCCCTTCTTCGAATTTCCACTGACGAGTGCCTCGTCTCGTGACGTCATCGGCAGTCACAAGGCGGGGCAACCGTTCAAACGCTTGCTTGGATTGCGCTTTCCACATTTTCTGGTGCAGCATCAAGTGCGTTGGCTGGCACAGCCCCTGCATCGCCAATCACGTCAATCCACAGATACCGAGGCCCATCATGCGCATCGTCCAAGCCACCCTGGAGCACCTGGACCTGCTTACGCCGCTGTTCGTGAAGTACCGTGAGTTCTATGGTGAACTGCCGTTCCCGGAGTCCTCGAAGAAGTTTCTGGAAAAGCGCCTGAGCCGCAAAGAGTCGGTGATCTACCTGGCCCTCGCTGATGACGACGACAGTCGCCTGCTGGGCTTCTGCCAGCTTTATCCGAGCTTCTCCTCGCTGGCCCTGAAGCGGGTATGGATTCTCAACGACATCTACGTCGCCGAGGACGCCCGCCGCCAACTGGTGGCCGATCGTCTGCTGCAAACCGCGAAGAAGATGGCGCGGGAGACCAACGCCGTGCGTATGCGTGTGTCCTCCAGCGTAAGCAACGAAGTGGCACACAAGGTGTACGAGTCCATCGGTTTCCACGAAGACACCGAATTCAAGAACTACATCCTGCCGATCAGCAGCGACTGAACCCGCTGCCAGGGCCCGGCCAGCGAGCCGGGCCCCTGCCTCCCCCCTGCACCAGCCATGGTGCGACCGCCAAAGCCGCTGGCTACGCCATCCAAGTCGACAAGTCGTCCTTTCCTGCAATTACAAGTGCGTGGATGCGCATCCTTGTAAGGGAAATCACTCGAAACAGTCGTAACCTTTGAGCCGTCCGCGATTCGGACAACCGCTCACCGTCGCAGGGAAACTTGCCCCTATAATGCGTCGATAAGCGCCCTCACCCGCCGCAGTCACCCACAAGGCGTCTCATGGATTTCAACCCGATCGACCTCATCCTGCACCTGGACCAATACCTCAACCTGCTGGTCACCAACTACGGAACCTGGATCTACGCCATCCTCTTCCTGGTCATCTTCTGTGAGACGGGCCTGGTGGTAACGCCCTTCCTGCCCGGCGACTCCCTGCTCTTCATCGCCGGCGCCGTATGCGCCACCGGCGGCATGGACCCCTGGCTGCTCGGCGGCCTGTTGATGCTCGCGGCCATCAGCGGCGACAGCACCAACTACCTGATCGGACGCACCGTGGGCGAACGCCTGTTCAGCAACCCGAACTCGAAAATCTTCCGCCGCGACTACCTGCAGCGCACCCACGAGTTCTACGACCGCCACGGCGGCAAGACCGTGACCATGGCGCGCTTCCTGCCCATCGTGCGGACCTTCGCCCCCTTCGTCGCCGGCGTGGGTCGCATGCCCTATGCCCGCTTCCTGGCCTTCAGCGTGCTCGGCACCATCCTCTGGGTGGGCGGCCTGGTGACCTTGGGCTACTTCTTCGGCAACGTGCCCTTCATCAAGCAGAACCTCTCGCTGATGGTGATCGCGATCATCGGCGTGTCCTTGCTACCGATGGCGATCAGCTTCGCCCGAAGCCACTTTCGCACCTCCGGCAAAGGCGCCGAGCACTCGAGCTGACCCGCGTCCCATGTGGTCCTATCGCAGCTGGCGCCGCCGGCGCATCCTCGCCCGCAACCCGGTCACAGCCCAGCAGTGGGCGATGGTGCAGCAACGCCTACCCATCCTCGATGGCCTGGACGAAGCGGAAAACCAGCGCCTGCGCGAGCGCAGCGTGCTCTTCCTGCATGAGAAGCGCATCACCGCGCTGTCCGGCGTCGAGCTCTCCCACGAGGACCGCCTGACCCTCGCCGCGCTGGCCCAGTTGCCCCTGCTGCACCTCCCGGACCTCAACTGGTACCAGGGTTTCCACGAACTGGTGCTCTATCCCGACGACTTCGTCAGCCCCCAGCGCCACCGCGACGCGGCGGGCGTGGAGCACGAATTCGACGACGAGCGCAGCGGCGAAGCCTGGCAGTACGGCCCGGTGATCCTCGCCTGGCCCGGCGTGAAGGCCAGCGGCGGTTGGGATGGCTACAACCTGGTGATCCACGAGCTGGCGCACAAACTCGACATGCTCAACGGCTCGCCCAACGGCCTGCCGCCGCTGCACCGCGACATGCGACAGTCCGACTGGGCACTCGCCATGAAGACCGCCTACGACGAACTGAACGCCCAGCTCGACCGCGACCCGGACGCCGAAACGCCGATCGATCCCTACGCAGCTGAAGATCCGGCGGAATTCTTCGCCGTCGCCAGCGAGTACTTCTTCACCGCGCCGGACCTGCTGGACCAGGCCTTCCCCGCCGTCTACCGCCAGCTCCAGGCCTTCTACCGCCAGGACCCGCTGGACCGCCTGAAGCACTTGCAGGACACCCATCCTGACTATCGCGACGCGACCAATGGATGAGCACAACGGCGTGGCATCGGCCCCGGAATGTGCCTATAATCGCGCCCACTTTTTTGGCCCCACCCTGGGAGTTGACCATGAGCTACAGCAAGATCCCGGCTGGCAAAGACCTGCCGAACGACATCTACGTCGCCATCGAAATCCCGGCCAACCACGCGCCGATCAAATACGAAATCGACAAGGACAGCGACTGCCTGTTCGTCGACCGTTTCATGGCCACCCCGATGTTCTACCCGGCCAACTACGGCTACATCCCGAACACCCTGGCTGACGACGGCGATCCCCTGGACGTACTGGTCGTCACCCCCTACCCGGTCGCTCCGGGTGCCGTGATCCGCGCCCGTCCGGTCGGCGTGCTGCACATGACCGACGAAGCCGGTGGCGACGCCAAACTGCTGGCCGTTCCCCACGACAAACTGAGCGTCCTCTACAAGGACGTGAAGGAATACACCGACCTGCCGGCCCTGCTGCTGGAGCAGATCAAGCACTTCTTCGAGAACTACAAAGACCTCGAAAAAGGCAAGTGGGTGAAAGTTGAAGGCTGGGGCAACGCTGACGAAGCCCGCGCTGAAATTACTAAAGCGGTTGCGGCCTACCAAAAGTAAGCCCCGACCTCTCATGAAAAGCCGGCCACAAGCCGGCTTTTTTATTGCCCGTAGAAAGTCTCATCGCCAACTCGGGGAGCTGCCCGCCCTTCTCCCGAGATAGCCTGTGGAATACCCGCCAATGGCCGCGCACCGTGCCACGGCAGGCGACGGAATGCTCGGGTTAGAATGCCGTCCCTCGTTTTCCCTCGAACCGCCCGCCATGAATCTCGACGCCATTACCACCCTGGAACAGCAAGTGACTTCCGCCCTTGAGCATCTGCCGGACGAAGTCCGCCGCATCTTCCACGGCCGTGGGCGGCGCTGGGCGGGGTTGGAGCAGGTGACCGTGGACTGGTTGCAAGGCGTGGTGCTGGTGTCGTTGTTCCGCGAAGTCGAGGAAGACGAGCTCGCTGCACTGCGGGCCATGTTGCTGCGCCTGACCGAATCGCCGGTCTGGCAGCGCATCGGTGCGCGGAGCCTGTTGTTGCAACATCGCTACTTGCTGGAGAGCACCGTGGAGTTGCTCTGGGGCGAGACGGTGGATGAGTGTGTGGTCAGCGAAGCGGGCCTGCGCTTCAAGCTGGACCTGGGCAAGAAGCAGAACAACGGGCTGTTCCTCGACATGCGCTATGGCCGCGACTGGGTTCGTGCCAATGCGCAGGGCAAGCGGGTGCTCAATCTGTTCGCTTACACCTGCGGCTTCTCGGTAGCGGCCATCGAGGGTGGCGCGGAGCATGTGGTGAACCTGGACATGGCCAGTTCGGCGCTCAGCCGGGGACGGGAGAATCACAGGCTCAATGGCCATGATCTCGGCCGGGTGAGTTTCCTTGGCCATGAGCTGTTCAAATCCTGGGGCAAGGTGAAGAAGAGCGGGCCATACGACTTGGTGATCATCGATCCGCCCTCTTTCCAGAAGGGCAGCTTCGCCTTGACCCGCGATTACCAGAAGATCCTGCGTCGCCTGCCGGAGTTGCTGACCGAGGACGGGGTGGTGCTGGCCTGTGTGAATGATCCGGCCATTGGGCCGGACTTCCTCGTTCAGGGGATGGCGGCGGAGGCTCCGGAATTGCGGTTCGTGGAGCGGTTGGAGAATCCGCCGGAGTTTGCGGATATCGATGAGGATGCGGGCTTGAAGGCGTTGGTGTTTCGGCGGGGGTAGTTGCCGGGAGTCCGAGCGGGGTTCCATTTCCCTCACCCCCGGCCCCTCTCCCGGAGGGAGAGGGGAGGAAAAGCGCTAGAAAGGCACGGTCAGCTTCAACCAATAGGCATCCCCTTCCGCGCGGTTGCGCACCTGGGTCTCCTGTTCCCATTTGGCGGTGAGGAACCAGCCGTCCTTGTTGCTGTACATGATCGACGGGCCGATGGAGAAGGCACGGCCTTTGTTGTCCTCGATGGTCTCGCCGTCCTGGCGGTCGTCGGTGGTCTGGCGGTAGTAGTAGCCACCCACGCCCAGCACCCAGCCGTTACCCAGGCCCCAGCCGACGGCGTAGTCGAAGTGGAACTCCTGGCCGGAGCGGTAGTCGGTGGCGGGGTTTTCCTGGCTGAAGTCGTACATCAGCTTCACGCTGGCGTTGAGGCCGGCGGGGTCGACGTAGGAGATCGCCCACACGGGCTCGACGGTCCAGTAGTTACGCCCGATGTTGGCCAGGTCGCCGCGGTCGTACTCGCCCGAGGGGGCGATGAAGTCCAGAGCGAAGATGCTGTGCAGCTTGTCGCTGTGATGAAAGCCCAGGGCCGGGCCGAAGATGATGTCGCCCAGGCCTTTCTTGCTCTGGGACTGGCCGTTCACTTCCACCTTCAGGTCGACGAAGGGAAACAGCGCTGCAAAGGCCAGGTTGCCACCGAACAGTTGCTGCTCGCTCACCCAGATCAGGCGCGGGGCTATGACGTTGGCGCGCACGCGGAAATCCACCGGCAGGCTGTTACCGTCGTTGCCGCGCAGGGTGTCGGCCTCGTAGTGAGTGGAGAACACCTGACCGTAGAAACCGGGTGGCGGCATGGCGCCGGACATGTAGTTCTCGGCGCCCATCGGGTAGGTGGAACCGCCGCCTTCGGTGGCGTGAGCCACCTGGCCCAGGGCGGCGAGGATGCAGCAGGAAAGGACACGCAGTTTGGCACTCATCAGCAATACCTTCTTGTTTTTATGGGCGTGAGCCGCCGTCCGCGCGCGTGGCGCGGAGCGGCGGATAAAGCGGGGTCAGATCCGCTTGAACAGGGCTGAGCGGGTGCTCTCGCCAGCGCCGTCGGCAGCGGTGAGGAAACGCTCCATGAAGATGTCGCGCTCGAACAACCGCCCCTGCATCAGCGCGGTGATAGCGGCGTCGATCATCGGCGGCGGGCCGCAGAGGTAGGCCTTGTTGCCCGTGAAGCGACCGTCGAAGTGCTTCTTCGCCGCGTCGTGCACATAACCCCGGAAACCGGTCCACTCGGTGTCGTCAGCGGCCTGGCTGAGAGACGGCACGTAGGTGAAGTTCTCGTGCTCTTCGGCCAGACGTTCGAAGAGCTCGCGGTTGTACAGCTCGGCACGGGTGCGGGCGCCCTGGAACAGCGTCATGCGCCGCGCGTCGCCCTGCTCCAGCAGGTCGAGGATCATCGATTGCGGGCTGGAAAGGCCCGAGCCGCCGGCGATGAAGATCAGGTCGCCAGCCTGGGACCCACGCACGAAGAACTGACCGTAGGGACCGGAGAGCTCCAGCGCATCGCCCACTTTCAACTCGCTGTGGATAAACCCGGTGGCCTGACCGCCTTCGACCAGGCGGACATGCAGCTCCACCTCGTCGGCACGGCTCGGCGGGTTGGCCAGGGAGAAGGCGCGCGTTCCCTCGATGCCGGGAATCTGCAGGTTGATGTACTGCCCGGCCTGGAAGTCCATGGGGCGGTCCAGTTTCAGGCGTAGGCCCTTGATGGTGGGCGAGAGGTCATCCAGGGCGACCACCGTTGCCTGGAAGTCCTGCACCGCGTGGCCGGCGAAGTCGGGGTCGACGTCGATGTCGGCCTCGATCACCAGATCGCTCTGCGGAATGGCGCAACAGGCCAGCACCTTGCCCTCGTCTCGCTCCATGTCCATCAGGGCGAATGGCGAGGCGGCACCGATATCCACCTCCCCTTCCAGCACCTGCAACTTGCAGGTGGCGCAGGTGCCGTGGCCGCAGGCAAAGGGCAGCCAGACGCCCTGGCGCAGCGCGGCCTGGAGAATGGTCTGACCCTCTTCGACGTCGATCTGTTCGCCGGTGGGTTCGATGGTGACCTGGTAACTCATGGCGACCTCCTCAGTTGAAGCTGCCGTTGAGGCCATCCAGGCCGGGAGTGGAAAGGTGCAGGAGGCTCTTATGGCCAATGCCGTTGGCGGCCAGTCCGGCCTGCAGGTCGGGCTGGAAGTCCGCGTCGTCGAGGCGCCAGAGCACCTGGGCAAAATCCACCTTCGCCGCATCCGGGTGCGCCGCGATGGAGGGCTTGACCACGTTCTCGATGAAGTCGCCGAAGGGCATGTCCGGCGGCAACGGCAGGGTGAAGGGGGCGCAGAACATCAGGTGGCGTTCCCAGCAGAGGTACACCAGTTGCAGGCCGTTGAAGTTTTCCTGGCGGTCCAGGGATTGCGCCGCATAGGCGCCGATGGCAGTCACGGGCATGACGCTGTCCTTCTTGTAATGGGGTGGAAGGCGGGCACGCGGTGCCCACCGTGGACTCAGCCGGCCTTGGCGAGGTCGGCGGGCTTGTCGCCCTGCCACTCGCGCCAGCGCTGGTGCTCCGGCGAGTCCTGGTAGTCGAAGTTGTCCTGGCCGAAGGCGATGTTGTAGTAGTCGCGCACCACCGCCTCGACGTCGGCGCCGCCGCAGTTGCCCTGGAGGATCTGGTGCACCGGCAGCCAGGCCTGGACGTACTTCTCCGGCTCGTACTGGAAAATGTCGCAGCAGCCGTCGGAGCAGAAATGGAAGCGCTCGCCGCCGTGCATCACGCTGCGGTGGCTCAGGGTCGTATCCGCGTCCGGCTCGGTGAAGGACAGCGGGATCTGGCAGATCTGGCAGAGCATCGGCAGCGCGTTGTTGTAGAAGCGCTCGCCACGGGCCTGCATCTCGCGCCAGTGCTCGTAGCGCGGACGGTAGATGCGGTCGAAGGTGTCGGGGTACTTGGCCGAGAGCCAGTCCAGTTCTTCGTCGGTAGGCATCCAGGTGTGGAAGTTGGTGGCCTGGCTGTACTGGTAGAAGATCGACCAGGCCTGGTGGCTGATGTGCTCCTTGCCGATGGTGGTCTGCTCGACGTACTTCGGCGGACGGATGCCATAGCGCTCCAGGTCCTTGAACAGCGCGCCGCCGGCCTGCTCGTAGTACACCTCCCAGGCCTCGGCCCAGGACATGACTTTGTTCGGCAGCATGTAGTCCATCATCATCCCCACCAGCGTCAGCAGGCGGTAACCACGCCAGAACCACTTGTCGATCCAGCGCTGGATGATCGGCACGTTGTCTTCATGCTGCTCCAGCAGGAACTTGATCACTTCCAGCCCCAGGGTCATGTGCCGGGCCTCGTCGGACTGCGCCGAGAAGCCGAAGGTGACGGTGGCCATGTCGCCGTTGTAGGCGGCGCCGGACATGAAGGGCACGAAGAGCAGGTTGGTCAGCACGTATTCGAAGCTGAAGGAAATCGCTGTCAGGAACTCGAACGGGCCGGCGGTGCGGGCGTCTTCGAAGAAGGACTTGGGCACCGAGAGGAACCACACCCGGTCGTGCATGTGGGCGAAGTCATGCAGGCCGTTGAAGTGCTTGTTGTAGTGGCTCATCGCGTGGATCTGGGTCTGCACGTGGCGCAGTTCGTCGATCGCCTGCATCTGGCAGGCGACCCGTGCACCGGCGCCGCCGAAGTGCCGGCCGACGCGGGCGAAGCCCTGGTAGGCCTGGTACTCAAGCGGGGTCACGCCGCAGAGGAACAGCTTCAGCGCATTGACGTAGCGCGCGTCGGACAGGTTGGTATGGCCGTTGTTCTGGGCGAAGGCGTCGAAGATGGCGTAGAGCTTCTTCTCCTTTTCGGCCTGGTACTTCCAGTAGGCGTCCATGGTCAGGCGGAAGGGATCCTCCCACTTGTCCCAGTCGGTGATCTTGATGCCTTCGAAGCGCTCGTAGGGGTAGATGTCGTCCTTGCTCTGGTAGCTCGGCTCCCAGGCCAGGTCGCGGGTCAGGCAGCGGTACTTGTCTTTCTGGTTCAGGCGTTTGGCGGCCATGGTGGCTCTCCCGATTCTTGTCGTTGTGCGCGGGGTCAGTTCCAGTGCAGGGCGAAGCGGTCTTCGTCTTCCTCGACATTGCCGCCGAGGGTGATGACGTCGATGAGCATTTCCTGCACGTCCCATTCGCGGCCGAGCTTCTCTTCCACCGTGGTACGGTTGATCTCCAGGCGACCTTCGGCCTGGACGCGGATCATGGCCGGCTGGTGCTGGATCTCGGCGTGGGGGTTGTCCTGGACGATGGCGTCGACGATGTAGCGGGCGTTGTCGTTGTCCTGGAAGGCGATGTAGACGAGGGAGGTCATTGCGCGGCTCCTGCAAGGCCGAGTTTCTTCAGGCGGGCGGCGAACTCGCCGGCCACGGTGTCGAGGGCGGCTGCGCCCGGGCCGATGGCGGCAAGGGGGGCCAGGGCTTCCAGGGCGCGGGCCTGCCAATGGCCAACCCAGCCTTCCACCAACGCGCGGTTATCAAAGCTTTCGGCCACCACGGTCTTCACCAGGGCATCGACCCAGCGCTGGGTCTCGGCGAACCAGAGGCGCATGAATTCGGTGAGCATTCCCACCTGGCCGGCGCCCTGGGCGCAGAGCTGCTCGTCGAACTTGTGGAACATGAGCGGATAGAGCAGACCGTCGCTGACCAGGTTCTGCGCCAGGGTCAGCTCGAACCAGTCACGCACCACCAGCGTGTCTTCCACGTAGCGACGCAGGCCCTGCCAGGCCGGGTCGTCCAGCCACTGGCGCTTGGCCTCGGCAAGCAGGTCGGTGCCGCCGTCGTCGAGCATCAGGCCGATGCGCGACAGGTACTGGGCGATGCCGAGACGGTCCATGGCCTGGAACATGTGCAGCTGGGTCAGGCTGGTGCCGAATCCGTCGGCTGCGATGCCGCTGTTGTTCATGTTGGCGCCGAGTTCGGCGTGGCGCAGGGGCAGCAACAGGCGGGCGATCTGCTCGCGGCTGCTGGCATCGAGGCCGGCCAACAGGTTGCGCTTCTCGCAGAAGGCGTAATCGTGCTCGGCGTTCTCCTGCATCCTGGCGCGGGTCTGCACATAGGCGCCGTAGTAGAACTGGCGTGGATCGCTGACGGCGTACCAGTCGGCCATGCGCACGGCGGTGCGGGTGGCGTCGTTGAGCAGCTTGTCCGGCTGCCACAGCGGGCGGTAGTGGAAGTTGGTGGCGGCCTCGATGTCGAAACTGGCCTCCTGGTAACGGCTGGCAGGCTTGTCGCCGAAACGCCGGCGGATGTGGCTGAAGGTCTGGCGGATCGGCTCGGCCGTCGCCGTCTTGATCTCGATACTCATGCAGGGCGTCCTGTACTTGTTGTTGTGAGGAACCGACGCGTCGTTGCGGGGCGGTCAGTCGGCCTGGCCACGGCTCTCGCCGTAGCGCCACTTCTCCATGTCGGCGTCGATGGCATCGGCCATCTGCGCGTCCATGTGTTGAACCCGGTTCTGTTCGCAGAAGCTGGCGAAGGCCGCCCGCGGCAGGACGAGTTCGACGAAGAGGTCCGGATAGCCGATGGCGAAGTCGAACTCGACGAAAGTGGCGTCGGGCTCGCTGCGCACACGGACGTAGCGCGGCAGTTGATCGAAACGGGTCACTGGCTGGCTCATGCAAGGCAACTCCATGGGCGGGTTGCCTGGGTCAGAGCAACGGCTGTGCCAGGGCCTTGAAGGCGCCGCCATAAAAAGCTCAACCCATTGTTTTAATTGGGGTTTAAAGTGCACCAACGCACAGAAGGCACCACCCGAACCGGCCTGCCCGGGCGACGGCCCTTCACCATTTGCTCAATTGCCCCGGACCGCTTTGAGCAAATCGCCAATCGGCCTCCCCCTGCCACACAGCCGATTGACTTTTGAGCGGCTTTCAGGCCGCTTAGAAAAAAGAACGCGGCCCTTCCTTGCGTCCACCGGCCGCCCGGTCGAACCCTCCAAACCGCCCGCCTGAGCGGTGGTTCGCCGGCCTCCCCGCACAAGAACAATCTGGGGTGCAGCACGATGAAAGTTGATTACAAGGCGTCGGAGCACAGCCCGACCCTGAAGGACCTGACCGACCGGGTCCGCTTCCTCGGTAACGAGGGCAAGATCTGGCTCGACGAGCAGCGCATGCTCCTGCTCCAGTCCGCCGCCATGGGCTCCTTCCGCCGCGAGCTGGTGGAGATGCTCGGCGAGGAACGCGCCAAGGGATTCTTCCTGCGCCTGGGTTACCAGTCCGGCCTGAAGGACGCCGAGCTGGCGCGCAAGCTGCGCCCTGATGCCGATGCGGTTGAGATGTTCCTCACCGGCCCGCAGTTGCACTCCCTCAAGGGCATGGTCAAGGTCGAGCCGCTTTCGATGAACATCGACATCGAGAACGGCCAGTTCTACGCCGACCTCGAATGGCAGAACTCCTACGAGGTGGAAAACTGCCGGGCCGAAGGCCTGCACTCCGACCAGCCGGTATGCTGGACCCTGCTCGGCTACGCCATCAGCTACTCGTCGTTCTTCCTCGGTCGCCAGGTGCTCTACAAGGAGGTCAGCTGCCGTGGCTGCGGCGACTCGCGCTGCCGCATCGTCGGCAAGCCGGTGGAGGAGTGGGAGGACGCCGAGGCGTTCATGCGCTACTTCCAGAGCGACCCGATCATCGAGGAACTCCAGGCCCTGCGGCTCCAGGTCGCGACCATGCGCCAACGCCTGGAACAGGACGCCGGTCAGTACTACGGCATCGGCAAGGCGCCGCTCTACCGCAAGGCCTGCACCCTGATCGACAAGGCTGCGCCAGGCAAGGCGTCGGTCCTGCTGCTCGGAGAAACCGGCGTTGGCAAGGAAGTCATGGCGCGCAGCCTGCACCTGCGCAGCGAGCGCGCCGGCGGGCCCTTCGTTGCGCTGAACTGCGCGGCCATTCCACCGGACCTGATCGAAGCCGAGCTGTTCGGTGTCGAACGCGGTGCCTACACCGGCGCCCAGCAGTCGCGTATGGGCCGTTTCGAGCGCGCCAACGGCGGCACCCTGTTCCTCGACGAGGTGGTGGAGCTTACCCCGCGCGCCCAGGCCAGCCTGCTGCGGGTACTGCAGGAGGAGGAGCTGGAACGGGTGGGCGACTCGCAGACCCGTAAGGTGGACGTCCGGGTGATCGCGGCCACTCACGAGGACCTGGCCAAGGCGGTGAAGGACGGCCGTTTCCGCGCGGACCTCTACTACCGGCTGAACGTCTACCCGGTATTCATTCCCTCCCTGCGCGAACGCAAGGAAGACATCCCGCTGCTGGTGGATCACTTCCTCGCGCGCCTGCACACCGCCTACGGCAAGCACACCCTGGGCCTCTCCGACCGAGCCCTGGAAGCCTGCATGCGCTACGACTGGCCGGGGAATATCCGCGAGCTGGAAAACCTCGTCGAACGCGGGGTGATCATCACCGATGCCAACCAGAGCATCAGCGCCGACGCGCTCTTCCCGCACCTGTCCCACGAAGCACAGAGCATCGGCCTTTCCAGCAGCGGCGTGCTGGTGGAAGCGCTGCCGAGCGTCGAGCCCGACTGGGTGGAACGCCTGATCGACAGCGGCGTCAGCCTGGACTCGGTGGAGGAAGCGCTGATGCAAGGCGCGATGAAGCGCGCACAGAACAACGTGTCGGAAGCTGCGCGGCTGCTGGGCATGACCCGCCCCGCCCTGGCCTACCGGCTGAAAAAGCTGCCGACGGAGGATGCAACGAGCCAGCGCTGATGCGTCCGCGCAGGGATTGCCATGGCAAAGCCCGGGGCATCCACTAGAGTTCCAGCAGCACTTCCGCTTTTCCGCCCAAGGAGGGCTCCATGCGTCTGATCTGTGCCGCCGTTTCTATGCTCCTGCTCGCTGGCTGTTCGTCCTACCGCACGGAACCGGGCCAGATCACCCAGGTCCCCGCCGACCGCCTGCTGGCGTTCCAAGAACCGGTAGCCGGTGGTGGACAGATCGTGGTGAACCGCGACATGGGCGGGCTGGGCAGCGGCTGCTACATCGCCGTGCATGTGGACCGCCAGCTGGCGGCGCGCATCGGCATAGGCGAAGTCGCCAGCTTCCAGGTTCCGCCGGGCGACCGCATCGTCGGCATCGGCATCGACGAAACCGACGACACCCTCTGCTCCAAGGGCCGACTCCGCCGTGAAAAGGCCGCGCATATCGAGCCGGGCCAGAGCGAGCGTTTCCGCATCGTCAGCGACAACCGCGAAGGCTTTGCCTTGCTGGCGGAAGAACCCCCGGCCAAGTAAGGCATTGGCCCTCGGCCAACCGTTGGTGCGCGTGGCGCAACTCACCCACAAATGAAAAAGACCGGAAGCGGGACAGCTGAACCCGAATCCGGTCTGACGCTAATGCGTGGAACTTTGCCTTGTCGCCTTCCGCTACTACTGCTCGGGAAGGCTTGTGGAGTGGGCTTCCGTGCGGCTACTGCCCCCGCCCCATACGAGTTGTTGACAGGATACTGCTACCGCGAATTCGCGTATTCCCACTCATCAGCGATTCAGCTCACTGGTCGGCGGGCAATCCGGCCGGCGACCGTTCACCCCTGCTTTGCCACCGCTCACCCCCAGGGGTAACCTGCTGGTTTTTTTGCGCCTCCGAACATGAGCCTTCACGATTTCTTCCTGCTGCTGGTCGCCGGCTTCGCCGCCGGGGGCATGAACGCCCTTGCCGGCGGCGGCACCTTCTTCTCCTTCCCGGCCCTGCTCGCAGCCGGTCTGCCGCCGGTGACCGCCAACGCCACCAATGCCGTGGCCCTCTGGCCCGCCAGCCTGGCCGCCAGTTGGGCGGCGCGGGAGCAGTTGCGTCCGCTGGGGCGCTATGTGGTGCCGCTGGTACTCCTGTCCCTGCTGGGCGGCCTAGGCGGCGGCCTGCTGTTGCTCGCTGGTGGCGACGAAACCTTTCGCCGGCTGATTCCCTGGCTGTTGCTGGCCGCCACCCTGCTGTTCGCCGCCAGCCCCTGGCTGAGCAAACTGATCAACCGCCGGCAAGGGGCCGGTGACCTGCCGCCTCACGGCATCGGCAGCAGCCTGAGCCACACCCTGGTCGCCCTCTACGGCGGCTACTTCGGCGCCGGCATGGGCATCCTGCAACTGGCGGCCTTCTCCATCGAGGGCCATCCGCTGCTGCGCGCCAACGCGCTGAAGAACCTGCTGTCCAGCACCATCTACAGCGTGGCGGTGGTGACCTTCGTGGCGGCGGGCCGGGTGAGCTGGAGCGAGCTGGCGGTACTGCTGGGCGCGGCCAGTTGCGGTGGCTACTGCGGCGGTGCGCTGGCGCGGAAACTGCCGACCCGGTGGCTGCGCTGGCTGGTGATTGCGGTAGGAACGGGGATGACGGCGTATTACTTCGCCATAACCTGACCCGGACTCCCTTGTAGGGGCGCATCGCCATTGCCCGACGACCATCCGCCCCCATCATTTGCCCGCAAGATACGGCTCTGCTAGTGTCGCGCCCGATTCGACCGCCGCGAGACAGCATCATGGCCCGCAAGAAAGCCACCCCCGATTTCGAACAGTCCCTCGCCGACCTGCAGGCCCTTGTGGAGCGCCTGGAAAGCGGCGAACTGTCGCTGGAGGACTCCCTCAGTGCCTTCGAGCAGGGTATTCGCCTGACCCGCGAGTGCCAGGCCTCGCTGACCCAGGCGGAGCAGAAGGTGCAGATCCTGCTGGAGCGCGATGGCCAGCTGGAAGAAGCGCCCTTCGACGCGGACGAGCAAGCATGATCACCAGCTACCAGGCCCGCTGCCAGGAACGCGTGGACGCCGCCCTCGCCGAGCTGTTCGTCCCCCCGCTCGCCCCGCTGGATCGCCTCTACCAGGCCATGCGCTACAGCGTGGTGAACGGTGGCAAGCGCGTACGCCCGCTGCTGGTCTACGCCGCCTGCGAAGCACTCGGCGGTGATGCGGCCCGTGCCGACGGCGCGGCCTGCGCGGTGGAACTGATCCACGCCTACTCTCTGGTCCACGACGACCTTCCGGCGATGGACGACGACGACCTGCGCCGTGGCCAGCCCACCACCCATATCGCCTTCGATGAAGCGACCGCCATCCTCGCTGGCGACGGCCTGCAGGCATTGGCCTTCGAAGTGCTGGCCGATCCCATGCGCAACCCGCAGGACGCCGAAATCCGCCTGGCGATGATCGCCAGCCTCAGCCATGCCGCTGGCCCCGCCGGCATGGTTGGCGGCCAGGCCATCGACCTCGGATCGGTTGGCCTGAAGCTCGACCAGGCGGCCCTGGAGGCCATGCACCGGCACAAGACCGGCGCGCTGATCGAAGCCAGCGTGCGCCTCGGCGCCCTGGCCAGCGGCCAGGCCGACCCGGCCTCCCTGGCGGCGCTGCGCATCTACGCCCGCGCCATCGGCCTGGCCTTCCAGGTGCAGGACGACATCCTCGACGTGGAGAGCGATACCGCCACCCTGGGCAAGACCCAAGGCAAGGACCAGGCCCACGACAAGCCCACCTACCCTTCCCTGCTCGGCCTCGATAACGCCAAGGCCTATGCACTGGAACTGCGCGACCAGGCCCTGCGCGCCACCACCAACCTCGGCGATGCCGCCGAGCCGCTGCGCGCCCTGGCCCGCTACATCGTCGAACGGCGCAGCTGACCGCCCTCTCCGGCCTGTGCCGATTTCGTCACGGGCCGGAATGAAATCCCTCAAGCCGCCAAGGCTCCTGCGGCGCCACCCTTGCCAGGAAATGTCCACAGCAGGGGAAGGTGTCCATGAAGAGCATCCGCGTTATCGATTCGCACACCGGCGGCGAACCTACCCGCCTGGTAATCGACGGTTTCCCTGACCTTGGCCGGGGAAACATGGCTGAACGCCGGCGCGTTCTCGCCGAACGATTCGATGCCTGGCGCGCCGCTGCCGTGCTCGAACCCCGAGGCAGCGACGTGCTGGTTGGCGCCCTGCTCTGCGAACCGCAGGACCCGAGCGCCTGTGCCGGAGTCATCTTTTTCAACAACACCGGCTACCTCGGCATGTGTGGCCACGGGACCATCGGCCTGGTCGCATCCCTGGCCCATCTGGGGCGTATCCAGCCTGGCACTCATCGCATCGAAACGCCGGTCGGCACAGTGGAAGCCACGTTGCATGAGGACCGTTCGGTCAGCGTGCGCAACGTGCCGGCCTATCGCTACCGCAAGGACGTCCAGCTGGAAGTACCAGGCATCGGCCGAGTGGTCGGCGACATCGCCTGGGGCGGCAACTGGTTCTTCCTGATCGCCGACCACGGCCAACGGGTAGCCGGCGACAACCTCGACGCCCTCACCGCCTACACCTGCGCCGTGAAGCAGGCCCTGGAGGACCAGGGCATTCGCGGCGAGGACGGCGGGGAAATCGACCATATCGAGCTGTTCGCCGAAGACGCCGACGCCGACAGCCGCAACTTCGTGCTCTGTCCCGGCAAGGCCTACGATCGCTCCCCCTGCGGCACCGGCACCAGCGCCAAGCTGGCTTGTCTCGCTGCAGACGGCAAGCTGGCCGCGGGCGAACCCTGGCGCCAGGCGAGCGTCATTGGCAGCCAGTTCGAGGGGCGCTTCGAGTGGCTGGAAGGCGGCAGAATCGTGCCGACCATTCGCGGCCGCGCCCACATGAGTGCCGAAGCCACTCTTCTGCTGGAAGAGGACGATCCGTTCGCCTGGGGCATTCGCCTGTGACAGCGGACGTCATCGTCATCGGCGCCGGGATCGTCGGTAGCGCCTGCGCCCATGAACTGGCCCAACGCGGCATGAAGGTGCTGGTCCTGGACAGCGGCCAGGGTGGTGCCACCGGCGCCGGAATGGGGCACCTGGTGGCCATGGACGACAACCCGGCGGAACTGGCGCTCTGCAGCTACTCGCTGGACCTCTGGCGCCAGTGGGCCCCACGGCTCGACGACAGCTGCGCCTATCGCAATTGCGGCACCCTGTGGCTGGCAGCCAATGAGGCGGAAATGCACGAAGCGGAACGCAAGGCCGCCAACCTGCGCGAGCAGGACATCGCCTGTGAGCTGCTCGACGCGAACCGGCTCCAGACCCTGGAACCCATGCTGCATCCAGGCCTCAAGGGCGCCCTCAGGGTCAGTGGCGACGGCATTCTCTACGCGCCGAACACCGCCCAATGGCTGCTTCACCTGGGGGGCAACGCCATCACTCGCGAGCGTGCCCGGGTCAGCATCATCCGAGGTTCCCGTGTGCGCCTGGACGATGGTCGCCAACTTGACGCCGGGGCGGTGATTCTGGCGAACGGCATCCAGGCGCCAGCGCTATGTCCGGGTCTGCCAATTGCGCCGAAGAAGGGGCATCTGCTGATTACCGACCGCTACCCCGGCCAGATCCATCACCAGCTGGTGGAGCTGGGCTATGCCAGCAGCGCCCATGCCAACAGCGGGACATCGGTGGCCTTCAACGCGCAGCCTCGACCCACCGGCCAGATCCTGCTGGGCTCGTCGCGCCAGTTCGACACGCAGGATCCCCAGATCGAAGGTCCGGTCCTCGGCCGCATGCTGGCCAGGGCGCTGGAATACCTGCCGGGCCTCGGCAATCTCAACGCCATTCGCTGCTGGACCGGCTTTCGCGCCGCCACGCCGGATGGCCTGCCCATTATCGGCCAGCACCCCGACCAGTCCGGCCTTTGGCTCGCCGTCGGACATGAGGGGCTGGGCGTGACCACGGCACCCGCTACCGCGCGGCTGTTGGTAGCCGGCCTGCTCGGCGAACGCCTGCCCATTTCCGGCTCCGCCTACAGCCTGGAGCGTTTTTCCCGCGTGCTCGCGGCAGGAGCAGAAGGATGATCGAACTCAGCCTGGACGGCCGCAGCGTCATCGTCACGGCGGGCACCACAGTGGCCGCCGCGCTCGCCCGATGCGGCGACGGCACCAGCCGCACCTCGGTCAGCGGCCAGCGTCGCGCGCCTTTCTGCGGCATGGGCGTTTGCCAGGAATGCCGGGTGACCATCGACGGCCGGCGTCGCCTCGCCTGCCAGACGCTGTGCCAGGCCGGCATGCAGGTGGAGACGCAAGCATGAAGGTCGACCTGCTGATCATCGGCGCCGGCCCCGCCGGCATGGCGGCGGCCCTGGCTGCCGCCCCGAGCGGCGCACGTATCGCCGTGATCGACGACAACCCGGCCCCCGGCGGCCAGATATGGCGGGACGGACCGCTGGCGCATCTGCCCGAAAAGGCCCGGACGCTGCGCCAAGCCCTGATGGAGGCCGACAACGTCCTGGTGTTCAGCGGTACCCGCGTGGTCGCCCTGGCCGGCGCCAAGCGACTGCTTGTGGAAGACGCCGAACGCGGTTGGACGCTGACCTACGACAAACTCATCCTCTGCATCGGCGCCCGCGAGCTGCTGCTGCCGTTTCCCGGCTGGACGCTGCCCGGCGTCACCGGTGCCGGTGGCTTGCAAGCGCTGATCAAGGGCGGCCTGCCGGTGACTGGGGAACGGATCGTCATCGCCGGCAGCGGCCCACTGCTGCTGGCCAGTGCGGCGACCGCCCGCAATGCCGGCGCCTCGGTTCTGCGCGTGGCCGAGCAGGCCTCACTCACGACCCTGGCCGGGTTTTCCGCCCGGCTGCTGCGTTGGCCGGGCAAGGCCATGCAAGCCATGGGACTGCTGGATGTCGGTTACCGCCCGTCCAGTCATGTGCTCGCTGCCCTGGGTCGCGAACGCCTCGAAGCCGTTCGCCTGCAACAGGGCACCAAGGTGGTGGAAATCCCCTGCGATCGTCTGGCCTGCGGTTTCGGCCTGATCCCCAATACCCAGCTCGGCGAGTTGCTGGGGTGCCGCGTGGAGCAACAGGCTATCGCCGTGGACGACTGGCAGGCCTGCAGCCTGGATGACCATTTCGCCGCGGGTGAATGCACTGGCTTCGGCGGCAGCGAACTGGCCCTGGTTGAAGGCGCCATCGCCGGTCACGCCGCCGTAGGCAATCGTGACCTCGCCCGCGCGCTCTGGCCGCAACGGCGCCACTGGCAGGGCTTCGCCGACGCTCTGGCGCACAGTTTTGCGCTCGATCCGAAGCTCAAGTCCCTGGCGCAAGCGGATACCCTGGTCTGCCGTTGCGAAGACGTGCCATTCGCCGAACTGGCCAACCGCTGCAATTGGAACGACGCCAAGCTGCACAACCGTTGCGGTATGGGAGCTTGCCAGGGGCGGGTATGTGGCGCTGCCGGCCAGTTCCTGTTCGGCTGGACGCCCCCCTCGCCACGGCCGCCGCTATCGCCGGCGCGAATCGACACATTGCGCTGCCTGGAAGCGGAGGGGGCTCCGATGGTGGACCGGTAAAGCGTGATCCACGCATACCTTGGCGAATGAATTCGGCGGCACTTGTAGGTTGGGTCGGGCGGCGCTCCGCGAGGAACGAAACCCAACATTTCGCGGCTGATGCCGGGCCCGTTGGGCCTCACTGCGCTCGGACCAACCTACGGGGCCGCTGCGCGGCCCTTGGCGATTGAAATCGCCCCCACAGAAAAGCAGGCCCGAGGGGTGGATTGACCTTGTAGGATGACAACGTCGACAGAGGCACAGTGCGTCATGAAACTCGAACACCTTCCCACCGCCCGCAACCTGCCCACGCTGCTCGACAGCCTGGAGCAGATCGCCCCGCTGCTGGATGCCATGCCCGACGTGGTGTTCTTCATCAAGGACCCGCAGGCGCGCTATGTGCTGGTCAACCAGACCCTGGCCCAACGCTGTGGCCTGAAGAGCAAGGATGCCCTGCTCGGGCGCACGGCCGAGGAGGTGTTCCCCACGCGCTTCGGGCCGCATTACACCGAGCAGGACCGCCGCGTGCTGGATGGCGGTGAGCCACTCAGCGACCAGTTGGAGTTGCACCTCTATCCCGGCCGGCAGCCCGGCTGGTGCCTGACCCACAAGCTGGCACTGCGGGACATGCAGCAGCGGGTGATCGGCATGGCGGGTATTTCCTACGACCTGCAGGCCCCACAATCCAGCCACCCCGCCTATCAGCGGCTGGCAGCGGTGGACGCCTACATCCGTGAGCATTACGCCGAGCCCGTCAGCCTGGAGCAGTTGACCGCCATCGCGGGGCTCTCGGTCGCCCAGTTGGAGCGACTGTGCAAACGCATCTTCCTGATCACCCCACGGCAGATGATCCACAAGGCCCGTCTCGGCGCTGCCAGCCAGCTGCTTGCCGGCGACCTGCCCATCACCGAAATCGCGCTCAGTTGCGGCTACACCGACCACAGCGCCTTCAGTCGTCAGTTCAAGGCCCTCACCGGCCTGTCCCCCAGCCAGTACCGCGACACCTGTCGCGGCTGATCCGCTCGCCTCTCCCGCTCTAGCCATCGGCATGGCCGCCTCGCGCGCCATGCCTGTTCGCGCGCGTCCGGCGAAAACATCGCTGTGCTGATTTCGTCATGACCCCTACGGAAATCCATCAAGCCGCAACCGGTCCACAAGGGCGACGCTTGAGCCATCGATTCGACTTCAGGAGCCCAGCCGAAAAACGCCGTACCGGGAGAAAGCGACGCCCCCTACAACCACCCGCAGTACCAACACACACGACTTACGAGGCCCACGATGAACAACAATAAAGCCCTTGTCCTGACGCTCAGTGCTGTACTTGGCTCGACCCTGGCGCTCACTGCGCAGGCCGACAAACTCGACGACATCATCGAATCCGGAAAGCTGCGCTGCGCGGTCACGCTGGACTTCCCGCCCATGGGATTCCGCGACGGGAACAACGTGCCGGCAGGCTTCGATGTCGACTATTGCAAGGATCTGGCAAAAACCCTGGGCGTGGAGGCCGAAGTGGTCGAAACGCCCTTCCCCGACCGCATTCCGGCTCTGGTTTCCGGCCGCGCCGACATCATCGTCGCCTCGACCTCCGACACACTGGAACGTGCCAAGACTGTCGGTCTGACCATCCCCTACTTCGCGTTCCAGATGGTGGTACTGACCCGCGATAACGCCGGTATCAAGGGCTACGACGACCTCAAGGGCCGCTCCGTTGGCGGGCCGGCCGGCACCTACGAAGCCATTGCCCTGGAAAAGGACGTCAAGCAATGGGGCGATAACAAGGGCGCCTTCCACGCCTACCAGTCGCTGGCCGACGCCGTGCTCGCCCTGAGCCAGGGGCAGATCGACGCCACCACCGTGACCTCCACCGTCGCCTCCTCGCTGATCAAGTCCGGTAAGTACCAGGGCCTGACCATCGCCGGCACCGCGCCGTACGACATCGACTATGTCTCCCTGGGCGCCAAGCGCAACGAGTACGGCCTGCTCAACTACCTCAACCTGTTCGTCAATCACCAGGTGCGCTCCGGCCGCTACCAGGAACTCTTCACCCGGTGGGTCGGCGGCGATGCTCCGGTGCTGACCGCCAACGGCGTCTACCGCTAAGCGCGAGGACCTGGCCGGTGGCGTCACCACCGGCCGGGCTCCACAGAGGAGTTTCGGATGTTCGATTACACCTTCCACTGGCGATCCGCCTTCCTGGCCTTGCCGGAAATGCTCGGAGGCGCACTGGTGACCCTCGAGATCGCCGTGCTCTCGATGCTGCTCGGCACGGCCATCGCCATCGGCCTCGCCCTTGGCCAGCAATCCGGTAGCCGCCCGGTCAAGGCGGTCGCCATGGCCTGGGTCTCCATCGCGCGCAATACCCCGGCGCTGTTCCAGGTTTACATCCTGTACTTCGGGCTGGGCGCCTTCGGCCTGCACATGGGCTCCTGGGCCGCCTTGCTGGCCGGCATCACCTTCAACAACGCCGGCTACCTGGCGGAAACCTTCCGAGGCGGACTCAACGCCGTGCCCCATACGCAAATGCGCGCGGCGCGCTCATTGGGCATGGGCGCGTTCCAGACCTACCGGCTGGTGGTGATTCCGCAGCTGCTGCGGGTGGTGTTCTACCCGCTGACCAACCAGATGGTCTGGGCGCTGCTGATGACCTCGCTCGGCGTGGTGGTGGGCATGACCAGTGACCTCACCGGTGTCACCCAGGCGCTGAACGTGAAGACCTTCCGCACCTTCGAGTACTTCGCCCTGGCCGCCGTCCTCTACTTCGCCCTCGCCAAGCTGATTGTCCTCGGGGCGCGGCTGATGGCCTGGCGTCTGTTCCGCTACTGAGGAGTCCGGCATGTATAGCTCGAGCTTTACCTGGAACGACATGCAGTTCCTGCTCCAGGGTGCCTGGACGACCCTCACGCTGACCGCCTGGGCCATGCTGATCGGCACCTTGCTGGGCGTTCTCTGTGGCCTGATCCGCGCCCTGCTGCCCCGCGCCAGCCTGCCGCTGGCCTGGGTGCTGGACGTATTCCGCAGCGTGCCTTTGCTGATCCAGTTCGTCCTGCTCAACGCCTTCAAGACCATCATCGAACTGGACTGGTCGGCCTTCACCGTGGCCTGCGTGGTGCTCGGCACCTACGCCACGGCCTACTGCGCGGAGATCGTCCGTGGCGGCGTGCTGGCCGTGCCGCAGTCGACCCGCCGCGCGGCCCGTTCACTGGGCATGAGCCACACCCAGGACCTTCTGCATATCGTCCTGCCCATGGCCACGCGCGTCGCCTTTCCCGGCTGGATCAACCTGACCCTGGCGGTCATGAAGGACACCTCGCTGGTGCTGTGGATCGGCATCATCGAGTTGCTGCGCGCCTCGCAAACCATCGTCACCCGGCTGCAGGAGCCCCTGTTCGTGCTCGGCATCGCCGGCCTCATCTACTTCGTCATGAGCCTGGTGATCGCCCGCCTGGGCACCCAGCTGGAAAAAAGGTGGCAGGAAAATGATTGAGATCGACAACGTGCACAAATCCTTCGGCGCACTCGACGTGGTCAAGGGCGTCAGCCTGACGGTGAACAAGGGCGAGGTGGTTTCGATCATCGGCGGCTCCGGTTCCGGCAAGTCGACCCTCTTGATGTGCATCAACGGCCTGGAGCCGATCCAGGGTGGGCAGATCCGCGTCGACGGCACCGAGGTCCATGCCCCGGGTACCAACCTGAATAAGCTGCGGCAGAAGATCGGCATCGTGTTCCAGCAGTGGAATGCCTTCCCGCACCTGACCGTCCTGGAAAACGTGATGCTGGCTCCGCGCAAGGTGCTCGGTAAGAGCCGCGAAGAAGCCGAGGAAATCGCCGTGCGCCAGCTCACCCATGTGGGCCTGGGCGACAAGCTCAAGGTCTTCCCCAGCAAGCTCTCCGGCGGCCAGCAGCAGCGCATGGCGATTGCCCGCGCACTCGCCATGTCGCCGGACTACATGCTGTTCGACGAAGCCACCTCGGCGCTGGATCCGCAGCTGGTGGGCGAAGTGCTGGACACCATGCGCATGCTCGCCGCCGAAGGCATGACCATGGTGCTGGTGACCCACGAAATCCGCTTCGCCCGCGATGTGTCGGACCGCGTGGCGTTCTTCCGCAACGGCCGCATCCATGAGATCGGCTCGCCGGAGCAGGTCATCGGCGCGCCGCAACTGCCCGAAACCGCAGACTTCCTGAAATCGGTGAACTGACATGCGCAGCTCGAAAATCATCCACGTGGTCAGCTGTCACGCCGAAGGCGAAGTGGGCGACGTGATCGTGGGCGGTGTCGCCCCGCCACCCGGAGCGACCCTCTGGGAGCAGTCGCGCTGGATCGCCCAGGATGAAACCCTGCGCAACTTAGTCCTCAACGAACCGCGCGGCGGTGTGTTCCGCCACGTCAACCTGCTGGTGCCGGCCAAGGACTCGCGGGCGCAGATGGCCTGGATCATCATGGAACCGGCGGACACCCCGCCCATGTCCGGCTCCAACTCGCTGTGCGTCTCCACCGTGTTGCTGGACAGCGGCATCCTGCCGATGACCGAGCCACAGACCCACCTGGTGCTGGAAGCGCCCGGCGGGCTGATCGAGGTCACCGCCGACTGCCGCGATGGCAAGGCCGAACGCGTGACCGTGCGCAACGTGCCCTCCTTCGCCGACAGGCTGGACGCCTGGATCGAAGTGGAAGGCATCGGTTCGCTGCAGGTGGACACGGCCTATGGCGGCGACAGCTTCGTCATCGCCGACGCCCGGAAGCTGGGCTTTGCCCTGACCGCCGACGAAGCCGCCGAACTGGTGGCCACCGGCCTGAAGATCACCCACGCGGCGAACGAGCAACTGGGGTTCGTCCACCCACTCAACCCGGATTGGGACCACATTTCCTTCTGCCAGATCGCGGCACCCATCGCGCGCGAACAGGGAATCGCCGGCGCGGCCAACGCCGTGGTAATCCAACCGGGCAAGATCGACCGCTCCCCCTGCGGAACCGGCTGCTCGGCACGCATGGCGGTGCTGCACGCGAAGGGCCAGCTGGAGCTGGGCGAAGCCTTCATCGGCCGCTCCATCATCGGTTCGCAATTCCATTGCCGGATCGAAGCACTGACCGATGTCGCCGGGCGCGCGGCGATCATCCCGAGCATCAGCGGACGTGCCTGGATCACCGGCATTCACCAACACCTGCTCGACCCCGGCGACCCCTGGCCCGGCGGCTACCGGCTTTCCGACACCTGGCCGCGCAAGCCCAGGCAGTAGCGCGTATCCCGCGGCACAAGGATTCCTGATCCACCCCGGCGCCCGCCTCGGCAGGCGCGAACGGTTTCGGCTTGCCTGCGTTTCCCGTGAGCGAGCCGGCCCCATCCATCGAAATGGAGTTACCCATGAGCAAGCACGTCAACTGGAGCGGTGTCTTCCCCGCCGTCACCACCCAATTCAACAGCGATTTCTCGGTGAACCTGGAGGAGACCCACAAGGTCATTTCCAACCTGGTGCGCGACGGCGTATCCGGACTGGTGGTGTGTGGCAGCGTCGGCGAAAACACCTCGCTGACCATCGAAGAAAAAATGGCTGTCACTGAAGTCGCCAAGGACGCTTCCGGCGGCCGCGTTCCAGTCATTTGCGGGATCGCCGAATTCACCAGCGCCGGCGCCTGCAAGGTCGCCCAGGCGGTGGAGCGTGTCGGCGTTGACGGGATCATGGTGATGCCCGCGCTGGTCTACTCCTCCAAGCCCCACGAAACCGCCGAGCATTTCCGCACCGTGGCCAGGAGCACCGACCTGCCGGTGATGGTCTACAACAACCCGCCGATCTACAAGAACGACGTGACCCCGGAGATACTCATCTCCCTGGCCGATTGCGAGAACGTCGTGTGCTTCAAGGACAGCTCCGGCGATACCCGCCGCTTCATCGACGTGCGCAACGAAGTGGGCGATCGCTTCATCCTCTTCGCAGGCCTGGATGACGTCGTGCTGGAAAGCATCGCCGTCGGCGCCCAGGGCTGGATCTCCGGCATGTCCAACGTGTTCCCGAAGGAAGGCGAAACCATCTTCCGCCTGGCCAAGGCGGGCAGGTTCGCCGAAGCCATGCCGATCTACGAATGGCTGATGCCGATCCTCCATCTCGACGCCCGTCCGGACCTGGTGCAGTGCATCAAGCTCTGCGAGCAAATCGCCGGACGCGGCAGCGCGCTGACCCGCCCACCGCGCCTGGCCCTGCAGGGCGAAGACCGTCGTCACGTCGAAGCGATCATGGCCAAGGCCATGGCCAACCGCCCGGCGCTGCCGGACGTAGGCCTCTGAGGCAGCGGCCGGCGGTGACCTGCCGCCGGCCTTCCCCGGACATTCGCCAGCCAGGAGCCTGACGACCATGCCCCAACTACTTGGCCTCAACTACATCGGCGGCCAGCGCAGCGGTGAGGGCGACGTCCTCCTGCACAGCCGCGACGCCATCAACGGCGAGGCGCTACCCAGCGCCTTCCATCAGGCCACCGAGGCCGAAGTGGACGCCGCCGCCCGCGCCGCCGAAGCGGCCTACCCGACCTTTCGCACGTTGCCGGCTGAACGCCGTGCCGCCTTTCTGGACGCCATCGCCGCCGAACTGGACGCCCTTGGCGAAGCCTTCATCAACACTGTCTGCCGCGAAACTGCCTTGCCTTCGACGCGTATCCAGGGCGAGCGCGCGCGCACCAGCAACCAACTGCGCCTGTTCGCCCAGCTACTGCGCCGTGGCGATTTCCACGGCGCACGCATCGACCGTGCGCAGCCGCAACGTCAACCGCTGCCGCGCCCGGACCTGCGTCAGTGCCAATTGGGGCTCGGCCCTGTGGCGGTGTTCGGCGCCAGCAACTTCCCCCTGGCTTTTTCCACCGCCGGTGGCGACACCGCCGCCGCCCTGGCCGCCGGTTGCCCGGTGGTGTTCAAGGCCCACAGCGGCCACATGGCGACTTCGGAATGGGTGGCCGACGCGATCCTCCGTGCAGCGGGCACGACGGACATGCCGCCTGGCGTGTTCAACCTGATTTTCGGCAGCGGCGTCGGCGAACGACTGGTCAAGCACCCGGCTATCCAGGCAGTGGGTTTCACCGGCTCGCTGAAAGGCGGCCGCGCCCTGTGCGATCTGGCCGCAGCCCGGCCACAACCGATTCCGGTATTCGCCGAGATGAGCAGCATCAACCCGGTGATCCTGCTGCCTGAGGCGCTCGTTGCGCGGGGCGAGCAGGTCGCAGGGGAACTGGCGGCCTCGGTGACTCTCGGCTGCGGGCAGTTCTGCACAAACCCCGGCCTGGTCATCGGAATCCGTTCGCCGGCATTCAGTTCCTTCATCGAGCAGTTCGCCGCACGCATGGCCGACCAGCCAGCGCAGACCATGCTCAACGCCGGCACCCTGAAGAGCTACGCGCAGGGTCTGGCGCGGCTGCACGCGCACCCTGGCATCCGTCACCTGGCCGGTCGGCCGCAGCAGGGCAATCAGGCCCGGCCGCAGTTGTTCCAGGCTGAGGCCGGCCTGCTGCTGGACGGCGAGGAGTTACTGCAGGAAGAAGTCTTCGGCCCGGCCACCGTGCTGGTCGAGGTGGCTGACCTGGCGCAACTGGAGCAGGCCCTTGGGGGGCTGCACGGTCAACTGACCGCCACCCTGATCGCCGAGCCGGGTGACCTGGAAACAGCCGCCCGACTGGTGCCGCTACTGGAACGGAAAGCCGGGCGCCTGCTGCTCAACGGCTACCCGACAGGCGTGGAAGTCTGCGACGCCATGGTCCACGGCGGCCCTTATCCGGCCACGTCGGATGCCCGTGGCACCTCCGTAGGAACCCTGGCCATCGCCCGTTTCCTGCGCCCGGTGTGCTACCAGAACTATCCCGATGCGTTGTTGCCTGATGCCCTGAAGAACGCCAACCCACTGGACATCGCCCGCCTGGTGGACGGCGTGACCACGCGGGAGGCCCTGGGCTAAGAGTGTCGACAAGCCCCAGGGAATCCCGATTCGCCCCAGCTTTGGCTGGGGCTTTTTTTGGGGGGCGTTCCGGGGCGCTGGAGCGAGCCTAAAGGTCCAGCAGTGCCTGGATCTCCTCGTACAACGGCTGGGGAATGCTGACGCCTTCCACCGCGCTGCGCGCCCGCGCCTCATAACGGCGCTGCGACGGCAAGCGCGCGCCCTGCCCCAGGATGCCCTCGAACACCGCCTCGGCGCGTTGCAGATGCTGCGCCGCTTCGGCACCCAGAAAACGCTGCGGGTCGATGGCGATGATGAGTTCGCCACCATAGGGTGACGACTTGGTGCCCTCGTCGAAGGCCAGGGATTCGGCGCTGGTCAGATCGCCGATCATCGGGCCGGCGATCAGCTCCACCATGGCGGCCAGTGCCGAGCCCTTGTGACCACCGAAGGTGAGCATGGCGCCATTTAGGGCGGTCAGCGGGTCGGTGGTGGGCTGGCCGTCACTGTCGATTCCCCAGCCCAGGGGGATGGGCTTGCCGGCGCGGCGGTGCAGGTCGATCTCACCACGGGCGGCGGCACTGGTGGCGAAATCGAAGATGAACGGCGGCTTGCCCGCACGGGGCCAGCCGAAGGCGATGGGATTGGTGCCGAACAGCGGGCGGATGCCACCGGCCGGCGCTACCCAGGCGTGGCTGGGGGTGAAGGCCAGGGCCACCAGGCCCTGCTCGGTGAGCGGTTCGACTTCCGGCCAGAGGGCCGAGAAGTGCACGCAGCGATTGATCGCCAGGATAGCAATGCCCTGAGTGCGTGCCTTCTCCTCCAGCAAGGGCATTCCAGCGTGGAAGGCACACTGGGCGAAGGCGCCGTGGGCATCCACCCGAACCACGGACGGCGCGCTGTCGAAGACCTCGGGTTCGGCATCGGGCGAAACCTTGCCGGCACGCAGGGTGCCGATGCACCCGGGCAGACGGTACACCCCGTGAGAGGTGCAGCCGTCACGCTCGCCAGCCAGGATGGTGGCCGCCACCGCCTGCACGTGGGGCTCGCTGAAACCATGGCGGCGCAGCACTGTTTCCACCAGTTGGCGGACGTCTTCCAGGGTCATGTGGATCATGGGGCATCTCTCCTCTCTGGCCAGCCGCTACAGTGGCCCGGATGCCCCGTTCCCGCTTGGCCCTAATCCCCTCCCCCGATGCCGAATTTGGCACAGCCCGCCGTCAGGCGGCCGCCCCGGTCAGCGCTTCGACCTTTGGTTTGTCGACCGACTTCAAGAGGCCCAGGCGAACCAGAGTCCAGGGCATGGCCGCGGCCACGAACAGGCCCATCACCAATCCACGCAGCCCTTGCCACAACTGCGGGTCGAGCGGCCAGGCCGTGCCAGCGAGCTTGAGCGCCTTCTGCAGCAGGATGAAGCTCACCGCACCAATGGCAGCGGCGAGCAGGCGACGCCAGACGGCCACCTCGACGGAGAATTCCATCTGGCGGTAGCCGAACAGCACACCGACCATCAACCCCGCCAGCAGCGGCACATAGCTGGGCGCAACACCCGGCCAGGTCTGCCAGCCGGCGAGGAAAACCAGCAGGATCAGCGCCAGGTGCCAGAGGCCGTGGGCTTCGCGCCACCAGTTCCATTGCCGCACCTGGGCGAACACCAGCAGGGTGGCGATACCCAGCAAGGAACCGCCCAGCACGTCTTCCACGTCGTGGGCGCCCAGATAGAGCCGGCTGAAGATAATCCCCGCCACCACCACGCCACTCACCGCCCAGGCCCAGGCGCGACGCAGCTCGAAGGCCAGCCATAACCAGATGACCACGGCTATCTGCGCGTGACCGCTGGGCAGGCCGAAGCTGTCGCCCACTTCATGGTCCATGCGCAGGGCGATGTCCGGGCGCGGGTCCTGCCAGTAGTCCTTGAGCCAGGCGTTGATCAGGGCGGTGATGGCCACGAGCACCAGCAGGCGCAGGAACACGCCGCGGTTCCAGGCCCAGTAGCCCAGCGGCAGGAAGAACAGGATGAACTTCTCGTAACCCAGCAGGGTGAAGAAGCGCATCACCGGCGTCAGCGCCTCGCTGCGCAGGGGCAGCACCCAGTCCAGGCTGTGCAGCAGTTCGTTCATGGACGGTCCTTGTGGAAGAAATGGAGGCGCCACAGATACTGCAGGGCGCGGGACCGCCACAAGGGCCGATTCGGACATTCCATATCACCTGATCATCAGCCGCCATGAGAGGTGGGTATTCGTCACGGCACAGTTGGCTGCGGCGATTGGCCCGGGCTGCCTAAGATCACTGGATTGCACGCCAAGGACCTTCGCCGTGATCACCGCCATCCAGTCCCTGCTGATCGCCAACCGTGGCGAGATTGCCATCCGCATCGCCCGAGCCGCCGCCGAACTCGGCATTCGCAGCGTCGCCGTCTACGCCGAGGACGACGACCAGTCCCTGCACCTGCGCAAGGCCGACCTCGCGGTACCGCTGAAGGGCCGTGGCGCGGCGGCCTACCTGGATGCCGAACAGTTGGTGAAGCTGGCGCGCCAGCACGGTTGCGATGCGCTGCACCCCGGCTACGGCTTCCTCAGCGAGAACGCCGATTTCGCCCGCCAGTGCGAAGCCGCCGGCATCCGCTTCGTCGGCCCTGCCGCCCAAGCGCTGGAGCTGTTCGGCGACAAGGCCCGCGCCCGCGAACTGGCCGCGCGTTGCGGCCTGCCGCTGGCCGCCGGGAGCAATCGCGCCACGTCCCTGGAGGAAGCCCGCGCCCTGCTGGAAGGCGGCCCGATCATGCTCAAGGCGCTGGCGGGTGGCGGTGGACGCGGCATGCGCGCGGTGCGCGAAGCCGGCGAACTGGAGCAGGCCTTCGAGCGCTGCCAGTCCGAGGCTCGCGCGGCTTTTGGCAATGGCGACCTGTACGTGGAGCGGCTGATCGAGAACGCCCGGCATATCGAGGTCCAGGTGCTGGGCGACGGTGAACGGGTCACTCACCTCTGGGAACGCGACTGCAGCCTGCAACGTCGTCATCAGAAGGTGATCGAGATCGCCCCGGCGCCCGATCTGGATGCCAGCCTGCGCCAGCGCATCCTCGACGCCGCGCTGACCCTGGCCGGCGCCGTCGGCTATCGCGGCATCGGTACCTTCGAATTCCTGGTCGACACCGGCCGTGGCGACTTCGTGTTCATGGAGGCCAATCCGCGCATCCAGGTCGAACACTGCATCACCGAGGCGGTCACCGGCATCGACCTGGTGCAGACGCAATTGCGCCTGGCCGAAGGATTCAGCCTAGCCGACCTGGGCTTGCTGGAGCCCGCCGCTCCACGCGGCTTCGCCGTGCAGCTACGCATCAACCTGGAAAGCATGCAGGCCGACGGCAGCGCGCGACCGGCCGGCGGCCTGATCAGCGCCTACGAGCCACCCAGCGGCCCCGGTATCCGTGTCGATGGCTATGGCTACGCCGGGTACCCCACCAGCCCCAGCTACGACTCGCTGCTGGCCAAGCTGATCGTCCAGGGCGACGACTTGCCGGCCGCCCTGCGCCGCGCCTATCGCGCCCTCTGCGAATTCCGCCTGGAAGGGGTGGCGAGCAATATCCACTTCCTGCAGAACCTGCTGCGCCGCCCGGAACTGGCCGGGGGAGTGGATACCCGCTTCATCGAACGGGAGGTCGGCCAACTGCTGGCCCCGCAGCAGATCGCCCACCCGCACCTGTTTGTCAGCGGCACCGGCGCTGCCACGGTCGCCGGGGCCGGGCAGGTGGAAGCACCCGCCGGTTGCGTCCCGCTGAACGCCCCGAGCCAAGGGGTGCTGGTGAGCCTCGATGTGCAAGAGGGCGACGCGGTCGCCGTCGGCCAGCCGGTGGCGGTGCTGGAAGCGATGAAGATGGAGTTCGTGGTCAAGGCGACCCAGGGCGGCATCGTCCGCGCCCTGGCCGTGGCGCCGGGCAGCAGCTTGTTCGAAGGCGCGCCACTGCTATTCCTGGAACCGGCGGAAGTCGCTGGCGATGCGCTGCAGAGCGAAGAAAGCTTCGACCTCGCGCATATCCGCGCCGATCTCGCCGAAGTGCTGGAGCGCCACGCCATCACCCGTGACGAGCGCCGTCCGCAGGCCGTGGCCAGGCGGCGCAAGACAGACCAACGTACCACCCGCGAGAACCTCGACGACCTGCTCGATAAAGGGAGTTTCATCGAGTACGGCGCCCTGGCCCTGGCCGCCCAGCGCCGGCGCCGTTCGCTGGAAGAACTGATCGAGCAGAGCCCGGCGGATGGTCTGGTGGCCGGCATCGGCACGGTCAACGCCGCCCGCTTCGGCAACGAGGCCGCGCGCTGCATGACCATCGCCTACGACTACACGGTGTTCGCCGGCACCCAGGGGGTGATGAACCACAAGAAGACCGACCGCATGCTCGGCCTCGCCGAACAATGGCGCCTGCCGCTGGTGCTGTTCGCCGAAGGCGGCGGCGGCCGGCCGGGGGATTCGGACTTCGTCGGGGTGGCGGGGCTGGACTGCCACACCTTCGTCGGCATGGCCCGGCTGTCCGGCCTGGTGCCGTTGGTGGGCGTGGTGTCCGGCCGCTGCTTTGCCGGCAACGCCGCGCTACTCGGCTGCTGCGACGTGATCATCGCGACCCGCAACGCCAGTATCGGCATGGCCGGCCCGGCGATGATCGAAGGCGGTGGCCTGGGCAGCTTCGCGCCGGAGGAAGTTGGCCCCACCAGCGTCCAGGGCCCCAACGGGGTTATCGACGTACTGGTGGAAGACGAAGCCGAGGCCGTGCGCGTGGCGCAGCAGTACCTGTCGTACTTCCAGGGTGACCTGGCGGACTGGCAGTGCGCCGACCAGCGCCTGCTGCGCCACGCTATCCCTGAAAACCGACTGCGGGTCTACGACATCCGCACGTTGATCGAAACCCTGGCCGACCAGGGCTCGGTACTGGAACTGCGCCGCCAGTTCGCACCGGGCCTGATCACCGCGTTCATCCGAATCGAAGGCAAGGCGTTCGGCCTGATCGCCAACAATCCCATGCACCTGGGCGGCGCCATCGATGCCCAGGCCGGCGACAAGGCCGCTCGCTTCATGCAGCTGTGCGACGCCTTCGACATCCCCATGCTCTCGCTCTGTGACACCCCCGGCTTCATGGTGGGACCGGATTCCGAGAAACAGGCCACGGTGCGCCACGTCTCGCGCATGTTCGTGGCCGCCGCCGGCCTGTCGGTGCCCTTCTTCACCGTGGTGCTGCGCAAGGGCTACGGGCTGGGCGCCCAGGCCATGGCGGCGGGGAGCTTCCATTCGCCGCTGTTCACCATCGCCTGGCCCAGCGGCGAGTTCGGCGCCATGGGCCTGGAGGGCGCGGTGCGCCTGGGCTACGCCAAGGAGCTGGCCGCTGTGGAAGACCCGGCAGAGCGCCAGAAGCTGTTCGACAAGATGGTTGCCAAGGCCTACCAGAACGGCAAGGCGATAAACATGGCCAGCTTCCTGGAGATCGATGCCGTGATCGACCCGCAGGAAACCCGTGCCTGGCTGCTGCGCGGGCTGAACGCCGCGCCGCGGCCAGCTCCGCGCTCCGGCAAGAAGCGCCCCTTCGTCGATACCTGGTAAACCGTGGAGGTCGCCATGCCCGCTTTCGAACACCACCTGCTGCCGGTCAATGGCATCACCCTGAGTCTCTACACCGCCGGACCGGCCGATGGACGCCCGGTCTGGCTGCTGCACGGGTTCCCGGAATGCTGGTACTCCTGGCGCCTGCAGGCAGAACCGCTGGCGGCGGCAGGCTATCGCGTGCTGATGCCGGAGATGCGCGGCTACGGGGAAAGCAGCGCCCCGGAGGCGATCGAGGACTACGCCCTGCTGACGCTGTGCACTGACATCCAGGCGGCAATGGACAGCCTCGGCCAGACCCAGGCTTGCGTGGTCGGCCACGACTGGGGCGCGCCGGTGGCCTGGCACCTGGCGCTGCTGGAGCCCGAGCGCATCCGCGCGGTGGGCGCCATGTCGGTGCCCTTCGGCGGCCGTCCCAAGCGTCCGGCCATCGAAATCATGCGCGAGGCCCATGCCGGGCGCTTCAACTACATCCTCTACTTCCAGGAACCAGGGGTGGCCGAAGCGGAGCTGGATGCCGACCTGGACCGCAGCCTGCGCCTGCTGCTGAGCGATCTGGGCGACGCCGTGCTGCGCGAGAGACCGGCCGATGCGCGGATGCTGGACGGCCTGAGCGAGTCGCCGGCCCTGCCGAACTGGTGCGATACCGACGAGTTCGCCGTCTACCAGCGCACCTTTGCCGCGCGCGGCTTTCGCGGGGCGCTGAACTGGTACCGCAATTTCACCCTGAACTGGCAGCAGACCGAGCACCTGGCAGGCCAGCAAGTCCGGCAACCCACGCTGTTCATGGTCGGCGACCATGATCCGGTGGCGCGGCTGGAGGCTTACACGCTCAAGCGCATGGCCGACCTTGTGCCCCAACTGGAGCAGCATCGCCTGCCCGATTGCGGCCACTGGCTGCAGAACGAACGACCGGAACAGGTGAACGCGCACCTGCTGGATTTCCTGGCTCGCCATTACCCGGCGTAACCGATCACACAGGCTGCTACGAACCGACTGACAGCGTGTTTGGGCACTGAGGGGCGCATCAGGTAAACTTGCCCATCTTTTTTTTGCCCATAACGATTAGCCTGATGCCCACGACGTTCCACGAGATTCCCCGCGAACGCCCCGTCACGCCCCTGCTCGACCGCGCGGCGACGCCGGATGCGCTGCGCCGGCTTGGTGAGGCTGAGCTGGAAACCCTGGCCGACGAACTGCGCCAGTACTTGCTCTATACCGTCGGCAAGACCGGCGGCCACTTCGGCGCCGGCCTGGGCGTGGTGGAACTGACCATCGCCCTGCACTACGTCTATGACACGCCCGACGACCGGCTGGTCTGGGACGTGGGCCACCAGGCCTATCCGCACAAGATCCTCACCGGTCGCCGTGAGCAGATGGGCAGCCTGCGCCAGAAGGACGGCGTCGCCGCCTTCCCGCGCCGCGTGGAGAGTGAGTACGACACCTTTGGCGTCGGTCACTCCAGCACCTCCATCAGCGCCGCCCTGGGAATGGCCATCGCCGCCCGCATGCAGGGTTCCAATCGCAAGTCGATCGCCGTGATCGGCGACGGCGCGCTGACCGCCGGCATGGCCTTCGAGGCGCTCAACCACGCCTCGGACGTACAGGCCGACATGCTGGTGATCCTCAACGACAACGACATGTCGATCTCGCGCAACGTCGGCGGCCTGTCCAACTACCTGGCGAAGATTCTCTCCAGCCGCACCTACGCGAGCATGCGCGAAGGCAGCAAGAAGGTGCTTTCGCGCCTGCCCGGCGCCTGGGAAATCGCCCGCCGCACCGAGGAATACGCCAAGGGCATGCTGGTTCCCGGCACCCTGTTCGAGGAACTGGGCTGGAACTACATCGGCCCCATCGACGGCCATGACCTTCCCACCCTGGTGGCCACCCTGCGCAACATGCGCGACCTCAAGGGCCCGCAGTTCCTTCATGTGGTGACCAAGAAGGGCAAGGGCTTCGCCCCGGCCGAAGTCGACCCCATCGGCTATCACGCCATCACCAAGCTGGAGCCGATCAACGCTCCGGCCACGCCGAAGAAGCCGTCCGGCCCGAAATACTCCAACGTGTTCGGCCAATGGCTGTGCGACATGGCCGGGCAGGACCCGCGCCTGGTGGGCATCACCCCGGCGATGAAGGAAGGCTCGGACCTGGTGGCCTTCAGCGAGCGCTTCCCGGACCGCTATTTCGACGTCGCCATCGCCGAACAGCACGCCGTAACCCTGGCGGCCGGCATGGCCTGCGACGGCGCCAAGCCGGTGGTGGCCATCTACTCCACCTTCCTCCAGCGCGGCTATGACCAGCTGATCCACGACGTGGCGGTGCAGAACCTCGACGTGCTGTTCGCCATCGACCGCGCCGGCCTCGTGGGCGAGGACGGTCCGACCCACGCGGGCAGCTTCGACCTCTCCTACCTGCGCTGCATCCCCGGCATGCTGGTGATGACACCGAGCGACGAAAACGAGCTGCGCCTGCTGCTGACCACCGGGTACCACTTCGAAGGTCCTGCGGCGGTGCGTTACCCGCGCGGCAGCGGCCCAAACGCCACCATCGAGCGCGAATTGAAGCCGGTGGAAATCGGCAAGGCCGTGGTTCGCCGCCAGGGCTCCAAAGTCGCCATGCTGGTGTTCGGCGTGCAACTGGCCGAGGCACTGCAGGTCGCCGAAGGCCTGGATGCCACCGTGGTCGACATGCGCTTCGTCAAACCCCTGGACGAAGCACTGGTGCGCGAGTTGGCCGGCAGCCACGAGCTACTGGTGACCATCGAGGAAAACAGTGTGATGGGTGGCGCCGGTGCCGCCGTCAGCGAATTCCTCGCCCGCGAGAACCTGGTCAAACCCGTGCTGCACCTGGGTCTGCCGGACTACTACGTCGAACACGCCAAGCCGGCGGAAATGCTCGCCGAGTGCGGGCTGGATGCGGCGGGTATCGAGGCGTCGGTGCGCAAGCGGATGGCGCTGCTCGGGCTCTGACCTTCGCCAGAAACTGCGGGGGTGAATTCATTCGCTCCCACAGCATGGGTTTCGCTTCGCTCTACCCATCCTACAAAGGCAGATCCACCGCTTTCGTAGGGTGGGTTGAGGTACGAAACCCATCGGCTTTACCTCGTTCAGCTACTTTGCGGCATCCAGTAACCGACAGAGCTTTCCAGTCGCCGCCAGCATTTGAAAACTTGGGCGTTCCAGCCCCCGGTCCGGCACCGGCCAGACCTGTCCCCGTTTCACCGCCGTCAGCTGCGGCCAGGCCTTCCAGGCAGTGGCCTGGCTCGGCTCGCTCACCAGGATCACCGCCGGGTCGCGCTGCATCACGGCCTCGATGCCCACCTGGGGCGCCGGCAGGGAAAGGTCGGCGAAGACGTTCTCCGCCCCGCAGACCTTCAACGCATCGCTGACGATCTGCTTGCCGCCAAGGGTATAGAGCGGCTTGTCCCAGACCTGGTAGAAGACCTTCAACGGCACGTCGCGGTGGTGGCGTTGACGCAGTTCCGCCAGCCCCGACGCGAAGCGCTCGGCCATCTGGCGGCCCTGTTCGGCGCGGCCGACCCGCTCACCGATCTCGGCGAAGGCATTCGCCAGTTGCTCAAGGCTCCGGGGTTCCACCACCAGTTGGGGAACCGGGAACTTCTTCAATTGCTCGCGTCCGGCCGAGCCCACGCTGTCGGGCCAGAGCAGCACCAGATCCGGCTTGAGGGCGAGCAGGCTTTCCGGTTGCAGCTGGCCGTAGCGCCCCACCGAAGGCAGGTCGGCCAGGGCTGCAGGGCGATCGCCGCCGTCGAGCACGCCCACCAACAGGTCGCCGGCGCCGAGGTCGAGCATGATTTCAGTCAGGGAGGGTGCCAGGCTGACGACTCGCAGCTGCGCCGTGGCGGGCAGCGCCAGGCACAGCAGCAGGAAGGCGAGCAGCCGGCGCATCAGCCGAGCTGGCGGGGGATTCGGTAGAGGTAGAGCAGCACCAGGCTGCTCATGGCCAGGAGGAACAGCGCCACGGTGTTGAGTCCAACCAGCACCGCCAGGGCGGCGATCCAGGCGGGCAGGCCGGCGGCGAGAAAGCCCTTGTTGCGACGGCGGGTCAGTTCCTGCCAGGCACCGGGTTCCTCGGCACGACCGAGGGAGGCCTCGGTGGCCACGAGGGCGCGCTTGTAGGCGGAAAACATCGGCAGGCTGAGGAACAGCGAAACCAGGGCGGCAATGAAGATCGGCATCTGCAATACCGGCAGCACCGGTTCCCCGTCGCCGAACAGGTAACCCATGATGAACAGCGGCACCAGCGTAAAGCCCACCTGGCGCCACCAGGTCATGGCCAACCGGCGACGGACTTCCTTGCGGGTCACGATTCGGATTCCGCCTGATGCAGGTTACCGAGCATGTGCCCGAGCTTGCCGGCCTTGGTGGCCAGGTACTTGCGGTTGTGCTTGTTCAGGCCGGTCTGCAGCGGTACGCGCTCGGCGACCTTGAGACCGTAGCTTTCCAGTGCCTTCACCTTGCGCGGGTTGTTGGTCATCAGCTTGACCGCGCAAATGCCCAGGTGCTCCAGCATCGGCTGGCACATGGCGTAGTCACGCTGGTCAGCACCGAAGCCCAGACGCTCGTTGGCTTCCACGGTGTCGGCACCGGCGTCCTGCAGCTCGTAGGCGCGGATCTTGTTCAGAAGACCAATGCCACGGCCTTCCTGGCGCAAGTACAGCAGCACACCGCTACCGGCTTCGGCGATGGCACGCAGCGCCGCTTCCAGCTGGAATCCGCAGTCGCAGCGCAGGCTGAACAGGGCGTCGCCGGTGAGGCATTCGGAATGCAGGCGACCCAGGACGGGTTCGCCACTGGCCACATCGCCCAAGGTCAGGGCAACGTGTTCCTTGCCGCTGGCCTCATCAAGAAAGCCGTGCATGGTGAACACGCCGAACGGGGTGGGCAGTTGGGAGGCGGCGACGAAAACGACAGACACCGTGTAACTCCTGGAAATTGGCAAGGCCGGCATTGTAGCAGCAGCGCTAACCGGCACGTCAGATTGAATAGTTGGGGATAAGTATCGAATGGCTCGAAGCACGCGGCCTCAGAACTTGGACTCCAGCATCAGCACGCCCTGCTCCTCGCGCCAGCGCACGCGATTGAGGAAGCTCATGCCCAGCAGCACCTCCACCGGCGCCTCGCCTTCGATGACCGCGCCTTCCACGCCCAGCACTTCGAGGCTGCCGACCTTGATGCGATCGAATTTCACCCGCCATGCGTTGACCGTTCCACTGGCGGTGCTGGCCTTCATCGGCAGCCCCTTCACCCGGTAGTCGATGCCCAGGCGGCGGGCCTGGCCCTCGTTCATGGCAACGCTGGTAGCCCCGGTATCCACCAGGAACTGCACCGGGTGGCCCTCGATGGAACCCGCGACCTGGTAGTGCCCGTTATTGCCCCGGGCGATGCTCAGCTGGGCCTTCTGCGGTGACGCCGGGGTACCGGGGCTGTCCCCGCTGCCGGCCGGGTTGTACTCACGGCTGAGGCCGAAGTGGCGTTCGACGCCGTCGACCCGAAGCACCGCGCCCTTGCTGTCGGCGCTGATCACCTGGACGCCACCAGGGCCGGTCTGCCCCACTTTCACCAGCTTGCGCTGGCCGTCGACGTTGATCACTGCGGCACCGGGGAACAGGCCGACCACCTGCACCTGGGTGGCAGCAGCCAACAGCGGAGCCAGCGCCAGCAGGCAGGCGGCGATACGCAGGTCAGGGCGTGACATCGGGTTTCTCCAGTTCCTTGTCGAAGGCATACGGCTGCTTCCAGCGTTTGAACAGTGGCCGCAACTCACCGCTGGCCACCAGCTCCGTCAGGCGGCGGTCGAAGATGTCTGCCAGGCGGCGACCGCGCGGCGTATCGGCGAAGCCCAGGTAGAGCGGCAGGCGCACCAGCGGGGTGATGCGATAGCGGCTGCGGTCGGTGGCGGTGCCCAGCACATCTTCCACCTCGGTACGGGCATCGATGTAGAAATCTACATGGCCCAGTTCGAGCATCGAGAGGACGCCGCTACGCCGCTGGATTTCCGTGAAGTGCTTCAGGTTCGGCAGGTGGTCCTGATAGTCGTAACCGCGAATCCAGGCCAAGCGGTACTGGCCGAGGGTGGCCAGGGTGGGAACGGGCGTGGAGGTCAGCGAAAGCGCGCTGACCTGGTCGGCATCGTAATGCCATCTCGGATAGTAGGCTCCCTCGACTTCGTTGCGGTAGGAACCGACCCACGCGTCGGCCTCACCTCGCTGCACCAGGCCGATGGAGCGCGTATAGGGCACGATGTGGATCTTCAGCTGGATGCCTTCGGGCGCGTAGACCCGCCGCAGGATCTCCCATCCGAGTCCGGTGCCATCGGCTTCGGTGTGCTCGGGCCAGACGTCGCTGGCGAGATGGATTTCATTATCCGGGAACGGCGCCGCCCAGGCCGCCGGCAGCAGCAGGCAGCCGATCAGGATCTTCAGTATCCAGCTCCGCATCACGCATCCCTCCACCAGCCCTTCGCCGTTGCGGGTCCAACCAAGATTAGGCCAGACCCCAGACGATGAGCTGCATTGCCAGCCAGGCGAAGACACCGGCCAGGACGTCATCGAGCATGATGCCCACACCACCGTGGACATGGCGGTCGATCCAGCGAATCGGCCAGGGCTTGAGAATGTCCATCACGCGAAACACCAGGAAGCCGATCAGCAGCCAATGCCAGCCCTCGGGCACCAGCCAGAGGGTGATCCACATTCCGACCATTTCATCCCAGACGATGCCTTCGTGGTCATGCACGCGCAGGTCGTCGGCCACCTTGCCGCACAGCCAGAAGCCGAACAGCATGGTCAGCCCCAGCATCAGCCAGTAGCCCCAGTCCGGCAGCATCTGCCAGAGCGGAATGAAGGGCAGCGCTACCAGCGAACCCCAGGTGCCCGGCGCCTTGGGCAGGGTGCCCGAGCCGAAGCCGAAGGCAATGAAATGCCAGGGGTTGCTCCACACCGAGTGAGGGATGGGTTGCGGCGTGGCCGATTCGTGATCAGTCACCTTGACTCCCGAAATGTTGATAACCCAATGCCGGCGGCTGCAGTTCGGCACCGGCGGCGTCCAGCAGGTGAACCCCCTGCCCGGTTTCCACCCGGCCGATCACGGCCACTTCCGGCCACTGCGCCTGCACGGCGGCCAGCTCTGCGGCGGGCAGGGTAAAGGCGAGGCGGTAGTCGTCGCCACCGGCCAGCGCACATTTGCGCGCGAACTCGCTGGTGAAGAGTCGTTCGAGTGCTGGCGACAGTGGCAGCTTCTCCGCTTCCACCAGCAGCGCGACGCCCGAAGCGCGGGCGATATGGCCACAGTCGGCGAGCAGGCCGTCGGAGATGTCCAGCGCCGCAGTGGCCCGGCCGCGCAGCGCCTGGCCCAGGGCCAATTGCGGTTGCGGCGCCCAGTAGCGTTGCAACAGGTACTCCGCATCCGCGCTGCTGTCCTGCCTTTCACCCAGCACCAGCGGCAGCGCGCCGGCACCATCACCCAGGCTGCCGCCCACGCAGAGCAGATCGCCGGGGCACGCACCCGCGCGGGTCAGCGCCAGTCCGGCAGGCACCCGGCCGAACACCGTGAGGGTGAGGCTCAGCGGACCACGGGTGGTATCGCCGCCCACCAGGCCGATCCCGCAATCCCGCGCCATGGCGCAGAGGCCACGGGCGAAGCCGTCCAGCCAGTCGGGCCGGGCGTCGGGCAGGGTCAGGGCGAGGGTGAAGGCAATGGGCTTGGCGCCCATGGCGGCCAGATCGCTGGCGGAAACCGCCAGGGCGCGCTGACCAAGGAGGAAGGGGTCGGCCACTTGCGGAAAGTGCACGCCGGCCACCAGGGTGTCGGTGGAAATCGCCAGTTGCTCGCCGGGGGGCACTTGCAACAAGGCGCAGTCGTCGCCGATGCCAAGGGCAATGCCTTCGCCCCCGGCCGCACAGGCGGCGGAGGCGAAGAAACGGCGGATCAGCTCGAACTCACCCATTCACTGGGCTGCGATCAGCGCTTGCCGCCACGGACTTCGGCGGCGCGCAGGCGCGGCGCCAGCTTGTCCAGCACGCCGTTGACGAACTTGTGTCCATCGGTGGCGCCGAACACCTTGGCCAGCTCGATGCCTTCGTTGATCACCACGCGGTACGGCACGTCCACGCGGTTCATCAGCTCGTAGGTGGACAGGCGCAGGATCGCCAGCTCTACCGGGTCGACTTCCTCGAGGGCGCGGTCCAGGCAGGGCAGGAAGGCCGCGTCGATCTCGGTCTTTTGGCGCGGTACGCCGTGGAGGATCTCGTGGAAGTAAGCGCCGTCGACGCTGGCGAAATCGTTGTCGACGCGGAACTGCGCCTCGATTTCGTTGAGCGGCTGACCGGCGATGTGCCAGGAGTAGAGCGCTTGCATCGCCAGGGTACGAGCCTGGCGACGAGCTGCGATCTTGCCTTTCGGAGCCTTGGGCGCCGAACCGTCTGCGTTGCTCACTTGGCCTCCAGGGCAGCCAGCAGGCTTACCATCTCCAGAGCGGACAGGGCAGCTTCGGCACCCTTGTTGCCGGCCTTGGTGCCGGAACGTTCGATGGCTTGCTCAATGGAATCAACGGTCAGTACGCCAAAGGCGACCGGTACGCCGAACTCCATGGAAACCTGGGCCAGGCCCTTGGTGCACTCGCCGGCAACGTATTCGAAGTGCGGCGTGCCGCCACGAATGACCGCGCCGAGGGCGATGATGGCGGAGTACTCGCCTTGCTGGGCGACCTTCTGGGCCACCAGCGGAATTTCAAAGGCGCCGGGCGCGCGGATGATGGTGATGTCGCTTTCGCTGACACCGTGGCGAACCAGGGCGTCTACGGCGCCGCTCACCAGGCTTTCCACGACGAAGCTGTTGAAACGGCCGACCACCAGGGCATAGCGGCCTTTGGGGGCGATGAAGGTACCTTCGATGGTCTTCAGGGACATGGGCGAGTTCTCGTCAATTAAAGAGCGAGGGCCCCGGCCTTGACGGTCGGAGCCCTGCGGGATCATTCAGCGGGCAGGTATTCTACAACTTCCAGGTCGAAACCGGATATCGCGTTGAACTTCATCGGCGAGCTCATCAGGCGCATCTTGCGCACCCCGAGGTCGCGAAGAATCTGCGATCCGGCACCGACGGTGCTGTAGGTCGTCGGGTTGGTGACCTTGGTTTCCGCACCCAGCTGACGCTCCAGGTGCGCGAGCAGCTGCGGACCGGTGAGCGGGGTGCCGAGCAGCAGCACCACGCCGCTGCCGGCGGCGGCCACTTCCTTCATGGCGGCGCGCAGGCTCCAGCGGCCAGCCTGGTTGACCATGAACAGGTCACGCAGCGGGTCCATGTTGTGTACCCGCACCAGGGTCGCCTCTTCCGGGCAGATCTTGCCCAGGGTCAGGGCCATGTGCACATCACCTTCCACGGCATCGCGATAGGTCACCAGGTTGAAATGGCCCAGTTCGCTGTCCAGCGGCTGCTCGGCGATGCGCTCGACGGTGCGCTCGTGGATCAGGCGGTAGTGGATGAGGTCGGCGATGGTGCCGATCTTGATCCCGTGCTCGGCGGCGAAGGCCTCCAGCTCGGGGCGACGGGACATTGTGCCGTCGTCATTCATGATTTCGCAGATCACGCCGGAAGGCTCGAAGCCGGCCATGCGCGCCAGGTCGCAGGCAGCCTCGGTGTGGCCGGCACGGGCCAGCACGCCGCCAGGTTGGGCCATCAGCGGGAAGATGTGGCCGGGGCTGACGATGTCGTCGGCCTTGGCGCCCTTGGCGGCGGCCACCTGCACGGTGCGCGCGCGGTCGGCGGCGGAGATGCCGGTGGTCACGCCTTCGGCGGCCTCGATGGACACGGTGAACTTGGTGCCAAAGCCGGAACCATTGCGCGGCGCCATCAGCGGCAGCTTCAGCAGTTCGCAGCGCTCGCGGGTCATCGGCATGCAGATCAGGCCGCGGGCAAACCGGGCCATGAAGTTGATGTGCTCGGCCTGCACGCATTCGGACGCCATGATCAGGTCGCCTTCGTTCTCGCGATCCTCGTCATCCATGAGGATGACCATCTTGCCCAGGCGGATGTCTTCGATCAGTTCTTCGATGCTGTTGAGAGCCATGGGCCCTCCTTCTGAATTCAGTGTTTGAGGTAGCCGTGTTCGGCGAGGAAGCTTTCGGTCAGGCCGGAGGCCTGGGGCTCGGCCGCCTTGTCGCCGAGCAGCAGGCGCTCCAGGTAGCGGGCCAGCAGGTCGACCTCCAGGTTCACGCGGCGCCCCGGGCGGTAGTCGGCCATGATGGTCTCGGCCAGGGTGTGCGGGACGATGGTCAGTTCGAACTCGGCGCCATTCACCGAATTCACCGTCAGGCTGGTGCCGTCGACGGTGATCGAGCCCTTCAAGGCGATGTATTTGGCCAGGTCACGCGGCGCGCGGATGCGGAATTGCACGGCGCGGGCGTTGTCCTCGCGCATGACGATCTCGCCGATGCCGTCGACATGGCCGCTGACCAGGTGGCCGCCGAGGCGGCTGGTCGGGGTCAGGGCCTTTTCCAGGTTGACCGGGCTGCCGGCCTTGAGGTCGTCGAAGGCGGTGCGGGCCAGGGTCTCGCGGCTGACGTCGGCCCAGAAGCCGTTGCCGGGCAGTTCTACTGCTGTGAGGCAGACGCCGTTGACGGCGATGCTGTCGCCCAGCTTGACGTCGGCGAGGTCCAGCTTGCCGGTTTCCACCAGGACGCGTACGTCACCGCCCTTGGGCGTGATCGCGCGGATGGTACCGATCGCTTCGATTATGCCGGTGAACATGGGACCTCCAGAGCTTGCAGCGAACCGGTCGATACCGGTGAAAGACGCATTATAGGCGCCCGCCCCTCACCCGCGCGCGGGCACGCCGCCGACGCCGGAAGGATGTGGACTGTTGCATTTGACATCGATGGAACTCCTGTTTCGTGAAAAACAGGGCGTATCGGATCGAAAGGGATCTGACGGACACAGGCGCGGACGCACCCTGGACCAGGCAGGCAATCCCGTTCTCTCTTCATCCGGACTGTTACCGTCGGCCTCGGAATCGCACCGAGTCTGCTGACCTCGTCTTCGACGAGCGCTCGCGGGCTATGCGCATTTTGCGCAATCACCGCCGGTGGGGACTTGCACCCCGCCCTGAGAACGTTTCAGCCAGCATCTAACTGGCTGGCAGGCGTTTTATCACAGTCGTGGCGAACTTGCATCGGCCTTTGCGGCCATGCCGATGACGCGGAAATCAGGGAGTGGCGCGGGGTATCGCGATGACTCGCCAGTCGTCGCCCACCGCGCGCATCTCGACGATCGTCAGTTCCTGCGCTTCCGCCATCCGCGCCAGGGGCCAGTCCAGCAACGGACGGGCGCTGGAGCCGAGGAACTTGGCGGCGATGAAGATCTGGTACTCATCCACCAGTCCGGCCTGGGCGAAGGCACCGGCCAGACGCGGGCCGGCTTCCACCAGGACTTCGTTCACGCCACGGCTGGCCAGTTCCTGCAACAGCTTGCGCAGGTCGACATGACCGTTGGCGCCGGGCAGCGCCAGCAGTTCGTGGCCCGCATAGGCGTCCGGGCTGGAGTCACTGGCGGTCGCCACCAGTGCGGGTCCCGACTGGAAGAAGGGCGCTGACAGCGGCACTCGCAGGCCGCCATCCACCAGCACCCGCAAGGGCGGGCGGCTGATCGCCAGGGCGGTGAGTTCAGGGTCGAGGCCCAGCTCATCGGCACGGACGGTGAGGCGCGCGGCATCGGTGAGCACGGTGTCGGCGCCGGTCAGCACCACGCTGGCTTGGGCACGCAGGCGTTGCACCGCCGAGCGGGCAGCCGGGCCGGTTATCCACTGGCTTTCGCCACTTGCCATGGCGGTGCGCCCGTCCAGGCTCATGGCCAGCTTGACCCGCACGAAGGGCAGCCCCTGCTCCATGCGCTTGATGAAACCGGCATTCAGCGCGCGCGCCTCGGCCTCCAGCACGCCGCTCTCAACGGCGATGCCGGCATCGGCCAGCCGTTTCAGACCACGACCGGCGACCTGGGGATTGGGGTCCTGCATGGCTGCCACCACGCGGCCCACCCCGGCGGCCACCAGCGCATCCGCGCAAGGCGGCGTGCGGCCGTGATGGCTGCAAGGTTCGAGGGTGACGTAGGCGGTGGCGCCACGGGCCAGCTCGCCGGCCTGGCGCAGGGCGTGGACTTCGGCGTGGGGTTCACCGGCGCGGACGTGCCAGCCTTCGCCGACGACTTGGCCATCGCGAACGATGACGCAACCGACGCGCGGATTGGGATGGGTGGAATAGATACCCTTGCGCGCCAGCTCGAGGGCGCGGGCCATGTAGGCCTGGTCGCTGGCGGCCATCAGTCTTTCGACGGCTCGCGGGCCAGGCGCTCGATTTCCTCGCGGAACTCGTTGAGGTCCTGGAAGCGGCGGTAGACTGATGCGAAACGGATATAGGCGACTTCGTCGAGCTTCTGCAGCTCGGCCATCACCAGCTCGCCCAGCACCCGCGACTTCACTTCGCGTTCGCCGGTGGCGCGCAGCTTGTGCTTGATGTGGGCGATGGCCGCTTCGAGGCGCTCGACGCTCACCGGGCGCTTCTCCAGGGCACGTTGCATGCCAGCGCGCAGCTTCTCTTCGTCGAAGGGCTGGCGGCTGCCGTCCTGCTTGATCAGCCGCGGCATCACCAGTTCGGCGGTCTCGAAGGTGGTGAAGCGTTCTTCACAAGCCAGGCACTCGCGGCGACGGCGCACCTGGTCGCCCTCGGCAACCAGCCGCGAATCAATGACCTTGGTGTCGTGGGCGCCGCAGAAGGGACAATGCATGGGTTCGAAGGGGCATCGGCGGAAAAGGTGGTCCATGGTAGCGCATCCCCCGGGCAAGACAAGCCGACGGCTTTGCGCTATAAGGCCCGCGCACCAGTATCAGGAAGCCCAGATGCGCTCACTCGTCCCCCTGCTCCTGGCCGCCCTGCTCGCGGCCTGTGCCAGCGAAGAGCCCGCCCCGCAACTACCCACGCCGGCGCAGCAACCCAAGGTGGAAGCGACTCCGGCCCATATGCGCGAGCTCATCGGCGTGCTTCATACCCCACCGTCCGGCAGTGAAGTCGAGCTGGCGCTGATGTCGATCGATTCCCGCGACCGTCCGCAGCGCTTGCTGGGCAACCTTGTACTGAACGGTAATGGCGGCCCGCTGCCCTTTCGCCTGCTGTTCAACCCGGAATCCTTCCCCCGTGGCGAGCGTGTGGAACTGCGTGGCCGCGCCAGCCTCTCCGGACGCCTGATCCTCAAGCTGCAACCCCGCCTCATCCTGCAGCCGGAAAGCCAGACCCTCGGCCCGCTGCAGATGGTGCCCGCGCCATGACCGCCCCGAAGATGCTGCAACAGGCGCTGAGCCAGTTGCTCGGCGACGCCAGCCTCAGTGCGGAAACACTGCCTGGCACCGACCTCAAGCTCTGGCTGATCGACGCCGACAACATGGACCGTGCGTTCAGCCCGGAAGAGACCCGGCGCATCCTCGAAGAGCCGCCCTACTGGTGCTTCTGCTGGGCCAGCGGCCTGGCCCTGGCGCGCTGGCTGGCGGAGAAGCCCGAATGGGTCGCCGGCAAGCGTGTGCTGGATTTCGGCGCTGGATCGGGCGTCGCCGCCATTGCCGCGGCCAAGGCCGGCGCCGCTGAGGTGGTGGCGTGCGATCTCGACCCGCTGGCCCTGGAAGCCTGTCGTGCCAACGCCGAGCTGAACGGCGTGGAGTTGAGCTACTCGGCGGACTTCTTTAAGGAAGAGGATCGCTTCGACCTGATCATCGTCGCCGACGTGCTGTACGACCGCGCCAACCTGCCGCTGCTCGACCACTTCCTCACCCGAGGCCGCCAGGCCCTGGTGGCCGACTCGCGGGTTCGTGACTTCCAGCACCCGCTCTATACCCGCCTCGCCGTGCTGGATGCCTGCACCTGGCCGGACCTTGCCGAGCCCGCGGAATTCCGCAATGTGAGCCTGTATCACGCGATTCGGTGAGGGCTCTCGCCGAATGCTGATGAAGCAGGCCGTGCCATCTGCAACCCACAAGCTCGTGCAGGCATATTCATCCCCGGCCGGCAGCCGTATGATTCGCCCATTCTTTCGTGCCTTCGAGAGCCCAGATGAGCGACATTCCCTACATCTTCGATACCACCGGCGCCGACTTCGACCAGGCGGTGATCCAGAACTCCTTCCACAAGCCCGTGCTGGTGGATTTCTGGGCTGACTGGTGCGCCCCCTGCAAGGCATTGATGCCGCTGCTGGCGCAGATCACCGAGTCCTACCAGGGCGAACTGCTGCTGGCCAAGGTCAACTGCGACATCGAGCAGGACATCGTGATGCGCTTCGGCATCCGCAGCCTGCCCACCGTGGTGCTGTTCAAGGATGGCCAGCCGGTGGACGGCTTTGCCGGTGCGCAGCCGGAATCGGCCATCCGCGCCATGCTCGAACCCCACGTGCAGATGCCGGCCACGCCCCAGGGCAACCTGCTGGACGCCGCCGAGGCCGCCTTCAACGAAGGCCGCATCAGCGAAGCCGAGAACCTGCTCAAGCAGCTGCTGACCGAAGACAACACCAACGCCGCCGGGCTGATCCTCTATGCCCGTTGCCTGGCAGAACGCGGTGAACTGGGCGAAGCGGAAACCGTGCTCAATGCGGTGAAGAGCGACGAGCACAAGCAGGCGATCGCGGGCGCCCGTGCGCAGCTGACCTTCCTGCGCCAGGCTGCCGACCTGCCGGAAGTCGCCGACCTGAAATCGCGCCTGGCGCAAGATGCCGGTGACGACGAAGCGGTGTACCAACTGGCGATCCAGCAGCTTTCCCGCCAGCAGTACGAGCCGGCGCTGGACAGTCTGCTCAAGCTCTTCGTGCGCAACCGTGGCTACGAAGGCGGCCTGCCCCACAAGACCCTGCTGCAGGTGTTCGACCTGCTAGGCAACGACCACCCGCTGGTCACCACCTACCGCCGCAAGCTGTACAACGCAATCTACTGACCCGCCCGACCCTGTGGGAGCGAATTCATTCGCGATTGAACTCGCTCCCACAGCTCATCACCCCCGCCAGATATAGAGAGGCGCGTCTTCCCGCACCTCGACATGCACCTGCTCACAATGGCGCAGACGTACCAGCAGACGCTTTCCCGCCGCCACGCCACCGGCCAGGGCTTCCAGCTCGGCAAGTAAACGTGGTCCTTCCATCTGTCCGGCTTCGCGCAGGAGTTGCTGGGCGATCTCCCAAAGCGCATCACTGCGCGGCGCGCTCGGAACCTTTGGCGCCGCCGACACCGAGGCCGCCAGCTCGGGGGACAGGCGACTGGCCAGCTGATCCCAGTCCTCGGCGTCCATTTCGACCGTCAGGTCCACCGGCCAGTCCCCGATCTGTCCGCGTATGCGCAGCATGTCCAACTCCTCCAGAAACGAATGCGCAATGCTCCCACGGCGCTGGCGGGCTGCCTACATTTGTTATAACGTAACCAAATCTTTTCACCCTCTCCGGAGACCTCCATGCGCCGCCTGCTGCTTGCCCTGCCCTTCGCCTTGCTGCCCCTGGCCGCTGTCCAGGCCCACGAGCACGAGCACGACCATGATCACGACAGCCTCGGCGCCCACGAACACGGCGTAGCGCGCCTGAACGCCGCGCTGGACGGCAATGTGCTTGAGCTGGAGCTGGAAAGCCCGGCGATGAACCTGGCGGGCTTCGAACATGCCGCGAGCAGCCATGCCGACAAGGCCAAAGTCGCTGCTGTCCGTGCGGAGCTGGAAAGCCCATTGGCGTTGTTCGCCCTCCCCGAGGAGGCCGGCTGCAAGGTCGCGTCCCAGGAGCTGGAAAGCCCGCTCTTCGGCGCGGACGACCACCACGACGAACATGCCAAGGGCCACGAGAACGAGCACAGCGAAGTCCACGCCCACTACCGGATCGAGTGCTCCGCCCCCGATGCGCTGAAGTCCCTGGACCTCGCAGGGCTGTTCAAACGCTTCCCTGCCACAGAGAAAATTCAGGTACAACTGATCGGCCCGAACGGGCAGCAAGGCGCGGAACTGAGCAAATCCAACGCCACCCTGAGCTTCTAATTCCCTAGAACCGGCCGGGGCAACCCGGTCGTTTTCCCATGAGCCAGACACTGATCGAACTCCAGGGGCTGGGCTTTGCCTGGCCCGGTCACCCGGAACTGCTGAATATTCCCGAGTTCCGCCTGCAACGCGGCGAAAGCCTCTTCCTCAAAGGCCCCAGCGGCAGCGGCAAGACCACCCTGCTGGGCCTGCTCGGCGGTGTACAGAAACCCGGTCGTGGCAGCATCCACCTGCTCGGCCAGGACCTGGCCAAGCTCTCGGCCAGCGCCCGTGACCACTTCCGCGTGGACCATACCGGCTACATCTTCCAGCAGTTCAACCTGCTGCCCTTCCTCTCGGTGCGCGAGAACGTCGAGCTGCCGTGCCGCTTCTCGCGCCTGCGTGCCGAACGCGCGCGCCAGCGTCACGGCAGCGTCGATGCGGCCGCTGCCACCCTGCTGCGCCATCTGGGCCTGAAGGAAGAACTGCTGCAACGACGCGCTGATGCGCTGTCCATCGGCCAGCAACAACGGGTAGCCGCTGCCCGCGCGCTGATCGGCCAGCCGGAACTGGTGATCGCCGACGAACCGACCTCGGCCCTGGATGCCGATGCCCGCGAAGCGTTCCTGCAACTGCTGTTCGCCGAATGCCGTGAAGCCGGCTCCAGCCTGCTGTTCGTCAGCCACGACCAGAGCCTGGCGCAGCTGTTCGACCTCAGCCTGTCACTGGCGGACCTGAACCACGCCGCGCGCATCGAGGAGGATTGAGATGTATCTGTTGCGCCTGGCCCTGGCCAGCCTCGCCAACCGCCGTTTCACCGCCCTGCTGACGGTCTTCGCCATCGCCCTTTCGGTCTGCCTGCTACTGGCCGTCGAGCGTGTGCGCACCGAAGCCCGCGCCAGCTTCGCCAGCACCATCAGCGGCACAGACCTGATCGTCGGCGCCCGCTCCGGCTCGGTGAACCTGTTGCTCTACTCCGTATTCCGCATCGGTAATGCCACCAACAACATCCGCTGGGACAGCTTCGAAGCCATCAGTCAGGACAAGCGCGTAAAGTGGGCCATCCCCATTTCCCTTGGCGACTCCCATCGCGGCTACCGCGTCATGGGCACCAGCACCGCCTACTTCGATCACTACCGCTATGGCCGTGGCCAGCCGCTGCGACTGGCCGGGGGCAAGCCTTTTGCCGACATGTTCGAAGTGGTGCTCGGCGCCGAAGTGGCCGAGGCCCTGCACTACAAGTTGGGGGACAAACTGGTACTGGCCCATGGCGTCAGCACCGTCAGCCTGGTGCAGCACGACGACAAGCCGTTCACGGTGGTCGGCATCCTTGCGCGCACCGGCACGCCGGTGGATCGCACCCTGCACATTTCCCTGGCGGGCATGGAGGCACTCCACGTCGACTGGCAGAACGGCGTGCCTGCGCGCGGCGCCGGCAAGGTCAGCGCCGACCAGGCCCGCGCCATGGACCTGCAACCCAAGGCCATCACCGCCTTCATGCTCGGCCTCAACAGCAAGATCGCCACCTTCGCACTGCAACGGCAGATCAACGAATACCGTGGCGAACCGCTGCTGGCGATCCTGCCCGGCGTGGCTCTGCAGGAACTCTGGAGCCTGATGGGCACGGCGGAGAAGGCGCTCTTCGTGGTCTCGCTGTTCGTGGTACTGACCGGCCTGATCGGCATGCTCACCGCCATCCTCACCAGCCTCAACGAACGCCGCCGGGAGATGGCCATCCTCCGTTCCGTGGGCGCCCGGCCCTGGCACGTCGGCAGCCTGCTGGTGCTGGAAGCCTTCGCCCTGGCCGTGGCGGGCGCGGTACTGGGCGTGGGGCTGCTGTACCTCGGCATCGGGCTCAGCCAGGGCTACGTGCAGGCGAATTACGGGCTCTACCTGCCGCTGGCCCTGCCCACCCCCTATGAGTGGACGCTGCTCGGCGCTATTCTGGCCGCCGCCCTGCTGATGGGCGTAGTGCCAGCCTGGCGTGCCTATCGGCAGTCGTTGGCCGACGGTCTGTCCATTCGCCTGTGAGACTCCCATGACACGCATCCTGCTGGCCCTGTTGCTGACCTTTTCCTCCCTGCTCTGGGCCGGCGAGGCACGTGAGCTCACCTGGGCGGAGATGATCCCGGAAGGCGCGCCGCCGCCCGCCCCGCCCGCCCCCATCCATGACCTTTCGCAGCTGTCCAACGCCCTCAATGCCGAGGCTGGCCCGGCTGCGAGCCAGCAATCGCCGGCGGCGCCGGTGGTCAAGGCGCTGGATGGCCAGGAGGTGAAGCTGCCGGGCTACATCGTGCCGCTGGATGTGACCGAGGAAGGTCGCGTCACCGAGTTCCTCCTGGTGCCCTATTTCGGCGCCTGCATCCACGTACCGCCGCCACCGTCGAATCAGATCGTCCACGTGAAGAGCGAACTCGGTGTGTTGATGGATGCCCTCTACCAGCCCTTCTGGATCGAAGGCCCGCTGCAGGTGAAGGCCAGCAGCAGCGAACTGGCGGAAGCGGGTTACCAGATGGACGCGAGCAAGATCTATCCCTACGAGTCCAGCAACAACTGACCCTGGACGCTCAATCCCCGAATGCACAAAGGCCCGGTCTTACCGGGCCTTTTGCTGTCAACCGCAAGCGACATTGCTCTGGGTCAAGATACAAAGCTTCCTAATTACCGAAACTGGCTCCAGTCCAACACATTAAGAACTCATTGGAGCCTTCCATGCGCAAGCCTCTTCTCGCAGCCTCCCTTCTCGCACTTGCCGTCGCCTCTCCGCTGGCCCAGGCCCACAAGGCCGGCGACGTGATCGTCCGTGCAGGCGCAGCCACCGTTTCCCCGAACGAAGACAGCTCCAACCTGTCCCTTGCCGGTACCAAGGTCGGCGGCACCAAAGCCACCCTGGACAGCGACACCCAGCTCGGTCTGACCGGCACCTACATGCTGACCGACCATGTCGGTATCGAACTGCTGGCAGCCACCCCGTTCCAGCACGAAGTGGGCGTGAAAGGCCTCGGCGGCGCCCTTGACGGCAAACTGGCTGACATCAAGCACCTGCCGCCGACCCTGAGCCTCCAGTACTACCCGATGGACCCGAACTCCGCGTTCCAGCCCTATGTCGGCGCCGGCCTGAACTACACCCTGTTCTTCGACGAGGACCTGACCAGCTCGCGCAAATCCCAAGGCTTCAGCAACCTGGACCTGGATGATTCCTGGGGCCTGGCCGCGCAGGTCGGCATGGACTACATGCTGACTGACAAGATCCTGCTCAACGCCGCTGTCTGGTACATCGACATCGACACCCAGGCCACCACCGACCTGGCAGGCGTGGGCAAGGTAAAAGTCGATGTGGACGTCGACCCGTGGGTATACATGGTCGGCCTCGGCTACAAGTTCTGAGCAGGCTCTTCTCCGAGAGGAACACCCCTGCCAAAAGGCGCCTTCGGGCGCCTTTTTTTGTGCCTGGAGATTTGTGAGGAAACGGAGCCGCCCCCTTCATCGGAACCGAATGTAGGGTGCGCCGCGTGCACCGATCCTGGCTCCCCTACTGGCTCCCCTATTAGTGCAGACCACAGATGCGCACAGCACACCCTACAAGGTCAGACAAATCGCAGTTGGCTGCTCAACGCCCCAAAAGACGCGCCACACCCTCACGCAGCGGCGTAGCCACTGGAAACTCGTAGCGCAGCAGCAGGCGGGCATTGTTGGCCCGCGAATGGCGGATGTCCCCGGCGCGGGCTTCGGCGTAATTCACCGTCGGCATTTCGCCCAAGACCTCACCGATGGCAGCGAGCAACTGCTTGAGGCTGGTCGCGCGATTAAGGCCCACGTTCACCGGCCCGGCTTCCAGCCATTCCGCTTCCAGCGCCTGCACCAGCACCTGCACCAGATCGCCGACGTAAACGAAATCGCGGGTCTGCTCGCCATCACCGAATACGGTGATCGGCAAGCCAGCCTGGGCGCGCTCGGTGAAGATGCTGATCACGCCGGAATAGGGCGAAGACGGGTCCTGGCGCGGGCCGAAGATGTTGAAGAAGCGGAATACCGCCGGCTCCAGACCGTGCTGGCGGCGATAGAAATCCAGGTAGTGTTCGCTCGCCAGCTTGTCCGCCGCGTAGGGCGTCAGCGGCGACTTGGGCGTGTCCTCGTCGATGGCCATGCCTTCGCCGTTCTGGCCGTAGACCGCAGCGCTGGAGGCAAAGATCACCCGTTTCACGCCGTGCTCGCGCATGGATTCGCAGACGTTCAGAGTGCCGATGAAATTGCTCTGGTGAGTTGCCACCGGATCGTCCACCGACGCCTGCACCGACGCCACTGCGGCCAGGTGGGCCACCGCCTTGCAGCCGGACATGGCGCGAGCCACCAGGGCGGCGTCGGCCACATCGCCCTCGATCAGTTCCAGGCGCGGATTGGTAAGCGCCAGGTTGGAGCGCTTGCCGGTGGAGAGGTTGTCCAGCACACGCACGGCGTGGCCCCTGGCAAGCAGCGCATCGGCCAGGTGGGAGCCGATGAAACCGGCGCCGCCGGTGATGAGGATGGGGGAATCAGCCATGGCGATAGTAACGGTCCAGCAGGGTTGGCAATGCGGCGCGCCAGGCGCGCGGCTTGATGCCGAAGGTATGGAGGATTTTCTTGCAGGCCAGCACCGCGTTCTGCGGCTCGTCCGCCGCATCGGGACGGGCAGCGTGAGCCTGCGGGGTGATGTCCTGCACCTTCAGCGGATGCAGGTTGCGGGCCTCGCTGAGCAGGGCCTGACCGAGGGCCAGGGGCGTCGTGGCTTCGTGGCCACCGTAGTGATAGGTGCCCCAGAGCGGCGCCTGGCAATCCAGTTGCTTGATCACCGCGAGCAGCACGCGCGCGGCATCGTCCACCGGCGTGGGATTGCCGCGACGGTCATCCGCCAGGCAGATTTCGTCCGCTTGTTCCGCGCGGCTGAGGAAGCGCCCCACGGAGCCTTCCCGGCTGTCGTCCAGCAACCAGCCGAAGCGCAGCAACACATGCTTGGGGCAGGCAGCCCGGACGCTCTGCTCCATGCGCCAGATAGCCTGGCCACGTTCGCTGAGCGGGGCGGACTCGTCCTTCTCGCTGTAGGCGGTGGCGCGGGAGCCATCGAATACCCGGTAGCTGGACGGTTGCAGCAGGATGATGCCGTGGTGTTGGCAGAGCTCGGCAAGTCGCTCCACACCGCGTTCCTGGGCCGCCAGGCGGACGTCACTGACTTCCTCGGCCTGGAACCAGTCGAAGTAGTAGGCGAGGTTGATCACGGCATCGGGCCGGGTGTCATCGAGAAGCTGGGTCAGGCTGGCGGCGTCCCAGCCCTGCTCGGGCGGACGCGGAGCGAGAAAACCTATGTCTTCCTCGGCGCCCTGGTGAATCAGCGCCTGTCCGAGAGAATTGCCGCCGCCCAACAGCATCAAGCGCATTCGCATAGAGAAAAAGGTCGCTTAAAGCCGGTTAGAGGGAGTTGGCGGGAAAATTGCCCGCCACATAAGAGCCGCATTCTGCGGGTTTCACCGGCTCACGTCACTAGCCACGTAGCGGTTACGCCTCACCCGGGCGGTAGAGATGGGTATGGCTGGCGCGGTAGAGGGACGAATCGGTGAAGCCCTCGGCCGCCAGCACCCTGCCCACGAGAATCAGCGCCGTGCGGCGAAAGTCCCGCGCCGCCACCTTGGGGAGGATGTCGCCGAGGGTACCGGTGACCTGATCCTGGTCCGGCCAGCTGGCGCGATGGATCACGGCGATCGGGCAATCGGCGCCGTAGTGCGGCAACAGCTCTTCGACGATCTTCGCCAGTTGGCTCACCCCCAGGTGGATGGCCATGGTCGCGCGATGCCGGGCCAGGTCGCCCAGCGCTTCACCTTCGGGCATACGCGTCTTGCTGGCGTAACGGGTGAGGATCAGGGTCTGCGACACGTCCGGCAGGGTCAGCTCGCACCCCAGCAGCGCGGCGCTGGCGGCGGTGGCAGTCACCCCCGGCACCACTTCGTAGGGAATATCCCGTTCGCGCAGGTGGCGAATCTGCTCGCCAATGGCGCCATAGAGCGAAGGGTCGCCGGAGTGCACCCGTGCCACGTCCTGGCCCTTGGCATGAGCCTCGGCAAGCAGGGCAATGATCTCGTCCAGGTGCAACTCGGCCGTGCTCACCACCCGCTCCGCACTATGACCGGCCAACACGGCTTCAGGCACCAGCGAACCGGCGTAGAGAATCACCGGGCAGGTGCGAATCAGCCGCTGGCCCTTCACCGTGATGAGTTCCGGATCGCCAGGTCCGGCGCCGATGAAATAGACCGTCACGGCAGTTCAGCCTCCTGGGAGATACAGGCCAGGGCACAGGTGGCGCTGGCGCTACGGCGTTTGTCGATGATCAGGGTGGCGTGGCCGCCGAACAGGGCCTCGGCCTGGACCAGGGCGGCCGCCTCGGCGACTCCGGGACTGCCAACGGCGTCCCGCACCCGTTCGGACGGCCGGCTCAGGCATGCCTCTTGGGCGGCGAGCGTATCCACGGGCAGGAAATACAGCGGCAGGCCCAGTCGCTCGGTCAGGGCGATCAGCCCCGGCTCTGCCACCTTCACCTCACTGCTGGCCAGGGCGACCAGCTCGCCGAGGGAGGCACCGACCTCCGCAAGGCACTGCTGTAACAGGCCTTGCAGTTCATCCGCCGGGCAACCGCGTCGGCAGCCCAGCCCGGCGACCAGCTTCAAGCGGAAGGCGAGGCGTGACGCTGGTACAGCCAACCGGCAGCCCACCCCAGTACGGCCCAGAACGCCGCATTGGTGATCAGCGAAGCGGCGATGAACTCGTGCGCAAGCGCTTCCGGCGCCAGGCTGGAGTGCACTTCCGGCTGTGGCGCGCCCACGACATGGGGGATCACCAGCAGCACGACGCCCGCCACACGCAGCCCCCAATGACGGCCGAAGGCGATCAGCGCGAGGCCAACGGCCGTGGAGGCGGCGGTGCCGATCCACCAGGTCTGGCGTCCGGCCAGTTCGGCGGCGGCGCTCCCCGGTAATTCCGGCGGCAGACCCAGGGAGGGCGCCAGCGCGAAGGTGGCGAAACCGCCCAGGCCCCACAGCAGTCCATGCCAGGCGCGGGTCGGGCCGCGCAGGCTGAACAGCCCGGCGAGGATCAGCGCAAAACCCACGGCCACCACCAGGTTGCTGCCACCCGTGGACAGGGTCCGCTGCCAGCCATCGTCCGGGGCCCAGGCTTCATCATTGTGCTCATGGACATGGGCAACAGCGGCGCCACCATGCTCATGGTCGTTGGCCTGCTCGACAGGCGTCGGCTCGGCGCTTTCATAGGTTTCCGCCTGAAGAATCAGCGGGGTGACCCAAAGGCTCTGCAGCAGGGTCAGCACCAGGGCCGCGATGAGACCGGCGAACCCGGCGGTCTGGACGATGCGCTTGATCATCGATGCACACTCAGTGGCAGGGGAAGGCGGCGCTGTGGCGGGTGTCGTGGGCGGCGTTGTGCACGGCCTCGATGTGCGAGAAGCCGGCGAAGTACACCAGGGACAGGCCGACCAGGCCGGCACCGATGGCCAGTACCAGGCGCTGGGCCAGGGTCGAGGAGGAAGCGGCGGAATGGGACAGGGTGCGGCTGGACATGGAGGTTCCCTCTGCGTTGCTAGTGATACCGGCAGAGGAACGCGCGCGAGGGAAGCGGACGCACAGGCGCCCAGATTTCCGGCTTGCGCCCGCCCACCGCGGGTTGCCAAAACGTGATCAGGCCGGTCTCCGGGCTTGCGACGCCAGCCTTGGGCTGGATGGGCATGCCTTCCCATGCCGGATCGGCACAGTGGCGTACTTAACCCTACGATCGCTTACCGTTGCGGGGGCAGCGTCGGACTTGTCCGAAAACGGACGCACCGATTTCCCGTTTCACCTCGCGTACGGCGACGCAAGGCACCTGAAAAAACCGTGCTAGGACATCACGAGTCCGACCAAGCGTCAACTGCCGCGATTGACCGCTGCTGGCACGCTGCGTAGCCTTCGCCCTTTCGAGGTTCTCCGGAAATACGCCGGAGCTAAGAGGGAACGTGGTCAAGGCCACGGCTGCCCCCGCAACTGTGAACGCCCCCAAGGCCCTTCGAAATGCCACTGCGCAAGCGGGAAGGCGAAGGTGTCGCGCAACGCGCAGGGTCGTGAGCCAGGAGACCTGCCTCGACGACATTCCAGACAACCGGGCGGGGTGATCCGGTGGCGAATCCGTTGCGCGGGGCCGGCCCCGCTGCGTTCGTCATGCCCGCCGACCGACCACGCAGAGGCGCGCATGAAAACCCTGGCCAAGCTCCCCGTCACCATCGTCACCGGCTTCCTCGGCGCCGGTAAGACCACCCTCCTCCGCCACATGCTCGACAACGCGGAAGGCCGCCGCATTGCGGTGATCGTCAACGAGTTCGGCGAACTGGGCATCGACGGCGAAATCCTCAAGCAGTGCTCCATCGGCTGCACCGAAGAAGAGGCCGCGGGCCGCGTCTTCGAGCTGGCCAACGGCTGCCTGTGCTGCACCGTGCAGGAGGAATTCTTCCCAGTGATGCGCGAACTGGTGGCGCGCCGTGGCGACCTCGACCAGATCCTCATCGAAACGTCAGGCCTCGCCCTGCCCAAGCCCCTGGTGCAGGCCTTCCAGTGGCCGGAAATTCGCAACGCCTGCACCGTCGACGCGGTAATCACCGTGGTCGACAGCCCCGCCGTGGCCGCCGGCACCTTCGCCGCCCATCCCGAGCAGGTGGACGAACAGCGCAAGCAGGACCCGAACCTCGACCATGAATCCCCGCTGCACGAGCTGTTCGAAGACCAGCTCGCCAGCGCCGACCTGGTGGTGCTGAACAAGGCCGACCTGCTCGACGCAGAAGCCCTCGCTGCCGTGCGCGCCGAAGTGGCCGAAGAACTGCCGCCGGCGGTGAAGATCGTCGAAGCCCGCGCCGGCAAGCTGCCGCTGGATGTCCTGCTTGGGCTCAATGCTGAAGCCGAACTGCACATCGACAGCCGCCCCACCCACCACGACCACGAAGGTCACGAAGACCACGACCACGATGAGTTCGACTCCTTCCATGTCGACCTGCCGGAAGTCGAGGAAGCCGCGCTCCTCACCGCCCTCGGCCAGTTGGTGGAGCGCCACGCCATCCTGCGCATCAAAGGCTTCGCCGCCATTCCCGGCAAGCCGATGCGCCTGCTGATCCAGGGCGTCGGCAAACGCTTCGACAAACACTTCGACCGCAAATGGCTGACCGACGAAACCCGCGGCACCCGCCTGGTGGTCATCGGCCAGGAGCTGGACGAGGTGGCCATCGCCAACGAACTGCGTACCGCTCTCGCATGAAACTCGAACAGCTCCCTCTCCCTCCGGGAGAGGGCTGGGGTGAGGGGAGCCCCCAGCACACGGAGATAACCCTCACCCCCGTCCCCTCTCCCAAAGGGAGAGGGGACTAAAGGCCATGCACCTCCTCCGCACCCAACCCGGCGGCTTCGTTCCCGACGACGGCATCGCCCACCTGGCCCAGACACCCGCCGAGCTGGTGATCCTCTGCAGCGGCGATTCGCACCTGGCCCTGCTGGCAGAAGCCGCCCGCGAACTGCCGGAGGACTACCCGAGCCTGCGCCTGGCCAACCCCATGCAGCTGCAGAACCACGCCTCGGTGGACCTCTACGTTGAAGAGGTGCTGCAGCACGCCAAGGTCATCCTCATCTCGGTGCACGGTGGCGTCGGCTACTGGCGCTACGGCATCGAACAACTGGTGGCGCTGGCCGAGCGCGGTGCGACGCTGATCCTGGTCCCCGGCGACGACCGTCCCGATCCGGAGCTGGCGGGCCTCTGCAACGTCCCGGGAGAAGACGCCGAACGCCTCTGGCAGTACCTGCGCCAGGGCGGGCTGGACAACGCGCGCCAACTCTTCAACTGCCTGGCCACTCGCTGGCTGGGCCGTGATTACCCCTGGCGCGAGCCGCAGGTACTGCCCCGCGTCGCCCTCTACCACCCACGCATCCGGCCAGCGCAACTGCAGGACTGGCAGGCCGAGTGGTTGCCGCACCAGCCCGTGGCCGCCCTGATCTTCTATCGAACGCACCTGCAGGCGGCGAACACCGCCTTCATCGACGCCTTCTGCGAGCGGTTGTCCAGCCGGGGACTGAATCCGCTGCCCATTGCAGTTGCCAGCCTCAAGGAAGCCGAGTGCCTGGAGGTTGTGGAAAACTGGCTGGACGCCGCGGGCGCAGGGTTGATCATCAACACCACCGGCTTCGCCCAGTCCAACCCCGATGCCCCCAGCCTTCGCCCGTTCCGCCGCGACATCCCGGTGCTGCAGGCCATCTGTTCCCTGGACAACGAACCCCTCTGGCGCGACAACCCGCAAGGCCTTGGCCCGCGCGACCTGGCCATGCACATCGCCTTGCCGGAGCTGGACGGCCGCATCATCACCCGTCCCATCAGCTTCAAGGGCATGGCCTGGCGCAGCGAGCGCAGCCAGAGCGACGTGGTCTGCTACCTCCCTCAGCTGGAACGCATGGATTTTGTCGCCGAGTTGGGTCGGCGCTGGTGCGAACTGGCACGCAAGGCCAATGCCGACAGGCGCGTCGCGCTGATCCTGGCCAACTACCCCACCCGCGATGGCCGCATCGGCAATGGCGTCGGCCTGGACACCCCGGCCGCCGCGCTGAACATCCTCCGCGCCCTCGAAGACGAGGGCTATCCAGTCGCGGGTCTGCCGGACAACGGCACAGCACTTATCCACAATCTGCTCGGTGGCGTCAGCAACGATCTGGACAGCCTTGACCTGCGCCCTTGCGCCCAGAGTCTTGCCCTCGCCGACTACCAGACCTTCTTCGCGCGCCTACCCGAGGCCAATCAGCGCGCCGTGCTCGAACGCTGGGGCGAACCGCAGCAGGACCCGATGTTCCGCAGCGGCCGCATGATGATCGCCGGCCTGCGCTTGGACATGACCTTCGTCGGCATCCAGCCGGCCCGCGGCTACCAGCTCGACCCAGCGGCCATCTACCACGACGCCGACCTGGTGCCGCCCCACGGCTACCTCGCCTTCTACTTCTGGCTGCGCGAAGTGTTCGCCGCCGATGCGCTTATACACGTCGGCAAGCACGGCAACCTGGAATGGCTGCCGGGCAAGGGCGTTGGCCTTTCCGCCGAATGCTGGCCGGACGCCGCGATGGGTCCGCTGCCGAACATCTACCCCTTCATCGTCAACGACCCGGGCGAAGGCGCCCAGGCCAAGCGCCGCGCCCAGGCGGTGATCATCGACCACCTGATGCCGCCGCTGACCCGCGCCGAGAACTACGGCCCGCTGCGCGACCTGGAACGCCTGGCCGACGAGTACTACGACGCGTCCCTGCTGGACCCACGCCGCGCTGTGCAATTGCGCGGGGAAATCCTCGAACTGGTGAAGGCCACTTCCCTGGACCGCGAGCTGAACCTCGCCATCAGCGAAGACCCGGAAAGCTGGCTGCCGCAACTGGACGCCTACCTCTGCGACCTCAAGGAATCGCAGATCCGCGATGGCCTGCATGTGTTCGGCGAATCACCCGGCGGGCGCCTGCGCGACGACACCCTGCTCTCCCTGGTGCGCATTCCGCGCGGCGACGGCAAGGGGGCCAACGCCAGCTTGCTGCGCGCCCTCGCCAGCGACCTGCAACTGGGCACCGACCCGCTCGACCTCAACTTTGCCGAGCCCTGGCAAGGCCCACGCCCGGCGGCGCTGGAAGCGGTCAGCGACGAACCCTGGCGCAGTAACGGCGACACCCGCGAACGCCTGGAGCTCCTGGCGCTGGGCCTGATCGAAACCAGCGACTTCGGCTCCATCGGCCCCGTCAGCGATGCGGTTATCCACAACCTGCGGGCCGTGATCGCCCCAACCCTGGACGCTTGCGGCAGCGCCGAGATCGGCGGCGTACTGGCCGCACTCGAGGGTCGTTTCGTCCCGCCCGGCCCCAGCGGCGCCCCCAGTCGCGGACGCCTCGACGTCCTGCCCACCGGGCGCAACTTCTTCACCGTGGACGTGCGCAACCTGCCCACGCCCACAGCCTGGCGTCTAGGTTTCCAGTCCGCCAGCCTGCTGCTGGAACGCCACCTGCAGGACCATGGCGACCACCTGCGCCAACTCGGCATTTCCGTCTGGGGCACCGCCACCATGCGCACTGGCGGCGACGACATCGCCCAGGCCCTGGCGCTGATGGGCGTGCGACCGGTGTGGCAGGCGGGCAGTCAGCGGGTCGAGGACTTCGAGATCCTGCCGCTGTCCCTGCTGGACCGGCCTCGCGTGGACGTGACCCTGCGCGTCTCCGGCTTCTTCCGCGACGCCTTCGCCAACCTCATCCGCCTGTTCGATGCCGCGGTGCAGGCGGTCGCGGAGCTCGACGAGCCCGAGGACATGAACCCGCTGGCCGCGCGGGTGAAACAGGAAAGCGAACGTCTCGCGACCGAAGGCCTTGCCGTGGAGGATGCGCGCCTGCAAGCCGGTTGGCGGGTGTTCGGCGCCCAGCCCGGCGCCTACGGTGCGGGGGTGCAGGGCGCCATCGAAGAGCGCCAGTGGCAGGACCGCGCCGAGCTGGCCGAGGTCTACCTCAACTGGGGTGGCTACGCCTACGGCTCCCAGGACGCCGGCACCCCGGCGCGGGAGCGCTTCGCCCAACGACTGCAACGCTTGCAGGCCGTCCTGCAGAACCAGGACAACCGCGAGCACGACATCCTCGACTCCAACGACTACTACCAGTTCCAGGGCGGCATGCTCGCCGCCGCCGAAACCCTGCGTGGCGAGAAGGTCGCCAGCTACCACGGCGACCACAGCCAGCCAGATTTGCCACGCATCCGTTCGCTGAAGGAAGAACTGGCCCGCGTGGTCCGCGCCCGCGCCGCCAATCCAAAGTGGATCGCCGGCATGAAGCGCCACGGCTACAAAGGCGCCTTCGAACTGGCCGCGACCGTGGACTACCTGTTCGCCTTCGACGCCACCAGTGAGCTGGTGGACGACCACCAGTACCAGTTGCTGGCCGATGCCTACCTGCTGGACGAGGACACTCGCGAGTTCATCCGCCAGCACAACCCCGAAGCCCTGCGTGACATCGCCGAAAGGCTGGTGGAAGCCCAGCAGCGCGGGCTGTGGGAGAACCCCGGGGAATACCGCGAGGCGATCGAGAATCTGTTGCTGGATATCGAGGAGCAGTGATTCGCCCTGAAGCCCAGGCAACCTGTGGGAACGATTTCATTCGCGATGGATCGCGCAGCAACCCTGTAAGCCGTAGGGTAGATCACGCTTCGTCGATCCACCCTCGTTGGTTGGCCTGACCTCGTTGGTGGATGTGAAAAACGACATCCACCCTACCTGGCTCTGAGCATTCCATTGGCACAAACCCTGTGGGGGCGATTTCAATCGCTATGGCAGGACGCAGTCCTGCCCTTCAGCTCATTGCCCGCTGGAACGCATTCATTTGCGACAGGGGGAGAACCTGTCGGGTCCTCACCCGCGCAGCCGCTCCGCCGCCTCCCGAAGAATGCGCTCGGTGCCTTCCCAACCCAGGCACCCATCGGTAATCGAAACGCCATAACGCATATCGCAGGACAGCGATTGCGCGCCATCGAACAGGTGGCTCTCGATCATCACGCCGCGCAGGGCGTCCTGGCCGGCCAGGCGCTGATTGACCACGTCTTCCAGCACTGCGGGCTGGCGCAACGGGTCCTTGCCGCTGTTGGCGTGGCTGCAATCGACCATGATGCGCGGCGCAATGCCAAGTTTCTCCAGCCCCTCGCGGGCCGCCTGCACGCTGGCGGCGTCATGGTTCGGCCCTTTGTGGCCGCCGCGCAGCACCAGGTGGGTGTCCGCATTGCCGGCGGTCTGCACCAGCGCCGGACGCCCCAGGGTGTCGATGCCGAAATGCTGGTGGGCATGGGCGGCCGAGCGCATGGCGTCGGTGGCGATGCCGAGGCTGCCGTCCGTTCCGTTCTTGAAACCCACAGGCAGGTCCAGCCCGCTGACCATCTCGCGGTGGATCTGCGACTCACTGGTGCGCGCACCGATGGCGGCCCAGCTCAGCAGGTCATCCAGGTAGCCGGCCACCAGCGGTTGCAGCAGTTCCGTGGCAACCGGAAGCCCCAGTTCAGCCATCTCCAGCATCAGCCGGCGGCTCAGGGCCAGCCCCCCGGCCATGTCGCCACTGCCATCCAGATGCGGGTCGTAGACCAGCCCCTTCCAGCCCACGGTGGTGCGCGGCTTCTCGACGTAGGCGCGCATCACCAACAGCAGTTGGTCACTGACTTCCGGCGCCAGCCTGGCGAGGCGACGTGCGTAGTCGAGGGCGGAATCGGCATCGTGGATGGAGCAAGGGCCGACCACCACCAGCAGCCGCGAATCCTCGCCATCCAGCACGGCGCGCACGGCCTCGCGCTGGGCGTTGATCTGACGGGCGAGCTCAAGGGACAGCGGCAGGCGCTGGCGCAATTCGGCGGGAGTGGGCAGCGGCTGGGTGCTGCGCGATGGGGGAAGGGCAGCCTCCAGTGCCATGGCATGGAGCGGCTGTACAGCGGTAGGCAGAACGGATTGGTGCGAATTCATGACTGGCGTCCTCAGCCGGCGCGGCTCGATCCGCGCGCGGCGCTATCTGGGTGTTCGATTCAACGGTGTCTGAGCGGTGCCTGCGCGGCTAAATCGCCAGTCGGAGTTGCGGTAATAGGTCTGGTAGGTGCGGTAGCTGATCATGGTGCGATCCTCGAATCTCATGTGTTTGGCCTTGTGGGCCGGAAAAACAAAAACCCCCGGTCGGGTTGCCGACCGGGGGTTTCGTGGAGCTTTGGCGGCGACCCTGCTGGAGTGGGCCGCCTGATTGGGTATCAGGCCAGCCCGTGGCTAAACCAATACCCATAGAAATAGCTGGCCGCAGCGGCCACACGCACACGCGCCTGGGCATGAGCCTGGCGAGCGGTGAGCGAAGTGGAAGCGAGTTGCGGCATGACAATCTCCAAAGCGAATGCTGGATAACCTACTGGATCGCCGCGCGCCGTTCAATCACTGATTTCTATCGGCCACCCCGACCTTTCGCTACCATGCGCGACACGCTTTCCCAGGATCCCGCCATGTCCGACCTTCTCCACTTTCCCCTGAGCGCCGTCGTCGGTTCCGACGAACTGAAGCTGGCGCTCTACCTCGCCGCCATCGACCCCGCCATCGGCGGCGTGCTGATCGAAGGTCCGCGCGGCATGGCCAAATCCACCCTGGCGCGCGGTATCGCCGACCTCTTGCCGGAAGCCACCTTCGTCACCCTGCCCCTGGGTGCCAGCGAAGAGCGCATCGTCGGCACCCTCGACCTGGACGCTGCCCTCGGCGAGGGCCGCGCGCGCTTCTCGCCCGGCGTGCTGGCCAAGGCCCACGGCGGCGTGCTCTACGTGGATGAAGTGAACCTGTTGCCCGACCACCTGGTGGACCTGCTGCTCGACGTGGCCGCCAGCGGCGTGAACCAGGTGGAACGCGATGGTGTTTCCCACCGCCACCCCGCCCGCTTCGTGCTGATCGGCACCATGAATCCGGAAGAAGGCGAACTGCGCCCGCAACTGCTGGACCGCTTCGGCCTAAAAGTCCGCCAGGACGGCCAGCCGCAACCGGCCGAACGCGCTGAAATCGTGCGTCGCCGCCTGGCCTTCGATGCCAATCCGCAGGCCTTCATCGACCAATGGAACGGCGAACAAGAGGCCCTGGCCCGACGTTGCCAGGACGCGCGGGAACGCGTGCCCGGCATTCCCCTGGACGATGCCGCCCTCGATGACATCGCCCAGCGCTGCTTCGCCGCCGGCGTCGACGGCCTGCGCGCCGACCTGGTCTGGCTGCGCGCCGCCCGCGCCCACGCTGCCTGGCGCGGCGCCCAGCGCATCGAAGCCGAAGACATCGACGCTGTCGAAGATTTCGCCCTCGCCCACCGCCGCACCCACACACCGCCACCCGCTGCGCAACCGCCGCAAGCTCCACCGGCCGCCTCGCAGTCGCAGACCTCTGGTGGTGAGGGCCAATGGGGGGAACTGCCCGCGCAAGCGGTGCCCATGGGCGAGCGACGCGAGCTGCCGCGCTGGCCAAAAAAGCCCTGAGCATCCGCCCGCGCACGGTCACAGGGGCGGGTGCCCGGCCCAGACCCGGCACTCTCGGCAACGGTCGCAGCGGTGCTCGCCGTGCGGGAGCCAATGGCGCAATCCAGTGGTTGCCCACGCTCCTGCGTGGCCGCCCGCGCAAGGCCTCCGACCTGGTGCGTGCACCGCGCAGCCAGCGCCCCGACCAGCTCTGGCTGGTGGTGGTGGATGCCTCTGCCTCCACCCGCCGCCACGGCGCCCTGGCCCAGGCCAAGGGGTTGCTGGCCAATCTGTTCGAAGCTGCCTACCGCGAGCGAGCGCGCCTCGCCGTACTCCACGCCACCGGCCACCAGCCCCAGTGGCTCTGGCAGGGCCAGAAAGCCTCCCCCGCCCTGCATCACTGGCTCGCCGAACTCGGCGCTGGCGGTGGTACGCCCGTCATCAAGGCACTGCAGCAATCCACCCACTGGCTGGCCCGCCGGCAGCGGCAGAAGCCGGCCGAGGAACAGCGTTTGCTGGTGCTCACCGATGGGCGGTTGAAGGACTGGTCGTCACTGCAGCCGCCGGGTTGCCCGACGCTGCTGGTGGATATCGAAAGCGGGCCGATTCGGCTGGGACGGGCAAGGAAGCTGGCGGAGGAATTGGGGGCGGAGTACCGGGTCATCTCTGAGCTGTGAGTCGATGGGTATCGTTTCACTCCACCGTCGCCCCGCTCACGCCTTCATCAACATCTCCGGCACCTGCTGATCTTCGACTATCCGCTCCTGCACCCAGCGCAGCACCTCTTCCTCGTCGCGAATGCGGTACCACTCGCCTTCCGGGTAGAGGCTGGCGGTAGGGCCTTCATCGCAGGGGAACTGGCATTGGGTGCGGGTGATATGCACGCCGCCTTCGCACTCCAGCTTGCCGGCGGCCTTTAGGGTTTCCCGCAGTTTTTTCCACAGCGGCAGCGCGCCGCGACGGGTGCAGCGCGGGCCGTTGCACAGCAGCAGACGGCGGGCGTGGGGCGGGATGCAGGACCAGGAATGGCTCTCCGGCAGTGCCGGTACGTCCACGCAGGCCAGGTGCAGTTCGCGGCGTTCGGCCAGGGTGCAGGCGGCGCCGGCCGGGTCGGCGTCGAACTGGCCCAGCAGGCTGGCGGCGAAGAGCTGTTCTGGGGCATCCAGGCGGCCTAGTTCGCTGCGCAGCCAGTCCAGGTGCTGAGACGAGGATTGCGGTTCGAGGTCGATCACCAGCAAGGGGCGTGGACTCGCCTGAACGCGCTGCCACAGCAGGTCGTGACCGGCGCTGGTATCGACGATATCGGCCAAGGCTGACTCGCCACGCAATGCCAGAAGCTGGCGGCGGAACAGCTCAGCGAAAGAGCCTTGGGCGAGGTCCGGCCCGGCGAACAGCACGCGGGCGTAGGGTGTTGCGTTCATGGGTTTTCCAGGTAGGTGGCGAGGGCCTGCCAGAGGCGCTCGACGGATTCGAATTCGCGGGTAACGGCAGGCAGCTCCGGGCGCTCGAGGATCAGCACCGGCAGCCCGAGCTCGCGGGCGACCTGCAACTTGGGTTCAGTGGACTGGCTGCCGCTGTTCTTGCTGATCAGCACGTCGCTGCGCAATCGGCGGAACAGCTCACGCTCGCCGTCGAGGCTGAAGGGGCCACGGGCACCGATCACCTCGTAGCGTTCCCCGGCCGGTTGCCCCTGCAGGCAGCGCACAGTCCAGTGCTGCTCTGGCGGAATCTCGTGCAGGTGTTCCAGCGGTTCACGGCCGAGGGTGAAGAAAGGCCGGCGGAAGGCCTTCAGTGCCTCGATCAGCGCGGCCCAGTCGGCCACGTTGCGCCAGTCGTCATCAGGGCCTGCCTGCCAGCCGGGGCGCCGCAGGGCCCAGCAGGAAACATGGGCCATGCCGGCAGCCGCCGCCGCGTTGTGGCTGATCTGCGCGGCATAGGGATGGGTGGCATCCACCAGCAAGCCGATTCCCTCTTCCTCAATGAACCGCGCCAGCCCCTGGGCACCGCCATAACCGCCGACGCGAACCTGGCAGTCGAGGTCCTCCGGCACTTTGCCGAGGCCGGCAAGGCTGTAGACGTGTTCGGGCCCCAGGCGACGCGCCAGCGCCAGGGCTTCGGCAATGCCGCCCAGCAGAAGGATGCGCTTCATCGCGGCTCCACCGCCTCGCCGACGATATTGCCCTGGCGGTCGATGGCGAAGACCTCCAGCGCCACGCTGGCCGGCACCGTCTTGCGGGCGAAGGCCAGGGCATGGGCGCAGACCGCGTTGCCCAGCGGGATGCCGGCGTCATGGGCCATGGCCAGCGCCAGCTGGCTGGTATTGGCGCCGCGCATGGCCTCCTGCAACTCGACGCTGGCGCCCAGTTCGGCAGCCCATTGCGCCAGCAGCGGGAGGTCGATGCTGGAGCTGCGGCTGTGCAGGTCCATATGGCCGGCGGCGAGTTTGCTGATCTTGCCGAAGCCGCCGCACAGGCTGAGCTTATCCACAGGCGCCTTGCGCAGGTGCTTGAGCACGGCGCCCGCGAAGTCGCCCATCTCGATCAGGGCGGTGTCGTCCAGGTGATAACGACGGCGCATGGCATCTTCGCTGGCATTGCCGGTGCACGCCGCGAGATGGGTGAAGCCGTTGGCGCGGGCGACGTCGATGCCCTGATGGATCGAGGCGATGTAGGCCGAGCAGGAGAAGGGCCGGACGATCCCGGTGGTGCCGAGGATGGAAAGGCCACCGAGGATGCCTAGGCGCGGGTTCATGGTCTTCAGCGCCAGCTCCGCGCCGCCCTGCACGCAGATGGTCACCTCGAAGCCACCGGAATAGTGGTACTCGGCAGCGAGGCGGGTCAGGTGCTCGGTCATCATCTGCCGCGGTACCGGGTTGATCGCAGGCTCCCCCACCGCCAGGGTCAGGCCCGGCTTGGTGACGGTACCGACGCCCGGACCTGCGTGGAAGCGCACGCCAGGTGCCGCGTCCAGGCGCACCTGTGCGTAGATCAGCGCGCCGTGGGTCACGTCCGGATCATCGCCGGCATCTTTCAGGGTGCCGGCTTCGGCGCCGTCATCGTTCGGGCGGCAGAACTCCAGGCGCATCAGCACCTGCTGGTCCTTGGGCAGGACGATTTCCACCGCATCCGCCGCCTCGCCGCCCAGCAGCAGGCGCGCCGCCGCCAGGCTGGTGGCGGTGGCGCAACTGCCGGTGGTGTAGCCGCTGCGCAGGGGCGCGGGTTGTTCGGGGGTTTCGTCACGCATGGGGCTAAGGCCTGCTCAGAAGGTGATGTCGACTGGCGCCGGAAGGACGAGCCCCAATGTCGGAGTAATCCCGTACGCCGACACGTTGGGCTTCGCTGCGTTCTGCGCCAACCTACGCATCCTTGACCACTTCCAGCAAGGTAATTGGCAATGCCGAACGCCAGGTGTCGAAACCGCCCAGTGGCTGGGCCTGGGCGATGGCGATACGGGTGAGCTCGCCGCCCTGGCGTTCACGGAAAGCCACCAGCGTGGCTTCGCTTTGCAGGGTCACCGCGTTGGCGATCAGCCGGCCACCGGGCTTGAGTTGGTTCCAGCAGGTGTCCAGCATGCCGGGTTCAGTGACGCCGCCGCCGATGAAGATGACATCCGGCGCGGGCAGCCCGTCCAGCGCGGCAGGAGCCTGGCCGGCCACCAGTTGCAGGCCGGGCACGCCGAGGGCATCGCGGTTGTGGCGGATGTGAGCCTGGCGGCCTTCGTTGGCCTCGATGGCAATGGCGCGGCAATCCGGGTGCGCACGCATCCACTCGATACCGATGGAACCGCAGCCGGCGCCCACGTCCCAGAGCAGTTCGCCGGGACGCGGAGCCAGGCGCGCGAGGGTGATGGCGCGAACGTCGCGCTTGGTCAGCTGGCCGTCGTGGCGATAGGCGTCGTCCGGCAGGCCGGTGGTCAGCGGCAATGGACGGGTGCCCTCACCGGGCAGAACTTCGACGGCCACCAGGTTGAGTGCGGCAACCTCACCGAGGGACCAGTCGCAGGCAATGCCGTCGATGCGTCGCTCAAGCTCGCCGCCCAGGTGCTCCAGCACGGTAATCCGGCTGGGGCCGAAGCCACGTTCGGTCAGCAGTGCAGCGATGGCCGCCGGGCTGCTGCCGTCATTGCTCAGCACCAGCAGACGGGCGCCGTCGTGCAGATGGGCATTGAGGGCCGCCAGGGGACGCGCAACCACCGAGAGCAGGGTGACGTCCTGCAATGGCCAACCCAGGCGAGCCGCCGCCAGGGAATAGGACGAGGGTGCGGGGATCACACGCAGTTCTTCCGCCGACACCTGCCGCGCGAGACTGGCACCAACACCGAACAGCATGGGATCGCCGCTGGCCAGCACGCAGATCGGCGTGCCGCGCCGCTCCAGCACCGGCGCCAGCGAGAAGGGGCTGGGCCAGGGCGTGCGACGGGCGCGGATGCAGCGCGGCAGCAGGTCGAGTTGGCGCGGGCCGCCCACCACCTCGGCGGCACCCAGCAGGGCATGACGTGCGGCCTTGCCCAGGCCTGCATAACCGTCTTCGCCAATCCCCACCACTGTCAGCCAGGGCTGCATTTGCTCTCCTCGATTCTGAAAACGCCAAGGTCATTCGGCTTCCGACAGGCAGCCTTTTCCTCGGTCCGGGCAAAGCGGGCATAATAGCGCCCTTCATCGGTCGCTGGCGCTCACCTGACGAGCCCCAGCCTAAGAGGGAACACGGTCGAGCCGTGGCTGCCCCCGCAACTGTAAGCAGCGAGTCCATGCAATCTGGCCACTGAGTTATCGGGAAGGCCGCACGGGACGACGACCTGCCAGCCAGGAGACCTGCCGGTGGAACCAGTCGCGTGTGTACGCATCGAGCGGGGTGTATCGGTGCAACGTTGTCCCTAGCCTAGGGACCCGGGTCGCCGCGACGCCAACCATGGTGACCTGAGTGAAGCACGCCCAGCCCACATCGCTATCCGTTCGCCCCTCGGCTTGCCCGGGGCTGCTGCGCATCGTCCAGGCGAAGGACGGAGGCATCTGCCGGATCAAGCTGCCCTGCGGCCGCCTGCGTTCCAGCCAGGCCCGCGCCGTGGCCGCCGCCGCGACGGCCCATGCGGGCGGCGTGATCGAGGCTACCAACCGTTCCAACTTGCAGATTCGCGGCGTGAAACCGGGCGCGGAACAGGCGCTGATCGCGGACCTGCTGGCCGCGGATCTGGGCGCTGGCTCTGCGGGCGCCGACGACGTTCGCAACCTGATGGTCAGCCCGCTGGCCGGCCTTGATTCCAGTGCGCTGGTGGATGTCTCGCCACTGGCCGAGCAGATCCTCAGCCTGTTGCAGGACAAGTCGCACTTCCACGCCCTGTCGCCCAAGTTCGCCCTGCTGCTGGATGGCGGCGAGGCCATGGCGATGCTGGAGCATCCCCACGACCTCTGGCTCTCGGCCATGGGTGAGGGCAACCACGCGCAATTCGCCTTCGGCCTCGCCGGCTGCCCGCCACGGTCTGGCGACGACCTTCCCGCCCTGGCCGCCGTACCGCGCGCCCAGGTTCCCGCACTGGTGGAAGCCGTGCTGGAGCTGTTCCTCGAACTGGCGACGCCCGAGCAGACGCGCATGCGCCACCTGCTCGCCGGACACCCGCCGGGCGACCTGCTGCTGCGCCTGCAACAACGGCTGGAATTTCCCCTGCTGCCGGCCGGCGACTGGCAGCGCCCTGCCCCGCAGCCCTTCGCCCATCTGGGTATTCGCGAGGGCCGCCATGTCGGTGGCGCGCCAACCCTCGGCCGACTGGATGCCGGGCAACTCAAGGCGCTCGCCGATCTCGCCGACCAGCAGGGCGACGGCAGCCTGCGCCTGACGCCCTGGCAATCGATCGTGCTGCCCAACGCCAAAGATGCCGAGGCGGTCCGGCGAGCCATGCAGGACCTGGGCTTCGCCACCGATGCCCGTGAGCCCCTGGCCCGCCTGATTGCCTGCACCGGCTCCGCCGGCTGCGCCAAGGGCCTGGCCGACACCAAGGCCGATGCGATGACCCTGGCGCCGCTGCTGCCGCCCGGAGCGGTGGTCCACCTCAGCGGCTGCCCGCGCTCCTGCGCCGCCGCCCATGTGGCGCCCTTTACCCTGCTGGCCGTCGCCCCCGGCCGCTACGACCTCTTCCAGCGCGGTGGCGAAGGCTTCGGCCGCTTGCTGTCGCGCGATATCAGCATCATCGAGGCCGGCGAACGCCTGGCCGCCTCTCCTGACACCTGGAGTTCCACCCCATGATCGAGTACATCCGCGATGGTCAGGAGATCTATCGCAACTCCTTCTCCATCATCCGCAGCGAAGCCAACCTCGCCGGCATTCCCGCCGACCTGGAAAAACTCGCGGTGCGGGTGATCCACGCCTGCGGCATGGTCGATGTGGTGGAAGACCTGCGCTTCTCCCCCGGTGCCGGTGCCGCCGGCCGCGCCGCCATCGCCGCCGGCGCGCCTATCCTCTGCGATGCGCGCATGGTGGCCGAAGGCATCACCCGCGCACGCCTGCCGGCCAACAACCAGGTCATCTGCACCCTCAACGATCCGGGTGTGCCGGAACTGGCCCGCGAGCTGGGCAATACCCGATCCGCCGTGGCCCTGGAGCATTGGCGTGAGCACCTGGAAGGCAGCGTGGTGGTGATCGGCAATGCCCCCACCGCGCTCTTCTACCTGCTGGAAATGCTCGACGCCGGCGCACCGAAGCCGGCGCTTATCCTCGGTTTCCCGGTGGGCTTCGTCGGTGCGGCGGAATCCAAGGACATGCTCGCCGCCGACAGCCGTGGCGTGCCCTATGTGATCGTGCGTGGGCGTCGCGGCGGCAGCGCCATGGCGGCAGCGGCGGTCAACGCCCTGGCCACGGAGGTGGAGTGATGACTGGCAAAGGACGGCTGATCGGCCTGGGCGTGGGCCCCGGTGACCCGGAACTGATTACCTTGAAGGCCCTGCGCCTGCTGCAATCGGCGCAGGTGGTGGGCTACTTCGTGGCCAAGGCAAAAGCCAGCCAGGGCCAGGGCGGCAATGCCTTCGGCATCATCGAGCAGCACCTCACCGACGCCCAGCAGCGCATGCCGCTGGTGTACCCGGTGACCACCGAGAAGCTGGAACCGCCGCTGACCTACGAGACCGTCATCAGTGACTTCTACGACACCGCCGCCGAGCAGGTGGCCCAGCATCTGGAAGCCGGCCGCGACGTGGCGGTGATCTGCGAGGGTGACCCCTTCTTCTACGGTTCCTACATGTACCTGCACGACCGCCTGGCCGACCGCTACGAGGTGGAAGTGGTGCCTGGCGTCTGCTCCATGTTGGGCAGCGCGGCGGTGCTCGGCGTGCCGCTGGTGTACCGCAACCAGAGCCTGTCGGTACTTTCAGGCGTGTTGCCGGAAGGCGAGCTGAAGGCGCGCCTGGCCGACGCCGAAGCCGCCGTGGTGATGAAGCTCGGCCGCAACTTCGACAAGGTGCGCCGCGTCCTGCAGGACCTCGGTATCGCCAGCCGCGCCCATTACGTGGAGCGAGCCACCATGGCCAACCAGCGCATCGTGCCGCTGGATGAAGTGGACCCGATGGCCTCGCCCTACTTCTCGATGATCGTCATCCCCGGCCAGAAGTGGAGGGGATGATGCCGCGCACCCTACCCGTGGAACTCTGCAATGCATAACCCACCGGCCATCGTCCTGCTCGGCAATGGCGGCCTGCCCATCGCGAGACGCATCCAGGCGCTTTATCCACAGGCGCGCATCCTTGGTCTCACCGGGCGTGTCGAGGGCGTCGACGGCACCTATACCGAGTTCGGCGAAACCCTGCGCGAGCTCTACCGCACCGACACGCCGATCATCGCCCTGTGTGCTGCCGGCATCGTCATCCGCACCCTCGCGCCGCTGCTGGCGAGCAAGGGCGCCGAGCCACCGGTACTGGCAATCGCCGAAGACGGCAGCGCCGTGGTGCCGCTGCTTGGCGGCCTGGGTGGGGTGAACCGCATGGCGCGGGAGATCGCTGCCGCACTGGAGGTGGCGCCGGCCATCACCACCAGCGGCGAACTGCGATTCGGCACCTGCCTGCTGGAGCCGCCGGCGGGCTTTGCCCTGGCCGATATCGAGCAGGGCAAGCGCTTCGTCTCTGACCTGCTGGGTGGCGAAACGGTGCGGGTACAGGGCGAAGCGCCCTGGCTGGACGAGGCACGCCTGCCCCTGGCGGATGAGGCGCAACGGGTCATCCACGTCACCGCCCAGGCGCGTGCGGCGGCGAGGGATGAGCTGCTGATCCATCCACGCGTGACCGTTGCGCGGGTGGATGGGGAGACCAGCGCACAAGCTGTGCATCAAGCGCTGGCCGACGCCGGACTGGCGCCACTGTCCCTGGCCTGCCTGCTGGCGGATCGCTCGCGAATGGTCGATTCCGGACTGGCCGCCACCGCCGCCGAGCTGGGCGTGCCGCTGCGCTTCATCACCGACGAGTCCGCGCTACCGCCCCTGCACCAGCAAGTCGACGGCATCCGTCTCCACGTGGCCAATGAACCGCTGGACCCGGCCCTGATCGGCCAGCCGCGCGGACGCCTCACCGTGATCGGTCTCGGCCCCGGCGCCGCCGAGTTCATGGTGCCCGCCACGCGCCAGGCCCTGGACGAAGCCGAGGACCTGCTCGGCTACGAAACCTACATCCGCATGGCTGGCCCACTGCGCGCCGACCAGGTGGCGCACTGCACCGATAACCGCGAAGAGCTGCAGCGTGCCCGCCATGCTTTCGAACTGGCCGCCAGCGGTCGCCGCGTGGTGGTGGTGTCGTCCGGCGATCCGGGTGTGTTCGCCATGGCCGCTGCCGTGCTGGAGGCACTGGACGAGTCCCGCGATCCGGAATGGCTGCAGGTCGAACTGCAGGTATTCCCCGGGGTTTCCGCCGCCCTCGCCACGGCGGCCAAGGCCGGCGCGCCGCTGGGTCATGACTTCTGCCTGATCTCGCTGTCGGACAACCTCAAGACCTGGGACGTGATCGAGAATCGCCTCGACCACGCCGCCGCCGCCGACTTCGCCATGGCCTTCTACAACCCCATTTCCAAGGCACGGCCCTGGCAGTTGGGACGCGCCCTGGAAATCGTCGCCCGTCATCGCAAGCCGGAAACGGTGGTCGTGCTGGGTCGCGATATCGGCCGTCCGGCGGAGAAACTGACCCTCACCACGCTCGGCGAACTGACGCCGGAACAGGTGGACATGCGCACCCTGGTGATCATCGGCTCATCGCTGACCCGCCGCCTGCCGAAGGGCAATGGCGAGGATTGGGTCTACACGCCGCGCTGGTATCGATAGCGACGGTGCTTGCGTAGGGTGGAGCACGCTTCACCGGCCCACCATTCGAGGTTCCGCCGGGCTCCGTTGGTGGATACATCCACCCTACGACCTGCCAGCAGATTCCGACGACTGCGTAGGCGTCCACACACGACCGTTGTTGCAAAAGCCAGGGCACGCCATGAAAATGCGACTAATTTTCATTTGTTATCGCATCTCGCGGTGGCCTTCATGTCGTCTCACATCACCCTCCAGGCGCTGTACAGCGAGCACCACGGCTGGCTGAAGAACTGGCTGCGCAGCAAGCTGGGCAATGCCGCCGATGCGGCGGACCTGGCACAGGACACCTTCCTGCGCCTGCTGGGCAAGGGCGAGAGCCTCGAGCTGCGTACGCCGCGCGCCTTCCTGCGTACCGTGGCGCGGGGGCTGGTGATCGACCACTGGCGCCGCGAGGAGCTGGAGCGCGCCTATCTGGAAACCCTCGCGCAGCTGCCCGAGGCCGAGGCGCCCTCCCCCGAGGAACGCGAGCTGATCCTCGAACTGCTGGAGCGCATCGCGCAGTTGCTCGACCGCTTAACGCCCAAGGCGCGAACGGCCTTCCTCCTCGCCCAGTGCGAAGGGCTGACCCACAAGGAGGTCGCCGCGCGCATGGGTATTTCCCTGCGCTCGGTCGAGCGCTATGTGGCCGACGCCCTCTATCACTGCTACCTGCTGCGATTCGAAGAATGAGCGCCCAGAGCCAAACCACCGCACCCGATGAGCAAGTGGTGCGCCAGGCCATCCAGTGGATGCTGCGCCTGCGCGGCAACGGCGATGCCGAGCTACAGAAGGCGTGCGAGCACTGGCGCGGCCAGGACGCCGACCACGAACTGGCCTGGCAACGGGTGCAGCAACTCGACCGCGAGCTGGGCATGGGCCTGAAGGCCTTGCCCGGCGCAGGCCTGGTGCTGGACAACGCCCGCACCAGCCTGCGCCGGCGCCAGGCCCTGAAGCTGCTGTCCGGCGCCGCCGTGGGTGGCGCCGCGCTCTGGCTGACCCGCGACATCACCCCCTGGGAGCGCCTCACCGCCGACTTCGCCACTGCCATTGGCCAGCGCCGCGGCCTGGCACTGGCCGACGGCAGCCAACTGCAATTGAACACCGACACGGCGGTGGATATCCGCTTCGATTCGAAGCAGCGGCTGATCGAACTGCGGCGCGGAGAAATCCTCGTCAGCAGTGCCATCCAGCCCTCGCCGATGCGCGTGCGCACCGTCCACGGCCTGGTGGAATCCCAGGCCGCGCGCTTCGTGCTGCGCCATGGGAAAGCCGCCTCGCGGCTCAGCGTGCTGCAGGGCAGCGTGGTGCTGAATCCGGCCAGTGGCCTGCCGCAGCAGGTCGTCGAAGCAGGACAGAGCTTCGACCTGAGCCGGGATGGCATCCACCCGGTAGCGGAGTTGGGCATGGAGGCCGGTGCCTGGGTCGACGGCCTGATCGTCACCCGCGACATCCGCCTGGTGGACTTCCTTGCCGAGGTCTCGCGCTATCGCCACGGCCGCCTGGCCTGCGCCGACAGCATCCGCGACCTGCGCCTGTCCGGTGTGTTCCGCCTGGACGACACCGACAAACTGTTGGCCCTGTTGCCCCGCACCCTGCCCGTGCAACTGCACTACCGCACGCGGTGGTGGGTGAAGGTGGAGGCGCGGGTTTGAAGCCTTGCTCTACCTGTGGGGGCGAATTCAATTTTTTTTGGCGGGTTTTGCCGCCTGCCCCGGCAAGGGGAATGAATCCCATTAATCTTTGCCGATCCCCACGGATGTTTTCATGACTGCACCCCGCGCTTCCCACCTCGCCCTCGCCGTTCGTGGCGCCCTGCTGTGCACCGCACTCGCCACTCCGCTGCTGCCCAGCACAGCCATCAGCGACGAGACCGCCGCCGTCGCCAGCCGCCGCTACGCCATCCCCGCCGGTGCCCTGGATGAGGCACTGAACCGCTTCGCCCGCGAGGCCGGCATCAACCTCTCCGCCACCCCGGCGCAGACCCGTGGCCTGAACAGCAATGGCCTGAACGGCACCTTCTCGGCGGAAGCCGGCCTCGCGCGCCTGCTCGACGGAACCTCCCTGCAGGCGGAGAACCTCGGCGGCGGCAGCTTCGTGCTGCGTGAAGTACCGGCCGGCAGCGCGCTGGAAGTGCCCAGCACCCAGGTATTCGCCCTGGGTAACGCACTGGGCAGCGAGGACGGCTACCTGGCCACCCACAGCCAGATCGCCACCAAGACCAGCAAATCGCTGATGGAGACCTCGCAATCGGTCTCGGTCATCACCCGCGAGCAGATCGACGACCAGGGTTCCAAGACGGTCCAGCAATCCATGCGCTACACCCCCGGTATCTTCACCGGCCAGGTGGGAGCTTCAAACCGCTACGACTACATCGTGATGCGCGGCTTCGCCGACAACAGCGTCGACAACGTCTACCTCGACGGCCTGAAGACCATGGGCGACAGCGGCACTTTCAGCTCGATGCAGGTGGACCCGTACTTCCTCGAACGCATCGACGTGCTCAAGGGCCCGTCCTCCGTGCTCTATGGCCGCAGCCTGCCGGGCGGCCTGGTGGCGCTGACCAGCAAGAAGCCGCTGTTTGATGATTACCACCAGGTGCAGGCCATGGTCGGCAACATGAACCAGAAGGGCGTGGGTTTCGACTTCAGCGGCCCGCTGGATGAAGAGAAGCGCATCGCCTATCGCCTGGTGGGCCTGGGCAAGGGTGGCGACACCCAGTTCGACCACACCAAGGACGAGCGCTACGCCATCGCCCCGACGCTGGCCATTGATTTGCGCGAAGACACCACCCTGACCCTGCAGGGCTACCTGCAGCACGACCCGAATGGCGGCTACCACAGCGGCGTGCCGGCCGACGGCAGCCTGTTCCAGCACAACGGCCAGCGCATCAGCCGCGAGTTCTTCGACGGCGAGCCAGGCCTGGACGACTTCGACCGCATGCAGCGCATGTTCGGCTATCAGCTTGAGCACCGCTTCAACGACGTGTGGACCGCCCGCCAGAATTTCCGCTACCTGAGCTCCGACGTCGAGCTCTCGCAGGTCTACGGCTACCAGTGGACCGCGCCCGACAGCGACGAGCTGAACCGCTACTTCTCCGGCGCCAGCGAGGAGCTGGAGGCCTACATCATCGACAACATGGTGCAGGCCGAATTCGACTGGGGCAGCGCCCGCCACACCCTGCTCACCGGCCTCGACTACCAGCGCCGCCGCACCCATGTGGACTGGACCAGCGGCGTCTCCACTCCGCTCAATGCCTTCGACCCGGTGTACGGCAACGAGAGCCTTAGCTTCCTCTCCGAGGACAACCACACCCGCCGCCTGGAGCAGACCGGCCTGTACGTGCAGGACCTGATCGACGTGAACCAGTGGCGCGTCTCGCTGGGCATCCGTCAGGACTGGGTGGACGTCTCCGATGAAAACCGCACCGCCCATACCAAGAGCGACGAGCAGTGGAGCAAGTTCACCGGCCGTGCCGGCGTGCTCTACCTCTTCGAGAATGGCATCGCGCCGTACATCAGCTACTCCGAGTCGTTCAACCCGAACGCCTACTCCGACGCCTCCGGCAAGGCCCTGGAGCCGACCGAGGGCAAGCAGTGGGAGGCCGGCCTGAAGTTCCAGCCACAAGACAGCAACAGCATGTACACCGCCTCGGTGTTCCACATTACCCAGGAGAACGTCGCCTCCAAGCTGCCCCAGGACAACTTCTTCACCTCCGTGGGCAAGGTGCGCTCCCAGGGCTTCGAGCTGGAAGCCCACACCCAGGTCACCGAGAACGTCAAGGTCCTGGCCAGCTACACCTACACCGACATCACCTACGCCAAGTCGCTGGACGGCAATCAGGGCAACACCCCGAACCAGGCCCCCAAGCACATGGCATCCATCTGGGGTGACTACAACTTCAATGCGGGCGCCCTGGATGGCCTGCGCACCGGCCTCGGCGTGCGCTACGTGGGCAAGACCTGGGCGGACAAGGAGAACACCCTGCACGTGCCCTCCTACACCCTGGTCGACGCCCTCATCGGCTATGACCTCGGCAAGCTGGGCATGAAGGGGCTGGATCTCAGCCTGAACGCCAACAACCTGCTGGACGAGGACTACGTGGCGTCCTGCTACAGCCTCGACTTCTGCTACTTCGGCGAGAAGCGCAATGTGACGGCAACGCTGAGTTATCAGTTCTGAGCTGACCGACTTCCAGCTCTGGGTCAGCATTCCCCCCAGGGCTGGCGATCGGCCTCAGAAACGAAAAAGGCGCAGCCCGAGGGCTGCGCCTTTGTCTTTCCGCTTACGCGATTCGACTCAGAACGGGATGTCGTCGTCGAAGCTGTCGTAGTCCGGAGCCGGCTGGGCGGCGGGCTGCGGAGCCGGGCGCTGCTGCGGAGCAGACTGCTGCGGCTCACGCTGAGGGCGCGGCGCGCGCGGCGCGTCGCCTTCGCTGCCAGGACGGCCGCCGAGCAGCTGCATCTGGCCGTTGATGTCGACCACGATCTCGGTGGTGTAGCGCTTCACGCCGTCCTTTTCCCACTCGCGGGTGCGCAGGGCGCCTTCGACGTAGACTTGCGAGCCCTTGCGCAGGTACTCACCGGCGATTTCGGCGAGGCGGCCGAAGAACACCACGCGGTGCCATTCGGTGCGCTCCTGCTGCTGGCCGGTCTGCTTGTCCTTCCAGGACTCGCTGGTGGCCAGGGTGATGTTGGTTACCGCGTTGCCGTTGGGCAGATAGCGGGTTTCCGGATCACCACCGACGTTACCAACCAGAATGACTTTGTTAACCCCACGGGCCATGACGTTCTCCTAGGCTTCAGCGCGTTCCGGGCCCGATTCGATCAGGCGCTCCAGGGACGCGCGGTCCAGTTTCTCAGAATCCACTTTGATATAGATGGCCGCCTCTTCGGCCACCACGACGGCATCCGCCACTCCGGGCAGTGCCAACAAACGCGCAACCAGGCCGCTATCGGCTACAGCGGCGGCGCCTAGCGGCAGGCGCAGGCTGGTTACGTACGGAGGTTCACGCATAGTAACAGCAATGGCCAACCAAATCGCACAGACCACTGCACAACCGACGAACACCGTCGACAGGCCGCCATGCTGGAATAGCCAGCCACCGAAAATGCCTCCAACAGCCGCGCCGAGGAACTGGCTGGTGGAGTACACGCCCATGGCGGTGCCCTTGCCGCCGGCCGGCGCCACCTTGCTGATCAGCGACGGCAGCGAGGCCTCCAGCAGGTTGAACGCGGTGAAGAAGACGATGGCGCCGAACACCAGCGCACGCAGGCTGTCGCCGAACTGCCAGAAGAACAGCTCGCAGGCGCAGAGCACCGCGACCGCGCCGACCAGCACACGCTTCATCTGGCGCTTCTTCTCGCCATAGATGATGAAGGGAACCATGCCGAAGAAGCCCACCAGCAGCGCGGTGAGATAGACCCACCAGTGCTCTTCCTTGGGCAGGCCGGCCTTTTCCACCAGCGCCAGCGGCAGGGCGACGAAACTGGCCATGAGGATGGCGTGCAGGGCGAGGATGCCGAAGTCCAGGCGCAGCAGGTCCGGGTGCCGGAGGGTAGGCAACAGCGCCTGGCGTGCCACGCCGGATTCACGGTGCTGCAACGGGTGGGCGGCACGCGGCACCATGGTGGCAATGATCACGATGCCCAACAGCGCCATGACGGCGGTGGCCCAGAACAGTCCGGACAGGCCGAAGGCACGGGTCAGCAGCGGCCCGACCACCATGGCGACGGCGAAGGACACGCCGATGCTCATGCCGATCATGGCCATGGCCTTGGTGCGGTGCTGCTCGCGGGTGAGGTCGGACAGCAGGGCCATCACCGCTGCGGAAATGGCGCCAGCGCCCTGCAGCACACGGCCGGCGATCACGCCCCAGATAGAGTCGGCATTGGCCGCCAGGGCTGCGCCGGCAGCGAAAATCAGCAGGCCGATGTAGATCACCGGCAGGCGACCGATGCGGTCGGAAATGACGCCGAAGGGAATCTGCAGCACAGCCTGGGTCAGGCCGTAGGCGCCGATGGCCAGGCCGATCAGGGCCGGGGTGGCGCCGGCAAGGTCCTGGCCGTAGGTGGCCAGCACCGGCAATACCATGAACATGCCGAGCATGCGGAATGCGAACACCAGGGCCAGGCCGCTGGCTGCGCGCGTTTCGCTGCCGCTCATGCGTTCTGAGTGGGAATCGTGCATAGGTGCCTCGAGGGAAAGCGATCGGGGGCTGCGTCATGCGCCCCTGTCTGGCTGGCCACCCGTCCTGGGTGCCCGGCTGTCGCCGGTGCCTGAAAAATGCCGCGCATTCTAGCAGTCCCGGCGGATTGCGACACGCTTGTGACGCTTTGCCGCGTTCAAGCGGCGGGCCGTATAATCGCGGGTTTCCGCCCGCCAAGTGAGGCCGTTGTGGACAAGATCCTGATCCGTGGGGCACGCACCCATAACCTGAAGAACGTCGACCTCACCCTGCCCCGCGACAAGCTGATCGTGATTACCGGCCTGTCCGGTTCGGGCAAGTCGTCGTTGGCCTTCGACACCCTCTACGCCGAGGGTCAGCGCCGCTATGTGGAGTCCTTGTCGGCCTACGCCCGGCAGTTCCTGTCGATGATGGAAAAGCCCGATGTGGATACCATCGAGGGCCTGTCGCCGGCGATCTCCATCGAGCAGAAGTCGACCTCCCACAACCCGCGCTCTACCGTCGGCACCATTACCGAGATCTACGACTACCTGCGCCTGCTCTATGCCCGCGTCGGTACGCCACGCTGCCCGGACCACGACGTGCCGCTGGAGGCCCAGACCGTCAGCCAGATGGTCGACCAGGTACTGGCCCTCCCCGAAGGCCGCAAGTTGATGCTGCTGGCCCCGGTGGTGCGCGAGCGCAAGGGCGAACACCTGGCCGTGTTCGAGGAACTGCGCGCCCAGGGCTTCGTGCGCGCCCGCGTGGACGGCAAGCTGTACGAGTTGGATGAGCTGCCCAAGCTGGACAAACAGAAGAAGCACTCCATCGACGTGGTGGTCGATCGCTTCAAGGTGCGCGGTGACCTGCAGCAGCGCCTGGCGGAATCCTTCGAGACGGCGATCAACCTGGCCGACGGCATCGCCCTGGTGGCGCCCATGGACGACGAGGAAGGCGACGAGATCATCTTCTCCGCGCGCTTCGCCTGCCCCCATTGCGGCCACTCCATCAGTGAGCTGGAACCCAAGCTGTTCTCCTTTAACAATCCGGCCGGTGCCTGCCCCACTTGCGACGGCCTGGGCGTGAAGCAGTTCTTCGACGCCAAGCGTCTGGTCAATGGCGAGCTGACCCTGGCCGAGGGCGCCATCCGCGGCTGGGACCGGCGCAACGTCTACTACTTCCAGATGCTCGGTTCCCTGGCCGCACATTACGGTTTCAGCCTGGAAAAGCCCTTCGACCAGCTCTCCGCCGAGCACCAGAAAGTGATCCTCTTCGGTAGCGGCCGCGAGGACGTCGACTTCCGCTACCTCAACGACCGCGGCGACATCGTCAAGCGCTCCCACCCCTTCGAGGGGATCATCCCCAACCTGGAACGCCGCTACCGCGAAACCGAATCGGCCACCGTGCGCGAGGAGCTGGCCAAGTTCCTCAGCACCCAGCCCTGCCCCGACTGCCGTGGCACTCGCCTGCGCCGCGAGGCACGTCATGTCTGGGTTGGCGACAAGACCCTGCCGGCGGTGACCGGACTGCCGGTGGGCGAGGCGGCCGACTACTTCGGCGTCCTTAGCCTGACCGGCCGACGTGGCGAGATTGCCGAGAAGATCCTCAAGGAAATCCGCGAACGCCTGCAGTTCCTGGTCAACGTGGGCCTCGACTACCTGACCCTGGATCGCAGTGCAGACACCCTCTCCGGCGGCGAAGCCCAGCGCATTCGCCTGGCCAGCCAGATCGGAGCTGGCCTGGTGGGGGTGATGTACATCCTCGACGAGCCCTCCATCGGTCTGCACCAGCGCGACAACGAGCGCCTGCTGGCCACCCTCACCCACCTGCGCAACCTCGGCAACACGGTGATCGTGGTCGAGCACGACGAGGATGCAATCCGCCTCGCCGACTATGTGGTGGACATCGGTCCGGGTGCCGGTGTGCATGGTGGCCAGATCGTCGCCGAGGGCACGCCGGATGAAGTCATGGCCCACCCGAACTCGCTGACCGGCAAGTACCTGTCCGGCCGGGTGAAGATCGAAGTGCCGGCCAACCGTACCCCTCGCGACAAGAAGAAGTCCCTCAAGCTGAAGGGTGCCAGCGGCAACAACCTGCAGCAGGTGAACCTGGAGATTCCGGTGGGCCTGCTGACCTGCGTGACGGGCGTGTCCGGCTCGGGCAAGTCGACGCTGATCAACAACACCCTGTTCCCCATCACCGCCACCGCACTGAATGGCGCCACCTCGCTGGAAGCGTCGTCCCACGAGAGCTTCGATGGCCTGCAGCACCTGGACAAGGTGGTGGACATCGACCAGAGCCCCATCGGCCGCACCCCACGTTCCAACCCGGCCACCTACACCGGCCTGTTCACGCCGATCCGGGAACTGTTCGCCGGCGTTCCGGAGTCCCGCTCCCGTGGTTACGGTCCGGGACGTTTTTCCTTCAACGTGAAAGGCGGCCGCTGCGAGGCCTGCCAGGGCGACGGCGTGATCAAGGTGGAGATGCACTTCCTGCCGGACATCTATGTCCCCTGCGACGTCTGCAAGGGCAAGCGCTACAACCGCGAAACCCTGGAAGTCCGCTACAAGGGCAAGAGCATCACCGAGGTGCTGGACATGACCATCGAAGACGCGCGCGAATTCTTCGATGCCGTCCCGGCCATCGCCCGCAAGCTGCAGACGCTCATGGACGTCGGTCTGTCGTACATCAAGCTCGGACAGAGTGCGACCACGCTGTCCGGCGGCGAGGCGCAGCGGGTAAAGCTGTCCCGCGAGCTGTCCAAGCGCGATACCGGCAAGACGCTGTACATCCTCGACGAGCCCACCACCGGCCTGCACTTCGCGGATATCCAGCAACTGCTGGAGGTGCTGCATCGCTTGCGTGACCACGGAAACACTGTCGTGGTCATCGAGCACAACCTGGATGTGATCAAGACCGCCGACTGGCTTGTGGACCTTGGGCCGGAAGGCGGTTCCAAGGGCGGCCAGATCATTGCCACCGGTACGCCGGAGGACGTCGCGGAGATGCCGCAATCCCACACTGGCCGCTTCCTCAAGCCATTGCTGGAACGCGATCGGGCCTGATTCAGCCGAGGCGACGAAAAAAGGCCGGACAGTGATGCCCGGCCTTTTTCATTCAGGGTGAACTGCGGCTCAGTTGCCATCTGCGAGCGCTGCGCGAACTCCGTTGCCGTAGTCCGGGTGCACCTTGTCGAAGTGCGCCAGCTGGCGGTCGATGATGAACTGCGGCACGCCCGCCATGGACGCGGCGATATTCGCGAACAGCCGCTGCCGCTGGCCTTCGTCGAACAGCCCGAACAACGCACGTGGCTGGCTGTAGTCGTCATTGCCATCGCGATGGTCGTAGCGATCGGCCGCGCCGTCGATTGCCACTGCCGGCTCTGCGTACTCCGCCGACTGCGCTGGGCCACCAAACGAATTCGGCTCGTAGTACGCGTCCGGGTTCTGGCTGCTGGCGAAGAAGCGCATCGCACCGTCCTTGTGATAGTGGTGAACCGGGCATTTCGGCGCGTTCACCGGCAGCGCCTCGTAGTGGGTCCCCAAGCGGTAGCGGTGCGCATCGGCGTAGCTGAATACGCGAGCCTGGAGCATCTTGTCGGGCGAATGACCGATGCCGGGTACCACGTTGGAAGGCGAGAACGCAGCCTGTTCGATCTCGGCGAAGTAATTTTCCGGGTTGCGATTCAGCTCCACGATGCCCACTTCGATCAGCGGGAACTCTGCATGGGGCCAGACCTTGGTCAGGTCGAAGGGGTTATAGCGGGTGTTGCGGGCCTGCTCTTCAGTCATGACCTGGATGCAGAAGCGCCACTTCGGGAAGTCGCCATTCTCGATGCTGTAGAACAGGTCCTCCTGGGTGGTTTCGCGGCTGCGGCCAACCACTGCAGCGGCCTCGTCGTTGGTCCAGTGCTTGTGGCCCTGCAGCGTCTTGAAGTGGAACTTGACCCAGAATCGCTCGTTGGCTGCGTTGATGAAGCTGTAGGTGTGCGAACCGTAGCCATTGATGTGGCGCACGTCCGTGGGCAGGCCGCGGTCTGACATCAGGATCGTCACCTGGTGCAGGCTCTCCGGCGACAGCGACCAGAAATCCCAGGCGGCCGTATTGGAGCGCAGGTTGGTCTTCGGGTGCCGCTTCTGGGTGTGAATGAAGTCGGGGAACTTTAGCGGGTCACGGATGAAGAAAATGGGGGTGTTGTTGCCCACCACATCCCAGTTGCCTTGCTCGGAGTAGAACTTCAGGGCGAAACCACGCACATCGCGCTCGGCGTCAGCGGCTCCGAGCTCACCTGCTACGGTGGAGAAGCGCGCGAGCACCTGGGTCTTCTTGCCAACCTCGGAGAACACGGAAGCCTTGCTGTAGCGGGTAATGTCGTTCGTGATGGTCAACGTGCCATAGGCGCCCCAGCCCTTGGCGTGCACCACACGTTCCGGAATGCGCTCGCGGTTCTGGTGAGCCAGCTTCTCGATCAGGTGGTAGTCCTGGAGCAACAGTGGCCCGCGCGGCCCGGCACTGAGGGAGTTCTGGTTATCCGCAACCGGATTACCAGCGGTCGTGGTGAGAATTGGCTTCTGGCTCATGCAACATCTCCTTTTGGGCTCTTTTGATTCCGGCATAACCGGGTGAGTAGGAGTATCGAGCCAGCCAATAATTGCCTCCAATTTATTAAGAGCAATCAATCGATAGATATCAGCTAATTTAACAGGCATAAAAAAACCGGGCACAAGGCCCGGTTTTTCATGCAACGACCGACTTACTCGGCAGCAGCTTCGACTTCACCAGCGACCGGACGGTCAACCAGCTCGACGTAAGCCATGGGAGCGTTGTCGCCAGCGCGGAAACCGCACTTCAGGATGCGCAGGTAGCCGCCCTGACGGTTGGCGTAGCGCTTGCCCAGATCGTTGAACAGCTTGCCTACGGCAGCTTTCGAACGGGTACGGTCGAAAGCCAGACGACGGTTGGCAACGCTGTCTTCCTTGGCCAGGGTGATCAGCGGCTCGGCAACGCGACGCAGTTCCTTGGCTTTGGGCAGGGTGGTTTTGATCAGTTCGTGCTCGAACAGCGACACCGCCATGTTCTGGAACATGGCCTTGCGGTGTGCGCTGGTGCGGCTCAGGTGACGGCCACTTTTACGATGACGCATGGTTCAATTCCTTACCAAACTTCTACGTTCGGTGATTACGACGATCAGGCAGTCGCCTTGTCGTCCTTCTTGAGACTTGCCGGCGGCCAGTTGTCGAGGCGCATGCCGAGGGACAGACCACGGGAGGCCAGGACGTCCTTGATCTCGGTCAGGGACTTCTTGCCCAGGTTCGGAGTCTTCAACAGCTCTACTTCAGTGCGCTGAATCAGGTCACCGATGTAGTAGATGTTCTCCGCCTTCAGGCAGTTGGCCGAACGTACGGTCAGCTCGAGGTCATCAACCGGACGAAGCAGGATCGGATCGATCTCGTCTTCCTGCTCAACCACTACCGGCTCGCTGTCGCCTTTCAGGTCGACGAACGCAGCCAGTTGGTGTTGCAGGATGGTAGCGGCACGACGGATGGCCTCTTCAGGGTCCAGGGTGCCGTTGGTTTCCAGATCGATGACCAGCTTGTCCAGGTTGGTGCGCTGCTCCACACGGGCGTTTTCAACCACGTAGGCAACACGACGGACGGGACTGAACGAGGCGTCGAGCTGCAGACGACCAATGCTGCGGCTCTCGTCTTCGTCGCTCTGGCGCGCGTCGGCGGGCTCATAGCCACGGCCGCGAGACACCTTGAGCTTCATGTTCAGGACGCCGTTTTCCGCCAGGTTGGCGATCACGTGGTCGCCGTTGACGATTTCGACATCATGATCCAGCTGAATATCGGCAGCAGTGACCACGCCCGAGCCTTTCTTCGAAAGGTTCAGCGTTACTTCGTCACGGCCGTGCAGCTTGATAGCCAGACCTTTGAGGTTCAGAAGGATCTCGATGACATCTTCCTGAACACCCTCGATAGCGCTGTACTCGTGGAGTACGCCGTCGATTTCGGCCTCGACTACTGCACAGCCAGGCATGGAGGACAACAGGATGCGACGCAGCGCGTTGCCCAGGGTATGGCCGAAACCACGCTCGAGAGGCTCGAGCGTGATCTTGGCGCGGGTCGGACTGACCACCTGCACATCAATGTGGCGGGGGGTCAGGAACTCATTTACCGAACTCTGCATGGATGCACCTATTTTCTAGCCCTTACTTGGAGTAGAGCTCGACAATCAGGTTTTCGTTGATGTCGGCGGACAGATCGCTGCGAGCCGGCACGCTCTTGAACACGCCGGACTTCTTGTCTGCGTCGACCTCGACCCACTCCACGCGGCCACGCTGGGCGCACAGTTCGAGGGCCTGGACGATACGCAGTTGGTTCTTCGACTTCTCGCGAACGGCAACCACGTCACCAGCTTTGACCTGGTAGGACGGAACGTTCACGGTCTGACCGTTTACGCTGATGGCCTTGTGGGAAACCAGCTGACGGGACTCGGAACGAGTAGCGCCGAAGCCCATGCGGTACACGACGTTGTCCAGGCGGCACTCGAGGAGTTGCAGCAGGTTTTCGCCGGTAGCGCCTTTGCGGGCAGCAGCTTCTTTGTAGTAGTTACCGAACTGACGCTCCAGAACACCGTAGATGCGGCGAACTTTCTGCTTTTCGCGCAGCTGGGTGCCGTAGTCGGACAGACGGCCACGACGGGCGCCATGCTGGCCAGGAGCGGATTCGATATTGCACTTGGATTCGAGCGCGCGAGCACCACTCTTCAGGAAGAGGTCGGTACCTTCACGACGGGACAGTTTGCACTTGGGACCAATGTAACGAGCCATTTCTCACTGTCTCCTTTTACACGCGACGCTTCTTCGGCGGACGGCACCCGTTGTGCGGGATAGGCGTCACGTCGGTGATGCTGGCGATCTTATAGCCGCAGGCGTTCAGTGCACGCACAGCGGATTCGCGACCCGGACCCGGGCCCTTGACGTTAACGTCGAGGTTCTTCAGGCCGTATTCCAGAGCAGCCTGACCGGCGCGCTCGGCTGCAACCTGGGCAGCGAACGGGGTGCTCTTACGGGAGCCGCGGAAACCGGAACCACCGGAGGTCGCCCAGGACAGAGCATTGCCCTGACGATCAGTGATGGTAACGATGGTGTTGTTGAAAGAAGCGTGGATATGGGCGATCCCATCCACCACTGTCTTTTTGATTTTCTTACGAGGACGAGCAGCAGGCTTAGCCATGACTTAATTCCTGTCGATTCGCGGGCGCAATTACTTGCGGATCGGCTTACGCGGGCCCTTACGGGTACGCGCGTTGGTCTTGGTGCGCTGGCCATGAACAGGCAGACCGCGACGATGACGCAGACCGCGGTAGCAGCCCAGGTCCATCAGACGCTTGATGTTCATGTTGATTTCGCGACGCAGGTCACCTTCAGTGGTGAGCTTCGCGACTTCGCCACGCAGCTGTTCGATCTGCTCGTCAGAGAGATCCTTGATCTTTGCCGCCGGGTTTACGCCGGTGACAGCGCAGATTTTCTGCGCAGTGGTGCGACCAACACCGTAGATGTAGGTCAGCGAGATAACAGTGTGCTTGTTATCTGGAATGTTGACGCCTGCAATACGGGCCATTCAGTGAAACTCCAGTTGACAGCTACCTACGCCCCGGAAGCCAAGAAAAGGGCGCGAGATATTAGCGCTGTAAAAACGAATAATCAACCCGGCAGCGCACTAGCTGCCGGGCTCATAACGCGTGAATCACACTCAGCCTTGGCGCTGCTTGTGACGCGGTTCCGCGCTGCAGATCACGCGAACGATACCGTCGCGACGGATGATCTTGCAGTTGCGGCACAGCTTTTTCACCGATGCACGAACTTTCATCAGTAACTCCTAGAACCTTACGGAACCGGGTCAGCGGAGCATGCCGCTGCCGTAGCCCTTCAGGTTGGCTTTCTTCATCAGGGATTCGTACTGGTGCGAAACGAGGTGGGATTGTACTTGGGCCATAAAGTCCATAACAACCACAACCACGATCAGCAACGAGGTCCCGCCAAGGTAGAACGGTACATTCGCTGCAACCACCAGGAACTGGGGCAGCAGGCAAACAGCCGTCATGTACAGAGCACCAAACATGGTCAAGCGGGTCAGTACGCCATCGATATAGCGCGCCGACTGCTCGCCCGGTCGGATACCCGGAATAAAGGCACCGGACTTCTTCAGGTTCTCCGCCACGTCTTTCGGATTGAACATCAGAGCTGTGTAGAAGAAGCAGAAGAATACGATCCCTGCACTAAACAGCAGAATGTTCAACGGCTGACCAGGAGCGATAGCCTGTGCGACGTCCTGCAGCCAGCCCATGCTTTCGGACTGACCGAACCAGGCGCCCAGAGAGGCCGGGAACAGCAGAATGCTGCTGGCGAAAATAGCCGGGATAACGCCGGCCATGTTCACCTTCAACGGCAGGTGGCTAGTCTGCGCAGCGAAGACCTTGCGGCCCTGCTGACGCTTGGCGTAGTGCACCGCAATGCGACGCTGACCACGCTCAATGAACACCACGAAACCGATGATCGCTACTGCCAACAATCCGATGGCGACCAGAGCGAAGATGTTGATATCGCCCTGACGTGCAGACTCGAAAGACTGCCCGATCGCCCTCGGCAGACCGGCCACGATGCCAGCAAAAATCAGCATCGAGATACCGTTGCCGACACCGCGCTCAGTGATCTGTTCGCCCAGCCACATCATGAACATCGCACCAGCCACGAAGGTGGTGACAGCCACGAAGTAGAAGCCGAAATCAGTCGAGAAAGCGACGCCTTGACTGGCCAGACCAACGGACATGCCGATGGCCTGGACCAATGCCAAGGCTACAGTGCCGTAGCGGGTGTACTGGCTGATCTTACGACGGCCAGCTTCACCTTCCTTCTTCAACTGCTCCAGCTGCGGGCTGATAGCGGTCATGAGCTGCATGATGATCGACGCCGAGATGTACGGCATGATCCCCAGTGCAAAGATGCTCATGCGCTCCAGCGCGCCGCCAGAGAACATGTTGAACAGGCTAAGAATGGTCCCCTCGTTCTGCCGGAACAGCTCGGCCAGCCGGTCAGGGTTGATACCGGGCACTGGGATGTGCGCACCGATCCGGTAGACGATGATCGCCAGGAACAGGAAACGCAGTCGAGCCCAGAGCTCGGACAACCCGCCATTGCTGAGCGCGGAGAGAGCACCTTGCTTAGCCATTTAGTCCTCGAACTTACCGCCAGCTGCTTCGATAGCCGCACGCGCACCTTTGGTGGCGGCGATACCTTTCAGGGTGACCGCGCGAGTAACGTCGCCGGACAGCATGACTTTCACACGCTGTACGTTCTGGTTAATCACGTTGGCATCCTTCAGCGCCTGCAGAGTGATGACGTCGCCTTCAACCTTGGCCAGCTCGGAAGTACGCACTTCCGCGCGATCCATAGCCTTCAGGGAGACGAAGCCAAACTTCGGCAGACGACGGTGCAGCGGCTGCTGACCGCCTTCGAAGCCCGGAGCAATGGTGCCACCGGAACGGGAGGTCTGACCTTTGTGACCACGGCCACCAGTCTTACCCAAACCGCTACCGATGCCACGGCCCGGACGGTGCTTTTCGCGACGGGCACCCGGCGCGGAACGCAGATCGTTCAGTTTCATGGATTAACCCTCGACACGCAGAAGGTAGTAAGCCTTGTTGATCATGCCGCGGTTTTCAGGAGTGTCCTGAACTTCTACGGTGTGACCAATGCGACGCAGGCCGAGACCCTTGACGCAAGCCTTGTGGTTGGCCAGACGGCCGTTAACGCTCTTGACCAGCGTCACTTTGACAGTTGCCATGATTAGAGAATCTCCTCGACGCTCTTACCACGCTTGGCCGCAACGGACTCAGGGGACTGCATGTTCTTCAGACCCTTGAAGGTGGCGTAAACCACGTTCACCGGATTGGTCGAGCCGTAGCACTTGGCCAGAACGTTCTGCACACCGGCCACTTCCAGAACGGCACGCATGGCGCCGCCGGCGATGATACCGGTACCTTCGGAAGCCGGCTGCATGAACACCTTGGAGGCGCCATGGGCGGACTTGATCGGGTACTGCAGGGTGGTGCCGTCCAGGTCAACCTGGATCATGTTGCGGCGGGCAGCTTCCATCGCCTTCTGGATCGCGGCAGGCACTTCGCGGGACTTGCCGCGACCGAAGCCAACACGACCTTTGCCATCACCAACCACGGTCAGTGCGGTGAAGGTGAAGATACGACCACCTTTTACGGTCTTGGCAACGCGGTTAACCTGAACCAGCTTCTCGATGTAGCCTTCGTCGCGCTTTTGCTCGTTATTTGCCATAACTTAGAACTCCAGCCCGCCTTCACGAGCAGCATCAGCCAGCGCCTTGACGCGGCCGTGGTACTTGAAGCCAGAACGATCGAATGCCACCTGAGTGACGCCAGCGGCCTTAGCACGCTCGGCAACCAGCTGACCAACCTTCTTGGCCGCGTCGACGTTGCCAGTGGCGCCGTCACGCAGTTCTTTGTCCAGGGTCGAGGCGCTGGCCAGGACCTTGGCGCCGTCGGCCGAAATGACCTGGGCGTAGATGTGCTGGGAAGAGCGGTACACGCAGAGGCGTACGGCTTCCAGCTCGCGCATTTTCAGGCGTGCCTTGCGAGCGCGACGCAGACGAGTTTCTTTCTTTACGCTCATTTGCTATGCCCTACTTCTTCTTAGCTTCTTTACGACGGACGACTTCGTCCGCGTAACGTACACCCTTGCCTTTGTAAGGCTCCGGCGGACGGAAGTCGCGGATCTCAGCGGCCACTTGACCAACCAGCTGCTTGTCGATGCCCTTGATCAGGATATCGGTCTGGCTGGGGGTTTCAGCGGTGATGCCTTGCGGCAGTTCGTAATCCACCGGATGCGAGAAGCCGAGAGCCAGGGACAGCGTTTGACCTTTGGCCTGAGCTTTGTAACCAACGCCGACCAGCTGGAGCTTGCGCTCGAAGCCCTGGCTGACGCCGATCACCATGTTGTTAACCAGCGCACGGGTGGTACCGGCCATGGCGCGGTTCTGCTGATCGCCGTTGCGAGCAGCGAAACGCAGCTCACCGGATTCTTCCAGAACTTCCACAGACGGATGCACTTTCAGTTCGAGAGCGCCCTTGGCACCCTTCACCGAGAGCTGCTGACCGGCGATCTTGACTTCTACGCCAGCGGGCAGCTTGACGGGGTTCTTAGCAACGCGAGACATGCTTTCAACCCCCCTTAGAACACAGTGCAAAGCACTTCGCCGCCAACACCAGCAGCGCGGGCAGCACGATCAGTCATCACACCCTTGTTGGTGGAAACGATCGATACGCCCAGACCGCCACGTACTTTCGGCAGCTGATCGACGGACTTGTACTGGCGCAGACCAGGACGGCTTACGCGCTTCAGCTCTTCGATTACCGGACGGCCTTCGAAGTACTTCAGCTCGATGGACAGCAGAGGCTTGATGTCGCTGCTGACTTGGTATCCCGTGATGTAACCCTCGTTCTTCAGAACGCTGGCTACTGCCACCTTCAGCTTGGAGGACGGCATGCTTACGACAGACTTTTCAGCCATCTGGGCATTACGGATACGAGTTAGCATGTCCGCTAACGGGTCCTGCATACTCATGGGCTAGATGCTCCTGATACAAAAAGAAATAGCCTTTCGGCTAGTGTCACACGCGAGCACTGGACGGATTTTGGCCAGACTCGGCGAGCCGGACATTCTAGAGATACTCCAGAAACGAATCAAGCCCCAAGAGGGGCTTGATTCAGATGACCTGGGCTGGACCGACCGGAGGGTCGGCCTAACCGACGATCATTACCAGCTGGCTTTCACCAGGCCGGGCACATCACCGCGCATGGCAGCTTCACGCAGCTTGTTACGGCCAAGGCCGAACTTGCGGTAAACGCCGTGCGGACGGCCGGTGATGCGGCAGCGGTTACGCAGGCGCGAGGCGCTGGCGTCACGCGGCTGCTTCTGCAGGGCTACCTGGGCTTCCCAACGAGCTTCCGGAGTGGAGTTCGGGTTGGCAATGGTAGCTTTCAGCTCAGCGCGCTTCTTAGCGTACTTAGCAACCGTCTGCTGACGCTTCAGCTCGCGGTTTTTCATGCTCTGTTTGGCCATATTCCTACTCCAATCAGTTGCGGAACGGGAAGTTGAAGGCGCGCAGCAGAGCGCGACCTTCGTCATCCGTACGGGCGGTGGTGGTCAGGGTGATATCCAGACCGCGCAGCGCATCGATTTTGTCGTAATCGATTTCCGGGAAGATGATCTGCTCTTTAACACCCATGCTGTAGTTGCCACGACCATCGAAGGACTTGGCATTCAGGCCGCGGAAGTCACGCACGCGCGGCAGGGAGATGGCCAGCAGACGATCCAGGAACTCGTACATACGATCACGGCGCAGGGTGACCTTGACACCGATCGGCCAACCTTCACGAACCTTGAAGCCTGCAATGGATTTGCGGGCGTAGGTCACGACGGCTTTCTGGCCAGTGATCTTTTCCAGGTCAGCTACAGCGTTCTCGATGATTTTCTTGTCACCGATCGCTTCGCCCAGACCCATGTTCAGGGTGATTTTGGTGATGCGCGGAACTTCCATCACGTTCGCAAGCTGAAGTTGTTCCTTCAGCTTCGGCGCGATTTCTTTCCGGTAAATCTCTTTCAGTCGTGCCATGGTTATCTACCTAGCAGTTCTCAAGCATCAACCGGTTTTTGGGTCGACTTGAAGACACGAATTTTCTTACCGTCTTCAACTTTGAAACCAACGCGATCAGCCTTGTTGGTTTCGCCATTGAAGATGGCCACGTTGGAGAGGTGCAGAGGCGCCTCTCGCTCGACGATACCGCCCTGGACACCGGCCATGGGGTTAGGCTTGGTGTGGCGCTTGATCAGGTTTACACCACTGACCAGCACGCGGCTGTCAGCGAGAACCTTGAGCACCTTGCCACGCTTGCCCTTGTCCTTGCCGGCGATGACGATGATCTCGTCGTCACGACGAATCTTTTGCATGACGGCTTCTCCTTACAGCACTTCGGGGGCGAGCGAGACGATCTTCATGAACTTCTCGGAACGCAGTTCACGGGTCACGGGCCCGAAGATACGGGTGCCGATCGGCTCCTGCTTGTTGTTCAGCAGGACGGCGGCGTTGCCGTCGAAGCGGATGATCGAGCCGTCAGGGCGACGAACGCCATGCTTGGTACGAACCACAACAGCGGTCATTACCTGGCCTTTCTTCACCTTGCCACGCGGAATCGCTTCTTTCACGGTCACTTTGATGATGTCGCCGATGCCGGCATAGCGACGGTGCGAACCACCAAGGACCTTGATGCACATAACGCGACGAGCACCGCTGTTGTCAGCGACGTCGAGCATGGATTGAGTCTGAATCATATCTTTCTCCGACCCTTAGTCCTTAGACTTCCACGGCACGTTCGACGACTTCCACCAGGGACCAGGATTTGGTCTTGGCCAGCGGACGGGTCTCACGAATGGTGACCTTGTCGCCGATACGGCACTGGTTGGTTTCGTCGTGGGCGTGCAGCTTGGTCGAACGCTTCACGTATTTACCGTAGATCGGGTGCTTTACGCGGCGCTCGATCAGAACGGTGATGGTCTTGTCCATCTTGTCGCTGACGACGCGGCCGGTCAGCGTGCGGACGGTTTTCTGAGCTTCAGCCATGATTACTTACCTGCTTGCTGGTTGAGCACAGTTTTCACGCGAGCGATGTCGCGCTTCACTTGCGAGAGCAGGTGAGACTGCCCCAACTGGCCAGTTGCTTTCTGCATGCGCAGATTGAACTGGTCGCGCAGCAGGCCGAGCAGTTGCTCGTTCAGCTGCTGTACGGATTTTTCACGAAGTTCATTCGCTTTCATCACATCACCGTCCGCTTAACAAAGGAGGTGGCGAGCGGCAGCTTTGCAGCGGCCAGGGCGAATGCCTCACGCGCCAGCTCTTCGGAAACACCCTCGATCTCGTACAGGACCTTGCCCGGTTGAATCTGGGCTACCCAGTACTCGACGCCACCCTTACCTTTACCCATACGTACTTCCAGGGGCTTTTTGGTAACGGGTTTATCCGGGAACACACGGATCCAGATCTTGCCGCCACGCTTCACGTGACGGGTGAGGGCACGACGTGCAGCCTCGATCTGGCGGGCAGTGAGACGACCACGGCCAGTAGCCTTCAGCGCGAACTCGCCGAAGCTGACCTTGCTACCGCGCTGAGCCAGACCACGGTTGTGGCCGGTCATCTGCTTGCGGAACTTCGTACGCTTTGGTTGCAGCATTTGGCGTACCCCTTACTTAGCAGCTTTTTTACGAGGAGCGGGTGCTACCGGCTTCAGCTCTTCCTGGCGGCCACCGATGACCTCACCCTTGAAGATCCAAACCTTCACACCGATCACACCGTAGGTGGTGTGCGCTTCGTAGGTTGCATAGTCGATGTCGGCGCGCAGGGTGTGCAGGGGCACACGACCTTCGCGATACCACTCGGTACGGGCGATTTCAGCGCCACCCAGACGACCGCTTACCTGAATCTTGATGCCCTTGGCACCAATGCGCATGGCGTTCTGTACAGCGCGCTTCATAGCGCGACGGAACATCACGCGACGCTCCAGCTGCTGAGCTACGCTCTGCGCAACCAGCATACCGTCGAGCTCCGGCTTGCGGATCTCTTCGATGTTGATGTGCACCGGCACACCCATTTGCTTGGTCAGGTCCTGGCGCAGCTTCTCAACATCTTCACCTTTCTTGCCGATCACGATGCCGGGACGAGCGGTGTGGATGGTGATGCGTGCGGTTTGAGCCGGACGATGAATATCGATACGGCTTACGGACGCGCTTTTTAGTTTGTCTTGGAGGTACTCACGCACCTTCAGATCGGCAAACAGATAATCGGCATAAGTGCGCTTATCTGCGTACCAAACGGAGGTGTGCTCCTTGACGATACCCAGGCGAATGCCAGTGGGATGTACTTTCTGACCCATCTGATCGACTCCGTTACTTGTCCGCAACCTTGACAGTGATATGGCAAGACCGCTTGACGATGCGATCAGCACGGCCTTTGGCACGCGGCATGATGCGCTTCAGCGAACGCCCTTCGTTGACGAAAACGGTGGAAACCTTCAGGTCGTCCACGTCTGCGCCTTCGTTGTGCTCAGCGTTGGCCACGGCCGACTCCAGCACCTTCTTCATGATTTCAGCGGCTTTCTTGCTGCTGAAGGTCAGCAGGTTGAGCGCTTCGCCCACCTTCTTCCCGCGGATCTGGTCGGCGACCAAGCGGGCTTTCTGGGCGGAGATTCGAGCGCCCGACAGCTTAGCGGCTACTTCCATCGTTCCTTACCCCTTAACGCTTGGCTTTCTTGTCCGCAGCATGACCGCGATAGGTGCGGGTAGCAGCGAACTCGCCGAGTTTGTGGCCGACCATGTCTTCGTTCACGAGGACCGGGACGTGTTGACGACCGTTATGAACAGCGATGGTCAGACCAACCATCTGCGGCAGCACGATGGAGCGACGCGACCAGGTTTTCACCGGCTTGCGATCGTTCTTTTCCACCGCCACTTCGATCTTCTTCAGTAGGTGAAGATCGATAAAAGGACCTTTTTTCAGAGAACGCGGCACTGTCGTATCCTCAGTTATTTACGGCGACGGACGATCATGTTGTCGGTGCGCTTGTTCGCGCGGGTCTTCGCACCCTTGGTCGGGAAGCCCCACGGAGACACCGGATGACGGCCACCAGAGGTACGACCTTCACCACCACCATGCGGGTGGTCTACCGGGTTCATCGCCACGCCGCGAACGGTCGGGCGAACACCACGCCAGCGCTTGGCACCAGCTTTACCCAGCGAACGCAGGCTGTGCTCGGAGTTCGAGACCTCGCCCAGGGTCGCACGGCATTCAGCCAGGACTTTGCGCATTTCGCCGGAACGCAGACGCAGGGTCACGTAGGCGCCTTCACGAGCAACCAGCTGAACGGAGGCACCAGCGGAACGGGCGATTTGGGCGCCTTTGCCGGGCTTCAGCTCGATACCGTGAACGGTGCTACCAACCGGGATGTTGCGCAGCGGCAGGGTGTTACCGGCCTTGATCGGTGCATTGACGCCCGAGATCAGCTGGTCGCCAGCACTCACGCCTTTCGGCGCAATGATGTAGCGACGCTCGCCATCGGCGTACTTCAGCAGAGCGATGTGAGCAGTACGGTTCGGGTCGTATTCGATACGCTCAACGGTGGCAGGGATGCCATCCTTGTTGCGACGGAAGTCGACCAGACGGTAGTGCTGCTTGTGACCACCGCCGATGTGGCGAGTGGTGATGCGGCCGTTGTTGTTACGACCACCGGATTTCGATTTCTTCTCGACCAGCGGTGCGTAGGGAGCGCCTTTGTGCAGCTCCTGGTTGACCACCTTGACCACGAAACGGCGGCCAGCGGAGGTCGGCTTGCATTTAACGATTGCCATGATGCACCCCTTTACTCAGCGCTGCTGGCGAAATCGAGATCTTGGCCCGGCTGAAGAGCGATGTACGCCTTCTTCCAGTCGTTACGCTTGCCCAGACCACGAACGGTACGCTTGGTCTTGCCCTTTACATTAAGGGTGGTGACGCGAGCGACCTTCACGCTGAACAGGCTTTCAACGGCCTTCTTGATTTCCAGCTTGGTTGCATCGGTGGCAACCTTGAAAACGAACTGGCCCTTGCTGTCAGCCAGCATGGTGGCCTTCTCGGAGACGTGCGGACCAACCAGCACCTTGAATACGCGTTCCTGGTTCATGCCAGCAGCTCCTCGAATTTCTTCACGGCGGACACGGTGATCAGCACCTTGTCGTAGGCGATCAGGCTGACCGGATCAGAACCCTGGACGTCACGAACATCGACGTGCGGCAGGTTGCGAGCGGCCAGGTACAGGTTCTGATCAACGCCTTCGGAAACGATCAGCACGTCGGTCAGACCCAGGCCATTCAGCTTGCCCAGCAGAGTTTTGGTTTTCGGGGCCTCAACAGCGAAGTCCTCAACTACTACCAGACGGTCCTGACGAACCAGCTCAGCGAGGATGGAACGCAGCGCAGCGCGATACATCTTCTTGTTGAGCTTCTGGGAGTGATCCTGAGGCTTGGCAGCAAAGGTGGTACCACCGGAGCGCCAGATGGGGCTGCGAATGGTGCCAGCACGAGCACGACCAGTGCCCTTCTGACGCCACGGCTTCTTGCCACCACCGGAAACTTCGGAACGGGTCTTCTGCGCGCGAGTGCCCTGACGGCCACCGGCCATGTAGGCAACAACAGCCTGGTGTACCAGGGTTTCGTTGAACTCACCGCCAAAAGTACGCTCGGAGACTTCGATAGCCTGAGCGCCATTTACATTCAGTTGCATCTCAGCTTCCCCTCTTAACCGCGAGCCTTGGCTGCCGGACGCACAACCACATCACCGCCGGTAGCGCCAGGAACGGCACCTTTGACCAGCAGCAGATTGCGTTCTGCATCGACACGCACAACTTCCAGGGACTGAACAGTCACACGCTCGGCACCGAGGTGACCGGACATCTTCTTGCCCTTGAAGACACGACCAGGAGTCTGGCACTGGCCAATAGAACCCGGAGCGCGGTGGGAAACGGAGTTACCGTGGGTGTTGTCCTGACCACGGAAGTTCCAGCGCTTGATGGTACCGGCATAGCCTTTACCCTTGGACTGACCGGTAACATCTACCAGTTGACCAGCCTGGAACAGCTCGGCAGTAACCTGATCACCGGCCTGGTAATCGCCCTCTTCAAGGCGGAATTCCCAGACGCCGCGACCAGCAGCCACGTTAGCCTTGGCGAAGTGACCGGCTTGCGCCTTGGTCACGCGAGAGGCACGACGCTCACCGACAGTTACCTGTACAGCGCGATAGCCATCGCTTTCTTCGGTTTTGAACTGGGTCACGCGATTCGGCTCGATCTCAATGACCGTAACCGGAATGGAGACACCTTCTTCGGTGAAAATGCGGGTCATGCCGCACTTACGACCGACTACACCAATAGTCATGTTGTAAACCTCATGAGTGTACGGGGCTTTCACCCGCTATGGCCGCCCATTTCAGAGCGTTACACGACTAAAACCCGAAGGTTATTAGCCGAGGCTGATCTGCACTTCCACGCCTGCCGCAAGGTCGAGCTTCATCAGCGCATCGACGGTTTTATCCGTCGGCTGGACGATGTCCAGAACACGCTTGTGGGTACGAATTTCGTACTGATCACGCGCGTCTTTGTTGACGTGCGGGGAGATCAGAACGGTGTACCGCTCTTTGCGAGTAGGCAGAGGAATAGGACCACGCACCTGAGCACCAGTACGTTTCGCGGTTTCCACGATTTCCTGGGTGGATTGATCGATCAGGCGATGGTCAAAAGCCTTCAACCGAATACGGATTTGTTGGTTTTGCATTTTGACCTCAGACTCTATCTCTGCTATCCCCAACGGACGGACTACGCCCGTTAAAAGGAGGCGTGATTGTACGGATGCTCCCAATAGGTGTCAACTTTTGACCAACCAAAAGGAAAGGGCCCCGAAGGGCCCTTTCCTTTTAGCGAGATCTTCGATTACTCGATGATCTTGGCAACCACGCCGGCGCCAACGGTACGGCCGCCTTCGCGAATCGCGAAGCGCAGGCCATCTTCCATGGCGATCGGGGCGATCAGGGTGACAACCATCTTGATGTTGTCGCCCGGCATTACCATCTCTACGCCTTCCGGCAGTTCGCAGTTACCGGTCACGTCAGTGGTACGGAAGTAGAACTGCGGACGGTAGCCCTTGAAGAACGGAGTGTGACGACCACCTTCTTCCTTGGACAGCACGTACACTTCGCACTCGAACTTGGTGTGCGGCTTGATGGTGCCCGGCTTGGCCAGAACCTGACCACGCTCTACGTCGTCACGCTTGGTGCCGCGCA
>NZ_JACXBU010000019.1 GCF_014700075.1 Pseudomonas sp. JM0905a | reverse complement strand
CCTGGGAGGCCCAGCAGCGCATGCTGGAAATCCTGCAGTTCAAGCTGGACGTGCTCTGGAGCATGCTCGACGCCATGAGCCTGGCCTACGAGCTGGACCGTCCCCCCTACCACAGCGTGACCCGCGAGCGGGTCTGGCACCGGGGGATTGCCCTATGAGCGATTTCGACCTCAAGCAGGTGCCCCACCTGCGTCGTGGTTTCCGTCTGCAATGGGAGCCGGCCCAGGGCTGCCATGTACTGCTCTATCCGGAGGGCATGGTGCGGTTGAACGAGAGCGCCGGGGAAATCCTCCGGCTGGTGGATGGTGAGCGTTCGGTGGCGCAGATCATCCTCGATCTGCGTCGGCGCTTTCCGGACGTTCCCGGTCTGAACGAAGACATCCTGGCCTTCATCGAGGTGGCCCATGCCCAGTTCTGGTTGCAACTCGAAGCCTGAAAACCAGCCGGGGCCGCCGTTCTGGCTGCTGGCCGAGCTGACCTACCGCTGCCCGCTGCAGTGCCCGTACTGCTCCAACCCGCTGGACTTCGCCCAGCAGGGCGAGGAACTGACCACCGCGCAGTGGATCGAGGTGTTCCGCCAGGCCCGCGCGCTGGGTGCCGCGCAGCTGGGCTTTTCCGGCGGCGAACCGCTGGTGCGCCAGGACCTGGAGGAGCTGATCCGCGCCGCCCGCGAGCTGGGTTACTACACCAACCTGATCACCTCCGGCATCGGCCTCACCGAGGCGCGCGTCGAAGCTTTCAAGGACGCCGGACTGGACCATATCCAGATCAGTTTCCAGGCCGCCGACGAGGCGGTGAACAACCTGCTGGCCGGCTCGAAGAAGGCCTTCGCGCAGAAGCTGGCGATGGCCCGCGCGGTGAAGGCGGCGGGCTACCCGATGGTGCTGAACTTCGTCACCCACCGGCACAACATCGACCAGATCGAGCGGATCATCGAGCTGTGCCTGGAACTGGAGGCGGACTTCGTCGAACTCGCCACCTGCCAGTTCTACGGCTGGGCCGAACTGAACCGCGCCGGCCTGCTGCCGACCCGTGCCCAGCTGGAACGAGCCGAACGCATCACCAACGAATACCGGGCCAAGCTGGCGGCGGAAAAGCACCCGTGCAAGCTGATCTTCGTCACCCCGGACTACTACGAGGAACGCCCCAAGGCCTGCATGAACGGCTGGGGCAACCTGTTCCTCGACATCACCCCGGACGGCACCGCCTTGCCCTGCCACAGCGCGCGGCAGCTACCGGTACGCTTCCCCAACGTCAAGGAGCACGACCTGCAGCACATCTGGTACGAGTCGTTCGGCTTCAACCGCTTCCGCGGCTACGACTGGATGCCCGAGCCCTGCCGCTCCTGCGACGAGAAGGAGAAGGACTTCGGCGGTTGCCGCTGCCAGGCCTTCCTACTCACCGGCGATGCCAGCAACGCCGACCCGGTCTGCGCCAAGTCCGCCCACCACGGCCAGATACTGGCGGCGCGGGAAGAAGCAGACCATGCTGCGGGTACCCTGGAGCAGCTGACTTACCGCAATGAGCGAACCTCGAAAATCATTTGTCGCGCCTGAAATCCGTCCCTTCGGCTTTTGGGACAGCCCCTGGAGCGCGGAAAACGCCGTCGCCGCCAGCCGCGACTTCGCCGAGCTGCGCTGCGGCCCGGCGGGGCTGTTCTGGACGCTGTTCGACCCCGCCGATGGCCGCACCACGCTCTGGCGCTGGCAAGCGGGGGAGGCGAGCTGCATCACGCCCGATGGCCACTCGCTGCGCAGCCGGGTCTACGAATATGGCGGCGGTGCCTTCTGCCTGGTGGCAGGCGGGGTGGTGTTCGTCAATGAGGCCGACCAGCAACTCTACCTTCAGCCTCTTTCCGGGACTCCGGCCGCCCTGACGCGAAATCCCGAGGCTCGCTACGGCGACCTCTGGAGCGCGGAGCAGCATGTGCTGGCCGTGGAGGAAGACCAGGGCACCCATCGGCTGGTGGCGATTGCCCTGGCCGATGGCCAACGTCAGGTACTGGTCGAGGGCGCCGATTTCTATGCCGCGCCACGCCTTAGCCCGGATGGCCAGACCCTCGCCTGGATCGAGTGGAGCCGCCCCGCGCAGCCCTGGACGGAAACCCGGCTTTGCCTGCGCCGGCGTGACGGGGATGCCTGGGGGCCGACCACAATCCTGGCGGGTGCGGATGGCGGCGAATCCCTGCAACAGCCGCGCTTCGATGCCGAGGGGCGCCTGCATTGCCTGAGCGATCGCAATGGCTGGTGGCAACCCTGGGCGCTGCAGGGCGAACAACTGCGCCCCTTGCCGGCCGCCCATGCCGATCACGCCCCGGCCCCCTGGCAACTGGGCTTATGCAGCTACCTGCCAGAGGCGGGGCTGCGGAGTTGGTTGGCCGACGACCAGAGCGATTTGGTAGGTGCCGACTGCCAGTTGCTGGCGACCGGATACAGCCGCTTCCGCCAACTGGCGGCGGACGAAGGGCATTACTACTGCATCGCCGCCGGGCCGGAAAACGCCAGCGCGGTCCTGGCCATCGACCGCAAGGACGCCAGCGTGCAGGTGTTGGCTGGCGGCGGCACCGAGCTGCCGGCCGAGGAAATCGCGCGGCCCCGGTCCGTGCAGTTCACCGTGGGGGACGGGGAGTGCGCGCACGGCTTCTTCTATCCGCCCTGCAACACGGCCCATCGCGGCCCGGAAGACCAGCGCCCGCCATTGCTGGTGTTCTGCCATGGCGGCCCAACCTCCGCCTGCCAGCCCGTGTTCGATCCGCGCATCCAGTTCTGGACCCAGCGCGGATTCGCCGTGGCCGACCTCAATTACCGGGGCAGCAGCGGTTTTGGTCGCGCTTATCGACAACGACTGGCTGGCGGCTGGGGCGAACTGGACGTGGAAGACGCCAAGGCGCTGGTGATGCACCTCGCCGGGCTGGGGCTGGTGGACCCTGAGCGGGCCTTCATTCGTGGTTCCAGCGCCGGTGGTTTCACCACGCTCCTGGCGTTGGTGGGGGACACGCCATTTCGCGGCGGCGCCAGCTACTACGGCGTGAGCGCTCCTTTGGCGCTGCGGGAGAAGACCCACAAGTTCGAAGCCGATTACCTGGACTGGCTGATCGGCGATCCGGTACGGGACATCGCGCGCTACCGCCAGCGCACGCCGGTGTTGCGCGCGCGGGAGATCGGCGCACCGGTGATTTTCTTCCAGGGTGGGCAGGACGCGGTGGTGGTTCCGGAGCAGACCGCCTCCATGGTTGCCGCCTTGAAGGAAGCGGGCGGGCACGTGGAATGCCATGTCTACCCGGAAGAGCGCCACGGCTTCCGCCAGGCCACCAACCTGGCCCATGCGTTGGAGGCGGAGTTGGCGTTCTATCGGGGCTTGCTGTGAGGCCGTGATGGGTTTTCCTGTGGGGGCGAATTCATTCGCCAAGGGCCACCTAGCCGCACCCTGAAAGGCGGAAGGGCGAACCTGCGGTCCGCTTAGCGATTTAAATCGCCCCCACAATCAGCCCCAGGCGGTGCCGAGCTGGCAATTGGCTTTCCTGTAGGGGCGAATTCATTCGCCAAGGGCCACCTAGCCGCACCCTGAAAGGCGGAAGGGCGAACCTGCGGTTCGCTTGGCGATTGAAATCGCCCCCACAATCAGCCCCAGGCGGTGCCGAGCTAGCAATTGGCTTTCCTGTGGGGGCGAATTCATTCGCCAAGGGCCACGTAGCTGCACCCTGAAAGGCGGAAGGGCGAACCTGCGGTTCGCTTGGCGATTGAAATCGCCCCCACAATCAGCCCCAGGCGGTGCCGAGCTGGCAATTGGCTTTCCTGTAGGGGCGAATTCATTCGCCAAGGGCAGCGCAGCTGCCCCCTGGAAGGCAGAAGGGCGAACCTGCGGTTCGCTTGGCGATTGAAATCGCCCCCACAATCAGCCCCAGGCGGTGCCGAGCTAGCAATTGGCTTTCGTGTAGGGGCGAATTCATTCGCCAAGGGCAGCGCAGCTGCCCCCTGGAAGGCAGAGGGGCGAACCTGCGGTTCGCTTGGCGATTGAAATCGCCCCTACAACCGGTAGGAAGGATGGCATCGGGGCTTAGGAAAGCTCCCAAGGTCTGATTGAAAAGCCCCGTGAATCCAGTAGGCTGGGTCCTACTCACCACATAACTACAAGAAAGAGCTGTTTGATGCGTCACGATATCAGCCCACTTCGCAAGTTCGTTTCTCCCGAGATCATTTTCGGTGCCGGATGCCGGCACAATGTCGGCAATTACGCCAGCACCTTCGGTGCCCGCAAAGTGCTGGTGGTGTCCGACCCCGGTGTGCTGGCAGCCGGCTGGGTCGCCGACATCGAGGCCAGCCTGCAGGCCCAGGGCATCGACTACTGCCTCTACACCCAGGTATCGCCCAACCCTCGTGTGGAGGAGGTGATGCAGGGGGCCGACTTCTACCGCAGCATGGGCTGCAACGTGATTGTCGCCGTGGGGGGCGGCAGCCCGATGGATTGCGCCAAGGGCATCGGCATCGTGGTTGCCCATGGCCGCAGCATTCTCGAATTCGAGGGCGTGGACACCCTCACGGTGCCCAGCCCGCCGCTGATCCTGATCCCGACCACCGCCGGCACTTCGGCCGATGTGTCGCAGTTCGTGATCATCTCCAACCAACAGGAACGGATGAAGTTCTCCATCGTCAGCAAGGCGGTGGTACCGGATGTGTCGCTGATTGACCCGGAAACCACCCTGAGCATGGACCCGTTCCTCTCCGCCTGTACCGGCATCGACGCACTGGTCCACGCCATCGAGGCGTTCGTGTCCACTGGCCACGGGCCGCTGACCGATCCCCATGCGCTGGAGGCCATGCGCCTGATCAACGGCAACCTGGTGGGCATGATCGCCAACCCGCAGGACATCGCCCTGCGCGAGAAGATCATGCTCGGCAGCATGCAGGCGGGCCTGGCCTTCTCCAATGCCATCCTCGGTGCGGTACATGCCATGTCCCACAGCCTCGGCGGCTTCCTCGACCTGCCGCACGGCCTGTGCAACGCGGTGCTGGTAGAGCACGTGGTGGCCTTCAACTACAGCGCCGCGCCCGAGCGCTTCAAGGTGATCGCAGAAACCATGGGCATCGACTGCCGTGGCCTGACCCAGAACCAGGTCCGCCAGCGCCTGGTGGAGCACCTGGTGACCCTGAAGCACGCGGTGGGCTTCCACGAAACCCTGCGCCTGCACGGCGTTGGTACCTCAGACATTCCGTTCCTGTCGCGTCACGCCATGGACGATCCCTGCATCCTCACCAACCCGCGCGAGTCCAGCCAGCGGGATGTCGAGGTGGTGTATGCCGAGGCCCTCTGACGACCCGCGCGACGCCCTGACCGGGCTGCTCGGCCTGGGCAGTCACTCCGCGCGCAAGAGCCATTACCCTGAACTGCTGGCGCGCCTGGAGGAGCTGGAAGCCGAGCGCAATCGCTACCAGACCCTCAATGACGAACTGGAGCAGCGTGTGCTGGACCGCACCCGCGAACTCCAGGCGCTGAACGAACAATTGCGCGAGGCGCGGGACGCGGCCGAGGCAGCCAACCTCAGCAAGGACAAGTACCTGGCCGCTGCCAGCCACGACCTGCTGCAACCGCTGAATGCCGCTCGGTTGCTGGTCTCTACACTACGTGAGCGCGCATTGCCGGCCTCCGAACGGCAGCTGGTGGAACGCACTCACCAGGCGCTGGAAGGCGCTGAAGACCTGCTCACCGACCTGCTGGATATTTCCAAGCTGGACCAGAGCGCGATCAAGCCGGACCTGGATGTCTACCACCTGGACGAGGTGCTCGGGCCACTGGCCTCGGAGTTCCAGAGTGTCGCCGAGGCTGCTGGCCTTCGGTTGCGGGTGCGCATCCCGCGCCTGTGCATCCGCACTGATTTCCGCTTGCTCACGCGCATCCTGCGCAACTTCCTCAGCAATGCCTGCCGCTATACCGAGCAGGGTTGCGTCCTGCTCGGAGCAAGGCGTCGGGGCGACCGGCTGCGGCTGGAGGTGTGGGACAGCGGGCGGGGCATTCCGGCGGATCAGCTGGAAGCGATCTTCCTCGAATTCAACCAGCTGGACGTGGGCCGCGCCGCCGAGCGCAAGGGTGTCGGCCTGGGCCTGGCCATCGTCGACCGCATCGCCAGCATGCTCGAGTACCGGGTCGAAGTGCGTTCGCAGGTAGGACGCGGATCGGTGTTCAGCATCGAGGTGCCTCTGGTGCGTGAACTACCGCAGGTGCGGCCGAATGTGGAGCCGCGTCCGGTGACTGGCGATCCGTTGCCGGGCCGGCGCCTGCTGGTGGTGGACAACGAGCCGGGCATTCTGGAAAGCATGTCGGCGCTCCTCGGCCAGTGGGGTTGCGAGGTGCTGACCGCCCCTGACCTGGCCACTGCCGAGGACGTGCTCGAAGGGCGGGCGCCGGACCTGATTCTGGTGGACTACCACCTGGACCACGACAAGGTCGGTTGCGATGTGATCCTGGCACTGCGCCGGCGATTCGCCAATGAAGTGCCCGCAGTGATCATCACCGCCGACCGCAGCGACCAGTGCCGACGCAAGCTGCAGGGCCTTGGCGTGCCGCTGCTCAACAAACCCGTCAAGCCCGGCAAGCTCAGGGCGGTGATCAGCCAACTGATCGGTCAGGTCAGCGGTTGATTGCGGGCCTTTGTCGGCCCGGCGGGGTCGATGGTCCGGAAAAAAGTGCAGCCTGAAATCGGTGTGCTTGAATCAGAATTACCTGGTGCAGTTCCGCGCTGAGCTCAAAGCGCCGCGATCACACTGACCGCCCCCAACTTCTGCTCATTCGCCTTGGCTGCACCCTGCGGCTATCCCGGCTGAACAAAAACGTTCCGCCGGGACGACAACGCACTCCCCGGAGTTCGCTGAGCAACTTGAGGCTTCGGCCTCTAACAGCAGGGGGTCAGATGATTCTTATAACGAAGGAATGGGCGGGGACACAGGCTTGCCTGGATTGGGGGAGACGCTGCGGCGTTGGCCCGCAACGAGTGCCTGGTGATCTTCAATTGCCCGCGCATGTGCTCGCAGCGCGGAGTGGCGGTTAGATGTTCCGGCCAGCTGAAAGATCGCGCTGGCAGCTCCTGCGCCTGGTGATGCCGTACTGGAATTCCGAGGCGAAGTGGAAGGCGCGCGGCTACACCGTGGCGCTGCTCCTGCTGACCCTGGCGCAGGTCGCGCTGGTGATCTGGACCAACTACTGGAACCGCGCGCTCTTCGATGCCCTGGAAGCCAGATCGCTCAATCGCCTGATGATGCAGATCGGCACCTTTGTGGTGATCCTCCTGCTGACGGTGGGCGTCACCGCGATGCACATGCGGGTCAAGCGTTGGTTGCAGCTGGACTGGCGCCGCTGGCTGACGGCGCGGCTCGTCGACAAGTGGATGACGCGCGGGCATCACTATCAGTTGCAGCAGACCCGGGGCGAGCACGACAACCCTGACGGCCGCATCGCCGAAGACATTCACGTCGTGACCGAAAGCGCGATCTCGCTGACCCATTCGCTGGTCTACTCGCTGCTGATCTTCAGCACCTTCGCCAACATCCTGCTGACGGTCACCGGCAGCGTGCAGTTCCCCGGCACCGGACTGATGGTGCCGGGCTACATGCTGATCCTCGCGGTGGCCTACGCCGGCGCCGGCACGGTGTTCGGCATGCTGCTCGGGCGCCCGCTGATCCGGGCTACCAACAAACTGCAATCGGCGGAAGCGGACTTCCGTTTCGGGCTGGCCCATGCGCGGGAAAGCTCGGAGTCCATCGCGCTGATGCAGGGCGAGGAAGCGGAGCGCCGGAGCTCGACGAGCCATTTCGCCGAGCTGGGGCACCGTTGGTATCGGCAGACCATGGCTTACCTCGGCATCGTGTCGTTCTCGTCGGGTTACGGCGTGCTGCTGCCGGTGTTCCCGATCCTGGTCATGGCGCCCCAGTACATTTCCGGTGCCATGACCCTGGGCGTGCTGATGCAGGCCGCGCAGGCGTTCCACCAACTGACCTCGGCGCTGTCCTGGCCCATCGACAACCTCGCCGAACTGGCGCGTTGGCGAGCGTCGGCCGACCGCGTGATGAGCCTCTACAACGACCTCCAGGACCTGGACGACCAGGCTGCAGAGCCGCAGCACCGGATCTGCGTGGCGCAGTCGCAGCAGGCGGAAATCGTGCTGCGCGACCTGTGCATTGCCACCCCTGATGGGCAGGTCCTGATCGAGGGACTCAACGTTGTGATCCAGCGCGGCGAGCGGGTGCTGATTTCGGGTGATCCGGCGGTCACCATCGGCCTGTTCAAGGTGCTGGCCGGGCTGTGGCCATGGGGTCATGGGGAAGTCTGGCTGCCGGCAGGCCGGGCCATCTGCTTCCTGCCGCAACGCCCCTTCCTGCCGGTCGGCAGCCTGTGCGAGGCGTTGAGTTACCCGCAGCCCGCCGGCACCTTTGCCACTGGCGCCATGCTGCATGCCCTGGAAAGCGCGGGCATCGCCTGGCTGGCCAAGCGAATGGAGGAGAGCGACAACTGGCAGAGCGTGTTGCCGCTACGTACGCAGCAGAGGCTGGCCATCGCCCGATTGTTCCTGCAGCAGCCCACCTGGGTGTTCATCGAGGAGGCGAGCAGTGCCTTCGAGACCCGGGACGAGGAAGATTTCATGGATATGCTGCACCGCGAGCTGCCGGACTCGACGCTGCTGGCCATCAGCTTCCAGTCCGGACTGGAGCGAAGCTACCAGCGCCGGCTCCTGCTCAATCACCTGCCGCAGGAGCCCCTGGTCGGCTATGGCACGCCGCTACGGGCACTAAGAAAAAGCTGAGGGCAACCAGCCACGCTGGACGCATTCGCGGAAGCACCAGGCCGGCGTGGTTTCGGTCTTGTAGCTCCAGAAGAACCAGCCCAGGTACTTCTCATAGGTCAGCAACTGCGCAGCGGCATAGCCGCGATAGGCCACGTCTTTCTGGAAGCTATCCATGTTTTCCAGTGCGTGATTGAAGGGCCCTTCGGCCCAGAGCGAAACCACTTTCAGGTCGAGCCCCAGGCTCCACTCGCCGCAGTACGCCGGGATGCCCAACTGGCCGATGATCGAGTCGGCCTCGGCTTTCCACTGGCCGCTGGCCTTGTGGATGTGGGTGTAGATGTCGCTGTCGATATCGCCGCGTTCGAAGCATTGGTAGCGATGGATATCGAACACTACGTTGGCGAATTCCGGCGGTTGCATGAACCCCAGGTATTCATCGAAGGCGCGGAAGCCGTCGTGGAAGACCACGCTGACCTTCTCCGCAGGGCAGTGCCGGCGAATGCGCTCGTAGGCATCGAGGTTGTAGCCCTTGAGGTAGTCGGTCGGCACATCCCATCGCGGCTCGTTGAGCACCTCGATGGCGTGCAGGGCGGGCTGGTTGCGGTAGCGCTCGGCCAGGCGCTCCAGCACGCTCAGCGAATGCGCGCGGTACTCGTCCTGGGTGTGCCATTGGCAGACATCCTTGATGCCGCCATTGTCGAAACCGTTCTGGCAGCCGGGAGCGGCATGCAGGTCGAGGACGATCCTCAAGCCGAATTCATCGGCCCAGGCAAAGGCCCGATCGAGCACCTCGATACCGCCCTCGACGAAGGGGTAACGGGCTTCGCCGTATTTCGGGTGGTAGGGATAATCCGGCCCGAATATCCAGTGGCCGAGAGGAATGCGCACGGCATTCAGGCCGCGCTCGTGCAACCAGGCGAAGTCGTCGCGGGTGATGAAGGTGTTCCAGTGCTGCTTCAGTCTTTCCGGGGCTCGTGCGCCCATCTCCGCGCACCAGGTGGTTTCATCGGTGGCTTCAAGCCCCTCGAACAGACTCGGGGTCATCCACTTCTCCAGGACCAGCCACCCCCCCAGGTTCACGCCACGCAGTTTCTGTCCGGGGTTGATATTGACGGGATTCCGCTGCGCCATGACTGCACTCCTTTGAACGGCAGGAACCGAACTTCTGGAATTCTTGCGAGTTGCCCTTGCAAGCCTAGGTCATGCGCGGGTAGCCGCCAGGCGCAATGCTGGCGACAGTGCCGGGAGCGCAGATTGTGGGGGGCGATCCGGCGACCGCTTTTCCTGTGGGGGCGAATTCATTCGCCAAGGGCAGCGCAGCGGCCCCCTGGGAGATCGAAGGGCGAACCTGCGGTCCGCATAGCGATTGAAGTCGCCCCCACAAGAAAAAATCAGCCCTGATACCGCCTGGCGATCAGGTGATCGATGGAAATCACCCCCGGCCCCTGGCTGACCAGCAGCAACAGGCTGGCGGCCCAGACACCGTGGGTGGGGTAGGCGTCGGGGTAGATGAAGGTCTGGATCACCAGGGTCATGCCCAGCAGCGCCAGGGCCGAGAAGCGGGTGGCGAAGCCGATGAGGATCAGCAGTGGAAAGAAGTGCTCGGAGAAGGCCGCCGCATGGGCCGCCAGTTCAGGCGAGAGGAAGGGCAGCTTGTATTCCTCGGTGAACAGCGGAATGGCCGAGGCCGACAGGTGCGGTATGCCCAGCTGGAAGGTGCCATCCACCAGGTCGATGACCAGGCCTTCCACCTTGGTTTGCCCGGATTTCCAGAAGATTGCGGCAATGGAAAAGCGTGCGACGAAGGCCACCAGGCTGTAGGGGATCCGCTTGCACAGCTCGACGGCCTGGGACACCAGTTTCATCGGCAAATGGCTGTAGTGGATCTGGATGGTGGCGTTCATGGCATCTGACTCCCGCTGTGGAGGGTGAACCGCGTGATCGCGCCGCCTGCCAGCAGGCGCGCGAGGGTGGAGCCTGGGTCGAAGCCGTCGTCGATGGCCAGCGCTGCCCCCACGGCGGCGCCCAGTGGGATGCCGGCCGTCAGGGCTTGGATGAAGGCCGCCGTGCCCGTGCCGATGCGGCTGACTTCCACCTCCAGGCCATGGCGCAGTACCAGCGCGCATTCGGCCTGTCCGGGATTCACCTCGGCCAGGTCCAGCAGCCCCTGATGGGCGGCCCAGAGGGAGGCGATGGCGTAGTCGGATGAGACCACCTCCACCGAAGGATGCAGGCAGAGCTGCATGCCGGGCAGGCACTCCGGGTCGGACAGGACGGCAGCCAGGCGAGCCGTGTCCACTGCCGGCAGGTCGGCTGCGTGGTAGGCGCGCACCTGCGCCAGTTCCAGCCGCGCGACGTCCGCCAGATAGGGCAGGCCGGCGGCCGGCGGGAAGGCGCCGATGAATGCAGGGAAGTCCTCGCCATAGAATGCCAGCAGCGGCGAACGGGGCGGCGTCGCCTGGACATGCAGGCGCGCCATGCCAGTGAAGAATTCGTCGCCCACCAGTTGCCGAACCACCGGGAAGGTGTCGGCCAGGGCGTTGATCAGTGAAGCCAGCACGTTGTTGCGGTAGATGGCGAAGCGTTGCGTCGGGTCGGACCCGTTCCAGGCGCGCAGGCCAGGCGGGCAGGGTTGCTCGGGGTCGAGCAGCGCATGGGCGAAGGTGCCGGCGTTCATGCTGCCTGCTCCTGGCGCAGCCGTTGTTCGGCCTGTTGCGCTTCGCGCACCAGCACGGCCAGCGCGGGAATGTCGTTGTCCCGCTCGATCAACGTGGGTAGAGGGCCGAGGCGGCTGATCATCTCGTCGTAGAGGCTCCAGACGGCAGCGTCCACGGGCGAACCGTGGTGGTCGATCAGCAGGCGTGCGCCGGCTGCATCGCGGTCTTCGGCAAAGCCCGCCAGGTGAATCTCGCCCACCGCATGCAGGGGCAGGGCATTGAGGTAAGCGCGGACGTCGCGGTTGTGGTTGGTGCAGGTCACATAGGCGTTGTTCAGGTCCAGCAGCAGGCCGCAACCGGTGCGCTTCACCACCTCGGCAATGAACTCGGCCTCGTCGAGGCTGGAGCTGTCGAACTCCAGGTAGGTGGCCGGGTTTTCCAGCAGCATTCGCCGCTGCAGATGGTCCTGCACCTGGTCGATGTGTCCGCAGACACGCTCCAGGCTGGCCCGGTCATAGGCGAGCGGCAGCAGGTCGTTGAGAAAGAAGTCGCCATGGGTGGACCAGGCCAGGTGCTCGGAGAACGACTCCGCCTGGTAGCGCCCGAGCAGTGTGGCGAGGCGGTCCAGGTGAGCCTTGTCCAGCGGCTGGTCGGCACCGATGGACAGGCCGACACCATGGATCGAGAGCGGGTAGTCCTGGCGGATCACGCCCAGGTAGTGGTGAAAGGGCCCGCCTTCCACCATGTAGTTCTCAGCGTGGACTTCGAAGAAGCCGAGGTCCGGACGGGCATCGAGCACGTCCCGGTGATGCTGGGACTTGAGCCCGATGCCGGCCCGGGCCGGCAACTGGGCAGCAGGAGCGTGGGGCAGAGGGGAGGGGGTCATGGCGTGCGCTCCTGCCGGGGGTGGTCAGCTCTTCTTCTCTTCCTTGAATGCCTGGAGCTGGCCGTTGCCGGTGGGCGAAGTGGGGGAAGCGGTCTTCTCGCAGGTGCCTTTCGGCACGTATTTCCAGGAGTTGCCCTGGTAGTCCATCTTCTGGGTGCCCGCGCAGGAAGTGCCGGCGCCGGCGGCGCAGTCGTTCTTGCCTTTCATGGCGACGCCGAAGCACTTCTCGTTGTCGGCGGCCTGTGCGCCCACGGGGGCCGTGGCCAGGCCGATGGCGGTGCTCAGGGCAAGGGCGAGACCGGTTGCGGATACGACACTGGCAGTCGGGGTTTTCATGATTGTTCTCTCCGTTTCTGGTGGGTCGAATGTAGGGCTGGTTGCCCAGAGGTGGCGATTCATCCCGCTGGATGCATCGCCTTCGAAACAGGAGACAAGGCTATCCGGGTGACGTTACAGGGGGCGAGAAAAATTTCTGTGCGCCTGGGTGGGAACGCCGGCCCGGCAACGCAACCGTCCCTCACCCCGGCCCTCCGCGCCGGGGTGAGGCGGCTTGTCATCCCTGCCTAGCTTGCCCTGCGATCATGCGGGTAAGCCGTTTCCACCATACGCCGGTCCACGTGGTTGATGGTGGTGATGATGCGCTCGGCGTCGCACAGCGCGGGCGCCATGGTCCAGCGTTTGGTGGCGTCATTGCCGATGCGCACCATGCCGGTGTGGGTGGCCAGGTTGGCATCCACCTCCGGCACCGGGTCGTAGAAGCCCATGCTGAAGCGCACCCGGCGGATGTCGTCAGGCGAGCCGGTGAGGAACTGCCAGCCGGGCAATACCCGATGCTTGGCGGCATACGCCTTCAGTACCTCGGGCGAGTCCATTTCCGGCTGCAGGGAGATGGAGCACATGAAGACGTCACGCCCCATGCGCTTGCCCAGCAAGCTCTGCAACTTGCGCAGGTTGGAGGTCATGGTCGGGCAGATGCCCTCGCACATGACGTACATCATGTTGAGCGCGACGACCTTGTTGCGGATCAGGTCGTCATAGAAGCGCAGCTTGTCGCCGTCCTGGTTGTAGAGTGTCACATTGGGGAAGGGCGTGGCGCCGGATCGCCCGGTGCTTTGCTCCGCTTCCGGAAGGGCCAACCAGAGGGCACTGCCCAAGGCGGCTATGCCCATGCCACCGAGTAGAATGCGGCGCGTGTTCATGGCGTACCTCCTGTGTCCGGTGTGCCAGAGCTGGATGGGCCGGCGGCGGGAGATGTACCCGGCGACGGACCCGACGGGTCGAGCTCGATATCCCAGCGGGCCATCATCGCGTGGTCCTCGTGGATCATGTTGTGGCAGTGGATCGGGTGCTTGCCGACGAAGTCGCGGAAGCGCAGGAAGACCCGCAGGATGGTGTTCTCGCCGAGCACGTAGACGTCCTTGCGGCCCTGCTCATGGGGCGGGACGGGCACTTCCACGTCGTCCACCACCTTGCTGATAATCCGCCCTTCCTCGAAGTGGATGTGCACGGGGTGAACCCAGCCGCCATGGTCGTTCACCAGCTCCCAGACCTCAGCCGTACTTTGCCGGACCCGGGCACTGGTCCGCGTGGGATCGAAGAACTGCCCGTTGACCGCCCACATGCCATTGCGCCGTTCGAATTCCCAGCGCCGCACAGGCGCCGCCGCGATCTCGGCCGGATCGAGCGGACGCAGTTCCCGCAGCGTATCGGGCACCTGGCTGAGGTCCTGTTCTGGCGGTTGGCGATCGACGACGAACTTCAGCACGCGGGTGCCGGGGCTGGTGACTCCGTCGGGCCGGCGGGTGGTGGTCTGCTCCTGGCGGTTGACCAGGAACAGCTCGGTACCGAGCGGGTAGGCCGAGAAATCGACCACTATGTCGCCGCGCTCGGCCACGCCGAGGTTCACCTGGGTGTGATTGCGCAAGGGCGCGGGCAGCAGGTTGCCGTCGTTGGCGATGTAGGTGAAGGTCTGCTCCGCGTTCGAGGCGTCCACCAGGTGGAACTGATAGAAGCGGCTCGGCCCGCCATTGAGCAGGCGGAAGCGGTACTTGCGCGCGGCAACGCGCAGGAACGGTTCGATGACGCCGTTGACCGTGATCTTGTCGCCGAGCACGCCATCCGGGTCCACCTGGTTCCAGGTGAGGATGCCGTCCTGGTCGAAGCGCTTGTCGCTGAAGGCCAGCGGGTAGTCGTAGGGGAAGCTCGGCAGGCGCAAGGCCGCCGGGTTCGGGTCGCGCTCGTTACCTGAGTCGATCTCGTCGAACAGCAGGTAGAAGCCCATCAGCCCCTTGTAGACGTTGGGCCCTGTGAAATCCATGGTGTGGTCATGGTAGAAGAGCGTGCCCAGGGCTTCGCGCAGGTCGCCGATCCCATTCTGGAACTCGTCGAAGCCGGCGCAGATATTGCCGTAATGGTGGTCCTTGAACTGCCCCGGACCGCCGAGGGTGGGGCCGGCCTTGTTCGGGCTGAAGAAGTCGGCGGGGAAGCCGTCGCTTTCCGAGGCGGTATGGGCATTGTGCAGGTGCACCGAGATCTCGGGTGAGCCGAAGCCCTGGTGATCCTGGGGCAACGCATTACGGAAGCGCACGACCATGGGGCGGCCATAGTGTCCTACACAAACTGGGCCAGGTGTGCTGACTATGCCGTTGCCCTGGAAGCCCCAGACGGGTTGCGGCGGGTAGGCCGGGTTGAACACCCAGTCGGGACGCTCCATGGCGGTCATCTCGTAGGTTTCCGCGATGCCCAGCTCATTGAAACGTTGGTGCGGAGCCCGCGGCACTTCGCCGGCAGCAGTGTTGGCCGCCTCCGTCGGCGCAGGATCCAGCGTCGTCGGTTCTATCGGCGTGATCTCGGTAGGAAGTTCGATCGCCCAGGGCGTGGTAGGTGGACTGGACTGGCCACTGTTGCCGCCTTCAGCGATGGCGGGGATGGACCGGGCGATCAGTGGCGTCGCCATTGCGGCGGCGGAAAGCTTGAGAAAGGACCGCCTGGATTCGACCTGGGCCTTGCCAGAGGTCAGTTGGGCTCCGATGCGATCTGTACAGGAACTGTTCATGATTTCTCCGTACCCTCAGATGCAGCGTTTTTTCATGGAAACACGCACGAACGAGCCTTCGTACGAAATCGCTCGAATAGAGCGGCACGTCCGCGGCTTGTCGCAGTAAAGGTGGACTCACTCCCAGGATGGGGTGGTCAAAATAATGGCGTTTCACCTCCACCATGGAGGTGGACCCGAAGCCTCTGGAAATCGTTCCGTTGTTTCGACAAGCGCTGCTTTTTCCGCCCTGCGCCTGGCGTGCGCGCTGTAATCCCGCCTGGAGCGCCTTCTGCGTTTCGTCGCGTCTCTTGCCCTCCTGTCAACGCCGCCAGGATGCCACCTTGACGGTTGTTGCCAGGTCACGAAACTCAGGCTGCAGGGGCCGGATAAAAACTACAGATTCGCCAACGCTCAGCCCCTGATCAGCGGTACTGGCAACGATGACAATTGCTTCGGCTAGGGGAGGCAGTCATGTGTCATGCAGTGGAAGTCAGTGGGCTTTACACCGCCGAAGGGAGCCGGCAACTCATCAATTACCCCGACAGTGACGCGGCATTGCCCATCCATGACCCGCAGCGCGGCGTGGTGTGGATTCCCTGGGGACGCCGCAGCCAGGAGCATGGCGAGCTTCCGGCGACCGGCTGGCTGCCGGGGGGCGATGCGCTGCCGGACGGCTGGGACCGCTTCAGCCCCGCCACGGTGCTCGCACGGGTGGAGCGCTTCATGGAGATGACCCGTGACGGCGAACCCCGTTGGTTCGACGTGGAAGACGGCCAGTCGCTGCAGTGCGTGCTGCTGCGCCACGGCCATGAGCAGCGTGTGTATGTGGTCACCACCGAGGCGCCCGATGCGGAACACCGCAATTGGCCGCTGACGCGCGGTCATAGGCGGACGAGTCGGTTGGCCGCTGTTATGTAGGCGCCTTTTCCATCCACCGACGGCGATGAAGGGCGTCCGCCCCTGTTGCGATGGGATAGAACCTTTCGCGAGCAAGCCTGCTCCTACAGCTGCCTGCGAAAGTCATTGAGTTCAGCCTTGGCTGTTCTCTTTTTGTGAATACTTTCTTCTTGATTATTCGTTTTACGTGAATCGGTCGCTGCCTTACTTTCGCCGCAAGACTGATCGCGAGCCCTGACCGGCTCTCACGTACAACGAGGACAGCATGAATACGCCTGCCGCCATCTCCCGCAACCCCGCCACCGGCGAGGAAATTGCCCGCTATCCCTACCAGGATGCCGCTGCCCTTGAGGCCAGCCTGGCGTCCAGCCAGCGTGGTTTTGCGGCCTGGAGCCAGTTCAGCGTCGAGGAGCGCAGTGCTGCGCTGCTGCGCATGGCCAAGTCCCTGCGCGCCAACGCCGAAGCCATGGCGCGGATGACCACCACCGAGATGGGCATGCCGATCAGCCAGTCCCGTGGCGAAGTCGAGAAATGCGCCAAGCTCTGCGAGTGGTACGCCGAGCACGGCCCGGCCATGGTTGCGGATGAGCCGACCCTGGTGGAAGACAACAAGGCCGTGGTTGCCTACCTGCCGCTGGGCCCGGTGCTGGCGGTAATGCCCTGGAACTTCCCGGTGTGGCAGGTGATGCGCGGCGCGGTGCCGATCATCTTCGGCGGCAACAGCTATGTGCTCAAGCACGCCCCCAACGTCATGGGCTGCGCCCGCCTGCTGGCCGCCGTCTGGGCCGAAGCCGGCCTGCCGGAAGGCGTGTTCGAAGTGATCAACGTCGAGCCGCCGCTGGTCTCCGTGGCCATCGCCGACCCGCGCATCGCCATGGTGGCGGTGACCGGTAGCGTTGGCGCTGGTGCTGCCATCGCTGCCCAGGCTGGTGCCGCACTGAAGAAGTGCGTGCTGGAGCTGGGTGGTTCCGACCCCTTCATCGTGCTGGCCGACGCCGATCTGGACCAGGCCGTGAAGGCTGCGGTCACCAGTCGCTTCAACAACGCCGGCCAGGTGTGCATCGCCGCCAAGCGCATCATCCTCGAAGCCCCCATCGCCGAAGCCTTCACCGAGCGCTTCGTGGCGGCGGTCAAGGCGCTGCAGATCGGCGATCCACAGGCTGATTCCACCTTCGTCGGCCCCATGGCCCGCTTCGACCTGCGCGACGAGCTCGATGGCCAGGTCCAGGCCACCCTGGCCGAAGGCGCGACCCTGCTGCTGGGCGGCCACAAGCTTGAACGCGAGGGCAACTACTACGCACCAACCGTGCTGGCGGACGTGACCCCGGACATGACCGCCTTCCGCAAGGAAATCTTCGGCCCGGTGGCCTCGCTCATCGTCGCTCGCGATGCCGAGCATGCAGTCGAGCTGGCCAACGACAGCGAGTTCGGCCTGGGCGGTGCGCTCTGGACCACCGACGCGGCCAAGGCACAGAAGTTGGCCCGCCGTATCGTCAGCGGCGCGGTGTTCATCAACGGCTTCACCGCCTCCGACCCGCGCGTGCCGATCGGTGGCGTGAAGAAGAGCGGTTACGGCCGCGAGCTGTCCCACTTCGGCCTGCGCGAGTTCCTCAACGTACAGACCATCTGGCGCGATCGCGGCTGATCGACCGGGGTGGATGAAGAAAGGGGCTGACGTGTTCAGCCCCTTTTTCTTTCTGCGAAAGATGCTCGCGGGCTTGCTCTTGTGGGGGCACGTCAGGGTGAGGCGGCTTGGGTAGGTTGGCGTAGAGCGCAGCGAAACCCAACGCTTCGGCGCCTGTGCCTGACCACGTTGGGTCTCGTCCCTCGGACCAACCTACGGCAGGACTGCGTCCTGCTTGGCGAATGAATTCGCCCCTACAGGCGGTTGTGTCGCCCCTTAGGCGATCTGCTCCAGGACATCCCGCACCCGGTCCAGCGCCGGGTCGAGGTCCAGGGTTTCGATGGCGCCGTAGCCGAGGAACAGGCCGTTGCGCGGTGGCACCTGGTAGGAGAATCCGGCCAGCGGGTAGAGGCCCACGTCCAGCTTGCGGGCCAGCTCCACCAGCAGTGGGATGTCCAGCGGCACCCTGGCCTGGGCGGCGAGGTGGAAGCCGGCCACCGAGGGCACCAGCTCGAACCAGCGCGCGAGGTCGCCATTGAAGCGATCGAGGATACGCTCCCGCCGGCTGGCGTAGATGGCATGGCAGCGGCGGATGTGCTTCTGCAGGCAGCCGTCGTCGATGAACTTGGCCAGGGTCCACTGGGTGAGGGTGGAGCAGTGCCAGTCGCTGAGCTGTTTGGCGGCGGTAACGGCTTCGATCAGCGCTGGTGGCAGGATGCAGTAGCCCAGGCGCAGCTCCGGTTGCAGGGACTTGGAGAAGGTGCCGACATAGGCCACCGCACCGTGGCTGTCGAGGCTCTGCAGGGTTTCGCTGGGTCGGCCTTCGTAGCGGAACTCGCAGTCGTAGTCGTCCTCGATGATCACCGCACCGATGCGCAGCGCCTTGTCCAGCAGGGCTTCGCGCCGCGCATGGCTCATGGGCATGCCGAGGGGAAACTGGTGCGAGGGGGTCACGTAGATCAGCCGCACGTGCTCCGGTATGGCGTCGACGCAGATGCCTTCCGCATCCACCGGCACGCCGATCACCTCGGCGCCCTGGGCGGCGAAGCTCTGCCGCGCGGGCGGGTAGCCGGGGTCTTCCACCGCCACGCTGCAGCCCGGCTCCACCAGCACGCGGGCGAGCAGGTCCAGGGCCTGCTGGGCACCGTGGCAGACCAGCACGTCTTCGACGTTGCAGTGCACCCCGCGGGAAAACGCCACATGCCGGGCAATGGCGTCACGCAGCGCGGGCAGGCCGGCGGGCTGACTGTAGAGCCCGCGGGATTTCGCGGTCTGGCGCAGGGCGTGCTGGGCGCAGCGGCGCCAGTCGTCCTGGGGGAACTGGTTGCGGGTGGTGGCGCCGCCGATGAAGTCATAGCGCAGTATCGCGTCCATGGACGGATGGCCCAGGGAGGTGGAGATGTTGTGCCATTTGGAGATGATCGCCGCACTGGCCAGCGACTCGTGGCCCTGCTTGCGGCCCTGGCCGACGGCCTGGGCGTTGACGAAGGTGCCCGAGCCCACCTTGCCGGTGAGCAGGTTGTCGTAGGTGAGCAGGGCATAGGTGTCCGCCACCGTCTTGCGCGAGATGCCCAGTTGCTCGGCCAGCAAGCGGCTCGGCGGCAGCCGGGTGCCCGCCTTGAGGCGCCCGGACTCGATGGCCTCGCGCAATTGGCGATACAACTGCCCGGACAGGTCCTTGTTGCCCTGGATGACGATGTGCAGTTCCATGCATGGCTCCGGCGGGGGAATGGCAGAAAAATACCGCAATCCCTCGACGTGGAAACGCGAAACGCGCGCCGAATGCATCACCGGTGCGCGATGGGAATGAAAAGGGCCGCTCGATGCGGCCCTTCTGCGGTGAGGCAGGGGGCTTCAGGGGATCATCGCGAAGCCCACGCCGAAGCGGTTCCAGGCGTTGATGGTGGCGATGGCCAGGGTCAGATTGACGATTTCGGTTTCGCTGAAGTGCTCGCGCAGGCGCTCGTACTGGTCCTGCGGGGCATGGCGCTCGGGCAGCAGGGTCAGGCTTTCGGTCCAGGCCAGGACGGCTTGTTCGCGGTCGCTGAAGAAATGGGTGTCGTGCCACACGCTCAAGGTCTGCAAACGTGCCTCGGTTTCACCGGCCTTGCGGGCGTCATTGGCGTGCATGTTGATGCAGTAGGCGCAGCCGTTGATCTGCGAGGCACGCAGGCGGATCAGTTCGAGCAGGGAGGTTTCCAGACCTGACTTGGCCAGGGCCTGTTCCAGACCGACCATCGCCTTGTAGGCATCGGGCGCCTGCTTGGCCCATTCGATTCGTGCGCTCATCTACGTTCTCCAGATTGGCCCGCAGGACGCGGGGGATGGACGTAAGTTAGCCGGCCGTCGGTCCCGGCCGAATAGCCAATTCGGGCGAAACACGGCAGGCCAATGAGGTGACCCTTGGTCAGGTGACCCGTCGCGGGAAACCTCCTGTGCTATATCCGGAAGGGAGCAAGGCAAGGCATGTGCCGACCTTAAGTTGAACCTTCAATCCACGCCCGCCGGGCCGTCAGACCCAGCGGCTCCGGGCCTTCAACAACGAGGTAGACCCCATGAGCACCCTGCAATGCGTTCACCGCAACTATGTCATTGTCGCCGACGTATTCGAGCATCCGGGCATCCCTACACCCTGGGCTGCCGGTTGCCACATCACTTCCCCCGAAGGCGAGACCACCCGCCGCATCGCGCTGCCGGTGAGGTACGCCTTCCTCTCCGAACTGGGCAAGGCCCAGCACGCCTCCATCGCACATGGGAAGTGGCTGGTGGACCAGTACCTGGACGAAGGCCGCGAGCTATTCCGCAAGAGCGCCTGAAGACCTGATCAGGCCGCTTCCTCGCAGGGTTGGTGCTCGCGGCAGATGAGTTCGATGGATGGGCGAGCCAGGGCTTCCTGAGTCAATCCGCAGAATGGCTCGCCATCCCGCTGCTGGTGGAAGCGGCAAGTCTTGCACAGGCCGAAGCCGGGCACATCTGCCTGGCGTTGCACCGTGCGCAACAACCCTGCCAGCAGTCGCTCCAGGTCGACGGCGTCCTGTCCCATTTCCGCCACCGCGTTCGCCAGGAATTCCGGTGGTGTCACCGCAGCCAGCAGTTCACGTGCGGCCTGCGTCAGCTCAAGGTGCACGCTACGTTTGTCCTGCTGGTCCTGGCGCTTCTCGATCAGGCCCTTGGCTTCCAGGACCTTCAGCGATTGCGACACCGTTCCCTTGGTCAGTCCCAGGTATTCGGCCACCGCCAGCGGCGTGTCAGAGTAGTGGTTGCAGCGTGCCAGGTATTCCAGGGCGCTGAGTTGCACGGGCTGAAGCTCGGCCAGCAGCGGGTGCTCGCGGTGCCAGATGCGCATCAGGCTGGTGAGTCGTTCGAACAGGTCGAATAGGTCGAATAGGTCGGTCATGTTCACCTCCGTCGATAGATGGTATCGAGTAAAAACTATATTGACAAAGGGGCGTCTGCGGGTACTCTGATAACGGTATCGAATCGATACTAATTGATCAGGAGACCCGAAAAATGACCACCGCCCGTTACTACCACGCCGGCTGCCCGGTTTGCGTATCCGCTGAACAGACCCTGCTCAACCTGCTTGCCGCCGACGTGAAGGTGGAAGTGGTGCACCTGGGTGAAGCGCCCACCCGTGTCGCAGAGGCTGAAGCCGCCGGTGTGCAGTCGGTTCCCGCCCTGGTGGTGAATGGCCAGGTGCTGCACATCAACTTCGGCGCCGCGATTGCCGACCTGAAGTGAGGAGAGCGCCCCCATGCAGGTGAAAGTCTTCGATACCCATGTCCGTACCCGCGATGGCCGCTACCTGCACTTCGATGTGCTCACCAGCGGCGGCGACAAGCTCCAGGCGGGGCGCTTCGCCGCCGAATGGCTGGCCGGCCGTGGTGTGCAGGATGCCGACATCGCCGCCAGCGAGTGCCTGTTCTGCCACAGCGAGATCGCCAGCCCGCAGGTGGCCGAGGCCATCGGCCGGCAGGGCTACTCCATCATTCCGCTGCAAGGTTGCTGAGGAGGACAGCATGTATCAGCCCCTGGATTGCGACCTGCACGATCTGCTGGAAATCGCCTGCCTGTATCGCTACCTGGTGAAGGTGGAGCTGGTGGACGGTGGCGGATTCGAGGCCAGGGCGCTGACCACCCACACCAGCGCGGAGAAGGAAGAATTCTTCGTGCTGGAGGTGGAGGATGGTCCTTGCTCCGTACGCATGGACCGGCTGCTGGCCATCACCCCGCTGGACCCCGGCGCGCGGTTTGGCCGGGTGGAGTTGGCTGGTAAGGTCTGTACGGTCTGAGAGCATGCCGATTCATGTGGGAGCGATTTCAATCGCGAATGAATTCGCTCCCACAAATAGCTCCCGGCCCCGTCCTTGAGCTAGCCTTCGCAGGCCAGCCGCCACAGGACTCGCCGTTGAACATCGATACCCGCATCAAATTCCGCCACCTATTGTGCTTCCTCGAAGTAGCGCGCCAGGGCAGCCTGGCCCGCGCTGCGGATCAGTTGGCGGTGAGCCAGCCGGCCATCTCCAAGACCCTCAAGGAGTTGGAGGAAATCCTTGACGCCAGCCTGTTCGACCGCAGCAAGAGCGGCGCCAGCCTGACGGAGGCGGGACTGGCCTTCATGCGTTACGCCGGCCCTTGCGTCCAGGCACTGCGCGACGGGGTCAACAGCCTGCGCGAAGGCGAGTACGCCGCCGGCACCGTGCGGCTCGGCGTGCTCTCTACCGTGGAAGGCCTGCTGGTGCCGGAAATGGTGCGGCGCCTGCATCAGCAGCATCCCTCGCTGGTGGTCAGCGTGCTGACCGGGCCCGGTGCCTACCTGCTGTCGCAGTTGCGGGTGGGCGAGTTGGACCTGGTGGTCGGGCGCATGACCGACAACCCGGAAATCCATGGCCTGACCTTCGAGCATCTGTACAGCGAATCCATGACCCTGGTGGTTCGTGCCGGCCATCCGCTGTTGGAGGAGGGCGCCGACCGCCGCTCCCTGGACGGCTTCCCCCTGGTGCTGCCACTGGCTGGCACCACCATTCGCAAGCATGCCGACGGATTCTTCGTACAGAGCGGCATCAGCCCGCCGCGCCAACGCCTGGAAACCCTGTCGCTCGCCCTGAGCCGGCGTTACGTGCAGAGCGGCGATGCAGTCTGGATCGCCCCCCTGGACGCGGTGCGCCTGGACCTGGCCAGCGGCGAACTGGTGGAACTGGATCTGGGCTTCAAGGAACCCGGCGGTTCGGTGGGGATCTGCAGCAATGCGTCGTTGCCGCTTTCCCTGGCGGCGCAATGGGCGGTGGAGACCCTGCGCGAGGCGGCGCTGGACTATCGCGAGGGGCGCCTTGCATAACCAGATGGTTATGGATGACCGGAAGGATTTCAATTTCCCACCGACCTCTACTGGATGAAACTGCGACCCACGGCCCACAGCCTGACCGTCCATAAATCCAAGAAAGAGGAAACCATGATGTCCGATGCGGAAAACAGCCGCTTCGTCATTCGTGACCGAAACTGGCACCCGAAGGCCCTGACCCCCGACTACAAGACGTCCGTTGCCCGTTCCCCGCGCCAGGCGCTGGTGAGCATTCCGCAGTCCGTCTCCGAGACCAGTGGCCCGGACTTTTCCCACCTGAAGATGGGCGAGCACGACAACGACCTGCTGCTCAACTTCAACAATGGCGGGCTGCCCATCGGCGAACGCATCATCGTTTCCGGTCGCGTCATGGACCAGTACGGCAAGCCGGTTCCCCACACCCTGGTGGAGATGTGGCAGGCCAACGCCGGCGGCCGCTATCGCCACAAGAACGACCGCTACCTGGCACCGCTTGACCCGAACTTCGGCGGTGTCGGCCGCGCCCTGACCGACAGCGAAGGCCGCTACATCTTCCGCACCATCAAGCCGGGCCCTTACCCCTGGCGCAATGGCCCGAACGACTGGCGCCCGGCGCACATCCATTTCTCCATCAGCGGGCCGTCCATCTCCACCCGCCTGATCACCCAGCTGTATTTCGAAGGTGACCCGCTCATCCCGATGTGCCCCATCGTCAAGAGCATCGCCAACCCCGACGCGGTTCAGACGCTGATCGCCAAGCTCGACATGAGCAACGCCAATCCCATGGATTGCCTGGCGTACCGCTTCGACATCGTCCTGCGCGGCCAGCGCAAGACCCACTTCGAAAACCGCTGAGGAGATACGCGCATGCCTATCGAACTGCTGCCGGAAACCCCCTCGCAGACTGCCGGCCCCTACGTACACATCGGCCTGGCCCTGGAAGCGGCCGGCAACCCGACCCGCAGCCAGGAAATCTGGAACCAGATGGCCAAGGACGACGCCCCCGGCCAGCACATCCTGCTGCTGGGCAATGTCTATGATGGCAATGGCCACCTGGTGCGCGACTCCTTCCTGGAGTTCTGGCAGGCCAACCACGAAGGCGTCTACGACACCGCCTTCGACCTGGAAAAGCCGTTCAACAGCTTCGGCCGGACCGCCACCACCTTCGATGCCGGCGAGTGGACCCTGCAGACCATCAAGCCGGGCGTGGTGAAGAACGCCGCCGGCGTGCCCATGGCGCCGCACATCAACGTGTCGCTGTTTGCCCGTGGCATCAACATCCACCTGCAGACGCGCCTTTATTTCGACGACGAAGCCGCCGCCAACGCCGTGGACCCGGTGCTCAACCTGATCGAGCAGCCGCAACGCCGCGAAACCCTGGTGGCGCGCCGCTGCGAGGTGGGCGGCAAGCTGGCCTATCGCTTCGACATCCGTATCCAGGGCGAAGGGGAAACGGTGTTCTTTGACTTCTAGGGAACTGGAGCCCTCATTCGATGCGCTGAGCGAGCCTGCTGGCCAGCGCATCGAACGGCATTTCGACGCACTGTTGGAGGCCCGGGGTTACCGGGCCGACGCGGCGCAACGCACAGCCATTGGCCGTCTCGGGCAATGGCTGGAGTCGTTTCTGGCGGGGAAATCCGGCTGGTTACGACGCCCGCCGGCGGGCCTCTACCTCTGGGGCGGAGTGGGGCGCGGGAAGAGCTTCGTGATGGATGCCTTCTTCGCTGCCGCGCCACTTGCCGCCAAGCGTCGCGTGCACTTCCATGCGTTCCTCCAGGAACTGCAGGGGCGCATGCGCGACTTCGCCGGGCAACCCGACCCGCTGGCCCTGGCCGCACGAGCACTGGCCGAAGAAACGCGGCTGCTGTGCTTCGACGAATTCCACGTCCACGACATCGGTGACGCCGTGCTCCTCGGGCGTCTGCTGAAGGTGCTGGTGGAGGAGGGCGTGGGCATGGTCTGCACCTCCAACTACCACCCGGATGGGCTCTGCCCGAATCCGCTCTACCGCGAGCGCTTCAAACCAGCCATCGCCCTGATCGAGAAACGCTTCGACGTACTCAACCTCGATGGTGGCGAGGACTACCGCCAGCGTCGCGGAGTGCTGGAGGCTTGGGGCCGTTACTGCTGGCCGCTGTCGGGCTTCACCGCTGGCTGGATCGACCAGCAGCTGGGGCTGACGCCGGCCGCCGCGCGCGATGTGGAGGTGGCGGTCAATCACCATCCCCTGCGCGTGCGGGCGATGGAAGACGAGCGCGCCTGGCTGGACTTCGACGAACTGTGCCGGCGACCGCACTCCAGCGCCGACTTCCTCTGGCTCAGCCAGCGCTTCGGGCAGCTCGCCATCAGCGGCGTGCCTTGCCTGGGCGAGGAAGCCATCGACGTGCAACAGCGCTTCGTCAATCTGATCGACATCGCCTACGACGCTGGCATCCGCCTGTTACTGGCCAGCGAGGCCAGCCTCGAGGACCTGTGCCGGGGCAAACCCCATATGGACTTCTCCCGTACCCGCAGCCGGTTGCAGCAGCTGGAACCGGTCCAGCCAGGGCAGGGGAGCAACTGACTGACGAGCCCTGAATGCTCCAGATACTTGGTATTACCGCGCCCATCTTCATCCTGATCGGTATTGGCTACCTGTCCGCCCGTGGTCGGCTGGTCAGTCCCGAGCAGGTACTGGGGCTCGGAAAATTCGTCATCACCTTCGCCCTGCCGGCGCTGGTGATCCGCGCACTGCTGGAAAAGCCCCTGGACGAGGTGTTCGACGCCACCTACCTGCTGGCCTACGGCATCGGCTCCCAGCTGGTGTTCTGGGGTGGCTTCCTGTTCGCGCGCCTAGTGCGCAAGGACAGCCTCAGCGGCAGCGCCTTGAGTGGCATGGGCATGTCGGTCTCCAACAGCGGTTTCGTCGGTTATCCCATTGTCGCCATGGTGCTGGGCTCACCCGCCGCGGTGGCCCTGGCGCTGGGCATGATGGTGGAGAACCTGCTGATGATCCCGCTGGCGCTGGCCATTGCCGAACTCGGTCGGCAGAACGGAGGCGGGCTGCGCGCGGCGCTGTTGGACACCTTCATGCGCCTGCTGCGCAATCCGGTGATCATCGCCATCAGCCTCGGCCTGGCGCTGGCCCTGCTCGGGGTTCGCCTGCCGGCGGTGCCGGCCAAGGTGGTGGAGATGCTGGCGATGGCTTCGGCGCCAGTGGCGCTCTTCGTCATCGGTGCAAGCCTTAACGGGCTCAGGGCCGGGGGCCTGGTCAAGGACGTGGCGCAGCTCAGCATCGGCAAGCTGGTCCTGCACCCGCTGGCGGTGCTGCTGTGCTTCCAGCTGCTGCCACCGGTGGACCCGGTGCTGCGGGTAGCCGGCGTGCTCTTCGCTTGCTCGCCGATGATGAGCATCTACCCCATCCTCGGCCAGCGCTACGGCCTGGAAGGCCGCTGCGCGGCGGCGCTGGTGGTGTGCACCGTGCTGGCGTTCGTCAGTATCAGCCTGTTCATCGGTGTGCTGACCTGAGGTACGGGCTGCTTGTCTGTAGGGGCGATTTCAATCGCCAAGCAGGCCGCAGGCCTGCCCTGGAGATACTCTGGGGCTGCTTCGCCCCCACAGGTGGAGTGCTGCGCTGACTATTCTCTCTAGATCATCCGCACGAGCGTGCGGCCACCCTGGCAGGAGGAGGCAGCGATGAGCAAGCGATTGAGCGAAGAAGGCATGGACCTGCTGTTCCGCCAGGCACGTACCTACAGTGCCTGGCTGGACCAACCGGTGAGCGACGACACGTTGCGCGAGCTGTACGACCTCATGAAGTGGGGCCCCACCAGCGCCAACTGCAGTCCCGCGCGCATCCTCTTCCTGCGTACGCCCGAGGCCAAGCATCGCCTGTTACCCGCACTGGCGCCGGGCAACGTCGACAAGACCATGGCGGCTCCGGTCACCGCCATCGTCGCCTACGACCTGAAGTTCTATGAGCAGCTGCCCAAGCTCTTCCCCCACACCGATGCGCGTGCCTGGTTCGCCAATACGCCGGAACTGGCCGGGCTCACCGCGCGGCGCAACAGCTCGTTGCAGGGGGCCTATTTCATGCTGGCGGCGCGGGCGGTGGGGCTGGACTGCGGGCCGATGTCGGGGTTCGACAATGCCCTGGTCGACCACGAATTCTTCCCCGCCGACGGACGTGCGGATGCCTTCCAGCTGGAGCACTTCCCGGATAGCCAGGTGAAGTCCAGCTTCCTCGTCAACCTGGGCTATGGCGATCCGTCGAAGCTCCACCCGCGCGCGCCGCGCCTGGACTTCGACGAGGTGTGCAAGTTGTTGTAGGGCGCGGGTTCCAGGAATTGTGGGGGCGATTTCAATCGCTAAGCAGGCCGCAGGTCTGCCCTTCGGGTTTGAAGGAGGCAGCTGCGATGCCATTTGCGAATGAATTCGCCCCCACATGGCGCGCCGGGGTGTTGGCGTTTGCCGCGGTGGGGAGATGGCGACTCCGCCTCTTGAGCGGAGCCGTTGCCTGGCGCCGAGGTACCTGATCAAACCGGGGCGCCGCGTGGCGGGGGCAAAAGTAAGAGCCGAGGGCGTCAGGGTCAATTGCGATTATCGAACTTTGGTTCGATAATCGGCCGCACCTGACGTGTCTGCGATCCACCAAGGACAACAAGAATGACCGACGAACTACGCTCCCCGCTGCCGCCCCTTGCCCCGCCAATCATCGCCTCGCCGGCCAAGCGCATCGAAGCCTTCACCGGTGATCCCAACTTCATGACCTCCCTGGCTCGGGGCCTGGCGGTGATCCATGCGTTCCAGGAGCGCAAGCGTCACCTGACCATCGCCCAGATCAGCCACCGTACCGAGATTCCCCGCGCCGCCGTGCGCCGCTGCCTGCATACGCTGATGAAGCTGGGCTACGTCACCACCGACGGACGGACCTACTCGCTGCTGCCCAAGGTGCTGACGCTGGGCCACGCCTACCTGTCCTCGACGCCCCTGGCGGTTACCGCACAGCCAATCCTCGACCGCCTCAGCGACCAGCTCCACGAAGCATGCTCCATGGCCACCCTGGAAGGGGACGAGATCCTCTACATCGCCCGTTCGGCCACACCCAACCGGCTGATCTCCGTGGACCTCAGCGTTGGCAGCCGCCTGCCGGCCTACTGCACCTCCATGGGTCGCATCCTCCTTGCTGCCCTGGATGACGCCGCGCTGGACGACTACCTCGAACACGCCGACCTGCAGGTGAAGACCAGCCGCACCGTGCACACCGCCGAAGGGTTGCGCGCCAGCATCGCGGAGATCCGCCGCCAGGGCTGGGTGATCATCGACCAGGAACTGGAAATGGGCCTGCGCTCGGTGGCCGTACCGGTGCGCGACTCCGCCGGCCAGGTGCTCGCCGCGCTGAACGTGGGCACCCACGTCGGCCGCATCAGCCGCCAGGAACTGGAAACCCGCTTCCTGCCGGCGCTGCTGGAGGCGAGCAAGGACCTGAGTACGCGGTTGTTCCATTGAGGCTCCGCAGGACCGCTTTTTGTGGGGGCGAATTCATTCGCTATGCAGGCCGTAGGCCTGCCTTGAGGTGTTCTTCGGGGCAGTTGCGCTGCCCTTAGCGAATGAATTCGCCCCCACAGAAGAGCAGCATGAGCGATGTCTCAGGATCTGTTCGATATTCGAACGCTTTGCCGATTATCGAATTGAACTACCAGGCCGCTCTTCGTATGGTCTGCACAGCCGCGCCACCCGCCAGCGCGGCCAATAACAACAATGAGAGTCCGATCCGGTGACGACAGAAGCACCGGGCACGCCCTCATTCCTGTCCAGCCCGAGTCTTCCCCGTCAGAGACCGCAGAGAACGGTCCGCATGCGGAGGAGGGCCAATCGCAGGAATTCTTGCATGACCAGCCCAGCCCATCTGCCCGCCACGGGCACCCTCGATGTCCAATCCTTCATCAATGCCCAGCCGCTATCCGCCTACCAATGGCGCATCGTGCTGCTGTGTTTCCTCATCGTTTTCCTCGACGGCCTGGATACCGCGGCCATGGGCTTCATCGCCCCTGCGCTGACCCAGGACTGGGGCATCGACCGCGCCAGCCTCGGCCCGGTCATGAGCGCCGCGCTGATCGGCATGGTGTTCGGGGCCCTTGGCTCCGGCCCCATGGCCGACCGCTTCGGGCGCAAGGTGGTGCTGGTGACGGCGGTGTTCCTGTTCGGGCTGTTCAGCCTGATCTCCGCCTTCAGCGCCAACCTCGAACAACTGCTGATTCTCCGCTTCCTCACCGGCCTTGGCCTCGGCGCCGCCATGCCCAACGCCACCACGCTGCTGTCCGAGTACACCCCCGAGCGCCTCAAGTCGCTGCTGGTGACCAGCATGTTCTGCGGCTTCAACCTCGGCATGGCGTCCGGCGGCTTCGTTTCCGCCTCGATGATCCCGGCCTACGGTTGGCACAGCCTGCTGCTGCTCGGCGGCATCCTGCCGTTGGTGCTTGCCGTGGTGCTGCTGGTCTGGCTGCCGGAGTCGGCACGCTTCCTGGTGGTGCGCAACAAGGGCGCGGACCAGGTGCGCAAGGTGTTGGCGCCCATCGCGCCGGGTGAGGTGGCCGCCGCCAGTGGCTTCAGCGTGCCGGAACAGAAGACCGTGCAGAGCCGCAACGTCTTCAAGGTGATCTTCTCCGGCAGCTACAGCGCCGGCACCCTGCTGCTCTGGCTGACCTATTTCATGGGCCTGGTGATCGTCTACCTGCTCACCAGCTGGCTGCCCACCCTGATGCGCGACAGCGGCGCCAGCATGGAGCAGGCCGCTTTCATCGGCGCGCTGTTCCAGTTCGGCGGCGTGCTCAGCGCCGTTGGCGTGGGCTGGGCCATGGACCGTTTCAATCCGCACAAGGTGATCGGCGCGTTTTACCTGATGGCCGGCGTCTTCGCGTATTTCGTCGGGCAGAGCCTGGGTGAAGTGACCCTGCTGGCCACGCTGGTGTTGCTGGCCGGCATGTGCGTCAACGGCGCGCAATCGGCCATGCCGTCCCTGGCGGCGCGTTTCTACCCGACCCAGGGCCGCGCCACCGGCGTGTCCTGGATGCTCGGCATCGGCCGCTTCGGCGCCATCCTGGGTGCCTGGATAGGCGCGACCCTGCTGGGCCTGGGTTGGAACTTCGAACAAGTGTTGACCGCGTTGGTGGTTCCGGCCGCCATCGCGACTACTGCGGTGGTGATAAAGGGGCTTGTGAGTCACGCCGACGCAACCTGAGTCGGCCGCGCCCGGGTTATTCAGACCGGGCGAGCAGCTTTCTGTAACCGTTTATCTCAACCCACGGCATGTAGGAAAAGGCTCACATAGAATCCGGAAATGCAGATCGCGGGCGCTTGCCAACCGGCATGACGCCCGCGACGTACAACAACGACAAGAGTGCCTGATCCATGGATAGTCACCTGCTGAGTGAACGCAGTAGGGTGTTCGAACGTGCGGACCCCTATGCCGTGTCCGGATATGTGAACCAGCATGTCGGGTCACACTGCATCCGGCTGCCCTCCGCCGGCCATCCGCAGGCCAGCCTCAATCATCGCAAGTTCGCCAACCTCGATCTCTGTCGCATCAGCTACGGTGGTGCCGTGCGCGTCACCTCGCCGGCGCTGGAAACCATCTACCACCTGCAGATTCTACTCAGCGGCCATTGCCTCTGGCGCGGCCACAAGCAGGAGCACTACCTGGCGCCCGGCGAACTGCTGCTGATCAACCCCGACGACCCGGTAGACCTGACGTACTCGGATGATTGCGAAAAATTCATCCTGAAGATGCCGACCACATTGCTGGAAAGCATCTGCGAGGAGCAGCGCTGGCATCGGCCGAGCCCCGGCGTGCGTTTCCTGCAGAACAATTACCAGCTGAATGAGTTGGAAGGCTTCGTCAACCTGCTGGCCATGGTCTGCCAGGAGGCGGAAGCCAGCGACGCACTGCCGAGGGTGCAGGAGCACTACGCGCAGATCGTCGCCAGCAAGATGCTCAGCCTGATGAAAACCAACGTCAGCCGCGAGAGCCTGGGCTGCCAGGAGGCCTCCTTCGAACGCATCCTGGCCTACATCGAACACAACCTGAAACAGGACATCAGCAGCGAATTCCTCGCCCGCCAGGCCAGCATGAGCCTGCGCTCCCTCTACGCGCTGTTCGAGCGCCACCTGGGCACCACGCCCAAGCACTACATCCGCCAGAAGAAGCTGGAGCGCATCCGCGCCTGCCTGGCCGATCCCAGCTGCAACGTGCGCAATGTCACCGAGTTGGCGCTGGACTACGGCTTCCTGCATCTGGGGCGTTTCTCCGAGAGCTACAAGGGGCTGTTTGGCGAATTGCCTTCCGACACCTTGAAGCGGCGGGGGCTCTAGCCGCTCCTGCTTTTCTGTGGGGGCGAATTCATTCGCCAAGCAGACCGCAGGTCTGCCCATCGGCCTTGAAGGGGCAGCTCCGCCGCCCTTGGCGAATGAATTCGCCCCTACAAGGTGTTGCCCGCCCCCAGTGATTTGTTACAGCTCCCACCGCTTTGCACAAAACGGATAGCGATCTGCAAAAAGCGGATATTGCCGTTTCCCCCGCATCCCTAACCTGACCTGGCCTGAACAATAACAACGGAGGCCCTGGCCATGTCCCTGGGATTCGATTTCCTGCACTCGCTGCTTGAGGATGACAAAGAAAAGGGCGTCTACCGCTGCAAGCGGGAGATGTTCACCGACCCTCGTCTGTTCGAGCTGGAGATGAAGCACATCTTCGAAGGCAACTGGATCTATCTCGCCCACGAGAGCCAGATTCCCGAGAAGAACGACTACCTCACCCTCAACATGGGGCGCCAGCCGATCTTCATCGCGCGCAACAAGGACGGTGAACTCAATGCCTTCCTCAACGCATGCAGCCATCGCGGCGCGCAACTGTGCCGGCACAAGAGCGGTAACCGCTCCTCCTATACCTGCCCGTTCCACGGCTGGACCTTCAACAACTCCGGCAAGCTGCTGAAGGTCAAGGACCCAGCCGAAGCCGGCTATCCGTCCAGCTTCAACTGCGAAGGCTCCCACGACCTGACCAAAGTGGCTCGCTTCGAGTCCTATCGCGGCTTCCTCTTCGGCAGCCTGAACGCCGACGTGAAGCCCCTGGTCGAGCACCTGGGCGAGTCCGCCAAGATCATCGACATGATCGTCGACCAGTCCCCCGAAGGCCTGGAAGTCCTGCGCGGTTCCTCCAGCTACATCTACGAAGGCAACTGGAAGCTGACCGCCGAGAACGGCGCTGACGGCTACCACGTGAGTTCCGTGCACTGGAACTACGCCGCCACCCAGAACCAGCGCAAGCAGCGCGAAGCGGGTGAAGAGATCAAGACCATGAGCGCCGGCAGCTGGGCCAAGAACGGCGGTGGTTTCTACTCCTTCGACCACGGCCACCTGTTGCTCTGGACTCGCTGGGCCAACCCGGAAGACCGTCCGCTCTACGAGCGTCGTGACGAACTGGCCCAGGAATTCGGCCAGGCCCGTGCTGACTGGATGATCGAGAACTCGCGCAATCTCTGCCTGTACCCCAACGTCTACCTGATGGATCAGTTCAGCTCGCAGATCCGTATCGCCCGGCCGATTTCCGTCAACCAGACCGAAATCACCATCTATTGCATCGCGCCGAAGGGCGAAAGCGCTGAGGCCCGCGCCAAGCGCATCCGCCAGTACGAAGACTTCTTCAACGTCAGCGGCATGGCCACTCCGGACGACCTGGAAGAATTCCGCTCCTGCCAGCTGGGCTACCAGGGCAGCCGTGGCTGGAACGATATGTCCCGTGGTGCCGAGCACTGGGTCGAAGGCGCCGACGCCGCCGCCCAGGAAATCGACCTGCACCCGCTGCTCTCCGGCGTGCGCACCGAAGACGAAGGCCTGTTCGTGCTGCAGCACAAGTACTGGCAGGAGACCATGCTCAAGGCCGCCGCGGCCGAGCAGCAACTGATCCCCGTGGAGGCCGTGCAATGAGCATCTCTTACGACGCTGTGCGCGACTTCCTCTACCGCGAAGCGCGCTACCTGGACGACAAGGACTGGGACAACTGGCTGGAGCTGTATGCGGCCGACGCCAGCTTCTGGATGCCGTCCTGGGACGACCGTGACGAGCTGACCGAAGATCCGCAGACCGAAATCTCGCTGATCTGGTACGGCAACCGTGGCGGCCTGGAAGACCGCGTGTTCCGCATCAAGACCGACCGTTCCAGCGCGACCATGCCGGACACCCGCACCTCCCACAACATCAGCAACATCGAGATCCTCGAAGTGGCCGATGGACAGTGCAAGGTGCGCTTCAACTGGCACACCCTGAGCTTCCGCTACAAGACCGTGGACAGCTACTTCGGCACCAGCTTCTACACCCTCGACGTGCGCGGCGAGAGCCCGCTGATCAAGGCGAAGAAGGTCGTTCTCAAGAATGACTACGTTCGCCAAGTGATCGACATCTACCACATCTGAGGGCACGGTCATGACTCACAAGATCGCACTGACTTTCGAAGACGGCGTCACCCGTTTCATCGACGCCAACCCCAGCGAAACCGTGGCTGACGCCGCCTATCGCCAGGGCATCAACATTCCGCTGGACTGCCGCGACGGCGCCTGCGGCACCTGCAAGTGCTTCGCCGAAGCCGGCCGCTACGACCTGGGGCAGGACTACATCGAAGACGCACTGAGCGAAGACGAAGCCGCGCAAGGCTATGTGCTCACCTGCCAGATGCGCGCCGAGAGCGATTGCGTGGTTCGCGTGCCGGCGTCCTCCGACGTCTGCAAGACCCAGCAGGCGAGCTTCGAGGCCAGCATCAGCGCCGTGCGCCAGCTCTCCGACAGCACCATCTCCCTGTCCATCAAGGGCGAATCCCTGAGCAAGTTGGCCTTCCTGCCGGGCCAGTATGTGAACCTGAAAGTGCCGGGCAGCGAACAGACCCGTGCCTATTCCTTCAGCTCCCTGCAGAAGGACGGCGAAGTCAGCTTCCTGATCCGCAACGTGCCCGGCGGCCTGATGAGCAGCTTCCTCACCGGCCTGGCCAAGGCGGGCGACAGCATGTCCCTGGCCGGCCCGCTGGGCAGCTTCTACCTGCGGGACATCCGTCGCCCGCTGCTGCTGCTGGCCGGCGGCACCGGTCTCGCGCCCTTCACCGCGATGCTGGAGAAGATCACGGAAGAGGGCAGCGAGCACCCGCTGCACCTGATCTACGGCGTGACCAACGACTTCGATCTGGTGGAGATGGACAAGCTCGAAGCCTTCGCCGCACGCATCCCCAACTTCACCTACAGCGCCTGCGTAGCCAACCCGGAAAGCAGCTACCCGCAGAAGGGCTACGTGACCCAGCACATCGAGCCGAAGCACCTCAACGACGGCGACGTGGATGTCTACCTGTGCGGCCCGCCGCCCATGGTCGAGGCGGTCAGCCAGTACATCCGCGAACAGGGCATCTCGCCCGCGAATTTCTACTACGAGAAGTTCGCCGCCAGCGCGGCGTGACGCATGTCGACGTAGGTTGTGGCTGAGTGCAGCGAAGCCCAACGACTCGCGAGTTGCGTTGGGCCTCGCGAAGCTCGGACCAACCTACGGATTGCAGAGCCAACTGAAGAGGCTGCCATGTACAAGAGATTCCAGGACAAGGTCGCGCTGGTCACCGGCGCGGCCCAGGGTATCGGCCGCCGCGTGGCCGAGCGACTGGTGGAGGAGGGTGCACGGGTAGTTGCCGTTGACCGTTCCGAACTGGTCTTCGAGCTGCAGGACGAACTGGGCGCCGGCGCCCGAATACTGGCCCTGACCGCCGACCTCGAACAGTTCGCCGAGTGCCATCGCGTGGCTGCCGCCGCGGTGGAGCGCTTCGGCCGACTGGACATCCTCATCAACAACGTGGGCGGGACCATCTGGGCCAAGCCCTACGAGCACTACCAGGAACACGAGATCGAGGCCGAAGTGCGCCGCTCGCTGTTCCCCACCCTCTGGTGCTGCCACGCCGCGCTGCCGCACATGCTGGAGCAGGGCGCGGGCGCCATCGTCAACGTGTCCTCCATCGCCACCCGTGGGGTGAACCGCGTGCCCTATGGCGCGGCCAAGGGCGGGGTGAATGCCCTGACCGCCTGCCTGGCCTTCGAGAACGCCGGGCGCGGCATCCGCGTCAACGCCACCGCACCGGGCGGCACCGAAGCGCCGCCGCGCCGTATCCCGCGCAACACCGCGCAGCAGAGCGAAGAGGAGAAGGTCTGGTACCAGCAGATCGTGGACCAGACCATCGATAGCAGCCTGATGAAGCGCTACGGAACCATCGACGAGCAGGTGGGGGCGATCCTCTTCCTGGCCTCCGACGAAGCCACCTACATCACCGGCGTCACCCTGCCAGTGGGCGGAGGTGACCTGGGCTGACAGCCTGCGGGCTCTGACCTGTGGGAGCGGTTCATTCGCGAATGAATTCGCTCCCACAAAGAAGTGCCTACAGGGCACTACCGGACCGGCACCGTCACGCGCCCGTCCTTGCGGTTTCTACACAACAAAAACAAAAGAGACACATGCCATGCGAAAACTCGACGTACACGAGATCATCGATAACGCGCGCTTCACGCCCTTCCACTGGATGGTGATGTGCTGGTGCGCACTCCTGCTCATCTTCGACGGCTACGACCTGTTCATCTACGGCGTGGTCCTGCCCGTGCTCATGAAGGAATGGGGCCTGACCCCGCTGGAAGCCGGTGCCCTGGGCAGCTATGCGCTGTTCGGCATGATGTTCGGCGCCCTGACCTTCGGCTCCCTGGCCGACAAGATCGGCCGCAAGAAGGGGATCGCCATCTGCTTCGTGCTGTTCTCCGGCTTCACCGTGCTCAATGGCTTCGCCAGCTCGCCGACCGAGTTCGGCATCTGCCGCTTCATCGCCGGCCTCGGCATCGGCGGGCTGATGCCCAATGTGGTGGCGCTGATGAACGAATACGCGCCGAAGAAACTGCGCAGCACCCTGGTGGCCATCATGTTCAGCGGCTACTCCCTGGGCGGCATGCTGTCGGCCGGCGTGGGCATCTACATGCTGCCGCGCTTCGGTTGGGAAGCCATGTTCTTCGCCGCGCTGTTGCCGCTCCTGCTGCTGCCGCTGATCCTCTGGTACTTGCCGGAATCCGTCGGCTTCCTGCTGCGCCAGGGCCGCACCGAACAAGCTCGCGCCATCCTCAAGCGCATCGACCCGCAAGCGTCCATCGGTGACAAGGACGAACTGGTCCTGAACGACGTGAAAGTGCAGGGCGCCCCGGTGCTGGAACTCTTCCGCGAAGGCCGTGGCGTGCGCACCCTGATGATCTGGGTGGCGTTCTTCTGCTGCCTGCTGATGGTCTACGCGCTCAGCTCCTGGCTGCCGAAACTGATGGCCAACGCCGGCTACAGCCTGGGTTCGAGCCTGTCGTTCCTGCTGGCGCTGAACTTCGGCGGCATGTTCGGCGCCATCGCCGGCGGCTGGCTGGGTGACCGCTTCAACTTGCCCAGGGTGGTGGTGGCCTTTTTCATCGTCGCCGCCGTGTCCATCAGCCTGCTGGGCTTCAAGAGCCCGACCCCGGTGCTCTACCTGCTGATCGCCATAGCCGGCGCTACCACCATCGGCACGCAGATCCTGCTCTACGCCACCGCCGCGCAACTCTACGGCCTGGCCTTCCGTTCCACGGGCCTCGGCTGGGCCTCGGGCATCGGCCGCAACGGCGCCATCGTCGGCCCGCTGCTGGGTGGCGCGCTGCTGGGTATCAACCTGCCGCTGCAACTGAACTTCATGGCCTTCGCCATTCCGGGCGCCATCGCTGCCCTGGCCATGTGTTTCGTCAACCAGCGCCAGCCCAAGGCCGCGCCGCTGGCGGCCGCCGCCCAGGGTTGATCCACCTCGGGGCGCTCCGGCGCCCCTTGCCTGATGAGAAAAAGGAGAGCCGAAATGGCCGCTTTCACCGCCGCCCAGCTGCGTGCGCCTCGACGTCGAACGATTCAGGGAACGAGGCCATGACCCGTCTGTTCAGGGATTTCTCGCTGTCCGCGCTGGTGGCGGGATTCATCGCCACGGTGATCTCCTACGCCGGTCCGTTGGTGATCATCTTCCAGGCCGCCAAGAGCGCCGGGCTGCCGGCCGAGGTGCTGTCCTCCTGGGTGTGGGCCATCTCCATCGGCAGCGCGGTGCTGGGCATCGTGCTCAGCATCCGCTTCCGCGTGCCCATTGTGATCGCCTGGTCGGCGCCCGGCTCGGCGTTGCTGGTATCGATGCTGCCGGACATCAGCCTCAACGAGGCGGTGGGGGCCTACATCCTGGCCAATGCGCTGATCCTGCTGGTGGGACTGTCCGGCGCCTTCGACCGCATTGTCGGCAAGCTGCCGGCGGCGATCTCGGCGGCCATGCTGGCGGGCATCCTGTTCAGCTTCGGCACTCAGCTGTTCGTTTCGCTGAAGGACAAACCAGCGATGGTGCTGGCGATGTTCGTCACCTACCTGGTGTTCCGCCGCCTGCTGCCGCGCTATGCGGTCATGGCCGTGCTGGTGGTGGGCTGCGCCTTCGCGTTCGCGGCGGGCGAGTTGAACACCTCCGCCCTGGTGATCGGCTTCGCCACGCCGGTGTGGATTGCACCGGAATTCAGCTGGCACGCGATGCTCAACATCGCCTTGCCACTGGTGATGGTGGCCCTCACCGGGCAGTTCGTGCCGGGCATCGCTGTGCTGCGCAACGATGGCTACCAGACCCCGGCCAGCCCGATCATTTCCGCCAGCGCCCTGGGCAGCCTGCTGCTGGCGCCGTTCGGTTGCCACGGCCTGAACCTGGCCGCCATCACCGCCGCCATCTGCACCGGCCGCGAGTCCCACGAAGACCGTGACAAGCGCTATGTGGCCGGGGTGATCGGCGGGCTGTTCTACCTGCTGCTGGGCATCTTCGGCGCCACCCTGGTGTCCATCTTCAGCGCCTTCCCCAAGGAGCTGATCGCAGCGCTTGCGGGGCTGGCCCTGTTCGCCGCCATCGCCGGTGCGCTGGCTGGCTCCATGGCGGTACCGGATGACCGCGAGGCGGCACTGGTGACCTTCCTGGTAACGGCTTCCGGCATGTCCTTCCTCGGACTGTCAGCAGCCTTCTGGGGGCTGATCTTCGGCCTCTTCGCCCACCTGCTGCTGAAGGCGCGTCGTGCGCCCCAGGCAACACCGGAACGGGAGGAGGCGCTCGAAGCCAATCCCTGACCGAACCCGGTGATGGACCCGCTGCGGGAGCTGTCTGCAGCCATCGCCACACCTCTCCCGACTTGCGTGCAGAGGCCCCGAAAGAGGGCCTGCGGGGGAGTTCTGTCCCTATAAAAACAAGAGCGACGACATGACCCACAACACAAGCAAACTCTGTGTACTGCTTTCCGCCGGCGTGAGCGCCGGATTCGCCCAGGCCGCCGAGTCCGGTTTCATTGCCGACTCCACCGCGACCCTGCAGGCGCGTAACTACTACTTCAGCCGTGACTACTCCGACATCGTCGGCCCGAACAAACAGTCCAAGGCCGAGGAGTGGGCCCAGGGCTTCATCCTCAATTTCAAGTCCGGCTACACCCCTGGCCCGGTGGGCTTCGGCCTGGATGCCATCGGCACCCTCGGCATCAAGCTCGACAGCAGCCCCGATCGGGTCAACACCGGCCTGCTGCCGGTACAGGAAGACGGCGAAGCCGCTGACGAATACAGCCGCCTCGGCGTGGCCGGCAAGATGCGTTTCTCCAAGACCGAGCTGAAGGCCGGCGAGCTGCAGCCCAACCTGCCGGTGCTGGTGTTCAGCGATATCCGCCTGCTGCCGCCCAGCTACCAGGGCGCCAGCATCACCTCCAACGAGATCGCCGGGTTGACCCTGCAGGGCGGCCACCTCACCAGCACCAGCCTGCGCAACGAGGCCGGTGACGACAAGATGCAGGCCATGCTCGGCCACCTGCCGCAACGCCAGGCGTCCAGCGACGCTTTCAACTACGCGGGTGCCGATTACGCGTTCAATGCCAACCGCACGACGGTCAGCGCCTGGTTTGCGCAGCTGGAAGACATCTACGACCAGCGCTTCTTCGGCCTCAAGCACAGCGAGCCGGTGGGCGACTGGGTGCTGGGCGCCAACGTCGGTTACTTCGACTCCAGCGAGGACGGCAAGAAACTGATCGGCGACATCGACAACCAGGCCTTCTTCTCGCTGTTGTCGGCCAAGCGTGGCGGCCACACCTTCTTCGTCGGCTACCAGGCCATGTTCGGCGACAGCTCCTTCCCACGGGTGTTTGCCAACGTCAGCCCGCTGGGTAACGAAGTGCCGACCTACGAGTTCGCCTTCGCCGACGAACGCTCCTGGCAGGCGCGCTACGACTACGACTTCGCCGCCCTCGGCATTCCCGGCCTGGTGTTCAGTACCCGCTATATCACCGGCGACAACGTGGACACGGGCCTGGGCTTCGAAGGCAAGGACTGGGAGCGCGACCTGGACATCAGCTACGCCGTCCAGAGCGGCACCCTCAAGGGCCTGGGCGTGCGCGTGCGCAACGTCACCGCGCGCTCCAACTACCGCACCGATATCGACGAGAACCGCTTGATCCTGAGTTACACCTGGACGCTGTTCTAAGACCGAGCGCCGCTGCCTGGCATGGGCAGGGCCTGCTTTACCTGTGGGGGCGACTTCAATCGCCAAGCGGGCCGGAGGCCCGCCACGTTCAGGCCCGGATGGGGCAGCTGCGCTGCCCTTGGCGAATGGATTCGCCCCTACAGGACCTTGTATTCCGCGAAGTAGAAGGAGCTTTCTTCATGCCCCGCAATCTTCTGGCCGCACTGCTGCTTGGCAGTGGCGGCCTTCTTTGTTTGTCCGCCCATCTCACCACCAGCACCTGGCTGCTGGGCCTGGCCCTGATCGCCATCGCCGCAGGTGGTGCGCTTTACCACCTGCAGCCACCCCGGCTGGTCGAGGTGCGGGTCGAGGTTCCGGTGTACGAGCCAGCACGCCCGGTCGTCAGCGAACTCCGTCCGGAACCTGCACCTATATCCCCGAGCATCCACCTGAACGCACCGCTGGGCGAGCTGCTCGACGCCATCATCCATTGCGAGGCGGACATGCAGTACGCCAACAGCCTGGCCCGCGCGGCCGGCGAGAAGGTGCAGCTCGGCGCCGAGAGCATGCAGGCCACGGCCGGCGCCATCGGTGAGCTGGACGCCTACATGGCGCATATCGGCCAGGTGTTCAACGAGCTGGGCAGCCAGTCCATGCGCATCGGCGCCATCGTCGGGAGCATCCAGGACATCGCCAAACAGACCAACTTGCTGGCGCTCAATGCCGCCATCGAGGCGGCACGGGCCGGCAGCCACGGACGCGGCTTCGCCGTGGTGGCGGATGAGGTGCGCAACCTGTCGCTGCGGGCGAACGAGTCCAGTGGGCAGATCCGCCTGATCGCCGAAGGCTTGCAGAAGGCGGCCGAATCGGCAAGGGCGGGGATGGAGCATGTCAGCGGCTCCACCCGCGCCGGTCTGGAGAAGTCCGCCGCCGCCCTGCAGGCCATGGGTGATATGCGTGCGGGCGCGGCGGCGCGGGTGGAAATCGTCGAGAGGATCGTCCAGCGGCTGGCCGGGCAGCGGAGCCTGGCGCAGCGCATGGCGGGGTTGTTGGAAGAGGGCGCCTGAGCGGCGCCCTCCGGCGTCAGGCGTTCACGTTCACCACTACACGGCCACGCACCTTGCCGGCCAGCAGGTCGCCGGCCACCGCGACGGCATCGCCCAGGCCGATTTCGCGGGTGATGGCGTCCAGCTGGTTGAAGTCCAGGTCCCGCGCCAGCCGGTCCCAGGCTTCGATGCGCTCGGCGCGCGGACGGGTGACGCTGTTGATCCCCAGCAGGCTCACGCCACGCAGGATGAAGGGCGCCACGGTGGCGGGGAAGTCCATGCCCTGGGCCAGGCCGCAGGCGGCGACGGCGCCATCCGCGCGCAGGCCGGCGCAGACGTTGGCCAGGGTGTGGCTGCCCACCGAGTCGATGGCGGCGACCCAGCGTTCCTTGGCCAGCGGGCGGCCCGGTTCGGAGAGTTCGTTGCGGTTGATGATCTCGGCGGCGCCCAGGCCCTTCAGGTAGTCCGCTTCGCTGGTACGACCGGTAGCCGCCACCACGCGATAGCCGAGTCGGGCGAGCAGGGCGATGGCGAAGCTGCCCACGCCACCGTTGGCACCGGTGACCAGCACGTCGCCCTGGCCTGGTTTCAGGCCGTGACGCTCCAGGGCCAGCAGGCAGAGCATGGCGGTGTAGCCGGCGGTGCCGATGGCCATGGCCTGGCGCGGGCTGAAGGCCGCGGGCAGCGGGATCAGCCAGTCGCCATTCAGGCGCGCCTTCTGGGCCAGGCCGCCCCAATGGGTTTCACCCACTCCCCAGCCGTTGAGCAGCACCGCGTCGCCTACCTTGTAGTCCGGGTGGCTGCTGGTTTCCACCGTGCCGGCCAGGTCGATGCCCGGCACCATGGGGAACTGCCGCACGACCGGGCTCTTGCCGGTGATGGCCAGGCCGTCCTTGTAGTTCAGCGTGCTGTAGTCCACGCGAACGGTGACGTTGCCTTCGGGCAGTTGCGCCTCGTCCAGCTGGGTTTTGCGGGCGCGGTAACCGGCCTCGTCTTTCTCGATCAGGATTGCGTTGAACATGCTCACACCTCCAATTAGACCAGTCGTCTATAAATAGGCCCGAAAAACCGCGCCGCCCCCAGGGGCTAGCGCGGCAGTCCGGCGAGAAAACCTTTGAAGAACACATCCAGCGGGACGTTGTCCCGCGTCAGCCGGGCGCGCAACACGGCGCCTTCCCAGCCGATCCAGAAGAACGCTGCCAGCCCCTCGCAGTCCGCATTGGCCGACAGCTCGCCGGCAGTGCGGGCTTCGCGCAGGCACTCGGCCAGGCGGTCCTGCCAACTGCACAGGATGGCTTCCAGTTGCAGGCGGAAACCCTCCGGCAGGATGGCCACTTCCTGCCCCAGGTTGCCCACCAGGCAGCCCCGGCAGAACTGGTGCTTGACCATGCCAGCCTTGGCGTCCTCGACGAAGTTGACGAGGCGTTGCAGTGGCGACACGTTTTCTTGCAACAGGTAGCGGTCGAGCTTGTGGGCGAAGTAGCCGGCGTAGCTCTCCAGCACCGCCTGCCCGAAGGCTTCCTTGCTGTCGAAGTAGTGATAGAAGGAGCCCTTCGGCACGCCCACGCGCTTGAGCACGGCATCGATGCCGGTGGACATGAAACCCTGCTCGGTAAGGATCTCCATGCCGCAACGGATCAGTGCAGCACGGGTATCGTCGAAGTCGCGCTCGACCTTGGGCGGCCGGCCGCGACGGGGTTTGGAATTGGCTTCGGTCATGGGGAGGGGATTTTAGACTGATCGTCTAGAAGGTCAATCGCTACGAATGTCGAAAATTTGGGGGCACTACTGTGGGGGCGAATTCATTCGCTGAAGGCTGCGTAGCAGCCCCTGGCATGGTTGGCAGGCCTTCGGCCTGCTTCGCGAATGAATTCGCCCCACAAAAAATCCAGGCCGTGCCGGAAGGTCAGGCCGAAATATCCCCCAACACCTCACGAATCCGCTGGGCGATATGGCCGACATGGGTTTCCAGGGCGAAGTGCCCGGTATCCAGCAACTCCACCACCGCATTGGGGTTATCGCGCTTGAACGCCTCGGCGCCCGGCGGGATGAAGAAGGGGTCGTGTTCGCCCCAGATCACCAGGGTCGGCAGCCGGGTATCACGGAAGAACGCCTGGAACGCCGGATAGAGCTTCAGGTTGTTGGCGTAGTCGAGGAACAGGTCGAGCTGGATGTCCTTGTTGCCTGGGCGTTCCAGCAGCAGCGCATCCAGGTAGTAAGACTCGGGGGCCACCAGCGCCAGGTCCTTCACGCCATGCACGTACTGCCAGCGGGTGCCTTCCAGGTTCAGCACGGCATCGTGCACCACCTTGCGGCGCGCGGGGTTGCCGGGCTCGGCCCAGTAGGCGCGGATCGGCTCCCAGGCATCACCCAGGCCTTCCAGGTAGGCGTTGCCATTCTGCGAGATCAGCCCGGTGACCCGTTCCGGATGGGCCAGGGCCAGGCGCAGGCCGGTGGGCGCGCCGTAGTCGAACACATAGAGGGCATAGCGCTCGAGGCCCAGCGTCTCGACGAAGGCGCCGAGGGTGACGGCCAGGGCATCGAAGCTGTAGCGGTACTCGCGTTCTGCGGGGACTTCGGTGAAACCGAACCCCGGCAGGTCCGGCGCGATGATGTGGAACCTGTCGGCGAGCAGCGGGATCAGGTCGCGGAACTGGTGGGACGAGCTGGGGTAGCCGTGTACCAGCAGCAGCGTGGGCGCGGCCGGATCGCCGGCTTCACGGTAGAAGACGCGAACACCGTCGGCTTCGACGAATTGGTGGCGAACCGGGATATGCACGATGGGCGAGGTCATGGCGGTTACTCCGTAACTTGTAAAGTAGATATTGATGGTTACTGCTGGGGCTGAGTATGAACCTGCAATGTAACCTGTCAATAGGCTAAAGAGTGGTTACTAGTGCCGTTCGTCGTAACTGTTCATTCGTGCTTTATGGGGTTACTCTTTCGCCATCCACCTTTCCGGAGCGCCATCATGACCACCGCCGCTTCCTCACAGCCCCTCGAACCCTTCGTACTGGCCGACCACCCCGTGCTGGACATGCTCAACACCCAAGCCGTGATGGACGGAGCTCCCCTGGAGTTCTGGCGCAGCGATGAGAATGTCCAGGCCTGGCTGGAGCGCACGGGCTGGGACTTGCCCGAGGCGCACTTTGCCAAGGGTGAATTGCTGAAGGCGGCGCTGACCCTGCGTGAAGCGGTGCGCGGGCTGGTGGAGCAGCGCAAGGCGGGCGGTCAGGGGACGCCGGATGTACTCAATCGTTTCCTGGCGACGCCCAGCCACCCGCGGCTGAACTGGCCGGCCAGCGGAGAACCGCGACTGGAAACGGTGCGGGCAAGCGCCACCGCCGAGCAGTACCTGGCGCCCCTGGCCGAAGCGGCGGCGCAATTGCTGGTGGAAGGCGACTTCAACCTCGTGCGCGAATGCGAGCACCCGGACTGCGTGCTCTGGTTCTACGACCGCACCAAGTCGCATCGCCGCCGCTGGTGCAGCATGGCGCTGTGCGGCAACCGGCATAAGGTGGCCGAGTTCCGCAAGCGTAAGCAGCAGTGACTGAGCGTTGCAGGGTTTTCTCTTGTGGGGGCGAATTCATTCGCTATGGGCAGCGCAGCTGCACCTTGTCCACCAAAGGGCGAACCTGCGGTCCGCTTAGCGATTGAAATCGCTCCCACAAGTTCGCGCCGATGGCGCGACCATCCTCAATGCCCGGTCAGCTCCCCGAGCAATTCCTCCTTGAGCTTGTGCAACAGCGGGGCGGCCCTATCTCGCGGGTGGGGCAGGCCGACCTTGATCTCGTGCTTGATCCGGCCCGGGTGGGCGTCCATGACGATGACCCGGTCACCCAGGTAAAGCGCCTCTTCCACGTCGTGAGTCACCATGATCATGGTGCTGCGTTGTTGCACCCAGATGCGTTGCAGCTCCCGCTGCAGATGCACGCGAGTGAGGGCGTCGAGGGCGCCCAGGGGTTCGTCCAGCAGCAGGATCTTCGGCTTGGTGATCAATGCTCGGGCGATGGCCGCCCGTTGCGCCATACCACCGGAAAGCTGGTGCGGATAGGCGTTCTCGAAGCCAGTCAGGTTCACCAGGGCGATGTGTTCGGCGACCAGTCGGTCCTTCTCCGCCTTCGACAGCTTGTGGTTCTTCAGCGCCAGGCCGATGTTCTTCTGCACCGTCATCCAGGGAAACAGACGGTGATCCTGGAAGACGATGCCGCGCTCCAGGCTGGTGGCGACGATGCGCTCGCCGTCCAGCAGGATGTCGCCCTGGTACTCGGCTTCCAGGCCGACGATCAGGCGCAGCAAGGTGGATTTGCCGCAGCCGCTGGCGCCGACGATGCTGACGAACTCGCCGGGGTTGACCTTCAGGTCGACGCTCTCCAGCACCGGCAGACTGCGGCCTTCGATGCTGTAGGACTTGGACAGGCCGCGGATTTCCAGGGCGCCTGGCAGGGTGTGCTCCTCGGTAGCCGGAGCGAGCTTGGGGATGGCTGTCATGGTGGCCTCAGCGGAGGTTGCGCCAGCGCAGCAGGTGGCTGGCCAGACGGGTGAAGAGAAGGTTCATCAGGTAGCCGAGCAGACCGATGCAGAGCACGCTGAGGACGATCACGTCCATGCGCGAACCGGCTTCGGCATTCATCATCAGGTTGCCCAGGCCGGCCCCGGAGGAGAGGAACAGCTCGCTGCCCACCGCCGTGACCCAGGCGAACGCCAGGGCATGCAGAACGCCGGTGGCGATGCTCGGCAAGGCTGCCGGCAGCAGCACGTGGAAGAACTGCTGGAAGGGCTTCAGTTCCAGCACCCGGCCCACTTCACGCAGGCGCCGGTCGACGTGGCTGAAGCCTTCATAGGTGTTCAGCACCATGGGGTAGAAAGCCGCCAGCGAGACGATGAACACCTTGGAGAACTCGCCATTGCCGAACCACATGGCGATCAGCGGAATCCAGCCCAGCATCGGCACCTGGCGGATTGAGTGCAGTAGAGGGCCGATCAGCCGGTCGGCGACGCGCGACAGCGCCATCAGCACACCCAACGCCACACCGAAGACGATGCCGAAGAACAGCCCGCTGCTGGTGCGCGCCAGGCTGGCGAACATGTTGACGAACAGCTCGCCACCTACCACCAGGGCGACCAGGCTCTTGCCGATCTCCGCCAGCGGCACGAAGGCGTAGGCGCCGGACGCATCCTGGCGCGACATGTATTCCCAGCCCACCAGCAGCAGGGCCGGAAGCAGCAGGCCGCGCAGGTGGCGCAGGGAAGAAAGGGACAGGGACATGGGCGCCTCCTAGCGGGTTTTCCAGCGGAACAGGTGTCGTTCGAGCAGGCGGAACAGGAAGTCGAGGGAGAAACCGACCACGCCAGCCATCACCACCCCGACCATGACCACGTCTATGCGCAGCATCTGCCGGCTCATTTCGATCATCTGCCCCAGGCCACTGTCGGCGGCCAGCAGCTCGGCGGCCACCAGCACCACCCAGGCGCGGGTCAGGCTGATGCGCAGGCCGGTGAGGATGGGCGGCGCCGCAGCCGGCAGGGCGACTTCACGGATCAGCGTGGGCCAGCGCAGGCGGTAGACGTCCGCTACCTCGAAGTAGCTGCGCGGGATCGCCTTGACGCCCTCGCTGGCGGCCAGTGCCACCGGGAAGAACGCGGCTTTGGCGACGATCACGATCTTGAAGGTTTCCTCGATGCCGAAAAACAGCACGAACATCGGGATCAACGCGATGCTGGGAATCTGCCGCAGGGTATGGAACAGCGGCCCGCAATAGGCCGTGACCGTTTTCGACAGGGCCATCAGCACGCCGAACAGCAGGCCGCCCAGGGCACCGATGGTGAAGCCGAGGGCAAGACGCGACAGGCTGTTCAGCAGGTGGTCCTGCAGCTCGCCGCTGGCCAGCAGCTCCTCGAAGGCCTGCAGCACATGCAGCGGTGGCACCAGCAATTGTTGGGGGAACAGGCCGGCGTCAGCCACCACGACCCAGAGCACGAGCAGGGCGATCGGTGAGATGAGCCAACTGGCCCGGCTGGAGAACTTCTTCAATCCAGGATGCATCTTCAATTCTCGTTCAGCAGGGAAAGGGAAGCGCGGCTGCGGCGTTGCGCCAGGAACCAGCAGGCGAGGGCAGCGAGCAGTACCAGTGGAATCCAGCAGAGGAACAGGCGATCCAGCCCCAGCGCCTGGCCGAGCAAGCCGCCGAGCATGGCGCCGCTGAAGCCACCGAGCATGCCGGCCAGGTTGAACAGGCCGGATATCTTGCTCTTGTCCATGCGGTGCTCGCTGAGCCGGCCCATGTTCACCAGGTGTACCAGGGCCCCGGCGATGCTCAGCAACACCGCGCCCAGCGCCAGGAGCGCGTAGTGGTGGGCCGTGCCCAACAGCAGCAGTGCGGCGATAGCAGCGGCCAGGGCCACCAGGTAGGCGGTGCCACGACCGCTGCGCTGCACCAGGTAACCCAGGCTGAAAAGCGCGACGACCGAAGAGATGCCCTGGACCATCAGCAGGCTCACGGCTTGGGCCTGGGAGAGCCGGGCCACGTCCATCGCCAGCAGGAGGATGAAGGTGCCGAACAGGGCGCCGGTGGAATTGCCGAGCATCTCCAGCAGGCAGCTTTCGGCGATGTCGGGGTTGGCCAGCATGGCCTTGATCTGTTCGAGGAAATTGCCTCCGTCCACTGGCGCACCGGCTTCCTGTGCGGGGCTGCTTTCCTCGCCCCAGAAGCCCAGGCTGTAGACCGCCATCAGGCCGAAGCACAGGCCGATCAGGGCGAAGGCCAGGGCATGGCTGGTGGTGCCGGTCAGCCAGTTGCCCAGCAGCGGACCAAGGATGCTCATGCCCACGGTCAGAGCCATGCGATACCAGCCAGCTTTGGCGAGGCCGATATGCCGCAGTTGCTGGAGGAAGGCGCTGTTCATGGCGACGATGCGGAACGGGATGCAGAAGCCGATCAGCAGGCGCGCGGCGGCCAGCCACAGCCAGTTGGCGAAGAGCGGGATGGCCAGGTTCAGCAGCATCGGACCGAGGCTCGCCAGGAAATACACCCGGCGGGTGCCGTAGCGTGCGATGACGAACCCAGCAGGCAGGGTGAGGAACACCATGCCGAGGGATTCCATCGCCGAGATGATGCCGATCTGCATGGTGTTGGCACCGATCCCGATCGCATAGAGCGTGGTGACGATCTTGGCCATGCCGATGGTGGCGCCGCTGAAGGCTGCGAGGAACATGAAATTGACGAGAAAGCGCGGGTTCACGGCTGGGGCTTTCCTGTCACTGGGGAAGGGAGGGATTGCATGCGCAAGGTCCTGATTACGAAGGCAAAGTGACGTTGCAGCATGTGTGCCAGAGGTAGGTAAGTGTTGCGAGGTCAGCAATGATGCGGGTTTCGGCGGCGAGGTGAGGCGGGATTCGGCAGGCATTGCTGGTGGGGCAGCAGCAGGGTGCTGGTGGAGCAGCAGTCGGGACGCAGCGGTGCGGGTTTCTTCGCGAATGAATTCGCCCCCACAGGACTGCGCCAGAGGTGAGCCGACCGTCACCCCTCTCCTCCCCAGGGAGAGGGGACGGGGGAGAGGGGTGCCGCAGGATGAGCACTGCCCCAATCGCACCGTAGGTTGGTCCGAGCGCAGCGAGGGCCAACATTGCAGGGCATCAGCTCCGCTTGTCGGGCTTCGCGAGGCTCGGCCCAACCTACAAATCAGCCAAGCCTATCAGCGCGGTAGCACCGTAGGTTGGCGCTGAGCGCAGCGAAGCCCAACGTTGTATGGCATCAGGTTCGCTCGTTGGGCTTCGCGTAGCTCAGACCAACCTACAAAAAGCCAAGGCTGTCAGCGCGCGGTGATCACTGCGAGCTTGGTGATGCCCGCCCGTTCGATGGAGGCCATGGCGCGGGCCACGGCGCCGTAGTCCACCTGGTCGTCGGCCTGCAGTTGCACGCGCAGTTCCGGGTCCTTGGCCTTGGCGGCTTCCAGGCTGCTCTGCAGCAGGTCGGGCTGGA
>NZ_JACXBU010000018.1 GCF_014700075.1 Pseudomonas sp. JM0905a | reverse complement strand
AGAGATCACAGGAAACCACCAACTTTTATGGCGAGTGGAGAAGGCCTATCAAAGGCGGAATGTGCGCCGAATCGACCCCTGCGCCGTCCCTCTAGGGCGACTCCGCATAATCGCGGGCTGAACATAAAATCGCCCAACTTACCGCCGATTCCCTTGGACTAGAGCCTTTGGCGTAAGGCAGACATATGTGAAGCTTGCCATGGCCTTGCTCGCGACCTTGGTGGATTAACCAGGCCTTGGTCAGGTCGATGCAGGCTGTGGAGCACGGGGGCGTCTAGCGGCGCGCGAGGTCGCCCGCCCCATTGATAGCGCGACCTGTAGTCCGCATCACCTCCCACATCCAACCACCCAAGCCGGTCAATTACCCCGCCAAGCATCTGGACCCGGCAAGGTCGGTAGCGCAGCGTACTCAACACTGGAGGCCCAAGGCCGGAGTTGCCCCGGGAAAACGCCACTGCTTTCGATAAGGCGCAGCGCCGACTTGGCGTCGCGCCAGCCGACATAGCTCATCAGCGCCTTCTGATCCCAACCGTTACTGGTCGCCCAGGTGGCGAACCCGCGGCGCAGGGAATGGCTGCTGTACGCCTCAGCGGGTAAACCGGCCCCCTTCAGCACGGCACGCAGCAGCGGAATGATGCTGTGCGAGTGCAGCGCCTGCTCGTCCAAATGCCCCCAGCGGTCAATGCCACGGAACACCGGCTCACGCGTGAGGCCCGCGACACTGATCCAGTCGAGATAGGCCTGCACCGGGCAGAACTGAGCCAACGCTGGCGCCTGGTAAGTCCGCCCCTGGTTGTCACGGTCCGCCTTGCTCCAGGGCAGGAACAGTTGCATGCCCTCGCCCGGCCGCACCTGGATGTGCTCGATCTGCAGACGACACAGCTCGTCGCTGCGAAAGGCGCGCCAGAAGCCAAGCAGCAGAGCCCGGTCCCGCCAGCAGCGCAGTAGTCGCGACCGGTCACCTGCCACACGGGCCGCCTCCCCGACCCGCTCCTACCAAACCACGCACCGCTCCAACTCGCGCAGTTGCAGCGGCTCAGCCTGCTTCTCCGGTTTCGGGTACAGGGTGCGGATGCCCTTCAGCACCTGGCGCACCAGGGGACTCTTGGTCGGGTCGGGAAAGCCCTGGCTGGTGTGCCATTGCGCCAGGGCGGCCAAACGCAGTTTCAGCGTGTTGGCCGCCAGCGTGCCGGCATGGTCGGCCAGGTAGCGCGCGATGCTCTCGCTGGTGGCCGGTAAGAAGCCGCCCCAGCTCACTTCGAAGTGCTCGATCGCCTGCTGGTAACTGCGCCGGACTGAATTTTGGTTCCCATGCTCTCCTGGTTTTTTCTGACCAATGAAGCAGTCGATCCTGTCTGCTTTCCAAAGTGGACACGCTAGAACTGAGCAAGGCGTCGCAGTATTAGAAACAAGCTAGCAACTGCTGCCTGTAGTACTGGGAAAAACTCACCTGGTAACTTGGCTCGGCTGTAAAGCCCCCTAGAGAAACGGTGCCTGCGGGGTCTTTTCCAATAGTCTGATCGGTGTTACTTCTAATGTTCCGATCGAGTTCGCTGATGTTGCCGACAGCGCCTGTCGGACCGGGCGTTTTATCTCGAGTGGAGGCGGGTATCTGTATCGCGTTTAGTACCGCCAGGTCATCCGGCAAGTCATCCGCGATTCGCTCTGCAAAACCTTGTAAGGTCAATTCCGCAAGCATAAACAACCAAGCCTGATCATCGGACTTGCCTGTGCGCCGAAGCACTCGTCCCAGCACTTGCCGGTAGTGCAACTCGGTGCGAATGCGGCTGAGATAACAACACACTTGCAGTCGTGGGATGTCCGTGCCTTCGCTGATCATTCCAACCGCAACAATCCAACGGCAGGCGCCATCCCTGAACGCATTGATCACGTGCTGCGCATCGGGGGTTTTGTTGGTCACGATGCGGCAACCCTCACCCCTGGCGCCTAGGGCTCGAGCAATTTGCTGGGCGTGCTCGATGTCAGTGGCGACCACCAAACCAGCCGCATCAGGTTTGCTCTGGCGAAGCTCATCCAGTTTGCTGCAGCCGAGGCCAAGCAGTTCCTCGATCACCTCGTCGTGCCGCAGCAGTTCTTCGTAGGTGACGGGTGATTCCCCCAACAGCTTCGCGATGCTGGGAAACATCCTCACAGTGCTTTCAGTGCCCAACTCCTCGGTGAGTTTCACTTTCTGATTGTCGAGCAGGACAATGCGAGGCGAACGGCACACTCCGTCGGCGATGGCTTCTTTCAGGCCGTAGCGGTAGTCGCAGATCAAGTGCCTCTCGGGCGTCGAATAACGCGCCTGGGCAATGGCCCTGTCGTCCGAACGCCATGGTGTGCCGGAAAGAGCCAAGGTGAAGGCCGCCCGGTCTTGTATCCGGCGGAGTATCTGCTGACCCCAGGCGTTGCTGAGCAGTGGGTCATGACCAGCACAGTGGTGAATTTCATCGAAGACCACGAGCACTCGATAGTCATCAAGCAGCTGCCAGAACCCTTCATCTCGGTACTCCATGGCCTGGTAGGTGAACGCCGCTCCCACTGCGCCCATTTGCCCATCCAGACGTCTGCCGAGCACCGCCGCAAAGGTCGAGCGAAAGCCTTCAACAACTTGGCAAGATGGCGCAAAGCACAACACCAGATCGATCTTGTCCTGCTCAAGCAGTTTGCCAGCCAGCTCTGCCGCCATACGCGTCTTGCCGGCGCCCGGCGTTGCCTGGCAGAAGAAGTGCGGCGTGACGGTAAAGTGCTCCAACGCCCTTTTGATGCAGCTGAACTGCCAGTCTCGTAGCGATCTAGTCATCGTGCAGCAGCAAGCGTCTTGAGTGTCTTCTCGATAGCCCGGAGATGCCCGAGCAAGCGTGAACTGCGGTCTCTAGCCTCCAGGTATTCGGCTTCGACCTTGTCTCGCAGATGCGGCAACTCATCCAGGAGCAGCTTGTATCGCTCCGCCTCGCCCATCGACGACAGGAAGTCCAAGCGGATCTCGTTGTGGAGCGCTTCCAAGTGCTGCTCCGCGCTGGATGAAGGTGCAAGCGGTCCAGACGGTGCATCAGGACCTGAAGGTTCCTGCATTGGCTCAGAGGAAGATTTGAGACTGTTCTCGAACCCGTTGTCGATCAGCTCCAGCTGCAGGTGGGCCGGTGTGGACTGCAGGCGGTAGACCTGCCCCCGCGACCGACGCTCCTCATCGAGTACAACCCAGCCGATGCGCAGCATTCGGCGGATTTGCTCATACACATAGCGACGTAAATCGCCGATACGGAAATTCATGCCATCCAGGCGCTTGGCATAAGCATCACGCAGTTCACGAGTGGTGAACCTTGCCCGCGCTTCCTCCTGAAGCAGCTCATACAGACGCCTGTCGAAGGTAAACGAGGCCGTTTTCATCGAGGAACCACAAGAGTTAACGCGAAAGAAATGCGGATTATAATCCGTGGCCTGTGCGTCCGCAAACGCACGATAGTTCCGCCTCAAGTGAAATTGAGACGGTCATGGACAACTTGGCGAAAGCGCTAGGGGAACGCATCCGGGCACAGAGGAATGCCTGCCGGATTTCGCAAGATGCTCTAGCGTTGGCCTGCAGTATCGACCGCAGCTACATGGGGCGGATCGAGCGGGGTGAAGTAAACATTACCGTCGAAAAGCTATATCGGATCGCCAGCGAGCTCGCCTGCGACCCGTCCTCTCTTCTGCCTCAGATGTCAGAGCTGTAGCCCCAGTATCTGATCGAGACCAGCGCGCAAAAAGGCCTGAGTTACCGCCGCTATTACCTTGCTTGGAGCTTTCACCACCAGTGCGAGCGGGTGGCCTCCTGCAGGCGGACGCGCTCAGCACAAAAATATGAAAAAGTTAAATCTGGTTAGTGATTGATTTATAAGAAATAAATCTCACCTAATCGTTAGTAGGGTTCCGGAATGAAAGGGCGAACAATAATCGGTTGAGCAGGCCAGAGGTTTCCGGCTCCCTGCCCTCTTCGCCGATTACCACGGTGCAGGTCATCCCGGCGGCCAGCAGCACGCCCTCCGGCACCTCGTCGAGGTGGATGCGCACCGGCACGCGCTGGGCCAGGCGCACCCAGTTGAAGGTGGGGTTCACATCGGCGATCAGCTCGCGGCTTTCCGGGTTGTCGCGGTCGTAGATGCCACGGGCGATGCTGTCCACATGGCCGCTGATGCGCTCTCCGCTCATCAGGCGCAGCTCGGCACGGTCACCCACCTTGATGTGCGGCAGGCGCGTCTCTTCGAAGTAGCCGTTGACGTAGAAGGAGCTGTCATCCACCAGCGCCATGCTCGCTTCACCGCGTTCTGCGAAGTCGCCCTTGTAGACATTGAGGTTGGTGATGTGGCCGGACACCGGGGCTCGCACTTCGGTGCGCGCCAGGTTGAGCTTCGCGGCGTCCAGGGCGGCGACCGCCTCCTGGTATTCCGCCAGAGCGGAGGCAGCCAGGTGGCCGGCATCCTCACGGCTCTCACGGGAGACCACCAGGTCGTCCATGTCGGCGCGGCGGTCGGCATTCACCCTGCGCATATCCAGCGCGGCCTTGCGCGCCGCCACCAGGGCTTCGGCCTGTTTCACCGCCACCTGGTAATGGGCGGGATCGATGCGCAGCAGCAGGTCCCCGGCCTTTACGTTCTGGTTGTCCCGCACCTGCACATCGGCCACCAGCCCGGCCACGTCGGGGGCGATGTTGATCACGTCGGCGCGCACGCGGCCGTCGCGGGTCCAGGGGGAATCCATGTAGTGCAGCCAAAGGGTGCGCACCAGCACGACCGCCACGGTGAGGATGAGCAGGGTCGCGCCGACACTGATGATGCGTTTCAGGGACATGGGGGCCTCAACGGTAGATGGTCAGCGCCAGGGCGCAGTACAGGCAGGTGAACAGGCCGACGCGCAGCAGCGCCGGGTGCCAGGCGTGGCGATAGAGGCCGCACCAGGCGAACAGGCGGTCCAGCCCCCAGCCGAGCAGGAAGGCCACCAGGAACAGCAGGGTCAGGCTCGGCATATAGACGCCGTGCAGGACGATCTCACGCGGCATGGGCGGCTCCTTGCAGGCGTGCCGGCACGGCGTCGCCGGTCAGCGGGGTCTGCGGGTCCAGCAGGGACGTGCGGATGAAGTGCAGGTAGCTCTGCAGCCTGCGCAGGGGGGATGTCTCGAACTGCGGTGCACAGGGCTCGGCGGTGCCGCGCACGCTGTCGATAGCCTGTTCCACGGCAGACAGGGCACGCTGGCGGTTGGCTTCCGAGGGTTGGATGAACAGCCGCACCAGCGCACGCCCCATAGCGCGGATGGCGTTGCGCCAGGGCATGGACTCGGCGTAGCAGGACAGCGCCGGCAGGCGTGCCTGTTCCAGGCGCAGCTCGATCACCGCATGCCCTACTTCCTGCACCAGGAACATCCAGCGCAGCAGCTGGCGCTGCACATCCGGGCGGCCGGCGGAATACAGGTAGGCCTGGTTCAGCAGATCGCGGGTGCCGCTTTCGAAGCCGGAGACCAGCCCCTTCATCCGGCCACTCACCGCGCGTACCACGCACATGCGCAGGTCATGTTCCAGGCGGCGCCAGAGCCAGGGCCGGTTGGGTGGCAGCAGCACGGCAGCCGCCGCAGTGGCCAACGCCATGGACAGCACCGAGGCGAGGTACTCGTTGAGCACCCGATGGGGGTCGAACAGGGTCTGGTTGGCGGGCATGGAGGTCATGGCGAACCACACCAGCAGGCCCAGGCCGGCGCCGGCCACTTGCGGCCGCGCGAGCATCCAGGCGCCCAGGGCGACCACGGGTGCCAGCGCACAGCAGAGCAGCGCGAATCCGTCGATATCGGGCAACACCCGGAAGGTCATGAAGATGCCGAGGCAGGCGCCGGCGGAAGCACCCAGGGTGAGCTGCAACGAAAGGCGCCGGGGATTGGACGAGGACGACGCCAGGGCCGAAACCATGCCGATGGTCATGGCGAAGGTTCCGCCACTGGGCCAGGCGGTGGCCATCCAGAACACACTGAGCACCAGGATCAGCAGGCTGCTGCGCAATCCCGCCACGGCGGCGGCCACGGCGTTGGCGCGGGGTCGGAAGTTTTCTTTCCACTGCTCGCGCGCGTGGTGGTCGTCCAGCAGCGAGGCGTGGGTTTGGGCGTAGTTGTGCAGGTCGTCGGCGAAGCGATAGAGCAGTTCGGCGGCGGTGTCGTAGTCCAGGCTCTGGGCTTCGCTGGGTTGCTGCATGGCGAGCTGCGCCCGACCGCTGCGGATCAGCTGCATCAGCTCCTGCTTGCAGGCCTCCAGGCGGATGGCGAGCTGCGCCGCCTCGGCTTCGCTGCTGAGGCGATCGCGAAGTGGCGCGAGCAGGCCGGCGATTTCGGCCAGGCACGGCTGCAATGAAGCGAGCACGATCCCACCGTAGGAGCCAGCTCTGCTGGCGAATTCCGTCGGCTCGGAGCCTTCGCGAGCAGAGCTCGCTCCTACAGTGAGACGGCGCAGCAACTGGTGCAGGCCGTGGAAACGGGTGGAGAGCACCATGAACTCATTGTTCAGCCGCGCCAGGCGCCCGCTGCGCATGCGCATGTGCGGGTCTTCGAAGGCGGTTGCGCTGCGCATGTTCTCCAGGCTCACGGCGGCGGCGGCAAAGCGCGCGGTGCTGGCGTCGAAGCGCGCGGTATCCAGGCCGCCGGCCAGCCCTTCGCAGGCGAAGGCGGCGAAGTCGCGGAAGCGTCCATGCAGGGTGTTGCGCAGGTCGGTACTGGTGCTCTGCGGCAGGATCAGCCCGTTGACCAGGCCGGTGCAGAGAATGCCCAGGCTGATTTCCAGCACCCGCCAGAGCGCCAACATGAAGGCGTCGTCGGGGTGGGTCGTGGCCGGCAGGCCGATCATCACCGCCGTGTAGCCGGCCAGCACGCAGGCGTAGCCGCGGAAGTCGCGATAGCGCGCAGCCCCGGCTGTGCACAGGCCGATCCAGATCGCCAGGCAGAGCATGAACAGCACCCGCTCCTGGTTGAACAGGGCGATCAGCGCCACCATCACCGTCAGCCCCAACAGGGTGCCGATGATGCGGTAGAAGCTCTTGGCCAGGACCTGCCCGCTCTGCGGCTGCATGACGATGAACACGGTCACCAGCACGGTTCCCGGCTGCGGTAGTTCCAGGCGATAGGCCAGCCACAGCGCCAGGAAGGCAGTGAGCAGCGCCTTGAAGATGAAGGCCCAGGTCAGGCCGTCACTGCGCGCCCAGTCGGCCAGCGCGCGGTTGAAGGTTTGCACCATGAAGGGACCTCAGGACTTGGGAAGAAAGCGCAGGCGCGGTTCCTGCGGTGCCAGGCCGGCATCGGAAGGGCCGCCCGGCTCGGGCATCACGCCGCCGCCAAGGGCCAGCAGCAGGTCGGCCTGGGCGCCGAGCAGCGCCGCGCGGACCTGCTGTTGCTGGAGCTGGCGCTGGAACAATTCGGGCTGGGTTTCCAGCACCGTATCGAAGTCGGTCAGGCCGCGTTGCTGGGCCAGCAACGCGAGGTCGCAGGTCTTCTGCGCGGCGGCCACCGCTTCGGCGGCCAGTGCCTGCTGCTGATGCAGCGACTTGATGCGCACCAGGGCATCGGCCACCTGTTGCAGCGCGGCGACCAGTGTCTGGTTGTACTGCTCCACCGCCAGGTCGTATTCGGCAGCAGCGGCGCCGAGTTCGCCACGGCGCAGGCCGCCGTCGAACACCGGCAGACTGAGGGCCGGGCCGAGGCTGTAGGTGAGCTTGTCGTAGCGCAGGAAATCCAGCACGCCGCCCTGGGTGGCGTTGGAGCCGATGCCGCCCAGCAGGTTGACGTTGGGATAGAAGCCGGCCTTGGCGACTTCGATGCCACGCGCCTGCGCCGCCACCTGCCAGCGGCTGGCCACCAGGTCTGGCCGGCGCCCGAGCAGTTCCAGCGGCAGCTGCGCCGGCAGGCCGGGCAGGTTCTGCAGATCGAGTGTGGGACGCTGCAAGCGTTCACCCTCCCCCGGCCCCTTGCCGGCCAGGGCGGCGAGCTGGTTGCGGGTCAGGGCGATGGATTCGTCCAGCGCGTCGATCTGCCGATGGCTTTCCGGCAGGGGCGCCTCGGCGCGGCTGACGTCCAGGCGCGTACCGATACCATCGCGCAGGCGACGCTCGGCTAGGTGCAGGACTTGTTCCTGCTGGGAAAGATTGGCCCGGGCGACATCCATCTCCGCGTGCAACAGTGCCAGCCGGATATAGCTGCGCACCAGGTTGCCCTGCAGTTCCAGCGCGGCCAGGCGCGCCTCGGCCACCGCTACGCGGGTCTGGTCCAGGGCCTGGTGGCTGCGGCTGCGCTCACGGCCCCAGAGGTCGAGGTCATAGGAAAAACCCAGCAGGCTGATGTTGTTCCAACTGGTGGTGCGGGCGAGTTCACCGGGGCCGTAGAAGTAATCATCGGGCCAGCGTTTGCGCTGCAGGTTGGCATCGAAGTTGACCTGGGGCTGCTCGGCCGACTCCACCACCCCGGCCAGGGCGCGGGCCTGGCGTACGCGGGCAGCGGCCATGGCCAAGCTGGGGCTGTCGGCCAGTGCCTGCTCCATCCAGACGTCCAGTTGCGGGTCGCCGTAGGCGCGCCACCACTGGGTGCTGGGCCAGGCAGCATCGCGCTCGGCACGGCGAATGGCCGAACCGGGGTCCAATTGGGTGGCGTCCAGGCGCTCGGCCTGGGGGGCTATGCCCTGACTATCGATACAAGCGCAGAGGAGCGAAACGACGGAGAACAGACTGGCGCGGGCGACGCCGGGCCAAGGATTGCGGTGCACTGCGGCATATCCTGAATGCTGGGTAACCAGGGCTGATGCCTGGAACGGCGGCGATTCTAGAACTGGGCACTCTCGGCGATAAGGCGACGGATAGATAAAGGATTGTGTACTGAATCAGCCATAATCCACCGACATACTTCGTGACAAAATTCGGCTCCCTTCCGGGCCAGGACCCTACATGGACATCCTTTTCAACATGCGCGCCTTCGTCTGCGTGGCGGAAACCGGCAGCTTCACTGCGGCTGCCCAGCGCATGGACCTCACCACTTCCTACATCTCCCGCGCGGTAGCGACCCTCGAAACCCATCTGCGCACCCGCCTGCTGCACCGCACCACCCGCCGCATCGCCCTGACCGAAGCCGGCCAGCGCTACCTGCTGCGCTGCGAGCAGATCCTTGGCTATATCGAAGAGGCCGAAGCCGAGGCCAGCGAGGCTCATGCACGCCCAGTGGGCAATCTGAAGGTGCATGCCATGACCGGCATCGGCCAGCACTACCTGATCAAGGCCATCGCCGGGTACAGCGAGAAATACCCGGACGTGAGCTTCGACCTGACCCTGGCCAACCGCACCACCGACATCCTCGACGAGGGTTACGACATCTCGGTGGTGATCGCCCAGGAACTGCCGGACTCGGGGTTCATTTCCAAGCAGCTCGGCACCACCTACAGCGTGCTCTGCGCATCGCCCGGCTACATCGAGAAGCACGGCGCGCCGCGCCTGCCCGCTGAGCTGGCGAAGCACCGCTGCCTGCGCCTGGTGAACAACGTGATGTCCCTGGACAAGTGGCTGTTCGAAGGACCGGACGGCCAGGAGATGGTCAGCATCAGCCAGACGCCCTTCCAGGTGAACACCGCCGACGCCATGACCGAAGCCATCAAGGCCGGCATAGGGGTTGGCGTGGTGCCGGTGTACTCGGCCATCAGCGGCCTGAGGGACGGCAGCCTGGTGCGCGTCCTGCCCAACCACAGCCTCTTTCCCCTGGGCATCTACGCCCTCTACCCTTCGCGGCAATTCCTCGACGCGAAGATCCGTACCTGGGTGGAATTCCTCCGTGAATTCCTGCCGGAGCGCGTGGCGGCGGATGAGAAGGCAGTGGCGGAGTACAGCTTGAGGTTGGGGGGGCGATAGCAGCTTGGCTTTCGCGCTAGCCTGAAGGCCCCCTCATCCGAACGCGGCCCGCCCCGGCCCCCGCTCTGCGCCCCAGCCCGATCGCTTCGCGCTCAGTCGTTCATCGGCACCGGAAGCGGTGCTTCCGAAAGCGTGCCTCTTCACCCCAGAGGGCGAGGGGTGACTCGCGCCGGCGCCACCTTGCCCTGGCACGGGCCCTGTAGGGGCGAATTCATTCGCCAAGCAGATCGAAGAGCTGCCCTTGGGATTACATGCGCGGCACAATTTCCCTCACCCCCTCCCCTCTCCCAAAGGTAGAGGGGTGACTCGCGCCGGACAGCACTCAGTAATCCTGAAGCGCACCCGGGCCTGAAGCTGGGCGGATTGGTTGGATCTTGTCGGAACTACTTGCCGTACCCCTTCACCGCCTCCAGCCAGGCCAGGTCCAGACGGTTCTGCTCCACTTCCAGCCCCTGTGCCTCCATCGCTTCGCGATGCTGGTCGATCTCGCGCACGTGGTGGCTGAGGTCGGCGCTGTTGCCGTCCAGCTGGTGCATCTGGGTCAGGCCCAGGTGGTAGAAGCGCAGCAGCTTCATCGCCGCTGGATCTCCCGCCGCCACTCCCGCCTTGACCTTGTGCATGACGTTGGTGACGCGCATCAGGCTGCGCTTGAGCTGCCAGCCGTAAACGGCCGGGGCCATCCAGGGGCGTGGCCAGAGCTGGATGCGCACCACGGCGACGGTAATCGCCAGCCCGGCCAGCACACCAATCAGGTTCCAGCGGAAGTTATCGCCGCCGGGCGTGCCGAACACCTGTACGCAAAAGGTGGACAACAGCAGCGCCAGGGCGATGAAGATCGCCGCGACCACCAGGGTGATGCGGCGGGTCTGCTTGCGGTAGAGCTCGGGGCTCATGGGACGGATTTCGAAGGAATCGCTCATCAGGCTTCTACCTGGCTCCACTGTTTGTTCAGGCGCTTGTCGGACACCGCCATCTTCGTACCCAGCTGCTGGGCGAACAGCGACACGCGGTATTCCTCCAGCATCCAGCGATAGAGCACCAGCTCCGGGTCGCGCTTGCCTTCCTGGGCGTGCTTGGCCAGGCGCGCCTGGTATTGCTCCCAGTAACCAGCCAGCTCGCCGGACCAGACGCGGTCGCGCTGCAGCTGGGCAGCGATCTTGTCGAAACGCTGCTCGATGGCCTTGAGGTAGCGCGGTAGCTCCCTCAACCATTCGACCGGGGTTTCGCGGACGAAGCCCGGATAGACCAGGTTGCCCAGCTGCGCCTTGATGTCGTTCAGCGCCACCGCCTGGGCCAGGTCGATGCGGCCCTTGAAGCGCTTCTGCAGGGCATGCCAGAGCTTGAGGATTTCCAGGGTCAGGCGCGCCAGGCGCTCAGCGTGCTCGGCCCAGGCGCCGCGCTTCTTCTCGGCGAGCGAGGCCAGAGCGGCGCCGTCGCGGGGCAGGCTGGCTTCGCCGTCGAGGATGCAGCTGTCCAGGCTGGCCAGGAGAATGTCTTCCACCAGCGCATCGACGCGGCCCATGTCGCGATACAGCACGCCCAGCTCGGTAAGGCCCGGCAACTTGCCGCGGAGGAACTTGGCGGTTTCCGCCAGTTGCTGCAGCAAGAGGCGCTGCAGGGCGCGACGGTGTTGCCAGTCAGCTTCGGCCTGGGTAGGGAAGCGGCTTTCCTTGACGCTGCCACCCTCCTCCACCAGCGCGGGGTAGACGGTCATGGAAAGGCCGGCGACCTTCTGCTGGGTCTTTTCCGCCACCTGGGCAAAGCCCTTGGCCTCCACCGGCTTCTGCTCCTGCTGCGCCTGCGGAATGGCCAGGGCGGCCTGGCTGGCTTCGGCAAAGCGCGCGGTGATCTCGGCCAGGTCGCGTCCTTCGCCGAGGAACTTGCCACGGGCGTCCACCACCTCGAGGTTCATCTTCAGGTGGTTTTCCAGCTGCACCGCGGCCTCGACCCAGGCTTCTTCCGGCACGCGGGCGCCGGTCATGCGGGTGAGTTCGCGGCCCAGGGATTCAGGCAACGAACCCTGGCCGAAGACGATCTTGTCCAGCGCCGCCTTCACGAAGTCCGGCACCGGTACGAAGTTCTTGCGGATGGCCTTGGGCAGGTTGCGCACCAGGGCGACGCACTTGGCCTCCAGCAGACCCGGCACCAGCCATTCCAGGCGCTCCGCCGGCAATTGCGGCAGCAGCGGCGCCGGCACCCGCAGGGTCACGCCGTCACGCGGGTGACCGGGTTCGAAGTGGTAGGTCAGCGGCAGTTGCAATTCGCCCAGGCGCAGTTTGTCCGGGTACTGCGCGGCGGTGACTTCGCTGGCTTCGCGGGCCAGCACGTCCTCCTCGCGCATGATCAACAGGTCAGGGTTGTTCGCCCTTTCGCGCTCGTACCATTTCTCGAAGCTGGCGGTCTGGTAGATGTCCGCCGGCAGGCGCGCCGCGTAGTAGGCGAACAGGGTTTCCTCATCGGCGAGGATGTCACGGCGGCGAGCCTTGGCTTCCAGTTCGTCGAGTTTCTCCAGCAACTGCCGGTTGGCCGCGAGGCATTTCGCCCTGCTGTGGATTTCGCCACGTACCAGGCCTTCGCGGATGAACAGCTCACGGGAGACTTCCGGGTCCACCGGGCCGTAATGCACCGCGCGGCGGCCGACGATGATCAGGCCGTAGAGGGTGATCTGCTCGAAGGCCACGACCTGGCCGCGACGCTTCTCCCAGTGCGGCTCCAGGTGATTCTTCTTCACCAGGTGGCCGGCCAGGGGCTCCAGCCAGTCCGGCTCGATCTTCGCCACCATTCGCGCGAACAGCTTGGTGGTTTCCACCAGCTCGGCGGTCATCACCCACTGCGGGCGCTTCCTGGCGATGGCGGTGCCCGGATGGATCCAGAAGCGCCGCTGACGCGCGCCGAGGTAGTCGCCGTCTTCGGTCTTCTGGCCGATCTGGCTCAGCAGGCCGCAGAGGATCGCCTTGTGCACCTTGGCGTAATCGATGCTGCGCTCGGGGGCTTCACCCGCCTTGCCGGGCGCCGGCTGAGGACGTGGTTTGGCGTCTTTCTGTGGCTTGGCAGCTTCGGTGCTCTCGCCCTTGCCGGCTACGGGGAAGAGCTTCAGCTCGCGGCAGATCAGCACCAGTTGGCGGTGGGCGTCGCGCCATTCGCGCAGGCGCAGGTAGTTGAGGAAGTTCTTCCGGCACCAGGTGCGCAATGCGTTGGAGCCCAGCGCCTGGCGCTGTTCCTCGAAGCCACGCCAGAGGTTGATCAGCGCGGCGAAATCGGAATCCACATCCTTCCATTGCGCGTGCGCCTGGTCGGCGGCCTGCTGGCGTTCGATGGGGCGCTCGCGCGGGTCCTGCACCGACAGCGCGGCGGTAATCACCAGCACTTCGTCGAGGCTGCCCTGGCGGGCGCCTTCCAGCACCATGCGGCCCAGGCGCGGGTCGATGGGCAGGCGCGCCAGCTGGCGGCCGATGGGGGTGAGCTGGCTCTCGCGGTTCACCGCCGAGAGCTCCTGCAACAGGGTGAAGCCGTCCTTGATCGCCTTGCCGTCCGGCGGCTCGATGAAGGGGAAGGCTTCGATATCGCCCAGGCGCAGGTGGAGCATCTGCAGGATCACCGCCGCAAGGTTGGTGCGCAGGATCTCCGGGTCGGTGAAGGTCGGGCGGGAAAGGAAATCTTCCTCGCTGTAGAGGCGTACGCAGATACCCGGCTCGACCCGGCCGCAACGGCCCTTGCGCTGGTTGGCGCTGGCCTGGGACACCGCTTCCACCGGCAGGCGCTGGACCTTGGCGCGGTAGCTGTAGCGGCTGATGCGCGCGGTGCCGCTGTCGATCACGTAGCGGATGCCCGGCACCGTCAGCGAGGTTTCCGCGACGTTGGTGGACAGGACGATCTTGCGGCCCGGCATGGGCTGGAAGATTTTCTGCTGTTCGGCCGGCGTCAGGCGCGCGTACAACGGCAGCACTTCGGTGTGCTTGAGGTTGGCCTTGCGCAGCACCTCGGCGCAGTCGCGGATTTCCCGCTCGCCGGGGAGGAACACCAGCACGTCGCCGGGGCGCTTGCCCACTTCGCGTTCGTGGGCGGAGATCTCGTCCAGGGCGCGGAGGATGCCCTGGTCCACGGACAAGTCGTCGAACAGCGCTTCGCCGTCTTCGTCCACCTCGGCGGCCAGCGGCCGGTACCAGGTGTCCACCGGGTAGGTGCGGCCGGAGACTTCGATGATCGGCGCATCGGGAAGGCCGCCCCCACCGAAATGCTTGGAGAAACGCTCCAGGTCGATGGTGGCCGAGGTGATGATCAGCTTGAGGTCGGGGCGGCGCGGCAGCAGGGTTTTCAGGTAGCCGAGGAGGAAGTCGATGTTCAGGCTTCGCTCGTGGGCCTCGTCGACGATGATGGTGTCGTAGCGTTCGAGGAAACGGTCGTGCTGGGTTTCGGCCAGCAGGATGCCGTCGGTCATCAGCTTGATCAGGCTGCGTTCGTTGGACTGGTCCTCGAAGCGCACCTGGTAGCCCACCAGCTCGCCCAGGGGGCTGCCGATTTCTTCCGCAACCCGCGTGGCCACGCTGCGTGCCGCCAGCCGGCGCGGCTGGGTATGGCCGATCAGACCGTGGGTGCCGCGGCCGATCTCCAGGCAGATCTTCGGCAACTGGGTGGTCTTGCCCGAACCGGTTTCGCCGGCGATCACCAGCACCTGGTGCTTTTCCAGGGCCGCCTTGATCTCGTCGCGCTTGGCGGCGATGGGCAGGGCATCGTCGTAGCGCATCACCGGCACGCTGGCACGCCGCGCCTCCGCCCGCGCCACCGAGGCCTGGAAGCGCTCGACCCATTGCGCCAGCTTGGTGGCATCCGGCTGTTTGCGCAGTTCATGGAGCTGCCGGCGCAGGCGATGCCGGTCGGCGCCCATGGCCTGATCGAGGCGTTGCAGGAGTTGTTCGGGGCTGGGGGATTGCTCGCTCATCGGTTCCGCTGATTCTGCTGTCGTTTTCGGCAAGGGCGGAATTGTCGCAGATTTCCCCCGGCGCAGGCTTGGACCTGCAGGGGCGAATTCATTCGCCCCTGCAGGTCCAAGCCTCATCAGCGCCGTAGACCGCCGGAAACGACAAGGCCCCGCATGTGCGGGGCCTTGGCTGGTTAGGCGGGATCAGGCCTGGGCCTTTTCCTGCTTCGCCTTGAGCTTCTTCAGCTCTTCGTCACGCAGTTCGCGGCGCAGGATCTTGCCGACGTTGGTGGTCGGCAGCACATCGCGGAACTCGATGGCACGCGGCACCTTGTAGCCGGTGACGTTGCTGCGCATGTGCTCCATCACCTGTTCCTTGGTCAGGCTGACGCCAGGCTTGGCCACAACGAACATCTTGATCGCCTCGCCGGATTTCTCGTCCGGAACGCCGATGGCGGCGCACTGCAGCACGCCCGGCAGGGTCGCCAGCACGTCTTCCAGTTCGTTCGGGTACACGTTGAAGCCCGAGACCAGAATCATGTCCTTCTTGCGGTCGACGATGCGCATGAAGCCGTCGTCCTGGATCACCGCGACGTCACCGGTCTTCAGCCAGCCGTCGGCATCGAGGATTTCGTCGGTGGCTTCCTGGCGCTGCCAGTAGCCCTTCATCACCTGCGGGCCTTTCACGCACAGCTCGCCGGGCGCGCCCAGGCCAACGTCCTTGCCCTCTTCGTCCACCACCTTGCACTGGGTGGACGGAACCGGGATGCCGATGGTGCCGATCTGGATGCTCTGGAAGGGGTTCACCGATACCACCGGGCTGGTCTCGGTCATGCCGTAGCCTTCGCTGATGGCGCAACCGGTGACCTGCTTCCAGCGCTCGGCAGTGGCCAGTTGCAGGGCCATGCCGCCGGACAGGGTCAGCTTCAGCGCGGAGAAGTCCAGCTTGCGGAAGCCCTCGTTGTTGCACAGGGCAACGAAGAGGGTGTTCAGGCCGACGAAACCGGTGAACTTGTACTTCGACAGTTCCTTGGTCATGGCCGGCAGGTCGCGCGGGTTGGAAATGAGGATGTTGTGGTTGCCGGTCAGCATCATCGCCATGCAATGGAAGGTGAAGGCGTAGATGTGATAGAGCGGCAGCGGGGTGATGAGAATCTCGCAACCGTCGTTCAGGTTGGCGCCCATCAATGCCTTGCACTGCAGCATGTTGGCGATCAGGTTGCGGTGGGTCAGCATCGCGCCCTTGGCAACGCCGGTGGTGCCACCGGTGTATTGCAGCACGGCGATGTCGCCGCTCTGCGGGCTGACTTCACGGACGGCGCGGCCACGGCCCTTGGCCAGGGCATCGTTGAGCTTGACCGCCTGGGGCAGGCTGAAAGGCGGCACCATCTTCTTCACGTGCTTGATCACGGCATTGACCAGCAGGCGCTTGAAGGTCGGCAGCAGGTCGCCGACTTCGGTGACGATGACGTGCTTCACGCCGGTGCGGGGCAGCACTTCCTCGGCCAGGTGGGCCATGTTGGCCAGGCAGACCAGCGCCTTGGCGCCGGCGTCGTTGAACTGGTGCTCCATTTCCCGCGCGGTGTACAGCGGGTTGGTGTTGACCACGATCAGGCCGGCACGCATGGCGCCGAAGACCACTACCGGGTACTGCAGGATGTTCGGCAGCTGCACGGCGATGCGGTCGCCGGGCTTGAGGTCGGTGTGGTTCTGCAGGTAGGCGGCGAAGGCACCGGAAAGTTCGTAGAGCTCACCGTAGGTGAGGGTCTTGCCCAGGTTGCTGAATGCGGGCTTGTCGGCAAAGCGTTGGCAGGACTCCTTCAATACCGCCTGGACGTTGGGGTATTGGTCGGCGTTGATCTCGGCAGGAACGCCCGCTGGATATTTGTCCTTCCAGAAGTTTTCGGTCATGGAGGCCCACTCCTAAGCAACAGCTGATTTCACTGTCCTCCGAGGGACAGTTGTTTGTTGTGTTCTGTGCGATTGTGCGCCCGAACGGGCAAAAAAACGCGCCGAGAGTAGCAGCTTTAAAAGAGGCTCACCAGCACCAAACCAGCCCTTATCAGTCATAAAAGTGACCCAAAGCAGTGCAGCTGGTCACATTTGGAGTCCGAACTCTAATTCGCCGACAAACGGCGTATTCCGCGGCTTTCACGGGTTCTCAAGGAGGGGATCGGACTGTCGGACAAGCCGTCCGTGCAAAAAGCGGGGGGAAGGCGGGGCAGGCGGAGCGAGGGCAGGACGGCGGACCGCCCTGCCCTGTTCGGTCAGGCGATGTCGCGCAGCTCGCGACGCAGGATCTTGCCTACCGGGGTCATCGGCAGGGCGTCCTTCAGCACGATGTGCTTGGGCACCTTGTAGCCGGTGAAGTTTTCCTTGCAGTAGGCCTTAAGCTCCTCGATGCTGACGCCGCCCTCGCGCGGCACCACGAAGAGCTTCACCGCCTCGCCGGATTTCTCGTCCGGCACGCCGATCGCCGCGCAGTTGGCGACCTTCGGGTGAGCCATGACCACGTCTTCGATCTCGTTCGGGTAGACGTTGAAACCGGAGACGATGATCAGGTCCTTCTTGCGGTCGACGATGCGCACAAAGCCGTCGGGGTCGATCACCGCGATGTCGCCGGTCTTCAGCCAGCCGTCGGCGTCCAGCACCTCGGCGGTGGCTTCAGGGCGCTGCCAATAGCCCTTCATCACCTGCGGACCCTTGATGCACAGCTCGCCGCGCTCGCCCAGGGGCAGTTCGTTGCCGGCGTCATCGATGGTCTTGAAGGCGGTGCCCGGAACCGGGATGCCCACGGTGCCGAGGCGCGCCTGGTTGCCGTAGGGGTTGGTGCTGGCCACGGGCGAGGTTTCGGTCAGGCCGTAGCCTTCCACCACCGAGCAACCGGTGAGGGACTGCCAGCGTTCGGCGGTGGCCTTGACCAGCGCGGTACCGCCGGAGTTGGTGACCTTGAGGTTGGAGAAGTCGAGGTTCTTGAACTCGGGGTGGTCCATCAGCGCCACGAACAGGGTGTTCAGGCCCAGCAGCGCGGAGAAGCGCCACTTCTTCAGCTCCTTGATGAAGCCGCCGATGTCGCGCGGGTTGGTGATGAGGATGTTGTGGTTGCCGTTGACCATCATGCACATGCAGTTCGCGGTGAAGGCATAGATGTGGTACAGCGGCAGCGGCGCAATCATGATCTCCTGGCCCTGCTTCATCAGCGGCGAACCATCCGGCCCGAGCTGCGACAGGCAGGCGTCCACCTGCTGCATGTTGGCCACCAGGTTGCCGTGGGTCAGCATCGCGCCCTTGGCAACGCCGGTGGTGCCGCCGGTGTACTGCAGCACGGCGATGTCTTCCAGGCTCACCCGCACCGGTTTCAGCGCATGGCCCTGGCCCTGCTTCAGCACGTCCTTGAAGTGGACCGCCTGGGGCAGGTGGTAGTCCGGGACCATCTTCTTCAACGACTTCACCACGGTATTGACCAGCCAGCCCTTCAGGCTCGGCAGCAGGTCACCCATGCGCGCTTCGATCAGGTATTCGATCTCGGTATCGGGCAGCACCTCTTCGACCAGCTTGCCGAACAGGTTGATGTAGACCAACGCACGCACCCCGGCGTCCTTGAACTGGTGACGCATCTCGCGGGCGGTGTAGAGCGGGTTGGTGTTGACCACGATGAGCCCGGCGCGCAGGGCGCCGAACACGGCGATGGGGTATTGCAGGACGTTGGGCATCTGCACGGCGATGCGATCGCCAGGCTTGAGGTCGGTGTTCTTCTGCAGGTAGGCGGCGAAGGCGGCGGACAGGCGATCCAGCTCGGCATAGGTCAGGGTCACGCCCAGGTTGCTGAAGGCGGGACGGTCGGCGAATTTCTTGCAGGATCGCTCGAACACCTCGATCACTGACTTGTAGGCGGCCAGATCGATTTGGTTGGGCACGCCGGCCGGGCGTTTGTCGCTCCAGAAATCAGGTTGCATTGTTCTTATCCTCTAAGCCCTGAAATAGTCTGGCCCGCACTGCGGGACTGCCCGGAACTTAGCAGCTCCATCGCGCAGCGCAAATATGCGACTGGGTGTCATTGACCACGTGAATCTTGCCGATAGTCCAGTTAGATTCGCCTAGCATTCGAACAAGAACATGACATCTGGATTACCTATCACCCATGCGTCTCCCTCCGGCCCTGTGGGCACTGCTGTCCTGCCTGCTCCTCAGCTGCGGCGTCCGCGCCGATCTGCGCCTGGCCACCCTGGAATACCCACCCTATTGCTCGCAGTCCCTGCCACACGGCGGCAGCATTGTCGAACTCACCACCCGCGCCTTTGCCACCCAGGGTTACAAGGTCCTGGTGGACTTCATGCCCTGGGCGCGCGTGCGCGCCGCCCTTCACAGCGGCCACTACCAGGGCGCCCTGGCCCTCTGGCCGCGGGAAGTGGTGGAGGAAAAACTCCATGCCTCGCGCCCGCTGTTCTACAGCGAGCTGGGATTCTTCGTGCGCAAGGACACGCCGATCGATTTCAAGGACCTGGCCGAACTCAAGGGACGCAAGGTGGGCGTGGTCAGGGGCTACGGCTATCCAACCAGTGTGCTGCACTCGGGATTCAGCGCCGAAGAGGCGGTGGACGACATCTCCAACCTGCGCAAGCTGGATGCCCGTCGTTTCGACCTGGTGCTGCTGGAGCGCGCGGTAGGCCAGTATCTGATCGCCACGGACAAGCACCTGCGCGGCAAGCTCCAGTGGCAACCGCCGGCCCTGGAAAGAATTCCCCTGCTGGCGGGTTTCACCGAGCCGCGCGCCGGCCAACCCGACTGGGCGCAAATCTACGAGCGCGGCCTGCGCGACCTGTTGGCCAGCGGTGAGTACTCGCGCATCCTCGAACGCCATAACGTCGCGCCCAACTGAGCAGGCTTTGCGCCACCCCCGCGCCCGTGCACAATGCGCCGATTCCCCGGCAAAAGGATCGGCCATGCGCCACGATGCTTTCTGGCTCGACGCCAGCGATGCAGTGCCCCTGTACGTCAACCACTGGTCCGGCGAAGCCCCGCCAAGGGCGGTGGTCATGCTCTCCCACGGCATGGCCGAACATGGCGGCCGCTATGCACGGTTGGGCGAGGCGCTGGTGGCCGCCGGCTTCGAGCTTTATGCACTGGACCAGCGCGGCCACGGCCGCAGCGCCGAGCAGGGCGTCCTCGGCCAGTACGCCGCGGATGACGGCTGGAACAAGGTCATCGGCGACCTGGCCAGCCTCAACCACCACATCCGCCAGCAGCACCCGCAGGCGCCCATCTTCCTGTTGGGCCACAGCATGGGCAGCTACATCGGCCAGGCCTACCTGATGCAGCACAGCTCCAGCCTGCAGGGCGCCATCCTGTCCGGCTCCAACTACCAGCCGGTGGCGCTGTACAAGGTGGCCGCACTGGTGGCCCGCTTCGAGCGCTGGCGCCAGGGCAAGGAGGGCCGCAGCGCGCTGATCGAGTTCCTCTCGTTCGGCTCCTTCAACAAGGCCTTCAAGCCCAACCGCACGGCCTTCGACTGGCTGAGCCGCGACCCGGTGGAAGTGGACAAGTACGTCGGCGACCCGCTCTGCGGCTTCCGCTGCACCAACCAGTTGTGGCTTGACCTGCTCGGCGGGCTTCAGAACATCACCCCGCCCAAAAACCTGGCGCAGATAGACCCCGACCTGCCGCTGCTGGTGATCGGCGGCGAACGCGACCCGGTCAGCGAAGGCCGGCGCCTGCAGGATCTGGCCCAGGCATTGCGCCGGGCCGGCATCAAGGACGTGCAACTGAACATCTACCCCGACGCCCGCCACGAGCTGCTCAACGAGAGCAACCGCGACGAAGTGACCAACGATCTGATCGACTGGCTGGAGCGCACCCTTGCCCACAGTCGGCACCACCCAACGCAAGCCAAGGAGACCGCATGAGCCAGGTAACCAACTTCACTTACGACGCCCTGGAAGTCGGCCAGAAAGCCACCTTCTCCACTGCTGTCGAAGAGCGTCACATCCAGCTGTTCGCCGCCGTCTCCGGCGACCGCAACCCTGTGCACCTGGACGCTGAATACGCCGCCACCACCATGTTCAAGGAGCGCATCGCCCACGGCATGTTCACCGGCGCCCTGATCAGCGCCGCCATCGCCTGCGAAATGCCCGGCCCGGGCAGCATCTACCTCGGCCAGCAGCTCAAGTTCACCCGTCCGGTGAAGCTGGGCGACACCCTGACCGTGGAACTGGAAATTCTCGAGAAGCTGCCGAAGAACCGCGTGCGCATCGCCACCCGCGTGTTCAACCAGAACGCCGACCAGGTCGTGGACGGCGAAGCCGAAGTGCTGGCGCCCAAGCAGCAGCTCTCCGTGGAACTGCCGGAGCTGCCGCCGATCACCATCGGCTGATTGCACTGGATTTGAAAAAGCCCGGATCGAGTCCGGGCTTTTTTGTGTGCGAAAGGGACCAACACCGAGCAGGCCTGACGCTGCCCTCACCCCCGCCCTCTCCCAGAGGGAGAGGGAGCTATCCCTGCCAGCCGGGTAGTTCCTTGTTTTTCCTGTGGGGGCGAATTCATTCGCGAAAAAGACCTCGCCCTACTCCTCCACCGTCACACTCGCCGTCATGCCAGCACTCAGCTGAACATCATCCGGCACCTTGTCCAGCTTGATCCGCACCGGGATCCGCTGGGCCAGGCGCACCCAGTTGAAGGTCGGCTCGACGTTCGCCAGCAACTGGGTATCCGGAGTCGCGTTGCGGTCGGTGATGCCGCGGCTGATGCTTTCCACCTTGCCGGTCAGCGGCTCCCCCGCACTCATCAGCCAGACCTTCACCGGTGCACCGATCTTGATGCGCGGCAGCTTGGTTTCCTCGAAATAGGCCTGGACATAGAAGGAGCCGTCATCCACCAGCGCCATGACCGGCTGGCCAGCGCCGACGTAGTTGCCCTGGGCCAGGCGCAGGTTGGTGACCTGGCCATTGCGGGGCGCACGCAGTTCGCTGCGGGCAAGGTTCAGCTCGGCTACCTTCACTTCCGCCTGGGCCTCGCGGAACTCGGCGCGTGCCACCTCGGCAGTGATCAAGGCGTTCTCGCGCAATTCCGCGCTGATGGCCTGAGGTCCCAGGTGCTCACGGCGGGATGCCTCGTGTTCACGCAGGCGCAACTGGTGCTGGCGGGTGTCGGCCACCGCGCGGGCCTTCTCCAGGGCTGCCTGGTAGCGCTCACGGTCGATGCTCAGCAACAGGTCGCCGGCCTTCACCTGCTGGTTGTCCTGAACCTTGAGCTCCATGACCCAGCCGGACACGTCCGGCGATATCACCACCACATCGGCACGTACCCGAGCATCGCGGGTCCAGGGTGCAAGCATGTAGTGCTGCCAGAGACCATAGCCGGCCACCAGGGCCACCACGACCAGGGTGAGGGTGACCAGCACACGCAACATCGAACGCATCTTTCTCTCCTTCACCAGTGCCCGGTCAGCGCGACCAGCGCGGCCAGTACACAGACATACAGGGCACAGTCGAATAAAGCCTCGTGCCAGATCCAGCGCGCCAGCCCGACTCGCGCCAGGCCAATGCGCAGCACGCCGGTCACCAGCAGTGCCAGCAGTGCATAAAGCAGAAAGGGGCTGAGCAATACGCCGCCCAGGGACCATTCACGCAAACCCATGGCTCGCCTCCTGTTGTTCACACCATTGCCGCCAGCTCTGCTGCAACTGCAACAGCGCCGCCTGGGCCAGGCGGCGGTCGATGCTGCGGCCCGCGCCACGCAGGGCCTCCAGCAATTCACCGACGGGTTCGTCGAGGGCCTGGGTGTGACCGGGCGCCGGCCCCTGCATCAGGACGCGCTCAAGGTTGCGCAGGAAGCGGTCCTCGGAGACGCCCAGTGATCGGTCTGCCGCCGCCAGACAACGCCGCAGGTGCAGCAATTCGTCGCCCAGGTCCAGGCTGGCGATGCCGTCATCCCAGCGGCTGCGGCTCTGTTCCGGCAGCACCGGATACAGCCGCGCCAGCTGCAGCAGGCGGTCGGCCATACGGCCGCCGAACCAGTTCTCCGCACCGGCCAGCCGCACGCCGGTAAGGCGCGCCAGGTCGGAAAGCGATGCCTTGAGCAGGCGCCGGGCATGCCACACCGGGTTGCGCAGGCGAATCAGACGGAACGTGAACACCGCGAAGCCAACCCCCAGCAGCATGGAAATGGCCTCGTTGAAGAACAGTCCCACGTCGAAGCGCATCAGGTTCTGCGGCGCGCAGAGCACGATGAAATGCAGGCAGAAGGAGGTGGCCGTCGCGCCCAGTGCCGGCTTGGCCATGCCCAGCGCGCCGAAGAACAGCGGCACACCGAGGGCCATGCAGAGCATCGGGAAGCCGCTGAGCTGGGGCAGGAACACCTGGCCGACGATGAAGGCCACCGGCAGTGCATAGAGGATTCCGCGCAGGAACATCATGCCGATCTGCTCGGCGTTCTCGCGGCTGGCGAACAGGCCGCAGATCACGCAGGTCAGGGTCAGTGCGCCGACGGCCGAAGTCCAGGCGGTGGCCAGCCAGAAGGCCGACAGGCCGAGAAAGGCCAGGGCGCTGCGCAGACCGTAGATGGCGGCGGTCTGTACATCGCGGTGGGTGGACAACGGTGGCGGCGCATCCTCCGGGGCCTGTCCCTGCTCCACCGCGTGCATGGCGATCACAGCTGCGGAGGCCTGGCGCATCACCATCGCCAGACGGCCCAGGCAGTATTGCTGGACGGTGGACAGCGCCTCGTCGTCGGACGCCGCCAGCAAGCGGTCGCGAACGTCATCCAGGCGAGTGGTGTCGGGCTCAGTCAGGGCCAGCTCCACCTCTTCCAGCCAGGGCCGCAGACGCTCGGCCTCACCCTCTCCCAGCTGGCGCCACTGGCGCGCCACACCACGGGCCAGGCGCAACAGGCTGAGCAGATCGCGGCTGAGCACCTGCAGCGCCACCGCGCGCTGGCGGCCACGGTTGCCTTCGAACCAGGCGTGCTCGCGTTGGGCGTCGACGGCCACTATGCGTCCGAGCACGCCGAGCAGGCCCTGGCGCTCCTGGCGCTCCCCTTTCAGGGCGGATATCGACGCCTGGATGCCGCATTGCCAGGCATCTCGCGCCTGGCGGGCCAGCTGACGCTCCACCCGCTGCGGCCAGAGCAGTGCGCTGGTGAACGTGGCACAGAGAATACCCAGGCAGATTTCCGTGGAGCGCGCCACCGCCTGGTCGAACACTGTCAGCGGATGGGCGATGGCCGGCAGGCCGATGATGGCGACCGTGTAACCGGCCAGCACGAAGGAGTAGGACCAGGCGCTGCGCATCATGGTGGACGCGGCGGTGCAGATGCCCAGCCAGGTGGCCAGCGCCAGCAGGAACAGCCAGGGCGTCTGAGCGAAGAGGCCGACGATGGTCACCGACATCACCGTCCCCACCAGGGTGCCGAGCAACCGCGCCAGCCCCTTCTGCACCACCATGCCGGACAGCGGCTGGGCCACGATGAAGGCCGTCATCAATGCCCACTGCGGCTGTTGGAGGTCGAAGCGGAAGGCGCACCAGAGCGCGAGCGCGCCGCCCAGCAGGGTCTTGATCGCGAACTGCAGCGCCGGGATGTCGGGCGCCACGAAGGCACGCAAGGTATCGCGCACGGGCAAGGTCCAGGGAAGGTGAGTGTGAGATTGAAGATAGACCGCCGGAGTCGGCAGGCTATACGCAAGGCTTATTATTAGCCTCCTAACATAATGCCGTCCAGAGGCGACTTTTACGTTCGTCGGCTTTCGGTTGTTAATTAATTAAATGGCTATTTAAATAAATCATCCCACTTGCCCGGAGATGGTTACCGTGACCCGCCCCCGTTCCCCAGGCCGCCCCACGGGCGATTCCCAGCTCCAGCGCGAACGCCTGCTGGACGCCGCCACCGACGCCTTCGCCCACATCGGCATCCACGCCGCGAGCCTGCGTGGCATCGCCCAGCAGGCCGGCGTGACCCCGGCCCTGGTCAACTACTACTTCGGCAACAAGGAACGCCTGGTGGATGCCCTGGTGGAAGAGCGTCTGCTCCCCCTGTTCCAGGGCATGGCCGAGCGCCTGCAACAGGTCGGCGACGATCCGCTGGATCTGGTCAGCGCCTTCGTGCGCGGCATGAGCGCCAACCTCAGCCGCAATCCCTGGCTGCCGCCGCTGTGGGTGCGTGAAGTGCTCTGCGAAGGCGGCGCCTTGCGCGACATGCTCGCCAGTCGCTTCGCGCCGATGGTGCCGATCCTGCTGGCCGAGCGCTTCGCCAAGGCCCAGGCCGGCGGCCGCCTGAATCCCGACATCGACCCGCGCCTGCTGGTGGTCTCACTGGTGGGTATGGTGATGCTGCCCTATGCGGCCGGCCCTATCTGGCGCGGCATCTTCGCCACCCCGGAACTGGGCGACGAAGCCATGGTGAAACACATACTGGCGCTGCTCGAACGGGGCCTGGAGGTGAAGCCATGAAACGCCTGCTTCCCTGCCTGCTGGCCTTCACCCTGCTCACTGGTTGCGAAGACACTGACCAGCAGGCGCTGCTCGGCACCCTGGAATGGGACCGCATCGGCCTGCCCGCCGAAGCCTCGGAAACCATCCTCGCCTGGCGCGTTGCCGAAGGCGACCAGGTACAGGAAGGTCAGCTGCTGCTGGAACTGGACCCGCGCCGGCTCGACGCCCGCGTCAAGGAAGCCGAAGGCGATGTCGGCCAGGCCCGGGCGCGGCTGGACGAACTGAGCAACGGCGCCCGCAGCGAGACCGTGGACGCCGCTCGCGCCACCCTCAATCGCAACCGCGCGGAGCTGACCGACGCCGAGCGCAACTTCCAGCGCATCGCCTCCCTCTACCAGCGCCGCCAGGTCGCCATCGCCGAACTGGACCGCGCCCGCGCCGCCCGCGACCAGGCCAGCGCCGCGGTGAACAACGCCGATGCCCAGCTGCGCGAACTCACCAACGGAACCCGCCCGGAGCAGATCGAGCAGGCCACCGCCCTGCTCCAGGCCGCCCAGGGTCGTCTGGCCCAATTGAAAGTCACCCGCGAACACCTCAGCCTGCGCGCGCCCCGCGCCGGACGGGTCGACGCCCTGCCCTTCAAGCCCGGCGACCAGCCGCCGCTGAACGCCGAACTGGTTAGCCTGCTGGTGGGCGATGCGCCCTACGCGCGGGTCTACGTCCCAGCCTCCGTGCGGCCGAATATCGCCATCGGCGATTCCCTCAAGGTGAAAGTGGAAGGTGTGGACGAGCCCTTCGAAGCGACCGTGCGCAGCATCGCCAGCGAGTCCAGCTTCACCCCCTACTTCGCCCTGACCGGCGAAGACGCCAGCCGCCTGGTCTATCGCGCCGAGCTGGTGCTCAAGGGCGAGGCGGCGCGCAAGCTGCCCGCCGGCCTGCCGGTGCAGGCGGAGCGAGTGAGCCATGAACAGTAACGAAGCCGTCATTCGCGCGAACGGCCTGACCAAGCGTTTCGGCCAGCTCACCGCCGTTGATGGGCTGAACTTGCACGTCAACCGTGCCGAGGTCTTCGGCTTCCTCGGCCCCAATGGCTGCGGCAAGTCCACCACCATCCGCATGCTCTGTGGTCTGCTGCTTCCCAGCGCCGGCGAGATCGAAGTGCTCGGTTGCCGCATCCCCCAGGACGCCGAACCGCTGAAGCGGCGCATCGGCTACATGACCCAGAAGTTCTCCCTCTACGAAGACCTGACGGTGGACGAGAACCTGGAATTCCTCGCCACCGTCCAGGGACTGGACCGCCGCCAGGCTCGCCAGCGCATCGACGAATTGCTGGAACGCTACTGGCTCGCGGACCGCCGCAAGCAACTCGCCGGCACCATGAGCGGCGGCCAGAAACAGCGCCTGGCACTGGCCGGCGCGGTGCTGCACAAGCCCGACCTGCTGCTGCTCGACGAGCCCACCAGCGCCGTGGACCCGCAGTCGCGCCGGGAATTCTGGGACTCGCTGTTCGAACTGGCCGAAGCCGGCACCACCCTGCTGGTGTCCACCCACTACATGGACGAAGCCGAACGCTGCACCCGCCTCGGCATCCTCGACGCCGGCCGCCTGGTGGCTGACGGCAGCCCCGCCGAACTCATGGCCGCCCTGCCCGGCCGCCCATTGGTGGTGGAGTGCGCCCAGCCGCGCCAGGCCCAGCGTGCCCTGCAAGGCGCCAAGGAGGTCATCGCCATGGCGCAGATCGGCGCGACGCTGCGAGTGCTCAGCGCCGTCGACGACGCCCACGAGCGCATCGCCCGGCGCCTGGCCGAACAAGGCGTCGACGCCGAGGTGAAGCCCACTGAAGCCAACCTCGAAGACGTCTTCGTCGCCGTCACCCACCGCCCGCTTGAGCGGGCCGGAGCCTCGCCATGAACCTGCGCCGCCTGGGGGCCATCGTCCTCAAGGAACTGCGCCAGCTGCGCCGCGACCACCTGACCTTCGCCATGATTGTCGGCATCCCGATCATGCAGCTGGTGCTCTTCGGCTACGCCATCAACATGGACGTGCGCGGCCTGCACGCCGCCGTGCTGGACCAGGCGGACACCGCCCGCTCCCGTGAAGTGGTGGCCGAACTCGGGGCCAGCCAGGTGCTGGACTTCCGCTACCAACTCGCCACCCCGCAGCAACTGGACAAGCTGCTGCGCGAAGGCAGTATCAGCGCGGCCCTGGTGGTGCCGCCTGACTTTGAAGCACGACTGCAACGCAAGGACCGCCCACCCTTGCAACTGGTGGTGGATGGCTCCGACCAGGTGGTGCAGGCCTCGGCTCGGCAACTGGCGGCCTACCCCCTGCCCGGCTGGCCGAACCTCACCGGCGTGCAGGTGGTGAACTTCTACAACCCGGAACGCCTGGCGCCGCTGAACACCGTGCCGGGGCTGATCGGCGTGATCCTGACCATGACCATGGTGCTGTTCACCGCCATCGCCCTGGTGCGCGAGCGGGAGCGCGGCAACATGGAGCTGCTGATCACCACGCCGGTTTCACCCTGGGAACTGACCCTGGGCAAGGTGCTGCCCTTCGTCGGCATCGGCCTGGTGCAGGTGACGGTGATCCTGCTGGTGGGGCTGTGGCTGTTCGAGGTTCCAGTGCGTGGTTCGCTACTGGAGCTCTACGGCGCATCGCTGGTGTTCATCTTCGCCAGCCTGACTTTGGGCGTGTTCATCTCCACCCTCGCGCGCAGCCAGTTCCAGGCCATGCAGATGGCCTTCTTCACTTTCCTGCCGCAGATCCTGCTCTCCGGCTTCATGTTCCCCTTCGCCGGCATGCCGCAGGCGGCGCAGTGGATAGCGGAAATCCTGCCGCTGACCCACTTCCTGCGCCTGACCCGCGGCATCATGCTGCGCGGGGCGGGGCTGGCCGACCTCTGGTTGGAGCTGGTGGTGCTGGTGGTGTTCACCCTGGTGATGCTCACCGTTGCGGTGATGCGGGTGCACAAGCGGTTGGATTGACAAGCGACCACCCGGGGGCGGTCGCTTATCTGTAGGGGCGAATTCCTTCGCCAAGCAGGCCGAAGGTCTGCCCAGAAATCAATCAGGGGGCAGCTACGCTGCCCTTGGCGAATGAATTCGCCCCTACAAGGTTTCCTGGGAATTCAGCTTCACGGCCCCGCCCATTTCGTTGGGCCTCGTTCCTCGGACCAACCTACGGTCTCTCGCCCCTACAGGTTCAGCCCAGCAACCCTGCCATCGTCCGCTCACCCAAGGCCGGGCCAATGCTCATGCCGACACCACTGTGCATCAGCACGGCGGTCACGCCGGGAGCGGCCTTGAGTACCGAGAACGGGCCGGGGCCACGGGCGCCGTAGACGCCCTGCCAGCGCTCCACCACCGTCAGGCGGGTCCCCAGGGTGTGCTCGGCCAGCGCCAGCATGATGTCGTCCACCGCTTCGGCGTTGAAGGGCGAGGCATCGCTGCCGTAGTGGTGAGAATCACCGACGATCAGCTCGCCATAAGGCGTCGGGCTGACCAGCAGGTGGATGCCGTTTTCCTCCAGTTCCGGCTGCTCGCTCTGGATCTGCTCGCGAATGGCTTCGGCCTCCGGCAGGTCGGCGAAGGCGCCGTAGTGCACGCAGGAGAGGCCCGTGAGCACCGCCTGGTTCAGGCCGAAGTCGCGCTCCGGGCGCACCCGCAACATCTGCAGGCGGCACACCTGGGGTTGCAGCGAAGCGATGTGTTCGGCCAGGAGCGTTTGGTAGTCGTGCCCTGAACAGATAACGATCTGCTCTGCGAGGCAGCTGCCTTGTGTGCTGTGGATAACCCCCGGTTCGACATCGCGCACCAGGGTGGAGAAATGGAATTCGACGCCGTGCTCGCGGCGCAGGTAGTCCACCAGCGCAGGCACGGCGTCGCGGGAATAAATTTGCTGGTCATCCAAGCCCAGCAGTGCAGCGCGATGGTGGCTGAACTGGCCCTGGTAGAGGTCGTGCAGGCGTTCGCCGCGCAGAAGTTCGACGTGATAGCCATGCTCGGGGGCGCGCACTTCGCAGAAGGCTTCCAGCAGTTCCTCTTCGGCGCGGGTACGGGCGAACAGCAGTGAGCCGTTGCGGCGGATGTCGAAACCGGCGCCCTCGGCCCAGCCCGCCCAGATATCGCGACTATCGCGGGCCAGGGCATGCATGGGACCTGGCGGTTGGCCGGTGACCAGGGCCTGGCCGAAGTTGCGCACCGAAGCGCCCAGCGGGCTCGCGCTGCGTTCAAAGACGCTGACCCGCAAGCCGCGACGGGCAGCGGCGTAAGCGTGGGAAAGGCCGAGGATGCCGGCGCCGACGATGGCGATGTCGGTGTCTTGCAGGGGCATGAATGACTCCTTGGATTCGAGCGGGGCCCAGCTGCCCTCACCCCAACCCCTCTCCCAGAGGGAGAGGGGCTATCCAGGCAAGGGACCTGGCGTGTGACTTACTGCGGCAGCTTCTCGGACTTGCCGTCGTAACGCTTGCGCCACTCGGCCAGGATCTGGTCGCGGTTCTGCGAGGCCCAGGCGAAGTCGTTCTTGATGAGGCGCTGCTCGTAGTCAGCCGGCAGTTCGGTCTGCGGCTTGGCGATGCCGGGGGCGGCGAGGACGGCGAAGTTTTCCTTGTACAGCTCCATGGCCGCCGGGCTGGCGGAGAAGTCGGCAAGCTTCTTCGCGGCTTCAAGCTGGTCGGTGCCTTTCACGATGCCGGTGGCTTCGATTTCCCAGCCCAGGCCTTCCTTCGGCAGGACGATGTCCAGCGGGGCGCCCTGGCGTTTGAGCTGCACGGCCGGGTATTCGAAGGAGATGCCAATGGGAAACTCGCCGGCGGCGGCCAGCTTGCACGGCTTGGAACCGGAGTGGACATACTGGCCGATGTTCTCGTGCAGGCCGTCCATGTAGGCCCAGCCCTGCTTCTCGCCGAAGGTCTGCAGCCAGGCGCTGACGTCGAGGAAGCCGGTACCGGAGGACGCCGGGTTCGGCATCACGATCTTGCCCTTGTACTCGGGCTTGGTCAGGTCTTCCCAGCTGCCGGGTTTGGCCAGGCCCTGCTTCTCGGCTTCCACGGTGTTGAAGCAGATGGTCGCTGCCCACACGTCCATGCCCACCCAGGCCGGCGGGTTGGCGGCGTCGCGGTAGTTGGCGCCGATGGTTTCCAGGTGTTTGGGCGCGTACTTCTCCAGCATGCCCTGCGCATCGAGGATGGCCAGGCTGGAAGCGGCAAGGCCCCACACGGCGTCGGCTTGCGGGCGGTCTTTCTCGGCCAGCAGCTTGGCAGTGATGATGCCGGTGGAATCACGCACCCACTTGATCTCGATATCCGGGTTCTGCGCTTCGAAGGCCTTCTTGTAAGCCGACAGCTGTTCGGCTTCCAGGGCGGTGTACACGGTAAGCGTGGTAGCGGCCTGGGCTTGGAGGCTGAAACCGGCCACAACGGCGGCGGCGAGTGCGAGGCGTTTGAACATGGAAAGCTCCTTGTCGGGGTTGGCTTGCGGTTTGTAGTTGTTCAACAGTTGGTTCAGGTGGTGGCCGGCGAGCCCTGGCGCCAAGCCTGGGACCGGCGCAGCAGACCGCGCGAAGCCCAGGCCAGCAGCAGGGACACCGCGGCGGAAGTCAGCAGGATCAGGGTCGACATGGCGGCCGCACCGCCCACATTTCCGGCATCGTCCATGTTCAGTACGGCCACGGAGGCGAGGATGCTGTCGGGGCTGTAGAGGAAGATGGCAGCAGACACGGTGGTCATGGCCGACACGAACAGGTAGCGAATGATGTCCAGCAGCGCCGGCAGGCAGATCGGCAGGGTCACGCGCAGGTAGTGGCGCCAGAGCGGGGCCTTGAGCGACAGCGCGGCGGCTTCGAACTCGCCATCCAGCTGGCGCAGCGCGGTGGTGGCGGTCATCTGCGCGGTGGTCAGGAAGTGCGCGATGGAGCAGATCACCAGCAGGGCCATGCTGCCGTAGAGCGCGTGCAGCGGGTTGCCCGGCAGGTTGAAGAAGAACACGTAGCCAAGGCCGAGCACGAGGCCGGGCACCGCCATCGGCACGAAGCTGAGCAGGCGCAGCGCCTGGTTCAGCCACTGCTGACCGCGGGTCTTCTCCATCAGGTAGGCGCCGGTGAAGATCAGTGCGCTGCCGAAAATGGCGGTGCAGGTGGCCAGGGTCAGGCTGTTGCGGTAGGCCAGCCAACCGCCGCCGGCGGTTTCCTCGAAGGCGTAGTGACGCAGGGACAGCGACAGGTTGTAGGGCCAGAACTTCACCAGCGACGAATATACCGCCATGCCCAGCACCAGCAGCAGGACCGCGCAGACCACCAGCACCAAGGCCAGGAAGCAGGCATCTCGGACCTTCGACGGCGCCGGGTGGAAGACCTGGGCGCGGCCGCTCATGGCCTCGCCTTGACGTCGGCGCAGCCAGGCGTCGACGCCAAAGCTGAGCAGCGCGGGGAGCAACAGCACCATGCCGATCAGCGCGCCACGGCCAAACTGCTGCTGGCCGACCACGGCCTTGTAGGCCTCAAGCGCCAGCACCTGGTAGTCGCCGCCCACGACCACGGGCACGCCGAAGTCGGTGATGGTCAGCGTGAACACCAGGCAGAAGGCCGCGAACACTGCCTGGCGGGTGGCCGGCCAGGTGATGCTGCGGAAAGCCTTCCAGGAGCCGGCGCCCATGCTGGCGGCTGCGTCGAACAGGCGCGCATCCGCCATGCCCAGGGCCGAGAGCAGCACCATCAGCGCATGGGGGAAGGTGTAGATGGCTTCACCCAGGACGATGCCCCAGAAGCCGTAGATATTGTCCGGCAGCCATTCGCGCAGCAGGCCCTGGTTGCCGAACAGATAGATCAGCGCGATGCCCGGCAGCATCGAGGGCGCCAGCAGCGGCAGCAGGGAAATCCCCCGCCATAAGCCCTTGGCCGGGATCAGCGTACGTTGCAGCGCATAGGCAAACAGGTAGGCGGTGGGCACCACGATGGCCGCCACGCTGAGGGACACCTTCAGGCTATTGGCCAGCAGCCAATGGAAGTTGGCACTGGCGAACAGCTCGCGGGCCGCGACGAAACCGCCGCCCTGCCCCGCTTCGCCACTGAAGCCGCGCCAGAAGATCGCCAGCAGCGGCAGCAGTACCGCGAGGATCAGCAGGCCGAGGAACAGGTACTTGCCGCCGGTCACGAAGAGGCGGTCGCCGAGGGCGACGCGCGTAGCGCCCTTGGCCGGAACGTTATCCAGCTTGATCACGGCATCCATCTCAGGCGAACACCTGCAGGCTGCGAGACGGCAGCGCCACCCAGATATCCGGGGTACCGAGTCGCGGCAGGCCTTCCGGGGCCAGCTCGGCCAGCAGCGAATGGCCCGGCAGTTGCTCCAGCTCGAAGCTCATCCGGCAGCGGTTGCCGAGGAAGGTGATTTCCCGCACCTGGGCGCGGAAGCGATTGTCCTGCTGCTCGGAGGGGTTGATAGCGACAGCCTCGGGACGACAGAAAACGCGGCCCCTGGCAGCACCGTTGGCCGACTCGGGCAGGCGCAGTTCCAGGCTCCCGACGCGAGCATGGCCGTTCTGGAGCGAGTCGAAGGGGAGCCAGTTGCCCTGGCCGACGAACTCGGCGACGAAGGGTGTGGCCGGCTGGCGATAGATGTCCTGGGGAGTACCGTACTGCTCCACGCGGCCCTGGTTCATCACCGCGATGCGATCGGCCATCAGCATGGCCTCGTCCTGGTTGTGGGTCACCATCAGGGTGGTGATGCCCAGGCGCTTCTGCAGCTGGCGCAGCTCGGTGCACAGATGCTCGCGGACGCGGGCGTCCAGCGCCGACATCGGCTCGTCGAGAAGCAACAAGGACGGTGCCGGCGCCAGGGCGCGGGCCAGGGCCACGCGCTGCTGCTGGCCACCGGAAAGCTGGCCTGGGAACTTCTTCTCGCTGCCGGCCAGGCCCACCAGCTCCAGCATCTCGGCGACGCGGACACGCACCTGCTCGCGGCCGCTGCCGGACAACCCGTAGGCGATGTTCTGCTCGACGGTCAGGTTGGGGAACAGTGCGTAGGACTGGAAGAGGATGCCGTAGTCACGGGCCTGGGGCGGCAGGCGCGAGATATCCCGCGAGCCGATATGCAGGGTGCCGCTGTCCTGTTGCTCCAGGCCGGCGATGCAGCGCAGCAGCGTGGTCTTGCCACAACCCGACGGCCCCAGCAGGCACACCAGCTCGCCTTCGGCGATATCCAGGGACACACCGCCCAATGCGGTGAAATGGCCGAAGCGTTTGTGGATATCTCGCACCCGCATATGGGTGGCGTGCTGGTCGGAATGGGACATGGTGGTACCTCGTTGAGCGGTTGGCGTGCACAGGGCACGACTCGACGAGGTTGATGCTAGGGAGGAATTGCGAAGGCTAGATGGCGGTTAGGCAAAGTACGCCGATAGTGTCATTGGCGAATTTGGGAGAGGGTATCCCGCGCCACAACCAGGAACGCCGCCGGAAGCCGCGCCTGACGCCGCTCCTTGAGGCAATAGAGGTATTCGTCGATCTGCGGCGCGCCCTTGAGTTCGATCACCCGCAGCTCCGGGTTATCCGGCACTTCATGGCGGGCAATGATGCTGATGCCGAGGTTGCGGATCACCGCCTCGCGGATGGATTCGCGGCTGCCGATTTCCAGCAAGGGGCCGATGGAGATGCCGGCGTCCTTGAGCATATCCTCGGTGAGCTGGCGAGTGGTGGAGCCGGGCTCGCGCATCAGCAGGCAGTGGCCCTTCAGGTCCTCCAGGCTCACCGACTTGCGGCGCGCCAGGGCGTGTTCACGGTGTACGGCCAACACCAGCGGGTCGCTGCCCAGCACCATGCGCACCAGGCGGGCGTCGTCCAGTTTCTGCGAGGACGCGGCGAGGTCGACGCGATACTCCTCCAGAGCTTCGACCACCTGCTGGGAGTTGCCGATATCCAGGGAAACGTCGATCTGCGGGAAACGCGTACGGAAGCTGCGCACCAGGTCGAGGATGTAGTACGGCGCGGTGGCGCCAATGCGCAGGGTGCCCTGCATCTGACCGCAATTGCGCAGGAAGAACTCGATGTCGGCCTCCTGCTGCAGCAGCACCTTGACCATGGGCAGCAACCTCGCCCCCTCTTCGCTCACCGTCAGACGGCGACCGCCCCGATGGAACAGCTCGACGCCGTACTGGGCTTCCAGGTTGCGGATCTGGGTGGTCACGGTCGGCTGGCTGAGGCCGAGCTTCTTCGCCGCCTGGGTGATGCTGCCCAGGCGGGCGACCATATAGAAGGCCTTGAGCTCAGCGGCGAGCATGGGGATGGAACCTCGGAGCCGTGAAATCCCGGCATTTTAGCCGTACATCAAGACAGCTCCGATAGCTGTGGGGGCGAATTCATTCGCGATGCTGGACGCAGTCCTGCTCGTCTATGCGTTCCACCCGTGCCCTTTCCTGCTGCCGGAAGGCGGCGGGGGATGTGCCGAAGCGCTTGCGGAACAGCCTTGCCAGGTGGCTGGTATCCGCAGCGCCAATCTCGTCGGCGATCAGCGCCAAACTGTGGTTGGAGTTCAGCAGGCGCCACTTCGCATGGTTCAGCCGCATTTCGGTCCAATAGGCCTTCACCGTCATGCCCTGGCTGGCCTGAAACAGCCGGTCCAGTTGGCGGCGGCTGATGCCGACCACGTCGGACAGCTCGTCAGCACCGGTGGCCGAAGCCATCAGTTGCCTCATCACGGCGATGGCGCGATCCACATGCCGCCCGTGCATGACCTCGGCCTCCCGTGAACGCAAGCGGTGCTCGCTGCTGCGGCTTTCATCCACCAGCATATCGGCCAGCCCCTTGAGTGCCTTGGTGCGGCCGCACGCTCGGGACAACAACTCCACCGCCAGATCGATGGCAGCAGCGCCACCGGCGCAGGAAATACGATTGCCGTCGAGCCAGTAGAGCCGGTCCCGCTGCAACTGGATGCGCGGAAACGAGGCTCGGAACTCGGCCTCGTGCCGCCAGTGCACAACCACCTTGTGGCCAGACAGTAGGCCGCAGGCGGCGAACAGGAAGCTCGCGTTATCGATGCAGACCAGTTTCACGCCCTGCGCAGCCGCCTTGCGCAGGAGCTGCCGGTAGCGCGGGGCGAGCGCCTCAGTGGCGCCCGCGCTGCGCCCGCCGAACACCACCAGGTAATCGTATTCGGCGAGGATCACCTCGTCCGCACTGGCATCCACCTGGACCGCCGCCCCGCTGCTGGACAGCACATGCCCATGCTCAAGGCCGAGGATCGTCCAGCTGCAGTAACGCTGGCGGCTGTAGTCTTCCTCGTCGCCGGTGAAGCGCAGCTTGTCGAGAAAGCCACCGAAGGGCAGCAGGCTGAACTCGGGAAGCGGCAGCAACAGGAAGCGAACGTCGGGCTGAAGGGTGTCGTCTTGCATGGTCGACATGTCCTGGAACTACCCATCAATGTCCAGAAAATACCGCATGCCGTGGCCGCGCGCCCCTAGACTGGCCCCAGCCTTCAACGAGGACCCACACATGGCACTGGAAACCTGGCTGATCTACTTCATCGCCACCATCGGCCTCTCGCTCACCCCCGGCCCGAACAGCCTGCTCGCCCTGACCCACGGGGCGCTGCATGGAGCGAAACGGACGCTGTTCACCATCGTTGGCGGGGTTACCGGCTTCAGCCTGTTGATCGCCCTGGCGATGTTCGGGTTGGGCGCCCTGCTGGAAGCCTCCTCGGCCGCGCTGACGGTGCTCAAGTGGGTAGGTGGTGCCTATCTGGTTTGGCTGGGCATCCAGCTCTGGCGATCACCGCCGCTGCGCCTGAATCCCCTGACTGGTGCGGCTATGCCCCCGGCATCGAGCCTGTTCCGCCAGGGTTTCCTGTCAGCGATTGCCAACCCCAAGGTGCTGCTCTTCTATGGGGCCTTCCTGCCGCAGTTCATCGACCTGCAGCGTTCCCTGGCCGCCCAGTTCGTGGTGATGGCGGCGACCTTCGCAGCAACGGAGTTCCTGGCGGAGTACCTGCTGGCGCGCCTGGCGTTCAGGGTTCGGCCCTGGCTGGAGCGCGGCGGCAAGGGATTCAATCGTGGCTGCGGGACGCTTTTCGCGCTGATTGGCGCGGCGCTGCCGATGACCCGCTGATCGAACAGGGCACCTGCAACGGGTGCCGGACATGAAAAGCCCCGCACCAGGCGGGGCTTTTTCGTACTAGTAACCACCGCCTCCGCCGCCCATGGGCTCGCTCTGTTGCGAACCACCGCCACCACCGCTGCCGCCATCGCAAGACGAGCCACTGATCGCGATGAACAACGCCACCATTACCAAGGGGATCAAGCGCTTGAGCATCTGAGTTCTCCCGTGAGGTGAGCCCCCATCTTTCAGTCAAGCGCGCAGCACAAGGTGCCGCAAGCACAGGCGGCAAGCGGTATGGAGCGATGAGAAGTCATGAACATGGGGGAAAATGGCGTCCCAGAGTGGGTTCGAACCACCAACCTTCCCCTTAGGAGGGGGATGCTCTATCCAATTGAGCTACTGGGACGCGGCGGGCTCGCCAGAGGCGGCGAGGTCCTGAGGACGGCCGGCATGTTAGCGACGTCCGCGCAATTTGTCATGCCTCGCGGAACAGTCGCCCCGCGAGGCACTTCCGTCAACGTCCGAAGCGCTCTTCGGCCAGGCGGTCCGCCACGGCAGTGGTGGTGCGGCCTTCGCTTTCGGCACGGACGAAGATTTCCCGCAGGGTCTCGCCGATACCTTCCACGTGCTGGCGCAGTTCGGCCTCGCTGCCGTTGCTGCGCTCGTACCAGACGTCGATGATGCCGCCGGCATTGATGGCGTAGTCCGGTGCGTAGAGGGTGCCGCGACGACGCAGCTCCTCAGCCAGGCCCGCGTCGGCCAGCTGGTTGTTGGCAGCGCCGGCGATGATGGGCGCGCGCAGGGCTTCCAGCGTCTGCGGGTTGATGATGCCGCCCATGGCACAGGGCGCGAAGACGTCCACATCGAGGCCGTAGATTTCGTTCTGCCCTACCAACTGGGCGCCCAGTTGCTCGGCAGCTTTGCGCGCGTTGGCTTCGTGGATGTCGCAGACCCAAAGCTGGGCGCCTGCATCCTTGAGGTACTGCGCGAGGCTGAAGCCCACCTGGCCGACGCCCTGGATGGCCACGCGCAGGCCGCTCAGGTCGTCACGGCCAAGGCGGTGCTTCGCCGCCACGCGGATACCGACGAAGGTGCCGTAGGCGGTGGACGGCGACGGGTTGCCGTCACGCACGCCACCACCCAGGGCTTCGCGGGTGCCGGCGCCGGCCACGTGGCGGCTGCGCTCGGCCATGATGCGCATCTCGGTGACGCCGGTGCCGGAATCGGCGGCGGTGATGTAGCGGCCACCCAGGCTGTCGACGAAATCGCCCATGGCCTGGAACAGCGCTTCGCTCTTGTCGCGGTGCGGGTCGCCGATGATCACGGCCTTGCCGCCACCCAGCGGCAGGTTGGCCAGGGCGGATTTGTAGGTCATGCCACGGGACAGGCGCAGCACGTCGCGCAGGGCCTGCTCGTCGTTCAGGTAGGGCCACATGCGGCAGCCGCCGAGGGCCGGGCCGAGGTTGCTGTTGTGGACGGCGATGATGGCCTTGAGACCGGTGGCCTTGTCGTGACCGAAGACGACTTGCTCGTGATGATCGAACTCGACATGGGTAAAGACGGACATGGAGGTACCTCTGATTCGGTAGAGATGTGTATCAAGTCGAAGAGCGCCCTCTCCCCCGGCCCCTCTCCCGCAAGCGGGAGAGGGGGGAGGTCTGAGGTCGTAATGGTGTTCAGGCTGCCGGGTCGAACAGGTGCAGCACCTGGATGTCGCTGGCGGTGAGGCGGGCGCGGAGCTGCTTCTCCTGCTCGCGGACCTTGGCCAGGGCGCGCTCCTTCACCGGGCCGTAACCACGGATCTGCTCCGGCAGTTCGGCGAGGGCGACGGCAGTGGCGTAGTTGCTCGGCTTCAGTTCCTTGATCAGCAGGTCGACGGTGGCTTCGTACCCGGCGATCAGCTCGCGCTCGACCTTGCGCTCCTCGCTATGGCCGAAGGGGTCGAAGGCGGTGCCACGCAGGAACTTGAAGCGCGCCAGCACACCGAACGCCCTGAGCATCCAGGGTCCGAAGCGGCGCTTGCGCGGTTCGCCGGTGAGCGGGTCGGGCTTGGCCAGCCAGGACGGCGCCAGGTAGAACTCCAGGTGGAAGTCACCCTCGAACTGGGCTTGGAGCTGCTTGCGGAAGGCGTCAGCGCTATAGAGGCGCGCCACTTCGTACTCGTCCTTGTAGGCCAGCAGCTTGGCGTAGTAGCGGGCGACAGCGCGGCTGAGAGCCTTGTCTTCACCACTGTCGGCCTGGCGCACGCGCTCCACCAGGGCACGGTAGCGTTCGGCATAGTCGGCGTTCTGATAGGCCCGCAGGTGATCGGCACGGTGCTGGACGATCTCTTCCAGGGTTTCGCAGCGCGGTGCTTCCACCTCCTCCGGTTTGGCCAGCTTTTCCACCGCCACGAGGTCGTGGGCGGCACGGCGGCCCCACAGGAACGCCTGCTGGTTGAGAGCGACGGACACACCGTTGAGCTCGATGGCCTTGTCGATGGCTTCGGCGGAGATCGGCACCAGACCGCGCTGGTAAGCGAAGCCCAGCATGAAGAGGTTGGTGGCGATGCTGTCGCCCAGCAGGCGGGTGGCCAGGCGGGTAGCGTCGACGAAGTGGGTCTTGGCGCTGCCGACCGCTTCTACCAGCGCGTCGCGCATGGCCTGGCCAGGCACTTGGGCATCGGGATTGCGGGTAAATTCGGCAGTCGCGGCCTCATGGCTGTTGACCACGGCGTGGGCGATGCGGTCGTTGAGCTTGGCCAGGGCCTCTTCGCTTGCGGCCACTACCAGATCGCAACCCAGCAGCAGATCGGTCTCACCAGCGGCAATGCGCACGGCGTAGATATCGTCCTGCTTGGCGGCGATACGGATGTGGGTGATCACCGGGCCGAACTTCTGCGCCAGGCCGGCCTGGTCGAGTACGGTGCAGCCCTTGCCTTCAATGTGCGCGGCCATGCCCAGCAGCGCGCCGACGGTGGTCACACCACTGCCGCCAACGCCCGGCAGAAGGATGTTCCAGGGACGCTCCAGGCTCGGCTGGCGCGGTTCCGGCAGGGCCACGAAGAGCGCCTTGGCTCCAGCGGCTTCGGGCTTGCGCAGGCTACCGCCATGCACGGTGACGAAGCTCGGGCAGAAGCCTTCGACGCAGGAGAAGTCCTTGTTGCAGGCGTTCTGGTCGATCTGGCGCTTGCGGCCCAGTTCGGTTTCCAGCGGCAGCACGGACAGGCAGTTGGATTTGACGCTGCAGTCTCCGCAGCCTTCACACACGGCCGGGTTGATGAATGCGCGTTTGGCCGGGTCAACCAGCTTGCCGCGCTTGCGGCGGCGACGCTTTTCGGTGGCGCAGGTCTGGTCGTAGATCAGCACCGACACGCCCTTGAACTCGCGCAGTTCGCGCTGCACGGCATCCAGTTCGCGGCGATGGTGGAAGGTGACGATGGGCGCGAAGGTATCGCGGGTCGGGTACTTCTCCGGCTCGTCGGTGACCAGGGCGATGCGCTTCACGCCTTCGGCGAAAACCTGCTGGCTGAGTTGGTCGACGCGCAGTTCGCCGTCGATGGGCTGGCCGCCGGTCATAGCCACGGCATCGTTGTAGAGGATCTTGTAGGTGATGTTGACCCCGGCGGCGACGGCCGCGCGCAGGGCCAGCTGGCCGGAGTGGAAGTAAGTGCCGTCACCCAGGTTCTGGAAGATATGCGGGGTATCGGTGAAGGGGGCCTGGCCGATCCAGGTGGCCCCCTCCCCGCCCATCTGGGTATAGGTGTCGGTGTTGCGGTCCATCCACTGGGTCATGTAATGGCAGCCGATACCGCCCTGGGCGCGGCTGCCTTCGGGAAGTTTGGTGGAGCTGTTGTGCGGGCAGCCGGAGCAGAAGTGCGGCGTGCGGGTGGTGGTGTGCTTGGGCGCGGCCAGGGCTTTTTCCTTGGCGGCGAGGAAGGCCAGGCGGGATTCGATCTGCTCGCTGGAGTAGATCGGCGCCAGGCGTTTGGCGATGACGCGGGCGATCATCGCCGGGGTCAGTTCGCTGAGGTTGGGCAACAGCGATACGCCGTCTTCGTCGAACTCACCCACCACGCGCGGGCGCTTGTCCACAGGCCAGTTGTAGAGCTGGCCGGTGACCTGGTCTTCGATGACGCTGCGCTTCTCTTCCACCACCAGGATTTCATCCAGGCCTTCGGCGAACTCGTGGACGGAGACCGGCTCCAGCGGCCAGCTCATGCCGACCTTGAGCACCCGCAGGCCGACCTTGGCGCAGAGCTCTTCGTCCAGGCCCAGGTCGTTCAGCGCCTGGCGCACGTCGAGGTAGGACTTGCCGGTAGTGATGATGCCGAGGCGCGGGCTGGGCGAATCCAACATCACCTGGTTGAGGTTGTTGGCACGGGCGAAGGCGCGGGCGGCGTAGATCTTGTACATGTTCAGGCGCTTTTCCTGCGCCAGGGGCGGGTCCGGCCAGCGGATGTGCACGCCGTCTTCGGGCAGGACGAAGTCTTGTGGAATCTTCACCTCGACCCGCAGCGGGTCCACTTCCACCACGGCCGAGGAGTCGACGTTCTCGGCGATGGTCTTGAGCGCCACCCAGCAGCCGCTGTAGCGCGACAGCTCCCAGCCGATGATCCCGTAGTCGAGGATTTCCTGGACGTTGGACGGATTCAGTACGGGAATGGATGCGCCGATGAAGGCGTGCTCGCTCTGGTTGGCGATGCTGGAGGATTTGCAGCCGTGGTCGTCACCGGCCAGCAGCAGGACGCCACCATGAGGCGAGACGCCCGCGGAGTTGCCGTGCTTGAAGACGTCGCCGCAGCGATCCACACCCGGACCCTTGCCGTACCACATGGAGAACACGCCGTCATAGCGGGCACCAGGGAACAGGCTGGTCTGCTGGCTACCCCAGCAGGCGGTGGCGGCCAACTCTTCGTTGACACCGGGCTGGAAGTGGACGTGGTTTTCCTTGAGGAAGGCCTTGGCTTCCCAGAGGCTCTTGTCGAGGTTGCCGAGGGGCGAACCGCGATAGCCGGAGATGAAGCAGGCAGTGTTCAGGCCGTGGGCCTTGTCCCGTTGCTTCTGCAGCATCGGCAAGCGGGTGAGCGCTTGGGTGCCGGTGAGGTAGAGGTGACCGGTTTCGAGGCGGTATTTGTCATCCAGGCGGATCTCGGCCAGAGACATGCGGGCGCTCCTTTTATTTTTATGGCGACCTTGATGGCAACGGTGGGTGCCATCTTGTGTTCAGTCAGAAGCAGGATCGCTGCGTCGGACAGGTGCCAAGACTATGACCGGACAGTGCTGATTTTTTCTTTCTATTTTCGTGTTCCAAGGCCAGACTTGTGCATGATTCTTCCAACAAGAACAAAATTTCGGACTGATTCATGCAGAACACTCTGAGCCCTATCGACCGCAAGATCCTGCGCCTGCTGCAGCACGACGCCGACCTGTCCGCCGCCGAGGTGGCCGAGAAGGTGGAACTGTCCCAATCGCCCTGCTGGCGGCGCATTCACCGCATGCAGGAGGAAGGACTGATCGAGCGCAAGGTCGCCCTGCTCAACCCCAGGCTGCTGGGTTTCTCGATCACGGTCTTCGTCAACATCAAGCTGTCCGCCCACGGCCGCAACAACCTCACAGAATTCGAGGAGGCGATCGTCGGCTATCCGGAAGTGCTGGAGTGCTACACCATGGCCGGCGGTTCGGATTACCTGTTGAAGGTGGTGGCCAAGGACATCGCCAGCTATGAGCGCTTTCTGCGGGACCAGTTGCTGCAACGGCCCCATGTGCTGGAGGCGCACTCGAACATCGCCATGAGCGAGGTCAAGCGCACCACGGAACTGCCGTTGGATTGAGAACCTGTTTACGATTTCGCGAGCTAGAGCCATGCAAGGCGCAACGACCCACGGGAGTAACAGCCGAAGGCTGGCCCGAAGGGTGAGCGCCAGCGAATCAAACAGGCGAGGAAGCGGACTGGGCTCGCACACGAGTTTACGAGCTGTAAATGAGCATTCCGACCGGGCTGGCGCTCCAGCCTGTTTTTAACGCCGCACGGCCGACGCGCAGCAGATCGTAAATAGGTTCAGAGGGCTCAGGCCGAGTCGGGCCAGGCAAAGGGCCGGTGGTCTTCGATGAGCTGCAGCAGGCGCTGGCAGGTCTCGGCGAGGGAGCCGGAGTTGTCCAGCAGGCAGAGATCGGCGTTCTCGCCAGCGAGCAGGGTATCGGCAAACCCGGCATTGCGCGCCAGCCGGGCTTCGATCTCTTCCGCCGACTCACGGCCGCGGGCATGCAGGCGTGTGCGCAAGACGCCATCCTCCACCGTCAGCAGCACGGCCAGTAGGTGCGGATAACGTCGGCGTGCTTCCGGCAGGTAACCACGGGAGCCGTTAACCAGCACGTCGTCGCCCGCAGCGAGCCAGTCGTCGATCACTCGGGGGATGCCATAGGACAGGCCGTTGGCGTACCAGCTCATGGCGAAGTCACCACGGGCCTCGCGTTCGGCGAATGCTTCGGGACTGACGGCTTCCGCCAACTCGCCCTTGGCCTCGGCGGAACGGGTGATGACCCGGCGTGCAACGCGGCAACCCTGCCCGCCCAAGCGCTCTCGCACGGCATCCAGGAGGCTGTCCTTGCCGGAACCGGACGGGCCGATGAGGTAGATGAGCCTGCCTGTCATGAATGCACCTGGTGGGAATGGGTTGCGAACGATGGTTACGACGGAGCGTCGTGTGTACTGGTTCAAAAATTTTGAACCGCTTTTATGACAGCGCAAAGGATTCTTTTGCGAAGGGCGTGGTCAGACAACAGCAGCTACCCTTTAGCATGATGGCCATAAAGCATCATGATGCCTTCATGGACCTTGAATGGGGCTTCGAGGGGCAAAGCGGCTGTCGGATTGTGCTTGATGCGTGATTTAGAGCGGTGGAAACGGCATCTGGGAATTGTCTGGAAAGTGTTCATCCACTCTCAATTCGGACAATTGGTGCTGGCCAAAAGCCTCTATAACGATCACAATCTGACACCAATTTGACGTCAAGGAAACGTTTTGCTGACCTTAGGGTCATACCGATTCGAATCGCGAAACTGGCTGAACAATTGCTGCCAAGAACAGTCAAACCGGTGACAATCTTGCGGCTCATTGCCAGCATCGCTTTCCTGAACTAACCGGTTGAATGTATGCGCCCTATGAAACAGGCTATCTATTCCAGTCGCACGGCTGACAAATTCGTCGTTCGTCTCCCCGAGGGTATGCGAGAGCGCATTGCTGTCGTGGCCCGCAACCACCATCGCAGCATGAACTCCGAGATCATCGCCCGCCTTGAGCAGAGCATGCTCCAGGAAGGCGCACTGGACGAAGGCGTTTCCATGCGCCTGGACAGCCCAGAGCTGAGCCTGCACGAGCGCGAGCTACTGCAGCGTTTCCGCCAACTCTCCCGGCGCCAGCAGAACGCACTGGTTGCGCTGATCGCCCACGATGCGGAACTGGCTGCCGAGGAGTCGTGAGACTGCCTCGCATTCATTGAAGAAGCCGGCGATTGCCGGTTTTTTCATGCCTCCGATTCGAGGCTCGGAGAAGCGGTTGCATGCCTGATGCCACAGAAACGAATAAGCCGCCCTTGAAGGCGGCTTATTCGTTTGTGCCCTGGTCAGAGCAGGAACAGGGTGGCAAGCCCGAGGAAGATGAAGAAGCCACCACTGTCGGTCATGGCCGTGATCATCACGCTGGAGCCCATGGCCGGGTCGCGCCCCATGCGCGTCAGCGTCATAGGAATCAGCACGCCCATCAGCGCCGCGAGCAGCAGGTTCAACGTCATGGCACCCGTCATCACTGCACCCAATGACCAACTGCCGTACAGGGAGTAGGCCACCAGGCCAATCACCCCGCCCCAGATCAGGCCATTGATGAGCGCCACGCCCAATTCCTTGCGCAACAGGCGCGAGGTGTTGCCCGTCCCGACCTGGTCGAGGGCCATGGCGCGGACGATCATGGTGATAGTCTGGTTGCCGGAGTTGCCGCCAATCCCGGCGACGATGGGCATCAGCGCGGCAAGGGCCACCAGCTTCTCGATGGAACCTTCGAACAAGCCGATGACGCGCGACGCGATGAAGGCGGTGACCAGATTGACCGCCAGCCAGGCCCAGCGGTTGCCCACCGATTTCCAGACCGAGGCGAAGATGTCTTCCTCTTCGCGCAGACCGGCCATGTTGAGGACTTCGTTCTCGCTTTCCTCACGGATCAGGTCGACCATCTCGTCGATGGTCAGACGGCCGATCAGCTTGCCGTTCTTGTCCACCACCGGCGCCGAAACCAGGTCGTAGCGCTCGAACGCCTGGGCGGCATCGTAGGCATCTTCATCCGGATGGAAGCTCACCGGGTCGGTGGCCATCACGTCGGCCACTTCCTTGTCCGGGTCGTTCACCAGCAAACGCTTGATGGGCAGAACGCCCTTGAGGATGCCGTCGTAATCCACCACGAAAAGCTTGTCGGTATGACCAGGCAGCTCCTTCAGGCGGCGCAGGTAGCGCAACACCACTTCCAGGGCCACGTCATCACGGATGGTGACCATCTCGAAGTCCATCAGCGCGCCGACCTGGTCTTCCTCGTAGGACAGCACGGAGCGAACACGCTCGCGCTGCTGCGCATCGAGGGTTTCCATCAGCTCGTGGATCACGTCTCGCGGCAACTCGGGCGCGAGATCGGCCAGCTCGTCGGCGTCCATTTCCTTAGCCGCGGCAAGCAGTTCGTGATCGTCCATGTCGGCGATCAGCGACTCCCGAACGGCGTCGGATACTTCGAGGAGGATGTCGCCGTCGCGCTCCGCCTTGACCAACTGCCAGACCGTCAGGCGGTCATTCAGCGGCAGGGCTTCAAGGATGTGGGCGATGTCGGCAGGGTGCAGCTCATCCAGCTTGCGCTGAAGCTCGGCAAGGTTCTGCCGGTGGACGAGGTTTTCAACGAGGTCGCGATGCTGGCCTTCCTGACGGTGGGTCAGGTCTTCTACCAGCTTGTGGCGATGCAGCAGATCGATAACCTGGGCCAGGCGGTCCTGCAGGCTCTCTTGCGGCTTTTTGGCTTCTACTTCAGTCATATAGCGCGCTCCACCCCCAGCGGCGGGGCGCGCCGAAAAGGGGTCAGACAGTCATTTCGCGATTGTGCAATCGGGATTCTGAGTAACTACTGGGTAAGTCCATGATGGTTGTCCGAATGCCCCGGCGGGGCTGACCGCGCAATGATAACACCGCCATTCGACTCACGCGTTACAAAATCGTGGAAAGAACAATCGCTTGCATCGCATAGCTGGGATTGCCTTCACCTTGGTGCGACGAAAGCAACCTACTGTAGGACACGCCCAGGCAAAGAAAATCACCGGATACGCTCGAGAGCCCATGCCAAGGAGAAGGCACCATGAAACGACTCTCGATCCTCCCCCTCATCGCCCTGCCCTGCTTGCCGCAAACCCCACTGAATGCGGCGTCCGTCTTCCGCTGCAGTGACGCCGAAGGCAACGTCAGCTTCAACCAGCATGGCTGCCCGGCGGGCAGCCAAGTCGAACATCAACGCACCAGGACGCCGAACCTGTTGAGCAACGAGCCGATACCGGAGGAAACCGGCAGCCAGTACTTTCCGAGTCAGAACTGGGAAAGCCCTGAACGCTCCAAGGAAATAGTAGTTGTCGGCGAACGAGAAGAAGTGTGCGGCAACCTGATTTCGCCGCAGGAACGGCGCAGGGCGATCATTCGGAAGGAGATCCGCAAAGGCATGACCCGCGCCGACGTCGAAAGTGCACTGGGCAAGCCGGACCGCATTAGCGGCACCAATGGCCAGGTCCGTTACCACTACAAGGCGAAGAAAGGAACCGGCCAGCAAGTAGCGTTTGACGAGGACGGCTGCGTGAAAGGCAGACGCTGAATGCAAAAATAAAAAGGGCCTGCATTGCTGCAGGCCCTTTCGGTATGGCGCACTCAGGAGGATTCGAACCTCCGACCGCCCGGTTCGTAGCCGGGTACTCTATCCAGCTGAGCTATGAGTGCGTAGTTGGTGTTTTTAGACCAGATCACCGCTGGTTTCTTCATGACCCTGGCTACGCCAAGAGCCTTGAAAGATGGCGCACTCAGGAGGATTCGAACCTCCGACCGCCCGGTTCGTAGCCGGGTACTCTATCCAGCTGAGCTATGAGTGCGTTGTGGGCGCGCATTATAGGGAATTTTTAGCCTCGGTCAACTGTTTTTTCGAGAAGTTTCAATAACTTATCGATCTACCGCTGACCACCCTACAACACGAAATATGGCGGAGAAGGGGGGATTCGAACCCCCGACACCCTTTTGAGGTGTACTCCCTTAGCAGGGGAGCGCCTTCGGCCACTCGGCCACCTCTCCGCAACACGGGGCGCATGATATCCATGTTTTCCCCGTTTGCAAAGCAAAAAATGCAGAAAAATTAGTGGCTTGGTTCCTGGTCTTTCTCTTTCTGTATGCGCTGGTAGATTTCTTCGCGATGCACGGCAACCTCCTTGGGAGCATTGACACCAATGCGCACCTGATTACCTTTCACGCCAAGCACGGTCACAGTGACATCGTCACCCACCATCAGGGTCTCTCCGACCCGGCGAGTCAGAATCAGCATTCCTTTCTCCTTACGGATTCGTTTCGGGACAACAGTCTGCAAAAAAGAAATGGTTACGGCCCCGGCACAGAATTGCCGCTGGAGCTTACACCCAAGTATTGACCAGCCCCGGCAAAAGGAAAGTTCCACCGCAGCGGCCAAAAACGACAAAAGGCGCGGGATGAGCCGCGCCTTTTGGAATTTGCCTTACTCGCCCTGTCGAGACGGGGCGTCCAGCTCGAAGGCGGTGTGCAGTGCACGGACCGCCAGCTCCAGATATTTTTCTTCAATCACCACGGAAACCTTGATTTCCGAAGTGGAGATCATCTGGATGTTGATGGTTTCCTTGGCCAGGGCTTCGAACATGCGGCTGGCTACGCCAGCGTGGGAACGCATGCCGACGCCGACGATGGAGACCTTGGCGATCTTGGTGTCGCCGATCACTTCACGGGCGCCGAGTTCGCTAGCGGTCTGCTCCAGCACGCGCTGGGCGTTCTGGTAGTCGTTACGGTGCACGGTGAAGGTGAAATCGGTGGTGTTATCGTGCGCGACGTTCTGCACGATCATGTCCACTTCGATATTGGAGGCACTGATCGGGCCCAGAATCTTGAAAGCCACGCCGGGGATGTCCGGCACGCCACGGATGGTCAGCTTGGCTTCGTCGCGGTTGAAGGCGATGCCGGAGATGATCGGCTGTTCCATGGATTCCTCTTCATCAAGGGTAATGAGGGTGCCCGGACCCTCCTGGAAGCTGTGCAGCACGCGCAGCGGGACATTGTATTTGCCGGCGAACTCCACCGAGCGAATCTGCAGCACCTTGGAGCCGAGGCTGGCCATTTCCAGCATCTCTTCGAAGGTGATCTTGTCCAGGCGCTGAGCCTGGGGCACCACGCGCGGATCGGTGGTGTAGACGCCATCTACATCGGTGTAGATCTGGCACTCGTCGGCCTTCAGGGCCGCCGCCAGGGCTACGCCGGTGGTGTCGGAGCCGCCACGACCGAGGGTGGTGATGTTGCCGTGCTCATCCACGCCCTGGAAGCCGGCGACCACGACCACGCGGCCGGCCTTGAGGTCGGCACGGATCTTCTGGTCGTCGATCTGCAGGATGCGCGCCTTGTTGTGGGCGCTGTCGGTGAGGATGCGCACCTGGTTACCGGTATAGGAAACCGCCGGCACGCCGCGCTTGATCAGCGCCATGGCCAGCAGGGCGATGGTCACCTGTTCGCCAGTGGAGACCATCACGTCCAGTTCGCGCGGTACCGGCTGCTCGCTGATCTGTTTGGCCAGATCGATCAGGCGGTTGGTTTCGCCGCTCATGGCGGAAACCACGACCACGATGTCATCGCCGCCTTCGCGGAACTTCTTCACCTTCTCGGCCACCTGTTCGATGCGCTCGACAGTGCCGACCGAGGTCCCCCCAAACTTCTGTACGATCAAAGCCATTTCAAAAGCCGCCTAATCCCGTGAAGGGCGCCCATTAAACAATCAACGCAGAACACTGCCAAGGTCCGCCGGGCGTGGGGCGGACCGCTGGCGGCGGGCCTCAGAGGCCCTGTTCGACGAACGGTGCGGCCAGGGCCAGAGCCTGCTCCAAGGCCGCAGCATCGGTACCGCCGCCGCGCGCCATGTCAGGGCGACCACCGCCCTTGCCGCCAACCGCTGCCGCGGCCTGCTTCATCAGATCGCCGGCTTTGAGTTGGCCGGTCAGGTCCTGGGTGACGCCGGCGACCAGTGTCACCTTGCCCTCCAGCGCACTGCCGAGCAGGATCACCGCGCGGCCGAGCTTGTTCTTCAATTGGTCGACCAGCGCCAGCAGCGCATCGCCGTCCAGTCCGTCCAGGCGCGCAGCCAGCACCTTCACGCCTTTCACATCGATGGCGGAAGCAGCCAGGTCGTCGCCAGCGGCACTCGCCGCCTTGGCCTTGAGCTGCTCCAGCTCCTTCTCGAGCTGGCGATTGCGCTCCAGCAGCGCGGACAGTTTGTCCAGCAGGTTGTCGCGGCTGCCTTTGACCAGGCCCGCGGCTTCCTTCAGTTGTTCTTCGGCACCGTTCAGGTAGGCCAGCGCAGCGGCACCGGTCACCGCTTCGATACGGCGCACGCCAGCAGCTACACCGCCTTCGCTGGTGATCTTGAACAGGCCGATATCACCGGTGCGGGACACGTGGGTGCCGCCGCAGAGTTCAACGGAGAAATCGCCGCCCATGGTCAGCACGCGAACCTGGTCGCCGTACTTCTCGCCGAACAGGGCCATGGCGCCTTTCGCCTTGGCGGTCTCGATGTCGGTCTCTTCGGTCTCGACTTCGCTGTTCTTGCGAATTTCGGCGTTGACGATGTCCTCCAGGGCCTTTAGCTGCTCGGGCTTGATGGCCTCGAAGTGGCTGAAGTCGAAGCGCAGGCGCTGGCTGTCCACCAGGGAGCCCTTCTGCCGGACGTGGTCGCCCAGTACACGGCGCAGGGCGGCGTGCAGCAGGTGGGTGGCGGAGTGGTTGAGCGCAGTGGCCTGACGAACGGTAGCGTCGATCTGGGCGGTAACCGCAGCGCCGACGCGCAGGGTGCCGTGATCGACCACGCCGTGGTGCAGGAAGGCACCGCCGGCCTTGGTGGTATCACGGACATCGAAGCGCAGGCCGCTGGCGGCGATGAAACCGCAGTCGCCCACCTGGCCGCCGGACTCGGCGTAAAACGGGGTGCGATCCAGGACCAGCACGCCCTCCTCGCCTTCGGCGAGCTGCTCGACGGCCTGGCCGTCCTTGAACAGGGCGATCACCTTGCCTTCGCCGTGGGTGCAGACATAGCCGGTGAAATCGGTATCGGCGTCAACCTTGACCAGGGCGTTGTAGTCCATGCCGAAGGCGCTGGAAGCGCGGGACAGTTCGCGCTGCTTCTCCATCTCGCGCTCGAAGCCTTCCTCGTCCAGGGTCAGGCCGCGTTCACGGGCGATGTCGCCGGTCAGGTCCATGGGGAAGCCGTAGGTGTCATAGAGCTTGAACACCACATCACCCGGGATCACCGTGCCGGACAGGCCAGCCAGATCCTGCTCGAGGATGCGCAGGCCCTGCTCCAGGGTCTTGGCGAACTGCTCTTCTTCGGTCTTCAGCACGCGCTCGATGTGTGCCTGCTGTTGCTTGAGTTCAGGGAAGGCCTCGCCCATCTCGCCCACGAGGGCGGCGACGATCTTGTGGAAGAAGCTGCCCGTGGCGCCCAGCTTGTTACCGTGGCGGCAGGCACGACGGATGATGCGGCGCAGCACGTAGCCACGGCCCTCGTTGGACGGCAGTACGCCGTCGGCAATGAGGAAGCTGCAGGAACGGATGTGGTCAGCCACCACTTTCAGCGACGGGGCGTCGTCATTGGCGCAGCCGATGGCTTCGGCGGATGCCTTGAGCAGGCTCTGGAACAGGTCGATCTCGTAGTTCGAGTGCACGTGCTGCAGCACGGCGCTGATGCGCTCCAGTCCCATGCCGGTGTCCACGCTCGGCGCCGGCAGTGGGTGCATCACGCCGTCAGCCGTGCGGTTGAACTGCATGAACACGTTGTTCCAGATCTCGATGTAGCGGTCGCCGTCTTCTTCCGGCGAGCCGGGCGGGCCACCCCAGATTTCCGGACCGTGGTCGAAGAAGATCTCGGTGCAAGGACCGCAGGGGCCGGTATCGCCCATGGCCCAGAAGTTGTCGGAAGCGTACGGCGCACCCTTGTTGTCGCCGATGCGCACCATGCGCTCGTGGGGAATGCCGACTTCCTTGGTCCAGATGTCGTAGGCCTCGTCGTCGCTGGCGTAGACGGTGACCCAGAGTTTCTCTTTCGGCAGCTTCAGCCAGTTGTCGCCGGTGAGGAATTCCCAGGCGTAGTGAATGGCGTCGCGTTTGAAGTAATCGCCGAAGCTGAAGTTGCCCAGCATTTCGAAGAAGGTGTGGTGGCGCGCGGTGTAGCCGACGTTTTCCAGGTCGTTGTGCTTGCCGCCGGCACGCACGCATTTCTGGCTGGTGGTGGCACGGGTGTAGGCGCGCTTTTCCAGGCCAAGGAAGCAGTCCTTGAACTGGTTCATCCCCGCGTTGGTGAACAGCAGGGTCGGGTCGTTGCCCGGAATCAGGGAGCTGGAAGCGACACGGGTATGCCCCTTCTCTTCGAAGAAGCTCAGGAAGGCTTCACGGATTTCTGCGCTTTTCATAGGTTCTTCCACGGAAACTGCGGCCACGACGGCGGTGCAAATCGTTATCGGCGAAGGACGGCAAGTGGAAATCGGCGAAAAAGCAGCAGGTTTTCAAGAAAATTCCGGCAGTTCCCGCCTATTCCCAACATTGCGCGCGAAACTCGCAGCCGTCTGGCGACAGGCATACGAATCACCGGCAAAGGGCCGCATTATATCGGCCCTGCGCCAGCGGGATAGTCTCTTTGTGCGATAGAAGGCGGCTATTTATGCACGCCGTCGATTCAGGCGCATCGGAATGCCGCGAAAGCCTCGATTACGCGGGTGATATCGGCGGCTTGCACGTCCAGGTGGGTCACCAGACGCAGGCGCGCGGCCGGGCTGACACGGATACCCTGGCCGACGAGGAACTCGCCCAAGGCACGAGCCTGATCGCCGATCTGTACGTAGACCATGTTGGTCTGCACCGGCTCGATGTCATAGCCCAGCTCCCGCAGCCCAGCGCCCAGGCGCTCGGCATTGGCGTGATCGTCCGCCAGGCGCTCGACCTGATGATCCAGCGCGTAAAGCCCCGCCGCCGCCAGCAACCCGGCCTGGCGCATGCCGCCGCCGACCATTTTGCGCAGACGCCGGGCCTTCGCGATCAGCGCCGCGCTGCCGCAGAGCACCGAACCCACCGGCGCGCCGAGGCCCTTGGACAGGCACACGGAAACCGAATCGAAGTGCCGGGTGATCTCGCAGGCATCCACGCCCTGCTTCACCGCCGCGTTGTACAGCCGGGCGCCGTCCAGGTGCAGGGCCAGGCCGCGACGACGGGTCAGCTCGCGCGCCGCCGCCAGGTACTCCAGCGGCAGGACCTTGCCCTGCATGGTGTTCTCCAGGGCCAGCAGCCGGGTGCGAGCGAAGTGGAAGTCGTCCTGCTTGATGGCGGCCTCGACCTTGCCCAGATCCAGGCTGCCGTCGGCCTCGCCCTCGATGGGCTGGGGCTGGATGGAGCCCAGCACAGCGGCGCCGCCGCCCTCGTATTTGTAGGTGTGGGCCTGCTGGCCGACGATGTACTCGTCACCGCGTTCGCAATGGGCCATCAGACCCAACAGGTTGCTCATGGTGCCGGTCGGCACGAAGAGCGCGGCCTCGAAGCCCAGGCGTTCGGCCAGGCTCGCTTCCAGGCGGTTCACGGTTGGGTCTTCGCCATAGACATCGTCACCCAACTCGGCGCGCTGCATGGCTTCGCGCATGCCGGCAGTAGGTTGGGTGACGGTGTCGCTACGCAGGTCGATCAGGCTCATTCCGGGCTCCTTGGATGGGCGAAGAGCCCGATCCTAAAGCCCTGCGCCAAACGGGTACAGGTACAGAAAGGGAAGAATCGTCAGACGTCGGCCGGGACTATCAGAATCCCGGCACGCAGGCCGTTCTTCACCCTGGGATTGGGGAAGATGATGCGGGCGCCCTGCTCTTCCACGACCCAGCGGGTGCCGGCGATGTCTTCGGCCAGCAGGTAGCCGACGGGCAATTCGCTGAAGTTCTCGATATCCGGCGCCAGGTGCAGCTGGAAGGCTTCGCTGTGCTTGATGATCTCGCGCGATACGGAGAACAGCTGCAGTCCGTCCAGGCTGTCGCCATCGGTCTTCGGCTCACTTCCCTCGATCAGCGCCTTCAGACGCGTTTCCAGACGGTCGAGATTGACCTCCTGGTTGCTGCCGAACGGCCGCGCCTTGCCCAGTTCCAGGGTAAAGGCCTCGGCATCCAGACGGGCATAGGTGTAGGAGCTGAAGGTGATGCCGGTCTTGTTCTGCAGCAGCACGGCATCGATGCCGGCATCCCGCAGGCGAGCCAGTTCCTGACGCGAATGCTCGCGGCCTTCCACATAGGGATAGAGGGCGAACTGTTCGATCTTCGAGCCACGGATGGCGGTGTGCAGGTCGTAGTGCAGACGGGCGCGATCGGGCTTGCTGAAGAAGGCAGCGGCGTGGCGCTCCAGCTCTCCGGCGCGCATGGCTTCGAAGCCGCTGGATTCGGCGTGGCGACCGTTGAACAGGCGATTGACGTCCTGCTCGACGTAACGCTCACCGCGACGAATGGCTTCGGGGTTGCCCAGTAGGAAGAGAATCCGGGCCCGCGGCTTGAGCTGGCCCCGGGCGATGGCCTGGACCAGGCGGTCCAGCAGCTCGATGGGCGCAGTCTCGTTGCCGTGAATACCGGCCGAAAGCAGCAGGTCGAGCCCGCTGTCTTCGGCGGCTGGCGGGGTGACGTCCAGCGCCCCCTCGCCCAGCCAGTGCAGGCGCACACCCCCGGATGTCAGCTGGATCTTCTCGGTCGGCTCGCGGCCGGCGAGGGTCAGTTCAAGCAGTTTCCCGAGGGCTAGCATCCTGTTACCTCAATGATCGTGATCGCAGTCGGGACCATGGACATGGTCGTCGTCGGCGTCAGCCGGTTCCATTTCCAGCTGCAGGCTGACCAGGTTGGTGGCCAGCGGGCGCAGCAGCAGGTTGGCGTACTCGGTGTCGTCTTCCTCGACGTCCACGCCGATCAGCAGCTGGCCGTTGCCGGCCTGCTGGATCCAGACTTCCTTGCCCTGCCAGACGACGGCAAACCGGGTGCAGGAGGTTTCGAGCTGGGTGCCGTCAGTATCTTCGAGGATGAGTTGCAGGGCGTCGGACATTTCAGGGTTCTCAGTTGAGCTGGAAGGGATAAACAGCGCCCAGTTTAAGGATCTGCGTCAGTTCATCCAATGCCGTCCGGCACTCCACCAGCAATTGCGGGTCGGCCAGGTCGGATTCGCTGAGGCGGTCGCGGTAGTGCTTCTCGACCCAGGTTGTCAGGGTGGCATGGAGTTCCGGGGTCATCATCACCCCCTGGTTCACCGCCGCCAGCTCATTTTCCTTCAGTGCCACGCGCAGTCGCAGGCAGGCCGGGCCACCGCCGTTCTGCATGCTCTGCTTGAGGTCGAAGACCTTCACTTCACGGATCGGCCCCTGGCCCGAGGTCAGCTCGCTCAGGTAGTTCCAGACGTTGGCGTTGGCACGACACTCTTCCGGCACGATCAGCAGCATGCTGCCGTCGGCACGGCTGAGCAGCTGGCTGTTGAACAGATAGGAACGCACCGCGTCCTCCACAGCCACCGCACTGCGCGGCACGCGAACCGCCTGGAAGCGGCCGCCACGTTTGCCCAGCTTGCCGTCCAGCTCGGCCAGCACCTTGTCGGTCTCGAGGAAAGCATCCTCGTGGTAGAAAAGCACTTCGCCATTCCCCACCGAGATCACGTCGTTGTGGAACACACCCTGATCGATCACTGCCGGGTTCTGTTGAGCGTAGACCACGCCCTCCGCGCTCAGCCCATGCAGGCGAGCGACCGCATGGCAGGCTTCAAGAGTCTGCCGTGCCGGGTAACGCTGCGGAGACGGGAAACGACTATCGAAGGCACTGCGGCCAAAGACGAAGAATTCGACACCGGCTTCACCGTAACCGTTGCAGAAACGGGTGTGGTTGGCGGCACCTTCGTCGCCGAACTGGCCGACCGCCGGCAGGGCTGCGTGGTGAGCGAAGAACTTGTCGTTGGCGAACATGGCGCCCAGCACGCGACTGGTGGTCGGGTGCTCGATGGAACGATGGAACTTGCAGTTCAGGTTCGCAGCGGTGAAGTGCACGCGGCCGTCCGCAGTGTCGGCGCTAGGGCTGACAGTGCAGGAGTTGGCGGTCCACATGCTGGAGGCCGAGCTGCAGGCGGCCAGCAGTGGCATGGCTTCCTTGGCGGCCTTGGCGATGACTTCCGCGTCGGTGCCGGAGAAGCCCAAACTGCGCAGGGCAGCGACGTCCTGGCGCTCCTGCGGGGCGAACACGCCCTGCTTGAAGCCCATTTCCATCAGCGCCTTCATCTTGCCCAGGCCCTGCAGTGCGGCTTCCTTCGGGTTGGAGGTCGCCTGGCTGTTGCTCTGCGAGGCGACGTTACCGTAGGACAGGCCACCGTAGTTGTGGGTCGGGCCGACCAGTCCGTCGAAGTTCACTTCATAGGCGTTCACAGGCTGACTCCTGGAGTAAGGGTTGCAGGCAGGGCAAGGGTTTCGCTTTCCAGCGAGGCCACCGGGTAGGCGCAGTAATCAGCGGCGTAATAGGCGCTGGCGCGATGGTTGCCGGAGGCGCCGACACCACCGAAGGGCGCGCTGCTGGCGGCACCGGTCAATTGCTTGTTCCAGTTGACGATGCCGGCGCGGCTCTCGATGAGGAACTGCTGGTAGCGCTCGGCGGAGTCCGACAGCAGGCCGGCAGCCAGGCCGTACTGGGTGGCATTGGCTTCGGCGATGGCGGAATCGAAGTCGCGGTAACGGATCACCTGCAGCAGCGGGCCGAAGAACTCTTCGTCCGGGCGATCGGCCACGGCGGTTACGTCGAGGATGCCCGGCGTCAGCAGCGCGGCACTCTCCAGCGGCTGGGACATGGCCAGCAGTGCCACCGCGCCACCAGCGATCAGGTGTTCCTGGGCCTTGAGCAGGTGACGAGCGGCTTCCAGGGAAATCACCGAGCCCATGAAGGGCGCGGGCTGGGCGTCGAAGGCACCGACCTTGAGAGTGCTGGCGACATTCACCAGGCGCGCCAGCAGGGCGTCACCCCAGGCACCTTCGGGCACCAGCAGGCGGCGGGCGCAGGTGCAGCGCTGGCCGGCGGAAATGAAGGCCGACTGGATGATGGTGTAGACAGCGGCGTCCACGTCCTGGACCTGGTCGACCACCAGCGGGTTGTTGCCGCCCATCTCCAGGGCGAGGATCTTGTCCGGACGGCCGGCGAACTGCTGATGCAGCAGGTTGCCGGTGCGGCTGGAGCCAGTGAAGAACAGGCCGTCGATACCCGGATTGCCGGCCAGAGCCACGCCGGTTTCACGGGCGCCCTGAACCAGGTTGAGAACACCAGCCGGCAGGCCGGCCTCGACCCAGCATTTCACCGTCAGCTCGGCAACCTTCGGGGTCAGCTCGCTCGGCTTGAAGACCACCGCGTTGCCGGCCAGCAGCGCCGGCACGATGTGCCCGTTGGGCAGGTGGCCCGGGAAGTTGTAGGGGCCGAATACCGCCACCACGCCGTGGGGCTTGTGGCGCAGGATCGCAGTGGCATCGGCCAGAGGGCCGCTCTTCTCGCCGGTGCGCTCGCGGTAACTCTGGATGGAGATGGCGACCTTGTTGACCATGCTGGTCACTTCGGTAGCCGATTCCCACAGGGGCTTGCCGGTTTCTTCGCCGATGCAGCGAGCCAGCTCGTCGGCATGGTTGCGCAGGGTCACGGCGAACTGTTCGAGGATGGTGATGCGCTCTTCCAGCGGGCGGCGGGCCCAGGCCGGGAAAGCGGCGCGGGCGGCCTTTACGGCTTCGTCCACCTGGGCGGCATTGGCGCCGCGGCCGGACCAGACGGCTGCCTGGGTTACCGGGTTCAGCGAATCGAAGGCTTCGCCCTGCCCTGCCTGCCAGCTACCAGCGATGAAATGGGTGCTCATTTATACGGACTCCTTGGCCGACAGCGGGACGGCGCGAACCGAAGCGCCAGCGGAGAGTTTCAGGCGCTTGGCGGTCAGCGCATCCACCACCAGGGTGCCGGCCGCCAGGCGGGCCGGAGCGGCGGTGATACGGCAGTCTTCGCGCTTGCGGTTGTGGATCAGGAAAGGCGTGGCGTCTTCGCCGGGGGTGCCGACGGCCAGGACCAGGTTCTGGCTGTCACGCACGGCGCGGATCTTCGACGTTTCGCATTCGATGGCCGGGCCGGCGTCGAAGATGTCGACGTAGCCCTGGTAGCTGAACCCTTCCCCTTTGAGCATGGCCAGCGCCGGCTCGGTGTCGTTGTGCACGCGACCAATGACGTTGCGCGCCGCTTCGGAGAGGAAGCAGGTGTAGAGCGGGAACTTGGGCATCAGTTCGGCGATGAATGCCTTGTTGCCGACGCCGGTGAGGTAGTCGGCACGAGAAAATTCCATCTTGAAGAAATGCCGGCCGAGGCTTTCCCAGAACGGGGAAACGCCATTGCCATCGGACATGCCGCGCATCTCGGCGATCACCTTTTCACCGAACAGCTCGGGGAACTCCGCGATGAACAGGAAGCGCGCCTTGGACAGCAGACGCCCTTTCAGGCCGGTGCGGTGGCCTGCATGCAGGAACAGCGAGCAGAGCTCGGAATTGCCGGTCAGGTCGTTGGCCAGGAACAGGGTGGGAATCTGGCGGTGGATGTGCAGCTCCTGGGAGGCGCTGACGGTCAGGCCGACCCGGTAGTTGTACCAGGGCTCGCGCAGGCCCACGGCGCCGGCCACGGCGGAAATGCCGATGACGGTGCCATCGTCGTCCTCGAGTACGAAGAGGTAATCCGCGTCGGCCCGCTCGGCCTCGCCACGGAATGCCTTCTCCGCCCAGCCGACGCGATGCGACAGGCGCGCCTCATTGGCCGGCAGCGTGGTCAGGCCCGCGCCGGTGCTGCGCGCCAGGTCGATCAGGGCCGGTAAGTCGGCGCTGCGTACGGGACGAACGATCATAGTGCCTCCAGAAATTTCGCTCCCTTCCGTCCGGGAAGGCAGCCAGGGAGAGGGCAGTGCCCTCATCCGGCCCCATCAGGGGCCACCTCCTCCCGACGGGAGGAGGGTCAAAGACTCAAACCGCGATCAGGCGGACGCTGGCGCCTTCGCCAACACCCAGGGCCTCGGCGGCTTCTTCGCCGAGCAACACCGGCTTGCCGGGTACCCAGTCGAGCTCCGCGACGATGGCACGGAAATCCTGCAGCTGGCCGTTGCACACCAGGTACTGGCGGCCGCCCTTGCCCTGCTCGCCCAGCTTCACCGGCACCATGCGGCTCTGCGCGATGGAGCGGATGCTCGAGGTGCGGGCGTGGAGGGTCGGGCCACCATCGAAAATGTCGATGTAGTTGTCGGTCTCGAAGCCTTCGCGCATCAGGATGTCGAAGGTGATCTGCGCACGCGGGTGCACCTGGCCCATGGATTCCTGGGCTTCATCCGGCAGCAGCGGCACGTAGATCGGGTAATGCGGCATCAGTTCGGCGAGGAAGGTGCGGCTCTTCAGGCCGGACAGGCGCTCGGCCTCGGTGTAGTTGAGGTCGAAGAAGTTGCGCCCCACGGCATCCCAGAACGGCGACTCGCCGTGCTCGTCGCTGTATCCGACTATTTCCACCACCACGGCATCAGCGAAGCGCTCCGGGTGGCTGGCCATGAACAGCAGGCGGCTACGGGAGTTGAGCTCGGCGATGGGGGTGTTCACCAGGTCGCGCTCGACATAGAAGCTGGTCAGCAGGCTGTTGCCGGTCAGGTCGTGGCAGAGCGAGAGGACGTGGATCTTGTTGTGGATCTTCAGCTCCCGCGAGGCATGTACGAAGGTCTCGTTACGGAAGCTGTAGAAGGGTTCGGAGAAGCCGGCGGAAGCGACGATCGCCGAGCAGCCCGCCAGGCGGCCGGTCGCGCTGTCCTCGAGGACGAAGAAGTAGCTCTCTTCGCCGTTGAAGCTCACCTCGGCGGAGAAAGATGCCTCGGACGCGGCGATCTTCTCGCCCAGCACCTGGGCGTCATCGGGCAACGAAGTGACACCCACGGGGCTATCCGCAGCCAGACGCTGGACTTCAGCGAGATCGGCCATTTGCGCGGGGCGCATCACCAACATGGGGGTCACTCCTTTTTCTTGTTGAAAACTCCGAACGAACCAGTGATTCCATCCGGAGAAAAGCCGGGCCCCAATGGCCCGAGCTTATGCATGAATCTGTTCTCCCCTGGGATCGCAGCGCAGCGCTTCCCTGCGCTGCGTCCAGCAGAGACTTACGCCTGAGTCAGCTTGGCGACGGCGCGCTCGAAGCGGTCCAGACCCTCGTCGATGTCCGCATCCGGAATCACCAGGCTGGGCGCGAAGCGCACCACGTCCGGGCTGGCCTGCAGAACCATCACGGCTTCCTTCTCGGCGGCGTTCAGCACGTCCTTGGCCTTGCCCTTCCAGGCATCGGAGAGGACGGCGCCGATCAGCAGGCCCAGGCCACGAACCTCGGTGAAGATGCCGTACTTGGTACCGATGGCTTCGAGGCGGGTCTTGAAGCGGTCATGCTTGGCATTGATGCCGTGCAGCACTTCCGGAGTGTTGATCACATCCAGCACGGCCTCGGCTACGGCGCACGCCAGCGGGTTGCCGCCGTAGGTGGTGCCGTGGGTGCCTACCGACAGGTGCTTGGCGATTTCGCTGGTGGTCAGCATGGCGCCGATGGGGAAGCCGCCCCCCAGGCTCTTGGCGCTGGAAAGGATGTCCGGGGTCACGCCGTAGTGCTCATAGGCGAACAGGTGGCCGCTGCGGCCCATGCCGCTCTGCACTTCGTCGAAGATCAGCAGCGCGTTGTGTTCGTCACACAGCTTGCGGGCGCCTTCCAGGTAGGCCTTGTCCGCCGGCAGCACGCCGCCCTCGCCCTGCACGGGCTCCAGGACCACGGCGCAGGTCTTGTCGGAGATGGCCGCCTTCAGTGCTTCCAGGTCGTTGTAGGGCACATGGGTGATGCCTTCCATCTTCGGACCGAAGCCGTCGGAGTATTTCGGCTGGCCGCCAACGGTCACGGTGAACAGGGTACGACCGTGGAAGCTGTTGGTGGCGGAGATGATTTCGTGCTTCTGCGGGCCATAGACGTCATGGGCATAACGACGGGCCAGCTTGAAAGCCGCTTCGTTGGCCTCGGCGCCGGAGTTGGCGAGGAACACGCGCTCGGCAAAGGTGGCGTCTACCAGCTTCTTGGCCAGGCGCAGGGCCGGCTCGTTGGTGAAGACGTTCGATACGTGCCAGATCTTGTTGGCCTGTTCGGTCAGCGCATTGACCAGCGCGGGGTGCGCGTGACCCAGGGAGTTCACTGCGATGCCGCCGGCAAAATCGATCAGCTCGCGACCGGACTGGTCCCAGACTCGGGAACCCTGGCCACGCACCGGAATGAAAGCGGCGGGGGCGTAGTTGGGAACCATCACCTTGTCGAAATCGGCGCGCTCGACCTGCGCATGCTCAACGGACATCAGTTTCTCCTGCCATGAACGGCTAGTGATGAAAGGATTGTAGGGACTGATTCGGGGTTGGCATTGCCGCCATGCGACAACTTCTTACAGCGCCAACCCCGCGAAAACCGGCGCTTATGGAAATGCGACAGAAAGCGTCGGGAAGGCGCAGTTTAAACGCTGATCGGCGCTGCTACGCACCCGCCGGGAAATTTTCTCCACGGGGTGACTGGTGGGTATCGGCTGGCAAGTAATGGGCGGTCCGGCAAAGAACACTTGTAGGTTGGCGCAGAACGAAGCGAAGCCCAACAACGGATCCACAACAAGCGTTGGACTTCGTTCCTCAGCACCAACCTACGGGGCAGCTGCGCTGCCCTTAGCGAATGAATTCGCCCCCACAAGAAAAGCAGGAGTGAAAAGAGAAAGGTCAGCTCCGCTCCGCCACCGGGGTCGGTGCCGGCTGCGAGGTTTCGAAGGGGCTGGTGCCGCGGCGCTGGTTGCGGTCTTCGCGCGGGGTGACGCCGAAGAAGTTGCGGTAGGCACTGGAGAAGTGGGGGCCGGAGGAGAAGCCGCAGGACAGGCCGATCTGGATGATCGACTTGCTGGTCTGCATCAGCATCTGCCGCGCCTTGTTCAGGCGCAGTTCAAGGTAGTACTGGCTCGGCACGCGATTGAGGTACTGCTTGAAGATGCGCTCCAACTGACGACGGGACACGCAGACGTGCTGGGCAATCTCGTCGGTGGTCAGCGGCTCTTCGATATTGGCTTCCATCAACAGCACGGCCTGGGTCAGCTTCGGGTGGCTGGAGCCCAGACGATTCTGCAGCGGGATGCGCTGGCGCTCGCCGCCTTCACGGATGCGCTCCACCACCAGCTCTTCGGATACCGCACCCGCCAGCTCGGCGCCATGGTCGCGGGCGAGCACGGCCAGCAGCAGGTCGAGCACCGCCAGGCCGCCGCAAGCGGTGAGACGGTCGCGATCCCAGTCGAACAGATGGCTGGTGGCAATCACCTTGGGGAAACGCTCGGCGAAATCGTCCTGCCAGCGCCAGTGCACCGCTGCGCGATAACCATCCAGCAGCCCCAGGTGCGCCAGGGGATAGACGCCGGCGGAAAGGCCGCCGACCACGCAACCGGCACGCACCGAATGCTTGATCGCTGCGGAGAGTGCCGGGGATATCTGCGCCGGCGGCTCGTCGGCCACCAGGAACAGACGCTGCAGGCCATCCAGCTTGCCGGTCCAGGCCTCACCCGGCAGGCGCCAGGCACCTTCGGCGGCGGGTTCAGCCTGCAGGAAGGATATCTCGTAAACCACTTCCGGATGCAGTCGCTGGGCGACACGCAGGGCTTCCTCGGCCAGCGCCAGGGTCAGCGCCTTGGTACCGGGCCAGAGGAGAAAAGCGATTCGATGGGCAGTCATGGCAGGCAGCTTAGCAGACCCCGGCAAAAGGAAAGGGACAAGGCGAAACAGGGTTTCGAATGCGGTGCGGCGGTGTCGGCACTGGCCGCCTCTTCATCGGCGATCATGCCGCGAACCTCTACCAGAGCAGTGTGCTCCTGGCCGCGCGCCGCGCTTTTTTGCAGATCGAAGGCCGG
>NZ_JACXBU010000017.1 GCF_014700075.1 Pseudomonas sp. JM0905a | reverse complement strand
CGAATCGACATGGTGGTGCACTCCTGCCACGGCATCGCTCGAACTCCTCATTCGACGGATCCCGTAAGCGTAAATGCGTTACCTATGTCTCCCGACACCCGTTACCTATGTCCCCCGGCTGAACACCACGCGCACCGATTCTGCGATTTCAGACCAAGCACTCCGGATCCAGGCTGTAACTGCCCACACGGCACACCGGTCCTTGCATCAGGACTTCGAAGTCATCATCCAGAACGATCTGGATGACTCCGCCCGGCATTCGGACATTGACCTTGGGATTTACCAGCCCCAGCCGCCGGCTGACTGCCGCCGCCGCGCAACTGCTGGTACCCGAGGACTGCGTATAACCGACGCCGCGCTCCCAGATGCGGACCTCCAGATTGTTGCGGTCGATCACCTGGACGAATTGCACATTGGTGCGGTTCGGAAAGTGTTCGAGGTGCTCGATGATCGGGCCAAGGGAGCGCGCGATAAGCTCATCGGGTTGCTCGACGAAGATCACACAGTGAGGATTTCCCATGGAGACCGGATTCAGCCGAAGGGTACGCCCCTCGACGGTCAACTCCGGCAGGTCCCTGTCGGGAAACTGTGCACGCCCCATGTGAATGGCAACACTCCGGCCTTCGTCCAGCACCTGGCAAGACACCACGCCGCCAGCCGTCCGCACCTGGAATTCTCCTGCCGACACCTGGCCACGATCCCAGAGATAGCGGCAGAAGATTCGCAGCCCATTGCCGCTTTTCTCAGCCTGGGAGCCATCGGTGTTGTAGATGATCACCGCCGACATTTCGTCCGGCGCGAGCACCGGCACGAGAATACCGTCGGCTCCCAATCCCCTGTGCCGTTCACAGGTTCTCGAGATTTCCGCCGAAGAAAGGCCGAAAGGCAGCGCGCCCGTATAGACCAGGTAATCGTTACTGGCAGCGTGGTACTTGATGAAATCCATGATGACTGAAGCTTCCGTTCGCAGAGAGCATCGAGATTAGGCAAGCCGCCTGTTGCGAACAAGCGCCTTTCCCACAATGCCCGAAGGACTCCGACCGCCCTGCTCCGTCGAAGTCCATCAGCCCCGTAACCCGGCTCTTCAGCCCGCCCGGCTGCTCATCAGCCGCCGGTACTGCCGCGCGCGACGAAGGGTGCTCCACTGCTCCTGCAGCAACGTCCGCAGCGGCGAGGCGCCCGGCTCCGGATGGTTGCCGTCGGCCAGGCGACGCATCTGGTGCTTCACCAGGGACATGTAGGCCAGCGCGGCGAGGGCCTTGCGCTTCCAGCGGATCGACGGCAATTCCGCGCTGGCCTGCGTCTGGCCTGCCTGCCAGAGGTTCGGCAGCGCTGGATTGACCGCCAGTGCGGTAGCGATGCCGGCAATGGCCACACCGCCCGAGAGCACCTGTTCCACCACTGGCAGGCGGCGGATGCCACCGGTGACCATCACCGGCATGCGAGCGACGGCGGCGATCTCCTCGGCAAACTCCAGGAAGTAGGCTTCGCGGGCCAGGGTACGGCCGTCACGTGCGTCGCCCTGCATGGCCGGCGCCTCGTAACTGCCGCCGGAAAGCTCCACCAGGTCCACGGAAAGTTCGTTGAGCCAGAGCACGACCTGACGCGCATCGTTGGTCTCGAAGCCGCCGCGCTGGAAGTCTGCCGAGTTCAGTTTCACGGCAACGCAGAAACTCGGCGACACCTCGGCACGTACAGCCTTCACCACCTCCAGCAGCAGGCGTGCGCGATTCTCGATGGAACCGCCCCAGCGATCTTGGCGACGGTTGCTCAGGGGTGACAGGAACTGGCTCAGCAGGTAGCCGTGGGCGGCATGCACCTGCACACCGCTGAAGCCGGCCTGCTCGGCCAACACTGCCGTGCGGGCGAAACGTTGGATCAGCTCGCCGATCTCGTCCTCACTCAGTGCCCGGGGCACCGGAAACATCTTGGAAAGCCCGCCCATCTCCAGTGCCACGGCGGAAGGCGCGACGGTAGGCTGGCCGAGATTGGCCTGCATCTGCCGGCCGGGGTGGTTGATCTGCATCCAGAATTGCGCGCCCTGTGCCCGGCCGATTCGTGCCCATTCGCGGAAGCGTTCCAGCCGCTGGCCTTCCTCCAGCACCACACCACCGGGGCCGGTCATGGCTCGGGCGTCCACCATCACGTTGCCGGTCAGCAGCAGCCCTGCGCCCCCCTCGGCCCAGGCCTGGTAGAGACGCAGCAACTGGTCCGATGGGGTCTGGTCCTGGTTGGCGAGATTCTCCTCCATCGCCGCCTTGGCGATGCGGTTGGGAATGACGGCACCATTGGGCAACTGCAGGGGCTGGAAGGGCGACATGGGGCTCTCCGGGAGGTTGGCGCCGTGCGTCGGATTGCAGATCGCAGGACCACGGCGAGGTTGGGTTACGGAGAGCCTAAGGTTAAAGTCAACCTTAAGGTCAATAGAGGAGTTTCATTAAATGAAGATCGGCGAACTCGCCCGCCGCAGTGGCCTGACCGCGTCGCGCATCCGGTTCTACGAAGCCAGTGGCCTGATCAGCGCCCAGCGCCTGGGCAACGGCTATCGCGATTACTCCGAGGAGGCATTGCACACGCTGGAAGTCATTACCTGCGGGCAACAGGCCGGTTTCAGCCTTGAGGAAATGCGCAACCTCATGCCCGCTCCGAACGAGCCGGGCGGTCACCATGATCGCCTGCTGGAAAGCCTTCGCCGCAAGGTCGTCGAAATCGATGCCCTGCAGGAGCGCCTGACGCAAAACCGCGGGCAACTGCTGGCCCTCATCGCCGATATCGAAGGCAAGCCAGAGGGGATGGGCTGCGAGGAAAACGCCCAGCGCGTGCTCGCCGGGATGCGGGAGCGTAGAGGGAATGCAGCCAATGGCTGATCGCCGGTGCGCGCGGCGCACCCTAATAGCCGGGCAACCCAATCGTCACAAGCAGAGTCGATGACTCAGGACGTGGTTTCCCAAGATCAAATGAATTTCCTTCTTTTTTCTCAGCACACGGAATAAACCGGCTCGTGGGCCGTCTCTCCCCCGCAGTCACGGGTTCCCTGCCGCGTTAAGGACCCATCCACCACAGCTCACGCACTCAAACCCATTGGCGATTGCCGGATCGCCACGCTGACGAGAGAGACTCACCATGCTGAAGAGAATGCTGGTTCCTGCCATTGCCCTGAGCCTTTGCGGCCTGTCCCATGTGGTGCTGGCCGACGCACCGACCAAGGCAGTTGCCACCGCCCTTGGCCCGACCCTGGCCGATGAGCAGGGCATGACGCTCTACACCTTCGACAAGGACGCCGATGGCAAGTCCGTCTGCAATGACCAGTGCGCCAAGAACTGGCCGCCCTTCATGGCCCCGGCCAATGCGAAAGAAGGGAACGGCTACAGCATCGTGGTACGCCAGGATGGCAGCCGCCAGTGGGCCTACCAGGGCAAGCCGCTCTACACCTGGGTCAAGGACACCAAGCCCGGCGACACCACAGGTGATGGCGTGAATCAGGTCTGGCATGTGGCCAAGCCCTGATATGAGCTGACGGATGTGGGGGCGAGCGTCCCAGGGCAGCCCTTCGAGCTGCTCGGCGATTGAAATCACCCCCACAACGCCAGTTTCCACCCACGGACTCTGTGGGTTCAGTTGTAATCCAGCACGTAGGTCAGCGCTGCGTCCGCCTGGCCGGTGGTGAGTGGAGCGTCAGTCCGGACATACTGGGCGCTTCCTTCAAAACGGTAGAGGTGTCCCTCGGCATCTTCCCCGGTCAACCCGAGCGGATAGGTGCGGCCAGAACCGAACTGCAAAGGATTGTCCTGGGCATCCTTCAGGGCCAGCGCCACACCACTTGCTTGTTCGGCTCCAGTCTGGATGTCGAGCAGGCCGGTGCCTGGCGATTTACCTTCGAAATACGCCCGGACCAAATGGTTCGGGCGCTTCAACCCCTTGCAGCGGACATCGAAGGAGAAGGACTTCACGGGAGCCCGCCCCGCTCTCAAGTCCTTGCCCAGTACCTGGCCCATGTCGACGGTGTCGACCGGTTTTGCGGGTTCGCAACTGGCGTACATGGCTTCGTTGATGACCGTGGCGCTCCCAACACCTCGCCAGCTCAAGCGCGGGAAGGAGCCTGCGCTGAATACCCAGCTGGTCAAGGAAACACGAAAATCAAGGGGTATCGTCCCTGACCCCACACGCTGCCCCACGCGAACGAGCTCCAGCTTGAATTGGTTACGAGGCCGGTAGGGTTCCCAGGAAGAGTTATCGTTGCTGGGCAGATATCCGCTATCGGCAGAGCCAAGTCCCCCAATGGCTCCATGACTGAAGATTTTCAGGCCGATCCCTTCGATACCGCTTTCGTATACGTCGGAATAGCCCGGTACCAAGCTGAGGCCATGAAGTTCGTACTTATGGAAATTCGGTGCGATGCTGCAGATCATCCTTCCCACGTCCAGAGAGCTGCTGCGAAGCGTTCTGGTCAACATGACGGTCCCAACCGGCACTCGCTCGTCGATTAGTAATACCGGGTCAGGAATTCTCAGCGTCATGGCCGTGGACGACGGATATGTCGTCCAAGCGCAGAAGTCTTCACCGGGAAGGGCTGTAGCAAGTGTTGGATAGAAAATGATCAGAAATAGCGCCAGTCTGACCTGCCCTTGCTGTATCCAGGTCGTGTTGATGCTCAAGGCGTTTAACCTCCTTCAGGATTGGAAATGCGAGATGGGGCAATCACTGGGGCCTTCCTCCTCAATCTCCACCAGGCGCCCTACTCCAAGTCGGATCACCCCGCAGCTGCGGGTCATCAGTTGCGGCCATGAACACGGGCAGGTCCCTGCGGGCGATCCAGATTTCCCCTTGCCACTTCACCACCCCAATGCGCTGGTTGGCCCAGGTCATCAACGCCCGCTGGGGCGCGGCATCCGGCAGGCGGTGATAGTCATGCAGCGTCGGCACCAGCACTTCGCTCAACCATTGGCTGATCACCCGATGCTCCGGATGGCCGAAGCGGTACAGCGCCTTGTAGGCTCCGGCATCGCTGATGACTTCCACCTCTTCACGCAGTCCACTGGCGTACTGCAGCAGCACATTGCGCTTCTGGTGTGGGTCCATGCGATTGGGCAAACGGTAAGGGCGCTGGGCGCCAATAAGGCGGGCGAAGTCCGTGGCGACGAACCAGGGCTGGTTGTCGATCATCACGGCGCGGAGTTGGTGTGAATGGCGTTGGAAAACGACGGGGATATATGCGTCTTGCATGGTGAGGCTCCACTTCGTTCCTGAAGGAACCCGCCGTCAATGAAAGGAGGCGGATCGCGTGGGGTTGACGAACCGGCTAGGTAGGACCCGGCAGACCCAAAGGTCTCCCCACACGATCCGCCATGAAGTAGGCAGTCCAGAACTGCCCAAGTGCCGATGCCTGCAAGATTGCTCTCACGTGCACCTCATGGCGCTACCGCACCTACTTAGTTCGGGTCGTCAAACCCGGTCACGACTAACCGTGACGGCGGGCACTCTATCCATCACGTTTGTAGGCGCTCAAGGTTAAAGGCGCGTAGGAACGCTGGCTGTCGGCAGCGCGACTCTTCGCAGGACGAAAGCTGTAGGAAAAGTCTTAGGAAAAGCCGGGCGGCCTTCCTGTAGGGGCGAATTCATTCGCCAAGCAGGACGCAGTCCTGCCGTAGGTTGGTCCGAGGAACGAGGCCCAACGCTGCCGCACCGAGTGTTGGTGGATGACAAGGCGCCATACACCGTAAGGGTCGGCTTCGCCGGCCAATCGCGAATGAATTCGCTCCCACAACGGCGCTGTGCCATCGGGCTCTTCCTGTAGGGGCGAATTCATTCGCCAAGCAGGACGCAGCCCTGTCGTAGGTTGGTCCGAGGAACGAGGCCCAACGGAGCGGAGCTCTTCGCGAGCAGAGCTCGCTCCTACAGTGATTCCGCCACCCCAAAAAAATGCCCTCCGAAGAGGGCATTTTCACTTGTGCGTGGTATCAGCTCGGCTGCTTGACGTAACGGGCCAGTTGCTGGTCGCGGCTCATCACGTCCAGGGTGTTGGCGAGCACCTGGTCACCGGTGGCGTCAGGCGTGGCGAAGATGTTGGAGAAATTGGCCTGGGCGACCTGGGCGAAGTGGGCACGGTCGCCCTGCTCAATACCCAGCAGCGTGGCATAGGCATCCAGCGCCTCGCCCTGGCCCTGGGCCATGTCTTCGGCGATGTTGTCGAGCATGCCGTTCATGGCGAACAGCGAGCGGCCGCCGTAGCGGATGGTCACGCTGGAGTCGCAGCCGTTGGTACCGGAGGTCAGGCCGAAGGTGGCGTTGCCCGAGGTGCCGTTGGTGGTGGTGGCCAGCAGGTGCGGAGCCAGGCCACGCTGGCCGTCGAACACCATGTTGCCCCAGCCGCAACCACCGCCCTTGCCCTCGGCTGCTTGAGCCACCACGCCAACGGTGCCGAGAAGTCCGAAGATCAGCGCTTTACCAATCAGTTTTTTGGTCATTTCCTTTGTTCCTTGGTCTTTGCAGAGGCTCGTTATAGACGCACGACAACTCGTTCGACTGCACGGCTGGACGACACGCGAGCTTCCTCAATATGTAGGCGACGAACCCGCGACTTTCAAACCGCAGCACGCAAAGTCCGCCTCCTGCATCACTGTTGTTGCTGCCAATACGGCTCGATCGCCTGCAGGCGCGGATCGTCCGGCGCGGCTTCGCGCATGCGTTTGACGTAACCGAACGCCTCGCTTCGCTCGCCCTCCACGGCATGCAGGTAGATCAGCCAATGGAGCAGGTCGGGATCATTCGGGGACCGCTCCAGCCCGCTGCGCAGCGCAGCCAGCAGCCCCTGCTAGTAGCGGATACGCGAGTTGTCGGGCAGTTCGACCGCAGCCTTTTCCATCCAGTTCAGCGCTTCCTCTGCCCTGCCCCGTTCCACCAGAAACAGGGCGAGCATGTAGGCCAGGTTGCTGTGAGCGGCGGCCGGCATCACCGCCAGATTGAGGTGCCCGCCAACAGATCGGCCATTCCCATCGGACACACTCCGACCCTGCAATATGAAGGCGTGCATGATCGAAGTGTCGAGGCTGCCGCAGACACCTGGCCTACGGCCTGATCCAGACCTTGCCCGGTCGGAGGGGCGATTGATCAGTGAAAAATCTGGCTGAGGCTGACGAGTGGAATGCCGTTCGCATAGCTGGCGCGGGCTGGCGGCTGCTCGCCGAGCAACGAGATCAGTAACAGGATGCCCAGCAGGGTGGGCGTGAGCAGGTAAGCGAGATGGTCACGCATATGAACCTCCATCCGGTGCGGCCGGATTGGCTGATTTCTTGTTGTAAGTGGTCCAAGTGTGCGGGGAGCGACCCCAGATAAATTGTCATTTCACGTCAGGGACTTTGCATATCGTGCCAATGGATAGCCAACCGTCGGGTCGCGTCAGTCAAACCGCCTGCTCGCGCAAGCAGAAGGCTCTGGCTTATTTCTGCAGTTCCTTTTCGTAGGTTGGCGCTGAGCGAAACCAGGCCCTACAAGTTGCAGAGGAATCGGGCCCGTTACCTCGCCCGCCGGCGATCCAGGACCAGGTTGATGGTCCCCTCCGCATTGGATGAAACATAGGGATCGAGGGCCGGAGAGCTTTCCGCCGCACGCTCCAGGAGGAATTCCCCGGCGTGCTGGATTCGCTCGCGGGCCGGTTGGGGAGCCGGATGCTGACGCTCGCGAAACCGTTGGCCAGCACATCCAGTGCCGCTTGCTCGAACAAATCTTCCAGCAGTTCCAAGGTTTCAAATCCCTATCTTCCCGCCATATTCAATAGCCTAACCCCCTGAAATTCTTAGAATTTCAGGGGTTTTTCTTTTCGGGCTCGCTCCAGAGTGTCAAAAAAACCAGTGCGGTTTGCTCAGTCGCTTCACTCAGGTAGGCCAGAGCCCGGGGGATAACGGGCTTGGTCTTCATGCCTTGGTGTTCCCCGTGAGTCAGGGCGTACGCAGCTTTGCAGCCATGTCTCGCATAACGCCATGAACAATTCGACGCAGCAGGTATCTCTCACCGGCAAGGAAGTGCTCTGGCAGGCTTTGCAGGAGATGTTCGGCAGCTTCCAGGGTCGATTTCACAAGCTCATCCATCAGTTTGACGGCAATCCTGTTGGGTAGTCCGAGGTGGCTGCCCATGAAGAGCACGTGCTCCCTGGTCACTTCGGCGTGGGTTCGCATGCCTTCCACCTTCCATACCAGCTCAGCATCCAGCCAGGGGGCCGATTCCTTGCTTGCGGTATATATCGCGGTGCAGAGCAGGTCGTAGTGAGGCGTAAGGTCAACGCCGTCCGATGTGACGTAAAAAGAGAGGTTCTTCAGGTGGGCGTCGTTGTTGCCGACCAGGATGTTGAATACCAGCCAATTGAATAGCTGGATTCGTGCTTCGGCTTTCCGGCGACAGAGACTGACGATGTGTTGAAGCGTCGTCATCGAGGCCTGTTGGTATTTGAACTGGCGATCCAGCCCCAGCAACTGGCAACCGTCCAGGACATGCAGGCGTTTCAGTTGGCCGTCGACTACTTGCCTGTCAAAACGCTCAATCAGATAAACCGGCTCCGGGACGCGGTAAATAGCGACGGGGGCAGTGTTCAGCCTGGCCATTCGGGCGACAGACATAACGAACCATTCATTGGCCACGCTGTTGTCGTACTGGTCTGTTTCCGGGTGGTTCGGCTTGAGGATGTGAGTTGATGGCCGGCTGCCGATTGGCTCGTACAACACGCCGTCCAGGACCACGACAGGCAACTTGTGTTGGGCGCCTGCCAGCGACATTCGCTTGGGTGCTCCGGTGGTCAGCGATACCCGGGGGAGGTTCCTGATTCGCTGGCTGAGCACGTCGTCAGGGAGCGGCTGGAGCCCGCCATCGGGTATTGGTTCAAATCCTGGTAGAAGCGTGATGGCTCCCGCCGATTCAGCACCGTAGTAGCCCAGGAGTCCAAAGGCATCTGCAAACTCGATTTTCGCGTCGCTGGCCAGCAACTGACGGGCCTGCTCTTCCGGCAGCAAGTTGTCGAAGAACCACTGAACAGGACGTTCCGTAGAGCCATCCACGACTCGCCCTGCAGAGCGAGGAAGAGTGGGTGAAAGATCGAAGGATCGGGGGTTATTCAGCCAGTCAGATGAATACTCGAGCACCCATACACCGTTCTGGTCAATCAGGCTGCCCACATGCTCGTTGTTTATGGTGACTTCCAACTGCCTCATGGCTTCGGCACATCCAGATAGACCCGAATGCCCAGCTCATCCAGCAGTTGCAACACACTCCCGAGGGAGACTGTTGGCTTGCCCTTTTCGATATCGCGCAGATGCACGTGGCTTTTACCAATCAGCATTGCCATGTCCTCCTGGCGAATGTGCTGCTTTTTCCGTGCCTCGCGAACGACCTTTCCAAGATCTTCCGGTGTGCGAACAGGGGCGTACGAGTGCTGATCCATTTGGGATATCCGTTTCGAAGCTATGGTTTCGATTGTAGGAGGGAGTAAGGCGCAGTCAAGCCAAATCGAAACTATGGTTTCACTTCTGGAGAGCAACACTCCTTTTCTGTGTAAAACGAAACTATGGTTTCTATTCTGATATTTAGCAGTGTGCTTCAGGCGGGTATCGAAGCTTTCGCCTCTACACCCATGAGCGGATAACCGAGAACATCGAGATCTACAAAAAGCTCGGTTATTTGGAAACCCACCGGGCGGTGGAGGACGGTTTCGCTCGGGTGTTCATGCGCAAATCGATCTTGAGTCCCGCTGGTAACCCCCTTTGAATCACCTTCCGCGAGGGAGAGGAGCTCTGTAGGGGCGAATTCATTCGCCGAGCAGGACGCAGTCCTGCCGTAGGTTGGTCCGAGGAACGAGGCCCAACAAGTCCGAGCAGGGATCGATTTCCGTCACCGGGTGAGACGGGCCACCTAGCTCGACGCGAACACGATGATCGGCCCGCACACCGCCAGCAGCACGTTGGAAATGGCGTAGCAGACGGTGAAGCCAACCACCGGGGTGTTGCTGCCGGACAGCTCGATGATCTTGTTCATCGAGGCGGCTTCGGTCTGTGCGCCGGCCAGCGCGCCGAACAGGATCATCGGGTGCAGCTGCAGCACGTAACGGCCGAAGTACAGCGCCACCAGGGGCGGCAGCAGGGTCACCACCACCCCGGAAATCAGCAGCGCGACGCCCTGCTCCTGCATCGCCGCGATGGCTGCCGGCCCAGCCAGCAACCCTACCACCGCACCGAAGGCGGTCAGGCCGAACTCGGAGAAGGCCCACTGGGCCGCCGGCGGCAAGGCGCCAACCTCAGGGTGGCGGGAGTTGTACCAGCCAATCAGCAGCGCCACCACCAGCACCCCACCGCCAATTCCCAGCTCGACGGGGATCATCCCGATATGGGTCGAGAGCATGCCCAGCAGTGCGCCCAAGACCATGCCCAAGCTGTGCACGGCGATATCGGACTTGTAGCTGCGCTCCCGTACACGGCCCAGTTGCTCGGCCAGCGCGTCGACGCTGGAGGAACGCCCCGTAAGGGAAATCACGTCGCCGCGCCGCAGGACGGTGTGCGGCAGCAAGGGCAGTTCGAGCCCCTGACGAGTGATGGTGTTGATGAAGCAGCCCATGCGGTTCGCCCCCACCAGCCGGGAGCGGATGTCGTGAACGGTCTTGCCGGCGAAGTCGACGGAGGTCAGCACGATATCCGCGGACCTGGTGGGGAACGACAGCGACTCCGGGTGATCCACCTCCTGGCCTATCCAGCTGGCCAGCTCACCCACAGCCTCGCGCAAGGCATAGACGCCGACGATATCGCCTGCCTGCAGTACCAGTGCGGGATCGCGCTCGTGCACCTGGCCGCCCCGCACCACCCGCTCGACGCTCATGGTCGGGTGCAACCGCTCGATATCGGCAATGGTGCAGCCGGCTGCCCCTGAAGTGACCCGGTGTGCCCGCACCACAATGCGCGTGTAGGGAATGCTGATGATGTCTTCGTTGCTGGCGATGCCGAGTTCCAGCTCCAGTTCCCGCGCCGAGGCACGCAGGTCCACGCCCAGCAACTTCGGCGCGACGGTGCCGACAAAAACGATCAGCCCGATGGTGCCGAACAGATACGTGATGGCGTAGGCAATGGCCATGTGGCTGTTGAGCTGGGCCTTGGCCGCCTCATCCAGGGGCAGTTGGGCAATGGCGCTGCTGGCGGTGCCCATGATCGCGGTGTCGGTCAGCGCCCCGGCGCCCAACCCGGCGGTGAAGCCCGCATCGAAGTGGTAGATGGCGTTCATCATCAGGATGGCACCCAGGGCGGTAGCACAGAGCACCACGGAGAACAGCACCAGTTTCAGGGTGCCCCGGTTCAGGCTGCCGAAGAACTCCGGGCCGCTCTTGAAGCCGACGGCGTAGATGAAGAGCACGAAGAACACCGACTTCAGCTCGTGGGGTACTTCCAGGCCGATCTGGCCGATGAGCAACCCCATGAGCAGGGCACCGGCCACCGACCCCAGATGGAAGCTACCCAGTTGCACCCGACCCAGCAGCACCCCGAGTGCGATGGCCAGGAACACGGCGATTTCCGGGTTCGAGCGAAGGGCACCCAACACGAAGTCGATCACCGATCCCCCTCCCCCTGCTCCGGCGCCTTGGCCGGCGCCGCGTACCAGTTCTCCCTGGGCACCAGCTTCTCGTGGGCCGGGTCGCCCAGGTAGTGCGGCGACATGATCTGCACGCCGAACTCGTTGAACACGTCCTGGATATTGGCGTGCAACATGGTCAGCAATTCAGCGCGCGGTCGCGGTTCGCTGGGCACGGCCTGGGCCACCAGGCGGTACTCGGGGTAGAAGTCCGACAGCGCGGTCTGGAACACCTGGGGCCGGGGTAGCTGCAGGATACCGGGCGTGCGCCTTGCCGCTTCCAGCAGCATGGCCTCCACCTGGCGCCAGGGCGTGTCGTAGCCGATGGTCACGGTGGTATCCACCACGTAGCCCGCACCCTGCACCACGCGGGAATAGTTGCGCGTCACAGAGCCCGTAATCATGGAATTGGGAATGGTCAGCACCTCACCCAGGCCAGTGCGGATGCTGGTGGTGAACATGCCGAGTTCGGTAACCGTGCCTTCGTTGTCGCCGATGCGCACGTACTCGCCCGGCCGCAACGTGCGGGTGTAGGTGAGGATCAGCCCGGCGGCGGCCTGCCCCACCACGCTGGACGCTCCCAGGGAAATCATCAGGCCGATCAGCACCGACAGGCCCTTGAAAGCCTCGGTGCCGGCGCCGGGCAGGTACGGGTAGGCCATGGCCAGGGCGAACAGCCAGATGGCCAGAGACGTCAGCCGGGTGGTGGGCTGCAGTGTTTCATCGTTGAGCCACTTGATGGTGCCAGGCCGGGAAAGCCGCTCCAGCAACCGTTTGCCGAAGGCGCTGACACCCCGCGCGATGAAGAAGATCAGCAGCGCGATGATGAGGCCAGGAACGGCGTTGACCACCGCATCGAGCAGGTAGCGCACCAGCTCGATCAGGTACTGGTTGAGGCTCTCGCCCCAGGGCCGGGTATAGGGGAAACGCTGCAGCACGAAGCTCAGCCATTCATAGGTGAGCAGCAACACCACGGACCAGTAGAGCAAGGCCAGCAGGCGCCGCACCACCGGGAACAGGTTGCTGGAGTCCACCAGTTGCGTCTGGCCGATCTTCAGCGCGCTGGTGTGCTTGCGCATGCGCTTGGGCAGCCAGGCCAGGGCTTTCTGGTGGCCCCGCGTCAGCAGCCGCAACAGTCCCAGATAGAGCAAGGTGGCCAGCGCCGAGTAGCCACCGGCGGTGAGCAGGAAGCGCAGGCTGCGGGCCTCGGCGGACTCCGCCACCACCTGCCGCAACCGCTGCGCCGCCTCTTCAGCTGCCTCGCGCACGTCGCCTGCCGTCGCGTCGACATCCTTCGGCGACACGATGAAGGCGCGGCGGTCGCCAAGCAGCACCAGGTAGCTGTCCTGGATGGTATCCAGCCCGACCTTGGGCTCCTCGGTGCCGTCGAGCATTTCACCGATCACCGCGCGGGCACGGCTGGCGCGGGCCTCCGGGGACTCGCCGAGGATGGTGCCGCGAAAGACAAAGATGCTGCGATTGGCGATTTTCAGTTCGGCGGGGGCCGTCGTTACCGGGGCGGCCTCCTCCTCCGCCGCCTGTGCAACGACGCCAAGCGCCATCGAAAGAACCCAGAAAATCGTGGCGCCCCACCAGTAGATCCGTTTACCCATGCATCGTGCTCCAGCCTATCGCTTCAATTTTTGCCGGGATTTCGCCGTGCATGCAGCAGGTCACCGGCCAGATGCAGCCTAGACCAGTTCGATGCGGGTAACCGGACGGATGCATGCCAACCGGAAGACGATGACGCGCAGGACTTCAACAGCTCCCGATGCCGGCATTCACCAAGGTGATCTCCGTACGAATTTTCTGACGCCAGAAACGTGCACAGGAAATCCCCAGCACGTCATAGAAATCTTTCAGAAGGCCCGCAATAGGCACACATTCCTGTCACAGGAACGACAAGTGGACTGGATTTTCGGTTATCTCGTGGATAGGCTCAGGGTCAGAAATTTCTGACAGAGAATGGAGTTCTGTCAGCCCCCACGAACTTTCTAGACGAACCCGACACACGCCCTCCCCCGACTCCCGCCATGCGGACTGTCAAAGGCCCCTCCGGGCCGGGGATGAACGTCTTCGTGTTCATCGCAAGTGGGATAAAGACCTTGCCTGGCACTGCCGGACAAGGGATGACGGCAGTACCGAAATTTCAACTGCAATGACCTGCCCAGCGCGGCGAGTCTCTTGGTGAACATATGGATATCGATACCAAGTCCGGCGCGCGCGTGCCGCCTGCATTCAAACCCCAGCGCCGCGCCATGGCCCTGGAGCCGCGCATTCTATTCGACGGTGCCGCCGCTGCGGCGGTCGACCAGCAGCACCAGGACAGCGGTGACGCCGGCAAGGCCACCACTGACCACGCCACCCCCAACGATGCCCGCAGCGAACCGGGCCAGCAGCAGTCCGCCAGCCGGCACCTGCTGGTGCTGGACAGCCGCATCGAAGGCCGCGAGCAACTGACCGCGCAGCTCCCCGGCAATGTCGACGTGCTGGTGGTGGAGGCCAATCAGGACGGACTGGCGGCCATCTCTGCCGCCCTCGCGAAACTCGGCCAGGTCGACTCCATCCAGATCCTGTCCCACGGCGCATCCGGCGAGTTCACCCTCGGCAAGACGACCCTCACCGCCGACAACATCGAGCAGTTCGCCCAGCCCCTCAGCCAATGGAGCCAGTCCCTCAGCGAAGGGGCCGACATCCAGCTCTACGGTTGCAAGGTAGGCGAAGGCAGCGCCGGGCGTACCCTGGTCAACGAACTGGCGCGCTGGACCGGCGCCGATGTCGCGGCCTCCAGCGACAACACCGGCAGCACCCGCGCCGGCGGCGACTGGGACCTGGAAGTCACCAGCGGCGACATCGACAAGCCCATTGCCCTCGCCGCAACCGCCACGGCTGCCTACGACCGCCTGCTGGCCGCCGGCCCCAGCACCACCCTCACCGGCGGCGCGGATGTGCTGCTGGGCGACACCTTCACCTTCGACGTCACCTTCACCAACATCAGCACCGACACCGGCTACGCGCCCTTCATCGACCTGTTCTTCCCCGCCACCGGCAAGGACGGCGCCGGCGCAGAAATAGACGACGGCGTCACCTTCGTCTCCGCCACCTACCTCGGACAGAACCTCACGACCCATGTCCTGACTTTCGACGCCAACGGCCGGGCCAGCCACCCGCTGGCGGTGGGCACTGACGGCAAACCGCTGATCATCAACGCGGCCGACTTCGGCATGCGCGCTGGCGACCAGATGGTGGTGGTCGAACTGCCGTTCGCCAGCGTCACCCAGGGCCAGCCGCCCATCACCGTACAGGTGACGGCTTCGCTGAGTGACCTGGCCGATACGGACTTTTCCTTCTCTGGTACGACGCCGGACCTCACCATCCGCGCCCGTAGCGGCTTCCAGTACGGCAACGATTCGCTGAACAACCCGGCGACCGACCCCAGCATCCTCGAGCCCTCGGCCAACGCCGACAGCTATGTGGTGCACCCAACGGTGATCACGTTCGACCAAGTCATCACCACGCCCGAAGGCGAAACCGCGACCGGCCCGAACTATGGCCGCGAGCTGGACGTCATCATCACCCCGGCCGACTCCCAGACCCTGACCGACGTGGTACTGGTCCAGCCGGTTCCGGACAACGTCATAGTGACCGGCATCACGCCCGGTGCCGGCGGCACTATCACCTCGATCACCTTCCATAACGGCAGCACCGTCACCGATCCGACGTTCATCCAGCGCATCCTGGCGCAGAATAGCGACGGCGACCTCAGCAACGACCTGTACATCAGCGAATTCACCGTCCGCTATCCGACGCTGACCGGCGCCACGACTACCAGCGTGAATTTCTTCGTTCCGGAAGCCGATGCCAACGGCGTCCCGGTACTCAATGCCGCCACGGGTGACGACGTCACCATCACCTTCGGCGCCCCCACCGCTGCTGGCAGCTGGCAGCCCCTGGACCCGCGCGACGCCACCAATGGCCCGATCCTCTTCGACGGAACCGGAGACGATGTCAGCTTCGTCGCCAAGTCCATCACCCTGGAGAAGCAGGTCAGCGTGCGCACCGATGTCGGCACCACCGGCCTCAGCCCGGGCGATGTCCTCAACTACAACCTGAACATCGCCCTCTCCGACTACTTCGCCTTTGGCAGAACCTTCCTGGGCGCCGGTAACTTTGCGGTTGTCGACCGCCTCGGCGACGGCCAGAACCTGATCGCAGGTACCGCCACCCTGACCATCAGCCAGAACGGCGTTACCCAGTCGGTCGCCCTGCTTTCCCAGAGCATCGTCAACGCCGACGGCAGTACGTCCATCGTCTTCAATATCGGTGCCTCCCTGGCCAATGCCTTCGGCATCCGCCAGTGGCTCAACGGTGACCTGGCCTTCGACAACCTGCTGGAGGGCGCCACCCTGGCGGTGATCGCCTACCAGGCGCGCGTCGCCCAGAGCTACACGCCACCGGCAGGCGCGCCGCACAGCGAGATCAACGAGGGCGACTCCTTCGGCAACAACGCCACCGTCACCGCCACGGTGCTGTTCGACCCGAACAACCTCAGCGGTTTCGACGAGAGCGACGGCTCCAGCACCCTCAGCACCATTCCCACCAGCCAGGTGAATATCGACCTGGCCGATCTCAATGGCGGCGGCGCTCCCGCGCCCGGCACCGAATTGCGGCCCGGCGATTCGGTCACCTTCCGTCTCAGCTATGACCTGGTCACCGGCGACTACGAGAACTTCAAGCTCACCGCCTACCTGCCGCTGCCTCTGTTCGACCTGACCGGCATCGACCCCAACACCATCTGGCGCCTGGCCACCGGCAACACCAACCCGAACAGCCCCACTTCGGTCACCATCGGCCCGGGCAATTCCCTGGTGTTCACCTTTGCCGACTACGTCAACCCTGGCATCAACGGCAGCCGCATCGCCATCGACTTCACCCTGACCGTCAGCGACCAGCCCTTCGCCGACCAGCGCGCCTTCAACGTGCTGGGTGAATCTAGCCAGACCCGCACCCTGGACAAGAGCGTCCTGCTCACCACCGACGACGTAACCCTGATCGCCTCGGTGGCCGAACCGGTGCTCAACATGAGCCACGGTGTGGTGTCCGCCAGCCACGGCACGGTGACCGGCACCACCGGTACCTGGAACGCACCCGGCACCGCCGGAAGGCCCTTCAGCGGCAGCATCACCGACATCCTGGCGGTCAACGGCAACGTTACCGGCATCGATGCCAGCGACCGCCTGCGTCTGGCCACGGCCATCGAGAACCACGGCGGCGGCAACGCCTACGACGTCAGCACACGCATTACCCTGCCCCCGGGCCTGTCTTTCGTCGGCGGTAACCTCTCCGCCGCCAACCTGCTGATCTATCGCGGCGACGGCACGCAACTGGCGGCCGGCACCCACTTCACAGTGAACAACGCCACCAACACCATCACCTTCATCGACGCCCCCGGCGTCGGCGCGCTGCTCGCCGGCCGTCCCGGCACCGCCGCCGACAACAGCGGCGCCAACGTCGTGGTAATCACCTACGACGTGCAGGTAGCGGCGAACATCGGTGCCAGCGCCACCCTGCAAACCACCGCTGAGCTCACCCACTACGCCAGCGCCGAAGGCGGACAGAACTTCGTTCCCGCACCGCTCTCCGACATCGCCAGCCAACAGGTCAGCGCACCGGTCATCAGCAAGAACTTCGCCGGCGGCAGCCTGGACAACGGCGACTCCAGCGCCACCCACACCACCGGCGCGAACCTGGTGGTCGGCGAGAGCATGCTCTACGACATCATCGTCACCCTGCCTGAAGGCACTACCCAGAGCCTGCGCATCGACGACCTGATCCCCAACGGCCTGCGCCTGGACACCAGCTTCAACGCCAACCAGGGCTATCAGCTGATCACCACCGCCGGCGGCGCGTTGACTGCCAACTTCGCCGGCACGGTCACCATTGGCAGCCTCACCGCCCCGAGCGGAACCCTGGGTGCCGACGGCGTCGACGCGCGCTTCACCTTCACCGCCGCCGGCGCTGCGGGCGACAACAACACCGGCAACAACAGCTTCGTCATCCGCGTGCGGCTGGTGGCCAGCAACGTCATTGGCAACCAGGCCGGCGGCGTGCGCCAGAACGACGCCCGGCTGAGCTACAGCGACCCGGACGGCAACACGCCGAACGGCACCACGGTGCTGAACCGCGACGTGAACCTGACCGGCACCAAGCCGGCGATCACCCTCCAGGAACCGACCCTGCAGCTCACTCAGCAGCTGATCACCAACCCTGGCCTGGGCTTCGACGAGGGCGACCGGGTCGACTTCAGCATCACCATCGCCAACGGCAACGCCGGTAGCGACTACGACGCCTTCGACATCGCTTTCTCCAGCCAGCTGCCCACCGAAATGGACCAGCTCACTGTGGTCAGCGCGATCTATACCGTGGGCGGAGTCAGTACCGATATCAGCGCCCGCTTCAGGCTCGACCCGACCGGTCGCACGTTGATCAACACCGGGAATGTCGACATCGCCAAGGGCGGCACCCTCGTCATCCGCGTGACCGGCGTGGTGAACGCCACCGGCGCCTCCGTGGCCGAGTTCGACAACCTCGCCAACGTCCGCTGGAGCAGCCTCAACGGCAACAACATCAACGGCGCCGCCGACCCCGCCGGCGAACGCACCGGCCTGGACGGCCTGCTCAATACCGGCGTACTGAACGATTACCAGCGCAGCAGCGCCCTGATCATCCCGGTGGCCCAGGCTATCCGCTTCTCGCGGGTCGGCGGCCTCTCCGATACCGCCGCGCCCAACCCGACCGATGCGCTCGTGGAAAACGTGAGCATCGGAGAGATCATCCGCTACCGCGCCGCCGTGCTGATTCCCGAGGGCAGCAACCCCAACTACCAGCTGATCATCACCCTGGACGACGGCCTGACGGTGGATGACCTCAGCACCATGCGTATCGGCTTCATTTCCGATGGCGGGCTGGTCACCAGCCTGGGGGACCTGATCATCGGCGGTACCTTGCAGATCATCGGCAACGAGGACAGCCCGCAAGCCCAGCTGATTACGCCCGACCTGTCCGGCGCAGCGCCCACCGGCGTGATCAACCCGATTTACGTAGTGCTCGACACCGACGCCAACGGCAGGCAGGTGGTGACCCTGAACCTCGGCAATCTCACCAACGGCCCCTTTGGCACCGGTAACGACGGCAACGACGACGACCTCGAAGGCGTGGTCTTCGAGTTCAACGCCCGCGTGGATAACAGCCTCGGCAACCAGAGCACCAAGCAGCTTGGCGTCACGGTGCATGACCGCGTCAACGGCATTGTCCGCACCACGAGCGATACCCTGTTCGAGCGCATCGTCGAACCCGGCTTCACCAACCTGGACAAGACGGTCACTGACTTCAACGCCAACCCCGGCGGCACTCTCGGGACCGCCACCGTCACGGTCGGCTTCACCTCCAATGGCAGCCTGCCGGCCTACGACGTACACCTGACCGACGGCTTCCCCACCGGCAGCAACTACAACCTGCTGAGCATCACCATCGGCGGCACTACCTACACGCCGGGCAACCTCCCGGCCGGCGTCAGCTTCAGCACGACGGGCGGCGTGACCGTGGATATTGCGCAAATCAACTCCGGCACCAGCGTCAGCGTGGTCTACAGCGTGCAGGTGCCGAACAGCGCGACCATCGCCAGCACCGATGCCACCCTGCGCTGGAGCAGCCTGCCGGAAACCTTCACCAGCTGGGGGGGCACGGCGGTCGGCACAGACGGCACCGCGGCAGGTGAACGTACCGGCGCGGACGGCCCCGGCCCGGACGGTACGACGCTGAACAACTACGTACTTCGCGAAGGCGCCGGCCTCGGCATCATCAGCGGCACCCTGTGGAACGACACGGGCACGGCCGCCACCGCCCCCAATGACAGGACGCCAGACCCCGACCCGGTTCCCGGCACACCGGCCTACGAGCTGGCCATCGCCAACCAGACCATCAACCTGATCTGGGCCGGCAAGGACGGCGTGCTCGGCAATGGCGACGACAAGACCTTCACCACGACCACCAACGCCAATGGCCGCTTCAGCTTCGGCGTGCTGCCCTCGGGGCTGTACCGCATCGATGCGCCCACTACGGTCAACAGCATCGCCCAGTTCGGTGAGTTGCGCGTACGCATCGACACCGATGGCGGCACCCTCGGTCAGGTCCGGGTGACCCTCGGCGAAGGCGCCTCGCAGCAGGCCAACTCCGGCTACGTGGAAATCAACGATGCACCGGTCAACAGCCTGCCGGGCTTCCAGCAGGGCCTGGAGGACACGCCGCTGGCCATTCCGGGGATCAGGGTCAGCGATATCGACGCCGAGCGCGATCCCAACGTCAACGGCCGCGCCATCCAGGTCAGCCTCGAAGTGCTGCGCGGAACCCTGTCGCTGACCGGCACAACCACCGGGGTGACAGTCACCGGCGCCGGCACCACGACCCTGGTGCTGGTGGGCCGGATCGCCGACATCAATGCCGCCCTCGCCGGCCTCCGTTACCTGGGCAACCAGGATTTCAACGGCGTCGACTTCCTTGAAGTGGTGACCAATGATCTGGGCAACTACGGCGACTTCAATGGCAACGGCATTCCCGGCGAACTGGCCGACGCACGCACCGACAGCGACTTCCTGGTGATTCGCCTCGACCCGGTGAACGACGCACCGCACGCGGTGAACGATAACGCCACGGCGCTGGAAGCCGGCGGCACCGCCAACATCATTGCGGGCATCAACCCGCGCGGGAATCTGCTGGACAACGATACCGATGTCGATATCGCCACCAACGGCGACCAGATCAACGTCAAGTCAGTCACCTCTCCGCTCGGCGTGGTGGTCACAGTTCCAGCGCTTGGCTCGGTGGAAGTGCTCGGGCGCTACGGCAAGCTGGTGATCCAGGCCAACGGCGCCTACCAGTACATCGTCGACAACGCCAATCCCGAGGTTCAGGCGCTACGCCTGGCCTCCCAGCAGTTGACCGAGAACTTCACCTACGTGATCTCGGACATCGGCATCGGCGGGCCGCCGCTGCAATCCTCGGCCGTCTTCTCAGTGGTCATCCAGGGGGCCAACGACACCCCGGTAGGTATCGATGACACGGGCACGGCCATCGAGAAAGGCGGCGTCAACAACACCGATATCGGCAACCCCGGCGATACCCCACCCGTCGGTTTCCCGGTTGCAGGTTCCAATGCCACCGGCAACGTACTGACCAACGACCTGGACGTGGACGGCGGCGAAAACCCGGCGGACCCGATCGACTACGGCGAAACCAAACGTGTCAGTGGTATTCGCAACCTGCGCGAACTCGCACCCGGCCTGATGTTCATCGTGCCCAATGGTGGCAGCGTCAGCCTCGGCGGCACCTACGGCACCCTCACCATCGGTTCCGATGGCAACTACACCTATGTGATCAATGAGAACAGCACCGCCGTACAGCGTCTGGGGCCCAACGACACGCTGTCCGACATCTTCACCTATCAGGTCACCGATGCGGCGGGCCTGAACGACCTGGCCGAGCTGCGCATCACCATTCGCGGCAACCACGACAACCCCGTGGCCAGCGATGACCAGGCTGTCGCCCAGGCCGGTTCCGGCCCCAACGCCATTGGCGAGAGCAACCCCAGCGGCAACGTCATCCGTTTCCCCAGCCGCCCCGGCCCTGTCACCCAGCCCGGCGGCAATGGCGTGGACAACGATGTCGACGCCGCCGACCGACCCAATACCCAGCTCAAGGTCAACGGCGTGCGCTCGGGCCTGGAAACCGCAGGCGGCGTGCTGATCGGTGTGGCCACAGGTTCCACCAGCTCCACCAACGCCACCCTGCTGCTGGGCAATTTCGGCCTGCTGCGCATCGGCGCCGACGGCTCTTTCACCTATGACGTGGACAGCGCCAACCCCACGGTGCAGGCCCTGCAGGCCGGTCAGACCCTGACCGAGACTTTCACCTACCAGATCGTCGATACCAATGGCCTGACCGACCAGGCTCAACTGGTGATCACCGTCCGCGGGGTCAACGACCCGCCCATTGCCCAGAACCACTTCAATATCGCCGTTGAGCGCGGTGGCGTGGCCAACGGCCAGGCGGGCATCGACCCCTCTGGCGACGCCCTGCTGTTCGACGTCGATCCGGACGGCGACCCGCTGTCTGTGATCTCGGTCAGCAACGACACCCTGGGCACCAACGGCGTGATCGGCCAGGCCTTCGCCGGCCAATACGGCACGCTGACGCTGAACGCCGACGGCACTTACACCTACGTGCTGGACAACACCAACCCGGAAGTCGAAGCCCTGCGCCAGCTTTCGGACTTCCTCATCGAGAGCTTCACCTACGCCATCTCCGATGGCCAGGAAGCGCCCCAGTCAGCGCAGCTGGTGATCCTCATCCTCGGCCGCAACGACAACCCGGTGGCAACCAACGACACCGCCACGGCCGTGGAGGCCGGCGGGGTGAACAACGGCAGCGCCGGTGTGGACCCGAGCGGCAACGTGCTGGGCAACGACACCGACGTCGACGGCGGCGCCCTCGACGACATCGACTACGGTGAAACCCAGGCGGTGGAATCGGTGCGGACCGGTGCCGTGGAAGGCGTCGGCTCGGCAGGTACCGTCGGCAGCGAGCTGCGTGGCCAATATGGCTGGCTGACCCTGAACGCCGACGGCAGCTACAGCTATCGCCTGGACAACAACCTGGCGGCAGTGCAGGCCCTGCGCGCCGGCAACACGCTGATCGACACCTTCAACTACAGCGTCATCGACACCGCCGGTGCCACCGACATCGCCCTGCTGAACATCACCATCGAAGGCGCCAACGACACGCCGGTGGCCAACGACGACAGCGCCACGGCCATCGAAGCCGGCGGCCTGAACAACAGCACCCAGGGCACCGACGCCACCGGCAACGTGCTGGACAACGACACCGATGTCGACCAGTTCGGCGAGACGCTCACCGTCGTGGACGTGGGCAAGGGCAGCGTCGACGGCCTGGTAGGCAACGGCTTCATCGGGCAATACGGCACCCTGACGCTGAACGCCAACGGCAGCTACACCTACGTCGTCGACAACGACAACCCGCTGGTGCAGGCACTGCTCACTGCCGGCGATACCCTGAGCGAGTCCTTCAGCTACACCATCCGCGACCTCGCCGGCGCCACCAGCACCGCCACCCTGACCATCACCATCCAGGGACGCAACGACAATCCGCTGGCCGTGGACGACAGCACCGTGGCCGTGGAAGCCGGCGGCACCGGCAACGCCACGCCGGGCGTGAACCCGAGCGGCAACCTGCTGCACAACGACCGCGACGTGGACGCCGGCGACACCAAGACGGTCAACGGCATCCGCACCGGGAGCGAAGCCGCGGGCGGCACCTTCACCGCCTTGAGCGGCAGCCAGGTGATCGCGGGCACCTACGGCACCCTGACGATTGCCGCCAACGGCACCTACACCTACGTGGTGAACAATGACCTGGCGGCGGTCCAGGCCCTCAAGCCGGGCGATACGCTGCAGGAAGTCTTCAGCTACCGCATGCGCGACACCGCCGGCGCAGAGGACATTGCCCAGTTCACCATCACCGTCCAGGGTGCCTGGGACGCTCCGGTCGCCCAGGACGACCTGAACATCGGCATCACCGACAATGGCGACGGCCTGGTGTTCAACCCCAGCGGCAACGTGCTGCCCAACGACAGCGATGTCGACCAGGGCGACCAGCTCATCGTCACCGGCATCCGCACGGGGCCGGAAAACGGCAGCGGCACCGCTGGCACGGTCGGCAGCGTGCTGGTCGGCCAGTACGGCACCCTGGTGATCAATGCCGATGGCAGCTACCACTACACCATCGACATCTCCAACCCGGACGTGCTCGCCCTCGACCTGCTGGACACCCTGGTGGATCACTTCACCTATGAAGTGACCGACCTCGGCGGTCTCACCGACCTGGCGCAACTGTCGATCATCGTCGTCGGCCGCAACGACGCCCCGGATGGCTTCGACGATGAAGCCACGGCCGTCGAGGCCGGCGGCCTGAACAACGACACCCCCGGCCTGAACCCCAGCGGCAACGTGCTGAACAACGACTCCGACCTCGAAGGGCAACCGCTGTCTGTGACAGGCATTCGCACTGGCTCGGAAACCGGCAGCGGCACCAGCGGGACCGTCGGCACGGTGCTGCGCGGCCGCTACGGCGACCTGACGATGAACGCCGACGGCAGCTGGACCTACGTGGTCGACAACAGCCTGGCCGAGGTGCAGGCGTTGCGTATCAGCGGCCAGACCCTGGTGGACACCTTCACCTACACCCTGGCTGACACGCACCTGGACACCGACACCGCCGAGCTGCGCATCACCGTCGACGGGCGCAACGACACGCCGATCGCCCAGGATGACGGCAGCACGGCGGTGGAAGCCGGTGGTGTGGGCAACAACATCCCCGGCAGCAATCCGTCCGGCAATGTCCTGACCAACGACCAGGACGTGGACAGCGTTGCCAACGGCGAAACCCGGCAGGTCCTCTCGGCCACCAGCGAGCTGGGCAACAGCGCCGGCGCCGGCGTGGCCCTGGTGGGCCGCTACGGCACGCTGACCCTCAACGCCGATGGCAGCTACACCTATGTGCTGGATAACGCCAACCCGTTGGTGCAGGCACTGCGTACCGCCGGCGAAACCCTGCGCGAATCCTTCACCTACCTCATGCGCGACACGACCGGTGCCCAGTCCGAAGCGCGGCTGAACCTGCTGATCCAGGGCGCCAACGACAACCCCGTCGCCCGCGACGACAGCAATGTCGCCAGCGACCAGACCCCAGCGCCCCAGGCCAGCGGCAACGTGCTGCCCAACGACTCGGACGTGGACGGTGGCGAGCAGTTGCACGTGGTGGGGATCCGCACCGGCGCCGAGACCGGCAGCGGAACTGCCGGCGTGGTCGGCCAGGCCATCCTGGGCCGCTTCGGCACCCTGGTGATCAATGCTGACGGCAGCTACAGCTACAGCATCGACCTCACCAACCCGGAGGTGCTGCGCGCCGCGGGCCTCGGTCGCGTGCTGCAGGATGTCTTCACCTACACCCTGGGCGACCGCGCAGGCGCAACCGATTTTGCCCAACTGACGATAGACCTGGATATCGCCGCGCCCTTCATCCCCGCACCGGAAAGTGGCCTGATCGACCCGCACTTCGACCGTGGCGACCTCGATCCCTTCCGCCGCCCGCCGCTACCCGGCGTGGACCCGGTGGTCTTCGTCGGCCCGGTGGTGGAGCGCAATGACCGGCTCCTCACGCTGTCCAGCTGGGAGGCTGACGGCAGCAACCTGGCCCTGGGTCGGGTTCCGGAAATCCAGAGCGACACCCTCGGCAACCGTCTTGGCCAGACACCCGGCCAGTTCGTGTCTCGCGCAGTGCGCGAAAGCCGCGTGGAGAGCGACCTCGACCTGGCGTGGATCCTCGGCCGCCACGGCCGGATCAACCTCAGCGCAGATGGCCTGCTGGCCGACCCGTCGGTATTCGCCTCCAGCGCGGAGAACCTCACCCAAGGCGACGCACAGCTGCCACCGCCGTCCGACACCCGTACCGCCCCCGGTTTCCGCGCCCAGTTGCGCGAGGCCGCCGAGCGCCTGCGCGCCCTCGGCAACGGCACCCCCGAATGAGCAGGAATCAAGGACTGACCATGCCAAGAACGCCCCTTACACTCCTCAGCGCCGCCATCGCCTCCAGCCTGCTGCTAGGTGCCTGTTCGGCCATGAAGCCCCACGTCTACACCGAGGAGGAAAGCCGACAGCGCATCGTCCAGGACCAGGCGCAGATGTACGCCGACCAGGAACCGGTAACCGCCCCCATCACCTTCTATGAAGCCGCCGCCCGGGCCCTGAAGTACAACCTGGACTACCGCCTGAAGCTGATGGAAAGCGCCCTCTCCAGCGACCTGCGCGACGTATCCAGCCACGAGATGCTGCCGCGCCTGGTGGCCTCGGCTGGCTATGCCGGACGTAACAACGACTCCGGCGGCACCTCCATCGGCATCGAGGACCGCGAGGAAAGCTTGCGGGCATCCACCTCCGAGGAGCGCTACCGCGAGCTATACGGCCTGGGCCTCTCCTGGAGCCTGCTGGACTTCGGCGTGGCCTACTACCGTACCCAGCAGAAGAGCGACCAGATCCTCATGGCCGAGGAACGCCGTCGCAAGGTGGCGCAGAACGTCCTGCAGGATGTGCGCAATGCATACTGGCGTGCCGTAGGCGCCCAACGCCTGATGCCCCAGGTGGACCGTCTGCTGGTACGCACCCACCGGGCCCTGCTCTCCGCCCAGGAAGCCGAGTCCAAAGGCCTGCTGCCGCGCCAGGAGGTACTGGCCTACCAGCGCGCCCTGCTGGACTCCATCTACCTGCTCACCGTGCGCCGCCAGGACCTGGAGTTCGCCCAGGCCGAGCTGTCGGCCCTCATGTCGCTGCCGCCGGGCTCGAAACTGGTCCTCGCCGACCAGACCGAACAGCCCCTGCCGGAACTGAAGCAGGACATCAACCGGCTGGAGCAGCTCTCCCTGGAGAACCGCCCGGAGATCATGGAAGAGTGGTACCGCAAGCGGGTCAACGAGAACGACCTGAAGATCGCCAAGGCGCAGCTCTGGCCCAACGTCAGCCTGGACTTCGGCTACAAGTACGACTCCAACAAGTTCCTCTACAACAGCCACTGGACCGAGACCGGGCTGCAGGTATCCCTGAACCTGCTGCGCCTCTTGCAACTGCCGTCGCTCAACAACGCCACCGAGTCCCAGGCCAAGACTGACGACATGCGCCGCGTGGCGCTGTCCATGGCCATCCTCACCCAGGTGCGCGTCGGCACCCTGCGCTACCAGCTGGCGCGCCAGGAAGTGGAATTTGCCGACCAGAGCCTGCGGGTGGACCAGAGCCTGCTGGATTACGCCCAGGCCGCGCGCAACACCTCCTACGGCTCGGAACTTGAACTGATCCGCGCCGAAGGCCGCTACCTGCTGTCGCGCTACCAGCGCGAAGCCGCCTATTCCAGCGCCCAGGCCGCCTGGGGCCGGCTGTACAACTCCATCGGCCTGGACATTCTCCCGGAGCAGATCGAGAAGCACGACATCCCGACGCTGGCCCGCGAAATCCAGCGCACCCTGGAAGAGCAACAACGCGCCAAACTCCTCGCCAACCAACAAGGAACACCGCATGTCGTACAACGCTGAGCGCAGTCTGCTCGCACTTTTGCTGTCCCTTGTCCCTTTGCTTTCGTTCCCCGCCGCCTATGCCGAAGACGTACCGGCGGCCAGTCCCCTCGGGGACCCCGGCGCCATCCGCGTGCTGCTCGCGGCGGACCTGGAGACCACCCTCTCCAGCCAGATGAACGGCACCCTCGGCGAACTCAAGGCCTCCCTCGGCCAGCAAGTGGCGAAGAACGCCCTGCTGGCCCAACTCAACTGCGAGGAAGCCCAGGCCCGCGCCAAGGTGGCCGTCGCCGAGCTGACCATGGCCAGGCAGAACCTCGACGCCAAACGCAACTTGCGCAAGCTGGACGCCGTGGGCGACCTGGAAGTCGCCATGGCCAATACCGAAGTGCAGAAAGCCGAAGGCGCCCGCGCCCTGGCCCAGGCCCAGAGCGGCTACTGCCAGGTGCAGGCGCCGTTCGCCGGGCGGGTGGCCAAGGTCCACGTGAAGCCGTACCAGACCGTGGCCGCCGGTACGCCGCTGTTCGACCTGGTCAGCGACGGCGCCCTCAAGGTGCGCCTCAACGTACCCTCCAGCCTGCTGCCCAGGCTCAAGCCGGGCCTGGCGCTGGAAGTGAGCATCCTGGAAACGGGCAAGTCCTATGGCGCCCATATCAGCGCCATCAACTCGCGGGTGGACGCCGTGGCCCAGACCGTGGAACTGGAGGCCCGGCTCGACGCCGAGCACCCGGAACTGATCGCCGGCATGAGCGGCACCGCACACTTCCCGCAAGCCAATGACTGATCGCCTGCCCCATCCGCAGTTGCTGCTGGGACTGGCCGCCCTGCGCGACCGTGCCCTGGCCGCCGATTCGCTGAACGCCCTGGCGTTTTCCATCGCCAACGACCCTTACGCGCTGCTGCGCTACCACCAGGCACTGGTGCTGGCTCAGCGCGGCGAGGACCTGGAGCTGCTCTGCGTCTCCGGCCTGGCGCGGCCCAGCGAGGATTCGCCCTACCTGGTCTGGCTGCGCCGCGCCAGCCGCTGGCTCGCCGGCCAGTTGCCCGATGCGACGCCACGCTGGCTGGCCCGCGATGCCGTGGAGCCGCCCGAGGATATCGCCGAAGGCTGGGCCGAATGGTGGCCCAGCGGGATCTGGTGCATTCCCCTGCATGAGCGCGACGGCAAGCGCCTCGGGCTGGTGCTCTTCCTTCTGGAAGCGCCGCCGGCGGAAACCCTGGTGCCGCTGATGGATGGCCTCTGGCAGACCTGGGCCCATTGCTGGGCGGCCTTCGGCGGCCAGCGTCGCCTGCTGGCCTGGCGGCCCAGCAAGCGTCAGCTGCTGGTAGCACTGGCGGTGGCCGGCGCACTGATGCTGATTCCGGTCAGGCAGACGGCCCTGGCGCCGGCGGAGATCGTCTCGCGCCAGGCGGAGATCGTCAGCTCGCCCATCGACGGGGTGATCGAACGCATGCAGGTGCGGCCAAACCAGCCGGTGGAAGCCGGAACCCTGCTGTTCAGCCTCGACGAAACCACGCTCAAGAGCCGCGCCGAGGTCCTTGGCAAGGAAGTGGCGGTGGCCGACGCCGAGCTGATGGCGGCCAGCCAACGCGCCTTCGACAACCCCCAGAGCAAGAGCGAGCTGACCCTGCTCAATGGCCGTGCCCAGCAGCGCCGTGCTGAACTGGCGGCGGTGCAGGCACAGTTGCAACGCACCCGAGTGCGTTCGCCGCGCGCCGGGGTGGCAGTGTTCAGCGACCCCAACGACTGGCTGGGCAAGCCGGTGGTGACTGGCGAGCGCATCCTCCAGGTGGCCGACCCGGCACAGCCGGCGATGCTGATCCAGCTGCCGGTGGCCGATGCCATCGCCCTGGAACCCGGCGCCGAGGTCACCCTGTTCCTCACCGCCTACCCGCTCTCGCCGCTCAAGGGCGAGGTGCTGGAAACCAGCTACCAGGCCCGCGCCAACGACGAAGGCGTAGTGGCCTACCGGCTCCTGGCCAGCGTCGAGGGCCAGCCGGAGCACGCCCGTCTCGGCCTGCACGGCACCGCCAAGCTCTATGGCGAACGGGTGGTGCTCGGTTACTACCTGCTGCGCCGCCCCTTCGCAGCGCTGCGCGCCTGGACCGGCCTGTGATGATCGATGCCGCCGAGTTGCCGCTGCCGGCCTTGCGGGAGGACCTGCGCCTGCTGGAAACCGCACCGGGTAGCGACGGCGAGCCGGCCTGGGTGATCCAGGACACGGTGGTGAACCGTTTCTATCGCATCGGCTGGCTGGAGTTCGAATGCCTGCTGCGCTGGGAAGGCACGCCGGTGCGGCTCTGCCAGGCCATCCAGGAGCAGACGCCACTGCGCCCGGACGTGGGGCAGGTGCTGGAGTTCCGTCAGTTCCTCGAACAGCACCAGTTGCTGCGCCCCAGCCCCGACGCCACCGCGCGCATGGCCAAACGCAGCGAAGGCAATGCCTGGCTGGACTGGCGCTGGTGGCTGCATCACTACCTGTTCTTCCGCGTCCCGCTGCTGCGTCCGCAACGGCACCTGGAGCATCTGGCCGGTCAGCTGGACTGGCTATTCCGGCCGTTCACCGGGGTGCTGGTGGTGGCCCTCGGCGCGCTGGGCGTGCTGCTGGTGCTCCAGCAATGGGACAGCTTCACCACGGCGGTGGTGGAGTCCTTCTCCGCGTCCGGGCTGGTGAGCTTCGCCATGGCGCTGATCCTGGCCAAGACGCTCCACGAACTGGGACATGCCCTGGTGGCGACGCGCCTGGGGCTGCGAGTGGGGCACATGGGCATCGCCTTCGTGGTGCTCTGGCCGATGCTCTACACCGATACCGGCGAAAGCTGGAAACTGCGCAGCTCGCGGCAGCGCCTGGCCATCGCCTCGGCCGGCATCCTCACCGAACTGGCCCTGGCGGGGCTGGCCACCCTTGGCTGGGCCCTGTCGGACCCCGGCCCTCTGCGCAACGCCCTGCTTTACCTGGCCACCACCAGCTGGGTGCTGTCCCTGGCGCTGAACGCCAGCCCGTTCATGCGCTTTGACGGCTACTTCATCCTCTCGGACCTGCTGGATTTCCCCAACCTCCACGAGCGTTCCTCGGCCCTGGCGCGGGTGACGCTGCGGCGGGTGGTGCTGGGCCTGGATGAGGAGTGGCCGGAAACCTTCAGCCCCGGCAAACGCCGCGCCCTGGTGGCCTTCGCGATGGTGACCTGGGTCTACCGCCTGGTGCTGTTCCTCGGCATTGCCGTGGCGGTCTACCTGCTCTTTTTCAAACTGCTCGGGATACTCCTGTTCGCCGTGGAAATCTCCTGGTTCATCCTCATGCCGGTCTGGCGCGAACTGAAACACTGGTGGGCCAGCCGGGCCGCCATCCGCCGCAGCCGCCGCCTCTTCTGGTGGGGCATGCTGGCCACGCTCCTGCTGCTGCTCGCCGTGCCCTGGCGCAGCCAGATCCACGCCCTGGGCGTGGCCCGCGCCGAGCACCAGGTGCGGGTCTTCGCGCCCTACCCGGCCCGCCTGCAGGCGATCCATCCCGCCGGCACCGTCGAGGCCGGTGCGACCCTGGTGTCACTGGAAGAGCCGGACATCGCCTCCCGCGTGTCCAGCAGCGAAGCCAGCGTGAAAAGCTACGAGGCGCGCCTGGGTGGGCTGATCGCCGACCCCACCGGCGCCGAGCAGGCCCTGGCCACCCGCCAGCGCCTCGGCGTGCAGTTCGAGGAAGCCCGCGCGGCCCGCTCTGAAATCGCCCGCCTCAAGCTCCAGGCACCCTTCGCCGGGCAGTGGCTGGACCTCGATCCGGATTGGCGTCCCGGCCAGTGGGTACACAGCCGCGAACCTATCGGGATGCTGGTGGACCCGAGCCGCTGGCAGGTGGACGCCTACGTCGACCAGGACGACGTGCAACGGCTGGTGCAGGGCGGCAGCGTGCGCTTTTACCCGGAAGGCCAGCCATCGCCGATCAGCGGAACGGTGGTGACCATCGGCAGCACGCGCGTCAGCCAGCTCGAACACCCCATGCTGGCCTCCCGTTTCGGCGGCCCACTGACGGTGGCCAGCCACGGCAAGGAACTGGTGCCGACACCACCGCTGTTCCATGTGCTGGTGCAACTGGACAGCGCCCCACCCACCCTGCGCGAAACCCGCGGCCACCTGCAGATCGAAGGCAACCGCCGCAGCCCGCTGGCCGAGGGGCTTACCCATGTAGCGGCGGTGGTGCTGAGGGAAAGCGGGTTCTGAGCGTGTGCTCGCTTCGTTGGGCTTCGCGTCGCTCAGCCACAACCTACGAATTCCGCCCCCCTTCCTGTGGGGGCGAATTCATTCGCTAAGCGGGCCGCAGGCTCGCCAGGCTCAATTCCCCGCCGAAACACCCCGGTCAATGGCCATATCCGCCCCCGTGATGGAGCGCGCTCCCGGCTGAGAGAGGAAGTACACCAATTCGGCCACTTCCTCCGGCTGGATGAAGCAGGCGCGCTCCCCTTGCGGGTATTTCGCCAACAGCTCGCGGTAATACCCCTCCGGGTCGCCGCCGCCATACTGCTCGGCCTGGAACTTCAGCATCGGTGTTTCGATATCGCCCGGTGACACGGCATTGCAGCGCACACCGAAGGGCGCCAGGTCCAGCGCCAGGGTCTTGGTCAGCAGCGTCACGCCGCCCTTGCTAGCGCAGTAAGCTGCCGCGTTCTTGTTGCCCTGGCGGCCGGCATCGCTGGAAATATTGACGATGCAGCCCTCGGACGCTTTCAGGTGCGGAATGGCCGCCGAGCACATGAAGAAGGTGGCCTTCAGGTTCACATCCAGCACCAGGTCGAAGTCTTCCTCGCTGAAGGTTTCCACTGGGCCTTCACGCCAGACGCCAGCGGCATTGACCAGCGCATCCAGCCGGCCGAAGGCAGCCAATGCGCCGGCCATCACCTCGGTGCAGGTTGACGGTCGCCGGATATCGCCGGCCAGGGCAGCGCAAGCCGGATGGTCTGCCTGCAGCCGCGCAAGGCCATCGGCGGAAAGGTCGGTGGCAAAGACCTGCCAGCCGCCCTGGATGAAGCGTTTGACCAGTGCCCGGCCGACACCGCCGGCCGCACCCGTGATCAGGACAGCGGGACTGTTCATGGTGATGACCCTCCCGCTCACGGCGCCTTGTTCTCGATCAGGCAGTTGCCGCCGTCCACCACCAGCAGTTCACCGGTGATGTAGCTGGCTTCGGGCGATGCGAGGAAGGCCACCGCAGCGGCCACCTCCTCCGGTCGCCCTGCCCGCCCCACCGGCACATAGCTGGCCGCATGGCGTTCCTCGTCCGTGCTGGAACCGGTGCCGATCCAGCCCGGTGCCACGCTGTTGACGGTGATGCCCTGGCGCGCCACTTCCAGCGCGAGGCCCATGTTCATCCCGACCATGCCCGCCTTGGCGGCGCTATACGCGGCTTCGCCCGGATTGCTGCCACGGGTGCCGGTGGTCGAACTGATCTGCACGATGCGCCCGTATCCCCGCGCCTGCATGCCCGGCAGCACGGCGCGGGTCAGCAGAAAGGCGGTGGTCAGGTTGCGTGCAATGGAGAGATTCCAGGTGGCGAGGTCCATGCCGGCGACCTCGGCAAAGGGTTCCGGGCTGCCCTGCATGGCCATGCCGGCGTTGTTCACCAGGATGTCGATGCGGCCCCAGAGCGATTCGGCCCAGGCGGCCAGCTCGCGAACCTGGGTTTCGTCGGTAAGGTCCACCGCCCTGCCCTCGGCTTCGAAGCCCTCGGCGCGCAGTTCGGCCACCCGCTCGGCGATCCGCGCGCTGCTGGCGGTGACCACCAGTTTCACCCCTGCAGCGCCAAGCCTGCGGGCGATTGCCATGCCGATGCCCAGTTCGCTACCAGCCCCGCTGACCAGTGCCACCTGGCCCTGCCAACTCCTGTTCGTCATGTCCTGCTCCTCACGCGTGTTGTCGTTGGAGTGGAAATTACGTGCACAGGCCTGATAGAAAAAGACGACTGTCATCAGGAAAACTGACAACCGCCATGGCCTTCACCAGCGAAACCCTCAAGGTGTTCCTCGCCGTCCTCGAGTCGGGCTCCTTCTCCGCGGCAGCCCGCAAGCTCGGCCGCGTGCCCTCCGCCGTCAGCATGGCGATCTCCCAACTGGAAGCCGAACTGGACCTGGAACTCTTCGACCGCTCCACCCGCAAGGCCCTGCCCACTGCCGCCGCCCGCGCGCTGGAACCCCAGGCGCGGCAGGCCGCCAGCCAGTTGAACCTGCTGGATGCCCACGCCCTGCAATTGCACCAGGGCCTTGAAGCGCGCCTGGTGCTGGCGATGGCACCGGAGCTGCAGACCGGTGCCTGGAGCCGTCCGCTGTCGATTCTCGCCCGCGAGTTTCCGACCCTGCAGATCGAGGTGCGCTCCGCCTCGCAGGCCGAGGCCGTGCGCATGCTGCATGAAGGCGGCGTGCAGCTGGCACTGGTGTTCGAGCGGCCGGGCATCGATGAGCGTGAGGCGTTCCTGGAAGCCGGCAGCCAGTTACTCACGGCCGTGGCCGCGCCGGGCTTCGCCGCTGCAAGCGACGCAGGCCCCCTGGACGAGGCGCAGATGGCGGATACCCGGCAGATCATCGTCGGTACCGGCGAGCCCACCGCGTCCGCCCCGCAGATCGTGCTGTCGCACCGGGTCTGGCTCTCCGACAGCTACCTGGCGACCCTCGATCTGGTCCAGGCCGGGCTCGGCTGGGCCTACCTGCCGCAGCCGCTGGTCCAGCCGCTGCTGGCAACGGGTGCGCTCACCGAAGTCGCCTTCGACAACATGGCCAGCCAGTTGCGGCTCTGGGTGGACATCATCTGGATCAAGAATCGCCCCCTCGGGCTCGGCGCCGCGCGTTACCTGAAGCTGATGCGCGAGCAACTGGACGCCGAACCCCGCAGGGCCTGAACCGCCCTCATGGTGTCATCACGATCTTGCCGAACTGCTGGTTCGACTCCAGGTAACGATGGGCCTCGGCCACCTGCTCGAAGCCGAAGGTGCGGGCGATCAACGGCTTCAGCGCACCCGAGGCCAATCCGTCGATGACCTGAATAGCACGCCGATCTGAAACGTAGGGTGGAACACGCTTCATCGGTCCACCCTCGGTGGTCGGGCAAGCTTCGGATGGTGGAAATGAAAAGCGATTTCCACCCGACAGACTGATCGCAGCGCCGAGGTGAAATCAGCCCAGCACTTCCCCCACCCTGGCGGGAGACTCCGCCCGCTGCACCGCCGGCCCCACGGAGAACCGCAGGCAGGCATCGTCCACCGGCCCCTTGCGCAGCAGCTTCACGTCATTGAAGTAGTCCATGGACATGACCCAGGGCATGCCCGGGCCCTGGCGTGGCAGGTTGGCCAGGACGCGCTGGACGTAACCGGCGCCGAAATCCAGCAGCGGACGGGTCGGCATATCAGCCGGAGCCTGCGGTTCGCAGACGCTGACGCCCCGCTCTTCCATATGGCCAAGCAAGCGGCAGAAATGCTCGCAGAGCAGGCTCACCTTGAGGGTCCAGGAGGCATTGGTGTAGCCCACTGCGAAGGCGAAGTTGGGGATGCCGGACAGCATCATGCCTTTGTAGGCCACGGTCTCGTTCCAGGCGATGGGCTGGCCATCCCGCGACAGTTGCACGCCGCCGAACACCTGCACGTTGAGCCCGGTGGCGGTGATGACGATATCCGCCTCCAGCACGACGCCGGATTTCAGCCTGATGCCCTGCTCGGTGAAGCTGTCGATGTGCTCGGTGACGATCGACGCCTTGCCGCTGCGCAGTGCCTTGAACAGGTCGCTATCGGGCACCACGCACAGGCGCTGGTCCCAGGGGTTGTAGGGCGGGTTGAAATGCACATCCACCGGATAGCCCTTGGGCAGCGCGCGTTTGTTGACGAAGCGGATGATGCGCCGCGCGGCGTTGGGGAAGCGCTGGCAGAAGCGCCACAGGCCCAGCGCCACCTTGGCGTTCTTGTAGCGCACCAGGGCGTAGGCGTTCTTTTCCGGCAGCAGCTTGCGCAACAGCAGTGCGATCGGGTCCTTCGCCGGCAGCGGGATCACGTAGCTCGGGGTGCGCTGCAGCATGGTCACATGGGCCGCCTTGTCGGCCATGGCTGGAACCAGCGTCACCGCCGTGGCGCCGCTGCCGATCACCAGTACCCGCTTGCCGCTGTAGTCGAGGTTTTCCGGCCAGTGCTGCGGGTGGATCAGCTGGCCACGGAAGCGTTCGGCACCCTCGAAATTCGGGGTAAAGCCCTGGTCATAGCGGTAGTAGCCACCGGCGGAGAACAGCCAACGACACGGCAGCACGCTGCGCTGGCCGCTGGCCGCGTCTTCCACCAGCACTTCCCAGCAGGCCCGCTCGCTGCGCCAGTCCGCCGACACCACGCGCTGGCCGTAGCGGATGTGCCGCTCGATCTGCTGCTCGACCACGGTTTCCCGCAGGTAGCTCATGATCGCGCTGGCATCGGCAATGGCCTTCTCGTCCTTCCAGGGCTTGAACTCGAAGCCGAAGGTGTAGAGGTCGGAGTCGGAACGGATGCCGGGGTAGCGGAACAGGTCCCAGGTGCCACCCAGGCTGTTGCGTGCCTCCAGGACCTGGAAGCTTTTGCCCGGCTGGTCGCGCTTCAGGTAACAGGCGGCGCCGATGCCGGACAGGCCGGCGCCGACGATCAGTACATCGAGGATGTCCTGGGAGGGGTTCGAATGGGCGGTCATGGCGGTTCCTTGTGCTTGTTGTTCGGACCACGGCTGACGAAGCCATGCTAGAGGCTAGAGCTGGACTATGGTTCCAACAAGCCGCTTTCCGAACTATCCAAAAGCATGGAATCGCGAAGGTCGGCCGCCTACGAGGCCGTTACTGGGAAGCCCTTGCCTTCGACAGCCCGCATTGGCTCGGTGCCGGTGACACGAATTCGATGCCTGTCAGCCAGTCGTTGGCCATGATCGACGAGAACATATCGGACGCCGGGCCGGAGCACGGGTCGATGGCGAGGTGCAGGCGCCAGGAGCTGCCATCGGCCGAGATCGACTCAAGGGTCCAGGCGACACCGGGCAGGCACTGGTTGATGATCTGTTCGATGGAGGCCGCCGCCAGGGGGCGGGTGGAAATCATGACCGTCAGGCTCATGGCAGGCTCCGGGCATGGAAATCGGGGCCTGAGGCCACCCGTCACAAGGCGGGCGACCCAGGCGATGGGCTAGCGATTGCGGAGATCAGGCAACGACCGGGATCAGCGGGTCGGCGGCAGCCAGTGCGGTGGCACGATCAGCCGCCGGCGGGTAGATCCACACGGAGTTGATCTGCTGCTTGATGGACTTGCCTTCCTGACGCTCGAACTTGATCTGGCGATCCCAGCCTTCGGTGAACACGGCACCCCAGGCACCGAGGTCCAGGCAGGTGACGTACTTGGGCTGGCTGTAGGGAATCGGCGTCACGCCCAGCAGGCTGGCCGCCACGTTGTTACCGGCGGAGCGGCCCAGGGCGATCGCATGCTGGCAGGACATCAGCGCATGATTGCCCTGGTCGTCGCATGCCGCGCGGGCGACGTCGCCAGTGGCAAATACGCCGTGATGCCCATGCACCTGCAGATTGGCGTCGACATGGAGGCGACCCTGGCCGTCACGCTCGGCCGGGACCTGCTCGGTCAGCGGGTTGGCGCGTACTCCGACGGTCCAGACCACGGTGTCTGCCTCGATGCGTTCGCCATTGGACAGGGTCACGCCGGCGGCATCCACCGAAGCCACGCCACTGTTCAGACGCCATTCGATACCCAGTTCGGCAGACGCCTCGGCGATGGCGGCACGCGGCCCCTCGCCCAGGGCGGCGCCGATCTGCTGGCCACGGTCGACCACGATCACCCGCACATCGGCATCCTCGCCCAGCGCCGCACGCAGGCGGGCCGGCATTTCAGCGGCGGTTTCGATACCGGTGAAGCCACCACCGGCCACGACCACGGTGTTGCGGCTGGCTGTTGCGGGGCGCTCCGCCAGGGCGTTCAGGTGGCGTTCCAGGCGTACGGCCTCTTCGAGGTTGTCCACGTCGAAGGCATGCTCGACACCAGCCGTCGCCGGGCGAACCACCTGGCTGCCGGAAGCCAGTACCAGGCGGTCGTAGGCCAGTTCGGCGAACTCGCCTGCGGCATTGCGATAGCCAACGCGCTTGCCTTCGACGTCGATGCGCTCCGCGAAGCCCTGGACGAAGGTCACGCCTACCGCGTCGAACAGGTCGCCCAGCGGCGCCACCATCTTGTGCACCTCGGGTTCGTAGAAGCGCGGACGCACGCGCAGCTCGGCCTGGGGTGCGAGCACCATCACTTCGACGTCGTCGCGGCCATGCTGGTCCAACAGGCGAGTTGCGCTCAGGGCGCTCCACATACCACCGAAGCCGGCGCCAACGATCAGGATGCGTTGTTTCATAATTCTCTCCACAAGGCGAAAAGCGAGGTTGTTCCGGGCGGATGCACCCGAGAGTCATAGACCGGGGTGCGAGGTCATTGCCCCTAACCACACCGGGTAACTACGACTGTATTTGTCGCAGTTATTTTCGGCAAGCATTTTTTCTTGCCCGGTCATGCCGCTCATCGCCATCATGCCCTCCATAGCGCGACAAATATGGGCGTCAAGGCTTCAATCCTTTAGCATTGAGGCGTCCTGGGTGAAAGAAGGCCTCCGCCACAAAGCTGGAAACACAGGAAACGCAATAGAGAATGGCCGCCTAAATGGCGACACTATTAGTCGGAGTTAAAGATGGCGTTGTACAGCGCAGGCGTGGAGTACGGAATCCACTGCCTCCTCTATCTCGCAGATGAGAAAGGCAATGGCCGCGAAGCCAGCGTGCGCGCCCTGGCCGAACTGCAGGGCGTGCCGCCGGAACTGCTGGCCAAGGTGTTCACCCGCCTGGCCAAGGCGGGACTGGTGGCGGCCACTGAAGGCGTGCGCGGCGGTTTCCGCCTGGCGCGGCCGGCAGACGAGATCACGGTGCTGGACATCGTCCGTGCCATCGACGGCGACAAGCAGATTTTCGAATGCCGGGGTGTACGCGAGCGCTGCGCGATCTTCGGCGAAGGCTGCCCCGCGCCGGACTGGGCCATTGCCGACCCCTGCTCCATCCATGCGGTGATGCTGCAGGCACAAAAACGCATGGAAGAAGCCCTCGCCCAGCAGACCATTCTCGACCTGGTGCGCCGCGTCGCACGCAAGGCCCCGCCCGAATTCGGCGAACAGGTGCTGCGCTGGATGAACGAACGCCACGAAGGCAAGACGGAAGTCGGGCCGCTCTGAGGCCGCCCAACGGACCAGATCGTAGGATGGGTAGAGGAACGAAACCCATCACCTGGGAACGGAACCCCGCTGCGTTGGGCTTCGCTGCGCTCTACCCAACCTACGGGAGGCCTGCGGCCTCCTTCGCGAATGAATTCGCCCCCACAGCAGGCGCCAAGCCCTCGGCCATCGTAGGTTGTGGCTGAGGCCACGAAACCCAACGTGCGAAGTCGCCCCCCGCTGCGTTGGGCTTCGCTGCGCTCTGCCCAACCTACGGGAGGCCTGCGGCCTCCATCGCGAATGAATTCGCCCCCACAGGAAGAGCCGGCATTCCAGGCCGCGTAGGGTGGAAGTCGCTTTTTACTTCCACCATTCCGAACCTGCCGAGCACCAGAAGAGATCGGGTTCACTTCACTCTGTGGGGGCGATTTCAATCGCTGAGCGGACCGTCAGGTTCGCCATTCGCACTCACCCCAACTCGCCGATCTTCTCCAACCGAGCCCTCACGATGTTCCGGCTGATGCCGAGCAGCCTGCCAGTCTGCAACTGGTTGCCATGGCAGAAGCGATAGGCCGAACGGAAGATGGTCTCCTCGATGTGCTCATAGAGATTCGGCAGGTTCTTCTCGAACAGCTGATTGAGCACCGCATCCAGGTCAACGGGGGCGTGTGCGGCGGGCAGGCTGGGGAGCCGTTCCTCATGGCGGATCGCCTGGGTGCGCATGTCGACCAGGTGCAGGTCGTTGGGCTGGACCACCTCGTTGCGGCACACCAGCAGCGCGTGGTGGATGGCGTTCTCCAGTTCGCGGATGTTGCCCGGCCAGCTGTGCCCGAGCAGTACGCGCTCGGCGTCGAGGCTGAGGCTCGCGCGGTTGTAGCCCAGGCGCTGGCAGTGTTCCTGGATGAAGAATTCGGCCAGGGGCAGGATGTCGCCCGGACGCTCCCGCAGCGGTGGCAAACGCAGCGTCGCCACGTGCAGGCGATAGAACAGGTCCTCGCGGAAATGCCCGGCCACCACGGCATCGGCCAGGTTGACGTTGGTCGCCGCAATGACCCGAACGTTGATGGGCACCGGTGTGCGCGACCCCAGGCGTACCACCTCGCGCTCCTGCAGAACCCGCAGCAATTTCACCTGCATGGCCAGCGGCAGGTCGCCGATCTCGTCGAGGAACAGCGTGCCGCCGTTGGCCGCTTCAAACCAGCCCGCCTTGTTCGCCGTGGCGCCGGTGAAGGCACCCTTCTCATGGCCGAACAGCTCGCTTTCCACCAGGGTTTCCGGGAAGGCGCCGCAGTTCACCGCGACAAAGGGCTCCTTGCTGCGTCGGCTGAGGTGGTGGATATGGCGTGCGACCAGTTCCTTGCCGGTTCCGGTCTCGCCGATGATCAGCGCATTGGCCTCGCTGGGCGCCACCCGCTCGATCCGGCTGAGCAATTCCTGCGAGCGCGGGTCTTTGAAGACCAGCACGGTCGCACGGACCGACTTGGTCAGTTCACGGGCATTGGGGTGAGTGAGCAGTGACATCTCGAATTCCTTGCTTTCTGATGCGCCCGGGCATCTTGCATCAAGCCTTTTAGATAATTAAGGAATTAATAAATATTTATTAATTCCCAAAAGACATATGCGCGCATTTCCCTGCGCCGATTGCTGAATCGGCAGCAATCCTCCAGCACCCCTGCTGAAATCCCAGCAACCGCGAAACACCGACGGAGCTAAACCGCTCAAGCCTCCAAGCCGCGTGGTATCTGGACTCCGAGGCAGCCGCGCGATGGCTGGCATGCATTTCGCTCCCTTCCACCGCAAATGCCGGACCAACTGGCAGGAACTGGAAAGGAGAACTCCATGAAGAATCCATTGCGCGCCGGACTGGCAGCGCTCGCCACCGTATTCGCCGTCGGCCAGGCCCTTGCGGCCGAGGTGCCGGCCTCCGTGAAAATCGCGATCGTCGCCTACACCCAGGGTGGCAAGCCGGTGTTCGGCGGCATCCCGGGACGGGTGATCGAAGACGGCTGGCTGGAGAAGGAACTGGCGGCCAAGGGCGTGAAGCTCGACTGGATCGCCCTGCCCCATGCCGGCGCCGGTCCGCAGATCAACGAAGGCTTCACCAACAACAGCATCGACTTCGCCGTGCGTGGCGACCTGCCCTCGGTCATCGGCGGCGCTGGTGGTGTACCGGGCAAGCTGATCGTCCCTGGCGGCAGCGGCAACAACGTCTACCTGGTGGTGCCCGCCTCCTCCACTGCGCAGAGCATCGATGACCTCAAGGGCAAGCGCCTGGCGCTGCATCGCGGGCGCCCGTGGGAGTTCGCTTTCAGCAACTACCTGGCGAGCAAGGACCTCAAGCTCAGCGACTTCAAGGTCGCCAACCTCAACCCGCAAGTTGGCGCCGCAGCGGTGTCGGCCGGCAAGGTGGATGCCGCCGTGCTGCTCAGCGAGTCCTACCTGCTGGAAGACAAAGGCGTTGGCCGGATCATCTGGTCTACCAAGCAGGGCGATAACAGCTGGCGCCTGATCTCCGACCTCTGGGGCACCGATGATTTCATCCAGCGTTACCCCGAGATCACCCAGCTCCTCGCCACCGCCTGGGTCAAGGCGGCCTGGTGGATTTCCCAGGAGCAGAACAAGGACGCCTACTACCAGCTCTCCTCCCGCGCCGGCACCCCGGAAAGCGTGCTGCGCCGCGATGACCAGAACGACCCGGTGGCCTGGAAGGATCGCTGGGCACCCAAGAGCGACGAGCAGCTAAAGGCCCACTACCGCGCCCTCACCCAGTACGCCCTGGATAACAAGCTGATCCGCCAGGACTTCGACATCACCCAGTCCTTCGCCACCCGCTTCACCAATCAGGCGATCCTCGACCTCAAGCTCGAGAACTACTGGCCGGCCCTGAGCAACCAGGTCACCGCCAGCCACTGATCGTCCGCACGCTGCTGGCGCACTGCTGCGCCAGCAGCAAGGGGTTGCTGCCACTCCAGCACGGACGAACGGCAAACGGCTCGCAACCCACGCCCTGCAAGGCTTGCGTCGAAGTGGCGCGAAACCTGCTGAATCCCAATCGACCGAATAAACCGCTTCCTGACGAGGCCTCCATGAGCATTGAATTCTTCACCCGTCTGCCCCTGCATGGCGAAACCCAATACCTGCCCGGCGACCCGCGCAACCGTGGCGACTGGAACCGTGGCGAGCGCAGCACCGGCGCCGTCTCCAACTTCCGCGTCGGCGACCACTTCACCTACATCGACTACCTGGGCCAGATTGCCCGCGCCGCGGAAATCAACGGCTTCGGCGGCGCCCTGATGGTCAATGCACCGACAGGCGAGGAACCCTGGACCGTCTGCTCCCTGCTGGCGCGGGAAACCCGCACCCTCAAGTTCGTCACCGCCTTCCAGCCCTATCACTACACGCCCTGGGTCGCCGCCCAGCAGGCCGCCACCTACCAGCGCGCCACCGGCAACCGCCTGGTGTGGAACATCATCAACGGCGGTTCCGATGTCATCCAGCGCCAGGTCGGTGACTTCAGCAGCCACGACGAGCGCTATGACCGCGCCATCGAGTTCCTCGATGTGGTCAAGGGGTACTGGCAGAACGAGAACTTCCACTACGAAGGCAAGTACTACCGCGCTGAAGGTGGCGGCCTGCGTGGTCCGCTGAAAAAGGCCGAGCTGCCGCTGATCTGCACAGCCGGCTCCTCGATTCCCGCCCGCGAGTTCGCCGCCAAGCACGCCGATTACTACCTGATGCGCGCCGAGCATCCGGACGAGGTCCGTGCATTGATCGCCGATGTGCGCGAGCGCGCCCTCAAGTACGGCCGCAGCGATATCCGCTTCGGCATGTCCATTGACGTGATCACCCGTGAGACCGAGGAAGAAGCCCGCGCCGAAGCCAAACGCTTCTTCGACGAAGGCATCGCCAAGGGCGCGGTCAAGGCGGTCGCCGCCCACGCTGGCCTGCGCACCGCGCGCAAGCTGAGCTACGAGCACGGCTACGCCGAGAAGAATGAAACCCAGGGCTACGACGACTTCTTCATCTACCCCAACGTCTGGGCCGGCTTCGGCTACATCGGGATCCCGCCGGGCTGCGCCCTGGTGGGCAGCTTCGAAAACGTGGTCGCACGCATCCGCGAATACAACGCGGCCGGCATCGACCTGTTCTTCCTCGCCGGCTACCCGCACCTGGAAGAGGCCTATCGTCTGGGTGAACACGTCCTGCCGCACTTCCGCAGCGAACGCGCCGAGCTGGTCCGCAGCCACGACAGCCTGCCGGAACTACGTTCCGTGAACGGTCCCGCTGGAGCCTGACGCCATGGATGCGCATCGTCGTCTGCTCGATCTCAGCCTCGCCCTGACCGTGCTCCTGTCCATGCTGCCCATGCTCGGCATGGCCGAGCCGCTCCCGGAGGTGATCCGCATTTCCACCGGCGCCGGCTCGCCACTGACGCCCAAGCTCTCCGGCGCCAATTCCGGCCTGACCGCCGCACGACAGGCCGTGGAGCAGGAGTTCGCCGCAGACGGCGTGCGCATCGAATGGCTGCATCCGCTGGGTGGCGGCGTGGCCAGCAACGAAGCCCTGGCCAGCGGCGCCGTGGATATCGGCTATGCCGGCGAGTTCCCGGCCATCTTCGGCCGTGCCGCCGGCCTCAAGACGCGCTTCGTCGGCGGCGGGTTCCGCGGCAACAACGCCTACCTGGTGGTGAAGGCGGATTCTCCCGCCCATGACCTGGCCGAGCTCAAGGGCAAACGCATCGCCATCATGAAAGGCCAGCCCTGGGAGTACGGTTTCGATCGCCTGCTGCGCAGCAAGGGGTTCACCCAGGCCGACTTCAAGGTCCTCAACCTGAGCCTGGTGGACTCGCGCACCGCGCTCGAACAGGGCCGCATCGACGCGCTCTACGCACCCGGCGTGTATGGCGCCAACCTGGCCGCCGATGGCCGTGGGCGCATCCTCTGGTCGACCCGCGAGGCCCCCAGGGACTGGCAGTTCGCGGCGGACTTCTTCGTCGCCGAGGACTTCGCGCAGAAGTACCCGACCGCCGTGAAGCGCTTCCTCAAGGCAGTGATCCGCGTCAGCGCCTGGGCCAGCGATCCGAAGAACGGCGATGAGCTGTTCCAGACCTGGGTACCCCAGGGCTACAGCGTCGAGCAGCAATGGAAGGAGTATCGCGACAGCGACTTCCTGTTCCGCTTCTCGCCCATCCCCGATCCCTTCCTGCTGGCCCATTACCGGGAAGTCGCCAACTACATGCTGGAGAACCGCCTGATCCGCCGTCCGGTGGACATCGACGCCTGGGTGGACCGCAGCTTCGTCGACGCCGCCCTGCGTGAACTGCAGCTGGAAGGGCACTGGCCGGAGTACGACCGCGACGGTAACCCGCTGCCCCAGGTTGCCCGGCAATGACCCTGGCCCATCCACTGCTTCGGCTGCCAGTGACGCTTGTCGCGCCGCTGCTGGTGCTGGCCCTGTGGTACTGGGTCGCGGCCAATGAGCTGGCACCGGCCACCTTGCTGGTGCCGCCGGCCCAGGTGCTCGAAACCCTCTGGCTGATGCTCGGCAGCGGCGAGCTGGTGGAGGCGTCAGGCATCACCCTGGCGCGGGTCGCCGCCGGCTTCCTCGCCGGTAGCCTGGTGGGCATCGCCACCGGCGTCGTGCTCGCGCTTTCCCCGCGGGTGGACCGCAACCTGGGCCTGGCCATCAACCTGCTGGCCCAGGTTCCGGCGATTGCCTGGACGCCCCTGATCATCTTCCTGCTGGGCATAGACGAGGCCTACAAGGTCTTCCTGATCGCCTTCGCCTGCTATTTCCCCGTCGCAGTGAAAACCCGCGAGGGCATTCTCGGCCTGTCGCCGCGTCTGCTGGAGGCGGCCGCCGCGCTCGCGTTGCCGCCGGCCCTGCGCTACCGCAAGGTGATTCTGCCCGGCGCCCTCCCCGCCTTGCTGGCGGGGCTGCGAATCGGCCTTTCGAAAGCCTGGATCGCCGCCATTTTCGGTGAGCTGTTCGCCTCCAGCAGCGGCCTGGGCTACCTGATGAACAGCGGCCGGATCTACTTCCAGATGGATATGGTCCTGGCCGCCATGCTCGCCACCGGCGTGCTCGGTTTCCTGAGTGACCGGTTCCTTTTGTGGCTGCACGACCGCCTGCCCGGAGCCCGACCATGAGCAGCCTCGACTATCCCCTGCGCCGCGTCGCCGTCGGCGCCGTGCTCGCCTGCGCCACCCTGGCACTGCTCAGTTGGCGTGGCCCGGCCATACTGCCTGACAGCCAGTTGCTGGAACTGGGCCAGCGGCTCGCGCAAGCCAGCCTTGGCAGCCTTGGGCGCCTGCTGGCCGGACTTGCCCTGGGGCTGCTCACCGGCAGCCTGCTGGGCGCACTGATGGCCAGCTGGTCGCTGCTGGATCGCCTCCTCGGCTCGCTCGTCCACCCGCTGCGACAGATGCCGCTGTTCGGCTGGATCGCCCTGCTCGGGCTTTGGGCCGGTTTCGGCGAAACCTCCAAGGTGATCTTCATTGCCCTGGCGGTGACCTACACCATGATCATCGCCGCCTACCAGGCCGTGCGCGCCGTGCCACCGCGCCTGGATGAAGTGGCACGGGTTTACCAGCTCGGCTGGGGCAAGCGCCTGCGCGTCTTGCTGCTGCCCGCCATCCTTCCGGCCTGGCTGGGTGGCCTGCGCATCGCCCTGGCCGTGGCCTGGAGCGCCACCATCGGCTCCGAAATCCTCATGGGCGCCAGTGCCGCCGGCCTGGGTGGCTTCATCTGGGGCCAGCGCGAGGTCGGCCGTTTCGACCTGGTCCTGCTCGGCACTGCCCTGATCGGCACCTTCGCCGTGCTCTCCGATTTCGCCCTGCGCCAGGCGGAGCAGCGGCTCCAGCGCTGGCTGCGCGGGTACTGAACGCCAACTTCCAGGAGGACGCCATGAGCGCCGCCACCGTGGCCCTGAACGGGGTCTGCAAGCACTTCCAGTTACCCGGTCAACGTCTCGAAGTACTGCGGGACCTTTCGCTCGATGCCCGCCCCGGCGAGTTTCTCTGCCTGGTGGGCGCCAGCGGATGCGGCAAATCGACCCTGCTGCGCCTGGTGCTGGGCCTGGAGCACGCGGACCAGGGCGAAGTCCGGGTCGGCGGACAGCCGGTGCAAGGGCCTGGTGTGGACCGCGGCATCGTGTTCCAGGACCACCGTCTCTTCCCTTGGCTGAGCGTCGAAGAGAACGTACAACTCGCCCTGCATCGCAGCTCGCTGGGTGAACAGGAGAAACGCGCCCGGGTCCGGCACTACCTGCAACTGGTTGGCCTGCAGGGCTTCGAGCGCGCCCGGCCGGATCAGCTCTCGGGGGGCATGGCCCAGCGCGCCGCCATTGCCCGGGCATTGGTGGCCGAGCCCCAGGTACTGCTGCTGGATGAACCTTTCGGCGCCCTCGACGCCCTGACCCGCCAGCGCCTGCAGGACGAACTGCTCGGCATCTGGAGGCGGACCGGCGCGACCCTGATTCTGGTCACCCACGATATCGACGAAGCGCTCTACCTGGGCGACCGCGTCGTGGTCCTCGACTCCCGCCCCGGCCGCATCCGCGAGGTGCTCGACGTCGACACCCCTAGACCGCGCGAACGCCATGACGCGCGGCTGGCACAGCTGCACCGGCACATCCTCGGACTGTTGGCTGATCAGACCTGATCGCCAGCCCCCATAACGTTGGGCTTCGCTGCGCTCTGCACCAACCTAAGCCGCAGCAAGGGTGTTGCTGAATTCGCAGCACGGAGTCAGCACCCCCTGCCGCGTTCCCAGCACCGTTCCAGCAACCACACCCGCATCGAGCCCTCAACGCCCCGTTATATCGCTGAAAACCGCCGCTCCAGACATGGCATGGACTCTGCAATCACCCATTCGACCTGGGCACAAAACCGCCCAGGCAGCAGTTGAAAGAGGCAACGCGAACTCTCCCGGGAAACACCCAAGGGCGATTCAAGAGACAACTCCCGCCTGCGTGAAGAGACAACTCCTTCCTACCGCGTGAATGCACTCGAACCTGAACGGCCGCCCTGCGGGTGCGGACCGGCTCGCCCTGGAAAAACCACTTTTGGAGAACTGAAGTTCATGTCCAACACCGCTTTCCCCATCCAGCCCGCGCGAGCGGGTTGGCGTCCGTCCAGGTTGGCACTGGCCATCCTCGCGCTGATCAGCGCCGCTGCAATGGCCCAGGAAACTGAAAACGCCGACACACAAGACAAGGAAGCCCCCGCCGAGGAAACCCGCCTCGGCGTGGTCACGGTGCAGGGTAGCAAGCTGGACACGGAAACCTCGGTGATTCCGGTACGCCCGGTGGCCTCGGTCTATGGCGGCAGCGAGGTGGACGTGCTGGACACACCGCGCTCGGTCAACCAGATCAATGCCGAGCAGTTGGCCAACGACCCGATCCGCAGCTCCGATGACCTGGTCAAGTACGCGCCCGGCATCACCCGTGGCGGTGGCCAGAACGCCGGTGTCGCCCCGCAGTTCCGCGCCCAGAACTCGGAGGTCTTCCAGGACGGTCAGCGCGTCTACGGCGTGCGCCACCCCGCCAACTTCAACGCCTACAAGGGGGCGGACATCGTTGCCGGCCCCTCCTCCGTGGTCTACGGCTCGGTCAGCGGCAGCGGTGGCTACATCAACTACCTGAGCAAGAAGCCGAGCTTCGACGGCTTCAAGACCCGCCTCAGCGGCGAAGTGGGCAGCTGGATTCCCGACGGCGAGTCCCGCGACTCCACCCGATTCACGGTGGACAACACCGGGCCGATCAATGAGGCGCTGGCCTACCGGCTCAGCATCACCCGCCAGCGCCAGGAAACCTTCTACGACAACGTCGAAAACAACTTCGATGCCTTCTACGGTGCCTTCGCCTGGCGTGGTGACAACGCCCGCATCGACTGGAACGCCAGCTACGACGACTACTACGACTGGAACATCACCCACGGCTGGAACCGCCCGACCCAGGATCTGGCCGACAGCGGCAAGTACTTCGCCGGCCGCGCAACGCCGATCTTCCAGAACGGCGGCACCTTCTGGTCCCCCGTACTCTCCTCCGGCGCCGCCGATGCCTCGGTGCTCGGCTGGGTACAGCGCCAGCGCAACGCCCAGGGCCAGTTCGGCGTGGTCAACGGCAGCTTCCAGGCGGCCTCGCCCAACACCCAGGCCCGGCCCGGCAGCCTGCGCGGCTGGGTCTATGACCCCAATCTCGCTGGTAACGGCCTGGTCAACCTGGACTCGCAGGTTTCCCAGCGTGCCGAAGACAAGAACACCTCACGCCGCTTCGCCACCCAGCTGCGCGGCGAATGGGACCTGAGCCCGGACATCACCCTGGCCAACAGCACCTACTACCAGGACTCCGACGACACCACCGACGCGGTGGGCGCCTTCCAGGTCCAGGCCAAGGACGAAATCTTCGAGAACCGCTTCGAGTTCCGCTCCGGCAACGAAGGTGAATTCTTCGGCCTCAAGGTACGAGACGACAGCAATACCGGGCTGATCTACCGCCACGAATACAACCGCTCCATCGCCGCCAATAACAGCTTCGGCTCCACCATCCACGCCTACGACCTGACCCAGGACCCGTCCACCAAGAACCCTGGCGACCTGCTCGGCCTGAACAACCTCAACCCCGCCGGCGGCAACGGCGCCTGGATCGGCCAGCCCGGCGTTCCGCAGTTCTCCGACCTTTACGGCTGGCTCAACCTGGCGCCGATGTTCCCGGCGGGCCATCACCTCTACGCCGAATCCATCGCACCCTACACGGCGGAAGGCACCTGGAGCACCAAGACCTTCTTCACCCAGCACAACCTGCGCTTCGCTGAGCGCTTCGGCCTGAACCTGGGTGCCAGCCGCAGCTGGATCGACGCCCAGATCGAGAACCCCTTCGTCCTGCGCCCCGGCACCGAGCGCCAGGACAGCGACAGCTACAAGCTGTTCTCGGTACAGGTCAGCCCCTGGTTCAAGCCCACCGACTACAGCACGCTGTACTACACCTTCGACCGTTCCCTGGCAGTCAACACTGGCTTCTTCACCAACGGCATCGGCTGGGGCACAGGTGCCGGGGCCAACCTGCTCAACCCGCTATCGTTCAAGAGCCTCAGCGTGCTCCACGAAGTCGGTCTGAAACTCGAACCCCTGCCGGACCAGCTGTTCTTCACCCTCGCCGCCTTCCGCCAGGAACGCGACCAGGCGCCAGACAGCAACAACAACATGGCCCGACTGATCATCAAGGGCGTGGAATCCAGCCTGCGCTACCAGCCCAACGCCAACCTGCGCAGCGGCCTGAACTTCACCCGCCTCACCGCCTACAACGAGTTCGTCTCCCAGGCCGGCTTCGCCTCCGCCGGTTTCATCCCGGACAACGGCACCGTATTTGGCGACAACAACAGCCTGAACCGGCGTCCCTCGGGCCGCTTCGATGCCGTGCAGATTCCCGAGTACAGCGTCAGCGGCTACCTCGACTACAGCTTCGACTCGGGCTTCGGTGCCGAGCTGTCCGGCTGGTGGACCAGCGACTGGTACCTGAACCTGTCGAAAACCGTGAAGGTGCCCAACGAGTACAACCTCGACCTGGCGGTGTATTACCGCCAGCCGCAATGGAGCGCGACCGTGCGCGTGCTCAACCTCACCGACGAGCTGAACTTCGTCAGCGGCCTCGCCGGTTCCACCAACACCTTCCTCCAGCCCATGCCCGGCCGCACCCTGCTGGCCCAGGTGGACTACCAGTTCTGACCCCGCGCGGGGTTCGGCCCCGCGCATCCATTGCCCTTCGCCAACCCTCAAGGAGTGAACAATGTCCATCGAGTTCGTCGGGATGGTCTTCCCCCGCCAATGGTCCGAAACCCAGGGCCCACGCACGGGTGACTTCGACCTGGAATTCCTCCGCCAGCACGCGCGCGCCCACGAGCACGCAGGTTTCGACCGGGTGCTGATCGCCAGCGGCCCCGGCAGCGCCGACAGCCTGCAATTGGCCGCGTACGTTGCCGCGCACACCGAGCGCCTGGGCTTTATGATCGCCCACCGCCCTGCCCTGACTTCCCCCACTGTCGCTGCGCGTGCCTTCGCCACGCTGGATCACACCACCGGCGGCGGGCGCATCCGCCTGCACGCCATCACCGGGATCACGGCCGAGCCCCAGGAAGGCGACCCGCTGCTGGACAAGACCGAACGCTACAGGCGCACGGATGAGTACCTGGAGATCGTCCGCCGTACCTGGACGTCCGCAGAACCCTTCGACTTCGACGGGCAGTACTTCCAGATCAAGGGCGCCTTCTCACCGGTCAAGCCGTTGCAGAAACCGCATATCCCGATCTCCTTCGGCGGCTCGTCCGATATCGCCTACCAGATCGCCGTGAAGCACGCCGACCTCTATGCGCTGTGGGGCGAGCCATTGACCGGCGTGGCCGAGCAAATCGGCAAGCTGCGCGCAGCGGCCCAGCAGGCAGGGGTGGCGTCCCCTCGCGTGAGCCTGTCGGTTCGCTTGATCCTCGGTCCCACGGAAGAGCTGGCGTGGAAACGCGCGGGTGAAATCCTCGCGCAGATCCAGGCCAACCCGCAGTTCGCCGAAGGCAGCCCCTGGCGCAAGCGGATCAAGGGCACCGGCTCCGAGCGCCTGCTTGCCGCGGCCGCTGCCGGCGACCGCCACGACCGTGCGCTATGGATGCCCACCGCCACCGCCGTCGGCGCCTATGGCGACACCACCGCCCTGGTGGGCACGCCGGAAACCGTGGCCGAAGCGTTGCTGGATTACGTGGACCTCGGCGTCACCACCTTCCTGAATCGCGGTTACGACCCCTACTACGATGCCGTGGACTACGGCCGCTGGATCATCCCGGCGGTGCGTGCCGAAGCTCGTCGGCGGGAGCTGCAGCGGGCGGAAAAGGCGTCGGCCTGAAGGGCTACTGACGACTTGTAGGGGCGATTTCAATCGCCAAGCGAACCGCAGGTTCGCCCTTTGGCCTTGAACGGGGCAGCTACGCTGCCCTTGGCGAATGAATTCGCCCCTACAGGCGTGTAGGTCAGCTGCCCTCAAAAATTCCTGCGACGTACCGCCAGGAGCTCATGGGCTGCTTGCAACGGCCTCGGGTCCACCCACCCGGCGATATCGAAATCCCGCTCCAGGAAGCCATGCAGGTTGAGGAAGTCCTTCTGGATGCCGAGATACTCCAGGCGCTGTTCCGACAGGTCCGGCGCCAGCGTGGTGTGGAAGTCGTCGCGATAGGCCTCGGCCACGCCCTCGCTGCCAGCTCGGGTTTCCAGTTGCAGGATGCTGTGCAGGGCATCGCGGTTGTCACTGGCCCACTCGGCGGCCCGCAGGGTCTGGGCGAGGAAGCGCACCACCAGGTCGAAATGCTCATCGAGCAGGCTCTGGTGAACCGTGATCGGTCTCGGCGTGCCGTTGTTGATGCGGTAGCGCGGCCCGGCCACGCGATCCAGGTCGATGCCGACCACCAGCCCCAGGCGCCTGGCCGCGTCGGCCGCCGATGCGCCCTTCACGTACACCGCATCCACCTCGCCACGCACCAGGTGATCCAGCCCTGACCACAGGCGCTGAAGCCCCTCTTCCGGCGTGCGCGCCACCGCCTGATCCAGCAGCGCCACCTCCACCAGTGTCACGTCGTCAAAGCCCAGGCCGGCCAATGCCAGGGCGCCCTTGTAGCCATGCAGACTCATGCCCCGCGCAATGCTGCCGCCACGGCTGTCCGACCAGGCCGGCAGCGCCAGGCGCTTGCCCTTGAGGTCGGCGGCGCTGCGAATGCCGGAGTCGGGACGAACCAGGATGGTCTGCCATTCCTCGATCCAGGTCAGGCCGATCAGCCGGCTCGGTGCGCCCGCCGCACGGGCAACCAGGGCGGGAATGTTGCCGCCCTCACGGAAGAGCCCCGGCAGTTCGTGATCGTAGTGATGATGGCCGAGCTGGCGGGCGTCCTGCAGGGTGGAAACCGGAAGGCCGTCTGCGGCGAATTCCTCGGCCAGCCAGCCGAGCTTGTAGGCGATGCCTGATGCCGTGGGCACCGGGCAACGGGTGAACCAGATCTGTTCGAGGGTGGATGGGCGAGCGGTAGGGGATGCTACGGCGATAGTCATGAGGCACTCCGGATTGAATGAACGATGCGGCCTTCACTGGCCGTTGCGGCTGCTTCGCAATGCCTGTGCCAAGCGCCGCAAGGCCCATGGTTGTAGGGTTCACGCGCTCGCCCCATTCCGCTCCTGCTGTGAGGCCAGCAGCGTTGCGCAGGTACTGCTGGCCTTGAAGCAATCGTCACTCCACGGCTGCTGCCAGAGCAGCAGCCTGTTGTTTGGTAACCTTCGCCGTTCACCCTCGAAGCCCTGCCAATCCTCGCTTGCATCCCTTTTCCTGTCCGCTGGCACAGAAGCTGCTCAAGCCATTGCGACCGCCCGGCACGACCGGGCATGCAGATGGATGAATCGATAGAGGTGGAATCATGAGTACGGCCGAACGCAGCCTGGCTACCGGCGAAGCGCCCAGCGCGGTGCGCATCCTGCGCAGCGAGGCGGAAGCCCTGGACGCGGCAAGGGAAGTGGCCAGGGAAATCGCCGAGATCGCCGCAGACCCGGCACGCAATGGCGAACTACCGCGCCGTCAGGCCGAGCTGTTGTCGCAGAGCGGCATCACCGCCATAGGCGTACCCAAGGCCAATGGCGGCCTTGGGGCCTCGGTAGAGACCATCGTGGAAACGGTGCGGATCATCTCCGTGGCGGACGGTGGCGTCGGCCAGCTGTTGCAGATCCACAACGTGATGCTGCGCGGCCTGCTGACGTCCAATTACCCGCAGGAGGTACGTGAGCGGGTGATCGCCGACGTGCTGGCCGGCAAGCGCTTCGGCAATGCGCTGGCGGAGGTCGGCGGCAAGAACAAGTTCGCCCTCAGGACCCGCGTGGAGCGCCGCGCCGACGGCAAACTGGTGCTCAACGGCAGCAAGTTCTACTCCACGGGCTCCTACCTGGCGGAATGGATTTCCCTGACCGCCGCCTCCGATGACGGTGGCGTCGGCGTACTGCTGCATCGCGATACGCCCGGCCTGACGCTGGTGGATGACTGGGAGGCCTTTGGCCAGAACAATTCCGTCAGCGGCACCGTGATCTTCAACGAGATCGAGCTGGACGAGCGCTATGTCTCGCGCCGTGAAGGACCGATGAAGCGCACCTGGCTGAGCTTCCCGCAGATCCTCCACGCAGCCATCGATACCGGCATTGCCGCCGGCGCCCTGGATGCCGGGGTGCACTACCTGCGCAACCAGTCGCGCCCCTGGGTCGAGAGTGGCGTGGAGAATGCCAGCGAAGAGCCGCACATCATCCGCCAGATCGGCGAGTACGCCGTCGCCCTGCGCGCTGCCGAATCCCTGCTGCGCGATGCCGCACGCGTATTCGACCGCCAGGACCGGGACCCGGAGAACAAGGAACTACAGGACGAACTGATCCTCTCCGTGGCCACGGCACGCGCTCACTCCGACAGCGCCTCGCTGAAGATTTCCAGCGATATCTTTTCCCTGCTCGGTGCCAGCGCCTCGCTGACCAAGTGGAACCTCGACCGTTTCTGGCGCAACGCGCGGGTGCACACCACCCACGACCCGATCCGCTGGCGCCTGCACCACGTCGGCAACTACTACCTCAACGGCGTGGACCCGGGCGAATACACCGCCATCCTCGACGCCAAGCAGAAGGAAGGCGCTACCCGGCGCTGATTCCCGTTTCATCTCCCTACGGCAGGCCGTGCGAAAACCTCGCCCGGCAGTTTTCATGCAGCCTCATCGGGCTCCTTTTCCCGCCGCCATGTTCATGCCATGGCGCGCGGGCTTTTCATGGATCGGAAAATGTCATCGCTACTCGCCAATGCCATTCGCAACAGCCGCCGGCTCGTGCTGGCTTCCTCCGCCCTGCTGCTCGCGGGGCTCGCCCAGGCCTCCGAGGCCGAGGCGCCCAAGGCACCGCCTGCACCACCTGAGCTGCTGGCCATCAAGGCCGCCCACCTGATCGACGTGAACACCGGCAAGGTGCTGGACAACCCCGTGGTGCTGGTCGAAGGCGACCGGATCAAGGCCGTCGGCCAGGGCCTGGCGATACCGCCCGAAGCCCGCCAGGTCGATCTTGGTGACAGTACCCTGCTGCCCGGCCTGATCGACTTCCATGTGCACCTGGGCGGCTTCGGCCCGCGCATCGGCACCGCCCGTGGAGCCCTGGCCGGCGCGAAACAGGCCAAGGCCACCCTGGAATCCGGCTTCACCAGCCTGCGCAACATGGGCGGCCGAGCCTTCACCGGCATCGCCCTGCGCGATGCCATCGCCGACGGCGACATTCCCGGCCCGCGCATCTTCGATGCCGGCACCCTGCTGACCACCACCGGCGGCCACTGCTCGGGCCAGGTCAGTACGCCCGAAGAAGACCAGGACGGTCCGGGCGTGGCCAACGGCGCCGAGGCCTTCGAGCGCAAGGTCCGCCAGCAGTTCAAGTACGGCGCGGACTTCATCAAGGTCTGCATCACCGGCGGCTTCATGAGCGGCACCGACCCACGGGTGACCCAGTTCAGCGAGCAAGAGCTGAAGGCCGTGATCGACACCGCCCACCGCTACCGCAAGAAGGTCGCGGTGCACGCCCACGGCGCCGATGGCATCCGTCTCGCCGCACGCCTGGGTGCGGACAGCATCGAGCACGCCTCCCTGGTGGACGACGAAGGCCTGAAGCTGCTCAAGCAGAAAAACATTCCCATCGTCCCGACCCTGGCCATCGACAGCCTGGCCCTGGAACACGCTGTGGAAGCCGGCGCCAACCAATACAACCTGGCCGTGCTGAAGCAGACCGGGACCATCCACAAGCAGAACATCGGCAAGGCGATCAAGGCGGGCATCCCGATCATCTATGGCACCGATGCGCCCATTACCCCGCACGGCACCAACCCGGTGGAATTCCACTACCTGGTGGAGGCCGGCCTGACGCCGCTGCAAGCGATCCAGGCGGCCACCGTCACCCCGGCGAAATGGCTGGGCGCCAGTGACGACATCGGCAGCCTCGACGCCGGACGCTATGCCGACATCATCGCCGTGCACGCCGATCCCCTGGCCGATATCCGCGTGCTGGAAAAGGTCCACTGGGTGATGAAGGGCGGCAAGGTCTACAAGAACGAACTTTGATACCCACGTGCAGGAACTGTGCAACCGTTGGCGTAGCGCGCAGGCCGTAGGTTGGGCTGAGCTACGCGAAGCCCAACGATTGCCAGCTCCCACAGGTGCCGTGCAGCCGGCACGCAACCAGCGTAGCGCACAGCGAAACCCAACGATGCGCGGCCTTGCCCTTGCGTTGGGCCTCGCGTAGCTCGGACCAACCTACAGATGAAAAAGCCCGGCATCTGCCGGGCTTTTTTTCTTGCCGTGTCAGGCGGCCTGTTCCAGCAGCTTGCGGCCCTCATCCCAGAGGCCGGTCATTTTCCATTGCTGTTCCAGCACGCCCGGGCCGAACTCCTGGGAGCCGCCGAGGTTTTCCGCCAGGGCCTGGAAGTAGGCACCCTCTTCCACCAGCAGGATCAGCTTGGCCACCGGCAGGATGCCCTCACCCCAGAAGGTTGCGCCGCCGTTGGCTTCCAGCAGGCCCGGCGTGTGCGGGTTGGCCTTGATGGTCTCGACGATGAAGGACGGCTCGGACTGGCGGCGGTCGATGTAGATCGGCAGCTCGCGGGCCAGTGTCACCCGCTGCGAGGCGGCATAACGCAGGGGCAGCACGCGATGGGCACCGGCCCAGCCGCCGAGGTACGGCGTGTGCACATGCACCACCAGGTTGACCTCCGGGCGCTCCTGGAACACCAGCGCGTAACGCTTGCCGCTGCCGGCTTCCTTGCTGGCCTCCAGGGCGCTGCCAGGGGTCAGGTTCTCGTCCAGGTGGACGGTGCCGTCATGGCTGACCACCGAGGCGCGGATGCTCTGGTCATCGGCCCAGGGGCTGGGCGCGCGCAGGGCGATCACCAGGTCGCTGGCGGGTACCCGCAGGTAGGCCTGCAGCGTGTTGGTCGCGGTGATGGTGCGGGTCTCCTTCAGCACGCGGAAGGCTTTCTCGAAATCTCGTTTGGCCTGCACCACCTGATCGAGGATGACGCTGTCGAGAGGGAGGGATTTCTGGGTCATGGGAAGTGTCCTGTTCGGTCCGGGAGAGGTAGCAACGGTCCACCGTTGCCGGCCGTTTACACGGCGTATAAGCCCCAGAGCAGGACTTGTGCCAGCACCGCCAGCCCGCGCGGCATGAGGGGCCGGGACTGGCCGTTGGCGTCATATGCTGCCTGCCAGACAGCGGTTGCTGGGCGACTGCTGCTGGAGACGCAATCGGCACCCACGCCCTTCCGCCAGCATCGCCGAAAGCCAGAGCTGGCGAGCGTTGCAGCCTGGCCACGGGGCGTGGCATGGGGGTTGCTATTCCTGGATACAACTCGCCAATTCCAACCCTCAGGAGCTTACATGAGCACCGAATTCTTCTGGCGCCTGCCGCTGGGCACCGACGGCCCCCAACTCAGCACCGACAAGCACAACCGCGGTAATTCGCTGCGACGACCGGGCGACATTGCCCCGGGCCTGCTGCCCGACGGCACGCCGGATGACTTCACCTACATCGACTACATCGCCCAGGTCGCGAAAGCCGCCGAGCTGGCCGGTTTCGAAGGCGCCCTGCTGCCCACCGGCCCCGAGCCGTGGATCGCCGCCGCCGCCCTGGCTCGCGAAACCCGCCGTATCAAGTTCCTGATCGCCTTCCAGGCCACCTGGACCCTGCCGGCCTACGCCGCGCAGCAGGCCGCCATCCTGCAGAACCTCAGTCGTGGCCGCCTGGAGTGGAACATCATCACCGGCGGCAATCCGGCCAGCCAGCGCGCCAACGGCGACTTCCTCGAACACGACCTGCGCTACAAGCGCACCGGCGAGTTCCTCGACATCATCCAGGGGCTCTGGGAGAACGAGCGCTTCTCCTACGAGGGCGATATCTACCGCCTGGACAACGGCTCCCTGCCCCAGGGCCTGCACAACGAACGCAAGCCCGGCGTGTATTTCTCCGGTTTCTCCGACGCCGCCCTGGACGTCGCGGCGCGTCACGCCGACGTCTACCTGAATTGGGCCGAGCCGGTGGACAAGCTGAAACCGCACATCGAGCGCGTGCGTGAACTGGCGGACAAGCAGGGTCGCAGCGTGCGCTTCGGCCTGCGCGTCGACCTGTTCGCCCGCGAAACCGAAGAGGCCGCCTGGCGTGACCTGCGCAAACAGTTCGAACGCCTGGAAGGCAAAGGCAGCTCGCTGGTCAAGCAGTTCACCAGTGGCTCCGACTCGGTTGGGGCGGCCCGCCAGACCGCCTACCACAAGGACATCAACGGCTTCGACGACCTGATCCTCGGCCCCAACCTCTGGGCCGGTTTCGCCAAGGCCAAGCCGGGACCGACCGTGGGCCTGGTGGGCAGCCACCAGAACATCGCCGAGCGCCTCGCCGAATACCGTGACGCGGGGTTCTCGACCTTCATCCTGGCCGCCAACCCGCACCTGGAAGAAGCCCTGCGCATCGGCCAGGAAGTGTTGCCGCTGCTGCGCACGCCCGCCGCGCATCAGACCAGTTCGCCCCTCAAAGCCACCGCCTGACGCCAAGGAAGACCCCATGAGCCAAACCCTCGATACTCTCTGGTACACCCGTTGCCCGGTGCCCACCGGGCTTGGCATCGCCGTGCAGAAAGGCTGGCTGGAATCCAGCGTCGGCGCCCTCGGCACCCGCATCCAGTCGCTGCGTGAGTCCGACAACCAGGCCGTGCGCGAATCCCACTTCGATCACACCCTGGCCAACTCCGTGCGCCATGGCGGCAACATCCCCGCGATCTGGGCCCGTGCGGCCGGCCGCGACACCCGCGTCATCGGCCTGTCCTGGGCCGACGAGGTACAGCTGATCCTGACCCGCCCCGACAGCGGCATCCACACCGTGAAAGACCTCAAGGGCCGGCGCTTCGGCCTGCCCGACTGGGCCGGTGCACAGATCGACTTCACCCGCGCCCAGGCCCTGCGCGGGCTGGAAAACGCCCTCAAGCTGGAAGGCCTGGAGGTGAAGGATGTGGAGCGCGTGGACTACCGCTACGGCGGCACCTTCAGCGACCAGCGGGTAGAGGACGTCGGCGGCACACCGGTCAGCGCACGTCGCGCAGAGGGTCGCAACGCGGAACTGGTCGGCCTGTTGCGTGGCGAAGTGGATGCGATCTTCCTCAAGGGCGCCCATGCCGCCCAACTGGCCCATGAGTTCGGCCTGCGCACGGTGATCGACACCGGCTCCCACCCCGAGCCGCTGATCCGCTCGAACAACGGCACGCCGCGCACCCTCAGCGTGGATTCCAACCTGCTCGACCAGCATTTCCCGGTGGCCGTCGGCATTCTCGATTCGGTACTGCGCGCCGAAGCCTGGGCCAGCGCCCACCCCGAGGACACCCGCCGCTACCTGGCCAAGGAAACCAACAGCAGCGAGTACTGGGTCAGCCAGGCCTATGGCGAAGACGCCCACCTGCGCCTGCGCACCGCCCTGGACGAAACCGCCATTACGGCCCTGCAGGACTTCACCGACTTCCTCCACCGCTGGCAGTTCACGGCGCAACGTTTCGATGTTCGCCAGTGGATCGATCCCCGGCCGCTGGAAGCCCTGCGCAACGCCAGCTCCGCCCTGGCGAGCTGACCGCCCCGAACCCGAGAACCGAAACTCCCCATGAGCAATTCACTCGACACCCTCTGGTACACCCACAGCCCGGTTCCCACCGGGCTTGGCATCGCCGTGCAATCCGGCCGCCTGGCCGAGGCATTCCGTCCTTTCGGGACCAATATCCAGTCCTTGCGCGAGTCCAGCGAACGGGAAGTGCGCGAGGCCCACTACGACCATCACCTGCCCAACTCCGTCCGCCATGGCGGCAACATCCCAGCCATCTGGGCCTTCTCAAGCGGCGTGCAGACCCGCGTTCTGGGCCTGTCGTGGAGCGATGAAGTGCAGCTGATCCTCACCACCGAGGACAGCGGCGTGCGCAGCATCCGCGACCTGAAGAATCGCCGCTTCGGCCTGCCCAAGTGGGCCAACGTGCAGATCGACTTCACCCGTGCCCAGGCCCTGCGTGGCCTGGAAAACGCCCTGCGCCTGGAAGGCCTGTCGGTGTCCGACGTGGAACTGGTGGACTACCCCTATGGCGGCACCTACAGCGACGAACAGAAGCAACACCTGTACGGCGCCGAAGTGAGCCTGGGAGTGAGCCGTGTCAGCCGCCGCAACAACGAGCTCATCGGCCTGCTGCGCGGCGACATCGACGCGATCTTCCTCAAGGGCGCGCACGCCGTTCACCTGGCCCATGAGTTCGGCCTGCGAGTGGTGGTGGACACCGGCTCGCACCCGGACCCGCTGATCCGCTCCAACAACGGTACGCCACGTACCCTGACCGTCGACCAGCACCTGCTGGAGAATCATTTCGATGCGGCAGTTCGCATCGTCGATACGGTGTTGCGAACCGAGCAATGGGCCTGGGCCAACCCGGACGAGACCCGGCGCTTCCTCGCTCGCGAGCTGAACACCAGCGAGTTCTGGGTGGCCACCGCCTACGGCGAAGACGCCCATCGCCGTCTGCGCACGACACTGGACGAGCGTTCGATCGAAGCCCTGCAGGACTTCACCGACTTCCTCCATCGCTGGGAATTCATTCCCCGCCGCTTCGATGTGCGCGACTGGATCGACCTGCGCGTATTCGAACAAGTCATCGGCGCCACCTCTCGCCTGGCGGTCTGAAGAAAAGTTGCTGCTGCAGGAGCAGCAGCAACAACTTCACTGCTGCGAAATCAGCACTTCCCCAGCAACGCTGCTGCAACTTCCGCACGTCATTTCAAGTTCTCTGCGCGATCAATACAGCGAACACATTAGTTGGCTGCGCGGAAACCTAAAACCGTCTCTATAAAGCCGCATAACCACGTTATTTCATTGCCTTACAGCCTATTTTCAAGGTGTTTTAGAGGCAATGATAGAAACTTGGCACAGTCCCTGCTCAATAACTTCCAGGCAGTCGGCAAGACACCAGAAAAGTCCACTTCAGAGTGTCACGCCTACAACTTTTAGATTAATTGGGAGGGACCATGCATAAACTCAATCCGATCACCCGGGGCATATGGGTTGCCCTGCTTCTGACAGGCGCCTCCAGTGGCAGCCAGGTATACGCCGCCGAACCGGCCAAGGTCGTTCAGGGGGAAGAAGCGCGCACCACCGCACTGAAGACCGTGACCGTCACCGCCCAGCGCCGTGAAGAAACCCTGCAGGAGGTCCCGGTTGCCGTATCCGCCGTGGATGGCACCAGCATCACCGCCGACGGCGTGCGCGCCATCGGCGATATCACCACCTTCGTCCCCAACGCGTCGGCCAAGAACCCTGACGGGGACGGCCGTCCGCGCTGGTACATCCGTGGCCTGGGCACCGGCGATACCGGTGCCGCCACCGTCTACCCGGTGGGCATCTATGCCGACGACGTCTACCTGAATGCGCCCATCGCCGGCGGCGGCCCGCTGTACGACCTGGAGCGCATCGAGATCCTGCGCGGCCCGCAGGGCACGCTCTACGGCAAGAACACCACGGCCGGTGCGGTGAACATCATCTCGAAGAAGCCCGACTTCGACACCGACGGCTACGGCACCATCGGCTTCGGCAGCAAGAACGAACGCATCCTCACCGGCGCCATCGGTGGCAGCCTGGTGGACGAACGCCTGGCCGGCCGCGTTGCCCTCTACTCCGAGGAGCGCGATGGCTTCACCAAGAACCTCACGGCCGACCAGACCTACGGTGACGTCAACAAGAAGGCCTTCCGCGTGCAATTCCTCGCCCAGCTGACGCCGGACCTGGAAGCCCTGTGGAAGATCCACGGCCGCGAATTCAAGGGCGACGGCAGCAACGGCTCGCTGCCCATCGGCACCTACTACAACGTCCGCTACGTGCGCCCCCACGGCAGCAAGATCCAGCTCAACGTCAACGAAGACTACAAGCTCGACCACGATGGCACCTCGCTGACCCTCAACTGGGACCTGGGCGGCTACAAGTTCACCTCCATCACCGCCTACGACTACATCCGCAACCAGGCGCTGACCGACGCCGACTACACGCCCTTCGAGGTCAATGGTCGTACCGACACCGACAACGAGTACAACCAGTATTCCCAGGAATTCCGCCTCTCCTCGCCGCAGGATCGTTCGCTGCGCTGGCTGCTGGGCGCGCACTACTTCCATGAGGACCTGGACAGCGCCCAGGTTCGCCAGATCCTGCCGGGCACCAGCCCCAACGGCACCGGCACCAACCAGGTCGGCACCGTGTTCCGCGACCTGAGCTACGACCATACGACCGACAGCTACGCGTTGTTCAGCAACGTCACCTACGACTTCACCGAACGCTTCAGCGTGACCGGTGGCCTGCGCTGGACCCAGGAGGAGAAGGACATCGACCTGGACCTGGTGCAACTGCGTCGCGTCAACGGCGCGCTGGTGCCGGTGCTCGGCGCCGACAACAACGGCAACAGCCAGAAGGACAAGACCTGGGACGCCTGGACCTACGACCTGACGCCCGAGTACCGCATCAACGAGAACCTGCGGGTGTTCTTCCGCTATGCCCACGGCTTCCGTTCCGGCGGTTTCAACACCGGCCTTTCCGGCGGCCTCTCCGGCCTCACCACGGTGGACCCGGAAGAACTGGATGCCTACGAAATCGGCCTGAAGTCGGAGTGGTTCGACGGCCGCCTGACCGCCAACGCCAACGTCTTCTACTACGACTACACGGACATCCAGGTGAACCTGCTGACGGTGAACAACGGTGTCCTCACCACCGCCCTCACCAACGGCGCCGCCGGCGAGGTCAAGGGCGCGGAGCTGGAACTGGAAGCCCAGCCCACCGACCGCCTGCACCTGCGTGCGGCGCTGTCGCACCTGGACACCGAGTACACCGATTTCAAGAACGTCAATCCGAACACCGGCGTGGTTACCGGCGATTTCAGCGGCAACCGCTTCGTTCGTTCGCCGGAGCAAGTGGTATCCCTCGGCGCCGACTACACCATTCCCCTGGATGGCAGCGGCAAGCTGGTGGCCGGTGGTGATGTGAGCTACCGCGGCAAGGAATTCTTCCTCGCCGACCGCCAGAGCGAAGACACCCTCAGCCAGCCCCACTACACCCTGGCCAACGCACGCCTGACCTGGTTCTCCCCAGACGACAAGGTCAGCGTCACCGGCTTCGTCAACAACCTCACCGACCGCCGCTACCAGGTCCACGGCCGTCCGAACGGTCCCGTGGGCAGCGGCCAGTACGTGATCACCTACGGTGATCCGCGCACCGTTGGCGTGAGCCTGACCAGCCGCTTCTGATCGAAGCGCAATGCAAACGAAAAGGGGCTGCAGCGATGCAGCCCCTTTTGCATTGGCAGATGTCCGCTGATGGGTATCGCTTCGCTCCACCGCATCCTACGGAACCGGGTCGTAGGATGGGTGGAGGCCACGATACCCATCGATCTCCCGCATGAAGGCCCCTGTAGGAGCTGGCTTGCCAGCGAAGGGCTCGCCAGCAAGCTGGCTCCTACAGGTTGCTGCCCCACTGCTTCCCGGCTGCCTGAACTGAGCCAACGCCCTCCTCGCCGCCCAACACACCAGCCACAAATCATTGAATTAATTACGTTTTTACACCTGGCACAGCCATTGCTCAACGGCAGGGACAAGAGGCGCGAACAAGCGCCCCGCTTCACCTAATCAGGATTCCTTGCCAACAGGGGTAATAACGGATGTTCCGCTTCAACCAACTGGCCAGCGCCATCGCGCTGGTCGCCGCCAATGCGTGGATTCCGGTCCAGGCCGCTGAAACCGGCGCTGCCGCCAAAAGCAATGATCAACTCGACACGGTAGTGGTAGTCGGCACCCGCCGCAGTGACGTCACCGCACTGGAAAGCGCCGCGCCCGTGGACGTGTTCTCCGGCGAACGACTTCAAGAGACCGGTGCCAGCGACTTGTCCGGCGCGCTCACCGCGCTGTCGCCGTCCTTCAATTTCCCGCAGTCGCCCCAGGGGGCCTTCGCCGGCTCCATCGCCCAGGGCGCTTCCTTGCGTGGCCTGGCATCGGATCAGGTGCTGGTACTGGTCAACGGCAAGCGTCGTCACACCAGTGCCAACGTCACCCGCCAGAGCCTGGTCAACGGTCGTGGCGCGGCCGCTGTGGACCTCAGTCTGATCCCGCTCACGGCCATCCAGCGCGTGGAAATCCTGCGTGACGGCGCCGCCGCCCAATACGGCTCCGATGCCATTGCCGGGGTGATCAATATCGTCCTCAAGGACGCGGACCAGGGTGGCAACCTCGGTTATCGCTTCGGCGGCTACGACAAAGGCGACGGCCTGCAGCGCAAGGCCAGTGGCTGGAAAGGTTTCGCGCTGCCCAACGATGGTTTCCTCACCCTTTCCTTCGACGCTGGCAACCAGGACCCGGCGAGCGACACCAACCCGGACAACCGGATCTTCTACCCCGGCTCCACCAGCACCAACACGCCGCGCGAGCAGAACAACCCGAACCGCACCTGGCGCTGGGGCTCGGGCAAGGTCGAGGACCAGTACAACCTCGTCGCCAACAGCGAGATCGGCCTGGGTGGCGGCCTGAGTGCCTATGGCTTCGCCACCTACGCCCACAAGAACACCGACGCCGAGAACTTCTTCGACCCACCGACCACCCTGCGCAACAACTACGGCAGCGTGGCCCTGGCGCGCTACCCGGACGGCCGCGTGCCCGTTACCCGCTACCGCCTGGAGGACTATGCCGCCACCGGCGGTCTGCGCTTGGAGGACGAAGCCCTGGGCAACTTCGACCTGGCACTCAACTATGGCACCAACGAGGTGGAATCCACCGATCACAACGCCATCAACCCCAGCTGGGGCGCGACCAGTCCGGAGTCCATCTACACCGGCACCCGCGAAGCCGACCAGACCAACCTGACCCTCGATTGGGTGAGGGATTTCCCCACCGACCTGCTGGTCAAGCCGCTGACCGTTTCCGCCGGCCTCGCCTGGCGGCAGGAAAACTTCGAGCTGAGCGCCGGTGAGGCGGCCGGCTGGCGACACGGGCCGCTGTTCAACACCGTCGACCCGATCACCGGACGACGTATCCCCGGTTACTACTCGGGCATCACCAATGTCGACGCCGTGTCCCTGGATCGCGAAGTCTGGGGCGCCTATGTCGATCTCGAAGGCCAGGTCACCGACAAGCTCCAGGCCGGCGTTGCGGTGCGCTCCGAGGACTACTCGGATTTCGGCGGCACCACCAATGGCAAGCTGTCGCTGCGCTACGAGTTCACCCCTGAAATCGCCGCGCGGGCTACTGCCAGCACAGGCTATCGCGCGCCGTCGCTGGTACAGAGCGGCCTGTCGTCGTTCAGCGTGCAAGTGGTGGAGCAGCCACCGGGCAGCGGCAACTGGGTAGAGGTGCAACAACGCACCCTGCGCGCCGACAGCCCCGAGGCCGCCCTGCTGGGTGGCAAGCAGCTGGACCCCGAGGAATCCACCAACTACTCGTTGGGCCTGGTGTGGCGTCCGCTGCCCAATGCGTCGTTCACCATCGACGCCTACCGCATCGACATCGAAAACCGCATCACCCTCTCCGACCAGCTGCCTGCCTCGGTGGTGGCGCCGATCTTCGCCGGTACGCCCTACTCCAGCATCCGGAGCGCAGCCTTCTACACCAACGTCGCCGATACCCGCACCAAGGGCGTCGAGCTGACCGGCAACTACCAGTGGGACCTGCGCGAGTTCGGCCGCCTGAACCTGAATGCCGGCTTCAGCCAGACCGACACACGCATCACCAAACTGCGTGACGTTGGCAGCATCAAGGGCTCGCAGATCATTGGCCGGACCACCCAGGGACTGATCGAGGATGGCACGCCGGAGAACAAGCTCACCCTCAGCGCCACCTGGCTCTATGAGGGCTGGGGCCTGACGCTCGCCCAGCGCCGCTACGGCGAATGGCAGGCGCGCAACGCCACCAACCCGGCGCTCGACCAGACGTTCAGCCCGCAGTGGGTGACCGACCTGGACCTGTCCTACACCTTCGAGAAGGGCCTGAAGCTGTCGGTGGGCGCCATCAACCTCTTCGACAGCCATCCGGACAAGCTGGAAGGGCCGCAGCTCTATGGCGTGCCCAAGTACAGCATTACCTCGCCGGAAGGTGCCCAGGGGGCGTTCTACTACACCAGCGTGAGCTACGACTTCTGACGCCATAACCTTTGTAGGAGTGAGCGTTGCTCGCGAACGCGCATTATCGCGAGCAACGCTCGTTCCGACGAAGTTCTCCCGCACAGGGCCGCATCGACAATGTAGGGTGGAAATCGCTCTTCATTTCCACCATTCGGAGCCCATCCGGAACACGAATGGTGGACCGATGAAGCGTGGTCCACCCTACGCTCGGCTGAACGCCCAGCGACTGCTGCCGCAGCAGCACCTCTCCAGCAGCGCCGCTGCTCGGATTTCAACACCCCCGCCTGCAACCCGCGTATTTACTGGGCTCGAGAGCCTGGTACGGCTCTTGCTCCTGACTATTCCACCTTTGCAACACCATCAGGAATTCGCCATGAGCACTCCCATCAAAGTGGTCGCTGTCACCGGCAGCACCTTCCGTCCTTCCCGCACCCTGGTCCTGACCCAGGCCATCGTCGCCGAGCTGGGCAGGCACCTGCCCATCCACAGCCACCTGATCGAACTGGGCGACATCGCCCGCTCGGTCGGCGGCGCCCTGTCCCGCAAGGAATTGCCGGAGACCGTCGAGCACGAACTGCGTGCCATCGAAAATGCCGACCTGCTGGTGGTGGCCACACCGGTCTATCGCGGCACCTATCCGGGTCAGTTCAAGCACCTGTTCGACCTGATCGACCAGAACGCGCTGATCGACACCCCGGTACTGCTTGCCGCCACCGGTGGCAGCGAGCGCCATGCGCTGGTCCTCGACCATCAGTTGCGTCCGCTGTTCAGCTTCTTCCAGTCGCTGACCCTGCCCATCGGCGTCTACGCCTCCGAGGCCGACTTCGACAGTTACCAGATCACCAGTGAGGCGCTGAAAGCCCGCATCCAGCTCGCCGCCGAGCGTGCCGCACCGATCTTCGGCGCCGTACCGGCTCCGGCCCGGAAGATCGCCTGATCGGTTTGTCGAGAGGAGTTGTCAGGCGATGAGCAACGCCATCCATACCGTCCCCCTTGCTGACGCCCCCTGGTCGGGAGGACATCGGCCGGCCGAAGTCCGTGACCTCGGCGTGCCGGTGCGCCAGGCGCTGGACCGCACGGTCTTCCGCCGCCCCGGCGACAGCCGCGTGCTCAGCCGCCGCGAAGCCTGGCTGCTGGGCGCCTTCGCCCTGGTCCTGCACGGCGCCGTGCTGCACTGGCTGAGCCAGAAGCCCACCCCGCCGCTGCCGGAAGTGCCGCCGCAGATTCCGCCCATGACCATCGAGTTCACCGCCCCGGCCCCGCCCGTGGTGGAACCGCCCCCGCCGGAGCCGCCGCCGCCCGTGATCGAGCCGCCGCCCCCAGTGGTGGAGGAACTGGCCGTGAAGCCGCCGCCCAAGCCGGTGCCCAAACCCAAGCCGAAGGTGCAGCCGCCCAAGCCCGCGCCGAAGCCCGTGGCCAAGCCGGTGGAGCCGCCGCCCGCACCGTCCAGGGTCGAAGCTCCGCCCGCGCCACCGGCCCCGCCGGCGCCAGCGCCGGTGACGCCGCCCTCGGCCAACGCCGGTTACCTGAAGAATCCGGCGCCCGAGTACCCCGCCTTCGCCCAGCGGCGCGGCTGGGAGGGCACCGTGCTGCTGCGCGTGCATGTGCTCGCCACGGGCCTGCCGAGCGAGGTGCAGGTACAGACCAGCA
>NZ_JACXBU010000016.1 GCF_014700075.1 Pseudomonas sp. JM0905a | reverse complement strand
GGCGTCTTCGACGTGGTGTTCATCCGTAAGACCGTGCGCCAGATTGATCTCAGGCAACCCAAGCCATGACTATCCACCCGTTACCCATGTCTCCCGACAAGCGTTACCCATGTATACCGGCTGAACAACCGGCGCAGCCAACCTGACCGGCAACGCGCTTGCCAATACCCTTTTCGCCGGTAGCGGCAGCAATGTGCTCAACGGCGGCCTCGGCGTCGACACGGTCTCCTACGCCTATGCTGGTAGCGCCGTCGTAGCCAGTCTGGCCGTCACCACGGCCCAGGCCACGGGGGGCTCAGGTTCCGACGCCTTGGTGGCGATCGAGAACCTGGCAGGTTCCAACTTCAACGACCGACTCACCGGCAGCAGTGCCGCGAACAGTCTCAACGGCGGTGCCGGCAATGATCTGCTGGTCGGCGGCCTCGGCAGGGATGTGCTCACCGGCGGCAGCGGCAATGACATTTTCGATTTCAACGCGCTGAGTGAAACGGGACTGACCAGTACGACCTGGGATGTCATAACCGACTTCACCCGTGGCGCTGACAAGATCGATCTGTCGACCCTGGATGCCAACGCTGTCACCACGGTGAATGATGCGTTTATCGGATTCATCGGCAGCACCGCGGCGTTCACCCAGGCCGGGCAATTGAAACTGGCGGGTGGCGTGCTCTATGGCAACATCGATGCCGACGCCACCGCGGAGTTCGCGATCCAGCTGACCGGTATCAGCACCCTGACCACGGCAGACCTGATCGTTTGAGTGAGCTGCCGCAGGAACGCAAAAGCCGCGCATTGCGCGGCTTTCGATTGGCTGGCCCCACGCGGCCCCGAGCCGTGGACCAGAGGATCATGGGCGCTCAGCTCTAACCGTCTGGGCCAGGGGGGGCATGGCCGATGGATAGCCAGGCGGCTGCCTATCGACTACGAGCCGGGGAGGTTGCGCGGGCGGCGTCCTTCACAGAATGACATCGGTGATGCCCAGGGACGTTACGCCAACCAGCGCTATCTCGAACTCTGCGGCTGAGTCTGCGTCGGTGCTGCCAAGGATGACACCGTTGGCAAAGCGCAGTTGTCCCGTGGCATTGACGCTGAAAGCATTGGCGCCAATGAAGCTGAAGGCATCGTTGAGCGCGGTCTGGCCGTTGGCGTCGAGGGTGGACAGGTCGATCTTGTCGCCTTCTGCGGCCTTGAAGTCGGCGATGACATCGCGCAGCACGCCCAGGCCCGTTTCGCCGATCGCATTGAAGTCGAAACGATCGGCCCCCGTGCCGCCGAACAGCGTGTCTGTACCCGTTCCGCCGATCAGCATGTCGTTGCCCGCGCCACCATTGAGGTTGTCGTTCCCGGCGCCACCGGTGAGTGTATTGGCCAGGGCGTTGCCGGTCAGCCTGTCGTGGTAGTTGCTGCCGGTGAGGTGTTCGAAGTTCAGCAGCGTATCGACGCCGGACCCTCCAGTCGCCTGGGCGGTCGTGACACCGAGATTGGCGGTGACGGCTGCCGTTGCGCTGGCGTAGGACAGGGCGTCGCTGCCGCTGCCGCCATTCAGGACGTTGTTGCCGGCTCCGGCCTGGATCAGGTTGTTGAGAGCGTTGCCGGTGCCATTCGCGGCGCCGCTGGACATCAGGCGCAGATCCTCGATATTGCTCCCCAGCGTGTAGGAGGCGAGGTAGCTGTAGATCGTGTCCGTGCCGCCCGTGGCCATAGTGGCATTGGTTTCGCTGACGATGTCTCCGATATTGTCGACGTAGTAGACGTCGCTGCCGTCGCCGCCGGTCATGCGATCGGCGCCCTGTCCGCCATTCAGGGAGTCGTTGCCCGCGCCACCATTGAGGTGATCGTTGCGTACGCCGCCAGTCAGGATGTCATTGCCTGCGCCAGCGTCGATGATGACGCTGTTGGCTCCGGACCATGTCAGAGTGTTGGCCAGGGCGTCGCCGGTAAGTCCGGAAACCTTGTTTCCGTTGGCGTCGAAGCGCTGCGAGTGGATGTCGGGATTCCGGCCGCTCGCGTCATAGGACTCCCAGGTGATCACGTAGCCGCCGTCGGCAAGGGTGGCGATGTTGGCAAACTCCTGACGGCCCGCGGTGGTGGTGTTGATGCGGGTTTCAATGCCGACCTTGGTGCCGCTGGCATTGAAGCGCTGGACGAAGATGCCATCGGCGTCGCCAGCGCCGTTACCGTGCCAGACCACCAGATAGCCGCCATCGCTCAGGGCCGCTACGCGAGGCTCTCCCTGGTCGCCTGATGTGGTGGTATTGACCCGGGTCTCACCGCCGACTTTCACACCGCTGGCGTTATAGAGTTGGGAGTAGATATCGCCGGGCCCTTCGGTATCTTCGTTGCCGTCATTGTCGGGGAGGTTTGTTTGCCAGGTAACCACGTATCCACCGCTCTTCAAGACGGTAACGGCCGGATCGGTCTGGTCGTTGACAGTGGTGGTGTTCACCCGGGTCTCGCCCCCGACCTTGGTGCCACTGGCATTGAAGCGCTGGGCGAAGATACCGGATGCGTCGCCGCTGCCATTCCCCTCCCAGGCCGCCAGATAACCACCATCGGCAAGACCCGTGACGGTCGGACCGTCCTGGGCGCCTGAGGTGGTCGTGCCGATGCGGACCTCGCCCCCCACCCTCGCTCCGCTGGCGTCATAGCGCTGCAAGTAAGCGCCCCAATCACTGCCGTCCTGGCCGTCCGAAGTCCAGCTCACCACATAGCCGCCATCTTTCAAGGCGGTGACTTCAGGGCTGTCCTGCTGTCCTGTGCGATAGGTGTTGGCGTACGATTCGGCGCCGATCTTCGTGCCGTTGGAACTGAAGAGCTGGGTACGGATATCTCTGTTGCCCAGGTCGTCTTCCGCCTTCCAGGCCAGCACGTAGCTGCCATTGGCCAGCACGGTCACGACAGGGTCCTCCTGTTGCCAGGAGAGGGTGGCATTGATGCGGGTCTCACCCCCTGCCTTGACACCGCTGGCGTTGTAGCGCTGGGTGAAGATGTGGTCGGTGGTTTCCGTGGCCGGATCGGCCCACGTGACCAGATAGCCACCGTCCGCCAGGGACGTGATGCTCGCGTCGCTCTGCCAACTGCTGATGGTGGTGTTGATACGGGTTTCGCCATACACAAGCGTCGGCATAACAAGTTCCTTTTGTTGGTGGTATCCGCTGGCGTGAATCTACAGGCCCGGATGAGTGGCGTCAAAAGGCCATCACTGATCGAAGGGGGGATCTCAGCTCGCTCTCCCGGCGTTGCCAGTGCTTTACCGCGAATCGCCGGGTTGCTGGTTCAGCGTGGAGGTTTTGTGGACGGTGCGGTGGGGCGCGGAGTTGAGAAATGCCTGAAGTTCAAGGCATTGGAAATGCAAAAGCCGCGCACTGCGCGGCTTTTGATTTGGTGGGCCCACACGGACTCGAACCGTGGACCAAAGGATTATGAGTTGTGGCCTAACACCACAACACCAGGTAAATCTAAGCAAACCTAGGAAAATATACAACTGCTACAACTAATTGATTTTCATGGATTTATCTAATTTGGGTAAATCTTGAGGCACTTGGCACTGTACCTCTGTTGTACCTTTTTTACCCCACCCGCGCTAACGCAGTGTGTACCATGGGATGGATGAGCTTCCCCCCGGGTGGCCTCTTGCAGGACAAACGTCGGTGCCACGGATGGTGAAGTGCGGAATGGAGGAGCTGCCCTCTGGATGCCCTCTCGCTGGGCAGATGTCACTGCCTCGAATCTGGTAGTGGGGTATGGAGGAGGTGCCATCAGGATGGCCACGAGCTGGGCAGACATCGGCTCCTCTAATTGAGAAGTGGGGTATTGATGAGCTTCCTTCCGGATGCCCGCGGGCTGGGCGCAGTTCTGTAGCCATTGCTGATCTCCTTCTCATGGGTTTGAAAAAGACTAGCCGTAGAACTCCGTATCGCTAGTGATACGGAGCGTATCCTATGTCTACTTACGTTGCTCTTGAGGATTACCAGCAAGGGCTCGAGTGTAATCTAGGTCGTTAACCTTCACCGGATCGGCCTTGAGCCAGTAATTCTCTGAATTACAGTTGGTGCACATCAATTTTGTTCCATCTTCGTTCAGAGCGTACTTTGTTGATGAGTCGCTGGAGAGAAGCACCAGTTCATCACCATCAACTTCGAAATTGCGATCCGTCGAGATTAGTTTGTTTGCAGTACTGTAAGTGAATGCCCAGTGTTTCACGCCTTTCTCAGGGCTTATCGACATGATAAATAGAGAGTCATCTTTATAGTGACGTTTAGCCACCCAGTCACCACTGAACTTAACCAGCTTTGCAGCTTCAGCCCTACGTTTCTCCTCTTCTCTTTCTGCCGCTTGGCGCTTCTCTTCTTGCGCTTTCAGCATCGAGTCCACGTCGTATGGCTCAGAGTTGAGCAGTGCCCAGTCGATCGGCAACCGGATCGAACGTTCGTTGCAGTTTAGACAGTTCAGTCCGCGCTCATCTTCAGCACGTTTTAAGGTCAGGTGCACATTCTCTTTAGACGAGTCCAACAGAAGCTTCTCATTCTTATAAGATACTGCGAAATCGGTCAAGCCGCTGATTTCTGCAGTGGACTTATTCACAATGAAAAATTTGGCATTGTCGCCAGTAATATTCAGCACCAGATGTTTACCGTAGGGGCCATCTGTTCCGTAAGCGCCGCTGAAGTCTTCTCCCCCGCATCCTGCCAGACTTCCAACGGCTACGAGTGCAGTTGCAAATTTTATCATGTGGTTCACAAAGTAAGTCCTTTCATTGAGAGCTAAACGAATTAGAGCCTGGCCTGAAGGAGTGGCCAGATTGGCAACCCTAATTCCGCACTACGTGTGCCAGAAGCCGACCCGCACGCAGGGCGAAGCAGCCCATACAGAGCTTGAGGTGGCATTTTGGCATCAAAAAACTGACTAGTGCCAGCCGGTAGAAGGAACGACAAGGAATGGAAGAGGGGAAGTAGGGGATCTGAAACGAAAAGAGGAGCCTGGGGCTCCTCATTCTTTACTCCCTGTGGGGTAGGGAGAGCGGGGCTCTGAGGCCCCTTGCTAAAGGGAGGAGATCGTCTGTATTCAGATCGAACCGCCTCTCAGTACCTGCCACACGCAGCGACTATGCTGGATTTACCCCTCCGCCTCGTACGCTGGACCGGCCAGGCGAATAGAATCATAACGGCTACTTCTCAGGTTTCCAACCCAAATTGTGCAGCCAACTGCCGGCGTTGAATTTCCTGGTCGGTATGCAGGTCTTCTCCCCAGCAGGATTCAGCCAGATGCTGGCGCGCCTCGTTGAGGGTCTCTCCCAGGATGGCCAAAAGGGCAGACCGAGCGATTTCGTCAGTGCTGAGCAGGGCGATTGCACGCAGTGGGTAACGTTCGGGATCTGTCATCTAGGTATCCTCCGAGAGACGTTCCAGGCGTCTCGCTTCTTGCTGTAGGAATGTCAGTTCCGCTATCTCTGGATCGTTTGTCAGTGGTGGGTAGTGACGTTCGCCGAATAGGCTTTCCTTCGTATAAGCCTTCATGTATCCAGCCCAGTCCTCCTTTTCTACGGGAGGAAGTCCGAGGGATTCCCTTCGCGTTGTAACGTAATCGCGAAGATGATCCAGAACAGAACGCGCTTCTTTGGGGTGAGGGAGTGATAAAGGTCCATACAGCCCATAGAATCGTTCTAGTCGGTCAAGGTAGCTCTCCTTTTGGATCCAGCAATACCAGATGCAAACACTACCGAGCTTGATGCGTGGATCTGACTTGTAGGTGCCATCGGGTTCTGCACCAGATGGGCTACAGGCACACAAGACTACAGCTAAGCAGGTTGCTGATGCTAATTGAATAACTTTCCTCATAATTATTTCTGTTTCCTACTTGCTCATGTCTTTATCAAAGAGATCGAAACTCCAATCGGTAGGCCGATCATCACGCATATAAATACCTTTGCTGCCTCACGTTGCCCGATAAGCCAGCAAAACGATGCGAGGCATGCTGTATGTACCCAGGACAGTGCCGCCCAGAACAAAACTGGTGGATATGGTAGAGGGATGTATGAGTTCGCCATGTTGATCAAAACAATTGTCGGAATGACCAAGCAAAGCCAAGCGGCTACTATCAAGAGCCGAATCTTCATCCTAGGCCCTCCCCAGGTAGTCAACTGTTGGAGCAGGTAGTGAACTCATGCGTCGCTCCAGCTCGCGCTCATGCAACCGCTGAACTTCAATTCCGATTCCTAGGCGCGAATTCACCTCGCCTAGCAGCAACCCCAGTTCCAAGTCGTCCAGATCCGGAGCTGCGGGGCGAACGCCGGATAGGCCTTGGCAGAAATACAGGGAGTAGCCGATTAACTGCGGACGGAGGTATCTAGGGTCATCGTCCAGGGTCCAGTAGCGATGGCTGAGTCTCAACATGGCATCGAGTAGCCAACGCAAGTCTCGCGGCGGGCTGTCTGCCAAGTCATGCTGTTGCTCTAGGAAATCGCTGTAAGTGGTACTCATGGTCAGGCTCCATTGGTTGGGAAGCCTGACCATCCCCCTGTTTGCGGTGTGCCAGAAGCTATCAGTCGTCATTTTTTTTCGGACGTTTTTTCTGGCTACGTGGAGTTCTCCCGGTGCTGAAACGCCCCTCGTTTGCTGCCACTCCTGGAACCAAAGGGGGGATAGACGAACGTGCTGAAGTGTTGCCTGTCGAGGACCACCCTCCGCCGGAACTGACCTCCTGCGCGGTTCGTACTTTCTGTTGTGCTCCCTGGTCAGCCACGGAATTCCCTCCGCCGTCGCCTCCTCCCGAAGGGCTGCCAGGCTGTCTATTGTCGCTCTCCATTGCTGCGGACCAGCCTCGGGAAATGACGCGCATCGCGATCCCTGCCACTACGGAGGCCGCTTCGGGAATCGTGGTTGCTGCATTCTGGGCGGCAGCGCCCAGAGGCCCAACGACAACGCCTGTGATCTTCATCGCCATGAAGGCGCTCACAGGAAGGATTAGCGCGAATACCAGCAGCAGAGATCCTCGTACTAGATCTTGATCTGCACTGGCCCCTTGCCAACCGGCAACAGCAGCAGCCTGAGTTACAGCCACGCTGCCTATAGAGATCGACGCGGCGACTGTTACCAACTGGGCCATGATCACAAGTAAGACAGGGAACACCAGGAGGGACAGCCAATTGGTTAGGCTGGTAATGCCTCGGATGAGGGCCATCATTAGATAGATCGGCATTGTGGTGAGCACAAGCCAGAGGAGGGCGGCACAACCGGCGACATACAGAGGTAAGAGCGTATATAGGTCGATGTAGCTGGACATCGATTTGATTAATTGCACGCCCGCGACTGAGCCAGAGACCAAATTCGACCACCAACTACTTTCTGCTTTTCCGTCATTGAGGCTACGGTCTATGGTCCTTTGCAGGGCTCGCGCAGCCCCTACTACGCCGCTATTTGTATTGGCTAGCTGTCCGCCGGATGCCTTGCTTCCAGTGTCGACGAGGGCGTTATACGCCTGCTCGGCACCGAGTTGCGCAACCTGGTACGCCTCATAGCAGTTGCTTGGCGAGAATCCCTGCGAGGCTGTTTTGCCCTCGGACTCTTTCCACGCCTGGGCTTGCTTCTCCATTGCCGATGCTAGCGCACCAGGCGCATCGCCAATCGAGAGATAGCTGGGTGTGGTCCCTTCTTCGCCACGATACGCGCCGAGCCAATACGCCTTTGTTGGCAGTTGATATGGAGACTGACTTACGAACGGATAATTTTTTTCCTTTAGAGCTGCAACGCCTGCGGCTCGACGTCTCTGGATCGTGTTCAGATCGAGAACGCCCAACCACTGAGAGGGAGTAAATCGGATCTGCCAGGCTTTGGATAACTGCGCCATTAGTCCGATGTCGGCGTCTGGAATTCCGAGTCCCCCACCTCCCATGAGGCCAACCGAGTGATAGGCCTCAATTGGTACCGCGTCCTCTGCCTTTTTGAACATTTCAGGCGCCGGGTTGCACTGCGCGTTGTAGTCCCGAATGAGCCTCGCCAGATCAGTATTGGAGAATTGCGATGCGGTGCGCTCAACAGCCGAGTCGGTGACACTTTGCGCCGGCAGAAACTGTCCCGCGTCATTGAATCGTTCGTCCAGGGCGCGCTGCATGGTACTGCTGAAGATTTTTTGTATGGAGAACGCCAGCGTAGCGCCGTGGGCGGTTAGGTTGACCGAGTCGACTACCGTTCCCGAGGGCAGCGTCAGCTTTTGAGGTTGCAGCCCCCAGCCAACTGCTAACAGCACCAAAGCACCAGACAGAACGCCTTGCCGCATGGTGTTCTGACCGAGCACTCCAATCATCACCATGATGAGCATGATTGCGGCGCCACTGACAAACAGAGAGGCAGTGGCGTGACCTATGGCGATCATCAGAGGGCTAGTGGCAACGATTAGCTGCTCTACGACGCCGCTGAATGTCGAGAAAATCCAGCCGAAATTGTGGAGTGATTCAGCGTCCATCATGGGGCACTCCACGGCTCAGGTAGCAGCCAGCAGATCAGCGCCACGCCGAGCATGAGGGGGGCTGCGACGCCTACAGTGCCCCAGGCCTCATATCCGAGCAGGGTTCCGGGCGCGAGGCCAAATGTGATCAGGTGTGCGATGCGCGTACGGTTACGCAGCGAGAGCAGGCGGTCGGCATGGATGCCCGGCTTGGTGATAACACGATAAAGACCGAGTGCGATTAGGGGCACCAGGATCAGCATTTGGAAATTGTCCATCGAGAGTTCCTGCGAGGTTTTCGAGACCAGCAAACCGCAGGTGTTAGATGGATTCCAGCCAAGATGGGGGGCTGAATTTCGCCTATGGTAGGAGGGGTAGAGCTTGTAGGATTCTGACTTGGTGCACGGGCTTCCACGTTGCGAGAGCCCGTGCTGAGCGGATCAAACGAGCACCCTACCTACTAAAATGTCGATCAAGTCAGGATCGAGGGGGCCCACGATAGGTACGGGAGTGGTGTCGAGTATCACCAACCAATATGGCGCCTGCTCGACGTTCACCTGATGGTGCTCCTCCCAGAATTTCTGGGTTTCCTGCATGCCTACCTGGTTGACCAGCCAGGCATCATTCAGATCGACTTCACCGTGCTCGTCCGCGATGGCGCAGAGCTTACTTGCCTCCGAAAGTAGACGACCTGCATCGGGTTGGTTGATCCCATATTGTGTGGCGATTTTCTCAACCTGAGTTTCATTCATTGGATGCTCCTATTGGCCAGTTGGTACCTCATGCCTAAAGAGCACGCTGGGGGATTGGACTCCAGTCAAACCCTAGGGCTGGAATTCCGACTTATCCGCGGGTAGATCCCAGATAAGAATTCGTGATTGAAATGCGGCCATGGCCGAGTTCCTCTGTGATGATTTGGCGGGCATCACGATCATCAAGTCCTGCGGAAGTAAGCCCTTCTGGAAGCTGGGGTATTGGCCGTATCACTTGTCCAAACCATCCGTTTTCTCCGCCAACAAGATGAGCCTGTGTCGACAGGGTTCGTTGTACGGCTGGGCACTGTCTCCCTGTCAATTGAAGGTATCGAGTCTGTGCGTAGAGGTGGCGCAATCCGTGGTTTTTATGGAGCCCGGCTGCATTGGTTTGGTATTCGTACCGTTTGAGCTGCTGCGCGTACGAGAGGTGAGCAGGGATAAGGCTCGAGGTTCCGCAGAAGTCGTGCAGTTCGCGGAGCAGTGCTTTCTGCTCTGGAGTCCGAATCAGGATTTCTCGAGCCCTGCCCCCTTTGCACCAGGAAGCCGCAAGAGCAATGCGATCGGTCCCTCTGTCTGCTTCCGCGACCCGGAATTTAATCGACTCCTCGCGACGCAGACCGAACTCGGCCTGCAAACGGAGGCTGAACTGGATATGGCGGTCATGTACCTTCTGTAGAGCCCCTACAGTCAAGGCGGTAGCACGGGATTCGCGAGCAATGTACTGGCGACGTTCGATACCGAGGTCATCATTTCTCAAGCCGGCAACGCCGGGCCGGCCGGCCTTCTCGCAGGCCCAGCGCAGATGCGCCATCCGGTTTTTTATCGTGGCGGGGCTTAGGCCGTCACCTTTCCATTTACCTACCAAGGCTCGCAGATGCTTTTGGGCGACACGATCAGCACGTAGGTTCCGATAGCCAAGTTCACGGAGCTGTCGTGCCGATAGGCTGAGGGTGGCCCGTCGTGCTGATTGCGTGGAGAAAGAACCGTCGCGATTGTGTTTTTGTGTCTGCACCCAATCCCATTCGAGTTTGTCCATAACCATCGCTCAGTGAATATCTGAAGCAAGGTCAACACATTGACCCGGCCCGTTCCATTCAAAGTCGAGGGCTGAAATTCCGTCCAGATATCGGGCGGCCGCAACGTCGAGGATGAGCGGTAAGTGTTAGTTCCTGTCCCAATCACTGAGTGAAGGGAGCTGGCCAAGGCCAGGATCGGAACGACGTTGCTAATGACCTAAGGAGGTCGCCGTGACGAGCGGACTCGGAGAGTCGCGGTTACGGAATTGGTGCGCTCAATCCCAGAGGACGAGCTGCAACCAAATGCACGCTGAGCCGGTGCAATGCCGTGTCCACAACGACAGCCTGACCGAGGTCAGTTGGAGGGGCACCCTACGGTGGACCACGTAGAGGCGGCTCGTTTGAGCCGGTGTAGTTTTCGCGCCTACAACGACTCAGTTTTACGTCCAGAGCTGGACGACCCTCAATTTCACGAACAACAGCCGAGGGCTCTGTTGATCGCCTGGCGTGACGCCACCAAGAGTCGGGCGATGAATCATCGCTGCCAGGTTGCCAACCCTGGAGCGTTTGCCGCCTCTGACGAGTGAATTCACAGATCAGAGGCGGCGACGATGCAGAACCAGAATTGCTGGCTGGCTGCATCATCCCCCGCAACCGGAATCGGAAATTTTCGACCCGGCTAACGGTGAGAATTAGGGGCCATCACGTGGCCGTCACCAGAAAAACATATCCAATAAATCGAAGCAAGCCAAAAGACTGCTCTGAAAACAAAATTGGCTGTAAGCCTCGCGTAGCGGGGCTTACAGCCTGAAAGGCAAGCCTCAGCGGGTGCATAAATGCACCCGCTTTTGGGCCCGCTTTGCGGGCCTACGCTCTGCGTCACTACCTAATGGTAGTGACGCAGAGCTATCCCACCTCACTGCCAGCCCCATGCAAAAAGCACCCAAAGCACCCCAGGAATGCCCAAGAGATTCCCTTTCCTACCCTTTTGCGCCGTTGATCGTCTTAAAAAGGCTCGGTGAAAAATCCCCTTCTACGCCTTTTCCCGTCATTTGTTGCCTTAGAAAACACCCAAATATCCCTTTTCCCGCCCTAATCCGCCCTGAGCCAAATCGGCGCTCTTAGGCTCTTCAAGGGATTTCAGCTACCGGTTTTGGCTTGGATGTTGACCCATTCCCTTGCAGATTCCCTTTTCGGGTCAATTAATGGGAAGTCAGATTCATGAAACCACTATGGCTGATGGCCGTATGCATTGTGCTAACCCTCGCAGGATGCATTGACACTCGACCGACAGAAGGCTTGTTCGCGAGTACTCCTGTATGGCGAGCAGGCTACGTTTTACTCGAGCTAGCTAATGGTCATGCCGTTATGCGGTGGTTCGATGACCAAGGACGGGAGAACCGCCGCCAGGAGTTCACAGTTGAGTTGTGGAGTGGGAGAGGAGGGCTCCAATTGACTGGAGCAGATCAATTTGTGCTGAGATGGGATGGTACTGGAGGTTTTGGTTGTCTGGGATGCGCAAAGCATATCCCTTCGGAGTGGCTTCCGCAGGAGGCTGGTATGTGACTGAGCTGCATCGCTTTAAGCTGGCGAACCCCGGCAGGCGTGCCCGAATCTATCAAGCCTCTTGTTTGCGGTTAAGTACTTCTTGGGAATAGTACTTTTGAAATAACGGTATAAGCTCTGCATGCTATGTAAATGATAAAAATGAATCCCAGTAACATAGAAAGTTCTACCGAGATTTTCTGGCTTGCGGAGTTGTAGTTGAACAGGAGGGTGGTTGCCATGCAAGCCAATACTACTATGAGTGCTACGACTTCAAGTAGCACGTATTGATGCTTGTATCTCGACTCTAGAGCCCTGTATTGCGTGTCGAACTGTTCTTTGATGGCGTTGTGTTTTTTCTTGATCAACTCCCATTCGTTGTCAATTTCATTGTATATAGATTGCAGGGTGTTGCGTTGATTCATTATTAGTAAGAGCATGAATATGGTGAAGGCCAAGGCTCCGGATAAGATCAAGAAATTCTTTAGGGTTATATGGTCGGATGATTCAAATTGGCTCCCTGCTATTATTAATGCAGCGGGTACGGTAAGCAGCTGGTTTTGAATGTCGGAAAATACTTTGTTTATCTTTGTTATGAATTCGAATTTGCTTTTTTCAATTTCTGCTTTTATTTTTTGAAATGAAAACTCAGAGACGTACAGCTGGTATCCAGACGATACGCGACGTTTGAACTCTTCAAATTTCTCATTTAGGAGTCCTATGTCCAGAGTGCGACCTTCGAACTCCTTGGATAGCTCAAGGAGCACGGATTTTATGATTGTTTTCTTTTGGTCGGCATGGATGTCATCGGTTACGTAGCGTGCAATGAATTCCTGCAGGCCCTGGATTGGTTTTATTTTGTCTGCATCATAATTTATATGGAGTTCAATTTTTTCTTTGTGAAAAAAAATGAGCTTTGTTGATGTCGGTTCTGTGCCGTGCTCTGCGAGCTTGCTCAAAGAATCTACAACCAACACCGTGTCTAGATAAGCTTGGATAGCCGCAGGGCGAGCCGCATCAGTCGGGCTATAGAGATAGTCCAAATCCGCAATGTAGAACTCTTCTGGGCACTTTTTCCTTCTTGATGGGGCGGTAAGTAGATCAGCCAGTGATTGTGCAAAGTATTCGTTGGCCGCAGACGGGGCGCGGAAAACTATAACCCCAGTCTCTGGGGTTGACGAAATCAGTAGCCCCGCTTGCTCTAAGTCTCCAGTAGTTTTAGAGAAGCTAGGTTCTGTTACTGTGCCACTCACCCGCCCGCGCGATACCTCTCTATCGTTGAGAGATCTAAATGATTCTGTTGAGATTTCAAGCCTGCTCTTCGGCATCATCTAATTCCCCAAGAGCCTTCTTCATATCCCTGACAAGCTCTGCTGGAGGGCGTTTAATTATGATGGAGTCGGCGTCTGGGTCGTAATAAACGGTTTCAGTGCGCAGGTCGTTCACATCAAAGCTTACGCTAATGGAACCAAAGCGACGGCTTACCCGCATGAGCTTCTTGTAAGTTGCAGGGTTTGGAGAAAATATCTCACTTACTTCGTAATTATTCTCTCTGACGTATTGCACAAAGCTTTCTGGGTCTTGTTCGTTTATGTGTGCGGAAAGGGCCGTAAGATTTACGGGGGCTTCTTCTTGTTTTCGCTCATTGCAGAAGTTGTAAAGTCTGTCTCGAGTCAGCTGGCAGCGATCCGCATCCCATCCCTGAGCAATGCAGTAATCTTCCATGGCTTTTACGGCGATTTCTGTGTTGTGCTTTGCGTCAGTATATTCTGTGCAAGATATGGCAGCTCTGAAATATTGAGTAATCTCAGACTCGCCGGCCCTGCGCTTTATAAATGATAAGTAAGGTTGCTGGTTGTTTTGCCATTTTTCGATATCAACACGTGCGGCTTCATGCAGGTGGCTGATATCGAACGAGAGGGAGTTATTTAGATCAAGGGTTTCCTCATCAATGCCCACGCCCTCTTTGAGCTTAAGCATTGCAATCAGAAGCCAGTCTCGTCCTTGGTTCGTGTATCGGACAAATAGAGGCCAGCTCGTAGTGGCCATGAACTGGTCTTTCATCCGGTCGGCAATGAGATCGCAGGATGTATTGCTGAATGCAATAATGTCAGAGTCTGCGTTGGAATAGTCCTGCATGATGTTTGGGAATGGATGAGCGGCGCCCTGTCCAAAAGTCCCATAACCATTGCTCAGCTTTGTGTAGAGAGCCAGAACATCTGTACACAACGTGTTGAGTCGATCATCCAGTGGCAAAACAACAGGCCGGCGGCGCATGGTAATAGAGTCCGCCCCATTTGTTTCTTTAGCCTTCAAAACCCCGTGAATTATCGACTCTCTGATTTCCATCGCTAGAAAAACTCCCTGCTGAATTCCGTGGTTCTGAGGCGTTTGGCGACCTACGGCCGCCTGATCTGGAGGCAAAGCCTACGATCTAGGCCTCCTACAGGCAAGCAAAACGCCACCACATCCGCGACCGTTCGTAAATCTCTTCGCTCCTCAACCAGTATAGGTATCGACCTGCTGCTCAGTTTCCAGCGCTGCTGAGACGCTTCATCACCTCTTTTGGCGTTAAAGATCTTTAATTGTTAAGAAACGCGCGCGCGCGTTAGGGGCACTCCGGAACCGCTTGAGCCCAATGAAATTGGGGCTTCCGCAAAGCTCAATGCGTGTGAAACGACGAAGCAGTCGCGGGTGAAACGACGTGTCTTTTCACAAGATCTCGCGTGTGAAACGACGAGGCGAGTGCGTGTGAAACGACGATACTATCCACAGCCTGTTCCATCTGCTCGGTGCTATGGAGCCTCATGACCTAGCCTGTTTTTGCTGAGGTTGAAGAAGGTCACCTTGTCCTTTTCGCCCAACTCCAATCGGTACCCAGGAAGGCCATTTTCTGCTTGGATGGCACGTAGCTGGCGCCGGAAATCTCGTAATTGAGAGTGACTGCCGGCCCTCCCCCTTAGCAGCTCAAGGCCAATGTTCCATTGCCCCTTGTATCCGCAATGTTTACGTGCAATCTCGTAGAGCCTTCGGGTCAGGGGAGATCGAAGCTCGAAATAGGCTGGATCAAGGGTCAACACTTCTAGCGAGTGAACTGCGCTGAATAGCCATTCGGATAAAGTGATTTCGATTGCGACCATTCGGGTGTCATTAGCGGATTGCTCCACAATTCGCCATCGATCTATGAGCCCGAACCCCTCTCTGAATCGCTGACCACCTGATTGAATATTGGTCATGATTTTCGTGCAGCTAAGCCGTTCCAGCGCCTCTCTCAAGCGTCTATAGCCATCCCCGCTAATTTGGCGGTTTGTGGTCACAAGGAGGTCATATGCTCTGAATCTGACGGTACGATTTCTTGCGTCCGCCCTGCCTCGATTGCGCCCTTCTACGAGCTGGCTGATCACAAAAATCAAGATGTCTTTATCGTGCTGTGTAGCCCGTCCTAGAACTGATGGAACCACTTTGATGTACGATTTTTCGTCCTTGCTCCGCCATTCCCAAACGTTTCTATCCGGCTTGGTTGAAAGCGAGAAGATCGGCGCCTGAAGGCTGTGACCGTCACATTTGAGTGGAAGGTCGAACATATCTGCGAGGAAAAATTCGCGATTCTCACAGTTCTTCTCAATCGCCCCCAAAGGAGCTTCGATCGGCGCTTGGGTGGTGAGCCGATCCTTAACATGCGGAACGACTTTTCCACGTCGTAGGCGGCTTTCTTCCAGGCGTGCTAGCGCCTGATCTACTTTCACAGGCACGTTACGAAAGCGCCGCAGCCAAATCGGTTGCCCGGAAGTAGACTTTCCGGCCAATTTTCACTCGCGCAATGTTGAGTTGGTCAGATAGAGGGCCGGGGCGGCTAAGGGCAACAGATAGGCTTTTGGTGGGGCGGTGCAACAGTTCGGCCAACTGCTCCATGGACAGAAGCGGACCGAAGCGAGAAATGAGCTGCTCCTCGAGGGACATGGGGTATCTCCGTTTTTCTTGATACCCAAATAGTGGAAATGCAGTGCCCCTTTTCTGAGGGCAGGCTGGCGTAGTGAGGAAAGGGGCACAACCCTTGGAGCATTGGCAGGCAGCGAGCCCCCTAAAGGTGGGTGCCTCTAGGGGAAATTTCGACTACTTTCGCATGCTAAACCGGAAATCCAGGCAACTAGTTCTGCTGGATGCGATCCAGCTTAGAAACAAGATCCTCCGCTCGAAGATGCGTGTAACGACGGACCATTTGCATGGACCTATGGCCGGAGATAGCTGAGACCTCCTGGTCAGATAGCCCCCCTTCAACAAGGCGACTAACGGCCTCATGGCGCAGATCGTGAAAGCGTAGGTCTGCTAGACCGAGACGCTGTTTGATCAGGCCCCACGTCTTTGTGAAAGCATAAGGACGTCGTTTATGGTCCTTGCCAGGCTCGCCGAAGAACACCAGGTTACAGTCCGCTGGGCGCAGAGGATTTTCTAGGGCCAGCCTGAAGGCTTCAGTGGCGAGCTTGGTCAGTGGCACTGTGCGTGCGCTGTTGTTTTTGGTATCGGAAAGGCGCGCAACGCGCTTTTTCAGATCGACCTGGTGGCAAAGCAGCCCGGTGATTTCTGATGAACGCATGCCGGTTTCCAGTGCGATGCAAACGATCCAGCCCAGCATAGGGTTGCTGTGATTATTCACCGCAGTCAGAAGGCGTCGTTCCTCATCCTGGGACAAACGCCTGTCCCTACCTTCGCCTGGACTCGGTTTGCGAATGTTCAGCACTGGATTGAATGTCAGGCCAAGCCCCCATTCTTGGATCGCTACTGTGAAGAGGTGGCTGAGCAGAGCCAGTTCAAGTCTGACGGTGTTATTGCTGGTTGGGCGTTTGCGCTTGGTAAGGGAGGCAAGCCGAGTGTCGCGGTAGTCGGCAATGATGTCTGCAGAGAGGGCTGCGAGGGAGTACTTCCCCAAATGTTGAATTAGTTGTTGCGCCTTGGTGGCCTCGGCCTTCTGCGTGGTGGGTTTCTTCGTAGGCGTGACCTCACGAAGATAGCGGCCCAGAGCTTTCTCAAGCGTCATGCGCTCGGAACCGCTGCGTTGTATGTAGACGCCACGTACCATCTCGTCTTCTGTGCGACGAGCCCAATCCTCGGCGTCGCGTTTGGTTCGGAAGGTTTTGGCGTTCGTTGGCCAGCCGGTTTTGCGGATAACCGCTTTCCAAGTGCCGGCAGTGGTCTTGACGATTGTGGCCATCAGGTTGGAGCTCCAAAGTTAGGCTGGTTTAGCAACTGCGCTGAATAGCGGTGGAGTCGACGTTTCCATCAACCGTGGTTCAGTGCTGTGTTTCCTAACAGTGGAGAGGGAGTGCCCCTAATGAGGCTCCTCCGATCCTGAGGGGATCGGATGGACGCCTTGGAATAAATCCCAACCAGGGTGAGTCAATATGGCTGGGCTGGATGAAGATGCTCCATGCGATACAGCCTTCGGCTTGGTATGCCTGGTTCTCGGCTTTGCCCTTGGTTGGGAAGGTCTTGGGGGAAGTCGGGCAGCCAGCTTCACTGAGAAGGGCATTCCCAATACAGGAGAGTGTTTTGACGTTCGTGGTCATCTGAGAGGACTCCAAAGGTAGGCTGGCGTGCCAGCGCTGTACCGTTTTCGTACCTTTGGACCAAAGGACTGATCCGGGTGCCACGACCGTAGAAAGCACAAAGCCGCGCAGGACGCGGCTTTGAAGGTGGTGGGCCCACACGGACTCGAACCGTGGACCAAAGGATTATGAGTCCTCTGCTCTAACCGACTGAGCTATAGGCCCCAGAAGGCCGGCGGATTATACAGGCGCCCTTTGCTGGGTGCCAATCGTGGGGAGGGGGCTCAGGAATTTGCGTTCGAAAGCCTCCGTTGGCAGGGGCGTACTGACGATAAAGCCTTGAATCTGTTGGCATCCTTCGGCGGCGAGGAAGTATTCCTGGGCCTTGGTTTCGACGCCTTCGGCGATCACGGTGAGTTGCATGCTGCGGCCGAGGGCGATGATGGCGCGGCTGATGGCGGCGTCGTTGGGATCGTCAGGCAGGCCGCGCACGAAGGATTTGTCGATCTTCAGTACATCCAGCGGCAGGCGCTTGAGGTAGCTGAGGGAGGAGTAGCCGGTGCCGAAGTCGTCGATGGCCAGCTGCACGCCGAGGGTTTTCAGGTTGTGGAGCACGCTGAGGGCTTCTTCAGCCTGGCTCATGATGAAGCTTTCGGTGATCTCCAGCTGCAGGCGTTGGGGTTCCAGGCCAAGGCCTTCGATGAGGCGTTGCAGGCGTTCTACCAGCTGTGGTTGGCGCAGTTGGGCACCGGCGAGGTTGACGGAAAGTGGGCCGAACGGCGCGTGGGCTTCCTGCCAGCGCTGCATTTGTCGGCAGGATTGCTCCAGTACCCAGTCGCCCAGCGGGAGGATGAGGCCGCTTTCTTCTGCGAGCGGGATGAAGCGCTCTGGTGGAATCTCGCCGAGTTTCGGGTGGTACCAGCGCACCAGGGCTTCGGCGCCCACCAGTGCCTGGTTCTGCAAGCTGAGCTTGGGCTGATAAGAGAGGGACAGTTCATTGCGCTCCAGGGCACGGCGCAGTTCGGTTTCCAGCGCCATACGTTCGGTGGCCTGGCTGGTGAGGTCGCGGGTGTAGAACTCGATGCGGTTGCGGCCACGGGCCTTGGCCCGGTACATGGCGGCGTCGGCATTCTTCACCAGGGTGGCGACGTCCAGCCCGTGCTCCGGGAACAGGCTGATGCCGATGCTGGCGCTCATGAAGAACTCGTGCTGGCCGGCGGGGAGTGGCGCTTCGAAGCAGGCCAGCAGTTTGTGGGCGACGGCTTGGGCGTCATCGGGGCCGTGCAGGCCGGGCAGCAGGATGATGAATTCGTCGCCGCCCAGGCGGGCCACGGTGTCGATGTCGCGCAGCTGCTCGCGCAGGCGATGGGCGATGCCCTTGAGCAGCAGGTCACCCACCGGGTGGCCGAGGCTGTCGTTGATGTGCTTGAAGCGGTCGAGGTCGATGAAAAGAACGGCGCCGTGGAGGTCGTCGTTGGCGGCTTCGACCAGGGCCAGTTGCAGGCGGCTCTCGAACAGCAGGCGGTTGGGCAGGCCGGTGAGCGGGTCGTGGTGTGCTTGGTAGTCGAGCCGCGCCTGGGCGTGCTTGAGCGGCGAGATGTCGGCGAACACGCCGACGTAGTGGGTGACCTGCTGGTGGCGATCACGTACGGCGCTGATGGTGAGCCATTCGGGGTAGGGCTCGCCGTTCTTGCGGCGGTTCCAGATCTCGCCTTGCCAGTGCCCTTCACGATCCAACTGGTGCCACATGGCGGCGTAGAAGGCGCTGTCGTGCTGACCGGAGGCGAGCATGTGCGGCGATTGGCCGAGGGCTTCTTCTTCGCTGTAGCCGGTGATTTCGCTGAAGGCGCGGTTGACCGCGGTGATGCGCTGTTCGGTGTCGGTGATCATCACGCCCTCGGCGGTGCTTTCGAAGACGGTGGCCGCTTGCAGCAGTTTTTCCTGCATCTGCTGGCGCTCGGTGATGTCGCGGGCAATGGTCAGCATGCAGGGCTCGCCACCGATGGGAATCGGTTGCGCCGAGAGTTCGCAGATGCGCACCTGGCCGCGCTTGGAGCGCACGGCGGCGGTGAAGTTGTGCAGGCTGCCCTGTTCACGGATGAGCTGGATCATGCGATCGCGTTCCGTCGGGTCGGCCCAGAGGCCGAGGTCCAGGGTGGAGCGTTCAGCGATTTCCTGTTGGCTGTAGCCGGTTATGCGGCTGAATCCGTCGTTCGCCTCCACCAGCAGGCCATCTTTGATGCGGGTGATGAGCAGGCCGTCGGGGGAGGCGTGGAAGGCGCTGGCGAACTTCTCTTCGGAAACCTGCAGCAGGCGCTGGGTTTCCTTGAGCTGGGTGATGTCGCGCACCACGACCACCAGGGCCGGCGTGTCGTCCAGGTCGATGGCCTGGGCGGAGATCAGGCCGATGAAGGTTTCGCCATTGGCGCGGCGGAAGGGCATTTCCAGGTTGTGCAGCGGGTTGCCCTGCTGCAGACGCTGGAGGAGTTTCGGGCCGATGCCGGGTATGCCCCAGATGTCGAGTTCGGTGGCGGTGCGGCCGAGGGCTTCGCTGGCCCTGAGGCCGATCTGCTGCTCGAAGGTGTGGTTGATGGCCAGCAGGCTGCCGTCGGTGCGACGGGCGATGACGATGATGTCGGGGCAGTTGTGGAATACCGAGGCGAACTTCTGCTCGGACAGGCGCAGGGCCTGCTCGGTCTGCTTGGCCTCGGTGATGTCGATCATCAGGCCGCGCATCATCTGGATTTCGCCGTGGGGGATGAGGGTGATGATGTCGCGCACCCAGAGCACCCGGCCGTCGGCGGCGATCATGCGGTAGTCGAGGCTGTGGTCACGGCCCGCAGCGGTTTCGGTTTCGCAGAAGGTGTTGGCCCAGGCGTCGTCGTCGGGGTGCAGGGCGCGGCGCCAGAAGCCGGGCTCCAGCCAATCGCTCAAGGGGTAGCCCAGCAGGCGTTCGGCGTGGGGCGAGACGTAGGTGTAGCAGTAGTCGTCGACGCGCATTTCCCAGGCGATGGCGTTCAGGCTTTCCACCAGGCCGCGGTAGTGCTGCTCGCTGCTGCGGAGTTCGTCCTGCAATGCTGCACGGCCGGCCATTTCGTTGCTGAGGCGGCGATTGACGCGCAGGACGAAGGTAAGGGCACCGGCCACCAGCAACAGCGCGGGGAGTCCATAGAGGAGGATGCGGTGCCAGTCGGTCCGCTGGTAGAGGGCATCGCCCACCCAGCGCTCCTGGATGGCGGCGGTTTCTTCCGGGGTGATCTCGGCGAAGACCCTGTCGAGGATGCCGGCCAGCAGCGGGTGAAGCTTCGGCGTCGCCATGGCCAGTTGGTAGCGATAAGGCGTTTCGCCGCTGATGCTGATGCCGTTGAGCTTGAGCTGGCGCAGGCTCCAGACGCTGGAGGCGAGGTCGCCGACGAAGGCGTCCACCTCGCCGGTGGCCAGGGCCTGGAGTGCGGCTGCAACGGTGGGATAGCCCTGCAGGCTGAGGTCGGGGTGCTGGTTTCGCAGCAGTTCATGGGGGGCGTAGTCGGACACGATGCCGACGCGCAGGCCGTAGAGGTCCTGGATATTCGACGGCTGGGGGCCCTTGGTGCGGGAAAGGATGACGATGGGGAAATCGAGGTAGGGTCGTGTGAAGTTCAGGTACTGCTGGCGTTCAGGGGTAGACATGATGCCGGGCAGGATATCCAGCTCACCTGCGCGGGCCCGCTTGAGTACATCCCCCCAATTGGCGGACTCGATGGGGGTTACCTTCACGTTCAGCCGTCGGCGGATCAGCTCGACATAGTCGGCGGCCAGGCCCTGGTGGCGACCTTGGGCATCCCGGAATTCGAAGGGAGGCCAGGACGTGTCTATGCCCAGTTGCAGTTCGCCATGCTGGTCGAGCCAGGCCTGTTCGTCCGGGGTGAGCGTCAGGGCTCCGGCCGGAATGGTCCAGAGTGCCAGCCAGAACATCAGTAGGGCCCGCACTCGCGCCATTGGCGGCCTCATTCCTTGATGGTATGTAAGACGGAAGTGTAGACGTGGCCGCTTGGCATCTGGAAGGGAAAGAACGCAGCTGCAATTTGGTTCGCGGACAAAAGAAAACCCCCGGACTGGCCGGGGGTTCTCGTATCGCTTTACTCGTCGAGGAAGGAGCGCAGGTGCTCGCTTCGCGACGGGTGACGCAGCTTGCGCAGCGCCTTGGCTTCGATCTGGCGGATACGCTCGCGGGTTACATCGAACTGTTTGCCGACTTCCTCGAGGGTGTGGTCGGTATTCATGTCGATGCCGAAGCGCATGCGCAGGACCTTGGCTTCACGGGCAGTGAGGCCGGCCAGGACTTCGCGGGTGGCTTCCTTGAGGCTTTCCACGGTGGCCACGTCGATCGGGGACTGCATGGTGCTGTCCTCGATGAAGTCGCCCAGGTGGGAGTCTTCATCGTCACCGATCGGGGTTTCCATGGAGATCGGCTCTTTGGCGATCTTCAGTACCTTGCGGATCTTGTCCTCAGGCATCTCCATGCGCTCGCCAAGCTCTTCCGGAGTGGGTTCGCGGCCCATTTCCTGCAGCATCTGACGGGAGATGCGGTTGAGCTTGTTGATGGTCTCGATCATGTGCACCGGGATACGGATGGTGCGCGCCTGGTCGGCGATCGAGCGGGTGATTGCCTGACGGATCCACCAGGTGGCGTAGGTCGAGAACTTATAGCCGCGACGGTATTCGAACTTGTCCACCGCCTTCATCAGGCCGATGTTGCCTTCCTGGATCAGGTCGAGGAACTGCAGACCGCGGTTGGTGTACTTCTTGGCGATGGAGATCACGAGACGCAGGTTGGCCTCGACCATCTCTTTCTTCGCCCGGCGAGCCTTGGCTTCACCGATGGACATGCGGCGGTTGACGTCCTTGATCTCGTTGACGGTCAGTTCGACCTCGTTTTCGAGATCCACCAGCTTCTGCTGGTTGCGCTTGATGTCGTCCACCAGCTTGCCGATGGCTTCGGCGTACTTCGCCTTGCCCTTGGCCAGGCCGTCGGCCCAGTCGAGGTCGACTTCGTTGCCCGGGAACAGGCGCAGGAAGTCGGCGCGCGGCATGCGAGCGTCACGCACGCAGAGCTGCATGATGGCGCGTTCCTGGCCGCGGACGCGGTCCAGGGCGCTGCGAACTTTTTCCACGAGAGCGTCGAACTGCTTCGGCACCAGCTTGATCGGCATGAAGAGCTCGGCCAGGGCCAGCAGCTCCTCGGTAGCCTGCTTGCTGTCGCGACCGTGCTTCTTCAGGGCCTTCTTGGCCTTGTCGAGCTGATCGGAAACCGCTGTGAAGCGGCGCAGGGCCTCTTCCGGATCCGGACCGCCGTCGCCTTCTTCCTCTTCGTCGCTTTCGCTTTCTTCGTCCTCGTCTTCGTCCTTGTCCTTGGCCGAAGCGGAATCGTCCTTCAGGTCGACGGGTTCGACTTCTTCGGCCGGCAGGGTGCCGTCATCCGGGTCGATGTAACCGCTGAGAACGTCGGACAGGCGGCCACCTTCGCTGGTGACGCGCTGGTATTCGGCGAGGATGCCGTCGACAGCGCCGGGGAAGTGGGCGATGGCGCTCATCACTTCGCGGATGCCTTCCTCGATACGCTTGGCGATTTCGATTTCGCCTTCGCGGGTCAGCAGCTCCACGGTGCCCATTTCACGCATGTACATGCGCACAGGGTCGGTGGTGCGGCCGATATCGGTTTCCACGGCAGCCAGGGCGGCGGCTGCCTCTTCAGCTGCGGCTTCGTCGGTGTCGGCTTCGGCCAGCAACAGGGCATCCGCATCCGGGGCACTCTCGAATACGTTGATCCCCATGTCGTTGATCATGCGGATGATGTCTTCCACCTGTTCCGGATCGGAAATATCCTCCGGCAGGTGGTCGTTGACCTCCGCGTAAGTCAGGTATCCCTGCTCACGGCCACGGGCGATCAACTCTTTGAGGCGAGACTGCTGTTGCGCTTTTCCGGACATAGCACCCTATCCACTTAAGGTCTTGGCGGGCTGAAAACAAGCCGAGGATTATACCTGATCCGGGGCCTCACGCGCCAGTTGAGGTCGGAGTCAGTGGAGACGTGTTGCGGCTGAGAAGGTCGCGCAGCTGATCTTTTTCCTCTGCGCTGAGTTCGCTTTGCCGTGCTTTCCGCAGCAGATTTTCCAGGCGGCGTTCCCGCTGGCGAGCCGACAACCTAGTTATAGTGTCGAAAAACTGTTGTTCAAGGTTGTCATCGGAAATCAGCCATTCCTTTTCCGCCAGGGCCCGTAGCAGGCGGCCCTGATCGGTGCCGTGCCAGCGGGCGATCAACTGCAGCGAACGCAGTTTCGGATTCTTCTGCACGGCCTCCACCAGCGACACCATGAGCTGCGCGTAGGTGTCGTCTTCGGCGGCGAAATGGCTGGCATCTTCCACTTTCTGCGCAAGTGAAGGGTGGTGGAGCAAAGTCCGCAGCGCGGTGAGCGTGGGGGATTCCACCTTCACTTCGGTACGTGGCGGGCGGTTGAAATCATCGCGCCCCTGCTTGTTCCACTTCTTGCCGTCTTTCTTCCAGTTTTCCTTTTTCCAGCCTTCCTTGCGCTTCTCGTCCTTCTGCCAGTTGACCTGCTGCGCGGCCGGCTGTTCGAAGTATTGCGAGTGGTCCGGCTCGTACTGCTGGTCGTCGTAGCCGGAGAAGCCTTCGTAGTAGGAATCTTCCGGGTAGCCTTGGTTATCGTGGCTGACACTTGGGGCGGCGCTGCGGGCGAACTGGCCGAGGGCTTCGCCATTGAGGCCGGTAATTTCGGCCAGACGCTGGCGCATCAGCACCTTCAGGTTGGCGCCTGGGATTCGCTCGATCAGCGGCGCGGCCAGGGTGGCCAGATGGGCCTTGCCTTCCAGGGAGGTCGGATCGGCTTCCTGGGTCAATTGCTGGAAGAAGTAATCGGCCAGCGGCTGGGCGTGCTGGGTGATCCGGGCGCGGAAGGCATCAGTTCCTTCCTTGCGGACCAGGCTATCCGGGTCTTCGCCTTCGGGCAGGAAGAGGAAACGCGCGCGGCGGCCGTCTTCCAGCCCTGGCAGGGTGGCTTCCAGGGCGCGCCAGGCTGCCTTGCGTCCAGCCTGGTCGCCGTCGAAACAGAAGAGAATGTTTGGCACCAGGCGGAACAGGCGGCGGATGTGCTCTTCGCTGGTGGCGGTGCCCAGGGTGGCGACGGCATTGCGCAGGCCTTGCTGGGCCAGGGCGATGACGTCCATGTAGCCCTCGACCACCATGATTTCATCGAGGTTGCGGTTGTGCTTGCGCGCCTCGAACAGCCCGTAGAGCTCCTGGCCCTTGTGAAAAACAGGGGTCTCCGGGGAGTTCAGGTATTTCGGCTTGTCGTCGCCCAGAACCCGGCCACCGAAGGCGATGATGCGCCCGCGGCTGTCGCGGATCGGGAACATCACCCGGTCGCGGAAGCGGTCGTAGCGCTTGCCGGTGTCGGCGTTCTCGATCAGCAGGCCAGCGTCGATCATGTGCTTCTGCTGCAGGCTGTCGCCGCCCATGTGTTTGAGCAGGTTGTCCCAGCCGGGCGGGGCGAAGCCGAGGCCGAAGTCGCGAGCGATTTCGCCGGTCAGGCCGCGTCCTTTCAGGTATTCGACGGCGGACTTGCGGGTCGGGTGCTGTTTCAGCGCGTGGCGGTAGTAATCCGAAGCGGCGGTGAGCAGCGCGTAGAGCGGGGAGTCAGTTGGCTGGCGCGGGCCGCTGCTGCGTCCGCCTTCTTCTCTCGGAACATCCAGGCCGGCGCGTTTGGCCAGCTCCTCGACCGCCTGGGGAAAGTCCAGGTGGTCGTGGTCCATGATGAAGCCGAGGGCGTTGCCGCCGGCTCCGCAGCCGAAGCAGTAATAGAACTGCTTGTCCGGACTGACGCTGAAGGAGGGCGTCTTTTCGTTATGGAAGGGGCAGCGTGCGGTGAAGTTCTTGCCGGCCTTTTTCAGCTGCACGCGCGCGCCGACCACTTCGACAATGTCGGTGCGGTTCAGCAGGTCGTCGATGAAGCCTTGGGGGATCAGGCCAGCCATTGGGTGCTCGGGACGCGGGGAGGTTCAAAGCATACTCGCGCCCGGAGGCGGGAGTCTTGAGCTGGAAAGCAAAAAACTCCGCCATTCGCCAAGGCGAAGCGGAGTCTTCTGTGTGCCCAACATGCACTCGCCCGGCCGGAGCCGGGCGACGCTTGAGCGTGCTGCGGAGCCTGTTAACTCAGTACAGGCGCTCGCGGCGGCGCTGCTCGCGCTGCACTTTCTTGGCGTGACGCTTGACCGCGGCGGCGGCTTTGCGCTTGCGCTCGGCAGTGGGCTTCTCGTAGAACTCACGGCTGCGAACTTCGGCCAGTACGCCGGCTTTTTCGCAGGAGCGCTTGAAACGACGCAGGGCTACGTCGAAGGGTTCGTTCTCTTTAACTTTGACGGCTGGCATCCAGGTCGTACCTTCATCAATTACCGAATGGTCGACGCATTCCGGCAAAAGTTGGCTCGGTGGCGCGTCGGATTTCAAGGGCTGCGGATATTAACGCCTCGAGGCACGGAATGCAAAGCCTTCAGTCGAAAACCGCTAGTCGGCACAAGGGGCGGCGATTATGATTCGCGCCTTCTTCTTTTACCAGGCCAGAAAGGCTCGTACCCATGCTAGTGCTGGGGTTGGAAACCTCTTGCGACGAAACCGGCGTCGCCCTTTACGACAGTGAGCGTGGCCTGTTGGCCGACGCGCTGTTCAGTCAGATCGACCTGCACCGGGTCTACGGCGGCGTCGTACCCGAGCTCGCCTCCCGAGATCACGTCAAGCGCCTGTTGCCGCTGCTGCGCGAGGTGCTGGAAGAGGCCGGTCGCAAACCCGAAGACATCGATGGCATCGCCTATACCGCCGGCCCCGGCCTGGTGGGCGCGCTGCTGGTGGGGGCTTCCTGCGCCCAGGCCCTGGCCTTCGCGTGGGGGGTGCCGGCGCTCGGCGTGCACCATATGGAAGGCCACTTGCTGGCCCCCATGCTGGAGGAGCAGCCGCCGCAGTTCCCGTTCGTCGCCTTGTTGGTGTCCGGCGGTCACACCCAGTTGGTGCGGGTGGACGGTATCGGTCGTTATCAGTTGCTTGGTGAGTCGGTGGACGACGCCGCTGGCGAAGCTTTCGACAAGACCGCCAAGCTGATCGGCCTCGGCTACCCCGGTGGTCCGGAGATCGCCCGCCTGGCCCAGAGCGGCACGCTCGGTCGCTTCACCTTCCCGCGGCCGATGACCGATCGTCCCGGTCTGGATTTCTCCTTCAGCGGCCTCAAGACCTTCGCCCTCAATACCTGGCAGCAGTGCCGCAATGCTGGGGACGACGGCGAGCAAACCCGTTGCGACATCGCTCTGGCCTTCGAACAGGCGGTCGTGGACACTCTCACCATCAAGTGCAAGCGCGCCCTCAAGCAGACCGGCCTGAAGCGTCTGGTGATCGCCGGCGGCGTCAGTGCCAATCAGTCGCTGCGCCAGTCGTTGGGCAAGATGCTCGGCGAGATGAAAGGCGATGTTTTCTATGCGCGGCCGCGTTTCTGCACCGATAACGGGGCGATGATCGCTTATGCCGGTTGCCAGCGTTTGCTGGCGGGACAGCAGGATGGTCCGGCTATTGGTGTGCAGGCGCGCTGGCCGATGGAGCAGCTGCCTGCTGTCTGACGGCTGGTGGAGTCGATTTCGTTCAGTCGATCAGAAATGCCGTTCGCGTCCGGCGAAAAGGTCGCGTAGATTGCCGCGATGGCGCCAGACGATGAGCCCGGTCAGCACGGTCATCGGCAGGAGTGCGCCGGGTTGCTGCCAGGCCAGCAATGGCAGGGTCAGCGGCGTGGCGATCAGCGCCGCCAGCGAGCTGGTGCGGGTCAGGTGGAAGGTCAGCAGCCAGACGCAGATGGCCAGCAGCGCGGCCGGGGGATAGAGCCCCAGCAGCATGCCGGCGGCGGTGGCGACGCCCTTGCCGCCACGAAAGCGGAAGTACAGGGGATAGAGGTGCCCGAGCACCGCGGCAAGACCGATCCAGGCCTGTTGCTGGATGTCGAAGCCGCAGTAGCGGGCAACCAGTACCGGCAGCAGGCCCTTTAGCAGGTCACCGAGCAAGGTCAGGATCGCCAGCTTCTTTCCTGCCACCCGCAGCATGTTGGTGGCGCCAGGGTTGCCGGAGCCCTGGGCACGCGGGTCCCCCGTGCCGAACAGACGGCTGAGCAGAATGGCGAAGGACAACGATCCGAGCAGGTAGGCGAGAGTCGCCAGCAGCCAAAACATGGTATCCATTCCGGGGCGAGGAAGTCCCGATTCTAGCGGGGCAGCACTGACGTGGACACGGTTTTCATCGAGGGTCTGGAAGTCGACACCGTAATCGGTGCCTATGACTGGGAGCGCAGCATTCGCCAGTGCCTGCGCCTGGACCTGCAACTGGGCTGGGACAACCGCCCGGCCGCCGAGGGCGATGACCTGGACAAGGCGCTCGATTACGCCGCCGTATCCCAGCGCATTCAGGCCTTCGCTGCCGAAGCACAGTTCCTCCTGGTGGAAACCTTCGCTGAGCGCCTGGTGGCCGTACTGATGGCCGAATTCAACATCCCCTGGGTCCGCCTGAAGTTGCACAAGCCTGGCGCAGTTGCCGCGGCCAGCAGCGTTGGCGTGGAGATCGAGCGCGGATGTCGCTGACTACTATCTACCTCGGCCTCGGCAGCAACATCGAGCGCGAGCGCAATCTCACCGCCGGGCTCGAAGCCCTGGCCGGCTTCCTTCAGGACATACGCTGTTCGGCGGTGTTCGAGAGCCTGCCCGTGGGCATCAAGAGCGGGAATTTCTTCAATTTCGTGGTGGTCGCCCGCACTGACCTGTCGCTCCACGAGCTGGATCGCCGGCTCAAGGAAATCGAGGCTGACAACGGCCGCTACGCGCCGGGCCGCAAGGGCCTGCCGCTGGACATCGATGTGCTGCTGTATGGCGACCGGGTGGGCAATTTCGATGGCCTGATCCTGCCGCGTCCCGAGGTGTTGAAGAACGCCTTCGTGCTCTGGCCCCTGGCGCTGCTGGCTCCCGAGGTGCTGCATCCGGGAGAGCACCGCTCCTTCGCTGAGCTGTGGCAGGGTGCCTCCATCCAGCAAATGCTCTGGCCGGCTTCGTTCTCGTGGCGGGGCGCCGATTTGACGCCCGCCGAGCTGATTCAGGCCTTCCCGCAGCCTTCCTTGTAAGCCTTCAGGGCCTTGAGGCGTTCACCCTTGAGCGCTTCGCCCAGTTCGGCGCCCTTCAATCCCTTCTCCAGCAGCGGCTGCACCGTCACCGCGCGGGCGGCAGCCGCCGCACCCAGCAGGTAGGCGGCCTGGGGGTAGTCGCGCTGTTCCAGGCCGGTGCGGCCACGGGCATCCATTTCGCTGGCGGCGACGAACTCTTCGAAGCGTTGCGGCCGGCGGTAGACGTCGAAGCTTTGCAGCAACTCCAGCAGTGTGTTCGGGCGCAGTTCCAGCGCGCGATGGGCGTGGGTGTGGTACTCGCCCACCAGCAGCGACAACTCCTGGCAATCCCGAGGTACCTTGCAGCGCTCGTTCACCGCCTTGATCAGCTTCAGGCCGCGCTTTTCGTGGGCGATGTGCTGCGGCCACTCCTCTTCCGGCGTCAGGCCCTTGCCCAGGTCGTGCATCAGACAGGCCCAGCGCACGGTGAGCGGCTGCTGGTGTTGTGCGCATTGGCGCAGCACCGCCAGCACATGGATGCCGGAGTCCACCTCGGGGTGGTGCTTCTCCGGCTGGGGCACGCCGAACAAGCGGTCCACTTCAGGCAACCAGGCGGCGAGGGCTCCGCAGTCGCGCAGCACCTGGATGAACACGTCCGGGCGCGGTTCCATCAGGGCGCGGGAAACTTCCTTCCAACTGCGTTCGGGGGTCAGGGCGTCCAACTCACCGGATTCAGCGATCTGCCGCATCAGTGCCAGGGTTTCCTCGGCGACTGTGAAGCCCAGCGGCGCATAACGCGCGGCGAAGCGCGCCACGCGCAGTACGCGCAGGGGGTCTTCGGCGAACGCGGGGGAGACATGGCGCAGCACACGGGCTGCGAGGTCTTTCTGGCCGCCGTAGGGGTCGATCAGGTTGCCGTGGTCGTCCTCGGCCATGGCGTTGACGGTGAGGTCGCGGCGGATCAGGTCCTGTTCCAGGGTCACATCCGGGCTGGCATAGAAGGTGAAACCACCGTAGCCGCGGCCGCTCTTGCGCTCGGTGCGCGCGAGGGCGTATTCCTCGCCGCTCTGGGGGTGCAGGAACACCGGGAAGTCCGCACCCACCGGGCGGTAACCCTGCTCCAGCATTTCCTCGGCCGTGGCGCCGACCACTACCCAGTCGTTTTCGATCACCTCGCGGCCCAACAGACGGTCGCGTACCGCTCCGCCCACTTTGTATATCTGCATGGCTTGCCTCCGTGGCTGCGGAGGATAGCAGCCTAGCGAGCGGCAGGGACCTGGGCGACCAGCGCGCGCACGGCGCTTTCCAACAGCTCGGCGCTGTCCCAGGAGGGACTGAGGCCGGTGCTGGCCAGGCCTTCCCAGAGTACTTGGCCGGCGGGGTCGGTCAGGCGCAGGCGCAAGGTGCCGGTTTCGTCGTGCAGCCGGTGGATGGCCTGGTACGGGCCGAGGGGGCTGGGCGGTGCCTGGTTGACCTTGAATTCCAGCGGCTGGTCGCTCACCGCCAGCCAGTAATAGACACGCACCTGCGCATCATTGGCATCGCGATAACCACGCTCCTCCAGGGCCTGGCGGATCAGTGGGCCGAGCTGGGCGTAGCGCTGCGGGTAAGGAAGTTCGCCGTCTACCGCCTGTTCCGGCGAGATCAGCTGGAAGCTGCTGCGCCCTGCCAACCCGGCTGTGGCGGGTTGGAGGATGTGAACCTGCGGAATGGGCGTGGAGCAGGTGGCCAGGGCCAGGCACAGCAGCAGGACGAGGAACAGGCGCATCTGAGGGCGGCTCCCATAGGGGGGAACCGCATGCTCGGCGCCGGCCGGGCATGCGGTCAACCGATCAAATGGGTGGAATGATCAGGTCCAGGCGCGGGTATTCCCCGTCCTCAGTGCGCTCCCCCTTTGGGGGGACATGATGGCTCCCGGTGATCTGCTCGCCGTGGCGGGTTTCCAGGTGGATATCGAAGCCCCAGAGGCGATGCAGGTGCTTGAGCACTTCATCGGTCGACTCACCCAGTGGCTTGCGGTCGTGCTGCTGGTGACGCAGGGTCAACGAGCGGTCGCCGCGGCGGTCTACGCTCCAGATTTGCACGTTTGGCTCGCGGTTGCCGAGGTTGTACTGGGCCGCCAGGGTTTCGCGGATCAACCGGTAGCCCTGCTCGTCATGGATGGCCGGAACGTACAGCTCGTCCTTCTGGTCGTCGTCGAGGATGCTGAACAGTTTGAAGTCGCGGATCACCTTGGGTGAGAGGAACTGCAGGATGAAACTCTCATCCTTGAAGCTGCTCATGGCGAACTTGAGGGTGGACAGCCAGTCGCTGCCGGCGATGTCCGGGAACCAGTAGCGATCCTCATCCGTGGGCTCCTCGCAGATGCGGCGGATGTCGCGGTACATGGCAAAACCCAGGGCGTACGGGTTTATGCCGCTGTAATAGGGGCTGTCGAAGGGCGGCTGGTAGACCACGCTGGTGTGCGACTGCAGGAACTCCATCATGAAGCCGTCGGTGACCAGGCCCTCGTTGTACAGGTCGTTGAGGATGGTGTAGTGCCAGAAGGTGGCCCAGCCTTCGTTCATCACCTGGGTCTGGCGCTGTGGGTAGAAGTACTGGGCGATCTTGCGCACGATGCGTACCACTTCCCGTTGCCAGGGTTCCAGCAGAGGCGCGTGCTTCTCGATGAAGTAGAGGATGTTTTCCTGCGGTTCGGCAGGGAAGCGCTGGTTGTCTTTCTCGCCGCCCTTGCCGCTGCCCTTGGGAATGGTGCGCCAGAGGTCGTTGATCTGCTTCTGCAGATGCTCCTCGCGTTCCTTCTGCCGGCGCCGCTCTTCCTCGGCTGAAATGGGGTAGGGACGCTTGTAGCGGTCCACGCCGTAGTTCATCAGGGCGTGGCAGGAGTCCAGCAGGTCTTCGACGGCGTCGATGCCATGGCGCTCCTCGCACTGGGCGATGTACTGCTTGGCGAACACCAGGTAGTCGATAATCGAACTGGCGTCGGTCCAGGTGCGGAACAGGTAGTTGCCCTTGAAGAAGCTGTTATGGCCGTAGCAGGCGTGGGCGATCACCAGCGCCTGCATGGTGATGGTGTTTTCCTCCATCAGGTAGGCGATGCAGGGATCGGAGTTGATCACGATCTCGTAGGCCAGGCCCATCTGACCCCGCGAATAGCCCTTTTCGGTGGCGAGGAAGTGCTTGCCGTAGGACCAATGGTGATAGCCGATGGGCATGCCGACCGAAGCGTAGGCATCCATCATCTGCTCGGCGCTGATTACTTCGATCTGGTTCGGGTAGGTGTCCAGCGCGTAGCGCTCGGCGATCCGGCTGATCTCGCGGTCATAGGTGCGGATCAGGTCGAAGGTCCATTCCGACCCCGTTGAAATGGGCTTGCGTTCCTTCTTGCTGGCAGTCATTTCACGCCTCCCCTCAGGTCACGAGCCTGCGCTGGAACAGCTCGCGGAACACCGGGTAGATATCCGCCGCCGAGACGATCTGCTGCTGGGCGAAGGTATCGGCGAACGTATCGCAGACCTGTTCGTACTCGTACCACAGCGCCTGGTGTTCGCGCGGGGTGATCTCGACGTAGGTGTAGTACTGCACGAACGGCATGATCTGCTTGATCAGGATATCCCGGCAGATGGGTGAATCGTCGTTCCAGTTGTCGCCGTCCGAGGCCTGGGCGGCGTAGATGTTCCATTCGTTGATGGGGTAGCGCTCGGCCATGATCTCCTGCATCAGCTTCAGCGCGCTGGAGACGATGGTGCCCCCGGTTTCCCGGGAGTAGAAGAATTCCTCCTCGTCCACTTCTCGTGCGCTGGTGTGGTGGCGGATGAACACGACCTCGATCTTGTCGTAGTTCCGCTTGAGGAACAGGTACAGGAGGATGAAGAAGCGCTTGGCGATGTCCTTGGTGGCCTGGGTCATGGAGCCGGAGACGTCCATCAGGCAGAACATCACCGCCTTGGAGGACGGATTGGGCTGCTTGACCAGCAGGTTGTACTTGAGGTCGAAAGTGTCGAGGAAGGGGACACGTTCGATCCTGGCGCGAAGTCTTGCGATTTCCGCTTCAAGTTCCTGGATATCGCCGAAATTGTCCGGTTCCTCGCGCTTCAGGCGCTCCAGCTCCTCCTTCGCCTCCTTCAACTTGCCGCGGCTGCTACCCGACAGGGCGATGCGCCGCGCATGGGCCGAGCGCAGGGTGCGGACGATATTGATCCGCGACGGGTTGCCTTCGTTGCTGATGCCGGCGCGCACCGTCTTGAAGGTGTCGGCGCCGGTGAGGTGGCGTTTGACCAGATTGGGCAGTTCCAGGTCCTCGAACATGAAGTCGAGGAATTCCTCCTGGGTGATCTGGAAGACGAAGTCATCCATCCCCTCGCCCTGGTTGCTGGCCTTGCCGCCGCCACGTCCACCGCCGCCGCCCTGGGGGCGGGGAATGCGGTCACCGGTGGTGAATTCCTTGTTGCCGGGGTGGACGATGGTCTGCCGGCCACCACGGCCGTGGTGCAGGACGGGTTCGTCGATGTCGCGGCCGGGGATGCTGATCTGTTCGCCATGCTCCATGTCGGTGATGGAGCGGCGGCTGACGGCCTCCTCCACGGCCTTCTTGATGTGGTCGCGGTAGCGGCGCAGGAACCGCTGGCGGTTCACCGTGCTCTTGTTCTTGCCGTTCAAACGCCTGTCGATGACGTAGCTCATAGACCCCTCCGGGGAGCTTCAGGCTGCAAGGCACGGAGGACGCCGCGTGTAACGGCGCCTCCGGCGTGCATGTTCCAGGCTTGCAGCTTGAGACTGTTTTACTGCGACTTGCGTACCCGCAGGTACCATTCGGACAGCAGGCGTACCTGTTTCTCCGTATAGCCGCGCTCGACCATGCGTTTGACGAAGTCGTTGTGTTTCTGCTGCTCCTCCTTGCTGCCCTTGGCATTGAAGCTGATAACCGGCAGAAGGTCCTCGGTGTTGGAGAACATCTTCTTCTCGATGACCACGCGCAGCTTCTCGTAGCTGAGCCAGCTCGGGTTCTTGCCGTTGTTGTTGGCCCGGGCGCGCAGCACGAAGTTGACGATCTCGTTGCGGAAGTCCTTCGGGTTGCTGATGCCGGCCGGTTTCTCGATCTTCTCCAGTTCCTCGTTCAGGGCCACACGGTTGAGGATCTCGCCGGTTTCCGGGTCGCGGTATTCCTGGTCCTGGATCCAGAAGTCCGCGTAGAGCACGTAGCGGTCGAAGATGTTCTGGCCGTATTCGCTGTAGGACTCCAGGTAGGCGGTCTGGATTTCCTTGCCGATGAACTCGATGTAGCGCGGCGCGAGGTATTCCTTGATGTAGCGCAGATAGCGTTCGCGCATTTCCGCCGGGAACTGTTCCTGCTCGATCTGCTGTTCCAGCACATAGAGCAGGTGCACCGGGTTGGCCGCTACTTCGTGGGGGTCGAAGTTGAATACCTTGGAAAGGATCTTGAAGGCGAAACGGGTCGAGAGACCGTTCATGCCCTCGTCCACGCCTGCCGCGTCGCGATACTCCTGGATCGACTTGGCCTTTGGATCGGTGTCCTTGAGGTTTTCGCCGTCGTAGACGCGCATCTTCGAATAGATGTTGGAGTTCTCCGGCTCCTTCAGGCGGGACAGCACAGAGAACTGCGCCAGCATGCGCAGGGTGTCCGGGGCGCAGTGGGCGTGGGCCAGGGAGCTGCTGACCAGCAGCTTGTCGTAGATCTTGATTTCGTCGGTGACGCGCAGGCAGTAGGGCACCTTGACGATGTAGATCCGGTCGATGAAGGCCTCGTTGTTCTTGTTGTTACGGAAGCTGTGCCATTCCGATTCGTTGGAGTGGGCCAGGATGATGCCGTTGAAGGGCAGTCCGCCCAGGCCCTCGGTGCTGTTGTAGTTGCCTTCCTGGGTGGCGGTCAGCAAGGGGTGCAGGACCTTGATCGGCGCCTTGAACATCTCGACGAATTCCATCAGGCCCTGGTTGGACCGGCAAAGAGCGCCCGAATAGCTGTAGGCATCGGCGTCGTTCTGCGGGAATTCCTCCAGCTTGCGGATATCCACCTTGCCCACCAGCGCGGAGATGTCCTGGTTGTTCTCGTCGCCCGGCTCGGTCTTGGCGATGGCGACCTGGTTGAGGATCGACGGATACAGCTTCACCACACGAAACTTGCTGATGTCCCCGCCCAGTTCGTTCAGACGCTTGGTGGCCCAGGGCGACATCACGGTACGCAGGTAGCGCCGCGGAATGCCGTATTCCTCTTCAAGAATGGCGCCATCCTCATCGGCGTTGAACAGCCCCAGGGGCGATTCGAACACCGGCGATCCCTTGATCGCATAGAAGGGCACACGCTCCATCAACTGCTTCAGCTTTTCCGCCAGGGACGATTTACCGCCACCCACCGGGCCCAGCAGGTAGAGGATCTGTTTCTTCTCTTCCAGGCCCTGCGCAGCATGGCGGAAGTAGGACACGATCTGGTCGATGCACTCTTCCATGCCGTGGAAGTCGGCGAAGGCCGGATAGCGGCGGATTACCTTGTTGGAGAAGATCCGCGACAGCCTCGGGTCGACCGAGGTGTCGAGCAGCTCCGGGTCACCGATGGCCATGAGCATGCGTTCGGCGGCGGTGGCATAGGCGCTGCGGTCCTGCTTGCACAGGTCCAGGTATTCCTGAAGGGAATATTCCTCCTGGCGAGTCGCTTCGAAGCGTTGTTGGAAGTGGCTGAAAATGCTCATGACGTCACCTCGCTGGGATCAGGAAGCCGGCGCGGGGTCGGTTGTGCGGGTGCGGGCAGTCAGCCGGAGATGGTCGGCTGATGAAAGTCCCCCAAAACACCTGAATGGTCGCTGCCGATGGCCCGGAACCGGTGTACCGGCTCTCCCCTTTTTTGGATGGCCTGAGCTAAGAGTAGTTCGTTATCGGCAACGTCAAGCGTGACGGAACGATAACAGGGGATTACCGTCCGTCGGGGAAGTGGCGCTAAGCCAGAGATAGCGCGGCGTTGCGCCTCGCCGAAAAATTTTTACTCGACGTTGCCCTGGGCGACTTCCCCGGGATAGACGCTGCGCCACAGCTCGAAGCCGCCGTCGAGGCTATAGACCTCGGCGAAGCCCTGATGCGCGAGATAGGCGGCTGCGCCCTGGCTGGAGTTGCCGTGGTAGCAGGCGACGATCAGCGGTTTGTCGAAGTCGGCTTTGGCGATGAAGTCGGCCAGGGAGTAGTTGTCCAGGTGGTGCGAGCCGCTGATGTGGCCGAGGGCGAAGCTTTGCGGGTCGCGAATGTCCACGACCACGGCGCCCTGCTCGCGGAGCGTCTGGGCCTGTTCGGGGGCGATGCGCTGGAATTCACTCATGGCGGTTCTCCTCACAGCTGCAGCTGATGCGCTCGCCGCTGTCGATATTCAAAAGGGTCATGCTGCCGCCCCAGACACAGCCGGTGTCGAGGGCGTACAGGCCGGGTTCATTACAATTGCCTTCCAGCGCCGCCCAGTGGCCGAAGATGATCTTCTGCCCACGGGTCTTGCGCTCGGGGTAGCTGAACCAGGGAGCGAAGCCGGGGGGCGCGGTATCCAGGCCCTCCTTGGACTTGAGGTCCAGGGTGCCGTCGGCGCGGCAGAAGCGCATGCGTGTGAAATAGTTGGTGATGACCCGCAGGCGTGTGACACCGTGCAGTTCACCGTCCCACTTGGCCGGCTCGTTGCCGTACATGCCATCGAGGAACAGCGGCAGGCGGGCGTCGTCCTGCAGGGCTTCCTCGACTTCGGCGGCGCGCTTGAGGGCCTTCTTCAACGACCACTGGGGCGGAATCCCGGCGTGGACCAGGGCGATGTCCCGCTGCTCGTCGTAGTGCAGCAGCTTCTGCCGGCGCAGCCAGTCCAGCAGCTCGGCGCGGTCGGGTGCTTCGAGGATCTCGCGCAGGGTGTCGGCCTTGCGCAGTCGTTCGATGTTGTTCGCCGCAGCCAGCAGGTGCAGGTCGTGGTTGCCGAGCACGCAGACCACCGATTCGCGGATGGAATAAAGGAAGCGCAGGGTCTCCAGGGACTTGGGGCCCCGGTTGACCAGGTCGCCCACCAGCCAGAGTTCGTCCTTCGCCGGATCGAAGCGGACCTGTTCCAACAGGCACTTCAGTGGATCGAGGCAGCCTTGGAGGTCGCCGACCGCATAAGCCGTCATGCCGGTGCCCTCAGTGCAGCGAGCCGGGAACGGCCAGGCGGAAGGGCGCGATGATGGCGTCGAAGCGCTTGCCATCGTCAGCGACCATCTGGTAGCTGCCCTGCATGCTGCCGACGCGCGTGGCCATCACGGTACCGCTGGTGTAGGTGTGGCTGGCGCCTGGGTCGATTCGCGGCTGCTGCCCGACCACGCCGGCCCCGCGGACTTCCTGCACATGGCCATCGCCATCGGTAATCACCCAATGGCGGGTGAGCAGTTGGGCCGGCAGCTCGCCGTTGTTGTGGATGGTCACGGTGTAGGCGAAGGCAAAGCGGTTCTCGTCCGGCTGCGATTGTTCCGGGAGGAAGCGGGTGACGACGCTGACGTCGACCTTGTAACGGGGATCGGACACGCGAAAGTTCTCGAATTGCTGGAATTGGAGTCTAGGGGGTCGCGCTGGAGGCAGCCAGTTGATCAGCCAGGCGGACAAAGGAAGCCAGGTCGAGTTGCTCGGGGCGCAGCCCGCCGTCGACCCCTGCGGCTTCGATGGCGGAAGCGTCCAGCAGGCCCTTCAGGGTATTGCGCAGAGTCTTGCGGCGCTGGTTGAACGCCTCGCGGACCACGCGCTCCAGCAGGGCGGGATCCTTGGCCGGGTGCGGCAGGACTTCGTGGGGGACCAGACGCACGATGGCCGAATCCACCTTGGGCGGCGGATTGAAGGCGCCCGGGCCAACGTTGAACAGGTGCTCCACTCGGCAGTGGTACTGAACCATGATCGACAATCGGCCCCAGTCGCCGCCGCCGGGCTCGGCGGCCAGGCGCTCCACCACTTCCTTCTGCAGCATGAAGTGCATATCGCGTATCAGGTCCGCATGGCTCAGCAGGTGGAAGATCAGCGGGGTGGAAATGTTGTACGGCAGGTTGCCCACCACTCGCAGGCTGTGGGGTTCGGCGTTGAGTTGGCGGAAGTCGAACTTCAGCGCATCGCCCTGGTTGAGGCGGAAGTTCGGCAGAAGGCCGAACTTGTGCTTCAGGATGGGGATCAGGTCCAGGTCCAGCTCGACGACGTCGAGCTGGGCGCCGCTGGCCAGCAGGCCTTCGGTGAGGGCGCCCTGGCCCGGGCCGATCTCCAGCAGGCGCTCGCCTTGGCGGGCGTGAATGCTGCGCAGGATGCGGTGGATGATGCCGGCGTCATGCAGGAAGTTCTGACCGAAACGCTTGCGCGCACGGTGTTGGTAGTGTTCGGACATCGAAGGCTCCAGGCCTTGGGGCCAGGCGGGGAGCCTGGCGTGGAAACTTGAGTCGCGCAGTTTATCAGGCGCCAGCCCGCGCCGCCTAAGGCTTGGCCGCGAAAGCGGCGCGGGAAGTGCGGTTCATTGACGGGCTTGCTGCGCAGCGGCCATCTGGTAGGCGGTTTCCAGGGCGACTTCAAGGCTGCCGCAGTCGATACGTCCGGTACCGGCCAGGTCAAGGGCAGTGCCATGGTCCACCGAAGTGCGGATGATTGGCAGCCCCAGGGTGACGTTCACCGCCGCGCCAAAACCCTTGTACTTGAGCACTGGCAGCCCCTGGTCGTGGTACATGGCAAGCACGGCGTCGCAATGCTCCAGGTGCTTGGGAGTGAACAGGGTGTCGGCGGGCAGCGGGCCGACCAGGTTCAGGCCCTCTTCGCGCAGGCATTCGAGCGTCGGCTCGATGACTTCCAGTTCCTCCCGGCCCAGGTGGCCGCCTTCGCCGGCGTGGGGATTGAGGCCACACACCAGGATGCGCGGCTTGGCAATGCCGAACTTGTTCACTAGGTCCGCATGGAGGATGCGACTGACTCGCTGGAGCCGGTCGGGCGTAATGGCGGCGGCGACGTCCTTGAGAGGCAGGTGAGTGGTCACTAGGGCCACGCGCAAGCCACGAGTGGCCAGCATCATCACGACTTGCTTGGTGGCGGTCAGATCAGCGAGAAATTCGGTATGGCCGGAGAAGGCGATACCGGCTTCGTTGATCACGCCCTTGTGCACAGGGGCGGTGATCATCCCGGCGAACAGTCCGTCGAGGCAGCCCTGTCCGGCGCGGGTCAGGGTTTCCAGCACATAGTCGGCGTTCTCCGGCTCCAGCTGGCCTGGCTTGGTCGCGACTCGTAGGGGCGTGTCCCAGACGTAGAGGCTGCCAGAGGGGGCCGGGGATTCCGGCAGGCGGGATGGATCGGTCTCGATCAGCTGTATCGACAGGCCCAGTTCAGCGGCGCGTTGCTCAAGCAAGTCGCGGCTGGCGATGGCAATCAGGGCGTGGGGCTGGGCGGTGCGGGAGAGTAGCAGGCAAAGGTCGGGGCCGATGCCGGCGGGTTCACCTGGGGTGAGGGCGAAGCGGAGAGGTTTCATTGCGGGTCCTTGCTTGGTGTCCAGCGCGTTGGCGGTGATTGTACCGCCAGCGCGCCGGACAGGACCCAGCGACTTACAGCTTGGTTTCGACGTAGGCTTCGTCGCGGATCTGGCGCAGCCAGGCCTGCAGTTCTTCGTCGTACTTGCGGTTACGCAGGATGTTGATGGCCTGCTGCTCGCGGAACTTCTCGCTGCTGTCGGTGGCGCGGCGGCCCAGTACTTCCAGGACGTGCCAGCCGTAGGGGCTCTTGAACGGCTTGGAGAGCTCGCCGGCAGGGGTCTTGGCCATGACTGCGCGGAACTCCGGAACCAGGGCGTTGGGGTCGATCCAGTTCAGGTCGCCGCCGTTGAGGGCCGAACCCGGGTCTTCCGAGAAGCTCTTGGCCAGTTCGCCGAAGTCTTCGCCGGCCTGGATGCGCTCGTACAGACGCTCGGCCAGACGCTGGGTATCCGCTTCGCTGCGAATCTCGCTGGGCTTGAGCAGGATGTGGCGGACGTGCACTTCGTCGCGAACCAGGGTGTCGCCACCGCGCTTTTCCATCAGCTTGAGGATGATGAAACCGCCCGGGGTGCGGACCGGTTCGGTTACCTGGCCAGGCTGCAGGGCTCCGATCATGGCGTCGAAGGGCGGCGGCAGCTGGGCGGCCTTGCGCCAGCCGATCTCGCCGCCTTCCAGCGCGGTTTCGCCAGCGGAGCGGGAAATCGCCAGCTGGGCGAAGTCGGCACCTTGCTGCAGCTGCTGGTACAGCTCCTGGGCCTGGCGCTCGGCAGCCTGGATGGTGCTCGGCGAGGAGCCTTCCGGTACCGGGATCAGGATGTTGGCCAGGCGGAATTCCTCGGACAGCTGGATCTTGCCCATGTCGGAAGCGAGGAAGTTCTGCACTTCCTGGTCGGTGACCTGGATACGCTCGGCCACACGACGCTGACGGACGCGGCTGATGACCATTTCGCGGCGAACCTGGTCGCGGGCGTCGTCATAGGACAGGCCGTCTCGGGCGAGAGCGCTGCGGAACTGGTCGACCGTCATGCCATTGCGCTGGGCGATGGCTTCGATAGCCTGGTTCAGTTCTTCATCGGCGATACGGATGCCGGAGCGGTCGCCGATCTGCAGCTGAATGTTCTCGATGATCAGGCGTTCCAGCACCTGCTGGCTCAGCACATGCTCGGGCGGCAGCGAGGCGCCGCGCTTGGCGATAGTCTGCTGCACTTCACGCAGACGCTGGTCCAGCTGGCTCTGCATGATCACATCGTTATCGACAATGGCGACCACGCGGTCGATGGAGCGGACCTCGGCGTGCGCGAGGCCGCCGAGGAGAAGGGCGCCCAACAGCAGCGGGCGCAGACAATCAGAGAGCTTGGTCTTCACGTTCACGGTAACCTTGAATGCCTTTTTCCAGGAAGCCTTCGGCCTTGTTGCCAACGATGCCGCCGAGGCCCTTCAGGACGATTTGCAGGAAGATCCCGCGGTCGCCGCTTTCGTTGGTCGTGTCGGGGGTCTGGTCGAACTCGTCGTAGTCCACCCAGTAGCGATTGATCAGGCGCAACTTCCAGCAGCAGCTGTCGTACTCGAAGCCACCGAAGGCTTCCAGGGTACGGTCACGGTTGTAGTCGTACTGCCAGCGAGCAATGGCGCTCCATTGCGGGACCACCGGCCAGATGACCGAGAAGTCGTGCTGGCTGATCTTGTAGTAGTCCTTGATGAAGCCCGGCGTGCCGGGGGTCCCGAAGTCGCCGCCACCTACGTTCCAGGTACCAGTGGACTGGTCGAAGCGGATGGTGTCGTTGCGGTAGCGATAGCCGGCGTTGACCACCTTGTTCGGATTGTCTTCAGGCTGGTAGTGGAACATCGCGCTGCCGGAGCGGGTGCGATGGGAATCCGGGTCCCAGTTGAAGTCCGAGTTGATGCGCCAGTCGCGGTTGAAGCGATACATGTACTCCAGCGCGTAGGGCGAAACATCGGCCTGCGCGTCGGCACGGTCGTGGAAGTCGACACCCGGCAACTGCACCTTGCGGTCCTGGAAGTAGAACGCCTGGCCGATGCTGAAGCGCTGGCGCTCGAAGCCATTGGACTCGATCCAGCGATTGGTCGCACCCAGGGAGATCTGGTTGGCATCGCCAATCCGGTCGCGGCCGGAGAAGCGGTTGTCACGCCACAGCGACGAGTAGCTGAAGGTAGGCTCGCCGGTATCGAACAGCGGGATATCGGTCTGGTCCTCTTCCGGTACGTAGAGGTAGTACAGGCGCGGTTCCAGGGTCTGGGTGTAATTCTTGCCGAAGAACTGGGTCTTGCGGTCGAAATACAGGCCGCTGTCGACGCTGTAGATCGGTACCTGGCGATCCTGGCTGCCGTGGAAGGTCTGTTCGGCCAGCAGGGTGTTCTTGCCTTGTTGGTCCAGGTCCAGGTCGTACTGGGTATAGGCGTACTTGACCTTCGGCTTGAGATAGCCCCAGGTCCAGTTCATCGGCAGGCTGACGCTTGGCTCCAGGTGGGTACGGTCGCCGTTGGCGCGGGCCAGGCCCTTGAGATTGTTGTCGTTCCACGGCGAAGTAACGCCATCGATATCGGTGAACAGGCCGTCGCGCAGGTTGCGGTCGAAACGCACGAACTCGGTGCTGTAGGCGAAGTTCAGGCCGCCGGGCTGGAAGGGCAACGCGCCGTCCAGGGTGACCTGTGGCAGGCGGTCATACGGAGTGATATCTGAAATGGTCGCCAGTTCATACGCATGGGCATTCAGCTTCGCGGTGTAGGTATCGCCACGATAGGTGAGGGTGCCGCGCTGGTTGACGTAGGTGGGGGTGTCCACACCCAGGTCGGTGTCCAGGTCGTCGAAGTAGTACGGGTCGCTGATGTCGGTGTAGTCGACTTCGGCCAGCAGGCGGGAGTCCAGGCCACCGGTGTGTTTCCAGTTGTACAGCCAGCGCTTCTTCTCGTACTCGGACATGAGCTTGCGCTCGTCTTCCTTGTCATCGAGGTAGGCGGCGCCCAGTTGGCCTTCGCTGCTGCGGGTCAGGTAGCGGAACTCGCCTTCCATCAGCAGGCCGCGCTTGGCCATGTAGCGTGGGTACAGGGTAGCGTCGTAGTTCGGCGCCAGGTTGAAGTAGTACGGCGTGACCAGCAGGAAGCCGGTGTCGCTGCTGCTGCCGATTGTCGGTGGCAGGAAGCCGGACTGGCGACGGTCGTCGATCGGGAAATAGATGTACGGGGTATAGAACACCGGAATGTCCTTGACCCGCAGGGTGACGTTGGTCGCGGTGCCGAAACCGGTAGCCGGGTTCAGCTTGATGTTGTTGCCCTTCAGGTGCCAGGCGTTGTCACCCGGTTCGCAACGGGTGTAGGTACCGTCTTTCAGGCGGATGACCGCGTCTTCCTGGCGCTTGGCGTACAGGGCACTGCCGCGGGTATGCGACTGGTGCAGGACGTACTCGGCGTTGTCGATCTTGGCTTCGCCGTTGTCCAGTTGCAGGTCGGCGTGGTCACCGACCACCAGGGCGCCCTTGTCGCGCAGCTTGACGTTGCCGACCAGCTCGCCACGGTTTTCGGCCTGGTGCAGGTTGGCTTCGTCGGCCTCCACCTGCATGCTGCCCTGACGCAGGACGACGTCACCGGCGAGGGTGGCGATCTGCTTCTCCTGCTCGTAGCGCGAGGCCTTGGCGGAGATGTAGGTCGGCGCATCTTCCGGCGAAGTGTCGTCGTTGATGCCCGGACGCGGCGGCTCGATATAGGCACCGGCGCAATAGGGGCCGGCTTCAGCCAGTTGCGCAGGGGTGAGCTTGTCGCGCGGCACCCAGTCGAGGTGACTGTAGTCGGCACTGCGAGAGGCCAGGCCCTTGCCTTCGGCCTCGGTAACCAGAGTCGGCTTGCCGCCCTCGGCTTCACCACCTTCGGTGGCCTGGGGAGCAACGCCAATGGTCGAGCTCACGGCGCTGTCGCTGTGTACCGGGCGTGGCGGCAGGCTTTCGGCGCTGGCCTTGGGCGCACAGGCCCAACCGCCGGCAGTGGAAGCCTTGCAATCGAACTGCTCTGCGGCGACGACGAACGAGGTGGCTACTGGCTGGAGGGCCAGCAGGCTGCCGGTCACCAGCAGGGGGAACTTTCTACGAAACGCGGGGGATCTTACTGCCATCTTATTAGTCCGGGCTTCCTGCGCGCCTTCGGCCCGCTGGGCCGCACGCCTCTCGATGGGCTGAAAAAGATGCTGGATAATAAAGCATGACCCGCACAACGGCTAGCGCCGCCGGAGACCACCCGATGCACCACGAAGACCTTCGCCTTCAGCAGCTGAGCCAATGGCTGGACCAGCAGTTGCCCACCCTGTTCGCTGCCGAAGGCTGGGGCCCCGTGCCTGCCGCCACGCTGGTTCCGGCCAGCAGCGACGCCAGCTTCCGTCGTTACTTCCGCTGGGAGGCTGAGGGGCGCACCCTGATCCTGATGGACGCGCCGCCGCCGCGCGAAGACTGCCGCCCCTTCGTCAAGGTGGCCGGCATGCTCGCCGAGGCGGGCGTGCACGTGCCGCGCATCCTGGCTGCCGATGTCGAGCAGGGCTTCCTGATCCTCGATGATCTGGGACGCCAGACCTACCTCGACGTCATCAATGCCGAGAACGCCGACGCTCTGTTCGAGGACGCCCTGCAGGCCCTGCTGACGTTCCAGAAGCGCAGCCTCGACGTCCCCATGCCCAGCTACGACGATGCCCTGTTGCGTCGCGAGCTGCAGTTGTTCCCCGAGTGGTACCTGCAACGTCACCTGGGGATCGAGCTGGAAGGCGAGCGTCTGGCGGCCTGGCAGCGCATTTCCGACTTGCTGATCGACAGCGCCCTGGCCCAGCCGCAAGTGCTGGTGCATCGCGACTACATGCCGCGCAACCTGATGCTCAGTGCCCCGAACCCGGGCGTGCTGGACTTCCAGGATGCTGTCTACGGCCCGGTCACCTACGACGTCACCTGTCTGTTCAAGGACGCCTTCCTCAGCTGGCCCGAGGAGCGCGTCGCCGGTTGGCTGGAACGCTACTGGACCCAGGCCCGCGCGGCGGGGATTCCGGTCCAGGCCGAGTTCGCCGAGTTCCGTCGTGCCAGCGACCTGATGGGCGTGCAGCGCCACCTCAAGGTCATCGGCATCTTCGCGCGTATCTGCCATCGCGATGGCAAGCCCAAGTACCTGGGCGATGTGCCGCGCTTCTTTGCCTATATAAAGGCAGTGATCGAGCGTCGTCCGGAACTGGCCGAGTTGGGTGAGCTGCTCGCCAGCCTGCCCTGGGACGAGGCTGTCGCCCAATGAAGGCCATGATCCTTGCCGCGGGCAGGGGCGAGCGCATGCGCCCCCTGACCCTGCATACCCCGAAACCGCTGGTGCGTGCCGCCGACACCCCGCTCATCGAGTTCCATCTCCGGGCGCTGGCGGATGCCGGCTTTCGCGAGCTGGTGATCAACCATGCCTGGCTCGGCCAGCAGATCGAGGACCACCTGGGCGATGGTGCGCGCTTCGGCCTGTCCATCCGCTACTCTGCCGAGGGCGAACCCCTGGAAACCGGCGGTGGTATCCACCGTGCGCTGCCGCTGCTGGGGGATGACCCCTTCCTGGTGGTGAATGGCGATGTCTGGACCGACTTCGACTTCCGCCGCCTGCGTCAACCGCTGGACGGCCTGGCCCACTTGGTGCTGGTGGACAACCCGGCCCACCATCCGCGTGGCGACTTCCGCCTGGACGGCAGCCGTGTGAGTGATGCGGTGGAGGGTGAGCCCAGTCTCACCTACAGCGGCATCGCCGTGCTCCATCCGCGCCTGTTCGCCGACTGCCAGCCCGGTGCCTTCAAGCTGGCACCGTTGCTGCGTCAGGCCATGGCTGCCGGCCAGGTGAGCGGTGAGCGCTTCTCGGGACGCTGGGTGGATGTCGGCACCCACGAGCGCCTGGCGGAAGTCGAACGCCTGCTGACGGCGGAGGCCTGAGTTGGTCTGGCCTGCCACCCTGATCGGCGCCGCGGCCGGCTTCGCCCTTGCGAGCATTCCGGGCGCCATGCTCGGTGCGCTGCTGGGGCAGGTGCTCGACCGGCGCCTGAAGCTGGAGTCCTGGGGCGATCTGCGTGCGCGCCTGCGGGGGGATCCTGCCATCGAAGAGCAGGACCTGCTGTTCGTCCTGCTCGGCCGTCTGGCCAAGAGCGATGGGCGGGTGCAGGAAGCCCACATCCAGCAGGCGCGCTCCGAAATGAAGCGAATCGGCCTGGATGACGCCGGTGCCCGTCGGGCCATTGCGGCCTTCAACCGTGGTAAGGCCGGCAACGACAACCTGCAGCCCAGCCTGCGCGTGCTGAAGGACGAGCGTTTGACCGTGGAGCGCCTGCTGCGCAGTTGCTGGCAGATGGCGGCTGCCGATGGCCGGATCGGCCAGCATGAGCGCGAACTCATCCTGCAGTGGGGGCATTGGCTCGGCCTTCCGACATCCCGGATAGAGGCGCTGGGGGCGGGATACGACATTCCCCATGGCCTGCCACCCAAGCGTGGCAACAGCTACAAGGAAGCCCTGATCCTGCTGGGGGTGACTGCCGACTGCGAACCGGCGGTGATCAAGCGTGCCTACCGCCGCCTGCTCAGCCAGAACCATCCGGACAAACTGGCCGGCTCAGGCGCCAGTCCCGCCCTGGTGCGCGCCGCTACTGACCGCACCCGCGAACTGCACAGCGCCTACAACCTGATCCGCGAGCGTCACGGTTTCCGCTGAAGCGTTCTTCGGAGCGACGTTGCGCTGGGTTCTTCCTTAGATGGAGGGACCTGAAGCGGCACTTGCTGGCGCCTTGCTGGCGTTCGCTTCCAGATGCAGGCTCAGCCAGCCGCGAATGCGCCGGATGAGCTGCTCCTGTTCGATGCGTCGATCAGCCGGCAGGCCTTTCATGGCGATCTGGATATAGGCCGGGTGCTTCTGCCGCTTGCTCGCATGCAGACGGCGCAGGGCGGCGTCGCGGTCGGTGGGCTGGTCCTTGTAATAGAAGTCGCCGGTGGCCAGTTTCAGTGCGGGCAAGGAATCCTCCAGCGCGGGCTCGTAGCCGGCAGGTAATTCCGCTGCCACCAGCAGGAGATTGCGCACGTCCTTCGGTTCATTGGCGGCGAGGTACTGTGTTGCCCAGTAGGCGCCGGTGCCATGCCCCAGCAGCACGATCACCCCGGGTTTCTGCTGGCGGGCGAAGGCCAGCGCAGCGTCGATGCGGGTGAACACACGCTCGGTCTGTGTTTTCTGGATGGCATCGCGGGACAGCGGCGGAGGCGCCGGATCGGTATTGGGTTCGGCGCTACCAGCCTGCTCGGTATTGGCGGGACCTTCCTCTTCGGCCTTCTCCGGGCTTACCGCCGGCTCCGCCTTGCTCGGTTCCTCGGTCTTCGGCGGGCGGGGCGGCAGTGGGTCGCCGCTGGGGTCCGGCAGGGTCAGGGCGAGGGTGCTCCAGCCGGAGTCCGGCAACTTGCGCCGCAGCGGTCCTATGGCCTCGGGCCAGTCGGCGCTCTCGCCTTCGCCTGGGAGGAGAATCACCAGTCCGCTGGGCTCACCGACATTCGCAGGCTGCCAGAGCACGAGGAAACTCTCCTCGCCGGCCTTGAGCTGCTGTTGCTCCCGTGCAGGAAGTTGGCGCTCCAGGCTGCTGGCCTCCTCCTGGCTGCGTTCCTCCAGGGGCGCTCGCTCTACTGCCGGCGCAGTCTCCTTCGGCGCGGTTGCGGCGTCTTCTTCGGCCAGCGGCGCCGGGGAGGCGGGCAGCAGGGCGAGGCAAAGGGCTGCGAGGGCAGGGCGAATGGCAGGGGGCATCGGGGACTTCCTGGACAAGCTGGGAAGCAGGAGCCTAATGGCTCATCGTGCATTTGTCAGGCCGAGCCTTCGCATGGTTCGCCACGGCTGGAGTAAGGTATGTCGGCTGTTTCTCCTGGTTGCGGTTGGCCATCCATGATCCGTGCGCTCCTTTCCCTGTTGTTCGCCTGCTGCCTGGCGATGCCCGCGCTGGCGGCGTCGAGCCATCTGCCTCTGGACGAAAGTCAGCGGCAATGGCTCGAGAATCACGCCCAGCTGCGTGTCGGCGCTGTGCTCCAGGCGCCTTATGTACAGCTGGATCGTCGCCTGCAGCAACTGTCCGGCGCCAACGTCGAGCTGATGAACTGGCTAGCCAGGGACATGGGCGTGGAACTGGTCTGGCGCACCTACGACAGCCAGCCCGAATTGGAACAGGCCATGCGCAGCGGGCAGATCGACCTGGCCCCGGGCCTTGGCCAGACGCCTGCCGGCCTGCGTCTGTGGCTGTTCTCCGATCCCTACCTGCGGGTTTCCCAGTTGCTGGTAGGCGAGCGGGAGGGCAGTGCGGCGGTGGACCTGGAGCAACTCGATGCCACCTCGCCCGTGGCCCTGCGCCAGCCCAGCGCGGTGGCCGATTACCTGCGCGCTACCTATTCCAACCTCGACCTCAAGCCAATGGCCAGTGAGCGGCAGGCGCTCCAGGCACTGCTCGCCGAGCAGGTGCGCTACGCCGTGCTGGATGAGGCCCAGCTCAGTCGCCTGTCCCGCGAGCAGGAATTCGCCGGGCTGGCGGTGGTGGGGGATATCGGATTTCCGCAGCTGCTGCGGGTCGCCTCGCGCAGGGACTGGCCGGAACTGGCCGCGATTATCGACATCGCCCTGCGCAGCCTGCCGGCCAAGGATCTCGACCAGCTCCACGAGCGCTGGCTGCAGCCCAAGTATCCGCGCCTGGGCGAGTCCGCGGGCTTCTGGCAGAACCTCTGCCTGCTGCTGGGTGTATTGCTGCTGGCCGCTGCGGCCATCATCGCCTGGCTGCGTCGGCAGCGGCGTCGGCTGGAGCGGCAATTGCTGGATGCCCGCCATGCCCTGCAATTGCGCGAAGCGGCTGAAGAGGCCCTGCGACTCACCCAGTTCTCCATCGACCACAGCACCCTGGGCATTCTCTGGGTGAACTGGGACAGTCACGTGCGCTACGCCAACCGTGCCGCCGAACAGATGCTCGGCTATGCGCCGGGCAGCCTGGCGGACCGGCCCCTGGCCGACTTTCAGCCCGAACTGAATATGGACCGCTGGCTCGACCTCTGGCGCCGTGCGCGCAACAGCGACGAAGGGCCGCTGAGCTTCGAGACACGCTGCCTGCGCCCCGATGGAAGCTGGCTGCCGGCGGATGTATCGCTGAGTTTCCTGCGCTTCGGCTCTTCCGAGTACCTGGTGGTGTTCCTTTCCGACGCGACCGAACGTCGCCGCGCCCGCGAGGCACTCGAAGAGAGCGAGGCGCGCCTGAAGGGCATCGCATCCAACGTGCCCGGCCTGGTGTTCCGCCTGGAGCGGCCGAAAGCCGGCGCGCCGTCCGCGTTCGCTTTCATCGGCGAGGGAAGCGAAGGGTTGGTGGGTTACAGCGCCAGCGAGTTGCTGGATACCGGGCGCGGCATTCGCGGCCTGGTCCACCCGGAGGATCGCGATGGCTACTGGGAGAGCCAGTTGCAGGCGCTGGAGGCCGATCGCGATTGGCATTGGCAGGGGCGCATCCTCACGCGCGGCGGTGAGCTGCGCTGGGCCGACATCAAGGCCAGTGCGCGGATCTTCGATGATGGCCGCGCGGTCTGGGATGGCGTGGTCTGGGACATCACCGCCAATAAACAGATCGAACTGGAGCTGGGGGCTTCCCGCGCCCAGTTGCGTGAGCTGTCGGCGCACCTGGAAAGCGTGCGTGAGGAAGAGAAGGCGCGCATCGCCCGGGAAGTGCACGACGAACTGGGCCAGGTGCTCACGGTACTCAAACTGGAGACCTCCATGTGCGAACTGGCCTATGCCGGGCTCGACGCCGGGCTCAAGGAGCGGCTGGACAGCATGAAGCGGCTGATCGCCCAGTTGTTCCAACTCGTGCGCGATGTGGCGACGGCATTGCGGCCACCGATCCTCGATGCCGGCATCGCCTCGGCCATCGAATGGCAGGCACGGCGCTTCGAGGCCCGCACGCAGATTCCCTGCCTGGTGGAAGTGCCCGAACAGCTGCCGCAGTTGTCCGATGCCAAGGCGGTGGGCCTGTTCCGCGTGCTGCAGGAAGCGCTGACCAACGTCATGCGTCATGCCGAAGCGCATACTGTCGCGGTTCGCCTCAGTGAGGAGGACGACATGATCTGCCTGCGCATCAGCGACGATGGCCGTGGTTTCGATACTGGCGCCAAGGGCGGCGGATCATTCGGCCTGGTGGGCATGCGCGAGCGCGTGCTGATGCTGGGCGGTAGCCTGCAGATAGAGAGTCAGCCGGGCGAGGGCACCACCCTCTGCGTGCGCGTGGCGTTGGATAAGGAGAAAGTGGCGTGATCCGAGTACTGGTGGCCGAAGACCACACCATCGTCCGCGAGGGCATCAAGCAGCTCATCGGGCTGGCCAAGGACCTTTGCGTGGCGGGGGAGGCCGGCAACGGCGAGCAGCTGATGGATGCGCTGCGCCAGACACCCTGCGAAGTAGTGCTGCTGGATATCTCCATGCCCGGGGTAAATGGCCTGGAAGCCATTCCGCGCATCCGCGCCCTGAGCAATCCGCCGGCCGTGCTGGTGCTGTCCATGCACGACGAAGCGCAGATGGCGGCGCGGGCGTTGAAGATCGGCGCCGCCGGCTACGCCACCAAGGACAGCGACCCGGCTCTGCTGCTCACCGCGATCCGCAAGGTGGCCTCAGGCGGTCGTTACATCGATCCGGACCTGGCCGACCGCATGGTCTTCGAGGTGGGGCTGACCGACGCTCGGCCGGCCCATACGCTGCTTTCGGAGCGTGAGTTCTCGGTATTCGAGCGCCTGGTACGCGGCGAGGGGGTGAATGAAATCGCCCAGCAACTGGCGGTCAGCAGCAAGACGGTGAGCACCCACAAGGCGCGCCTGATGCAGAAGCTTGGATTGCACTCGGTGGCTGACCTGGTGAAGTACGCCGTGGAGCACAAGCTTCTTTGAATGTCCGACGATCGCGCTCTGATTTGTAGGGCGATCCCTACAAAAAATCCTCTCTAAGCCTTATAGCAATCTCTCATACCGCCCGATTTGCGTGGTTTGCCGCCTTCTCTAGGCTTTGGTCTACGGCAGACACAAAAATAAAGGTGCGGTTATGGCCGAGACAAAAGGCAACGACATCCTGGTCAGCTTTCGCGGCGTGCAGAAGAGCTACGACGGCGAGACCCTGATCGTCAAAGACCTCAACCTGGATATTCGCAAAGGCGAATTCCTCACCCTGCTCGGGCCGTCCGGCTCCGGCAAGACCACCAGCCTGATGATGCTCGCCGGGTTCGAGACCCCTACCAGCGGCGAAATCCTCCTGGCCGGTCGCTCCATCAACAACGTGCCCCCGCACAAGCGTGACATCGGCATGGTGTTCCAGAACTACGCCCTGTTCCCGCACATGACGGTGGCCGAGAACCTCGCCTTCCCGCTCTCCGTGCGCGGCATGAGCAAGACCGACGCCAGCGAGCGGGTCAAGCGCGCGCTGTCCATGGTCCAGCTGGACACCTTCCGCAACCGCTATCCCGGCCAACTTTCCGGCGGCCAGCAGCAGCGTGTCGCCCTGGCCCGTGCCCTGGTGTTCGAACCCCAGCTGGTGCTGATGGACGAACCACTCGGTGCGCTGGACAAGCAACTGCGTGAACACATGCAGATGGAGATCAAGCACATCCACGAGCGGCTGGGCGTGACAGTGGTCTACGTGACCCACGACCAGGGCGAAGCCCTGACCATGTCCGACCGCGTGGCCGTGTTCCATCAGGGCGAGATCCAGCAGATCGCCCCACCGCGCGAGCTCTACGAGCTGCCGAAGAACACCTTCGTGGCCAACTTCATCGGCGAGAACAATCGCATCAACGGCCAACTGGAAAGCCGCGACGGCGACAAGTGCGTGGTTCGCCTGGCCCGAGGCGAGAAGGTCGAGGCCCTGGCGATCAACGTCGGTCAGCCGGGTGAACCGGTGACCCTGTCGATCCGTCCCGAACGCGTGCGCATCAACGGCCACAGCGAAAGCTGCGCGAACCGTTTCTCCGGGCGCGTTACCGAGTTCATCTACCTGGGCGACCACGTGCGTATCCGCATGGAGGTCTGTGGCAAGCCCGACTTCTTCGTCAAGCAACCTATTGCTGAGCTCGACCCCGCACTGGCGGTAGGCGATGTGGTGCCGCTCGGCTGGCAAGTGGAGCACGTCCGCGCACTGGACCCGCTTCTGGCGGAATGACGCGGCGGCGCCAACGCATTAGCAACCCTGCACTGTGGAGAAAACAACAATGTCGAAATCCCTGAAACTCACCGCCATCGCCCTCGGGTTGGCCTGCGCCGCACAGGCCATGGCTGCAGACCTGACCGTGGTGTCCTTCGGCGGTGCCAACAAGAATGCGCAGGTCAAGGCGTTCTACGAGCCCTACCAGAAGAGCACCGGCGACAAGATCATCGCTGGCGAATACAACGGCGAAATGGCCAAGGTGAAGGCCATGGTCGACACCAACAGCGTTTCCTGGAACCTGGTTGAGGTGGAGTCGCCTGAACTTGCCCGTGGTTGCGACGAAGGCATGTTCGAAGAGCTGGACGCCGCCCAGTTCGGCAAGGCCGAAGACTTCGTTCCCGGCGCCATCCAGCCCTGCGGTGTCGGCTTCTTCGTATGGTCCACCGTGCTGGCCTACAACGCCGACAAGCTGCAGTCCGCCCCCACCAGCTGGGCCGATTTCTGGGACGTGAAGAAATTCCCGGGCAAGCGCGGCCTGCGCAAGGGCGCCAAGTACACCCTCGAATTCGCCCTGATGGCCGACGGCGTTGCGCCGAAGGACGTTTACACCGTGCTGGCCACCAAGGAAGGCCAGGACCGCGCCTTCAAGAAGCTCGACGAGATCAAGCCGAGCATCCAGTGGTGGGAAGCCGGCGCCCAGCCGCCGCAGTTCCTCGCTTCCGGTGACGTGGTCATGAGCTCCGCCTACAACGGCCGCATCGCTGCGGTGCAGAAGGAAAGCAACCTGAAGGTCGTGTGGACCGGCGGCATTTACGACTTCGACTCCTGGGCCATCCCGAAGGGTGCCAAGGATGCCGACAAGGCCAAGGAATTCATCGCTTTCTCGGTCAAGCCCGAGCAGCAGAAGACCTACTCCGAGAACATCGCCTATGGCCCGGCCAACACCCAGGCCGTGCCGCTGCTGGACAAGGGCCTGCTGAAGGACATGCCGACCACCCCGGAGAACATCAAGGACCAGGTCGCCATGGACGTCACCTTCTGGGCTGACTACGGCGAGCAACTGGAACAGCGCTTCAACTCCTGGGCGGCCAAGTAAGTCCGGCTGCTACTCCCCTCTCCCTTTGGGAGAGGGGCTGGGGGTGAGGGAGATTCTTCCTCACCCTGGCCTTAGGGCCTGAACCTAAATACCTGTTCCAACGGAGTTCGCCATGGCCACTGCAGTGCCACTGAACGAGGTCGCCGGCCCCAGCCTCAAGCAGCGCCTCGCCCGAGCCGAGCGGATGAACCGCCTGAAGTCCCAGGCGCTGATCCTGCCGCTGCTGATCTTCCTTCTGCTGACCTTCCTGGTGCCCATCGGCGCGCTGCTCTACAAGAGCGTGAACAACCCGGAAGTGGTCGGTTCCATGCCGCGCACCGTCGACGCCATTTCCGGCTGGGATGGCAAGGCGCTGCCCGCCGAACCGGTGTACAAGGCCCTCGCTGAAGACCTCGCTGCGGCGCGCAAGAACCAGACCATCGGCGATCTCTCCAAGCGCCTGAACATGGAACTGGCCGGCTACCGCAGCCTGATGGCCAAGACCGCTCGCGCACTGCCGTTCAAGACCGAGCCGGCTTCCTACAAGGACGCCCTGGAGAGTCTGGACGAGCGTTGGGGTGACCCGGCCTACTGGCAGGCGATCCGCCGCAATGCCAGCCATCTGACCCCCTATTACCTGCTGGCCTCCCTCGACCATCGCATCGATGACCTGGGCGAACTGGCTCCGGCCACGCCGGACCAGGCCATCTACCTGGACATCTTCGCCCGCACCTTCTGGATGGGCGCGGTGATCACCGTCATCTGCCTGCTGCTGGCCTATCCGCTGGCCTACCTGCTGGCCAACTTGCCGACGCGCAAGAGCAACCTGCTGATGATCCTGGTGCTGCTGCCGTTCTGGACCTCGATCCTGGTGCGCGTCGCCGCCTGGATCGTGCTGCTGCAGTCTGGCGGCCTGATCAACGGCGCGCTGATCAAACTCGGCCTGATCGACCAGCCGTTGCAGCTGGTGTTCAACCGCACCGGCGTCTACATCGCCATGGTGCACATCATGCTGCCGTTCATGATCCTGCCGATCTACAGCGTGATGAAGGGCATCTCCCCCAGCTACATGCGCGCGGCGATTTCCCTGGGCTGCCACCCGTTCGCCAGCTTCTGGCGGGTGTACTTCCCGCAGACCGTGGCTGGTGTCGGCGCCGGCTGTCTGCTGGTGTTCATCCTGTCCATCGGCTACTACATCACCCCGGCGCTGCTGGGCAGCCCGAACGACCAGATGGTCAGCTACTTCGTCGCTTTCTTCACCAACACCACCATCAACTGGGGCATGGCCACGGCCCTGGGCGGCATGCTGCTGTTCGCCACCCTGGTGCTGTACGTGGTTTACACCTGGCTGGTCGGCGCCGGCCGCCTGCGTCTGGGATAAAACGCCTCCGAAGGAGGCCGTCCGATCCCCCTCTCCCGCGTGCGGGAGAGGGTGGCCCGAAGGGTCGGGAGAGGGCGGGGTAACAAGAAAAGATTCTGAGGAGAGAGCTTCATGCTGAGTCCCTACATGTCCCCGGTCGAGCGCCTGTGGTTCTACACGCTGCGCGGCCTCTGCGGCCTGGTGCTGCTGTTCCTGATCCTGCCGGTGCTGGTGATCGTGCCGCTGTCGTTCAACTCCGGCACCTTCCTGGTCTATCCGCTGCAGGGCTTCTCCCTGCGCTGGTATGCCGACTTCTTCAGCTCGGCCGAGTGGATGCGCTCGCTGACCAACAGCATGATCGTCGCTCCGGCGGCCACCGTGCTGGCGATGGTCTTCGGCACCCTGGCATCCATCGGCCTGACCCGCGGCGAGTTCCGCGGCAAGGCGCTGGTGATGAGCCTGCTGATTTCGCCGATGGTGGTGCCGGTGGTGATCATCGGCGTGGCCAGCTACCTGTTCTTCGCCCCGTTGGGCCTGGGCAACAGCTACCTGTCGTTGATCCTGGTGCACGCGGTGCTGGGCGTGCCCTTCGTGATCATCACGGTGTCGGCCACCCTGCAGGGCTTCAACTACAACCTGGTGCGTGCCGCCGCCAGCCTGGGTGCGCCGCCGCTGACCGCGTTCTTCAAGGTGACCTTGCCGCTGATCGCGCCGGGGGTGATCTCCGGGGCGCTGTTCGCCTTCGCCACCTCCTTCGACGAAGTGGTGGTGACGCTGTTCCTCGCCGGCCCCGAGCAGGCGACCCTGCCACGGCAGATGTTCAGCGGCATCCGCGAGAACCTCAGCCCGACCATCGCCGCCGCGGCGACCCTGCTGATCGGCTTCTCCATCGTCCTGCTGCTGGTGCTGGAGTGGCTGCGCGGCCGCAGCGAGCGCATGCGCACGTCCATGCCGGAATAACCCGTTCCAACCTTCGCCTGCCCGCGTCCCCGTAGCGGGCAGGTGCTTTTCCCTCCCGCCTCAGTCATCGGTCGAATCCCCGCGCGCCATCCATCCCGGCTACAATTCGCGCCACCGTGATTCCCCCCCCTGAGGTCAGCCATGCAGCCCTTCGCCATCGCTCCGTCGATCCTTTCCGCCGATTTCGCCCGCCTGGGCGAGGAAGTGGAGAACGTTCTCGCCGCCGGCGCCGACATCGTTCACTTCGACGTGATGGACAACCACTACGTGCCCAACCTGACCATCGGCCCGATGGTCTGCTCGGCACTGCGCAAGTACGGCATCACCGCGCCGATCGACGCGCACCTGATGGTTTCGCCCGTGGACCGCATCATCGGCGACTTCATCGAGGCCGGCGCCACCTACGTCACCTTCCACCCGGAAGCCACCCTGCACGTCGATCGTTCCCTGCAACTGATCCGTGACGGCGGCGCCAAGGCTGGCCTGGTGTTCAACCCGGCCACCCCGCTGGACGTGCTGAAGTACGTGATGGACAAGGTCGACATGATCCTGCTGATGAGCGTGAACCCCGGCTTCGGCGGGCAGAAGTTCATCCCCGGCACCCTCGACAAGCTGCGCGAGGCCCGCGCCCTGATCGACGCCTCCGGCCGCGACATCCGCCTGGAGATCGACGGCGGCGTCAACGTGAAGAACATCCGTGAGATCGCTGCGGCGGGCGCCGACACCTTCGTCGCCGGTTCGGCCATCTTCAATGCCCCGGACTACGCCGAAGTCATCGCCGCCATGCGCGCCGAACTGGCCCAGGCCTGATATGGGCACGTTGTACCGGTTGTTTGATGGGCGTCTGCCACGCCTGGTGATGTTCGACCTGGACGGCACCCTGGTGGACTCGGTGCCGGACCTGGCCGCTGCCGTCGACCGCATGCTGGTCGCCCTCGGGCGCCCGGCTGCTGGCGTCGAGCAGGTTCGCGAATGGGTTGGCAATGGCGCGCGGGTGCTGGTGCGCCGCGCCCTGGCCGGCGGCCTTGATCACTCCGCCGTGCATGACAGCGACGCCGAGCGCGGCCTGGAGCTATTCATGGAGGCCTATGCCGAAAGCCATGCACTGACCACGGTCTATCCGGGGGTGGCGGAAACCCTCAAATGGCTGAAGAAGAAGGACGTGGAACTGGCGCTGGTGACCAACAAGCCCGAACGCTTCGTTGCCCCCTTGTTGGACGAAATGAAGCTTGGCCGTTACTTCTCGCTGATCATCGGTGGTGACACCCTGCCGCAACAGAAGCCGGACCCGGCCGCGTTGCTCCACGTGATGCACATCACCGGGGTCAGCCGCAGCGAAGCGCTGTTCGTCGGTGATTCGCGCAACGACGTACTCGCCGCCAAGGCCGCCGGGGTGAAATGCGTGGCGCTGAGCTACGGTTACAACCACGGCCGGCCCATTGCCGAGGAGGAGCCGGCCCTCGTGGTGGATGACCTGCGTGAGCTGCTTCCGGGAGGTTGCGCCGCCCACGGCGCTGCGCTAATGTCGCCGGACCCCTCCGACAATCCGCCTCAACGAGACAGAAACGTGGTGGTTTCCAGCAAGCATCGGCTCGCACGAGCCGGAATGAGCATCATCAAGGCTATCGCCCGTTGGCGCTGGCGCGCCTGAATTCATTCTGGCCGGATGCTCCGGCGCGCTTGCTTGCACACTGACGTTTTCATCTCCAGGAGCCCCAAGGGGCTCCCCGCCCACGAGGCTGATCATGACCCGCGAAGAATTCCTGCGTTTGGCCGCCGAAGGCTATAACCGCATTCCGCTTGCGTTCGAGACGCTGGCGGATTTCGACACCCCCCTGTCCCTTTACCTGAAGCTCGCCGATACCCCGTATTCCTATCTACTGGAGTCCGTGCAGGGCGGCGAGAAGTGGGGCCGTTACTCGATCATCGGTCTGCAGAGCCGCACTGTGCTGCGTGCCCATGGCCTGAAGGTCAGCGTCAGTGTCGATGACGTCGAAGTCGAGTCCCACGACTGCGAAGACCCGCTGGCCTTCGTCGAAGACTTCAAGGAGCGCTACCAGGTGGCTCCGATCGCAGGCCTGCCGCGCTTTAACGGCGGCCTGGTGGGTTACTTCGGCTATGACTGCGTGCGCTACGTCGAGAAGCGTCTGGCCAACTGCCCGAACCCTGATCCGCTGGGTACCCCGGACATCCTGCTGATGGTCTCGGACGCGGTGATCGTCTTCGACAACCTGGCGGGCAAGCTGCACGCCATCGTCCTGGTCGACCCGAGCCAGCCAGACGCCTATGAACAGGGCCAGGCGCGCCTCGTGGAACTCCGCCAGAAGCTGCGCCAGCCCGTGGTGCCGCGCCTGGGCGTGGACCCGAGCCTGCCGGTCGGCGGCGAGCCGGAGTTCCGCTCCAGCTTCAGCCGCGAGGATTACGAGCAATCGGTGCGTGAGATCAAGGAATACATCCTGGCCGGCGACTGCATGCAGGTGGTGATTTCCCAGCGCATGTCGATTCCCTTCAAGGCCGCCCCCATCGATCTCTACCGTGCCCTGCGCTGCTTCAACCCCACCCCCTACATGTACTTCTTCAACTTCGGTGACTTCCACGTAGTGGGCAGCTCGCCGGAGGTGCTGGTGCGAGTCGAGGATGGTCTGGTCACCGTGCGCCCGATTGCTGGCACCCGCCCGCGCGGAGCGACCGAGGAAGCCGACCGCGCCCTGGAAGAGGACCTGCTCTCCGACGCCAAGGAGCTCGCCGAGCACCTGATGCTGATCGACCTCGGCCGCAACGACGTCGGCCGTGTTTCCAGCACCGGTTCGGTGAAGGTCACCGAGAAGATGGTGATCGAGCGTTACTCCAACGTGATGCACATCGTTTCCAACGTCACCGGCCAGCTCAAGGAAGGCGTCTCCGCCATGTCGGCACTGCGCGCCATCCTGCCGGCCGGGACCCTTTCCGGCGCACCGAAGATCCGCGCCATGGAAATCATCGACGACCTCGAACCGGTCAAGCGTGGCGTCTACGGCGGCGCCGTGGGCTACCTGGCCTGGAACGGCAACATGGACACGGCCATCGCGATCCGCACGGCGGTCATCAAGGACGGCGAACTGCACGTACAGGCCGGCGCCGGCATCGTCGCCGACTCGGTTCCGGCACTGGAATGGGAAGAGACGCTGAACAAGCGCCGCGCCATGTTCCGCGCCGTGGCCCTCGCCGAACAGACCGCCAAGACCGACGCCTGAGGATTGCACCATGCTGCTGATGATCGACAACTACGATTCCTTTACCTACAACGTGGTGCAGTACCTGGGCGAGCTGGGCGCGGACGTGCACGTGATTCGCAACGACGAACTCTCCATCGCCGAGATCGAGGCGCTGAACCCGGAGCGCATCGTGGTCTCTCCCGGCCCCTGCACGCCCAACGAGGCGGGCGTGTCGCTGGAGGTGATCCGTCACTTCGCCGGCAGGCTGCCGATCCTCGGCGTGTGCCTGGGCCACCAGAGCATCGGCCAGGCTTTCGGCGGTGACGTGGTGCGCGCACGCCAGGCCATGCACGGCAAGACCAGCCCGGTGTTCCACAAGGACCAGGGCGTGTTCGAAGGCCTTAACCACCCGCTGACCGTCACCCGCTACCACTCCCTGGTGGTGAAGCTGGAAACCCTGCCCGAAGCGCTGGAGGTCACCGCCTGGACCCAGCACGCCGACGGCTCGGTGGATGAAATCATGGGTCTGCGTCACAAGACGCTGAACATCGAGGGTGTGCAATTCCATCCGGAGTCCATCCTTACCGAACAAGGCCATGAACTGCTGGCCAACTTCCTCAAGCAGACCGGTGGAGTGCGTTGATGGACATCAAGGAAGCCCTGAACCGCGTGGTTAACCAGCTGGACCTGACCACCGAAGAAATGCAGGACGTGATGCGCCTGATCATGACCGGTCAATGCACCGACGCCCAGATCGGCGCTTTCCTCATGGGCATGCGCATGAAGAGCGAGACTATCGAAGAGATCGTCGGTGCGGTGTCGGTCATGCGTGAGCTGGCCACCCGCGTCGAGCTCTCCACGCTCGATCACGTGGTCGACGTGGTGGGCACCGGCGGTGATGGCGCGAATATCTTCAACGTCTCCTCGGCCGCCACCTTCGTGGTCGCCGCGGCGGGCGGCAAGGTGGCCAAGCACGGCAATCGCGCGGTGTCCGGCAAGACCGGCAGCGCCGACGTGCTGGAGGCCGCCGGTATCTACCTGGACCTCAAGCCGGAACAGGTAGCGCGCTGCATCGAGAGCATCGGCGTTGGCTTCATGTTCGCCCAGGTTCACCACAAGGCCATGAAATACGCTGCCGGTCCGCGCCGCGAACTGGGGCTGCGTACCCTGTTCAACATGCTCGGCCCGCTTACGAATCCGGCCGGGGTGAAGCGCCAGGTGGTCGGCGTGTTCAGCCAGGCGCTGTGCCGCCCGCTGGCCGAGGTGCTCAAGCGCCTGGGTAGCGAGCACATCCTGGTCGTGCATTCACGTGATGGCCTCGACGAGGTGAGCCTCGCCGCGTCGACCCACGTCGCCGAACTGAAAGATGGCGAAGTGACCGAGTACCAGATCCAGCCCGAAGACTTCGGCATCAAGAGCCAGAGCCTGATCGGCCTGACCGTCGGCAGCCCGCAAGAGTCGCTCGAACTGATCCGCGACGCCCTGGGCAAGCGCAAGACTGAGAATGGCCAGAAGGCCGCCGACATGATCGTGCTGAACGCCGGCGCGGCCCTCTATGCCGCCGACCTGGCTTCCAGCCTGAAAGAAGGTGTACGCCTGGCGCAGGACGCCCTGCACACCGGCCTGGCCCGCGAAAAGCTGGACGAGCTGGCCTCCTTTACCGCGGTGTTCCGAGTGGAGAATGAAGCGTGAGCATCCCAACCGTTCTTGAGAAGATCCTGGCGCGCAAGGCCGAGGAAGTGGCTGCCTGCCGTGCCCGCGTTTCCCAGTCTGAAATCGAGGCGCTGGCGCGTGCCGCCGATGCGCCCCGTGGTTTCGCCCGGGCCCTGCTGGAGCGTGCCGAGCGCCACGAGCCGGCGGTGATTGCCGAGGTGAAGAAAGCCTCCCCGAGCAAGGGCGTGCTGCGCGAGAACTTCGTCCCGGCGCAGATCGCCAGGAGCTACGAGGCTGGCGGTGCGGCCTGCCTCTCGGTGCTGACCGACGTGGACTTCTTCCAGGGTGCCGACGCCTACCTGCAGGAGGCTCGCGCAGCCTGCTCGCTGCCGGTCATCCGCAAGGATTTCATGATCGACCCCTACCAGGTGGTTGAGGCTCGTGCCATTGGCGCCGACTGCATCCTGCTGATCGTTTCCGCCTTGGAAGACAGCCGTATGAAGGAGCTGGCTGCTACCGCCAAGGACGTCGGTCTCGATGTGTTGGTGGAAGTGCATGACGCGGCAGAACTGGACCGTGCGCTGAACTGCCTGGATACCCCGTTGGTGGGCATCAACAACCGCAACCTGCACACCTTCGAGGTAAGCCTGGAGACTACCCTCGACCTGCTGCCGCGTATCCCGCGCGACCGCCTGGTGGTGACCGAGAGCGGCATTCTTAACCGTGCCGACGTGGAGCTGATGGAAGTCAGCGGCGTGTACGCGTTCCTGGTGGGCGAGGCCTTCATGCGCGCCGAGGAGCCGGGCACCGAACTGAGCCGGCTGTTCTTCCCTGAGCGCAACCGCGTGGTGGCGGGCATCGATCCGGACTGATACGGCGCCGCCCCCCAGACATGAAAAAGCCGGCTTGCGCCGGCTTTTTCGTTTGTGGTCTCAGCGCCCTTATCGGGTGCCGAAGACCACCATGGTCTTCCCCTTCACATGCACCAGACCCTGTTCTTCCAGGCTCTTCAGCACGCGGCCGACCATCTCGCGGGAGCAGCCAACGATCCGGCCAATTTCCTGGCGGGTGATCTTGATCTGCATGCCGTCGGGGTGAGTCATGGCGTCGGGCTGCTTGCACAGGTCGAGCAGGGTGCGCGCCACGCGACCGGTCACGTCGAGGAAGGCCAGGTCGCCCACCTTGCGCGTGGTATTGCGCAGGCGGTCGGCCATCTGGCTGCCCAGGGCGTAGAGGATTTCGGGGTCCTGCTGGGTGAGTTCGCGGAACTTGGCGTAGCTCAGCTCCGCCACTTCGCACTCCGTCTTGGCGCGAACCCAGGCGCTGCGTTCCTTCTCCGCGCCTTCCTTTTCGAAGAGGCCCATCTCACCGAAGAAGTCCCCTGCATTGAGATAGGCAATGATCATTTCGCGGCCATCATCATCCTCGATCAGGATGGTGACGGAGCCTTTGATGATGAAGAAGAGAGTTTCGCAGCGATCGCCTGCGTAGATGATGGTGCTCTTGGCCGTGTAGCGACGGCGATGACAATGCGCGAGTAGTTTGTCCAGGCTCTTTATTTTTGGTGTAAGGGTAATTGCGACCATGCCCGAGTCCCGAAAAAGAGAAGGTAAGCCTTTGTCTAACAGGCAATTTTCTAATAATTGTCCGGCCAAGTGTGCCAGTAATCCGGCGCCAGCTTAACAGACGTCCATGATTCAACAATGTGATTTTGCGACGCACCTAACACCTGTCCGGGAACTATTTGAGACCCGGAATGGAAAATGCGCTGTGATAAGCTACCGCACCTTTTTTCAAGCGGAGTTTCAGGCGATGAAAGCACGCATCCAATGGGCTGGCGAAGCCATGTTCCTTGGCGAATCCGGTAGCGGCCACGCAGTGGTGATGGACGGTCCGCCCGAGGCCGGCGGCCGTAACCTGGGCGTGCGTCCCATGGAAATGCTCCTGCTGGGTCTCGGCGGCTGCACCAACTTCGACGTTGTCGCGATCCTGAAAAAATCCCGCCAGCCGGTGGAGAGCTGCGAAGCCTTCCTCGAAGCCGAACGCGCCAGCGAAGACCCCAAGGTGTTCACCAAGATCCACGTGCACTTCGTGGTGAAAGGCCGTGGTCTGAAGGAAGCCCAGGTCAAGCGCGCCGTGGAACTCTCCGCCGAGAAATACTGCTCGGCCTCGATCATGCTCGGCCGTGCCGGTGTCGAGATTACCCACGACTATGAGATCGTCGAACTGGGGGCCTGACCCCCGATCGATAGCCGGTTGTCTGAAGACATCCGGCCATCATATTTGCGCGGCAAACTCTGGCAGACGGCGCCCGTCGTCTGCATAATTCGCCCCCTTCCAGATTCCGGGGCTCCGGGCCCCGAAAATACGACCACAATCGCCAACGCGAAGAGGTGTAAACCGTCCTACGCAGAAGTGTCGTGCGCTTCTGACGGGCATGCTCAACCACGCGGCAGAGCCGCATATGCACAGAGAGCTCTCAACGGTGAAAAGCAAACTCAAGCTCCACGGGTTCAACAACCTGACGAAGACCTTGAGCTTCAACATCTATGACATCTGCTACGCGGAAACCCCCGAGGACCAGCAGGCCTACGTCCAGTACATCGACGAAGAGTACGACGCCGAGCGCCTGACCCAGATCCTCACCGACGTGGTGGACATCATCGGTGCCAATATCCTCAACATTGCCCGCCAGGATTACGATCCCCAGGGCGCGAGCGTGACCATCCTCATCTCCGAGCAACCGGTAACGCCTACCGAAAGCCAGATCGAGGAATCTCCGGGCCCGCTGCCGGAGACCATCCTGGCGCACCTCGACAAGAGCCACATCACCGTTCACACCTATCCGGAAATCCATCCGGTGTCGGGTATCGCCACCTTCCGGGTGGACATCGATGTTTCCACCTGCGGCGTGATCTCCCCGCTGAAGGCGCTCAACTACCTGATCCACCAGTTCGATTCGGACATCGTTACTGTGGACTACCGCGTGCGCGGTTTCACCCGTGACGTGGAAGGCAAGAAGCACTTCATCGACCACGAGATCAACTCGATCCAGAACTACCTCTCCGAAGACACCCAGGACGCGTACCAGATGACGGACGTCAACGTGTACCAGGAGAACATGTTCCACACCAAGATGCTGCTCAAGGACTTCGAACTGGACAACTACCTGTTCGGCGACGCCACCAGCAACCTGACTGCTGAGCAGCGCAAGGAAGTCGAGGCGCGCGTTCGCCACGAAATGCTGGAAATCTTCTACGCGCGGAACATGCCCAACTGAGTCTGTTCGACGCGAGAAAGAAAAAGGGCGCCTGATGGCGCCCTTTTTTCGTTTGCGGGATCAGACCCGGTAGGTGCTTCTGGTCATGACCTTGGAGAGCAGCGTCATGCCGAACTTGACCGGCGCCGGGAAACGCAGGCCGCCGGCTTCCAGAGCACTGGTGGCGTGCTGCTCTTCGTCTATGCGCATCTGTTCGAGGATGGCGCGGGACCGGGCATCGTCCGCCGGAAGTTGCTCGAGGTGCTCGTCGAGGTGCTTGCACACCTGGTCCTCGGTGGCCGCGACGAACCCCAGGCTGACGCGGTCGCTGATGAGGCCGGCCATGGCGCCAACGCCGAAGGACAGGCCGTAGAAAACTGGATTGAGGATGCTCGGGCGGCTGCCCAGCTCGCGGATGCGCTGTTCGCACCAGGCCAGATGGTCGATCTCTTCCTCGGCGGCATGCTCCATGGCTTCGCGCACCTCGGGCAGCTTGGCGGTCAGCGCCTGGCCCTGGTAGAGCGCCTGGGCGCAGACCTCGCCGGTATGGTTGATGCGCATCAGGCCAGCAATATGACGGGCATCCTCGGGCTTGAACTCGGCATCGGGCTGGCCATCGGCCGGGGACGGGCGGAACGGCTGGCCGGTGAACGGCAGCAGGGTGCGCAGTGCGGCATCGGCTTGCAGCAGCAGGCGGTCGGCGGGGGAGTAGGAACGTTCGCTGGCCATGCGGCACCTCCGTGGGACGTCGGCGGGCATTCTACCGCAAGGCCATGATCAAGGCTTGACTGACGTCAGTCAGGGGCTGACGGGGGGGAGGCTTCCCGCCCCGGATGGCGCTGGCGGATCAGCCCGGAGGCCAGTGCATCTGGCGCTGGCCAAGCACATGCATATGGATGTGGTAGACGGTCTGGCCGCCTTGCTCATTGCAGTTCATCACCAGGCGGAAACCTTCGTCGCAACCCTGTTCGGCCGCAAGGCGCTGGGCGGTATAGGCGATATGGCCAACCAGAGCCTTGTCGTCTTCGGAGAGGTCGGTGAGGACGGGAATGTGCTTCTTCGGGATCACCAGGAAGTGCACGGGAGCTTGCGGCGCGATGTCGTGGAAGGCGACGACGTGATCGTCCTCATAGAGCTTGCGTGCGGGAATTTGCCCGGCGGCGATTTTGCAGAACAGACAGTCCACGGGAATTCTCCGGCCTGTTATAAGAAGTCCCGAGTTTAACGGCGAGCGAATGCCCCGGCCAGCGCCGGCCGCCCCCCTCAAGGAGCCCCTGTGAAGAACGATATCCACGACCTCGGCCTGGTGCTGGATTCGCGCGTGAAGCTGATCTTGATCGAGTCCTGGGATGAGCGCCGGGTACTGGAAACCCTCACCAGCCTGGCGGTCAAACGCGGACTCGGGCTCTTCACCTGGGCGATCACCGAAGGGCTCCAGCGCCTGGGATTCGGTGGTGACGGCATGGGAGAAGAGGACAGCCGCGAGCCGGAAACCGCACTCAAACTGATCAAGGCCGACCCGCAACCCAACCTCTACGTGATGTGCGACCTGCATCCCTTCCTCGACGATAACCCCAAGGTGGTGCGGTTGCTCAAGGAAGTGGCGATGGCCGAGGGCAACCACAAACCGACGCTGGTGCTGGTGTCCCACGCCCTGAAGCTGCCGCCGGAAGTGCAGCGTTATGCTGCGCGCTTCGACCTGGCGCTGCCCGGCGAAGATGAACTGATGAGCATCGTCCGCGAGGAAGCGGCGCGCTGGAGCGAGCGCAATCGCGGCGCGCGGGTCCGCACGGACAATCGCACCCTGCAGCAGGTGGTGAAGAACCTGCGTGGCATGAGCCACGGCGAAGCCCGCGCCCTGGCGCGCAACGTCATCTGCGATGACGGCGCCATTACCCAGGAAGACCTGCCGGAGTTGAACAAGGCGAAGTTCCAGTTGCTGGACCTGGAAGGCGTGCTCAGCTTCGAGTACGAAACCGCGCGCTTTGGCGAAGTGGGTGGCCTGGCCAACCTCAAGCGCTGGCTGGCCGAGCGTCAGGCAGCGGTGCTGGAGGAGAAGCCAGTGGACCGGCCCAAGGGCGTGCTGCTGGTCGGTGTGCAGGGCGGCGGCAAGAGTCTTGCGGCCAAGGCGGTCGCCGGTCTCTGGGGGCTGCCGCTGCTGCGCCTGGACTTCGCCTGTCTGTATAACAAGTTCTTCGGCGAGACCGAACGCAACCTGCGCGAGGCCTTGAAGCTCGCCGAGCAGATGGCGCCCTGTGTGTTGTGGATGGACGAAGTGGAAAAGGGGCTGGCCAGCGGCGATCACGATGGCGGCGTGAGCCAGCGGGTATTGGGCACGCTGCTGACCTGGATGGCCGAGCGCAAGGCACCGGTGTTCATGGTGGCGACTGCCAACGCCATCGACCGGCTGCCACCGGAGCTGCTGCGCAAGGGCCGTTTCGACGAGCTGTTTTTCGTCGACCTGCCGCAACCGGAAGTTCGTGCGGAGATCTTCCGTATCCACTTGGGCCGCCGCGAGCTCGACCCAGCACAGTTCGATCTGCATCAGTTGGTGGCCGCCAGCGATGGTTTCTCCGGTGCCGAGATCGAGCAGGCGGTGGTGGGGATGCTTTATGCGGCGCAGGCCCAGCAATGTCCGGCCGATCAGACACTGCTGCTGCGTGAGATCAAGGGCACCGCGCCACTATCGGTACTGATGGCCGAGCAACTGGCGAGCCTGCGGGCCTGGGCGAACGGCCGTTGCGTGAAAGCCGACTGATACCGCTCAGGGCTGGGCGAAGCGGCGAATGACCTGGCCCAGCACGCGGCGCACCAGCCAGCGCGGCGCCAGTCGGGGGAAGAAGGCGGCCAGCCGGTTGCGCCAACCGGGGATGATGATGGCGCGATTCTTCTCCAGTGCGCGCACGGCGATCAGCGCCACTTCCTCGGGGCTCATCATCATCTTGCTGCCCTCCAGGCTGCCGACCTGCATGTGGGCGCCGCGGAAGAAGGCGGTGCGAGTCGGGCCCGGGCACAGCACCGAGACTTTCACGCCGCGCGGACGCAGCTCCTCGCGCAGCCCCTCGGTGAAGTTCAGCACGTAGGCCTTGCTGGCGTAGTAGTTGCTCATCCAGGCGCCGGGCTGGAAGCCGGCCACCGAGGCGATGTTGAGGATCTGGCCGCCGCCCTGGCGCGCCATCAGGCCGCCAATGCCATGGCAAAGACGGGCGAGGGCCAGGATGTTCACTTCGATCAATTCCTGCTCGCGTCCCCAGTCCTGGTCGACGAAGGCCCCGGAAGTGCCGATGCCGGCATTGTTCACCAGCAAGTCGATCTCCCGCTCCCCTTGCTCCAGGTCCATCAACAGCCCGGAAACCTGCAGCGGCTCGGCCAAGTCGCAGTAGCGGAACAGCACTTCCACACCGAAACGCTGGGTCAACTCGCAGGCAACGCTCTCCAGCATGTCCCGCTGCCTGGCCACCAGCAGCAGGTGCCGACCCCTGCGCGCCAGTGCCTCGGCCATGGCCAGGCCAATACCGCTGGAGGCGCCGGTGATCAGGGCATAACGAGGCATCTGGAGGTTCTCCGTAACGGGGCCGGGTTGGACAGCGCCGGCCCCGGGAGGTTGCTTACTCGGCGGACTCGCCTTCTAGGGCAGGGGCTTCGGCAGGCTGCTCGAAGCTGGCGGCATCGCCCATCTGGGCGCGCATCACGTAGTCCTGGTAGGCCGGTATCGAAATGGCGGCGACTATACCGATAACCGGTACAAGAAGGATCAACCAGGCGAGCACTTTCACCGAACGGCTGTTGGGCGGCGGCGGTGGGCCATAGCGGTTGGGACCGTCGGTGCCCGGCATGAACAGCATCAGCAAGGCGAACACACTGCCGACGACGGGGACGAAGTTCAACAGCCAGAGCCAGCCGGACCAACCCATGTCGTGCAGGCGCTGCACGCCGATGCATACGCTGACCACCACCAGCGCGAGGCAGGCGGCAATCGTCAGCAGGCCGGCGAGGGCATCGGAAAGCGCGTAGCTGCCAAGGATCACGCCGCCGATGGGCAGGAAGGCCAGCATCAGCCCCATGCTCCAGCCGAGGTAGCGGACCCGGCCGATCCGGCCGCTGGTGCCGAAGACCTTCAGTTCGCCGAATTCCGGAAGTTGCTCGCCCACCTGGGCCTGGGGCGGGGCATAGGGGGAAGTGGCGGTGCCGCCGTTATTCGAGGCGCTTACCTGGGGCGCTTCCTGGGCCAGTTGCACCTGGCGGGCCAGGTACTTGTCGACGATGATGCCGCAGGCCTGGCATTCGGCTGCTTTCGGTTGCTTATGGCCACATTTCGGGCAGCTCATGTTTTCGGTGGCTGCAGATGCGGCTTCGGCTGCGACGGTGGCCGGGGCCGGATGCTCCTCAGTGGTCACCAGACTCAGCCCGGCCACGGTGTCCTGCTCCTTGCGCACCTTGGCGCCCGCCCGCTGCAATGCGGCCAGGTACTTGTCCGCCTCGGCTTCCACCAGGTCACGCTTGAGGGCGACGCTGCGCCCGCCGAACAGGCTTTCGATCTTGTCGGCATCGCTCTTGAACAGGCGGGCGAGGTTTTCCTTGACGGTTTCCAGTGCCACACCGGGCATCGGTTGACCATCAAAGACGATCTTGTAGCGGGCTTCGGTCATGCGGGCGTCCTTGTCGACGACAGAAATGGATGATGGCACAGCGTAATTGCGCTGCGGCCCGCGGCACAAGCGGCCTGGCGCACAAAACGCAGAGGGTTCAGGTGAGTCCGAGCGGGCTCCAGCGGCCGACCAGGCTGCCACGGCGCAGTAGCCGCAGGTCGGCGAATTCGCCAAGGGTGCCCTCGGATTGCATGGGGCGCAGGAAGACCCAGTCGTCCACGGCGAGCTTCGTGGCGCGTGAACCGATCAGGCGTTCCTGGTTGGCGCTGCGGCCGTAGAGACTGTCGTAGGCAAGCCCGGCCGGGGAAACCGGTTCGGCCTGCCAGTTGCCACCGTAGAGGTAATGGGCGCACTGGCGATTCGGATTCCAGCCCTGCACCAGGCTTTGTGCGCCTTCCAGGTAGGGCAGGGCGCCATCGAGTACCTTGAGCACCGGCGCGGCTATCCACAGGGCTGGCTGGTGCTCCTTTAGCAGGTCGCTGTCGAAGCCGGCGGGTTTGAGTAGCGCCGAGCCCACTGCAATCTCGTTCAGGGGGCCATTGCGGTCGCTGTGCAGAGGGTAAGTCTGACTGCCGCCGCCATTCAGTAGTGGTGCTTGTGGCCAGAGCGGTGATGCTTGGGCGGCCTGGATGAAAGCCCGGTAGCGCGCGTTGCTCTCGTCCAAGGCTTTCGCCCGGCTTACCCAGAATGGGGTGTGGGCCACCTGGGCGTCGTAACCCATCAGCCCGCGCAGTTGCAGCAGCGATTGGCCGTTGGCGAATTGCTGGAGCGCACTGCCCATCGCCTCGGGCGTGGGGAATCCACCCCGGGCCAGACCAATATCGATTTCCAGGGCGATCTGCAGCGGCTGTCCTAGTGCCCGACCCAAGTCGGCGTATTCCTGGAGGCGCTGGGGACTGTCGACCAGCCAGGTGACCTGACGGCTGGGTTCGAATCCCAGGTGGCGGGGCAGTTGCTGGTAGAAGGCCAGGGCCGCGGCGGCGGGCAGGGGTTTGCCCAGCAGTAGATCGGCATTGGGGAAGAGCCGGGCCAACTGGTTCAGCTGGGGTTGGTGGAAGACCATGAAGCGCGAGCAGTACAGGCGACGTGAGAGATAGTCGAGCAATCCACCGCAAGCCAGCGATTTCGCCACCAGGCGCAAGGGGCGCTGACCAAGCCGGGACGCCAGCAGGTCGGCATTGGCATCCAGCCGATCCAGGTCGATGACCAGCTGCGGGATACCGCCGCCCTCCAGGCGCAGCAGTTCATTCAGGCGTGCGAAGTAGGCATCGTGGGGACGGCCATGATCGGTCGGGCGTGCTGCCCACAATCCCAGCGCGCCGATGGCCCCGAGACCGAGCAGGGTGCGTCGCCTCATCGGGCCCAGCGCTGGCCCAGTTGTCCGGCTTTCTCGCGTGCGGCGCGATATTCCTGGTCAAGGCGGGCGATCAGCTCGTCCACCGTCGGCAGGTCGCGGATATTGCCGACGCCCTGGCCGGCGGACCATACGGTCTTCCAGGCCTTGGCCTCGTCACTGACCGGCTTCAGCTTCTCGCCGTAGTTGATGTCGCCCTTGTCGGCGAGGCGCTTCAGGTCGTAGCCGGCGGCTTCCAGGCTCTGGCGCATGAAGCTGGCGGGGACGCCGGATACTGCCGGCGTGTGGATGATGTCGGCGGCGCGGGCGTCGAGGATCATCTGCTTGTAGCGGGTTTCGGCATCGCTCTGCTGGGTGGCGATGAAGCGGGTACCGAGGTAGGCCAGGTCGGCGCCGAGCATCTGCGCGGCGAAGATCTCGTGGCCGTGGTTGAGGCAGCCGGCGAGCAGCAGGGTCTTGTCGAAGAACTGGCGGATCTCGGCGATCAGGGCGAAGGGGCTCCAGGTCCCGGCGTGGCCACCGGCGCCGGCGGCAACCGCGATCAGGCCGTCTACGCCGGCCTCCGCGGCCTTCTCCGCATGGCGGCGGGTGGTCACGTCGTGGAACACGAGGCCGCCGTAACTGTGCACGGCGTCCACCACTTCCTTTACCGCGCCCAAGCTGGTGATGACGATCGGGACGCGCTTTTCCACGCAGATGGCCAGGTCGGCCTGCAGGCGTGGATTGCTGTGGTGGACGATGAGGTTGACCGCAAAGGGAGCCGCGTCCGCTCCCAGGCCTGCTTCAATCTCGTCCAGCCAGGCGCGCAAGCCGCTGCTCTCCCGTTGGTTCAGGGCCGGAAAGCTGCCGACGATGCCATTGTTGCAGCACGCCAGGACCAGTTTGGGGTTGGACACCAGGAACATCGGCGCAGCCACGACCGGCAAGCGCAGACGTTGATCGAGCAGGGCGGGCAGGGACATCTGGCATTCCTCTTGTCAGGTCAGAAGGGTTTGACCACCACCAGGATGACGATGGCGATCAGGAAGAGCACCGGGACTTCGTTGAACCAGCGGTAGAACACGTGGCCACGACGGTTCTCGTTCCGGGCGAAGCGCTTGAGCAGCGAGCCGCAGGCGTGGTGGTAGCCGATCAGCAGCACCACCAGCGTGAGCTTGGCATGGAGCCAGCCCTGGCTCAGCCAGGCGGAGTTGAGGTAGAGCATCCAGAGACCGAAGACCAGGGTGGCGATCATCGAGGGGCCCATGATGCCGCGGTAGAGCTTGCGCTCCATGACCTTGAAGCGTTCGCGGCTGGGTTCGTCCTCCGCCATGGCGTGGTAGACGAACAGGCGCGGCAGGTAGAACAGGCCGGCGAACCAGCAGATGACGGCGATGATGTGCAGGGCCTTGAGCCAGAGGTAGAGCATGGGGCGGTTTCCATCGGGCAGATTGCCCGGATAGTAGAGGCTTGATGGGCCGCACGTCACCTCGGCGGTTGGCCCCTGACCGATGCGGCCTTATCATCGGCAGCTTTCCAATCGGTTCTTTGAGGGGCAAGTGATGGTCAAGGTCGGAATCGTCGGCGGCACGGGCTACACCGGTGTCGAACTGCTGCGTCTGCTGGCTCAGCACCCGCAGGCGGAGGTCGCGGTGATTACCTCGCGATCCGAGGCTGGGGTGAAGGTCGCCGACATGTATCCGAACCTGCGCGGCCACTATGACGACCTCGCGTTCAGCGTGCCCGACGTGGCCACTCTGGGCGCCTGTGATGTGGTCTTCTTCGCCACTCCCCACGGCGTCGCCCATGCGCTGGCTGGTGAACTGCTGGATGCCGGTACCCGCGTCATCGACCTGTCCGCGGACTTCCGCCTGCAGGATGCCGAAGAGTGGGCCAACTGGTACGGCCAGCCCCACGGCGCCCCGGCGCTGCTGCCGGAAGCCGTCTATGGCCTGCCGGAAGTGAACCGCGAAGCCATCAAGGGTGCGCGCCTGATTGCGGTTCCCGGCTGCTACCCGACCGCTACCCAGCTTGGTTTCATCCCGCTGCTGGAAGCCGGTCTGGCCGACACCAGCCGCCTGATCGCCGACTGCAAATCCGGTGTCAGCGGCGCGGGCCGTGGTGCCAAGGTTGGCTCGCTGTTCTGCGAAGCCGGCGAGAGCATGATGGCCTACTCGGTGAAGGGGCACCGTCACCTGCCGGAAATCAGCCAGGGCCTGCGTCGAGCAGCCGGTGGCCCGGTCGGCCTGACCTTCGTGCCGCACTTGACGCCGATGATCCGCGGCATCCACGCCACCCTCTACGCGAATGTCGCGGACAAGGGCGTCGACCTGCAGGCCCTGTTCGAGAAGCGCTATGCCAATGAGCCCTTCGTCGACGTGATGCCGGCCGGCAGCCACCCGGAAACCCGCAGCGTGCGCGGTGCCAACGTCTGCCGTATCGCGGTGCATCGTCCTCAGGGCGGCGATCTGGTGGTGGTGCTCTCGGTGATCGACAACCTGGTCAAGGGCGCATCGGGCCAAGCGGTTCAGAACCTCAACATCATGTTCGGCCTCGAGGAGCGACTGGGCCTGTCTCACGCGGCACTGCTGCCTTGATGTCCATCGGCGCCAGCGACTTGCTCGCCGGCGCCGCACTTCGGTCTATCGATCGAGTCGAATCGCTTAATAGTTGACCAGTTTTCTAGGGTAAGCGGATAATGCCTCGCCTTAGCGCAGTATGGCGGCGTCCAGCCGGGAGAGTTGCAGCATGAGCGTCGAAACCTTCACCCCTTCAGCCCTGATGTTCACCGAAGGTGCGGCCAACAAGGTGAAGAACCTGATCGATGAAGAGGGCAATCCGCGCCTGAAACTCCGTGTCTTCGTGACCGGCGGCGGCTGCTCGGGCTTCCAGTACGGTTTCACCTTCGATGAAGACGTGTCGGACGATGACACCATCGTCGAGCGCGACGGTGTGAGCCTGGTCGTCGACCCGATGAGCTTCCAGTACCTCGCTGGCGCCGAAGTGGATTACCAGGAGGGCCTCGAAGGTTCTCGATTCGTCATCAAGAACCCGAATGCCACCACCACCTGTGGTTGCGGTTCATCCTTCTCGATCTGATTCACTGTCCGAATACAGAAACGCCGTGCCCTTGGGCACGGCGTTTTCGTTTGCGGCTCAGGCGGGGTAGATCGCGCCGAGGATACGCAGCCCTTTGGCGCCGGTGACGCTGGGGCGATTCGTGGGAATGCCTTCGAGGCAGCAGTGAGCGAGCCAGGCGAAGGCCATTGCCTCGACCCAGTCCGGATCCACGCCGAAATCTGCAGTGCTGCTGACGCGGGCACCTGGCAGCAGGGCAGCCAGGCGCAGCATCAGTCGCCGGTTGTGGGCGCCGCCGCCGCAGACCAGCAGGTCATCGGTCTTAGGCTGTGCCGCCCGCAGGGACTCGATGATGCTGCGGGCAGTGAGCTCCAGCAGCGTGGCCTGTACGTCCTCGGGCTTGAAACGGGGCAGGCGCGCGAGGTGGGATTGCAGCCAGCCAAGGTTGAACAGCTCGCGGCCGGTGCTCTTCGGACCCCGAGTGGTGAAGAACGCATCTCCGTACAGGGTGTCCAGCAACTTCTGCTGCATGGTGCCGGTGGCAGCCCACTCGCCATTGCGGTCGTAACTCTCACCGCGCTGGAGATGAATCCAGGCATCCAGCAGGACATTGCCCGGACCGCAGTCGAATCCATGCACTGCCTTGCCCGGCTCGATGAGGCTCAGGTTGCTGAAACCACCGACATTGAGCACGGCACGGTTGCAGTTCGTGTCGCTGAAAAGGGACTCGTGGAACGCTGGAACCAGCGGAGCACCCTGGCCGCCAGCGGCTACATCGCGTCGCCGGAAGTCGCCGACCACCGTGATACCGGTGAGCTCGGCGAGCAGGGCGGGATTGCCTATCTGGATGGTGAAACCGCGCGATGGCTCGTGGCGCACGGTCTGGCCGTGGCTGCCGATGGCGCGAATGTCCCTGGCGCCCAGGTTGTTGCGGACCAGTAGGGCGTTGATCCCTGCGGCGGCCAGTTCGACCCAGCCGTTCTCCGCGAGGGCAGCCCGGGCCAACTCATCCGGGCCGGAAGCGCAAAGCGCCAGCAGCTCGCTGCGCAGCGAGCCGGGCATGGGAATGTAGTGGGTATCGAGGAGGGTAATGCGGTCGGTCTGTTCGACCAGAGCGATGTCCAGGCCATCAAGACTGGTCCCGGACATCACCCCAAGGTAGCGAGGCATCTGGTCAGCGCTTGTTCAGGGCCAGCATGCTGGCCTTTTCCTGGTCCATGCGCGCCATCAGCGGCTGGCTCATTTGCAGGAAGCGCTTCTTCTCGCTGGCAATCAGCGGATCCGCCATCGGCAGCTTCACGCCCAGCGGGTCGACGTGAACACCATTCACCTGGAACTCGTAATGAAGGTGTGGGCCGGTGGAAAGACCCGTCGTGCCCACGTAACCGATGATCTGGCCCTGTTTCACGCTGCCGCCGGTACGGATACCCTTGGCGAAGCCCTGCATGTGGCCGTAGAGCGTCTTGTACTTGCTGCCGTGCTGAATGATCACCGCATTGCCGTAACCGCCGCGGCGGCCGGCCAGGACGATCTTGCCGTCGCCGGTCGCCTTGATCGGCGTGCCACGGGGAGCGGCGTAGTCCACACCTTTGTGAGCACGGATCTTGTTCAGGATCGGATGGCGGCGGCCGTTGGAGAAGCGCGAGCTGATGCGGGCGAAGTCCACCGGGGTACGAATGAAGGCCTTACGCATGGCAGTGCCGTCACCGCGCAGGTAGCTGGCGGTGCCCTGCTTGTCGACGTAACGGACCGCAGAGAAGGTCTTGCCACGGTTGGTGAAGCGCGCGGCGAGGATTTCCCCGCTGCCGACCTTCTTGCCCTCGACCACCTTCTCTTCGTAGATCATCTCGAATTCGTCGCCTTCGCGGATGTCGAGGGCGAAGTCGATGTCGTAGCCGAAGATGTTGGCCAGATCCATGGTCAGGTCATGGGACAGACCGGCACGTTTGGCGGACAGGAACAAGGAACTGTCGATCACGCCACGGGCGTAAGCCGAGCGCAGCTCCGGCTTGATCAGGTCACGCTTGAAGGCGTAACCCTTGGAAGTCTTTTCCAGGTGAACGCTCTCGAGGCCGCTCAGCTTGGTGCTGATCTTCTCGAGTTCGCCGCTGGGGGTCAGCTTGAATTCGAAGCTCTGGCCAACCTTGAGCCGGCTGAGCTGCTTGGCGTCCTTGCTGCTGTTCAGGACGTCGTGCAGGACGTTCGCGGACAGGCCGACCTTGTCGAATACAGTGGACAATGTGTCACCGTTGCCCACGGTCACAGTCTTGAGGCTGGGATCGGTAGGCGTCTGCTTGGTAGCGAGGTCGGTGGTCTCTTCTTTCTTTTTGTCCGCGTCTTTTCCGGCGCTGTTCTGGTTTTCAGCTGGGGTCTCGATCTTGGCGAATGGCGAGATACCCTCATCCCCGGTGACGGATCCTGGTCGGAGGTCGTCCTTCTCCTGGATCACCATCTCCGAGCCGTTTTCCAGCTCCAGATTGATGAAGGTCTTCTTCGCCTCGACCTCGCGAGACGGGAACACCAGCAGGGCCAAGCTGAGCAGCGCAGCCACACCGCTTGCAGCCAGCAAATGGCTCTTCGGATAGGGCGGCGGCGCTTTAGGTACTGAATGCGTCATGGCGTGTGGTGTTTTTGGAATATGAACTAACTGCCTAAAATATAATCAAAATCCGCCCTAGGCAACCTTGGATTGGTGCCTTCCGCTGACTGGCATGGGGCTGGGAGCAAAACTTGTAATTAGTTCGCGATCTTGTATGGTTGGTTCCCCTTTGTCTATTCACGGTCTACGAGTCCTGTCATGAAGTCGGTTGAAGAGCAACTGGCGCTGATCAAGCGCGGTGCGGAAGAGGTTCTGGTCGAGTCCGAGCTGGTCCAAAAGCTCAAGCGTGGCCAGCCGCTGCGCATCAAGGCGGGCTTTGATCCGACTGCTCCCGATCTTCACCTCGGTCACACCGTCCTTATTAATAAGCTGCGCCAGTTCCAGGAGTTGGGGCACCAGGTGATCTTCCTGATTGGCGATTTCACCGGAATGATCGGTGACCCTAGTGGCAAGAGTGCCACTCGCCCGCCGCTGACTCGCGAGCAGGTCCTGGAGAATGCCGAAACCTACAAGGCGCAGGTGTTCAAGATCCTCGATCCGGCCAAGACCGAAGTGGCATTTAACTCCACCTGGATGGACCAGCTGACCCCGGCGGACTTTATTCGCCTGGCGTCCCAGTACACCGTTGCCCGTATGCTCGAGCGTGACGACTTCAACAAGCGCTACAGCACCAACCAGCCTATCGCTATCCACGAGTTCCTCTATCCGCTGGTGCAGGGGTATGACTCCGTTGCGCTGCGTGCGGATGTCGAACTGGGTGGTACCGACCAGAAATTCAACCTGCTGATGGGGCGCGAACTGCAGCGTGCCTATGGGCAGGAATCCCAGTGCATCCTGACCATGCCGTTGCTGGAAGGTCTGGATGGTGTGAAGAAGATGTCCAAGTCCTTGGGCAACTATGTGGGTATCCAGGAAGCGCCGGGTGTCATGTACAACAAGCTGGTCTCAATCCCTGACCAGCTCATGTGGCGTTACTTCGAGCTGCTGAGCTTCCGCTCCATGGAAGAGATCGAGCAGTTCAAGCGTGATGTCGAGGCCGGCGCCAACCCCCGCGACATCAAGATCAAGCTGGCCGAAGAGATCGTTGCTCGCTTCCATGGTGAAGAAGCTGCGGCGTCCGCCCACCGCTCTGCGGGCAACCGTATGAAGGAGGGCGAACTGCCGCTCGATCTGCCGGAAGTTCAACTGGCCTCTGCCGAAGACATGCCCATTGCGTCCGTCCTTAATAAGGCAGGCCTGGTGAAGAACGCCGCTGTTGCTCGCGACCTGCTCGGTTCTGGCGGTGTGCGCGTCGACGGTCAGGTCGTGGAGCGTGGTTTTATCTTCAAGCTTGGTTCCACCCATGTGCTGCAGGCGGGCAAGAAGTCTTTTGCACGTGTCTCCCTGGTTGCCGAATAAGATACTTTCAAAAAAGTGTTGACGGCAGATTCTGCATCCCTATAATGCGCCCCACTTCCGGCGCAGTCGCCAAGCAAAACTCCTTGTATATCAATGAGTTAAGTGTTTGTAAAAGGTGCTGGAAGGGTTCGCTTCGAACAGTTCGCCACTGGCGAATGAGGCTGAATCGGAGGTGTTGACAGCGAGTTTGAACGCTGTAGAATGCGCCTCCCGCTGACGAGAAGAGTGAATCGGATCGGAAGCGCAAGCGGTTGAGTAGAAACGAAAATTTCGAAAAACAGCTTGACAGCAAGAAAGGCTAGCGTAGAATG
>NZ_JACXBU010000015.1 GCF_014700075.1 Pseudomonas sp. JM0905a | reverse complement strand
GTAACGGGACACGGCTAAACTGGGTTTGTATTGGGGGGGGGGGGCGTGGGGGCCGCCGCGTCGTGGATCACTTCAGGCTGCCGGAAAGGAACTGCTTGAGGCGATCGGATTGCGGGTTGGCTAGCACTTCCTTCGGGCAACCACGCTCTTCCACCAACCCCTTGTGCAGGAACACCAGCTGGTTGGACACCTCACGGGCGAAGCCCATCTCGTGGGTGACGACCACCATGGTGCGACCTTCCACAGCCAGGTCCTTCATCACCTTCAGCACTTCGCCCACCAGCTCCGGGTCCAGTGCCGAAGTGGGTTCGTCGAACAGCATCACCTCCGGCTCCATGGCCAGGGCACGGGCGATGGCCACGCGCTGCTGCTCACCACCAGACATGTGCGCCGGATAGGCGTCCTTGCGATGAGCGACGCCCACCTTGGCCAGGTAGTGCTCGGCCTTCTCGATGGCTTCCTTCTTCGGCACGCCGAGCACATGCACAGGCGCTTCGATCACGTTTTCCAGGGCACTCATGTGCGACCACAGGTTGAAGTGCTGGAACACCATCGCCAGGCGCGAGCGCATGCGCTGCAACTGCTTGGGATCGGACGCTTTCAGGCCGCCGTCGCGGTTGGCCACGAGCTTCAGCTCTTCGCCATTGAGGAGGATCTTGCCGCCGTGGGGCTGCTCCAGCATGTTGATGCAGCGCAGGAAGGTGCTTTTGCCCGAGCCGCTCGAGCCGATGATGCTGATGACGTCACCGGCCTTGGCCGCCAGGGACACACCCTTGAGCACTTCGTGGCTGCCGTAGCGCTTGTGCAGGTCTTGGACTTCCAGTTTGTACATGGTGGGGGCTCTCTGTGCGATTCGTGGAAAGTCAGGCCTTGCGCGGGGCCAGGTAGGCCAGGTAGCGGCGCTCGGCGGCCTTGAACAGGCGCACCAGGATGAAGGTCAGGCAGAGGTAGAACAGGCCGGCGGTGATGAAGGCCTCGAACGGCAGGTAGTACTGCGAGTTCACGGTACGCGCGGCGCCGGTGATGTCGATAAGTGTGACGATGGACGCCAGGCTGGTGGTGTGCAGCATCATGATGACTTCGTTGCTGTACTGCGGCAGGGCACGACGCAGGGCCGACGGCAGCAGGATGCGGCGATAGAGCTTGGCGCGGGACATACCCATGGCCTTGGCCGCCTCGATTTCGCCATGGGGCGTGGCCTTGATGCTGCCAGCGAGGATTTCCGCGGTATAGGCGCTGGTGTTGATGGCAAAGGCCAGGCAGGCGCAGAAGGTCGCGTTGGACAGGTAGGGCCAGAGCGCGCTATCGCGTACCCACTCGAACTGGGCCAGGCCGTAGTAGATGAGGAACAGCTGCACCAGCATCGGGGTGCCGCGGATCACGTAGGTGTAGAGCCACGCGGGGAGATTCACCCAGGGCTGCTTCGACACCCGCATCAGCGCCAGCGGCACGGCCGCGGCCAGGCCGAGAGCGAGGGAAATCGCCAGGAGCTTGAGAGTTACCAGCACGCCACCGAAGTAGAGCGGCAGGCTCTCCCAGATCACGTTGTAGTCGAAGATCATAGTTCAGCCGCCTTGATGCCTACGGAGTAGCGTCGCTCCATGAAGCGCAGGGCCAGCAGGGAAATGCTGGTCAGCACCAGGTAGAGCGCGGCAACCGCGAGATAGAAGGTGAAGGGTTCACGGGTCGCGTCCGCTGCACTCTTGGCCTTGAACATCATGTCCTGCAGGCCGACCACCGAGATCAGCGCAGTGGCCTTGGTCATCACCAGCCAGTTGTTGGTGAAACCAGGAATCGCCAGGCGGATCATCTGCGGCACCAGGATGCGGAAGAACACCTTGGTCCCGCTCATGCCGTAGGCCAGGCCCGCCTCGCCCTGCCCTTTCGGAATCGCCATGAAAGCGCCACGGAAGGTTTCGGACAGGTACGCACCGAAGATGAAGCCGAGAGTGAAGACACCGGACCAGAACGGGTCGAGGTCAATGTAGTCCTCGTAGCCGACCATGGGCGCCACGACGTTCACCAGCTGCTGGCCGCCGTAGAAGATCAGCAGGATCAGCACCAGGTCGGGGATACCGCGAATCACGGTGGCATAGGTTTCACCCATCAGGGCCAGCCACTTGATCGGGGAAAGCCGGAAGGCCGCACCGACCAGGCCGAGCACCACCGCCAGAGATATGGAAGACAGGGCCAGCAGCAGGGTGAGCCAGGCACCATCGAGAATGGTCGAGCCGTAGCCGTTGAGCATGATCAGATCCTCATGCAGCGCGCCGGGTTGCACCGGGCGGCACCGCCACAACGAAAAAGTGGCACAAACCGCAATCTGAAGTTTGTGCCACTTTCAGGGAAATGCGATTACTCGCCGTAGACGTCGAAGGTGAAGTACTTGTCCTGTACTTCCTTGTACTTGCCATTGGCACGAATGGCGGCAATGGCGGCAGTGATCTTGTCGGCCAGGGCCTTGTCGCCCTTGCGCACGGCGATACCGGCGCCTTCACCGAAGTACTTCTGCTCGGTGTAGTCCGGACCAACCAGGGCGAAGCCCTTGCCAGCGTCGGTCTTGAGGAAACCGTCGTCGATGTTCACGGCATCGGCCAGGGTGGCGTCCAGGCGACCGGCGGTCATGTCCAGGAAGATCTCGTTCTGCGAGCTGTAGCGCACCACTTCGACACCAGCGGGGGCGAAGACGTCGGTTGCGTAGCGGTCGTAGACGGAAGCGCGCTGCACGCCGACCTTCTTGCCCTTCAGGTCCACCAGCGGATCGTTGATCACGGTGCCGGCCTTCATCGCCAGCTTGACCGGGGTCTGGTAGTACTTGCCGGTGAAGTCCACGGACTTCTTGCGCTCTTCGGTAATGGTCATGGACGAGAGCACGGCGTCGAACTTGCGTACTTTCAGGGCAGGGATCAGGCCGTCGAACTCCTGCTCGATCCACTGGCACTTGACCTTCATCTCTTCGCACAGGGCGTTGCCGATGTCGTAGTCGAAGCCGGTGATCTTGCCGTCCGGGGTCTTGAAGGCGAAGGGCGGGTAAGCGGCTTCGATACCAATGCGCAGGGGCTTGGCGTCGTCAGCGATAGCAGCCAGCGGCGACAACAGGGACAGCGCCATGGCGCCGAGAAGTGCAATCTTCTTCATGTTATGACTCCTTCAAAGGGATATGGCTTCTGTTGGCAGCGTGAGAGTTCGCCCAGACGGTCCACGAAATTGTAGAAAGAGTCGTCGTCTTTGCTGGCTGAACGCCGTAGGCAAAAGGCTCCGACTGGGTGTGCGGCATTCTAGCCACACCCCTTAAGTCGATATTTCTTCAATGCGACAACAAATTACAGAAGGACTGGAGAGAGGGAGAAACAGGATTGACAGGCACCGAGAAAAGTGCCGGGAAGATCAAGCACAGAACCTATGAATAAGGCAATTATCGGACCATAAATCCCTGAAACCTTTGATATCGCGGCCTGGCGAATTTCATCTTGTTCGCCTAAGCGCGAAAAACCCCTTGAATGAGCGCGACTCGTTTCCGATAGAACCAGTTCGGTGTGCGCTGTAACCACGACTGTTACTTGCGCCTCCTCCCCTGTCCGAATTCCGATACGAATTCGGTATTTACCGTTGGAAGTGGATGGACCGCCTCGGGAACTTCAGACCGCCAAAAAATACAAAACCCCGCCGCGGCTTGTGGCCGGGGCGGGGTTTTGCGGCAGGCTCCGATCAGGCGGCCTGCATGGTGCGATGAGTATCGATGAGATGTTGCACCACTCCGGGATCAGCCAGGGTGGAGATGTCGCCGAGGGCGTCGTATTCGGCGACGGCGATCTTGCGCAGGATACGGCGCATGATCTTGCCCGAGCGGGTTTTCGGAAGGCCCGGAGCCCACTGGATCACATCCGGGGTAGCGATCGGACCGATCTCCTTGCGCACCCAGGCCTTGAGTTCCTGACGCAGCTGCTCGGAAGCTTCCTCGCCAGCATTCAAGGTGACGTAGACGTAGATGCCTTGCCCCTTGATGTCGTGCGGCACGCCAACTACCGCAGCCTCGGCCACCTTCGAGTGGGCGACCATGGCGCTCTCGATTTCGGCAGTGCCCATGCGATGGCCGGAGACGTTCAGCACGTCATCCACACGACCGGTGATCCAGAAATAGCCGTCTTCATCGCGACGGGCGCCGTCACCGGTGAAGTACATGCCTTTGAAGGTCTTGAAGTAGGTGTCGACGAAGCGGTCGTGATCGCCGAACAGGGTGCGGGCCTGACCCGGCCAGGAGTCGATGATCACCAGGTTGCCTTCAGCCGGGCCGTCGATGAGGTTGCCCAGGTTGTCCACCAGCGCCGGCTGCACGCCAAAGAAAGGACGCGCGGCGGAGCCCGGTTTCAGCGCATGGGCGCCTGGAAGCGGAGTCATCAGGCAGGCGCCGGTTTCGGTCTGCCACCAGGTGTCGACGATCGGGCAGCGGCCCTGGCCGACGTTCTCGTAGTACCAGTACCAGGCTTCCGGGTTGATCGGTTCACCCACCGAGCCCAGCAGGCGCAGGCTGGAACCATCGGCCCCTTCGACCGCAGCCTTGCCCTCGGCCATCATGGCGCGAATGGCGGTCGGCGCGGTGTAGAGGATGTTCACCTTGTGCTTGTCGACGATCTTCGCCACGCGGGTGACATCCGGGTAGTTCGGAACGCCTTCGAACATTAGCGTGGTGGCGCCATTGGCCAGAGGGCCATAGACCAGATAGGTGTGGCCGGTCACCCAGCCGATGTCGGCGGTGCACCAGAAGACTTCGCCCGGGCGGTAGTCGAACACGCGCTCATGGGTCAGCGAGGCATAGACCAGATAGCCGCCAGTGGTGTGCAGCACGCCCTTGGGCTTACCGGTGGAGCCGGAGGTGTAGAGGATGAACAGCGGGTCCTCGGCGCCCATTTCCTTCGGAATGCAGTGGCTGGAGGCGACCTTCATCAGGTCCTCGTACCAGACGTCGCGATGCTGATTCCACTTGATGTCGGCACCCGTGCGTCTGACCACAACGATCTTCTGCACGCTGCAGGTTTCGGGGTTGGTCAGGGCATCGTCGACGTTGGCCTTCAGCGGCACCTTCTTGCCACCGCGCACGCCTTCGTCGGAGGTGATCACCACCTTGGACTTGCAATCAATGATGCGGCCGGCCAGGGCTTCGGGGGAGAAGCCGCCGAATACCACGGAATGGATCGCGCCAATGCGGGTACAGGCCAGCATGGCGACCACGGCTTCCGGGATCATCGGCATATAGATGGTCACCACGTCGCCGCGGTGCACGTCCTGGCCACGCAGGGCGTTGGCGAATTTGCAGACGCGCTCGTGGAGATCGCGGTAGGTGATGACTTCGTGCTCGGCCGGGTCATCACCTTCCCAGATGATCGCAGGCTGGTCGCCGCGCTCGGCGAGATGGCGATCCAGGCAGTTGGCGGAGACGTTGAGACTGCCGTCGGCGAACCACTTGATGTCGACGTGGTGATCGTCGAAGGAGGTCTGCTTCACCTTGGTGAAAGGCTTGATCCAGTCCAGGCGCTTGGCCTGCTCGCGCCAGAATCCGTCTGGGTTGATCACGGACTGCTGGTACATGGCTTTGTAGGTCGCTTCGTCGGTGAGGGACTGGGCGGCCACTTCAGGGCGGACCGGATACAGAGAAGCAGCACTCATTGGGTCTTACCTCGGTGGGTAGTTGTTTTTGTATGACGTCTTTTGTATCCCCCACCCTTCTACACGGCCATTCGACCATGGTCTTACCAAACCCGGACTATGGTCGAAGCACCGAAAATCGCGTATTGCCGAGCGGACGCGAAATCACTTATCCACAGGGCAAAAAAAACCGGCCCATATCCAGGGACATGGGCCGGTGAAGCACTATCGGGTCGTTGGTGAGAGCCCGGGATCAACCCGGAGCACGGCACGCGGACGACCGGCCGCGTACCGCACAGTGTCAGACGTGGGCGTCCTGGTATTCCTTCTCGGCTTCGTCGAAGCGCTTGATCATCGCAGCGGACGGCGCATTGCCGATGCGGCTGAAGATCAGGATGCCGAGGGTGCAGAGGATGAAGCCCGGAACGATTTCGTACAGACCGGTCCAGCCGAAGAAGTTCTTCCACAGGACAACGGTCACAGCACCCAGGATCATGCCGGCCAGGGCACCGTTTCGAGTCATGCCCTTCCAGATCAGGGACAGGATCACCACCGGACCGAAGGCAGCGCCGAAACCAGCCCAGGCGTAGGACACCAGGCCCAGTACCTTGCTTTCCGGGTCAGCGGCGATGGCGATAGCGATCACGGCCACCAGCAGCACCATGGCGCGACCGACCCAGACCAGTTCGGCCTGGCTGGCGTTCTTGCGGAAGAAGGCCTTGTAGAAGTCTTCGGTGAGGGCACTGGAGCACACCAGCAGCTGGCAGCTCAGGGTGGACATGACAGCAGCCAGGATGGCGGACAGCAGCACGCCAGCGATCCACGGGTTGAAGAGGATCTTGGCCAGCTCGATGAACACGCGCTCGTGGTTCTCGCCAACGGCGCCAGCCTGCTCCGGATGAGCGGAGAAGTAGGCGATACCGAAGAAGCCCACGGCTACAGCGCCGGCCAGGCAGAAGATCATCCAGGCCATGGAGATGCGGCGGGCATTCGGGATGGACTTGACCGAATCGGCAGCCATGAAGCGCGCCAGGATGTGCGGCTGGCCGAAGTAGCCCAGGCCCCAGGCGAGCAGGGAGATCACACCAATGAAGGTGGCGCCCTTGAACATGTCGAAGTGGGCCGCGTCCTTCATTTCGATGGCGACGAAGGTAGCGTCCATGCCGCCGGTGGCAATCATCACGATGATCGGGGTGAGGATCAGGGCGAAGATCATCAGGCTGGCCTGCACGGTGTCGGTCCAGCTAACGGCCAGGAAACCACCGACGAAGGTGTAGCAGATGGTGGCGGCAGCACCGGCCCACAGGGCGGTTTCGTAGGAAATGCCGAAGGTGCTCTCGAACAGGCGGGCACCGGCCACAACGCCGGAAGCACAGTAGATGGTGAAGAACACCAGGATCACCACGGCGGAGAAGATGCGCAGGATGCGGCTGTTGTCTTCGAAGCGGTTGGTGAAGTAGTCCGGCAGGGTCAGGGCGTTGCCGTTGTGCTCGGTCTGCACGCGCAGACGGCCGGCAACCAGCAGCCAGTTGAGGTAGGCACCGGCGATCAGGCCAATGGCGATCCAGCTTTCGGAGAGACCGGAGAGGTAGACGGCACCCGGCAGGCCCATCAGCAGCCAGCCGCTCATGTCGGAGGCGCCGGCGGACAGTGCGGTAACGAAGCTACCGAGACTGCGGCCACCCAGGATGTAGTCGGAAAGGTTATTGGTGGAGCGATAGGCGGCGAAGCCGATCAGCACCATGGCCGCGATATAGATCACGAAGGTGATCAGCATCGGGTTGCTCATACTCATGGGGGTCTCCCCTGCTCGTTTGTTTTTATTCGGGGGCGGCGGGTAATCCGCTCCCTTGGTTGCTATTTGGCGGGCGCTCGTGGCGACCACCGGTTTTCTTCCCGACCACCTCGGCCATGGGGCCAATGCAATCCCGATCGGGCAATTGACGCAGGGCATCCGGCCCCACCAATGCGACGACGGACCAGCCCCGGTGGACCTTGCCCATCGTACGAATCCAAGACGCTCCCGGCACACCTGCGAACCGCGCTATTGCTCGGTCTAGTACATCCATCCGGGCTCGCAAGAACGATTCCCATTTGGCCCCCGGAAGGCGAGTGCGGAATTTAGAGATATGGCACTCCGCCTTTCTTGTCAGATTCTCTGATTTATTTGCAGAAAGCTCTGATTAAGGGAACTTTCCGCCAAAAGGTGCAACCCGGCGCTGAGCGCCTGAAATAGCACATTCGGCAAAGTCAGGCAGGTGAATCGATAAAGGACGGTTGCGCCTGACAGGTACAACCATCCCGAGCATTGGAAAACCGGTTGCACCCAATTAGCAACTCCAATAAATGGATGACCGGCGGCCCTGGCGACCCGCCGAAGTGGCTGGCGAGGGGATTTATTCGTTGCCGCGCAGTCGCTTGGGGGTAAGCCCCAGGTAGCGGCGCATGGCAGTGGTCAGCGCACTCTGGCTGGAGAAGCCGCATTCTTCGGCAATGCGCACCAGCGGCTGATCGCTTTCCCGCAGCAGGCGTGCGGCACGATCGAGGCGGGTCTTGAGCAGGTACTGGTGGGGCGTCAGGCCCAGGCTGTCCTTGAACTGGGCATGGAAGTGGCTCGGGCTCAGGCACGCTACCTGGGCCAGTTCCGCCACGCTGATCCGGCGCGACAGGTTGTCCTGGATGTAGCCGTCCAGACGTTCGACATCGAGGCTGCCCACCGGCCGTCGATTCACCTCGCCAAACAGGCGCAGATACAGGGCGCGCAGCAGGATGCCGCCGAGGGAGCGGGCCAGCATCGGGTCGCTGCCGTAGCGGGCGAGTTCAGCACCGGCGTAGCTCAGGAGGTTCTGGAAGTCGGCGTCCAGTTCGGGGTAGCGCGGCGTCTCGAACAGGCGGCCGAGCAGTTCCAGGTCTTCGGCGGAAGTGCCCTGCTCATCCAGGTCGAGGATCAGCATGCGGTTCTCGCCCACGCCGGCAAACTCGTGTCCGGCATCCCCCGGCACCAGGCACGCACGCATCCGGCAAACCTCGCCGCCACGACCGTCCACCTCGAACTCGGCGCGGCCGGCAAGGGACATCACCAGTTGGTGATGGTCATGGGCGTGATGGTGGGCCTGATCGTCCAGGCACAGGAGACGAGCTTCGAACATGGGGCGGCCTGATCAAAATTTGCGCATTCTAGCCGTCGCAACCCGGGTTGCACAGCGCCATCCGGCAGAGGCGCACCTCGGCGGGCGGTTGAAAAGCCTTCCGCCCCGCCCCATCTAGCCTGGGTAAGCCAACTGCCAGGTGCCCCCATGAGCGATCAGGACATCAACGCCGACATCGTCGAAGAAGCCACTTCAAGCCAGCGGACAGGCCTGGTGTTACCCGGCCAGACCCTGCCCGACAAGGTCTACATCATTCCCATCCACAACCGCCCATTCTTCCCGGCCCAGGTGCTGCCGGTGATCGTCAACGAAGAACCCTGGGCGGAGACCCTGGAGCTGGTGGCCAAGACCGACCATCGCTGCCTGGCACTGTTCTTCATGGAAAACCCGCCGGAAGACCCGCGCCACTTCGACCCCAGCACCCTGCCCGAACACGGCACGCTGGTGCGGGTGCACCATGCCAGCCGCGACGGCGGCAAGTTGCAGTTCGTGGCCCAGGGCCTGTCCCGCGTGCGCATTCGCGGCTGGCTCAAGCGCCACCGTCCGCCCTACCTGGTAGAGGTGGATTATCCACAGAGCCCCCAGGACCCGCGCGACGAGGTCAAGGCCTATGGCATGGCGCTGATCAACGCGATCAAGGAGCTGCTGCCGCTCAACCCGCTGTACAGCGAGGAGCTGAAGAACTACCTCAACCGCTTCAGCCCCAACGATCCGTCGCCGCTGACCGACTTCGCCGCCGCCCTGACCACTGCGCCCGCCCGGGAACTGCAGGAAGTGCTGGACACCGTGCCAATCCTCAAGCGCATGGAGAAGGTGCTGCCGCTGCTGCGCAAGGAAGTGGAAATGGCGCGGTTGCAGAGCGAGCTTTCCGCCGAGGTGAACCGCAAGATCGGCCAGCACCAGCGCGAATTCTTCCTCAAGGAACAGCTCAAGCTGATCCAACAGGAGCTGGGCATCACCAAAGACGACCGCAGCGCCGACAGCGAGCAGTTCGCCCAGCGCCTGGAAGGCAAGGTGCTGCCCGACCAGGCGAAGAAGCGCATCGACGAAGAGATGAACAAGCTGTCGATCCTGGAAACCGGGTCGCCGGAGTACGCGGTCACCCGCAACTACCTGGACTGGGCCACCTCGGTCCCCTGGGGCGTCTACGGCGCAGATAAGCTCGACCTCAAGCACGCCCGCAAGGTGCTGGACAAGCACCACGCCGGGCTGGACGACGTGAAGAACCGCATTCTCGAATTCCTCGCGGTCGGCGCCTTCAAAGGTGAAATCTCCGGTTCCATCGTGCTGTTGGTGGGCCCGCCCGGCGTGGGCAAGACCAGCATCGGCAAATCCATCGCCGAATCCCTGGGGCGCCCCTTCTATCGCTTCAGCGTCGGCGGCATGCGCGACGAAGCCGAAATCAAGGGTCACCGCCGCACCTACATCGGCGCCCTGCCCGGCAAGCTGGTGCAGGCGCTGAAGGAGGTCGAGGTGATGAACCCGGTCATCATGCTCGACGAGATCGACAAGCTTGGCGCCAGCTATCAGGGCGACCCGGCCTCCGCGCTTCTGGAGACCCTGGACCCGGAGCAGAACGTCGAATTCCTCGACCACTACCTGGACCTGCGCCTGGACCTGTCCAAGGTGCTGTTCATCTGCACCGCCAACACCCTGGACTCCATTCCCGGCCCGCTGCTCGACCGCATGGAGACCATTCGCCTGTCCGGCTACATCACCGAAGAAAAACACGCCATCGCCAAGCGCCACCTCTGGCCGCGCCTGCTGGAGCGTACCGGGGTGCCGAAGGAGCGCCTGTCCATCACCGACGGCGCGATGACCTCTGTGATCGAGGGTTATGCGCGCGAAGCCGGGGTGCGCCAGCTCGAGAAGCAGTTGGGCAAGATCATCCGCAAATCCGTCGTGCGCCTGCTGGAAGAGCCGGAGGCGAAGATCAAGGTCGGCCAGAAGGACCTGGAGCACTACCTGGGGCTGGCGCCATTCCGCAAGGAACAGCTGCTGGCGGGCGTCGGTGTGATCACCGGGCTGGCCTGGACCAGCCTCGGCGGGGCCACCCTGCCCATCGAGGCGACGCGCATCCACACGCTGAATCGCGGCTTCAAGCTCACCGGCCAGTTGGGCGACGTGATGAAAGAGTCCGCCGAGATCGCCTACAGCTATATCAGCTCGCACCTCAAGCGCTATGGCGGCGACGCGGGCTTCTTCGACCAGGCGTTCGTCCACCTCCACGTACCCGAAGGCGCGACCCCCAAGGATGGCCCCAGCGCCGGCATCACCATGGCCAGCGCGTTGCTCTCCCTCGCGCGTAACCAGGCGCCGAAGAAGGGCGTGGCCATGACCGGCGAACTGACCCTGACTGGCAAGGTCCTGCCCATTGGCGGGGTCCGCGAGAAAGTCATCGCCGCGCGCCGACAGAAGATCCACGAGCTGATTCTGCCGGAAGCCAATCGGGGTGCCTTCGAAGAGCTGCCGGACTACCTCAAGGAAGACCTGACGGTGCACTTCGCCCGCCGCTTCAGCGATGTGGCGAAGGTTCTGTTCGACTGACAGGCCCTACGCAAGGGCGGGGTCAGCCGTTATGCTGACCCCGCCCTTGACCGATGGAGCCTCCGATGTCCCTCGTTCCCTCCCCTCGCCTGCTGTTGCCCCTGGGCCTCGCCCTGCTCGCCGCCTGCACCCAACAGAAGACCGGCCCGGTTGTGGTCCAGGACCAGCGGGATGATTGCCCACTGTCCCTCAGCCAGGGCCAACCCCTGGTGCTGACCCTGCCGAGCAATCCCACCACCGGCTTCCGCTGGGTAATGCGCGATGCCGCCACCAACGTGCTGCAGAGCCTCGGCCCGGAGGTCTACTCGACGCCGGAGGATGCCGGTCTCGTGGGCAGCGCCGGGCAATCCACCTGGCGCTTCAAGGCCAGCCAGCCGGGCGAAGGTCGCTTGCGCCTGGACTACCAGCGCCCCTGGGAGACCGACGTGGCGCCGGCGGAAAGCTTCGACTGCCAGATCAGAGTCAAGTAGCGCCAAATGACTGCGCCGTTGGCGTCTGCCGCCTGGCGGGCGCAGCGGCACCTTTCCATAGTGATGCCCTGACGGACTCGCAGGAGCATTCATGGGAACCCTGATCTTCGGACTCGCCGGCGCACTGGCCTTTCTCGGCGGACTCGCGCTGGACCTCGACTGGTTGTGCTTCATCAGCAAACCGATCCCTGTCATCGCGCTGTTGATCTGGCTGCGTCGTGCGCCCGCTGGTGCCTATCGCCGCTGGATCGCCATCGGCCTCGTGCTCTCCCTGCTCGGCGACATGCTGCTGGAATGGCCGGCCGACCTGTTCGTGTTCGGCCTCGGCGCCTTCCTCCTTGCCCACCTGGCCTACCTGCGCGCCTACCTGCTGGACACGCGCCGACTGGCTCCGCTCGCGCTGCTGGTGGCCGCTGGCTGCGGCGCTGCCATCTTCGCCCTGCTCGCCTCGGGCGGGCTTGGCGCCCTGCTGCTCCCAGTCGCCTGCTACGCAATGGCCATCAGCGCCATGCTTTGGCGCGCCCTGGCCCGCCTGGGACACGATCTCGACCGCCAATCGGCACTGCTGGCAGCGGGCGGCGCGGCTCTCTTCGTAGTGTCGGACAGCCTGATCGGCATCAACCGTTTCGTCTCCCCCTTCAGTGGCGCGAGCTACCTGATCATCCTCAGCTATTGGTTGGGCCAATGGGGAATCGCAGCCTCCGTCGTGGCCATGTTGAGCTCCGTACCTTCCCGAAAAAAACCGTCAGCGCCATCCCGGGAAATCGGCTATAGCAAATAGGCGGACACTTAAACGGGGAGCGTGTAATGGGTAACCTGGTTCGACTGTGGAGCTTGCTGTGCTGTGCAGTTGCTATCGCAGGTTGCGGTAGTCTGCTGCCCAGCGAGCGAGCTGAAGTCCTGTCGCCATTTCGCAGTTACTCCGATGCGGAAGCCCGCTATTCACAAGCGGTCCCAGGCCGAACGACACGCCCTGAGCTGTTTTCATTGGGCTTCGATCCGCTGATCGAAGGGAACGGCAAGATGCTCTCGTTCATCGACGTGCGCCTGATGTTCGTCCAGCCCAACGTGCCCATCGACTACCTGCCCGAAGGCTTGATGAAGTGCCTGGAAGCCAAGGATCGCTGCATTGGCTACGCCTTCGAGTTCACCAAGACCGATACCCAGCGAGTGGGCAGCTTCTGGGCGGACGTCTTCAACTTCCGCAAGAACCGCGAGCTTCAGGGCTGGGTGTTCCGCGCGGTGTTCGTGCTGGTGGATGACGTGCTGGTGCACAAGGTGAGCAATGGCGAGCCGAACATCCGCCGTCACGAGGTCAAGCGCAACCCGCTGGGGCCGTTGCAGGGTGCGGGAGAGTTCTTTTCCGATCAGCTGAAGTGAGGGAGGTTTGGCCGCGTCGCGCAGTCCGCTAGAATGCCGGCCTTTTCCCTTGCTGGTACCGGCCCGTGACCGAAAGTCCCGATCGCATCTACGCCAATCCCCAGGCCCAAGTCGCCGACTTCGCCTTCAATGAAGACGTGGTCCGGGTCTTTCCGGACATGATCAAGCGCTCGGTTCCGGGTTATCCCACCATTGTCGAGAACATCGGCGTGCTGGCGGCGCAGTTCGCCCAGCCCAATACCCCGCTGTATGACCTGGGCAGCTCCCTCGGTGCTGTGACCCAGGCCCTGCGCCGCCATGTGAAGACCCACGGTTGCAAGGTCATCGCTGTGGATAACTCCAGCGCCATGGTGGATCGCTGCCGCGAATACCTACATGCCCAGGACGCCATGTTCCAGGAGCTGCTGCCGGTGGAAGTGGTCGAGGCCGACATCCTCGCCCTGAACTTCCAGCCCTGCTCCCTGGTGGCGATGAACTTCACCCTGCAGTTCGTACCCCGCGAGCACCGCACCCCGCTCCTTGGCCGCATTCGCCAGGCGCTGCTGCCGGGCGGCGCGCTGATCCTCTCGGAGAAGCTGCGCTTCGAAGATGCCGACGAGCACCAGTTGCTCACCGACCTGCACGTCGCCTTCAAGCGTGCCAATGGCTACAGCGAACTGGAAATCGCCCAGAAACGCAGCGCGCTGGAAAACGTCATGCACCCGGACAGCCTGGAAGAACACCGCGAACGCCTGCTGGCGGCGGGATTCTCCAAGGTCGTGCCCTGGTTCCAGTGCCTTAACTTCGCTTCGCTGATCGCCCTGCCATGATTCGAACGCTGGACCTCGACGCCCTGCAACAACGACTGGCGGGCACAAACCTGCAGGACTGGGCAGCCGACCTGCCCGCGCAACTCGACGCCAAGCTGGCAGTCGGCCACGGCGACCTCGAGCGCTGGGGCGCGGCGGTCAATGCCCTACCGCCCTTGCAACCACAGCAGGTGGAACTGGCGCAGCGCTTCCTGCTCGACGGCCCTTGTGACGACGCCACGCGAGTCGCGCTGAAAACCGCGCTACAGGGGCTGATTCCCTGGCGCAAAGGCCCCTTCGACGTGTTCGGTGTGCACGTCGATACCGAATGGCGTTCGGACTGGAAGTGGTCGCGGGTCGCTCCGCATCTGGACCTGCGCGGGCGCCGCGTACTGGATGTCGGCTGCGGCAACGGCTACTACCAGTGGCGCATGCTGGGCGCAGGCGCTGACTGCGTGGTGGGCGTCGATCCCAACTGGCTGTTCTTCTGCCAGTTCCTGGCCATGAAGCACTTCCTGCCCGACCTCCCCGCCTGGCACCTGCCGCTTGCGCTGGAAGAACTGCCGCCAAAGCTGGAAGGCTTCGATACCGTGTTCTCCATGGGCGTGCTCTACCACCGACGCTCGCCCATCGACCATCTGTTCGACCTCAAGGACTGCCTGCGTCGCGGCGGCGAGCTGGTGCTGGAAACCCTGGTGGTAGAAGGCGACGCCCAGCAGGTGCTGGTGCCCGAGGATCGCTACGCGCAAATGCGCAACGTCTGGTTCCTGCCTTCGGTGCCGGCCCTGGAATTGTGGCTGCGCCGCGCGGGCTACGTGGACGTCCGTTGCGTGGATGTCAGCTACACCAGCGTGGACGAGCAACGCAGCACCGACTGGATGCGCTACCAGTCGCTGCCCGAATTCCTCGACCCCGCCGACCACAGCCGCACCATCGAAGGCCTCCCGGCACCGGCCCGCGCCGTGATGCTCGCGCGCAAACCCTGATCTACTAATTCTGTGTGCGATTTCATTGGAGATTGAAATCGCACACCGGTGCTGGGCATGGCCACGCTGTTGGATGTGATAGGCGACATTCAGCCTACGCACTCAAAAATCGTAGGCAAAAAAATGGGCGACCAGTTGGCCGCCCGCCCAATCATTCCGGGAGAGGAATGTCAGAAACGCTTGTGTCCGCATCACGCAAGATTCAGACAGGACTCTTTTTACGCGCCCGACCTCCCTCGATCCATTCAACGATGGTCTAACTCTCTTCCTTCCCCAACCCGTGCAGCTTCAGCTTGTTGGCAATGGTGGTATGGGAAACCCCGAGCCGCTTGCCCAGCAGGCGGCTGCTCGGATGCTCGGCGTAGAGCCGTTCCAGCACCGCCTTTTCGAAGCGGCCGATGATCACATCCAGCCCGCCGTCCAGTGAGAAGTCGCCCAACGGCTGCGGCGCGCCGTAGTCGGGCAGGCGGATGTGTTCAGGACGAACGGTGCCGCCGTCGCACAGGGAAACCGCCTGGAACAGCACGTTCTCCAGCTGTCGCACATTGCCCGGCCAGTGGTAGTGACCGAGCTTGTCCAGCACTTGCGGCGCCAGCTTCGGCAGGCTGCAGCCGATCTGCCGGCTGGCCGAATCGAGGAAGTGCTCCACCAGCGGCGGCAGTCCGTCGAGGCATTCGCGCAGCGGCGGGATATGCAGCGACAGCACGTTCAGGCGGTGATAGAGGTCCTGGCGGAACTCACCACGGGAGCAGAGCTCGGAAAGGTCCACCTGGGTGGCGCAGATCACCCGCACATCCAGGTAAACCTCTTCATCGCTGCCTACCCGGCGGAAGCAGCCGTCCTGCAGGAAGCGCAGCAGCTTGGCCTGCAGGCGCGGGCTCATCTCGCCGACGCCATCGAGGAACAACGTGCCGCCGGCGGTGAGTTCCAGCAGGCCCAGCTTGCCTTCAGGCCGGGCTCCCTCAAAGGCGCCGGGACCGTAGCCGAACAGCTCGGTTTCGGCCATGGATTCCGGCAGGCCGGCGCAGTTCAGCGCCATGAACGGCGACTGGCCGCGCGGGCTTGCCAGGTGGCAGGCGCGGGCCAGCAGCTCCTTGCCGGTGCCGGTCTCGCCTTCGATCAGCAGCGGTGCATCCAGGGGCGCCATGCGGCGGGCCTCGCGTACCACGGCGGCCATCACCCTGGAGCTCTGGAAGATGCTGTCGAAGCCGCGCAGCTCGTGCTTGCGCACGTTATAGATGCGCTCGCCCACACGGTCGGCGCGGTGCAACGTGAGCACGGCGCCGGCCAGGGCTTCGCTTTCGTCGTGTTCGGATTGCAGCGGCGCGATGTCGGCGAGGAAGGTGTCGTTCTTGATCTTGATCCGCAGGCCGTTGATGCGCGCCTTGTTGGCGCGCACCAGTTCCGGTAGGTCGAAGTCCTCGACATAGCGCGCCAGGGGGATGCCCGGCACTTCGTCCACCCGCACACCGAGCAACTGGGCGGCGGCGCGGTTGGCAGCGACGATGGAACCGCCCATGTCGATGGACAGCACCGGAAAGTCCAACGCACCGAGCAGCGCATTCAGCTCCAGGTGGCGACGCTCGCTGGGCATCAGGCCCACACGCTTGACGCCAAACACACCCGGAATGGCTTCCAGCTTCGGCCGCAGGGACTGCAATTGCAGGTTGATCATGTTCGGGCAAAGCAGATAAATCGCGTTGCCCTGGTCTCCCCCCACTTCACCGCGATTGACGTTGATGCCGTAATCGACGAGCAGGTTGAGGATGTCGCGCAGGATTCCCACGCGGTTCTGGCAATGGACTTTGATACGCATCAGGCACCCCTGGGTCGGGTTTTTCCTTGGGTAGTCAGAGAAAATTTCCCTTCTCGACCCTATTTTTCCGTCAAGAATATGTGACATTTCAGCGCGGCGACAAGGCGATGCAAGGCCGCCTCGCCGCCATCGTAAAGTTTTCCTTACGCTTTCAATGTCCTGTGAATGCTCCTGCAGCCCGCCCCCCTGCTGCGTTGCGACCAGGTCTGCGCTATCGATAGGGCAACACAACAACGAAGCCCCATTCCCAGGAGGCCGAATGAAAGCGACGCAGTACGTGGCCCGTGAACCCGACGCCAACGGTTTCATCCACTATCCCGAAACCGAGCATCAGGTGTGGAACACCCTGATCACCCGTCAGTTGAAGGTGATCGAAGGCCGCGCGTGCCAGGAATACTTCGACGGCATCGAGCAGCTCGGACTGCCCCATGACCGCATTCCGCAACTGGGCGAAATCAACAAGGTGCTCCAGTCCACCACCGGCTGGAGTGTTGCCCGCGTCCCGGCACTGATCCCCTTCCAGACCTTCTTCGAACTGCTGGCCAGCCAGCAATTCCCGGTAGCCACCTTCATCCGCACCCCGGAGGAGCTGGACTATCTGCAGGAACCGGACATCTTCCACGAGATCTTTGGCCACTGCCCGCTGCTGACCAACCCCTGGTTCGCCGAGTTCACCCACACCTACGGCAAGCTCGGCCTCAAGGCCACCAAGGAAGAGCGCGTCTACCTCGCCCGCCTGTACTGGATGACCATCGAATTCGGCTTGATGGAGACCTCGCAGGGTCGTCGCATCTACGGCGGCGGCATCCTCTCCTCGCCGAAGGAGACCGTCTACGCTCTGTCAGGCGAGCCCGAGCACCAGGCCTTCGACCCGCTGGAATGCATGCGCACCCCGTATCGAATCGACATCCTGCAGCCACTGTACTTTGTGCTGCCGGACCTCAAGCGCCTGTTCGACCTGGCCCACGAAGACATCATGGCACTGGTGCACAAGGCCATGGGCATGGGCCTGCACGCACCCAAGTTCCCGCCGAAGCCGAAAGCTGCCTGACGCTATTCGTAGGTTGGTGCTGAGCGGAGCGAAGCCCGACATTGCCGGCTTGATGGCCCGCTCGTTGGGCCAAGCAGGCTCGGCGCCTACCTACAGAACCCCTTACCTGGAGAATCCCTATGACCGCCCTGTCCCAAGCCCATTGCGAAGCCTGCCGCGCCGACGCCCCGCTGGTATCCGATGAAGAACTGGCCGTGCTGATCAAGCAGATCCCCGACTGGAACATCGAAGTGCGTGACGGCGTCATGCAGCTGGAGAAGGAGTTCCGCTTCAAGAACTTCCGCTACGCCCTGGCCTTCACCAACGCCGTGGGCGCGATCGCCGAGGAAGAAGGGCACCACCCAGGCCTGCTCACTGAGTGGGGCAAGGTCACCGTGACCTGGTGGAGCCACGAAGCCAAGGGCCTGCACCGCAACGACTTCATCATGTCCGCCCGCACCGACCAGGTAGCGGCGACCGCCGAGGGCCGTAAATGAGTCACTTCGCCAAGGTGGGCCGGGTGCCCGGCGATCCCATCCTCGGTTTGATGGACGCCTACCGTCTGGACCCCAACCCGGCCAAGCTCGACCTCGGCGTGGGCGTCTACAAGGACGCCCGCGGCCTGACGCCCATTCCCCATGCGGTGAAGCTGGCCGAGCAGCGCCTGGTGGACACCGAAACCACCAAGACCTACGTCGGTGGCCACGGTGACGCGGCTTTCGGCCGCCTGCTGCTGGACCTGGTACTGGGCACTGGCAACCGGCTGGAAGCCACCGGCCGCGCCGGTGCTACCCAGACTCCGGGCGGCACCGGCGCACTGCGCCTGGCAGCGGAATTCATCACTCACAACCTGCCCGGACGGGGCGTGTGGCTGAGCGACCCGACCTGGCCGATCCACGAAACCATCTTCGCTGGCGCCGGCATCAAGGTTGCCCACTATCCCTACGTGGATGCGACCAATCGCCTCGACGTCGACGCCATGCTCACAGCCCTGGAACAGGTGCCCAAGGGCGATGTTGTGTTGCTCCATGCCTGCTGCCACAACCCCACCGGCTTCGACCTGTCCCAGGACGACTGGCGCAAGGTGCTGGAAGTGGTCAAGGCGCGCGAACTGCTGCCGCTGATCGACTTCGCCTACCAGGGTTTCGGCGATGGCCTGGAGCAGGACGCCTGGGCTGTGCGCCTGTTCGCCGAAGCGCTGCCGGAACTGCTGGTCACCAGTTCGTGCTCGAAGAACTTCGGTCTCTACCGCGAACGCACCGGTGCCCTGATCGTCTGTGCCGCTGACGCGGAAAAACTGACTGACGTGCGCAGCCAATTGGCCTTCCTCGCCCGCAACCTGTGGTCCACCCCGCCGGCCCACGGCGCTGCGGTGGTCGCCACCATCCTTGGGGATGCCTCCCTCAAGGCCCAATGGGTCGAGGAACTGGAAGGCATGCGCAAGCGCGTCGCCGACCTGCGTCGCGGCCTCGTAGAAGCCCTGCAACCCTTCGGACTCGCAGAACGCTTCGCCCACATTGGCGAGCAACGCGGCATGTTCTCCTACACCGGCCTCTCGCCGGAGCAGGTAGCCAAGCTGCGTGCCGAGTTCAGCGTGTACATGGTGAGCACCGGCCGCGCCAACGTGGCCGGTCTGGACTTCAGTCGGATCGACGATCTGGCCAAGGCAATCACCAAGGTGTGCTAAGGGCCCCCGCTGCCCTCTCCCGAAAGGGAGAGGGCAAGCCCTCGTTCAATAATCCACCTTCCCCCTGCCCGCCTTTATCTCCCCTCGCTTGGCCTTTCCTTCCAGCCGCCGTTTCTTCGACCCCAGCGTGGGCTTGGTCGGCCGTCGCGCCTTCTGCACTTTCGCCACGCTGCGGATGAGTTCTGCCAGGCGTTCCAGGGCGTCGGCCCGGTTCTGTTCCTGGGTGCGGTATTGCTGGGCCTTGATGATGATCACGCCTTCGCCGGTGATGCGGCTGTCGCGCAGTTGCAGCAGGCGTTCCTTGTAGAAATCCGGCAGAGATGAAGCGCGGATGTCGAAGCGCAGGTGCATTGCACTGGACACCTTGTTGACGTTCTGTCCGCCGGCACCCTGGGCGCGGATGGCGGTCAGTTCGATTTCGTCGTCAGGCAGGTGGACGCTGTTGGAGATCAGCAGCATGGGCGTACAAACCGGAAGGCAAGAATGCAAAGCATACGTAGGCTGCGTTGCGCCGGCCAGAAACGCTTGCCTGCATCGCTCCACCGCATCGACACGACGAACTTCAGGCCCCCTTCGCAACATCCGGTTGCGTGCGCCCCTTCAACCGCAATGCGGCACGCCTATGCTCTCCCCTATCCACCTGTTGCCAAGGCCGACTTCCATGTCCGGATGCGTTACCCCGCTTCGTTCCGTGCTGCTCGCCGTGACATTCCTTCTGCTGGCGGCCTGTAGCCGGCTGGACCTGGCCTATCGCAACCTGGATCTGGTCATTCCCTGGTGGATCAGCACCTACGTCAGCCTCGACGACACCCAGAAAGCCTGGCTGGAGCCGCGCCTGCAAAAGCACCTCGCCTGGCATTGCAGAACCCAGCTGCCCGAATACGTCGCCTGGCTGGAGCAATTGGTCCAGCTCAGCCAGCGGCCGAAGCTGACGGCCACCGATGTGCAGGGCCAGTTCGTGCAGGTTCGCGATGCCGCTCGGGACATCGCTGTAGAGATCACTCCCACGGCGATAGGCGTTGCTCAGAATCTCTACCCGCAGCAAATGGGCGAGCTCTATGTCTCCATGGACGAGCGCAATGTCGAGTTGCGCGAGGAACACGTTGCGCCGCCGCTCAGGGACCAGGTGGCAGCGCGATCAGAGCGCATGCGCGAACGCGTCGAAGAATGGATGGGACCGTTGCGGCCGAGCCAGCAGGCACGCATCGACACCTGGGCCAAGGACCAGGGTGACTACAACCGGATCTGGGCCGACAACCGCGAAAACTGGCAGAAGGAGCTGCGCAGCGCACTTTATAGCCGTCATAACGCGGACTTCCCGGCACGCCTCACTGCCCTGCTGCAGGAGCCGGAAACCTTCTGGACGGCGAAGTACCGCAAGGCCTACCCCGCGGCGGAAGACGCCCTGGCACGGCTGCTCACCGACCTGTTCAACAGCGCCGACGAGGGCCAGCGCAATGCGTTGCGCCAGCACATCGGCGAGATGATCGCGGACCTCAAGGGATTGGAGTGCTTCCCGCGCTGAACGCCCGGCTTCAAAGCGCGGGCAGGCTCCAGTCGATCGGTTCCAGTTCGTGCTGGACGAGGAACTTGTTGCAGCGGCTGAAGTGGCCGTTGCCGAGGAAGCCCCGGTAGGCCGAGAGCGGCGACGGGTGCGCCGACTTCAGGATCAGGTGCTTGGTCGGGTCGATCAGCCTTTCCTTGCTCTGCGCATGGGAACCCCAGAGCAGGAAGACCAGGTGCGGGCGGTTCTGGCTGACGGCTTCGATCACCTTGTCGGTGAAGGGCTGCCAGCCGGCGCCGGCATGGGAACCGGCGCGGGCCTGCTCCACAGTGAGGGAGGTGTTGAGCAGCAGCACACCCTGCTCCGCCCAGGATTGCAGGTAACCGTGGGACGGAATGTCGATGTTCAGGTCGCGCTTGAGTTCCTTGTAGATATTCTGCAGCGACGGCGGCGCCGGTACGCCCGGTTGCACCGAGAAACACAGGCCGTGGGCCTGGCCCGGACCGTGATAGGGATCCTGGCCGATGATGACCACTTTCACCTTCTCCAGCGGCGTGGAGTTCAGCGCATTGAAGATCAGCGGTCCCGGCGGGAAGATCACCTTGCCGGCGGCCTTCTCCTGGCGCAGGAAATCGCCCAGGGCCTTCATGTATGGCTTTTCGAACTCGTCCCGCAGGGCCTCTTTCCAGCTCTCTTCGAGCTTGATCCGGTCGTCGCTTTCAGTCATCACTCAATCTGTTCCGTGGCGGTTGCCGGGGCGCTTCCCGCCCGATGGTCGGGCACCCTATGAAATGCCCACTACCCTTGTCAATCAAGGACGCCCGGAGCCAGCCCGCATGGACAATCGCCACGACACCGTGAAACTCGCGCTCTACGAACACTTTCTCAAGGACGCCAGTGCGCTGCCACCGATGCCGGACACCTCCCTGCGCCTGCGCCAGTTGCAGGCGGGTGGCACGCCTTCCCATGAGCAGGTCAGCGACTTGCTGGAAACCAACCCGACCCTGGCCGGACGCCTGATGGAGTTCGCCAGCCTGCCGCTGCTGGGTCACGTCCGTCCCTGTCCCCGGCTGCTGGACCTGGTCAGGCAGCTGGATAGCAGACGCCTGGCCAATCTGGTGCTGGCCTTCGAGCTACAGCAGCTGTTCGATGGTGACGAGCCCAGCCTGCGCAAGGTCTTCAACAAGCGCTGGAACCTCAGCCTGCAACGGGCCGCCCTGAGTGCCGGCCTGGCCCAGCACCTGCCCCACCTGCAAGAGGAAGACGCCCTGCTGGCCGGCCTGCTGCAGGACGTCGGGAGCCTGCCGTTGCTCCAGGAACTGCACCGCTGGCCGCAGGTGTCGCGCCTGGAGGTCGATGTGCAACGGCTGTGCGAACAGCTCTCTGCCGAACTGGGCTTGCTGCTGCTGAGCACCTGGAAATTGCCCGGTAACCTGCAGGACTGCGCACGCCTGCGTCGCGACTGGTGCCGCCAGCACAAGGGCGCGGTGGACCTGGCGGACGTGGTCCAGGTCGCCAGCCAGTTGCTGGAAGAGCCCCGTGAAGACGGCCGCCTCGCGCAGCTGCCCGCTTACCAGCGCATGGAACTGCCGACACCGCGCCTCCTGCGTGCAGAGATCGCGGAGGTGGTGGCGCTGTGGCTGAAACTGCTGGGCGGCAGGCCGCTCGAAGCCGATTTGCCGGCATGAAGCCCGCTTCAGCTCACCCCTGGTGCAACGCCCGGTAATGACTGGGCGCCATCCCCACCACCTTCCGGAACAGCCGCGAGAAGTAATAGACGTCTTCGTAACCGAGTTGCTCGGCGATCTGCTTCACCCCCTGGTCGCCCTCGTCGAGCAAGCGGCAGGCGTGGGCCATCTTCAGCTGGATGAAATCCTGGATCGGCGCGTGCCCCGTCAGGGCCCGGTAGGTCTTGGCGAAGTGGAAGCGCGACAGCTTGAACTGCGCCGCCAACTGGTCGAGGTTGAGACTGTCGTGCAGATGGGCGCGCATCACGGCCTGCACCGCATCCACGTCCAGCACCCGGCCGGACTTGAGATACCCCCGCACCGGCAACACCGCCAGGGAGGTCAGCAGGGTCTGCAACTGATGGGCGGCATGGACGAAGTGCGGCAGGTTCAGGCCCTGCTTGCGTAGACCCAGCAGCGCATCGAAGTCGGCCAGCAGGCGCGGCTGCACGCCGATCCGGTGCAGAACCGACTGCCCCAGGGGCCGCAGGTAGTCCTCCACCAGTTCCCCTTCGAAGTGCACCCAATAGATACTCCAGGGCCGTTGCGCATCGGCGCCGTATGCGTGGGCGCGGCCCTTGGGCAACAGCAGCAGATCGCCACCGCCCACATCGAATCGTCCATCCCCGGTTTCCAGCCAGCCCTGTCCGGAGCGGCAGTAGATCAGCAGGTTGTCTTCCGGTTCATGGCGATCCATGAGGTGCCCGAGGGCCTCCGGGTAGTAGCCCAGTGCCAGTGGATAACAGGCGGAAGTCAAGGGATGCCGGGCCAGCTGGCGGCGCAGGCGGGGCGGCGTGGTGAAGCGCACGCCATTGGCCGGCAGCGGCCAGTTGGAGGTTTCGACGGAGCGGCTCATGGACATTCTTGTAGTGGCCCGCAATCCCAAGATCGTCCATCCCGCAACCAAGATCGTCAATCCACATCTGGTTCGGTGGCCGCTATAAGAGCAAGAAACAACAAGGTCCCGTCTCACGGGTGGAGGACCAGATGTCTCGGACAATTCCGCAATTGATCGACGGCGAGTGGCGCGAAAGCCGCGCTCGCGAGCTGATCGAGGTTACCGACCCGGCGACCCAGGAAGTCCTGGCGCTCGCACCCAAGGCCACGGCCGAGGAAATCGAGGCCGCCGTCGCCAGCGCCAAGGCCGCCTTCCAGACCTGGCGCGAAGTGCCCGTCCCGGAACGCGCCCGCCTCATGCTGCGCTACCAGCAGCTGCTCAAGGACCACCACGACGAACTGGCGGAATTGCTGGCCAGCGAGACCGGCAAGACCTTCGCCGACGCCAAGGGCGATGTCTGGCGCGGCATCGAGGTGGCTGAACACGCCGCCAACGTAGCCAGCCTGATGATGGGCGAGACCGTGGAGAACGTCGCCCGCGAGATCGACACCGCCAGTTGGGTCCAGCCCCTGGGCGTCTGCGTCGGCATCACCCCTTTCAACTTCCCGGCGATGATCCCGCTGTGGATGTTTCCGCTGGCCATCGCCTGCGGCAACACCTTCGTCCTCAAGCCCTCCGAGCAGGACCCGCTGACCCCCAACCGCCTCGCCGAACTCTTCATCGAAGCCGGCGCACCCAAGGGCGTGCTGCAAGTGATTCACGGTGGCCGCGAACAGGTGGATGCGCTGCTGACCCACCCGGACGTGCGCGCCATCTCCTTCGTCGGCTCGGTGCCGGTGGGCCAGCACATCTACCGCACCGGCACTGCCCACCTGAAGCGGGTGCAGGCGTTCGCCGGCGCCAAGAACCACATGGTGGTGCTGCCCGACGCCCACAAGGACCAGGTGCTGAGCAACCTGATAGGCGCCAGTTGCGGGGCTGCCGGCCAGCGTTGCATGGCCATCAGCGTGGCGATCTTCGTTGGCGAGGCACGCCAGTGGATTCCCGAGCTGGCCGCACAGATGGCGGAGTTGCGCCCCGGCCACTGGAAGGACTCCCATTCGGCGTTCGGCCCGTTGATCAGCCAGCAGGCCCGCCAACGCGTATTGCGACTGATCGCCGAGGGCAAGGCGGAAGGCGCCGAATGCCTGCTCGACGGCTCCCAGTGCACGGTACCGGGTTTCCCGAGCGGCAACTGGCTGGGCCCGACCCTGTTCCGTGGCGTGACGCCGAAGATGGGCCTGTACCGCGAAGAAATCTTCGGCCCGGTGCTGGTCTGCATGGAGGTGGACAGCCTCGAAGACGCCATCGCCCTGGTCAACGCCAACCCCTACGGCAACGGCACCAGCCTGTTCACCCGCTCCGGCGGCGCCGCGCGGCACTTCCAGCATGCGGTGGAAGTGGGCCAGGTGGGTATCAACGTCCCTATCCCGGTGCCCCTGCCCTTCTTCTCCTTCACGGGCTGGAAGGGTTCCTTCTATGGCGACCTGCACGCCTACGGCAAGCAGGCGGTGCGCTTCTACACCGAGACCAAGACAGTCACCAGCCGCTGGTTCGATGACACACCGGTCACCGGCCCGAACATGACCATTCACTTGAAGTAGGGGCGAATTCATTCGCCAAGCGGTGCACAGCGCCGCCACGCAACCGAGCCAAGGCAGACGACATATGGATTTCGACCTCACCGAGGAACAACGCCTGCTGGTGGAAAGCGCCCGCGCCTTCGCCAGCCACGAACTGGCGCCCGGCGCCGCGGACTGGGACCGTGACCACCACTTCCCGCTGGACGTGATCCGCCGCGCCGCCGAACAGGGTTACCTGGGCCTGTACATCGCCGAAGAGGATGGCGGCCTGGGGCTGTCCCGGCTGTCGTCCTCCCTGATCTTCGAGCAACTGGCCGCCGGCTGCGTGGCCACCACCGCCTACCTGACCATCCACAACATGGCAACCTGGATGCTGGCTTCCTTCGGTGACGCCAAACTCAAGGCACGCTGGCTGCCCGGCCTGATCGGCGGCGAGCTGCTCGCCTCCTACTGCCTGACCGAACCCGACGCCGGCTCCGATGCCGCCCGCCTGCGCACCCGTGCCCGCCGTGATGGCGACCACTATGTGCTGGACGGCAGCAAATGCTTCATTTCCGGCGCCGGCAGCACCCAGGTGCTGATCGTCATGGCCCGCACGGGAGAGGACGGTGCCAAGGGCATTTCCTGCTTCCTGGTGCCGGCCGACGCCGAAGGCATCCGCTATGGCCGCAATGAAGACAAGATGGGCTGGCGTGCCCAGCCCACCCGCACCATCACCTTCGAAGGCGTGCGCATTCCCGCCGGCAATCGCATCGGCCCGGAAGGCCAGGGCTTCGTCTACGCCATGAAAGGCCTGGATGGTGGCCGCCTGAACATCGCCAGCTGTTCCCTCGGCGCCGCCCAGGCGGCCCTGGAGCAGAGCCTGCGCTATGTCGAAGAGCGCAAGCAGTTCGGCAAGGCGCTGGCCGAATTCCAGGCCCTGCAATTCAAACTCGCCGACATGCTCACCGCCCTTACCGCCAGCCGGCAGATGGTGCGCCTGGCCGCCCATCGCCTGGACCAGGGCCACGCCGAGGCCAGCCTCTATTGCGCCATGGCCAAGCGCTTCGCCACGGACCAGTGCTTTGATCTGTGCAACGAGGCGCTGCAACTGCACGGCGGCTATGGCTACCTGAACGACTATCCTCTGGAACGCTGGGTACGCGACACCCGGGTACACCAGATTCTCGAAGGCACCAACGAAATCATGCGCGTCATCGTGGCGCGCCGTTTACTGGAACAGGGCGGCGCCCTCGACCGACTTCTGTAAGGAGCTGCACATGACCACAGCCTTGGAACCCTATCAGCCCGGCATCTTCGACCTCACCCACAAGCTGACGGTGGAAAAGCACGGCCACACCGCGCTTCTCACCATCAACCACCCGCCGGCCAACACCTGGGACCGCGAGTCGCTGATCGGGCTCAAGCAGCTCATCGAGCACCTCAACCACGACGACAACATCTACGCCCTGGTGGTGACCGGTCAGGGGCCGAAGTTCTTCAGCGCCGGCGCCGACCTCAACCTCTTCGCCGACGGCGACAAGGCCCGCGCCCGCGAGATGGCCCGGCGTTTCGGCGAGGCCTTCGAGGCGCTGCGGGATTTCCGTGGCGTTTCCATCGCCGCGATCAACGGCTACGCCATGGGCGGCGGCCTGGAATGCGCCCTGGCCTGCGACATCCGCATCGCCGAACGCCAGGCGCAGATGGCCCTGCCGGAAGCCGCCGTGGGCCTGCTGCCCTGCGCCGGCGGCACCCAGGCGCTGCCGTGGCTGGTGGGCGAAGGTTGGGCCAAGCGCATGATTCTCTGCGGTGAGCGCGTGGATGCTGAAACCGCGCTGCGCATCGGCCTGGTGGAACAGGTGGTGGACAGCGGCGAAGCCCGTGGCACTGCCCTTCTGCTGGCGGCCAAGGTCGCGCGGCAGAGCCCGGTGGCGGTGCGCACCATCAAGCCGCTGATCCAGGGGGCACGGGAGCGTGGGCCGAACGGCTGGCTGCCGGAAGAACGCGAGCGTTTCGTCGACCTGTTCGACGCCGACGACACCCGCGAAGGCGTCAACGCCTTCCTGGAAAAGCGCAATCCGAACTGGCGCAACAAATGACCGAAAGCCGGACGAACACGACCATGAATGTGAGTTTCGAAGAACGTATTGGCCTGCATGGCGCCCGCATCGGCATCGCCAGCCTGGATGCCGAGGCCAGCCTCAACGCCCTGTCCCTGCCGATGATCGAGGCGCTGGACGCCAGGCTGCGTGCCTGGGCCGAAGACCCGGAGATCGTCTGCGTGCTGCTGCGCGGCAACGGCCCCAAGGCCTTCTGCGCTGGCGGCGACGTGCGCAAGCTGGTGGATGCCTGCCGCGAACACCCTGGCGTGGTGCCGCCGCTGGCGGGCCGCTTCTTCGCCGATGAGTACCGCCTCGACCACCGCATCCACACCTTTCCCAAGCCGCTGATCTGCTGGGCCCACGGCCACGTACTGGGTGGCGGCATGGGCCTGATGCAAGGCGCGTCGATCCGCATCGTCACGCCCTCCAGCCGCCTGGGGATGCCGGAAATCAACATCGGCCTGTACCCGGACGTCGGCGGCAGCTGGTTCCTCGCCCGCCTGCCCGGCAAGCTCGGCCTGTTCCTCGGCCTGGGTGCCGGCACCATCAATGCCCACGACGCCCTCGACCTCGACCTGGCCGACCGTTTCCTGCTGGAAGACCAGCAGGACGCCCTGCTCGCCGGGCTGGTCCAGCTCAACTGGCAGGACAAGCCCGAGGTCCAGCTCAACAGCCTGTTCAAGGCCCTGGAGCACGAGGCCCGTGGCCAACTGCCGGAAGCCCAGTGGCTGCCACGGCGCAAGCGCATTGACGATCTGCTCGACGTAGCCGACCTGCCCGCCGCCTGGAAGGCCATGACCGCTTTGCAGCACGACAGCGATGTGCCGCTGGCCCGCGCCGCCAAGACCCTGGCGGCCGGCTGCCCGCTCACCGCGCACCTGGTGTGGGAGCAGATCCGCCGGGCGAAGCACCTCTCCCTGGCCGAGGTGTTCCGCATGGAATACGCCATGAGCCTGAACTGCTGCCGTCATCCGGAATTCCCCGAAGGCGTGCGCGCCCGCCTGATCGACAAGGACAACGCCCCCCGCTGGCACTGGCCGGATGTAGCGTCCATTCCTCGCGCGGTGATCGAGGCCCATTTCACGCCGGTGTGGGACGGCCGGCACCCGCTGGACGATCTCTGACAATCCGCCCGCCGCCGCCCCGGCCGGGCCAAGGAGTAGCACGATGAGCAAGATCGCCTTTATCGGACTTGGCCACATGGGCCTGCCCATGGCCCGCAACCTGCTCAAGGCCGGCCACGACCTCAAGGTCTACGACCTGGTGCAAGCCGCCGTCGACGAGCTCGCGGCCGAGGGCGCCAAGCCCGCAAGGGATGCGCGGGAAGCGGTCAATGGCGCCCAGGTGGTGATCACCATGCTGCCGGCGAGCCGGCATGTAGAAGGCCTGTTGCTGGGCGACGGTGGGTTGCTGGAGTCCATCGCCACCGGCAGCCTACTGCTGGAATGCTCCACCATCGCCCCGGAGTCCGCGCGCAAGGTTCACGCGGCGGCGAAGGCCCGCGGCATCGAGCTACTGGACGCACCGGTTTCCGGCGGCACCGCCGGAGCCGCGGCCGGCACCCTGACCTTCATGGTCGGGGGCGAAGCCGGGGCACTGGAAAAGGCGCGGCCGATCTTCCAGTCCATGGGCAAGAACATCTTCCATGCCGGCCCCGACGGTGCCGGCCAGGTGGCCAAGGTGTGCAACAACCAGCTGCTGGCGGTGCAGATGATCGGCACCGCCGAGTCCATGGCGCTGGGCGTGGCCAATGGCCTGGACCCGGCCATCCTCGCCGAGATCATGCGCCAGAGTTCGGGCGGCAACTGGGTGCTGGAACGCTACAACCCCTGGCCGGGGGTGATGCCCAATGCGCCGGCAAGCAAGGAATACGATGGGGGCTTCATGGCCGAGCTGATGGCCAAGGACCTGGGGCTCGCCCAGGAAACCGCGCAGGTCAGCCTCTCCAGCACGCCCATGGGCGCCCTGGCGCTGCAGATCTATCGGCTGCTGCTCAAGCAGGGCAAGGGCAAGAAAGACTTCTCGGTGGTGCAGAAGTTGTTTGTGGAGTAACCCGCGCTTTCGGTGGGAGCGAATTTATTCGCGATTGAAATCGCTCCCATAAGGCAATCGGCTCAGGCCCCACACCGCAAACAACCGGCGGTGCGCGCGGCGCACCCTACGCAACAGGATCAGCGCTCGCGCAGCGCCTCGGCGCGGGCCTTGATGATGGGCTTGAGCAGGTAGCTCAGGATGCTCTTCTTGCCGGTCATGATGTCCACCGAGGCGACCATGCCGGGGATGATCAGCAGCGGATTCTGCTCGGTCCCCAGGTGGCTCTTCTTGGTGCGCAGCTTGATCAGGTAGAAGCTGTTGCCTTCTTCGTCCGTGATGGTGTCCGCGCCGATCTGCTCCAGGTCGGCACTCAGCCCGCCGTAGATCGTGTAGTCGTAGGCAGTGAACTTGACCATGGCGCTCTGCCCGGGGTGGAGGAAGGCGATGTCCTGCGGGCGGATGCGCGCTTCCACCAGCAGGGTGTCGTCCAGCGGCACGATCTCCACCAGGTCGCTGCCCGGCTGGATCACGCCACCGATGGTGTTGACCAACAGCTGCTTGACGATGCCCCGCACCGGCGAGGTGACCAGGGTGCGCTTGACGCGGTCTTCCAGGGCCTTGCCAGTGGCATTAGCCTTGTTCAGTTCGGTGCGCGCCTCGTTGAGCTGGGCCAGCGCCTCGCTGCGGAAGCGCGAACGGGTCTCGGCGATCTTGCGTTCGGCTTCCTTGATCGCCGATTCGGCGCGGGGAATGGCCAGGCTGGTGGCTTCCAGCTCGCCACGATTCTCCACTTCGGCGCGGCGCAGGCGCAGGACTTCCACCTTGGAAATCGCCCCCTGGGACACCAGCGGTTCGGAGATGGATATCTCCTGACGCAGCAGCTGCAGGCTGTTGCGGTACTGGCCCTGCTTGGAGATGAATTCCTGTAATTCCTGGCGGCGCTGCACCAGCTGTTCTTCCAGGCCTGCTACCTCTTCCTGCAATTGCTGCTGGCGGCTGCGATAAAGCGCTTCTTCGCTATTGGCCTGCTCCGGCGCGAGCTTGCGCAGCTCGTCGGAGATCTGCAGCGGACGGTCATCCACCTCGGCGCTCAGGCGTTCGACCTGCAGCTGCATGGCGGTCCGGTCCGCCTCGGTTTCGCCGACGTTGGACTCGAAACGGGTCGGGTCCAGGCGCAGCAGCGGATCGCCGACCTCCACCACTTGGCCCTCGTGGACGAACAGCTCGGAGATGATGCCGCCTTCCAGGTTCTGCACCTTCTGCAGCTTGGACGAGGGAATCGCCTTGCCTTCGCCGCGGGTGACCTCGTCCACCTGGGCGAAGTTGGCCCAGAGCAGCATGAACAGGGTGAAGCCGATGAGGGTCCAGATGGTCAGGCGCACCACGCGGGGCGCGTCTTCCACCAGGGCCTTGTTGACCTCCGGCAGCGGCTGGTCGGACAGCGAATCGCCGCCCTTGAAGTACTGGCGCAGAGCGCCCATGCCCTTATGCGACACTGATCTGCCCCTTCTTCAGCGCTTCCATGACCGCTTCCTTCGGACCGTCGGCGATGACCCGGCCACGGTCGACGATCAGCAGGCGGTCCACCAGCGAAAGCATCGAGGCGCGGTGGGTGACCAGCAGCAGGGTCTTGTTGGCGATCATCCCGGTGAGACGTTCCTTGAGGCGCTCCTCGCCGGGGTTGTCCATGGAGCTGGTGGGCTCGTCGAGCAGCAGGATCGGCGGATCGAGCAGCAGCGCGCGCGCCAGGGCGACGTTCTGCCGCTGGCCGCCGGACAGGTTCTGGCCCCGCTCGCCCACCTGCAGTTCATAGCCCTGCGGGTGCAGTCGGGCGAACTCGTGCACGCCGGACAGCTCGGCCGCCTGCAGCACCAGTTCATCTTCCACGTAGCGGGCACCGGACATGAGGTTGTCACGCAGGGTACCGCTGAACAGCTGGATGTCCTGGGGCACGTAGCCGACGTTGTGGCGCAGCTCACTGACGTCCAGTTGGCGGATGTCGGTGCCGTCCACCAGCAGGCTGCCGGAATCGGCCTGGTAGAGGCCAACGATCAGCTTGGCCAGTGAGCTCTTTCCGGAGCCGCTGCGGCCAATGATGCCGATCTTCTCGCCGGGACGAACGATCAGGTTCACTTCGCTCAGGGCCGGGGTCTGCTGGTGCGGGTAGGTGAAGTTGATCTGGCGCAGTTCCAAGCTGCCCTGCAGCTTGTCCCGCACCAGAGGCTGCTCACCCTCCTGACGCTCCTGCGGCAGGTCCATCATGTGGTCGACGGATTTCATGGTCAGGCGCGCCTGCTGGTAGCGGGTGAGCAGGCCGGAAAGCTGGGTCAGCGGGCCAAGGGCACGGCCATTGAGCATGTAGCAGGCGATCAGGCCGCCCATGCTGAGGTCACCGGCCATGATCAGGTAGACGCCGGCGACGATCATCACCACACCCGCCAACTGCTGGATCATCAGGGTCAGGTTCATCGCCAGGCTGGAGAGCATCTTCACTCGCAGCTCCAGGCGACCCAGGGTGCCGATGGTCTGCTCCCAGAGGTACTGGCGGTCGCTCTCGGCGTTGTTGACCTTCACCGCGTCGAGGCCGGCGAGGGTCTCGATCAGGCTCGACTGTCGTTCAGCGGCCAGCGCCATGGTGCGATCCATGGTCGCCACCAGCGGTTTCTGCAACAGCCAGCTGATCCCCATGGCCAGCGGGAACGCCAGGACCGGCACCCAGACCAGGTGCCCGCCGAGCAACCCGATCACCAGCAGGATCAACAGGGTGAACGGCAAGTCGATGACGCTGGTGAGGGTCAGCGAGGCGAGGAAGTCCCGCAGCGTCTGGAACTCATGGATGTTCTGGGCAAAGCTGCCGACCCGCATCGGGCGGTACTTCATCGCCATGCCGACGATGCGCTCGAACAGGGTGGCGGAGATGATCAGGTCGGTCTTCTTGCCCGCGAGGTCCAGGCACAGGCCGCGCATGGTCTTGAGCAACAGGTCGAAGAGGTAGGCCCCGGAGATGCCGACGGCCAGCACCCAGAGGGTGGCGACCGCCTGGTTGGGCACCACGCGGTCGTACACGTTCATCACGAACAGGGGGGCGCCCAGGCCAATCAGGTTGATCAGCAGGCTGGCGGCCACCGCATCGGTATAGAGCCAGCGGGAGCGCTTCAGCGTGTCGCGGAACCAGGACTCGGTGCGCGGGATCAGGCTGTCGGTGTTCAGGTCGTACTTGTGCTGCGGCTGGGCGAAGAACACCTGGCCGCTGTAATCCTCTTGCAGCAGCTCGCGGGTGACCTTCACTTCACCGCCGTCGCTCTCGCTGAGCAGCAGGCGCGCCTTGCCGTCGTCGCCCCAGCCGAGCATTACCGCGCAGCGGCCTTCCTTGAGCAGCAGCAGCGCCGGCATGGCGATCTTCGGAATCTGATCCAGGCGCCGCTGCATCAGGCGGCCCTGCAGGCCCGCACGGGCGGCGGCGCGGGGTAGCAGATCGGCGGTCAGGCGCTGCTTGGGCAGCGGCAGGCCGCTGGTGAGCATGGCCCGGTTGGCGGGTTTGTGGTGAAGGACGCACAGGGACAGCAGCGAATCGAGCAAGGGGTCGTCGTGCTGCCCACGTGGATCGGTATTGACACTTGAACGACTGACTTCTGGATCCACGCCTGGATTCTCTGCTCTGGGGTCTACGGGATGCAGGGCCTAGGCCGGACCCCGACGACGCAAGAGGGAGGGGACACCCCCTTGCGCCGCGTGGATCCGAAACAGGTACCTAGTTCAGGCCGGGAAGAGTTGCCTCGGGCTTGAGCTCCGTCTGTACGACCGTCGCCATCGGCGCCACCACTCCCTGGCTCTTCAGCAACTCGCCCATGGTCGCTTTGATGCGGTACTGAGTAAACAGCTCGGTGTAGCGCAGGTCCACGAGGCGACGCGAGGCGGTGAAGAGTTCGTTTTCGCTGTCCAGCAGGTCGAGCAGCGTACGTTCGCCGATGCTGAACTGCTGCTGGTACGACTCGCGCACACGGGTGCTGTAGTCGACGTATTGCTGGGCGATCGGAATCTGCTCGCGGGCGTTGTCCAGGGCGTTCCAGGACAGGCCGAGCTCTTCATTCAGCACACGCAGGGCGTTGTTGCGAATGTCCAGCGCTTCGTTGATCTGGTAGGCCTTGGACTCCAGATCGGCCTTGTGGCTGCCGCCGGCGAACAGGTTGTAACGCATGCGCAACATTGCCTGCCAATCGTTCACGTGGCCGTTTTCGCCATCCAGGTCATTGTCCGCCCCACGGGACAATTCGGCGTCGAAGCGCGGGTAGAAGAAGGACTTCGCGGCGTCGTACTGCTTCTCGGCCGCAGCCACGTCGGACTCGGCCGAACGCAGGACCGGGCTGTTGGCCAGCAGGGTGCCGCGGGCAGCTTCAAGGGACTCGGGCAGCTGTCCACGCAGGCCGGCCGGCTCGCTCAGGTCCACTGGGTCGATGCCCACCACGCTGTAGAAGTTGGTGCGCGCATCACGCAGGTTGGTCTGCTCAGTGATCAGGTTGTTGCGGGCCTGGGCCAGGCGCGCTTCGGCCTGGTCCTGGTCGGCCAGGCGCCCTACCCCGCGCTCACTGCGCAGGCTGATCTGGTCGAAGATGCGTTCGTGGCTGCGCAGGTTGGTCTCGGCCAGACGCACCATCTCCTGGCGACGCAGCACATCGATATACACCTGGGCCACATCCAGCGCGGTGCGCTCGGAAGTACCGAGCAGGGAATAGGCGCGGGAGTTCACGGTGGCCTGCTGGCGACCCACTTCGTTCTGGGTGGCGAAGCCGTCGAACACCATCTGTTGCAGGCGCAGGCTGGACTCGCCACGGGTCATGGTCTTCCAGTGGTCGTCGCCTTCGGCGCGGGTGGTGGTGTTGTCGCTGCCCTCACGGCCATAACCGCCCAGCAGGTCGACGGACGGTAGGTAACCGCCCTTGGCCGCCCTCAACTGTTTGTCGGCCGACAGACGGCTGTTAACCCCCGCCTGGATTTCCGGGTGGACATCCATGGCGTGCTGCATGGCTTCGGACAGGCTCTGGGCCTGCGTGGGGAGGCTCGCAACAAGGGCAAAAGGGAGAACGGCGGAGAATCTCAGACGCATATTCTTGGCATCCTTTTCGTTGAATTGGAGGTCCGGAAACTTCACCGGAGATTGCTTTCCGTCAGCACCGCGCGTTGTGGACGAGATCACATTGCCAAGCACTGGACGGCGACGCAAATATCAAAGTGACAGCATGAAATCGATTGTTTAGGATGGGAATCAATTGGTCAATACTTTGGCATATTCTCAATAGCCAATTGTCATAAGCCAATTAATTGGCGCCACCTTTACGCCATGCATTAACTATAGAAAGGGAATGTCAGTCCTGCGCTTGGTCATCGAAATTCGACCCCAGCGACGACAAGCCAGCTGAGAGCCAATTTCAGGAGAGTCACTCCATGAGCAGTGTTATTGCGGTCGTCAAAAGCATTGTTGGTCAGGTCTTCGCGATGTCTCCGGAAGGGTTCCAGCGGCTCCTCGTCGAGGGGGACAAGCTCTTCAAAGGCGATCAGTTGCAAACCGGGCTTGAGGGGATGGTGACTCTCGAACTCACCGATGGCAGCACGGTCGACCTCGGCCGCGACAGCCAGTGGAGCGAATCCGACGTCGTGGCCAGCGTCGAAACCCAGGCTGCCCAGCCGGCCCCTCAGACGCCCGCCGATGACGTCGCGCAATTGCAGAAGGCGATCGAGGCCGGCGTTGACCCGACCCAGGCACTCGAAGCCACCGCAGCCGGCCCGAGCGCCGGTGGCGCAGGCGGTGGTGCCGCCGGTGGCGGCCACAGTTTCGTGATGCTGGATGCCACGGCGGGCCAGGTCGATGCGACCATCGGTTTCGCCACCAGTGATGCCCCCCTGGCCACTGAGGTGCTGGTGGTGGACGACAATACCCCGGATGCGGATGCCCCCCTGCCCCCCGATACCGTTCTGCCGGATGTACCCAACAATTCCCCGCAGGGCCAGGACAGCAGCATCACCACCGACGAAGACACTCCGGTGACAGGGCAGCTCGGCGCCACCGACCCCGATGGCGACCCGCTCACCTATACCCCGGGGGATGGTCCTCGCAACGGCACCGTGGTGATCAACCCGGATGGTTCCTACACCTACACGCCCAATCCGAACTACAACGGCAGTGACAGCTTCACGGTCGTCGTCGGAGACGGTAAGGGCGGCAGCGACACCATTACCGTCACCATTGGTGTGAATCCGGTGAACGACGCCCCGGTTGCCGCCAACGATGGCCCAGCCGCAGTCACCGAGGACACCCCGGCCACCGGCAACGTCCTGACCAACGACAGCGACACCGACGGCGATGCCCTGACCGTCACCCAGTTCACCGTGGCCGGCAGCACCTACACCGCCGGCCAGACCGCCACCCTCGGCGGCGTCGGCACCCTGGTCATCAATGCCGACGGCTCCTACACCTTTACCCCAGCGCCGAATTACGCCGGCCCCGTGCCCACCGCCACCTACACCGTCACCGATGGCACGGCTACCGATACCGGCGAGCTGAGCTTCGCTGATGTAACGCCGGTCGATGACGCATCCGCCCTGGTCGCCGACAGCAACACCGTGGCCGAGGACACTCAGGCCACCGGCAACGTGCTGAGCAACGACTCCGACGTCGACAACAGCCTCAGTGTGTCCAGCTTCACCATCGCCGGTGTCACTGGCAGCTTTACCGCCGGCCAGACCGCCACCATTGCCGGCGTCGGCACCCTGACCATCGCCAGCAATGGCGACTACAGCTTCACCCCCGACGCCAACTGGAACGGCACGGTCCCCCAGGTCAGCTACACCACCAACACCGGCAGCAGTTCCACGCTGAGCATCAGCGTCACCCCGGTGAATGACGCCCCCGTCGCCGCCAACGATGGCCCGGTCCCGGTCACCGAGGACACCCCGGCCACCGGCAACGTCCTGACCAACGACAGCGACCTGGAAGGCGATGCCCTCACCGTCACCCAGTTCACCGTGGACGGCAGCACCTACACCGCCGGCCAGACCGCCACCCTCGGCGGTGTCGGTACCCTGGTGATCAACAGCGACGGCAGCTTCACCTTCACCCCGGCACCGAACTACAACGGTCCGGTGCCGACCGCCACCTATACCGTTACCGACGGCACCGCCACCGATACTGGTGAGCTGAACTTCGGCGCCGTCAGCCCGGTCAACGATGCGCCGGTCGCCAGCAATGACGGACCGACCGCCGTGACCGAAGACACCCAGGCCAGCGGTAATGTGCTGACCAATGACAACGATGCCGACGGCGACACCCTGACCGTCACCGGCTTCAGCTTCGGCGGGAACAATTACCTGGCTGGCCAGACCGCAACCATCAATGGTGTCGGCTCCCTGGTCATCAACGCCAACGGCAGCTTCACCTTCACCCCGGCACCGAACTACAACGGCCCGGTTCCCACCGCGACCTACACCGTCGGCGATGGCAGCGCTACCGACACTGCCGAACTGAGCTTCGCCGATGTCACCCCGGTGGATGACGCATCGGTCCTGGCTGCCGACAGCAACACTGTCGCCGAGGACACCCCGGCCACCGGCAACGTGCTCACCAACGACAGCGATGTGGACAACACCTTGTCGGTCGCCAGCTTCAGCGTGGCCGGCATCAATGGCAGCTTCGCCGCAGGCGCGACGGCGACCATTACCGGCGTCGGCACCCTGACCCTCGCCGCCGACGGCAATTACACCTTTACCCCGGCCGCCAACTGGAACGGCGCAGTGCCGCAGGTAACCTACGTCACCACTACCGGCAGCAGCTCCACGCTGGACATCACCGTCACCCCGGCGAACGACGCTCCGCTGGCGGCCAATGACGGTCCGGTCCCGGTGATCGAGGACATCCAGGCGGTCGGCAATGTCCTGACCAACGACAGCGACGTCGATGGCGACGCCCTGACCGTCACCCAGTTCGAAGTGGGCGGGAGCACCTACACCGCTGGCCAGACTGCCACCCTCAGTGGCGTCGGCACCCTGGTGATCAACAGCGACGGCAGCTTCACCTTCACCCCGGCGCCAAACTACAACGGTCCGGTACCCACCGCGATCTATACCGTCAGCGACGGCACCACCACCGACACCGCCGAGCTGAACTTCGCCGACGTCACTCCGGTGAACAATGCCTCAGTCCTGAGCCCCGACAGCAACACCGTGACCGAAGACAACCCGGCCACCGGCAACGTCCTGGGCAACGACAGCGACGTGGATGACACCCTCACTGTCGCCACTTTCAGCATCAATGGTGTGCCCGGTACCTTCACCGCCGGTACCGCAGCCACCATCAATGGCATCGGAAGCCTGGTGATCAATGCCAACGGCACCTACACCTTTACCCCGGTGCAGAACTGGAACGGTACGGTCCCGGAAGTCAGCTACACCACCAACACCGGCAGCAGCTCCACACTGACCATTACCGTCACCCCGGAGAACGATGCGCCGGAAACCAATGCGGCCAGCGGTTCGGGTAACGAAGACGCGGAAGGCATTCCGGTCAGCCTCAGCGGCTCGGATGTCGATGGCATTGTCGCCAGCTTCGTGATCAAGTCCCTGCCGGCCAACGGCACTCTGCTGCTGAACGGCGTCGCACTGGCCATCGGCGACAGCGTCCCGGCCTCCGGCAACGGCGCCAACGTCACCTTCGTGCCGAATGCCAACTGGAACGGCACCACCACCTTCGACTATGCCGCCGTGGATAACGATGGTCTGGAGGACGCCACTCCGGCCACCGGCACCATCACCGTTGCCTCGGTCAACGACGCGCCGGATACCCTTGCGGCCAGCGGTTCGGGTAGCGAAGATTCGGCGGGTATCCCGGTCAGCCTCAGCGGCTCGGATGTCGATGGCACCGTCGCCAGCTTCGTGATCAAGTCGCTGCCGGCCAACGGCACCCTGCTGCTGAACGGCGTGGCGCTGGCCATCGGCGACAGCGTGCCGGCCTCCGGCAACGGCGCCAACGTCACCTTCGTGCCCAACGCCAACTGGAACGGCACCACCACCTTCGAGTACTCCTCGGTGGACAACGATGGTCTGGAGGACGGTTCCCCGGCCACTGGCACCATCACCGTTGCCTCGGTCAACGACGCACCGGACACCCTCGCGGCCAGCGGTTCGGGTGACGAAGACGCGCAAGGCATTCCGGTCAGCCTCAGCGGCTCGGACCTCGATGGCACTGTCGCCAGCTTCGTGATCAAGTCGCTGCCCGCCAACGGCACCCTGCTGCTGAACGGCGTGGCGCTGGCCATCGGCGATAGCGTGCCGGCGAGCGGCAACGGTGCCAGTGTCACCTTCGTGCCGAACGCCAACTGGAATGGCACCACCACCTTCGAGTACGCCTCGGTGGACAACGATGGCCTGGAGGACGCCACTCCGGCCACCGGCACCATCACCGTCACCTCAGTCAATGATGCACCGGAGACCCATGCGGCCAGCGGTTCCGGCAACGAAGACTCCGCCGGTATCCCGGTTAGCCTCAGCGGTTCCGATACGGACGGCACCGTCACCAGCTTCGTGATCAAGTCGCTGCCGGCCAACGGCACCCTGCTGCTGAACGGTGTCGCCCTGGCCATCGGCGACAGCGTGCCGGCCAGCGGCAATGGCGCCAGCGTCACCTTCGTGCCGAATGCCGGTTGGAATGGCACCGCGACCTTCGACTATGCCGCAGTGGATAACCAAGGCCTGGAGGACTCCACTCCGGCCATTGGCACCATCACCGTCACCTCGGTCAACGACGCGCCGGACACCCTCGCAGCCAGCGGTTCCGGTAACGAAGATTCCGCCGGTATCCCGGTTGCACTCAGTGGTTCCGATGCGGACGGCACCGTCGCCAGCTTCGTGATCAAGTCGCTGCCCGCCAACGGCACCCTGCTGCTGAACGGCGTGGCGCTGGCCATCGGCGATAGCGTCCCGGCCAGCGGTAATGGCGCCAGCGTCACCTTCGTGCCCAACGCCAACTGGAACGGCACCACCACCTTCGACTACGCCTCGGTGGATAACGATGGCCTGGAAGATGGTTCCCCGGCCACTGGCACCATCACCGTTGCCTCGGTCAACGACGCACCGGACACCCACGCGGCCAGTGGCACGGGCAACGAAGACTCGGCGGGCATTCCGGTCAGCCTCAGCGGCTCGGACCTCGATGGCACCATCGCCAGCTTTGTGATCAAGTCCCTGCCGGCCAATGGCACCCTGCTGCTGAACGGCGTGGCGCTGGCCATCGGCGATAGCGTCCCGGCCAGCGGTAATGGCGCCAGCGTCACCTTCGTGCCCAACGCCAACTGGAATGGCACCACCACCTTCCAATACGCCGCGGTGGATAACGATGGCCTGGAAGACGCCACGCCAGCCAACGGCACCATCACCGTCACCTCGGTCAACGACGCACCGGAGACCCACGCGGCCAGCGGTTCCGGCAGCGAAGACTCGGCGGGTATCCCGGTCAGCCTCAGCGGCTCGGATGTCGATGGCACCGTCGCCAGCTTCGTGATCAAGTCGCTGCCGGCCGATGGCACCCTGTTGCTGAATGGCGTCGCCCTGGCCATCGGCTCCGTGGTGCCGGCCACCGGCAATGGCGCCAGCGTCACCTTCGTGCCGAACGCCAACTGGAATGGCACCACCACTTTCCAGTACGCCTCGGTGGATAACCAGGGCCTGGAAGACAGTTCCCCGGCCACCGGCACCATCACCGTTGCCTCGGTCAACGACGCGCCGGAAACTCTCGCGGCCAGTGGTTCGGGTAATGAAGACGCGGCCGGTATCCCGGTTGCGCTCAGTGGCTCGGACCTTGATGGCACCGTGGCCAGCTTCGTGATGAAGTCGCTGCCCGCCAACGGCACCCTGCTGCTGAACGGCGTGGCGCTGGCCATCGGCGACAGCGTGCCGGCGAGCGGCAATGGCGCCAGCGTCACCTTCGTGCCGAATGCCAACTGGAACGGCACCACCACCTTCGACTACGCCTCGGTGGATAACGATGGCCTGGAAGATGGCTCCCCGGCCACCGGCACCATCACCGTCACCTCGGTCAACGACGCACCGGAGACCCACGCGGCCAGCGGTTCCGGCAACGAAGATTCGGCCGGTATCCCGGTTGCGCTCAACGGCTCGGACCTCGATGGCACCGTGGCCAGCTTCGTGATCAAGTCGCTGCCGTCCAACGGCACCCTGTTGCTGAACGGTGTCGCCCTGGCCATCGGCGATAGCGTGCCGGCCAGCGGCAACGGCGCCAACGTCACCTTCGTGCCGAATGCCAACTGGAACGGCACCACCACCTTCGAGTACGCCGCGGTGGACAACGATGGTCTGGAGGACGGTTCCCCGGCCACTGGCACCATCACCGTTGCCTCGGTCAACGACGCACCGGAGACCCTCGCGGCCAGCGGTTCCGGCAACGAAGACTCGGCGGGCATTCCGGTCAGCCTCAGTGGCTCGGACCTTGATGGCACCGTCGCCAGCTTCGTGATCAAGTCGCTGCCGTCCAACGGCACCCTGTTGCTGAACGGTGTCGCCCTGGCCATCGGCGATAGCGTGCCGGCCAGCGGCAACGGCGCCAACGTCACCTTCGTGCCCAACGCCAACTGGAACGGCACCACCACCTTCCAGTACGCCGCGGTGGATAACGATGGTCTGGAGGACGCCACTCCAGCCATTGGCACCATCACCGTTGCCTCGGTCAACGACGCGCCAGACACCCATGCGGCCAACGGTTCCGGCAACGAAGACTCGGCGGGCATTCCGGTCAGCCTCAGCGGTTCGGATCTCGATGGCACTGTCGCCAGCTTTGTGATCAAGTCGCTGCCGGCCGACGGCACCCTGCAACTCAATGGCGTAACGCTGAATATCGGCGACAGCGTGCCAGCCACCGGCAACGGCGCCAGCGTCATCTTCGTGCCGAACGCCAACTGGAATGGCACCACCACCTTCCAGTACGCCGCGGTGGATAACCAGGGCCTGGAAGACGCCACGCCAGCCACCGGCACCATCACCGTGGCCTCGGTCAACGACGCGCCAGACACCCATGCGGCCAGCGGCACGGGCAACGAAGACTCGGCGGGCATTCCGGTCAGCCTCAGCGGTTCCGATGCGGACGGCACCGTCGCCAGCTTTGTGATCAAGTCGCTGCCGTCCAACGGCACCCTGTTGCTGAACGGTGTCGCCCTGGTCATCGGCGATAGCGTGCCGGCCACCGGCAACGGCGCCAGCGTCACCTTCGTGCCGAATGCCAACTGGAACGGCACCACCACCTTCCAATACGCCGCGGTGGATAACGATGGTCTGGAGGACGCCACGCCAGCCATTGGCACCATCACCGTTGCCTCGGTCAACGACGCACCGGAGACCCATGCGGCCAGCGGTTCCGGCAGCGAAGATTCGGCGGGTATCCCGGTCAGCCTCAGCGGTTCGGATCTCGATGGCACTGTCGCCAGCTTCGTGATCAAGTCGCTGCCGGCCAATGGCACCCTGCTGCTGAACGGTGTCGCCCTGAATATCGGCGACAGCGTGCCGGCCTCCGGCAACGGCGCCAGCGTTACCTTCGTGCCGAATGCCAACTGGCACGGCACCGCGACCTTCGACTACACCGCAGTGGATAACCAGGGCCTGGCAGATGCCACTCCGGCTACCGCTACCGTCACCGTCGCGTCGGTCAACGACGCGCCGGAGACCCATGCGGCCAGCGGTTCCGGCAACGAAGACGCAGCCGGTATCCCGGTTGCGCTCAGCGGCTCCGATGCGGACGGCACCGTCGCCAGCTTCGTGATCAAGTCCCTGCCGGCCAACGGTACCCTGCTGCTGAACGGTGTCGCGCTGGCCATCGGCGATAGCGTCCCGGCCAGCGGCAATGGCGCCAGCGTCACCTTCGTACCGAACGCCAACTGGAACGGCACCACCACCTTCCAATACGCCGCGGTGGATAACGATGGCTTGGAGGACGCCACGCCAGCCATTGGCACCATCACCGTCGCCTCGGTCAACGACGCGCCGGAAACCCATGCGGCCAGCGGTGCGGGCAACGAAGATGTGGCCGGTATTCCGGTCAGCCTCAGCGGCTCGGACCTCGACGGCACGGTTGCTCACTTCGTGATCAAGTCCCTGCCCAACGATGGCACCCTGCTGCTCAACGGCGTGGCCTTGGCCATTGGCTCCGTGGTGCCGGCCACCGGCAACGGCGCCAGCGTCACCTTCGTGCCGAATGCCAACTGGCACGGCACTGCAACCTTTGAATACGCCTCCGTGGACAACGATGCCCTGGCAGATGCCACTCCGGCAACCGCGACCATCATCGTTACCCCCAGCAATGACGCTCCGGTAATCGACGGTGGTAACGGCCATGTCCCGAACACCAATGATTTCGCCATCTCTACCAACGAGGACACACCGTTCTCCGGCGCCATCCAGGCCAGCGACCTGGATGGCGACAGCCTGACCTATACCGTCGGCACCAACCCCGCCCACGGCAGCGTCACCCTCGGCGCCAACGGGGCCTACATCTACACCCCGGGCACCGACTTCAACGGCAGCGACAACTTCACCATCACCGTCAGCGACGGCCATGGCGGCACCGTCACCAGCACCGTCAACGTCACCGTCAATCCGGTCGTCGACGCCAAGGACGACGCCGTCACCGTCGCAGAAGATCAATCGCTGACCAGCAACGTACTGGCCAATGACACCTTCGGCCCCGGCGCGCAGGTCACCTCGGTTGGCACGGCCGGCCACGGCACCGTCACCCTGAACGCGAACGGCACCGTCACCTATACCCCGAATCCCAATTACAACGGCACCGACAGTTACACCTACACCGTCACTACCGCCGCAGGGAACCAGGAAACCGCCACGGTCAATATCACCGTCACGCCGACCAATGACGGGCCGGTATTCGGCAATACCAACGGAACCGCCATCGTCTCGGAAGAGGGACTGGCCAACGGATTGCCGGACACCACGGGCACTCCGAGCGATACCACCAATGCCGTGGTCTCCACCGGTACCTTCGCGATCACCGATATCGACAGCCCGAGCCTTTCGGTCACCCTGACGGCCCCAACCACCACGCTGACCTCTAATGGCGTGGCTCTGACCTGGACGGGCAGCGGCACCTCGAGCCTGAGCGCAAGCGCCGGTGGCCAGCCGATCATGACCATCAGCATCAACAGCACGGGGGCCTATACCGTAACCCTGCTGGGCCAGTTGGATCATCCGGCGGCAGCGGCGGAAAACCTGCTGAACTTCGCGGTGAAAGTGACAGCCAGCGATGGCGTAAACAGCGCCGACGGCTCCCTGCAGATCACCGTCGAAGATGATTCCCCGATCCTGGCTACGCCGATGCAGAGCATCGTACTGGACGGCGCCGGTTCCACGGCTGTCGGCGATCTGAACCTGTCCACCGGCGCTGACTCCAAGGGCGCCAGCGTGCAGTTCAACACAGCTATCAGCGGTGCCGTCGACGCCAGCGGCAATATCCTGAGCACTGTACTGACCAAGGACGGAAGCGTCGTCAGTTCGTCGAGCTACCTGACCTATCAGGGCAGCAAGCTCCATTACGTATCGGGAACCAACTCCCTGACTGCAGTCGATGCAAACAACACCGAGGTGTTCAAGATCACGGCCGACCTGGTAACCGGCCATTATCAGGTCACCAACTTCGTCGACCTGGACTCGCCTTCCTCGACCTTCAACAACTTCAACCTGTCTGGCGGCAACTCAGGTCTGTACGACCTGGGTGCTGACTCCCGATTCAGCCTGCAGGCCACGGCAACCGAAAACGGTGCGACCTCCACGGTGAACACCAGCAACAACAGCTTCGGTGTGGGCAGTGGCCAGTCGATCGATACCGGGGACGTGCTCAAGTTCACCTTCCTCGACAAGACCACCAACCAAGCCACGGACATGACCTCGATTTCGCTGACGACCGATAAGCTCGGCAACGGCGAAAAACTGACCTGGACGGCGTTCGACAGCGCGGGCAACACCGTAGGCAGCGGCACGGTAAACGGGGTAGGCAGCGGTACGACCTCCTTCACTATTGATGGCAGCAAGCTGAACAGCGGGGTGAATGAGTTCAGCTCCGTCAGCTTCGGTGCAGGCAGCAGTACCGCCTATAAGCTGCTGATCAACTCCATCACCGGACAGACAGAAGCTTACGACCAGCGAATCAACCTGGGCGTCAAGGGAATTGACGGGGACTCCGACAGCACGGCTAACCAGTCGCTGCAAATCACCTTCGATTCGGACCACGAAATCCAGGCCGGCTCCACCGGCAGCGCCCTGGGCGGCGGTAACGGCGCAGACAAACTGATCGGTGGCAGTGGTGACGACTTCCTGACCGGAGGCAAGGGCAATGACACCCTGACGGGTGGCGGCGGCGGCGATACCTTCGTCTGGAAATCCGGCCACGTGGGTAACGAGGGCAGCCCTAACCAGGACGTGGTGAAGGACTTCAACAAGGGGGCGGGCGACCGCCTGGACCTGAGCGACCTCCTGCACGGGGAAACCACGAGCAATATCGACAATTACCTCAAGCTGATAGTCGATAACGGTACTGGCCATGCAACCCTGCTGGTCAGCTCGGAAGGCCACCTGAACCAACCTGGCGGCGCGGTCAGTCACGCCGATCTGTCCATCACCCTGGAAGGTGCGGCAGCCCAGCTCAGCGGACAGTCCATCAACTCCCTGATCGCGGGTGCCGACCCGACCATCAAGGTCGACCAGAACTGATGTTTCCCCGTCCGCAAGCACTCTGGTGGTTGCGGACGGGGGGCATCTGCCCTCATGCTCGCGGCAGTCCTCAAGGGAGACTCGCCATGCTCTATATCCAGCGCGATGAAGACGGAAACCTGGTTCGCGTTGAAGCAACCGAATTCGACCAAATGACCGGCACCCTGCCGGCTGACGACCAGGAAATTCAGGGCTGGTACGCCAACCTGGCGATGCAGAGCAGCCTGCTGCAACTGAAACAGAGCGACCTGGACATGATCCGGGTACTCGACGACCTGATCACGGTGCTGATGACCAAGGGCCTGATCCGCATCACTGACCTGCCGCCGGCGGCCCAATCCAAACTGCTCAGCCGGAACCAGGCGCGGGAAGCCCTGGGTGGCATTTCGCGGCTGATCGTCGAAGAAGATGACGAGATTGGCTCGGGGCTGATCTGAGTCCCGGGTTTTCGAGCACCTTGTAGGGGCGAATTCATTCGCCTTGCAGGCCAGCGGCCTGCCCTTGGGATTCCCTTGGGGGCACTGCGTGCCCCTTGGCGAATGAATTCGCCCCTACAGGGATATCCCCTCTCCCATAGCACTAACGCCAGGGTGCCGGCGCTCCGAACAGCTGGCCCTGCACGCCCTGTATCCCCATTTCCTGTAGCACGAGCAGTTCACCTTCAGTCTCCACCCGCTCGGCGATCAGCGGCAGGTCGATGCTGTGGGCGGCACGCTGCATGGCCTCGATGAACAGGCGCTTGTCAGCTTCCAGATCGATGGCCCGGATATAGCTGCCATCCACCTTCAGATAGGCCAGGCCCAGGCGGGCCAGGTTGCCGATCATGCTGAAGCGGCCACCGAAGTGTTGAAGGCTGAGGCTGAAGCCCAGTTCGCGCAGGCGGCGGGTGAGTTGCTCCAATACGGCCTGCTCCGGCAGTTGATCCTCTTCCAGCTCCAGCACCAGGCGCGGCCCCAGGTGGGGATGCTTGCGCAACAGGTCGAAGGCTTTTTCCAGCGCCTGCGGCTCGCGCAGCAGCGCGCCGGACAGGTTGAGTGCCAGGGTTTCGCCGTGACTGGCCATCTGCTGCAAGACCAACTCCAGCATCAGCAGGTCGAGACGCGCCATCCAGCCAAAGCGCTGCAGCCAGGGCAGGAAGCGACCGGCCGGTAGGTTCTCGCCACGCTCGTCGCGCAGGCGCGACAGTACCTTGTAATGCAGCACCCGCGAACGATCACGACTATCCACCACCGGCTGGAAATAGAGCTGCAACTGGCGCTGGCCAAGGGTCCGGTCCAGCAGTTGATGCCAGGCATGGCGCTCGTCACCCACGCTGGGCGCATCACCCTGGGTCAGGCTGGCCGAGGTCCGGTCCGCCTGGCCTTCCGCCTTGGCCAGGGCCTCGTCGGCGAGACGCAACAGGTCGGCGAGCGCTTCGCCCGGACTGAACGGCACCAGTCCCATATGGGCCACCGGCAGGGCATCGGCGGCCCCCGTGGTCACCAGGTTCGCCAGGCCGGCATCCAGACGCTGGGCCAACTGCTCGGCTTCTTCGGCCACCAGACCGGGTACCAGCAGGGCGAAGTCACCACCCCGGCTGCGCGCCACCAGTTGACCCGCGCCCTGCCCCGCCGCCGCCTGCCGAAGCAGCTCGGCCACCGCGATCAACAACTGGTCGGTGCGTTGGCCACCCAGGCGTTGGTTGAGTCCGGCGAGGTCGTGCAGGCGAAGAAGGAACAGGTAACCGGCACTGGCGTGGTCCTCGGCGCTGAGGCGCGCCTGCAACTGCATTTCGAAGTATCGGCGGTTGGCAAGTCCCGTCAGGCTGTCCTTGTAGGCCTCGTCGCGCAGACGTTCGCTGCGCTCGGCCTGTTCTTGGAACAGCGCCTTGAGCTTCTCCACCATCTGGTTCATCGCCTGCACCACGCGGCGCAGCTCAGGGGTGCGCGGCAGTTCCGGCAGGCTGAGGAACTCGCGGCGGGCGATGGCGTGGGACTGCTCCACCATGTAATCCAGGGGCCTCAGCTGGCGCCGCAACAGGAAGGCGCCGAGTCCCGCGCTGACCAGGCCACAAGCCAGCAGCCAGCCGAGGCTGCCCAGTGCGCTCTGCCAGAGCCGGGCAAGCGCGAACAGCGGATGGCTCTTCACCTCCACCCGTGCCGCCTGATGCCAGCCTCGGCTGACGATGGCGTCGCCGCCGACCGATTGCAGGCCGATCAGGCTGACGAACCATTGCGGCACCTGGGCACCCGCCGCGTCAGGTACGCCGGTGCGCTCCACCAGCACCTTGCCGTTCGCAAGGTCGATCACCCGGATGCTCTCGTAATAGCCGCTGTCGAAGATGGAACTGACCATCAGCTCGACCATCGCCGGATCATCGATATGCGGGGTCAGCGACAGGCCGAGGGCGGTCGCCGCGTCCTGGGCGTGGGAGCGCAGTTGGTTGACGTACTGCTCCCGCGAACTCTCCAGGCCGACCATGAAACTGCCGCTGAAGGCGACCACCAGGAACACGCAGATGGCGATCAACAACTGTTTGAACAGAGACATCTCGACTCCTATCGGGTGGGCTCCACGGGGAAGCCTTCAGCCTTCATTTTCTTGAGCAATTCCTGCCAGCGCGACAGCCGCTTGGCATCCCCCACCTGCTTGCCGCCACCGCTGCCGGCCAGCCACAGGCCCTCGCCATTGAAGGCGTAGACCGGCATCAGGTCGGTGCGCTGATTGGCGGGGCGGATGATGCCCACCAGGTTGTCCAGCACCAGCGGCATGGCATCCGGGGATGCGTAGTAGGTCAGCACCATGTGCGCCTGGTTCAGGCGCAACGCCTTGACGTAGGTGATGCGCAGCTTCTCGCTGGGCACACCAAGCTGGCGCAGGCTGAAGTACTTGGCGATGGCGAAGTCCTCGCAGTCCCCGGCGCCTATGCGCAGGGCCTGTACGGGAGTCGCCCAGTAATCGGTTTCGCCCCAGAGTTCACTGTCGTCGCGAAAGCGCAACTTGGCATTGAAGAAGCGGTTCACCTCTTCCAGTTGCGTCTTCTCGTCGGCACCGGCAAGGCGTCCCAGGGTCTCTTGCCAGTCATCGATTCGCTGCTTGCCGGGGCCAAGGGGGCCGTAGAGGTTTTCGGCGCGGCGGCTGATCAGGGTGAAATCCCAATCCGCCTGCAGTGCGCCGGCCAGCAGTACCGCCAGCAACGCCACCGCCAGGGACGGCCTCCGCCACCCCTGCCACGCACGCCAGGCCTGCACGCTACCTCGGACCATCCGCCATCCCGCCTCGGAGGCCGTCGGGCCCCTTGGAACACGGCGCGAATGGTGCGGGCTGAACCTGAAAAAAACAATGGCATTCTGCCGCTATATGGCAGCGCACTGATACGCAGGTTGGACAAAGCGCAACGCGGCCCAACAGGGCGACGTCCAGTTGCACTCAGGCGCGCCTGAGGAGCTCTGACGTGTTGGGCTTCGCTGCGCTCAGCCACAACCTACGGGTTCGGAGCGTCGGAGGATTCAGCGCAGTCCGCGCAGATGGAGGAAACCGAACAGCAGCACCTGCAACCGCTCCAGCCAGGGATACGGGCGGGACTTCAGTTTGCGGTTGAACAGGGCGGCCTCACCCACATGGACCAGCAGGATCGCGCCGGCCGCCAGCAGCAACGGACGTTGCTGCGGCTCGCCAGAGGGGTAGACGAGATTGAACAGGGCCACCAGCCAGAACATCGCCAGCGCGCCCTTGGCAAAGGACAGGAAGTGCATTGCGGAGTCTCCAGTCGAGGGTTGGCCCCGCAGTGTGCCGCTCGCCGCTGTGGCTGCCTTCCGCACTTTAGGCTGGAAAGCAGCGCGGCAGGCGACGTTTCAGCGCAAGGTCAGGGCGATGGGCGTTTCCTCGAAGTCGAAACAGCCGAGGAAGGTCTTGATGTCCAGCAGGTTGCCGTCCACCTTCACGTCGCCCAGCAAGGCGCCCTTGAGCAGGCCGTTCTCGCCGCTGATGACGGTATCGAGGTAGGTCTTGTCGAACGTCAGCTTGAGCGTGGTGCCTTCGGGAATGCCCTTGTGCAGCTCGGCCACGCCACGGCGTACTTCCAGCGCCCACTCTTCCTGGATGTCGGGGAAGACGAAGCCGAGGGTCAGGTTCACGTCGGCGCTCCTTTCCGGGTCCAGGCGCGTCACCCAGTTCTGCAGGAAGATCCGTGCCGGCAGGTTCTTCAGCATGTCGGGCGAGAGGAAGGCATTGCGCATGGACTGGGACAGTTGCAGCGCGGCATCGCCGTCCAGCTTGCCCTCCAGCTCCATGGCGCTCATCAGGTACCAGTTGCGCCAGTTGATGTTCATGCTGGCGTAGCCCAGGCGACGGAAGCTGCGCGCCTTGATCTCGCGAGCCAGCTGGTCGCCGTGGTCGATGCGGATGGCGTAGCCGGCCAGCTCGGCGGCCCACTGGAAGTCACCCTTGAGATAGGCGTCGCCGGCAGCCAGCAGCACTTTCTCGCGTCCGCCCATCAGCTCCACCAGGCGCTTGGCCTTCTCCACGGGCGGGACCGGGTCGAGGTCCACCGGATCCCCCTGGAACCAGCCCAGGTAGCCCTGGTAGATCTGTCGCACGCTGTGCTTCACGGTGCCGTAGTACTCGCGCAGGTAGGGCGTATAGCCGGCCAGGTAAGGCGGCAGTTTGACCTTCTCCACCAGTTCGTCGGGCGTCAGGCCCTTGTTCATCCAGCGCACGGTCTGGTCATGGACATAGGCGATGGCGTCGCGGGTCATGCGCAGCACTTCTTCCACCTTGTCCTTGCCGCTCACCGGCTGGCCGTGCAGCGGCACCATGTAGTCGGCCTGGTAGGCACGCAGCTTGTCGAGGCTGTTCACCCACACCACCGGGTCGCGGAACTTGGTGCCGCGCAGGGTATGGATGTTCGGCAGGGTCGGGCCCTGGGTAACCTCGGCGCTGATCAGCACCTTGTTCTGCGGCAGGAACAACACGATCTCGTCCGGCGCTTCACTGGGCACATGGAGGAATTGCACCGGCAGGCCGGCAATGGTGGTGTCCAGCTTGTCCTTGAAGGTGATGGTGGGCGCGATGAAGGTGGATTTGCCTTCATGGGCCAGGGGGCCGAGGCCGGCGTTCATGTCCTTCTTGTCGGTGTCCGGCAGCGCCGCGCCAAAGCTGTAGCCCGAGCGCATGCCGAGGATCGGGCCGACCAGCGCGCCCTGGGTCACCACGTTGTCCAGCAGGGTTTCCTGGGCGTAGATCTGCACCTCGCCCGACTTCACCTGTTCCTCGCTGATGAAGCCCTTCACGCCGTTGATGTGGTCCGGGTGGAAGTGGGTGTAGACAATGGCCTTGATCGGCTTGTCGCTGATCTTGCGGAACTCCGCGAGTACCTTGCGCGACTGCTCGGCCGACTCACCGGTGTCGACGATGATCAGCCCTTCCGGGGCCACGATCATCACGCTGTTGGCGAGGTTCCAGCCCACCGCCGAATACACGTTGTCGGCGATCTTGTAGACCTTCTCGTTGAAGTGCTTCGTGTGCTCGGCCAGCTCGGCGTTGATGCTGGGCTGAATGGACTCTTCCGGCAATGCGGCGTCGGCGCCCAGGGGCAGCGCGGCGGCCAGGAGCAGGCCGCTGAAACGGGTAGTGATGCGCATGGTTCGCTCGGGATTGTTGTTATTGGCCGAGACAGGCTGGCAGGCGCCTGCTAATAATTCCAATGCATTCTTTTCCCATATTTGATGCAAGGCACGCATGAACGATCTTCGCCAACTCCGCCATTTCGTCGCCCTCGCCGAGCACGGTCACTTCGCCCGCGCGGCGGAAGCGGTGAATCTCAGCCAACCCGCCCTCAGCCGCAGCATCCAGGCCCTGGAGGCCAGCCTGGGTTGCAGCCTGCTGGACCGGACTCCCCGTCAGATCAGCCTGACGGCCCACGGCCGGCTGGTGCTGGAACATGCCCGGCGTCTGCTGGACGGCAGCCGCGCCCTGCACAGCGCGGTGACCCAGCTGGACAATCTCGACAGCGGCGAACTGCGCCTGGGTGCCGGCCCCTACCCCGCTGCGCGCCTGGTCCCCCGAGCCCTTGGACGTTTCGCCAGTCGCCATCCCGGCGTTCGCGTGCAACTCACCCTGGAGAACTGGCACAGCCTGCGCCAACGCCTGCTGGACGACGCCATCGAGCTGTTCGTCGCCGACATCCGTGAACTCGAAGGAGATCCCCTGCTGGATGTCATTCCCCTGCGCCGCCATCCGGGCACCCTGTTCTGCCGGCCCGGTCACCCCTTGCTGGCACTGGATCAACTGCAACTGACCGACCTGGCCCGCTACGCCCTGGCAGGCACCCAGTTGCCGGTGGAGGTGGCAAGTGCCATTGGTGCCCTGAGCGGCAGCGAAAAGCCACTGGGCATCGAATGCGACAACTTCATGGTACTGAAGGCGCTGGTGGCCGAAAGCGATGTGGTCAGCATGGCCCCCTGGGATGTGGTGGCCGAGGACGTGCAAACCGGGCGTCTGGCACTGCTACAGATCCCGGAGGGCACGAAAACGTCTTCGGCCTATGGCATCGTCAGCCATGCCGCGCGCAGCCTGTCTCCGGCTGCGCGGGCAGTGAGGGAGCTGTTGCTGGAAGAGGACCGGGACTTCTCCGCCACCTAGCGGCGGTTCTTCATGGACCAGTCACTGCGGTTGTTGTAGCGCGGATTGTGCGGCCGTGCCTCGTAGCCCGGCTCTACCCGGTACTGCTGGCGAACGTTGTGCTGCTGATGGTTCTGCCGGCGATAGTTTTGTTGCCGGTAGTTGGACTCGCGATAGCCCGGCTGAAGATTGTTCTTGCCCCAGGTCTGCAGGCGCGGCGTGTAGTCGTGGCGGCGTTCCTGGAAGTTGTCATAGGGCTGCTGGTAGAAGCGCCGCTGGTGATGGAACTTGCGGTCGTTGTCGTGGAAGCGCCTGTCGTGGAAGCGTTTGTCGGACTTGTAGTAGTCCTTGCGGCCGTCATAGTCGCGACGGTCGTAATAGCGGCGATCGTAATAACGGTAGTCGTCACGGTGATCGACGATGTAATAGTTCCGCCTCGGCGCGTCGTAGTAATTGCGGTGCACGGGATAGTCGCCGTCGTCGTAGTAGCGGCGACCGTAGTAGTCGTTGTCGTAGTCATAGACGGCACAGCCGCCCAGGGTCAGGCTCAGTACGGCAAGGAAGAATGCTCGGTAGGACATGGCGGCCTCCTTCGACCGCTAGGGACGGCGCAGACAAATGTCGGCGACTGGGATTTCTCCCACTGCGTTGGACAACGCGTCCTACAGAACAGCGCGCGACATCTGTCGGAAAAGTCCGTTTCCAATTGTTGCGCGCACCAAGTTGACGACTAACGCCCCCACGCGCAATCCATCCTCCTTTCACAGTCGGAACTGGCCGATTGCCCGCACCGTTCCGCAGCCCTACAGTTCAGGCGGCACCGCACGCAAAAGGACCCGCAATGCCGCCGCTCAGCCGCGACCAGGCGCAACGCCGCGCCGACGATATCCAGGCCTTCTACCGGGAGGTGGAGCGCCTGCACGAAGAACAAACCCTGCTGCTCTCCCCCGAACAGATCGACCAGTTGGGCGAGCACCATCGCCAGTTGCTGGCGGACTATCGCAACACCTTCGACATCGACCCGGATGCCCAGGCCCGGCGCCTATCCCTCGGCATGCGCATCGCATCCTTGCTGGGCGCCCTGGCGCTGGCGGCCAGCCTGTTGTTCTTCTTCTATCAGTTCTGGGGCCTGTTCCCGGAAACCGCCCAGGTGGGCATCCTCGCCGGCTTCTCGGTGGGCAGCCTGCTGCTGACCCTGCTGCTGCGCCGGCGCGACCCGTCGGGCTATTTCGCCAGGCTGGCGGCGGTACTGGCCTTTGCCTGCTTCGTGCTCAACGTGGTCATGCTCGGGCAGATCTTCAACATCACCCCCAGCGACAAGGCGCTGCTGCCCTGGGCCGCCTATGCCCTGCTGCTGGCCTATGCCTGCGAAGTGCGCCTGATGCTCGGGGCGGGCCTCGCCTGCAGCATGGCCTTCATCGCCACCCAGCTCACGAGCTGGAGCGGGCTCTACTGGCTGGACTGCAACGAACGCCCGGAACACCTGCTGCCCGCCGGGTTGCTGATCTTCCTGGTGCCGCAGTTCATTTCCCAGATCCGCTACAGCGGTTTCGCCGCGATCTACCGGGTGTTGGGCCTGCTCGGGCTGTTCGTGCCGCTGCTGGTGCTCGCCAACTGGGCGGCAGGCAGCTACCTGCCCTGGCCACGCGACCTGGTGGAAGGCTTCTACCAGATCGTGGGATTCACCAGCGCCGCGCTGGCCATCTGGCTCGGCAATCGCCGCGACTGGCCTGAAGTGATGCACACCGGCCTGCTGTTCTTTGTGCTCTTCCTGTTCATCAAGCTGTTCGACTGGTGGTGGGAGGTCATACCGAAGTACCTGTTCTTCCTCGTCCTCGGACTGGTTGCCGTGCTCATCCTGCTGGTGCTCGGCCGCCTGCGCCGGGCCCACAAGGGAGGGCAACACGCATGAAGGCCCGTACTGCATTGCTCGGTGGTCTGGCGCTGATCGGCCTGACCAACGCCATCGCCCTTGGCGGCGTCTGGTTCAACCGCAGTGGCGAGCCGGACAGCCGCCTGCAGCTTTCCGAACGCGAGCTGCGCCGCGACCACGACTGGAGCCTGCGCGAAAACAGCGGCCTGGCCCTGCGCCTGGAATGGCGACTCCCCAGCGACCCGAAGGGTGATGACCGCTACCAGCGCCTGCCGCTCGATGAAACCAAGTTGCTGCAACTGGGCTTCACCGCCGATGACCGCGACGGGCAGCGCTTCGACAACCGCAACCGCGAGGTGCTGGTGGTGCTCGAACTGGACGGCCCCACGCGCAAGGCCGAACTGGAACGCGCCCGACAGCGCATGAAGGAGGCCGAAGGCGAGTTGCGCGAAAAACCCACGGACAAGCGCAGACAGGACGCCGAACGCGCCGCCCGCGACTATCTTGAGCAGGAGGAAAAACGCGAGAGTCGCCTGTTCGCGGTGGACGTGGGGCTGGACCGTGGAGCCCTGCGCGAGCGTTACGCCGATCGCAGCCGCTACGCCATCGTGCCCGGCAGCGTCAGCGCCTGGGTTCGCGACGGACACCTCACCGGCCAGATCGGCAGTCTGCGCATCAGCGAAATCAACGTGCCGCATGCCTGGCGCGAAGCACTGGGTGAGGAGCTGGCGCGCGACCGAAACAGCGAATCGCCGCCGCGCTTCCGACTGTGGTTGAGCTTCGGCCAACGCCTGGAACCCTGGATCGATTCAGCACCGGAGTTTCAGCGCCGCGGCCGTCAAGGAACGCCCGACGACGTCGATAGCCTGGCGTCAAGTACCCGTCCGTGACGCCTGTGTTACTGCACGCTAGCATTGCGCCACCACACCGAGGCCATGTTGTCCGATGCCGCTACAAGAACACACCAAGCAAAGCCACCGCCTGTTGGTCATCACACTGGTACTGCTGCTTGGCTGCGGTTTCCTGGCCACCTCCCTGGTCAGCTACCAGGCGTCGCTCAAGTCCATTCGCAACACCATCATCAACACCGAGTTGCCGCTGACCTCGGATAACGTCTACTCGGAAATCCAGAAGGATCTGGTCCGGCCCATCCTGATCTCCTCCATGATGAGCCGCGACACCTTCGTGCGTGACTGGGTGATGCACGGCGAGAAAAACGCCGAGCCCATGACCCGCTACCTGCGCGAAGTGCAGGAGCACTACGGCGCCTTTACCTCCTTCTTCATTTCCGACCGTACCCTCACCTACTACCAGACCAAGGGCGTGCTCAAGCAGGTGAGCCCGAAGGAACCACGGGACATCTGGTACTTCCGCGTGCGGGATATGAAGGAACCGTACGAGATCAATGTCGATGTGGACATGGCCAACCAGGACCGGCTGACCATCTTCATCAACTACAAGGTGTTCGACTACGACGGCAAGTTTCTCGGCGCCACCGGCGTCGGCCTGACGGTCGACGCGGTGATCAAGCTGATCGACGAATACCAGCGCCGCTACGATCGCAGCGTGTACTTCGTCGACACCACCGGGCGTATCGTCCTGACCGGCGCCGATGGCGGCCCGCTGGGGGCTCGGGTCGGCCAGACGCTGGCCGACGTGCCGGGGCTGGAGGATCTGCAGGCGAGATTGGGACGCCCGCAGACGGGCAAGTTCGGGTATCACGAACGCGGTCGCGACCACTACCTGAACGTGCGCTACATCCCTGAGCTGGACTGGTACCTGTTCGTCGACAAGCACGAAGGTGGCCTGCTCGCCGGCCTGCGCAACACGCTCTACCTCAACCTGCTGATCTGCCTGCTGGTGACCGCCATCGTCCTGGTAATGGTGAGCCGCCTGATGCGCCGCTACCAGCACAGCATCGCCGCCCTGGCCACCACCGACAGCCTGACCAGCCTGCCCAACCGACGCGGCTTCGAACTGCTCGCCGGCCAGGCGCTGCAGGAAGCCCGCCGCGACCGCAAGCCGCTGACGGCGTTGCTGCTGGACCTGGATCACTTCAAATTGCTCAACGACACCTACGGCCATCAGGCCGGCGACCAGGTGCTGCAGGGCTTCGCCCAGAACCTGCGCGACGGCCTGCGCCAGTCGGACATCGTCTGCCGCTGGGGTGGCGAGGAATTCATCATCCTGCTGAAAGACACCGGCAACGCCACAGCCCACCAGCTTGCGGAGAAAGTCCGTGGCGAGGTGGCCGCGCAGCGCTATCCCTTCAGGGGGGTGAATCTGCAGGTGACCACCAGCATCGGCCTGGCCGAGATGCACCCGGACGATTCCCTGGACAGCCTGATCGGCCGCGCCGACCGCGGCCTCTACAGGGCCAAGCAATCCGGCCGCAATTGCGTGTGTGTGGAGCCCTCGGGCAACGCCGACGCGTTGTGATCCAGTGGGGTGGGGTCCGCCCAATGCACGATGCGCTTTTCGTAGGTTGGTCCGGGCGGCGTTCCGCGAGCGCAGCGAAGCCCAACGTGGCGCGGTTTCAGGTCCGCACCGTTGGGCTTCGCGTAGCTCGGCCACAACCTAAAACGGATCGCGCTTACCCCGTCCCGGTGGAGGCCATCCTCTCTCGGTGGATGTGAAGCGCGACTTCAGGCCCAGGCTCAGGCCAACAGCGCCACCGACTTGATCTGCGCCCAGATCGACTGCCCCGGGTAGAGGCCCAACTGGTCACGGGAGAAACGGGTGATACGCGCCAGCATGGGCGCACCGTCCACATCGAGACGCACCAGCACATGGGCTGGATTGGCGGCCGGAAATTCTTCTACCACCCGTGCCGGCAGGAGGTTGAGGATGCTGCTGTCACGCTGCTTTTCCAGGCTCAGGCTGACGTCCCGCGCCAGCACCCGGAAGCGCAGCGCACGGCCCTCGGTAACCGGGGAATGGGCCACCCGCACGCTCAGCGAGCTGCCGGGCAGCGCCAGCGTCAGCAACTGGTAGCGGGCATCGAATCCCTGCACGCGGCCTTCGATCACCACGCCCGCTTCGTCTTCCTGGGCGATGGGCAGGTCGAGGCGCGACAGGGTCTGGTCGAGTGGTCCGCTGGCCAGCACCCGGCCGTTGTCGAGCAATACCAGGTGATCAGCCAGGCGCGCCACTTCATCGGGCGAATGGCTGACATAGAGCACCGGAATATCCAGCTCGTCGTGCAGGCGCTCCAGGTAGGGAAGAATTTCGCCCTTGCGCTTGAGATCCAGCGCCGCCAGGGGCTCATCCATCAGCAGCAGACGCGGGCTGGTCAGCAAGGCGCGGGCGATACCGACGCGCTGGCGCTCGCCACCGGAAAGGTGTCCTGGCATGCGCTCCAGCAGGTGGCCGATGCCGAGCAGTTCCACCGCGTGGTCCAGTTCGACCCGAAGATCCTGAGCAGGAATGCGCCGCTGACCGAACTCGAGGTTACGCCGCACCGAGAGGTGCTCGAACAGGCTGGCCTCCTGGAACACATACCCCAGTCGACGCTTGTGGGTGGGCAGGAAGTGGTCCCGGGCGCTGTCCTGCCAGACTTCGCCATTCACTTCCAGGAAGCCTTCTGCCGCCCGTTCCAGGCCGGCGATGCAGCGCAGCAGGGTGGTCTTGCCCGAACCGGAATGGCCGAACAGGGCACTGACGCCGCGTCCCGGCAGAGCCAGATCAGCCTCCAGGACGAAGTCCGGGTGGCGCAGGCTGAAACGTGCGCGAATCTGTTGCATGGCTCAGGTCCAACCGGGTTTCAGGCGTCGGCTGGTGTTCAGTGCCAGCAGAATGAGGAAGGAGAACAACAGCATTCCGCCGGCCAGCCAATGGGCCTGGGCGTACTCCATGGCTTCGACGTGATCGAAGATCTGCACCGAGACCACGCGGGTCTTCTCGGGGATGTTGCCGCCGATCATCAGCACCACGCCGAACTCGCCCACTGTGTGGGCGAAGCCGAGGATCGAGGCGGTGACGAAGCCCGGCTTGGCAAGCGGCAGCACCACCGAGAAGAAGGTATCCCAGGGGCTCGCGCGCAGGGTCGCAGCCACTTCCAGCGGACGCTCGCCAATGGCCGTGAAGGCGTTCTGCAGGGGCTGCACCACGAACGGCATGGAGTAGATCACCGAGCCCACCACGAGGCCAGCGAAGGTGAAAGGCAAGGTGCCGAGGCCAAGGCTCTGGGTGAACTGGCCGATGAAACCGTGGGGCCCCATGCTCACCAGCAGGTAGAAGCCGATAACGGTGGGCGGTAGCACCAGCGGCAGGGCGACCACCGCAGCCACCAGCCCCTTCAGTCGCGAACGGGTGCGTGCCAGCCACCAGGCGATGGGCGTGCCCACCACGAGCAGGAGCAAAGTGGTCAGGGTCGCCAGTTCGAGAGTCAGCCAGATGGCGGCCAGGTCGGTGCGGTCGAGGGGGAAGCTCATGGGTTGGCCGAATGATCAGTTTTCGCTGTGTGGCAAACTATATAGCGAAGCGTTGCGGCCAGCCAGAATCAGGTGTTGCTCCACCCCGGCCCAGCCCGATGCAGGGCATTGTCGGCTTCCTGCAGCAGTTGCTCCAGGTCCTGCCCTCGGCTCGACTCGGCATGGCCGATGCGCAGGGTCAGGCTCTGCTCCGCCGCACGATTGAAGGCCCCCAGGCCCGCGCGCAGGCGCTGCAGCACGGCGTGCGGCTCGCCATAGCCGGTGGTCAGCACGAGGAACTCACCACCACCGAGCCGCGCGATCAGGTCGTCCCGGCGGAACTGCGCCCGCAGCATGCGCGCGGCTACCAGCGGCAGGTTCTCGGCCGGCCCGCCGTCGTTGCTCTCCACTTGCAGGTGAAGCAGCAGGGAAGGCGTGTCGCGCTGACGTGACGCCTCGAGACTTTCGGCGGCGTGACGCAGGAAGCCGAGGCGGTTGTGCAGGCCGGTGAGTTCGTCGGTCATGGAGAAACGCTGGATCTCCTGCTCGACCCGCTCGCGCTCACAGGCTTCGTCGTAGAGCAGGCGGTTGGCGGCCACCAGGTCCTGGGTACGGGCGAAAACCCGCTGTTCGAGTTCGTTGTAGAGCTGGACGTTTTCCATGGACACCGAGGTCGAGTCCGCCAGGGCCTGGAGCAAGCCGACTTCGCGTACGCTGGCCAGGCGCGGAGTGGCCCAGTAGGTGCCAATCGCCCCCACCGGGGCCATGCTGCGGATGGGCACCATGACCAGGCTTTTGACGAAGGTCGGGCGGTAGGCGTCGTGGGGAATGCGCGGGTCCTGATAGATGTCCTCGATCACCGCGGGTTCGCAGTTGAGCATGGCCCAGCCACTGATGCAGGTTTCCATGGGGAAGCGCAGGCCCTTCCACAACGGCGAGATCGCGTCCTCATCCTTGTAGAAACAGCGATCGCCGTCGCGCAGGACGAAGGTGGCGCCATCGGCCCCTACCAGCTCCCGCGCGGCACTGCGCACGATCTCGGCGATACGGTCGAGATCACGGGCCAGAGACAGCTCCTGGATAGCCCGAACCAGGCATTCGAGATTGCGTTCGTAGCTGACAGCGGAACCATCCATAGACCCACGCCTCCGGACCGGGGCGAGAGCGCCCGGATTCATATCAGCATAGAGCGTCAGTCGTTGCGAGAGGGGGACAGCAATTCGATTTTGTAGCCGTCGGGATCTTCCACGAACGCCAGGATACTCGTGCCGTGCTTCATCGGACCCGGCTCGCGGGTGATCTTGCCGCCACGGGCGCGGATGTCTTCGCAGGCCTTGTAGACATCGTCCACTTCCAGGGCGATGTGGCCGTAGGCGTTGCCCAGCTCGTACTTGTCCACACCCCAGTTGTAGGTCAGCTCGATCACGCTGTTATGGGCCTCGTCGCCGTAGCCGACGAACGCGAGGGTGAACTGGCCGTCCGGGTAATCCTTGCGGCGCAGCAGGGTCATGCCCAGCACTTCGGTGTAGAAGGCGATGGATTTGTCCAGGTCGCCGACGCGCAGCATGGTATGCAGCAGTCTCATCGTTACTTCCTCATCGGTTGCCCATTTTTCGTGGGCTCTTAAATGACGAACCCCGGCTTTTGGCCGGGGTCCGTAAGCTCTGATTACAAGCTTATCAGAACAGCTTGCGGCCCTTGCCTGCGGCGATGCGCATGCGCAGGGCGTTGAGCTTGATGAAGCCGGCGGCGTCAGCCTGGTTGTAGGCGCCGGCATCGTCCTCGAAGGTGGCGATGTTGGCGTCGAACAGGGAGTCGTCGGACTTTCGGCCGACCACGATGACGTTGCCCTTGTACAGCTTCAGGCGTACCACGCCGTTCACATTGGCCTGGGAGGCGTCGATCATCTGCTGCAGCATCAGACGCTCCGGGCTCCACCAGTAGCCGGTGTAGATCAGGCTGGCGTATTTCGGCATCAGCTCATCTTTCAGGTGGGCCACTTCGCGGTCCAGGGTGATGGACTCGATGGCGCGGTGGGCCTTGAGCATGATGGTGCCGCCGGGGGTCTCGTAGCAGCCACGGGACTTCATGCCGACATAGCGGTTCTCGACGATGTCGAGGCGGCCAATGCCGTTCTCGCCGCCGATGCGGTTCAGCTCGGTCAGCACCTGAGCCGGGGTCATGTCCTTACCGTCGATGGCAACGATGTCGCCATTGCGGTAGGTCAGCTCGATGTAGGTCGGGGTGTTCGGAGCGGCTTCCGGAGACTTGGTCCAGCGCCACATGTCCTCTTCGTGCTCGGTCCAGGTGTCTTCTAGCACGCCACCCTCATAAGAGATGTGCAGCAGGTTGGCGTCCATGGAGTACGGGGACTTCTTCTTGCCGTGACGCTCGATCGGGATGTTGTGCTTCTCGGCGTAGTCCATCAGCTTCTCGCGGGACAGCAGGTCCCACTCGCGCCAGGGAGCGATGACTTTCACGCCTGGTTTCAGGGCGTAGGCACCCAGCTCGAAGCGCACCTGGTCGTTGCCCTTGCCGGTGGCGCCGTGGGAGATGGCGTCGGCGCCGGTCTCGTTGGCGATTTCGATCAGGCGCTTGGCGATCAGCGGACGGGCGATGGAGGTACCCAGCAGGTACTCGCCTTCATAGATGGTGTTGGCGCGGAACATCGGGAACACGAAGTCGCGAACGAATTCTTCGCGCAGGTCATCGATGTAGATTTCCTTGACGCCCATTGCCTGAGCCTTGGCGCGGGCCGGTTCGACCTCCTCGCCCTGGCCGAGGTCAGCGGTGAAGGTCACCACTTCGCAGTTATAGGTATCTTGCAGCCACTTGAGGATCACCGAGGTGTCCAGGCCACCGGAATAAGCCAGGACAACCTTCTTTACGTCCGCCATGCCATCAACTCCACGGGGGTTGTACGAAAAACCCGTGATTCTACTGACCCTGGCGGCCAAATTACAGTGTCGCGACAGCTAATGACGACGAGGCGACAGTTTCTGTCAGGCGCGCGACGAACGGCGGGATCAGGACCCGGTCCGCGGCTGGGGGTTGGCAGCAGCGCCCTGGACACCGGGAGCGGTGGTCGGCGCGGGGGCCGGCGTCTCCGTCGGAGCCGGGGCCGGCGCTGCAGCCGGTGCGGCGGCGGGAGCCTCCACGGGCAGGTCGACGCGGGACAGCTGCACGGTGGCGCGGCGGTTCTTCTCGCGGTTGGCCGGGCTGTTGTTCGGCGCCAACGGGTAACGCTCGCCGTGGAAGCGCATGACCATCTGCGCTTCGGGGAAGCCGTTGGCCTTGAAGTAGTCGAACACCGCCAAGGCGCGACGGCGCGATAGGTCGCGGTTGGTCAGGCGGTTGCCGCTGTTGTCGGAGTGACCGTCGATTTCGATGTGATTGACGCTGGGATCGGCCCTGATGAAGTCGAGCATGATTTCCAGCTTCGCCCGCGCCATCTCGTCCAGCTCCATGCCGCCCCCCGGGAAGCCGACCTGCACATGCCTGATCTGGTCGAAGTTCACCGGCAGCAACTTGGCGGTGCAGGCGAGGTAATCCTGATAGGCCTGATTGAACTTCACCGGCAGCAGGCGCACTTCCATGGAATCGCCGCCCTGCAGGGTACGGTGACGAACCAGCGGGCTGCGGCCTTCCAGCAAGCCAGTGAGCAGGCGTCCGGCCTGTTGCTGGGAGCTGTTGAAAGGCACTTCACCGCCGCCGACGCTGACCACGCCAAGGTTGATGTCTCCCCTCCCCGGCTGCCAGGGAGCCGCAGCCGCGAGCAGCGTTGCCGAGCCGGCGCCCATCCAGCGCTCACGCGCCTTCAGGCGGAAGGTGGCCTGCTCGCCGGCCCGACGCACGAATTCCCCCGCACCGAAGTCGGTGATGGGCTGCGATAGCCGGCATTCGAACTTGTCCCCCTCGACCTTCCACTCCACCTTCTCCAGGCGTGTCTGGAAGGTAATGGCCATGGCCGGCAGGCTGGCGAACAAGCTCAGGAAGACGAGATAGCGCTGTCGCACGGCGGGCTCCACGGGGAATTGCGGCGTTCCTGCTGGATATCGGTGCGAAGCGGAAAAACTTGAGCGCGGATTTGCGTGCGCGGCTGTCGCCGGCTCCTGCCCTGCGTGCCCCGGAAGGGCTTTTCCGGTAGCATGTCCGCCCAGTTCTGCCCGCCTGGAAGCCCCTCATGTCCGACCGTTTGACCCTCCTGCGTCCCGACGACTGGCACATCCATCTGCGCGATGGTGCCGTCCTGGCCCATACCGTCGCCGATGCCGCCCGCACCTTCGGCCGCGCCATCATCATGCCCAACCTGGTGCCCCCGGTTCGCAATGCCGAGGAAGCCGACGCCTATCGCCAGCGCATCCTCTCTGCCCGCCCGGCCGGCAGCCGCTTCGAGCCGCTGATGGTGCTCTACCTCACCGACCGCACCAGCCCGGAGGACATCCGCGCGGCCAAGGCTTCCGGTTTCGTGCACGCCGCCAAGCTCTATCCGGCTGGCGCCACCACCAACTCGGATTCCGGCGTCACCAGCGTCGACAAGATCTTCCCGGCCCTGGAAGCCATGGCCGAAGTCGGCATGCTGCTGTTGGTCCACGGTGAAGTGACCCGTGGCGAGATCGACGTGTTCGACCGCGAAAAGGTATTTATCGACGAGCACCTGACCCGTGTGGTCGAGCGCTTCCCAACCCTGAAGGTGGTGTTCGAACACATCACCACCGGCGACGCGGTGCAGTTCGTGCAGTCGGCCTCGGCCAACGTCGGCGCCACCATCACTGCCCATCACCTGCTGTACAACCGCAACCACATGCTGGTTGGCGGCATCCGCCCGCACTTCTATTGCCTGCCGATCCTCAAGCGCAACGTGCACCAGGAAGCCCTGCTGGACGCCGCCACCAGCGGTAGCGCCAAGTTCTTCCTCGGCACCGACTCGGCGCCCCACGCCAAGCACGCCAAGGAAGCCGCCTGCGGCTGCGCCGGCTGCTACACCGCCTATGCGGCCATCGAGCTGTATGCCGAAGCCTTCGAACAGCGGAACGCGCTGGACAAGCTCGAGGCCTTCGCCAGCTTCCACGGGCCGGACTTCTACGGCCTGCCACGCAACGCCGACCGCATCACCCTGGTGCGCGAGGAATGGACCGCCCCGGCCACCCTGCCGCTGGGCGAGCAGGTGGTGGTACCGCTGCGCGCCGGCGAGAAACTGCGCTGGCGTCTGCTGGAGGAACAAGCGTGAGCGAGGACCTCTACGACGACGAACTGGACGGCAGCCTGCCGTCCGGCCCGCGCCACCCGATGGCGGCGCGCTTCCGTGGCTATCTGCCGGTCGTGGTGGACGTGGAGACCGGCGGTTTCAACGCCGCCACCGACGCCCTGCTGGAAATCGCGGCGACCACCATCGCCATGGATGAACAGGGCTTCCTCTATCCGGACCACACCCATTTCTTCCGCATCGAGCCGTTCGAGGGTGCCAACATCGAACAGGCCGCGCTGGAGTTCACCGGGATCAAGCTGGACCATCCGCTGCGCATGGCGGTGAGCGAGGAGCACGCGCTGACGGAAATCTTCCGTGGCCTGCGCAAATCGATCAAAGCCAACGGCTGCAAGCGCGCCATCCTGGTCGGCCACAACTCCAGTTTCGACCTCGGCTTCCTCAACGCCGCGGTGAACCGGACCGGCCTCAAGCGCAACCCCTTCCACCCCTTCTCCAGCTTCGACACCGCGACGCTCGCCGGCCTTGCCTACGGGCAGACCGTGCTGGCCAAGGCCTGCCAGGCCGCCGGCATCGAGTTCGACGGCCGCGAGGCGCACTCGGCGCGTTACGACACCGAGAAGACCGCCGAGCTGTTCTGCGGCATCGTCAACCGCTGGAAGGAAATGGGCGGCTGGATCGACGACGAGGACTGAGTCCCGTCCAAATCCCAGACATGAAAAAGCCCGGCAAATGCCGGGCTTTTCCTTACCTGGAAACGCTTACAGAGAAGAAGCGTTTTCGGCCAGGTACTGGGCAACACCTTCCGGAGAAGCGGTCATGCCCTTGTCGCCTTTCTTCCAGTTGGCCGGGCAAACTTCGCCGTGCTCTTCGGTGAACTGCAGGGCATCGACCAGACGCAGCAGCTCGTCCATGTTACGGCCCAGCGGCAGGTCGTTGACGATCTGGGAACGCACAACGCCGTTCTTGTCGATCAGGAAGGCGCCACGGTAAGCAACGCCACCTTCGGACTCGACATCGTAGGCCTTGGCGATTTCGTGCTTCATGTCGGCAGCCAGGGTGTACTTGACCTGGCCGATGCCGCCCTTGTCCACCGGGGTGTTACGCCAGGCGTTGTGGGTGAAGTGGGAGTCGATGGATACGCCGATCACTTCCACGCCGCGAGCCTTGAATTCAGGGATGCGGTGGTCCAGGGCGATCAGCTCGGACGGGCACACGAAGGTGAAGTCCAGCGGGTAGAAGAACACCAGGCCGTATTTGCCCTTGATGGCTTCGGACAGGGTGAAGCTGTCAACGATTTCGCCATTGCCCAGAACGGCGGCAACGGTGAAGTCCGGAGCCTGCTTGCCTACGAGAACGCTCATTCCATGTCTCCTGAGTTGTCATGAGTAATCAATGGGGCCGGGGGTCACAGCCTGGCCAACCAATGTGGCGGCGCCATGACACCCGCTTCCAGAAGGACGGGCAATAATACACTCGGCAGGTAGCCCCGCCCACCGCTTTCGACTAGCGGGTCAATGTCGGCGGATCACCGTCCGGGAACGCGAGAAGGCCTCTGGTCCGGGCCTTTCAAGCATATCTTTGACAATCATTCTCATTACTATTAGTATCCCCTCCATCCAATCATTCCCCCGAGTCCCAAGTCGCCATGTACGTCTGTCTCTGTCTAGGTGTCACTGACGGTCAAATTCGCGAAGCCATCTACGAAGGCTGCTGCAGCTATCGCGAAGTACGCAACGCCCTGGAAGTAGGCACCCAATGCGGCAAGTGTGCGTGCCTGGCCAAGCAGGTGGTCAAGGAGACCCTCGCCGAGGTGCAGAGCAGCCAGGCAGCCCTCGCCTACCCCGCGGCCTACGCCATCGCCTGACCATTCGGCGGAAACACAGAAAACCGGACCTCAGCGTCCGGTTTTTTTGTGCCTGTTTTTCAACTATTTAGAGTTCAAATGTAGAAGTTAAACATTCTTATTAATATTCAAATTCATTTTGAATTCAATAACTTAGATTTGACACACCAAGTTGTGAGGATCAGAATTCGACAATCTCCCACCTACGGCAGGACTCCACATGAAAGGCGACAAGAAAGTCATTCAGCATCTCAACAAGATCCTCGGTAACGAACTTGTTGCGATCAACCAGTACTTCCTGCACGCCCGCATGTATGAAGATTGGGGCCTGAAAAAACTGGGCGATCACGAATACCACGAGTCCATCGACGAGATGAAGCATGCGGACAAGCTGATCAAGCGCATTCTCTTCCTCGAAGGCCTCCCCAATCTGCAGGACCTTGGCAAGCTGATGATCGGCGAGAACACCAAGGAAATGCTGTCCAGCGACCTGAAGCTGGAACAGCAGGCAATACCGGACCTGAAAGCCGCCATTGCCTATTGCGAAAGCGTGGGCGACTACGGCAGCCGCGAACTGCTGGAAGAAATCCTCGAATCCGAGGAAGAGCACATCGACTGGCTGGAGACACAGTTGGGCCTGATCGAGAAGGTTGGCCTGGAAAACTACCTGCAGTCGCAGATGGACGAGTAATCCAGCTCGATAAAAAGAGCCCCGCAATTGCGGGGCTTTTTATTTGTCTTTGAAATAATGCAAAACAGGAATATTTCCAATTGCCAAATGGCAGCGGGAAATAAAACAGAACTTCCCCACATGAACGTCCACCCGCTATCCGCTCCCCAACTTCCCTGACCAGCACGGCACTGGTGTGCGCGGGCTCCTGCTGGATTTCCGGGCACCAATGAAAAAGCCCCGCACATGGCGGGGCTTTTTCATTGAATGACGGATCAGGCGCTGGCCTTGCTCACGGCATCCTTGACCAGGGTCTGCAGCTCACCCTTCTCGAACATCTCGGTCATGATGTCGCTGCCGCCGACCAGTTCACCGCCTACCCAGAGCTGCGGGAAGGTCGGCCAGTTGGCGTACTTCGGCAGGTTGGCGCGGATTTCCGGGTTCTGCAGGATGTCCACGTAGGCGAACTTTTCGCCGCAAGCCATGAGGACTTGCGCGGCGCGGGCCGAGAAGCCGCACTGCGGAGCGTTCGGCGAGCCTTTCATGTACAGCAGGACAGTGTTGTTGGCGATCTGCTCTTTGATGGTTTCGATGATATCCATTGGGCACCTCGGCTGAACTTTCCGACTGGCGAGTCGGCAGGATGGCGGCATTGTAACGGAAAGCCGAGCGGTGCGCTCGGACTCTCCATGCCTTCAGGCGGCTACCACTTCCACGGGAACGCCATTGAGTGCCGCGTTGCCGGAAACCGCGTCCAGATGGCGCTCGTCGGTGAGGTCGTTGGCACTGGCGCCGGGCTGCTCGCTGGCGATGCCCATGCGAACCCCTGGGCGCGCATGTCCCCAACCGTGGGGCAGGCTGACCACGCCGGGCATCATGTCGTCGCTGGCGCCGACCTCCACTTCGATCACGCCCACCCGCGAACGCACCTTGACCCGCTGGCCATCGACCAGCCCGCGAGCTTCCAGGTCGTTCGGGTGCATCAGCAACTGGTGACGCGGCTTGCCCTTCACCAGACGGTGGTAGTTGTGCATCCAGGAGTTGTTGCTGCGTACGTGACGGCGGCCGATCAGCACCAGCTGCCCTTCACGGGGTAAGGGCTGCGCCGCAAAGCGGTCGAGGTCGCCCAGCAGGATAGCGGGGCCGGCCTCCACCTTGCCGCTGGTCGTCTTCAGGCGTCCAGCCAGGTTGGGTTTCAGCGCGCCCAGATCGATGCCGTGGGGATGTTCCAGCAGACGCGCCACGGACAGCTTGTGTTCGGAACGGTCGCCATAGGGGCCGGCGCGTAGTCCAAGGTCGATCATCTGTTCAGGCGCCAGGGTGGGCTTGAGCTCAATACCGGTACGCGCGGCAAAGGCCTTGGCCAGGCCGACGAAGATTTCCCAGTCGTGCTTTGCTCCGGCCGGCCGCTCCAGCACGGCCTCGTTGAAGCGGGTAACGTTGCGCACGGCGAAGAGATTGAAGGTGGTGTCGTAGTGCTCGTGCTCAAGCGGCGCTGTGGGCGGCAGGATCAGGTCAGCGTAACGGGTCGTCTCATTGATGTAGAGGTCGATGCTGAGCATGAATTCCAGGCCGTCCAGCGCCTGTTCCAGCTGGCGGCCATTGGGGGTGGACAGCACCGGGTTGCCCGCGATCGTCACCAGCGCCCTCACCTGCCCATCACCGGGCGTGAGCATTTCTTCGGCCAAGGCCGCCACTGGCAGCTCGCCACCGTACTCGGGGAGGCCGGATACACGGCTCTGCCAGCGGTTGAAGTGCCCTCCTGAGGTTGCAGACACCAGGTCAACCGCCGGCTCGGTGCAAAGCACACCGCCGACCCGGTCCAGGTTGCCGGTGACCAGGTTGATCAGCTGGATCAGCCATTGGCAGAGGCTGCCGAATGCCTGGGTGGAAACGCCCATGCGGCCATAGCAGACCGCACTCTCGGCCGCAGCGAAGTCCCGCGCCAGCTGGCGAATCTGCTCCGCCGGGATGCCGCAGCGCTGGCTCATGGCTTCCGGGGTGAAATGGGCGATGGCCGCCTGAACCTGCTCCAGCCCCTCCACCTGGAGGTGGGTGGCGCGTCCCAATCCTTCTTCGAACAGGGTGTTGAGCAGGCCGAACAGCAGTGCTGCGTCCTGCCCCGGACGGACGAACAGGTGCTGGTCCGCAATGGCGGCGGTTTCGCTGCGCCGCGGGTCGACGACCACCAGCTTGCCGCCCCGCGCCTGCAGGGCTTTCAGGCGTTTTTCCACATCCGGCACGGTCATGATGCTGCCGTTGGAGGCCAGCGGGTTGCCACCGAGGATCAGCATGAAGCGGGTGTGGTCGATATCGGGTATCGGGATCAGCAGGCCGTGGCCATACATCTGCTGGCTGATCAGGTGATGGGGCAACTGGTCCACCGAGGTGGCGGAGAAGCGCCCGCGGGTCTTGAGCAGGCCGAGGAAGTAGTTGCTGTGGGTCATCAACCCATAGTTATGCACGCTCGGGTTGCCCTGATACACGGCCACCGCGTTGTTGCCATGGCGCGCCTGGATATCCGCCAGACGCTCGGCAACCAGGGCAAAGGCTTCGTCCCATTCGATGGGAAGCCACTCGCTGCCGGCGCGGCGCATGGGCTGGCGAATGCGGTCAGGGTCGTTCTGGATGTCCTGCAGAGCCACGGCCTTGGGGCAGATATGGCCGCGACTGAAGCTGTCCTGCGCGTCGCCCTTGATAGAAAGGATGCGGCGGCTGCCGTCCTCCTGGTCTTCGGTCTCGATGGTCAGGCCGCAGATGGCCTCGCAGAGATGGCACGCACGGTGATGGAGGGTCTTGGTCATGGCCTGGCCTCATATTCTTGTTCGAGACGACCGGTCGGGTCGCAAGGAGAAGACTATGGAGCCAGATTGGCCGATCGGCCAGCAGCGTCAGCGCCATGAATCGGCAGGCATCAGGCCTGCCGATTCGCCAACACGGTTAGCGGATGGACTTGATGGTGCCCTTGTTGCCGGTGACCTTGGCGGTGACCTTCTTGAACACCATGTAGTCCTGCACGGTCAGCTCGTAGCGCGGCGCCACGATCAGGTCGGCGCCGGACTCCTTGACGGCCTTATAGGCAGCAGCGGACTTCACCGCGGAGATGGGATCGGGACCGAACGGCAGACCGCTGCCTACTCCGCCACCATAGGCAACGCCATCCGCGAACTGGGAGTCTCCGCCGAACTGCAGGAAGTTGAACAGGATGTTCACTTCGGACTGTCCACTGATCTGCTCACCCACGGCGACGTCGGCCTTGAGATCAGTTTTCACGCTGCCATTCAGCGGCGAACTCGGCTGGCTGACGTTGTAGCTGCTGCAACCCGTCAGAGCAGCGAGGGCAGCGGCCAGGGCAGCGGGAACGAGGAACTTATTCATTGGAATCTCCATGGATCGTTGAAAGTCTGAGCGGCTCCGCAGGTTTTCCATATGCGGGAGCCGTCCCCCGGGACCACTCGATTCCGGGGACGCGCAAACCTATCAATCGACGGCTTGGAGCATCAGTTCATGCATTCCTAAAGGGATCTCAGATACTTTCCCGCCAGTTCCGCCCCGAATTACCTCAGGACGTAGGCTCAACCAGGCAGACCTGATTGCGGCCACCGCTCTTGGCGCGATAGAGGGCGGTGTCGGCCCATTCCAGAAGTTGCTCAGGACGGTCGTCGGCACAGGGCACCAGGCTGTGAGCCCCCACGCTCACCGTGACCACGCCGGCGGGGTTGTCGGAATGGGTCAGCCCCCGCTCGTAGACCGCCTGGCGAATCCGCTCCGCCACCAGCCGCGCGCCGGCCAAGTCAGTGTGTGGCAACAGCACGGTGAACTCTTCTCCGCCGTAACGCGCCACCGTATCGCCGGCGCGCACCTTGAAGCGGCGCAACACATCGCTCACCGCCTTCAGGCAGACATCGCCGGCCTGGTGGCCGTAGCGGTCGTTGTAGGCCTTGAAGTAATCGACGTCGATCATCACCAGCGCCAGGGGCGAGCCTACTGTGGCGGCACGGTGAAACTCGACCTGCAGGGCCTGGTCGAACTGCCGGCGATTGGCGATGCCGGTCAGGCTGTCGCGGTTGGCCAGGTGGAAGAGTTCGCGGTTCTCCTGCGCGATGCTCTGGGCAGCGGCCATGCGTTTGCGCATCCGCGCCACCAGCCCGCCGCCAACACCGATGAGCGCCAGCACCAGAACGGCAACCAGGCTGCCGACCATCGCCGCCTTGCGTCCCCATTCGGCCAGCACTTCCTGGCGGGACATGGACACCGCCGTCACCAGCGGGAAGTGGTCCAGGGCGCGATAGGCGTAGACCCGGTCCACCCCGTCGAGCGTTGAAATGCTCCCTCCAACACCCACGGGCGAGCGCTTGAGGTCGTGCTGGAACATGTAGCTGCCGGCCATGCTCTCTCCAGTCCCTCCGACGTCCTCCGGCCGCCTGTAGATGATGGTGCCGTCGTTCATGGTGATGAGGATGCTGCCTTGCGCACCGATGTCGAAGTGCTTGTAGAACTCGCGAAAGTGATCGATGCGGATGCTCGCCAGCACCACCCCGGCGAAGCGGCCGTCCTTGTCATTGAAGCGGCGCGAAACGGGCAGGATCCACTCGCCGGTGGAACGGCTGCGCAGGGGACTGCTCACCTCCGTGTCACGGCTCACCGAATGGCGGTGATGCTGGAAATAGTCGCGATCGGAGTTGTTCGCGTCCGCCGTGGGCGGCGGGTTGGTGTAATGGAGCCAGCGCCCTTCGGCGTCGTAGACGAACACCCCGGCGAGCTGCGGGGCGCGCTGCTTGAAGGTCAGCAGTAGCTGGTCGATGGCATCGCCGCTGGTCTCGCTTCGCTCCAGCAGGGCCACCAGGGCGCTGAGGACGATATCGGCTTCCTTTATGGACTCCTGGGCATGCTGGGCGATGGAATACGCCAGGTTGGCGTTGGCCTTGTCCGCCTCCCGCAGATAGAGCTGCTTGGAATCCAGGACCTGTGCCAGGTTCACCAGGATGGCGCCCATCCCGGCCACCAGCAGCAAGGCGTAGGCCAGCCACAGGGAAAGTCGAGTTCCCGGATTGCCCTTAACGTGTTCCGGACCGGTTCCGGCCATCCGCATACTCCTCGCTGCCTGCATGTGGACACACCTTAGACAAGCGCCTGGGTCGAAACAATCTGGAACGATGGGTGATTGCCGCCACCCCCGAGGTCGTTGTACAACCTGCGCCCTGGCGCGAATGGCGAGCTAGAGCGGCCTTTCCAATAGCACCGGAGTGCCCCGGCCAGTGCCGCCCCGTCAGGCGCATAGCCACGAACGACGCGGCCTCCAGCACATATTGGAAAAGCGCGACATTTCCTTATAAGATCGCGCCTTCCCCCTAAATCGTCGCCACGTGCGGCTTCGACCGCCCGTCTCGCCTGCTTTGTTCCCGTAACACCCGGCCAGGACATGCGGCCAGTGACAAAAGAAGAAAGGTAGTAACCATGAGCGCTAGGCATTTTCTCTCCCTGATGGACTGCACTTCCCAGGAGCTGAACAGCCTGATCCGTCGAGGCACCGAGCTGAAGGATCTGCGCAACCGAGGCGTGCGTTACGAACCCCTGAAAAGCCGCGTACTGGGCATGATCTTCGAGAAGGCCTCCACGCGTACCCGCCTCTCCTTCGAGGCCGGCATGATCCAACTCGGCGGCCAGGCCATCTTCCTGTCCCCGCGTGACACCCAGCTCGGCCGTGGCGAACCCATCAGCGATAGCGCCATCGTCATGTCGCGCATGCTCGATGCGGTGATGATCCGCACCTTCGCCCACAGCACGCTGACCGAGTTCGCCGCCCACTCCCGTGTGCCGGTGATCAACGGCCTGTCCGATGACCTGCACCCCTGCCAGCTGCTGGCCGACATGCAGACCTTCCTCGAACACCGCGGCAGCATCCAGGGCAAGACCGTGGCCTGGATCGGCGACGGCAACAACATGTGCAACACCTATATAGAGGCAGCCATCCAGTTCGACTTCCAGCTGCGCGTTGCCTGCCCCGAAGGCTACGAACCCAATCCTGCGTTCCTCGCCCAGGCCGGCGACCGCGTCAAGGTCGTGCGTGACCCGCGCGAAGCCGTGGCCGGCGCCCACCTGGTCAGCACCGATGTCTGGACCTCCATGGGCCAGGAAGAAGAAACCGCCAAGCGCCTGGCGCTGTTCGCCCCCTACCAGGTGAACAAGGCGCTCCTCGACCTGGCCGCGGAGGACGTGATATTCATGCACTGCCTGCCGGCCCACCGCGGCGAAGAGATCAGCGTCGACCTGCTCGACGACCCGCGTTCGGTGGCCTGGGACCAGGCGGAAAACCGTCTCCATGCCCAGAAAGCCCTGCTCGAACTGCTGGTAGAACACGCCCATCACGCATGAATCGCGAAATGCTCCTCAGCCTGCGCAACCTCACTTGCGGTTACCACGACCAGCAGGTTGTGCGGGGCCTGAACCTTCATCTCAACGCCGGTGACATCGGCTGCCTGCTCGGCCCATCGGGCTGCGGCAAGACCACCACCCTGCGCGCCATCGCCGGTTTCGAGCCGGTGCTGGAGGGCGAGATCGAGCTGGCCGGTGACGTCATCTCCCGCGCCGGTTTCACCCTGGCGCCGGAGAAGCGCCACATCGGCATGGTGTTCCAGGATTACGCCCTGTTCCCGCACCTGACCGTGGCCGAGAACGTCGCCTTCGGCATCCGCAAGGAGCCCGACTTCGAACGCAAGGTCGACGAGTTGCTGGAGTTGGTGAAGCTGGGCCACCTGGCCAAGCGTTATCCCCACGAGTTGTCCGGCGGCCAGCAGCAACGCGTATCGCTGGCCCGCGCGCTGGCGCCCGAACCGCGCCTGCTACTGCTCGACGAACCCTTCTCCAACCTCGATGGCGAACTGCGTCGCCGCCTGAGCCAGGAGGTCCGCGAGATCCTCAAGGCTCGCGGCACCAGCGCCATCCTGGTGACCCACGACCAGGAAGAGGCCTTCGCGGTCAGTGACCATGTCGGCGTGTTCAGGAACGGCCTGCTGGAGCAGTGGGATACCCCCTATAACCTCTATCACGAGCCCCTGACCCCCTTCGTCGCCAGCTTCGTCGGCCAGGGCTATTTCATCCGTGGCCAGTTGGTTTCGGCCGATTCGGTGAACACCGAACTGGGCACCATTCGCGGCAATCGCGCCTACACCTGGCCGCAGGGCTCGGCGGTGGACGTGCTGTTGCGCCCGGATGACATCGTGCATGCGCCGGAAAGCGAGCTGCGCGCCATGGTGATCGGCAAGACCTTCCTCGGCGCCGCGACTCTTTACCGCCTGCAGCTGGCCACTGGCAGCCAGCTGGAATCGATCTTCCCCAGCCATGCCGACCACCAGCCCGGACAGGAAGTCGGCATCCGCATCGCCGCCGATCACCTGGTAGTGTTCCCGGCCCAGGGAAGCGTCGCCGCCCACTTCACGCCCCAGGAGTCTGGTGTACGCCGCATCAGCGGCGCACTCTGAAACCTGTACGGCGACTTCAATCGCCAAGTGCAGCGCAGCTGTCCCTGAGTTCGCCCTACACCCACAGCCTGCCGCTGGCCACCAGCACCGAATGCCCTGCGATGCTCACCCGATCGCCGTCGAGCCGGCACCAGAGATCGCCACTGCGCGCGGAGCACTGTTCGGCGCGTAGCACGCGCTTGCCGAGGCGATTCGCCCAGTAAGGAATCAGCGCGCAGTGGGCTGCGCCAGTTACGGGGTCTTCGTCGATACCGATCACTGGGGCAAAGAAGCGCGAAACGAAGTCATGCTTCATCCCCGGCGCGGTGACGATCACCCCCGACCAGGGCAGTTTCGCCAGCGCCTTGAAGTCCGGCGTGCATTCGCGCACGGCCTGCTCCGAATCCAACACCGCCAGCAGGAAGTTGGCTCCCAGGGCATCCACCGGAGCAACGCCGAGGGCATGCTCCAGTTCCAGGGTCACCCCCACTTCGTGGGGAACCTGGGCGGGAAAATCCAGGGCCAGCCGCCCCTCCTCCTCACGGCTCACCCGCAACTCGCCGGACTTGCTCATGAACTCCAGGCGGTCGCCCGGTTCCTGATAAAGCTCGAACAGCACGTGGGCGCTGGCCAGAGTGGCGTGGCCACACAGCGGCACCTCGGCCTTGGGGGTGAACCAGCGGATGTGCCAGGCACTGCCCTCCTTCACCAGGAAAGCGGTCTCGGACAGGTTGTGTTCGGCGGCGATGCGTTGCATGAGCTGGTCATCGAGCCAGGCGTCGAGGCGATAGACCACCGCCGGATTGCCACCGAAGGGGCGTCGGGTGAAGGCGTCGACCTGATGGAATTCCAGCTGCATCACAAGCTCCTTTTTGAAGCGGGGTAGGAAAAACCAGCTTGCCAGCCATCAGCGTCCCGCGCGCCGTACAGCGGCCAGCTTTTATCGGGGGTACAGCCAAATCAGTCTAGTGGAGGCAGGCCATAGCGCTGCAGCAGCACGTTCATCCGCCCGGAGTCTCGCAGGCGCTTGAGCCCTGCCTCGAACACCGCAGCATGACGCGCGCTGGCTTTCAGCGCCGGCGAGAATGCGAGGTAAATGGGCACGTCCGGCGTGCGGCAACCCGCCTTCACCAACTTGCCCTGCTGGCCAGTGCTGGCGAGCAAGGCGTCCATCACCCAGGCGTTTTCGATGGTGGCGTCGATGCGCCCCAGCAAGACCTTTTCCACATTCATATCCAGGGCCTGGTCGCCGGATACGACCTGCACCTGCGCCGGGTCGTCCCGCTTGATACGAATGTAGGTGTCGAGCTCCTGGCCATAGCTGTAACTGTTGATGCTGCCCAGTCGCACCCCGGCAAGGGACTCCAGGCCCCGGTAGCGCCACTGGCTGCCGGGGACGACGTAGAAGCACATGCGTGACACACCCGGCGCGGTGGGTGTGAAGATGAAGTCGGGGGCGTCCTGCATACCGGCGCCAATCAGCGCATCCAGGCGGCCGTTTCGGGTGTCGTGGACAGCGCGGGCCCAGTTCACCACGCGGTATTCCACCTTGATGCCGGCCTCGCCGAAGATGTCCCGCGCCAATTCAACGAAGATGCCCGGCCGTGGCGAGCCGGGCTGGCAATTGATGGGGCACCAGATATCCCCGGCGATCACCAGGGTTTCAGCGCGGGCCAAAGGAAAGATCCAAGGAGCGACCAGCAGCGCCAGTAGCTGCCAGCGGCATTTCAGCCATCCTTGCCCTTTCCCCATTGCGCCTCCCGTCCCTGTGGCGAACTCAAGCCCCGCTGCGCACCCGCTTAACGGCATCCAGCCAACCGTCATAGAGCTTCTTGCGATGCTCGTCGGCCATGCGCGGGGCAAAGCGTTGTTGACGATGCCAGTGGCTGGCCACTTCGTCCAGATCGCGATAGAGCCCAGCTTGCAAACCTGCGAGATAGGCCACGCCCAGCGCTGTGGTTTCCGTCACTTCCGGGCGCTCCACCGGCACCCCGAGGATGTCGGAGAGGAACTGCATTACCCAGTTGTTCTCCACCATGCCGCCGTCCACACGCAGGGCGCTGGGCGCGGCGGCCCCGTCCTGGGCCATGGCCTCAAGCAGGTCACGGGTCTGGTAGCAGACCGATTGCAACCCGGCGGTGACGATCTCCTTGATGCCGGTGTCGCGGGTCAGGCCGAAGATGGCGCCGCGTGCGCGCGGGTCCCAGTAGGGAGCGCCGAGACCGGTGAAGGCCGGCACCAGGTACACACCGCAGGCGTCGCCGGTCTGTTCGGCCAGGGCCTCGGTATCACGGGCGTGGCTGATCAGCTTGATGCCGTCACGCAGCCACTGCACGGCGGCACCGGCGACGAAGATGCTGCCTTCCACCGCATAGCTCACCTTGCCGTTCAGGCGATAACCCACCGTGGTCAGCAGACGGTTGCGCGAAACCACCGGCTGCTCGCCGGTGTTCTGGATCATGAAGCAGCCGGTGCCGTAGGTGCTCTTCACCATTCCCGGCTGGAAGCAGGCCTGGCCGATCAGCGCCGCCTGCTGGTCGCCGGCCATGCCGCGTACCGGAATGCTGGCGCCGAGCAGAGCCGCGTCGGTATCGCCGAACTCCGCGGCGCAGTCCAGCACCTCTGGCAGCAGGCTGACGGGAATATCGAACAGGCGCAGCAGCTCCGCGTCCCACTGCTGGCTGTGGATGTTGAACAGCAGGGTCCGCGAGGCGTTGGTGGCGTCGGTGCGGTGCACCTTGCCGCCGGTCAGGCGCCACAGCAGGAAACAATCCACAGTGCCGAAACGCAACTCGCCACGCTCGGCGCGCTCGCGGGCGCCCGGCACGTTTTCCAGCACCCAGCGCAGCTTGGTGGCGGAGAAATAGGGGTCGATCAACAAGCCGGTGCGATTGGCCACATCCGCCTCGTGGCCGGCGGCCTTGAGCGAGGCGCAATAGTCCGCGGTACGGCGGTCCTGCCAGACGATGGCCGGATGGATAGGCGTGCCGGTCACCGCGTCCCAGACCAGGGTGGTCTCACGCTGGTTGGTGATGCCGATGGCGGCGATATCGGCGGGGTTGAGGCCACTCTGCTCAATGGCCTCGCGACAGACCTTGAGGGTGGTCAGCCAGATTTCCTCACCATCGTGCTCCACCCAGCCGTCCTTGGGGAAATACTGCTTGAACTCCTGCTGGGCGCGCGCCACCGGCAGCCCTTGGGCGCTGAAGACAATGGCGCGGCTGCTGGTGGTGCCCTGGTCGATGGCGAGCAGGTATTGGGCCATGGGGATGCTTCCTTGTTGGCGTTCTTGTTGTCAGTTTCGAGCCTGTCCGCGATCCCGCCAACCTTGCGTGGCGGATCGTGGGCGATTCCTCAGGGGCGGCCGATGTCGGCGAAATGTCCCTGGGTATGGGTCGCCAGGGTGTCGGCCGAAAGTTCGACTTCCAGCCCGCGCCGGCCGGCGCTGACGTGGATGGTGTCGAAGTTGCGGGCGCTGCCGTCGATGAAGGTACGCAGCCGCTTCTTCTGCCCCAGCGGGCTGATGCCGCCCACCAGGTAGCCGGTGCTGCGCTGGGCCTGATTGGGGTCGGCCATCTCGGCCTTCTTCGCGCCGGCGGCATGGGCCAGGGCCTTGAGGTCCAGGGTACCTGCCACGGGCACTACGGCCACCAGCAGTTCGCCCTTCTCGGTGGCGGCGAGCAGGGTCTTGAATACCCGCGCCGGGTCCAGGTTGAGCTTTTCGGCAGCCTCCAGCCCGTAGGAAGGCGCCTTGGGATCATGGTGGTAGCTGTGCACCTTGTGCTCAGCCTTGGCTTTCTTCAGCAGATCGATGGCGGGAGTCATGTTCGATTGTGAAAATCCTGCGACAGATTCGGCGTACCTTAGCGGAAAAGCGGTGATTCGACAGCCCGCCGCTATAATGCCGCGCAAAACAAGGAGCCAGCATGAACCTGGGCCCACGGCAACAAGACATCCTCGACCTCGCCCGCGAACGCGGCTACGTCAGCATCGACGAACTGGCCCAGGCCTTCGCCGTCACCCCGCAGACCATCCGCCGCGACATCAACCAGCTCGCCGAGCACGGCCTGCTGCGTCGCACCCACGGCGGCGCGGCCAGCGAGGCGTCGAGCATCCAGAACACCGCTTACGCCATGCGCGCCGGGCAGAACCGCGACGAGAAGCAGCGCATCGCCGATGCGGTGGCCGAGTACATCCCCGACCACGCCTCGCTGTTCATCAACATCGGCACCACCACCGAAGCCATCGCGCGCGCCCTGATGGGCCACAAGGGCCTGAAGGTGATCACCAACAACCTGCACGTGGCCGCGCAACTGGCGGACAAACCGGACTTCGAAGTGCTGGTGGCCGGCGGCACGGTACGCAGCGACGGCGGCATCGTCGGCCAGGCAGCGGTGGATTTCATCCAGCAGTTCAAGGTGGACTACGCCCTGGTGGGCATCAGCGGTATCGACGAAGACGGCAGCCTGCTGGACTTCGACTACCAGGAAGTGCGGGTTTCCCAGGCCATCATCGAAAACGCCCGGCAGGTGTTCCTCGCCGCCGACTCCAGCAAGTTCGGCCGCAACGCCGTGGTTCGCCTGGGCTCCATCGCACTGGTGGACCGCCTGTTCACCGACCACCAGCCCTCCCCCGCGCTGGGCCGCCTGCTGGCCGAGCACAAGGTGCACCTCGAGCGGGTCTGACCAGCCCTCCCCTGCATGAATTTTCCATGACCACCCGGCGCGAAACCGCGCATCGGGCTGGTCAATTTGTTCGCTCTCATCTAGGCTATTTTCGGAAATGAACATTGAAAGTTCAGTTTCGACCTTGGTGCCTGCCCATGAATCACAACCTTTCCCCAATCGCCGAGGTCTATGACCTCGCCATCGTCGGCGGCGGCATCAATGGCGTCGGCATTGCCGCCGACGCGGCTGGCCGAGGTCTTTCGGTATTCCTCTGCGAGAAGGACGACCTCGCCCAGCACACCTCATCGGCCAGCAGCAAACTGATCCACGGCGGCCTGCGCTACCTGGAGCACCACGAATTCCGCCTGGTGCGCGAAGCCCTGGCCGAGCGCGAGGTGCTGCTCGCCAAGGCGCCGCACATCGTCAAGCCGCTGCGCTTCATCCTGCCCCACCGACCACACCTGCGCCCGGCCTGGATGATCCGCGCCGGCCTGTTCCTCTACGACCACCTCGGCAAGCGCAAGCGCCTGCCCGCCTCCCGCGGCTTGCGTTTCGGCGCTGGCAGCCCGCTTCAGGCGGAGATCACCCGAGGCTTCGAATACTCCGATTGCTGGGTCGACGACGCCCGCCTGGTGGTGCTCAACGCCATGGCCGCACGCGAGCGCGGCGCCCATGTGCATACCCGCACCCGCTGCGTCAGTGCCCGCCGCAGCAAGGGTCTCTGGCATATCCACCTGGAGCGCGCCGATGGCAGCCTGTTGTCGATACGCGCCCGCGCCCTGGTGAACGCCGCCGGCCCCTGGGTGGCGCGCTTCATCGAACAGGACCTCAAGCAGACGGCGCCCTACGGCGTACGCCTGATCCAGGGCAGCCACATCATCGTGCCGCGCCTGCATGACGGCGAGCAGGCCTACATCCTGCAGAACGAGGACCGCCGCATCGTCTTCGCGATTCCCTACCTGGAGCGTTTCACGCTGATCGGCACCACCGACCGCGAATACCACGGCGATCCGGCGGCGGTGGCGATCACCGCCGAAGAGACCCGCTATCTGCTGGACGTGGTCAATCGCCACTTCAAGCGCCAGTTGAGCGAGCAGGACATCCTCCACAGCTATGCCGGCGTGCGTCCGCTGTGCGATGACGAATCGGACGACCCGTCTGCGGTGACCCGTGACTACACCCTGGCCCTGTCCGCCCATCCCGGCGATGCCCCCCTGCTTTCGGTGTTCGGCGGCAAGCTCACCACCTACCGCAAACTCGCCGAAGCCGCCCTGCAGCAACTCGTGCCCTGGTTCCCCTTCGCCAAGGGCCCCTGGACCGCGAACTCGCCGCTGCCGGGTGGTGAACAGATGGAAAGCCGCAGCGCCCTGGTGGAAGCCCTCTGCTCCAGCTTCGGCTGGCTGCCCACGCACATCGCCCGGCGCTGGGCCAACCTCTACGGCAGCCGCAGCTGGCACCTGCTGCGCAACGTCCGCGATCTGCCAGACCTCGGCGAACACCTGGGCGCCGGTCTCTATACACGGGAAGTGGACTATCTCTGCCAGGAAGAATGGGCGACCAGCGCCGAGGACATCCTCTGGCGCCGTACCAAGCTCGGCCTGTTCATGAGCGCAGCCCAGCAGGCGCGCCTGGCCCAGTACCTGAAGCACGAACATCCGCGCCGGCCGCGGGCGGATGCGGCCTGAGGTGTACATGTGGGGGCGAATTCATTCGCTAACCGGACCGAAGGTTCGGCCGTGGGTCCCATAGGGGGACGCTACGCATCCCTTCGCGAATGAATTCGCCCCCACAAGAGCCCCGACGAAATCAGGCGCCGACAGTGATCACAGCTGCGCCACATGCCCCTCGGCACGACGATGGGCCATCAGGTGCGGCAACACCGCCGACAGCAGCGGCTCCTTGAAGGCCTCCTGGAAGCGATGGGCCAGGCCGGGAATCAGCTTCAGTTCCGAACCCTTGATATGCGCCGCTACATGCACGCCGTGCATCACTGGCAGCAGCGGATCGGCGGTGCCGTGCACCACCAGGGTCGGTACCCGCAGGCGGTTGAGCATGTCGACGCGGCTGGGCTCGGCGAGAATCGCCAGGATTTGCCGCTGCACACCTTCGGGGTTGAAGGAACGGTCATAGGCGCGGGCGGCCTGTTCGACCAATTGCTCACGATCATCGCTGACCTCCGGACTGCCGAGGGCGGCCAGCAGGTCGGCCTGTTGCTGGATGGCTACCTCGCGGCTCGGCGCCTCGCGCCGCGCCAGCAGGTCGAGCAAGGCGGCACTGGGCGCCGGCAGGCCCTGGGCGCCGGAGCTGGTCATCACCAAGGTCAGGCTGAGCACCCGTTCCGGTGCCATGTCCGCCAGGTGCTGGGCGATCATCCCGCCCATGCTGGCGCCCAGGACGTGGGCCTGACGGATATGCAGCGCGTCCAGCAGGTTAAGCGAATCACGCGCCATATCACGCAGGCCGTAAGGCGCCGACACCGGCAGGCCCAGGCGATAGCGCACCACTTCATAAGGCAGGTTTGCCGAAGGCGCAGGACCGATCCAGGCAGACAGCCCGACATCGCGATTGTCGAAGCGAATCACCCGGAAGCCGCTCTCGCACAGGCGCTCTACCACTTCATCCGGCCAGTGGATGAGCTGGCCACCCAAGCCCATGATCATCAGCAGTGCCGGATCGCGCTCGCGCCCCACGCTCTGGTACGCCAGACGCACCTCACCCAGGTCGACGGTTTCCGTCGGCACGGTCACATCACAGCGAGCGTTGGCGAAAGCAAATGAAGGCAGGCCGCAAATGAGCGCGGCGAGCAGGATCAGCACACGCATGTTGGAAATCCAGAACGCAAAACCCCAGTCGAACGCAATTCTGATGAATTTCCGTGTGTCGCTCTGCCACAGAACCGTGACAGTTTGATGACCAGCGCCGAACGGTCATGCCCTGCCCCGTCTACTCGGTTACAGACCAGTGAGAGTTTCAGGATGACCTGCGCCTAGCCGGCGCGAGTCACCCCTCGCCCTCTGGGAGAGGGGCGGGGGGTGAGGGTTGTGTCAGCGGGCACAGAGGTTCTGGGATGAACAGAGCCCCCTCAGACACCCACCTGACGCACCGGTGCGTGGGTGCGCTGCGCGGTTTCCCAGTTAGCCGCCAGCCCCACGGGCATCTCCTCGGGTGCCAGGGTCCTGCGGCCGCGCACCAGGTCCGAGGCACGCTCGGCGAGCATGATGGTCGGGGCGTTGAGGTTGCCGTTGGGCTCGGTGGGGAAGACCGACGAATCGATCACCCGCAGCCCCTGGATGCCACGGACGCGCAGCTCGGAATCCACCACCGCCATGTCGTCCTCGCCCATGCGGCAGGAGCCGCAGGGGTGCATGGTGCTTTCCATGTTGGCGCGCACGAAGGCGTCGATTTCCTCATCGGTCTGCACCTGGGGACCAGGCGCCAGTTCCTCGCCACGGAAACGGTCCATGGCCGGCTGGCCAATGATCTCACGGGTCAGGCGCACGCAGCGGCGGAAGCCCTCGCGGTCCTCTTCGCTCTCCAGGTAGTTGAAGCGGATCTCCGGGTGCTGGTACGGGTCAGCCGACAGTGCGTGGACATGCCCCCGGCTCTTCGGCTTGTTGGGGCCGGTCAGCACCATGAAACCATGGCCCTTGAACGGCTTGTCACCGTCGTAGCGCATCGCTGCCGGCAGAAAGTGGAACTGGATGTCCGGCCAGCGCAGCCCCTTCTCGGAACGAATGAAACCGCCCGCTTCGAAGTGGTTGCTGGCGCCCAGGCCATCCTTGAACAGCAGCCAGCGCAAGCCGATCAGTGCCTTGCCCCACAGGCTCATCTTGCCGTTGAGGGTGACAGGCTCCTTGCAGGCGTACTGGATGTAGATCTCCGAGTGGTCCTGGAGGTTTTCGCCCACACCCGGCAGGTCGTGACGGACCTCAATGCCAGCCTTCTTCAAGACCGCCGCCGGGCCGATGCCGGAACGCTGCAGCAGGTGCGGCGAGCCGATGGGACCGGAAGACACCAGCACTTCGCGATTGCACTGCACGACATGGGTCTGGCCACCCTGGTCGTACTCCACGCCCACGGCACGCTTGCCATCGAGGATGATGCGTCGGGTCATGGCGTGGGTGACGACGGTCAGGTTGGGGCGCTCCATGGCCGGGCGCAGGTAGGCGTTGGCGGTGGACCAGCGCACGCCGTCCTTCACCGTCATGTGCATGGCGCCGAAACCTTCCTGCATGTAGCCATTGCAGTCATCGGTCTTGATGTAGCCAGCCTCGGCGCCGGCCTCCACCCAGGCGCCGTACAGGGGGTTCTGCATGTTGTTGCCGTTGTTGGTGGAAAGCGGGCCGCTGGCGCCGCGATAGTCGTCTCCACCGAACTTGTAGGTCTCCGCCCGCTTGAAGTACGGCAGGCAGTTCCGATAGCCCCAGTTCTTCGCGCCCAGGCTTTCCCACTCGTCGAAGTCGTAGGCGTGGCCACGGATGTAGACCAGGCCGTTGATCGAGGAAGAACCACCCAGCACCTTGCCGCGCGGGCAATGCAGGCGGCGGCCATCCAGGTGTGGCTCGGCCACGGTCTCGTAGCGCCAGTTGTACTTCTTGGTGTTCATCGGGATGGAGAAGGCGCTGGGCATCTGGATCAGCACACTGCGATCGCTGCCGCCGAATTCCAGGACCAGGACCGAAGTGCCGGCATCCTCGGTCAGGCGGTTGGCCAGGACGCAGCCGGCCGAACCGGCGCCGATGATGATGTAGTCGTAGCGCTTATTCATTGCTGTAGCCCTTTGCGGTGAGGTCCAGAACCTCGACGTTGCGTTCGTTGCCCTTTGGGTAGGCGCCCCAGCCCAGGCGAGCGGCCATTACGCGGGTCAGCACGTAGTGCACCACCCCGGCCAGAAGGCAGGACGGCAGGGATGCGGTGGCGAAGGTAAAGAAGGTGGTATTGGCCAGGGTCTGCGGGTTGAACACCACCACGTAGATGACGAAGCCCGCGACCAGCGCCACCAGGGCTGCCGGGTTGAACCCGCGCCAGAAGTGGAACGGCGACCGCTCATCCTCGCTGTAGAGGTGGCGCAGGCTCAGGCGCTGGCGGCGGAGGAAGAAGTAGTCGGCGATGCCGATACCTGCCAGGGTGCTGTTCAGGGCCGAGGTCCAGACCAGGAAGATGAAGAAGCCGTCATAGATGCCCGGGGCGAACAGCACGATCAGCGCCGGGATCAGGCAGAACAGCACCACCAACCATTCCCAGCTCATGTCCCGCAACTTCTGCCCGACCACCTGACGCAGGCCGACGATGGAGGTATAGAGGATGTTCACCATGCTGGTGACGTTGGCGAAGGCCACGAAGCCCAGGGCGATGACGCCGAAGGTCAGGCCGCCGATGCGAGTCATCCACACCGTCGGGTCGCTGTCGCCCAGCGCGGCGGCGGCCAGCAGGCCCACCACTTCGCCAAGGGCGGCGGCGCCGAAGATGCCGATGATGTTCGGCCAGAATGAGGTGCGCTGGTTCTTCGACAGGCGCGCCAGGTTGCCCACATAGGGCCACCAGGAGAAGCCCGCGGCCATGTTCACTTCGACGGCGATCATGAAGTTGACCCGTTTGTCGTCGAACGGCGCATCCAGCGCGGGCATGGCCATCAGTTCGGAGAAGGCGTGCTCGCTGAGGATCATGTAGAACATCACGCCCATGATCACCACCAGGGCCGGCGCCACGATGGTGTTGAACACCTTGATCGAGGTGGGCCCCTTGGCGACCACGAAACCGGTCAGGACGATGGCGAAGAAGCCCGACGCCAGTACCAGCCAACCGTTGGCGTCGGCCTTGTGCTCCGACACGAGACCGGTCAGGCCATCGATGGAGCGGCCGAACATCAGTCCCAGCACTGCCAGCCAGCCCATGGTGAGGAACACCACTGCCAGCACATAGACCAACCGGCTACCGTTGCCGCCGAACATGCTGCGCAGGAAAGTGAACTGCTCGGTGCCGTACTTGCCGCAGGGTACACAGGTGGCGAAGGTGGTCAGCAGCACCCCGAGGATGTTACCGATGATGATGGCGGCGATGCCCTGCATCGGCCCGACGAAAAGCGCCGTGGCACCACCAATGAGGAAGGCCCAGGTGGCGATGGCCAGGGCGGAGTTGGCGTAGGTGAATTCCCAGAAGCCCCACATGCGCTCCGAGGGGAGGAGCGGCGTATCGCCCCGCTCGGCTTCCAGACTGTGATTGACGGGTTCGTGACGGGTCATGGCTCAGTACCCCCAGAGGTAGAAGCCGACGACCAGAACCAGCGTCATCAGGATGGTTGCTATGTAGTCGACGGCGTTCAGCGCCCCCGGCCACTCTCTGCTTGATTCCAGCTGTTCGTAGACGCGTATGCGCCTTTCCAGTTCTTGCGCACGCTCGATATCGGGTTGGCTGTTCATCTGGGCATCACCTCTAGGGGTTCTTGTTCTTGAAATTCGATGCATCCCGGCCAATCAGGGCCGCCGCCCGAAGGCGACGGCACACCAGCGCCCAGCTCCTCAGGGCAGTGTGATCCACACGGCTTTGGTTTCCAGCAGGTAATCCAGTTGTTCCGACCCGAGGTCCTTGCCGTAGCCCGACTGCTTGTAGCCGCCGAAGGGCATGGAGGGATCGAGGGTGCTGTGGGCATTGACATAGACGGTGCCCGCACGCAGTCGCGGAATCAGGCTGTGGACCCGCCCAAGGTCGTTGGAATAGAGCGCCGCGGCCAGGCCGAAGAGCGAATCGTTGGCCAGGGCCAACGCTTCTTCTTCGTCGTCGAAGGGCGCGGTCACCAGCACCGGGCCGAAGATTTCCTCCTGGACGACGCGCATGTCATTGCGGCAATTGGCGAAGACGGTCGGCTGGACGAAGAAGCCGGAGCCGTCGACCGGCTCGCCACCGTAATACAGCTCCGCACCTTCGGCCTTGCCGGTCTCGATGTACTCCAGCACGCGCTGCTGTTGCTGACGCGACACCATGGGGCTGATGAAGCAGTCCGGGTCCAGGCCGGGGGCGATCTTCAGCGTTGCGGTGTAGTCCGCCAGCTCCTTCAGGAACTCGGCGTAGACGCTGCGATGGACATAGGCACGGGTGCCGGCGTCGCAGACCTGGCCGGAGCTGAAGAACACACCGTTGGCCACCGCCTGGGCCGCCGCCTTGATATCGGCGTCGGCGAAGACGATCACCGGCGACTTGCCGCCCAGCTCCAGGGTCAGGCGCTTCATCTGGTCCATGGCCGCCTTGCCGACGGAGCAGCCCACCGGGGTCGAGCCGGTGAAGCTCAGCTTGTCGATGCCCGGGTGAGTGGACATGGCCGAGCCAACCACGCTGCCGCGCCCGGTGACGATGTTCACCACGCCATCGGGGATGCCCGCCTCCTGCACCAGTTCGGCAAAACGCAGGGCCGACAGGGACGTCAGCTCGGCCGGCTTCACCACCACTGTGCAGCCCACCGCCAGCGCCGCGCCCAGCTTCCAGGCCATGGTCTGCAGCGGGAAGTTCCAGGGGACGATGACGCCCACCACACCGACCGGCTCCTTGCGGGTGTATGCCAGGTAGTTGCCGGGCAGCGACGGTTCCACGGTGCGGCCATGAATCTTGCTGGCCCAGCCGGCGAAGTAGCGAAAGGTGTCGATGGTGCCCTGGATATCCACAACCCGCGCCTGGGCGACCGACTTGCCCATGTCGATGGACTCGATCTCCGCCAGTTCATCGGCGTTGGCTTCGATCAGGTCGGCCAGGCCGTGCAGCAGGCGTTCCCGCTCCAGGGGTTTGAGTTGGCTCCAGGCGCCGCCATCGAACTGCGCGCGAGCGGCCTGCACGGCACGATCCAGATCGTCCGCGGTGCCCATGGGGATGCGGGTGAGCACGCCGCCGGTGGACGGCTCGATCACCTCGGCGCTGTCAGCCGACTCCAGCCAGGCACCGCCGACGAACATTTTCTGGGACTTGCCGAGAAAACGCTGGGTCGCCTCGGATACACCGAATTTCTGCAGATAGTCTTTAACCTTGATGTCCACTCTCTTTTCCTCCTGGCCTATCAGCGGTTACGGGCGCGTTCGTGAAAGATGAAGCCGATGCTGTTCATCAGCAGTTGCGCCGCGAGGATCGAGGTGGCGCCGGTGGGGTCGTAGGCCGGTGCGACCTCCACCAGGTCCATGCCGACTACCCGGCCCTGGCTGCGCTTGGCCAGCGCCTGGATGATTTCCAGCACCTCGTAGTAGAGGAAGCCGCCGTGGCTGGGGGTGCCGGTGCCAGGGGCGATGGACGGGTCGAAACCGTCGATGTCGATGGTGATGTAGTAGTCCAGGCCTTCCGGGATCTTCGCCATGACACCTTCGGTGCCCAGGCGGCGCACGTCGCGCACCGACAGGATCTGCGAACCGGCGGCGCGGGCGGCGTCGTAGTCATCTCGGTTGGAAGACGACACGTTGCGGATGCCCATCTGGGTCATGCCGACGATGTGGTCCAGTTCGGACGCGCGGCGCAGCGGGTTGCCGTGGCCGTAACGCACGCCGTGGCGCTCGTCGACGAAGTCCAGGTGGGCATCGAAATGCACGATATGGATGGGCGCGTGACCCTCGAAGGCCTTGATCACCGGAGCATGGATCGAGTGGTCGCCGCCCAGCACCACCGGCATGGCACCGGATTGGAGGATCTTGCGTACGGCGAATTCGATGTTGTCGTTACTGCTGGCCATGTCGGTGTGGACGATGTCCGCATCGCCGACATCCACCATGCGTACCTGGTCTTCGGTCAGGTACAGAGCATCGTCTTCGTGGTCGTAGGCGCCGGAATGGCCGAAGGAGAACAGCGTGGATGCCTCGCGAATGCTGCGCGGTCCGAAACGTGCCCCGGAGCGCCACTGGGTGCCCATGTCATTGGGCGCGCCGAGCACGGCGACATCGGCGTTTATGGCATCCCAATCGGTGCAGATCGGGGACTTTGCGAACGTGCAGTGACCTACGAAAGGCAGGTTCAACCGTCCGGATTCATAAGCATTCTTCGACATCGTGGTGCGCCTCGCTTCTTGTTTTCTGTCGTCGGCGAACCGGCTTGGAATTCGCCGTTGCAGCGAACATAGGCGCAGACTTATTTTGTAAAAATGCCAAACATCAGATGCTCATATCGCAGATAACGATGTAATTCGCCGAGCGGGAGGCCCACGTGATCCAGTTGCACGATGTCGACCTGAAGCTGCTTCGGGTCTTCGCCACGATCGTCAAATGCGGGGGCTTTTCCGCTGCCCAGGCGGCCCTGAATGCCGGTCAGTCCACCATCAGCGAACAAATGAGCCACCTGGAGACCCGCCTCGGGGTCAAGCTCTGCCAGCGCGGCCGCAGTGGCTTCCGCCTGACCGAGCAGGGCGTGGCCATCCACGAGGCGACCCAGCGCCTATTGTCGGCGGTGGAGACCTTCTGCATGGACGCCGACGTGCTCAAGCAGCGCATCAGCGGCAAGCTCAACCTCGGCATCATCGACAGCACCCTCACCGATCGCGCCTCCCCCCTGCCCCGTGCCACCCAGCGCTTCGTCTCCCGTGGTCACGACGTGCACCTCAGCGTCTACGTCGGTAGCCCGGCGGAGCTGGAAGAGCGGGTGCTGGATAACCGGCTGCACCTGGCCATCGGTCACTTTCCGGCGAAAATTCCCGGCCTCGACTACTCGCCGCTGTACCAGGAGGCGCTGGGGCTGTATTGCGGGCGTCACCACCCGCTGTTCGCCAGCAACCTGACCGGGCAGGCTCTGCACGAGGCCATTGCCGCAAGCCGCATCGCGGTACGCGGCTACATGCAGCAGTACGACCTCGACGTGCTCGGCGTGAGCAAGGCGGCGGCCACCGTGGACAACATCGAGGCCCTGGCGATCCTGGTGATCTCGGGCGCCTACATCGGCCTGCTTCCGGCGCACGTCGCCGAGCAGTGGGTCAGCACCCGCGAGATGCGGCACCTGCCCATCTCCCGGGACCAACTGGAATCGCCGTTCGACGTGATCACCCGTCGCGGCGCGGCGCCACCGATCCTCCGTGCCTTCCTCGAAGACCTGACCGCCTGTTCCGGCGGTTTGACCAAGGGCTGATCAGCCAGCAGGCGAATTCCCCATGCGCATACACGTCACCTTCATCGACCGCGTCGGCATCACCCAGGAAGTCCTGGCCTTGCTTGGTGGTCGAAACCTCAACCTGGAAGCGGTGGAGATGATTCCACCGAACGTCTACATCGATGCCCCCGCCCTCAGCCCCGGGGTGCTCGACGAGCTGAGCGGTGCGCTGCTGTCGGTACACGGCGTGCAGGCGGTAACGGTGGTGGACATCCTCCCCGGCCAGCGTCGCCGCCTGCAGCTCGACGCGCTGCTCGCCGCCGTCAGCGACCCGCTGCTGGCGGTGGACGCCAGCGGCCACGTGCTACTGGCCAACCCTTCGCTGGTCAGCCTCTACGGCCGCGACCCGACGGGCGAGCCCCTGTCGAACCTGTTCGATGACCCGGGCCTGGCGCAGACCCTGATCGAGCGGAGCTTCCGACTGCCCATGTGCGAAGTGGCGCTCAAGGGCCTGGCCCTGCTGCTGGATGCCACCCCCATCACGGGCGGTGCGGACGCCGGGGCGCAGGACCTGGCCGGTAGCCTGCTGACGCTCTACCCGCCAAGCCGCATCGGCTCGCGCCTGGCCTCCCTGCGCCCGGAAAGCGGCGAAGGGCTGGAAACCCTGCTGGGCAAGTCGGCGCCCCTGAAGCAGCTCAAGGCGCGCCTGCACAAGGTCGCCCGGCTGGACGCACACCTGCTGATTCGCGGCGAAACCGGCACCGGCAAGGAACTGGTGGCCCGTGCCTGCCACGCCCTGAGCGATCGCAAGGATGCGCCCTTCCTGGCGCTGAACTGCGCGGCGCTGCCGGAGAGCCTGGCCGAAAGCGAACTCTTCGGTTACTCGGCTGGCGCCTTCACCGGCGCCCAGCGCGGCGGCAAGCCCGGCCTGCTGGAGCTGGCCGATGGCGGCACGGTGTTCCTCGACGAAGTGGGCGAGATGTCCCCTTACCTGCAAGCCAAGCTGCTGCGTTTTCTCAGCGACGGTTGCTTCCGCCGGGTCGGCGGCGACCGTGAAGTCCATGTGAACGTCCGCGTCCTCGGCGCCACCCACCGGGACCTGGAAGGCATGGTCGGCGCCGGCACTTTCCGTGAGGACCTGTTCTACCGCCTCAACGTACTCAGCCTGGAGGTCCCGCCCCTGCGCGATCGCGGCCAGGACATCCTCCTGCTCGCCGGGCGTTTCCTCGACCAGGCCTGCGCGCAGATCCAGCGACCACCCTGCCAGCTGGCCCCGGCCACCTACCCGCTGCTGCTGGGCAATCGCTGGTCGGGCAACGTGCGCCAATTGCAAAACGTCATATTCCGCGCCGCCGCCATCAGCGAAGGCGACCTGATCGACTGCGACGACCTCGAACTCGCGGGCACCGCATTGGGCCCGCAACAGGCCGATTCCCTGGAAGTCACCAGCCTGGAAGACGCCGTGCAGGGGTTCGAGAAGAACCTGCTGCAGCAACTCTTCACCGCCTACCCCTCCACCCGGCAGCTCGCGGCGCGGCTGAACACCTCCCACACCGCCATCGGACAGCGGCTGCGCAAGTACGGCATTTCCCGCTAGGGCGGGCGTGGGGCAACCTCTCCTGTAGGGTCGAATTCATTCGACAAAGCAGGACGCAGTCCTGCCCTTCGGGCTGTTGGGGGCAGCTGCGCTGCCCTTGGCGAATGAATTCGCCCCTACAAGTCACCCGGCATCTTTTCGCAACCGGTTCGATTCCATTCCACTGGAGCGATTTCGCTCCAATGTCCTTCAAAGCCCCGACTTCCGGGGCATTCCTCATTCACAGCAGCTGAAAGACGCTTTTCCAAGTGGAGCGATATCGCTCCATAGAAAAACCTGGCCAGCCACTTAAAACCACTCAAACCATTGATATTCAACGACTTTAAAGAATTGGCACCCCACTTGCTCTTGTTCCATCAGCCGAGCCAAACGCTCGGGACCCAACCTGATAACAAGAGGAAGCTCCATGACCACTCTGCGTTTTACTCCCGAGCACGAATGGCTGCGCGTCGAAGCCAACGGCGACGTGACCGTCGGCATTACCAACTTCGCCCAGGAAGCCCTCGGCGATGTGGTGTTCGTGCAATTGCCCGACACCGGTATTTACGAACAAGGTGCCGAAGTGGCCGTGCTGGAGTCGGTGAAAGCCGCCAGCAACATCGCCATGCCGCTGGACGGCGAAGTGATCGAAGTGAACCAGCAACTGGCTGACAACCCCGAGCTGGTCAACGAAGCGCCCATGGACGGCGGCTGGTTCTTCCGCATCCGTCCGAACAGCCCCGAAGCCGTCGCCAGCCTGATGGACCAGGCCGGCTACGACGCGTTCCTCGCCGACCACGCCTGACCGGAGGAGCCGCCATGAGCCTCGCCCAATTCCCCCTGGACACACGCAACGAGTTCGTCCCGCGGCACATCGGCCCACGCGACGCCGATGCCAACGCGATGCTGGAGTTGCTCGGCTTCGACAGCCTGGACGCGATGATCGCCAGCGTGGTGCCCGACAGCATCAAGGGCACCAGCGTGCTCAACCTGCCGGCCGGCCAGGGCGAGGCCGAAGCCCTCGCCGCGATCAAGGCCATCGCCGCGAAGAACCAGCTGTTCAAGAGCTACATCGGCCAAGGCTACTACCCCTGCCACACCCCCAGCCCGATCCTGCGCAACCTGCTGGAAAACCCGGCCTGGTACACCGCCTACACCCCCTACCAGCCGGAAATCTCCCAGGGCCGCCTGGAAGCCCTGCTGAACTTCCAGACCCTGGTCAGCGACCTCTCCGGCCTGCCGGTGGCCAACGCCTCGCTGCTCGACGAAGGCACCGCCGCCGCCGAAGCCATGACCTTCTGCAAGCGCCTGGCGAAGAACAAGGCCAGCCACGCCTTCTTCGCCTCGCAGCACTGCCACCCGCAGACCCTCGACGTGCTGCGCACCCGCGCCGAGCCGCTGGGCATCGAGGTGGTGATCGGCGACGAGCGTGAGCTCAGCGACGCCAGCGCCTATTTCGGCGCCCTGCTGCAGTACCCCGCCGCCAACGGCGACATCTTCGACTACCGCGAGCTGGTGGAGCGCTTCCACGCCGCCGGCGCCCTGGTCGCGGTGGCCGCCGACCTG
>NZ_JACXBU010000014.1 GCF_014700075.1 Pseudomonas sp. JM0905a | reverse complement strand
TCTTCCTCGGCGCCGCCGCCGTCGGCATCCTGTGCAAGAAGAACGCCTCGATCTCCGGCGCCGAAGTCGGTTGCCAGGGCGAAGTGGGCTCGGCCTGCGCCATGGCCGCCGCCGGCCTGGCGGAAGTACTGGGGGCGACCCCGGCGCAGCTGGAGAACGCCGCCGAGATCGGCCTGGAGCACAACCTCGGGCTGACCTGCGACCCGGTGGGTGGGCTGGTGCAGGTGCCGTGCATCGAGCGCAACGCGATTGCCGCGGTGAAGGCGATCAACGCGGCGCAGATGGCCCTGCGCGGCGACGGCGAGCACTTCATCTCGCTGGACCGGGTGATCCGCACCATGCGCGACACCGGCGCCGACATGCACGACAAGTACAAGGAAACCTCGCGCGGTGGCCTGGCCGTGAGCGCCGTGGAGTGCTGATGCCATGACCGCCTATCAAGCCCTACACCCGTCTGAACACTGCCTCCAATCCATCGGCTTCCTGCTGTTGGAGGACTGCAGCCTCATCGCCCTGGCCGGCTCACTCGAGCCGCTGCGCCTGGCCAACCAGCAGCCCGGAGCGGGCCGATATCGCTGGTGCATCCTGACGTTCGACGGCAACCCGATACGCGCCGGCAACGGCATGCAGCTGACGCCCGAAGGCAGCCTCGCCGAGGCAAGAGGGCTGGACACCCTGATTGTCTGCGGCGGCGACGGCGCTCCGCGCGCTCACGCCGGATTGCTCGCGCAGCTCCGCGACCTGGCCGCCCGCGGCGTGAAGCTGGGTGCGCTGGAGTCCGCCCGTACATTGTTGGTCGAGGTCGGCCTGCTTCCATGCAGCGAAAGCATCCCGGTCTGGGCCAGCCGGACGACCCTGCGTGAAGCCCTGGCCAGCGCTCAACCCAAGCTTCAGGAAGTGATCGCTCTGATGGAGGCGAACCTGGAGGAACCCCTCGACCTCGACGACCTGGCCAGCTTCGTCGAGCTGTCCCGTCGTCAGCTGGAAAGGCTGTTCCAGAAGTACCTGCGCTGCTCGCCATCGCGCCACTACCTGAAGCTACGCCTGCTCCGCGCCCGCCAGCTACTGCGCCAGACCGCGATGCCGGTGGTGCAGGTGGCCTTCGGTTGCGGCTTCCTTTCCCCGCAGAATTTCTCCAAGTGCTACCGCGAGCACTTCGGCATCCCGCCCAGTAACGAACGGTTGGACAAGCCGCAGCTTTGTCGCAGCGCCATGCACTGATACCGAGTGACACCACCTTCGGGCCCGCCCGTGCCTGGCAGCACGGTTCGGGCCTGTTTTTTTTGGTGGTATGGGTACGGTGTTGGGCCTTTTTCTTGTGGGGGGCGAATTCGTTCGCTATGGGCGGCGAAGCTGCCCCGGTCGACCTCTTGCGCAGACCTGCGGCCTGCTTAGCGAATGAATTCGCCCCCACCGTAAAAAGCGGACTGTGCCTGCCATGGAGGTCCTATTCAGTCCACCTTCCCTCACCCCCGATCGCACTCATCAAAGACACCTCTGATCGCAACCAAGCCGCCCCAGCGGATCTGACCAACTTCGGGTCGGATTCGTACAAAAAATGGCAGGGGGCTTCTGTTGCAATGCTTTCCAACGGCCCACCAGCCCGGTGAGTCGAGTCACTGGAAAACAACAAGGGTTCACCGCCATGCAAATGCCCAAGACGCTCCGCATCCGTAACGGCGACAAGGTCAAATCCACCTTTTCCGCCCAGGAATTCGCCAATCGCCAAGCCAGGCTGCGCGCCCATCTGGCGGCGGAGAACATCGACGCTGCAATCTTCACCTCGTACCACAACATCAACTACTACTCCGACTTCCTCTACTGCTCCTTCGGCCGTCCCTACGCGCTGGTGGTGACCCAGGACGATGTCATCAGCATCAGCGCCAACATCGACGGCGGCCAGCCGTGGCGTCGCACCGTCGGCACCGACAACATCGTCTACACCGACTGGCAGCGCGATAACTACTTCGTGGCCATCCAGCAGGCGCTGCCCAAGGCCCGCCGCATCGGCATCGAGCACGACCACCTGAACCTGCAGAACCGCGACAAGCTGGCCGCGCGTTATCCGGACGCCGAGCTCGTGGACGTGGCCGCTGCGTGCATGCGTATGCGCATGATCAAGTCCGCCGAAGAGCACGTGATGATCCGTCATGGCGCACGCATCGCCGACATCGGCGGCGCGGCAGTGGTGGAGGCCCTGCGTGACCAGGTGCCGGAATACGAAGTGGCGCTGCACGCCACCCAGGCCATGGTCCGCGCCATTGCCGACACCTTCGAGGACGTGGAGCTGATGGACACCTGGACCTGGTTCCAGTCCGGCATCAACACCGACGGCGCGCACAACCCGGTGACCACCCGCAAGGTGAACAAGGGCGACATCCTCAGCCTCAACTGTTTCCCGATGATTGCCGGCTACTACACCGCCCTGGAGCGCACGCTGTTCCTCGACCATTGCTCGGACGACCACCTGCGCCTGTGGCAGGTCAACGTAGAGGTGCATGAAGCCGGCCTCAAGCTGATCAAGCCCGGCGCGCGCTGCAGCGATATCGCCCGCGAGCTGAACGAGATCTTCCTCAAGCACGACGTGCTGCAGTACCGCACCTTCGGCTACGGCCACTCGTTCGGCACCCTCAGCCACTACTACGGCCGCGAGGCGGGGCTGGAGCTGCGCGAGGACATCGACACCGTGCTGGAGCCGGGCATGGTGGTGTCCATGGAGCCGATGATCATGCTGCCGGAAGGCCTGCCGGGTGCTGGCGGTTATCGCGAGCACGACATCCTGATCGTCAACGAGAGCGGTGCCGAGAACATCACCAAGTTCCCCTACGGCCCGGAGAAAAACATCATCCGCAAATGATCCAGTCCACGCCCGCGCAGAGCCGACCTCCTGCGCGGGCCGTGGTTACACGCATCACGCCTCACCACAACAAGAATCGACGCGCGGCATTCACGGGCCAGAGCCCCGCGTACGCGCCGCCTTTTGACTACCCGCTGCCGAACTACACGACATAACAATAGAGGTACAGGCAATGGTCAGGTTTATTGCAGGAACGCTCCCCTGGGGAGCGGCCGACTCAGTGTGCTGCAACGACGGTCGGGACGCTCCCGTCCATACTCCAGGCATCCAGGCGCATTTCCCCAGCGAAGGGGGTGCCCGATGAGCCTTTCCAACCAGACCCTGGCCTACGGCCAGGCCGGCAGCCAGATGGCCAGCAGCGAGCGCAGCACCCTCCGTCGCGCGGCGACCGCCAGCTTCATGGGCAACTTCGTCGAGTGGTTCGACTACGCCGCCTATGGCTACCTGGCTGCGGTGATCGCGGTGGTGTTCTTCCCCGCCACCGACAAGACCACCGGCCTGCTGGCGGCCTTCGCGGTGTTCGCCATTTCCTTCATCGTCCGCCCCATCGGCGGCATCGTCTGGGGCCATATCGGCGACCGTTACGGCCGGCGTAACGCCCTGTCCCTGTCCATCCTCATCATGTCCGGCGCCACCTTCTGCATCGCGCTGCTGCCGACTTACGCCCAGGTGGGCATGTTCGCGCCGCTGCTGCTCCTGCTGATTCGCCTGGTGCAGGGCTTCTCGGCTTCAGGGGAATACGCCGGCGCGGCAGCCTTCCTCGCCGAGTACGCGCCCGACAACAAACGCGGTTTCTACACCTGCCTGGTGCCGGCCAGCACGGCGGCGGGGCTGTTGTTCGGTTCGCTGTTCGCGGCGCTGCTTTATTCGCAGCTGGATACCGAGCAACTGCACAGCTGGGGCTGGCGCATCCCGTTCCTCCTGGCGGCGCCGCTGGGGCTGATCGGCCGCTATATCCGCCTACACCTGCAGGACACGCCCAAGTTCCGCGAAATGGAGCAGGCGATGGAGCAGAAGGAAGCCGGGCACAAGGTGCCGATCCGTGAGCTGATGGGCGTGCATCGCAAGAAGGTGCTGGTGGCCATTGGCGTCACCTGCCTCAACGCGGTGGCCTTCTACCTGATCCTCAGCTACATGCCGACCTACCTCTCCACCGAGATGGGCATGACCGAAACCGACTCCTTCCTGGCGTCCACCGTGTCGCTGGCGACCTACATCGGTTTCATCTTCCTGATGGGCAAGCTGTCCGACCGTTTCGGCCGAAAGACCATGCTGATCGCCGCTTCCCTGCTGTTCCTTGGGCTCACGGTGCCGCTGTTCGGCCTGCTGGAAGGGCAGGGCTTCGTCTTCATCCTGCTGATCCAGATCGCCTTCGGCCTGATGCTGGCGATGAACGACGGCACCCTGCCGTGCTTCCTCGCCGAGGTCTTCCCGACACGGGTGCGCTACAGCGGCTTCGCCTTCAGCTTCAACACGGCCAACGCCCTGTTTGGCGGGACGGCGCCCTTCATCGCCACCTGGCTGATCAGCCAGACCGGCGACAAGCTCGCGCCGGCCTGGATGCTGGTGGCGGCAGCGGCCGTTGCTCTGCTGGCGATGCTCTGCATCAGCGAGACGGCGCACCGCGCCCTGGCGGACGACTGACCACTGGCGATCCTGCCAACTTCGGGTCGGATTCGTACAAAAACCAGCCATTCACTTCTGATGCAATGTCATGAGCGGAAGTCCGTCTGGCGCCGAAGATTCCTGGAGTATTTCGATGAGCAAGAGTGTTTTCGTAGGTGAGCTGACCTGGAAGGAGTACGAGGCGCGTGTCGCCGCAGGTGACTGCGTGCTGATGCTGCCGGTCGGTGCCCTGGAGCAGCACGGACACCACATGTGCATGAACGTCGATGTCCTGCTGCCCACGGCTGTATGCCAGCGCGTCGCCGAGCGCATCGGTGCGCTGGTGCTGCCGGGCCTGCAATACGGCTACAAGTCCCAGCAGAAGTCCGGCGGCGGCAACCACTTCCCCGGTACCACCAGCCTGGACGGTGCCACCCTCACCGGCACGGTGCAGGACATCATCCGCGAGCTGGCGCGTCACGGCGTGCGCCGCCTGGTGCTGATGAACGGCCACTACGAGAACTCGATGTTCATCGTCGAGGGCATCGACCTCGCCCTGCGTGAGCTGCGCTATGCCGGCATCCACGACTTCAAGGTGGTGGTGCTGTCCTACTGGGATTTCGTGAAGGACCCGGAGGTGATCCAGCAGCTCTATCCCGAGGGCTTCCTCGGCTGGGACATCGAGCACGGTGGTGTCTTCGAGACCTCCCTGATGCTCGCCCTGTACCCGGACCTGGTGGATATGGAGCGCGTCGTCGATCACCCGCCCGCGACCTTCCCGCCCTACGACGTGTTCCCGGTGGACCCGACGCGCACCCCGGCGCCGGGCACCCTGTCGTCGGCGAAGACCGCCAGCCGGGAGAAGGGCGGGCTGATCCTCGAGGTCTGCGTCCAGGGCATCGCCGACGTCATCACCCAGGAGTTCCCGCGCGCCTGACCCGGCATTGCGTCACCCCGAACAGAACAAGCGACTTCACAACTACAACAAGGGACCGCCGCGGCGGTCCGCGAGGAAGTTTCAGCTATGTCCAATTCTGACGCACACAAAGAGTACGGGCTCAGCCAGATCAAGCCCGAGGAACGCAGCTACGGCTTCGTCGACACGGTCTGGACCTGGTTCGGCTCCGGCATCAACACCGGTTCCTGGTTCTTCGGCGGCATGGCCGCCGCGCTGGGCATGGTCTTCGTCCTGCAATACAGCCTGCTCTGGCTGCCGCTGATGATGATCCCCTGGGCGGTGGTGGCCTACATCGGCTACCGCTATGGCGCCAGCACGGCCGTGGTTTCGCGCCCGGCGCTGGGCACCAAGGGCTCATGCCTGACTGGCATTGCGCAGTTCCTGGTGCTGATCGGCTGGCCCAGTGTGAACAGCTTCATTGCCGCCATTTCCCTCAGCCATGTCTTCGGCGCGGCGTTTGGCTGGCCGACATTTGGCCAGCCAGGGTCAACCGGTCCGATGGTCCTGGGCATCCTGCTGACCGCAGTGGCCCAAGGGGTGATCACTTTCCTCGGGCATGAGGCGATCCGCTACCTGGAGCGCGTGGCAGGCATCCTGTTGCTGGTGCTGGGTGCCTGGGTGACCCATGTGGTGCTGTCGCAGTGGGAGCTGAAACAGATCATGGAGTTCAAGGTGGCGGCGCCGACCCACAGCGTGGCCTTCTTCATTGACCTGGCCTTCGGCTTCTCCTGGACCTGGGCCCAGGTGGCGGACTTCTCGCGCTTCTCCAAGACCGGCACGGCGGCCAGCGTGGGCAGCTGGCTGGGGCTCAATGTCGGTCAGGGCTGGTTCATGGTGATTGGCGCCATCGGGGCCATCGGCGTGGCGTTGCAGAGCGGCTTCGTCGACCCGAACAACTCCGATCCCAGTTCCACGCTGGCGACCCTTGGCCTCGGCATGGTGTCGTTCCTGGTGCTGATCTTCGCTACCGTGAGCACCAACGTGACAGTGCTCTACGGCTCGGGCATGGGCCTGCTCGGCGCCTTCAAGGGCCTCAAGCCGAAGAAGGCGCTGGCGATCATCGTCGTGCTGCAACTGGTGCTGTGCTTCGTGCCCATGGCCTTCGACTCCTTCCTGCATTACTTCGAAGCCTTCCTCGGGGTGATCGGCGGCATCTTCATTCCGCTCTGGACCATTATCCTGGTGGACTACTTCTGCGTGCGCGGCAAGCGCCTGTCCGACCGCGACCTGTTCGCCGAAGCCGGTGGCGCCTACTACGGCAGCAATGGCTGGAACATGGCAGGGATCACCTCCCTGGTGGTGGGCTTCGCCGTCTACTTCGTCCTTGCCCATGTGTTCAAGGATGTCGCTGAACAGATCACCGCGAGCTTCCCGGCGATCCTGGTATCCGGTGTCGTTTATTGGCTGCTGGCGAAGAAACCGGTGGTAGCGCTCAGCGGAGGTGTCGAGCGGGACGCCTGATTCAAAGGACGGAATAGAAAACGCCGCCCCCGAGAGGAGGGCGGCGTTTTTGTTTGGGCTGATGGCCTCGTTCTTCTTTGTGGGGGCGGTCCCACTGGAAAGCGATGTCGGTGGAGGCCTCAGGCATGCAATGGACTCTGCTTGCGCTCCCCGCGCGGCGAGTGGCCGAAGAAGCGGCTGTAGCACTTGGAGAAGTGCGCCGGCGAGGCGAAGCCGCAGGCCAGGGCGATGTCACGGACCTGGGACTCGCTGCGCAGCAGCAGGTCGCGAGCGCGGTTCAGGCGCAGTTCCAGGTAGTACTGGCTGGGCGTGCGGTCCAGGTACTTGTGGAACAGCCGTTCCAGTTGGCGTACCGACACCTCATTGAGCTGCGCCAGCTCTTCCAGTTCCAGCGGTTCCTCCAGATTGGCTTCCATGATCGCGACGATCTGGCTCAGCTTCGGCTGGGCGTGCCCAAGCTTCTGCCGCAGTGGAACGCGTTGCTGCTCGCGGGCGCCGCGCATGCGGTCGCAGAGAAGCAGTTCCGCGGCGCGGGTAGCGATCTCCACGCCGCCCGGCTCGCGGGCAATGAGCTGCAGGGTCATGTCCATGGACGCGGTGCCGCCGGAGCAGGTGTAGCGATCACGATCCAGCTCGAACAGCTGGTTGGAGATGACGATGCCGGGGAACTTGTCCTTCACCTGCTCAATGTCTTCCCAATGCACCGTGCAGCGATAGCCCTTGAGCAGCTCGGCGCTGGCCAGCAGGTGGCTGCCGCTGCAGATCCCGCCAAGGGGCACGCCCAGGCCGGCAAGACGGCGCACCCAGCGCAGCAGGTTGCGGTCGTTGCGGGCCGGGATGGGGTTGGCGCCGACGACGAACAGGGTGTCCAGCTCGGGGGCGTCGTGGATGGAATAGTCCGGAACCACGCGCATGCCGTTGCTGGCCTGCACCGGCTCATGGTCGGCGGCGATCAGGCAGGAACGATAAAGCGGGCGCTTGGCGGCCAGGTTGGCCATGCGCAGGGTTTCCATGGCCGCGGCGCAGCCGATGGTGTTGAAGTTGGGGATCAGCAGGAAACCGAAAGTCTTCACTGCGTCAGGCCGGGATTGGGCCTGGATTTCGTCGACGGGCGGCGCCGCAAGGTTCGCAACAGCCATGGGTTCTTCCTCCACTGCATCGACTGTCGTTTTTGGGTATTGGCGGGTGAGGCAGAAGTCGAAATGCAGTTCTGTCTTTTTATTGTTCTGCGGCACGGGAGCGGGCCCGCGCCGGGGTCCAGCTTACACCCATTCCAGGCCTGCATCAGCGGCGTCCCTGCGCGATATCCGGGGGCTGGCGGAGAGGTCTTCGGTAATCGAACACTTTTCCGTCGCTGCCTGGGCAAGTTTGGGCATTTACACGTCGCAAACAGGCAAACGGGGTGTCGGACTAACTCGCACAATCGGCCGCAACAGGCTGGCACCGACCGCACTGCAGTGGCAGGCGCCAAGCCCCCAAAACAACAGAGACGACAGCGGGTTGTCGCAGGAGATCATCGATGTTCAGCAAGCAAGACCAGATCCAGGGTTACGACGACGAACTGTTCAGCGCGATGCAGGAAGAAGAGCGCCGTCAGGAAGACCACATCGAGCTGATCGCCTCGGAAAACTACACCAGCAAGCGCGTGATGGAAGCCCAGGGCAGCGGCCTGACCAACAAGTACGCCGAAGGCTACCCGGGCAAGCGCTATTACGGTGGCTGCGAGTTCGTCGACAAGGTCGAGCAGCTGGCCATCGACCGCGCCAAGCAACTGTTCGGTGCTGATTATGCCAACGTCCAGCCGCACTCCGGTTCCCAGGCCAACAGCGCCGTCTACCTGGCCCTGCTGAACGCCGGCGACACCATCCTCGGCATGAGCCTGGCCCACGGTGGCCACCTGACCCACGGCGCCAAGGTGTCGTCTTCCGGCAAGCTGTATAACGCCGTGCAGTACGGCCTGGACACCGCCACCGGCCTGATCGACTACGACGAGGTCGAGCGCCTGGCCGTGGAACACAAGCCGAAGATGATCGTCGCCGGCTTCTCCGCCTACTCCAAGACCCTCGACTTCCCACGCTTCCGCGCCATCGCCGACAAGGTCGGGGCGCTGCTGTTCGTCGACATGGCCCACGTCGCCGGCCTGGTTGCCGCTGGCCTGTACCCGAACCCGCTGCCCTACGCCGACGTGGTCACCACCACCACTCACAAGACCCTGCGCGGTCCGCGTGGCGGCCTGATCCTGGCCAAGTCCAACGAAGAGATCGAGAAGAAGCTGAACTCCGCCGTGTTCCCGGGTGCCCAGGGCGGCCCGCTGATGCATGTCATCGCCGCCAAGGCCGTGTGCTTCAAGGAGGCGCTGGAGCCCGGCTTCAAGGAATACCAGGCCCAGGTGATCAAGAACGCCCAGGCCATGGCCGGTGTGTTCATCAAGCGCGGCTACGACGTGGTGTCCGGTGGCACCGACAACCACCTGTTCCTGGTCAGCCTGATCAAGCAGGGCAAGACCGGCAAGGAAGCAGACGCCGCCCTCGGCCGCGCCGGCATCACCGTGAACAAGAACGCCGTGCCGAACGATCCGCAGTCGCCTTTCGTGACCTCGGGCGTACGCATCGGCACCCCGGCCATCACCAGCCGTGGCTTCAAGGAAGCCCAGAGCACCGAGCTGGCTGGCTGGATCTGCGACATCCTCGACCATCTCGGCGATGCCGACGTGGAAGCCCAGGTGGCCAAGCAGGTCGCCGGCCTCTGCGCCGACTTCCCCGTCTACCGCTAATCCAGGAGTCCGAACATGCAACGTTATTCCGGCTTCGGTCTGTTCAAGCACTCCCTGAGCCACCACGAAAACTGGCAACGCATGTGGCGCAACCCGACGCCGAAGCCGGTCTATGACGTGATCATCGTCGGCGGTGGCGGCCACGGCCTGGCCACCGCCTACTACCTGGCCAAGGAATTCGGCGTGAAGAACGTCGCGGTGGTGGAGAAGGGCTGGCTGGGCGGCGGCAACACCGCGCGCAACACCACCATCGTCCGCTCCAACTACCTGTGGGACGAGGCGGCGCAGCTGTACGAGCACGCGATGAAACTGTGGGAGGGCCTGTCCCAGGACCTGAACTACAACGTGATGTTCTCCCAGCGTGGCGTCTACAACCTCTGCCACACCTTGCAGGACATGCGTGACTCGGCTCGCCGGGTCAACGCCAACCGCCTGAACGGTGTGGATGGTGAACTGCTGGATGCTCGCCAGGTAGCCGAGGAGATTCCCTTCCTCGACTGCAGCAAGAGCACCCGTTACCCGATCATGGGTTCCACCGTTCAGCGTCGTGGGGGCGTGGCCCGCCATGACGCCGTGGCCTGGGGCTACGCCCGTGCCGCCGACGCCCTGGGTGTCGACCTGCTGCAGAACACCGAGGTGCTCGGTTTCCGCAAGCAGGATGGCGCGGTGATCGGTGTCGAAACCAACCGCGGCTTCATCGGCGCCAAGCGCGTCGGTGTGGTCACCGCCGGTAACTCCGGCCACATGGCCAAGCAGGCCGGCTTCCGCCTTCCGCTGGAATCCCACCCGCTGCAGGCCCTGGTGTCCGAGCCGATCAAGCCGATCATCCACAGCGTGATCATGTCCAACGCCGTGCATGGCTACATCAGCCAGTCCGACAAGGGCGACCTGGTCATCGGTGCCGGTATCGACGGCTACAACGGCTATGGCCAGCGCGGCTCCTACGGGACCATCGAGCACACCCTGCAGGCGATCGTGGAGATGTTCCCGATCCTCTCCCGCGTGCGCATGAACCGTCAGTGGGGCGGCATCGTGGATACCACGCCCGACGCCTGCCCGATCATCTCCAAGACCCCGGTGAAGAACCTGTTCTTCAACTGCGGTTGGGGCACCGGCGGCTTCAAGGCCACTCCGGGCTCGGGCCATGTTTTCGCGGCCAGCCTGGCGCGCGGCGAAATGCACCCGCTGGCCAAGCCCTTCTCCATCGACCGTTTCCATACCGGCGCACTGATCGACGAGCACGGCGCCGCTGCCGTGGCTCACTAAGGAGAATCGCCATGCTGCACATTTTCTGCCCCTACTGTGGCGAGCTGCGCTCCGAAGAGGAATTCCATGCCAAGGGCCAGGCGCACATCCCGCGCCCCCTGGATCCGAACGCCTGCACCGACGAGGAGTGGGGCGACTACATCTTCTTCCGCGACAACCCGCGCGGCATCCACCACGAGCTGTGGGTGCACTCCGCCGGCTGCCGCAAGTATTTCAACGCCACGCGCCACACCGTGAGCTACGAAATCCTCGAAACCTACAAGATCGGTGAGAAACCCACTGTCACCGAGGCCAACGTCGGCGAGAAGAAAGCCGCGACCGCAGGAGTAACGGCATGAGCCAGGTCAATCGCCTTCCCAAGGGTGGCCGCGTCGATCGCAGCCAATCGCTGACCTTCACCTTCAACGGCGAGAACTATCAGGGCTACGCCGGTGACACCCTGGCCGCGGCCCTGCTGGCCAACGGCGTCGACATCGTCGGCCGCAGCTTCAAGTACTCCCGTCCGCGCGGCATCGTTGCTGCTGGTGCGGAAGAGCCCAACGCTGTGCTGCAGATCGGCTCCACCGAAGCCTCACAGGTGCCCAACGTGCGTGCCACCCAGCAGGCGCTGTACGCGGGCCTGGTGGCCAACAGCACCAACGGCTGGCCGAACGTCAAAAACGACGTCATGGGCATCCTCGGCAAGGTCGGCGGCGGCATGATGCCGCCCGGTTTCTACTACAAGACCTTCATGTATCCGCAGAACCTGTGGCTGACCTACGAGAAGTACATCCGCAAGGCCGCCGGCCTCGGTCGTGCGCCCCTGGAAGTCGACCCGGACATCTACGACCACATGAACCAGTACTGCGACGTGCTGGTGGTCGGTGCCGGCCCCGCCGGTATCGCTGCGGCCCTGGCCGCCGGCCGTAGCGGCGCCCGTGTGATCCTCGCCGACGAACAGGAAGAGTTCGGTGGCAGCCTGCTGGATACCCGCGAAACCCTGGACGGCAAGCCCGCAGCCGAGTGGGTGGCCAAGGCCATCGCCGAGCTGGAGAAGCTGCCGGAAGTGACCCTGCTGCCGCGCGCCACGGTGAACGGCTATCACGATCACAACTTCCTCACCATCCACCAGCGCCTGACCGATCACCTGGGCGAAGTTGCGCCCCATGGCCAGGCCCGCCACCGCGTCCATCGTGTCCGTGCCAAGCGCGTGGTGCTGGCCGCCGGTGCCCACGAGCGCCCGCTGGTGTACTCGAACAACGACGTGCCGGGCAACATGCTCGCCGGCGCCGTCTCCACCTACGTAAACCGCTACGGCGTGGCGCCGGGTCGCCAGCTGGTGCTGTCCACCAACAACGATTACGCCTACCGCGTGGTGCTGGACTGGCTCGACGCCGGCCAGAAGGTGGTGGCCGTGGCCGACGCCCGCAGCAACCCGCGTGGTGCCTGGGTGGAAGAAGCCCGCGCCCGTGGCGTGCGCATCCTCACCGGCAGCGCCGTGGTCGAGGCCCGTGGCAGCAAGCGCGTCACTGGCGCCCGTATCTGCGCCATCGACCTGAAGAGCCACAAGGTCACCAGCCCCGGCGAAGTGGTGGAGTGCGACCTGATCGTCAGCTCCGGCGGCTACAGCCCGGTGGTGCACCTGGCTTCCCACCTGGGCGGCAAGCCGATCTGGCGTGAAGACATCCTCGCCTTCGTGCCGGGTGAAGGCTTCCAGAAACGCATCTGCGCCGGTGCCGTGAATGGCGTGTTCGGTCTGGGCGACGCCCTGGCCGACGGTTTCGAAGCGGGCGCCAAGGCTGCTGCCGAAGCCGGCTTCAAGATGGTCGAAGGCACCCTGCCGAAGACCGAGAAGCGCAAGGAAGAGGCCTCGGTGGCGCTGTTCCAGGTGCCTCACGACAAGTCCACCTCCCGCGCACCGAAGCAGTTCGTCGACCTGCAGAACGACGTCACCTCCGCCGGTATCGAGCTGGCAACCCGTGAGGGCTTCGAGTCGGTCGAGCACGTCAAGCGCTACACCGCGCTGGGCTTCGGTACCGACCAGGGCAAGCTGGGCAACATCAACGGTCTGGCCATTGCCGCCCGCTCGATGGGCATCAGCATCGCCGAGATGGGCACCACCATGTTCCGCCCGAACTACACCCCGGTGACCTTCGGCGCTGTTGCCGGCCGTCACTGCGGCCACCTGTTCGAGCCCAAGCGCTACACCGCCATGCACCGCTGGCACCTGGAGCAGGGCGCGGAATTCGAGGACGTCGGCCAGTGGAAGCGCCCGTGGTACTTCCCCAAGCGCGGCGAAGACATGCATGCCGCCGTGGCCCGCGAATGCAAGGCCGTGCGTGACAGCGTGGGCATCCTCGACGCCTCGACCCTCGGCAAGATCGACATCCAGGGCCCGGATGCGCGCGAGTTCCTCAACCGCGTGTACTCCAACGCCTGGACCAAGCTGGACGTGGGCAAGGCCCGCTACGGCCTGATGTGCAAGGAAGACGGCATGGTCTTCGACGACGGCGTGACCGCCTGCGTCGGCGAGAACCACTTCATCATGACCACCACCACCGGCGGTGCCGCCCGGGTGATGGAATGGCTGGAGATCTACCACCAGACCGAATGGCCGGAGCTGAAGGTGTACTTCACCTCGGTCACCGACCACTGGGCCACCATGACCCTGTCCGGCCCCAACAGCCGCAAGCTGCTGGCCGAGGTCACCGACATCGACCTGGACAAGGACGCCTTCCCCTTCATGACCTGGAAGGAAGGCCTGGTGGGTGGCGTACCGGCCCGCGTGTTCCGGATCTCCTTCACCGGTGAGCTTTCCTACGAAGTGAACGTGCAGGCCGACTACGCCCTGGGCGTGTGGGAGAAGGTCGTCGAGGCTGGCAAGAAGTACAACCTGACCCCGTACGGCACCGAAACCATGCACGTACTGCGGGCCGAGAAGGGCTTCATCATCGTCGGTCAGGATACCGACGGCTCGGTGACCCCGGACGACCTGAACATGGGCTGGTGCGTCGGCCGCAACAAGGCCTTCTCCTGGATCGGCTGGCGCGGCATGAACCGCGAAGACTGCCTGCGTGAAGACCGCAAGCAGCTGGTGGGCCTGAAGCCCATCGACCCGAACAAGGTGCTGCCGGAAGGCGCCCAGCTGGTGTTCGATCCGAAGCAGTCCATCCCGATGAAGATGGTCGGCCACGTCACCTCCAGCTACATGAGCGCGACCATGGGGTATTCCTTCGCCATGGCGGTGGTCAAGGGCGGCTTGAAGCGCATGGGTGAGCGTGTGTTCGCACCGCTGGCCGATGGCAGCGTGATCGAAGCCGAAATCTGCAGCTCCGTGTTCTATGACCCGAAAGGGGATCGCCAGAATGTCTAACGTGAACGTCTACAAACAGCGTCCTGATGCCGCCCATGCCGAGTCGCCGCTGTACCACGCCGGCCTCGATGAGCTGGCGCGCAAGGGCAAGAGCAGCGCCGGCGTGGTCCTGCGCGAGAAGAAGCTCCTCGGCCACCTGGTGATCCGTGGTGACGCCAAGGACCCGGCCTTCTCCGGCGGCGTGCACAGCGCCCTCGGCCTTGAGCTGCCGGTGGCCCTGACCCTGGTGGCCAACGGCGATACCTCGCTGCAGTGGCTCGGCCCGGATGAGTGGCTGCTGATCGTGCCGAGCGGCCAGGAGTTCGAGACCGAACAGCGCCTGCGCAAGGCGCTGGATGGCCAGCACATCTCCGTGGTCAACGTCAGCGGCGGCCAGACCCTCGTCGAGCTCTCCGGACCCCACGTCCGCGACGTGCTGATGAAGTCCACCCCCTACGACGTGCACCCCAGCAACTTCCCGGTCGGCAAGGCCGTCGGCACCACCTTCGGCAAGGCCGGCGCGGTGATCCGCCACACCGGCGAAGACAGCTGGGAACTGCTGATCCGCCGCAGCTTCTCCGACTACATCTGGCTGTGGCTGCAGGACGCCAGCGCGGAGTACGGACTGGCGGTGAAAGCCTGACCTGCACGGGGCTCTTCGTAGGTTGGTGCCGAGCGCAGCGAGGCCCAACGAGCGGAGCCCCGAATGGACCTCAGGGAGCGCTGCACGCTCCTTGTTGGGCTTCGCAAGCTCAGCACCAACCTACGTTGTTGCGCCGTTGGAGATCGAGATGAGCCGCACCCCCGATACCTGGATTCTCACCGCCCAATGCCCGAGTGTGCTCGGTACCGTGGATGCGGTGACGCGCTTTCTCTTCGAGCAGCGCTGCTACGTCACCGAGCACCATTCGTTCGATGACCGGCTGTCTTCGCGTTTCTTCATCCGTGTCGAATTCCGCCAGCCGGATGGCTTCGACGAGCAGGCCTTCCGGGCCGGCCTGGACGAGCGCCTGGCGCCCTTCGACATGCAGGTGGAGCTGACACCGCCGGGCTATCGCGCCAAGGTGGTGATCATGGTGTCCAAGGCCGACCACTGCCTGAACGACCTGCTCTACCGCCAGCGCATCGGCCAGCTGGAAATGGACGTGGTAGCGGTGGTCTCCAACCACCCGGACCTGGAACCCCTTGCCCGCTGGCACGGGATTCCCTACCACCACTTCCCCCTCGATCCGAACGACAAGCCGGCCCAGGAACGCCGCGTGATGCAGGTGATCGAGCAGACCGGTGCCGAACTGGTGGTCCTCGCCCGCTACATGCAGGTGCTCTCGCCCGAGCTGTGCAAGAAGCTCGATGGCTGGGCGATCAACATCCATCACTCGTTGCTGCCTGGTTTCAAGGGCGCCAAGCCCTACCACCAGGCCTACCAGAAGGGGGTGAAGCTGGTGGGGGCGACAGCGCATTACATCAATAACGACCTCGACGAAGGTCCGATCATCACCCAGGGCGTCGAGCCGGTGGACCACGCCCACTACCCCGAAGATCTGGTCGCCAAGGGCCGTGACATCGAGTGCCTGACCCTGGCCAAGGCCGTCGGCTATCACATCGAGCGGCGCGTGTTCCTCAACGCCAACCGCACGGTGGTGCTCAACGCCTGATCACGTGGCTACCCGGCTGTAGGGCGGGCTTCAGCCCACCAGTCGCAACGTAACGCTTCTATTGGTGGGCTGAAGCCCACCCTACTTGAGGAGCTCGCCCCTGCCAGGTTTCACCGGCGGGCTCCGGCAACAGATGCAAGCTCCAGTGCAAGGCCGCGTGGCCAATGGCCGCGCCTTTGTGTTCACAACAACAACGGAGAATTACGCATGTCTGGTAATCGTGGTGTCGTTTATCTCGGTGCGGGCAAAGTCGAAGTGCAGAAGATCGACTACCCGAAGATGCAGGACCCTCGCGGCAAGAAGATCGAACACGGGGTGATCCTGAAGGTGGTCTCCACCAACATCTGCGGCTCGGACCAGCACATGGTGCGTGGCCGCACCACCGCGCAGGTCGGCCTCGTGCTCGGCCACGAAATCACCGGTGAGGTGATCGAGAAAGGCCGTGACGTGGAAAACCTGCAGATCGGCGACCTGGTATCCGTACCGTTCAACGTGGCCTGCGGCCGCTGCCGTTCCTGCAAGGAAATGCACACCGGCGTGTGCCTGACCGTCAACCCGGCCCGTGCCGGCGGCGCCTACGGCTATGTCGACATGGGCGACTGGACCGGGGGCCAGGCCGAGTACGTGCTCGTTCCTTACGCTGACTTCAACCTGCTCAAGCTGCCCGAGCGCGACAAGGCCATGGAGAAGATCCGTGACCTGACCTGCCTCTCCGATATCCTGCCCACCGGCTACCACGGCGCGGTCACCGCTGGCGTTGGTCCGGGCAGCACCGTGTACGTTGCCGGCGCAGGTCCCGTCGGCCTCGCTGCCGCCGCCTCCGCCCGTCTGCTGGGCGCAGCGGTGGTCATCGTCGGCGACCTCAATCCTGCGCGTCTTGCCCACGCCAAGGCACAGGGCTTCGAGATCGCCGACCTGTCGCTGGACACTCCGCTGCACGAGCAGATCGCCGCGCTGCTGGGCGAGCCGGAAGTGGATTGCGCGGTGGACGCGGTGGGCTTCGAAGCTCGCGGCCACGGCCATGAAGGCGCCAAGCACGAAGCTCCGGCCACCGTGCTCAACTCGCTCATGCAGGTCACCCGCGTGGCCGGCAAGATCGGTATCCCCGGCCTCTACGTCACCGAAGATCCGGGCGCGGTGGATGCCGCCGCCAAGATCGGCAGCCTGAGCATCCGCTTCGGCCTCGGCTGGGCGAAATCCCACAGCTTCCACACCGGCCAGACCCCGGTGATGAAGTACAACCGCGCGCTCATGCAAGCGATCATGTGGGACCGCATCAACATCGCCGACGTAGTGGGCGTGCAGGTCATCAGCCTGGACGACGCACCGCGCGGCTATGGCGAGTTCGATGCTGGCGTACCGAAGAAATTCGTCATCGACCCGCACAAGACCTTCAGCGCGGCCTGATCGACTGCAATACCCCGACGCCGTGATGTGACAGCCGCGGCGTCTGTCCCTCAAGGGGTCCTTCGGGGCCCCTTTTTTTGTGTCCCCTCGTCTTCTGGGGTGACGGGGGACGCTTTGGAGGTACCGCCCCCCCAGTTCCCCTGAACACCAGATTGCGGAGCAATCCGGCCGGGGCGCAGAGCGGGGGCCGGGGGTGAGGGGGCGGATAGCACTTGCGGATTTCTGTTCCACAGGATTTGCCAACCAGCCGACAAAATGCCGGGAACACCGCCGCCTTCGCCGCAGTCAGATGGTCGAGTTTGCGCTCACCAGCCGGTACGCAGTGTTCCGGCGCGGATTCTTCGTCGAGGTCGACCTATGCACATTCCCCGAAGCCTGACCCTGGCCGCCTTGCTCAGCCTGGCCGCCAGCCCGGTATTCGCCGTTTCCCTGGGCGATGTCGTCGCCGCTGCTGCAACGACCGGCCATCAGGAACAGGCGCCAGGTATCGCACCTGCGGAATCGGCGGCCTTGCTGGGGCAGTTGGGTAACCAGTTGAACGTCACACCGGAACAGGCCCTGGGCGGTCTCACCGCGTTGTTCGGTGTGGCGCGCAACAACCTGCCGGCCGATCAGTTCGCCCAACTGGACCAGGCGGTGCCGGGCGTGGGCATGCTCACCGATCCCAATACCCAGGGCCTGCTCAGCAGCATCGGCGGCCTGCTCGGCCAACAGCCGGGCAACGCGCTGGGCGGTCAGCCGGGTGTGCTCGCCGGGCAGCAGATGAACAACATGACGGACGTGAGCCAGGCCTTTGGTTCGCTTGGGATGGATAGCGGCCTGATCGGCCAGTTCGCCCCGCTGATCCTGTCCTTCCTCGGCCAGCAGGGGCTGGCTGAATCCCTGCTGCAGAATCTGGGCAACCTGTGGAAGTGGACGACACCCCAAGTGCCCGCCACGCCGGCCGTTCCGGCTGGGCAGGCCGTGCCGGTGAATGGTCTGTCGACCTGAACCGCGAGGGTAGGCCGCGCGCCTACCCCTGCAATTGCGCGCGCAGCTCGCTGATGCGCGCGTCCTTCTCCTGCCAGAGGTCGCTCACCCAGGCCTGCACGTACTGGCGGAATTCCCCGTCATTCTCGTAATCGCCCTGCCACAGGGCCGGGTCCAGCGGGCGAGTCTGGATATCCACGATCACCTGCGGTACCTGGCCGGACAGCAGCGCCCAGAAGCCGGGTACGCCCTTGCCCGGATAGACCAGGGTGACGTCGAGGATGGCGTCCAGTTGCTGGCCAAGGGCCGCGAGGACGAAGGCGACGCCGCCGGCCTTGGGTTTCAGCAGGTGCTGATAGGGTGAGCCCTGGTTGGCGTGCTTGACCGGGGTGAAGCGGGTGCCTTCGAGGTAGTTCACCACGGTCACCGGCATGCGCTTGAACTTCTCGCAGGCGGCCTTGGTGATCTCCAGGTCCTTGCCCTTCATTTCCGGGTGCTTGTCCAGAAAGGCTTTGCTGTAGCGCTTCATGAAGGGGTAATCCAGGGCCCAGAAGGCCAGGCCGAGGAAGGGCACCCAGATCAGCTCCTTCTTGAGGAAGAACTTGAAGTAGGGCGCCTTGCGGTTGAAGGCCTGGACCAGGGCGGGAATGTCCACCCAGGACTGGTGGTTGCTGATGACCAGGTAGGACGTGTCGTTGCGCAGCCCTTCACCGCCGCGGATGTCCCAGTGGGTCGGGGTGAGCACGGCAAAAACGCGCTTGCAGTTCTCGGCCCAGGCTTCGGCGATCCACATCACGCCGCGAGAGCAGGCGTCGCGCAGGCGCTGGCCCGGCAGGATGAGCTTGAGCAGGGCGACGGCCAGCATCGGGCCGATCAGGATCAGGGTATTGAGCAAAAGCAGCAGGGTGGTGGCGATTCCAGTCAGCAGTGCCTGCATGGGTCCTCGGCTCCTCGTCCGCATCTGTGCGGGCCATGATACGCAGTCACCGCCGGTGCGACGAGCGGTCGGGAGCCTTGCTACCCGCAAGGGGGCGAGTATGCTGCGGGCACTTGCTGAGTCAGCTGCAACGAACCATTGGCCCCCCGGCTAGTCCCAGAACCGAACCCCTCAACCAGGAGATGCTGCGTTGAAACCCCTGATCGCCCTGCTGGCCCTGGTGGCACTGCCTGCTTTCGCCGCCAAGGAACCCACGCTTTATGGTCGCTACGAGTACATCCGCCTGCCGGAGATCGGCCAGACCATGAAGGCCAAGATGGATACCGGCGCTCTGACCGCCTCCCTGTCCGCGAAGGACATCGAGCGCTTCGAGCGCGACGGCGAGGAATGGGTGCGCTTCCGCCTGGCAACCAAGGATGCCGATGACACAGTGTTCGAGCATCGCGTGTCGCGCATCAGCAAGATCAAGAACCGCGCCGACGAAGTGGGCGACGAAGACGAAGCGCCCTCGGCGGAAATTTCCAAGCGCCCGGTGGTGGACATGGAGATGTGCCTGGGCGGCGAAAAACGCACGGTGGAGGTCAACCTCACCGACCGCTCCAGCTTCAACTACCCGCTGCTGATCGGCGCCAAGGCCCTGCGTGAGTTCAAGGCCGCGGTCTATCCCGGGCGCAAGTTCACCGCCGGCAAGCCGCAGTGTTGATTGACGCTATGGGCGTCTTGCGGCAAGTTCGCCGTCACTTCCATGAGCCGGGACGCCCATGCCTCATATCCTCATCGTCGAAGATGAATCGTCCATCGCCGACACGCTGATCTACGCCCTCGAAGCCGATGGCAACGCCACCACCTGGCTGAGCCTCGGCGGGCCGGCGCTGGAGCTGTTGCGCCAGCGGCCGGTGGATCTGGTGATTCTCGACGTCGGCCTGCCGGACACCAGCGGCTTCGAGCTGTGCAAGGCACTGCGGCGTTTCTCCGAGGTGCCGGTGCTCTTTCTCACCGCGCGTAATGCCGAGATCGACCGGGTGGTGGGGCTGGAGATCGGCGCCGACGACTATGTGGTGAAGCCCTTCAGCCCGCGCGAAGTCGCCGCACGGGTGCGCGCCATCCTCAAGCGCACGGCGCCTCGCATTCCGGCCCCGGCGCCTGCCGTCGACGGTCCATTCCAGGTGGATGCCGAGCGCGTGCGCATCCATTACCAGGGCCAGCTCCTGGGGCTGACCCGCCACGAATTCCGCCTGCTCCAGACCCTGTTGGCGCAGCCCGAGCGGGTATTCAGCCGCGAGCAGTTGCTGGATGCCCTGGGCGTGGCCGCCGACGCCGGCTACGAGCGCAACATCGACAGCCACATCAAGAGCCTGCGCGCCAAGCTGCGCCAGGTGGTGCCCACCGCCGAACCCATCCAGACCCATCGCGGCCTGGGTTACAGCTACTCGCCGGACCACGCCTGATGCCGCTGGGCATTCGCCTCTTCCTGGTCTACTTCCTCTTCGTCGGGCTTTCCGGCTGGTTCGTGCTGAGCACGGTGATGGATGAGATCCGTCCCGGCGTGCGCCAGTCCACCGAGGAAACCCTGGTGGACACCGCCAACCTGCTGGCCGAACTCCTGCGTGACGACGTGCGTGCCGGCACCCTCGACCAGGGGCGCCTGCCCGACGTGCTGCGCGCCTACGGCCAGCGCCGGCCCGGTGCGGATATCTGGGGTGTGCGCAAGACTCAGGTGAACCATCGCATCTACGTCACTGACGCCAATGGCGTGGTGCTGCTGGACTCCAGCGGCGCGGCGGTGGGCCAGGACTATTCCCGCTGGAATGATGTCTACCTGACCCTGCGCGGCCAGTACGGTGCCCGCTCCACCCGCGAGACGCCGGACGATCCGGATTCCTCGGTGATGTACGTTGCCGCGCCCATTCGCGATGGCGAGCGGATCATCGGGGTCGTGTCGGTCTCCAAACCCAATGCCTCATTGCAGCCCTACATCGAACGCTCGCAGACGCGTCTGGCCTGGCTCGGCGCCGGCCTGATCGGGCTCGGCCTGCTGGTGGGCGGATTGCTCTCCTGGTGGCTCAGCCACTCGCTGCGGCGCCTGCACGATTACGCCCAGGCGGTGAGCGAAGGGCAGCGTGCGGAGCTGCCGGGCATGAGCGGCGGCGAGCTGCGCCAGCTGGCGGCTGCGGTGGAACGCATGCGCACCCAGTTGGAAGGCAAGGCCTACGTCGAACGCTACGTGCACACCCTGACCCACGAGCTGAAGAGTCCGCTGGCGGCGATCCGTGGCGCCGCCGAGCTGTTGGAAGGCGAGATGCCGGTCGAGCAGCGACAGCGCTTTGTGGCCAACATTGGCAACGAAGGTGCGCGCTTGCAGCAGTTGATCGAGCGCCTGCTCAACCTGGCACAGGTGGAGCAGCGTCAGGGCCTGGAAGAACGGGTGCCGGTGCCCGTGCACGACCTGGCCGGGGAACTGCTGCAGGCCCAGGCAGCCCGCATCGAGTCGGCCGGCCTCAAGGTGGAGAACCGGATCGCACCAGGATTGTGCGCGCTCGGTGAGCGCTTCCTGCTCAGCCAGGCTCTGGCCAACCTGCTGGACAACGCCCTGGACTTCACCCCGCCCGGTGGCCTGCTGCGGCTAGGCGCGGAGCGCCACGGCGACTGGCTGGAACTGAGGGTGTTCAACCAGGGCGAGCCGATCCCCGAGTTCGCCCTGCCGCGTCTCACCGAGCGCTTCTATTCCCTGCCGCGCCCCGCAACGGGGCGCAAGAGCACGGGCCTGGGCCTCAATTTCGTGCAGGAAGTCGCCGGGCTTCACGGCGGCGAACTGCGCGTGGCCAACCGCGAGGGCGGTGTGGAAGCCTGTATGCGACTTCCTGCTGTCGCGGATTGATATGCGCTCGCCGCCTGCTGACGCTGGCGGCACCGGCCTTCGACTATAAATTGAGCAGAACGGCGGCCCGACTTTCGACGGGCGTCGCCGCCCTGTAACCAGGTTTTGGCTTGATTCTTGATGCGGCCGTCTTGCACCGCGCCGTGCTTGGACTACAAGAACCACAGGCCCTTCAGGAGCTGCCGGATGAAAAGCGTCGCCGAGATTCTCAGAGCCAAGTCCCATACCCAGTTGTTCAGCGTCGAACCGACGACCACCGTGCTGGAAGCCGCCCTGTTGATGGCCGAGAAGGACATCGGCGCGCTGGTGGTGATGCAGGGTGGCGAGCTGGTCGGCATCGTCACCGAGCGCGATTTCGTGCGCCGCGTGGCCGCCCTGGAGCGTTCGGCCTATGCCACTACCATCGAAGAGGTGATGACTTCCAACCTCTTCGTGGTGACCCCGCGCGACAGCAACCAGTACTGCATGCAGCTGATGACCGAGAAGAACCTGCGTCACCTGCCGGTGCTCCACGACGGCAAGCTGGTGGGGCTGCTCTCCATCCGCGACCTGGTGCGCGACATCACCGCCGAGCAGGAAAGCCTGATCCAGCATCTGGAGCAGTACATTCGCGGGGCGTAGTTCTCCAAAGGCGACAAGACACTTGTAGGGGCGAATTCATTCGCCAAGGGTGGCGCAGCCGCCCCGAAGAAACCGCTGGGCAGACCTTCGGTCTGCTTGGCGAATGAATTCGCCCCTACAGGAGCAAGGCGAATCGGACCTGGACCGCCACCTATTCCCCACACACTCTCCACATTTCCCTCATAAGCCCACCTCGCACACTCCCCAGACTCTCCCCATCCCGACACAAGGAGAGTCGCCATGACCCGAACCCTCGGATTCAAGCTGGGCACCATTGCCCTGTTGATACTGTTGTTGATGATCCCGTTGACGCTGATCGACGGCCTGATCGGCGAGCGCCAGACCGCACGTGATGGTGTGCTGATCAACATCGCCCAGAGCTCCAGCTACAGCCAGCGCATTACCGGGCCGATCCTGGTGGTGCCGTACAAGCGCACGGTGCGCGAGTGGAAGACCTATGAGCAGACCGGCCAGCGCCATATGGAAGAGCGCGAGGTGAGTGGCCGGCTCTACTTCCTGCCGGCGCGCTTCAACCTCACCGGCAACGTGGACACCGAAGTACGCGCCCGGGGCATCTACAAGGCGCGGCTGTACAAGAGCGACAGCCAGGTCAGCGGGCAGATCCTGGTGCCGGCCAACTACGGCATCGACGAGAACCTGGCTGACTATCGCTTCGAGGCGCCTTTCCTGACGGTGGGCATCAGCGACATCCGTGGCATCGGCAACGCGCTCAAGCTGCGCCTGAACGGCCAGACCCTGGACTTCCAGCCTGGCAGCGGCGACCGCATGCTGCCGGGTGGCGTGCACGTACCGCTGGCGCCGATGCAGGCGGGGATCGTGCAGAGCCTGGACTTCGGCTTCGACCTCAAGCTGCAGGGCACCTCGTCCCTCAGCGTAACGCCGGTGGGCCGCGATTCGCGGGTGGAATTGAGTTCGTCATGGCCGCACCCCAGCTTCATCGGCGAGTTCCTCCCCAGCGAGCGCAGCATCAGCGCCCAAGGCTTCTCCGCCACCTGGCAGACCAGCTTCTTCGCCACCAACCTGCAGGAGGCCCTGGCCGAATGTGTGGGCGAGGCCCAGTGCGACCCGTTCAATACGCGGGACTTCGGCGTGAGCTTTTCCGACCCGGTGGACCAGTACCTGAAGACCGACCGCGCGATCAAATACGCCCTGCTGTTCGTGGCCCTGACCTTCGCCGGTTTCTTCTTGGTGGAAGTGCTCAAGCGCCTGGTCGTGCACCCGGTGCAGTACGGCCTGGTAGGGCTCGCCCTGGCGTTCTTCTATCTGCTGCTGCTGTCGCTGTCCGAGCATCTGGAGTTCGCCCTGGCCTATCTCATCTCGGCGTTGGCGTGCGTGGCGCTGGTGGGGTTCTACGTCAGCCACGTGCTGCACAGTTGGCTGCGCGGCGGTGGCTTCACCCTGGCGCTGGCGGCGCTCTACGGCATGCTCTATGGCCTGCTCAGCGCCGAGGACTACGCCCTCCTGATGGGCTCGCTGCTGGTGTTCGGCCTGCTCGCCTGCGTGATGGTGCTGACCCGCAAGCTGGACTGGTACGGCGTCGGCCGTACCCAGCCGGCCAGCGGCAACTGAGGAGGACCGGCCATGCGCGTACTGATGCAATTCGGCGGCTGTTTCCTGTTTGGCCTGGTGATTTCGGTGCTGGTACTGGGGGCAATGATGTTTGCCGGCGCCTTCGGTTTCATCGACCTCTGGCTGTTCACCGGCAAGCCGTTGGCGGGCCTGGCCCTGTGGCTGCTACCGGCCGGGTTCTGGCAGGGCCTGACCGGTGTAGTGGACGCCGCGCATAACCCGGCGGTGCGTTCCTTCCTCGAACTCTGCGCGGCCCTTGGCCAGGGCGCGCTGGTGCTGGCGGCGGGCTTTTTCCGCCTCTGGTACCGACACGCGGGAGGCGTGGAATGAGGTTGCTGGGGCTGCGCGAGGATCAGGAGCGGGCGGTGAAGCTGGCGGCGGAGCTGGACAGGCTGTTCGGCGCCTGCCTGCCCCGACCGCGGGAGATTTCAGTGAACAGGCGCCGTGGCCACCAGCGACGGACGCTGGCTGGCGGTTGAATACCAGGCGGCCAGCTTCGGGCAGTCGCGGCGCCAGTTGAGGTCGGGCATGCGGAAGTCCAGGTAGCCCAGGGCGCAGGCGGCGCTGATGGCGGCGACGTCGAAACGCTCATCCAGCTCGCCGGCGGCTTTTTCGAAGGCCGCCAGGGCGCGGTCGATTTTGCTGCATTGGCCCAGGACCCAATCGTCCCAGCGCTTGTCTTCGGGGCGCAGGAAGGTTTCGTAGCGCACCAGGATGGCGGCATCCGTTACCGCGTCCGCAAGCGAGGCCAGGGTCAGGCGCCGCCAGCGTTCCGGGCCGTCGCGGGGGATCAGCGGTTCGCCACCGTGCTGGTGGTCGAAGTAGTCGAGGATCACCCGGCTGTCGTGCAGCACGCTGCCGTCGGCCAGTTGCAGTGCCGGAATCTTGCCGGCGGGGTTGTGCTCGTTCACGTCGGCGCTGGGGTTCACTGGGGTGAGGGTCACACCGTGCAGGTTGACCGTGCCGAGCTGGCCGGTTTCGTGAAGCAGCGCCATGACCTTGCGGACGTAGGGGGACGTGGGAGAGAAGAACAGGGTCAGGCTGGCGCTCATGCGGAGTCCTCGGCATCTGCAGCGGGGGAATGGCGCAGTTATACCGCATTGGATTGCCGCCGGGCATGTGACTCTTGCAGGAGCGATTTCAATCGCGAAGCAGCCCGCAGGGCCGCCCTGCGCTGCTCGATGAAGGTGCTGCGCCACCCGTGCGCGAATGAATGCGCTCCAACAGGATCAATACTTGATCATCACCAGTCGGTCCTGCGCCGATTCCGCGCCCCAGACTTCGCCGGTACGACCGGCCAGCTGGGTCACCTGGGCATCCGGGCGATCGCTGGGGAAGCTGGCGAACAGACGGCTGAACGGGTTGAAGCGGAGGATGGCATTGGCGCTGAAGTCACTCAGCCAGACCCGCTCCTGCTCATCGACATAGAGCGCATGGGCGTCGGCGTTGCTGCCGGGAATCTTCCAGCTGTTCCAGGCTTCGCTCAGCGGATCGAAGCGGCTCAGGCGCCCGCCGGCTGCTTCGCTGACCCAGAGGGTGCCGCGCGAGTCGCTCCAGATCAGACGGGGGCCGGCACTGGCCTCCGGCACATCCACCAGCTTGGCCTGGCCGGTACCGGGGTCGATGCGGCCGATGTGGCGGGCGGGTTCATTGGAGTACCAGACCTCGCCGTTGGGCGTCACCGTGATGCCGCCGGGGCCGGGGCCTCCCGGTGCCGGCCAGACGTCCACGCTTCTGGCGGCGGGTTTGAAGCGACCATAGAACCCGCGCTTGCCGGTGAACCAGAGATCGCCGTTACGGTCCTGGGCCAGGCCTTCGAGTTCGATGCCGGCCGCCGTCCCCTTGAGCGGGAAGGTACTGACCGACTGGTCCACCGGGTCGACCCGCACCAGTGCATCCAGGCCGGGGTCGGCGATCCAGGCAGCGCCTTCCTGGTCCACCACCAGGGCGCGCGGAGAGGAGCCGATGCCGAGGGGAACCAGTTGGGACTGGCCGGTGAGCGGGTCGAGCAGGCCGACCGATCCCTGGTTCTGCGCGGTGAACCAGACGCGCCCGTCGGTGGCCGGCGCTACGTCGCGTGGGCCGGTGCCGACGGGGACCGGGTAGTAGGTGACATCCGCCGCAGTGGCCGCCCCGCATAGCAGGGCTGCGCACAGGGCGAGGGCGAGGGGGCGGATCATGGGAAGGCCTCCGTGTCCTGGGGTCATCTATCAGTCGACGCCGGAAGGAGGGCGGGGGTTCGCAGAATTTCCCGAACGGCAGGGTTGTTCCTGTCGGATCAGAGGGCGGGGGCGTGTTGCCGGCGCTGCCAGCGGCTCAGGGCGGAGGCCAGCGATGCGGGGCTTTTCAGGCCCTGGCGGCGGGCGTGGCTGAACAGGATCAGGGCGATTTCGGCGGTCACCAGCGCGTCAGCACTGGCGTTGTGGCGCTGCAGCACCTGCAGCCCGAAGTACTCGACCCACTCATCCAGGCCGCCGTTGCGGATACCCGCCTCGGGGCAGAGCATCGGCGCCAGTTCAGCGATGTCGAGGAACGTGTGGCGCAGGCGGTGGTCGAGGTCCTGCTTGAGGGCGCGGCTCAGCATGCGCTGGTCGAAGGTGGCGTGGAAGGCCAGCAGCGGGCTGTCACCGAGGAATTCCATGAAGCCCAGCAGGGCTTCGGCCGGCTCCACGCCCGCGGCCAGTTCGCTCGGCGCGATGCCGTGGATCAGCACGCTGGCGCTGAGCTTGCCGGTTTCGCGCTGCAGGGTGGATTCGAACTGGTTGCCGAGGTCGATAGCGCCATCGGTGATGCTCACCGCGCCGATGGACAGCACCAGGTCGCGGCTCATGTTCAGGCCACTGGTTTCCAGGTCCAGCACCACGAAGCGTTGCTGGCGCAAAGGGCGATCGTCCAGAGGCTGGGGATCGGGCAGGCGGTCGCGACGGTCCGCGATGTCCGGATCCAGGGGCTTGCGGCGGGTGAACCAGGGGAAGCCGTTCATAGTTGATAACGTAGCGCCAGGCTCGATTGCAGGCGCTGGGCCTGACGGAAGGACTCGCGCAGGATACGCCGGTCCAGGTGGTTGAGGGTGTCCGGGTCGAGTCGGTTGGAGTAGGGCAGGCCTTGCCGCGCCTGGTGCTGGTGCTGCTGCATGCGGGTGAGCTGGATGAAGTGGTAGGCCTCTTCATAGGCCGCGCCATCCTGCGCATCCACCACTTCCCGCTCCACCAGCTGGCGCAGGCGTTCCAGGGTGCCGCAGGCCTCGATGCCATGGGCCAGGGCGAGCAACCGGGCGCCATCGACGAAGGGTGTCAGGCCCTGCACCTTGAGGTCGAGGGTGTCCTTCTCGGCGCCCTTGCGGGCCACCACGAAATCACGGAAACGCCCTACCGGCGGGCGATGGCGCAGGGCGTTGTCGGCCAGCATGCGCTGGAACAGGCTGTTGTCGGCGATCAGGACCAGCAGTTCCCGTTGCAGCGCATCGCAGCCCTCGGTGGGGCCCCAGACGGCGCGCAGGTCGAAGTAGATGGAGGAGCCCAGCAGGTTCTCCGGCGTCGCCTCGCGAACGAAGGTGGCAAAGCGTCGGCTCCATTCGCTGCGGGACAGGCAGAGCTCCGGGTTGCCAGCCATGATGCCGCCCTTGCACAGCTCGAAGCCGCATTGCGCCAGGTGCTGGTTGATACGTTCGGCCAGCGGCAGCAGGCGTCCGCGAATGGCGGCGGCTTCCACGGCGTCGGAGGCTTCGAAGAGGATGCCGTTGTCCTGGTCGGTGTGCAGGGTCTGTTCGCAGCGCCCCTCGCTGCCGAAGCAGAGCCAGGTGAACGGTATGCCCGGATCGCCCATTTCCTCGAGGGTCAGCTCGATCACCCGGCACACGGTGTGGTCGTTGAGCAGGGTGATGATGCGGGTGATCTGCGTGGAGCTGGCGCCGTGGGCCAGCATGCTGTCCACCAGGCGCTGGATTTCGTCGCGCAGGGCGGCCAGGGTTTCGACCCGCCCGGCATGGCGGATGGTGCGCGCCAGATGCACCAGGTCCACCCGCTGCAGGGAAAACAGGTCACGCTCGGACACCACACCCACCAGGCGCGCGCCGCTGACCACGCAGACGTGGGCGATGTGCCGTTCGGTCATGGCCAAGGCTGCGTCGAAGGCACTGGCTTCCGGCGGCAGGTGGAAGGGAGCCTGGGTCATGACGTCGGCGATGGGCTGGGTGAGGTCGGCGCTGGCATCGGCGATCACCCGGCGCAGGTCGCGCAGGGTGAAGATGCCCTGGGGCCGCTGGTTGGCGTCGACGATGACGATGCTGCCCACCTGTTGCTCGTGCATCAGCCGCACCGCGTCGCGCAACGGCAGTTCCGGCTGGCAGGAAATCGGCTGGCGCACCGCCAGTTCGCCCAGGCGGGTATCCAGGGAGTACTGGGCGCCCAGGGTTTCCACGGCGCGCAATTGCACCTGCTGGTTGACCTGGTCGAGGAGGCTGCTGACCCCGCGCAGGGCGAAGTCGCGGAAGGGGTTGGAAAGGGCGAACAGCTTGACGAAGGCGGACTTGCCCAGCAGCAGGCAGAAGGTGTCCTCGCCGGCCAGGTGCTCCGTGCGGGTGGCCCGTTCGCCCAGCAGCGCAGCCAAGGGGAAGCACTCGCCGCCGGCGATCTCGAAGGTGGTTTCGGTGCCGCGCCGTGCCGAGTGTGGGCGTTCACCCACCACCCGGCCCTGCTTGACGATATAGAAGTGCTCCACCGGCCCGTCCTGGGGCTTGATGATGGATTCGCCGGCTGCATAGAAGCGCAGCAGGCAATGCTCGACAAGGAAGGCGAGGTGGGCGCTTTCCATCTGGTTGAAGGGCGGGTACTTCTGCAGGAACTCCATGGTGCCCTGGATGTTCTGCATGACCGCCTGCTTGCCGGCCTGGGCGAAGGCGTCTGACTTGGTCATCTTACTGCCCGTCGTTCTTGTTAGGAGAGCCATGCTGCGCGCGGCGGCAAGGGACACAAATTGGACGTAAGTCTAAGGGTTGGCGCGCAGGTCGTCGGAAATCCTGATAGGACGCTACCGTTCGGCGGATGCCGCAATCTGCATGGGAACTTGCTTGCATTTTGCCTATCCGACCAGCGTACCCCGTGCTACAGCTAAGTAGTGAGGGGAGTTGGGCCTGCTAGGGAAGGCCCTTTCGAGGACGACCCCATGAGTTACGGTGATTTGCTGAGTGAAGCCGAGCTGCAAGCGCTTGATGAGATCATGCGCGTGCCCAGCGCGCCACCCAGTGTTCTGTTGGTAGACGACGATGAAATCGGGCGCGACGCCTTGGCCGATCAACTGGTGGCCCAGGGCATTCCCTGCATCACCGCCGACAGTGGCGAACAGGCGCTGGCGCTGCTGGTCACCCGCCCGTCCATCGGCCTGATGATCACCGAACTCCACATGCAATGCGGTAGCGGCCTGGAACTGGTGCGCCAGGTGCGCCAGTCGGCGCGGGCGAGCCTGCCGGTCATCATCGTTTCCGGCGACGCCGACGTGCAGGACGCCATCGAGGCCATGCACATGAAGGTCGTGGACTTTCTGCTCAAACCGGTGGACATGAGCCGTCTCGCGAATCTGGTGCGCAACGAATTGGGCACCCCACCCGCGCCCAAGGCACCGCCCATCGAGGTGCGACCCAGGCCGGCGAAAGCGAAAGCCAAAGCGAAGGTCATCGCGCTGAAGAGCGCTTGAAGAAACCGCCAGGGACAGGCGGTTTTTTTATGCCTGTCCCCGGTGTGTGTTTCAGTGATGGACGCTGTCGACGGCAATCCCTTCGCCGTCGACGTCGTGGTATTCGGCACGGCGATCGGCGATGGCGCAGTAGATCAGCCCGGCAAGGCCCGCACCGAAGAACCAGGAGAACGCCGACAGGGATTCGAAGGCGGGCAACAGCGCCAGCAGGGTGGAGATCAGCGCTGCCGGCACGAAGGCAGCCAGCGCCCGCGGATTCACGCCACGGTGGTAGTGGTAGGCGCCCTGGCGGCTTTCCGAGTACAGCTCCGGCAGGTTCACCCGGCCACGGCGCAGCAGGTAGTAGTCGACGATCATTATGCCGTAGAGCGGGCCGAGCAGCGCACCAAGGCCGCCGAGGAAATAAACGATCACGCCGGGGCTGTTGTAGAGGTGCCAGGGCAGGATCAGCACGGCGATGGTGGCGCTGAGCAGGCCGGCGCGGCGGAAGTTGAGCACACGGGGTGCGAGGTTGGTCAGCACGTAGGCCGGCGCGACGAAATTGGCCATGATGTTCACCGCCACGGTGACGATCAGGAAGGCCAGGCAGGCCAGCACCAGGCCGAGGGTGTCGGGGATGCTGGCGACGATCTCGGTCGGGCTCTTCACCAGTTTTCCGTCGATGCTGAATTGCGCCCCGGCCAGCACCACGGCGATCAGCGCGAAGCCGAGCATGTTCACCGGCAGGCCCCAGAAGTTGCCCACGCTGATGGTGCGGCGGTCCGGGCAATTGCGGGTGAAGTCGCAGAAGTTGAGGATCATGGTGCCATACAGCGAGACCCACAGCGCCGCGGCGCCCAGCACTTTCAGCCACATGGTCGAGCCGGTGTAGCCTTCGCCTGTGGACCAGGTGATGGAGAAGCCGCTGCGCTGGTACATCCAGCCGGCGAGTGCGGCGAAGGTCAGCAGGATCACCGGGCCGGCGAAGGATTCGTAGCGGCGCACCATCTCCATGCCGTAAGCGAAGATCACCAGCTGCACGCACCAGATGCCCAGGAAGGTGATCCAGCCGAGGGTGGACAGGCCCAGCAGGGAGTCCTGGTCGTAGGCGGCGAGGGACGGGAACACGGCCGTCAGCAGCACCCGCAGGACGACCGAGGCGAGGTAGGTCTGGATGCCGAACCAGGCAATGGCGATCACCGCGCGGATCAGCGCCGGAATCTGCGCGCCGTGGATGCCGAAGCTGATGCGGCACATCACCGGGTAAGGCAGGCCGGTCTTTTGCCCCATATAGCCGGACAGGTTCATCAGGCCGTAGATCAGCAGCGCGCCCAGGGCGAACGCGGCGAGGATCTGCGCGCCGCTCATCCCCAGCGCGAACAGGCCGATGGCGAAGGAGTAGTTGGCGATGTTGTGCACGTCGTTGGTCCACAGCGCGAAGAGGCTGTAGCGCCCCCAACTGCGGCCTTGCGCCTTGGTCGGCGCGAGGTCGGCGCTGTACAGGCGCGGGCTCAGCGCCACTTCAGCAGGAGCGACCACATCGGCCGGTGGGGAGTCGAGCTGGGTAACGCCGGAGAGTGGGGTGGGCGCCATGGGGCCTCCGTGAACTTGTGTGCACTATTTTGTGTTTTTTGTATGCAAGCCAGTTTCGTGCCATCCGCTGAAACCGGCGGGCCTGACGCCGATTTCAGGTCTTTCGTGCACTATAAGAGGTCATCGAAAGCCCAGTCCTGGCGCGATTTTCATCCGCTCATCGGAAATTAGTTGTTGTATTTCATTGACTTGAGAGTCAGCTTTGCAGGGTGTATGTCGAACGCAGGTGTGGGGATTTTGTACACATATTTTGTATGCAATCGTTACGTCGGCGCCCGCCCGACTTTTCCGCAGGCAATAAAAAACCGCCCCGAAGGGCGGTTTTTTATGGGCAGGTCTTAGAGACCGTTCTTCGCCTTGTACTCGCGGCGACGACGGTGCAGGACCGGTTCGGTGTAGCCGTTAGGCTGCTTGGTGCCTTCCACTACCAGTTCCAGCGCGGCCTGGAAGGCCACGTTGTCGGCAAAGTTCGGCGCCATCGGACGGTACAGCGGGTCGCTGGCGTTCTGGCGGTCCACCACAGAGGCCATGCGCTCCAGGCTCTCGACGATCTGGGCCTGGGTGACCACGCCGTGGCGCAGCCAGTTGGCCAGCAGCTGGCTGGAGATACGCAGGGTGGCGCGGTCTTCCATCAGGCCGACATCGTTGATGTCCGGCACCTTGGAGCAGCCGACGCCCTGGTCGATCCAGCGCACGACATATCCGAGGATGCCCTGGGCGTTGTTGTCCAGTTCGTTCTGGATCTCTTCCGCGCTCCAGTTGGTGTTCGGCGCCAGCGGAATGGTCAGGATGTCGTCCACCGAGGCCGGGGCACGCTTGGCCAGTTCGGCCTGACGGGCGAACACGTCGACCTTGTGGTAGTGCAGCGCGTGCAGGGTGGCAGCGGTCGGCGATGGCACCCAGGCAGTGTTGGCGCCGGCCAGCGGGTGGCCGATCTTCTGCTCGAGCATGGCGGCCATCAGGTCCGGCATGGCCCACATGCCCTTGCCGATCTGCGCCTTGCCCTGCAGGCCGGTGGCCAGGCCGATGTCGACGTTGCTGTTCTCGTAGGCCCCGATCCACTTCTCGGACTTCATGGCGCCCTTGCGCACCATGGCGCCGGCTTCCATGGAAGTGTGGATTTCGTCACCGGTACGGTCGAGGAAGCCGGTGTTGATGAACACCACGCGCTCGGCGGCCGCCTTGATGCAGGCCTTGAGGTTGACGGTGGTGCGGCGCTCCTCGTCCATGATGCCGACCTTCATGGTGTTGCGCGGCATGCCGAGGACGTCTTCCACGCGGCTGAAGATTTCGGTGGCGAAGGCTACTTCTTCCGGGCCGTGCATCTTCGGCTTCACGATGTACATCGAGCCGGTGCGGGTGTTCTTGCGGCTGGTGTTGCCCTTCAGGTTGTGCAGGGCGATCAGGCCGGTGAACAGGCCGTCCTGGATGCCTTCCGGCACTTCGTTGCCTGAGGCGTCGAGGATGGCCGGGTTGGTCATCAAGTGACCGACGTTGCGCACGAACAGCAGGGAACGGCCGTGCAGGGTCAGCTCGGAACCGTCGGCCCTGGTGTAGACGCGGTCCGGGTTCATGGTGCGGGTGAAGGTCTGGCCGCCCTTGCTGACGGACTCGGCCAGGTCGCCCTTCATCAGGCCGAGCCAGTTGCGGTAGACCACGACCTTGTCGTCAGCATCGACGGCGGCGACGGAGTCTTCGCAGTCCATGATGGTGGTCAGCGCGGATTCCATCAGCACGTCTTTCACGCCAGCGGCGTCGGTCTGACCGATGGGGCTGGTCGGATCGATCTGGATTTCGAAGTGCAGGCCGTTGTGCTTCAGCAGCACGGCGGCAGGCTTGGCGGCGTCGCCCTGGAAGGCGATGAACTGGGCGGCGTTCTTCAGGCCGGCTTCGCTGCCATTCTTCAGGGTCACGGCCAGTTGGCCGTTCTTGACGGCGTAGGCGGTGGCGTCGACGTGGGAGGCACCTTCCAGCGGCGCGGCTTCGTCGAGGAAGGCGCGGGCGAAGGCGATCACCTTGTCACCACGGACCTTGTTGTAGCCCTTGCCCTTCTCGGCGCCGCCTTCTTCGCTGATGGCGTCGGTGCCGTAGAGCGCATCGTAGAGCGAACCCCAGCGCGCGTTGGCAGCGTTCAGGGCGAATCGTGCATTCATCACCGGCACGACCAGCTGCGGGCCGGCCATGGTGGCGATTTCTTCGTCTACGTTCTGGGTAGTGGCCTGGAAGTCGGCCGGTTCCGGCAGCAGGTAGCCGATCTCCTGGAGGAACGCCTTGTAGGCCACGGCGTCGTGGGCCTGGCCGGCACGTGCCTGGTGCCAGGCATCGATCTTGGCCTGCAGTTCATCGCGTTTGGCGAGGAGGGCTTTGTTCTTCGGAGCCAGGTCATTGATGACGGCTTCCACACCGGCCCAGAACTTCTCGGCCGCAATGCCGGTTCCGGGGATGGCTTCGTTGTTCACGAAGTCGAACAGGACTCTGGCGACCTGAAGGCCACCGACTTGAACGCGCTCAGTCATTGCTTGCCTCACTCTGCTCAATATCCGCTCGGACCGGGGGTTTCCCTTCTTGTAGTCCGAAGCGCGGCATACTACATGAAGCCGTCGTGAAAATCAGTGGGGTCGCGTCGCTATGCGACTAAAAGCTGCATTACGGTCACAACGGCGGGCAGAATGTTCTCAAAAAACTGGCGCATTGTTCCAGTTAAATCTGAAAAATGTACACGATTTGTTTTTCAGAGAAACTGCGACAGGCCGTCGCACGTGGTTCTGCGCGGGGTTCCGGGGTCTTTCCTATACTCCTGCGAATTCGCCCCGGGAGCCCCCCATGCCTGTACATGCCGTCACGTTCAGCGATCTTGATGATCTGTCCCCACTTTTCGCCGGCTACCTGGAGTTCTATCAGGTCCCCCGGCCCTTGGCGGAAATCCGTTCCTTCCTCGAACAGCGCCTGGATCGTGGCGACTCGACCCTGTTCATCGCCCGTGACAGTGAAGGCACGCCCCTGGGCTTCACCCAGCTCTATCCCTTTCTCTCGTCGTTGGCGCTGGCACCAGCCTGGTTGTTGAGCGATCTTTATGTAGTGCCGAACGCCCGACGTCAGGGCGTCGGCGAAGACCTGATGAACGCCGCCCGCGCCCACGCCGAGCGCACCGGCGCGTGCGGCATCCAGTTGGAAACCGCGAAGACCAACCTTGCCGGCCAGGCGTTGTACGAGCGACTGGGTTATGTGCGGGATGAGGTTTTCTTCACCTACTGGCTGAGCCTGGCCTGACGCCCGGCGCCGGTTGCCTACAGAGAAGGAGTCGAGCGTGGATCATCTGGTACTTACCGTCATCGCGGCGGACCAGCCGGGTCTGGTGGAACGCGTCGCGCAGTGCATCGCCGCTCACGGCGGCAACTGGCTGGAAAGCCGCATGTCACGCATGGCCGGTCAGTTCGCCGGCATCCTGCGCGTAGCGGTCCCGGCCGAGGGCTACGACGAACTGGTCGAGGGGTTGCAGGGCCTCAGCGTCCACGGCATCCGCGTGATGCTGGCGCAGAGCGGGATCGAGCCGGCCTGCACCTGGAAGCCGATCCTGCTGGATCTGGTGGGTAATGATCGACCGGGCATCGTCCGGGACATCACGCGCCTGCTGGCGGAGCTGGGGGTGAACCTGGAAAGTCTGATCACCGAGGTGATGCCGGCACCCATGAGCAGCGAACCGCTGTTCCATGCCGAAGCCGTGCTGGCGGTTCCGCTGACGCTGTCGCTGGACGTGTTGCAGGCCAGGCTGGAGGGGCTGGCGGACGAACTGATGGTGGAGTTGAACCTGCATCAGGAGAAGTGAGTCTTTCGGAGTGTTGTGAAGCCCAACGTGGCCGCTACTAGGGCCGCCGTTGGGCTTCGCTGCGCTCTGACGGAACGCCGCTCGCACCAACCTGCGGGAGCAGGTCAGGAATTGCGCCGCAGGGTGAGCCAGGCGTCGACGCTGTAGATGGCCAGGCCCGCCCAGATGAAGGAGAAGGCCAGCAGCTTGCTCGGGTCGAAATGCTCGTCGAAGAGAAAGATCGCCTGCAGCATCACCAGGGTCGGCGCCAAGTACTGGAGGAAGCCGAGGGTGGTGTAAGGGAGGTTGCGCGCGGCAGCGTTGAAGCACACCAGCGGCACCAGCGTGATCGGGCCGGCGGCCATGAGCCAGAGGGCTTCTGGGCTGCTCCAGAAACTGGCCTGCGCCGAGGCGGCAGTCGGGTTCAGCAGCAGCCAGCCAACGGCCAGCGGCAGGAGCAACCAGGTTTCCACCACGAGGCCGGGCAGGGCTGCCACCGGTGCCTGCTTGCGGATCAGCCCGTAGAACCCGAAGGTCAGCGCCAGGGTGAGGGAGACCCAGGGCAGCGCGCCCACCTGCCAGATCTGCTGGGCCACGCCCACCGCGGCCAACAGCACCGCCAGCCACTGCAACCGACGCAGGCGCTCGCCGAGAATCAGCATCCCCAGCAGCACATTCACCAGCGGGTTGATGTAGTAGCCCAGGCTGGCTTCCAGCATCCGCCCGTTGTTCACCGCCCAGACATACACCAGCCAGTTGGCGGCGATGAGCATGCCGCTGGCGGCCAGCACGCTGAAGCGCTTGGGGTTCTCCCGCAGTTCGCGGAACCAGCCGGGATGCTTCCAGACCAGCAGCAGGGCGGCGCCGAACAGGGCGGACCAGATGGCCCGGTGAACGATGATTTCCAGCGCCGGAACGCTCTGGATGGCTTTGAAGTAGAGCGGAAAGAGTCCCCAGATGATGTAGGCGGAGAGCCCCAGGATGTACCCGCGGCGCGGGTCGGCGGTGGCCATGAAGGTTCCTTGCTTAGGCAGCTAACGAGTGGTGCGACATTCTAGTTGGCGCCGTTGGGGCTTGTCTGTGTGCTCAGGTTTTTTCCGTGGGGATGGACAAGCAGAAAGCGTAAGGGGTTCTTTACGGCGGAGCAGATGGCGCCTGTTGTAGGGGCGATTTCAATCGCCAGGCGGGCCGAAGGTCCGCCCTGAAAGGCCCCATGGGGCAGCTGCGCTGCCCTTGGCGAATGAATTCGCCCCTACAGGTGGTGAAGAGGGACTCAGAACAGCTTCAACGGCTCTTCGTCCAGCGCCGCCAGTTGTTCGCGCAGGGTGAGGATCTGATCGCCCCAGTAGCGCTCACTGCCGAACCAGGAGAAATGCATGGGGAAGGCCGGGTCGTCCCAGCGGCGGGCGATCCAGGCGCTGTGGTGCATGAGGCGCAGGGTGCGCAGGCCTTCGATCAGCGGTAGCTCGCGCGGGTCGAAGTCGTGGAACTCCTGGTAGCCGTCCACCAGCTCGGCCAGTTGGCCAAGGCGCTCATGGCGCTCGCCGGCGAGCATCATCCACAGATCCTGAACCGCCGGGCCCATGCGGCAGTCGTCCAGGTCCACCACATGGAAGGTCTCGTCGCGGCACAGCAGGTTGCCGGGGTGGCAGTCGCCGTGCAGGCGGATCGGCTGGTAACGCACTTGCGCGAACACGGCATCCAGGCGCTTGAGCAGGTCGCGGGCGACCGACTCATAGGCCGGCAGCAGGCTGCGGGGAATGAAGCCGCCTTCCAGCAGGGTGGCCAGGGACTGGTGACCGAAGTTGTCCACCGCCAGGGTTTCCCGGTGCTCGAAGGGGCGGGTCGCGCCCACCGCATGGAGGCGGCCGAGGAGTTGGCCGAGGCGGAAAAGCTGATCCAGGTTGCCCGGCTCGGGGGCGCGGCCACCACGGCGGGGGAAGAGGGCGAAACGGAATCCGGCGTGTTCGAACAGGCTTTCGCCGTCACGCAGCAGCGGCGCCACGACGGGCACTTCGCATTCCGCCAGTTCGGCGCTGAAGCGGTGCTCCTCGCGGATCGCGGCGTCACTCCAGCGCTGCGGACGATAGAACTTGGCAATCAGCGGCTCGGCGTCTTCGATGCCTACCTGGTACACGCGGTTCTCGTAGCTGTTCAGCGCGAGGATGCGTGCGTCGCTGAGGAAACCGAGGCTTTCAACGGCATCCAGTACCAGGTCGGGGGTGAGGTCATCGAAGGGGTGGGACATGGGAGGCTCCGGCAGTCAGGCGCCCAGTCTATCCCTGGGAGCGATTTGCTGCGCGTCGGAATAACGGCCTAGAGCGCGGTGCCGAGCAGTACCTGGCCGGGTGCGAACTGAGCGCGGACCTCATCGCCGGGCTTGAGGCCGAGCTGTGCCGCGCGCTCGGGTTCGACCAGGGCACAGAGGGTCTGGCCGCTGGCCAGGGCGATGCGGACTTCGCTCGGGCCGTCGGTGGCGTCGAGGATTTCCTCGATCCGGCCCTGCAACTGGTTCAGTAATTCGTCGACCGGTTCGGAAAGCGGCTGCAGGCGCAGCCAGCCGGCCTTGATCAGTGCCACCACGCCGCGGCCCGGGGCCAGTTCCAGCTTTTCGGTGCTATCGCGGGTGATCTGCGCCAGCAGGCAGGCGCCTCCGGCCAGTTCGACCTTCACCAGGTCATTGCGGCCCTTGGGCTGGATGTCGAGCACTCGGCCGCTCAGCTGATTGCGAGCACTGGTGCGCAGCATGAGGCGGCCCAGCAGCTCAAGGTCCTGTTCGCTTTCTGCGCTTTCCAGCAGGCGCGCTTGCAGGCTTTCCAGGCGCTTGTAGAGCGCGAGCAGGCGCTCGCCCTCGGCGGACAGTCGTGCACCGCCACCACCCTTGCCCCCCACCGAGCGTTCCACCAGAGGCCGTTCGGCAAGGTTGTTCAGCTCGTCGATGGCGTCCCACGCGGCCTTGTAGCTCAGCCCAGCGGCCTTGGCGGCGCGGGTGATCGAACCTTGCACGGCAATCTGCTCCAGCAGCGCCAGACGCTGCGGGCGGCGGGTGAGTTGCTGGGTGAGGGCGCTGGTCAGGCTCATGGGCAGGCGGGTCGTCAGGGGTTCTGGCGCGCAGGCTGCGCCCGCGGGCCCATCGCGTCAAGCCTTCAGCGGTCGCCAGGGCGAGGCGTGCGCGCCAGGCAGTAGACGTCCACCCGCGTGGCGCCAGCCCGCTTGAGCAAGCGGGCGAGGAAATGCGCGGTGGTGCCTGTTGTCAGCACATCGTCCACCAGCGCGACATGCAGACCCTTCACATCTGCTCGCGGCGCCAGGGCGAAGGCGTGGCGCAGGTTACGGCGCCGTGCAGCGGCATCCAGGCCCTGTTGCGGCGGCCCGTCCTCGATCCGCTGCAACCAGTCATCCCGCAGCGGGATGTCCAGCTCTTTGCCCAGCCAGCGCCCCAGCATTTGTGCCTGGTTGAAGCCCCGCTTGCGCAGGCGGGGTGGAGCCAGCGGAACCGGCAGAAGTGCGGCGGGGCGCGGCAAACCGTCGTTGAAGGCATGCTCCAGATGGCGCGTGAGCAGTTCCCCGAGAAGACGGCCTTGGGGCCAGTTGCCCTGGTGCTTGAAACGGGTGATCAGGCTGTCTATCGGAAAGCCGTAGCGCCAGACAGCCTCCACCCGGCTGAAGGGAGGCGGTCGTTTCACGCATTCGCCGCACGGCAGTCCTTGGGTGGGCAAGGGTAGAGCGCACACCGAGCAATGCCCGGCGAGCCAGGGGAGTTCGGCCTCACAACCACTGCAGATGGGCAGGCTGCCTCCCGGTGCGCGGCAGAGCAGGCAGGTGGGCGTGTGACGAAGCCAGTCCGGCCGCAGCCGGGCGAGCAGAGCGAACATGGTCCCCTCCGTGGGACATGGGATTCAGACGATCAGCCAGCTCATCACCACCAGACCGAGGAAGGTGAGCACCAGGCCGCCGATGATGGACTTGCGAATGAAGGCGCGGATGCCGCTGTAGAGCAGAAGCAGGCCGATGACCAGCAGGAACAGGCTGAAGAAGGACACGTCCATGCCGATGGCCCGCGCCAGGCCGTTGAAAAAGTCGTCGATGGCCTGCCCTATGCCGCCCAGCACCCCAGAGAGCAGGTCGACGAAAAAGCGGATGACGGTGCCGATCATCCGGCCGAGCCACTCGAAAAATCCTTCGGTACGCATTGCGATGTATTGCTCCTTCAGCGGCGGGCTGCCCTGGATTGGAGCCGCGCCGGGAAATCTGGTTCAGTGGTTTGAGTGATTAAAAAATGATCAGATGTCGACCTGTGTCGTAATCCTGGTTGACAGCGTCACAGCTCAACTTATGATGCCCTAAGCCTGAATTCCCGGAATTTTGTTCCGGGTATCCCCGACAAAGGCGCCCTACAGCGTCGAAGGAAACCTCCATGAGTGCAACCGCATCCATCGCTACCCGTCACGACTGGTCCCTCGCCGAGGTGAAGGCGCTGTTCGAACAGCCGTTCAATGACCTGCTGTTCCACGCCCAGACCGTCCACCGCGCGAACTTCGACCCGAACCGGGTACAGGTTTCCACCCTGCTGTCGATCAAGACCGGCGCCTGCCCGGAAGACTGCAAGTATTGCCCTCAGTCCGGCCACTACAACACCGGCCTGGATAAGGAAAAGCTGATGGAAGTGCAGAAGGTGCTCGAAGCCGCTGCCGAAGCCAAGGCCATCGGTTCCACCCGCTTCTGCATGGGCGCCGCCTGGAAGCACCCGTCCGCCAAGGACATGCCCTACGTGCTGGAAATGGTGAAGGGCGTGAAGAAACTCGGCCTGGAAACCTGCATGACCCTGGGGCGCCTGGACCAGGAGCAGACCAAGGCCCTCGCCGACGCAGGCCTGGACTACTACAACCACAACCTGGATACCTCGCCGGAGTTCTACGGCAACATCATCACCACCCGCACCTACAGCGAGCGTCTGCAGACCCTGGCGTACGTGCGCGAGGCGGGGATGAAGATCTGCTCCGGCGGCATCCTCGGCATGGGCGAGTCGGTAGAAGACCGCGCCGGCCTGCTGATCCAGCTGGCCAACCTGCCCGAGCCCCCGGAATCGGTGCCGATCAACATGCTGGTGAAGGTCAAGGGCACCCCGCTGGCCGAAGAGAAGGACGTCGATCCGTTCGACTTCATCCGCACCCTGGCCGTCGCCCGGATCATGATGCCGAAATCCCACGTGCGCCTGTCCGCCGGCCGCGAGCAGATGAACGAGCAGATGCAGGCCCTGGCCTTCATGGCCGGCGCCAACTCGATCTTCTACGGCGAGAAGCTGCTGACCACCAAGAACCCGCAGGCCGAGAAGGACATGCAACTGTTCGCTCGTCTCGGCATCAAGCCGGAAGAGCGCGAAGAGCACGCCGACGAAGTGCACCAGGCCGCCATCGAGCAGGCCCTGGTCGAGCAGCGCGACTCGCAGCTGTTCTACGACGCCGCTTCCGCCTGATACCGCGTTATCGAATCCTGTAGGAGCGAGCTTGCTCGCGAAGGGCGGCTCCTACAGGTTCGCCAGCACGCTGGCCCCTACGAAAACCGAACCGCCCATGTCTTTCGATCTCGCCTCGCGCCTCGCCGCCCGCCATGCGGAAAACCTCTATCGCCAGCGCCCGTTGCTGGAAAGCCCCCAGGGCCCCGAGGTGGTGGTGGACGGCCGACCCATGCTGGCCTTCTGTTCCAACGACTACCTGGGCCTGGCCGACCACCCCGAGGTGAAGGCCGCCTTGCAGCGTGGCGTGGAACGCTGGGGCGCCGGTGGTGGCGCTTCGCACCTGGTGATCGGCCACAGCGGCCCGCACCACGATCTGGAACTGGCCCTGGCCGACTTCACCGGCCGGCCCCGCGCGCTGCTGTTTTCCACCGGCTATATGGCCAACCTGGGCGCCGTCACTGCGTTGCTGGGCAAGGGCGATACCGTGCTGGAAGACCGCCTGAACCATGCGTCCCTGCTGGACGCCGGTCTGCTCTCCGGCGCGCGTTTCTCGCGCTACCTGCATAACGATGTCGACAGCCTCGCCAGTCGCCTGGAAAAGGCCGAAGGCAACACCCTGGTGGTCACTGACGGCGTGTTCAGCATGGACGGCGACCTCGCCGAACTGCCCGCCGTCTGCGCCGCCGCGAAAGCCCGTGGCGCCTGGGTGATGGTGGATGACGCCCACGGCTTCGGTCCGCTGGGTGCCACTGGCGGCGGCATCGTCGAACACTTCGGCCTGGGCCTGGACGATGTGCCCGTGCTGGTGGGCACCCTGGGCAAGGCTTTTGGCACCGCCGGCGCTTTCGTCGCCGGCAGCGAAGAGCTGATCGAGACGCTGATCCAGTTCGCCCGCCCCTACATCTACACCACCAGCCAGCCCCCGGCCGTGGCCTGCGCCACCTTGAAGAGCCTGGAGCTGCTGCAGCGCGAAAGCTGGCGCCGCGAGCACCTGAACAAGCTGATCCAGCGCTTCCGCGAGGGCGCCGCCGAAATCGGCCTGGAGCTGATGGACAGCCCGACGCCGATCCAGCCGATCCTGATCGGCGACAGCGCCCGCGCCCTGAAGCTTTCTGCCCTCTTGCGAGATCGCGGCATCCTGGTCGGTGCTATCCGCCCGCCCACCGTACCGGCCGGCAGTGCGCGGCTGCGCGTCACTTTCTCCGCCGCTCACAGCGAAGAGCAGCTTGAATCCTTGCTGAGTGCCCTGGCCGAGTGCTGGGCAACCCTGGCGAAGGAGGAAGCCCCCGATGCGTGAGCGCCTGATTCTGCTGCCGGGCTGGGCCATTGGCCCGGCCGCCCTCGAACCCCTGCGTGAAGCCCTGCTTGATCGTGCGCCGCACCTGGCGGTGGAGATCGAGCCCTTGCCCGCCATGGACCAGGCCGGCGCCTGGCTGGACGAACTGGACGCGCGCCTGCCCCAGGACAGCTGGCTGGCCGGCTGGTCCCTCGGCGGCATGCTTGCTGCGCAACTGGCAGCACGCCGTGGCGACGCCTGCCGTGGACTGATCGGGTTGTGCAGCAACATGAGTTTTCGTGACCGAGACGACTGGCCCTGCGCCATGTCCCAGGAAATCTTCGCGGCCTTCTACGAGGCGTGCCGCCTGGACCCCGCACAGACCCTGAAGCGCTTCACCATGCTGGTGGCCCAGGGGGCGCGGGATGCCCGTACGCTTGCGCGGCAACTCCAGGTCACCCAGGTGCCCACCGAGCCCAAGGTGCTCGATGCCGGCCTGCGCCTGCTCGATGTGCTGGACATCCGCGCGGCGATCCAGGGCTTCGGCGGTCCGCAGCTGCACCTGTTCGCCGGTCGCGATGCGCTGGTGCCGGCCACCGCCGCCGATGCGCTGCTGGAATGGTTGCCGGATGTGGAAGTACAGGTTTTCGCCGACGCCAGCCACGGCCTGCCACTGGAACGGCCGGAGGAGGTAGCGGCAACCATCCTCGGTTTCATGCGCGAGGGTGACGATGTCTGATCCAAGGATCGCTGCCGAGGTCGAGGGCCATCTGCCGGACAAGCGTCAGGTGGCGGCGTCCTTTTCCCGTGCAGCGGACAGCTACGACAGCGTCGCCGCCCTGCAGCGGGCGGTCGGCCACGAACTGCTGAGCCGGCTGCCGCAAGGCTTCGAGCCGCAGCAGTGGCTCGACCTGGGTTGCGGCACCGGTTACTTCTCCCGGGCCCTGGCCGAGCGCTTCCCCGTGGGCGACGGCCTTGCCGTGGACATCGCCGAAGGCATGCTGCGCCATGCGCGACCGCTGGGCGGTGCGCGGCGCTTCATCGCCGGAGATGCCGAACATCTGCCCGTGGCCAGCGGCACCCAGCAGTTGATCTTCTCCAGCCTCGCCGTGCAGTGGTGCGCCGACTTCGCCGCCGTGCTCGCCGAGGCCCGCCGCGTCCTGCAACCGGGCGGCGTGTTCGCTTTCAGCAGCCTCTGCGTCGGCACCCTGCAGGAGCTGCGCGACAGTTGGCAGGCGGTGGATGGCTTCGTCCACGTCAACCGCTTCCGCCGCCTGGAGGACTATCAGGACCTGTGCGCTGCCAGCGGCCTGCTGCCGCTCGACCTCAGCAGCGAACCCCAGGTGCTGCACTACGCCGACCTGCGCACCCTGACCCACGAACTCAAGGCCCTTGGCGCCCACAACCTCAACCCCGGCCGCCCCGGCGGGCTGACCGGGCGGGCGCGCATCCTGGCGCTGGTGGAGGCCTACGAGCGCTTCCGCCAGCCACAGGGCCTGCCGGCCACCTACCAGGTGGTCTACGGCGTACTGAAGAAGGAAGACTGAAATGGCGGCCGCCTACTTCGTTACCGGCACCGACACCGAGATCGGCAAGACCACCATCGCCGCTGGGCTGCTGCACGCGGCCCGGGCGTTGGGGTTGTCCACCGCGGCAGCCAAGCCGGTGGCGTCCGGCTGCGAGGAGACCGTCGACGGCCTGCGCAACAGCGATGCCCTGGCGCTGCTGGGCGAGTGCACGCTGCCGCTGGCCTATGAGGAGGTCAATCCGCTGGCCTTCGCCCCGGCCATCGCACCGCATCTTGCCGCACGTGAGGCCGGCGTCCGTCTGGATGTGGACGCCCTTGCCGGTCCGGTACGCCGGGTCCTGGCCATGGGCGCCGATTTCAGCCTGGTGGAAGGGGCGGGCGGCTGGCGCGTGCCCCTGGCTGGCTCCGCCACCCTGTCGGACCTGCCCATCGCCCTTGGCCTGCCGGTGATCCTGGTGGTCGGCGTGCGGCTGGGCTGCATCAACCATGCGCTGCTGACCGCCGAGGCGATCCAGCGTGATGGCCTGACCCTCGCAGGCTGGGTCGCCAATGTGGTCGACCCGCAGACATCGCGCCTGGAAGAGAACCTCGCCACCCTGGCCGAGCGCCTGCCGGCGCCATGCCTGGGCCGCGTGCCGCGCCTGGACGAGGCAAGCCCGGCGGCGGTGGCGCGCCATCTCGACCTGACGCCGCTAGGTACGTTCGTCCAGCGCTGATTGCACAGTGCCACGCCGGCTGCTTCAATTGCCGGCATCGACAAACGAGCTTCGGTATCCGCCATGGAAATCCAGGGTAGTGGCTTCAGCGCCGGTCTTGGCGCCATCCAGTCCGGCCAGCGCATGGTCGAGAAGGCTGCCGGCGAAATTGCCAGCAGCACGGTCGCAGGCGCCGACTCGCAGCAGCCCGCCGACCTCACCTCCATCCTGCTCGCCCTCGAGGCTGGCAAGGTCCAGGCCGAAGCCGGCAGCATGGTCGCCAAGGCCACCGACCAGATGATCGGCAGCCTCATCGACACCTTCGCCTGATCCCCCCAAGGGCCGCCTCTCGCGGCCCTTTTCGCATCCTCTCCGTCCTGCCTCGTTCCGGCGCTGTTGCGCTGGTTCTTGATCTTTACTGTCTTCAGGCAGGGCCTTCGGCTGCCTGCCAGGGAGATGACCGGTCGGTCGGGCGCAGCGCTTGACAGGGAATTGGCGTAAACGTATGTTTCAAACGCCTGTTTGATTGCTCTCGTGATCACCACAAATGCCGTTAGCGACCGGCGCTCCGGTCAGCTGAACCAGGAACCCACTGCAGAGGTTTACCGCTATGCCTGATTACAAGGCCCCCTTGCGTGATATTCGCTTCGTTCGTGACGAACTGCTCGGCTACGAAGCGCACTATCAGAGCCTGCCTGGCTGCCAGGACGCTACCCCGGATATGGTCAACGCCATCCTCGAAGAGGGTGCCAAGTTCTGTGAGCAGGTAATCGCTCCGCTGAACCGTGTGGGTGACACCGAGGGCTGCACCTGGAGCGAGTCCGGCGTTAAGACCCCGACCGGCTTCAAGGAAGCCTACAAGCAGTTCGTCGAAGGCGGCTGGCCGAGCCTGGCTCATGACGTCGACCACGGCGGCCAGGGTCTGCCGGAATCCCTGGGCCTGGCCATCAGCGAGATGGTTGGCGAGGCCAACTGGTCCTGGGGCATGTACCCCGGCCTGTCCCATGGTGCGATGAACACCCTGTCCGCCCATGGCACCGACGAGCAGAAGCACACCTACCTGACCAAGCTGGTATCCGGCGAGTGGACTGGCACCATGTGCCTGACCGAGCCGCATTGCGGTACTGACCTGGGCATGCTGCGCACCAAGGCCGAGCCCCAGGCTGATGGTTCCTACAAGGTTTCCGGCACCAAGATCTTCATCTCCGCCGGTGAACACGACATGGCCGACAACATCGTCCATATCGTCCTGGCCCGCCTGCCTGACGCTCCGGCCGGCACCAAGGGTATTTCCCTGTTCATCGTTCCGAAGTTCATGCCCAACGCCGATGGTTCGGTCGGCGAGCGCAACGCCGTTTCCTGCGGTTCCATCGAGCACAAGATGGGCATCCACGGCAACGCCACCTGCGTGATGAACTTCGACGGCGCCACCGGCTTCCTGATCGGCCCGGCGAACAAAGGCCTGAACTGCATGTTCACCTTCATGAACACTGCTCGCCTGGGTACCGCGCTGCAAGGCCTGGCCCACGCCGAAATCGGTTTCCAGGGTGGCATCAAGTACGCTCGCGAGCGTCTGCAGATGCGTTCCCTGACTGGCCCGAAAGCGCCGGACAAGGCTGCCGACCCGATCATCGTCCACCCGGACGTGCGTCGCATGCTGCTGACCATGAAGGCCTTCGCCGAAGGCAACCGCGCCATGGTCTACTTCACCGCCAAGCAAGTGGACATCGTCAAGTACAGCCAGGACGAAGAGCAGAAGAAAGCTGCTGACGGCCTGCTGGCTTTCCTGACTCCCATCGCCAAGGCCTTCATGACCGAAGTGGGCTTCGAATCCGCTTCCCACGGCATGCAGATCTACGGCGGCCACGGCTTCATCAGCGAGTGGGGCATGGAGCAGAACCTGCGTGACTGCCGCATCTCCATGATGTACGAAGGCACCACCGGCGTTCAGGCCCTCGACCTGCTGGGCCGCAAGATCCTGATGACCCAGGGCGAAGCGCTGAAGGGCTTCACCAAGATCGTGCACAAGTTCTGCCAGGCCAACGAAGCCAACGAAGCCGTCAAGGAATTCGTCGAGCCGCTGGCCAAGCTGAACAAGGAGTGGGGCGAGCTGACCATGAAGATCGGCATGGCCGCCATGAAGGACCGCGAGGAAGTGGGGGCCGCTTCGGTGGACTACCTGATGTACTCCGGTTACGCCTGCCTGGCCTACTTCTGGGCCGACATGGCTCGCCTGGCTGCCGAGAAACTGGCCGCAGGCGAAGGCGATGCCGCCTTCTACAAGGCCAAGCTGCAGACCGCGCGCTTCTACTTCAAGCGCATCCTGCCGCGTACCCGCACCCACGTGGAAACCATGCTGTCCGGTGCGAGCAACCTGATGGACCTGGCCGAAGAAGATTTCGACCTGGGCTACTAAGGTTCAGCGCTACACGAAGAGCCCGCCACCCGGCGGGCTTTTTCGTTCCGGGCGATTAGTTGTGCAGAAGTTCGCAGCGCCGCCCTGTGCGTGCCTGTCGCGCCTGTGCAATCATATCGCCACCTCGTTTTCCCAGCCCTCGAATCCCAGGATCAGACCCCGTGCGGCCTCGTGTGTCCTATCGCGTCAGCCATTTCCTTCCCCCATTGCTGCTGGTGGTCGGGGGCGGGGTGGTGGGCTCGCTGTCGGGGATGAACGAGTTCTTCACCTCCCTCTTCAATGTACTGCCCACCTTGCTCCTGCTGCTGGGCGGCGCCTTCTGCTCGGCCTATGGCCGGGTGCGCCAGGTGGCGCTGCTGCTGGTGGTCTACCTGGTCTACTACCAACTCGATACCCAGGTCGATTACTACCAGGCCGAGCGGGTGGTGCGAGAGGACGCCGGGTTGGTCTTCCACCTCGCCAGCCTGCTGCTGCCCATGCTCTATGGCCTGTACGGCTGCTGGGAGGAGCGCACCCACCTGCTGCAGGATTTCGTCGCCCGTGGCGCGGTGCTGACGGCAGTGCTCGGCGTGACGGTGGCACTGGGCAGCAACTACCCGGATGCGGTGCTGGGCCTCATCGGCCAGATCTACTGGCCCTTGCTCCACGGCAGCTGGATGACCCTCGTGCAGCTGGTCTACCTGGCGTTCGTCGTCGCCCTGGTGGCGTTGCTTGTCACCTACCTGCGCCAGCCGCGACCGCAGCATGCGGCTCAATTGCTCGGACTGGTCGGCCTGCTGTGGATGTTGCCCAAGACCTTCCTGCTGCCCCATGCGCTGCACGTGATGAGCAGTATGGTGATGCTCGCGCTCACCGCGTCCGTGGCCCACGAGGCCTACCAGATGGCCTTCCGCGATGAGCTCACCGGTCTGCCCGGCCGTCGTGCGCTGAACGAGCGCCTGCGGCGTCTCGGGCGCAACTACGTGCTGGCGATGACCGACGTCGACCACTTCAAGAAATTCAACGACACCTACGGCCACGATGTGGGTGACCAAGTGCTGCGCCTGGTGGCCAGCCGTCTGCGCAAGGTGGGCGGCGGTGGCAAGGCGTACCGCTATGGTGGCGAGGAATTCACCATCCTCTTCCCCGGCAAGTCGGTGGAGGAGTGCATGCCTCACCTGGAAGCTGTGCGCCAGGCCATCGAGCAGTACCAGATGCACCTGCGCGACCAGGACAGCCGGCCGAAGAGTGACGACACAGGTCGTGCCAAGCGTGGCGCCGCCAGCGGTCAGACCGTGTCGGTGACCATCAGCATCGGTGTGGCCGAACGGGATGCCGAACAGCGCACCCCGGAAGAAGTCATCAAGGCTGCCGACCAGGCGCTCTACAGCGCCAAGAGCGCCGGGCGCAACCGGGTCTTCCGCCATGGCGAGAATCGCCGGGGGGCGGTGCGGGTGAAGAAGGCCGCCAGTAGCTGAGGCGGCCGGTTATGACGCTCCATTCAGCAGCGGTAGCGTCGTTGTAGGGGAGGTGGGTGCACAGTAGGGTCGGACGATCGAGTGCTGCCCTCACAAGGAGAACCTGCCATGCCCGAATACAAGGCCCCGCTGCGCGACATCCGTTTCCTCATCGACGAAGTCTTCGACTACCCGGCCAGCTACGCGGCGCTGGGCGCCAGCGACGCCACCCCGGACATGGTTGCCGCCATCCTCGAAGAAGGCGCCAGGTTCTGCGAACAGGTGCTTTCGCCCATCAACCGTTCCGGCGATGAAGAAGAGTGCCAGTGGCGCGACGGCGTGGTGACCACGCCCAAGGGCTTCAAGGAAGCCTTCGCCCAGTACGTCGAAGGCGGCTGGAACGGCCTGGCGGCGGACCCGGCCTATGGCGGCCAGGGCCTGCCCCATTCCCTCGGGCTGATCATCAGCGAGATGGTCGCCTCGGCCAACCAGTCCTGGGCCATGTACCCGGGCCTGACCCACGGCGCCATGTCGGCCATCCACGCCCACGGCACCGAAGAGCAGAAGCAGACCTACCTGACCCGCCTCACCGAAGGCCGCTGGACTGGCACCATGTGCCTCACCGAGCCCCATTGCGGCACCGACCTCGGCATCATCAAGACCCGCGCCGTGCCCCAGGCCGACGGCAGCTATGCGATCTCCGGCACCAAGATCTTCATCTCCGCCGGCGAGCACGACATGAGTGAGAACATCGTCCACCTGGTGCTGGCCAAGCTCCCCGATGCGCCGGCGGGCACCAAGGGCATCTCGCTGTTCATCGTGCCCAAGTTTCTCCCGGCCGGTGAGGGCATCGGCGAACGCAACGCCGTGTCCTGCGGTTCCATCGAACACAAGATGGGCATCAAGGCCTCGGCCACCTGCGTGATGAATTTCGACGGCGCCACGGGCTTCCTCATCGGCGAAGCCAACAAGGGCCTGAACTGTATGTTCACCATGATGAACCACGCCCGCCTGGGCACCGGCATGCAGGGCCTCTGCCTCGGCGAAGCCAGCTACCAGGGCGCCGTGCGTTATGCCAATGACCGCCTGCAGATGCGCGCGCTCACCGGACCCAAGGCGCCGGACAAGCCGGCCGACCCGATCATCGTGCACCCCGATGTGCGCCGCATGCTGCTGACCATGAAGGCCTTCAACGAAGGCAACCGCGCCCTGGCCTATTTCACCGCCCAGCAACTGGACATCGCCCATCGCAGCGACAGCGCCGAGCAGCGCGAAGAAGCCGAGAACCTGCTGGCCTTCCTTACCCCGATCTGCAAGGCCTTCATGACCGATTCCGGCCTCGAAGCCACCAACCTCGGCATGCAGGTGTTCGGCGGCCACGGCTACATCCGCGAGTGGGGCATGGAGCAGCTGGTGCGCGACTGCCGCATCGCCCCCATCTACGAAGGCACCAACGGCATCCAGGCCCTCGACCTGCTCGGCCGCAAGGTGCTCGGCAGCCAGGGCAAGCTGCTGCGCGGCTTCACCAAACTGATCCACAAGTTCTGCCAGGCCCAGGCCGAGCACCCGCGCTTCAAGGCGCAGGTAGCCGAGCTGGCGCGTCTCAACCAGCAGTGGGGCGAGCTGACTCAGAAGGTCGGCATGGCCGCCATGAAGAACCCGGACGAAGTGGGCGCCGCCGCCCTCGACTACCTCATGTACTCCGGCTACATCACCCTGGCGTGGCTCTGGCTGCGCATGGCCTTGGTGGCGGAAGCCAAGCTGCGGGCGGGCGAGGGCGACAGCGCCTACTATCAGACCAAGCTGGCGACCTGCGATTTCTACTTCAAGCGCCTGCTGCCGCGCACCGAGGCCCACCGGGCGGCGGTGGAGGCGGGGAGCGATTGCCTGATGCAATTGCCGGCAGAGAACTTTGCGCTCTGATCCGCCGATAGACGGTCGAAGGCCCGCCTGGAGCGGGCCTTTTCCTTTCTGTCGGGGTGTGTGACTGACTTTGACTATATGGTCACTAAGTGACACTATGTCTCTAAAAAGTTGTTCATGTACACTCCGGGTCTATCCGTGAAACCGGCCCCACTGGCCACCTGTGAGTGATTGCGAGGTTTGCACATGGCTGACTACAAAGCGCCCCTGCGCGATATGCGCTTCGTCCTCAATGAAGTCTTCGAGGTCGCCAAGCTCTGGGCTGAACTGCCTGCCCTGGCCGAAGTGGTCGACGCCGACACCGCCTCCGCCATCCTGGAAGAAGCCGGCAAGGTCACCGGTGGCGTGATCGCCCCGCTGAACCGCAGCGGCGACGAAGAAGGTTGCTCCTGGAGCGACGGCGCAGTGAAAACCCCGGCCGGTTTCCCCGCGGCCTACAAGACGTACGCCGAAGGCGGCTGGGTTGGGGTGGGCGGTGATCCCGTCTTCGGCGGCATGGGCATGCCCAAGGTGATTTCCGCTCAGGTGGAAGAGATGGTCAACGCGGCCAACCTGTCCTTCGGCCTGTACCCGATGCTGACCGCCGGCGCTTGCCTGTCGATCAACGCCCACGCCAGCGAAGAGCTGAAGGAAAAGTACCTGCCGAACATGTACGCAGGTGTCTGGTCCGGCTCCATGTGCCTGACCGAACCGCACGCCGGTACCGACCTCGGCATCATCCGCACCAAGGCCGAACCCCAGGCCGACGGCAGCTACAAGATCACCGGCACCAAGATCTTCATCACCGGCGGTGAGCACGACCTGACCGAGAACATCATCCACCTGGTACTGGCTAAGCTGCCCGACGCCCCGGCTGGTCCGAAAGGCATCTCCCTGTTCCTGGTGCCGAAGGTCATGGTCAACGCCGATGGCTCCCTGGGCGAGCAGAACGCCGTGTCCTGCGGCTCCATCGAACACAAGATGGGCATCAAGGGTTCGGCCACCTGCGTGATGAACTTCGACGGCGCCACCGGCTACATCGTCGATGCCCCGAACAAGGGCCTGGCCGCCATGTTCACCATGATGAACTACGAGCGCCTCGGCGTTGGTATCCAGGGTCTGGCCTCTGGCGAGCGTTCCTACCAGAGCGCAGTGGAATACGCCCGTGAGCGTATCCAGAGCCGCGCGCCGACCGGCCCGGTCGCCAAGGACAAGGCCGCCGACCCGATCATCGTGCACCCCGACGTGCGCCGCATGCTGCTGACCATGAAGGCAGCCAACGAAGGCGGCCGTGCCTTCTCCAGCTATGTCGCCATGCAGCTGGACACCGCGAAGTACAGCGAAGATGCCACCATCCGCAAACGTGCGGAGGAACTGGTCGCCCTGCTGACCCCGGTGGCCAAGGCTTTCCTCACCGACCTCGGTCTGGAAACCACCGTCCACGGCCAGCAGGTCTTCGGCGGCCACGGCTTCATCCGTGAGTGGGGCCAGGAGCAACTGGTGCGTGACGTGCGCATCACCCAGATCTACGAAGGCACCAACGGCATCCAGGCCCTCGACCTGGTGGGCCGCAAAGTCGTGGCCAGCGGTGGCGCGTTCTACAAGCACTTCGCCGACGAGATCAAGGCCTTCGTGGGCGGCGCTTCCGCCGACCTGGCCGAGTTCACCGAGCCGCTGAAAGCCGCTGTCGCCAACCTCGACGAGCTGACCGCCTGGGTCCTGGACCGCGCGAAGAACAACCCGAACGAGATCGGTGCCGCCTCGGTGGAATACCTCCATGTGTTCGGCTACACCGCCTACGCCTACATGTGGGCATTGATGGCCCGCGCTGCCCTGGGCAAGGAAGGTCAGGACGACTTTTACGCCAGCAAGCTGGGCACCGCGCGCTTCTACTTCGCCCGCCTGCTGCCGCGTATCCACTCCCTGACCGCCTCGGTGAAGGCCGGCAGCGAGTCGCTCTACCTGCTGGACGCCGAGCAGTTCTAAGCGTTACCGGCTAATACAAGCCCCGCAATTGCGGGGCTTTGTTTTTTCAGGCGCCTGTCTGAACTGTGGGAGCGAATTTATTCGCGATGGGCCGCATCGCGGCCCCGTGGGTTGGCGCCGAGGAGCGAGGCCCAACGGCGCGGGGGAGTTCGCCGCGTTGGGTTTCGCAAGCTCTACCCAACCTACGAAAAGCGGGTACTGCTCCCATAAGGGGCCATCACGGCTGCAGCGAATCCGCCAGGCTCGGTTCGTCGATGTACCGATTGCGGTTGCCCTGGAGGGCTTCGATGCGGCCGTTGCGGGCGCGTTCCTCGTCATCCACCGGGTCCAGGCGGTTCCACTGCTGGAACATCTGCAGCTGCCCGACGATGGGCAAACCGTATTCCGTGTGCATGTAGAAGATCGCCCGGGCCACGTTGCCCTTGGCGGCGTCGCGGGGCTCCACCAGTTGGTATGCGGATTTGAAGTCGCAGTCGGCCAGCGTGCTCTGACCGCCTTCGCCTACAGTGCCGAACAAGGCGTTGCGCCGCGCCAGTTCGATGCGCGACTGGTCCGGGTAGAGGTTGTGCAGGTCGGAGAGCATGTAGGGATATTGCGGGTTGGCCGTCTGGCACTGGCTGTCGGTGATGCAGCGCAAGGCGCTCTTGATCTGCTTGGTGCTGTACACCGGGCTGGCGCTCAGAAGGCCGCCGGGGATGCTGAAGGCCTTGCCGCAATAGAGGGTGGTGCCGCCGTTGGCATAGAGCTGTTGCCAGAAGGCCTGCTCGACCGCGGTCTTGGGATCGGCCAGGCGATCCTGGCCACCGGCGAATGCGAAACCGGCGGCAACAGCCGCCAGGCAGGAGAGGGCAGTAACGACTGGGCGCATGGTCTTGACCCTGGGACCGCCTTGTCGGGGTCTGTTGTTCTTGTAGGACAAAACGAGTCTAACAAGAGCGCCGTGCCCAAACCAAGACCAACCGATCGCTTGCTTGGTTGCACCCGCGGTTGCAATAAGACTCCCAGGATTAATCGCTAAATCGTGTAAGCATTGGCTTACACGCGCTGGTGGCTATAGCTCCTTTCGGGCCCAAGCGACCGGGATTAATCTTCACTCCATTGGACGTCGCGCAGGAAGCGCACTGAAAAACAGGGATACGCCGGATTTCCGCCAGGATGGCGGTCAGATCAGGGATGTCGGGACACAGTCTGCAAAACCTCGCTTCGGCGGGGTTTTTCTTTTTCTGCATCCCGGAAATCCTAGAGCAGTGGTTCCTTCGGCCCGATTACGCCTTCCAGCAGCGAGCGTAGTAATTCCAGGGTCGCCTGCTGGCGCTGTGCATCGCGAAACACCAATCCCACCTTCAATGGCACCCGTGGCTCACTCAGGGGTTTCCACAGCAGGCCCTGGTTGGCGTGCATCTGCCTTGCACGGCCGGGCAGGACGGTGGCCAGCATGGTGTGCGGCAGGCTGTCGAGGATGCCGGCCATATGGTTCAGCTCCGCCTGCACGTGGGGCCGCCGACCGAGCAGTGCGAGCTGCTCCTGCCAGATCTGCCGCACGCGGAATTCCTCACCCAGAAGCAGCATCGGCAGCTCGGCCGCCTGACTCAGCGACACCTTCTTGAACTCCTTCAGCGGGTGTTCGTTGGGGATCACCAGCTGCAGTTCGTCCTCGTACAGCAGCAGGCTGTGCAGCCCCGGCTGGCGCGGCGGCAGGAAGCCGATGCCGATGTCCAGGTTGCCGGTCAGCAGGCGTCGCTCGATATCCAGGCCAGACAGTTCGTAGATCTGCACCACCAGTTGCGGCTGTGCCTCGCGCAGGCGTTCCAGCAGCATCGGCACCAGCGACGCATTGACCGTCTGCAGCACGCCGATGGCCAGGCTGCGCGGCGACTGGCCACGGAAGCTGCGCAGGGCCTCGCGGGCGCGTTCCAGTCCGTCCAGCAGGGGCAGGGCGTGGTTGTACAGGGTGTGAGCGGCGAGCGTTGGCAGCAGGCGCTTGCCGCTGCGCTGGAACAAGCTGACGTCCAGGCCCTGTTCCAACTGGCGGATCTGCTGCGAAAGCGCCGGTTGCGACAGGCTCAGGCGCTCGGCGGCGCGGCCCACATGACCTTCCTCGTAGAGCGCGACGAAGTAGCGAAGCTGGCGAAAATCCATAAGCGTTACTTATCGATAAAGCTGGAAAATCGAAATGGCCCGGAGTGCCACAAGCCCATAGCCTATGCCGCGTAGAGACGGTTTCACGCGCTGGAGGGGGCGAATGTCTGCGTTAGTCGTCAATGGGGTTTTCATAGGTAAAGCCGAAGATATAGGTGGCGGCTTGTCCAGTGCAATCGACAAGCTGCCGATCGACCACCGCCTCTGGCTCTGGCCCCAGGGCCTGGGCAGTGACGAACAGGGTGACCCGCGATTCCATGGCGGCCCTGAACGCGCTCTGCATCACTACCCCGCCGAGCACTACCGCTACTGGCGCAAGCACTACCGTCACCTCGACTGGAAGGCGCCGAGCTTCGGCGAAAACCTGTCCACCTACGGCCTGACCGAAGACCAGGTGTGCATCGGCGATATCTTCCGCTGGGGCCAGGCGTTCATCCAGGTCAGTCAACCGCGTTCGCCCTGCTATCGCCTGAGCCGCCGCTGGGGCATTCCCAGCCTGCCCGAGCAGGTGCAAGAGAGCGGTCGCTGTGGCTGGTTCTACCGCGTCCTGCGACCGGGCTTCGTCAGCCGTGAAGACGCCCTGGAACTGATCCAGCGCAGCTACCCCGGCCTGACCGTGGCCCATGCCATCCAGAGCTTCTTCCACTACCCGCTGGAGCACGCCGGCCTGCAGCAGTTGCAGCAGTGCGAGGCACTGTCCACACGCTGGCGCGACACCGCTGCACGCCGCCTCAGTACAGGCACCGTGGAAGATTGGAATGCCCGCCTGCTGGGGCTGCCGCTGGATGGGATGCGCGCATGAGTGACTACCGTATCAGCCTGCACCGCGAGGACGTATTGCTGGCGGAACTCAGTGTCAGCCAGGCGCGCTACGTCGAGTTGACCCGCGAGCTGCGCACGCGTTTCCCCCGTGAAGACGGCTTCAGCCTGCACATCGAGCGGCGTCGCGAAGTGCGCCGAATCCTTGAGCAGAGCCCGGACGGCCTGCGCCTGCTGGGCGTCGAATACCGCCATGAAAAGGTTCCCGAGCATGCGTGACCCTCTTGCCAGCCTGCGCCTGATGAAGACCGTGGAACGCCCGGCGCAGCTCTTCGTGCGTGGCCAGGGTTCCTGGCTCTGGGACTCCGAAAGCCGCGCCTACCTGGACTTCACCCAGGGTTGGGCGGTCAACAGCCTGGGCCACAGCCCCAGCGTGGTGGTGGACGCCCTCAAGCGACAGGCGGAAAGCCTGATCAACCCCGGCCCGGCCTACTACAACCGCGGCATGCTCGAACTTGCCTCGCGCTTGTGCCAGGCCAGTGGCAGCGACCAGGTCTACTTCCTCAACAGCGGTGCCGAGGCCAACGAAGGCGCCATCAAGCTGGCGCGCAAATGGGGTCAACTGCATCGGGGTGGTGCCCATCGCATCGTCACCGCCTGCAACAGCTTCCACGGCCGCACCCTGGCGGCCATGTCCGCGTCCGGCAAACCGGCCTTCGAAGCGCTGTTCGAACCCAAAGTGCCCGGCTTCACCAAGGTCCCCTACAACGACCTCGAGGCCCTGGCCGCCGCAGTGGATGAGCAAACCGTTGCCGTGATGCTGGAGCCGGTGCAGGGCGAGGCCGGCGTCGTGCCCGCCACATTGGATTACCTGCAGGGCGCCGAGCGCCTGTGCCGCGAACGGGGTGTGTTGCTGATCCTCGACGAAGTACAGACCGGCATCGGCCGTTGCGGCACCTTGCTGGCCGAAGAGCTGTACGGCATCCGCGCCGACATCATCACCCTTGGCAAGGGCCTGGGCGGCGGTGTGCCCCTGGCGGCGCTGCTGGCCCGTGGCAACGCCTGCTGCTTCGAGCCGGGCGAGCAGGGCGGCACCTACCACGGCAACGCCCTGATGACCGCCGCCGGCCTGGCGGTGCTGGACACCGTGCTGGAGCCGGGCTTCATGGAACAGGTGCGCGATGTGGCCCAGCACCTGCGCGAAGGCCTGGCGCGGGTGGCCCGCCGCCACGGTCATGGTCCCCTGCGTGGCCACGGCTTGATGGTCGGCCTGCCGCTGATCCACCAGTCCGCGCCGCTGGTGGCCCGCCACGCCCTCGATGAAGGGCTGCTGATCAACGCACCGCAGGCGGACTGCCTGCGCTTCACCCCGGCGCTGACCGTAAGCCGCGCCAATGTCGACGAAATGCTCAAACGCCTGAACCGCGCCTTCGCCCTGGCCAAGAGCAAACCCCTGGAGATTGCCTGACATGCGCGTCGCCATCCTGCAGCACGCTCCTTTCGAAGGCCCTGGCCGCATCAATCAATGGCTCGATCTGCGCGCCGCCAGGGTGCAGGTATTCAATCTTTACGCCGATGCGCGCCTGCCCAAACCTGATGACTTCGACCTGTTGATCGTCATGGGCGGTCCCATGAGCGTGCATGACGAGGCAGCACTGCACTGGCTCAAGGCTGAGAAGAAACTGATCCGCCAATCGCTGGATGCCGGCAAGCGAATACTCGGCATCTGCCTGGGCGGCCAGCTCCTGGCCCAGGCCCTGGGGGCCGAGGTGCGCAAGGGCAAGGCGGAGATCGGCTGGTGGCCCATGGAAAAACGCCCCGAAGCGGACCGCTCCCCGTTGGGCCGCATGCTGCCCCAGCGCCTGCTGGCGATGCATTGGCACGGCGAGACCTTCGACCTGCCGGCGGGCGCCATCCCGCTCTATGGCTCGGCGGCCTGCGCCAACCAGGGCTTCGTCTGGAAAGAGCGCGCCATCGCCCTGCAATGCCATCTGGAAGGTACGCCGGAGAGCATCGAGGCGATGATGGAGGCTTGCGCGGCGGACCTGGAGCTACCCGGCTCCGTGGAGGACGCGGCCGCCATCCGCGATGGCTTCCCCCACTGCAGCGCCCTGGCGCCGACGCTGTTTCGTCTGCTGGACTACCTCACTGGGCCGCATGCTGCGCTGACCTGATCTTCGCGCGCTTGTTTCGCTTTTCCTGTGGGGGCAATTCATTCGCTAAGCAGGCCGCAGGCCTGCCCTTTGAGGTCGCAGGGCAGCTTCGCTGCCCCAAGCGAATAAATTCGCCCCCACAAGGAATTTGCGGATTCAGGTCAGCGGGCGATACAACTCCGCGCGCCGATCCCGGAGGTAGGTGAGCCCTGCCCGCGAGGCTTCCAGCTTGTCCCGCTTGAGGTCGGCGAAGGCCAGGGTTTCTTCGCGGCCGCAAATAGCGGCCTGGCTGCCGTCCGGTGCGGAAACGCTGGAGAGGCCGCAGTAGCGGATCTCCCCTTCAGCGCCGCAGTAGTTGGCGTAGGCCAGGTAGCACTGGCTTTCGAAGGCACGGGCGCGCACCAGCACGTCGCAGACGAAGTCGTACGGCTCCATGTTGGCGGTCGGCACCAGAATCGCGTCAGCGCCGGCCAGGGCCAGGCGCCGCACGTTCTCCGGGAACTCCACGTCGTAGCAGATCAGCATGCCCAGCTTCCAGCCGTTCAGCTCCAGCAGCGGATAGTCGTCACCGCCGGCACTGAACATGCTCCTGTCCAGCTCACCGAAGAGGTGGGTCTTGCGGTAATTGCCAAGGCGCTGGCCCTGCGCATCGATCAGTTGCACCGAGTTGAAGATGCTTCCCTCGGCGCTGCGCTCCGGGTAGCCGTAGAGCAGGGCGATGCCATGCTCGCGGGCGATCCCGGCCACCTGCTCGGCCCAGTCGCCGTCGGCGGGCTGCGCCAGGCGGCTGACCGCTTCCAGGCCGATGTTGTAGCCGCTGAGGTACATCTCCGGCGTGACCAGCAGGGCTGCGCCGCGCCGCGCCGCCTCGGCCGCCCGCTGGCGCAGGCGGTCGAGGTTGGCCGCAGGCTCCAGCGGCAGGGGCGGGCACTGATAGAGGGCGATGCGCATGGACGTCTCCTGAGTCAGTCCGGCAGGGCGATGGGGCCGAGTTCGGCGAAGCAGTCGCCGGGGCCGGGGTTCTCGGCCGGGGTGCTGCCGCCGAAGTGCTTCATGATGCCCCATACCGAGTTGAGCGAGGTCTGCACCGCGCCTTCCACCCAGGCCGGGGTCCAGGACACGTCGTCACCGGCGATGAAGATGCCGCGCTGCTCGGCGGGCATGTCGTCCTGCATGAAGTGCGCGTACATGCGCTGGTTGTAGCGGTAGTGACCCGGCAGCGCGCCCTTGAAGGCACCGAGGAAGTGCGGGTCGGATTCCCAGGAAATGGTGATCGGGTCGCCAATGATGTGGCTGGCGATGTCCACGTCCGGGTAAATCTTCTTCAGCGCGTCCAGAGCCAGCTTCACGCGCTTCTCCACCGGGTGCGGCAGCATCTTCAGCGCGTCGCTCATCCAGGAGTAGGACAGGCAGATCACGCCCGGCTTGTCGTCGCCGTTGTCGAACAGGTAGGTGCCGCGGGTGAGGCGGTCGGTGAGGGTCATGCTCAGGGTGTCGCGGCCGGTTTGCGGGTCCTTGTCCTTCCAGAACGGGCGATCGACCATCACGAAGGTCTTGGACGACTGCATGTAGCGGGTGCGGTCCAGGGCCATCCACATCTTCTGCGAGAACAGCGATTCCTCGCACTCGATCTGGGTGGTCAGCAGCCAGCTCTGGCAGGTGGCGAGCACCGCCGCGTAGTGGCGGGTGTCACCCCAGTTGTCGGTGACGGCGAGGCGGCCATCGGCGGCACGGGCGATGCGCTTCACGCCGGGGCGGGCCGCGCCGTTGTGCAGGGACGCCAGGCTGGTGCCTGCCGGCCAGTGCACGCATTTCTCGGGGACGTGGCGCCAGATGCCCATGGGCACCTGCTGTACGCCGCCGACGATCAGGTGCTGGTTGTCGTCGCAGGCGGTCATTACCACGCGGAAGATTTCCAGCATCGAGTTCGGGAAGTCCGAGTCCCAGCCGCCGGTGCCGAAGCCCACCTGGCCGAACACCTCGCGGTGGTGGAAGGACAGCTTGGCGAAGGCCTTGGAGCTGGCCACGAAGTCGTAGAAGGTGCGGTCATCCCACAGCGGCACCAGGGTGTTCCACAGCTCCTTCAGGCGCTTCACGTCGCGGTCGCGGATGGCCTGCTGGATGTCGCCGAAGCGGGCGCCGTCTTCCAGAGCGTCGGCCCAGGCGTCGGCCACTTCCTGGAAGAGTGCCGGCAGGTCAGCCATTTTCTCGGCATAGTAGGTCTTGCCTTCGATATCGATGACCGTGCTGCCGGAGGCCGGTGTCAGCGGGTTGGGGAAGGGCTGGGTCTTGAGGCCCAGCATGTCCACGTAGTGGTAGAAGGCGGTGGAGGAGGCCGGGAAGCGCATGCCGCCCAGCTCGGCGATGATGCCGTCGGTGCCTTCGAAGGTCTGCGAGCGCAGGCGCCCGCCCATCTTCGAGGCTTCGTACACCACCGGTTTCAGGCCCAGCTTCATCAGCTCGTAGGCCGCTACCAGGCCGGCGATACCGGCACCGACGATGGCCACCTCGGCACCATGATGCTCGGCGGGAATGCTGCCCAGGCCGGCCGGATGCTGAATCCAGTCATCGAAGGCGAAGGGGAAGTCCGGGCCAAAAATGGTGATGGGTTTCTTGCCGTCGGCGGGGTGACGATTGTTGTTGTTCATGCTGGACCTTGAAGGCTTGTGGGAGAGCGGCCCGTTGGGCGCGGTGGGGCCATTCTAGGGAGCGTCGTTTTCGTCCATAAGACGCAAAGTGTCGTCATTTGGCAGTGATGCAATGCAAAGTGACGAGCTGGCCGTGCATAATGACCGGCATGCGTGCACGCGCTTTCACTCAGCGTAGCCAGTGGATCGAACGAGGCAGTGGGTTGGTCCGAGCCAGGCGAGGCCCAACAGGCGAAGCTAGCCGCCCATCAATGGGCTTCGTTGCGCTTTCGCGGATCACCGCCCGCATCAACCTACAGGGCGGCAGGCGCCAGCGGCTGGCCGCGGTCGATCTTGCAACTGAGGATGATGGAGGTGGTGGTCTTCTCCACCCCGTCCACGCTGCCGATCAGGTCCAGCAGCTCGTCGAGGCGCTCGGGGGAGTCGGCGCGCAGCCAGGCGACGTAGTCGAACTCGCCACTCACCGCGCAGAGCACCTGCACTTCCGCCATGCCGGCCAGGCGACGCAGCACGTCCTTGCCGCTGCGCGGTTTCACCGTGATCCCCACGTAGGCCTGCAAGCCGCCATCGGCCACGCGTCGGCCCAGGCGCACGCCGTAGCCGGTGATGACCTGCGCCTTCTCCAGCCGTGCCAGGCGCGAGGTCACCGTGGTGCGCGCGATGCCCAGGCGCCGGGCCAGCGTGGCCACGCTCTCGCGGGCGTTGATCTGCAGGGCGGCGATCAGCTGGCGGTCGATTTCATCGAGTGGCAGGTCAGACATAGATTGGCTCGGTGCGATTGGCTGCGTAGAGGTTAGCGGGTGCGCAAGGCTACCTGAAGCCGATGGGCCGCGCCCATTGGTCGGCGCTGCTGTCGCGCAGCCCGGAGCCGAACCAGACTGAACTCCACATGGTCGGAGACACGTCGGCCCCATCCACCTCCTTCGAGAGCCTCACCCCCATGATCTCCTTTGCCCCTTGCCGCTGGACCCTGCTCGCCTCGCTCATCTGCGCGCCCGCCTTCGCCGAGACCGTGGTGCCGCTGCAGGGCCAGACCCAGCAACAGATCCAACAAGACATCGCCAACTGCCAGGCCCAGGCCGGCAGCACCACGAGCACCACCACGTCCAACCCGAGCGGCGGCCGTGTCCGCGGAGCCGCCACCGGCGCCATAGCGGGTGCCGCTGTCGGCCAGGCGCGCAGCAATGACTACGACCGGATCGACGACGATCTGCAGCAGGAGTACCGGCAGGAAAAGGCCAAGGACGCCGCAGTAGCCGGAATGGTGGTTGGCGGCTCGCGCCAGCGTCAGGAGCGCCGGCAGGACCGTCGCAACAACCAGCAGGCCAGCAGCACCGCCTCCTCGGCCTACATGAGTTGCCTGCAGCAGCGTGGCTACCAGGTGAATCCCTGAGGGTTCCCGTAGCCTGCTTCTCCCGTCGGGTTGACCTTCGGGTGGTGGGGATTGTTACGTGCTACGGAAAAGCGCTTTCAGCAAAGCCGTCTTTTTCACGCGTCGTGAGTGGAGTCGAATTGGCACATGGGCCGAGTACGCATCGCCAGGCGATGCCGGGGCCCGCCAAGGCAACTCAGGAGTCCCCTCATGAACCGTGTAATCACCACCAGTGCTTCCCTGCTGCTCGCCCTGCTGGCCAGCGGCAGCGTTTTCGCCGCCGAGCTCGCTGACGCTGTGCCATACAGCTACGGCATGCCGCTGGACGTCGCCCGTGTCATCTCGATCGACGAACCGAATTCGCTGACCTGCGAAACCATCCAGGCGAAGATGACCTACGTCGACTCCCAGGGCGAAGAGAAGTCCGTGACCTACCTGAAAGAATCCAGCGCCTGCGCCAACAGTTGACGCCGGTGCGGGGGGCTGATCGGCATCCCCACCTGCGGCAGCACCGCGTCCTGCATAGCGATTGAAATCGCCCCCACAAAGAACCGGACCTTCGGCCCGCTTGGCGAATGAATTCGCCCCTACAGGGTATGTGCCGAGGCAGTGCCTTGCCGCCGCGAGTCACCCCTCTCCTATTCGGGGAGAGGGGCCTGGGTGAGGGCGTTCGCCGGCCGACTGCATGGCACGCTCTGCGCGGTCCGAGGCGTTGCACGATCCTCGGCGGGAAATTTTTAATGGCAAAACGAATTATTTACATTTGATTTACAAATGCTAATTGTTACCATTTGTTCTTTTCATTAGAGCAAGGAACTCGTGGTGGCGAAGAAGCGTATTGCCCCGGCATCTCTGCCGATGCTGGGCCTGCTGGCAATTCCCGTTGTTCAGGCTGAAACCAAGGAAGCACTGGCCATTCCGGCCACTTCGGTAACCAGTGCTTACGAGCAGCAGAGCTACAAGGCCACCGAGAGCCGTAGCGCCCTGAAGATCGACGCGCCGCTGCGCGACATCCCCCAGACCGTCAACGTCGTGCCCGAGAGCGTGATCAAGGACAAAGGCGCCCAGTCCCTGGAAGACGTGCTGAAGAACGTCCCCGGCGTCGGTCTCTCCAATGGCGACGGCCAGCGCGATCAGGTCACCATTCGCGGCTTCAGCGCCATCGGCGACATGTTCATCGATGGCATGCGTGACGACGCCCTCTACTTCCGCGACCTCTCCAACATCGAGCGCGTTGAAGTGATCAAGGGCCCGGCCGCCGTGCTCTATGGCCGTGGCTCCTCCGGCGGTCTGATCAACAGCGTGAGCAAGAAGCCGGGCTTCGATCCCAAGCAGGAAGTCGGTGTCACCTTCGACAGCGAAGGAAAGCGCCGCACCCAGTTCGACACCGGCTGGGCCGACCAGCAACAGCGCGACAAGGCCTTCCGCATCACCGGCGCCTATGAAGACAGCGACACCTTCCGTGACGACGGCTACATCGACCGCAAGGCCATCGCGCCTTCGGCCTACTTCAGGCTGTCCGACGATCTGGAACTGAACCTCGGCGCCACCTACCTCTACGACAAGCGCCTGATCGATTTCGGTATCCCGGGCCAGCTCGCTGCCTACCAACCGGCGGCGGCCAGTCTGCCGGCATCGGCGGTTGGCAATCGCCCGGTGAACGTCGACCGCGACAAGCGCTTCGGCTCCGGCGATCCGGACCAGGACTATGCGCGCAGCGAGGTGTTCTCCTTCACCGCCAGCGTGGATTACCGGATCAACGACGACCTGACCCTGACCAACGCCACCCGCTACTACCACTACGACCTGGATCGCAATAACACGCTTGCCAGTTCCAGCACGGACCCTGACGACCCCATACGTGGCACAAAGAATCGCTTCACAGTCGGGCCGAACGGCGAACTGCTTGTCCGACTCAATCGTGGCAATGTCGCCCGAGATGAATTCGGCATGTTCAACCAGACCGACCTGAAGCAACAGCTCCAACTGGCCGGCATGCAGCACAACCTGTTGTATGGCGTGGAGCTGGGATTCCAGGACAAGCACCAGCGTGTGTTCAGCCAGAACAACGTGGCCGAGGTGCCAGTGTTCAGCGATGCCTTGGTACCCGTTCCGGAGCATGCCAAAAGCCTGTCCTCCAAGGGCACCAACTATCAGGAAACCGCTGGCTTCTACGTGCAGGACATGATCGAGCTGACTTCCCAGTGGAAGGCGCTGCTCGGCGTGCGCTATGACATTTTCGGCCAGGAGTATCGCGACGACGTTGCGCCAACGGCCAAGGACCCCCATAAAGATCTGGACCGTACCGACAAGACCTGGAGCCCGCGCGCTGGCCTGGTGTACCAGCCGGACCAGATCCAGTCCTACTACGTTTCCGTGAGCCGTAGCTACCAGCCCTCAGGTGAAGTGTTTGCCGTGAGCGCGATCAACCAGAACCTGGAGCCGGAAGAAACCACCAACTACGAGGTGGGCGCCAAGTGGGATCTGCTGGACAACCGCCTCTCGGTGACCGCAGCGGTGTTCCGTCTGGAACGCACCAACATGAAGACCGCCGACCCGTCGAACCCCGCTCTCACCATCCTCGCGGGCGAGCAGCGCACCGACGGTTTCGAGGCCACCTTCAGCGGCCAGATCACCGACAAGTGGAACGTGTACGGTGGCTACGCCTACCTGGACGCGGAAATCACCAAGTCCAACAGCAAGACCAACGGCGTCGCCAACGAAGGCCAGACCCCCACCCTGACGCCGCGCAACAGCGCCAACCTCTGGGTGGTCCGTTCCCTGACCCCGGAATGGCGTATCGGCGCGGGCGCCAACTATGTGGACGACCAGTTCACTTCCCTCGAGAACAACGTCGTGATGCCCGGCTACACCACCTACGACGCGGCGCTGTTCTACAACGTGCCGCAATGGGACATGGCCTTGCGTCTGAAGAACGTCTTCGACAAGGACTACTACGCCTCGGCCCACGGCTCGGTTGACCTGATCACCCCCGGTGCTCCGCGCACCCTGGAACTCAGCGCCAACTACCGGTTTTGATCGACGTGCGAAAGAAAACGCCCGGCTCATGCCGGGCGTTTTCGTTTATGAGTCAGCGAGCTGTTGGGCTTCGCTGCGCTCTGCCCAACCTAGAAGAACCGGTTCGGTGCCTTAGGTTGTGGCTGAGCTATGCGAAGCCCAACGCTCCCGGCAAGCGGGCAAGCGTTCAATTGGCCTGCAACTTCTTCAGTGCCTCGCAGCTCGGCGCGTACTGCTTGTCGCAGGCGCTCTGAAACAGCGCTCGGGCCTGGTAGGGGTCGCGCTTCAGGCCTTCAGCGCCCTGGGCATACATGCTGCCGAGCACGTGCTGGGCCATGGCGTTGCCGGCGGCGGAAGCCTGGTTGAGGTACTTGTGCATGGCGCGCTGGTCGGCGAAGGCGGGGTCGGCACGGCCGGTGTAGAGAAAGGCCAGGCTGAAGGCCGATTGCGAATGACCCTTGTCGGCGGCCTGCTTCCACCAGTACTCGGCCTGCTTGAGGTCTTTCTGCGGCTTGCCGACGAAGTAGAGGCTGCCGAGCTGGTACTGGCTGTCGAGGTTGCCACGCATGGCTTGCTGGCGAATGCGCTCGAACTCGGCGGCCTGCTGGTCTTGCGGTGCGGTAGCTGGAGCCTGGGGCTGGCCGGCGGGTGGTGTGGCAGGTTGTTGCTGCTGCGGTTGCTGGACGCAGGCCCCGAGCAGGGTGAGCGCGGCGATGCAGAAGAGGCGCGGCAGGGCGCGTTGGGTGGACATGGACGGAGGTCTCCCTGGCAGATCAGGGAGGAGGGTAGTTGCATCCGCCAACCCCGTCACCCGGCGTGTCGATGGTGCGCGGACGCCGCATTCGCCGCTGCGCAGCGGAGGTAGTCGGTGCGTAGGGTGGATGTCGCTTTTTACATCCACCATTCCAGCCAGGTCTGCCACTCGACTCATGCAGAAATCCCGGTTATCAAGGGCGGGATATTTGCTGAGAGATCACGAATGAAAACCACCCTGGACGAACTCCAAGCCTTCACCGCCGTGGTCGATACCGGCTCCATCACCGCCGCCGCCGAGCAACTGGCGCAGACCGCCTCCGGCGTCAGTCGCGCCCTCAGCCGCCTGGAAGACAAGCTCGATGTCACCCTGCTGCGCCGTACCACCCGCCGCCTGGAACTGACCGAGGAGGGTGAGGCCTTCCTGGCCCAGGCGCGGCGCATCCTGGCGCAGGTGGAGGAAGCGGAAGAGCAGATGGCCCTGCGCCGCCAGAAACCGGCCGGGCGTCTGCGGATCAACGCCGCTTCGCCCTTCATGCTGCATGTGCTGGTGCCGCTGGTGGCGGGATTTTGCGAGCGTTACCCGGAAATCGAGCTGGAGCTGCACAGCAGCGACCAGATCATCGACCTGATCGAGCACCGCACCGATATCGCCATCCGCATCGGCACCCTGCGTGATTCCACCCTGCACGCCCGCCCCCTGGGCAGCAGCCGCATCCGCGTACTGGCCAGCCCCGCGTACCTCGAGGCCAACGGCACGCCAGAGGCGGTGGAGGAGTTGCACGCGCGCAGCCTGCTCGGTTTCACCCAGCCGGAAAGCCTCAACCAGTGGCCCCTGCGCCATGCCCAGGGCGACAGCCTGCAGATCGAGCCGTCGATCAAGGTTTCCAGCGGTGAAACCCTGCGCCAGCTCGCCCTGGCCGGGGCCGGCATCGTCTGCCTGTCGGACTTCATGACCCAGGCTGATCGGGCCAGGGGAAGCCTGGTGCAGGTGCTGGCCGGTGACACCCTCGAAGTCCGCCAGCCGATCAATGCCGTGTACTACCGCAACACCGCCCTGGCCTCACGCATCGCCTGCTTCCTCGATTACGTAGCCGCGAGCCTCAAGCAGCAGGAATGGGCGCAGCGTACGACCTGAACCGCGCGCGGCCCTCTGTGTGAGCAGGGCTTCCCACTGAGTCCTGCTCTTGTGGGGCGAATTTATTCGCCAAGCAGCACGTAGTCCTGCCCTGTACGTAATTTCAATCACGCGCTTGGCCTGAACTCCTCATATTCTGCGGCTTTCAGCTGCTCAGCCTGTCCATTTGTTCTGAATATCAAACATTGTGCTTGGCTTGGTGAATTATCTTGTGTAGATTTTCATGAAATTCTTAAAACAAAAATTCACGAGGCACCCATGTTCAAGCAATCCGCCCAGCATGTCGGCACCTACTACGCCCGCACCTATCCCGGCAGCATTCCCCTGCGCCCGATCCAGACTGGCAGCGAGGAAACCGATGTCCTGATCATCGGCGCCGGCTTCAGCGGCCTGCACACCGGCCTGCGCCTGGCCGAAGCCGGCAAACGCGTGACGCTGCTGGAAGCCAGCCGTGTGGCCTGGGCCGCCTCCGGGCGCAATGGTGGGCAGGCGCTGCTGGGCTGGTCCTGCGATATGCCGCCGCTGGAGAAGGCGCTGGGGCTGGAACGCACCCGCCGGCTGTGGGACAGCATGCGCTGGGCCGCCGATGAGATGCGCGAGTTGCCGGTGCGCCACGGCTTCGATGTGGACTACCGCGTCGGCAGCCTGTGGACCGCCGTGATGGAGCGTCGGGTGAAATTCCTCGAAGAAGCCCAGCACGATGCCGTCCACAAATGGGGTTACGACAGGATGCGTCTGATCCGTCGTGACGAACTCGCCGAGTGGATCGACAGCCCGCGTTACCAGGCTGCGCTGTACGACCCGGAAGCTGCCCACCTCAATCCGCTCAAGCTCGCCCAGGGCCTGGCTGCGGCCATCGAAGCCCGTGGCGGACGCATCTACGAACAGAGCCAGGTGCTCGAATACCGTGAAACGCCCTCTGGCTATGTGGCCCGCACCGCCCAGGGCGAGGTGCGTGGCAGCATCCTGGTGATGGCCTGCAACGCCTATGTCGACCGCCTCGACAACCAGCTCTCCAGCCGCTTGCTGCCGGTGGGCTCCTACCAGGTAGCCACCGCGCCGCTGGACCCGGAGCTCGCGCAGTCGCTACTGCCGAAGAACAGTTGCGTGATCGACAACCAGTTCGTGCCCGATTACTTCCGTCTCACCCCTGACCATCGCCTGCTGTTCGGCGGCGGCTGCACCTACCTGGGCGGCCTGCCCAAGGATGTGCCGGCAGCCACGCGCCCCTACCTGGAACGCGTATTCCCGCAGCTCAAGGGCGTGGAGATCGAATTCGGCTGGGGCGGCCATATCGACGTCAGCATGAAGCGCACCCCGGACATCGGCCGCGAAGGCTCGCGCTATTGGCTGCAAGGGTTCTCTGGCCATGGCGTGCTGCCCACCCTGGCCGGCGCCAAGGCGGTGAGCGATGCGATCCTCGGCAACCACGACCTGCTTGACCTCTACCAGGCCATCGGCAACCCGCGTTTCCCGGGCGGCTCGCTGCTGGCGGCGCCTCTGGAGGCTGCGGGTAAAGCCTATTACCGCCTGAGGGATGTGATTTAAGGTCGCGCCTTTCGAGTCCGGCAGCCGGAGTTCCCACATGGACAAACAAGACGAAATCGAAAGCCTCGCGATCCTGATTCGCGACCTGCGCAAGCACAAGAACGTGACCCTCGGGGATCTCGCCACGCGTATCGATCGCTCGGTGGGCTTCCTCTCCCAGGTGGAGCGCGGACTGTCGCGCCCGACAGTGGCCGACCTGACCGCCATCAGCGAGGCGTTGGGCGTACCCACGACCTACTTCTACAACCTGAGCAAGCCTCGCGAGACGCCCTGGGTCACCCGCCCGGGCGAGCGTCGCACGCTCTACTACGCCGGTGGCATTACCGACGTGCTGGCCTCGCCGACCATGTCCGGCGGCTTCTCCATGCTGGAAAGTCACCTGGAGCCCGGCGCCACCAGTGGCGAGGGCCACCTGGATGACAGTTCCGAGCAGGGCGGTTTCGTCCTCGAAGGCGAGCTGACGGTCTGGTACGGCGACGACACCAAGCCTGTGACCCTCCACGCCAACGACAGCTTCCAGCTGCCGCCCCATGCCCAATTCCGCTACGCCAATCTTTCCGACAAACCGACGCGAGTATTGTGGGTCTTCACCTGAAGCCACAGCTCGCAGGACCGCAGTGATGACAACAACAAACCAGTACCCCGACCTGCTCAGCGAAGTGCGTGCCTTCCGTGGCAAGTACCCGGAAATCCGCTACGTCGACCTGATCTGCCTGGATATCCCCGGCCACTTCTACGGCAAGCGTTATCCCATCGAGATGGTGGAAAAGGTGGCTGCTGGCAGCCCGCTGAAAGTGCCGCAGAACTGTGTACTGCTGGGCACCCAGGGCGGGCTCTATCCCATTGGCGATTACTGCTTCGCCGACGGCGACCCGGATGCACCGCGCCGCCTGGTGCCGGGCACCCTGGTCCCGGTGCGTTGGGAGAAGGAGCCCCTGGGGCAGATGCTCATCACCTCCGACGGGACCGACGCCCCCATCGAGTTCGAGCCCCGCGAGGTGCTGGCGCAGGTCATCAAGCGTTTGGAAAAACGTGGCATCCATCCGGTGGTGGCCTTCGAACTGGAGTTCTACCTGTTCGACCGCAAGCTCAAGGAAGGCCTGCCGCAGTTCCCTCGTGACCCGCTCTGCGAGGACGAGGACGACCAGCCGAACATGCACATCGAGCGCCTGTCGCGCTTCTCCAGCGTGTTGCATGAGATGGTCGTGGCCGCCAACGAGCAAGGCGTCGCCGCCAACGTCATCACCGCCGAACTCGGCCCGGGCCAGTTCGAAATCAACTTCGGCCACTGCGACGATGGCCTCAAGGCCGCCGACTGGGCCGCCCTGTTCTGCCGCAGCACCCGTGGCGTGGCGATGAAGCACGGCCATCGCGCCAGCTTCATGAGCAAGCCCTACCTGAACGCGCCGGGCAGCGGCATGCACGTGCATGTCAGTCTCTACGACCGCGACGGCAACAATCTGCTGGCCGCTGACGATCAGCGCCCGCTGCGCCACGCCGTAGCCGGCTGCCTCGACCTGCTGCCCCACTGCATGCCGATCTTCGCCGCCAACCACAACGCCTTCCGCCGCTACGGCGCCATGGTCAACGCCGCCAGTCGCGCGAGCTGGGGCTTCGAGGACCGCGATGCGTGCATCCGCATTCCCGAATCCGATGGCCGCAACCTGCGCATCGAACACCGCCTGGCCGGTGCCGACGCCAACCCCTACCTGGTGCTGGCCGCCATCCTCAGCGGCATGGAACACGGCCTGGACGCCGCCCGCGAACCCATCGCCCCGCTCAACGACGACCGCGAAAGCGGCATCGACTTCCCCAAGGACATGCTCACCGCCGTCACCGCCATGCGCAGCCACCCCGTGGTGAATGAAGGCCTGGGTAGCGAGTTCGTGATGGTCTATTGCGAGAACAAGCGGCAGGAATTCCTGGACTTCATGAACGAGGTCAGTGCGCGGGAATATCGTTGGTACATGTAACTCCGAAGCCCCTGTAGGTTGGGCAGAGCACAGCGAAGCACAACATTCGAAGCATCATGCGAGCGCCTTGTTGGGCTTCGCATAGCTCAGCCCAACCTACCTTCTTGCCCCCTACAGGGATTGCACCCGGATCGACCCAGGCACAGACAGCCCCCTCTCCCTCTGGGGCGAAGAGGCACGTCTTTGGAAGCACCGCTTCCAGTGCCGATGAGCGCCTAAGCGCGAAGCGATCAGGCTGGGGCGCGAAGCGGGGTTGGGGTGAGGGCAGTCTCCGGCCAGCTCGGTGCCGGGTCCATTCGCGAATAAATTCGCCCCCACAAAGAACTCGCCCCTACACCTCCCCGAACGCAGCCAGCAAATCCTCCACAAACGCCATCTGCGCCTCACTCGGCTGTCGCCCGCGATGGCTGCTGAGGTGGAAGTTGACGCGGTAGCCGGTCTGCTCCGGCAGCAAGGCTCGCAGCTGTCCGCTGGCCTCCCATGGGGCGGCGATGTGTTCCGGTAGGTAGCCGATATGCGCGCCTGACAGGATGAAGGCCAGGCTGCATTCGACCTGTTCGGTGCGGGCGCTGCTCGGGCCGCTCTGGAAGGGCTCCATTGCTTCGCCGAAGCGATAGGGGTGCTGTACCAGATCGCAGCGCGAAAGGTCATCGAGGCTGACCGGGTCGCAGTGGAACAGCGGGTGTCCGACGGCGCAGTAAAGGCGTTCCTGTTCGCTGAACAGGGGCTGGTGGTCCAGCGCGGCCTGGGTCCTGGAGAAGTAGCCGATCGCGAGATGCAGCTGGTCCTGCAACAGGCGCCGCTCCAGTTCGGCGGGCATCGCGCTGATCAGTTCGAACTGCACGGCCTGATTGCGCTGGCGAAAGCGCCCGATGGCCGCGCCCAGGCGCTGCAGCACCTGGTTGTCGAGGGATTCGGACAGGCCGATACGCAGCTCGCCCAGGAGCATGTCGGCCATGCCCCGCGCCTCACCCTTGAAGGTCTCGATAGCGCCGAACAGCTTGCGGGTGGCAGCCAGTACCTGCTCGCCCTTGGGCGTCAGACGAAACCCCGCCTTACCCCGCTCGCACAGGCGAAAGCCCAGTCGCGTTTCCAGCTTGGCCATCTGCGTGCTGATGGTGGACTGGCCGATGCCCAGTTCCCCCTGGGCCGCGCTGAAGCCGCCGCTCTCCACCACCGTGATGAAGATGCGCAGCAGTTGGAGGTCTAGGTCGTGGAGCTGGCTGAGCATGGCGGCACCAAACATTGATGGTTGTAGATGCCAAAGTAGAACACTTCATATTTATTCGAAGCAAAGCCCGGCGCAGCATGGCCCCACCTGCAATCCCCCAGGAGTCCATCATGCGTTGTCCCTTGTTGCTTGCCGCCCTGTTTGCCTGCGCCTTGCCGGTGCACGCCGAAGACAAGGCGCTGAACCTTTACAGCTGGTCGGCCTACATCCCGGAAAAGGCCCTGCAAGGCTTCAAGGACGAAAGCGGCATCGAGGTGAAGTACGACATCTTCGACAGCGCCGAAGCCCTCGACGCCAAGCTGATGACCGGCGGTAGCGGCTATGACGTCGTCTTCCCCGCCAGCAGCGGCCTGGCCCGCGCCATCCAGGCCAAGGCGGTGCAGCCGCTGCAACGCGAGCGCCTGAAGAACTTCGCCAACCTCGATCCCGAGCTGCTGGCCAAGCTCGCCACCGTCGACCCCGACAACCGCTTCGGCGTGCCCTACACCTGGGGCACCGTGGGCCTGGGCATCAACAAGGAAGCCGTCACCAAGCGCATCCCCGACGTGCCGCTGAACAGCCTCGACCTGCTGTTCAAGCCCGAGTACGCCAGCCGTCTGAAGGATTGCGGCATCGCCGTGATCGACTCGCCGCAGGAGGTGATCAGCGTCGCCCTGCATTACCTCGGCAAGGACCCCTACAGCACCGACAAGGCTGATCTGAAAGCTGTGCAGGAGTTGTTCGCGCAATTGCAGCCCAACGTGCGCTACGTCGGCGCCGGAAAGCACATCAACGACCTGGCCAAGGGTGAGATCTGCCTGGCCCTGACCTACAACGGCGATGCTGCCATCGCTGCCGACCAGGCCCGCCAGGCGAACATGCCCTTCGAGGTGATCTACCGCATTCCCCGCGAGGGCACGCTGATCTGGTTCGACACCATGGTCATTCCTGCCGACGCGCCGCATCCCCAGGCCGCCCATGCCTTCATCGACTACATGCTGCGTCCCGAGGCCATCGCCGAGCTGACCAACAGCCAGTTCTTCGCCAACGCCAACAAGGCGGCTACCGCGCTGGTAACGCCGGAAGTAGCGGGCGACCCGGATATCTACCCGAGCAAGGAGGTGCGTGACCGCCTGTTCGGCGAGCAGATCCAGTCGCTCAAGGAGCAGCGCACCCGTACCCGCCTCTGGACCAGTTTCCGTACCCAGTACTGAACCACCTTCAACCACCCTCACCCCCGCCCCCTCTCCCAGAGGGAGAGGGGAGAAGAACCAATGGGAGCCCGATGAGATGGACCACGCCTTCGACAACGACCAGGCCATTACCCGCGACAGCCTCTATGGCACCGCTGCCGAATCCACCTATGGCGGCATCACCAGCTTCATGCGCCGCCGCTACAGCCGCGACCTGCGCGGTGTGGACCTGGTGGTGAGCGGGGTGCCCTTCGACACCGCTACCACCAACCGCCCCGGCAGCCGCTTCGGACCGCGCGCCATCCGCGCTGCCTCGGTGCAGATGGCCTGGGCGCGGCATTTCCCCTGGGAGTTCGACCCCTTCGACCACCTGGCGGTGATCGACTACGGCGACTGCGCCTTCGACCACGGCACCCCGCAGGACACCCCGGAAACCATCCAGGCACATGCCGCCCGCATCCTCGAATCCGGCGCCGCGATGCTCACTCTGGGCGGCGACCACTTCATCAGCTACCCGCTGCTGAAGGCTCACGCGGCGAAGCATGGCCCGCTGTCGCTGATCCACTTCGACGCCCACAGCGACACCTGGCCGGACGAAGAGGTGAAGCGCATCGACCATGGCACCATGTTCTATCACGCCGCCCGCGAAGGTCTGGTGGACCCGGCGCGCTCGGTGCAGGTGGGACTGCGCACCACCAACGACGACGTGATGGGCTTCCAGGTGCTGGACGCCCGCGAAGTGCATCGCCACACGCCGGAACAGATCGCCGAACGCATCCGCGCGCGGGTTGGCGACAGCCCCGTGTACCTGACCTTCGACATCGACTGCCTCGACCCGGCCTTCGCACCCGGCACCGGCACGCCGGTCTGCGGTGGGCTGTCCAGTCACCAGGCGCTGGAAATCCTCCGTGGCCTGCGCGGCATCAACCTGGTGGGCATGGATGTGGTGGAAGTGGCACCGCCCTACGACAACGCCGAAGTCACCGCCCTGGCCGGTGCGACCCTGGCGATGGAGATGGTTTGCCTGTATGCGGCGCGGCATAAGTTGGGGATGCGCTGAGCCGCGCTGAAGGTGGGCCTGTAGTCACCCCTCTCCCAGAGGGAGAGGGAGCTGTCCGTGCCAAAAAAGACGCGGGCTCAAGACGAGCCCGCGTTTTCACGCACGAAACTTCAAACAGGCTGGATCAGCTCACGCAACCCAATGCGCGCCTCGCGGAACAGTCGCGCACCCATCAACTTCGGCTCGCGCACGATGGGGCGGAATTCCATGCGTTGCAGGATGTCCCGCTCCAGATCCACGCCCGGTGCGATTTCGATCAGTTCGAGCCCTTCGCGGGTCAGGCGGAACACGCAGCGCTCGGTGACATAGAGCACCGGCTTGTCCGCTTCGGCGGCCAGTCTGCCGGCGAAGGTACGGTGCTCCACTTCGCGGACGAACTTGCGCACGTCGCCGTCCTTCACGATGCGCAGTTCGCCGTCCTCGATGCGGATGTCCTGCGCCCCGGCGCTGAAGGTGCCGACGAAGACCACCGCCTTGGCGTTCTGGCTGATGTTGATGAAGCCGCCGGCGCCGGCCAATCGGGTGCCGAAACGGGAGACGTTGAGGTTGCCTTCGGCGTCTGCCTGGGCGAGGCCGAGGAAGGCGATGTCCAGGCCGCCACCGTCGTAGAAGTCGAACTGGTAGGGCTGGTCGATCAGCGCGCTGTGGTTGCTCGCTGCGCCGAAGTCGAGACCTGACGCCGGGACGCCGCCGATGACGCCAGGTTCTGCGGTCAGGGTCAGCAGGTCGATCACCCCTTCCTCGGCGGCGACCGCTGCGACCCCTTCCGGCATGCCGATGCCCAGATTGACCACCGCGCCCGGTGGCAGCTCCAGGGCGGCGCGGCGGGCGATCAGCTTGCGCAGGTCCAGCGGCATCGGCGCCAGGCTGTCCACCGGCACCCGCACTTCGGCGGCAAAGGCCGGGTTGTAGGCCGTAGCGAAGGTCTGCTGATGGTTTTCCGGGCGGGCCAGCACCACGCAATCCACCAGTATTCCGGGAATCTTCACCTCACGCGGGTTGAGCGATCCGCGCGCTACCACACGTTCCACCTGGGCGATCACCAGGCCGCCGGAGTTGCGTGCGGCCATGGCGATAGCAAGGCTCTCGATGGTCAGCGCCTCGCGCTCCATGGACAGGTTGCCGTCCTCGTCGGCGCTGGTGGCGCGGATCACCCCGACGTTGATCGGGAAGGCCTTGTAGAACAGGTAGTCCTCGCCCTCAATGGGCATGCGCCGCACCAGTTCCTCAGTGGTCCGCGCATTCAGCTTGCCGCCGCCGAACTCGGGGTCGACGAAGGTGCCCAGGCCAACTCGCGACAGTTGTCCGGGCTTGCCAGCGGCGATGTCGCGGAACAGCTGGGAGATCACCCCCTGGGGCAGGTTGTAGGCCTCGATGCGGTTCTCCACGGCTAGCTTCTGCAAGCCCGGCACCAGACCCCAGTGGCCGCCGATCACCCGGCGCACCAGACCCTCATGGGCCAGATGGTTGAGGCCGCGGCCCTTGCCGTCGCCTTGCCCGGCTGCATACACCAGCGTCAGCCCCTGCGGTGCCTGTTCGGCCTGGAAGCGCTGCTCCAGGGCGATGGCGATTTCCTCGGCGAAACCGATGCCGACGAAGCCTCCCGTGGCCAGGTTGGCGTTGTCCGGAATCCTCGCCACCGCTTCGGCGGCGCTCATCACTTTGCTCATGGTGTTCCTCGAGCTATGCAAACAGGGTGTAGAAACTGTAGGGGCGAATTCATTCGCCATGCAGTCCGAAGGACTGCCCTTGGGGCCGCTTCGCGACCCTTGGCGAATGAATTCGCCCCTACGAAGAGCCGCCTGTGCAGTATCAGAAACTACCGAACGCGGTCCCCAGCACGATCACCAACACCAGCGGCACCACCGGCAGCAGGGCGCTGGTCATGAACACGTACTTGTAGGAGTCGTGGTGGGTCAGCTTGCAGATGGCCAGCAGGGTGATCACCGCGCCGTTGTGCGGCAGGGTGTCGAGGCTGCCGGAGGCCAGGGCGGCGACGCGGTGCAGTAGTTCGGGGCTGATGCCGGCGGCGTTGGCCATTTCCAGGTACTGCGCGCCGAGGGCCTTGAGGGCGATGGACATGCCTCCGGAGGCCGAGCCGGTGATGCCGGCCAGGGCGCTGACAGTCAGGGCCTCGGACACCAGCGGGTTGCCCGGCGCCACGTTGAGCAGGAAGTCGCGGATCACCACGAAGCCCGCCAGCGAGGCGATCACACTGCCGTAGCCCACTTCGGAAGCGGTGTTGAGCACCGGCAGCATGGCGCCGAAGGTGCCGTCGTTGACGCTCTTCTTCAGGTTGACCCAGCGCCGCCAGTGCAGCACCACCAGCAGCAGGATGGCGGTGGTGAGGGCGATGATGATGGCCCAGATACCGATCACCGAGCGGGCGTCCTGCAGGCCGCCGAATTCCGGTTTGGCCAGGTAGCTGGTGTCGAGGCCGGGCAGGTAGACCTTGGCCATCAGGAAGTTCAGCACGATCACCACCAGGATCGGCAGCAGTGCCACCCAGAAGCCGATGCTCGGCTGGTTGTCCTGGCCGTGCGGGTCGTCGGCGTGCTCGCCGTAGCCTTCGCCGGCGGCGATCAGCTTGCGCGCCTCATTGCTCAACCACCAGGAACCCAGGGCGAAGATCACCACGCCGGCCAGCAGGCCCAGGCCCGGGGCGGCGAAGGTGTCGGTGCCGAAGAAGGGGATCGGGATGGCGTTGGTGATGGCCGGGGTGCCGGGCAGGGCCGTCATGGTGAAGGTGAAGGAGCCCAGGGCGATGGCACCCGGCAGGATGCGCTTGGGAATGCCCGCTTCGCGGAACAGCGCCGCTCCGATGGGATAGACCGCGAAGGCCACCACGAACAGCGAGACACCTCCGTAGGTGAGGATGCCGCAGGCGATGACGATGGCCAGCACGGCGCGGGAGCTGCCGATCTTGCTGACGATGCCGTGGGCGATGGCGCGCGCCGAGCCGGAGTCATCCATCAGCTTGCCGAAGATGGCGCCGAGCATGAACAGGGGGAAGAACTGGATCAGGTAGCCGCCGAGCGCCTTCATGAAGACCTGGGTGTAGGTCGGCAGCAGCAGCGCCGCATCGCCGGCGAACAGCACCGCCATTAGGGCCAGCAGCGGCGCCAGGAGCAGGACGTTGATACCGCGATAGGCGAGGTACATCAGCAGAGCGAGGGAAAGCAGGATGCCTAGGGTGCCCATGGGGACTTCCTTCTTGTTGTTGTATTCCGCCGCGTCGGGGCAGCGTGTGGGAGGCGTTAGAGCGAAAGCTGTGCCAAGTACGGAGGGGAAGGTCTGGATGGCTCTAGGGTAGGGGTTGCAAGGAATGTTGGCAGTGGCGCGATTGAATGCCATGTCCAATAAGTTGGACGGTGTCCAGAAACCTGGGCGCTCGTTGTGTCCAGAAATTTGGACGATCAAGCTGGGCTGATGCTTGTGGGGGCGAATTCATTCGCTAAGGGACGCGCAGCGTCCCCCCTTGGGATCCAGAAGCGCAGACCTACGGCCTGCTTAGCGAATGAATTCGCCCCCACAGGAAAAGCACAAGGCTGCGTCGCTACAACCCATGCACCTGCAACTTGTTGTACAGGCTCGCCCTGGCGATGCCGAGGCGTTCGGCGGCCTGGGTGCGGTTGCCATTGCAGGCGGCCAGGGCGTCGAGGATGGCCTGGCGTTCGGCGGCGGCCATGCTGTCGGCCAGGGGGCGGACAGCGCCTGCCGCGGGTGCGGGAGCGGGTACGGCAGCATGGAGCGTCGCCGGCAGCGGGTCCACCAGCAGGCTGCGTAGGGAGTCGGCACTGAGCGGGCCTGCCTCGCTGAGCATCTGTGCGCGCTCCAGCAGGTTGCGCAGTTCGCGCACATTGCCCGGCCAGGGTTGGGCCTGGAGCAGTTGCTGGGCGCCCTCGGCCAATTCCAGCGGTGGCTGGCCGGAGCGGCTGGCGATGTCGTCCAGCAGGTGCTCGATGAGTACCGGCAGATCCTCGAGGCGTTCGCGCAGGGGCGGCAGGCGCAGGGCGAGGACGTTGAGGCGGTAGTAGAGGTCTTCGCGGAATTGTCCGGCGGCGACCTTGGCTTCCAGGTCCACATGGGTGGCGGCGACCACCCGTACGTTCAGCGCTTTCACCTGGTTGGAGCCCAGCGGCTCCACCTCCTGTTCCTGCAGCACGCGAAGCATCTTCGCCTGCAGGGGCAGCGGCAGGTCGCCGATCTCGTCGAGGAACAGGGTGCCGCCATCGGCCAGCTCGAACTTGCCGGCGCGGGCGCGCTTGTCGGCGCCGGTAAAGGCGCCGGGGGCGGTGCCGAAGAGTTCGGCCTCCACCAGAGATTCCGGAATCGCCGCCACATTTACCGCGACGAAGGGGCCGTTGGCGCGCAGGGACTGGTTGTGAATGCCCTGGGCCAGCAGTTCCTTGCCAGTGCCGGTTTCGCCGCGCAGCAGCACCGTGGCGTCCAGTTGCGCGGCGCGGCGGGCCTGGCGCTTGACCTCGGCAGCAGCGGCGCTGCTGCCGATGAAACCGGCGATGGTATAGCGGGCGCGACGGGCCTTGGCCAGCTCGCGCTGCGCAGCGGCGAGCTGGGTCTGCAACTGGTTGTACTTGGCCATGACCGGCTGCAGGTGGCGGGCGCGGTCGAAGAGCACAAAACCGAGCGCGCCGACCAACGTGTCGTCCTCGTCGCGCAGAGGAATGCGGGTGACCACGAAGTGCTCGTCGCCGAAGGCCATCAGGTCGAGCATGCTCGGCTGGCCGTTCTGCACCACTTCGCGGAGGCGGCTGGCGGGCAGCACTTCCTCGATTTCCTTGCCGAGCACGCTGCGCGGATCACGAATGCCGATCTTCTCGGCGTACTTGTCGTTGATCCAGACGATCCGCGCCTGGCGATTCACCGCGATGGTGCCTTCGCATTGGGCATTCAGGTGGTCGAACAACAGTGGCATCGCCACTTCGCGGAACCGCTCGGGGGAAACGCCGATGACCAGGCCGTTCTGGTCGATGTCTTCGCTGGCGATGGGCATGGCAGGGGCATCCGGCTGAAACATCAGGCAGCGATTATGGGGGGGTGCCGTGATGAACGCCTAGCCTGTACTAAGGTCGGTATCCAGGCGTACGGCTTTTCTCACAAGGAGCAATTACATGGACCTTATCCGCATCCTCATCGCCATCCTCCTGCCGCCCCTCGGCGTATTCCTGCAGGTGGGTTTCGCTGGCGCCTTCTGGCTGAACATCCTCTTGACCCTGCTGGGCTACATCCCCGGCATAGTCCACGCGGTGTACATCATCGCCAAACGCTGAGACCGGGGTTGCTCTCCTGTAGGTTGGGCAGAGCGCAGCGAAGCCCAACAATTGCGAGCTGAGTCGTTGGGCTTCGCGTAGCTCAGCCGCAACCTACTGCTGCGCGAGGCTAATCCACCATCTTGATCAGCAGGATGCCGGCGGTGACCACGCAGGCGGCGAGGATGCGGCGGATGCCGAAGGGTTCCTTGAACACCAGGCTGGCGATGATGGCGGCGATGATCACGCTGCTCTCGCGCAGGGCGGCGACCTTGGCCACGTTGTCCAGGGTCATGGCGAACAGCACCAGGCCGTAGGCCACGCAGTAGTTGAAGCCGCCGAACAGGCCGATGCGCCAGTTGTCGCGGGCAAAGCGCAGGACCAGCGGACCACGGCGCATCCAGGCCACCACCGGAATGGTCATGCTCTGCATCAGCGTCAGGTAGACCACGAACTGCAGGACGCTGTCGGCACGGCGCACGCCCTGGGCGTCGATCAATGTGTAGAGCGCCACCCCGGCTCCCGCCAGCGCGGCGCAGCCCAGGGCTTTCAGCGCATTGGATTCCAGGCGGGTGGAGAGCAGGCTGAGGATGCCGAGGGAAATCAGGACGATGCCCAGCAGCATGGCGCTCGACAGGTGCTCGCCGAACACCAGCCCCGCAGAGAGCGCCACCAGTAGCGGCGGCAGGCCGCGCACCACCGGGTAGACCTGGCCGAAGTCGCCGTAGTGGTAGGCGCGGATCAGCAGCAGGCGATAGAGCGTGTTCACCACCACCGACAGGCCGATCAGCCCCCAGACCACCAGCGGCGGTGGGCTCACCAGGGGGAGCAGGGCGATGCTGAAGCAGAAGGCCACGCCATCCACCAGCGCCATGGAAGACAGCCGGTCGCTGCCGGCCTTGATCACCGCGTTCCAGCTCGCGTGCATCAGCGCAGAAAGCAGCACCACCAGCGTGGCGAGGTCGTGAGTGGCGAGCACGGAATTACTCCAGCGGAGAGATGAAAAGGAAGATGCGGCGTAGCGTGCGGGTTCATCGATCTATCATTCAAATCGTTTATCGTTATTCGTCGAATAAGTCCTGCTGATGGGGTGGCCATGAACCTGTTCCAGCTCCGCGCCTTCGATGCGGTGGTCCGTGAGGGCAGCTTCACTCGTGCTGCCGAGCGCCTGTGCATCAGCCAGCCGGCGGTGACCGGGCACGTGAAGGCACTGGAGGAGCATTACCAGGTGCAGCTCTTGCGACGCAGCGCCCGGCAGGTGGAACCCACCGAGCTGGGCCGGCGCCTCGCTGCCATCAGCCACCAGTTGTTCGCCCTGGCGGACCGTGCCGAAGACCTGCTGGACAGCAGCCAGGCGCTGACATCGGGTCGCCTGGATCTCGCGGCCGATAGCCCGCATCTGGTCATGCCCCTGCTGGCGCGGATGCGCAAGCGCTACTCCGGCGTGCGCATCAACCTGCGCCTGGGCAACACCCAGGAAACCCTCACGGCGCTGTACGGCGAACGGGTGGACTTGGCGCTTGTCAGCGATATCGCCCCGCGTGCCGGCCTGCACCTGCTGCCTCTGGGGGAAGCGCGGCTCTGCCTGCTGCTGCCGGCGGCGCATCCCTGGGTTGGCCGCCGCGATGCAGTGGCGTTGAACGAATTGCGGGGCCAGGTCCTGCTGCAACGAGAGCCCGGTTCACTGACCCGGCGCACCTTCGAGCGGGCCTGCGCCAGCCAGGAGCTGGAGCTGCCGGCGGACCTGGAGCTGAACAGCCGCGAAGCGATGATCGAGGCGGTGGCAGCCGGGATCGGGGTGAGCATCCTCTACGACCAGGAGGTGCCCAAGGACCCACGGGTGAAGGTGCTTCCGCTCAAGGGCGAAGGGATGGTGAGCCGGCACTTCCTCGCCTGCCCGCAGCGCCATGCGGAACTGCGGGTGGTGAAGGCATTCTTCGAGGTAGCTGGGGATGTGGGGTATCCGAGCCTGTAGGCTCGGCTTTTCGTTGTGGGGGCGAATTCATTCGCGAAAGGCCGAGCAGCGGCCCCGTAGGTTGGTCCGAGCCCGCGAGGCCCAACGTGGTGAGGCACAGGCGCCGCAGCGTTGGGCTTCGCTTCGCTCTGACCAACCTACAAAAGCCTCACTGAATCAGCTTGCTGACCTCGCCCTGGGGGAAGTAGCTGTCGTAGATCTTCTGGTAGGTGCCGTCGCGGCCGATGTTGACCAGGGACTGGTTGAAGCGGTCACGCAGGGCCTCGTTGCCTTTGCGCAAGGCGATGCCGGCGCCCTTGCCGAAGTATTCCTCTTCGTCGTAGCTCGGGCCGTTGAAGGCGAAACCCTTGCCGCCTTCGCTCTGCAGGAAGTTCTCCTTGAGGTTGATGGCGTCGCCCATCATGGCGTCGACGCGGCCGGAAATCAGGTCCAGGTCGGCTTCCTGTTGCGAGCCGTACTGCACCATCTGCACGCCGCGCGGCACGAGTTTGTCCTGCACGTAACGGGCATGCACGCTACCGCGCAGCACGGCCACGCGCAGGCCGTCGAGGCGACCTTCAGCAGTGATTTCGGGGCGGTCCTTGCGGGTGACGAAGCGGGCCGGGGTCTTGTAGTAGCTCTGGCTGAAATCCACCACTTTGAGGCGGGCTTCGGTGACGGTCATCGACGACATGATGGCATCGATCTTCTTCACCCGCAGTGCCGGGATGAGGCCATCGAAGGGCTGCTCGACCCAGGTGCAGGTGACTTTCATCTCCGCGCAGAGCGCGTTGCCGACGTCGATCTCGAAGCCGGCCAGGCTGCCGTCGGCTTTCTTGTAGGAGAAGGGCGGGTAGCTGGCTTCGACGCCGATGCGCAGGCTGTCCTGGGCCATGGCTTGGGTACCGGCGAGCAGGGCGAGGACGCCGGCGAGAAGGTGCTTTTTCATACGGGATAATCTCGGGTGGTTAAGTTCAGTGGGCGAGGAAATGACCGTCGCGGGCGACCAGGCGACCCTTGCTGATCACGCTGCGGCGGTGGGGGCGCGACACCACGGCTTCAGCGACGTTGCGCACTGGCAGCAGGACGCCACTGGCGTGGCAGCCCGGTTCCAGTCCGTAGTGGGCAAGCCCCAGTGCGCGGGCGCCGTTGACCGTGGCAGCGCGCAGACAGGCGGCGATTTCCTCGTCGCGGCGCAGGTTGAAGCGGAAGGCGAGCAGCATGGCGCGTTCGAGCATGTCGCCATTGCCCATGGGGGACCAGGCGTCGCGGATGCCATCGGAGCCGAGGCAGAGGTTCACGCCGCGCGCGTCCAGTTCCAGGTACGGCGGCACTTCGATATCCGCCGGCGCGGTGCTGACGATGGAAATGCGCTGCGCCGCCAGGCGTTCGGCAAGTACGTTGAGACGCGCCGGCCGGGCCTGGCCCAGGCAGAAGGCGTGGCTGATCGCGACCCTTCCCTGCAACTGCTGGCGTTCGGTGAAGTCGATGATGCGCTCGATCTGCCAGAGGCCCAGTTCGCCTTCGTCGTGCAGGTGGATGTCGACGCCCCGCTGGTGAGTGCTGGCCAGTTCGAACACCCGAGTGAGGTGCGCAATGGGGTCGTTGTCGATGCCGCAGGGGTCAAGCCCGCCAACGTTCTCCGCCCCCATGAGCAGGGCTTGCTCCAGGGCGTCGACGGTGCCCGGATCGCGCAGCAGCCCGGTTTGCGGGAAGGCCACGAACTCCACGTCGATCAGGTCGCCGAAGTGCTCGCGTACCCGCAGCATGGCTTCCAGGTGACGGCTGCCGAGCTGGGCGTCGACGTCCACATGGCAGCGGAAATGCAGCGAGCCGTGGGTGATGCATTCGCGGATCAGCGCACTGGCACGTTCCTCGATCGGTGTGTCGATGCTGCGCAACAGGCTGCGTTCGTTGGCAATGCGCTGGCTCAGGCTGTCGCCAGCGGCGTGGCTGTGCCAGTCCTCGCCCCAGAGGGTCTTGTCGAAGTGGGCATGGGCCTCCACCAGCGGTGGCAGCATGATCTGCCCGTTGCCTTCCAGCAGCACCGATTCGGGGGCGCGTGGCGCTGGTGGGCTCAGTTCGGCAATGCGGCCGTTATCCACGGCGATATCCACCGCCGCGCCGCCCCATGGGCGGACCTGGGTAATCCATCGGGTCATCTGGGTGTTCTCGAACAATAGGTCAGCGGGCCAGCGGCCACTGGCGTTCGCCGCCATGGGGGTCGTCGCGCCAGGCCTGCAGGGAACGGGTCGGCAGATCGAAATACTCCCGCGTCCGCGCATAGCCGTGGCCGCCCATGCGGCCGATGGCGTCGAGGCCGAGCTGGTCGATGTAGAGGGTGGCGGGGTCGATCAGGTCGTCGCGCACGTGAACCATCAGCACTTCACCGAGGATGATTTCCCGCGACTGGCCGATGGACAGGCCCATCATCCGCCGGCACTCCAGGGCGACCGGTGCTTCGGCGATGTAGGGGCAGCCGACGCGGCTGCCGGGCAGTGCGGTGAGCCCTGCCGCCACCAGTTCGTCGAAACCCGGTTCGAAGGGCACGGCGCAGACGTTCATGGCTTCCACCAGGGCATCGTTGACGATGTTCACGGTGAATTCCTGGTTCAGCTGGGCATTGCGCGTGGTGTCCTTGGGGCTGAGGTCGGCATGATTCTCCACCCCCAGGGCGAGGATCGGCGGGTCGGCGGAGAGGGCGTTGAAGAAGCTGAAGGGCGCGGCGTTGGCGCGGCCTTCTGCGTCCACCGTGGTGACCAGGGCGATGGGCCGGGGCACCACGCTGCCAATGAGGATCTTGTATTTCTCGCGGGGGCTCAGTTTGGCGAAGTCGAAGCTCAGCATGGCGTCATCTCTTGTCGTCGTTCGGGCTGGCGAGGGTGCAGAGCGGGCGGTCCGCGCTCCAGGCGTCGGCGTAAGGAATTGCCGGCTGGAACAGGGAGCGCCAGTCGGGTTGGCCGAATGCCCGGTTGGCATGGCTTTGCATCAGCCTGTGGAACTGGCGCTGGGCTTGCTGCTGGAGGCTGGCGTAGTCGACGCCCTTGACCTGGCCGTCCTGCATCACGCAGCGGCCGTCGATCCAGCTGGCGATGCAGTCGTCGCCGCGGCCGGCGAGGATCAGATTCTTCAGCGGGTCGAACAGCGGACCCAGGTGCAGGCCGTCGAGGCTGAACACCGTGATGTCGGCCTTGGCGCCGGGTGCCAGGCGGCCGAGGTCGTCCCGCCCCAGGGCCTTGGCGCCACCGAGGGTGGCGGCGTTGTAGAGGTCGAGGGCGCTGGTCTGCGTGTTACCGCCTTCCTTCAGCCGCGCGATGTTCAGGCCTTGGCGCATGTTGTCCAGCAGGTCCGCCGGCCAGGTATCGGTGCCGAGGGCGAAGTTGACGCCGTGGGCGCGGTAGCGGCCGAAGGAGTCGAGGGCTTCGCCGTCGCGGGCGAACACCACTGGGCAGTGGACCAGGCTGGCGCCGCTGTTCGCCAGGCGAGCGAGGTCGTCGTCGCCTTCGATGTAGATGCCGTGGGGCAGCACGGCGCGTGGGCCGAGCAGGTCCAGTTCCTCTAGCCAGGCCAGCGGCGCTTTGCCGCGCAGCGCCTTCACCAACGCGACTTCGCCGGGGCCCTGGCAGCAGTGCAGGCGCACCGGTGCGGACAGCTCGCGGCTGAGGGCGGCAGTGCGTTGCAGCAGCGCCGGGGTGCAGGTCTGGATGCGGTCGGGGAGCAGGGCGCCGCGGATCAGCCCGCCCTGGGTGCCATCGAAATCGCGGAAGAAACGCTCGGCGGCGTCCAGCCCGGCCAGGCCGCGCGCTTCGTCCCAGTGTTCGGCGCGGCTGCCGTCTGCCTGCAGGTACTGCATGCCGCTCATGTAGCAGGGACCGAGGTAGGTACGCAGACCCAACTCGGCGGCGACGCCGGCCACGGCGGCGAATTCGTCGTAGGTTTCCGCCCACTCCCGGTAGTACATGGAGGTGATCGGCATGGCGGTGGTGATGCCATTGCGGATCAGTTGGGTGAAGGCGTAGCGGTATTTGAAGACTTCTTCGTCGAAGCTGTAGCTCTCCTTCGGGCCACGGGCGAGGTATTGCGCCGACCACATGCGGCCCATGGCGTTCTCGTCGCCGTTGTCCAGGCAGAGCACGGTGGAGTCGAGGTCGCCGAGGGCGTCAAGGTCGATGAAGCCGGGACCGAGCAGGGCGTTGCCGTAGTCGATCCACTGGTCCACCGGGCCGGGAAAGCCCCGGCCGACGAAGAGCACGCGCGAGCCTTCGATCACCACTTCGCCGTCGCGCCAGAGCACATGGCGCGTACCGTCGAAGCCGACCACACAGCTGGCTTTCAGGCCGATGCGCGGTGCGTTCACAGACGGCTCTCCAGCAGGCGGCCCTGGGCGGCGATCAGCTTGCCGGCGCGATAGACCTGCCGCTGCGGGCGCGCGACCACGGCTTCACCCAGGCTTTGCGCGTCCAGCAGCAGGAAGTCTGCGCGGGCGCCGAGCGTGAGGCCGTGTTCCGCGAGGCCGAGGGCCTTGGCGCCGTGCTGGCTGGCGGCATCGAAGACGGTGGCCAGTTCTTCGTCCTTGGCGAGGTCGAAGCGGAAGGCCAGGAGCATGGCGCGTTCGAGCATGTCGCCATTGCCCATGGGGGACCAGGCGTCGCGGATGCCGTCGGAGCCCAGGCAGAGGTTCACGCCGGCCTCATGCAGGGCGAGGAAGGGCGGCACGGAGCAGTCGGCGGGCGCCGAACTCATCAGCGAGATGTTCAGCGCGGCGAGGCGCTCGGCCAGCGGTTTCACCTGGCTCCAGGGCGCCATGCCCAGGCAGTAGGCGTGGCTGATCATCACGCGGCCCTGGCGGTTGAAGCGCTCGGTGTAGTCGGCGATGCGGGCGATCTGCCAGAGGCCGAGTTCACCCTTGTCGTGCAGGTGGATGTCGACGCCCCGGTCGAACTCGGCGGCCAGGCCGAAGACGATGTCGAGCTGGGCGATGGGGTCGTTGTCGATGCCGCAGGGGTCGAGGCCGCCGACGTTCTCGACGCCAAGGCCCATGGCCTCGCGCATCAGCTCGGCAGTGCCGGGGCGGCTGACCAGCCCGGTCTGCGGGAACACCACCAGTTCCAGGTCGATCAGGTCGCGGTAGCGCTCGCGCAGGGCTTGCATGGCCTCCACGTGGCGCAGGCCGAATTCGGGGTCGATGTCCACGTGGCAGCGCATGGTCAGCGAGCCACGGGCGATGCAGTTTTCCAGCAGTGCGCCAGCGCGTTCGGCGATGGGCGCGGTGACCTCGCGCAGCACGCGGCGCTCGTTGGCGATGTAGTCCTTCAGCGTCGGGCCGGCGCTGTTGGGACGCCACGGCTGGCCCCAGAGGGTCTTGTCCAGGTGGATGTGGCTTTCCACCAGGGCGCAGGTCATCAGCTGGCCGGCGCCGTCGATGTCGCCTGCGGCGAGCGGTGCATCGCTGGCGGAGCGGCGTTCTGCGAAGCGGCCGTTCTGGATGAGGAAGTCTTCAGCTGCGCCGCCGAAGGGGCGGACATTGCGCAGCCAGTAGGTGTCGGTCATGGGGACCTCGTGGGTAGTGCTACAGATGGAGTTCCCGTAGGAGCGAGCTTGCTCGAGAAGAGTCTCGCGCCGTTCGCGAGCAAGCTCGCTCCTACAGGGGACCGCTGCGCGGTCCATGGCGAATGAGTTCGCCCCTACAAGGGGACGATGTATTCGATATCAGCCCTTGAGCTTGGACCAGATGCGGTCTTGCAGCTCGCGGGCCTGGTTGCTGCATTCCTTCTCAGGGCGCAGGCGTTCGGCGAACTCGTCGGGCATGTTGATGGCGTCCATCACCTTCCACTTCTTGTCCAGCAGCGCATCGCTGTCGACGCCGTTGGCGTAGGCGATGGCGTTGGACACGGCAGCGGCGTTCTCGGGCTTCATCATCCAGTCGATGAAGACCTTGGCGTTGCCCGGGTGCGGCGCGCTCTTCGGCACGGCGAAGTTGTCCTGGAACATGGCCACGCCTTCACGCGGGTAGACGTACTTGATGGTGTTCTTCTGCAGGGTGGCGCGGGCGGTGGAGCCGTTCCAGTTCTGCATCATGATCACTTCGCCCGAGGCCATGCGGTCCACGGTATTGTCGGAGCTGTACATCTTCAGGAAGGGCTTCTGCTTCTGCAGCAGTTCGAGGATGCGCTTGGCCTCCTGCGGGTTCTCGGTGCACTCGTCCACGCCCAGGTAGTGGCTGGCGGCGTTGATCACGCTGCTCGGGGTGTCCAGTGCGGCCACCTGGCCCTGCAGTTCGGGACGCGGCTCGAAGAACTCTTTCCAGGAGTCATCCAGCTTGCCGCCCGGCACCCGTGCGCTGTCGTAGGAGAAGCCGGTGGTGCCCCAGAGGTAGGGCGCCGAGTATTTGCGGCCGGGGTCGAAGTCCGGGTTGCGGAAGGCCGGCTTCACGTGGGCGAAGTTCGGCAGGCTGGGGGAGTCGATTTCCTGCAGCAGGTTCTGCTCGATCAGGGTGCGCATGATCGAGTGCGACGGCACGATGACGTCGTAGCTGGCGCCGCCGGCCTGCAGCTTGGCCAGCAGGGTCTCGTTGCTGTCGTAGCCGTCCATGGTGACCTTGATGCCGGTTTCCTTCTCGAACTTGGCCAGCAGTTCCACCGGGTAGTAGTCGGTCCAGTTATAGAAGAACAGCTCCTTGGGCTCGTCCGCCTGGGCGACGGTGGCGGCGAAACAGCTGAGGGCGAATCCGGCTACCCCATGACGCAATGCTTTCAACTTCATTGTTTTTCTCCGGGTTGAAGAACAGGTTGGGCAGAGGTGGAACAAGGTTCAGGCGGCTGGTTTGCCTCGCTGGCCGAGCCAGTACGAGAGCACCACCAGGACGATGGAGATCACCAGCATCAGAGTGGAGATAGCGTTGATCTCCGGGGTTACCCCGGCCTTGATGGCCGAGAAGATGTAGACCGGCAGCGTCGTCGAGCCGGGGCCGGCGACGAAGAAGGTCATGATGAAGTCGTCCAGGCTGACCACGAACGCCAGCACCGCGCCGGACAGCACCGCCGGGAACAGCAACGGCAGGGTGACGCGGCGGAAGGTGTGGAAGGGGTTGGCGTAGAGGTCGTTGGCCGCCTCCAGCAGGCTCTTGTCGAGGTCGTTCAGGCGTGCGCGGATCGGCAGGTAGGCGAAGGGGATGCAGAAGCCGATGTGGGCGACGATCACCGTCAGCAGGCCGAGCTTGATACCGAGCGCCATGAACAGCAGCAGCGTGGCCACGGCGGTGACGATCTCCGGCAGGATCAGTGGCAGGTTGATCCCGCCTTCCACCATCTTCTGTCCGTAGAAGGGCTTGTAGGTGGCCAGCGCCGCCAGCAGCGCGATGGCGGTGGCGCAGACGGTAGCGATGCCGGCGACGATCACCGAGTTCAGCGCGGCGTCCTGAATCGACGGGTTGGCGAGGATGCGCCCGTACCAGGCGAAGGAGAACTCGGTCCACACAGTGGCCGTGCGGTTGGCGTTGAAGCTGTAGGCGATCAGCACCAGGATCGGCAGGTACAGGTAGGCCAGTACCAGCAGGCTGGTTTCGCGGGTCAGCGGCAGTTTCTTCAAGTGCGAGGCGATCATCAGCGGGCTCCCTGGCGAACGGCCTTGGCGGCCTTCTTGGCGTAGAGGGCGTAAAGCACCAGGGCCAGCAGCATCAGCCCGAGCAGGAGGAAGGACAGCGAGCTGCCCAGCGGCCAGTTGCGGGCGGTGCCGAACTGCTGCTGGATCAGGTTGCCGATCATCAGCGTCTTGCCGCCGCCGAGGATGGCGGGGGTGATGAAGGCGCCGAGGCTCGGCACGAACACCAGCAGCGAGCCGGCCACCACGCCCGGCATGGACAGCGGCAGTATCACCCGGCGCAGGGCTTTCCAGCGGTTGGCGCCGAGGTCATAGGCGGCTTCCACCAGGCGCCAGTCGAGCTTCTCCAGGGTGGAGTAGATCGGCAGGATCATGAACGGCAGGAAGCTGTAGACCAGCCCGACCACCACGGCGAAATCGTTGTACAGCAGGGTGATGCCGCCGGCCTGCGGGAACAGCGCATTGATGCTCTGGGCCAGCCAGCCGTGCTCGCGCAGGATGATCAGCCAGGCGTAGTTGCGGATCAGCAGGTTGGTCCAGAAGGGGATGGTGATCAGCAGCACCATGATGTTACGCGAGCGCTCGCTGAGGCTGCTCATCCACAGGGCCACGGGAAAGCCGACGATAAAGCACAGCAGGGTCGTGCCGCCGGCCTGCAGCACCGAGCGCAGCAGGGCCTGGGCGTAGACCCAGTTCACTTCCAGGTTGCCGTCGAAATCTTCCTGGAAGAACAGCTGGATGTAGCTCTGCCACTGCCAGTTGGCGCTCCAGTCGACGCCACCGTAGAGGTTGCGGGGCAGCAGGCTGATGTAGCCCATGATGCCCAGCGGAATGGCGATCAGGCAGAGCAGGGTGAGCAGCACCGGCGACAACAGCAACAGCCGGTTGAGGCTGGGGGAGGTGGCGCTGACGCTCATCTCAGGCCTCCATCAGCAGGCAGGCGTGGGGCGGCAGTTGCACCGCCACCGCCGAGCCCACGGCACGGGAGCTGGTGGCGCCTTCGTTGCTTTCGCGCAACATCACCTTGATGTCGTTGGCCAGCCGGCACTGGTAGAGCGTGGCGGTGCCGACATAGAGCACGGCTTCGACCACGCCGCGCAGGTGGTGCGGCTCGGACGGGTCCACCAGCTTCGAGCGTTCCGGGCGGAAGGCCAGTTGCGCCTTGCCGCTGTCCAGTCCGTTGGCGGACGCGCAGGGGATTTCCACCGGCAGTCCTTCAGGTTGGAACAGGCTGCCGTTCTGGGCGCAGCGCTTGAGGTTGCCGGGGAGGAAGTTGATGTCGCCGATGAAGTGCGCGACGAAGCGGTGCTGCGGACGTTCGTAGATGTCGTTGGGGGTGCCGATCTGCAGGATCTTGCCGCTGGACATCACGGCGATGCGGTCGGAGAGGGTCAGCGCTTCTTCCTGGTCGTGGGTGACGAAGATGAAGGTGATCCCGGCTTCCTGCTGCACGCGCTTGAGCTCTACCTGCATCTCCTTGCGCAGCTTCAGGTCCAGCGCGGAGAGCGGTTCGTCCAGCAGCAGAACGTCCGGGCGCGGCGCCAGGGCACGGGCCAGGGCCACACGTTGCTGCTGACCGCCAGAAAGCTCGGCGGGGCGACGGCGGGCCAGGTGTTCCATCTGCACCAGGGCCAGCATTTCCTTGACCCGACCGGGAATGGCGTTGCGCTCCAGCCCCTGCATCTCCAGGCCGAAGGCGATATTCTCGGCCACGCTCATATGCGGGAAGAGCGCGTAGTTCTGGAACACGGTATTGACCCGGCGCTTGTAGGGCGGGAGCTGGTCCACGCGCTGCCCGCCGATCTGGATGGAGCCGGACGTGACCTGCTCGAAACCGGCAATGGAGCGCAGCAGGGTGGTCTTGCCGCAGCCCGACGGGCCGAGGAGGGTGAAGAACTCGTTGTGGCGGATGCTGACCGAAACGTCGTCGAGCGCCGGCGCCACTTCGGGATCATCGGTGTAGCGCTTGCTGACGCGTTGCACCTCGATGGAGGACGTGTGCTTCATAATGGTGCATTCCTCTTGTTTTTGTATGCAAAAATTGAATGCAATCTAGAAATACTCGGATTATGCTGACAACGCAACCGGGTTTTTCTGCCTGCTTGTTTCCTGCAGGAGCCGGGTTGCACACGCATTTACGGAGTCACGAATGGCAGACAAGAAGCTGGAAACCACGGTGGACCGCGTCTACCAGGGGGTTTACCAGGCCATCAGCAACCGCTCGCTACGGCCTGGTATGAAACTCGGGGAGGCTTCCCTGGCGGAGTTGTTCAATGTGAGCCGCACCTCGGTCCGGGCCGCGTTGAAGCAGCTGGAGGCCGACGGCCTGGTCTCCTCCGAACCGAACAAGGGCTGCTGGGTGTCACTGCCGAGCGATGACGAGATTCGCTCGTTGTTCGAAACGCGGCGGCTGATCGAGATCGGCATCGTCACCGAGCTCTGCCGGCGCCGGGACAGCGCGGCCATGCAGGACATGCGCGAGCACCTGCTGCTGGAGGAAGAGGCGCGGCGCAACCATGACCACGAGCGGTTGATCCATCTGCTCGGAGAGTTCCACATCAAGCTCGCCGAGGCGCTGAATAACCCGGTGCTGCTGGACTGGTTCCGCAAGCTCATCTCGCGCGCCTCGCTCTATGTCGCTGCCCTGGACGACGAACGCCACGACGCCTGCCGCGATGACGAGCACCTGCGCCTGATCGAGTTCATCGAGGCGGGCAACCAGAACGCCGCCATCGAATTGACCTGCTTCCACCTGGCGGCCATCGAAACCGCCATCGTCGAGTCGGCCAGCAAGCTCAAGGCCAACTACCACCCGCTGAAGCACCTGATCGAGACCTGACCTCGGCCATGAAAATCCAGCTGATCAACCCGAACACCAGCGTGGCGATGACCTCCGGCATCGCCGAAGCCGCCGGCCACCTGCTGCGCCCTGGCAACCAGTTGCTGGCAGTGACCAACAGCGCAGGTCCGGCCTCCATCGAGGGGCATTACGACGAAGCGCTGGCCGTGCCCGGGTTGCTCCAGGCCATTCGCGACGGCGAGCGGGAGGGCGCCGAAGGACACGTGATCGCCTGCTTCGGCGACCCGGGCCTGCTGGCTGCGCGGGAGATCGCACGGTACCCGGTGATCGGCATCGCCGAAGCGGCCATGCACCTGGCCACCTGGGTCGCAACCGGCTTCAGCGTCGTCACCACGCTTGGTCGTACCAAGGTCATCGCCCGTCACCTGGTGGAACGCTACGGCTTCCACGCCCACTGCCGGGGCATTCACGCCGTGGAGATTCCGGTGCTGGCGCTGGACGCGGACCCGGACGGGCTGCTCCACATCATGCGTGCGGCCTGCCTGGAAGCGCTGGAGCGGGATGAGTCTGGGGCCATCGTCCTCGGCTGCGCCGGCATGAGTCACCTGGCTGCCGCGCTGCAGGAGGAGGTCGGCGTGCCGGTGATCGACGGCGTCAGCGCTGCGTTGAAGATGGTGGAACTGCTGGGTGAACTGCGCCTCTCCACCAGCAAGCGCGGGGACCTGGATTTCCCGCTACCCAAGCCCTATGCGGGGTACTTGCGGGGGTTTGCGGTCGGCGCGTGATGGGTAGCCCGGGTTTCATCCGGGCTGGTTGCCCGCATCGGTAATGCTGGAAAAACCCGCTAACTTTGGCGTCGCGATGGTCTTTGACCGTCCGGGACGATGCGCGGCATTCCGGCTGCAACAACTTGCCGGCCGGACGCTGATTCGACACTCATCACGGCTCATCCGCCGGGCTTCATCATTCAGATGAAGGATGCCTAAGTAACGGCAGGAAGCCATAATTCCCCTGCCTCCCGGCCTTGAGTCGTGGTCGCAACTTCCTGACTGATTGGAAGGAAAAGGACTGGCAGTGCTGGTTAGCGCTGCTGCTTGGCACGACGTACCAGGATGAACCGGACGGGATTCCATATGCCTACCATCGTCAAAGTAATGTCTGTGGATGAAACCAATTTCGTCGTCACTCCAGAATCTTCCTATATCGTAGTAGGTAACGACGGCGATAATGTCATCAATCTCGGTGATCCCTTATTGTATGACGACACCTTCATTGGTGGGGGTGGTGATGATTTTATATTCGTGGGGTGGGGAGATATTGCACTGGGAGGCGTTGGTAATGATACCTATGCAATTGGGGATTCAAGAAATTTCACAGTAATGGAAAGGGACGGTGAGGGGACTGATTGGATCTCCGTTATTCGCCAGGACTATTGGCTCCCCGATAATATCGAGAATGGCCAGCTTTCCTACTCGGGTGGGCAGCCATTCTACAACTGGGCGTTGTCTGGAAACGGGTTGAATAATGAACTGATCGGAAACCAGGGCGATAACCAGCTGTTTGGTCTCGATGGCGACGACATACTGACAGGCGACGAACCCGGTTACGAACTGGTCGAAGGCATCTTCGGTAACGACACCCTGGATGGCGGTAGTGGCGCGGACACCCTCAATGGAAACTCCGGAAACGATGTGCTGATCGGTGGAGAGGGAAATGATCAGCTATTCGGCAGTGAAGGTAATGACAGGCTGAATGGTGGCTTTGGGGAAGACATACTGCAGGGCGGTAACGGGAATGATGTTTATATCATTGGTGATTTGAATAGCCGGTTTGTCGACGTTCTGAAGGCGGGATTCGCATATTCTTCCATTCCCGAGTTCGAGACTGAATTCTCGCAGGTGCCAGTCCAATATATGGCCGCCGGGGACCTTATGTTGCTGGTTGAGAATATAAGCGGAGGTTTCGAGGAGTTTCGTGTCGACGAAATTTATTACTATGAGGAAGATCCCCATACGGGTGAGCTGATTCCCTTCCTTCAGGGGTACAGTTATACCGCTACTGGCTTTTCCTATCCGCGCTCCTATCTATTTGCCAGTCAATTGAGCAGTTTTTCGGATGTCATCGTCGATACCGGCGGTACCGACACCGTTCAGGCGAGCGTGAGCTTTTCCTTGCAGGCCGGAATTGAGAACCTCAGCCTTACGGGGACTGCGGCGATCAATGGCACCGGCAACAGCGGCAACAATGCCTTGACTGGTAACAGTGCTGCTAACGCACTCGATGGTGGATTGGGCGCCGATACGCTGATTGGTGGCGATGGTTCCGATTTCTACTATGTCGACAATGCTGGCGATGTGGTCAGCGAGACCAACGCGGTAGCTGGCACCGGCGGAACCGATACGGTCTACAGCTACTTGGCGGCCTACACCCTTGGTGCCAATGTCGAGCATGGTCGCATCCTCGCTACCGGCGCAGCCAACCTGACCGGCAACGCGCTTGCCAATACCCTTTTCGCCGGTAGCGGCAACAATGTGCTCAACGGCGGCCTCGGCGTCGACACGGTCTCCTACGCCTATGCTGGTAGCGCCGTCGTAGCCAGTCTGGCCGTCACCACGGCCCAGGCCACGGGGGGCTCGGGTTCCGACGCCTTGGTGGCGATCGAGAACCTGGCAGGTTCCAACTTCAACGACCGACTCACCGGCAGCAGTGCCGCGAACAGTCTCAATGGCGGGGTGGGGGCCGATACGCTGATCGGTGGCGATGGTTCCGATTTCTACTATGTCGACAATGCTGGCGATGTGGTCAGCGAGACCAACGCGGTAGCTGGCACCGGCGGAACCGATACGGTCTACAGCTACTTGGCGGCCTACACCCTGGGTGCCAATGTCGAGCATGGTCGCATCCTCGCTACCGGCGCAGCCAACCTGACCGGCAACGCGCTTGCCAATACCCTTTTCGCCGGTAGCGGCAACAATGTGCTCAACGGCGGCCTCGGCGTCGACA
>NZ_JACXBU010000013.1 GCF_014700075.1 Pseudomonas sp. JM0905a | reverse complement strand
GCGTCTTCGACGTGGTGTTCATCCGTAAGACCGTGCGCCAGATTGATCTCAGGCAACCCAAGCCATGACTATCCACCCGTTACCCATGTCTCCCGACAAGCGTTACCCATGTATACCGGCTGAACACCGTGCGCACCGGTGGTCAGACAGGGTGCCGAAGCCGATCCCGGAATCAGTGCGCGTAGCGCACCCTGCGATCCTACGGGCGCCGGATAGCCGGTCCCGCACAGTGCTCCATCTACGGCTATACCACTGAAAAGGCCCCCGTAAGCGGCACCAGCCGTGGCTTTGAGGGCCATTCGGGAGAGCCGTATGCCAGAAACTGCCAGAACCGCAATCGTCACCGGAGCGTCCAGGGGGATCGGCGCCGCCATCGCTCGCCGTCTCGCAGCCGATGGCATCCAGGTGGTCGTCAATTACGCCACGCGGCCGGAAGCCGCCGAGCGAGTAGTGGACGAAATCAGACGGGCGGGAGGCAGGGCTTATCCGGTGCTGGCCGATGTCAGCGATCCGGTGGCGGTCGCAGTGCTGTTCGACCAGACGGAAATGGAGTTCGGCGCCATCGACATCCTGGTGAACAACGCCGGGGTGATCCAGCCTGGCCTGGTGCCGCTGGCCGATACCGAAATGGCGCTCTATGACCGGATGTTCGCCATCAACACGCGCGGGACCTTCAATACCCTCAAGATGGCTGCCTCGCGCCTGCGCAGCGGCGGGCGCATCGTCAACCTGTCCAGCAGCGTGGTGGGTATGGGATTGCCGGGCTATGCCATCTACGCGGCGTCCAAGGCGGCGGTGGAAACCATGAGTGCGATCTTCGCCCGCGAACTGCGTGGCCGCTGCATTTCGGTCAACTGCGTGGCGCCGGGGCCTACGGCCACCAATCTGTTCCTCGACGGCAAGCCCCCGGAGCTGGTGGAGCGCCTGACCAAGCAGGCCCCGCTGGAACGCCTCGGCAACCCCGAGGACATCGCCAACCTGGTGGCCTTCCTGGTCGGCCCGGAGGGCGCCTGGGTCAATGGCCAGACGTTGCGCGTCAATGGCGGCATCATCTGAGAGCCTGCCCATGATCGGCTGCGCGTCGGAATAACTGCGTTGCGAATGGCTTCGGGCTTGCTCATTTACAGCTCGTAAACTCCGCGCCCTCAGCCATTCGCGCCTTGTTCCTCTCTAGCTCGCGCGATCGTGAGCACGCTCTATGAGGAGGTTGCATGAACGGCTATCAACTCACCCTCTACACCCAGCAGAACCGCCGTCACGAGGGCAAGATGCTCGCCGATTGGATCGTCGCACTGGCCATGGACATGGGCCTGCGCGGGGCCACCCTGGTTTCCGGTATCGAAGGGTTTGGGCATACCAAACACTTCCATTCCCATCACTTCTTCGAGATGGCCGACCAGCCCATGCTGATCCTCATGGCCCTTAGCGAGGCGGAGTGCGATGCCCTGCTCAAGCGCCTGGAAGAGGAGGGCGTGACCCTGTTCTACGTGAAGGTGCCAGCGGAGTTCGGCCTGCTGGGTGCGCCGGTGGATGCCTGAGCGGCGGCTCTGCGACAATTGCCGCTTCCACAACGTGCAAGGCCGCCTGATGAACCCCGAAGACCTGTTGCTCCTGGTCACCCGTGAGATGCCGTACGGCAAGTACAAGGGCCGCCTGATTGCCGACCTGCCCGGGCACTACCTCAACTGGTTCGCCCGCGAAGGCTTCCCCAAAGGCGAGATCGGACGGCTGCTGATGCTCATGCAGGAGATCGACCACAACGGGCTGAAGCCCTTGCTGGATCCGTTGCGCAGAAAGCGTTGAAGTAGCACACAGCCCGCTATTGTTCTGTGGGGGCGATTTCAATCGCTAAGCAGTCCGCAAGACTGCCCTGTCAGGCATCGCTGGGGGCAGCTGCGCCGCCCTTTAGCGATTGAAATCGCCCCCACAAGGATTGCTTCCCCGGCACCTGTGCCAATTCCGTCCGATAACCGCCCACCCCGCAGCACCCCATTCCCCCACCAGCCGCTCTAGCTCAGGGCAGGCGCCATTGTTCTCGATTCGCAAACACTCATATCGCTGAAACCGGAATTGTTGGTGGTGAGGGCCGCTTGTAGCTTGCGCCCCAACCGGACATCCAGACCCGCACTGCCAGTGGGAGGTGTCCGCATCAGGCTGACTAATAAAAACAAGGTAGCTGCCATGATTCCTCGCAAGCATCGTTCCGCCTCCTCCCTGTTCGCTCCGGTCCTGGCGGCCGCCGCGCTGTTTCCCGTATTCACCCAGGCCGCCGAGCCGGGTCCGTCCGGTTCGCTGTTCCGCAGCGCCTTCGGTGATGGCCTGGAAAAGGATTACGGCATCAAGGTCCATGGCTGGGCCCAGGCCGGCTGGATCTATAACGACAACGGCAGTGACGACGTGAGCAAGCAGGCCTTCTTCAACAACGACGAAGGCTTCAACCTCAACCAGTTCGCCCTGGCCATCGAGAAGACGCCCAAGGGCAATGTGGTCGGCCGCGTCGGTCCGTTCCCGGGGCCGATGCCGCAGGAAGCCGACTGGGGCTTCAACGTCACCGCGCTCTATGGCAAGGACGCGCGCTTCTTCAAGACCTACGGCTTCGACGAAGACTTCGGCGTCAACCGTAGCGCCGACGCCAACGACGAGAACTTCAACATCGCCCAGGCCTATCTGGACTTCTACATCCCGGTACTCGGCGGCTCCAACCTGATGCTCGGCGTCTTCCACACCCCGCTGGAGAACGAGATCGGCTTCGCCCTGGGGAGCCCGGCTCCGGCGGACTTCTACAGCCACACCTATTCCTTCATGCACGGCCCAGCCAAGCACACCGGCGCGCTGTATTCCTTCAAGCTGCCTCAGGAAGAGGGCGGCAGCATGCTCGGCTTCGAACTGGGCCTGGTGCAGGGCTGGAACAACATGCAGGACCCCAACGGCGACCCGGACGTGATCGCCAACCTGCGCTGGCGCTCGGCAGACTTCCGCACCTGGGTGGACTGGGAAAACATCTACGGCAATGGCGCCGGCGACAGCTTCGCCGAATGCGCCTGCGGCTCGCCCATTCCGGCCGGCACCAAGGATGATGACCTGACCCGCTACGCCTCCTACCTGACGGTTTCCCATGTGCTCGACGAGCGCAACCGGGTCGCCGTGGAGTTCAACTACGGCCAGCAGGAAGACGCGGCCTTCGCCGCGTTCGCCAACAAGGGCAACGCCCACTGGTACGGCACCGACGTCAACTGGTACCACCGCCTGGGCGACAACCTGATGTGGAACAGCCGTGCCGAGTGGTTCTACACCGACGCGCCGGTGCATGTAGTGATGGCCAACATCGACCCACAGACCGGCATCCCCGACCCGAGCTGGGGCAGCTTCTACGGCGTCACCACCAATCTGGCCTGGACGCCGGTGCCCAACGTCCGTCTGCGCCCCGAATTGCGCTACGACATCCACAGCGGCAACGGTCGCGACGCCTTCGGCGATGGCCGCGAAGACAGCCAACTGGTGGGCTCCTTCGACATCACCGTCTTCTTCTGATCCGGCTCCAACCCACTGCCATCCCGGTCGGGCCACCTTGTGTGCCCGCGCCGGGCCTCATTTCCCAATCGAGGCAACCGTCATGGACAACAACAAGAAACTCCTCGGTGCCGGGCTCTCCCGGCGTGATTTCCTGCGGGCCAGCGGTGTCGTGGCTGGCGGCTCGCTGCTCGCAGGCTTTTCTTCAGCTCCGCTGCTGGCGGCGGAAAAGGTCATCCGCATCGGCTACGTCAGCCCGCAGACCGGGCCGCTGGCTCCCTTCGCCGCCGCGGACGCCTACATCATCGAGAGCCTGGCTTCGGTGCTGAAGAACAGCATCACCGTGGGGGGCCAGCGCTGCCGCCTGGAGGTCATCGTCAAAGACAGCCAGTCCAACCCCAACCGCGCCGCCGAAGTGGCCAACGAGCTGATCCTTTCCGATGGCATCGACCTGATGCTGGTGTCGTCCACCCCGGAAACCACCAACCCGGTGTCGGACCAGTGCGAGATCAACGAAATCCCCTGCATCTCCACCGTGGCGCCCTGGCAGCCCTGGTTCTTCACCCGTGGCGGCAAGCCGGACGAAGGCTTCCAGTGGACCTACCACTTCTTCTGGGGCCTGGAAGACGTGATCGCCACCTACACCGCCATGTGGGGCGGCATGGGCAGCAACAAGGTGATTGGTGGCCTGTTCCCCAACGACGGCGACGGTAATGCCTGGGGCGACAGCAGGCTGGGCTTCCCGCCGGTGCTCTCGCAGAAGGGCTTCCAACTGGTGGACCCGGGTCGCTTCCAGAGCCTGACCGACGACTTCTCCGCGCAGATCTCCGCCTTCAAGAAGGCCGAGGCCGAGATCGTCACAGGCGTGGTCATCCCGCCGGACCTCACCACCTTCTGGACCCAGGCGCGCCAGCAGGGCTTCCAGCCCAAGGCCATGTCGGTGGGCAAGGCGCTGCTGTTCCCCTCGGCGGTGGAGGCCCTGGGCAAGGCCGGGCACAACCTCTCCACGGAAATCTGGTGGAGCCCGAGCCATCCCTTCGCGTCCTCGCTCAACGGCCTCACCGCCGGGCAATTGGCCGAGCGTTACACCAAGGCCACCGGCAAGCAGTGGACCCAGCCGCTGGGCTTCGTCCATGCGCTGTTCGAACTGGCGGTGGACATCCTCCAGCGCACCGAGGAAGTGGGTAATCCCGAGGCTACTCGCGATGCGCTGCTGAAGACCGAACTGAACACCGTGGTTGGCCTGGTGAGCTGGAAGAACGGTCCGGTTAAGAACGTCGCCAAGACCCCGCTGGTGTCCGGCCAGTGGCGTCTGGGCGGGCCCTTTACCTACGACCTGGTGATCACCAGCAACCAGACCGCGCCGCAGATTCCCGTTGGTGGGGAAATGCAGGCGATCACTTACGGCGGTTGATTTCTTACCCCCTCTCCCCAGCCCTCTCCCCCCACGGGGGAGAGGGAGCGGTATGAAGCAGGTATCGACACATGCAACAACTCCTCGTACTGGAGCAGGTGCACAAGAGCTACGGCTCGGTGAAGGTGACCGACGATCTCAGCCTGGCCCTGGCGCCGGGGGAGGCGTTGGGCATCATCGGGCCGAATGGCGCGGGCAAGAGCACGCTGTTCAACCTCATCGCCGGGGGCGTCGCCGCCGATAGCGGGCGCATTCATTTCCAGGGTGAAGACGTCACCCGCGAGCCGGTGTTCAAGCGCTGCCAGCGTGGCATTGGCCGCTCCCACCAGATTCCCCATCCCTTCGTGAAGATGACGGTGTTCGAGAACCTGCTGGTGGGCGCCACGTTCGGCGCTGGCCAGTCGGAGAAGGACGGCTACGCCTGGTGCGCGCACATCCTCGAACTCACCGGCCTGATGAAGAAGGCCAACGCCCTGGCCGGCTCCCTGACCCTGCTGGAGCGCAAGCGCCTGGAAATGGCCCGCGCCCTGGCCACCCGGCCGCAACTCTTGCTGCTCGACGAAATCGCCGGCGGCCTCACCGAACCGGAGTGCCTGGAGCTGGTGGGCACCATCCAGGGCATCCACCGTTCCGGCACCGCGATCATCTGGATCGAGCACATCGTCCATGCGCTGCTGGCGGTGGTCAGTCGCCTGGCGGTGATCAACTTCGGCCGCAAGCTGGACGAGGGCGAGCCCAATGCGGTGATGGCCAATCCGAAGGTGCAGGAAATCTACATGGGCATCGGGAGCTGAAGCCATGCTGACGATCCGCAAATTGCGCGCCGGCTACGGCGACTTCCAGGCGTTATTCGGCATCGACCTGGATCTGGCGGCCGGGGAAACCGTCGCCATCATCGGCTCCAACGGTGCCGGCAAATCCACCTTCCTGCGCTCGCTCGCCGGTCTGATCCGCAACGATCCTGGTGCTATCCGCTTCAAGGGCGAATACATCGGCAGCCTGCCGGCCAACCGGGTGCTGGAACGCGGCATCGCACTGGTACCGGAAGGCCGCAAGCTGTTCCCCTCGTTGAGCGTCGAGGAAAACCTGCTGATCGGCGCCTACAGCAAGCGCCAGGGCGCCTGGAACCTGGAGCGCATCTACGGCCTGTTCCCGGTGCTGGAGAAGCTGCGCAAGCGCCCCGGTACCGCGCTGTCCGGTGGCCAGCAGCAGATGGTCGCCATCGGCCGCGCGCTGATGTCGAGCCCGAGCCTGCTGCTCTGCGACGAGATCAGCCTCGGTCTCGCGCCCACCACCATCAAGGACATCTATGCCGCGCTGCCATCGATCAAGGCCGATGGCACGGCGGTGATCCTGGTGGAGCAGGACATCAACCAGGCCCTCAGCGTCGCCGACCGTTTCTACTGCTTCCAGGAAGGGCGCATTTCCCTGTCCGGCAAACCCGGCGAGGTGAGCAAGGAACGGATCAAGGCGGCCTATTTCGGCCTGGCGGAGGCATGACGATGGAATGGCTCAATACCCTGGTGCAGGGCGTGTTGCTCGGCGGCCTCTACGCCATGTTCGCGGTCGGCCTGTCGCTGATGTTCGGCATCATGCGCCTGGTCAACATCGCCCATGGCGACTTCATCGTGCTGGCGTCCTACCTGGCGCTGGTGGTGGTGGAAGTGCTCGGCCTGTCGCCCCTGGCCAGCCTGGTACTGGTGGTGCCGGTGATGTTCGTGGTCGGCTACTGCCTGCAACGGCAACTGCTCAACCGCACCCTCGGCAACGACATCCTGCCGCCCCTGCTGGTGACCTTCGGCCTGTCGATCATCCTGCAGAACGTGCTGCTGGAGTTCTTCAGCGCCGACAGCCAGAAGCTGTCCCAGGGTGATCTGGAAGTGGCCAGCGTGGCCGTGGGCGGCCTCAGTCTCGGCGTGATGCCATTGATGGTGTTCGGCTGCGCCCTGGCGGTGATCGGCGGCTTGCAGCTGCTGTTCTACAAGACCCGCCTCGGCCGCGCCTTCCGCGCCACCTCGGATGACCAGTCCACCGCGCAACTGATGGGCATCGACAACCGCCACATCTTCGGCCTGGCCATGGCGCTGGCGATGGCGGTGGTGTCCATCGCCGGGGTGTTCCTCGCGGTGCGCACCAGCTTCGACCCCAGCGTCGGTCCGGCGCGCCTGCTCTACGGTTTCGAGGCGGTGATCATCGGCGGCCTCGGCAGTCTCTGGGGCACCCTGGCGGGCGGCGTGATCCTCGGTGTCGCCCAGGCGGTGGGGGCGCGCATCGATCCGGGCTGGCAGATCCTCGCCGGCCACCTGGTGTTCCTGCTGATCCTGGTTTTCCGCCCACGCGGCCTGTTCCCCCGGAGTGTCGACTGATGAATGCGATGAACAATGCCTACCTCGTCCAGCGCGCCACCCGGAGCAGCCAGGTTGGCCTGGCGATGCTGGGTGTGCTGGTCCTGCTGCTGGCGTCCCTGCCGTTCTGGGCCGATCGCGCAGTGCTGCGCCTGGTGGTGGAATTCGCCTACTACCTGGCCCTGGCGCAGATGTGGAACCTGCTGGCTGGTTACGCCGGAATGGTCTCCGTGGGTCAGCAGGCCTTCGTCGGCCTGGGCGGCTACCTGCTCTTCGTGCTGGCCTCACAACTGGGCGTACCACCGCTGGCGGCGGTGTTCCTCTCCGGGGTGGTGGTGGCCGTGCTGGCAGTGCCCACGGCGCTGGTGCTGTTCCGCCTGCGCGGCGCCTACTTCGCCATTGGCACCTGGGTGGTGGCCGAGGTGTTCCGCCTCGGGTTGGCGCAGGTCGGTAGCCTGGGTGGCGGCTCCGGACAGAGCCTGCCGGCGTCCATCGTGCGGCAGATCGGCAGCAGCCGCGACGGCCGCGAGATGCTGCTGTACTTCAGCGCCCTGGCCATCGCCGTTGGCGCGGTGTTGGTGGTTTACCTGTTACTGCGCTCGCGTCAGGGCCTGGCGCTGACCGCCATCCGTGATTCGGAGCCGGCATCCGGCAGTCTGGGCGTCAATGTGTTCCGCACCAAGCTGATGGTCTACGTACTGGCGGCCGGCTGCACCGGCGTGGTCGGCGCGCTGATCTTCCTGCAGAAGCTACGCATCTCCCCGGACGCCGCCTTCAGCGTGCAGGACTGGACCGCGGCGGTGATCTTCATCGTCATCATCGGCGGTATCGGCACCCTGGAAGGCCCGCTGATCGGCACCCTGATCTACTTCGCGCTGCGCAGCTGCTTCGCCGAGTTCGGCGCGCTGTACATGATCATCCTCGGCAGCGTCGCGGTGGTGATGATGCTGAAAGCGCCTCAGGGCGTGTGGGGACTGGTGAGCGAGCGGCTGGGTTGGCAGCTGTTTCCGATGCAGCGGCGGCTGGTCGGAGGCTGACGTCAGGCGCGAATCGCTCTTCCTGTGGGGGCGAATTCATTCGCTATGCAGGCCGAAGGACTGCCGTTTTGGGGTCGCTTCGCGCCCCTTAGCGAATGAATTCGCCCCCACATGTTTCTATCCTGCAAGTCATCGCCAAATCGGACATAAAAATGGACCGCCTGCTCATCATCGAAGCCTTCGTCCGCGTCGCGGAAACCGGCAACTTCGCCAGGGCCGCCCAGCAGCTGGGGGTGACCCGCTCGGTCATCAGCCACCGCATCCAGCAACTGGAGGAGTACATCAGCGCACCGCTGTTCCACCGCAGCACCCGTCATGTGCGGCTGTCGGAAGTCGGGGAGGCCTACTACAAGGAGTGCGCCGACATGGTGGCGAGCTTCAACAGCCTCACCGAGCAGATGCGCGACCTGCGCGCCAAGCCCACCGGCAAGCTGCGCATCCAGATGCTGCCGGGCTTCGCCCTCGGCCATTTCGGTGCGCTGCTGGCGGAGTTCACCGAGCTGTACCCGGATATCGAGGTGGACGTGATCGTCAACGACCGGGTGGTGGACCCGATCGAAGAAGGCTTCGACGTGGCGTTCCAGATGTTCCCGCCACTGGCCGAATCGCTGATCGAGCGCAAGCTGTTCTCCGTGCGCCGGCTGTTCTGTGCATCCCCTGAGTACCTGGAGCGTCATGGCGCGCCTGCCGTGCCGGCGGATCTGCAGGCGCACAAGGTGGCGCTCTACGAGGGCTACCCGTCGCGCAACAAGTGGGTGTTCAACGGCATCGACCCGGTGGAGCTCAACCTCACCGGGCAGGTGCGCTCCAACTCCGTGCACCTGCTGCGGGACTACGCCGTCACCGGCGCCTGCGTGGTCTGCCTGCCCACCCTCGCAGCCAGCGCCGACCTGCTGGAAGGCCGCCTGGTGCCGGTGCTTACCGACTACTCGCTGACCTCCTTCAACTTCTCCGCCGTATACCCGGCCACCCAGCGCCGGGCGCTCAAGGTGCGCACCCTGATCGAATTCCTGGTGGAGCGCATCAGCGACGAGCCGGCCTGGGACCGTCCATTACTGGAAAAAGGCTGGGTACAGCCCTAGCCCCAGCCCTAACTTCGCCGACTGGTGAGCGAGGGCTGCTCGCCGTAGAGACGCTTGTAGAGCGAAGAGAAGTGGCTGGAGCTGGCAAAACCCAGGTCCAGCGCCAGGGTGGTGATGCTTTGCACCGGGTCCTGCTTGAGCCGGCGACGGGCCTCGGCCAGGCGCAGCGAGAGGAAGAACTGCTGGGGCGTGGCCTGGCAGATCTGTCGGAAGCAGTACTGCAGGGTGCGGTGGCTGGTGTTCAACGCCTGGCAGAGTTCCGGCATGCACAGCGGCAGGTCAAGGCGGGTTTGCATGATCTCCACCGCCGCCAGCACCAGGCGACGACGCTGCTCCAGCGAGCGGGGCATGGCGCCGCTGTGCAGGGCGGGGCCGCGCAGCGCCTCGTCCAGTCCCTGGAATACGCCGTCCAGCCCCGGCATCACGGCGCGAAGGCCATCTTCGGCGGAGCGCGGATCGAATTCGGCACGCTCGAAGGCGCTGATCGAGGCGCAGAGGTCCTGGCGCAGGCGTTGCGCGGCCAGCGGTGAGATATCCAGGCGGCGGCGGTCGAGGGCCTGCTCCAGGCGCTCCTGTTCCTCGGCCCCCAGCAGCTGGGTGAGCAGGCGGCGGTCGATGGTCATTCCGAGCATGCCGATTTCGCCGGGAGCGCAGATTTCCATCTCCTGGCCCCCTTCCAGTACCAGCAGGGTATCGCGGGCCAGGGTGCCGCCGTTGAAGGTCGAATCCGTGGACACCGACAGGGGAATGCCGAACACCACCTGGCCTTCCGGCGGCGTCATGTTTTCGTGCAGGTGCAGGTTGGAGTGCTCGTAGATCAGCGACGCCTCGGCGAGCTGGATATGCAGCAGCTCGGCATGCAATCGGCCACGTCCCAGTTGGGTGTAGTCCTGGCTCCAGCCGGCCAGCGCGCCGGCGAGCTCGTCCGAGTCGGATGCCTGGTGTCGGGCTATGCCTGTCATGTCGGTTCACCTGTCGAGCGCGGGTGGCGGACGCTCCGGGCCATGATGGCGGAGCGTCGCACAACCGGCATTGCCATGCACGCCAGGCACTTGTGCATCCCTGCCAGGTGCCGGCGCGACGGATCAGCCGCGCTGGTCGAGGTAGTCCTGCGCCAGGCGGCAGGCGCGCTCGATCAGCATGGGCGCCAGTTCCTCGGCGGTGCGGCTGTCCCGGCGGGTGTGGATCCAGCCCAGGTAGGTCAGGCCACGCAGCGCCAGGAACAGCGGCAGGGTGGCGCGGTCGTCCGGGGTCAGCGGCTTCACCGAGTGGTAGCCGGACAGCAGCGCCGCCTGGATTTCGGTGAAGCGCGGGTCGTCCAGGCAGAAGTACAGCGCCGTGGCCAGTTCGAACATGTGCCAGCCGAAGCCGGCGTCGTCGAAGTCGATCAGGTGCAGCCGCGCGTCTTCCAGCAGCAGGTTTTCCGGCACCAGGTCAGCGTGGATCATGCCGAAGTTCTCCAGGCTGCGGCCATAGCGGCGCAAGTCGGCACGGGCCGCCTGGCGGGTGGCCTGCAACAGCTCGCGCTGCCGGTCGTCGAGCAGGTCTAGCTGCCAGTATGGCCCCCAGAACGGACGCTGGCCGATCAGGCCTTCCTCGTCCCAGGCATGGCGGCTGAAGGCGTTGGGTTGCTCCCAGCGGGCCGAACTCAGGTGGATGCGTGCAGCCACCGCGCCGGCGTCGAAGAACAGCGCGGTGATATCGGCGTCCACCTCCAGGCCATGTTCGGCGGAACCGATGCTGGCGCCACCGAGCCAGCCGAGCATGTCGATGTAGCGCGACTCGCCCAGTTCCTCGCTGTGCACCTGCGCCAGGTGTTCGCCGTCGCGGGTACGGATGATCCGTGGCACATGGATGCCGTCCGCCGCCAGGGCTTCCATCCATTGCAGCTCGGAGCGCAGGGCTTCCTCTGAGTGGTAGCCGTCGCGGTGCACGCGCAGGGCGCTGCGCTGGCCGTCGCTGCGGGTGGCGCAGAACACGGCGTTTTCGCGGTACTTGATCAGGTCCAGGCGAACGTAGTCGCCGTCCCATTGGCGCAAGGCGTCGAAGGCCAGGCGTTGCAGGCTGGCGACCTGCTGTTCGTGGTCGAGGGTGTGGAATCGGCTCATGGCGATGGCCTCAGAGTTCGCGAAGGACAGAGTCGAGGGTGTCGATGAACAGGTCCGCATCGGCGAGGGAGAACACCAGCGGCGGGCGGATTTTCAGCAGGTTGTCCTCCTGGCCGATCTTGCTGATCAGCACGCCGCGCTGGCGCATCTGGTTGACCACCCGGCGTGCTTCGGCACCTGCCGGCGTCTTGGCATGACGGTCGCGCACCAGCTCGACGGCGAAGAACAGGCCCTTGCCACGCACGTCGCCGATGATCGAGTGCTGGCCCGCCAGGCGCTCCAGCCCGTTGGCCAGGTGCGCGCCCACTTCGCGGGCGTTGCGCAGCAGCTGTTCGTCCTCGATCACGTCCAGCACCGCGCTGCCCACGGCGGCGGCCACCGGCGAACCGCCGAAGGTGTTGAAGTACAGGTTGCGTCCACCGAAGGCTTCCACGCGCTCGCGGCTGGCCACCAGCCCGGCCAGGGGGAAGCCGTTGCCCATGGGTTTGCCCAGGGTGACGATGTCCGGCACCGCGCTGTGGGCCTGGTGGCCCCACATATGCTCTCCGGTGCGGCCGAAACCGGCCTGTACTTCGTCGACGATCAACAGGCCCCCGGCCTCGTGGACCAGCGCGGCGATGCGCTCGACATAGCCTGCGGGCAGGCGCGGCAATCCTTCATTGGCGAACAGGGTATCGATCAGCATCGCCGCGAGCTGGACGCCCTGGGCCTTGAGCGAGTCGATGGCCTCGGCCACGCGGGTCACGTACTGGTCGGCCAGTTCGGTCGCGCTGGTGCCTGTCGGCGCCCGGTACAGGCAGGGAATCGGCACCGCGCGGGCGTAGGACGAGAAGGGCTCGGAGCTCGGCAGGGCAGTGGTCACCTCGGCCAGGCTGGTGGTGTTGCCGTGGTAGTTGTAGCTGCTGACGATCACCCCCTTGCCGCCGGTGCAGAACCGGGCCATGCGCAGGGCAAGTTCGTTGGCCTCGCTGCCGGTGCAGGTGAACATCACACAGTCCAGCGACGGGTCGAAGGTGGCGGTCAGGCGCTCCGCGTAGCTGACGATGCGGTCGTTCAGGTAACGGGTGTGGATGTTCAGGGTGGCCGCCTGGCTGGCCATGGCTTCCACCACGCGCGGGTGGCAATGGCCCACGCAGGGCACGTTGTTGTAGACGTCCAGGTAGCGCTTGCCGCTCTCATCGAAAAGCCAAACACCCTGGCCCTTCACCAGCTGCAGCGGCTGGTCGTAGAACAGCGGTGACTGGTCGCCCATGGCGCGGTGGCGGCGTTGCAGTAGGTCCAGTTCAGACATGATCGGGATTCTCCGAGGCAATGGGCTTGGCGCCGCGCGAGGCGCGCACCAGGTAGTTGATGACCAGCAGGACGGCCAGCACGGCGAGGGCGCTGAGCATTTCGACTTCCAGCTGGAAGCAGGCGGCGATCACCATCAGCGTCAGCAGCATGCCGATGCTCGCGATCACCGGGCCGCCGGGCAGGCGGAACGGCCGCGCCAGGTGGGCATGGGTGCGGCGCATGCGGATGTAGGCAGCGAACAGGAACAAGTGGCAGGTGCAGAGCAGCAGCACCACGCACAGCAGCAGTTTTTCCGGGCTGACCAGCGTCAGCGGCAGGCCGACGGCGGCCAGTGCCAGCAGTGCGACATAGGGCGAGCCACGGCGATTGGTGCGTGCCAGTGCGGCCGGTAGGTAGCCGTCGCGGGAGAGGGCGAACAGCTGGCGGGACGCCGAATACACCACCGAGAAGAAGGTGGCCAGTAGGCCGCAGATGGCGCCGATGCCCACGAGTTGGGCCAGCCAGCTCGATTCGTCATGGCCGCCGCTGTGGGTCATGGCGGCGTACAGCGGGTCCGCTGCCGAACCCACCACCTGCACGCCCGCTGCGCCCGGTGCGCAGATCAGCACGGTAATGGCCGTCAGCAACAGCGTCGCGACGGCTGCGATGATGCCGCGGGACATGCTGCGACCCGGATCGGCCGCTTCCTCGGCGGCGGAGCTGACCTGCTCGATGCAGATGAACATCCAGATGGCGAAGGGGACGCAGGCGAAGATGCCGCGCAGGCTGAGGGCGTCACCGAAGCTGCCGGTCGTGCCGGTCAGGTTGACGACGTCCAGGTGCGGCACCATGGCGGCGCCGAACACCAACAGCGTCGCGGCGGCGATGGCGCCCGCCAGCAGGGTGAATCCCAGGGCCTCGCCGACGCCACGGATATGCACGCCGATGATCAGTGCGAACAGCGCCAGCTTCACCGGCCAACCGCCGAAGCCGAACACCGATTCCATGTAGGAGGCGACGAAGGTGGCGGCGGCGCCGGTGCCGATGGTCAGAGCCAGGGCGCAGGCCGAGCCCACCAGGTAGCCGACGAAGGGGCCGAAGGCGCTTTGCGCATAGGCGAATACGCCGCCGGCATGGGGCATGGCGGTGGACAGCTCGCTGATGCACAGCGCCAGCCCACAGCTCAGCGCGGCCATCAGCAGGGTGGCCAGGAGCATATTGGCCCAGCCGTTGTCGGCGAGGCCGAAATTCCAGCCGGAGAACTGGCCGGCGATCACCAGGGAGATTCCGAGCCCCGCGATCTGGGGCCAGCCGAGTACGGCTTTCTTGAGCATGGCGGTGGTTCCTTATTGTTGTTGTCGAGCGGGCACGGGAGCCCCGTGCCTGCGGGAGAAACGTTAAGGCGGGGGAAGGGGAGGCGATATCAGGAATGCGCAAAGTGCAGCGTGGGCGGACCTGCGGCCCGCTTGGCGAATGAATTCGCCCCCACAGGGAACGCACCAGCCCGGAGGCCCGCACGGACAGCCCCCTCTCCCTCTGGGGTGAAGAGGCACGCTTTTGGAAGCACCGCTTCCAGTGCCGATGAACGCCTGAGCGCGAAGCGACCAGGCCGGGGCGCAGAGCGGGGTTGGGGTGAGGGTGGTTGCGGCTAGCCCGGAGTTCGAGCCTTTCTGCGAATGAATTCGCCCCCACAGGGTATGTGCCGAAGTCGGCGATGGCCGGCGCGAGTCACCCCTCTCCTATTGGGAGAGGGGCCGGGGGTGAGGGTGTTTCAGGCAGCTCGGAACCTCGGTTTCAAGAAGCCGCCTCCCGCTCCCTCCCCACGAAATGCTCCCGCGTGCCGAACACCCAGTCGAACCAGGGCTTGGTCATGCACCAGTTGGCTTGCGGGTTGGGACCCATGTGGTGGTCGTAGTGCCAGGGCAGGTGCTTGCGCGCCCAGTCGGGATGGTCGTGGGCCTTCTTGTGGGTGAAGTAGTAGTTGCCGGTGCAGTACCACAGCGTCAGGCACAGCCAGGGCGCCCAGAGGAACAACGGCGCCACTAGCACGCTGGCGGCCACCAGCGCCCAGGCTTCCTTGCCCTGGGCGTGCCAGCCCAGGGGCGGGCGGCACCCGCCCCGGGCCATCGGACCAAGGTTCGCGCCGGCAGGCAGGGAGGGCAGCTCGACTTTCGATTAGCGCCGACGCAGCACCAGCAGCAGGAGCGTCGCCACGCAGAAAGCCGCACCGGCAAGGAAGGTGCTGGCCGCGCCCAGGCTCTGCCACAGCCAGCCGGCCAGCACACTGGCCACCAGCAGGGCGGCGCCGCTGGCCAGGTTGAACAGGCCGAACGCGGTGCCCTTGAGGTCCGCCGGGGTGGTTTCGGCCACCAGTGCCGCGAGGATGCCCTGGCTGAAACCCATGTGCAGGCCCCAGAAGGCGACGCCGGCCAGCAGCAGGGCGGGGGAGCCGGCACGGGCCAGCAGCAGGTCGGCGACGATCAGCAGTACCAGGGAAAACGCCAGCAACCCCGTCGGGCTGATTCGGTCGGAGAGCTTGCCGGCCGGATAGGCCGACAGCATGTAGAACCCCGCCATCACCACCATCACCAGGGGAGCCCAGGTGGTGGAAAAACCGGCGTCCTGCGCCCGCAGCACAAGGAAGGCTTCGCTGAAGCGGGCCAGGCTGAACAGGGCGCCCAGGCCCACCACCCACCAGTAGGCTGCGGGAAAGCTGCGCCAGGCGCGGAAGCGGACGGGCGAACGCAGGTGCCGGGAAGGCCGGGAAGCGTCGGGTTCCTGCACGCCGACCAGGATGCAGGCCACGGATACCAGGGCCGGCAGCACGGCGAACCAGAGCACTAGGCGGATATCACCAGCCAGCAGCGTCATCAGCAGGATCGCCAGCAGTGGCCCGAGAAAGGCGCCAACGGTATCCATGGACTGGCGCAAGCCGAAACAGGCGCCGCGTATTTCCGGCGGGGCGACATCGGCCACCAGGGCATCCCGTGGCGCGCCCCGGATTCCCTTGCCGACCCGGTCCAGCAGGCGGGCGAGCAGTACCTGGTCAGCGGAACCGGCGAGCGGGAAGAGGGGTTTGGTCAGGGCTGCCAGGCCGTAGCCAAACAGCAGCAGGCCCTTGCGCTTGCCCAGGTAGTCGCTGATGGCCCCGGAGAAGACCTTGACCACCAGGGCGGTGGCTTCGGCCAGGCCTTCGATCAGCCCAACGGCGAGCATGCTGGCGCCCAGGCTGCCCACCAGGTACAGCGGCAGCAGGCCGTGCACCAGTTCGGAGGAAAGGTCCATGAACAGGCTGACGAAACCCAGCGCCCAGACCGTGCGCGGGATGCGGGAGGTAGTTGTGGTAGCGGGCATGTCCCTGTCCTGTTGGTGCGGCTGCTATCAGGTTAGGCAAGAAGAGCGGCAGGAAACTGTGAGGGCAAATTCGTGCCGAGCACAATGCCGACCCCTCCAGCTCGGTCCGAACCGCAGGGTGCGCTGTGCGCACCGAGGCTTCGGCCCCCCGCCACACAGCCGTACCGGATTGGCCTCTGAATCTGCCCTACCTCAGTCCCGTTCTTCCAGATCCGCCAGCCGGTAGCCGACGCCATGGATGGTGTGCAGAAGCGGGCGGGGGAAGGGTTTGTCGAGGGCCTGGCGCAGTTGGTGGATATGGCTGCGCAGGCTGTCGCTGTCTGGACAGTTGTCGCCCCAGAGGGCTTCTTCCAGCACTTCGCGGCGGACCACGGCCGGGCTCCTGCGCATCAGGGTGGTGAGCAGCTTGTGGCCGAGGGGGTTGAGTTTGATGATCTGGCCCGCACGGGTGGCTTCGAGGGTGTCGAGGTCGTAGCTGAGGTCGGCCACTTGCAGCTGGCGCTTGCGCCCGCCGTGGCTGCGCCGTACCACGGCCTCGATGCGCGCCACCAGCTCGGACAGGGCGAAGGGCTTGACCAGGTAATCGTCGGCACCGGATCTGAGCCCGGCCAGGCGGTCCTCCAGGGTGTCGCGGGCGGTGAGCATGATGATCGGGGTATCGCGGCGCGCTTCCTGGCGCAGCCGGTTGCACAGCTGCAGGCCGTCGATGCCGGGCAGCATGATGTCCAGCACGATCAGGTCGTAGTGCTGGGTGGTCGCCAGGTGCAGGCCGGAGAGACCGTCCTGGGCGCAGTCGACGCTGTAGCCCTTGAGCTGGAGGTAGTCCAGCACGTTGGCGAGGATGTCGCGGTTGTCTTCGATGATCAGTATGCGCACGTGCTGCCCCCTGTCCGGCACCGGGGTGCCGTTGATGCTTTTTTCACAAGACCTTTACCAGTTGCTCACACGAGGGAGGCCAGACTGCGGCGGACCTTCCTCACCCAGGACTTCACGATGCCCCACTCGCGCCCCTTCAATTTTGCGCTCTGGAGCGGCCTGCCGCTGGCGGCCATGGCGCTCCTGCTGCTGGTTGACGTACCGCGGCTCGACTTCGCCCTTGCTCATCTCTTCTATGACCCGCAGACCGGCTTCATCGGTCGTCACAGCGCCTTCCTCGAAGACGTGCTGCACGACCGCGCCAAGCAGGCGGTGATCGGCCTCGGCGTGCTGGCCATCGCCGGCTTCATCGCCAGCCTGCTCTCCAGCCGGCTGCGCCAGTGGCGCCGTCCGCTGGGCTACCTGGTATTGGCACTGGGGCTGTCCACGGCCATCGTCACGCCACTCAAGGCGGTCACCGCCGTGCAATGCCCCTGGAGCCTGGAGGAGTTCGGCGGCGTCGAGCCATACTCGCCGCTGGTGGGGCACCATCCCTACGTCGACAAGCCGGGGCGCTGCTGGCCTGGCGGCCATGCCTCGGCCGGCTTCTCCTTGCTGGCGCTGTTCTTCGCCCTGCGTGACCGTCGTCCGCGCCTGGCACGAGTGGCGCTGGTGGGCGCCCTGGCCCTTGGCAGCCTGTTCTCCCTGGGGAGGATGATGCAGGGGGCGCATTTCCTCTCCCACAACGTCTGGACCTTGTTGTTCGACTGGATGATCAGCCTGGTCTGCTATCGCCTGGTGCTCTACCGACCGGCGCCGGCGGAGGCCGGGGACGCGCTACCGGTCAGTTCTTCCTGAAGCGGTAGAACAGGTTCGGCTCGCTCACTACATACAGATTGCCCGCGTCATCCCGGGTCAGGCCCTCGGCCTGGCCCACGCTTTCCTTCAGGTCGCCGAGGCCCCCGAGAAGGGTGCGGAAGCTGACCAGATCGCCGTTCTCGTCCAGTTCGATCACCAGCCTCGATTCATGGCTGAGCACCAGCAGGTGCCCCGTCGCGGCGTCGAAATGCAGGTCGGAAATATCGCTGGTAAAGACGCTGCGATCGATCCAGTCGCTGAGGTCTTCCACCTTGAGTTGCAACTTGCCGCCGAGGCTCGCCTTGACGCCGGAAACGCTATAGAGCTGGCGCGGGTCGCGCTCCTTGGCAACGAAAATACGGTCGTGGGCGGCGTCGTAGGCCACGCCTTCGAAGCCCTTGTTATGGGCGCTGGAGGACAGCGGCAGTGCCAGGGTCTGGCTGTCGCGCTTGTCGATGGCCTGGCCGGGCTGCCCGGGCAGGCGGAAGAACACCAACTGCTGCTGCAGCTCATCGGTCACCACTACCTCGCCGTCACCCATGTAGGCCAGGGCTTCGACGTCCTCGAAGCCCTCCAGCGGGTACTGCGCGGTGATTTTTCCCTCGTGGTCCAGCTCCAGCAGCTTGACCGGTGGTGCGTTGGTGACCGCCAGCAGGCCCTTGCGGTCCGGGGCGAAGGCGATGGCGGACAGGTCGTCGCTCACCCCTTCCACCGGACGGGCCTCGACCTCGACGCGGTAATCCGGCAGCCAGACACTGCGGCCCGCCCAGGTGTCCGCGTGCAGGTTGCTGGTGACGTAGAACCAGGCCCGCTGGTGCCAGTGGAACTTGCCGGTGGCGACCACGGCGGCGAGCAGGACCGCCAGCCCCAGTCCGCAGAGGGCGAGCCGGCGAAGGTTCGGCCCCGGCCGGGTGGTGTGTCGCTTGAGTTCAACTGCACTGTTCATTGTTTTTATCCTGTACTTCGGACGAGCACCGGCCGCGAGCCCCCCCACAGTGAGGGGCCGCACTCCGTTATCGGTCCATCAGTCGAGTGGTTGCTTCCAGGCGAATCGATAGGGTTGCTGTTGCCGGGCCGTGGCGTCCTGGCACTGGCCGTTGTCGGCGTTGCCCTGCACCAGGTACCAGTCTTCGTCGTCACCATCGCCAACGCGCTTGGCCAGTTCCGGCTTGAAGCAGCGGGGCAGGTCTTCAGGCCGGATCAGCGCGTAGTTACCGGGGTGGCTGCGCAGCCACTCGGCGGCTTTCTCCACCTGCTGTGGCCCAACCATGCCGAAGTGCACCAGGGGCTGGCGCGCGTACAGCCAGTGGCCCTCGCGCCAGTGGGTGAGCATCAGCTCGGTGCCGTTGGTGACATCGGCTACCTCGATCATCAGGGTCTGGCGCGGATTGACGCCTTCCTTGATCGGCTCGACGAACCCCCGGGCGAACCAGGCGAAGAACCAGAACAGGGCCAGACCAATGAAAATCTTCCGACCGCGCGGACGGCTGGCGAACCAGCGGCGCAGCAGCCAGGGCACCAGGGGCGCAGTGGCCAGCACCAGGCCGGGCAGGGCGGGGTAGATGTAGAGCTTGCGCTTGCCGCTGCTGAGGCTGAAGAAGATCAGCACCAGCACGACCCAGCCCAGCAGCACCAGGTAACGGCCGTCACGCTTGGCCAATTGGCGGCGCCAGGCCGGCACCAGCCAGGGCAGGGCCAATACCAGGGGCAGCCAGTACTTGGGAATCACATGGGTGAAGAAGAACCAGAAGGGTTCGCGGTGGTGCCAGGCGTTGGCGTAGCGGTGGGCGGTCTGGCGCAGGAGGATTTCGTTGAGGTAGGCGCGGCTGGCCTCGTCGCCGAACAGTATCACCTTGATGATCAGCGGCAGCAGCCAGGTGCCGATGGCCGCCAGGGCCACCACCAGGCCGAGCAGCCAGGCGCGGCCTTCGCCCGGCATCCGCGCCACGCCGTGCCAGCCACGGCGGGCGGCAAAGGCGTAGGGAATGAACATCAGCGCCGGGAGGAAGCCCACGCCCTTGCTGATGATGCCGAAGCCCATGGCCGCGCAGGCCACGTAGAACCAGCCCCAGGCCGGCCCCAGCAGCAGGTGCCTGGCCATGCCGTACAGGCCGAGGGCGGTCCACAGGAGCAGGAAACCGTCGATCTGCCCGGCGCGCTGGATGCTGTAGGTCTGGTAGGTGGCGAGGAACAGCAGGCCGGCGATCACGCCGACGCGGCGGTTCCACAGGCGCGCGCCGAGGTCGTGCAGGCAGGCGACGGTGACCAGGCCGGCCAGCAGCGCCGGCAGGAACAGCGCGATGGTCGGCGAAATGCCGAGCCGGGCAAGGCTGGCGATGGCCCACATGAACAGCGGCGGTTTGTCCGGGTAGATCTCGGCGGCGCGATGGGGAATCAGCCAGTCTCCGCCCTGCAGCATCTCCAGGGCCACGCCGAGGAAGCGCTCCTCGTCTACGTTGGACGGGTGGCGCATGCCGAGGCCCGCGCTGATCATCGCGGCGGCGAGCAACAGCAGGAGCAGCAGCGAGATGCGCCGGGAGCTCAGCAGGCTCACGGGTTCGGCGGTTCCATCCAGGGCGGGCGAGAGGCGACCCATGCTCAGCCCTCCAGTTCGCGGGCCGTGGTGTTGAAGCGGGTGCGACGGATCAGCCACCAGACGCCGAACAGGTCGAGGATGCCCACCAGGGCGCGGTCCAGGTTGCCGTACTTGGAAACCCCGGCACTACGCGGGCGGTGATTCACCGGGTGGACCAGCATGCCGCCCTGGTGGCGCTGGATCAGCGCCGGGATGAAGCGGTGCATGTGATCGAAATAGGGCAGGCGGAGGAAGGCTTCGCGCTCGATCAGCTTGAGGCCGCAACCGGTGTCCGGGGTGTTGTCCTTGAGCAGGCGGCCGCGCAGGCGGTTGGCGAAACGCGAGGCCCAGCGCTTGCTGGCGGTATCGCGGCGATTCACCCGGTGGCCGGCGATCAGCTTGAGATTGATGGGGGCGTCCGGGCCGCGGACGATGGCCAGCATGCCGGGGATGTCCGCCGGGTCGTTCTGCCCATCACCGTCCAGGGTCGCCAGCCAGGTGCCTTCGGCGGCCTGCGCCGCGTGGTAGATCGAGGTGCTCTGGCCCAGCGAGCGGTCATGGCTGAGGACGCGCAATTGCGGGTAGCCGGCGTGCTTGATGGCGAGCAGGCGTGAGGCGGTGTTATCCGTGCTGCCGTCGTCGACCACAATCACTTCGAACGACTCGCCGACAAGCGCATGGCGAATCTCTTCCAGCAGCGTGGGCAGGTTCTCGGCTTCGTTCTTGGCCGGGATCAGTACGGAGAGGTAGGGCCTGTTCGACATGCGGTGTCCGTCTTCAGAGGGGTTCATACGAGTCATTGCGTTCCCTGGTTGCGACGCCGTCGTCGCCTGTCCATGTTGTGTGCCCATCACGGCTGCTCCGCTTCGCCCAGCGCGGCGTCGACCTTGTCATCGATACCCAGGCCATGGCGATGGCGGTGGTACAGCCAGGCGCCGAGCATGCCGGAGATCAGGAACAGCACGGCTGCCGTGCCGATGCGCAGCGTCGGCGCGACCGAGATGCCGCTGCCCACCAGGGCGAACACCAGGGACTGCGGCAGGAAACCGACAAAGCTGGCGGCCAGGAAGGGCGCGAGTCGCGTGCTGGAGATGCCGGCGGCGAGGTTGGTCAGCACGTTGCTGCCCACCGGCAACAGGCGGATCAGCAGCGTCATCGAGAACGGGTGCTCGTGGATGAAACGGTCGAAGCGCGCGGCGCGAGCACCAAGGCGGTCGCGCAGCAGGCTCCGGCCGAACAGCCGGGCATAGAGAAAGGTGACGAGGCAACCGCACAGAGTCGCCAGGGTGGCGATCAGGGTGCCGGGCAGCAGCCCGAAGGCGTAGCCGGCGAGGAAGGCGATGATCTGTCGCGGCAGGCCGACTGCGGTGAACAGCATGCCCACGGCGAGGAAGAGCAGGGTGCCCTCGACACCGTGGCCGCGGATGTGGGCGTCGATCCAGGCTTCGTTGACCGCGTTGCCCAGGTCACTGCTGTCGAACAGGTAGCCGATCAGCGCCAGGCTGAGGATCAGTCCCAGGCCCTTGAACATCGCCCGTGGCGCCGCGAAGGCCGCCGCCTGATGGGGCCGGGTGCCTTCCGGCTGGGGGCGGGTGCGCTGGATCTCGGTCAGCTGGCGCGGTTCGTTGCCCATATGCCGTCAGACTCCGTAGAAGGTCCGATACCAGTCGACGAAACGACCGACGCCTTCGCGCAGTGGTGTGCCGGGACGAAAGCCGGTGCGCCTGGCCAGCGAGCTGACGTCAGCCCAGGTCTGTGGCACGTCGCCCGGCTGCATGGGCTTCATCTGCTTGATCGCCTCGACCCCGGTAGCCGACTCGATGCAGCCGACGAAATCCAGCAGGCGAACCGGTGAGCCCAGCCCGATGTTGAACAGCCGTGCGGGCGCACCCAGGCGAGCCTGCTCCGATTCGTCGGCGTAAGGCGGCGGGCAGTCCTGGATGCGGGTGATGCCTTCGACGACGTCGTCGATGTAGGTGAAGTCCCGCGACATGTCGCCTTCGTTGTAGATCTCGATCGGCTGGCCTTCGAGGATCGCCTTGGTGAACTTGAAGGGCGCCATGTCCGGACGGCCCCAGGGACCGTACACGGTGAAGAAGCGCAGGCCGGTGGTGGGCAGCCGGTACAGGTGCGCGTAGGTGTGGGCCATCAGCTCGTTGGCGCGCTTGGTGGCGGCGTAGAGCGAGATCGGGTTGTCGACAGCGTCCTCGATGGCGAAGGGCACTTTGGCGTTGGTCCCGTAGACCGAGCTGCTGGAGGCGTAGACCAGATGCTGGACACCGCTGTGGCGGCAGCCTTCGAGCACGTTGACGAAGCCGGTGAGGTTGGCCCCGGCGTAGGCATGCGGATTGTCCAGCGAATAGCGCACCCCGGCCTGGGCCGCGAGGTGGATGACACGCTCGAAACCTTGCTCGTGGAACAGCGCCTGCACAGCCTCGCGGTCGGCGATATCCAGCTTGTGGAAGGCGAAGCCAGGATGCGCACGCAGCCGCTCCAGTCGGGCGAGCTTGAGGTCGACGCTGTAGTAGTCGTTGAGGTTGTCGATGCCTGTTACCTGGTGCCCCGCGTTGCACAGGCGCAGCGCAGTGTGGAAGCCGATGAACCCGGCGGCGCCGGTGACCAGGAATTTCATCGCTGGGTGATTCCTACGGCGGCACGACCGATCGGGTAGTAGGCCAGGCCTTCGCGGGCCAGGTGGGCGGGTTCGAAGATGTTACGGCCGTCGAACACCACCTTGTCGCCCAGGCGCTGGTGGATCAGGCCGAAGTCGGCAACGCGGAAGTTCAGCCACTCGGTGAGGATCACCAGGGCGTGGGCGTCGTCCAGGGCTTCTTCCTTGGAGTCGACCAGGCGCAGGTCAGGGTGGTCGCCATACAGGCGCCGGGCTTCCGGCATGGCCTCGGGGTCGAAGGCGCGGACGCGCGCACCGGCCGCCCACAGCGCTTCCAGCAGGACCCGGCTCGGCGCCTCGCGCATGTCGTCGGTATTGGGTTTGAAGGACAGGCCCCAAAGGGCGAAGGTCTTGCCGCTGAGGTCGCCGTCGTAGTGGCGGTGGATGTTCTCGAACACCTTGTGCTTCTGCCGGCGATTGACCGATTGCACGGCCTCCAGCAGTTGCGGGTGGTAACCCACTTCGGCGGCGGTGCGTTGCAGCGCCTGGATGTCCTTCGGGAAGCAGGACCCGCCGTAGCCGCAGCCGGCATAGATGAAGTCGTAGCCGATTCGCGAATCGGAGCCGATGCCCTTGCGCACCATTTCGATGTCCGCACCCAGCCGCTCGGCGAGGTTGGCCATCTCGTTGATGAAGGAGATCTTGGTGGCAAGCATGCTGTTGGCCGCGTACTTGGTCAGCTCGGCACTGCGGCTGTCCATGACGATCAGCTTTTCATGATTGCGACTGAAGGGTTTGTAGAGCTCGCGGAACAGGTCGATGTCCTGTGCGCCGTCAACGCCAATGATGATGCGCTCGGGACGCATGCAGTCCTCCACCGCCGAGCCTTCCTTGAGAAACTCGGGATTGGACACGACCTGCATGTCAAACGCATGACCGCGTTGTGTCAGGGCCTCGTCCAGGTGAGCCTTCAGGCGCTGCGCGGTGCCCACGGGGGAGGTGGATTTGTTGATCACCACCTTGGCCTCGGCGGCGTGCGTGGCGATGGTATCGGCGACGGTGAAGACGTGCCGCAGATCAGCGCTGCCGTCTTCGTCAGGCGGCGTGCCGACGGCGATGAAGATGACCTTGGCAAAGCCCACGCCGTCAGCGGCGCTGGTGGTGAAGGTCAGGCGTCCGGCGGCGAGGTTGCCCCGCAGGAGCGCCTCCAGGCCGGGCTCGTAGATCGGTGAAAGGCCCTGCCTGAGCTGGGCGATTCGGCGCTCGTCGATATCGACGCAGCACACGGTATGGCCTACTTCCGCCAGGCAGGCTGCCTGGGTCAGGCCGACATAGCCCGTTCCGAATATGGTGATGTTCATTCAGCGCCTGTTTGTTGTTATCTCTGGCCCGTCTGGCGACCTTACGGTGCGCCGTTCCCGGCCCCTCCCGGCCGACCCGGCGAGCGGGCGTTAGAAGCAACCTAGCAGGGGAAATGTGAAAATTGTGTACTTATATTTCCTGCTATTGAATTTTGTCTTTATTTTGTTTAGAGGCGGCGATCATCCTGTCTCGCCAGTTCCAGTACGCGGTTACGTCCCTGTTCGGCCACCAGGTAACGGCCCGGAGCGGTTTCGACGATGGTCTGCGGCGAACGCAGGTGGGACAGCACGACATTCAGGCCGCCCTGGCCGTCCAGCAGCAGGACGCGTGCCATATGGGTGGCGTCTTCAGTGATCCACAGGCCTTCGCGATTGCACAGCAGGAATCCGGGCTCACGCAGGCCGTCGAGAACCACGGGGTCGTGACCGTCGGCGCGAAGCTGGCGTACGTGGCCAAAGTTCTTCTCGGTGTAGAACAGCCGGCCATCGGGGCAGGAGGCGATCGCCTCGGCCTCGTCCAGGCCGCTGCGCAGGGTGGTCACGCTGTCGGTTTCCGGGTCGTAGCGCAGCAGCCGGCCATTCTTGTGGAGATCCTCGATGGCGTAGAGGTAGTGGCCGTCGGTGGCCAGGCCTTCGACGCTGTCGCCGCTGAACAGCTGCCGGGTGCCCTGGTCGTTCAGCCACATCACCGGGTGTTCTCCCTGTTCCTGGCTGAAGGCGACGCCGCCGCGATAGCGCACCATGCCGTCGGGCTTGGATAGGCCCGTTTCCACCACGCGCCGCTGGTCGTCCGGCCCGGTGCGGAGAATCCGTCCCTTGCCATCCTGAATCTCCTGGCTGAGGTACAGACCGCCCTGGCCGTCCGGCAGCAGCGCGCTGACCCGTTCGATCGCATCCAGTTGCACCTTGTAGCGCCAGCCCTCCGCGGCGGTGGCCGGGTAGAGGTGATGCCAGGCGGGTATTCCGGCACCCACCAGCAGGAGCAGGGCGACACCCGCCAGCAACCAGCGCGCGGCGCGCCGATCGAGCAGCAGCATCAGCAGTTGTGTCCCGGAGCCTGGCCGTTTGCGGATGGGAGAGCGGCGGTAGGGTATCGAAGCGGAATCTGCAGACATGAAAAGCTCCTTCGCTCAGGACGCCTTGCGCAGGACGTAGACCCGCCACATGGCTAAACCTGGCAACAGGTCCAGATGGGAAAGGATGTCGAAGCCGACGCTGTGGAACTCGCTTTCAATCTCTGCGCGCGGCACCACGAAGCGGCCGGGCCGGCGCCCGCCGAGGCCGTCGAGGTTGCGCCGCCGCTCCATGCGCGTGCGTCTCCAGGCCTGGTAGTTGCCGTCCACCCAGAGGGAAACGATCAGGGTGTCGCGGGTGACGCGGTGGAATTCCCGCAGCACTTCCAGACGCCGGTCAGCGCCGTCCAGCCGGTGCAGGAAACGCATGCAGAAGATGGCGTCCACGGCGTTCTCACCGAGGTCGATGGCAAAAGCCGGGGTGTGCAGTGCGCAGATGCGCTCGGCGATCTCCACGCGTCGGCTGGCGTGGGGGCGGACGAGCGGGGGGGGCGGTTCATCGGCTGCCAGCACCAGGCGATTGGGATGACGGGTCAGGGTCGGCCAGAAGCGGCCGCTGCCGCAGGGCAGGTCGAGCACCAGGTTCGGCTCGCCGGCGATACGCATGGCGTGCCGGGTCATGAGGTCTTCACGCCAGTTGGCCAGGCGCCGGGCCAGGCCCTCGCGACGTGGCTGCGACGGAAGTTCGACGTATTCGTCGTCGGGGGCGCCTGAGTTTTCCATCTCGAAAGGCTTCGGCCGAGGTTGGGGCATGTATGCACCGGGTCCGTGTAGGAATCTATTCAATCTAGAGGGCGGGCTGTTGTGGCGAGGTCAAAAGCCCGTGAAAAAAATGTCATGGCGCGTCCCTGTGACGGCCGGCGCCCTCAGACACCGGTCACGGCTGTGCTACCGGCACGGCAAGGGGCGAACAGGTCCAGGCCTTCCTTGTATTCCCCGGTCTGCACTTGCAGCAGACCGAGCATGGAATGGAAGAGATTGTCCTGGCTCAGCGGCTTGTCCCGTTCCTTGCCGAGGCAGGCCGTGTCGAGGGCGAAGTCCTTGCGGTAGCTGTCGGAGAACCAGGTGAGCAGGGGCACATGCTTCTGCTGGTCGGGGGCCAGGAGGTAGGGCGTGCCATGGAGGAAGAGGTTGTATTCGCCGAGCGACTCACCGTGGTCGGCGATGTAGAGCATGGCGGTGTCGACCTTGTCCTGGTTCTTGCGCAGCAGGTCGATCAGGCTCGACAGCACGTAGTCGGTGTACACCAGGGTGTTGTCGTAGGCGTTGACGATGCTTTGCTCGCTGCACTGGTTGAGCGAGTTGCTGGTGCACACCGGGGTGAATTTCTCGAAGCGCTTGGGATAACGCTTGGCGTAATCCGGGCCGTGGCTGCCCATCTGGTGCAGGACCAGCACGGAGTCGTCCTTGAGCTGGTCGATGTAGGCCTGCAGGTCCTTCAGCAGGATTTCATCGTGGCATTCGCCGCCGGTGCAGAAGGCCGCGTCTTTTCGATGGCTGAGATTGTCCTGGGTGACCCGGTCGCAGGTGCCCTTGCAGCCGGACTGGTTGTCGCGCCAGGTCACCGCAATTCCCGCATGCTTGAGGACGTCCAGCAGGCCTTCCTGGCTGCGGGCGCGTGCGGCGTCGTAGTCGTGGCGCCCCATGTTGGAAAACATGCAGGGTACGGAAACCGCGGTTTCGGTGCCGCAGGAGTGCACGTTGCCGAATGCGGTGACGCCCGGCTGGCCCTTGAGCAGCGGCGTGGTGTCGCGACCGTAGCCGAGGATGCCGAAGTTGTCCGCCCGAGCGCTTTCACCTATCACCAGGACGGTTAGCGACTTGCGCTGGTGAGCCTGCCAGGCGGGGGCCTTGCGTGCGTCGGTGCCGATCTGTTGCAGCGGCGCTCCAGCCACCACCAGTTGCTCCTTGAGGTAGCCGTAGGAGGCATTCAGGTAGTTGCTCGGCACTACCAGCAGGCGCAGTTCGTGGTGGTTGCGCAGCAGCGACGCCAGCCCCTGGTAGTTGGCCAGCGCCACTGCGCCGAGTACCGCTACCGAAGCCACGGCCAGGATCAGCTTGTCGAACAGCGCGCGGCGCAGCGGCTGGTGGCGCACCGGTAGCTTCCACAGCAGCCAGCTTGGCAGCACGCCGAGGATCAGGATGAACAGCACGAGCTTGAACGAGAGCAGATCGCGCACTTCGTTGACGTCGGTTTCCGCGACGTTGCGCAGCATGTTGGCGTCGATGAGCACGCCGTACTGGCTCATGAAGTAGGCGACGCCGGAGCTGGCGAGGAACAGGAAGATGAGGACCGGCTTGAACACCCAGCGGAACGACACCAGCGCCAACGCCAGGTTGAACACGGCCAGCACCATGACACCGAATGCCGCGCCCATGCCCAGTCCGCCGGCATCTGCCGGGATGATGGAGTAGAGGTGCTGCCAGAGCGGAAGGTTGTAGATCGAAAGAAGCAGGAGGCTGGTCAGGAAGGCCAGGGCTTCGGGGCGTACCGAGATGCTTTTGAACATGATCCGCTCGCTGTGACGACATATCCGTCATGGATATGGCGAGGAGCTTAGGAACGGCGGAATCAAGAATTCGTGAAGAAAACCTTGGGAAAATGTTGGGTTTGTGAAGGGTGTGTTGAGGCCGGCCGGATCACACGGAGCTGCCGGCGCGAGCCACCCCTCTACCTCTGGGAGAGGGGCGGGTGAGGGTTGTCTGGCTGGGCAGTGAGTCCGTTGGGCAGGACTGCGTCCTGCCTAGCGATTGAAATCGCCCCCACAGGATCGCCGCCACAGGAATGGAGGGGGCCAGCCGGATGGTGCGGAGGTGCCGGCGTGAGTCGCCCCTCTACCTTTGGGAGAGGGGCCGGGGGTGAGGGTTTTCTGGCTGGGCAGTGAGTCCGTTGGGCAGGACTGCGTCCTGCTAGGCGATTGAAATCGCCCCCACAGGATCGCCGCCACAGGAATGGAGGGGGGCCAGCCGGATGGTGTGGAGCTGCCGGCGCGAGCCACCCCTCTACCTCTGGGAGAGGGGCGGGTGAGGGTTTTCTGGCTGGGCAGTGAGTCCGTTGGGCAGGACTGCGTCCTGCTAGGCGATTGAAATCGCCCCCACAGGATCGCCCCCACAGGAATGGAGGGGGGCCAGCCGGATGGTGCGGAGGTGCCGGCGCGAGTCACCCCTCTACCTCTGGGAGAGGGGCCGGGGGTGAGGGTTGTCTGGCTGGGCAGTGAGTCCGTTGGGCAGGACTGCGTCCTGCTAGGCGATTGAAATCGCCCCCACAGGATCGCCGCCACAGGAATGGAGGGGGGCCAGCCGGATGGTGCGGAGGTGCCGGCGTGAGTCGCCCCTCTACCTTTGGGAGAGGGGCCGGCGGTGAGGGCGTTTACTGCGCAGCCACCTCAGGCAGCACCGGAACATGTTCCAGCTGCAGGCGTTCGCTGCTCCAGGCGCGCACCTGGTTGGTCAGTTCCAGGTCGTTGTTCAGCTTGCGGCCGTAGGAGGGGATGATCTCCTTCAGGCGGGCCTGCCATTGCGGGGTCTGGACCTTGTCCTTGAAGGTTTTCTCCAGCACCGTGAGCATGATCGGCGCGGCGGTGGACGCGCCCGGCGAGGCGCCCAGCAGGGCGGCGATGCTGCCGTCGGCGGAGCTGACGACTTCGGTGCCGAACTGCAGGATGCCGCCTTTCTCGGCGTCCTTCTTGATTACCTGAACGCGCTGGCCGGCGGTCAGCAGTTCCCAGTCCTCGTCCCTGGCATCCGGGAAGTACTCGCGCAGCTCGTGCATGCGGTCGGCCTGGCTCAGCATCAGCTGGCCCATGAGGTAGGTGCTGAGGGGGATGTTATCCAGGCCGGCGTTGGTCATCGGGCCGATGTTATCGGTGGTCAGGGCGCCGAACATGTCCAGCAGCGAGCCGTTCTTCAGGAACTTGGTGGAGAAGGTGGCGAAAGGTCCGAACAGCAGGACTTTCTGGCCATCGATCACGCGGGTGTCCAGGTGCGGCACCGACATGGGCGGCGAGCCCACGGAGGCCTTGCCATAGAGCTTGGCCTGGTGCTGGGCCACCACTTCAGGGTTGCGGGTCATCAGGAACTGGCCGCCTACCGGGAAGCCGGCATAGCCTTCGGCCTCCGGAATGCCGGATTGCTGCAGCAGCTTCAGGGCGCCACCGCCGGCGCCGATGAAGACGAACTTCGCCTTCACGCTGGTTACCGCCTCGTTGTCGCCGAGGTCGGCGACTACCACGGTCCAGGTGCCGTCGTCGTTGCGCTTGATGTCGCGCACCTCGTGCTTGAGGTTCAGTGAAACCTTGTCGCTCTTGGCCAGGGAGTCGATGAGCTGGCGGGTGATCTCGCCGAAGTTCACGTCGGTGCCGATGGCCATGCGGGTGGCGGCCACTTTCTGATCGGCCGGGCGGCCTTCCATCACCAGCGGAACCCACTTGCTGATCTGTTCGTGATCCTCGGAGTACTCCATGCCGCGGAACAGCGAGCTGTGCTGCAGGGCCGCGTGGCGCTTCTTGAGGAAGGCGATGTTGTCATCTCCCCAGACGAAGCTCATGTGCGGCACGCCGTTGATGAAGGACTTCGGGTTGCTCAGCACATTGCGCTCGACCTGGTAGGCCCAGAACTGCTTGGAGATCTCGAAGGATTCGTTGATCGCCACCGCCTTGCTGATGTCGATGCCGCCGTCGGCGGTCTCAGGGGTGTAGTTCAGCTCGCAGAAGGCGGAGTGGCCAGTGCCGGCGTTGTTCCAGGGGTTGGAGCTTTCCGCGGCGACCTGATCCAGGCGTTCGTAGATGTCGATGGTCCAGTCCGGCTCCAGCTCGTGGAGGTAGGTGCCGAGGCTGGCACTCATGATGCCGGCGCCGATCAGCAGCACATCGACGGTCTTCTCCGGTTCCGGTTGCTTGGCGCAACCGAGCATCGCAAGGCACAGGAGTCCTGTGAGGACTTTCTTCATGGGGGAGGTTCCCTTTGCTTTTCTCGAAAAGGGCGGTGCGTAGGCAAAGGGCGTGCCGGAAACGGGAAAACGCCGTGAAACGATTCACCGCGCGGCTTTCAAGGGCTTCGAGCGGGTGGGAGGCGGCGAGAATCCGCCCGGATCGGCCGGCTTTTGGCTGTGGATGGGGCGGAAACCCGCCATTGGCTGGTCAGGCGGGCTAGACGGTCACTTGCGCCGGATGCGGAAACGGCAGACATGGCCTTGGCGGACCATGCATTCGGTGTGATCCACCTCGCCGCCACCCAGGGTGCCGATGAGGGCCAGATCCAGTTCGCAAACTTCCGGGTGGGCGGCCGCCAGGTGGTGGAAGACGCAGTTGTGGGCGACGATTTCCGGCTCGCCGGAGCTGCGCAGGATGATCTCGGCTTCGTAGCCGGCCTGTTTCATGTGCTGGGCGATGTGGGCTTCGTCCACGACCTGCTGTTCCACTTCGGCCGCCAGCTTGCGGCCCAGCCCGCGCATGAGGTTCGTGAGGGCTTCGTGCCCGATGAGCCCGGCCACTTCGCTGATCAGCAAGTCGGCCAGCAGATGGTACTGGCGGGGAAAGAGCTCCCGGCCGTGCGGGCTGAGCAGGTAGAGCTGCTCGGGGCGGCGGCCGGTGGGCCGCGTTTCACCCCGCAGTATCAGCCCGTCGCGCTCCAGCGCGGCCAGGTGCTGGCGGATCGCCGTGCGGGTCACCGCCAGATGGTTGGCGAGTTCGTCGATGCTCATGCCGCCCGGCTGGTAGAGCAGGGCACCGAGCAGGTCCTGTTGTGTGCGTCCCATTCCTTGCAGCATTCGACTCCCCCCTTGGCCTATCTCAGAACTTGTCCGGGAACTGCTTGACCAGCGCTGCGGTCAGCGTGTCGGCCAGAACCTGCATGTGTTGGCGCATCGCCGCCCAGTTCTTGGCTTCGCCGGCGAAGTCACCTTTGGCCAGGGCATCCATCTGGGCCACGTGGTGCCCGCCGTGGGCGCCCAGCATGCTCACAAGCGCATCTTCCGGCAGGTTGGGGTTGGCGCTGGAGAGGAATTTGGCGATGCCCTGGGCATTGCGGGTCATGTCGTTGACGGCGGCCTTCTTGCCGTCGGCATCCTTGGCCACGCTGGCATCGCTGTAATGCTTCACGGCGCTCCAGTGGCCGGCCAGCAGTTCCAGCAACTGGTCAGCCGCCGGCTGGCCGTAGAGCGGGGCGATGCTGTTGGCAATGGACTTGGCGTTGGCGACCACTTCGGTGGCGGCCGCAGCAGCCTCTTTCTTCTGGTGCTGCTGGTTGGCGAAGGCGTAGTTCCTGGTCCAGAAGATGTGTTCCACCCAGAGGTCGCGCAGGGCCAGGCGGGTGGTCAGAGAGGCGCTGTCGCCGGTGACCTTGGCCGGCTCCTGGGCGGCTTGGGTCCAGAGGGGTTGGACAAGCGTGACAAGTAACAGTAAGGCCAGTGTCCTGAATTTCATGACGGGCTCCTCGGATTGCGGATTGTCCTACAAAAACAATTAAAGCATAAAAAAATGCCATTATTGGTTTTGCCAGGAAATCCGCCGAACGGTGCGGGCTATTGTCTTTTCTGCAGCCAGCTGAGGAAGCCGCCTTTCTTGATTGCCTGAGGCTTCTGCAGGAGCAGATTGCGGCTGGCCTGTTCGCGGAAGGTGCGCAGTCGGGTGATGGCGGCGCGGACTTCGACGCGCGCATCCAGGCAGTTGCGGATGGCGTCTCTTTCAATGCGGTAGAGCACGCAAGAGGAAAGGGCGGTGAACCGTGCCTGGGAAGGCGTATCGTTGGCGATGCCTTCCTCGCCGAGGATTTCTCCCGGCCCCATGCGTCCGGCTTCGAGCATGCCGGCGCCGTCGGGTATCGACGCCGAGACGACGCCGGTGCCTATCACCAGCAGGCCATCGGCGACCTCGCCCAGTTCCAGTACCACCTGGCCGGCGGAGAACGCCAGGGGCGCCATGACCTGGCTGAGTGTGTCTTTCTCTTCGCTGCTCAGGGCGCGGAAGATCTTCACGTCTTCCAATAGCAGACGCGGTCGTGACCAGGGCTGCGGAGCGGCCTCGCCGCTGAAGGCGATGCCGGCGGCTTCCAGGTGCCGGTGCGCCAGGTCGAACATCAGGTTGCGCACTTCGGTCTTGTTCTGGCCGGTGCGGATGAAGCCACTGGCTTCGTACTCCATGGATTCCAGGTCCGACTCCTTGATCGCGACCTTGGGCTTGGGGTCGGCCAGCAGGGCGCTGATGCCCTGCACTGTCTTCTCCAGCGCATCCAGCACCCGGCGCGGGCGTACCTGGGTGGATACCCGCAGGCTGATGGCGACGTTGGTCAGCTCGTAGGGGCGGCTGAAGTTGTGCACCTTGGTCTTGGCCGCCACCGAGTTGGGGATCACTACGGTGCTGCCTTTGTTGGTGAGCAGGTGAGTGGCGCGCCAGTCGATTTCCACCACCTTGCCTTCGGTGCCGTCGATGGAGATCCAGTCATCCAGCTGGTAGGGCTTGGTGGTGTTGAGGACGATGCCGGAGAACACATCGCTCAGGGTGCTCTGCAAGGCGAGGCCGATGACGATGGCCATGACCCCGGAGGTGGCCAGCAGGCCCTTCACCGGCAGCTGCATTACATAGGCCGCCGCAGCCACTATCGCCACCAGGAAGATCACCGCACCCATCACGTCCTGAAGCAGCCGGCCCGCATGGCCGATACGCGGCATCAGCAGGCCCAGCACCACGGTGGCGGTGCGGGCGCCGTACAGCCACCAACCGATTTCCATCGCGGTGGCCACCAGGTTTAGGGTGGGTTCCGGCCAGGGTGGCGGCTGCAGGGGGCTCATGCCCGCCTCGATGATCACGGTACTGAAGAGAAGGAACAGTGCCAGGCGGCAGAGCACCCTCAAGGTCCGCTGCTCGGCCGGAATGACGCGCCAGACCGTGAGGTCGAGCAGGATCAGGACGACGCCGAACACCAGGGGGTGGTGCTGAATGAATGCGAGCATGAATTCCCTTCCGCGAGTGAGCCTGCATCACGTTAGCAGAGCGCCGGGTCGCCTGAAACGGGGCCGTCCGCCGGGTGGCTGACGACATCGGTCCTGGCGCGAGGTCTGATTCATTGCAGGGACGAGCCTGCAGGGGAGGGTCGAATGGCCGGATGGGCTTCGAGGGTGATGGTGGCGTTGGGAACCTGCTGCCTGGGGGCTGTGGCACAGGCGTGCCCGCCCGGTCAGTACGAGGTCTGCGTGACCGCCTGTATCTGCCTGCCGGACACCCGTGAAGTGCTGGGCCCATTGCCGGATGAAGTGACCCGCGTGGCCGCCGGGGCCATGCAGCATTGGTTGGTGCAGGCCCGCGCCGATGCCGTAGCGGCGGGCGTACAGCCGATACCACCCGACATCCGTCGGCAACTGACGCGCTACTACGACGCCGCCGTGCTGGATGCGGTGCGCTATCGCATAGGGGATCGCAGCGAGTTGGGTGCCGCCGGCGCCATGCTTAATGACCCGGATACCAAGGCCGTCACCCTGGTGGACATCATTCTCTTCCGTAACGAGGAAGGCGCGTTGCACGACGTGGCGCTCTGGGCTCACGAGCTCAAGCACGTGCAGCAGTACCGGGAATGGGGTGTGGAGGAGTTCGCCAGGCGCTATACCGAGGACGCCGACGCGGTGGAGGAACCGGCCTACGAGATGCAGTCCAGGGTGACGAAGGACTTGCGGGGGGCGAGTAATGGAGCGTACTTGGACTGAGTGCCGCTTTTGTGGGAGCGATTTCAATCGCTAAGGGCTGCACAGCAGCCCCTGCAAGATCGACGGGCAGTCCTCGGACTGCTTGGCGAATGATTTCGCCCCCACAGGAAAACCCGATTGCCAGTGCTTGTGCAGCTCAATCCCGCTTCGGAATCCCCAGGCCGCGTATCACTGCCGGGCGCGACAGGAAGGCGTCCAGCACGCGCTGCACATTGGTAAAACGCTCGAACTGCACGAGCTCGCCCGCTTCGTAGAAGCCGATCAGGTTGCGCACCCAGGGGAAGATGGCGATGTCGGCGATGCTGTACTGCTCGCCCATGATCCAGCTGCGGCCTTCCAGGCGCTGGTCGAGCACCGCCAGAAGGCGCGCGGATTCCTGCACGTAGCGGTCGCGGGGGCGCTTGTCCTCGTAGTCCTTGCCGGCGAATTTGTTGAAGAAGCCGAGCTGGCCGAACATCGGGCCGATGCCGCCCATCTGGAACATCAGCCACTGGATGCATTCATAGCGGCCGGCGGCGTCCTGCGGGATCAACTGGCCGGTCTTGTCAGCCAGGTAGATGAGGATGGCGCCGGACTCGAACAGCGGCAGCGGGCGGCCATCCGGCCCGTTGGGGTCGATGATCGCCGGAATCTTGTTGTTCGGGTTGAGGGAGAGGAACTCCGGCGACATCTGGTCGTTGCGCTCGAAGCTGACCAGGTGCGGTTCGTAGGGCAGGCCGGTCTCTTCCAGCATGATCGAGACCTTGACGCCGTTGGGCGTCGGCAGGGAATAGAGCTGCAGGCGATCCGGTTGGGTCGCTGGCCATTTGCGGGTAATGGTGAAAGCCGACAGATCATTCATGGGGACATCCTGTTCAGATCGAGGAGCGGATGGGCCACCTTACCTGTCAGCGGCCACTTGGCGAAAGGCTCCGATGGCGGAACAGTCCTTCCCACTGACGCGGCGATTCATGGCGGTTCACTTCTCGGCGAGTTCGACTCCCGGTACTCGATATAGCGCGAGCGCCGTCAGCATGACGCCCAGGGCAATGGCCAGGGAAAGCCAGAGCATGGCGAGGTCGCCGGCCCAGGTGCGCAGCAGCGCATACGCCCAGGGCGCCACGGCGGCGAGGACGAAGGCTGGTGCGAGCAGGCGTCCCAGGGCACTGGCATAGGCGTCGTTGGCGAACAGCTCCAGTGGCAGGCTGGCGCGGAGCAGGGTCGCCAGGCCGTTGAGGGCGCCATAGGCCAGTACGAAGAGCCCAGCCAGTGGCGCCGAACCGAGCCCCGCCAGGCCCAGGGTGAAACAGGCCGGCAGGGCGACGCCCACCCAGAGGTTGAGACGCAGCGCCGGAATGGGCCTCGTCTGCAGACTTTCCACCAATCGCGCAGCCACCTGGCCGATCCCCCAGAGCGCGGCGAGGGTGATGGGCAAGCCGTGGCCGGCCAGCAGCCCGGTCAGGTGTGCGGACAGGCCCGACGCGAGAAAGGCGATCAGCGCCATGGCCAGCCCATAGAGCCGCGCCGGGCGGCGAGGCAGGTCGATGGCAACGCTCCGAGTCGTTCCCGCCGGGCTCACTCGGGCCATTTGCGGCAGTCCCAGCAGCAAGGTCCAGCCGAGCATGGCGAAAGTGGCGAAGCAGGCAAGGCCCGTGCGCCAGCCGAAGCTATCGGCCAGCCAGCCTCCCAGGGGCCAGAACAGACTGGTGGCCAGCCCGCCGAACAGGGTGATCTGCACCATCGCCCGGCGCGCGTCCTGCCCGAGGATCGCGGCCAGGGTGGCGAAGGCGGCGTCGTAGAGCGACAGGCGCATGCCCACACCGAGCACCAGCCAGGCGGTGAGGTAATGAACCGGTGTGGTGCTGGTACCGAGCAACAGGCAACCGGCTGCGTTCAGCAGGCTGCCGGCGCACATCACCCGGCGCCCGCCGAAGCGGTCGATCCAACGCCCGCTCAGGGGTGACACCAGCGCCATGACCAGCAGGGCGATGGAGAGCCCGCCGTGGACCAGGGTGGCAGGCCAATGGGTATCGCGGAGGGTGGCGGACGCGAAGGCGCCGGGCAGATAGAAGGAAACGCCCCAGTTGATCAGTTGGGCCAGGCCCAAGCGCAGGACCAGCGATGACATGTCATTGACCGGGGAGGGTGCCGGCGCCTTCGCCCAGAGCCCGTTGCAGGATCACGCAATCGAGCCAGCGGCCATGTTTGAAACCGACGTTTTCCAGCACGCCGACGCGGCGAAAGCCCAGGTGTTCGTGCAGGCCCACGGAGGCCAGGTTCCCGCTGTCGCCGACCATGGCGATCATCTGCCGGTAACCCTGCTGTTCGCAGCGCTGGATCAGCCGCTCCAGCAGCAGCCGGCCGATACCGCGCCCTTCCAGGCCGTCGCGCACATAGACCGAGTCTTCCGCAGTGAAGCGGTAGGCCGGGCGCGGGCGATAGGGCGCGGCGTAGCCGTAGCCCACGACTTCGCCATCCAGCTCAGCCACCAGATACGGCAGGCGCGCTTCCCGCACCCTGGCCAATCGCACGCCCAGCTCGTTCAGGTCCGGGACTTCCATCTCGAAGCTGGCCGAACCGTGGAGCACGTGGGGTGCATAGATGGACTGGATGGCCGGGAGGTCGGCGGGGGTGGCGTCACGCAGGAGGATCGGATTCATGGTTTGGCCCATCGGCAACGGATGGCGAAATGATGGGGCTGGCCGTAGTCTTAGTGAAGCTTTCAAGTGTTATTCGATGCATAAGTGAAACTTTGATATGCGCCGCCTCAACCTGGACCAATTGCACACTTTCATCGAGGTCATCACCGCCGGGAGCTTTTCTGCCGCTGGGGAGCGCCTCGGCCTGACGCAGCCGGCGGTCAGCCTGCAGATTCGCCAGCTGGAGCACCGTTTGAACGTGCGCCTGATCGAGCGCGTCGGCAAGCGGCTCAAGGCCACCTCCGCAGGTGAGCGGCTGCTGGAGCATGCCCGGCGCATCGACGATCTGGTGGAAGAGGCGCTGCAGGACATGTCCAGCCATGCCCTGGGCGTGGCCGGGCAGGTGGCCATCGGCACGGGTGCCACGGCTTGCATCCACTTGTTGCCGCCCTTGCTGAAGGACATGCGCCGACGTTTTCCGGCGCTGGATATCCGCGTCAGTACCGGCAATACCGACGACGTGGTCGCTGCGGTGATCGAGAACCGCCTGGATATCGGCCTGGTGACGCTACCGGCGGCGGGCCGCAGCCTGCATGTGCAGCCGTTGCTGCGAGACGACTTCGTCGCCATCTCGGCGGCCGGGGCGTTGCCCGCGCAGATCTCGCCCCGGGATCTTGCGGAACGTCCGCTGGTGCTCTTCGAACCGGGCAGCAGTACACGCCTGCTGATCGACGACTGGTTCCTTCAGGCCGGCCTGCGCCCACGGGCGGTGATGGAGCTGGGCAGCATCGAGGCCATCAAGGAAATGGTGGCGGCGGGGCTCGGCTGCAGCATCGTGCCGAGCATGGCGGTCAAGGCGGCGCACCATCGGCGAGGCCTGGAAGTCCGCCCCCTGGCCCCGGATCTGTCGCGCACCCTGGGGCTGGTGCTGCGTCAGGACAAGCCCATGGGTGCGGGGTTGCGCAAGGTGGTGGAAGCCCTGGAAGGGCTGGCTCAGTCGCGATCCGGTGCGCCTAGCGGAAACAGCGACCTGTAGGGGCGCGCTTCGTCCACCGCGCGGGCGACGGAGGGACGGTCCAGCAGGCGTTGCCGATAGGCGCGCAGGTTGCCGAAGGCCCCATCGATCGGGTGCACCCAGTCGGCATAGAACAGCGACGGCGCCGCCGCGCAGTCCGCCAGGCTGAAGGATTCGCCGGCGGCCCAGGTGCGGCCCGCGAGCTTTTCGTCGAGCCAGGCGTAGCCGCGCTCCTGCTGGCGCTTCGCCTCGTCCACGCCGTACCCGTCGCGATGGCCTTCAGGGCGCAGGCTGTCCAGCACCGGTTTCTGCATCGGCGTCATCACGTACCAGTCGAAGAAGCGATCGAGCATCCGTACCTCCAGCGCTGCGTCCGCGGCTTTGGGAATCAGCTTCACCGGCCCGGCGTGATGCTGCTGCAAGTACTCGATGATGACGCTCGACTCCATTACCGCCCGCTCGCCGTCAAGCAGCAGGGGAAAGCGCTGCATCGGCCAGCGTCGCTGGAATTCCTCGAAGGTGGCCGGGTCGTCCGGGGAAAGCAGGCGCATGCGGAACGGAATGTCGTTCTCGTAGAGCGCGATCAGCACCTTCTGGCAGTAGGAAGAGAAGGGGTGGGCGAACAGTTGCAGGGACATGGGCGACTCCTGTGAAGGTTCCGATTCGCTGACTGGTCGATTGTCGTGCAACGAAATCGACAGCCGTTCCACCGTTGAGCCGGAACTGCCGGACGTTCGGCTCGACCAGCCGCTCGCACGAAGAGATTCATTGCAGGGTAGCTGACAGCTTGCTGACAGAATTGCCCGGTATTCTGCCGCCGTCCGGTGACACGATTGCCGGGCATGCTCTCTCCCTTCCCATGCGGTTCGGCGGCGGTTGCAGGCCACAAGCCTGTAACCGGCCGCCCGCAGGCGCGAAGGCCTTCACGGATGCCGCACGCGGCTCAATCGTCCCGGGTCAGGACTTCCAGCAGCTCGATCTCGAACAGCAGGTTGGAGTTGGGCTTGATGTGGGCACCCATCTGGCGCTCGCCATAGGCCAGGTGTGCGGGGACGTAGAGCTTGCGCTTGCCGCCGACTTTCATGCCCATCAGGCCGATGTCCCTGCTTCTTCGAATGTTACACTAAAGGCCGTTCCACCCTACGGACCCGGCCCCATGAAGAAAATCGCGCATTCCTACGTTCGCTTCTCCAGCGACAAGCAACAGCACGGCTCCAGTCTGGAACGGCAGGATACCCGCGTTGCCGATTGGTTGCGGGCACATCCCGACTATGAGTTGTCGTCCTTCCAGTTCCGTGACCTAGGGCGGTCTGGCTTCCACGCTGAACACCTTGAAGAAGGGGGCGGGATGGCGAAGCTGCTAGCGGCCATTAAGGCTGGTCACATCCAAGCGGGGGAGGTTGTTCTACTGGAACACATCGACCGGGCAGGGCGCTTGCCCATGTGGGATATGGAAGAGCAAATCATCAGGCCCATTCTCCGGGCGGGTGTGAAGCTGCACACCTTGCACGATGGCGTTACATACGACGAATCGGCTCAGTTCAACGGCCAAGCTCTGTTGCTGTCGGTACAGCTCCAGCAGGCTCACCAGTATTCCAAGAACCTTCAAAGGATGGTGAAAGCAGCTTACGTAAAACGTATTAAGGCAGCCCGCGATGGTAAGGCCACGGTACGGAACACGCCGATATGGCTCACTACGTCAGGTGAAATCATTCCGCACATTGCCGAACATGTCCGGGAAGCCTTCACGCTGTACGTGTCTGGCGTTGGTAAAAATGCGATTGCCCGCCGTCTGCGATTGTCCGGTGTAGCTGAATTGGCGAAGTGCAGCGGCCCCACGGTGGAAGGCTGGTTAAGGAATACGGCAGCTATCGGGCACTGGACCTACAACGGCGATAACCCGGAGCTTGAAGGGACGGACATCCCCGACGCATACCCGCCCATCATCGATAAAGAGCTGTTCTTTCGGGCACAGAAGCAGAAGGAAAAGGCGAAGACACAAGCCCATCGCCGGACATCCAAGCATCTGCTTGTGGGGCTGGTGAAGTGTGCCGACTGCGGGGGTAATTTCATCATCCAGAACAAAGACGGTGTACCCCATTCCCTGCGGTGCCTATCTCGCCAGCGGCTCCGGGAAGCCCTTTGCACAAATACCAAATGCATCCCTAAAGGTGTGTTCGATTACGTCCGTAGGCAGACACAGAGCGCGTTCATTCAGCAGGCCCGCCGTGAACAAAACCTGTCGAAGAGTCAGAAGCGTGTGATTGAGATACGGGGGGAGTTGGAAACCTTGGGGGCACAGGCCCGCAGGCTTACCAAGGCACTCATGGCCGTGGATGATATGCCGGAGCTACTGGAGCAATTGGGCGACGTGAAGTCGAAGCAGGATGCTCTACAGGCCGAATTGTTGGTACAGGAACGCACGGTAGATGCTCCAAGCCCGATCCGGGAGAAATCGCTAGTTAAAGAGCTGTCCGTCACGCTGGAGAGCGACCCGGAGAAGATGAACGCACTGTTAAAGGGAGTCGGCTACACAATCACAGTGGCCCCAGACGGATCGATAACGCATGGCGAACGGAAGTGGACGTATCAGGGGATCGACCGCCGTACCGGCAATCTCAAGCTATGGAGCGAGGCCGATCAGAAGGCCGTCATGCTGACACGGGATGGGTACGCCGCCAAGCAATAAGCGTGCCAACATAATTGACGGGCTTTAAATGACGTGTATAATGCGCAGTCCGGCCTACAATGTGCGTGGGCTGGCCGCAGCACCTTTCGGGATAGTAACGGGTCGGGTGTTGATGGAATGGGGGAGAGATTCCCCGCATGGGGAAGACTGGTAGATGTGCCCCAGCCGGAGCTTGAAAGGCGGAACCGGATCAGGCTGACAGCAATCGTCGGAAAGCCGCCAAGGTGGGTGAAGTTGCTTAAACCCCATCCCAGCCGATACAGACGCCCGCTCTGATGTCGGAGGCCAATTGGCCGAATTCTCACATCCCAATTTCCAAGAGAGGGCTTCCCCGGAAGCGCTGGCGGGCAGGGTTTGTTTGAAAATCTGGAATAGAGCCTAAGTTTGGTCGAAGCACAGTTGCCGCAGGGTGACACGATGTGTATGGCCGAGCTTAGGACAGCTTTATCCAGAGTTTCTTCAAACCCATTTCCAAGAGGGATTTAATAATTATTAAACTCTCCAGACAGCGTTTAACACAGGTAGTAAAACTAAACTTATGCAATTGCGACATTTAATGTAAAGTTTGCGTAAAAGTGCAATTTACCACTAGTAATATATGAAATCCGTGGTATAATTCTAGTACAAGGTAAGGAAAAATAAGTTCAGCTTTAACCCCTCGCTCTACTTCCTCTCTCCGCTGTATCTGGCAACTCTGCCAATCTTCTTAAAATTGAATTTACAACCACGGTCCTCACGCCGATTGGAGCACGTTCCTGTTCGTGTTGGTTGGAAAACAGGAGGTCAAGGGCAATTCATTCCCTTTCGCCAACTCCCGCCAGTAGTTGGGGCCGCAACTGGCACAAACTCCAAACCGTAGCAGACTCGGAATAGTCGGCATCCCTAGGGATAGCAACTAAGGCACAGAAATGTGCCTTTTTTGTTCGTCCGAGTTTTATACAAATTCAACTTAATAAATTCACACAGGAGGCCCGATGGCCATCGTAGTTAAAACCTGCGAGTGTTGTGGTAAACCCGTACTCGCCAAACGCAGTACCCGCAAGTATTGCTCCACGTATTGCCAAGTAAAGATGTTCCGTCACGAACAACGCCAACGCAAGCTAGCCGCTGAGGCGGAAATTATCCGCCAGTTTGAAGAATCGCAGGCGGTTACAGCATGACGCCGCTTTGGTATTTAGTGGTAGAGCGTTCTACGGGACGCGTATTCAGAAGCATACAACGATCTACCCCGCCGTTTAGCACAGAATCAACGCTGTATGTATTAGCTGATTCCGTTCTGCTAACTTGTTATGTCGATGCTGTAGAAGCTGGAAACCCTGAACCCCATCTTAACGAACTTATCCCCAATTACATCTAATCCATCCATCACAAATTTATTATGAGAAATTCCCATGCAAACGCTTAAACAAAGGAACCGCCGACGATGGCAAACAATTATTTTGTGGTTAACACAGCCAGTAATTTAATAATCGATGTTGTATGTACCAGCTACTCTCCACAGGGCTCCCGAATCAAAAAATTCGTAAAGGCCAGTGATAAAGCCCTGAACGTGTATTACAAGTGGATGGCCAACAATCCCGATGCTCTGATGGACATTGGCGATTTAATGGCTCGCTCTGAATACACTCACGATCAGTTAGTAAATGGCAGGTCCGCGAAAGTGGAACCGAAACGGTTTAACTATCGGGCTCCGCAAGTTCCTCCCCTGACAGAAGATCGTTACGCCACTATCCGCGATTGGCTCAGATTCAATCCCGGAGCCGATGAATACAATCTTGATGATGCTTTTCAGACAGGTATTGTCGCAGCCCGTGCCTATTTGGCGGAATTCTCCCGCTAACACAATTCCTGGCCTGTAGCCCTATAAATATTGCAAGCCACCCCCAGCTATCAATTGCAACTTTTAATCCCCTACATCCCACGTATGACGCTGATCCTATTCCCGGAATTCGGCGTTTCCCCGACTATCTTGGAGTAACAATGAAGAAAACGCATTACTTGTTGTATTGCTCCGCTTTACACCGGTACATCACGTTATTGGTAGTAAACGGCAGCCACTCGATTAAAGACATAGACGAAATGATTAAACCGGCTGGCCTCCCGTTTGGAACAAAGTTGGAAGTTGTGCCAATCAACTCGATGGAGCTGGCTATGTACGTCTGGCTGAAAGAACGTTTCTATCCAGATCACGGAGTGCCAGCAGATGAACTGGAAATTGAAGATAAACGGCCAGTGTTAAGACTGGTGGCCTAATGACTCTTAAGCCGTATTTGCTCTGCTACAAGAGCCTTTATTTCACGGGATTGGTTTGGTTGCTGAATGCCCCAGACGTAATGAGAGAAGGTTTCTCCGTCGTGCCAGTGAATGCTGTTGTAGCCGCTCAATTTGAAAAATTACATGAACGCAGACGCTTCCAATGGATTGCGACTAGCGAATTCACCCCAACATTGATTTAAAGGAAAAACAAAATATGAATATCCCAGAATTTTCCCAAGCAGAACTAGACAGCCGTATTGCAATCGCTCATTCGGAATATGAGTTTAACCTTCCCGAATTTGGCACGCTGACGGCGTTAGAGAAGTTTATGCCCGACAGCATTGCCCATAGTCTGGAGCTTTACGCAGAGAAGCGTAAAGCTGGTTACACGCCGTCCGAAGTTCAACCGATGATTTACGGAACTGTAACCCCGTGGATTGAATTCCACCTGTACAAGCCGCAGAAGACCCAAGACAAGGAAAGGGCTGTTATCGCCGCTGATGTAGAGGCCGCCTATCGTGCCGAAATCGACGCCCAGCTTAAACAGCTTATTGAAATTGAAGCGGCCCGCTCTGTTGAACGTAAAAAGCGTGAACAGGAAGCCGCACGTATTGCCCGCGAAGAAGCGGAACTAGCAGAGGCTCGCCGCGAAGTGATGGCGGCCCTTGGACTACAGGAAACTGAATAATATGGACGCGACAGAACGTATTTTAAGGGAACGCTACGCTCCCGACACATTAGACAAGACGCCGGAGAAATCCGGCGTTTATGTTTCTGAAATTAATAAATCCGCTTCCCTGCCGAATCTGTTCGACTTCGACAATGTGGGGGATTGGCTAGCAGCTATTGAGGTCGATATGCATGGATGGCCGTTAAAACTACGTCAGGCCATCATTCATCAGGCTCTCCAAGCTTATTTGAAGGAGTGATTCATGTTAGAACGCGAAATTGCACGGTTATACGGTAGTTTACAATTTAAAACGGACTACCGATCCCTTACCGCTTTCCTATCCATGATGCAAAAAGCTGAACGCCAGATGCTCGCATTTGGTAAGCGTATGGATGCGTTATCCCAAAAAATGGGGTTTGCCCCCAAGCTTAATTTGCAAAAACAGATTGCCGAACACTCGAAACTTACCAAACAACAGTTCGCCAGTCTGCTTTCGCAAAGTAAGCTCCAAGTTGCTGCACAGCAAGCCGCATTAAAGACAGATGCTCTACAAGCGAAGTTGTCGGAAGCTCAGGCGAAAGCCGCTGAAAGACAACACAAAGCGGCTCTAATGGGCGCCAAATTGAACGCCCAGAATCAGCGTATGTCGGGCCAGTCTTTAAAGCTGGACGAACTACAAGCCAAGTTGCAGGAACGCCAACACAAGGCCGCTCTCGCTCATGCCCGTACCCTCGCCGCAGAGCAACGTAATTCCCAGCAACAGCAGCGGTTCAGCTTACAGGCGGAAGCCCAACGTCTACGCATTGCTCAGGAAGCCCAGAAGTTCCAGACACGCCAGCATCAAACGAATGCAGCGGCTAGCCGTGCCCGTGTAGCGGCCCTCAGAGCAGAGCAGGCTATGCAGCGTGGCAATGCACGCCTCCACGCCAAGCTAGCCCCTATCACAAGTCGTATGGGCGTATTTGGCCATGCTGGCGCTGGTGGCGGTATTGGGGCCGGGATTGGCGGAATGCTGTCGGGCTTCAACGCAGCCACAACGGCTTCCCTAGGGCTTGCAGCCGCTTTCGGGGCCGCTGTGTTGGGCCTCAAATCCTTTACGGATAAGGCTGTTGAAGCTGGTGGAAAGGGCGCTGCCCGTCAAAGCCAATACAACGCCATTTTTAATAACGACAAGGCGAAGATTGAAGCGGCTGATAAACGCTTCCTCGATTTAAGCGATTATCTGGGCGTCAATTCTCAGGAACTTTCACCATCGTATACATCCAGTTTGCAGAACATGACGGATGCCGGGATGAATGCCGATCAAGGACAGGAATTCCTGGGCGGGCTTCTTAAATTTGCCAAGGGCAATAATATTGCTACGGAAAGCCAGCAGTTGATTTTGCGCGCCGTAGGTCAGTCCCTTAGCAAGGGCCAGCTCTACGCCGAAGAAATGCGCTCCCAGATTGCCGAAAACTTGCCGGGTTCTAACCGCCTTGCAGCGCTTGCTTATCAAGATTCTATCGGCGGGAAGCTGTCCGGTCAAAAAGCAGCTAAACGCTTTTCGGATGATATGGAAGCCGGGCTTATCAAAGATGGCCTATTGCTGAAATTCTTTACCGCTTTCGGTAAAAGGCTTGAAAAAGAAGCGAATCGAGGCGGGAAACTAGACGTTGCTAGAAACTCGCATGAGAGTTTCTTAAATCGCCGTACAAATGCGATGAATGCCGCATTTGAACGTGCCTACCAACATAACAACGGTCAGTTGGCCAATAGCCGTAAACAGCTTGATGAAAGCATGGTGAGGCTCTGGAAAGAAGCGACTCCGTTTATTGAAAGGATGGGCTCCGCTGGCGCTAAATTGCTGGATAGCATGGACGGTGTTGTTAATACCACTGCCGAGCTGCTGGCGTATTTAAACGGCAAGGAAAATGCCTTTAGCGATTTCCTATCTCCAGAAGACGCCGAACGCCTACGCGGTATCCTGACAGAAGTGGTAACGCTGGCGCGTAACTTAGGCGTTCTAGTGGGGGATATTGCCAACGGCTGGAAACTGATTTTCCAAGAAATGGAGAAGGACGGTGTATTCGACACAATGGCCAAGAATCTGCAAGACAGCCTAAACGCTGTAAATAAGATTCTGGAAGGGCTCCACTTGATTGCCGATGGTAAGTGGGAAATCGGATTCAAAATGACGCTAGACGCGTTTAAAGAGTCTCCCGCTAATCTGGTGAATAACCATGTAGAAGCGGCGAAAGCCAATCCCGGCACTTCTTTTGCGGAACGATTGGGAAAAACGGAGTGGGCTCAACGCATGTTCGGCGGTGATAAAGTCACTCCTAGAATGGAAGAGACAGAAAAGGAAACGCTATCGCAGAAGCTTATGCAGCGTATTGAATCCCTGTCTAAGCCTATGCCGAATGCAGAGCTTCCAAAGTGGCTACAGCAATCTGTGCAGCCGCAGCCATCGCCATTGCTTCCGCAGCCAGCGCCGACAAACACCACTCAAAATATTAACTTGGGCGGTGTACACGTTACGGTACAGGGGAATGCAGATAACCCCGATCAGTTGGCTAAGGCTTTTGAAAAGCAAACCGTTGGTATTCTCCAGCGTCAATTCCAAGGATTGGCGACGTGGAATCCAGAAGTTGAATAAATAACATAGGGGTCGCAATGGCCCCTAAACATTTCCCCTGATTAAAAATGAACTATTTGAAAATCGCCCTGCTATGGGGTGCGTTAGTGCTTTGCCCAAATTTGATTGTATTGCAAACGGCTAAATGGGCATTCAGCGAACAGAGCCATGAAACATACAGAGCCGTAGAAGTGCTATTGGCACAGTATGACGAAAGACAAACTAACCGCCTCGCTACCATCAGCCAAATGGAAACGCGACTAATAAAGCGCGATGGCGAGTTGCTGGAAGAAGTACAGCGCCGTATCGATGCCTCACTAGCTCGCCACCAAAACATTTACCACAAGGATTAATTATGAAACTACGCATGTGTACCTGCTGGGAGTGCTTGAAGGTCTTCCCGGCTACAAGAAATAAACCATTTTGCGGCCAATCATGCCGCGAAACATACAACGCCAAATTAGAAAAAGGGGGGCAACCGGATGGGCCTACCAAAGAAACAAACAACGGCTAAGCCGCGTAAGAAGTTAAACACTGTTAAAACCTGCCGTGGCTGTCGTAAAAGCTACCGCCCTAACACCGCCTCTCAGGCTTTCTGTAATCCTGAATGTAAAACTACTCGCCAAGCTTCTGATAAACGTAAAGCCTTGGACGCGTCGAGATTAGAACGATTTATGACAAGCGCCTTTGCGTATTGGATGGCGGGGGAAGCCCAACGGGCAGGGCGGTTAGAAATCGTCAAAGGTCACACAGTAGAAAGCCTGCTAGCCCTGTACGATGTTTATAAATACTACTTGCGTGCTAACGGATACGGGGATGATAACCGCCTGTATGCGATGGCACATGTTCATCCGGTAAAGCCCGCCGATGGCGATTACATCGGAGTTCTCTTTGCAGAAAACTTGTTTGTCTGCCCGGAGCTTCCTAATAAGCAGCACGGCAATCAATATTTCGGCTACGGTAAGTGCATCCATCGTGCCCACACATCCGCCGCCAATTTCGTTTCTGAGGATGAATCCCGTAAATCAATCATCCGCCGAGTTGTTCGTTATCTGGGGGAGGATGTTGTGGTGGAATTCGCTAAAAAGGCGAAGGTACAGCCCACCCGGCGTATTAAACGAATCTCCCACCTTGAGCTGTTCCTAGATGAATTGGGCATGACGCTCGACGAATTGCACGCTTGCAGTACGGTAAAGCTTGGGAAACTACAAGCACAGTTGGCCGGAAAAGAAGCGTTTGTAATTACTTCCAGTGGTAAGGATCAATTCGGTGTACTTATCCATGAATTACAGCGTCATGCTGAATTCCGCCCTGATGGTGTTGGCGAACTGGTCCCCTTGCTGGAGCAATTGCAGGAATTGGCAGCGGCTAATTTCCTTTCTTCTGTTGAAATCGTGCCTCAGAGAGTTATTGATAAAGTGGCTCTCTACGGATGGAAGGTAATGCACGGACAACAAGCAGACCTGGACCATGTACGCGATTTACTCAGGCCGTACATGCCGCTGTGAAAGAAAATACAAGAAGGGTAGTAGAGAACTTCATCAGTGGAATTTCAATAAATGCTCTACAAGCCACGCTAGTCGGGGCTTCCAGCATTTCGCAATGTAATCATCCACTGGTTATCTCTACTCGATTATATAGCGATGGCCATCGCCAGCCCTCTACAAACTGTGTCCAATCATAAGCTACAATGAGATTTTCCACAGGGAGGGGGGGTCATGGGCTTTAGCATATACAGCCGTAAGGGCTGGTTCCGGTTGTGGGTGTTGGCTTCGCTGCTTTATCTGTTTGGTCTGTACGTCTACGTTGAAAACATAATGTGGGGTAGCCGCAGGGATGAGTTTTTTATCTTCTGGGGGATTGTCGGTGTAGTAGGAATGCAGGTGGTAGGTTGGTTAGTGGTTTGGGTAATTCGCGGGTTCCGACAGCCTGTTAAGCAATGAAATAAGCCCCGGCCTAGGCCGGGGCTTTTTTATTTGGCTTTAGTGGAGTCGTTTTTTTCTGTTATGAACTGCCTCAGATAGAGTCTTGCTCCGTCATATACTTTATGGACTCTATTCATATTCCATTCGCCAACTTTATCAATTTCGTCGGCTCGCGAATCTGGCCAATCCATGAAAGCGTAAATAACATACACTGAATCCGGGTGAAACTTGTTTCTTCTTCCTATATCTCTCTGGAAGTATTCTATCTCCATGGATTCGGGAGTTTGATAAGGGGAGAAAATCGTCCTAAATTTTATTCTCCATTCTTCGGCTTCGCTTTCGTATAGTAGTCTTACGCTTTGGTGTTTGATGTATTTTTCGCTTTCCTCAGCCTTTAACAGCCACCTTGCACAAGTAAGCCATCTCGCTCTATCGTGATGAGGTTTATTCTCTACCTCATTTTCCACGGCGGCATATGCCCGCTTTAGGCAAGTTATCGATGTGTGTAGATATGCCTCATCGTCTTTTATTTCTCGCTCCTGCTTAATGGCGTCAAATTGCCGCTCTACCGCTTTCCCTTGCATAAAAACCGTTACAAGTATGCCGATGAAGCTAAAGGCCGCGAATATTGTGGAAAGTAAGCCCCCGATGTAGTCCCCGAACTGTCCCCACTTGGCGGGGTCTTCACTTACTGGAGAATCCCAAAATACCCACACCCATGCACCGACAATTCCAATCGTCGCAAGTACACCGATCCCTAGTAGTGACGGAATCAATTTCGAGAAGTTTTCAAGCTGGAACAGGCTCTTAAGCTGGGCCGCCCAAGCGGTAAATTTTTTAGTCACGAATCCCTTTCCCCCCGTGGTAAGCCAGTAATTTCAAGGCATTGCCGCTGGCCGGTCAAGCTAACCCGCGTTTCTACGCCTGTTTTTCAAAATCGCTCCAGATAATCCAAATGCGTCGCGATTTGCCGGAAACACTGCTGCTCAAAAAATGAACAGCCGTCCCCGGCCTACATGGCAACGGTAGTAATAGGGCAGTTGGTTAAATTTCAATCATTACTTATTGCTGTCGTTCGGCAGCATGTTGTAAAATCTCCCTCAAGCCATGTTGTAAAGGGAGTTGCCGTAATGAACGTTGTCGCCTACTACCGCGTGTCCACTTCCCGCCAGTCAGAGTCGGGGCTAGGTCTGGAAGCCCAGCGTTCGTACATCCAACAAGCTGCCGATCAAATGGGCTGGAACATCGTTGCCGAGTTCACGGACACAGAGTCCGGCGCTGTAGCCCCGACAGAGCGTCAGGAATGCTTGAAGGCGTTGAACGTGTGCAAGGAAGTGGGGGCCAGTTTGGTAGTGGCCAAGCTGGACCGCCTTAGCCGTGACGTTGAACACATTGCCGGGCTAATGAAGCGGGTGGCGTTCAAGGTGGCCACAATGCCCGAAGCGGACAGCTTCCAGCTCCATATCTACGCCAGCCTTGCCGAGCAGGAACGTAAATTCATCAGCCAGCGTACAAAGGACGGATTGGCCAGCCTGAAACAACGTGCTGTGAATGGCGATGTTGTAGCCCAATCGAAGATTGCCAATCGGGACAACGGTAGGAACGTTGCCATCGCTGCCGAGTCATTCAAGGTGGCCCACGCGGCTAACAAGGCGAAGGCGGATAACAAGGCGTTGGCATATGACAGCCACATCAAGGCCGCCATGTTCGAAGGTGTGAAGACGCTAGCCGGGCTGGCTCGCTGGATGAATGATCGGAAGATTGCCAGTCCGAAGGGAGAGGTAGGCAAGTGGCAAGCTGTTCAGGTTAGCCGCCTGATTGCCCGCCTTGGCATTGAGTTCCCGTAGTGCCTGTGATGTGTCCCAAGGGCCGCCTTCGGGCGGCCTTTTCGTCTCAGATATTTCGTTTTTATCAAAAGCCAGCTCACCCCCCTGTAGCGGTGTGATAAGCCGCTAGGAGAGAGGGCCATTTCTGGCGGGGCAGGGGGCCAATTCAGAAATGCTCTCCGTTCATCACCTTCAGATACGGATGTTTACTCGTGAACTAACCTCAAAGTTGCCCTCACTAGATTGAGGACAGTGGCCACTGCGAGGCACCTTCTCTATCCAATGGCGTTTCGTTGCTGTGTCCGTGGTGGTCACTTTAAGTTATTAAGGTCGTCACCTTCGCCTTCGCCTCACCCCACAGCGAATGCTCACAGCGGTGGCGGCCTCTTTTCGTCCTGCCGCTTGTCACTGGCCCGTGTGCGGGACCACATCGGGTGTATCCTAAAGTTGTCCCACTAAGAGGACTGAAAGCCACCGCAAGCCCTCACCCCATCGGGCAACGGAACGCGGTGGCTTTCTTGTTTCCGGGATAGGGCAGGGGATTTGCCGGGAAAAGGGGCTACTTCATCCAGTGATTAGCTGTCGGCACGGGCGGTTCAATGCTCTTGTGGGGCATGATGGGGTAGTTAGCTTCGCATCCGGTACACCGATACATGCCCCTGTACGTCCGGTTGTCTTGGAGCGGGTGGATTTCCTTTTTGTTGAAGCAGCTTGGACAGGCGTAGTGGATCGGTTCTTCCTTCGAAACGTACACGACAGCATTCCCTGCCGTTTTGGTGAGGGCGTAAGCGTCCGCACGTAGTTTCCACGCATCGTCTACATCGAGCTTCTTCTTCAGCTCGTCCCGTTCCGTTTGCAGTTCGTACAGGTCATTCCGTAAATCGAAAAGCTTGTCCTGCACGTCCCCCAGCTTGTCCAAGACTTCCCCGATCTTGGCCTTAGCTTCCGCCTCCACCTTTGCATCAAATGCGGCTGTGGCGAGTTGCTTAGTCAGCTTCAGTCCCTGCACTAAGCCGTTAATCGATGCCATGTCCATGCTGTCACTGCCCTGTAAGGGTTCGAAACCTCTACGTTAATTGAATGCGTGAGGTATTCCCAGCCGGGAGAGGTAGAGCGTCAAGGCTGGCTTTAAGAATAATGTTACATGCAAAAAAGTTGGTCCCAACCCTTGATCACGCGACCGGTGCCGATCACGCACTGGAAGGGTTTGCCGCGGCTGTAGGAGGAGTCGAACTCGGTGCCGTCCTCCAGCGTGCCCCGGTACTGGGTGGTGATCAGGGCGCCCTTGACCACTTCCTTGCCATCGCCCAGCTGGATATCGGTTATCTGCAGTTCGTCACCCATGGGTGTGCTCCTTGATTTGAACGTGGAAAACCACCCCCTGCGGACGTGGTCATGAGTCACCGACTTTGCCTGTGACTATCGCGGGCAGCCTTTTCGCAGGAATCGGGCGTGCTGGCAACAGGTGCGTCAGCCGAGGAAATGGTCCCCCATGACTTTTCGCAATCCGGTTTCGTGCATCCTGCATGACCCGATGCAGGGCAATCGTGCAAGTTTCCCGTCGCCCATTCTGGAGCCTCGGGTCCATGTGGCTGATTCCCAAGGAATCCCCTGAAACACCGGTTTGGGCACGCCCTTCGCTAGGTACAGGGGTGCGACAACCAGACAGGAGAGTCCCGGATGAAGCTGCCATTCACCGCCTTTTACGACGCCTTCCCGCAGCACGAGGTAACGGTCCAGCCACGTCCCGATGGTTCGTTGCTGCTCACCTTGGTGGGACAGGACGGCAAGCCCTTGCGCAAGGCCATCGACAGCGAGGCCTTCTACAGCGATGAGCGCGTACGCCAGGTGATCCACGAGTTGCAGCGGGACCTGAAGCTGGAAGCCGGAGACGTGCACTGGCACGACAAGGGCATTGATTGGGTATCCCGCGAACTGCCCACCTATCAGGGGGGCCCCGTCCACCTGACGGCAGCCAAGACCCTGGTGACGCGGCGCAAGCAAGCCCTGGAGCAACAGAGCCGCCGGACGCAGGCTCGCTGAGGCGCGTCAGCCGCCCCAGACGCCGTGGGCGCGCAGGGCGCTGTCGGCGTCCATTTCCAGCAACGCGGTACGGGTATCGAGCAGGTGCGCAAGCAGTCCGGCCACGGCCTTGCGTTGGCCCGGGCCGCAGTGCTGGAAGAAGGCGTTTTCCGCGCCTCCATAGTCGAGGTGGAAGACCATCTGCCAGCCATACCAGTCCAGTTCCGGCACCGGTTCGGCCAGGGCGAAGCGCGCCAGGGCAGGAAAGTAGTAGGCGATGCCTTCGGGCGAACAGAAGCAGATCGGATCCCACCCGGCGTTGCCGACATCGGCATGCTGCAGGGTGTCGCGGTCGCGGCTGCGCAACAGCTCGTCATGCTCGGCGCATTCGCAGCAGTGACGGTAATTGGTGAAATGCTCCGGGCGCGGACTGTCGCCGAAGGCGGCATCGATAGTGGCGAGGATCTGGGCGTCGATGGGCATGGCGCTGGCGTCGTCTGAAGTCGGGATGACGCTAGCCGGCGGATGCTCCACGGGCAAGAGGGCTGGCGCCGGCGGTCGTGGGGGGGACCAGACGCTCGTGCAACCGGCGAGAAGGGACAGGCGAACCCGTCCCTCCCCGGCGGCTTAGCCACGTTTGGCTTTTTCAGAAAGCTCTTTCTGCTGCGCGACTTCTTCTTGCGCTTTGCGCTGCAGCTCGATCTGCGCAAGGCGCTTCTCGTAGCGGGAGATGGTGCGGTCGCCGCCGCTCGAGGCCATTGCGCTACCGGCGCAGAGGGCTACGGCAAGCAGGGTGGCGGACGTGATCAGGGTTTTCATGGTTGGTCTCCTGTCGAGATCAAGGGTTGGGGTATCCAGAGCAATCTCCGAATTTGGTGCATCCGTCCTTGAAACGGTCCGTGGGCCCTGGGTGGCCGGCGTTGCCGGTCGCCCACAGATGCCCACGCGGACCTGAATAAAAAGCCCCACGGTGAGGAGCTCGACTCCGCGGGGTGAAGTTGCCGGCCGGGGGAGGCCGGGCAAGGGAGGAAAGGGTCAGGCCTGCGGCTGCCAGCCGCCGCCAAGGGCCTTGTAGATGGCGACAATGCCGCGATAGACATCCGTTTCAGCCTGGGCCTGGGCGTCTTCAGCGGCCAGGCGCTCGCGTTCGGCGTCCAGCAGCACGAGGAAGTCCACGGTGCCTTCGCGATAACGCGTTGCAGCCTGTTCGGCGGCGGCGCGGGTGGCTTCCGACTGGCGAACCAGGGACACCAGCCGCTCCTGGCGCTTGCCGTAGTCGCTGAAGGCGTTTTCCGACTCCTCCAGGGCCAGCAGCACCTGCTGCTCGTAGCTGGCCAGCGCGCCCTCGGCGTCGGCTTCGGAAGCGCGGATCTGGGCCCGGACGCTGCCGAGATCGAAGGCGGCCCAGGAGATGGTCGGTGCCACGGCCCAGGCGCGGGCGGCGGACGAACCGATCTGTGAGCCGCGCCCGGCGGTGAAACCGAGGAAGCCGGAAAGGCTCACGCGAGGGAACAGATCGGCAGTAGCCACGCCCACACCGGCGGTGGCGGCGGCCAGCTGACGCTCGGCGGAGCGGACATCCGGACGGCGGCGCAGCAACTCGGCTGGGTCGCCGATGGGCAGTTCCTTGGCGATCACCGGCAGCGGTTTGGGCGACAGGTCCACAGTCAACTGCTCCGGGCGCTGGCCGAGCAGGGTGGCGATGCGGTTGCGGGCGCGGGCTTCCTCGGCCTGCAGTTGCGGCACGCTGGCTTCGGTGGCGGCCAGGCGGCCATCGGCGCGTAGTACGTCCAGTTCGCTGCCGACGCCGGCATCGCGCAGTTGCTCGGTCAGGGCTCGGGATTCGCGCTGGTTTTCCAGGTTGTCGCGAGCGATGCGTTCACGCAGCTGGGCCCCGCGCAGGTTGCCGTAGGCGTCCACCAGCTCGGCGATCAGGCTCACCTGCAGCTGTTGCAGGTCGGCCTGGGCCGCGTCGGATTCCGCTTCACTGGCCTCGATCTGCCGCTGGATGCGGCCGAACAGATCCAGTTCCCAGGCCATGTTCAGGCCGAGGTCGTAACGTTCGGCGTTGACCCGCTCTTCGGTGACGCCGGGTTGCTGGCCCTTGCCGATCTCGGCGCTGGCACCGGCGGTAACTACCGGGAACTGGTCGTTGCCGACGTCATCGCGGATGGCGCGGGCGGCCTTGAGGCGGGCGAAGGCCACGCGCAGCTCACGGTTTTGCTGGAGCGACTGTTGCACCAGCTGGTTCAGCGTCGGGTCGTCGAACTGCTGCCACCAGAGGCTCTCGAAGCGCGAACGGTCGACTTTCACGGCCTCCGCCGAGGCGAGCCGCGCGGGCTCGCTTTCAGGGGCCTTGTAGTCCGGGCCTACGGCACAGGCGGAGAGCGCCAGTGCCAGCAGGGCAGGGGTAAAAGCCTTGTACATCATGCGTGGGCTTCCTTCAGTTTCTGGACGCGGGCGGCCTTGCGGGCTTCGCCTTTTTCGACGAAGCCGCGGATCAGGACATAGAACACCGGGGTCAGCAGCAGGCCGAAGAAGGTCACGCCGATCATCCCGCTGAACACCGCTACACCCATGGCGTGACGCATTTCGGCGCCGGCGCCGGAGGAGATCACCAGGGGCACCACACCCATGATGAAGGCGATGGAGGTCATCAGGATCGGGCGCAGACGCAGGCGGCAGGCTTCCAGGACGGCAGCGATGCGGTCCAGGCCTTCTTCCTGTTTCTCCTTGGCGAACTCGACGATGAGGATGGCGTTCTTGCACGCCAGGCCCACCAGTACGATCAGGCCGATCTGGGTGAAGATGTTGTTGTCGCTACCGGCCAGGATCACCCCGGTGATGGCGGAGAACAGCACGGTCGGCACGATCAGGATCACCGCCAGCGGCAGGCTCCAGCTCTCGTACTGGGCGGCCAGCACCAGGAAGGCCAGCAGCACGCAGAGCGGGAAGATGAACACCGCGGTATTGCCAGCGAGGATCTGCTGGAAGGTCAGGTCGGTCCACTCGTAGGTCATGCCGTTGGGCAGTTCTTCTTCCAGCAGCCTGGCGATCGCCGCTTCGGCCTGGCCGGAGCTGTAGCCGGGGGCCGCAGCGCCGTTGATCTCGGCGGTGATGAAGCCGTTGTAGTGCATCACGCGGTCAGGGCCCGAGCTGTTCTCCACCTTGACGAAGGTGGACAGCGGGATCATCTCGCCACGGTTGTTGCGCACCTTCAACTGGCCGATCTGCTCGGGTTCCAGGCGGAATTGCTGCTCTGCCTGGACGTTGACCTGGTAGGTGCGGCCGAAGCGGTTGAAGTCGTTGGCGTACAGCGAACCCAGGTACACCTGCATGGTGTCGAAGATGTCGCTGATGGCCACGCCGTGGGTCTTGGCCTTCTCGCGGTCGATGGCGGCATCCACCTGGGGCACGTTGACCTGGTAGCTGGTGAACACCGACATGGGGTTCAGCTCCGGCAGCTGGCGCGCCTTGGCGATGATGTTCTGGGTCTGCTTGTACAGCTCCTCGTAGCCCAGGTTGCCACGGTCCTCGACCTGCAGGCGGAAGCCGCCGATGGTGCCGAGGCCCTGTACCGGGGGCGGCGGGAAGATCGCGATGTAGGCGTCCTGGATGTCGGCGAACTGCTTGTTCAGTTCGGCCGCGATGGCGCCAGCGGACATGGACGGGTCCTTGCGCTCATCGAAAGGCTTGAGCGGGGTGAACACGATGCCGCTGTTCGGGCTGTTGGTGAAACCGTTGATGGACAGGCCCGGGAAGGCCACGGTGTTCTCCACGCCCGGATGCTTGGAGGCGATCTCCGACATGCGCTTGATCACGGCCTCGGTGCGGTCCAGGGTGGCGGCGTCCGGCAGTTGGGCGAAGGCCACCAGGTACTGCTTGTCCTGCTGCGGTACGAAACCGGTCGGGGTGCTGGAGAAGCCCAGGTAGCCGAGCACCAGCAGGCCGCCGTAAACCACCAGGGCGATGCTGCTGCCGCGCAGCACACGGCGCACGGTGCCGACATAACCTCCGCCGGCACGTTCGAACATGCGGTTGAACGGGCCGAACAGCCAGCCGCCGAACAGCTTGTCGAGCACGCGGGAGAAGCGGTCCTTCGGTGCGTGGTGATCCTTCAGCAGCACGGCAGCCAGGGCCGGCGACAGGGTCAGCGAGTTGAAGGCCGAGATCACCGTGGAAATGGCGATGGTCAGGGCGAACTGCTGGTAGAACTGTCCGGTGAGGCCGGAGATGAAGGCGGTGGGTACGAACACGGCGCACAGCACGAGGGCGGTGGCGATGATCGGGCCGGTCACTTCCTTCATGGCCTGGCGGGTGGCGTCGATGGGGGATTTGCCGAGGCCGATGTTCCGCTCGACGTTTTCTACGACCACGATGGCGTCGTCTACCACGATGCCGATGGCCAGCACCAGGCCGAACAGAGACAGGGCATTCAACGAGAAGCCGAACAGGTGCATCACCGCGAAGGTACCGATCAGCGACACCGGCACGGCGGCCAGCGGGATGATCGAGGCGCGCCAGGTCTGCAGGAACAGGATCACCACCAGGACCACGAGCACGATGGCTTCGAGCAGGGTGTGGACCACGGCCTCGATGGAGCCGCGCACGAAGATGGTCGGGTCATAGACGATTTCGTAGTCCATGCCCTGGGGGAAGTTCTGCTTCAGCTCGGCCATGCGTGCCCGGACGGCATCGGAAATCTCGATGGCGTTGGAACCGGGGCGCTGGAATACCGGAATGGCCACGGCCGGCTGGTTGTTCAGCAGCGAACGCAGGGCGTACTGGCTGGAGCCCAGCTCGACACGGGCGATGTCCTTCAGGCGAGTGATTTCGCCGTCTTCACCGGAACGGATGATGATGTTCTCGAACTCTTCCTCGGTGACCAGGCGGCCCTGGGTGTTGATCGAGAGCTGGAAGCTGTTGCCGGCGTTGGACGGCGGGGCACCGAGGGCACCGGCGGCCACCTGGCGGTTCTGCTCGCGGATGGCGTTGACCACGTCGGTGGCGGTCAGGTTGCGCGAGGCCACCTTGTTCGGGTCCAGCCACACGCGCAGGGAGTAATCGCCCATGCCGAACAGCTGCACGTCGCCCACGCCGTCCAGGCGCGCCAGCTCGTCCTTGACGTTGAGCGCGGCGTAGTTGGACAGGTAGAGCATGTCGTAACGGTTATCGGGCGAGGTCAGGTGCACGACCATGGTCAGGTCGGGCGAGGCCTTGTCGACCGTGATGCCGATCCGGGTGACTTCCTCCGGCAGCTTGGGCTCGGTGCGGGTCACGCGGTTCTGCACCTGCACCTGGGCGTTGTCCAGGTCGGTACCCAGGGCGAAGGTGATGGTCAGGGTCAGCTTGCCGTCCGCGGTGGCCTGGGAGGACATGTAGAGCATGCCTTCCACGCCGACGATGGCCTGCTCCAGCGGCGAGGCGACGGTTTCACCGATCACCTTGGGGTTGGCGCCGGGGAAGGTGGCGCGTACCACTACGGTGGGCGGTACCACTTCGGGGTATTCGCTGATGGGCAGCTGGAACAGCGAGATGGCGCCGCCGATCAGGATCAGCAGCGACAGCACGGCGGCGAAGATCGGCCGCTGGATGAAGAACTGGGAAAAATTCATGGCGTGCTACCTCAGCCGCGCGGACCGACGGAAGGTTTGGTGGCGTTCTGCTCGGCAACGCGCGGTGCGTCGCGCTCTTCCACGGACTGGCGCAGGCGGGCCAGCTGGTCGAGGGTGGCTTCGTCGGCCATGGGCACGGCTTCCGGTTCCACCGGGGCGCCCGGCATGGCGCGCTGCAGGCCGTTGACGACGATCTTCTCGCCCTTGGCCAGGCCGTTGCGGACGATGCGCAGGCCTTCCAGCTTCGGACCCAGCTCGATGGAGCGGTAATTCACCTTGTTGTCGTCACCGAGCACCAGGACGAATTTCTTGCCCAGGTCAGTACCGATGGCTTCGTCCTTGATCAGTGCGGCGGGGTAGGTCTCGCTGCCCACCAGCTTGATGCGGGCGTAGAGACCGGGGGTGAAGCGGCCGTCCTTGTTGTCGAACACGGCGCGGCCACGGATGGTGCCGGTGCGCGGGTTGACCTGGTTGTCGAGGAAGTCCAGCTGTCCCAGGTGCGGGTTGCCGGTTTCGCTGGACAGGCCCATGTACACCGGGCTGGCAGCGCGGGTGTCGGAGCCGGTCTTGCGGGCCAGTTCCACGTATTTGAGGAAGGCGCGTTCGTCGGCGTCGAAGTAGGCGTAGACCTTGTCGGTGGACACCACGGAGGTCAGCAGCGACTGGCTGGCGTTGACCAGGTTGCCTTCGGTGATTTCGGCACGGCTGACGCGGCCATCGATGGGCGCGGTCACGCGGGTGAAGCTGAGGTTGAGCTTGGCGTTGTCGAGCTCGGCCTGGGTGGCGGCAACTGCAGCCTGGGCTTCGACCGCGGCAGTGGTGCGCGCGTCGGCCAGTTCGGCAGAGATGGCGTTGGTCTGGCGCAGACGCTCGCCGCGACGGGCTTCGTTGGCGGCACGGTTCTGGTTGGCGCGGGCCTGTTGCAGCTGGGCTTCCAGGCGCTTGACCTCCGCCTCGAATGGGCGCGGGTCGATCTGGAACAGCAGGTCGCCTTTCTTCACCAGGCTGCCTTCGTCGAAGGCCACTCGGTCGATGTAGCCGGAGACGCGCGGACGGATTTCGACGGATTCGGGGGCTTCCAGGCGGCCGGTGAACTCATCCCACTCGTTGAGGGGCTGCTCGATCACCTCGGCGACGGAGACTTTGGGGGCTGCGTGGTTGAGGTTGGCTTCCGGTGCCTTGCCACAGGCGACCAGTACCACTGCTGCCGCAAGGGTAAGTGGGTAACGCCAGAGATTCTTGTGAAGTGCTTCCATGGGACAGCTCCGCCAATTGGTTTTATGAATGGGCGGAGTCTGCAAGCTGGGATTCGACCAGACGAATCGAATGCCCTGAAGATGAATATCACTGGAAGTGATTGATCAGGGCAGGGTTATGGATTTGTTGATGGTCTGGGGGTGGATCAGGATTTGTAGGGGCGATTTCAATCGCCAAGGGATGCGGAGCATCCCCTGAGAGACTGATGGGGCAGACCTTCGGCCTGCTTGGCGAATGAATTCGCCCTTACAGGAAGCAGAGCGAGCGGGTTGTCTATTCCAGACTATCCGGATCGCCGCAGTACATCTGGATGCGCGAACGCAGCCAGCGCTCGGCGGGGTCGTTGTCCTGGGCGCCGCGCCAGGCCATGGATAGCTCGAATGCCTGGGTCGGCATGGGCGGGTCCTCGGCGCGCAGGCCACCGGCGGCGGTCAGGGCGGAGGCGGTGTAGTCCGGCACCATCGCCACCAGATCGGTACCCGCGAGCAGGGTGCCAAGCCCGTTGAACTGCGGCACGGCGAGCACGACCTTGCGGGTCTTGCCTACCTTGGCCAGTTCCTCATCAACGAAGCCACCCAGGTCGCCGGCAAAGGACACCAGGGCATGGGGCCGTTCGCAGTAGTCGTCCAGGCTCAGCGCGCCGGGCACCGAGTCGGCGCGCAGCAGCTTGGGCTTGGAGCGTCGCAAGGTCTTGCGCTTGGCGTTGGCCGGCAGTTCCTCCGTGTAGGCGACGCCGACGGAAATTTCGCCGGAGGCCAGCAGGTTGGGCATCAACAGGTAGTTGGTGCGCCGTACCACCAGCACCACGCCAGGAGCTTCGGCGCGCAGGCGGCGGAGCAGGGCAGGAAGCAGGGCGAACTCCACGTCGTCCGACAGGCCAATGCGGAACACCGCATTGCTGGTGGCCGGGTCGAAGTCGGCGGCACGGCTGACGGCAGTGGAGATGGAGTCCAGGGCCGGGGAGAGCAGGGCAAAGATTTCCACGGCTCGCGCCGAGGGCTCCATGCTGCGGCCGGTACGGACGAACAGCGGATCGTCGAACAGGGTGCGCAGTCGCGCCAGCGCCGCGCTGATCGCCGGCTGGCCGAGGAAGAGCTTTTCCGCTGCGCGTGTCACGCTGCGCTCATGCATGAGCGTCTCGAACACTATAAGAAGGTTGAGGTCAACTCTTCGCAGGTCGTTCCGGTTCATGGAATCATCCGTAATTAATGTGTGAAAGGTGCAATTCCCCGGTCCGGTCGTCAAGGCTCACATCATCGCCGTTTATGACAACTATCAATGGCTGCGGGTGGTTTTGTGGATAAAGCCCGGATAGAGTCCGTGGCTATGAAGAGTCAACAGGCGAGGTATGTGATGTCCCGCATGATCCGTTTCCATCAGTTCGGAGGCCCCGAAGTCCTCCAGCTGGATGAGCTGCCGACCCCCGTCCCGGGGCCGGGTGAAGTGCTGGTGCGTACCCAGGCCCTGGGTGTGGGCTGGAGGGACGTGCTCTGGCGGCAGAACCTGGCGGCCGAACAGGCGGCGAAATTACCCTCCGGCCTTGGCTCGGAGATGGCCGGCATCGTGGAAGCCGTTGGCGAAGGCGTTGAAGACCTGGCCGTCGGCACGCCCGTTGCCAGCTTCCCGGCCAGCACGCCGAGCCAGCATCCGGCCTGGGGCGACCTGGTCCTGATGCCGCGTGGCGGCCTGGTTGCCTATCCCGACGCGCTGACGCCGGAGGAAGCCAGCATTCATTACACGGCACTGCTGATGGCCTATTTCGCCCTGGTCGACCTGGGCGGCGTGAAGCCTGGCCAGCACGTTCTGGTCACCGAGGCCGGGCACTGCCTGGCACCGCAGACGGTACAGCTCGCGAAGGCGTTGGGTGCCAAGGTCATCGCCTCCACCAGCTACCCGGAAAGCCGTGCCTTCCTCAAGCAATTGGGTGCCGACAAGATCATCGTCACCGAGGAGCAGGACCTGGTCCTGGAAGTCGAGCGCTTCACCCAGGGCAAAGGCGTCGAAGTGGTCCTGGACCAGTGCGCCGGCCAGCAGATGAAGCTCCTGGGCGACGTCGCCGCGCAGCGCGGCAAGCTGGTGGTCTATGGCTGCAACGGCGGCAACGACACCGCGTTCCCGGCCTGCGCCGCGTTCAAGAAACATCTGCAGTTCTATCGTCATTGCGTACTCGACTTCACCGGTTCTCCGGAGCTGGGCATCGAGGCCAATGAGGCAGCGGTCAAGCGGGCGCTGGACCATATAAACCAGATGACCCGTGATCATCTGTTGAAGCCTCCGATTGATCGCGTATTCGCGTTCGAGGACTTCGTCGAGGCCAACCGCCACATGGAAACTTGCCCGGCAGGTGGGCGTGTGGTGATGAAGGTTGCCGACTGAGGAAGGCGGGGCGGGCCGTTGGGTCCGCCCCGAATCTGTCTTGTTGTGGAATGTTGGGCAGTGTGCCGCGCGAGGCGGCTGGGTCGATAGCCGAATCCTGCTGGATTATTGCCTGATCCTCCTGAACCACTCCCGATCGCGAGACTAGCCTGCAAGCCATGGGTAGAGTTGGCCCATCTTCCCCGAGGGTCCAAACCATGAATGCACATGCATTCCTCGCCACTCAGGAATCCGATTCCGTCGCGCGCCAGCAGCAGGAGCTGGTGCAGCTCATTGAACGATTCACCCGCCAGGGCGGGCTGCTGGAAACTGCCATTCCGGGCCTCATCCTGTATCGCGCGACCCAGCCCAGCGAGCCGCTGCACTGCCTTTACGAGCCCGCCCTAGGGCTCGTGGTGCAGGGGCGCAAGAAAGTGCTGCTGGGTGAAGAAACCTATTACTACGGGCCGTCGGAATACCTGGTGGTGTCCGTTGACCTGCCGGTGATCGGCCAGGTCACCGAGGCCAGCCCCGAGGTGCCGTTCCTCAGCCTGCGTCTGGAACTCGACCCCAAGGAAATCAGCACCTTGCTGATGGAGCTGCCGATTCCCACGCCTGCGCCGCAATCCTGTCCGCGCTGCCTGTCGGTCAGCGGACTGGGTGATTCGCTGCAGGACGCCGTGCTGCGCCTTGTACGGCTGCTGGATACCCCCGAAGACATCCCCGCGCTGGCGCCGCTGGTGCGCCGCGAGATTCTCTATCGCCTGCTGCGCGGCGAGCAGTGCGCGCAGCTGCGCCAGATCGCCAGCAGCGGCACCCAGGGGCACCGCATCGGCCGGGCGGTGAACTGGTTGCGCAAGAACTTCCACCAGCCGCTACAGATCGAACGCCTGGCCAGCGAAGTGAACATGAGCGCCTCGGCGCTGCATCACCACTTCAAGGCGATGACGGCCATGAGCCCGCTGCAGTTCCAGAAGCAATTGCGCCTGCAGGAGGCGCGCCGGCTGATGCTGGTGGAAGCCCTGGACGCCGCCAGCGCCGGCGGCCGGGTGGGCTACGAAAGCCCGTCGCAGTTCAGCCGCGAATACAGCCGGCTGTTCGGCGCACCGCCCGTGCGGGACATCGCGCGCCTGCGCCAGTCGGCGTGAAACCGCCCCGGCAGGTGTGCACTGGACCATCCTTATCCTGAATGCCCGTTCGGCGCTGCCGGGCGGCTTTTCCCGAACCATCCAGACCGAGGTGGTGAGCCTGATGATTACTCTCAACCTGAACGGCAAGGACCACGAACTCGACGTCCCTGCGGACATGCCCCTGCTGTGGGCCCTGCGCGACGTCGCCAACCTGACGGGCACCAAGTACGGCTGCGGCATGGCCCTGTGCGGAGCCTGCACCGTGCATATCGACGGCCAGGCGACCCGCTCCTGCGTCACGCCAGTTTCAGCGGTGGTGGGCAAGAAGATCACTACGGTCGAGGCGGTGAGCGAAGACCCGGTAGGCAAGGCCGTGCAGGCCGCCTGGCGCAAGCTCGACGTGGTGCAGTGCGGTTACTGCCAGTCCGGGCAGATCATGTCTGCCACCGCGCTGCTGCGGGGCAACCCCAAACCGAGCGATGCCGATATCGACGCGGCCATGAGTGGCAACATCTGCCGCTGCGCCACCTACGTGCGGATTCGCGCCGCCATCCATGAAGCCGCCGGCACCCTGGCTTGAGGAGAATCGACATGGGCACTTTCGAAACCGAAACCCGGGCGGCCAGCGGCATCCTCAAGGTCAGCCGGCGCACCTTCCTCAAGGGCAGCGGCGGCTTCGCCCTCGGCATCGCCTTCGCACCGCTGCTGCAAGGTGGCGAAGCGCTGGCTGCCACGGCCGAACCCTTCACGCCCAATGCCTTCGTCCGTATCGCCGGTGATGGCAGCGTGACCATCCTCGCCAAGCATGTGGAGATGGGGCAGGGCACCTACACGGGCCTCGCCACCCTGCTGGCCGAGGAACTGGACGCCGACTGGAACCAGGTACGCGTCGAGGGCGCACCGGCCAACGCCGCGCTCTACAACAACCTCGCCTTTGGGCCGATGCAGGGCACCGGCGGCAGCTCGGCCATCGCCAACTCCTTCGAGCAGATGCGCAAGGCGGGGGCCAGCGCCCGCGCCATGCTGGTGGGCGCCGCCGCCGAGCAATGGAAGGTGCCAGCCTCGGAGATCAGCGTGAGCAAGGGCGTGGTCAGCCATGCCGCGTCCGGCAAGCAGGCCGGCTTCGGTGAACTGGCCGAGGCCGCGGCGCGCCAGCCCCTGCCGAGTGAGGTGAAGCTCAAGTCGCCCAAGGACTTCACGCTCATCGGCCAGGAGCGCCTGTCTCGCAAGGACAGCGCCGACAAGACCGACGGCAGCGCCACCTTCACCCAGGACTTCAAGCTGCCCGGCATGCTGGTGGCGGTGGTCGCCTACCCGCCGCGTTTCGGCGGGGTGCCGAAGTCCGTCGATGCGGGCAAGGCCAAGGCCGTGCCCGGCGTGGTCGAGGTGGTGGAGTTCAAGGACACGCCCCATGGCCGGGCCGGTGTGGCGGTGCTGGCGAAGAACACCTGGGCCGCGCGCCAGGGTCGTGACGCCCTGATAGTGGAGTGGGACGAAAGCAAGGCGTTCAAGCTGGGCAGCGAGGAGATATTCGCCCGCTACCGCGAGGCGGCGAGCAAGGAAGGGCTGATCGCCGGCAAGCAAGGCGACATCGCAGCGGCCCTGGCACAACCGGCCAAGCTGATCGAGGCCGACTACGAGTTCCCCTATCTGGCCCACGCCGCCATGGAGCCGATGAACTGCCTGGTGAAGTTGTCCGCCGGCCAGTGCGATGTGTGGAACGGCGAGCAGTTCCAGACGGTGGACCAGCTGGCCATCGCCAAGTACCTGGGCATTCCGGTGGAGAAGGTCAGCCTGACGCAGCTTTACGCCGGCGGCAGTTTCGGCCGTCGCGCCAATCCGCAGTCGGATTACCTGCTGGAGGCCGTGGCCATCGCCAAGGCTGCTCGTACCAAGGGGCACGACGTGCCGGTGAAGCTGGTCTGGACCCGCGAGGATGACACCCACGGCGGTTTCTTCCGCCCGGCCTACCTGCACCGTGCCCGCCTTGCGCTGGACGCCGAAGGCAAGCTGCAGGGCTGGCACCAGCGCGTGGTGGGTCAGTCGATCCTCAAGGGCACGGCTTTCGAGGGGGCGATGGTGAAGGAGGGCATCGACCACACCTCGGTCGAGGGGGCGGCCAACCTGTCCTACGCGGTGCCCAACCTGCAGGTGGAGCTGCATACGCCGGATGACATCAGCGTCCCGGTTCAATGGTGGCGCTCAGTGGGACATACCCATACCGCCTATGCGGTGGAAACCCTGGTCGACCAGGCGGCCACTACCGCCGGCAAGGACCCCTACGCGTACCGTCACGAACTGCTGGGCAAGAAGCCGCGCCATCTCGGTGCGCTGGAGCTGGCCGCGCAGAAAGCCGGCTGGGACCAACCGTTGAAGCCGGGAGGCGAGGGTGAAAAGCGTGGTCGCGGTATTGCCGTGCACGAGTCCTTCGGCTCTTTCGTCGCCCAGGTTGCGGAGGTGACGGTGAAGGCAGACGGAAGCTTCAAGGTAGACCGGGTGGTCTGTGCGGTGGATTGTGGCCTGGCGGTCAATCCGGATGTGATCCGTGCGCAGATGGAAGGTGGCATCGGCTACGGCCTGGCGGCTGCACTGCACGGCGCCATCACGCTGAAGGAAGGCGTGGTAGAGCAATCCAACTTCCACGACTTCCAGGTATTGCGGATCAACGAGATGCCGGTGGTGGAGGTGCACATCGTGCCGTCGGCGCAAGCGCCAACCGGGGTAGGGGAGCCGGGTGTGCCGCCCATCGCGCCGGCGGTGGCCAACGCGATCTACGCGGCCGTGGGGCAGCGCATCTACAAGCTGCCATTGCCTCGGCAGGTGCAGCAGGCCTGATACAGGCCGCCGGGGTAATCAGGCGGCCTGGCTGGCGTAGATCAGTTCGCGCAGGGCCTTGCGCTCGGCCACTGGAGTTGGGGCCTCGCGCACGGCCAGGCGGCCGTCGTCCAGGCTGACCACCACTTCGGTTTCGAAGTGCAGGCGGAGTTCGTCGAGGGTCACGTGAGTGACCTGGTACAGGCTGTCGCTGATACGAGGGTCGGCAGACATGATGTTCATCTCGTTCCGGTTGGCCACGGGGCCGATGGAGCGATAGTGCCGCCGGTGCATCCAGCGCGGAATTGAAAGGGGGTGATGGTGAACATCATTCCCGTCGATGACTTGACTGGGGGGCGTGTCATCGCCCCTACCACCCCCCTAACGGCGTTCACCCCTGTGGCACGAACGCCGGATCGGACAAGTGCTGCACCAGCAGGTCGTGTACCAGCCGCACCCGGGGCGATACGGGGCCTTGCTGCGGGCGGTAGATGAACATCTCCCAGGGTGGCGGCGCCTGGTCCTGCAACACGGACACGAGGCGGCCCGCCCGCAGGTGCGGTTCAGCCAGGTAGATGGGCAACTGGCCGAAGCCGATGCCGGCCAGTACGGCCTCCACTTCGTTTTCCTGGTCGTCGGTGCAGAAGGTGGCATTGGCCGGCTGGATCTGTTGCCCGTCGGCGAACATCCAGGGCCAGACACGGCCGGTGTTGTTGTCGATCAGCGCGGTGGTGGGCAGTTGGTGCAGATGGTCCAGCGACTTCGGCGCGCCATGGCGCTGCAGTAGCTCCGGAGTGCCCACCACCAGTAGCGGAATCTGCGCAACTGCCCGCGCGATGTAGCGACGGTCGCGGATGAAGCCGATGCGCACGCCGAGGTCGATCTGCTGCTCGACCGAATCGGTGAGCTGGTCGGACAGGCGCATGTCGAAATGGATGCGCGGATGCTCGCGGGCGATCTGCGCCAGCACCGGAAGCAGGAAGCGCCGCCCGACCGAACGGGGCGCCGCGATGCCCACGCGTCCGGCCAGTTCCTCTTCGCGCTTGCCGCCATGCTGCTGGAAGAGCTGGTCCAGGCCAGCCAGGGCTTCGCGGGCCTGGCTGGCGAGCCGCTCGCCGAAGGCGGTGATCTGTACGTGGCGGGTGCTGCGGTGGAACAGCGGTTCGCCGAACTGGTCTTCGAGGTCCTTGATGGCGCGGGTCACGGTTTGCGGCGACGCACCCAGGCGGGTAGCGGCTTCGCGAAAGCTCGGGGTTTCGGCGGCGACACAAAAGATGCGCAGCAGTTCGATGCGATTGAACATGTCCGGTGTTCCATTTTGTGGAATTTCAAAATCCTGACTATTCCATTCAGCGACGGCAAGAGCTTCCCGATACTGGCGTCCAGTTACCGGATTCATCCCGACTCCGGGCTTCCTGGGAGTGCCCTCATGAGCAACAACATTTCCACCAAGGTCGTGGTCATTACCGGTGCCAGCAGCGGGCTGGGCGAAGCCACCGCCCGCCACCTGGCATCCCTGGGTGCCAAGGTGGTACTCGGCGCGCGTCGGGTCGAGCGCCTGCAAGGCCTGGTCGCCGAGATCGAAGCCGCTGGCGGTGAAGCCCTGGCCATCGCCACCGACGTCACCTCCGCCAGCCAAGTGGCGGCGCTGATCGACGGCGCGGTCCAGCGCTTCGGTCGTGTCGACGTGCTGGTGAACAACGCCGGTCTGATGGCCATCGCGCCCATGGACGAGGTCAAGGTCGACGAGTGGTCGCGCATGTTCGATATCAACGTCATGGGCGTACTCCACGGCGTGGCGTCGGCGCTGCCGCTGTTCCGCAAGCAGGGTAGCGGGCATTTCATCAACATCGCCTCCGTGGCCGGGATCAAGGTGTTCAGCCCGGGTGGTACGGTCTACAGCGCCACCAAGTTCGCGGTACGCGCCATCAGCGAAGGCTTGCGCCATGAGGTCGGTGGCAGCATCCGTACCACGGTGATCTCCCCCGGCGCGGTGGACTCCGAGCTGAAGCTCGGCAGCTCCCACGAGGAAAGCAGCCAGGCCCTGGGCGAGTTCTACAAGATGGCCATTCCGGCCGAATCCGTGGCGCGGGCCATCGCCTACGCCATCGAGCAGCCGGCCGATGTGGACATCAGCGAAGTGGTCCTGCGGCCCACGCTCCAGGACTTCTGATCCGCGGCATGAAAAAGGCGGCCCCTGTGGCCGCCTTTTTGCGTTCCGCTCATTTGCTCAGGAGGACCGCCAGTTCGTCGGCTTCCTCGGCCCAGTCGGAATCCTCCAACAGGGCGTCGCGCAGGAACGCGGACTGGGCTTTGTTCCAGAACGGTGCATCCGGCAGGAGCTGACCCACCGCCAGGCGGTGGCTGGTGACGAAGCGCTCTATCCCGCTCTTGTCGGAAGGCAGGCCGAGTTGGTCGAAAAGAGCGCTGAGGGAATGATGGCTGGTATCCATGATGTGGCTCCGGTAGGGCGTTGAACGGGCAAAAAAGACCTCCAACGACTATAGACCCTGTGCCGACCATAACCGCCGGGCGGCAGCATGTCGGCTACGGCCGGCGCGGGCTTGCACTGGTCGCTGGCTTGGCTAGCCTCACACAAAATGTTTCAAAAGAACCTTGGGCCACCTGAACAGGGGGCGAAATGGGCGTCCATAGCGAGCAGAAACATCCTTTACGGGATCCGGTGGAGGCCCTGCTGCTGGTCGCTCCGGTCTGGTCCCCTGTGCTGTTCATCTTTCTCGCCCAGTTGCTCCACGAGTTTTTCCAGATCAACTGGTTGTTCAACTCCAGTCTGAGCACCTTCGGCATGTTCCTGGTGCCTGCCATCTCGGCGCTTCCGTTGATCCACGACTCCCCCCGCCCACTCGCCATCAGGCTGTTGCTGGCGGGTGTCTATTATCTGGTTGGACTGGCAGCGATCTTCCTGATGTCCTGGGGAATGCTGCTGTACACCGGCTATACCTGATCCTGCCGCGGAACCTGGCACGGGGCCATGGATCAAAGGCCCTGGGTCCGCAGATTCGGCGGATCATCCCACTACGGAGCTATCCATGACCCCTTTGAAAAAACTCGCGCTCATTGGCCTGGTGGCCTTGCCGCTGGTTGGTTGCATGAAAGAGGAACCCATCGACCAGGCGGTGCTCTGTACCTACAGTACCGATGCCGAGGCCAAGTTGTGCAAGCCCGGACAGATGTCCTGGTTCAAGGCGGGCAAGGCGGTCAACCAGTCCCTGCCGCTGAGCGTGGCGGCGGCGTATTGCGACTTCAATCACCAGGTCATGTACAACGAGGCGGGGGTGATCTGCGTGTTCACCGACAAGCGTCTGAGCATGGTGAAGTAAGGGCGATGTCTTCAGTGCGGCCGGGTGGAGAGTGTTTATCGCCCGGGGCGGACTATCGATTGTGGGGGGCCAATTCATTCGCAAAAGGCGGCGAAGCTGCCCCATGGAGGCTGAGGTCACCTCCGGTGAAATCGCCCACAGGTAGATCGATTCTTTGTTCCGCAAAAAGAAGAAGGCGCCACAAGTGGCGCCTTCTGCCTTTCGAGGGATTGCATACATCGTGATTGCCTGCCTCTGAAGGGGGTTCCGGGATCAGCTGATGCGGTTGGCGCCAGTGCGGTCGGCACCACCTTCGGCTACATCGAAGGCCTTGGTGCGGTCGGAGCCGCCTTCGGCTACATCGAAGGCCTTGGTGCGGTCGGAGCCACCTTCGGCTACATCGAAGGCCTTGGTGCGGTCGGAGCCGCCTTCGGCTACGTCGAAGGCCTTGGTGCGATCAGAGCCGCCTTCAGCGACGCGCAGCGACTGGGAGCGCTCGGAACCGTTTTCAGCGATGCGGTTGGCGCCAGTGCGGTCAGCACCACCTTCAGCAATACGGTGGGCACCGGTGCGGTCGGCGCCGCCTTCGGCTACGCGGTGGATGCTGGTGCGATCGGAACCACCTTCAGCAACAACGGCACCCTGGGGCAGGGCAAAAGCAGTGGCGGACAGGCTGGCGATGAACAGGCTGGCAAGGATTTGCTTTTTCATTTTCGGGCACCTCGGTGAGGGTTGGAATTGGTCTACGGGGCCCATGTTACTGATGTGATTTCGATGAAGAAGTGATGCTGCGTGATGGTTACCATCGACGTCAGTAATAGTTATATGTGTTCTATTAAAAACAAAGAGTTAGGTGTTGTATTTGGGCGTTATTACGCCGAATGGAAAGGCTATTTCCATGAATCGGTATAATCGATTAGTTCGATTAATCTGAATGATAGAGTCCCTCCATCGTTGCCTTTGATGCACCTTTTCTTGCGCGGCTGGGCTTGCTGTCCCGCTTGAAAGTGCTGTGACAGAGCCTCTGCGCCACTGTTCGCGTTTTGCAAACACTGTTGTCGTCTGCCCTGGAATTGTTGGTTGACGGTGTCGCTCGTAACGTTCACTCACCCACTACAACAACAAACGGTGAATGAGATGAGCACTGCCGCTTTCCGTACAGTCTTCGGCTCGCTCGACGACCATCGCATGGGGTCGATCGAGATCATCCAGGGCGAAGCCCGCCACTACGCCTTCTCCAATATCTTCGACGTCGCCGGTCGATCCGCCCCTTATGAAAAGGTGGTGGTCGGCCTGAACCTCGGCTACGTCATCGAAACCCTGCGTGCCGAGGGCACCTCGCCCTGGTACACCGCCGCCCACGATGAGTTCGCCATCTCCATGGACGGCGAAGTGCGGGTGGATTTCCTCAAGCTGGACGAGCCGCTGGCTGACGGCGAAGGCACCCGCCTGGCCGGTGAGCAGCCCAAGGGCCGCCCGATGGGGTACGTCCTGCTCAAGCGCGGTCACCAGGCCCTGTTGCCGGCCGGCTGCGCCTACCGCTTCGAAAGCGCGCAGCCTTCCGTGCTCCTGCTGCAGACCATCAAGGGACCGCTGTCGGTGGAGAAGTGGGCAGACATCTGCCTGAAGTGACAGCCCCGACCGACGACCAGAACAAGAGGACATCCACCATGGCCATGCTCGAAACCCTCGACACCTCCGCCAGCTTCGCCGCCGATGAAGTCGAAGCCAGCCTGCCTGACTCCATTACCGGCTACCGCAGCTTCAAGCTGGGCGCCTTCACCCTGTCCCGCGACGAATACTTCGTACGCATCCAGTGGCCGGCCAAGGGCCAGACGCGCTCGCACCTGATCCCCGCCGATGCCTTCCTGCGCGCCACCATGCGCGACGTGGCCTGGGGCTTCTTCTATGGCTGGGTGAACTTCGACGAGGTGATTGGCACCCGCAACCACTACGGCAAGGTTGACCTCTATGCCGGCACCTTCAACGGCGTGCTGCGCGAAGCGGGAGTCGACTACACCGAGCAGTTCGAAACGCCGAAGATCATGGCCACTTTCAAGGCCATCCTGCGCGACTGGACCAATGCCGGCTTCGACCCCTTCGCCGCGCCGGAAGAAACCGGCAGCGCCTTCGGTCGCAAGAGCGGCGACAACATCGAGGCCATCGAGCGCTTCCGCGTCGCCACCCGCCGGATGCCCGGCCTGCCGGATGACTCGCCGCTGCGCAACGACCTGCCGGTGAACCGCCAGTTCGCCGACGTCCCCCAGGACGAGCCGGAAATCCACGCCGCCGAAGGCTTCGAGGGCGAGCTGCATGCCTTCAACCTGTACAAGTACCTGTCTCGCTCCGACGTGACCTGGAACCCCTCGGTCAGCTCGGTGTGCAAGGCCAGCCTGTTCTGCCCGACCACCGAGGAATTCATCCTCCCGGTGTTCCACGGCAACGACCGCGTGGAGTGGTTCCTGCAGCTCTCCGACGAAATCATCTGGGACGTGGCCGACAAGGACGACGGCGCGCCGCGTGCCCGCATCACCATGCGGCCCGGCGACATCTGCGCCATGCCTGCGGACATCCGTCACCAGGGCTACTCCACCAAGCGCTCCATGCTGCTCGTGTGGGAGAACGCCACGCCGAACCTGCCGCAACGCTACGAGAGCGGCGAGCTGCCGCCGTACCCGGTGGAGTTCTGACTCCCAGCGCCCCTCTCCCCTGACGGGAGAGGGGGCCAATTCATGCCACCTATGGACGCCGTGCCTGGTCACGGCGCCCGGAGAGCTTTTTATGCAAAACCAACTCTTCATCGATGGCCGCTTCGTACCGGCCCAGAAGGGCGGCACGATTGAAGTCCTGTCGCCCCATGACGGCTCGTTGATCACCCATATCGCCGCCGCCGAAGCCGAGGACGTGGACCTGGCTGTTGCCGCTGCCAAGCGCGCCTTTCCGGCCTGGGCCGCACTGTCGGGCGCCGAGCGCGGTCGCCTGCTGCTGAAACTGGCGGACAAGATCGAGGAACAGGCAGAAGAACTGGCGCAGCTGGAATCCCTGGACACCGGCCATCCGATTCGCGACTCCCGCGGCCTCGATGTGCCGCGCACCGCTGCCTGTTTCCGCTACTTCGGCGGCATGGCCGACAAGATCGAAGGGGCGGTGATCCCGGTGGAAGCCGGTTTCCTCAACTACGTGCAGCGCAAGCCCATCGGCGTGGTCGGCCAGATCGTGCCGTGGAACTTCCCGCTGATGTTCACCAGCTGGAAGATGGGCCCGGCGCTCGCCGCCGGTAACACGGTGGTGATCAAACCGTCGGAGATCACCCCGCTGTCCACCCTGCGCATCGCCGAGCTGATGAAGGAAGTGGGCTTCCCCGACGGCGTGGTCAACGTGGTGCCGGGTTACGGCCACACCGCCGGCCAGCGCCTGGCCGAGCACGAGGACGTGGGCAAGATCTGCTTCACCGGCTCCACCGCCACCGGCCGTCGCATCGTCGAAGCCTCCCAGGGCAACCTCAAGCGGGTACAGCTGGAGCTGGGCGGGAAGGGCGCCAACATTGTCTTCGAGGACGCCGATCTGGACGCCGCCGTGAATGGCGCCGCCTGGGCGATCTTCCATAACCAGGGGCAGGCCTGCATCGCCGGGTCGCGGCTGATTCTCCACGAGCGCATTGCTGACGAATTCCTCGAACGTTTCATCGGCCTGGCGCGCTCCATCCGCCTGGGCAGCCCGCTGGACCCGAACACTGAAATGGGCCCACTGACGTCCGCCCAGCACCGCGACCGCGTGATGGACTATGTGGACATCGCCCGCGCCCAGGGTGGCCGCATACTGACCGGCGGCAAGGTGCCCAATGATCCAGCACTCGCCGATGGCTACTACGTCGAGCCGACTGTGGTCGAAGCCCAGCCGGATCACCGCGTGGCCCAGGAAGAGGTGTTCGGCCCGTTCGTCACTGTGCTGCGCTTCTCCACGGACGAAGAGGCCCTGGCGATCGCCAACGGCACCCAGTACGGCCTGGGCAGCGGCCTGTGGACCCGCGACCTGCAACGCGCCCACCGCATGGCAGCGAACATTCACGCCGGTATGTGCTGGGTCAACTGCTACAAGCGCGTCAGCCCCGGCAGCCCCTTCGGCGGCGTTGGCCAGTCCGGCTATGGCCGCGAGATGGGCTTCGAGGCCATCCACGACTACACCGAGGCCCGCTCCGTGTGGGTCAACGTGGACGCGAAGATTCCGCCCCATTTCAAGCGCTGAGGTCGACCATGAATCCATTCATCTACCAGGGCCTGGCCTCCCGCGTGGTGTTCGGCTGGGGCAAGCTGGACTCGCTGGCCGAAGAGCTGGACACGCTTGGCGCTCGCCGCGCATTGATCCTCACCACGCCGGAACAGCGCCACTTGGGCGAGCGGGTGGCGGGCATCCTCGGCGAGCGAGCCGCCGGGGTCTATCCGCAGGCGGTGATGCATGTGCCGGTGGAAGTGGCCCGCGCCGCGCGTGAAGAGGCGGCCAGGCTTGGCGCCGATTGCTGCGTGGCCATTGGCGGTGGCTCCACCATTGGCCTCGGCAAGGCCATTGCCCTGGAGTCCGGCTTGCCTATCCTGGCGGTGCCGACCACCTATGCCGGTTCGGAAATGACGCCCATCTACGGCCTGACCGAGAACCGCCTGAAAAAGACCGGGCGCGATATCCGCGTATTGCCGAAGACCGTGGTCTATGACCCGCAACTGACCCTGAGTCTGCCAACGGCGATTTCCGCCTGCTCCGGCATGAACGCCATGGCCCATGCCGTGGAGGCGCTCTACGCCCAGGACGCCAACCCGATCATTGCCCTGATGGCGGAGGAGTCGATCCGTGCCCTGGCCGAAGCGTTGCCAGGCGTGGTGGCCGATCCGCAAGACGCCGAAGCCCGCAGCCGGGCGCTCTATGGTGCCTGGCTGGCCGGCATCTGCCTGGGCTCGGTGGGCATGGCCATCCACCACAAGCTCTGCCACACCCTGGGCGGCACCTTCAATCTGCCCCATGCCCAGGCCCACGCAGTGGTGCTGCCCCATGCTGCCCACTACAACCGCGAGGCGGCAGCCGAGCCCTTGCGCCGCGCCGCACGTGCCCTTGGCGGGCAGGAGGCGTCGGAGGTGGGGCCGCTGTTGTTCGCCCTGAACCGCAAGCTGGGAATCCCTGCCTCCCTGGCCGAGATCGGCCTGCCCGAGGAAGGCCCGGCGGAGACGGCGGTAATCGCCTGCTCCAGCCCCTACTACAACCCGCGCCCGTTCGAGCAGGACGCCATCCAAGCCATGCTCGTGCGCGCCTGGCAGGGACTTCCTCCCGCGTGAAGTTTTCTCCCCTCTCCCTCTGGGAGAGGGGCCGGGGGTGAGGGAACTCCCAGACCACTCGCACTCACCGAATTACGGGAACACAAGATGAACAACATCCCGAGCAACGAAGCGAAGATTTCCGCCCAGGCGGTTGCTGCCTTCGCCAACACGCCCAACCCGCGCCTGCGTAAGGTGGTGCAGAGCCTGGTTCGCCACCTCCACGCGTTCGCCAGCGAGGTGGAACTGACTGAGGACGAATGGCTGGAAGGCATCCGCTTCCTTACCGATACCGGCAAGACGTGCGACGGCACCGTGCGCCAGGAGTTCATCCTGCTCTCGGATGTGATCGGCCTGTCCATGCTGGTGGATGCCATCAATCACCGTGCTTGCGAGTCGGCTACCGAAACCACGGTGTTCGGGCCGTTCTACATCGCCGGCATGCCGGAGCGTGGCCACGGCGAGAACATGGCCTTCACTCCGGGCGAACCGGCCCTGGTGCAGGGGCGGGTACTGGATGCGGCGGGCGAACCCATCGCCAACGCGGTGCTGGATGTCTGGCAGACCGCGGAGAACGGCATGTATTCCGGGCAGGACCCGGAGCAGCCCCTGACCAACCTGCGCGGGCGTTATCGCACCGACGCGGAGGGTCGTTTCGCCATTCGCACCACCTTGCCGGTGAGCTATCCCATTCCCACCGATGGCCCGGTGGGGCGCCTGCTGCAAGCCAGCGACCGCCACCCCTGGCGACCTGCGCACCTGCACTTCATGGTCATGGCACCTGGTCAGCGCACCCTGGTCACCCACCTGTTCAACCATGACGACCCCTACCTGGACTCGGACGTGGTGTTCGGCGTCAAGGATTCCCTCAAGGTGGTCTACCAGCCGTGCCAGGCAAACCATCCTCTGGCGGCGCCATTCGGCTTCGACGGTTCTTTCCGCCTGGCCAGCTACGACTTCGTGTTGGAGCGAGAAGCCTGATGAGCCAGTACTTCGCCGTCTTCGCCACTGACAAACCGGACCAGATCAGCCTGCGCAGCCAGGTGCGTCCGGCCCATCGCGAACACCTGCGCAATCCCTATCCGCACCGGGTCGTGGTGCGTCTCGGCGGCCCCACGCTGGACCACAGCAACGGCCGCATGAACGGCACATTGCTGGTGGTGGAGGCGATGAGCCTGGCCGACGTACAGGCCTTTCTTGGCGATGACCCCTACGTGCGCGCCGGGCTGTTCGAGCACATCGAGATCCGCCCCTGGAACTGGGGCTTGGGTAACCCGGAGCTGCGCGGATGAACCCGCTTTGCGCACTGGAGGCCATCGCCGATGGCGGTGCCCTGGCCCTGGACGCCGAGTTGGAGGGCAAGGCGTTGCCGCTGGTACTGGTGCGCCGTGGTCAGGAGGTGTGGGGCTACCGCAATCGCTGCCCGCATTTCTCGGTGCCGTTGGACTTCCGCCCCGGCGAGTTCAGCACCTATCGCAGCCAGGTGCTGATGTGCGCCCACCACAGCGCTCTGTTCCGCTTCGAGGACGGCCACTGCATCGAAGGCCCCTGTGAAGGCAGTCGGCTGGAGGCGGTGCCGGTGCGGGTGGTGGAGGGGAGGGTGGAGATTTTGGGGTGATGCTTCGGTGCCGCTTTTTTGTGGGGGCGATTTCAATGCTGTGCGGACCGAAGGTTCGCCCTTTGGCCCCAGGGGCAACTGCGCTGCCGTTTGCGAATGAATTCGCCCCCTCAGGCGGCCCGTCTTAACAAATGCCAATGCCCAATCCCGCCTGACCTGCGATAAAGGCTCATCGCTTCCCAAAGGCAGCCGGAAATGAACTTGTTCGAAGACATGCGGGTATTCGTGGTCGTGGTCGAGACTGGCGGCTTCTCAGCGGCCGCACAGCGATTGAACATCGCAAAATCGGTGGTCAGCCGACGCATGAGTGCGCTGGAGCGGCACCTGGAGTGCCGGCTGTTCAATCGCACCACCCGGCGCCTCAGCCTGACCGAGACCGGGATGGACTACTTCGAGCGCACCCAGCGCATCCTTGGCGACCTGGCCGAGGCCGAGGAGGCTACCCGCAGCCTGCAGAGCGAGCTGCGCGGACGCCTGCGGCTGGCGGCGCCCATGTCGTTCGGGCTCAAGTACCTGTCACCGGCGCTCAACGAGTTCATGCAGGCCCATCCCGGCCTGGAGGTGGAGCTGGACCTGAACGACCGCTACGTGGACCTGGTCAACGAAGGCTACGACCTCACCCTGCGCATCGGCCGTCTGCCGGATTCCACCCTGGTGGCGCGCGAGCTGGGGCCTTGCCCGCACGCCATCTGCGCCAGCCCCGCCTACCTCGCCGAACACGGCGCTCCGCAAGTGCCCGACGACCTGCGCGAGCACCAATGCCTGGGCTACAAGAACCGCGCCAACAGCAGCCAGTGGCAGTTCCTCATGGGGCGTGAATGGCGTTCGGTGACGGTGCGGCCCAGGTTGATCGCCAACAATGGCGAGGTGCTGGTGCAGGCGGCGATGGATGGTCTCGGGCTGGTGTCGCTGCCGCGCTTCCTGCTGGAGGAAAATCTCGCCAGCGGCCGGCTGGTGGAGGTATTGCAGGACTTTCCGCTGCCCGCTTCGCAGATCTATGCAGTGTGCCCGCCGGGGCGCCGGCTGCCCGCCAAGGTGAGGGCCTTCATCGACTTCCTGGTGCAGCGCTTTTCTCGCTAGCCGGCGGAGACTAGGCTAGTGGCACTTTTCAGCAGACGGATAGTGCTATGTCCACCGAGATCCATGCCCAGTTCGCCGACGCTCCGCTCAACGCCATCGAGGCCCGGCTGCTCGGCAGCCTGATCGAGAAGCAGGCCACCACCCCCGAGTCCTACCCGCTGACCCTCAACGCCCTGGTGCTGGCCAGCAACCAGAAGACCAGCCGCGAGCCGGTGATGAACGTCACCCCCGGCCAGGCTGGCCAGTCGCTGCGCAACCTGGAGTCGCGTGGCCTGGTGAAGCTGGTGATGGGCAGCCGCGCCGACCGCTGGGAGCAGCGCGCGGACAAGGCCCTGGAAGTGGTGCAGCCGCAGCTGATCCTCATCGGCCTGCTGCTCCTGCGCGGCCCGCAGACCCTGGGCGAGCTGCTGACCCGCAGCAACCGCATGGCCGACTTCGACGACACCGAAGACGTCCGCCACCAGCTCGAACGCCTCATCGGCCGTGGCCTGGCAGTCCTGATGCCGCGCCAGGGCGGCCAGCGCGAAGACCGCTACATGCACCTGATGGGCGAGCCGGCCGACCTCGAGGCCCTGCTGGAGGCCCGCGCCAGCCAGCCGGAGCGGGCTGGCGAGGCGCGCGCCGCCGCCGATGCCCGCATCGAAGAGTTGGAAGCGCGCGTCGCAGACCTGGAAGCACGCCTTGCCCGCCTGGAAGACCGAGGCGAATAACCTTCAGACGGGGCGCCGGCTGTCCGTCGATGTCGCCCCGACGATTTTCCCGCACGGCGCGACCTGCGATGCTGTTCGTACCGTGAAAAAAAGAGCCCCTGAGGTATTCATGAAGATCAGCTCGGACTTCGACAGCGGCAATATCGAAGTGATTGACGCCAGCAACCCGCAACAGGTGCTGCTGGCCATGCGGCCGGACCTGAAGAGCCACCACTTCCAGTGGTTCCACTTCAAGGTCGAGGGCATGACCCCCGGCCAGCGCCATGGCTTCAGCCTGACCAACGCCGGGCAGTCCGCCTACAGCCACGCCTGGACCGGCTACAACGCCGCCGCGTCCTACGACCAGGTCAACTGGTTCCGCGTGCCCAGCAGTTTCGACGACAAGGGCCTGCACTTCGCCCTTGAGCCCACCCACGATCAAATCTGGTTCGCCTATTTCGAACCCTATAGCCGCGCCCGCCATGACTGGCTCATCAGCGAAGCGCTGGACAAGACCGGCGCCGAAGTGGTGGCGGTGGGCAAGAGCATCGAGGGCCGCGAGATTCCGCTGCTGCGTGTCAGCCGCAACCCGAACGCCCAGCGCAAGGTCTGGATCATCGCCCAGCAGCACCCCGGCGAGCACATGGCCGAGTGGTACATGGAAGGGGTGATCGAGCGCCTGTCGAAGGAGGGTGATGCCGAGATCGATGCATTGCTGGCCAAGGCCGACCTCTACCTGGTGCCGAACATGAACCCGGATGGCGCATTCCGTGGACACCTGCGCACCAACGTCGCCGGCAAGGACCTCAACCGTGCCTGGCAGTCCGCCGACGACACCGAGACTCCAGAAGTGTTCTTCGTCCAGCAACAGATGCGCAAGGTGGGTGTGGACCTGTTCCTCGACATCCACGGTGACGAGGAAATCCCCCATGTGTTCACCGCCGGCTGCGAAGGCAACCCCGGCTACACACCGCGCCTGGAAGCCCTGGAAAACGAATTCCGCCAGCGTCTGGTGGATATGGGCGCGGAGTTCCAGACGAAGTTCGGCTATCCCCGCGACGAACCGGGCAAGGCCAATACCACCCTGGCGTGCAACGCCGTGGGCATGGCCTTCGACTGCCTGTCCTTCACCATCGAGATGCCGTTCAAGGACCACGACGACAACCCGCACCCGCGCACCGCCTGGAACGGCGAACGTTCCAAGCGCCTGGGCAAGGATGTGCTGTCGGTGATCGCGGCGATGGTGGACAAGCTGCGTTGAGCTGAGCGCGCTATGAAAAACGGCCCCTGATAGGGCCGTTTTTTGTTGGTGGAAATGAAAGGCTATTTCCACCCTACGGCTGGCACGATCTTTCAGTCCTGCACCGTCGGCCCCCTCTCCCTGAGGGAGAGGGTTGGGGTGAGGGGGAAATGTGGGTACCGAGACCCTGTTGGAGCGATTTCAATCGCGAATGAATTCGCCCCCACAACGTCAAACGCCGCTTTCGTTCTGCAGGTTCGCCTGGGTGATGTTGCTGTTTTCCGGCACGCTGCGGGTCAGCCAGACGTTACCGCCAATGGTGGAGCCCTTGCCGATGGTGATGCGGCCGAGGATGGTCGCGCCGGCGTAGATCACCACGTCGTCTTCGACGATCGGGTGGCGCGGCTGGCCCTTCTGCAGGTTGCCTTCCTCGTCCGCCGGGAAGCGCTTGGCGCCGAGGGTCACGGCCTGGTAGATGCGCACCCGCTCGCCGATGATCGCGGTCTCGCCGATCACCACGCCGGTGCCGTGGTCGATGAAGAAGCTCTTGCCGATCTGCGCGCCGGGGTGGATGTCGATGCCGGTGGCGGAGTGGGCGATCTCGGCGATCATCCGCGCCAGCAGCGGCAGGCCGGCCTTGTAGAAATAGTGGGCCAGGCGGTGGTGGATCACCGCGTGCACGCCCGGATAGCAGATCAGCACTTCATCCACGCTGCGCGCTGCCGGGTCGCCCTGGAAGGCGGCCAGCACGTCGGTATCCAGCAGGACCCGCAACTTGGGCAGGGTGGCGGCGAATCCCTTTACGATCTCAATGGCCTGGCAGGCGATGTCATCGCCGCTGGCACCGTTGTGGCGTGCGGTATAGGAGAGTTCGCGGCGTACTTCACCGGCCAGCGCGTTGAGCGCCACATCCAGGGTATGGCCGACGTAGAAGTCCTCGCTTTCTTCGCGCAGGTCGGCTGGGCCGAGGCGCATGGGGAAGAGGGCACCGGACAGGGCTTCGATGATGTGACCGACGGTGACGCGGGAGGGCAGTTCGCGGCCGCCACGGTCCTGCAGGCGGCCGTGCCGGCTGCGCCATTGGGCACGGGCGTCGCGCAAGTCGCTGACGATCTGGTCCAGCTGCCAGTTCACCGGCTGGCAGCCGGTGGCGACATAGGGAAGTCTGTTCATTGGGGTACCTGTAAGACGCGGTCCGGATCGCTATAGCCTGCGGAGAATCACCCGTTCTCCGCAAGAGGAAAATCAGCGGAAATGCCCGGATTAGTCGGCTGGCACCAGGGGCTGGGACGGCTGGCGCGGTGGCGCCGTGACGGTGCAGCCGACGGAGGCGAGGATAATGCAGAAGATCGCCAGCCACTGCAGCAATGACAGGTGCTCGCCGAGGAAAATCAACCCGGAAAGCGCGCCGAACGCGGGCTCGATGCTCATCAGGGTGCCGAAGGTCTGTGTCGGCAGGCGCGTCAGGGCGACCATTTCCAGGCTGTAGGGGATGGCGGTGGAGAGCAGGGCAACGCCCAGCGCTATGGGCAACAGCTCCGGGCGCAGCAGGTCGACACCGGCATGGGCGATGCCAATCGGCGCCGTGAAGATGGCCGCCACCAGCACGCCGAGGGCCGCGCCCTGCATGCCGTGGTCGCTGCCGGCCTTGGCGCCGTAGAGGATGTACAGCGCCCAGCAGATGCCAGCGCCAAGGGCGTAGGCCATGCCCGTCAGGTCCAGGTGGCCTCCGGTCTTGCCCAGCGGCAACAGGAGCCAGAGGCCCAGCGCTGCCAGGCCGATCCAGATGAAATCGATGGCGCGGCGCGAGGCGAACAGCGCGACCGCCAGGGGGCCGGTGAATTCGAGGGCGACGGCGATGCCCAGCGGGATGGTGCGCAGGGACATGTAGAACATCAGGTTCATGCCGCCCAGGGCCAGCCCGTAGAGGATCAGCGGCTTGAGGGATTCCTTGTTGATGCGCGCACGCCAGGGGCGCAGGACCAGCGTGAGGATGATGGCCGCGAACACCAGGCGCAGGGTGGTGGTGCCCTGGGGGCCGATCACCGGGAACAGGCTTTTGGCGAGGGACGCGCCGCTCTGGATGGAGGCCATTGCCACCAGGAGGACAGAAACGGGCAGCAGGGTGGAGGCGAGGCGGCGCGACAGCGAGGTCATGGTGGCTGATCCGGCAGAACGGTAGGGGGCTGGCGTATTCGAGTGCTAATGTGCAACATAATGCGCAAAAGCCAGGGTGTGAGCAATATGTTGCCCAAATCCGATGAACGTCCCAACGTCCTGGAGCATGTCTCCGAGAACGTCCGCCGCCTGCGCCGTGCCGCAGGCCTCAGCCAGGAAGCCCTGGCCACTGCTGCCGGCGTCAGCCGGCGCATGCTGGTGGGCATCGAAGGCGGTGATGTGAATGTCAGTCTGGCCACGCTGGACCGCATCGCCGCCGCCCTCGGCGTGCTCTTTCCCGATCTGGTTCAGCAACCGGATCGCCCCGATCGTTCCCGCATCAATGCCGTGGCCTGGGTGGGAGCCAAGCCCGGCAGCCAGGCCACCTTGCTGGCGAGTTCAGCGACGCGGCATGAAGTGGAACTCTGGAGTTGGTCGCTGGCGCCGGGCGAGCGCTACAAGGCGGAACCGGATGCCGAAGGCTGGCGAGAGATGATCTATGTGATCGAAGGCAACCTGACCGTGTTCCACAGTGGGGAGACGCATCAGGTGACGGCCGGGGATTTCCTGGTGTTCGGCAGCGACCAGCCCTACATCTATGCCAATGAAGGCGAACAGCTGGTGCGCTTTGTGCGCAATGTTCTTACCTAAGGCGGCTTAGTCGGCTGGGGGACGGCTGCGCCGTCCTTCGCGAATGAATTCGCCCCCACAGGAGAAGCCCACCCTACAGGGACGCACACCTGATTGGCAGCTCACTCCTGCTCGTCTTCATCCTCGGTATCGCCGCCGAAGGCATCAAAGCAGCGCAGGGTGTGTTCGCCATCGGTGCCGGCCAGTTTCCAGCAGCCGGTTTCGGCGTCGAAGTGCGCGGCTTGCACGGCGGCCTGGGTGAAGCGCCATTCGCGGCGGGAGCGGCCGTCCATGCATTCGATGCGCAGCAGCTGGGCCTCGGGGGCACCCGGTTGGCCGGCGTCCAGCGCCTCCACCAGCGCGTCGTCCAGGTCGAACTCCCAGGCGTGCAGGTCGTCGATTTCCAGCATGTCGGCGTCGAGCAGGGCGTCCAGCAGGGTTTCGTGGCTCATTGGGGTATCCATCAGACAGTCGCGAGGCGCGCAATGATATGCCAGGCCGCTGGTCATTGCTCAGTCGAGCTTTCCAGGTATTGCTGGTTTTCCTCGCGGATGCGCCGGGCCTCCTCGTCATAGAGGAAGGGCAGGAACATATAGCGCCGACCGGAGGTGACGGGCGTGGCCTCATGCAGCAGCGAACAGGAGAACACCACGGCACCCCCGGTTGGCGCGCTGTAGAGGCTGCGGCCGAACTCCGGGAAACGCAGTTGGCCACCTTCGTATTCGCCGCTGTTGAGGAACAGGGAAACGGCGAAGCGGCGGTGTGCAGTGCCCTTGGTGGTGTTGTCGCGGTGGGGGCGGAAGTGGCCGCCTTCGGTGGCGTCGTAGCAGGCCACCAGGTAGCGCTCCATGCGCGTGGCGTGGAACTGGAAGGCCTTCTGGATCTCCGGGACCAGCCGCATGGTGATGCGTTGCATGCAGGACTGGCACAGCCGCTGGTCTTCGAGGGCGCAATCACGGCGGCGCTTGTGATCGTACTTGAGCACTTCGACCGTCTTGCCATCGCGCTCGATCATGTAGCCCGAGTCGGTGCCGCCGCGATGGTCGTAGTAATCGATCAGCGTCTTGCACAGTTCGGCTTCGAAGATGCGTGGCACCACCAGCACCGGCGCCTGGGGCTGGGCGGGCGCGGCCGGGGGAATGGGTTCCTGGGCCTTGAGCAGGCTGATGAGGGTGTCGATGTGGCCCTCGCCGCCGGGCAGGATCGGCAGCGCGGCGATCACCCGCAGGCGGGCGTCGAGCAGATAGGTCATCTGGCGGATGGCGCCGTTCTCGCGCTGCACGCCAAAGAGGTTGCAGATGCTGCGGTCCATGTCCCAGAAGAAACGGATGCCCGGCAACAGGTCGCGCACGCGCTGTTGTTCCCGGTCGCGCGGGTCGGCGGTCACACCGAAGAAGGCCGCCTGGTCGTCGTCGAAGCACTCGCGGCGGGCCAGCAGGTCGGCCAGCACCCGCGTTGCCGTCGGGTCCGTGGAGGAGCCGAGGAAGCACAGGGCGATGTAGCGACCGGCGGTGGTGTCGAAGGTGAAGCGTTCGCGGCTGGGGGTGCTGCTGGTGAACCAGGGCACCGCTTCGCCCGGGGGCACGGGTGAGTTGCGCTGGGTCATGGTGGTCTCCGTTCGCCTAACCAGAACCTAGTCCAATTGCCGGACGCGTGCCTCCCGGTCCGCCAAACGCGTCTTCGCAGGGCATGACCGGTGCTTTACTCATTCCCAGACGCCCAAGGAGCAACCTGGATGATCCACTACTACGCGCAGGATGGCGGCGTCCTGCACGCCAGCGCTGGCCAGCCCGGCGTGGCCATTCCCCCGGCCACCCTGTGGATCGACCTGATGGACCCCGAACCGGAAGAAGCGGCCTTCATCGGCCGTTCGCTGGGGGTGGAAATTCCCTCTCGTGAGGCCATCGTCGAGATCGAGGAAACCTCGCGCCTCTATCAGCACGCTGGCACTCTTTATATGAACGCCACCCTGGTGAGCGGCCTGCGCGAGCAGCGACCGATCTCCAGCGACGTGATGTTCGTGGTGGCGCCCGACTACCTGGTAACGGTGCGCTACGCCAACCTGCCGTTCTTCGAATACCTGGAGGACAAGTTCCTCCGTGAGCCCGAAACCCATTCCTCCAGCGAGCAGATCTTCCTGTCCCTGTGCGGCAGCGTGGTGGATCACATCGCCGATATGCTGGAGCTGATGCAGCGCGAACTGGACGAGATGTCTGGGGCGGTATTCAGCGAGGAACGTGGTGCCGCGCCGCAGCGCAAGGGCAGCCGCACCGATCTGCAACAGGTAGTCAAACGCCTGGGTCGCAACAACTCGGGCCTGGTGAAGCTGCGCGAGAGCCTGATCAGCATGGGGCGGGTGCTGGACTACTCGAACGCGTGGTCGGAGCTCTGGCTGAGCGAGCCCGGCCTGGACCGTTCGCGCTCCATCGAGCGGGACATCCGCTCGCTGGTGGACTATGTGGCGAAGATGTTCGACGAGATCGCCTTCCTGCTCAGCGCCACCCTGGGGCTGATCGATATCGAGCAGAACAGCATCATCAAGGTGTTCTCCATCGCCGCCGTGCTCTTCCTGCCGCCGACCCTGGTGGGCACGGTGTATGGCATGAACTTCAGGTCGATGCCGGAGCTGGACTGGGCCTTCGGTTACCCGGTGGCGCTGGGCCTGATGGTGGTGTCGGCGATCCTGCCGTACGCCTGGTTCAAGTGGAAAGGCTGGTTCTGATTCAGGGCTTGCCGTGCATGGACCGTCGGCGATAGCCCGGGCCTCATAGGTTGGTGCGGGCCACGCTGGTCTGAGCCCAACGATGCGCTGTTGGGCTTCGTTGCGCTCAGACCAACCTACAGCTCCTCAGTAGTCGTTCTTGCAGCCGGTGCCCCAGACCAGGTACTCGACGGTCTTCGTCTGCATCTGGCTGTCCTCGTAGGTCATGCGCGCCGGCCCCACGCCGCAGAAGGTGGTGAGGTCGGTCATCTGGACCACCCGCGCAATATCCAGGTGCACGCCGTACTCGTACTGGGTGACCGGTGGCGCGTTCTGGTCCGTGGCGGCCAGGGTGACGGTGGAGGCAAGGCTGAGGCTCAAGGCGACGACTAGGGTTTTCATGGTGGGGTTCTCCTTCTGGAGAGCTGGTTTGCGGGGAATGCCCGCGCCTACTGACCGTCAGGCATCGATCGGATGCCACTGCCGGTGGTCATGCTCGAAAGCACGCCATCCCTGCGGATGAGCGCGTGGTAGAGGGCCGCCGCCAGGTGCGCCAGGATGCTGAAGAACAGCAGGTACGCCAGTACAGTGTGGGCCAGGCGCAGCGAGGCATAGAGCCGCGCGTCCTGCGGGACGATGGGCGGCAGCAACAAGGAGTCGTGGAGCACCACCGGGTAGTCGCCGGCGGACTGCATGGCCCAGCCCACCAGGGGCAGGGCGATCATCAGGCCGTAGAGCAGCAAGTGGGACAGCTTGGCGATGCGCTGCTGCCAGCCGGGCATGTCGCTGGGCAGGGGCGGCACCGGACGGGCCAGCCGCACGGCCAGCCGGATCAGCACCAGGACCAGCAGCGTCACGCCCAGCGGCTTGTGCAGCGCCACCAGGGCGCTGTGGCGCGGCGACAGGTCGCCCACCATGCTGACGCCAATGAAGAGCATGGCCAGCAGCAGGATCGCCATCAGCCAGTGGAGGACCCGCAATAGCGGGCTGAAATGGGTCGGGGTGTTCATTGCTGGACTCCTTGCCCGACGCCGGGTGCGCCTTCCCGGGTACGGCGGTTGTAGGACACGGCATAGGCGGCCGAGCGTGCGGCGAGGATCGGGTCGTCCGAGACCTGGATGCCGTCGGGCAGTACCGTCGGGTCGTAGTTGATATCGCGGCAGGCGCCGTTGTCCTGCGGCTCGGCGCTTTCCACCACCAGGGTGCCGGCATTCACCTGGCGGCGGTCTGCCGGCCACTGGCGGGTCGCGTCATGGGTGGGGTCGCCGGGTTCGGCGAGGGTCAGCATCAAGTGCCAGCGCAATGGGCCCTGGGCCAGGCGTTGCTGCAGGTCGTGGCTGAGGAAATCCGGGTCGCTGCCGGCATCCCCCAGGGGCTCGAAGGGCGTCTCCGGCTGCACCGACCAGCGCACGAACCGGCCATTGCCGGCAGCGTCCACCAGGCGGAAGGCGTTGATGCCGTTGTAGGCGATGTTGGCAAAACTGTTGCTGGGCTTGGCGCTCTGCGACCACTGGCGGAAGGCGGCGCTTTCCGGATGGGCGGCGAAGAAGGCCTGCATCTTTGCCGGGTCCGGCTTGCCGGTGGCGGGATCGGGACGGGCGGCCAGTACCTGCTCGTAGAAGGCTTCCGGGGTGGCCACCGGCAGCACAGGCGGCGTGTTCATGCCGGTGCGCCACTGCTCGCCGCCGGGCAGCTGGAACAGCAACGCCATGCTGCGGGTGGGTACGCCGGCATCCGGCGCGTGGGGATTGCTGCCGCCGATGGCCAGGCGGCCGATCACCGGCACCTTGCCGGGGGCGAAGACGCTGGCGCGGGAGAGCTGCGCAGCCTGGCCGTTGCTCTCGAAATGGCCGGCAATGCAGATGCCTTTCGCGTGGTTCTTGCGGTAGCCGGGGAACTTGCCGGCGTTGGCCTCGAAGGCGTCGATGATCCGCTGCGGCGTCAGGTGCTCGCCGCCGATCCAGCCGCCGGCGTAGGCGAAGGCGGCTGCCAGTCCGCCAGTGGCGAGGCCGATCACGGCCAGTCGTGCCGCCAGGTCGATCCCCTTGGGTGGTGCCTTGCTCATGCGATACTCCCGGGCGAAATGCCCTTGTCCATGAGCCGGTGAGACGCAGGCACCGGGGCTTTATTCCCGGCCGGGAATAAAATCCCGCCTCGCACGTCTTCTCGTCGCACCCTTGGCAAGAGCGGCACAACATCTGGCTATGAACATGATCGAAGACGCGGAACTGCGTGAGTTATTACAGCGGCTGCGGCGTTTTGCGCTGTGGCTGACGCGCAATGCGAGCAGCGCCGACGACCTGGTCCAGGCGACGCTGGAGCGGGCGCTGTCGCGCTGGAGCAGCAAGGGCGACGGCAACCTCCGCGCCTGGCTGTTCGCCATCCTCTATCGGCAGTTCCTCGACGGCCAGCGGCGGGCTCGTCGCCACGCGCGGCTGCTGGAAATCTTCGGCGGCCGCACCGAGGAAGCGCCCTCCACCGAGGACCTGGTGGTCAATCAGGCCACTCTCGAGGCGTTCGGCCGGCTGCCAGCGGAGCAGCGCGCGCTCCTGCTCCTGGTGAGCGTGGAAGGGCTCAGCTACAAGGAGGCCGCCGATACCCTCGGCATTCCCATCGGCACCGTGATGTCCAGGCTGTCCCGCGCGCGCAAGGCGCTGCGTGAGCTGGCCGAGGGCGAGATATCCAACCCTCATCTGCGGGTACTCAAATGAACGCATTCCATCCCAGCGAAGACGATCTGCACGCTTACCTCGATGGCCAGCTCGACGCCGAGCAGAGCAAGGCGGTGGAAGCCTATCTCGCGGCCAATCCGGAAGCGGCCGCACGGGTGGAGGCCTGGCGGCGGGATGCCCAACTGCTCCGCGTCGCCCTGGCCAACCCGGGCCTGGCGCCCAACCCGCGCCTCGACCCGGTGGCCATCCGGGCTTCACTGCGTGCGCGCAAGCAGCGTCGCCTCGCCCTGGCGGCATCCTTCGTCCTGGCGCTCGGTGCGGGCGGCCTGGGTGGCTGGCAAGCGCGGGACATGAGCCTGCTGGCGGCCAATCCGCCGATGCAGGACGCCCTCCAGGCCCACCGCCTGTTCGCCGCCAGCCCGGTGGTCGACATCCGCGCCAGGCAGCCCAGCGAACTCCAGGCATGGCTGGATCAGCGCTTCAGCCATGCAGCGCGAATCCCCGACCTCAGCCCCTACGGCTTCACCCCGGTCGGTGGCCGCTGGCTGGTGACCGAACAGGGCGCGGCGGCGTTGCTCCTGTTCGAAGACCACCAGGGACAACGGGTCAGCCTGTATCTGCGCGCGCCGGGTTCGCTCTACCCGAGCATGAAACAGGGCCGGCGCCGCGACGGCGAACTGGAGGCCAGGTACTGGTCGAGGGATGGCTACAACTACGCCCTGGTGAGCAGGGAAGGGGACCCGCGCGGCGACGTGCTGGGGCGGGCGCTGGCGTTTTGAGGGGCATCCAACGCTCAGGACCGCAACGCGACCCCGCTCTACTGTGGAGGCGGCCCATGCGAGTGCCGGTGGGAACGCTCGGTGCTCGCGGGCGTTACAATGGCGCCAGCGCTGATCCCTCCGGATCGGGCATACCCGGAGCCAGCTTCGAATGTTCACCCTTGCAAACCTGGACACATCGCCGCCCGAATCCCTGAAGAGCCAGGTTCTACAAATGGTGGTGGACTACTTCAGCGACATCAGCCCGGTGTCGCTGACGCCTAGCAATCCGCTCTATCAGTTGTATCAGTACGTGATTGGCTACGAGGTACATCTGTATCTGCAGGCCATGAACGGCGCTCTGGATAGCACCGCGCGGTTGATCCTGGCCCTGGATGATGAAGATCCCTCCCGGGTGCTGGGTTTTGCCCTGTACCTGCCGAGCCCGGATGATGCCGAGGCGTGCACTCTCGCCTATATCGCCGTCAAGGCCAGCCACCGCCGACGCGGCATTGCCCGGGCGATGTTGCAGCAGATGGTCAAGCATCGGCCACACGCCGAACTGGCCTGCGTGGCGAACAAGGTGCCTACCTTTGAATCGATGGGATTTCAGGTACTGGCAGTGCAGGGGCCGCACGTGCTGCTGAATACTCGCGATCACCGCTCGGACGGCATGGTGGCGGTGCAGGATCTGGCCCCGATATTCCAATCCAAGGAAGTGCGGCAGATCCACGCCTACCTGGTGCAGCAACACGGCAAGAAGGCCATGAGCGAGGCCGAGAACAAGCGCGATCGCCTGCTCGATCAGATGGCCTATCAGGCTCAAGCATTGGTGAAAGAGCGCTTCCCTACGATTCACTGACCACCGAAGGGACTGTCAGGTACTCAAATTCCTTGCCCGGCAGGCGTCAGCCACAACTTCATTTCAGGCCCGGATAGATGGGGGGTGATCCTGGAGCAATGGATGGGGCGGCAGTCTCCAAGCGGACGTCTAGGCTGATGGGTGCCCGACCGGGGGCATCGGCGCCTCTGGCAGGCTGAACCTCTGTCGGAGGCGCTTTCATGTCGCGCGGCATCATCCATGGTTTCACTTTGTCGGATTTGCTCACCTGGCCGAGAGGGCCTTGGTGTTGAGCATTCATCCGTCAGTCGTGAGTCACCGCCGCTCCTCGATCCGCTTCAGGACCAGTCCAAGCCTTCAGTAAGGCCAGCGATACACGAACAAGCTCGATATCGCCATCTGCGATCAACCTTGATCCATAAGGCGCAATCAGACTGATAGCTGTCCGATGGCCGATTGACAGTGTTGAGGAAGTTGTAACAAAGTATTTCCATTGGATGGAGAAGGTGAAAGCCGCAACAGGATTCGTCTCGGCTCTACCACTCGTCACGGACATACCCGTGACAGGGCTACGCTTGGTTCCCGCTTCGCGAAACCGTCAGCTATTCACGTAGCTTCCAACTCTTTGGCGCCCTTCGCCGATGTCGTTCCCTGGCAATTTGATTACAGGGGTCTATGGCGAGGAGTGGCTGATGTACCTTCCAAAAGATGCGTCAAGGGCACGCCTGCGCGAGGCGGAAATTGCGAGTAGGAATTTCGCGGAACTGGCAACTGCCTTATCAAAAGGGGAAGTCACTCGACGCGACTTCATCAAATGGGGCCTGGCGACTTCCAGTGGTTTGCTGGTTCCCGTACACGGCTTGACTCCTTTCTCCAGCAGCGCCTATGCGACGACGTTAGGCATCCCCACGGGGTTGTCACCCAGCCCGCTGTTCGGCGTGCAACCTTTCACCCAACCGATGCCACGCTTCGATGTACTGCCCCGCAAGGCATTCACCTTCGGCGCGGGCGTGATGAATCCCATTCCGGCGTTTCCGGGAACGCCTGGCCCTGACCCGACCGAACAGGCCAACACCACGCAGCAGCCGGTACCCGCCGTGCTGGGGGGCGGCACCGGCCCCGTCGAGGGGCGGCCACCGGGACCGATCTGGGCCCACCAGCACTGGAACGATTTTCCACCCAAGGTGACGGTCGAGGTCACCCAGGAAGGTGCCAAGCCCAACACCGTCTACAACCCCGGCGTACCATCGAGCCTGAACTCTGGAATCGACGCCAGCCGGCCATTCCGCCCGGCGTTCCACCCCGACTTGCCGGACCAGGGACCGCTGGCGTTATGGACCTTCAACGGCACCCTGCCGCCCAAGTTACTGATCGGCCGATACCACGAACACATCCTGTTGCGGCACCACAACCGCCTGCCGGAGGACCCGACGCAGAATGGCGGCTTCGGTATTCACACCATCACCACCCACGAGCACAACGGCCACCACGGCGCGGAGAACGACGGATTCACCGGAGCCTATTTCTTCCCCGGCGAGTTCTACGACTACCACTATCCGATCTGCCACGGCGGCTACTTCAGCATCAACCAGGGCGCCAATGACCCGCGTTGCGGTTCGCCCAACGATGCCGGTGGTATCGAAAACCTGCAGGGTGACTTCCACGAAACCATGAGCACCCACTGGTTCCACGACCACATGTTCAGCTTCACGTCGCAGAACGTGTACAAGGGCAACGCCGGGATGTTCAACATCTACAGCAGCCTCGATCGCGGTAACGAGGAGATCGACGACGGCGTGAACCTGCGCCTGCCCAGTGGCTCGGCCAACTCGTACGGCAATCTCGATTACGACGTGAACCTGATGCTCGCGGACAAGGCCTGGGACCAGGACGGCCAACTGGCGATGGATATCTTCGACTTCGACGGGTTCCTCGGCGATGTGATGACGGTGAACCTGGTCTACAAGCCGTTCTTCGAAGTGGAGCGCCGCAAGTACCGCTTCCGCATCCTCAACGCGGCGGTGGCACGTTTCTTCAAGTTGGCCCTGAGCGACGCCTCGCCGATGGTCCAGATCGCCAATGACGGTAACCTGCTGCCAACTCCGGTGACGCTCACGACCCTCGACGAAATGGGCATCGCCGAGCGCTACGACATCGTCATCGACTTCTCCCGATATTCCATTGGGAGCAAGGTCTGGATGGTCAATCTCGCCGAGCACGAAAACGGCCGTAGGCCCATTCAGGACCTCTCGCTGCGCGATGCGATGTCGGGCGCGTCCACCGACCCGTGCGTCGGTCGCTTCCTGGAGTTCCGCGTCGCTCGCGATCCGGCTCGGCCCGATGTCAGCCAGGTTCCCGAGTTTCTCGTGCCTAACCCCGACCTGTCGCAAATACCGGTGGCAGCCGAGCGCACCTTCGTATTCGGTCGTGGCGCCACCCAGACCTCCAGCGACCCCATCTCGTCGTTCGTCGGTCCATGGGGCATCGGGACCGATGGCGGCGGCAAGCTTGACGCGGACTTTGGCCGCATCTCGGCGGCCCCTCGCTTTGGCACTCGCGAGATATGGACGCTGAGGAACGGCGGTGCGGGCTGGGACCACCCGATTCATATCCATTTCGAAGAGGGCCAGATCCTCGCTCGCAACGGCCGGCCAGACAACGTCCCGGCCTGGGAACGCGGCCGCAAGGATGTCTATCGCCTGCACCCGGGTACCAGCGTCACCCTCACCATGCAGTTCCGGGATTTCGGCGGGATGTTCATGGAGCACTGTCACAACACCACTCACGAAGACAACGCCATGCTCCTGCGTTGGGAAATCGACGACGCCGGTGGCGCGTTCCTGCGTCCGCTGCCAACGCCGATCCCGACACCTCAGGGAGTGCGCTTCGTGGACCCGACCGAGGTCCTGCCGACGGCCTTTCGATAGGAGCACAACATGAACATCCTGCACGGAAGAATTGCGCCAGCGCTGTTGGCATTCGCCGGGTTGGTGGCAGTCCTGGAGTCCAGTAGTGCTGCGTCCTCGCGCAGCTTCGAACGTCGCACGGATGTGCGCACAGTCCCCATCGCCGGCACCTTGGCAGGCAAAACCGAGGACATCGACATCAAGGGGGTCGCGCGTGTCATCTCCACCGCGTTCGTCGATGACGACCCGGGCGCGCCGCCGGGGGTATTCCTGCTCATCGACTTCATCGAGGCGACCGGCGTCGGCCAGCAGAGCGGGACGCTCTTTCTGGTTCATGGCGAGAACCAGGTGCTCCGTTTACTGATCCCGACCGACGTGGTGGAGCTGACGTTCCCCATCTCGCCAGCGAACGCCAGGAAGTCTGCGGCCACGGAGTCGGTGCTGGCCACTTTTCAATTGACCTACAACGTGGGCCAGGGTCAGTTGATCGCTGCCAGCGCCAGCTTCTCCACGCCGGGGCTCTAGGAAAGGAGGGCAAAGGGTTGAGGGGGCGATGCGTTGCTTCGGTGCGGATCGCCTTTCTCGATCTCACAGCGGCGCCCGCCTGAGCTAAAGAGATCGGCCTTGTGCGCGGGACGGAGTTGCCCCGTCCGCCCAGTCTGTTGTGAGAGCGACTTCAGTCGCGAATAAAGCCGCCCTACAACTCCCGCTGCCAACGCACCACCCCCCACCTGCTTGTTGGCCCAGCTGATAAAGGCCCGTCGTGGTTCGGCACTCGGGACCCGGTGATAGTCATGCAGCGTCGGCACCAGTACCTCGCTCAGCCAGCGGCTGATCTCGACAGACGCGGGCCGGGCGAAGCGAAACAGCGCCTTGTAGGCACCGGCATCACTGATGGCGTCCACTTCCTGGGCCAAGTAGCTGCCTATCGACGCGTGTCGTGATAGTCCCGAATTTGGAGTCAGACATTGTGTGCAATCACTTGATTGCGGCCGTTCTGTTTGGCTCGATAGAGTCGTTCATCAGCCAGTTTCAAGAGTGCGTCGGGGGTGGACGTGGTGTCATTCCTAAGCGCTACGCCAATTGAAATCGTAAGCTTCCCGGCCTGGGGTGCCTCGCTGGCGGCCACATTTTCTCTGATGCGCTCCGCAATGCTCCTAGCGACCTCTATCGGGGTGTCCGGCATTACTAAAGTGAACTCTTCGCCCCCTGTCCGGCAGGCCAGGTCACTAGCCCTGGAGTTTTTCTTGAGAATCTCGGCGACGTGCTTGAGTGCAAGATCACCCACATCGTGGCCATAGGTGTCGTTAACACGTTTGAAATGGTCGATATCCAAGGCGAGTACGGAATAGGACTGTTCGGTTTGAGCCAGCATGTCGAGTAGGGTTGTCATCGCTCTTCTGTTTGCCAGGCCGGTCAGAGGATCACTTTGGGCTTCGTGGCTGAGCCGACCAAGCCTCTGTTGCAGCAGTTGAACCCCTGTGAGCATCGCCTGCCGGATGGCAGACACATCTCGATACCAGGCGTGCACCCGCAGCAGCTGGGCCGTGGTATCTGGCGCCGCCAACTGGTTGGCTGCGGCAGAGAGCTGACGAAGCGGCCGGGCGATCAGCACTGTACCTGCCAGGATCAAGCCGAATCCTGCGATACCGGCCGGAATCACGCCGACGATCATTTCAAGCATGAGTGGCCCCAAGGGAGCCAGAGCCAGGTCTCTCGGCTGCTGCGCCACCAACGCCCACTGGGCGTCAGGAACTTGGGCATAGCCTGCCAGCATTGGAATGCCCTGAGAGTTGGATATCGCCATGGCGCCGCTCCCGCCGCGTAAGGCCGATTCCACCAAGAGATTGGACTTGAGGACTTCACCGATACGCTTCGGGTTCGGGTGGTACAAAATGCGGTGATGGACGTCGACAACGAACACCTGGGTGCCTTCATGGTGGAAGTGATTGCTGATGACCGTGTGCAGTGCTCCCTTTTCTTGGAGATACACGGCCCCACCGACTACGCCCAGGAACTGCCCGGAAGAGTTAATGATGGGCTGCGAAATGAACACCACCAGGTGGCCCGCAACAGAGACGTAGGCCGGACTGATCAATGGCCGGCGCTGTTTGAGTGCCTGCTGCGCAGCTTCTGAAGCCAGCTTAAGACCATCGACTCGTAGCGCTGGGGGACTGGCCTGAAGCACCTTGCCAGAAGCGTCGAGGATCGCGATTGAATTGAAATCCGAATCCTGGGTCCGCAGGCGACTGCTCTCTGCCATGAGGACTAACGGATCATCCCAATGAGCCGCGAGAATTTCCGCGCTGTATTTCAGGCGGCTCTGGGTGGAGTCGAGGAATACTCCCATGCTGGACGCCACTTTCGCCGCATACGCGCTATTGGCCTCCAGCGCGGAATGAATCAGCGCATCGCGCTGAACGCGGTAGGCCACTATCAGGCTGTTACACAGAGTAGCGAGCACCGATAGAACGACAAAGAAGAGGATCAACCCGCGCAGGTCCAGAGGCAGTGGCCGAGTGCGTTTCATGCCATCTCCGTGAGTATTCGTGCGTGTCCGTGAAAGGTGCTGCCCCCCAACTCGATCGCAATCGCCACAACCGTTTGGACGAGGCACATGCGTCTGGCTGATGAGGTTCGAACCATAGGAATGTAGCTGCTGGACTAGAAGGGTGGACACCGAAGGCTCAAGTACAGCTGCAGTTAGGGAAGAAAGGGTAGCTATCAACCAAGAGCTGCAATGGAAGATGTCCGCTTCTGGCCCTGGCTGTGTGAAAACAGCGAGTTGCTAACCCCAAAGCTACAGGCAGCCTTGGACTTGAGGTCAGGTGAGGCTAAAGCACGGTAGCTCGTTGCAGACCAGACCGCCACCTGAGCCGCCTGGCGTCATCTACGGCATCCCGAGGCGAAGTAACGAGCCAAAATGACCGGTCTCAGGCCGGCAGGGCCTCTACCGCACTGAGCTTCCGGGGCCAAGATGAAACGACCTGTCGGGAGCTCACGACGGCGCAGGCTTGCAGATAGGATCGGTCTCGGGCTGTCACTCGAGCCGATGAATTCCTTATCGGCGCTTGCAGTGAGGTGAGGGGCAAGAGATGCCTCCCACCGTCTGGCTAGCAGAAGCAAATTCGGTCCCTCCGCCCCGACAGATTTCACCCTAGGCCATACGAGCGACTTCATTCGCGAATGAAGTCGCTCCCACAGGTTCAGGCATCCCCCGGGATCAGGCCTGCATCGCTGTTCCGTGCACATCCATCGCGGCCTGGCGCAGGGCTTCGGAGCGGGTCGGGTGGGGGTGGCAGATGAGGGCGATGTCCTCGGCCGAGGCGGAGAATTCCATGGCCACGCAGTACTCGCCGATCATCTCGCTGACGTTCGGGCCGACCATGTGTACGCCCAGCACTTCGTCCGTGCGTTCGTCCGCCAAGACCTTCACGAAGCCTTCGGTTTCGTGGTTGATCTTGGCCCGGCTGTTGGCGGTGAACGGGAATTTGCCGACGCGGTAGGGGCGCCCTTCGGCCTTCAGCTGTTCTTCGCTCTTGCCCACGCTGGCCACTTCCGGGCGGGTGTAGATCACGTTGGGGATGACGTTGTAGTTCACCTCGGCCGCCTGGCCAGCGATGCGCTCGATGCAGACGATGGCTTCGTCTTCGGCCTTGTGAGCGAGCATCGGGCCGGAGGTGACGTCGCCGATGACCCAGACATTGGGAGCCGGCGTCTGGTGGCGTTCGTTGGCGAGCATGCCGCGGGTGTCGGTGGTCAGGCCGACAGTTTCCAGGCCGAGGCCTTCGGTGTAGGGGCGGCGGCCGATGGCTACCAGCACGTAGTCGGCCTTGAGGGTTTCAGCCAGGCCGCCGGCAGCGGGTTCGATGGACAGTTCCACACCGGCCTTGCCGGACTTGGCGCTGGTGACCTTGGAGCCGAGCTTGAAGGTCATGCCCTGCTTGGTGAGGGCGCGTTGCAGGGTCTTGGCGGTTTCATCGTCCAGGCCGGGGCAGATGCGGCCGAGGTATTCCACTACCGTCACCTGGGCCCCGAGGCGGCGCCAGACCGAGCCCAGCTCCAGGCCGATCACGCCGGCGCCGATCACCACCAGATGCTTGGGCACCTCCGGCAGGGACAGGGCGCCGGTGGAGTCGAGGATGCGTTTGTTGTCGATGGTCACCCCCGGCAGCGGCGTGGGTTCGGAGCCGGTGGCGATGACAATGTGGCGGGTTTCCAGGATGTGCCGCTGACCGTCGGCGGCCGTCACCACCACCTTGCCGGCGCCGTCGATGCGGCCCCAGCCCTTGACCCATTCCACCTTGTTCTTGCGGAAGAGGAACTCGATGCCCTTGGTCAGGGCGGTCACGCTCTCGGCCTTCTGCGCCATCATTTGCGCCAGGTCGAGCTTGGGCTTGACCTGGATGCCCAGGGTGGCGAACTCCTTGCCGGACGCCGCTTCATAGAGTTCGGAGGCATGCAGCAGGGCCTTGGAGGGCATGCAGCCGACGTTCAGGCAGGTGCCGCCCAGGGTTTCCCGGCCTTCGACGCAGGCCACCTTCATGCCCAGCTGGCCAGCCTTGATCGCCGCGTTGTAGCCGCCCGGCCCACCGCCGATCACTACCACGTCGTATGCGCTCATGAGTTCACCTCGATGCAAAAGTCGTAAGGGGAATGCAGAAGCCTAGTGGACAACCGCGAGCCTTCCAGCCAAGCAGCATCCTGATTGAATTACGGTCGTAATATTATCTCTGTCATATTATCCGTCAAGGGGCGCGGCGGTTTGTGGGGTTACCAGTCCAGATGTAGACGGCTGTCGAAGCGGCGCGATTCGCCGCTGATGGGGTCATCGAATTCGAGGCTGCGGGCCAGCAGCTTCAGGGGGCGGCGGTAGTCGTCCGGGCCGCCCTTGTCGGTCAGTTCCGGGTAGAACCCGTCGTTGCAGATGGCCGCGCCGAGGGCCGCCAGGTGCACCCGCAGCTGGTGTTGCTTGCCGGTGATGGGTTCAAGGTCGTAGCGCCAGAGGTCGCCGTTTTTTTCCAGCACGTTCAGGCGAGTTCGGGTATTGGGCTCGCCCTCGATTTCCTGCATGCGGAAGAACGGCTCGCCTTTGCCGAGGCGGGTTTCCCGCAGCAGTGGAAACGCCAGATGGGGTAGGGCAGGGGCGATGGCCTCGTAGCGCTTGTGGATCTCCCGGTCGCGGAACAGCGCATGGTAGATGTTGCGGCTGGCCGGGTTGGCGGAGAACAGCACCAGGCCGGCGGTGTGGCGATCGATGCGATGCAATGGCACCAGGTGCGGATTGCCCAGGCGCCGGGTGAGGCGCGCCTGCAGGGTTTCCTCGACGTACTCGCCAGCCGGCATCACCGGCAGGAAATGCGGCTTGTCGGCCACCACCAGATGCTCATCGACGTGCAGCACGGTTTCCTCGAAGGGAATGGCCTTTTCGCCCTTCACCTCGCGGAAGTAATGCACCCGCATCGCCACCTGATAGGGGTATGCCGGGCCGAGCGGATTCCCTTCGCCGTCGGTCACCTTGCCGGTCTCCATGCGCTCCAGCCAGGTTTCGCGGGGGATGGCGGGGAAGCGGTCGCAGAGGCAGTCGAGCACCGTGCTCCAGTCGCCCTGAGGCAGGTGGAGGGTGCTGGGGCGTATGCTCGGGGTGCGGGGCATGGAGTGTTTCGGCAGGTTTCAGGAGCGGGGCATTAGGCCGCAGCTGACTGACCGGAGTCAAAGGCAGAGGATAGAATGCACCAGCTGTGCGCTCGCGGGCAGGAGCCCCGCCGCGATGCACGACGCCATTGCAGGCGCACGCCAGGATGTTCGTTTAGTAGAGGACCCAATATGTATTTCAAGCCGATTTCCCTCAGTCTCGCCCTGGCTGGCCTGCTCCTGGCTGGTTGCAGCTCGACTGACACGCCCGAGACTCCCGCCGCTGCCGCACCGGCCTCCGAGGCGTCGCTCTCCGGCACCTGCAATAGCGCCGCAGTGGCCGCCCTGGTGGGCAAGAATGCGGATACCGCGCTGGTCGAGCAGGCCAAGCGCCAATCCGGCGCCGAAATGGCCCGTGTGCTGCGCCCCCACCAGCCGATCACCATGGACTACAACTCCCGTCGCCTGAACATCGATGTCGATGAGCTTGGTGTGGTGAAGCAGTTCAGCTGCGGCTGAGGCTGGATTGATGAATGAAGAAGGCGCCCTTGGGCGCCTTCTTTGGTTTTGCTGGGTTGTGATTGGGCAGGCCTGCGGCCTGCTTGGCGAATGAATCCGCCCCTGCAAGGAACCGGCGCATTCCGCGCCATCCATGCCCTGTCTTTTTCGTAGGGTGGATAACGCTCTTTTTATCCACCATCGGTGTCATGCCGAACGACTCGATTCCGCTGTCGGAGCGAATGAACTCGCTCCCATACAAGCAACCACCCACCGTCAGATCCGGAAACTCCCCACCAGCTGCTGCAGCCGTGCGGCCTGCTGGTCCAGGTCGGCGCAGGCGCGCAGGGTGGCCTGGAGGTTTTCCACGCCTTC
>NZ_JACXBU010000012.1 GCF_014700075.1 Pseudomonas sp. JM0905a | reverse complement strand
TCGGCCGCGTCTCCAGCGGCGGCTTCGGCCCCAGCCTCGGCGCCCCGGTGGCCATGGGCTACGTGAGCGCCAGCCACGCCGCCCTGGACAGCGAAGTCTGGGCCCTGGTGCGCGGCAAGCGCGTGGCGATGAAAGTGGCCAAGACCCCCTTCGTGCCGCAGCGCTACTACCGCGGCTGATACAGAGTCCCTCGACTGCCCCGCCCCGGCGGGGCCTTGCAGGGTGAAGACGCGAGTCTTCACCCTTTTCTTTTTCTGGGAGGACAGCGTAACCGTGCAGCTGCTTCGGTGCGCGCGGCGCACACTACCGGGCCGTCGCAGAGATCAGCCAACGTGAAGAAGAGCTTCTAACCCACTGAAATACAAAGCCTTCCTTCATTCATCGCAACGACACAATCCCGTCATCAACCGGTCATCAGGCGCAGGCAGATTCTCTGCTCAACTTTCCTGGGGAGGACCTCCGATGAACCACAAAAAGAACCTGATCAAGCCCCTGGCCGCCGCGCTGCTGGCCGCCATGCTCGGTGGCTGCGCCATGCAAGCCCCGGCTCCCGCCAAGCCGGTAGCCCTGGATAACGAAGACTGGTACCAGATCCGCACCGAGAAAGAACTCTTCGTCTTCGATGACTACGCCACCTACCGCGAGTACGTGAAGAGCGGCAACACGCCGGTCAAGCACAGCGTCGGCAAGAAAGACGGCTTCGGCCGCGATATCGTCCTGGTGCTCAAGTCCGCTGATCAGGGCAAGGACGTGAAGACCCTGTCCGCCCAACGCTTCCTCGACATCAGCTTGCCGCCGGCACAGCCCTTCTACGGCGAGCTGCGCGACGAAGAAGGCATCATCTACGTGTTCAGCCGTTACGGCGACATGATGGACATGTATCGCATCGGCGAGCCCACCTTCAGCTACGTCGACATCGGCGGCGGCCCGGACGGCCAGCGCGTGGTCTACGTCCTGACCAAGGAAGAGCCGAAGCCGGTGAAGCAGATCGCCCTGTTCCACGACAAGTACAAGTGATTCCCCGGAGGCAGCCGGATTCCCCATCTTTCCGGCCGCCTCCACTCCGCTCCAACCGCTCTACCGCCTGCCCTCCTTTCCCTGCCGCCCGTCTTCGTGACACATCCGGAAACACTCAGCGCCGAGCCTAGAGCCAGAAGCAACTGGCCAGCAGTCTTGGCATTTTTTTGGCTTTTCGCCAATTGCACTCACTAAACGAGAAGTCTTTAGTCGACTTATTGGCGCTTTGGCCGCGCGAGCCAATAACTGGCGGCCTGCACCTTCGCGTGAACGCATGGGGACAACGAGCACTGGAGCATTGCATCCAGGGCAGGACGTTAGCGCGAGTTCGCTGTGGGGAGATGGAGTACATCCATGAAAGGCAAAAACCCTCGAACAGCCAAGAACAAGAAAGACAGGCAGGTGGATAACGCGCGCCGCAGCTTCCTCAAGATTTCGGCCGCCGCCGTGGCCACGCCTGCGCTGCTACGCGCTCCGGCCAGCCAGGCCGTGGTGCCGATATTGCCCCCGAGCCCGCCCACCACGCCCTGGGTGATGGAGCTGCCCACGCAGATAACGCCCGCTGACAGTGTCGCCTATCTGTCCCCGGCGCCCACCGAACAGGCGAATGTGGCAGGCGGCGAGGCCGGACGCGGCCGCCACCAGCGCTGGGCCCAGTTCCGCCCCAATGCCGAGTACTACGAGTTACGGGCAAAGGAACACAACTGGGTATTCAACCCGGCCTACCCGCAGCAGAAGATCTGGAGCTACCGCTCCGCCAACACACCGGCCAACGAATTCAGCGCCACGGTCATGGCCCACTATGGCCAGCCGATGATCTGCCGGATCCACAACGATCTTCCGGCCAACCACACCGGCTTCGGCACACCGGAAATCTCCACCCACCTGCACAACCTGCACGATGGCTCGGAGAGCGACGGCTTCCCCGGCGACTACTACAGCAGGACCAAGGCCGGCCCCAACCTGACCGCTCCGGGCCGCTTCAAGGACCATCTGTATCCCAACGTCTACGCCGGATTCGAGGACCTGCAGAACAACGTCGGCGACTATCGCGAGGCCCTGGGCACGCTCTTCTACCACGACCACACACTGGACTTCACATCACCCAACCTCTATCGCGGACTGGTTGGCTTCTACCTGCTCTATGACCACCTGGACTCCGGCAACGAAGCCGACCCGAACCCGAGTGCGCTGCGCCTGCCGAGCCATCCCTACGACTACCCGCTGGTGTTCACCGATCGCCGTTTCGATGCCGCCGGCAAGCTCTTCTACGACGAGATCAACCCCGAGGGCGTGCTGGGTGACAAGGTGCTGGTCAACGGCATGATCGAGCCGGTGCTGAAGGTGGCCGCGCGACGCTATCGCTTCCGTATGCTCAACGGGGGACCGGGTCGGTTCTATAACCTCGCACTGGTGAATCCCAACAACGTGAGGCAGAACTTCACCTATATCGGCAACGATGGAAACCTGCTGCCCAAGCCCCTGCTCAACCAGCAGAGCGTGACCATCGGCATGGCCGAGCGTGCCGACATAGTCGTGGATTTCTCCAAGTACCTGGTCGGCACCACGCTCTATCTGGTCAATCGCATGCGCCAGGAGGAAACCCGCCGGCCCAAGGACATCAGGGACCCCGGCGTGCGCGTGCTGAAGATAGTGGTTGACCGCTGGCCCGGCGCCCAGGACCTCAGCCAGGTGCCAGCCAACCTGCGCCCGCTGCCCCCGATCGATCCGGCGGTGGTCGCGAGCGCGCCGGTGCGCCGCTTCGTGTTCGAGCGCTCCAACAACATGTGGGCCATCAATGGCCAGTTCGTGAACGTCAACGCCCCACGCTTCAAGGTGCCCAAGGGGCGCTACGAAATCTGGGAGCTGATGAACATCGACAACGGCTGGTCGCACCCCATCCACATCCACCTGGAGGAAGGCCGCATCCTCGCGCGTATCAAGAATGGCGTTTCGATCCCCATCCCCGCCCACGAGCAGGGGCGCAAGGATGTGTACGTGATCAACGAGGCCGAAACCGTGCGCGTGCTCATTCGCTTCCGCGATTACGTCGGCAAGTACGTGATGCACTGCCACAACCTGATCCACGAAGACCACGCGATGATGCTGCGCTTCGACGTCGAATGACGCCGGCCGGAGGTATGCCATGAATACACGCAGAAACCTGATCGGCGGCCTCGGCGCCGGCGTGCTGGGGCTGGCCGCCCTCGGTTCGCTGGGCGCCGCCGCGGAACGCCGGCCAAACGTTCACCAGGGCGATGACAGGTTCCCCAACCCCACGCTCGTCACCCATCTGGGCAGGAAGGTCCGCTTCTACGACGACCTGCTGCGCGGCAAGGTAGTGGTGCTGAACATGATGTACGCGAGCTGTGGACGCAATTGCCCGACCGCCACCGCCAACCTGCGCAAGGTGCAGCGGATGCTCGGCGAACGCGTGGGAAGGGACATCTTCATGTACTCCATCACCCTGCAACCGGAGCTGGACCAGCCCCACCACCTGCAGGAGTACGTCGACAAGTTCGACATCGGCCCCGGCTGGGAATACCTCACCGGCGACCCGCAGGATATTCTCGACCTGCGCTACGCCCTGGGCTTCTATGACGTGGACCCGCTGGTGGACGGCAACCAGCTCACCCATACCGGCATGGTGCGGATCGGCAACGAGCCCATCGGCCGCTGGACCATGTCACCGGCGCTGACCGACCCCGAGCACATCCTGGCGGCGATCAACCACGTGGACCATCGCGTCCAGCTCACTGGATGGCAGCTGGAGCAGCCCAGCTGAACCGACGCCCACGGGCCTGCCCAGGGGCCGGCCTGCGGGCAGTTGGTGTATGATGCGCGCCTCCGGCCCGTTAGCGGGCCAAGCCCGCACAGAGCAGAAGCACCATGAACAGCGAAGACCTCGACCAGGCCGAAGCCCAGCCCCAGGAAACCGCGGCCACTCCGGACGCGCCCGCCAAACCGAAGAAGCAGAACATCCCTTACTACCAGACCCTGAAGGGGCATGATCGCGGTTCGCGCCTGCATCCGCCGCCCCGCGGCTCCCGCCGCTCCATGGGCAAGCGCTGATTCCCGGCGACATCGCCATCGGCAAGCCGGAGCGAGCACATTCGCTCCGGCTTGCAGCAGAATTCCTCTCCCTCCTCCCCTGAAACACGCCGGCAGCCGCTCTGGAATAGGCATCCAGGCCGTTCTCCAATCGCTGCCTGTGAGCTTTTCAGCTTTAACATCGAATAATTCGATTATTCCAATTTCAGGAAAAAGCCTTTCCAGGCGGCGTAATAGCGTTAAAAAACAACACCTAACTATTTGTTTTTATTAACACCCACATAACTATCATCGGCGTCGATGGTAATCATCACGCAGCATCACTTCTTCATCGAAATCACATCAGTAACATGGGCCCCGTAGACCAATTCCAACCCTCCCCGAGGTGCCCGAAAATGAAAAAGCAAATCCTTGCCAGCCTGTTCATCGCCAGCCTGTCCGCTTCCGCTTTCGCACTGTCCGTCGCTGAGGGTGGCTCCGATCGCACCAGTATCTACCGCGTAGCCGAAGGCGGCGCCGACCGCACTGGCGCCAACCGTATTGCTGAAAGCGGTGCCGATCGCACTGGCGCCAACCGCGTCGCTGAAAACGGTTCCGAGCGCTCCCAGTCGCTGCGCGTCGCTGAAGGCGGCTCTGATCGCACCAAGGCCTTCGACGTGGCTGAAGGTGGCTCCGACCGTACCAAGGCCTTCGACGTGGCTGAAGGTGGCTCCGACCGTACCAAGGCCTTCGACGTGGCCGAAGGTGGCTCCGACCGTACCAAGGCCTTCGACGTGGCCGAAGGCGGCTCCGACCGCACCAAGGCCTTCGATGTAGCCGAAGGTGGTGCCGATCGCACTGGCGCCAACCGCATCAGCTGATCCCGGAGCCCCCTTCAGAGGCAGGCAATCACGATGTATGCAATCCCTCGAAAGGCAGAAGGCGCCACTTGTGGCGCCTTCTTCTTTTTGCGGAACAAAGAATCGATCTACCTGCGGGGGCGATTTCACCGGAGGTGACCTCAGCCTCGATGGGGCAGCTTCGCCGCCCTTCGCGCATGAATTCGCTCCCACAACAAAGCCTCAAGCCACGCATTTCTCGAAGGTCGCCTGCATCTTCGCTGCATCGATGGTCCCGCGACGGCCGATGAAGATCAGCTGGGTTTGCGGCGTTCGGCCAGCCCAGCCCTCTTCCGGCCTGATTTCGCTGCGGCTGCCCACCAGGTGCAGGATGCAGCGCTTACCCACTGCTTCAGCTATCTGGCAAACACCCTTGGCACGGTAGATATCGGCTGGCAGGGTCGCCAGCGCATGACGCAGGGCTTTCAGGGATAGCGGACGCTCGCTGGAAAAGCTCCAGGTCTCGAATATCGCCGAATGATCTTCCTCCTTCACCGACGCTACCGCCGGCGCCGCCGCTATGGACACCGGCCGCAAGCTCCAGCCCGACTTAAAGCGACCAACGCCCAGCACGAGTTCCAGCGGGACCTCGCCGTACTCGCACTCCAGCAACCGCGCATTGGGATAGAGCCAGCGCGCCTTGAGGGCGTCGAGCTGGTCGCGGCCGACCCGATCCACCTTGTTCAGCACGATGATGTCCGCCACATCCAGCTGCTCCATCGCCAGTTGCGCCATCTCTCCATCCAGCCGCTCGAACTGCTCGGCATCGACCACGGTGAGGATGCTGTCGATGGCGAGCGCGTCGCGGAATTGCGGATAGCGAAGGGTGCTGGCGATTTTCGCCGGGTTCGACACCCCGCTCGCCTCGATCACGATGTACTCAGGCCGATTGGCGCGGTCATCCAGCAGGCGACCGAGCTGTTCGATCAGGTCGCTCTCGACGGTGCAGCAGATGCAGCCGTTGGCCAGGCTCACCGTGGTCTGGGTCTGGCTGACGATCAACTGGCTGTCGATATTGATGGCGCCAAAGTCGTTGACCATCACCGCCATGCGCAGGCCGTGGTCGCTGTTGAGGATCCGGTTCAGCAAGGAGGTCTTGCCGGCGCCGAGAAAGCCCGACACCAGGGTCACGGGAATGGGGGCGAGTCTGCTCATGGGTGTGCTTCCTGGTGGCTGGATCAGAAGTTCGGCAGTTCGCCTTGCCAGACGGCGGCATGCTCGGTGCCGTCGAACTCGCCGTGGCGGTCCCAGGTCACCTCGCCTTCCAACAGGGTCAGCTGTACCTGGGTGTCGTGGATGTTGCCCTTGGGCGCCACGTCGAAAAGGTTGCGGTCGAGCACGATGAGGTCGGCGGACTTGCCGACTTCGATGGAGCCGGCCTTGTCCTCGATGCCCATGCACCAGGCGCCATTGAGGGTCATCACGCGGATGGCCTGCTCCAGGCTGATGGGGTTGCCGTAGAAGCAGCCTTCCTCGTCACCGAAGGGGTTCTCGCGGGTGACCATCGCCTCGAAGCCGATCCAGGGGTTGATGCTGGACACCGGCCAGTCGGTGCCCATCACCGCCACGCCGCCGTGCTCCAGTACGCCCTTGAAGTTGTAGGCGCGCTGCATGCGGTCCTCGCCGAAGACGGCGCGGGCATTGGCGAAGGACGACGGGAACCAGCCCACCGGGGAGAATTCGGCGGTGACGTTCAGCTCGGCGAAGCGCGGCAGGTTGCCGTCCAGCAGCGTGGTGCTATGGGCGCATTGGTGGCGCACGCCGCTGTAGCCGTTGCGACGGCGGGCCTCGGCCACGGCATCGAGGAACAGGTCGGAGGCACCATCGCCGGTGCAGTGGGCGATCACACGGATGCCCCGGCGGTCCATGTCCACCACCATGTCGGTGATGTGTTCCGGGGTCAGGTTGAGGTGACCGCGCCAGCTGGCCTCACCCGGCCAGGCGCTGGACAGGTAGGACGAACGGGATTCGTGGGTGCCGTCGAAGTGGAACTTCACGGCGTTGGCGTTGAGGCGGGCGCTGCGGTAGTAGTGGCGCTCGCCGGCCAGCAATTCCCAGCGGCGCTTCACCGGGAAGATGTCGTCCTGCCAGCTGATGGCGGCTTCCACCCGCACCGAGAGTTCGCCGGCCTGATCGATGGACTTCAGCGCGTTCAGGCGGTGTTCGCAGACGTGTACGTACTTGGTGCCGACCACACCGTGACCACTCTGGAACCACACGCCCTCGCGGTAGGCGCGCTTCAGCGCATGCTGCGGGGTCGGCGGCATGGCCGCGTGCATCAGCGCATAGGCGCCGTCCACCAGGATGCCGGTGGGCTCGCCAGTGACGCTGTCGCGCTCGATGTAGCCGTGGCGCGGGTCCATCGTGTCGGCATCGATGCCAGCCAGCTCCAGCGCACGGGAGTTGACCATCATGCAGCCCCAGGAGCGGTCGAGGATGGCCACTGGGCGATCCGGCAGAACGCTGTCCAGCCAGTGGCGATCCGGCACCAGGCCGGCTTGCTTGAAGGTGTAGCGTACGAAGTACTGGCCATAGACCCAGCCATCGCCGGGGTGGGCGGCGGCATAATCGAGGATGGCCTGCCTGACCTGCTCCGGCGTCGGGTCTTCCACGCCTACCTCCAGGTAGCCCGCGTAGCCGGGCGCCAACTTCAGGTCCGGGTGCGTGTGCATGTCGTAGAGGCCCGGCATGGCGAAGCGCCCTTTCAGATCCAGCACGCGGGTACGGGGGCCGATCAGGCTCTCCATGTCTCCGCTGCCACCGACTGCAACGAAGCGCCCTCCGCGAATGGCCACGGCTTCGGCCCAGGGGTTGGCGGCATCCACGGTGTAGATGCGGCCATTGGTCAGCACCAGGTCGGCGGCGCCGGACGGGCCGGGGACATTGCTGGAGCGGTAGTCGGTGGAGTTACCCATGGCAGTGACACCTTCTTCGAATTGATCGCGGGCTTGCCGCCCGTCTTGGCAGAGTCAGTCGTGAATCGCTGGAAAGGTTGGAAAGGCGGGCCGGCCGGCCCGCCTCGGGCTCATTCGTCGTCGCGAGCCGGAATCCACCATTCCTCACCGCGCACGGTGCGGATGTACTCCGGCCAGCGGTAACGATGAGGTGCCTGGAAGTCCTTGGGCAGCAGCGGCGCCTGCCAGCGGCTGCCGCCGATGCCGCCACCGGTGCGCTCGACGAACTCGGCGCGGGCGGCAGCCAGCAGCTCGGGACGGGTGAGCAGGTCCACCAGGGTCGCGGCAATGGTCTTGGCCGCCACCCGGATCATCGGGTCGATGGTCTGGCGGATACCGCCCAGGGCGTTGGCGACCCAGTCCGGGTAGGTGTAGCCAGCCGGCGCTGAGAGCATCGGCCGCGCCACCAAGAGGCGCACGGTCGGGCAGTGCCAGGTGTACTCCGGGTAGTCGTCGGAGGTCAGGTGCTTCTGCCAGGCCGGCATCTGCAGGCGCATCTGACGTTCGCACTCCTGCGGCTCGATCAGTTCTTCGGTGGCCGGCAGGAAGGGTTTTTCCATCGGCTCAAGGCCCAGGTTGGCCTGGATTTCCTGGGCGATTTCGATGGCCTCATTGCCCCAGCGCGGCGCGCCGACCAGGGCCAGGTTGTCGTAGGTAGCCTGCGCCATCACGTGGTTGGGCAAGCCGCCACGGGACTTGCACACCCAGGTCTTCTTCCATTGGCAGCCGGTGGCCAGGGCGGCGGCCGCGGCGTTGTTGTCCATCACCTGGGCGATGGTCTCGGCCTGCTCGATGGAGTCGCAGCGCAGCAGGTACTGGATCTGCGAGATGTGCGGCGGCAGGTTGTCGGCGGTCGCCTGGCCGGCCGTGAGGATGGCCTCGTTGTAGCTCCACAGGCCGGTGAACGGCAGTGTGGAGCGGCGCAGGCTTTCGTTCAGGGTGTAGAAATGCACCAGCGCATCGTTGGCCCCCGGCGCGCGGGCGGCCAGGTGGTTCTGCGGAATCGGACTGTATCTGTCGGAGGCGATCCAGTTCTGCGGCTCATCGCAGGTGAAGGTATAGATGTAGGCGTAAGCAATACCGCAGTGGGTATCCCAGGTTGTGGTGTTGTTCAGCGGCAGCATGTAGGTGGGGTGGAAGCTGATGGCCGCGTCGAGGTCATCGTAGTACCCCTTGGCCGCGTGCACCGGCTTGGAGGCGCGCAGCTTCTCCGCCGGCTCGCCGAAGAACTTCAGGGTGCCCTGGATGCCGTGTTCGAGCATCGCTGCCTTGGCCGCCAGCAGGCCACCGAGGGCGCTGATGCCCAGTGCCGAATGCGGGTCGGTATGACCGGGGGCGAAGCGCGACAGGCCTTCACGCGGCATCTTGCGGGTCGCCGCCGCCTGGCAGTTGCCGGGCACCGCGTCATATTCGCCGTAGGTGGCTATTACCGGGCCTTCGCCATTCTTGAAAGTGGCGCAGAAAGCCGTGGGCATGCCACCGCTGCCCTCTTCCACGTCGAACCCTTCCTTGCGCAGCAGCTCCACGTACCAGGCACAGGACTTGTACTCGCGGAACGCGGGTTCGGCGTAATGCCAGATCACCTGGTGCCAGTCCGACAGGGTCTTGTGCTGCTGCTCCACCCAGTCCAGGGCGAATTGCTTGGGCTCGTGCATGAAAGGGATTCCTTGATGGGGTGACAAGGCCCGTCCGTGCAGGTCGGCCAGCGGCGGGCTGGCCTTAGTATTGTTGAGTGGAGCAATACAACAATCGATTTTTTTCGCCACTAATGTTTAGATATTTTCACCCAAAACCTGCCGGAGCCCTCCATGCGCTTCCCTTCGATGACCGCGTTGCGCGCCCTGGATGCCGTCGCCCGCCTGGGTAGCGTGTCCGCCGCCGCCCACGAACTCAGCCTCACCCGCAGCGCCATCAGCCACCAGATCAGCAGCCTGGAGGAAAGCCTCGGATTCCCACTGACCGAACGCATCGGCCGGGGCATCGGCCTCACCTATCGCGGCGAACGCTACGCCCGTGAAGTGCACCGCATCCTTTCCAACCTGGAAGAAGCCAGCCGGCGCCTGGATGACCAGGAAATCTCCGGTCGCCTCTGCGTCAGCTGCAACCCCGGCTTCGCCACCTACTGGTTGTGCCACCACATCGGCGGTTTCCTGCGCGAGTATCCGCAGGTCCAGCTGCAGCTGATCTCGCCGCGCACGCCGGACGATGTGAGCAACGCCAACGTCGATCTCTTCGTCGCCTATGGCATCGGCGACTGGCCCGACATGACGGTGGAGCAGATCGTCGCCCTGCGCTTCTTCCCGGTGTGCAGCCCGCGCCTGATCAACGCCATGGGCGGACTGAAAAGCCCGCAGGAACTGGCCGGTTTCCCGCTGTTGCACATGAGCGATTACAGCGACTGGCGGGTATGGCTCGCCGCCGCCGGTGCGTCGGGGGTGGATGCCGGCACCGGCATCATCTTCTCCGATGCCCACTGCGCGCAGTCCGCCTGTATTGCCGCCCAGGGCGTCGGCATGGGCGATAACCTGATCAGTGGCGACGCCCTGGCCCGCGGCCTGCTGGTCCGCCCCTTCGAAATCGCCATCGATTCCCATCGCGGCTACTACCTGGTGGCCGACCCACAGAAGGCCGACCGTCCGGCTGTACAAGCCTTCAGCAATTGGGTGAAGACCCAGCTGCAGGCCTCTACACAGATCTGGCAGGAGCATCGCTGAGTGAGAGCCTGCGAGGGCTGAAGCCCACCCTACGGATCACCAGGCCCCCCAGCATGCATCTTTGGGAGCGAATTTATTCGCGATTGAAATCGCTCCCACACAAACAGTCTGGCCGTGCGTACCAGCGCTGTGCCGCCGGCAAAAACGCGCTCTATTTTCGCCCTGAAAATGTCCAAAAAAACTAAACATTAATGCGCAAATAATTCCATTGATGTAGCGCTCCCTTTGACAATAATGGCCAAAACGCCCAATCCGGGGCCCATCCGCGAGTCCCAGCACAACAAGGGGAGTAACCAGCGTGCCCAGCAGTCAGGCCATCCAGCTCAGCGCCCAGGGGATCAGGAAGCAGTACGGACACTTCACCGCCCTGGACGGCATCGACCTGGACATCCGCCAAGGTGAGTTCCTCACCCTCCTCGGCCCGTCGGGTTCGGGCAAGACCACCCTTCTGATGATCCTCGCCGGCTTCCTCGAAGCCACCTCCGGCACGCTGATGGAGAACGGCGTCGACATCAGCCGCCGACCAGCGGAAAAGCGCAACTTCGGCATGGTGTTCCAGGGCTACGCCCTGTTCCCGCACATGTCCGTGGCGGACAACGTCGCCTATCCCCTGCGCATCCGTGGCGTAAAGGCCGAAGAACGCCAGCGCCGGGTCAAGCACATCCTCGAAGTGGTGGGCCTGGGCGCCCATATGAAGAAGAAGCCGGCGGAGCTCTCCGGCGGCCAGCAGCAGCGCGTCGCGATTGCCCGCGCCCTGGTCTTCGAGCCGGACCTGCTGCTGCTCGACGAACCCCTCTCGGCACTGGACAAGAACCTGCGCGAACAACTCCAGGCCGAGCTGCAACGCATCCACCGCCAGGTGGGCACCAGCTTCGTCTTCGTCACCCACGACCAGGGCGAGGCGCTGGCCCTGTCCACCCGCATCGCCATCTTCAACCAGGGCCGCCTGGCCCAGGTCGACAGCCCAGAAGACATCTACGACCGGCCCAACAGCCGCTTCGTCGCCGAATTCCTCGGCAAGATGAACCTCTTCCCACTGGCCAACGTGACCCGCAACGGCAGCAATGCCAGCGGCCACTGCGGCGACAACCACCTGCACGCTGCCGCCCCCCAGCCACTGGGCAACCAGCCGTTGCTGCTGGCCGTACGTCCCGAGCACATGGACCTGCACACCGAGCGCCCCGACCTCTCCGGCCACAACATCGTCGCCGCCCACCTCACCGAGAAGGTCTACCAGGGCGCCAGCACTCACCTTGCCCTGAAGCTGGGCCAGGACGCCCCGGCCATCAACCTGGCGGTGCCCGGCAACCATCCGGGCGCCCAGCTGGCCAGCGGCACGCCGGTGTGGCTGAGCTGGCCGGTGCAACGCAGCTTCCTGCTGGAAGCCTGAACCCGCGTAACCCACACCTTTCGTCTGCCTCCCTACAACAACAATCGGCCGCGCCCCATTGGGCGGGCCACGCGAGGAATTGCCCATGAGCCAGGAACATCAGCGCGACTGCATCGAAGTCCTCATCGAGAAGGCCCGTAACGGCCAGATCAACCGCCGTACCTTCATGCAGGCCATGGGCCTGCTGGCGGCCGCACCGCTGGCGATGCGCAGCGGCATCAGCTGGGCGGCCGACAGCAAGCCGCTGGTGGTGGTGAACTGGGGCGGCGACGCCCTCGACGCCTTCCGCCGCGCCTGGACCGACAGTTTCAGCAAGGCCACCGGCATCCAGGTGCGCATCGACGGCGCCGGCCCCACAGAAGGCGCCATCCGCTCGCAGCTGGCCAGCGGCAAGCCGAGCTGGGACGTGGTGGACGTGGACAGCTACAGCGCCATGACCCTCGGCCGCGACAAGATCCTCCAGCCGCTGGACTACAGCGTCATCCAGCGCGGCCAGGTCGCCCCCGGCCTCGCCCATGACTACGGCATCGCCGGCTACCTGTTCAGCTACGTGATGGCCTGGGACAGCGAGCAATTCGGCGACCAGGGCCCGACCAGCTGGGCGGATTTCTGGAACGTGGAGAAATTCCCCGGCAAGCGCACCCTCTACAAGTGGATGAACGGCATGCTGGAAGCCGCGCTGCTGGCCGATGGCGTGCCCGCCGACCAGCTCTATCCGCTGGACGTCCCACGCGCCCTGCGCAAGATCGACGAACTCAAGCCCCACGTCCTGTCGTTCTGGAGCTCGGGTGCCGAGAGCCAGCAGCTGATGATCGAAGGTGAAGTATCGATGGGCGCCATCTGGAGCACCCGCGCCAAGCTGCTCGCCGAAGACAGCGAAGGCCGCATCCGCTGGGGCTACGACAACGCCTTCCTCAACGCCAGCAGCTGGGCGGTGCTCCAGGGCAACCCGGGCGGCAGCCAGGAAGCCATGCGCTTCATCCAGCATGCCCTGCAGCCGGAAGGCCAGCTCAAGCTGTTCGAACTACTAGGCAACGGCCCGTCCAACGGCGCCACCCAGAAGCTGATGACGGCGGAGCAACGCGAGGCGGATTGCGCGTCCGAGGAGAACTTCAAGAAGCAGATCTTCCTCAACGTGGAGTGGTACGCCGACCACTACGCCACCACCCTGGAACAGTACCTGACCCACCTTTCCAAGTGAGCCGCCGCGCATGAGCACAACCCACTCCGCCAACCTGGAGCGCAGCCTGCTGCTGATCCCTCTGCCCCTGCTGCTGGTGGTTTTCTACCTGCTGCCGTTCCTCGGCGTGGTGGGTTGGAGCTTCACCCTGCCGGAGCCCGGCATCGAGCAGTACCAGCGCATCGCTACCGATCCCGCGATCCACGACATGCTCTGGCGCACCCTGCGTCTGTGCCTGACGGTCAGCACCCTGGCGCTGGTCATCGGCTACCTGCTGGCCTACTGCTGGGTGTTCAGCCCGCCGTTCTGGCAACGCATGGTGGAGATTTGCATCTTCATCCCGTTCTGGATCTCGGTACTGGTACGGGCCTTCGGCTGGCTGATCGCCCTGCGCAGCAACGGCGTGCTGAACGGAAGCCTGATGGGCCTCGGCCTGATCGACTCGCCGCTGCAGCTGACCCGCAATGAAACCGGCGTGGTCATCGGCATGCTCCACTTCATGGTGCCCTACGCCCTGTTCCCGCTGCTCTCCAGCATGCGCCAGCTCGACCAGCGCGTACTGCTGGCCTCCCGTGGGCTCGGCGCCGGCGCCTTGCGCACCTTCTGGCAAGTGCTGCTGCCACAGACCGTACCGGGCCTGCTGGGCGCCTTCATCATGGTCTTCGTGTTCTGCCTCGGCTTCTTCATCACCCCTGTGCTGCTGGGTGGTGGCCAGACCGTGATGATTGCCGAGTACGTCTTCCTGCAGATGTTCCAGACCAGCAACTGGGGCCTGGGCGCCGCCCTCAGCGTGGTCCTGCTGGCCCTGGTCAGCGCGCTGATCTGGCTGCTGCTGCGCATAACCCGTGTCAACCGACTGGTGGGCTGATCGATCATGAACACACATAAAACGGGCCTTTCCACCCGCCTGCTGGCCACCGTGGCCATGGCCTTCATGCTGTTCCCGCTGCTGACGGTCATCCCGGTGTCCTTCACCAGCAAGCGCTACCTGTCGATGCCCAACGGCAACTGGTCGCTGCGCCACTACGAAGCCCTGCTGGGCAACCCGGAGTGGATGGCCAGCATCCTCCAGAGCCTTGGCATCGCCTTCGCCACCAGTATCATCGCCACCGCCCTGGCGGTGAGCTTCAGCCTTGGCATCTGGTACCTGCGCTCGCGCCTGGCCACCGTGCTGATCGGCCTGGTGCTGTTGCCCATGGCGATTCCGCCGGTGATTTCGGCGCTGGTCCTGTACTTCATGGAGACCAACCTCGGCCGCATTGCCCCTGGCTTCGGCTACGACACCATTCCCGGCGTGATCATCGCCCACGTGGTGATGGTGGTGCCCTACGGCGTGGTGACCATGCTGGTGGCGCTCAGCCAGATCGACCGCCGCATCGAGCTGGCCTCGCGCAACCTCGGCGCCAGCCTGATGCAGACCACCTTCCTGGTGGTGATGCCGAACCTCAAGCTGGGTATCGCCTCCACCGCCCTGCTGAGCTTCGCGCTCTCCTGGGAGGAAGTGGCGGTGACGCTGTTCATCACCAGCGTCGACGTCAATACCCTGCCTCGCCGCATCTGGGGCGGGCTGCGGGATAACGTCGACCCGAGCGTGGCGGCCATCTCCGTCCTGCTGATCGGGGTGACCCTGCTGGTACTCTGCGCACGGCTGCTATTGCAGTACCTGGCGGAGCGCAAGGCCAGGGAGGCAACGACCAGGGCGGCCACCGCGCCAGCCTGAAATGAGAAAGCCCGGACCATTGTCCGGGCTTTTTTGATGGGGATGAAAGGTTGTAAGTCTGTAGGAGCGGATCTGGAAGTCGGAGCCGACCTGCTACCACCCGCACCCCCGGCCCCTCTCCCTGAAGAGGAGAGGAGTGACTCGCGCCGGATACACCGTGTCATCCGGCGATCTCCAAACCCTGTGAGAGCAAAACCAGCCCTCAGCTGCGGAACGACGAATCAAGCCGATCCAGCCTACGCAACTCCGCCTGCCACACCAGGTCGACGCTCTCCAGGTGATAGCGCTCGTTGTTCAGCTGGCGCGCGGTGTATTCGCAGGCATCGTGGTCCGGCACGATCAGCGGCCGCCCTGCTTTCATCGCCTCCAGTTGAATCTCGCAAGCCTGGTTCAGGTAGTACATCAGGAAGTAGGCCTCGGCGACGCTGCGACCGACGGTGAGCAGGCCGTGGTTGCGCAGGATCATCGCCTTGCTGTCGCCCAGGGCGGCGACGATGCGGGCGCGGACTTCCAGATCCAGCGGCACGCCCTCGTAGTCGTAATAGGCGACCCGATCGTAGAAGGTCATGTTGGTCTGGTTCAGCGGCAGCAGCCCTTCCTCCAGCGCCGCCACGGCCATGCCGGCCATGGTGTGGGTATGCATCACGCACACCGCGTCGTGGCGATTCATGTGCACGGCGCTGTGGATGGTGAAACCGGCCGGATTCACGTCCGGCGAACCGGCTTCGAGCTTGTTGCCGTCGACGTCGATGGCCACCAGGTTGGAGGCGCTGACCTCCTCCGGACGCAGGCCGTACTGGTTGATCAGGAACGCTGGCTCGTCCCCCGGCAGACGCACGGAAATGTGGGTGAAGACCTGGTCGCTCCAGCCGTTGAGATCCAGCAGCCGGTAGGCGGCGGCAAGGTCAGTGCGCAGTTGTTGTTCTGTCGTGTTCATCGGATCTCCCGCAAGCAAATGGCGTGGTCGAAAGCGGTCAGCCTAGGACCGCTTGCTGGTCACGGGATATCGATTTATCTTCCGCAAATTCATTCCAAATCGTAATGAACTCCCATGCGCCGACAGCTGCCCAGCATGATCTCCCTCACCTGCTTCGCGGCCTTTGCCCGGCACATGAGCGTCACCCGCGCGGCAGAAGAACTGAGCCTCACCCAGGGTGCCGTGAGCCGACAGATCAAGAACCTGGAAGACCTGCTGGGACGCCCCCTGGTGGAGAAGGTGCGCCAGCGCCTGCTGTTGACCGAATACGGCCGTCGCTACGTCGAGGAAATCAGCCCGCTGCTGGACCAGTTGGAAGCCGCCACCCAGCGCATCAGCACCACCAACGCGGGACGTCTGCGGATAGGCGCCGAACCCTCCCTCACCACTCGCTGGCTATTGCCGAAACTGAAGGCCTACGGTCAGTTGCACCCGGAGATCGAGTTGCAGGTGATGAACGACCTGCATCGCCTCTACGGGCTATTGGAAGGCTTCGACCTCGCCATCCTGTTCGGCGACGGCCACTGGCCGGGATTCCAGGCCAGGCGCCTGATGGGCGGCGAGATGGTAGCCGTCTGCACGGCGGAACTACTCCAGCGTCACGGCCCCTTAGTCCAGCCGCGGCACATCCTGCGCTATCCCCTGCTCCACCACAGCGCGCTGGCCGAGCAGGGCAAGTCGTCCACCCAGATCTGGCTGCAGAGCGCCGGCCTGTCGCCCAGGGAAATCGATGCCCTGCCCGGCCAGCGCCTGGAGCATTTCCAGTTCGTGCTCGACGCCGCCCTGCACGGCCTCGGCATCACCGTGCTGCCACGTTACTTCGTGGCGCCTGAGGTGGAGGCCGGACGGCTGGTGATCGCAAGCCAGGAGCCGCTGGAGTGTGGCGACTACTACCTGGTGGTGCCGGAGGGGTGTCGGGATGCCAAGGTCAGGGCGTTTGCCGACTGGCTGTTGCACTGACGCCCCTACAGAAAAACCCAGTCAACGCCGCAGCGCTGTCGACTCCCGCGCCACCAGTTCGCTGCCCACATCCACCAGGGCATCCCATTCGCCCTCGCCGCGAATGCGCTGGCCGAGCAACTCCACGGTGGCGTTGGCCACGCGCTCGGCGGGAATCCGTACGCTGGTGAGTGACGGAGTGGCCACGCGGGCGATGGGCAGGTCGCCGAAACCGCAGATGCCGAGTTCGTCCGGCACCCGAATGCCAAGGCGCTGGCAGGTGAAGAGCGCGCCGATCGCCGGCATGTCGTTGGTGAAGAAGGCCCCGTCGCAGTCGACTTCGCCCCGGGCGAAGCGCTGGATCACGTCCACGCCGTCATCGATATGCGGCACGGGTGAGGTGTTGAGGCGCAGGGGTTCGATGCCCAGGCCATCGACAACGGCCTGGCGGAATCCGGCGAAGCGCAGGTTCTCCCGCTCGTCATCGAAGCCGAAGAACGCCGGTTTGCGATAACCGCACTCCACCAGGTGGCGTCCGGCCGCGGCACCGGCGGACCAGTTGGAGAAGCCAACCACCTGCCCCACCGGCGTGCGCGGCGCGTCGCCTTCGGGAAGGTCCCAGAGTTCGATCAGTGGAATGTCGGCGGCCTGTAGCAGTTCCAGGGTTTCCGGCGCGTGGTAGCCGTAGGCGAGGATCAGGCCATCCAGCTGCCGACCGAGGAAGGCGCGCAGCAGCTTGCCTTCTTCTTCCTGGGAGAAGCGGGTTTCACCGATCAGCAGGTGATAGCCGGCCCGCGCCAGGCCCTGCTGGAGAATTTCGATGGTGGTGGCGAGGATGGGGTTGGTGATGGTGGTGATCAGCGCACCAATGATGCCGCTGCGGCGCGTCACCAACTGGCTGGCGGCGAGGTTGGGGACGTAGCCCAGTTCGCGCACCGCCTGCTCGACCTTCTGCCGGGTCCGCTCGGAGACCATGTCCGGCTTGGAGAGCGCCCGCGACACGGTCATGCCGGAAACCCCGGCCAATTGGGCGACATCGTGCAGGGTGGCGGGTTTGTTCCTGGTCGACATCCTGGCCTCTGGCGCCGTTTCGGGGAGGCGCATTATCCCTCTCGGCGCCCGGTGAGGCACGCAATTGTAGGGGCGATTTCAATCGCCAAGCGGACCGCAGGTTCGCCCTGCTGTTCCGATGGGGGCAGCTACGCTGCCCTTGGCGAATGAATTCGCCCCCACAGAAAAGCGAAGACCTCGCCTGGGTCAGGCCAGGAACTCCGCGTGCTCCCACACCTCGATCACCGTCGGGCGGTCGGCCTTGGCAGCGGTCTTCAGCAGCTCGGCCAGGTGCTCCAGGCTCTCGGCCTTTTCGGCATTGCAGCCGAAGGCGCGGGCCAGGCCCTGGAAGTCCGGGGTGTAGATATCGACACCAATGGTGGGGATATCGCGGTTCTTCATGTAGCGCTTGATCTCGCCGTAACCGCTGTTGTTCCACAGCAGCACGATGATCGGCGCGCCGGCTTCCACGGCGGAGGCCAGTTCCGGCAGGGTGAACTGAATGCCACCGTCACCGATCAGCGCGACCACCGGGCGGTCCGGTGCGGCCAGCTTGGCGCCGACGGCGGCCGGCAGGCCGTAGCCGAGGGTGCCGTAGCCGGTGGCGGAGTTGAACCAGCTGCGGGTGCGGGTGGCTTCGAACAGGTGGTTGCCGGAGTACACCGGTTGGGTGGAGTCGCCTGCCACGATCAAGTCCGGCAGGGTCTGCTGCAGGGTCTCCAGGACCTTGCGCTGGCCGTTCCAGGTTTCCGGCCACTGGGCATCCAGTTCGGCGCGTACAGCGGCGGCGCGCTGCGAGCCCACGCTATCAGCACTGAAGGCGGCAGCGGTGCCAAGGGCATCGGCCAGCGCAGCCATGGCCTTGCGGGAGTCGCTGAGGATGGCGATATCGGCCGGGTAGTTGCGGTTCAGCTGCTCGGCGTCGATGTCGATGCGGATCAGTTGGCTCTCGATACGGAAATTGCCGTCGAACACCACGTCATAGTCGGTTTCGCCCAGCTCAGTGCCGATAGCCAGCACCACGTCCGACTCCAGCACCATCTTGCGCACCGGAACCCAGGCCTGGTTGCAGCCCAGGGCCAGCGGGTGGCCCTTGGGCAGCATGCCCTTGGCGTTGATGGTGTAGGCGGTGGGCGCGTCCAGGGCTTCCACCAGGCGCAGGGCCTCGGCGCTGGCGTCAGCACAACCGCCACCCAGTAGAACCAGCGGACGCTTGGCACCCTTGAGCATCTCGGCGGCACGGGCGATGGCGTCCGAGCACGGGCCGGGACGGCTCGGCAGCGCGCCCAGCTTGCGACGCACGTGATCGGCCGGTGCGGTGATCACATCGATCGGAATCTCAATGTGCACCGGGCGCGGACGGGCGCCATTGAACACGGCGAAGGCGCGAGTCAGTACGTCCGGCAGTTCGTCCGGGCGCATCAGGGTGTGGCTGAAGGCTGCGACGCCGGACACCAGGTTGCGCTGGGACGGCAGCTCGTGCAGGCGGCCGCCGCCCATACCCAATTGTTCGGTGTTGTTGACGCTGGAGATCACCAGCATGGGGATGGAGTCGGCGTAGGCCTGGCCCATGGCGGTGGTGATGTTGGTCATGCCCGGGCCGGTGATGATGAAGCACACACCCGGCTTGCCGGAGACGCGGGCATAGCCGTCGGCCATGAAGCCGGCGCCCTGCTCGTGACGTGGGGTCACGTGACGGATAGCGGTATTGGGCAGGCCGCGATACAGCTCTACCGTGTGCACACCAGGGATACCGAACACGGTATCCACGCCAAAGCCTTCCAGCAGCTCAACCAGCAGTTCTCCGCAGGTCAACATGGGCAGTCCTCCAAGGGATCGGTCAACGAATGGAGCGCACTCTAACACCAGATTGTTAGCGTTAACATCGCTTTTGTCGGAATTATCTGACGAGGTCTTTCTGCTGAGTGGGGAACGGGGTTGTGGGGGCGAATTCATTCGCTATGGGGAGCGCAGCTCCCCCGCTCAAAAGGCGAACCTGCGGTCCGCTCAGCGATTGAAATCGCCCCCACAAAGAAGCAGGCACTAACCCAGGAACAGCTTGCAGGCGGGGTTGTCGCTTTCGTCCCAGTACGGATAGCCGATCTCGTCCAGGGCCGCGCGGACGGCGTCGCGCTCGTCCTGCGGCACCGCCAGGCCGGCCAGGACGCGGCCGTCGGCGGCGCCGTGGTTGCGGTAGTGGAACAGGGTGATGTTCCAGCGCCCGCCCAGCTTGTTCAGGAAGTTGAACAGCGCACCGGGACGCTCGGGGAATTCGAAGCGCAGCAGCATCTCGTCGCCGGTCTGCGGCGCGCGACCGCCCACCATGTGGCGCACGTGCAGCTTGGCCAGTTCGTTGTCGGTCAGGTCCAGCACCGGGAAGCCCTGGCCTTGCAGGTTCTCCACCAGTGCCGCGCGCGGGTCGGTGAGCGGATGGGTCTGCACGCCGACGAAGATGTGCGCCTCGTCCCCCGAGTTGTAGCGGTAGTTGAACTCGGTGATCTGCCGCCGTCCGAGGGCCTCGCAGAAGGCCTTGAAGGCACCCGGACGCTCCGGCAGGGTCACGGCAATGATCGCCTCGCGCTTCTCCCCCAACTCCGCGCGCTCGGCCACGTGGCGCAGGCGGTCGAAGTTGATGTTGGCGCCGGAGTCGATGGCCACCAGGGTCTGGCCGCTGGCGCCGTCGCGCTCGACGTACTTCTTGATCCCGGCCACGGCCAGCGCGCCGGCGGGCTCGGTGATGGAGCGGGTATCGTCGTAGATATCCTTGATCGCCGCGCAGATTTCATCGGCACTCACCGTCAGCACCTCATCGACGAAATGCCGGCAGACCTCGAAGTTGTGCGCGCCGATCTGCGCCACCGCCACGCCATCGGCGAACAGCCCGACCTGCCCCAGCACCACGCGCTCGCCAGCGGCCATGGCGGCCTGCAGGCAGTTGGAGTCTTCCGGCTCGACGCCGATCACCTTCACTTCCGGGCGCAGGTACTTCACATAGGCGGCGATCCCGGCAATCAGGCTGCCACCGCCCACGGGTACGAAGATAGCGTCCAGGCGGCCGGCGTGCTGGCGGAGGATTTCCATCGCCACGGTGCCCTGCCCGGCGATCACGTCCGGGTCGTCATAGGGCGGCACGAAGGTCAGGCCCTGCTCCGCTGCCAGCTTCAGGGCATGGGCCAGGGCGTCGGGGAAAGCATCGCCATGCAGCACCACCTTGCCGCCACGGGAACGCACGCCGTGGACCTTGAGTTCCGGGGTGGTGCGCGGCATCACGATGGTCGCTTCGATGCCCAGCTCCCGCGCCGCCAGCGCCAGGCCCTGGGCATGGTTGCCGGCCGACGCGGCGATCACGCCCCGCGCGCGCTCTTCCGCGCTCAGCTGCACCACGCGGTTGTAGGCGCCACGAATCTTGAAGGAATAGACCGGCTGCAGGTCCTCGCGCTTGAGCAGCACCTGGTTGCCCAGGCGTTCGCTGAGCTGGCGCGCCGGCTGCAGGGGCGTTTCGATGGCCACGTCGTACACCGGCGCCGCGAGGATCTTGCGCACGTAGTGCTTGAGCAGCGCCTCGCGCTCATCCAGCGGGCGCTCGGTGAGGTGTCCGGTTTGGGTGGTTAAGGTGGTCATGCAGGGCTCCTGGTCTTGATTTCGGCACCCAGGAGACAGAAGGAAAAAACCCGCCTCGAGGGCGGGTTTCTGTTTGGTCGTCGGCTAACCCGCCACTGCTGGAATGGCGGTAATAATCGCGGGGCCGGACAACCAAGGGGATTTAGTCATGGCGGGCAATCTAGAGGGCCTTTGGCCTTCAGGTCAAGCAGCAATTTCATTCAACAGAAATGGAAGAATCGCGCTGGCCTGCGCTCACGCGACGTGATCACGAACCACACGCAGCTCGGCGGCATCCTGGTTCATGCGCTGGATCACATTGAACAGCTGTTCCTTCAGCACGGCATCGCCGATCCGGTCGGCTGCGCGCATCACCGCCAGGGCGGCGGCCTCGTTGTTCATGGCCACGGCGTCCAGGGTCTTGCGGAAATTTCTAATGTTACGAGTCACACCAAAGGCCTCTGTCAAAGCTGGGGGCACCTTATTGAATGAATATTTCCTTTTGATTTCAGTGGCTTGGGTCAATGAATCCGTCGGGCAAATTTGACGTTGCGCACACCATTCACCAAGCTACCGCCCTCGATTCACCCCATCAGGAACCGCAAGACGTGATTGCCCCCCTCTTCCGCCGAGGCCGGCTGGCGCTGTGCGTCGCCGCCCTGCTCTCCCTGGTCGCCGGTTGCGACAAGGAGCCCGCCAAGCCCGAGCAGCCCAAGGTCGATACCTACACCCGGGCGAGCTGGGAAGAACTCCCCGCCAGCAGCGACGCCGACGTGATCGCCGGTTTCACGGCCTGGCGCTCCGCCTGCGCACGCCTGGCCAAGGACCCGATCTGGTCCGCCACCTGCACCAGCGCAGCCCAAGTGCAGGAGGACCCGGCCGCCGTTCGCGCCTGGCTCAAGGCGCAACTGGAGGTCTACAGCCTGCGCAATGCACGCAACAGCCCGCAGGGCCTGATCACCGGTTACTACGAGCCGGTGTACGCCGGCAGCCTGGAGCAGAGTGAGCAGACGCCGGTGCCGGTCTATGGCGTACCCGAAGACATGATCGTGGTCGCCCTGGACAGCCTCTACCCGGAACTCAAGGGCAAGCGCCTGCGCGGTCGCCTGGAAGGCCGCGTGCTCAAGCCCTATGACGACGCCGCCACCATCCGCGCCCAGGGCGTCAAGGCGCCGGTGCTGGCCTGGCTCACCAACCCGATGGACCTGCAATTCCTGCAGATCCAGGGTTCCGGTCGCATCCAGCTGGAAAGCGGCCGCCAGCTGCGCATTGGCTACGCCGACCAGAATGGCCACCCGTATCGCCCGGTAGGCCGCTGGCTGGTGGAACAGGGCCAGCTCAAGCAGGAAGAAGTCAGCATGGGCAAGATCCGCGACTGGGCCAGCGCCAACCCGCAGCGGGTACCGGAACTGCTGGCGAGCAACCCGAGCTTCGTCTTCTTCGGCCTCAACCCGGACAGCAACGAAGGTCCGCGCGGCTCCCTCAACGTGCCGCTCACCGCCGGCTACAGCGTGGCCATCGACCGCAAGGTGATCCCGCTGGGCAGCCTGCTCTGGCTCTCCACCACCCGCCCCGACGGCAGTCCGGTGGTCCGCCCGGTCGCCGCCCAGGACACCGGCGGCGCCATCGCCGGCGAAGTGCGCGCCGACCTGTTCTGGGGCACGGGCGCGGAAGCCGGCGAGCTGGCCGGCAACATGAAGCAGCAGGGCCAGATCTGGCTGCTCTGGCCCAAGGGCATCCCGTTGCCCGCCGTGGCCGCGCCCGCGCAGGCCCAGGGCAGCAAGTCCTGAGTTCGGACCTCCTCCTCCCCAACGGCCGACGCGAGTCATCACCTGGCTCGCGACGCCACTGCCTGAAACCCGATCCGATTAGGTATAAGGAGGCTTCGCGCAAGGGACGGCGCCAACCGATTCGGCCAGTACGGGGGCACCATGAGAGACGACGCAGAAACCACCCAGGAGGTCTACAAGGCCCTGCTGGAATCCACCCGGGCGATCCCATGGAAGATCGACTGGAAAACCATGACCTTCGCCTACATCGGCCCGCAGATCGAAGAACTGCTGGGCTGGAGCCAGTCCAGCTGGGTAAGCGTCAATGACTGGGCCGAACGCATGCACCCGGATGACCGCGACGCGGTCGTCGCCTTCTGCGTCTCCCAATCCCAGGCCGGTACCGACCACGAAGCGGACTACCGTGCCCTGACCACCACGGGCGACTACGTGTGGATCCGCGATGTGGTGCACGTGATGCGCAACCCCGATGGTGAGGTGGAAGCGCTGATCGGCTTCATGTTCGACATCAGCGAGCGGAAGAAGGCCGAGCAGCAGTTGATCGACCTGCAGAAGCAGCTGGAGGAGTACTCCTACAAGGATGGGCTGACCGGCGTGGCCAACCGGCGCATGTTCGACTCGATGCTGGACGTGGAATGGGCCAATGCCCAGCGCACCGGCGAGCCGCTGTCGTTGATCCTCCTCGATATCGACTACTTCAAGCAGTACAACGACCATTACGGTCACATCCAGGGCGACGACTGCCTGAAGAACGTGGGTCGTGCGCTGATCAACGCCGCCATCCGCCCCCGGGATTTCGTCGCCCGCTTCGGCGGCGAAGAGTTCGTGCTGATCCTCCCCGCCACCGATGAGGCCGCCGCCTGCCAGGTGGCCGAACGCTGCCGGAAGCTGATCCGCGAGCAATGCATCCCCCACGAAAAATCCGGCGTCGCTTCCCTGCTCACCATCAGCCTGGGCGTCGGCACCGTGGTGCCCCGGCAGGAGGACCGGCCCCTGCCCTTCATCCAGGCCGTCGACCGGCTGCTCTACCGCGCCAAGCAGAAAGGCCGCAACCGCCTGGAGTCGGCGCGCTTCGACAGCACCTGCATAGTGGAAGAACAGGGCGAAGGTCGCTGATCGGCCCGTCCGTTTCACAACCTGGGCTGGACCGGCGCCCTCGGAATCCAGGTGCCGCGTTCAGCTCGTACGGTCGAATGTTCGGTCCTAGTGGCACACCGCCAGATGCGGAAAGGCTGCATTTTAGTAGCGCTCGAACTTATCGAGCTTGACCGTCACGGCATGAAGTGCCGAATTGCGCCTTGGCACCGTGGCGGTCCTTTTTGCGCTCGATTCGCAAGAGGCGGTGCGGCAACTCAGTGGAAATGTGGCCAGTGCCAATGGTGATGCTCGAACCAGTCCTTGATGAACGGGCGGTTGGTCCAGAACACCATGCCAATGCAGCCGAGGAACAGGCAGGCCATCACGGTCAGCCCGATTGCGTTGACGCTCATCGCAAACCTCCCCACTTGTAGACCGGGTACATCATTCAGCTTACAAGGCGTCTGGCTAACTGGTAGCGGCGGGCGCCAGCCGGTCGAATCCATCACTTTTTACGCATTCTTTACGCCGAGCCCCACGGCCAGAACGGATACTTGGCGCCCTTCCGTGGCAACACCTCGAATTCCCCGCCGAATGCCGTGTCTCCCACACCATCCGCACCGCGCCCCATCCCCCGGAGTGACTCGATGAGTTCCAGCACCCTGGAGCCACAGGCCCATTCTCGCGCCCATTCGTCCTCATTCGGCCTGCTCGTGGCAGCAGCCGGCGTGGTCTACGGCGATATCGGCACCAGCCCGCTGTACACCCTCAAGGAGGTCTTTGCCGGCCACTACGGTGTGCAGGTCAACGCCGAGGGCGTGCTCGGCATCCTCTCGCTGGTGCTCTGGTCCCTGCTCTGGGTGGTGTCGCTCAAGTACGTACTGTTCATGCTGCGCGCCGACAACGACGGCGAAGGCGGCGTCATGGCCCTGACCGCATTGGCGCGCCGTGCCACCACAGCCTACCCGAGACTGAGCGGACTGCTGGTGTTGCTGGGCCTGTTCGGCACGGCGCTGTTCTACGGCGACAGCATGATCACCCCGGCCATTTCCGTACTTTCGGCGGTGGAAGGCCTGGATGTCGCCCTGCCCGGCCTCGGCCACTGGGTCGTGCCGGTCACCGTGGTACTGCTGATCGGCCTGTTCCTGATCCAGAAGCACGGCACGGCGCGCATCGGCATTCTCTTCGGCCCGGTGATGGTGATCTGGTTCGTGGTGCTGGGCATACTCGGCATCCATGGCATCGTCCAGCGCCCCGAAGTGCTCCAGGCGGTGAATCCCTGGTGGGCGTTCAACTTCTTCCTGGCCCATCCCGGCATCGGCGTCACCATCCTCGGCGCCGTGGTACTGGCGCTGACCGGTGCAGAAGCGCTCTACGCCGACATGGGCCACTTCGGCCGCAACCCCATCGCCCACGCCTGGTTCAGCCTGGTCCTCCCGGGCCTGGTACTGAACTACTTCGGCCAGGGCGCACTGCTGCTGTCCAACCCGGCGGCCGCGCGCAACCCCTTCTACCTGCTGGCGCCGGAATGGGCGTTGATCCCCATGATCGGCCTGGCCACCCTGGCCACCATCATCGCCTCCCAGGCGGTGATCTCCGGGGCCTTCTCCCTGAGCCAGCAGGCCATCCAGCTCGGCTACATCCCGCGCATGCAGATCCAGCACACCTCCAGCGCCGCCCAGGGCCAGATCTACGTCGGCGTGGTGAACTGGGCCCTGATGACCTGCGTGGTCCTGCTGGTGATCGGCTTCGGCTCCTCCGGCGCCCTGGCTGCCGCCTACGGCGTGGCGGTGACCACCACCATGCTGATCGACACCCTGCTGGTCTCCTCGGTGATGCTCCTGCTCTGGCGCGTACCGCGCTGGCTGGCGGTACCGCTGCTGCTCGGGTTCCTGTTCGTAGACTCGCTGTTCTTCACCGCCAACGTGCCGAAAATCTTCCAGGGCGGCGCCTTCCCGGTGATTGCCGGGGTGATCCTGTTCGTGCTGATGACCACCTGGAAGAGCGGCAAGCGCATCCTCATCGATCGCCTGGACGAAACCGCCCTGCCCCTGCGCGGCTTCGTCGAAAGCATCTGCCTGCAACCGCCGCACCGCGTCGAGGGCACTGCCATCTTTCTCAGTGCAAGTCCCGATGCCGTCCCCCACGCGCTGCTGCACAACCTGCTGCACAACCAGGTGCTGCACCAGCAGGTGGTGCTGCTGACCGTGGTGACCCGCGACACGCCGCGCATCGACGATCACCAGCGATTCGAAGTCAGCCGCTACGACGGCGGCTTCTATCGCGTCCTGCTGCACTTCGGCTTCATGGAGGAGCCCAACGTGCCGGAAGCCCTGCAGAACTGCCGCGTCGAGGGACTGGATTTCACCCCCATGCGCACCACCTACTTCCTCAGTCGCGAAACGGTGATTCCAACCCGTGGCCTGGGCATGTCGCTCTGGCGCGAAGGGTTGTTCGCCTTCCTGCACAAGAACGCCAACAGCAGCATGCGCTACTTCCAGTTGCCGGTTAACCGCGTGATCGAACTGGGCACGCAAGTCGAGATCTGAATCCGGCTCGGCACACCGCTCCTGCTAACGCCCTGGTTCCATCCATGCCCAGTGGCTCGGCCCGCAGCACGCCGAGCCTCACCCCACTGATGCCACCGGCCTGCCGGTTCCCGACGGCAACACGTCAGCCGGCATCTCTCAGATCAGAAAATCACAGCACCAGAGTGCGCGTCCCAGTCCGCCGCAAAGGCGAAATGAGCCTCCGGCCTTAAATAACCAAATAGAATTACAAAATATTAATTAAGTATTTATTGACCTAAGAAAACAAAGGCTAGTCTAGCTCCGTCAACCTTCAGGACTCCCCCAGGAGCTGCATCATGGACCGTACCGACAACGTCATTGACCTCGCCCGCTACCGCACGCGCCGTCAGGCACGCCGCATGGCCGAGCTGATGTGGACGATGTACGCCTGCCGGGCGGGATTCGGTGCTTTCCAGCTCACCCAACAGCAGCGGAATACTGGCATTCGTGAGGCGTGACCATGGGCCAGTCACTACCTCTGGACGCCCATGACCAGGTGTTGCTGCCAGCAACCGGCGTAGACGACCCGATCAGCCAGCGCGTTGCCAGCAATCTGTTGCGCCTGCGCAGCAAGCGCAACCTGTCGCTGGACGGCCTTGCCCGCGCATCCGGCGTGAGCCGCGCCATGCTGGCGCAGATCGAGTCCGGGCGCAGCGTTCCCTCCATCAAGGTGCTGTGCAAGATCGCCCAGGGCCTCAAGGTCTCGGTGGCGGCCTTTCTTGATGACCGTGCCTTCGACGGTGTCGCAGTACTGCCGGCGCGCCAGAGCAAGCGCCTGGTGAACAGCGACGGCAGTTTCGTCAGCCGCGCACTGTTCCCCTTCGATTGCTCGCGCCAGGTGGAATTCTATGAACTGCGCCTGGCGGGACTGGCTATCGAGGACTCTCCCGGACATGCTCCGGGCACCCAGGAAAACCTGGTTGTCGCCCAGGGCGTGCTGGAAATCAGCGTGAACGAGGAACGCTTTCTGCTCGCCACCGGCGATTCGATCCTGTTCTACGCCGATCAGCCGCATACCTACCGCAATCCCTCCAACAGCGAAGCGGTGGCGTATCTGGTCACCACCTACGCCGAGCGGCTCGACTGAGCGAAGGTCGAGGTAAGCAGGCCTCACCGCTCCGCGATCGGTTTCACCCCGCACCTTGAAGGTGGATGTAAAGAGCGACATCCACCCTACCCCCTACACGACCGCGCAGGGGGATCACGCTTCACCGATCCACCATCGGAGCCCAGCCGAGCCACGAGTGTGACCCGGGCGCCGTGGCAAAACTTTCGAGCACAAAAAAGCCCGGCGGGTTTCCCGGCCGGGCTCTTTCATATCCTGCCGATCAGCAGGTGCAGCACATCATCGGCATGCCGTTGCAGCTCATCATCATCGGCATGCCGCACTCCATCATTTTCATCATCAGGGCGCAGCAGTTCTTGAACATCTCCATGTTCATGCCCTGCATCGGCATCATCTTGCACATCATGGCGTCGCCCTGCATGGAGCACTCCATCATGCATTTCATGGACGGCATGGGCATGCCCATACCCATCATCGGCATCATGTTCATCATGCCCATCATCGGCATCATCGCCATGCCGGCCTGGGACATGCACATCATCGACATGTTGCCGCAGTGCATCATCATCGGCATGCCGCAGTTCATCATCATCGCCACCATGTCCGCACTGTTGCGGAACATCGCCATGTCCATGCCCATGGCCGGCATCATCTTGCACATCATGCCGTCGTCCTGCATGTCGCACTGCATGGTGGCCATCATCATGGGCATGCCCATCATCGGCATCATGGTATTGGCGGACATCGGCATCTGCATGGCATTCATCATGGTGGAGCTCCCTCAAAGGATGGAATGAGTAACCGGATGGGGGCCGATTCTAGGAGCGCGAATCCGGCGAACAAGATGGCGAGAAAGCGTCGGCCACTTACGTCCGGCCTGTGATTTCCTCATCGATGACAGCGACCGACTTCGTGATGACGGCGAGATTCGCGCTATCGCGAACAGAAAGGCATCGACAACAGCGTTACTGGCGCAATGGATATTCGAGTCAGGAATTAGCAAATAACCTTAGTGAATATTCAATCTAAAGGCCGGGCAGTTTTTTCGTTTCAACCGCCCCCATACGAAGCCGGAAGAGCCCGGGCTTGAGCGCCCCGCCCCTGCTCCGCATCCGTTGCCACCAAACTCCACAGACGCGGTCGAGGCAACAGGTGGTTTGCGCGAGGCTACGCCGTGAGAGGATCCGGCTCTGATCTCCGCCCCGACGACAGCCCGTCGCCGCCCGCGCACCAGCAGTCGCGCCCACTCAATAATGGCTAATCCATGGCTATGCTTTGAGTGTCGCCATACCGAACGGAAAACGATCTCCGGCACCTGACCCGAGGGAATTCCGGCACAGACATTGAGAGAACGGGACGTCTGGCGTTTGTAGCGTCGCTTATCAAGCCCGAACATATGGACGATGGCTGGAGATCGTGAAATGGACTCTTTCGAAGGTGAAAGCGCCGCCAATCAAGCAATCTCCGCCCAATCGCCCCCCCCGCGTACGACCCGCTGGCATCGCATGTATTTCTTCCTCGCCGGCTTCGACGTCCTGGTCGTCGTGCTGAGCGTGCTGCTGAACCACCTGATCGTCGACACCTACCACCGCTCCATCAAGGCCAACCAGTCCTGGGTCCAGCAACTGTCGTCCTACTCGACCCTGGGCAGCCTGGCATCGGACGTCAACGCCCCCGGCAACAACGTGTTCGATACCCATGACGTCGAGTCTGAATCGCGGAACATGACCGCCGCGCTGGACACCTTCAACCATCACCTGGCGATGGCCAAGCAGCAACTGGAGGCCCGAATCGCCAACCAGGCAGATCACAGCGTCGGCATCCAGGCCTACACCATCGCGCTGAAGGACGAAGTCGCCGAAGTGGACGCCGCGATGGTGGAAATGGTGAAGGAAGCCTCGCTGATCTTCTCTTTCTTCCGGCAAGGCAAATCGGACGACGCCGGCAAGCGCATGGCGACCATGGACAGGAAGTACGCCATGCTGCTCGCCTCCCTCGCCACGGTGCGCGAGCGTGTCGGACAGATCCAGAGCCGGCTGCTCGAAGAAGAACTGGAGTCGGTGGAAGAGCTCCGCCGGATCGAGTACGCGATCATGGTGTTCGTGCTGATGATGGTCAGCGCAGCGGTGTTCTATGGCCGGCGAATCAAGCGGGAAATGGAGGGACATGCCGCCGAACGCGATGGCTACCTCGCCGTCCTTCGCGCCAGCGAACGGCAGTTCCGCCAGCAGGCATCGCTGCTGGACAAGGCCCAGGACGCCATCGTCGTCCACGACATGGAGCACCGCATCCTCTATTGGAACAAGAGCGCCGAGCGCCTCTACGGGATGACCCGCGAGGAAGCCCTCGGCCACTCGGCCGCAGAGCTGATCTACCAGGATCACGCCGCCATCGATGAGGCCACTCAGAGTCTGATCGAGACGGGAGACTGGTCGGGCGAAGTGACCTTGCGCCGCCGGGATGGCACCACCATCACCTTCGAAAGCCACCGCACCCTGGTGCGCGACGAAAACGCCGAGCCGCAATCGGTGCTGTCGATCAATACCGACATCAGCCATCGCAAGGCGGCCGAACGGGAGGTCAATCGCCTGGCCTTCTACGACCAGCTGACGGGCCTGGCCAACCGCCGCCTCATGCTGGATCGCCTGCAGCATGTGCTGGCCGGTGGCATGCGCAACCCGCACACGAGCGCGGTGATCCTGATCGACCTGGACAACTTCAAGGCGCTAAACGACACGCTGGGCCATGACCGTGGCGACCTGCTGCTGCAACAAGTGGCCCAGCGCCTCTCCACCTGCATTCGCGAGAGCGATACGGTGGCGCGCCTGGGTGGCGACGAGTTCGTGGTGCTGCTGGAAGGGCTCAGCGAAAACCCGCCGGACGCCGCCATCCAGGCCAAGGCCATCTGCGAGAAAATCCTGACCTCGCTGAACATCTCCTACCACCTGGACGGCTACGAGCACCACAGCACGCCCAGCCTCGGCATCGCCCTGTTCCAAGGGCAGCTGAACACGGTGGACGACATCATGAAGCGCGCCGACCTGGCGATGTATCGCGCCAAGGCGGCGGGCCGCAACACCATGCGCTTCTTCGATCCGGAAATGCAGGCGGTCGCCACCGCAAGGGCGCGACTTGAAGCCGACCTGCGCCAGGGCCTGCAGGACAAGGACCTGCTGCTGCATTTCCAGCCGCAGGTGAACAGCGCCGGGCGCATCATCGGCGCGGAGGCGCTCATGCGCTGGCAGCACCCTGAACGGGGCATTGTGTTCCCGGCAGAATTCATTCCCCTGGCCGAGGAAACCGGCCTGATCCTACCGCTGGGCCGCTGGGCCCTGCAGGCCGCCTGCGCCCAACTGGTGGCCTGGGCCAGGCACCCGGATACAGCCCGGCTGGTCATGGCGGTGAACGTCAGCGCGCGCCAGTTCCACCATCCCGACTTCGTGGAAGAGGTGCTGACCGTGCTGCGGTACACCGGCGCCGACCCGAAGAAGCTCAAGCTGGAACTGACCGAGGGCATGCTGGTGGAGGACATGGAAGGCACGGTCGCCAAGATGGTCGAGCTGAAGGAAATCGGCATCGGCCTGTCGCTGGACGACTTCGGCACCGGCTACTCCTCGCTCTCCTATCTGAAAAGCCTGCCGCTGGACCAGCTCAAGATCGACCAGTCCTTTATCCGCGACGTATTGATCGACCCCAACGACGCCGCCATCGCCTGCGCGATCGTCAGCCTGAGCCATATCCTCGGCCTATCGGTCATGGCCGAAGGCGTGGAAACCGAAGCCCAGCGCAGTTTCCTCGTCAGCCACGGCTGCCAGGCATTCCAGGGCTACCTGTTCTCCCGCCCGCTGGCGCCCGAGCAATTCAGGCAGTACGTGCACGAACGGGTGATGGCCGAAAACTAGCGCGGGTCGGCCGCCTTCCGCTCGCGGCAGCGCTATTCCGTCGCGTCGAAGGCCTCGTGGTAGCTCACGCTGCCCGTCGGGAATTCGCCATCGAACGAGAGCGCCTGGAAGTATTCGGGTGGCACGCCAGGCAGCACCAGGCCAGGCCTCACCTCGAAACCGAAGCGCCCGTAGTAGCCGGGGTCCCCCAGCAACACGCAGCCGGCACCGCCCATGCGCTTCAGCTCGCCAAGAGCCGCCCGCATCAAGGTCGAACCGATGCCTTGGCCATGGTGTCCGGGCCATACGGAGATCGGCCCAAGGCCGTACCAGCCCGTCGCACCGGACGACAGGGTCACCGGCGAAATCGCGACGTGGCCGACGATGACCTCGCCCTCTTCCGCCACCAGGGAAATCGTCAGGCGCCCGGCACGCCGCAGCGCGTTGACGATGAATTGCTCGGTGTGGCTCGAGTGCTCTTCGTTCCGGAAGGCAGCTTCGGTGAGTCGGGAAATGGCCTCGATATCATCGACGCGTTCATTGCGAACACTGATGTTCATGCAGATCTTCTCACTGGTGTCCGGGGCGACTGCGCCCCACGGTGCCCAACAGGAGTGGAGGGTTGGGGCCTGAGGGCGCCTACCTTCCAGCAATGCGCCGCGGCTTACAAGGCCTGGCGCAAGGTGTCGACCCGGCGCGCGCAACGTCGCAGCTCCTGCGGCGTACGTCCGATGACCCGCAGGAAGCTCTGGCACATGCGGCCGGCGTCGATGAAGCCGTTCAGGCGGGCGATTTCCTCGAAGGTCTGCCGGCCATCCTCCACCTGCGGTCGCGCCGCTTCCACCCGCAGACGCTCCACCGCCCGTGCTGGGGTGGTGCCGGTAGACGATGCGAAGGCCCGCCCGAACTGCCTGACGCTGAGATTCGCCACCCCGGCCAGGCGCTCGACCGACAGCTTGTCGCCCAGGTGTTCGCGCGCGAAGCTCAGCGTCGCGCGAATGCGATCGGAGCCTGGATCGAAATCCAGCAGCGAGGAGAACTGGTACTGGCCACCCGGTCGCCGGAAGTAAACCACCAGCATCCGCGCGACTGCCAACGCGGTTTCCTTGCCCAGGTCCTGCTCGATCATCGCCAGGGTCATGTCGATGCCGGCGGACATGCCGGCTGACGTCCATATGTCGCCGTCCTCGCTCCACATCCGGTCGCCATCGACCCGCAGTGCGGGGTAGCGCGCCTGCAGCTGCGCCGCGTAGTACCAGTGGGTGGTGGCGACCCGGCCGTCGAGCAGGCCACTGGCGGCCAGCAGGAAAGCACCCGTGCAGACGCTGGCGGTCCGGCGCGAACGCCTGGCGACCTGGCCAATGGCCGCCGCCACGTCGGCCACCCAGTCGCCCTCCGGCGGTTCGGGGGCCCCCACCACCATGAAGGTGTCGAACGCAATCGGCCACAAGGGTTCGGTGAACACGGGAAGCCCGCAGGCGCTGCGCACCATCCCGCCGTTCATGGAGACGACCGTCAGCGCGTAATCGGCGGATGCGAGCTGGTTGGCGTTGGAAAAGGCTTCGAGCGGGCCACTCAGATCCAGCAATACGAAGCCCGGATAGACCAGAATGCCGACGCGACGGTTCATGGCTGAAATCCCACGATCAATGTCCTAGGCGGATACCGGCGGCGGTCCTAACGTGGTCGTCAATACGAATCACTGTCGATTGGGTGGTGCCCGAAGCACCACCCAACGGCCCTGAAGGTTCCCGCCAGCCAACCAACCGCGAGTGTAGCCCCACCCAGAAGCGCGCTCGCCCCATGCCGACAAGTGCACCTACCGGTGCCCAATCACCTGGAGGCATCCGCATGAAAATCGTCGTTATCGGAGGAACAGGCCTCATCGGCACCCAACTCTGCAGCCTGCTTCGCCAGCGGGGGCATGATGTCCTGCCGGCCTCCCCCAGAACCGGCGTCAACGCCATGACCGGCGAAGGCCTGCAGGTAGCGCTGCAGGGTGCCGAGGTGGTGGTCGACGTCGCCAACTCGCCGTCGTTCGAAGACGCCGCCGTACTGGAATTCTTTGAACAATCCGGACGCAATCTTTCTGCCGCAGAGAAGGCTACCGGCGTGAAACACCATGTCGCCCTATCCGTCGTGGGCACGGAGCGCATGCTCGCCAGCGGTTACTTCCGCGCCAAGATGGCCCAAGAGAAGCTGATCGAGGACGCGGGCGTTCCCTACTCCATCCTCCGCGCCACCCAGTTCTTCGAGTTCATCGGTGCCATCGCCCACTCCGGCGCCGAGGGCAATGTCATCCGCCTGCCAGCAGCCGAATTCCAGCCAATCGCCTCGGCCGACGTCGTCGCGGCGCTGGCCAACGTCGCCGAGCAGGAACCCAGCAACCGGATGACAGAGGTGGCCGGGCCAGACCGCTTGCCAATGGTCGCCTTCATCAAGGCCTACCTCCAGCACAACGAGGACCCACGGGAGGCCATCGCCGACGACAAGGCCACCTACTTCGGCGCGCCGATCGACGACCGCTCGCTGACGCCTGGCGATAACCCTCTCGTCGGCAGCATCCACTTCACTGACTGGCTCAAGAACGCCTCCGCACCTCGCTAGCGGGCGGGCCAACGCCATTGCCGGCGGCGGGTGGCGGCCATTTGTCGTGGGCCGCCACCTCCGGCAAATGACGTACCAGGCGCTTCCAGGAACTCCGGATGAGGAATCCTCCATGCAGAACCCGCATCGCTCCGCCCTGTTCTTCCTGTGCTGCAGCGCAACCGTACTGGCCGAGGACTAGGTCGCCCCTGCACCACCGCCGAGCGTCGAACAGGTGATGCTCAAGGAGCGTCCATGAAGGGCCCGAGGACCTGCACACGGTTGTGCCGTAACGCGAGCACGGAGAAGCCCGCCAGGTTCCTGGTCTTCCTGCTTAAGGACATCGGCAAGCCGTCGGTGATACCGGTCAACTGAACGGCTTCTCCAGCGCCACTTCGGCCTGTGCGGCTATCGCCGGCCGCTGCCAGAGGAACACCAGGATCGCAGCGGCGCCGACCAGTCCCGGCAGCGCGAACGCAAGGAAGCTCGCCTGGATCGGCAACTGCGCGGCATGCAGTGCGCCTCCCAGCAGCGGGCCGATGATGGCGCCGATGCGGCCGACGCCCATGGCCCAGCCCAGGCCGGTGGAGCGGATATGCGCGGGGTAGAACTGCACGGTGCAGGCGTTGGCGAGAATCTGCGTACCGATGGTGCAGGCGCCGGCGATGCCGATCAGGAGATACAGCACCGGCAGCGGGGATTTCAGTGCCAGCAGGCTGAGGGACAACGCGCCCAGGGTAAAGAAGGCGAACAGCACGCGGCCGAGGCCGATGCGGTCCCCGAGCCAGCCACCGCCAATGGCCCCGAAGATGGCGCCGAAGTTCAGCACCAGCAGGAACGCCAGGCTGGAATTGAGCCCGTATCCCGCGGCGGTCATCAGTTTCGGCAGCCAGGAGCTCAGGGCGTAGACCATCAGCAGGCAACAGAAGAACGCCACCCAGAGCATCAGGGTGTTCAGCGCACGGCCGTCGTGGAAGAGCTGGGAAATGGCGACCTTGCCTGCCTGTCCGCCCGCCAGCTGCAACCGATCGCGCGCATCTGGTCGATAGTCGGGGATAGCTTTCGCCAACAGTTCCCGGGCGCGTTCCAGCTTGCCCTGGCGCACCAGGAAGTTGATCGACTCGGGCAACTGGCGCACCAGCAGCGGCAGTACCAGCAGCGGCACCACGGCTACGAAGAACACCGACTGCCAGCCCCAGGCGGGCATCAGCGCCATGCCCAGCCCGGCGGACAGCATGCCGCCCACGGAATAGCCGCTGAACATGACCGCCACCAGGGTGCTGCGGATCTTCTTCGGCGCGTATTCGTTCATCAGCGCCACGACGTTGGGCATGACGCCACCGATGCCGAGCCCGGCGATGAAGCGGCAGACCGCGAACTCCTCGGGCGTGCGCGCGAAGCCGTTGATCACGGTGAAGCCGCTGAACAGCATCACGCAGGTCATGATGGTCTTGCGCCGCCCGATGCGGTCCGACAGCGGGCCGAAGAACAGCGCGCCAAGCATCATCCCCACCAGCGCGCAGCTGCCGAGCAGGCCTGCCTGCAGCGCGTTGAGGTTCCAGCTCCGCATCAGCGCGGGCAGCACCACACCGTAGATGACCAGGTCATAGCCGTCGAAGACGATGATCAGCGCGCACCAGAACAGCACGCGCACGTGGAAGGCATTGCAACGGGCCCCGTCGAGCAGGGCGCAAACATCGATGGTACGCATGGCATGGCTCTTCTTGTCATTGTTATAGAGCCGGGGCGGCCGCCTGGGTCCACCCCGGTGAAAGGGCGTGGAATCAGGCGCAGTGGCTGAGGGTCTGCCAGCCCAGGCGCGCGCGGGCCTCGCCCACGTCGGCCTCCAGGTCGTGGTTCCAGAGCCAGTCGAAGCGGCTGGCCAGCGTCGCACCCAGAGCCTGTTCGTCATCGCCCACGGCAAGGTCACGCAGTTCGTAGAGTTCTCCCGCCTCCCAGGAGGTGCGCTGCACCCGGCAGGCCCTGGGGCGGCGCAGTGCGTCGTAGACCGCCAGCAGTTCGCCGAGGTTGTCCTGGCCCACTTGCGGGTCGCTCAGCAGGCGCGCCAGGAAGTAGGCGTCCTCCAGCCCTTGCCCCGCCCCGGCGCCCTGGTGCGGCAGCATGGCGTGGGCGGCATCGCCGATCAGGGCCACGCGGCCATGCACGTAGCCAGGCAGTTCGGCCAGGTCGTGCAGCGCCCAGTAGGTCGGTTTCGGAATGCACTCCAGGAGGATGCGCGCGGCGTCGCCCCAACCCGTGAAGGCGCGAAGCATCTCCTCCTGGCTCGCCTCGCGCACCCAGGGTGCGTCCTGGGGCCATTGGGGATCGGGCTGGCTGCGGTCTGAGACGAAGGCCACCACGTTGATGATGCGCCCCTGTTTCACCGGGAAGGTGAGGATATGGGCGTCGAGACCGAGGTACATCTGTGGCACGTCCACCAGGTGCTCGTCCACACCGGCGGCGCGATAGGCTTTCCGCAGGTGCTGGCTGTCGATCAGGCCACGGTAGGCGCAGGTGCCGCTGAAGCGTGGCGCGGCGGGCGCGGCGCCGATTCCTTCCAGCACGTGGCCGCGAATCGCGGACTTGATGCCGTCGGCGGCGATCAGCAGGTCACCCACGTAGTCGCTGCCGTCGGTGAACCGCACGCGAACCTCATCACCCTGCTGCTCCACGCCTACGGCGCGCTTGTTGAAGCGGGCCACGCCTTCGGGCAGACGGCTGGCCAGCACGTCGAGGAAGTCCGCGCGGTGCACCGAAGACTGCCCCACACCAGGGGCCACGCTGGCGCCGATGTAGCCGGCATCGTCGCTGCGGCGCCATTCGAACCAGACGTCCTGCCAGGGCTCCGGCGTGCGGTCGGCGGCCAGCCCATACGGCTCCGCCAGGCCGAGGCCGGCGATGGCGCGGACCGCGTTGGCGCCGAAGGAAACGCCTGCCCCCACTTCACCGAAGGCGGGTGCGGATTCGAAGAGCTGGACAACGAGATGGGAGTGGCGGCACAGGTCCAGTGCCAGGGCGACGCCGGAAATTCCGCCGCCGATGATGCCGACGCGCAAGGCAGGCTTCTTGCTCATGTTCGTACCCATGATGGTGTTGTTGTTGGAGTGGAACCATCATGGCCAAGGCAGGAATATTGATAAATACAGCGACTACCATACAGACTATTTCAAGTATGAATATTCCTCTCGCCCCACTCCCATAAGAGACGCCCATGGACCTGCGCGACCTGGACCTGAATCTGCTGGTGGTCTTCAACCAGTTGCTCATCGACCGGCGCGTCTCCACGGCCGCCGACAACCTCGGGCTGACCCAGCCCGCCGTCAGCAACGCCCTCAAGCGCCTGCGCACCACCTTGCAGGACGACCTTTTCGTGCGCACCTACCAGGGCATGGAACCCACGCCCTACGCCGAGCAACTGGCGGACCCGGTGTCACTGGCCATCCATACCTTGCGCGACGCCCTGAGCCGGCAGGACAGCTTCGACCCGCTCACCAGCGAGCGCACCTTCACCATCGCCATGACCGACATCGGCGAGATCTACTTCACCCCGCGCCTGATGGACGCCCTCACCCACCTGGCGCCCAGGTGCCGCATCAGCACCGTGCGCAACAACGCGGTGACGCTGACCGAGGCCCTGCAGAACGGCACCGTCGATCTCGCCGTGGGCTTGCTCCCGAACCTGCAGGCAGGCTTCTACAAACGACACCTGTTCAGCCATCGCTACGTCTGCATGTGCCGCAAGGGCCACCCGGCCACCGCCGAGCCGCTGACCCTGGAGCGCTTCTGCGCCTACGGCCACGTGCGTGTGGTAGCCGCGACCACCGGCCATGGGGAGGTCGACGCGCACATGGCGCGCCTGGGCATCGAGCGCGATATCCGCCTGGACGTGCCGCACTTCGTCGCGGTGGGCCACATTCTCCAGCGCACCGACCTGCTGGCCACCGTGCCGGAGCGCTTCGCAGCCTCCTGCGTCGAACCCTTCGGCCTGGTTGCCCTGCCCCACCCGGTCCAGCTGCCGGAGATCGACATCAACCTGTTCTGGCACGCCAAGTACCATCGCGACCCCGCCACACGCTGGCTCAGGCAGTTGATGTTCGAGCTCTTCGCGGATTGAGGCTGAATGGCGCGGAGGCGAAGCGCTGCTAAAGTCCCGGGATCGCCCGCCCGGCCCGCGCGAGCACAGACAGAAAAGGAGTTGACGTCATGAACTGGCTGGAACACCGCATACCGCCGCCCCTGGTTGCCGTGCTGTTCGGCGTCCTGATGTGGCTGCTCGCCCGCTGGGTGCCCGGCATCGATGCGGCCTCCGGCTGGCGCATCGCCCTTGCGCTGTTGGTGCTGGCAGCGGGTATTGCGGTCTGCCTGAGCGGCGTCCTGTCGTTCCGCCATGCCAGAACCACGGTCAATCCGCTGCAGCCGGAAACCGCATCCTCCCTGGTCAGTTCCGGCATCTACCGCCACACCCGCAACCCGATGTACCTCGGCTTCGCCATCGCCCTGGTCGCCTGGTCGATCTACCTCGCCTCCCCCATCGCACTGCTGGGCGTGGCCGGGTTCGTGCTCTACATGAACCGCTTCCAGATCGGCCCCGAAGAGCAGGCGCTGGCGACCCTGTTCGGGGACGCCTTCAACGCCTACCGGCGTCGCGTGCGCAGGTGGCTCTAGCTACCCTGGGCCTCAGAACCCCAGGGTGGCCGAGAGCAGCCAGGTACGAGGCGTGGAGAGGGTCAGGCCGCTGGCGGTGCCATCGGGCACGTTCGCCGACGCCCAGTAGGTCTTGTCCAGCACGTTCTCCACACTGGCGCGCAGGGTGACGTCCGTACCACCCAGTTCGAAGGCGTAGCGCGCGCCCAGGTCATAGCGCTGCCAGGCATCGATCTTCTGGCGGTTGGCGGCATCCAGGTACTGGGAACCGGTGTGGATGGTCCGCGCGGTCAGGGTCAGCCCGCGCACCTGCGGCAGATCCCATTCCACACCGAGGTTGGCGTTGACGATGGGGGCGCCGATGGCGCGATTGCCGTCATTGCTTCCATTGGCGGTTTTCGCCAACTCGGCATCCAGCAGCATGGCGCCACCGAGCAACCGGATGCCGTCCAGCGGCTCGCCGAACAGGTTCAGCTCCAGGCCCTGGTTGCGCTGCTCGCCGTCGTCCCGCAGGTTGCCGGCGCTGTCGGTGAAGTAGGACGGCTTGTCGATGCGGAACAGGCTGAGGGTGGTGCTGAAGCGCCCGAAGTCGTACTTGGCCCCTACCTCCACCTGCTTGCTCCTGAACGGCGCGAACACCTCGCCGGCGTTGTTCGCGGTCTCCGGTGCCACCTGCCCCTGGGTCAGGCCTTCCATGTAGTTGAAGTAGAGCGACAGCGCCTCGCTGGTGCGCCACACCAGGCCCATGGCCGGCGAGGTGGCGCGCTCGTCGTAGCGCTGGTCCGGCTCGCCCGGTTCCGAGCTGTCCACCTCCACCCGCTGCAGCCGCGCCCCCAGGGTCAGCAGCACGCGGTCATCGGCGAAACCGAGGGTGTCGGCGAGGGCCAGGCTGGAAAGCACAGTCTCGGTGTGGGTGGGGTTGTCCAGGGCAAGGGGCGGGCCGGGCACCGGCAGCGTCACCGGATCGAACAGGTTGCTGACACCGTTGGCGAAGCGCGCACCGCTGTTGTCGAAGGTCATGTCGAAGCGGTTCAGGCTGAGGTTCAGGGTGTGGCCCACCGAACCGGTGGAGAACCAGCTGCGCGCGCCGACAGTGGTGGTGAGCACATCCTCTTCACGCTGGAAGGTGCGCGGGCTGACGGTGAAGCGCCCCGCCGCGTTGACCACCTGCACCGCGTGGCGAAGGAAGTCGTAGTCGCCATTGCGCGCACCGGCCGCTGCGTAAACCATCCAGGACTCGTTCAGGTCGTACTCGCCGCGCACGGCGCCGAAGGTGTCCTTGGCCCTGGAGAAGGTCCAGGGTTGGGCGAAGTTGTTGTGGATGTCCTCGGCGTCGGGCACTTCCACGTTCGCCGCCAGGCCGACCCGCTCCATCGGGCCATCCACGTCACGCTCCTGATGGCCGATGTCGAAGGACATGCGCGCCCGCTCGCCGCGCACATCGAAGCCCAGTACCGAGGCTTCGCGTTCCACGCTCTGGTGGTCCCATTCGGTATCGCCGGACTGGCGCACGCCGTTGAAGCGCAGGCCGAGGCGCTGCCCTTCGCCAAAGCGCCGGCCGATGTCCACATGGCCGCCCAGCTGTCCGGACGACGCGTGCATGGCGGTGAACTCGGTGGTCGGCTCATCGTCCGCGCGCTTGGGTTCGATATTGATGCCGCCGCCCACGCTGCCGTTGGGTGCAAGGCCGCCGAGCAATGCGCTCGGCCCCTTGAGGATGTCCACCCGCTCGACCATTTCCATGTCGATGGAATAGGTCGGCAACACGCCGTAGAGGCCACCGAATGCCACGTCGCTGTTGTAGAGGCTGAAGCCGCGCACCGAGAACTGTTCGAAGCGCCCGGCGGACGGGTTGGTGGTGCGTACCGACGGGTCATTGGCCACCACGTCGGCCAGGGTCCTGGCCTGCTGGTCCTGCACCACCTCACTGGTGTAGGAGGTGATATTGAAGGGCGTTTCCATATAGTCCCGCTCACCCAGCATGCCCAGGCTGCCACGACGGGAAACCTGCCCGCCGGCGTAGGCATCGCCCGCCGCGCCGTCGTGCTGACCGATGATGGCGGTGCTGGGCAGTTCCTGCACCGCGCCATCCTGGCGCGGTACGGGTTGCAGGATGTAGCTGCCCGTCCCCGCCGGCACCAGCATCAGGCCCGATCCGCGCAGCAAGGCGCCAAAGCCCTCCTCCACGCCATATTCGCCCTGCAGGCCCGGGCTGCTGAGCCCATTGACCAGGGAGGGATCGACGGAAAGGCTGACGCCGGCCTGGCCGGCGAACCGGGTCAGCGCCGTACTCAGGCTACCGGCCGGCACTCGGTAGCTGCGACGTTCGCCGTCATCGGCAAGCGACAGGCCCGGCAGGCCCAGGGCGATCAGGAAACCGGCCCGCAAAAGCTGTGTGGTCAGCGGGCGAATTGCAAAGGGGAAGGACATCGAAGGCTCTCTTTTTCGTTCTGTTGCCGGTGATGACAAGCGAGCGGGAAAAAGGGGACAGCCTTCAGCCAAGTTTTTCGCGGGGCACCAGGGAAGCCCAGTAACGCGTGCGGTAATGCACCTCCACCGGCAGGCTGGCGGCAATCAGCGCCAGCACCTTGTCGGTGTCATCGAGGCGGAAGGTGCCGGTCACCGCCACGCGTTCCAGTGCCGGGTCCCAGCGCAGCAGGCCGGGCCGGTAGCGGCCCAGCTCACGCAGGAAGGCGCCCAGGGGCTGGTTGTCCACCACCAGCAGGCCCTGCTGCCAGCTGGGCAACTGCGGATCGAAACGCTCGGCACGGGTCGTACCCTCGGCGCTCAGCCCGGCACGCTCGCCCTGTTGCAGAACCACCGGCGCGCCGTTGCGCGGCTGCAGCTGCACCTCGCCGGCCATCACCGACACCAGGCAACCACCCGGGTACTGGCGGACGCAGAAGGATGCGCGGGAAGCCAACATCACTCCCTGTCCGGTACGCACCGTCAGGCCGCCGGAGGTATCCACGGCAATTTCGCCTTGCACCAGCCGCAGCTCGCGTCGCCCGTCGGCAAAGTCCAGGTCCACGGCGCTGGCGGTGTTGAGTTGCAGCCGGCTGCCGTCCGGCAAGTCGAAGCTGCGCCGCTCGCCCGTGGCCGTGTGCAGGTCGGCGCGCCAGGCAGCCATTGGCAGCTGGCGATAACCGAGCCAGGCCACCGGCGCCAGGGCGCCGAGGGCCAATGCCTGCTTGAGTGCACGACGGCGCCCGAGGTCGGGCCGATCGAGGCTGGCCAGCGCCAACGTCCCGGGCAGCCGGGCGAAGCGCTGGCGCAGGGCATCGGCCTTCTGCCACGCGGCTTCATGGGCGCTGCTGCGTTCGCGCCAACGCTGCAACTCGGCGTGGTGCTGGTCACGAAATTCGCCGGATTCCTGCAGCGTCAGCCAGCGCGCCGCTTCGCGGGCAATCTGCCGCTGCTGGGCGGAAGGCTGGCCGCTCACAGGTCCACCAGCAGGCAATGCTCGTACGCCTTGGCCATGTAGCGTTTGACGGTGCGCTCGGACACATCCAGGCGCAGGGCGATGGCGGCGTAGTCGAGCCCGTCGAGTTGCGCCCAGAGGAAGGCGCGGCGCACCGCCGGTGGCAGGCCGTCGAGCAGCTCATCCAGGGCGTGCAGCGTCTCCAGCAATATCCAGCGCTGCTCCGGGGACGGCACCAGCGCTTCCGGCAGGTTCGCCAGGGCTTCCAGATAGGCGCGTTCCAGGCTGCGGCGCTTGTGGTGGTTCACCAGCAGGCGGCGCCCCACGGTAAGCAGGTAGGCACGCGGTTCTCGCAGGTTGGGCAGGGTTCTCGCCTGGTGGGCGGCGAGCACCCGGATGAAAGTGTCCTGCGTCAGGTCCGCCGCATCCCAGGCATCGCCGAGGCGGCGGCGGAGCCATCCTTCCAGCCAACTGCTGTGGTCGCGATAGAGGTTGCCGAGGGAGACCTCGGAGGCCACGGCTGCATTATCCATTAAGGGACACACTGGAAGTTGAATCAAATGCGAGTGATTCTAATTACTTGCACATCGCTCGCCAACTGCCACTGTGAGTTCCGCGAATCGCACCCTCTCCATTGCAAATTGCACTGGCATCCACCTTGCGACCAACTACGCTTCTGCTGTCACCGCCCTCCGCCCGGAAAGGGGCGAGACAGATAGCAGTAGGCACTCCCCCGGAAGCTCCCCCATACAAGCCATTTTTGGTAAGGCGAAATCATGCGACTCAACCCTCTCGTCGTATCGTTCAGCGCAATCCTGACCCTTGGCGGCTGCTCCAGCACCATGGTCGAACCCAGCCACTATTCGGGATTCCTTCCGAACTACAGCGTCCTCCAGGAACAAGAAACCGCCAGCGGCGCCAAGGTGGCGCGCTGGGTCGATCCAGCCCTGGACCTGTCGCGTTACAACAGCCTGTATATCGAGCCCAGCCAGTTCCACCCCAAGCCCCATCCGAGCCAGCAGATCTCCCAGGCCACCCTCGATGAGATCACCCGCTACTACGACACCGCACTTCGCCGCGAGATGGGCTCGGTAGTCAAAGTCACCGACTCCCCGACGGCAGACAGCCTGGTCCTGCGTCCGGCGATTACCGCCGTGTCCGCGTCGACCGAGGGCCTCAAGCCCTACGAGGTAATTCCCATCGCCCTGGTGGTCGCCGCCACCACCACGGCCATTGGCACACGGGATCAGGAAGTACAGATCGCCACCGAAGCCATGGTGCTCGACGGCGGCAACTCCAAGGTTGTGGCAGAGGTGGTGCGCAAGGGCACCGGCACCTCCCTGGAGAACAAGGAAACCGCGCTGACCGTCCAGAACATCAAGCCGGTGATCGACGGCTGGGCGAAGGACATGCGCCTCAGCTACGAGCAGATCAAGAACAAGCGCTGACCCCTCCCCCACCATCGCAACCACTGCCCTCCGCCGGAGGGCAGTCACCATCCTTCAGCTAACGCCAGTCATCTCCCGGACGACTTCAGCCCTCGATGCTGACAGCCGCCGCCGGCACCACCCGCGCCCGCACCCCGAAGCTGGACATGCTGCCGAGCACCGCATTGTGGTGGGCGATGATCTGCGGCGCGGAGATAGCGGCGTTGTCCAGCGTCGAGTGCGCATCCTCCGGCAGCACCACCTGGTAGCCCAGCGCCAGTGCGCGGCGCACCGTGGTATCGACGCAGTAGTCAGTCTGCAAGCCGCAGACGATCAGGCGCTGGATATCGCGCGACTGCAGCACATCCTGCAGGTTGGTGCGGTGGAAGGAATCCGGCGTGGTCTTGCGAACCCGGATGTCGCTCTCGGCAACGGCCAGGTCATCCGCCAACTGCCAGCTCTCGGTGTCGTACTCGAACTCGCCGCTGGGCTCTTCATGCTGAATCAGCACGACCGGAATGCCGGCGGCCCGCGCCCTGGCGCTGAGGCCGTTGATGGTGGCGATCACCCGGTCGATTTCGAACGCGGCATACTGGCCAACGCTGAGGGCGCGCTGAACGTCGATGATCAGAAGTGCGGTGCTCATGGCGAATCATCCCTGGGGAGGAAAAGCAGGGAGATTAAGACGGCTCACCCGCCGACGCCAGCGCACTCTGCATCGTTACGAACGCGGCATTTTCTGGCAGCCTTGGCAGCATTTCCCAATCTGGAGCACGCCGTGCCTAGCCCCAGCCACCACACACAGGACCTGCGGATCGACAGCCTCCATGGCCGGCTGTTCGTCCGCATCTGGAGCCCTGCCCATCTCAGCCCGTCGTTCGACGAGGCGCCCATCATCCTCTTTCATGACTCCCTGGGTTGCGTGGAACTGTGGCGCGAGTTTCCCGCCAAGCTGGCCGCGATCACCGGCAAGACGGTGGTGGCCTATGACCGCCTCGGCTTCGGCCGCTCGGATGCGCACCCCGGTGAACTGTCGGTCGGCTTTGTCGGCGATGAGGCCGAGTACGATTTCGCCACGATGAAAGACCGCCTGGGCATCGACCAATTCATCGCCTTCGGCCACAGCGTCGGCGGCGGCATGGCCACCCATTGCGCGGCGCGCCACCGCGAGCACTGCCTGGCGCTGATCACCGAATCAGCCCAGGCCTTCGTCGAAGACCGCACGCTGCAAGGCATCCGTGAAGCCAAGCTGGGCTTCCAGCAGGACGGCCAGTTGGACCGGCTCGCCAGGTATCACGGCGACAAAGCCCAATGGGTACTCGACGCCTGGACCGAAACCTGGCTCTCCCCCGCCTTCGCCGACTGGAGCCTGGAAGCCGGAATAGAACGGCTGGACTGCCCCGTGCTGGCCATCCACGGCGACCAGGACGAGTTCGGTTCCGACCTGCACCCGCAACAGATCGCGCGTTTGACCGACGGTCCGTCGCAGGTTCTGCTCATAGATGAATGCGGTCACGTTCCCCATCGCGAAAAGCCGGAAGTGGTGCTTCAGGCTGTGGCGGAACTGCTGCGATGAACCCGGTCGGGGTGTCGTTGGCACCCCGGCAATCGGCTGACTATGATCGGAAGCCATGACCCCCACTCTCCCCACCCGCCAACCCTGCCCTCCCGGCGCCTGCAATTGCGGGCGTGACGAGCTGCTGGAAAAGCCCGGGGCCGACGTACGCATCCTGCTCCTGACCCGGCAGGAGGAGAAGCGTCTGCTGGAGCGGCTGGAGAACATCCAGAGCCTTGCTGACCTGGAGCACATGCAACGGCGCATGTTCGAGCAGCTCGGGGTGCGCCTGCATATCGCCCCCGGCTTCAATGAAGTGCGCAGCATGCGTGGCATCGACATCGAAATCGACGAATTGCCGGGTCTTTGCCGCAAGACCCGCCAGTCCATCCCGGCCGCCATCCGCCGCGGCCTGGAGAATCACCCGGAAATCGCCTGGCGGCTTCTGGACTCCCACGACCTCCTGCGCGACGCCTGACACCGCCCGGCGGCCTGGCCGCCCTCCCCGGTTGACGCTATACCCAAAGCGTCCGCCCTGGCCCAGGAGTGCTCCGCCATGTCCATCCCGCTGGTGATCCGCAACATGCTTCGCCCCGAGCTGGACGAACTGGTCCACTGGGCCGCGCGCGAAGGCTGGAACCCGGGCCTGCACGATGCCGAGCTGTTCTGGGCCACCGATTCGGAGGCTTACATCGCAGCGGACCTGGACGGCCAGTTGATCGGCGGCGGCGCGATCACCTCCTATGGCGGCGAGTTCGGCTTCATGGGCTTTTTCATCATCCGCCCGGAATTCCGCGGCCGGGGCCTCGGCGACATCCTCTGGAACGCCCGACGCGACCGCCTGCTGGCACGCCTGCGACCGGGCGCCAGCATCGGCATGGACGGCGTGTTCGCCATGCAGGATTACTACGCCAAAGGCGGCTTCGTGTTTTCCCACCGCAACCTGCGCTTTCAGGTGGACGTCGCCGAACCGCCGGAATGGACGTCCGACGAAGAGATCCGCCCCCTCGCCGAATTTGCCTTTGACGAGGTTCAGGCTTACGACCGCACCTGCTTCCCCGCGCCGCGCCCGCACTTCCTCCAGGGCTGGATCAACCAGCCCGACGCGCTGGCCCTCGGTTGCCGTCGCAATGGCCGGCTTGCCGGATTCGGCGTTGTCAGGCGCTGCCTCAACGGCTGCAAGATCGGACCGCTGTTCGCCGATGATGGCGAGGTGGCCGAAGCCCTCTATGCGGAGCTGTCCGGTTTCGCCACGGGCGGACCGCTGTATCTCGACGCCCCGGAGAACAACCCCGAAGCCATGGCCTTGGTGCAGCGCCACGGCATGACCGAAGTCTTCGGCTGCGCCCGGATGTACCTTGGCCCATTCCCCGCCATCGCCCAGGAGCGGGTCTTCGGCGTCACCACTTTCGAGCTCGGCTGATGGCCGAGCGCGACCTCGCCGGCTACGGCGGCAGGCCACCCCACCCACGCTGGCCGGGCGATGCGCGGGTGGCGCTGCAGTTCGTGCTGAACGTCGAGGAAGGCGCCGAATCCTGCTTGCTCAATGGCGACGCCCAATCGGAGGCCTACCTGCATGAACTGCCGGGACGGCCGGCACGCATCGGCGAACGCGACCTGAGCGTGGAAGGCCTGTACGAATACGGATCGCGCGCGGGCGTCTGGCGCATTCTCGACCTCTTCACCGAACGCGGCCTGCCGCTGACCGCCTTCGCGGTTGGGCGGGCCCTGGAACTGGTCCCGCAGATCGGCCACGCCCTGCGTGCCGGCGGCCATGAGGTGGCCGGCCACGGCTATCGCTGGCTGGACTACCGGGAAATTCCCGAAGACGAGGAGCGGCGCCACATCCGCCTGACCATCGAACTGATCGAGCGCATCTGCGGCCGTCGCCCGCTGGGCTGGTACACCGGCCGGGTCAGCGCCAACACCCGCCGGCTGGTGCGAGAGGAAGGCGGCTTCCTCTACAGCTCGGATGCCTACAACGACGACCTGCCCTACTGGCTCCCCGGCGCGCCGCCGCATCTGGTGATTCCCTACACGCTGGTCAACAACGATGCGCGCTACCTGATGCCCCACGGCTTCGCGTCGGGAGAGGACTTCTTCCAGCAGCTCACGGATGCCTTCGACCACCTCTGGCTGGAGGGCGCACGGCAACCGAAGATGATGAGCATCGGCCTGCACGGCAGGATCAGCGGCCACCCCGCCCGCGCCAGGGCCCTGGCGCGGTTCCTCGACCATGTGCAGCGGCATGAGGGAGTGTGGGTTTGCCGGCGGGAAGAGATCGCGAGGCACTGGATGGCCGAGCACGCATACGAGGCAGGCCGCCCGGGGGGCAGCCCGCCTTAGCGCTGTCAGTGGAACGGGAAGATGTAGTTCATCCAGGCCGCCATGCGCAGGAGGATCTTGCGCATGATAGCCACATGGTGGAAGTGCTTGCTGTAGAGCGCCGCCTGGCCATAGGAACCACCGGGCATCAGGGCCGCGTACTGGGCGTATTCCGGGTCGGTGATTTCGATGAACACCGGCACGCGGCCCGGTGGTGGTGAACCGGTGAAGCTGATCAGGGTGCCGGACGGCTGCACCTGGCCTTCGCCGATCACCGAAATCACCTGCTTCACCTCGCCCTTGAACACTTTGCCGGGGATACCGTCGAACGCCACTTCGGCCTCGTCGCCGGGCGTCAGGCGTAACTGGCTGTTCTGCCGCATCCAGGCGATGAAGTAGAAGCCCTCGTCGGGGATGAAGACCATGGAGGGACGCAGCGGCAGCTTCACCGCACGCACGCCAGGGCGCAGGGACACGTGGGTGACGAAACCCTTGCTCGGCGCCCGGACCACGGTGTTGTCGAGGTCGAACTTGGCGATATTGAGTTGCGCCTGCAGGTCATCCACCCGCGCCGTGGTGAGGTCCACGTCGCGGCGGTTGCCGACATTGCGCGCCGCCAGCTCACGGGCGCGGGACTGATCGGCACGGGCCGACACCAGCTGCGCCTGGATGGACTTCAGCTTGTTTTCGAAAGGCGTCGGGTCGATGCGGAATAGCACATCGCCCTTTTCCAGGGGCTGGTTGGCCTTCACCGGCACTTCGGTTACCAGGCCGGACACCTCAGGCACGATGGGCACCGAGACGAAGTAGGTCCGCGCCACTTCCGAATAGGGGTGGTTGTAGTTCATCAGGAAGATCAGCGCGCCGATCAGCACGATGCCGCCCAGCACGGCGGTGGGCACGCTCCACTTGTTCAGCGGGATCTTGAAGATCTTGAAGATGGCAACGCAGAACGCCGTATAGGTGAGGATTAGCAACAGGTCCATGGCTCAATCCTCCTTCTCGTTCTGGGCGGTCGACGTGCGTCCTTCGAGCTGTTCGATGCGCTGACGCAGCTCCGCCAGTTCCTTTGCCAGGTCAGCGTCATGGGCGGCGCCAGGTTTGCCGTGGTCGAAGCCCCAGCCACGGTCCTCGCGGTACAACATCGCCCAGATCCACAGGAAGGGCCACAGCGCATGGAGGGTGAACAGGCTCACCCAGCCGGCGGCATGGATGGCGTCCTGATGGGGATGGTTACGGTGTACGGCTATTTCGTAGGGAATGTCGTGGAGCACGATGATGCCGTAGAACAGCACGATCCCCACGAAGAAGAGAACGCCCAGCGCGAAGTAATCAAGCATGTTGTTATGTCCTTGGAGACGGCCCTCACAACATGGGAGCAGGCACGTCGACGAATCCGAAAACGGCATCGCCGCCGACCGCAAAGCGGCCGGCGGCGATCCCCCGTTTTCCAGATTAGTCCAAGTTCCTTCGCTTGCGGGTCAGGGTTGCACGGACTCCATCCGGCTGTTGTGCGCGGCCTTGCTGGTCGAGCTTGCGACCGGCTCATCGGCCGGGGTGACCGGGCGGGTCGCCTCGCCCCGCTCGCGCAGCAGGAAGTAAGACAGCGCGGGAATCAGGATCAGCGCGCCGATCATGTTCCAGAGGAACATGAAGGTGAGCAGGATGCCCATGTCAGCCTGGAATTTGATGGGCGACCAGGCCCAGCACACCACGCCGGCAGCCAGGGTGATACCCACCAGCCCGACGACCCGCCCAGTGAACGACACCGCCTTTTTGTAGGACTCCGCCAGCGAGAGGCCCTGCCGCTGGAACTGCAGCTGCACGCTGAGCAGGTACAACGCATAGTCGACGCCGATGCCCACGCCGAGCGCGATCACCGGCAGGGTGGCGACCTTCACGCCGATACCCATCACCACCATCAGCGCCTCGCAGAGCACCGAGGTGAGCACCAGCGGCAGCAGCGCCACCACGGTCGCCCGCCAGCTGCGGAAGGTGACCAGGCAGAACAGGGTTACCGCCAGGTAGACGTACAGCAGCATGGTGCGGTTGGCTTCACGCACGACGATGTTGGTCGCCGCCTCGATACCGGCGCTGCCCGCCGCCAGCAGAAACTGGCGGTCTTCACTGCTGTTTTCAGCGGCAAAGCGGTCGGCGATGGCCACCACCTCGTCCAGGGTCTGGGCCTTGTGATCCTTCAGGAACGCGATCACCGGCATCAGCGAGCAGTCGGTGTTGAACAGCTCGGGAGTGTTCACCGACGCCTGCTGGGCGGCGTAGTTGAGCACGTCCTGGTTGCGCTGCAGGCTGAGGAACTTCGGATTGCCCTCATAGGTTCCGGCGGTGATCTGCCGAACCGCGTTGGCCAGGGAAGCCGTGGCCTGCACATTCGGGTGCTGTTGCAGGGCCCAGGCCAGGCGATCGGCCTGGATCAGGGTATGGTAGTTCAGGCAGCCCTCGGCGGGCGTTTTCACCATGACCGCGAACAGGTCGCTGGACAGCGCGTAGTGGCTGGTGATGTAGGCGTTGTCACGGTTGTAGCGGGATTCCGGGCGCAGCTCCGGCGCACCGGCATCCAGGTCGCCGATCTGCAGGTTGAGGCTGACCATGAAGCCCGCCACACCGAGTACCGAAGCCAGGGCCACGGTGGTCAGGGCCCAGCGCTTTTCGGTGAACCGGTCGAGGAAGTCCCACACATGGCCGAAGCCCTTGTGCGCGGCGGCGTTGGTGTCGATGCGCAGGGCGCGCTCGGCGGCCTTCTTGCCCACGCCGACGTAGGACAGCGCCACCGGCATCATCAGCAGGGTCGTGAGGATCAGTACGGCCACACCGATGCTGGCGGTGATGGCCAGGTCCTGGATCACCGGGATGTCGATCAGCATCAGCACCGCAAAGCCCACCGCGTCAGCCAGTAGCGCGGTGACGCCGGCCAGGAACAGGCGACGGAAGGTGTAGCGTGCCGCCACCAGGCGATGGGTGCCCTGGGCGATGTCCTGCATGATGCCGTTCATCTTCTGCGCCGCGTGGGACACGCCAATGGCGAAGATCAGGAACGGCACCAGGATCGAGTAAGGATCCAGCGCGTAGCCCAGCCAGGCGACGATGCCGAGCTGCCAGACCACCGCCAGCAGCGAGCAGACGATCACCAGCAGGCTGCTGCGCAGGCAGCGGGTGTAGGCCAGGATGATGAAGAAGGCGGTGACCACGGCCAGGCCGAAGAAGGCCATGACGCGCATCAGGCCGTCGATCAGGTCACCCACCAGCTTGGCGAAGCCGATGACGCGGATCTTGATCGCGCCCTGCCCTTCTTCGCCAGAAGCCTGGGCCTTGGTATCGCCGGCGTATTCGAAGCGCAGGCGGAACTTGTCTTCCAGGGTGCGGGAGAACTGGTGGTAGTCCACGCCCTGGCCGCCGGCAGTGGCCTGGTCCAGCAGCGGAACCACCAGCATGGTGGATTTGAAATCGTTGGCCACCAGGCTGCCAACGATGCCGGCACGGGCGATGTTCTGACGCAGTTGCTCGATGCTGGCTGGCGAGCCGTCGTAGCCATCGGGCATTACCGGGCCCCCCTGGAAGCCTTCCTCGGTCACTTCTGTCCAGCGCACGCCGGGCGCCCAGAGGGACTTCATCCAGGCGCGGTCGACGCCGGGAGTGAGGAACAGCTCGTCATGCACCTGCTTCAGGGCGTCGAGGTAAGCCGGGTCGAAAATATCGCCCTGGGTGTTCTCCACCACGACCCGCACGCTGTTACCCAGGCCGCGCAGGGCCTTGCGGTTGTCCAGGAAGTTCTGGATGTACGGATGCCCCTGGGGAATCATTTTCTCGAAGCTGGGCTTGAGTTCCAGGCGGGTAATGGCCATGTAGCCCAGCAGCAGGGTCACCAGGAGGATGCCGGCCACAAACGACAGCCGGTTGTTGAACACCATGCGCTCGAGCAGGTTGCCGCTTCGCGCATCGAAGTCTTTCAGATCCCGGATTACCGGCATCGCGGTTTGTTTAATGCCGCCCATGATGGGGTCGCCTCGCTCTTATTCTTGTTTTCCAGTAGCCAGGGTGCGCTGGGCAATACCCCGCGCGCCCACCAGCAGCAGGCCGTTGTCGGTTGACGCCAGGGCGCCGTAGACCGGTACCGGCTGGCCGATGTCCAGGTGATGGAAGCTGCTGCCCTGATCGGTGCTGGCCAGGGCCTGGCCAGTCTGGCCGAACAGGTAGAGCTGGCCGCGCGCATCGCGGGCGGACGCGGTGATGCTGGCGTTCAGCCCGGTCTCGACCTGGCTCCAGCTCGCACCGCCATCGACGCTACGGTAGGCGTGGCCGCGCAGGCCGTAGGCCAGGACCACGTCAGACTGGACGTTGAGCCCGAAGAAGCTGCCCTGGTAGGGCGACGTCAGAGCCTGGAAGCGCTCGCCACTGTCGTCGAGGCGCAGCAGCAGGCCTTGTTCCCCGGCGATGAATACCTGCTTGCCCTCGCCAGCGATGGCGGCAAGGTGGTAGCCGGAGGGGTTGTCAGTGCGGTCGGCCCAGGGCTGCCAGCTCTGGCCACCGTCGCGGGTGCGGAAGATCAGATTGAAGGCGCCGACCACGAAGCCGTTTTGCGCATCACTGAACCAGACGTCGAGGAAGGGCTTGTCCGCCCCTTCGGTTTCGATGCGCTTGCCTTCGTCGAGCCATTGCGCGGCGTCGGGCTGGGTTGCGTAGTAATCCTGCATCAGGCGGCCGAGCTGGCGGCCATCGAGCTGCTTCTCCCAGCTGGCGCCGCCGTCACGGCTGTGCAGCACGACGCCGTCGTGCCCTACCGCCCAGCCATCGCTGGCCGTGGGGAACTGCACGGCATTGAGATCGGAGCTGACCGGAACGCTGGCCTGGGTCCAGCTGCCGCCCTGATCGTCGGAATAAAGGATATGGCCGCGCTGGCCTACGGCAACCAGCCGCTGACCGGCCTGGGCCAGGTCCAGCAGGGGGCTGCGCACCGCCAGTTCGCTGCGCTGTGCCGGCAGGTCGAGCACATCGACCAGGGACGCGGCTTGGGCATTACCCGCCATGAGGGCCATGCCCAGGGCGATGAACTTGAAAGAAAACATCGGGACTGTCCTCTGAAAAAGAAAGCGGTTGCCGCTCCCCCACACTCAAAGGGAGCGGCAACCAACCTGGCTTAGCGAATGCCGGCGCCAGCCAGGGACTCTGCTGCCCACTGAGCCTTGGTCAGCGGGTCGATATAACGGATGCCGCCGTACGGGCCAACGATGCCGTTGATGTTGTAGGAGTTACCCACCAGGTCGTAGATCACGAACGGGGTGGTGTCCGGTACTTGCTTGTCGTAGCTCTGGCTGAGGAAGGCGAAGGAGCCACGGTAGATCTGCCCACGGGCGTCGTACTGGTCGGAAGCCAGGGCGACCCAGCTGTCCTCATCCAGGTAGAAGCGGCGCTTGGCGTAGATGTGGCGAGCGCCCTCTTTCAGAGTGCCTTCCACAACCCAGACGCGGTGCTTCTCCCAGCGCACGTAGTCAGGTGACAGGTGGTTGGCGGTGGTCAGGGCCTTCGGGTCCTGGGCGTAGGTCAGCTTGTAGGTGTTGTAGGGAACGATGAGTTCCTGCTTGCCAACCAGTTTCCAGTCGTAGCGGTCCAGGGCGCCGTTGAAGACGAACACGTCGTCGTAGGTGCCGGCACCGGCGGTACCCGGGTTCGGGGTGTCGTAAGCCAGGCTCGGCGCGAGCTTCACACGGCGCTGGCCGGGCAGGTACTGCCAGGCGCGGCGCGGCTGCTCGACGGCGTTGGCGGCGTCCTTGAGCATGATCGCCTCGCCGGCGCGGCGGGCCGGCCCCGAGTAATACAGCTTCATCTGGTAATACACGTCGGTATTGGCGATGGGCTTGTTCAGGTCTTCGTAGATCGGGTAGTTGATGAAGGCCTGGCCGGTGGTGGCCAGGGTAGCCACGCCCGCGGCGTCAACGTTCCAGGAGTCGTACTTGGAGTTGATAGTCACACCCTGGTAACGCAGCAGGTGGTTCCACATGGCCTCACTGCCCGACTGCGGGATCGGGAACGGCACGCCCGGCAGCACGTTTTCCAGAGCCAGGCCGCCATTGGCGGTCTTGGCGCCGGTGGCGTTCTTCACGGCGTTATCCAGCACCGGCTGCGGCATGGCCACGGTACGGTGGGTCGGGTAGACATCAACGCGGAAGTCCGGGTAGCGCTTGGCCAATTCCACGGTAGTGGCGCTGAGCAGGTTCTTGTACTGGTCGACGTTCTTGCCATCGATCACCATCACTGGTTTTTCGCTGGCGAAGGGATCGGGGCGCATGCTGTCGCCGGACTTGAAGCCCGCCGGTGCGGTGGTCAGGCCACCGTCGTAGGCGGGAATCGAACCATCGGCACTGGCCGCTTTCTCGGCCCCTACCAGGGTCAGGTTGTTGCCCAGTTTCGCTGCTTCGGCGGGCGAAACGGCGGCATGGACGGAACCAGCGAAGGCCACCGCGAGGGAAGCCGCCATCAGAGTTTTCACGAATTTCATCTCGTTGCTCTCCTGCTCTATTTTTTGAGCTACGCGGAATGTCAGAAGGTGGTCTTCAAAGTCAGGTACACCGCGCCACGGTCTTCCGTGGTAGCCCCGCCGCCGGAGAAGGAGGAGTACCCCCCGGCAAAGCAGGTGTAGCGCTGCGTGGCATCCAATGCGTTAGGTGTCGAGCCGTCGGTGGCTCCGTTGGTGCACTTCTCGGCATCGCCGAAAGAGTCCACGTACTTCAGGTCGACGAAGTACTGGTTGTAGATGGCCGCGCCGACGCCGACCGAGTAGGTGCCGGTGTCTTCGGCGCCGCCGCCCTGGACCGGGGACACGCCGTCCAGGCCGACGTTGACGGACATCGGTGTGGACAGGTCCACGCCCGGGAACACCTGGTACCAGGTGGGGGTGAAGTTCACCGCGACGCCCCAGTTATCGCGGGTCGGCTTGTCAATGCCGCGGTAGGTGTCCTTGCCCTTGTAGAGCGCCTCGTTCTTGCTATCGAGCTTCAGCAGGTTGCTGTAGTAGAGCTCGCCCAGCAGAGACGCCGAGTCGAACAGCGGCGTGTCACCGATGGTCACCAGGCCGTTGACGGTCCAGTGCAGGGTGTCGCCGGTGGCGCTCATGCTGTCGCCGCTGCCGGGAATGTCGGTGACCACGCCGGTCCCCGGAACGCGGGGCGGCAGCAGGCCGAGGCCGTTCGCCAGGCCGCCGGGGCCGGAGGCGCTGACGATGGCCGGGATGCTCGCCAGCGGCATGTTGTGGCGGATGTTCAGGTCACTGGCCACGCTGACGCCACCAACGTCCTTCGACAGGCTCAGGCCGAAGATGTCGATGTCGTCGCCATAGGCGAACTTGTAGTTGGTGGTGCTGATGGAGTTGCGCACGTTGGCGATGGGACCGCCCGCGCCTCGCGCTGTCAGCCCGGTGCCGTCGAGCACCGCCTGCGGCAGGATTTCCGCAGTATTGCGGTAGTAGGCGCCAAGGGTGCCGTCCAGCCACTCCGGCGACCACTTCAGCATCAGGCCCCAGTCACCGCGCTTGTCCGGGGTGATGTCGTGGCCACGGGCGATGCTGGTGAGGGTGCCGTTCGGACCCGCCAGGCCCGGACCGCCGGTGTGGCCGAGGATGAAGGACTGGGCGCCGGTGCCCACCAGGTCGGAGCTGCCGTAGTAGGTGCCGGCCTCGGGCAGGCGTGCTTCGTCCCAGTCCAGGAAGTACTGGGCGGCAACGGTCAGCTCGGGGTTGATGGTGAAGGACGCGGAAACCTGGTTTCGCGGAACGAACAGTTCCTTGGCTTCGGTGCCCGGCGCGGCGGCGAGCTTGGCCAGGTCCAGCCCGGACTGGCCGTAGCTGATGCCATGCACCGGGTTGAGGATGGTCTCGCCCCAGTACACGTTGTGCTGGCCGGCCTTGACGCTGAACATCGACTCTTCGCCAATTTCAGTGCTGTAGAACACGAAGGCGTCGAGGATTTCGCCGGACGGGCCGCTGTAATAGCGCTGGGCGTAGTTGGAAAGGTGCGGGCTGCCCAGAACCGCATTGTTGGTGCCGGGTTGGCCGGCAATGCGGGAGAAGGCCTCGTTGCCGTTGACGAACGGGTTCGAGTTGGAGCCGGTGTTGTCGTAGGCCTTGTCGTACCAGCTGGCGGCACTGACGCGGAAGCCTTTGTTGCCCTGGTGGATCACGTCCAGCTCAGTCAGCAGGTCGACGCGGTTGGTGATGTTGGTGCCGGCCTTGCGGAAGTTGTAGTCGCCGTCGTTGTTGTTCGGCGTGGCCAGCATGCGCTTGTCCGCGCTCTCGGTGCGAACGCCGTAGTTGTACTTCACGGTGTTGTCGAAGCGAACCGACCAGTCCGGATTCCCGGTGTTGACCTCGAAGGCCTGCACCACGGCCGGCACGCCCAATCCGGCAGCAATGGCCGAGGCGAGCAGGCACCTGCGCAAGTTGAGGTTGTGATTATTCTTGTTGTTCATGCGTTGGCTCCGCTTCTTGTTGTAGTGGCTACCGCAACCCTTTCCGTGCTCCTTGCCTTTTCAGCGCGCAGCCGGTTGCTTGGCTGCGTGCCATCTCGCCGGACTCCCCGGCGGACTTCGATTGATTCGTGCTTCAGCGATCCAGCATCTGGATCAATTCATGCGCGTAGGGCCATTCGCCGTAACCCGATGCCGGGTTGAGGTGCCCTACTTTGCCCAGTTCGACGAGACTGCTTTCCCAGTCGCTGGCCATGCGGCGCACCGCTTCCAGACTGGCGAGGTGGTCGTCGTCGCTGGCGCAAACGAGGGTGGGGAACGGCAACGGCTCGCGCGGCAACGGGGTCCAGCCATTGGCATGCAGGGACGCCGGGCTCGGATAGTTCTCGGGCCAGGTAGCGTCGAGATCCGGCGGGGTCGCCAGCAGCGCGCCTTTGATCGGCCGGCTGTAGCGGGCTGCCCAGTGCACCACCATGAGTGCGCCGGCGCTGTGGGCCACCAGGATCACCGGGCCGTCGATCTGCTCCAGCTCACGCTGGATGGCCTCGACCCGTGCCGGCAGGCTCAGCTTGTCCTGCTCCAGCGGCGGAACGCTGCGGACCTTGGGCAGTTGTTCTGCCAGCAGGGTCTGCCAGTGCTCCGGCACATGGTCCCGAAGGCCCGGGACGATGAGGATGGTTGTGCTGTTCTTGTCGTTGTCGTTCACGTCATTAACCTGTTGCGTCTGATGGGATCGCCATCGCGGCGGAAGGAACTTCGTGATGCAAACAGTAGAGGTGCGGGGGGGTAGCCGCTTTGCATAGAACGTCAGGTACTTCGCATTTCATGACAGCGCGATTTTGCCCCGCCTGACGGTTCGTTCGGGGGTCATGCCCGCCGTCCGTGGCCTGGGCCAATTTCCACGGATTGGCTTTACTTTCATTTGGCCGGAACAGGGAAAAATGCCGGCGTTGTCATGAAAGACAAATTCAAAGACTATCCGCGACGACAGACTCACTTCGCTTTATCTGACAAGAACAATCGGCGCATGCCTACAGGCCCGCTCCGGTACAACGACAGCGTGGCGATCAACATGACCCCAATGGTTCGCGCGGCGGCCCTTACCAACTACATGGAAGTGGCCCAACACCTCGGTCTCAATCCGCAACAGATGCTGCGCCAGGCTGGCCTCAGCCAGGCACTGATAGAAAACCCCGACCAACGCCTGCCCACCTCGGCGGCCGCTACTCTCCTGGAAGACTCCGCCCGCATCAGTGGCTGCCTCACCTTCGGCCTGCGCATGGCCGAGTCCCGCCAGCTTTCGGACTTCGGCGCCATCAGCCTGCTGCTGTCGCACCAGCCAACGCTGCGCGACGCGCTGGAGACCATCGTCCAGTACCGTCACCTGCTCAACGAATCCCTTGCGCTGTTCGTGGACGAAGTGGGCAAGACAGTGGTGCTGCGCGAAGAGATCATCACCGACCCGCCGGTGGCCGTGCGCCAGGGCATCGAGCTGGCCATCGGCGTGCTGTTCCGCATGTGCAGCGCCCTCCTCGGCTCGGGCTGGCGCCCGCTGGCGGTGAACTTCACCCACGACGCGCCACCCGACCTGCAACTGCATCGGCGGGTGTTCGGCTGCAAGGTGGAATTCGGTAGCGAGTTCAATGGCATCGTTTGCCAGGCCGCCGACCTGGACAAGGCCAATCCCCTGGCCGACCCGGCCATGGCCCGGCATGCGCGGCGCCTGGTGGAGTCCCTGCCCGGCGCCGCCCAGCAGTCGACCCTGAACGACGTGCGCAAGGCCATCTACCTGCTGCTGCCCATGGGCCGTGCCACCATCGAGCAGATCGCCCAGTCCCTCGGGATGAACGTGCGCACCCTGCAGCGGCGCCTGGAAGAAAGCGAAATGACCTTCTCCGACCTGATCAACGAGGTGCGCCGCGACCTGGTCCTGCGCTACATGGAGAATCCGCGCTATTCCCTCTCCCGCATCGCCGACCTGCTGGGCTATTCGGTACCCAGCTCCTTCACCCGCTGGTTCACCACCCAGTTTGGCGCCGCCCCGGCAGCCTGGCGTCGCGATCATCAGGTAAAGGCGGAGGAGTAAGAGACACGATTGGCACAGTCCTGTGGGGGCGATTTCAATCGCCAGGCAGGACGCAGTCCTGCCCTGTGGGAGCGAATTTATTCGCGAAATGGCCAGGCACCGTACCAACCATTGGTAGCACTCTGCCCCGGCACTTTCGCGGACTGGATCGCCGCATGCTGCCGATTGCCGCGCATCGATGGGTATCGCTCCGCTCTGACCAACCTACGAGAGGCACACCCTACCGAATCGGCTTCATCCTGCTACCCCGGGCATTCGAATCGTCACTGCGAGAAGCCTCCGCTCCCACAAAAAATGAGGGCAAAAAAAACCGCACGTCGAAACCCGTCCCAGGAGGCTTCGTCGCGCGGCAAAGTGCCCGCTGTGGCAGGCGTCGATGACCCCCTTACGGGAGCAGGAGCAGGGTTTCAGAACCCCCAATGCAGCATGGCCAGTACCAGGACGGCGAGGAACGCGGTTTCCCCCACCATCAGCAGGATGGGCTTGATACCCACCGAGGCCAGGTCCTTGAGTTGGGTTTTCATGCCCAGAGCGCTGATGGCGATCACCAGGCACCAGCGTGAAAGCTCGTTACCTGCCTCTTGCACCACCGGCGGAATCACGCCCGTGCTGTTGATCGCGGCCAGGATCACGAAGCCCACCGCGAACCAGGGCAACAGCGGCGGCCGCTTGCTGCCCGGCTCGGCGCCGCGCATGCGAGTGATCATGGCGGCGCAGACGATCACCGGCAGCAGCATCGCCACGCGCATCAGCTTGACCACGGTGGCGCTGTCGCCGGTCTCGTGACCCATGCTGTAGCCAGCGCCGACCACCTGGGCGACGTCATGGATGGTGCCGCCGATGAAGAACCCGGCATGCAATGGCGAGAGCCCAAGGGCCTCGGCGATCATCGGGTAGAGAATCATCGCCAGGGTGGACAGCGCCGATACGCCGATCACCGTGAACAGCGTCGCGCGCTCCTTCTGCGGATGGCTGGGCAGCGCCGCCGCCAGGGCCAGGGCCGCCGAAGCGCCACAGATGGCCGTGGCGCCACCGGTGAGCAGGCCGAACAGGCTGTTGAAGCCAAGCAGACGCGCCACTGCGACTGACACAAGGATGGTAACCACCACCAGCGCCACCACCATGGCGACTGGCTGCCAGCCGAGCGACGCGATCTGTTCCAGGGTGATGCGAATGCCCAACAGTGCCACGCCAACCCGCAATACTTCGCGGGCGGTGAACTCGATACCGGGCTTGCACGCACCGTCGGCCGCCAGGAAGTTCACTGCAAGGCCCAGCAGGAGGGCGAAGAGCATCACCGGAGCACCGTAGTGCTCGGAAAGAAAGGTGGCCGCCGCGGCGACCACTGCGCTGACGATCACACCGGGCATCAATACCCGGGTACGCGATCCCAGCGCGGTTATTGCTGTTGCAGACATACGAGTGATTCCTGCGGCCGCGGCCGCGACAGATCGATGAAACAACGGCCCTGCTGCAGCTCCACCGCGTAGGTGGCGACACCAAAGCCTTTCACGCCCGCCACGCAGCCACTGGCGAGATCGAAGCGCAGGCCGTGGGCTGGGCAATGCAGCAGGCGCCCGTCCAGGCGGCCACTGAACAGCGACGCGCCGTTGTGCGGGCAGCCTTCGTCGATGGCGTAGAGCTCGCCGTTCTGGTTGAACAGCACCAGCGACTTTTCTTCATGGCGGAACAGGCTGCGCCCGCCCACGGGCGGCACCTGCGCTGCCGGAACTTCCACCAACCGGGTCATGCGGTGCAGACCCCCGCCGCCGCACGCAGCTCCAGGGCACGTTGCAACTGGGCCAGCATCAGCCACGGCGGTTGAGCACCGGCCAGCGACAGGCGCTGGTCGATCGCAAAAGACGGCACTGCCTGGGTGGCCGGGACGGCCTCGCTACCGACATAGGGGCGACCGTCGTCGAACAGCGCGGCTTCCAGGCGACGCGGGTCGAAACCACTCTGCCTGGCCACGCTCAGCAGCAGCTCGCTGTTGCCCAGGTCCTCGCCGGACTGGAAGTAGCCGGCGAACAGGCGCTCCAGCAGGGTTTCCACTTGCCGCTCGCTGCCCTGCTCCTTGGCCAGAGCCAGGAGGCGATGGGCATTGGCGGTGTTGGGCATGACTTCGATACGGCGCAGGTCCACATCCACGTCGGCGTGGTAGGCGGCATCCTGCACCTGCTCCTGGCGGGCACGTACCGCACCTTCGCTACCGAGGCGCTGCACGTAGAACTCCATGAAGGGCACACCCTGCGCCGGCAGGTGGGGCAGCAGCTGCACGCCGCGCCAGCGCGTTTGCACCTGCACATCCGGGCGACTCTGCGCGAGCGTGCGCACGGCCTTCTCCAGGTTGCGTTTGCCGATCAGGCACCAGGGACAGATGAAGTCGAAAGTCATTTCGACCAACAGCGGTTTCATTAACGTTCCTCACTTGCCATCAGCGGCGAGAGCTTCTGGATGTCCTTCTGGTAGTGGCGCTTGCCGTACCAGAACACCAGGGCCGCAGCGACGCTGATCAACGGAATCAACTGGAAGGCACGATCCAGGCCGAAGAGATCGGCCAGCACGCCAGTGACATAGGGTCCGGGCGCCAGGCCAAGCAGGTTGTTGGCCAGGGTCAGGGTGGCAAAGGCAGTACCGTGGATCGAGTAGTGGGTCAGGTTGGCGACCATGGCGCCGGCCGGTCCGGAGGTGCCGGTCGCTACCAGCATGGCCATGGCGATGACCACCAGCTGCGGTACGCCGGGCGCCATGCGGAATGCCAGGGAAAGGAGCACGCAACTGATCAGGCAATAGGCGATGGCCAGGGCGATCTTGCGGTCCGGGGAATTGCGGCACATGCGGTCGCTGAGCATGCCGCAGAGGATCATGCCGGCACCGCCGGTGAGCACGATGATGGCCGAGACAGCGCCAGCCTGATCGGTGCCCATGTAGTAGTAACGATTCAGGTAGCTGGGGAACCAAACCATCACCGCCGCGCCGACGAACAGCTGCAGGCCGCTGCCGACGTAAGCGCAGATCACCGAGTGGCTGGCGAACAGGGTTTTCAGCGGGCGACGGCAGGGGAATTCGTCTGTTGCACTACGCGCCGGCAGCGGACTACCGATGCGCGACTGCTTGACGACCATTGGATAGACCAGCGCCAGCACCAGGCCGAAGATCGCCATGCCGGCGAAGGACCAGCGCCACCCCAGGTGTTGGGCCAGGACGCCGCCCAGGGCCATGCCCAGTACCGAGCCGAACATGCCGCCAGCCATGAAGGCACCGGTGACAGTGGCGCGCATCTCGCGAGGGAATACCGACAGCACCACGGCAATGCCGACGCTGCCATAGGCTGCTTCACCCACACCCACCAGGAAGCGCGCGACGAACATGTGTTCGTAGTTCTTCGCCAGACCGCAGCCCAGGGTTGCCAGGCTCCAGAGCATGGCCATCAGTACCAGGCTCTTCACTCGGCCCCAGCGGTCTGCCAGCAGCGACAACGGGAAGGTCAGCAGCCCCACCATCAGGGCGACGATGCCGCTGAGCAGGCCAAGCTGGGAGTCGGAGAGCGTCCATTCGGACTTGAGCAGCGGGAATACCGCGTTGAGGACCTGCCGCGACATGTAGTCGGAGATCAGCAGACCGAACGTCAGGGCGAATACCACCCAGGCGTAGGTGCGGGGGACGTTCACGGCCGATTGGTCGAAATCGGCGGTGGCAGCGGAATGAAAGGCCATCGCGGTTACCTTGAATCTGTGCGTGTAGTTGTTTTTGTCACGCTAGCTGGCGGGGATACGGTTAGCACCCCGCCGGGGCCGACCTTGTGGGCCGGCCCTTCTGGCTACGCTGGTCAGGTGCGCATCGGAACGTGCTTCTGACCCGGCTGGCGGTTCGGCGCCATGCCGTTCATGCGCAGGGTTTCTTCCACGTCCTTGTATTCCACGCCGATCTTGTAGATCTCGCGCGCTTCCTTGCCGCTGGCGATTTCGCGGCCCAGCTCGTGGGCGATGCGCACGGTCTGCTGGATCTGCTGCACGGAGGAGAAGCGCTTGCCGTGCTGGTCGATGATGGTGTCTTCGATACCGACGCGCGGGTGCAGGCCCATCGCGAGCGCCATGGTGTTGAACGGCAGAACGTTCTTCAGCAGGGACTCGGCCGTGAGGGTGCCGCCGTTCGGTGCACGGTGGATGAAGTTGAAGAAGTTGAACGGGTTGGGGCCGTCGAAGCCGCCACCGATGCCGATCCAGGTCAGGTTCAGCGGGCCCTTGTAGACGCCCTTGCGCACCAGGCGCTCGAGGGTTTCCAAGGCGTGGATGCCGGTGAGCTGGAAGTGCGGCTGGATGCCGTTGGCCATCAGGCGCTTGAGGTGCTCCTCGACCCAGGCCGGGCCGGCCGGCACGGTCATCTCGCTGTAGGCGGCCTGGTAGACCGGGTTTTCCAGGGAGGTGCCCTTCAGGTACTCCGGATAGAGGAGTTCCATGATGTTCATCTGGGTGGTGTTGATGGCCACGGTGACCTGGTCGGGCTTCGGGGTCAGCTCGGCCAGCATGTGGCGGGTGTCGTCGGACAGCCACTTGGCCGCCTCGCCTTCGCTCTCGGGAGCGAAGGAAATGGAGCCGCCCACCTGGATGATCATGTCCGGTACGGCTTCACGCACGCCGGCGATCAGCTCGTTGAACTTGGACAGGCGCTTGGAGCCGGTGCCGTCCAGTTCACGCACGTGCAGGTGCAGGACAGTGGCGCCTGCTTCATAGCAGTCAACAGCCTTCTGGACCTGCTCGTCCATGGTCACCGGAATGTCTTCCGGGAAGTCAGCCGGCATCCACTCGGGGCCATAGGGCGCCACGGTGATGACCACCTTTTCCATGTTTTCCGGGTGCAAGGAATCGTCGAGGAATTGCATGGGGATCTCCTGTTTAAGTTCTTGTTCAGAGGTCCCGGCCGGGTATCACCTGGCCGGGTGGGCAGGTGGTCAGAACGTCTTGTCACCGATGATCCCGGCGCGTTCCATCTTGCGGACGCAGGGCGGGTAATCCATGACGGCGTAGTGCTGGGTGGAGCGGTTGTCCCAGATCGCCACGCTGTTCTTCTTCCAGCGCCAGCGCACCTGGTACTCCGGGATGTACGCCTGGCTGACCAGATAGCGCAGCAGGTCGCTGCCGCCCATGCTGTAGTCCTGGCCGTAGCGCACGCGCTCGGGCGTATGGAAGTTGGTGAAGTGGGTGGCGAAGGCGTTGACGAAGAGGATCTTTTCGCCGGTTTCCGGGTGGGTGCGCACCACCGGATGCTCGGCATCCGGGTACATGGCCTTGAGCGCCAGGCGCTTTTCCATAGGCATGGCCGCGCCGAAGCTCGCCTCGATGCTGTGGCGGGCACGCAGGCCCTCGATGCGCGCTTTCACGTCTTCCGGCAGCTTCTCGTAGGCCAGCGCCATGTTCGCCCACATGGTGTCGCCGCCCACTGGCGGGCACTCCACGCAGCGCAGCACGCAACCCATGGGCGGTGCATCGCGCCAGGTGGCGTCGGTGTGCCAGGCGTTCTCGTAGCGGTCGTTGGGCTGCTCCGGGTCCTTGTAGATGCGCACCAGGCCCGGATGCTCCGGGTCACTACCGGCCACCGGGTGGTCTTCCAGCTCGCCAAAGCGGCGGGCAAAGGCCACGTGCTCGGCACGGCTGATTTTCTGATCACGCAGGAACAGCACCTTGTGCTTGAGCAGCAGCGCCTTGATCTCGGCGAACAGGCCCTCGTCCCGGGCGGCATCGCCCAGGTTCACACCGCTGATTTCGGCGCCGATGGCGCAAGTGAGTTGCTCTACATTCATGACCAGCGCCTCAGATGACGAAGATGGACGAACCAGTGGTCTTGCGCGATTCCAGGTCACGGTGGGCCTGAACGGCATCTTCCAGTGCGTAGTGCTGGTTGATGTCGATGCGAATGCGGCCGTTGCCGACGTGGTCGAACAATTCGCCCACCAGGTCCGCCTTCTCCGCCGGATCGGCGATGTAATCGGCCAGGGCCGGACGGGTGATGAACAGCGAGCCCTTCATCGCCAGCAGCACCGGATCGAAGGCCGGGATCGGGCCGGACGCGGTGCCGACGCAGACCATCAGGCCACGGCGCTTGAGCGAGTCTAGGGAAGACATGAAGGTGTTCTTGCCAACGCTGTCGAACACCACATCGACGCCGCGACCGCCGGTCAGCTCGCGTACGCGCTTGGCAATGTCTTCTTCGCTGTAGTTGATGACGTGGTCACAGCCGTGGGCGCGGGCAACTTCGGCCTTGCCTTCGGTGGACACGGTGCCGATCACGTTCAGGCCGAGCAGCTTGGCCCACTGCGAAACGATCAGGCCGACGCCGCCAGCGGCAGCGTGCAGGAGGATGCTGTCGCCTTCCTTGAAGTCATAGATGCGGCGCATCAGGTAGGCGGAGGTGAGGCCGCGCATGGTCATGGCCGCAGCGGTCTCGAAGGAGATGGTGCCGGGCAGCTTGATCAGCGGCGCAGCGGGCACCAGGCGCTCGGTGCTGTACGCGCCGAGGGTGTTGATGAAGCCGGTGTAGGTCACGCGGTCGCCCAGGGCGACGTTGTCCACGCCCTCGCCCACCGCAACCACCACGCCGGAAGCCTCGACACCAATGCCATTGGGCAGCGGGATCGGATAGGTACCATTGCGGAAGTAGGTATCGGCGTAGTTCAGACCTACGGCGACGTGACGGACACGCACCTCACCGGGTCCCGGATCACCAACCTCGACCTCTTCATAGCGAAGTACTTCCGGTCCCCCGGCTTCATAAAAGCGAACAGCTTTGGCCATGCCTGTCTCCAATCTTGATTCTTGTAGTCGGGTCACGGACCCATGGATTGGACTCTAGGCATCCCCCTTTTCGGGTGCTTCACATCGCACGACAGCAACTTCTCATTTCATGACAGCCCCCTGGCCGGGCGCCCCAACGGCGCACCGGCCAGCCGTTCTGCCGCTCAACGGCGCAGCAGGAAATCCTCCACCGCGCCGAGGAATTCCCCGGGGAGTTCGACGTTGGAAAGGTGTACGACGGGCAGCACCCGCAACTCCGATCCGGCGTCGATCCGCGAGCTCGGCGGTGCTGTTCGGCTAGTTGTCGGGCAAGGGCACCACGCGCGGCAGGGGCTCGAACTGGATCGGCAGGGTATCGGTCCGCCTCAGGCTACCTTCGACCGTTCCGGACAGATGGATCACACCGGCCATCACACCCGTCTCCGGATTGCGCATCAGCTCCAGCCACTCTTCGTCGAAGGCTTGGTTGAGGCTCTTGCGCAAGGTCGCTTCACGGTCGTGCCGCCCCTCCTCGTTGAGCATGGCGCTGATACCGGTGAAGCCGAGGGACAGCACCGGCCCAGCCACACGCCCCATGAAGCTGGTGACGACACTGGCGGCACCGCTGGTGGCCAGTTCCGTTTCCAGTTGTTCACTGGTTTCGCGGGTGATGGTGGACAGCCCGTCGTCCGTGGACCAGGCGCCAGCGCCGCTCGGCGCATTGCGGATCCGGTCCATGAGCGAGGCGTAGGCCGGCAGCTCTTCCAGCGGCTCGGCCTTGAGCACCTGGAACAGCGAGGCCCTCTGGCCGGGCGGCGGTAGCTCGATGGCCGGGATCTTCTGCAAATGCTGGGCGAACTGGTCGCTGGGCACGCCGAGACGCTGGGGTATCACCTGCAGGCGCTCATCCAGCTGCTGGATATACATCCGTGTGGCCTGCTCCATGATGTCGTCCGGGTCGAGCTGGCGGGCAACCGGCTTGAGCACCTGGTCGTCATATTCTTCCTGCAGGTAAGCGGCCAGCCGATTCACGGTGTCCTCGCGCTTGCCGTCGGAATTCAGGCGGTACCAACCCACCTTCATGCTCAACCACTTGCGGGTCCAGAAGCTGGAGAACCAGGGTATGAACGCACTTTCGGTGCGCTGGTAGACCAGGTCCATCCAGCGCTCCATGGAGTCCTGGGCGTAGGTCCTGGCCTGGCCGGTGGCGGCCAGGGACGCGGCGGCGATATCCCGGTCCACCTGCCGCCAGGTGCTCTGCGACACGACAACGGGCGCCACAGGGGGCGCCGGCTTCGAAGCGCAACCGCCCAGCGTCAACGCAAGGGTGACGAGCAATATGAACAGGAGCCGGACCGGTACCTCCCCAAGCCAGCCAAGCAGCTGTTCCTCCCGGACTCCGGGAGAACTTTCTGCAGCGTTCATAGGGCTTCTTCCGCCCCAGGAGCCTTTCGGCCGGGGTTCCTTGAGTATAGGGACCACCCCACCCCACCGCCCCTCGAGCGGACGTACTGCACTTCTGAGCAAAAACGCCCGCCGCGCTGTCTGATCAGTCGCCGGGACGAGCACCGCGTAATCGCGCGTGGCGCCGGCCAACCCCAGCCGTATCGGACATCGAGGTAGTGAAATGAAAGCAGGCCCGTCAGTGGGTGTGTTTCTTCTGGTTGCAGCCCTTGCCGGCATCGTGCAGAGCGCATACGCCGAGCACAGGTGGGACAGGGACGATGCCAGGGTCGAGCAGTATCGCGACGGCCCTTGCCGAGTGAAGGAAATCACCGATTACGGTTACTACCGCAAAGTCGTCCGCTGCCCCAACGGGCGCGGCAAGACGTGGCGCCGGGGCGACTGGCACCGCGACTACCGCGACGGACCCTGCCGCATACGCATCGATGCCTCTCGCGAGGTCTTCGACAAGGAAAAGGTCTGCCGCACGCGTGATCGCTACCGCGACTGATCACGCTGGGGACGGCCGTGCCGGCCCCGCTTCAGACCACGAACAACTCCACGAACCGGTCCACCGGCGTTGCCTCCAGGGCCGCCTGGTCCTTGCACAGGGCGAGGATCTGCGCGCAACGTTGCGGCGCGAAGCGGGTCGCCAGGCTGGCCCTGAACTTTTCTTCCAGCAACGGCATGCCCTCGGCCCGCCGGCGCCGATGGCCGAGGGGGTATTCCACCTCCACCTGCTCCGTATGCCGGCCGTCCTTGAAGAACACCTGCACGGCATTGGCGATGGAGCGTTTGTCAGGTTCCAGGTATTCGCGGCTGTAGCGCGGGTCCTCCACCACCTCCATGCGTTCTCGCAGGCGGTCGATGATTGGATGTGAGTGGTGGAAGCCGTCCTCGTAATGCTCGGCCTGCAGGTCGCCGAAGGCCAGGGCCACTGCCGTCATGTACTGGAGGCAGTGGTCGCGGTCGGCGGCGTTGGCCAGCAACCCCTCCTTGGCAATGATGCGGATGGCCGATTCCTGGGTGGTGATGACGATGCGATCGATTTCGGTAATGCGATTGCGCACCAGCGGATGCAGGCGCACCGCGGCCTCGCAGGCTGTCTGGCCATGGAACTCCGCGGGGAAGCTGACCTTGAACAGGATGTTCTCCATCACATAGCTGCCGAACTCCTGGGGCAGACGGAAATGCACCTGCTCTGGCGGCTTGGTCGCCAGATCCTTGTTGGTATGGCTGAACAGCACGTCGTAGAACCCCCACTGCGGGGCACTCAGCACACCGGGGACACCCATTTCACCGCGCAGGGCGATCTCCGCCAGGCGCACGCCGCGACTGGTGGCATCCCCCGCCGCCCAGGACTTGCGCGAACCGGCATTGGGCGCGTGGCGATAGGTGCGCAGGGCCTGGCCATCCACCAGGGCGTGGGAGATGGCAGAGAGCAACTGGTCGCGGCTCGCCCCCAGCAACCAGGCGCACACGGCAGTGGATGCCAGCTTGACCAGCACCACGTGATCCAGGCCAACGCGGTTGAAGGAGTTCTCCAGGGCCATCACGCCCTGAATCTCGTGGGCCTTGATCATGGCCTCCAGCACCAGGCGCATGGTCAACGGCGCTTCGCCTCGGGCCAGGCGGCGCTGGGAAAGGTGGTCGGCCACGGCGAGGATGCCCCCCAGATTATCGGAGGGGTGCGCCCATTCGGCCGCCAGCCAGGTGTCGTTGAAGTCCAGCCAGCGGATCATCGCGCCCAGGTCCCAGGCGGCCTTCACCGGGTCCATCCGGTAAGACGTACCCGGCACCCGCGAGCCCTGGGGCACCAGGGTGCCTTCCACCAGCGGTCCGAGCAGCTTGGTGCATTCGGGGAAGCGCAGGGCCAGCATTGCGCAGCCGAGACTGTCCATCAGGCAATTGCGTGCGGTATCCAGCGCCTCAGCGGAAGTCGTGCGATCGCCGAGCACATAGTCGGCGATCGCCTGGATCACCGGGTCGTACGGGGGGCGCTGGTTCAGGTCTACGTTGCTGCTCATGGCCGTGCCTCTCGATTACCGAGTGGACTGAGCCTAGCAAACACCATCCGCCAGGCGGCCGGGACCGAAAGCGACCGACGGCCAAGGCGCCACGCGCGCCGCTGTGCTGGGCTTGGATAAGGTCACAGCCGGAGGGCCCGCCATGAACTCAGACCCCAACGTCCGCACCCCTGCCCCCAGGCCGCCGGGACCCAGTCAACCGCCGGAGCAAGTGCCGGCGGCGGACGTGAAACGCATCAGCGACAAGGCGCCGAGCAAGGACAAGAAGCCCGATGATTGGGAGTGAACTGTCCTCCCCCCAGCCAACCCTGTAGGGGCGAATTCATTCGCCAGGGGACTCCCAGCACAGCCCAACTGCCCTCACCCCAGCCCTCTCCCGCAAGCGGGAGAGGGAGCGGTCCGTGCCGGCGTCCAACCCCGGCACAACCCTGTGGGGGCGATTTCAATCGCCAAGCGGACCGCAGGTTCGCCTGGGGCCCCCCAGCACAGCCCAACTGCCCTCACCCCAGCCCTCTCCCGCAAGCGGGAGAGGGGGCGGTCCGTGCCGGCGTCCAACCCCGGCACAACCCTGTGGGGGCGATTTCAATCGCCAAGCGGACCGCAGGTTCGCCCATGGAACTCCCAGCACAGCCCAACTACCCTCACCCCAACCCTCTCCCGCAAGCGGGAGAGGGAGCGGTCCGTGCCGGCGTCCAACCCCGCCACGACCCTGTGGGGGCGATTTCAATCGCTAAGCGAGCCGCAGGCTTCGCGCCTTAGAAGCCCACGCTGGCCTGGATGTACCAGGTGCGCGGCTGGCCGACGTAGATGCCCGCGTTGTTGTCGCTGGAGCGGGTGAAGTACTGCTTATCGAAGATGTTCTTCACACCCACACCCACCTTCAGGTTGGACAGCTGCTCGCCGAAGTCATAGGCACCGCGCACGTGCCAGGTCACGTAGCCGGGAATGTCGCCGAACTGGCCGTCAGCGGTCGGCTCGGTGATGTAGTTGCCGGTGAAGTTGCCGTTGGCGTCGATGCCGGTACCCGGTGCACGCTGGCCCGACTGGGCGTAGCCATCGAAGTTGTAGGTCCAGCGATCCACCTGGTAGCGCAGGCCGACGTTGGCCACGTGGCGCGAGTAGAACGGCAGGTCGCGGGTCTTGAAGCCCGGGATGTCGCCTTCATAGGTCGCGCGCGTGAAGGTGTAGGTGCCGGTCAGGCTCAGGCCGGAAAGCAGTTCGTCCAGGTTGTAGTAGCCGGACAGTTCCAGGCCCTGGTGCTTGGTGGCGCCCAGGTTGGTCCAGCCCACATCGTTGCTGATGAATTGCAGCTCGTGGTCGAAGTCGATGTAGAACAGCGTCGCTTCGCCACCCCAGGTCTGGCTGTTGTAGCGCGTGCCCAGCTCGTAGGTCTTGGCCTTCTCCGGCTCCAGACCGTTGGCCGCGTTGTCGCCTACGCCGCCCTGGCCGAGCTGGAAGTACTGCAGGCTGCCGAACGAAGTCTCGTAGTTGGCGAACAGCTTCCAGGCGTCGGAGAGGTGGTACATCACGCTGAGGGCCGGCAGCGGCTCGTTGTAGTCCTTTGTGCGGTTCTTCTCCTGCACCGGCTTGCCGTTGCTGCCGATCACAGGGCGCTCATGCCAGTCGGTGTTGATGCTCTCGAAGCGAACGCCCGGGGTGACGGTCCATTTGCCCACGTCGATCTTGTCGTCGATATAGAACGCATTGGCCTCGGTGCCGCCGGTGCGGTCCTGGAACACGTGGCCGTCAGCCGACGGGCCGGGAGTCGGCGTCGGGACGTTCTTCACCAGGGCCACGCGGCTGCTTTCTTCGTGCATGGCCTCTTTCAGGTAGCGGTAGCCGACGCCCACCTCGTGGGTGCTCTCACCGGCGAAGAAGATGCGCGAGACGCGCGGCTCGATTCCATAGGTGTAATAACTGCGCGGATAGGAGTTGAGGAACTTCTGGTCGCGACTTGCGATGTGGCTGCCCCGGAAGCTGTCGCTGTAGTAGGTCAGCACTTCCACCTGGGTGACGTCGTCCACCTGGCGCAGGTACTTCAGCGAAACGTCCTTGCGGCGGCCGCTGAAGTTGTCCCAGTCGCGGTCGGACTGGAAGGGATTGTCGTCGTACTGCGCCTGGGTGAGGCCGCCCGGCATATCGGCGGAGGCGTCGTAGTAGTGGAAATTCAGCGACAAGTCGTCCTGCTCGGTGGGCGCCCAGTGGGTCTTGAGCATCACGTCGTCGATGTCGTTATCGTTGTTGCCATCGCGGTAGCCGTCGCCGTTGACGCCCGAATAGAGCAGCGCAGCGCCAATGCCGTTATCCGCGGTGCCGCCGAGGAAAGCGCTATTCAGGTACTTCCAGCCGCCGTGGGCGGTGTCTTCCATCGTGGTGGAGACATCGCCGGAGAATTTTTCCGGGATGGCGCGGGTGACGAAGTTGATCACGCCGCCGACGTTCTGCGGGCCGTAGCGCACGGAACCGGCACCGCGTACGACGTCGATGCTGTCGAGGTTGCCGACGGAAATCGGTGCCATGGACAGCTGCGGCTGGCCGTAGGGAGCGAAGGCGGCGGGTACGCCGTCGATCAGCACGGTGGAACGGGGCGAGAGGCGCGACGTCAGGCCGCGCACGCCGAAGTTCAGGGCGATGTCGCTGCCGCCGGTGCCGTTGGATTCCTGCACCTGCACGCCGGGCACGCCACGCAGTGCATCACGTACGTTCATCGTGCCCTTCTCGATCATGGCTTCACGGCGCACCACGGTACGAGCGCCGGGGTGGTTCTGCACCACGGCGTCTTCGGCGGTACCCAGCCAGTCGCCGACCACGGTGATGCTGGACGCCGGCAGCTCCATGGCGGATGCGCCCTCATCGCTGGAAACACGACGCAGAATGGCGGTGCCGTCCGCCAGGTCGAAGGTCAGACCGCTGCCCTGCAGCAAGGTTGCGAGGACTTCTTCCGGCAGCAGGTTGCCGTCCACCGCTGGGGCCTGCTTGCCGGCCACCAGGTCAGGACTGAAGAAGAGTTGCAGCGAGGTCTGCTGGCCCAGTTGGCCAAGGGCGCTGGCGAGGGACTGCGCCGGAATGTGCACGTCCTTGCGCTCGGATGCCTCGGCACCGAGGCTGGCCACCGCCAGGGCAACGGCCAGGCTCAGGGGCAGCCAGGGCTGGGTCTTGCGGGAGGAAACTGCGGATGCCGCTTGTTGCTGTACGTCGTTGTTCACGTTCGTTCGGTCCTGAAAGAATGCCCCCAGCCATGCGCTGGGCGTGAAGAGTCGGACAGGAAGACGAACGAGCTGAAAAAAACCTGAATCTAAAACGGAATAATTTCGTTTGAGCCATCAGAAAGGGTTCTGACCTTCACTGGCAGGATGCGCGGCAAGGCCACCAACAGGGCGTTGGTGTCATCGGCACGGAAGACGCTGGAGAAGCGCAAGCCTGCCACTTCCGGGGCAACTCGCAGGGGTTTGTCGCGGTAGCGGGACACTTCTTCGGCCACCTCGGCCAGGGGCACGTCATTGAAGATCAGCTTGCCCTGTCGCCAGGCCGTGATGGCGGCGATGTCGATGCGCTGCACCGGACCGACGGCGCCATCGGCCGCAATACGTATGCCGTCACCGGCCAGCAGCGGTCGGCTGGCCTCCGCGCCCTGCCCGCCTGCAACCAGCACCCGTCCCGATTCCACCGCCACACGCACGTCTTGTTCGCCGTGGCGCACGTTGAAGCGGGTGCCGGTGACGGTCACGCGGCCGGCGCCGGCTTCCACCACAAAGGGTCGCGCCTTGTCCGGCGTCACGCTGAACAGCGCTTCCCCGGTTTCCAGCCGTACCAGGCGGCGGTTGGCGGAATAGATGACCGTGACACGGGTACGGCTATTGAGATCGAGGGTCGAGCCATCGGCCAGGGTGACCTGGCGACGTACGCCAAGCGCGGTCACGTAGCGTTCGCCGCGCAATGAGAAAGGATCGAACAGGTAGGTCGCGCCACCCGCCAGCACCACGCTGGCCGCAGCCGCCAGTGCCCCCTGCAGGAAGCGACGGCGCGACGGCACCGGCAAGGGCCGGACCTCGGCGTTGCACAGCTCACGCAGGCGCTGCTCGGGAATCAGGTCGGCGGCGCTCCAGAGGCGTTCGAGCAGTTGGTACTCGGTCCGGTGCGATGCATCCGCCGCCAACCAGGCTTCGAAAGCGCGACGGCCCTCGTCGCCCTGCTCGGGTTCACGATTGCGGCTGAACCAGTAGGCGGCTTCGTCTCGCGCGCGGCAGTCGGCATTCGTCATAGGTTGGCCATCCAGGTGGCGGGAATCAGGCTGCGGTCGTTGTCCATATCTCGGGTCTTGGTGCCCTGTCGTGCTCTGTCGGCTCATGTGGCGCTCAGGTCCAGGCGCTCACGCAGGTGACGGAGGGTGCGGATCATATACCGCTCAACCATGTTCTTGGATAACCCCAGGCGCTCGGCGATCTCCGCCTGGCTCTGCCCTTCCAGCTTCTGCCAGATGAACACCTGGCGGCAGTTCATCGGCAGCTCCGCCAAGGCCTTCTCGATCGAGTCGGCCAACTGGACCGCGTGCATGTAGGACTCGGGGTCGTTCCTCGACTCCTCGCCTGGCTCGGCCATGTCCAGTTCGATCTGGGCACGGCGCTCCTCGCGGCGGAAGTGGTCGACGGCGATGTTCCGGGTGGTCTGGTGCAGGTAGGCGCGCGGCTGCTGGACGTTGTCCTGGTCGGCTTCCAGGACCCGGACAAAGGCGTCGTGGGCCAGATCTTCGGCGCGATGGCGGTTCCTCAGCCGGCGCGTCCACGTGCCGATGAGTTCTTCATAGTGCTCGAAGAAACCATGATTGCGCTGAGGCATCTGAGGGGGAAGGAAGGGTCGGAAATCGAAAGTCGCGAATGATAATAGCTTGCAAGTGTTCCCGCAATTTCCGCTCGGCCTCCGGGCTTGGCCATCCGACGAAAGCCTCTTTTCAGGTCATATGGAGACTTGGCACCTTTTTTCGGTATCTTCTCCGACCGTCGCCATCCCTACCCCAGAAAGAGCCTGCTCCATGAGCCGTACCGCAATCCAGGCCGCCGTCTTCTGCCTCGCCTCCCTCTGCTCGGCAGCCACCTTCGCCAAGGTGGAAGTCCAGCCCGTGCAGCACACCAAGGCGGGCCGGATTCTCGCCGTGCAGATTTCCGAAGACATCGCCCCCGGCGATTACGAAGCCCTGATGAAGGGCCTGCGCGCCAACCCCGGCAAGTTCGACCGCAAGCTGGCCCTGCTGGACAACATCGGCGGCAGCGTCACCGAGGCCATCCGCATGGGCCGCCTGCTGCGGGAAACCGGCTTCGACGTGATGGTGCCGTCCGAAGGCGTGTGCCAGGGCAGCTGCGTCTACCTGCTGGCCGCCGGCCGCAACAAGACCGTGCGCGGCTACGTGGGCTTGCACCGCCCCTACTTCCCCCACGGCGACTCCGCCCTCGCTGCCGTCGGCAGCGGCTACAGCCCCACTGCCTACCTCAAGGAAATGAACGTCCCCCTGAGCCTGCTGGATGACATGAACGGCATCGAACCGACGCGCATGCGGGTGCTGACGAAAGACGAGCTGGCGCGTTATCGGTTGAACTGACGGCGACTGCTCCGTCACGGCGTGCAGGGTGAATGACGCTCTCTTCATCCACCATCGGGGTCAAGCCAGTTCCGTAGCCCGGCCTGTCTTATTCACCCACCAGCCCCTCCACCAGCCGACGCGTCACCGGTGCAACCAGCAGTACTGTCGGAAAGGCCGCCAGCCAGGCCATGAGCCAGGCGCCGAGCCAGAGGCTGGGAAAGTCCGCAACCGGTCCGGCAGCACGCCAGGTGGAGATGCCGGATACCAGCAGGGACATGAGCCCGGAGAGAATCAGGCCGAAGAGTAACGGGGCGAAACGGCGGGGAATCATGCGGGCACCTCCGTCTCAGGCGCCGGCAAGCCGGTGCAGGGTCTCGGAGAAATTCCGGCCGAACATCCGCGCGGTCTTCACATCCCCCGGGGAGAAATGGTCGGCGGGCGCCGAATGGCTGGATTGGGCCATCAGTCCAGACCAGGACCCCAACCGGTTGGCGGCTTCTGCCATGGGCACGCCGGCATGCTGCTCCGGCAGGATGGGGTTGCCCACCCAGAGCATGCCGTGCTGCATGCAGAACACGAATAGCGCCATCAGGGTCGACTGCTTGTCCCCCGCCGCCAGCGACGACACGGTGAAACCCGCCGCCAGGCGTCCCTTCAGCTGCTGGCTACGCCAGATCGGCCCGGTGGCGTCCATGAAGGATTTGAAGACCCCGGAAACACCGCCGAAATAGGTCGGCGAGCCCAGGACGAAGCCATCGAACGCCAGCAGTTGGCCGGGATCGCCGGCAAGGTCTTCGACCTTGAGCAGGTGGACTTCGGTATTGGCGACGCCCTGGGCGCCTTCGCAGATCTGCCGGGCGATGTGTTCTGTGTGGCCAAAGGCGCTGTGGTAGATGACGGCGAGCTTTTTCATGGTGAGTGATCCCATTTGGAGTGATGAAAAGAGCCGGACTCAGCGGGTGACCCAGCCCAGAAGAGCTGCGGCAAGGAACAGCCCCAGGCCGAAGACGCTGTGGTTGGTCAGGCTGCGCAGGCAGTTCTTCAGCGGCGTAGGCGTTTTGCTGGCGAAGAAGCCCGCCCCCATCGCCGGCTGCATCACCAGCAGCGGCGCGGCGACCGTGGCCATGCCCACCAGCACGGCGGGAAGCAGGGTCGGGCTTGCCGTCCAGTCGATACCGGCCACCGCCACCAGCAAGGCCGCAAAGGCCACGCCGATGGCGTAGTGGGCGATCCAGCCCAACGCCACTTCACCCGGGATGGGCTCCGACCTGGCAATGGAGTCGTGACTGAAACGACCGCGCAGCAGGTGGCCAATCCAGCGGCCGATGAAGGCGAAATTGAGCGTCGCAACGCCCATCCGCTTGAGGAAGACCAGCCAGATATCCATGACGGCGGTGGCGCCGATTCCGATGCAGGTCACCGTGATGATGTCGTTCATGTGAGCCCCTTGTGCGTTGACGATCGGAGGTGTCGGGCCCCACTCTAGAAGTTGAAGTCAACTTCAAGTCAAGGGATCACAGATGGACATTGCCGAGGTCGCGCGACGCACGGGTCTGCCGTCATCGACGTTGCGTTATTACGAGAAGAAAGGGCTGATCACCTCCCTCAGCCAGCAAGGGACGCGGCGCTGGTTCGCGCCCGGCATCCTCGATCAGTTGGCGCTGATCTCCCTCGGCCAGGCTGCGGGGTTGTCGCTGGATGAGATCCGCTCGATGTTCTCGCCCAATGGCGAGGCGAACATCGACCGTGAACTGCTCGCGGCCAAGGCCGATGAGATCGATGCGCTGGTCAAGCGTTTGAAAGCCATGAGCGACGGCCTGCGTCATGCCGCGGCCTGCCCTGCGCCAAGCCATTCGGAATGCCCGACCTTCAAGCGACTGCTGAAGGCCGCGTCGAGCGGCGCCATCGAGCGGCGATGGAACAAGGCGGCGCGCAAGCCCAGGACCAGGTCATAGGTAGGGATTGATCGACTGGCCGGGTCAGCGCCAATTCCGTAACATCCGCCCCCCTTTTTTTGCCACTCCTTTGGCCAGATCCGCTGGCCCAGTTCAGGTACACCATGAAACCAGCCCGCCTACGCGCCGATGTCCTGGCCGGACTCACCACGTCCTTCGCGCTCGTCCCCGAATGCATCGCCTTTGCCCTGGTCGCCCATCTCAATCCGCTGATGGGCCTGTACGGCGCCTTCATCATCTGCACCCTGACTGCCCTGTTCGGCGGCCGGCCGGGGATGGTGTCCGGCGCGGCGGGTTCGATGGCCGTGGTGATCGTCGCCCTGGTGGTGCAGCACGGCGCGCAGTACCTGCTCGCCACGGTGCTGCTCGGCGGCCTGATCATGATCGCGTTCGGACTGCTACGCCTCGGCAAGCTGGTGCGGATGGTGCCCTACCCGGTGATGCTTGGCTTCGTGAACGGCCTGGCCATCGTCATTGCGCTTGCCCAGTTGGAGCACTTCAAGACCGATGAAGACTGGCTGGTCGGCACGCCGCTGTACCTGATGCTGGGGCTGGTGGCACTGACCATGGCGATCGTCTACATCCTGCCGCGCCTGACCCGCGTGGTGCCGCCGGCACTGGTGGCGATCCTTGGCGTCGGCCTGCTGGTCTACCTGCTCGGCCTGCCCACCCGCACCCTGGGCGATATGGCGCACATTGCCGGTGGCCTGCCCACCCTGGCTTTGCCGGACATTCCCTGGAGCCTGGAGACCCTGAAGATCATCGCGCCCTACGCGGTGCTGATGGCGCTGGTGGGCCTGCTGGAAACCCTGCTGACGCTGAACCTCACCGACGAGATCACCGAGAGCCGTGGCTTCCCGGACCGCGAATGCGTGGCTCTGGGCGCGGCCAACATCGTATCGGGTGCCTTCGGCGGCATGGGCGGCTGCGCCATGATCGGCCAGACGGTGATCAACCTCAGCTCCGGCGGCCGTGGTCGACTCTCGGGCGTGGTAGCCGGGGTGATGGTCTTGCTCTTTGTACTGTTCCTCTCCCCGCTGATCGAACGCATCCCGCTGGCCGCGCTGGTGGGTGTGATGTTCGTGGTGGCCCAGCAGACCTTTTCCTGGGGCTCGCTGCGGGTGGCCGGCAAGGTGCCGCTGAACGACGTCCTGGTGATAGTCGCCGTGACCGTCATCACTGTGTTCACTGACCTCGCCATCGCCGTGTTCTGCGGCATTATCATCGCCGCCCTGAACTTCGCCTGGCACCACGCCCGCGAGCTCTATGCCGACAGCCACGACGAGGCCGACGGCAGCAAGCTGTATCGCGTCCACGGCACGCTGTTCTTCGCGTCCAGCACACCCTTCCTCAACCAGTTCGACCCCGCCGGCGACCCCGCCCAGGTGACCCTGGATTGCCAGCACCTCAGTTTCGTCGACTACTCGGCCATCGCCGCGCTGAAAACCCTGCGCGAGCGCTACGCCAGGGCCGGCAAGCACCTGCGCGTGGTGCACCTGTCCGAGCGCTGCAAGAAGCTGCTCAAGCGGGCTGGCGAACAGCACTGACCCGTCGTCAGGCCGGCTGGCAGGGGAAGCGGTTCTGCGCTGCAGTTAATTCGGGGATGGAAGGCGCAAACCTGCTGGGAGGTTGCCATGGCCATTCAACTCGACCACTTGATGGTGCCGGCGCGGGACAAGCTGCACTCGGCGCGGCTGCTGGCGGAACTGCTCGACGTGCCCTGGTCGGAGACCGGCATCGGGCCGTTCGCGCCGGTGTATGTGAACGACGGGCTGACCCTGGACTTTGACCAATGGGGCGAGCCCTTTCCGCTGCTCCACTTCTGCTTCCGGGTAAGTCCGGAGGAATTCGAGGCGATCCTGGAACGGATCAAGGCGGCGGGCATCGACTATCGCAGCGCGGTGCATGGGCCGGTGGACCATCAGGTGGACAGGGAACACGGCGGCTCCATTGTCTATTGGAACGAGCCGGACGGGCATCAGTGGGAGATGCTGACGGTGAGCTATGCGCGGCAGGGTTGAGATGCTTGTCGCGGGGGGCATGTAGGGGCGATTTCAATCGCCAAGCAGGACGCAGTCCTGCCCTTATACTCCGCGCTGCCGGTAATCACCCTCTCCCCTGGCCCCCGCTCTGCGCCCCTGCCTGATCGCTTCGCGCTCAGGCGTTCATCGGCACCGGAAGCGGTGCTTCCGAAAGCGTGCCTCTTCACCCCTGAAGTGGAGAGGGGTGACTCGCGCCGGCGGCTCTGTAGGTCCCGGGGGCACCCTTCCTGTGGGGGCGAATTCATTCGCTAAGCAGGACGCAGTCCTGCCCAACCTCTACAGAAGGCGCAGCTCCGCCGCCCTCAGCGATTGAAATCGCCCCCACACGGGGCCTTCACCAAGCCCAGTCGCTGCTCCAGTTCGGCAATACGCGCCTCCAGCGCCTGGCGTTCCGCGCGCAGGGCGGTGATGTCGTCGTAGACGCTGATCATGTGTTCCGGGCTGCCGTCGCGGGGGTTGCGTTGGACGGAGGTGCGGACCTTCACCCAGATGGTGCTGCCGTCCTTGCGGCGGAAGCGTTTCTCCATGGTGCTGACCGTTTCCTGTCCACCCAGCAGGCGCTGGACCTGGGCCAGGTTCGCGGGGAGGTCGTCGGGGTGGGTGAGTTGCTGGAAGGTCAGGCCGGCAAGTTCCTCGGCGCTGTAGCCCAGCAGCTCGCACAGCGGCTGGTTGACCCGCTGCCATTTGCCGTCCAGGCCGATGTAAGCCAGGGCGCCGCCGGCCAGCTCGAAGATGGCGCGGAAGCGCTCCTCGCTCTGCCGCAACTCTTCTTCCACCCGTTTGCGTTCGGTGCTGTCCAGGCTCACGCCGACCATCTTCACCGAGCGGCCGGAACTGTCCTGCAGCGAGGTGGCGCGGGAGGTGATCCAGCGTTGTTCGCCATTGGGATGGAAGATGCGGAAATCGAATTCGTAGCCTTTGCCCTCGGCCACGCACTCCCGGTAGATCGCCTGTAGCGCGGCAACATCATCGGGATGCAGATGGACCCAGAAGTCCTCGTTGCGGCGCACCGGCCAGCCGTATACGGCTTCGACGTTGGCCGAGTAGGAGACTTCGTCGGTAATCAGGTTCCATTCCCAGTTCACGATGCCGGCGCTTTCCTGGGCCAGCTTCATGCGCGCTTCGCTTTCCATGATCTGGGCGGTGTACTTGCGCCGCACGTCGGTCATTGGCAGGTCCTGCACTTCCACGTGCTGGGCATCCTGCAGGGCTTCGTCGCCATAGCGCAGCCAGATCCAGTTGACCTTGAGGAAGGTGGCCAGCTTGCGCAGGTTGTCGTAGTCGATCTCGCCGCCACGGGTCCACTTGTGGACGGCCGTGCGCGATATACCGAGCACGGTGGCCACGGCCTGGAGCGTCAGTTTCTGGTGTTCGAGCAGTTCTTTGAGGCGGAAGGCGAAGCTGTTTTCTGTCATGGCGAGCATGTCCCTGAGCCAGGCGACGCAGTATACACGTCGCCAGCTCCGCCCTATCCCGCTGCCTTACAGGTCTAGAACAAGACGCTGCCCCTTCGCGCGGGAGACGCACAGCATCATGGTCTGCTGGGCGGCCTTCTCGTCGTCGGAGAGGTACTGGTCGAAGTGCTCGGCTTCACCGTCGAGGATACGGGTCTCGCAGGTGCCGCAAACGCCCTCGCGGCACAGGCATTCCACCTGGGCGGCGTTGGATTTCTCGATGGCCTGGAGGATGGTCATGCCCTCCTCCACCTGCAGCTCGCGGCCGGACTGGGCCAGCACCACGGTGAAGGCGCCACCGGTGACCGGTGCGGCAGCGAACTGTTCCCAGTGCACGCGGGCGTCGGCGATGCCCTGGGCCTCGGCGGTGGCGATCACCGCGTCGATCAGCGGCTTGGGACCGCAGACGTAGACATGGGCATCCGCGTCCATGCCGCCAATGAGTTCGGTCAGGTTCAGCGAGGTGCCCTGGCTGTCGACGTAGAAGCGCACCTGCTGGGCGTGCGGGCCGTGGGCCAGTTCACCCTGGAAGGCGCCGTGTTCCGGGCTGCGGAAGGCATAGTGCAGTTCGTAGCGGGCACCCTGGGCGCGCAGCTCGGGGAGCTGGGCGAGGAACGGGGTGATGCCGATGCCGCCGGCGATCAGCACGTGCCTGCCGGCGGCAGGGTCGATGGCGAAGAGGTTGTTGGGGCTGGAGATGACCAGCTCGGTGCCCACTTCGACCTGCTGGTGCATGAAGGCCGAACCGCCCTTGGACTGTTCTTCCAGGCGAACACCGATCTGGTAGCTGGAGGTGTCGGCCGGGTCGCTCATCAGCGAGTAGGCATTGCTGTGCTGGCGACCGTCGGCGCCCTTCATCTGCACGATGATGTGGCTGCCGCCGGTGAAGGCCGGCAGCGGCTGGCCGTCGGCGCGCTCAAGGGTGAAGCGCTTGATCTGGGGGGTTGCCTGCTCCACCGCGGTCACGCGGGCAGACATCATTTCGTAGGAGTTGGCCATCGCTCACCTCTGTTGCGACTGCGGGCGGCGCCGGGCGCCGCCCTGATGGTGCGGGGTGCCCGCCGTCAGACGGCGAGGCACAGGTACTTCATTTCCAGGTAGTCCTCGATGCCGTACTTCGAGCCTTCACGGCCGAGGCCGGACTGCTTGACGCCACCGAAAGGAGCCACCTCGTTGGAGATCAGGCCGGTGTTGATGCCGACCATGCCGTACTCCAGCTGCTCGGCGATCTTCCACACGCGGCCGATGTCACGGCTGTAGAAGTAGGCCGCCAGGCCGTAGAGGGTGTCGTTGGCGAGAAGCACCACTTCCTCGTCCGAGGAGAAGCGTACCAGGGGCGCCACCGGGCCGAAGATTTCCTCGTCCAGCAGCTGCATGCCTGGCGCCACGCCGGTCAGCACCGTGGGCTGCAGGAAATTGCCGCCCAGTTCGTGGCCATCGCCGCCCACCAGGATGTCGGCGCCCTTCTCTACCGCGTCGGCGATCAGGCTCTGCACCTTGTCCAGGGCCTTGCCTGTGATCAGCGGGCCGATCTGGGTGGCGCCTTCCAGGCCGTGACCGACACGCAGGTCGCGCACACGAGCGGCGAAGCGTTCGGCGAAGGTGTCGTAGACGGCGTCATGTACGTAGAAGCGGTTGACGCAGACGCAGGTCTGGCCGGCGTTGCGGTACTTGGCGACCAGCGCCCCTTCCACGGCGGCGTCTATATCCGCGTCGTCGAAGACGATGAAGGGCGCGTTGCCGCCCAGCTCCAGCGACACCTTCTTGATGGTCGGCGCGCACTGGCCCATCAGCAGGCGGCCCACCGGCGTGGAGCCGGTGAAGCTCAACTTGCGCACCAGCGGATGGCTGGTGAGCTGGGCGCCGATGGCCACTGCGTCGCCGGTGACGATGCTGAGCACGCCGTCCGGCACACACGCGCGTTTCGCCAGTTCGGCCAGCGCCAGGGCGGAGAACGGGGTCTCGTTGGCCGGCTTGACCACGATGGTGCAGCCCGCCGCCAGGGCCGGCGCCACCTTGCGGGTGATCATGGCCGAGGGGAAGTTCCAGGGCGTGATGGCAGCGCAGACGCCAATGCCTTGCTTGATCACCACCAGGCGCTTGTCACCGGCCGGCGAAGGAATCACGTCGCCATAGATGCGCTTGCCTTCCTCGGCGAACCACTCGATGAAGGACGCGGCATAGCGGATTTCGCCCACGGCTTCGGCCAGCGGCTTGCCCTGCTCCAGGGTCATCAGGCGCGCCAGGTCATCTTCGTGCTGGAGCATCAGCTCGAACCAGCGGCGCAGGATCTGCGCGCGTTCCTTGGCTGTGCGGGCACGCCAGGCCGGCAGCGCGGCGTCGGCGGCTTCGATGGCGCGCAGGGTCTCGGTAGCCCCCATGTTCGGCACGCGGCCCAGCAGCTCGCCATTGGCCGGGTCGGTCACGTCCACGGTACGGGCGTCATCGGCGTTGCACCAGGCACCGGCGATGAAGGCCTGCTGGCGGAACAGGTCGTTGTCTTTCAGGTTCACTCGGTCATTCCTCTTCGCGACACGGGCCGCCGCGCGCAGGCGGCAGCCAGGGTCATCAACGGTCCAGGTGGGCGACGGCGATCAGGTTGTGGAAGTGGGCGATGCCGTGCTCGCTCTGGCCGCTGCGCTGCTGGTCGACCATGATCCGCCCCTGGCCGCGATAGCCACGGGACTTCAGGCCCTTCTGCACACTTTCCACCAGGCGCAGGTCTTCCGGACGGAACACGTCGCGGTACCACTCGATCAGCGATTGCTGCTCGGGGGTGATGTCCTTGTTGAGGAAGTAGATGTCGTAGTGCTGCAGGGTCACTTCGGCGCTGACCGGGAACTCGTAGATCACCGTCATGAAGTTGCCGCCGGGCGGTGCGTTGAACATGGTGCAGGGCCAGACCCAGAAGCCGCTGAAGGACGGGTCCTTCACCGACTCATCGAACTTGAAGGACTTCTCCGACGGCTTGGCCAGGCCGTACTGCAGGGACCAGTTGCCGTGCATGGTGTGGGTGTACTGGCCGACGTCCACGGAGTCGGAGAAGCCCGGATGGGCCGGGGCGCAGTGGTAGCACTCCATGTAGTTGTCGACGATGGACTTCCAGTTGGCCGGGGTTTCGGTGACGAAACGCGCGGCCAGGTGCAGGTCGTCCACCACCGGGCAGGCCTGGCGCAGGCGGGCTTCGAGGCCCGGCAGCTGTTCTTCGACGCTGCCTGCGTCCTTGTTCATGTTGACGAAGATGAAGCCGGCGTATTCCTCCACGCGCAGCTGCACCAGGCTGGAGTTGGCCTTGTCGAAGTTGGCCACGTGGTCGCAGTTGCGCGCATGGGCCAGCTCGCCGTCGAGCTTGAAGGTCCAGGCGTGGTACGGGCAGGTGATCACGTTCTTCGCCTTGCCGTCGCCCTGCAGCAGCTGGTGGCCACGGTGCGGGCAGACGTTGTAGAAGGCGCGCAGTTCAGCGTCACGGCCGCGTACGACGATGATGCTCTCGCCGATGATCTCGCGGGTGATGTAGGCATTGTTCTCGGCCACTTCGCTGCGATGGCCGACGCAGACCCAGCTGTTGGCGAAGATCTTTTCCTTCTCGAAATCGAAGACTTCCGGGCGGGTGTAGTAGCTGGCAGGAATGGTGTAGGCCTCATCGGCGTTGGCGCAGAAGTCGGCAGGCAGGCGTTGGATATCGTTCATCTTATGTACTCCAGGCATTTGAAAGGCATCGGCCGGGGCCGCGCCATCACAGCTTTTTACTTTTAGTTAACACAAATCTGCTAGTTAACAGAGCGGGCAAAATTTTTTGGCCGTTCCTGCACATCCGTGTGCAGGTACAACTCAACTCATTGCGCGGTGGCGGGTTTCAGGCGCACGCCCTCTTCCGCTTTCGGCGGCTCGACGCTTTCGTCCAGGCCGCGGCGTACCGCTTCTTCCTCGATCAGGTGGGCCGGCATGCTGCCGTAGTCTTCCAGCATCCATTTGAAGAAGCCGTAGATCTTGGTCAGCAGAATCACCAGGAAGGGGATCGCGGTGAGCACCACAGCGGTTTTCATGGTGGACAGCGATGCCTTGGCGAACAGCATGGCCAGCGGGATCAGGGTCAGCATCACGCACCAGAACAGACGGTGGGTCGGGGTCGGGTCCTGGCCTTCCTTCAGGTTGCGGGTGCTGGTGGCTGCCACGGCATAGGCTGCCGCATCCATGTGGGAGGCGCAGAACACCGCCATGATGAACAGGTACACCGCCAGGAACACTTTGCCGAAGGGCAGCGCGGTCAGCAGCATTTCCACGGCGGTCTCGCCGCCCTGCTCGCTGAGGATGCGCGGCACGTCGATGGCGCCGGTAATGAACTGGTGCATGCTGTAGCTTTCCAGCGCGCCGAAGAAGAACCAGCAGCCCACGCTACCGCCGAGCAGCAGTGCGGCGACCACTTCCTTGATCTTGCGGCCCTTGGATACGCGGGTCACGAACATCGCCACGCCCGGCGCGTAGGACACCCACCACAGCCAGTAGAACACCGTCCAGTTGCGGGTGAAGGCACCGTCGCCCGCCGGGTCGGTGAACAGGCTCATGTGCACGTAGTTCTGGATCATCAGGCCGATGGCATTGGCGGTGTTGTTCAGGGTGAACTGGCTCGGACCGACCAGGAACACCACGCCAGCGAAGGCCAGGGCGCCGACGCAGACCATCTTCGACAGGCGCTGCATACCGCCGTCGATGCCGATGTAGGAACTCAGGGAGAAGATCACCGCCACGACGCCGATCACCACCAGTTGGGTGACGAAGGTGTCCGGGATGCCGGTGAGGCCGGACAGGCCACGGGTCAGGGTGGATGCGGTGAGCGCCAGGGAAACGGTCAGCGCGCCGAACATGGTGAGCAGGAAGATCAGGTCGACCAGGCGGCCTACCGGGCCGTTGGCGCGGAAGCCGGTGACCGCTTCGATGATCGAAGCCAGGCCCAGGCCGCTCTTCTTGCGCACGTGGAAGTGATAGGCGAGCGCCAGCGACGACAGCGCGTAGAGCGACCAGGCGCTGATGCCCCAGTGGAAGAAGGAATAGCTGACGCTGAAGTCCAGCGCCTCGCGGCTGCCAGCGGCGATGTTCAGGCCGGGCGTCTGGTAGTAGTACGCCCACTCCATCACGCCCCAGTAGAGGGTCGAGGAGCCCATGCCGGCGCAGATGAACATGAACACCCAGGTCATGTTCGTGTACTCGGGCTTGCCGTTGCCCAGGCGGATGTTGCCGTACTTGCTGAACGCGAGGTACAGCACGGCCAGGGCGGTGCCGAACACGAACAACTGCACGGTGGTACCGAAGGTGCGGGTGGAAATCTCAAAGAGCCGGTTGGCCATGGCCTCCGACTCGGCAGGGAACGCAGCAAGGCCGATCACGGTCAGCGCCACGGCGATCAGGCTCGCCGTGATCAAGAACATGTCTTTCTTATTGTTGTTGGACATCGATGTCTCCTGGAACTGGATAACCCGGCGCCCCATCAGGCAGGGGGTTTGCCGGATTACGCTATTTGTTAATCATTGGTTTACGTTAATCCATTGGTTAACAGCTTGTCCGAAATACGCTCTCAAAGCAACTCCTGTCGGACAATTTGCAGGCCGTCTGTCACCTGCGGAAAAGCGCCGGCCGCCTTTTCTCAAAGGCGGCCGGATTAAGGCTTACAGGGCGTCGGCGATCGCCTTGCCCACGTCCTGGGTCGAGGCCTTGCCGCCCAGGTCCGGCGTCACCGGACCTTCGGCGATCACCCGCTCGATGGCTTGCAGGATGCCGTCGTGGGCTGCCTTGTAGCGCTCGTCGCCATTGCCGAGGAAGTCCAGCATCAGCGCGCCCGACCAAATCATGGCGATGGGGTTGGCGATGTTGCGGCCGTAGATGTCCGGGGCCGAACCATGAACCGGCTCGAACAACGACGGGAAGTTGCGCTCCGGATTCAGGTTGGCCGAGGGCGCGATGCCTATGGTGCCAGCACAGGCCGGGCCCAGATCGGAGAGGATGTCGCCGAACAGGTTGGAGGCCACCACTACGTCGAAGCGATCCGGCTGCAACACGAAGCGCGCGCAGAGGATGTCGATGTGCTGCTTGTCCCACTTGATCTCCGGGTACTTCTCGGCCATCGCGGCCACCCGCTCATCCCAGTAGGGCATGCTCACCGCCATGCCGTTGGACTTGGTGGCAGCGGTCAACTGCTTGCGCTCGCGGGTCTGGGCCAGGTCGAAGGCGTACTTGAGGATGCGGTCGACGCCACGACGGGTGAACACCGACTCCTGCAGCACGAACTCATGCTCGGTGCCTTCGAACATGCGGCCGCCCAGGGAGGAATACTCGCCCTCGGTGTTCTCGCGGATCACCACGAAATCGATGTCGCCGGGTTCGCGTCCGGCCAGCGGGCACGGCACGCCGGGGAACAGGCGCACCGGGCGGATGTTCACGTACTGGTCGAAGTCGCGGCGGAACTTCAGCAGCGAGCCCCAGAGGGAGATGTGGTCGGGCACCTTGTCCGGCCAGCCTACGGCGCCGAAGTAGAGGGCGTCGAAGCCTTTGAGCTGCTCGAACCAGTCGTCCGGCATCATCTTGCCGTGCTGCAGGTAGTAGTCGCAGCTGGCCCACTCGATGGTTTCGAAGGAGAGGTCAAGGCCCCACTTGCGGGCCGCCGCTTCGACGACCCGGAGGCCCTCGGGGAGAACTTCGTTGCCGATGCCGTCGCCAGGAATGGCGGCGATCTTGAATGTCTTCTTGTTCATGCTGGTCGTGCCCTTGGTGAAGGCGCCCTGTTCAGGCGGGGTGACGACCATGCTATAAGGGCTCGCAACAAAGATAATCCAGCACTTCATTGATAGATAAGACACGAATCGTGAACAGTCTGCCGAACCTGGAAGACCTCCGCGTCTTCGTCCTCGTCGCCCGCCGCTCCAGCTTCGCCGCTGCCGCCAGCGAGATGGGCACCTCCCCCGCCTTCGTCAGCAAGCGCATCCGCCTGCTGGAAGAAAGCCTCGGCGTGCGCCTGCTGCACCGCACCACCCGTCGCGTGGCGGTGAGCGAGGACGGCGAGCGCGTCTACCGCTGGGCGCAGACCATCTTCGATGCGGTGGAACGGATGACCGACGAAGTGTCCGAGCTGCACCAGGAACCGCGCGGGCAGCTGCGCATCGTCAGCAGCTTCGGTCTTGGCCGGCGCCTCGTGGCTCCAGCGTTGTCGGCGCTATCGGAGCGTTATCCGGCGCTGGATATCCGCCTGGACCTGTTCGACCGGCTGGTGGACTTGATCGACGAAGGCTTCGACCTGGACATCCGCATCGGCGACAACATCGCCCCCAACCTGATCGCCAAGCCGCTGGCGGAGAACAGCCGCATCCTCTGCGCCGCCCCCTCTTACCTGGCGCGCCACGGCGAGCCCTGCAGCCTGGCGGAGCTGGCCGGGCACGACTGCCTGGTGATCAAGGAGCGCGACCACCCCTTCGGCGTCTGGCGCCTGCATGGACCGGCTGGAGAGGAAAATGTGAAGGTCACCGGCCCCCTCTCGGCCAACAACGGCGAGATCGTCCACCAATGGGCCGTGGACGGACGCGGCATCGCCCTGCGCTCCTGGTGGGACGTGGGTGAAAGCCTGGAGAACGGACGCCTGGTGCAGGTGCTGCCCGAGTATCGGCAGCCGGCGAACATCTGGGCGGTGTATGCCGCGCCGCTGGATACCTCGGCCAAGATCCGCGTGACGGTGGAATTCTTCCGCCAGTATTTCCGCGATCACCGGGGCCGTTCATAGGGGCGCCGGAGCCCCGTAGGGTGGGCTTCAGCCCACCACGAATCACCCCTTGACCCTGAAGTAACTACAGGGTGTTCACTCCCGCGCATTACCCTCCCATGGATGAACGCCCCATGAAAACCGCCCTTCGCAGCGCCATTGACCACGCCTTCCTGCAAGCCGACCAGGCCCTTGCCGCCCGTGTTCCGCAACGGGCCTGGCCCTGGCTGGAGCGCGCCCACATCCTCACCCAGCGCATGCCCGTGCTTCATACGCGCAGCCACTGGTTGATGCTGCGCGCCGGTTGGCAACATGGGGATTACCGGGAAGTGCTCGGCCAGGCGATGCGCATGCCGGCCGCCCTGCTCTTCTCGCGCATCTGGGTGCCGCTGGGTAACACCGGCCGCGCCAGGGTCAGCGCCTTGCAGCCGATGCCGATGTCCGAGCAGCTGCACCAGCTCCTCGACTGAAACCTCAGGCCGAGCCGCTGGCCACCTTGAAACCCAGGCACACAGCGGTGCCGTCGTTCTCGCGGCTCTCCGCCGTGGACCGGGTGAGCATGCCGCAGTGATAGGGCACCAGCACGTCGCCCATCTCCATGCCCTCCAGCCCGTGATGACGCATCTCGCCGAGGGCCACACTGCCGATGATCACCAGACTGACCAGCGAGAACCGGCGCAGCAGGTTGAACTGCTGGACCGGCGCATTCGCCCTGCCCCCAGCTTCCGAAGCCTGCTTGCCGCGGATTGCTGCCATGTCCATCCGGAGTCCCCCACCTGGAGCCATCCAGACTTATTGCAGCCGCCGCGCAGTCGCGGAGGCAATAGTTCCGCGACTGCGGGGACAAGGCACCTTGTCAAAAGGCGTTACATCTCCAGCGGCTTTCCACCGTTAAATCGACGCACGTTTTACTGGCATCGACTACCGTGAATTTGTCCCCTTGCAGAGGACAGCTGGAGTCGCCACGGTCGCCACCTCCCCCCGTAAGCTGACCGCACCGTGGCGACTTTTTTATACGTTCGATCCATTCATGCAGGGGCCCGAAATCTGTCCTACCCCAGCTTTACCCCCTGCAGGGTGTAGCTCAGCGGCAATCGCCAGCGCTCCTTCGCCAACCGCCATTCGCCGCACCCGTCCAGCACCATCCGACCGGGCAAGGCTTCCCAGGGGATGCTGTCATGCTCCTCCAGGGCGGTGAGCTGCAAGCCGTGCCGGAACAGCGCGGAAATGATCTCGCCCAGGCCGTGATTCCACTCATGGGTCCGGGTAGCGGTTAGCGCGATATCGGTTTCCACATAGGTGCCATCGTCGTCCCACACCGTGGGCTCGGCCCGCTCGAAATAGGGATACTCGATCACCAAGCCGTCTTCCCGATCCTCGTTCACCGCCCAGAGCATCGGGTGGCCCTCGCGGATGAACAGGCGCCCGCCCGGTTTCAACAGAGCCGCCACAACGCGCGCCCAGTCGTCAATGCGCGGCAGCCAGCACAGGGCGCCGATACCGGTGTAGACGAAATCGAATCCGCCGGCCGGCAGCACCCGGTCAGCGGCATACACATCGGACTCGACGAAACCGATTTCCGCGCCGCAACGCTGTGCCAGCAGTCGTGCCTGTTCCAGGGATGCCGGCGAGAAGTCGAGGCCGGTCATCCGAGCGCCGAGCCGCGACAGCGAAAGCGTGTCGGTGCCGATATGGCATTGCAGGTGCACGCCACGCTGCCCGGCGATGTCACCCAGTCGCGGAAGGTCGAAGCGCACCACATCCGAAAGGTGCGCCGGGTCCTTCACGAACGCCTCGGTCCCGTAGCCGCTGGAGGCTGCGTGCAGGGGCGCGCGCTGGTCCCAATTGGCCTTGTTCAGGTGCAGGTAGTCACTCATCGGCATCATTCCTTGATCAATTGATATGACGATCGCCCGGCAGAGGGAGAAACCACCCTGCTTAGCGCGGCTAACCTTAATTAAAACTCCTGGAAAAAAGCACCCCGCGGGCTCCTCTGCGCGAGGTATCCCAGCCTACCTATCCACCCGACACTCCGTTCGAAGCGATGTCGGACTGCTGCGCCCAGCCCCCACCAAGGGCGCGGAACAGGTCGACCAGGGCGATCTGACGCTCGGTGCTGGTCTCGATGAGCGCCAGTTCATTGAGGAAGTCGCTGCGCTGGGCATCCAGGTAGCGCAGGTGGCTGTCCACGCCGCCCTCGTAGCGGGCCTTGGCCAACGTCAGGGCTTCCTTGCTGGTGTTGGCCAGGGCACGCCGCGCGACCTCTTCGCGACGCAGCGTGTCGGTGGCCGCCAGGGCGTCCGCCACCTCGCGGAACGCTGTCTGGATAGTGCCTTCATACTCGGCCACTGCGGCGTCCTTGCGGACTTCGGCCAGGTCCAGGTTGGCGCTGTTGCGTCCGGCATCGAACAGCGGCAGCGACAGGTTCGGCACGAAGCTCCAGGACCGCGAACCGCCACCGAACAGGCCGGACATTTCCGCGCTGGAGGTACCGAAGCTGCCGGTCAGGCTGATGCGGGGGAAGAACGCCGCGCGCGCCGCGCCGATATCGGCATTGCGCGCTTTCAGGCGGCGCTCGGCGGCGAGGATGTCCGGGCGCCGCTCGATCAGGTCGGATGAGGTGCCAGGGGCAATGTCCTGGATCAGCCGCAGCTCGTCCCGTGATACCGCCGGAAGCGCCTTCGCGGCGTCCGGTGTACCGAGCAGCAGCACCAGGGCGTTGAACGCCTGCTGCTTCTGCCGCTGGTTCCGCTCCAGCTCGGCGCGGGACTGTTCCACCAGTCCCAGCGCTTCCTGGTAATCCAGCGCGGTGGCGGCACCGGCGGCGCGGCGCTGCTCGATCAGCACGAAGGAGTCCTCGCGGCTGGCCAGGGTGCGATGGGTCAGTTCCAGGCGACGCTGGGCGCCGTCGTAAGTCAGGTAGGCCTGGCTGACTTCGGCGACCAGCGCGATCTGCGCACTGCGGCCCGCCTCTTCAGTGGCCAGGTACTGCTCCAGTGCCGAGTCGGTCAGGCTCTTCACCCGGCCGAACAGGTCCAGCTCGTACTCGGGCAGCGACAGCCCGACCTGGTAGCTGCTGTTGACATCCGAGACACCTTCGCTGGCCAGGTCGGCCGGCACCCGCTGGCGATTGCCCGAAGCGCCGGCGCTGAGCCCCGGCACCCGGTCGGCGCGCTGGATGCGGTACTGCGCGCGAGCCTGTTCGATGTCCAGCAGCGTCTGGCGCAGGGAACGGTTGTTGTCGAGCGCGATCCCCACCAGACGGCGCAGTTCGGCGTCGGTGATGAAGGCCTGCCAGTCGAGGCCACCGACCTCGGCGCCGGACTGACTGCTGTCGGTGTTCCAGGCCTGGGGAACAGGCGCTGCCGGGCGCTCGTAGGTCGGAGCCATGGAGCAGCCCCCGAGCGCCAGGGCGAACACCAGCGCCGAAGCGGTAAAGACGGATTTGCGCATGGCGATCACTCCAGGGCCTGGGTCGGTTGTTCAACGGGGGCGGGTTTGCTCCGCAGCAGCGACAGCACCCAGACGAAGCAGATGGGCACGAAGATCACCCCCAGCAACGTGGCGCCGAGCATGCCGCCGATCACGCCGGTGCCGATGGCGCGCTGGCTGGCCGCGCCGGCGCCGGTGGCCAGGGCCAGCGGCACCACGCCGAGGATGAAGGCCAGAGAGGTCATCACGATAGGGCGGAAGCGCAGGCGCGCGGCCTCGATGGCAGCTTCGCGCAGGCTGCGTCCCTGCTCCCAGAGCTCCTTGGCGAACTCGACGATGAGGATCGCGTTCTTCGCCGCCAGGCCGATGATGGTGATCAGGCCGACCTTGAAGTACACGTCATTGGGCATGCCGGCAACGATCACCGCCAGCACCGCGCCCAGCGCACCGATGGGCACGATCAGCATCACCGTCAGCGGAATCGACCAGCTCTCGTACAGCGCCACCAGCACCAGGAAGACCACCAGGATGGCCAGCGCGAACAGTTGCGATGCCTGGCCGCTGGCCACCTTCTCCTGATAGGACAGGCCGGTCCATTCGTAGCTGATGCCCGCCGGCAGCTGGGCGGCCAGGCGCTCCATCTCGGCCATGGCTTCACCCGTACTCACGCCGTACATGGCATCGCCGGAAATGCGGATGGAGGGGTAGCCGTTGTAACGCACGATCTGTACCGGTCCTTCTTCCCAATGGGTGCTGACGAAGGCACTCAGCGGCACCAGTTCGCCGCCGGTGTTGGGCACGTAGAGCTTGAGCACGCTTTCCGGGGTCATCCGCGCGCCCTGCTCCGCCTGCACCACCACGCGCTGCTGGCGACCACCATTGGTGAAGTCGTTGATCACCGCCGAGCCGAAGGCGGTGGACAGCGCACTGTTGATCGACTCGAAGCTCACGCCGAGGGTGCGCGCCTTGTCGCGATCGATCTCGAGCCGCAGCTGCGGGGCTTCCGCCAGGCCTTCCATCATCGCGTAGAGGATTTTCGGGATGCCGTTGGCCTGGCCAAGCAGTTGGTCACGGGCGGCCAGCAAGGCTTCGCGTCCCAGCCCGCCACGGTCCTGCAGGCGCAGGGCGAAGCCGCCGGAGTTACCCAGGCCGTCGATGGGCGGCGGCGTCACCGCCATGATGGAGCCGTCGCCGGGCACGGCGAAGTGCTCGTTCACTGCCATGGCTTCCGCCTCGGCGGACTGGTCCGCGCCACGCAGGGACCAATCCTTGAAGGTGGGGAAGGCCAGTGCGGCGTTTTCGCCCATGCCGGAGAAGCTGAAGCCCGTCACCAGGAACGAGTTCTGGACCGCCTCGCGCGATTGCAGGAAGGCCTCCAGCTCCCGGGCGGTGGCGTCGGTGCGCGCGCGGGTCGCACCGGGCGGCAGCTGGACGTCGACGATGTTGTAGCCCTGGTCTTCCACCGGCACGAAGGACTCTGGCAGGCGCAGGTAGAAGAAGCCCAGCAGCGCAACGATGCCGACGTACACCAGCATGAAGCGCCCGGCACGCTGCACCAGGCCGTTGTTCAGCACCGTGTAGCGTTCCGTCAGGCGGTCGAAGGCGCGGTTGAAGGCGCCAAAGAACCCGCGTTTCTCGTGGTGCCCATGGGGAACCGGCTTGAGCAACGTGGCGCACAGCGCCGGTGTGAAAGTCAGCGCGAGGAAGCCGGAGAACAGGATGGACACCGCCAGCGACAGCGAGAACTGCTGGTAGATCACCCCCACCGAACCGGCCATGAAGGCCAGCGGCAGGAACACCGCCGAGAGCACCAGGGTGATGCCGATGATGGCGCCGGAGACCTGCCCCATGGCCTTGACCGTGGCCGCCGCCGGGGACAGTCCCTCCTCAGCCATGATCCGTTCGACGTTCTCCACGACCACGATGGCGTCGTCCACCAGGATGCCGATGGCCAGCACCATGCCGAACATGGTCATCATGTTCACCGAGAAGCCCAGCAGGTACATCACCGCCAGCGTGCCCAGCAGGCACACCGGCACGACGATGGACGGAATCAGCGTGTAGCGGACGTTCTGCAGGAACAGGAACATCACCAGGAACACCAGCACCATGGCTTCGAGCAGCGTGTGGATCACCTTCTCGATGGCCACGTCGACGAAGCGCGAGGTGTCGTAGGGCACCGAGTACTCGACGTCCTCGGGGAAGTTCACCGACAGCTCGGCCAGGCGTTCCTTCACCAGGGCGGCGGTCTGCAGCGCGTTGGCGCCGGGGGAAAGCTGGATGGCCCCGGCCACTGCCGGCTTACCGTCCAGCCGCGAGTCGAAGTTGTAGCTCTCGCTGCCCACTTCCAGGCGCGCGACGTCGGCGAGCTTCACCGTGGAGCCGTCGGCGTTGGCACGCAGAACGATACGGCCAAATTCCTCCGGGCTGTCCAGGGTGCCTTTCACCGCCAGGGTCGCGGTCAGTTCCTGCTCGGTGCTGCCCGGCGAGCTGCCGAAGCTGCCGGCCGGCACCTGGACGTTCTGCCCGGCAATGGCGGCGCTCACGTCGTCGATGGACAGCCCGTAGCCGACCAGCTTCTGCGGGTCGATCCACACGCGCATGGCGGCTTCGGACGAGAAGAACTGCAGCTTGCCGACGCCGGGCACGCGGCGCAGCTCGTTGTTGATGTTGCGCGCGGCAAAGTCGCCCAGCGCCGTGGTGTCGGCGTGCTCGGCGCCTTCCTTGTAGCTCAGCGCGTAGATCAGCAGGAAACCGGCACTGGTCTGCTCCACCTGGAGCCCTTGGCTGAGCACGGCCTGCGGCATGCGCGCCTCGGCCTTCTTCAGGCGGTTCTGCACGTCCACCTGGGCCAGTTGCGGGTCGGTGCCGGGCTGGAAGGTCACCACCACTTCGGCGATGCCGTTGGAGTTGTTGGTGGACTCGAAATAGAGCAGGCCCTTGGCGCCGTTGAGCGACTCCTCGATGACGCTGGTGACCGATTCCACCAGGACCTTCGCCGAGGCGCCCGGATAGGTGGCGGTGACCGAGATCTGCGGCGGTGCCACGCTGGGATACTGCGCCACCGGCAGCAGTGGAATGACCAGCAGGCCGGCCAGGGAAATGAACAGCGCCACCACCCAGGCAAAGTTGGGGCGTTTGATGAAGAACAGAGACATTGGGAATTCCTCGCGGCGAAGCCGACCTTATTGGCGCGACGCCTGCTGGTCCTGCGCCTGCTGCGGCGCGACCCTGGCACCGGGCTGCAGTCCGGCGAGGCCACCGACGATGACCTGGTCGCCGCTCTTCAGGCCTTCGCTGATCTGCCAGCGCGCGCCCTGCATGACACCGGTTTTCACGGTGCGCACTTCGGCACGGTTGTCCTCGCCGACCACCAGCACCAGGGCACCGCCGTCGGCGGTACGCTGCACGGCACGCTGCGGTACCAGGGTGGCCTGGTTGTCCATGCCCTGCGGGGCCTGCACACGCACATACATACCTGGAAGCAGAACGCCGTCCGGGTTGGCGAATTTGCCGCGCAGGGAAACCTGCCCCGTGCTCGGGTCCACCGCCACGTCGGTGAACATCAGCGAGCCCTTGCTCTCGTACTCGGTGCCCTCGATACGGATGGAAAGCGCGCCGCTCTCGCCAGCGGAGAGGTTTCCGGCTTTCAGCGCTTCACGCAGGCGCAAGGCGTCCGTCGCCGACTGAGTGAAATCGACATAGACGGGGTCCAGTTGCTGGATGCGCGCCATCAGCGTGGCGTCGCCCTGCCCCACCAGTGCGCCCTCGGTCACCAACGCACGCCCGATGCGGCCGGAAATCGGTGCCTTGACCGAGGCATAACCCAGGTTCAGACGCGCGGTTTCCAGGTCAGCCTGGGCCGTGCGGGTCGTCGCCTGCGCGGCGCTGAGGTCAGCCATGGCGCTGTCGAAATCCTGGCGGCTCACCGCCTCGATCTCCACCAGCGGCGCGTATCGTTTAACGCGCGCCTGGGCCTCGTACAGCGTGGCCTTGGCGCGAGCCAGCTCGCCATCGGCGCGGGAAACGGCGGCCTTGAGCGGGGCCGGGTCGATCTGGAACAGCAGGTCGCCGGCCTTGACGTCCGCGCCTTCTTCGAAGCGCTTTTCCAGGACGATGCCAGCCACCCGCGCACGCACCTCGGCGACACGCACGGGCTCGATCCTGCCCGGCAACTCCGAGGTCAGCACCAGCGGCTCGGAGACCACGGTCAACACGGCAACCGGCCGTGCCACCTCGGCTTGCGCCTCCTGCTCCTGCGCAGGGCCGCACCCCACCAGCGTGATCAATGTCATCAGCGCCACCAGGGCGCAGACCATCCCTACTACACGTACACCACCCATGATTCACCCACGGCAGATTGAAAACGGCGCAGATGATCTCTTCAAGATCTAAATGAGTCAATATTGTCTCATTTGATTCTTTTGTGTTTGTATGTGTCATTGCCTTTGGACGCGCTGGACTTTTTCTGCACAATGCGCGCAACCCGAAACCGAGCCGAGATCCGCTGATGTCCCTGACTGCCCATGACGAACGACTCCTGAAGGCACTGGCCGTGGCCATCGTCGACCGCCCGCGTGCGACCTTGAAGGAATTGGCGGAATCGGCCGGAGTGAGCAAGGCGACGCTGCACCGCTTCTGCGGCACACGCGACAATCTCGTGGACATGCTGGAGAGCCACGGCGAGGAGCTGCTCCACCAGATCATCGTCGCCGCCGACCTGGAACATGCCGAGCCGCTGACAGCACTGCGTTGCCTGATCGATGGGCACCTGACCCACCGCGAGATGCTGGTTTTCCTGATGTTCCAGTACAGCCCCGAGTTCCTTACCCCGGAGGGAGGTGGTGCGCGCTGGCTGTCCTACATCCACGCCCTGGACGCCTTCTTCCTGCGAGGCCAGCAACAAGGTGTGTTTCGCATCGACATCAGCGCGGCGGTCTTCACCGAGCTGTTCACCACCATGGTCTACGGCATGGTCGATGCCGAGCGCCGTGGGCGGGCGGCCAGTTCCAGTTCAGCCAATGTGCTGGAGCAGATGTTCCTGCACGGCGCGAGTGTCTGAGTTCGCTTGATCCTCATCGCCCGCGCTGCGTGCTTTCCTCAATTCTCTGTGCGCCCTGTACTTTCGCGATCACGCTCGTACCGCCGCGCGAGCGGGAACGGCGGTAACCAGGACTCGCGACGGATGCTCCAGAGCTCGTAGGTCGGCTTCAGCTGGTCAGGGGCATCCAGGGAGCCGAGGTTCACTTCAATTTCGTCAGCGGTGCGCGAGAAGACGGACGAGCCGCAACGGGGACAGAAAAACCGCCCGGCGTAGTCGCGCGTTTCGCCCTCGATCGTAACGGCCTCCTGGGGGAACACCGCGGACGCGTGAAACAGTGCTCCGTGATGCTTGCGACAGTCCAGGCAATGGCAAATGCCGACCCGGTACGGGCGCCCCGTCGCCACAAGGCGAACATTGCCGCACAGGCAACCGCCGGTGAATCGGTCCATATCGCGTCTCCTCTTCCTGTGTGACGTGCCGGCACGGAGGACAATCCTCGAACGCACCGGACCCTCACTCCAGAGCTGGAACCTGCAACCTGTGTTCCTCCCCCATCAGCCATCCACGGTTGAGGTCGGCACAACGATGGAGATATTCGGCGACGAGGGTTATGCGCTTGAGGCGCCGCAGGTCCTCGCTGTAATAGATCCAGAATTGCCGGGTCACTTCCACCTCGTCCGGCAGCACCGCCTGCAACCGGGGATCACCGGCGACCAGGAAGCACGGCAGAATGGCCAACGCCCGTCCCTGCAGGGCCGCCTGGTACTGGGCGATGACGCTGGTGCTGCGCAACTGGCTCATGGCCCCCGGCAACAGGTCGTTCAGATAGAGCAGCTTGGGGCTGAACGCCAGGTCTTCGACGTAGGTGATGAAGGGGTGTCCCGTCAGATCTTCGCGGGTCTCGATTGGCGCATGCGCGGCCAGGTACTCAGGCGTGGCGTAGAGGCGAAGGCGATAGTCGGCCAGTTTCGAACAGACGTAGGGACCGCGTTCTGGCCGCTCAAGGGTGATCGCGATGTCCGCTTCGCGCCGTGACAGGCTGACGAAGTGCGGCACCGGCAGGATGTCGGCGGAGATGTGCGGATAGCGTTCGAGGAAACGGCTCATCTGGGCCGTCACGAAGTAGGAACCAAAACCCTCCGTGCAGCCGATGCGCACATGTCCGGAAAGCCCCAGGCGCGTGCCCGATACCTGCTCGCAAGCGGCCTGCAAGGTGCTTTCCAGGGTTTCGGCATGGCCCAGCAGACGCTGCCCCTCCACTGTAAGGACGAAGCCTGCCGCACGCGACTTCTCGAACAGCAGCGCACCCAGTGCCTGCTCCAGGGCGCGCACCCGTCGCGATACCGTGGTGTAGTCGACGCCCAGGCGTCGAGCGGCCCCGGTGGCGGTACGCGTACGGGCGACTTCAAGGAAGAAGCGCAGGTCATCCCATTTCACCTGCTCGAGGCTGGCACTTTTTTGCATGTCCATCAGGATTTTTTGTCTGTTCATTGGTGGATGGATGCCTACATATACTCACAGCCATCGCCCCACGGCCAAGTGATTTTTTCGCGGCCGGGCCAGCCCCTCAGCCAACAAGAAAACAGGGCTACGAGCATGAGCGCATGCCTGATTTCCGGCCTCCGTGCCGGGCACATGCCTTGCCAGCGCATCGCCGGACACGCGATGCCCCGATCATGGACGTCGGGTGCCGGCGCCGCTGCGCCCCGCCCTCGCGCCTCTCTTGTGCTGCCGCGCGTACCGACGGCCAGACGCCATAGCGCCACCCATCACCTGCTGGCCCCTGGAGGGGCCGGCGGTCGCTGACACCCTCTCCATTTGCACAGCGACGACGAACTTGGCGACGCCCCACTGGACGCCGCCGGGAACGCTGCACGCCCGAAAAAGGCGGCAGCCACAGGCACGACAACAACAACTAAAGCGGAGCCCGAAATGAACCCTCACCACACCACCCACTCCCCGGCCTATGAGCGCATCAAGGCCAACCCCAAGTTCCAGCGCCTGGCCCGCCAACGCGCAGTGCTCGCCTGGTCCCTCAGCGCCCTGGTGCTGGCGATCTATTACCTGTTCATCATGCTGGTGGCCTTCGTACCCGGCTGGCTGCACCTGCCGCTGTACGAGGGCAGTAACCTCAGCCGCGGCATTCCGCTGGGCGCCGCCATCATCATCTTCTCGTGGCTGCTGACCGCCTGGTACGTACGCCACGCCAACACCCGCTTCGACGCCCTGAGCGCGGAAATCCTCGAGGAGAACCTCGCATGAAAGCGCTCATCGCCCTGTTGGCCCTCGCCCCACTGACCAGCTTCGCGGACCCGATCACAGCGGAGAAGCAGCCACTCAATCTCCACGCCATCGGCATGTTCTTCGTCTTCGTCCTGGCCACCCTGGCCATCACCTGGTGGGCCGCCCGCCGCACCCGTTCCGCCGCTGACTTCTACACCGCAGGCGGCGGTATCTCAGGCTTCCAGAACGGCCTGGCGATCGCCGGCGACTACATGTCGGCGGCGACCTTGCTCGGGCTCTCCAGCCTGGTATTCGCCAAGGGCTACGATGGCTTCGTCTACATCATCGGCTTCTTCGTCGGCTGGCCCATCGTCACCTTCCTGATGGCCGAGCGCCTGCGCAACCTGGGGCGCTACACCTTTGCCGACATCGTTTCCTATCGCCTCGACCAGACCCGCGTGCGCAGCTTCGCCGCCCTCGGTTCGCTCACCGTGGTCTGCTGCTATCTGGTGGTGCAGATGGTCGGCGCTGGCCAGCTGATCAAACTGCTGTTCGGGCTGGACTACCAACTGGCGGTGGTGGTGGTTGGCGTGCTGATGCTGATCTACGTGATCTTCGGCGGCATGATCGCCACCACCTGGGTGCAGATCACCAAGGCCGTGCTGCTGCTCGCCGGTGGTACCACACTGGTCCTGATGGCGATGAGCGAGTTCGGCTTCAGCTTCGAAGAACTGGCCGGGCGCGCCGTTGCCGTACACGCCAGCGGCGCCAAGATCATGGGCCCCGGCACCCTGCTGGCAGACCCGATCAGCGCGGTGTCCCTGTCGCTCGGCCTGGTATTCGGTATCGCCGGCCTGCCGCACATCCTGATGCGCTTTTTCACCGTGCCCAACGCCAAGGAAGCACGTCGCTCGGTGCTGTTCGCCACCTTGTTCATCGGTTTCTTCTTCCTCGTGGTCTGCGTGCTTGGCTACACCGCCATCGTCATTGTCGGCACCGATCCGCAGTTCTTCGTCGACGGCAAGCTCGGCGGCGCCCTGGTCGGCGGCGGCAACATGGTGGCCATGCACCTGGCCCAAGCGGTCGGCGGAAACCTGTTCCTCGGCTTCCTCTCCGCCGTGGCCTTCGCCACCATCCTCGCGGTGGTCGCCGGACTCGCCCTGGCGGGTGCCTCGGCCATCTCCCACGACCTCTACGCCACCGTGCTGAAGAAAGGCCGAGCCAGCGAGAAGGATGAAATGCGCGTATCGCGCATCGCCACCGTGGCCATCGGCGTGATCGCCATTGGCCTGGGCATTCTCTTCGAGCAGATGAACATCGCCTTCCTGGTGGGCCTGACCTTCGGCGTGGCCGCTTCGGCCAACTTCCCGGTGCTGATCATGGCCATGTACTGGAAGGGACTGACCACCCGAGGCGCGCTCTGGGGCGGGATGAGCGGCCTGGTCAGCGCGCTGGCCCTGGTGATCTGCGGACCTGCGGTGTGGGTCGGGGTACTGGGTCACGCCCAGGCGATCTTCCCCTACGACCAGCCGGCACTGTTCTCCATGCCCCTGGCCTTCGTCGTGATCGTGCTGGTGTCCAGCCTCGACCGCAGCGCCCGCGCCAGCCGCGAGCGGGCCGCCTACGCCGACCAGTTCGTGCGGGCACAGACCGGCCTGGGAGCGGCAGCCGCCAGCAGCCACTGACCATCGCGTTATCCGGGTACGCCGGTCGCTCCTTTGCGGCGTGCCCTTTTTCCCATTGCCATTCCGTTACTGGCCGCCTGGCCGGTACGGCACCCTTCGTCCACTAGAACTACAAGAGGCCTCCATGCAACGCTCCATCCTCACCTCCAGCCTGCTGCTAAGCGGCGGCGCCATGCTCCTCTCGTCCCCCGCCAGTGCCGAGTTCATCAAGGACTCCAAGGCCAGCCTGGAACTGCGCAACTTCTACTTCAACCGCGACTTCCGCCAACACGCCGCGCCGCAGAGCAAGGCCGAGGAATGGGCACAAGGCTTCCTCCTGCGCTACGAGTCGGGCTTCACCGAAGGCA
>NZ_JACXBU010000011.1 GCF_014700075.1 Pseudomonas sp. JM0905a | reverse complement strand
GCTGCGGGTGGCCAGCTCACCCATGCGGGTCAGCAGGTAATGCGCGCGGTCTTCGCCTTCTTTGTCGAGTACGGACTCCAGGGAATCCAGCCATTCCTGGGTTTCGACGGGATCGAGGTCTTGCATGACGAGCTCCACATGTTTGGCCCCACTGACGTAGGGCTGATGCCATCGTCTGTGCCCGGAGTTGATCGAGCACCTTTAGGCCGGCGACTGAGGGACTACGTTTTTACCACCGATGTGGGAGGGTTCAGTGTTCAGAAAATAGAACTCTGAGGGTGAATCAATGGGGCTACCGAGGTCATCGTTGCGGAGATAACGTTGCTGCCATTGGCTTCAGGAGGTCGGCGATGAAGAAGATCCTCGGCGTATACACCAGTCCTCGGCCCCATTGGGTGGGTGACGGTTTCCCGGTTCGCACACTGTTTTCCTACGACAGTATGGGCAAGCATGTGAGTCCCTTCCTGCTGCTCGACTTTGCGGGACCCCATGATTTCCCGGCTACCTTCCAGCGCCGGGGTGTAGGCCAACATCCGCACCGCGGCTTCGAGACGGTGACCATCGTCTACCAAGGTGAACTTGCCCACCGCGATTCCACTGGTGCCGGCGGGCTGATCGGCCCCGGCGACGTGCAGTGGATGACGGCGGCCTCGGGCATCCTCCACGAAGAATTCCATTCCGAGTCATTTGCCCGCAGCGGCGGCACCCTGGAAATGGTTCAGCTCTGGGTGAACCTGCCGGCCCGAGACAAGATGTCGGCGCCGCGCTATCAGACCATCCTCGAACAATCGATTCCGACTATTTCCCTTGCTGGCGGAGCCGGGACACTGCGGGTGATTGCCGGGGAATTCGAGGGGTGCCGAGGGCCGGCACAGACCTTCACACCGATCGATGTCTGGGACCTGCGGCTAAAGCGAGAGAAGCCGGTGCAGTTGCCGCTGGTCGAGGGGCGTACCTCTGCCCTGGTGGTGCTGCGCGGCACGGTGCAGGTGAATGGTTCCCAAGTGGTACGCGAGGCGCAGACGGTGCTTTTTGATCGGCTTGGCGACGAGGTTCTGCTGGAGGCCAACGATGAGGCCCTGGTGCTGGTGCTCTCCGGCGAGCCCATCGATGAACCCATCATTGGCTACGGCCCTTTCGTGATGAACAGCGAAGCCGAGATACGCCAGGCAGTCGAGGACTTCCAGGACGGCCGCTTCGGCCAGATGAGCGACTGACGGTCAGATTTCAGGCCGGGCAATTGCCTAGTCTGATTAATCCCCACTGTGGATTTGTGGGCCCGCGGTTCGACCGCCATGGCCAGGATGGCGTGTTCCCGAAAAGAGGAGAGGACTATGAGCAGATCTGCCCAAGTCGCCAATTGCAACGGCAAGACTCCCAATAGAGACCGCGATGATGCAGCGATGCTGTTGATCGAGAGCGACAGGAAGGCCCGGCAGGTGGCCAGGGACAACGAAGTGCCGGACTCGCAACGCAACTGATCCCCTGACACGCCCCATAGGGGCGAGTTCTCAACCGAAGCAAGGAGACTCACCATGTCTTTCCAATACAAGCGCCTGGACAAGAACGATGCCGCCGTCCTGCTGGTCGACCACCAGGCCGGCCTGCTTTCCCTGGTGCGGGACATCGACCCGGACAAGTTCAAGAACAACGTGCTGGCCCTGGGTGACCTGGCCAAGTACTTCAAGCTGCCGACCATCCTCACCACCAGCTTCGAGACCGGCCCGAACGGCCCGCTGGTGCCCGAGCTGAAGGAGCAGTTCCCCGACGCCCCGTACATCGCCCGCCCCGGCAACATCAACGCCTGGGATAACGAAGACTTCGTCAAGGCGGTGAAGGCCACCGGCAAGAAGCAGCTGATCATCGCCGGCGTGGTGACCGAGGTCTGCGTGGCTTTCCCGGCGCTGTCGGCGCTAGCAGAAGGTTACGACGTCTTCGTCGTTGCCGACGCCTCGGGCACCTTCAATGAAGTGACCCGCGACGCCGCCTGGCGCCGCATGGAAGCCGCCGGCGCCCAGTTGATGACCTGGTTCGGCGTGGCCTGCGAACTGCACCGCGACTGGCGCAACGACATCGAGGGCCTGGCTGCGCTGTTCTCCAACCACATCCCCGACTACCGCAACCTCATCACCGCCTTCAACACCCTGACCGCGGGCAAGTAACCCTCAATCCCGGTAGCCCTGCCCCAGGGTATGGCTACCGGGCCTGCCCCTTTTCCCATCCACAACGTACTGAGCGGCGAGATCGTCATCACCAGCCAACTCATCGCGTGAGGAGAGCGGACATGGCCGATGCACCCCAGATCAAAGTATTGGGTATTTCCGGCAGTTTGCGGTGCGGCTCCTTCAATACCGCGGCGCTGCGAGAGGCCATGCGCCTGGCGCCAGCGGGCATGCTCATCGAGCTCGCCGACATCAGCGAGATCCCGCTCTATAACGAAGATATCTACGCCCAGGGTTTTCCCCCCTCGGTCGAGCGCTTGCGCGAACAGATTCGCGCAGCCGATGCACTGCTGATCGCCACGCCGGAATACAACTATTCGGTGTCAGGGGTGCTGAAGAACACCATCGATTGGGTTTCGCGTCCGCCCGAGCAACCCTTCGCCGGCAAGCCTGTTGCGCTGATGGGGGCCAGTGCCGGCCGTTTCGGTACGGCGAGGGCCCAGTATCACTTGCGCCAGAGCATGGTCTTCCTGGACATGCGGCCGCTGAACCGGCCCGAGCTGATGATCGCTACTGCCCAGAAGCTGTTTGATGAGCAGGGAAACCTGACTGACCAGACGACCCGCGAGTACCTCCGCAGCCTGCTCGTGGCGCTTCATGAGTGGACCCTGAGTCACCGGAAATGAGCAGGGCCGGATGATGGAGACCAAGTAATGAGTACGCACGAAATGCGATGCGAGCTGTCCTCATCCCGCGATTGTCCGGTGAACGATGGCATTCGGGCCATCCAGCGGATCACCTCCCGCAGTGCCGAGATTGGCGGGGGAATTTCGGTCAGCCGGCTGCTGCCCTCAAGGCATCGGCGCATGGTCGGTGCCTGGTGTTTTCTCGACCATGCCGGACCGGCGGTCTTCAAGTCCGGCGATGGTCTGCGGGTGGGGCCGCATCCACATATCGGCCTGCAGACCTTCACCTGGATGATCGAAGGTGAAGTGCTGCATCGCGACAGTCTGGGCAATGCCCAGGTGATCCGCCCTGGTCAGGTGAACCTGATGACTGCCGGTCACGGCATCGCCCATACCGAGGAGTCCTTGCCGGGCGAGGGCCATCTTCACGCGGTGCAGCTATGGATCGCCTTGCCGGCTTCGGAGCGTGATCGCGCACCGGCCTTCGAGCACCATGCCGAACTGCCCCGATGGCAGGCTGACGGTTTCAGCTTAACGTTGCTCGCCGGGAGTTTTGGCCGGCACGGAGCCCCTGTCAGGACCTTCTCGCCACTGCTGGGCATCGACCTGGCCACCTTGGATGCCGCGAACACCAGGCTGGATCTCGATCCGACCTTCGAATACTGCGTCCTGCCGCTGATCGGTGAATGGCGGATCAATGGCGAGTCCTTTGCGGAAAATGAACTGGCTTATCTCGGACGCGGTCTGGAGTCCCTTGAACTGGGCGCCCCGGCCGGCGCAAGGGGCATCCTGCTGGGCGGCGTGCCATTCGCGGAAGAGATTTTCCTGTGGTGGAACTTTGTCGGCCACAGCAGGGCTGAGATTGCTGATGCGCAGCGTGACTGGGAGGAGGGGAGCGCCAGGTTCGGTGAGGTAAGCGGATTCGACGGGCCGCGTCTGGTTGCACCAGCGCTGCCCTGGCGAGTGTCGTAGCGGGTTGGCAGGCATGGGCCGGTTCGATCAGGCATTTACCGTCCGAGGTGGCAGCTGATGACAGTCGTGCGCGAGCGTTATTCCCTGCTGTTCCCGCTGGGCCTGAGCCTGCTGATGGTACTGCCGGCCAAAGCCGACAACGCTTTGGGGCAGCGGGACACTATCTTCACCGGCATAAACGACCGGCAGGCCGTCGAGCTGGGCATTCCGGCCGGGCTGGTCGAGGGCGCCCGACTCGATGGTTTGCTGAGGAACTATTACTTTCATCGTGACAATCATTCCGACCTGGTTCGCCGGGACCCTGCGGAGTGGGCGCAGGGCTTTCTGCTCTCGTTCCGCTCCGGATTCACCGACACCCCTGTTGGCGTTGGCGTCGATGCACATGCCTTCCTTGGCCTGAAGCTGGACGGCGGAGGCGGCAGCGGTGGGGCAGGGCTGTTGCCGCTGGACTCATCCGGCAAGCCCGTTGATGACTTTTCCAGTGCGGGGGCCGCGGTCAAACTCAGGTATCTCGACACCCTGCTCAAGGCGGGTGACCAACTGGTGGAAAACCCGCTGGTGGCGAGCGGCACAAGCCGGCTGTTTCCGCAAAGCTACCGAGGCGTGACGCTGAAGAACCACGGCCTTCAGGACCTCTGGCTGGACGCGGGTTTCCTGGAGTCGACCCGGTTGCGCAACCAGAGTGGGCACAGCCACCTGGTCACCGCATACGGCGCGGGTAACAAGGCCGGCGTCGCGGCGGATCGGGAGAGCCCCCACATCGGCTGGCTGGGGGGCACCTACAGCCAACCGGAAGACCTGCAGCTATCGCTTTACGGTGGCCAGCTCACGGATATCTGGAATCAGTACTACCTGAGCGTATCGGACGCCTTTCACGCGGGCACCTGGCTGGTGCTCAAGCCTTATCTGCACTACTTCAAAACCCGCGATCAGGGAGAAAGCCAGTTGGGCCGGATCGACAATGACACCTACAGCGGTGGGATTTCCACGACGGCCTACGGCCAGACCTTGACCTTGGGTCTGCAAAAGGTCGACGGCAGAACTCCCTTCGACTACCTCACACAGGACGACCGGATCTACCTCTATCTCGGCAACTCCCAACAGTTCGCGGACTTCAATGGCCCCGGTGAGAAGTCGTGGCGCTTGCAGTACGAAACCAGCCTGGCCTTCCTCGATGCACCCACTTTGCAACTCACCGCAGCCTATACGCGAGGCGAGGCGGATCTGACTCGTGTGGACCCCAACAGCGTTGGCTACGGCTACATTTTCAATCCAGATGGGAAGAACGCGAAGCACTGGGAGCGCGATATCGCCATCAAATACCTGGTTCCCGCCGGGCTGGCGAAGGACCTGTCACTGACCCTGCGCTGGGCTAGCCATCGGGAGGGCGACGGTTACACCGCACCGGGCAATACCCGCGGCAATACCAGCGCCGATGAATACCGCCTGATCGCGGACTACCCGATCAGTCTGCTCTAAGGCACTGCATGAACCCGCTGATCGCCTACTTCAAGATTGCCCTGCGGCCCGGCCGTGAGGTCCTGCTGTTTGCGTTACGTACCGTGGCAGCCGGCTTGCTGTGCCTGTACCTGGCCTTCATCTTCGATCTGGATCAACCGAAGTGGGCCTTGATGACGGTGGTCATCATCAGTCTGCCGTTGGCCGGCATGACGCTGAAGCGCAGCTTCGCCCAAGTGCTGGGGACTGGAGCGGGTGCTGCCGTGGCGGTGGCGATCATGGCGGTGTTCCCACAGGCGCCGGAGCCGTTCCTGATCTGTCTGGCGTTGTGGCTGGCTTTCTGTACGGCGGGCGGGACGCTGCTGCGTTACACGGATTCCCATGCCTTCGTACTGAGCGGATTCACCGCCGTGATTGTCGCCACACTGGCTATTCCAGAGCCGGACGGCACGCTTCTGCTGGCCATCACGCGGTTGACGGAAACCCTCCTGGCAGTGGCCTGTGTCGGTTTCGTCAGTCTGCTCACGGCTCGCCCGCAGGCAGTAGCCAAAGGTTACTTCGCCAAGGTCGACAGCCTGGTCAAACTGATCGCCGTTCACGCCGCCGCAGTGGTCCGAACCGACGAGGATGAGGCCGCCTTTCGCCAGCGACAGGCACAACTGGTCACCGAGATCAGCGCGCTGGAGAGCCTGCGTCGCCATCTTTACTTTGACGCGCCGCACCTGCGGAGCTCCGATGGCCTGGTGCAACTGTTCGCCAATCAACTGGTCCTGCTGACGTCACGCCTGCTGGTCCTGCGTCAGCAGCGCGAACTGATCCAACAGCACTGGCAGGGGCCGCTGCCAGCCGACATCCAGCTGCTGCGCCAGCGCGAACTGGCCAGCCTGGACGAGTTGGGGCGTAATGGCATGGCTCTGCCACCGGCCAGCCGAGCCGCGCTTCGGAGTATTCACCAGGGGTTCGATGAATCTGCCGACCGGGCCGAGTTCCTGACAGAACCGCTGCCCACTCACCTGCGTTCCCTGGCCTGGGCGTTGCGCTGGGAGCAGGCCCGCCTGCTACAGCAACTGGATGAACTGATAGAGCTCAACGAGGCAATTCAGCAGGGCAGGGCGGCCAGTTGCCCCTATGGGCAGGGTGGCCTGAATGCGCTCCACCTGGACTTCCGCCTGGCTGGCATGAATGCCGTGCGTGCCTTCCTGGCGCTTTCCCTCGCGGGCTACCTCTGGATCGAGACCGCCTGGGACGGCGCGCGGGCCGGTCTGATCCTCGTGGCGGTCATGTGCTCGCTGATGGCCACGTTCCCGCGTCCTTTACTGGCCAGTCAGAACTACAACAGAGGGCTGGTGGTGGCCATCGGTTTGTCAGCGATCTATCAGTTCGCCTTGCTGCCGATCTTTGGTGACTTCGAGATGCTCGCGCTGTGCCTGGCGCCGTTGCTCTATCTGGTGGCGGTTGGATTGGCCAGCCCCATGACCGCGGGCATCGGCATGGGCATCGGTCTGGTCACGCTATTGATGGTTGGGCCGCAGAATGTCGTGCTCTATCACAACACCGCGATGCAGTGGTTCGAGTTCGCCGGGGCCTATCTGGCAGGTGGACTCCTCTCGATGGTGGTGTTCGCACTGGTGTTTCCGTTCAATCCAGAGCAACGGGTCGCCTGGCTGTTCCGCGCGTCCCGTGAGGACGTGAGCCGGCAGGTAACCGGGACGACCAGCCCGGCCGGCCAGTTCGATTTCGAGAGTCGCATGCTGGATCGACTCGCGATCATGATCAGTCTGCTGCCGGCCACCACTGACCCACGCTCGCGAGAAGTTTTCGAATGCAACCTGATGTGTGTCGGCCTGGCGGTGGCCCTCGCACAAGCTAACGCTCAATGCATGAACAGCAAGGCGCTGCCAGCGGAGCTCCGCACGGCGTTGCAGCAGGGGCTGCAAGACATGGCCGATTACATCGGCGGATTCCGGGGCGTCGACCTGAGTGGACTGCTGCAGGAAATGCAGCGGATAGGCCAGTCAATGGACGCGCTTCATGAGGCGCACCTGAGCCATGGCCGTGAAGAGTTGCGAAAGCTGTTCATCATGCGCGTTGCGCTGTCGATCGCGGTGGCGTTGTTGCAGCGATACCACCCTCTGATGGACTTGCCGGGATCGTTGCCGCGAGAGGAGGGTGCCTATGCCCGCTGATTTCGAACTGGGCGGCGTCTACCTGCCGCCGATTGCCCAGGTGCTGCTGCTGAGTCTGCCGCTGTTCCTGCTGCTCGATGCCCTGTTGCGACGCCTTGGAGTTCTCGCGTTCGCCTGGCATCCGGCGTTGTTCCAGGGGGCCTTGTATGCGGCGATCTGCGCGGTTCTGGTGCTATTGATGGGAGTGAGTGTGTGAAATGCCTGCGATGAAACCCTTGCTGTCCAGGACGCTGACGCTTGTCACAGTGCTCGTTGCATTTGGCCTTGGCTGGTACGCCTGGGAGCATTACACGCGGTCCCCATGGACCCGTGATGCCCGGGTGCGAGCCGACGTAGTGACGCTCGCCGCCGAGGTGAGCGGGCGCATTGTCGAGCTGCCATTGCGTGACAACCAGTTCGTCAAGAAGGGCGACCTGCTCCTGCAGATAGATCCCGCCCGCTACGAGCTGGCCGTGTTGCATGCGCAGCGGGCGGTGGAAGTGGCGCGGGCTGCACTGGGGCAATCGCAGGCGTCCATAGTTGCCAACCAGGCGCTGCTGAGGCAGCGGCGAAGCGAGGAGCAGCGCCGCCAGAAGCTGAGGCTGAGCTCGGCGATATCCAACGAAGAGTGGGAAAAGGCCAGCACTGATGTTGCCGTCGCAGAGGCTGGCCTGCTCAGAGAACAGTCCAACCTGGGCCTGGCACAGGCGAACGTTCAGCTTGCCGAGGCTTCCTTGCAACAGGCGCGCCTGGATCTGGAGCACACTCGGTTGTTGGCGCCGGTGAGCGGCTATGTCACCAACCTGCTGACGCGCAAGGGCGATTTCGCCCAGCCGGGAACGCCGCTGCTGGCCCTGGTGGACAGCGGCTCTTTCCACGTCAGTGGGTATTTCGAGGAAACCAAGCTGCCGCGCATCCACGTCGGTAGCCGGGCCCGGATAGTGTTGATGAGCGGGGAGGAGCTGGAGGGAACGGTGGAAAGCATCGCATTCGCCATCACCGATCGCGAGAACCTCCCGGGCAGCCGCCTGCTGGCGAACGTCAACCCGAGTTACACCTGGATAAAACTCGCCCAGCGGGTCCCGGTCCGCCTGCGCCTGGCCCCGCGCCCTGAAGGGGCCCAGCCGCTACGGGCCGGAACCACCGCCACCGTCACTATTCTCGAGTAGGTCCGCAATGATGCTTTCAGCGTTGCGACTGGGCGCGTCGCCATGTTCGATCTGAACGAGCTTTACCTGTACGCCAAGGTTGTCGAATACGGCGGGTTTGCTCCCGCTGGCCGTAAGCTGGGCCTGCCCAAGTCCCGATTGAGCCGCCGTGTTTCGATGTTGGAAGAGCGCCTGGGCGTCCGCCTGATCCAGCGCTCGACGCGACATTTTGCCGTTACCGAAGTCGGCCTGGAGTACTACCACCATTGCGTGGCGATGCTGGCGCAGGCCCGTGCGGCCGAGGACGCGATAGAACGAAGCCGGGCCGAACCACGCGGCGTTGTTCGCGTCGCCTGTACGACGCCTTTGCTGCACGCGAGGCTTGCACCCATGCTGGCGGAATTCATGGCCCAGTGCCCGGTGGTGGAGTTGCTGGTCAAGAGTTTGAATCGCCGTGTCGATGTCATCGCCGAAGGCTTCGATCTGGTGCTGAGCGTCCGCCATCAGCCATTGGAAAGCAGTGAGCTGGTCTTGAGGACATTGGCTCAGAGCCGTCAGCGCCTGGTCGCGGCACCCTCCGTTCTTGCCGGGCATGCAGGTACCCTCCGGCCGGCTGACCTGTCCGGACTGCCGATCCTGTGCTGGGGCCCGAATGTCCAGGACTACAGTTGGGAGTTCGATGGGCCGGATGGAGCCGTGGCATCCATTCATTTTCGCCCGCGCATGGTCTCCGACGATGTGGCCGTGCTACGGGAAGGCGCATTGGTAGGTGTGGGAGTCGCGCTGCTGCCTGAGGAACTGGTGACGGCCGACCTGGCCAGCGGCCGGCTGGTCAATGTACTCGACGGCTGGGTCCCCCGGACGGGGGAGGTCGTCGCCATATTCCCCTCGCGACGCGGACTGATGCCGTCCGTGCGCAAGCTGATCGATTTTCTCGCTGAGGCGTTCAAGCGGGAGTCAATGGCGTTGAATCGAGCGCGCTGTGACATCAGCGCTACTGAAGCGGAGCGCTGATTTCCTCACGCGGAAGACCCGGCCCGTGCTCCCGTGTCAGGCCAAAGCCGTAGGGGGCGATTCAGCGGAGTTTTCTCGTTGGCGGAGGGCAGGGGAGGCAACTGCAGGTGCTGGCAGTGGCGCACCAGAAAGGTCTGAATGCAATAACCCGCACGCTGATCCTGGCCGCCTTGTTGCCTTTGCCCCCCGTGTGGAACCAGCAGTTGCCGGTGCTATCGCGACGAATGTCACGCCCTGATTGGTGGCCAATGACAGGCAGCTACTGGCCGTAGATTTCCACTCGAAAGCGGCAGCTTTCGATGTTCCGCAGGATCGGCCTACTCCCGGAGTTCGGTCAGCAAGTTGACCAGCGTGAGTGGTTCGGCGTCATCGGCGATGGCAAAGATCAGATTGCGTTTACTACGTGGCAGGCGTTTGGCGCAGTGTTTGGCGTTTGCCTTGCTAGTGCGTTGGTACCGTGGATGTGGGCGGCATCGACTGTCTGGCCTCAACCGTTGCCAGACCTCGCCACCCAGCACTCAAGGTCCTGCTTGCCGAAGCGTTGGTGGCCATCGACGGCAGCAAGCTCAAGGCGGTCAACAATCGCGACCGCGTGCGTCGGATCGTCCGGCAGACGGTTATGGTGACGGAACAGGATCGACTCGTGGTAACGACCGATCAGCAGCTTGGGCGGCAGGGTGCCGTTGAAGGTCCAGAGTTTCAGCGTCCTTTGATCTGGCAAGTCGGGGTGGAACGCCGGGCGCAGTGCGTGCGTCTGGTCGATGGCGGAGTTCAGGCTCGACGCTACGCCGGGGTTGTAGACGATGTTGGGCTTGGCGCCTTCCTGGGTGACTTCCACCACTATTTGGGGAGGGAAGCGTGCCCACTGCTGGTAGGCCCAGATCGGTCCCGGGGGCCGCCCAAAATCAAAGCGCCCCCGACAGAGCGTTAGCCTGCCAGAGGCGCAGATGCCCCCTAAGAGGGTGGGGCACCCATGAGCCTAGACGTCTACCTGAAGCGTGCAGTCCCATCCATTGCCCCAGGATCACCGCCCATCCACCTGAGCGCGAATGAAGCGGCCGGTGGTGGGGAAATCATTTGAACGTGGGAAATCACGTCCTGAGTCATCGGCTCTGCCTGCGGCGATTCGAATGCTCGGGCTAGCAGGATGAAGGCGGTCGGGTAGGGTGCGCCGTGCGCACCGGCGGTGTGGCCTGGGGCCGAAGCGGGTCCTGAAGTCGGTGCAAACAGCGCACCTTGCGGTCCAGACCGGGCGAACGAGGTCGATGTGGTGCTCGGTAGTGGATTCGCCCCCGTCCAGGGGGCTACCGCAAGTCCAGGTGCTACGAGCGTGGATGTTTACTTCGCGAGCGTCATGCCCGCGCCCTTACACTGCACCAGGCAGCATTATCTTGAACTGCACTGGCTGCCCGTCTGGAGTGGGCAATTGAATGGCAAAGTGCTTGGTTCCGCATTTCGCGCAGCACACCGTCTGCGCTGCATAGCTTGGGTCGTAGTGCAGTTCGACATCCGACCACTCCCCGCAGTCCGGTGCCTGGCACTTGAATTTCTGGAGTTGGACCATTTTCCACCTCCGCCACGGACGATACGCCGCGCGTCATACCGCCCCGTCTGGAATAAACGGCAACTCTCCGGCAAGGTTGCACCCGGCGTACCTACTACCCTGGGGGCGGCTACGATGTGAGGGGAGAGCGGACTGCTTAGATCCGCCGTTTCGCTCTTGCTTCTGGCCACTCGGGTGTCAGGGACTTCACGGCCACAACCCTGCCGTCCTTGACTTTATCGACCATGTTCCCCAAGTGATCCATGTTCTGGTGCAGTAGCGCGATTGCCTTCATCAAGGCGCCTGCCGGCACTTTTGGCAGGCTCTTGGACACCTGCCAGATGACCACCGTGGCGTCACCGCACCGCCGTTCCATATCCAGAAGCTCGCGGCTTAGCCGCTGGTTTGCTTGATTCATAGCCATGATTCGCACCCCATCAGTCGACGGAGCACACGGCAATCAACGAACCCACCAATGGCCCCGCCTCAAACGGCGAGAGAAAGCTCGCCACTCTGGGCGCCCATTGCAGCCGAAGTAGCTGTCGTTCAAGGCGATGTAGTCACCCGTATGCGGGGACCTCCATCTATAAGCGTAGCTAACAATATCGAGCTCCCCAGTAGATTGGCGCCGAGGTCCAAGGTCGGAACCCGATCGAGACACAGTGTTCTCAGGTGTTGAAGCGCGCAACCAGCGCATGCAGGGAATGCGCGGTGGTTGCCAGCTCACTGCCCAGCTGGGAAGAGCGCGAGGTGATCGCGGCATTGTGCTCGGCAGCCTCGGAGATGGTGCCGATCTGCCGCGAGATATCCTCGGCCACCCGGCTTTGCTCGCCGGCTGCGCTGGCCATCTGTTCGGCCATAAGGTGGATGCGCTCGACCGCTACGGTGATGCCGCCGAGGGCAGCTTCAGTCTCGACCACCCGTTCCACCCCACTGCGCGCCTCGTTGCTGCCTTGCTGTGCGATCGTCACGGACTGAGCGGCCACGCCCTGCAGGTTGGCAATGATGCGCTGGATGGCCTCAGTGGACTCCTGGGTCTTGGACGCCAGGGCGCGCACTTCATCGGCGACTACGGCGAAGCCACGTCCCTGTTCGCCAACGCGTGCGGCTTCGATGGCCGCATTCAAGGCCAGCAGGTTGGTCTGTTCGGCAATGGCGCGAATCATGTCCGCCGCCTGCTGGATCGACTCGGCTTCGATGGCCAGGCCGGTAACCGACGTGCTGATCTGGTCCACGGTTTGTGCCAGCTTCTCCACCACCAGCCGGCTCTGCTGTGCCTGTCGAGAGCCCTCCAGTGAAAGCTGGCTGACCTGTCGGGCTTCCTGGGCAGTCTGCTGCACGTGGCTGGACACCTGAGCGATCGAGGTCGCCATCTCGTGCATGGCCGTGGCTGCCATTTCTGCCTCGACCTGTTGCGCTTGCAGGGCCTGCTCGGCTTGTTGCACCAACTGGCCATTCTGCGAGGCCTGGTTGGCCGTCAGGTCGGCGAAATCGCCTAGCCGGCACAGCGCGGTACGAATCCGCGCACCCTCGCTGATCAGCGCCAGTTGCAGGCTGGCCACCGCGCCGGTGTCGTCGGTATAGGTGCGCGCCACCAATTCACTGGCGAACGCCTTGGGTGCTGCCTGTGCCACGCGGGACAAGGCCCGCTTCACGAATCCCAGGGTGGCCAGGGTTTGTCCGAAAGTAAGCAACAGCACGCTGGCGATGCCGAACCCCGCATGCCCTTCGGCGTACAAGGCCGCGCCCAGCAGCGCGCCGAGCAGTGGCAGCAGCAGGAAGCGCGCTGCCACGCCCAGCTTCTCTCCCATGGAACTGGCCGCCCGGCCACTATTGAGCCGCGCATAGAGGCGCTCGGCGCGACGCACCTGCCCGGCATCAGGACGGGTTCTCACCGACTCGTAGCCCACCACACGTCCGGCCTCGAGAATCGGCGTGACGTAGGCGTTGACCCAGTAGAAATCGCCATTGCTGCAGCGGTTCTTGACGATGCCCATCCAGCTTTTGCCGGCCTTGAGGTAGTCCCACATCTGCCCGAATACCTGCTCCGGCATGTCCGGGTGGCGCACCAGGTTGTGCGGGCTGCCGATCAGTTGCTCGCGGCTGAAGCCGCTGACAGCGACAAACTCGTCATTGGCGTAGGTGATGATGCCGTTGCAATCGGTGACCGAGGTCAGATGCTGGTGGGCCGGGAGGTCTCGCTCCCGTTGGGTAATCGGCATGTTCTTGCGCATCTGTATTCCTGCTGAATGCAACGCTGCGGATAGGTATGGGCTGGGGAATCCCCGCCACGACAGACCAGGGGAAACCGGTGTGCAGGGTCACGTTGCTGCGTGACGCAGCCACGGCCCGGAGCTCACGATCCTAGGAATGACGGTTCGCCCCGACTTCGCTTTGGCTGTCAGGCACTTTTCATTTCGCGACAGATGCCCGAAGGGCCGATTGCCCGTCTTCTGTTGGACTGCGTGTCCGTGGGAGGCAGCCGCATCAGCGGCGGCAGGGTGAGGCAATACCCGATTCAGGGGGAGGGAGTCGGCACCGCAGCCGCCAGCTCGTCCAGATCCCCGGAGGCGCGATTGAGATAGAACTCAGGACCACCGCTGCCAGCGCTACCACCGCTCGCCATCTGCTGCAGTTGCGGACGTACGAACAGGTAGCTGGATTTGGCCTTCGACAAGACTTCGGCCTGTTCGGTATGGCGCGCCATCAGCGCCTCGAAACGCTGCTCGATCACCTGGTCGAGCGCCTTTGCCTGAGCTGGCGTCAGCGTCAGGCCAGCTCTCTGCGGCAGCGGGTAGCGGCGAACCTGGTAGTCCAGCAACAGCGTGGCCAGGGCTTGGCTTTGTGCCCAGAGGTCGGCGGCGGCCGGATCAGGTCCCGCACTGGCATAAGCCGTGGCGGCCGCCTGTTGCAGCTGTCGCTGATGGCTGAGCAATTGCTGGATCAGCTCCGGGTAACGCTCGCGCTTGGTCCGAGGCAGTTGATCGAGGGTGTCGAATACGTCCTTCATGGCGCGCAGTGGCTGCACCAACGGTTCCGGCTGCCCCAGTTGCACCATGTAGGTTTCCATCATATTGAGGTGCTCGTAGGTGGCGTTCAAACCGCGTGGGTCGGGCGTGCGTTCGGCCGGATTGAAATAGACCATCGCACTGGCACACATCAATTGGCTGCGACTGAGGATTTCACTGAACTGCCCGGCGCTTCGGCCATCTCCCCAGGCCAGCGGGCAAATCAGGCACAACAGGAACAGCAGCGACTTCTTTCCCATGATCCACATCCTTGATTCTTGTTGTTATGTCGGGTTACAGCGCAAAGCCAAGCCGCCCATCCGGACGGTTCCCCAAGCGTCCAGCCACCGGCGCAATGAGGTTCATCGTGGCCCGCCAAGTCTGTATCAGTATGGCCTCAAGACGCCTGGCCGGTCGGCTAGCCGGCGGATAGTAGTCGGGAGCAAAAAGGCGGACATACTCCAAAAGGAGGACGAATTCACCGAAGCGATAGCCATCGGCAAGCACCCATCGCTGCTGGAGCGAGTCCGCTGTAGGCCGTTCGTAAATCGAGAAGGGGACTTTACTTTCAGGTAGTGCCCTCAAGATCGAGATTCTCCTTGGCGCATTCGCATCAGGAGAGCGGCCATGAAAAAACTGCAATTTGTAATGATCCTCGCGCTCGCGGCGCTCGGTGGCTGTTTCGGCAACCCCGTGACCTATCGCGACGAGCCGTTGGTGGCGAAAGTCCAAACGGGTATGAGCAAACAGCAGGTTCTTGAAATTGGTGGTAGGCCGGCCTTGACCGCGACGCGCAAGGCCCAGCCTGGCACTTGCAATGAGTACCTGTTCACCCACATGGGCGAGCGTCAGCCGTACATGGTCAGCTTCGATGCCAACGACAACGTCGACCACAAGGACTTCCGAACGTGCGCCTTCTGGGACGAGTACCAGGAAAATGCCAAGGTGCCGTTTTACATGGACCCTGGTTACGGCAAGTGAACGAAGCCTCGAACGGGCTCGGGGCGTCCATTGGGCAAGCGGAAGTCGTGCAGGTCCTTCTGATCGTGCCGTTCACTGACGCTACATTTCCGCATCATTGGCCCGACCATCACTTGATGCTCTAGTCTGGCTCCGGGCAGTTCTGCAGGACGCGTTGGGAAAAACGGAATTGAGGAAACCATGACTGACCGCGAACAACTCCATCGAGATGGCTACATGCTGCTCCGTCGCGTGATTCCGGCGCAGTGGTTGGATGAGCTTCGCGCCGTGTTCGATGCGGGCGTGAAACCATCGAGTCAATGGCCTGTGCCGCGTGGCATGGATTGGCGCCATTCGCAACTGGACTGTGATTCGAGGATTCAGGCTGTGTGCCGTCTGCCTGGGGTGCTGGCGGTGGTGGGTGAGTTGATCGGGGAACGGTTCTTCCTTTCGCAGGTGGAGGGGCGAGAACCACTGGCAGATGGCGGCCATCAGCGCCTGCACCGCGACCTGTCGGCCCAGCGGCCGGGCGACATGGTGAACGCCCTGGCTTACCTCGACGATTACGGCCCCGAGAACGGAGCGACTCGTATCGTCCCTGGCAGTCATCGCCCGGCGCAGGGGGAGCCGCCATTCGACTTCAATGACGAGTCCCGATCCGTGCAGCTATCCGGCTCCGCTGGTGACATCCTGGTGTTCGATGTCGATCTGGTGCATGCGGGCAGTCGGAACCGGACTGGAGAAAGGCGTCGCTCCATCCTGATCAGCTATTTCTCCGAGCTTCTATACGCATCTCACCTGGAAACAGCGGGCCTGCGAGGCATTCGGATGGACACGACCGAGAGGTTCGATCCCGCGGATTTTTCCTTGGGGGAAGGCGCATTCTCCTCCGGCCCCCTGCGCCCAGCCTGAAGCGCTTGCCCCCCGCCCGGTTTCTTGGGGCCGAGTTTGAAAGGCCCGGATTTGAGCTGTTCCCCGGACTACATCCAGTGGGGCCAGGGCAAAGATTCAACCTGCAAAAGGGTAGGAATATCTAATTCCATATTCGTTTAAGCCGGGACTTGAAAAGCGCGAGACCGCTTACATATTTCCCGTCGTGAGAGGGCGGAGCGGGGTGCTTCGTACCTCCTGGTCGAGATCATGTCAGTCAGCTGGAAGGAGGTTTGTCATGTACGAGTCCCTTCTTAATCTGTCGAGCGATCCCATTGCCGAGTTCGAACGGCTCCAGCGCGAACTGCAACAAGTCCTGGGGCCTGGCCTCGGGCGCCCGGGCAGCATTCGTGCCTTGGCCAGTGGTGCTTTTCCTGCGATCAACGTGGGAAGCACGCCGTCCAGCATGGAAGTCTACGCCTTCGTTCCCGGCGTCGATCCGAACGACCTCGATGTGCAGATTCACCGAGGGTTGTTATCGATATCCGGCGAACGCCGACCGGCGCGCAGCACGGAGGAAGGCAGCTGCTCCGTGTATGCCAACGAGCGTTATTCCGGACGCTTCAAGCGCACCGTGAGCCTCAACGATGAGGTCGATACCGACAAGGTCGAGGCTCACTATTGCGACGGCGTCCTTCGTATCTCGCTGCTTCGGCGCGAGGCTGCGCAGCCCAGGCGCATAGCCATTCAGTAACAGCATTGGTTTGACGGAGGAGTCACCATGAACGACAAGCAAGCGGTCGTGCGCGGCGAGCCTGAAACCCAAACACTGCTGCCGCGTGTCGATGTCTTTGAAGATGACAACGGAATCCAGGTGTTCGCGGACCTTCCGGGGGTGCCCAAGGAGCGTCTCGTGGTCAATGTGGAGGGTGACACGCTTGTGCTGGAAGGGGAGATCATGCCGGCGATGTCCGAACAGCTGGAAGCCGTTTATGCCGAAGTCCAGATCTCGCGCTTCCGGCGAGCTTTCACCTTGAGCTCCGAGCTGGATACCACACAGATCGACGCTCAGTTGCGGGACGGTGTGCTGAATTTGCGTATTCCCAAGCACGCGCATGCCCAACCGCGGAAGATCGCCGTGAGAAGCGAGTAGACCCCTGAGCAAAAGGAGGTCAACCCATGGATAAACTAGCTGAGTTCAGGCATGGCCTGGAGGAAACCTGGCATTCGCTGGGGGAGGGCTGGCGTCAGCTTCGCGATCGTGCCAGCGAGGCGCTGACGCGTTTCACTCCCGTCAATCGAAGCAGGAGCTCACCGGAAGATACCTCCTCGCCGCCGGCGCTTGCCGCGAACTGGGGACTGCTGGCGGGCGATCTCTATGAGGATGGCGAACAAATAGTCGTCCGGCTGGAGGTACCAGGGATGGTGAAGGAGGATCTTGAGCTGGAGGTGCGGGAAGATGTTCTGCTCATTCGCGGTGAAAAGCGAGTCGAGCAGGAACGGGGGAATGGGCGCTACCGTGTCCGCCAGTGCACGTTCGGCAGTTTCCGGCGCAGCTTCCAGCTTCCTGCGCCAGTCATTGCCGAGAAGGCCAGGGCCAAGTGCAGCAACGGCGTGCTGCGTATCGAACTGCCCAAGGAAGCGCGTGCACGTGGCCGGCGCATCGAGGTTCGCTCGGGCTGACACCGAGCAGCCTGGCGATCATCCTGCCGGATACAGGCAAGGGAAATTGCCTCGTCACCGCGGCAGCCCGCCCGCGAAAAACTCGCGGGCGGGCAGTTTTTCAATCGAGGAATGCGCTGGATGTCCTCGTGTTGGTGAGCCAGTAGCGCGAGATGTTGTCCAGCCTCTCGTCGCGGGTGAAGGCGCACTCCGGTTCGCCGTGGGCGAATACCCACTCGCCGTACTTGTCGTAGGACCAGTCGGCCAACCCGGCCTTCCAGCGCTTGAACCTTGTCGAGCTGTCCGCCTTTGGAACGAACCGGGACGGTTCCCCGATCCGGCCAGGCGGCGACGAAGATCGTCGAGTGCCGATTGCGATACATCGGCGCGGAACGGGCGAATCGCATCAGCAGCGGAAGAAGGGGCCGCATCAGTCTGAATGGCCGCCATTGAATCAGGGAGAGCAGGCGCTTGGATGTTTTCCTCTTGGCCGGCCGCTGGGTCATCTGCATCGGCTGCCGGACATGAGCGGGGTCAAGGGCAGGTAGGAATCTATCCCCAGCTTGAACTTGCCAAATAGCCTCGCCACCGGTTATCCCACCTCCAGTGCCAAGGCACGTCCGATGGTGGCTGCCGACATGCGCAACAACCCGGATTTTGCGCCGGGCTACATCCACTACCTGCCGATCAATGGCGCCGTCATCGCCCCGCAGTTCGGCGACGCGGCAGCGGACAAGTACTGCAAGGACCTGCTGACGACGCTCTATCCGGGGCGGGTGGTGGAGCAGCTCAACATCGACCCGATCGCCGCCGGCGGTGGCGGGATCCACTGCGTGACCAAACACCTGCCGCTGGTTTGAGGGCGCTGCTGGGCCGGGGGCCAATGGGCCTCCTGCCACTGGGCTCGGTGATCACAGGCATCCTTCCGGTCCGTTAGAATGACCGCCCCGCCCAGATGCCTGTCCAACGAGATGCCCATGCCTTCGACCCGCCACTGCGTTCCCCGTCACCGCTTCGGTGAGGCCCGGCCATGAGCGACGCCACGGTAGAGCTGGTGGAAACCGGCCCGGAGCACGCCGAGCTGATCCGCAACCTGTATCAGTTCTATGCCTACGAGTCTTCGGACTGGGAACAGGAGGACGTGGAGGTGGACGGCCGTTTCTATATTCACGACGAGCACCTGGCGCGTTACTGGCAGGAGCCGCAGTGGAGCGCCAACCTGATCCTGGTGGACGGTTTCATTGCCGGGTTCCTGCTGATCGAACGCAGCGAGCTGCCGGGCATCGATGCCCTGGAACTGGCCGACCTGTTCGTCCTGAAGAAGTACCGCCGGCTGGGTATCGGTCGTGCCCTGGCCACCCAGGTGCTGACGAGCGGGGAGGGCAACTGGCTGGTGCGTTTTTATGGCCAGGATGAGACGGCCGCCGCCTTCTGGCGCACGGTGCTGGACCAGCTGCCGCGTCCGGTGCATGCCATCGAAGTGGATGATGACCCGCAACTGCAGAACTTCCTGGTGACCCGCGCACGCCACTAAGCGGGCCACGCAAGTTGTGCGCCAGGATCATACGACTGTCATTTTCGATCATTGAGCCGGGGTATCCCGACTCGTATCGTCCTTCCTCACCAGGCTCTCCGCCGCGCTGCTGCGTGGCGGATGTGCCGCTACAAGAAGAACAATTGGGAGGAACACAGCATGTCCGAACTGAACCTGCATCCCCAGGCCGCCGCCTCGCTGGAGCGCTGGCACGAAATGGTCGCGCGGCAAGACCTCAGCGAACTGCCGGAACTCCTGGCGGCGAACGTGGTGTTCCGCTCGCCCATGGCGCACACGCCCTATCCAGGGGTGAAGGTGGTCTCCACCATCCTCAACACTGTGCTCAAGGTCTTCGTCGACTTCACCTATCACCGCCAGTTGGCCACGAGCGATGGCAGTAGCGTGGTGCTGGAGTTCAGCGCCAGCGTCGATGGGCGCGAGCTGAAGGGCATCGACATGATCCGCTTCGATGAGCAGGGCAAGATCGTCGACTTCGAGGTGATGGTCCGTCCCATGAGCGGCCTGCAGGCCCTGGGCGAAGAAATGGGCCGGCGCGTGGGGGCCTTCCTGGCTACCGCCAAGGCCTGAGTCGGCACAAAGACGGGAGCGACGCTGATCGCTCCCGTAGCGAAACTTCGGGCAACCCGCCGCAATGACGGGTTTGCACACCGTCAGTAGGTGTAGACGAAGTCCCGCACGCCCCGTCCATCGAACTCGACTGCCAGCCATTCCCTCAGCAGGATGGTGGTGAGTTCGGGCTCTTCCAACGGCGGCAGGTGGCCGCAATGTTCGAGGATCTCCAGTCGCGAGCCGGTGATGCGTTCATGCATCAGCCAGGCTTCGGACACCGGCGTGAGCTGGTCGTCGGCACCGACCACGATCAGGGTGGGCACCTGGATGTCGCCCAGCATGGGCAGGGAATCGTCACGCTTGATGATCGCCTTCTGCTGGCGGACGAAACCGTCCTTGCCCACGGCCGAGGCCATCTGCTGCACGGTGGCCGATACCTGGGAATCCAGCCAGCGGGGGTGGATCAGACGCGGCATCAGCTGCGGGCTGACACCGACGAAGCGACCGCGCTCGGCAAGTTCCAGCAGTCCCTTGCGGGTTGCGGCGCGCTCCGGCGAGTCAAGGCTGGCCATGGTGTCGAACAGCGCAAGGCGCAGGACCCTCTCCGGGGCCTGACGCATGATTTCGAAGGCAACGTAACCACCCATCGATAGCGCCGCCAGGGCGAATTGCTCCGGGGCTTCGTCCAGCACGCGTCGGGCCATGGCGGCAATGCTGTCATCACGGGTGAGGTCGGGAATATGGATGTCTACCTCGTCGGCGAGGGCGGCGGCCTGGTGCGCCCAGAGGCGCTCGTCGTTCAGCAGGCCCGGCAACAGGACCAGGGTCGTTGGGGTTTCTTCCATAAGGCAAGGCACTCGTACAGATAGCGAGTCGCAGCTCGGGCGGCGCAGAGGCCGTTCGGTCTGGCGACAGGGATCAGGGGTTAAGCGGATGGAGTCCATCAGCGAACCCTAGATGCGAAGCGTTTCACATAAATGAACGGCGAAGTTTAGCCGCATTCCACCGCCGGGTTGGCACAAAGGATTCCTCGGAGGCTTCAATCCGGCACCGTGCAAGGGCTTGGGCGCCCTGTATCCCTTTGTATCCGGCCTCTTCCTCCGTTGACTCGCTTACAAATGCTTCCGGCCGCAGATACGTGGCGGATACATGGCTGAGGCGAAATGGCCACACCCGAACGAGGTCAGTCCAAACGCCTCGCTCCAGGGTTACCAACCCGCTACCCATACCCGGAGAAACTCCATGTCCCGTACCCAGATCCCGAACAGAACCCGCATTGGCCTGATCGCCGTCGCCCTGGCTGGCGGCCTGAACCTCGCCACGTCCACCGCCTTCGCCGTGGAGGCTCTGCCCCAGGGCTACCAGCTGGCCGCTGCCGACAAGGCTGCTGAAGGCAAGTGCGGTGAAGGCAAATGTGGCGCTGCCGAAGCGAGCAACACCCAAGCCAAGGCTGCCGAAGGCAAATGTGGTGAAGGCAAGTGCGGCGACGCCTCCTTCGCCCGTACCGACACCGACGACGACGGCCTGGTTTCCCGTAAGGAACTGCTGACCGTGGCGCCCCAGGGCGAAGCGGAGTTCATCGCCATGGACACCAACAAGGACGGCTTCCTGTCCGAAGGCGAGGTCTACAAGTTCCGCACCAACCAGTACATCACCAACGGCAAGAAGGTCCCCACCGAGCTGTTCGTGAAAATGAGCAAGGCCAAGAGCTGATCCGCGTCGTCCCACCCTCCCTCTGCCGCTGGCCGGGGAGGGGTTCCGCAGCCTGGAGAATGACCCATGAGCACTGCCTCCTTCCCCTTTGGCGCAGGTCTCGGCTTGCGTCGCACGCTGTTGCCCGAATTGCTGGCGATGGATGCCGGCGCTGTGGACTTCCTGGAGTGCACGCCGGACAACTGGATCAACGTCGGTGGTCGCCAGGGTGATGGCCTGGCCCGTCTTGCCGAACGCTTTCCGCTGGCCTGCCACGGCCTGTCGCTGTCCCTTGGTGGACCAGCCCCCCTGGATCGCGAGTTGCTGCAGCGCATACGCGGGTTCCTCGACAGCCACGACGTGGCCTTCTTCAGCGAGCACCTCAGCTACTGCTCGGACGATGGCCAGCTCTACGACCTGCTGCCGTTGCCCTTCACCGATGAGTCGGTGCGCCACGTCGCCTCGCGCATCCGCCAGGCTCAGGACGCCCTGGAGCGGCGCATCGCCGTGGAGAACATTTCCTACTACGCCGCGCCCTATCAGGCGCTGCAGGAGATCGACTTCCTCCGCGCGGTACTGGAGGAGGCCGACTGCGACCTGCTGCTGGACGTCAACAACCTCTACGTCAACTCGATCAACCACGGTTACGACGCCGCCGCCTACCTGGCTGCGCTGCCGGTGGAGCGCGTGGTGTACATGCATGTGGCCGGCCACTACGACGAAGCGCCGGATCTGAAGATCGATACCCATGGCGCCACCGTGAAGGGCGATGTCTGGACCCTGCTGGAACAGGCCTACCAGCGCTTCGGTGCGCTGCCGACCCTGCTGGAACGCGACTTCAATTTTCCGCCCCTGGCCGAGCTGCTGGGCGACGTGGAACAGATCCGCACGCGGCAGCAGGCTGCCACCGACTGGCCGGAGGTGCGCCGTGCATGAAGTCCTGCATGACCAGCTGATGAGCCTGGCCCGCTACGTGCGCGACCCACAGAACAACGCGCCGCCGCCTGGCATCGAGGCGCGCCGCCTGGCAGTGTACCGGCAGTTGTTCTTCGGCAATGTGGAGTCGCTGCTGTCGGGCGGCTTCCCGGTGCTCCGTGCCAGCCTCGGTGCCGAGAAGTGGCGGGCGCTGGTCGATACCTTTTATGCGCGATACCGCTGTCAGACGCCCTTGTTCACCGAAATTTCGGGAGAGTTCGTCGACTTTCTGGCGGAAGGTGGAGGGGATGCCCACGATCTGCCGCCCTGGGTGGTGGAACTGGCCCATTACGAGTGGGTGGAGGCCGCCCTGCTGCTGAGCGACAGCCCAGAGCCGGGGCACGATCCCGAGGGCGACCTGCTCGAAGGGGAGCCCGTGTTGTCGAACCTGGCCTGGCCGCTGGCTTACCAATGGCCGGTGACCGAGATCAGCCCTGATTACTTGCCGCAGCAAGTGCCCGAGCAGCCGACCCTGGTCCTGGCGCGCCGTGGCGCCGACCAGAAGGTGCATTTCTCCCGCCTGGCGCCCTTGGCCCATGCAATGCTGGAATCGCTGCAGGAGCGGAGCTGCACAGGCCGGAATCACCTGGACGCCCTGGCCGAAGCCATTGGCGCGGAGACCGAATCCATCCTGCCGCAGGGCCTGGCCCTGCTGGAAAACCTGCGTGCCCAAGGCGTGCTGCTTGGCACCCGCGCCTGAGGCGCAAGCTGCTGCCGGTGATTGCCGGCGTATCTACCGAGTGGAGTTGAATGATGACCGCGATTCTTGAAAAGACCCTCTATACCGGCCAGACCCGGACCACCGGCGGCCGTGACGGCCAAGGCAAATCCTCCGACGGCGAACTCGTCGTGCGTCTGAGCCCGCCCGGCTCGGGGCGGCCGGGTACCAACCCGGAGCAGCTGCTGGGCGTGGGCTGGTCAGCCTGTTTCATTGGCGCCCTGCGTCGCGCCGGCCAGGCCCAATCGATCCGCCTTCCGGATGACGTGGCGGTAGCCGCCGACATCGCTCTGGGTAATACCGCTGACGGTGGCTTCGCCCTGGCGGCGAAACTGACCGTCGAACTGCCTGGCCTGGCCACTGACGTCAAAGCCCGCCTGGTGGAAGCAGCCCACCAACTCTGCCCATACTCCAAGGCCACCCGCGGCAATATCGAAGTGACCTTCGAGATTCCCTGAGTCGCCACTGCTGCAAAGAAGCCCGCGCACCTTTCGAGGTGCGCGGGCTTTTTTGTTTGGCTGTGCGGGGTGCGTACCAATTGTGCTGCCGACACTGCTCCTCGTTCGATTACGGGCCGAAAGCGAATGAATTCGCCCCCACAAGACTGTGCCGAAGGTGAGCCGAGCAGCAACCCTCGCCCTCTGGGAGAGGGGCCGGGGGAGAGGGTTGCCAATGGCTGGCACGGTGCCTCACCATTTTCGCGAATGAATTCGCTCCCACAAGTAAGGGCGGGACTGCGACCTGCTTGGCGATTGAAATCGTCCCTACAGGATTGAGCCGAAGGTAAGCCAAGAGTCACCCCTCTCCGCTTCAGGGAGAGGGGCCGGGGGAGAGGGTTGCAATCGGCCGGCACGGTGACCTGCCATGCCCACAAAAAAGCCCGCGCACCCCTTCAGATGCGCGGGCTTTTCCTTTACCGAACGGCTCAGGCTTTCCGGCGGAACAGCAGGTGATCGAGGCTCAAGCGTCCGGCGCCGCTGAGCAGCAGGGGCATGGCGGCGATCAGGTAGATCAGTGGCAGCTTGTAGTTGCCGTAGCCCTTGTTGGTGATGGCGTAACCCTGGGCGAGTTCCGAGAGGCTCGACCAGTGTTCCGGCCAGTGCACGGCGGCGATGGCCACAACAGTCAGCACCATGAGCACGAACGTGGCGAAGCGGGTGCCCAGGCCCAGCAGGAGCAGCAGGGGAGCGATCAGTTCGGCCCACATCGACATCTGCCAGCTGAGGTCAGCCGGAATCACATTGAAGGGGAAGGGAAAGGCGGACTGGATGTCGACGAACCAGTTCTGGCCGTTCCATTTCTCCAGGCCGGACTCGAAGAACTCCCAGGCAAGGAACAGGCGCAGCGGCAGGTCGGCGCTCCAGGCGCCGATGCGGTCGAGTTGGTTGAAGGCGAACTTGAACGGGGAGAAGGCGAGGCTGGACATGGGCAGGCTCCTTGGGGCCGGGTGCAGCGGCGGGATGCCGTTGCTGCGCTTGCATCCATGTTGGCGAAGGGGCTTGTCCCGGATGTGTCCTGCGGTATCCCGTTGTGTATCGCTGTGTAGGTAGCCTCAGGCGTTCGCGCCCAGTTCCAGCTGGGCGCAGAGGCCTCCGCTGTCTCGGTTGGAAAGTGTCAGGCGGCCGCCCAGGACCTGGCTCAGTTGCTGGGCGATGGCCAGCCCGAGGCCGGTGCCGCCGGTGCTGCGGTTACGTGAACTCTCGACCCGGTAGAAGGGCTTGAACACCTCCTGCAGTTCCTCTTCGGCGATGCCCGGCCCCTCATCCAGCACCTGCACCAGCACCTTGCCCTGTACATCCCGTCGCACTTCCAGTCGGGCGCTGCCGCCAAATTTAAGGGCGTTGTCGATCAGGTTGCTGAGTACCCGGCGCAAGGCATGAGGGCGGGTTTCCAGCAGCAGGCCACTGGAGCCGTTGAGGCTGACTGCCTGGCCGCTGTCCTGGTAGTCGCAGACCAGGCTGTCGAGGAATGCGTCGAGGTCGACCCGGCACAGGGCTTCGCTGGTGCCGTCCATGCTCCGGGCATAAGCGACGCCTTCGCGCACCAGGTGCTGCATTTCATTCAGGTCGCTCCACAGGCGCTCGCGTTCGACCGAGGCGTCCATCTGCTCCACACGCAGCTTCATGCGGGTGATGGGCGTCTGCAGGTCGTGGGAGATGGCCGCCAGCAGTTGCATGCGCTCCTTCAGGTAGGCGCTGATGCGCCCTTGCAATGCGTTGACAGCGCGGGCGGCGTAGGCGACTTCCTGTGGTCCGTGCTCATCCAGCACCGGACCGGAAGCATCCGGGTCGAGATGGTCGACGGCTTGGGCCAGGCGGGTGAGTGGGCTGATCGCCATGCGCACTGCCAGCCAGGTGCAGGCCAGCAGCACCGCCAGTTGCAGGAGCAATACCACCGGCAGCCATTGCGCCACGGGAATCGGACCAGGGGTGACGTCGACGGTCAGCGGCCGGCCGTCACTCAGCGTCAGGTGCCCCTGGAAGTGCGGCGTCGGGCCGGGAATGTTCTCGAAACGAACCGGAAAACGTTCGCCAATGGCGCGTTCTATGGAGACAGCGGCCATATGGGGATTGGCCATGTCCATGGGGACACCCGGCTGGCCTTCATCGAGCCGGTAGCGGTAGTTGTGCCGGTCCAGTAGCGACAGCCAGGTGGCGCGTTCATCTGCAGGCAGGCGGTCGATCAGCGCCACGGCCGTGCTGACGTCGTTTTCCAGGTTGCCGAGCATCACGTTACGGCCGGTCTGGTAGCGCTCGTAGAACTGCGAGGCGAAGGACAGCCCGTAAGCCAGCACCAGCCCGGTCAGGAAGATCAGCGCCAGGCGCGCGGCCAGGGTGCTCGGCCAGCGGGGCAGGGGCATCATGTCGACGGCTCGATCAGTTGCACGGGCAGTGAGAAGACATAGCCCTCGCTGCGAACCGTCTTGATATAGGCCGACTCGCGAGGATCGTCCTGCAGGCGCTGGCGCAGGCGGCTCACCAGCAGGTCGATGGAGCGGTCGAACACGTCTGCCTCACGGCCCTGGGTGAGGTTGAGCAGCTGGTCGCGGCTGAGCACTCGCTGCGGATGGTCGAGGAACACCCGCAGCAGGCGGTATTCGGCACCGCTCAGGGCGACCAGGGTGCCTTCGGCGTCCAGCAGGTGGCGTGCGGTGGTATCCAGGCGCCATTTGCCGAAGCCGATCAGCCGGCTGCTTTCGCTGATCTGCAGGTTCGGCGGCAGCATCCGCGTGCGCCGCAGCACCGCATTGATGCGTGCCAGCAGCTCGCGGGCGGAGAAGGGCTTGGTGAGGTAGTCGTCGGCGCCCATTTCCAGGCCGATGATGCGATCGGTCTCGTCATTGCGCGCGGTGAGCATCAGTACCGGCGTCGTCTTGTGCTTGCCCACGCGAAGCTCCCGACAAAGGCGCAGGCCATCGTCGCCGGGCATCATGATGTCGAGGACGATCAGGTCGACCACGTTGCCTTCGAGGAAGGCGCGCATCTGTCGGCCGTCCGCCGCCAGGCTCACGCGCAGGCCGTTCTTCTTCAGGTAGTTGCCGACGAGTTCGCGGATTTCCCGGTCGTCGTCGACGATCAGGATGTGATCGACATGGTCCATGGACAAACCTCGTTCTGCTCGATTGGCGACCTAGTGTATCGGGGCGCGCCGCGCTTGCCCGCTACCCTTTGTATTGCAGTGTATCCGGCGTCTCGCTGATACCTGCGATTGCACTTTGGTCGAAAGTATCTCTCTGTATCCGGAACGCTTGCAGATACCTGACCGGGCAATCGCAGGCCGCAGCGGACACATCGGCGATACCTCCCACCGCTGAAATTGGACCCAACGGATGCAGTGGTGCGTCCGCCCCATTTCCCATTGGTGAGGAGATCTCCATGAAAATTCTGTCCCTGAGCGCCTGCCTGCTGGCAGCCACCTTCAGTTTCGCAAGCCTGGCGGCCCAGGCTGCGGGAAACGTCACGCCAGAGCCTTACCGCTACGGCATGCACCTGGATATCAACAAAGTCGTGTCCATTCACGAAGAGCCATCCGACTTGTGCCAGGTGGTGGATGCGCGCATGGATTACCTGGACTCCAGCGGACAGCAGCACAGCCTGACCTATCGCAAGCTGGCCGACGCGTGCGGCAACGAGAACTGAACCACGACTCCCATTTCCAGCGCCACTGACGGCGCGAATCGCCAGCCTGGGGCCTGCGGGCCCAATTTTCATCGAGGTGCCCATGTATCTTGTCGCCTTTCTCGGCGGGGTGCTGACGCTGTTCAGTCCCTGCGTTCTGCCTGTCCTGCCCCTGCTGTTTTCCCGAGCCGGCGGCCCGGTCTGGTCGCCCTTGCTGACCCTGGTCGGCCTGGCCTCGGGCTTTGCTGTGCTGGCGAGCCTGGCCGTGGTCTCCAGCGAGTGGGTGATCCATGCCAGCCAGTGGGGTCGCTACCTCGCCCTGGTGCTGCTGGCCGTGTCGGCGCTGGCCCTGTTGTCCAACCGTTTCGGCACCTTTGTGTCGCGCCCCTGGCTGTGGCTGGGTGACCGTTTGCACGGCGATGCCCGGCGCCTGCCGCCGACGCTTTCAGCCTGGCTGATGGGTTTTGCCGCCGGCCTGCTGTGGGCGCCCTGTGCCGGCCCCATCCTGGGCCTGATCCTGTCCGGCGCCATGCTCAACGGCCCCAGCGCATCCACCAGCCTGTTGCTTCTCAGCTATGGCCTCGGCAGCGCCGTGGCGATGGGGGCGCTGATTTTCCTCGGCCGTGGCGCCTTCCAGCGCGCGAAGCTGTCGTTGGGAACCGTGGAATGGCTGCGTCGCGGCGCCGGTGCCCTGGCCCTGTTGGCGGTGGTCGGCATCGCCAGTGGCACCACGGATCGGCTGGCCAGCGTGGGTGACTCGCGCCTGGCTTCCTCGCTGGAGCGCAAGGTGATCGACGGCGTTCCGGTGCTGCTGGAGAAACTGGTGAGCAGTGCCCGTGCCGCGGATGTCGGGCAACTGCCGGACATGGGCGCGATGCCGTCGCTCGATGGTGCCACCCAGTGGCTCAATAGCCCGCCGCTCAGCAACGAGCAACTGCGCGGCAAGGTGGTGCTGGTGGATTTCTGGACCTTCGACTGCATCAACTGCCGGAACAGCCTGCCGTACGTGAATCACTGGGCCGAGCGATACGCCGACAAGGGCCTGGTGGTGATCGGCGTGCACACGCCCGAGTACCCCTTCGAGCGGATCATCGACAGCGTGCGCGAGGCGACTGTCCGCCTGGGCGTGAAGCACCCGGTAGCCATCGACAACCAGTACCGCATCTGGAATGCCTTCACCAACCAGTACTGGCCGGCGCACTACTTTATCGATGCCAATGGCCGTGTGCGTTACCTGCACGTCGGTGAGGGCGACTATGAAGCGCAGGAGGCGATCATCCAGAAGCTGCTGCAGGAGCGGGACGCGGCGGCGAAGGGCGACAGCGCATCCTGATGGAGCACTATCCGGTCATGAACGGGTTTTGGATGGGCCTGTCCGAGGTGGTAGGTTCTCCCACCCATTCATGACCGAAGGACCCTCCTGATGCGCCCGACAGGAAAGTACTGTGCACCTTCACTCCTGCTGGCACTGGCGGTCAGCCTCACCAGCCAGGCCAAGGCCAGCGACCAGATGGAGAGCCTCGACGCCAGCGTCCAGCAGGCGGCTCGCCAGGTCATGCAGCAATACGGCATTCCCGGCCTGGCCATTGCGGTCACCGCCAAGGGTGAGCAGCGCTTCTACAACTACGGCGTGTCGTCCAAGGCGACGCAGCAAGCCATAACCAGCGAGACGCTTTTCGAAGTCGGCTCGGTCAGCAAGACTCTGGTCGTCGCCCTGGCCACCTACGCGGAAGCCCGCGGCAAGCTCCAGCTCGCCGAAAGCCCGAGCCGCTACCTGCCGGAACTCAAGGGCAGCAAGCTCGACCAGGTAACGCTGACCAACCTGGCCACCCACACCGCCGGCGGCTTCCCGCTGCAATTGCCGGAGAGCGTCCGCAACCGACAGCAACTGACGGACTACTACCGCGCCTGGCAACCGCGATACGCCCCCGGCACCTACCGCACCTATGCCAATCCCAGCATCGGCCTGCTGGGTGTGGTCGCAGCCAGCAGCCTGGACAAACCCTACGTCACGGCCATGGAAAGCGAGCTGCTGCCGAAGCTCGGCATGGGCAATACCTTCATCGAGGTTCCAGCCGATGCGCTGCCGCGCTATGCCCAGGGCTACAACAAGGAAGATGCCCCGGTACGGGTGCACCCCGCGATGCTGTCCAATGAGGCCTACGGGGTGAAGACCAGCAGCAAGGACCTGCTGCATTTCGTCGAGGCCCATCTCGGCCAGGTTCCGCTGGAGCCCGGGCTGCAACGCGCCATCGACGCCACCCGGACCGGCTACTACAAGGTCGGCGCCATGACCCAGGACCTGATCTGGGAGCAGTACAGCTACCCGGTGGCGCTGGAGACACTGGTGAAAGGCAATGGCAGCCAGATGGTGCTGGAGAGTCACGCGGTCACTGCCATCGAACCACCCCTGCCGCCGCAGAAGGCGGTCTGGGTCAACAAGACCGGGGCCACCGATGGTTTCGGCGCCTACGTAGCTTTCGTGCCGGAGAAACAACTCGGCATCGTGCTGCTGGCCAACAAGAATTACCCGAATGAGGAGCGAGTGAAGCTGGCCTATCGGATTCTTGGCGAATTGGAGACGGGGCAAGCTACCCGCTAGGCGAGGGGCGATTGCTCCCTCGGGAAAGCCAATCGTGACCGTAGGGTGTGCTGCACTGCGCGCACCGATTGCAGGGTCGGCGCCGCGCGTGGCTCAACGCCTGGTGCGCGCGGCGCACCCTACGAATCAGCCTTCAGGTCATCACCACTTACCGGTGCTCATACCGCCGTCCACGGCCAGGACGACGCCGGTGGTGAAGTTCGCGCCGGCCAGGTACAGGACGGCTTCAGCGATCTCTTCAACCGTGCCCACACGGCCGGACGGCGCCAGGTTGTTGAGGAACTCGCGGGCGGCCGGGTCGTGCATCGGGGTGTCGATGATGCCGGGGGCGACCGCGTTCACCTGGATGTTGTGCGGCGACAGTTCCAGGGCCAGGGCGCGGGTCATCTGGTTGACGCCGCCCTTGATCAGCACGGGCAGGGCGGCTGGAACGCTGATGTTGGGCTGCAGGGCCACCGAAGCGGAGATGTTGACGATGTGGCCGCCGCCTTGCTGCTGCATGTGCGCTGCCGCCACCTGGGAGGTGTAGACCACGCCCTTGAGGTTGGTGTCCAGCAGGGCCTCCAGGTCTTCCGGGGTGTACTCGATGAAGGGCTTGGGCAGGAAGAAGCCGGCGTTGTTGACCAGCACTTCGACGCTGCCGAAGGCTTCGATGGCAGTGGCGAAGGCCTTGCGGGCGGCGGCGGGATCGGCCACGTCACCGGCAACGCCGACGAAGCTGGCCGGGTTGCCCAGGCTGGCGGCGGCTTCTTGCAGGCGTTCGGCGGAGCGGGCGGTGCCGACGACGTTGTAGCCGGCGTCGAGGAAGGCCTTGGCCAGGCCCAGGCCGATACCGCTGGAAGCGCCGGTGATGACGACGGTTTTCTTGCTCATGGTGGTTTCCTCACAAATGGGGGCGGGGGGCTTGCCGTAGCAGGTGATCGAGGAGATTCGCTGCTGGTGAGGCGGACTATATTTGTGAGTCTTTCGCCGATAAATCGGGTTTCCCTTACTTCAGTTGATACCTTGTGTAATCAATGCGGCTGGCATTCAACCTATGAAAACGCGGACTGCGGGGCACCACAGGAGTGGCCCCCGCATCTTCTGCGGTTTTGGTAGAGGTGTGCGGGTGACTCAGCGGCCGTAGCGTGCGGCGGGGGCGCTCAACGACAGGTTCGGCATCAGCTTCTGCCGTGCGGCTTCATAGGCGTCCAGGTCGGCGATGTCCGGAAGGGCGGGGATGGTGACGAATTCACCCAGGTCGAACCCGGCAAGCGCCGCGTCCACCATGTCCTCCGCCTTCATGACGATGGCGCTGGGAAGGTGCTGCACCGGCGTGCCGGCGATCTCCCAGAAATCGGTTGCCGTCGCACCAGGTAGCACGACTTGCACTCTGATGTTCTTCTCCTGCAGTTCCTTGTGCAGGGACTGGCTGAACGCGAGCACGAAGGCCTTGGAGCCCCCGTACACACCGTTGAGAACCTCCGGCGCGATGGCAACGATCGAGGCGATATTGATGATGGTGCCGCCGCCACGGGCGACGAAACCTGGCGCGGCTGCGTAGGTCAGGCGCGTCAGCACGTTCACATTGAGGGTGAGCAGGTCGTCCAGCTTGTCGACGTTCGATTCCAGCAGCGGGCGGGTCGCGCCGATGCCGGCATTGTTCACCAGCGTCGTGATGCTGGCATCGGTGCGAAGGATGTTCTCGACCCGTGCGAGGTCCGCCTTGTTGGCAAGGTCGGCGACCACGACTTCCACGTTTCGCCCGGTCTCATCGCTCAAGCGCCGGGCCAGCGCATTCAGCCGCTCGCGGTTGCGAGCCACGAGGATCAGATCATGGCCACGGCGGGCCAGGCGGTCAGCGTAGATCGCACCGATACCGGACGAAGCGCCGGAGATGAGGGCAGTGCCGGGATGTGAGTGAGTCATGTTGTTTCTCCAGGGTGGGTGGGACTGGAGAACAGAGTGCGGCGGATTTACGATGTCTCAAATGACATTTATAGGCGTATTTCAGGACATTTCGGGAGGTACACATGCACCGCATCGGCTATCTGCTGACGGATGGTTTCCAGGTCCTTTCACTGGCCACCCAGACCGTATTCGAGTTCGCCAACCTCGTGGCCCGGGAACCCTTCTACAGCATCCAGAATTACTCTCCGGACGGCGGTCTGGTGCGCTCGTCGCTGGGGCTTGCGGTGGAAACGCGTGCACTCGATGCGCCTCGCCTGGCGGACACCTGGATGGTCGTCGGGGTCAATGACCCGTTGGCGGAGACACCTCCCCAGGCCGTCCTCGACTTCGTGCGCCAGGCCGCCAGCCAGGCGCGACGCACGGCCGGTGTCTGCACCGGTGGCTTCGTGCTGGCCGAAGCAGGCTTGCTGGACGGGCGCCGCGCGACGACTCACTGGGCCTTCGCGCTCGAAATGCGTAAACGCTTTCCGGACATCGATGTCGAGGATGACCGCATCTACATCGTCGACGAGCCGATCTGGACCTCCGCCGGCATGACCGCGGGGCTCGACCTCGCCCTCGGCATGGTGGAGAAGGACCTGGGCGCGGAGGCGGCACGTTCGGTGGCGCACAAGCTGGTGATGCACCAGCGTCGCTCCGGTGGGCAGTCCCAGCATTCGGAGATGCTCGACCTGGCGCCCAAGTCGGATCGCATCCAGAACGCGCTCAACTATGCACGCAACCACCTGAGTCGCCCGCTCGGCGTCGAGGAGCTGGCGGAAGTCGTGCACCTGAGCCCGCGTCAGTTCACCCGGGTATTCACCGCCGAAACCGGGCAGTCGCCGGCCAAGGCCATCGAGGGGCTGCGGCTGGAGGCGGCACGGCTGATGATCGAACAGAGCCGTCATTCCCTGGATGTGGTCGCCAGGGAAACCGGCTTCCGTGACCGCCGCCACATGCGTGAGGCCTTCATACGGGGTTTCGGTGTACCTCCCCAGGCCGTGCGGCGAGACGCGCGCGGAGTGACGGCTTGAGGGGCAGGGCGCCCCTCCCTGGTTCAGGCTCAGGTTGTATCCCTCCGTATCCAGGTGCCGCCATACACAAAAGCACGCAAAACAACCGCCGGGCGACACATGCAGGGCACCTGGTGCTTCGAGACTGAGCCGGACCGCCAGCGGCAGCCTCGATGGCTTGGCGCTGGTCGGCTTCGATGCCCACAACCTGAGCGGAATCCAGTTCGATGAAGACCTTGAAGAGCCTGCTGACCTCCATCGCTTTTTCCCTGGCCGGTGTTGCCGTGCACAGCAACGCCGCCACCGAGAATCACCGCAACTCCAGCGGCGTCTGCTTCCAGACGACTCCGCTGGGCACCAAGAAGGTGTCCCCGCAGTCGGCCGAGGCTGGTTCCAGCGGCGATCCGCGCGATCGTTGAAGACGATTTCTCGCGCTGGTCGTCCACGGCTCCGCCGTTGGTGCATGCGGGCTATAACTGACCACCTCAACCTGCTGCCGAGGACTCCCGCCATGAGTGATGGGAACTGCGAATTGCTGGATCAGGTATTGAACGCCCACGGCGGACTGAAGCGCTGGAACCGCTTCGATACGGTGCGCGCCAGCATCGTGACCGGAGGCTCCCTGTGGGGCCTGAAGGGCCTGACCCAGGACAGCGACCCACGGGAGATGACCGTCTGGCTGCATGAGCAGCGGGCGTCGGTCACGCCCTTCGGCGCGCCGGACAAACGCACCGCCTATAGGCCGGACCGCATCGCCATCGAGACCACCAGCGGGCAGGTCGTGGCCGAGCGCGCGATCCCCAGGGCCTCATTCGATGGCCATGGGGAAACCACACCCTGGGACCCACTGCAGCGCGCCTATTTCAACGGCTACGCGCTCTGGTCCTACCTGACCATGCCATTCCTGTTCACCTGGCCAGGTGTCAGGGTCGAAGAGTTGGCACCGTGGCAGGAGGGCACGGAAACCTGGCGCAGGCTGCGGGTGCATTTCCCGGAAAGCGTGGCGACCCACAGCGCAGTACAGGACTTCTACTTCGGTGAGGATTCCCTGCTGCGGCGGCACGACTATGAACTCGACGTCAGCGCAGGCTTGCCGGCCGCCCAGTACGTTTCCGACTACATCGAAGCGGAGGGCCTGCGCATGCCCGGCAAGCGGCGGGCCTATCGACGTGACGAGCAAGGCCGGGCCATCGAGACGCAATTGCTGGTGTCCATCGACATCAGCCAGCTCCGCTATGAATGAGCGGTCGGGACGGCGGCCGATTGGGCGTTGAGAGCAGGAAAGGGGAGGCGTTGCCTCCCTTGTCCATTCAGGCCATTACCACGTGCCAGTGCTTTGGCCACCGTCCACGGCCAGCGTGCAGGGCCGGCGGTTCAGTTGTAGGCGCTGCGGTAGGCGAAGATGCCCGGTAGGCCACCCGTCATCACGAAGAGCAGGTTGCTGCCGGGCGGGAACCCACCATTGCGCGCGGCAGCCAGCAATCCTGCGAATGCCTTGCCGCCGTAGACGGGGTCGACCAGCAGCCCCTCGTGGGAGGCGAGCAGACGGGTTGCTTCCAGCATCGCCTGGGTGGGGGCGCCATAGGCTTCGCCGCGCTGAGTCCCATCCACCTTGACCGCGCTTTCGTCCAGGGGCGTGGATGGAGCGAGCAACTGCAGCGTCTGCCGGGTCTTTTCCCGGGTCGTTGCGAGCGTCTGCTCGGCGGTTCCCAGTACGGAGAAGCCAGTGATTCCAGTTGAGGAACCGGCCAGGGCAACCCCGGCCAACAGGCCTGCCTGGGTTCCGCTGCTGCCGTTGGGCACGATGATCTGCTGGAACCGCACGCCGACGGCGTCCGCCTGTTGCAGGATCTCGGCCGCACAGGCGGCATAGCCCAGCGCACCGGTCGGACTGGAGCCGCCGAGGGGCATGACGAAGGGTTTCCTGCCCTGGCGCACGAGTTGGTCGACCCGTTCGGCGGCATAGGCGTCCGGGGCAGCTCCGAGGGGCAGGCGATGGATGGTCGCACCGAAAAGGCCGTCGAGCAGGACATTGCCGTTCAACTGATAGTCATCGTCCGTGCGTACGCCAGACTGGGTGAGGATCAATTCGCAAGCCAGGCCGTGGCGTGCGGCCACCGCAGCGGTGAGGCGAGCGTGATTGGACTGCAGGCCGCCCCAGGTCACCAGGGTATCGGCGCCGGCCGCGAGCGCTTCGCCGAGCAGGAACTCCAGCTTGCGCAGTTTGTTCCCGCCGCCACCCAGGCTCGTGAGGTCGTCGCGCTTCACGTAGAAATTGCACCCATTGAACTCGGCCAGTTGGCTCAGACGAGACAGCTTCTGGATCGGCGTGGGGGTTTCCACCAGCACCACCCGGGGATAGTTGGCGAGGGCCGCCTCGAGACGGCTCAGGTCATGTGACATGGAGGTTCCCTCCGGCATGGGAAAGGTCGTGATGGTGTTCTTCAGTGCTCCGCAGCGACCTGTCGAAGCGCCCTTTCGTAGTAGTCCGCCGGTTGTGCGCCGCTGATCAGGTGCCTGCCGTTGAGGATGACGGCCGGAACAGCGTGCACGCCACGGCTGGTGTAGTGGTGCTCGCGCTCCTGGACTTCCCGGCTGAACTGCCCGGAGGAGAGTATTTCCAGCGCCTCATCGCGGGCAAGGCCTGCATCGTCGGCCAGGCTGGCCAGCGTCTCGCGGTCGCTGATGTTCCGGCCATCGGTGAAGTAGGCGCGGAACAGCAGATGGGCGAGAGGGCGCTGCCGCCCCCTGGTTTCAGCCCAGCGCATCAGGCGGTGCGCATCGAAGGTGTTGTAGAAGTGCGTACGCTTCTTGAGGTCGAAGTGGAAGCCGATGTCCAGCCCACGGGTGGTGATGTTTTCCTGGCTGCGGGCGATATCCGTGGCGCTGCGCCCGTACTTCTGCATGATGTGCTCGACCGCATCCTGACCGGCGGCTGGCATGCCGGGATTCAGCTCGAACGGCTGGAAGGCCAGCTCGATATCCAGTTCCGCCGGCAATCGCGCCAGGGCTTGCTCCAGTGCTTCGAGCGCAATGGCGCACCAGGGGCAGACGGGGTCCGAGATGAAGTCGATTCGGATGGGTTCGCTCACGGGGTGTTCTCCGTTTTCCTTCAGGTGTCAGGTGGCTGCGGACGTTGCGTTCACGCCTGCCTGCGGAACGAGGGCAGGGGATTCCCGCCCAGCCGGACGCCGGGCGGGAGGCACTGGAGTGGGCATCATCCAGGCTGGTTCTTGCGGTACTCCGTGGTCGTCATGCCGGCATAGCCCCAGTTATCGGTGTCCACTTCTTCGATGACGATGTGGGTGAGGTCCGGGCGTTTGCCCAGCACGCGCTGCAGGGTTTCGGTGATCTCGGCGATGACCTGGGCCTTCTGTTCCCGGGTCACGCCATCGCGGGTGATACGAACGCTTACGAACGGCATCTTGAGTCTCCTGGAAGGAGTTTTGGGTGGTGGCACCAGGTCAGCGCTCGGCTGTCACTTGCCGGTGGGCAGGGAAAGCCTTGGCAACGACCGGAAGGTGCCGGGATCGACTGCACGGGCCGAACTATATTTGTGCGAAATTGGACGATAAATGTAGGCTCGGATACTTCAGTTGATACTCGGTGTAATGAATCGTGAAACGCCACTTTGACGACATCCAGTTAGGCAGCATCGAGCTCTTCTGTCTTGCCGCGGAGGAGGGAAGTTTCACTTCGGCAGCACTGTCGGCAGGGGTCACGCCGGCGGCGGTGAGCCGCTCGATTTCGCGCTTGGAGGAACGACTCGGCACGCGGCTGTTCGTGCGGACGACCCGCAGCATCCGCCTCACCGAGAGTGGTCGCTCCTACTACGAACAATGTCGACAGGCGCTGACGCAGTTGGTGGAGGCCGAACGTGAAGTGATGGGCAAGCAGCTCGAACCCACAGGAGAGTTGCGCATCAGCATTCCGACCACCTACGGCCATTACCGCATCCTGCCGCTGCTGGTGCGATTCCGCGAGCGCCACCCCGGCGTGAAAATCGACATCCACCTGAGCAATCGCAACATCGATTTCGTGGGAGAGGGGTATGACCTGGCGATCCGCGTGCGCGCCCAGCCCGATTCGACGCTGATCGCCCGGCATCTGGAGGATGCCCGGCTGGTGGTGATCGCCACGCCGGAATACCTGGCCAGGGTGGGCACGCCGAAATCGCTGGACGACCTGGAGAGGTTCGATTGCATTCAATTCGAGCTGCCCAGCAGCGGGCGCCGTATCTCCTGGTTGTTCAATGAACAGGGCCGGGAGAGGGAGATTTTCACCAGCGGCAATTACTGCTGCTCGGATGATGTGCTCGGCGGCGTGACCCTGGCCAAACATGGCGCCGGTCTGTTCCAGACCTATCGCTTCATCGTCGAGCGGGAGTTGGAAGAGGGTTCGCTGATTGAAGTGCTCCAGCCATTCGGCGGGCGCTCCCGCCCTTACACGCTGCTGTATCCCCACGGCCGCCACGTCCCGCTGCGCCTGCGTGCGTTCGTCGACTTCCTGATGGAGTGCAAACGGGAGTGGAACGTCTAAGGGGCGTACCCGTGAGTGGTCATGCGATCTCTCTCCTGAGGTTCCCGGCCTGACGTTCACTGCCGGCGGCTGGTTTCTGTATCGGCCTGTGTCTGGCGCCATCCTCGTTACATGTGCTTGTGAATCCAGCCCCCGAGCACTACATCCCGGATACAAGCCTGGGTTGAACTGCCTCCGCCGACCGGTGCTACAAGCAGGACACCGGACCACGGCTCTTGCCAATCATTGCCCGGGAGTGGATCCGTCTCGCTCTCCGGGCTTTTTTCCGCAGGCAATGCGGGCCCAGGGAGACAACATGTCGAGAAACCTGCCTGATACGAATTACGCCGTGGACCAGCTCAGGGTCCAGACCTACACCAACGGCATCATCGGTCCCAGCCTGCCCATGCTGGGACCACTGGCCGATGGCGGCACCCTGATCACTGGCACGCCGCCGGGGTGCTGGGGGCCAATGATCACGCCGGCTTTCCAGGGTGGCCACGAGGTGACACAACCGGTGGCGATCGAAGGCGCTGAAGTGGGTGACGCCGTGGCGCTGAAAATCCAGCGAATGCGCGTCACCTCGCTGGCGACGTCCTCCGGGGTGATGAAGTTCGTCGAGGGGCGCTACAACGGTGATCCCTTCGTTGCCAAATTCTGTTCGTCCTGCGGTACCGAGCACCCGGCCAGCCATGTCGAAGGCATTGGTGAAGACGCCATCCGCTGCGACCACTGCGGTGCGGAAGTCAGCGCCTTCCGCTTCAGTCACGGATACGTGATCGTGTTCGACCAGGAAAACCAGGTCAGCCTAACGGTTAACCAGGACGTGGCCAACGGCCTGGCCGGCAAAGCCCCGGAAATGTCCGCCTTGCCGGAACTGGCCGCGCAGCATTCGATTCTTTCCCTGGCGCGCGCCGATATGCCCGGCGTGGCCGCCCACATGCGGCCGTTCCTCGGCAACATCGGCACCACGCCAGCCATCGACATGCCCGATTCGCACAACTGCGCCGATTTCGGCCAGCACCTGATCGACGCGCCCCATCGCTACGGGCTGACCCGCGAAGCGCTTCATGCGAGCAAGACCGATGGCCACATGGACACCAACTCGGTGCGCGAGGGCTGCATCCTGATCTGCCCGGTGAAGGTGCCCGGCGCCGGCGTGTACATGGGCGATATGCATGCCCAGCAGGGCAATGGCGAGATCGCCGGCCACGCGACGGATGTCTCGGGGGAAACGGAGCTGACGGTGGAGGTGATCAAGCACCTGACGCTGGATGGTCCGATCCTGTTGCAGAACCTCGATGACCTTCCGCCCATGGCACGCCCCATGAGCGCCGAACAACGCCGCAAGGTCGGCGAGCTGGGCGCACGCTGGGGGCAACACGAAGTCGAGCGCAACGGACCGATCACCTTCATCGGCAGCGGTGAAGACCTTAACGCCGCCACCAGGAATGGCCTGCAACGCGCGGCCGACGTCACCGGGCTGCCCTACGACGAGGTGCTGAACCGCGCCACCATCACCGGCTCCATCGAAATCAGCCGCCTGCCTGGGACAGTGCGCGTCACCATGCTGTGCCCGATGGACATTCTCGACCGCATGGGAATCGGGCACCTGGTGCGGGAGAAATACCAGCTCGATTGACCGGCAGGAAAAAGCAATTGCCAGCATGCGAAGGGTGGAGATCGTCCGGCGGTCTCCACCCTTCGCGTTTGTCTCACGATTAAATTCGCCTATTGACGAAACTTCGCTTGATCAACCCGCTGAATCTCCTCAGCACAGTGCGCGATAAACCTCAGAAGCCATTGATCTAGCGCGATATCTCGACGGGAGAGCCGCGTAGCTCAAGGCTTGCAGGCGGTCGCTGCAAACGTGGGATTCACAATCCTTGTCTACTATGAATGCCATTTCCAAAACCTATTGGCTGGGACGCTACCTCGATTCCAAGCTGAATAGAGCGGTTGGCTGAAGACAAAAAGAGGAGATAAGCATGTCAAGCGAAGCAAAATGCCCTTTCTCAGGGAAGAATGTGATCGCCGGTGTAGTGCCATCGAATGCGGAGTGGTGGCCCAACCAACTTAATCTCAAGATCCTTCATCAGCATTCGGCCGAATCCAACCCGCTGGGTGGGGAATTCAACTACGCCGAAGCGTTCAAGACCCTCGACCTCAATGCGGTGATCAAGGACCTCACTGCCCTGATGACCGACTCCCAGGAATGGTGGCCGGCGGACTATGGCCATTACGGTCCGCTGTTCATCCGCATGGCCTGGCACGCCGCGGGTACTTACCGCGTCGCTGACGGGCGTGGCGGTGCCGGTACCGGCAACCAGCGTTTCGCTCCCCTCAACAGTTGGCCGGACAACGGCAACCTCGACAAGGCGCGTCGCCTGCTGTGGCCGATCAAGCAGAAGTACGGCAACAAGCTGTCCTGGGGCGACCTGCTGATTCTCGCGGGTAATGTCGCGCTGGAGTCCATGGGCTTCAAGACCTTCGGCTTCGGCGGCGGCCGCGTGGATATCTACGAGCCGGAGGATGACGTCTATTGGGGCTCCGAGCATGAGTGGCTGGCCACCAGCGACAAGCCCAATAGCCGCTACTCCGGTGACCGCCAGTTGGAAAATCCGTTGGCCGCGGTGCAGATGGGCCTGATCTATGTGAACCCGCAAGGTCCGGACGGTAATCCCGACCCCGTGGCGTCTGGCCGCGACGTGCGCGAAACCTTCGCCCGCATGGCGATGAACGATGAAGAAACCGTGGCCCTCACCGTGGGCGGCCACACCTTCGGCAAATGCCATGGTGCAGGCGATGCGGCCAACGTTGGGCCGGAACCCGAGGCGGCGGATATCACCGAAATGGGCCTGGGCTGGAAGAACGCCTTCGGTAGCGGCAAGGCCGGCGACACCATCACCAGCGGCCTGGAAGGTGCCTGGACGCCGACTCCCACCCAGTGGGACAACAGCTACCTGGAAACCCTGTACGGCTACGAGTGGGAACTGACCAAGAGCCCGGCGGGCGCCTATCAGTGGAAGCCCAAGGGGACGACGGGTGACGGCGTTGTGCCGGACGCCCATGACCCGAGCAAGCGCCATGCGCCGATGATGACCACCGCCGATATGGCGATGCGCATGGACCCGGCCTACGAGAAGATTTCCCGGCGCTTCAAGGACAACCCGAAGGAGCTGGAAGACGCCTTCGCCCGCGCCTGGTTCAAGCTGACCCACCGCGATATGGGGCCGCGCAGCCGCTACCTCGGTCCGCTGGTGCCGAAGGAAGAGCTGATCTGGCAGGACCCGGTCCCGGCTGTCGACCATCCGCTGGTGAACGACCAGGACGTGGCTGCCCTGAAGGCCAAGATCGCCGCGACCGGCCTGTCCGTTTCGCAACTTGTCAGCACCGCCTGGGCCGCCGCCGCTTCCTTCCGTGGCAGCGACAAGCGCGGTGGCGCCAACGGTGCCCGTCTGCGCCTCGCCCCGCAGAAGGACTGGGAAGTCAACCAGCCAGCTGAGGTGGCCAAGGTCATCGCGGCACTGGAAGGTGTGCAGAAAGACTTCAACGCCTCCGGCAAGAAAGTCTCCCTCGCCGACCTGATCGTGCTGGCCGGTGGTGTCGGTATCGAAACCGCCGCGAAGAACGCCGGCGTCAGCGTGACCGTTCCCTTCGCGCCGGGCCGTACCGACGCATCGCAAGCTCAGACCGACGTGGAATCCTTCGCCGTGCTGGAACCGCTTGCCGATGGCTTCCGCAACTACGCGAAGAAGGGCTATGAGGGTTCGACTGCAGAAATGCTCGTGGACAAGGCGCAACTGCTCAAGCTGAGCGCCCCTGAGATGACTGTCCTGGTAGGTGGCCTGCGTGTCCTGGGCGCCAACTTCGGCAAGTCGCAGCACGGCGTCTTCACCAAGCGTCCGGAAACGCTGACCAACGACTTCTTCGTGAACCTGTTGGACATGAGCACGAAGTGGCAGCGCTCCGCTTCCAACGAGCACGTGCTGGAAGGCCGTGACCGCGCCAGCGGCAACCTCAAGTGGACCGCCACCGTGGTCGACCTGGTCTTCGGTTCAAACTCCCAGCTCCGGGCAATTGCGGAGATCTACGCCAGCAGCGACTCGCCGCAGGCCTTCGTACGCGACTTCGTCGCCGCCTGGACCAAGGTGATGAACCTGGACCGCTACGACCTCAAGTGACCGCACCCGGCAGGCCCTGACGGGCCTGCCTTTCCCAGCCGCAACCCAACGCCGCCGGCAGGAGTTTCCTGCCGGCGGCGTTGTTCTTTGTGCGTGGTTAACCGGATAGCCGGTCGTTGACACCCACTCTCATAGGACTAACCTGAGGATGTGGGAAATTTTCCCACGGCAAGTTCCGAACTGGCTTACACGGACCGCTTGATGTTGACGGTTGATCCCATTGCTGTCGGCAAATGGCAAGCCGGTTGTTCGGCCGCTTCAACCGGGCGGTCACGAAATTTCAAACCCGTGCGTTCGATAGGGAGATGACTACGCATTACCGTGTGGAGGTTCATCATGCTACTCAAGAAATGCTTGCTGGCTCTTGCCATTGGTGGCGTTCTCTCAGCGTCGACAGTCCTTCTACCCGATTCCATCGGCAGCTTCTCCCACGTATACGCCAAGGATGGTGGCAGCGGCGGCGGTGGAGGTGGTAGCGGTGGTAGCGGTGGTGGCGGCGGCGGCCATGGCGGTGGCGGCAGTGGCAGTGGGGGCGGCGGTGGCCACGGTGGTGGTGGCAGCGGCGGCGGAAGTGGTAGCGGTGGTGGTGGCGGCCACGGTGGTGGCGGCAGTGGCAGCGGCGGTGGCGGCGGTCACGGAGGTGGCGGCAGCGGTGGTGGTCACGGTGGCGATGGCGGCGGTCATTCTGGTGATGGTGGCGGCCATAGTGGATCGGGTCACGGCGGCGACAATGGCGGCAACAGTGGGCCGGGTAGCGCCAACAGCGGTCGCAATGGCGCGGATGACGGCGCCGACCACGACGTCGGCGAAGCCCATGGCGTCGGCCATGGCGCGGACGACGGCGCTGACCACGACGTTGGTGAAGCCCACGGCGTTGGCCATGGTGCGGACGACGGCGCCGACCACGACGTTGGTGAAGCCCACGGCGTTGGCCATGGCGCGGACGATGGCGCCGACCACGACGTCGGCGAGGCCCATGGTGTAGGCCACGGTGCTGATGACGGTGCCGACCACGACGTCGGTGAAGCCCATGGCGTAGGCCATGGTGCGGACGATGGTCCTGACCACGACGTCGGCGATGATCGCGGCGGAGCCTGATAGGTCTGTCCGCTTGTCCACAAGGCCCGGCGTAGCTCCGGGTTTTGTGGCATCTGTGATGAGGGTGGTGATGGTCGCCCCAGGGAGCCGAAGCAGGATCATCGGTCGACCGACACCGTCTAATAGAGTGGGGAGGCGCTACGGACAGCTTGCCCAGCGGCGATCTCCCCACTTGGCTTTTGTATTCATTTCAACAGGAGTGCCTTGAATGCAAATACCCACTTTCCCGCCCTCGCTATTGCCGGCGCTGCAGCACGTCATGCGCCCGATTGTGAGGTTGATGCTGCGGAAAGGGGTGACCTACAACTGCTTCGCCGACCTGCTCAAGCAGATCTTCGTCGATGTTGCCGAGAATGAATTCCGCCTCGACGACAAGCCCCCCACTGACAGCAGGATCAGCCTGCTCACCGGCGTCCATCGCAAGGACGTCAAACGGCTGCGTTCCAGGGCTGGCGGAGAGGCGAATGAGTTGCCGGAAAACGTGTCCTTCGGCGCCCACCTGGTCAGTGTCTGGATGAACAACGCACCGTTCTGCGCCAAGCCCGGCAAGCCATTGCCGCTGGCGCGCCTGGCAAGCGTTGGCGGAGAAGGCTCGTTCGACGGACTGGTGGCGAAGGTCAGCAAGGACATTCGCGCCCGCGTGGTGCTGGATGAATGGCAGCGCCTCGGCATCGTGCGGATAGATGACCAGGACCGTGTGCACCTGGAAACCATGGCCTTCATCCCGCAGCGCGGATTCGACGAGATGGCGGCCTACTTCCGCCACAACCTCCACGACCATGCCTGCGCCGCCGTGCACAACCTTACCGAGGCGGCCGAGCCATTCTTCGAGCGTAGCGTTCACTACGACAGCCTTTCCCCGGCCAGCGTCGACCAGATTCGCGAAGCGGTCAGGGCAGAAGGCATGCAGGTGCTGATCGCCTTCAACCAACTGGCCGCCGATCTGGAAAACAACGACATTCCTCCTCCCGAGGCTCGCCAGCGCATCACCATCGGTCTGTATTTCTACACTGAACCTAATCCCCCGGCGCTTTCGAAGCCGAAGACACCTGGATCGTCATGAACATCGCCACGCGCGTTCTGTGCACCTTGGCCTTGGTTTGTGGGCCATTGCTTGTCGCCATTCCTTCCGTGAACGCAGCGCCCGCCTGCCTTGAGCCTGGCGGGATGGGCGGCACGGGTGCCGTGGCGACCGGCGGGATAGGGGGCACCGGTGCGCCAATGGAGAATGGTGGCATCGGCGGTACCGGTGCTCCGGCCGAGCACGGCGGCATTGGTGGCACCGGAGCACCTGTGGGCGATGGTGGCATTGGTGGCACGGGCATCGTCGGCACCATCACCGGCTTCGGCTCCATTTGCGTTAACGGCGTTGAAGTGCACTTCGACAACCAGGTCGCGCTCAGCGAAAACGGCGTGTCCGCCAGTGCCGATCGCCTGGCTATCGGGCAGGTGGTGGCAGTGGAAGCCGGCACGTCGGCACGGGGGTTGGAAGCTCGGAGCATCGCGATTCTGCATGCCTATGAAGGTCCGGTGACCGAGGCCGCGAACGGAACCGCCGCCCTGCGGGTGATGGGCCAGCCGGTTCGTCTCGCTCCAGGGGCACGGGTGGCCGAAGGCCTGCGCATCGGCGAGCCGGTGCGGGTGAGCGGCCTGCGCAATGCCCTGGGCGAAGTGGTTGCCAGCCGCATCGACCGGGCGCCGAAGCTGACCCAGGTCAGCGCCATCGGCGCCGTCCAGCGCCCCGGCGAGCTGCAAGGGCTGGCGTTGAGCAAGTCGCTGCCGCGCAGCGCCGAGGTGCTGGTCCGCGGTACCTGGAACGGCAAAGAGCTGAAAGTGGCCGAGACCCGCGCCGATCCAGGTCTGCCATTTGGTGGACGCTCCGGCAAGGCGCTGATTGAAGGCCTGGTGCACTCGCAACAGGGCAACCGCATCGAATTTGGCGGATTCACGGCCTACGTGGGCGACGACACCGCCTTCGCCGGTGGCAAGCACGCCGACCTCGCGGTGGGTCAGCGCATCCGCGTACGCGGTGTGTTCGACAAGGGACGGACCATCCGCGCCGACCACATCGAGGTGCTCCGCGAGCATCAGGACGGCGCGTCCCACCAGGGCTCGGGCCATCAAGACGAGGATTCGGACAATTCAGGCAAATCGGATGATTCGGGTGGATCGGACGACTCGCGTGACTCGAGCGGCCACGGCAGTGACAACTCCGGGTCTGGCAACCGCAATGAGACCCGTGTGCGTGTCGAGGACGGCGAAACCCGGCAACGCGTCGAGCGGCAGGTGGTATCGCCCACCGGTGACCTGCAGCGTCGGGAGCGCATAGAAACCCGCGAGTCCGGCGACCGCGTGGAAACCCGCGAACGGATCGAGATCTTCCAGGACGGCGTTCGCGTGGAGCGCATCGAACGGATCGAGCGGATCGACAAGGTCGACAGGCCGGATCGGGTCGAAAAGGTAGAACGGGTGGAACGCGTCGAACGGCCTGAATCCGTGGAGCGACCCGAGTCTGTGGAGCGGGTCGAGCGGGTGGATCATTCCGGACCTCATTGAGCGCGGATTTCGCGGGGCCAGCTAAGCTGGGGAAAGTATCCTGCTCGGGCGCCTGGACGCGGGGCGGGGTGCAAGAAGCTGCCGCGCCCCGAGCGGCCCTGTGTGGCTCGGGCAATGTGCCGGCGTGAAGGTCGAAGTCCGCTCCGCAACGAGGTAGACATGAGCCCCACCCGCGCGCTTGTCCCCGGCCTGTTGTTGTTCCTGACGCTGCCAGCCCAATCGGACGTTTTCAGCATGTCCACGGGGCTCGACTACTCGCAGGGGTCCTACGGAACTCCGAAAACCAGCGAAACCTGGTACGTCCCGGTGATCGCCAAGTACGAAACCGGCCCGATGATCTACAAGCTGACCGTTCCCTACCTGCGCATCACCAACCCCGCAGTGGGGCCGGATGGCGTGCCCGTGGCCGGTGATTGCGCAAGCGTGGAGGAGGGCGTGGGCGACACGGTGGCCAGCGCCGACTACGCATTGCTGGATGGCAGCGACGGCGCAAGCCTGCTGGTGGACCTGATCGGCAAGGTGAAAGTACCCACCGCCGATGAGGACAAATGCCTGGGTACCGGCAAGACCGACTTTTCCGCGCAGGTCGATCTCACCAAGGGCTTCGGCGCGTTCAGCGGTTTTGCCACCCTCGGCTGGCGCAAGTTCGGCGACCCGTCGGATACCGACTTCCGCGATCCGATCTACACCTCGATCGGCCTGGTCACCCGGGTTGCGCCGAACACCTCCGTGGGCGCGGCCTATGACTGGCGGCAGAAGGTGACTTCCGACGGTGACGAGATCCAGGAATTCAGTCTGTTCCTGACGCAAAGGCTCGGGCCGGAGTGGAAGATCCAGCTGTACGCGCTGGCGGGCTTTTCCGATGCCAGCCCGGAATCCGGCGGCGGCGTGCTGCTCAGCCATTCCTTCTGATTCAGGCTTATCGCTGGCGCGAAAGTAACCAGGACACCCCTGTGTATTTTCGTTTTTCCTTTGAAAGTCCTTCTCCGCCTCGCTGCTGTTTGCGGCGGCGAATCCTAGGCAGACTCCCTGCCCATACGCTGGCCAGGGGAGTTCGCCCCGGCTGGCCATCACAGACAATGGAGCCCAGCCATGAACCTCGCTTCCCTTGCCAGCCAGCGCTACACCACCAAGGCCTACGATCCGGCCCGCCGCATTCCCCAGGCGACCATCGACGAACTGCTGGCGATGCTTCATCAGGCCCCGTCTTCGGTGAATTCCCAGCCCTGGCACTTCGTGGTCGCCAACACCGAGGAAGGCAAGGCCCGCCTGGCCAAGGGCACCCACGGCAACTACGCCTACAACCAGCCCAAGGTGCTGGACGCCTCCCACGTCATCCTCATCTGCGCCCGTACGGAGCTGACCGAAGCCCATCTGGCGCAGGTGCTCCAGCAGGAGCAGAACGACGGGCGCTTCCGTGATGCCGAAGCCCGTGCCGCGCAGTTCCGTACCCGGCAGGGCTACGTGGACCTGCACCGCTTCGAGCGCAAGGATCTGCAGCACTGGATGGAGAAGCAGGCCTACCTGGCACTGGGCACCCTGTTGCTCGGCGCCGCAGCGCTGGGTGTGGATGCCACGCCCATGGAAGGTTTCGACGCCGTGGCCCTGGATGCCGAACTGGGGCTGCGCGAGCGCGGTTTCACCAGTGTGGTGATGGTCTCCCTCGGCCACCGCAGCGAGAAGGACTTCAATGCTGCACTGCCCAAGTCGCGCCTACCGGCCGAGCAGGTCATCACCGCGCTCTGATGCCATTCGATTGCCAACGCCCCGCCTGTGCGGGGCGTTTTCGTTTCGCACCGCCCATCCCGTCCCGTCGGGCGTAAATGAACTCATTCCGCAATCGCGCTGTCTGTCCGCTGTCGGCCCCACGGGGAATCGGCATGGCCAATCGCTAGCGGGCGACTGTGCTGCACCGAATTTCACCCCGTGGTTTTCCTATCCAGAACTATTTGCCCGGCCGGCTTTTCACGCCCGTACTTCGGGTTTCATTCCATCGCCATGTGAAGATTGCCCATGTCCCGACACTGTTCTTTCCCTGCCCGTGTTTCCCCGTTTCCACGCCGCCTGCTCGGCGCCATCCTGCTGGGTGGCCTGGCGATAGCCGGAGCATCGGCGCAGGCCGAGGAAGCCGCGAGCAACGCGCGCTGGGTGAGCGACAGCCTGACGACTTACGTACGCAGCGGCCCCACCGACGGCTATCGCATCGTCGGCACCCTGACGTCGGGGCACAAGGTCGAGCTGCTGAGCACCCAGGGCGACTACAGCCAGGTGCGCAGCGAGAGCGGCAGCAGCGTGTGGATTCCCAGCCGCGACCTGCAGACGGTGCCCGGCCAGGCCGAGCGCTTGCCGCAGCTGGAGCAGAAGGTGGCCGAACTGACCGCCCAGCTCGACGGTATCGACGGCACCTGGAAGAACCGCGTGCAGGGCATGCAGGAGACCCTGGACTCGCGCAAGAAGCTCATCGACGAACTCCAGGCGGCCCGCTCAGCGCTGGATTCGGAATTGACCCAGGTGCGCTCCGAACTGCGGGATGCCCAGGCGCAGCTGGGGGACGAGAACAAGCAGGTGCTGATGCGCTACATGGTCTACGGCGGCAGCATCGCCGGCGCCGGGCTGCTGGCCGGCCTGATCCTGCCGACCCTGCTGCGGGTCAAGCGCAAACGCAACGACCAGTGGGTCTGATTCTTCGAGCCTTCATGCCGTAGGGTGCGCCATGCGCCCCTGCGCCGGAATCGGCCCCGGCGCGGCTGAAATTCTCGGTGCGCCCTACGAGGAACTTGGAGCGTCCAGCCTTCCCTGTATCACCAACCTCCGCCCAGCGCTCGGAATGTGGCGACCGCCGCACGAGCGTCATTCGCGGCTAGTTGCGCCTGCAGGTCTCGTGCTGCCAGGAGCTGTTGATCCTCATCCAGCACCTCCCGCAGGCTCACCGCGCCACCCTCATAGGCCTGCCGGGCGGCCTCGCGCGCGACATGGTGAGCCTCGATTTCCGCATCCAATTCCCGGCGTTGAACGCTGAGATGCACCTGGGTGGTGATGGCGTTTTCCACGTCCTCGGCGGCCCGCAGCATGGTCTGACGGTACTCGGCCAGCGCCTGGGCTTCCGTGCCTCGCGCCTGGGCGACTTCCGCATCGACACGGCCGAAATCGAACAACCGCCAGTGCAGGCCGATGAAGGCCTGGGGCTGGAACGCATCGCTGCTGAACAGCCCACCATGCAGGCTCTGGCTGCCGAGGATTCCGCCAAGGGTCACGTGCGGGTAGTACTCCGCCACGGCCACACCGATGCGCGCCGTGCTGGCCGCAAGCCGGCGTTCGGCAGCAATCACATCGGGGCGTCGGCGCAGCAGCGCCGGCTGGGGACAGGTCGGCGGTGATGCCCGGCACCCGGTAGTCTTGCGGCTGCTCCAAAAGAACCTTGGCGTAGGTGCCAGGCTGTACGCCGAGCAACACATCAAGTCGATTGAGCTGCACCGCCAACTCCGTGCGCAGCGGTGGCGGAGTGGTCCTTGCTTGCAGCAGCAATGCCCTGGCCTGGGCCAATTCACGCTGCGTGGCCACGCCACCGTTGAAGCGATCCTGGACCAGCGCGAGGAGCTCTTCCTGGGTGCGGATCTGCTCTTGCGCCACCTGAATGCGTCGTTGCGCACCACGAATGCGGAAATAGGCATCGGCCGCTTCAGCCGCAATCGAGACCCGCACCCCAGCCCGGCTCGCCTCGGCGGCCTGGAGCTCGGCCATGGCCGCTTCGTCGCTGCGTTTCAAGCCACCAGCCAGGTCGGTTTCCCACGAGGCTCCAACACCGAGGCTGACAATGTCCTGATTGCGATCGAACCCGGGAGAGGCGCTGGCCAGTTGGCCCTCCGGGCTCTTCAGCGATTGCCGCTGGTGCAGGTAGCGGCCGTCGAGACTGACTTCGGGCAGACGCGCCGCTCCTGCGGAGTTCGCCGCCGCGCGAGCCTGTTCGACACGGGCCAGGGCAATCGCCATATCGAGGTTCTGATCCAGCGCGCGCTGGACAATGCCGTCGAGCACCGGATCGGAGAAGCCTTTCCACCACTGCTCAAGCGGCGGCGCCGGTGCCCGCATGGGGAACTCGGGCGTGGTGCCGCCCGCCAGCGGAGCACTGAGATTGCTTTCCGGGGTGTGATAGTCGGGGCCGACCGTGCAGCCGGCGAGCTGGTAGAGCATCACGCCGATTGCAGCGGTTTTCGCGAGGTTCGAAGGCATGCTGGGAGGTCCTCGGGTCAGTGAGCGTCAGCCGAAGGCTGGGAGGGCGGGGCGATCTTGTGCAACAGGGGGACCAGCACCACGGCGACCGCGAAGCAGGCACCGATGATCAGGAACGAGTCGGCAAAGGTGAGCGTCTGTGCCTCGCGGTAAGTCAGGCTCCATAGCTGCCGCAACGCCTGTTCGCTGTATTGCCCGGACGCGCCGAGGCTGGGCGCCAGCCAGTTGTTGAGGGCTTCATTGCTGGCATTCAGGTGCTCGGCCAGACGCAGGAAGTGGAGATTGGTGCGGTCGTTGAGGATGGTGGCGCAAGCAGCGATGCCAATGGCGCCACCGAGATTGCGCATGAGGTTGAACAACCCCGAGGCGAGCTTGAGCCGTGCGGGTGGCAGCGAGCCCAGCGCCAGGGTCACGGTCGGGGCCACGGCGAATTGCTGGGCCATGCCGCGCAGCGCCTGGGGGAGCAGCAATTCGGCGGCACCCCAATCGTGGGTGATCGGCGAGAACTCCCACATCGACAGGCAGAACAGCACCATACCCAGCGCCAGCAACCAGCGCAGGTCGAAGCGCCGTGCCAGGGCGGCGTACAGCGGGATGGTCATGACCTGGAAAATGCCGGTGGAGAAGACCGCCAGGCCGATATCCAGAGCGCCGTAGCCGCGCACGCGGCCGAGGAACAGCGGGGTGAGGTAGATGGTGGCGAAGATGCCGATGCCGGTGATGAAGGAGAACAGGCAGCCCAGGGCGAAGTTGCGTTCACGCAGGGCTCGCAGATCGACGATCGGATTGGCCGACGTGAGGCTGCGGGCGATGAACGCGATTCCACTCAGGCCGGATATCCAGGCGGTGGCGAGGATGGTGTCGTCGCTGAACCAGTTCCAGCGCGGGCCTTCTTCCATGGTGTATTCCAGGCAGCCGAGGAACACCGCCATGAGCAGCATGGCCGGGTAGTCGGCGCCCTTGATCAAGGACCAGTCCGGCTTGTCGAGGCGCACCATGATCGGCACCACGATGGTGACGAACAGTCCCGGCAGCAGGTTCACGTAGAACAGCCACGGCCAGGAGGAGATGTCGGTGATCCAGCCGCCGACCACCGGGCCCAGGGTTGGCGCCAGGGAAGCGATGGCGCCAATGGTGGCGGCCACGAGAACGCGCTGGCGGCCGTCGAAGTAGATGAAGCCGGTGGTGAACACCATGGGAATCATCGAGCCGCCGAGAAAGCCCTGCAGCGCGCGGAAGGCAATCATGCTCTGGATGTTCCAGGCCAGGGCGCAGAGCAGGCTGGCCAGGGTGAAGCCCAGGGCCGAGGCGGCGAACAGCCAGCGCGTGGACATCACCTTCGACAGCCAGCCCGACAACGGGATCACGATGATTTCTGCGATCAGGTAGCTGGTCTGTACCCAGGCGATGTCATCCGCGCCTGCCGAGAGCCCGCCGCCGATATCACGCAGGGACGCGGACACGATCTGGATGTCGATCAGGGCGATGAACATGCCCATGCACATGCAGGCGAAGGCGAGCGTCTTCTGCCGGGTCGAGAGCTGCTCCACCGGCACCACGTCGGATGACCAGAAGCTCACGGCCGTTGCTCCAGGGCGAGCGCCTGGCCTTGCTGTTGCTCATGGGCCCTGGTGTCCACTTCGACCACCACCGAAAGCCCGGGGCGGAGTTCGCCGAGGCGATTGTCGGTCGGATCGAGATGGATGCGTACCGGGACGCGCTGAACGATCTTGGTGAAGTTGCCGGTGGCGTTTTCCGGCGGGAGGATACTGAACTGCGCACCGGTTGCCGGCGCCAGGCTGTCGAGGTGGCCATGGAATACCTTGCCCGGCAGCACGTCGGCTTCCACCGTCACTGCTTGCCCCGGCGTCATTCCAGCGAGCTGGTCTTCCTTGAAGTTGGCATCGATCCACAGCCCCTGGGCGGGGACCACTGCCAGCAGTTGCGTGCCGGCGGAGACATAGCCGCCAACCCGTCCCCGACGATTGCCGATATAGCCGTCTACCGGTGCGCGCAGTTCGGTGTAACCGAGGTCTAGGCGTGCCAGATCGCGATTGGCAATGGCTTGCTCAAGGGCGGCTACGGCCTGTTCGCGCTGGCTGTGTATGACATCGAGCTGGCGCTGGGCCGCGAGCAAGGTGGCCTGCGCCTTTTCACTGTTGGCGCGCGCGGTCTTCCAGGTGGCTTCGGCACGCTGGGCACTTTCCACGGAAACGGCGGCGCGCTGGACCAGGGTGCGGTAGCGCTTGTCATCGTCCCGCGCCCGGTCCTCTTCGGCAGCCGTGGCGTCGATTTCCGCCTGGCCCTGGCGGATCACCGCCTGCTGCAACTGGGCCTGGGCGTCTATGTTGCCCAGCAGGGCCTGTTCGGCATGCACCTCACCTTCGGCCTTGGCCAGGGCCGCGCGGTAATCGCGATCGTCGATGCGCGCGAGCAGGTCGCCGGCATGGACGAACTGGTTGTCGCTCACCGCCAGCTCGGCGATATAGCCCGCAACGCGGGGGCTTATGACGGTGACGTCACCGCCCACGTAGGCATCGTCCGTTTCTTCCATGTAACGAGCTGTGTTCCACCAATGGGCGCCATAAAGGCCTGCGCCGACCATGACCAGGCCGGCGACGGCCAGCTTGATGAGCTTGCGGGACTTCGGCCGGGCCACAGCGGTGGCTTCGCTGACGGGGATCTGCTCGGGCTGATTCATGGCGGGCTCCGATGGGGTGGTTTCAGGTGGGCGTTGGTCCGGACAGTTCTGCAGGTTCTTCAAGGTGCCTTGCTGTGATTCGGCAGGGGATCGGCGAGGACCATGTCACATGGTGCCCATCATCCAATCAGTCCGATCGAAACCTGCTTCCGCACGGTGAAAGCAACGACTGTTCGGGGTATATGATGGGCGTAATCCAAACATGGTTACTTCCATCATGCAAGTGATGAAATGACGCTGGAGACGGGCGGTAGGATTCCGCGCGCGGGGAGGGCGAAAGGCAGGAAATTCGGGCTATGCCGGAGGTTCGGCAATACGGTGTGAAGCCGGCTGTGTCAGGGACGCAACCAGGCCGTCATGGGAATCAGACGCTACCAATGAGCTGCGGAGGGCCACAGAAGGGCCGGTCGTTCAGCTCGATTCGGCTTGAGGCTCGGGGAACGCGTAGGAAACGGGAATGGCCTCATCGCGGCGCTGTCGAAGCACGCGATGTTGCGAGCTGACAGGCAGTCCGGTGACACGGTCGACCAGGACGAGGTCCACCGGCTTTCCGGTCAGGCTGTCCACCAGCATGGTTCGCCTCTCGCCCAGGTGGCCATGACGATTTCCCCACTCAAGCAGTACGAGCATCAGGGGCCGTAGCTCCCGTGCCTTTTCGCTGAGCAGGTACTCGTATCGTGTCGGCTTTTCGCTGTACGGATGCCGCTCCAGGAGGCCTCCGGCCACCAGGTCCTTGAGTCGCCGGGTCAGGGTGTTGGTTGGAATCCCCAGGGCCCGGGCGAAATCATCGAAACGGGAGGCTCCATAAAAGGCTTCGCGAAGAATCAGCACGTTCCAGCTATCACCTATCACCTCCAGGGCCTGGGCAACCGGGCAGGGCATGTCCTGGAAACTGGTTCTTTTCATGGGACCTCCTGTTGCCCCCTGGAGCAGGGCGGCAGAGCGTTGAATGATGATCAAAATATAATCAGGCTACTTGCATCAAACAAGTGACCATCCATCACCTTCACAGGTCCGTGGTGGATCGTCCGGCTTCGCGCCATCCGGTGAAGCCGTCGATCAGGTAGCGCGCGTCCAGCCCCATGGCGGCCAGCGTGGCGGCGATGCCCTGGCTGATTTCGTGGCCGTGGGCGCAGTAGAGCACCACCGGCCTGTCGCGAGGTATCGAGTCTTTCCAGGTGAACACGGCTTCCGGGTCCAGCCAGCGCGCGCCGGGAATTTCGGCGCCATCGGCGCTGCGGACGCTGGCGCGGCGCACGTCCAGCAGGGTGAAGCTGCGCGACGCCGCTTGCCATTCCGCCAGCTCGCAGATGCTGATGCGGTCCATGGACACCTCCCGGCCCGGTGAGACCTTGGTCAGATTCGCAGCAGGTGCACCGCCAGGCCGGTGACGGCGCAGGCCATGAGCACCTGGATGACGCCACGCTTGAACCGGAACAGGGCCATGGCGGCTGCCAGGGCGATCACCGCCGAGGGCCAGTCGAAGCGGCCTTGGAAACCGTCCGGCCAGAGCACGTGGTAGCCGAAGAACAGCGCCAGGTTGAGGATCACTCCCACCACGGCGGCGGTGATGCCGATGAGTGGCGCGGTGAACTTCAGCTCGTTGTGCGTGGACTCCACCAGCGGCCCGCCAGCGAGGATGAACAGGAAGGAGGGCAGGAAAGTGAACCAGGTCACCAGGCTGGCGGCGACGGCACCGGCAAGGAATGCCTGGTCGGCGCCGAACATCGGGTGCACGTAGCCGCCCACGAAACCGACAAAGGCGACCACCATGATCAGCGGCCCCGGCGTGGTTTCGCCCAGGGCCAGGCCATCGATCATCTGAGTCGGGGTGAGCCAGCCGTAGTGACCCACTGCGCCCTGGTAGACATAGGGCAGCACGGCGTAGGCGCCGCCGAAGGTGAGCAGCGCCGCCTTGGTGAAGAACCAGCCCATCTGGGTGAGGGTGCCCTGCCAGCCAAAGACGGCGGTGAGCAGGCCCATTGGCAGCACCCAGAGCAGGGCGCCCACTACCACCAGCAACAACAAGCGGGACCAGCGGAAACGCGCATGCTCGGGCGTTGGCGTTTCGTCATCGATCAACGCCGGCCCATAGTTGGCCTTGGCCGCGTTATGTCCACCGCCGAGGGCGAACTTGTCCGGCGCTACGCGGCCACCGACGTAGCCGATCAGGGCTGCGGCCAGCACGATCAGCGGGAAGGGCAGGTCGAGGGCGAAGATCGCCACGAAGGAGGCCGCGGCAATCCCCCACAGCCAGCCGTTCTTGAGTGCACGTGAGCCGATGCGATGGGCCGCGTGGACCACGATCGCGGTCACCGCCGGCTTGATGCCATAGAAGAGTCCGGCCACCACCGGCACTTCGCCAAAGGCGATGTAGACCCAGGACAGCAGGATGAGGATGAACAGCGAGGGCAGCACGAAAAGCGCCCCGGCGATGACGCCGCCCCAGGTCCGGTGCATCAGCCAGCCGATGTAGGTCGCCAGTTGCTGGGCCTCCGGACCGGGCAGCAACATGCAGTAGTTCAGGGCGTGGAGGAAGCGCCGTTCGCTGATCCAGCGGCGCCGCTCCACCAGCTCCTGGTGCATGATCGCGATCTGCCCGGCCGGGCCGCCGAAGCTGATGAAGCCCAGCTTGAGCCAGAACAGGAATGCCTCGAACAGGCCCACGGGGGCGGCGAGGGGGTGCGACTCCCCGGTTGGACGCAGGGTGGTTTCATTCATCGTTTTTCTCTTCTCTCGCGAAGGCTGCCAGCAGGCCATCGAAGATGGCGCCCGCTGAGGCTACGAGTTGATCGTCATCGGTAATGCTCTCGCGCAGGCCGGCCAGGACCCGCTCGACCCCCGCCGCTTCCGCCGGCTGGACACCGCCGACGTCAAGGTAATGCACCAGGGCTGCAACCCGGTGAAGGGCGGGCGCGTCCAGTTGGAAGCTGTCTTTGAGGGTCTCGAAGGTGACGCGGTTGCCCACATGGCTGAATGTCGCGCCGTCGAAATCAAAGCCCAGCGCGTCGGTCGGGCAATCGCTCGGCGATTCCAGCCAGAGGAAGCGTGCACCCGGGTCGATGAAACGGCGGATCAGCCAGGCGCTGGCCAGGCGATCGACCCAGGGTCGCTTGCGCGTGGCCCAGAGGCGCCCCTGATGATCGCGCTGTCTGAGAGGCCTGATCGGCTGCGGCTGGCTGCTCGGTTCATCCGCCGACAGGGCGCGGCTGACCGCCGTCTCCAGCTCCTGCAAGGCGGCATCCAGCTGTTGCCGGGGTTTTCCGGGGAAGAAGTCGATACCCACCAGTTGCGTGAACGCCTTGCGCAGCTTGCGGATTTGCCGGGTGCTGGCCAGGGCATTCCCGGCGGTTAGCTGGTTGCGGCAGGCTTCGACTTCGTCGCGCAGGGCCTGGTAATCCTCGCTGCGGTCGAACATGGAGATGAAGCGTTCGCCTTGCGGGTCCTGTACAGGGAGCAGGTAGGCGGTGCCGTTGATGGCGAGGATGTCCCGTTCGACCTCGGAGAGGGCTTCGCGGCATTCAGGCCTGTCCGGCAGCAGGTACACGCCGTCGCGCAGTACTGCCGCACCGCTGGCCTTCAATGCGCGCCAGGCCCGCATGCGCGCAGTGGCGTTGGCGGTGGGGAGGCCGATGACCAGGGAAAGCCAGCTTTCCATGTAGTGTCTCTAACAAAAGATGTACGTATCACTACATTACTCTCGATTCAAGGTACAGAAAAGCATCCTTCGCCGTAGCAACGCGCCCGCGTTGACGGGTCGAATATTGGGAGTGCTGCGTCGTTTGCCGGAGGATTTGCCATGCCGGTACTTCATTCGTGGACAAGCATCCCTGCAAACGGGCTCAAGGCCCTTGGTTTGCTGCTCGGGCTCTTCGCTGGCAGCGCCCAGGCGGCGAGTTCGGACGCGCAGCTGCTAGAGGCGATCAACACCTACCGTACCCACTCGCAGACCTGCGCCGGGCAGCAGGCCGAAGTCCTGACGCCACTGGTGGCGGAACCACGCCTGGTACTTCCAGTGGACGACAGTGGCTACTGGCAGGACCATCTGGTGCGCTCCGGTTATCCGGTTGCCAGCGCGAAGACCATCCGCCTGACCGGCCCAGTCGACGCCCAGGCGGCCTTCGCGATGTTGCAGGCGCGGCACTGCCATTCGTTGCTGGATCCCCAGTTCGTCGATATCGGCGTCAGCCAGGCCGGCAGCAACTGGCGCATCGTGCTGGCGCGGCCGTTGCTGGATGACGATCTCGGCGAGTGGCAGGAGGAAGGACAGGTTCTGCTGGTGCTGGTGAACGCGTTGCGCACCCGTTCGCGCAACTGCGGGGACGTTACCTTCGCCCCAGCACCGCCAGTGGCCTGGAACGCCGCCCTAGGCACAGCGGCCGAGCGCTATAGCCGGGCCATGGCAAACGGCAACTTCTTCGCCCGCAAACCTGGAAGTGGCGTGCTGCCGGCGGACCTGGCCCGAGCCGCTGGCTACCGCGGCCAGCAGCTCGACGAGAACATCGCGGCCGGTTTCGGCAGGTCGGTAAGTGTGATCGAAGGCTGGCTGGCCACCCCGGTGTATTGCGCCAGGATAATGGACCCGAGGTTCACTGAATTGGGCGCAGGCTACGCGGTGGACCCGCAAAGCGATGCCGGAATCTATTGGACCCTGCTGCTGGGAACGCACTGACGGCCGCCCCTGCACGCCACATTGCACAGCGTGAGGGGCAGCATGTGCTTAGTGCGGTGAACGGTGGCGGATGGTTTTCAGCAGGTCATCCGGGCTGATCTGCCCGACCACGTTGCTCGCATCGCTACCCGGTTGCGGCAGGTCGAGGATATGGCCCTTGATCTTGCCGATCACGTGCATCTCGCAGGGCTTGCAGTCGAACTTCAGGGTCAGCACTTCGTCGCCGTGCACCAGTTGCATCGGCGCGACCTTGGTGCGCACGCCGGTCACGCCCTTGGCCTGTTTGGGGCAGAGGTTGAAGGAGAAACGCAGGCAGTGCTTGGTGACCATCACCGGCACTTCGCCCGTTTCTTCATGCGCCTCGTAGGCGGCGTCGATCAGTTGCACACCGTGGCGGTGATAGAAGTCGCGGGCCTTCTGGTTGTAAACGTTGAACAGGAAGGACAGGTGCGCCTCCGGGTACACCGGCGGCGGGTTGGTCTCGGCCTTGCGGCTGCCACGCGGGTGGGCCTTTACGCGGGCGTCGGTCAGGGCCTCGATGGCTTCGCGGCGCAGGGCCTTGAGCTGCGAGTTCGGGATGAAGAAGGCCTGCGGCGCGTCCAGTTCGATCTTCCCGGCGTGGTACTGGGTCGTACCCAGCTGGCCGAGCAGGTCGTGCAGTTGTTCCAGGGCCTGTTCAGGCTTGTTGGCGGTGCCGAAGGGGCCGTCCAGCCTGACGCTCGCGCTGACGCCTTCCTCACTGATGGCGGTCAGCTCCAGGGCTTCTTCGCGCAGGCTGGCCTTCCAGTCGAGGCCGACACGGCGTTCGGCGGACGTCTTCAACAGGGCCTGTTGCCAGTTGTGGTCCAGGTTGCGCGATAGCGGATGATGCGGGCGCAGGCGGGAGAGGGCGGCCGGCATCTCGTTGGGCTCGACGCGGTAGCGCCAGCGCTTCTCGCCGTCTTCCTCGAACTCGCCCTTCAGCTCGGCGATGTTGGCGCGGAAGCCCACCACCTCGCGCTTGACCAGCACGTTGAGGCCGTCGCCGTTGGACAGCGGATCATGGGTCACGACCAGCAAGTCGCGCTTGCCGACTTTCTCCACTTGACCCACCGGCAGGCCGGTAAAGGTCGGCGTGTCGAAGGCGCCGATGTCGATCTTGCGGTCGGTGACGAAGTAGTCGGTGCTGCCGCGGTGGAAGGTCTTGTCCGGGTCCGGCACGAAGAAGTGATCAGTGCGGCCGCTGGAGGCGCGGGCCAGGTCCGGGCGTCCTTCGAGGATGCCGTCGAGGCGCTGGCGGTAGTAGGCGGTGATGTTCTTGACGTAGCTCGCATCCTTGTAGCGGCCTTCGATCTTGAAGGAGCGCACGCCGGCATCCACCAGCGCGCTGAGGTTGGCGCTCTGGTTGTTGTCCTTCATCGACAGCAGGTGCTTTTCGAAGGCCACGACGCGGCCTTGGTCATCCTTCAGGGTGTAGGGCAGGCGGCAGGCCTGGGAGCAGTCGCCACGGTTGGCGCTGCGGCCGGTCTGGGCGTGGGAGATGTTGCACTGGCCGGAGAAGGCCACGCACAGGGCACCGTGGATGAAGAACTCGATGGCCGCGTCGGTTTCATCGGCGATGGCGCGGATCTGCTTGAGGTTCAGCTCGCGGGCCAGTACCAGTTGGGAGAAGCCGGCCTGGTCGAGGAACTTGGCGCGTTCCAGGGTGCGGATGTCGGTCTGGGTGCTGGCGTGCAGCTCGATGGGCGGGATGTCCAGATCGAGGACGCCCATGTCCTGCACGATCAGCGCGTCGACGCCGGCGTCGTAGAGTTCGTGGATCAGCTTGCGTGCCGGCTCCAGCTCGTCGTCGTGGAGGATGGTGTTGATGGTGACGAACACTCGCACGTGGAAGCGGTGGGCGAACTCCACCAGCTTGGCGATTTCCGCCACTTCGTTGCAGGCGTTGTGGCGGGCGCCGAAACTCGGGCCGCCGATGTACACGGCGTCGGCGCCATGCAGGATGGCCTCGCGGGCGATAGTGACGTCGCGGGCGGGGCTGAGCAGTTCTAATTGGTTCTTGGGCAAAGACATGGCATTCACGGTCCGGCACGTATGCAGGGGGCGCATTGTACCGGGCCTGTGGCGCCCGGGCACCCATGGGGTGCCGGATGGTGGAACGGAGCCTGTGCCTTCGCGCTTAACGCATGTGCGCCGGCGGTATCGAGTAGGTACCCACCACGTGGGCCACCGGTTCATCCAGCCCCTCTGAATAGAGCGAAACTTCACCTACGGCGAGGGTCTTGCCGACTTTCATCAACTGGCATTCGCCAATGACGCGCTTGCTGGCCTCGGGTTTGCGCAGGAAGTTGATGGTCAGGCTGGTGGTCACTGCCAGCGGTACGATGCCGATTTCCCCCAGCAGGGCGACGTACAGCGCGACGTCCGCCAGGGCCATCAATGTGGGGCCGGAAACTGTGCCGCCAGGCCGCAGGTCGGATTCGTCCACCGCCTGGGACACCCGGGCGCTGCGTTCGCCCACGGCGTCGACCTCGACGCGGGTCTGGGGAAATTCCTGCTTGATGAATCGCGCGATCGCTTCTGTCTTGTCAGCCACACCGGACTCCCTGGTTCGCCAATTTCAACCGGACGCTGCCACAAGCGTCCGCCCCTGTCCACGCTGGCCGCTGTGCCGGCTCGTGGCGAAATTGACCTGATGCAACATCACTCTCACTTTCCTTGGCTACTCTCCTGGCACACTGATTCGAAGGGTAGCCAGGATGTCATTCGTCGATTCGCTCATCGCTCAGGTACTGGAACTGGAGGTCAAGCTTCACCATGCCTATGCGCGGCTCGCCTGCCGCACGGATGTCGAGGCACTGCACGATCTGCGAATCGGCTTGCGCAAGTTGCGCAGCCTGTTGCGGCCGATGCGCCGGCTGGAGCCCACAAGAGAGTTGGATGCCGCGGCGGCCGATGTCGGTCGGCTGACCACGCCGGTGCGTGACCTTGAGGTGTTGATCGTCGAACTGGATCGCCAGGGATTCCACGAGCAGGCGGAGCGCCGCCAGCACCTGCTGGAGTCCCGCTACGCCATCATCGAAGCCAGCGCTACGGTGCAACGTTTCATGGCGGTGCTCGACCGCTGGCCGGCGCGGATGCGTGCAGCCGAACGCGATGGCGACCTGGACAAGCTGCGCGAGCGCGTGAAGATTCGCCTGCGACGCCAGTTGCAGCGCCTGCGCGAGGCGCTGGCCGACCCGGAGTACGACCGCCACGCGCTGCGCCTCCTGGTCAAGCGCATGCGCTACGTCCACGAGGCCTACCCGAAGCTTTCACCCATTTCCCAGGACGCCTTCCACGCACTGAAGGCCGTGCAGTCCGCGCTGGGCGACTGGCACGACCATTTCCAGTGGTGCCTGAAGGCCGATCAGGAAGCCGACCTGCTGGTGCTCAAGGATCGCTGGGAGATTGCCGGGGCGGCGGAACTCAAGGCTGCCGAAGTCGAACTGTCGATCCTCGCCGAACACCTCTCGGAAGAGGCACCCAGGCGAGAGCCGGGCGTCTGAGCACTCAGACCACTTCCGCTGTTTGCTGTGCCGGTACGGTCGCGAACATGGCTTGACCAACGGAGCGCGCGGCTTCCAGGTGAGGCGCGGGATCGCGGGATTCCGATTCGAACATCAGGTGCGAGCCCAGCACGCTGACGCCGCAGTAGTCGAAAATACCGTGATCGATCTGGGTCTTCATCGCCAGGTCATAGCCGTGCCGCTGGAACAGGCCGGCATCCCCGGCGGCGACGCCGATCAGATGCACCTGCAGATGGCGCAGTTTCTTCTGCAGTCCGCCCTCCAGGCTATAGCCGAACGCCCAGCCGTTGCAGAAGACCCGCTCGACCCAGCTTTTCAGCAGCCCGGGCAGCGACCACCAATAGACCGGGAACACCAGCACCAGGCTGTCGGCTCGCTCGATGCGCGCCTGCTCGGCGAGCACATCGGCGGGCGGCGTTGCCATGTGGCGGTGCACGTTGAGGTCCGCGAGGCTGTAGCGCTGATCGAAACCTTCAGCGTGCAGGTCGGCCAGTTCCGAGCTATGGCCGGCAGCCTTCAGACCTTCGGCAACCTGTTTGGCCAGATTGTGGGTGAGTGAATTGGAATCAGGATGGGCAACGACTATCAGGGTGTGCATGGCTGAACTCCGGTAGCTGATTGCGGGTAGGGACCTGGCCCTATAAGCTGGGCGCAAGTTACTTTCAGTAAGTTACTATTGGTAAGTTACCTTTGGTAGGTTTTGCATGTCAACAGACGAAGAACTCGCACGTCCGCGTCGCCGTCTTTCCCGGGAAGAACGGCAGCGGCAGCTGCTGGATATGGCCTGTCAGCTGATACGCGAAGAAGGCACCGACGCCCTGACCCTTGGCCGCCTGGCCGAGCAGGCAGGCGTGACCAAGCCCGTGGTCTATGACCACTTCGGCACCCGTGCCGGGCTGCTTTCGGCGCTCTATGTGGAGTTCGATGCGCGCCAGACGGCGCTGATGGACGCTGCGCTGCAGGCCAGCGAGGCGAGCCTGCAGAGCCGCGCGGGGGTGATCGCCGCGGCCTATGTGGAATGCGTGCTGCAGCAGGGCCGGGAGATTCCCGGCGTGAACGCCGCGCTCACCGGATCGCCTGAGCTGGAGTCGCTCAAGTGCGAGCATGAGTCGGCATTCCTCGACAAATGCCGCGATGCCCTGGAGCCGTTCGCCGGCAAGGGCGGCATCAGTACCGCAGGACTGCGGGCCATGCTGGGCGCTGCGGACGGGCTGTCCCATGCTGCCGCCACCGGGGAAATCACGCCGGAGGAGGCGCGGGAGGAACTGTGCGCCACCATCGTCGCGATGGTCGAGCGCAGCGCCCTGCGAGCCTGAATGCTTCCCTCAGCGCGCCGCTAGCCAGGCGCGCTGACGCTCCTGCACTGTGCTGGCCGCCTCGCCCACCAGCTCGGCATATAACGACGGCGCGGTGGCGCCTTCGGTGCTGATCAGCAGCACACGGGATCGTCCATCGAACCCCAACAGCACCGCCTGGCCAGGTGACTCCAGCAGTCGCAATAGACCTGCCAATCCCGCGACGGCGGACTCGCCGGCCACCAGCGGCAGGTCGTTTTCGCTGCCTTTGGCCAATCGACGCATGGCATCGACGGCCTCTTGATCCTCGATGGTCATGAACGCATCGATGCAGCCTTCCAGGAACTTCCACGCGAGCGGCGAGGTTTCTCCGCAAGCCAGCCCCGCCATCACCGAATCCACCGTACCACTCGCCTTTGCCGCGTGGCCCGCCAGGGCGCTCTGATAGAGGCAGTCGGCCTGGTGCGGCTCGACCACGATCATGGTCGGCCGTGCTGCGCCGTAGCGCTCCCACAGATGGCTGGCAATCCCGGCGGCCAATCCGCCGACGCCGCCCTGGAGGAAGACGTGGCTGAAGGGGCAGGCGCCGCCATCCGCGCCAAGGGCTTCCAGCGCTTCGGCGGCGATGACCCCGTAGCCCTGCATCACGTCGCGGGGGATTTCCTCGTAGTCCTCATAGGACGTGTCCGAAACCACCGTCCAGCCGTTTGCCTGTGCCAGGCGGGCGGCTTCGTGGACCGAATCGTCGTAGTTGCCTCGGATGCGGATGATCCGCGCGCCAAAGGCTGCAATCGCCTGCTCGCGTTCTTCGCTGACGTGGGCATGGAGGACGATCACGCAGCGGCAGCCGACGCTCTGTGCGGCAGCCGCCAGGGCCCGGCCATGGTTGCCATCGGTCGCGCTGATCACGGTGAACCCGGCCAACTCCTCGGCATGTGCTCCAGCGAGCAGGCCACTGGGTTCGAAAGCTCGTTCGGGAAAGCGCTTGAGGATCAGGCGCAGGAGCGCGACGGGGGCACCCAGCACCTTGAAGCTGGCCAGCGGCGAGCGCACGGATTCGTCCTTGATCAGCACCCGGGCAAGGCCCAGCTCGGCAGCCAGGTCGGGCATCTCGAACAAGGGCGCGACCGAACGCTCGAAGCGATTCCAGGTGGACAGCCAGACACGGCATTCGGCGGCCTGCTGCCTGTTCATGACGATGCGCAAGGCTTCGGGATAGGGGCGGCGCACGGCCTTGGAATTGACGATCAGCATCTGGGACTCCGAACGATTGAAGGTGGGCAGCCTGGTCAAGACCGGGCGAGGCGCTGGCGAACGACGTCGAGCAGCACGTCGGCACCGGCCAGCAGGAGTTCGTCGCTGGTGTGTTCGCGCGGGTTGTGGCTGACGCCGCCTTGGCTGGGCACGAAGATCATGGCGGCCGGGGCGATGCGCGCGATCATCTGCGCATCGTGGCCGGCACCCGAGGTCATGTACCGGTGACTGAGCCCCAGGCGGCTGGCCGAGGCGGCGATTGCGCTGGCCAGGTCGCTGTCGAAGACCACGGGTTCGAAGCGCACCAGTTGCTCGCTGTGGATCTCGATGCCTTCGGTTTCGGCCAGGTGCGCAAGGATATCGGCCAGGCGCTTCTCGGCGGCCTGCAGGCGGGTTTCGTCGGGATCACGCAGGTCGACGGTGAAGACGGCTTTGCGCGGAATCACATTGATGAGGTTCGGCTCAAGGCGCAGGCACCCGACCGTGGCCAGGGTCCCGTCCACGGCGATCGCGCGCAGGTGGGTGATGGCCGTGGCGGCGACTGAAGCCGCGTCGTGGCGCAAGTGCATCGGCGTCGTGCCGGCATGGTTGGCGCTGCCCTTGACCGTCACCTGTTGCCAGGAAATGCCCTGGAGATTCTCCACCACGCCGATCTGCACCCCTTCGGCTTCGAGAATCGGCCCCTGCTCGATATGCAGCTCCAGGTATTCGTGGGGCACCAGTGAGCCAGGCTCCAGGTCGCCGGCATAGCCGATGCGGGCCAGTTCATCCCCCAGGCGGGTGCCGTCGGTGCCCGGGGTGTTCAGCGCCAGGTCGACGTCCAGACCGCCTGCATGCACCAGTGAGCCCATCATGTCCGGCTGGTAGCGCACGCCTTCTTCATTGGTGAACGCCGCCACCGTGATCGGGCGGGACGGAAGCACTCCGGCCTCGCGAAACGCCCGCACCACCGCAAGCCCGGCCAACACGCCGTAGCAGCCGTCCAGCGCACCGGCGTTGGCCACGCTGTCGATGTGCGAGCCGATCATCAACGGTGCCTGCTGGTCGCCTTCCGCACGCAAGGTGCCGAAGATGTTGCCGATCCGGTCTATCCGTATGTCCAGCTCCAGTGCCTCCATCCAGCGCAGCAACTGGTCGCGGCCCTCCTTGTCGGCATCGGTCAGGGCGATCCGGGTGCGGCCGTCCTGTTCCGGCTCCGCACCGATTTCGCCCAGCAGTCGGATCTGCAGCAGAAGGACCTGGCCATCGAGAGGCAGGGCGGAGGAAGGGGAGATCGGACTCATCAGAAGAACTCCAGCAGGGCGGAATGGGCGACTGCGTAATAATATTTCCCCATGCAGTAAGAAATTCTCTAATGGGTGGGTAGTTGCGTATTTTTATTCCGCCATCTCCCCTTCACGAACAATTTCATTGCGAGCAACGCCCATGAGCCTGGATGCCTTCGACCTCAAGCTGATCCACCACGTCCAGCAGGACGCCGGCCTGTCCCAGGCGGAGCTGGGCAACCGGGTGAATCTGTCGTCCGCAGCGGTCAATCGACGGCTGAAGCGGCTGACTGACGAGGGGGTCATCCGCAAGACAGTGGCGCTGGTCGATCCGCAGCAACTGGGCCACACGCTGACCATCATTGCCGAGGTGGAAGTGGAGAGCGAACGGCTCGACCTGCTGGACGCGATGAAGCGCAGCTTCCTGGCCTGCCCGCAGGTGCAGCAGTGTTACTACGTAGCCGGCGAGTTCGATTTCGTCCTCGTTTTGGCCTGCCGGAGCATGGAGCAGTACACCGAACTGACCCGGCAGCTGTTCTTCGAGAGCAACAACGTCAAGCGCTTCCGCACCCTGGTGTCGATGAGCAACGTGAAAGTGGGGTTGGAAGTGCCGGTCGAACTGGCCACCGACGCCTGACGCCCCACGGCGGAATCGATCAGCCGGCCACGAAGGCCGCTATATGACGGGCGGCAGCCTGCGGATACTGCATGTGCGGCCCGTGGCCCGTGCTCGGCAAGGTCACCAGATGCAGGGTGGGTAGGGCGCGGTTGAGCGCATACCAGTTCTCCACCGGGAAGACGATGTCGTGGTCACCGCCAAGGTGCAGGACAGGCGTGCGGGTGGTGCGCAATGCATCCAGCGCCGGTTGCAGCGGGAACATCGGGTTGCGCGGACCGTCCCCCAACTGCTGGCCTGCCCACTCATGGGGCACCTCCGGGCAGCGGCCTTCCTGGCGTGCCGCAATGCGCTCGGCGCAGAGAACGGCGGCTTCGCGACTGGCGGCCGACGTTGGCTCGAAGAAGAGCTTCACGAAGTCCTCGAAGTCGTTCTCGCGGCTCGCCAGCTCATAGAACAGCGGTTCGCCGGTCTGCACCAGATGGCCGGGCGGTGTGGTGCCGATCAGCACCAGATGGCTGACCAGTTGCGGCGCCTGCAACATGACCACCTGTGCCGCAATGCCGCCCAGGGACCAGCCGCCCAGCACGACCTTGCTGAGTCCCAGCGCGGCGATCAGTTCGAGGGTGTCGCGGGCTAGCGATGCGGGGTCGTAGGTGCGGGGCCCGCCGGACAGGCCCAGCCCGCTGTAGTCGAACACATGCACCTTGAAGCCCAGCTCGGCGAGTTCGTCGAGAAAGGCCGGATCCCACGAGTCCATCACGCCGCGAAAGCGCAGGCACAGGACCATCGGCGTCCCATCCCCGATCACGCGGTAAGCCAGGCGACGGCCATTGCATTCAACGAACTGGTTGGGGACCTGGCTGGCGGACAGGGCGTTCGGCATGAGGCTGCTCCTTCCTGGCACTGGGGCGCGGGAACAAGGTTCGCGGTAATGCCGTCATCGTGGTCCGCGACCGCAACACAGGAGGGGAAAGGGCGGCTGCTCCCGGTGCACGCAGGCGATGCCGGCAACCATGCAGGTTAGTCCAGGCGCCTGGAGAAGGCCGGAGAGAACGCAGCCGCCAATCGGGTTGGCGGCCGGTTCAAGGGTCGGAAGGACTTAGCGTCGCTTCGCTCGGGCGACCAGCACGCGGCCGTAGAGCAGCCCGATCACACCGGCAGTTACCGAAGCCACCAGCACGCCGAGCTTGGCAGCACTCAGCAGGTCCTGCTGGCTGAAGGCGAGGTTGGCGATGAAGATCGACATGGTGAAACCTATGCCGGCCAGGCAGCCGATCAGTCCCATCCAGGCCCAGGTCATACCCGGCGGCAAACTGCACCAGCCCATGCGCACCATCAGCCAGCTGCTGGTGAGCACGCCCAGCGGCTTGCCCAGCACGAGTGCCAGGGCAGCGCCAGAGAACACCATCATGGATGCGCCTTCACCGAGGTTGACGCCATCGAGGCTCACCCCGGCGTTGGCCAGGGCGAACAGCGGCATTACCAGGTAGGCGACCCAGGGGTGCAGTGCCATCTGCACGCGCATTACCGGCGGCAGCAACTCGCGCTGGGCTTGACGAAGCTGCTTGATGGGCTCCATTAACTCGCTGGCACCGCTGTCGGAAGCCTGTTTGCGCTCGGCGAATTCGCTGATGGCCTGCGAGGCGGTCTGCAGGGGAGGCGCCATCACCCTTACCGGGCGAACCGGCGTCATCAGGCCGAGCACCACGCCCGCCAGGGTCGGGTGGGCGCCGGTCTTCAGGAGGCCGAACCAGAGCAATGCACCGGGCAGCACGTAGGCATAGGCGGAACCAATGCCGATGTGCTGCAAGCCGAGCACCAGCAGGATGCCGGTGCCGGCGATGGCAAAGCCCAGCGGGTCCAGGCCGCCGGAATAGAACAGCGCAATGATCAGCACCGCGACTATGTCGTCGATGATCGCCAGGGCCAGCAGGAAAACGCGCACCGAGGCGGGCACGGAGCGGCCCAGCAAGGCGAGGACGCCAACGGCGAAGGCGATGTCGGTTGCGGTCGGGACCGCCCAGCCCTGGCGCAACCCTTCGGCGTTGTTGAGGGTGAGATAGACCAGGGCCGGTACCAGCACGCCACCGAATGCGGCGATCATGGGCAGGGCGGCAAGCTTGAGATTGGCCAGCGCGCCTTCGTGAATCTCCCGGCGGATTTCCATGCCGACCACCAGGAAGAACACCGTCATCAGGGCGTCGTTGATCCAGAAATGCAGGGAGTTCGATATGACGAAGTCACCGATGCCGAACGACAGCGGCATGTGCCAGAGATGCTCGTAGCTGCCGGCGTAGGGCGAGTTGGCCCAGATCAGCGCGGCAGCCGCCGCGATCAGCAGGACAATGCCGCTGACGGCTTCGATATGGAGGAATTTCTCGAACGCGGAGAATGCCTTGTCGGCAATACGCTGCGCAGCCGGCAGCGCCTTTGGGGAAGGGGCTTGGTTCATGGTCGCTAATACTCAGCAGCTTGTGCGGCGGCCCGACCAGCACATGAAACCTGTCGGGCCGCATGAGCAGCCCGACACCCGGCGGGTAAAGTACAGCGCCTTTTCCGATTTGACCAGCCGATTTTTCCCCAGCTGCTGAACCTCAGGCGCTCCAATTGCGGGGGAGCGCTTTGGTTCAAAGCTCCAGGCTATGGATCAGCTGCGAGGCTTCCCGTGGGTCTCGCCGGCAGCTGAAACCCAGCGCTCGGGCGAGGCCTTGCATCCGCACGTTCGCCACTGCATCGATTGAGTACATGCGCTTGAAACCGTTCTCGCGCGCCGAATCGATGAGGTGGCGCAGCAGGACCTCGCCCAGCCCCAGTTCGTCCCAGCCATCGGCGAGGGTCACCGCGAACTCGCACTCGCCCGCATCACCCACGGCGGCGTAGCGGCTGATGCCGATCTCGACCAGTTCGCCATCCCGATGCACCAGGGCGACATAGGCCATCTTGCGCTGGTAGTCGACCTCCATCAGGTGGTCGAGCAGGGCGGGACTGACCTCCTTGACCGCGCAGAGGAAGCGGAAGTGACGGGTTTCGGGAGAGAGGTTGCGGATGAATTCGACTTCGCGCTCCCGGTCTTCCGGGCGCAGGGGGCGGACCAGGACATGGCTGCCGTCCTTCAAGGGTTCGACCCAATGCTCACCGGCGAGTGCATCGGGAATGGCGGCGTGGGGCCGCGAGCTCTGTAGCGTTGACATGGCTGCGTACTCCGATTGGAAATCCTGCCCTTTTTTCTACGCCGAAGCCGCCGCCTGGATTTGATGAGGATCAAGCGAATCGGGATGAAACCGAGGGAGCCGACGAAGTGAAGGTTTCCGCGTGGTCGCGTGTCGACGCAGTTGCGGCAGATCAACGTGAGGGTGGTGGCTCGCGCGCAGGCTGATGTTTTCAGCGTGGAGGTACAGCCATGGTCAGGATCATTCCCATACGTCCCGATTCGGCGGTGCCGCCGAAAGCCGCCGGCCTGCGCGGTTGGTTTGCACGTTTGCGCGGCCGGCTCGATCGGTTGGTCTTCCAGATGATCAGATTGCCGTCCCGGCGAGCGCGTGGCCAGGTGGAAGGAAAAGCTCGCAAGGCAGGCGGCAGGCACTAGCCGCGCCCACCAGGAGGAGGGGTCGCGCCGGCGAACCGGCGCGACCTGGCGCATCAGAGGATGCTGAGGGGGTACTCGATGAAGGCGCGAACCTCGTTGAGGTCCGGCCCCACCTGGTTGTCGGCACGGTAGATGGAGTTGCGCAGCTTGAAAGACAGGTCCTTGGCCGGGCCGTCCTGCACCACGTACTTGAACTGGTTGAACAGCTCCCGCTCGGTGCCGTCGTTCTCGCCGCCGGCCACGATGTCGGTGCCGCGCACGTAGGCGACCTTGTAGGTCAGGCCCGGCACGCCGTAGGCACCGAAGTCCAGCTCGTAGCTGGCCTGCCAGGAGCGCTCGTCCTTCAGGTTGAAGTCGGAATAGTAGGAGTTCGCCACGTAGATGGTGCTGCCACCGTCGCCGAAGTCATAGGCATAACCGGCGTCGCCGGTGTTGCGCTGGTGGGCGACGATGAAGGCATGGGCGCCGATGCTGTACTTGGCCGCCAGGCTCCACAGGGTGTTCCTGTCGTCCTGGCCATCGCCGCCGAAGGCCAGTGCGGCCTCGGAGCCGTCGTCGTACTTGGTGCGGTAGATGTTGAAGTCGAAGTTCAGCGCCTGCTGGTCATTGAACGGGATGTTGTAGTTCAGGTTGGCGTAGTACTTCTTGTACACGTCCTCTACGTCGGAGTGGTACAGCGAGACGCTGACGTCGTCGGTGACGGCGTAGCTGCCGCCGACCACGTCGATGCTTTTCAGATGATTGGGGTCGCGCGCCGGATCACCCATGGGGCTGTCGCCGGTGAAGCGGCCGACGTTGAGTTCCAGACCCTCGATTTCCTTGCTGGTGAGCAGGGTGCCGGTGAAGGCCTGGGGCAGCAGGCGGCTGTCGTCATGGGCCAGCACGGGCAGGTTGGGGAACTGGTTGCCGTACTTCAGCACGGTGTTGGAGAAGCGCAATTTCACCGCCGCACCGGCCTCGGAGAGGTCATCCACCGGGTGGCCGTTGCTGTCGGTGTCGAAGAAAGCGCTGTAGTTACGGCCGCGGCCGCTGTCCAGTTTCACGCCGAGCAGGCCGTAGGCGTCGACGCCGAAACCGATGGTGCCCTGGGTGAAGCCCGACTCGAAGGTGCCGATGAAGCCCTGGCCCCAGGTCTTGGCATCGTTGGTGTGGTCCTTGAAATCACGGTTGAAGTAGGCGTTGCGCAGCAGCAGGGTAGCGCTGGCATCTTCGACGAAACCCTGGGATTCGGACTGCTCGCTGGCAAAAGCGGGTAGGCAGATGGCGGCGGAAACCGCCAGCGCCAGGGCGCTCAGGGGATTGAGTTGCATCACGGGTGCTCCTGATGGTCGTTTTGTAGGTATTGGGGGAGGCAGGAAGGCGAGGAACTATCGATCGCCGCGAGCCCGGTAGCTCAATGGGATGATAGGGAAGTCCATGTATTGTCGTTGTGGTTGCCGATGGTACCGGCGCAATGCGCGCAAACAGTTACCACGATGAGTTCCAACCAAGAAACTGTAAGTATTAATTTCAAATATCAATACGATCAATATTTACGAAATTTACCTGTCGCTAATCTGTGCTGGATGAAGCACGAACTCGCCAACCAACTCCGCCGGACGGCGAATGTTTCATCGAGTTACTCTCTGACTTTGGCCGCCTCTTTGGGGCGGCCTTTTTTTGTTTCTGTAAGTTACGTGGCGGCAAGCATTTGCAGATTCTGGGTGCGCCATTAAATAGCTTTGAAGACATTGTCAGGTGAGTTGGCGGGCAGGCGTATGCCGCTAGATAGAAGGCTTCGTAGCTCTTGAGCGGAATATCAATAGGGGTTGTCAAGTGTGCTTTTTGGTGATCTCTCGGGGTGGGCTAACAGCTGAAGACAGATAATCCTATGTATTGACGTTGATAGTCGCTATCAAGGTGTTTGATTTGGGTGTTGGGGTGAAATCGGTAAACTTGCCCCCGATGAAGATTTTTGCCGGGTGCACTTTCTGGTCTCCCCCAAGAATTGCATTCGGCGCCTCCACTTCATCAATCCTTTGGTTTTTATTCATGGCCGCCTTGCCCCAAGGTGGCCATTTTTTTATTCGGCGTTTGAATCAAGGGTTGGCGCTTCTGCCAAACCCGGGGTAGCGAGTGGCCCGTCGGCCAATGCGTTTTGCGCCAGGCGCAGTAGAATCCGTGCCATCCCTGATCGCCGGTCCAGGACGGGCCGTTTCACGGGATGGAGGATGTAGAACCGTCGTGCTTCCGATACGGCGGGACCTGCAGTCCGGAAACTGGACTTTCCGCGTGGTGCCTGGATGAAGCGTGATATCCGTCTGGCCGTACTCTTGCTGTTCGTTGTTTGCCTGTCGCTGTCATTGGCCACTGCCTGGCAGGTCTGGTCGGCGCGTGAGCGCACCCTGGCCGAAATCAACACCAACAACCTCAACCTGGCGCAAACGCTGGATACCTACGCTGACGGCGTCATCACTCAGAGCGCGATGCTGCTCCTCGGTATCACCGAGCGCCTGGAGGCCGAAGGCAGCGGCCCGGCCCACCTGCTTCGCCTGCAGCAACTAACGCAGCGCCAGGAAAGCTGGCTGGACCAACTCAACGGCCTGGTCATCTACGACGCCCGGGGAAACTGGCTGATGTCTTCGAGGGGCCTGATACCGGAAGGGGCCAACAGCGCTGAAAGCACCTTCTTCCTACATCACCGGGACGATCCTTCTCCGGGCATCTTCATCGGCCCGCCCATCAAGAGCCGCTCCACCGGCGACTGGGTGCTCACCGTGAGCCGCCGCTTCGACGACCGCGAAGGCCACTTCGCCGGCGTCGTCGCCGTGACCCTGGGCATCGAGAACTTCCTGCGCCTGTTCGGCAAGATCGATGTGGGCGAGCAGGGCACCATCAGCCTGGGCACCACCGCCGGGCAATTGCTGGTCCGCTATCCCTACCGCGAGGAGGACGTGGGTCACGACTTCTCCCGCTCGCCCAATTTCCTTCGCTATTTCTCCGGCGTTACGTCGGGCACCGCCTCCTTCCGGTCCGGACTCGACGGCACGGAGCGGATCTACGCCTTCCGCAAGAGCGATCGCTACCCGCTGGTAACCACCGTGGCACTGGGCAAGGACGAAGCGCTGCAGACCTGGAAGAACCAGGCCTGGCTGACCATTGGCGTCGTCCTGGCCCTGCTGGCAATCATCGTCGCCATCGGCCGTTTGCTGATTCTCGACATCAAGCGCCGGATCGACGCGGAAGCCTCGCTGGTGTCCACCCGCGAAGACCTGCTGGTCGCCAACCGCCAACTGGAGGTACTGGCCGCGCAGGACCAGCTCACTGGCCTTGCCAACCGGCGCTGCTTCGATGAGCGGCTGGAGGCCGAAGCCAGGCGCGCCAAGCGTGATGGCATGCCGCTGTCGCTGCTGCTCATCGATATCGACCACTTCAAGGGGTACAACGATACCTACGGCCATATCGCCGGCGATGAATGTCTGCGCGCCGTCGGTGAGCAGATACAGGGGGGTGTGAAGCGCTCCGGGGACCTGGTAGCACGCTACGGCGGCGAGGAGCTGGCCGTGATTCTGCCCAACACCGATGAATCGGGCGCCCTGAGCGTCGCCGAGCATCTGCTCGAACGCATCAATGCACTGGGCATCGAGCACAGCGCCAGCCCCTTTGGCCATGTCACCGCCAGTATCGGCACCGCCACCGTGCACGGTGCCCTGGCAGCGGGACGGGAACTGGAACTGATCGAAAGCGCCGACCGGGCTCTCTATCGAGCCAAGGCGGCAGGACGCAATCGTGTGGAGACCTGAGCATGTCCGTAGCTGAACTCCTGAAGAAACGTATCTCCGTCCGCGCGTTCAGCGACGCGCCCGTCACCGCTGAGCAGGTCAGGGACCTGCTGGAAACGGCGCGCTGGTCACCCTCGGGCGGCAACCTGCAGCCGTGGAAGGTGATTGCGGTGAGCGGTGCGGAGAAGCTCGCCGTGGAGCGCCTGGCGTTGGAAGCCCTGCTGAAGAATCCCAAGGGAGAAGCGGGGGAGCACCTGATCTACCCCGAAGCGCTGGCCGAGCCCTATCGCTCCCGTCGCTACAAGATCGGCGAAGACCTGTACGGACTGATGGGCATTCCCCGCGAAGACAAGGTCGCGCGAATGCGAGCGCTGTCGCGCAACTACCAGTTCTTCGGTGCGCCGGTGGGGCTGTTCTTCGTCATCGACCGCGCCATGGGCCATGGCCAGTGGGCGCACATGGGGATGTTCATGCAGTCGCTGGCACTGGCCGCGGAAGAGCAGGGGTTGTCGACCTGCATGCAGGAAGCTTGGGCGATGGTGCGGGAAAGCCTGCATCGGCACTTAGAATTGCCGGAGCATGAATTGCTTTATTGCGGCATGGCCCTGGGCTACGCGGATCGCTCGGCGGTGGTGAACAGCCTGCGCTCAGAGCGGGCTCCGGTGGAGGAGTTCGCTGTGCTCAGGGGATTCGAGTAAGGGTTTGCCGGAGCGGGCAGCGCTCGCTCCGGCGGTGATCCTGATCCCGTGTTCAGAACAGTTTCAGGAAGTTGAAGTAGAAGCGCGGCGCCTTGCCGTTGTCGCCATCGATCTCCTCTGCCGACACCGAGCGCGTCAGCGGGAAGGCGACTTCCGGCGACATGTACAGGTCCTTGGCCACCTGGAAGTGCGCGCCAACGCCGGCTGAAGAAAGGCTTTCGGAGCTGATCCAGCGCGGCTTGTTGTTCCACACCTTGCCCATGTCCCAGAACGCGTAGTACTGGGTCGGGACCTGATAGTCGTTGACGTTATGCAGGTGGTTGTACTGCAGCTCGGCCTTCATGGCGAAGCCATTGTCGCCAGTGATTTCCGACGGGTCGTAGCCGCGTCCGAACTCGCTGCCACCAACGCCGAACTGCTCGGGAGAGAGCAGGGCCTGGCCGAAGGAAGTCTGCGCCGTCGCCGCCAGGTACAGGTTCAGGCCATCCATCACCCCGGACAGGTCCTGGATGCGCTGGGCGTCCAGTTGCAGCTTGGTGAAGTCGGTACGACCCCCCTCGCGGGAAGGGTTGAGGCGATCTTCATCGCTGGCGCCGAGAATCTTCAGGCCCTTGCTCAGTTCCGCCTTCACCAGGTTCTTGCCGCCGTAGGCATCGAAGAAGTCGTAGCTGGCGCCCAGGCGCAGCGCGCGGATGCGGTCGTCGCTGGACGGCGGCAGGTCCGGCTGGTGAAGGTACTCGGAACGTCCGTTGAACCAGGTGAAGGCCGCCGACGTCTTGAAGGTTTCGTCGCGCTGGCGAATCCAGGGGCGGGTGATGCGCACCGCCAGGGTGTCGCCGGAGCTGTTGGCGTCGAGGAAGGAATAGGTGTCCGGGAAGCCGTCATTGTGCTGGGCGAGGAAGCTCACCACGTCGCCCTTGCTGCCCACCGGCAGTTCGTACTGGCCTTCGAAGAACGTCATCTTGTTACCTTCGATCGATTTGCCGGCGCGGACGCCAAGGTGGTCGCCGTTGCCCGTGAGGTCGTTGACGCCCACGCCACCATAGGCCTGCCAGGGCCCGAAGTAGCGGCTGTCGCGGTTGTCGAAACCAAAGAAGCCTTCGTACTTGCGAATGCGGTTTTCCACCGTGAGATCGGTGCCCGCAGTCACCGGCGAAGCGGATAGGGTGCCGTGGCTCTCGTTCCCGGACAGGTCATTCATCAGCAGCAGGTTGCGCTCGATGGTGGCGCTCTTCGGCGGCACTTCTTCGCGAATGTTTGCGGCATAGCGCTCCATGGCCTTGTTGCTGGTGCCCTCGATGCGGACATCGTTGACCTTGCCTTCGAACACCTGGATCACCAGTTGGCCGCCTTCCAGACGCTGTTCCGGCACAAAGGCCCGCGCCAGGAGGAAACCCGCCTTGCGGTAGCGCTGGGTGATCTGGTCAGCCACGACATTCACCTCGCCGAGGGTCACACGGTTACCTTCCAGGCGCTTGGCCAGGGAATCGAAGGTGCCTTGTGGGTAGCTGCTGACGCCCTTGATGAGCACCTTCCTGACCTGGAAGCGCATGCCGTCACCGGCTTGCATCTCGCGCGGGGCGGCCTGTTCATCGGTGACCACCGTTTCCGGCAGTTGCAGCGGGCCGGTCACGCCCGGTGGCGAGGCACGGACGCCGTCGGGGCTGGGAACTTCCACGCGGCCCGGGTCGAGTTGGGCACGCGGTCCGGCATTCACGGGGCCGGCGATGACGATCAGGCAGGAACAGATGGCAACCGCCAGCCGTTTCAGATTGGACGGAAGAGGTTTCATGGCTATTTCCCTCCCTTGGTGTCGCGATTCAGGTCGTGGGGAATCACGCTGCGGTTCCAGTCGGGGAGGATCAGCTTCCCGTCCTTGAACAGGCCGTTGGCGTAGGTCAGGACGTCGGTGATGTCCGGTGTGGTGCTGGTCTTGTTGCCGTAGGAGCGCGGTTTGCAGATCAGTTGCACGGCGTAGGTGCGGGCCACGGCTGGCGTAACCGAGTAATTCGCGGAAACGGCCGAGGGCGACTCCAGCGCGGTACAGCGGGTGTTGCCGGGGGACTGGGCGCCAAGGGGCAGGCCCAGAGGGGGGGTGGTCGCCGGCGGAGTGACCGGGTTTTCCGGATCGATCGGCGGCTGCGGGTCCACGGGGACCAGCGGGCCGGTGATGGTCAGGGTGCCGTCGCGGAAGGTCACGGTGTAATTGCTGCCGGCATCGAAGGCCTTGCCCTGGCTGATGCCGTACGCGCCGGGGTCTTCGCCTGGCGCGCGGGTCAGGGAACCCTTGGCTATATCCGCGGTGTCGCCGTTCTTCAGGCCGCTGACCTGCCAGCTGAGTGTCGGGTCGGCCGCGCCCTGAACCTTGGACTTGTCATCCGCGCTGACCACCAGGGGAGCCGGGGTGATCTGCAGAGTGCCGTCCTTGAACACCATGTTGTAATTGCTGCCCGCGCCGGCATTCAGGCCCAGGCTGCCCTGGCCGATGGCGTAACCGCCAGGCTTCACGTTTTCGCCGGCCTCGCGGTGCAGGGAACCGCCGTTCAGTACTGAGGCAGCCGTTTCGCCATTCTTCAGTCCCGAGACCACATGGGTCAGGGCCGGATCGGCGTCGCCGTAGACCTTGCTCTTGTCCTGGGCCGTGATGGTGAGGGTGGCAGGGGTGATGGCCAGATTGCCGTCGACGAAGGACAGGACATAGTTGCTGCCCTGGCCATTGTTGAGGCCCACGGTCCCCTGGTGGATGCCGTAATTGCCGACGTTCTCACCCTGGTCGCGCTGCAGCGCGCCGGGGTTCAGCACATCGCCCTGGCTGTCGCCGTTCTTCAGGCCGCTGACCTTGTAGGTCAGGTTCGGGTCGAGATCGCCATAGACCTTGGTGTGGCTGTCGGCACTGACGGTCAGTGTGGCGGGGGTGATGCTGAAGGTGCCGTCGACAAAGCTTAGGACGTAGTTCTGCGCCTTGCTGCCAGCCAGCGCGACATCGCCCTGGCGGATGGCATAGTCGCCGACGTTTTCACCCTGGTCGCGCTGCACCTTGCCTGGGTTCAGCACGTCCGCCTGCAGGTCGCCGTTCTTCAACCCGGCCACCTGGTAGCTCAGGCTCGGGTCGAGGTCACCGTAGACCTTGGTCTTGCCATCGGCGGTGACAGTCAAGGTGGCCGGCGTGACGACGAAGTCGCCGTCGACGTAGCGCAGGATGTAGTTCTGACCGCCCGTGGCATTGAGGTCCAGCGAGCCCTGCTGGATGCCGTAATGGCCAACATCTTCGCCGGCCTGGCGCACCAGCCCGCCGTCATTCAGCACCTGTCCGGCACTATCACCACGCTTGAGGCCGTCGACCTTGTAGCTCAGCGCCGGGTCGGTATCGCCGTAGACCTTGGCCTTGCCGTCGGCGGTGACGGTCAGCTCGGCGGGCACGATGGAGAACACGCCGTCGTTGAACTGCAGGATGTAGTTGGCGCCCTTGCCGCTGCTCAGGTCGACGCTACCTTGCTGGATGCCGTAGCGGCCGACGTTCTCGCCTGCGTCGCGGCTCAGGCTGCCGCTATTCAGGACTGAGGCAGCCGTGTCGCCATTCTTCAGGCCGGAAACCACATGGGTCAGGCCCGGATCGGCGTCGCCGTAGACCTTGCTCTTGTCCTGGGCCGTGACGGTGAGGGTGGCGGGGGTGATGGCGAGTTTGCCGTCGACGAAGGACAGGACGTAGTTGCTGCCCTGGCCATCGTTGAGGCCGACGGTCCCCTGATGGACGCCGTAATTGCCGACGTTCTCGCCCGGATCACGCTGCAGCGCGCCGGGGTTCAGCACATCGCCCTGGGTGTCGCCGTTCTTCAGGCCGCTGACCTTGTAGGTCAGGTTCGGGTCGAGATCGCCATAGACCTTGGTGTGGCTGTCGGCACTGACGGTCAGTGTGGCGGGGGTGATGCTGAAGGTGCCGTCGACAAAGCTGAGGACGTAGTTCTGCGCCTTGCTGCCGGCCAGCGCGACATCGCCCTGGCGGATGGCGTAGTCGCCGACGTTTTCACCCGGGTTGCGCTGCACCTTGCCCGGGTTCAGCACGTCCGCCTGCAGGTCGCCGTTCTTCAACCCGGCCACCTGGTAGCTCAGGCTCGGGTCGAGGTCACCGTAGACCTTGGTCTTGCCATCGGCGGCAACGGTGAGGGTGGCCGGCGTGATGACGAAATCGCCGTCGACATAGCGCAGGATGTAGTTCTGACCGCCCGTGGCATTGAGGTCCAGCGAGCCCTGCTGGATGCCGTAATGGCCGACATCTTCGCCGGCCTGGCGCACCAGCCCGCCGTCATTCAGCACCTGTCCGGCACTATCACCACGCTTGAGGCCGTCGACCTTGTAGCTCAGCGCCGGGTCGGTATCGCCGTAGACCTTGGCCTTGCCGTCGGCGGTGACGGTCAGCTCGGCGGGCACGATGGAGAACACGCCGTCGTTGAACTGCAGGATGTAGTTGGCGCCCTTGCCGCTGCTGAGGTCGACGCCGCCTTGCTGGATGCCGTAGCGGCCGACGTTCTCGCCTGCGTCGCGGCTCAGGCTGCCGTTGTTCAGCACTTCACCCTGTGTATCGCCGCGCTTGAGGCCGGATACCCGGTAGGAGAGGGCGGGGTCGGCATTCCCGTAGGTCTTCTGCTTGTCGTCGGCGCTGACCACCAGGGTGGCAGGGGTGATTTGCAGCTTGCCGTCGGCGAAGGTGAGCCTGTAGTTGCCGCCGAGGCCGTTGTTCAGCCCCAATTCGCCCTGCGAGATAGCGTAGTTGCCGACGTTCTCGCCTGGCTGGCGGGCCAGGTCACCGCCGTTGAGAAGCTGGTCGCCTGTCTGGCCCAGCTTGCCCCCGGAAACGCTGTAGTCCAGGGCCGGATCGGAGTCGCCATAGACCTTGGACTTGTCCTTGGCAGTCACCGTCAGCTCGGCGGGGGTGACCTTGAGGGTGCCGGTGTTCTTCTGCAGGTCATAGCGCTGCTGGGCATAGGTGTCGCCGGCGAGGCTGCCGTTGATGGCGTAATCACCCACATTGGACTGCTGGGTGGCACTGGTACTCGGAGTGCCCTGGGTGACGCCGCTGCGGTCGAGTTGTGCATCGACGTAGCGATCCACGCCGCGTACCACATCGGCTGCCACATTGCTGGCGAGGGTCTGGTTCAGGTCAGGGTTGGCCTCGCCGTACTCACGCTGCACGTTCTGTGGAGTGGCGCTGATGATGGCCTTGTTGCTGTTCAGTGAGACGTTGCTGTCGGTCTTGTCCTGGGAGGCCAGGAACTGGATGCGTGCGGTTTCGTTGAGCTGCGCCTGGGTTGCGGGCTTGCCGTCGCTGGTCTGGATCCAGGGTTTGTCATCCAGCAGCCAGCCTATCTGCGCCAGTACGGACTCGGTGGAGTTACCCAGCTTGAAGATCAGTTGCTGGGAGCTGCCGGTCTGGGCGTTGTACTGGATCTCGAACTGGTTGGAGGCGCCGGGAATGTACTCGCCGGAGACCCCCCAGAAGGCTTTGTCGAGAAAGACGCCGCTCATGGCCAGGCCACCGACGCCATTCAGGGCAAAGCCCACCGGCGCGTCCACTTCGACACCATCGCGCAGCACCCGGGTCAGGCCGGGTTTGCTGCTGTCGGGGAGGAACTGCCAGCTGTGGCCGGCGGTGTCCTTGAAGGAGAGCCCATTGACCAGGTAATCGGAGCTGTCCAGGTAGCGCAGCAGGTCAGCCTTGGGAATCTCGTTGCCGTGCTCGTCACGCAGGTCCACGGCCTCGAAGACCACGTAGTCGAAGGTGCTGCCGCTGCTGGGTTTCAGCTCGATGTCCCGGTAGGACTGGCCGTTGGCGATGATTTCCTGGGTGCCGACATTGGTCAGGGCATAAGCCTTGACGCCGCTGAGGGTCTCCCCGGTCAGCGGGGCGACCACGGCCTTGTCCAGGCTCGGTGCTTGGCCGCTGGCGTTGGTCTGGTTGTAGCTGAACACGCCATTGCTGGCCTTGCCGGCGAGGGTGCCGGCATGGTTGAGGGCGCTGTCCAGGCGCACGCTGGCGCCGTCGACGGCGAGCTGGTGGGCGATGATGGCGGTGTTCGAATCCTGGAAGATCGACGCGGTGTCGGACGTCTTCAGCCAGGCCACGCCGGAACCGACGTCGATGATGGCGCGCTTGCCGTAGGCGGCGTCGCCGGCTTCGCCGGACTGGGCGTTGTCGATCAGGCGGATGTCGCCGGTGGCGCTGATATAGAGGTTGCCGTCCTTGAGCAGGATGGGCGCCTTGATGTTGACCGCGCCGCTGGCGTTGCTCTTGTCGGTGCCGTCGAAGGTGGAAATCACCCCGGCATTGCCAGCGGATATCAGCGCCAGGGTGGACGGGCTGGTCCGGCCGTCGTTGTCCACGGTGGCCAGGTTGGTGGCGATGATGGGGGCGTTGACGCTGAGGGTGTCAGTGGCGCGGATCACCACGTTGCCGTTGGCCAGGCCGTTGACGATGGTGCTGGCGGCAACGGAGCCGCCAGCATCGGTGGCATCGATATTGACCTCCGCCGGGTCCAGTAGCCAGGTGCCGTTGGCCTGCTGGCCACGAGTGTTCACCTTGGCGTCGGAGGTGACGGTCAGCTGCTTGCCGGAGGTTTCGACCTCGCCGCCCTTGTGTTGGCCAGTGGCCGAGGCGGAACCGGCGAAATGGGTCTTGCCGTCGCTCCAGACCACGATCTGGCCGCCGTCGGTCTTGCCATCGGCCTTCAACTGGGCGCCCTTGGCCACCGTGGTCGCCTTCGACGCCGGTTCCGGGCCCTTGCCCTGGTAGCTCCCACCCATCAGCACCTTGCCGCCGGCACCCTGGGTACCCGAGGCATCGATCTTCGCGGTACCGGCCACGTTCACTTCATCGCCCAGCACCTTGATCTGGCCGCCGCTGGTGCCTTTGGCACTGAGGTTGCCGTTGACGTTGGTGGTTGCGGCATTGCCCAGGACGATGGTGCCGCCTTCGCTGCTGACCGAGTCAGCCACCAGGTCGCCACCGATGTTGATCACCGAGTCCAGGTGCTTGGCGGCGCGGTCGGCGCTCATGGCTATAACGCCGTTGCCGACGTCGATCTGGCCGGAGTTGTGTACGCCGCCGGCGACGTCGCCATTGACGCTGCCCTTGTCGCCGGGCTCGCCGTCAACGGCCAGGTTGATCAGGCCGTCCCCCTGGAAGTCCAGGGTTGCCTGCGGACCGGTAGCCAGCTTGGCGGTGCCTTTCTTCGCCTGAATGACGCCGGCGTTCTCCACCTGGGCGCCGAGCAGGGCAACCATGCCGTTGTCGTGGACCGTGATATGGCCTTCGTTGCGCACCAGGCCCTTGAGCTGAATGTCCAGCTTGCCGGTGCGCGCGAACTCCTTGGCCTGCTCCTCGGTAACGAAGCCGGCGCTGGCGACCAGGGCGTTGGCGGAGATACGTGATTTAGGACCGAACCAGACCCCGGCCGGGTTGACCAGGATGAGCTGGCCGTTGGAGGTGATGGTGCCGTAGATCTTCGAAGGGTCACCGCCGAGGACTCGGTTGAGGGTTACCGAGGTGCCGTCAGGTTGGCGGAAGCTGATGGAGTTGTTCGGGCCGACGTTGAAGCTGTGCCAGTCGATGACGGTTCGCGGGGTGGTGGTCTGGACGGTCATGTCCGGGCCGCTTTGACTGATGCTCCCGCTGCCGGAAGTCACCGAACCACCCTGGGGCAGGGCGGGGTTGGCGATGGCCAGGCCGGAGGCACCGGCGCTGATCAGGGCCATGGCGAGGCAGAGTGTCTTCAGCCGGGCCGGGCAGGTGGGAGGGGTAGGGGAACCGGAGCGCCAGTGGACCAATGAGTGGAAGGACATGATGCTTCTCCATAGCGAAATCTATGGGCAAAGCATCGGGTGCGGGGCGTTTCTGCCCCATCGTGCGCCTCTGATACTGCTGTAGTGGAATCCCTAGAATTCGTCGTTTCGCGAACTACCTCGGGCAAGCTTGATCTGTATCAAGCCGGCCAGCTCGGGACGATCGGGGCTGCCGATGGACAAGGTGCCTCCCAGCAGGCGGCACAGGTGCCGAGCCAGATGGATGCGGGGTCGGCTTGCATGGTCTTCAAGACGATTCTGCACGTTCTCGCCGGCGGGCGCGGTGAATGTCAGCTGCCAGGTCAGCTCGCCATGGGGCAGGGAGGTGGCCGACGCCTCGATCCGCAGACGGGGCAGGCCCATCCTGGCGAAGTAGGCGATCAGGGTGTTGACCATTTGGCGGTAGCGATTGGGGTCGATCCAGCCCCAGTACTCCTTGCGGAAGGGGACGAAGTCGGCCCCCGCACGGCTGTGCTCGATGGCTTCCCGGGTGAGTCGGTTCAGCTCCATCGACTGAGGCACCATGAGGGCGGCGCCGCGTTCCAGACGAACCGCCTCCAGGAGAATCTCGACCTTCTCGCGGATCATCAGAACGCTGGCGTCTACCTCAGCCAGCAGGGCTTCATCCGTGTTTCCCTGCCGTGCCGCTGCGATCAGGGGGCGTACGCCGTCGAGGTCGGCGATCAGTTCCTTGCCTGACAAGAGGAGCAAAGCATTGCGGCTGATCTGCAGGCCTTCCAGAAAGGCCTTGGCTTCCTGCAACTGTTCCACGTACTGCTCATGCTCGGTGATGTCCACGAAGGACGTCATGACCCCACCGAGCTCGCCGGCCTCGTTGCTCAGTGGAACCCCGATCATGCGGAAGATGCGCCGCTGGCCATTGCGCTGGGTGGGCACCACCAGCGAGAAGGTCCTGCCCGCGGCCACCCCAGCTACGTACTCCTGATAGGCCAGCTCCGCAGCTTCCGGCTCCACCAGCCCACTCTGGAAAATACGTGTACCGAGTACCTCTTCGCGGGTCTTGCCATGGGTCTGGAGAAAACTGCTGTTGCAGGCCAGCAGCCGCCCTTCGGCGTCGCGCAGGGCCACAGCGGTGGGCAGCAGTTCGAACAGTTCGGCCAGGGTATCGTCGCTGCTCAATGACGCGGCGGAATCGACGGGAGCTTTCGCGCCACCGCCGGCCAGCAACCCCCGGGCCCGGGCGACTTCCACCAGGTCCACCAGCGAATCGGTCTGGGTCTTTTCCAGCAGCCGGGTCTTGTAGGTGCTCACCGTCCTGTCGCTGATGGCCAGTTCGTGGGCGATGTCCTTCACGCGGAAACCGTGGGCCAGGTACTGCAGCACCGTGAGCTCCCGCGGGGTCAGTTTCTCGCCAATCTCGGCATCCGGGGAAAGGGCAGGCCCGCGCTCGCTGGCGGAGTGCCGGACCTCGGCGGGGAAAACCAGGCGACCGCCCAGGGTCATCCGCACCGCCTCGTCCAGCTCCTCCAGCGCGGCGCCCTTGTGCACGAAGCCGCTGGCCCCCGCCTGCAGGCAGAGGCCTTGGTAGTAAGGACCCGACAGATTGGTGAAGACCAACAGCTTCGGCCTGCGGTCGTCGGCGCGCAGCCTGCGGATCAGTTCCAGCCCGCTCAGGCGAGGCAACTCCAGTTCCAGGATCACCAGGTCGGGGTGGGTGCGCTGGATCAGAATCAGGGCATCCCGCCCGTCGCCGCTCTCGCCGACTATCACATGGCCGAGGGCGGCCAGACGCTGATGCATCGCGTCGCGAATGAACGGCTGTGGATCAGCGATGACGATGGTGCTCATGGTGCAGCTTCCTGCCTGCCCGATTAGGCAGAAAGGGTAGCAGCCAGGCGCCTGCACGCCCGGCCGGCGACGGGCAGCAGATGGTTGAAGAGATATCCGGCGCTCTCCTGGGGTTCGAGCCCGATTATGATGACGCCGACAACCGACACTTCGGGGATGGCCGAACCATGGATGCAGATACCGCCGACAACCACCTCGCCGCGCTGGCCGGGGCCATTGCCGATCCCGCGCGCTCACGGATGCTCTGCAGCCTCCTCGACGGTCACGCCCGTACTGCCACGGAACTGGCCGCCGTGGCCGACATCGGCGCCTCCACCGCCAGCGGCCATTTCACCCGCTTGCTGGAACAGGGACTGGTGGAGCTCCATGTGCAGGGCCGCCACCGCTACTACCGCCTGGCCAACCCGCAGGTCGCCCAGGCACTGGAAAGCCTGCTGCAACTGGCCGGAGTGCCCGCATCGGCCTTCCAGCCTTCGACGCCTTCGGTGTTGCGACTTGCGCGCACCTGCTACGACCACTGCGCCGGCGAAGTCGCCGTGCAGGTGCACGATGCCTTGTTGCACGCCAACTGGATCGAGGCCGAAGGTCGCGACTACCGCGTCACCGAGACCGGCAGCGATGCCCTGGAACGCCTGGGCATCGACATCGAGGCGGTGAAACGTCAGCGCCGTCGCCTGGCCTATCCCTGCATGGACTGGAGCGAACGCACGCCTCATATCGGCGGCGCACTGGGTGCCGCCTTGCTGGAGCTGATGCTCAAGCGCGGCTGGGTGACCCGCCATCTGGATTCCCGGGCCTTGAGCGTGACGCCCACAGGGCTGTCGAGCCTGTCGAAAAACTTCGGGATGCCCGGAAAGTCCGGGATCCAAGGGTGGGGAAGGCATGACTTCTGATACTTCGGCCCCATTGTTCATCGGCTGGGATGTGGGTGGATGGAACTGCGATAAGAACCCGAGCAGCCGCGATGCCCTGGTTGTACTCGATAGCCAACGGAATGTTCTGGGCCGCCCATGGCGTGGCAATCTGCGTCGCCCCATCAATCAGTCTGCGGATACAGATGCCTTTATCTCCCGGCTGCTGAACCTGTGCGAGCTGGACGCCAGTCGCTTCGACTCAGCACCGGTCGTCCTGGCCATCGACACGCCGCTGGGCTTTTCCCAGGGTTTCATCGACCTGGTGGTGAATGGTCAGGCGGCTGACGCAATCGAGGGATCATCGGAAAACCCGTACCTGTTCCGCCGCACCGAGCGTTTCCTTTTCGAGCGCGGGCTAAGCCCGTTATCACCACTGAAGGACATGATCGGCAGCCAGGCCACCAAGGGGATGCATGTGCTGGCGCGTTTCGCACCAATGATCGAAAGCTGCGGGGTCTGGACGGACCAGATCCGCCTGCGCGCCATCGAGGCTTATCCCAGCGCCTGCAAGCGCTCGAACACCATGTCGGAATTGCACGAGCAATACGGCATTGGGAAATCACCTTACGCGCAATGGCCGGAAGGCTTCCATCACGCCGATCAGGTCGATGCACTGACCTGCGCGCTGATCGCATGGCTCTCTCACTTTCAACCCGGGAAACTCGTCCAGCCCACCTCGGAAATTCCCGTAAGGGAAGGGTGGATCTTTGCGCCGGTGGATGGCTGACGAAGTACCGTCGGGTAGCGAGTGCCCACGCCGCTTCACGGCAGGTCGTCCTGGACGAAAACACCGGTCAGACGCCTGACCCAGGGCGTGGCCAGAAGGACGATGGGGACCATGGTGAGCCAGGACAGCAGCCAGCTGTTCATCCAGTTCGACAGCAGCGGGGCGAAGGGCAGATTCACCGGACTGGCGATGGCTGTGGCCACGGCGCAGGTGATCGCTGACTGGATGACGCCCGCGGCGTGTTGGCGATAGCGGCAGGAAATCTTGCGCATGTGAACGGACTCCCGATGAAGGACCGCGCCGCAGCGGGCGCGGTCCTGCTGCATTGGCGTTCAGTTGCCTTTCAGGCGTTCCAGGGTTTCCGCCGTGGTCCACAGCGCATTGGCGATGTAGCGGTAGTTGATCAGCGCCGCCAGGTAACCGTCACCTTCCGGCGTCGTGGGGCCGGCGGTCGCGTCGCGCACTACGGCCACTTCGAAACCCTGCTCCAGCAGTTCCCGCAGATGCGACTCCACGCACAGGTTCGCCGCCATGCCGGCCAGGATGATCTGGGATACACCGTGCTTGCGCAGTTGCAGGGCCAGATCGTTGGTTTCCGGGCCGTAGACCTTGTGCGGGGAGGCGATGATGGTCTTGCCGTCGAGGATGTACGGCTTGTACTCGGGCATGAAGTCGGCACCGGAATGCTCGAAGCCTTCCAGGGTCAGCGGTCCCTTGCGGTCGAACATGCAGATGCTGTGCATGACCTTCTCCAGCGGACCGCCGAACTGCCACTCGTGGTCGCACGGATAGTAGTAATGCGGGGAAACGGCGACGGTGATACCGGCTTCCTTCGCAGCGGCGAAGAGCTGGCCAATGTGCTTGACGGTATCGTGCTCGGTGATGCTCTTGCCGAACACACCCCAGCTCACGCCCTCGGGGCTGAGAAAGTCGATCTGTGGGTCGATGACCACCAGCGCAGCCTTGGCCAGGTCGAGCTGCATGCCCGGATCGGGCAGGGCAGGGGCAGTGGGGTCGGTGTAGATGGATTGTGTCTCGAGGCTCATGAAAGGGACTCCGGTCGGCGGTAGGCGATTCGTTTTCGCCGTGGCGGGCTGGAGGGCTCGTGGTTACCATCGGCGACGGTTGAATCCTAATTCCGCGTCGAATCGGGCTTTTGCCAGGACGTACCAAATCTTTTGCGGGTTGTCCCTTTTATGGATGTTCTCTCCGAATTCTTCGAGCGCACCAACCTGCAGGGCCGGCTTTTCTTCGCCGGCCCGGTGGCAGGGACGCTGGTGCTGGACAAGCCCGAAGACATGGCGTTCATCCACGTCATCCAGCGGGGTGGCATCGATATGGTCCAGCCCGGGGTGCCGAAGATCTCGATCAGCGAGCCCGCGGTGCTGTTCTGTCCAAGCAGTTGCCGATACCAGTTGCGGTCGAGCTCGGAGCGGCCCGCGGAGCTCATTTGCGCCTCCTTCCTGTTCGGCCGGAACTCCCCCGGGCCGTTCCATCTCGGGCTACAGGAAACCCTGGTGTTTCCGCTCGATACGCTGGAGCCCCTGGCGCCGGTGATGGCCTCGCTGGTGGCCGAATTCCAGGGACACGCCCCAGGCCGCTCGAAAGCCTTGAACCTGCTGTTCGAGTACCTGTTCGTGCTGCTGGTCAGGCGGGCGGTGGAGGAAGGGCGGATTTCCAGCGGTTTGCTGTTCGCCTTGCAGGACGGACGCTTGGCCACGGTGCTCAGCCGGATCCACGAGGAGCCTGAGGCCCCCTGGTGCGTCGAGGAGCTGGCGCGCCTGGCGAACATGTCCAGGTCCAGGTTCTCGGCTCATTTCACCCAAATCATGGGCACCTCCCCGATGGGCTACGTCACTCAATGGCGCATGAAGGTCGCCCAGGACCTGCTGCGTGAAGGCGTGCCGATCAAAGTGATCGCTTCGGCGGTCGGTTACAGCTCCCAGGCATCGTTCTCCAGGGTGTTCACCAGTCTGGTCGGTTCTCCGCCCGCGGAGTGGGTCAAGCGCGCGTCCGGTAGCGAGCTCTCCCTCATCATGGCCAACGTGCGCGACTGAGGGCAGAGGCAACCCGCCCTCGCTCCCCGCTATCTATTTAATCGAACGCTGCCTTCTCTATTTAGAATTTGCCGGCCTTTTCAGGCGCATCTAGCCTTCTGGCGCCTGAACGCGGCGCGATATCGCACGGGGGAGTCGGCGTTATCGCAGCAGTGCCTGATGCCCGGTGTGACCGGGCTGACGTCAGCCCGGCAACAAGGCCGGTCGCCCCCAAACGCAGTTGTTCTATGCAGTCCGATACCAATAACAACGGAGATTCATAGATGGCTCGTACACCCTTGCTCAGCCGCTTGCAGGCGCTGAGCCGCCTGGCCGGCAGCACCCCGGAAACCACGGACTTCCACCAGGCCATGGCTCTGCAGCGGTCGCGTCGCGAAGTGCTCAAGGCCGCAGCTATTACCGGCGTGGCTCTCGCCGGCGGCGGCCTGCCAAAATTCGCTGAGGCGGCATCGAGTGGCGGCTCGGGCAGCATCGGCGTGGCGGTAATCGGTGCAGGTTTGGCCGGCTTGAGCTGCGCTTATGAGCTGAAAAAAAGCGGGGTCAGCGCGACCGTCTTCGAGGCTTCCACCCGATTGGGAGGGCGTTGCTTCAGCAACCGCAGCACGTTCCCCGGGCAGATCGCCGAGAACGGCGGCGAGCTGATCGACGGCTACCATGTGGAAACCCTCAGGCTGGCCAAGGAACTGGGCCTGCAGGTGGATGACCTGTTGGCCTACGACAAGGCCCAGGGCGGCGAAGATATCTACTTCTTCGCGGGCCAGCGCTACGGCGTAGAGGAGGCCTTTGCCGATTTCCAGACGATCCAGGCACAGCTCGCCAGCGAGGTAAAGGCCGCACCTTTCCCGACCTTGTGGAACAGCTATACCGCGCGCGGTCAGGTGCTGGACAAGATGAGCATCACCGAATGGATCAACCGCTACGTGCCCGGCGGCAACGCTTCGCGCCTTGGCCGCCTGCTCGATGTGGCCTACGAAATTGAATACGGCGCGGCCTGCAGCGAGCAGAGTGCGCTCAACCTGATCTATCTGCTCGGCTACTCAAGCAAGCAAAAACTCGAAATGTTCGGCGAGTCCGATGAGCGTTATCACATCCGTGGCGGCAATGACCAACTTGTCAGTGGCATGGCCAGCCACCTCAGCGATGGCCAGATCAACCTCGGTCACGAGCTGACGCGCATCAGCCTCAATCCGGATACCAGCTACAGCCTGGATTTCAACACCAGCAAGGGCCCGCGCCAGGTGATCGCCCAGCGGGTGGTGATGGCCATTCCATTCAGCATCCTGCGTAGCAGTGTCGACTATTCTGCGGCCGGCTTCGACGCGCGCAAATGTCTGGCGATTGGCAGCATGCCAATGGGCAACAGCAGCAAGTTCCAGTTGCAGTTCCGCCAACGCATCTGGCGTCAGCAGAACAGTAACGGGTCGAGCTATTCGGACACCGGTTATCAGGACACCTGGGAGGTCACTCGTAGTCAGGCGGGCAGTGAAGGCATCCTGAACAACTTCACCGGCGGCGCGACTGCGGTGGCGATGAACAACGCTTCGCTGGACATCAAGGCGGCGCAGTTCCTTGGCCAGCTGGAGCGGGTGCTGCCAGGCATCACGAACGAGTGGAATGGCCGTGCAATTCTCAATTACTGGCCGGGCTATCGCTGGACCAAGGGGGCATACGGCTATTACGCGCCGGGGAACTACACGGCGTTCGTCGGCTATGAAGGCACCCGGCAGGGCAACTGCCACTTCTGCGGCGAGCACACCTCGATCGAGTCCCAGGGCTACCTGAACGGCGCCGTCGAGACCGGCCAGCGCTGCGCCACGGAAATACTGGCCGACCTCAAGGTCGTGCGAGTCGCCTGAGTTGATTACATCGTGATGAAGGGGCATGCCGAAAAAGGCATGCCCCAAATACGGACTCACGCGACCGCTCGCGCAGCCCGGCGTTTGATGAAGGCGAAGGTGAAGCCTTCCGAGTGGGAGCGACTTCACTCGCGGTGAAATCGCCCCACATGGCACTCAGCGCCGGTGGAAAGTGGCGCCCCTGTCCCTGAAGGTGAGCCTCGCCTAACATGCGAGGAAGGCTGGAGGCCCGGCTTCCACGAGAAGCTATTCCTCCCGACGCGATCCGGCCAGCCCCGCGATCGGATTGAGCCAACCATGAGGCCATCCCATGACCAAGACACCTTACGTCCCTCCCAGGGTTTGGCAGCACCTGGCCCCGTCCGGCGGAGAATTCGCCAACATCAACCGGCCGGTGGCCGGGCCAACCCATGAGAGGGAGCTGCCGGTAGGCAAGCATCCGTTGCAGCTCTATTCACTGGCTACGCCCAACGGAGTGAAGATCACCATTCTGCTGGAAGAGTTGCTGGCACTGGGGCACAGCGGCGCGGAATACGACGCGTGGCTGATCCGCATCACTGAAGGCGAACAGTTTTCCAGCGGCTTTGTGGAGATCAATCCCAACTCGAAGATTCCTGCGCTGGTGGACCGCAGTTCAGGCTCGCCCATCCGTGTTTTCGAGTCAGGATCGATCCTGCTCTACCTGGCTGAAAAGTTTGGCCGCTTCCTGCCCACCGACCCGGCAGGTCGTACGGAAACCTTGAATTGGCTGTTCTGGCAAATGGGGGCTGCACCCTACCTGGGAGGAGGCTTTGGGCACTTCTACGCATACGCCCCCGAGAAACTCGAATACCCAATCGATCGCTTTGCCATGGAGGTGAAGCGGCAACTGGATGTCCTGGACCGCCGACTCAGCAACCAGCGATATCTGGCTGGAGACACCTACACCATCGCCGATATCGCCGTGTGGCCCTGGTACGGACAACTGGTGCGGGGACACCTGTACTCGGCGGCGGAATTCCTCTCCGCCCATGAATACACCCATGTGGTTCGCTGGGCAGAGGAGATAGCCGACAGGCCTGCGGTGATACGGGGCCGGCGTGTCAATCGCACCTGGGGGGACGAGACGGATCAGGTCCCCGAGCGTCATCAGTCCTCCGATCTGGATTAAGCCCGGCTCGCTATGCAACGTCAGACGCCGCGCTCTGAGTCCGTTCCCTGGAACTGCCAGCTCCGCTAGAACAACCGAGTCAGCAGCCAGTAGAGGCTGCCCGAGAGCAGGATGGCTGCCGGGAGGGTCAGTATCCAGGGGGCTGTGCCGTGGAAAGCATTCCCGCTAATCGATACGCGGAATGCCCAATCGGTGACAGGAGCTTTCAGTTCTCTCGGGCAAGTGCGTCGCCACTTGCCCGAGAGGCGTCGACCAGCAGGTAAGCACCCATGGAGTGCATGCGTTGTCGCGAGCTACTGCCCGGACATCCGCTTGCCGAACGACACCGCGTAGGCTGCAGAGCGTGCCTTGAGGACCGGGTCGTCAGTGATTTGGATGCCATCGGCGACAACGATCGGGTCAAAGTTGATGGGACCGCAGCTACCGTCTTTCTGAGCCATGGCCTGGGTAATTGCCAGGGTGCCGACCTTGACTTTTTCTCGATCGGCGGGCCAGAGCTGGGACGGATCAGTCTCGGCATCACCTGGCTGGCCGATGGTGATGTACATGTCCCATTTCGCCGGCGACTTCTGGGTACGGGCGATCAGGCCTTGCTCCAGGAAGTCTGTCGGCGCCTTCGCAGCTTCCTCATCCGTCAGATTTTTCACCCCGTCCACCGGCTCGAAGTGCCAGCGCACGAGGGTCTTCTTGTCGTTCTTGTCGAGAAACCAGAAGGCGTGAAGGCTGTTGTAGTAGCTGGTGTCATACCCCACGAACGGGTTGCGACCCTGTATCGCTGCGCCGAGGGGGTTGAAGTCTGGATGCTTGCCAACGAAAGCCTTGAACACTTCAGGATCGGGTACACCGGTGGCAGGGTCAGGCTTGAGTGCCAGGACCAGGTCGCGAAAGCCCTCCGGCGTGGAGAAGAAGACCGGTACATTGACCATCGTCATGTGCTGGAGGCCCCCGCCAGGCAGTTTGAATTCCAGGGCCATCCCTTGCACGGCCTTGGCGGCATCCGATTGCTTGGGATTGCCGCCATCCAGAGAAAAGCGCGCAATGACAGGAATGGTCTGGCCGCTGAACAAGGCTGATCGGCTGTATTTGGCACCGTCAGCACTGCCAATGAATTCCCCCACTGCACAGGTCCCCTTGACGTGGTTGCGCCTGAGTCCAGGGTGAACACCAAAGGTGCCCTCGAATGCGCTGGTCATTTCAACGGGGTCGAATGGTGCTTCCTCGGCGGCGTAGGCAAGTGGCACAAGCACGCTGAGCAAAACACTGACGAGAAGGGGACCGGCCTGTTTCATGGACGTTTCTCCGCGCAGGGATGGGTGGAAGCTGGAGTTTAGGTCGGATTTCCTGAACTCGATCCCACCAGCACACCACTGGTGCGTCGCCCGAAGCGGTGCAATGCCCGGGTTAATGCCACGAGGCAGGGCAGGGGGCCATAGCTCCGGCCGGCGCGGCGCGTTTCGGAGAGCCGTCAGGCCAGACCTGACAGGGCAGGGGGGCGGCGGGTACAATCCGCGCCTTACCCCCTCCCTCTGTTGCTTCCTTTGCCGGATTCACCGGCCAGGATTATCGCCATGATTCGCATCACCGAACTGTCTCTGCCCCTCGATCATTCCGCAGATGAACTGCGCAAGGCCATCGTCAAACGCCTGAATGTCAGCGATACCGACCTGCTGAACTTCACCGTGTTCAAGCGCAGCTACGATGCCCGCAAGAAAAGCAGCGTCATCCTGTTCATCTACATCATTGATCTGGAGGTCCGCGACGAGGCGGGGGTTCTGGCGCGCTTTGCCGACGACCACAATATCCGTCCTGCCCCGGACACCCATTACTATCCGGTAGGCCAGGCACCGGCTGATTTGAGCGAGCGGCCACTGGTGGTGGGCTTTGGTCCCTGTGGGTTGTTCGCGGCGCTGCTGCTCGCACAGATGGGGTTCAAACCCATCGTGCTGGAGCGCGGCAAGGATGTGCGCAGCCGCACCAAGGACACCTGGGCACTGTGGCGCAAGAAGGTCCTGACTCCGGAATCCAACGTGCAGTTCGGCGAAGGTGGTGCCGGCCTGTTCTCCGACGGCAAGCTTTACAGCCAGATCAAGGACCCGAAGTTCTACGCCCGCAAGGTGATGCACGAGTTCGTCCGGGCTGGCGCACCGGAAGAGATCATGTACGTGAGCAAGCCGCACATCGGCACCTTCCGCCTCACCGGCGTGGTTTCCGCCATGCGCGAAGAGATCATCGCCCTGGGCGGCGAAGTGCGATTTGAAAGCAAGGTTACCGATCTGGTGATCAACGATGGCCAGCTCGAGGGTGTGGTGCTGGCCAGCGGCGAAACGCTCCGCAGTCGGCATGTCGTCCTGGCACTGGGCCACAGTTCGCGCGATACCTTCCGCATGCTGCACCGCCAGGGCGTGTTCATCGAGGCCAAGCCCTTCGCCGTGGGTTTCCGCATCGAACACCCGCAAGGCATGATCGACCAGGCCCGCCTGGGCAAGTACGCCGGCCATCCGGAACTCGGCGCTGCCGACTACAAACTGGTGCACCACGCCAAGAATGGCCGCGCCGTCTACAGCTTCTGCATGTGCCCCGGCGGCACGGTGGTGGCGGCCACTTCCGAGCCGGAGCGCGTCGTTACCAACGGCATGAGCCAGTACTCGCGCAACGAACGCAATGCGAACGCCGGCATCGTCGTGGGTATCAGCCCGGAGCAGGATTTCCCGGGCGGTCCGCTGGCCGGTGTGGAGTTGCAGGAGCGCCTGGAATCCCGTGCCTATGAACTGGGCGGCAGCGATTACTGCGCGCCCGCGCAGTTGGTGGGCGACTTCATTCGCGGCGTGCCGTCGAGCGAATTTGGCGAGGTTGAACCCTCCTACAAACCCGGCGTGCGCCTGGGCGATCTCGCGCCCTCGCTGCCGGAGTATGCGATCGAGGCTATCCGCGAGGCGCTGCCGGCATTTGGCAAGCAGATCCGCGGTTTTGATCGCGATGACGCGGTGCTCACCGGCATCGAAACCCGTACCTCCTCGCCGGTCCGCATCACCCGCGACCACGAGACATTGCAAAGCCTCAACCTGCGCGGCCTGTATCCTGCCGGTGAAGGCGCCGGTTATGCGGGCGGCATCCTGTCGGCGGGCGTGGACGGCATCAAGGTCGCCGAAGCGGTGGTCAAATCGATACTCTCCGAGCAGAGCCACTGAGCGACGCATCGATGAAATTCGACGACATCAAGAAGCTCCACCAGAAGAAATACCGGGCCGAGTTCGGTTACTTCCTGGTGGAGGGTGAGCATCTGTTGCTGGAGCTACAAAGGGCGGCCTTGCAGAATCCGCTGCTGCAGCGCAGTCAGTTGTACGTGAGCGGCGCCTACGAGCAATGGCAAAGCCCGTTCGAGACCCATGTGATCAGCGACCGCCAGATGGCGCATATCGCTGACACCAAGACACCCCAGGGCATCATCGCGCTGGTGCCCATGCCGGCGATGGCCGCGCCGGACCCTGCTCCCACCAGGAACGAGCGCGTCATTTACCTGCATGAAATTCAGGACCCGGGCAATCTCGGCACCATCCTGCGCACCTTGGCGTGGTTCGGTAATTTTCGTTGCCTGCTCAGCCCCGGCAGCGTCGACCCGTTTAACCCCAAAGTCGTGCGGTCCAGCATGGGAGCCATCTTTCATACGCCCATGGAACTGGATGTGGAGCTGGATTCCTTGCGCACACGCTTCGAGCGTATTGCCTGCCTGGATATGAATGGCGACCGCTTGCAGTCCGCCAGCTTCAAGACCTTCGATTGTTATCTGTTCGGCAACGAAGCACGCGGCGTGCCCCGCGAGCAGTTGGCCGCACTCAACGCCCAGCCATTCACGATCCCCGGTTGTGGTGCCATCGAATCGCTGAACCTGGCCACGACGGTCAATATGTGCGCGTACGAACTGAACAGGTAGAAGCGCTTCAACGAGTCCATCGTTAAACGCACTTCCGACCGGAGATCGGTGTCCTCGCGCCAATCACCACGATTGCTCAAACGAGCCCGGCCTCTTCTTCACAGAAGAGGCCGGCATCCGTTCTCAGTGTGAGGTTTTCGCCGTGTACCAGGGCCGTTGCATGCGCAGTGCCAATCGGTCTATCTGCGGTACCAGCAGGTTGGCAGCCAGCACGGCGAAGCAGAGGCCATCGGCATAAAGCCCGAATTCGCGAATCAATTCAGTCAGCGCGCCAATGGCCACGCCGAAAAGGATGCGGCCGGCGCGCGTATCGGGACTGGTGACCGGATCGGTGGCGATGAAGAAGGCAGTGAAGAGATAACCGCCGAGACTGAGGCTGTACAGGCTTTCCAGCGGAGTGTGCCCGGCTGCCATGCACAGCAACACCGTGCTGGCGAGCATCGCCAGGGGAATCTCGATGCGGATCACCCGCAGCACAGCCAGTATCAGACCACCGGCGATATAGCCGTACCCCGACAGGTTGGGGGTGATCAGGGTGAACTGGTTCTTGGCTAACTGAGTGGCCCCGGCGAATGCGTCCAGGTCAAGGCGTGGCGCCATCTGCAGCTGTTGCAGAAGAACCGCCTTGGCATCCAGGGTGAGGGTCCAGGGCGCATAGTTCGACGGCGCAGGGTACAACTGCTGGTAGAAGCAGATGGCGATGATCCCCAGGCCAACCATCGCGGGGTTGAGACGGTTGCGACCCAGTCCTCCGCTACCGTGCTTGCACAGCGCGAGCGCGGCAAAACTGGCCAGGGCCATCATCCACAGCGGCACCATCAGCGGCAACGCGCGCGCCAGAATCAGGCCTAGCACCAGCCAGCTCAGGTCGCTCAAGCCCTCGCGGACATTATGTCCGCGCAGGCGCAACAGGCCGGCTTCGAAGCACAGGGCGAGCAGCACGCACCAGAAGCTCTGCAACCAGACCACGACGCCAAATTGCCAGGCGTACAGGGCGGTGCCCGGCATGAGGCACAGGCTGACCAGCAGCATCACCGTGCGCAGTGGTCGGTGTGCGGTGGGGCGAAGTAGCAGGCTCATGCGCGCAGCTCCGTCTTGCTCTGGCGGAAGGTTTCGCGCAGCGGCAGGTTGCTCGGGCAGGTGCTGCTGCAGCTGCCGCATTCGATACAGGCATCCAGTCGCAGTTCCTGCAGGCTGGCCTTGTCCTGGCGTTCGGCGGCAGCGTAGAGATCCAGCGGTCTGAGCGACATCGGGCAGACATCCACGCAGCGCGTGCAGCGAATGCAACTGCCTGGGGATTGAATTGCCGGCAGGAAGCGCTCGGCGCCGAAAATCAGGCAGCTACTGGTCTTGCTGATGACGGCAGCGGGGTTCGGCAGCGGCTGTCCCATCATCGGCCCGCCGACCTGGGTCAACTCGCCATCGGGGGTCGCGCCAGCAATCTCGCGCAGTTCGCTGACCGGGTAACCCACCGGCACCAGGACATTTCCGGGGCGTTCGCAGTCCCCGGTCAGCGTCAGCACGCGTCGTACCAGCGGTTCGCCGTGGAAGATGGCTCGGCCCAGTGCGTAGAGCGTCGCGACATTCAGCGCCAGGACGCCGATATCGGCGGGCAGGCTCCCAGGCGCCAGGTTGCGGCCACTCAGGCTCTTGATCATCAACGGCTGCCCGCCGGCCGGGTATCGCGCCGGCAGCGGACAGATCTCGACCTGGGTGCGCGCGTAGCGAGAAGCGGCACGCAGGGTGGCCATCGCCTCGGGTTTGTTGGTTTCGATGCCGAAGCGGGTCAGGGTGATTCCCATCAGATCGGCGAGATAGTCGGTGACCTCGATCAGCGCGTCGGCGCGTTCGCGCATGAGACGGTCATCGCAGGTCAGGAAGGGTTCGCATTCCGCACCGTTGATCAGCAGCAGATCGGGTTGCTGGGCGCCGGCCAGCTTGAGGCCCGTCGGGAAGCCCGCGCCACCGAGGCCGACGATGCCCATCTGCATTGCGCGTTCGACCAGTTCCTCGGGGGTTTGCGGCAGCTCCAGTGCCGGGCGTTCGATCCATTCATCCAGGCCATCCGCGTTCAGGATGACGGACATGACCGGCTCGGCCGAATCGGCCGCGTAGGCGTGATCGATCCGCTCCACGATGCCGGACGTGCTGGCATGCACCCAGGGGGTGTTGTCGTCGCCGATACCGATCACTTCGCCTTTGCGCACGTATTGGCCCGGCTGCACGCACGGCTGGACGGAACGGCGACCACGCTCGAGCGGAATTGCCAGCTGTACGTTTCCGACTTCGATCATGGCGACCGGCGTGGAGTTGGACAGCTCCTTGTAGCCCCTGAGCTCGAGCCCTCCTTGCCAGTTGCGCTGTGGGGAGGAGGCGAAGGCCAGCATCTGGTGCCAAAGGGGCTTCTGTTGCGGCTTGCGGCGGGCACGGACGAGGTTCTGCGTGCGCTCGTTGTTCTGCAACGAATGGCTAGACATGTTCTGTCCTCCAACTTTTCTTTGGGCAAAAAACTCCCCTACGCGCTAATGCACGTGATGGTTTTTTGCTTCCGGGAAATTGAGCGAGTAGCGAGGGCGAAACTCGATAACTAACGGGACTAAGAGCCCCTTATGATGGTTTTGTTCAGTTTTTGACCATATTTGCTGATGAACGGTAGGCCAATTGCCAGCCCACGCGAGAGCCTCGGAACGATCTCAGGCCGCAACTGGTGCGGGTTGCGCACACTTGTGGACGCGCTCGCCGCCATGTTCGGGGATGCGGCTTTACTCTCTAGTAACGAGTTGGTGCCTGCAGTTGGGGTAAATACCGCGCGCCGCACTGGGCGGCCGGGATCAGCGAGGTGTCAGACGATGCGCGCAATCCTGCTGGTGATGCTGTTGACGGTGCTTTATGGCTGCGGTGAACGGATCGAGCGCTTTTCCGGACCGACCATGGGGAGCACGTACTCGATCCAGTACGTACCCACCGCGCAGACGCCGGACCCTCAGCGAGTCAAGGCCGAAGTCGAGAAAATACTCGGGGAACTCGACCAGCAGTTCTCCACCTGGCGCGACGACTCCGTGGTTTCCCGCTTCAACGATCTGCCGGCCGGCGCTTGTCAGGCGGTGCCGGAAGATATGCAACGCTTGCTGGCGTACGGCGAGTTCCTGTCCCGTGAGAGTGACGGGGCTTTCGACCTGACGGTGCTGCCATTGATGAACCTCTGGGGCTTCGGTCCGCAGTCACGGGGGGATAAGGTGCCGGACGCGAGCGCCCTGGCACGGGAGCAGGCACGGGTAGGGCACCAGCACTTGCGCATGGATGGCGAAAAGCTGTGCAAGGATGTGCCGGCGCAACTGGATTTCGACAGCATGGTCGCTGGCTACGCGGTGGATCGGGTCGGCGAAAGGCTTTCCGCCTTGGGTATCAAGGCCTATCTGGTCGAGATCACCGGCGAAATCAGGGGCATCGGCCACAAACCTGACGGTACACCCTGGCGGATAGCCCTGGAGGTTCCGAGTGGCGAGCAAGAGCAGCAAGTGGAGCGCGCCATTGCACTGGATGGCTTCAGCGTTTCCACCTCCGGCGATTACCGCAACTATTTCGAGGAAGGCGGCCAGCGCTATTCGCACACTTTCGATCCACGTGTCGGCAGGCCGGTGAAGCACGCGCTGGCGGCAGTAACGGTGGTCGACCCTTCGGGACTGCATGCCGATGGCTTGTCTACGGTGCTGATGGTGCTCGGCCCTGACGAGGGCTACGCCTTCGCCGAACAGCATGACGTTGCCGCCTATTTCATCATGCGCAAGGGAGTGGATTTCGTTGCCCGCGCGACGCCGCGATTCGAATCGCTGTTTCCCGGGCAGGACAAGACGACGCCGTAAGCGTTTCAGCGTCAGAAGGCAGCGGGGCAGGGCGGCATCGGGTTCTGTTGGCTAACCGAGATGCGTAACGAACGTGGACCGCAGCAGATCCATCAAGGCCAGGATGATCAGGGTGGCGACGATGAACCTGGAAATGGCGATGAAAGTGGCCGCCTTGAAAGGCCTGCGTCAGTTGGCCTAGGAACCGACGCCGGTGGAGGTGTTGCGCGCGTTCAACATCGATCGCTTGGCGTTCGGGTCGGACTACATCCTGCCGAAACCGCTGGATGCTCGACTGCTTGGTGCGGTGGCCGGGGCGGTTGCCCAGGCGGCAGTGGACTCCGGAGTCGCGCGGCTCCATTACCCACTGTGACCGACCTGGGATCGGGCTCCAGGACCGGGCCCGATCCGCCTTGTCCTCCCAATGGCGCCTGCGGTGACAGTCCCGGACCCGTTGATTATAATTTGATTAACATCCGACGCCTGGAATGAGCCGATACTCTATGGAAAGCAAGACCGCCCGCCTCACCGTTCTCATCGATCCGCACAAGAAGAAAGCGTTCGAAGAACTGTGCGCCGCGCAAGACCTGACGCCGTCGCAGGTGGTGCGACAACTGATCCGGGATTACCTGGACCAGCATGGCGTCACCTATGCGACCAAGAGCTCGTTGGCGGCCAACGCCAAATCTTGACGCCCGGTGAGCCTTGACCGTCAGCGGGCCAAGGGCCCGCTCTAGGGCGGGGGAGGTATTTCTGGCACCTCATCCGTCGCCAGCGCGGCGGCGAATTCGGCGTGGTAATGCGCCGGTCCCAAAGTCTGCAGGATCCCCGCTTTGTCGAGCTTGCTGAGCACCTTGCGGTTCGCTTCGCAGAGCTTCACTGCGATCTGCCGCTTGTGCAGCTGCTGAATGACTTCCTCCAGCGTCTGCAGACCGGTGATGTCCATGAACGGCACCCGCTTCAGGCGAATCACCAATAGGCGTGGATCAGTGTGAGTCTGCGCCAGGACGCGCTCGAAGGTTTCCGCCGCACCAAAGAACAGCGGCCCTTCGATCATATACACCAGCACCCCGGGAGGTAGCCGGAGCTGGCCATTGGCGCGCAGTTCACTGGCCAATTCCTCTTCGACGACCTGTTGCACCTCGACCGACGAGGCCATGCGGCGCATGAACTGCAGCATGGCCAGAATGACGCCGATGTTCACCGCGATCACCAGATCGCTGAACACGGTCAGGCCGAAGGTAATCAGCAGGATGGCCACGTCGGCCCGCGGCGCGCGTTGCACCATGCGCTGGAAGTGTTTCAGCTCGCTCATGTTGTAGGCGACGACGAACAGGATCGCGGCCAGGGCGCAGAGCGGAATGTTCGAGGCCAGCGGCGCCAGGAACAGAAGGATCAACACCAGGGTCAGGGCATGGGTCACGCCGGCCAGCGGCCCGGTGGCGCCGTTGCGGATATTGGTGGCAGTCCGGGCGATGGCACCGGTGGCGGCGAACCCGCCGAACAGTGGGACGGCCAGATTGGCGATGCCCTGGCCGATCAGTTCCTGATTGGAGTCGTGCTTGGTGCCGGCCATGCCATCGGCGACTACAGCGGACAGCAACGACTCGATGGCGCCTAGCATGGCGATGGCGAAAGCCGGACCGATCAGTTCGATCATCCGCGACAGGGTGATCTCCGGCAAATCCAGGCTGGGCAGCCCCTGGGGAATGCCGCCGAAGGCACTGCCGATGGTGGCGACCCCCTCGAAGTGGAACAGCGACTGGACCGCCGTGGCGAACACCATCGCCACCAGGGGGCCGGGTACGCGTTTCAGACCTGGCAGCCTGGGCGACGCGATGACCAGGGCAAGACTGGCCGTCGCGAGCAGGGTGGTGGCGAGATGCAGGTTCGGCAGCGCCTGCATCAGGTGCCAGAGCTTCTCGTGGAAGTGTCCACCACCGACCTTGGGTAGGCCGAAAAAGTCCTGCCACTGCCCGATCCAGATGATCACCCCGATCCCGGCGGTGAAGCCGACGATCACCGGGTCGGGTATGAATTTGATGATCGCGCCGAGACGGGTGACCCCGAGGAGCAGCAGAATGGCGCCAGCCATCATGGTGGCGAGCTGCAGGCCATCCACGCCGTAGCGGGCGGTGACCCCCGCGAGAATCACGATGAAGGCACCGGTCGGTCCGGCAATCTGCAGACGGCTGCCGCCCAGCAGGGAAACCAGCAATCCGCTAATGATCGCGGTGTAAATGCCCTGCTCGGGCTTGACTCCGGAGGCGATGGCGAACGCCATGGCCAGGGGTAGCGCCACAACGCCGACGACCACGCCGGAAACCAAGTTGCGCCCCCAGTGTTCCCGCCCGAACAACCCGGCCTTCCACGCTTCGCGTACGGCAATCATGACTGGACCCTTAATCGGACTATGTGCATAGGATTATCATGCAGTGATAATATTAAATGCCCAGACACCGTGGAACCAGCGGGAAAAACAGCCTAGGACGATTCAGTGCAGCCAGCCGGGTCGTTGAGTAGAAATGTGCGAGCGCGAACGTAGCGTGGTGACTTGAATGAAGCGAACTGATGTGAAGGCCCGGCACGCCGAAGGCGTATTCTTTGACACCCATGTAATCGTGAACCCGACCAACACCAAAGAGTGGATCGTGTTCTTCAAGAAGAACGCCGGTCGAAGCTTTTTTCTGGTCGATGACAACGAGGAGGTCGAGTCCTTTGCACATCTGGACGACTTGATTCACGAACTGCGGGACCTAGGAATAAAGAGCGCAGAAATCCATTTTTAACCCGCAGGCAAATACAGAGGCACCGTCATGTCAGTGAAAGTCGAGCATCTGACCAGTCAGAGTGAAGAGTTATGGACGGTCCGCTTTGGTGTCCGCCGGGTGCAGTTTCGCAGTGAGCGTTGCGCCAAGGATTTTGCAACCAAGCTCAAGGAGCGGATCGAGGCGCCTCATAGCTATCCGCGAAGGGCGAGCACTGGCACAGGTTGGCCAATCACATGAGCTGTACGACCAGTCGAAAGATCGACCAGTTGCGTCGGCAGATTCCGGCTTTCTCCTGCGTGCCAGGGTGCCACGATTGCTGCGGGCCGGTGACCGCGTCGTCCGAGGAAATGTCACGACTCCCCGTAAAAAGCGACGCCGAGCATGACGCAGCCCTGGCGCAATGGAACTGCGTGCATCTGGGTACGCAAGGCTGCGAAGCCTATGAGCAGCGCCCATTAATCTGCCGCCTATTCGGGACCACCCCGAGCTTGCCATGCCCGCGCGGTCGTGGACCGGAAACGCAGACGGAGGAGCATGTTGTACGCCAGGTGCATGAGCTGATTGCGAGCACCCGCCAAGTGTTGGTTTAGTCGGCCTGCGCGAGGAGCATCGTGCGGTAGTAGCCACCCGCAGCGGTCGACATTGCAGTGCCATGGGATAGTGCCCGGCTGTGTCTCTTGACGAGAAAGCTTATATCGCTAGATATGAAAAGATAGCGAGCGCCCTCCGAAGAAGAAGCCCAATCCTGAGTCGAAGTGGGGTTTTCTGCCCGACCAGCTTTGCCTTGCTCCAAGGTTGATGGCTGTACGTGAGATTGGTGCTCTTGGCTGGTCCTCCGCGTTAAGGAGGACAAGGGTGGATCAGCCAAAGTCCACGACCAGTAACCGACCCGAAGCCGCCGGTGGGAACCGGCAGAAGTCGAGCATTAGCTTTGCTTGGTTGAGGAAAGCTCAACGTCTCTTGAAATGATGCAGGCTAGGGACGCGAGTGTGCAGTGCCACGTCCAAACCCAGCAGGATCCTGAAATCTAAACGGCTGAATAGTGGATACGCGAGAAGCTCATGAATCGGGGCCGGCCAAATGGCTCTGATTTTCTTCCACGGAAGGGGAACTAAAAGTTCTCGAAATTGCGGCAGCCGATTTTTCAACACATGAGTTCTCTAGATTTCGGCTTTTTAGTTCGGAGCTCTTTGGGGTCTTAGGATTCTCATGAGCATTTCTAACATGGTTCATGATTTAACAGTGCAGGTCGTTTCGCTAAGTGTTGCGCCCTTTGGACGCCTTCGCGCAGCGTCACTTGAGGGCCTCGCACTGGCGAACGGCTAAATCAGGTACACCGCTAAGGCGCTTTGAAGTGCGGCCCAAGCGTTGGACCATTACCTGAAAAATCGCAGAGTGACCACGCGCGATGGGGAGATTTCGGTCGGTTCCACGGGCAGCTATTGGCCGTTAGCGGACTTCGCTCAATGTCTGTTACCGCCACCATGTTGGGGTGTTGATTACTTGTTTCCTTCCACAGTGGACGTCTGCTCAGGCTGGCCCAATTGCAGATAGTCGATGTGCGGCGCTTGGCAGCACCACGGTGCTTAAAACAAAAGCGGCAATTTGCATCAAGGTAGCTAGCGATGCGAGAGCAGACACGCGAGGATCCCAGACAAATATTCTAGTCTTACGGCCAGGGATATGTCGGAGGGAAGCCGATGAGCACGGTCATGATCGTAGACGAGCATCCGATTGCCAGGCATGCATTACGGCTGCTACTCGAATCGGAAGGACACATTATCGTCGCTGAAGCAAGCAACGGTACCGAGGCATTGGAAATCGCACGACGGCTTCGGCCGAATCTGCTCCTGCTAGAGCTCTCGATTCCCGGACTGGGAGGTCTAGAAGTCATTCAGCGTTTGACCAGGCAAGCCCCTGAAGTGCGGGTCTTGGTAGTTACCGAGCAAAGTACCGAGTATTTTGCCGCCCGCAGTCACGAAGCCGGAGCTTTTGGCTTTATCAGCAAGCAGACTGACTTGCAACAGGTTGGCATGGCGGTAAAGGCTCTTCTGAATGGGCACACCTATTTTCCGCGCGATACCGTCCTCGCGGTGCCTCATGTACAGGCCACTAAAATTGAGGACAACCCGTTGAAGGCGCTGTCGGCACGCGAGTTGACGGTATTGCAGATGCTCGCCAAGGGGATGACTAACAACGTCATCGGGGAGCGCCTGCTGCTGAGTGAGAAGACCATCAGCACCTACAAGACACGGGTCATGCACAAGCTGCGGGCGGGTTCGATGCTGGAGCTGTTCGATATCGCGAGGCGCTATGGGTTGGTGGAAACAACCGCATTCAGCGACGAAGCCCCGAGGTCGCCATTGCTGGACGAAGCGCGCCAGCGGGAGCTTGATCTGATGCATGAAATGATCGATGCGCTTCCGCACGCACTGTGCGTGCGTGATGTCGAGGGGCGCCTGATCACCTGCAACAACCGCTATCTGGAGCAGCATGGGCTCAAGCTCGAAGATGTCGTCGGCCGGCGGATGTATGAAACTCAGGAGTGGCCGGAGGAACATGCCCGCTTTATCCATGAACGACTGGTGGCCGAGACGCTAAAGGGGCAGCCTTACTCCGCGGACGTCGTGCTGAAAATCCAGGGTAAAAATCGGGTGCTTCGGCACTGGGGTAAGCCATACAGGGATAGTGCAGGCAATCTGCTTGGCCTGATTTGCGGCAACGTGGACATTACTGACCGGGACGTTGTGCTGCTCGACCTGAGGGATAGCAGCGCAAGACTAGAGGCGATAATGCAAGCCAAGGAGCGTTTCATGGAATGGGTGACCGATGAAATGGCTGCTCCGCTCAACAATATTGCCACCATGCTCGATCTTGCCAGCGGGGCGCTGGAGCCGGCGAAGCAAGCCGAGGCAATTGCCATCGCGCATTCCGCGACGCAAGTAATGCAGGAGCTGCTCGGAGACTTCCGGAGTTATCTGCGCCTGGAGGCGGGCAAGCACATCCTGAGGCCAGAGCCACTGGACATCACGGAGTTAACCCGAAAGATCGTTGATGAATTCCAGGCATCTGCTCAGGCGCGAGGGCTAAGTCTGCAGCTCGACATGGCCGGCAGCCTGCAGACAAGTGTCTGGCTTGACCCCCATGCGTTTACCCGTATAGCCCAGGCTCTGCTCAGCAATGCATTGAGGTTCACGGACCGGGGTGGAGTTTCGGTGGAGCTCCGCTGTATCGGACTTGGCCAGGGCCTTGTCAAGGTTGCGCTGATGGTGCGTGATACCGGCATTGGCGTTCCGGAAGAGGACCAGGGGCGCATGTTCGAAGCATTCAGTCAGCGGCTGGACGACCTGGGTATTCGTCGTGGTGGCAGTGGCATTGGTTTGGCCATCTGCAAGCGTCTGGTGGAACGAATGAACGGCCAGATTGAGTTGATCAGTAGTCCCGGGGAAGGGACGTGTGTCTCTACGAACCTGATGTTGCCGGCAGTTAAATAACCTGGAACCTGCGCGCATTGTATTGGTTGAAACCGTCAGCAGTTTCCAATTATTGAATAAGACCATTCCGCTACGGCTTGAGCGATAATTTTCTTATATTGAAAAGCCTATTTCGCTCTCATGTGACAGTAGTATTCGGTGTTTCTTTCAAGGATCTGGTGCTGTGCGCATATCTAGGTCCTTTAGTCTCACACGTCCAAACAGATACGCCTCGCTTCCAGACTTCCTACTCTCCAGTGACCGCCATGTTCGGTGCTTAAACCAGGGTTCTGGTTTGGTGTTCCTATCCAGGCCGTTTGCTCATCCATGGTGGATACCCAGTGGATTTCTCTGCCTGGGCTCATTTGTGCCTGCTCAATGGATCACTCGCTGCCTGGTTCGAGAAGGGGCGTGCGGGCCGTGAAACCGAGCAGGTAATGGGGCGGATTCACCCGGCACAAGGAAGAAATCGAAATAAAAATTCGCCAGGCACGTTCATAGCGAATAAGCGCAAGACAATTCCTACATCTCGCTACTCTGATTCCGATACCGACTAGGACGGCTCGTACATACGCTACACACATGTTCAACACATTGGTGTTTGCGGTCATGAAAGTCGTCCAGTCTACTGAGTCTCTGTCTGTTGTCCCTCAGCTGCGCAAGGCCACTTTTGTGTTCCTGATGGCTTGCCTGCCGGTGTGTGGCGTTGCTTACGCAGCAACGTCCGCTGCCAGTCTGTCGCAACAGGCTCACCAACTGTTCATCGAGAACAAAGGTAACGAGGCACGGGCGATGCTGCGGCAGGCGGCCGATGTCAATCCCGAGGACCCCTCGGTCGTCTTCGAGCGGGCGATGCTGGACGATGCGTTCGGCGAGCATGGCAAGGCTCGCGCTGGCTATGACCAGGTGCAAATGGGGCCTCTGGCCACGGCGGCCGCAGTGCCCTCGGCAGCGAATCTCGTCGCCCTTGGCCGATTCACGCAGGCCCGAAAGGCCTTCGCGCAACTTGCTACCAGCCAGGACGCATACACCGCCGGTTATTCCCAGCTCTGGCAACTGTGGCTGACTGCGCGGACCCAAAAGGGTCAGGCCGCGGCACTGGGCGCGAAGCTCGCCAAGGCCGCAGTCCATGTCAAAGCTGCCACCCCCCAACAGCGTGCCCTCGCAGAACTCTATGCCGGCAAGGGCAGTGTGGAGGCGGTGTTCTCCGCCATCGACAGCATGGGCCTTGTCGACCCTCTTCAACGGCGTGATGCGTATGCCGAGGCTGCGTTCTTCGCGGGCGGTTACCAGCAATACGTTCGCCGGGACTATCCCGCCGCGATGCGCCTCTACCAGCAGGAACTGTCGCATCCGGGCGCTTCGATCGAGAGGCCACTTCTGAAGCAGGCACTCGCCAGGCTGCCCGCCGCATCTCGCTGAATTTCTTCATCCCTTTTCCCTACTGAAATCCGACTCTCTCGGGTCGGGAAGGAGTTATATCGCCATGAATAAGGTATATCGACTGGTCTGGAACACCACTCTCAATGCCTGGGTGGTAGCAAGCGAAATTGCCAAGTCCTTCCGCAAGGGTGCCAGCCGTGCAGCCCGTGTGGCAGTTACCGCCGCGGCTGTGCTGCTTGCGGTGATAGGCGGGGAGGCGGAAGCCTATATGGTTGATCCTGATTCCTTGCAAAATGGCGGTACTGCCGCGAGTGATGGTGCGAGCGCTTCAAACACTGCAATTGGATCGGGTGCGGTGGCCACAGGCACGAGGAGTGTGGCGGTCGGTGAGAATGCGATAGCAAGCGCATACGGCGCGACGGCGGTTGGGGCCGATGCCTCTGCTACCGGACAGAACGCCCTGGCTGTGGGTGTGGATGCCCGCGCAACCTGGATGGACGCCACCGCCGTCGGCACCCGATCGGAGGCCTCGGCAGAAAAAAGCACGGCAATAGGGGTTGATGCCAAAGCCAGCGGGCAGTTCTCCGTAGCCATCGGCAGTAATGCCCAGGCCAGCGCCATTCATTCCTTGTCCCTGGGCAGCGATAGCCTTGCCGCAGGAACGTCGAGCAGCGCCTTCGGGCAGAACGCCCAAGCCTTCGGTGACTTCTCCGCCGCTTTCGGCTCGGGCAGCCGCGCCGCCGGCTCCTCCACCGCTACTGGCCAGGACGCCCAAGCCCTCGGTGGCTTCTCGGCCGCCTTCGGCTCGGGCAGTCGCGCCGATGGTTTCTCCACCGCTGCTGGCCAGGGCGCCCAGGCCCTCGGTGGCTTCGCCGCCGCTTTCGGCTCGGGCAGCCGCGCCGACGGTTACTCCACCGCTACTGGCCAGAATGCCGTGGCCTTGACAGTGGATGGCCAGGGCTGGGCCACTGCCGTGGGCAACAGCTCCCTGGCCAACAAGGTAGGAGCGACGGCAGTAGGTGCTGGAGCGCAGGCTACTGGTGACAGGTCGCTGGCGCTGGGTGCCGATACCAGGGCTACAAACGACAATAGCGTTGCTCTCGGTGCCGGCTCAGTGACCGAGGCTGCCGTGGGCACCAGCGGTGCAATGATCGGCAACGTGGGCTACTACACCTTCGCCGGCGACAACCCGACCGGCACCGTCAGTGTGGGTAGCCTGGGTGACGAGCGGACCATAACCAACGTGGCGGCCGGTCGCATCGCCCCTGACAGCACCGACGCCATCAACGGCTCGCAGCTGTTCGGCACCAATGTAGCGATCGAAAACCTGAGCAACCATGTCTGGAATATCGATCAGTTCGGCACCAGGTACTTCCACGCCAACTCCTGGGGCCAGGATTCCATGGCCTTGGGCTGGGACTCGGTGGCAATCGGCATGGGCGCGATGGCCTACCACGATCGCAGCGTCGCTCTGGGCTCCGAGTCCATCGCGGACGGCAGCACCTTGGGCAACCAGGCGTACCTGGTGGGCGGTACCGCTACAGCCGAAGTGAACATCGGCGACCGCCGCATCACCGGCTTGTCGGCCGGCGCGGAGGATTCCGATGCGGTCAATGTCGCACAACTCAAGGCTGCGGCTTCCGCTTCGGTCGCCGATGCGGTGATGTACGACAACAGCACCCACAACAGCATCACCCTGGGTGGTGATACTTACGACAACAGCACTCACACCGGCGGCACCACCATCACCAATGTGGCCAATGGCGTGGCTGACAGCGACGCAGTGAACATGTCTCAGCTGAACGAGACCAACACCAGCGTCAGCAACCTCAACACCAACATCAATAACCTCAACACCAACATCAATAACCTCACCACCAATATCGACAACGGCACCATCGGGCCGGTGCAGCGCACGGGTACAGATCAGCTGTCGCTGATCGCTGCCGGCGGCGATGCCAGCAACCCGGGCAATGCCCAGGTGCTGACCAACGTGGCAGCCGGTGCGGTCAACGCGACCTCCGTCGATGCGGTCAACGGCTCGCAGCTGTTCGCCACCAACCAGCAGGTGGACGCCAATACCACCAACATCACCAACCTCGATGGCCGTGTGACCAACGTCGAAGGCGACGTCACCACCCTGCAGGGTGATGTGACCAATCTCGACGGCCGCGTGACCAACGTCTACGAGACCGGCACCAAGTACTTCCACGCCAACTCCACCGGCATCGACTCAGTTGCCTCGGGCGTGGACTCGGTGGCCATCGGCATGGGCGCCGTATCCAGCCATGACGGCAGCGTCGCCCTGGGCGCTGGTTCCATCGCGGATGGCAGCACCCTGGGCAATCAGGCCTATCTGGTGGGCGGCACCGCCACCGGCGAGGTAAACATTGGCGACCGCCGTATCACCGGCTTGTCGGCCGGTGCGGGTGACACCGATGCGGTCAACGTCGCTCAGTTGAAGGCTGTTACTTCTGCCTCGGTGGCTGATGCGGTGATGTACGACAACAGCACCCACAACAGCATCACCCTGGGTGGTGATACTTACGACAACAGCACTCACACCGGCGGCACCACCATCACCAATGTGGCCAATGGCGTGGCTGACAGCGACGCAGTGAACATGTCTCAGCTGAACGAGACCAACACCAGCGTCAGCAACCTCAACACCAACATCAATAACCTCACCACCAATATCGACAACGGCACCATCGGGCCGGTGCAGCGCACGGGTACGGATCAGCTGTCGCTGATCGCGGCCGGCGGTGACGCCAGCAACCCGGGCAACGCCCAGGTACTGACCAACGTGGCAGCCGGTGCGGTCAACGCGAGCTCCGTCGATGCAGTCAATGGCTCGCAGCTGTTCGCCACCAACCAGCAGGTGGACGCCAATACCACCAACATCACCAACCTCGATGGTCGCGTGACCAACGTCTACGAGACCGGCACCAAGTACTTCCACGCCAACTCCACCGGCATCGACTCAGTTGCCTCGGGCGTGGACTCGGTGGCCATCGGCATGGGCGCCGTATCCAGCCATGACGGCAGCGTCGCCCTGGGCGCCGGTTCCATTGCGGATGGCAGCACCTTGGGCAACCAGGCCTACCTGGTGGGCGGCACCGCCACCGGCGAGGTCAACATTGGCGACCGCCGTATCACCGGCTTGTCGGCCGGTGCGGGCGACACCGATGCGGTCAACGTCGCTCAATTGAAGGCTGTTACTTCGGCCTCGGTGGCTGATGCGGTGATGTACGACAACAGCACCCACAACAGCATCACCCTGGGTGGTGATACTTACGACAACAGCACCCACACCGGCGGCACCACCATCACCAACGTGGCCAATGGCGTGGCTGACAGCGACGCAGTGAACATGTCTCAGCTGAACGAGACCAACACCAGCGTCAGCAACCTCACCACCAACATCAATAACCTCACCACCAATATCGACAACGGCACCATTGGTCCGGTACAGCGCACGGGTACGGATCTGCTGTCGCTGATCGCTGCCGGCGGCGATGCCAGCAACCCGGGCAATGCCCAGGTGCTGACCAACGTGGCAGCCGGTGCGGTCAACGCGATCTCCGTCGACGCGGTCAACGGCTCGCAGCTGTATGCGACCAACCAGCAAGTGGACGCCAATACCACCAACATCACCAACCTCGATGGCCGTGTGACCAACGTCGAAGGCGACGTCACCACCCTGCAGGGTGATGTGACCAATCTCGACGGCCGCGTGACCAACGTCTACGAGACCGGCACCAAGTACTTCCACGCCAACTCCACCGGCATCGACTCAGTTGCCTCGGGCGTGGACTCGGTGGCCATCGGCATGGGCGCCGTATCCAGCCATGACGGCAGCGTCGCCCTGGGCGCTGGTTCCATCGCGGATGGCAGCACCCTGGGCAACCAGGCCTACCTGGTGGGCGGCACCGCCACCGGCGAGGTGAACATTGGCAATCGCCGCATCACCGGTCTGTCGGCGGGAGCGGACGATACCGATGCGGTCAACGTCGCACAGCTGAAAGCCATTACCAGTGGCTCCGTCGCAGACGCAGTGATGTATGACAACAGCACCCACAACCGCATCACCCTGGGAGGTCCTACGTATAACAGCGTGACCAAGACGGGCGGCACCAAGATCACCAACGTCGCTCGCGGCGAGGCCGACAGCGACGCGGTGAACATGTCGCAGCTCAACGAGACCAACGAGCGTGTCACCAACATCGACGGTCGCGTGACCAACATCGAAGGCAGCATCACCAACATCAATAACGGCGGCGGTATCAAGTACTTCCACGCCAACTCCACCAAGGCCGACTCGGTAGCCAGCGGTCTGGACTCGGTGGCGATTGGCCCGAACGCTCAGGCCAGCGGTAAAGGCTCCATGGCCATGGGGGACGGTGCCAAAGCTTTGGCCGATGGCAGCATGGCCCTGGGGCAGGGTGCCAGCGACAACGGGCGTGGTGCCGAGACCTACACCGGCAAGTATTCCAACGCGGCAAATGCCAGCGTCGGCACTGTGTCGGTAGGCAACGCGGCAACTGGCGAGACCCGCACCATCAGTAATGTCGCTGACGGCAAGGAAGCCACCGACGCCGTGAACCTGCGTCAGCTCGACGGCGCCGTCGCGGAGTCGAAGGCCTACACCGACAACTCGGTGAAGGCCATCAACAACACCGTGGTCAACGTCGATAACCGCGTGAGCAAGGTCGAGGGCGATGTCACCAACATCCAGAACGGCACGGATGGCATGTTCCAGGTGAACAACACCAGCCGTCTGCCTAAGCCCAAGGTCACCGGCGCACACTCCACCGCTGGCGGCGCCGGTGCCGAAGCGGTCGCTGACAACAGCACCGCCATTGGCTCCAATGCCAAGGCCAGAAGCCGCAACTCGGTGGCCATTGGCGCCAACTCGGTGGCTGATCGTGAAAACAGCGTCTCGGTGGGCAGTGCAGGTGCTGAGCGGCAGATCACCAACGTCGCGGCCGGTACCGTCGAAACCGATGCGGTGAACCTCGGCCAACTGAACAAGAGCGTGGCGGACATCACCAACAATGCCAACGCCTACACCGATGTCCAGGTCAATGGCCTGCGCCATGACCTCAACGAGTTGGATGATGAGCTCAGTGCGGGCATCGCCGGCGCCATGGCCATGGCCAGCCTGCCGCAACCCTACAGTCCGGGTGCCAGCATGGCAGCGGTGGGGCTCGGCAATTACCGCGGTCAATCGTCGCTGGCGGTGGGCGTATCGCGGATCTCCGACAACGGCAAGTGGGTAACCAAGCTGCAGGGCAGCGCGGATTCCCAAGGCGAGGTCGGTGTCTCCGTCGGCGTCGGTTATCAATGGTAATCCCATTAGGGCCCGGTGTGAGCCGGGCCCCTTCCGAACGATTCGAATTCGAGGTAAGCATCATGTCCACTTCCTTCCACCGCGTCGTCGCCAGCCTTGTCATGCTGATGGCTGCCGGCCTCAGCGCTTGCGGCACCCGCATGCTCAGCGATGTCGATGCCCAAGGCTCCACCGACAAGCCGGTTTTCCCGGCCGTCCAAGACGCCAACCGCCCCGAAGGCACCTACGTCAACCTGGAAAACCTGTCGAAGGTGGTGCCGGGCATGACCAAGGCCCAGGTACTAGAGCTCATCGGCCCTCCCCATTTTGCCGAGGGCATGTTCGATGTCCGTGAATGGGACTACGTGCTCCGCCTCCGTCCCACCGCCAACGCGGCGCAACGTACCTGCCAGTACAAGGTGCTGTTCGATGAGCACCTGGTGGCGCGCTCCTTCTTTGCCCTCCCGCAGGGTTGCCTGGATGGCCTGACGCACATCACGCCGGCCGCCGAACGGCACCAGGCAATCGCTCACTGAATCTTCAAACCTATCTGTTTCGTTTATCGAGGTCTCTCTCCATGAACATCAAACTTCTCCTTGGTGCTTTACTTCTGGGCCCCCTTGTCATTTCCGCCGGCTGCAAGCCGGGCTCTGACGAGCAGGTCGTGCAGCGCAACTGGGTCAGCGTACCGGCGCTGCCGATCATCCAGGACGCGGTCAGCTCCCTGGAACCGACCTTCAGTGGCAAGCGCGATGCCAGCCTGATGTCTCAGGTCTGCGGTCTGGCCCGCGGCGAGCTGACCCAGAAGCAAGTCGATGACAACCTGAGGAAGGCTGGAATCAAGCTCGACGAAAAGGCTAAGGATGCTACCGTTCTCTTGTACAACGGCGACAAGGCCGGCCAGGCGACGGCTTGTGCCGCCTACCTGGCGACGGCTGTGCTGCAGCCAGTGGACGCCAGAGAGTTCATGAAGAGCGTGGCGAAGCCGAAAGAGGAGGGCAAGCCGGCCCAGCCGACACTGCAATTGGATCCTGCTCGCCTGCGCCAAATGCTGCCCATCAAGGTGGCCGAAGCTAAGGCCAATGGGGACGTATTCGCGCTGATAGCTACGGAGTTGCAAAGGCGGCCGGGTCTGACAGTTGCTGAGTATCGCAAGCAAGCTGTTGAACTCTTCGCTCGCCTGGCCCCGCAGTATCTGCAGCGGATCAAGGATCAGTTGCCGCCGCGTGGAGCGATTTATCGGCTGAAACGCCTGGATGCGGAGCGCTTCGCCTTCGGCAGTTCACTGGGCGCATACTTCGAGTACGGCATCGACAGCGGCCTGGTATTCAAGCAGAACGGCCTGACTTGGTATGGCGACGGTAAGCTGCTGGGGCAGGAGTATCCGTTGCAGGTGGATTACTTCCCCGAGGCGGTGATCCCAGGCAACCAGAGAGGGAATGGCGTGCTTTAGCTCATGCGTTGAAGTGGCAATGCTCCTGCCCGAGTCATTGCCGCGCAACTTCACAACCTCGCCGGAGCCGCAGCAGGTGTGCTGGGTGAGATTTGTATATAGCAATGGTCAGAGGCCGGTTCCAACCCAAAGCTGCCAGAGGACCTTCACTCCCGGTCGCGCCGTAGCGCGCCCATCCATTTCGGCGGCGAGGGTGTCCATCGGAATCCCCGGTTGCTGACGAGCGAAACCAGCTGTTGTCCAGCCTGCCGAATGTGCTCGTGCTGTCCGGTCGCTGCGAGGCTTCGGCGCAGTGGCTGATGCCAACGCCGAGCTGGATGCTGGGCGTCAGCAGTGGAGGTGCATGATGGGACGTTTAAGCGGGAAAGTCGCAATAGTAACGGGGGCTAGCTCGGGAATCGGCCGTGCGACAGCGCGATTGTTCGCGCAAGAAGGGGCCAGGGTTGTGGTCGCCGCGCGCCGAGAAACCGAGCTGCAGCAACTGGCCGGCGAGATCGCGGCCCTGGGGGGAAGAACCAGGTGCCCCAGATGATCAAGCAGGGCGGCGGTTCGATCATCTTCACTTCCACCTTTGTCGGTTACTCCTTTGCATTTCCAGGGGTGGCAGCGTACGCCACGAGCAAATCTGGCCTGATCGGATTGACCCAGGGCGACCTCGTGCAAGCAGATCATGAACAATCTGCTCATGGCCTGTTTGCAAGCGTGGAAGCTGGGGAGGGAATTGTCGAATCAGGGGATTACGTTGCTCATGAACATTTATGACATAGCACATGATTTAACATAATATAGATTATAGGAAGTCATGATAACACTGCGTCAGCCCACGCACCTCGTAAATCGCTCTGTAGATAATGCCCAGCATGCAAATCCTCGGCTATCTACGAGTCAGGGATTTGAACGAGGTCGCTCGTACCTTCTGATCCAGGGGCACAACCGCTCCAACTCCGCACTTGCCCGAAGGACCGTATCGTCGTCACCGAAGTGCCCGATAAGCTGGATACCGGCGGGAATCCCTTGTTGGTTCCAGTACAGCGGTACGTTGGCCGCTGGTTGGCCGGATGCGTTGATAATCGCCAGGAACATGGTGTAACGCGCGCTTTTGAGTCTGAACGCCCGAAAGTCATCATTCATCGACAAGGTCCCCAGCCTGACCGGGAGCTGAGTGAGCGTCGGCGTCAACAGCAGATCGAACCCTCGCATGTACTGCGCCATCACTCGCGATATCTGATGGAAGCAGCCAATCGCGGAAATGTAATCAGTGGCCTGAACCCTCTGGCCGTGGTGATAGGCGTCCAGAATCGTCGGCTCAAGAAGTCCGCTCCATTGAGCGCTGGGCTGATCTCCAACAACCGTCCCGATCGAGACCACAGCGTTGGCGGCAATCACGTCGATGAGCGCATTCACGAACCTGTCGAAATCGATATCTGGCGGCGAAATTTCGACAACTTCATGGCCGTTTTCCGCGAAGTGCCGCTCGGCCAGCGCCACGGCGGCCAGGCAATCGGGATCGACTGGAATGTCGTTCCATGTCGCCACCCACTTGGCGATCCGAAGTGGCCGGTCGAACGGCTTGTCCAGATTAGCGAGGAATGAGCCAGGCTTAGCCGGAGCTGCATAGGGGGCCCCTGGATCGGATCCTGCGACTGCATCCAGCGCCGCAGCTGTATCCCTGACGGTTCTGGTGATCACACCATCCGTTGCAAGACCGCCCCACCCTTCCCCTCGCGCTGGCCCCATCGGGAGAAGCCCTCGCGAAGGTTTCAGTCCGAAAACGCCGCAGCAGGAAGCGGGAATCCGGATCGAGCCGCCTCCATCGCTGCCATGGGCAATGGGGACAACGCCCAAGGCAACAGCTACCGCCGAGCCGCCGCTGGAACCGCCCGGGGAACGCTGGGAATCCCAAGGATTAAGCGTCGGGCCTCCATTGGCGATGGCTTCAGTCGTGGGAGCCATGCAGAGCTCGGGAACCGTTGTCCTGGCGAAACTGAGCAGCCCCGCGGCCTCGAATCGCTCCACCAGGTTGCTGTCAAAACTGTATCGCGTGTCGCGAAACATCCTCGATCCCATGGAGGACGGCAGAAGCCTGGAAGCCAGGCCCGAGTCCTTGAGTAGAAAGGGAAGCCCTCCAAACGGCCCGGTCAATTGCGCCTTCCCGGCAAGCTCCAGCGCCTGATCGAAGTGCGAGTGACACAGCGCATTCAGGGGTAGCGCTCGCTCCTGGGCGAGCCTAACGGCGATGCTCATCAATTCGAACGGGGTGGTTTCGCCTTGGCGCAACATGGCGGCAAGCGCGAGACCATCAAGCTCATCGTAATCCGCTGCAAACATGGAACGGCTCCAGTTGGAAACTCGTCCATCTTGCGCTCAGTCCGCCTCGTCTGACAGGTGTGGTTCATGCTTCGGTCAACATCGACCAGTACCCGCAAGCGAGAGGGGGGGGTAAGGAACCCGGGTCCTTATCAGAATCAGCGGCGTGCTGAACCCACGTTGCGCTTGAGACAAGGAGCATTTCCATGCCGGACGAGTCGATTGACACCGCCGCCATCAATGATGAAGACCGGCCCTGGATTGGCGCATTTGAATCGGGCGCGCGTCCGGCGGCCTCGTCCGCGCCCACTCCATAAAGGTGGGGGCGGTTTCGGCGGCATTTCGATCTACTGGCAAAGCCCTCTCCCCTGGCCGCCCGGCGGCCAACCAGTACAAGAGAACGAGATGACCGATTCGCTCCTGAACGAACGCGAACTGAGCTTCCAGCTCTATGAGCTGCTCGATACCGAGGCCCTGCTGCAGCGTCCCCGCTACGCCGAGCATGATCGCGCCGTGTTCGACGCCACGCTGGAGACCGCGCGCGGCGTCGCCGCCGAGTACTTCGCCCCGCACAATCAGAAAGGCGACGCTAATGAGCCGACCTTCGACGGCGAAAAGGTAACGCTCATCCCGGAAACCAAGGTCGCCTGGGACGCCTTCGCCCAGGCCGGTTTCCTCGCCGCCCACCACGATGCCGAAGACGGTGGCCTGCAGCTTCCGGAGGTCATCCTGCGGGCCAGCATGGCCTACTTCAACGCCGCCAACATCGCCACGGTGGCCTATTCCTTCCTGACCATCGGCGCCGCCAACCTGGTCAAGAGTTTTGCCGGCGACGCACTGCGCGAACGCTTCCTGCCACCCATGCTCGATGGCCGTTTCAGCGGCACCATGGCCCTGACCGAACCCGGCCAGGGTTCAGCCCTCGGCGACCTGCGCACCAGCGCTCGTCCGGCTGACGACGGTAGCTACCGCGTCCACGGCCAGAAGATGTTCATCTCCGGTGGCGACCACTCACTGACCGACAACATCGTGCACATGGTACTGGCCCGCATCGAAGGTGCGCCGGCAGGCACGCGCGGTATTTCGCTGTTCCTCGTGCCGAAGTTTCTGGTCAACGAGGACGGCAGCCTGGGCGCACGCAACGACGTGGCCCTGGCCGGCCTGCTGCACAAGCACGGCTATCGCAACACCACCTCCACCGTGCTCAGCTTCGGTGAGAAGGACGGCGCCGTCGGTTACCTCGTGGGCGAGGCCAACAAGGGCCTGTCCTACATGTTCCAGATGATGAATGAGGCACGCATCGGCGTGGCCCTCGGCGCTTCGGCGCTGGCCTACCAGAGCTTCATTCACGCCCTCGACTATGCCCGCGAACGGCCCCAGGGCCGCCTGCCGGGCGCCAAGGACCCGCTGGCGCCGCAGGTGCGCATCGTCGAGCACGCCGACGTGCGTCGCATGCTGCTGCAGCAGAAGGTCTATGCCGAAGGCAGCCTCGCCCTGTGCCTGTACGCCAGCAGTCTGTTCGAGGATACCCACACCGCACCTGAAGACGCCCAGCGACGCGAAGCCGGGGAACTGCTGGACCTGCTGATTCCCATGGTCAAGTCGTACCCGTCCAAATACTGCGTGATGGCCTCGGACATCGGCATCCAGGTACTTGGCGGCTCGGGCTACATCCGCGAATACCCACTGGAGCAGTACTACCGGGACAACCGCCTGAACCCCATCCACGAAGGCACCGAGGGCATCCACGGTCTCGATCTGCTCGGTCGCAAGCTGCAGCAGAACGGCGGCGCCGGTTATCGCCTGTTCCTCGAACGCGTGCGCTGCACGCTGAAAGAAGCCGGCCACGACGACCGCTGCGCCCCGCTCGCCTATGTCCTGGCCGGCGCCCTGGACCGCCTTCAGGAAGTGACCGAGAGCCTGCTCGACCAGGTGGCCGCCGACACCGACCTGGGCCTGGCCAACGCCACCTCCTACCTCGACCTGTTCGGCCGCGTGCTGGTGGGCTGGCTGTGGCTGCGCATGGCGCTGGTCGCGAGCCGTGCCCTTGACGCCGGCGCGGTCGGCAGCGAGGCGGACTTCTACCTCGGCAAGCTCCAGGCGGCCCGCTACTTCATCGACTGGGAGCTGGCGGCCGTCGAGTCGCAGGCGCGCCTGCTGATCGCCGGCAACCGCAGCAGCTTCGACATGCAGGACCAGTGGTTCTGACCTGATTTCTGAACTCCAACCCTCTACAAGGAGCCACCATGAACGCCCTGGTTACCTATCAGGTTGAAGACAACCTGGCACTGATCGGCCTGGCCCGGCCGCCGGTCAACGCCCTTGGCCAGCCCCTGCGCGCCGCCATTCTCGAAGCCTGTGAACGCGCCGCGGCCGATCCTGCGGTCAAGGCACTCGTCCTCCATGGCGCCAACGGCCTGTTCAGCGCCGGCGCCGACATCAGCGAATTCGGCAGCGATGCTTCCTTCGCCGCGCCCGACTTGCCCTCCCTGCTCCTGCGCCTGACGCGCCTGGACAAGCCGCTGGTGGCTGCCATCGGCAAGCTCGCCCTCGGCGGCGGCCTGGAACTGGCCCTGGCCTGCGGTTACCGCATTGGCGAACCCGGCACCCGCGTCGGCCTCCCGGAAATCAACCTAGGCCTGCTTCCCGGCGCCGGCGGCACCCAGCGTCTGCCGCAGCTGATCGGTGCCAAAGCAGCACTCGACATGATGCTTTCGGGCACCCCGGCCAGCGCCGACCGCGCCCGAGCACTGGGCATCCTCGACAGGCTGTCGACCAGCACCGAATCCCTGCTCGACGAGGCCTGTGCCTATGCCCGCGAACTGATCGACAGCCAGGCACCCGCGCGCCCCGCCGCGTCTTTCCCTGCACCGGCCGCAGGCCTGCCTGAAGACTTCCTCGCCCGTTTCCGCCAGGACAACGAGCCGCGCTGGAAGAGCCGCCTGGCGCCGCGTCTGGTGCTTTCCGCGGTAGAAGCCGCCTGCCTGCTGCCGCTGGAAGAAGGCCTGGCTCGCGAGGTCGCGCTATTCAAGCAGGCCGAAGCATCGGCCCAGTCGCAGGCCCTGCGCCACGTGTTCTTCGCCGAGCGCGAGGCCGGCAAGGTGCCGGGAATCGATGCTTCCACCCTCCTCCGCCCGATCCGCAAGGTCGCGGTGATCGGCGCCGGCACCATGGGCGGCGGCATTGCCATGAACTTCGCCAATGTCGGCATCCCGGTGACCTTGCTGGAGCGTCAGGGCCAAGCCCTGGATCGCGGGCTGTCGCAGATCCGCAACAACTACGGTATCAGCGTCAAGCGCGGCAAGCTGACCGAGGCCAAGCTTGAGCAACGCATGGCCCTGCTCTCCGGCACGCTCGACTACGCCGACCTGGCCGACGCCGACCTGGTGATCGAAGCGGTGTTCGAGAAGATGGAGATCAAACAAGAGGTCTTCCGCACCCTCGACCGGGTGTGCAAGCCCGGCGCCATCCTTGCCACCAATACGTCGTCCCTGGACGTCGACCAGATCGCCGCAGTGACGTCCCGTCCGCAGGACGTCATCGGCCTGCACTTCTTCAGCCCGGCCAACGTCATGCGTCTGCTGGAAGTGGTGCGTGGACGCGAAACCGCGCCGGACGTGCTGGCCACCACGCTGAAGATGGGCCGCACCATCGGCAAGATGCCGGTGGTATCCGGCGTCTGCTTCGGCTTCATCGGCAACCGCATGCTCGAACCCTACGCCCGCGAAGCCCATCGCCTGGTACTGGAAGGCGCGACGCCGTCGCAGGTGGACGGCGTCCTTACTGGCCTCGACCTGAACATGGGCGTGTTCAGCATGCTCGATCTGGCCGGCGTGGACGTGAACTTCCTGGTACGTGACTCCAACCGTGCGGCCTTCGCCCATGACGAGAGCTACTGCCGTCTCGGCGACGAGCTCTATGCCCTGGGCCGCTACGGCCAGAAGACCGGTCGCGGCTTCTATGCCTACGAAGGGCGCAATCGCCAGGACGACTACGAAGTCGTGGCACTGGCCGAACGCCTGGCAGGCGAACTGCACGTCCCCCGTCGCCCCATCGGCGACCAGGAAATCCACGACCGTTGCCTGTTCATGCTGATCAATGAAGGCATCCAGCTGCTGGACGAAGGCATCGCCTTGAGCGACGCCGCCTACGGCATCGGTGCCGGCATTTTCTACCTGGGCTACATCCTCTTCGAGGTGCCCAGCAACCTGTACATGCAGCGCGTCGGCGCGCGGGCCACCCTGACCCGGATCATGATCCTCTGGGGCCTGATCACCGTGGCCACCGCCTTCGTCGCCACGCCCAACCAACTGATCGTCGTGCGCTTCTTCCTGGGCGTTGCCGAAGCGGGCTTCTTCCCCGGCCTGATCCTCTACCTCACTTACTGGTTCCCGGCAGCGCTGCGCGGCCGTATCACCGCATCCTTCTTCATGGCCGGAATGGTTGCCGGCATGGTCTGCGGCCCCTTGTCCGGGACCATCATGGCCCACCTGCATGGCTGGCTCGGCCTGCGCGACTGGCAGGTGCTGTTCGTCCTCACCGGCCTGCCAGCCGTCCTGCTGGGGGTGCTGGGCCGCTTCTGGCTGACGGACCGTCCTGAGCAGGCTGCCTGGCTGGATGACGACGAAAAACAGCAGATCCTGCAGGCGCTGGCGGTGGACTCGACCACCGCCCCTGCTCACCACGGCTTCCGTGGCGTGCTGCGTGACCCACTGCTGTATGTGGCCGGCCTGGTCTGCTTCTGCATCTACAGCGCTTCCAACACCGTGTCCTACTGGCTACCGACCCTGATCCGTGGTTTCGGCCTGGAAGACCTGAAGATGATCGGCCTGGTCACCAGCCTGCCCTTCCTCGGTGGCCTGTGCGCCATGTACGTGCTGGGCCGCAGCTCGGACCGCCATATGGAGCGCCGCTGGCACCTGGGTTTACCGATGCTGGTCGCCGCCGCCAGCTTCTTCATGCTGGACCTGGCGCAGGACCACCTGGTGCTCTTCATCGCCGTGATGACCCTGGGCGCAGCGGCGGCGCTGGCGGCCATGCCGCTGTTCTGGACCGTTCCACCGGCGTTGCTCAGCAAGTCCGGCGCCGCGGGCGGTATCGCCATCATCAGCAGCCTCGGCAACCTGGCCGGCGTGCTCAGCCAGAGCGTCGTCGGCGCGGTGAAATCCGCCACCGGCAGCCTCTACCTCGCCTTCGACCTGATCGCCGTGCTGCTGGTGTTCGGTGCCCTGGTGCTGCTCCTCGGCATCCCCGCCCACCGCCTCGGAAAACCAACCCCGTAGGTTGGTCCTAGTTCGACGAGGCCCAACGCAACGGCGGTAAGCCCGGCGACGTTGGGCTTCGCGTAGCTCAGCCACAACCTACTTGTGGGGGCGATTTCAATCGCCAAGCAGGACGCAGTCCTGCCCTGCCAAACAGAAAAGCCCGCTCGATAGAGCGGGCTTTTCATTTACCGACGGAGGCTCAGAGCAGGCTTTCGATTTCCGGCACCGCCTCGAACAGGTCAGCCACCAGGCCGTAGTCAGCCACCTGGAAGATCGGGGCTTCTTCGTCCTTGTTGATCGCGACGATGACCTTGGAGTCCTTCATGCCGGCCAGATGCTGGATGGCACCGGAGATGCCCACGGCGATGTACAGCTGCGGGGCGACGATCTTGCCGGTCTGGCCGACCTGCATGTCGTTCGGCACGAAGCCGGCGTCGACCGCGGCACGGGAAGCGCCGACAGCCGCGCCCAGCTTGTCGGCCAGGGCGTACAGGTGCTTGAAGTTGTCGCCGTTCTGCATGCCACGGCCGCCGGAGACGACGATCTTGGCAGCGGTCAGTTCCGGGCGGTCGGACTTGGCCAGCTCTTCGCCAACGAAGGCGGACTTGCCGGCGTCGGATACGGTGCCCACAGCTTCAACGGCAGCGGAACCGCCTTCAGCGGCCGCGGCGTCGAAACCGGTGGACCGCACGGTGATCACCTTCACGGCAGCCGAGGACTGCACGGTGGCGATGGCGTTGCCGGCGTAGATCGGACGCTTGAAGGTGTCGGCGCTTTCAACGGCGATGATCTCGGAGATCTGGTCGACGTCCAGCAGCGCGGCCACGCGCGGCAGGAAGTTCTTGCCGTTGGTGGTGGCCGGGGCCAGCACGTGGCTGTAGCCCTTACCCAGCTCGGCGATCAACGGAGCGACGTTTTCCGGCAGTTGGTGGGCGTAGGCAGCGTTATCGGCTACCAGCACCTTGGATACGCCAGCGATCTTGGCCGCGGCTTCGGCAGCAGCGCCTGCGCCCTGACCGGCAACCAGAACGTGGATGTCGCCACCGATCTTCTGAGCGGCGGTCACGGTGTTGAGGGTGGCGGCCGCCAGGGCGGCATTGGAGTGTTCAGCGATTACAAGGACGGCCATCTCAGATCACCTTCGCTTCGTTCTTCAGTTTCTCGACCAGCTCGGCCACGGACTTAACCTTGATACCGGCCTGGCGGGCAGCCGGCGCTTCGACTTTCAGGGTCTTGACGGTGGAAGCGGTGGAAACACCCAGGGCGTCCGGGGTGACCACGTCCAGCGGCTTCTTCTTGGCCTTCATGATGTTCGGCAGCGACGCGTAGCGCGGCTCGTTCAGGCGCAGGTCGGTGGTGACGATCGCCGGCAGGGCCAGCGCAACGGTTTGCAGACCGCCGTCGATTTCGCGGGTGACCTTGACCTTGTCGCCAGCAACTTCAACCTTGGAGGCGAAGGTGCCCTGGGCATAGCCCGTGAGGGCGCCCAGCATCTGGCCGGTCTGGTTGTTGTCGCTGTCGATGGCCTGCTTGCCGAGGATCACCAGTTGCGGCTGCTCCTGGTCGACCACAGCCTTCAGCGCCTTGGCGACGGCCAGGGAGTTCAGCTCCTCAAAGGACTCGACCAGGATGGCGCGGTCAGCACCCAGGGCCAGGGCCGTGCGCAGCTGCTCCTGGGCACCACTGGCGCCCACGGTCACCACCAGCACTTCGCTGGCGATGCCTTGTTCTTTAAGGCGCACCGCCTCTTCCACGGCAATCTCGCAGAAGGGGTTCAGCGCCATCTTCACGTTGGCGAGGTCGACGCCGGAGTGGTCCGCCTTGACGCGGACCTTGACGTTGAAATCGACCACGCGTTTTACCGCGACCAGTACTTTCATCCAGAACTCCTGTTACACGGGACGTAGCGTCCCCATTCCCCCGGAAAGGGGCGTTTATCAGTGGGTAATCAACTATCCAGCCGATGCAGGTCGGCGTGGTGGTCGAAGGGTTGGTAGCGCGATTGCCGGTCGCGCATGACCTTGATCATCGCGACGCCAGGGTCGCGTGGCAGGAAAAGGCGCCCGCCGTTGGCCACCAGGTGGTCCAGCAGGCGCTCCTTTTCGTCGATCAGGCATTCCGGGTTGCGGTCGAACGCGGTGGTCAGGTCGAGCCTGAGCCAGTGCACCGCCGGTACCAGGTCGCCAGCGAACACGATGGGACCGCCAGGCATGTCGATTTCCGGCAGCAACTGGCCGGGCGTGTAGCCGTCGCTGACGTGGAAACGCCAGCCGTCCCCCAGCAGGTCGCTGCCCTGCTCGTCCAACAGCTTCAGACGGCCACTGCTCTCCAGCTGGCGGACGATCTGCGGCACGAACAGCGCACGGTCGCGGGGATGGGGATGGCGGGCCCGCAACCAGTGGCGCCGGCCAGTCAGGTAACGCGCCACGGGGAACAGTAGCCTGGGGGCGTTGCCCTCGCGTACCGCCTCTTCCACGTCATGGGGCAGCACCGCGTGCAAGTGGGTCAGCACCACGGCATGGATCTGCCCCTCCCCCAGGCCATGGCGGGCGAGGCCTTCCAGCAGGCCGAGGGCAGGAGGCTGGCAACGGCAGGTGCGCGGCGGCGGCGCCAGAAGCGCATCGGTCCCAGCCATGACCAGGATGTTCAAGCCGTTCTGCTGCACCAACAGCGCGCGGCTCGCCATTTCAACCTGGTTGTCGTAGTCGGGGCTCATCCACTCGACCCAGGCACGCCGCGGCGTACTGCCGAACACGGCACCACCATCGAGCTTGCGACTTCTGCCGGTTAACGTGGAAAGACTGCGGTTCACAACACTCACCTCTCTGAACAGGCCCAGGACTCGATGGAGGCATGGGCACTGACAGCCTATTCAGAATGCAAGTGTCTTTCCCCACCCCCAATGGGGTGGGAACGGGCTGAGCACGGGAGGTCGGGACGGATTCCAGGCTGCACGTCGGGCTTCGCGGAGCTCAGCCATAACCTGCGAAAGCCAGCCCGCCCCCACCACTAACCCCCCGTAGGATGGTCCGAGCGCAGCGAGGCCCAACGCAGCGACAGTGAGCCCGGAAACACTGGGCTTCGCGGAGTTCAGCGGTCACGAAGGAATGATCGGGGTGAAGGGGAGTTTCCGAGTGACGTCCGCCTGCCCGGTTTGCCGGCAGACGCAAAGCCCCTGATCTCTATCGCGATCAGGGGCTTTCTCATCTGGTCACGTGTCGCTCGCGCGCATCCAACCAACGCGCAGTTGGAGAGGTGCGGCATTCCTGGGCCCGCGTCTATTGCGGTGTGGCGCGGCCAGTGATGTCACTACCCTCACACCAAAACGTTTGGCGGGGACCCATCCGTTCACAGGATCGCTCATGAGCAACCTCCTCACGTTGTCGTTCCTGTTGCAGTCGACACACCCGCGTTGGCAATGATTCAGGGTTTCCGCCGACCGGTTGGGCTGGCGGAACACGGCGAACTGATCGGCTTGTCAGCGAATGCCCGCGCTAGCGCGCATGGCCCTGATTTCCTCGTGATTGCGCAGGACGCCTTCGTACTGGCGCTGGACCATGGCGCGGATCTCGGTTGGCAACGGCTGATGCAGGGCCTCGGCGTAATGCTTTTCTGCCAGGGTTTCGTCGCGCTCGGCCTCTTCCAGGATGCGCAGCTCGTCCTTGCCGGAAACCAGCGTTTTAAGGTCGACCCAGCGGCGATGCAGTTCGCCGCTGACGCTGGGGCTGTGCCCGGGCCTACCGCCGAGTTCCACTACTGAGCGCTGCAACTCGGTAGCGGCGTTGCCGCATTCTTGCGAACGTGTCGTGAACCATTCCTGCAGGTCCGGCCGCTGGACGTCCGCGGCACAGGCCTTGAAGTCGGCTTCGCCGTCCTTGCAGGTCTCGATCAGCGTATTGAGGGTGCGGATGATGTCTTCGCGATCGTCTGGGTTGTACATGGTGCTTGCTCCCGGCCGGGCGCCGACGATGCCGCGCCGAGCCAACAGATGGCTGAAAGGCCCGCGCGGGGCCTACCCAGATTCCGACGCGCCACCGGGGCAATTCGTTCAGATTTTTTTTGGGGGGCGCCCTGCCCTAACCCTGATGTCGCTGCTCGAACGCACGCTTGAGCACATCCGTGACGGTGGCCGTCATCACCGCCGTCGACACGCCGAACATCAGGATGCCGTTGGCAGCCTCAAGCGGCCCTAACAGCCGCCACTCCGCGCTCATGACCATGTCGCCGTAGCCCAGCGTGGCGAAGTTCACCCCGGAGTGGTAGACCGCCGTGGCGAAATCCTCGAACTCGCCCAGCGCCAGGAACAGCGCGCCCCAGACGCCCATCTGCACGAAGTTGCCCAGCAGCATCACCAGCATGACCAGCGACATCAGCAGCGTGTTGTGCCAGATGGACTCACGCCCCGTCCGGCGCCGCATGTAGCGAACATAGGGCCGTAGCCCATACGCCACGAATATCGCCTGCAACACCAGGCAGAGCACCATCACGGGGATTCCCACCAGCAGATCGAAAAACATTGGAACGTCCTCTCAAAGGGCTGCGCGGTGCTGCCGGAGAAAACGCCGGCGGTCGATCAGGTAGACCGCCGCGCAGGCGTACAGGGTGACGGCGATGAACAGCCCCATGCGTACCGCGAAGGCGGTGTAGACGTCCTTGCCGGATTCGCTGTCCTGCACCGACTGGCCCAGCAGGATGATCAGGGTCACCAGGGTGTTCATCCAGAAGCCCGGCGTCTGCCGGGTCGCCGCCAGGGCGTACAGGCGGCGGCCCAGCACCAGGCCGAACAGCAGCATCCAGAGGAAGAACATCCACAGGTGCGGAAACAGGCTCAGGGCGCTCCAGAACAGCATCGCCAGCAGGCCGCCGAGCAGCGTCGAACCCAGCAGCTCGCGGCCGGCGTTGCGCGCCGAGGTGCCGCAGACCTGCTGGCCGAGGCTGACCGACTTCATGATCAGCGGCATGTAGCTGCTCGGGTCGATCAGCGCGAGAAGAAAGGCCGGCAGCACCACCAGCGCGGCACGCAGGGCGATCCAGGCGGACTCGCCGGCGTCCAGCACCGGGCGGGGTCGCGCCGCCGGGGCATCGGCGGGCTCCGGGAACAAAGCATGGCTGACCAGGGACACCAGCACGGCCAGCAGCATGCCCTTGGCCAGCGCCTCGATCACGGTGACGGCCAGGGGAAAAAGAAAGGTGCCCGCCGCCGAGATCATCGTCAGACCTACCACGAGGAACTGCGTCACCAGCGGATTGCCACCGCGCAGGCCATGGCGGAAACACAGGAACAGACACAGGCCCACCAGCAGCACGCCAGCGGGTGGCGCGTGTTGCAGCAGCGGGATCATCAAAAGGCCGGTGCCGGTAGTGAGCATGATCACCAGGGCCAGCGCCGGGGCGGCCTTCAGGGGTAACGGGCGGTTGTTCGCCACCAGCAGCAGGAGCACGAAGATCGGCGCCAGGAAGGGAATCGGCAAGGCCATGCCGAAGCTCACCGCCAGCGCCAGGGCGACGCCGCTGGCCAGGCGCAAGGCGCGCCGGCCGCGCGGGTCGTGCTCAGTAGGCATAGGACAGCCAGCTCATCAGGCGGATGAACAAGCGGCCCAGGGGATTGAGCGGATTGCCCTCGACCGGGAAGGCCATGACCTCCGCCTGGCCGCCGACGCGCAGGCCACGCAGCTGATCCACTTCACCGGGCGCGAACTCCACGATGACCGGGAAGCGCTGCGCCGGCCGCAACCAGTCGCGGCTGTTCTCCACCGTCGGCAAGGTGCCGGGCGCTGGCGCCTGGCCCACGCTGACGCCGTAACCGACGCTGCGTACCCGCCCTTCGAACACCCGTCCCGGAAAGGCATCGAGCACGATGGCCACCGGACTGCCCACCTCGACGTGGCCCAGGTTGTTCTCGGTCATCTCGGCACTCAGCCAGAGGTCGTGGATGGCGATCAGGGTCATCACCGGACTGCCGGCGCCGACGTATTGGCCGACGTCCGTGCGCAGGTCGGTGATCAGGCCGGCGGAGCGCGCCTTGACGCGTGTGTTGGCCTCGTCGAGCTGGGCCTTTTCCAGCGCGGTGGCGGCGCTGCGCAACTGCGCGTTCTCCTCCTCGCTGCCGCCCTGCTGCTCCCGCGCCCGCTGCACTTCGGCACGCGCCGCGACCACCTGGCTGGTGGACTGTTCAAGCGTCGCACGGGCCACTTCCAGGCGGCGCACGGAGATGGTGCCCGGGTCCTCCCGGTAGAGCCGTTCGAGGCGGTCGCTGTCCTGGCGGGCCTTGACCTCGTTGGCCTGGGCGGCGCGCAGCGAGGCCAGCGCGGAGTCGATGGCGGCGGTGCTGGCGCCGATCTGCCGACGCATGGTTTCCAGGTCGGCACGGGCGCGGTCGGCGGCGATGCGGTACTGCTCCGGGTCCAGCTCGAAGAGCACGGCGCCCGCCTCCACGTCCTGGTTGTTGCGAACGTTCACCTTGGTGACCCTTCCTGCGACTTCCGCCGCCACCGGCACCACAAAGGCCTGCACGCGGGCCTGCTGGGTATAGGGGGTGAAGCGGTCCGCCAGCAGGTACCAGACCAGCGTCAGGACGATGACCAGCGCCACCCAGCGCGTCCCCTTCGCCGCCGCATCGGGCTTGCCGGTGGATTCGGGCTGGCTCGGTGCCTCGGCCTGCGCCTGCGATTGCTCGCTCATTCTCGTTCACCTTGTTCGCTATCCGGGACGGGCCGGGCCTGAGGTGGCTCGTCCAACAGGTCGCCCCAGTCGGTTCGTTGCTGCATCTGCTTGCGGGTGGCGTCGTCGATCATCGGGCCATCCCGGTACCAGCCGCCGCCGAGGGCCTTGTACAGGCCGATCAGGTTGCTGACGGCATCGCTGCGGCTCAGCAGGTAGTTCTCCTGCTGCTGGAACAGTTCGCGCTGGGCGTCCAGCACTCGCTGAAAGTCGGCGAACCCTTCGCGGTACTGGGCGTTGGCCAGGTCCAGGGAGCGCAGCGCGGCCAGGGCGCTCTCGCGGCGGATGCTCTCGCTATCCAGCGCCTTGGACAGACCGGTGGCGGCGTCGTCGGCTTCCCGCGCGGCCTGGCGCACACGGTCGCGGTAGGCCTCGATCAGCTGCTGCAGGCGCGCGTCCTGCACCCGCACATCGTTCTTGATGCGGCCGTGGTCGAAGATGTTCCAGGCAATGCTGGGGCCGGCGACCAGGTCCAGCGTGTCCGGCACCCCGTCCAGGGTCGAAGCGCTCCAGACGATGCTGCCCAGCAGGGTCACCGAGGGGTAAAGGTCGGTTTCGGCAACACCGATCAAGGCCGACTGGGCGGCCACCGCCAGTTCCGCGGCACGCACATCCGGGCGGCGCAGTAGCAGGTTCGCCGGCACGTCCTGCAGGACCGCGCGATCCAGCAGCGGTACCTGCCCTTCCCCGCCGGTCAGTTCGGGCAGCGGTCCGGGCGGTCGGCCGATCAGCACGGCCAGGGTGTTGCGCGCCCGCTGGAGTTGGGCTTCGAGGTCCGGAATGGTCGCCAGGGTGCCCAGGTACTGGGTCTTGGCCTGCTGGAAGTCCAGTTCCGAGCTGTCGCCGCTGCGGAACAGGCGTTCGGTGATTTCGAAGCTGCGCTTCTGCCGCTCGGCGTTCTCCCGGGCGATTCCCAGGCGGGCTTCGAAGGTGCGCATGACGAAATAGGTATCCGCCACCTGGGCACGCAGCAGTACCAGGACGTCCTCGTAGTTGGCGCGGGCGGCGAAGTAGGCGGCGTCGGCCGATTCGATGGCACGGCTGAAGCGCCCCCAGAAATCCAGTTCCCAGGCGATATCGAACCCCGCGCTGTACTGCCAGGAGTGAGTATCGCGGGGATTCTGGCCGCCGGACTGGTCACGGTCCAGGTAGAGGCTGTCGGCGCTGGCCTGCTGGAACTGCGGATAGCGGCCGCTCACGGCGATGCCCAACTGCGCACGGGCCTCCATCACGCGCAGGCCGGCGATTTCCAGGTTGGGATTATGGGCGTCCGCCTCGGCGATCAGCGCATCGAGGATCGGGTCCTCGAACACCTGCCACCACTGGACGAAGTCCGGCTGCGGGCGGTTGAGGCTGATCTGCTCCATCGCCGGGCTGTTCCAGTGCTCTACCCAGGGCTCGCGCGGCGACTGGAAGTCGGGGCCCAGGCGCACGCAGCCGCCAAGGCCCAGGATACCCAGCAGGAGAACACGCAGGCAGGAGGGATGAGCCATGGCGCCCGGTCCGGGTCAGGCCGCTCGCTCCTCTTCCTCCGCGTCCTCCTGTGCCTTGGGTTGGTCCTCCACCCAGTGCCAGAACAGCATGTAGCCCACCGCCAGGATCACCGGGCCGATGAACAACCCGATGATGCCGCCGGTGACCATGCCGCCCAGGGCGCCGATCAGCACCACCGGCATCGGTACGTTCACGCCACGGCCCAGGAGCAGCGGCTTGAGGATGTTGTCGGACATGCCGGCAATGAAGCTGTAGACGGCAAACACGACGGTGCCGACGGTGGCCCCTTCCGTGGCGAAGACGAAGATGATTGCCGGAATCGTGATCAGCACCACCGGCAATTGCATGATGCCCAGCAGCAGGACCATCAGCGCCAGCAGGCCGGCACCCGGAATCCCCATCAGTACGAAACCCAGCCCCACCAGCAGCATCTGGATGAAGGCAATGCCCACCACGCCCTGGGCCACCGCACGGATGGTCGCGGTGCATAGCTGGGCGATCTGCGGCCCACGGTCCGGACCTGAAATCCGCGAGGCGATCTGCACGGCGCTGCGGTGGCCGTTCTCGCCAAAGGCCATGAAGATGCCGGCCACGATCAGCGCAGCGATGAACAGCAGGAAGCCCGCGCCAACGCCGGCCAGCTTGCCGAACAGGCCCAGGCCGAAACCGCGCAGGTGCGGCAGCAGTTGCTTGAGCAGACTGGTTAGGTCGCTCGAAGCGCGCTGCCAGAAGTCAAACAGCGGCTGTCCGATCAGCGGCCAACTGGCAACGGATTCGTTCGGCGCCGGTACCTGCAGGTTGCCGCTCTTGATCAGTTCGATGGCCGCCTGCACCGACTCGGCCATGGACGCCGCCAGCAGGTAGATCGGCACCATCAGCAGGATCAGCGAGACGACCACGATCAGCGTGGCCACATGCCCGTCACGCAGGCCCAGTCGCGACTTGATGCTCAGATGCAGCGGGTAGAAGGTGACGCCCAGGATCATTGCCCAGAGCATCAGGTTCAGAAAGGGACGGAACACCTCGTAGCAGGAGATGGCGAGGATGGCGACCAACCCCGCTCGAATGAGCACATCCATCAATCCGCGGGACAGGATCCTTTCTGAAACGGCATTCGGCAGCATTTAACTCTCCTTCTGCTGTGGCACTCGGGCGAGAACAACCGGACTTGGCGGTGACCCGGCGGGCAAGGGGCGGAGATCCTCAGGTCACGCCGGCTCTGATCCAAATCATTTCTGCTCAATGATCGTCATTTCTGCCGGGATTCCGGCCTCGACATCCCTTTCGGGTCATGCACTGCAGCGTCGACCGTCCACTGCCAACACGGCTGAGTTCCAGCATAGTCGCTGCGCGGGAACTGGCAGGCTCTACAGCGATATCTTTAGCCAGCCCACAGCGCCCCTGCAGGGACGAATTCATATACGCGGGCCAGCAGGCCGAGCTGAAGCGATGGCATCGCACCAGGTCACAGCTGCCCATGTAGTGCAGGGAGCTACTTGCCTCCGCCCTCCCCGTCAGGAACAGCCAGCCTGGCCTGCCGCGTGCCGGGGCAAGGCGCAGGAGATAGCGGCTGCCATCAGGACGAAAAGCGAGGAAATCCACAAGCAGGCTTCCATGCCATGGGCCTGGTAGACCCAGCCGGACAGCAAGGTACCCAGCAACCGGCCCAGGGCGTTGGACATGTAGTAGAAGCCCACGTCCAGCGATACCCCGTCCTCCTTGGCATAGCTGACGATCAGGTAGCTGTGCAGCGACGAATTCACCGCGAACAGCACACCAAACAGCATCAAGCCCCCCAGCAACACGGCCTGGGTCGAGCCGCTTGCCGCAAGTCCGAGGGCAATCGCCGCCGGCACGACTGCCAGCATGGCAGCCCAGGCAAAGGCGGCACGACCATCCGGCACATGACCACGCTGCTTGCCGGTAAGGGCTGGCGCCAGGGACTGCACGATTCCGTAGCCGATGATCCAGGTAGCAAGGAAGCCGCCGACCAGCCAGAAGTCCCAGCCAAAGGCCGTGCTCAGGTAGACCGGCAACGCCACCACGAACCAGACATCGCGGGCACCAAAGAGGAACAGGCGCGCCGCCGAGAGCACGTTTACCGCCCGGCTTTTCGACAGGATGTCGCGGAATTTCGGCTTCGCCTTGGCCTTGCCCAGGTCCTTCTTCAGCATCACCAGGCTGCCAAGCCAGATCAGGGACAGCAGCGCCGCCATGGCGAACACCGCTCCCGTGAAGCCCAGCAGCGCCAGCAAAGCGCCCCCGAGGAAAAAGCCCACGCCCTTCAGGGCATTCTTCGAGCCGGTGAGGATGGCCACCCACTTGTAGAGGGTGCCCTGTTGGTTGCCTGGCACCAGGAGCTTGATCGAACTCTTGGCGCTCATTTTGTTGAGATCCTTGGCGATGCCCGACAGGGCCTGCGCCCCCATCACCCAGGGAATGGTGAGCCAGGCTGCCGGTACGGTGAGCATCAGCAACGCCACGACCTGCATCCCGAGACCGATGTTCATGGTGCGGTTCAGCCCCAGGCGAGCGCCGAGGTAGCCGCCCACCAGGTTGGTGATGACGCCGAAGATCTCGTAGAACAGGAACAGCGCGGCGATCTGCAGAGGCGTGTAGCCCAGGGTGTGGAAGTGCAGCACCACCAGCATGCGCAGCGCGCCGTCGGTGAGGGTGAAGGCCCAGTAATTACCGGTCACCAGCAGGTATTGGCGCACTTCCGGGGAAAGACCCGACAAGGCTTTCATGATCGCCACGCGCCCCCGATCAGCCGGCCAACCCGACCAGGCGGGCCAGCTCGACGGTGCGGTTGGCGTAGCCCCATTCGTTGTCGTACCAGGCGTAGAGCTTCACCTGGGTGCCATTGACTACCAGGGTCGACAGCGCATCGATGATCGATGAACGCGGGTCGGTACGGTAGTCGATGGACACCAGCGGGCGCTCCTCGAAACCCAGGATGCCGTTCAGCTCGCCATTGGCAGCCGCCTTGAGCAGTTGGTTGACCTCCTCCACCGTGGTCGCCCGCTCCACCTCGAAGACGCAGTCGGTCAGCGAGGCGTTGGCCAGGGGTACGCGCACGGCGTGGCCATTCAGGCGGCCACGCAGCTCGGGAAAGATTTCCGCGATGGCAGTGGCCGAACCCGTGGTGGTGGGGATCAGGCTCATGCCCGACGCGCGGGCGCGGCGCAGGTCCTTGTGCGGCTGGTCGAGGATGCTCTGGGTATTGGTGAGGTCGTGGATGGTGGTGATGGAGCCATGGCGGATACCGAGCTTCTCGTGGATCACCTTGACCACTGGCGCCAGGCAGTTGGTGGTGCAGGACGCAGCGGTGACGATGCGGTGCCTGGCCGGGTCGAACAGATGCTGGTTCACCCCCATCACCACGTTCAGCGCGCCCTCCTCCTTCACCGGGGCGCTCACCACCACGCGCTTCACGCCTTTGTCCAGGTAGGCCTGGAGCACCGCGACGGTCTTCATCTTGCCGCTGGCCTCGATCACCAGATCGCAGTCCGACCAGTCGGTGTCGGCAATCGCCTTGTTGGCGGTGACCTGGATGCGCTTGTCACCGATCACCAGGCAATTGCCCTCGGCGCCGGCCTCCTGGTGCCAGCGGCCATGTACCGAGTCGAAGTTCAACAGGTGCGCGTGGGTCACCGCGTCACCCGCCGGGTCATTGATGCGGACAAACTCGAACTCCGGCCAGCCCCAGGCGGCGCGCAGGGCCAGACGACCGATACGACCGAAGCCGTTGATACCGACTTTGATGCTCATGAAAGTGTGCTCAGTGATTGCAGAAGAGGAAGGAATGCCAGGCGCCCGAACCACCCGGTCACCTGGCGAAGTTGGCACTCAACAACAGGCCGCGGCTCGTTCCGGGCGGCCACCCATCACGTCCAGCCGTGAAACATCCCCCGTCAGCCAGTCCTGGTTGGCCTCCAGCGCGGTGCTCAACATGCTGCGCACCCAGCCGGGAAGGTCCGGATGAAGGCGGTAGTGCACCCATTGCCCCTGGCGCCGATCAGCCAGCAGCCCGCAGGTGCGCAATTGCGCGAGGTGGCGGGAAATCTTCGGCTGGCTCTCGTTGAGTGCGCAGGTCAACTCGCAGACGCACAGCTCACCCTCACGCGCGATGAGCAGCATCAGCCGCGCCCGGGTTTCATCGGCCAGGGCCTTGAATACGGAGGTTGGGGTCAGGAGATTCGCCATGGACGCCTCGACGATCGATACGGACGGAACATGCGGAAAAGTGAATATATGGATTTCCGCATATAAAGCAACGTCTCCGCAGCGGGCCCTGGAAAATTGTCATGTCAAGCCAATTGCGACGCCCGCCGACCGCGAACTAAACTCCGCCGCATGAAACGGTGCCTTCGCGTTTTCTTCATCTTCCTGATCAGCCTGTCGCTTCCCCTGACCGGGATGGCGGGCGTCGAAGCGCCAACCGAGCCCTGCCCCATGCAAGCCAGCGGCATGAGCCACATGGCCGACATGGATGAAGATTGCTGCCACGACATGGGCAAGATGGCCGAGCACGGCAAGAAGGCCTGCAAGACCGGCCAGGAATGCAAGACCGGCAGCATGCTTCAGGTTTCCGTCCTGAAGCCGCCCGTCACCCACAACGGACCGGTGCTGGCCCCCGCTCCCTCCCAAGCAATTCCCGACCGCTCGCCTGCCGACCTCTGGCGACCTCCCACCGCCTGATTCCTCCCTGACCTGAATTCCCCACTGCATCAGCTGTGGCTGCGGTGGGGTTCGCGCCTATGCGCTGAAATTTCAGAGGAATCACCCGATGACCTCCCCCAATCCTTGCCGTGGATGGCCCGTGCCCGCCGCCCTGGCAATGATGCTGTTCGCCCTTCCCGGCCAGGCTGCATCGCTATCGCTGGACGCAGCCCTGCAGCTGGCCGAACGCAACGCCCCTTCCCTCTCGGCACAAGCCGCCAAGCTGGACGCGGCGCAGAACGCGGCGATACCGGCCGGCGAACTGCCCGACCCCAAACTTGCCCTGGGCCTGCAGAACGTCCCTGTCGAGGGCGAAGACCGCTGGAGCCTGGATCGCGACTTCATGACCATGCAGATGGTGGGCGTGATGCAGGAAATGCCGAACCGCGCCAAGCGCGATGCCCGGATCGAAACCGCCCGCGCGTCGGTAGACCGCGCCGCCGCCGAGGCAGCTGCCGAACGGGTGAAAGTCCGTCGCGAAACAGCCCTGGCCTGGATCACCACCTACACCGGCCAGCGCAAACTGGCCCGTTTCGACGATTTCTTCCGCGAAAACCGCCTGCTCGAACAGACGGTACAGGCCCGTCTGGCGGGCGGACGCGGCCAGGCGCAGGACGCCGTGGAGCCCAGGCAGGAAGCGGCGCAACTGGCCGAGCAACAGGATGAGCTGGAACTGCAGCTCGCCCAGGCACGCGCGGCACTCAAGCGCTGGATCGGCCAGGACGCCGCCCTGCCCCTTTCCGGGGACTTCCCGAGCTGGCCCATCGATGCCCCGCAGTACCTGCACGCCCTGCATCGCCACCCGGAACTGGCGACCTACGAGCCGATGACCCGCGAAGCCGAAGCCCAGGTGCGCGAAGCCGAGGCGGAGAAGAAGCCCGACTGGAGCTGGGAGGTGGATTACCAGCGCCGTGGCCGTGAGTTCGGCGACATGATGACCGTTCAATTCACCTTCGACCTGCCGGTGTTCGCCGGCTCCCGCCAGGACCCCAAGATCGCCGCGCGCCGGGCCCAGGTGAATCAACTGGAGGCCGAACGCGAAGCGCTGCTGCGCGAACACGCCCAGCAGTTGGAAGCCGACGTAGCGGACTACCGGCGTCTGGATCGAGCCGTCAGCCGCAGCCGCGCCACCCTGGTTCCGCTGGCCGAGGAAAAGGTACGCCTGGCCCTGGCGGACTACCGGGCAGGCAAGTCCGAGCTGGCCAGCGTCATCGAAGCACGCCGCGAACTCATCCAGGCCAGGCTCAAGGAAATCGACCTGCAGGGCCAGCAGGCCCAGGCGGCGGCCCGTCTCTACTTCACCTACGGGGAGGAGCGCCCATGAGCCGCTCTAACTGGACCCTGCCGACGCTGATGGGCGCCATGCTGCTCCTGGGCGCTGCCGGGGGTTACTGGTTCGCCAACCTGGGCCATGCGCCAACGTCCGCCACGGGCACCGACCACCAAGCCGCCCGGAACGAACGCCAGCCGCTCTACTGGTACGACCCCATGTACCCGCAGCAGAAGTTCGACCAGCCCGGCAAATCGCCCTTCATGGACATGCAACTGGTCCCCAAATACGCCGAGGACGCGGATGAAGCAGGCTCCGTTCGCATTGAGCCGGACATCCAGCAGAACCTCGGCGTGCGCCTGGCTCCGGTCACCACGGGAAAACTGGAGCAGGACATCCAGCTGACCGGCGTACTCGCCTACGATGCGCGGAACGTGGCACTGGTCCAGGCGCGCGCCAGCGGGTTCGTCGAACGTGCCTACGCTCGTGCACCGGGTGACGTCGTCGCCGCCGGTGATCCTCTCGCCGACGTGCTGATTCCCGAATGGGCAGCAGCGCAGGAAGAGTTCCTCGCCTTGCGCCGCTCGGGCGACCCCGCCTTGCTCGCTGCGGCACGCCAGCGCCTGCAACTGGTCGGCATGCCGGGCGCCCTGATCGCGCGCATCGAGCGTCGTGGCAAGGCTGAACCGGCCCTGACCCTGACCAGCCCCATCAGCGGCGTGATCCGCGATCTGGAAGTGCGCACAGGCATGGCCCTGTCTGCCGGACAGACGCTGGCCAGGATCAATGGCATCGACCGGGTCTGGCTGGAGGTGGCCGTTCCGGAAGCCCAGGCCGCCACGTTGAGGGTCGGGCAAGCCGTCGAAGCACGTCTGCCCGCCCTGCCGGGTGAGACCACCCACGGCATCCTCGCCGCCATTCTTCCGGAAGCGGACCCGCAAAGCCGGACGCTGCGGGTACGCATCGAGCTGGATAACGCCACGGGTCGCTTGCGACCGGGCATGACGGCGCAGGTCCAGTTGAACCAGCAAGGACGGGACGACGTGTTGCTGGTCCCCAGCGAAGCGGTCATCCGCACCGGCAAGCGTGCGCTGGTGATGCTGGCTGAAGACCAAGGCCGCTTCCGCCCTGTTGAAGTTCGCCTGGGCCAGGAAAGCGAGGGGCAGACGGTGGTGCTTGCCGGCCTGGAAGCAGGTCAGCAGGTCGTCGCCTCCGGGCAGTTCCTCATCGACTCGGAAGCCAATCTGCGCGGCATCGAAGCCAGGACCTTGCACGAAGCCGAGCCGCTCAAGGCCGCTCCTGGCCTGCACGAAGCCGACGCCAGCATCGTCGAGGTCGGCGAGCAGGACCTGACCATCTCCCACGGTCCGTTCAAGACCCTCGGCATGCCGGGGATGACCATGGCCTTCCCCCTGGCCCGGCCCGAGCTGGCGCAAGGCCTCAAGGCCGGCGACCGTATCCGAGTGAGGGTGCGCGAGACCGACAGCGGCCTGCTGATCGAGCAGGTGGAGAAACTGGAGCCCGCGCGATGATCGAGAAACTGATCCGCTGGTCGGTCGCCAATCGTTTCCTGGTGCTGCTGGCCACGCTGTTCGCGGTGGGCTGGGGCATCTGGTCGCTGCGCGAGACGCCGATCGACGCCCTGCCCGACCTGTCCGATGTGCAGGTCATCATCCGCACCAGCTATCCGGGCCAGGCCCCGCAGATCGTCGAGAACCAGGTCACCTACCCGCTGGCGACCACCATGCTGTCGGTGCCGGGCGCCAGGACGGTACGCGGGTTCTCCTTCTTCGGCGACAGCTTCGTCTACGTGCTCTTCGAAGACGGCACAGACCTGTACTGGGCCCGCTCACGGGTGCTGGAGTACCTGAACCAGGTGCAGGGCCGCCTGCCCGCCACGGCCCGTGCGGCGCTGGGGCCGGACGCGACCGGGGTTGGCTGGATTTTCCAGTACGCCCTGGTCGACCGCAGCGGCACACACGACCTGGCGCAGCTCCGCGCCTACCAGGACTGGTTCCTCAAGTACGAGCTGAAAACCCTGCCCAACGTCGCCGAAGTCGCTACCGTGGGCGGCATGGTCAGGCAGTATCAGGTCCAGCTCGACCCCATCCGTCTCACCAGCCAGGGCCTGACCCAGGCCGATGTGGTGGAAGCCATCGGCAAGGCCAACCAGGAAACCGGTGGCGCCGTGCTGGAAATGGGCGAGGCCGAGTTCATGGTCAGGGCCTCCGGCTACCTCAAGACCCTAGCCGACTTCCGTGCCGTGCCCCTGAAACTGACGCCCCAGGGCACACCCGTAACCCTGGGTGACGTGGCGACCGTCCAGCTCGGCCCGGAAATGCGCCGGGGGATTGCCGAACTGGATGGCGAAGGCGAGGCCGTTGGCGGCGTGGTGGTGCTACGTAGCGGCAAGAACGCACGGGACACCATCACGGCGGTCAAGGCCAGGCTGGATGAACTGCGCAAGAGCCTCCCGCAGGGCGTGGAAATCGTCACCACCTACGACCGCAGCCAGCTGATCGAGAGGGCCGTGCGCAATCTCAGCCAGAAGCTGATCGAGGAGTTCCTTGTCGTAGCCCTGGTCTGCGCGGCGTTCCTCTGGCACCTGCGTTCCTCCATGGTGGCCATCGTCTCGTTGCCAGTGGGCGTGCTGGTTGCTTTCGGGGTCATGCACGTCCAGGGCATCAACGCCAACATCATGTCCCTGGGCGGAATTGCCATCGCGATTGGTGCCATGGTCGACGCGGCGGTGGTGATGATCGAGAACGCCCACAAGCGCATCGAGGCCTGGCACGCCCGCCATCCGGGCGAAGCGTTGCGCGGCGACGAGCACTGGCGGGTAATGACCGAGGCGGCGACCGAAGTCGGCCCAGCGCTTTTCTTCAGCCTGATGATCATCACGCTGTCATTCATCCCGGTGTTCACCCTGGAGGCCCAGGAGGGACGGCTGTTCGGCCCGCTGGCCTTCACCAAGACCTATGCCATGGCGGCAGCCGCCGGCCTTGCCGTTACCCTGGTGCCGGTGCTGATGGGCTACTGGATACGCGGCCGGATACCGCCGGAACAGAGCAACCCGCTCAACCGCGCGCTGATCAGGCTGTACCAGCCGGCGCTGGATGTCGTCCTGCGCTTTCCCAAGGCGACCCTGGCGGTGGCCGTTCTGGCTTTGCTGACGACCCTCTGGCCCATTTCCCGCCTGGGTGGCGAGTTCCTCCCGCCGCTGGACGAAGGCGACCTGCTCTACATGCCCTCCGCGCTGCCTGGCCTGTCTGCACAGAAGGCCTCGGAGCTGCTGCAACAGACCGACCGCCTGATCAAGACGGTGCCCGAGGTTGCCAGCGTCTTCGGCAAGGCTGGCCGTGCGGAGACGGCCACCGATCCCGCGCCACTGGAGATGTTCGAGACCACCATCCGCTTCAAACCGAAGGACCAATGGCGCAGCGGAATGACCACGGAAAGGCTTGTGGACGAACTGGATCGCGTGGTCAGGGTACCCGGCCTGACCAACATCTGGATTCCGCCCATCCGCAACCGGATCGACATGCTGGCAACCGGCATCAAGAGCCCCATCGGGGTGAAAGTGGCCGGCACCAACCTGCAGGAGATCGACCGGGCCACCCAGGCTATCGAGCAGGTCGCCAAGGCAGTCCCCGGCGTGACCTCCGCCCTCGCCGAACGGCTGACTGGCGGACGCTACATAGACGTCGACATCGATCGACAGGCGGCAGCCCGCTACGGCATGAACATCGCCGACGTGCAGGCCATCGTGGCCAGCGCCATCGGCGGTGAGAACGTGGGTGAAACCGTTGAAGGGCTGGCTCGCTATCCGATCAACGTCCGCTACCCGCGTGAGTGGCGCGATTCGGTGGTCGCGCTCCAGCAACTGCCGATCTACACCCGCCAGGGCGGCCAGATCACCCTAGGCACCGTAGCCGCGATCCGCGTCGTCGACGGGCCTCCCATGCTCAAGAGCGAAAATGCGCGACTCTCCGGCTGGGTCTATGTCGACGTCCGGGGGCGGGACCTGGCGTCCGTGGTGAAGGACCTGCGGCAGGCAGTCGAAGGCTCGGTGAAGCTCGCGCCCGGCATGAGCATCAGCTATTCCGGGCAGTTCGAGTTCCTGGAGCGGGCCAATGCGAGACTGAAACTGGTGGTGCCGGCGACGCTGACGATCATCTTCGTGCTGCTCTACCTCACCTTCGGGCGCGTCGATGAAGCCGCACTGATCATGGCCACCCTGCCCTTCGCGCTGACCGGCGGCGTGTGGTTCCTCTACCTGATGGGCTTCAACCTGTCGGTGGCCACCGGCGTCGGTTTCATCGCCCTGGCCGGCGTGGCCGCCGAGTTCGGCGTGATCATGCTGCTCTACCTGAAGAATGCCTGGTCAGACCAGCAAGCCGCCGGGCGAGCCACGAACAGGGACTTGCTGGGCGCCATTCGCGAAGGCGCCGTACAACGGGTGCGGCCCAAGGCAATGACCGTCGCCGTCATCATCGCCGGCCTGCTGCCCATTCTCTGGAGCGGCGGCACCGGCAGCGAGGTGATGAGCCGCATCGCCGTGCCCATGGTGGGCGGCATGGTCACGGCACCCTTGCTGTCGCTGTTCGTCATTCCGGCGGCGTACTGGCTCATGCGGCGCCGCAGGCTGTACTCGCCAGGCGCGGAAACCAGCGCTGGAGCGCGCTCATGAGTGGCACATTCACCTAACCCCAGGCTCCCCATCAAGCCGTCTCCGCCTCCTTGAACAGGCGATGGACGGCTTTATGGCAGTTTTCGTCGTCGAGGAACTCCAGGGGGAACCAGCGGCATTCGACGATTTCGTTGAGCGGCTGCGGGGGCTGTGAGGTGGGGAGCTGGGCATGAAAGATGTGGTGCCGGGTTTCGTACAGCTCAAGCTGGGTAACGAAATCGAGCTGCTCCGCTACCAGCCCGATTTCCTCCAGCAGCTCCCGCTGTGCCGCTTGCGGCGGGGCTTCGTCAACTTCCACCCGTCCACCGGGGAGGTTCCATTTCTTCTGCATCTTGCGAACGAGCAAAACCTCATTGTCTCGGCGGCAGATCACCGTAGCCCGGATCTTGAGTGCACTGGCCATGTTTGCCTCCTGCCTGCAGCCTGGAACTTCCCTGTTTGGACCATGGTGATGGCCACCTGGCAAAGGTAGATGGACAAGCGGTTCGCAGGATGACCGGGATCGGCCCATTGCAAATGGCGCCTGTCGTCGAGCGGGCAGGAAGTCCTGCGGCACAAATCGTCATCTCCACAATCCACGACTAATCTCCCCTACAACCGAGCGGCAGGACTCTGCGCCGCTCTCTGACTAGCTGGGGAGCTACTGATCATGGACAGCACGCACGATACCTACAGGGCAGCCACGGTTCTCGTCGTAGACGACACGCCCGACAACCTGATGCTGATGGCCGACCTGTTGAAGGACCGGTATCGGGTCAAGGCCGCCAACAGCGGCGAGAAGGCGCTTCGCCTGTTGCAGGCCGACCCGCTGCCGGACCTGATCCTGCTGGACATCATGATGCCGGGGCTTTCCGGCCATCAGGTGGCGGAACAGCTCAAGCTCGACCCGCGCACCGCTGACATTCCCATCATTTTTCTCACCTCCATGGCGGCCATGGAGGACGAGATCCTCGGCCTCAAACTGGGCGCCGTGGACTACATCACCAAGCCGATCAGCCCGCCAGTGGTCCTGGCGCGGGTGGACACCCAGTTGAAGATCAAGGCCGCGGCCGACTTCCTGCGCGACCAGAAGGAGTACCTGGAGAAGGAAGTGCAACGCCGCACCGCCGAAGTAATGGCCATCCAGGATGTGACCATCCAGGCCATGACCTCGCTGGCCGAGACCCGCGACAACGAGACAGGCAACCATATCCGCCGTACCCAGCACTACGTGGAGCTGCTGGCCGAACTGCTGCGCGACCATCCGCGCTTCAGGCATTTCCTCAATGACGAGACCATCCAGCTGCTCTTCAAGTCAGCTCCGCTGCACGACATCGGCAAGATTGGCATTCCCGACTACATCCTGCTCAAACCGGGGCGCCTGACCCCGGAAGAGTTCGAAATCATGAAAACCCACACCACCCGTGGGCGCGATGCCATCCAGCATGCCGAGGATCAGTTGGGCATCTCCGTCGGATTCCTGCGCCTGGCCAAGGAAATTGCCTACAGCCACCAGGAAAAGTGGGACGGCAGCGGCTATCCCGAGGGGCTGGCTGCCGATGACATCCCCATCAGCGCGCGGCTGATGGCCGTTGCGGATGTCTACGACGCGCTGATCAGCCGGCGCGTGTACAAGGCCGGCATGTCCCATGAGCAGGCGGTGGAGATCATCCGTCAGGGGCGCGGGGCGCATTTCGACCCGGATGTCTGCGATGCCTTCCTGAGTTGCCAAGGGCAGTTCCGCGCGATTGCCGAACGCTATGCAGACAGCGACCAGGACATGGCCAAACAACTGGCGGCACTCGAGCACATCGCGCAGGAGCCTTGAGTCTCGGCGTGACCTTTCCGGTTTCGGCAATGGGGAGTTGCCATGAACAAAGTGTCTGCCCTGCTTGAACGCCTGTCCCTGCACCACAAGCTGATCATGGGGTTTGCCGCGCTGCTGGCGCTGATACTGGTGCTTGGCGTGCAAAGCCTGCGCACCCAGCAATTGTTGCAGCGCGATATGCAGCAGCTGTACCAGAAGGACCTGGTGGGCGCCGCCCACTTGCAGGAAGCGCGTGCACAGCTGCCGCACCTGGTCCAGGCGCTACAGCGCGCCGTGGGCACCAGCAGCGGAGAAATCCGTGTCGACGCGCTGAAGCAGCTGAATGAAACACGCGAGAGGCTGCAGGAGTCGCTGGCTCAGGCGCGGCCGACGCTGCGCCGGCAACAGAGCCTGGTGCAACTGGCCGAGCTGGAGGTGTTGCTGGAACGCATACAGCGCGGCGGTGAGGAAGTCCTGGACCTGGTCGGCCGGGGGTATCAGGGCCAGGCGCTGATGCAACTCAACAGCGGCGAGTTTCAGACCCTGGACCAGCAGGCTGACCAGTTGCTCAACCGCATGGCCCAGGTCAAGGAAGACTTCATCCATGACACGGCCAAGCAGATCGCCGAGTTCGCCCGGTTCAGCACGACCCTGACCTATGTACTGCTGTTGGGCGGACTGACGCTGGCGCTGCTGCTCGCCAGCCTGGTCAGTCGCTCGATTCGGCTTCCGCTCAACCGGGTCCGCGTTGCCGTCGACCAACTGACTGCTGGGCAGCTGGATCAGCACATCCCCCATACCGACATGGCAAACGAAACGGGCGACCTGGCGCGCGCCATTGCCACCTTGCAGACCAAGGCCCAGCAACTCGATCGCCAGCGCTGGATCCAGGCGCAGTCAGCGCAATTGCAGGCCGACCTGCCTCAGGCGACCACGCCGGATGAGCTGGCCCAGACCTTTCTCCGACACATGGCCGGCATGCTCGGCATCTGCCGGGGCGTGCTCTACAGCCTCCGGCAAGGCAGCGATCATCTGGAGCTCATGGGCAGTTACGCCACCGACCCGGAATACCCGCCGAATGACGTTGTAGCGCTGGGCACCGGCCTGCTCGGACAGTGCGCGCTTGACCGCAGCCCGCGCCAGTTCGAGGAGTTGCCACAGCAATTCGGCCGGCTGCGCTCGCAACTGGGCGAACTGCCGGCCAGTTATCTGCTGCTGCAACCGATCCTGCGTGGCGACCGGCTGCATGGCGTGCTCGAACTGGCTGGGTTCCAGACGTTGGGCGAGCGCGAAAAAGCCTTGCTGCAGGAGGCGCTGCCCCGGCTGGCCGGGACCATGGCACTGATGGAGCGCAATCTGGCGGTGCAGGAATTGCTCGCGGAAACGCGCCGGCAGGCCGACGAGATGGGCGCCCAGGCGTTGCAGCTGGAACAGCAGGCGCAGGAACTGGAAACGCAGCAGAGTGCACTGCGTGCCACGGAGGCCTGGTACCGGGGCATCATCGAGGCCGCGCCGGACGGCATGATCGTGATTGGCTCGGACGGCCGCATCCTGATGACCAACCCGCAACTGGACAGCCTGTTCGGCTACGCCACCGGTGAACTGATAGGTGAATCCGTCGAGCGTCTCGTGCCCACCGCTTACCGTGCACGCCACGTCGGGTTGCGGGACGGTTTCATGGCTCAGGGCGGCACCCGGCAGATGGGCGCCAACCTGGACGACCTGCAGGGCGTGCGCAAGGACGGCAGCCTGTTCTCCGTGGAGATTGGTCTCTCGCACTTGCCGGCGCTGGAGGGGCGCGGCACCTGCGTGTGCGCCTCGGCGCGTGACATCAGCGAGCGCAAGCAAGCCGAAGCCGTGGTGCAACGCGCCAGGGAGATGGCCGAAGAGGCAACCCGTGCCAAGAGCGATTTCCTGGCCAACATGAGCCACGAGATCCGCACACCGATGAACGCCATCATTGGCATGAGCCATCTGGCACTGCGCACGGAACTGGACCCGCGGCAACGCAATTACATCGAGAAGGTGCATCGCTCGGCAGAAAACCTGCTGGGGATCATCAATGACATCCTCGACTTTTCCAAGATCGAAGCCGGCAAGATGGACCTCGAAGTCATTCCCTTCCACCTGGAGGACGTCCTGGAGAACTTCGCCAGCATGGTCGGCCTGAAGGCGGAGGACAAAGGCCTGGAGCTGCTCTACAACACCTCCCCCAACCTGCCGACCGCGCTGCTTGGCGATCCGCTGCGCCTGGGCCAGGTGCTGATCAATCTGGGTAACAACGCGGCGAAGTTCACTGAGCGCGGCGAGATCGTGGTCGGCGTAGAGCGCATCGGCGGCGACGACTCGCGGGTGGAACTGCATTTCTGGGTGCGCGACACCGGTATCGGCATGAGCGAGGAACAGTGCGGGCGCATGTTCCAGTCCTTCAGCCAGGCCGACAGCTCCACCACCCGCAAATACGGCGGAACCGGGCTTGGCCTCTCCATCTCCAAACGCCTGGTGGAACTCATGGGCGGGCGCATCTGGGTGGAAAGCGTGCCCGGCCAGGGTTCGACCTTTCATTTCAGCCTGAGCCTGGACATACAGCGCAATGCGCAACCACGGCGCATGTTTACTGCCGACGAATTGCTCGGAACGCGGGTTCTGGTGGTGGACGACAATGCCAGCGCCCGCGAAATCCTCTCCAGCATGGCCAGGAGTTACGGTGTGGAGGTGGATGTTGCCGACAGCGGTGGCCTGGCCCTGCGGATGCTGGTGGATGCCGAGCAGCGCAACCTGCCCTATGACCTGGTGCTGATGGACTGGCGCATGCCCGGCATGGATGGCGTGGAGACGGTCCGGCGCATGCACGAGGCCAATCTGGCCCGCACGCCATCGGTGATCATGGTGACCGCCTTTGGCCGTGAAGAGGTGCGCGAGCAGGCCGAGCGTCAGGGCTTGACTCTGCCTGTTGTGCTGACCAAGCCGGTGACACCCTCGACCTTGCTGGAGGCGTTGGGCACGGTGCTCGGCAAAGTGCCACAGGCCGAAACCCGCGCCAGCGAGCGCTACGGGCAGAGTGCAAACGACATGGCCGGCTTGCGGGGTGCCCGCCTGCTACTGGTGGAAGACAACGAGCTCAACCGTGAACTGGCCTGCGAACTGTTGCAGGGCGTGGGGATCGAGCTGAGCCAGGTGGTCGACGGGCAACAGGCGCTGGACCTGCTGGAGCAGGATGCGGAATTCGACGGCGTGCTGATGGATTGCCAGATGCCCGTGATGGATGGCTATACGGCTACCCAGCGGATTCGCCAACAACCCCGTTTCGCTGAATTGCCGGTGATCGCCATGACCGCCAACGCCATGGCGGGCGATCGCGAGCGGGCCCTGGCCAGCGGCATGAACGACCATATTTCCAAGCCGCTGAACGTGACCGACATGTTCGCCACCCTGGCCAGGTGGATCAGGCCAGGGGCGCGTCGCAAGGCCGAGGTACCAGTGGTGAGTGCTCCCGAGGCGACCACGGAGCTGCCCGCGAGCCTGGAAGGCATCGACCTGGCCGCCGGCCTCGCGACCTGCATGGGAAAGCGTGACTTGTACCTGCGTCTGCTGCGTAAGTTCCATGCCAGCCAGCTGCGTTTCAGTGAGCAATTCCAGCAGGCAAGTGCCAGCGACGATCCAACGGCGCCAACCCGGCTGGCCCATACCCTGCGCGGCACCGCCGGCAATATCGGTGCCGGAACGGTGGCTCAGGCAGCCGCCGCGCTGGAGCAGGCCTGCCTCGCTGGGGAGGCGTCCGAGGAGATACAGGCCCGGCTCCTGGAGGTCGAGCGCGTCCTTGCTCCGTTGCTGGCCGCCCTCGCAGGGGTCGCGCAATCGAGTCCCGCCACTGAGCTGCCCGCCGCGCCACGCTCACAGGCCCGGTTTGGCGCTCGCCTGACCGAACTGAAGCGGCTTCTGGCCGATAGCGATGCAGCAGCCTTGGACACCCTCAAGTCACTGCAAACCATGGCCACCGGCCCGGCAGAAGCGGCGCTTCTGGCCAAGGTGGCGCAGCAGGTCGAGCTTTTCGATTTTGATCGCGCGCTGGAGATGTTGCAGGAAATGGCCACTGAGTGAGCGTGGTTCGTAGGTAGGGTGCGCCATGCGCACGGGTAACTGAGCTGTGCGCAATCCCTTGAACGGTGCGCACGACGCACCCTACCTCGGTCACCCGCCCAGCGCGATGATCGCGAAGAGCAACGCCGTTCCCACCAACGCCAATGCCGCGCCCGTTGCCCAGGTGTTGCCGCCGGAGTAGCGAGCCAGCAGCCAGCCGCTGAGGAACAGCATCCCCAGGGCCACCAGGTTGGAGGTACGAATCGCCACGCCGGTGGTATCGATCAGCAGGAAGGGAATCACCGGCGGAAAGGTCGCCAGCACCACCAGCAGGAAGGTGCCCAACGCGCCCTTGATGTCTTCGAAGTCCAACCGCGAACGAGCGGGCTTGTCGGCGTTGAGCAGCAAGCGCAGGCGCAGCATCTCCAATCCATCGGGGTCCGCCGCCTCGGCAATGCGCGGCGGCAGGGCGTCGGCGATCAAGGCTCGGCCTTTGTCCGGGCCGGCATCCCCCTGCAAGCGGGCCATGAGCGTTCGGCTACGGGTGCGCTCGGTCCAGGTACGCAGCAGGTAGATCACGGCATCCGCCAGGCCCCACGCAAGGTTGCAGCCGAAGGCCGCGATCAGCATGGTCCGCGCCTCTTCACGGCCCGAGGTGGCGACGCTCAGTGAGCCGATGAAGGTCATGGCCATCAGCAGCCCGAAAATCACTTCGGTTGCGCGGTCCACGGGGTCGAGCACTCTTTGCCGGGATTCATCTCCGGGTCTATCCATGGCGATCTCCCTCGAAATTCGAACCGGAAATGGCGGACGCAAAACGCCGTCCGCCATGTGTGCCCCGAGTCAGAGGCTGAGGAAGCCGCTGTACAGGCCGTATCCGGCGATCAGCGCGCCGATCAGCACCAGCAGGAAGATCACCTTCTCGACCGAGGTGAACACTGGCTGTCCCAGTTCGCGTTTGGCCTTGGCGAACAGGATCGCCCCCGGCGCATAGAGCAACGCCGACAGCAGCAGGTACTGCACCCCGGCCGCATACACCAGCCAGACGGCGTAGAGCACGGCAATCAGCGCGATCAGCAGGTCCTTGCCACGCTCGCCGGGAGCTTGCTCGTAGGTTTCATGACGCCAGGCCAGCAGCAACGCGTAGGCGGCGGACCAGAAGTACGGCACCAGGATCATCGAGGTGGCCAGGTACAGCAGGCTGAGGTAGGTGGAGCTGTTGAACAGGGTGATGATCAGGAACAGCTGGATCAGCCCGTTGGACAGCCACAAGGCATTGACCGGCACCTGGTTGGCGTTTTCCTTGCGCAGGAACTCCGGCATGGTGTGGTCGCGGGCGCTGGCGAAAAGAATTTCGGCACACAGCAGGGTCCAGGACAGCAGCGCACCCGCCAGGGAGACGATCAGCCCGACGCTGATGAGGACGGCGCCCCAATGGCCTACCACGCTCTCCAGCACGCCGGCCATCGACGGGTTCTTCAGGCCGGCCAGCTGGGCCTGGGCCAGGATGCCCTGGGACAGCACGTTGACCAGCACCAGCAGCAGGAGCACGCCAACGAAGCCGACCACCGTGGCCTTGCCGACGTCGCTGCGCTTCTCGGCGCGGGCGGAGAAGATGCTCGCACCCTCGATGCCGATGAACACCCAGACGGTGACCAGCATCATGTTGCGCACCTGGTTCATCACCGTGCCCAGGTCACTGTTGCCCGCGCCCCAGAAATCGGAGGTGAATACATCCAGCTTGAAGGCGATGGCACAAATGACGATGAACAGCGCCAGGGGCACCATCTTGGCGATGGTGGTCAGGGTGTTGATGAACGCCGCCTCCTTGATCCCGCGCAGTACCAGGAAGTGCAGGAACCAGAGCAGCACCGAGGCGCAGATGATCGCCGGCAGGGTGTTGCCCTCACCGAACAGGGGGAAGAAGAAACCCAGGGTGCTGAACAGCAGCACCATGTAGCTGACGTTGCCGATCCAGGCACTGATCCAGTAGCCCCAGGCCGAAGAGAAGCCCATGTAGTCGCCGAACCCGGCCTTGGCATAGGCATACACACCGCCATCGAGCTTGGGCTTGCGGTTGGCGAGGGTCTGGAAGACGAAAGCCAGCATCAGCATGCCGACCCCGGTGATCAGCCAGCCGATCAGGGTGGCGCCGGCGCTGGCGCTCGCTGCAATGTTCTGTGGAAGGGAGAAGATACCGCCGCCAACCATCGAGCCGACGACCAGGGCAATCAGCGCCCCGACCTTCAGCTTATCGCTGGAGGCGGCGACCTGTGTCTGCTTGCCAGGTTCGGCCTGCTTGCCCAACTGCACGTTGCTGGTGGAATCGACCATGTAAAGCTCCTTGCCATGACGGCATCGCTCAATTTAATGGCCGGCCAACTGGAAATGGTCGTTACCGCACAGCATGACCCTTCGAGTGGTCCCCGCCACCGAACAGACTGCTTGAATCGCTGCTGGGAGCTGGTTCGATCCAACTCGTGCCCCGCAGCCGGGCACTGCCTTTCGAATTACGGGTAACGCTAGGAGCCTCGCAGCATGTGGTAATGCTCAGCCGCCCAAAGCTTCACCGTTTCCGCTGAAAGATGGTGAGGCGCGTCGACTCGCTCCTCCAGCTTAGTCGCGAAAGTCATGGCGGAAGCCTCGTCATGAAAACTGAACGTCATGCCACAGGCATGCACCCGCCATACAGGTTCGTCCTGCATGGCGGTTTGCTCAATCAGTAGCTCCACTCGGCTCTCCCGATTTCTGGAGAAGCACGCTCGAATCGATTTGAGTGTAGCCAGCAAGTTGAAGGCAGCAGCCTGTATCGCCGTTTGCATCAGCGGGCGGGATGAAACTGCGCAGTTGCTTTACGGCAAGGCCGGGAATTACCTGGTTTTCTCGGGATCCAGAACCAGGGTGATGGTGCCTTCCGTGCTCGACGCCACATAAGGATCAAGCGCAGGGAACCGGTCAGCGGCCTGTTCCACCAGAAACTCCCCGGCTAGCAGCAGCCGATCATGGGTGGGGTTTTCCAACACAATGCTTTCCCTGGCGAAACCATGGGTTTCAAGTGCGGTGGCGGCACGCTCGACCAGATCGGCCAGCACGGCCAAGGTTTCTCGATCCATTGCTCTCCTCTTGCGGAAGAACCGGCTCTGGAGGCCAAACGTCGTTTCCGTGGGATGTGACTGGCTGCTGGGGTAGTGGCCTGAAGTCCCTTCGCAAGCTCGTCCCCTCCTCGCCAGGCTGAACCTCGACGCCGCGGGTGACGTTTGAATGACCGGGTAATCGCTTCACGGCATTAGTCACTCCGCCCTCCATGCAGGGCACAAGCGTTCCTTCCCGACTGCGACGAGACTGCGGCACGCCTCATCTATCGGTGCAGAGTAGACCCACCCGTTTGGGCCAGCAAAAGCGCACAGACCGCCGTGGCTGTATGGAAAATTTGCTTGCGATCTGCACCTACCGTTGACGTCTCCCCGGCCCTAGCATCGAACGCTCCGAACAGGCAGGGCCGTGCGATGAACGAGATTCCCGGGGACATCGATTTTTCAGGATTGAAGGTGCGTCGGCTGGAGCCGAATGACCTTGAGATGATCTGCGTACATCGCGAAACCATGTTTCTCGAAGCCGGAGGCGTTCCATCGGAGTTGCAGGTGATGAGCGAGCACTTCCGGCCCTGGCTGCGTCAGCGCCTGGCCGATGGCCGTTATTACGGGTTTGCCCTGCTGAACGATGGGCAACCGGTGGCGGCAGTAGGCCTCATGAGCATCGAATGGCCTCCCCACCCGTCCCATCCGAGCCTCGACCAGCGCGGCTATGTACTGAATGTGTTCGTCGAACCGGCCTATCGACGTCGCGGCCTGGCGTCGGCGCTGATGAAGCTGGCCGAAGCCGAGTTTGCCCGGCGCGGGGTGAGCTTTGCCGTGCTGCACGCCACCCAGGCCGGCAGGCCGGTATATGAAGAGCTGGGCTGGGCGGCCACCGCCGAAATGTCCAAGGCCATTGGCTGACCACCAGACTTGGCGAAGCGCGTGATCCCCGGCATCGGGAAACGTCATCCGTCGCCGCGCGTGCGGAAGGTGGCGCCTCTGCACTGCAAGGTGTCGGGCGCGGATAACCGAAAAGCAGGACTACACTCTAGAGTGCAATGCATGTTGTTCCCCTAGCTGCCATGGCGTCCCGTGTCGCTGTGGCAGCGTTTTTAGGAGGATGCCCCATGCCTGCCCTCTCCGAAGCTGACCGCCATTTTATTTCCGCCGTCCATGCGCTGATGCGTGAATACAGCATCAGTCGATCGCAGCTGCTCGCCATGCTGGATCGCAACACCCGGCGAGCGGTGCCTGGCCCGACGCCACAGCCCTTGCGGACCTACCTCAATCCGCACACGCGACAGTCCATACAGGTGCGCGTGGGCCGCCATCTGACCTACCGGGCCTGGGTGGCCGAGTATGGCGAGGAAATCGTCGCAACCTGGCAGATCGAGCCAATCAGAAGCTGCAAGAGAAAGACCGAACGCCCCGCCAGGTGAGTTTCAGCCTCACCCGTCGTAGGGTGCGCCACGTGTTCAGCCGGTATACATGGGTAACGCTTGTCGGGAGACATGGGTAACGGGTGGATAGTCATGGCTTGGGTTGCCTGAGATCAATCTGGCGCACGGTCTTACGGATGAACACCACGTCGAAGACGCC
>NZ_JACXBU010000010.1 GCF_014700075.1 Pseudomonas sp. JM0905a | reverse complement strand
CACCATCTCCAGCCTCGGCCACATTGGCGGCACCGGCTTCACGCCGATCGTCAACGCGCCCGAAGTGGCGATCCTTGGCGTGTCCAAGGCCGCCATGCAGCCGGTGTGGGACGGCAAGGCCTTCCAGACGCGCCTGATGCTGCCGCTGTCGCTGTCCTACGATCACCGCGTGATCAACGGCGCCGCCGCCGCGCGCTTCACCAAGCGTCTCGGCGACGTACTGGCGGACATCCGCGCCCTACTGCTGTAGCGCTGGCTAGCGGGCCGTCATGAACTGCCGGGCCGCCCCACTCCCTAGAAAGGGAGGAGATAGCGCAAGGTCAGTTGATTACCCTCAGAGCGATTCCTTGCCCCCTGCTCGACATAGTAATTGGCGAAAAAGGTCTGCTTGCCCTGGCGATACATCACACCGGGCCCCAATCCCAGCACGCGCTCCTTCGAGTCGGATTGCCGTCGCCCATCGATCCGGTCGGCACTGATCTGCTCCAGGTGATAACCCGCCAACCCCGCCCGCCAGGCATCGTCAAGCGCATACGAAACCGAGAAATTGCTGTGGATCGCCTCCCCTGGCTGGATGCTATCCGCTTGCAGCCAGGTCACCGGATCATCATTCCGACTGGACCAGGCATAGTGCAGACGGCCGCTGACTTCGAGTCGATCGGTCAGTTCCCAGGTAAAAGCGTAGTGCGGGCTGACCACCCAGAGATTGCTGCCCACGCTGATGCTCGCATCGCGGTCATAGTCCCCGGTCGGCGCGGTGATCACCAGATTCAGGCGTTGCCAGTACGGTCGACCAAACAGCGAAACCGGCTCCCATTGCAGGAGCATAGGGCTGAAGATCAAATCCCCCTGGCGCATTCGTGCACCATCGGGCCCACCGTCGACTTCGAGATCGAGGTGCACCAGAGGTAGCAGTATCTCCGCTCCGTAGTGCGCCCCGAGAATCTTGCTGGAACTGATGTAGGCGAGGTGCGGAAGCACGGTCGTGCTGCGCACCTGCTGGCGCCCCGGCACGGCGCTGCCTCGGTGGTCGGTGGCATCGTCCGAGCGATAGTGCTGGATCGGCAACTCGAACAACATCCCCGGGAATACGACCCCATCCATGAAGCTTGTATTGCCCAGCGGCAACGGGGGTAGGCTGACTTCGTCCGCGGCCGCACTGGCGCAACCCAGAGCGATTGTCAGTGAAAGCAGCGATGCAGGTATTACAGGTGGCCCCATCCGAATCTCCAATCAGCCCGAACGCGCCAGGCGGCAGAAATTGGCAACCATAGGATTGCAACGCCGACTCCACTAGACCTGCTAAATTGGCCGCACAGTTCTATTTGGTGAACGATCGTGGACGACCTCAACGACCTCTACTACTTCGCCCAGGTAGTCGAGCACGGCGGCTTTGCACCGGCCGGTCGTGCCTTGAATACCCCCAAGTCCAAGCTCAGCCGACGGATCTCTACGCTGGAAGAGCGTCTGGGCGTACGCCTGCTACAGCGCTCCACCCGGAACTTCTCCGTGACCGAAACGGGCCAGGAATATTACCGGCACTGCGTGGCCATGTTGGTGGAGGCCGAGGCGGCACGTCAGGTGATCGAACGGAACCGTGCCGAGCCTCAGGGCGTCGTCAGGATGAGTTGCCCCACGACCCTGCTCCACTATCGGATCGGCGACCTGGTCAGCCAGTTCATGGCCGAAAACCAGAAGGTCCAGGTGCATCTGGACGCGACCAACAGACGGGTCGATGTGATCGGCGAAGGACTGGATCTGGCATTGCGCGTGCGCTTTCCGCCCCTGGAAGACAGTGGCCTGGTGATGCGCACCCTGGCGGAAAGCCCGCAGCGCCTGGTGGCGAGTCCGGACTTCCTGAAAGACCTTGACCTGCCGATGGTGCCGGCCGATCTCAGCAAGCTGCCCAGCCTGGACTGGGGGCCGCCACGGGATCATACGTGGCACCTGGAAGGCCCGAACGGCGCGACTGCCGAAGTACGACACACGCCCCGCTACATCACCGACGACATGACTGGTTTGCGTCAGGCCGCATTGCGCGGTGTGGGCATCGTGCAGCTACCGCTGATGGTGGTGGATCAGGATCTGGAACAGGGGCGGCTGGTGGATATCATTCCGCAGTGGGTGCCCCGCAGCGGTATCGTCCATGTCGTGTTCCCGTCCCGCCGGGGCTTGCTGCCTTCGGTACGGAGACTGATCGACTTCCTTGCAGAGCACATCAGGCAATAGCCGTCAGGTTTTGCCTCAGGGCTCCAGGCCATCGATGAAGATGGCGATAGCCTCCTCAATCAGCAACCGCCGTTCCGACTGCGAAGGTGACTCGACCAACCCCAGCAGACACTGCAACTGGAACTTCCCGGTCAGGGCATCCAGAAAGATAACGGCCCGCCGCTCGGCATTGCCAGGAGCCACCAGACCGGCCCTTTCGGCCCAGGTGAAGTACTCCGAGAGGCATCTGTAGGCGGTGCCCGGGGCCGCCTCGAAGAACGACCTGGCCGCCTCGGGCGCGCGCGGAGCCTCAGCGACGATCAATCGGTGCAACGCAGTGGTACGGGGCGCCAGCACCACATCGAGAAAGGTTTCGGCGATGGTCAGCAATGCCTCGCGCAGGGGCTTGCGCTTGAGATCCATATGGGTGAGCGGGTTCACGATCTCTTCGCACAATCGAGCGATGATCGCCGCGAAAAGGCCGTCTTTTCCGCCGAAGTAGGCATAGAAGGTGCGTTTTGAACCGCCGATCCGCGCGATCAGGCCGTCCACACTCACGCCTGCGTAGCCGTCCTCCAGGAACATCTCGGTAGCGACATCGAGGATGTGTTGCCGTTTGGCGGCCTGGCGCGGGCTTTCCAACTGAGTCATGGGCGTTTCCAAGGCTTCGGGGCGCAATAGCCTAACCCGTGACACCCAAGGCTTCCAGCGGCCACCATCGACGAATGAGCATAAGTACTCACCCTCTTATTCCTCATGAATCTTGATTTCCCTCTTGACCGATTCGGCTTTCGAGATCAAATTTCGCTCAAAGGGTACGGTACCGTACCGTACCTTTCCAACTAACAAGAACAACAGAGGAATCTCCCCATGCGTTTCACTCAATTTCTGGAAGCGTCCCACAAAGGTATGGCTGTCGAGGTTTCCGGCAAGCTGTACGGCCTCGCGGAACACGAGGAAGGTTTTCCCGGCACGTTGCACGACCTGCTCAAGGCCGGTCCGGACGCCCTCAGGGACGCCCACCGACGCCTTAGCCAGGCCCGTGAGCTGGACCCGGCCACCATTCGCTACCTGCCCCCCATCGAGCGTCCCGGAAAGATCGTCTGTGTAGGACTCAACTACGCCGATCACACCAAGGAAAGCCCGTACGAACAGCCCACCTATCCCACGTTTTTCCCGCGCTTCTCCACGACCCTCGTTGGCCACGATGAGCCCATCATTCGCCCGCGTGTGTCCGAGCAGTTGGACTATGAAGGCGAGTTGGCGGTGATCATCGGTCGCGGCGGCCGCCATATCACCAAGGCGCGCGCGCTGGAGTACGTTGCCGGCTACTCGATCTTCAACGAGGCCTCGGTGCGCGATTACCAGTTCAAGTCGCCGCAATGGACCATCGGCAAGAACTTCGATGCTACGGGCGCCTTCGGCCCCACTTTCGTCTCCGCCGACGAGTTGCCGCCGGGGGCACGCGGCCTCAGTCTGACCACCCGCCTGAACGGCAAGATCGAGCAGCAAGGCAACACCGCCGACCTGATCTTCGATGTCGCCGAGTTGATCGCCACCCTCAGCGAAGCCGTGACCCTGGAGCCGGGTGACGTGATCGTGTCCGGCACCCCGGCCGGCATCGGCTGGGCCAGGCGCCCGATGCTGTTCATGAAGGCGGGTGATCTCTGCACTGTCGAGATCGAAGGCCTCGGCATGTTGAGCAATCCCATTGCCGAAGAAGGCCCGCAAGCCTGACGACATGCCTCGCTGTTCGTCTGCGCAAGGCTGATTGCGAAAGCGCCTCCAGGGGCGCTGGCTGGCTCGACACACACTGACTGCCAAAACCCTTCCGGGCCCTGTTCCAGGGCCCGTGGGCCTGGTCGTCCGTGAAAAGGCCAGCGCCATTTCCTTGCCGACGAACGACAGATCAACGCATCCGTTGCCGGATACCTGCCGCGGCGCCCGGCCAAGGAGTAGCAGCCATGCTGCGCATCAAAGACATCAACCACGTGATCTATCAGCACAAGGACCTCGACGCCATCGAGCATTTCCTGACCGACTTCGGCCTGGTCGTGGCTCATCGCACCGAGCACCGCATCTACCTGCGCGGTACCGGCCCGCTGCCGTACGTTTACATCGCCGAGCGGGCCGAATCGTCCGGGCTCAGCGTCATTGCCTTCGCCGTGGAAAGCCTGGACGACCTGCAGACCGCCGCGCGTTTTCCGGGGGCATCCGGCATCCAGCCCTTGGAGCATCCGGGCGGCGGGTACCGCGTGACGCTGCACGACCCGTCGGGGAGAAGGATTGACCTGGTGCACGGGATAGAAGCCGTCGGGGCGCTGCCCCAGCGCGCAGCCCTGACACTCAATTCGGCAGAGGAAAAACGGCGCTTCGGCGACGTACAACGTCCTGGTAAAGGGGCGGCCCAAGTGATGCGCCTTGGCCATGTCGCCATCGGTGTAACCGACATGGTGAGGATGCTCCGCTGGTACCGGAGCATCCTCGGCATGCTGCCCTCGGACCTGATCGTCGAAGGGGACGACGGCAACTGCCCCGCCGCCGCATTCCTGCGGCTGAATCGCGGTGCGACATGGACCGACCACCACACGATCGCGCTGTTCCAGGCGGGCAAGGACGTCGTCCACCACGCGTCGTTCGAAGTGCAGGACTTCGACGCCCAGTGCCTCGGTCACCAATGGATGACCGAGCAGGGCTGGAGGCCGTTCTGGGGCGTCGGCCGGCATGTCCTCGGCAGCCAGATCTTCGACTACTGGAGAGACCCTTCGGGCAACCTCATCGAACACTTCACCGACGGCGACCTGTTCAACAATGCCTCGCCGATGAACCACACCCAGGCTTGCGACTCCAGCCTCTATCAGTGGGGGCCGCCGATGTCCGTGGAGTACTTCCTCGGCGGCTGCAGCGAAAGCGAAACCATTGCCCCGCGCCCGGACTCCTTGCGCAAGCGCACCGCTCAGTAATTACGAGGACGAAGACATGAGTACCCAACGGCTTTCCGAGCAGGGACTGGACCTGCTGTTTCGCCAGGCACGCAGCCAGAACGGCTGGCGCGACCAGCCAGTGGACGACGAGACACTCGTGACGCTGTACGACCTCGTGCGCTGGGGACCGACCAGCGTCAATAGCTGTCCGGCCCGGATCGTCTTCCTGCGCAGTACCGCCGCCAAGCAGCGTCTGCTGCCCGCACTCAGCCCAGGCAACGTGGACAAGGTACTGGGGGCGCCGGTGACCGCCATCATCGGTTATGACGCGGCCTTCCACCATCAGCTGCCGCGCCTGTTCCCGCACAACCCGGATGTCCGCGACTGGTTCGCACAACAGCCCGATCTGATCGAACTCACGGCCCTGCGCAACAGTTCGTTGCAGGGCGGTTACTTCATCCTCGCCGCCCGCGCCCTGGGGCTGGATTGTGGCCCCATGTCCGGCTTCGACCATCAACGGGTCGACCGCGAATTCTTCGGCGATGACAGCTGCTTTCCCGGCATGCAGGTGAAAACGAACTTCCTCTGCAATCTGGGTTACGGCGATCCCGACAAGTTGTTTCCCCGCAGCCCGAGGCTCTCCTTCGAGGAATGCTGCAGCCTGCTGTGACGCGCTTCACCCGAACCACAACAACAAGAACGAGGCAATCACGATGCGCTACCCCACCCTGCTCTCCCGCCCCCTGCCGCGCGCGGCTCACCTTCGCCCCGCAAGACAACGCTGAAGGAGGCCCGATCATGAAAGCACTCTCGAAATGGCATGTACTGGCCGGCGGTTTCCTGGCCTACCTGTTCGACGCCATGGAAATCATCCTGCTGACCATCGCCCTGCCGGTCATCCGCCAGGATCTCGGACTGACCATCAGCGAAGCCGGGATGCTGGCTTCGGCCACCCTGCTCGGCATCGGTTTCAGCAGCGTCACCACCGGCTGGTATTCGGACAACTTTGGCAGGCGCAAAGCCCTGCTGGCTTCCCTGGTGTGTTTCGGTGCACTGACGATGCTGGTGGCAGTGACCCGAGACTGGTACCTGCTCCTGGTGCTGCGTTTTCTCTCCGGCCTCGGGCTGGGCGGCGTGTGGGGTATCGTCTCGGCCTATATCGCCGAGACCTGGCCCCCCCATCAGCGCGCTCGCGCCACCGGCTTCGTCCTCAGTTCCTTCCCCATCGGCGCCAGCATCGCCGCCCTCGCCGGCAAAGCCTTACTGCCCGATTGGGAACTGCTGTTCCTCGCAACCGGCGTCTCCACCCTTCTGCCCATCGCCTACGTCTGGCTGTTCATGCCCGAGTCCCGCGAATGGCAAGAGCAGAGAAAGCCGGACGTACTGGACAGCAGTCCCGTCGCCAAGGTTTCCATCCGCGAAATCTTCTCGCCGGAACTGCGCAGGTTGACCCTGCTCGGCACGACTGCGGCGAGCTGCTCCGTGATCGGTTTCTGGGGCGCCAGCACCTGGCTACCCACGTTCCTGGTGCAGGAGCGTGGTCTCGACATCGCCAGGATGGCTGACTTCATGGCCATCCTGAACATCGGTGCCTTCATCGGTATCAACGCCTTCGGCGTCATCGCCGATCGCATCGGCAAGCGTGATGCGACCCTGCTGTCCCTGCTCGGCAGTGCGATCATGCTGGCCATCTATGCGTTGACCACTCGCAACGAATTGCTGTTCTGGCTCGGGCCGGTCTATGCGTTCTTCTACGCCTTCGCGAGCCTCTTCGCCTCCTACTTCAGTGCGCTCTATCCGGTGCGTGTGCGAACCATAGGCGCTGGCTTCTGCTTCAACTTCGGGCGCGGGCTCGCCGCCTTCGCTCCCCTGCTGCTGAGCGGCATCGCGACAAGCCACAGCCTGTCACTGGGACTGCTGGTATGTGCCGGATTCTTCGCCCTGGGCACCCTGACCATGTTCTTCATGCCCCACGCAGAGAAGTCCCGGCCTCACCTGGCACCCGATAGCACGGCGAAAACACCCGCCATCTGACACCCCAGGTTTCAACCCCACCCAGCCGGCACGCCCGACGTCGCCGGCAGGGTCCACTCATGCGGAGAAAAGCCATGACAACCCTGTTGCACCACTACATCGACGGCCAATTGGTCACGGGCAATAGCCAGCGATTCGCAGACGTGCGCGACCCGGCCACGGGAGAAATCAGCGCCCGGGTACCCCTGGCAAATGCGGTCGAACTGCAGGCGGCCGTCGCGGCAGCCAAGGTGGCCTTTCCGGGCTGGTCCGCCACACCGCCACTGCGCCGCGCCCGAATCCTCAGCCGCTTCAAGGAACTGCTGGAGCAGAACGGAGAACGACTCGCCGAGATCATCACCGCCGAACACGGCAAGGTGCATTCCGACGCCATGGGCGAAGTGGTACGTGGCCTGGAAGTCGTGGAGTTCGCCTGTGGCGGCCCCCACCTGCTCAAGGGTGAAGTCAGCGAGAACATCGGCAGCTCGATCGACTCCCACTCGTTACGCCAGCCACTCGGGGTCGTCGCCGGGATTACGCCATTCAACTTCCCGGCCATGGTCGCCTTGTGGATGTTCCCGGTGGCCCTGGCCTGTGGCAATACGTTCGTACTGAAGCCGTCCGAGCGCGATCCCTCCGCCGCGCTGTTCCTCGCCCAGCTGCTGCAGGAAGCCGGCCTGCCTGCCGGCGTGTTCAACGTGGTCAACGGTGACAAGGAAGTGGTGGACGCCATCCTCGTCCACCCCGACATCCAGGCGGTGAGCTTCGTCGGCTCGACCCCCATCGCACGCCACATCTATGCCACCGGAGCGGCCAACGGCAAGCGCGTACAGGCCCTGGGGGGCGCCAAGAACCACATGGTGGTGATGCCCGATGCGGATCTCGACAAGACCGCCGACGCCCTCATGGGGGCTGCCTATGGCGCCGCCGGCGAGCGCTGCATGGCGATCTCCATCGCCGTGGCCGTTGGCGATTCCACCGCCGATGCGCTGATCGAGCGACTCGCGCCCCGGGTGAAGTCCCTGCGGATCGGCCCCGGTACCGACCCCCAGGCGGAAATGGGTCCGCTTATCACCCGTGAACACCGCGACCGCGTGCGCAGCTACGTCGACATTGGGGTCGAGGAAGGGGCCAGTCTGGTGGTCGATGGACGCGAATTCCGCATGCAACGGCCAGGGTTCGAAAACGGCTTCTACCTGGGCGGCAGCCTGTTCGATCGGGTCACCCCCGAGATGCGCATCTACCAGGACGAGATCTTCGGCCCGGTGCTCGGCGTGGTGCGAGTGAAGAACTACAAGGAAGCGGTCGACCTGATCAATGCCCATCAGTACGCCAACGGCACCGCCATCTTCACCCGCGATGGCGACTCCGCACGCATGTTCGCCCACGAGATTCAGGTCGGCATGGTCGGCATCAATGTCCCCATTCCCGTTCCCATGGCCTTCCACAGCTTCGGCGGCTGGAAGAACTCGCTGTTCGGCGACCACCACATGCACGGCCCCGAAGGCGTGCGCTTTTACACCCGCCTGAAGACCGTCACTTCGCGCTGGATGAGCGGCATCCGCAACGGCGCCGACTTCGTCATGCCAACCATGAAGTAAGCCACCGGCAGGCACCCTGCCCCCTTGGTGCCCGGAAGGTCATTCCATCCGGGCGCCAGCAAATTTGGAACCAGACCTCGATGAACGCACAACAACTACAAAAGAGCTTTTGCAAGGTACTGATCACTGGCGCGCTTGGCATGGCCACGGGCGTCCAAGCCATGGACTGGAGCGACACCTTCGTCGGCTTCCGCTACGGCGAGCACTTCACCGAACCGCCGGTGGCGAAGAAAATCCAGAAGGAGATCTATCAGCTCAGCCATGCCAGCGGCTATTCCCATGGCCAGCATTTCTTCAATCTCGACATCCTCAAGTCCGACAGCAACGACCCGAAGAAGGACAGCGACTCAGGCGCAGTCGAGGCCTACCTCGTCTATCGCCACCAACTGTACCTGAGCAAAGTCTTCGACCGTTCCTTCGCCTTCGGCCCGGTCAAGGAAGTCGCCTTCAGCAGCGGATTCGAGCTGAACTACAAGAACACCGACTTCTCGACGCGCAAGCGCCAACTGTTGCTAGGCCCCACACTGAAATTCGACGTGCCGGGCTACCTCGACCTGAGCCTCTTCTATTCAAGGGAATGGAACCACTGCGGGCTGCCCAGCTGCCAGACCGAGAACATCCAGTTTGATCCTTACTATGTGGTTCACCTGGCCTGGGGATTGCCTTTCGAGATGCTGGACGTCCCCCTCAAGTTCCAGGGCTTCGCCAGCTACAAGACCGAAAAGGGCGAGGACTACTTCCATCAGGACACGGGCGAGGAGAGCCTGATTCGCACAGCATTGATGGCCGATATCGGCAAACTGGCATTCGGCCAGAAGAACAAGCTCTGGGTCGGTCCCGGCTATGAATACTGGAGACACAAGTACGGCGCGGTGAACAAACCGGGGGTCAACACCTACGCTCCGACGTTACATGTCGAGTGGCACTTCTAAGACGGTAACCTCCGAAAGATTGCCGGGATGGTGCCAAGCAAGAACCATTCCGGCCATCCGAACCTTCCCCCGGAGAATACCCCCATCCTGATGTTGCCTGTATGCCGCGTAGTCCCTGAGCTAGCCAATGAACAACGTAGCCGCGGCGGAACGGCCGTCCACCACCGCCCATGGCCGACCTCCCCGATTGCCAGGCCGCAAAGACGACTCCGCCGCCGGAACAGGACGGTGAAGTCGGCTGAAAACGTGATGCACCTGCTTGGTGGATTGCGTTCACCTTTCGGGCGCTCTTGTTGCCGTAGCCCGGCAGGGCTCAGGGCAGTAGCGCCAGCGCCTCGGCCGTGGCGGCCTCGACACACGGCCAGTCGCCGCTGCGAATCAATGCCGGATCCAGCATCCAGCTGCCCCCTACACACATCACATTGGACCCGGCCATATAGTCGCTGAGGTTGTCCGGGCGCACACCACCGGTGGGGCAGAAACGGATACCCGGGAATGCGCCAGCGAAAGCCTTGAGCGCTTTCACACCACCGCTGACCTCGGCCGGGAACAGCTTGAAGCGGCGATATCCCAAGGCGTAGCCGAGCATGATCTCCGAGGCGCTGCTGACTCCCGGGATGAGTGGCAGCGGGCTGTAGACGCCAGCACGCAGCAATTCGGCAGTACAGCCAGGCGTCACCACGAATTACGCAGGGTTCGCTGTCACGGTGGCGGGTGCGGAGCTGCAAGCGCAGCTCATCGCCCAATTCCGCCTCCAGCTCCACCAGCCAGTCGTGCAGCTCCAGGCGCCAGATGAGGTGAACGCCATCATCACTGGCATCGGACTGAATGTTCGCCGCATTTTCGCCCTCGCGCATCCCTACCCTGCCCCGGCCACGGTCAGTCCCGTAGCCGGACGTTGTCCGGGTGAGTGGAGAGCACATGCCGCGCGCAGGTCACTTGGTGCCGGCGCATGTCGGCTCCGTGGTGAAGGTGCGGGATACATCCACTGCGCCCAGGTGCTCCAGCGTACGGCGGCCAATCAGTACCGGGTAGAGCATCTTGCCGCGGTTCTTCAGGGAGAACTCTTCGCTGTAGACGCGATCGCCAATGCACATCTGCAGTTTCACCACCGGACGGTGCTCGGCGCCGCCCGCGCCCCTGACCTTGACGTTCCGCTCAACCGGGCGCTCGAAGGGAATGTTCACCATTTTGCCGGTCTCGCTGTCCTTCACTTCGACATTGAAGCGAACCCACTTCTTGCCGTCCTTCTCGAAGCGCTCCAGGTCCTTCGCGTCCATGGAGGACGTCAGCGCGCCGGTGTCCAGCTTGATCTTCACCGACACCTTTTCAGGAAGCAGCAGGCCTTCTTCTACCCAGCCGAACACCTTCGCCGGACTCTGGGTGGCGGAGAACGCAGTGGGGATCATCATCAAGCTCGCGAGCAGTGCGAGCAGACGTACTTTGGCACGGGCCATGAATGGCTCCTTGGCTGGGTAAGGTCCCCACTCTGCTCCCGGTGTCGTCAAGGTTGTGTGAAGACATGGCCGCCTCTCAAGCGCAGTCCCGCAACCATTCTTGCGATTGAAATCGCCCCCACAGGCGTCGAGAACACTGAGCGCTTCAGTTCAGTTACCACTGGGGCCGCATCCGGATTGACATAGGGCACGCCCCCGCCGCCTGTCTATCCTCATGCTTGTGCCCGCCTTACTTGCTGACTCCGCCTGCCCGCTTTGGAGCGCCGATGAAAAACACCCAGTCCGATCTCACGCCGCAAGCCGCCCTCGCCACGACGCGGCAATCGGGTTGGCGGCGCTGGCTGCCCGGACTGAAGCTGCTGCAGGAGTACCAGCCGGCCTGGCTGCCCCGGGACCTGGTGGCGGGCCTGGTCCTGACCACCATGCTGGTGCCGGTGGGCATCGCCTATGCCGAGGCTTCGGGCGTGCCGGGCATCTATGGCCTGTACGCCACCATCGTGCCGTTGCTGGCTTACGCCCTCTTCGGCCCCAGCCGCGTCCTCGTGCTCGGCCCGGACTCGGCGCTGGCGGCCATCATCCTCGCCGTGGTGATGCAGCTGTCGGGCGGAGACCCGATGCGCGCCATCGCCCTGGCCAGCGCCATGGCCCTGGTTTCCGGGCTGGTGTGCATCGCCGCCGGGCTGCTGCGACTGGGCTTCATCACCGAGCTGCTGTCCAAGCCGATCCGCTATGGCTACATGAACGGCATCGCCTTCACCGTCCTGATCAGCCAGACGCCCAAGCTGTTCGGCATTTCCGTCGACAGCTCGGGACCACTTCGCGATATCTGGGAGCTGGGCCAGGCGCTGCTCTCCAGCCAGGCCAACTGGGCCTCCTTTGCCGTGGGCGCCGGCACCCTGGTGGTGATCCTGCTGCTGAAACGCTTCGAGCGGGTGCCGGGCATTCTCATTGCGGTGATCGGCGCGACCCTGGTGGTGGGCGGCCTGGATCTCCCCACCACCCACGGCGTCAAGGTGCTGGGTGCGATGCCGCAGGGACTGCCAGGTTTCGCCGTGCCCTGGTTGCAGCCGGGCGACCTGGTCACCGTGCTCGTCGGTGGTATCGCGGTGGCGCTCGTTTCGTTCGCCGATACCAGTGTGCTGTCGCGCACCTATGCCGCGAAAACCCGCACGGCGGTGGACCCGAACCAGGAAATGGTCGGCCTCGGCGCCGCCAATCTGGCCGCCGGGCTCTTCCAGGGCTTCCCCATCAGCAGCAGCTCATCGCGCACCCCGGTGGCTGAAGCGGCCGGCTCGAAGACCCAACTTACCGGCGTGTTCGGCGCGCTGGGCGTTTCCCTGTTGCTGCTGCTCGCCCCCGACCTGCTCCAGCATCTGCCCAACAGCGCCCTGGCCGCCGTGGTGATCGCCGCCGCCATCGGCCTGTTCGAGTTCAGCGACCTCAAGCGCATCTATCGCATCCAGCAATGGGAGTTCTGGCTGTCGATGACCTGCTTCGTCGGTGTGACGGTGCTGGGCGCTGTCCCGGGGATTGGCCTGGCCGTTGTGGTGGCGGTGATCGAATTCCTCTGGGATGGCTGGCGTCCCCACTACGCGGTGCTCGGTCGTGTCGACGGCATTCGCGGCTATCACGACATCAGTCGCTATCCCCACGCCCGTGTGGTTCCCGGCCTGGTGCTGTTCCGCTGGGATGCCCCGCTGTTCTTCGCCAACGCCGAGCTGTTCCAGAACTGCGTGCTGGGCGCCGTGGCCCAGGCACCAGGCAAGGTGCGCCGCATCGTGATCGCGGCGGAGCCGGTCACCAGCGTGGACGTGACGTCAGCGGACATGCTCGTGGAGCTGGAGCAAAGCCTGCGCAACGCCGGCGTGGAACTGCGCTTCGCCGAAATGAAAGACCCGGTGAAGGACAAGCTCAGGTATTTGGAGGTGCTTGCCCGTATCGGCGCTGGCGACGAGATATTCCAGCCAACGGTTGGGGCGGCGGTGGATGCCTATCTGCAAGAGCATAGGGTGGATTGGACGCCTTAAAAGACTGGGTAACTGCGTTGTCCTTGGCGAATGAAATCGCCCCTGCAGGAAGTGCGAAGCCCTGGTCCTCCGCTTTTGTGGGGGCGATTTCAATCGCTGGGCAGGCCGAAGGGCTGCCCCTCCTGTTGGAAGGGCAGTCATTGCCTGACAAGTCACTCCTCCAGCTTCAGCAGCGGCTGGCTCTTGTTCACCGTGTAGGTCGCCAGCTCGGAGGCGGTGGTGCTGCCGATGTTCTTGGCCACATGCGGCGTGCCTGCGGGGATGAACAGCGAATCGCCCGCCTTGAGCACGATCGGCGCACGGCCTTCCAGCTGGTATTCGAAGGTGCCGGACAGCACGTGGGCGACTTCCGCGCCCGGATGGGAGTGCCTGGGGGATGCCACGCCCGGATCGATATCGACGCGCGCCTGGATGACTTCGTAGCCGGGCACCTCAAGGTCGTGGCGCGCCAGGTCGGTACGGTGGATTCCGTTCTGCCAGCTCGCCTTGCCAGTCGCGGTTTGCGGCTGGGCCTCTCCGGCCTGGGCGAGCCCCGCGAAAGCAAGCAGGGCTGCAGCGGTGGTGATGAAAGTTGAATGCAACATGGACGGGGCCTCTCGCTAGAGCAGTGATGGAGGCTTCACCCTATCCACGGCGTCTGCCGGCCTTGTGTCGGAATCCGTGGGTTTTGCAAGCTCGCATGTCCGGGCGCGAGGTCGATACACGAGCTTACAAGGAAGGTCCGCTGGAAGACTCCACAGGGCCCGATGCAACCGTTTCAGCGAGACAATGGGTCGGCGACCTTGCGCTGCTGCTTCACCTTGTACATCGCGTGGTCCGCCAGCCGAATGGCTTCTTCAGTGTCCACGGTTCCCGGCAGCACTGCCACCACGCCAACGCTGGCGCCACGGTAGTAGATACTCCCGCTCCCCTTGCCCAGGTCGTACTGGCCTTCAGTGGCCTTCGTCAGCCGTGCCTGCAACAGGTCGACGGCATTGCCCATGTCGGCCGAAGGGTCCAGCTGCCCGGTTGCCGAGCCAAGCGCGACGACTATGAACTCGTCCCCACCGGAGCGCCCGAGCACGTCACTGGTACGCAGGCTCTCCTTCAGCTGTGCGGAGACACCTTTGAGGAATTCGTCGCCAGCCTGGTGGCCGTAGGTGTCGTTGATGAGTTTGAAGCCATCCAGGTCGACCACGCCGACCAGGACGTACTTCTGCTCGCGCCTGGCCAAGGCGAACAGGCGCGGCAGTTCGCTCAAGATGGCCCGCCGGTTGGATAGCCCGGTGAGAGAATCGGTCAGGGCCAGCTTCGCCAGTTCCGCATTCGCTTCCTGCAATCGATCCACCAGCATCTCCCGCTCGAGCAGATAACCCACGAGACCGGAGAGCAGCCGCATGATGGGCTCGACCTCCGGGGAGCGGGCGACCTGGGCGGAACTCGCGGCACAGACAGTGCCCAGCACGCGGCCATCGTGGGCCTTGATCGGGGCACTCACATAGGTCTTGATGCCAAGCGCCCTGGCGGCATCCGAGTCGCCCCAACATTCGGCAACGTCGTCCGAGTACAGGCGGTTCTCGTCGAGGGCGCGCTTGCACAGTGTGTCGGACCAGGGCACCACCAGCCCCTCGGGGATCTCCATCTCACCGATGTTGCGCGCGTACTCGACCCGCTGTACGCCTTGCTCGGTGTCGATGGTGGTCAGGTAGGTCGACTCCATCCCGGTCACCTTGCCAAGCAGTGTCAGCAGCGGCCGTGTGAGCTGCTCTACGGTCTGGGCCTTGGGAACGGTCTCGGAGAGGAAGGAAAGTATCTGATCCATGCAGAGGCTTCGGTAACCGGTTGATAAGGATTGGATTGTTATCAGAACACTGATCCGCTGAACAGCGACCAGGTTCAGGAAAACGACTCAGGTCAGCCCCGATTCAGCCACTCCCTGGGGCTAGCGCCCACCTTGCGGCGAAAGGCCCGCGCCAGGGCCGACGGGCTTTCGTAGCCCACCTCGTCGGCGATCAGGGCGATGGGGCGCCCTTCGCGCAGACGCTTCTGCGCCAGGCTCACGCGCCAGCTCACCAGGTAGTCCGCCGGGGTGATGCCCACCACCTCGCGGAACTGCGCGGCGAAGCTGGCGCGGGACATATTCGCCGCTTCGGCCAGCTCGGCTACCGACCAGGGTTTGGCCGGGCTGTCGTGCATCTGGGTGATCGCCCGCGCCAGGCGCGGATTGGCCAGCCCCGCCAGCATGCCGCCGGAAATGCCACCGGTATCCATCAGGTGCCGCAGCAACTGGATGACCATCAGCTCGAACAGCCGGTTGAGGATGGCCTCCTTGCCGCAGTCATCGCCAAATGCCTCGCTGAACAGCCAATCGACGATACCGCCCACGCTGGGCACGGCGCCGAGTGGCAACAGCATGTGCGCCGGCAATGCCCGCGCCAGCGGGTTGTCGATTCCGCCGTCGAAATCCAGGGTCGCGCACACGAGATCGGCGCCATCGGCTTCGGTGGCCGTCAGTCGGTGGACGTAAGGCCTGCCGATCAACACCAGGCTCGGCACTTCAATGCCGATGCTGCCGCCCTCCTCCGAATCCAGGGTCGCGCGTCCGGAGCGCAGCAGATGCACATAGCCTCGGGGGACGCCTGCCCCGTACGAGGCGATGCCGCAAAACCTGCCGCTCTGGAAGGTCGAGGCATGCAGGCTGAAGTGCCCCAGAAGCGCTGATAGTCGGTCCACGGCCGGCCTCTCATATTTAGATGATCTGTTGCATAACCTGGACCATTTGAATCCAAAAAGCCAATCCATCTCCGTAGCATTCACTCCAGGCTTCAACGACAGCCCCAACCCGCTACCTGACGGAGAATTGCCATGAGCACGGTCACGATGTACACCACCAGCCACTGCCCCTACTGCCGGAATGCCAAGGCCCTGCTGGCACGCAAAGGTGTTGCCGCTATCGAGATCGATATCGAGTCCAACCCGCGCCTGCTGCTGGAGATGATGGGAAGGACCGGGCGCCGCACGGTGCCGCAGATCTTCATCGGCGATCGCCATGTGGGCGGCTTCGACGACCTGGCGGCGCTGGAACGCCAGGGCGAACTGACAGCGCTGCTGGCCCATTGAAACGACACGGCGGAGGTGAAGCTGCTTCACCTCCGCCGTTTTTCCAGCCTTGCATAAGGTTCGATCCTGCCTAGCCCAGCTGATCGATCATCACTGCGTTGGTGTACACCAGGCTGCCGTCGCTCTCGCGATGCCCCACCAGGTGGAAGTGGCCGCGCTCGTCACCCTTGCTGAGGTAGACGCGGAACTGCAGGTCCGAGAGCGTGCCGCACTCGGAGGGCGTGACCAGTTCCATGTGTTCCATGTCGGCGTCGAACATCATGTCCGGCTCATGGGTCTTTTGCAGGCGCTCTTCCGCTTCTTCGAGCCGCAAGTGGTCGGCGTCGTTGACGTGGAAGTGCAGTTCCCCCATCGGGATGGACTTTTCCGCACCCTGGGGTTTGCACCAGCTTTTGATGGTCAAAGTATTCATCTGACAACCTCCTGACATGGGGCGTTGCCGCACCAGATGTTCAATCAGCAGTTTAGACAAAGCCCACCGGGAGAATGCGTCGGTGATCGCCAAAACCCGCGTACCGCAAGGGCTTCAGGCGTTCACAAAAGTTTCAGATGCTATAATTTTCCAGTGAAAGAACCATGAACTTTCACTCAAGGTTCGAACATAACCAACAGGCATAAACCCAGTTGTAGCGGGAGACGGCATACCACTTCGAACAAGAATCCGGAGGTGTGTCATGAATCGGCATTACTACATCAGCAACAACCTTGATGACCTGGAAACCCTCGAATCCGAACTCGAGGCCAACGGCATCAATACCGAGCAGATCCATGTGCTGAGCGACAAGGATGCCGATGTGGAACAGCACCATCTCCACGATGTGAATTCCTTCATGAAGCAGGACGTCGTCCACTCCGGTGAGGTAGGCGCCGTGATCGGCGTGCCACTGGCCGCCTTGATCCTCCTCGGAGCCTGGTTGGCAGGCTGGACCGAGACACCGGCAGGCTGGGTGCCGTTCGTGTTCCTGGCCATCGTCGTGCTGGGCTTCTGCATCTGGGAAGGCGGCTTCTTCGGCATCCAGGTGCCCAATGCCCACTTCCGCAAACTGAAGGAGAAGATGAAGGAAGGTGAACACATCTTCTTCGTGGATGTGGACCCGGACCAGGAATCCATCCTCGACCGCGTCATCAATCACCACCCGCAACTACAGGTGGCCGGCACCGGCTCGGCCTCACCACACTGGATAGTCTCCTGGCTGCATCGCTGGCATCAGTTCAAGCGCACCATCTAAACCACCCTTGCCCATCCCTCTCCCCCAAGGGAGAGGGATGATCCCAGAGCACCTCTTGTAGGGGCGAATTCATTCGCCAATCAGGACGCAGTCCTGCCGTAGGTTGGTCCGAGGAGCGAGGCCCAACACCGCAGAGCGGTGGATGGAAAAAGCGCCATCCACCCTACCGACTCGGCTTCATCCTGCCAGCCCGGACGTGGTTTCCCAATCGCTCCCACAATGGATCGAAGCTCTACTGCCCCAGGAACATTCCCCGGCTGAAGAACACGTAATCCGCCTCGGCGACCATCAGCCCCACCAGCACCAGCAGGCACAAGGGCGGCACCAGGATGGCGTAGACCAGCGCCAGGCGCTCCCAGGCCATGTGCATGAAGATCGAGACGATCAGCCCCGCCTTCAGCAGCATCAGGATGACGATCATCGACCAGCGGAAGTACCCGGTGAAGTGGAAGTAGTCCACCAGGTACGACAGGGTGCTGAGGACGAACAGCAGCCCCCAAATCTTGAGGTACAGGCTGATCGGGTGTTGCTGACCTTCCGCGTGCGCCATCTCATCTCTCCCCTGCTCTACCACAGGTAGAAGAACGCGAAAATGAATACCCACACCAGGTCCACGAAGTGCCAGTAGAGCCCGGCGATTTCGACGATCTGGTAGTTCCCACGCTTCTCGTAGTCCCCCCGCAGCACCTTGAACGCCACGGTGCAGAGATAGATCACCCCAATCGACACGTGCAGCCCGTGGAAGCCGGTGATCATGAAGAAACAGGCGCCGAACTGCGCCGCCCCCATCGGATTGCCCCAGGGCCGTACGCCTTCGGCGATCAGCTTGCTCCACTCGAAGGCCTGCATGCCGACAAAGGTGGCGCCGAAGGCTGCAGTGGTCAGCATCAACGCCGCGCAACGCACGCGCTCGCGGCGATAGGCGAAGTTCACCGCCATGGCCATGGTGCCGCTGCTGCTGATGAGCACGAAGGTCATGATGGCGATGAGAATCAGCGGGATGCTCGCGCCACCGATAGTCAGCGCGAAGACCTCGCTGGGGTTCGGCCAGGTGGCGGTGGTGCTGATGCGCACCGACATGTAGCCGGTGAGGAAGCAGGAGAAGATGAAGGTGTCGCTGAGCAGGAAGATCCACATCATCGCCTTGCCCCAGGGCACCTGCTTGAAGGCGTCGCGGTCCGAGGACCAGTCCTGCGCTATGGCGCGCCAGGGCGATGGATTGGGTGATGGATTTGCCGCCGGGGTCTCCCGTGTCGTGATGGCCATGGCATCACCTCAGCCCGCAGAAGGCCGCGATGGCCTGGTAGGTTTCCGGCGTGCTGGTGAGCAGGGCGAAGAGCACCAGCCACAGCCCCAGCAGGTAGTGCCAATAGAAGGCACAGAGCGCCATGCCGGTCCGCAGCCGTTCACCCGGTCCGAAGCGCAGCATGCGCCGGGCCACCAGCGCCCAGGCCACCAGGCCGCCGGCCAGGTGCAAGCCGTGCAGGCCGGTGAGCAGATAGAAGAAGCTGTTGGCCGGGTTGCCCGACACCTTGAAGCCCCAGGCGGCGAACTGCTGCCAGACCCATAGCTGGCCACCGAGGAAGGCCAAGGCGAACACACCGCCGAGCAGGAATGCCAGAAAGGCGTCGCCCGTGCGCTCGCGGGCCATGGCCACCTTGGCCCATTGCAGGCACCCGCTGCCGATCCCCAGCAAGGCGGTATTCACCCAGAGCATCCAGGGGTGAGCCAGGGGTGCCAGCGGATCGGTCAGCGGGCGCCAGTCCGACACCTGGGAACGGGCGATGAAGGCCAGCAGGAACAACAGGAACAGCGACGTTACCACGCCGAGGAAAACGCCCAGGCCGATCCTGGCGGTGCGGTCGCGATCCTGGATCGGCGCTTCCGGCTGCTGGGCCTCGCCCGGGTTCCAGCCGCCCGTCCCGCCGCCGTCGGCATGCTTCCAGAGTTGCGTGCTCATGGCCGTTTCTCCGCCGTCGTCGCCTTGCCATTGGCTTCGCGCAGGCACTGCAGTTCTTCTTCCGAAACCGTCTGCGGCACGAAGTCCTGCTCTACGCCAGGCACGCTGTAGTCATAGGCCCAGCGGTGCACCACCGGCAGTTTTTCTCCCCAGTTGCCGTGCACCGGCGGCGTGTTCGGGGTCTGCCATTCGAGGCTGGTGGCCTTCCACGGGTTGCCACCGGAGGGGCGCCCCTTGAACAAGCTCCAGGCCAGGTTGAAGAGGAACAGCAGCTGCGCCGCACCGACGATCAGCGCCGCCACCGTGATGAAGGCATTCAGGTCCTGGGCCGATTGCGGGATGAACTGGTAGTCCGGGTAGGCGTAGTAACGTCGCGGCATGCCGAGGAACCCCAGGTAGTGCATGGGGAAGTAGATGGCGTAAGTGCCGAGGAAGGTGATCCAGAAGTGCAGCTTGCCGATGCGGTCGTCGAGCATCCGCCCGGTGATCTTCGGGTACCAGTGGTAGATGGAGCCGAACACCACCAGGATCGGCGCCACGCCCATCACCATGTGGAAGTGCGCCACCACGAAGTAGGTGTCCGACAGCGGGATGTCGACGATCACGTTGCCGAGGAACAGCCCGGTCAGGCCGCCCACCAGGAAGGTGACGATGAAGGCCAGGGCGAAGAGCATCGGCACCGTCAGGTGGATGTCGCCATGCCAGAGGGTCAGGGTCCAGTTGTAGACCTTGAGGGCGGTGGGCACGGCGATCACCAGGGTGGTGATGGCGAAGAAGAAGCCGAAGTACGGGTTCATGCCGCTGACGTACATGTGATGCGCCCAGACCACGAAGCTGAGCACGCCGATGGCGATGATCGCCCAGACCATCATGCGGTAGCCGAAGATGTTCTTGCGGGCGTGGGTGCTGATCAGGTCCGACACCAGGCCGAAGGCCGGCAAGGCGACGATGTATACCTCCGGGTGGCCGAAGAACCAGAACAGGTGCTGGAACAGGATCGGACTGCCGCCCTGGTGGTTCAGCGGCTGCCCCATGGAGATCAGCGCCGGCATGAAGAAGCTGGTCCCCAGCAGGCGGTCGAAGAGCATCATCACCGCGCTGACGAACAACGCCGGGAAGGCCAGCAGCGCGAGAATGGTCGCCATGAAGATGCCCCACACCGAAAGCGGCATGCGGAACAGCGTCATGCCGTGGGTGCGCGCCTGCAGCACGGTGGTCACGTAGTTCAGGCCGCCCATGGTGGCGGCGACGATGAACACCGCCAGGGACACCAGCATCAGCACGATGCCCCACTCGGTGCCCGGCGTGCCCTGGGTGATGGCCTGGGGGGGATAGAGGGTCCAGCCCGCGCCGGTGGGCCCGCCCGGTACGAAGAAGCTGGCCAGCAGGATCAGCACCGAGACCAGGTAGAACCAGTAGCTGAGCATGTTGACGTAGGGGAAGACCATGTCCCGCGCGCCCACCATCAGCGGGATCAGATAATTGCCGAAGCCGCCGAGGAACAGCGCCGTGAGCAGGTAGATCACCATGATCATCCCGTGCATGGTCATCGTCTGGTAGTAGGTGCTGGGGTCCATGAACTCCAGGCTGCCGGGAAAGCCGATCTGCATGCGCATGAGCCCTGACAGCACCAGGGCGATCAGGCCGACGAAGATCGCGGTCAGCGAATACTGGATGGCGATGACCTTGTGGTCCTGGCTCCAGATGTAGCGGGTCAGGAAGCTCTTCGGCTCGTGCAGGACATCGGCTTCGGCGTGCTCGACATGTGCCATCGGACTACCTCCGTACGGTCGGAGTCCCTCTGGGTTTACGGCGCCGGTTCCTGGTTCCTGGCGTCGGGATTCGCCCTGGACTTGATGAAGGCGATCAGTGCGGCCAGTTCCTGGTCGCTGGGGGTGAAGGCCGGCATCACCGGCGCGAACCCCTGGACGAGCTTGGCGGAGGGAGTCCGCACGGACTCCTGGAGGTAGGCGTCGTCCGCCTCGACCTGGCTGCCATCGGCCAGGGTCACGCGGTGTCCATACAGGCCTTGCCAGCTGGGGCCCACGCCCTTGCTGCCGTCGAGGCTGTGGCAAGCCAGGCAACCGAGGGACTGGGCAAGTTGCTGACCCTGCCCCACGGCATCGCCACCCGCCCCGGAAGCGCCCTGCGCGGACTGCCCGGCTGCGCTCAGCGACTGGATGAAGGCCACTAGGGCGGCCAGTTCATCCTGGGTGAAAGTATAGGGCACCATCACCGGCGGAAAGCCCTGCACGAGGCGGGCGCGGGGGTCGAGGATGGACTCCTTCAGGTAGGCCTCATCCACCTTCACACTGCTGCCGTCCGCCATCTTTTCCTCGCGGCCGTAGAGGTCTTTCCAGCCCGGCCCGAGACTCTCGCTCCCGTCCTGGCTGTGACAGGCACGGCAGCCGTGGGTTTCCGCCAGTTGTCGGCCCTTCTCGGCCAGGCCGCCCTGGTCGGATTTACTGGCGCTGGCCAGCGTCTGGGCGAAGGTGGGCTGCGCGGCCAGCCACTGGTCGAAGGCCTGCACCGGCTCGACCCGCATCATCCCGCGCATGTTGAAGTGTCCGACCCCGCAGAACTCTGCGCAGAGAATCTCGTACTGGCCGGCCACCGTCGGGGTGAACCAGAAGTGCGAAACCATGCCGGGGACCATGTCCATCTTTCCGCGTATCTGCGGGATGTAGAAGTTGTGCAGCACATCCTTCGAGCGCAGCAGCACCTTCACCGGACGGTCCAGGGGCAGGCGCACCTCGTTGCTGCGGATCAGTACATCGTCCTGGCCGAGTGGGTCGTCAGGGTCCAGCCCAAGGGGGTTGCCGGCGTCGACCCACTTCACGTCGGCACGGCCGAGCTGGCCGTCCTGGCCGGGAAAACGGAAGGCCCACTGCCATTGCTGGGCGACCACTTCCAGGGGGTAGGCATCCTTGGGGACGTGGACGAAATCGCTGTAGACCACCAGCCCTGGCGCCAGCATGCCGATGATGCCGATCGAGGTGGCGACAATCAGCCACAACTCCAGCTTGCGGCTCTCCGGCTCGTAGCGGGCACGCCGGCCTTCGCGGTGACGGAAGCGGATGATCGCCACCACCATGAAGCCGACGATGGCAATGAAGAACACGCCGCAGATGACCAGGGTGATGAACAGCGTGGTGTCGATGGAGCCCCAATTGGACGCCGCCGGGGTCAGGTGCCAGGGCGCCAGGAGATGAAAGAGGATGGAAACGACAACGATGAGGCCCAAGATGATTGCAATCGCCATGTTCCCGTCGCCTCGTTCCAGATGCTCGTGCGCGGGTGGTGCGTGCGACGGTCATCGGCAGTGCATGTGCTTCACGTTCCGGCCTCCGGTCGAGCCGGAAGTTCGGTGCCTGTCCCCCAAATGGCAAAGTTGCTGGCAAGTATAGTCGCTGGCGTCGGTCCGCCTGCCCTTTCAGGCCCATCTCCGGCCGAGCGCTGGGTTACACTCCGGCGCTGATAAATGAACGCAATAAGCTCATTTCCTTCATCTATCAAAAGACCGTTCATACCATTTTTCAGAAAAGAGGCTTGCTCGTGGAGAACGATCGTTCTACCATCTCTCACATGGACAGCAAATCAACTTCCGATGTCATAGAAAGACTGCTCGAAACCACCGAAGACCTGATCTACAGGAACGGTATCCACGCCACTGGCATGGATCTCCTGGTGAAGACTTCCGGTGTTTCGAGGAAAAGTATCTATAAATACTTCGGAACCAAGGACGAGCTGGTAGCAGAGGTATTGAAAAGGCGCGATGAGCGCTGGATGAACTGGTTCAGGACCGAAGTCGAAAGGGCCGAAACTCCCGAGGCACGACTGCTGGAGATCTTCAGCGTGCTCAAGGGCTGGTTCGAGTCGAGCGGTTTCCGGGGCTGCGCCTTCATCAATACCGCGGGTGAAACGGGTGATGCGCAGGACCCCGTCCGCCTGGTTGCCAAAGAGCATAAAGAGAAGTTGCTCGGATTCGTACAGGAGATTTGCCAGCAATATGGCGCCGCCGATCCGGATGCCCTGGCCAGGCAGTTACTGGTCCTGATCGACGGAGCCATTACCGTTGCCCATGTGCTCGGTGATAACGACTCAGCAGATACTGCGCGGCAAGTTGCGCAAACTTTGCTGAGTAAATAGGAAGTTATCGAGCGGGCAACTTAAAACTTTGAACCTTCTATTTGTATTGGAGACTATCCATGTCCTCTAACGCTGAAGTTCGTCCGCCGCTCCCCCCTTTCACCCGTGATTCGGCCATCCTGAAAGTGCGCCTGGCCGAGGATGGCTGGAACAGCCGCGATCCGGAGAAGGTCTCCCTCGCCTACACCCTGGATACCAAGTGGCGTAACCGCGCGGAGTTCGCCTTCAACCGCGCCGAAGCCAAGGCCTTCCTCACCCGCAAATGGGCCAAGGAACACGAGTATCGCCTGATCAAGGAACTTTGGGCTCACTCCGACACGCGCATCGCCGTGCGCTACGCCTACGAATGGCATGACGACTCGGGCAACTGGTTCCGCTCCTACGGCAATGAGAACTGGGAGTTCGACGAGAACGGGTTGATGTTCAACCGCTATGCCTGCATCAACGACCTGCCCATCAAGGAGTCCGAGCGCAAGTTCCGTTGGCCCCTGGGCCGCCGCCCGGACGACCACCCGGGCCTGTCCGAGTTGGGCCTCTGACCACGGCCGGACGGGAATGTCCGGTCTGTTTCCCCTGCGCGACGTACCTTGGGCGTCGCGCTCCTTTCATTGATCCTGTTTATATCGACCGCCGTGGAGCCTTGGCTTTTCAGGGCACCCAATAGACGTGACCAATGAAACGGTCATCAATAGCGATTGGACGTAACGCCCGGCACAGCCTTAGCTTTCGCTTCACGAATTGCCTGGCGCCCGCACCCGATGATTGTCCGTCCCAAACCCAACCTGCTGATCATCCTCACCGCATTGAAGGGGTCCATCGCGCGGCACATCGCCCTGCGTACGCTCCTGATCACCCTGCTCGCCTGCCTCATAGTGGTCGTCGAGCGCCTGCATCCGGGTTGGTTCACCAGGATCAACGCCATGCCCTTCACCCTGCTCGGGCTGTCGTTGTCGATCTTCCTCAGCTTTCGCAACAACGCGTGCTACGACCGCTGGTGGGAGGGCCGCAAGGCCTGGGGACAGATCATCATCGAAGTCCGTTCCTTCATCCGCCAGAGCATGGCCATCGACGATGCGCACACGCGTGAAGCACTGTTGCGCGAGCTGTGCGGATTCGCCCATGCGCTCAATGCCCGACTGCGCGGCGAGGATGAACTGGCAGCAGCGCGCCCGTGGCTGAGCGACGTGCCTGACGCCTATGGGATCAACACCAGTGACGGCTTGTTGCGGCGGATCGGCGGCGAATGCGCCCGGCTGGCCAGCCAGGGACAGATCAACGAGTGGCGCTACACCCTGCTCGAAGCGCGCCTGTCCGGTCTCAGCTGCGCCCAGGCCACCTGCGAACGGATCAAGAACACACCGCTCCCCTTTCCCTACACGCTGTTGCTCCACCGCACCAGCTACATTTTCTGCCTGCTGCTGCCCTTCGCCATGGCCGGCACCCTGGGCTGGCTGACGCCGATCATCACCATCATCGTCGCCTACACCTTCTTCGGCCTGGATGCCATCGGCGACCAGCTTGAAGACCCGTTCGGACGCGATGAAAACGACCTCGCCACCGACTCGATGGTGCGCACCCTGGAACGGGAAATCCTCGACGCGCTCGGCCAGCGCGACCTGCCTCCGCCGCTGGAGCCGGTGGACCATGTCCTCACCTGAGGCCGCTCAGGGCGCCACGTAGGGCTCGATGAACCAGCAGCCCAGCAGTTCATCCAGCCGCTTGCCATCGCTCAGGCGACGAAACAGTCCAGGCGTCATCCAGGGTGCATGCCCATCCACGTTGGGCGCCCCGCGTCCGTCCTTCAGGTCCTGGATCAACAGTGTGCGGGTCTCGAAGGAAATCCGCGTGAGTCCGCTGCTGTTGCCCACGCCCGCGTGAGCGTGGGCACCGGAGAAGGCGATCAGCTCACCGGGCTCGATCAGCACCGGCACGCCCTGCTCCTCCGGTTCGGCCAGCAGATGGGGAATGGCCTCATCGGCATCGACCGAGTTGCGCCCGTCGCGATGGGAGCGCTGCAGGATCGCCTGCATATCGAAACCCGCGCTCGTGTTCGGCAGCGGTTTGCGCCACAGGCCGGGATAGATCGCGAAGGTGCGCTCCTCGGTGATCGGGTAAATGGGTGCCCACCAGTTGGTCTGGCTGTAGAGATTGGAACCCCAGGTGTCCCGGTGGAAGGCGATGGTGGCGGTGGTCCGCGCTCGGGGCACCGGTTGACCGGGCTCCTGGTGAGGCTGGAAGCGCAGATGCAAGCGGTCGCAGGCCAATCGGTCCGGGTCGAAGCCCATACCAGTCAGCAACTCGCCCCATAGCCGGCGCACCTCGGGCGACGTCGCGAACTCCCGCTGGCATCGTTCGAACCAACGCGCCTGCTCGGCGTGTGACAAGTGCCGATGAATCTCCTCCGGACGGAACGGCTGCAACCGAGCCTCCAGCAGCTCCTGGCTGAAAGCCACCAGCGCTGCCATGGCCGGCGAGCGTTCGAAGCGCAGGATCTCCCCGGCGTAGATGCGTGACTGAAAAACGTGGGGGTCGAAGGGCGTGGCGAGTGTGCTGTACATGGGACTCCCTCCCGAGGCGGCGGAGTGTCGACTCTAGAAGCGGGTCGCGGACGAAAACAGCGGCAGAGCCCGGCACGAAATACGGATCAGAACGACGCCCCTGAAGGCCGGTGGCCCGCAAGCCGGCCTGGCGCGGCCAGCCCAGTTGGTATCAGGTGTATTCGGGCGACCACATGATCCCGCCGGCCGCCCGGCCTGGATGACCGAAAGCATCCAGGCCAGGAAAACCATCACCCTGGATGCCAGCCACGCATCGCGGGCATCACAGCCCGGGGAGATATTCGCGTTGATCGATGTAGCGGCGAAATCGCTGTAGCCGCGCTTCACCCGTTCATCGGCGCATCGGGATTGTTGATCGCGTACAGGTAACAGTCCGCCATGCTGTGGTCACCCGCGAAGCTGGAGTAGCTGGCCGTGAAGGTCACGGCCAGGCCCAGGTGCTGGTAGATCCAGGAATCGGTCACGCCCGGCGGGACTTCGGGTACCAGGTCGCTGTCGTTGACCACCCGGTAGGTGGGTACGTTCAGGCCGTTGTAGTAGGCGGCGAAGCTCGGGTCGACCACTCGCGGACTGGCGAAGTTGTAGTGCTGCAGCGGCTGGTCGGGCCACCGGTTTTGCAGGTCGAGCACCGCCAGGCTGGACAGCGCGCTGCCCAGGCTGTGGCCGCAGACCCAGAGATTGCCGCCGGGTTGAAGGCTATCCAGCGCTTGCAGGGCCTGATCGCGCAGGGAGGTGTAGAGCTTCAGGAAGCCCGCGTGCACCTGGCCGACACCCGACTGCCACGGATAGGCAGCCTGCTTGGCGTCCAGGTCATCCACCCAATCCTGGGCCGATTCGGTGCCACGGAATACCAGGTAGACCGCCCCCGTGGGATCGCTGGCCGCAAAGCCGAAAGGCTCGGACTCGTTGATGTATTTCAGCTCGCTGAGAATGCTCCAGACCGGCGCGGAGAAATTCCACCCGCTCATGCTCGGCGCCTGCCAGTTGAAATCCGAAGGTTTGCGCGGTTTGTCCTGCTGCAGCCATTGCTCGTACTGGTCGTAGGCCGCCTCCACCAGATCGGCGCATTGCAGGGCCTGGGACAGGGAAAACGCAGAGGGGAAGTACATCGGAAGACTGGGCATGATGGCCTCCTTGCCTGTGGGAATGGCTACCCACTCTAGACGATGCCCAGCCGCCGTAAAGCCGCGCCTTCGAAACGGATGAGCATTGGCAACGCCTTTACTACTGTGCAGCCATCACTAGAATCGCCTGAATCCTAGAGCAGGATTCAGCAATGAAGCCCGTATCCGCCGCCGACCTGAACGTCTTCCTCAGCATCGCCGCCCACCTCAGCTTCAGCCGTGCGGCTGTCGAGCTGGGAATCTCCCCGTCTGCCCTGAGCCATGCCCTGCGCGCCCTGGAAGAACGCCTGGGCGTGCGCCTGTTCAACCGCACTACCCGCAGCGTTGCCCTTACCTCAGCCGGCGAGCGCCTCTATTCCCGGATCAAGCCGGCGTTCCGCGACATCGACGACGCCCTGGAAGACCTCAACCAGTTCCGCGATACGCCGTCCGGCACCCTGCGCATTAATGCTGGCCGCGCCGCCGCGCAACTGGTGCTGCTGCCACTGGCCAGCCGCTTCCTCGAGGCCTACCCGGACGTGACCCTGGAAATCTCAGCCGACGACGCCCTGGTGGACGTAGTGTCCTCCGGCTACGACGCCGGCGTGCGCTTCGGCGAACGGCTGGAGGCCGATATGGTGTCCCTGCCCATCGGCCCCTACCTGCGTTCTGTGGTGGTAGCGGCACCGGGCTTCTTCGAGCGCCACCCGGTTCCGCAGAAGCCCGAGGACCTGCATGGCCTGCCCTGCATCCGCCACCGTTTTCCCAGCGGCAACTTCTACCGCTGGGAATTCGAGCGCGGCGGCATGCAGCTGGAGATCGAAGTGGACGGCCCGCTGACCCTGGGCGACGTGGGCCTGATGGTGGGCCCGGCATTGCAGGGCGTGGGGCTGGCTTACGTATTCGAGGAGATGGTCGCCGAACACATCAGCGACGGCCGCCTCGTGCAAGTGCTGAGTGACTGGTGCCCCTACTACCCCGGCTTGCACCTCTACTACCCCAGCCGCCGCCAGGTGCCGGCGGTGCTCAAGGCCTTCATCGAGTTCGCGCGGGCGGCGCGGCAATCCTGATGGTGCAAAACAGAGCGGCCGAGCCCAGGGGCTCGGCCTTCTGCATGACATCGATCAGCGCAGCGGCTGGCCCTTCATCTCCGGCATGCGGATATAGACCACCAGGCTCACCAGGCTCACCGCCACCAGGTAGATCCAGAACAAGTGACCGTAACCGGCGCCCGAGATGGCGGTCATGATGTACGGCGAGGTGCCGCCGAACAGGGTGACTGACAGCGCATAGGGCAAGGCGATGCCGGTGACCCGCACTTCCGCCGGGAACTGCTCGGCCATGGTCACGGCCGAGGCGGCGCCGAAACCGGTCATGATCACCATGGAGATCGTCTGCAGCAGGGCCACTTCCGCCAGGCTGATGCCCTGGTAAAGCAATCCGAAGCTCGGCCAGGCCCAGAGGATCGAGGCAGCGGCGAAGGCGATCAGCATCGGCCGGCGACCAATGCGGTCAGCCAGCATTCCGGCCAGCGGCAGCAACAGCAGCGACACACCCACGGCGATGACCCCGGCCAGCAGCGTTTCGCGGATCGGCATGCCGGTCACCAGATGGACCTGCGAGGGGTAGCTTACCATCCACACGTAATTGAGCAGGTTGCCCGCCATGGCCACGCCGATCACTCGCAGCACGTCCTTGCGGTGCTTGGTGAAGATGTCGCGGATCGGACGTTTCTCGACCGCTGCCTTCGCAACGCGGGACTTGAATACCTCGGTTTCCTTCACCGACAGGCGAATCCACAGGGTCAGCACGCCCATCAGCGCAGCGATGACGAACGCCACGCGCCAACCCCAGTCTTCCAGGGCCGTATCACTACCCACCGAAGCCAGCACGACGCCGAGCAGGAAGGACACCAGGGTGCCGGCGTTGATCGCGAACCACTGCCAGGAGCCCGCAAAGGCACGGCGATGGGACGGAGCGGATTCGATCAGGAAGGCCGACGCGGAACCGAATTCACCCCCGGCGGAGAAGCCCTGTGTCAGGCGCGCCAGGATCAGGATGATCGGCGCCGCGATGCCGATGCTTTCGTAGTTCGGGCAGAGGCCGATCACCAGCGAGGCCACTGACATCAGCAGGATCGACAGGGTCAGGCCTTTCTTGCGGCCGTAGCGGTCGGCGAACACGCCGAGCACCGCGCCACCGATGGGCCGCATGAGGAAACCGACGGCGAATACGGCCAGCACCGAGAGCAGCGCGGTCAGGCTGTTGCCGGCCGGGAAGAACTGCTTGGCGAGGATGGACGAGAAGGTGGCGTAGATCACCCAGTCGGTGTACTCGACTATGGTGCCCAGCGTCGCGGCCACGATGGCTTTCTTCTCGGTGCGCGTCAGTTTGTGGCCTTCGGCGGCCGTGGCAGCTGGGCTGATATCCGGCATGAGACCACCAATCGCACTATTGTCGTTATGCATTGCATCGCTCCCGTGAGCACACTTTTTGTTGTTGATCGCCCGAAGGCGTTCTCTTCTGGTTAGCGAGCAAGATGCAGCGCCACGGAGGGCCGGTGAAGCGAGATTTCCGCGCTGCTCGCTTGAGTTAAACGCAAGCTACAGCGCAGGCGCGGCGGCGGGTGCAGGCCAGGTCACGCTTGATATTTTCTCAAACCACGGAAGCTGAAAATTCCTTTGAAGGCACAGCGCCGAATGCCCAACCTGCCCCCAACGCCCGGGCCGACGGACAAGAACTGCACCCACTCATGATCCGGGCCTTGAACTGAGGAGACTCGAAGCATGTTCCTGAAAGTTGAGAGCTACATCGGCGGACGCTGCCTGGCGCCGGCTGGTGGTCGCTACGTCGACAAATTCGACCCGCGCACCAGCGAGAAGCTGGGCGAAGTCGCCAACAGCGGTCCCGAGGACGTGGAGCTCGCCATCCAGTCCGCCCAGGACGCGCTGCCCGCCTGGCGTGATATGCGCCCTTCCGAACGTGGCCGCATCCTGATCGAGCTGGCGCGCATCGTGCGCCGTAGCGAAGACCGTCTGGGCAAACTGGAGAGCGCCGAGACCGGCAAGCCGGGCCGCGAGATGGCCACGCTCATGGACCTCACCGCGCAGTACTTCGAGTTCTATGCCGGACTGGTCAACGCCATGGACGGAGAAGTGATCAACCAGGGCCCTAACTACCACGTCTATACCCGCCGTGATCCGTTCGGGGTGATCGGCGCCATCCTGCCTTGGAACGCGCCGCTGCATCAGGCCGCGCGGGCTATCGCCCCGGCCCTGGCCACCGGAAACACCGTGGTCGCCAAGCCTTCCGAACACACCTCCGCATCGCTGGTCGAACTGGCTCGCATTGCCGTGGAAGAAGCCGGCCTGCCTGCCGGTGTGTTCAACGTGATCGTCGGCAAGGGCAGCGTCATCGGCCCGGTGATGGCGCGCCATCCGCTGATGCGCAAGATCTCCTTCACCGGCGGCATCACGGCGGGCCAGGAGCTGGGCCGCATCGCCGCCGAACGCATCCTGCCGTTGACCCTGGAACTGGGTGGCAAGTCGGCCAATATCGTCTTCGACGACGCCGACCTCGACGCCGCCGCCAAGGGCGCCACCACCGCCTTCACCTGGAACAGCGGCCAATGGTGCTGCGCCGGCACCCGCCTGCTGGTGCAGGAAAACGTCCATGACCGCTTCGTCGAGAAGCTGGTGACCGAAGTCGCCGCCCTGCGTGTCGGCCCGGACTTCGACTCCACCTCCGGGCCCATCACCACGAAAGCGCAGTTCGAGAAGATCCAGAGCTACTTCGAGATCGCCGCGCGCGAGGGTCTGAAACCGGCCATCGGCGGCAAGGTGGCCAGCGGCGAAAACCTGGGCAAGGGCTGGTACATCGAGCCCACCGTCTACACCGGCGTGACCAACGACATGACCCTGGCCCGGGAAGAAATCTTCGGTCCCGTCCTCTGCGTCATTCCCTTCAAGGACGAGGCCGATGCCCTGCGCATCGCCAATGACAGCGAGTTCGGCCTGGGCGCCGGCATCTGGAGCCGCGACATCGGCCGCGTGCATCGTATGGCGGCAGGCCTGGAGGCCGGGCGCATCGTCGTCAACGAGTACAGCGGCGGCTTCGTCCAGACGCCGTGCGGCGGTTTCAAGCAAAGCGGCTATGGCCGCGAGCAAGGCATCGACGCCCTATCCCACTACACCCAGTTGAAGTCGGTGATCATCCGGCTTTGAAGTCCGCTTCAAAACAAAGCCCCGCCTTGTGCGGGGTTTCTTTTATTTCAGCTCGCGGAATGTGGTTGATCCTGGGACATCATCGCTTTGTCGTGATGGGTTTCGCAGGCTCAACCCATCCTACGAATGGCCCTGTAGGATGTGGTAGAGCGAAGCGAAACCCATCGTTATGTCGCGATGATTGAATCCGTACTCACATCACCACAGCGGCACGGTATAGGTCACGATCAGCCGGTTCTCGTCGATATCCGGACCGAAGTTGCTGCGCACCGTCGCGTTGCGCCATTTGAGACCGAGGTTCTTCAGCGGCCCACCCTGCACCACATAAGCGATGTCGGTATCCCGCTCGCACTCCTTGCCCTCCTCCACTCGCCCGTTCACGGCCACGCCGTCGCCCGATAGATAGCGGGTCATGAAGGTCAGTCCGGGTACGCCGAGGGAGGCGAAGTCGAAGTCATAGCGCGCCTGCCACGAGCGTTCGTCCTCGTTGCCGAAGTCGTTCACCTGCACCAGGTTCACCAGGTAGCCATCGGCGCCGCTGACGTAGGCAAAACCGGTATCGCCGGACATGCGCTGGTAGCCGAGCCCGAGTGCATGGGGGCCACGCTTGTACGTGAACATCGCGCCCAGCGCGCGGTTGTCGACGTTGCTGCCGCCGTCGTCCTGGCTCTGCGCCCAGCGCAGGTCCGACTTGATGGAGCCGGCCTCGCCCAGGTCGAGGAGATGGCCGAGGGTGAAGTAGTGCTGGCGGTAGATGCCGTCCAGCGCACCGTAGTGATAGGAGGTAGTCAAGGCCGGCGTCCATTTGTACGTGGCGCCGGCGAAGTCCAGCGCATCGCTGGTCTTGTGGCGGCCCAGGACGATGTTCCGCGCCCCGCCGTTGAACACCTGCATGTCCTCGTTATCGGAGGAGTTGCGCAGGTTCACGCGGTCGATCCGGCCGAGGTCCAGGCTGAAGTCCTGGACTTCCGCGCTGCTCAGCCAGGCCCCCCGGAAGGTCTGCGGCAGCAGGCGACTGTCGTTCGACAGCGCAATGGGCAACTTGGGCTGCAGGGTGCCGACCTTCAGCAGGCTTTGGGACGCGCGCAGCTTGGCGGTCAGCCCCAGCTCACCGTACTCGTCCTGCGCGCGATTGGGCTTTTCGCGATCGGATTGCAGCAGGCCGGTGCCGGTGCGCTCCGGGCTGGAGTCGAGTTTCACGCCGAGCAAGCCCAGTGCATCGACACCGACGCCGACCGGCCCTTCGGTAAAGCCCGATTCGTAACGCAGCAGGAACCCCTGAGCCCACTCCTCGGCCTTGCTCTGCGCGGCACCGTCCTGGCGGAAATCGCGATTGAAGTAGAAGTTGCGCAATTCCAGGCTGGCCTTGGAATCCTTGATGAAATCGGCGCTGGCGGTGCCGTTGGCACCCAGGGTCAGGCCGAAGAGCGCAAACAGGGTCTGCGGACCCTTACGGGTGGTCCGGTTGGAAGTGTTCATGAAGCGGCTCTCTCTTGTTGTTGTGGTACGTCCGGAGCCGATGCTAGGAACCCGCCGGAGGCCGCGACAAACGATTAAAACAGCCCTTTCACTTGAGATTTACTCAATCAGAACTAGAGTAAGATTCCGCGCCATTTCACCTCTCAGACAAGAAGATCCGGACCATGGACAGACTGCCGCCACTCAACGCCGTGCGGGCTTTCGAAGCCGTCGCCCGGCACCTCAGCATCACCCTTGCCGCCGATGAACTGAACGTCACGCCCGGTGCCGTTTCCCGGCAGATACGCGCGCTGGAGGAATACATGGAGCAGCCGCTGTTCCTCCGTGGGCACCGGCAGATCACCCTGACCCCAGCGGGCGAGCAGTACTTCAAGGCGGTGGCGCGGATCATCGAAGAACTGCGCAGTGCAACCCGCAAGCTCAAGCGCCCGGCCAAGCGCCGACAGATCAAGGTGCGCGCCTATACCACCTTCGCCATGCAATGGCTGATTCCCCGACTGGCCAGCTTCCATCAGGAGAATCCCAAGATCGAGGTACTGCTGACCGCGTCCCTGGACCCGGTGGACTTCCACAAGGAAGACCTGGACGCCGCCATCCGCCTCGGCAACGGCGACTGGCCCAACTGCAATTGCCATGCTCTCAGCGACAACATCCTCGCTCCGGTGTGCAGCCCCACGCTGCTCGACATCGGCCCTGGCCTGCAGGAGCCGGCGGACGTGGCCGAGTACACCATGCTGCATTCCATCGCTCGCCCGGACGACTGGAGTCACTGGTTGCAGGCCGCCGGCGTCGGTAGCGCGGTGGATGCACGGGCCGGCATGACCTACCAGAGCTCGTCGATGGCCTATGCAGCGGCTACCGGCGGCCAGGGCATCGCCATCGCCCAGTTGTTCCTGGTGGAAAAGGAACTGCGCGACGGCACCCTCGTGCGCCCGTTCCCTCAGACCGTCGACATGGGCGCCTACACCTATTACCTGCTCACGCCGAGGCACCGGCCGGAAAGCGAGGACATGTCCACCTTCCGCCTCTGGTTGCTGGAGCAGGCACGCCAGACCCGTCAGGCCGCTTGAGTTTTCCTCAACGCTCCCAGGCTCAAAAGTGCTTTGTCCGCGGCGCTCGCGGCTTTCTAGGATGGCCCTCTTCACCCGAACAGGGGTGAAGACCCATCCGTTGAACTGGAGCGACAAGAATGAACGAGAGCATCGGTTTCATCGGCCTCGGCGCCATGGGCCAGAGAATGGCGCGTCACCTGCTCAATCATGGCTTCGGCATGGAACTCTGCGACAGCAACCCCCAAGCCCTCGAACCGCTGCTGCAACGCGGCGCCCGCAGTCACGCCTCACCACGAGCGGTGGCCGACGCCGCGCAAATCGTGCTGGTCTGTGTGCCGACGCCAGAGATCGTCGAACAGGTAGTGCTGGGCGAGAACGGTGTGATCCACGGCGAGCGCGTGCGCGTGCTGGTGGACCATTCCACCACCGGCCCGAGCGTCGCCCGCCGCCTTGACCAGGCACTAAAGGCGCGCGGCATCGCGACACTGGACGCCCCACTGGCCGGCGGCGTCGCCGGTGCGGAAGCCGGCACCCTGTCGGTGATGGTAGGCGGACCTGCCGAGGCCTATGCGCGCTGCCAGCCGGTGTTCGCCGCGTTCGGCCGCACGGTGGTTCACCTCGGAGACACCCCCGGCCTCGGCCAGAGCCTCAAGCTGGTGAACAACATGATCGTCGGCGCCACCCTGGTCGCCACCAGCGAGGCGCTTTTGTTCGGCATCAAGGCCGGTCTCGAACCAGGGCTGATGCTGGACATCCTCAATGCCAGCACGGCACGCAGCTACACCAGCGAACAGATCCTGGCCGGGACCGTACTCAAGCGCGAGTTCGACTTCGGCTTCCGCCTCGACCTGATGCGCAAGGACATCCGTCTGTTCCTGGCCGAGGCCGAATCCAACGGAACGCCCGCGCTGACCTGTGCCGTGGTCAAGCAGCTCTTCGACCAGGCCATCAACAGCGGCGAGCCGACCCGCGACATGACCCATGTGGTGCAGGTGCTGGAAAGCTTGGCCGGGGCAAGGATCGGGTAACGATCAACCTGTAGGAGCCAGCTTGCTGGCGAACCTCCTGAGCGGACCGTTCGCGAGCAAGCTCGCTCCTACACTACACCGCGACCACCGCACCGTTCTCCAGCATCTGCCCCACTTCCAGCTCACTGAAGCCCATCTCCGTCAGCAGCTCGCGGGAATGCTCGCCCTTATCCGGTGCGGGGCGGTAGGGCTGCTGCGCGGCCTCGGCGCTGTTCACCGGGAAACCCGGGACCCGCAGCGCACCGTGCCTGGGATGCTCGATGGTCGCGAACATGCCGTTGCTGGCCAGTTGCGGGTGTTCCAGCAGGTCGCTGTAGTCGGCCACCCGGGCGCAGAGGATGTCCGCCTCGCGCAGGCGCTCCAGCCAGTAGGCAGTGCTGCGGGTATGGAAGACTCCATTGAGCGCGTCCTGCATTTCAGCCCGATGCACCACACGCTGGGCGGAGGTGACGAAGCGCGGATCGTTCGCCCAGTGCGGATTGCCGAGCACCGTGCACAGACGTTCCCAGCGGTTGCCGTTGTAGGCCGCCACCATCATCCAGCCATCCTCCGTCTGGAACGCCTCGTTCGGCGCCGAGTACGGGGCGGCGCTGCCGATGGGCGTCGGCAGCTCGCCGTCACGCAGGTAGCTGCTGATCGACGACTGCTGCAGGGCCAGGGCGGAGTTCATCAGGCTCACGTCCAGATGGCCGCCCTGCCCGTCTCGCTGCCGGGCCTGCAGCTTGGCGAGGATCGCCATGCAGGCCATGTAGCCGGTCACCACATCCACCACCGGCGCCTGTACCTTGCAGGGCGGCGCGCCGGGGATGCCGATCAGGCTCATCAGCCCGGAATCCGCCTGGAGAATGCCGTCCACCCCTGCCCGATCCGCATAGGGACCTTGCTGGCCATAGGCGGAAATAGAGCAGTAGATCAGCGCCGGACGATCTTCCGATAACGCCTCGTAACCCAACCCGAGACGGGCCATCACGCCAGGACGCATGCTCTCGATCAGCACGTCCGCCTCCTTCACCAGGCGCTTGGCCACGGCCAGCCCGGCGGGGTTCTTCAGGTCCAGGCAGAGGCCTTGCTTGCCACGGTTGAAGCCTTGGTAAAGCGCGCTGGACTCACCTACCCAGGCCGGCCCCAGGGTGCGGCCGAGGTCGCCTTCCGGCGGCTCGATCTTGATTACGCGTGCGCCCATGTCGGCCAGCAACATGGTACACGTGGGGCCGGCGGCGATCTGGGTGAAATCCAGCACCGTCAGACCCTGCAAGGCATCACGCAGCATGGCGGCCACCTCTCTGCTTGAAAGTGCCCTGGGCCGTCGCCAGCAACCCGCCATCCCCGCCCAAGAGGGAAGCCTCGGCGAAATACAGGCTACGGCCATTGCGGCTGACTCGGCCCCTGGCGAGCACCGTCCCGGAGCGGGCCGCCTGCAGGTAGACGATGTTCAGCATGACGGTCACGCCGTGTACCTCGGCCTCGCCTTCCGCCGTATGCAGCCCTGCGTAGCCGCAGGCGGCATCCAGCAGCGTGGCGACCAGCCCGCCGTGGAGCATGCCCTGGCGGTTCAGATGGCACGCCTCGATGGGCATACGGAACTCGGCCTCGCCACGGGCCCAGTGGACCAGTTCGACGCCAAGGCTTTGCAGGAACGGATTGCTCAATTGCATGACGGATCTCCCCGGCGCTTAGCGGCCCTTGAAATGCGGCGAACGCTTCTCGGCGAAGGCCGCACGCCCTTCCAGGCGGTCCTCGGTGTCCCGCAGCACGCCCCAATACAACTCGGCCAGGCGCTGGGCGTCGGCATCGGAGAGGTGGGCGGTCTGCCGGGCCAGGGATTGCAGCGCCTGGATCGCCAGCGGAGCGGCATCGGCGATGCGCCCGGCCAGTACCAGGGCGCGATCCAGCAGCGACGCCCGGCTGTCCAGCACCTCCGACACCAGCCCGATCGACAGCGCCTGGCTGGCATCGATCCGCTGGCCAGTGAGTGCCATCTGCATGGCATGGGCCGGTGGCACCGCCTTGAGCAGGCGATGCAGCCCTGACACCGCTGGAATCGATCCGACCACCGCTTCCGGCAGGCCGAAACTGGCGTTGCGCGAGGCAATGCGCAGGTCGCACTGCAAGGCCAGCTCCAGGCCGCCGCCGAGACAGTGGCCATTGATGGCGGCGATCAGCGGCTTGTGCAGGTCCAGATCGCCCAGGTCCATCAGGCGCACATAGAGGCCGGCATCGGCCGCCGGCTCTTTGTCGAGGAACAGCGCCTCGGCATAGGACGCGCTGGACGCCCGCGTGTTCTTCAGATCGGCGCCGACACAGAAGGCGCGCTCACCACTGCCGGTGATGACGGCCACGCGGACGTCGCGGCGGTCACGGACTTCCGCCAGGTGCCCGCGCAGGGTGCGCAGGGACTCGATGTCCAGGGCGTTGAGCGCGTCTGGACGGTCGAGGCTGATCAGCGCCACGGCGCCCTGGATATCAAGGTGTACGGACATGACGACCTCCTCAGACGCTGGCCGACGACAAGCTGCGCCCGCCGCAGACATAGAGGGTCTGCCCGGTGACGTAGGCGCTGGCCGGGTCGAGGAAAAACTCCACGGCGTTGGCGATATCGCCCGGCGTGCCGATACGTTTGACCGGCACGGTGTCCTTCAGCCGCGCCTGCACCTCCGGATCGAATGCCTGGAACAACGGCGTGTCGACGATGCCGGGGGCGATGGTGTTGGCCGTGATGCCCTTGGCGGCGAACTCGATGGCCAGACTGCGGGTGAGGCTCACCACCCCGCCCTTGGCGGCGGAATAGTTGGCCTGGCCGAAGCCGCCCAGCCAGGCCCGGGACGACAGGTTGACGATACGCCCGAAGCCGGCCTCCAGCATCAGCGGCAGTGCCGCTCGGCAGCAGAGGAACTGCGCCCGCAGGTTGGTATCCACCACCAGGTCCCAGTCCTCTTCAGTCATTTTCAGGAAGCGCTTATCGCGTACCACCCCTGCGTTATTCACCAGGAAATCCAGGCGCCCGGAATCCTCGCGGATCTGGCCGAAGGCACGGTCGACATCAGCGGCCTGGGTCAGGTCCAGGGCGATGCCGTGGACGTCTAGGCCCTCCTCCCGCAGCAACTTGACGGTATCGAGCAGGACCGGTGCATCGCGGTCCAGCAGGTAGACGGTCACGCCTTCGCGCGCCAGGCGGGTGGCGATGCCGAGGCCAATGCCACGGGCGGCGCCGGTCACGGCTGCCACCTGGCCCTGTTGGAAACGTTGTGTGCTCATCTCACACCCCCATTACATGAACGGAAGATGCGGCGTGATCGACGCCAGCGATGCCACCGCCGGTGCACTGGGCTACGCCGATGCGCGGGTTGTCGACCTGGCGTCCGCTGGCGCGGCCCTGCAGTTGCCACATCAGCTCGACCATCTGCGCAACGCCAGTGGCACCCAGCGGATGTCCCTTGGCGAGCAGGCCGCCGCTGGGATTCACCGGCACCCGCCCGCCAAGTGCGGTAGCACCGGAATGCAGCAACGCGACCGCTTCACCGTGAGGCGCCAGACCAAGGGCTTCGTAGTAGAGAAGTTCGGCGATGGTGAAGGCGTCGTGCAGCTCCACCACGCCCACATCACGCGGATCAACCCCCGCCTGCTCATAGGCCAGGCGAGCGGCACGTGCGGTGATCTCCGCGTCGAGGATATCGTCGCGGGCGCCTTCGCGCAGGCCGGACACGACTATGGAACCCAGTACACGCACATCCCGCGCATGGGGACCGGGCTTGTTGCCCAGTACCAGGGCGGCGGCGCCATCGACCTGGGAAGGGCAGCACTGCAGCAGGGTCAGCGGGTCGGCGATCATCCGCGAGCCCAACACCTCTTCCAGGGTCACTTCGCTGCGCTGCTGGGCGTACTCGTTGAGGGAACCGTGATGGCGGTTCTTCACCGCCACGCGGGCGAGGTCTGCCGGGCTGGCGCCGCGCTCATGGACGAAACGGGTGGCACGCATGGCGTAGACCGCCGGCAGCACCATGCCGGCCTTGGCGAAAAGGTCGGTCTTCTCGTCATTGCGCTGCATCGGAATGGTGCCGCCACCCAGTTGGGTCAGTTGCTCGATGCCGAACACCAGCACCCGCTCGTACTGCCCGGCCAGCAGCGCGTGGCGCGCCAGGTGCACGGCAGTGGCGCCGCTGGCGCAAGCGTTCTCGACGTTGTAGACGGGGATGCCGGCGAGGCCGAGATCACGCAGGATCACCTGGCCGAGGATCATGCCGCCGAGCACGTTGGCGCAGTAAATCGCCTGGATGTCCTTCAGTTCGAGGCCCGAGTCAGCCACGGCCTCAAGGATCGCCTGCTGGGCCAGTTCCGGCGCCATCACACCCTGGTGACGGCCGAAGCGGGTCATGGCACCGCCTATTACATGCATCTGGCTCATTGGCCGGTCTCCACGGATTCGAACACATAGCCATAGGTTTCGTCGCGCAGGACGCGGTAAGCGCCGCCGATCGCCGGGCGCTCGCTGCCGGTGATCCGGCCGAAGAGACGCACCGGGCCTTCGAGGTCCAGGTAGCCCAGGGCGAACGGCACCATGCCGCTCTTCGGGCTCGGGTGGATGATGGTGAAGCTGTAAAGGCTGCCCTCGGCGGCCAGCGGCTCGGTACGGTACTGGACCGCCAGCGGCGAATGGCTGGACAGCGGCGGAAACACCAGTTCGCCGGTGGCGATATGGCGGGAGCCAAGCAGGCGCCAGGGGCTATCAGGGCCCCAGAGGGATGGCAGCGGGTTCATGTCGACCTCCTGTTGTTTTCAGCCGAGTAAGACGGCTCTGGACAGGGGCTATGGTCGACATCGAGTGGGAGCCCGACAAACGATATAAAGACCGCCTACGATTGAGTTTTTTGCAAACGTAAGCCGTGCCTTTCCCGCCGGAATGTCACGGACACCAAGAGCAGCAATGGAGCATCGGGAATTAAGGAGGAGCCCCTCTCCGCGCTGGGAGAGGGGCTGATGAAGGGTTCGTCAGGCTTGCTTGAGCTGAGTCGAATCGACCGGCAGGCTGCGCAGGCGCTTGCCGGTGGCGGCGAAGATAGCGTTGACCACGGCCGGGGCGATGACCACGGTGGACACTTCGCCAAGGCCGCCGGGGGATTCGCCGCTGTTGATGATGTGGGTCTCGATGGGCGGCACCTCGTTCAGGCGCAGCAACCGATAGCTGTCGAAGTTGGCCTGTTCCACCCGGCCGTCCTTGAAGGTGATGTTGCCGAACAGCGTCGCCGTGAGACCGAAGATGGTGCCGCCCTGCATCTGCGCCACCACCGAGTCCGGGTTGATGGGAATACCGCAGTCCACCACGCAGGTGACCTTGTTCACCTTCACCGCACCACTGGCATCCACGCTGACTTCCGCCACCTGCGCCGCGTAGGTGCCGAAGCAGTACGTCAGCGCCAGGCCGCGACCCTGCCCGGCTGGCAGTGGCGAGTCCCAGCCGGATTTCTCCCGCAGGGTTTCCAACACCTTCAGCGCGCGGGGGTGTTTTTCCAGCAGCGGCGCGCGGTAGGTGAAGGGATCGACCTTGTTCATGGCCGCCAGCTCGTCCATAAAGCCCTCCACCATGAAGGCGTTCTGCGTATGACCAACCCCCCGCCAGAAAGCCGGGGTGATGCCCTTTGGCGGTTCGTGGCGCACGTAGTGCACCGCAAGGTTGGGGAAGGCGTAGGGCCCGCAGGCATCGCGCACGGCGTCGCCGTCGATCCCGTTCATGAATCGGTTCGGCGCCCAGCGCGCGATGATGGACCCGCCGGTGACCTTGTGGGTCCAGGCGGTGGGCCGCCCCTGTTCATCCAGGCCAGCAGACAGGTGGTTATAGTGGAACGGCCGCAGGGTGCTGTGGCGGGTGTCCTCCTCGCGGGAATAGATGACCTTCACCGGATAATCCACCTGCTTGGCCACTTCCACCGCATGGCCGACAAAGTCCGTCTCCAGGCGCCGGCCAAAGCCACCGCCGAGCAGCTGGTTGTGTACCACCACCTTGTCTTCCGGCAGTCCGGTGAGCTCGGCGGCAAGGGTCTTGGCCCGCGACGGTACCTGGATGCCGACCCAGAGGTCGCAGCCGTCCTTGCGTACATGGGCGGTGCAGTTGACAGGTTCCATGCAGGCATGGGCCAGGAAGGGCACCTGATAGGTCACCTCGACCTTCTTCGTCGCCTTGGCCATGGCAGCCGGAACATCGCCCTCCGCGCGGGACTGCACGCCCTCACCCTTCGACGCCTCCTGGATATTCTTCAGCATATCGGCGCTGGAGACCTTGGCATTCTCTCCCTCGTTCCACTTGATCTGCAGCGCCGCCAGGCCCTTGCGCGCAGCCCCCATATGATCAGCGATCACCGCCACCGCATCCTGGGTGCGCACTACCTTGTGCACGCCCTTTACCGCCATGGCCGGCGCCTCGTCCACCTCGGCCAGGGTGCCGCCGATGACCGGGCAGATGGTGATAGCGGCAACCTTCACACCCTCCGGGCGGGCATCGATGCCAAACATGGCCTTGCCCCGTACCTTGTCGGGGCCATCGGTGCGTTTGGCCGGGGTGCCGATCAGCTTGAACCGGGACGGGTCTTTCAGCTCCACCTCGCCCGGCGCGGGCAGCTTGGAAGCGGCATCCACCAGTTCGCCGTAACCGAGCTTGCGACCGCTATCCGTGTGCAGCACGGCGCCGTTCTCGGCCTTGCAGCTTTCCACCGGCACCGACCACTGTTGCGCGGCTGCCGTCACCAGCAGGGTGCGCGCGGTGGCGCCGGCCTGGCGCAGGGGTATCCAGTTGGCGGGCACCGACGTCGAGCCGCCAGTCACCTGGAAGCCCAGCATGGGATTGGCGTAGCGCTTGTCGTCGGCTGGAGCGTGCTCGATCACCACCTGGTCGAGTGAGACTTCCAGTTCCTCGGCGATCAGCGCCGGCATGGAGGTGTAGGTGGCCTGGCCCATTTCCACCGGCTGGATGATCAGGAACACCTTGCCGCTACGGTCGATACGAATGTACGCGTTGGGGCTGAACTCGCCCTCGGCGGCCTGGGCATCGCCCATCACGCCCGGCAGAGCGAAGCTGATCAGCAGGCCACCGCCCACCGCAGCGCCAGCCTTGAGGAAGCCTCGGCGGCTGAAGCCGGGACCGGCGAAGGAAGTCATGTCGTTCATGCTGCGCCCTCCACCTTGGCCGACTGTGCCTGGGCCGCCACCTTGATGGCTTCACGGATGCGCAGGTAGGTGCCGCAGCGGCAGATATTGCCGGACATGGCGCCGTCGATTTCCGCATCGCTGGGGTTTCCATTGCTGGCCAACAGCGCGCTGGCCGACATGATCTGCCCTGACTGACAGTAGCCGCACTGCACCACTTCCTTGGCCAGCCAGGCCTCCTGCACACGCTTGCCGACGTCGGTATCGCCAATGCCTTCGATGGTGGTGATTTCCGCACCGACCATGCTACTCACCGGCATCACGCAGGAGCGCACGGCAGCGCCATTCATGTGCACGGTACAGGCGCCGCACAGGGCCATGCCGCAACCGAACTTGGTTCCGGTCATCCCCAGCACGTCGCGCAATACCCAGAGCAACGGCGTGTCGGGATCCACATCGACGCTGTGCTCGGCGCCATTGATCTTCAGAGTGAGAGCCATATCGCCTCCCGGATGATTTCATCAGGACAGAAACCCGCCAACGCGGGCGCTTCACGGTTGGCCGGGGCGATACGGCAGCCCCGGAATCAAAGGCAGCTAAAGGAATGAATCAGGGCGAGCCTGAATGGGCTTCGGCAGGTGTGCCTGGTAAGAATGGGGTGGCGCCATCGAGCAGAACCTGAAGCATGGTTGCCTCCGTGGGCAGGCCGTTCCATCAGGGCTGGGCGGCCGGCGGCTCCAAGGTGCCAGCGCAGGGTCAGACAATGGATGCTAGAAGCCTCCGACGCAGTCTGCCAATCGATTTAAACGCACCACTCGGCTGAGTTTTTTTCAAGCGGTTACGGAGCCGGCGTACCGCTCGCGTTATCCTGTTGCGCTCATTCGCACAGGCCTGTTGTCCCGATGTCCGTTGCCGCTCCCCAGGAAACCCTTCCCGTAGTTCTTGCCGGCCCCATGCTGCGCCGCATCGAATCCCGCCGCCTGGTGTTCTGGCTGGTGGGTTCGCGAAGGCTGTCGCCGGTGCTGCGGCTGTCGCTGGAGGGTGGCATCGATTATTCCCTGGGTGAGGACAGCTGCCGGGTAATCCCCCTCGGCCGCCATGCCTTCCTGCACCTGGTCGACCTGCGCCTGAAAACCTCCCTCCCCCTCGATCAGCAGATCGACTATGACCTGTTGATCGACGGCGAAGGTATTGCCCAGTGGGCACCGCACCTGATCCACGCGCATGCCACGTGCCCCAGCTTTGTCGTGCGCTCACGCATCGATCAGATGCTCCACGGTTCCTGCCGGAAACCTCACTATCCGGCCAACGATGGCCTGCTCTGCGCCGACCGCCTGCTGGCCGCCAACCCCTCGCCGGAACAGCGGCCGGCACTGCTGATGTTGAGCGGTGACCAGGTCTACGCCGATGACGTGGCCGGGCCCATGCTGCGGGCCATCCACCAGTTGATCGCCCGAATCGGCCTGTTCGACGAGCGCCTGGAAGGCGCCGTGGTGAGCGACAGCGCCGGGCTGTATGCGCACCCGGCCGGCTACTACCGCCGGGCTGACCTGCTGCCCGCGCTGGAAAGCAACGAAACCCTGCGCGAGCGCTTCTTCGGTGGTGCACGCAAACCCATCTTCACCAGCAGCAATGCGGAGAACCACCTGGTGACCCTGGCCGAGGTCATAGCCATGTACCTGCTGGTCTGGTCACCGGTGCCCTGGACACTGGTGGCGCCGCAAATGCCGCCGTTGGCACCGAAGGAAACCGAGCGCTATCGCCTCGAAGAAACGCGCCTGCAGGGCTTTCGTGAGGGACTGCCGGGGGCGGCGCGGGTATTCGCTCACCTGCCGACGCTGATGATCTTCGATGACCATGACATCACCGATGACTGGAACCTCTCCGCCCAGTGGGAGCTGACCGCCTATGGCCATCCGTTCTCCAAGCGCATCATCGGCAACGCCCTGCTCGCCTACATGCTCTGCCAGGGCTGGGGCAACGACCCCGATGCCTTCACCGACGTGCTGGCGCAGGCCGAGGCGCTCGCCGCCAGCACGGCCGATGACAACCATCTCGACAGCCCTGCCCTGGACCGGCTGATCGACCGCCTGATCGCCTTCAACCGCTGGCAATACGTGCTGCCCACCACCCCGGCATTGGTGGTGCTGGACACCCGTACCCGTCGCTGGCGCAGCGAGATCGACCTCAAGCGCCCCTCCGGGCTGCTGGACTGGGAGGCACTGAGCGAGCTGCAACAGGAGCTGCTGGACCATCCCTCGGCCATCATCGTTTCCCCGGCACCGGTGTTCGGGGTCAAGCTGATCGAAACCGTACAGCGGGTGTTCAGCGCCTTCGGCCATCCGCTGCTGGTGGATGCGGAAAACTGGATGGCCCACCGCGGTGCGGCCCAGGTAATTCTCAACATCTTCCGCCACTCACGCACGCCGGGCTCCTACGTGATCCTCTCCGGCGACGTGCATTACTCCTTCGTCTATGAGGTGCTGATTCGTCACCGCCAACAGGGGCCGAAGATCTGGCAGATCACCAGCAGCGGCATCAAGAACGAATTCCCCCGGCGCCTGCTGGATGTGTTCGACCGCCTGAACCGCTGGCTCTACTCACCGCGATCCCCGCTGAACTGGTTCACCAAACGACGCCCGATGAAGGTGATGCCGCGCACGCCGGAACACAGCAAGGCCGGTGAACGCCTTTGGAATTCCGCCGGCCTCGGCCAGGTGTTCTTCGATTCCCAAGGGCGGCCGTCGCGCATCTTCCAGCTCAACGCCGATGGCTCGGAACCGACCGAGTTTCTCGAAGAACGGGACGACCAACCGGCCGGACATCCCGTGGCCAGGCAGCTATGATGCCGGCCCCAATTCCCGCAAGAGCCCGCCCATGAGCACTCAACCACCCTTCGGCATTGGCGACGCTTCCTACCAGGCCGCCGGCGGCATTGACGGCCTGCGCCGCCTGGTGGACGACTTCTACCGGCTGATGGACGAACTGCCCGAAGCCGCCGACCTGCGTCGCATCCATCCGGAAAGCCTGGAACAGTCCCGCGACAAGCTGGCCTGCTTCCTCAGTGGCTGGCTGGGCGGGCCGAAGCTGTTCAGCGAGAAGTACGGCTCCATCGCCATTCCCTCCTTCCACGCCCAATGGCCCATCGACGAAACCCTCAGCGGCGCCTGGCTGGGGTGCATGGAACGCGCCATCGCCCTGCAACCCTTCTCGCCGGCGTTCGCCGAGTACTTGCTGGCGCAGCTGCGGGTTCCAGCCCATCGCGTGGTGCAGGCCAGCCGGGCTCGGCACGGGTAAGGGCCAACAACCTGTCGGGGCAGCTGCGCTGCCCTTCGCGAATGAATTCGCCCCCACAGGAAAAGCAGCAGCCCGCGTGTCGTTTCAACCATTGGCCGGGCCCCATCTCTGTGGGGGCGATTTCAATCGCTATGCGGACCGAAGGTTCGCCCCGCAACCCGGACTGGGGCAGTTGCCCCGCCCTTGGCGAATGAATTCGCCCCTACAGGCCATTCATCCAGCTTTGACGACTGGTTAGTCACGCTCATATAGTAAGCAACGCTTATTATATGGACCCCACACCATGGCCATCCTTGAAGAGAGCCTCGGCTTCCTCCTTGCTGACGCCTCCCGCCTGATGCGACGCGCGTTCGAGCGGCAGATCACCGGTAGCAGCCTGACCCTCAGCCAGGCCCGCGCGCTGGCCCATGTGGCGCGCAATGAAGGTTGCCGTCAGGTGGAACTGGCCGAGCAGCTGGAGGTCAAGCCCATTACCCTCGCCCGACTGCTGGACCAGTTGGAACAGGCCGGGCTGGTGGAACGTCGTCCTGATCCGGACGACCGCCGCGCTTACCGCCTCCATCTGTGTGCACAGGCCGACCTGGCGCTGGCGGACATCCGCGCCGCCGGTGCCGCCATGCTCGCTGATGCCCTGCAGGGCATCAGCGAGGAAGAAGAAGCCGCCCTGACCAACGCCTTGCGCAAGATGCGCGCGAACCTTTCCTCACGCTGAACTTCCCGGGACCCGCGCCATGAACACCCATACGGTCATAGATCCGGAACAGGCAACGGAATCCACCGCCAGCCCCCGCCTCAAGCGCCTGCTGCTGATGGGTGGCGTGCCGCTGCTGGCTGCGGTGCTAGGCCTGTTCGCCTACCTCCACGGCGGTCGTTTTGTCGAAACCGATAACGCCTACGCCAAGGCCGACAAGGTGCCGATCAGCGCCGATGTGTCCGGCACCATCACCGAAGTGCAGGTACGGGAGAACGACCGCGTCGAAGCCGGCCAGGTGCTGTTCCGCATCGATCCGGCCAGCTTTCGCATTGCCGTCGCCAGGGCCGAGGCGCGGTTGGCCCAGGTCCGCACGGACCTGGCAGCGCTCAAGGCCAACTACCTGGAGAAATCCTCCGAACTGGCCCTGGCCCGCACCCGTCATGCCTTCGCCGAGAAGGACCTGCAACGCCAGGCCAATCTCGCACAGAAGGGTTACCTCTCCCCTGCCCGCCTCGACGAATCCCGCCAGGCGACCCAGGTCGCCGCGCAAGAGATCGATGCCCGCGAGCACGACCTCAAGCGCATCGCCGAGAACCTCGGCGGCAGCCCCGAGTTGCCCATCGAGCGCCATCCCAGCTACCTCAGCGCCCAGGCCGAACTGGAGCAGGCGCGGCTCGACCTGCAGCGCTCCGAAGTGCGCGCGTCGCTGCCCGGCAGCATCAGCAAGGTGCCGCAACCCGGCCAGTACATCAGCGCTGGCAATACCGCGATGACCCTGGTGGTGGACGACAACCTCTGGGTGGAAGCCAACTTCCCGGAGAAGGACCTGACCTATGTGCGGCCCGGCCAGGCGGTAGACGTGCGCTTCGACATCTACCCGGACAACCTCTGGCACGGCGAAGTGCAAAGCCTGAGCCCGGCCACCGGCTCCGAGTTCTCGGTACTGCCGGCGCAGAACGCCACCGGCAACTGGGTAAAAGTGGCGCAGCGGGTGCCGGTGCGCATCCACCTGCAACCCGACGCCAAGCTACCTCCGCTGCGCGCCGGTCTGAGCGCGGTCGTGGAAATCGATACCGGCCACCGCCGCAGCCTTGCCAGCCTGCTGCCCTGATCGCCATGAACACGAAAGCCGCCCGGAGCGCCGGCAACCACCGCTGGCTGATCACCCTCTCGGTGATGCTGGCGACCATCATGCAGGCGCTGGACACCACCATCGCCAACGTCGCCCTGCCACACATGCAGGGCAGCATGGGCACCACCCAGGACCAGATCAGCTGGGTGCTGACCTCTTACATCGTCGCGGCGGCGATCTGCATGCCGCTGACCGGTTTCATCGCCGCGCGCTTCGGGCGCAAGCGGCTGTTCATCTGGTCCATCGTCGGCTTCACCATTGCCTCCATGCTCTGCGGCGCGGCCCAGAGCCTGGAGCAGATCGTCCTGTTCCGCCTGCTTCAGGGCGTGTTCGGCGCCAGCCTGGTGCCCCTCTCCCAGGCGGTGCTGCTGGACACCTACCCCACCGAACAGCACGGCTCGGCCATGGCCATCTGGGGTGTCGGCGTGATGGTCGGCCCCATCCTCGGCCCCAGCCTGGGCGGCTGGCTCACCGAGTACTACAACTGGCGCTGGGTGTTCTACATCAACCTGCCGTTCGGCGTTCTCGCCTGGTTCGGCCTGACCGCCTTCCTCAAGGAAACGCCCATCGAACGGCAGCGCCGCTTCGACCTGCTCGGCTTCTCCCTGCTCGCCCTGGCCATCGGCGCACTGCAACTGATGCTCGATCGGGGCGAATCCCAGGACTGGTTCCATAGCCCGGAAATCCTCATCGAAGCGGTGCTCGCCGGCCTCGGCCTCTATCTCTTCATCATCCATGCGCTAACCCACCGCGAGCCCTTCATCGACCCGGCCATGTTCAAGGACCGCAACCTCAGCATCGGCCTGCTGTTCATCTTCATGGTGGGCATCATGCTGTTCGCCAGCATGACGTTGCTACCGCCCTTCATGCAGAACCTGATGGGCTACCCGGTGCTCGATGTGGGTTACCTGATGGCCCCGCGCGGCGTGGGCACGATGGTCGCGATGATGCTGGTGGGCCGGCTGATCACCCGTGTCGACCCGCGCTGGATGATCGGCCTGGGACTGCTACTGACCGCCCTGTCGATGTGGGAAATGACGCTGTTCACCAATGAAGTCAGCAGCTTCGCCATCGTCCGCAGCGGCGTGGTCCAGGGCCTGGGCCTCGGGTTGATCTTCGTGCCGCTGTCGACCCTGACCTTCTCCACCCTGGCGCCGCGCTACCGCAATGAAGGCACCGCCCTGTTCAGCCTGATGCGCAACGTCGGCAGCGGCATCGGCATCTCCCTGGTGATCAGCTACCTCGCCCAGCGCACGCAGATCAACCACGCCGCCTTCAGCGACTTCATAACGCCGTTCAATCAGGCGCTGACCCAGGCGACCGAAAGTGGCGCAGTCGACCTGTCCAGTTCCGCCGGGCTGGTGGCGCTGAACCTGGAAGTGACGCGCCAAGCGTCGATCCTGGCGTACCTCCAGGACTTCCGCCTGATGATGTTCATCACCCTCGCTTCCCTGCCCTTGCTGCTGCTGTTGCGCAAGCCGCCGAAATCGTCCGGCGCGCCGGATACCCACGCGGTCATGGACTGAATTGCCCCGCCGGCTGGCGTCGCAGCTGATTGCGCCGCCAGGCCGCCGGCGGCGCGCCGAACTCTCGACGAAAGGCACGGCTGAATGCGGTATCGGTCTGGTAGCCGACGTCTTCGGCGATGCGCGCCAGGGGGGCGTTGCTGCGGCACAACAGGTTGGCCGCCAGCAGCATCCGCCACTGGGTCAGGTACTGCATGGGTGAGCTGCCCACCAGTTGCTGGAAACGCTCGGCCAGCACCGAACGCGAAGTGCCGGCGGTGCGCGCCAGTTCCTCCAGCGTCCAGGCCTGGGCCGGGCACCTGTGCAGGGCGTTGAGCGCGGAACCGACTATCCGGTCTCCCAGCCCCGCCAGCCAGCCGGTACGCCCCTCGGCCTGTTCGTTCATGTACAGGCGTAGCACCTCGATGAAGAGCACCTCAGCCAGTTTGGCCAGCACCCCCTCGCCGCCCGGCCGGGGCGACTTCGCCTCGGACAGCGCGTAGCGCACCGAGGCTTCCAGCCAGGGCCCGGCGCTGGAGTCGCGCACATTGACCCGCACCAGCGACGGCAGCCCCGCCAGCAACATATCCGCCAGCCGCGCATCGCAAGCCAGGTAGCCGCAGACCAGGCGGGTGATCGCGCCACCGCCGCCATAGGCCAGTTGCCGGGGCCGGCGCGACAATACGTCTTCCAGGCGCCCGCCTTTGGCCGGCGGCAGGCCGGGTTGGGAAGTCATGCGATGGGCGTCGCCCTGGGGAAAAATCACCACGTCTCCGGCCACCAGGCGCACAGGCCGGTCACGGCCGAGCTCCACGAAGCATTCGCCCTGGGTGATGAGGTGGAAGATCACCACGCGCTCGGCCCCCGGCTCCAGCAGGGGCGCCACCGAATCGGCACGGGGCGACTGGTAGCACCAGGGCGCACTGAAGCGCGCGTTGATGAAGATCGCGCCGACAAGGCGGACGACGCGCAAGGTTTCCGACAAAGCGTCCATCAGCCCTCACCTCCGGCGCATTCCTGAAATTCTGGGCGGCGTATGAATTTCGCAGCGGATCGTCGGACAAGTGGTGGTGCGCGGACGATCGGACAGCCCTTGCCGACGCTCGGGCAGGACGGCATGCCGGAACGGGCGGATAGTTCCCCTGCACGCCGCTTCTGCCCAATCGAGCAACGGCGTGGCCGCACTACCCAAAAAGCCAAGAAAACGAGGTCACCATGCCCAAGTTCCTCATTGAAAGAGAGATACCGGAAGCTGGAAAACTCACGGATCGAGACCTCAAGGCCATTTCACAGAAGTCCTGCCGGGTGCTCAGAGAGCTCGGACCAGAGGTGCAGTGGATACAGAGCTACGTCACCGACGACAAGCTGTATTGCGTTTACATCGCCGCCAGCGAGGAGCAGGTCAGGGAGCACGCCCACCAGGGTGGTTTCCCGGTCAACCGCATTTCCCGCATCAGCTCGATCATCGACCCGACCACCGCCGAATGAGCCCTGAAATGACTTCCGCTATTGATCTGAACGCACTTAAAAGCAAGCAGATGGCCTCCTGGGCCAGCGGCGACTACGCCGTCGTCGGTACCACCCTGCAACTGGTCGGCGAACTGCTCGCCGAAGCCTGCGACCTGCGCCACGGCGAGACCGTGCTGGATGTCGCGGCCGGCAACGGCAATGCCACCCTGGCCGCTGCGCGCCGAGGTGGGCGGGTAACCTCCACCGACTATGTAGAGGCCCTGCTGGAACGTGGCCTGGAACGCGCCCGCGCCGAGCGGCTGGAGGTGACCTTCCAGGCGGCCGATGCCGAGAACCTGCCCTTCGCTGACGCCAGCTACGACGTCGTGCTGTCTACCTTCGGGGTGATGTTCACCCCCGACCAGGCCAAGGCTGCCTCCGAGCTGGCCAGGGTCTGCCGTCCCGGTGGGCGCATCGGTCTGGCCAACTGGACGCCGGACGGGTTCATCGGCCAGGTGTTCAAGACCCTCGGCCGCCACCTGCCGCCGCCACCCGGCGTGCAGCCGCCCTCGCTCTGGGGCGTGGAGAGCCACCTGCGCGAACTGTTCGACGACACCGCCCGCGAGATTTCCGTGGCGCGGCGCCTCTTCAACTTCCGCTACCAGTCGCCAGCGCACTTCATCGACGTGTTCCGCAAATGGTACGGCCCAGTGCACAAGGCCTTCGCAGCACTTCCCACTGACGCCGCCACCGCCCTCGAACGGGACCTGACCGAGCTACTGGAGCGCTACAACCGCGCCGGTCCCGAGTCGCTCATCGTGCCCAGCGAGTACCTGGAGGTGGTGATCACCCGCCGCTGAGGTGAAGGCTGTACTACCTCCTGTGGGGGCGAATTCATTCGCAAAGGGACGCGCAGCGTCCCCTGAGAGTTCGACGGCCGGTCCTTCGGTCCGGTTAGCGGCTGAAATCGCCCCCACAGGCTGAGTGGCTCGAACACGGTCTGATGCTTTACCTGTCCGATTACCGCACAAAACCCCTGCCGACAAATTGACCAAATTAACCAGTTGGTACATTTTCATTGCGATCCCGCTCCGGCTATCCGGACGGAGCCAGAACAACAATGGAGATACCGCTGTAATGACCCGCACCGTCCTGGTTCTCAACGGTCCGAACCTCAACATGCTCGGCACCCGCGAACCCGCCACCTATGGCCACGAAACCCTCGCCGACATCGCCGCCCAGTGCAGCCGCACCGCTGCGGAACTGGGTTTCGAGGTGGACTTCCGCCAGACCAACCATGAAGGCGAACTGATCGACTGGATCCACCAGGCTCGCGGCCGTTGCGCCGGCATCGTCATCAACCCCGCCGCCTGGACCCATACTTCCGTCGCCCTGCGCGATGCCCTGGTGGCCAGCGAGCTGCCGGTGATCGAGGTGCACCTTTCCAACGTGCACAAGCGCGAGGAATTCCGTCATCACTCTTTCGTTTCCGCCATCGCCGTCGGCGTGATCTGCGGCCTCGGCAGCCAGGGCTACAGCCTGGCACTCCAGCACTTCGGCCAACTGTTCTCCAAGGGTTGAGCGCCATGTCCCAGCAGAATCAATCCGTTCTCGCCGGCCTGATCGGCGCCGGCATCCAGGCTTCCCGCACCCCCGCCATGCATGAGCACGAGGGCGACGCCCAGGGCATCCGCTACCTCTATCGACTGATCGACCTCGATCAGCTGAAACTGGACAGCAGCGCCCTCCCCGACCTGCTCGATGCCGCCCAGCGCATGGGCTACACCGGGCTGAACATCACCTTCCCCTGCAAGCAGGCGATCATCCCGCTGCTCGACGAACTCTCGCCCGAAGCTGCCGGTATCGGCGCGGTGAATACCGTGGTGCTGAAGGACGGCAAGCGTGTCGGCCACAACACCGACTGCCTGGGCTTCGGTGAAGGCTTCCGCCGTGGCCTGCCGGATGTGCAGCGCGGCCAGGTGGTGCAGATGGGCGCTGGTGGCGCGGGCTCCGCCGTGGCCCATGCCCTGCTGGCCGAGGGTGTCGAACGGCTGACCCTGTTTGAAGTGGACGCCGTTCGCGGTCAGGCCCTGGTGGACAGTCTCAATGCGAATTTCGGTGCCGGTCGTGCCGCCCTCGGCACGGACCTGCCCAACGCCATGGCCGAGGCTGATGGCCTGGTGAACACGACGCCCATCGGCATGGCCAAGCTGCCAGGCACTCCGGTGCCGGCCGAGCTGCTGCGCCCTGAGCTGTGGGTGGCGGAGATCATCTACTTCCCGCTGGAAACCGAACTGCTGCGCAATGCCCGCGCCATCGGCTGCCGCACCCTGGATGGCGGCACCATGGCGGTGTTCCAGGCCGTGAAAGCCTTCGAGCTGATCAGCGGCCGCAGCGCCGATGCCGAGCGGATGATGGCGCATTTCGCCAGCATGAATGGCTGATTCGAACCGAGCATCATTCCCACTGTAGGGGCGACTTCAGTCGCCAACCGGGCCGCAGGTCCGGCCGCTAGTTCGGGGGCGGCTGCGCCTCCCTTGGCGAATGAATTCGCCCCTACAAGGCATCAATCCAGCACCGGTTTCAGCAATGCTTGCGCCTCGTACAGCGGCGTCAGGTAGCGCTGGCGCATCTCGTCACCGCTCATGCGTGAAGCGTGGGTGGTGATGGTCAGGCTGGCCTTCAGTTCGCCCTTGCGATTGGTCAGCGGCACGCCGAGCACGCACATTCCCGCCTCGTATTCCTGGTCCACCACGGCGAAGCCCTGGGCGGCGACCTTCTGCAGTTCCGCCTTCAGCTCGTCGATTCCAGTGCGCGTAAACGGCGTCAGCTGACGCAGCACAACCCGCGCGAAATACGCCTCCAACTCCTCTTCAGAAAACGACGCCAGCCAGATTCGTCCGCTGGCCGTGCAGTACATCGGCATCCGCGATCCGGGGCGGATGGAGAGCGAGGCGATGTGGCTGTAGCGGCTGCGCACGATATGCACGATGTCGTCGCCGTCGCGCAGCCCCACCGAAACATGCTCCTGGGTGGTCCGCGCCACCTGCTCGACGATGGGGCGCAGCATGCGCGGCAATTGCGCCGAATCCACGTAGGCCTGGCCGATGCGCAATGCCTTGGCCGTCAACCAGTAATGGCGGCCGTCCGTCTCTGCAAAATCTTCATGCACCAGGGTCAGCAGGAAACGTCGCGCTGCGCTGGACGTCATCCCGGACATGGCCGCCGCTTCCGGCACGCTGAGGCGCGGGTGGTCGACGCTGAACAGCTGCATCAGCGCCAGGCCTTTCTGCAGTCCGGCAATCAGGTCTCGCTGGTGAATGACCGGCGTCTTCATTCCTTCACTCCGTTGATTTCGCCAAAGACGGCGATTATCGCAGCGCTACTGCGATAAACAACCAGATTGCTCTTCAGCTTCATTGGCCGCTCCCCGGGCGCTGGCAATACTGCCGGCACAACAACAAGCCCAGGAGATCAGCATGATCCGTGGTTCAACCGAACTGGTGGCCATCATCGGCAGCCCCATCGCCCAGGTGAAATCGCCGGAAAACTTCAATGCCTGGTTCACCGAGAACGGCCAGGACCTGGCGATGATCGCCGTGGACATGGCCGAGCAGAATCTCGCCGCGTTCATCCAGTCCCTGCGCGGCTGGAAGAACCTGCGCGGCTGTGTCGTCACCGTGCCATACAAGCAGGTCCTGGCTGGCCAACTCGACCAGCTCAGCCCCCGCGCCGCCGCCTTGGATTCGGTGAACGTGATCCGCCGCGAGGCCAACGGCCGCCTGCTGGGCGACAACGTCGATGGGGAGGGCTTCCTCAAGGCCGCCCGTGCCCACGGCTTCCAGCCGGACGGACGCCGCGCGCTGGTGGTGGGATCCGGCGGCGTCGGTGCGGCCATCGCCTACTCGCTGTGCGAAGGCGGCGTGCGCCAGCTGGTGATCGCCGACCTCGACCAGCCACGCGCCGAACTCCTGGCCGAACGCCTGTGCCAGGCATTCCCCCGGATCGATATCGGCAACCAGTACGAAAGCCTGGAAGCCTTCGACCTGGTGGCTAATGCCACACCGGTGGGCATGGGCGGAACCGGCGAAATGCCGCTGCCCGGTGTACTGCTGGAAACCCTTTCGCCTGCCGCCCTGGTGGCCGACGTGGTGACCAGCCCGGTGGTGACGCCCTTTCTGGAGTTCGCACGGGTCCTGGGCTGCCGCATCCAGACCGGCCCGGAAATGGCCCGCGCGCAGATGGGCAACCTTGGCGCCCACATGGGCGTGATGCCGCAGGACGCCTGAGGAGCCAGCCATGAACTCTGTCGTGCAGACACAAGCCCCCGAAGACCTCGCGGGCACCTGGGATCTGGTGGTGCTTGGCAGCGGCGCCGCCGCCTTTGCCGCAGCCACCACCGCCGCCTGCAAGGGCCTCAGCGTACTGATGGTGGAAAAAGCGCCGCACTTCGGCGGCACCTCGGCCATCTCGGGCGGTGCCGTGTGGATCTTCGATAGCGACCAGGCACGGGCCGCCGGCATCCAGGACAGCCCGGAAGCCATCCGCACCTACCTGAAGAAGACCATCGGCCCCGGCTACCGGCCCGAACTGGTGGACGCCTTCATCAGAAGCGGACGCGAGGCGCTGCGCTTTCTCGAACGACACACCGAACTGGCCTACGCCCTGCGCCCCTTTTCACCGGACTACTACCCACTGGAAGACGGCGCCACCGACCGAGGCCGGGCCCTGGAAATGCTCGAGTTCGACGGACGCCGCCTGGGCCGGCGCTTCAAGGACCTGCGTCGCCCACCGGAGGGCATGCTGCTGTTCGGCGGCATGATGGTGAACCGCGTCGATATCCAGCACTTCCTCAGTTTCCGCCGCTCGCCGCGCTCCCTCTGGCATTGTCTGAAGCTCATGGCCCGCTACGGCCTGGACCGCCTCAGCCATGAGCGCGGCACCCGCCTGACCGTGGGCAACGCAATGATCGCGCGGCTGGCCACCACGGCCTTCGAAAATGGCGTGGAGCTCTGGCTGCAAAGCAGCGCCGAGTCGCTGCTGGTCGAGGGCGGACGGGTCGTCGGCGTGCGCATACAGAAGGAAGGCCGGCAGATTGTCGCCCGCGCCCGTGGCGGTGTGGTCTGCGCCATGGGCGGATTCGCTGCGGGCGAATTGGCTGCCGCCTTCCGCCCGGATACCGCCAGCGAACACCTCACCATGTCCCCCGCCACCCACGACGGCACCGCGCTACGCCTGGGCACCGAAGTGAATGCTGCAACGGGAGCGGACATGGCGGCCAATTTCTTCTGGGCGCCGGTATCGAAATTGCGACGGCCCAACGGCGAGACCGAGCGTTTCCCCCATCTGGTCACCGACCGCGCCAAGCCGGGAATCATCGCGGTGAACGGCGCCGGGCAGCGCTTCACCAACGAAGCCGACTCCTACCACAGCTTCGTCCAGGCCATGCACCGGGAAGGCATCGCCACTTGCTGGCTGGTCTGTGATGCCGAGGCCATGGGCCGCTACGGCATGGGCCTGGCGCGACCGAGCCCGGTGGACAACAGCGCCCTGATCGAAGCCGGCTACCTGTTCCGCGCCGACACGGCCGAAGGGCTGGCGCGCGCCATTGGCGTCGATCCGCAGGGGCTGGCGGCAACGCTGGCGCGCCACAATGAGGACGCTCGCAGCGGCCATGACAGCCAATTCGGCAAGGGCGCCACGAGCTACAACCAGTCCCTTGGCGACCCGCACCACACGCCCAATCCCTGCCTGGCGCCGCTGACGCGCGCGCCCTGGTACGCCGTGCGCGTGCACACCGGCGACCTGGGCTCGGCGCGCGGTCTGGTCACCGACGCCACGGCCCGCGTGCTGGAGCATCAGGGCAAGCCCATCGCCGGCCTGTACGCCGCCGGCAACGACATGAACTCGATCATGGACGGCACCTACCCCGGCCCCGGCATCACCCTGGGCCCGGGCCTGACCTTCGGCTATCTCGCCGCCAGCCATGCCGCCGAACACCTGCAATCCAACGTCTGAGACAACCGCCATGTATTACGAACTGCGCACCTACACCCTCAAGCCCACCAAAATGGCCGACTGGCTGGCCCTCTACCGCAGTCATTGCCTGGAGCTGCAGACCGAGCACCTCGGCAAGCTGGTGGGCTTCTTCACTACCGAATTCGGCGAAGCCAATCAGGTGGTGCACATCTGGGCCTACGAGAGCCTCGACGACCGCATCGCGCGACGCGCAAAGATGGCCGCCGATCCGCGCTGGGCTGAGTTCGGGCGCCTGAACAAAGAGCTGGATGCCGTGGTGCATCTGGAATCGCGCCTGATGCGCCCCACCGGTTTCTCCCCCCTGCAATGAACGTAGCGAACGAGCGTCATTGCGATGTGCTGGTGATCGGCTCCGGCGCCTCGGGCCTGGCAGCAGCGGTCACCGCTGCCCATCAGGGCCTCGATGTACTGGTGGCGGAAAAGACCGACCAGCTCGGCGGCACCAGCGCCTGGTCCGGCGGCTGGCTATGGATTCCGCTTAACCCGCTGGCTCGGGCGGAGGGCATCGAGGACAGTGAACAGGCCGTCGAGGCTTACCTGCGCGCCGAGCTGGGCGTCGATGCGCTGGATGAGCGCCAACGGGCCTTTCTCCGTCACGGGCCGGAGATGGTCGAGTTCTTCCAGCGCCACACCCAGGTGCAGTTCCAATCTGGAAGCCGTATGCCGGACATGCACGACTCTCCCGGTGCCGCGCGCGGCGGCCGCTCCCTCTGCGCCCTGCCCTTAGACGGTCGCCGGCTCGGCCCCTGGCTCCAAGCGCTGCGTCCACCGCTGGATCTGATCAGCCTGGGCGGCATGGGCATCGCCGGTGGCGCCGACCTCGCGCACTTCCTCAATGCCAGCCGCTCGCCGCGCTCCGCCTTGTATGCCGCCGGACGCCTGTTGCGGCATTGGCGCGATCGCCTGCTGCACGGCCGTGGCCTGCACCTGGTCAACGGCAATGCCCTGGTGGCGCGGCTGTTGCGCAGCGCTTTGGACCTCGGTGTGAGTCTGGAAACCGGAACCGCCGCCACGCGGCTTCTGCAGGATGGCCAACGCGTAGTGGGTGCGGAGCTGACGCAGGATGGCCGTAACTTCAAGGTGTTGGCGCGCCGGGGCGTAGTGCTGGCGTGCGGCGGCTTTCCCCATGACCGCCAGCGCATTGCCAGGCTGTTCGGTCATGAGCACCTCTCCGCCGCGCCGGAGACCAATACCGGCGATGGCCTGCGACTGGGCGAAGCCGTGGGAGCGCAGGTGGCGGAAGACCTGTCGAGTCCGGCGGCCTGGGCGCCCGTGTCACGCGTGCCGCGAGGCGACGGCCGCTTCAGCGGCTTCCCGCACCTGATGGAGCGGGCCAAGCCGGGGTTCATCGCCGTGACGCGCGATGGCCAGCGCTTCACCAACGAAGCCGACTCCTATCACGACTTCATGAATGCCTTGTTCCGCGCCACCCCGGACGGGGAAGAACCCGCCGCCTGGCTGCTCTGCGACCACCCTGCACAGCGCCGCTATGGCATCGGCTGGGCGCGCCCTTTCCCGTTCCCGATCGGTCGCTACCTACATAATGGCTACCTGAAGAAAGCCGCCAGCCTTGCAGAACTGGCCGGTCTTTGCGGAATCGACGGGAAGCGGCTGCAAGCGACGGTAGCCGCGTTCAACGCCAATGCCGAACGCGGGATGGACCCGGAATTCCAGCGTGGCGCCTCGGCCTACAACCGGTCGCAGGGCGAACCCTTGCACAAACCGAACCCGTCGTTGGGCGCACTCTCCAACGGACCTTTCTACGCACTGAAACTGGTGCCCGGCAGCCTTGGCACCTTCGCTGGACTGCGCACCGACGCGTCTGCACGGGCGCTGGATGACCGGGGCGACGTCATCCCCGGTCTCTATGTGGTGGGCAACGATATGGCGAGTGTGATGGGTGGGCGCTACCCCAGCGGCGGAATCACCCTGGGGCCGGGCATGACCTTCGGTTATCTCGCCGGGCTGGAGCTGGCCCGTCAGGAAGTCACGCCTTCAGGAAGCGCAGGACAGACTCGCAGATCATCTCCTTGTGCCGCGCCTTGACCTGCTCGTCCACCAGATCGATCTGGAAGATCTCGCCGAAAGTGTTGCGGTTGGAGACGCGGTAGAAGCAGAAGGAGCTGATCAGCAGGTGCAGGTCGAGTGCGTTCAGGCCCGGACGGAACAGGCCCTCGGCTTCACCTCGACGGAGGATTTCGCCAAGCGCGTCAAGGATGGTGGTGCTCATGGAGCGGATGGCCTTGGACTGCTTCACGTACTCGCCGTGATGGATGTTCTCGATGCTGACGATGCGCACGAAATCCACGTTGCGGTCATGGTGATCGAAGGTGAATTCCACCAGTCGGCGTATCGCTTCACGGGGTTCCAGTTCGGCCAGGTGGAGCTTGCCTTCAGTACTGCGGATATCGCCGTAGAGCTTTTCCAACACCTCGACGTAGAGCTGCTCCTTACTGCCGAAGTAGTAGTAGATCATCCGCTTGGAGGTGTGCATGCGTTCGGCGATGGCGTCCACGCGGGCGCCGGAAAGGCCCTGCTGGACGAATTCGGTGATGGCCGCCTGGAGGATGTTCTCGCGGGTTTTCTCCGGGTTGTTCTTGCGCCCTTTGCGAGGGGCCTCTGCGGGCAGGTCTTGGACTTCGGCAGTTATTGTCATCTTGGGCTCACGGCCAGCGGAAACTGGATCGATTATGGGCTGGGCGGCGGCCGTAAGGAAGCCTGGCACGGACTCGGCGCCAGGCTTCCACGCGGTCTACAACTTGGCTTTGGCCAGGGCACCGCTGCGCGCCTTGGCCATGGCCGCCAGGCGCACCGCGACGTTGGCCGCGCCGTAACCGGCGTAGCCGTTCTTGCGCTGGAGGATCTCGAAGAAGAAGCGCCCCTCGAACGGCTCGGTGTAGACGTGGAACAGCTCGCCACCCTGGGCGTCGCGGTCATAGAGCACGTTGTAGTACGCCAGCTCGCTGAGGAACTCGTCATCGAAATCGAAGCGTGCGGCCAGGTCGTCGTAGTAGTTCAGCGGGATATCCAGCAGCGGCACGCCGGCGTCCTTGGCGCGGCTCACCTCGGCGAAGATGTCCTCGCAGGAGAAGGCGATGTGGTGGGCGCCCGAACCGCGGTAGCTGGACAAGGCGTGAGAGATGGCCGTGTTGCGGTTCTCCGAGATGTTCAGCGGCAGGCGGATGCTGCTGCAGCGGCTGCGGATGGCGCGGCTCTTCACCAGACCGTACGGGTCCGGCAGCACCACTTCGTCGTCGGCCTCGAAATCCAGCACGCTTTTATAGAACAGCACCCAGCTGTCCAGACCATCGGCCGGCAGCGCCAGGGCCATGTGGTCGATGCGGTCGAGCTGGCCGGTCTGCTCGGCGCCGGCATCGAGGACGAAGTCGCTGTCATAGATGGTCTGCCCGGCCTGGGCCTGCTCCACCAGATAGATGAGGCTGCCATCCGGCGCGCGCACAGCGGGTATCTCGCGCTCGTTCGGGCCCACCAGGCCACGATAGGGCTGGCCCTTGAACTCGCGCGCACGCTCCAGGGCGCTTGCGCTGTCCTTCACCCGCAACGCGGTGGCGCACAACGACGGGCCATGGGCCTCGAAGTAGCCGTGGGCGAACGAATAGGGTTCGGCGTTCAGCACGATATTGATGTCGCCCTGGCGCAGCAGGCTCACGTCCTTGGAGCGGTGCTTGCCCGCGCGGGCGAAGCCCAGGCGCTCCAGCCAGCCGGCCAGCTTCGCGCCCTGGTTCTCGTCCACGGCGAACTCGAGGAACTCCACGCCGTCGTAGCGACTGGCCGGCGGTGGCGCGAAGAGGATGTCCCGGTTGGCTGGCGGAGTAGCGTCTTTTTCCAGCAGCTTGCGAGTCTTCTCTTCAAGGTACAGCAGCGAGCGCAGGCCATCGGCGGCATTCGCGCGGGGCGGCGCGGCGCGGAAGCCGTCGTTGAAGATTTCCAGGGACAGCGGGCCGGTATAGCCGCTGCGGATGATGGGCGCGAGGAAGCCCGCCAGGTCGAACTCACCCTGGCCGGGGAAGCAGCGGAAATGCCGGCTCCACTCCAGCACGTCCATGGCCAGCACCGGGGCATCGGCCATCTGCACGAAGAAGATCTTGTCGCCGGGAATCTCGGCAATACCGCTCGGGTCGCCCTTGATCGACAGGGTGTGGAAGCTGTCCAGCAATACGCCCAGGGCCGGATGATCGGCCTGGCGCACCAGGTTCCAGACCTGTTGCCAGCTGTTCACATGGCGGCCCCAGGCCAGGGCCTCGTATCCGATGCGCAGATTGCGCGCGCCGGCGCGTTCGGCCAGCAGGCGCAGGTCATCGACCAGGATTTCCTCGTCCGGCAGTGCATCGGGCTGGACGTTGCTGCAGACCAGCACCAGGTCGGTACCGAGCTCCTGCATCAGGTCGAACTTGCGTTCGGCGCGGTCGAGGTTCTTCTGCAGGCGGTCGCGGCGGCAGCCTTCGAAATCACGGAACGGCTGGAACAGGGTGATGGCGATGCCGAGGTCGGCGCACATCTGGCGGATTTCACGGGGGCTGCCGGCATAGTACAGAAGGTCGTTCTCGAAGATTTCGACGCCGTCGAAACCGGCGGCGGCAATGGCTTCGAGCTTTTCCGGCAGGGTACCGCTCAGGGAGACGGTGGCAATGGAACGCTGCATGCTTCAGCTCCTTGTGGGTGGGCGTCGCAGTGAGCTGTAGGGGGGAATTCATTCGCCAAGCAGGCCGAAGGCCTGCCTCCGGTACCTGGGGCCGCTTCGCGACCCTTTGGCGAATAAATTCGCCCCTACAAGGAATGCAAAAACCCTTGTTTTCGTAGCTGGATCGATTATTCGCGCGTAAAGTCAGCCCATCAATTCAATATGTACGAACCGGTTAGTTTTGTGTTCGATCAGCGAACAGAAGGCCGGTTATCGAATTGACGCTTTTTCGATCACTGCGCAACATGAACCCCAGGTTGCAGGCAACCCACCGGGTGGCATCACTGCCCAGCCCAGTCACCCGGCAGGCCCTGCGATGGCAACCAAGTGTCACGACATAACAATTTCAAGAAACGGGTAACAGCTCATGCACATCACCAGCTACCTGATCGAAGCCCCCTCCTCCAGCCGGCATGCCACGGCCTCCAGATCGAGTGCGACGCGATCGTCGCCACTCTGAACTGACTCCCTGACACAACTCAGACGGCGATAACCGGCCCGCTCCCCACGAGCAGCGCCGCGCCAGCGTGCACACATTCCAGCCAGGCTCCGCGCCGATGGGATGTGCGTCCGGCTACCTAACAAAAACAACGGAGACAACGATGGCTACCACCTCCAGCTCCCAAGCCAAGAAAGCAACTGCCAGCGGGTGGATAGGTTCCGCCCTGGAGTACTACGACTTCTTCATCTATGCCCAGGCCGCGGCGCTGATCTTCCCGCAGATATTCTTCCCCAACACCGATCCGAAAATGGCCATCATCGCGTCGCTGGCCACCTACGGCGTCGGCTACCTGGCCCGCCCGGTAGGCGCCTTCGTGCTGGGCCACTGGGGTGACACCCGCGGCCGCAAGAATGTGCTGCTGCTGTGCATGTTCCTGATGGGTATCTCGACCATGGCCGTCGGCCTGCTGCCGACCTACCACGACATCGGCATGCTCGCGCCGGTGCTGCTGGTGCTGCTGCGCCTGGTCCAGGGCTTCGCGGTGGCCGGAGAGATCTCCGGGGCCAGTTCGATGATCCTCGAACATGCGCCATTCGGGCGGCGTGGCTACTACGCCAGCTTCACTCTTCAGGGCGTACAGGCCGGCCAGGTGATGGCTGCTGCGGTGTTCCTGCCGCTGGCCTACTTCATGCCGAGCGAAGCCTTCAACGAGTGGGGCTGGCGGATTCCGTTCCTGCTGAGTGCCTTCGTCCTGGTGGCCGGCTTCATCATCCGTCGCGAAGTCCATGAAACTCCGGCCTTCGTCAATGAAGAGAACCAGCAGAAAGTCGCCAAGTCGCCGGTAACCGAAGCCTTCCGCCACAGCTGGAAATGCATGGTGCTGGTGATGTTCATGGCACTGATGAACGTGATCCCGGTAGTCGCCACCATCTTCGGTGCCGCCTATGCCGTGCAGCCGGCCTATGGCATCGGCTTCGACAAGAGCGTCTACCTGTGGATTCCGGTGGTGGGCAACATCGTCGCCGTGCTGGTCATCCCCTTCGTCGGCAACCTCTCCGACAAGATCGGCCGTCGCCCGACCATGATCGCTGGCTGCCTCGGCTCCGGTCTCCTGGCCTTCGTCTACCTCTATGCCATCAGCATCCAGAACGTGCCGCTGGCCTTTGCCACCTCCATCCTGATGTGGGGCATGGTTTACCAGGGCTATAACGCTGTGTTCCCGAGCTTCTACCCGGAACTGTTCCAGACTCGCTACCGCGTATCGGCCATGGCCATCGCGCAGAACATCGGCACCATGCTGACCGCCATGCTGCCGGCCCTGTTCGCCGCCGTCGCCCCGCCCGGTTCGGACAACATCCCGATGGTGATCGGCAGCCTGGCCTTCCTCATCACCTGCGTGTGCGCTCTGGCCGCCTATGTGGCACCGGAAACCCACCGCCTGGCCATGGAAGACCTCGGCAACCCGAACGCCAAGCCGATGGACAAGAACCAGTACGAGTCCAGCCGCCAGAACAGCATGCGCGCCGTCAGCCACTGATTGCGCAAGACCAGCCGCAAAGAGAAGGCCCCATATGGGGCCTTTTCTTTTTGGTTGGCCCACCTCTGGAACAGCCCTGTAGGGGCGATTTCAATCGCTACGCAGGGCGCAACCCTGCTTTGTAGGAGCGAATTTATTCGCGAGATGGCGGGGCACCGTGCAAGCCTTTAACTACCCTCACCCCAACCCTCTCCCAGAGGGAGAGGGGGTTGTCCGTGCCTGTGTTCAGTCTGGGCACAGTCCTGTGGGGGCGATTTCAATCGCTACGCAGGGCGCAGCCCTGCTTTGTAGGAGCGAATTTATTCGCGAGATGGCGGGGCACCGTCCAAGCCTTTAACTGCCCTCACCCCAACCCTCTCCCAGAGGGAGAGGGGGTTGTACGTGCCTGTGTTCAGTCTGGGCACAGTCCTGTAGGAGCGAATTTATTCGCGAAAAGACCGGGCACCAAGCAAGCCGGTGGCAGCCCTCTCCCCCGGCCCCTCTCCCAAAGGGCGAGGGGTGACTCTCGGCTCACCTCCGGCACAGTCCTGTAGGGGCGATTTCAATCGCCAAGCAGGACGCAGTCCTGCCCCTCCTTGTGATAGCCAGCGCGCAGCCCTCACCTACCCCGTTGCATCCAGGCCGCGCCAAGGCCACTCAGGCAGATGATGGCGATGCCGGCCAGGCTGGTGGCGTCCGGCGTGTGGGAGAAGATCAGGAAACCCAGCAGGCCGGCAAACACGATCTGGCAGTAGCCAAAGGGCGCCAGCAGGGCCGGAGCCGCAAGCCGAAAGGCCTGGGTCAGCAGCAGGTGGGCGGTCATTCCTGCACCGCCCAAGGCCAGCATCAGCAAGCCGTGGCCCAGGTTCGGCACCTGCCAGAAGAACGGCACCAGGGCACTCATCGCCAGGGTATTGCACAAGCCGGCGAAGAAGTTGCTGGAGGTGGGGCTGTCATGGGCCGCGACCTTACGTGTGAGCAGCTGGTAGAAGCAGAAGCCCAGGGCCGAACCGAAGGGAAACAGGATGGCCGGAGTGAACAGGCCGCCGCCGGGATGGACAACCACCAGCACACCGACGAACCCCATCACCACCGCCGCCCACTGTCCCCTGGTGACCTTTTCCTTGAGCAGCGGCACCGAAAGCGCCGTCACCAGGACCGGAGCGAGGAAGTTGACCGCCGTGGCCTCCGCCAGGGGGATGTATTGCAGGCCGGCGGTGAACAGCAGGCTGGTGCTGAGCAGGCTCAAGGCCCGCAGCACCTGGAGCAGCGGACGCCTGGTGCGCAATACGCGCAGACCCGCCTGGGGCAGGAAGATCGCGGCCATCAGCAGGGTGTGCACCAGGTAGCGGGCCCACACCACCATCACCACCGGATAGAGGCCGCCGAGGAATTTGGACAGGGCGTCATGCCCGGCGAAGAGGAAGGTGGCCAACACCACCAGCAGGATGCCCCGCAGCGGTTGGTTGGTACCGGACAGCGGGGTACTGGTGCTCATGGAATACTCGAAAAAAAGAACGCGGCCCAGCCGGCCGCGCGAAGGGTGAAATCTCAGAGGTGCTGAAGCAATGCCTGCGCCTTGTCCATGGCCATCTGCGCACGTGTCCGGGCGCTGACGCCCTGCTCCATCAGCTGGCGCGTGGGGATTTCCAGGCTCAGGGGAATATTCGCCGGCAGCGTGCGCAGCAGGCCGACGAGGTCGCAATCGCCATCGCCGGGGAAGCGCCGTTCATTGCGTGCCTGACGGAGGATTTCCTCCATGTCGTCCGGACGCGGCCCAGCCACATCGCAGAGCTGGACGTAACGAAGACGAGCCGGTGCGACCCGCGCCAGGTCGCCTAGACAGGACGCCGAACGGTTGAAGTGGAAGGCATCCACCAGCACGCCACCGTTCTTCCGCCCGGCGTTCTCCACGATGCGTACCGCCTGGGTGAGATCACGAGTGTCGGTCCAGGGCATGAATTCCAGGCTCGGATGGATCCCGAATTGCGCGGCGAGGTCGCAGAAGGCGGCGAAATTCTCGGTCAGGCGCGCCTCGTCGGCGTCGTTGCCTGCCACCAGCACCTCAGAGGCTCCGAACTCCGCACCGGCCGCGAGGATTGGCTCGAAGTCGGGCACGTGGGTTTCCGCCTTTAGCCGCAGTATCTCGATATCCAGCACCTGTACGCCGGTATCGCGCAGGTGCTCAAGGGTCTGGCGGCGCAGCCCGGCATCGGCTACCAGCGGGAAGTGATGCTCTTCAGGGGTAGCCGGTACCAGGCGCAACCCGACGTGGCTGTAGCCGGTGCTCGCGGCCACTTCCACCATTTCTGGCGGCGAGAGTTCGAGGACAGTCAGAGCGGCTAGGGACAAAACGCGTTCAGTCATGATCTTCTCGGAATCCAGTTCCACAATTGGATTCGCAGTATTTAGAACTCAGTTCCAGATAATCTCAAGAAGAAAATTCGACCGACTCGACGAACGCGGAATTCGCGAATTTGTGGAAGGGAGGAGAAATCTGTAGGGGCGATTTCAATCGCCAGGCAGCCCAAAGGATGCCCTGCGGACCAGCATGGGGCCGCTGCGCGGCCCTTTGGCGAATGAATTCGTCCCTACAGGAGTGCAGTCAAACGAAGAACTCGGAGGCCTGGCTGGCCGCCGACAGTTCGGCCACCGCGTCCAGCAGGAGCGGCGCCACTTCATGCATGCGTTCCACCGGCAGGCGCGCGGTCGGGCCAGCGACGCTGAGTACACCGATAGCCTTGTCGGTACGCGGATCGCGTACCACGGCAGCCAGGGCCGACATGCCCACCGACGAGCTCTCCACCACCCAGGCGTAACCATGGGCGCGGGCCAGACGCAGGCGCTCCAGCAGCTCGATGTTGGAGCGCGGCGCATTCGGCCCGAAGTTGGACGGGTCGCCCACACCCTGGCGCTCCACCAGGCTCAGCGCCTCGGCGTCGCTCAGGCTGGCCAGCCAGGCATGGCCGGAGGCTGTGTAGAACAGCGGCGCATCGCGCCCCATATCAGGGTCGTAGCGCAGGCCGGAACGCGCGCCCTGGGATTTGACGATCCAGGTCAGGCGGTCGCCTTCGATCACGCCCAGGCGCACCAGCTCGCCGGTCGCCCCGGCCAGGCGATCGAGGATCGGCTGGACGATGTCGGCGCCGCTGCTGGCCAGGTAGCGGAACGCCATGGCCACCAGCCGCGTGGACAGCTGGTAGCGGCTGTTTTCCTGGTTCTGGCGCACATAGCCCAGGCGGATCAGCTCAGCCAGCATGCGGTGGGTAGCGCTCTTGGGGATGTTCAGCTCATCGGCCAGGGTCTGCATGGGCAGGCCGCGCGGGTCGGTGGTGAGGCGTTCGAGCAGGTTGAAGGCGCGTTCGATCTGGCTACCGGCCATAGGGGATGGGTCCTCCTGAGTGTGCGCCGATTCTAGAAGACAATACCCGCCCTGCGAAACCTGGAACTGCGACAGCGCATTCACACAGACCAACACGATAAATGTACGGAATGGTTAGTTTTGGTTCGATAATCGAACAAAAGCGCCTCCCGCGGATTGAATGCCGGTCCTGCGGATTTCACTATCGGTTCCAGGCGCGAGGCGTTGCCGCAACCAGCCTGCGATCCCAGCAACGCCTCGCCTTTTACCGACATAAATACAAGAAAGGTCGAAACGATGTTCCAGCCCCGCACCTCCGATGCCTTGCCGCCCATACCCGGGCCATTCTTCGATTGCGCGTCGCCGTTCGCCTCCGTTGCCCTGGTCCAACTGGCCAGCGGCGAGCACCTGGGTGACCGTCTGCAACGCGGTCTCGCACGCCTGATCGGGCGCCGCAAAGCCCGCTGACGCCCCCTTAGCTCCAACCCCTTCCTGCATTCGCGCAACCGCCGCGAAGGGGCCTTTGCGCACCCGAAAACAACAATCAAAGAGGCAAGAACGAGCATGAACTCCAGTCGCCGCCAGGCCCAAACCTTTGTCCCCTGCATCCTTTCCGCCGCCGTAGCCCTGGCCGCCCTGCCCGTCCAGGCCGCCGACGAGCACGGTTTCGTCGAAGACGCCACCGCCACGCTGAACCTGCGCAACTTCTACATCAACCGCAACTTCGTGAACCCGGCCAACCCGCAGGGCAAGGCGGAGGAATGGACCCAGAACTTCATCCTCGATGCCCGCTCAGGCTTCACCGAAGGCCCGGTTGGCTTCGGCGTCGACATGCTGGGCTTGCTGTCGGTCAAGCTCGACGGCGGCAAGGGCACCAAGGGCACCCAGTTGCTGCCGGTGCATGACGATGGTCGCCCGGCTGATGACTTCGGCCGCCTAGCAGTGGCCGGCAAGATGCGCATATCGAAGACTGAACTGAAAGTGGGTGAATGGATGCCGGTGCTGCCGATTCTGCGTTCCGACGACGGACGCTCCCTGCCGCAGACCTTCCAGGGTGGCCAGGTAACCTCACAGGAGATCGACGGCCTGACCCTCTACGGCGGACAGTTCCGCCAGAACAGCCCGCGCAACGACGCGAGCATGGAAGACATGTCCATGAACGGCAAAGCGGCCTTCACCTCGGACCGCTTCAACTTCGCCGGCGGCGAATACGCCTTCAACGAGAAACGCACCCTGGTCGGACTCTGGTACGCCGAGCTGGAAGACATCTACCAGCAGCAATACCTGCAGGTGGTGCACAGCCAGCCCATGGGCGACTGGACCCTGGGCGCCAACCTCGGCTACTTCACCGGCAAGGAAGACGGCTCGGCGCTGGCCGGCGACCTGGACAACCAGACCTGGTCCGCGCTGCTGTCGGCCAAGTACGGCGGCAACACCTTCTACGTCGGCCTGCAGAAAGTCAGCGGCGACGACGCCTGGATGCGCGTCAACGGTACCAGCGGCGGCACCCTGGCCAACGACAGCTACAACTCCAGCTTCGACAACGCCAAGGAGAAGTCCTGGCAGGTCCGTCACGACTACAACTTCGCCGCCCTCGGTGTTCCTGGCCTGACCCTGATGAACCGCTACATCAGCGGCGAGGACGCCCACGTCGGCAGCGTGACCGATGGCAAGGAATGGATCCGCGAAACCGAACTGGCCTATGTGGTCCAGTCCGGCGCCTTCAAGGCGCTCAACGTGAAGTGGCGCAACTCGAGCATCCGCCGCGACTTCAGCAACAACGAGTTCGACGAGAACCGTCTGATCATCAGCTATCCGCTATCGATCCTCTGAACCTTTGGTAAGCGTGCTTTGACTACCTCGGCCCGCCTTCTGGCGGGCCTTTTTATGGCTGGCCAATACCTCTGGCAAGCACACCCCATTTCCGTTCGCTGACCGGCCATTTGCGTTCCACTGCCCTTGGTCGCGGCAAACAGCACCCATAAAATACGGAACACAGTTCCATTATTTGAGGATTGCCCGAAATGCCTGCCGAAACCACAACGCCGAACCATCTCGACTGCGACTTGCTGGTCATCGGCTCCGGCGCCGCGGGCCTCGCCGCGGCGGTGACCGCCGCCCGCCACGGACAGAAAGTGATTCTGGTAGAAAAGGAGCCAGTGTTCGGCGGCGCCACCGCCTGGTCCGGTGGCTGGATGTGGGTGCCGCGCAACCCGCTGGCCCGGCGTGCCGGGATCATCGAAGACATCGAGCAACCACGCACCTACCTGCGCAATGAACTGGGCGAGCACTTCCGCCCGGAACTGGTGGATGCCTTCCTCGAAGCCTGCCCGGAGATGGTGGCGTTCTTCGAGCAGCACACCGCCCTGCAATTCGTCGACGGCAATGGCATCCCCGATATGCATGGCGACACACCCGGCGCGGCTACGGGCGGCCACCAGGTGATCGCGGCGCCCTATGACGCCCGTGAGGTGGGCGACCTGCTGCCGCGTCTGCGCAAGACCATGCGCGAAACCTCCTTCTTGGGCATGCCGATCATGGCCGGTGCCGATCTGGCTGCCTTCCTCGGCATGACCCGCTCGCTGAAGGCGTTCGCCTACGTGACCCGGCGCTTCCTCACCCACCTCTACCACTTGGCTCGCTATGGTCGCGCCATGCATCTGGTGAACGGCGTGGCGCTGGTGGCGCGCCTGGCCAAATCGGCCAATGACCTGGGCGTCCAATTGCTGGAATCGGCACCGGCGCGCCGGTTGCTGATCGAGGAAGGCGCCGTTCGTGGCGCGGTCGTCGAACGGGACGGCCGCGAAGTTGCCATCCACGCCAGAGCGGTGGTGCTGGCGGCCGGAGGTTTCCCCAATGATCCGGCGCGGCGCAAGGCGCTGTTCCCCCGCGATACCAGCGGCCACGACAACCTCGCCCTGCCCCCAGCCTCCTGCTCCGGCGACGGCCTGCGCCTGGGCGAATCCGCCGGCGGCCTGGTGGCCGACGACCTGCGTTCCCCGGTGGCCTGGGCACCGGTTTCGAAGGTGCCCTACCCCAACGGCACCTTCGGCCACTTCCCCCACATCATCGATCGCGGCAAGCCCGGCATCATCGGCGTCCTGCAGAACGGCCGGCGCTTCGTCAACGAAGCCGGTGGCTACTACGACTATGTCGACGCCATGAACCGGGCTGTGCCGGAAGGCGAGGAAAGCTGTTCCTGGCTGGTCTGCGATCACCGATTCCAGCGCCGTTATGGCCTGGGCTTCGCCCGCCCCGCTCCCGTACCGCTGTGGCCGCACCTGCGTAATGGCTACCTCAAGCGCGGCAGGACCCTGGTCGAACTGGCACACGCCTGCGGCATCGACCCGGCGGGCCTGACCACCACTGTCGCCGAGTTCAACCACCATGCCCGCCAGGGCCAGGACCCAGAGTTCGGCCGGGGCAGTACCCCGTTCAACCGCCGCAACGGTGACGCCCTGCACGACGGCCCCAATCCCTGCGTCGCCCCTATCGAACAGGGCCCCTTCTACGCCGTGAAAGTACAACCGGGTTGTTTCGGCACCTTCGCCGGACTGCGCACCGACGGCCAGGCGCGGGTGCTGGATAAGAACGCCCAGCCGATTCCCGGGCTCTATGCCGCAGGCACCGACATGGCCAGCGTACTCGGCGGGCATTACCCATCCGGCGGGATCAACCTGGGACCGGCCATGACCTTCGGCTACATCGCCGGCCGCCATGCGGCAGGCACCACCCCTGATGCATAAGGAGCAGCACATGCGGAACCTGACCACTCGCCATGGACTCGACATGCCCCAGCTCGGCCTCGGCACCTGGCCGATGAAGGGCGAAGAATGCACGCTCGCCGTACGCCAGGCGCTGGAACTGGGCTATCGCCACATCGATACCGCGCCCGCCTACGAGAACGAAGCAGCCGTGGGCGAGGCGCTGCGCCAGAGCGATGTGCCCCGAGAATCCATCCACCTGACCACCAAGGTCTGGTGGGACAAGCTGCAACCAGCCGCCATGCGCCAGTCCCTGGAGGACAGCCTGCGTGCCCTGGGCACCGAGCAGGTAGACCTGTTCATGATCCACTGGCCGACGAAGGACTGGGATCTGCCGCGCAGCATCGAAACCCTGGTGGCCCTGCGCGATGAAGGCAAGGCGCGCAACATTGGCGTCGCCAACTTCCCCCTCGGCCTGTTGCGCCGGGTGGTGGAGGAATTCGAAGCGCCGCTGTCGGCGATCCAGGTGGAGTACCACGTGCTGTTGGATCAACGTGGTCTGCTCGATTACGCCCGCAGCAAAGGCCTGGCGCTGACCGCCTACACCCCGCTGGCTCGCGGCCAGGCGGCGGAGCAGGCAGCAATTCGCCAGATCGCCGAGAAGCACGGCGCCCTGCCGAGCCAGGTTGCCCTGAAGTGGCTGCTGGACCAGGACGGCATCGCCGCTATCCCGAAGGCTTCCAGTCGGGAGAATCAACAGGCCAACCTGGATGCGCTCAAGGTGCAGCTCGATGATGAAGACCGCGCCCTGATCGCCACGCTGCCGAAGGACCGCCGAGTGGTCAGCCCGGACTTCGCGCCGGAGTGGGATGCCTGATAGTGAGAAATGTGAGGGCAACTGCGTTGCCCTTAGCGAATGAGTTCGCCCCCACAAGGTGGAAGCCTGTTCCGACTCACGGTCCAGCACCTGTCCTGTGGGGGCGATTTCAATCGCCAAGCAGACGAAGGTCTGCCCAGTTGGGGCAACTGCGTCGCCCCTGCATAGAGGGAGCGAAACACACACCTTTGCACAATAAAAAACGCCGCCCGGATGCGTGGTCCGGGCGGCGTTCGGGTCTTGCGGTGGATCAGCCTTGCAGCGATTCCACCCCAAGCTCGTCCCACACGGCTTCGGCCAGGTGGAAGGTGGCATTGGCGGCTGGGATGCCGCAGTAGATCGCGCTCTGCATGATCACTTCCTTGATCTCGTCACGCGTTACGCCGTTGTTCTTCGCGGCACGCAGGTGCAGCTTCAGCTCGCCCTCGCGGTTCATGCCAATGAGCATGGCGATGGTGACCAGGCTGCGGGTGTGGCGCGGCAGGCCCGGGCGGGTCCAGATGTCACCCCAGGCGTGGCGGGTGATCATTTCCTGGAACTCTTCGTTGAACGGCGTCAGGTTCTGCAGGCTGCGGTCCACATGGGCGTCGCCCAGGACCGCGCGGCGCACTTTCATGCCCGCTTCGTAGCGTTCTTTCTCGTCCATCTCGAACTCGCTCCTACATCAATAGTCAGGCAGTGAGGAACGCCAGCACGCGCTCGCTAAAGGCATCGCCGGCCTGCACGTTGGACAGGTGCGCGGCATGGAACTCCACCAGTTCGGCACCGGCGATGCGCTCCTGCATGAAGCGGCCGTGTTCGGTGGTGGTCACTGGGTCGCCGCTGCCGCAGACGATCAGGGTCGGGGCGCTGATGCGGCCCAGCTGCTCTCGGTAATCGGCGTCACGCACGGCGGCGCAGTTGGCGGCGTACCCCTCGGGCGAGGTCTGCGCCAGCATGCCGACGATGGGCTCGACCTTGGCCGGTTCGGCCTCGGCGAAATCCGCGGTGAACCAGCGGGATATGGAGGCATCGCGCAGATCGCGCATGGCCTGGGCGCCGCCGGACAGTACGGTGTCGATGCGCGGGTTCCATACCTCAGGGGCTCCGATCTTGGCAGCGGTGTTGCACAGCACCAGGCGCTCGATGCGCGCGGGAGCGTTGATGGCCAGCCACTGGCCGATCAGGCCGCCCATGGACAGGCCGCAGAAATACGCCTTCTCGATGTCCAGGGCATCCAGCAGGGCCAGCACGTCACCGCCCAGTTGTTCGATGCTGTAGGGACCTTCGCTGACCAGGGATTTGCCGTGGCCTCGGGTGTCGTAGCGCAGCACCTGGAAGTGCTGGGTGAAAGCTGGGATCTGCGCATCCCACATGTGCAGGTCGGTGCCCAGGGAGTTGGACAGCACCAGCACCGGCTTACCGGCCGAGCCTTCGAGGAGGTAGTTCAGGTCGCCATCGGCGAGTCGTACGGCAGGCATGTAAAACTCCTAGCGCGAAAATGCATTGTGTTCGGCCAGTGCACGGTCCACCCAGCGGCGGGCCTGGCCAAGGTAATGGGCCGGATCGAGCAGGCGGTCCAGCTCGGCGGCGGAAAGTTGTGCGCTGACTTCGGCATTGGCACCGAGCACGGCACGAAGGTGAGCGCGCTCCTTCACCGCCTGGCGGCAGCACTGCTCCACCAGGTGATGGGCGGCGTCGCGGCCGATGCGCTGGGCGAGCGCAATGCTCACCGCCTCGGCCAGCACCAGGCCCTGGGTCAGGTCGAGGTTGCGGCGCATGCGTGCTGCGTCCACTTCAAGACCGGGCACCACCAACAGCGCCTGCTGCAGGGCACCGGATACCAGGCAGCAAAGCTCCGGCAGGGTTTCCCATTCGGCGTGCCACAGGCCGAGGCTGCGCTCGTGCTCCTGGGGCATGGCGGCGAACATGGTGGAAACCAGGCCCGGCGCTCGGGTAGCGGCACCGATCAGTACGGCGGCGCTCACCGGATTGCGCTTGTGCGGCATGGTGGAAGAACCACCTTTACCTGGCGCGGAGGGTTCGAAGACTTCGCCCGCTTCGGTTTGCATCAGCAGGCTCAGGTCCCGCCCCAGCTTGCCGAGGCTGCCGGCGATCAGGCCGAGCAGGCTGGCGAACTCCACCAGGCGATCACGCTGGGTGTGCCAGGGCAGGTCCGGCAGGTTCAGGTCCAGTTCGCGGGCCAGCGCTTCGGCCACCGGCCAGGCCTGATCGCCCAGGGCCGCCAGACTGCCGGACGCTCCGCCGAACTGCAGGCAGAACAGACGCGGCTTGAGTTCGGCCAGGCGCTGGCGATGACGGGTGACGGCACCCAGCACGCCGGCCAGTTTCATGCCCAGGGTGACGGGCGTGGCCTGTTGCAGCCAGGTACGGCCAGCCAGCGGTGTATCGGCAAAGCGCTCGGCCTGGACCGCCAGGGCTTCGGCCAGGCCGGCCAGGTCCTGCTCCAGCAGTTCGGTGGCGGCACGCAGTTGCAGCACCAGACCGCTGTCCATGGCGTCCTGGCTGGTGGCGCCCAGGTGCACGTAGCGTTCGGCTTCGCTGCTCTGCGCGGCGACGCGCTTGCCCAGAGCCTTCACCAGCGGAATGGCGGAGTTGCCGGCGCTGGTGATGGCCTGGGCCAGGGCGGCAAAGTCGTAGAGTTCGGCATTGCAGGCCGCCTCGATGGGAGCGACGGAATCAGCGGGGATCAGCCCCACGCTCGCTTCGGCACGGGCCAGTGCGGCCTCGAAGTCCAGCATGCCCTGCACCCGGCCCTGGTCGGAGAAGACCGAACGCATGGCAGGCGCCGTGAAGTAGGCATCGAAGAGTTGGTTGCTCGGGCTGTTCAAGCCAGTGCTCCGGAAAATCGGGATGGTGTTTCGTTTTATAGCAGCCGGCCCCTTCGGGCCAGTGATTCAACGTAAAGGCGTAGTCGTAGGGTGGGCTTCAGCCCACCCTACGGGAGAAAGCTCCCATTACACCTTCTCGATGGCGAGAGCGAGGCCTTGGCCAACACCCACGCACATGGTCGCCAGACCCAGCTTGCCGCCGGACTTCTCCAGCTGGTGCAAGGCGGTCTGGACCAGGCGCGCGCCGCTGGCACCCAGCGGGTGGCCAAGGGCGATGGCGCCGCCGTTGGGGTTGACCTTGTCGCTGTCGTCGGCGATGCCGAGTTCACGCATCACGGCCAGGCCTTGAGCAGCGAAGGCTTCGTTCAGTTCGATCACGTCGAAGTCGTCGATGGCAAGGTTCAGGCGCTCCATCAGCTTGCGCACTGCCGGCACCGGGCCGATGCCCATGACGCGCGGGGCAACGCCGGCGCTGGCCATGCCGAGCACTTTCGCGCGCGGGGTCAGGCCGTGTTTCTTCACCGCCTCGGCGGACGCCAGGATCAGTGCCACCGAGCCGTCGTTCACGCCCGACGCGTTGCCGGCGGTGACGGTCTTGCCTTCACCGTTGACCGGCTTCAGCTTGGCCAGGGCTTCGAGGGTCGTGTCCGGGCGCAGGTGCTCGTCCTGGTCGACCACGGTCTCGCTCTTCTTGCCCTTGATCACCACCGGGACGATTTCCTCGGCGAAGAAACCTTCGGCTTGGGCACGGCCGGCACGCTGCTGGCTGCGCAGGGAGAACAGATCCTGGTCTTCGCGGGAAACCTGGTAGTCGTCGGCCACGTTGTCGGCGGTCTGCGGCATGGCGTCGACGCCGTACTGGGCTTTCATCAGCGGGTTGATGAAGCGCCAGCCGATGGTGGTGTCTTCGATCTTCTGGGTGCGACCGAAAGCGCTGTCGGCCTTGCCCATCACATAGGGCGCGCGGGACATGGATTCCACGCCGCCGGCAATCGCCAGTTCCATCTCGCCCGAGGCGATGGCGCGGAAGGCAGTGCCCACCGCGTCCATGCCCGAGGCGCACAGGCGGTTCAGGGTCACGCCCGGGATGCTGTACGGGAGACCGGCCAGCAGCAGGGCCATGCGCGCGACGTTACGGTTGTCCTCACCGGCCTGGTTAGCGCAGCCGAGGAACACCTCATCCAGCTGGTCCCATTTGACCTGGGGATTGCGCTCCACCAGGGCCTTGATCGGGATGGCGGCCAAGTCGTCGGCGCGCACCGGTGCCAGGGAACCGCCGAAGCGGCCGATGGGCGTACGGATGGCGTCGCAGATGTAGACCTCGCGACTCATTCCTCACCCCCTTGCTGGCCGTGGGCGGCGGCGGTACGGGCTTCCAGGGCACGCAGCGCGGTCAACTCGGTTTCGTTCGGAGCAGCGGTTTCGCCCACTTCAGCGGCGAAGCGGATGGCCCAGCCAGTGTTCTCGATCACTTGCTCGCGGGTCACGCCCGGGTGCAGCGAGGTGACGATGAATTCGTTGGTGCCGGCTTCCGGTTCCATGATGCAGAGGTCGGTGATCAGTGCCACCGGGCCTTTGCCGGGCAGGCCGAGCTGCTTGCGATGGTCACCGCCTTCGCCATGGCCGACGGAGGTGATGAAGGCCAGCTTGTCGACGAAGGTGCGATGGGACTGCTTGAGGATGATCAGCACTTCCTTCGCGGAGCCGGCGATCTCCGGAGCACCGCCCGCGCCGGGCAGGCGTACTTTCGGGCTGTTGTAGTCGCCGATCACGGTGGTGTTGATGTTGCCGAAGCGGTCCACCTGGGCAGCGCCGAGGAAGCCGACGTCGATGCGACCGCCCTGCAGCCAGTAGCGGAAGATTTCCCCGGTGGGCACCACGGTGTCGGCGGTTTCGGCCAGTTCGCCGTCGCCGATGGACAGCGGCAGCACGCTCGGCTTGGCGCCGATGGGGCCGGATTCATAAATCAGCACAACGTCCGGGGACGAGGTCAGGCGCGCCAGGTTGGCGGCCTTGGACGGCAGGCCGATGCCGACGAAGCAAACGGCACCATTTTTCAGGCGACGGGCAGCCGCCACGGTCATCATTTCATTAGTGCTGTAGTCAGGGCTGAATTGAGCGCTCATCACTTGGCCTCCGCAATCTTGGCTTGGAACTCGGCGAAATCCTTGGTGCCACGGATGTACTCATCGATCCAGGCAGTGAAGGTTTCGCGGTTGCGGGCGATCGGGTCCCAGGCCTGGTAGAAGCGATTGTCGCGCTCGTAGTAGCCGTGGGCGTAGGACGGATGGGCGCCACCAGGAACATGGCAAACAGCGGTCAGGGCCCAGGTGGGCAGGACGCAGGCGTTCATCGGCGCGTTCAGGTCGTCGACGATTTCTTCGACGGTGACGATGCAGCGCTTGGCTGCCAGGGCCGCTTCCTTCTGCACACCGAGGATGCCCCAGAGCAGTACGTTGCCCTTGCGGTCGGCCTTCTGAGCGTGGATCACGGTGACGTCCGGACGAACCGAGGGCACGGCAGCCAGTTGCTCACCGGTGAACGGGCACTGGATGAACTTGATGTTCGGGTTGACCTTCGGCAGGTCGGAACCAGCGTAGGCGCGCAGCACGGCGAACGGCAGGCCGGATGCGCCGGCTACATAGGAGTTGGCCAGGTCGGCATGGCTGTGCTCGTCGATTTCCAGGGCATTCGGCCACTGTTTCTCCACGGCATCGCGCAGACGGTGCAGTGAGCCCACGCCGGGGTTGCCGCCCCAGGAGAAGGTCAGTTTGCGGGTGCAGCCAGCACCGATCAGCAGGTCATAGACCAGGTCGGGGGTCATGCGCACCACGTGCAGGTCTTTCTTGCCCTGGCGGATGATTTCGTGGGAAGCAGCAGTGGGAATCAGGTGGGTGAAGCCTTCGAGGGCTACTTTGTCGCCGTCGTTGATGAAACGCTCGACGGCTTCGCGGAGGGAAATGATTTCAGCCATGGTCGATCTCGTGTTGTTATCCAGGGCGTTTGGGGCGCCGGGTGAGGAAAAAGTACTCCCCGGCCCCACCCTGGACAATCCGATAATCGACTATCCGTGCGTTTATCGAACGGATGTGTATCTTGCTACCGAATCCGTTCCGGGCCGCGGGGCCTCAACCGTCGTAGGCTTTCCTCAAGGCCGCGATATCCAGCTTCTTCATCTGCATCATGGCTGCAAAGGCCCGCTGGGAACGCTCCGATAGCGAGTCCTCGAGCATTTCCAGCATGGCGATGGGCACCACCTGCCAGGACAGCCCGTAGCGGTCCTTGAGCCAGCCGCACTGCTGGGCATTCGGGTCACCACCGGCGGAAAGCCGGTCCCAGTAGTAGTCCAGCTCTTGCTGGTCGTCGCAGTGGATCTGGAAGGAAAGCGCCTCGTTGAATTTAAAGATCGGCCCACCGTTCAGGGCGGTAAAGCGCTGGCCGTCCAGTTCGAAGTCCACGGTGAGCACCGATCCCGGCTCCCGGCCGTGGACGTCCCTGCCCGCCTCGCCGTAGCGACTCATGGTCGTGATCTTCGAGTTGGGAAAGATGCCGACGTAGAAGTTGGCGGCAGCCTCAGCCTGGTCGTCGAACCAAAGGCACGGGACGATGGTATGAATCCGCTTGCTCATGGTGCACCTCCTGGCGGGTGGGATGACGATAGCCAATCACCCCACTGGTCGATTGGCGACCCGACGGATCGACATCCGGACATCTCGCTTCGTCGCAGCAATGCAAAGGCGACGTGGTGCGCCAAGGAGCCGATGACTCAGCCCTGCATTTCCTCCACCAGCACCTTCACCAGTTCCGCTGCGGGCATCTCCCGGGCCAGCGGTGCGCCCTGCCCGGCCCATTGCACGGCGAAGTCGTTGCATCCCTTGGCGCTGGCAGCGGCGTGCAGGGCCTTGGCGGCATCGTAGGTATTCGGATAGTCCGGCAGGGTCGGGGCATCGGCAGTATCGAGATCGGTCCAGAGACGGTTGACCATGCCACGGGCTGCGCGGCCGGAAATGGCTGCGGTGATGCGCGTCTGGTGGGCGCGCTCGCCTTTCAGGGCTGCGCGATACGCAGCGTTGGCGGCGGATTCCGGGCACGGCACGAAGGCGGTGCCCAGTTGCGCGCCCTGGGCACCGAGGACCAGCGCGGCGCGGATGCCCTGCCCGTCCATGATGCCGCCGGCGGCGATCACCGGCAGGCGGCAGTTGCGGGCGATCAGCCTTACCAGCGCCAGGGTACCGATGCCGGCATCGCCCTTCTCGGGATCGAACACGCCACGATGGCCGCCGGCCTCGATGCCCTGGGCGACGATAGCATCAACGCCCGCAGCCTCCGCCAGGCGGGCCTCCTCCAGGCTCGTGGCGCTGGCCAGCAGGCGGATGCCAGCTGCCTTGAGTGCATCGATCCAGTCGCGGGAAGGCAGGCCGAAATGGAAGCTGACCACGGCCGGACGCTCATCCAGCAGCATCTGCACCATCTCCGGGTCGGCAAGGAAGCTCTTGTAGATCTCGCGGATGCTGGCTGGCGGCTCGGCACCGAACTCGGCGAACAGCGGCCGCAGGTGTTCCAGCCAGGCGGCCTCGCGCTGGGCATCCGCCACGGCCGGGCGGTGGCAGAACAGGTTGACGTTGAAGGGGCGGCTGGTCAGGGCTCGAGTTGCCGCCAGCATGGCGCGGGCCTGGGCCGGAGTGCTGGCACCAATGCCGATGGAACCCAGGGCACCGGCATTGGACACGGCAGCCGCGAGGGCCGGGGTGGAAACACCCACCATGGGGGCCTGGATGATGGGGTGTTCGATGCCGAGCAATTGGGTGATGGACATGACGCAGCAACTCCGTTGTACGTGAAATCCTGGCCAATCTATCTCAAATGAAGAATAATTTTAAGCATTCATTCTCCAATAGAGATTATTAGCCATGGATCTATCCAGCCTGGAGATATTCCGCACCGTGGCCCTGGAGCACAGCGTGACCCGTGCAGCCCAGCGCCTGCAGCGGGCGCAGTCCAACGTCACCACGCGGATTCGCCAGCTTGAGGAGGAGCTGGGCACGCCCCTCTTCCTCCGTGAAGGCAAGCGCATGACCCTGACCGATCGCGGCCAGGCTTTCCTCGACTACAGCGAGCGCCTGCTGGCCCTGGCGGACGAAGCGCGCCAGGCGATGCACCCGCAAAAACCGGCCGGGCGCCTGCGCCTGGGCAGCATGGAAAGCACGGCTGCCAGTCGCCTGCCCGGTCCACTGTCACGCTTCCACGGCCAATGCCCGGAGGTGGAACTGGAGGTGAGCACCGGCACCAGCCAGGCGCTGCTGGAAGGCGTGCTCGCCCGTCGCCTGGATTGCGCCCTGTTGGCCTGGCCCGAGACCAAGGGGCCCTGGCAGGAGGAAGTCGCTAGCCTTGGGCTGGAAGCCCTGCCGGTATTCGAGGAGGAACTGCTGCTGGTCCTGCCCGCCGGTCATCCGCCTGTTGAGAGCACCGCCGATGTCCGGGTGAACGGACTGGCCGGCTTCGCCGAGGGTTGCACCTACCGGCAGATCGCCGAGAACTGGTTGTCCGCCGACGGGCGTCCGCAGCCGAAGGTGCAACAGGTGGGTTCGTACCACGCCATCCTCGCCTGCGTGGCGGCGGGCTCCAGTGTCGGTATCGTGCCGCGCTCGGTACTGGAGTTGCAGCGCGAGCCGCCTCGCCTGCGCCAGTTGCCGCTGATGCAGGTGCCTACCCTGCTGGTCTGGCGCCAGGGCTACGAAACCGCCTCCTTCGAGGCGTTCCGCGAGGGACTGCGCAGCATCGACTGATGCGGGGTTACCCAGCCTGCCATTCCACCGGCTCACCGCTATTGGCCCAGCCTTCATGGCGTGGCAGGCCATCGTCCGGCAGGGTCAGCAGAGGGTGCTTGGAGCGCACGAACACATAGCGGTCGGGCTTGCCGCCGGCATCGCACTCACGGTCCAGGGTCGGGACATGCACCAGTTCGAAATCCGGGAAGCTGTCCACGTGCAGGTACATGTGACAACCGCATTCCGAGCAGAAGTAGCGGTGACAGGTGGACTTGGAATGGAAGCACTTGAGCTTGCCGGCATTGGCGGTGATCTTGAAGGCGTTTCGGTCCACCACCGCGATGATCGCCATGGCGCCGCCGCAGGTATCGGTGCAGTCGGTGCACAGGCAGTAATGCACTTCCGCAGGTCGGGCGCTGTATTCGTAGCGCACCGGGTTGTCGTCGCACCGGCAGCCGCCGACCGCCCTGAATGACTCGGTCATGACCGTTCTCCCATCGAAGTTGGACCTGACGCCCGCGCCGAAGCGTGCCGGCGTGCACCGGCAAGGGCCTGGTTCGTGGATGTGGGAAGAACGCCGGGAAACCGCCCCGGAGCGAGCCTGAGCCCGCGCAGGTACGGATCAGGTGGGCCTCACCGCTGCATTGTTCAGATTAGTTCAGAGCCTGCCGTGCAGTGCTTCCTCGAAGATGCGGCTGTAGGTCTGCGCGTCGTACGGCACCGGGTTGGTGCCCGCCGAGGGATCGACTTCCGCCATCCGCCCGACCTGTTCGATACGCGCGTCATCGATGCCGATGTCCCCGAGGCTATGGGGAATCTCCAGCTCGCCGCGCAGGTTCACCACCCAGTCAAGCACGCCGGCGAAGCCCGCCTTGGGCAGTCCGAGGTAGCGGGAAAGGCGAGCCATGGGGCCTTCGATATGGGCGCGGTTGGCCTGCAGCACGTAAGGCATCAGCACGGCATTCAGCAGCCCGTGGTGGGCGTCGTAGAGCGCGCCGAGGGGATGGGCCAGCGCATGCATGGCGCCGAGGCCGCGCTGGAACGCGGTGGCACCCATGCTGGAGGCCACCAGCATCTGCAGCCGGGCTTCCACGTCGCTGCCCTTGGCGGTGGCCCGTGGCAGGTAGTCCTTGACCAGGCGCATGCCCTCCAGGGCGATGCCTTCGGCCATCGGGTGGTAGAGCGGTGAGCAGTAGGCTTCCAGGCTGTGGGACAACGCGTCCATGCCGGTGGCAGCGGTGATTTTCGGCGGCAGACCGACGGTGAGTTCCGGGTCGAGGATGACGATGGCCGGCAGCATGCGGGCATGGAAGATGATGCGTTTGATATGCGCCTGGTCGTCGGTGATGACCGCCGCGCGTCCCACTTCGGAACCGGTACCCGCAGTGGTGGGCACGGCGACCACCGGCGCCATGCCGGCCACGTTGACCCGCGAGGCGTTGTCACCGACATCTTCGAAGTCCCACAGCGGACGGTCCTGCCCCACCATCAGCGCAATGGCCTTGCCGGCGTCCAGCGCCGAACCACCGCCGTAGGCGATCACGCCGTCGTGACCACCGGCCTTGAAGGCCGCCACGCCGTCCATCACATTCGGCCCGGTGGGGTTGCCCTTGATCTGGTGGAACAGCCCGGCTTTGAGCCCCGAATCGCGGCATTGGCGCAGGGCCGTGTCGATCATCGGCATCGCGGCAAGGCCCGGATCGGTGACCAGCAGTGGCGCGCTCATGCCCAGCTCGCGGCACGCCGCGTTCAGCTCGGCGATGCGCCCGACGCCAACGCGCACCGAAGTCGGGTAGTTCCAGTTCATGCGGAAGTGGCTCAGGTCCATGGCGCGCCTCACAGGCTGGTCTTGAAGTGGAAGGACTTGGGCCGAGTCAGGTGCTCATAGCCCACCCGCGACAAGGTGCAGCCCCGCCCGGATTGCTTGACGCCGGTCCAGGCCAGCGCCGGGTCCAGGTAGTCACAGCGGTTGAGGAACACCGTGCCCGCCTCTACCCGGTCGGCCAGCGCCAGGGCAGCGGCTTCATCCTGGCTGAAGATCGCGGCGGTCAATCCGTAGGGACTGTCGTTCATCAACGCCAGCGCCTCCTCGTCGCCGCGCACCTTCTGGATGCCCACCACCGGGCCGAAGGATTCCTCGTTCATCACCCGCATGCCGTGATGAACGCCAGTCAGCACCTGCGGCGCCAGATAGGCGCTGCCGGGCTCGTCGCGAGCAAAGGCAGCCGGGTCCAGATGGGCCCTGGCGCCCTGCCCCACGGCTTCGCGGACCTGCGCCCGAACGAACTCCGCCGCTTCCGCCCGGACCAGCGGCCCCAGGGTGGTTTCCGGATCATCGGAACGCCCGAGGCGGTACTGGCCCACCAGCGCCACGGCCTGCTCGACGAAGTCATCGAAGAGGTCGGCATGCACGTAGATGCGTTCGATACCGCAGCAGGACTGGCCGGAGTTGAAGAACGCGCCGTCGATGGCGGTTTCCACCGCGTGGCCGAGATTGGCGTCGGCCCGCACGTAGGCCGGGTCCTTTCCACCCAGTTCCAGCCCGGTGCTGATGAAGCGCCCGGCAGCCGCGCGTTCGACCATGGCGCCACCCGCCACCGAGCCGGTGAAGGCCACATGGCGAACTGGCTCGGCCTGGATCAGTTGCTCGGTGTCACCGTGGGTCAGGTGCAGGTACTGCAGCACGCCGGCCGGCAGGCCGGCCTCGGTGAAGGCTTCGACCATGCGTTCGGCGCAGAGCGGCGTCTGGGCGGAATGTTTGAGCAGCACGCAGTTTCCCGCCAGCAGCGCCGGCACCACGGCGTTCACGGCCGTGAGGTAGGGGTAGTTCCAGGGCGCGATGACCAGCGCCAGCCCCAGCGGCTCGCGGCGGATCAGTCGGGTGAAGCCGGGTTTGTCCGGCAGGCGGATATCAGCCAGGGATTCTTCGGCGATGTCGGCCATCCAGGTGGCGCGCTCGACGAAGCCGCGAATTTCACCGGGTGCATAGCGGATCGGCCGGCCCATCATCCAGCAGAGTTCTTCCGCGAGTTGCGCCTCGCGGGCGGCGAAGGCGGCAATCGCGCGGCGGGTGATGGTCACGCGCTCGGCAACCGGCACGCACTTCCACATCCCGCGCGCAGCCTCGGCTCGCTCCAGCGCGGCGGCGACCTCCGCTTGCGAGGCCCAGGGCCGCTCGACGTAGACCGAGCCATCGATGGGTGAAAAGGTCTGCAACAGCTTGCTCATGGCGCGATCCCCCCTGGATTGCCTGCCCTGGTTCAGCCTAGCCGACGCGTCTACTGGCCGAAGACTTCCTTGAACAGCGCCTGCATGTCGGCCCAGGAGTTCTCATCGGCCACCTTGCTGTAGCCGAGGTCCGGCCCCTTCTCGCTGCCGTGACCGGCATGGCTCAGGCGATCGGCGTCCGGGTTGCTGAAGCTGTGCTTGGCCTTGGGCTGGATCACGACCCGGTAATCCGCCTGGGCGGCGTCGAACTCGTCCTTGAAGGTGTTGACCGACGCCATGGGCACCAAGGTGTCCTTCTCGCCATGCTCCACCAGCACCTTGGCCTTGACCGCGCCCGGCTTGGCCGCCGATGTAGCGGCCAGCACACCGTGGAAGCTGACGACCGCGGCCAGGGGCACGCCTTCACGGGCCATGTCGAGCACCACCTTGCCGCCGAAGCAGTAGCCGATGGCGGCGAGCTTGTTGGGGTCGGTCTGGGGCTGGGCCTTCAGCAGATCGAGGCCGGCGAGAAAGCGCGCCTTGGCCGCCGGCGCACTGGCCAGCGCGGCTTGCATGAACGCCTGGGCATCGGCCGGGTGCTCGGTGTTCTTGCCGTCGCCGTACATGTCGATGGCCAGGGCGCTGTAGCCAAGGGCGGCGAGATCGCGGGCGCGCCGCTTGCTGTAGTCGTTGAGCCCCCACCACTCATGGACCACTACCACGCCTGGGCGCTTGCCGGTGATGGCGTCGTCGTAGGCGTAGTAACCGATCAACGACGTGCCATCCGGGGCTTTGTAGGGGATTTCACTGGTCTTGATTTCAGCCTGGGCGAGGCTGGTGCCGAGGAGCAGCGCCAGCAACAGGGTGATTCTGGACATGCAGCTTTCCTCCAACCGGAAGTGAGAAGAACGACTGCATCCAGTGTCGCGCGTTTGCCGGATTTCGCCAGCAATCCCTGCAAAGATCCGCGCTGCCCTTGGCGAATGAATGCGCCCTCACAGGAGAAGCGATCCGGACATTCGCCTCAGTCTCGGTCCAGCAGGTGGAAGCGCGGCAGCGAGAGCCGCCAGTGGATGGCCGCCAGGCGGATCAGCAGGACCACCAGCATCGCCGCCGCGGAGACCAGCCAGTCCGGTAGCGCCAACTCGCGCAAGGCCAGGAAAACCAGGGAGCCGGCTATACAGGCGATGGCGTAGATCTCCTTTTGGAAGATCAGCGGCACCTCGTTGCAGATGATGTCGCGCAATACGCCGCCACCCACGCCGGTGATCACCCCCATGATCACCGCCGTGCCCGGCTGCAGGTTGTGTTGCAGGGCGACTTCGGTGCCGTAGACGGTGAACACCGCCAGGCCAAAGGCATCCGCCAGCAGCAGGCCGGTTTCGTTGATCGGCCGGGTCAGGCGAACCCAGAGCACCGTGCCCACGGCCGCCAGGGAAGCGACCAGGATGTAGGTGTCGTCCCTGATCCAGCTCACCGGGTGGTTGCCGAGGATGACATCACGCAACGTGCCGCCGCCCAGGGCGGTGATGATCGCGATCACCAGCACGCCGAACAGGTCCATGGATTTGCGCCCCGCCATCAGGGCGCCGGTGATGGCGAAGACCGCTACGCCGAACAGGTCGGAAAGGTAGAAAAGTTTCTCCATTCGGAATCAGGCACCCACCGGGGTACGCATGGTGACGAACTCTTCGGCGGCGGTGGGATGCACGCCGATGGTGTCGTCGAAAATGCGCTTGGTGGCACCGGCCTTGAGCGCGACGGCCAGGCCCTGGACGATCTCGCCGGCATCCGGCCCGACCATGTGGCAGCCGAGGACACGGTCGGTTTCGGCGTCCACCACCAGCTTCATCAGGGTGCGTTCCTGGTTCTCGGTCAGGGTGAGTTTCATGGGCCGGAAGCGGCTCTCGAAAATCTTCACCTTGTGTCCATTGGCGCGCGCCTGCTGCTCGGTCAGGCCGACCGTACCGATGTTGGGCAGGCTGAACACGGCGGTGGGAATGTGCTGGTAGTCCACCGGACGGTATTCCTCCGGCTTGAACAGGCGGCGGGCCACGGCCATGCCTTCGGCCAGGGCGACCGGCGTGAGTTGCACACGACCGATCACATCGCCGAGGGCGAGGATCGACGGTTCGGTGGTCTGGAACTGTTCGTCCACCTTGATGAAGCCACGCTCGTCCAGCTCGACGCCGGTGGTTTCCAGGCCCAGGTCGTCGAGCATCGGGCGGCGTCCGGTGGCGTAGAACACGCAGTCGGTTTCCAGATGGCGACCGTCCCGCAAGGTGGCCAGCAGGCTGCCGTCGGCCTGCTTCTCGATGCTGGCGATATCGGCGTTGAACTGCAGGTTCATGCCCTTCTTACCCAGTTCGTCACGCAGGTGCGTGCGCACGGCGTCATCGAAGCCACGCAGGAACAGCTCGCGACGATAGAGCAGCGTGGTCTGGGCGCCCATGCCATGGAAGATGGAGGCGAACTCGACGGCGATATAACCGCCGCCCACCACCAGCACGCGCTTGGGCAATTGCTCGAGGAAGAAGGCTTCGTTGGAGCTGATGGCGAATTCGCGCCCCGGAATGTCGGGGATCTGCGGCCAGCCGCCCGTGGCGATGAGGATGTTCTTTGCGGTGCAACGCTGACCGGCGACTTCCACGGTGTGCGGGTCCACCAGCCGTGCGTGGCCTTCCAGCAGGGTGACGCCGCTGTTGACCAGCAGGTTGCGGTAAATGCCATTGAGGCGGTGGATTTCGCGGTTCTTGTTGGCGATCAGGGCGGGCCAGTCGAAACCGGCCTCATCGAGGCTCCAGCCGAACCCCTTGGCCTGCTCGAAGTCTTCGGCGAAGTGGGCACCGTAGACCAGCAGCTTCTTCGGCACGCAGCCGACGTTGACGCAAGTGCCGCCCAGGTAGCGGCTCTCCGCGACGGCCACGCGGGCTCCGAAGCCGGCCGCAAAGCGCGCCGCACGCACACCGCCGGAACCGGCACCTATGACGAAGAGGTCGAAGTCGTAAGCCATGGCAAGTCTCCATAAATCAAGCCGCCAGCATACCGGAAGATCTGTCTCTGACCAGTTGCCGGGCCTATTCTTGAGGCATCGAGAAGGAGATTCCCCATGCGCCCCACCCTCACCCATGTGGCCCTTCATGTACCGGAGCTCGAACCCTGCGTTCGCTTCTATGCGGACTTCTGCGGGATGCGCGTCATCCACGAGCGTGCCGCCAAGGGTTCGAAGATCGTGTGGATGGCCGAGCCCGGCAAGGAACACCAGTTCATTTTCGTGATCATGCCCGGGGGCCACGACCGGCACCTCGCCGCGGACGACTACAGCCACTTCGGCTTCGCCGTGGACAGCCGTGAACGGGTCGACGCCATCGCCGCCCAGGCCGAGGCGGCGGGCTGCCTGATCTGGCCGCCCCGGGACGAGCCCTATCCCGTGGGCTACTACTGCGGTCTGCGCGACCCGGCGGGTAACTATGTGGAGTTCAGCTATGGCCAACCGCTCGGGCCGGGGTCGGAGGCGATGCCGATTCCGTAGGGACAGTTGTGGGGGCGATTTCAATCGCCATACGGACCGCAGGTTCGCCCTTCGATTGTTCCGGGGGCAGCTGCGCCGCCCTTGGCTAATGAATTCGCCCCTACAGGAAAACCGCCCCGGAATTTTCACCCTGCGCAACACAAATGAAAAAGGCCGCCCGAAGGCGGCCTTTTCACGGGTTCGGCCCGATCAGTAGGCCTTGCCGGTCTTGTACAGGTTCTCGAAGCAGTAGTTGGTCGCTTCGATGTAGCCTTCCGCACCACCGCAGTCAAAGCGCTTGCCCTTGAACTTGTAGGCCAGTACACAGCCGTCCTGGGCCTGCTTCATCAGGGCGTCGGTGATCTGGATTTCGCCGCCCTTGCCCGGCTCGGTCTGCTCGATCAGATCGAAGATGTCCGGGGTCAGGATGTAGCGGCCGATGATCGCCAGGTTCGACGGGGCATCTTCGGGCTTCGGCTTTTCCACCATGCTGTTAACGCGGAAGATGTCGTCACGGATCATCTCGCCGGCGATCACGCCGTACTTGGAAGTTTCTTCGCGCGGTACTTCCTGGATGGCGACGATGGAGCAGCGGAATTGGTTGTACAGCTTGACCATCTGGGTCAGGACGCCGTCACCTTCCAGGTTCAGGCACAGGTCGTCCGCCAGGACCACGGCGAAGGGCTCGTCGCCGATCAGCGGACGGCCGCTGAGGATGGCGTGGCCAAGGCCCTTCATTTCCACCTGACGGGTGTAGGAGAAGCTGCACTCATCGATCAGGCGACGGATGCCGACCAGGTATTTCTCCTTGTCGGTGCCCTTGATCTGGTGCTCCAGCTCGTAGCTGATGTCGAAATGGTCTTCCAGGGCGCGCTTGCCACGGCCGGTAACGATGGAGATCTCGCTCAGGCCAGCATCCAGGGCCTCTTCAACGCCGTACTGGATCAGTGGCTTGTTGACCACTGGCAGCATTTCCTTGGGCATCGCCTTGGTGGCCGGCAGGAAGCGGGTACCGTAACCGGCGGCGGGAAACAGGCATTTCTTGATCATTTCGATCCTTTGGGGTGGGTGTTATGGCGAATTGCCGCGCAGTCTAATCACGCGGCACTCGCCTTACAATGCCCGCTTGCGGGCCGTCCTATGCCCCGATAGAGGAACCCCGCGTCGACCAGCTGCGCCGGTTCGTAGAGGTTGCGTCCATCAAAGATCACGGGCATGCGCATAAGACCACGAATCCGCTCGAAGTTCGGCTGGCGGAACTGCTTCCATTCGGTGACCAGCACCAGTGCGTCAGCGCCTTCGGCCGCGTCGTAGGGGGAATCCACCAGACGCAACTGGCCGGATTCGACCGCCTTCGGATAGCGCGCAGCCACGCCCGCATTGGCCACCGGGTCATGGGCCTGGACTCGCGCACCGGCCTGCAGCAAGGCGTCCAGCAGCACCAGGCTGGGGGCTTCGCGAAGGTCATCGGTGCCCGGCTTGAAGGCCAGCCCCCAGAGCGCCACCACCCTGCCCTTCAGGAAGCCGCTGAAATGATCGCGCAGCGCCTGGAACAGCAGGGTCTTCTGCAACGCGTTGCGGGCCTCGACAGCGCGCAGGATGCCGGGCTCCATGCCCTCCTGCTCGGCGGTGCGGATCAGCGCGCGCACATCCTTGGGGAAGCAGGAGCCGCCGTAGCCGCAGCCCGCATAGATGAAGTGGGTGCCGATACGCTTGTCGCTGCCGACGCCGCGGCGCACGTCTTCGATGTCGACGCTCAGTCGCGCGCAGATACCGGCCATTTCGTTCATGAAGGAAATCTTGGTGGCGAGGAAGGCGTTGGAGGCGTACTTGGTGAACTCGGCGGCACGCACGCTCATCGCCAGCACGCGCTCGTGGTTGCGCAGGAAAGGCGCGTAGAGGCGGCGCAGGTGCTCGGTGGCGTCCGCGTCGTCACAGCCGATGATGACCCGGTCCGGGCGCATGAAGTCGTCGATGGCCGAACCTTCCTTGAGGAACTCCGGATTGCTCGCGACCTGGACCTTGAAGCCCAGGCCGCGCGCGGCAAGACCGTCATGGATGCGTTGGGCGACGCGCTCCGCGGTACCCACCGGGACGGTGGACTTGTCGACCACCAGGCAGGGACGCCTGAGGCTGGCGCCCAGCTCGTCGGCGACACCCAGCACATGGGACAGGTCGGCCGAGCCGTCTTCACCGCTGGGGGTGCCGACAGCGATGAAGATGACGTCCGCCTGGTCCACGCCCTCTTCCATGTTCGCGGTGAAACTCAGCTGGCCACTGGCGAGATGGGACTGGAGCATGGGCTCCAGGCCGGGTTCGTAGATGGGCACCTGGCCCCGGGAAAGGCGCGCCAGGCGGAAAGGATCACGCTCCACACAGCTCACCTGGTTGCCCATTTCGGCAAAGCAGGTAGCCGTCACCAACCCCACATAACCCGCACCAATCACGCATAGCCGCATGGAGAGCCCCTCCGCCAGTGATAGGCGGATTCCATCCAAGGCACGTGGCAGTGCCATGACAGCGACATGACAGTACAGAGAAACTGCGACGGTCCGATTGGGCCGTCCGGTCAGGACTCCTGCGGGAGCTCGTTCAGTTCCAACTCCACCAGGGCTTCGGTGCCCTCGTGGTGAATGGGTTGGTCACTGTAGACGGCCAGTGCTTCCCAGTGCTGGTCCAGCCCGGCGCCGATGGCGGCCAGGTGGTCGATCATGCGCCTTCCCGCGCTCTTCACCGACGGGTCCTCGCTACGCATCATCTCGAACGACATTTCGCTCATGGCGGCCGTGAGATGCGTGAGGCTGCGGGTGGTCAGGCTGAGCAGGCGCACCAGGTGCTGCTCTTTCGATTCCATTCGATTCCTCTCTTTCACCCGATCCATTCAGGTTCCCCTAAAGCTAGCCGAAATTACACGATGAACAGGCCATCAGGCTCCATCGCAACTCCAGCATTAGTCAGCCTGCGGGCGTCAAAGGTTCGGTCAGGCCAAATGCTCGACGACGTAGGCCCGGCGATCATATAGGAAGGGTTGCGACCGAGATATCGACGGATACGAACAGGCCCGCACATGGCGGGCCTGGAATTCGTAGTAGGTGGCCGGTGCTGGTTTCCGGCTTACGAGGTTTATCGGGAATCTGACAGAAGCAAGTCACCTCTTCTGCTTCACACGGCGTAAGGGCTGGATTTCATCGGGGAAATCTTTCTAACCGTGTACCCTTCGGAGCGCGCCCCACGTTTCCTCGCTATCCGCTTGCGCATCAGTCTGCGTATCCACCTACTGATATTGAATCTAGCAAAGCCCTCTACCGCGGCCAGCGCATTTTTAGACCAATTTCTTTCAGCGAAAAGACAGGCTGGAACCGAACGCACTCAGCGTCTGGATGGCCTGAGGGCCGCGCGCGACCAAGCCTTTGCGCAGATCACGAATCTACTCGAACAATAGAGTGCAAGTGATTGATTTGAATGGTGCCCGGAGCGGGACTCGAACCCGCAAGCCCAAAGGGCGAAGCATTTTAAGTGCTCTGCGTATACCGATTTCGCCATCCGGGCTGGAGGGGGCATTGGTGCAGGGCGCTGATTTAAGCCGAAATAAAATTTCGAATCAATCACTTAGGCGACGAACCATGACCAGTTGTCACCACGCAAGAGGATTGCCCCCTCACGCGTGGGAGGGGGCGAAAGCGGATCCTACGCCTGGTGGATTTCTCGATCCTTGGTTTCCGGCAGCAGGAAAGTGCCAAGAATGGCCGTCATCACGGCGATGACGATGGGGTACCACAGCCCGTAGTAGATGTCCCCCGTGGCCGCCACCATGGCGAACGCCACCGTGGGCAGGAAGCCGCCAAACCAGCCGTTGCCGATGTGATACGGCAACGACATGGAGGTGTAGCGGATGCGCGCCGGGAAGAGTTCCACCAGCCAGGCGGCAATCGGCCCGTAGACCATGGTCACGTAGATCACCAGGATGGTCAGGAGCAACAGCATCATCAGGTAATTGGTCTTGGCCGGGTCGGCCTTCTCCGGATAACCGGCTTCTTTCAGGGCGGTGCCGAGGGTGGCGGTGAAGGCCTCGTTCTGCGTCTTGAAGTCAGCCGCCGGCATACCGGTGCCGTCAAAGCTCGCAATCACCTTTTCACCGATCCGAATCTGTGCCAGGGCGCCCGGCTCAGCCCGTTCGTTCTCGTAGGGGATGGCTTTCTTCGCCAGCAGGCTCTTGGCGAGGTCGCAGGAACTGGTGAATTTGGCCTTGCCTACCGGGTCGAACTGGAACGAGCACTGGTCAGGGTCGGCGATGACGACGACCGGGTTCAGCTCCTGGGCCACGAACACGTCGGGGTTACCGTATTCGGTCAGGCCCTTGAAGATCGGAATATAGGTCAAAGCCGCGAGGATGCAGCCGGCCATGACGATCTTCTTGCGGCCGATCTTGTCGGAGAGACTGCCGAAGAGGATGAAGAACGGCGTACCAAGCAGCAGCGAACCGGCAATCAGCAGGTTTGCCGTCTGCGCGTCGATTTTCAGCGTCTGCAGCAGGAAGAACAGCGCGTAGAACTGGCCGGTGTACCAGACCACGGCCTGACCGGCGGTGCCGCCGAGCAGGGACATGATCACCACTTTGAGGTTGTCCCAGCGGGCGAAGGATTCGGTCAGCGGCGCCTTGCAGGCCTTGCCTTCGGCCTTCATTTTCTTGAACACCGGCGACTCGTTGAGCTGCAGGCGGATGTAGACCGAGACGATCAGCAGCAGGATCGACAGCAGGAACGGAATCCGCCAGCCCCAGGCCTCGAACACCTCGGTGCCGAGCACGGTGCGGCAGGTGAGGATCACTAGCAGCGAGAGGAACAGGCCGAGGGTCGCGGTGGTCTGGATCCACGAGGTGAAGAAGCCGCGTTTGCCCTGGGGAGCGTGCTCGGCCACGTAGGTGGCTGCGCCGCCGTATTCACCGCCCAGCGCAAGACCTTGCAGCAAGCGCAGGCTGATCAGGATGATCGGCGCCGCGACGCCGATGGTCGCGTAGCCGGGCAGGAAGCCCACCACCGCTGTGGAGATCCCCATGATCACGATGGTGATGAGGAAGGTGTACTTGCGCCCGATCATGTCGCCCAGCCGGCCGAACACGATGGCGCCGAAGGGGCGAACGGCGAAGCCCGCGGCGAAGGCCAGCAGAGCGAAGATGAAGGAGGTGGTCTCGTTGACGCCAGCGAAGAAGTGCTTTGCGATGATCGCGGCGAGAGAACCGTACAGGTAGAAGTCGTACCACTCGAAAACGGTGCCCAGGGACGAAGCGAAAATGACCTTCCGCTCCTCTTTGGTTATCCCGCGGTTGGGCGCACTCCCCGCGGACGTACTGACGATTACCGCCATGAGCTTTCTCCGTCTTGTTATTCAAGGCCGGAGTACATGACTACCGTTACCGTACCCAGGCCCCAGGGGGCTGAAGTGATCGGATCACAGACTGCGCGAAGCACGTTGAACGGTTGACCCACGAGTATCGCAGCAAGTTTCCTTAAATGAATAATCGTCGGCTGAGGGATATCCACTTGCCATCATGGGTCGTGACGGGCGGGGGTTGTTGGCGGCGACCGACTCAGACCTTGAAGTGCGTACGCGTGCGGAACTGCCCCGGTGAGATGTCGAATTTCTCGCGGAAACAGCGGTGGAAATGCGGTAGCGTGGCGAAGCCGCTGGCGACGGCTATCTCGATCAGGGACTTGTTGGTGTGCTGCAACAACTGGCGCGCGTGGGTGAGCCGCAGTTCCAGGTAGTAGCGTGGGGGCGTCGCCTTCACATGGCGCCGGAACAGGCGCTCCAGATGCCGGCGGGAGATGCGCGCGTAGCGGGCAATCTCGTTGATCTCGATGGGGTCCTCGATATTGCTGTGCATCAACTCCAAAGCGAGCTTGAGGGTTCTGGGCAGGGTCGGATCGAAGTCGATCGAGACGACCGAGACGTCGACGATTTCCCGCATCTTGTCGCAGCCCAGGACCTCCTCGACCGCATCCACGAGTTCCTGCCCCGCGCTGTGCTTGACCACTTCGAGCATCATGCCGAGCGAACTGTTGGCGCCGGCACAGCTGATCCGCTTGCGGTCCAGCACGTGGGAATGGCTGGTCACCGTCACCTTGGGGAAGAGCTCCGACATCATGGCCCGGCCATCCGGGTGGAATGCACATTCATGGCCGTCCAGCACGCCCGCGTCGGCCAGGAAGTAACAGCCGTTCCAGAGACCGCCAAGCACGGCACCCGCCACATCGGCATGGCGCAGCTTGGTGCGCAGGAGCGGATCGGTTTCGAGGCGGACACGGAAGCCACCGCACACGACGATGATGTCCTGCTGCCTTTCGTCCAGCTCGGCCAGGGAGCAGTCGGTGGCGATGGCAATCCCGAGGTCGCTCAGCACCAGGTTGTTCTCGCCGCCGACCACCTGAACCTCAAATACCGGCGTCGAACTCATCAGGTTGGCGGTGACCAGGGCATCCACCGCGCCGGTAAACGCCATCATTGAAAAGTGCTCGCGCAGGATGAAAGACACGCGGCGAACCGGCACCGTCAGCCCAGCACGACTGGCCCTGTCCAGGTGTGCCAGGTTCTTGCTCTTCAAGACACTTTCGAATGACGTTCTCATCGCTCGACTCACAGCAATTCTCCGGGTTGCCGCCGGAGCCCGATTCCAGGCTCCGGTGGGCTGAGGCCCTTCCTACGAGGCGCTGACGGCCGTCGCGCCGAACAGCAGCGCAAACAGCTTCGCACAGTCCGGGCTGCCCGGCAGTGCCGCAACCGCCTCTTCGATAGCCCGTCGCGACTCCACCCTGCCCGGTTGGCAAACATCGGGCAGGTTCCCTCCAACGGTTCGTCACGCATCCTGATGGCGTGAATCCCTCACCTCTCCCGCCAAACACCGCGCAACGCTGCGTCGCCAGTCGATGGGATGTGCTCCACCACGCGCCGTCGCCTGCTCGAATCGGAACGCTTGACATTAAACTTAACTTGAACGTTAGGGTTTCGCTCGCGGGCCTCACGGGCATGCATCGTCAGATGGTCGAGAAGCATGACAAGACAGTTATCGCTGGCCGACCTTCCATCTGGCTAAGCAATGCCCCCGAGTGCAAGGCATCGACGACAACGAGCACGGCGGAGACTTCGAAACATGAAAATCAGCAGCATTGCAGTGATGGCGGGAGTACTCATGAATACCGTTTCGGTATTCGCATGGGCAGAGGATCCAACTGAAGTCAAAGGGGCCGGAAATACGATGATCGATATTGCCGGCCATGAGGTTCCGGTGGTCGCAGGCGGTCTGTATGACCGCTTCCGCTCCAACCCTCCCCTCTCCACCATTGAGTCAGAAGCCCCTGATGTTGACCTGAGTTGGTTCAAGGGACTCAAGAAGACAAAGGTCGACATCGGGTTTGAGTCCTACTCGCCGAACTTCTATTACAAGAACAACAGGATCACCGCTGTCTTCACGGCCGATCTGAAACGGCTGAGAGAGTTGATACCTGCAGAAGTCCTGGACAAGGTGCAACCCCTCCAGGTCTGGCCGGGCAGAGGTCTGGTCGCCTTTACCGCCTACTCCTATGAGTACTGCGACAACGACAGCTACAACGAAATCGCCCTGTCCATCGTCACGAACAAGCCTGGCTCGTCGAACCTGGGCCCCATCTCTCTGATTGGCCAGTCGATGTCGAAGGATTTCTGGGGGTACGTACTGAAACTCCCGGTCAATACCGAGCTTGCAAGGGTACGGGGTGTGGTCGGATATAACCTGCCTAAGTGGCTGACGGGTATCAATCGCCGGGATAACGACAAGTCCGTGATCTTCGAGATTGTCGATCACGACACCGGCAAGGTTGACGTCGTCTTTGAAGGCAGAAAACTGACTGCCCCTTCAAATGAAGTTGAACTGGTGACCAATAGCTTCACCAATGTCGGACATGACGGAGCATTGACCTACGGCTATGCGGTTTCACGCCAACTGAGCCATGCCGCCAGCACGAGTGCAGATTCGGTCAACCTCACACTGAATGAAGGCAGCCTTTCTGGGTTCATGAAGTCCCTGAAGCTGGGGAAATTGATGAAGTACGAGTACGTGCCGCAATTTCAGAGCGCGCTCTATGCCCCCGAACCCCTGAAATCCATTCTGGCCACCGAGTGACTGTTTTCAGGTCAGGCCATCGTGGCCTGACCTCAATTGCACGGATGAACGTTGCCTCAAACTTCCCGTGCTGCCGGATCTTCCGTATGACCGTGAGCAGGTGACGGATTTCCTCCAGCGATAAGCACCTCGAAGAAGCATTGACCTTAAAGCTCACTTCAATCCTAGAGTACTTGAGCGGCCAATCAACGCACGGTGACGGCAGGCACTCACAGGCAGAGCCAGCCGCGCGTTTCCAGCCGTATTTCCAGTAATCCGCCCATTGATAAACGTGCGGGACTTTCGCCATGAGCGATAGCCATTGGCGCCCACATCGCCAATTCCCGACCTCCACATACACAGGAGAAGCGAATATGGGGTACGTCACAACGAAAGATGGAGTCGAGATCTTCTACAAGGACTGGGGGCCGCGCGACGCCCCGGTGATCCATTTCCATCACGGCTGGCCACTCAGTGCGGACGACTGGGATGCGCAGATGCTGTTCTTCCTGGCCCACGGCTTTCGCGTAGTCGCCCATGATCGCCGCGGCCATGGACGATCCAGCCAGGTCTGGGATGGCCACGACATGGATCATTACGCCGATGACGTAGCAGCGGTCGTGAACCATCTCGGTGTGCAGGGAGCCATCCATGCCGGCCACTCCACCGGCGGTGGTGAGGTCGTGCACTACATTGCGCGGCATCCTGAAGACCCCGTCCCCAAGGCGGTCATCATCAGCGCGGTCCCGCCGCTCATGGTGAAGACCGCGAATAACCCTGGCGGTCTCCCCAAGGATGTCTTCGACGGTCTGCAAGCCCAACTCGCCGCCAACCGTGCGCAGTTCTATCACGACATTCCGGCGGGGCCCTTCTATGGCTACAACCGACCAGGTGCGACGCCGTCGGAGGGCATCATCCGGAACTGGTGGCGCCAGGGCATGATGGGCAGCGCCAAGGCTCACTACGACGGCATCGTGGCCTTCTCCCAGACCGACTTCACCAAAGACCTTGAGAGCATCACGATCCCCGTGCTGGTCATGCACGGCGACGACGACCAGATCGTTCCCTATGAGAACTCTGGTGTGCTGTCGGCGCAGTTGCTGAAGAACAGCACGCTGAAGATCTACCCGGGGTTCTCACACGGCATGCCCACAATCAACGCCGATACCATCAACGCTGACCTGCTTGCCTTCGTGCGAAGCTGAGTTTGGCGGGGGCCGGGAGTTCTCCTGCTGGCCCCCGCTTTTCAGGGCGAAAAATCCGAAACAGGCAGCTATGAACTCCAGCAGCCTCGTATTCCGAAGCGCTGGCTACTTCCGCTTGAAGGCCTCCCGCCGGGCCAAGCGTTCGTCTGCGAAACGACTGCTTATGGACGCTTCCAGATCCTTGCGCTCCACAGGAACGCCACAGTGCGGACAGACGCTGGCCACACCGACGTCATGGCCACACTCACGGTGCACAAAATGCACCGCCAGCCCCTCATCCTCGTTCTTGCACCATGTTTCGCCCCAGGCGCGCAGCGCGTAGATCACGGGATAGAAGTCCCAGCCCTTGCGGGTCAGGTGGTACTCGTAGCGCAGCGGCTTTTCGCTGTAGGGCCGGCGCTCGACCATGCCGTCGGCTTCCAGCGCTTTCAGGCGCGACGTCAGCATCTGTGGCGTAGCCCCAGTCTGGATCTGCATTTCCTCGAAGCGCGTCGTGCCCATGTAGAGCTCGCGCAGTACCAGGATCGTCCACTTATCGCCCACCACATCCACTGAGCGCGCCACCGGGCACAGCGTATCGGTCGTCTTGTCCTGCACTTGCATCAGGGTGCTCACTCCAAAGCCACTATCGTTTTCATAGTAACACGACCAGAACACGCGATATCCCCTTGGACCACCCTCAAGACAGCATGCCTGTTGACACTATGTTTTTCATAGTTACTATGAGTCGTACCGAGGATCGAGACATCGCGCAACGGAGCCATCGAGGCAAGCGCCCATTCACGAGGAGCGAGTTCAATCGCACCTCCTTTCAACTGGAGCACCGAAATGACCAATCCTGTGTATTCCCCCGCGCGGACCGGCCTGCTGCTGGTCGACCCTTACAACGATTTCCTGTCCGATGGCGGCAAGGTGTTCCCCATGCTGAAAGACGTTGCGGACGAGGTTCACCTGCTCGACAACCTGCGTACAGCCGTCGCAACCGCACGCAGCCATGGCATCCAGGTGTTCTACGTCCCGCATCGTCGCTGGCAACCCGGTGACTATGACCGCTGGGATCACCCAAATCCGACCCAGCGCCTGATCCAGCAGCGCCATACCTTTGCCAAGGGCACGTGGGGCGGCGAATGGCATCCCGATTTCGTGCCGCAGGACGGTGACATCATCATCCAGGAGCACTGGGGCCAAAGCGGGTTCGCCAATACCGATCTCGACTTCCAACTCAAGCAGCAAGGCATCACCCACGTCATCGTCGTGGGCCTGCTGGCTAACACCTGCATCGAATCGACGGCGCGCTTCGCCATGGAGCTCGGGTATCACGTAACGCTGGTGCGCGATGCGACTGCGGCTTTCAGCAAGGACATGATGCATGCGGCGCATGAGCTGAACGGGCCGACCTTTGCGCATAGCATCATCGATACCCGCGGGCTCGTTCTCGCCCTGCAGCAGCACTGAAGGGGGCCGCGCCATGTCCACTCCATCTGCGGTTTCGACCGGGATCCCCGCTCGCCTGGTCGCCGCGATGGCGGTGTGCTGCGCGCTTGCCGTATCGACCATCTACTACCACCAGCCACTACTGCCGAAGATGGCCGCCTCGTTCGGCCTGGCGCCGACGCAGGCCGGGCTGGTCGCCACCTTGACGCAACTCGGCTATGCGACCGGCCTTCTGCTCATCGTGCCGCTCGCGGACTGCCAACAGCCACGCAGGCTCGCGTTGCTGGCCATTGCTGCAAATGCGGTGGCGCTGATCGCCTGCGCTGCGGCACCGAGCTTCGCGTTGCTGTGCGCCAGCAGCTTTGCGGTTGGCGTCACGGCGATCACCGCGCAAATCATCATCCCTGCCCTTTCGGGTCTGGCGGCACCCGCTGCACGGGGCCGCGTCGTGGGCATCTTGCTCAGCGGCCTTTCTGCCGGCCTGCTCTTGGCGCGCACGATCGGCGGACTCCTCGGTGCGCACACGGGTTGGCGAGCCGTGTTCCTGCTGGCCGCGCTCATCGATCTACCACTGCTGCTCATCATTGCCCGGAGTCTGCCGACCGCCACGAGCCTGAGTTCGATCAGCTATGCCGGGTTGATGCGTTCGCTGGGCAGTCTGGTGCGAGAGGAAAGTATGCTGCGCTTCTGTGCAGCGAGCGGTTTCCTGATATTCGCTGCGTTCAGCGCGCTATGGGCCACGCTGGCTGCGCTGCTGACACAACCGCCCTACGCATTCGGTTCCGCCACCATCGGCATGTTCGGCCTGGTCGCACTACTGGGCATCGTCGCGTCACCACACATCGGTGCACTGGCCGACCGCCTGGGTGCGCGCACCATGGTCCTGGCAGGTGCGATTGCCCTCGCCGTGGGCTTCGCGTTCATCGCCGCGGGCGGACACAGCCTCGGCTGGCTGATCGTCGGCATGGTGCTACTCGACTTCGGCAATCGTGCAGGCCTTGTTGCCAACCAGTCACGCATCTACACCCTGCGCCCCGAGGCCCGCAGCCGACTCAATACGGTGTTCATGGGGTCGTACTTCCTCGGCGGTGCGGTCGGCGCTGCATTGGGGAATTACGGCGTGCACCGTGCCGGCTGGATCGGCCTAGCAGCAGTCGGAGCCTTGCTGGCCCTTGCGGCCACGGCGATCAATGCATTCAGTCCCCGTGAATCGAGCACTGCGCTCACCGACCTGCGCACATGAGCCAATCGCTCGGGAGGCATTCAAATCCATTCCGAGCGGCTGAAGCCTTCTCCCAATCAATCCCCCATTGGATGCTTATGCAGCTTCACCGGCTCGGCTTGCCGACGGGCACGGGCCATGCGCGCGCGGATGTTCAGGGCTTCCACGGCCAGGGAGAAGGCCATGGCGAAGTAGACGTAGCCCTTCGGCACATGGACATCGAAGGATTCGGCGATCAGCACGGTGCCCACCACCACCAGGAAGGACAACGCCAGCATCTTCAGGCTCGGGTGCTTGTCGATGAAGTCGCTGATGGTGCCAGCGGCCAGCATCATCACCAGCACGGCCGCGACGATCGCGGCGACCATCACCGGAATGTCGGAGACCATGCCGACGGCGGTGATCACCGAGTCCAGCGAGAACACGATATCGATGATGGCGATCTGGATGATGGTGACGACGAAACCGCCGCCCAGCTTTCGTGGCCCGTCCTCGCCGTCTTCGCCACCCTCCTCGCCTTCCAGGCTCTGGTACATCTCGCTGCTGCTCTTCCACAACAGGAACAGCCCGCCGAAGAAGAGGATCAGGTCTCGCCCGGAAATGCCTTGTCCGGCCAGCTGGAACAGGTCGGCGGTGAGCCGCATGATCCAGGTGATGGAGAGCAACAGCAGAATGCGCGTGACCATCGCCAGGGCCAGGCCGCAGAAGCGGGTGCGTGCCTGCAGGTGAGGCGGCATGCGGCCCACGAGGATGGCGATCATGATGATGTTGTCGATGCCAAGGACGATTTCCAGGGCGGTGAGGGTGAAGAACGCCGCCCAGATCTCCGGGCGCAACAGCCATTCCATCTCAGGCTCCCAAGCGGGCTGGATCAAGGGTCGAACAATTGCGCAGGCGCCGCTCCGCTCGTGACGGATGGGCGCCTGCACCTGGACAAGCATAGTGAAGTCGCTGCGAGCCGGGGCTCGCGCGTTGGTGCGGAGCACCGCACATGCGGTCCGGGATCGCCAGACAGCATGCGAGGGGTGGCCTGGTGTCAGGCCACCGCGTAGACCACCAGTTCCACGAGCATCTCTTCGCGTGCCAGGCCGGCGACCACCATGGCGGCGCGGTTCGGGTAAGGGGCAACGAAGTACTCGGCGTAGACCGCATTGACGGTCGCCAGGTAGCTGCGGTCGGTGACATAGATCAGTACCTGGGTCACCGCCTCCAGGCCGAGACCCGCGCACGCCAGGGTGTGCTTTAGGTTGTCGAGGGTCTGGCGCGTTTGGGCCTCGATGCCGCCGTCCACCACACGCCCCTCGACGTCGATGGGTATCTGCGCCGTGTACAAGGTGCCATTACCGATAACAGCCCACTCCAACGGGGCCTTTGACGGGTACAAGCGAGTGCTGACTGCCTGCTTCATTGAACTCTCCAGGATGGGAAGAAAAAAGGAGGGGCGATGGGCATCGCACCCTCCCAAGGGACTAGACCTGCTGCTCCCCGGCCAGTCGCCGTGCGATCTGCGGAGCGTTCCAGAGCGCCGGGAGGATCAACAGGGAGACCGGCACGGCGGTGATGACGATGAAGGATTGCAGGGCCGTGACCCCGCCCGAGCCGATGGTGATCAGGACCACTGCGGCCAGTCCCATGCCTATGCACCAGAAGGCCCTCAACCACTTCTTCGGCGCATCGTTGGCGGACATTGCCAAGGCGACGGTGTAGGCCATGGCATCTCCATTGGTGGCCACCGAGATGAAGCTGAGGAACAGGAACAGTGCGGACACCAGCCCCGCCAGCGGCAGGCTCTGGGTGACACCCAGCAGCATGGCCTCGGGTTGGGTGCCGTGGCCGGTGACGATTCCGGGGGTCTGCAGTTCAAGGCCGATACCGGTGCCGCCAACCACGGTGAACCAGAACATGGTCACCAGCGGCGCGATGATCGACAGGGTCCCGATGATCTGGCGGATGCTGCGGCCCCGGGAAATCTTGGCGACGTACAGGCCCATCATCGGCGCGTAACCGATGAACCAGCCCCAGTAGAAGACCGTCCACCAGTCGAGCCACTTCGGATCGGCGCGATACATCGTCATCGGCAGGAAGTATTCCAGTTGCAGGCCGAAGGCCGCGGGGAAGCCCGAGAGGATGAACAGCGTCGGCCCGGCCACGATCATGAAGGCCGCCAGGCCGATCATCAGCCACACGTTGATCTCGCTGACGAAGCGGATGCCGTTCAGGCCGACCAGGCAGGACGTGGTGTACATGGCCGTCACCAGGATGATGGTGATGGACTGGGTCACCAGGTCATTCGGCACACCCCAGACGGCGTTCAACGCATTGCTGATCTGCAGCCCGAGGAAACCGATCGGACCGATGGTGCCGGCGACCACCGCGATGATCGACGTGGCATCGGCGAGATTGCCGATCGGCCCCTTGAGCGCGCGCTCGCCCAGCAACGGGTAAAGCAGGGTACGCGGCGCCAGCGGCAACCCCTTGTCGTAGTGCAGGTGCATCAGCACGATCGCCAACAGGCTGCCCAGCACTGCCCAAGCCAGGAAGCCCCAGTGCACGAACGACTGGGCCAGGGCCAGGTGGCCGGCATGTTCGCTGTTTGGCTGCACACCGCCGAACAACGGCGGCGGACTGGCGAAATGCATCAGCGGCTCGGCGGCCGCCCAGAAGGCGCCACCACCGGCGAGGAGCGCGCACATGATCACGGCGATCCAGTTGAAGGTACTGGTTTCCGGCTGCCGGTCGACGCCGCCCAGGCGAACGCGACCGCTCTTGCTGAAGAAGATGCCAAGGCTGACGAGGAAGGTCGCCAGCATCAGCAACTGCCAATAGAGCCCGAAGGCTTTCGTCGACCAGGCGAACAGGGTGTTGACCAGTGCCGACACCGCGTCGATGTCTACCAGCGCCGCCACCAGGAAACTGAGCAGGAAGCCGCCGCTGATGATGAACAAGGGCCAGTCGATGCCTTGCAGTGCCGGGTGCTTCATCGGCGCGCTGCCTACGGTCTGGGTCGGGAACACTTTCATGATGCCTCCAGGTTGTTGTTCTGTCCCCGCATTGCGGGGCAAATGACCATGGGTTGGGATAACGGAGCGAAAGCGCCTGTCAGCGCGGTAGCGAGGTTTCGCTCCTGCCCTCTGGAGGCAGGGGGTGTCGGGGATATGCGTTCTGGCGCGGGCCAACTCCGAAGAGGGAGGTGGTCGAGGCTCTTTTCTTGTTCTTGTTCATGGCGTCCTCACGTGGGGTGGAATCAGAGAGTTACTGTCGCGGCGCGGTACCGCGCTCCAGCAGGTCGAGCCAGTTCAGGCCCATGATCTTGCGCACCTCGTCCTCGGCGAAGCCGCGTTCGCGCAGGCCCTGGGCGATGACGGGGAAATCGCGGCTGTCACGGAACCAATGCAGCGGCGCCGGCCAGTCGGCGTTGTCCGCCGAGCCTTCGCCGTAATCCTTGGCCTTGCTCCAGCGGCCATTGCGCATCCACTCCAGCACCTGCACCGGCTGCTGTTGGCAGAGGTCGGTGCCGATGCCGATATGGTCGATGCCCATCAGGTCCGCAGTGCGGGCGACCATGTCGCAGAACTCGCTCAGCTGGCACTGCGAGCCACCGCGAAGGTGGAACGGATAGGTGCTGAAGCCGAGCAGGCCTCCCGATTCGGCAATGCCGCGCAGTACCGCGTCGGACTTGTTGCGCTTGGCCGCGTGGAAGCTGGTGGGGTTGGCGTGGGAGATGATGACCGGCCGGCTCGACAGCTCGATGGCCTCCAGGGTGCTGCGCTCGGCGCTGTGGGACATGTCGATGAGCATGCCGACGCGGTTCATCTCCTCGATCACCTGTCGACCGAAGCGGCTGATGCCGTTGTCTTCGCGCTCGTAACAGCCCGAGGCCAGCAGGCTCTGGTTGTTGTAGGTCAGCTGCATGATGAAGACCCCGAGCTGGCGGAACACTTCCACCAGGTCGATGTCGTCCTCGATGGGCGAGCAGTTCTGGAAGCCGAAGAAGATCCCGACTCGCCCCTCCTGCTGTGCCAGACGGATGTCCGAGGCCTGCCGCACGGGGCGGATCAGCTCCGGGAAGGCCTCGAAACGGCGATTCCACTCGCCGATGCGCGACAACGTCTCACGCGCGGTCTCGTGGTAGGCGATGGTGGCGTGGACGGCACTCAGTCCGCCCTCGCGCATCTGCCTGAACAGCTCGGGGCTCCAGTTGGAGTACTGCAGGCCGTCGATCATCAGAAGCTCTTGCATGGCGCTCTCTCCCTCAGGGACGCACATAGACGGTCTTGACCACCGTGTAGAAATCGCGGGCGTACTGCCCCTGCTCGCGGGGGCCGAAGCTGGAATCCTTGCGGCCGCCGAAAGGCACGTGGTAGTCGGTGCCGGCGGTAGGCAGGTTGACCATCACGCAGCCGGTGTTGGCGCGACGCTTGAAGTCGCTGGCGTGTTTCAGCGACTGGGTCATGATTCCGGCGGTCAGCCCGAAGCGGGTGTCGTTGAGGATGGCCAGCGCCTCCTCGTAATCCCGCGCCTTGATGACGCAGGCGATCGGGCCGAAGACTTCGTCACGGTTGATGCGCATGTCGTTGCGGGTGTCGACGAACAGCGCCGGACGCATGTAGAAGCCTTCGTGCTCCTCCTCGATGCGCTCGCCACCACAAACCAGGCGGGCGCCTTCGGCCTTGGCGTCTTCGATATAGCGAAGGTTCTGCGCCAGCTGACGTTCGTCGATCACCGGACCGATCTGAACGCCTTCGCGCAGCGGGTGCCCTACTTTCAGCTGACCGATACGCTCCACCAGCGCTTCGACAAAGCGGTCATGGATGCCCTCGGTCACGATCAGGCGGGACGACGCGGTGCACTTCTGCCCGGTGCCGAAGAAGGCTCCATTCACCGCGCACTCCACCGCCAGCGGCAAGTCCGCGTCGTCGAGCACGACCAGAGCGTTCTTGCTGCCCATTTCCAGCTGGCAGCGCACGAAATTGGCGGCCGTAGCGGCGGCGACCCGGCGCCCGGTTTCCACCGAGCCGGTGAAGCTCAGGGCATTGATGCCGGTGGAGTGGATCAGGCGTTCGCCAACCTCGGCACCGCTGCCCATGACCAGGTTGAAGGTGCCAGCCGGCAGGGCCTGGCGGGCGACGATTTCGGTCAGCGCCCAAGCGCTCGCCGGCACGGCATTGGCGGGTTTGAACACCACCGCATTGCCGAATGCCAGAGCCGGGGCGATTTTCCAGGCGGCGGTGGCCATCGGGAAGTTCCAGGGGGTGATGATGGCGACCACGCCGACCGGTTCGCGGCGCACCTCGATTTCCACGCCGGGGCGCACCGAGTCCGCCGTCTCGCCCATCTGCCGCAGGACCTCGGCGGCGTAATAGTGGAAGAACTGACCGGAGCGATAGACCTCGCCGACGCCTTCGGCCAGGGTCTTGCCCTCTTCCCGGGACAGCTGCTCGCCCAGTTCGGCCTTGCGGGCGATCAGCTCGTTGCCGATGGCCATGAGCACCTGATAGCGCTCCTCCAACCCGCTGCGCGCCCAGATGACCTGGGCTGCCGTGGCAGCGGCGATCGCCTGGTCCACCTGGCGGGCGGCGGCCTGGGTGTAATGGCCCACAACGTCCTCGACGTTCGCGGGGCTTCGGTTTGCAATACTCGAGCCGCCTTCTACCCAGGCGCCGTCGATGTAGTTGCTGAAGATCTTGCTGGGCATGTGCACCTCCGTTCTCGCTTTGAGCGCATGGTAGGTGCCACCTCAGATAAACTAAAATTAGTTGTGAATATTACTTGATAAGGAAAACTTACCATGCTGCCCGACCTGAAAGTCGTGCAACTGCGCCACTTCGTCTGGGTTGCGGAGCTTCAGGGTTTCCATGCGGCAGCCGAGCGTGCGCACCGCACCCAGCCGGCCATTTCGCTATCCATTCGCGACCTGGAGGGCAAGCTGGGCCAGGCCCTTTTCGAGAAGCGCAACGCACGCGTCACCAAGCCCGAGCTGACGCCCTTCGGCTTGCAGTTCCTCGCCTACGCCAAGGAATTGATCGATCACCATGATCGCGTGGTGCGCGACATGAGCCTGATCGCCCAGTACAAATCGGGACACCTGCGCATCGCCTCGGTGCCCTCCATTGCCAGCCGCCTGCTGCCCGACATCCTCACGCGCTTCATAGGCGACGCCACTGACCTGCACGTCAGCCTGTTCGATGACAACTCCGAAGCGGTGCTGACCATGGTGGAGAACCAGCAGGTGGATTTCGGCATCTCCAGCCTCTGGGAACCGGAAAGCGACATCCGCTTCATTCCCATCTGGGAAGACAGCATCGGTGTGGTCTGCCACCAGGCCCACCCGCTGGCATCCGAGGAGCAGATCGGCTGGCAGCAATTGCGCGGCGAGCGCCTGATCGCCAACGGCACCTCCCGCCTGCTGGCCGGTACCAGCGCCGAGGAGCTGGTGGCCGATTCGCAGTTCTATATTTCCAACATGATTTCGCTGCTGGCGATGATCGAGGCCGGCATGGGCATCACCACCCTGCCCCGCTTCGCCTTCCCCGCCGAAGCCGGCCAGTTGCGCTTCATTCCCCTGGCGGACCCGCTGGTGACCCGCGACATCGGCATCGTCCGCCTGGCCAACCGTTCGCTGCCCGTGGCGGCCCAGGCCCTGTTCGAATTCATCCTGCGCGATAACGAACTCGAGCCGGATGATTGGCGATAGTCCTTCTGATCGACCCGACCAATTGAATAAGGCTTCCTTATCAACCGATAGGGCGATCTGAATTGCTCGGGACAGCCTGCTGTCCCACCATCGGCGGCAGATCAATAACAAGCCGCCTCCCAGTCGCCACCGGGCATCGGGTACGCGGTGCACGCCAGTTGAGGGCCCAATGATGAGCACCCCTTCAATCCTGGATTCCGGTCTGCCCGAGGCCGAGTCCCTGCCTATGCGCCCCGCCAGCCTGGTCATGGACCTGGAACGTCTGGGCAGCCTGCACCAGAGCCGTTTGAGCTTCATGCGCAGCCTGGTCCGCCGGATCATGCGCGAGCGTTGGCAGATCGACGCGCAGCGCTTCGACCTGGACGCTGATGGCTACGGCACGGTGATCTATAGGATTCGTACCCGCAGCGACCTGTTCAGTTTCGTACTCTTCTCTCAATACCTGGCGCCGGAAAAGCGCAACGACCGGGTCATCGCCAGCGAGTGGGACCTGACCATGGCGCTCTGCGAGGGAGAGGTCGAGGACGCCTATGTCGACTACCTGCGGCGCAACGTGCCGCTACAGGAAGCCGGGCGTCTCGACGCCAAAGTGATGGTGCTGTCCCGCGCCAACCGCAGCGTGCGCAACTTCGACAGCGTGGTGGATGCCCTTGCTGGTGGCCGGCAGCCAGACGTCGCCCAGATCGCGCGGGTCGGCTACCTCTATCGGACAACGGCGGTCTACGGCAGCGGCAAGCTGGGCATGGCTGACTGGGAGAAGGTCAGCCGCAAGCACCCGGACTTCGCCCGGCCCTTCGCCGCGGAGATGTTCACCTGTTTCATGCTGCGCAATTTCAGCCTGCAGCAAGCCGAGTACATCGCCCAACGCCGCTCACCGGCCACTGCCGTGACGCTGGAACCGAGACTCAAGCGCTACTTCGGCATCGGCAATTCCACCGGCCTGGGCATGGCCCCCTACCTGATCAATCACCCGCAACTGATCAGCCGCTGGATCGAAATGCGTGAACTGGCCCTGGCGCGCATCCTTGCGTCGGCCCCGGTGGCTCCCGAAAAGCTGGATCGCCTGCCACAGCTGGTGGACCGCGCCATTCGCCATCTCGAGGAAACCTTCACCGAAGATGAATGGCAGACCGGTAACAACCAACGCGTGCTGGCAGACCTGCAAGCGCTGCACGAGCGCCTGGACCAGCATCCGCTGCAAAGCTGGCAGCCTCTTCTGGACTGGGCACAGCGCCATGCCAGTCTGCAGGGCCAGGAACTGATCAACTGCATCCTGCTGGAACTGCACCCTGAGTTGGTGGACGAACTTGAGGACCGGCTCGCCCTGCCCGAGCAGCTCGAATTGAATCCGGAAATGCCCGTCAGCCGCCTGAAAGCGTTGATCGAGGCGAGTTATGACTGGGCCCTGGCTATCGATTTCAACGCAGACGGCGCCCAGGAAACCTTCTGGTACCGCTCCGAAGAAAAGCAGGAGCCGCGACTCGGCAGCTGCAGCCTCGATGAGGGGCGGGAAAAGCAGATGCCCCTTGGCATCGGCTACCTGGTGCAGCAGTGCTATCAGCGGCTCACCGAGTACCTGGCCGAGAACCCGCAGCACACGGTTGCGCGCTTCCTGCTGCGCCACCCGGAGCAGCGCGGCATTGTCCGCCGCATTCAAGGGATGGCACTGACCCATTACGGCGAGATCCGCGCCAATCTGCTGGATCGCGACGTACTGCCGATGCACCTGCTGCGTTGCAAACTGTCGTTCTTCGGGGTGAGCAAGTTCGACCCACGCTCACGTCTGTGGGTCCGCAACACCATGTTCCAGGGCGCCCCCTTGCTGGAGGACATCGGCCATCCCTTCGACGATGACTGGTTCCTGCCGCTCGCCCCTAGCCAGGAGAAGTCTTGATGCTGATTTCCGCCAACGAACTTACCGCCCTGCTCAAACGCGTCTTCGAGGGTATGGGCTATACGCCGGGGCACTATGAGGACGCCGCCGCCCTGGTCAGCTGGCTGCAACTGCACCGCGAAGATGGTCTCGGCGAACTCGAGCGTGCGCTGGACCTGGTTGCCGACCGTGACCGCCAGGCCAATGAACTGGTCGCTGAAGGACCGGCCAACCTGATCGCCGAGTGCCATGGCCGCAGCGCCCTGAACTGCTTGCCGACAATGCTGGAACTGGCTTGCGTGCAGGCACTGGAGCAAGGCTCGCTCCACGTGGAAATCCGGCACTGCCACAACCGCAAGTTCATCCTCAAGCTACTGGCGGACTGCGCGCGGCAAGGGTTGTGGGCTCAGGCGTGCTGGGATAACGGTCATGACCCGATGCGCCGGCATGTCGCCCGGATCGAAGCCGGCGCTGCTTACCCGACTTACCGGGAATACCGGCTTCCCGATCATCTTCCCCAGGCGAACCGGCAGTCGCTGACGCTCGACCTGGGCACGGCCGTCTACCCGAAACCGGAACTGGAGGTTGGAGCCGCCTCGGAGGAACGCTGCGTCACCCCGGCGGACTTTACCCTGGCCCGCCAACAGGCCCTGGAAAATGGAACGGAGATTTCCCCAGCCCTATGGCAACGCCTCAACCAGCTCGCTGAAGCGGTACTGGTGGAAAGCTCCGACCGCTCGCGAAGCGGTGCAGGCGGACGCTGAGCAGCATGGCTCTGGCTGCCCGGTCGCCATGGAATCCATGCTTCTCGGGCCGCCGGCTCAGAGTCTTCGTGCTGGGTGCTGAAGATGGATGCGCGGCTTGAACGGTCATCCAGTTCAAATTGAAATGTGACGTGCTGCATGAGTAGTCACATAGGCCACATGCCCTTACACGCTCATGCTCCGGCGGGGTTTTGAATGCCGAGGAAATCTCTAAGGTATGCACATGCGCATCGACTCAACGACGCTGGATCCATGTCGTGAGCTGCGGTGATTCTGACGGCCAGTTACCGCTCGGGTCGCGTAGTAGCTTCCCCTTGCTCTCCCGTGCCGGGTGGGAGCGGAAAGATGAGGTTTGCATTCCGGGCGTACGGATAGTGCCGCAACAACCACGTTGCTTCTCGCCGGACATCCCTCGACATCTTCGTGTCATTGGCCAGTCCCATCAGCAAGTCCCAGACCCGGTACACCGATTGCGCTCGCGCATTGGAGGGATTCATACAGTACCTCTTGATACTCGATTGAACGGCCCCTGCCGGTGCATGAGGCTCACGAAATATCAATGTACTGATTCCAGGCAAGCCCAAATATCGTCGTTCGCAGACACCTGTTGTAGAGATTGCGACGAGTGCTTGTAGTGGATTGGCGACAGGTCGGACCGGCACCACTTGCCAGCCACAACAGCGATGCGACTTTACGTGAGCCGGGGCAGAACTCGGCTCGACAGGATCAACGACTCAAAGACGATTCCTTAGCCGCCCTGGCGCCCTACCCAGCCGGAGGTTTGCTCGATCTCTGCAATCGGGGAAATGGAGTGCGACTGCTCCAGCCATCGATATCTGGGGTCGTTGCAGACGAGTCCAGCGGTTGCCTTGGCAACCACCTGATCACCTACACCAAGGTCCTTTGCCGCAGCCAGGACCGCCACCAGTGCCTGCATCAAGGCGATCTCTTTGTCGTTCTTCATCGGGCCATTCACCCAGGGTGCCGTACCCCAAGTCAATAAGCCCCGATAGCCAACGCGCCAGCGCCACACGACGCAGTGCTCTGGATCGCAGACGAAAGGAAGCGGCAGCGTGAAGAATGTGATCAACCAATTTGCCGGTTTCCTTGGGTAGTCAAGCTCAGCCCGCCCCTGTCACCCCATTTCTGGCCCCCTGAACACCACTCTGGCGACAGAGCCTTTGGCAACGAGCTTCCCCGACTCGAGCTTCTCGGTCAGCAGATGCAAGGAGTCCACGTTCTGGTGCAGCAAGGCTATCGCGTCCATGAGAGCCAACGCCTGCCTCCCCGGTAAGCCCCTGGCAACCAGCCAGATGGGTACGGTGGCTTCCTCACACCGCATTTCAATCTTCATCAACTCCTGGCACAGCTGCTGGTTCAATTGGTTCATGCCCATGATTCACACCCCACGTGCCGAAGGGCGCATGGCAATGGCCATACCCGCCAATGGCCCCGCTGCTATCGACGAGAAAAAGCTCGCCTCTCTGGGCGCCTTTTTGCAGCCACAACAGCTGTCGTTCGAGGCGATGCAATCACCCGTATGGCGGGACCTCCAACAGGTTGAGACTCTCACGGCAGCAGGGGATTCAACCTCAATTAGCGCTGCTAGAGAAAATCCTGTCGGCCTCCTGAAACCGGCCTTTTTTCCAACTCGGCGCAGAGCCAGCGATAACGTCTGGCCCTCTAACGCATCGTTGAGTGGGAAGTTCGCGCTTATAAGGCGCAGTCGTCCGATGGAGGAATCAACGATTCTTCAATCAAGTGAAGTAAGGGGTTGGGCAAGCGGAGGGGCAATAGAAAATCCGCTGGCGCATCGCTGCCAATCATCGGCGGCTGACATTCGATATCGCAGGAACTGGCCAGATTTCTCACCCATCGTCTGCCACTGATCGTGGATGCGCCGAAAAAGGCAGACAGGAAAGCCCACCGAGTGAAGGTTATCCCTCCACCCAGGACACCGCCCAGAGCCCCTTGATAGGCTCAGTCTTCAGCCACTCTTTTCCGCACTCCAGACAGCGCATGCGAACGCAGCGTCTGCCCAGGGGGGCTTTCTCGATGCAGACCGCCACCAGTACTCCGTATCCATGCCGACGGGTAGGATCAGGCTCAGTCAGCATTGCCTCACAGCTGGAACAGATACCCATTTCACACTCATTCTGAAGCGCGCCCTGACCGGGCGGTACGGCTTACTCGCGCCTGCGATCCAGCATCATCCACACAGGCGGCATCGCATCCAGCAACGGGTCATCGTCGTATCCACGCTGTTGCTCTTCGTCGCCCCACTCAGGACGGACAGGCACGTTCAGGTGGATCTTCTGAGAATACGGATGGTGCTTCACCAACCAGGCCGCGTCCTGCCGGACGTCCTCCGGCAGATCACCGTCCTGGGCTACCCCAATCAGGAAATCCCATTCCTGGAAGATCGATCGAGTCCGAAAATTCGAGAGACTCATACAGCGCCCCCTGATGCTCGACTGGATGACTCACTCCCATGGATGAGTGCCACGGGGAGGCCAATGTATTGAATCTGGAAAAGCGCAAAAATCGTTTTTCACGGACATTTGCTGTGGTGATTCGGGCGACAGGTTCGTAGTGGATCCACGACAAGTTGCCCCATGGTTCAGCCCGCTACCTCACCCCACGACACTGGCCTTCCGAACCAGCGGCGCGGTATCGCAAGACCGCTCGTTCAAGCGTCTTCCAACGGAGCCAGCGCATCATTTCCTTCCGACTATTCGCTCAACATCTCTGAATGGCGCGGCCTTCTTGCACGCAAATCCCGCGTGCCACGCTTGCGCCAAGGGCAGAAGGCACACAGGATTCCTCACATGAAAAAAGACCCCCGTCATCGGTGAAGCGCGAAAAGCCAAAGGCTTGGCTCTTGAGACACTCGGTGCTGGTACCGGCGAGCCTTTTCGAGCTGAAGTAAGGTTCGGAAGCAGCACCGCGGAACGAATAACCACAACAAGGAGTTTCGATGCGCGCCATATCGATCGCCCTCACCTTCCTGGCGCTCTACGGTTGCGCCGCCGACATGACCAGGGAAGAGATCTCGGAGCCGCTTCAGATACCGGCGGAATCCAGGTCCACGTTGGTCGTCAATTTCAGGGGCAGCGGAAAGGCTACAGGCGGCGCCGACTGGGCACGATTGAAGTCGGCCTGGCGCGCCGCGCTTCAGCGTGAAGCGTCGACATATGGCCTCTCCGTATCCGAGCAGGCCGGCGAGATCAGAATGGGCAGCACGCCAGGGGTGCTGGTGGTAATCGACGTGAACGACTTCCGCTATGTCACGGAAGCGAAGAACGCGACCTTCAACTTCTGGACTGACGATGCCTGGGTGGATGCCGCGGTGACCTACCTGGACGCCCGGACGGCGAAGCGATACGGGGAACGAACCTACGACACCTCATTGCCTGCCTGGGTTGACGTCTTATCCGCCAAAACTGACGTGCAGATCCAGGCGATCGCCAAAGACATGGTGGATGAGATCCGTACGGTCGCTCCACCCCAGGATTTCGCACCACAACCTGCCGCCACTTCCACACCGCCAGCAACGACTGAGGCGGCCATGCCACCGCCAGGTCCCACCCGCGAAGGCGCGGAATACGAGCAGGTATCAGACGGTGTTGGTGGCGGAGCTACCGGAGATGGCGGCGGCATCACCCGCGAACAATTGAAACAGCAGCAATTGGATCGACTAAAGCGTGACACCGGTCTGAGCTACCAGGAATATCAGAGACGGTATAGGGAGATCACCGGGCAGTGATCCAGGCGATCTGAGGGCGGGCTTCATTTCACCCATGCGCCATCCGCGCCCCCGCAAAACCCTCGTCGCGAGTATGAACTCCGCAGACACCTCTTCGCTGACTGGCTTGTGCTCTTTCCTGGGACGTCGACCGCCTCAAGGATGCCCACCGGATTAGCAACGCCTGCAGTCCGTGTCTGAGCTAGACAGAGCTGAAGAGTCGTTGGGATGACGCCTGTCTGGAAGCCGCGCTATGGACGTTCGCAAGGAATGAAAAAAGCCCCGTAGATCTTTGATCTACGGGGCTTTTTAGATGGAGGCCGAAGTCGGAATCGAACCGGCGTACACGGATTTGCAATCCGCTGCATGACCACTCTGCCATCCGGCCTAAACGATAACGCCGCTTACGGCGGCGTCATCGCGTGAAACTGGAGCGGGAAACGAGACTCGAACTCGCGACCCCGACCTTGGCAAGGTCGTGCTCTACCAACTGAGCTATTCCCGCTTTGTCGTGTTGACGGGCGCCATTCTATAGATTCAGGAAGCGCCGTCAACCCCTTGATTCAAAAAAACTTTTATTTTTCCTTCGGGTCAGTGCTGAGGTGCGGCAGAGCCGCCAGCAGGTAGTGCAGCATCGACCAGAGCGTCAGCGCCGCAGCCAGGATCAGCAGGAAGTAGCCAACGCCGACCCAGAAGGTGAGCAGCGGCGGGTTGGCCAGCAGGATGACCAGCGCCACCATCTGCGCGGCGGTCTTCCATTTACCCAGGCTGGACACCGCCACATGGGCGCGCGCGCCGAGTTCCGCCATCCATTCGCGCAAAGCCGACACCACGATTTCGCGGCCGATGATGATCGCAGCCGGCAAGGTCAGCCAGAGGTTGTGGTGCTCTTCCACCAGCAATACCAGCGCCACCGCCACCATCAGCTTGTCCGCCACCGGATCGAGGAAGGCGCCGAAGGGCGTGCTCTGTTGCCAGCGACGAGCCAGATAGCCGTCGAACCAGTCGGTGACGGCGGCGATGGCGAAGACTGCGCTGGCTGCCAGATAGCTCCAGGAGAACGGCAGGTAGAACAGCAGGATGAAGACAGGAATGAGCAGTACGCGCAGAACGGTGAGCAGGTTTGGAATATTCATCGTTACGGCTGGTTCTGAAGGAAGGCGGCATTCTACTCGCTGTGCAGGGCCGCATAAATCGACTCAGCAAGCTTTTTACTGATGCCCGGCGCCTTGGCGATTTCCTCGATACTCGCGCGATTGAGTTCCTGCAACCCACCGAAATGCTTGAGCAGCTCCCGGCGGCGCTTGGGTCCTACCCCGGCGACGTCTTCCAGGCTGGAGGTGCATCGCGCCTTGCCGCGTCGGGCACGGTGTCCGGTAATGGCGAACCGGTGTGCTTCGTCGCGGATTTGCTGGATAAGATGCAGAGCCGGGGAATCCGCCGGCAGGGTGAACTCGTGAGCGGCATCGTTCAGGTAAAGGGTTTCGAAACCGGGCTTGCGGGTAACGCCCTTGGCCACGCCGAGCAGGATCAGCTCGGGCACCGCCAACTCCTTTAGAACCTCCTGGGCCATGGCGAGCTGGCCCTTGCCGCCATCCACCAGGAGGACGTCAGGCAACTTGCCCTCCCCGTCCTTCAACTTGCTGAAGCGGCGCGACAGCGCCTGATGCATGGCGGCGTAATCGTCGCCCGCGGTGACCCCTTCGATGTTGTAGCGACGGTAATCCGACTTCAGTGCACCTTCAGGCCCGAACACCACGCACGAGGCTACGGTCGCCTCGCCGCTTGAATGGCTGATGTCGTAGCACTCCAGGCGTTGTGGCGCCTCATCCAGACCAAGGGCTTCGGCCAGGGCTTCGAAGCGCGCCGCCGTGTGCTGCCGGTTAGCCAGGCGTGCGGCCAGCGCTTGCTCGGCGTTTGTGACAGCCAGTTGCTGCCAGCGCGCGCGAGTTCCACGCACCCGGTGGCTGATATCCGGCTCGCGGCCTCGCAATTCGGCCAACGCGGCAATCAGTGTCGGGAAATCCTCGTGGGTCGTGTTGACGATCAACTCGCCGGGCAGGTCGCGCTCGTGATTAGCAAGGTAGTACTGGGCAATGAAGGCTACCAGTACGTCAGCGCCCTCCTCCTCGATGGCCACCTGCGGGAAGAAGTTCTTGCTCCCCAGCACACGCCCGCCGCGAACGCTGATGAGGTGCACGCAAGCACCGCCGGGGGTGGCGATGGCGGCGATGACGTCGATGTCGCCAGTGCCGCCTTCCATGCTCTGCTGATCCTGGACGCGGCGCAGGATGGCGATCTGGTCGCGGAGTTCGGCCGCCCGCTCGAAGTCCAGGCGTTGGGCTGCCTCTTCCATTCCCGTGGAAAGCTCCTGGGTCAGCGCATTGCTACGACCTTCCAGGAACATCACCGAGTGGCGCACGTCCTCGGCGTACTCGGTGGGGTCAACCAAGCCTACGCAGGGCGCCTTGCAACGTTTGATCTGGTACTGCAGGCAGGGCCGGGTGCGGTTCTTGTAGTAGCTGTCCTCACACTGGCGGACCAGGAATGCCTTCTGCAGCAGATTGAGGCTTTCGCGGATGGCGCCGGCGCTGGGATAGGGCCCGAAGTAGCGTCCTTTCTGCTTCTTCGCCCCACGATGGATGCTCAGCCGCGGATAGTCGCCGTCACTGAGGTGCACGTAGGGATAGGACTTATCGTCGCGCAGCAGGATGTTGTAGGGCGGCCGCCATTCCTTGATCAGCGTCTGCTCAAGCAGCAGCGCCTCGGTTTCGTTGGCGGTGATGGTGGTTTCGACCTGGGCGATACGCCCCACCAGGGCGGCGGTCTTCGGAGCCAGGCCAGTCTTGCGGAAATAGCTGGCAAGGCGCTTTTTGAGGTTCTTCGCCTTGCCTACATAAAGCAGCTTGCCGCCCGCATCGAACATCCGGTAAACCCCCGGACGACCGCTGCAGGCGGCAAGGAAAGCACTCGCATCGAAAGAGTCGGACATCTTAGCTGACGGCGTCTACCATGCCGTGACGAACAGCCAGCAACGCCAGTTCCACGTCGCTGGAAATGGAGAGTTTGTCGAAGATACGGTAACGGTAGGTGTTCACCGTTTTCGGCGACAGGCAGAGCTTGTCGGAAATGCTCTGGACCTTCTGGCAGTTGGCGATCATCAGCGCGATCTGAATCTCACGTTCCGACAGCAAATCGAAGGGTGACCCACTGGCCTGGGGCTGGAAGGACTTAAGCGCCAACTGCTGAGCAATCTGCGGACTGATGAAACGGTGTCCGGCGAAAACCTGCCGAATTGCCTGGACCATTTCTTCCAGGCCAGCACCCTTGGTCAGATAGCCGGCCGCGCCGGCCTGCAACAGGCGGGTGGGAAAGGGATCCTCTTCGCAGGCGGTCACGGCAACCACCTTGATATCGGCGTGGCTGCGCAGCAACTTGCGGGTCGCCTCCAGGCCGCCGATACCGGGCATCTTGACGTCCATCAGGACCACATCAGGCCTGAGTTCCCGCGCCTTCTTCAGGGCCTCCTCGCCGCTATCGGCCTGTCCAACCACCTGCAGGCCATCGATGTCGGCCAGCATGCGGGTAATCCCCGTTCTCACCAGATCGTGGTCATCGACCACCAGCACCCTAATCAAGCGACACCTCTCAGTGCATCGCGCGCTGCCATGGCAGCAAGCTTGTTCAAATGAAGCTCACATTAGCAAATGAGCGGAGAATGACCTAGCTCCGGATGCAGGGCCGTCAAACGGGCAGCGCCAATTTCTCAACTGAAAAGCGCCCCCGACCGGCCCGATCAGACACCCGATGGCAGTCGAATACGAATAATTACAATGAATTGCCCGACATTTCAGATGCGGATGATAAAGAAAGGACGACAAAGAGCGCGAGAGTGTCCCTGTTAAACCAGGGACACCCTCCTTCACTTCAGGAGACCGCGTCCCATTCGCGGTCGACGTGGTTCAGCGTGGCAAGAATATGCTGCGTGCCGGTCAATGCCGGGGCCATGGTCCAGCGCTGGTAGCTGTCGTTCCCCATGCGCACCAGGCCGGTATGGCTGGCCAGGTTGCGATCGACCTCCGGATCGACGTCATAGAAACCCAGGCTGAAGCGAATGGCGTCGATGTCCTCCGGTGCTCCGGTCAGGAATGCCCAACCCGGTCCAATGTGATGCTCTTCGACATAGGCCTTGAGCACGTCCGGCGTATCCAGCAACGGCTGCAGGGTAATGGAGTGCATGAAGACGCTTCGCCCTACCCTGTCTCCCAGAAGCGCCTGAAGTTGGCGCAGGTTCGCCGTCATCGTTGGGCATTTGCCCTCGCATTGGGTGTACATCATGTTGAAGGTCACGACCTTTCCGCGGATGAGGTCGTCATAGAACCTCACCTTGCGCCCCTCATGGGTATAGAGCGTGACGTTGGGAAACGGAATGGCACCGGTCCCCTGCGCGGAAGGCGCTTCCGCCAGACCCGCGCTTCCGCGCATTGCCGTCCAACCGGCCAGCAGGGCGGCAGCGCCGCCGATTCCTGCCAACATGTTTCTTCGCGTGTTCATGACGATTCCTCCCACCTCGAAATTGCGCCGCAGCAGGCCTCAGACGATGTCCCAGCGCAGCATCATGGCGTGGTCCTCATGGATCAGGTTGTGGCAGTGCATGGGGTACTTGCCCTTGTAGTCGCGGAAGCGCAGGAATATCCGCAACGTAGTGAAGGGCGCGATCACATAGACGTCCTTGCGTCCCTGCTCATGGGCCGGAATGGGAACACTGACCCCATTGACGATCTTCTCCAGGATTCGTCCTTCCTCGAAGTGGATATGGATGGGGTGACTCCAGCCATCGTTGACGTTCGAAAGCTCCCAGATCTCGTAACCGCCCTTGGGAATCTGAGCCCTGGCGACGTTCACATCGACGAACTTGCCGTTGATCGCCCACATGCCCTTGTCGCGCTCGAAGATCCAGCGCCGCACTGGTGCCGAGTTGATTTCCGCCTGAGTAATCACCGGCAACGGCCGCAGCGTGGCTGGCACCCGGCTCAGATCCTGGGACGGCGGATAGCGGTCGACGATTATCTTCAGCACCCGGTCGCCGGGGTCCTTGATGTCCTTCGGCAGGCGGGTCTCCACCTGGCGCATCCGGTTGACCAGATACAACTGGGTCCCGATCACGTACTTCGAGAAGTCGACCACTATGTCTGCGCGCTCGGCAACGCCGAGGGTCACGCTGGTCTGATTGAGCAGCGGCGCCGGGAATAGATTGCCGTCGTTGGAGATGTGCGTGAACTTCTGCAGCACATTGGTTGGTGACACCAGTGCCAAGTTGTAGAAACGGCTCGGCCCAGTGTTCAGCAGCCGGAAGCGGTACTTGCGAGCCGCGACCCGCAAAACCGGCTCGATTCGACCATTCACCGCGACCTTGTCGCCCAGGACTCCCTCCGGGTTGACCTGGTCGTAGAACAGCCGTCCGTTCGCGTCGAAGCGCCGGTCATTGAAGTTCAGCGGGTAGTCGTACGGATGGCTCGGCAGACGCAGTGCATTGGGATTGGGGTCAGCCTCATTACCCGAATCCAGTTCGTCGAATATGTAGTAGAAGCCCGCCAACCCGAGGTAGAGATTGGGCGCTGTGAAATCCAAGGTGTGGTCGTGATAGAAGAGCGTCCCCAGTGCCTCGGTGGGATCACCCACCAGGTCCTGCCTCGCCTCGAACCCTGCCTTGACGTTGGAATACAGGTGATCCTTGAAGCGCCCGTTGGCGGACAGGGTCGGACCATGCTTGTTCGGGCTGTAGTAGTCGCCCGGAAAACCATCACTCTCCGACCCGCAGTGCAGGTTGTGCAGGTGGGTAGAGATTTCCGGCGTACCAAAACCGACATGGTTCTGCGGCAACTTGTTGTGGATGCGGCAGATCAGCGGACGCCCATAGCGCGCATGGAAAGTAGCGCTGGGCATGGTCTTGTCCGGATTGCTGTTGGCCTGGAAGCCCCAGAGGCGCTGGGCTGGATAGGACGGACTGTAGACCCAGTCGTTTCGCTCAGTTGCGCTGATCTCGTAGAGCAGCGCACCCGGCGCGAACTGCGCCCAGCGCTGATGGGGATTTCGCCCCGCCTCGCCCCCAGCGACGTTGGCAACCTCGGTAGGCACCGGGCTCAGGGACGAAACCGGGCTTATGGGATTCACTTGAGTGGGCAATTCGTGAGCCCAGGGAACGGTCGGCGGACTGGGTGGAAACACCGGGGGCGCGACTTCTGCTCGGGCCCTGGTGCCCGTCATCAGCAATGGCGCCGCCATCGTCGCTGCTGTCAATTTCAGAAATGTCCTTCTCCCTTCGCCGTCTGCCAAATCCTCAGGCCGACCTATAGCGTGCTCGCAGTCAGGGCGTTTCATGACTCTCTCCAGTTGCTGACCCTCGACACCGGCCGGGCGCCTTAAGGCGCCTCTGATAAGGACTTCACCGGTGAAGGAATGGGCTGTTTGAGCATTCGCTCGTTTTGTTTAGCGCCGCAGAACGTCAATAACCTGACTAAAGAGCAGGTGTATAAAAATGTAAATGCCAATTGTCACGATATTGACGCGCCTGTCTGTAAAGACTGAACAGACCCAACCTGAGCGACCGAACGAAACGCGAGAGAGCGGGAAAGAGCCATCCAATGGACGAGCGGAGAATTGTCGATTCGCCGGTGCTCGGCCCCGGGAATCGCGGGCAAAAGGCTCCAGGCGACGGCCGCCTGAAACGATCCGTTGCGACTTCAAGGTTGCGAGACCGGCCAGGCACGACTATCAAAAATGTTCCACTTCTTCCTACACAAGGAGATCCACCATGAGTGCACGCTTCTCGGTGAAAAGAGTCCCACGCTCACATTCCAAAGGGATCAGGAATGGGGAAGTTCTCGGAGGAACAGCGCTGGACGCCTACTGGTACCGGATCATCGACAAGGCCACTGGTGACTTTGTCGGCGGTAAGCATGAAGACGAGGCAATAGCGATGGGGGAATGCGTTCGGCTGAACACCAGAACCTGACGCTTGTGAGCGCGGCTCCTGGTCGCCATGCAGGTCCGGATTTGAATGTCTGAAGCCACATCGGGGGCATCCTCTGCGAGGTGCTCCCTCTCTACATTCTTGTTAGTGAAAGATGTAGCGATGCAAAAGGCCTTCACGAGTTTTTCACAAGCCCGGGAGCAGAGTGAAATCAGCTGAAGGATCAGCCCCACGCGATGTACACAAAGCCCCGTCCTGCTCGCACGGGGCTTTGTGTTTCTGGCCCACTCAACCGCGACTCCTTCGCCAAAAAGCAGTACGCCAACGCAGCAAGGTCGACGCTCCCGGAATGACGCCCCTCCCCGGCTCGTATCGTCAACGACCTGAGGCAGGCACTAGCCACTCTGACGCTCAATCCACCCGGCGGTTTGCTCGATCTCTGCAAGTGGCGACTTGAGGTGCGACGGCTGCGGCCATCGATATCTGGGATCGTCGCTGACGATTCCGGCGGTAGCCTTCGCAATCACCTGATCCCCCACACCCAAGTCAATCGCCGCCGCCAATACCGCCACCAGCGCGTGTTTCAAAGCGAACTCTTTATCGCGTGCCATCAATACCTCCGCACACGGCGCACCGCCGTAATTCAAGTCATCCCAAAGCATGCGACAGCGCAACTTGATGCGATGATCTGGTGCTCGGACGAATGGAGACGGCGACATTCCTGTTCGCGAATCACCGCGTTGGTGAGGTCACTGAATGTGGGAGGGTATTTACTGGGGCGGTCCGAGAAGATGTGGGTCCAACGTCGGGCCATGGGAACAGGCTGGGAATACCCCAGAAAAGCAAAAGCCCCGGAATCCGGGGCTTTCAGCTATATAAATGGCGGAGGCGGTGAGATTCGAACTCACGGAAGAGTCTCCCCTTCGGCGGTTTTCAAGACCGCTGCCTTAAACCACTCGGCCACACCTCCGCTTGCGCGGGGCGCCATACTACCGGAACGCAACACGCTGTCAAACTCTTGCAATTGGCGGCATCAGAGCCTCTGTTAATATCCAGAACTGACCAAGGTCACGGAAACCATTTTCGGGAGTGTCGCGATGAACGAACAGAACTATGCCCTCAACCCCGCGCAGGCGGAGCAGCTGGAAGTCAGCCGCGTCCTTCGCAATACCTACGGGCTGCTGGCCCTGACGCTGGCGTTCAGCGGCCTGGTCGCCTACGTCGCGCAGCAGATGCGCGTGCCCTACCCCAGCATCTTCGTCGTACTGGTCGGCTTCTACGGACTGTTCTTCCTGACCGTAAAGCTGCGTGATTCCGCCTGGGGCCTGGTATCCACCTTCGCCCTGACCGGCTTTATGGGCTACACCCTGGGCCCGATCCTCAACATGTACCTCGGCATGCCCAATGGCGGCGACGTGGTGAGTTCGGCCTTCGCCATGACGGCCCTGGTGTTCTTCGGCCTGTCCGCCTACGTGCTGACCACCCGCAAGGACATGAGCTTCCTCGGCGGCTTCATCACTGCAGGCTTCTTCGTGCTGATCGGTGCCACGCTGGTCAGCCTCTTCTTCAACATCAGCGGTCTGCAGTTGGCGATCAGCGCTGGCTTCGTGGTGTTCTCGTCGGTCTGCATCCTGTTCCAGACCAGTGCCATCATCCACGGCGGCGAGCGCAACTACATCATGGCCACCATCAGCCTGTACGTATCCATCTACAACCTGTTCATCAGCTTGCTGCAACTGGTTGGCGTATTCAGCAGCGACGATTGATCGCCAACCGCTCCTCGGACTAGCCCGCTTCGGCGGGCTTTTTTCTGTCTGGACGGGCAAAAGAATGCGTCTGGCCGTATCATTCCAGCAGTTTTCCATTCGCCCGAGCGACCATGAAATTCGCCATTGCCTTGTTCGCCCCGCCCCACGCGTCCTCCTCCCGTCGCGCCCTGCGCTTTGCGGAAGCGTGCCTGGCCGGCGGCCATGAAATCGTCCGCCTGTTCTTCTATCAGGACGGCGTACACAGCGCCTCCGTCAATGTCGTCGCCCCCCAGGACGAGCCGAACCTCTCCGCCGAATGGAGTGATTTCGTACGCAAGCACAAGCTGGATGGCGTCGTCTGCATTGCCGCGGCGTTACGCCGGGGCGTGCTGAACCAGGAAGAGGCACGACGCTACGAGCGCCCGGCCGCCAACCTGGCCGAAGGCTGGGAGCTTTCCGGTCTGGGCCAGCTGCACGAAGCGGCACAGATGGCCGATCGACTGGTCAGCTTTGGAGGCAATTGAAATGAAGTCCATGCTGATCATCAGCCGCCAGGGTCCGTGGAGCGGTCCTGGCGCCCGCGAGGCGTTGGATATTGCCCTCGCCGGCGGCGCCTTCGATCTGCCGCTTGGTTTGCTGTTCCTGGATGATGGCGTGTTCCAGCTCGTCGCCAATCAACAGCCCACGGCTCTTGAGCAAAAGGACCTGACCGCCAACCTCCAGGCCCTGCCGCTGTTTGGCGTCGAGTCGCTCTACGCCTCTAAACGCAGCCTGCAGGAGCGTGGACTGGAAGGCGCCACCCTGAAACTCGCGGTGGAAGTTCTCGACGACAGTGCCCTGACTGCCCTTATCGACCGTTACGACCAGGTGCTCACTCTCTGATGGCCACGCTGCATATCCTTTCCCACTCCCCCTTCGCTGACAGCCGTCTCGGCAGCTGCCTTCGCCTGCTAGGGCCCAATGACGGCCTGTTGCTCAGCGGTGAAGCGGTCTACGCCTTGCAACCAGGCAGCGTGGCCCGTCAGGCCCTGGAACTGATGCCCGAATCGATTGCCTTGCACGCGCTTGCCGAAGACATCGAGGCCCGTGCACTGACTGACCTGCCCTTGCGCCTGAACGCAGTGGACTACCCGGCGTTCGTCGAGCTGTGCTGCCGCTATGACAAGGTGAACAGCTGGATATGAGCGAACTTCTTATCGACGGCCGCCGCATCCCGCTGGACAAGGATGGCTACCTCCAGGAACTGGACGACTGGAGCCCGGCAGTTGCCACCGCGCTGGCGGTGCGCGAAGAGCTGGAGTTGCAGCCGGAGCACTGGGAAATCCTTGAGCTGCTTCGCGGCTTCTATGCCGAATTCCAGCTCTCCCCGGCCAACCGCCCGCTGGTCAAATACGTGGCGCAGAAGCTCGGCCCTGACAAGGGCAACAGCCTGCACCTGAACCGCCTGTTCAAGGGCGCACCGGCCAAGCTTGCTGCCAAGCTCGCCGGACTGCCGAAGCCGACCAATTGCCTATGAATCTCGTCACCCCACCTGAACACCCCTTCGCCCAGTTCGTACGCATACTCGGCAAGGGCAAGCGCGGTGCCCGTAACATGACCCGCGAAGAAGCGCGCGAAGCCATGGGCATGTTGCTGGACGGCGAAGTGGAGGACACCCAGCTTGGTGCCTTCCTCATGTTATTGCGCCACAAGGAGGAGAACGCCGAGGAGCTGGCCGGTTTCACCGAAGCGTTCCGACAGCGCAACCAGGCTCCGGCGATTGCCGTCGACCTGGACTGGCCAAGCTACGCCGGCAAGAAACGCCACCTGCCCTGGTACCTGCTGGCCGCCAAGGCCCTGGCCGACAGCGGCATACGCATCCTGCTCCACGGCGGCGGCGCCCATACCGCCGGGCGGCTCTACAGCGAGCAACTGCTGGAGCTGCTGGATATTCCCCTATGCCAGAACTGGGAACAGGTCGCCACTGCCCTCGACGAGCGCCAGCTGGCCTTCATTCCCTTGGGAGCCTGGGCACCACAACTTCAGCGGATGATCGACCTGCGCAACACCCTCGGCCTGCGCTCTCCCATCCACTCCCTGGCGCGCATCCTCAACCCGCTCAGCGCCCGCTGCGGCCTGCAAAGCATCTTCCATCCCGGCTACCAGGCGGAACACCGTGAAGCCAGCAGGCTCCTCGGTGACCACGCTATCGTCATCAAGGGCGAAGGCGGCGAGATCGAAGCCAACCCGGACGCCATCTGCCACCTCTATGGTACGACCGATGGTGAAGCCTGGGATGAAGAGTGGCCCCCGCTTTCCCCGTTGCGCCACGTGAAGCCGGAAAGCCTGGACGCCACCCAGCTCGTCCGCGTCTGGCGCGGTGAATGCGAGGATGAATACGGCCGACTGGCGATTCGAGCCACTCTCGCCCTGGCCTTGCGCGGACTCGGCACAGAACGCGAGCAGGCCTTTGTGGAAGCGGATCGCATCTGGGAAGCACGCAAGTCATCGAACTAATCGATAGTCAGGACCATCAAATTACGCTTTTCCATCGAACAGCTATCGATAGACTCTAATCCGAACTCAATTTCGGAGACCGACCATGGGCCTGTTGATCGATGGAAAATGGCAAGACAAGTGGTACGACACCGCCAAGGACGGCCGCTTCCAGCGTGAAAGCGCACGGCGACGCAACTGGATCACTGTCGATGGTGAACCGGGCCCTTCGGGCATGGGCGGCTTCCCCGCCGAAGCTGGCCGCTATCACCTTTATGTATCCCTGGCGTGCCCCTGGGCTCACCGCACCCTGATTTTCCGCAAGCTGAAAGGCCTGGAATCACTGATCGATGTGTCGGTGGTGAGCTGGCTGATGCGGGAACAGGGTTGGACTTTCGACCCGCAGTTCGGCTCCACCGGCGACAAGCTGGATGGACTGGCCTACCTGCACCAGCGCTATACGCAGGACACCGCCGACTACAGCGGCCGGGTTACCGTGCCCTTACTGTGGGACAAGCAGACCGGACGCATCGTCAGCAACGAGTCGTCCGAGATCATTCGGATGTTCAACAGCGCCTTCGATCACCTCACCGGCAACCGTCTCGACTTCTACCCGAATTCGTTGCGAGCGGAGATCGATGCACTCAACGAGCGCATTTACCCGGCGATCAACAACGGTGTATATCGCGCCGGCTTCGCCACCTCCCAGGAGGCCTATGAGGAAGCCTTCCACACTCTCTTCGACGAGCTGGACCAGATGGATGCCCTGCTGGAGACGCGTCGCTACCTGACCGGCGAACGGATCACCGAAGCGGACTGGCGCCTCTTCACTACCCTGATCCGCTTCGATGCGGTGTACCACGGGCACTTCAAGTGCAACCTGCGGCGCCTGGAGGACTACCCCAATCTTTCAGGCTGGCTGCGTGAGCTATACCAGTGGCCGGGCGTGGCGGAGACGGTGAATTTCACCCACATCAAGCACCACTATTACGCCAGCCATCGCACCATCAATCCCACGGGCGTGGTGCCGCTGGGGCCAATGCAAGACTTCACTCGCCCCCATGGTCGCGAGCACCTGAAGGCCCTGTCGGTCGCGGAGAAGGATCAGGCTCCGGCCTGATCGCCTTCGAACCAGGCCAGCTTGTCGCGCAGGTTCACGACTTCGCCCACGATCACCAGGGTGGGTGCGTGGACTTCGTGCTCCGCCACCAGTTGCGGCAAGTTGGTCAGGGTGCCGGTGAACACCCGCTGGTGACTGGTGGTGCCCTGCTGAATCAGCGCCGCCGGCGTTTCAGCAGCGCGGCCGTGCTTGATCAGCTGCTCGCAGATTACCGGCAGGCCGACCAGCCCCATGTAGAACACCAGGGTCTGCCCCGGCGCAACGAGATCACTCCAGGGCAGATCGCAGCTTCCATCCTTCAGGTGGCCAGTAACGAAGCGCACCGATTGCGCATAGTCGCGATGGGTCAGCGGAATACCGGCATAGGTAGAGCAGCCCGAAGCGGCGGTGATACCGGGCACGACTTGGAAGGGAATGCCGTTGGCCGCCAACTCTTCGATTTCCTCGCCACCGCGGCCGAAGATGAAGGGGTCCCCGCCTTTCAGGCGCAGCACGCGCTTGCCCTGCTTGGCCTGTTCGATCAGCAGGCGGTTGATCTCATCCTGCGGCACGGCATGGTCGGCCCGGCGCTTGCCTACGTAGATGCGCTCGGCGTCACGACGGCAAAGTTCGATGATAGGCGCAGCCACCAGACGGTCGTAGAGCACAACGTCGGCCTGCTGCATCAGGCGCAGGGCGCGGAAGGTCAGAAGGTCAGGATCACCCGGCCCGGCCCCCACCAGATAGACCTCACCCAGAGCCTTGGGGACACCGCCTGCGACCCGCTCGGCCAGGAGGCGCTCTGCCTCGGCGCCTTGCCCTGCCAGCATGCGCTCGGCCACCGGTCCCTGGAACACCTCCTCCCAGAACACCCGACGCTGCTGCACATCCGGAAACAGGGTCTTCACCTGGTCACGGAATTTCTTCGCCAGGCCAGCCAACTGGCCGTAGGCCGCGGGAATCCAGGTTTCGATCTTGGCGCGAATCAGCCGAGCCAGCACAGGGGCATCACCGGCACTGGAGACGGCGACGATCAAAGGCGAACGATCGACGATGGCAGGGAAGATCACGCTGCACAGCTTCGGCGCGTCCACGACATTGACCGGAATGCCACGCGCCTGGGACTGCGCCGAAATCTCGGCGTTCAGTTGCTGGTCGTCACTGGCAGCAATCACCAGCACGCAGGCATCCAGATCCGCCTCCTGGTAGCCACGCAGAAGGGACTCGCCACCACCCAGCTCCACCATTTCCAGCAGCTGCGCGTCGATCTCTGGCGCAACTACGCGCAGCCGTGCGCCAGCGTCAGCCAGCAAGCGAGCCTTGCGCAGGGCCACTTCGCCCCCACCAACCACGAGCACCTGGCGCCCTTGAAGATTGTGGAACAGCGGGAGGAAATCCATAGCAGCGCCTTCTAGCGATAACGGGTGGTGGAGCTTGAATGGTCACCGCCCGCGTGAAGCCTGGCTACGACGCGGGCGGTAGGACATTGCGCCCCCTGCTCAGGCAGGGGGAAGGCAATCAGCCGATGACTTCGATGCCGCCCATGTAGGGCTTGAGCACTTCAGGCACGCGGATGCTGCCGTCGGCCTGCTGGTAGTTCTCCAGCACCGCAACCAGGGTGCGGCCGACCGCCAGGCCGGAGCCGTTCAGGGTGTGCACCAGCTCCGGCTTGCCGGTTTCCGGGTTGCGATAGCGCGCTTGCATGCGACGGGCCTGGAAGTCACCGCAGTTGGAGCAGGAGGAAATCTCGCGGTACTTGTCCTGGCTCGGCACCCAGACTTCCAGGTCGTAGGTCTTGGTGGCGCTGAAGCCCATGTCACCAGTGCAAAGCGCGAGTACACGGTAAGGCAGTTCGAGCAGCTGCAGTACCCGTTCGGCATTGGCGGTCATGCCTTCCAGGGCCTCGAAGGACTTGGACGGCTCGACAATCTGGACCATCTCGACCTTGTCGAACTGGTGCTGGCGAATCATGCCGCGGGTATCACGGCCCGAAGCGCCCGCCTCGCTGCGGAAGCACGGCGTATGAGCGACGAACTTGATCGGCAACTGCTTGGAATCCACGATCTCGCCCGCAACGATGTTGGTCAGGGAGACCTCGGCGGTCGGGATCAGGTAGAAGTCGGCCTCGTTCTCGCGGGAGATCTTGAACAGGTCTTCCTCGAACTTGGGCAGCTGACCGGTGCCCTGCAGGGCCGGGGCCTGGACCAGGTAAGGCGTGTAGGCCTCTTCGTAGCCATGGTCGGTGACGTGCAGGTTGATCATGAACTGCGCCAGGGCGCGATGCAGGCGAGCAATGGGGCCACGCAGCAACGCGAAACGGGCACCGGAGAGCTTGGCGGCGGTTTCGAAGTCCAGCCAGCCATGCTGCTCGCCGAGGGCGACGTGGTCCTTGACCTCGAAGTCGAAGCTACGCGGAGCGCCCCAGCGACGCACTTCGACGTTGGCCTCTTCGTCCGCACCAACCGGCACGGATTCGTGGGGCAGGTTCGGAATGTTCAGCAGCAGGTTGTCCAGCTCGGCCTGGATGCTTTCCAGTTCGCGCTTGCCTTCTTCCAGCTCGCTGCCCATGCGATCGACATCAGCCAGCAGCGGCGCAATGTCTTCACCACGCTGCTTGGCCTGGCCGATGGACTTGGAACGGGCGTTGCGCTCGGCCTGCAGCTGTTCGGTACGGGTCTGCACGGACTTGCGCTGGTTCTCCAGCGCCTCCAGGCGCGCTACGTCCAGTTCAAAGCCACGGGTGGCAAGGCGTTCCGCGATTTCCCGGGGCTGGGTGCGGACCAGTTTGGCATCGAGCATGTCAGGTTCTCGTCTCTCAGATTTTCGTCAGTATCAAGCCTGCCCAGGTGGCGAACAGGCCGCCCAACACGCTCAGCGCCGCATAGCCCATGGCCAGTGGCAGCTGGCCGCTTTCCAGCAGGCGCAGCGTGTCGAGGGAAAAGGATGAAAAAGTCGTCAGGCCACCCAGGAATCCCACCATGAGGCCCGAGCGGATTTCCACCGGCACCTCGGGACGCAGCAGGAACAAGCCATATAAATAGCCGATCAGCAGGCAACCGACGATGTTGACCGCAAGGGTACCGGCGTAGAAGTAGCGTGGCCAGTAGGCAGCGACCAGATTGCCAGTAGCGAATCGAAGCAGTGTACCCGCCACGCCGCCGGCAGAGACTGCCAGAATGAGTCCGATCACGACTTTCTCCGTCGCCAGGGGCTGCTGCGATCCAGGTTCTTCAGGTGCTGCAGCTTGTCGCGGATCTTCAACTCCAAGCCGCGCGGTACCGGTTGGTAGTACTGCCGTGGCTCGAGCTGGTCGGGGAAATAGTCCTCCCCTGCCGCATAGGCATCCGGCTCGTCATGGGCATAACGATACTCCTCGCCATAGCCCAGCTGCTTCATCAGCTTGGTCGGGGCATTGCGCAAGTGCAGCGGCACTTCGAGCGAACCGTTCTCGGCGGCGTCGCGCATGGCAGCCTTGAAGGCCATGTAGACGGCATTGCTCTTCGGCGCACAGGCCAGATAGGTGATCGCCTGGGCGACGGCCAGTTCGCCTTCCGGGCTGCCGAGACGCTCCTGGACGTCCCAGGCGGACAGGCAAAGGCTCAGGGCGCGTGGGTCGGCATTGCCGATGTCCTCGCTGGCCATGCGCACGACACGGCGCGCGATGTACAGGGGATCGCAACCACCGTCGAGCATGCGCGCGTACCAGTAGAGCGCGGCATCCGGGTCGGAGCCACGCACCGACTTGTGCAGGGCGGAAATCTGGTCGTAGAACGCCTCACCGCCCTTGTCGAAGCGGCGACGGCTATCTCCCAGCAGGTTCTGCAGCAACTCGGCGCCGATCTCACCGCCGTCTTCGGCGAGGTCTGCCGCGTTCTCCAACAGATTGAGCAGACGCCGGCCATCGCCGTCGGCAGCTGCCATAAGGATGGAGAAGCTTTCGTCTGGCAGGCTCAGCTGGCGCTTGCCCAGCCCCTTATCCTCATTCAGGGCGCGGGCCACCAGCTTGCGCAGGGCGGCCTCGTCCAGGCTTTTCAGCACGTAGACGCGCGCGCGGGACAGCAGCGCGTTGTTGAGCTCGAAGGAGGGGTTCTCGGTGGTGGCACCGATGAAGATCAGGGTGCCGTCTTCCACGTAGGGCAGAAAGGCGTCCTGTTGGGACTTGTTGAAGCGGTGCACCTCGTCCACGAAGAGGATGGTGCGGCGACCGTACTGGGCAGCCTGCTGCTTGGCCATTTCCACCGACTGGCGGATTTCCTTCACGCCGGAAAGCACGGCCGAGATGGTTTCGAAATGAGCGTCAGTGACCTGTGCAAGTAACTTGGCCAGGGTGGTCTTGCCCACGCCCGGCGGCCCCCAGAAGATCATCGAGTGCAGCGCGCCCTGCTCCAGGGCTTCGCGCAGAGGCTTGCCCGGCGCCAGCAGGTGCTCCTGGCCGACGTACTCGTCCAGGCTGGTGGCACGCAAGCGCGCCGCCAGCGGCTGGGCGATAGGTTCGGAGCGGAAGAGGTCCATTGGCGTTACAGCTTATTCCTGGATGACGTCGGCGCCTTCCGGAACCTGGAAGTTGAACTGCGCGGCGTCGATCGCCTGGTTCATCTTGATCCCAAGGAAGAGGATGTTGGTGCGCTGGCCAACGCTGTCGATCAACTGCATGTCATTGATCACGCCATTGCGGAACGACAGTCGCAGAGTGTCGAACAGGGTGTCCTTGGCCTTGGGCTTGAGGATGAAGTCCACCACGTCGCCGCCTTCCTTATGAGTGATCTCGAAATTCTCGCTGATTTTCGAGACGTCGCCGGACAGCAGCAGCGCCGGAGTGTGAGTCAGCCGCTGGTCCAGGGTCTGGATGGTCACCTGCTGCAGGTCCGGGTCGTACAGCCAGACCTTTTCACCATTGGACACCAGCAGTTGCTCCATCGGCGCGTCGGTGTGCCAGCGGAACAGTCCCGGACGTTTGAGCGACAGCTCGCCGGAAGTTTCCTGCAGCTGGGTACCGGAGCCGTCCAGTGTCAGCTGGGAGAAGCGGCCTGTGATGGTCTGGGCTTTGTTCAGCATTTCAGTCAGGCGGTTGATGGCCAGATTGTCATCGGCCTGGGCGTTCAGGGCGGCCAGACCAAGTACGGCCACCATGAGCATGCGGATCAGTCGCATGGAATTCCTCGTCAAAAATCCGTTTCGGATCAGTCTCGCACCGGTGACGGCGCGATGACCTCGCGCGACCCGTTGCCGTTCATGGGGCTCACCACCCCGGCCATTTCCATCGCCTCGATCATTCGCGCGGCGCGGTTGTAGCCAATTTTCAGCTTGCGCTGTACCGCGGAAATCGAAGCACGGCGGCTTTCGGTGACGAAACGCACCGCTTCGTCGTAGAGCGGATCGTCTTCGCTACCCTCGCTACCACCTTCACCGCCGTCGAAGCCGCCGGAAGAACCGCCACCACCCTCTTCCACGCCAGCGAGGATGTCTTCGATGTAGTCCGGTGCGCCGCGCAGCTTCCAGGCCTCCACCACGCGGTGCACTTCGTCGTCGGATACGAAGGCGCCATGCACACGAATCGGCAGGCCAGTACCCGGCGGCAGGTAGAGCATGTCACCGTGACCGAGCAGTTGTTCCGCGCCGCCCTGGTCGAGGATGGTGCGCGAGTCGATCTTGCTGGATACCTGGAACGCCATGCGGGTCGGGATGTTGGCCTTGATCAGGCCGGTGATCACGTCTACCGAGGGGCGCTGGGTCGCAAGGATCAGGTGGATACCGGCAGCACGCGCCTTCTGGGCGATACGGGCGATCAGCTCTTCGACCTTCTTGCCGACGATCATCATCATGTCGGCGAACTCGTCGACAACGACCACGATGGTCGGCAGGGTCTTCAGCAGCGGAGCCTCATCTTCCATGCTCTCGCGGCGATAGAGCGGGTCGGTCAGCGGCGTACCGGCTTCCTCGGCATCCTTCACCTTGCGGTTGAAGCCCGCGAGGTTACGCACGCCCATGGCGGCCATCAGCTTGTAGCGCCGCTCCATCTCGGCAACGCTCCAGCGCAGGGCGTTGGCCGCTTCCTTCATGTCGGTGACCACCGGACACAGCAGGTGCGGGATGCCTTCGTAGATGGAGAGTTCCAGCATCTTCGGATCGATCATGATCATCCGCGCCTGCTCCGGCGTGGACTTGAACAGGATCGACAGGATCATGGCGTTCACGCCCACCGATTTACCGGAACCGGTGGTACCAGCCACCAGCAGGTGGGGCATCTTGGCCAGGTCGGTGATGATCGGTTTGCCGCCGATGTCGTGACCAAGGGCCAGGGTGACCGGCGACTTGGCTTCGTCGTACTCGGACGATTCCAGTACTTCGGAGAAGCGCACGATCTGACGGTCCTCGTTGGGAATCTCGATGCCGACGGTGGTCTTTCCGGGAATTACCTCTACGACACGAACGCTGATCACCGCCAAAGAGCGCGCCAGGTCCTTCGCCAGGTTGGAGATTCGACTCACCTTCACGCCGGCAGCCGGCTGAATCTCGAACCGGGTGATCACCGGGCCCGGGTGGACCGACTCCACAATCACTTCGACGCCGAATTCCTTCAGCTTGATTTCCAGGAGGCGCGACATCGCTTCCAGGGACTCCGGCGAGAAGCTCTTCTGCTTCTTTTCCGCCGCGTCGAGGATGGAAATGGGTGGCAGAGTGCCTTCGATCGCCGTATCGACGAACAGCGGCGCCTGCTTTTCTTTTTGTACACGCTTGCTCGGCTCAGCCGGTTTGGGCGGCGGCGGCGGCGCAATGACCGGTGCAGGGCGCTTTTCACGCTCGGTCATGTGCTTGGTCAGGGCTTCTTCGCGCTCGATGAGGCGTTCCTTGACCTTGGCCTGCTCGCGACGATCAGGCACCACAGGCGCGGCCACCTCATTCACGCGCACATCCACTTCACGCAACTTGGCCACCAGCTGCTTGCGCTCCAGGCGCGCGTTCCACCAGCGATTGACGGCGTTCTGGATGAGTTCGAAGAGATCAAGGGTGATCTTCCCGGTCAGGTCCATGACCTTGAACCAGGACAGGTCGGTGAACACGGTCAGACCGAACAGGAACAGGGCGAAGAACAGCAGAGTGCTGCCTTGCACGTTGAGGGCGTTGACCGACAGATGACTGAGGCTTTCTCCGAGCGCGCCGCCAGCGGAGGCCGGCAGGCCCGCGTGGTCCTGGAAGTGGATATCGGCCAGCGCGGCGCCGGACAGCACGAGAAAAACCAGGCCAATCAGGCGCCAGGAGAACAGCCAGCCGCTCCAGTCGATGGGCTCGTGGCGGTGCCGGAAGACCTGCAGCGTCTTGATCGCCAGCAGCAGCGGAAAGACATAGGCGAAGTAGCCCAGTGCCATGAACAGGATATCGGCGAACCAGGCACCGAGTCGGCCGGCCGCATTCTGCACCTGCTCGACGTTGCTGGTGTGCGTCCAGCCCGGGTCCGAGGAATCGTAGGTGAGCAGCGCCATCCACAGGTAGAGGCAGACTGCGCCCAGCGCGATCAACGCACCTTCCTTGAGGCGATAATGCAATTGCTGGCGCCAGACAGGGATCTGGGCTCTGGTCGTGGAATTCTTCAAAACGCGTCTTTTCCTGCGCCCGTGGCGCGTTCAAGAGTCGGTCGAGGGTGAAAGTCCGCCAGGCAGTGTGCCATCACGGGCTCCAACCCATTCGGAACGTGGCCCATTGTACGGATTTGCCCGCGCGACGCCATGTGGGAACGGATTGTCGCTCCGGCGTTTTGGCGACGTCTCGCGCTTCGGTGTAGCATAGCCGCCAACGATTTGCGCAATGCTCAATTGGAGCATGCATTCTCTTTCGTGACAAAGACTTATGGAGCCTTTTTATGAGCGAAGTCAAGCATTCCCGATTGATCGTCCTGGGCTCCGGCCCGGCGGGTTACACCGCAGCCGTATATGCCGCTCGCGCCAACCTCAAGCCTGTGGTCATCACCGGCATCCAGCCTGGCGGCCAACTGACCACCACCACCGAAGTGGACAACTGGCCCGGTGATGTCGAAGGTCTGACCGGTCCGGCCCTGATGGAGCGCATGCAGAAGCACGCCGAGCGCTTCGACACCGAGATTGTTTACGACCACATCCACACCGCCGAGTTGCAGAAGCGCCCGTTCATCCTCAAGGGTGACAGCGGCACCTACAGCTGCGACGCGCTTATCCTCGCCACTGGCGCCTCCGCCCAATACCTCGGCCTGCCGTCCGAGGAAGCCTTCGCCGGCAAGGGCGTCTCCGCCTGCGCCACTTGCGACGGCTTCTTCTATCGCAACCAGGTAGTCTGCGTGGTCGGCGGCGGTAACACCGCAGTAGAGGAAGCGCTCTACTTGGCCAATATCGCCAAGGAAGTGCACCTGATCCACCGCCGCGACAAGCTGCGTTCCGAGAAGATCCTCCAGGACAAGCTGTTCGAGAAAGCCGCCAACGGCAACGTCCGCCTGCACTGGAACCACACCCTGGATGAAGTTCTGGGCGACAACACCGGCGTAACCGGCGTACGCCTGAAGAGCACCACCGACGGCAGCACCAAGGAGCTGCCTCTGGCCGGCGTCTTCATCGCCATCGGCCACAAGCCGAACACCGACCTGTTCAAGGGCCAGCTGGAAATGCGTGACGGCTACCTGATCGTCCAGGGTGGCCTGGAAGGCAACGCCACCGCCACCAGTATCCCCGGTGTATTCGCTGCCGGCGACGTCGCGGACCACGTGTACCGTCAGGCGATCACCTCCGCCGGCTCGGGCTGCATGGCCGCGCTGGACGCCGAAAAGTTCCTCGACGACAACTGACAGGCTCGGCGGACCTTCGGGTTCGCCCTCCCCTCCCCCATGCTCACCTGGCTGCAACGCGACTCTCTCGACTTTCCGCCACTCGGGCGCGCCATGCGCGAACCCAACGGCCTGCTCGCGGCCGGCGGCGACCTGTCGCCTGAGCGACTGATCCAGGCTTATCGCCACGGCTGCTTCCCTTGGTACCAGGAAGGCCAGCCCATCCTATGGTGGTCTCCCGATCCACGAACCGTGTTGCCGCCGCAGGAGATCCACATCTCCCGCAGCCTTTCCAAGCTGATGCGCCAGAATCGCTTCCGGGTGACCTTCGATCAGGCATTCCCCGCGGTCATCGTAGGCTGTGCCGAGCCACGCAGCTACGCCGACGGCACCTGGATTACCTCATCCATGCAGTCCGCCTATGTCGAACTGCACCGCCGCGGCGTCGCGCATTCCGTGGAAGTCTGGCAAGACGACAAGCTCGTCGGCGGCCTGTACGGCCTCGCCATGGGCAAGCTGTTCTTCGGTGAATCCATGTTCAGCAGGGTCGACAACGCCTCCAAGGTTGGCTTTGCCACCCTCGTGCAGCACCTGCACAAGTGGGGATTCGTACTCATCGATTGCCAGATGCCCACCCAGCACCTGCAGAGTTTTGGCGCCCGCACCATCAGCCGCGAGAAGTTCTCCCGCTACCTGCAGCTCTACCTCGACCAGCCTAACGTCGCTGACTGGATCGCCTAGGCGAGCCCCGCAGCCTGACATACACTTGCTGAAGGGTTCCCCCGGGGGTTGATCATGACCGAGCTGGCTCGTCTCAAGTTTTACGCCACTCAACCGCATCCATGCAGCTACTTGCCCGAGGAGCAGGCCACCACTCTATTCCTCGACCCCAGCCAGCCCATGGACGTGGACGTCTATGCCGAACTCTCGGAAATGGGCTTCCGCCGCAGCGGCGACCACCTCTACCGCCCCCACTGCCAGCGTTGCAACGCCTGCGTACCGGCGCGCATTCCGGCCGATCAGTTCATCCCCAATCGCCAGCAGAAGCGCATCCTCAAGCGCAATGCGGACCTCACCGTGATTGCCGTACGCCCGGCATTTACCGAGGAGTACTACACCCTCTACGTCCGCTACATCGAGCAGCGCCACGCCGACGGAGACATGTATCCGCCCAGCCGTGACCAGTTCTCCACCTTTCTGGTGCGCGACCTGCCCTTTTCCCGCTTCTACGAATTCCGCCTCAACGGTGCATTGAAGGCGGTGGCCGTCACGGACGTCCTGCCCAATGGACTTTCAGCGGTCTACACCTTCTACGACCCCGACGAGGAGCGCCGCAGCCTTGGCCGCTACGCCATCCTCTGGCAGATCGGCGAAACCGCTCGACTCGGCCTGCAAGCCGTCTATCTCGGCTACTGGATCAAGAACTGCCGGAAGATGAACTACAAGACCCAGTACCGGCCAATCGAGCTGTTCGTCAATCAGCGCTGGGTGACGCTTAGCTGAAGCCCTTGGCGAGCAGTGCTGTTTTCGGGCACAATGCACGCCGTTTTTGCCCGCCGCCCCCTGCGGCAGGGCCCATCATTGAATACCGAGGGCTTTACTGCATGTCGAAAGAAGACAGCTTCGAAATGGAAGGCACTGTCATCGACACCCTGCCCAACACCATGTTCCGTGTGGAGTTGGAAAATGGGCACGTCGTCACCGCGCACATTTCCGGCAAGATGCGCAAGAATTACATCCGCATCCTCACCGGCGACAAAGTTCGCGTCGAGCTGACGCCGTACGATCTGAGCAAGGGTCGCATCACTTACCGCGCCCGTTGATCGAACGATCATAAAAAAGCCCGGCATCTGCCGGGCTTTTTTTGTGGATGGCCGTCAGGCCATCTCTGCAGTGGTTTCGAACTCAAAGCTGAGCTCCTCGTCCTTGACGTCGACGTGCACCACCCCGCCGTGCTCGGCCAGTTCGCCAAACAGGATCTCTTCGGCCAGCGGCCGCTTGATCTTGTCCTGAATCAGCCGCGCCATCGGACGCGCGCCCATCTGGGCATCGTAGCCCCGCTCTGCCAACCAGCCACGCGCCTCATCGCTGACCACCAGCTGTACGCGCTTGTCTTCCAGCTGGGCCTGCAGCTCCGTGAGGAACTTGTCCACGACGTTCTTGATGACTTCGTGACTCAGGCGACCGAACTGGATGATGGTGTCCAGACGGTTGCGGAACTCCGGCGTGAAGCTCTTGCGAATGACTTCCATGGCATCCGAGGAGTGATCCTGCAGGGTGAAGCCGATGGACGCCCGCGCAGCGGTTTCGGCGCCGGCGTTGGTGGTCATGATCAGGATCACGTTGCGGAAGTCCGCCTTGCGACCGTTATTGTCGGTCAGGGTGCCGTGGTCCATCACCTGCAGCAGCAGGTTGAAGACTTCCGGGTGAGCCTTTTCGATCTCATCCAGCAGCAGCACGCAGTGCGGCATCTTGGTGATGGCTTCGGTCAAGAGGCCACCCTGGTCGAAACCGACATACCCCGGAGGCGCGCCGATCAGACGCGAAACGGTGTGTCGCTCCATGTACTCGGACATGTCGAAGCGAAGCAGCTCGATACCCATCGCCTTCGCCAACTGGCGCGCCACCTCGGTCTTACCCACACCGGTGGGACCGGCAAACAGGAAGGAACCTACCGGCTTGTCCGGAGATTTGAGCCCTGCACGGGAAAGCTTGATGGCGGTCGACAGGGAATCGATTGCAGCGTCCTGGCCAAACACTGTCAGCTTCAGGTCACGCTCCAGGTTACGCAGCAGTTCCTTGTCGGAGCTGGTGACGTGCTTTGGAGGAATTCGCGCGATCTTGGCCACAATGTCTTCGACCTGCGCAACCTCGATACGCTTGGCGCGTTTCTCTTCCGGCTGCAGGCGCTGATAGGCGCCGGCTTCGTCGATCACATCGATCGCCTTGTCGGGCATGTGCCGGTCGTTGATGTAGCGCGCCGCCAGTTCAGCCGCGGCACGCAGCGCCTCATCGCTGTACTCGATGTGGTGATGCTGCTCGAAGCGCGCCTTGAGCCCCTTGAGGATTCCCACGGTGTCCTCGACCGACGGCTCGGTCACATCGACCTTCTGGAAGCGCCGCGCCAGGGCCCGGTCCTTCTCGAAAATGCCGCGGAACTCCTGGAAGGTGGTGGAGCCAATGCAGCGGATCTCGCCGGAAGAGAGCAGCGGCTTGAGGAGGTTCGACGCATCCATCACCCCGCCCGACGCCGCGCCCGCACCAATGATGGTATGGATCTCGTCGATGAAGAGGATGGCGTGCGGGCGCTTGCGCAGCTCATTGAGCAGCGCCTTGAAGCGCTTCTCGAAGTCGCCACGATATTTGGTACCCGCCAGCAACGCGCCAAGGTCCAGGGAATAGACCACGCTGTCGGCCAGCAGATCAGGAACCTGATTGTCGACGATGCGCTTGGCCAGGCCTTCGGCGATGGCAGTCTTGCCGACACCGGCTTCCCCCACCAGCAGCGGATTGTTCTTGCGGCGACGCGCCAGGATCTGGGCAACGCGCTCCACTTCGATCTCGCGACCGACCAGCGGATCGATCCGCCCCATGCGTGCCAGCTCGTTGAGGTTGCTGGCATAGGCATCCAGCGGATGGCCGGAAGCCGAGGCTTCGCCGCCCTCCTCGTCCTGCATCTCCTGGTCGTGTTCGTGCTGCTCGCCATGGCCCGGCACCTTGGAGATGCCATGGGCGATGTAGTTCACGACGTCGATTCGGGCCACGCTCTGCTGCTTCAGCAGGAATACGGCCTGGCTCTCCTGCTCGCTGAAGATGGCGACCAATACGTTGGCGCCAGTGACTTCACGCTTGCCGGAACTCTGCACGTGGAATACCGCACGCTGCAGAACGCGCTGGAATCCGAGCGTGGGCTGGGTTTCACGGTCTTCGTCGTGCTGCGGAATCAGCGGAGTGGTGGAGTCGATGAACTCCTGCAGGTCGTGCCGCAGTTTGTCCATGTTCGCGCCGCATGCGCGCAATACGGTGGCAGCGGCTTCGTTATCCAGCAGTGCGAGCAACAAGTGCTCGACCGTCATGAATTCGTGGCGCTTGGCGCGGGCCTCCTTGAAGGCAAGATTGAGGGTGACTTCGAGCTCGCGGTTCAACATGGCTTCACCTCATACCCAAGCGGCGGCGTTAACCGTCCTTCTCGATCTCACAGAGCAGCGGATGCTGGCTCTCTCTCGCATATTGATTGACCTGCATGGCCTTGGTTTCGGCGATGTCGCGAGTGAACACGCCACAAACCGCCCGACCCTCCGTATGCACGGTCAGCATGATCTTGGTGGCGAGTTCCCGGTTCATGCCGAAGAACGTCTCGAGCACCTCGACCACAAAATCCATAGGGGTGTAGTCATCGTTAAACATCACCACCTTATACATAGGTGGCGCCTGCAGGGCTGGCTTCGCTTCCTGCACCGCCAGGCCCGTGGAGTCGTCCTCATGATGCTGCGGACTGTCCTGATTGAATGTTAGTCGAATCTGGCTGCTTGCATGCATGCTGGAAATAAAGGTCATGGATGAATGAAAAACGGCTACTGGAAAGACTTTGATCCGTTTCTCAGGCGTTACCGGGAACGCCTTGACTAACGGCAAAACGGTGTTACAACCAGTGGATACCCGTCTTCGGGTATCAGGGGTTCCATGCGCGCGGCCATGGTGGCCTTCGGGGCATGGAGTCGAAGTGGATGATACTCCAGTGATGGAGTCCTTTGCAGAGGGATATCAGCATGCTTAGCGGTAAGGTCAAGTGGTTCAACAACGCCAAAGGCTATGGATTCATCCTTGCCGAAGGCCGAGATGAGGACCTGTTCGCCCACTATTCGGCCATCCAGATGGACGGCTACAAGACGCTAAAGGCTGGACAGCCGGTAAGCTTCGATATCATCCAGGGCCCGAAAGGGCTGCACGCCGTGAATATTCGCCCGGTCACGGCCACCACCGAAGCACCTGCCTCAGTCAGCCACCCCCAGGGCAGCACGGTAGAAGTTTGAGCCCCGCAATATTTGGGCATAAAAAAGGCCGGTCAGATGACCGGCCTTTTCGTGTCCGCCTTCAGGCTTACATATGAGCGATGAGGGCGTCGCCGAACTCAGAGCACGACAGCAGCTTGGCGCCATCCATCAGACGCTCGAAGTCGTAGGTCACGGTCTTCGCGGCGATGGCACCGTTGGTGCCCTTGATGATCAGGTCAGCAGCTTCGGTCCAGCCCATGTGGCGCAGCATCATCTCGGCGGAGAGGATCACCGACCCCGGGTTCACCTTGTCCTGGCCGGCATACTTCGGCGCGGTGCCGTGAGTGGCTTCGAACATGGCGACGGTATCGGAGAGGTTGGCGCCGGGCGCGATACCGATACCACCCACCTCGGCCGCCAGGGCGTCGGACAGGTAGTCACCGTTCAGGTTGAGGGTTGCGATCACGTCGTACTCGGCCGGACGCAGCAGGATCTGCTGCAGCATGGCGTCGGCGATCACGTCCTTGACCACGATGTTCTTGCCGGTGCGCGGATTCTTGAACTGCATCCACGGACCGCCATCCAGCAGCTCGGCGCCGAATTCGTCGCGAGCGACCTCGTAGCCCCACTCCTTGAAGGCACCTTCGGTGAACTTCATGATGTTGCCCTTGTGGACAATGGTCACGGAGCTGCGATCGTTATCCACAGCGTACTGCAGAGCCTTGCGCACCAGGCGCTTGGTGCCTTCCTGGGAAACCGGCTTGATGCCGATGCCGCAGTTTTCGGTGAAGCGAATCTTCTTGACGCCCATTTCCTCGGTGAGGAACTTGATGATTTTCTCGGCCTCAGGGCTGCCAGCCTTCCACTCGACGCCGGCGTAAATGTCTTCTGAGTTCTCGCGGAAGATCACCATATCGACGTCGCCGGGCTTCTTCACCGGGCTGGGCACGCCTTCGAACCAGCGCACTGGACGCTGGCAGACATAGAGATCAAGCTCCTGGCGCAGGGCCACGTTGAGCGAGCGAATGCCACCACCGACCGGCGTGGTCAGCGGGCCCTTGATGGAAACGACGTAGTCGCGAACGGCTTCGAGGGTTTCTTTCGGCAGCCAGGTGTCCTGATCGTAGACCTGAGTGGCCTTCTCACCGGCATAGACTTCCATCCAGGAAATCTTGCGGGCATTGCCGTAGGCCTTGGCGACGGCGGCATCCACTACCTTGATCATGACAGGGCTGATGTCGACGCCGATGCCGTCACCCTCGATGAACGGGATGATCGGGTTGTTCGGTACGTTCAGGGACATATCTGCGTTGACGGTGATTTTGTCACCGACTGCCGGCACCTGGATCTTTTGGTATCCCATGCTGAGCTCCGTGTTGTGGTTGAGAACGCTCTTGCAGCTCGTGAGCCTACTCCAGTTGTCCGGTCATCGACCATATCTTCCTTAGTCGAAATCGCACGTCCGAGTCAGCCCACCCAAAGGAGTGGTATACTGCGCGCCGTGACTTGATAGTCATCGGGGGCGAGCAGTCTGGGACCAGACTCACTGTCCTCGTCGCAGCCGTGCCACCACCATGGATCGACTGCACAACGCTCTACTGGCGCTCCATTACCCCCGCGGCAATTCTCGACATAGCTCAATTCGACATTGAGCGAATGCGCCTACCAATGCGCTTCGAGACTCTGTGCGCGCCCAGAAAAGAAGAGAGTTAAACGTTAATGTCCAACCGTCCGAAGATTACTTATACCTTCACCGACGAAGCCCCCGCGCTCGCCACCTACTCCCTCCTCCCCATCGTCAAAGCCTTCTCCGCTTCAGCCGGCATCGACGTCGAAACCCGCGACATCTCTCTTGCAGGACGCATCCTGGCTTCCTTCGCTGACAAGCTTGCAGCTGACAAGCGCATCGAAGACGACCTGGCTTACCTGGCAGTTCTGGCCACCTCGCCTGACGCCAACATCGTAAAACTCCCGAACATCAGTGCCTCCGTGCCCCAGCTCAAGGGCGCCATCGCCGAGCTGCAGGCCCTGGGCTACGACGTGCCGAACTATCCGGAAGACCCGCAGACCGATGAAGAAAAGGACGTCCGTGCCCGCTATGCCAAGGTCCTGGGCAGCGCCGTGAACCCGGTCCTGCGCGAAGGCAACTCTGACCGCCGCGCTCCCGCCGCCGTCAAGGCCTACGCCCGCAAGCACCCGCACTCCATGGGCAAGTGGAGCATGGCCTCCCGCTCCCACGCCGACTACATGCGTGGCGGCGACTTCTTCTCCAGCGAGCAGTCCATCACCATGGCCAAGGCCGGTGACGTGCGCATCGAGTTCGTTGGCAAGGACGGCAAAGTCGAGGTCAAGAAGCAGCTCTCCCTGCAGGACGGCGAAGTCCTCGACAGCATGTTCATGAGCTGCAAGAAGCTGCGTACCTTCTTCGAACAGACCCTGCAGGACTGCAAGGAAACCGGCGTCATGTGGTCCCTGCACGTCAAGGCGACCATGATGAAGGTCTCCCACCCGATCGTGTTCGGCCACGCGGTCAGCGTCTACTACAAGGACGTGTTCGACAAGTACGGCGACCTGTTCAAGGAACTGGGCGTAAACCCGAACAACGGCATCAGCAGCGTCTACGACAAGATCAAGGTGCTGCCGGCCTCCCAGCAGGAAGAAATCCATCACGACATCCACGAGGTGTACAGCCACCGCCCAGAAATGGCGATGGTCGACTCCGTGAAGGGCATCACCAACCTGCACATCCCGAGCGACGTGATCGTCGACGCCTCCATGCCGGCGATGATCCGCAACTCCGGCCAGATGTGGGGCAAGGATGGCAAGCAGAAGGACACCAAGGCGGTGATGCCGGAGAGCACCTACGCCCGCATCTACCAGGAGATGATCAACTTCTGCAAGACCAACGGCGCCTTCGACCCGACCACCATGGGCACCGTGCCGAACGTCGGCCTGATGGCCCAGAAGGCCGAGGAATACGGCTCCCACGACAAGACCTTCGAAATGACCGCCGACGGCACCATGCGCGTCGTGGCCGCCGATGGCACCGTGCTGATGCAGCATGAAGTGGAAGCCGGCGACATCTGGCGCGCCTGCCAGACCAAGGACGCCCCGATCCGTGACTGGGTCAAGCTGGCCGTTACCCGCGCCCGCCTGTCCAACACCCCGGCCATCTTCTGGCTGGACCCGGAGCGCGCCCACGATCGCGAACTGCGCAAGAAGGTCGAACTGTACCTGCAGGACCACGACCTGACCGGCCTGGACATCAGCATCAAGGGCTACAACGAAGCCATCCGCACCAGCATGGAGCGCCAGCTGCGCGGCCAGGACACCATTTCGGTGACCGGCAACGTACTGCGCGACTACCTGACCGACCTGTTCCCGATCATGGAACTGGGCACCTCAGCCAAGATGCTGTCCATCGTTCCGCTGATGGCGGGCGGCGGCATGTACGAGACCGGCGCCGGCGGTTCGGCACCCAAGCACGTGCAGCAACTGGTTGAAGAAAACTACCTGCGCTGGGACTCCCTCGGCGAGTTCCTGGCCCTGGCCGTATCCCTGGAAGAAACCGGTATCAAGACCGGCAACGCCAAGGCCAAGGTCCTGGGCAAGACCCTCGACGAAGCCACCGGCAAGCTGCTGGACAACAACAAGTCCCCGGCGCGCAAGGTTGGCGAGCTGGACAACCGTGGCAGCCACTTCTACCTGGCACTCTACTGGGCCCAGGCCCTGGCCGCGCAGAACGACGACGCCGAACTGAAGGCGCACTTCGCTCCGCTGGCCAAGACCCTGACCGAGAAGGAAGCGACCATCGTCGCTGAACTGAACGGCGCCCAGGGCAAGGCCGTGGATATCGGCGGCTACTACCGCTCGAACCCGGAGCTGACCAGCCAGGTGATGCGCCCCAGCGCCACCTTCAACGCTGCGATCGACGGTCTGCTGGCTTAAACGCCGCAGGACGACAAGAGAAACCCCGGGCCTTGCCCGGGGTTTCTTTTTTCCGCCACCCGCGACTTATCATGTCGCCCCCTTTTCCGGAGCCTTGCCGATGACCTGGCAACCCCACATCACGGTCGCGACCATTGTCGAGGACCAGGGCCGCTTCCTTCTGGTGGAGGAAGAAGCCGATGGCCGCAACGTGTTCAACCAGCCCGCCGGCCACCTCGAAGCCAACGAGACTCTCCTTGAAGCCGCACTGCGCGAAACCTTCGAGGAAACGGGCTGGGAAGTGGAACTGACCGCAGTCACCGGCATCTACCTCTACACCGCCCCCAGCAATGGTGTGACCTACCAGCGTGTCTGCTTCGCCGCCAAGCCGCTGCGCCACCATCCGGAGCAGGCGTTGGACGAAGGCATCATCGGCCCACGCTGGCTAACCCGCGACGAGCTCCTGGCCGAGAAGGACCGCTGGCGCAGCCACCTGGTCCTGCGCTGCATCGACGACTACCTCGACGGCGAGCGTTTCCCCCTCAGCCTGATCCGCGTCGCCTGAACGCCGTCCGGCCTGATAGAATTCCGCTTTTGCGTACACGACCAGTGCAGATTCCCATGCGTGATCCAGCCAATACCCGCGTCATAGTCGGCATGTCCGGCGGCGTCGACTCCTCGGTTTCCGCCCTCCTCCTGCTCGAACAGGGCTATCAGGTGGAAGGCCTGTTCATGAAGAACTGGGACGAGGACGACGGCACCGAATACTGCACCGCCAAGGTAGACCTGGCCGATGCCCAGGCCGTCTGCGACCGCATCGGCATCAAGCTGCATACAGCCAACTTCGCGGCGGAGTACTGGGACAACGTGTTCGAGCACTTCCTTGCCGAGTACAAGGCCGGCCGCACGCCGAACCCGGACATCCTCTGCAACCGCGAGATCAAGTTCAAAGCCTTCCTCGACTATGCCCTGTCGCTGGGAGCGGACCTGATTGCCACCGGTCACTATGTGCGCCGCCGCGACATCGATGGCCGCACCGAACTGCTCAAGGGCCTGGACCCGAACAAGGACCAGAGCTACTTCCTCCACGCCGTCGGCGGCGAGCAGATCGCCCGCACCCTGTTCCCGGTAGGTGAACTGGAGAAGCCAGAAGTGCGCGCTATCGCCGAGAAACATGGCCTGGCCACCGCTCGCAAGAAGGACTCCACCGGCATCTGCTTCATCGGCGAGCGTCGCTTCACCGATTTCCTCAAGCAGTACCTGCCCGCCCAGCCCGGCGACATCGAAACCACCGAAGGCGAGGTCATCGGCCGCCACCATGGCCTGATGTACCACACCATCGGCCAGCGCCAGGGCCTGGGCATCGGCGGCATGAAGGACGCCAGCGACGACCCCTGGTACGTGCTGGCCAAGGACCTCTCGCGCAATGTGCTGATCGTGGGCCAGGGCAACGAGAACCCCTGGCTGTTCTCCCGCTCGCTGAAGGCCTCGGAGATCTACTGGGTCAATCCTGTCGACTTCAGCCAGCCGCGCCGCATCAAGGCCAAGGTGCGCTATCGCCAGAGCGACCAGCCGTGCACCCTGGAAAAGTCTCCGGACGGCTACATCGCGGTGTTCGACGAGCCGCAGCGCGCCGTTACCCCGGGCCAGTCGGTGGTGTTCTACGACGGCGAGATCTGCCTCGGCGGCGGCGTGATCGAAAGCGCCGATCCCTGGGATGCCGGAGTCCAGCGCCCATGAACCAGACCCGCGAGCAACTGGTCGCCCTCGGCGCCGTCTTCGAAGCGGCCGCCCTGGTGGACCGTATCGCCAAGACCGGCCAGATCAGCGAACCGCCGCTGGGCTGCATGCTCGGCAGCCTGCTGATCCGCGACCCGAAGGACACCCTGGAAGTCTACGGCGGTGACGACATCAACCTGCGCGACGGCTACAAGGCCCTGGTCAGCGCCCTCGAGCGCGAGCCCGCCAGCCTGCAGCGCGAACCCCTGCGCTACGCCCTGGCCCTGCTCACCCTGGAGCGCCAACTGGCCAAGCGCGGCGACATGCTGGAAGTCATCGGCACCCGCCTGGACCAGATCCAGCAGCAGGTGCAGCACTTCGGCCTGGTGCACGACAACGTCATTGCCGCCTGCGCCAGCCTCTACCAGGACACGCTGAGCACCTTCCGCCAGCGCATCCAGGTGCATGGCGACATGCGCCACCTGCAGCAGTCCAGCAACGCCGCGAAGATCCGCGCCCTGCTGCTCACCGGCATCCGCGCCGCACGCCTCTGGCGTCAGCTGGGCGGCAACCGCTGGCAGCTGCTGTTCAGCCGTCGCAAGCTGCTCAACGAGCTGTACCCGCTCCTGCGCGGCTGACTCCTGTGCGCCATGTGTCGTCGACCATGGCGCACAGGCAGCGAGCGGGACGAAAACCATGTATGATGTGCGCCCCTTTTCGTTGACCGATTGTCCGAGAACGCACTCATGCAGCTTTCCTCGCTCACCGCGGTTTCCCCCGTAGATGGCCGCTACGCCGGCAAAACCAGCGCTCTGCGCCCGATCTTCAGCGAATACGGCCTGATCCGTTTTCGCGTCCAGGTAGAGGTCCGCTGGTTGCAGCGCCTTGCCGCCCATGCCGGCATCCCGGAAGTCGCGCCCTTCTCCGCCGAAGCCAACGCTCTGCTCGACAAGCTGGCCGAAGACTTCCAGCTGGAGCATGCCGAGCGCATCAAGGAAATCGAGCGCACCACCAACCACGACGTGAAAGCCGTGGAATACCTGCTCAAGGAGCAGGCCGCCAAGCTCCCCGAGCTGGCCAAGGTCAGCGAGTTCATCCACTTCGCCTGCACCAGCGAGGACATCAACAACCTGTCCCACGCCCTGATGCTGCGTGAAGGCCGCGATCAGGTCGTGCTGCCGCTGATGCGCCAGCTGGCCGACGCCATCCGCGATCTGGCGGTGCGTTTCGCCGATGTCCCGATGCTGTCCCGCACCCACGGTCAGCCGGCCTCACCGACCACCCTCGGCAAGGAAATGGCCAACGTTGTCTACCGCCTGGAGCGCCAGATCGCCCAGGTAGCCGCCGTACCGCTGCTGGGCAAGATCAACGGCGCAGTCGGCAACTACAACGCCCACCTGTCCGCCTACCCGGACGTGGACTGGGAAGCCAACGCCCGCGAATTCATCGAAGGCGACCTCGGCCTGGCATGGAACCCCTACACCACCCAGATCGAGCCGCACGACTACATCGCCGAGCTGTTCGACGCCGTTGCCCGCTTCAACACCATCCTCATCGACTTCGACCGCGACGTCTGGGGCTACATCTCCCTCGGCTACTTCAAGCAGAAGACTGTTGCCGGCGAGATCGGCTCCTCGACCATGCCGCACAAGGTCAACCCGATCGACTTCGAGAACTCCGAAGGCAACCTCGGCATCGCCAACGCGCTCTTCCAGCACCTGGCCAGCAAGCTGCCGATCTCCCGCTGGCAGCGCGACCTGACCGACTCCACCGTGCTGCGCAACCTCGGTGTCGGCTTCGCCCATAGCGTCATCGCCTATGAAGCCAGCCTGAAAGGCATCGGCAAGCTGGAGCTGAACGCCCAGCGTATCGCTGAAGACCTGGACGCCTGCTGGGAAGTCCTCGCCGAGCCGATCCAGACCGTGATGCGCCGCTACGCGATCGAGAACCCGTACGAGAAGCTCAAGGAGCTGACTCGCGGCAAGGGCATCAGCCCGGAAGCCCTGCAGACTTTCATCGATGGCCTGGACATCCCGGCCGAGGCCAAGGCCGAACTGCGCAAGCTGACCCCCGCCAGCTACATCGGTAACGCCGTAGCCCAGGCCAAGCGCATCTGATCGGGTTTGAACCAATGCACGCCCGGCTGTGCCGGGCGTTTTTATTTCAAAGGCTTAGACATGAATCCTGATACTCCTCTTCAACTTCTGGGCGGCCTTACCGCGCGTGAATTCCTGCGCGATTACTGGCAACAGAAGCCACTCCTGATCCGCCAGGCCATCCCCGGATTCGAAAGCCCCATCTCTCCCGACGAGCTCGCGGGTCTTTCCCTGGAAGAGGAAGTCGAGTCCCGCGTGGTTCTCGAGCACGGCGAACGCCCTTGGGAAATGCGCCGTGGCCCCTTCGCCGAAGACACCTACCAGAACCTGCCGGAGCGCGACTGGACCCTGCTGGTCCAGGCGGTCGACCAGTTCGTCCCGGAAGTCGCCGAACTGCTGGAACACTTCCGCTTCCTGCCGAGCTGGCGGATCGATGACGTGATGATCAGCTACGCCGCGCCGGGTGGCGGTGTAGGACCGCATTTCGACAACTACGACGTGTTCCTCCTGCAGGGCCATGGTCACCGTCGCTGGAAGATCGGCCAGATGTGCGACGCCGAAAGCGCCCTGCTGCCCCACGCCGACCTGCGTATCCTCGCCGACTTCCAGCAGACCGACGAATGGGTCCTGGAACCGGGCGACATGCTCTACCTGCCCCCGCGCCTGGCCCATTTCGGTATCGCCGAAGACGACTGCATGACCTATTCCGTCGGCTTCCGCGCTCCCAGCGCCGCAGAAGTGCTGACCCACTTCACCGACTTCCTCGCCCAGTTCCTTCCGGACGAAGAACGCTACAGCGACGCCGGCACCGCCCCCGCCAGCGACCCGCATGAAATCCAGCGCGACGCCCTTGACCGCCTCAAGGTCCTGCTCAAGGAGCACATGAGCGACGAGCGCCTGCTGCTTACCTGGTTCGGCCAGTTCATGACCGAGCCGCGCTACCCGGAACTGATCGCCGGCACCGACGTGGAGGAAGAGGACTTCCTCGGCGCGATCGAAGACGGCGCGGTACTGATCCGCAACCCCAGCGCACGCCTGGCCTGGTCCGAAGTCGATATCGGCCTGGTGCTCTTCGCCAGCGGCCAGAGCCGCCTGCTGCCGAGCAGCCTGCGTGACCTGCTCAAGCTGATCTGTGCTGCCGAAGCATTGCACTTCGACAATCTCGGCCAATGGCTGGGCGACGAGGACGGGCGTAAGCTTCTTCTGGAACTGATCAAGCAAGGAAGTCTGGAGTTTGCCGATGAGTGAGATACACGTCCGCGTTGCCGACTGGCAGAAGGACAATGCCGACCTGCGCCGTATTCGTGAGGCCGTATTCATCGCCGAGCAATCCGTTGCACCGGAACTGGAGTGGGACACCGAAGATGCGGACGCCGTGCACTTTCTGGCCTTCGAGCGGGACTATGCTATCGGCACCGCCCGCCTGCTGCCGGACGGCCACATCGGCCGCGTTTCGGTACTCAAGGACTGGCGCGGACTGAAGGTTGGTGACCGGCTGCTGCAGGCCGCCATCGCCGAAGCCGAACGCCGCGGCCTGAAACGCCAGATGCTCTCGGCCCAGGTCCACGCCACCGCGTTCTACGAGCGCCACGGCTTCAAGATCGTCAGCAGCGAGTTCCTCGAGGCTGGCATTCCCCACGTGGACATGGTGCGCGAAAGCCAGTAGAGGTCCGAATGAACGAAAACGCCCCGGAAGCTGCCGAGAACGAAGTCGAATTACCGGCAATCGAGTTCCAGTCGCCGGGGCGTTTCAGCATTCACAATCCAGCGCCCCCTCAGCCCGAAGCCCCCGACTGGGAACCCGCTCCCTTTAGCCTCGGCATCCACGACCGACTCGAACGCTTCAGCACTCCGGAAGGCGCCCGCGCCCATGCCCTTGCGCTGATGCAGCAGGCCCGCCGCCGACTGTGCCTTTACAGCCCGGACCTGGAGCCCTGGCTCTACCACAACAGCGCCATCCAGCAGGCCTGCACCCGCCTGCTGATCAGCGATCCGAAGTGCCAGCTGCGCATCCTCGTGCGTGACCTGAGCCGCGCCGTGAAGGAAGGCCATCGCCTGCTCAGCCTGAGCCGGCGCCTATCCAGCAACTTCCAGATTCGCCGGATCAACCCCGATCACCCCTCGGAGGACCTGGCCTATCTGATAGCCGACGACCGCGGCCTGCTCGTACGGCCCGAGCCCGAGCAACTGGCCGGCTACGCCCTGTACAACGACCCCGGAAGGACCCGGCTGCAGCAGACCCGCTTCGACCAGGCCTGGGACCTGAGCATTACCGACCCCGATTTGCGGAGCTTCCTGATATGACCCCACGCGCCCTGCTCGCAGCCCTCCTCCTGCTCGTCTGCCTGCCCCTGCAGGCGGCGACGGAGCTCATCCAGCTGCGCTACCGCACAGCGGATGAGCTGCTGCCGATGGCGCAGTCGGTGTTGGGCAACGAGGGTCGCGTCAGCGCCTACGGCAACCAGCTCATCGTCAACGCCGAACCGGCGAAGATCAGCGAACTACGCAACCTCCTCGATCAGCTCGACACGAAGCCTCGCCGCCTGCTGATCAGCGTCGACACCAGCGACAGCAACTTCCAGAGCGACCGTGGCTATGCGGTCAATGGTTCGGCCAGCGCCGGTGGCGTCGAAGTCCAGGCCGGCCGCGGCGAAGTGAATGGACGCGACCAGGTCCGCATCATTCGCCGCAGCACCGACAGCCGTGGCGCCGGCGTGCAGCAGGTGCAGACCACCGAGGGTTACCCGGCTCTGATCCAGGTCGGTCAGAGCGTCCCCATCACCACCACCAGCAGTGGCCCCTATGGCGAGCTCTACAGCAACACCGAGTACCGCAATGTGACCCGGGGTTTCTACGTCACCGCCACCCTCACCGGCGAACTGGTGCACGTCAGCATCAGCAGCAACCGGGATCGCCTGAACAGCAGCCAGCCCGGAGTGATTGACGTGCAGAGCACCGACACCAAGGTCAGTGGCCGCCTCGGCGAATGGATCACCATCGGCGCAGTGAACGAGGACAGCCAGTCCGACCAGAGCGGCTTCCTGCGCCGCCGCACCACCCAGGGCCGTGAGGACATGACCTTGCGTCTCAAGGTCGACGCAGTTGACTGAGAGCCTCTTTTCAGACCACCCGGTCTCATCCGAAGGTCTTATGTAGTAGTCCAAAAAAAACACTACAAAACGATTGACGAACACTTGTTTGAAAGAGCAAGATGGCCTCGCTCCCGCTAGCCAGGGGTCCTGAACAGGGCCTCCGGGTCGCGCTCCAGCCAACCAGCCGAGCCGACCCGTGTTGTAACAGCCCATAAGGCAGTGCGACGAGGTTGCGACTGGAACGAGGTTGTCCTGAGGGACGGGGAAGCACCCGCAACAATCGCAGGATCGAAGGCAGTGCCCGGCAGATCGCCCAACGGTTTCCACGAACCGGCAAGTGATCGAAGAGCGCAAAACCACCCATCGATTTCGCGAGCGTCTGCAGTCAGTCACCCCTCCTCCAGCTACATCTCTCCAGTCGGTCCTTCGACGCGCTGCGGTGAGCAACCCGCAATAACCTTCAGAACGCAGGTTTTTGAGTGGGAAAGTCGGTGCTCAACCCCATACACACTTTGAAGGATTGACCATGTCCGCTTATCAAAACGACATCAAGGCCATTGCCGCTCTGAAAGAAGCGAACGGCAACAGCTGGAGCGCTATCAACCCCGAGTCGGTTGCCCGCATGCGCGCCCAGAACCGCTTCAAGACCGGTCTGGATATCGCCAAGTACACTGCGGCCATCATGCGTAAGGACATGGCCGAGTACGACGCCGACTCCTCCGTCTACACCCAATCCCTGGGCTGCTGGCACGGCTTCATCGGTCAGCAGAAGCTGATCTCCATCAAGAAGCACCTGAAGACCACCAACAAGCGCTACCTCTACCTGTCCGGCTGGATGGTTGCCGCGCTGCGTTCCGACTTCGGCCCGCTGCCCGACCAGTCCATGCACGAAAAGACTGCCGTTTCCGGCCTGATCGAAGAGCTCTACACCTTCCTGCGCCAGGCTGACGCCCGCGAACTGGACCTGCTGTTCACCGCCCTGGACGCCGCCCGCGCTGCTGGCGACAAGGCCAAGCAGGACGAAATCCAGGCTCAGATCGACGGTTACGAAACCCACGTAGTACCGATCATCGCCGACATCGACGCCGGTTTCGGTAACGCGGAAGCCACCTACCTGCTGGCCAAGAAGATGATCGAAGCTGGTGCCTGCTGCATCCAGATCGAGAACCAGGTATCTGACGAGAAGCAGTGCGGCCACCAGGACGGCAAAGTGACCGTTCCGCACGAAGACTTCCTCGCCAAGATCAACGCTGTTCGCTACGCCTTCCTCGAGCTGGGCGTTGACGACGGTGTGATCGTTGCCCGTACCGACTCCCTGGGCGCCGGCCTGACCAAGCAGATCGCCGTTACCCGTCAGCCGGGCGACCTGGGCGACCAGTACAACTCCTTCCTGGACTGCGAAGAAATCTCCGCTGCCGAACTGCAGAACGGCGACGTGGTGATCAACCGCGGCGGCAAGCTGCTGCGTCCGAAGCGCCTGGCTTCCAACCTGTTCCAGTTCCGCAAGGGCACCGGCGAAGATCGCTGCGTCCTGGACTGCATCACCTCGCTGCAGAACGGCGCCGACCTGCTGTGGATCGAAACCGAGAAGCCTCACGTTGGCCAGATCAAAGGCATGGTTGACCGCATCCGTCAGGTCATCCCGAACGCCAAGCTGGTTTACAACAACAGCCCGTCCTTCAACTGGACCCTGAACTTCCGCCAGCAGGTGTTCGATGCGTTCGTTGCCGAAGGCAAGGACGTCTCCGCCTACGACCGCGCCAAGTTGATGAGCGTCGAGTACGACGACACCGAGCTGGCCCAGGTTGCAGACGAGAAGATCCGTACCTTCCAGCGCGACGGTTCTGCCCACGCCGGCATCTTCCACCACCTGATCACCCTGCCGACCTACCACACCGCGGCCCTGTCCACCGACAACCTGGCCAAGGGCTACTTCGCCGACCAGGGCATGCTGGCCTACGTGAAGGGTGTTCAGCGCCAGGAACTGCGTCAGGGTATCGCCTGCGTCAAGCACCAGAACATGGCTGGCTCCGACATCGGCGACAACCACAAAGAGTACTTCGCTGGCGAAGCTGCTCTGAAGGCGAGCGGTAAAGACAACACCATGAACCAGTTCCACTAAGAGGAACTGCCACCGGCCGACCACGCATCGGCCGGACATGGCGAGTCAGGGATACCCCGGTGCATGCACCGGGGTTTTTCTTTTCTGTACCACGGTCAGCGGTCTGCAACGTCTTGCCAGGCCGGAGGCATTCCGGGAATCTTCAGAAAACCCCGGAGCTCCCATCGTGTCGCGCTTCCTGCTGCTGATCCTGTTGTTCGCCTCCCCCATCCTGCGCGCCGGTGACCTGGAGCTGCTGGTCAGCCAACCCCAACTGGGTGAGCTACTGGGCAAGCTGAAAGCCAACAGGCACCCTCACTTCGCCGTGGTGGACTATGGCCGCGCATCCACCCTGCCCCGCTTCTACCTGTTCGACAGCCGCAGCCACGCCCTGCTGGGCAGCTTCCGCGTCGCCCACGGCAAGGGCTCGGACCCGGATCACGACGGCTACGCAGACAGCTTCTCCAATGACTTTGGAAGCCGCTCCAGTTCCCTGGGTCTGTTCCGCACATCGCAGGTATTCGACAGCGAGGAACCGGACCACGGCCGCTCCATGCGCCTCATCGGGCTCAGCGCTAGCAACAGCAATGCCGAGGAGCGCGCCATCGTCATCCACGCCAATACGTACATGGAAGATGACTTCATCCGCGAACACGGCGTACCCGGACGCAGCTACGGCTGCCTGGTGCTGGCAAGAGCGGATCGCGATCGCGTGATAGAGCAGCTCTCGGGAGGGGCGCTGATCTTCGCCATCAGCCAGAAGTTCCCGTCAGTCGCCAGCGAATGATGCGAAGCGTGCACCAGGTCCCACGCAACAACATCTCCATAACACTGTCATTGTTCCGTCGCTTTCGGGAATTAGCGTCAGGTCTCCGTCGATTCGCCTGCGTGGAGACCCGCCTTGAACGAACACAACGACAACGCCGTGCTCTTTGGTAACGGCGACGAACTGCCCAGCAATACCTCCAACAATCCGCACATCAACGACCTCATCGGTGGCCTCAACCGCCGCCAGGTGCTGATCGGTGGCGCCGCTGCGAGCGCCCTGGCCTTCCTCGGCGCAGCCATTCCGGGTGACGCCATGGCCGCCGACTCGCAGGCCAAGGATTTCCCCTTCAAACCGCGCTCGCGCTTGCCCTTCGATGCCATCCCCACCGGCCGCGCCGACACCATCACCGTGCCGCCGGGCTACAAGGCCACCCCGTTCATTCCTTGGGGCACGCCAATCACCGGCCGCTATCCGGCCTTCGCGGAGGATGCCAGCAACAGCGCTCAGGACCAGGCAGAACAAATCGGCATGCACCATGACGGCATGCACTTCTTCCCCATCGATGCCCGCCGCGGCCCCGGCATGCGTTCGGACCACGGCCTGCTGGTGCTGAACCACGAGTACATCGATGCTCCGCTGCTGCACCCCAACGGCCCGACCGTGGTCAGCGGCAAGCGCACCATCGCCGAAGAAGTCCGCAAGGAGATCAACGCCCACGGGGTTTCCGTGGTCGAGATCCGCCGCAATGTGAATGGCGAATGGGAAGTGGTCCCGAGCCGCCGCAACCGCCGTATCACCGCCGCCACGCCCATGCAGATCACCGGACCGGCCCGTGGCCACAAGCTGCTGCAGACCCGCTACAGCCCGCAGGGCACCGCTACTCGTGGCACCCAGAACAACTGCTCCAACGGCTTCACGCCCTGGGGCACCTACCTCACCTGCGAGGAGAACTGGGCCGGCTACTTCGCCACCCGCGACACCGGCCTGCCGCGCGAACTGCAGCGCTACGGCCTGCGCAGCAGCAGCCGCTTCGGCTGGGAAACCCTGCCGGGCGACGAGTTCGAACGCTTCGACGCGACCCGCAAGACCGCCGACGCCACGGGCGACTACCGCAATGAGCCGAACCACTTCGGCTGGATCGTCGAAATCGATCCCTTCGACCCGGATTCCACCCCGGTCAAGCACACCGCCCTGGGCCGCTTCGCCCACGAAGGCCTGATCTTCGCCCCGGTCAAACCCGGCCGCCCCGTGGTCTGCTATTCCGGCGACGACTCGCAGAACGAATACATCTACAAGTACGTCAGCCGCCACAAATACCGCCCCGGCCAGGCCAATGGCCGCCTGCTGGACGAAGGCACCCTCTATGTCGCCCGCTTCAATGCCGACGGCAGTGGCGACTGGCTGCCCCTGGACATCAACGACCGCAACTTCCTCAAGGCCTGCCTGGCCACCGGCGTCACCTTTGCCGACCAGGGTGAAGTACTGATCAACACCCGCCTGGCCGCCGACGCAGTTGGCGCGACCCGCATGGACCGCCCCGAATGGGGTGCAGTGAATCCGGACAACGGCGAGGTGTACTTCACCCTCACCAACAATACCGCCCGCACCGCCGCAGACGCCGCCAACCCGCGCCCGGCCAACGCCTACGGCCACATCATCCGCTGGCGCGAGAACAGCCGCGACCACGCAGGCAGCCGTTTCGACTGGAACATCTTCCTGCTCGCCGGCCCCGAGAGCGACAGCCGTGGCCCGGACGGCAAGCCCCTGGGCGCGCAGAACATCCTCGCCAGCCCGGACGGACTCTGGTTCGACGACGAAGGCCGTCTCTGGATCCAGACAGACATGAGTGGCAGCCAGCTCAGCGCTGGCCCCTTCGGCAACAACCAGATGCTCGTAGCCGACCCGCGCAGCGGCGAACTCAAGCGCTTCCTGGTAGGCCCACTGGGTGCCGAAGTTACCGGTATCAGTGCCACGCCGGACTTCCGCACCCTGTTCGTCAACATCCAGCACCCGGGCGAAGGCTCCACCGCGACCAACCTGCTCAGCGCATGGCCGGACGGCCCGGGCAAGCGCCCCCGCTCGTCCACCGTGGTCATCCAGCGTGAAGACGGGCGCCGCCTTCTTTGACTCCCCTCAAGGCTTGGGCCGACCCACTCGGGTCGGCCTCTTTTTTCCCACCCCGGCAAGAGTGCTTGAACAAAAACAAATCGAATTGTCGCAATTATGAAAGCGACTTGAAGAGCAACTTCGAGGCTTTCGGAGAATATTTGATCAGGCAGTTTTTTAGTTCTTCGAGACAACTCTCGTGTAGTGACTAATTAACCACCAATCAAACGCTAATGACTATCATTAGCGCGCCATCCCAGACGTTCACTGCGACATAAGGCCGCAATCAGACCAAGGCCTAAGAAAATCATGAAAGCCGCGCGCTTCATGGCCTGCAGAGGAGCCAGACGTCAAGAATCGGGCTCCGCGGGCAATTTTTTGGCCTGAAAAATTTACTTGCACACCCGGTCAGGCATAAAATTGTCGGAATCGATTGCCAGGGCATCATTTGCTGCTCGGCATTAAACCTTTTAACGCAAGTGAACGCCGTTCCTTGTCTTAAGGAGTTCCGGCATGTCGGAAGCAACTGCCATCATCTCCCACAACTGGGGTTTCGCTGTTTTCCTGTTGGGCGTCGTCGGCCTCTGCGCCTTCATGATCGGCGTCTCCAGCCTGCTCGGCAGCAAAGCCATCGGTCGTAGCAAGAACGATCCCTTCGAGTCCGGCATGTTGCCCACCGGCACCGCCCGCCTCCGCCTCTCCGCAAAATTCTATCTGGTCGCGATGCTCTTCGTGATCTTCGACGTCGAAGCCCTCTTTCTCTTCGCTTGGTCCGTTTCCGTCCGCGAAAGCGGTTGGGCCGGTTTTATCGAAGCAACCATTTTCATAGCAATTCTGTTGGCAGGTCTTGTCTACCTTTGGCGCATCGGGGCGCTTGATTGGGCTCCCGAAGGTCGTCGCAAGCGGCAGGCGAAGCTAAAACAATGAGGCTTTGGCAATGCAATACAAACTTACTCGGATCGATCCGGATGCGACCTATGAGCAGTATCCGATCGGCGAGCGGGAGACCGTTTCCGACCCGCTGCTAGAAGATCAGGTACACAAGAACATCTTCCTGGGCAAGCTCGAGGATGTTCTCAACGGCGCAGTCAACTGGGGTCGCAAGAACTCCCTGTGGCCGTACAACTTCGGCCTCTCCTGCTGCTACGTGGAGATGACCACTGCCTTCACCGCGCCGCACGACATCGCGCGATTCGGTGCGGAGGTCATTCGTGCATCACCGCGTCAGGCCGACTTCATGGTCATCGCCGGCACCTGCTTCATCAAGATGGCGCCGGTCATCCAGCGCCTCTATGAGCAAATGCTGGAGCCCAAGTGGGTGATCTCCATGGGTTCGTGCGCGAATTCCGGTGGCATGTACGATATTTACTCGGTCGTTCAGGGCGTGGACAAGTTCCTTCCCGTGGACGTCTACATTCCCGGCTGCCCGCCCCGTCCGGAGGCATTCCTGCAAGGCCTGATGCTGCTGCAGGAATCCATCGGCCAGGAGCGCCGCCCGCTATCCTGGGTCGTGGGGGACCAAGGCATCTACCGTGCCGACATGCCCTCCGAACGAGAAAAGCGCCGCGAACAGCGTATTCAGGTCACCAACCTGCGCAGCCCCGACGAAGTCTGAGCCTGTTCTTCCCCGGAAGACCCCAGGCTCATTCTTTACGTTGACGAATAGCGACCGAGACCATGACTGCAGACACCGTTCTGTCCATTCCGCCTTACAAGGCAGACGACCAAGACGTCGTCGTAGAGCTGAATTCCCGCTTCGGCGCCGAAAGCTTCACCATCCAGTCGACCCGCACCGGCATGCCGGTGATCTGGGTCGGCCGTGACAAGCTGATCGACGTCCTCAAATTCCTGCGCAACCTGCCGCGCCCCTACGTCATGCTGTACGACCTGCATGGCGTCGACGAGCGCCTGCGCACCCAGCGCCGCGGCCTGCCGAACGCCGATTTCACGGTGTTCTACCACCTCATGTCGCTGGAGCGTAATAGTGACGTGATGATCAAGGTGGCCTTGTCCGAGGGCGACCTCAACCTGCCTACCGTCACCGGTATCTGGCCGAACGCCAACTGGTACGAGCGGGAAGTCTGGGACATGTACGGCATCACCTTCGCCGGCCATCCGCACCTGTCGCGAATCATGATGCCCAACACCTGGGAAGGTCACCCGCTGCGCAAGGACTACCCGGCGCGCGCCACTGAATTCGACCCCTTCAGCCTGACCCTGGCCAAGCACCAGCTTGAAGAAGAAGCTGCGCGCTTCCGCCCGGAAGACTGGGGCATGAAACGCCACGGCGAGAACGAGGACTACATGTTCCTCAACCTCGGCCCGAACCACCCCTCCGCCCACGGTGCCTTCCGCATCATCCTGCAACTGGACGGCGAAGAGATCGTCGACTGCGTGCCGGAAGTCGGTTACCACCACCGTGGCGCCGAGAAGATGGCTGAGCGCCAGTCCTGGCACAGCTTCATTCCGTACACCGACCGTATCGACTACCTCGGTGGCGTGATGAACAACCTGCCGTACGTCCTCGCGGTCGAGAAGCTCGCCGGCATCAAGGTGCCGCAACGCGTCGACTTCATCCGCGTGATGATGGCCGAGTTCTTCCGGATCACCAGCCACCTGCTGTTCCTGGGCACCTACATCCAGGACGTGGGCGCCATGACTCCGGTGTTCTTCACCTTCACCGACCGCCAGCGCGCCTACAAGGTGATCGAAGCCGTCACCGGCTTCCGCCTGCACCCGGCCTGGTACCGCATCGGTGGCGTCGCCCATGACCTGCCGCGCGGCTGGGATGGCCTGGTGAAAGAGTTCGTCGAATGGCTGCCCAAGCGCCTCGACGAGTACGAAAAGGCTGCCCTGAAGAACAGCATCCTGCGTGGCCGTACCATCGGCGTCGCCCAGTACAACACCAAGGAAGCCCTGGAATGGGGCGTCACCGGTGCTGGCCTGCGCTCCACCGGCTGCGACTTCGACCTGCGCAAGGCTCGCCCCTACTCCGGCTACGAGAACTTCGAATTCGAAGTGCCCCTGGCGCACAACGGCGATGCCTACGACCGCTGCATGGTCCGCGTGGAAGAGATGCGCCAGAGCATCCGCATCATCGACCAGTGCCTCAAGAACATGCCGGAAGGCCCGTACAAGGCGGACCACCCGCTGACCACGCCGCCGCCGAAAGAGCGCACGCTGCAGCACATCGAAACCCTGATCACCCACTTCCTGCAGGTTTCCTGGGGCCCGGTCATGCCGGCCAACGAAGCCTTCCAGATGATCGAGGCGACCAAGGGCATCAACAGCTACTACCTGACCAGCGACGGCAGCACCATGAGCTACCGCACCCGGATCCGGACGCCCAGCTTCCCCCACCTGCAGCAGATCCCCTCGGTGATCCGCGGCAGCATGGTGGCAGACCTGATCGCCTACCTGGGCAGTATCGACTTCGTAATGGCTGACGTGGACCGCTGATCATGAGCACCCTTATCCAGACCGACCGTTTCGTACTCAGCGAAACCGAGCGCTCGGCCATCGAGCACGAAATGCATCACTACGAGGACCCGCGCGCGGCGTCCATCGAAGCCCTGAAGATCGTCCAGAAGGAACGTGGCTGGGTGCCGGACGGCGCCGCTGACGCCATCGGCGCGATCCTCGGCATTCCCGCCAGCGACGTGGAAGGCGTGGCTACCTTCTATAGCCAGATCTTCCGTCAGCCGGTCGGCCGTCACGTGATCCGCGTGTGCGACAGCATGACCTGCTACGTCGGCGGCCATGAGTCCGTCGTTGCCGAAATGCAGAAGCAACTCGGCATCGGCCTCGGCCAGACCACCACCGACAACCGCTTCACCCTGCTGCCGGTCTGCTGCCTCGGCAACTGCGACAAGGCGCCGGCGGTGATGATCGACGACGACACCTTCGGCGACGTCCAGCCCGACGGCGTCTCCAAGCTGCTGGAGGCCTACCAATGAAGACCCTTACCTCCATCGGCCCGGCCAACCGCATCGCCCGCAGCGAAGAAACCCATCCGCTGACCTGGCGCCTGCGCGAAGACGCGCAGCCGGTATGGCTCGACGAATACCAGCAGAAGAACGGCTACGCCGCTGCCCGCAAGGCACTGACCGAAATGGCCCAGGCCGAGATCGTGCAGCAGGTGAAGGACTCCGGCCTCAAGGGCCGCGGCGGTGCGGGCTTCCCCACCGGCGTGAAGTGGGGCCTGATGCCGGCCGACGAATCCATGAACATCCGCTACCTGCTGTGCAACGCGGACGAAATGGAACCCAACACCTGGAAGGACCGCATGCTCATGGAGCAGTTGCCCCACCTGCTGGTGGAAGGCATGCTGATCTCCGCGCGCGCCCTCAAGGCCTACCGTGGCTACATCTTCCTGCGTGGCGAGTACGTCGACGCGGCGCGCAACCTCAATCGCGCCATCGACGAAGCCAAGGCCGCTGGCCTGCTGGGCAAGAACATCCTCGGCAGCGGCTTCGACTTCGAACTCTTCGTCCACACTGGCGCTGGCCGCTACATCTGTGGTGAAGAGACTGCGCTGATCAACTCCCTGGAAGGCCGCCGCGCCAACCCGCGCTCCAAGCCGCCCTTCCCTGCCGCTGTCGGCGTCTGGGGCAAACCCACCTGCGTCAACAACGTCGAGACCCTGTGCAACGTGCCGGCGATCGTCGCCAACGGCGTGGACTGGTACAAGACCCTCGCCCGCCCGGGCAGCGAAGACATGGGCACCAAGCTCATGGGCTTCTCCGGCAAGGTGAAGAACCCCGGTCTGTGGGAGCTGCCCTTCGGCGTTCCAGCTCGCGAGCTGTTCGAAGACTACGCTGGTGGCATGCGCGACGGCTTCAAGCTGAAAGCCTGGCAGCCCGGCGGTGCCGGTACCGGCTTCCTGCTCCCGGAACACCTGGATGCGCCCATGTACGCAGCCGGCATCGCCAAGGTAGGCACCCGTATGGGTACCGGCCTGGCACTGGCCGTGGACGACAGCATCAACATGGTCTCCCTGCTGCGCAACATGGAAGAGTTCTTCGCCCGTGAGTCCTGCGGCTGGTGCACCCCGTGCCGCGACGGCCTGCCGTGGAGCGTGAAAGTTCTCCGTGCGCTGGAGCGTGGCGAAGGCCAGGCCGGCGACCTGGAGACCCTCGAGCAGCTCGTCAGCTTCCTCGGCCCAGGCAAGACTTTCTGCGCCCACGCACCGGGTGCCGTCGAGCCGCTGGGCAGTGCGATGAAGTATTTCCGTCCGGAGTTCGAGGCAGGTATCGCCCGCCAGATTCCGGCAGCGCGTCCGATCCCGATCGGCGCCTGAGAAGAAGCATTCGCCATGGCGGCCGCTCACCCGGCCCCGTGGCCACACTGATTCCATTAGCCAAAGCCCGGTTACACGGGCAGATGAAGACTGAACCATGGCCACTATCCACGTAGACGGCAAGACGCTCGAAGTCGATGGTGCAGACAACCTCCTGCAGGCCTGTCTGTCCCTCGGACTCGACATCCCCTACTTCTGCTGGCACCCGGCGCTCGGTAGCGTCGGCGCCTGCCGCCAGTGTGCGGTCAAGCAATACACCGACGAGAACGACAAACGCGGTCGCCTCGTCATGTCCTGCATGACACCCGCCACCGACAACACCTGGATTTCCATCGACGACGAAGAGGCCAAGCAGTTCCGCGCCAGCGTCGTCGAATGGCTGATGACCAACCACCCGCACGACTGCCCGGTGTGCGAGGAAGGCGGTCACTGCCACCTGCAGGACATGACGGTAATGACCGGCCACAACGCCCGTCGCTACCGCTTCACCAAGCGTACCCACCAGAACCAGGAACTGGGCCCGTTCATCGCCCATGAGATGAACCGCTGCATCGCCTGCTACCGCTGCGTGCGCTACTACAAGGACTACGCCGGCGGCACCGACCTTGGCGTCTACGGTGCCCACGACAACGTCTACTTCGGCCGTGTCGAAGACGGCGTGCTGGAGAGCGAATTCTCCGGCAACCTGGTCGAGGTCTGCCCGACCGGCGTGTTCACCGACAAGACCCACTCCGAGCGCTACAACCGCAAGTGGGACATGCAGTTCGCCCCGAGCATCTGCCACGGCTGCTCCAGCGGCTGCAACATCAGCCCCGGTGAGCGCTATGGCGAGATCCGCCGCATCGAGAACCGTTTCAACGGCTCGGTGAACCAGTACTTCCTCTGCGACCGTGGCCGCTTCGGCTACGGTTACGTCAACCGCGAAGACCGTCCGCGCCAGCCGCTCCTGGGCAACCAGCAACTGGGGCTGGATGCAGCCCTGGACAAAGCCGCCGAACTGCTGAAAGGCAAACGCGTGATCGGCATCGGCTCGCCCCGCGCCAGCCTCGAAGGCAACTTCGCCCTGCGTGAGCTGGTCGGCACCGAGAACTACTACTCCGGTATCGCCGCCCAGGAACTCGCGAACCTGCGCCTGATCCGCGACATCCTGCAGAACGGCCCGCTGCCCGTGCCCACCCTGCGCGACGTCGAGAAGCACGACGCCATCTTCGTCCTCGGTGAAGACCTGACCCAGACCGCCGCCCGCATGGCCCTCGCCCTGCGCCAGGCCGTCAAGGGCAAGGCCACTGACATCGCCGCCTCGATGAAGATCCAGGATTGGCACATGGCCGCCGTGCAGAACGTCGCCCAGGACGCCCTGAACCCGCTGTTCATCGCCAGCGTCACCGCTACCCGCCTGGATGACGTTGCCGCCGAAAGCGTCCACGCCGCTCCGGCCGACCTCGCCCGCATCGGTTTCGCCGTGGCCCACGCCATCGACCCGAGTGCACCGGCCGTGGAAGGCCTGGAAGGCGAAGCCGCCGAGCTGGTCAAGCGCATCGCCGATGCCCTGCTCGCTGCCAAGCGTCCGCTCGTCATCTCCGGCGCATCCCTGGGCGAGAAAGCCCTGATCGAAGCCGCCGCCAACATCGCCAGCGCGCTGAAGAATCGTGAGAAGAACGGCTCCCTCAGCTTGGTCGTGCCGGAAGCCAACAGCATGGGCCTGGCCCTGTTCGGTGGTGAATCCGTCGATGCAGCACTGGAAGCCCTGATCGCAGGCAAGGCCGACGCCGTCGTCGTGCTCGAGAACGACCTGTATCGCCGTGCCGACGCCGCCAAGGTGGATGCCGCCCTGGCCGCCGCCAAGGTCGTGATCGTCGCCGACCACCAGCAAACCGCTACCGTCGAACGCGCCCACCTGGTGCTGCCGGCCGCCAGCTTCGCCGAAGGCGACGGCACCCTGGTCAGCCTGGAAGGCCGCGCCCAGCGCTTCTTCCAGGTCTTCGACCCGACCTACTACGACGCCAACATCCTCGTTCGCGAAGGCTGGCGCTGGCTGCATGCGCTGCACAGCACCCTGCAAGGTAAGTCGGTCGACTGGACCCAGCTGGACCAGGTCACCTCCGCCTGCGCCGACAGCAGCCCGTTGCTCGCCGGCATCCGCGACGCCGCGCCGAACTCCTCGTTCCGCATCAAGGGCCTGAAGCTCGCCCGCGAACCGCACCGCTACAGCGGCCGGACCGCCATGCGCGCCAACATCAGCGTGCACGAGCCGCGTCAGCCCCAGGACAAGGACTCCGCCTTCGCATTCTCCATGGAGGGCTACGCCGGTACCAAGGAGCCGCGTCAGCAGATTCCGTTCGCCTGGTCCCCGGGCTGGAACTCGCCGCAGGCCTGGAACAAGTTCCAGGACGAAGTCGGCGGCCACCTGCGCGCTGGCGACCCGGGCGTTCGCCTGATCGAGGCCAAGGGCCAGTCCCTGCCCTGGTTCAGCATCAACGCCGCCTTCAACCCGGCCCAGGGAACCTGGCAGGCCGTGCCACTGCACCACCTGTTCGGCAGCGAGGAGAACAGCTCCCGCGCCGCGCCGGTGCAAGAGCGCATCCCGCAGCCCTACGTGGCCCTGGCCAAGGACGAAGCCGATCGACTCGGCGTCAATGAGGGTGCCCTGCTCGCCCTGACTATCAATGGCCAGACCCTGCGTCTGCCGCTGGCCATCAAGGAAGAAATGGGCATCGGCCTGGTCGGCCTCCCCGCCGGTCTGCCGGGCATCCCGGCCGCCTTCGCCGGCGCCGTCGTCACTGCCGTACAGGAGTCCGCGCAATGAGCTGGCTGACGCCCGAACTGATCGACATCGTCGTCGCCGTCCTCAAGGCCATCGTCATTCTCCTGGCGGTGGTGGTGAGCGGTGCACTGCTCTCCTGGGTGGAACGTCGCCTGCTGGGTCTGTGGCAGGACCGTCATGGTCCGAACCGCGTTGGCCCGTTCGGCGCCTTCCAGCTCGGCGCCGACATGATCAAGATGTTCTTCAAGGAAGACTGGACCCCGCCGTTCGCCGACAAGCTGATCTTCACCCTGGCGCCCATCATCGCGATGAGCGCCCTGCTGATCGCCTTCGCCGTGGTGCCGGTCACCCCCACCTGGGGTGTGGCCGACCTGAACATCGGCATCCTGTTCTTCTTCGCCATGGCCGGCATCGCGGTATACGCGGTGCTCTTCGCCGGCTGGTCGAGCAACAACAAGTTCGCCCTGCTGGGCAGCCTGCGCGCCTCGGCGCAGACCATCTCCTACGAGGTGTTCCTGGCCCTGTCGCTGATGGGCATCGTGGCCCAGGTCGGTTCCTTCAACATGCGCGACATCGTTGAATACCAAGCCCAGAACATGTGGTTCATCATTCCGCAGTTCTTCGGCTTCTGTACCTTCATCATCGCTGGCGTCGCCGTGACTCACCGTCACCCGTTCGACCAGCCGGAAGCGGAACAGGAACTGGCCGACGGTTACCACATCGAATACGCCGGCATGAAGTGGGGCATGTTCTTCGTGGGCGAGTACATCGGCATCGTGCTGATCTCCGCCATGCTCGTGACCCTGTTCTTCGGCGGCTGGCACGGCCCGTTCGGCATCCTGCCGCAGATCCCCTTCATCTGGTTCGCACTCAAGACCGGCTTCTTCATCATGCTGTTCATCCTGCTGCGCGCGTCCATCCCGCGCCCGCGCTATGACCAGGTGATGGCCTTCAGCTGGAAGGTCTGCCTGCCGCTGACCCTGATCAACCTGCTGGTGACCGGCGCCCTGGTGCTGGCCGCGGCCCAGTAAGGAGTAATGCCATGATCAAAGAAATCATCCATGTCGTGCATGGCACCTTCACCCAGCTGCGAAGCCTGGTGATGATCTTCGGCCATGCCTTCCGCAAGCGTGACACCCTGCAATACCCGGAAGAGCCCGTATACCTGCCGCCGCGCTACCGTGGCCGCATCGTCCTGACCCGCGACCCCGATGGCGAAGAGCGCTGCGTAGCCTGCAACCTCTGCGCGGTGGCCTGCCCGGTCGGCTGCATCTCCCTGCAGAAGGCCGAGACCGAAGATGGCCGCTGGTACCCCGAGTTCTTCCGGATCAACTTCTCCCGCTGCATCTTCTGCGGCCTGTGCGAAGAAGCCTGCCCCACCACCGCGATCCAGCTGACCCCGGATTTCGAAATGGGCGAGTTCAAGCGCCAGGACCTGGTGTACGAGAAGGAAGACCTGCTGATCTCCGGCCCGGGCAAGAACCCGGACTACAACTTCTATCGCGTGGCAGGCATGGCCATCGCCGGCAAGCCGAAAGGCGCCGCGCAGAACGAAGCCGAGCCGATCAACGTGAAGAGCCTGCTGCCCTAAGGAGACGCGCGTGGAATTCGCCTTCTATTTCGCCGCCGGTGTGGCCGTTGTCTCCACCCTGCGTGTGATCACCAACACCAACCCGGTGCATGCCCTGCTGTACCTCATCGTCTCGCTCCTGGCGGTGTCGATGTGCTTCTTCGCCCTGGGCGCGCCCTTTGCCGGCGCACTGGAAATCATCGTCTACGCCGGCGCCATCATGGTGCTGTTCGTCTTCGTGGTGATGATGCTGAACCTCGGACCGGCAATCGCCGAACAGGAAAAGAAGTGGCTCAAACCCGGTATCTGGACCGGCCCTGCCCTGCTCTCCCTGATCCTGCTGGCCGAGCTGCTGTACGTGCTGTTCGGCAATGCCAGCGGCGCCACCATCGGTCACACCACCGTGGACTCCAAGGCAGTCGGCATCGCCCTCTTCGGCCCGTACCTGCTCGCCGTGGAACTGGCTTCCATGCTGCTGCTCGCAGCCCTGGTAGCCGCCTTCCACCTCGGCCGCCACGAAGCTAAGGAATAAGCCATGAACGCAATCCCACTGGAACATGGCCTCGCGGTCGCCGGCGTGCTCTTCTGCCTCGGCCTCACCGGCCTGATGGTGCGCCGCAACATCCTCTTCGTGCTCATGAGCCTGGAAGTCATGATGAACGCCGCCGCGCTGGCCTTCGTGGTCGCCGGCGCCCGCTGGGCCCAGCCTGACGGCCAGATCATGTTCATTCTGGTGATCAGCCTTGCAGCCGCCGAAGCCTCCATCGGCTTGGCGATCCTGCTGCAGCTGTACCGCCGCTTCCATACCCTCGATATCGACGCTGCCAGCGAGATGCGCGGATGAACCTTCTATTCCTCACTTGCCTGTTCCCGCTGCTTGGCTGGTTCATCCTGGCCTTCTCCCGCGGGCGTTTCTCCGAAAACACCTCCGCCGTCATCGGCGTCGGTTCCGTGGGCCTGTCGGCCCTGGTCGCCGCCTCGATCATCTGGCAGTTCAACGTGGCCCCGCCGGAAGGCGGCGTCTATACCCAGGTGCTCTGGCAGTGGATGAGCGTGGCGGGCTTCGCGCCCAGCTTCACCCTCTACCTGGACGGCCTGTCCCTGACCATGCTCGGCGTGGTCACCGGCGTCGGCTTCCTGATCCACCTGTTCGCCTCCTGGTACATGCGCGGTGAAGAGGGTTACTCCCGCTTCTTCGCCTACACCAACCTGTTCATCGCCAGCATGCTGTTCCTGGTGCTGGGCGATAACCTGCTGTTCCTCTACTTCGGTTGGGAAGGCGTGGGTCTGTGCTCGTACCTGTTGATCGGCTTCTACTTCAAGCACACGCCCAACGGCAACGCGGCACTCAAGGCCTTCATCGTTACCCGCGTGGGTGACGTGTTCATGGCCATCGGCCTGTTCATCCTGTTCTTCCACCTGGGCACCCTGAACATTCAGGAGCTGATGAAGCTGGCCCCCGAGAAGTACGTGGCTGGCGACGCCTGGCTCTGGGTCGCGACCCTGATGCTGCTCGGCGGCGCCGTGGGCAAATCCGCCCAGCTGCCGCTGCAGACCTGGCTGGCGGACGCGATGGCGGGCCCGACCCCGGTTTCCGCGCTGATCCACGCGGCGACCATGGTGACCGCGGGCGTCTACCTGATCGCCCGTACCCATGGCCTGTTCCTGCTGACCCCGGAAATCCTCGAACTGGTCGGCATCGTCGGTGGCGTTACCCTGGTCCTGGCCGGCTTCGCCGCCCTCGTGCAAACCGACATCAAGCGCATCCTCGCCTACTCCACCATGAGCCAGATCGGCTACATGTTCCTCGCCCTGGGCGTGGGTGCATGGGACGCGGCGATCTTCCACCTGATGACCCACGCCTTCTTCAAGGCCCTGCTGTTCCTTGCCTCCGGTGCGGTGATCAACGCCTGCCACCACGAGCAGAACATCTTCAAGATGGGCGGCCTCTGGAAGAAGCTGCCGCTGGCCTACGCGAGCTTTATCGTCGGTGGTGCGGCCCTGGCGGCTCTGCCGCTGGTTACCGCGGGCTTCTACTCCAAGGACGAGATCCTCTGGGAAGCCTTCGCCAGCGGTCACGCCGGCCTGCTCTACGCGGGTCTGGCAGGTGCCTTCCTGACCTCGATCTACACCTTCCGCCTGATCTTCATCGCCTTCCACGGTGAAGCGCAGACCGAAGCCCACGCTGGCCACGGCGTTGCCCACTGGCTGCCGCTGTGCGTGCTGATCGTGCTCTCCACCTTCGTCGGCGCGCTGATCACCCCGCCGCTGGCCGGTGTCCTGCCGGAAAGCGTCGGCCATGCTGGTGGCGAGGCCAAGCACAGCCTGGAAATCGCTTCGGGCGCCATCGCCCTGGCGGGCATCCTGCTGGCCGCCCTGCTGTTCCTCGGCAAGCGCCGCTTCGTCAGCGCCTTGGCCCAGAGCGCCCCGGGCCGCTTCCTCGGTGCCTGGTGGTACGCCGCCTGGGGCTTCGACTGGCTCTACGACCTGCTGTTCGTCAAACCCTACCTGCTGGCCTGCCACCTGCTCCGTCGTGACCCCATCGACGGCACCATCGGCCTGGTCCCGCGTGTAGTAAAGGGCGGCAACTTCGCCCTCAGCCGTAGCCAGACCGGCCAGCTGCGCTGGTACGCCGTATCCATCGTCGGCGGAGCCGTGCTCGTGCTCGGCGCCGTGCTGCTGACCTGAATCTTCTTAAGGAATTGAGCCCGTCATGATTCTGCCCTGGCTAATCCTGATTCCCTTCATCGGCGGCCTGCTCTGCTGGCAAGGTGAGCGCTTCGGCGCCACCCTGCCCCGCTGGATCGCCCTGCTCACCATGACCCTGCTGTTCGTCCTCGGCCTCTGGCTGTGGGCGACCGGCGACTTCACCCTGGCTCCCGCACCCGGCACCGAGCCGGTATGGGCGCAAGAGTTCAAGGTGCAGTGGATCGAGCGCTTCGGCGTCACCATCCACCTGGCGCTGGACGGCATCTCCATCCTGATGATCGTCCTCACCGGCCTGCTCGGTGTGCTGTCCGTGCTCTGCTCCTGGCGTGAAATCCAGAACCGCGTCGGCTTCTTCCACCTCAACCTGATGTGGATCCTCGGCGGCGTGGTCGGCGTGTTCCTCGCCATCGACCTGTTCCTGTTCTTCTTCTTCTGGGAAATGATGCTGGTGCCGATGTACTTCCTCATCGCGCTCTGGGGTCATAGCGGCAGCAAGGGCAAGACCCGCATCAACGCCGCCACCAAGTTCTTCATCTACACCCAGGCCAGCGGCCTGATCATGCTGGTGGCCATCCTCGGCCTGGTACTGGTGAACTACAGCAATACCGGTGTTCTGACCTTCAACTACGCCGACCTGCTGAAGGCCCAACTCGCCCCCGGCACCGAATACCTGCTGATGCTCGGCTTCTTCGTCGCCTTCGCGGTGAAGTTCCCGGTGGTTCCGTTCCACTCCTGGCTGCCCGATGCCCACGCCCAGGCCCCGACCGCGGGCTCCGTGGACCTCGCCGGCATCCTGCTGAAAACCGCCGCCTACGGCATGATCCGCTTCGCCCTGCCGCTGTTCCCCAACGCCTCGGCCGAGTTCGCGCCGATCGCACAGTGGCTCGGTGTGTTCGCCATCGTCTATGGTGCCCTGCTGTCCTTCGCCCAGACCGACATCAAGCGCCTGGTGGCCTACTCCAGCGTGTCCCACATGGGCTTCGTGCTGATCGCCATCTACTCCAGCAGCCAGATCGCCCTGCAGGGCGCCATCGTGCAGATGATCGCCCACGGCCTCTCCGCCGCCGCTCTCTTTATCCTGTGTGGCCAGTTGTACGAGCGCCTGCACACCCGTGACATGCGTGAGATGGGCGGTATCTGGAACCGCATGCCCTACCTGCCCGGCATCAGCCTGTTCTTCGCCGCCGCCGCCCTCGGCCTGCCGGGTACCGGCAACTTCGTCGGCGAGTTCCTGATCCTGGTCGGTTCCTTCCAGCAAGTACCGTGGATCGCCGTACTGGCCTCCACCGGCCTGGTGTTCGGCTCCGTCTACTCGCTGATCATGATCCACCGCGCCTACTTCGGTCCGGCGAAGAACGACAACGCCTACGAAGGCCTGCGCTATCGCGAGCTGACCATGGTCCTGGGCCTCGCCGCCCTGCTGATCCTGCTCGGCGTTTACCCGCAACCGGTACTGGATACCTCTGCTGCGACCATGCATGGCGTGCACCAGTGGCTGGATTCCGCCGTCAATCAACTCGTTGCCCGGTAAGTAGGTTATGGAATTCACGACTCAACACCTGATCGCCCTGCTACCGCTGCTGGTCACCTGCGCCACCATTGTCGTGGTCATGCTGGCCATCGCCTGGAAGCGGCACCACTCCTGGACCTTCGGCCTCTCGGTCATCGGTCTGAACCTCGCCCTGCTGTCCATCATCCCGGCACTGAAGGTCGCTCCCCTGGAAGTGACCCCGCTGATGATGATCGACAACTTCGGCGCCTATTACATGGCGCTGGTCCTGGCCGGCACCCTCGCCTGCGTCACCCTGATCCACGCCTACCTGGGCGGTGAATCGGGCAAGGGCTACCCGGGCAACCGCGAAGAGATGTACCTGCTGATTCTCCTGTCCGCCGCTGGCGGCCTGGTGCTGGTCACTGCGCAGCACCTGGCCGGCCTGTTCATCGGCCTGGAGCTGCTGTCCGTGCCGGTCTACGGTCTGGTGGCGTACGCCTTCTTCAACAAGCGCTCCCTGGAAGCCGGCATCAAGTACATGGTGCTGTCCGCCGCCGGTTCGGCTTTCCTGCTGTTCGGCATGGCCCTGCTCTACGCCGACGCCGGCAGCCTGAGCTTCAGCCAGCTGGCAGCCGCCGGTACCTCCAGCGTGATCTCCCAGCTCGGCATCGGCATGATGCTGATCGGCCTGGCGTTCAAGCTGTCCCTCGTACCCTTCCACCTCTGGACCCCGGACGTGTACGAAGGCGCCCCGGCGCCGGTGGCCGCCTTCCTGGCCACCGCCAGCAAGGTCGCCGTGTTCGCCGTGCTGCTGCGTCTCTACCAGCTGTCCCCGGCCACCGCCGGCGGCTGGCTGAACGACCTGCTGACCGTGATCGCCATCGCCTCCATCCTGTTCGGCAACCTGCTGGCACTGGTGCAGAACAACATCAAGCGTCTGCTCGGCTACTCCTCCATCGCCCACTTCGGCTACCTGCTGGTGGCGCTGATCGCGAGCAAGGGTCTGGCCGTGGAAGCCATCGGTGTCTACCTGGCCACCTACGTGCTGACCAGCCTGGGCGCCTTCGGTGTCGTGACACTGATGTCCACCCCCTACAGCGGCCGTGACTGCGACGCCCTCTACGAGTACCGCGGCCTGTTCTGGCGCCGTCCGTACCTGACCGCCGTGCTCACCGTGATGATGCTGTCGCTCGCCGGTATCCCGCTCACCGCAGGCTTCATCGGCAAGTTCTTCGTGATTGCTGCTGGTGTCGAATCCGGCCTGTGGTGGCTGCTGGGCGCCATGGTCCTGGGTAGCGCCATCGGCGTGTTCTACTACCTGCGCGTCATGGTCACCCTGTTCCTGGTCGAGCCGAACCTCCGCCGTCACGACGCGGACCTGCACTGGGCACAGCGCGCCGGCGGCATCATGCTGCTGTTCGTGGCCCTGCTGGCCTTCTTCCTCGGTGTCTACCCGCAGCCGCTGCTGGACCTGGTCCAGCACTCCGGACTGGTAGCCCTGGCCAACTAAGGCAAGCCCGCAACACAAAAAACCCGGCCAGGCGCCGGGTTTTTTCTTGTTCGCGGGAATCACAGTTCAGGGCTTTTGCTCCAGCTGGGCGCCATGCCCGAGCCAGGCCCCCGCCTTGTTGTCGAGCTATGCGCCTGCGTCTACCGAGTGGCGCAATTGCAGACCAATGAAAGCCAGGCTGACGGTCGGGATTTAGGCGCCTTGGTACGCATCGAAACGCTCATGCATCCCACTGCCGGGCTTGTGGCCTGCGGCCAGAGCCACCTTGCGGTCCGCCACTGCGCCCTCCTCCACAAGCGACATTATCGACAGCGGCGCAAACACCGACGGTCAAGGCTGGGTTAATAGCGGATAAATCGGTTGATGCAGCCGCAGCCAGAAAGCACAGCGGGGTTGCCGATTTCTCGGCAACCCCGCCTCTACTGGGTCGAAATGATCAAGCAAACGCCCGTGCTGACGTGCCCTAAAGCACCATCGCCGCAACCCAGCCGAAGGCCAGCAGCGGCAGGTTGTAATGCAGGAAAGTGGGCACCACGGTGTCCCAGATATGGTTGTGCTGGCCATCCACGTTCAGGCCTGCGGTCGGGCCGAGGGTGGAGTCGGACGCGGGAGAGCCGGCATCGCCCAGCGCACCGGCGGTGCCGACGATGCTGACGATCGCCAGCGGGCTGAAGCCCAGCTGCACGCACAGCGGCACGAAGATCGCCGCGATGATCGGCACGGTAGAGAAGGACGAACCGATGCCCATGGTCACCAGCAGGCCCACCAGCAGCATCAGCAACGCGCCCAGCGGCTTGCTGTGGCCGATCCAGCCGGCCGAGGCATCCACCAGGGTCGCCACCTGGCCGGTCTCGCGCATCACCTCGGCGAAGCCCGACGCGGCGATCATGATGAAGCCGATCATGGCCATCATCTTCATGCCCTCGGTGAACAGGTCGTCCGCTTCCTTCCAGCGCACCACGCCCGACAACGAGAAGATCACGAAGCCCAGCAACGCACCGATGATCATCGAGTCCAGCCAGAGCTGCACCACGAACGCCACCAGGATGGCCACGCCCGCCACGCCGAGGCTCATCGGGTTGTAGGCGACGCTCACCTGCTCGGCCTGGGCGATGCGCTCCAGGTCATAGGTGCGCTTGCCGCGATAGCTGACGAACACTGCGATGAACAGGCCGGCAACCATGCCCAGCGCCGGTATCAACATCGCCTCGGTGACATTCACACCGGTAACGTCGACGCCACTTTTCACCACATTCGCCAGCAGGATTTCGTTCAGGAAGATGTTGCCGAAGCCTACCGGCAGGAACATGTAGGGCGTGATCAGGCCGAAGGTGATCACGCAGGCGATCAACCGGCGGTCGATGGACAGCCGCGTCAGCACATATAAAAGAGGGGGAACCAGCAACGGGATGAAGGCGATGTGGATCGGCAGGATGTTCTGCGAGGAAATCGCCACGCACAGCAGCAGGGCGACCAGCAGCCATTTCAGTGCATTGCCGCCGTTTGCTTCCTGGCGCCCCACCAGTGCCAGGGCCTTGTCCGCCAGCGCATGAGCCAGGCCGGAACGCGCGATGGCCACGGCGAATGCGCCCAGCAGCGCGTAGGAGAGCGCCACGGTGGCGCCGCCACCCAGCCCTTTGTTGAAGGCTGCGAGAGATCCTTCGATTCCCAGGCCGCCGACCAGGCCACCCACCAGTGCGCCAATGATCAGGGCCACCACCACATGCACCCGGCACAGGCTGAGGACCAGCATGATCCCCACCGCCGCCACTACCGCATTCATCGCCTCTCCTCAGCTTTCCAGGCCATGCCGGCCGCGAAAAAAAAGCGCGCACTTTGCCCAAACCGGGGGCGACTGTCAAAAGCGTTCGGAATATTGGGCGTAGTGTGCATAATTCTTGCCTGCAAATTGCGCCCTCGTGCATTCCGCACGGCTATTCGTCGTCTTCGCGTCAAGAAATTGCCGTCCGTGCCGACAACGAATGAAGTTCCGAAGAGACAGAAGGAAGTCCCAATGCCGTTCAATCGCCTGTCCATCCAGTGGAAAATCACCCTGCTCGCCGGCCTCTGCCTGCTGGCCATCGTGACCCTGCTGGTCGGTTCGTCCCTGTATCAGTCCGAGCGCAGCGCCAGCCTGGTGAAGGCCGACAGCAGCCGGATGCTCGACCAGAGCGCACGCCTGCGCCTGCAGGCCCGCGCGGAGCTGCAGGCGATCCGCATCCAGCGCTATTTCATGGACAACTACCAGTACGGCAAGGGCTTCTCGCGCCAGGTGCTGTTCCTCAAGGAACAGGCGGAAAAGCGCTTCCTCGACGCCTTCGACCTGCGTGAAGACCTGACCCGCCAGGTCCGCACCAGCCTGGAAGCCAATCCGGAAATCCTCGGCCTCTACCTGGTCTTCGAACCCAACGCCCTGGACGGCAAGGACGAGCTCTTCGTCGACCAGGCCGAGCTTGGCAGCAACGACAAAGGCCGCTTCTCCCTTTATTGGGCCCAACCCACCCCCGGCAAACTGGAGTCGGAATCCATGACCGAGGAGCTGCTCGCCGACAGCAGCACCGGCCCTAGCGGCGCACCCTACAATGCCTGGTACACCTGCCCGATGAAAACCGGCCAGGCCTGCGTGCTGGACCCCTACTTCGATAACGTCGGCGACCGCCAGGTGCTGATGACCAGCATCGCCTTCCCGCTGCAACTCAACGGCAAGACCGTCGGCGTCATGGGCCTGGACATCAGCCTGGAAAGCCTCCAGCAGCTGAGCATGTCCGGTAACCGCGAGCTGTATGACGGCAACGGCCACGTCAGCATCCTCAGCCCGGCCGGCCTGCTCGCCGGCCACAGCCGCGACGCCAGCCTGCTCAGTGCAAAGCTGGAAAAGGCTTTTGGCGAAAACGCCAGTGAACTGGCCGGCAACCTCCAGGCCGGCAAAACCGTGGAGCTCCTGCACAACGGCATGCTGCGGGTGATGCAACCATTCAAACCGATCCCCACCGCCGCGCCCTGGAGCGTACTGCTGGAAGTACCGGAAAAGGTCCTGCTCGCGCCTGCATTGGAGCTGGACGCCAAACTCGATTCGCAGAACCACACCGCCAACCTCGTCGGCCTGCTGATTGGCCTCGTCGCCGGTGTCACCGGCCTGCTGCTGGTGTGGCTTACCGCCCGGGGCGTGACCCGGCCGATCCTCGGTGTGGCCAGCATGCTGAAAGACATCGCCAGCGGTGAGGGCGACCTGACCCGCCGCCTGGACTACGCCCGCCAGGACGAGCTGGGCGAGCTGGCCGGCTGGTTCAACCGCTTCCTCGACAAGCTGCAGCCGATCATCGCCGACGTGAAACGCTCGGTGCAGGACGCCCGCGGCACCGCCGACCAGTCCGCCGCCGTGGCCAGCCAGACCAGCGCGGGCATGCAGCAGCAGTACCGCGAAGTCGACCAGGTGGCCACCGCCTCCAACGAGATGAGCGCCACCGCCCAGGACGTCGCCCGCAGCGCCGCCCAGGCCGCCGAAGCCGCCCGTGGCGCCGACCATGCCACCCGGGAAGGCCTCGGGGTGATCGGGCGCACCACCAGCGCCATCGAGCAGCTGGCCAGCGAAATGAGCGCGGCCATGGAAGAGGTGCAGGCGCTGGCCAACAGCAGCGAGCAGATCGGCTCGGTGCTGGAAGTGATCCGCGCCATCGCCGAGCAGACCAACCTGCTGGCGCTCAACGCCGCCATCGAGGCGGCGCGGGCCGGTGAGGCCGGGCGCGGCTTCGCGGTGGTGGCCGACGAGGTGCGCAACCTGGCCAAGCGCACCCAGGATTCGGTGGAGGAAATCCGCCAGGTGATCGAAGGCCTGCAGCACGGCACCCGCGAGGTGGTCGGCTCGATGCACAGCAGCCACCGCCAGGCCCAGGGCAGTGTCGAGCAGGTGGAGCAGGCGGTGGCCGCCCTGCAGCGCATCGGCGAGGCGGTGACGGTGATCACCGACATGAACCTGCAGATCGCCAGCGCCGCCGAAGAGCAGAGCGCGGTGGCCGAGGAGATCAACCGCAACGTGGCGGCGATCCGCGACGTCACCGAATCCCTCTCCGGCCAGGCCGAAGAATCCGCCCAGGTCAGCCAGGCCCTGAACCGCCTGGCCAACCACCAGCAGGGGTTGATGGATCAGTTCCGCGTCTAGGTCGGGCGCGGGCATTGCGTAGGGTGGATGTCGCTGTTTACATCCACCGGCGCGGTCGCTCCCAATTTCCCTCACCCCAACCCTCTCCCAGAGGGAGAGGGGGCTGTCCGTGCAGGGGGCTGCTCATCCGCTTCTGTGGGGGCGATTTCAATCGCAAAGCAGGACGCAGTCCTGCCCCGACGAACTCACAACGGGCACTCAACCCACCCTCAAACACCGCCCTGGCGCCATCCGTGTCTCACCCTGGCGTGCATTCGCTTGCCGGCTCGCAAACCGCCGGCTAGCCTGCTCCCCGGTCTGAACAAGGAACTCCTAGATGCTGAACATCGTCCTGATCGCCGGCTCCAGCCGCGCCAACAGTCAGTCGGGCAAGGTTGCCCGTTTCATCCGCCAGCGCCTGATCGAACTCGACACGGCCAGCCCCAGCTCCTGCAGAATCATCGACCTCGGCCAGGGCCCGCTGCCCCTGTGGCCGGCCGAAGACACCGGCCCATGGAGCGGATACCAGCAGCAACTGCGTGACGCCGATGCGGTGGTGGTGATCGCCCCCGAGTGGAACGGTATGGCCTGCCCGGCCATCAAGAACTTCTTCATCTATGCCAGCAAGGCAGAGCTGGCGCACAAGCCGGGTCTGCTGGTGGGTGTGTCCTCCGGCATCGGCGGCGGCTATCCCATCAGTGAACTGCGCGCTTCCAGCTACAAGAACTGCCGCCTCTGCTACCTGCCGGAGCACCTGATCATTCGCGGCGTCGAGAAAGTGCTGAACGAAGTCGAGCCGGTCAGCGAAGACGACCAGCGCATCCGCGCCCGCATGGACTACGACCTGGACATCCTGGCTCGTTACGCCCAAGCCCTGAAGCCGGTCCGCGAAGCCATCGACATGAGCATCCCGGCCTTCGCCAACGGCATGTAAGCGACCGTTGCAGGGGCGGCGGCAATCGCCACTACAGCAACTGATGTTTGTGCAGCAGCCGATAGAACGTCGGCCGCGACACCCCCAGCACCTTGGCCGCATGGCTGAGGTTGCTGCTGTAATGAGCCAGCGCGTCGCATAACGCCTGGTATTCAGCCCGCCGCTTGTAGTCCTCCAGCGTGCCCAGCAGGGTCCCGTCCACCGGGGCGCTCTGCAGTCCCAGGTCATCCGCCTCGATGGGGCCATTCTCCGCCAGGGCATAGCCTCGCCTTACCCGGCTGGCCAGCTCGCGCACGTTGCCGGGCCAGCGGTGACGGACCATGGCTGCCAGCGCCTCCTCGCTGAAATGGCTGGGCCGTCGCCCCGCCTCCAGGCTGTAGAGATCGACGAAGTACCCTGCCAACAGGGCGATATCGCCCTGGCGTTTGCGCAACGGGGTGATCTGCAAGCGATTCTGTTCGAGCCACTGGCACAGGCCAGGATGGAAATTCCCGCGCTCCACCAGGTCGCCCAGTTCCACGCGGGTCGAAGCCAGCACGCGAACATTCAGGCTCAGCACCTCGCCATCGGCATGGCGCAGGGTTTTGGAGCGCAAACAGGACAACAGCCGTTCCTGCTGGCCAGGTGGCAGCTCATGGATGGCGTCGAGGAACAGGGTGCCGCCATTGGCCGACGCCAGCTTGCCCTGGTGGCCGAACAGCAGGTTGGCGGTCTCCGCTTCAGGCAACACGCCGCAGTTGAAACTGACGAATGGCCCGGCCACCCGTCGCGACATCCGGTGCAGAGTTCGCGCCACCAGTTCCTTGCCGCTACCACTTTCCCCGAGGATCAGCACGGGCTTCTCACACGGTCCCAGGCGCGCCAGTTGCTTGCGCAGTTCCCGCAACGGCCGGCTCTGGCCCAGCAATTCGTTCTGGTCGCCCCGGCGATTGCCGATGCCGCGCAGGCGCGCGATACCGAAAGCACGACCCAGCAGGCCTTGCAGACGCGGCAGGTCTACCGGCAGTGGCACAGCGTCGAAGAACCACTCGCCGATGAACTCATCCACGCCCGTTCCCGTATCGGTCAGCGGATCGATCAGGGCGATCCATTCGGTGCCGCTGCGGCTGATCAGGTGCTTGATCCCCTCCGCGCGTTCCAGATGGTCGCCGTGCAATCGCAACAGCCCGATGTCGTAACTGGCCGCCAGGGCCTGGTCCAGGTTCTGGCTGGACACGGTCCAACCCGCCTCTTCCAGGTGAGGCAGGATTCGCCGACAGTGGTCGCAAGGGTCGACCAGCAAGAGGCGTCGCGGTGCAGAGGAGATGGCTTCCAAAATAAACCTTCCTTGACGCCAAAATTTTGTATTACCAATAAAAACAAGAGTTTGGACGCACTATTTGTAACGCTAGCAAGAACTTTGGCGCGCTATGGAATGTTTCTCTATAAGGACAATTTCCCTTCGAACTTTGCTCGCCACCACCCTCGGCAATCGTCTCGACAGCGTTCCAATCCGGGCCAATACTCGTGCGATTCCTTCCCTGCCTTGCGGGGCCTGCCATGAACCTGCTTCTACGTGCGGCCACGCTCGACGATCTGTCGGCGCTGGTAGAGCTTGAGAGTCGCTGTTTCGAGGTTGCCCGCCTCGGCCGGCAGCAGTTCCGCTGGATGATTCTCGAAGCCAATGCCTGCCTGATGGTGGCCGAGGGCGATGGCCATTCATTGCTCGGCTATGCGCTGGTGTTGTTTCGCCAGGGCAGCACCCTCGCCCGCCTCCACTCCGTCGCTACCGACCCGCGCGCCCGTGGCAACGGCATCGGCCAGCGCCTGCTGGACATGGCCGAAGCCAGTGCCCGCGAGCATGACTGCGCCTACCTTCGGCTGGAGGTGTGCCCCGACGATCGCGACGCCGTGGCCCTGTTCGAGCGCAACGGCTACGACCACCTGGAGCTGCTGAACGACTTCTTCCCCGACCACCGTGAAGCCCTGCGCATGGAGAAGCGCGTGGTCCGGCATCCGCAGGCGCTGCAGCGCCCCGTGCCCTATTACCACCAGACCACCGAATTCACCTGTGGTCCGGCGTGCCTGCTGATGGCCATGGGCGCCCTGGACGGTGCCGTGCCCGGCAATCACCAGGACGAGTTGCGCCTCTGGCGCGAAGCCAGCAGCGTGCATATGCCCGGCGGCCACGGCGGCTGCAGCCCACACGGCCTGGCACTGGCAGCCTGGCGACGCGGCTACCGGGTCAGGCTGCACCTGAGCGACCAGGGCCCGTTGTTCCTCGACGAGGTGCGCAACGCTGGCAAGCGCGAGGTGATCCGCCAGGCGCACGAGGACTTCTGCTCCGCCCTGGAGAACACCGATGTCGAACAGCACCTCGGTGACGAGTTGGACCTGCGCCCCGTGCTGGAAGCCGGTGGGCAACCCCTGGTGCTGGTGGACGGTCATCGCCGCAGTCGCAGCCGGGCGCCCCACTGGATACTGGTCACCGACTGCGACCACAACTTCATCTACCTGCACGATCCCAACGCCGAACGCAGCCTGCACAGGCGTGCGCAGGACTGTCAGCACATTCCGGTCACCCATCGGGAGTTCGACCGCATCAGCCGTTTCGGCCTGGGGAAACAACGCGCGGCGGTCGTGCTCTATCCGCGAGCGACTTAGCACAAATACGTAGTAGCACCTTGCCAATACCCATAGCGATTGGCATAAGGTAGGAATTTTTCAGCAAGCTACAAGGAAGTATCTGATGCGCGTGCTTCGCCGTGTCCTTTGGCTGGTGCTTTTCCTCCTGCTCGCAGGCCTTGCGGTCGTCCTCTATTACGTCGCCAACCCCAATCTCCCGACCTACCAGGCGCCCGACCAGCTGCACTACCTGGACCAGTGGAGCGACCAGGAGCGCCAGACCTACTACTACACGCCGCAAGGCACCACGGTTAAGGGCCTGCGCTACGAATGGTTCACCGCGCTGGAACTGCCCTTCTCCAGCGACAAGTTCGCCCGCCCGGAATACCTGGCGCGCTTCGGTTTCCTGGTCGACCCGAAACAGACCGCCACACCGCAGAATCCCGGCAACCTGCCGGTGGGCATGGCGCGTCACGAAGACGAGAAGACCGGCGCCTTCTACCTCGACATCAGCTGCGCCGCCTGCCACACCGGCGAGCTGCGTTACAAGGGCCAGGCCGTGCGCATCGACGGCGGCGCCGCGCTGCATTCGCTGGCCTCCACCGTGCCCACCCTGCGTGGCGGCGGCTTCGGCCAGGCGCTCGGCATGAGCATGGCCTTCACCTACTACAACCCGCTGAAGTTCAGCCGCTTCGCCGAACAGGTGCTGGGTGAACGCTACCCCGAGGGCAAGGACGACCTGCGCCGCGACTTCAAGAAAGTCCTCGACCGTCTGCTCGGCACCGCCTGGAACGATACCCATCGCGGGCTCTACCCCACCCAGGAAGGCTTCGGCCGCACCGACGCCTTCGGCCGCATCGCCAACAGCGTCTATGGCGACGCCATCAGCCCCGACAACTACCGTGTAGCCGACGCCCCGGTGAGCTACCCGCACCTCTGGGACATCTGGAAGTTCGACTGGGTGCAGTGGAACGCCTCGGCCATGCAACCCATGGCACGCAACGTCGGCGAAGCGCTGGGCGTCGGCGCCACCCTGCACCTGTTCCAGCCCGACGGCGGCGCCGTACCGGAAGCCGAACGTTACGCCTCCAGCGTGCGCGTGCGCGATCTCCACACCCTGGAAGAAACCCTGAAGCACCTCTCCCCGCCGCGTTGGCCGGAAGAGGTCTTCGGCAAGGTCGACATGGCCCGCGCCAGCCAGGGCCGTGCCCTCTTCGCCGAGAATTGCGCCTACTGCCACGCCCCCCACGTGGTACCGGCGGACAAGCGCATGGCGCCCGACCGCGATCCCGAGTGGCACATGCGCGTCGTGCCCATCGAGGAAATCGGCACCGACTCCACCACCGCCGACAACATCGCCGACCACCGCTTCGACATCAGCAAGCTGGGCTGGACCCGCGAGCAACTGGCCAAGCTGGATGTGAAGCTGTTCGACGGCAACCTGGACAAGATCGACTTCAAGAGCATTTCCAGCGCCCAGGGCCTGGCCTACATCACTGCCTTCGTCGAGAACCAGGCCTACAAGCAGGCCGGTATTTCCGGCGACGAGCGTGCCCGTATGGACGGCTTCGGCCTGCCCATCGGCGTGCAGGAAAAGCGCGGCTACAAGCCTCGCCCCCTGGACGGTATCTGGGCCACCCCGCCCTTCCTGCACAACGGATCGGTGCCCACCCTGTTCCAGCTGCTTTCCCCGGTCACCGAACGGGTCAGCCAGTTCCATGTCGGCAGCTTCGAGTACGACCCGAAATTCGTCGGTTTCCAGACCACCGCCTTCCCCGGCAGCTTCCTGCTGGACACCCGTATCAAGGGCAATGGCAACGGTGGCCACGAGTTCCGCGACGGCTGCCGCCAGAACGGCGTGATCGGCCGCGCCCTCTCCCCAGATGAGCGACTGGCGCTGATCGAGTACCTCAAGGTGCTCGGCAACCCCGCGCTGGAAGCCCAGCTCAGCCCTGTGGAACCCCGCCCCTGGACGCCCGGACCGTCCTGCGAGGGCTGAGCCCTCGCCAACACTGAAGCAGACAAAGGACACAAGCACTCATGCTCAAGCGTTTCTGGCTCTGGCTCGGCCGACTCCTCGGCAAGCTCCTTCTCTTCGTGCTGGCGGTCGGCGTGATCGGCTGGCTGGCGGGCGAGGCCTACTACGGCTGGAAGTTCTCCGGCCCGGTGCCCACCGAAGAAGTCATCCCCGCCGATGAAGCGGTGCAGACTCGCGCCATCATCAACGACGCCGTCCGCATCGTCGAACAGCACCGCGACAACACCCGCGTGCTGCGCGACGCCCATGCCAAGGCCCATGGCTGCGTGAAGGCCGAAGTCAGCGTCCTGCCGGACCTGGACAACAGCCTGCGTGCCGGCGTCTTTGCCGAGCCGGGCAAGACCTGGCAGGCGGTGATGCGCCTGTCCAACGGCAACGCCTTCCCGCAATTCGACAGCGCGCGCGACGCCCGTGGCCTGGCCATCAAGCTGCTCGACGTGCCCGGCGAAAAGCTGATGAAAAGCCCGGTACACGCCAACGAGCAGGACTTCGTGATGTTCAACCATCCGGTGTTCTTCGTGCGTGACGTGGCCGAGTACCGGCAGAACTTCAACGCCCAGGCCAACGGCCAGAAGGTCGGCGCCTTCTTCCCCAGCCTCGACCCGCGCAGCTGGGAAATCCGTCACCTGATCATCGCCCTGAAGACCCTCGCCCCGGCTCCGGACAGCCCGGTGAGCGCCACCTACAGCTCCATTTCGCCGTACAAGCTGGGCGAGGCGAACATCAAGTACCGGGTCATTCCCGACCCGCAGAGCTGCCCGCCCTACGAGTTGCCAGAGCAGAACACCGCCCTGCCCAACTTCCTGCGCAACGCCCTGTACCAGCAACTGTCCCTCGACCGCGTGCCAGCCTGCTTCGCCTTCCAGGTGCAGAAACAGAACGCCCAGCACTACATGCCGATCGAGGACACCAGCGTCGAGTGGGACGAATCCGTGTCCCCCTTCGTGACCGTCGCCACCATCAAGGTCCCGGCCCAGGACTTCGACAGCCGCGAACAGAACGTCGCCTGCGACAATCTCTCCTTCAACCCCTGGCACGGCCTGCCCGAACATCGTCCCATCGGCGGCATCAACCGCCTGCGCAAGGCGGTGTACGAGGCGGTGAGCGCCTATCGCCACGAGCGCAACGGAGCGAGCGACGCAACCACTCCTTGAAAAGGTTCCTGTAGGAGCGAATTCATTCGCGAATGAATTCGCTCCTACAAATAGTGGTTGCCTGTTCCCCCAGCCCCACCCATCAGTCCGGCAAGGACTTGCCCCATGCTGGTGCTAGCCTTTTCTGATACCCGCCGGGCGCCAGAGCCCGTCCGGCGCAGCGCCTACGGGCCACCCCATCGACCGCGGAACCAGCCCGAGGCCAGCCCGGCTGCCCGCCCCGCCTTCGCCATGAAGCCCGCTCCGGACAGCGAACGTCCACAGGTCACGGAGTAAGGCCATGGCCCAATATCGCGGCGCCCTTCCACAACTGGAGGGCGAACTTTTCCTCACCGACGGTGGCATCGAGACCACCCTGGTCTTCCATGAAGGGATTGCCCTTCCTGATTTCGCGGCTTTCGTGCTGCTCAACTACCCCGGCGGCCAGGAAGCCCTGCGCAAGTACTTCCGCGCCTACTGCGCCCTCGCCAACCATTACGGAACCGGCCTGATCCTGGAAAGTCCGACCTGGCGTGCCAATCCCGACTGGGCCAGCCACCTCGGCTTCACCCCCCAGGGCATGGCCGAGGCCAATCGCCAGGCCATCGCCCTGCTGCAGGAACTGCGCGGTGAAGTGGAAAGCGGCCGCACCCCGGTGGTGATCAGCGGTTGCATCGGCCCGCGCGGCGATGGCTATGCCGCCGACGAGGCCATGGACGAGTTCGAGGCGCAGCGTTACCACAGCGAGCAGATCGGCATATTCGCCGAGACCGCCGCCGACATGGTCACTGCACTCACCATGAACTACATGGACGAAGCGCTGGGCATTGCCCTCGCGGCGCGCGAGGCTCGCCTGCCCGTGGTCATCTCCTTCAGCGTGGAAACCGACGGCAGGCTGCCCACCGGCCAGACACTGAAGGAAGCCATCGAGCAGGTCGACAGCGCCACCGCCGCCTACCCGGCCTACTACATGATCAACTGCGCCCACCCCGACCATTTTGAAGATGTGCTGGTGCCAGGCAGCCGTTGGGTGCAGCGCATTCGCGGATTGCGCGCGAACGCATCGCGCCGAAGCCACGCCGAGTTGAACGAGGCAGTCGCCCTGGACAGCGGAGACCCGGAAGAACTCGGCGCCCAGTACGCGCGGCTGCGCCAGCGCCTGCCGCACATCAACGTCATGGGGGGCTGCTGCGGCACCGACCACCGCCATATCGAGCAGATCGCCAAGGCGTGCAAGCCGTTGTTCCGTGCGGCGTTGTAGTAGCGAACCTGTCGCAGTTCTGTAGGGGCGAATTCATTCGCCCCTACAGGGTCCCAGTCACCCCACACATCCCGTTGCACCTCCCCGTCTCGCCCCAAATACCCGAGTAATGGACTCAACTATGCTGTAAGTGAACACGGCATGGCAGGAGGCCCCCATGATCCGCTGGCTGCTTGGCAGGCTGCTGTGCCTGGCCCTGCTCCTGCCCGGCACGCTGCTGGCCGCCGGGAGCGTCACCGTGCTGACCGTGGACGGTCCCATCGGCCCGGCCACCGCCGACTACCTCACCCGTGGCATCGAACGCGCCGAGGCAGACAAGTCGCAACTGGTGGTGATCCAGATCGACACCCCCGGCGGCCTCGACACCTCGATGCGCAGCATCATCAAGGCGATCCTCGCAAGCCCGGTGCCCGTCGCCAGCTTCGTCGGCCCCAGCGGCGCCAGGGCAGCCAGCGCCGGCACTTACATCCTCTATGCCAGCCATATCGCCGCCATGGCACCGGGCACCAACCTTGGCGCGGCGACTCCGGTGCAGATCGGCGGCATGCCAGGGCAGCCGGAGGGCGACAAACCCACCGGTGACAAGGGCGAGAAGAAGGACGACAAACCCGGCGCCAGAGGCAATGAGGAAACCTTGGCCCGCAAGCAGGTCAACGATGCGGCTGCCTATATCCGCGGCCTGGCGCAAATGCGCGGACGCAATGCCGAGTGGGCCGAACGGGCGGTGCGCGAATCCGTCAGCCTCTCTGCCACCGACGCAGAACGCCTGAAGGTGGTGGACCTGCTCGCCAATGACGTCCACGACCTGATCGCGAAGGTAAATGGACGGACCTTTGAAATCGCCGGGCAAAAAGTCACCCTGGTCACTGCCGGCGCCCCCCTGGTGCAGCGTGAGCCGGACTGGCGCGCACAGATTCTTGCAGTGATCACCAACCCCAGCGTCGCGCTGATCCTGATGATGATCGGGGTCTACGGCCTGATCTTCGAGTTCTCCAACCCCGGCAGCGGCGTCGGCGGCGTGATCGGCGGCATCTGCCTGATCCTCGCCCTCTATGCGCTGCAACTGTTGCCGGTGAACTTCGCCGGCATCGCCCTGATCCTGCTCGGCATCCTGTTCATGGCGGCGGAAGCCTTCATGCCCAGCTTCGGCATTATCGGCTTTGGCGGCATCGCCGCCTTCGTGGTCGGCGCCGTGATCCTGATCGACACCGAAGTACCGGGCTTCGGTATCCCCCTGTCGCTGATCCTCACCGTGGGGCTGTCCAGCGGGCTGGTGATCTTCGCCATCATCGCCATGGCAGTGCGTGCACGCCGGCGAGCGTTGGTCAGCGGCGACGCCGGGCTGGTGGGCAGCCAGACCGTCCTGCTCGACCTGATGGCGGGCGACCCGCGCAGTGGCTGGGTGCAATTGCAGGGCGAGCGTTGGCAAGTACGTAGCGATGCCCCATTGAGGAGCGGCCAGCGCGTACGCGTGCTGGCGCGCAATGGACTGTTGCTGGACGTGAAGGCGGATGAAGGTCCGCCCAAAGGAGACTGAACATGGCCTTTCCGTTGAGCTTTGCCACCCTCCTGTTCCTGCTGATCGTACTGGCGGTTTCGACCATCCGCATCTTCCGTGAATACGAGCGCGGCGTGGTGTTCCAGCTCGGGCGCTTCTGGAAGGTCAAGGGACCGGGGCTGGTGCTGATCATCCCGGCCATCCAGCAGGTGGTGCGGGTAGACCTGCGCACCGTGGTGCTGGATGTACCTCCGCAGGACGTGATCTCCCGCGACAACGTCTCGGTGAAGGTCAACGCGGTGGTCTACTTCCGGGTGCTGGACCCGCAACGCGCCATCATCCAGGTGGAGAATTTCCTCATGGCCACCAGCCAGCTGGCCCAGACCACCCTGCGCGCGGTGCTCGGCAAGCATGAGCTGGACGAGATGCTCGCCGAGCGCGAACGCCTCAACGTCGATATCCAGCAGGCCCTGGATTCGCAGACCGACGCCTGGGGCATCAAGGTTTCCAACGTCGAGATCAAGCACGTCGACATCAACGAATCCATGGTTCGCGCCATCGCCCGCCAGGCCGAGGCCGAGCGCGAACGCCGGGCCAAGGTGATCCACGCCGAAGGCGAACTGCAGGCATCGGAGAAACTGATGCAGGCGGCGGAGATGCTCAGCCGCCAGGACGGCGCCATGCAACTGCGCTACATGCAGACGCTTGGCTCCATCGCCAACGACAAGACCACCACCATCGTTTTCCCCCTGCCAGTGGACTTGCTCGGCGGCATGGCCAAGGGTGGGCGAAAGGACCAGGAAAGCTGACCGCATTCCCGAGACAGCCTGTTTTCCCCGCATATTTCAGGGAGATTCCCTGAAAACCCGCCACAATTCGGCGGGGGCGCAGTGACCGGGTTTCTACACTTGTTCAAAGGACAACAGGAACCCGGGAGGTCGCCATGCGTATCGGAGTGCCGAAGGAGATCAAGAACCACGAGTACCGGGTCGGCCTGACCCCGCAATCTGTGGCTGAATTGACCCGCCAGGGGCATGAAGTCTGGGTAGAGACCAAGGCCGGTGCCGCCATCGGTTTTTCCGACGAGGATTACCAGGCCGCCGGCGCCAGGGTTGCCAGCGGTGCCGGTGAGGTCTTCGAGCACGCCGAGCTCATCGTCAAGGTCAAGGAGCCCCTCACCCAGGAGCGTGCGCGCCTGCGGCCGGAGCAGACCCTGTTCACCTACCTCCACCTGGCCCCGGACCGCCCGCAGACCGATGAACTGATCGCCTCCGGCGCCACCTGCATCGCCTACGAGACCGTCACCGACAGCCATGGCCGCCTGCCCCTGCTGGCGCCTATGTCGGAAGTGGCCGGGCGCATGTCCATTCAGGCCGGCGCCAGTTGCCTGGAAAAAGCCAAGGGCGGTCGCGGTGTGCTGCTGGGTGGCGTGCCCGGTGTGGCACCGGCCAAGGTCGTGGTGCTGGGCGGTGGCGTGGTCGGCACCCATGCCCTGGCCATGGCGGTCGGCCTGGGCGCCAATGTCACGGTGCTGGACAAGAGCGTGGACGCCCTGCGCCGGCTCGACTCCCTCTACGGCAATCGCATCACCACCCTCTATTCCACCTACGGCACCGTGCGTGAGCAGGTACTGGCGGCGGACCTCGTGATCGGTGGCGTACTGATTCCTGGCGCGGCAGCCCCCAAACTGGTCACCGCCGAAATGGTGGCACGTATGCAGGAAGGCGCGGTGCTGGTGGATGTGGCCATCGACCAGGGCGGCTGCGCGGAAACTTCACATGCGACCACCCATGCCGAGCCCACCTACGTGGTGGATGGCGTGGTGCACTATTGCGTGGCCAACATGCCCGGTGCGGTGGCGCGTACCTCCACCCTGGCGCTGAACAACGCCACCCTGCCCTTTGTCATCGCCCTGGCACAGAAAGGTACACGCAAGGCGCTGGAAGACGACCTGCACCTGCGCCACGGCCTGAATGTGGCGAAAGGACGACTCACCAACGGCAGCGTCGCCGCCGCGCACCATATGGACTACGTGCACCTGGAGGAGATGCTCAAGCAGCTCTGACTTACCTGCTTGTGGGGGCGAATGAATTCGCCCCCACAAGTAGTTGCCCGGCTCAAACCTGCACATCTTTGCCGCAAATCCGACTAACGGCGATTCAGCATTTGACGCCAAAATGCCAGCATTCGCGCCCTGCTCCCGACGACCTTGCCGAGGCAGCGAACAAAGCCCCCATTCCGGACCATAACCACGACCAGAACCGGTAAGGGCTCGCGGCACGCCGATACCCCGGCGACCGCGGTCCAGGCTCCGCCCCAGCACCCTGCCCCTGTTCCCCGGCCCGCCACGCGGCGCCGGCGATAGCCCGTGGTGACGGCCAATGCCATGGATCGACTGACCCGCCCCAGACACAACCTGCGCGCGGCAACCGGCATACCCCTGCCAGAAAACTTGGATGGATACCTTGCGATGCCCTCAAACCTGAAGTTCAGCCAAAAGATCCTGCTGGCCGCCTCGCTGGTGATGATCGTGGCCTTCACCCTCTTCGTGCTGTTCAACGACTACCGCCAGCGCCAGGCCCTGAACGCCGACGTGCATGCCTCGCTACAGGAGGTGGGCAGTCTGGCCACGCGCAATATCAAGACCTGGCTAGAGGGCCGCATCCAACTGGTGGAATCCCTGGCCCAGCAGTTGTCTGCCAATGGCCAGCAGGATGAACCACTGACCGCCGCGCTGAACCTGCCGGTGTACGGCCAACGCTTCCAGCTCACCTATTTCGGCGGTGTCGACGGCGCCATGACTTCAGTGCCCGCCGGCAACCGTCCGGCCGACTACGACCCGCGCGCCCGTGGCTGGTACAAGGCTGCCAGCACCGCCCAGGGCACCGCGCTGACCGAACCCTACATTGCCGCCTCCTCGCAGAAGCTGGTGATCACCATCGCCACGCCGGTTCACCGTGAAGGCCAGATGGTCGGCGTGGCCGGCGCCGACATGGAACTGGCGAGCATTGCCCAGCTGATCGACTCGCTGAAGTTCCAGGGCCATGGCCATGCCTTCCTGGTGAGCGCCGAGGGCAAGGTGCTGCTGCACCCGGATAACCGCTACATCCTCAAGGGCATCAACGAGCTGTACCCGCAGGACACTCCGAAGGTGGCTGCCGGCGTCAGCGAATTCGAGGTGGACGGCAAGACCCAGTTCATCGCCTTCACCCCGCTGGAAGGCCTGCCCGGCGCAAACTGGTACGTCGCCCTGGTGCTGGATCAGGACGCCGCCTTCGCCATGCTCGATGAAGTGCGCACCTCGGCCATCATCGCCACCCTGATTGCCGTGATCGCCACCGTCCTGCTCCTGGGCATGCTGATCCGCGTGCTGATGCAGCCGCTGCACCAGCTCGGCCACGCCATGCGCGAAATCGCCGAAGGCGACGGCGACCTGACCAAACGCCTCAGCGTGCACGCCCACGACGAATTCGGCGCGGTGGCCAAGTCGTTCAACCGTTTCGTCGAGCGCGTCCACAGTTCGATCCGCGAAGTGTCCTCGGCCACCACCCATGTGAACCAGGTGGCCAAACTGGTGCTCAACGCCTCCAACTCGTCGATGAGCAACTCCGACGAGCAGGCCAACCGCACCAACAGCGTCGCCGCTGCGATCAACGAGCTGGGCGCCGCCGCCCAGGAAATCGCCCGTAACGCCGCCGACGCCTCGCAGCAGGCCTCCTCCGCGCGCACCCTGGCCGAAGACGGCCGCCAGGTGGTGGAGCGCACCATCGCCGCGATGAACGAGCTGTCCGGGAAGATCCGCGCCTCCTGCGGCAACA